>JASGIL010000001.1:3200000-5968807 GCA_047601875.1 Ferruginibacter sp. | reverse complement strand
CTGTTGCTGCTAGCATACATATTGCTAAGGTTAATAGGGAAACACGATAGAATCCGAACAGCACCTACGAAGTCGGAAAGCGCGGGCATCTCTGTCGCAACGGCTTGCGATGCTCCCGCGAGGAGCGCGAGCGCGGCAAGACCGTGCGAAATCATTTGCGGCGGCATCGCCCCGTTGTAGCAACGAGCCTGCCAAGTCGGCCCGGAAAAAGCGCGGCCTCTTGCCCTATTCCGGCTGGATGCCGCTCTCCTTCACGAGCTGCGCCCATTTCTTTTCATCCTTGTCGATGAGCGCGGCGTAATCCTCGGGCGTGCCCGGCGTGATGTCGGTGCCATCAGTGCCGAGCTGGCGCTTGACGTCGTCGGATGCGAGCGCGTCGCGCAGCGCCTTGTTGAGCTTGTCGATGATCGGCCGCGGCGTGCCTGCCGGCGCGGCAAGCCCGTAATACAGCGAGGCGTCGAAGCCGGCGATGCCGGACTCGGCGATAGTGGGAACGTCGGGCAAGAGACCCGAACGCTGCGTGCTGGTCACGGCGAGCGCGCGCAGCTTTCCGGCGGCGACATTGCTGTGCGACGCCGGGATCGGCGCGAACGCCATCGGGATATGACCGCCGAGCAGATCGGTCAGCGCCGGGCCCTGTGCCCTTGTAGGGAATATGCACCAGCGTGATTCCGGCAGCGTGCGCAAAATATTCGCCGGTGATGTGGCTCGCGGTGCCGGCGCCGGCCGAGCCGAAATTGACCTTGCCGGGATTGGCCTTGGCATAGGTGATCAGCTCAGCCAACGTCTTCGCAGGAAAGGATGGATTGACCACCAGCGAGTTCGGCGCGTTGCCGATCATGCCGACAGGCGCAAAGTCCTTGCGTGGATCATAGCCCACATTCTTGTAGAGCGAGGGGCCGATGGCGAGCGTGCCGGTATAACCGAGGATCAGCGTGTAGCCATCAGGATCGCTTTTCGCCGACCGCACGTCATGCCGACCGTGCCGCCGGCGCCGGGACGGTTGTCGACGATGACCTTTTCGCCAAGCAGTTCGCTCATCTTCTCTGCGACGCCGCGGCCGACGATGGAGGTGCTGCCGCCGGGCGCGAAGGGGATCACGAGCGTAATCGGTCGGGTCGGATAGTCCTGCGCCTGCGCGGGAGAGGACGCGGCAGCGAGCGCCGCAAGCACGGCGAAAAGCGATTTGCGGATCGACATCAACGCACTCCCGAAGACTTGTTCTTGTTGCGCGGCATGGTTGCCGAATACCCCCGTACTGGCGCAACCCGCCTCGATTGGGCTCTCTCGAAACCGTTCCCACCAACGCGGCCCTGTCAACTGCCAGGCGAACACAGGCTGTTCCAGCTCTGCAACACGCGTTTGACGGCCGGCCAACAGCTCACTGAATTGATAGATCAGTGCTGCCGTCGGCGCGTGGATGTGGCCGCCATGCAGGCGAAAGCGGATGACGCGTCGCGTGCTCTCGGGAATGCTGGTGAAACTGAAGGCATCCTCCCGCTCGATCTCTTCCAGCCCCACGCGGTGGACCGAGGCGACCTCCGACGGGTTCGGCACGATCGAGCCGCCCGATCCTGCCCACACCACAACCGGCGTTATCAGGTAGCCGGAGCGAGTCGGATAATCGTCGAGCACTCCAAGCACCTCGCTTTGCGCGAGCTCCAGCCCGAGCTCCTCGTGCAGTTCGCGCAGCGCACGCCTGCGCCTGCGTTTCACCGGAGTCACAACGCCCGCCCGGCAGTGCCCATTGCCCGGTGTCGTGACCGCAGCTCCCGCCGCGCGGCGGGTGAGCAGGAAGGCGCTGCCGTTCCCCGCCTCGCCTTCGGTCAGCGTGATCGCCACCGCGGCCCGCTTCAGCGCGGGCGCGGCATCCTCGCCGGCGCGGACGAACTCCGCGCACAGCTCTGCGATTTTCCGCCGGGTGGTATCGTCGAAAACGCGGGTCATCCCGCTTGACTACAACAGGTCCGCGTTCGATGAAATGGCAGGGAATACATGACCATATGCAGGGACGGAACGACATGCCTGAACAAAGCCGCCGCAAAGCTCAAGTCCGACGGCTGGACCATTGTCGAAACCACCGGCTTCCTGAAGCTGATCGGCCCGCTCTGGCAGCGCGACGTCAATGGCGTCCATGAATATGCGCTGCATCACCGAGGATAAACATCATAATCGCCGGGGCCTGGTTCAGGGCGGTGTGCTGATGACGTTCGCCGATCGCACCTGCGGCATCACCGCCCGCCACGTGTCGGGCAAGCCGACTTTGGCGACGGTGCAGCTCGACACCCATTTCGTCGAGACCGGCAAGATCGGAGAGGTGCTGATTTCGCGGCCTCGCGTGGTACGCTCGACGCGAAGCTTGATCTTCGTGTCAACGGAAGTGACGGTCGACAAGCGCGTGCTCGCCATGGCGAACGGCGTATTCAAGATCCTGAAGTACGACCCCTCAGGGAACATAACCGATGCAATACCGCCAGCTCGGCCGCAGCGGCCTGAAGATCTCGCCGATCTGCCTGGGCACCATGATGTTCGGCGGGCCGACGGACGAGGCGACGTCCTCGCGGATCATCGCAAAAGCGCGCGAGGCCGGCATCAATTTCATCGACACCGGCGGACGCCTATAATGGCGGGCAGTCCGAGGAGGTCGTCGGCCGCGCCATCTCGCAACAGTCGCCAGACCTGGATCCTCGCGACCAAAGCTCGCCAATCAGCTCGGCGACGATCCCAATCGCAGCGGCCTGTCGCGGCGCTGGGTGATGCAGGCGGCGGACGAAAGCCTGAAGCGTCTCGGCACCGACTACATCGACATCTACTATCTGCACAAGGAAGACCATGCCACGCCGCTCGAGGAGACCGTGCGCGCGATGGGCGATCTGATCCGCCCGGGCAAGATCCGCTATTTCGGCGTATCGAACTACCGCGCCTGGCGCGTCGCCGAGATCTGCAACATCTGCGACGACAACGGCATCGACCGCCCGATCGTCAGCCAGCCCTACTACAACGCGATGAACCGCATGCCCGAGGTCGAGCACTTTCCGGCCTGCGGCTATTACGGCCTCGGCATCGTGCCCTACAGCCCGCTGGCGCGCGGCGTGCTGACCGGCAAGTACAAGCTGGATGCCGCGCCCGACAAGGACACCCGCGCCGGCCGCGCCGACAAGCGCATGATGCAGACCGAGTGGCGCCCGGAATCGCTGCAAGCTCGCGCAGGAGATCAAGCGCCACGCCGAGAGCAAGGGCATCACCGCCGGACAGTTCGCTGTCGCCTGGGTGCTGAACTCCGCCTTCGTCACCGGCGTGATCGCCGGGCCGCGCACCGAAGAGCAATGGGACGACTACATCCGCGCGCTGGACTATCGCTTCACCGCAGAGGACGAGGCGCTGATTAATCGCTCGTCAGTCAGGCCATCCCTCGACGCCGGGGTACAACGATCCGGCGCTACCCGATCGAGGGACGCCGGGCGCGGACGGGTTGACGGCCGCGCTCAGGTGAGGCGCGCAGCTTCTTCTTCCGCATCTTCGTCCTGCCACACCGCGGTGGCGATCGTGGTGTCGATCAGTTCGCCACGCAGCAGCGCGAGCGGCGACTTCCAGTAAATCTGGATGTTGTGGAAGGGATGGTCAGAACCTTGTATATCCACACCAGCCCGGTGAATGCACCCAGTGTGATGCGAACAGCTCGACCATGGAACAACCCTCCGCCGATGCCGACCACCAGCCAGATCGCGCCGACGTGGCGAAGGAAATCGATCCGACCGGCCGGAGGCTCAAAGATCCCGAACAACGTCGGGAAGAAGAACAGTGCCACCGGCGCGCTCCCCCAGACAATGAGCAGGGCGATCTTGCGGCTCTGGTTGTAACCGACCTTCACTTCCTCCTTGTACGCGTTGGTGACCCTGTTCACCGCGTCATAGCCGTTGGGCTCGAAGAAGAAGTGACCGGTCTGGCGCGTCAGCATGGCAAGCCAGCCGACCAGCCCCGCCATCGCGGCGTCCTTGAACAGCAAGGCGTAGCAGACGAGTAAAGATCAGCGCGCTGATCAGATGCAGCGTCTGATTGATCCGGCTCTGATGATAGTAGCGGTAATCGTCCCAGCGTTGGGCATGAAGCATTTTCGCGAAGCAACTCATCGTTGGTCCCCAGTTGCGTGCGTCGATGCGGGACCCCTAAGTCGAATTCCATGAAGTAGCTGTGACAGTAAATATATGTCCATACTGCTTCACGAACTCGTTCGACGAAAGCCGTTGCAGCAATTGCTGTCATCGTCGACCATGGTGACACCGATTGTCAGGAGCAGTCCGCCGCATGGCCCTTGAAGACCGCTACGGATTGACGCTCTCCACCACTTCAGCCGAAGCGGCCGCCGCCTATCGCGAGGGCGTGGACCTGTTGCTCGCGGCATGGACCGGCGCGGCGGAAGCCTTCGATCGCGCCGTCGCGGCCGATCCGGATTTTGCGCTGGCTCACATTGCCCGCGCCCGCATCCACACCTTCTATCAGCAGGGCGACGTAGCGCGGCAGAAGGCGGCGCTGGCGCGCGAGCTGGTGGCGCGGAACGGCAGCGAGCACGAGAAGAGCCATGTCGAGACGCTGGCGCTCGCCGCCGAGGGGCAACTGCCGGCGGCGCTTGCTTCTGCCCTGAAGCACATCGACGCCTGGCCGCGCGATGCCATCGTGATGTCGCTGCCGATGGGCGCGTTCGGGCTGTTCGCCTTCTCCGGCATGGCCGATCACGACCAGGACCGCGCGCCGATCTCTGCGGGCGCTATGCGCACCATTACGGCGATGACTGGTGGTATCTCTACAATCACGGCTGGGCGCTGACCGAGAACAACGACGTCAGCAAAGGCCGCGCGATGACGGAGCGCGCCTTCGCCCTGCGTGAGGCCAACGCCAACGCCGTGCATGCGCTGCTGCACGCGATGTTCGAGGACGGCTCGGTCGACGACGCCGATGCGCTGGTGGATCGCTGGATCCCGACCTATGACCGCTCCGGCATCCTGCACGGCCATATCCGCTGGCATCAGGCGCTCGGCGCGCTCGAGCATGGCGACGCGGCGCGGGCGCTGAATATCTATGCCGAGGTGCTGCAGCCCAAGGTCACCCACGCCCCGCCGCTCAACGCGATCACCGATGGCGCCTCGCTGTTGTGGCGGCTGCAGGCCTATGGCCATGCCGTGCCCGACGGCCTCTGGGCCGAGGCCGACGCTGCCGCGCAGCGCGCCTTCCCGCGGTCGAGCATTCCCTTTGCCGACGTACACATGGCGCTGTTTGCCGCCGCAACTCACAACCAAGGCGCACTTGAGGAGCGGCTTGCCGTGATCGAGAAACGTCTCACCGAAGGCAGGCTGCCGGCCGGCCCCGTGGTGCCAAAACTGTTCCGCGCCATGAGCGCCTTTGCCGAGGGCGACTATCGCGGCTGCGTGGAACAATTGTCGCCCATGCTCGACGAGGTCGTGCGCATCGGCGGCAGCCACGCGCAGCGCACGCTCATCGAGGACACCTTTATCGTCGCGCTGATGAAGAGCGGAGATCTGCCGCGCGCCCGCGCCATGCTGGATGAGCGGCTGCATCGCCGCCCCTCGCCGCGCGATGCGCGCTGGCTGGCGCAACAGGGCGCATGATCGCTACTCGGCGGCGCCGAGCAACCTCGCCTGCTCCCGCCATTGCCGGCGCGCCGCGCGATGCCAGAACAGGCCGGTGCCCTGCATCAGCAAGCGGTAGGCCCGCGGGCTGACGCCGCAGCTCTCGCGAAAGCTGCGGCTGAAATGGGTGGATGAGCTGAAGCCGCGGCCGAACGCGATCTCGGTGATGGAGCGGTCGGCGAGCGCGGGATCGGCGAGGTCCTGCCGGATCCGCTCCAGCCGGCGCTGCCAGATATAGGCATTGAGCGTGTCGGCCTCGCCGTCGAACAGCTTGTGCAAGTAGCGCTTCGAGCAGCCGATGGCGGCCGCGACGCGGTCGAGCGACAGATGCGGATCGTCGAGATTGACGTCGATGAACCGCTTGACCCGGTCGCGGGTCAATTCGCGCAGCGAGGCGTCGGTCGGCGTGCCGTCGCGGTCGAGCACCGCAAGCTCGACATGGCTCGCGATCACCTCGGCCAGATCGCCATCGCCGGGCATGGCGGCATCGTCGCGCAGCAACTAAAAGGCCGACACCAGCAGATCGAACGTCAGGCGGCCGACGCCGGCGCGGCCGGAGAAACGCCGCACCACGAGATCGTCAAGATCGAGCCCGAGCCGCACCAGCGTCTCGCGCGGCAGCAGCATGATGATCTGCTCGATCCGCTCCGGGTTCGACACGGTGTAGGGCCTGGTCGTGTCGTAGAGGCTCCACTCGCCGGGCGCCAGCACCACCTTGCGGCCGTTCTGCTCGAAGCAGCCGGCGCCTTCGATCTGCGCCACCAGCTTGACGTAGTTGCGATTGTCCTTGCGGATGCCTTGCGGCGTGCGCTGCACGCGATGCCGGCTGGCGACGATGCGCGCCAGCGACACGTCGCAGGATTGGCCGAGTTCGAGACGGCCCTCGAATTGCGGGTCGCCAAAGGTGTCGGCCTGCAGCGGCCCGATATGCCGGCAGACGAAGTCGCCCCACAGCCCAAGCCGCTCGCCCGGGGCGACATCGGCGGTGGAAACGACGGCCAGATTGTTTTGCAAGGTCCCCGCTCCCTTCCCTCACCCCAACTCTAGCGGCGGGCCACCTCCGAAGCCACCCGCCACGTCCCGTTTGTGCGCTGCATTGGCACATTGCCACGCGCACCGTCCCGGAGTTCGCTCTGGGGCAAGAACCCGCACCACGAGCGGCGCAAGATACGACGCAGCCGGGCCGGCAAAGATTGGCCGGCCAACAAGTTAACACCGAAATTCGGGGAGGACGCAAATGAACAGAGGTCGAAGCCTGTTTGCGGGGACACTGGCGTGTGCCATTTTGACGCTTGGGTTCGGCGGGGCGGTTACCGCGCAGGAACCGGCCTCGATCAAGATCGGCTACGCGATCTCGCAAGACCGGGCCGAACACCGGCGGGGCCGCCGTCACCACAGATTCCGAACTATCGAGCTGTGGGTGAAGGAGGTAAACGACGGCCGGTGGCACTCAAGAGTCGGCGGCAAGCGCGTGCCGATCGAAATCATCGAATATGACGACCGCTCCAACTCCGAAGAGGCGGTGCGCGCGCGTCGAGCGCCTGATCAACGCAGGACAAGGTCGACTTCATCCTGCCGCCATGGGGCACCGGCCTCAATCTCGCGGTCGGCCCGATGCTTCAACAAATACGGCTATCCGCAACTCGCCGTCGAGGCGGTCACCGACAGCGCGCCCGAACTCGCCAAGCGCTGGCCGAACAGCTTCTGGCTGCTCGGCACCAGCAGCAGTACTGTCGACGCGCTGGTCGATCTGCTGACGCAAGATGCGCAAGGACGGACAAGATCGGTGACAACATCGCGATGGTCAGCATCGCCGACGGCTTCGGCATCGACCTGTCGACGGCGGCGCGCGAAGGCTTCGACCAAGGCGAAGTTCAAGCTCGCCTACGACAAGAGCTATCCGATCGGCACGCAGGACCTCTCGCCGATGCGTCAACGAAGTAAAGGCGCTCAGGCGCCGACATGTTCATCGCCTTCAGCTATCCGCCTGATACGCTGGCGCTGACCGAGCAGGCGCTCGCAGGCCTTTAACCAAAGGTGTTGTTACTCGGCGTCGGCACGGCGTTTCCGCTCTACAAGCAGCAAGTTCGGCGAGAACACCGAAGGCGTGATGGGGTCGGCGGCTGGAAGGCGACAGCAAGGCGACCAGTACTATCAAGCAGCACAAGGCGATCACGGCGCGGAGCCCGACTACTGGGCCAGCGCGGTCGACCTACTGCCAGCCTGCAGATGCTGCAGCAGGCGATCGAGAGCGTCGGCAAGATCGACCGCGCGGCCATCATCAAGGAGCTCCAGACCGGCACGTTCGACACCATGATCGGCAAGATCAAGCTCGAGAACAACATGCCGGGACATGCTTCCGGCTGGTCGGCCAGTGGCAGAACGGCGATTCTACGGCGTCGCGCCGGCCGGTACGGATGACGGCGCTGATCGTGCCGAAGCCGGCGTGGAAGAGTAAGCGTTGGCGTAGACGACAGTGCGGCCCGAAGCCTGGTGCAGATGTTCATCGCCACCTGACCGGCCTGGTGCTCGGCGGCATCTATGCGCTGATCGCGATGGGGCTGACGCTCCAGTACGGCGTCGCGCGCATCATGAACCTCGTCCTACGGCGAGCTGATGATCGCGGCCGCCTTCGCCTCGCTGTGGCTATTCACGCGGATGCGCGGTCAGCCCGCTGCTCGGGCTCGTCGTCGTCGTGCCCGCTCGGCCTTCGCGCTCAACTGTGCGATCTACAGCGCTGCTGCTGGCGCCGCTGGTGCGCCGCGCACGCAACCGCGACGCACTCGAGGTCGACAGCATCCTCGCGACCTTCGGCCTGCTGTTCGTCGTCCAGGGCATCGATGCTGGTCGATGTTCGGCGGCGCATATTACAGCTACTACTACCTCGCCGTCCCGGTCAGCATGCTCGGCGCGACCATCGCCGCCAACCGCCTGATCGCGCTCGGCGTTCGCCGCCGTCATCGGCCCCGCGCTCTATCTGGCGCTGACGCGCACCCGCGCCGGCACTGCGGTCCGCGCCGTCGCCGTCGATCCGGTCGCGGCGCAGCTGGTCGCAATCGACGTGCGCGAGGCCGTCGGCACTGGCATTTGCGCTCGGCGGCGCGCTGGTGGCAGCCGGCGGCGTGCTGGTCTGCGATGTTCCTGACCTTCAACGCCGACTATGGGCGTCGTCTTCACCATGAAGGCGCTGATCGTCGTCATCATGGGCGGCGTCGGCAACATCGCTCGGCTGCGTGCGTCGCCGGCCTGATGCTCGGCCTCGCCGAGACCGCGGTCGCGCGCCTCGTCGACCCCGGCCTCACGCTCGCGGTGAACTACGCGCTCTTTCTCATCGTGCTGCTGGTGCGCCCGACCGGGCCTGTTTGGAAGGGCGGCGCGATGAACGCGCGCGCCGGTTTCTCGCCGTCGGTCGCTATCGCAATCGCGCTGCTCGCGATCGTGCCGCTCTTCGCCAACGGCTATCATCTGGCGCTCGGCATCACGCTTGCTGAATTACACGGTGCTCGCGACCGCCTGGGCGCTGTTCTCCGGGCCGACGCGCTACATCTCGCTCGCCACCGTCGCGTTCTTCGGCATCGGCGCCTACACGGTCGCGGTACTCGGCGAGGTGATGCCATGGCCGCCGGTGCTAGCGATTGCGGCGGCTTCGGCGTCGTGGTCGCGCTCATCGTCGGACTCTCGACGCTGCGGCTCTCCGGCATCTATTTCGTCATCTTCACATTCGGACTTTCCGAACTGATCCGCCAGCTCGTCACCTGGTACGAGATCAACATCACCACGTCGCTCGGCCGCTACATCTTTCGTCGACATCACGCAGGCGCGACATCTACTGGCAGCTGCTCGCGCTCGCTGTCGCTGGTGTTTGCTGCTCGGCTGGCTGATCGCGCCGCTCGCGGCTCGGCCTCGCGCTGCGCGTGATCGGCGACGACGAGATCGTCGCGCGCCACTGCCGGCATCAACACCACGCTCGCCAAGCTCGCGATGTTTATCTCAGCGCCGCCTTCATGACGCTGACCGGCGCCATGATGGCGCCGCGCTGGACCTATATCGACCCGGCGATCGCCTTCAATCCCGATGATCTCCTTCCAGGTCGTCGATCATGGCGCTGCTCGGCGGCGCCGGCATTGCTGTTCGGCCCGCTGCTCGGCGCGGTGCCGCTGGTGCTGCTGTTCGAGTTCCTGACGCGCGAACTTTCCGAACTACTTCTCCATCCTGCTCGGCTTCGTCTTCATGCTGATCGTCTATGCGCTGCCGCGCGGCGTCGTCGGACTGTTCAAGCGATGGCCGCGCGCGACGCCAGCAAGCCTGCGGACGCGCCACATGAGGCGCCGGGCGCGTGCTGTCGGTGCGACGGCCTGCGCGCGTTCGGCGGGCTCGTCGCCGTCGACGATATCTCGCTTCGACGTTGCGCGCGGCGAGATCGTCGGCCTGATCGGCCCCAACGGCTCCGGCAAGACGACCGTGCTCAATCTGATCTCTGGCGCGCTGAGCCCGATACCGGCACATCAGCCTGACGGCACGAATCGCCGGCCTGGCGGCGCACCGCATCGCGCGGCTCGGCATCGCGCGCACCTTCCAGCTCGTGCGCGTGCTCGACGTCGTGAACTGCCCGAGAACCTCGGCCGGCCTCGCGTTCGCCAAACACCGTGGTGCGACGGCGGAGCCGCGCGCGGGCCTGCTGGCGCGTGTCGGCCTCGCCGAAGGCCGACGCTGCCGGCCGACGAGCTCGACCTACATCGACCAGAAGCGACTCGAACTTGCACGCGCGCTGGCGCTCGAAGCCGGAGCTGCTGCTGCTCGACGAATGGCTCGCCGGCCTCAATCCGACCGAGCTGCAGAAGGCATCGCGCTGATCCGCTCGCTGCGCGACAGCGGCATCACGATCATGCTGGTCGAGCATGTGATGGATGCGATCCGCTCGCTCTGCGACCGCTGCGTCGTGATGAACGCCGGCCGCAAGATCGCCGAGGGTCTCGCCGACGCGGTACTTGCCGACCCCGAGGTGGTCGCGCGCCTATCTCGGAGACGCCGATGCTTGAGGTCGCGGCATATCAGCTCGCCTATGGCAAGCATCAGCGCGCTCGACAACGTCGAGCTCGACGTCGCGCACGGCGAGATCGTCGTGATCCTCGGCGCTAATGGCGCCGGCAAGACCTCGCTGCTCAAGGCGATTGCCGGCTGGCCGGCCACGGCGCTCGATCGCGCTCGGCGGCCACGATCTCACTGGCGCTGCCGCGCGCACGCGATCGTCGAGGCGGGCGTCGCGCTGGTGCCGGAGGGCCGCGGCATGTTCGGCGAACTGACCGTGCGCGAAAATCTCGAGCTCGGCGCCTATCGCGCAACGCGCGCGCGGCGCGGAGGCACGAGACGCTGAGCGCGTGCTGGCGCTGTTTCCGCGGCTCGCCGAGCGCGCTGGCCCAGCTGGTCCGCACCATGAGCGGCGGCGAGCAGCAGATGGTCGCGATCGGCCGCGCGCTGATGTCGGCGCCGGACATCCTGTTGCTCGACGAGCCCTCGCTCGGCCTGTCGCCGCTGATGTGCAGGAACTGTTCGCAGCGCTCGCGCGCATCCGCGATGAGGGCCTCGGCATCCTGCTGGTCGAGCAGAACGCGCAGCGCAGAGCCTCGCCATCGCCGACCGCGGCTATCTGATCGAGAACGGCCGCATCGTCGGCGAAGGCAGCGCGGCCGCGCTGCGCGACGATCCGGCGGTGCAGCGCGCCTATCTCGGCGCGGCCGAGCCGGGGCGCACCGTGTCCCCGCCAAATGGAGCCTGACCGCACATGAAGCTCCTCGACGGCAAGATTTGCATCGTCACCGGCGCGGCCGGCAGCCTCGGGCTTGCCACCGCCGAGCTGTTCCTGCGCGAAGGCGCCAGGGTGACGCTGGTCGACCGCGACGCGGCGGCGCTGCATGCTTCGGTGAGCTTGCTGGGCGCGCTACGCCGGGCAGCTGATGGTGCAGACCGCCGACGTCACCGATGCCGGTGCCGACGTCGGCCTTTGTCGACGCCACGCTGGCGCGCTGGGGCGGGCTCGACGTGCTCTTCTGCAATGCCGGCGTTGCCGGCGAGATCTGTCCCGTGGTCGACTATCCCGAGGACATGTTCGACCGGGTGATGGCGGTGAACGTGCGCGGACCGTTCCTCGGCTGCAAATATGCGCTGCCGAAAATGCGCGACGGCGGCAGCATCGTCATCACCTCCAGCGTGGTCGGCACGACCGCGATCCCGGCATCGCCGCCTATGCCGCTTCCAAACACGCCGTGATCGGCCTGATGCGGACGGTGGCCAAGGAGGCGCGCGCCGCGCGGCATCCGCGTCAATGTGGTGGCGCCGGGGCCGATCGAGAACGATTTCCAGCGCACCGTCGAGGCCGGCCTCACCCGCGCCATCGGCCGCGATGCCGGCAAATTCCTCGACGGGCTGATCCCGCTCGGCCGCCACGGCCGCGCCGAGGAGATCGGCCAGCTCGTGCTGTATCTGGCCTCCGCGCAGAGCAGCTTCTCGACCGGCGGCGTGTTCATGGCCGACGGCGGCATGTCCATCTGATGCATCGAACCGACGGAGACTTCCATGCCCGAACTGGCGAAAAGCGAATTCTGGAAAGACCTGAAACCGATCGCCCAGGTGTTCAGGACGGATGCGCTGCCCGAGGCCTACATCGCCAACGCGGCCACCGAGGATGAACGCTACTACGTACCGTTCACCGAGACGGTTTCCTCGCGGCCGCTGTGGATCTCGCCGTCGCAGAACAAATGGTGCGACATCCTGATGGCGAAGGGCGCCGGGCTGGTGAACCGCCACTATCACCCGCACGAGGTGTTCGCCTACACGATCTCCGGCAAGTGGGGCTATCTCGAACACGACTGGACCGCGACCGCCGGCGACTTCATCTACGAGTCCCCCGGCGAAGGCCACACCCTCGTCGCCTACGAGCACAAGGACCCGATGAAGGTGTTCTTCATCGTCACCGGTCCGCTGATCTGGCTCGACGAGAACGGCGGCTCGCGCAGGCCATTTCGACGTCCACGACTACATCGCGATGTGCCGCGCGCACTACATCAAGGTCGGCCTCGGCGCCGACAAGATCGACGCACTGTTCCGCTGAAGGACGGCGCGTCATGCCGGCGCTGCACCTCTGCCGCGCGGCCGGCGCCTGCAGATGACGGCTACCACGGCCCGGCAACGCTGCTAGACTGGATCGCAACAACAGATTCCGGGGAGGGCGGTGGATGACGGAGATCGTTTCGCTTGAGGCGCCTGGCCGTCAGCGTGCGGCCGGGCCAATCGCTGGCCATTCCGGTGGCCGCTCGGGCGTATCGATGGCGGCGACCGCCGCGATGATCGAGGCCGGCATCCGCGACATCAGGCTGATCTGCGTGCCGATCTCCAGCATGCAGGCCGACCTCCTGATCGGCGCAGGCGCCGTCGGCGAAATCGAGACCAGCGCCGTCTCGCTCGGAGAGGCCGGCGGTGCGCCCCGCTTCAATGCCGCGGTCCGCGCCGGCAGTTTCCTGCACCTTGCGAGATTCCACCTGCCCCGCCATCCTGGCCGGCCTTGCTCGCCGCGCAGAAGGGCGTGCCGTTCATGCCGATCGCCGGCATCGTGGGCAGCGACCTCCTGAAGGTGCGCCCTGACTGGAAGGTGATCGATAGCCCCGTGGGCGATCCCGGCAAGATCGTCGTCGTGCCCGCGATCACACCGGATCTAGCGCTCTTCCACGCTCCGGAGGCCGATCGCGACGGCAACATCCGGATCGGCCGGCTTCCGTGAGCTCGCCGCCATGGCCTATGCGGCGAAGCAGACGCTCGTCACCGTCGAACGCATCGTCGATCGCAATCTGATGGCAGACCGAAAACTCCGCCGCCGGCGTCCTGCCTTGGCTCTATGTCGATAAGATCGCGGTCGCCCCGCACGGCGCCTGGCCGCTGGCGCTCTCGGACGAATATCCCGGCTGACGAGCCCGAGATCACGCGTTATGCGGCGATGGCGCGAACCGAGGACAGGTCTTCATTGCCTATCTCTCCGGCCTTCCTCTCGCAGCGCTAAGCAGGTGGCGTGAACCGATGCAGGCTGAGCAACGAACGCCGCGAAATCCTGATCAACGACCATCGCCGATCTGCTCGACGGCATTCGCCATGTCGCGGTCGGCGCGTCCTCGCCGATGCCCTGCGGCCGGCGCCATGCTACTGCGCGCCCGCAACAAGCGCGACGGCAAGCCGCCGGTCCGCATCTCGACTGTCGGATCGCAGCGAGCACCAATCTCTTCACCAATGGCGGCATCGAGCTGTTCGACTGCGCCGCACAAGGCCGCGTTGACGCCTTTTTCCTCGGCGGCGGCCAGATCGACGGCGAGGGCAACATCAACCTCGTTGGCACGGGCGACTATCCACGAGACCGATGTGCGCTGGCCCGGCTCGTTCGGCTCGGCCTATCTCTACCACCTCGTGCCGCGCGTGATCCTGTTCCGCGAGGAGCATCGCCCGCGCGTCTTCGTGCCCAAGGTCGATTTCATCAAGCGCGCCAAGGCGGTCGACGCCCGAAGTCGAAGCGCCGCGGCGGTCCCGTATGCATTGCTCACCAATATGGCGCTGTTCGATTTCGACAGGGAGCGTGGCGGCTTCTGCGCTTCGTTCGGTACACCCGGGCTTCATGCCATCCGGACATCAGGGCGAACACCGGCTTCGCCTAT
This sequence comes from Ferruginibacter sp., assembly GCA_047601875.1. Classification (GTDB taxonomy): domain Bacteria; phylum Bacteroidota; class Bacteroidia; order Chitinophagales; family Chitinophagaceae; genus Ferruginibacter. The sequence goes on along the minus strand of JASGIL010000001.1, from coordinate 5,954,469 downwards.
GCCGAGCCGGCAGCATCGTCCGCGAGACCCCGCGTCCCGATGCCGAAACGCTGAGGCTCTTGCACGGACGGATTATGGATGAGCTTGCCGAGACCCGGCCTTCGCCCGCACCATGATGCAGGCGGCGTAGTGGTGGGCTCCGCGTTCGACGAAAGTTATTTTGGCGCGCGCGGAATAAATCGCGCCGGCGGTGATTGATGTCTGGGCCATCAGAACTGCGTCGAAGGGTCGCATTACCGCGAAGTCTAGTTGCCAAAGGTCCGCACAAGCCTTTGTCTTGCCGACAATAATTAACGGGCCGCTCATCAGGGGACGGCCGCATCACGGGAGATAGACGATGACCAAATCGACCAAGGAACAGCCGGACTTCGCGCCGGCGCTTTTTGAAGACGGCCGCAGCAGGCGCCGCGGCGGCGACGGTGGCGGCCCCCCGCCGCGCTCGCGCAGACCGGCCCGATCAGCATGCGCTGGCAGAGCACCTGGCCGTCCAAGGACATCTTCCACGAATTCGCGCTGGACTACGCCAAGAAGGTCAACGACATGACCGGCGGCGACCTCAAGATCGAGGTGCTGCCGGCCGGTGCCGTGGTTCCGGCCTTCCAGCCTGCTGGACGCCGTCTCGAAGGGCACGCTCGACGGCGGCCACGGCGTGCTCGTCTATCACTACGGCAAGCAGACCGCGCTCGCGCTGTGGGGCTCGGGCCCGGCCTTCGGCATGGACGCCAACATGCTGCTCGCCTGGCACAAATACGGTGGCGGCAAGGAGCTGCTCGAGAAGCTCTACGCCTCGATCGGCGCCAATGTCGTCTCGTTCCCCTATGGCCCGATGCCGACCCAGCCGCTCGGCTGGTTCAAGAAGCCGGTCGCCAAGCCGGACGATCTCAAGGGCCTGAAGTTCCGCACCGTCGGCATCTCGATCGACGTGTTCACCGGCATGGGCGCCGCGGTCAACGCGCTGCCGGGCGGCGAAATCGTCTCGGCGATGGACCGCGGCCTGCTCGATGCGGCCGAGTTCAACAACGCCTCCTCCGACCGTGCGCTCGGCTTCGCCGACGTCTCGAAGGTCTGCATGCTGCAGAGCTATCACCAGAACGCCGAGCAGTTCGAGATCATGTTCAACAAGGACAAGTACAACGCGCTGCCGGAGAAGATGCAGGCGATCATCGCCAATGCGGCCGAGGCGGCGTCGGCCAGGACATGTCGCTGGAAGGCGATCGACCGCTACTCGCAGGACTATGTCGAGATGCAGACCAAGGACAAGGTGCAAGTTCTACAAGACGCCGGATGCGATCCTGAAGAAGCAGCTCGAAATCTACGACGAGGTGGTCGAAGAAGAAGGCGGCCGAAAATCCGCTGTTCAAGGAGATCGTCGATTCGCAGATCGCCTTCGCCAAGCGCGCGACGCAGTGGGAGCAGGACACGGTGGTCAACCGCCGCATGGCCTACGATCACTACTTCGGGCCGAACGGCGCAGCCAAGAAGATCTGACGCAATCGCTGAATCCGGCAAGGCACCATTCGGCCGTAATCACCGGATGGTGCTTTGTATCGTTCCGGATCCCTGTCTTCGCAGCAGTGCGGCTGCATCCATGAACGTCGCAACGCTTCTGCACACCATCGACGGCATCAGCACCTGGGTCGGCAAGGCCGCGGCCTGGCTGATCGTCGTGCTGATGACTGTGGTCTGCGCCGAAGTCTTCAAGCGCTACATCATGAACATGCCGACGGCGTGGATCTTCGATGCTCAACAACATGCTGTACGGCACGCTGTTCATGCTGTGCGGCGCCTATACGCTGGCGCAGAACGCCCATGTCCGCGGCGACTTCCTCTACAGCTCGATGCGGCCGCGCACGCAGGCCGACGCTCGACCTCGTGCTCTACATCGTGTTCTTCCTGCCCGGCATCGCCGCGCTGGTCTATGCCGGCTACGACTACGCCGCGCGATTCCTGGCGCATCGACGAGCATTCCAACGTCACCGCCGACGGGCCGCCGGTCTATCATTTCAAGACCGTGATCCCGATCGCCGGCGCGCTGGTCATGCTGCAGGGCATCGCCGAGATCATGCGCTGCGTCGTCTGCCTCAAGACCGGCGAATGGCCGAGCCGGCTCAAGGACGTCGCCGAGATCGACGTGGTCGAGGAGCAACTCGCGCACAGCGAATATGTCGACGAAGAGTCGCGCAAGATCGCCATCGAGCGCGCGCAGCGACATCGACGAGGCGGCGCGTCAGCGCGGCATGGGCGGAGACACAGTCATGAGCGATCCCGCACTCGGCCTTCTGATGCTCGGCGCTCATCGTGGTCGTGATCATGATGGGCTTCCCGACGGCCTTCACGCTGATGGGCCTCGGCATGTTCTTCGGCTTCATCGCCTTCTACGACCCGGCGCAGCACTGGATCGACAACCGCGTCTTCGACCTGATGGTCCAGCGCACCTACGGCGCGATGACCAACGACGTGCTGATCTCGATCCCGCTGTTCGTCCTGATGGGATACGTGATGGAACGCGGCGCGCTGGTCGACAAGATGTTCTACTCGATCCAGCTCGCCTTCCGGCGCGTGCCGGCTTCGCTGGCGGTCGCGACGCTGATCGTCTGCACCTTCTGGGGCATCGCCTCGCGGCCTCGTCGGCGCGGTCGTGGTGCTGATGGGCGTGATCGCCTTCAACCCGATGCTGCAGCGCGGGCTACGACGTCAAGCTCGCCTCCGGCGTCATCACCGCCGGCGGCACGCTCGGCATCCTGATCCCGCCGTCGGTGATGATCATCGTCTATGCGGCGGTCGCCGGCCAGTCGGTGGTGAAGCTCTATGCCGCGGCGATGTTCCCGGGCTTCTTCCTCGCCGTTCCTCTATCTCATCTACATCATCGGCTGGGCGATGATCAATCCGAAGATCGCGCCGACGCTGCCGGAGGAGCAGACCACGCGTGCCGGTGCCGGAATGGATGCAGCAAGTTCGCAGGCGCTCTATTCGCACAACATGTTCGTCGGCGCTGATCAAGGCGCTGTTCTCGCCGCGCAGCGCGCAGGCGACTCGAGATCGACGGCAAGCCGATGACCTATGGCGGCATCGTGCAAGAACTTCGGCGATCTCGCTGGTGCCGTTCGCTGCTGATCGCCGGCACGCTCGGCGCTAGTCTGGTGGTATGTGGTGATCCACCAGCAGGCTGGCGCGGACGAAGAGGTCGACGAGGGCCTGCAGCAGCTCGGCTCGGCGTCACCGACGCCTGAGGCCGACGCCGGCGCGAGAAGGGGCCGCCACGCAGGCTTCTACTGTCGTGGTTTGGCATTTGCCGCCGCTGCTGAGGCGATTGGTGCAGCGCTGCGCTACTACTCGCATGGACGCCGAGCGGCTTCGAGGTGCTCAAGCTGCTCACCTCCTCGGTGATGCCGCTCGGCATCCTCACCGTCGTCGTGCTGGCGGTGATCCTGTTCGGCATCACGACCGCGACGGAATCGGCCGCGGTCGGCGCGGCCGGCGCCTTCCTCCTCGCGTTCCAGGCCCGCACGCTCGACTGGAAGCGCACCAAGGAGGCCGTGTTCCTCACCGCCAAGACCACCGCGATGGTGTGCTGGCTGTTCGTCGGCTCGGCGCTGTTCTCGGCGGTGTTCGCCATCCTCGGCGGCCAGGCGCTGCTCGAGAGCTGGGTGCTGTCGCTCAACATGACGCCGATGCAGTTCATGATCCTGTCGCAGGCGATCATCTTCGTGCTCGGCTGGCCGCTGGAATGGACCGAGATCATCATCATCTTCGTGCCGATCTTCCTGCCGATGCTGAAGCACTTCGACATCGACCCGATCCTGTGGGGCACGCTGGTGTTCGTGAACCTGCAGGCGGCGTTCCTGTCGCCGCCGGTGGCGATGTCGGCCTTCTATCTCAAGGGCGTCGCGCCGACGCACGTCACGCTCAACCAGATCTTCGCCGGCATGATGCCTTACATGCTGATCGTCATCCTCTGCATGGTCATCATGTATCTGTGGCCCGGCATGACGCTGTGGCTGCCGAACTATCTCTACGGCGGCTAGGCCGCGCCGGCCGTCCGCCGCCACAACCGGCGGCGGGGCCGGAATCTCCACCTCGGACGATCGGTTCCACGTAGGCATTCGTTAATCAGAACGCTGCTTCATCGCGCGGCGATCGCCTTGCACATCCGATTTTAACCCTGCCTTAGCGGGACGCCCCCTAAGCGGAGAGGTCACGCTGGCCCGGGACTTTCCGGGTCGCGGGCGGTTGCTTCGATCGTGAGGGGCTCGTTGATGGACGCGGCGGAGGCTATGGACGGCTCCGGGACCGACCAGGGGGCCGGGACGATCGGACCGTACCTGCGACGGTACGGCATCTACATTTTCCTGATTTCGTTTCTGTGCGTGTATTACGTCAGCAATGGCGAGCTGATGCTCGGCCATTACGATCTCGGCTGGCACCTCGCCGCCGGCGACGTGATACGCCAGCAAGGTCATGTTCCCCTGCACGATCCCTGGTCGTTCACGGCGGCCGACAAGCAGTGGTTCAATCTGTCCTGGCTGTGGGACGTCATCGCCAGCCTCGTATTCCAGTACACCGGCTTCGGCGGCATCATCTTCATGGCGGTCGCAACCGGCGCGGCCATCGCTTTCTATCTCGCCACACTCTGCCTGCGCTACGGCGCCTCGACCGCGTCGGTCGGCATCGCGGTCTTTGCCGTCTGTCTGCTCTACCCGGCTTTCGGGGCCGCCCCGAACATCTATCTCGCGGCTTCGCCGAACATTGCGACGATGCTGTTTGCCGTCCTCTTCTACGGCGAGTGCCTGAAGCGATCGCGGTGGCTGCTCGCATTTCCCGCGGTCATGGTGTTGTGGGCCAACCTGCATGGCGGCTTCCTGCTCGGCTTCTTCGTGATCGGCGTTTTCGGCGGCGTTGCCCTGCTGCGGCGCGATTGGGCCGGCGTCAGGATGTTTGCGCTCGTCGGTGCAGCGTGCCTCGTTGCCACGCTGATCAATCCGCTGGGCTGGGGCCTCTATGAGGGCTCGGCAGCGACGCTCGGTCATTTCGTGCAGGCCAATATCACCGAGTGGCAGTCGTACTACCAGAACATGGAAATGCCCGAGAGCATTCCCGGCATGGTCTATATGCTGCTCTTTGTGGCACTCGAGCTCCGGTTCTTCAAAAACGCCTGCCCGGTCGAGGCGCGGCTGCTGTCGTGGCTGTTCCTGCTGCTTGGCATTTATCAATTCCGCTACATGTCGTTCTTCTTCCTGTTCTCGACGGTGCCGCTGGCGCTGCACCTCGACCGGCTGCTGCGACACGGCTGGACAATTTCAAGGTCCAGAATGCCCTGGCCGCGGCGGGCATCATGGGCGTGTGCGCCCTGCCCTGGCTTACGCGCAGGCAAGGCCGTCGTTGACGCTTCCGCACATGATCTCGGAGCAGGATGCCCGCTATCTGCAGACGCACTTGCCGCAAGCGCGGCTGCTCAATCACTGGAATGTCGGCGGGCTCCTGATCTTCTACACCCGTGGCAGCGTACCCCTGTTCGTCGATGGCCGCGCCGCCACCGCCTATCCGGACAGCCTGCTGCGCGATTATTTCCCGCTGGTCGCATGGGAAGTGGATGAGCGCGCATGGGACGCCGTGATCGAGAAGTACAAGATCGACACCGTGCTCTGGGTAAAGGCGCACGAGCAGTTGCGGCGTTTCCTCGTCGACAAGCGGGGCTGGAAGGAACAATACGCCGGCAACTACGAGAGCATCTACGTCAAGCCGCGCAGCTGACGGCCTTCCAACGTCCTCTATGGCCACGACTTCGCCTCAACTCCTGACAATTTAAATCATTTCCGAAGCAACCGCAGTCAGCAATTTTCACGCGTCGGCGCTAATTGGTCGTTGTCACTTCCACTTTACGCCCAAGGTTGCATCCAAGGGCGGCAATTCGCGGCGAGACCCGGCATGACGATGTTGTACTCACTAATCGATGAAGTTCAGGGCACGGCAACTCCAGGGGCGACACGAAGACAGCTCAAGGCGCTGATGCGGATCACGGACCTGTTCCTCGCCGGCTCCGGCCGCTATTCGAAGCAGCAGACCGAAATGTTCGACGACATCTTCAAGACCATTGTCGGCGTCATCGAACTGAGAACCCGGGTCAAGCTCGCCGAGCACTTCGCCATTGCTCCGGATGCACCCGCGACCCTTGTCCGGGCGTTTGCGTTCGACGACGAGGTCAGCGTCGCCGCGCCGGTGCTCAGCCAGTCGGAGGCGCTGAGCGAGGCCGACCTCGTGCTTGGCAGCAGCACCAAGAGCAGGGGCATCTGCTCGCCATCGCGCAGCGTCCTACCCTGAGCGAGACCATCGCCGATCTGCTGATCGAGCGCGGCGAATCCGCATCGTTCATGCCGTCGCGCAAAATCTCGGCGCGCAGATTTCCGATCGCAGCTTCGGCGAGCTTGTGGTGCGATCCCGCGAGGACGGCCAGCTTGCGCTGCATGTGGGAACGCGTAGCGACCCCGGCATCACCTGCTGAAAATTCTCGAAACCGCGTCGGCGGCCGTGCCGCAAGATCGTCGCGGCGAAGCCCGCAAATGGCCGACGCCGTCAGGGGCGCGGTGACCGACGTGATCGACGACATCAATCATGTCGTGCGCAACGGTTCGCAGGATCACGCCAGGGCGCGCAAGCGGGTAAGGCGGCGCACCGAGTGGAAAGACCTCAGCGAAACCGACGTGCACGGCGCGGCCCGTGCCGAGCACTTCGAACGGACGGTGATGGCGCTGTCTGCGCTGGCAGGCTGCCCGATCGAGATCGTCGAACGCGCCGTCCTCAACGAAAATCCCGGAGCGGTGCAGATCGTCGCCAGGGTCGCGGGCTGTTCCTGGGCGACCACCAAGGCCCTGCTGCTGATGACGGCGGGACAGGAAGCGCGAAATATCGCGCGGATGGACCTCGAACGCGCGCGCGAGAATTTCGAGCGGCTGGAACTCGCGACGGCCAAGCGCGTGCTGGAATTCTACGAGCTGCGCCGCAACGCCGGCGCCGATGCCGGCCAGATGGCAGAGCCGATGGAGCCGGAAAGCCGCACGGCGGCGGTGGGGTAAGTTTCACCGCGCGCTCAACGTCGTCCCTGCGAACGCAGGGACCGATAGCCACAGAGAGTTGTGGTTAGATTGGGCTGGAGCTCCAACCTTCGCAAAACGACTTCCTGTGGTTATGAATCTCGGGTCACGCTTCGCTTGCCCGGGACGACAGCGATTAATCTACGGCTTGATTTTCGCCTGAGCTTTGCAAGTTCGTTCGCCCTGTTTGTCAGAGGGCGCAGGGAAAGCCGAGCGCCGACTGCGCCCGTAAGTCCCGCGTGCAATGGGTAGTGAAGGAACGCACACGGGTTAAAGACCAAAGTACAGCCGAGACATCCCGGCTTTCCCCGCGCGATGACTTGACGGCTTATACGTGCTCTCCCCGGTGAGCGGCCTTTATTGTCACCGTTGCCAGGCCCGCACAGGCAGGCCGGATAGACGCCAGGGTCGCGGCGCCAGAACCACACGATTTCGCCGGCCGCTGCAGACGTTTCGCCGGATGCACAAGTCATCTGACGCCACAACGGCCCATCGCCACCCGCGCCTACGTATCGTGGCGATCATGATCCGCCCCTCGAGGCGGCACGGGATAATGGGAGAGATAGTTCCGATTTTACGGAATAGTCAAGCGCAATTTTTGTATTTCAGAAATTTCCTCGAGGTCATCCCGGCGAAGGCCGTAGGCGCCGCGCCCTCAATCCTTGCCGAACCCGCCCCTGGCATCGAACACCCGCTGTTTCTTCTCGCTTCTTGATATCGGGGATTTCTGGGCAAGCCAGGGCTGCGCCGAACGGAACCAGTACTGATCGCCGGGGACGAGTTGATCGCGCTGGCGGATGGTGCCGACGCGCAGGCTGACCACGGCGGCATTGGCGCCGGGAGGGCCGGAATAGATCGGCGCGCCGCAATCGGCGCAGAAGGTCTGTTCGCGCTTGTTGCCGCTCTCACCGGTCTTGACGTAGACCTTCGGCGTTCCCGACAGCAGGCGAAAGCTGTTCGCTTCGGTCGGCACGGACCGTGCGGAAGGCCGAGCCGGACAGGGTCTGGCAATCCGTGCAATGGCAGATCACGACCTTGGCGGGATCGACCTCCGCCTCGTAGCGGATAGTGCCGCAATGGCAGGCTCGCCGTCGATTTTCATCCGTTGCTCCCTCCGCGTTGCCCGGATCATACGCGGAAAGGGGCGCGGCCTAAAACCCCGCCACCGGTACATCGGAGCGGCCGGCCGCGCACGGCGCGTCCGGAGGTATCGCTGACGCTCTGGTTGTTATCAGTCTGTCAGGCGACGTTTCGACTGGCCGCGAATTTTCTGCTTCACGGCCTCCGCCGTCAACGGCTGGCCGCCGATGCCCCAATCGCCGCTCTCGACTTCGGAAATCTTGACCCAGGTGACGCCGCGCAGGTGTTCCCCTTCAACCGACACGAATGCGTCGGTCAGTCTTTCGATCATCGACGCTTCTGCTCGGGGCTGAAGACGTCCTTGATCACGTGAACTTCAATTAATGGCATGTGCTCTCCTCGTTGGCTTGCTTTGCCGCTGCGAAGTCGCGCCAAGCTGCACAGAGATCGAGAAAGAGATTTCAAGATTGCATTATTTTCGGTCCAGAACTGCTTGAGATGCCGATGAGTTCGGACACGATGTATATGGGAAGCGCTTAGTCGCGTTACAACAACGGCTTGAGATCGCTGAAATCGTGGGCGCCTGCCGAATAGCCGCCACTGCCAAACTGGACGTCCATCTGAACCTCGTGGCCAGGAAGGTGCCCGTGATTAAGACGTAGAACCATTGCCTATGCTGTTGGCGTAGCACCATTGGCAGCAGGATATATTGCAGTATTTATGCTTTTATTTCAAACAACCAGGTTTAAAAAGACCATGTCATGGTTGGCACCTGTTGGTAAAATGGCATTCACCAATTACATCACACATACGCTTATTGGCAATTTTGTTTTCTTAAATGCGGGGCTGGGGTACGCAGAAAAAGTAGGGCCTGTTTATTATACCATCTTTGCACTGATCGTTTTTGGATTTCAAATAATTCTTAGTACCATTTGGCTCAGGTATTTTAATTATGGCCCATTGGAATGGTTATGGAGAAGTGGGACTTATGGCAAATGGCAGGAAATGAAAAGGAGGGCGGTTAAAAGCAATGAATTATAAAAACTTCAACCTCTTTTCAGTAAATCATCTTACTTCCAGCGCATTCTAACGAACTCATTCTTAGTAAACTAAGCTGATTTGTAGTAGATGTTCTACAAAACAAGGGCTTTATGAACTACTTTTTCCACATTTAGTGGACATTATCTTTGTGTTAATAAAATATCCCATAAAAAGACTACAATATTCAATTGACCAGGTGAAAAACTATTTTGTCCTGCTTAATACAATCTAATAAGTAAAAGAGCCTCCAATCGGAGGCTCTTTTATTTGGGTGAAGTCCTAACTTATTTCTAATTCTTTCCTGGTCTTACTTTTTCTCAATTTTTGAAGCCTTAAATAAATGTTCAATATGCAACGTACAATGTTCAATGCTCATCGAAGTGTACTTGAATATTGTAAATTGTACGTTGCATATTGAACATTTAATTAAGGAACCTTGTGTAGTATTTCCATTGCCTTTATTACAGTTTTGTCTTCTGTATTGGTTACTTCAAAATAACCTTCATTTCTCCATATCTGGCGGGCAATCGAAGTTTTGAGTGCCTTGAATAGATAGTTTTTCTCAGCTTCATTGATATCATTAAAACTCAGTGAATCTTTTAAAGCCATTTGTTTAAAGAATTCCCAATCGGCTTCATTTATATTGAATGACCTGGAAAATTCCATGGGTGTTTTATATTTCTCTGTCAATGATTGATTGGATAAAAAATATTTATAACCAAAATCGCTCACTAAGCCCTTCGTGTATGCTTTTGCGGTTATGAAACCAAACCTGCTGGTATCTGCTGCCACAAAATAATCAGGAGAGATGCCACCGCCGCCATAGATCTTTTTACCTGCATGGGTCTTATATACTTTGGTGCTGTCATTTTTTACTGAGTCAGCCGACAACATTTCACCATCTTCAAATCTTTTTGATATCTCTTCATAATATGCTTTCCCTCCATTTGCATAAGAACGTTGAATACTTCTTCCTACCGGCGTATAATACCTGGCAATCGTTAGTCTTAGTGCACTGTTATCGCTCAGATCATATTGCTCCTGTACCAGGCCCTTTCCAAACGTCCTGCGCCCAACAATGGTAGCACGATCCCAATCCTGCAAGGCACCTGTTAATATTTCACTGGCGCTTGCGGTTCCTTCGTCTGTAAGCACAACCAGTTCACCTTTTTCAAATTGGCCAACTCTTTTGCAGCGGTATTCTTTTTTAGGCGAATGTTTGCCTTCTGTATAAGTAATTAATTTATCACCTTCTAAAAATTCATCAGCAATTTCAACAGCCTCATCCAATACACCGCCACCATTTCCCCTCAGGTCAAGCACAAGTTTTTGCATGCCTTTCTTCTTCAGATCAGTAAGGCTCATCATAAATTCACGATAGGTTTGTGTTGAAAATTTGTTGAGCCTGATATAACCTACAATACTATCTACCATATAAAAAGCATCAACACTGGTAACAGGTATCACATCCCTTTCAATTTCAATATTCAATTGTTTTGTGTTCCTTAAAATCGTTACTGTTACTTTACTACCACGGTCGCCCCTAAGCGCTTTGCGGATAGAATCAGTAGGCAATTTTCTGCCGGCAATGACACTGTTTCCTGCTTTTAATATTTTATCACCCACTTTTAATCCTGATATATAGCCGGGGCCATCTTTTAAAACATTGGTGATATTGAGTGTGTCATCAAAAATATTGAACTCGATGCCGATGCCATAAAAACTACCCTGTATATCTTCGTTATATTGCTGAAGGTCCTCTGCAGGAATAAAAACAGAATGTGGGTCAAGCTTTGCCAGCATGGCTTCTACGGCTGTATCCATCAGGGAATTTATATTCACATCATCCACATATTTATTTTCAACGAGGTCCATGATCTCCTGTATGGGCCTGCGTTTCTCTATATAAAAAAAAGATTTTCCAGGCATACCATCCCTCATCTTATAGCCTATAAAAATCCCAACGATCATGATTATGCTGAAAAGCAATGGTAGCCATACCTGTAGTTTCTTTTTCTCCATGTTCATATTAAATTGCTGCAAAAAACAATTGCCGTGCTTTATTTGGTGGCGAAGTTAATTTTTTGTTTCAAGCTTTTAATTTTTGTATCGAATTGATATGAATGTTTTACCTTAACCCGTAAATTAAAATAAAAGAAATGGCGGTTAAATTAATTGCGGATAGCGGCTCAACCAAAACAGAATGGTGCCTGATAGATGGGAAAAAGAAGATAGCGATCGATACCCAGGGGCTCAGTCCATATTTTTTATCACAAACACAGATAAAAGAAATATTAGAAAAAGAACTGTTACCAAAACTCAAAAAGCAATCACCTGCAGAAGTGTTTTTTTATGGAACAGGTTGCAGTAATCCTGCGAATGTAAAAATTGTGTCGGGTGCAATAAGATCAGTGTTTAAAGATGCTAAGGTCTTTGTTGATCACGACCTGATGGGTGCCGCAAAAGCCCTGTGTGGGTCGGAAAAAGGTGTGGCCTGTATACTGGGAACGGGTTCCAATTCCTGTTATTTTAATGGAAAAAGGATCGTAAAAAACAGCCCTGGGCTTGGATATGTGTTGGGAGATGAAGGAGGCGGTACGCAGTTGGGGCGCAAAGTACTTCAATATTACCTATACAATACATTTGATGCTGACCTGATGCATAGGTTTGATCAGAAATACAATACCAATGCTTCAGAAATACTGGATGCTGTGTATAAAAAACCGCTGCCAAACCGCTACCTGGCTGGCTTTGCAGGTTTCCTGGTTGAGAACCGCGGGCATTTTATGATAGAAAATATAATCGAAGACTGTTTCAACGATTTCTTTTTTAACCACATTTATAAATACAGCCAAAGCTGGACAATGCCGATCCATTTTGTAGGAAGCGTTGCATTTGGATTCAAAGATGTGCTCCAGGATATGTGCGCCTCTTATGAATTACAATTGGGAAAAGTGCTGAAAAACCCAATGGAAGGTCTTATAAAATTTCATCAATAAAAAGTTCCAAACAACGTTGAACGTTGCACGTTTAACGTTAAACGTGCAACATGTATGTCGTTTAAAAAAATTACCGAATCAAATTCTCCATACCGTCATTTAGAAAAAATGACAGTAAAGGAGTTGTTGGTAAATATCAATACAGAAGATCAAAAAGTTTCCCTTGTCATTTCGGAAGCCATTCCACAAATAGAAGCATTGGTACAGGCCATCGTTGATAAAATGCTTGCAGGTGGTCGCTTATTCTATATAGGAGCAGGCACAAGCGGGCGTTTGGGTATTGTGGATGCCAGTGAATGTGTGCCAACATATGGGGTTCCTCCCGGGTTGGTCATTGGTATCATTGCCGGGGGCGCTGCTGCCATCACACAACCTGTAGAATTTGCAGAGGACAATGCAGAACAGGGTTGGCTGGATCTTTTGGAACATGATATTAAAGATCCCGACATTGTTATAGGACTTAGTGCCAGCGGTACTGCTCCCTATGTATTGGGTGCATTAAAAAACTGTCGGGAAAAAGGAATACTAACGGGAAGTATCAGTTGCAATCCCATGGCACCGATGAGCCAGATTGCTGATTTTCCCGTTGAGCTGGTAACCGGCTCTGAATTTATTACCGGGAGTACCCGTATGAAGGCCGGAACTGCCCAGAAAATGACCCTCAATATGATCTCTACTTCAGTAATGATAAGGCTTGGCAGGGTAGAGGACAATAAAATGGTGAATATGCAGTTAACGAACGAAAAACTGGTTGACAGGGGCGTGAAAATGGTCATGGAACGCCTTGGTACCCATGATTATGCGACCGCAAAGCAATTATTGCTGCAATTTGGAAGCGTAAAAAAAGCGCTTGAAAATATTTAACAATTATTAACAATAAAAAAATATTGAAATCGTCGGGACTTTATAGTAAATTAGACTTCTAATAAAAAATATCTAAACCAAAATTTTTAAATCACTAACCAAATAATCGCACTTATGAACAACAAACTTCTACTCACAGCTGCGTTAATTACTTCTTCTTTCGCAACAATGGCTCAAAGCAACAAAGCCTTTGCAATTACAGGTGACGGCAATAATGATTATATCTGGATGAACATCCGCCAGGTTGATCTTGGTACAGGCCAGGTAACCAAAACCCTGTTCGAACGCAGCAAGACAAATTTTATTTTAACGGATGCAGCAAGCAAAAGAACAGTAGATCAAACATCTACTGCTAATATGTTTACTTCAACAGATTATCCAACCGGAACTTATGTTGCAGCAGCAGCTTACGATGGAAAAAGCAATAAACTTTTCTTTACACCAATGAGATCGGGCGAATTGCGTTGGTTGGATCTGAATATTAAAAATGAAACGCCACAGTTCTATACCATTCACTCAGATGTTTTTGGCGTAAATGCAAACGATGAAGCTACAAATATCACCCGCATGGTTATTGGCGCTGATGGAAACGGTTATGCAATGAGCAATGATGCAAATCATTTCATCATGTTTACAACAGGTAAAAAACCAGTTGTTACCGACCTAGGCAATATCATCGATGCTGATGCAAATAATGGAACTTCTATTCACAATAAATGCAGCAGCTGGGGTGGTGATATGATCGCTGATGCTTTTGGAAAATTGTATGTGATATCTGCAAATCATAATGTTTTCATTATCGATACAAAAACACGTATTGCTTCTTTCAAAGGAACGATTACAGGTTTACCTGCAGGATATACAACAAATGCAGCTGCAGTAAACAATGATGGAGATATCGTAGTTGCAAGTGCAAACAGGTTTGATGGATATTTCAAATTAAAATTATCAGATCTTGCTGCAGTTAAGATAGAAGGATCAGATGTGAAATACAACGCATCAGATTTTGCAAATGGTAATTTATTGTTGCAGAAAGAAGCTGATGCTGCAAGCAGGTTCTCAATGGAAAATTCAAACCTGCCTACAACTGATCTTGCGATCGGTGATGCAAAGATCTTCCCTAACCCTGTAACAAATTCTTCATTCAGCGTTTTATTTGACGGTAAAAAAGAAGGCAGGTACAATATTGTAATGACTGATCTTACAGGTCGTTCTATGCTTTCAAAAACTGTGAATATTACTAAAGGAATACAAACTGAAAAAATAACATTGAATGCAAATACTGCAAAAGGTGTTTATATGGTAAAAGTGGTGAATGAAAACAATGAAGTGATCATTAAAGAAAAAATTGTAGTGCAGTAATCATATTTTTGGGTTAATAAGTCAGAGGCTGCCATTAAGGTAGCCTCTTTTTTTATAAGCTTCTTCGTTGAGTATTGAATATTGTACGTTGAATATTGAACATTTAATCGGGGACTTCAATTATTAAAAAGTCTGAAGAAATTTTCAATATTCAACGTACAATGTTCAATATTCAAGTCAGGTACTTTTGTTCAGTTTTAAATTTTTTATCAGAATTTTGTATAAGCTTAAAACGCAGTCATGCAGGATATAGAACCATTTTACAATTGGCGGCACTTATATACGGCAGAAGAAGATAGACTATCTCCTTTTTACAAACGCGTTTACAGCGAATTCGAATATTCCCAAACACTTTATAATTATTACATCCATCCTCAATGGGACGACTTTGGTTCACGTACACTTTATATGAAACTGCTGTATGCCGATTACGACCAGGGTTTTGTTATCATAGAATTACTGGGAGAATGGAACGATGCTATAGAAAATGATATCATGACCCTGCGCAGGGAAATCACTGATAACTTATATAAACAAGGGATCAAAAAATTTATTCTGATAGCAGAGAATGTACTCAACTTTCACAGCAGTGATGATAGCTACTACGAAGAGTGGCGGGAACAACTTGAAGAAGACAGGGGCTGGGTAACCATTTTAAACATGCCCGAACAAAGTAAATACGATTTTAAAAAAGCCAGGCTTACCAATTATATTGAGCTTATGGAATTGCCTCAATGGCGTACACTAAAACCGGAAATTATTTTTCAAAGCATCGATAGTGAAATGTTGAAAAGGCTCGAATAAAAGATTGAACACGAATTTGAGACACGAATTAAATACAGTTAATAATTTATACATGTACTTAATTCGTGCAATTCGTGTTTAAAAATTCGTGTTTATTTAATACCAGCATTTACTTTTTTATGTCCGTTATTTTGGTAAAACCTTAATCCTGCAACTTCAGACACGCTTCAATTTTCAATCTTTCTCCGCCTTTTGTTTCATAATCTTATAAAAATTTTGAATAAAGTCTTATTTTGGCACTTGTGTAGTATTTTTGCACATAATTTAATATCAATCATCTCTATATGACCTGGAAGCATTTTTTCACTTCTTCACTCGGCAAAAAATTCACAATGGGCCTTACAGGCTTTTTTCTTATCAGTTTTTTAGTTGTACACTGCGGAATCAATGCCATGATATTCTTTAATGATGGTGGACAAACATTCAATCATTGGGGGCATTTTATGGGAAGTAACCTCATCATCCGTACAATGGAGATTGGCCTGTTCCTTTTTTTGATCTTACACATTGTACAGGGGCTTATGCTTTGGGCACAGAACAATGCCGCACGGCCTGTGAAATATGCTGTAAATAAAGCAGAGAAAAACAGCAAATGGTATAGCAGGAGCATGGGGCTATTAGGCACGTTGATCTTAATGTTTTTAATATTACACTTATATCATTTTTGGGTTCCTTCACGTTTTGGTGGATTGGAAGAAACAACACTTGGTGATTATACAAACCAGGAAACACATAATTTGTACCTGGCAATGCAGCAGGTTTTTCAACATAATTTAGTAGTGGTTATCATATATGTGCTTGGAGTATTTTCTTTGTTCTGGCATTTGCTGCACGGTTTCCAAAGCGCATTTCAAACATTTGGCATCAATCATAAAAGATATACACCGATCATAAAAGGACTGGGTGTTTTTTATTCTGTAGTAATTTGTTTATTGTTTGCAGCAATGCCAATAGCGATCTATATGGAATGGATAAATTAATTAATAGCTCAGCTGCATGCTGATAGCTGAATCTGATATCAAAATAACTAACAACTTAATAAACTTATATGGCTTTAGATTCAAAGATTCCACATGGTGACATGAAAGACAAGTGGGAAGATTATAAAGGACATGTAAAATTGGTAAACCCGGCTAACAAACGCAAGCTTGAAGTGATCGTTATAGGAACAGGTCTCGCTGGTGCTGCTGCGGCGGCTTCACTTGGAGAAATGGGCTACCAGGTAAAAGCATTTTGTTTCCAGGATAGTCCACGCAGGGCACATAGTATCGCTGCACAAGGTGGTATCAATGCAGCCAAGAATTACCAGAACGATGGAGATTCTGTTTTCCGTTTATTTTACGATACCGTTAAAGGTGGTGACTATCGTGCAAGAGAAGGCAATGTGCATCGCCTTGCAGAAGTAAGTGCAGCCATCATTGATCAATGCGTTGCACAAGGTGTTCCATTTGCAAGAGAATATGGCGGCTTGTTGAGCAACCGTTCATTTGGTGGCACACAGGTACAACGTACTTTTTATGCAGCAGGACAAACGGGTCAGCAATTATTACTCGGTGCTTACAGTGCATTGGAAAGACAGGTTGCACTCGGCACAGTAAAAATGTATGCACGCCACGAAATGCTTGATGTAGTAATGATCGACGGAAAAGCACGAGGCGTTATCGCAAGAGATCTTGTGAGCGGAAAACTGGAACGCCACTTCGGCCACGCCGTACTGTTATGTAGCGGTGGTTATGGAAACGTTTTTTATTTAAGTACAAATGCCATGGGTAGTAATGTTACTGCGGCATGGAAAGCACATAAAAGGGGCGCTTATTTTGGCAATCCTTGTTTTACACAAATTCATCCAACCTGTATTCCGGTTAGTGGTGATCACCAGAGCAAACTAACGCTCATGAGTGAGAGCCTTAGAAATGATGGGAGGATATGGGTGCCAAAACAAAAAGGTGATACAAGAAAAGCTGCCGATATTCCTGAAGGAGAAAGGGATTATTACCTGGAAAGAAGGTATCCTGCTTTTGGAAACCTGGTCCCAAGAGATGTAGCATCCCGTGCTGCAAAAGAAAGATGTGATGAAGGTTATGGCGTGGGTACAACAAAGATGGCCGTATATCTTGATTTCAAAGATGCCATCATGCGTTATGGAAAAATTGAAGCAGGAAAAACCGGCAATGAAGCTGCAGATGATAAAAGCATCTGGGAACTTGGCCAAAAAGTAGTGGAAGAAAAATATGGTAACCTGTTTGAAATGTATGAAAAGATAACAGGCGAAGATCCATATAGGATGCCAATGCGCATTTATCCTGCCGTACATTATACCATGGGCGGACTTTGGGTAGATTATGAATTGCAAACAACCGTTCCTGGTTTATATGCTTTGGGTGAAGCGAACTTCAGCGATCATGGTGCAAACAGGCTTGGTGCATCTGCATTGATGCAGGGCCTTGCAGATGGATACTTTGTTATTCCTTATACATTGGGAAATTATCTTGCAGATGAAATACGCACCAATGCAATTCCAACCGATCATCCTGCGTTTGTTGAAACAGAAAAAGCAGTAAGTGATAGAATAAACACATTGATGAATATCAAAGGAAAACAAACAGTAGAAAGTTTTCACAAACGCCTTGGTAAGATCATGTGGGATAAATGCGGTATGGCCCGCAATGCACAGGGATTGAAAACGGCCATCGAAGAAATTAAACAACTTAGAAAAGAATTCTGGGCTGATGTAAAGATACCAGGTGAAGTAAATGAATTCAATCCTGAGCTTGATAAAGCAGGCAGGGTCGCAGATTTTATTGAACTCGGCGAATTGATGTGTATGGATGCATTGAATAGAAATGAAAGTTGTGGCGGTCACTTCCGTGAAGAAAGCCAGACCGAAGACGGCGAAGCAAAAAGAGACGATGACAATTACAGTTATGTAGCGGCATGGGAATCAAAAGGAGAAGGCAGCTGGGATCTGCATAAAGAAGCATTGAATTTTGAAATTGTAAAACCAACTCAACGTAGCTACAAATAATTAATTAAAGTTGCAAGTCATCAGTCACTGACTAATAGCTTGCAGCTAACAGCTAATAGCTTTTTATGGAACATTACCACATGAACCTCACACTCAAAGTGTGGCGTCAAAAAAACAACAAGGCAAAAGGAAACTTTGATACATACAAAGTGAAAGACATTTCTTCTGAAATGAGTTTCCTTGAAATGTTCGATGTGCTTAATGAGCAGTTGATCACGGAAGGAAAAGATCCGATTGCTTTTGATCACGATTGCAGGGAAGGTATCTGTGGCCAGTGCAGCATGTTCATCAATGGACAGGCGCATGGTCCATGGCAGCAAAATACAACCTGCCAGTTACACATGCGTGCATTTAAAGATGGTGATACGATCGTTGTAGAACCCTGGCGTGCAAAAGCTTTCCCCGTTATTAAAGACCTGGTTGTTGACAGGTCAGCTTTTGATCGTGTGATCCAGGCAGGCGGTTATATCAGCGTGAATACAGGCAATGCTGTTGATGCCAATGCAATTCCAATCGATAAGAAAAAAGCAGATGATGCTTTCATGGCTGCAGCGTGCATTGGTTGCGGTGCATGTGTGGCAACATGTAAAAATAGTAGTGCGATGCTTTTTGTTGGCGCCAAGATATCGCAACTTGCATTATTACCACAGGGCGATCCTGAAAGAGAATCAAGGGCATTGAACATGATCACACAAATGGATAAAGAAGGATTTGGAAATTGTACCAATACATACGCATGTGAAGCAGAATGTCCGAAAGGAATATCTGTTTCCAATATTGCAAAAATGAACAGCGAATATTTGCGTGCAGGACTTGGAACAGAAGAAAAATAATTGATCAGTTAAAAACATTATATAATACCTTCTCATTAAGAGAAGGTATTTTTAATTGCAGCATTCATGTTTATTAAAGGGTCTTGCATAATAAACAGTAATTTTAAAGGACGGCCTCACGCAAAGACGCTAAGATTAAATACATAAGCAGTGAAGAAGCTTTGCGCCTTTGCGAATCTTATATTCTTTGCGTGAAACCAAAAACATAACTTCTCAAATCACCGATTGACAAAAAAAAGGATATACCTGTTTTTCATTGCCTCGTTATTGATGCATACCCTTTTCGCTCAAACCACACCCTTATCCAATCTAAGAAAAAAAAATATTTCAACAGCTGCAGGTATACAAAAGATCGACACCGCAAGTATAGCGCCGGGAACATTCACTGTTTCAAATATCTTATCATCATCTTATAAATTAGACGAAGTAAATGCAACACTGGAATGGATAACCAAACCTCCTTTCGATAGTGTAGCTATAGTGTACCGTGTGTTTCCTTTCAAATTGAATGCAGTTCAGCAACGGTATAATTACGATAGCATCCGCATTAATTTTCTTGCAGAAAAACCCTTGGTCATAAAAACAAATACAAAGCAGGTAAATCCTTTAACAGATCTTGGCGGTATTCAATCTGAAGGAAGTATTGGCCGTGCCATTTCATTTGGTAATAACCAGGACGCAGTTGTGAACTCAAGTATGAACCTGCAGTTGAACGGATTCATTGGTGATAGTCTTGAATTGGTTGCAGCGATCACTGATAACACAGTTCCCATTCAGCCAGATGGGAATACCCAGGATTTGAGAGACTTTGATCGCATCTTTTTACAGGTAAGAAAAAAGAACTGGCAGGTAAGCTTTGGCGATATCGATCTTAAGCAACGCAAAAATTATTTTGTAAATTTTTATAAACGCCTCCAGGGTGTCTCTGCAAGCACAGAAAATAAGATTGGAAAAAATATCAGCAATTCTTTATTGGCAAGTGGCGCTATTGCAAAAGGAAAATTCACAAGGAATGTATTGGTGTCATTGGAAGGCAACCAGGGACCTTACCGTTTGCAGGGAGCAAACAATGAATTATACTTTGTTATACTTGCCGGAACAGAAAAAGTTTTTATCGACGGAGAATTGTTGCAAAGAGGAGAGGACCAGGATTACGTGATCAACTATAATACAGCCGAACTTACTTTTACGCCTAAACGTCTTATCACAAAAGATAGCAGGATACAGGTTGAATTTGAATACGCTGATCGCAATTACCTTAATTCGCAAATATATTTAAGCAACGAGACCAGTTATAAGAATAAACTTTTTGTCAACCTTGCTGCTTATTCAAATGTTGATGCAAAGAATACAACAATCGATCAAACACTTGATGCATCACAGAAACAATTCCTGGCTGGGATAGGAGATAGTATCAACAACGCTTATTTATCAAATGCAGTGAAAGATACTTTTGCGGCGGGAAAAATATTGTATAAAAAAATAGATACGCTTTATAACGGGAACATACACGATTCGATCTTTGTCCAATCCAGCGATCCGTCAAATGTTTTATACAGTCTTTCTTTTACCTATCTCGGTCCCGGTAAAGGCAGTTACACACAACTATTGAATGCTACTAACGGAAAAGTATTTACATGGTCGCAACCCGGCCTCAACAATGAAAAGACCGGCGATTGGGAACCCGTAACTCTTTATGTTACGCCAAAAAAACTACAGGTGTTTTCTTTGGGTATTGATTATGTGTTTACGCCAGGCACAAAACTCACGACAGAGGTTGCTTTAAGCAATAATGATATCAACCTGTTTTCAAATAAAGATGAAAAAGATGATAAAGGCTTTGCAGGAAAATTCACATTACAGAATGATGATAAAAAATTATTTCTCTTCTCAAAAAAATATCTTTTACAATCCATTGCCGGTTTTGAATTCGTACAAAAGAATTACACACCGATCGAAAGGCTAAGGAATGTAGAGTTCCTGCGTGACTGGAGCATTCCTTATGACGTAGGAAAGGCAAGTGAAAAATTATCAAACCTTTCTTTTAAAATTGCAGATAACCAGGGCAATAATGTGAAGTATGAAATAGTAAATTATCATCGTGGTGATGATTACAATGGTTTTCGCAATACCATCTCACAGTATTCCGCGTTTAATAATTTTAGAGTAACTACCAATGTGAGTCTTGTTAATTTCAGCAATAAACTTCAAAAGGGATCTTTTTTCAGGCCTGGCATCGATATTAAAAAAATAATAAAGCCGCTAAAGTCGATTGAGGTTGGTGTTAAGTATTCTGGTGAGCACAATAAGCTTTTTGAAAAAGCAAGCGATACTTTGTTATCTACAAGTTTTGCTTTTAATATTTATGAGGCTTATGTGAAATCTGATGATTCAAAATTAAATAAATGGGGCATCAGTTATTTTATGCGCAACGATATGTTGCCGGCAAAAACATTTTTAAAGAAAGCAGATAAAAGCAATAATATCAGTTTCAATACCGAACTTTTGGCAAATGAAAATCACCAGGTGAAATTCAATATTACTTATCGTAAACTTTCTATCATCGATCCCGCCATCAGCAGGCAAAAGGAAGATAAAAGTTTAATAGGTCGTGTAGAATATGCCATCAATGAATTCAAAGGTTTTGTAAATGGTAATTTTTTATATGAACTCGGTTCGGGCCAGGAACAAAAGAGAGAATACTCTTACGCTGCAGTTCCCGTAGGGCAGGGGGAATATACCTGGATAGATTATAACGGCAACGGCATTGAGGAATTGAATGAATTTGAAGTCGCCATTTTCCAGGATCAGAAAAAATACATACGTGTGTACACCCCGGGCAACGAATATGTAAAAGCAAATTATGTACAGTTCAATTACAATATCGATCTTAATCCAAAAGCGATCATTAAAAATCAGACACCGAAAGGATTTGTAAAAATATTATCAAGGATCTCCACTTCCTCCGCTTTACAGATCAGTAAAAAAAGTATCGCTGTTGACAAGAAATTTTTGTTCAATCCTTTTAGCAAAGTATTTGTTGATACTACACTGGTTAGTCTCAATTCTTTTTTCTCAAATACTTTTTATTACAACCGTACAAGTTCCAGGTGGGGATTTGAAACAACGCATAGCAAATCATCCGGCAAATCCTTATTGGCTTATGGTTTTGAATCAAGAAACTTACGCAATTCAACAAACAGGCTGCGTATTAACCTGAACAGGAATTTCGTTTCCAATATTGTTTATAAAAATATAAAGAACACATTGTCTACCAGCGGGGCAAAATTTGATAACAGGAATTACAATATTGTTCAGAATACGATTGAGCCCAATATTACTTATGTGTACAAATCCAACCTGCGTGCTACGGTTGGTTATGCTTACTCCTTAAAAAGAAATACAATTGATTCTATGGAAAAAGCTACAAGCAATGCATTGATCGCAGATATAAAATATAATATCCTTTCAAACAGTAGCATCAATGCAAGGTTCACATTGAACCAGATAAAGTTCGATGCTTATACCGGTGCAGCAAATACAACAACAGGGTATATCCTGTTGGATGGGCTTGTGCCAGGTAAGAATTATTTATGGAACCTTGATTATACAAAACGGCTTTCAGGAAATATAGAGATCAATTTACAATACGAGGGAAGAAAGCCGGGAACGGCGAAGGTTGTGAATATTGGGAGGGCATCCGTGAGGTGGGTACTTTAAACTTGATAGATTTCAGAAAAATATTCAATATTCAACATACAATGTTCAATGCTTATCGGAAATGCAGATAATAAATGTTTTCAACCTGGACGTTGAAAATTGAAAACTTCTTTACAACGTCACAAATTAAAAACGCATGACCCATTACAAGCGGTTAGGCCTGGGCGTGATCTTCTGAAATAATTTTTTTAAATATCCAGCACAAACGACTTAAAACGTATCTTGCTGTATTAAATTTTTATTATGCAAAAAAGATATTTTAAAATTATTGCTGTATTAACAGCCATGGTTTTTACTACTGGATGTTTTTCACAATCTGTAAGCGTGAATAATACGGGAGCTATAGCCGATACCTCGGCAATGCTTGATGTAAGCAGTACGCAAAAGGGATTGCTTATTCCCAGGATGACTGCTCAACAAAAAAATGCCATTGCCACGCCTGCAACAGGTTTGTTGGTTTATCAAACAGATGGCGACACTGGTTTTTATTATTACAATGGTGCAAGCTGGTTTTTATTAATTACTTCTGCCGTAAATACAGATAAACAAAATACACTGATCTATACTACTCAAGGCTTTTAATTGTTATCACTATTTAAATATTAAATCACTTTTAAACTTTACTAATCTTAATTTTTTGACAATGAAAAAAATAGTTTCTATTTGTGTATTATTACTTTTTTGCTGTATAGTAAAAGCCCAAAATAATTTGCAATTCAATCGTGTTGTAATAGTAAGGGCAGATACTGTATCCGATTGTTCTGGCAATTGCGCTGATTCGATTTTAGTACGAACATTTACTGTAGATCCAGGTAAAGTGCTTAAAATAGAGAGCCTCAATTTTATTCCCGGTAATTATGTTATGTTTATTGATAGAACTCCTTTTTCTAAAGCGTCAACAAGCACTTTTAATACGTTTCCTATATGGTTGCCACCCGGCACTTACACAATTTATTTTGGAACTTATTTTTCTACGGCATCCCAGGCTGGGAATTATGGTTACTTAATGTCAGCGATAGAATTTAATGTCGTCCAGTAGCTAACCGTTGAGCATTGAATATTGTACGTTGAATATTGAATATTAAAAGTGTCAAATCTGTTAACTAAAAGCCCAACATCAACATTCTGCAAATAAAAAAACGGCATTCCCAGAATGCCGTTTCATTTATTTAAATAAGTTTTACTAGCTAAACAATCCACCTTTCTTCAATGGTTTTATTCCTTCCCCAACCTTAAATCCATTATTGTAAACTTCGATCTTATAATTACCTGTTTCAAAATTTGAATTTTGTTTCCAATCGAAGCTTACGGTTTGTCTTTTGTTTTGAGTATAGTCGATAGTAAGTTTTTGTGTGTATGTTTTTTGATCACCTTCTCTTGTACTGAATTTACCTGAGCCCTGGTCTTCCAGTGCAATTGGATTGCCATCAGGTCCGGTAATAACGATGTACAATTCTTTTTGTCCAGATTGCGTGATCATGTTTTCATCAAGGTCGAATGATATCCTTAATTTATCAACCCTTTTTGCAGTACTGGTGATCTTTTCCTTTCCATTGCTTTTTTCATTTACACCAATGATGTTGAAATTAGAAGCATGAAGGGTAGAGCCAATATCGATCACGTTTTCTTTTTCCTTTACAACAACAGTTGCAGAATCAAAATCTTTTTGAATTTTATCACGTTGTTGTATCACCACCGCTTTTTCCTGTGCAAGCTGTATCTTTTGTCCCTGTAAAATTTCGATCTGTGTTTTGTAACCTTCAATATCTCCATTTAATGAAGCGATCAAACCTTTTGCTTCCTGTAACTCTGCTGCAGTAGCATTTACTTTTGATAGCAATGCCTGGATCCGGATCTTCTTTTCTTCAATATCACGATCCCTTGCAGAGATGGTGCTATCTTTTTTTGAATTAGATGTTTTCAACATGTCATAACGCATCGTTGCATCTTCAAGATCTTTCTGCAATTCATCGCGTTGATTTGAAGTGGAAGCAATGACCGTTTCTTTCTGTTGAATGGTTTCCTTTACATTATTTTTATCCCAGATGATATATCCCCATGTACCCAACAATGCAATGATTAACACCACTGTCATGATGCCACGCATGTTGCCATTGCTTTTTGCCGGAGGCATAACCATTTCCTGGTAAGGTCTCTCCGCTTCTGGAAAATTTTCGAATGCCATGATTATCGGTTTTTCTGGTTAAAATTTTTTTTGAAGGGTATTTAAGGGGGTTCTGACGATTGAATATTGAAATCCCTTGTTGGTTTCCAAAATTGTGCCAAATATCCCCATTAAATGAGTTCTTGTTTACAATAATGTGAAATTAAATTACATTGCAAAATTAAACTGTTTTTTAAAATGAGTGCGGAAAAAATACTGGGAAGCTGGAAAAAAAAGGACTTTAAGCCGGTTTACTGGTTTGAGGGTGAGGAAGAGTATTATATCGACATGCTGATGAATTACGCTGAACACCAGATCCTGCCTGAATCTGAGGCTTCTTTCAACCTTACAGTTTTTTATGGGAGGGACGCAGATTGGTCAGCTGTATTGAATTCCTGCAGGCGCTACCCGATGTTTGCCGAAAAACAGGTTGTTTTGCTTAAAGAGGCGCAACATATGAAAGATATTGATAAACTGGAATCCTACGTGGAATCGCCCCTTTCTTCTACCATTTTTGTTGTTGGCTATAAAACAAAAACGCTTGATAAGCGCACCAAACTATACAAGTTGCTGGGCAAAAATGCCGAAGTATTCAATTCTGCAAAGATCAAAGAAGAAAAAGTGAATGAATGGATCGCTGAACTGGTGAAATCGAAAGGTTATACCATTCACCCCAAATCGATCAGCCTGTTGGAAGAACATATTGGCAATGATCTTAGCCGCATTGCCAATGAAGTAGATAAATTATCTGTAAACCTGAAAGGCAAAAAAAATATTGATGAGGATGATATTGAAAAATACATCGGCATCAGTAAGGAGTACAATGTTTTTGAACTGCTGGCAGCTATTGCAAAAAAGGACCTTTCAAAAGCGATACGCATCATCAATTATTTTGAAAGCAATCCCAAAGCTGTTCCCATACAAATGGCATTGCCGGCTTTGTATTCACATTTTAGTAAAGTGTATGCGGTATATGGCATGAATGATAAAAGTGACAATGCATTAAAACCGTTTTTCTACTACAATCCAAATTCACTGAAGCAGGCGCACGATATGATGAAGAATTACGGGTACAGTGGAATGGAGAAATTGATCTTGTTATTGCATCAATACAATCTTAAAGGAGTAGGGGTTGGAGACAGTGGAACAAGTGGGGCAGCGTTGATGAAGGAGATGGTGGTGAAGATGATCGTAGAGTAATTCAATTCCAACAGGCCAATCCTTGAATATTGAATATTGTACGTTGAATATTGAAAATTCATTTAAAAGATTTACTGGAATGCCTCACGCAAAGACGCTAAGATTAAATACAAAAGGCGCAAATCAACTTTGCGCCTTTGCGAAAACTTTGCCTCTTTGCGTGAAACCTATAGAGCTGCCTCCTTATCCTTTGCCAACTGCGCCTTCAACTCCTCCAATCCATTAAACTTTACTTCTCCTCTCAATCTTTTTTTCAGGTAAACCCTTACGTTACTTCCGTAAATATCTTTATCAAAATCAAAAATATTTACCTCGATCACTCTTTTTGTTCCATCAACAGTTGGTCGCACACCAATGTTCATCATTCCCTTATAAGTACCGCTCATATTTTCTATTTCTACATCCACAGCATATACAGCATTGCCAGGTATCAGTTTTTCTTCATATTGCACCTGCAGGTTTGCAGTTGGATAACCGATCGTCCGGCCAAGTTTGTTTCCTTCAATAACTTTACCACTGAAAAAATAGGAATAGTCCAAAAACTCATTGGCTGTGTCAATGTCTCCTGCAAGTAAAGCTTCACGTATACGTGTACTGCTGATCGTGACATCCTGTAATATTCGCTCAGGAATTTCCTTTACGATATAACCAAATGTGGAAGCCTGTTCTTCCAGTAATTTATAATCGCCCTCCCTGTTCTTGCCAAAACGGTGATCGTATCCAATGATGATGGTATGAGGCTGAAACTTTTTTACCAGGAAATCGCTGATATAGCTCAACGCCGGCTGGTTTGCAAAAGCTTCATTAAAAGGAACCACAACAATATTATGGATGCCGGCCTTATGCAGCAATTCATATTTCTCTTCTGGTGTATTCAGGATGAAAATTGGCTTTTTCAACGATGTGACCACCTGCTTCGGATGAGGATAGAACGTAATAAGAACGGGTGTGCCATTTACCTTTTGGGCCTCTTCTACCAACTGGCGGATGATCTGCATATGCCCAAGGTGAACACCATCAAAAGTGCCGATCGTAATCACAGCATTTCTGAACACCGGAAGCTCTTCTGTATTTTTATAAACATTCATATTGACCGGTGCAAAACTAATAGATAATTATTAATGGTTAATTGATAATTGAAATATAGTTTTGCAACTCAAGTTTTACTATGAGTTTATACACTAAAAGAGGCGTATCGGCCCAAAAAGAAGAAGTACATGCTGCAACAAAGCATCTCGACCAGGGATTGTTTCCAAATGCGTTTTGCAAAGTATATCCTGATTACCTGGGCGGAGACGATGAGCTTGTAAACGTGATGCATGCCGATGGTGCAGGCACTAAAAGTATACTTGCTTATTTATACTGGAAGGAAACCGGTGATGTTACTGTATGGAAAGGCATTGCACAGGATGCCATTGTAATGAATCTTGATGACCTGCTTTGTGTTGGCATCTATGATAATATTGTTTTTAATTCTACCATCGACAGGAATAAAACGATCATTACCGGGGATGTACTGGAATCAGTAATAAATGGCTCACAGGAATTATTCGATCAGTTAAAAGAATATGGTGTAAACGTTCATTACCTCGGTGGTGAAACAGCAGATGTAGGCGATGTGGTGCGTACCATTGCAGTAAATGGAACCATGGCTTGTCGCTGGAAAAAAAATAAGATCATCAGCAATGATAAAATAAAAGCTGGTGATGTGATCGTTGGTCTGGCCAGTTATGGACAGGCGAGCTATGAATCAAAATACAATAGTGGCATTGGAAGCAATGGTTTAACTTCTGCAAGGCATGATGTATTGAATAAATTTTACGCAGAAAAATATAAAGAAAGTTATAACGGAGAATTAGATGATGATGTAGTGTATATCGGCAGCCATAAATTATTGGATACATTGGTAACACCAAAGGGGCAGGAGCCACTAACCGTTGGCGAAATGCTGCTTAGTCCTACAAGAACCTATGCGCCGGTATTGAGTGCGCTTTTACAAAATCATTTTGACAAAATACACGGCCTCATTCATTGTAGTGGCGGTGGGCAAACAAAATGTATGAAGTATTTACCTGGCAATTTTAAAATTATAAAAGACAACCTGTTTACTCCGCCTGAAATCTTCAACATCATTCAAACCAACAGCGGTAGTTCAAATAAAGAAATGTATGAAGTGTTTAATATGGGTTGCAGGCTTGAAATTTATTGCGATCCTGTTGATGCAAAGATCATGATTGATGCGGCTAAGCAATTTAATATTGAAGCACAAATCATCGGCAGGGTAGAAGCGGCGGATAAGAAAGAATTACATATAAAATTAAAAGATGAAACGCTCGTATATTTAAATAAGGAATAATAAATAGGAAGTTGGGGCAACCTTATAGAAGATATTACGATCTTATTCACTTCAACTTTCTAATTCCTTATTTGTATTCACCGGGTCATTAGTTCTCAGAAACAACAAATGTGATCGGTTGTTTTCTATAGGCCTTTACAATTTTCCCATTTTGTTTTGCAGGGATCCACTTTGGACCATTTTGTATAAGCTTAATACATGATAATGCTGTTTTTGTATTAATAAAGTCATCTGATGAAACGTTGCTTACATTCCCTTCTCTATCAACAATGAAATTTACAACGATCCTATAAGTTCCGGGTTTCCATCCTTCGTTAATAGGTATTTTAGGGTCAAGGTTTTTTCTAAGATATTCCTGCCATGCATCTTTACCACCGGGAAATTCCGGTTCCTGTTCAACTTTCATAAAAACATTGTTTTTCAAAGTGTCAGGATCGGCATCAGGTATTTTTGGATCATAAAATAAAAATGATCTTCCTTCGATCTGCATTTTACCACTACCATCTTTTTTAGCAATGTGTATATTGTCAAATGTGATCCGGCTCCCTGCCACTATTTTATGCATATCATCTTCCAATACTTTTAATGAGCCATCATTCATATAAGCCATCTTTACATTTGGAAATCCCTTTTCACTAAAAAAGACTGTTACACCAACGATGTCATAATTTTCGTCACTGCATTTTAATTCTTTTATTGTTGATAGTCCGCTAATATTTATCCTTGGGCTGCTGATACCGGAAAGATTAATGGTTGGTAATGTTGGATCAATATTTTTGTCCCTGAGATTATATGATTTTGATTGAATAAAGAAGTTATGGCCTTCGTCATCCTGCACTTTTATATTATCAAAGGTTATAGAAGTACCACTAACAGATTTTTCTATAAATGCCTTGATAAAAGAAAGCGAAGTTCCGGTTAATGTTGTTTCTTCCGGGTATTCAAATCCTGCTCCTCCAAAAAATACTGTTGCAGAAACAAATTTTAAGCCGGCACGTACAGTAATTGTTTTTTGTTTTTTAAATTCTGCTGCAGGTATATTGCTACTGGTAAGATCACCCACCATGAAGTAGGTATGATCAAAATCATAGTCAGTTGCGTGCGTGCTCAAGTTATAATTTGTTTTCACATTTACGATCACTGCTCCCTGATTTCCTTTCTCTCCATATATAGCCGTTGCGGTTTCAGCAGTTAATAGCCTGATATGTTCAAACTTTTCTTTCCCGATCTCATTTAGCTTTTTAATGGTAGATTCTTCTCCATTGATAATGATCAAAGGCTGGGGCAGTTTTTTACTGTGGCTAAATCCTGTGAGGGTGTAAAAAGTTTCTTCTTTATCATTTACAATTACAACATGGCTGGCATCAATGGATACATCTTCTTTTATTTTTTGCAATAGTGGTTTAAAATCGGGGGCAGTGTCATTTTGAAATGCCGTATTTTCTGTTCCTTTAAAAACTTGAGAGGTTGTTTTTTGCGGTACTGTTATACTTGCTTTATTATTGCCTGTTGTTTGTACATAAGTAGCAATAGCACTTAATATATTTTTTGCAAACTGCTCCTGCGCATCGGTTGATTTCAAATAAGCAAGATCATTTTTATTCGAAACAAAACCTGCTTCTATCAGCACAGAAGGGCATGTTGTATGTTCTAAAACCGTGATACCTCTTTTAGTCTGGCTTGGGTTTACGGGCACACGTAACAGGTAGTTGTTGTGAAAAGCTGAAATAATGGAAGTTGCAAATAATTTACTGGAGGCTGTATTTTTAAATTCATCCCTGGCAACAAATACTGACATGCCTGTTTGTTTTTCGTCGCCGGCAGCAGGAGCATTATCAACATGCAAACTGATAAAAAGATCTGCATTGAATTTGTTTGCCAGGCCTGCCTTTTCTTTAGGCTCCTGGTAAATATCTGTTTCCCTCGTTAGGATGATCTTTATATTTTCTGATCTGTTAAGTTCCTGTATTTTTTTTGCTAAATACAGGGTGAGGTCTTTTTCCAATGTTCCATCCGTGGCTATAGCACCATTATCCTTACCGCCGTGTCCCGCATCAATAACCACGGTAATTGTTTTATCATTACCCGGCAAAGAATTGATGTAAGTTTTTGCTTTTAATGTAAAAGCCGCAAATACAATAATGGTCAGTGGAAGCACCAGCAAACGACTGATATAACTTACTTTGGATTTGTTTTTTGTTATCATAGCGATTCGGCGTTTTATGGGTGAATAGAAAAAATTATTAGCAAGTTCAAACCTGTGAGTGGGGTAGGTAGCATGCAATATCATAGCGGCGAAAGCCGAAGTGTCACCATCTTCTACTGCTTTTTTATCAGCAATAAATTCATGGATCATATTTAATTCTTTGCGCAGAAGCCAGAATATAGGATTCATCCAAAAAAAGATCAATACAATATTGATAAATAATTTATCATGACTGTGTTTTTCCTGTACATGCGCCACTTCGTGTTTTAAAATTCTTTTTCCATTCTCACTGTTGATATCGATCTCATTGTTCCAGAAAATATTTTTAAAAAATGAAAAAGGTGTCTTTTTATCTGATGTTTGTATAAGGTTGATACCATCAAAATGGTGTTGCGGATTGTTTCTCTTCAGTGCATAGATATTCAACATTGCTTTTATAAACACAACTGCAAATGCAAAACAAATTGCTATAAATATCCACAATGCTATTGTTTCTTTACTTACATGATTGTAATGACTCTGGATAATGATCTCATCCATGTATTCATCACTGCTGTTTACAACCTGCAACATTTTTACAACAGCGATCTTTGGTGCGTCAGCCTTTTGCCAGATATTGACTTTTACCAACGGAAGTATAAGTGACAAAACAATTGTTGCCAATAAATAAAATCGATTATAACTATGAAAGATCTTATTGCGTAAAAAGAACCAATAGTATGTATACAGTACTGCGCTGCAAATGATCACTTTTAGGAGGTAGTATGAAAAGAGAAGCATAGTGGTGCGATTTTAAGATTGTTATTGTTTGAGGATACGGGATACGCGATATTGGATACCAGACATCGGATCAAGAGATGTTTTTTTTCTTTCGGTATAGAATAGCTCATATCAAGATCTGCTATCCCGTATCGGCTTTATTTCTTCTTCAACTGCTTCAACAGTAGTTCCAACTCATCCACACTCAAATTATTTTCCTTCACCATGAATGAAACAGCATTGCTGAAACTGCCTTCGAAATATCCCTTTACCAGGCTTTTCATGGTTGTTTTACTATAAGCATCTTTACTCACCAATGGATAGTATTGGTGCGTTCTTCCGAAAACCTGTATTCCTATAAATTCTTTTTCTACCAGTATCTTGATGATGGTGGCAACCGTATTATTATGCGGTTTCGGATTGGGAAGTGCATCAATGATCTCTCTTAAAAATGCCTTCTCCAGTTTCCAGATAACCTGCATGATCTGCTCTTCTGCTTTGGTTAATGTTTTTATCATGATCGTTGAATTGATAATGCTAAACTATAAATATAGTTTTAAAACTAATAATTTAGTTATCCACATTTTTAACATTGTTTGGGAAAAAACTTTTCGGGGCTCATGTTCAAACAATTAAATTTGCCGTTGGCCTCACGCAAAGAGGCAAAGAATTGCAAAGTTCGCAATGACTTTTTTGCTTTTGTATTTGATCTTTGCAGCTTTGCGTGAAATAATCCAGGCTTATAAAATAAAACTATGTCTCAATCTATAATAGAGTTAACAAACGTAAACATCTATCAAAGTGGAAATCTTATTCTCAGTGATGTAAATATTTCTGTAGATAAAGGTGAATTCGTTTACCTCGTTGGTAAAACGGGAACGGGTAAAAGCAGTTTGCTCAGAACCATGTATGGTGATCTTGAATTGCAGGAGGGCCAGGGTTGGGTAGCGGGGCATAACCTGCGTGAACTTACCTGGAAGACTGTTCCGTTTCTTCGCCGTAATCTTGGTGTGGTGTTCCAGGATTTTCAATTGCTGACTGATCGCAATGTAAATGAGAACCTGAAGTTTGTTTTGAAGGCAACAGGTTGGAAAGATGAAAAACTAATGGATGAAAAGATCGCTGATGTTCTTGATAAGGTTGGATTGAAAACAAAAGGATTTAAAATGCCATTCGAATTGAGTGGTGGCGAACAACAGCGTGTTGATATCGCCAGGTCCCTTCTGAATTCACCCAAGTTAATACTGGCAGATGAACCCACCGGAAACCTCGATCCTGAAACAAGTGATGAGATCATGCAATTGCTTTTTCATATCAGCAAAGATTACAACACCTGCATTGTAATGGCTACACATGATTATATGGTGATCAATAAATTTCCTGCAAGAACAATTAAGACAGAAAGTGGCAAGGTGTGGGACAACGTTAGTATATCCATGCAATAAGTTTACGGGCATTCTGCTCCGTATTGTAAACAGATTTTAATCCGGCATCACGTTGCCGGATTTTTTCTTGTGTGAATTCCTCGTTAAAAAGTTTTTTAATAGCAGTTTTGAATTCATTGACAGGTCCTGCAATCGTACAATACGATTCCAAACCCGACCCTTCAACAGCTGCGGTATTTACAAGGCAATGCCTTCCATTGAACAAAGCATTTAGCAATTTTAATTTTACACCTGTCTTATTGAAGGATGGCAAAATATTTATCTGTGCTTTTTGGATCAGTTCCTGCATTGCTGCTTCTGATGGATCGGCAATGATGCGGCTGTTTGGATATGTTTCGATCAATGCTTTTAGCTTTGATGATGGATCTTTACCTGCAATAACAAATGGTATTTCAATATCATTGAATACTTCTTTTAATAACCATTCAACGGCCTTCTCATTTTCGTTGATAGATAAATTACCGTGGTACAGGCAATAATCTCCATCTCCCGGTAAACTACTTACTTCTTCCCATGGTAAAAAAACAGGCATGAAGTGAATATGTTCAGCATTGAATTCATTTTTATACACCTGTGCATCTTCAAGGCTCACTGTCCAGAAACTTGCTTTTTTTGCAAGTTGCTTTTCATACTTTTTTAATAGCCTGCTTTCGAGATTGAAATATGTTTTGCGGATCATATTTGTTTCGAACGCCGCCAGTTGCTGGTAATATTTATATTCAACATTGTGCAGCCGAACAAATACTTTCCTGTTCTTTAATTTACCATGCTGCAAAAAATAAGTACAATGAATTCCTTCCAGTAAAATGGGATAGTGATCCTGTTCAAGGTCTTTTAATAAAGCCTCATCATTTCTTGATTGCACAATGTATGGAGCACGAAATGAAAAGCCGGTGAATCCTTTCTTGCGTTGATAGTATTGGACGGAGACACAGTATTTGTCAAGCATTTTTTGTTCAGGCCTGCGGGTAACAAAGCAATGCAGATGGATCTTTATACCAAGGTTGTGCAGTGCTTTTATTTTATAGAAAAGGTCAACTACACCGCCAAAATCTGCCGGCCATGGAACATCATGTGTTACGATATGTAAATGCCTATCCAAAAATTTTTTTATAGAATGAGATTAATTTTGTTTCTTCATTTTGCCAGTTCAATACCAACGATGCTTTCATACAACTGGATCGCATTCTTTGCCAGCGTGTTTTATCATTTAATAACTCATTCAAATGCTTTGCAATATTCTCCGGGCTAAGGTCATCAATTAAAACAGCTACATTGAACTGGTCATTGATCTCCCGGTATACAGGATAATCAACACAGAGTTGCGGGGTAGCTGCGTGTATATAATCAAAGAAACGGTTTGCCAGGGAATAATAGTTACTCTTGCTTTCCTTTTCAAACAAAGTAATTCCTATAAAAGCAAAAGCTGTATAATCTTTTAAAGCTGCAGGCTCAACCATTCCTTTAAAAATTACTTTTTCATTTAATTGATTGTCAGCCGTAATTTTTTTTGCCTGGTCCATAAAATTCCCGTCGCCACATATAACCAGTTTTGCATCCACATATTGCATGGCCGGGATTAATGTTTCAAAACTGCGTCCTTCGTTTACAGCTCCCTGGTAGAGGATGTATTTTTCCTTTTTTTGTTCCTGCAATTTTTCATTGTACAAAGCGATGCTTCTTATTACTTCATAATTGCTGCCATACATTTTATTGAATTCATTGGCGATGGGTTTGTTTACCGTATAACCATATTTAAAATGAGGGACTGTTTTTTGTTCGATCCGTTTCCATGCTTTGTAGATCTTTGGCCGGCTCACAATTTCTTTCATTTCACAAAACAATTCATGCGCATCATAAATGCGTTTTATCTTTTTGATGTTGCTTATATAATAGCAGGGGAGGATCGTGTCAAGATCAATGGCGCAGATGCCATCCATTTTTTTAAAGAGCAGGTAAAAGAAAAGACGAAGATTGTATTCAGCATAAAATAACTTTCCTTTTTCAAAAAGACAATTGATCCTTTTTTGTTGGTAAGGTTGTGTAGTTAATGCTGTTGATCTTTTTTGTTTTCTTCCTACCAAAACAACTTTGTAGCCTGCATTTGCCAGCGAAGTACAAATGCGTATCATGCGCTGGTCATAAGTAAGGTCTGTTGTTACTGTAAAATAGAGGATGGGCAATGTTGATCTTTTAAAGACAAATAACGTGAAGAATTCTGAATTCTGAGTGCTGAATTCTGAATGAACTGTCAATGAGTAGAGTAATTAGTATTATCGGGTCTTATTTGGCTTATTTTACACAAAGAGTTGCAATAAGATGAATCAACTCAGAATTCATAACTCAGAATTCTTAGCGTAAATTTTTTCTATGATCTCCACCGTCTTTAATCCATCCAACGCACTTGCAAATTCATAACCCGGTTCATGCAATGCCTTAATCAGGTTTTCATACACTTTATCATGATTGCTCATGCTTCCCTGGTAAAAACCATAGTTATTGGCGCTGTTACCAACAGGGATATTTTTTATCTCTTCACCATTAATGCATTGATACTCGATGGTGTTAAGATATTGTCCACCTATCTTTACAGTTCCTTTTTTGCCAAATATTGTAAAGGAGCCTTCCATATTTTTTGCAAAGCAGTTCACGGTATAATTCAATGTGCCGATGGCACCACCAAGCATTTCGATGATCACAACACCGCTATCTTCAATATCATTCAGCGGATGTTCGAAATTCCTTGTTATTGCTTTCACTTCTTTTACATCACCCAAAAACCAATACAGCAGGTCCACAAAATGACTGAACTGAGTAAATAAAGTTCCTCCATCCATTTTGCGTGTGCCCTTCCAGCTGTTGGTATAATATTGAGGGGCCTGTTCCAGAAGCAATTGATTTGAAAAGAAAAAATAGTTCCTAATTTATCGTCTTCCAAAAGCTGTTTTACAATTTGTACAGGTGGGTTATAACGGTTTTGTTTAACTACAAAAAGTTTCTTATCAAGTATGTTCGCTGTTTCTACCATTTCTTTTGCATCGGCAACGGAAATGCATAAAGGTTTTTCACACAATACGTGTTTATTTGCTTTGAGCGCTAAAATGGAATGTTCAGCATGAACGCCATTGGGTGTACAAATACTCACCACATCAACTGTTGGTTCTTTTGCGAGCAGTTCTTCGATGGTTGAATATGTTTTGGCTCCATATATTCCTGCCAGCTCAGACGCATTTTCCCGAACAATATCACACACCGCTATAAGTTTGCCCACTTTGTTGATCTGTTCTGCATGGCGTTTAGCGATCCTTCCACAACCGATAATGGCAAAATTTGGTTTCATGTGGCAAATTTGAGGTTTTTAAAAAGACTTGAAAAACAATTGTCTGTAAGTTTTTAAAATGAGAGTCAACAAATACTTCGCCACCGGGGAGCAGGCATGTAAAATAAATTTTATACGGTGGAGATATTAACGCTTTTATGGCATTCATAATTTGACCGCAAAGGCGCAGAGGTGCTAAGTTTTGCATAATGCCTTTGCGTCTCTGCGACTTTGCGGTAAATTTCAGCCCCAAAATGGACAAATCGGGCAAATTTTCCTTATAAAACTTCCCAAATCCTCGCTGAATTCCATTTATTTCCTTTACTTTTGCAGCCAATTATAACAGAAATAAAACATTGGGTTTTAAAAAAACAAAGAAATGTCGCATTTAACAATCGAAAAGAAATCAAGTATTTTCACAACTTACGGTGGCAAAGCTACCAACACAGGTTCCATCGAGGGCCAGATAGCGCTGTTAACAGAGCGTATCAATCATATTTCTAATCA
Source organism: Ferruginibacter sp. (assembly GCA_047601875.1). Taxonomy (GTDB): domain Bacteria; phylum Bacteroidota; class Bacteroidia; order Chitinophagales; family Chitinophagaceae; genus Ferruginibacter. The sequence continues at coordinate 5,917,697 of JASGIL010000001.1, read as the reverse complement.
CCTGAAGGGTAACAAAAAAGATTTCTCTTCCCAGAGAGGTTTGATGAAAATGGTTGGTCAACGCAAGCGTTTATTGACTTACCTAAGTAAACACGATCTTACCGGTTACAGGTCATTGATCGAAAAATTAGGTCTCCGCAAATAAAATTTTAATGTATGTAATAAGCTATATTCCCAACAGTCATTTGCCGTTGGGAATATTTCTTTTTACATGCCTACTTTAAATTGAGCTGGTATCACGGCTTATAAAAATAAATTACATGTCTCTATTAAACCCAAAATCAGTAACCTTCGATATAGGTGGTGGCCGCATGGTAACCATCGAAACAGGTAAATTAGCACGCCAGGCTGATGGAGCCGTAACGGTTCGCCAGGGCGATTGTATCATTTTAGCAACAGTTGTTGCTAACAAAGAACCAAAAGCGGGACAAAACTTTTTCCCATTATCAGTAGATTACCAGGAAAAATTTGCCTCTGCGGGTCGTGTTCCAGGTTCTTTCTTCAAAAGAGAAGCAAGGTTGAACGATTATGAAATATTGACCTCACGTCTTATCGATAGGGCGCTACGTCCATTGTTCCCGGAAGATTATTTCTGCGATGTGCAGGTGCTTGTTACTTTGGTATCTTCTGATGCTGAAGTACTACCTGATTCACTGGCTTGCCTGGCTGCATCTGCAGCATTGGCTGTTTCAGATATTCCTATCCAGGAGATCATTTCCGAAGTGCGTATTGGCAGGATCAATGGCGAGTTCATTGTGAATCCAACACGTAAACAAATGGAAACTTCTGACCTCGAATTCGTGGTCGCCGCTACCAACAAAAACATCATGATGGTTGAAGGCGAGAGCAACGAATGCCAGGAAGAAGACCTTATTAAAGTGATAGAAATTGCGCATGATGCGATCCGCATACAGGTAAAAGCACAGGAAGAATTAAGGGCATTGTTGGGTAATCCTGCAAAAAGAGAATATGAAAAGCCTTATCGCAACGAAGAATTAAATGAAAAGATAACAGGTTTTGCAAAAGATAAAATGTATGCGATTTCATCTGCTGCATCAGGCAAGCATGAAAGAAGCGATGCTTACGCGGCTTTGAAAGAAGAAGTAAAAGCATTTTTAGGTGAAGAACTTTCTGAAGAAGATAAAGGGTTGATCGGCCATTATTTTGGTGAGCTGCAATATTATGTTGTAAGGGATATGATCCTGAACGATCGTAAACGTTTGGATGGAAGGGGTACAGAAGATGTGCGTCCGTTGGAAATGGAGATCAGTCCCTTACCAACACCACACGGGTCGTCTTTATTTACAAGAGGTGAAACTCAATCGCTTACTACCGTTACCTTAGGAACTCCTTTAGACGAACTATTGATCGAAAGCGCCCACGAATCAAACTATTCAAAATTCATTTTACATTATAATTTCCCTCCATTCTCTACCGGCGAAGTGAAAATGATGCGTGGTGTTGGTCGTCGCGAAGTTGGTCATGGTAACCTGGCTATGCGTTCATTGAAGAAAATGATGCCTGGTTCTGAATATCCTTACACCGTTCGTGTGGTGAGTGATATTTTGGAAAGCAATGGCTCTTCTTCAATGGCTACGGTTTGCGCTGGTTCACTGGCCTTGATGGATGCAGGTGTTCCCATTCCAAAGCACGTAAGTGGTGTTGCCATGGGATTGATCAGCAAGGGAGATAAGTTTGCTGTATTAACAGATATTCTTGGTGATGAGGATCATCTTGGAGATATGGATTTTAAAGTAACGGGTACACGTGATGGTATTTGCGGTGTACAAATGGATATCAAAGTGGATGGCTTAAGTATGGATGTTATGCGCCAGGCATTGGCACAGGCTAAGGCTGGCCGTTTGCACATTCTTGATGCAATGTATGCATGTACACCTGCTGCAAGAGCAGATGTGAAACCACATGCTCCAAGAATGGTTAAACTGATCATTGATAAAGAATTTATTGGCGCTGTAATCGGGCCAGGTGGTAAAGTAATACAGGAAATTCAGCGTGAAACCGGTTCTACGATCAATATTGAAGAAGTAGACAATCATGGTGAAGTAAGCATTTTCGCTAAAGAAAAATCAGCCTTGGATAAGGCTGTTGCCTGGGTAAATGGATTGGTGGCTACGCCTGTTGTTGGTGAAACTTATGAAGGAACTGTGAAGAGCATTAAAGAATTCGGGGCATTTGTAGAGTTTCTACCTAAAAAAGAAGGTTTGCTGCATATCAGCGAGATCAGCTGGAAACGTCTTGAAACAATGGATGGTGTATTCAAAGAAGGAGATAAGGTGAAAGTGAAATTGCTTGATATTGATCCACGTACAGGCAAATTCAAATTAAGCCGTAAGGTATTAATGCCAAAACCGGAAGCGCCTCAAAAAGCTCAGCCGGAAGCAAAACAATAATTTTTGTTGAACTATTACGATATAAGCTGCGGATTATTCTGCAGCTTTTTTTATAGAAGTCTCGCTTACAAAAAACTTCAAAGGACAAGAGAGGTGGAGATTTCGCGGAGATTCTCTGCGGTGAGATATTGAGAGGTTAAAAACATATAATTATTACAATTTAATTAATTGACATGGATCATCTTCAATTCATTTTTAATAAGGTAGAAAACGGGCAGAGAGAAATACTTATAGCGCTTTTGAGCGATATAGGATTTGAGGGATTTGAAGAAGAGAATGATGATCTTAAAGCATTTGTAAAAGAAGGGGAATTTAACCAGGAATTGTTTGATGGTATTATTGAGAATATTGCAGTAAAATATTCAAAATCAATAATTAAAAATATAAACTGGAATGAGAAATGGGAAAGTGGCTTTGAGCCTGTAATCGTAAATCACCCAACTTCACAACAACCATTTGCTGTTGTAAGGGCTGGTTTTCATAATTCCATAAAAGATGTTTTGTACGACCTGGTAGTAACCCCCAAAATGAGCTTTGGCACCGGGCACCACGCTACCACTTATTTAATGATCCAACAAATGAGCCTGCTGGATTTTAAAGATAAAACAGTCATCGACTTTGGAACAGGTACAGGTGTTTTGGCAATACTTGCTGAAAAACTCGGGGCTTCAAATATAACAGCAGTAGACAATGATGACTGGAGCATTAACAATGCAAAGGAAAATATTGAAGCCAATTCCTGTTCACAGATCAAACTTGTAAAAGCCGAAACCATTGAGGCCGGGTTAAAAGCAAATATTATCCTTGCCAATATCAATCTCAATATTATTATTGCCAACCTGGATGCTATAAAAGCAGCCTGCCTGCCCGATGCAACCATCCTTTTTAGCGGCATCATGGCCCAGGATGAAGGTCAGATCCTGGCCGCATTAAAAGAAAACAATTTTACCATATTGAGTTCTTTTAACAGGGATAACTGGCTGATAATAGTGACAAAGCGCTAATAACCAATTCTCCACAATATTAATTAATCGTTAACCTGAACGTTTTTTTACGTACCTTCGCATTACTTCAACAACTAAAGAAACATAAATGAAGGAGTTAATTCTTATCATTATTGCTTATTTATTGGGTTCAATTCCTACGGCGTTAATCATCAGCAAGAAATTTTTTGGTATCGATATACGGGATTATGGCAGCGGCAATATGGGCGCTACCAATACTTTCCGTGTACTTGGTTCTAAATATGGTACAATTGTAATGATATGTGATATTCTGAAAGGAATGGCTGCTGTCGGCCTTTTTTACTTTCTTCCTTATTATTTAAATAACCCTGTAGACCGCACCAATTTCATGATCGGCCTTGGGCTTGCAGCAGTGTTGGGCCACGTGTTCCCGATCTTTGCAAACTTTAAAGGTGGCAAGGGTGTGGCTACTTTATTTGGAATGATACTCGCTGTGCAGCCAGTGGTTGCCGTTAGTTGTGTTGGTGTTTTTATACTTGTATTATACCTTACCCGATATGTATCCCTAAGTTCTATTTTAGGTGCATTGATGTTGCCGGTATCTGTATTATGGATCTGGAACGAACACGAAATTATGTACAGGATATTTGCATTGCTTGTAGCAGCTATGGTTGTATTTACCCATCAAAAAAATATTGGTAGAATTTTAAGAGGCGTTGAGAGCCGTATACCAATTCTTAAGCACCGCGACAGGCGTAAGTCCCGCAGGCGTGGTGAGTAATTCGAATTATTTTCGATCTGTTTATTTCAAAATATTAATGTGGCTTTCGCCACATTTTTTTTTTGAACACGAATTTTTAAACACGAATTAAACGAATTACACGAATTGCACGAACTTTTGTATTTATTAATCTAATTCGTGAAATTCGTGCTTTCAATTCGTGTTTTTAAAAACAAACTTGGTACAGCAATTGCAAAACCACTTGCTGATAAAATAAAATTGTATGAAAAATATTCTTGCAACTTTAACTACGATCGCCTTCCTGGCAGGTTGTACCACCAATGCAGTTACAGGCAGAAAACAACTTGTACTTTTCCCTGAATCTACTTTACAGTCTGAGGCGTTAACGCAATACCAGTCATTTCTCAGCCAGAATAAAGTAGTGGCCTCCAATACCAGCAAAGATGCTGAAATGGTAAAACGGGTTGGATCAAGGATAGCAGCTGCTATTGGTACTTATTATGCAAACAATCCTGGTGTGACTGCAGATCTGAAAACCTATAAATGGGAATTTAATCTTGTTGATAGCAAAGAAGTAAATGCATGGTGCATGCCCGGCGGAAAAGTGGTTGTATATACAGGCTTGTTGCCCCTTACCCAAAACGAAGCTGCACTGGCAGTTGTGCTTGGACACGAAATAACACATGCTATTGCACATCATGGTAATGAACGTATGAGCCAGGTTACAGTAGCACAGGGATTGGCTGTTGCCGGTGATTTTTTTACAAAGAATAAACAGCAGGCGAATTCAATTTTCAATAGTGTATTTGCGCCCGGGGCACAGGTTGCAGTATTGCTTCCTAATTCAAGAAACCAGGAATATGAAGCAGATCATTTTGGATTATTATTTTGTGCGATGGCAGGTTATAATCCAAGAGAGGCCATACCTTTCTGGCAAAGAATGTCGGCTGCTGGTGGTGCCAACAAGCCCCCAGAATTCCTTGCTACGCACCCATCTGATGAGAACAGGATCGCCCGTTTGAACGGATATATGGATGAAGCTTTAACTTATTACAAACCTGTAAAATAATAATAATCAAAATATTATGTAATGAGCTCCATTTTTTAATGGAGCTTTTATTTTGGAAATGATTGTAGAGCCAACAAAAAGTAATAAATTTGCAGTCCCAGGACTATTGCCATAAATAAAGTCATCTTCCGGTTTTGAAGTTTGATTTATTTAACCCTTAATGAATCTATCATTAAAATTTATCTACACATGTGTGATCAAACTTTATTCGAGAAACTACAGTTAAAAGACGAAAAAAATTTATTGATCCAGGGAATTCCTTCAACAATCGAAAAACAGTTCATAAAATTAAATTTTGCCAAGTGTGTGACACCGTTGCTTAAGATCAAGAAGATCGACTTTGCACTGGTATTTGCCGTAAGCAAAAAGCAACTTTGCGATATTTTGAACGAAGTGTTCCCGGTGTTACAACCTGAAGCAAAATTTTGGATCGCTTATCCAAAGCTCACTTCAAAGATCGCCAGCGACCTGAACCGCGATTGCCATTGGGAAGTGATTGACAATTTTGGATTTGAAGCAGATTGCGAAATTGCTATAGATAGTACATGGACAGCTGTGCGTTTCAGGAAACTGGCAAAAGCACCTGTTAAGAAAACTAGTTTTACTACGGCATCATCTCCACTGGTGAACCTCGATAATAATGGAAAAGGCCTTGATGTTCCCGAAGAATTAAAAGTACTCTTCAAAAAGAATAAACCTGCCGAAGTGTTTTTCGAAAGCCTGCCAATGATCAATAGGAGAGAGTATGTGGATTGGGTGATTGGAGCAAAGAAATCAGAAACTAAGATCAAGAGGTTGGATGCGGTGGTTGAAAAATTATCTACCGGTAAAAGAAATCCTACTGCAAGGTAATTTGAGGTAACCAGGAATTGACCTACTAAAAGATATTAAAAGGGATATTGAGAATTTAATAAGCCTGCCGCTGGCAGGCTTATTTTCTTGCCATATAGGATAGGAACACGGGCGACGTGGATTAGGCGGATAACCACGGATCTATTTTTTGTTCCAAAAAATTTAAATAAACAGGAATCTTAATAATCTGCCACATGCTGCCAAGCAGCATAGATCCGTCCTTATCCGCCGCACCTGTGTCATCCGCGTCCCTATCATAGCAGTCGATAAAAGCTCCAAAAGAAAACATGTTGTATCTCTATGTGTAAATTCCTCAATTTATCCCCTAAAACAGGTGGTCCATTCTATTTCATGCGTAACCTGCCTATAACTACCCGTAATTTTACCCAAACATTATACAATTGAACAGCGAAAGCTACATACCCCAAACTGCACATGTAAAAAACCTCCTTCGCTCCATCTGGCAGACAGGAGGCGCTTCCGCTTTTAAAACCGAGACGATCATTCCAATGGGAAATATCGAGATCATTTTTAATTTCAGTGACGAGCCTCCTATACAGGCGGCACTAGGTAATAAGCAATTTCAGCTACCAAAGTGCTTTATAAACGGTTTCAATACAATGCCTGTGAAGATTCAGCTGCCGGATAAACATATTCTACTGGGAGTGCAACTGCATCCAGTCGCAGTAAAACAACTGTTAGGAATACCCGCCAGTGAATTTGCTGATATACTTGTTGATCTTAGTTTGGTAGATCGATCATTCAATACATTATGGAACGATCTTGCAAACAAACAAAGTTTTGATGAAAAAGTAAGCATCATTGTAAACTGGTTGCAAAGCAAACTGGTAAACGTTCAGCCAAGAGAAGTATTTATCAACAACTTTCTTATCAATGAGCTGAAACAAAATATTTCTGTTCCCGGGCTTGCAAAAACAGTTTGCTATTCAACCAGGCAGCTGTCCAGAAAAATGATGGAGCTCACCAACCTGAATACAGAAGATGTATTGCTCTATAAAAAATACCTGCGTGCTGTTCATTTAATACAGCACAGCAACCAATCATTAACAGACATTGCGTACGACAGTCATTTTGCCGATCAATCCCATTTTATAAAAACCTTCAGGTCCTTCACACAATTAACTCCTGCACAATACAGGCAAAGTAAGAGCCCGCTGCAGGGGCATATCTTTGAACATGTCCGATAAATACAATTTTTAATTTTTTGCCGGCAATAGCTTTGCTGTAAAATAATTAAAAATGAAAAAAATGCTTTTATTCGCCTCCGTTAGTGTAGCCAGCGGGGTGCTTTTCCTGAATGTGTATACTTCTATGATCGATGCCAAATCCTGGGGCAGCGACATGCCACATTCTATTGCTACTGCCAGGGAATATTTTAAAACAGTGAATCCCGGGAATTATTTCAGGATATTTTCTCCGCTTAACCAGTTGCTGGGTTTATTATCGCTTATCTTTTTTTGGCGCTCTTCACGCAGTATAAGGTTGTTTCTTGCCATTGCATTTGTGATGTATGCATTGGCAGAGATGCTTACATTTAAATATTTCTACCCGAGAAATGATATCATGTTTAAAACTGCGCAGCTAACAGATATAGATACGCTGAAACGGGTATGGGGTGAATGGGTGAGTATGAACTGGGTTCGTTCGTTTATTGTGTTTGTGGGTTTGAGTTGTTCTTATGTTTCTTTGCATAAAATATATACACTCAACAAAAATTAACCTTGATAGGCTTGGTAGGATGGGAACGCGGATGATACGGGGTGCGGCGGATGAACACGGATTTATTTTTTGTTCCAAAAAATTGCTGATATCTAACTTCATAACATTTCTTATTATACCATAACATCAGCCATGTTGCGAAAGCAACATAAATCCGTGGTTATCCGCCGCACCTGTCTCACCCGCGTTCCAATCTTACCCATCAATCATAGTGGCAGATAAAAATGCAAAAAAGAACTCTACACTTGTTTTTAAAATTCAATTCCGTAAATTAGAATTTTTACAACCGTATTGAAGAACATAACCAGTTTTAAAAAACAATGAACTTATCTGAACTACAGGCCAAAATTGAAAAATTCAGCAAATTATTAAATGACTTTGGTGCAACCGGCGCCGGCAGCAAAGAACTATGGCAGTTACAAAAAGAAATTGTCCGCGACTTTAAAGAAACAATATTTGAGAACAAAGAAGAAAACCAGCAACACTGGGAAGGCTTTCAACTCCTCGTTGATAAACTGAGAACCAAACAGGATCAGCTCAATGCTGAGTATGAAAAGTTTGCCGAAGAAGCCGATGCCATCATCGGGCAACTGGAAGCATCCATCACCAACGGTTTTTTCAGTGGCCAATTGGAAAAAACAGATTTTACTACAAAGAAAGAAGACTTCGCAAAAGCATTTGAACTTTTCAAAGAAAACCGCTGGCCATCACGGGAAAGAAGAACAGTTGCCTGGGATAAATACAATGGCTTACGTGATATGTTGAAGAAAGAAGAAGATGAATTTTATATAAGGCTTCGTGAAAAGATCACACAGCGCAGCCAGAATTCACAACAACTCACAGAAAAAATAATCGTTGTCATCGATCATTGCCACCCCGATGTTACAGTTGATGCATTGGCAGACATTTTAAAAAAATGGGTTCAGTATTTAACTGGCATTAATTCCTCAACAGATGCTTTCGCATGGGTGCCGGCAATGAAAGAAGAGCAACTTAAAACACCATTAAAACTAAGATCCGATGCACTGAGTGGCATAAGAAAGTTTATCAATGATAACCGCGACAGTTTAACGAAGGAGGACAAACAAAAAATTTATGAAAGGATAGATCTTGTGAACGAAGATCTCGATAAAGCATGGACCGCATACAAAGAAGAGCTTCAGCAAAAACGCGAAGCATGGGAAGAGCGCAAAAAACAAAACGAAGAAAAGCAAATCGCCTGGGAAAAAAAGCAAAGAGATTTTCTTGCCATGCTGGAGGACCGTTTGGAAAAACAACTTGCATTTAAAACTAAGCTAGAAAAAGTATACGATAACCAGTTAGGCTTTTTAGAAAAACAGGAAGCAAGGTATACCAGCCAGCAGGATTATTTAAATAAACTTCATGACCAAATGGAAGACCTGGAAGACAAGCTTGCTACCGCCTGGACAGATGATTTTAAAAACAAAGTAACGGGATGGATAGACGAAAAAAATGCAAAGATCTCAGAAGTAGAAAACAGCCTGCCCGACATTGAAGAAAAGATAACAGACGTGAAAAAAAATATTGATGAATTGCCGGATAAGATAAAAGATGTAGAAAAAAGTATTGGGGAAATAAAAGACAAGATCGCAGAAGTAAAAGCAAAACTGGATAAATAGGGTAGGAGTTTATTAAACTTCGTGATTCGATTTCCCTTGTTCATTATTCTTCGAGGCTTGATTGACTGGAAGGATTGGAGGACGGATGATACGGATGAAGGGATGATCACGGATCAATGTTGCTGACGCAACATATCGCTGATAATAAGGCATAACAAGAATATCCCCTGATGTATCTGTATTTTTTTGGAACAAAAAAATAAATCAGTGTTCATCCGCCGCACCAGTATCATCCGTCTTCCAATCCTGGCGGCCGATAAGAGATGCCACAATTAAATCCCGCTGCCGCTCACTTTATCTACCGCAAGAATATCGAACAAAGAACACGGAATATTGAAGTGTTTTAATTCAGAATTCATAACTCAGCATTCAGAACTCTAACAGTTTCTTCTAAAGCTACAATTCTCCCAACCACCCCCAACTGCGCCTCCTCATCACATTTCATCATCTTCTCCAACGCCATGCTCCTTTGTGCCTGCAACCAGTAAATATCTAGCTCAGCATGTTTTGCTTCTTTGTTAGATAACAACCCATCCAATACCTCCAGCCAATCCATCACCTGCCCGTGCATCACTTTCATATCTTTTAATTGCTTTTTAAGTTGAAGAAAAAGCCACACTTGAATTCCGTAAAACTTCGTTGCAAAGACACAAGACAACTTCGGGCATCAGTACAGTTAGTCTTGATGTTGAACTTCAAAGGGTAGAGGCGGAAATTGGAGTAAGCCAGGCCATCATTGCGGGTATCCCTGCCTGGTTCTCCGGGCGGGGATTTTTTTTGATTGTGCACGAGGATAGGAATGCCGATGACGCGGATTGAGCCAAATTTTTGTTCACACGCCTGCACCAGCATAATCCATTTGGATTATTGCACGCAACCCCACTTTTTGTAAAATTAGCAGGTTATCCAATCATCCTTTGCATGGCCATGATCTTTTGTATTACCTGTTATCTCAAGGAGAAGAAATGTAATCAACGGTAAACCTAACACCATGCGTATTGCAAAGCTGACTGCTTTACTACTATTACCTGTTTTTTTATTCCCTTGTTATGTAGCTGCTTCCAATGCTACTGACTATTTTCGGTCTGCAGCAACCGGTAACTGGACCAGCACTGCAAGCTGGCAATCTGCAACTGGCGCTGCCGGGCCATGGGTTGCTGCAACGCTTGTGCCCACACAGACTGCCAATACGATCACGATCCAGGCTGGCCATGTTATAAGCATAAGTACAGCCCGCACATTTGATCAGCTGGTTATTAAAAGTAGTGGTACATTACAATTGACAGGGGGATCTGTAACCTTAAATAACGGGACAGGGTACGATATGACGATTGAATTTGGTGGTAAATTCATCATCTTAACTTCTCAAAATTATTCAGCCAGTTTTTTCCCAGGCACTTCTGCAATGAGTATAGAAGGTAGTATTGAAATTGGCAATAATACTACCAATGCAGGTACAGGCTATGAAGCGCTTGCATCTAATTTAAATAATGCCTGGGAGTATGGGGCAAAATATGTACACAATAGTAATTCGGCGGTTGTTACCGGTACCAATGTTACTTTTTTTGGTAGTGGCGCAGAGGCAAATGTGCTTGAGATCAGGAGGCTTTCCGGTACATTGGGTAACAGCGGTTCACTTACCGTGAACGGGTACGTTAATATCTATACGAATGTTACTGTTGACGGTGCCGGAACAAAACTATTCCGCGATGGTTTCTATGGTAACAATACACTCACTTTTGCTTCAACAAGCGGCACCATCAATGTTGGAAATGCAACACCTGATGCGACAAGTATCTCCGGAAGCTTACGTTTTGTGCTGTATAAAAATGTAAATATTTTGTATAGCCTGCTTATGTATTCTGTAGATCCAACGGGAGATTTTATTGTTGTGGATAATGCTTCCACTGCGAAATTTGTTATCAGTGCCGGGCGTACCGTTACCCTTGATGGTGGTACATCGCTGGATCTCGGTACACAAGCGGTAATAACCAATAACGGAACATTTGATAATGGGGGAACTTTAAGAACTGCCAATGCGAATGGTCTTACAGGATCAACTACTGCTTCTATTTCCGGGGGTACGGTGCAAAATCAAACCTATAGTTATGTAGAATATTATGGTGGCACACAGTCGGTAACAACAATGACTTATGGAAACCTCACGATCATGGGTAGTGGCACGAAAACAGCCGGTACATTTAACCTTGCTACAGATGGAACTTTATATATCACCGGCTCCGCTACATTAAATGCTACGGGAAATATAGGGCCAACAGCAACAAACAGCACTGACCTTACGATGGATGGAACTTCACGTTTTATATTACGCACCGCAGGTACACAACCTAATATGCAGGGCACATATGCACTTTCCGGCAGCAGTGTAGTGGAGTTTGCCAATAATAATACAACTGCACAGGCCATACGGAATGGCAGCAGTTACGCTTACCAGAATATTGATATCAGCGGGAACAATGTAGGCAATGCTTCGACAAATATATACCTGAAAGGATCTGGAATATTTAAAGTTACAGCTACCGGTATTTTTTCAAATAATTCCAATTCTATACAGGCCCAGGCGGCTACGTCGGGGCAGTCGGTAACAATGCTTGCGGGCGGTGTTTTCAAAGTTTTTAATGCAGCAGGATTCAACGGCACTACCGCTACCGCGATTCATTCAACGATCACTTCTTTTAACCTTGATGCAGCTTCTACAGTTGAATATGCACGCAACGGGGATCAAACAATTACGAATGCCAACAGCCTTCAATATGGTAATCTAACGTTGTCGGGTACCAGTGGTATTAAAACAGCACCTTCCGGAACACTTATCTTAAAAGGAAATTTTAGCAGGCCCTCGGCAAACAGTTTTTTACATAACTCCGGTACGGTAAGTTTTAGTGGCACGCAACCGGTAAGAGATTATAACAGCGCATCGGGCATCACTGAATTTTACAAGATAAGCATTGCTAACAGCCTGCAACTTCGTATCAATCATGATATGGGTATTGCCAATGAATTATTGCTTTCCGGTACGAGTGCCACATTACAGGTAGGTGCAAATATTATCATGCGCTCATCATCGTCTTATACAGCGAGGGTAGCGGAACTACAAGGGACAAACCAGGTGACATATACCGGCGCCGGGGCATTTACCATAGAAAGATATCTTCCGGGGCACAGGGCCTGGCGTTTATTGGCGACGCCTGTTGATATTTCAACTTCGCCATCCATTTTTAATTCATGGCAGGAAGATGGGAGCGTTGTTTCAACAGGATATGGTTTAAAAATAGCAGGTCCGCAGGGTACAACAGCAGGCTTTGATTTTGTTTCCGCTCTTCCAACAATGAAATATTATAATAAGCTAACGAATACGTATACCCCGGTAACAAATACAACGACTCCAATTGCCAATAATAACGGCTACTTCGTATTTGTTCTTGGTGACAGGGCGCAGGGAACCGCTTCTCCCGGTCTGCCAACCAACCTGCGAATAAAAGGAAAAATACGTACAGGCACACAGCCGTCTGTTACTGTTCCTGCACTTGGATGTGAGACCCTGGCAAACCCATATCCATCTCAAATATCTTTTGCATCAGTTGCAAAAACAAACATTGTAGATGCTTTTATTACCTGGAACCCAAGCCTGCCGGGGAATTATAATGTGGGAGGGTATGAAACATGGATAAGAAATGGCGTAAATTATAAAAATGCTGCGGGTACGGTTACCCGTAATTTTATTGAAAGTGGCGAAACTGTTTTTGTACAATCTGTAACAGGAGGAAGTTTTAGCATTAGTGAAAATGCGAAAAATGCCGGCAGTAATACTGTAAGCCGGCTGGAAAATGACGAACCGGTATTGCGCCTGGTATTATACAATAAGGCAATCGATTCCACAGAATATATTGCTACGGCAACCTGTGTAAATTTCGAAAGCAGTTACAGCAATGAGGTGGATAATAATGATGTGAGAAAGTTTACAAACAGGGTAGAGAACATTGGTATCAGGAAGGATTCTTTCCTGCTGGAAGCAGAACGACGCAACCTGCCGCATGTTAGAGATACTATTTTCCTGGAACTTACGAATACGGTGCAAAGAGCGTATCGTTTGCTGATAAGCGCTAACAACCTGGTCTTTCCGGGGTTATGTGCATTTTTGATAGACAAATTTACGAATACTGATGTGCCGTTAAATCTTGAAGGCGATATGAATTATACTTTTGGGGTAAATGCAGATTCAGCAAGTTTTGCTGCAAACAGGTTCTGTATTGTATTCCGGCAGGCACCGTTTGCTTTTGTACAACTGGTTGCAGAAAGGAAAGCTGGTAAAGTTGTTGCTTTGAAATGGAATGTTATAAACGAAGAAACAGTTCAACAATATGAAATAGAGAATAGTGAAGATGGTATTTCTTATCGAAAGATCGGTTTGATAAATGCACAAACCATGCTGGGAGGCAGCGGCTATGAATGGATGAATAGCAATGCTTTCTCCAAAAAGCATTTTTACCGGGTTTGGGCACGCCTTGCTAACGGCATGGAGCAACTCAGTAACATTGCAATTATTGATGATGCAGCAAACGAGGCTGTACAAATAGTTTCAAATCCTGTTTTGCATAATATGCTTCGCTTTAATACTTTTCTTTCCCTGGGTAAATATGAAGCAATACTGTTTGATGAAAAAGGTTCAAAGATTTTTTCAGCAACAATCGTCCAGGATCTTTACAGGAATAATCATGTCCTTACCATCCCCGCATGTGCAACGGGATATTATGTATTATTAATAACCGGGACCTCAGGAAAAAAATATACCAGGTCTGTGTTGGTAAGATAGAACGTAGAGATAATTTTTCCTCAACCACTTTTATGCCCAAAAACTGCCATATACACGGCATTTCCATCCTGGATAGTCGATTTTATTCACTTTACATCATTAACCTATTTTAAAACTTTTGGTGCCAGCAAACGAATTATACTTTTTTAGTATCTTAATATGAATCGGGTAAAAAAGTAACTATGCTGTTTATTCCAAAAAATGCAGGTAAATTTTTGAAGAATAAATCACCTTAAATATACTGTCTTAAATTATTTTAATCAGCAATACTAAAACTATATAATCATCAGTCAAAAATCATTTTAATCATCGGTCAAAAACGTCACTATGAAAAAATTAATCTCAATCCTTTTTACCTGCACACTTTTCATTGCAGCCTGCAAAAAACATGATAGCACTCAACAAAGCCCCATTGATCCCGGAGAGAACGATATAACCGGAACCGCCACCATTACAGGAATTATTCTTGATGAAAATAATCATCCTGTGGCCAATGCCAGTATTTCCACCAATAACAATACAACCACATCGAATGAGAATGGATTGTTTCTTTTAAAGGATGCAACTGTAAGTTTGAAAAGATGTGTTCTTACAATTTCCGGAGCGGGGTATATCAGTAGTACTAGTATGCTTACTCCATCAGCACAATCGGTGAATTATGTGAAAGTATTTTTATCCGGTGATGCGGCTACGCATACCGTTGCCGCAACTGCTGGTGGTTCAATTTCGCTGCCTGATGGTTCTGCTGTTGAATTTCCATCTGATGCCTTTATAACGACAAGTGGTAGTGCATACAGTGGCACCGTGAACATTAGCTTTAAACATTTTTCTCCCGATGATGCAAACTTTTCTTTTAAAATACCGGGGAATGATCTGTTAGGTAAAAATACTGCAGGAGAAAAGAAGTCGTTAATGAGTACTGGTATGTTGGGTGTTATATTAAAAGGTAGTGGCGGTGAAAATTTACAACTTGCAAATGGAAAGCAGGCAACGCTTACTATTCCAATTCCAGCATCACAAAGTGCCACCGCAGCATCAACGATCCAGCTTTTTTATTTTGATGAAACTATTTCCCTTTGGATGCAGGAAGGGAGTGCACAGCGTGTTGGGAATAATTATGTAGGCAAGGTCTCACATTTTACATGGTGGAACTGTGGCTTTGCAATAGATGCCGGAACAGTTAAAGGAAAGGTAGTTGATTGTAATGGCGCTGCAATTCCAAATGCCGTTGTTAGTTTTAATGGCGGGTTTTCATTGATCACAAATCAAAATGGTGAATATCAAAGCTGGTATCCGTCAGCGTGGGGTACATCTATTGTGCAGGTATCAGCAGTTAACAATAACGGGATATTAAACAGCCAGGTTGAAAATATTCCATCGTTAAACTATGGACAGGTTTTTACTGTACCCGATTTGGTAGTAGCATGTCCTTCTTATATCAGTGGTGATATAAAAAGTTGCCAGGGAGCAGCTGTGGACGGACTTGTAAATATTACCTGGGGTGCAAATGCTAACGGAGCATACAATTTTCAATATACATCCAATGGGCATTTTAATATGCTGGCACCGGAGAACACTGCTGTAGATTTCGCGGCGGTATCTTATTTCAATTCGGATTTTTCTATTTTCAATTATCAATATACAACGCTTGCATCCGGCAGCACGCTGAATGTTGGCGATATACTTTTATGCGATAATATTCCGGGTGCAAACTGGGTAAGAATAACCGGCTGCGCTTTAATGAATGATACGCTTATCAATTTTTATCCTCCCTTTACTGATTTCAATGCCCAGGCAGGGAATGGCAATATTAGTGCAATGTACAAGTCAGGCACTGGTATTACCGGCACTTCATTCTTATTGCAGGGAGCAACGGTTCCCGGCACATATAGCCTTGACGATTGGTCGACGAATGTTGTGTATTGGACAAAGCAAGATCCTGCTAACGCAAATGCATGGCTGACCTTTGAATCTTATACAGGTTCAATAACAGTTGATTTCGGGAATGTTGGTGATTCGATGATTGCAACTTTTTCAGGGACCGGGGTAATAAGAAAACCCGGAATCAATGAGCCGGCTAATATAGAAGGAAAAATGTCGGTTGTGAGGCAACATTAATCTTGTCTGAACCATGATTTATGTGATTAAATGAAAACTATGATTTGTTTGATCAAAGTTTTCATTTAATCATTTTAATCACAGTTCAAGGCATTATAATTTTTTATTTTTTTCCAATGCCGGATGTTGATTATAATTGTGCAGCATAAAATAAATAAACATGGAAAAAAATAAAGTAAGATCAACATTGCTTTCAATTGGATTATGCCTATTCAGTTACGTCGCTTTTTCGCAGGTAAAACCTGATACAACAATTATTGCAGGTAATGATACGCCTGTTACTAAAACACATACTGATAGCATAAGCGAAAAAAAACCGAAACGGCTAACGTTCGGGTGCGGGTTCGGACTCAATTTTGTTGGAGGAACGAGTATCAGCCTGTCTCCCAATTTAAATTATAAGCTGAGTAATAAAATATCTGTTGGTGTTGGTATACAGGGCAGTTATGCGTCTGTAAGGGATCTGCAAAACACTACTACTTTTGGAGCAAATGTTTTAGGGCAATATTATCCAATCAAAAAAATACTTCTTACTTTGGAGTTTGCCCAGTTAAGGGTTTCAACAGAAACCAAGGCTACCGACAGCACAAGAAATTATTGGGATTCAGCTTTGTTTGCGGGTGCAGGGTATAATATTACAAGTAAAATATCATTTGGAGCAAAGTATAATTTCCTATACAAAAAAGATAAAAGCGTTTATTCCAGCCCGGTAATTCCTTTTGTGAATATTACGTTTTAAATCAGCTATTCATTGTTTATAAATCGTGGCACTTTAGCTATTCGTTATTTACAACTTATTATTATCTATAGCATTCATTACATCTATTTTCGTTTAAAGCAGGGTAGATGCTAATGCGATTTCTCCATCTGTCATCTCCCCACAAAAGTGGATTGTTCATGAATTTTATGAATGACAATTTTGGTCTATCAAAAAATTCTTATAACAATCAAAAATGGGAAAATGAAAAAACTAATTATTATTACTGCATCAATTTTTTCATTCCACGCAATGACGTATTATGTAAATCAAACTGTACCATTGCCAAAATTTGACAGCACTTTTTTTATCCCTCAAAAAAAGTTATCTTAGTTATCATAAAAACCTACTGCTATGTTAACGAGATCTGCCTGTTTTCATATACATATTTTCCTTAGGCCAAAATTCATCATATTTTTTTTCACGCTGTTCATCTTTGCAGGTACACATGCACAGATCGGTATTGGAACAAACACACCCGACCCAAGTGCTATATTGCATGTGCAGGATACAGCAAGAGGTTTTCTTATTCCAAGAATGACAAAGCTGCAAAAGAACGCAATTCAAAATCCTGCGGAAGGATTAATGGTTTATCAAACAGACAGCCCGAAGGGATTCTGGTATTTTACCAATGGAAACTGGCGGGCGATGGTTCCGGCAAATTATGGTTTCCCGATTGTGATATTTGATGATGACATCAGTAACGCAGACGCAGCCACGAAAGCAATTGAGGAAGTAGGGCCGTTGACACAGGAGATCAGGATCCAGAATTGTTCGAACCTTACTTCATTGGATCTTTCCATGGCAACCAACCTCGTAGAACTAAGGATCACCGATAATGCCGTGCTGCAAAATGTAAACCTTGGCGGTTTGACGCAAATACAAGGTGGTCTTTACATTGAATCATGTCCTGCGCTCACAACTATTTCGGCCGGTGCACTTACAAAAATCGGGAAGGCTTTAAATGATACTTATGGTTTGAATGTGGATTTTACCGGGCTTACCACATTGAATTTTCCTGTGTTGAAAAATGTAAATGGACCGATCGCTATCTACCTTAATAGTGCCCTTACTTCTATTAACATGCCGGCATTGGTTAAACATAAGGATTATAATGAGCAGGCCTATGAATTTACGATCTCAGACAATACAGCGCTTACCAGCATTATACTTACTTCACTCAATTCAACCGGCGCTTTGGAGATCTTGCGCAACCGTAACTTGTCATCAATCAACTTGTCTTCATTGGCCACAGCATCAGGAGTTGTAATAACAAATGCAACAGCACTTACATCAATATCCTTCCCCGCACTGGTAGGGCCGGCAACGGTACAACTTGCTGCCGACAGTTCACTCAACAATATTTCTTTCCCTGTTCTGGCGAACGATGGACATGTAAATCTTGGAAATAACCCGCTTATGACAAACTTAAATATGCCCGCACTTGTGACCGGACAAACAGTTTTTACCGGGTGTTCAGGGTTGTCAGGCGTATCATGCCCGGTATTAAGAAGTGGATCCGTTTATTTTTACAATACCCCGGCGTTGGCTACGCTTTCTTTACCCGCATTTGATACGGGAAGCATTTACATGCCCGGCCCTTCACTTATTACGTCCCTTTCATTACCTGCTATGAGAAGAATGCAGTATAGCAATATTGCAGGTAATAACAGTCTTACTTCAATCAGTTGCCCGCTTTTAACGCAGGTAGACGCAGCCGTTATAAATAACAATGCAAACCTGGCGTCAATCACATAGCCCAACCTGTCAAAATTTACTGCTGTAGCTCCCGATGCCACCCTGGATCTTTCGGGGAACAAGCTGAATACTACATTTGTAAATGATATTCTTCACAGGTTGGTTTTAGCAAATCCCTTACTCATAAATTGGGGAATTAACCTGGCGCAAACGGTATCAGCACCTCCAACAGGGCAGGGGCTTACTGATAAAGCCACGCTTATTGCCAGGCCGAATTCAGTGAATACAAATTAAGCTATTAACTGCAAGCCTTAGCCCTGGCCTGGTGTTTTCAGCAGCCGGAATTATGGAGCTCAAATGTTGTTCATAGAATATAGTTGAAATCAATTCTCTTCGCTGATATGTTTCTAAAAGAGGAATTTTATTTTTCGTTCTTAGGTGAGTTGAAGTGTAAAATAAATGTTCAATATCCAACAATGCTACAATTTGAAGTTCCGATGAACATCGGGCATTGTTCGTTGAATATTGAACATTTAACTAAAGAGACGACAATCATTATAAATTAGTATAGCAAGAATATCGCTGTATATCCTAATACGCTACCCGGAAATCAACGGCAACAGTATGTGATATTCCATTGAGATCGACAATAGTACCATTGAAGCTTCCTGCCACGTATTCACCCATGGCACTACCCGGCTCCGTTATGAGAACATCGATAGGTCCGCCTGACTCAAATTGTGGACAAACGAAATGGTCACACACCTGGATACTGTTCATTGCTATCCCTGTTCTGATAAAGTCGAAGTTGATATAGTTTGCTCCCGCAAGCGCCCATATTGCAGAATAATTATTGGCTTCAGTATGGCTGAGGGTATCTGTCGGAATCTGGTACATGTGATTTACGCCATCGATCGTGCAATTGATACGCTGGTTAATATTGTTGCCACAGGCCGGCAGGTTACCAATATCATTCATACCCGGAGATATGTGGTGCCATGTAGGAGTTCCATTTAGAAAACTGTTATAATCGTATCCGATAAATATCAAATCAGCATTATTACAACCAAGTAAGTGAGAATAAGAAAAATGGCCTGTATTATCTACCGGGTAAAAGGTTGATCCAACCAGTACGGCTCCATATGTTACAGGGTTACCATTGCAGTCGCTAACCGTTCCCGTTATAGTTGCCAAAGATGATACTGTTCCTGCAGCAGCAATATTACCCAGGTCGATAGCTGTAGTACCTGCAGTGAATGTGTGGATATTTACCATGCCGCTGCCACAGGATTCATACAGGAACATATCGTATTGTGTATTTGGCGTAACAAATACAGAAACATACCCCGTTGCATCTGTTGTACCAAAAACCCTTGAACATGGGTCGGTAACATGTGGAGTGATGACCACATAAACACCCCCCTGACCATTCCCGTTTTGATCAACTACCGTAAACGTTAGAGGAACAATAGCACAAGGGAGGTCGCAGTTCCAATAAGAGAAATGTGTTACATCGCCTATATAGTTGTTGCCTGTTTTGGTAGCAGTACCTTCCTGTTTCCACAATCCTTTTTCTTCATCAAAGTACCAGAGAGGGATAGACGAAGGTGCGTTCGGAGAAATGACCGGCGAAAGCGGGAAGGTAAGCGTAGCTTTTTTACCAGCAGAGAGCTGTAGCAATTCTCCTGCATCGCCGGTGAGTTCTACAGCAGCCATTCCGTAGGTTCTTAAACCTGTCAGGTTACCGTTTTCATCAATTGCCCGAAGATCTCCCGGCATTGTTTGCCCGAGGTCATTCGCTTCGGGGTTGAGCCATGATGCGGCAACATGCACCGTTCCGTTGTATGAAGTGCCTGAAGATGCAACCATAATTGCATCTGCAGGAAATGAGATCGTAAGTCCATTGGTTAATGTAATATTTCCACCGGCAGTACTGCTGATGGTACCGGCTTCTGTTTTGGGAATAAGTTTGATCCTTAATAAATTTTGTTTGCCTTCGGTAACTGCGTATGTTTTTATATTCTTAAAATAACCGGTCATGGAAACTGTTACAACTGCAGCCGCTTTTACAACTTCTGCATTTTCAATTTTAAAATACCCTGTATTATCTGTTGTGGCAGTACTAATACCAAATTTCACCATTGCCCCTCCCACAGGCTGATCATTTTCATTTATTACAAAACCGGAGACAGAAGTAATGATCTTTGTGCTGAGATCGGGCGGTTGGTTTGGTATTACCGGCGTTACGGGAGAAAGGTCTGCGTTCTTATGGCAGGAATTCAATGTCAATCCGGCTAATAAAATTAAAAAAGGGAGTGCAATTTTTTTGAATACGGAAAACATGTTGAGTAGATTTAAGTATGAAATTAGGAACTATTGGTGAGAGCCTATATTAATTATTAATGCTGCCTGGAAAGTAAATAATAAGCAAAATGTAAAACATAATTTGCGAAGGAGGATTTCACTTTGAGAATAAATATTTTTAAATAACTTTAATCACTATTAATGCCAACATTCGTTACAATAATAATTTGAATCAAATGAAAACACTTCTTTCCCTTTTTTTATTCCTGCAATTTTTTTTTATTCCAGGATACTCACATGCACAAATTCAATTTATAGAAAATAAAGGCCAATGGAACAATGAAGTAAAATTCAAACAGGATCTAAGCAGTGGAGCATTTTTTCTTACAGGTAAAGGATTCACTGTATTACAATACAACACCGACGATCTAAAAGAAATTTCTGCTTATACAGAAGGAATGTTACCAGTTAAAGCAGGAGATGATCAAAAAAAAATGACACTGCATTCGCATGCATATAAAATGAGTTTTGTGAATGCACTTGTTCCAACCATTTTACCAACGAAAATGCTAAGTAGTTACAACAATTATTTTATTGGTAATGACCCTTCAAAATGGGCAGGCGATTGTAAGATGTACGAAGTTGTTGTTTACAAAAATATTTATCCTGGTATCGATGTGTCGTATTATGCAAATAATGGACAATTGAAATATGATCTTATCATTCACCCTGGTGCCGATGTTTCAAAAATTGAAATGAAATACGAAGGTGTGGATGCTTTGAAAATAGTGAAAGATGAACTTGTTATTCAAACTTCTGTTGCTGAAGTAAAAGAAATGGCTCCTTATGCGTATGAAGAAGGAAGCAACAATCCCGTGGATTGTAAATTCAAAATTGAAGGGAACACTGTAAGGTTCGCAATCGGTAATTACAACATGCAGCAAACACTGATCATCGATCCAATACTTGTTTTCTCAACCCTGACCGGGAGTATGGCAGATAGCTGGGGTCATACTGCTACTTATGGACCTGATGGCAGTGCCTATGCTGCGGGAGTAGTATTTGAGAATGGCTACCCGGTAAGCATAGGTGCATTTCAAACTGTTTTCCAGGGAGGAGTTTTCGAGGATGCATTTACCGGCTTTGATATTGGGGTCATCAGGTTCAATGCCAGTGGTACAAACAGGATCTATGCGACTTATCTTGGTGGAAGCAGTAACGAATCACCCATGAGCCTGGTTTCTGATGCAACAGGAAATTTAATAATAGCTGCCAGAACCAATTCAGTTAATTATCCGGCAACTTTCCCGCCTTTTGGTCCTTGTGGTAATTATGATCTGGCCATTACAAAGCTTAATGCAGCCGGTACTGCGTTGATGGGTTCACGTGTGATGGGAGGTACGGCCCAGGACGGCTTAAACATAAAATTAAAATTTACCGGTGGAGGAACGCAAAGTCTTACCAGGGATTACGGCGACGATACAAGAACCACAGTTGTATTGGATGCTTCGGGCAATATTGTTATCAGTTCTCAAACCCAGTCTAATAATTTTCCTGTTACTACCGGTGCTTTTCAAACCGTTTTTGGCGGTGGGCTGCAGGATGGAGTAATTATAAAAATGAGCCCGGACATCAGCAATATTCTCTTTAGCAGTTTTATCGGTGGTAATGGTAATGATGCAGCGTTTGATGTTGCCATTGATTCGGCAAACAATAATTTATTCATCGCCGGCAGTACAGAAAGCGGCAACCTTCCCGGTGATAAGACAGGTGTTCTTCAGCCAATCTTACAGGGAAATACGGATGGATTCATTTCAATAGTCAGCGGTAATGGAACAAGTATAATAAAAACAACCTATTTGGGTACGGCTGGTTTTGATATGTTGTATAAGATCCAGCTTGATACATCAGGATTTCCTTACGTAACGGGAACGACTAATGGAATATGGCCAGTAATAAATGCTTCTTTCAGTCAGACCTTAGGAAAGCAATTTATTGCGAAATTACAACCTACACTTTCTGCATACATGTATTCTACCGTGTTTGGGACCAATAACAGTGCGCCCAACATTTCTCCGACAGCATTCCTGGTTGATGCGTGTGAAAATGTGTATGTTTCAGGATGGGGGGGGACACTTTCCGCAAGTGTTGGTTATACCAATAGCGGGACTAACGGTCTTTTAACAACAGCAGGTGCAATTAAAGCAACCACCGATGGCAAAGATTTTTACATGTTTGTTATGGAAAAGAATGCAGCTTCTGTTTTATATGCCAGCTTTTTTGGTGCAGATGGAGGACTGGGTGAACATGTAGATGGAGGAACCAGCAGCTTCGATAAAAATGGGGTTTTATACCAGGCTGTGTGTAATTGCGACGATGGTAGCGTTCCGTTTCCCACTACACCCGGAGCATGGAGCAGTACGAATGGATCTCTTAATTGTAACCAGGCAGTGTTTAAAATCGCATTTGATCTCTGTTCTGTTATAGTGCCCTTACGTTTGGTTTATTTTAAAGGATATGTTTCAAATACATTTCACAAACTTCAATGGCAGGTGGAAAATGAAGAAGCAGGTGATAAATATATGATTGAAAAAAGAACAGATCTGAATGAACCATTTACGGATGTATATACAACATCAACGAATACAGGCAGGGCCAGTCATACTTACTACGCTCAGCTTCCTGCCGGAAATTTTCCTGAGACTTTTTATCGGCTGAAAACAATTTCACTTAGCGGGAGAATAGCATATTCTCCTGTTGTTCGGTTGAGTGGTAATTCCAATAATGATGTTATCGTAAAAATAGCCAGGGATAATTTGGATGTTTATTTACCCGGTGAAGTACAGGGGATTGCTTTATTCAGTGCAGATGGAAAATTATTAAAGCAGGAAAAAGCAACGTCTGATTTTGTGAGCATCCCACTTAATAATATTGCACATGGTATTTTGATTTTAAAAATTCAATTGAAAGGCGGGGCGATTGTGAAGAAAATCTACTATTGAGTTATGAGTAAAAAGGGGGACTACGAGTTGTAAAAAATCATACATCTCACATCATACGTCATACATTTGAGTTATTGTTACTAAATTAATTACTATGAATTTTTCAAGATTAATGTTGATGGTTGTTTTGATTTGTTTTTTGTGTCCTGTTATAAGCTGTGCACAACCTGCTGAAACGTATAAAGGAAAAGGTTTTTCACTGGTATATCCAAAGGAATGGAAAACCACTGATGAAGAAGGGATATTAAATTTCTTCCCGGAAGATAACTCCGGTGCGATCACCATTTCTATCTATTCAAATGTCAATTTATCAATTGCTGATCTGAAATTTGGAATTCTTGAAGCAACGGGTAAGGATACCAGTGAGGTTGGTAATGTAAAAATTACAACTAAAGCTGATCTCACCATCCTGTATTATGAGTGTGTGTCAAACAATACGAAATGGGTGGCGAAAATTTTTAAAAGGAAAAATGATATATTTTTTTTAACCGTGAATAGTACACCGGTTAGTTGGATTGAAAAGAAGGAAATGTTTATGAAGGTTATGGATTCTTTTAAGCTTGATTGAGTTGTTTACATCCGGGCCGCGGCAAAACATGACGAAAGTCATCATTCTTCATGCATTTTCTCATGTAAAAAATAAAATGCCAGCCATAAATTGAATGCTGAAAAAATATTTTCAGCATGAAAAAAAATATCAGCAAAACCGACAGGATCATGAGAACGATCATGATCGCTAGCTTCGCAACTTTTATCCTTACCGAGCTGGCACACTATCCACAGGTTTATTTTTTTGAGGTGTTAATTGTTTTTCTCCTTTTTACAATAGCAATAGGCTATTGCCCGCTTTATGCTCTTTTTGGAATTAATACTTATATGCTAAATGATAAGCATTCTAACGACGAATAAAGAACAATGGACAAAAAAAGACCTATAAGGTTTTTAAAACCTTATAGGTCTGTCCGGGTTACTTACTCATAATTCAACACTCACAACTATTCAATGACTAACTTCTCCGTCTGCGAACCATGCTTCGTTTTGAATGTTACAAAATAAACCCCACTTGCATATTTTACTGTTTCAATAACATTTGTGCCTGTCTTAAACGGTAGTTTTTGAAGTTCCTTTCCATGCATATCGGAAAGAATAACCGTTCCTTCTCCTTTTGATGCATCAATGTTGAAGAACACCTGGCTATGCGTTGGATTTGGATAAAGGAAAATGCCATCATGTTTAACAGGTACCGCAGCAGGTTTTACTTTGTTTTGGTTTTGTTGCACGTAAGGTTGGGATCCTTTGGTATACAATTCACATGATGCAACATCATAGCTTACCGTTTTTGAACTGCTGCAACCAGAGACATTATAAACAGTATACGTAACTGTTCCGTATCCTACAGAACTAGGAGTAACAACACCATTGCCATTCACAGTAAGCGATCCTGCAGAGGTCCATACACCGCCGGTGATACTTCCTTTTAATGTGAAAGGCCTGTTGAGGCAAATAGGGCCACTGGTTCCGGATACAAATGTTGGTTTAACAACAACTGATATCGATGGTACTGACGGTACCGCATACACGGTAATATCGCGGGCTGAACTTGATGAACAGGTGCCAAACGCAGGGTTGTCGTAATTTAATTTATACGTGATCGTTGCTGCACCAGCACTCATGCCGGTAACAGTTCCGTTATTATCAACTGTGGCCCTGGTGTTCGAGCTGAGCCATTGCTTGCTGAAATTTGCCGGCATCGTTGTCGTGTTTTGTAATGAAATGCTTTGTCCCCTACAAACACTTGCAGGTCCTGTAGTTGGTTCCATAACAATATTATGAACGAGCACATCTCTCGTAGCTTTTACTGTACAACCCGATTGCGGCACTGTATACGTGATTGTTGACATGCCGCTTGAAATACCCCGGACATACGTGGTACGTATCGCAGTTGTTCCTGTACTTACCTGCGCAACAATTGGATCACTCGTGGTCCATATGCCTCCTGAAACAGCATTTGTAAGTTTGGTCGAGTCACCTGTTTTGCAAAGAACTGCATTACCCGTTATAGCAGGTAATGGCGTTAATTGCGGCACGTCATATTGTGCAACCCTATAATAATCGCAAGGATTTTTTATCCATTGGTAAACGATCAGCGTTCTTCCATAACCAACGGCCGTAACATTACCGTTGTTGTCAACAGTAGCAACTGTTGTATCCATGCTCCTGAATGTACCGCCGGTAGAATCGTTATAAATATGTGTTGTTCCTCCTAATACGCAACCAACAAAAACACCTTTCAATGCAGGCAAGGTATAATAGACAGGGCAACATTTTACAAAGAAGCATTGTGTACATGTTTTGCACAGCACGCCGTTTACGTATAACTCATATTTGATGCAGTAGATGCCTTCTTTGCTAAATGTATATACGAATGGATTGAGCGGAGTAATATTGTTTCCTGTTGCCAGCACAACATTATTCAATGTCAATGTTGCCTTAACACTGTAAGTGCAACCAGCAGGAAGCTGTGCAGCGATTGGCCCGGCACTGATAAAGAATTTATATTGTCTCTTACATTGCAGTTGTGTGGCCAGTGAAGTTTCACACGGCGAACTTAATTTGGAAGTAGCTTCCATACCACCAACAGCACCCATCGAGAAAGTGATCGTAGGATCACTTAAGAAATCAAATGCATTGCAATTGCATGGATTTGGACATTCAACAGTAAAGCAAATGACGCAGCTGTCGCATATTATGTTGTTTACTTTCAGGTATTGTTTCACACAATAAGTACCTGATTGTGTAAACGTATAAGTGATCGGGTTGCCCGGTGTTATATTCGGGTTTATTACCAGTGGTGCGGCAATTCCGTTCTTAACGATCACGCCACTGTCTTTGGCAACACATGGAAGCGTGTACGGGTTAACGTAATTTCTATAGAAACTGTAGGTTGTATTGCACATTAATGGCCGTGACAGGCTGGTATTGCAAACGATTGGTGGAGGGAAAGGAATATTGTTATTAACAGCAATAACCGTATTTGGATTGTTAGGGTTATTAGGATTTGGATCAACAGGCAGGCTTGCAATAATTACCGGGTTGCCTGTAAAATGGAATCCTTCAATGCATTGACAAACCGGTGTACAGACCACGTTAAAGCAGATCGTACATGTGGCACATACAGTTCCATTGACAATCAGTGTAAACTTGATACAATAAAATCCTGCTCCCGTGAAAACATAATTCATTTGGTTTGCCTGCGAAACATTGGTTTGAGAATACACAACATTTCCGTTCAGGATCACTTCACCCAAAACGTTGGTCTGGCAGTTACCACTTGGCCATGGATTCTGGTAATTGATATAGAACTGGTAATTTTTATTACACTCTAAATTGCCTTGATACGTAGTTCCGCAATTCATAGGCACTGCGGTTCCACCGCCGACGATGCCTTCACCCTGGTGAGGGATCACGATCGTAGGCAGGCCTGTGAAATGAAATGCTGTATCGCATGAACAAGGTGGTTCTACCGGAGGACAGTTATAGAAGAACTGCTTGGTACAACTATCACATTTAACACCATCACACCATCCGATCAGTTTAATATAGAAATTTCCACTGGTACCTGGTGCAGGAATGTATGTATAAGGCAAAGAAGGAATATTCAAAATAACATTGCCGAGGTAATCCAACATCTGTGCTGTTACCGTACCGGCACAACCCCCGGGAGAACAGTTATAAGCAGCATTTACAGTTAACGGATTGCAACCAATACCTATTTCATGTTGATCGCAGACCAAATTCTGGTAGGTTGCGCCATTGTCAGTGCTGTATTGCCTGAATGCCCAACTGCTTCCGGCACAAAGACAGCAATTTCTTACGAATACATCAAACACGCCGCTACTGTCTTCGCAACCATTCGGGAAACTAACGGTGGTCCATAAATGGTGTAGACCCAGGCTGAGGAAATTACCCGGTATGGTTATTACACCACTGCCCGAAGCTATTAATGTGCCCGCTGGTTTAATGCCATCAAACCATTTCACAAAATAATTGCTAACGTTTGGTAATTGGGCCAATGGGATTGTTATACTGCTATCCCTGCAAATCGTATCGCACCCGATAGGGAACAACTGCAGGCTAGGTGCATGATTGATGAATATGGAATTGCTCATGGCACTACAACCTGTGAGCAGGTTTGTTGCAGTTGCATAATAATTTCCCGCAAGCGTTGTAGTGATTACCGGCCCGGAAGCGCCCGTGTTCCATGTATAATTATTGGTTATGACTGGCGATATTACACTAATTGTATTAATGGAATTGGCACATAAAGTACCGGTGGCACTTATTGCTACATTGGGGAATTTATATGTATAGATACAAAGAGTATCATAAGCTTTACAACCATTCGAATCCACAACCTCCAGGTAAACACTGAAACTGGTATTGTTCGTCAATGTTCCTGTTGCAGTTGTAGAGTTGAAAGTAGAATTGTTTGGAGAGAAAGTTACTCCTCCAAGACTGCAACTCCAGTTATAAGTATATCCTGTATAATTTGTGGCCACTAAATTAAAGCTCCACGGGTTTGCAGCCGGATCAAAACAAACAGTTGAGCCTGTTTCAATATTGGCGATCGCATCGGGGAATAGTTTTACAACCGCTGTATCTGAGATCATGGTACAATTACAGCTTGGTGTTGAACCGGAAACAAAAACACTATACTGACCATAAGTTGTTGCAGTATAAGTAGAACTATTGGCTCCGGAAATGTTTACGCCATCCTTTATCCATTGATAATTATAAATGCTGCACATGGTATTTCCATTCTGGTTGATATTGGCAGTTAAAACAACAGAACCTCCCTTACAGATCGTAGATGGGTTAGGCGTTACTGTTACTTTTGGTTTTGGATGCACAAATACTTTTTGCATGGTAGAATCGATGCAGCCATCAATGGTTGTAATGATCAGCCATGCATTAAAACTTATCGGTGCATTTGTATTATTGATGTACTGGTGCTGTGGATTACCGGCTGGGAACAGATAAGAATAAGCACCGTCTCCAAATTTCCAGACATAACTTGCATAGCCCAATGTTGCTGCATTAAAATATGTTATGTTTCCGCTGCAGGTAGGATTTGGATTTACGGTAAATGCAGCATTCGGTATGGTAACATTTACCGTCTTGGTTGCTGTGGAAGTACAACCGAAGTTACTAACTGTTAAGGTTATCAGGAATGGACCACTGCTTGTTGGTGTTACAGACTCGTTTGCAGTATTTCCTAACGTTCCTGTATAAGTGCCACCAGTGATGGACCAACTGTAGGTAGCTGCATTGGTAGGATAATATGTTGAGTTATCACTCATCGATAAAATACCGGTATTGCAATTGTAGCTGGCTATAATACCCGCAACAACAGGAATATCGACTGAATGGCAGTTGCTGATACAACAGGTATCAAGAGTGCCCGATGAAGGATTCAATACTTCTGTTTTTGTTGCTATACAAACATTGTATCGGCCTGCTGCACCATATTGGTGTGTCTGATTGAGTGGCGGTAATAGCGTGGAAGTACCATCACCATAACAATAATAAATAGGGAAGCCGCCTGTTGGTGTACCCGTGCCTGTATAAAATCCATTGAACGCAGTAGGATTGCAACCCGAAGAAGTAAAGTCGATTCCAAAAGTTAAACTACTGCAGGCTGCCGAGCTGCAACAGAAATAAATATCATCCGGGATGCAGATCGTATTGGATGTTACGTTGCAACCATTCGGACAGGTAGCAACACAATAATAACAGCCCAGCTGGGTTGCATTGTAATTTGCACTGTTGGCGCCAGGTATGGGCGCAAAGCTACCAGCAACAGGTTTAAAATACCATTGCAACGTTGGTGTACAAGGTATGGTCAATTTCATCTGTGTGAGTGGAATGCTAAAGCTGGATAAATTGCAATTGCTCACAATACATGGTGGTGCTATGGCAAATTCATATCCATCGGGTAAAATGGTAATTGATTTTGTAGCGGGACAACTTCCACCGGCAGCACCGTTGACCGTAACGGTATAGATGCCCGGAGTTGTAACATTAATACTTTGCGAAGCAATATTGCCCGGGTTCCACACATAGGAACTTTGCCCGTTAGGAAGTGCATTCAACGTGTACCCACCTCCGTTACTAAGGCATGCCCCGGTTTTTGTTATACTTACGGCAATGGGTGTTGTGACAGTAATCGAATATGTAGTAGTTGCGGCGCAATTGCTCACTTTCAGTGTGCCTGTATTTGTAGCATTTCCGTGCCATAATATCGTTACTGTAGGCAATCCCTGTGGACTTTGGATCGTTCCTAAATTCGGATTGCTTATACTCCAGTTATATTGAATGCCAGGACTTGGACTTGCTACTGTATAAGTAACAATCT
The DNA here is from genome assembly GCA_047601875.1 of Ferruginibacter sp. Taxonomy (GTDB): domain Bacteria; phylum Bacteroidota; class Bacteroidia; order Chitinophagales; family Chitinophagaceae; genus Ferruginibacter. The sequence goes on along the minus strand of JASGIL010000001.1, from coordinate 5,887,150 downwards.
CATCAATACAAACATTTAGTTTTGGAGACACTAAAGTTGGCGCTGGCGGATTGGTAACACTTGTAGTGACGCTTGTAAAAGTGCAACTGTATTTACAAAATTGTTTTGCTGTAACAACATTCGTTCCACCTGTTGGGAACGACAAATAGATGGTATCCTGTATTGGCCCAGGGTTATTTAATACCTGTGTACCCGGAGGATATGTCCATATGATCGGCATATCATTGACCGTACTGCTGACCCAGAATTTCACGACTGTGCCTGGGCAGGCAACATTGCTACTTTTTGATATCGCACTAAGTACAGGTTTGGGGGCTACAACCACCACCATCTGTTGAGGACTGTTACAATATGCAGAACCAATCTGCGTAGCAGTAACAATAAAAGTTCCTACCTGTCCACTTAACCATGTTTTTGAAAAACTGACACCAGAGCCAGACGAAACAGGTGAGGTATTTATATTCCATGTAAAACTTGCAGGGGGTGATGTAGTAGTGGTATAAACTGAGGTACATCCGGCGCAACTGGTAGAAGGTCCGGTAACACTATAAGACGGACGTACCTGTATAATTTTTGAAGAAGTACCCTGGCATTTTCTTATGCTGTCAACATAATTGCAGGTTATGGTATAATTGCCCGGTGCAGGAAAAATTACACCGAATGATGGTGTATTCAGGTAAGTTCCATTGATGATGGTTGCGCCGGGAGAAACACTCCATGTATAAAACACACCCGGCAATGCTGGTAGGGTATAAGTGGATGCCGCATTTACGCACACAATATTACTTCCCTGTATCGGCATTCCGTTGTAAAGAATTTTCTCTATAAAAGTGGCTGTATTTCCACAAGAACCTGCACAACCAGGATTAACTGTAAGTGTAACAGTAGGATTGACAATAGAAGGATTAAGGCCATTCCAATCTACTTGTATACAACTGCCTGAGCCAATAACTGTTCCTCCTAATGCGTTCCAACTGTACGATGAACAACCTGGTATAGATGCACAATATGTAACCTTATCGCCTGCACAATGCATCTTTTTACAATCCGGCGCCAGGATTTGTAATCCGGTGCTGTTATCAACGGTTATGGTATCATAATAAGTATTTGAACAACCGCAATTACTTTGGCTGTCTTTCGCATTACTAACAGTGAGAGAAACAATATACGTACCTGCGGTTGTATATGCATGTGTAACGGTCATGCCACCATTTTGGGTAACACCATCTCCAAAGTTCCAGCTCCAGTTGGTATACACACCCAAGGAGGTATTCGTAAACGTTATTGGCTGGTTCGTACAAACCGTATCACCGGTACTCTTTACAAATAGAGCCTTGGGCGATTTTGTTAAACAGAATTCCTGCGTTAATACTTTAAAACAGCTGCTATCGCTGTTATAGATCGTGACTTTTATTGTACCCAGTGTTCCGTTGCCCCAGGTAACATCTATGTATGGCAATGAGGTTGCCAGCGTGGTAAGTACAGGGCCATTGATGGTGCCGCCGGTAACGATCCACGAGTAAGTAAAGCCCGGCGTTATGCCCGGTATTACCTGGATCTTGTTGGTACTGTACTGGCACATCGTAACAGCACCGCCGTTTGGCTGGCCCGCTGTTCCGTGAGCGCAATCCGGCGCTTCGCAGTTGAATTTTGGAAACTGCATCTCAAACTCAGGGCAGCACGCCGACTGTGCCTGTATTTGTTTAGATGTTACAAAGGAAAAAACAAACAATAACAGATAAACTGGTAGAAAAGACTTTTTCATAACGCAGCATTTTTAGGGGTGGTAAATAATAATCATTTGCAGCAACACAGGGAGGGGATAAGAGAGAGTTAGCTAATATAAACTAACTTATTTATATATTGAAAGAATAATTTGTGCACATTTTAATTTGGGGGAAACTAGTTCGGGTACCTTATGGATTATTAAGTACCAGGCAGTGTATATAAAGTATTTAAAACCGGATAGGGAATTAAAAAAAGCAAAACGAGCAGTTTAAAAAATTGGGTGTTTTTACGGTAGTTTGGAAATATGAAAAGAATTATGTTAGTGGATAAATGAAGATATAGATAAGATAGCAATACTGTTATGAGAATAATTGAACAAATTTGGATTTTTATTAAAGATATAGTTATCGTATGTCGTTAGAAATAGCCCTGGCAAAAATAGAAACAGCTAAAAGAAGTAAAACTCTTAATCTTGATTTATCAAACTTGAATTTAGCTGAAATTCCTGAGCAATTGTCTGAAGTCAGTCAGCTTACTTTTCTTGATTTAAGTCATAACAAGTTGACTGAAATAAAAGGACTTGAAAAACTCAATAAGCTTACGCATCTTTATCTTGGAGGAAATAAAATTAACGAGATTAAAGGTTTGGAACAACTTACCAACCTTCAGCAACTTTATTTATGGAGTAACCAAATTACTGAAATCAAAGGTTTGGAGCAGCTTATTTATCTTACTGAACTTGGTCTAGCCAAAAATAAACTTACTGAAATCAAAGGTCTGGAAGACCTTACTAAACTTACTGTTCTTGATTTAAGCAAAAATGCGCTCGCCGAAATAAAGGGATTAGAACAACTCAAAAATTTAATTGAATTAGATATAAGCAATAACAATTTTAAAATAATTCCTGAGAATCTATTGGAACTTGGTCTACCCATTTACCTTAAACAAGGTAATAGGACAAAAGGTATTTTTCTTGGTTTTAATCCTTTTTCAAATCCACCTCCGGAAACCATTGAGCTAGGTAATGAAGCATTGAGAGATTATTTTGATCAACAAAGAAAATCAGGTTCGGAACTTATCAATGAAGCTAAAGTAATTTTGCTGGGTGACAGCCGTGCAGGAAAAACATCACTTGCTAATCGTCTCCTGGAAAAAGAGTTGCCAAATGAAGCTGATCGCACACAAGGAGTAGATATTGTAATTGGAGCTTATAGTTTCAAATTATCAAATGGAAAAGATTTTAAAATAAATATTTGGGATTTTGCCGGACAGGATAAGTATAAAACATTGCATCAACTGTTTTATACGGATAGCAGCTTATATGTCATGGTAGCAGAATCGGGTAATATGACAACTGATTTCGATGATTGGTTCCAGACTGCAGAGCTTTTTGGAGAAGGGAGTCCGCTAGTATTGGTATTGAATGAATTCAAAACTGGTATTGGTATGGGTAGCTTTGATAGTAATTATTGGAAAAAGCAATTCCCGGAATTATTAAAGAAAGTATTTACTGTTAATTTGAGAACAAAAGAAAATTTTGATGCCACTGAACAATACATAGGATTACTTGCGCAAACGCTTCCTCATACCAAATATGCTTTTCCTTCTAATTGGGCTGCTATCCGAAGAATTTTGAATGATCGGCGTAACGAGCAATATATATCGCGGGAAGAATATTTCAAAATATGTAAAGACAATAATCTACCCGAAAAAGAAAGTGCTTTAAATTTAAGTTCCCTTCTGCATAAAGTAGGAGATTGCCTGCATTATCAAAAGAATGAAATATTGGCTCAGTATGTTATTTTGAAGAATGAATGGGCCACAGATGCAGTTTATAAAATATTAGATGATAAAATAGTTGCAGAAGAAAAATGTGGCTTTTTTAATCGCTCTGATATAAATCGAATATGGAATAGTGATGAATATATATACATGCGGCCCCAGCTATTGGAGTTGATGAAGCAGTTTAAACTTGCTTATCAATTACCCGGTAAAGATGAATACGTAACACCCCCTCTTTTGCTTCCAGGTATACCAGCCAGGTTTAAATGGCCGAATCTGGATTCATTGGAATTATATATTGATTATGATTTTTTGCCGAAAGCATTGTTGACTCAATTCATTGTTACCCGTCATGCCGATATTGCCGACAAACGAACACTTGTTTGGCGGCATGGAGTTATCCTGGAATGGGAAGGTGAAGCACTTGCGGAAGTCTCAAAAACAAAATTACAGGGCAAGGATGCTTTTCATATTCGAACCCAGGGGAATTATCGTAAAGAAATGATGACGGTAATATTGAAGACATTCAGAGAATTGCATGCTGAATACAAAGGAATTAAGTATAAAGAAAGAGTACCTTGCAGGTGTGAAGGTTGTAGGACAGGAAAGAATAATCAGTATTATTTTGACTTTGATAATCTAAAATTTCGCCTGGAAAAAGGAAAGTATGAAGTAGAATGCGATTATTCTTTGGAGAAAATAAATGTGCTCGAATTACTGGAAAATAGCTTCGTCTTCGAAAAATTCAAAGAAGGGAACGAGCTTCAGCTAAAACAAAATTTAACGAAGAAAAATGGCAGCAATCCTCGTATACTTAAATTATTCCTTGCTTCTTCGAAGGAACTTTTAGAAGAACGCGAAAAAATAGAACAATCACTCAGTAGAAAAAGCAACACGCTAAGAAAAAAAGGCTTTTTGATCGAGCTGTTAATATGGGAAGATAATAAGCATATTACTGAATCAATTCGCTCACAGGATAACTATAACCTCGAAATTGAACAATGTGATTTATTTACAATGATGTTTTATTCTAAAGTTGGTAAATACTCTTTGGAAGAATTTGAACTTGCCAATTCCTTGTTTAAGAAAAAAGGGACACCAAGAATATTGATCTTTCAAAAAGATAAGGATTTACCAAAAAACCAAAGTAAAGCAGATGCTGATAGTCGTTATGAATTTTTGGAGAGATTAAAAAAAATAGAACATTTCCCGGTTTTATTTGAAAATACAGATAAGCTCATCAATGAACTGGAAGATACTATTGATAAATTATTATTGGATGAAGATTTTGTACGATCGTTAAAATTTGAATAACAATTCCTGGTATATTACCGCAGAGAACAAGAGAGAAAAGAGTTTGCGCAGAGGTCCTCAGCGTAGACTCAGCTACTCCTATGCTCTGCGGTAAAAAAAACAGATATTTAAAGCCAATAATTAAAATCCATATTTTCAACAAATTATTTTCATCATAAGCAGTCTTAAATCTACTTTTGATCTCAATTCATCCCAAAACTTCTTATAAATACCAATACAATGAAAATTATTACTTCTATATTTTTTCTACTATTCAGCATAGCCTCCTTTTCTCAACAATTCAGGATCAGCTATTCTTCTAAAGATTTTAAGGGCCAATTTACCGGGAAAGTTTTTTTATACCTGGATAAAGAAAACAGGAACCCCAAAAACAATGATATCGGGTTGTTTTCTTTTCCATGCTTTTCAATTGAGGTAAAGAACATACAGCCCGGAGCAACAGTTGTTATTGATGATAACGCCCATGGCTACCCGGTAAAATTATCTGACATAGAAAGAGGGATGTATTATGTGCAAGCCGTATGGGATAGAAACCTTGGCGGAAGAAATATTGGCAATAGCCCCGGAAATATTTATAATAAAGCAATAAAAGTGAATATTGATAAAGACAGGTCAAAACTGTTTGATATAAAATGTGATCAGTCCATTGCTGCGCCTGCATTTAAAGAAACTGCTTTTACAAAGGAGTTGAAAGTATCGTCGGTATTACTCTCATCTTTTCAAAAACATGCAATGACAGTTGATGCAGCGATTATATTGCCAAAGCAATACTATGAAAACCCGGAAAGGAAATTCCCCGTCCTTTTCATTGTGTCGGGTTATGGCGGAGATTATCACAATTTCTCGGGTGATACAACTTTTAAAAGCCAGGTCATTGATACAGTTCCCTGCATAACTGTTTATCTCGATGGCAATTGTTCTTTGGGACATTCAGTATATGCCAACAGTGATAACAATGGCCCATGGGGTGATGCACTGACAAAAGAATTCATACCGCAACTGGAAACAAAATATCGTTGTAATGGCGCCAGGTTGTTGCGTGGACATAGTAGCGGCGGCTGGACCGTTCTTTGGTTACAAACCCAATATCCCCAGTTGTTTCATGGATGCTGGAGCAGTTCCCCTGATCCTGTAGATTTCAGGGATTTTTCTCATGTGGATCTTTACAAGGGAGAAAATCTTTTTTATGATAAGGATAGTGCGCTTAGGTGGATAGCAACTATTGCAGGGCGAGTGCCCTGGGCAAGTTGCAAGCTATCTTACCAGGTAGAAAATATAATTTCAAGAGGAGAACAAATGCATTCATTCGATGCAGTGTTCAGTGGAAGGGGAGCTGATGGCGACCCGGTAAGCATTTGTGATCCTGTAACGGGTGTTATGAATGCAACCGCTTTTGAACATTGGAAGCATTATGATATTTCATTGAACCTACGCAATAACTGGGCACAATTGAAAAATGACCTTAACGGTAAAATAAGAATATCTGTTGGTGAACAGGATAATTTTTTATTGAATGGTCCCGTTCATTTATTGGAAAAAGAAATGAAATCACTTTCTGCAGATATGCAGTTTGAATATTTTCCGGGTGATCATTTTACCGTTAGTACGCCGGAATACAGGAAAAAAGGTCTTGAGTTCCTGGCAACAAAGTACAGGGAATGGGAATTGAAAAATACAGACAAAAAATAAAGCTGAATAAATTTTAAGTCAATACAGGGATTTTTCAAATCAACAGGAATACTCAATCGATCTGGTTACTTACCAACTCATAATATGCTCCTTTTCGTTTAAGTAGATCTTCATGCGTTCCTTTTTCCAGTATACTTCCTTTTGTCAATACAATGATCTGGTCCGCCGATTTTACTGTACTTAACCTGTGAGCAATGATCACAACAGTTCTGTTTAGAAAGAAATTCTGCAGATTGTCCTGGATTTGTTTTTCATTGTTTGAATCCAGGCTATTTGTTGCTTCATCAAAAAGTATAAATTCAGGATCCTTATAAATAGCCCTTGCAATTAATATGCGTTGACGCTGCCCCATACTGATGTCATGTCCCTCCAACCCGATCTTTGTATCAAAACCGATTGGTAATTGATTGACGAAATCATAAATGTTTGCAATCTTACACGCAGATATCAATTTGTTTTCATCAATCCTATCCTGTCCCAATGCTATGTTCTTCGAAATGGTATCAGAAAAAATATAGCTATCCTGCATCACAACTCCGCACTTGCTTCGCCACGATTCATGCGAAATATGATCAAGCAGAGTATCATTCACCATTATTGTTCCGTCTTGTGCCTCAAAATATTTTAATAATAATTTCAACAAAGTAGTTTTTCCGCTCCCACTCATTCCAACAATTGCAGTAGTTTTCCCAAATGGGATATCAAAATTAATATTATTCAACACCGGTTCGTTGCCGGCTCCGGGATATGTATATTTAATATTTTTCAATGAAATAAAGCTGTTGTTTAAGGATAATTCAGCATCATCATTTGAAAAGATCATTTTGTTTCCATTATCATATTTTTCCGAAAAACTGTTTTTCCCCCCATGAAGATTTTTTAATTCAGGTTCCGAAAACCGTTTACCTGTATCTTCATTTTTTAAACGATGTATTTCATTTAGCCGGTTCATGCTAATGTTCGCATTTTGCCAGTTTTGAAAGAATAAAATAAACTGCTCTACCGGGTTGCTCAGTTGTCCAATGATCAATTGTATCGCCATCATCGTTCCCAGTGTAATGGAATTATTGATAACAAGTGTTGCTGAAAAAAAAATAATAACGATATTCCTGGTTTCATTTATTAATGAACCTCCAATTTGCTGTAACTGGTTAAGCCTGAAAATTTTTATATTTATTTTATAAAGAAGATTTTGTATCCCCGCAAAACAAGCTTCAATATATTTATTCATTCCAAATAATTTAATTTCCTGCACACCCTCAATTATTTGAATATTTATATTTTGTTCTTTTGAAGAAAGATCAAAGCGTTCATAATCCAATCGTTTTCTTTTTGCAGCAAAAGCCGATATCCAGGTAGCGTAAAAAGCAACAGCAACAATGAAGAAAATAAATAAGCTGATGTTATAGAAAGCAAGTACAACTGATAATATAATAAAATTAATAGCAGCAAAGATAATATTCATTAATGAGCCCGTGAGAAATGCCTCAATACGTAAATGATCCTGCATACGTTGAAGTATGCTCCCTTTTGTTTGAGCGCTGAAAAAAGAAATGGGCAACTTTAAAAGTTTAATGATAAAATCTGAAAGAATGCTTATGTTAATTTTGGTTCCTATTTTAAGCAATACAGATTCTCTTAAAAAATCCATTAATAAGCGACCGGATAACAGGCAAAACTGTGCGACCAATATCAATAATAAAAAATTCAAATCCTTTCCTTTTATCCCACGGTCGACAATGTTTTTAGTTAAATATGGCAAAAGCAATTGAATTCCTGATGTTGCCAACAATAAAAGGAGTACTGGTAAAACTGCTTTTTTATAGACTTTGAAATAAGTGGAGATATTTTTTTCTTCCGAACTTTTTTTGCCAGTTTGTTTTTGGATCGTATTTAGCCTCGATACTTCTTTATTTGAAATAAAAGATTTTGAAGGAGAAAGTAATAACGCAATGCCGTTGGAGAAATCATGATTGGTGCACCAATGTTTTTTAAACTGATCTTCGGAGAACCTGATCTTTCCCATTGCAGGATCTGCTATAAAATACGATTCGTTTTTAATTTTATAAAGAACAACAAAATGATTTTGATTCCAGTGAAGAATAGCCGGAAGCGTTATTTTGTTAATATCGGCAGGTTCAATATTAACGCATGCCGTATCAAAACCAAAACTTTCTGCGGCATTATTTATAGCCAGCAGGTTTACTCCCTGTTTATCTATTTCACATGCTTTCCTGATGATCTCCTGGTAAACTGTTCTGCCATAAAAATATAATACCATCCGAAGACAGGTAGGTCCGCAGTCCATTCCATCATATTGAGCAAAATGCTTAAATCTCATGTGGTAAAAAATAATTGCATATAGAAATTGGTTACAGCTTCTTAACAGAAACTGTAACCAGTTTTTTTAATTAAACAACACAGTTGTTAGTGCATAATGTACATGTGTCGACTCCACCGTGAGCGGAACATCCTGCCTGTGCCTGGCTATTGGCAAGCGCACATGAAGTTGGACTACATACAGTTGATTGGAAACCGTCACCGCAAGTGCAGGTAACTTTAAAACCATTTTTGCCTCCACTGATTTTTCTTTGCTCATCCTTGCTCAGAGACTTACCAAGAATTTGAAGTTTTTTCATTTTTATAATTGTTTAAATAGCGGCTTTGCTTTTGAATAAGGTACAAAGCACTTTACCTTTGTTTGCAAACGAGCGCCGGTATGAACCGGGCTTAATTTTTTGATGACTAATGGTATATATGCGTTAGTTTATTTATTCCAATGAGAATATTTTTTAGTTATACAAATTGGTTACAGCCTCATAACAGAAACTGTAACCAATCTTTTTAATTACATACAGTTGTTTGTACATATAAAGCATGTGTCGAAACCACCGTGAGGGGTACATGCAGCCTGGGCGTTGGCCAGGGCGCCGGCACAGGAAGTTGGATTGCATGAAGAGGTCATGGCACCATCGTTGCATGTGCAGGTGACCTTAAAGCCATTTTTACCTCCGCTGATTTTTCTTTGTTCATCCTTACTCAGGGAATTGCCAAGAACTTGAATTTTTTTCATTTTATAATTGTTTAAATAGTGGCTTTGATTTTAAATAAGGTACAAAGCGCTTTACCTTTGTTTGCAAACGACTGCCGTAATTAAGCGGACTTAATTTTTTATCGGGAACTAATGTTTTATTCACACGAAGCAGATGTACGTGCTTGTTTAAAATCCTTCTTTAGGTATCCGTAACCAGTTACATACCTCAATAAGATAGATCTGCAACTGTTTCAGTTCTTAGATCATCAAGTACAGCAAAACGGAAAATTTTCAGCAAATCATCTACAAACACTTCGTTTGGAAGTTTTCGTTCATTTATAAAAAAGGATGGTGTTTCAGTAATGCCGGAAAGCATGGCCCATTCATGAAGTGCGACAACATGGTCCTGCACAATCTTTACCGGTGAACCCGATAGGGGGTAGTGCTTTTTGAATTTCTCTAAATCCATGTATTGATACCAATCATGCAATACTTTCCCTTTCTGAGATTGAGGCGTAGTATGTAATACAGATAACACATAACTTATCATTTGTATTTTATTGGGGTCTCTTTCGAGATCCCTGACCAGGAAACGAATATTCAATGCGATCTTGTCACCTATTTCATTAACGAGCAGTTCAAGTTGTTCGTGGGCAACGGCGCATGGCATGCATGTTAGGCTGCTCGTTACAGTTATTACGCATGATGCATTCGGGTTTCCCAGTTGTATCTCATTTGCAATTGGTAAAATATCCAGTTCTTCTTCATCCTTTAAAAGGGATTTAAATACACGCCAATTATATTTATACCTTAACAATGCCATCATTTTGTCTTCGGCTTTTATCTTTTGTTTTATAACCTGTTTTATTAATGACCAGCCTGTAATTGTAAAAAGAAAAATGGCAACAAAACCCAGGATAACAGGAAACTTAATTTTCTCTAACTGCTGCATGAATGGAACCAATACACATGATGTACTTACTAACAGCACTACTATTAATAAACATAGCCTGCACCATGCCTTTGCTACAAATGCCTGGTAGAAAAGGCTAAGGGCCGCAACAACTACTCCGGTAAGAGAAACGTAAGAAAGTGTAAAATATAATTGTTGGAATAAAAGGAAATGAAAGCTGTTAATAATATTCACTGTTATAAACCAGGCTAACGATAGATCGCCCAAAGAAAGACCAAAAGGCATTTTGATCTTTGAATCACTGATCAGCTTATTACATGTGTCTTCGGAACAAAATTTTTCTACAGCAGGAGCAGCAATACCCAATTCGGTTAAAAGAATAAACACAGAAATAATTATACCGGCTAATGAAACAACATTTAAAATAATATTCTCAAAATTCTTATTGATAAATATACTTGCCAGGTTGAACAGTACTAAAATACTGATCAAAAAAATGGAAGCACTGTTTATCTTTTTGACTTTTTCGGGAGTTTGTACAGTTATTTTTTTTTCAGCAGGTGCTTTCTCTGCTACTACAACGATCTTGCTCCAGTTCTTATCAAAATCTTTGATCTCCTTATAAGGGTTGCTATTCACTATCTGAAACTGGCCGCCATTACTGTAAAGATGAACCAGGTAAGGAGCTGTGAGTTCACTCAATTGTTTTTCTGAAATTGCAAATGCCCCGTTTTCAATGCCCATGTAATCGAGAACAATCCGTTATTGATAAAAGCGAAGGATAATCCGGGTGATTCAATAATAATTCTTTTACTTCAGGCAGAGAACATTTTACATTTAGTTTCTGAAGTAATCGATACAAGGTAAGAGATAGATCGATGTTCATAAGGAAAATCACAAATAAGTTCTATTCAAATTCGTGGTTTCGAATGTACAATTATTCAATATCCGCCTTAATAGTGTTTTCACCCATTTTTATGAATAAAAACACCGTTTTAAAAAATCAATTTGTAAAAATTGCATTTTGAAAATTTATTATGGATAAAGAACATGATCTAAACTTCAGTTCAGTTGCTCATAAAAAATAACAAAAATATTTTATTCTATAATTTCCTATAATACAGATCAATCAATAATCAATACATGTGGTTGTTGCCAATTTTTGCATACCGTTAACTTCAACTAATACGATGTATCCTATATCTTGAGGCAAGAATTAAAATTAAGGATGTTGCAAGTAACAACATTTTTAATCTCAGAAGCACCCTAACTCAAAACCCAGCACTCATAACTCTTAACTCTCATCATGAATAAACTAAAGTTTCATAAAGACGAGGGAACAGATTTTTACAAAGAACTTACAGCCACCCTTGATCAGTATTTTACAAGCAATAATATCAGCAAAGCAGGCAATCGCGTTATGTACTTTAAAATTGCGATGTATTTTGGATTGGTGATCCTGTTTTACCTGTTCATGCTTTCTGCAACTACAATGTTTGCTTTTTTTTCATTTTATCTTTTACTTGGCCTTGCAGTATTGCTTACTGCTTTCAATGTATCGCACGATGCAGCACATGGAGTAGCAGTTAAAAGTAAATTCTGGAACCATGTATTATTCCAGCTTAGTTTCCAGTTACAGGGTAATAACGCTTATGTGTGGGGGAAGAATCATACAGAATCACACCACCTGTACACAAATGTGGAGGGAAGTGATATTGATGTATTGAATAACCCACTTGTAAGAATGACCGAAACCCAACAACTAAAATGGTTTCATAGATACCAGCATTTGTATGCTCCCTTGCTGTATCTATTGTATTCACTTAACTGGTTCTTATTTCGTGAAGCATTGATGGCTTTTAATTACAGCAGCAGGACGATCAAAATTTATATCCCAAAGAAAGAAGTCATCAAACTCATTTTCTTTAAACTGTTCTATATTTTTTATATGGTGCTGTTACCGGCATATATTTTACCATTTGGAACGGGAACCATTTTGCTGGCTTTCCTGTTGAATCATTTTATGGTGTCACTGATCTTTGTTGGTGTGTTGGGTGTATCTCATCTTTCAGATTTTGTTCAGCATCCACAGGCCGATGCAGAAAATAAATTGCAAATAAGCTGGGCGAAACTTCAAATGCAAACATCGGTTGACTACGATACAGAAAGCGTATTCTTCAGCTGGACCCTCGGCGGTTTTAATGCACATGCACTGCATCATTTATTGCCCAACATCAGTCATGTTCATTATCTGAAGATCCTTCCCATATTCAGGGAACTCTGTAAGAAACACAATATTGTTTATATGGAAATGCCTTACAGGGATGCGATCAGGTCGCATTTCCGTTTTCTTAAAGGGATGGGCAATCAACAAAACTTTAAGCCAAAAAATTTTGAGGGACAAGCATATACTTATTGAGCAGGACAGCAATGTATTAAAACTGATCCATGCAGAGGTTGAGCAAAAACTCAATATCAATAAAAATACAACAGCAGCCCTGTTGATATTCAAATTTGCATTTTACATTTCGTTGATGGTGGTAACGTATGCATCGGTATTCTCAACAACAGGTATTGTGTTGCTCTTCATCAACTATATTTCATTTGGTTTATTATCAGTGTTACTTGGTTTTAATTTTGCTCACGATTTTTGCCACAATACTATTTTTAGGAACAAGTCTTTAAATAACATTGGTTTCATCAGTATCTATACATTGGTTGGCGCTCATGCAGAAGCCTGGAAATTCAGGCACATACATTCGCATCATTATGCACCCAATGTAAAAGATTATGATTCTGATCTGCAAATAACAAGTCTTATACGAGTAGAACCAACCAGTGAATATAAATGGTTTCATCGCTTTCAATATTTATATGCGCCCATTGCTTATACAACATATTCACTTTATTGGGTCTTCATCAAAGATTATGTTATTTATTTTACAGAGAAAAATAATCCGCAAAAGAAAAAGTTTATTTGTCATTTGTCTTTCTGGTTACAAAAAATGATCTATCTAGGTTACCTGCTTGTTATACCAATATTGTTTTCAAATTTCCATTGGTGGATAATTGTTGCCGGCTTTTTTACCATGCATCTTATTCAATCGCTGTTCTTATTATTTACTTTTTTTATTACGCATCATGTTGAACGAACGGAATACTTTAGCGCAGATGAGGAAGGATTTATTCGTACTTCGTGGCTTTCGAACCAGGTAAAAAGTTCCAATGATTTTTATCCATTCAGCAAAACAGCTAATTTTATTTTTGGTGGTTTTAATAATCATGTAGCGCATCATTTATTCCCGCATATACATCATGTACATTATCCTGAGTTGAATAAAATTTTGTATCGCATACTTACCAGCAATAACATGAAGCCAAATTGTACTAGCTTTGGTGGGGGAGTTGTTTCGCATTTGAGGCATTTGAAGAAAATGAGTGTGACTCCTGGAGAAAGGAATGCGGTTAGTAAGCTGTTTTAAACTTCGTCATTCGATATTCTTTATATCGACGATCATCTTTCAGCCAAAAAACAATCTTAAGTTCTTTTTATAATAATTAACACTGGCATGGGGTCTAATATAATATTTCTGCATTAACTTAATTGCACTAATAAAACTCATATGAAACTTTTAATTCTTAGTGTATTGCTGAACCTCGCTGTAATACCAGCAAATAAAAAACATTTACTTACTAAAGTTATAACTACGGAAAAATTACCGCTATTAGAAAGGAAATGGGAAATGCAGGAAATTCGGTTTTTGTATGACAATGAAGAATATTACTACAACCGTTATGATGATTCACATAACAATATGAACTTTGACAATGATTATATTGTTTTTCGATGTGGGGGTAATGGAGTATACCACCAGACTGATAATATAGAGTATCCATTAAAATGGCATTTTATAGAAAATAAGGATAACGCTATTGAGTTTACAATTTCTAAATTTCGAAATAACAGCGATCTTGTTGTGAATTGGGAAAACATTGAAATAACCATGAACACTATTAAGTATACAGAGTATTATACGCATAAAAATGGGCTTCATTGTTTGGGTGCTGGAACCAGGATGTCGAAGGATTCTGTTGAAAAAGGCGCAGGCTTAATCAGCAGCCGCTAATTTTTACCAAAGTATAGGGTCATTGATCTCTGGGAACCTCCCGTTTTGTTTTATAGTTTAGCAAGAAATATTTGAAAAATAAAATGCTCAGCTGACCCAGTCTCGTGTTTTCACCCGCCGGTATTAGCAACTGGTTTGAATGCAATAAAGACCAGTCAACTTTTATTGGATCACATTTTTTAATTTTTAACTCCGGCTGTTGATAACAGCAGGCGGGGCTCGCAATTTTTACAGAATAGAAACGCCTATTTTTGCGGCTCAGGAAAACTTGTTGCATTATTTTATAAACGATCGTTCCTGTTCATTACAAAACAAACAATCCAACAATGCTTTTCGTCATCGGCATCAGCATCGCTTTCTTTCTTGATTTTGTACTGATCAGTAAAAAAAGAAAAACACTTGCTGATAAAGTGCTTGTCGTATGGTTGTTTTTTATTGCCGTTCACTTGCTTTTATTTTACCTGCACATTTCGGGTAAGTCTTTTGAAATGCCCTGGTTACTTGGTATCCATATACCAATGCCGCTGTTGCATGGACCTTTTCTTTTTTTGTATACCGGTACACTTACCAATCAACTTTCACTTAAACGAAAGATATGGCTGATACATTTTATTCCTGTTATTGCTTCGTGGTTGTACCTGCTAACATTTTATGTTTTACCTGCAGAACAAAAGATCTTTATTTTTAAACATAAAGGAAGAGGGCATGAAACATTCATGTTCATTAACCTTATTGCGATCTATACTTCGGGGATATTATATATTCTTGGATCAACATTATTATTGAGAAGACACAGGTTTGCCATACTCAACCAGTTTTCTTACACAGAAAAAATTAATTTAAGATGGCTGCAATACCTTATTTATGGTTTGGCGATTATCTGGCTGGCTGTTTTTTTAGATAACGATGAAGTGGTTTTTACATTGGTAGTAGCATTTATTGTTTTCATAGGGTATTTTGGGATCAAGCAGGTTGGTATTTTTTCTTATACTAACCAGGCCGGGCACACGAATAATGACAGAGTAGGAAATACAGGCGATAAAAAAAATCCGGTTCGTGGCACACAAACCGGGACGATTGAGGAAGTAACTGAGGCGATAGGAATTCCGGTTCCTGGGATACGAACCGGTGCGGTTGAAAATACAGCCGAAGAAAATCCTGTCGAAATAAATATTGACAAAAGAAAATACTCCAAGTCGGGCCTTACGGAAGAATCCGCCGGAAACCTGCACAAAGAACTTACAAGATTGATGGAAACTGAAAAGCTGTACATGGGAAGTGAGCTAACACTTACTGATCTGGCCAGGCGGCTGGATACACATCCTAATTACCTGTCGCAGGTGATCAATGAGAAAGAAGAAAAAAATTTGTACGACTACATTAATACACTCCGTATCGATGCATTTAAAAAACTGATCGCCGACCCCGCCAACCAGCGATACACCATACTTTCCCTTGCCTACGAATGTGGCTTTAACTCAAAATCTTCTTTTAACCGCTATTTTAAAAAAGTGACCGGTGAATCTCCATCCGATTACATGCGGCGCCAGTTTGGAAATTAGCTGATTTGAAAATTTGGACATAAAAACATTCCTTTCATCGCAATCTCACCGGGTATAACTGCCTTCATTAACACATTTCCCAATCACCAAATTTCCAAATTAACTGGTGCCAACTTACAAGGAAGGGCGACTGCCACTACATTCCAGCCCATTTTTGCATTTCACTTTTAAAAAAGTATAAACATGAAATCAAAATTAATTTTAATGGCTTTGGCCATTTTTGCCGGCTTCGTTTTCACCGGCTGTCAAAAGTATGACCCAAATGAACCGGGAAACCTGGTTCCAAAAACGGTGGACGAGGATCCGGGTTTGCCTTCCATCCTTGTCAATGGCACACAACTGCACGCCGAAACTTTTGGCAACCCCGACAGTGCCATGGTCATTTTTTTACATGGCGGTCCGGGTGTTGATTACAGGAACGGCCTAAATGCAAAGCAACTGGCTGATGCAGGTTATTACGTAATTTTTTATGATCAGCGTGGTACGGGCCTTTCAAAAAGGGAGCCCAGGAACAGTTTTTCAATCCAGGTTATGCTGGATGATCTTTCGGCCGTGATCGAACATTATCGTACTTCTCATAGCCAGAAAGTTTTTTTATTGGGTCATTCATGGGGAGCGATGTTGGCGGCAGCTTATATTAATAAGTATCCAAACCGAATCAGCGGAGTTGTTTTTGCAGAAGCAGGGGGCTTCACATATGATGCACTTAAAAAATACGAGGAAAAAACCAGGCGGTTGGAACTATTAAAGGAAGCAACCAATGATGCACTTTACAATGAACAATTCTTAACAGGAAAGGAAAATGAACATGCGATCCTTGATTACAGGATGGCGCTTAATTCATCATTTATTTTTTCAAAAGGAAATATAGAAGGTATTGAAGGTGCTTTTCCTTTCTGGCGTTATGGATCGGAAGCATCTACAGCATTGTTTGATATAGCAGAAAAAGATGGTTTTGACTTTACGACAAACCTCAGCCAGTATTCAACAAAGGTATTGTTCCTGTACAGTGAGCACAATAAAGCTCATGGGCTTTCAACCGCAGAAGGCGAAGCAAAATATTTTGCCAATCATCAAATTACAGAAATAACAGGTACGGGGCATGAAATGTTCTGGTTCAAATGGAACAGCGTTTACCCGGTAGTGTTAAATTATTTCAACTCTTTAAAATAATCTGAAAATGAAAAATATTAAACTGGCAGCCTGTATTGCCTTTGCAATTTTATTTGCTTATAAAAGCAATGCCCAGGCTATTAACTGGGCAGCGATGAATGCCAAACAAAGGTATATCGCAAATACGAATATAGGGTGGGACGACGGTTTTGTTATTGGTATTGGTTACGGATACCAGCTTCATACAAAATTACCAACTGTAGCGCATCTGTCTTATTCTTTTCCATCGGGTGAAAAGCTGTTTGATGATTTTAAAACAAAGATTGGCGGAACGGTACAGCTTTATAAAATTAAAAACTTCCGGGCAAGTGCTATTGTTGAAGGTATATTC
Source organism: Ferruginibacter sp. (assembly GCA_047601875.1). Classification (GTDB taxonomy): domain Bacteria; phylum Bacteroidota; class Bacteroidia; order Chitinophagales; family Chitinophagaceae; genus Ferruginibacter. Next base: position 5,869,497 of record JASGIL010000001.1, on the reverse strand, counting down.
AGAAGATATCAAAATACGGATGCACGCTTGTTGAATTTTGGCTGCGAGCTGTCAACAACGATCGGTTATTATAAAAAGAAATGGTTCGTTGCCGGCCAGTTTGGTTTTGATAAAGCAATAACAACCCATTTCAAACATTCGGCTTATTATAAAGAATATTATCCGGGGGCAAAAGATGGATGGTATATCCCTACCGGCGGAAATTTTTTGTATGGTTTGCAAGGTGGTTATTCTTTTAAGAACTATGATATCAACCTTAAAACAGGAAAAACCATAACACAGGATTTTAAAACCAATCCAATGGTTCCGTATTATTTTCAGTTGGGATTTAATTGTAGATTTTAGTTGTCAAACCTGTTAGGTTTGACGAAGTCTTCGATTTCATGTCAGGCGCAAGTGTTCCAGGAACCTTGTGCCTTTTTTTAACTTCAATATTCCTTGTTCGATATTCTTTGTGTGTCGATTGCGTATATTTAGGTGTGTGTGCCATTTTATCAAACAACATTCATTTTCAAAAATTATGATTTCACCTTCAGACAAAGAATATACAATGACAAAAAGAGTAATTCTTGGAAAAGAAAAGATGAAGCCAGAATTTGTGCCACTTGCAGAATGGATAAACAAAACTTATGGTGTTAAGACAATTAATATTATTTATGATACCATTGACAAAGTGCAGCGACCGCGATTGTTAATCTGCTTTGAATTTGAAAAGGAAAAGCAAAAATTTTTAGATGGCGGTATTACTTACTTTAACAAAAACAAACAAGAAGCTATTGGACTTTATTTTGAAAAGATGCTTTTAGAACAAGGCATTATAAAGAATAAAGCATTTGGAGACAATTTCAAACCAACTGACAAAGAACCATATTTGACAGAAAACATTTGGGTTATTTTTGGAGCATTTGAGCCATTGGCAAAACAAGAAGCAACTTATAAAATAACAAAAGAACGGGCAGAGGAATTTACTAATTCATTTTGCAACCCGGACATTTGGACAATTTCAATAAGTTTTACGATTCCTACATTTTTTTTGTTTACAGACGAAAAAGTGAAAGAGTATGACAAACCAGAAATAAAAAAACAATGGGCCGACAAGTTTTACGACCTTATAAAACCATTTGACGAATTCAACTATTTTAAAAGAGAAAGTATTCAAATCTATGTGGACAGTAAAGAAAATTTTGACAATAATTATCAGAGCAATTGGTATTATTATTACAAGTGACCAAAGAAAAACAGCACACAAGAATGAGCAAACGGATCCTGGTTACATTTCTTCTGCTATCGTGTTGCAACTTGTATTGTAGTTAGATAAAATTTTCGTTCCTTTATAAGCAGGCGGAATTCTAATTTCCAAACTAACAAAATCCGTAATGTAAGACGCAATTTTCAAATCCTGAAATCTCTAAAGAATGAAAAAACTACACTACTTATTCTTACCATTGTTAGTAATATGCAGAAGCTGCGCCGCTGCAAGGTGTGCATTTTTAGTTTGCCTGTTGTTGCCATGTAATTTTGTTTTGGGCCAATCTGATATGAAGCTACACAAGATAAAGCCCGAATGGAAATTGGGTGATCAAAAAATAGTACATACCGCGTCGAGCACTAAAATTTTTGTAAAAGACAGTCTTTTTAATACTACAGAAGCAACGGCCAATTACAGCATTGAGGTTATTGACACCGTTAAAAACTATACACTATTATACTCAAACGAACCCAATTCAATGGATATTGAAACAAAGGCATCTGTTCCAAAAATAGATTCTGCTGTAAACTTCTTTACCGATATAATAAAAAAGTTAGAAAAGGAAACCAACTCATTTAAATATGAACTCCTGGTTGATAAAAGTACTGGCCAGGCACTTAAAGTAAAAAACAGCGATGCATTTTTAAAAACGATTCAACAATTTGCCTCTACAATGATTGATGAATTGGGTGAAAAGATGAAGAAATCAAGCATCCAGGTTGACAGTATAAAGCAAAAAGTAGTTACTTACTTTAAATCGGCAGAGCCCAAAATTTTGGAAACGATGACCAATCAATTTAACTACATCATGCAGCCTTACACCTATGAATTTCCATATAACTCCACGATATCTCAAAAAACAATGGTACACGATGTAAATGCACTGGGAGAATTTGGCGACGTTGAAATACCTGCCACCCTAACCATAAGTTCAAAAAAACATGATAACATTTTGATGATTCAAACTGATACGGATTATGATAAAGACTTTTTGTTAGCGCTAATAAAAAAGAAATATAGTAGTATGAGTGACCTTACCGCTTCAGATATTTTTTTGAGTGAGAAAGAGGAAACTACATTTACAACTACAAATGGTTGGGTTGTTTCACACAAATCAAATGTTGTCTTCACAACGAAAGAAGTAAAAGTGATCAATGAAACAATCGTCAACTTTCAATAGCCTGGGTTATTGAGATTGAGGGGTACATTGCACGGCAAAACTGAAAGAGCAGGGGATAGAGGCAATTGAGGATTGAATATGAAATTAAATGAACATGCTATGATCAGATATGTCATAACCTTTTTAAGTTTAAATCTTTTATTAGCCTGTACCAATCATGATAAACAAAATGATAAAACAGCTTCCCAGGAAGACACGATACATAAAGCAGTTTCAAAAAAGACTGGTGCAACAGGCGACTCAATATCTACAATAGTTAAAGCGGGTGGTGATACAGCAGGATCAAAACAAAAAGAACTTATTCAACCACCAATAACAAACGACAGCCTGGCCTTAAAAATAAAAACTTATATCATTACAAAACTCCTGGATTCAAACGATCTGCGTACAATTACCGCAGAAGAAAGAAAATTCCAGCTTTATCAAACAGACCTGGACAATGATGGCCGCAACGAGGTTTTTGTAAACTTTATTACCGGGTATTTTTGTGGCACGGGTGGTTGCAGCATTCTTTTGCTTGACAGCGATCTGAAACGGATCACTAAATTTTCTGCAATGAATGTACCCCTGTTTATTGAACAAACAAATAAAACCGGGTGGAAGCATATACTGGTGAGATCGGAAAGAGCATTGAAAGAACTGATCTATAAAAATGGAACTTATCCATCCAATCCATCTGTGCTTGACAATGCTCCTTACGATGTTCCCGGTAATGATGTTGAAGTAGTATTTGATGTTAATCGTAAAAGAAAAACATATGTCTTCTAACCTGTAACGCAGCATTATAATTGTTTAATAAATCGGTCCACAACAACTGTCTTGCCATTACCTGCCTTCAAAGTGTAAGTGCCCGACGCGAGCTGGCTCACAGGTATAAGAATGTTGTCTGCATTTACTACAGTTTCAAAAACAATTCTTCCCCTCATATCAATGATCTTTATGGATGCATCTGCAAATGGTAATTGCACATGCAATTGTTTTGATACAGGATTTGGCCAGATCAATAAATGTTTTTTATTATCAATGGTAACTGTTCTTGTTACAGTATAAGTTGCAGCGTTGCCTGCATCCGTTAGTTTGATGCGATAATAATTGATCCCATCCTGCGCAAAGCGATCTGTAAATGAATAGGCCGGCAACGCATCAGCATGAACATTGCCAATACTCATCCATGTTGAACCGTCTGTACTTCGCTCTATACCAAAACTGGTTGTATTGTTTTCATTAAGCGTTTTCCATTGCAGCAATACATTTCTATCAGTAACAAGGCTGGCATCAAAAAAATTAATTGCTGGTATTGGAACAACGGTTAATGTATCAGCAGGGTCAGTGATTCCAGGAAGGGTAGAGAGGTCCATAAAAAAGAGTCCCTTTGTACTTGCATCCCAAAGTTTCTTATCAAATATTTCCATCTTATAAGTAAAATGTGCGGGAACAAAACTGAAATCAGTATATGATCCCTGCAGGTCATTCTTTTTAATGAACTGGAAGAATGTGTTGATGATGCCGGTATTGGTATTGAGTATATCCCTTGCAATGATCAATGCTTCTTTTGCATTTACAAGAGAAGAAAAAATAGAGTTACGATTGATCCCAAACTTTTGCCAGTTAAGTCCATGATCGGTACTTAAATATTGAAAGCCGCTGCGGGCAGATAAAAATAAGCTGTCGTGTGCTGTTACAATATCATCGGTTCCTTCGCTTGCATGTATTTGCCCGAGCAAAAACCTTTCTGACCATATTGTTGAATTGGGTGCCAGGTAATCATACAATGCGTTGGCAAGTGTACCGGCAACCAATGTATTGCTGGTAGCAGCGATGGAAGTAACATTTATACTTAGCGATGTAAGACTGGTACTGAAAGGCAACCAACTGTTATGTGTAGCCGGATTTAATTTAAAAATGGAAGCACCTTCAGTTGCAGCATAAAGATCTCCCTTCCATTCCACAAGATCAGAAACAAAAGGCGGCATGCCGGCATTGATATTTTGCCATGTTATGCCTTTGTCATTACTTTTAAAAATACCGCCATTGAAGCGTGATGCATACAACTCGCCCTGGTATTTGATGATATTATCAACTGCATGTAATTGCGGGATGAGATTTGTAGAATCCCATGTTATTCCGCCATTATTGCTGAAATAAATAATGGGCCTTGTACCTGATCCTGCATAAATAACATCATCAGTATGGTAAAGACTGGCAATATCAGTTGCGGGTAATTGTTGAACCCTTGTCCATTGGGAAAAAGCAAAACCAACATGGAGTAATAATACAAGTGTAAAAAATGTTTTCATATTTTATGTTTAATACATTTAAAAAATTGAATCAACATGCAAGTACGCAACTGGATTTTTAAAAAGGGATGTGGTTCTACCCAACGGGCGGAGCGGATTGATGTGGGGTGGGGTTTGGGTTATTAAAGGAGTTTTGAGTTATGAGTTTTGAGTTGGGTTAAGTTCCTTGTTCGATATTCTTTTAGGTGGTATTGGGATCGCATGTTGGGTAGTAGCATGCTACCAGGCATTTATCTACCTTTTAGAATAATGAACAAGGAATCACGAAGTTTGACCGAAGGCAAATTTTATTTACTTCAAATGTTCGGGTATAACTGAAATAATATAATTTCGCTTTTCAGTCCAATCCCTATCAAAAAACAACTTGCAAAATAAGCCAGAATAGCTTTTATAACATATTAATTGAATTAATGGGAGCATTCTGCTACTTTCAATCTTTTATTGCAGATAATACACAAAAAGCGGTGCCATTTTCATCTCTTTGGCCTCGTTACAGGCAGCCATTTTCCCGTGGATTGCATCTTTTGCCTGCCATGTACAACTTACAACCAAACCAGCTACTAATAACAATTAAAACCAGCACTCATTATGCAAACGCTTGCAGGAACAATACCGGGAAATAACCCCGGTAGCAGCTTTATTCATTTTCCAGGGATCAAAAAGTGGTTATTTGTGATCGCGGTTATCCTCACCGGGTCCTTCATTTCGAATAAAACAATGGCCCAGTTTTCTGAAATTCCGGTAACCGGATTCAATGCCGATGTTGTTGCGGACGGAACAACCAACCCCGACGCGACTACTGTCAGTACTGCGGGTATTGATGGCGCAGGATGGATCTTTGCAAGTAATTCTTATTATCCTTCGGCCGTGGGCAGTCCATGTAATACAACCAACGGATTTCCTGCATCTATTACCAGTACAAACACAACCACCAATACCGGCATCACTTATAACCTGCAGGCTGTGAATGCGAATAATGCATTACGCCTTTTACCCGCAGAAACCGGAGCATTGTCTGTAGTAACACCTGTTAATGCGGCTAAACTTTATATTGTTTGCCTGGGAGGAGATGGTGCCGCAGCTTTTTCTGCATTGGTAACTTTTACTGATGCCACTACTGAAACACTTACTTCTTCTGCGCCAGACTGGTGTATGGGCGCAGCTACTTACAAGATCACTCCTACAGAATACTATCGTATAAAAAGGACATCTGTTACATGTGACGGAGCACTTTGCCCATATATTTATGAAGTGCCGCTCAATATCAGCCAGGCTAATTTTGCAAAAACGATCAGTTCGATCACATTTACCAATAATGCCACAGGCGCTATATTGAATGTACTGGCAATTGGAAGACGCAATGGATTTAACCCTGGCCAAACATATACCACCAATGGTAATGCCAGCCAGGATGATTGTCATACATATACGCTTACCAATCCGCAGTCTACTCAAAGCGGTTCTGTATGGAACAATATCAAAATTGACCTTACCAATTCATTTACCTTCCTGTTTGATGTATACCTCGGTACAATCGATGCAACAGGAGCTGATGGAATGGCATTCGTACTGCAGCCGATAAGTACCAGTATTGGTGTTACGGGTAGCGGACTTGGTTTTGGTGGCGTATCACCATCAATAGGGGTTACACTGGATACTTACCAAAACAGTATGCCTGATAGTGATCCTGTTTATGATCACATTGCGATCCAACGTAATGGTGTGCTGGATCATTTATCAACCAATAATCTTGCTGGCCCGGTTCAGATCATCAATGGTGTTGACAATGCAGAAGACGGGCAATGGCACAAACTGAAAATTGTTTGGGATGCTACAACGCATACCCTGGAAGCATGGATTGACGGATCTTTAAGAGTAACGCATACCGAGGACCTTGTTGCAACAACATTTAGTAACGATCCATTGGTATATTGGGGCTTTACCGGTTCTACAGGTCTTTATTATAACTTACAACGTTTCAGAACAGCGCTTGAACCACACTGGCATTTCGGTCCTGCGCAAACCTTGTGTGTGAATGATCCTATTACTTTTATTGATTCAACGATTTCATTTACTACCATTGCAGGTGTATCATGGGATTTTGGCGACAACAGTCCACTTAATACCACAGACCTGAGCCCAACACATAGCTATACCACTGCCGGTACATATACCGTAACTCAAACTGTAACTGGTGCCGATGGTTGTGAAGAAACCAATACACAAACAGTGATCGTTGGTGGTGGCATCACAATAACATCATTAGCAGCGAGTGCTAACTGTACATCGGCCGGAAGTATAACATTGACACTACCTGCCACCCCTGGTCCATTTACCACAACATGGAATACAACGCCTGTTCAAAATGGAACTACAGCTACTAACCTTAGTCCAGGAGATTATACGGCAACCGTGATCGATGGTGATGGATGTACATCAACACATACGGCAACGGTTCCTTTATTCAATAACATGACTTTTGTAACTGATAACAATGCTACTATTTGCAGCGGATCATCATTTACTACAAACACACAAAGTAATGCTACTGTTTTTGCATGGACACCAACCACAGGTGTGAGTAATCCAACTGGTGCAAGTCCGATATTGTCGCCAACAACAACAACAACTTACAGCGTTCATGCAACATTGCAATTCTGCGATTCTACAAGAACAATTACCATTACAGTTCCGGTTGTATCAGTAAATGCCGGCAACGATCAGACAATAACTGCAGGTTCATCCATACAATTACAAACCAGTGCAAGCACAGGTACTTATTTGTGGACACCGGCAACGGGATTAAGTTCATCAACAACGCTTAGCCCGCTTGCGAGCCCAACCGAAACAACTACCTATACGTTAACTGTTACCACTGCAGATGGTTGTACCAATAGCGATGTAGTAACCATTGAAGTAAAACCAGATGTTGATGTTAATTGCTCTGAACCAATGGTGGCGTTTACACCTAATGGTGATGGTATCAATGATCTTTGGAAGGTTGGTCTTGAAGGTTGTTATGTAAATGCTGCGGTACATGTTTATAACAGGTATGGTACAGCAGTGTTTGAAAATGATAATTACAAAAATGATTGGGAAGGAAGGTACAAAGGCAAACTGCTGCCTGATGGAACATATTATTTTGTAATTGATTTTACATATAGTAATAAGAAGAGGAAGCAGGTTCGTGGAAATGTTACTATTCTAAGATAATAATAAATTGAAGTTTTAAAAATGCACAGCTGTTATGGCTGTGCATTTTTTATTTTGCAGGAGAACCTTTTATTTGTGAAACTCTAAAATAAATATTCAATATTCAACGCTCAATATTCAATGTTCAAGTGAAATGTATTTCTGTTGAGTATTGAATGTTTTTGTGTTCAGCGGGGTCTCCACACGAATAAACTTCATGCCATATAAACTTGCTGTGGAACCCGTGTTTACGATACTCTGTATTAAAAATCCAGGGGAAAACATTCCTCAAAGCTGTTTGTTTATTCATGTTTATTGAAACTGCTTTCAATACTTTCGTGTTCATCGGGGCCTCCACACGAATAAACTTCATGCCATATAAACTTGCTGTGCTGCCCCCCGCGTTTACGATGCTTTGTATTAAAAATTCATGGGAAAAACACTCCTCAAAGCTGTTTGTTTACTCATGTTTATTGAAACTGCTTTCAATGCTTTCGTGTTCAGCGGGGTCTCCACACGAATAAACTTCATGCCATATAAACTTGCTGTGGAACCCCGCGTTTACGATGCTTTGTATTAAAAATTCATGGGAAAAACACTCCTCAAAGCTGTTTGTTTACTCATACTTATTGAAGCCGTTTTCAATACTTTCGTGTTCAGCGGGGTCTCCAGACGAATAAACTTCATGCCATGTAAACTTGCTGTGGGAACCCGTGTTTACGATACTCTGTATTAAAAATCCAGGCGAAAAACATTCCTCAAAGCTGTTTGTTTATTCATGTTTATTGAAACTGCTTTCAATGCTTTCGTGTTCAGCGGGGTCTCCACACGAATAAACTTCATGCCATATAAACTTGCTGTGGGACCCCGTGCTTACGATGCTTTGTATTAAAAATTCATGGGAAAAACACTCCTCAAAGCTGTTTGTTTACCCATATTTATTGAAACTGCTTTCAATACTTTTATGAATGTCAATTAAATTAAAACATTCTTCTGTTTATAGCACATGGTTTGTCACATTTACTTGTTGGAATTGGATAAACCTATTTGAAATCACTGCAGGGTATGACCTTATTTATAATTGGTTTACGTATCTGCGGGAAAATAAGAAAGCAGAAATAATTGCTTACGTAATAATGCCGAACCATATTCACTTAATCTTTTATTTTGAAAACGAAAATTATAACCTGAATAAACTAATTGGTAATGGAAAAAGATTTATCGCTTATGAATTTATTGAAAGGCTGAAGGCGAAAAATAATTATTTGTTGCTGGATACTTTATCAAATGGGGTTAGTGCATCGGAACGAAAAAAGGGACAGCTTCATAAATGTTTTGAAGGGTCTTTTGATGCGAAGGCAATTTTTTCAGCGAAATTTCTTCAACAGAAAATAAATTATATTCATTATAACCCGGTAAAAGGAAAGTGGGATTTGGCCAAGGATTTTATTGAGTACGAACATAGCAGTGCTTCATTTTATGAATTGGAAGAGGTTAAATTGTTCAGGCCGTTACATTATATGGATTTGTGATCCTTAGCGGCGGGGTCGCCGGAGGGCAGACCCCGCCGGGACGAAAATGCACAGCTGTTATGGCTGTGCATTTTTTATTTGCAGGAGAACCTTTTATTTGTGAAACTCTAAAATAAATGTTCAATATTCAACGCTCAATATTCAATGTTCAAGTGAAATATATTTCTGTTGAGCATTGAATATTTTTTTTCATAAAGAACTTACAGTATTTGAATTTTTATTCTTGCAGAATTATTCTACAAGTGTATAAATATATCCTCCACCAGAGTAAGAAAAACCGATAAGCCCCTTGTCAACGGTATAATATGCTCTTGAGAGTGTACCAGGATCTGATCCGTTCAGGATCTCTAATACATTATTATAAGTTTTTCCATTTAATACCATACTGGCATGGCATGTTTGTCTGGGGCCGTTGGAAATTGGTTGTGCAATATTTGTTTCGGTTAAAAAATCAAATCCACTTCCGGTTTTGTAATCATGTGCAGGTGAAAATATCGTCATGAATATATTCGGGCGGTTGTCTATACCTATTCTTACAAAGGGGTTATAAACATTAGCTACATTAAAAGTATATTCAATTGCTTCTTCCCTGTGCATTTCACAGGAAGCACATGCTGCTACAGTAGAATAATAAGAATTTATTTTAACTACGGCGTCAATGGTTCCGCCACCGCTACTTAAATAACTAACGCTTTGCCCTTCATGATAAGGAAGTATTTGCTTTAAATACTCAGGAACATAAATGGTTTCGATGTTGTCCTTTTTTATTACATGCAATAAATAGAAGTAGGAATAAAAAAACAGTGAGGGTAGATTTTGTTTTCATACGCTAAGTATATGAAAATTAAAAAAATAACAGGCTCCCGGTAATCAAATAAATATTCAATATAAAATATTCAATCCTCAACGATGTAACATATTTACGATTCTGATGAATACTGAACATTGTATGTTGAGAATTGAATATTTCTAAATTGTTTCAATTCTAATAAAATGAACATTTTACTTAAATAGCAAGAAGTCAAGAGAATCAATTCAAAACTCAGAACACATAACTCAGAATTCAAAAAAGTATTCATTGTATTCAGATTGATCAGGCGATCCATAAGTTAACTGAACCGATCTTTTTCCTCCCAGTGTATAAACAACTGAGCTAAACGTAAAACCATATCGTGTTCCCCTGTAGGCTCTGCATACAGGATTTCTTTCATCGTCCTTTGAACGCAAAGTTGTTTTAATAAGATCCGTTGAAATGTCTGATGGTTGTTTATTGAAACGATCTTCCAGTGAAGCAAAGCGAACTTCACTGTTCCTGTTTTTTGTTTCGCCTGTCAATACTTTCTCATGATAACTTTTATACCAATCCTTCACATCATGATTTACCAGTGCATGGTTTGTATGATAAACAACGGAATTGTTTTTATTGGTAAAAAAACGAATTACTTTGTTTGCAGATGCTTCAAAATCGTAAACACTATCGGCAATGCCAACGATATAGTTTTGGCCGGATGCATGTTTTACATTTTGTAAAAATGATAATGCTTCGTTGCCATTCTTTTTATTTAAGACTGCACGAATGATAAACGCAACCGGCAGGCCATCTGTAGAAGCCTGTAGTTCCATCAATGAATTGAGGCATAGCCCGATGCCTTTGTCATTCATGCCACTCAATGCAACAAGGCCGGCACAACTAACGATATATTGTTCTGGCATATTTTTGCCGGGGGGAATATGTAACAATACCTGGTAGCCATTCATATAACTTTCCAGGTCCACGTTTTGTGCAATGTATGCAGGATGATTGTTTGTTGCCGGCACACCAACTCCGCTGCAATGATGTTTATTCGTATTGAATTGTTTATCGAGGTATATCCAGAATTCATCTACCAGCTGAAAAGCAAATACATCGCTGAATTTTTGGCCACTCCCTTCTGCGATGCCGTGCAACTCATCCAATATACCGGGAATATATTTACGTGTTATGGGTTCAAAATCTGTAGCTTTTAAAAAAGCAGCGATCGTTGAATCAGGATCAGCATTCAAAGATGCTTTCATATTTTCTTTCCATTTGGCATATACTTCCGCAATTTCTTTTTTAAGCTGTTTGCCATGTTGCAATCCCCGTTCATGATCATTTCCTTTTAATTCGATTAGTGGTACTGTTTTGTTTTCTGATTGTGCAAAAAGGTATGCAGGTATCAGCAGCGTATAAAAAATAAATGTTGCAATAAAACAAATACAACGGATATAAGTAATTCTTTTATTCATGAAATAAGTGTTTATTGAATATAAGTTCAAATAAACAGTTATGCTTTGCCTGATTGATAAGAGGCGAAGGTTATTTACAGGCGGATAAGATTTTATTATGGACTCTTTTAAACCCGGGTCATTCATCTTAAAGAGTTTGGTAATATTCCGCTTAACCTAAGTTTAATATTTATCGGGATCACATATGTGACATGTTGAGCATTGAATATTGTGCCTGGATCATTAACAAAAAGAATGTGTTAATACACGGCCTGAAAAAGGGGGAAAACACCCTTTTATCATAAAAATATATTCGCTTCTTTGCGTAGTAAATTTCTTTGCAGAATATTTAGAAAATCTACTAACTAAATTAAGATCTATCATGCGAAACCTAAGAGTACTTTTAATGATACCGGTTGTTTGCTTTTCTTTTTTCTTGTTGTCATCTTGCCATAAAATAACCGGTTGTAAAAATCCATCTGCAACAAATTATAATGCAGATGCTGATATCGATGACAGATGTTCGTGTACTTACGATGGCGTTGTTGCACAATGTGGCAATCCCAATCCAGCTAACCTGTATATATCACCGGTAATGCAGGAAACTGAAGTTTGGTGCTGGCTGGCTGTAGCAGAAATGGTGTTTAAATATTACGAGTTACCGAATGTAAACCCCGGTGGCGATTATCAATGTGGCATCGTTGGTGCGGTTGGATATTCAAAGAATGGGGCCTGTGATGCATGCAACCAGAATTGTGGTAATTGCGTGAGGCCTGCCGGTGATGCACAAACGATAAGTTATATGCTGACGGCTTATCCAAAAGTCGCGTGCAGGAACATATACGAGACCAATAATTCACTAAAGAGCCAATTTGTAACCAATTATTTAGACGCTAATCTCCTTATTTCAGAATTGGATAACAAACGACCCGTTATATCAGGCATTAATCCGGGTGCGCAATTTGTTCTTCCTGGAAATTCTCAACACGTAGCTTTGATCGTCGGTTATTATTTTTTAGGTCTCGACCTGGTGCTTATTGTCAACGATCCATTCCCGTATTATATTACAGGCACTGATCCATATGTTGCTGCTGGGGCCGTGAATAACGGCAACCTGAGTTACCAGATCCCATATGCAAATTTTGTAGGCGGGCTGCATTGGAATACGACATGGTATTCCATCGGGTTTTAATCAATGCGATCTCTTCAGGCATTGCATCTATAAATATTCAATGTTCAAATGCAATTCCTTTAAATAAGTTTTGAATAAAGAAAAATTCAAGAGGTTGTTTCTTAAAAGAAGAGATTGGAATAGATCAACATTATTGAAGAACCTGCAAAGTATAACTCACTTGTAGATCACAGTTCCCGTTTTCCTCGTGATCTCGATCTCCATCTCTTTCAAATGCTGATGCGTTTGCATATAGATGAGTTGCTCTTCCGGGTCCGTTGCTTTTTCAAGATCCTGCTGGTTTTCTACGATCAGCCTTTTTATTTTTCTTAGTTTGAGGTAATTGAGTGTAGATGTTACCTCTTCTTTAAACAGTTCCTCACGGGTGGCAATATGTCCTTCGTAATGTTCTTTCCAGTTGGGGCTGATCTCGGTATTTTGTTCCATCAGGTTGATGATGATCGCATTCATTTGCTGATCCTCGCCATACAGGAAATTTTTTTCCGTTGGTTCCAAACCTTCATCATACCATTTCTTGTATGTTTCAATGATGCTGACAAGCATTTTGTTGTCGAGCATTTTATCAAGATCATTTTCTTCTATCTGTGTAAAAAGATAAGCTGCTACTTTTTGTTCTTCATCCCAGTCTTTCAGGCCAAATTCGATCAGGCTCCTTACAAGCGCCTGTTCATGTATCTCATCTTTATTAAAAAGATTAAAGGCTTCGTCGGGTTCTGACGGTGGGGCCTGGCCGCTTTCGATATTGATTGGATCGGGTAGGGTAGCGTTTCCATCTTTTGCGATCTTATCCCTGATGAATTTATTTACAAGAGCGTTGAGCCCGGTCTCTTCTATTCGCAAAATTTCAGACACCTGTTTCACATAATCCTGCCTTCTTGTAAATTCTGCTGTCTTATTTATTTTAGAGATCGTTTCAGCAACCTGGTTTACAATGGCCGCTTTTTTATTGCTGTCATTGCCTGCATCCTTTAATGCAACTTCCAGCTGGAACAGGATGAAGTCTTTTTTCTCAGCTTTTATAAATTCTAAAAAAGCAGCAGCCCCGATCTTGTTTACATAACTATCCGGATCTTCTTTATCAGGTATCAATACCAGCTTTACATTCAGGCTTTCTTCCAATGCAAGATCAAGCCCGCGGAGCGCCGCTTTGATACCTGCGCTGTCACCATCATAAATGATCGTAAGGTTGTTTGTGTATTTTTTTATCAGCCTTAATTGCTCGATCGTTAATGATGTACCACCACTTGCAACAACATTTTCAATTCCCGCCTGGTGCAGGCTCACCACATCGGTATAACCTTCTACCAACAGGCATTCATCGGCACGGTCGATGGCCATTCTTGCAAAATAAGAACCGTATAAAATTTTACTTTTTACATAGATCTCATTTTCTGGTGTGTTGATGTATTTTGGGGCCTTGTCATTTGATTTGATGATCCTTGCACCAAAACCCAATATTTTTCCACCCTGGTTGTGAATGGGGAAGATGATCCTGCCACGGTAATTATCCCTTAATCTTTCATCCCGTTCAACAACGAGCCCGCTCTTTAAAAGAAATTCTTTACTGTATTGTGCGGCAATGGCCGCTTTTGCAAGTTCATCTCCGGAAGAAGGATTGAACCCCAGCTGGAATTTTTTGATGATGTCCTCCCTGAATCCTCTTTGTTTAAGATAGGCAAGTGCTACATCGGTTCCTTCATCTGTATTAAAAAGTGCATTTGAAAAAAAATCCTTTGCAAAATTGTTGATAATGTATAAACTGTCTGCTGCCTGTTGCTGAATTTTAAATGCAGGGCTTGTTTCCGTCTCCTCCAGTTCTATATTGTATTTATTGGCAAGCCAGCGCAGCGCTTCGGTATAGCTAAGTTTTTCATGTTCCATTAAAAAGCCAATGGAATTGCCGCTTTTTCCGCAACCAAAACATTTATAGATCTCTTTTACCGGCGATACCGTGAATGAAGGACTTTTTTCATTATGAAAAGGACACAGGCCAAGGTAATTGGTACCCCTTTTTTTAAGTTTTACATAGGAACCAATGATGTCGATAATATCAATGCGACTCTGTATCTGTTGTATGGAATGCTGGCTGATCAAACTTAATGATTGTTGAATGTAACAACTTTCAAAATTAGGGAAACAAAGGCGACAAATACATATCCCCGCAGATTTAAGCGGATTATGACGAAGATCAAAGAAGATTTAAAGTATACCAGGCTTCGTGTCTTTGCGATTCTTTGCGTTTTTGCGTGAGGCCGAAGTTTTAATTTCACGCAAAGACGCAAACATAAAACAAAAGGGACAAAGGATATTTAATTCAGCAAATACGAAATATTTCTTCTTTGATCTGCGTGTATTTAATCATCTTAAATCTGTGAGAAATAGATAATGTGTGTGAAATAAAACAAGGTTAAAATGCAATTTTATCCTCCAGAAACAAATATCTTTGGCGACTTAAAATTAATATAATATGAAAAGAATTTGTTTTGTGATCCTTGTTAGTTTTATTGGCCTGGCTACACGTGCGCAGGATTTGGATGATATCCAGGAAAAAATAAATAAAGCGCAGTTTAAAGAAGCGAGAACTGATATTGATAAATTCCTTTCCTCGGCAAAAAATGCGAATGATGCAAAAGCATGGTACCTGAAAGGGAGGGTGTACCTTGGGCTTTCATCTGAATCAGATACACCAGAAGCAGACGTTTACAATTTAAAAAATGAAGCTTACGAAGCATTCAAAAAAAATCAGACACTCGATTCAAAAGATCTGTGGCTTACGCTGGAAGGATGGGGATCTTACCTAAACCTGTATGTCGGGTTTTATGACCTGGGTGCCAAACAATTCAATGCAAAAAACTATGAGGCTGCCTATCTTTCTTTTAAGAAAGCCAATGAAGTAAAGGATTATACCCTCAATAAAAAATACACCTATACAGAAGCAAAATTGTATCCTTTGGATACGGCCCTGGTGTTAAATACCGCCCTGGCTGCTACCAATGCAAAAAAGATAGATGAAAGCGTAGTTTTTTATAAAAAACTGGCTGATGCAAATGTTGCAGGTAAGGACAATGAAGGTATTTATGAATACCTGGTTGATTACTATAGTAAGAAAGACGACAAACTTTCTTTGCAGGTCATGCTTGAAA
This sequence comes from Ferruginibacter sp., assembly GCA_047601875.1. GTDB lineage: Bacteria > Bacteroidota > Bacteroidia > Chitinophagales > Chitinophagaceae > Ferruginibacter. The sequence continues at coordinate 5,853,465 of JASGIL010000001.1, read as the reverse complement.
AGGGACAGAAGCTTTATCCCAATGATCCCTTCTGGACAAATTTTGAGTTAAAGGCACTTGCCGATAAGAAAGATACATTGGGCCTGTACGCAAAATATGATGAGATGCTGAAGAAGAATCCTGCTAATTATGACCTTGCTTACGGCTATTCTGTAGAGTTATACAATAACCTTATTAAAAAAGATTCACGTACCCCTGAAGCGATTGCAGGAAGCGAAAAATTACAATCTGTTTTGAAAATTGCTATCGAAGCTGATACAGCTATTGATGCAACTGTACTCATGACCAACCATTTGTTCAATACGGCTGCAGATATGTTGAATGCTTCCAACTTAATTAAAGGAACCAAACCAGAAGATGTAAAAAAGAGAAACGATCTGAAAGCACAGGCAAATACAAGAATGGATTTAACGATCACGTATGCCGATAAAGCAGCAAAATATTTTGAATCAAAACCCAAATTAACATCGCTTCAAAAGGCAAATTACAAGATCATGCTTGATCATTTAAGTGAGATGTACGGAGCTAAGGGTAATAAGGCGAAGGTTGCGGAGTATGAGGCGAAGAATAAAGCGGCTGACAAGTTGTAAAAATCTAAGATGTATGATCTAAGATCTAAGATTTGGAAAAAGAATAAATAATTGAAATAGCTTTTACAAAAAGAAAGTCCCCGGTTTATATCGGGGACTTCCTTTTTATAAAATAAATCTTAGATCATACATCTTAGATCATACATCAATTCGGTCTCATCCCCGGCATTCCTCTTCCCCCAAACATGCTTTGTATTTCCTTCATCGATTTTATTTCAAAACCTTTCGGGATATCAAATTCTTTGTCTTCTATTTCTTTTCCTGTATCAATTTTTGTTACTTCTACTTCCACTTTTCTGTTGCGGCGCATATTAAATTCATACCGCATTACAAAGCCATCGATCTTATCGAGTCCGCCTACAGCCCCCATATTGCCAAGACCACTTAATCCGCCAGTAGAGGAAACGTTTTGTATTTTTATGTCTGGAGTATACCATGCCGCTACCGAATCTTTTACGCCAAGGAAACGTGTTGAAATGACCCATACTTTCTTACAAGCATAACCTGCTATTTTTTTTGTTTCACCTGCATCCGCAATCTCAACCTTGGGTTCTGTATGCTGTTGTGTTGTTGCACCTGAATCTGTTTTTCTCCTGCTTTGCAGGGTGCTGTCCATTTTTCTTCTTGCTTCTACCTGTTCTGAATCACTGGCGCTGAATGCCCACTTGTTGCCCATTACTTCCATGAGGGTAGTGGTGATCCTGGTTGCATTGTTGCGAATGATGGTAGACTTTATCACATCCGATTTCAACAATGTTTTTACCATGTCATTCTTGACCCAGGTGGTAGATTTCATTTCTCCATCCATCATGGTTGCAAAATTCATCCTGCCGCCACCGGCATTGGTATTATTTTGATCCTCATCTTCGGGTGCGATAACATTTGTTGTTGTGCTGATGATTGCCTGTGTGATTGCTTTCTGCTGTGCTGTGACCGTGGTGCTAATCGACAACAGGAGTAAGCCTGTTAAGTATCGTTTCATTAGATTATTTTATTTTGCTGTCGGACATCAGAGATCAGATATCAGAAATCAGCTTTAGAAGAGATTTTATAAGATGGAGTTTTTCCAATAATTGTAAGCCGGCTGACATCTGATTTCTGACATCTGACATCCTGCATTTTAGGCACTACGTTTCAACTGCACCTCACAACTGATCCTCACATCTTCGCCCACCAATATGCCGCCGGTTTCAAGCACAGCGTTCCAGTTAAGGCCCCAGTCTTTACGGTTTACTTTTCCATTGATCGTGAATATTGCTTTTTCATTTCCCCATGGATCTTTTACTACGCCACCAAATTCAACGTCCAGCTTTATTCTTTTTGCAATTCCCTTAATGGTAAGGTCGCCCCACAATTCATAACTACCATCTTTATCTACATTCTCCACCGTATTATTCACAAAAGATATTTGAGGAAATCTTTCTGCGTCAAAAAAATCGGCGCTTCTTAAATGTTTATCCCGTTCGGCATCATTGGTATCCACTGAAGCAACATTGATCACGCAATCCACTTCGGCAGTCATAAAATTGTCTCCCGTTGTATAAATACTTGCTTCAAATTCATTAAAAGTTCCTTTTATATTACTGATCATCAGGTGTTTTATTTTGAAACCAATTTCAGTATGAGAGGGATCAATAACCCATTTTTCTTTCACTAAAGTTTCCATACGCTTATTTTTTATTATGATGAAGAATGATTTACCTGTATTAAAGTTATCAAATGTATTGGAAGTATATAATAAAACTGTGAAAAAACTGTGTATAATTTAGAGATCATCCACCCCTGAGGGGGTTATTGTTCGGCGGTATTCAAGTATATTTACCAGTGAGGAAAACACTATTTATCCGCTACCCGGAACATAGCATTTATTTTTTGAATATGGGGATATCCACTCATTTTCAACAGCCCTTATAAAATCAATCATTTTCATGTAGGTTTGCCGCCTTATTAAATTTAATACACGTGCGTTTAAAGAGTTTAGAAATCAAAGGATTTAAAAGTTTTGCTGATAAGACCGTATTGAACTTCGATGAAGGAATTACAGGTGTTATTGGCCCCAATGGTTGCGGGAAAAGCAATATCATCGACAGCATTCGCTGGGTGATCGGGGAGCATAAGATCAGCAACCTGCGTAGTGAGAACCTGGAGAGCCTTGTATTCAACGGCAGCAAGAGCCGTAGTGCAAGTGGCCTGGCAGAAGTGAGTCTTACTTTCGAAAATACAAAGAACCTGTTGCCAACCGAGTTCAACACGGTTACGGTTACACGTAAATATTACAAAAGTGGTGAAAGTGAATACCGCCTCAATGACGTTGCCTGCCGTTTAAAGGATATCCATAATTTATTCATGGATACCGGTGTTAGTACCGACAGTTATGCCATCATCGAATTGGGCATGGTGGATGATATCATCAAAGACAAAGAGAACAGTCGTCGCAAAATGCTTGAACAGGCTGCAGGTATCACCATCTACAAAACAAGAAAGAAAGAAGCCAAATTAAAACTCGATGCTACTGAACAGGATCTTGCACGTATCGAAGATCTTTTGTTCGAGATCAATAACCAGTTAAAAAGCCTCGAGAGCCAGGCAAAGAAAGCTGAAAAATATTTCGAGATCAAGAAAGATTATAAAGAGGTTAGTATTGAACTGGCAAAAGCTGCACTGGAAGGTTTCAACATCACATATCGCGATCTTAACCAACAGCAACAGCAGGAAGTTGATAAACGTATTGAACTGGAAACAGAAATAGCCAAAGAAGATGCAGCACTTGAAAAAGAAAAACTTGCATTTGTAGAAAAGGAAAAAGCCTTACAACAAATGCAGCATGCATACAATGATATGCTTGATCGTGTGCGCAACAAGGAAAATGAAAAAAGCCTTAGCGCTCAGCGCCTGCAACATTTAAAAGAACGCCAGGGAAGCTTACAGGATTTTTTACAGAAAGCAGCCGGCCAGTTAAAAGGCCTGGAAGAAAGCATCAGCTTTACAGGCAACCAGATCAATGATGAACAACAGAAACTTGAACAACTCGAAAATAAATTACAGGAACTTCAGGGGGCAGTAGAAGACAAGCGCCGCATTTTTGATGATAAGAGAAGCAGCATTGATATGCTTCGCAAAGAGAACCAGGCCATTCAACGCAACCAGTTTGAAGCTGAAAAGAAAGTAGCTGTTGCTGATACATCTATTCAGAATTTACAAAGAACGATCGCACAGATACAGGAAGAAAAATCACATCGCCAGGCACAGTTAAAACAACTGGAAGAAGAAAAGAAAATAAAAGAAGAAGAGCTTACACAAAAGCAAACAGATCTTGAACAGTTGCAACAGCAACATGAATTCACCAAAGAGCAGATCCTGCAAACGCAGAACATGATGGAAGGGCTTCGCAACAGTCTTGCAGACGAAAGCCGCAAGCTTGATGCAAAGAAGAATGAACACGACCTGATCAAGAGTCTTGTTGATTCAATGGAAGGTTATCCTGAAAGCGTAAAGTTTCTTCATAAGAACACAGCCTGGAACCATAATGCTCCTTTACTATCAGATATCATTTATGTAAAAGAACAATACAGGGCCGCAGTAGAAAATGTACTGGAGCCTTACCTGAACTATTATGTTGTAAACGATCTGCAGGAAGGTTTACAGGCTGTTCATTTACTGGATGACAATAAAAAAGGAAAAGCTAATTTCTTCCTGCTTGATAAATTCAATGGCGTTGAAGCAACACATCAGCCAGCGGGAACGCTACCTGCACTTGATGTAGTTGAAATAGATCCGCAGTATGCAAAACTTGCACAACATTTATTGGGCAATGTATTCATTGCCGAAGATGAAGAAGCATTGAAAGACAGCAATGGTTCTGTGGTTTTAGAAAAAACAGGTAAATACGTTAAAGGGAAGTATTCACTCACAGGTGGAAGTGTTGGTTTATTCGAAGGCAAAAAAATAGGTCGTGCAAAGAACCTGGAAAAACTTGCTAAAGAGATCAGCGAACAAAATAAAATTGTAACTGAACTAAAAGAAGAAATACAAAAAAAGCACAACGAAGTAATCACGTATAATAACCAGCTGAAAGAAAATACCATCAAACAAACACAGCAGGATATTAACCAGCTTACAAACCTTGTATTCTCTTTGCAAAATAAAATTGAGAACCTGCATCATCTTGAAACAACGAGCAGCAGTAGGGTAGAAGACCTGCAAGTGCAATTGGAAAATACACACGATGGTATTGCTGCAACAAGAAATGACCTGGAAAAATTCAATTTCCAGATGGAAGAACTTGCCAATAGGTTGCAAGCAATTGAAATGGATTACACTGCTGCTGAAGAAGAATACAATAAGGCAACAAACAAATTCAATGAAGGTAACCTGCAGTTTACCAGGCAGCAAAGTAAGATCGTTTCTATAAAACAGGAACTTGAATTTAAGACGAACCAATTGAACGATCTGAATGTACAGATGGAAGAAAGTGGCGTGCAACAAAAAGAAGTGTTGGAGAATATTGAAGAAACAGCCGCGATGCTTCATGAGGTTGAAAGCTTATTGGTAAGCATGCTTCATAGCAAAGAAGATGAGGAAAAGAAACTAAATGATGCAGACCAGGAATATTACAATATAAGGAATGTACTTACAGAGAAAGAAAGTGCATTGAGGCTTAAACAAAGATCGAAAGAAGGTATCGATCATTTATTAACTGAAATAAAAGATAAACTTACTGAACTTAAATTACAACTTGCCGGAATGAAGGAAAGGCTAAGTGTTGAGTTTAAAGTAGATCTTGATGCGATCATCGATGAGCCAAGAACAGGCGATACGCCATTAGAAGAATTGCAGGAAAAGAACGAACGCATGCGCAAGCGTTTGGAAAATATGGGAGAAGTGAATCCAACTGCTATTGAGGCTTATACCGAAATGAAGAAACGTTATGAGTTCATTTTAGAACAAAAGAACGACCTGGTAACGGCGAAGGATAGCCTCATGCAAACCATACAGGAAGTGGAAGCAACTGCCAACCAGCAATTCCTTGATACATTCAACAGGACAAGAGAAAACTTCCAGCGGGTATTTAAAGCATTGTTTACAGAAGAAGATACTGCAGACATGGTATTGGTAGATCCCGAAAACCTTGCAGAAACAGGTATCGACATCATTGCAAAACCAAAAGGAAAACGCCCAAGCAGCATTGGCCAGTTGAGTGGGGGAGAGAAAACGCTTACGGCAACAGCATTGTTGTTTGCGATCTATCTTATCAAGCCAGCGCCTTTCTGTATATTGGATGAGGTTGATGCACCACTTGATGATGCCAACGTTGGTAAGTTTACCAATATGATCAAGCAGTTCAGTGAGAATTCACAGTTCATCATTGTTACCCATAATAAAATGACGATGAGTGCGGTTGATGTGATCTATGGTGTTACGATGCAGGAAGCAGGGGTGAGTAAGTTGGTGCCGGTGGATTTTAGAAGTTTAAGTAATTAATTTTTTGGAAACACGAATTTTAAAACACGAATTACACGAATTACACTAATAAATTTGAGAAGCCTGGCGTAACTGCTGGGCTTTTTTTAATAAGTGAGACTGATGTTTTACCGCAGAGAACAAGAGCAAAAAGAGTTTACGCAGAGATTCTCCGCGTAGACTCAGCTTCTCTTGTTCTCTGCGGTGAAAAAAAATGTTACTATATTTCAAAGTAGCTAAATACTTTTTAGAGACTAACGGGCTAATTTTAATTTTTAATTCATAATTTTTAATTCTCTCATATGCTTAAAACCATTCTGCTCCTCACCACTTCCAACATCTTCATGACCTTCGCCTGGTACGGCAACTTAAAAAATACAAATCTTCCTATCTGGAAACTTATCCTGATAAGCTGGGGCATTGCTTTTTTTGAATATTGTTTTATGGTGCCGGCAAACAGGATCGGCTATGCAAATGGTTTTAGTGGTTACCAGTTAAAGATCACGCAGGAGGTAATTACGCTTGTGGTATTTGCATTGTTTGCATTGTTCTATTTAAAAGAACCTTTTCATTGGAAATACTTAGTGAGTTTTGGGTTGTTGATAGGAGCGGTTTATTTCATGTTTAAAAAGTAGAAAATCTAAAATACCAAATGTGAAATATTGAATGTAAAATATAAAATGTAAAAGTGAAATGCACTGTACTCACTTTTGCATTTTACATTCAATATTTTACATTTTATATTTATTGATCCTTCGATAAGATCAGCCTGCCTATCCTTCCACCCGCTCCTGCAAAATATACTGCATTTCCTTTCTTCGCCTTACGACAAACATGATATGAATCCTTACTGATCCACGAAAAGGTCTTTCCATCATCAGTAGTGTAATCAACACCATTCAATCCACAGCTTATCCAGTTTGTTTTATTCAGCCATTCAATACAACTCCTGTAGCCATGTGGCGCAATGATTGGTTGTGTCCATGTGTTACCGGCATCATTGGTAATGATACAGTTTTTAAAAGTAGAATCTTTTGTTTTAAAATCTCCGCCAACGATCATCATAGTTTTACTATCCTTCACAGCAATGGAATTCGCTCCTGTAGTTTCTGTTCCCTGTACAATGGGGATGTTTATTTTTTTATCTCTTATAAAAAGATGAGAAGATGTTCCTCCACTTATAAATACTGCTTCTTCCTGGTTGAGCTTACGGATATTGGTACCACTGCTTGCAAAGCATGCCTCGCCACTATCTGCAATGGGCCTGTTGTTTTCAGGTATGCCACGCCATGAATTACCGCCATCAAATGTTCTTGCAATAAAGAACCTGCCGCCCATCGGGTCGCCGATAACGATACCGCTTCTGTCGTTCCAGAATTCCATCGCATCGAGGAACATCCCTGTTGTATGATCTTTAAAAACAGTTCTCCAGCTATCCCCTCCGTCGGATGTTTTTAAAATATAGGCAGGGGTATCAATGCCCATGATGATGGCTGTCTTTTCATCAAATGCTTCAATATCCCTGAACTCCGTTTTTTCATAGTTCGGAACCTTTATCCATTTCCAGGTATTGCCGCTATCAACTGATAAACCTACAGTTCCGCTACTGCCACTAACCCATACCGTTTTGTCATCTACAACACTGAGACCACGAAAAGAAATTTTAGTGCCGGAGGCAAGGGTTTTTACGGATTGTGCGCTAAGAGAATTAACCAGCAGGCAGGTTATAATAATCAGGAATGTCTTTTTCATGCTTTTTTTGATACGATGTACCAGTTGAATTTTGAATAATGTAATACAATGTTACAGTATTTTCTTATTCATGTTTTCTTTCCTGCTCTTAAACAAAGATCCCATTATCAATTTGATAATGGGATCGTATTGTACGGATGATTGATTAACTACTTGCTGATAACAATTTTCTTTATTGTCTTCTCGCCATTTACAATACAGGTTACGGTATATACACCGCTGGCAAATTTATTTTTAAGTTTTAATGTAATGATACCAGCATTACATTTTTCATTTGCTTTATAAACAGTTTCTCCAAACTGGTCAGTAACGGTTACAAGAACATTCGAAACTGATTTCTTATTACCAAGCAGAATTTTGAAATCTCCGTTAGATGGGTTGGGATAGATGGAGGTTTCTGCACTTTCACCAGCTACATAAGCCAGGTTTGACATACGGGCGCCGGGGCAACTCCCGCTCTTGGTATAACTAATTTTGCGTCCATTTTTAACGCCGCATGGATTGTAGGCAAAAGCATATATATCGCAGGGGCTGGTAGCTGAATTGTCGAACCATACCTGTATCATAAGAAGGCCTGCACCATCAAGGGTAGCCGGGCCTGCAGTAGGGGGGCCACTTGGAGGAACATAATTTACACCTGCAGGAATTGTCCATGAGTAGCCAGTAGCAAGTGGGTCACTGGTAATGGTCAACGTAGCAAGCGTGCTGCTGTTGGGGTAGTTGCACATGTTTTTTGATGAAGGTGAAAAACCAATCGGTGCCGGTGTGTTAGGCTTATCATCATTCAGATATTTATTTAAAACCGTAGTACCACTTCCACATCCATTTGTTACAGACAACCTTACAGCCATGCTTGATCCTGCATTTTGTGGTAATGAGAAAGTGGCATTCGCTTTATCCTCATTTGGTTGTACAGGAGTTATTGTTCCGGTAGTACCTACAATTTGCCATGAATAGGAAGAAGCGCTTATTGCAGTACTTGTATACAGTGCTTCAGCACCATTTATGAAAGGACAAATATTAGTCGGTCCGTTTATCGTACCTGCGTCAAATGCCGGCTTAACAGTTACTGTTGTTCCTGCAGAAGTTGCCTGGCAACTGGAGCTATTCGTTACTGTTACTGTATAAATACCGGAAGCATTTGCAACATATGTTTGTCCTCCCGCATTTGGAATATTCGTACCATTAAGGCTCCACTGGTTATTGGATGATGATGATGATGTAAGTGTAACCGTTCCGGGAGTACAAAATGTTGTTGGCCCGCCGGCAGAAATTGTAGGCGTTGCCGGGTTTGAATTAACAGTTACGGTTGTAGCCTGGGAAGGCGTAGAGGCACCACAGGTATTTGATGCCGTTGCTGTATAGTTGCCGGCAGTGGTTGCAGTATATGTTTGTGATGTAACACCCAGAGCTGTTCCATTTTTATACCACGTATTTCCCGTAGATGATGATGAAGTTAATACCACTGACTGGCCATCACAGATCGCTACTGATCCGGCCGGTGAAATTGTAGGGGCAGCAGGGACTGTATTTACAGCCACAGTTGTAGCCAAAGACGCAGCAGAAGTTCCGCAGGTATTTGTTGCTGTTACTGTATAATTTCCCGCAGCGCTCGCAGTGTAGGATTGGGTTGTTACGCCGAGGGCGGTTCCATTATTATACCATGTATTTCCTGTAGAAGATGAAGATGTTAATACTACAGACTGGCCATCACAGATCGTTACTGATCCTGCGGGAGAAATTGTTGGAACTGCAGGAATTGTATTCACAGTTACAGTTGTAGTCAAAGACGCAGCGGAAGTTCCGCAACTATTTGTAGCCGTTACTGTATAATTTCCGGCAGCGCTCACAGTATAGGCTTGGGTTGTTACGCCGAGAGCGGTCCCATTTAAATACCATGTATTTCCTGTGGAAGATGAAGATGTTAATACTACAGATTGTCCATCACAGATTGCTACTGCTCCCGCTGGAGAAATTGTTGGAACTGCAGGAATTGTATTGACAATTACAATCGTTGCTGAAGAAGGCGCAGAAGTTCCACAGCTATTCGTAGCCGTTACTGTATAATTTCCGGCAGCATTTGCAGTGTAGGATTGTGTTGTTACACCGAGAGCGGTTCCATTTAAGTACCATGTATTTCCTGTGGCCGATGACGAAGTTAATACTGCTGATTGACCACTGCAGATCGTTACTGATCCGGCGGGAGAGATCGTGGGGATTGCAGGACCAGAACTTACTGTTATTGATGTTGCAGAAGAAGGGTCTGAATCACCACAACTATTTGTTACCACAACGGTATAGTTCCCGGCGTTGGATGTAGTATATGATTGAGTTGATACACCGAGAGCCGTTCCATTCAGATACCAGGTATTTCCGGTAGGAGATGATGAGGTTAGTGTTACCGGTTGTCCATTACAAATTGTTACAGGGCCAGCGGGAGAAATGGTTGGCTGAGCAGGTGGATCATTACTAATAGTAATGAGCACAGGATCTGATGTTGCATTTCCACAATTACCTGTTACTTCTACAGTATAATTACCACTTATTGTTGGAACATATGTTTGCTCATGAATTCCAGAGGAAACAAGATTTCCGTCCAGGTACCATTGATAAAAAAATGATAGTGTAGCCGTTAATGTTACCGGATGATCAGGATCGAAGCAAAATGTAGTAGGCTGTCCCCCGGTGGAAATTGTTGGTGTTGATGTTGCCGAATTTGTTATAACAATAAAATGATTCGATGTTGTACTTCCACATTCATCTGCATAGGTAAGATAGTAGTCACCTGGCTGAGATACTGTGATGGATTGAGATGTTCCGCCAACAACACTCCATGTTGCACCAATCGTATTTCCACTAATTGTAACATCCTCACCTGGACATAGGTAAATGGGCTCTCCAAGATGGTTGGGAGGAGGTGTAGCAAATATTTCAGGAACAGGTGTCCTGGCACATTTCATCTCGCAGCCTTCTGCGTGATAGTCAGGGATAAATTGATTGGACGGATCTGTTATTTCTATAAGATAAGTATAAGCAGGACCGGGATTATATATATGTGTTCGGAATATACAGTTTTGTACAATGCTGCGTCTTATCTTACCCGTAACAGTGCTAGCGAAATTTGAATTGTATCTCGTAAAAATGCAATTATTGAAATGCATACGGTTTGCAGGTTGTGCATCGGTATACTCATAACCACACCATACATCATATAACCTGGCGGGATTATAAGTGCTAAAAGTATCATATTCCATTGTGGCATTTTCTGAATCTATATCGGTTGTAAAAATTGAAGCAAATGGAACCAGGTTACCGTTATAACAATCAGTGAATTTGCAATACTTAAATACTTGTTCAAGGCCATTAGGAATAGTATCACCAATTTCATAAGGATGCCATACTGCAGACGTAAGACCATAGAACTGGCAATGATAAAATTCGCAATCCCTTTGCCAGGCAAGTAGTGCCCACGCACTTCCGTTAGTATTAGAAGTATTACCGGCTTCACAATTTATAAATGTATGTCCACCGGTGTATTCCGCAGTATAAAAGGCTTGATTATTAGGTCGTGGTCTGTCAATAGAGAGAGCTATACCATGTCCCGTGTTATCCATAAAATGACAATTCTCAAAATGACCATTCACACATGCATTGTGGGGAGCGCCATAGTCACTGTTTGATTCTGGTTCAATATCGATCCCGGCTCCCGGATTACTTCTTATCTTAAGTTTTGGATTTGCATTACCATTGCAGGTAACATTATACATATAAAACCCATTTCCTCCATTCCACGAAACACCATTCCTTCCATTTTCATTAAAAGAACAATCCACAATTTTGATATTATTGTCTGGACCACCTGATGCATTGGGAACAGCATTTCTAATATCAATCCCGTCTCCACCCATTTTAGATATATGTATATTATTCATTGAAAAATTGGTGAGGTTTGTTGCAAAAATCCCATGGTTTTGTAATTCGTAGGGAGCGATGCCTGTCGAAAATTGCCCACCGAGGACCATATCATCACTGGAACCCTCAATATTAAAATCATACATCGCTATATTATCGCAGTCTATAAAACGGAATATGTTACTGGGGGCGCTAAGCATGTTGTTGCTAATAAAAGTCCGTATGCTGATTTCGCTACAGTTCCATTCAGTACCGATTCCTTGGCTTGGATCCGGCCCCGGCAAATTATTTAAAGCGATATAATCCAATATATGTGAACAACCTCCTCCATAAAGTATGTTCCATTCATTCGGATCAAGACCAAGATCCTGCGGGCTTTCACCATAAACACCAAATAAACCCATGTGCGCTTTTTTCTCTACCTGTATTGTAGGATAAACTCTTTGCTCTCCCAACTCTCCACGAATGACAAGTCCATTTACACAACCCGTAAGTTCAAAGAGCTTTTCCACGTAATAATATGGATGCCCTGTTGTTCCAATTTGTTCTTTGCATACAAGCCATTTGCCACCAGGAGTATTTGGCCCCGGGATTATTAACACAACTGGTCCATCAGCCATATGAGCCTGTACATCTGCAAGTGCCTGGTGAAATGCTTCATCATCATTATAAGGATCGTCCGGGGTTGCATGGATCAGACCACTAGGCGAACTTTCCATATAATCCGTGAGTGTTATTGTAAACGCACTGGTACTTTTAGGTGTTTTTTTATTTTTATTTGCTGGCCCGCCACAAATAGCAGGTAAGGATACATGAAACAGGATCAATACAAGGATTAATGTCCTGATACGGGATAAAAAAAATGTTGTCATAGTTTGATTGTTTGTGAGTGATTAAATCATATTATATTAAATGTTTTGATTCGTTTTGGACAAAAGTTTACATGCAGAATGATTTGCGTCATCCTGTAAACCTGTATCCGGGTTTTGGCAAAAACCTGCCTGCACGATAATTCAACTTATCCTTGCATGCGTTAACCCGTAAAAATTTTTGACCCTGTATTTGAAATAGAAAAATTAGTTTTCACACTGAATACGGACACAACAAAAACTGTACTACTATGGGGCAGAAACTAATTTTATATATACAATAAATCCAAGGTGTGTACCTGAAACAACACTTGCAGTAACCCTAAAGAGGGACATCTATTAACAATGGAGATAAGATTTCTTTGGTAGGTGGAAGGTAGAGAAGTAATTTTAAAAATAAAATTATTTTTTTTATTTTTTTTAATGATAATTTTTTTTCAAAATAAAATAACGAGGAAATAATTTGATCCTTTAAAAAATTAGAAGGATATTTTTTTACATTACTTTTTGGATCGGTTTTAATTTGCAAAAGATCTTTGCTGAATTTTTATATTTCAGATTCGTATCAATCTATTTAGTTATTATCAAATAAAGAATGATTTATCTTTTCTACATTGGGTGATTGCTCGAAATATAATTTTGAATAAGCCTGTTTTTTCCTGATGGCACGGCGTGATAATTTTAAAGCGATAATGAAAGATACCAATGCCCCAACAAAATGCATCCAGTCTTTTCCTACAAACAAAAAGAAATCAAATGTACCATGGAATATGACTGCCCACAAAACCCCCAGGAATAAATATGATCTTTTTTTTGCCGGGTTAAATTTGGCGAGCCCTGCATAATAACCCATCAATACTCCAAAAGTTGCATGTGCAGGTACAGATAAAAACATTCTCAATATACCGGTGGCAAATCCATGCTGAAATACATAAGCAATGTTTTCAAGTGTGGCAAATCCCATACTGATCACCACCGAATAAACGATACCATCAAAAGGATCGTCAAAGGATTTTCGATTAAATGCAGCATAACGCAGTACGATGAACTTACTCAATTCTTCACTAAGTGCAATTACAATAAATGATAATACTGCAGTACCGATGACCCCTTCCCCAAATTGTTGCCCGGTAGGCGTGGTCAATAATGCTTCTGAAACAATAGCAGGTATGGTACTAAGCATTCCAAGTATAAAACACAGGATCAGCCAAAGGATTGGTTCTTTATTATACCTGTCCTTAAAATAGATGAAGAGGCAGATAGCAATTCCCGGTGCGATAGCTAGTGCAAGTAAACTCATACTGAAAACGATTTCAATTTGGTGATTTGGAAATTGACAGCATCAAATTTAGTGAATTCAATTTCCAGATTTCCAAATCAGCAAATTTCCAAATTTCACTTACTTTTGAAAAGAAACGATTTTTTAACTACAACACTAAACTGCCTTTTAGGATTGCTGCATGAGTTACAACTATTTACCCTTAGACAAAAGCCATACTGATTTCCAACAAATAAAAAACCTGCTTGCATACGGGCAAATGGTTTCGATAAGTTTTGATGCACATGAACGCATTGTAAAATGTCGTGAATACCTGGATAAGAAAATGGAAAACCATGATGCACTCATATATGGCATCAATACAGGTTTTGGTTTTTTACAAAATGTAGAAATAAATAAAGAACAATTAACCGAACTGCAGGTGAATCTTTTAATGTCGCATGCATGTGGGTTGGGAGAGGAAGTGCCACATGCGATCGTGAAATTAATGCTGGCGCTGAAAATAAAATCATTGAGCTATGGGCACTCGGGTGTGCAGGCAGATACGGTGAACCGTTTGATGGACATGCATAACAACGATGTATTGCCTGTTATATATACACAAGGTTCATTGGGTGCTTCCGGTGATCTGGCACCATTGAGTCATTTGTGTTTACCACTGATCGGTATGGGTGAAGTTTATTTTGAAGGGAAGAAAATGCCGGCTGCTGATGCATTAAAAAAACTGAACTGGCAGCCGATATCATTGCAAAGCAAAGAAGGACTTGCATTGATCAATGGCACACAGTTTATGAGTTCTTATGGAATGTATTGCCTTGTTAAAGCTGAAAGACTGATTCAATGGGCGAATATAATTGCTGCATTAAGTTTCGATGGATTTGATTGCATAGTTTCTCCTTTCAATGAGCACATACACAGGGTTCGTTCACACGCAGGCCAGGTGAGTGTGGCCGCAACCATGCGTGAATTACTGGCAGGAAGTGAAATTGCGACGCAAAAAAAGTCACAGGTACAGGATGCATATTCTTTCCGCTGTATTCCACAGGTGCATGGCGCTACACAGGATACAGTTGATTATGTAAAAAGTATTTTTATCAAAGAGATCAATTCCGTTACAGACAATCCAAATGTTTTTCCTGATGAAGATATTATTGTAAGCGGCGGTAATTTCCACGGCCAGCCATTGGCGTTAGGATTGGATTTTTTATCGATTGCCATGGCAGAGCTTGGAAGTATTTCTGAAAGAAGAACTTACCAGTTGATCAGCGGGCAACGTGGTCTTCCTTTGTTCCTTGTAAAAAATCCTGGTTTGCATTCAGGAATGATGATACCACAATATACTTCAGCCGGCATTGTAAGTGAGAACAAACAATTGTGTACGCCTTCGTCTGTGGATTCTATTCCTTCGAGTAACAACCAGGAAGACCATGTTAGTATGGGCGCCAATGGTGCAACAAAATGCAAGAGAGTGGTTGATAATGTAGAGAAGATACTGGCGATTGAACTGATCAATGCAGCACAAGCCATTGAATTCCGTAGGCCGCTAAAAACTGCACCGGGATTAGAAAAGATTCTTACAGCATTCAGAAAAGCAGTAAGCTTTAATGAAGTGGATAGGGTATTGCACAATGATATGACTGCTGCCATTAATTTTATTGCAACATATCCTCTGAACGTTGAAAATTGATCAGTAGATTTCACGCAAAGGCGCTAAGATAAAATGCAAAGGCCGCAAAGATTAATCTTTGCGGCCTTTGCATTTCTTTGCGGCTTTGTGTGAAATAAAGAAAATCTATTTCAACTTACTAAGTCCTTCCAAACACGATGGGTCCTGTGGTCTCATCAGCAAGGCTTTCCCAAATAATATTTTTGCATCATTGTTCTTGCCCAAATTCAAATAAGCCCAGGCCAACATATGGTTAGCGTCATAATCAAATGGATAAAGATTTACGATCTTCTCAAATAATTTTGATGCAGCTTCATATTTTTTCCTGTTGTATTGAATGACACCGGCCCAATAATTCGCCGTGTATTCCTGTGGATCGATTTTAATGATATCTTCGTATTGTTGCAATACTTTATCCCAGCTTTCTAATGCAGCCAGGGGTTTTACAAGCCCCAGTTTTGCTTCAATGGCATAGGGCTTTAACTTAACCGCAACCTGGTAAAAGTTTTGCGACTGCGTATAATTTTTATTTTCATAGTAAAGCCAGCCGAGCCGGAGGTTTAATTCATAGCTATCGGTACTATACAACTTTGAAAGTGTTGCAATGGCTTCAGTATACTTTTTATTATACTCCTGTGTGTAACTATCGCTGAATGCTTTTTCGAGTTCAGACTGATTTTGTGCGTTTGCAAATAAGGCCGAAAGCATGATCACTGCTATGGCCATTGTCTTTTTTAAAATTTCCATGATAGACCTCCTGTAATTGAATGTTGATTAAATGTAATGGTTCTGTTATAGAATTCACGTTTTTCAAAAGTGTAGCAAGCCTGTACCGTACATTTTTTACCAATAGTAATATATAATGCTGCACCGGCTTTTAGTTTATTCTTATCAATAGCATTGTATAAATAAAGTGCATCGTTCTCAAAAAGATTACTGAAAGTGCCAAATGTTGCGTTGCCCTCAAGCCATATATTTTTAAAAAGCTTCGCTCCAATTACCTGCTTAAAATTAAAGCCGGATTTATCATTACGGTTCCTGAACATTGCTGTTGAAAACCCGTATAAATTTAAATTACCCAATGGATACAGGCCGAGTTGTAAATTATATTGTTGTTGTGATGAATCAACAAGGCGTGCTATTACTGCATCAGCCTGCACATCAAAATAATTACCGGAGTATTGAAGGCCAAACATGCCTGCATGATTTTGATAAGTAAAATTATTGAACGGGGTATAGATATAATGATAGGCAGCTTTAAATTGCAAGTGGCGGCCAAGGTTAATCGATAGCTTATTGTAATATTCCTTTTGATTAACATTAATATTATTATTGTCTTTTACATACACCAGCAATGGTTCGTTGATCGTTTGATTGTAAATAGCGAAAGCCTGGTCCATGTGAATGTTCCAGCCCCAGCGGTTGCTGATGTCGAAACGGGTATAAAATGAATGATCCCTTTGCGTATAATCTGTGTATTTATAAGAAGCCTCAATACCTGTCCGGGTAAAAGCTATTGGATGAAATTTTTCTTTGTGTTCTTTGGAAAAGTACTTTACATGAGCGCCTGCAAGTGCACTTTTGTTAAGATAACCAAGGCAGAGCCAGCTATAATAATGGGCCGTTTCATTGTACCTGTCCGATTTAATAACCGCATCATAATGTTTAAGAGCTTCGCTAAAATTGTTTAGCATAAATGCTGCGTAAGCGATACGCAAGCGGAGTAATACAAAATCTTCTCCATCAGCCAGCGCTTCTTTTCCAAAGTGCAGCAAAGCTTTCCAGTCAGCTTTTTCATACAAGGCATAACTCGTTGTATTTACTTCCTCGTAGTTCATTTTTTTCTGCGCTTTTAATATTAGCACAGGAAACAATAAAATAAAAAGCGTTATTAATTTTCTTTTTTGCATGAAGCCTGGATATTTTTAGAATCAGATTTAAAATTGAATGATTGGATCTCCCCGTTTTTAATGGTTATTGATGCGCTCGATTTTTCTTTTTTACTCCAAAGCCATTGGTTAATTCTTTTACTTTCAAGTGTTACTTCGCCACTGCCTAACATGGTTGCAGTTGATTTATTATTGCTTTCATATTTTATTTTAATGAAAATATGAAATGGAGCGATCAGGTCCTGTATCCACCTGAGTGGATGAAATCCAAGTACGTTCAATGGATAATTATCAGTGATCGTAACATTAAGATCCGTACTCAATACAATTTTATAAGCAGCAAGATAAAAATGATACAATAATGATCTTTTGCTGCCAAAGTAATTGCTGAAATAAAAAACAGTTCCGTTATTAATAAAGTATGCGTATGCATTGTGTTGCCTGCAGTAGAGGTAAGATTCATTGTAGATACTGGTAACAACTTCCCATTCCTCTTCTTCAAATCCATTTGCATTTACAAGCATACAAAATCCTGGCTGCAGGTTGAAAGCCTGTACCAATTGCGTGTCTGGTAAAACGTTACTTGTGAACGATCCTTCTGCCGGTACAGTGAAATTATTGAGCAGGCTTTTATTTTCTTTCCTGCTTTTAAAATAGGAGATCGGGTAACTGATGGTTTTAGAACCAATATACGGGGTTGTTTGTACCTGGAAATGAAGATGCGGCTCCGGCGAACGGCCGGAATTTCCACAAAGCGCAAGAATGTCCCCCTTTCTTACGTACGAACCTTTGATCACTTTAGCAGAATTCTTTTTAAGATGGGATAGTTTGGAATACAATCCTTCAGCATGTTTAATAATGATCGTATTGCCCCAGTTCTCTGATGTGTTATTTTTTCCGATCTCATTATCTGTTACATGGTCAACAATTTCTTCGATGATACCATCGCCGGGGCTTAATACTGGTTTATTGAAGCAATAAAAATGTTCAGGTTGATTACCGGGCAATGAAAATGTTTTCATTTGTTCATCCAGGATTACAAAATCAAGCGCCTTACTCCATTCCGCTTTGTGTGTCATATCGCCGTCATATCCCTGGCTTACCATCCATTCTCCCATAAAGGGAAGTTGTAATTGGTAATAATACCGGTTCATCAGCCTTTCTTTTCCATTGCGGTAACGGTAAAGATTTATTTCAGGAGAAAAATACTGAACAGGTGTAACAGCAAGTTTTCCCGGCAAATTCCGTAACCTTAAGCAGTAGAGAAACAGGATGACAACGATGCAGAAGGGGAGAGAGAATACCGGTAAACCCCATGTCAACGTTATTTTGCTTAAACCGATCACCAATAAATAAGATACAGGCACCAGGATAGCCGCCCATAAAAATGAACGAACAGAAGGAATTAAATACAATCCACCAACAGCAACGGCTACCAGCATATAATTTGTTCCCAGGTTATAATAGTTCACCACTTCTCCGCTACCCATTGTATGCTGAAACAGGAATGCTACGGTATAACCAAGTATCATTAATACAAATGCTATTCTTGAAAAAACAAAAATGCCAGCCGTTAAAATGATCCCGGTAAAAATATTTACCTGGAAAAGAATGGCACTCATCGAACGGAAGAAGCCTGCAACATAATCGGGCATAGGATAATTTTCAATCGACATGATGAAATCAACCAATCGCTTTCCACCTTTTGCATACATATCATTTACCCAATAAATATGACGTTGAGTTAAACCGATAGCACTGAATTCTTTTGAAGCAAGGATGATGATCCATGTACTGAAAATAAAGGAGAGTGATAAAGCCGGTAAATTGTTGGAGCCGAGTTTTGATGTTAATGCTACTGTAAGCAATAAAGTGAATATAGAAGCAGCCGTTAATAAAATAAAAAATGCGGTACCCTGTTCATAATAGGTTCCAAGTCCAAGGCCAACAAGCAAGGCTGCATAAGTGTAAAACCCATTCTTAATTTGCTCACGGTTGAATCCAAGGATATAAGCACTCAATAAGGCAACCATTACAGCAAGAAAACCACTTAACCCGGTGAACGGATTAAAAAACGATACCAGTAATATAAGCGCAGCAAATATCCTGTTCCTGGAGAAAAACAACATAGCATAACTGTTCAGGATAGCCGTTCCTGAAAATTGTAAAAATGTTATGCTTGCTTTTTTTTTCAATGTTACTTATTACAGCGTAATGCTTTTTAAATGAGCTGGCATTTTTTCAAGTTGCTCAATATACTGAAGCGTTTCTGCTTCTCTTATAAGATGCGGCGTTCCTTTTTCATCGATCATAACAACGTTGGGCCGCATTTGAATGAATTGCATCCATTGCGTCATATTATAGGCGCCTACTTTATGAACAACTACATGATCACCGCGATTCAGCAGGGGAAGGTTTACTGTTTCTCTTACAACATCAATGTTCATACACAATGGGCCATATAATACCATGTCTTCTGTATGGTGTGTAAAATCCTGGGCAGGGCTGATCTTATGTTCATACCAAAAGGAAGTAAACATAATGTTCACACCAAAATCCATGATCGTTGCCCTTCTGCCGTCACTCAACCGTTTGTTGGCAAGTACGGTACCCAACAAATATCCGGCATCATCAATCAGAACACGACCACTTTCAAGAATGAGCAATGGCAATTCTTCTGTTTTAAAACCGGCGCTCAGTAAAGTAGTTGTAATGGATTCTGCGAATTCATCTACAGAAGGAATGGTGTCTGTGCCCGGTAGGTATGCACCACGTAATGTATTGGCTGATGGAAAACCGCCACCCATATCCAGGTATTGAATGGGGTTATTCAATTGTATTTTACAATTCAATGCAAGGTCTGCCAGTTTTGCAGTAGCTATCGCATATGCATTGGTTGATAACATGAACGTACCAATATGACAATGGAGCCCGGTGAGTTGCATTTTTCCTGAAGCTACGATCTTGTTGATGGCGTTCCATGCGGTTCCGTTCTCATAATTAAAACCGAACCTGTCCCACATTGGGTATATCCCCGTATCCATATTAACCCTGATGGCTACACGAGGTTTCTTATTTGCATTATCGCAAATCTCGATGAGGTTATACAGTTCGTCAAAATGATCGATATGGATCAGTGAATCATTGTTGATCGCAAGTATAAGTTCTTCATTTGTTTTTTCCGGTCCATTGAAAATGATCTTGTTTCCCGGAACGCCATTACCCAATGCTTTCCTGTATTCAAAGCCACTCACCACTTCGGCCCAGCTGCCTTCCTGGTGAAATACATTGCACACAGCATTGATGTAATTTGTTTTATAACTCCAGGCAAACTGCACTTTTGGATATCTTGTTTTAAAAGCCCTTACTGCTTGCTGGTAGTTGCGACGTATTTGTCTTTCACTGATCACAAACAGGGGAGAGCCGAATTGCTGTATTAAAGTTTTTATTGGTACAGCATCAATTTGTTTTACAGGTTCGTATTCTGTACGTGTTCCGAATTTATTCATCAGCCCAGCATTCATTTTCAATATAACGGGCCTTTCGTATCTTAATTTTTGCATAGCAAGCGATATTATCTTTTAGTTGTTGTATTTAATGATGAAGATCTAGAGTTTTATAATTCACCAAATGCGCTGATCTTTTGAAATTCCGTTACATCAATAATATGATCCCATGAATAACGGATGAAAATTTTTCCCACGCTATAATCTTTAAAAGGAATTACTTCTTCCCCAAGCGCCAGTTTTACAAGTGATGCAGGTTGGTTTTGCCCGGCAGCTGCAGTTAAGTAGATCCATGCCGGAAATCTTGGATTCACCTCCATGATATAAGGTTTGCCATCTGCTGTTCGCATGATCTCCAGTTCAAAACCACCTTTCCATTTGGTTGCCTGTATGAATTTACGTGCAAGTTCCAATAAGCTTTCATCCTCCAGTGTAATGCCTGCCCAGGCCTTACCCTTGTCCGTTATATATAGTTTGCGCATTGGAATAATGCTGATCGCATTTCCTTTTCCATCACCGAGTGCAGCAATATTTATTTCGGTTCCCTGTATGAATTGCTGTACAATAATGGGGAAGCCCCATTTTGCAGAAAGTTTATAAAATGCTTTTTGCGCCTGTTCCAGCGTATGAGCAATGATAGCGTCATAGAATTTTCCTTTTACCACCAATGGATAACCAAATTCTTCTGCACAGGTATATAGTTCATTGGCACTGTAAATGATCTTGTCTTTTGGTACAAGCATGTCATATTGCTTACCAAATTTGTAAAGATTCATTTTATCACGTGCATCAAATTGTTCCAGGGTAGGGAGAAAGGTTTCAATTCCAAGTGTACGAAGCGATGCAGACAACTTAATGAAATTGTACAACTCAGCATCGAAGTTTGGAATGATCATTTGCAGGTTCTCCTTTTCATGAATGTATTTTAACCTGCTCATTAAAGCTTCCATTCCTGCAGATGGATAAGGTATCTGATAGGTCTTGTCTACAACATCATGCATGTAGATACCAGGTTCAAGCGTTTCATAAGAAAGGCCGATGATGCGAACCCTGCCAGGCAATCCTTCTCTTAAAGCCCTTATCACAGCTATCCCGGGGCCCGGGCTATCAATGGCATTTAAAGCGGTTACGGCAATAACAATTTCGTGTTTGCTTTCAGGCATACGATCTTAATTAGCGTTTATTATTTTATTTAAATGTCAAGCAGGTTTGCTTCACGTAGCTGCGCATAGAAATCATCCCAGTCTTTTTCAAGTTGACCGGGCTCAACATCATACTGCTCCAACAACATTTTTTTTATTTCAGAAGTTGGTTTTCCTTCTTTCAGCTGCAATAAAATTTCTGAAGCGATTGGGTTGGCTGAAAAAGAATCCCCGGTACCGGGGTTAAAAATAAAACCAGATTCGCTGGTCGCAATGTTTTTTCTCAAATGCATAAAATGGTAATATTCGGTATGACTTTTTGTAAATTACTATGTTTAATGAATTAGATGTTTTATTATAAAAAATCCTTCGGTCATTATAAAAAATTACCACGGCCTTAATTTGACCCAAATAAAATCATCCATTAATATAGCATTCTTTAATACAGCTTTACGGCGAACACCTTCAAGGTAAAAGCCATTTTTTTCAAGGGTACGCATAGATGCTTTGTTATTCTCAAAAACCTCCGCATAGATACGTACAATGTCGAAATAGTAAAAAACATATTCTATCATTTGCCTGATGGCTTCTGTTGCAATACCTTTTCCCCAAAATGGTTCACCCAGCCAATAACCTATTTCTGCAGACATCACATATACATCACTATTTAAAATGATACCGATGCCACCAATGGCTTCACCATCAAGATCAATTGCAAAATTTAATACGGGCTCAATACCAATGTTTTTCTCGAGCCAGCTTTTGCCTTGTTCTTCTGTATATGGATAAGGGAAATAATTTCGAAGGTTATTCCAGATATTGATATTATTGGCATATAGGACAAGGTTGTCCAGATCGTTTAAGGTCCATTGCCTGATAATTACTGCCATGCGCTAAGATAGTTTTAAAATTATGTTCTGTTAACGCTTCATCGTTTTAAAACTAAATTTTTATTGATGAATCCGGTGTTTGTATCGATGAAATCCTTTCCCGGTAGCGGAATATGCAAATGAAAAAATTGAATTTAAATACCCCCAATTACCTAATTTTACCCCAGATCATACATCTTAAATCATACATCATACATATAACATATGTCTACAACAACTCAACCAACCTACGACTACGCTAAATACAAAACCCCAACCGGCAATCAATTATCCTGTAAGGGCTGGGTACAGGAAGCAGCATTAAGAATGTTGCTTAATAACCTGGATCCGGATGTAGCGGAAAGACCCGAGGAACTTATTGTATATGGCGGCCGCGGTAAAGCAGCACGTAATCTTGAGTCGCTGGATCTTATTATAAAAGCGTTAAAGGAACTGGAAGAAGATGAAACGCTTTTGATACAAAGCGGTAAACCCGTTGCCATGCTTAAAACGCATAAGGATGCACCACGTGTATTGTTATCCAATTCACAGCTGGTACCCAAGTGGGCCAATTGGGAACATTTTGATGAACTTGAGAAAAAAGGATTGATGATGTACGGCCAGATGACAGCAGGTTCATGGATCTATATTGGTTCGCAGGGGATCGTACAGGGCACATACGAAACTTATTCAGCCATTGCGAACAAACATTTTGGAGGTACTTTAAAAGGGACCCTCAATGTAACGGCAGGGCTTGGGGGCATGGGTGGCGCACAGCCACTTGCAATAACAATGAATGAAGGCGTTGCCCTTGTTGCTGAAGTAGAAGCATGGCGCATTGATAAAAGAATTGAGACAAGATACCTTGACGAAAAATATACCAGCATTGACCAGGCCATTGAAAAAGCACTTGAATATAAAAAACAAGGCATCGCAAAAAGTATTGGCGTGGAGTGTAATGCCGTAGACCTTTTAGAAAGACTGATCGCATTGAAGATCGTTCCTGATACACTTACCGACCAGACCTCAGCGCATGACCCGCTGGTTGGTTATGTGCCTCACAATATGAGCCTTGCCGAAGCGAATGTATTGCGTGAAACCAACCCCGATGAATACATCAATCGTAGTTACGATACAATGAAGTTGCATGTAGAACATATGCTTAGTTTACAAAAAATGGGTTCTATTACTTTTGATTATGGTAATAATATCCGTGCCCGTGCACAGGAACGCGGGCTTAAAAATGCATTTGACTTCCCGGGTTTTGTGCCGGCTTATATCCGCCCGCTGTTTTGTGAAGGGAAAGGGCCATTTCGTTGGGCTGCTTTAAGTGGCGATCCTGAAGATATTCGTGTAACCGACGAGGTTATGATGCAACTTTTTCCTGAAAATAAAGCCATGTTGCGCTGGATGAAAATGGCAAGTGAAAAGATCGCTTTCCAGGGATTGCCTGCACGCATTTGCTGGATCGGACAAGGTGACCGTGAGAAAGCCGGCCTTGCCTTCAATGAACTGGTGCGTACAGGAAAAGTAAAAGCGCCGATCGTGATCGGGCGTGATCATTTAGATACAGGTTCTGTTGCATCCCCCAATCGTGAGACAGAATCAATGCTTGATGGAAGTGATGCAGTTGCTGACTGGCCAATACTAAATGCATTGGTAAATACTGCCGGTGGAGCAAGCTGGGTTTCGTTACATCATGGTGGTGGTGTAGGTATGGGATACAGTATACATGCGGGTATGGTGATCGTTGCCGATGGAACACCTGGTGCTGCGGCCAGGCTTAGCCGTGTGTTACGCAATGATCCCGGGATGGGCGTTATCAGGCACGCAGATGCAGGATATGATGTAGCGCAGGATTTTGCAAGAAAATATAAGCTTGATATTAAGGAAAGGCTGAAATAAGAATTAAAAATTAAGGATTAAAAATTATGAATGAAAGTTTAAGACCTCAGTGACAATTCTTAATTCATAATTTTTAACTCTTAATTATTCACTGCTTTTATATTCCCACATCTACTTTATGTATGTGCTATCAATCAGCTTTGCTGTATCAATTGTTGGCTGAATATTGTCCAGCTTAGGTGGTACAGTATCTACACCTACGGGTGTATGACTGGTATCATCAGTGCATGAAATAAAAAGTATCAATGAATATATTAAGACGATCCTTATTACTGTTCTTTTCGTTTTCATATATTTATTTTATTTCCCCAAAACAAATTTCAAGCCTTAAATACTTTGGGTAAATAACATCCTAATAGTTAATTGCAAACAATTGACAGTAAATAATCATTAAATAAAAGTGAGAAGATTTTGATATTAAAATCTTAAAAAATAAAAGGGTTTAAAGTCTCCGGTAAAAAACCTTACAACCTTAAACCCTCAATTAGTTAATCTCATAAACTTCTAAAGCGTATAACCTGCTTGCAGCTTTATAGCTAAAAGCTCAGAGCTTACTGCTGTTCCCTGAATGCATCAGAACTCAACTGGAACTTCCTTGCAGGCATGTCAGCTACTTCTACAAGCAGGCTAACATTTCCGTCCTTACCTTCCATGGTAAGTGTTGCATTTTTTGATCCCAGTTTTTTGCTGGAAAGATTTGCTTTTACAACAGTTTTTCCTTCCCTGTAAGATTTTTTCCAATCGCAGGACGAGGAAAGCACCGTACCAACCAACTGGTCGTCCAGGTTACCGTTGGTTAGGATCGTAACATCCTGGTTGTCGAAAACAACAGAAGTCTTTTCAGCAACTGTTCCCTTTCCATCCTGGTAGTCAGTTTGGGAAGTGTTGAACGTTACTCGTTGATTACATTGGGCATAAGTGGTTATGCCGGTAGCGCTAATAAATAGCAGTGAGAAGATGATTTTTTTCATGGCTGAAAATTTAAGTTTAGGCCGCAACCTAGTCGATAAACCTGTTATGAGAATATTATAGTGCTATGAGCGGAGCTATTATTATCCAAATGGTTATCAATTAGTAAGAACGGAAAGAGAGAAGGGTGAATGGACGAAAATTTTCGTATTTAAGGGGCCTGTAATAAGAAAAAGCCAGCCTTTTGGCAGACAGGGAATATAAAATAAGAAATAAGAGGGGACGGATAAATTTTGTTTTTCATTCCTTGTTTATAATTAAATTGAAGAACAGAACCAAAACCAGCAAAGGATGCAATGCCAAAGCAAAAAACAGCATTGATGGATATGACCACTGTTAATAAATCTGGTAAGTAAATAGGAAGGATAAGAAAATGGAAAAATGATCAAAGCAGTTCATAAAGGGAAGTTATAAGAATGGATGGAGGCTATGGAAATTGGGAGGTAGTTATTATTGATATTGGTGTATCTAACTTATGTAATAACAACCCAATCGGTTTAGTTTTCTGAAATTAAGGTTTCGTTAAGTTATTGAAGGAATAAAATATGCTTGAAATAACGTTTAAATATTGACCCACATCAAAAATTCAACAAACTAAAATATAATTTTGATTTTATGGCGAGAAAAGCATTAATAATTGGGATTGATGGGTATATTAATTCTCCTCTAAAAAGCTGCGTAAACGATGCAAATAAATTAGCACAAGCCTTGCAGTTTAATGCAAATAAAAAAGATAAGAAT
This sequence comes from Ferruginibacter sp., assembly GCA_047601875.1. Taxonomy (GTDB): domain Bacteria; phylum Bacteroidota; class Bacteroidia; order Chitinophagales; family Chitinophagaceae; genus Ferruginibacter. Next base: position 5,826,916 of record JASGIL010000001.1, on the reverse strand, counting down.
TTTGATATAGAAAGGCCGGATCAGCGAATTAAAACAAAAAAGGCTTACTCATTAATCGAAAACTTTTTTAAAAAAGACGATCAGTCAGAAGTTTGTATATTTTATTTTTCGGGGCATGGTAAAACTACAAATACATCGCAATCCCAAATTATATTTCAGGATTACGATGAGCATGGGCAAGGTATCTTATTTGATAGCATTTTGGAATTAGCAAATAATTCACAGGCAAAAAACAAGATCATTATTCTTGACTGTTGTTATTCCGGGGGAGCGGGGTCCCCGTCAATATTTGGAAGAAATATTTCTGTTTTAGGGGAGGGAGTTACGGTCATGGCTGCAAGCCAAAGTGATGAAAAAGCGATTGGGGAGGAAAACCTGAGCTTATTTACTAACCTATTACTTAAAGGACTTGAAGGTAGAGCTGCAAATGAAAAAGGAGAAATTACAACGAGCAGTTTGTTTTATTATATTGATCAGAATTTAAATTCGCTTCAACAAAGACCAGTATATAAAACCAACACCATTACACCACCAATTATCAAAAAAATTGATTTTTTAAAGGCACTTAATTTCGTTTCTAAAAGGATTGCAGAGGCAATAACTTTTCAAACAGATTCAACGTTACTTGTAACCGTTGTTTACCAATTGGAGGATTATCTAAATCTATTGGCTACAACCATAACCGAAGCAACGAAAGAGGTTTTATTTACTTCTTCAAGAATGGCCGACAGTAGTTCACAACCATATGGAGATCTTCAAAAAAAGATAATTGAAAATTCAAGTGCTTTTAAAGCAAGGCATCCCTATAGAAGGCATTTTGGAATAATTGCGAAAAATCCTAAAACATTTGAAGGCGCTTTTGAACTTAGAAAAGCAGTAAATGATGTGGTGCTTAGATTTCATGATGAAATTGATTCTTTGAATTTCAATTTTTTTATTTGTGATGATCGAAAAGTGGTCATCAGAATGAAGGAGGAAAAAAACCAGTCCGTGAATTATGCGGTTCTTATTGAAAATGCTTTCCTGGCTAAATCCCTTAAAAAATATTTTTTTGAGTTATGGAATAATTCCTCCACTATGGTGGAATATATTCAGCCTGTTTTAAATAAGGGTGCTGAAAAGAAAAATAATATTCTTAATAAAGTATTTAATGGGAGAAGAATTGAATTGAACGAGTTGATAGAAAAGCTAAAACAAATTGATTCAAACTTTGTAAAAATCCCTGAACTTGTTAATGATAAACACTTTCCAATACTTCCTCCAATTGAAAAATTAAGTGGGCATAAATCGGTTTTTTTTAGCCTGATTGCAAAAAGAATAGAAGGCGCTTCAAAAAAAACTGAAATAACGATCGAAAAATTACAAACAGTTTATAATAACATCGATAATCCCAAAAAAGCAATTGATTATTCGATGTTGGGATTGAGCTTTGCTTATAAATATTTTTTAGCGAACTATTATAAAGTATTACATAGCTTTATTGAATTCAATACTAAATTTCCACTTGATTTTAATGAATTAAACATTCTTGATCTTGGAGGAGGAGGAGGAGCTTCGGTAACCGCTATGGTGGATTTCTTTAAAATTCAAAAGATAAAAAAAGTAAAGATCACTGTTGTTGATTCCAGTAAAGATCAGATTAACCTGGTTAAATATTTATTTTCTAATCATTCATTTGGACCTAATGTTGAATATAAAACAGTAGAAGCTGCACATTTTTTTAATTCAAAAGATTTAAAATTCGATTTGGTGGTTGCAAGTAATTTTCTCTGTGAAATACTGGAGGTTCAAAAATTTAATGACTTATTAAAAAAAATCAGGATTTGCCTGGAACCAAATGCAAAACTCATAGTAGTTGAACAACTGGAATCAGGTGTTTATAATAAAATAATGGATTCCGGCCAGTTTAACCTAATGCATTATAAATTTGATAATGAGAGATTTTTCATTAACGATATATCTATTAACGAATTGATAAAAGATATATCTAAAAAGCATGCTCATTTGGAAGAATACATAAAAAAACAATATACGCTACGATATGCCATATTTGAAAATAGAAATTCTTGAACAGTACAAAAAGGCCTGGGAAAATCATGATCTTTCTATTCTTGGCGAAATTTTTCATGAAAATATAATTTACCAGGAAAAACCAGATTCCATCATTTGCGGATTAAATAACCTGGAAATCTATTGGCAAGAGAATTCAAGAAAACAGGTGGATGTAAGGTTTACAATCAACAGGTGGATAGCAAAAGATGATTCTATTATAGTTGATTGGGCAGTACAATTTTATGATAAAAAAAAACAACAAAATATTTATCTCGTCGGAATAATGTGGATTGATATCTTTGAGGATAAAATCATCCGTTTGAAAGAATTTTTTTTAAACGCTCAGGAAAATAAACAATAATAATTAATGAAAGGTAAGGTAATTGGCATAATCGGGAGTCCGGGATGTGGCAAGACATTTTTGGCAAAGCAGTTACAGAAAAAACTGAACTCTGTTGTATTGTATGAAGAAACTGAAACGTCTTTTCCCCAGGAAATTCAAAATAATCTGGGTGCACGTAAAAATCTTTTTGAAACAATAGTTTGGTTCCGCAATGAACAGGTAAGTACCGCCTTGCAGGCTAATAAAATTGCAAACGAGGGGAAGCATGTAATATTGGATTCCACTATTTACCAAAGCCAATTATACATTGAATTATACATTAAAAAGTTGTTTCAAAAAACAATATTGAATAATTTACATACGAACGATAAATTAGTGTTCCCATTGCCTGATATACTTATTTATATATCAGCTTCACAAAGCGAGATCCTTGAGTTCCTGGATAAAAGATCCGGCTTAAGGGTTTGGGAAAAAAATGATTGGAATTTGTATTTGTCGAGAATGGCTGAAATTGTTGAAAAATACTTTAAAAAGAACAAGGATAATTATCCTAACTTAATAATAATTAAAAGAAAGGACTACGATTTTAATAATCCTAATGATATAAAAAAACTGATGAGTAAAATTATTATCTGAAAAAAATAAAAATATGGGCTTAGAAAAAAAATATAAAAAATCAATAGCAAATGAATTAAACAGGTTTGCAATTTGGGAGCCGGGTGAAAATATTTCACTCGGAGATTATGGTGTAGTTGAAAATGGTGATTTTCAGAAAATGGGGAACATCAAGGATGATTTTAAAACCCAGTTTTCAATTCAACGTACACCGAAAAGTTTTTGGGAGTACGCCAGCGTCGGTACTAAACATTCCGATAATTCAAGTACAGTTGGATTAGATGGAAAACAAATACCGGTAAATGGAAAGGCCTGTTTTCAAATTTCATTTGAAAACGCATTCTCTTTATTTATCCGGACAAATAATAGTGTTAATTCAAATATTGCTAACCTTAATGAAGTTTGTAAACAATTAAGAACAATTAAACAATGGAAGTTTAAATGGTGTTTTGTCGTCGGCATAAAAGCTGCTGATAATTCTATTATTCTTATGAATTCAAAAGCTAATTCGAATATATTAATAGAAGGTAGTGCTGCAGCTATCACTAAGTTTTCAAATGTTACCATTAATTCAAAACATAAAATTGAAATATCCGGGGATGCAGCTTTGAAATATGTAGGCATAAAAGGCCCTTTTTTAATGGTATTGGTTCAACTGAATAGATTTCCGGCAATTTTTGGGGAGACAGATCAGGTAAAGAATTTTTCTAATAAAGATGAGGCTGATACAATAGCATTTGATGAGCCAATTCAGTTTAAATTTAAGATTCCCAAATAGTAAATTTTATTTCAAGTATTTTATACCGGATTATTTTGCTTTTGTGTTCTTCAATTTCAATAACCTGCATGGTAAATTAGAAAAACATTCTTGTTTCTGATATACAACAATATGCTATTGAAAAGTGTTACATAATATTTTGAATAGATAATTACCTCGTGAGTGAAAGTAAAACCTGGTTTTCAAAGAATGCCTGGTATGGCTTAAATGAGATTAAAAGATTCGAATTAAATTGATTGTTATTTTCCCTTTTAGTTCATGACAGATAAAAATAAAAATGCAATCCCTGGAATTACACGTTCTATCGGTATGGGCACGCTCATAAGTATGTTCTCCTTCTATTTCATTCACGTATTTGGTGAATGGAAGGTAGAAAATTACCGGCCCGATTCAGAAACAACCAGTACTGTGTTGCTTCATAACAAATGTGCTGTCCTCGGTGTTTCTCATACATTAAGACCAAACACAGATATTTCAGGTATGGGCGATGGTATTGACGGAACCAAACTGGCTGGTAGTTTTATGAATTTCTTTGATGGTCATATTGTTGGTATGATCATTCTTGCCATATTAATGAGTGGACTTATTTTTATCATTCCGGGAGCAATAAATAAAAGTCGGCCGGCTCCTGCTGGAAAATCCTAATCCGGCAACTTTATAAATGAAATTCAATACCACAAAGAAAACGATGAGTGCTTTAAAAAATATTTTTCCAATATTACTTGTATTGCTTACTTCCTGCAATAGCAAAACATCTTCTTCTATTTTAGACAGCAGTAATTTCGATTCACCAAAAGAAAGAATTGGCTTTTTAAGCAAGCAGATCGCAGTCAAATCATCTATAAAAGATTGCGACTTTGAGTTGTTTAACGTTAATGGATTTGATGACGAGCGCTTCTCTGTACCCGGAGCTTCATCATCAGATTACAAATTTGGCGCTATCGTTAACGAAGAAGATCTGTCAAAGTGGACTTTAGGTTTAAAGGACACTATTCTTAAGAACTATGATTTTAGCTGGGTTTTAAAACTCATACAAAAGAGGCCGGAAAACTGGTCGATACATTACCCTCCAAAATTTTATGTAAACACGGATAAAAACCTTACACTGTTAGTTTACGAGGTTGAAGGTGTTATATTTGAGAGAATAATTAAAGAGTAATCTTAATCCAGGCGTATTGCTGGTAATTGGCAAATAAAATTAAAGATCACTTCAACATGAGAACAAAATATTGTTTCTTTTTCCTGCAGATCGGTTTAAAGAAAGATAAAACCTTTAAGGTGTATGCAGTTGAAAATATATCTCATGTTCCTGCCAAAAAGCTGATCGAAATTTTTAAGATTGATCTTGAAAGGGATCCACTATTGCTTGAAAGTTACCGGCTAAAAAGAAAGCAGTACAAGAAATTCAAAAAATATTTTACAAAGAATATAGGCCTGGTAAACTTAAATATTTTTAAATATCGCCTCTGCCAGTATGGAACAGATGATTTCAGGGAGATCAGGAAACTTTATAAAACGGATATTTTGGAATGAATGATGGTGTTTTTTATAATTCTATTTGGAAGATTAGCAGATAAACATGTGAATAGAAAATAAACCCGGGTATAAAATTCGATTCATAGCCAGTCATTTTGAAATCATATTTAGCGGCAATTTACCTTTCTAAAAATAATCATGACAACTATTTTTTATTTCAACATAATATTTAGTAAATTCATATAGATATTTTTAATCATTAAATAAATACTTTATGAAAAAATCAATTTCAGTCTTATCGGCTTTACTGGTAGTTACCATCGCATTGTCAGGATTCAAAAGTGTTAACGCTAAAACTGCACCACAGTTATGTAGCGTCGACTTTACATGTTATGCACCATCAGGGCAAGGAGTTAATGATATGCGGTTAATAAATGCTGCAACGGGTCAAGTACTAACTGCGCAAAAAATTTCAGAACAGTTCAGGTTTTATCCAGGTTATGCAGGTACGAGTTTTAATTTTTACGTAGAGATCCATGTAAATTCCGGAACTTTCGCTTCAAATGATATCTCTCATTATGCTGCAATTCCTCTTGGATCTCCTGTTGTTGTTGATTGTAATCCCACTTTAATCGACATGGATGGAGGCTGGTTTCGTTGTTATTCAACCCCTATTCCATATAATTGTAGGCCAGGAGGTTGCTGTATAAATTTGATTCATCTTTTTAACTTTACAAATTGTCATAATTAAACCAGCATATCCAACAATTACAATAAGAGATAAAAAGTAAAGGGCTCTTCCGTAATTTTTTCGGAAGAGCCCTTTACTTTTTAAATAAGGGCACTCAATACTGCTGTTTTCCGTGCTTTTATTAATACTATTTTACTCAAAATAGCGATCTCATTTATTTAAAACCAAAACGATAACATATGAAAACAAACACAGCGAAAAAATTAAAAGACGGTGACCAATGTAAAGTGGTAGGGGGAACCCATATTGGAAAATCCGGTACCGTAAGGGATATCAATACCAGTAAAACAGGCCACATTACAATTACAGTTGAGCAAAAAAACGGAGTGCGTTTTAAAACGCTGGGGAAGAATGTGGTTGTGGAGTAGGGCTTAATGGAATGAGGGAATCTGAATTAAAAATTAAAAATTAAAAATTCAGAGGCCGGCAGATTTCAGTATAAATATTTAAAAAAATCCCGGGCTAAAAAACCCAGGATTTTTGAAAGTAAACACTTTCTATATAAGGATAAAATACTCAAAAGTTATTGTAAGGGGAATGGTCAATACAATTCATAATTAACACCTGGGATGGTGCGTACTTCTTTATCAGGTCCCACTACTTTTACATCATCAAAAACAACATAGGTACCGGGGCCGCAACGTTTCATCAGGTCCTCAAGTGGTTTTAAACTGGCACTTGTGATAGATCTTTTTACAACATCTGTAAAATTTGCTCCCGAAAAATATACATTGGCGCTAATAACGGCAAAGCGTGCATCAAATTGAAAATCATCGGGCATTTCTGCACGACAGAATTGCTGGTTCTTAAATACAACGGAAGAGATTCTTTTAAAGCCCGGCCTTGGATCGGATAAGTTGATAACCGTGGCTTTGTTTTTATTTTCTTTAGTAGCTGAACAGCTGATCTTTGTTTCAGGATCTTTTGTTTCGGCTGTTTGATAAATAGCCGGCATCATACAAATACCAGAAAGCGATAAAATAAGAACTTGTTTCATTGTAGAGGGATTTGAGGGGTGAATGATATTTAAATATAATAATCCTAACGTGAAGGAATTGTTAGAATTGGGAAAAGGAATAAAAATGAAGAGCGAATTATTTAACGCAAAGACTGCAAAGGATCGTAAAGGCGCAAAGAGTATGGTTCTTTGCGCCTTTTGTTTTTTTATTTACTGTCTTTGCGTGAAATAAAAAGATAATCATTGATTTACTGTACAAGAGTGCGACGCAAATGAAGTTGAATAGCGTTATTCAGCCGGGCCAAAAAATATTTGCATCATCACGTTACCAATCTTTCCTTCCCGTTGTCTAATCCTGTATAACAATCTTGTAACTTTAAATCTAACAAAATGCATCATCACATGATCGAGGTAGCTATAGCCATTATAGTCGTCATTGGAATTGTTTCAATCGTTGTATTTGCTATTTACAACAGCATTGTTTCTGATAAGGAAGAAAAACTTGCTTTAATAGAGGCACGAAGTAAAGAACGACTGGCACTTATTGATAAAGGAATGGATCCTTCGCTGGCAGATGTAAATATGAAGAGGATCAGCAGGATACCATACAATGCATTGCTGTGGGGATTGCTGTTGGGTGGTTTTTCACTGGGACTTTTTGTGGGTTATATCATTGTAAAGATGTTTGGAGGCAATATGGGTTTCATCGCTCATGCAATGGGAATGCTTTTTGGCGGCATCGGGTTGATCGTTTATTATCTTATTCGTAAAAAAAGTGATGGTAAATAATCTTACTGCATGGAGGAGTCCTATATAAGAAACATTATCAAAGGAGACATTTCACAGTATTCTTATTTCATAGAGAAGTATAAGGATATGGCATATACCATTGCTTCCAGGATAACACGCAACAATGAAGATGCGGAAGAAGTGGTACAGGATTCTTTTTTAAAAGCATACAACGGCTTATCAAAATTTAAAGCGAATGCATCTTTTTCAACCTGGTTTTATAAGATCGTGGTGAATACATCACTCACCAAAGCCAAAAGAAAACTATCATTTGCTGCGTATGTTGAACTGGATGAAATAAATAATGTAGAGGATGAAAACATCAACACGGCTTTTGCTACCCTGGCAAAGGCCGAACAAAAGAAAATGATATACGAGGTATTGGCAGAAATGGAAATAGAAGACAACCTGTTGCTGACATTGTATTATTTAAATGAGAGTTCTATTGAAGAGATATTTGAAATAACTGCGATCCCGGTACAGAATATAAAAATGAAACTGCACAGGGCAAGGAAAAAAATGTACAGGATATTTGAGGGGAAATTGAATAAGGAGATGCAGTGTTTGTTGTGACATTGTTTGGGGTTTGGTATTAGATCAACTTAATTTATTATTATGGAAAATATAAAAAGAGATAAAATTACGAGCGGGCTTTTGGCTGGCAGTATGCTGCAGATCAGCGATCCTGGTTTTAATGATCTGATCATTCATAAGATCGTTCAAAGGAAAAGAAAGCGTGCGGTGGTAAATTATATTTTATCATGTGCATTGCTCATTATTGTAAGTGCAGCACTGGTTGTGTTATCGATACCTGCCCAACAACCCGTAAGCAGAAATGTTACCGACTATAATATACTGGGCGTAAATATTTATATCGTTGTGATCGATACAGGGAGTTGGTTCCAGGAAAATTTGTTTTTGTTACTACCCATTGTTGGACTTTTCTTTTTGAAAAAGCTCATTGATATGAAGCTCGGGAATCGGGAATCGGGAATCGGCAAACGTGAATGAGATCTTCAAAGCTTTCTTCGTTTACATTTACACTTCAATACACAGTTTCTTATTGTCGATTCCCGATTGCCAATTCCCGCCTCCACCTCTTTGAAACATTAAAAATCTTCTCTATATTAGATCATTGATATTTCCACCTAACGGAAACTGATGATCATGGCCCAAATGAATAAACTTATAGCAAGAAGATTTGCCCTGCAATATTTTTCTATTACGCTGTTGTTTGTATTGCTATTCTATTCCCTTGGTGATTATTATTTTTTGGGGTTGTGTAAAATCACTCACCCCATCGATGAACATGTATTCAGGACGCTCCATTTTTTTGATACTGATTATGTGATCAAAGCAAAAAGTTGCGGTTACAATCATCCACGTTATTTTGTTTCTTATTTTATCGTTGATATGATCTTTCCGCTTATTTATTCGGCCTTCTTCTTAAGCATTATTGATGTTTTTAAGAAAACACCCTTGTACAAATTCTTTTTCATATTGATCATAGCAGGTTGCCTGTTTGATTATATGGAAAATGGAAGCATTGCCGTATTTCTTTGTATGAGAGGTGATGGCCTGGCTGCTACCGTTACATTTTTTACGATGATCAAAAGCATTTTGTTTTTTGTAAATGTGGTATTGGGGGTTGGATGTTTGGGGTGGGAGTATGTAAAATCTAAGATGTAAGATATAAGATTCAAGATGTTATTATTGGATGAAGCTATCAGTATTACTTCGAAAACTTCTTAAAAAAAATCTTAGATCCTACATCTTACTTCTTAGATTTTTTTGTCGCAATCAGCCCCTTATTTGCCGTAATCACATGTCTCTTGCTATAAAAAAGAATCCGAAGTTTGTATTGTAAAAACAAATCTTCACAAATAAATTTATAAAAATGCAAACATTAAGCAAAACAGTGATCACTGTTGAAACCACGGTGAATGCGCCTGTAGAAAAAGTTTGGGAATTCTGGTCAAAGCCAGAACACATTGTAAAATGGAATGCTGCTTCCGACGACTGGCACACAACAAAAGCAGAAAATGATCTTAGGGTAGGAGGAAGTTTTTCCGCAAGGATGGAGGCGAAGGATGGTAGCTTTGGATTTGATTTTGGCGGTGTTTATGATGCTGTCACTACAAACGAATACATTGAATATACACTCGGTGACGGAAGAAATGTAAAAGTAAATTTCGCTGGAAAAGGCAATACAACCAAGGTGGTGGAAAGTTTTGAAGCAGAAAGCGAAAATCCTGTAGAGATGCAAAAGGGGGGATGGCAGGCGATCATGGATAGTTTTAAGAAATACGTCGAGTCGAATTCTTAATTCTGAGTTCTGAATTCTGAGTTAGCATTTCGAATCATTATGAATCAATTCATAATTCAGAACTCAGAATTCATTTCAAACTATCCCCCGGGAAACTCATACAAGGATACACATCGAAATCAAAGATCCCTGCTATTACAGCGGGATCTTCTTTCATAATACTGATCGTTTCTTCTTCGCTTGTATTAAAAATATACAGACCTGCAACATCGGCTTCTTTCGAAACGGGAGAGACGATGCATATTTTTCCTTCGGCCCTTAACGCAAAATTTCTTCTGCCGTGTTCCCAGATTATACTCTTGATATTTTCCACCTGTGGGTCGGCTTTGGATCTTAAAAGAACAATACAATATGGTTTTATAGTGGCAAGCATTGCCTGCATGTATTCGTCGCTGATGGTGAGCATTGGCTTTGGTTTATATGAGCAGTAATTTAATAAAAATTAAGAATTAATAATTAAGAATTGCGATTGTTGAGACGGCTACACATTTAGTGGGAAAAAAATTAATTCATAATTCATAATTCTACAGTATTCCAAATATCTTCTTCCTAAACGTATGAAACCGCCACCCGGCAGTTAACGAAAAATTCGTATTCACCTGTTGCATGTTTTTTATAAATAGATTTGTTTGCAAGGTTCCCCAACGGGCATTCAGGTAATAATAAAACGTACGACCATTGTGCCCGCCTCGTATGGATGCCTGTATATCGGTGACAAGTTGGAGGTGATTAATACCAGTACTTATTTCTTTCAATGCACCACCACCAATAATGATTGCAGGCGTAATGCTCCATTTACCTTTATAAAAGCTAAAATTATAATTGTACCCAACTCTTGCGATCAGGGAAAACCATTCGGGATTTAAGGACAATAATTTAAACGTAGTAGAATCAGTGATGATATCACGTGATGGATTTTGCCATTTTATCTTTTGCCACATTGGTGTAAGCTTTATAAACACAGAACCGGCGCTGTTTAATTGTTTCTCAGAAAAACTGCTCGCCGCCGCAATGGAAAATTTTTTTGTCTGAAAAAAATAATAAACATCTACACCAGCGTCTGAGAATTTAATATCACGGACTGGTTTATAATCCCGGCTCCGCGGTTTTTCCGGTAACAACAGGCCATTGTAAGTATTAAAAAAAGGACGTATGCTCCATTTTTTTATCCTGAAGCTAAAGCCCAGGGAAGTGTATTGTAGTTTTACATTTTTATCAAGTTGCGTACCCGGTATTGCCCAGGAATATTTTAATGATACCCATTTGTAGCCAATATAAATTCCAATATTACCACTCCTGTTGGCGACAAGACTATAATTATTTTTTAATTGCCCGGGGTTGGTGAAATTAAATTTGGTACTTGATATGCCAGGGTATATTTCGATCACGTTTCTTTTTTCATAACGAAAAATATAATTCGAATCGATCGTGTTTTGTGCATGTAAGGCTAAAGAAATACAATGGCAAATTGTTAAAAAGATAATGATATGGATAAAGCGTGGCTTCATTGTAATTATGATGCAAAATATAAGATTATAAAGAATGCTCAATAGATCGGGATACAATTATTATTCCTCTAATAAAGTATTGTTTAACGATAAGAAATGATCGTTTTTTAAATAACTTGTAGATGACGATTACCTTTTAAATAAAATACTATGACAAAGCTGATCACGCTAAAGCTGGGGAGATATATTTTTTTAAGCTGTTCTTTCCTGGCAATCTACTTTACCTTGTATGCACAAACCAAGACTGAAAGTTTGGGAAAGATCATGCACACTTACCATGAATATAATATGTTTGACGGTGCAGTGTTGGTGGCAGAAGAAGGTAAGATCATTTACCAGGATGCTTTTGGAATGGCAAACAGGGAATGGGACATAGCAAACACAACAGATACAAAATTTATGATCGGTTCCGTATCAAAGCCCTTAACAGCTATGTTGATGCTGGTACAGGTACAAAAAGGAATTATCAAATTGGAGAAAACGGTAGCAGATTATCTTCCTGAGTTTTCCGGAAAGCCCGCAGCAAAAATTACAATTAAACAATTACTGAGTCATACATCGGGCATCCCGAATTATGATATCATAAAGGATTTTTTTCCACGCATCAGCCGGCAGTATTTTACAAGGGAAGATTATGTAAAGATCTACATGGATTCAGCACTGGCTTTTGAACCCGGTGCAAAAGGCTATTACAGCAGTTGGGGTTATTTTACATTGGGCTACATTATGGAAAAAGTAACCGGGAAAACCTATTCACAATTAATGAAGGAAGATATTTTCGATAAACTGGGCATGCGAAATTCGGGTTCTTATTATCATACACAAGTTGTTGCTAAAAGAGCAACCGGTTATGATTATTCGTTGGGCGATTATACAAGCGCAGATTTTCGTGACCAATCGAATACAATGGGTACCGGGGATATATACTCAACAGTTGAAGATCTTTTTAAATTTCATTTGGCTATCAGCAATTATACCCTGATCAATAAAACACTTACCGATGAAATGCTTGCACCGGGCATGCGCCCTATGCAGTATGGTTATGGATGGTTCAATAAAAAATTCAAATACTCAGCTACAGATAGTGTGTCTTCCAATTTTCATTTGGGGATGACAGATGGGTTTCTTTCTTTCATTGTGCGTGTGCCATCTACCAATAGCATGATCGTTATTCTTTGCAACAGTTCGCCTACTGATTTCTTTGGCATTTGCGGAAACCTGATGAAAGTGCTGTACAATATACCTGTAACAATGAAACAGCCTGTACATAAAGCGATGGAAACAGCGATAGCAAAAAATGGAGCAGTGAAAGCTGTGGAAGAATACAAACGCATGAAAGCTGACACCGCCCATTTCTATATTGATTGGATATCGATGAACTTTATTGGAGAGCAATTGCAAACAATGAAACGATATGAAGATGCAAGGATCATTTGCGAAAACAATGCTGCAGAATTTCCTGAGCATGATCTTGTATTAATAACACTTGCCAACGCATATCTTGCACTTGGTCGCAAATCAGATGCTGTTATTTACTATAAAAAAACACTTTTAGTAAATCCCAATTACCAGGAAGCAAAGAACAGGTTAAAAGAACTTCAGTGATAGGTTCCAAACGTTTCAGAGGTTTATAAACTTTTGGAACCTTTAATTGCGTGATGTTTTCTTTATCGTTTCAATATCCGGAACTTCAGAAAATTTTAGTTTTATTTTTTCGTTCTTTGCCAACGTTAGTTCTTCACTGTATACATACATTTTATCTTTAACACCGGCGTAAGCAATTATTTTTACAGGCTCACCAATAGGATATTGATTTTTTAATTTTATATTATTGCCATCGTATTCATAAATACATTCCTGCTGCATAGAATTGAACCTTTTAAAGATGACGCAAACATTTACTGCAGGGCTGAACAACGAGTCATCAAATTGACAATAGATATTCGAGCATTCTTTTTTCTTATAAAAACGGTCGCAATTGATCCAACCCATATTTAATATCCTAACCGGTGCGTAATACGTTGTAACTACTGTTGGTACATTTTGATCTTTAAGCATTGACATTGTAAGGTCAACCATTTTTGATGTAGAGTCCACCATTACCTGGTCGATTACGCTTGATGCAGTATCAGTTGCAACAGCCTGTTCATTGCGGCTTACATGTAATATGCTGTCGAATTCAATAACAGTAAGCCTGTTGTCTTTTGTGGATGCATAATTCAATAATTTCCTGATTGCATCGTCATCGTTTTGTGTAATCCCACTGCGGGCCGTATCAGGGACAGTACTATCCATTTCGGTCATGGGTTCAATATATTTTCTCTTGGCAGTTTGTTTTTCTTTTACGAGTTTTTTATCGGCAGTCACCCAATTTAAAATGCCAGATGAATCTCGTTCCCCGTAAAAGAGTTCCATTTGTTCATCCGATCGGGCAGGTATCTGTATGTCGAGCCATTTACCTGGTTTTATTCTTAGTTTATTACCGGCAGAATACATTTCAATATGATAGGCACCGCCTGAAACCAATAATTCTCCATTCGAAGCAGTGGGCGAGTCATTTCTAAACAGTTCTTCCTGGTTATTGATCTCTTTTACTTTTACTTCGATCTGGCCGCCTAACGGGAGACCATTGCCTGTTTCTAACATCAATGGATCAACAGTTATCTTTAAACCTTTGGCTGCGGTGATCAAAGTTGTTTTACCTGACGGAACAATGATCTTTTGTGAGGGTTCAGTAAGAAATAACTTACTGCTTTTGCTAAGTATGGGAACTACCGGTAGAATCGTATCGTTTGATACTTTCTTTTCAACCTTCTCTGTTTTACCAGTGCTTCCACCTGGTTCATTGCACGAAAAATACAATAAGGGTAATAGCAGACATAACAAATGCCTTCTCATAAACAATAAGTTTAGGGTTATAAATGATAGGGGGGATATAACGGCAAACGTGAATAAGAGATCTTAATTATATGTGGGGGTTGTAAAGTTTTGTTAACGAACGTTTAAACGTTTAAACGTTTAACGTTAAACGTTCGAAGTTTTTTAAATTTCAATCTTTTCCAAGACCAGTAACGTTTCTAAAAATTCGTTCCATGCAGATTGCCATTTATCTTTAGCAGCATTTATTTTTTCCTGGTGCTCATTTATAGCCGGCCCTTTTGTTTTCATATAAGCTTCCAGTTTTTTGAGTGTTCCTTTATTCAATTCATCCAGGTGTTTTTTATTTTCCATGATTGTATAATTCATGATTGTATAATTTATGATACAGTATTAAAAAACCACGCCAATTATTTACCCCAATTCACAACTCATTTGTCTTGCTTTTGTAAAATTTTTTGTTCTTTTCAACTTTGGCTAATTGGTATGGTCATTGTTTTCGTTATGCCGGAACTACATACACCTGAGCCGGTAAATATTTAAAACCTTCAATTTATTTATCATGAAAAAGATATTCATAATTCTATTAATTGCTATAAGCTTTGTTTTCTTCTCATGCAATAAAGAAACACCGTCTGCAAAAAGCGATACTGCAGCAACTACAACCTTAGCAATCAACACAACAAAATTTGCGGATCCGGGACCTACTATTTTTTCGTCCTGTGACAAATGGGTGATAACTGATTTTTCTGTCAGCGGCACAGATTATACAGGGGATTATAGTTCTTCGTCGTTGATCTTTTGCCCGGATCATACATTCACCATTTCCAATGATGTTATGACAAAAAACGGCCAATGGTCTTTTGTCAATATTGGTGCACTAGGTACATTGGGTTTCCAGGTAACATTTAACGATGATAATATTCCTCTGGATGCATGGGTAAACCTACAGGGTACCTGGAATGTAAAATTTCATGATTCATCTGCCCTTGGCCTGCAATCTTCTGATGGTAAAAAGGAAATGATGATTACAAAGCTCACCCGGTAAAAAATATTTCCATTAAAATGTTTTAATAATTATGAGCAATCATAATTATTTTTTTTATAAAGGAATTCAGTAAATAAGACATTTTTAAATTAAAATGAACAGCTTATAGCTCATAACTAATAGCTCACGGCTTTCTTGATCTGTCTAAAATATTCCCCGGATCGTAGCATGGATTTTACTAAAATCATTGATGATAACTAAGTATTTCGCTTGGCAGCATCTTTGCCTCACTTCATTGCGTACATAAAAAATATTAGGCGTTTATTAATAATTAAAAATCAACATTATGAAAAAGTACATTATGCATCGCCTGGCAATATTATTAATAATATTAGCCGGACTAACAGTTCCATCAAAAACTTGGGCGCAGGAAGCAAAGGCAGAAAAAGTAGGTACCAGTGAAGAAGCAGGTAAAACAGGAACAAAGGCTGATGATATTGAGCATTGCAAAGAGATCAAAGCAAAATTTATAAAGACAGATGGCATGCTCAAAAATCTATTTGATAATTCTGCAGGTTATGTAATATTTCCCAATATAGGGAAAGGAGCGATGGGAGTAGGAGGTGCTACAGGTAATGGAATTGTTTTTGAAAAAGGTAAACCAATTGGTAAAGCAAATATGACACAGGTAACAGTTGGGTTACAGGCAGGAGCAAAAGTTTACAGTGAAGTTATATTCTTTGAAAACGCGGAATCTCTTAAGAGTTTGACAGACGGAAAGTTTGAATTCGCCGGGCAGGTGTCAGCAGTTGCAGTTAAGGCAGGTGTATCAACAAACATAAAATACAGGGAGGGTGTGTTGGTATTTACACAAGAGAGAGGAGGGTTGATGTACGAGGCTTCGCTTGGTGGACAGAAGTTTAGTTATACGGCATATTAAAAGCCTGTTGCTTAAACATAATATCCGGAAAGTATAAAAAGTTTCACTGGGTTTTCAAAGTGAAACTTTTTTTTATGCTTCAAATAAAATTTATTTATTAGATGAGACAGTTATTTTTTGTTTTCGTCAGCATTCGTCGATAAGTTCTGGTTTTTGTCGATAAAAAAACCTTATGGCATTTCATTTGTGTTTTTTTCTTTTTTAAAATTGCTTATCGACCCTCATCTACCCGAACCATTTATTGTTAACCTTTAAATCTAAGTTTATGAAAAAACTCACCGGTATTGTATTGGCCTTAATGCTGGTAATTACTTCTTCCCTGTTTTTTTATTCGTGTAAAAAAGATTCAGTTACAAGTGAACAGATCCCTTCGGGAATGAATAAATTTTCTGTGTACCTGGCAGACGACCCAGCGGATTACGAACAGGTTTTAATAGATATTCAAAGCGTTGCTGTTAAAGTTGATACCTGCTCACACGATAACGGGGATGATGATCATCACCACCCTGGTTGTGATGATCATCATGATTCACTTTCTACACACTGCGAAGTATGGGACACACTTAATATTAATCCCGGTATATATGATTTGCTCACACTTCGTAATGGCGTAGATACTTTGCTTGCAAGCGGATTTTTATTGAATGGGCGGATAGAACGTATAAAGATCACACTTGGTAATAATAATAGTGTGGTTGTAGATAGTGTAAATTATCCCTTACATCTTGTGAATAACTGGAATTTTATTTTTATCAATATCAGCAGGGAGCATATTGATTCACTTTCTTCGAACAACCTGCAACTTTATCTTGATTTCGATGTGCAACGATCCATTTTTCATTTTAATGGAGCGTATTGGTTAAGCCCTGTACTAAGGCCATTTGGTCATCATAGTAGTGGTTCGATAGAAGGAAAGATAAGCCCGTTGCATTCATACGGAACGATCACTGCTTATAACGCAACAGATACAGCCTATGCGATCCCCTGGTGGCAGGGAGAGTTTAAGATAAGAGGATTGCATGAGGGGACATATAGTGTACTCATTGACGGTATCAACGGTTTTAATGATACTACAATAAATGATGTGGAAGTGCGCCGAAGACATGAAACACACCTGGGGGTCATTCAATTGAACCAATAATAAAGACCCATTAATTAAAAGTCCCGCTTTTACGGGGCTTTTTAATTTTCTATCTTAAAAAACGATAGGTCCATTTTACCAAAAATATATTTCTTGCATGCCCGGTAAAAGCATTGCTGAACAAACTATGAAATGGTTCTGAGTTAAGATCTGTGTAGGCATCCGGGTTATTACCTTCGGACCATACAAGGTATAGTTCAGATCCGGGTTTGTATTCCCACCTGACAACCAGGTTGGAGCGAAACTCCACAAAATTAAAATCAGGTTTGCGGAATTGATAATCGATCTGGCCATCTGTATTTTCATCAACAGAATAGGTGTTGGAAGTACTGTCGAAGCTGATCTGGTTCACGCCGAAGGGAGCACTAAACCTGTCGTTGTATTTTTTTGCAAGGCCGTTGGTTATGTAAGCAAAATTTTTATAAGTGGGCCTGGTAAGAAATGGTTGCCCGTAATATTGTATGGTGAGATCAGGAGTAATATTATATGTTAATCTACCGGTAAAGCGTAATGTTTTTTGATATACATTGGCTACAATTGTACGAACACTGTTATTGTAAGAAACATTTGCAACAAACTGGTCCTGCCTGCGCCAGTAAGTATTATATT
The DNA here is from genome assembly GCA_047601875.1 of Ferruginibacter sp. Taxonomy (GTDB): domain Bacteria; phylum Bacteroidota; class Bacteroidia; order Chitinophagales; family Chitinophagaceae; genus Ferruginibacter. Next base: position 5,808,765 of record JASGIL010000001.1, on the reverse strand, counting down.
CTGCACCAAGGCTTATATTGAAAGTATTAACCGGAACGTAATAAATAGAAAGGTATGTATTCACAAAGTCCAGTGTATTGTTGAATCCCCAGAATTTAAAAGCGCTGGTGTTGACGGAGAGTTTCTTTCTTGAGTCGCTGTTAAGGTAAACACTCCAGCCAAGACCATCCGGTCTTCTTAATGATCCTGCGCCCCTTAAGGCCGTATTGGAAACATCATAAGGGTTCCATGTTACACTTGTACCGGCCTGCCAGTTATTCCTGAAATTAAGGTTCATATTCGTGTTGACCTGTTCGTATAACAACTGTCCGTCAAAATCCCACCTCAGCCAGTGATTGTAATTCACGCCTGCATTTCGAAAAACAGAAAATGGTTTTTGAAACTGGAGGCCGACCCAGGTAAAATGGTTGATCTCGTTTGCAGTAAGCATGAAACCAATATCATTCATTTCAAGTTCCGGGGAACGTACTGTAACACCTGTTTCAAACTTCAATACCTGGCCCAGCTTATTCTGTTTGCCACCGATCTTTCCAAACTTTAAAGTACCTCCTGTGCCGGTAAGGGAAGTGCGGCTGCTGTCAACCGTTAGTCCTTTTGCATTGGGACGTTGAAAAAGATGTTCAAATGCAGTTTGGGTATTTACAATGGCTTCCCTGCTTCCGTTCACGTTGCTGAAAACTGCCTTGCCCGATACGAACCAGGTGCGGTTCTTCCAATAATGTAAAAAATCAAGGCCGCCGGAATAGGCGCTGTGGTGCAACATATCATCAAGACCATGGTTGCGGTTTACTGCTGTGAATATGCCGCCAACAACGGTATTGCCTCCATGAATATCTTTTTGTAAACGGGTAACAAGGTAATTTGTAAGTGGTTCAACCAGTTCCTTTCTCCTTTTCCCACTGCTGTCGATGGTTGCATTTTCACGACCTGTAACGCTTTCCAGGATACCGATGCTCCATCCTTTTTTAGTTTTACCGCTGAATTTAGTAGCTCCTAGGATGGATGTGTTTTGCGGATATTTTACGTATTCACCTGTATTTGTATTTACATATCCATGTGGTGAACTTCCTATACGGCGGGAATAAAACAGCAGGTCGGCATCATAATCACCGCCTGCGATCGAATTGGTAAGTGGGTATTCAAAGATATTCCTGCTTTCAATAAAGAAGGGTCTTTTCTCATCAAAGAAATTCTGAAATCCGTCTATACGTACCTGTGAGGGATCTGCTTCTACCTGCCCAAAATCCGGGTTGATGGTAAAATCAAGAATGAGGTTATTGGTAACAGCAACTTTTCCGTCAACACCCGCATTTATTTTCCCGTCCAGGCCTTTTGCAAATGGGTTGCCTGGTTCTTTTTTGTATTTATCCACCTGGGCCGTGATGTATGGAGCGATCTCAACCTGCCTGTGGGTTGGTATATCTTTCAGCCCGTGCAATTCGCCAAAGCCACTTACCCAAACCCCCGAACTGCGTGGTATGGGTTGCCAGATGGAACGTTCTTCTTTACGAAATATACGCCTTGTGAATTGTATGCCCCATACTTTATCCTTTTCACTGCCATAACGCAACTGGCTTAAAGGGATCTTTACTTCAGCGGTCCATCCTGTTTTGTTAATATGCGTTTTTGCAAACCAGATTGGGTTCCAGTTACCGTCCCAGTTGTTGCCATTATCTGAAATAAACTCGTCGCCTCGTACACCCGATACCGATAGGGTAAATGAGAAGCCGGTACGCAGGTCATGATAGCTGTCGATATTTGTTTCTATCCAATCACCGGGAAATTCATCTCTTCTTCCCATTCTCCTGCTGATCGAATCCGGGGATGCATCCTTACAATCGTAAGCTATATAAAGGAACCTGTCATCATACAATATTTTAAAATTAGTGGGTTGGGCGGGGGGCTTCCCTTCGTCTGGTTGATTTTGAATAAAATCGCCGCCCCATTCTACAGCGTTCCATGCTTCTTCCGAAGGGATGCCATCCAGGGTAATGGCCTTATCCAATCGTTTTGTGAAATATTTTTTCTTTTCTATACTGGAGTCCGCACGCTGGCTAAAAGCAGCAATGGTAAATGAAAGAAAAGTTGTGATCAGCAGGTAGGTTTTGTTCATATATCAATTATACAAACTCATCATATTATTCCCAAAAAGAAATATAACAGCGGTAATTTTCTGATATGGCTGGGATGAGTTGTGAATTCCGGGTGCTGAGTTATGAATTCTGAATGCTGAGTTGGGCTTTATCGAATAATAAAATATCTTCAAACTTATAAAAGTAATTCAGAACTCAGCATCCATAATTCAAAATTCTTCTTCGTGGTTCAATTGATCATCCTGGTTGCCATCATCATTTTTGCCTGGTATTTTATTTCGGGAAAAAACAATAAGGTAAGACCTCCGTCTGAACCTGTAATTTTTGATGCGGCATTACTTGAGGAAAATGTTTTGTTCTATTCCAGATTAAATAAGGATGAAAAAAGGCAATTTGAAAATGATGTAAAAGATTTTTTGCAGGAGGTACGCATCACCGGTATTGATACCAACGTAGAACTATTGGATAAATTATTGATAGCCTCAGCTGCCATTATACCCATTTTCTATTTTCAAAAATGGAAATACCATAACCTGCAGGAAGTGCTGTTATATTCTGATGCCATCAATATGGAATTTCAAAGTACAGGCAATGAGAGCAGGGATATTTTGGGAATGGTTGGAACAGGCTACATGGAAGGAAAGATGCTGTTATCAAAACATGCATTGCAACAGGGATTTTACAATAAGACGGATAAAAGCAATACAGCCATCCACGAATTTGTACATCTCATAGATAAATCGGATGGCGATACAGATGGTATTCCTGGAATTTTGCTGGACAAACAATATGTATTGCCATGGATCAATTTGATACAGGAACAAATTCAGCAAATCGCAAAAAGTAAATCAGATATCAATCCCTATGCAACAATGAATAAAGCAGAGTTCCTGGCAGTATCGGCAGAATATTTTTTTGAAAGGCCGGAGTTATTAAAAGACAAACACCCGGAATTGTATGCGATGCTGAAAGAGATGTTTGATAGCAGGTGATTTGAAAATTTGAAGATGAGCTGATGAAGACCCGTTAAATGTTTTCGAAATAAATTTTTTTTTCATCTTCAAATTTTCAAATCAACTAATTGTGAAATTGCTTTACATTTTTTTCGTTGTATCCTTTTTGGTTGTATCTGCCGGAGGCGTAGCGGGCATAGCTCCACCTGCGGGAGGTTGTGGCATCATCTTCATCATTTCAGCAGGCGACATAAAGGTCCAATGCTCTATTGCTTTGCCATCTTTGAATTTTGCAAGCTCAATTGCGGTCATATCAATTTTATCACCGGCTTTCATAGCCATGCTGGGCTCGTCACTTTTCATGGTACCGGTATAACGTTGCCATGTCATAACATATTCATCATCTGCCAATTCCTTTATTACTTCTGTTTTTCCGTTATCATATGTGGCCACCATTTTTGTAAATTCTGCTTTCATATTTTCCAGGCCTTTTATGTCACCGCTTTGCCCGGCATGATCTACTGCATCTGCTGCAATAAAATCTCCCAGTTTGCTGAAATCCTTGGTATCAAAACATTTGGTTACACCACGCATTGCATCCAGGTTTTTTTGGGCTGTGGGAGATAGGCCAGCACTATTGTTATTACACGAGATACAAAAGCAGCTAAGCGCTACCGCAGACGAATAAAGAAACTTTTTCATATAGTTTTATTTTAGTTGATGAAAATGCAGCGATTTAAGGTCGTGTAGGTGAGTGGCTGGCAGTATTTTATAGAGTAACCGGTATTAATTTACCATTAAGGTATAAAAATTTACCGAATTTAAAAGAAAGTTTAAGGGGCATTTTCCCTTAAAAAGCACTGATCCCCGTATAAAATCCCGCAATCTGGTATATAAACCGGCGTTAGTAACCCCTTGCCCTAGATGCCGGGCGGGTGCAGGGTTTGGATATATAAAAAATTTTATTATCTTGTGCCTTGTTAACCATTTCTGTCTCCCAAAGACACATTTTTATCCAGTCTCCAGCTAAGTTTTTTTAATCAATTTATTTGCTGTTTTAGCTAACAGGCCTAACTATATGGAAATAACCGTAGATACATTGGAATTCGATATAAACAAGGTAACGCATCGCTTTGTGATCATCAATAATATACGCCAGTTTGGTATTAGCATAGAGAAAGCTTTTACCGAATGGATCAATCATTCCGCTGATATTACACCTGAAAGTTTTTGCAAGTTCATGAGATCAAAGAATAATGATATTATTTGTATTACTGATGAAGAGTACAAGGAAGGTAAGCTGTTGAAATTGCAGCTGAAAAACTCCCTGAATTAATTAGGAATAAAAACAAAAAATAAGGAATAAGAAAGTAAAAAACTTTTAGAGTTACCAGCTTTCTTATTCCTTATTTAATATTCCCTATCTGCCGACAGGCAGGCTTATTTCTTATTTTATGAATCTTTTCGTTATCGATTCACCCAGTTCTGTATAAACCAGCAGCGTATAAATGCCGGTGGCAAGATTGTTTAATGGTAAATTCAAAGTACTGTTTCCTGCTTCAATTGTTTTGTTTTGATTGCACATCAGTCTTCCATCTGCAGCAATGATCTTTATTTGTACATTTTGAGCTTTCGATGCATCCAGGTAGATTGTTGTATTGTTTCGATCACTTACAACTGCATTGATGGATAAACCAGATTTGCTTCTTCCTGCAACCAATACCTTACTGTAAAAAGAATTACCGTCTGCATCTTTTATATTCAGCCTGTAATAGGTTTTGCCATCAAAAGGATTTTCATCAGTGAAATTGAAAGGCAACTGGCAGCGGTCAACACTTGCCGTTATGTTTCCGAAATTGTTGAAATGAATGCCGTCATTGCTCCTTTCAATACCAAAGTTGGTTGTGCCGGTTGTTGATGGCGATTTCCAGGTAAGTAAATTCTTTTCGTTCTTTGTTGCCAATGAAAAATATTCAAGCTTAACGGCAAGTGGCGAGGTTGGGCTAACAATCGTTGTTGCAGTGTTTGTTATTACCGGTAAATTGAAATCAAAGTAGATAGCAGCTTTGTTATTAACTGAATCTCCAATTACAAGATTGTTCTTTGTTTTTATTTTGAATGCAACATAACCATTGCTTCCTGCATCATTGATTGCCTGGTAGGGCAGCTGAATGTCTTTAAAATAAAATTCAAGTTTTCCATTTGTTTGCTTAATATCACAAGGATGGCTGATGCCTGTAATTTCAAAACTGTTCCAGTCAAGATTATTGCTAAGCGTATCTACCACAACAATGTTGAATGCAGTGTCGTTGCCTACATTTTGAAAACGTATGAGATAGTCGAGTGCAGTGCCAACCTTTACAATATCAAGTTTACTTCCCTGCAGGCATTGTTTATCGTTGGGGTCATAACCACCTACAACACGTACGGGAAGAATAAAATTGTTATCCGCAGGTGTTTCATCTTCAATAACAGGATTGATGCCTGCTATTAAAAAAATTGTATCGCCAATGTTATTGACAGGTGGTGCAAAAAGACTCAAAAAAACGGTTATTGTCCTGCTTTCAAAAGGAAGCAGGTTACTAAAGTTCCATGTAAGCAAACCGGTACTTTGTGAACTAACAGCTACAGAACTTGAATTAAATCCCATTTTACTGTTATCAAAATTCAGCTGCACATTACCGGAAAGGATTGTATTGCCCCTGTTCCTATATACCAATTGATAGATATTGGTGTTGAATCTTCCCGCCGATAAAGGGAGCAGCGTTGCTACAAGGTCATTGTGTATGCCCGCAGGTGTAATGCAAAAATCTTCTGTATCTGTAGCGCTGTTAACAGTTGGAAAATTTACTATTGCTGAGGTAGGTGTAATATCAAAATAAGGGTAGGGGAAATATGGCGTGATCGTGAAATCCCCGGCCTGGCAATAATGTGTATATGTTCCATTTCCTAAAGTATAACGCACAAGGTAGTCACCGGAAGTATTATTGATCTTTATCGGCATATTACTAAAACCTGCATCACCATTATCGCATCCATTGTTGTTCAGATCGAGCTTCGTTGTTCCCGTAATGGTATTGTAATTTCCACCCGGGAAAAAAGTGCAGTATGGGCTGATATTAAATGACCTTTGATTACCGGCGTAAAGATTCCTGTATAGCATATGCGTAACAGAATCCAAAGCAAAATCATCTACACAAATATTTAGCGGCATTATGTTACTAAGGCTGTTCACTACAAGACTATCCAGGTAATGACCGTTTTTAATATTTATATCGGTTAGTGGGGTGACATCTTCTAATATAAGTGTTTTAAGATTGGTACATGTGCTCAAATCCATTTTGGTAAGTGTATTATAAGTCCCGCTGATATGAATTTCGCGGAGATTTGTACAGCCTGTTACGTTAAAGAAGGCGCCAAACGGTTGCGCCCCGCCAGATGTAGTAATTGATTTTAAGCCAGTGCAATTTGTTGCTACCAGACCATTTACGGAAATGTTATATAAGGAATCTAACTGTGTTAAGCCACTAATGTTAAGCTGGTTTGCAAATGACCACATATTCAATGGGCTGCTTTTGAATCTTTGCAAACTGTCACAACCGGTTAAATCAAGCGGACCAAAAACAGTTCCATCAGTATAAATTGTTTTTAACCTGGTTAAATGACCAACCAACAAACTCATTGGGTTTGTAGCTGATGTTGAATTAACATTCCAAAACTTTAATATTTTAAGGTTAGTGCAACCTGTAATATTTATAGTTTGCAACAAACCATCACTGATTGATAAATATTCCAGGCTGGGCATATTTCCAAAATCGATATTGGCATTGGTTAGGATCATTGCCACGCCAAGCGTACCGAGATTTTGAAACGCTTCTATTCCTGTTAAGTTTTGTATATCTGAGTTATTAATAGTTAAACTTGTACGGGCCAATGCTTCACTCGTTTCTATTTCCCCGTTATGATTTACATCTACTCCCCAATCAATCAGGCTTTGTTTAAAAGCGGGATCAGGAATGTTTACGACCTGGGCGGATAAGAACGAGGCAATGAATAAGAATATTGGAGTTAATAAATATTTCATTGATGAATGTTGTTGATGGTCAAAAATTATTTTATAAATCGTTTGGTTATGACTTCGCCTTCAACTGTATAAAAAATCAATGAATAAATGCCCGTTGCTATATTTTTCAATGGCAAATTTACCTGGCTGCTTCCTGCTTCAATTGCTTTGCTTTGATTGTACATCAATCTTCCATCTGCTGCAATGATCTTTATTTGTACATTTTGAGCTTTTAATGCATCCAGGTAGATCGTTGTATTATTACTGTTACTCACAACTGCATTGATCGATAAACCTGATTTGGTTTTTCCCGCAACCAACACCTTACTGTAAAAAGAAATGCCATCTGCATCTTTTATATTGAGCCTGTAATATGTTTTTCCATCAAAAGGTTTTTCATCAGTAAAATTGAAAGGTAACTGGCAGCGGTCAACACTTGCCGTTATGTTTCCGAAATTGTTGAAATGAATGCCATCATTGCTTCTTTCAATACCAAAGTTGGTTGTGCCTGATGTTGATGGAGCTTTCCATGTAAGAAGATTTGTTTCATTCTTAGTCGTTAAAGAAAAATATTCAAGTTTTACAGGAGTGGATGATGTTGGGCTCACAATGGTTGTTGCCGTGTTTGTTATTATAGGTGCATTAAAATCAAAATAGATAGCAGCTTTGTTATTAACTGAATCTCCAATTACAAGATTGTTCTTTGTTTTTATTTTGAATGCAATAAATCCATTGCTTCCGGCATCGTTTATTGCCTGGTAAGGCAGGTGAATGTCTTTAAAATAAAATTCAAGTTTGCCATTTTTTTGTTTTATGTCGCATGGATGACTGGTGCCTGTAATTTCCAGGCTGTTCCAGTCAAGTTTGTTGCTGAGCGTATCAACAACAACAACATTGAATGCAGTATCATTTCCTATATTTTGAAAACGGATTACATAATCAAGTGCTTTACCAATGTTGGCAAGTTCGAGTTTACTGCCTTGCAGGCATTCTTTATCATTGGGATCATAAGGACCAATAATTCTTTGCGGCAGAATAAAGCTATTGTCGCCAGGTGTTTCATCATTGGTAGCCGGATCAATTGAACTGAAAAAATAAAGCGTGTCACCAATGCTATTAACAGAGGGTATGAAAAACAGGCTTACCAGTATTGTCTTGCTTTCAAATGGAAGAAGATTGGAATAATTCCATGTAAGCTGCCCGGCACCCTGGACATTTGCTGCCGGAGACGCAGAACCCAGGTTTACTTTACTATTGTCGAAGTTTAACTGTACACTGCCGGAGAGCGTAGTGTTGCCCCTGTTCCTGTATATTAACTGGTAATCATTTCCACCAAGCCTTGCAGGGCGTAGTGGAATAAAACTGATATCAAGATCATTGTGCACGCCAATTGGCGTAATACAAAAATCCCTTGTTTCAACAGTGCTGTTAGCAGCAGGAAAGCTGGCTGTTGCCGTTGTTGGTGATATATTAAAATAAGGATAAGAGAAATAAGGTTCGATTGTAAAATTACCTTCCTGGCAATAGTGCGCATATACGCCGCCGTTTGTGGTATAGCGTACCATCGATTGGCCACTGGCGTCTGTGATCATCACAGGCATATAGTTAAAACCTGCATCTCCGTTATCGCAGCCGTTATTATTCATATCAAACCTTGCTGCGCCTGTAACTGTATTATAACTGCCAACAGGGAAGAAAGTACAGTATGAGTTTATGTAAATTTGCGGGGCAGGGGTGCCGGGCATAAAATGAGATTGTATCATGTGTAACACACTATCCATTTCAAAATCATCGGCACATATGTTCATATAATCAAGCGACGGCCATCCCTGGCCAAGATTGATATAACTCATCATCCTGCCGTTTTTCAGATTCAAGTCACGGAGGTTAACACAATAAGCATCGAATACGTCCAGGTTTATACAACTGCTAAGATCAATTGAATTTACATATGTGTCAGTAGGCTGAAACTGCCGCAGGTTTGTACAACCGGTAACATCAAGGGTATCCAGTATATACGCTGTAAATGCGTTGTATACTGTTGTTAACCCTGTGCAATTTCTTGCGATAAAGTTCCGAATGCTGGATGGCCCCCATTCGATCGTATCCAATTGTGCCAGGCCGCTTATGTTAAGTGTTTGCATTCCGGGATTATTTCTATCCCCCGGCAATGATAGTATCATGCTATGTAAACTATCTAAATTCCTTAGGTCCACATAACCAAGATTGGGCAAAGTTGATCCGTTAAAAGCTAAACGTTTTAATCTTGGGAACTGGGCATGCGTAGGTTTGAAATCCAATCCTGCCTGGTCGCCGATCACTAATTCGGTGAGATTTATAAAAGCCTCCATGCCTGTGTAATCATGAACGGGGAAATTAAAATAAAGACCATACGGTACTGCAGCTTCACTAACGTCTATTTCGCCATCATGATTCAGGTCTATGTAAGCATTGGAATTCGTTAACCATGCCTTTAAAGCGGGATCGGGAATATTTACAATTTGTGCTGATGCAAAAGATGCGACGAACAAAAGCATTCCGAAAATGATATTTTTTTTCACAATTGGTAGATTTAATCTTATAAAATTTAGTGATAAACATTTATATTAATGTTCCTTCACTTTCACAATTACTAAACTGCAATTTTCGAAAAAAAGGTTGGGTGTTTTTGCAGATAAATGCAACTATTTTTTGCTGTAAAAAATAGTTGCATTTAAGAGATGACAAAGAGGCCTTTTCCAGTAAATAAAATTATTATTTACCGGGTACAAGTGTAGATTTCCTGTAAAAGCTATTTCACAAAACGGCGGGTTATGACTTCTCCTTCAGTTGTATAAATAATCAAAGTATAAATACCTGTTGCTAAATTCTTCAATGGTAAATTCAACGTACTGTTTCCTGCTTCAATTGTTTTATTTTGATTGTACATCAATCTTCCGTCTGCAGCAATGATCTTCATTTGTATATTTTGTGCTTTCGATGCGTTGAAATAGATCGTTGTATTGTTCCTGTCACTCACAACTGCATTGATGGATAAACCTGATTTGGTTCTTCCTACAACTAATACCTTGCTGTAAAAAGAATTACCGTCTGCATCTTTTATATTCAGCCTGTAATAGGTTTTTCCATCAAAAGGATTTTCGTCAGTGAAATTGAAAGGCAACTGGCAGCGGTCAACACTTGCAGTTATGTTGCCGAAGTTGATGAAGTGAATGCCATCATTGCTTCTTTCAATACCAAAGTTGGTAGTGCCTGATGTTGACGGTGCTTTCCATGTAAGTAAATTTGTTTCGTTCTTTGTTGTCAAAGAAAAATATTCAAGCTTTACTGCTACTGTTGATGTTGGACTTACAATGGTTGTAGCCATGTTTGTTACAACAGCAGCATTGAAATCAAAATAGATACTTGCCCTGTTATTCAATGAATCTCCAATAACAACTGTGCTCTTCGGCCTTATTTTGAATGCAATAAAACCATGGCTTGCGGGTTCATCCACGGCTGCTTCGGGAAGATTAATATCTTTAAAATAAAACTGTAGTTTATTGTCTTTGCGTTGTATATCGCATGGGTGACTGGTACCGGTGATATCAAAACTTTCCCAATCTAAATTATTGCTCAGTGTATCTGTGACTACAACATTAAAAGCAGGGGCCGTTCCGAGATTTTGAAAATTTATTACATAATCAAGCTCGTCGCCAATTTTTGTAATATCAAGTTTTTCTCCCTGCAGGCATAGTTTGTTGTTAGGGTCATAAGAACCTGTTACCAATTGTGGAAGAATAAAACTATTGTTTGCTGGTGATTCATCGCCGGCAACAGGATTGATCGTGGCCAGCAACAATAACGTATCTCCCAGGTGATTAAAAGGTGAACCCGTTGTATGAAGATCTACATTGATCCATTTTGTTTCGAGGGGCAGCAGGTTGCTGTAATTCCAGGACAATTGCCCAACCGATTGAACAGGCGTTGCTGAAGCAGAATGATATGTGAATTTTGTATTATCATAATTAAGCTCTACGTTTCCTGAAAGGGTAGTGGTGCCCCGGTTCCTGTAAATGATACGAAACGTAGTATTGCGACCCATGATTACCGGGCTGGTAGGCACAACTGTTATATCGAGTTGGTTGTGCACCCCATTTGGCTTAATGCAAAAATCATTAACATCGGTAAGATTATTAACGGTATTAAAAACAACATTTGCCGTTACAGGACTAATTGTAAAATACGCATATGGAAAATAAGGCTTCACTGTAAAATTGCCGGTAGTGTCATAATAATGGTATTCGCCTGAGTAATAGTTTGTGTATCTCACTGTTGAGTTACCAAAACCATTGATGAACTTCACGGGAACATATGGCATAACGCTGTCAGTATTATCGCAACCATTTTGATCCCTGTCCAGTCTCACAGTTCCGGAAATGGTATTGAAAGCACCACCATTGGCGAATATGGAACAAAAGGGATTCATTACAACGTTATTCATATCCCAGCCGCGTGCGTACAAAAAAGAATCTACATAGGTCATTTCAAAATCGTCGGTACATACATACAAAGGCTGTGTAGGATTTGTAATTGGAGTAAGATAAAGATCCCGGTCGTGATTGCCATTTTTCAGGTTCAGGTAATGGAGATTTGGAAAATTGCCATACACATGTACGAAATTGTAGCAATTACTGAAATCAAGTGAACGGATCGTATTAGACGATCCGGTAAGCAACCTGAGTTTTGTACATGTACTTACATCAATAGCCGACGCAGTGTATTGTTTCCCGATATTAATTTCATCAAGATTTATACAACCATGTACATTGATACTGTCTACGGTCTGTGCATCTGTTGATGCGCCTCCACCAATAAAAATATCTTCCAAAGCTGTTGCTCCTTCAGCATTAATAAGCCCTTCATGTCCTGAAAAATGTAGTCTTTGAAGTATTGGTAAACCACTTACATTAACAACACCAACATTGGTTAGCCAGTATGAAGAGAAATTTACAAGGCTATCATTTTGACTAAGGTCAAGTTCGGCTACGCCAAGCCCGTTAGCTAAAAGATCTCTTAAATTTGGAGTATTGCTAATATCAAAAACTGAAATAAGCGAATAAGGAGCAGGTGTGTAAGGATTTATATCTAAATGAATAAGATTGGTGCAGCCTGATAAATTTACAGTTTGTAAACTTTTGCTGTCGCATGATAGCCTGCGAAGCTTTGTATTTCCTGACAGGTTGAGGGTTGTAAGAAGCGGCGGCCATGAATAAAGTCCTAACGTATCAATATTAGAAAAATATTGAAGCCATGCCAGGTCGTCTGTTATTCCATGTTGAAGACCTAAACTATGCACAGCCTCTGCTTCACTTATTTGTATTTCGCCGTCGCCGTTGGTATCAACCACAATTGGATAATTCAGTATTTCGTTTTTAACATCTGCATTGGGAAAGTTTACGATTTGTGCTGATGCAAAACAAACGCCCAGTAAAAGTATTGCCGTAAAAAAATATTTCATCATCGGTGTTTAATGGTATTATTTCACGAACCGTTTTGTAATCACTTCTCCTTCTCTTGTATAAACGATCAACGTATAAATGCCTGTCGCTAAATTTTTCAATTGTAAATTTAATGTATTGTTTCCTGCTGCGATCGTTTTGTTTTGATTGTACATCAATCTTCCGTCTGCAGCAATGATCTTTATTTGTACATTTTGTTCTTTCGATGCATCCAGGTAGATCGTTGTATTATTTCTGTCACTCACAATTGCATTGATGGATAAACCCGATTTGGTTCTTCCTGCAACCAATACTTTACTGTAAAAAGAATTACCATCTGCATCTTTTATATTGAGCCTGTAATAGGTTTTTCCATCAAAAGGTTTTTCATCAGTGAAATTGAAAGGCAACTGGCAGCGGTCAACACTTGCCGTTATGTTGCCGAAATTGCTGAAGTGAATTCCGTCATTGCTTCTTTCAACACCGAAGTTGGTAGTGCCGGTTGTTGATGGTGCTTTCCATGTAAGTAAATTCGTTTCGTTCTTTGAGGTTAAAGAAAAATATTCAAGTTTTACTGCAACGGATGATGTTGGACTTACAATGGTTGTAGCCATATTTGTTACAACAGGGGCATTAAAATCAAAATAAATACTTGCCCTGTTATTCAATGAATCCCCAATAGCAATAGTGTTCTTCGGTCTTATTTTGAATGCAACAAAGCCATGGCTTCCTGGTTCATCTACAGCTGCTTCGGGCAGATTGATGTCTTTGAAATAAAACTGCAGTTTATTGTCTTTACGTTGTATATCACATGGATGACTGGTGCCGGTGATGTCAAAACTTTCCCAATCTAAGTTATTGCTTAGCGTATCTGTAACTACCACATTAGTAGCAGGGGCGGTACCAAGGTTTTGAAACCGAATTACATAATCAAGTGGCTCCCCAATTTTTGCAATGTCCAGTTTTTCACCCTGCAAACATTCCTTGTCATTGGGGTCAAAAGGAGAAGTGCATTTTTGAGGAAGAATGAAATGATTGTCCCATGGCGTTTCATCTCCTGAAACAGGGTTTATTGTGGCCAGCACGATCAATGTATCTCCCATATTATTCGCCGGTGGCGGAAAAAGCTGGAACACAACAGAGATAGATCTTGTTTCAAAAGGTTGCAGGTTTGTATAATCCCAGGTGAATTGTCCTGTTGACTGAACCGGTGGTATTGAAGCGCTAAAGTAATTCATTTTATTGTTGTCAAAATTAAACTGCACATTGCCTGAAAGATTCGTAGTTCCTGTATTCCTGTAATAAATCTTATAGCCGGCATAATACCCTGGCACAGCAGGACGGGTAGGTATAACCGTTATATCAAGTTTGTTATGGAACCCGGTAGAACTGATACAGAAATCGTTTGCTGCAGTGATATTATTCACTGAAGTAAAAGCAACGCTGGCTGATGTTGGGCTGACACTGTAATATGGATATGGGAAATAAGGCCTTATTGTAAAATTTCCGGTCGTATCATAATAACGATACATACCACTGGGATCGCCGGTATATTTCATGACTGAAATGCCAGATGCATTTGTAACTTTCACCGGAACATGTATCATGACAGGATCAGCATTGTCACAACCATTATGATCAGCATCCCTTTTGATGGTGCCGGTAATGGTGTTATAAGCGCCGCCAATGGCATTTGAAGAACAGAAAGGATTTATTATTAAAGTATTGTCAGGCCACCCCCGTAAAGAAAGTATTGAATCAAGGTATTCAGTTTCACCATTGTCGTCGGTGCATATATATAAACGCTGGTTAAGATCTCCACCAAAATCCAGGTATGGGTATTGTTTACGACCGTTTTTTAAATTCAGGTAACGAAGGTTTTGGTATTTACCTGCAACTGTATTAAGATTACTGTTGTTACCAAGGTCAAGGGAGTTTAGAGTATTGCACACTCCACCAATGTATAAAAGATTTGGGCAGGTACTTACATTTACCGTACTTCCCAGGTAATTTTCGCCTAAAGATAATTGCCTGAGGTTGGTGCAACCATGCACATTCAAGCTGTCAATAAGGTGGAGTTCATGACTCGAGCCGGAGCTCGCCTGGATAAATGTTAATGCAGTCGCATTTTCAGCATTTATAAATCCTGTATGCCCGGCTGCTGTGACTTTTTCGCACATTGTTAAACCGCTAATATTTATAACGCCGATCTCGCTTCCTTCCCAAATTTGTAAGTTTACAAGGCTATCTTTTTGTCGCAGGTCCAGTTCTGCCACATGTAGTCCGCTGCATTGAAGATCTCTTAACCGTGGCGTATTGCTGATATCAAGACTTGTGATCGGTGCATAAGGATAAGGCGTATAATAATTGATCTCTGCATGGATAAGATTGCTGCAGCCGGATAAGTTTACTGTTTGCAGATTTTTACTGTCGCATGCAAAACGACGAAGCGATGTCATCCCGGGCAGGTTGAGGTTTGTGAGAAGCGGGGGCCATGAATACAACCACAAAGTATCCACGTTGGAAAAGTATTGCAGCCATGCCAGGTCATCTGTAATTCCATGTTGCAGGCTTAAGTTATGTACAGCCTGTGCTTCACTTATTTGTATCTCTCCGTCTCCGTTGGTATCAATGGTACCATAACCAAGTATCTCATTTTTAAGATCGGTATTGGGAAAGTTTACAATTTGTGCCGTTGCAAAACAAACGCTCAGTAAAAGTATTGCTGTAAAAAAGCATTTCATGGCTGGTGTTTTCATATAGTTTTTATTTCACAAAACGCTTTGTGATCACTTCTCCATCATTGGTATAAACAATCAAAGTATAAATACCTGTTGCTACTTTTTTCAATGGTAAATTCAATGTACTGTTTCCTGCCGCAATTGTTTTGGTTTGATTGTATATCAGTCTTCCGTCTGCAGCAATGATCTTCATTTGTACATTTTGTTCTTTTGATGCGTTTAAATAGATCGTTGTATTATTCCTGTCACTCACAACTGCATTGATGAATAAACCTGATCTGGTTTTCCCTGCCATCAATACCTTACTGTAAAAAGAAATTCCATCTGCATCTTTTATATTGAGCCTGTAATAGGTTTTTCCATCAAAAGGTTTTTCATCAGTGAAATTGAAAGGTAACTGGCAGCGTTCAACACTTGCCGTTATGTTGCCGAAATTGCTGAAGTGAATACCATCATTGCTTCTTTCAATGCCGAAATGGGTTGTGCCGCTGGTCGCCGGCGCCTTCCATGTAAGTAAATTCGTTTCGTTCTTTGCGGTCAAAGAAAAATATTCAAGTTTTACAGGAGTGGATGACGTAGGGCTTACAATGGTTGTAGCCATATTTGTTACAACAGGGGCATTGAAATCAAAATAAATACTTGCCCTGTTATTCAGTGAATCTCCAATAACAACAGTGCTCTTTGGTCTTATTTTGAATGCAACAAAACCATGGCTTGCAGGTTCGTTGCTTGTAGCGTCAAGAAGATTGATGTCTTTGAAATAAAACTGTAGTTTATTGTCTTTGCGTTGTACATCGCATGGGTGACTTGTGCCGGTGATGTCAAAACTTTCCCAATCTAAATGATTGCTCAATGTATCTGTAACTACAACATTGGCCGCAGGTGCTGTACCCAGGTTCTGGAAGTGAATAACATAGTCAAGTGGATTCCCAATATTTACAATGTCGAGTTTTTCACCTTGCAGGCATTCTTTGTAATTAGGATCGTAAGAAACTCTTACCTGTTGTGGAAGTACAAAGCTATTGTCCCACGGAGTTTCATCACCAACAACAGGATTGATTGTAGCCAGTGTCATCAATGTATCTCCAATATTGTTTACAGGTTGTGGAACGATTAGAAATTGCACAAGGAAAAACCTTGTTTCGAAAGGTTGGAGGTTATTATAATTCCAGCTTAATTGACCGGCTGATTGAGTAGGTGCCCCTGATGCAGCGAATAATGTCATTTTATTACTTTCATAATTAAACTGCACATTTCCTGAGAGATTAGTAGTGCCCGTGTTCTTATAATAAATTCTATAGGATGTATAAAAACCAGGAACCGGCCCGCCGTGGGGGACAATCGTTATATCAAGCTTGTTATGTGAGCCGGTAGAGCTAATACAGAAATCGTTTGTAGCAGTAATATTATTCACTGAACTAAAAGATGCGCTTGCTGATGTGGGGCTGACACTATAATACGGATATGGAAAATAAGGTCTTATTGTAAAACTCCCGATCGTATCATAATACTTATACATACCTGTAGGATCGCCAGTGTATTTCATGACCGAAATGCCTGAAGCGTTTGTAATTTTCACTGGTACATGTATTATTACAGGATCTGCGTTATCGCAACCATTATGATCGGCGTCTCGTTTAATGGTGCCCGAAATAGTATTATAATCTCCGCCAAAGGGGTTTTCGGTACAGAAAGGATTTACAACAATAACATTATTGGGCCAGCCACGGGAGGAAAGAATTGAATCAACATATGCTGTTTCAAAATCGTCGGTACACACATACAAGGGCTGGTTAAAGTTTCGCCCAATAGTGTCCATGAATGTCCACTGGCTGATACCGTTCTTCAAATTCAGGTAACGAAGATTTTCATATTGCCCGGTTATTCCGTGGAAATGAAGGTTGTTGCTAAAGTCCAATGTTAAGAGATTGCTGGAAAAAGTACTGATCCCGGAAAGATTTGTACAGGTGCTTACATCTAAAGTAGTTCCACGATAGTTACCCAGTGACAATGAAATAAGACCTGTGCAACCATGCAGGTTTATGCTGTCTAAGGTTGGTGGTATATTTCCAGCGGTACCTACACCAATGTTGGTCAGGGCAGTAGCATTTTCGGCATTTACAAACCCGAAATTGCCGGCAAGTATTATCTTCTTACACATTGTCAAGCCACTGATATCTACAACGGGAATGTCGCTTACGAGAAGTGAGAGTGTTTCCAGGCTATCCTGTTGTCGCAGATCAAGTACGGGCACTACCAGTCTGCCACATTCAAATCGTTTTAAACGAGGTGTATTATTTATATTAAGGTTTGAGAGCGCAGTAGGGTAGTAAGGTCCGTAACGGTTGATAAATAAATTGTCAAGATTGGTGCAGCCAGATAAATTTACCGTCTGCAAATTCTTGGCTGCACATTCCAGGTAACGAATGGATGTAAAACCCGAAAGATTTAGCGTGGTCATAACGGGAGGCCATGACATTAGTAGTAAGGTATCCAGGTTTGTAAAAGATTCCAAACCGGCCAGGTCATCAGTCACTCCCTGGTCCTGCCCGAGATTTAAAGTATGTACAGCCTGTGCTTCGCTTAACTGTATCTCTCCGTCACCGTTAGTGTCAATAACAAACGGGGTATAATTTAAAAGTGAATTTTTAAGAACAGGGTTCGTGAAGTTTACAATTTGCGCTGCCGCAAAAGATGAGATCATTACAAAAGCTGCAGCTAATAAATGCTTCATGACAGGTGAATTATATAAGTAGTTCCGTTTATTTTTTTATTCTGTAAGACAGCCCGACACTTAACCCTGCGCTTTGGATCTTTTTATCCAGCAGGCTGTTCTTGATATTTTGTTTTCCTGCGGCCCATGTGATAGAAGGTGTTCCAAACAATTCCATTCTTTTGCTGATGCGTTTTCCAAACCTGAATCCTCCGTAAAATGAAAACCCGATCTTGTTTTCGTTATTGGTCGTTTGAGATGAAGCAACCAACGGCGCTGATGCATTTTTATTGATCTCGTTCTGGTATTTGCTGTATAGGTTTACATTTATTCCTGCCACAATACCCAACGACCAGCTTTGCTTTTGTACAAAGTTATATTGAATAAAAACAGGAATGCTTAAAAATTGATAACAATTGGTAGCAGCAATCTGCCTGTTGCCTTCAGTAATTGATTTTACAGTATCATTTATGAGTGCGTTGTCTACCAGCCTGTCAACAATTATAAATTTGGTATTCGTTTCAGTGCCTGAGATCTTCACCTGCTCATTTAATTTAAGATACTGGATACCAACACCTACAAAAAACCTGTTACTCATTTCCCTTCTTAGTGCCAGGGAAAAAGCTGCTGAAGGATCAATGCTCGTGCTTACGAGCTTGCCAGTAAATACAGAAACATTATCTGTTCCGGATGCTGTACGGGTAAAGGTTGAGGCCTTGTCGTATTGCTGGATGGGCAATACCGGTGAAACAGCGACGTCAATAAACCAGGCATGCCTCTTAGCCGGTTTATTGACGGTTGTTTTTTCTTTCGTTGTTTCTTTTTTGTTTTCATCGGTAGTTATTGCAAGCGGCTTTTTGGTTTGGACCGAGTCAATAGCTAATTCTTTTTTTGAAACGGATGTTTCGGCGATATCTTTTTTATCAGCCGTTATAATTGGCGGCTGATCGTTACTGGTAGTAAGATCTTTTTTCTCAGCAATGGTTGTTTTTTGCTGATCGTTATTATTCAATGGTTCATTTGCAGCAATATCTTTTTTGTTTTTCTTTGCCGGTTTGTTGTCTGTCAATATTTCTGTTTCGCCTGCCTGTGCTTTGATCTTTGTCCTGGCTTTTTCTGTTTTTACGATACTGTTTTTACCGGGAAATGAAGGATCATTTTCATCCTTATCTTTTTTGTTTGGCGATATGGGTTCAATATTATTTTTTTGCGATGATATTGCTGGTTTAAGTTTAACAGGAGTTGTTGAAGCGATATTCACAACAGCATCATTTTTTTTCTTTTGATCTTTTGCTGATACAATATTTGTGTTACCTGCTGTGGCTTCATTTTCTTTTATGCTTTTTTCATTTGTAACAACAGGATTGTTTACCTCGTCATTTTTTATTTTGTTATCCGCAGTATTGTTTGTTGTTATTTCTGTATTGTTAGTTTGTTTTTCAGTTTCAGTATTTTCCTTTTTATTACCAGTTGATTGTTGATCGGTAGCAACGGCCGGTTCATTTTTTGATGAAATGCTGTTCTCAACAGGGGAGGACTCGTTTTTAACGGAGGCTATTTTATCATTGTTTTTTGTGTCACTGAATGTATAATAACCAAGGATCGACAATCCGCATAATAATATGATGCAGCTCATCCACCAGAAAAAACCAAAACGTCTTTTCTTCTTTTTGCTTACAATATTCTCCCAGGCATCCGCAGGTACGGGCGCCTGGTGGCTATTGACCTTTTGTTTTATGATATCATCGAACATGCTCATAATTTTACGGTGTTATATTTTTTTAAGATCAGGGCCTGCAGATATTTCCTTGCTTTCAATAACTGCCCTCTTGATGTTGTTGGTTGTATGTTAAGCATCGTTGCTATCTCTTCATGACTGTATCCTTCTATTACCGAAAGGTTGAATACCGTTCGATAACCATCGGGCATACTGCGAATCATCATATGAATCTCATCTTCCGACATTTTTGATACAACTGTTGGATCGATACTCGTATAACTATCGTTAGCCAGGTCAACATCCGTGAACATCATTTTTTCCCTGCTTATGATCCTTGTTGCCACACTTACAAACACCCTGCGCATCCATCCTTCAAAACTTCCTTCAGATTTATATTGATGAATATAACCGAACACTTTTATGAATCCTTCCTGCAAAATATCCTGTGCCCTTTGTTCATTATTGGCATAACGAAGACAGACCGACATCATTTTCGCTGAATACCGGTCGAATAAAAGTTTCTGGTAGTCCTGCCTTTTATCAATGCAGCCTTTTATCAATTCGCTTTCTGTCAATAGGCCCCTCCTTTATTGATTCATGTTTTTATATGGCAATTATTTTTTGTTACTGATCTCTTTTTATATTGAATGTACCTGTAATCGTATGTGGAACCCCAAAATCATCTACCAAACCGATGCTGCTGAAAGTACCTGTAATAAATTCATCAATGAGACCGTAAGCCGAGATCTCAACAGGTTCAAAAGTGCCCGTATAGTTCATGTTGTTAAGGATCATCTTGCCACCTATTACCGAGTGCGTTCCTGCTATATCAGCACCACCAAAACTCAGGTCAAATGATGTGTTGCTGTTGATCTGGTCGAACCCATGTATATTGGTACTATCGTTACTGAAATAAAAATTACCTGTAAATAAATGGTAGGGTACATATAATCCACTAGGAACCCCATCAAGAACATATGTGATGTATTCATCGGTACCGGGATTGCAAACCTGGATCATACCAAAATCGTTAGCGCCTGTTTGAAGCGTAAAATTCTGAACCATGCTTTGCTGGAAAGTTGTTCTGTCGAAAGCAATAACAGATGCACTTGTGTTCGGGCAGATCATAGCAGGTACGTTGAAAACACCATTGTTCAGTTCTGCAACATAAGTGTGCAATGCCGCAGCAATAATAACATAACCGTTTGTAACCGGATTGCCGCTGCAATTCGTGATATTCCCTGTAAATGTTGCATCATATTGCGATACGTCGAGTTGGATGCTGCCAAGGTCAACAGTAGCTGTTGTTGAGCGGAAATCTTTAGTGTATGCTGTGGGATCGCACTCTGAACCGATCTTTAACGTGAACGAAGTATTGATCGGTATGAAACCACTTACCCTGCCATCGCTGTTTGTATAAGCTGTTGCGGAAGCATTGGAATTTGTTGAGCCCTGTATTGTGAGCGATACTGCTACATTGGGGATGGGCTGTAATGATGAATTTATTATTTGCGCAGTAAAGCTTGTTACTACACTTGGCTGATCGCAGTTCCAGTAAGAAAAATGACTCACATTGCCGCTGTAATTGTTCCCGGTTTTGGTTGCGCTGCCGTCCTGTTTCCATAATCCAATATTTTCATCAAAATACCAGAGTGGAATAGATGCCGGTGCGGAACCTTGCAATGAAGCAGGAATAGGAAAATTCAATGAGGCCTGCATGCCGCTTGCGATCTGTAGCAATTCGCCGGCATCATTGGTAAGTTCTACTGCGAGCATACCAAAGGTTGTTAATGCATTCAGGTGTCCATCAGAATCAATGCCGGTAAGGTTGCCGGGCATGGTTAGTTGGGTAACATCCATATCGGCAGGATTGAGCCAATGCACAGCAATATTCACAGTACCTGTGTAAGGAGCATTGCCGGATGCAAGGACAACTGAGTTGGGGGCAAGCGTTACGCTTGCCCCTTCAGCAGTTGAAACAGTGCCGCCGATGTCACTGTTAAGAGTTCCTCCAATTGTATTGGGAATTAGTTGTAATCGAATGAAAGCTTGTTTACCTGCACTTGGAATAAATGTTCTGATGCCGCTAAAATATCCTGTCTTGGTCACTTTTATAAAACCAGCTGATTTTGCAAAATCAACACTATCCAGTTTAAAATAACCAAATTGATCTGTAAGTGTGGTCTTGGTTCCTTTTGCCACAGTTGCTCCTTCTACAGCTTCTCCGTTCTCATTGGTGACAAAACCGGAAACGGATGCGTTGATCTGCGTTGAAAGATCAGGCACCACCGGGTGAACGGTTTCCTGGTATTGCTCATCAACCTTATTTTTTTTGCATGAATTAAAAAAGACATTTATGCAAAGGATAACACAGATTAACGGTATGATTTTTCTCATCATATGATTTTTTGTCTATTATAAGATACAAAATAAAATTGCGTTGTTGGCTGGAGAAGAAAATAATTTGAAGATTTGAAAATCGGGAGATTTGAAAATGGGGTTTATAGGTAAGATGATGGATGATCATTATTTACTGCGAAAAACAAAGAAGCCGGCAAATTTGCCGGCTTCTTTAGTTATAAAATATGAATGTTTTTATTCTGTACGCAGTACCCTGAAAGAACATTGAATGCTGTACATGGTAGGGCTTGAAACAGCATAACGATACCACCTGTCGGTAGAGAAGTTGCCACTTATATAACCGCCCACCGGCCCATATTCAGTTATATTTATTGAAACCGGCCCGGTATCGGTGCCATTTGTATAAGCATTATTGGATGAAGTAGAAAGAACGACACCATACAGCCCGGTCTTTGTTCCTGTACCCACCGGCCCGTCAAACTGAAGTTGTGTAAGCATAATGCCGTCAGGCGTATTGTTACTGATACTTGTTTTGGAATTAGGATCCGGATAATCTGGTCCGCTGGTTGAATTTACATTATCAACAACACCCATTACCTGGGCAACTCCATTTACAGTAAGGTTCACAAATGTTGCCGTACTTGCTCCGCATACGGTTATTGTTCCTACATTATTTGCTCCTGATACTACAGTCATTGTTTGTGGGGTACTCTCTTCATTATTATCAAGATCAATAGCAAAATAGCTCATTGGGTTTGCACAATAGATCATGTTTAAAGTAAATGATCCGTTTTGCACAGGCACTGCCTGGCACAAACCATTGGAGTTTGTAAAAAATACAAGTCCATTTGTTACAGCATTATTATTACAATTCACAACCTGCCCTGTAATTGTTGCTGCACCTGTTGGTGGGTTTATTAAAAGCATACCCAGGTCCATATTGCTGGTTTGCGTGGTCACGTTTTGTGAAAAGATCACATTTCCGCATTGGTCCAATACCTGTACAACAAGATCTGTATTCTGAGGCACCATAGCGAAAAAATTACCATCGGCATCAGTATATGCCATCGTAGCTGCATTCGGAATTCCAGGTACAGAGATCAATACTGGCAGGTTTATAATTGGCTGATCTGCTGCATTTACAAACTGGCCAGATAAAATAAGATTTGAAGCTGGTACATCCCAGTTCCATGAAGTAAAATGGCTCACGGTTGCTTCATAATTATTGCCAGATTTTGTACCCGTACCATCCTGTTTCCATAAACCATTTGTTTCATCAAAGTACCACAAAGCAATAGACGCAGGGGCTGTACCTTGTATTTGAGCCGGGATAGGAATTTGCATCGAAGCCTGTTTACCACTGGCCATTTGCAAAAGCTCACCTGCATCGCTGGTAAGTTCTACCGTAAGCATACCGTATGTGGTTAATGATTTTAAATAGCCGGATTCATCAATACCACGCAGGTCGCCCGGCATTGTTTGAAGTGTAATTTCCGCATCTGAAGGATCGAACCAGTGTGTAGATACTTTTATATTTCCTGAATATGCGGCACCGTTTGCAGCCATTACAACAGCGTCTGCAGGGAGGGTTACAGAAGATCCGTCGGTGCTACTTGTGACCGTACCGCCCGAACTGCTGCTAACAGTGCCCGTTAGGGTTTTTGTTACCATTTGTAAACGGATAAAAGTTTCTTTACCTGTTTGTGGTAAAAAAGTTCTGTATCCTGTAAAATAACCAGCTTTGGTTACCTGTACAAAACCGGCAGTTTTTGCAAAGCCTGCATTGGCTATTTTGAAATAGCCACGTGCGTCTGTAGTGGCGGTAATTGTTCCACCTTTCACAACAGCACCTGCAAGTGCATCGCCGTTTTCATCAGTAATAAAACCGCTGACGCTTGCATTGGTTTGTGTTGTAAGATCGGGTAGTGGGGGATTTGTTGTTTCTGTAGCTTTTTTATCGGAACCATCTTTTTTACAACTGTGTAAAATGATGATGCCTGAAATAATGATTACCAAAGCAAGAAGCTTTTTCATGTTATTGGATTTGTTTTAAAGATTGATTGAACAATAATGTAAAACGGCTTTTGCAGATACTTATTATAAATTGTTGATTTATATCAGGGCTGGTTATTTTCTATTTTTTGTATTATGACGATTTTGTCTATTATAATAAAAATTATACAGTATTGATATTTAAATTACTGTAGTATTTTATTGATAAATAATTTAAATAAACTAAGCTGCCGGCAAAAGCCGGCAGCTTAGTTTATTATGTTGATCAGTATGTTCTTCGAAACCTGAAATCGCACTGAACATCATGTATAGGGGCAAAAGGGTAAGCCCAGCATAGCAGGCGAAAATTTCCGCTTATGAAACCGGTTATAGGCGGACCATATTCTGTAATTGTTACTTCTCTTACCGTTTGTGTGGTAAGCTGTATTTCATACCTCTGGTATGATGGTCCACAAACAACTCCGTGAGCATCGGTATGAGTGCCGGTAATGGGTAGGCCAGAAAAATAGAGATTGGCAACGCTCTGTCCGCCGGGATTATCCCAGGCAAGGCGTGTCTGTGCCGGGGAATCAAACCCTGCAAAACCGCCGCCATTTGGATCAATCGTCAATACTCCTTGTGATACGCCATCTACAATAACGGCTAAATATTCCAATGTCCCGGAACCGCATGTTATTATCGATCCCAGGTCATTGTTGCCATTGATTAAATTAACCTGTTGGGATATACTTTGTTGCATATTATCGCTGTCAATTGCTATACAGGTCATAGTACTGTTGCAATAGAATAAACTTAAATTAAAAATTCCGTTATGAACGTACGCCGACTGAGTCATGCCATTTTGATCTGAAAGAAATACAAACCCATTTGTCACCGGAGTGTTATTGCAGTTTAATACTGTGCCTGTGATTTTGGCTTCATTTGGCCCCGGGTTTATTTTAATGACTTCCAAATTAAAATCGTTTGTTTGAGTACTGAAATCCTGGGTATGTACTGAATTATTGCATGCGTTTAAAACTTCAAGGTGGTTCTGTGTATTTGCTGGTATCTGGCAGTTGATTAAGCCACTGGTATCTGTATAATAAACACCTACACGTGGAGGTACATTTGGAATAGTAGATGTTATTTTTACAGGAACATTTATCAAAGGTTCTGATGTAGAACTTAAAACCTGTCCTGTAAGATTGATAGATGGACTTGGGAAATCCCAGTTCCAGGTTGTAAAATGTGATACCTGTGCTTCGTAATTACCTCCTGTTTTTGTACCAATGCCATCCTGTTTCCATAAACCATTCGTTTCGTCGAAATACCATAATGGCATTGACTCAGGTGCATCAGCCTGCATTTGAGAAGGGATCGGGATTTTTAAAGAAGCCAGTTTTCCATTCGCAATTTGCAATTGTTCACCGGCATCGCTACTCAGTTCAACTGCAAGCATACCATATGTGGTCAATGATTGTAAATATCCTGATTCATCAATACCACGTAGGTCGCCGGGCATGGTTTGCAGGGTAACATTTGTATTGGATGGATCGAGCCAATGTGCAGCTATATTTACCGTACCTGTATAAGAAGCATTGCTTCCCTTTACCACAACAGCATCTGCCGGAAGTGTGATGCTGGCGCCATCATTGGTATTAATGGTTCCGCCGGCGCTACTGTTTACATTTCCTGTAATTGTTTTAGTAATTAATTGCAGGCGTACAAATGTTTCTTTGTTTGGTGATGGTAAAAATGTTCTGAAACCGGTAAAGTATCCTTGTTTGGTAACCTGCACAAAACCTGCGGATTTTGCAAAACTCGTATTGGCAATACGGAAATGGCCATATGTATCCGTTGTTGAAGTAACGGTTCCAGTTTTTACTTCTGCACCTGTAACCGCAGCACCGTTCTCATCTGTAATAAAGCCAGCGATACCGGCACTTACCTGTGTGGTAAGATCTGGTTTTATTCCCTGTGGAACGGTTTCCGTATTTTTTGTATCAACTAAATCTTTTTTGCAGCCATTAAAAATAAAGATGCCGCAGGTAATGACGATCAATAAGGATATTTTTTTCATACCGGTACTTTTTATGCCAGGAATATGTTTTAATGTAAATCATTTGTGGGATTACAATATTAAAACCGGTGGTTGGGGCTAAATGGTTGGGTGTAGAAGAAATAAAAATCGATCAATTATTTCAATGATTGAGGTCCGTGATGAATTTTCAATATTCAATTTTCAATACTCAAGGGAAAATGCATTTGCCTCTGAACATTGTACGTTGATATTTTTTGTCTTGAACTATGATTAAAATGATTTAGTGATGGGCTATGAGTAAGTTGTATTCAATCATAGTTTTCATTTAATCAGGCAAATCACGGTTCAGACTATTACATTTCAAACTCCCACACGCTTCTATAGCTTCCATGCTTTTCAATATAACTTAAGAAAGAATTATAAAATGGATCGGCGCCAATCGTTGCACTGTCGCCGATAATAAACAATTGTTCTTTTGCTCTTGTGATGGCAACATTCATCCTGCGGTAATCTTTTAAGAAACCAATATCGTTTTCATCATTACTGCGTACAAGTGAGAGTATGATCGTTTCTTTTTCCTGTCCCTGGAAACTATCAATGGTACTGATGCGCATTTGTTTTGGTAAAGCTTCTTTTGCAGCGGCTACCTGCCCGGCATAAGGAGAAATGAAAGCCGTCTTTAAAGGATCAAGCGATTCATTTTCGATCAGCTGTTGTACAATTTTTAATTCACCTTCATTTTGTAAACTCGTTCCATCGCTGCCATGTATTTCATTGTATCCTGAACCGGCCGTATCAATAAAACTAAGATGAACGCCTGTATTGCTGAGATGATCGGCCGTTTTCAATAAACCATTATAAAAATATTCTCCTGAAAATCCTGCAATGGATTCCCGCATGCGGTATTGAGTGTCGAGTAAGAAAACGTTTTTAACAGCGGCAATGCTTATTTCCAAAATTGATCTTGCAAAACCCAGCCTCATGGCTTCCTGGCTTAAAACAGTAGGGGGTAGCTGCAAATGATCTCCTGCCAAAACATATTTTTTTGCCAAAGGAAAAATGCACCAGGCCAATGGTTCTATGCATTGCCCCGCTTCATCGATCACCAATGTTTGAAAACTAAGATTGTGTATGCGTGCATCATACAAACCAACAGGTGTTCCTAATATTACATCGGCTTCTGTATATAATTTTTCTTCATTGTAAGCCTGCAGTTTTTTTATTTCATTTCTTATATCCTTTACTTCTTTAAACAGCAGGTTGCGTTGTTCTCTTTCTGCTTTACCAAAGCTTCTTTTGTACTTCAGCGCCATCTTCCTGAACTCTTCGGCCCTTATCTTTAATTGTTTGATCTCTTTTTGCTGTTTGCTGTTATTGAGCCTTCCTTCAGGCGTATGATTAAAAACCACTTCGTTCACTTTACTGGTATTGCCAACCCTCAAAACATGAACAGCCTGGTTGATCAATCCCTGTGCAATATTATCAACAGCCGTATTGCTGGGAGCGGCAACCAAAACTTTTTCTCCTGCTTTAATTAATTGTACAATTGCTTCGATGAGTGTTGTTGTTTTGCCGGTTCCAGGCGGGCCATGTACGATCAGTATATTTTCATTTTGTGCAATGGCAGCTACAGCATTTTGCTGGCTATCATTTAATCGTTTGTTGCTAAATGTTAGTGATGCAGGTTTTGTTGTTTCAAAAATGGTTGCCGGTTCTTCATGATGTAATTGTTTGAATAAATCATAGAGTGGTTTACTGTTCTCTATTTCATTCAAAGCCGTTTTCATAACGGTTGTTGTATGTTGATCGGGCGCCAGTTTAATACCAACGCCATCATCTTCTATCCAATCGGGGAAATCCGGTGCAAATAACCTGAACTCACCTGATTTGCCTTCAAAGTTCATCAGTATTCCTTTTACCGGCGTTTCGCCATTGCAAAAACATTCTATTGCAGATCCATCCCTGAAAAAATTTGTTTCAGCCGGGAAAGTGATCCTGAAACTGATCTCGGGATAATCTGCATAGCCAAAGTTTTTTCTTGTAACAATGATTGGGTGCAGCGCCAAACCTTCAGCTTTTAATGATCTTAATGTGTGCTGCTGATCGAGGCTGTATCGTTGAACCTGTTCTTTTTCTTCGAGGTTGATACATTGTAATAATTTTTTCAGGTGTAGATCGGTAACTGGCATGAAGGAAGTAATAATGAGTTTTGTATGAAAACAATTATGCGAAACAATAGTAATGGGTTAATTTGAAATACTCCAGGGTTTTTTCACCGCAGAGAACAGGAGAAGCTGAGTTTACGTGGAGAATCTCTGCGTAAACTCAGCTTCTCCTGTTCTCTGCGGTGAAATTTCAAACTAGCTTACTATTGAAGCGGCCGCAAAATACAAACTAAAAAATTGGGAAATACCCAACCTTTTTTACCTTTATTGTGGTTATATAACCTGTAAAAAGCACTCTGCGAAGTATAATTTTATAATTCTCACCCATAAATACACAACAATGAAAAAGTTTTTAACCGTATCATTCATCCTGCTTTGCATTCTTTCCTGCAAAAAAAATATTGACAAACAGAATGACCAGGTAAATAACAATGTGTTGCCCGATCTTACTACAAAAGTTACGGCATCTGTTAGTGGTTTCATTACCGGAGAAAATAACAACCCACTTGCCGGTGTTGAAGTAAAGGCCGGCACGGTTACCGTGATGACGGATCATTTTGGATTTTTCACAATAAAAAATACCGACCTGACTGCTTCATTTGCTTTTGTGAAAGCCACAAAACAAGGATACTTTACCGGGGTAAGAACATTTGTAACAAAGCAGGGTGAAGAAACACTGGTGCGGATACAGTTAATACCAAAAACAAATTCAGGTGATATCAATGCTGTTTCAGGGGGAACAGTTAATTTAACGGATGGCAGTATGATAACGATCCCGGCCAATGCAGTTGTTATTGCCGGAAGTAATAATGCATATACCGGAACAATTCATGTAGCATCTCACTGGATCGATCCTTCCAATCAAAAAGACTTGCAAGCAACTATGCCCGGCAACCTGATGGCGATCGGCGAAGACAGTTATGCCAAACGGCTAACTACATTTGGAATGCTCGGTGTAGAATTGACCGGTGATGCAGGTGAATTGTTACAAATTGCAACGAATAGTAAAGCAACATTGAATTTTCCAATTCCTGCTTCATTTGCAGCTGCTGCACCTTCATCCATTCCATTGTGGTACTTTGATGAAAGCAATGGATTGTGGAAGCAGGATGGGGTAGCTGTGAAAAATGGCAATAATTATACAGGCGATGTGGCGCATTTTTCATGGTGGAATGTAGATATACCTTATATGACTGTTAACTTAAGTGTTCAGTTTGTTGATGCAGCGTCGCAGCCTTTGGTAAATATTCCGGTGTCACTTGCAATCCAGGGGCAACCTAATTCTGCAGTTGTTGCATATACAAATTCAAATGGAGTTGTTGAAGGTTGGATACCTGCGAATGCCAATCTTGTTATAAGTATCGAGACCAATTGTAACGCGGTACCTTATACGCAAAATATTACAACGGCCTCAACTAACATCGACCTCGGGACCATACATGCTGATCTTGCACAATATGCAATTGAGGCCACAGGTTCAGTAAACGATTGTAATAATGCTCCTGTAACAAACGGTTATGTAATTATTGCCGGTCCTAACAATGTAAAATATGCCGCATTCATTAATAACGGAACTTACACTGTAACATTCCTGGATTGCCTGGATGAAAATTATACACTTACAGGAGTAGATTTGAATACAAATAACGAAGGAGTATCTTCATCATTTGTTTTATCGGCAGGGATAAACAATATAGCGCCAATGTATTTGTGTGGTTCACCAACAGCACAATATCTTGTTTATTCTGTAGATGGTACTTTCTATGTGCAGACAGATTTTCCGAATGCGACCGGGTGCTGGTTACAGCATCCTGATCCTAATGATCCTGATACCGCAATTACATATATATGGGCTTTTAATTCCGGGCAGCAAATTTTGAGTTTGATCATATCCAATGCCCCTTATCTCGGGCAGCAATCGGCAATAGGTGGGTATGGTCCACTCATCTGGAGTCCGGGTACTTACGGTTGGATACGATCACTCGACGATACCTATATTGTAAATATTACAGAATATGGACAGGCAGGAGAATATATTGCTGGCAATATGAGTTTTACTGGTCGTTCAGCTTATAGCTCACCAGGTCAAACTTTCGCAATAACAGTCAATTTTAGAGTTAAGAGGGACGGCTAAACAATCTTTATAGCTTTTATATTCTTTTATAAACACAACATCAGTATTTAATAAACTTTTTAACTGGCATTTGCTTGTCTAGGATAAATTATTACGCAACAGGCGGAAATATTTATTTCGCATTCATACTTTATTCTGCTTCAATAACCTTTCATCCCTGATAATTGCGGGTTTGGCAAATAAGCTGCTGCCCTGGTGCAGCTTATTTGTAATTTATAATGCCAATCACTTTACTTACTTAAAACTTGCTTTTATGATACAAAAAATCAACATGAGAATATTGCAATCCTTGTTCTTTGTTTTTATTTCATTTGCTACATTCAGCCAGGGTGTTACAACACCACGTACGCCGAGCCCGGCATCGGAAGTATCTCAAACGATCGGCATATCAAGAGTAACGGTCAACTATTCGAGGCCGTCTGTGAAGGGACGTGAGGTATGGGGCAAGCTTGTACCTTATGGATGGAACGTGCAATCATTCGGTTTGGGCAATTCTGCACCATGGCGTGCAGGTGCCAATGAAAATACAACCATACATTTTTCACACGATGCAAAAGTAGAAGGACAAAATGTTCCTGCAGGTACATATGGCCTGAGCTTCGTGATCAATGAAGACAATACAGGAGAAGTAATATTGTCGAAAGACAGCCGTTCATGGGGAAGTTTTTTTTATGATTCAAAGAACGATCAGCAACGTTCTAAAATAAAGGTCCGTGACAATGGATTTACAGAATTGCTTACGTATGATTTTATCAACCTTACAAAAACATCTGCCGAACTCGTATTGAACTGGGAGAAAAAACAATTCCCTGTGAAAATCGAATTTGATGTAGACAATATTGTAATGGCCAATGCCGCAGAAGAATTAAAAAGTACAACCGGCTTTAGTTATCTTGGTTTTACAAGTGCCGCAAATTATACACTGCAGAATAAAACACATCTTGATGAAGGATTGAGGTACATCAATACTGCTGTAAATCAAAACCGGAGCTTTACGACGTTAAGTACAAAAGCAAATATCCTGAAAGAAATGGGCAGAACTGCACAGGCTGATTCAATCATGGAAGCAGCTTCAGAAATAGCCACAAACAATGAACTTAACGCATACGGATACCAGCTGATGAATGCCGGCCAGCAGGACAAAGCCATCGAGATATTCATACTCAACACTAAAAAGAATCCAAAGGATCCAAATACGTTCGATAGCCTTGGAGAAGCTTATTTTACAAAAGGAGATAAAAAGAATGCGATCCTTAATTTTAAAAAATCATTAAGCATGAACCCCAATGCAGGAACGAAGGCGAATTCTGAAAAGTTTTTGAAGCAGATGGGGGCTTTGTAAGTTGATAAGTTGACCGGTTAATAGGTCAACTTTTCAACCTTTCAGCTAAACAAGAAGTTTCATAGGGTTAAGGTTTAACAAAACAAAGGGCTGTCGATGGACAGCTCTTTTGTATATTGGCGACAAAATATTTTATGATGAAACGGATATTATTTTTATTCTTGGTTTTGCTTATTGTATCGGTTCAATTCGCTTTTAGCCAGGTAAAAAAAGCGAATGAATTTGCAGGGAAATGGAAAGGCAGTTCCTTGTGCCAGGTAAAAAATTCTCCATGCCATGATGAGATTGTTGTGTATCATATATCACAAACCGGAACAGATAGTACATATGCTATACAGGCAAATAAGATCGTGAATGGAGTAGAGGAAGATATGGGAATACTAAATGGCGTATATAACAAAACAAAAAAAATATTTACCTGCCATTACGAAAATAAAAGCGGGCAAAAAAGCCTTTGGGAATTTCATGTAAATAGAAATGAAATGAAAGGGAGATTGGTGCTGGAGAAAGATAATGTACTTTATAGGATCATTGAATTAAAAAAGGTTGAATAGTGTTCTTTTAGAAATTAAAAATTATGAATTAAAAATTAATGGGTTCTATTAATTTTTAATTCATAATTTTTAATTGTAACCGAAGCTTACTGAAGCCCGGCCAGCCACAACGACGCATTCATAAACAACGCCGTATGGCTATAAAGATTCCAGCTTGAATATAAAATATCATTGGGGTTGCCGCTACCGTCATCCATTGGCGAACTGTCTGTAACTACAAATACACGTCCTGTTCCATAGGTGGCAGAAGCGCTTATTACATGTGTATTGTTTTGTGAATATCCATTTTGCCAGAATAAGCCCTGCACACTTGCATTGGCGTTAGGATTCAACGTTAGTGTGCCGCCGTTGTTGAATTCCATTTTTGTTACATTGCCCTGCGATCCATGTAGAATAGTATTGCTGCTATTGCCCGGTAATACATTTGTATAAACACCGCTCACGTTATTCAGGTCCATCGTAAAGCCAAATGGATTTGAGATGATGCTGTTGTTATTCATCAGGTCGTTCCATATATCAGGTGAATCCCATCCATCGTTGTTCCTGTCTGAAATGGTATGATCGGATATCATGAACAATCCACCGCCATTGTATACAAAATTCAGGATGGCTGTTTTTTCTGCAGCTGTAAAACGAATGTTCGGTTCGTCTACAATAAATACATTGTAATTAGAAAGGTCCTGTGCATTTGAACTGTTGCCATATGTAATACTTCCTGATGTTGGTAATGTCTCAACAGTATTGCCTGTTTTTACAAGTGCAATGCCCCAACTTGATAATGCGCCGGTCCAGTATGATTGCGATGTTGTTGATGTAACATTTGATTGTGCCGGAGTAGGGATGCGTTGCGGATTACTATTGTCTTCATCAATTACCCAATCGGCATTGCCTGCTGTTTCACCCTGCGATGCATCAAATAAAAATTTCTTTGCGCCGGTACTACCACCGCCTCCACCGCCTGTTGTGTAATCGGTAATATTGAGATCATCAAAATTGATCCTGTTTGTGCTGCCATCTGTTTTTCTAATTTCAAAACGGATAGGGCCGGCTATGTTTAATGTAAAGCTTGCAGTTGCTAAAGTAGTTGAGTTTGTTGTTATTGTTGAACCGGCCTGCGTGTAACTTGTACCACTGTTTGTACTGTACCATAATTGCCATGTACCGTTTGCATCAGTGCCATATAAAGCATGTGCAATGCTTACGGTTGAAGCGCCATTGGCATTATCGAATTTCATCGTTAGTTTACCACTGTTGCGTACACGTGCAGATTGAGCACCATTCTTACGATCAGAGCTACTGTTGCCGATCAATGCATCAGAAAGATTCCAAATGCCGGAACCAAGTGTTACATCGGCAGCAATATAAGCCGTCTTGCTTCCTGTTTCAAAATTTTCGGTGATGGTTGCTGAAACTGCTGCGGCTAACTTTCCCTGTATGTTATTGGCTGCCGCATTTTTATTTTCCTGTTCATCATATTGTGCAGGGTTTATTTTGTTGCAGGAAAAAAAGAAGAAGATGGTAAGCGTTGAAGCAATCGTTTTAGTAAAATTCATAGTCTTGGGTTAGTTGGTTGTCTAAATTTAGTTTTTTAATTGGCTTGATAATTTCTCTTAATCGATAAATTTTGCCAATTCATCGAACAAGCTATAATGTGATTCTGAATAAAAATTGAATTTTTGTTGTCTTAAACTATGATTAAAATGATTTACTGGTAGACTATGATTAAGCTGTATTTAATCATAGTTCTCATTTAATCAAATAAATCATCGTTCAGACTCAATACAAAAAGCTACTCCATTCACAATATTACACATCTCATACTCTCCATCATGTTCTATCGTTTTGTCTGCAATTATTTTGCAGCTTCAAAAACACAGATGATGATGAGTAACCGAAAGGGCGCAAAATTTTACAACAACATCTTGCACATGTCACTCGAAAGCATCAGCAGGATCTGCAGGTTTATTTTTTTAAGCTTATTCATTATTTTTTTATTCTCTTCCTGTAAAAAGACAAATATTAACGAGGTTTCCGGACCGGTTATAACATCAATCAGTCCTTCGGGTGGCATGCCCGGCACTGTTGTTACATTGACAGGAAATTATTTTGGAGGATCGTTATCACAAAATAAGGTTTCATTTGATTGGCAGGAAACGGTCATCAGCAGCGCATCAAAAACACAGTTGGTTGTTGTAGCTCCGCAGCATTTGCCAGGTACAGCAGCCATACGGGTAACAGTGAATGGGAAGGAAAGTATGTCGGTGAATTTTGAGTTCCAGTAAAGAATTTTGAGTTCTGAATGGGTTTATAATGAATTGAATTTATCCAATAATTATTCAGCAACTCAGAATTCAGAATTCAACATTCTTTGCCGTGTTGAAAAACTGTTCACAATTGCCTCCGCCATTTGATCAAATGCGCATCGAATATTTCTACCTTGCGCCATAGTGATATGGTGTATTTTTTATAATATGACACCTGCCATATCGCTCAACAACTATTGCTAACGTCTCTTCGAATCAATTCAGAACCACAGGAAGATTTTATATAATAAGATTTTATAGCTAAACCAATGACAATGCTTTTTAAAAAGATCCTGTTTATTATTTTTCTTTTTTGCGGAATGCAGGCACATGCGCAACAAATCCAGAACCAGGGGGCTTCAAGGATCATCAAAACCGCAAACTCATTGATGGAGGCCCAGCAGTTT
The DNA here is from genome assembly GCA_047601875.1 of Ferruginibacter sp. Lineage (GTDB taxonomy): Bacteria > Bacteroidota > Bacteroidia > Chitinophagales > Chitinophagaceae > Ferruginibacter. The sequence continues at coordinate 5,773,703 of JASGIL010000001.1, read as the reverse complement.
GAAGCCGCCGAACAATATTTTAAACAAGGACTTGATAAAGCAAAAGCAAACTTCGATTATTATTACCAGGCAGTGGCATGGGAAGGCCTTGGAAATCTTTATACAAAAACCGATCAGTCAGCAAAAGCGATCGATGCTTACAAACATGCATTGAATCTTTACAAGAGCCAGCACATGGATGTTATGGCAAATATTGTTGAGAGTTTGCTGAAGAGCGCACAAGGCATTGGTGATCTGTATGCCGGGGTGGAAATAGGGGCGAAGGGCGTTAAGTTCAGTGTAATAGAAGTTATATTAACGAAGGAAAGAGAATATGATTATTCTTTAAAAGGGGATACTGCCATGAATACCGATGCCGCATCCTTGTCGTATCAAAGCGAAAAAGAAACAAGTGATGCGATCGCAGTAGCATTGGATATTATTAAAAACCGCTACCATGTACAGGCCAAAAGAACATTTATTGTTATCAGCAGCGGCCTGAAACAGGAACTTGATAAGTATAATAAGGTTGATTATTTTGCAAATGTGATCAGGCCCGAAGGCATGGATGCATCTATAAAGATCGAATGGGTTACAGCTGTACAGGAAGCGGAGTTAAGTTTTATGGGAATTGTTCCGCAGAAGAATCGTTCCAATACAGATCAGCTTGATATAGGAAGCGGTAATACCAAGGGCGGTTTTATAAATGGAAATAAAGTTTTTGTGCCTGTTACTTTCCCGCTTGGTACAAAATCATTTCAGCGATTGATAGAAGAGAAACCGCAAGCCGATATAAAAGAATATTTAAACACAGCAGAACAAATTATAAGAGACAGCCTTGGCAGGGCCATCATGTATGCATTTGCAACAAAGAGTGAATTCAGATCAAAGGATATTGTTTATTTATCGGGCGGTATTGTTTGGGCAATCGCTTCGCTGATGCATCCGCAAAATGTGAACAGCAATTACCTCGAGATAACCAGTCGCGATATTGCAGATTTTCGCAGGCTTATATATACAAACTATGATGAAGTTACAAGACCCGATATTACCCTGATATCAAATACCGAAGATGCCAGGGCTTCTGTGAAAAATATAAACAGGGTTTTGAAAACATACGATCAGAAGGCATTGATGGCCGGCGCTATCCTGCTTGATGAATTAATAAAACAGATCAATATAGTAAACCCTGCCAAAAAATTTATGTTCCCCAAATACGCTTATGTTGGCTGGATCAGTGGATATATTATTAAAAAAGTTACTCAGCAATACACCGCCAAATGATTTGAAGATTTGAAGATTTGAAAATGAAATCAGTATAACATCCCGGATAACTTCTGTAGTATAAAACTTTATTTATTTTCAAATCTTCAAATTTTCAAATCGGCAAATCGTCCACCGGTTTTTCTTGCCTGTTCATCTATTTCTTCATAAAATCTGCGAAAAATATGTATATTTAATCCTTCATTTTCAAAACTGATCTATGCAAAAACCATCTGCCTCCCCGGGCCGTATTTTTTCCGCCAATTAAAAAACACTTATCAATCAAAAAATTTTATGAAAAAAGTTTTACTGCTAACGCTATTGTTTGCGTTGATGACAACTTTCGGTTTCTCACAAACGAACAGGTTTTGGTCGCCGGCCAAAGAATCTGCTTCACGCATTACAAAAGACAAAGCTGTTGGAAGGCTATCTTTTCCAAAGGAATTTAAATTATTTGATCTGAGCCTTGCTTCGATGAGGCAGGAATTGTTTACCGTTGTGAACAATGCTTCAAGGCATTCAACAGTGATCTCATTACCAAATGCTGATGGCGGTATGGAAGAATTTGAAGTTTTTGAAGCTTCCAATTTTGAACCTGCTTTACAGGCACAATATCCCGAGATCAGGGCTTTTTCCGGTAAAGGCATTACAGATAAGTATGCGACCTTAAAAATGAGCATCTCGCCCCAGGGCATTCAAACAATGGTTTTCAGGACCGATAAGGATAATGAATTCATTGAACCATATTCACAGGATCATACTGTGTATGCAGTATTCAAATCTCAAAGAACTGCAGGAAGTTTACCATGGTCATGTTCAACAGCTGACAGGCATATGGTGGATGGATTAAATACACAGGTTGCTAATTCAGTTACTGCCCGTTCGGGAGGAGATTTAAAGACAATGCGCCTTGCACAATCAGTAACTGCAGAGTATTCAAATTTTTTTGGTGCAACATCTGCTGCACAATCAGGTTTGGTTTTAGCTGCAGTTAATAATACACTTACAAGATGCAATGGTGTGTATGAAAAAGACCTGGCTTTGCATTTAAACCTTATCGCAAATACCACGAGTGTTTTTTATTACACTGCTTCAAGCGATCCTTATTCTGCAGGAGCGGCAGGTGCAGCAGGTGATTGGACCTCTCAACTTGTAACTACATTGCACAACGTAATAGGTGATGCGAATTTTGATATCGGGCATCTTTTTGGTGCCAGTGGCGGCGGCGGTAACGCAGGTTGTATCGGTTGTATATGTAGTAATAGTACAACCATCAATCCTGATGGTTCAACTAACTACAAAGGTGGCGGTTATACATCTCCCGCTGATAACATTCCGCAGGGCGATAATTTTGACATCGATTATGTAGTACATGAAATAGGGCACCAATTAGGAGCAACGCATACCTTTACATATTCATCAGAAGGCGGCTCTCTTTCATCCTCATCACAAAAAGAAGTTGGTTCGGGTATAACGATCATGGGTTATGCAGGCATTACACCACAGGATGTGGCACCGCATTCTATTGACATCTATCATGCGGTTTCTATTGCCCAGATACAAGCCAACCTGGCAGCTAAAACCTGCCCTACAACTACAAGCATTACTGCAAATAATGCAACACCGGTTGTTGCTGCAGTAAGCAATTATACAATTCCAAAGAGCACACCGTTTGCACTTACCGGTTCAGCTACAGATGCAAATGCAGGTGATGTATTAACTTATTGCTGGGAACAAAATGATGCATCTACTTCCGCTACAGGATCAAGTAGTGTTGCAAGTGCAACAAAAACAGCGGGTCCAAACTGGATTTCATTTTCGCCTACAACATCGCCAACAAGACTTTTTCCAAAATTAGCGACCATTCTAAATGGTGCACTTATAAGTGGTCCTTTAACAGGAGGCGATGCGGGTGCTAATACAGAAGCATTGAGTTCTGTTGCAAGAACATTGAACTTCAGGCTAACGGTGAGAGATAACTGCCCTTACAGTTCAACAGCTCCCATTAAAGTTGGGCAAACTTCTTTTACAGATATGGTGGTTACTGTTGATGCTACTTCAGGTCCGTTTGCAGTTTCTGTCCCTAATACTGCTGTTTCGTGGGCAGGGGGTTCAATACAAACCATTACATGGGCAGTTGCAAGTACAACGGCAGCGCCAGTAAGTTGTGCCAATGTAAAAATATCTTTATCAACAGACGGCGGCCAAACGTTCCCGACAGTATTGGCAGCAAGTACGCCTAACGATGGTACAGAAACATTGACGATTCCAAATACAGCTACAACAACTGCAAGAATTAAAATAGAAGCGGTTGGTAATATCTTCTTTGATATTTCAAATACGAATTTTACAATTACTGCAAGCAGCGGCCTGACAACTATTTCAACTATGGCGGTTAGCCCAACGGCTTATTGTGCAGGAACTTCAGTAAGTGTTCCATTTACAACAATTGGTACTGCCAATGCAGGAAATGTGTTTACAGCTCAACTATCAAATTCCGGAGGATCGTTTGCCAGCCCTGTATCGATCGGCACATTAACATCAACAACAGGAGGTACTATTGCAGCAACAATTCCAAATACAACAGCTGCGGGTACAGGTTACCGTATTCGTGTTGTAAGTTCCAACCCCGTAGTTACAGGAACTGATAACGGAGCAAATATCACTGTTGTAGTGCCAGGTAATCCTTCGCTAACGATCAGTGCAAATCCAGGGAATGCTATTTGTGCAGGTACACCAGTAATATTTACGGCAACCCCTGTAAACCAGGGAACCACTCCATCTTACAACTGGAAAGTAAATGGTGTATCGGTATCTTCAGGATCACAACCGGGACTTAGTTCATTTACCATTTCAAATCTTGCAAACGGAAACATTGTGACTTGTGATATGTCAGTTGTACCGCAGGCATGTTTACCTGCAGGAGCTGTTGTGGTAAGTAATTCAATTACCATGACAGTAAATGCGGTGCCGGTTGCAGCAATTACACCTTCGACTCCGCAAACAATCTGTTCAGGTTCTACTGTTGTATTAACCGCAACCGCGGGAGCTGGTTTTTCTTATCAGTGGCGCAGGGGAGGAAGTAATATTGCCGGTGCAACAAACCAGGCTTATACTGCAAGTATAGCAGGTAGCTATGACGTTATTATTACCAGCCCCGCTTCATGCACAGACACTTCATCTGCAGTAGCGGTAACGGTAACATCAAGCTCGCCTGCGTCTGTTACCATTGCAGCAAATCCTTCAGGAGCAATTTGCCAGGGTACGCCTGTTGTGTTTACAGCCACACCTGTAAATGGTGGCAGTGCGCCAACCTATACATGGAATGTTAACGGGGTTGTTATTTCAACCGGAACAACAAATACGTATACAAATTCTTCATTTACTACCGCCGGAGCTATTGTTAACTGTGTAATGACATCAAATCTCGGTGGTTGTGTTACCAATAACCCTGCGACTTCCAATACTATTAACGTTGTTGTAAATCCATTGCCAACAGCAACAATAACAGCAACAGGATCAACTACAATTTGCCAGGGCGGAAGCGTAGTATTAAATGCAAATACAGGAACAGGATTAACCTATCAGTGGTTAGTAAGTACTGCAGCGCCATCGGGTCCATGGAGTAATTTGGGAGGTTCATCCGGAAGCTCTATAACGGTAAGCCCAACAGTAACTACTTATTATGAAGTGAGGGTTACCAACGCAAGCGGTTGTTCAACAATATCAAATCCTATTACTGTTACAGTAAATCCACTTCCAACGGTTTCATATACCGGCCTGGCAAGTTCTTATGCAGTAAATGCTGCTGCAGCTACATTAACTGGGTCTCCAACAGGAGGAACATTCAGTGGGCCTGGAATTTCAGGAAATACATTTACGCCATCAGCTGCGGGAGTAGGCGGTCCTTATACGATCACGTATACTTATACAAATGCCAACAATTGCACAGCTACCAGTACACATCAAACAACTGTAACGGGTACATGTACGGTTCCCAACCGTCCGGGTACGATCACTACGGTTGGTGGTACTGCAAAAGTTTGCCCGGGCGATGTGAAAACATATACAATTGTAGCTGTATCAGGAGCGCTAAATTATACATGGACCGCTCCACCGGGTGGTACTGTTACAAGTGGACAAGGTACAACATCAGCAACTGTTACTTATAATTCCGGCTTTACAGTTGGAGATTCATTAAGGGTAACGGCCAACAATACCTGCGGAAGCAGTATCGCAAGGGCATTGAAGATAAACCGCAATTCACCTGCATCAACTCCAGGTGCGATCACAGGTTCTGTGTATGGTGTTTGCAACAGCAGTGCTGTGCCATATTCAGTTACTTCAACAGCTGGTGTTACATATACATGGACGTGGAGCGTGACAAATGCAACGATTGCTTCAGGCCAGGGAACAAATGCTGTTACTGCGAATTTTGCAGGCACATTTGTAACAGGTAAAATATCAGTAACGGGCACCAATGCCTGCGGAACTTCTTCAGCGAGGAGCTTAACGGTATATGCAAGGCCGGCTGTTCCTGCTGTTATCAATGGCAGCACAGGAGTTTGTTCAGGCCAGCAAGCTGTTCCTTATTCAATTGCACCTGTAAGCAATGCCAGTTCATATATATGGTATGCCCCAAGTGGTTCACATATTTCTGATGGCGTAACCACATCAACAAGTACCAGCCTGGCAACTACTGCTACAAGTGTTACTGTTAATTTTGGAAGCACAGCTGGACAGGTGAGGGTGAAAGGCGTTAATTCATGTGCGGCTGGTGGTGTAGCAGCAACAACGGTTGCGTTTACCTGCAAAGGCAATGACAACTTACCAATTGCCAAAACCAACAACAGCGAGTTAATGATCTATCCAAATCCATCTGATGGTAATTTCAGGATCACGTTAAATAATGATCTTAAAAATGCGCCTGCAAACATTTCGATCATGAATGAATTCGGACAGGTCGTTTATCAAACCACTGAAAATACCAGCAACGGAATGGTAAACCTTAAGATCAGTGACAAACTAACCAATGGAATTTATATGGTTAGTTGTACTGTGAACGGAGTTAAAACCGTTAAGAAACTTTTGATCAATAAATAGAATTGATATAACCCTCATGTAAATCCCATTGCCTTAATTGGTGATGGGATTTTTTTATTAGCAGTGGTTATTAAATAATTGTATGCTGTTTGATCTCATAAGCCATGAACCAGGGGAGGGTAGAAGCGTAATGCTAAAAATATTTTCTTGAGTAGTAATAACGTGAATACCCTTGTCGACGGGAGTTTTTTAACTTTGCATCATTATTTATTATTCTGTTCAATGAAGAATACTGTTTCACCGGATATTATCAACACCTGGCTTAAAGGCTGGTGCTTGTCGAGAGAATTGCCATTGCCGGTAAAGTATAGATCCGGGTTTAAAGTTGATGTTGGTTATGAAAAGCAAAAAGCCCGCTATGTATTTTCCGAATTGAATGATGATTTTATACAGCTTTCAAAATTGATTGACGAACCCTGGATCTTTTTGAAGGTTTGCGCTCCACCCAATGAAGTAGAAGGAATAATGAACGGGAAATGGACAATGGATCGACAAAGATTTATGATGACTTGTTTTCACCCCATGAATATTGTTGACATGGACATGCATAATCATTATAAATTCGAATATGAACATTACAATTCCACCTTCGTCGTAAAAATTGTTACCCCGGAAGGAGAAATAGCTTCAATGGGCCGTGTTATTCTTGTTGATGATCTGGCCATTTACGACCAGGTTTCAACTGATAGTAAACATAAAAGAAAAGGTCTTGCAAGTATTTTAATGAAAGAGCTTGAAAGGATCGCATTGTCCAAAAATATTTCTAAAAATATTTTAGTAGCAACTGAAGAGGGTAGGTTGCTATATCAATCTTTAGGTTGGGATCTTTACAGCCCGTATACGTCAATTTTTATCCCGGCCTGATACAGTAATAAATTATTGATCATATCCTGGTAATTTTAAAGCCAGCTTTAATAATTCCTGCCTTTGTTACTTGTATAAAATATATGCCTGGTGACAGTCTTTGAATATCAAACCTCTCACCAAAATACATCTCAAATTGAAAAATATCTTAGCTCTTAGATCACGCATTCCTGGGATTTTTACTCTTCACAAATCGGGCATGATTATATCTTTTCCGTTATCTGCACGATAACGCTTTAAACTTACACGAATATAAAATCTATGTTGTCATGAATGTTATTAAGTAGTATCTTTTGAGTAAGAGTTCCTGACACCGCTTTTTAAAATATTACTCCCATTAATTCTCACGCAGTAAAGTCCTTTATTGCAAATACCATCCCTTAGATCAAAGTTGTATTATTAATCTTAATGCCTGCTGGGATCAGCAGCGTAAACAGTATACCTATGCATTTAATTCCGGAAATATTTTCGGCAAGGGGGCGTCCTGTTACCTAAACATTATTGATCAATAAAATAATGTTGGTTATACAATCATTTAATCTTATCTCTCATTTATAAACTTAAAAAAATGAAAAAGTATAAAATATTATCTCTGCTAATTGTTTTTGTTTTATTCAATTTCATATTTGGGTATGGTCAGGCATTTACCTATACAGCTGCTCCTCCAAGCACTACGCAAGCAAATTCTCCTGTGCCAATCACAGTTCATGGTACTGCTGCCACTGGTGTTTATATCGGCAGGGGAAGCAATCCTGATGGTGCAAGTACAGCGGTTGGTGTAAATGCCTTGGTATCTACAAATGCAGGCCAGACGAATGATAATACCGCAGTTGGAGCCAATGCAGCCAGAGCTACGACTACTGGCGACCGGAATAGCTGTGTAGGTTCTGATGCACTATTTGCAAATACTACAGGTTTATACAATTGCGCTTTAGGTTATAGAGCTTTAAGAAACAGCCAGGTAACCAGTGGAAACAGTGCTATTGGTGATAACTGCCTGGCAAGTCTTACCAGTTCAGCCATTGTTAATGATAATTTCAGTTATAATAATGGATTTGGATACATGAACATGTTTGCTTTGACAACGGGACATGGTAACTCAGCTTTTGGACATGGAGGCATTTTAAACCTGGTAGTTGGGAACGATAATACTGCAATGGGGTCAGCAGCCTTGTTGGGGTTAGCTTACGGGAGCAATAATGTAGGAATTGGAAATACAGCAGTAATTCCGGGTGGCGCAGGTGCTCCAGGTGTTGGTAATTCGAACGATAACAAACTTTCCATTCAAAATGTAATTTATGGTGTGAATATGACTGGAGTAGGGACTACACAACGAACAGGTACTGTCGGTATTGGTGTTGTACCTTCAAGTGTTGGTACACCTAGTATCGTTGCGGCAGCATCTGTAAGCAAATTACATATCGGTTCAACAGGCATTACAGAACCATCACTTCAGTTAGATTATGTACCTCCTGTAACTAATCCTGGAACCAGTTACCTTTATGTTGATTCAAAAGGCGTTGTTGGGCAGGCAGATGTAAGGGGGATTAATACCTGCAACCTCTTAGGAAATATACCACGTGTAACCACTGCAGGTGCTACAAATACAGGTTGTAGCCAGATTTATGATAATGGTACAAACGTTGGTATCGGAGTTGGTGCATCACCTTTATACAAACTTGATGTCAATTGCAATAGTGGAAATATCAGGTTGTTGAATTTAGCCCCATATACGGGAGGTCCTACACATCAACTACAGACTTTAATAATAGATCCTACAACCTATGAAGTATGGATGGGAAGCAGTCTGAATGACCGTCATGCTAACACATGTTCACTAGATTGTGATGCAATAGATAACGCCATTAAATCACAACAGTCTCAAATTGAGGAACAAAAAATTCAAATCGCCAACCAGCAAGCAGAAATTACAGAACTAAGAAACAAAATAAATCAACTCGTTCCCGGCAATGTAATTATAAAAGATGATAACTTCCAGATCACTCCAAATCCTGTTACCGGAACTTCTACGGTTAGTTATAAAATAGATCCCACAATTACCAACGCTGTTTTTATTGTTTACGACCTGCAGGGAAAAATGCTGAAAAAATATAAAGTTGATAAAAATGCAAAAGAAGGGCAGGTTCAATTGAATAAAAAAGATTTTGGCAATGGTATGTACATTCTTTCACTGGTATCCAACAACCAGGAAATACAATCAAAACATTTTGTCATTGCTGAATGATGAATATTTAGATTTGTAAAACACATATGTAGAAACAAAAAACCCATTACCTTATTGGCAATGGGTTCTTCTTTATAATGTTTTAAAATTACTCAACATTCAAATTCCCCGTCACCGTAATTTGTTTACCCGGTTGAACCGCTAATTTTGCTCCATGCTGCACCGTAATATCTCCGTTGCGAACACATTGTCCTGATGCAATGGGATCAATATAAACTTCAATGCCTGCCGGTATAACGGTTGGGGCTACCAGTGCAGGCGACCAGTTGGCAGCATCTTCCCAATTGCCATCTCCTGTAAATGTATATACGAATGGTTTTGATGTAACAATAAAAGAAGGATAACTAAAATTATCAAAACCGCTTCTTTGCATCGTAAACGAAGTTGTACCAACTGCTTCAGCAATAGGGAAGGGGTCGTAATAAGCGCCATTGCAATTTACCTGGCAGCTTGTGTAATGTGAAACATGACAATAGCTGCGTTCAAAACCCGGTTGTTCATCCAGTTCGTTCCATTGCATTTGCATGGTTAGGTTGGTACCGGTTTGAGCTGTATCACCAACGAACCAGGTGCGGTTCACATTTCCGTTTGTTACAGGAACATCTGCATCTACCCCAAAACCAACTCTTACTTTTATATTGTCTTCGTTACCGGTATTGCTAATGGTAACGGGTGTATATGATGTACTGCTTACACCAACAGGGTAGAGAACCGGTATAGGTGTTGTATAGCGGCTAAGCCTGCCCGTATTATTTGTAACAATGAAATTTGCGCTATCTGCAACAAGGTTTGCCGTTCCCATATTCAGATCAAAATTTACAAGCGTGATATTACTTTGTGCGGCAAGATTGATATCACGGACATTGCTGTTTGATCCCAGCTGCAATTGTTTATTTAAAAGTGATAATGGTACCAGCAAGCTTCCCGGTGATGAAAGCAAAGAAGTAGTTGTTCCGGTAAACTGTATTGCGGCTGCATTAGCGCCCTGCGTAGTTCCGGCATTTACGAGGTTCGCATCATCCAGGAATAAAGTATCAGACAATAATGTCATTGTTGCTCCTTCCTGTATTTCAGTTGCATTCAGCGAATGGCATTTTCCTGCTATTGAAATATTGGCGCCTGACGGAATCGTAATTCCTCCCTCTAAGGTCATTCCTGCAGCATCTACGTTGATGGCAACGGTACCATCAATAACCCCTCGCCTGGTGGCAACAGATGTACTGGTTGCAGGTATGGTACCAAAAACTGAATTTATAATGAACTTTCCGCATCCGGCATCCTGCGTTAAGGAGGCAGATCCGATTATCCCATCCCTGAAAGTTTTTGTGCCACTACCCGTCATGGTTATGGGCGTATTTACTTCCAGTAAACCGTTAACCAGCAGATCAGTATTTCCGTCAATGGTATTACCGGGAACATTTGTTAAACGGAAAGTAGGTACACTGAAAACATTTGGAAAATAAGTTGTTCCGCCGGCAGGCGTATTACCGCCAATACCGTTCCATTCAAATACAGAACCATTGAGCCAGAAAACAGTAAATGCACCCGTAGCCAATCCTTCAAAACCGCCGGCAATCGTTGCCACACCATCGCCGATACAGATCTTACCTGCTACAGAAATATACCCGTTTTGATTGATAACACTATTCAGCGTTTCTGAGCTTGATACAATTTGAAGAACGCCTGATGTGTCTATCTTTATATTCGGTAAAGCGATCACATGATTGGAAATGCTGATCCTGCCGTTGTTGCCATTTCCATTCAGCACTTTCAATGTTCCTTTTAGCAATGTCCTGTTTGAACTTATATGCGTGGTAATTTCTACTGTATGTCCTGCAACAATTTCTGTTTGAAAAGCAAAATCATCCGGTGCCAGTGTAGCAGCGATCCAGTTAGCTCCTCCGTCAGATGAAGATTCCCATGTATTGATATCCGACCAATCGCCGGAAGTCTTGCTCCTGAACCTGTCGGTTGGCTGGCTGTGGCATTGCGGTGCATATATATTGAAAGGCTGTGAATAAGAGCCAATGATATGCGGTTCGGTACTTGTGATCCTCAATACATAATTATCACCAGGATTGGTTCCTGGCGGAATCGTGAAATTAATTGTGCCTGCGTTTGCATTACTGGAAAGCGTACCTGCTACAACAGGATCAAGGAATAAATAAATATTGGCAGTAGGCTGGTACATCCTGCCCAGCTCAACAATGTAATTATTGTTGGAGGAGAATACTCCTGTTGTTGTAAAATTGATTGATCCCGAAGGAGAAGAAGTACAATCATTCAGTGTAAAATCTGCACCGCCAGGTATTACCGGGTCAAGCAATACTTTATTGGTAGAAGTGGATCTACCGGTAATGGATAGCCCAAGTTTACCTGCTGAGGTTGAAAGAAATCCCCAATCAGCTGAAGCCGCCGGGCCGCTTGCATAATACCTGAATGTGATCGTGTTCCCGCCGGTTACGTTTTGCAGGGCGGGGATATTGCCAAGATAAAAACCCAATCCATCCGTGCTATTTGTAAGCGGTGTGCCGATAAGTGTAAAATTTATTCCGTCGGTACTATAGGCAAATTGAGAACTAACACCGGGAACAAGCATATTGGTACTGTTACCAACAAATGCATCAATTTCGTTCAGGGATATGGTGTCATTCATTTTTGCCGTTATTTCGAATTGGAAATAATCGTTGTTTGTAGTTGCAATTCCATCGTCGTCAAAACCGGTAGTAAAAAAAGAATTTGTTCCGGCGCATGCCATTGCTGCGGGACCTCTTGTTAGTAAGGGTGTAACAGACAGAATGGTATCTGCAATCGTTGCAGGAGTTGTAATAGGAGAATTGGTACCTGTAAGGTCCCATCCTGCCAATACATAATTAGGCTGTGCGGGAATATTAAACGGTGTTACGGTGCCGATACTTACAACGGCCTCGATCATGAACCTTCCGAGATTGGTAATTGGACCCAAACCAGATCCATCTTCGAAGCTTGCATAATATGCATCGGGCCTGGCTGCTATCCCCTCGTACTGGCAGGCAACAGGGTAATAAGCGGTGGTCGCATTCTGTGTTTGAACGATGCCAACCATAAACTCAGCATCTACAGCCGGAGGGTTTACAATATCGAAACTAAGATCAGTATCAAGATCTGCAAGTGTTATGAGGTGTGGAAGCGATTGCGCTACAATTGCCCCTGATTGCATCACCACGGCATAGATCGTATTGCCTGCATTAAGAGACTGGTTGCCTAAATGCGTTTTTACCTGGCTCACAACTGCGCTGCCGGTTACTGAATATTTGGTTAGCAATATTCCGCTGGAAGTACCAAAGCCTGCCGTTGCTACCGGTACAGAATTATCCGAATAAGAAAAGTCATTGTTATTTACCAACTGCGTGTAGGCCGAGCTGTTATCTGAATTGTCATCATCAGCAGGTACGGAAACCGTAACAGTGTTTGTTCCCATATTCCAGGGTGAGAAGCTGTCGAAATCAACCATGCTTGTATCACCCGGTGCTATGTTCACTGTTTTGTTATCAGCAAAACTATTTGCACCCGTTACAGTTAATGTTACGGGAAGATCGAATAAGAAATCAGTTCCTTTGTTAACGATACGTGCCTGGACCTTGTGCCGGTAAACACCCAGGGGTGCAGGAATTTTGCCAAGCGTGTAAACAGCTTCCACCTTTGCGTCGGTTTGGGCCAGTGAAGAAAAAAAACAAAAAAGTATAAAACCAATAGTAAAAAATATCTTCATATAATTAGAACGTCAATAATTCAGTGTGAAATAGTATTCATTGAATTATTATGACATGTTTATTCGGTACATTTTGTACCAGTTACCAATCGCACCATTCTTATGAGAGGGATTTTTTATATGATATCAGAAGGATTGGTGAAGGTACATTAAAAAAGCCGGTTAGCAGGAAGTTGGTGGATAATTCACCCTATTTAGTTGAAAAATAAATCTGTGAATCAAATTGATGGCAGGATGAAGTTAATATAGTAACATTTTTTTCACCGCAGAGGCGCAATGGCGCTGAAATCCTTTTAAAACTTTGCCTCTCCGCGGTAATATCAAACTTTCCCAGTTTTAGTTTATAAGTGATTACATTTATGATCATACAGGAAATCAACAATAAAAGAAATGCCACAAAAAACAAGTAGCAGGTTATTGATAAAGAATATGGTTTGCCACAGGTGTGTATTGAGCGTTGAAGCAATATTAAATAAGATGCAAATTGGCTACGACAAAGTTTCATTGGGTGAAGTTGATCTATCAACCACATTAACTCCAGGTCAATTAACAACATTTAAAAATGAATTGATAAAAGTTGGATTTGAATTAATTGAGACGAGGATAAACAAGATCGTGGAAGATATTAAAAAGACGGTGTTTCAATACCTTGGTGACAGGTCGATGGAAAAAAAATTAAAACTCTCCTCGTTCATTACAAAGCATATACATTACGATTATAGTTACCTGAGTGATCTTTTTTCTTCAGTGGAAGGGATCACGATCGAATAGTTCTTTATTCTTCAACGAATGGAAAAAGTAAAGGAGCTGCTTGTATATGAAGAATTATCCCTTACAGAAATTGCTTACGAGATGGGATTCAGTAGTGTTGCACATCTTTCTGGCCAATTCAAAAAATCAACTGGTCTCACGGCTTCTCATTTTAAAAAGATCGGCGACAAAAAGAGACGGTCTGTTACAGAGTTGATAAAGAATTCTGGATTATGAATTGCCGTCTGCAAAATTGAAAAATTGTATAGTTGTTATGACCTCCCTCATAACTCAGAATTCATAACTCAGAATTTTGAATTCTCTTCTTCCAAAAATTATATAACTCTTTCCCCCAATAGCATAACAGGCAAACTATGTTGGCTTGGTAGTTTTGTGTTGTAATTAATCAATAACAATTTAAAACAATTAACATGGAAACAACAATCAAAACATCATGCAGCCTTATTTGTAATTGTAACATTTGCCTTTGCGGGCCAAATTGCAGCTGCGGCGTTTGCGACTGTAGTAAGTAAAATTAGAAATGCAGGATAATTAATAAGGAATAAGAAAGTTGATTTTTATAGCAAATCTTACTTTCTTATTTCTTATTTTTCATTTCTTATTCTTTATTTACATTGAAGCCTTTAATCGTTTTACTTGCGTCATTTCTATTTGCATTGCTCACACTCAGGGTTATGCATGGAAATTATGAAACAGCATTCGCAGCAAGGATCGCCATGTCGGCAATGCTTTTGTTTACAGCAATTGCTCACTTTGCGTTTACAAAAGGCATGACGATGATGGTGCCTCCTTTTATTCCTTTTAAAGAATTAGTTGTATACCTCACGGGCTTATTTGAAATAGCCGCTGCATTGGGATTGCTTATTCCATCTGTTCAATATTTAACCGCGTTGATGTTGATTATTTTTTTTATTCTCTTACTTCCTGCAAACATTTATGCAGCTGTTAAACACATCAATTATCAAAAAGGAAATTATGATGGGGCCGGTTTAAAATACTTATGGTTTCGGGTACCATTACAGATTTTTTTTATTGCTTGGCTGTATTTTGCTGCCATCAAATTTTAATCTTTTTTTCGTCGTATAATCCCTACAAATCATATTCGCCAGGTAATATGAATTTAAAATGCGCCTGAGTATCTTATTATTCTGTATAAAAAAAATGTATCAGGTTCTGTTACAATAAACAAATAAAGTAGATGAACATACTACATCAACCGACCAATTTTTGTTGTTGCTTAAAATAAGAAGTAATTTTAACTGCCTCTGTATATTTTATCACATGAAAATGAAAAACCACCGTGAAGCTCTTCATAAAAAATATGATCAGCCTTCGTTCTATTAATGAAGTAAAGACCATTCTTGAAAACCTCGGATTGTATCTCTTATCGATTGAACTGGGACAGGTTGAAATTGTAGAAAAACTTTCATACAGCAAGTATGTAGATGTAAAAGAAGCCCTGGCTAAAAACGGCTTCGAATTGGTAATGGACAAGGAGATCGTTCTTATTGAAAGGATCAGGGCCGTTATTATTGAAATGGTCTATTATACAGAAGAATTGCCTTCTACAAAATATTCTGAATACATAAGTCAGAAATTAAAAATGAATTATACTTATGTTTCAAAATTCTTTTCTCATGTTAAAAAAATGACGCTTGAGAAATTTATTATTGCACAGAAGATAGAACGTGTAAAACAATTATTGTTATTTGACGAACTTACTATTTCAGAGATAGCATGGAAATTGAATTATAGCAGCACGGCTCATTTATCTGCACAGTTTAAAAAGATCACAGGTCTGACGCCTTCTGTATTTAAAAAAATGGAACATAAAAATATGACTGCCCCTGAAAATATTTAAAAGCTGCAAGCTACAAGCAGTGGTAAGACCTATAAGGTTTTTAAAACCTTATAGGTCTACATTAAGCTGCAAACATTACAACCAGCTTATAGCTTGGGGCTTACAGCTGGTATAGAAAAAAAGCGGCCTCATAACAAGACCGCTTCTTCATTTTATTCGCATTATATGGGGGTAGATCGAATCTTATTGTATAATTATCTTTTCTGTTTGTGAAATACCTTTTCCTTCCAGCTGTACCATGTATATACCTTTTGCAAGTGTTGAAGGCAACGTGATGGTTATTTTGTTTCCTGTTTGCCGGATATCTTGTTTAAATACGATCGATCCTGTTGTGTTAATAAGCTTAACGGTATTTATTGATATGCCATCTACAAGTTCCAGGTTGAAAACATCGTTGGCAACCGCAGTAGGGTAGAGCCTGATATTATTTTTCCCTTTTCCTGGTATCCTTACAACGTTTGAATGTGAAACAGATCCATTATCATCTTCTATAGCGAGCCGGTAAAAAATATCATACCTGTTATCCGTATAATGCCTGAAATTATAATTACTGCCTGCAGTATTTCTTGTAGCAGTCATCGTTCCCGCTTTTGTAAAGGAAGTGCCATCACTTCCATATTCTATATTGAACCTGGCCGTATTTAGTTCAGAAGCGGTTTGCCATTTCAGATCATTATACCCGTTTTCGGCAACGCCCGAAAATCCCCTAAGCGTAACAGGTAGTACCCCGCCGCCAGATGCCGTAACTTTATAAAGTGTATTTGTGCCCTGTGATACTGCATACAGCGTTCCATCTTCAGCTTCTCCAAAACCAACAACAAAACTTACACCTGCTATAGGCGCTTGTTGGGTTGAATCAAAACCACCACTACCATTGGGTGATAATATCCATATATACCCTGTATAAACATCGGTTGCTACATAACGGCCATATAAAGTTGGATATTCAATTCCGCGGTATACAAATCCTCCTGTTACAGACCGCCCGGAATCAGGATTGAGGTAATCAAACACGGGCCATACAAGATCCGGGGGTGTACAATCGGTTACGCCCGGGGTAGATATATAACCTTCATAACAGCGCCATCCATAATTTACATGGCCAGTACTTCCTGCAGGCCTGTAATTGATCTCTTCTCTTGCGTTCTGTCCAACATCACCGATCCACATATCGCCGGTAAGCCTGTCGAAACTGAAACGATAAGGATTGCGCAATCCAAGTGCCCAAACTCTTTCATCAAAACTGGCATTGCCGATGTATGGGTTGTCTGCAGGTATCGCATAGTTTTGGGCACCAACGGTATTGTCGATATCAATACGGATCATCTTGCCAAGTAACACCGTTCCGGTTTGTGCATTGTTGGGACCATCATTACCACCGCCACCATCACCTGTTGCAAAATATAAATATCCATCGGGGCCAAATCTTAGCTGGCCGCCGTTATGATTTGAATTGGTAGGATGTGGAATGGTAATAATATTTGTAATGGTGCTCATATCGGCCACATTGTGATTACCAGCCATTGTCTGGCAACGTGTGATCGCAATATCGCCACCTGTAGTATTGTGGTAAATAAAAAAATACCTGTTGGTCACGCCGTCATATTGAGGATGAAAAGCAAGTCCAAGCAATCCCTGCTCACCACCATAAGTAATGATATTATTTGTGCCACCGAGTGTACTGCCAAAATTGGCAAATATTGAAAGTGTGGCCCATCTCTTACACGAATAACACCATCTTGCTGTGCAATGAAGAGGCGGTTGGATCCGTCTCCTGCATTGGCAATATTTATGGGGGCTGTTAAGCCGCCAATCTCAACGCTATAGCCGATCGTGGGGGCCTGAGCCATAATAAAAGAAGGAGAGAAGATGATGATAAGGAGACTTATTCTTTTGATAAAGGAGTAGAACTGTACCATAAAAAAGAAATTTGGATTTTGAATATAAGCTATTATCGCCGAAAAGAAAAAAGTAGTTAAAACCATGCCAATCGGCAATTGGGAATCGGGAATCGATCCTAAGTTATTGAGGATATCAAATATTTAATGCTTACGACAATTAGAAGTTATTGCCGATTGCCGATTGCCGATTCCCGCCATTCACCACTCTATACGTTCACTTATACCAAATGGTTGTGCCGGTTGGCGATGAGCTGTTATTTTGTATGGAATCTTATAATAAATCTTGCCATGAATAAATTTAGCCCCATACTGTTGCTGATCGTTCTTTGCTCTTTTTCCGGTGAAAAGAACGGCGAAGATGTTTTAAAGGATATGCACAAACGCTATGCTGGTAAATGGTACAGGAGTTTTACTTTCAACCAAACCACGGAACAATACAAAAATGACAGCATTATAAAAACGTCTACCTGGTACGAAGCCATTGTATTTCCTGATAAATTCCGGATCGATTTCGGAGAAAAGAAAGACAGCAATGCGGTTATCTATTTAAGAGATTCTGTTTATTCATTCCGCAAAGGGAAATTAATGCGCAAGGCATTTAATGATGATGATCTTACTTTTTTACTGGGAGGAATGTATTCTTATTCTTTCGATTCAGTAAAAGCAAAGATCAAACGACAGGGTTATGATATCAATAAATTTCATGAAGATAACTGGAAGGGACAACCTGTGTATGTTATTGGCGCTTCTTCCTCAGATGAAAAAACAAACCAGTTGTGGATCGATAAAGAAAAGCTCGTCGTGTTGAAATTCATAAAATATGATGGCGGTGAAAAAGAAGAAGGTGTGTTTTACGGCCATCAGCGTTTTGGAAATTCATGGTCAGAAACGGCCTGTGATTTTTATGTGAACGATAAATTAATCCAAAAGGAAAAATACCACGATTGTAAAGCAGATGTAAAGATCGATGAAGCGATTTTTGATCCGTATCATTTTAAGGGGAGAGAGTAGGAGGCGGCAATCGTGAATCGGCAATGGGTGAATGGTGAATTGTCAATAATAAAAACTTTGAAGTGTATTTAATTCGTGTAATACGTGTTAAAAATTCGTGTCTCAAAACTTATATACCAACCCCGGCAACAATTTCCCCCAATCACTATATTGAAGATTGAAACTAAGGCTTGTTTTTTTTGCTTTTTGCTGGTTCTTTATCCGGGCAAGACGATGATAATTAAATGATACCTGTCTCCCGGTTACATATCCCAATGCAGCTCCTACAAGTACATCAGAGGCCCAGTGTTTATTTTCTGTGATCCTGCTGATGCCCATCAATGAGGCCATACTATATGCAATGATTGGTATCACAGGTTTGTTTTTGTATTCTACTGCAAAAACGGTTGCTACTGCAAATGCCACTGTTGTATGTCCTGACGGAAATGAACTATTGGTTCGTCCACCGCCGGGCCGATGCTGTACGTTGCCGAATGGGCCAGTAAACTTAGGTTCTGCTTCATCTGTTTCGCCATAAAAATTGGGCCTTCTTCTTCCTGAAATGATCTTTCCAAGTGTTTCAACAAGTGTAGCACTAATCACTGCCTGTGTTGCAAGCAATGTTGTTGTTTTCACTTTTGTGCTGCCTGCTATTATTCCATACAATTCAAATGCTGCAAGCGTAAAAACTTCATTTGAACCGCCCGTGAGACTTATATACCTCCCGGTATTTCGTACAAATTTGCTTTCGTTCCTTAATTTCAATGCATTTTTCTGGATGCGTTCATCCAATACCCCAACACTGATAGCGATGGTCGCAAATTTCCCCAGGTTTCCCCAATCTTTCTTTGTCATGTGAAACGGCTTGGTAAATTCCTGTTTAATGCTGCTACCCAATAAAATAAAATAATCCCTTGCACGCAACTTGGTCGTTTCATTGTACGCATCTTTTTCAATATTTGGAGTAGGAACGCCGATACTGTCTTGCTTTTTTTTGAGGCTGTCGAGTTTTTTAATAATGGTATCAGCTGGCTGTTTAATAATAGTATCCGCAGGTTGTTTAGGAACCTGTGAAAATGCTGCAAAAGAGAGCAATAAAAAATTAACTATTAAAATATTTCTCTTCATGTTATTTACGAAAACATAAATAATGCCATCTGCGTTTCTGCGACAGTTTTCAAAGCTAGTATATATTTTGGCCACGTCAGTAGTGGGCTGGTGTTAAATAATTTGAGATTTTTTTTTACCGCTGAGAACAAGAGTTAAAAGAGTTTACGCATAGATTCTCTGCGTAAACTCAGCTTCTCCTTTTCTCTGCGGTGAAATTTTAAGCCAACCCACTACTGCCTGGTCCGCTTCATAATTTCTTCAAAATTCTTTTCCTATATTGCCATTAAATGAATAATAATTCTCTTTTCCGTGGAAAATATGCGCCGGTTTTTATCATGGCCATGTTTGTAATACTTATTTCTTTCCTCACAAGAGTATGCCTGCTGATCGGTTTCGGCAGCAATATGAACCTTTCATTTGCTTTTGTCGGGAGTTTTTTCATTGGATTGTTGTACGATATTATTGTAAGTGCTTTTATTGTCATCCCCTTTGTGCTGCAGGTAACGTTTACCAATAACTTTATTTATACAAAGAAGGGAATGGTCATCGGCATTTCTTTTTTTTTAATATTGCTTTTTATATTATTCTTTACCAATATTTTCCCCAGGGATTATAATAAAGACCTTTACAAAGCTGCTGAAATATTTGTTTCAGTAAGGTTCGCTTTTTATTTATTACTATGTACGCAATCTCAGCATTTCAGGATGAAATGGCGCACCGTTGTATTACAGTTTTGGGTTTTTCTTATCATATTTTTATTATTATTCAATGCGATCAGCGAAATTGTTTTCTGGGATGAATTTTATGGCAGGTATAATTTTATAGCAGTCGATTATCTTATTTATACCAATGAGGTTATTGGAAATATACGGGAATCCTATCCCGTACCTACGATCGTGATCTCTGTATTGATAGCTACAATCATTTTTTTCTTGCCTGTCAGAAAAAAAATAGCTGCCTCTGTACGTCAGTGTAGTTATTTTTTCAAGAGACTTATTTTTACTTTTTGTTTTTTACTCTTTGCATTTCTCCTGGCATATGTTGTTTCTCCCGGGTGGATTTCATTCAGCGCCAATAATTATGCAAATGAGCTTTCCGGCAATGGTGTTTACCAGTTTGTGCAGGCTTTTAAAAATAATGAACTTGATTTTTATAAGTATTACAAGACCATTCCTGATTCTACAGCATTCAATACTGTTAGAAAAGAATTGGCTGCAGGCGATGCCGTGTTTACACCTGGCGATGATTTAAGTATAGAAAGATTGATCACTTCAAAAGAGCCGGAAAGAAAATTGAATGTCATTATGATCAGTGTAGAAAGCCTGAGTGGTTCTTTTATGAAGGCATTTGGTGGTACAAAAAATATAACACCTTGTCTCGATAGTATTGCTGATCATAGTTTGTTCTTTACAAATACCTATGCTTCGGGTACACGTACGGTACGTGGGCTGGAAGCATTGGCGCTTTCCATTCCGCCAACCCCGGGACAAAGTATTGTTAAGCGCCCCGGCAATGAAAATTTATTTTCTCTTGGTTCTGTATTCAGGAGTAAAGGATATATCACACAATATATTTATGGCGGGTATGGATATTTTGATAATATGAACTATTTCTTTTCACATAATGGTTATGATGTGATAGACAGGTCGGCATTGAAACCGGAAGAAATTCATTATGCCAATATCTGGGGTGTGGCCGATGAAGATCTTTTTGATCTTTCACTAAGAACAATGGATGATAACTACAGTAAAGGCAAACCATTTTTCTCACAGATCATGACCGTTTCCAATCATCGTCCATTTACATACCCGGATGGAAGGATCGACATCCCATCATCGAGTCAAAGCAGGGAAGGAGGTGTGAAGTATACAGATTATGCTATTGGCAGGTTTATCAAACAGGCATCTGCAAAGCCATGGTTCGCCAATACCGTTTTTGTAATTGTAGCAGACCATTGTGCACAAAGCGCCGGCAGTGCTTATTTACCGGTTACGGGCTATCACATTCCTTTAATTATTTATTCACCAACGATCATGGCTCCACGAAAAATTGAAACCTTGACCGGGCAAATAGATATACCGCCAACCATACTGGGTCTTTGCAATTTTACTTATAAAAGCAAATTCTTCGGGCAGGACGTATTGGATAGCATTCCACATAAACAAAAAGCATTTATCAGTACCTACCAGGGGCTTGGGTTTATTGAAGATGATAAACTTGTAGTGCAATCTCCTGTAAAAAAGATAAGCATGTTCCAGCCTGATTTTAATACAGGAAGTGCTGCAAAGATCAACCCGATTGATAGCCTTGAACAAAAGGCCATTTCATTTTACCAGGTAGCGGCATGGCTGGTGAGGAATAAGAAGTATGGGAGTGGAAATTGAAGACTAAATTAACTTTATATCATTGATAAATTCGGGATGTAGCGCAGCCCGGTAGCGCACTGCGTTCGGGACGCAGGGGGCGCTGGTTCGAATCCAGTCATCCCGACATCGTGAACTAATTATAAACTAAATTAAAAGCCCATGATCATAAAATCATGGGCTTTTATTATTTAGAGATTGAAAGTTTTACACTCTTCCCATCATCTCAAATACTTTTTTAGAAATATCGCTTATTACACCAGGCAACAAATTGTTATCCTTGCCCTTGGTCATCACCGTTAGTAAGTAAGGTGCATTATTTATATAGATAATTCCTGATTCGCTAAAATGTGCATTAACACCATCATTGGCTTCACCAAATTTATGGGCAACCTTTACTTCTTTTGGAAGACCATTAAGAAGACCTTTATTAAAATCGCTATGGCTCAATAATTCGGTGCAATATTCAGAGTCATCAATATTCAGATAAGTAGCGTTGTAAAGCACACGCATGAATAATGAATATTGATTGGCCGTGATGGGGATATCCGTTTTTGTCATGTCAGGATCAGCCAGTCCGAGATCTGTAAATACTTTTTTGAAAACAGCCAGGTCCATTCTTTGATTTAGTAACATCGTCGCATTGTTATCAGAATAAGCGATCATGTAATAAAGCAATTCCCTGATGGTATAGGTTTTTCCCAATTCAATGCTCTTGGAAAGAAAGTATGCCTGTTTTTTTAAATTCAATGGTTCAGTATACGGAATTTTTTTATCAAGTAAGCCGGGATCTTTTTCATGCATCTTCATGAAAGTTATTAATTCCGGAACCTTCAAAAGTGAACCGGGATTGTATTGTTGTGTTTCTCCCACAGAGATCCAATCGCCCTGGTTAAGTTGCCTTAGATAAACTGAAGCGTTTGTAATAACCCCGGAACCCTCGTATGAATTAATTAAAGTTTCTATCTGATCTTTTATTGGTTTGAGGTGCTGCGCCTGGCAGTTATCCTGGCCAAAAAGAATGGGACGAATATATTGGTATCCACCTAGGCGTACTGCATTGGGCCTGCAATTAGCGAGATTTGTATTGGGTGCAGCCTCCACAATCTCAATCTCTTTTTTTGTAAGAAATGATACAAGGAAAAAAGTAAGAACGATCCCTGAAATGGTCATTAAGATTGCGAAGTGAAAGGATATTTTTTTTCGTAACATGAAGCAGTGTTTTAAGTGGTCAAAGAAGACTCCGGCTATTTTGATTTCGCTGCCTGAGATATTGGAGTGCGAATATATAATTTCCTTTCAGAAAAAAAAGTCTTTCTATTGGGCAATGCCTGTTAAAATCGACGAAATCAAAGTTTTAATAGGCCAACTTTGTAAAGCATATTTACGGGCTTATTATCCCAGAATAATTCAAAGTCTTCAAGGCCTGCAGATTCGTAATTTTCTCTTACTTCCTGCATCGTATAAGTCTTGATATTTTTAATTGATAATTTTTCCAGGATGCCCGCCAGCCAAAGGCCCTGGGCCTTATCTGTCTTTATGTTCAGCAATTCTTTTTTGCCCTGGAAAGTAAGTAAACAAATCTCCCAGTGATTGCCTTTTTTTGACTTCGTAAAATTTTCTACCGTAGGCGGGTAGCCGAGCCAGACGATCTTGTTTGTAGTTTTTATACTACAATATTCCGGTTCTTCTAATGCCTTAAGAATATAATCGGGGGCTATGGTTGTTTTTGGTACTTTAAAATCGAACCATTTTTGCAATGGAAGATCAAAACAAGCGCCATGCAAATAATTCAAAAGCGATTTCTTTAATCCAAAACTAAAACTATCATGATCAGCACCAGCCGGATCAATATGGGCAATGTCATTATTGGCAAAACTACCAATGGTTTCCGTTAGCTTCTTTACTTTGTATTTTCCGGGGTTAAGACCAACCGGGCTATGCGCTGTCATGGTAAACTGGTGCCAGAATGCCGATTGCAGGATGCCTGTTTCAAACATTTGTCTTACCATTTCCAGTGAGTCGATCGTTTCCTGTGCAGTTTGTGTAGGGAAGCCATACATTAAATAAGCATGTACCATAATACCTGCTTCACTGAAATTTTTATTTACCCTCGCAACCTGTGCAACGGTAATTCCTTTTTCTATCAACGCAAGTAACCTGTCGGATGCTACTTCCAGTCCGCCGGAAACAGCAATACAGCCGGCGGCTTTTAATAATAAACATAGGTCACGTGAAAAACTTTTTTCGAAACGGATATTTGCCCACCAGCTTACGACTAATTTTCTTCTTAATATTTCTAATGAAAGTGCACGCATCAATGCCGGAGGTGCTGCTTCATCAACAAAATGAAAACCGTTCTGCCCCGTTTGTGCGATGATCTCTTCCATACGGTTGCATAACAATTCAGCAGTAACAGGTTCATACAATTTTATATAATCAAGACTGATATCGCAAAAAGTACATTTGCCCCAATAACAGCCATGCGCCATCGTTAGTTTGTTCCACCTGCCATCGCTCCACAGGCTATGCATAGGGTTAACCACTTCAATGGCCGAAATGTATTTGTCAAGTAAAAAATCGCTGTAGTCGGGTGTGCCTACCTGTCCCTGTTTATAATCTGTACAGGAAACATTGTTGATATAAGTTAATTTTCCATCTACTAATGTAAAAGTGCGTTTCAGTTCGTTTATATCTTTATTGCCCTGTATAAAGTGAAACAGGTTTTCAATGGGTGCTTCACCATCATCAAGTGTGATGAAGTCATAGAATTCAAATACACGTGTATCAGAAAGTGAACGCAATTCTGTATTTGCAAAACCACCGCCCATGGCCACTTTTACATTGGGATGGAATTTTTTTATCCATTGGCCGCAACGTAAGGATGTATAAAGGTTACCGGGAAAAGGAACAGAGATACAAACCAGTTCCGGTCTTACTTCTGCCATTCTTTTTTCCAGTATATTAAGAAGGATCTTATCTACATAACTGTATTCGTTTTGCATTTCAGCGTACAACTCATCGAAACTGTTGGCACTACGGGCTAACCGTTCGGCATAGCGGCTAAATCCAAAATGAGGGTCGATGCATTCTTTAATGAGATCTGACAGGTCTTCCAGGAACATGGTAGCAAGATGCTTTGCCATATCCTGTGATCCCATACTGCCAAATGCCCATTTCAAATCATCTGTTTGTTCAAACCTGCCAGCCTCAGGTAAAAAATCCCTTTTACAGATCAGTGGAGCCAGTACAGGATTTTTTCCCTGTAAAAAAAGCATCACAGCATCGATACACTTTATATATTCTTCCTGCAGAGCAATGATCCTCCTGGCATTTTCTGAAAGATCATCCACTTTGGTTATTGATGAGAACAAATTCTTTAATCCATCCTGTGAGAACAATGCAATTGTTACTTCAATTCCCAGGTCGGCCTGGAAGGCAGCAATATTCTTTGTATTTAAAAACCCTTTTAAATAAGCAGTAGCCGGGTAGGGCGTATTCAATTGAGTAAAAGGAGGTGTTATTAAAAATATCGGGCTGCTCAAATTTAATCGTTTGAATGCAAAAATATTCTTTAAAAATTAAAGTGAGAGAATCAACTGTAAGATGCGTGTACTTAACCCGTTTCCCTAAATATTTGGCCTGGTATTAGTAGAAATTTGTATGATAAAAGATTTCTCACAAAAAGGCAGAACATGAAAAAAATTATTTTGCTATTAATGTTCTTTGCGTTTAATAATAACGATTCGTTTGCAGAGACCATAGATAAAGTTTCATCAGAAACGACACAGGTAAAACATCGGCATCACAAGCATCACCGGCATCACCATCGTCCACGGTTGCCGCACCGCCCAAGACCGCATCGACCGCATTTACCACCACCGCCTCCACATCCATAATTTAAAAGATTCCATAGGTTTCATAGGTTCCAAAGGTTTGTAACTATGAGATTTCTGCAATCTTCAAAGTAGCATCACATTGTTTTACAAAAAATAGAGCATCATTTTATAAATGTTGCTCTATTTTTTTGTATTTAACTCCTGTAACCTATGAAACCTTTGAAACTTTCACCGACCTGTTAATGATGCTTACCGATGTTTCTCTATAAATAACCTAAATACTATTTTAAAGGGCAGCATCACTTTGTAGGTTTGTATCAACAAAAAACAAAAACAATGGAAGACAATAAGAAGATGAAGAACCGCGATGGGGCGAGGGTAGTAGGTGGTCTGATGCTGGTTGCAGTTGGTGGTGCATTATTCCTGCGTAATATGGATTATTTTGATTTGCCATACTGGCTTTTTACCTGGCCAATGATCCTGATCCTGGTTGGAATTTACAGCGGGGTAAAACATAATTTTCAAAATAACGGATGGATCATCATGATAGGCATCGGCGTTTTCTTTCTTATCGACAGGTTTGTACCAAATTTAAAATTAGAACCTGCTTTCTGGCCACTTGTGATCATCGGTTTGGGCATATTGTTCATCGTTAGACCCAGAAAAAAAAACTGGATCAACGATAAACAGGATGTAGGATACGATAAATTGCATATTCCTCCTTCAGGCAATCCTCAATATTCAGCTTATACTTCAGCAGATAAAACAGATTCTATAAAAATCGATTCTGTTTTCAGTGGTGTTAACAGGACAATACTTTCAAAAAATTTCAAAGGAGGAAAAATGTCCTGTGTATTTGGTGGCGCAGAAATAGACCTTACACAGGCAGATATTAGCGGCATTGTAGTAATAAAAATGGACGTGGTTTTTGGTGGTGTGAAGTTGATCGTTCCGGCAAACTGGGGTGTGCAAAGTGATATCGATGGTGTTTTTCATAATGTTGACGATAAGAGAAGATACAATGCTGCAGTGGGAGTGGATCCAAATAAAATGTTGCTCTTAAAAGGATCTTGTGTGTTTGGAGGGATTGAAGTGAAGAGTTTTTAAGATAGTGTTTACAATGAAAGAAATGCCTGGAGGATAGATACGGGATGCCGGATACCAGATATTGGATCCCATGTACAGGCTAGCATATCACAAATATCCGGCATCCGGTATCTCGTATCTATCATTTACCTGGATAAAAAGAAACTAAAATAAATTAATTATCAAAACCTGCATACAATGAAATGGTATCTCGCTAAATTAGTATTTCGGATCATTTGCGCTAACGGAGATCATAAGCCGCAATTTGATGAACAGTTAAGATTGGTTTATGCAGAAGATGACCTGCATGCTTTTCACAAAGCAAGATTGATTGGCGATACTGAAAATGCTGATAATATTGTATCCATGGTAAAATGGAAATTCATTGATGTGAGTGAACTGCATTTATTATCCGAATTCACCGATGGCGCAGAGATCTATTCAAAAGTAATGGAAGAAGAAGAACCAGAGAGATACATCGGCCATATCCAAAAAAGAGCAACACAATTATTACAGAACGGTCTTCACCAATTCACCGGTTTAAATTAATATGAAATCAGCATTGGCGAAAAATCATGTTTCTGAAAAAGTAAAAACAGGCTATATCATTATATTTTCAATATGGTGGTTTGCCTGGTTTTTTATTCAGTGGGTTGCCATGCAGGACCTGGGCATTGAACCTTTAAAAGGCATGGTGGATTCGCTTTTAAGCAGTACTTTATTGGGCATTTGTTGTTTTCTCGTTATTAAAAATCTCAGGTATTATTTGCCGGGCCGGGAAAGATATTTATATGTCCTGATCGTTAGCGGAGCATTTAGCACGCTCTGGTTATTATTGATAAAAATAATTTTAAAGGCCATTTATAAATCAGACCCTGTATTTATGCATGCGCTTTCGCAAACAGGTACAATTCGTTTTGCTTTCGCTTTTTTAATGTTGGGTTGTACCACGATGATGGGCTTGTTATGGTATACACAAAAAGAAATACAGGAAGATAACCAGCGTAAAATTGATACAGAGAGACTGGGCCGTGAAGCTGAATTGAATATGCTCAGGCAACAATTACAACCTCATTTTTTGTTTAATAGTTTAAATTCGATCAGTGCATTAACTGGTAGCCAGCCTGAAAAAGCGAGGCATATGATACAACAGCTTTCAGATTTTTTACGTGGCACTTTAAGAAAAGAAGAACAGCAATGGACCAGTTTTGAGGAGGAATTGCAATACCTGCAATTGTACCTGGATATTGAGAAAGTAAGATTCGGCTATCGCCTGCAAACCAGGATTGAGTATGATGAAACAGTAGCACAATTAAAACTTCCTTCTTTATTATTGCAACCTCTTGTTGAAAATGCCATTAAATTTGGATTGTATGATACGGTAGGTGATGTGACGATCTTAATTGCAGCAAGGAAAAATGAAAATATGCTGGAAGTAACTGTACAAAACCCATTCGATGAATCAACTGCTGTACCGGTGAAGGGTACAGGCTTTGGTTTATCTTCAATCAAACGCAGGTTGTTTTTATTATTTGCCCGGCCCGACCTGCTGGAAATAAAAAAAGAAAACGGGCAATTCATTACAATCATAAGTATACCACAAATAGTATGACCGCAATAATAATTGATGATGAGCCATTGGCAAGGATGATGGTGAAAGAATACCTTCAATCGCATCCCGATATAACGGTGGTGCAGGAGTGTAATGATGGTTTCGAAGGAATGAAAGCCATCCAACAACACCAACCCGATCTTATCTTTCTTGATATACAAATGCCCAAGATCACGGGTTTCGAGATGCTGGAACTGATCGACAATCCACCAATGGTGATTTTTACAACAGCATTTGAAGAATATGCCATCAAGGCTTTTGATGCACATGCTGCTGATTACCTGCTAAAACCTTTCAGTAAAGAACGTTTTGACAAAGCCATTCAAAAAATACATCAGCAAAAAAACAATACGGCGCAATCTGTTACTGAAACAGCGCTGCAATCTGTTGTACAAGCCAATCGAATTGTGGTAAAAGAAAATGGTAAAATAAAGATCATCCCCATCGCACAGGTGCATTATCTTGAAGGAGCAGATGATTATATAAAGATCCATACTGCCGATGCTGTTTTTCTAAAGAAAAAAACCATGCAATATTTTGAAGACAGTTTACCCAAACAGGAATTTATTCGCATCCATCGTTCTTATATCATCAATACGCAACTCATTACAAGGGTAGATTTGATGGAAAAAGAAAGTTACTCCCTGTTATTAACGACCGGGGTAAGGTTGCCCGTTAGTAAAACAGGTTATGCAAAATTGAAATCGGTACTGGGAATATAAAGGTTTAAAAAGCTTCAGGGGGGTAAAATGTTCCGGATGTTTAAAAAGTTTTGATGCCGTCATAAAGTATCATCTTGTACTTTATTTATTTCTGTCTCCCCGCCGTTATCATTTAATTGTTCAGGCTCAGCCATTGCTTTAAGCAATATCTTTTTCTTTTTACCTCGAACAGAATACAGAATTGTTACTATTGGTCCGATCAGGAAGTATACAATCCCGGCAAAATTGATAAAACCTTTTCCCAGGAAAGCCAATAACATTGAGAAGATCGCAACAAGAGCAATGAGTAAATAACTAAGCATGTGCGATTTTGCTTCGAATGTTTCCAGGGATGTAAGTTCCAGGCTTTCCTTTTTACGGATCGCATTGTAATACATCAGGCCAAGCAATATATATATGCATGCAACGGCTCCGCTATAAATATAAAAGAGGTTAGCAAGTTGTTCTGTGCTCGTTATATGAAAATGCTCACTGAACATTGCACTGAATAAAAATTTCAATGGGTAAACAAAAAATAAAACAAGGAACAACATTATACCGTTTAATATCAGTGTAGAGAAGTCATGCAAACCAAACCTTCTGAAAAACATATTTTGTGCATACCATATCGTAAAAAGCATGGTAAAGCAAATGGCAAATGGCACAAAAAAAGTCATGCATTCCATGAGTGCGTTGTAATCGTGCGGAACTTCTAATGCCACAATAAGTAATGTTAGTGCAAAAGCAAAAACAGCATCGCTGAAAGCTTCTATGCGTGTTACTTCATGGCCTCTCCAGGCAATCGAATCTTTATCATGATTTTTTTTCTCTGCAAATTTCTTACGAAGCATTTAGTTTGATTTTATACTAATATAAGATTAATCTGATAAGTTCTCCGTGAAAAAATAGTGAGTACGTTCGAAATATTAATGGCATTTGTTTCACCGCGGAGGAACAAAGACGTTGAGATTTATTTAAAACTTTGCGCCCCTGCGTCATCGCAGTGAAATTCAAAACTGCCGTCATTAATTTAATTGTTCCAGGTTTCGTTTTGTTAATTCATGATGGTGCCCTACATGATAAATAGTAAAGTACAACATTTCTCTTATTGTTAGTTTACCCAATAATGGATGTGGTAAGATAAATGTATCAAGTTCCTGTTCAGTAGACTTTTCAACTTTTGAGCATAAAATGTTTGTGGTTTTATTCAGCGCATTAATGATCTTTTCTTTTTGATCGAATGCGATTGCTTTTGGTATAAATCTTCCCGGTGCCTTACCACCATTTTCCAGTTTGCTTTGATATTTTTTTACCAGGTCTTCATAACTTCTACCTTGCCTGTTTGATTTTCCAAAAACGAGCCGGATAAAAAAATGAGGCAAACTTAATGCAAGGGTTAGTGGCTTTACTGAAAGATAGATATGATCAAGCTGTTGGCCTGCTGTCCATTTTTGTTGATTGGAAAATAAGAACGCTTCATTTGTCAAACTATTTATGTAGCTGATAAATGAGTCGTGATCCTGCCTGAGTAATGTTATGATCTTGTATCGATCCATTTTATGCTTTGTTATTTTATTTTCGACATATACATGTACCAGTTCCATTCCCAGGTTGAACCATTATCGCCTGATAAAGCCTGGCTCCACACAGGATTTTCTTTATCTCTTGCATCCCAACGAAAAACCAATATGACTTTCTTGCCTTTATGAATATCTTTTGTAAAAAAATGCCCCACATTATTTTCAAAAGAGCCTATAACCGGGGGATCAAGCTTTCCTGTATTAGAATCGGCCCAGTAAATACTCCACAACTTTGTCTTTATATCAAAAAGCCTCACGGTCATTCCTTCAAATGGCTGCCCGTCAAATGTTGCAAGGAAATTATCAATGTTACCAATTCCATTCAGTATTTTATACATCTCCTGTGTTGAATCAAATTCTATCCATTCTGTACAATTACTCAATCTTGACACAAGCTTTTTATTATGAAGTTTCCATTTGCCCTCAAAAAAATCAAAATCATGTTTTGAAGAAGAAGGGGTTGCTGTAATGATCAATTCACCATCTTTATCAAAATTTACCGGCGGAATTTCAAGCGTTTCATTTTTCATCATAAATATTTTTTAACCATTTTTTGTTTCAAACAAAATCTATTCGCTTTTTATTTTTTGCAACCAGGTTATGAATTGTTGTCGGGAACATTCGTGCAGCAAGATCGATCCAAAACGTCATTGTTCCAATAACGATCCTGTATTTCCCTTTCTTGATTTTAGAAACGATGCGTTTAGCTGCTTTGTCAACAGGCATCCCATGCTTCTTAATAAAACTTATTTCATTTTGTTGTTTGCTTTTGTCAATATGTTTACCATTGATTACAATATTAGTATTAAGGGGTGGGGGTATTACAAGACAAACGGAAACCGATGTTTCAATAAGTTCTGTTTTTAAAGAATTGGTAAAAGCCATTACCGCAGCCTTTGAAGATGCATATGTTGTTTTGCCGGGAAAACCCATTAATGCAAAGTTGCTTATTACATTTACAAGGCGGCTATCGTTTTGTTTTTTTAAGTCATTAAGAAAATGTTTTGAACAATAAATGGTTCCCCAAAAGTTGACATCGATCAAATGTTTGTAATCATTCAGATCTGCCTGTTGAAAAGTTTGGCTGATTGAAATGCCTGCATTGTTTACAAGTATATCTGCTTTTTGATGTGCATCAATAATTTTCTGCCTTGCAGCAATTACCTGTTGTTCCTTCGAAATATCTGCTATATGAATGCTGATCTTTTGAGTAGTACTTTTTAATTCGGCTTTGAGTAATTCAAGGCCTTTGAGATCAATATCAATGAGGGCCAGGTGACAACCTTCTTTAAAAAATTCCAGTGCCAATGCTTTACCGAGGCCGCTTGCTGAACCAGTAATTATAACGACTTTATTTTTTAAAGATGACATGAAGTAATGTTATGCCAGGAAAGTACTATTTGATATTATCAAAAATACTGAAATCTGGATTGGCCTGATATTGAAGTATAACCCATATCATGCATCTTAGATCATACATCCTAAAATCTTTAAGTATGCTGTTTTTTTCAACTTTGTAGCCCATTTACTACAATAATTCCCTTCTGCAGGCGTTTTAAGTATAAAATCCACCTATGCTAAAAACTATACCCTCTATTTTTATGTCTTTGATCGCCGTATTGCTGCTTGGTTCCTGTGCCAGCTCCAGGGCTTCCGAAGAGCGGAAAATGGCCCTTCTTGAGGCGAAAGTTGATGCAAAAGATTGTTTTGTTGAGATGAGAGACGGCACTGTAAAAACATACTCCACTTTAAAATTAATGACCAGTATTTATAAGGCACCGCATCTTTTGGCAGATGGAAAAATAAAGATCGATGCCGATGATATCGTAGCTTATCAAAGTAAGAAGCATTATGCCATCAATGCAAGTGGCTTTTCAATTGGTGGTCATAAAAGCAATATTGCCAGTGAAACATTGCCTGGTTTTGCCGTAAGGGTTGCTACCGGCCACCTGAATGTTTATATCAAAAAATATAAGATCAACGGTAAGGTAATGGACGAATATTTCTTACAGGAAAATAACGGGCAGGTGCTTGTTTATACGCCTGAGTTAATGAGTGCGCTTGTGAGGAACAACCCCGAGGCCCTGGAATTTTTCAACAATAATAAAAAGCGTATCAAACTTACAGAAGAACTTAAAACAACTGCTAAGATCTATAATGATGCTTATTTTGCCGAACACCCTGAAGAAAAGAACCTGTTGGCAAAAACGGATAAGCCTAAAAAGAAACCGAAGAAATTTTAATTATATACATCAAAGGCCTTATGGCCTTTTTTTGTCTGAACTATGATTCGTATGATTAAATGAAAACTATGATTGAAAAATCATAGCCTATCAATAAATCAAACGAATCATAGTTCAGGCAATTTTTTATTTAAATTGTGGCCATGAAAAAAATTAAATGGGGGATCATTGGCTGTGGTGATGTGACCGAATTAAAAAGCGGCCCTGCATTTAATAAAGTAAATAACTCAGAGCTTATTGCAGTGATGCGGCGGCATGCTGTAAAAGCTGCAGATTATGCGGCGAGGCACCATGTTCCAAAATGGTATGATGATGCACAAAAACTGATCAATGACCCGGATGTAAATGCGATTTATATTGCTACACCACCTTCTTCACATAAACAGTATACGATAGCCGCAATCACTGCAGGTAAACCTGTGTATGTAGAAAAACCCATGGCATTGAATGCTGCAGAAGCCTTAGAAATGGCATCACTGGCAGCGCAAAAAAAAATAAAATTATGTATTGCGCATTATAGGCGTGAACAGCCTAAATTCAAAAAGATAAAAGAGCTGATCGATGCAGGCGCCATTGGTGATATACGTTTTTGTCGCCTTCAGTTTTTAAGACCATCGCTTTCAACGGACGCTTTGAAGCTGGAAAAAACATCCTGGCGGGTAAACCCTGCAGTTAGTGGTGGCGGTTTGTTTCATGATCTTGCACCACACCAGCTCGATCTGGTGCTTTATTTTTTTGGAGCAGTTAAACATGCTTCCGGTATTGCAGGAAACCAGGCAGGTATTTACCAGGCGGCGGACATAGTAACGGGTAATATTTTGTTTGACTCAGGTATTGTGTTTGATGGCTTATGGAGTTTTGCAGCAGCGCCGGGGGAGGGTGCAGATACCTGCGAAATTATTGGCAGTAAGGGTAAGATCAGTTTCGCTGTTTTTGATCACACCGGTTTTAGCCTTACTATAAATTCAAAAAAAGAACTTTTTTCTTTCGATCCATTGGAACACGTGCAGCAACCTTTGATACAAAAAGTAGTTGAATATTTTCTTAATGAAGCGGCTAACCCCAGTAGTGGGGACGATGCGGTAAAATTAATGAGCGTAATGGACAGGTTTACTTCGTAAAATCCTCTTGTTATGTAAGCCGGTGCCGGCCTTTCCCTGTATTAATATTACAATATTCCGGGTATAATTACGTTATACTGGGAAATCCGCAACTATGAAAAAATCATTACAATCAACAGCGATCCTTTTAAGTGCAGTGATTGCATTGGGGTCATGCAAATCCAGCAAAGTATCAGTAGCACAGCGTAAAGCTGATATTGAACAATCCAAAGAAGCAACAACTGCCTGCTTCATTCAACTCAACGACGGTACGATCAAAAACTATAAAACCCTTACGCTCGTAACAGGTGTATTAAAAACACCGTATTTACTGGCAGATGGTAAAATAAAAGTACAGGGTAAGGATATCAAGGCTTACCAGAACAAAGAACACTATGCCATATCACAGGAAAGTTTTACTTCCGGCCATAAAAGTTATGTGGCTAAAGAAACACTTCCCGGTTTTGCCATACGCATCGCTAAAGGGAAGATAAATGTTTATGCAAAGAAATTTTATAACGGTGTAGGAACCGTTGATGAATATTTTATTCAGAAAGGTGATGATGGAAAAGTAATGGCTTATACAACCGCCAACATGAATGAACTGGCAAAGGATGACGATACTGCAAACAGTTTCTTTGCTACCAGGAAATTTACCCCGTCTAAACAACAAAAAGATCCTGCAAAAGCATCGTACGATAATAGCACAAAGATTGTTACCAAGAATAAATGATTTGAAGATTTGAAAATTGACCCCTGAAAATGAAACTTATGAATCAATATTAACTTCTATTAAATGCCCGATGGAAACATTGGGCATTTTTATTTTGATAATTAAAATTAAAAAACATGCAGTTTGTGATCTTACATATCCGTTGCTGTTTGGTAATCTTTTTTACGATGGTGAGAAACCGGGCGCATATGCCGCGGTAATCTAAGATCTAAGATTTTTTTGAAATCGCAGAGCAAAATATACTTCGAAGATTTAACTATTCACTATTCAGACGCATATTGCCGATTGCCGATTGCCGTTAATCAAACACCCTCCTCAATAACCTGCTCAACACTTCAATGATCGATGTCCAGGCTGCAACATAGGCAGCCAAAAAAATAATTCCTCCTAAAATATTAAAGACCGGGAAGAGGTAATGAACGATATCCAAAATTTTAGAATTGATCAGTTGCTCACGGTGCAAGGTGATAAATTTTAAAAGTGAAGCTATCACGAAGCATAACGACGAAAAGAAAAACCGTTCTCCTGAAAGTTTTATTTTGCCGGCGGCTTTTGCGTCTTCGGTATTCCTTGCCCATGAAAAACAAACCGATGCACAACCGGCGAAAACAGCAAAACCTGCATTTGTTATAGAGGTTGTATCAAATGCCGGGTTACCAAATGTCATAAGTATAAAAAGCGCCCCTGAAAGAAAAATGAAAACCAGGAAAATGCCAACTAATATACGAATCGTATTGCGCATGCTTGTTTGTTTATAGAGATCAGATGTCAGATATCAGAAATCAGCTGATTCACGAAATCGAAAGTATTATCTCATATCAAAGATGAATGCGCTTACGAATTTAAGGTTCATCTGATTTCTGATGTCTGATATCCGATCTTAGAAAAAAGTTTCGGTTGTATTTTATTGTTACTGAATGACTAACTCAATAAAAATAATAAAAATTATAAAGCAATAACGGTCTGGCATGATTCCTGTTTATGAAATGTCGGTTTTTCAAGGATATTGGATTTAAAACGGGACTAGATTTCTATCTTGGTCCTTTCATTTTACCCCTGTTATGGAAGATTATTTAGTATCATTGCACACAGGATAAAACGAAAAATAATCTTCAATGAAAATGATATCTTTTTCAATGCTCTTTATTGCATTGTTTTCTTTTGCAGCCTTTGATAAAACTGTTACAACTCTACAAACACCAACCTGCACAGACTCTATTCCATATATTTTAGGAAATTTTGAAGATGATTATGGTATTCACTACAAGATCACCGATAGTGTATGGGCACAGGGATCTGGTATAAAATACCATATTCTTCAGTGGAACAAAAAAGAGCAATGCATCATTGCAAGGAATGATAATAATAATCCAACTGAAGCTGGTTTGTATACAAGGATCGATTATATGCAATTTGAAAACATGCAACCATGGACCTGGGGATTTTGTTATACCGTTTACAAAGCAAAAACTGATTCTGATGCACGGAATGCCCTGGCAGCCGATCGTAATAATCCGCGGAAAGGATGCAATGGATATCCTTTTTCAAGGATGAAAAAAATTGATTAGGTACTTTAAAAAACAAAGGCACAGAAGCGGTGGTATACAGCGTTTATGCCTTGAATCTCTACGATAAATATCCTTTAAATTATTCACAGCTACCGATAAAAAAATATTCATGAACAAAATCGAATTGAATAAACAAATTGCCTTGAACTGGATCGATTCATTCAATGAACATGACCTGGAAAAATTATTAAACCTATATAATGACAATGCCATTCACTTTAGCCCGAAATTAAAAATAAGACAACCGGAAACAAATGGGTGGATCAATGGCAAAGATTCTTTAAGATCATGGTGGGCCGATGCATTCGATCGTTTGCCATCATTGCAATACCATTTAAAAAATCTTATTGTTAACGATGAACAGCTATTAATGGAATACCAGCGAAAAGTAACGGGAGAACCTGATATGATGGTGGCAGAAATATTGGAGATCAATAATGGGGTTATTGTGAAATCGAGGGTTTATCATGGATAAGATTTGTATTGGCCCGTTACATTTTAGAGATTAATTTATAAAAAGCACCGAATAAAAAACACCGATGAAAAAAAATACGTTTAGCATTATTGCATTGTTCCTGTTTACTTCCACGATACTTATTTATTGCAACCAGGATAGTAAACCCAAAAAGGAAAAGGAACGTACGGTTGTAAAAGATGTTCCGAAAGATATAAGTATTGCAGGAAGTTTTAGCCCGCAAACATCCCTCGTATTTGACAGTAGCTACATAAATATATTCATTGATAGTTTCCCGGTTTTTAAATCTTTGAAAACCCAGATCGATACTTTTTATAAAAAAAGAAATTTTTCTTTTGCCTGGTATGATAATAATGGAATGATAGAGCCCGCCGATAATTTATACAATCATATTCTTAATATCAGTGAAGAAGGTTTGAAAGATTCGTTTGCATATAAAACACAACTTTCCAACTTAATGGACATGGAAGGGAACAATAAAAAACCTTCGCCGATGCTGGACCTGATGCTTACTGCACAATACCTGGACTATGCAAAGAAAGTATGGAGCGGGGTGGGAGAAAAGAAAATGACAGAACTGGAATGGCTGCTTCCCCGTAAAGAAACTTCTTATGAGCAATTATTGGATTCATTGATATCAGGTAAGGATGTATTAAAAGATGCGCCTGTTTACCGCCAATATTCATTATTAAAAGATTACCTGAAAAAATACAATGCTATCAAAACTGCAGGAGGATGGGAAACTATAAAAGCAGACAAGAAGCAATATAAGATCGGCGATTCAGGTATCGTATTGTCCAAAGTACGCAAGCGTTTATTTGTTACCGGTGATCTTGCAGAAAACAATGAATCGCAGGTTTTCGATAGTTCTTTACAAACTGCTATAAAAAAATATGAAAAACGGTTTGGTCATAAGGATGATGGGATACTAACAGCTGCACTGATTGCAGAAATGAATGTACCTGTAGAAAAAAGGATCGAACAGATAATTGTAAACATGGAACGTAGCCGTTGGGTTCCCATTAATTTGCAAAAGGATTACCTGCTCATCAATATTCCTGATTATAAATTGTATGCTTTTGAAAATGATGTGCCGGTTTGGAACATGAATGTTGTGGTAGGTAAGGACCAGCATCGTACCGTTATCTTTAATGGAGATATGAAATACATCGTGTTCAGTCCATATTGGAATATTACACCAAGTATTTTGAAAGACGAAGTATTGCCCGCCATAAAACGCAACCCAAAATACCTTGCACAACATAATATGGAATGGAATGGAGGAAACGTGCGTCAAAAACCGGGACCGGATAATTCGTTGGGACTTGTAAAATTTTTATTTCCCAATAACTTTAATATTTACCTGCACGATTCTCCCGCAAAATCTTTATTTAAAGAGGACCAGCGTGCATTCAGCCATGGCTGCATCCGGTTGGCGGAACCAAAAAAACTTGCTCAATATATTTTGCGCAATGATCCGGCATGGAACGAAGCAAAAATTACTGCTGCCATGAATAAAGGTGTTGAACAATTCGTTACATTGAAAACACCCGTCCCTGTTTTTATTGCCTATTTTACTTCCTGGGTCGACAGGCAGGGGAATTTGAATTTCAGAAAAGATATTTATAAAAGAGATCAGCCGCTTGTTGAAATGATCCTGGATAAAGGCGGAAAATAATATGCTTATTTATGAACTTATATGCTTTTCATGAAAAAATAAGTAAGATCGCCCTTGCATTTCCCGGCGCATTTGAAAAACCCTGCTATGGCACACCAGGATTTTTTGTAGAGAAAAAAATGTTTGCCCGTATTCGTGAAGATGGCGAAACACTGGTGGTTTATAATAATGACCGTGATGAATGGATCGCCTCTGACGGGGACATTTTCTTTTTTACAGATCATTATAAAAATTATCCGCTCCTGCTTATTGATCTGAAACGTGTATCGAGTGAAGACCTGCGGACACTATTAACGATATCGTGGAAGATACGGGCGTCTAAAAAGTTACAGAAGGAGTAAGAATGGATATCAGACATCAGATATCAGATATCAGCTGCCATACAAAAATGAAAATTCTAAATTAAAACCAGGCATGGATTTTATCGGCTAAAAAATGAAAATCCCCACCCAAAATCTTACATCTTAGATCTTACATCATACATATGTATTACCGTTTGTAAATTAAAAGTCATTTTGCCTCCAATATTTTGATGAAGTGGCAAATTTTAGGGAACTTTACCGGCTTAATTTTACTAAAATGAAAAATGCTACAAAACTATTCTTAGTTCTTCCTTTGCTATTACTTTTCTCCCAACTTAATGCCCAGCGTAATTTCTGGAAAGAGATACCGGAATCTGCTGCAAAATCAGCGAACCTCACAAGGACGATCGTTCCAAAAAATTATAAAGTATTTTCCCTGGATACATTGCAATTGCTTGCTGCATTGAGAACTGCTCCTGCAGAATTTTCTGATGCTGCAAAGCAGGCGCCTCTCATCCTTGCACTTCCAATGCCAGATGGAAGCATCAATCATTTTAAAGTGGTTGAGTACAGCATGATGGAGCCAGCCCTGCAGGCACAATTTCCGGATATCAGGACTTATAGCGGGCAAGGTATTGAAGATCGTACGGCAACATTGAAAATTGACTGGACAGCTTTTGGCTTTCATGCAATGATATTATCACCTGTTACGGGTTCTATATGGATAGATCCTTACGCAAGAGGTACCAAGACAAATTATATTGCCTATTTCAAAAAAGACCTTGTACCAAGACAGCTTACAGAAATAGGAGTGCTTTCCGGTGATGAAAGCAGGATTGATGGAACTACCATCGATAATGCTGTTCCAACGGGTGGACCATGCCTTGGCGCAACACTGCGTACTTACAGGCTTGCTGTTGCATGTACCGGCGAGTACGCAGTTGCGGTAGGAGGTACTACGGCTCCTTTATTGCATTCGGCAATTGTTACATCTGTAAACAGGGTAAACGGCGTTTATGAAACAGAAGTAACCATACGCCTTGTTCTTATTGCTAATAATAACCTCATCGAATTCCGTGTGCCGGGAACAGATCCGTTTACGGGGAATGATGATGCGAATACTTTGATCGGCGAAAGCCAAACCGTTATCAATGCAAATATTGGTGCTGCCAATTATGATATCGGCCATACATTCAGTACAGGTGGCGGTGGCCTTGCCGGGCTGGGCGTTGTATGCAACAATACTCAAAAAGCAAGAGGCATCACCGGCTCACCGTCACCGGTAGGTGATGCATATGACATCGATTTTGTTGCACATGAAATGGGGCACCAGTTTGGCGGCAACCATACATTTAATGCAAATACAGGCAATTGTTTTAACAATGGCAACAACACTGCTAATTGTGAACCGGGAAGCGGAACAACGATCATGGCTTATGCTGGTATCTGTACAACCAACGATATACAACCTCACAGTGATCCGCAGTTTCATGCAATTAGTTTTAACGAGATCGGTAAATTCTCGAGGAACGCTGGCGGATCAACATGCGGCGTAGCAACTGCTACCGGTAATACGCCACCGGTAGTAAATGCAGGATCGAATTATACTATTCCTGTCTCAACACCATTCACACTCACAGGTTCTGCAACCGACGCTGATGCAACCGATGTACTTACCTATAGCTGGGAACAAATAGATGTTGGTGCGGCTTTTGGAAACTGGAACGTTACTACCGGTGCAAATACACCATTGTTTCGTTCTTTTCCGCCAACACTTTTGCCGACAAGGACCTTTCCAAGAATGGCTGATGTAGCAAGTGGAACACCAACGATCGGTGAGGTGCTGCCTTCTGTTGCAAGGGTCATGGATTTTCGTCTTACGGCAAGGGATAACCGTGCAGGCGGCGGTGGTATCTGCTATGCACAAATGGCGGTTACAACTTCAGGTTCAACGCCATTTAATGTTACTTCGCAACCCACTGCAACAAACTGGGTAGCCAATGGAACCAATACTGCGACAATTACCTGGACAGTAGCCGGAACCAATGTAGCACCATTCAATTCTCCCAACGTATCTATATTGTTTTCTACCGACGGTGGACTTACTTTCCCTTATACACTTGTAAGCAGTACGGCAAATGACGGTACAGAAAATATCGTGATACCGGCCCAGGCAACAACAAAAGGCAGGGTAATGGTAAGATCGATCGGCAATATATTCTTTGATATCAATACAGGAAATATAACGATCACATCAGCCTGTACCGCTGAAGGTGCCGTTGTTGCACCGGCAAGTTCAGTGGTTGCTTTGGCCGGAGATCCATCACTCAATTTAGGATTGAGCCCTCAATACAGTACGCCTATAACGATATCGGGTACACTACAAACTACTGATCCCGAATCTAGCCTTACTATATTTTCTACTGTAAGTAATTCCTGCGTTTCGTTTGCTAACGCGGTAAATTATGATGTATTTAGTTTTACTCCAAGTATTACTGCCACCTATAGTTTTTCATTGACAGGCGCCCTGGGAACGATCATGAATGTATACAGCGGCGTTTTTGATCCGACGAATCCATGCGCCGGCTTCCTTAAATCAAACATTAGTTATGATGGAACCACGCCAACCGCTTCATCTTCTTATACCGTTACATTAACAGGCGGATCAAGCTACTCAATGGCGATCACAACTTTTTTACCAACACAGCCAACTCTGCCTTCGCCTTATTCTGTTGCGGTATCTTCTGCATCACCTGCGG
Organism: Ferruginibacter sp.; assembly: GCA_047601875.1. Lineage (GTDB taxonomy): Bacteria > Bacteroidota > Bacteroidia > Chitinophagales > Chitinophagaceae > Ferruginibacter. The sequence goes on along the minus strand of JASGIL010000001.1, from coordinate 5,731,826 downwards.
GAGGAGCACTTTATTCAGGAACATCTTTATATTTTAACCCGGGAGCTTCGTTCAATTATGCATACGTGATCGTAAACACGATGACCGGTATCATTACAGGGATAAGTGCCACGGCAAATCTTACAAATCCTGCAACGTATCGCGGTGGAACCTATGCAGTATACGGTATATCTTATTCCAATACGATAACACTTGGTTCATTGGTTACAACGTATGTTGGAGGAAGCCTGAATACACTGGTTGCAAATATTTTTGCAAACCCATCAACATTCTGTGTGAATTTCAGTAAAAACTTTGTTACGGTGATCGTTACAACCCCGCTTCCCGTGCGTAACCTTGGATTAACGGCACACAAGGAAGGCAGCAAGGCAATATTGAACTGGAAAACCTCTTCAGAATTAAATAGTTCTCATTTTAATGTGCAACGCTCTGCAGATGGGATTAATTTTACAAGCACACTCGGTAGTGTTGATGCAGCCGGTAACAGCAATACGATAACAAACTATGGCTTCCAGGATATTTCGCCAATGTTAAAATGGAATTATTACAGGGTGGAAGAAGTGGATGTAGACGGTTCCAAAACGTTGAGCAATACTGTTGCACTTTCATTCGACAAGAATGGCCCGATCGTCGTTTACCCGAACCCGACAGCCGGTCAACTGAGTGTTGATTACAACAGCAGCACCAGCGGTAAGCTGGAGCTTCGTATCATCGACAGCAAAGGAGCGCTGGTAATGATGCGTTCAATTGATGTGGTTGCAGGAAGAACAGTCAATAGCTTCGATGTAAGCAAACTTGCGGCAGGCGTTTACCTTATCAGGTATGTTGAGCCAAATGGTTATTCATCAAATATTAAATTCATTAAAAAATAAAATTCAGTCACTGAAAAAAAAGAGCCTTTTGACAGGCTCTTTTTTTGCGTCTGAGTATTTTATGTTAATGGCATGTACTACTCAGGCTGACAATACCTGAAGAAAATAAGATTCATTCAAATAAGTTATAAAAAACAGCACGGATATATGATCAGGTTAGAATATTTTGAGCGGCGTGATTTCAACCAGTTGATAAAATGGATAGATTCAGAAACTTTATTACAACATTGGTCGGGTAATTTATTCAGTTTCCCGCTTACCAACAAAAGCCTTGAATGGTATATTGAAGACACCAATGAACCGGGCATTTCTGATGCATTTATTTATAAAGCCATCGACACAGAAACAGGAGATACCGTCGGGCATATTTCATTGGGAACAATAAGTTATAAGAACAGGTCAGCAAGGATCAACAGGGTGCTGGTTGGCAACACAGGCCTGCGCCGCACCGGGATCTGCCAGCAAATGATACAAGCTGTTTTAAAAATTGGATTTGAAGAATTAAAACTTCATCGGATAAGCCTTGGCGTTTATAATAACAATATCCCGGCAATAAAATGTTATGAAAAAAGTGGGTTTAAAACCGAGGGATATAACAGGGATATTCTTAGATTTAATGATGAATGGTGGAGTATGATTGAGATGAGTATTTTGGAGGAGGAATGGAATGAATCTAAGATATATGATGTATGATCTAAGATGTACGCTTTGGTTTGGTGTTATCACCAATCAAGGCTAATGATTGTTCGTAAAGAGGTCATGGCAAGTTTTAAAATTGAAATACAAAAATTTGAAATGCAGCAATTGATAAAATACTTGTTCATTGTATTAGTATTTTCAAATACAGTTTGCAGTTTTAATTGTGTAGCATCCCATGGTATAAATTCAGCAGATTCTGTTTCACCATTAAAGGCTCATGGTATTGTCTTGAGTGACCCCATTGTAAGTTGCGATTCTTCAATAGCAGTCATTCCATTTACAAGAGCCGGTAACCTGATATTGATCAAAGCCAAAGCAGATACAACAGAAGGCAATTTTATTTTAGATACAGGCGCACCAAACCTTGTACTGAACATTACTTATTTCCGTGACTATACTTCAGCAGCGACTTCAACGCAGGAGCAGGGTGGTATTACCGGTACAACAACCGGGGCAGATCCAACCGTTATCCGGGAATTTTCATTTGGACCCATTCGATACTCAAACCTTGATGCAGACAGGATCAACCTCGGCCATATTGAAAACAGCAAAGGATTGCGCATACTTGGCCTGCTTGGATTCCAGCTTTTCAGCAGGTTTGAAATGATCATTGATTATGAACGTTCGGTCATCTATTTTCACCTTATTTCGAAAAAAGAAGCCAATACCTATTCAAGCGATCAATTGCAGGATACATCCTTATATAATATTTTCCCAATTACTGTTTTAGACAATAAGCTTTTAACCACAGCCCACCTGGGAGGAAAGAAACTCATGTTCCTGATCGATACAGGTGCTGAATCAAACATACTGGATAGCCGGTTGCCTGATAAAGTTTTTCAATACGTAAATGTTACAGGGCGTGTATCGCTGGCCGGCACTGGATCGAAAAAAGCCGATGCCCTTGTTGGCGACCTGAAAAACCTGAAATTGGGTGATCTTAATATAAGCTCCCTTCCTGTAGTGGTGGCCAACCTGGAAAAAATGTGCACGGCTTACGACAGGTGTCTTGACGGAATGCTGGGATTTGATTTTTTATCCTTACACAAAATTGGATTTAACTTTGTAAAACGTAAAATGTATATATGGAAATGATGACCAGGGGAAAACAATTTAAAAAATGCATGCTGCTTTTTCTGCAGGTATGCTTCCTTGTTATAATTGTTCAGTTGCATGCAACGGCGCAATCTCAGAAAATATATACGATTAAAAAAGGTAAAATGTATATTGAATTGGGGAGGCAGATAAGCGAAATGGAACTGGATAAATTTATTGACCAGTTTAACCTGGCAGAGATCGGGCTCACAAAATTTCTGAGGGAAAATAATACAGAGGGGATCAAAAAAAATGGATGGGATATTGAAAAGAACGATAAGAAATTCATTGCGATCAGCAAACCACTATATAGCTCTGACAATATAGATAAGCCGGGAGAACAACTCCTGTTATCAATTGCGAAACGTTTTCCACCGGTAAGTCCTGGTGTTGTGATGGGCTGTAATAAATTTAAAAAGGATTATTCTTTTTTGGTTAAAGACTCATTGGTTCAGTTTTACCTGCGGGGAAACCTTGAAGCAAAGCGGGTAATACTTGCAGGTAGTTTCAATAATTTTTCTCCTACGGCGTTGCGTATGGAAAAGATAGAGAGTGGCTGGGTTGCATTTGTTGTTTTAACGCCTGGTAAATATTGGTACAAATTTATTGTTGATGGTAACTGGATCATAGACCCGGATAATAACCTGCGTGAAGGTGATGGAGAAGGAAATACGAATTCTGTGTATTATAAAGCCAATAAAATGTTCCGGTTGAACGGGTACACAAATTCAAAAATTATTTACCTGGCTGGAAGTTTTAATAACTGGCAAAAGAACGAACTACCAATGAAACGTACGACAGCGGGTTGGGAGCTGCCCCTTTATCTTAACAATGGTACCTATACTTATCGTTTTATTGAGGATGGTCACTGGATGATCGACCCGGGCAATCCTGAAAAAGTACCCAACGAATTTGGCGAATACAATTCTGTTGTACGACTGGGAACAGGTTATTTATTCAGGCTTAACGGATTTACTGGTGCAAAGCGGGTGATATTAACAGGTTCGTTTAATGGTTGGCGTAAGGATGAGCTGTTCATGAATAAAACAGCCACAGGTTGGGAACTGCTTTACACTTTAGGAAAAGGAAATTACGAATACCGTTTTGTGGTTGATGCTACAGAAATCATGGATCCTGCAAACCCGGTTGCTACCAACAACGGTCGTAAAAATGGTAATTCGGTCCTTGTACTTGGCGCCAACCATACTTTTCGTTTAAAAGGATTCGAAGATGCGGGCAAGGTGGTGCTTGCAGGCGATTTTAACAGCTTTAATGAAAATGCTTTTCTCATGCACAAAGAAGGAAATGAATGGATATGTGCTGTATACCTTTCTCCCGGAAAACACCTGTACAAATTTGTGGTAGATAATAAATGGATCATCGACCCGGCAAATAAACTATGGGAACAAAATGAATATGGAACGGGGAACTCGGTGATTTGGGTTGATGCAGGACAGTAGTTGATTTGAAGATTTGAAGAAGTAGCGGGAATTACTGCTAACGGCGACAATTGCTTTGTTATACGCAGTACTTATACTATATCTGTAAGTAAATCCATTTTGAAAAATTCTCTACAGAATAAAATATTTCATTTGGATTATAATTTATTAATCTCTCCGGCTCCGAAGTTTCAGCCCAAGCTGCCGCGATAATAGGAATTCCAACTTCTCGACATGCTTCTATATCACTTACTGCATCGCCAACATACAAAACTTCATTCCTGGATACATTCCAATAATTTAATACAGATCGGATACCATCTGGCTTTCTCGGCCCATTGGGGGAACCATTTTCTATTACTTCGAAAAAGTGTTCGATCCCAAAATGCTTTAGAGAAATATCAGTACTATACTTTCCTTTACCTGTTACCATTCCAATCTTAATAGACTTGTTTTTTAAATTACTCAATAATTCATTGATCCCTGCGAATGGGGCAGGACATATTTCATGCATTATTTCATAATTCTTTAAATAAGAATCTATTCCTTTTTCATAATAACCTGGAATTAAGGTCATTATTGTCCCTTCTTCAGAAGGACCAAAAGTCGAAATGATTTCCTGGTCAGAAATTGGACGGTTAATAAATGGCTCTATGGATTTTCGAAATGCAAGAATACATAGCGGCAATGTATTTGCTAATGTTCCATCCAGATCAAAAATTACTCCTTTAATTTTTTTCATTAACGCAAAAATAGTAATTCTTCAAAATGCCTGTTAGGGAACGAATGCCTTTTGAGTATTGCGTATAACGTATTCATTTACGTATTAAAAATTCCATGATCATCGATACAGGCCATCTCAACAATATTTAAAAAGTGGAGACCCGGTCCGTCTCCACTTTAATTTTTTACTGAAACCTTTTACGTCAATACACGGATTAGTTTTTCGTCAGCCATTTTTCAACTGCTCTTGAAAAATCAGCAACATCAATAGGATGCCTGCTCGTGATAAGATTTCCATCTGTTACAACTGGCGCTTCCACTACATTTCCTCCTGCATTTTTGAGGTCCACCTGTATATTCCAGTAACCTGTAATTTTTCTTCCTTTCAGAATGTCGGCGGATGCAAGCACTACCGGGGCATGACAGATAGCAGCAATTAGTTTTCCTGATTTATTAAATTCCTGGATGAACTTTACAACATCTTTATCGTTGCGAAGATTATCGGGGTTCCATGCACCACCGGGAATAAATACAGCATCGTAATCACCCACTTTAATTTGGTCTGCTGTACGGTCGAATTTTATCCAACCTACAGGTTGCAGATATTGAATTGCCATCACATGTGTCTTTGACATTTCAGGATAAATCAGTCCATATCTTTCTGGCGCAGGAACAAATTTTGGAGCTACGATTTCTACCTCTGCTCCCAATTCCCTGAAATACCAAACCGGGCCGGTTAATTCAATTTCTTCAAAACCATCCGTAACCAATACTGCGATTTTCTTTCCCTTCAATATTGTTTTGTTTTTAACAGGCGTTAAAAAGAAAGCTTTCAACGTCTCGTTTCCCGGTGCATTCAATAATTGTGTTACGGGCATGTTTACTACAGCTGATTGTGTAGATAACCGGTTGATGACTTGTAATTCATGTGCATTGTTTGTTTGTGCTGTTGAATCATGTGCAGCCAATGAACCAATGGCGCTTGCTACAATGATCTGTTTGATCTTTTTCATATTTACTTTTTTAATTGTTTTTATTTTTTTATAAATGTTATTTACTGGTTAAGGGTGCAAACTCTATAAGCCTGTGAAGACCGGTTTGAAACGGTTGCTTCTTTATACTTGTATTCAAATAATCTATCACCGGCTTGATCGGGGGAAAATTGAGATGATACTGAAAGGCTTCTTCATTTCTGAATTTTTCATAAGTAACAAACAGGGAACTATCATCTTCTGATTGCGAAAGCTGGTAGTTGATCACACCGGGCTCACTTCTGAATTCCGGCATGGCAGCATGGTACACTTCCCTGAAATTATTTTCAGTTCCCGGTTTACTATCAACAAACAGCATAATTGTTATTGGCTTATCTGTCTTGCCCGGCCAGGTACGCCATTGCTGTTTTGATAGAGGCTCAAGATCCTTCATGTAAAATGTTTGTATGGGTGCTGCCAGGCCATTTTTCGATAATGTATCAATTGTTTCGAAGGGGATGCTGTTGCTGATTTTTTCTAACGCCGTTTTATTGTCCCATCTTTCAATGATCCATAAAACAGTGTCCTTGTCTTGTTCATAGTAAGCTTCGGAAAGGATATTGCTTTCGAGATCAAGCGAGTAGGAAATATAATCGCTGATCTTTTTTTGGAACGCAGACTGGTATTCTGCTTTTACTTCATAACGTATCATTCTCGTTACAACATTGCTATCACTCGGTTGATTTGAATTTTTCTTTTCTGTATCACATCCACTTATAGTAAAGGATAGCAAAGCTGCAGCAAGGACTGTTTTTGATGCTATCGAAATTTTATTTGCTTTCATAACTTTTAATTTTAATTGCGCTTCATCATGCATGAACACTATTGACCTATTTTAAGCAACAGTTCAGATACAGCTTTTGGTTGTGAAAGAAATGGTGAGTGACTTGTATTAATAGTAAGTACAGTTTTAATTCCTGCAGCAGCGATCATTCTATCCTGTAAGCCCGGGGATATTACAACATCCTGTAGTGTTTTAATATACACTTTGTTTACTGAGCCAAAATTTTTATCGGTTATTGTAACCTTGCTTGTAAACGGTATCGCTGGCTCAGCACGATAATTATCAATTACCTGTTGTTTTACGGGTTGAGTTCCATCATTGATGAACAGGTAAGTGAGACTATCAGCTTTTACATTCAGTGTTAACTTGTCTTCAGATGGTATAAGTAACGGACCAAGTTTTGAATCAGGATCTGAATACGCAAGATCAGTTAACGCCTGTCCATTCGCAGGAAGAAAAGCGCCGATATAAACCAACTTATTTATTTTAGAAGGAATTTTTTCAGCGACAGCAGTAATTACCATTCCGCCCATGCTATGACCTACGAGTATTACTTTTTCATTTACGGCTGAAATAGCCTGGATCACTTTATCCCTGTAAACATCGATGCTTAAAGTATGAGTTGCTGTTTTATCGGAACCATGTCCTGGTAATTCCACAACAATTACCTTATTGCCTTTATTGGTTAACTCGTTTTTTACTGCATCCCAAACATAAGGAGCTTGCCATGCACCATGAACCAGTACATAGGTTTGAGATTTGCCTTTTAGGGTTTCATCACTTTCGTTGCCTGAGGCAAATGATGAGGTTGCGATTGCTGCTGTGAGCAGCGATAAAATTGTTTTTTTCATTTTTTAATGTTTATGTATTGATTGTTATTTTTTATTTATTCATGATTCTCCGGTGCAGGCACATCAAATCCATTTAAGATGATTGCAATCAGGGTGTAGCCACTGATAAGAAAAAAAAGTTCTGCCACTGCATCCTTTCCAAGTACCGATACTGCATACTTATAGGTTGAGTCGGGAATGATATGCCCGGTTACCAATGCATAAGCAATATCATGTGCGATTGCTTCGTCTTCCTTTAATCCATGTGGATGACCACCTGCAGCAAGCGTTGCGATTATATTTGGAGAAATACCAAAAGCATTGGCCATTATCTCATGTGCATATAGTTCGAACTTTGCTCCATAAAAACCACCAACAGTGAGTATGGTTACTTCTCGTACTGTTTTAGATAGTGTGGCATGGTTATCAATTGTCCGGAGAAAACTTAAAGCGGCTATGCCAAACTGTGGGTAATGCAACATGGGGGTGAACGGGCCCAACAATGCGCCCTGTTCGTTCATCATATTTACCTGGCCCTGGCTACGGCCAACCAGGTTCGCTATTTCATTGTGAACATAACGCACATCTTCACTAAGCTTTTCGGGTGGTAATGGTTGAATTCGCATGATCGTATTTTTTAAGTATTGAATAATTTAGAAAGTGAATTGTCCGTCGATGAGTACAAAAGCCATACGGCATATTTTTCCTGAACGGTTTGCCCACGCATGGTTGGTGCCATTTTGAATAATGATATCACCGGCTTTGATGGTAGTTTCACCACGATCAAGTATCATGGTAATTTCTCCTTCCAATACAATTCCGTAATCAACAGTTTGTGTACGGTGCATCAGCGGGTGAGGGGCGCCCTCTTCAGAAGATGTTGATGCATGTTCATCACCCATTGTTTTAAACTTTGATGCAGCATCAGCACCAGTGAGTTTTCTTATTTCTTCCCCTTCCGGTGGAAATTCAATTACGCGGATGCGTGTGCCATTTTTAGGAGGTGGCAGCATTAACTTCGTATCATTCGCTTCAGCGGGTGCAGGATGAATTAAGGCTGGTGTTTCTAATGTGTTCCATACTTCAAAAAATGTTGGCCCACCTGGTCCGCCAATTAATTGTGTAAGTACAGGCGGTGCATCGGATACAATGATTGCTTTACCATCTGCATTGTGACCTGTTATTATTCGCCTGAATGTTTTTTGTTGTTGATTCATGATTGATAATTTTTTAATTGTTATTTGATTGTTTGAATACATACACGCCCAGGTAGTGGAATATTACCCCGATCGCCCATGCCGGTGTGGTCCATAACGGCCAGGGATAGGTCTTGTCCGTGAAATACCATACCAGCCAGATAGCAGGCGTTACCAAAAAGAAAACAAGTAAGTGGATCCTGAAACCTTTTTTTGGTTCAATGGGGGCAGCTTTGTACCGGTTTGTTAAGTTTGTCATGATGTTTAATTTTTATTGATGGTTTAAAATATTATTCAAACTGTTTTTATAAGTGTTCAGCCATTCAGTTAGTATGCTCAATTGTTCTGTTTAAATTTTCTTTCGATATCTTTTGCAAAGGCTTTACCTTCTTTGATCAAATGTTTTTTTATAAACATGCCGCCTAATCCATTTAGCCATGCGGCTGTTTTTAAGAAAAGAGTGGGGTAGTCTGCACCAACAAGACATATCAATTCACAAGTGTTCCCGGTAACCGGCCTGATTTGCATTTCGCAGGGAACGCCTACAATTGCAGGAACCCATCTCATGATATAAGCTTCAGACTTAGCTGAATAAAGCTGAATGTGCGCTGCGGAATAAAATTTCAGTTCATAGTGCTGCACGATCATGTCGGTACCAATAGTCTCTACATTGGTCATGAAAAGTTTATTATCTTTTGAATAGCTATTCATGGCAACATGGGCCGGTGAGTATGATGTATAATCTAATTCAGCCATTTCTGTGATCCATTTGTAGAGATCAATTTGTTTTGCCGGAAGGTTGATTTCAAAACTTTCAACGTACCTGGCCATGTATTTTGTTACCGGAGATTTTTCATTTGCCAGGACTGCTTTGGTTTGATGTATCATGATCATTGATTTTATTGTAGAAAGTGAATGAATGGTTTGTTACTTTAATTGCCTGCCTAATTGTTCAACTTTTTTTAGCCAGCCATCACGCATTGTTTCTGTTGATTTTCGCATGAATCCAAAAGTTGAAAAGCTTACAGGTTTAAAACCAACATATCCGAATACAACTTTTTTGAGTATGAGATAAAGTGATGCCCGGTGCACCAGGTAGAACCAGAATTTTGGCGTATCCATTGTTACCAAAACCCTGATACTTTTTCCTTTCAATAATTGTTCGGGAAATGTTTTACCGGAATGATTCTTAAAGGCAAAACCCGGAAGAAAGATCCTGTCAATAAATCCTTTGGCAATAGCAGGCATGGTGCCCCACCAATTAGGAAAAGCCATCACCACATGACTTGCCCATTGAAATAATTGTTGCGCCTCAACAAGGTCCTTCTCCATTTCATTTGCTTTGCCTGTTTTATATCCGTCCGCAAGGTTTACATCGAAATGCAGGTCGGAGATATAAATGGTTTTGCAATTGGCCCCGGTATTTTCTGCGCCTGTTTGATATGCATCCAGTAAAGCTTTATTAAAAGATTTTTTGGAAGGATGTCCAAGGATGAGTAAGATGTTCTTTGCCATGGTGAATTGTTTTTGATTTGATATTGCAAAGCTGTTAAATAAAGGAAAGGCGTACCTGACACAAATGTGTCAAAAACGAAAAGCAGGTAATTTTTCTTAAATGAAATTTATACAGGCTGTTTGTTACAGTTAATTTGATGATCCATAAAATAGTTTTGGCTTGTTGTTTCTATTAACATGCCATTATCCGGCATCATGAATTAGCATGAGCACAAATTTTCCAAGCACTTGAAAAACAGGATAATATTTTTTACCGGTAGGGTAGAATAAAAATTATAAGAATGAATAACTCCGAAAATATTGGAGATAAATAAAAAAAAACTCCGGAATTATCGGAGTATGTTACATGGATGAAAAGCTGTTTACGGATTATTTTATGAAATTTCTTTTTACGCTGACCAGGTAGAGAAGCGTAGCCCCGATCCATTTTGTAACAACGGGTTTTAACTCTTTGTTACAATGACAAAGCATAGATGAGAACCGTAGGTTCGATCCATATAAAAAGTATAAAATAACCCTATAAAAAATATGGGCCGAACCTACAGTTCTCTAACACAGTAGCTTTTAAAAACAACGGATTAAAATCCGTTGTTAAAAAATTAAAACGAGCCTGCGGCTCTGCTCACTTTATTGCTAAAAAAAGTCCTGCCTGTTGATATTAAGCTTACTTATTTTTGATTCAAGCGTAGTAGGTTTTATATTTAATAACTCTGCGGCACCATTAACGCCACGTATCTTGCCTTTTGTTTTTTTAAGAATGGAAGTAATGTATTCTCTTTCTGTTTCCTGCTGAATATCTTTTACATCCTGTAGGTTATTAATACTTTCCTTCCCGGTAAATTCTGAAGTTGGTATTAGTTTTCGCATTAATTGCAATGCTGATCTGCCATCATTCAGCACAACAGATTGTTCAACTACATTTTCAAGTTCACGGATATTGCCCGGCCAGTTGTATGCATACATTTTTTCTAACATGGAGGGGGCAATTCCGTTAAAAGTTTTTTTGAATGCCTGGCTGTATTTATCTGCAAAGAAATGTACCAATGCTTCTATGTCTGTTTTTCTTTCACGCAAAGCCGGCAATGTAATGGGAAAAACATTTAAACGATAATAGAGATCGAGCCGGAAATTTCCTTTTGCTACTTCATGTTCCAGGTTACGGTTTGTAGCAGCAACAATGCGAACATCTATTTTTAACGGAGCACTGCCCCCAACATACTCAATTTCTCTTTCCTGTAAAACACGTAACAATTTAACCTGCATGGCAAGCGGTAATTCTCCTATTTCATCTAAAAAAATGGTTCCACCATTTGCCTGTTCAAATTTTCCTTTTCGTTTTTCAATAGCACCTGTGAATGCGCCTTTCTCATGACCAAACAATTCAGATTCTACCAGTGTAGGAGGAATAGCGGCACAATTCACTTTTATAAAAGGCCCGTTTACTCTTGGTGAAAGTGCATGAATAGACTGAGCTACTTTTTCTTTGCCTGTTCCGCTTTCACCCAGGATCAATACCGACGTGTTGTAAGGTGCTACTTCAACAGCAAGATCCAGCGCAGACAATAACAGGTGATGATTGCCAATAATGTTTTTAAAGCCTGCATAACTGGTAGCTTTAATCGCTGGTTCATTAAGAGCATCAACAGAAACTCTTTTTTCTACAGGTATTGATGTTTCTTGTTGGATCGTTTGTTCTGCCAGTGCTTCAAGTGATCGTTTAAACCGGTTCAAAAGAGCAATATGATCTTTGTTATAAATTTTTGATTTGCGGCTATAAAAAAAATAATGTACTGATAAACCGTAGCCTAAAGAAACCGGGAATACGAGACAGGAATTCTGTTGAAAACAATCCATTATTAGTTCCTGCAGTGTGTTATTGCCGTTTTTTTTATCTGCTTCTTCATTGCTGAAAATGCGGACATTATTATTTACAGGACTATTTTTAATTATAAGCGAAAGATCGTTTTTGCTTAAAGCTGTAATCGTTCTTAATTCTTTTTCACCAATGAATTGGTACTCTTCAAAGCCGATACGCAAATATCCCAGGTCGTTTAATTGCTCGGCATTAAGTGGTCTTATGCCGTATACAATAAAATCAAACGGTAAATAAGATTGTATTGCTGTGGCCAGCTTTAATAGTTTTTGTTGTGCGTTTAAAGATTCATTACTGATCTCGACAAGTTGTTTTTGTAAATGCTCTTCCTGCCGCAATTTTGATTCAAGACTATGTGTGTGGCGATACCATGCTATATCCAGTGTAACCAGCAAATCTTTTTCCCTAAATGGTTTTACAATAAAACCATATGGTTCTGTTGTTTTTGCATTCTCAAGTGTTTTTTGATTTGAATTAGCTGACAAATAAATAAATGCTATATGCTCAGTCCTTAACTTCCTGGCAAGATCAATACCTGTAAGTTTTCCCTTCAACCTGATGTTAAGAATTACCAGGTCCGGTTTATTCCTGTGAAGATGATCTTCGGCTTCTTCAACGGATTCTGCAATACCAATAACATCATATTGAGCACGCTCCAATATTAATCGCAGATCGTTTGCTACTATAAATTCATCTTCTACTATAAGTAATTTTTTATTCATATTCATCTACTTAAAGATTAACGGGTGTTTCGCTATAAATTTGTTTATTTATCAAGGGGAAAACAATTACTATTTGAAGGCCGGCATTGCTGTTCATTGTAAAATCGCCACCTATTTGTTTTGCAAGTCCGCGTATAAGATCGAGTCCAAGGGAGCCGGGTTCTTTAGTGCCAATACCGGCATGCAAGCCAACACCGTTATCAGTTATTGTAAGCGATAGATGATCATCGGTTGAATATTTTAAACCAACAGAAACAAATCCTTTTTCTTCGCCCGGGAATGCGTATTTAATAGCATTTACTATGCTTTCATTTATGATCAATCCTAACGGGATCGCCTGTGATACATCAAGATTTACAGGTTCAATATCAAGTTCAAAAAAGATTCGGCTGCCGCTATTAAAACTATCCTGTAAATTGTTCACAAGCTCGTTTATATATTCCGGCATCGCAATGACAGAAATATTTTCCGACTGGTAAAGCTTTTGATGAATTAAAGACATGGCATATACCCGGCGCTGGCTATCATGTATAGCGGTAAGTGCAGCATCGTTATTTATATAAACAGATTGTGAATTGAGCAGGCTCATTACGATTTGAAGATTATTTTTTACACGATGGTGTACCTCTTTTAACAGCCATTCTTTTTCATTTACGATTTGTTGCAATAGTTCATTCTTCTGTGTAATAACTTCATTGTTTTTTTGTTTATGCAGGTATTGCCTGTATAATAAACCCATAATAATGAGTACAAGAATGATCCCAATGATGGTTATATTTTTAATAAGACCAGCCTGTTTAAGATTGTCAGCCTGGAGTTGATTTTTTTGTGTCAGAAAATTAATATCGATATTTTTTGCCTTTATAGAATCTTCTTTAATGGCAGTTTCATATTCAACCCCCAATACCTGTAGTTGCCGTAATTTGTTTACGTTGAAAATAGAATCCGTTTTGGTTTTATAAAAATGCAAATGATTAAATGCTGACTGAAAGTTTCCCAGTGCCGAATCCAGTTTATACCATAATTGTTCATTCTGAATGTTTGGAAATCCGAATGGATCGTTTTTAAGCAGATCAGTATGCATGGTAAGATAATGACTGGCTCTTTGAAATTGTTTTGTAGCAATAAAATATTGTGCAGCCATGGAATAGGCTGGTTTTTGCACCACTTTCAGTGCCTCATTATTTTCAACATAATACAATAACGTGTCACAGTAGCCGCGGGCCTTATCATATTGCCCGAGCATTGTATAAGTTCTGAGATAAGCCTCTGCAATCCTCGCTTTCGTAAGCAGGTCTTCAGACTGCCTGATCTTCGCAGGAATAAGTTCAAGCATTGATAATGCTTTGCCGGGCTGGCCAAGCCACAGGTACATAACAGATGTATTGATCGACAGCCAATATATTGCACTCTCATCTTTGTGTCTTTTTGCAACTTCCAATCCGTCTATTAAGTATTTGGCCGCAATTTCCTTGTTGTCAATTTCATTATATATCACACCCAATACATTATTGATCTGGCACAATCGCATGGAACTATCGCCAAGTGTTTGAGCGGTCTTTAATGCTTTTAGTGTATATAACAATGATTGCGGATAATCCCGCAGGTATTTGTAGGATTCACCCAGTAGTATATATGCCCCCTGTATATCAAGATGACCGGTCTTCTTATAAGCATCAATTGTTTTATGCAAGATCTGTATAGCTTTCTCATATTCCTGGTTGATGTTGTAAAGGTCGGCAAGCATTTCCATGCTGTAAGCATTTTGATTCAATGTACCTGCCTGTTCAAAACAATTAATGGCCCGCTCAACTAATTTTATTCTTGTACTGCGTTCCTGTGAATCTGCATATCCGTAATGCCTGGATAATTCATACAAGGCCCGCCCCAGGTAATCTTTATTGGTAGTCGTTTCAAGAATTGAAATTGCTTTTTCAGCCAGTTTTTTTGCTTCTTCCTTTTGACCTTTTTCATTGATGAGGTATGATTCTGTAAGGGCCTGGTACCCGGTTGCAGCAGGTGACTTAAGAGACTTATTTAATAATGCAGCTTCATCAATAAATTTTTTTGCGCTATCAAAATCTATTTGCTGTTCCCCCGGTTTGAAAACATGGAAACGGGCAAGGTTTAAAAGCAGGTCAATACGTTCTATTCCTTTTTTCTTCGTCTTGAGTAAATTGATCATTGAATCTGCCTCATGCCTGCTTATATCCTGCCCGAAGGCAGTTATTGCAAGCCAACACAGTGAAACCGTTAGTAAGAATATTCTGCATTTCATTTATAAACGATTTGGAATAACAATAGTATTCTTTAGTTCCATGGGTATGTCTGCTCATAGGAGGGAAACAGCAGCAAGGCCCAAATCAAGTAGAAAAAACCTGGTAGCACATGAATTTTCTTTTATCAATTTCGTTGAGATTTGAAATGTGTTTTTCCATGTAAATAACTGAATGCAGCAAATGAATCCTGTAATGCTAAATCCACTTATATTTTTGTTTGGAAAAATAATTTCTCCTGATCAGGCTCAGTTAAATTTAGACATTCTATCTAAAATAATAAAAACCGTTAGGTAGAAAGATGTAGAAGAAACGAACAAATCTCTTTTGACTAAAGGAACGTGCTTATTGCTGTTACAGCACATTTTAAGCAGGAGGAAATGTATATTGGATTATTTACAAAGCAACAATGCCTGCACGTACGGGAGCAAATTTTAATGAGCTAAAAATTTCGACTCAATGATCATAATAAAAAATCTGCCAGGATCACTCCCGGCAGATCACATATTTCTAAATTGGATTATCTATCCCTGTTATAACCACCCCTGTTATCCCTGCCACGATCACGATCACCACCGCCGCGGTGATCACGATTGAATCCGCCACCACCGCCACCGGTATTGGGTCTTCTAAAGCCACCGCCACCAGATGGAGGCCCGCTTCTTTCTTCTGCCTCTTTTACAACAAGTGGTTTTTTACCAAGAGACATATCATTCAGGCTTTCGATGGCATCTTTTGCTTCTTCCCTGTTGGGCATATCAACAAAAGCAAATCCTTTGCTTTTTCCTGTTTCCTTATCTATTGCAACTTTTGCGGAAGTAATGGTTCCGAATTTTTCAAATATTTCCATTAATTCAGCGTCATCCAAATCATAGGGAAGTCCTGCAACAAAAATTTTCATGCGTGTTTTTTTTGTGAAATTAGTAAACTTATGCTGGTATTTAAAAAAATAACGCCGATAAGATACGATAAAGTGTAAAACTTAGGACAATTAATTTAAAAAGCTACCAGGTAAAGTTGTCGATGCAGTAGTCCTTAAACCTTATAACCTTAAACCTTTAACGTTAATTACACTGTCCAAGCGCATAATAGATAAGGATAAACAATAGTATAGTACTTAAACAGCCACCGCCCAGTTTTTTTGCTCCATAGCCTGCGATCAATCCTCTTATTAATTTATTCATTGTATAAAATTTAAACATGTCAAATAAAAACCATGCCACGGTGATGGTGAATAGTCAATGCTGAATGTTGAAAGCTTAAAAGCTCTTTTCAATTTATTATAAAATCTTCGAAGATCTCACCATTCGCCTTTTACTATTCACAGTGGAAAAATACTACGTATGTTAACGCAGTGTTTAAAGTTATCTTAATGTGTATTTTCTGAACAATATTTGTTGCCATACCATGTTATAATTAGAAACAGCCACAATAATGTTTATTAAAATATCTAACCATGAACACACAATCAAACACAGGCCTGCACAAGGTAGCAGAACAAATTGCAAATAACTCTACAGGTTGGGTAGGTGAGGTCCCGGGAAATAAAGAGCATCTTGTAAAAGGCCAGACATTTATTGCAAATGAAGATGGCGACCTGCAGGCCATTAAAGTATTTCCAAATGTAATTGCAGGAAAAAGCAATGTGATGATGACGATCCATAATTACGATACACAAAACCACAGGTGGGGAAATGCCCTTGGTTCTGTAAACCTGGAATTACACAGGAATGATGCAGGCAAGTGGGTCTCATTCGACATCCATGGATTACACCTGAATAAGGGCCAATCGTATGGATTCAGGCTTGATGCGAAAGATTCTTATATAGGAATAGGAGAGGCCTGCGGAAGTTTTAAACAACCTGCTTTTAAAACAGGAAAGGAATGGCAGTTTACAAACAACAATCCCGAAGGAGATTCATTTACTTATTTCAGTCTCGCTTTTAAAGTTGAAGTAGCTGCATAGAAAAGCCGCTTAATAGTAAGCGGCTTTGACGTTTTTAGCGTCCAGACTTTTTATGGTTCCAGTTAACTATTTGTAACCTGGGTGGCCATGCTATCTGTAGATTGCATAATACCTCCTTTTTCTTTGGTGAATGAGGTATAAAGTTACGTCGTTATCATTATTAATAAATCAACTTTTGTAATTTAACCGCAGGGAACAAGAGTTGAAAGGGTTTTGGCAACAATACGCTGCGTAAACTCAGCTTCTCTTTTTCTCTACGGTTAAAATAATTTTCCTTCCTCGAACCACTTTATATAATTTGAATAAAAGAAGTTATTATTGATCATTAATATGCAATGATGTATAAAATGATTTTCATATTTTTCCTTGCAGTAAACCTTTTTTATGAGAATACATTTGCAAATGCTCAATTCAATAAGATCAACGGAAGTGGTTTCAATTTAACTGTTGCGTTGGACAGATCGGTATCTTATAAACTATACGATAGCATAACTTTATTTTCAAACAAACATTATTTTAAGCCTGACATAGAGATTGACACAGTTACGAGAATGTATACGTTAAGATGGAAAGGCTTATCACAAAACAACTATTTATTAAAAGTAAAGACCGTATTCGGTGATAGGAAAGTATACAACTTTTGTTTACAAAATGATACTTCATTCGTTGTGGCAAACAGGTATGACATGGTTGACGCTGATAAAATAGAAATTTTAAATTATCGAAACAGTGATTGCATTAAACTCTATTATAAATCCGACGGATGCTTTCATGATTATAAAGAAACATTTTTGATAGAACGAAAGCAGGATAATAACTACTTGTGCACTTATATAAGAGATAGCATAGCAGAGAAAGATACAATGGGACGAAGAATGATTTTATTGATCCCGGTCCCTCAAACGAAATACATAGATGCAGGTGTTATTGACAGTCTTTTTGAAATGATCAGGATCTCTGCATACCAGCAAAGCATGGTAAAACAAAAGTGCCCCGAATGTGTGAGTACCACCCATCGGAAACTGTTTGTTTTATCCGGCAATTTATTATTCCAGTTTTATGATTTTGGAATTTGTGACTGGAATTTATACCGGGAATTTGTAAAACGATATTTTCCTGATTAAGAAAGTAAGAAGAGCAATTGTTTATGATTGTCGCAATCGACTTGATGGCATACTTATGCTTAAATCTTATACACCAATCAATCCACCCTTTATATGCAAAGCTTAAAATTAACTTTGATATTCCTTCTGATAACAGCGGGCGCTTTGGGCCAGGTAAAGAAATTTGAGACCCAAATGTCAATAATACTGGATTCAACTATTGACCGGAAAACGATGGAAAGTTGTTCCAGGGCAGATCCTGAAAATATTACCGGCTTTTTTCAATTGACCAGGGCGCACATTATGATCCTCCAGGATAATTTTGAATCAATACGTAGTTACAAAACCAAAGAATGTTGTGGCGAAGGGGCAATGGTTTTTGATCTGAGAAATTACTCATTCCAATTTGTTGGCGTGATCAAAAATTCAAAAAGATATATTTACATAAATGCATTTCTTACTTCTTCTGCTTTACAACATATTAAACATGGTTTTTGTATTGAAGAACAATTAATTGATGTATGTGATGGCGGCGCTGGCTATTGGGGGGCTTTATTCGACATTCAAACTAAACAGTTTGTTTTCCTGGCAATAAATTCGGATGGTTAATACCGGCGGTTAGCTGCATTTTCCGGGTCTATTGTTTTGATAATCGCTCGAAATGTAAAATCATTTTTGAAATTTTAAATGATACTTCTTTGTCATTGAACTTAACTATTTCTGCAGGTTCATCAACCGCACCGTCGTCTGCGTCTCTCTTTTGATTGAAAGTCTTACCATCGGCACTGATACTATAAGTACCTGTTCCTACAATTTGAACATCAGTTCCTGATTTTAATTTAGTAGTGAATTTTGCATCCTTTTCAAAACAAGTGATTATGCCTTTGGTGCTATTAATTAAGTTCATGGAGTCTTTATTGATTTCAAGAAACTCAATAGATTTTATTTTCCAACAACCAAGGATTTTTTCTTCTGTTGCTTTTTGAGCAATTAAGGTAGAATGAAAAATGAATGTAAAAAATAAACCAGTTACAAATTTTAGAATTAAAGACTTTTGCATTGAACAATTTTTTAAGTAACCGAATATAATAAATTTGATTTGCTTTGCAATTTGGCCAGGTTCGCAAATATTTAATATCTTCCATCCCGGATCCGAAATTTTAAATCATAAAACAAATACCCAAAAATGAGAAAATTATTTTTAAGCTTCTGCTTCCTTTTCGCAATGGCGATCTTAATTTTTAGTTCACAAACAAGTTGTAAAAAAGAAACCATTATAAACCAGGTAACTGCTACAGATACTGTCCAGGTAACTACTACAGATACTGTATATCAATGCCCGGCAAGTATCCATGGCCTGTGGGTTGGAACCTATACAGTGGATGATGCTCCTGCCTTAGGGGCGCAATATTACAGTTTTATAATAAAATCTGATGGTACTTTGATTGTCGATGGCAAGGGAGGTTCAACCCAATACATGTCGCAGGGTACCTGGACGTTGACAGGAAGTTCCCTGGCTTGTGATTATACATGTTTTTATTGTTCAGCTCCACCTTCGCAGGTGGGTGTTTCCCAAACAGCTACTGGTTCATTTGATGTGGGCGGAAATTTAATTTCCGGTACATGGAATACACCATCCAGCAGTAGCAATAATACAGGAACATTTACACTAACCAAGGTAAATTGATGTGAAGGCCTTGTGCATGAATGTTTTTACCGGTTAATAAAACACAATTGCCGTTTGCAAACTGCAATTTTTCATTTCTATGTGGCGGCTTAGCTTGCTGTTAAATAGATAAAAATGAAAAAAAATACAACATTCGTTCTTTTAATTTCCTGCTTCTTTTTTGTTTCCTGTAATACGGCTACACCTGAAAAATATTTTGATGAGGCTGTGTTAAATACAAACTCACTTGCTGGTTTTGGCGGTGATGGGGCACTTCGTCAATTGCAATCACCATCCGCAAAACTTGGCAATAATGGCGAAGTGGTTGCTATGAAACGTACAGAAGAGCTTGATCAAAAAATAAAATTCCTGGAAGAAGATCTCAAAAAAATAAGATCTTTAAAACAAACTGCTGAGACCAAAGAAATGCTGCAAACCTCTCTTGAATTATATGAACTGGCATTGCCTGTCTATAAAAATGAATATACCCAACTTGCAAAATCATTTGATGAGGGCGCTTCAAAAGAGTCAATAAAATTACAGGCCGAAGCGATCCATGATAAATATGCAGCCCGTTATGATGCGGTATACAATAAGCTGATCAGTATTGGAAAAGTATATGCTGAGAAAAATGCTATTAAGGTGAACTGGAATGTAGGAGCTTAGGTGGTTGAAGCGTTTATTGGTTTAATAGTTAATGTATCACTATACAAGGTTTAGTAATTTGTTATTCGTTTGGTGTTTGGTGTTAAGTAACACCAAACACCAAACGAATAACTTTTTTTAGAGTTCAATGAAATATTACCTCGTCACCATCAACTTCGCCTTATATTTTTTTCCTCCATGTACAAGCTTTACCACATACATTCCTGAAGCTAATTGCTCAACCTTAATCTTAACCTCTGTACCACTGTTTGATCCTGTTATCACTTTCTTTATCACTTTCTGCCCAAGCATATTATAAACAGATATTACATCGCCAGCGGTAAATCCTGCTTTGAGGTGTACCACCGCATCAGTACGTGCAGGATTGGGGAGTACGAGGAATTCCTGTGGGATCGTAGATCCGGGGTTGGTAGTTGTTGTATCAGGCGGTATTACGGGGTCTACATCAGGTTGTGTATACAATTGAGTTAACGGAATGGGTTGTCTTGCAATGGTAGGGCCGCTCCAGTCGAGCCTGCATACAGCATCGCCGCCGTTTTCATAATACTCAACTTTGATAGCGTATTTGTGACAGGATTTTGGAAGGTTAACATTTACTGAATATTCTGTAGCAGACTGATCAACCCATTCATCTATTACGAGCTGGTCATTTACCCATAGCCTGATACCATCATCACCGGTAAGATAAAATGTATAAGTACCTGCATCCAGCGTTTGTACGTAACCGGTAAATCTTGCTTTAAAATCATCATTACTGATGCCTGCCGGGCTTCCACCAGCCCAATCAAAATTCACATCGGTAAGGATGTCGGTCAGGGTAGGAGTAGCAGGGAATGGATCCCCTGCAGCCGTATTGCTGAAATAAGATGCCATAAGTCCTGTGCCATTGCTGCTGCATTGTGCAGTAGCAACAATGAGTTGTGATGTAGGAATGTTTTGCTTGCAGATACCATTTGCACTCCATTGTAAAATGCAGTTTGCACTGGCTGTATTGCTGTAATATTCAAGGCGGATATCGTAATCAGTATTTTGTTGTAAAGAGATCGTGCCTGAATTTGTTGTTGTGTTCTTATCGGTCCAGCTATCAATGATCAATTGATTGTTTACCCATAACCTTACACCATCGCTGGCAACGGTATAAAAAGTATAACTATCGTTGGTCAGTGGCCGCAGTTTTCCCGTCCATCTTGCTTTAAAAACATTATTGCTGATCGTAGCATCCGGACTACCATTTCCCCAATTGAAATTGACCTGTGGGTCTCAGTCTTGTAAGATCAGCATCTGTTGGAAATGGCGTTGCTGAACCTGAGTTTGTATAATATTCTCCCCTTAAACCGGTACCATTTCCATAAACAGGATCTGTGAGTGATCCGGGGCATTTCAATCCATATACTTTTATCTTATTGGAAAAAGTTGGAACAAACAGCTTACCGTTTACTACGGTAGGTGAATTGAATTTTGCAAAATTGCCTACCACATCTTCAGTATGCATATCGCTGTTCCATATCTCGCCCGTTGATACATCATCTGCTCTGTAAGCGGCCACCGTGCCAGGCCTTACCTGCTGGTTGGCATTACCACTAAAAGGGAAACATGCCCAGACAATGGCAGAGTTTGCATCGTTGCCATTTGAAGAAATGGAAAGCATAGCGCCCGGCATACCATTGTCAAGGTTACGTGTACCTTGTTTGAATGTATTGGCGAAAGTGGATGTTGGCCTGTTAAAAGTAAACTGCCTTATTTTAAAACTTTCGGCCCATGCATACACATATTCTGTTGTTCCCAGCTTTGCATAAACGGGCGAGCCATGCACATGTATAAAGAACTGCTGGTTATTGGGATTGAATACAAGTGTATCCAATGCGCCAATATTATTAGGTGTGTATTTTCCCATGTTATTGCCATCAACAACATAAGAAATTCCTTCCTTTGATCCTGAAATGCTGATGGAGCTATTGGGTATGATCATCGCCCCGTCACAACCATAATCAAGGTCAACATCATCCAGGTATTGATAATTGGCCGGTGTGAACCAATCCAGTAATTGTAATTGCGGGGTGAGTTTAATAACGCTTTCACTTCTGCCTGTTGTAAAGTCGGTATTATCCGGGTTCGTGGTACCATTGCCGGTAGCTGCATACAAATTGCCATCATCGCCAACTGAGATTCCTTCTCCTGCCATCCATACGCCGCCTGCCCAACCATCGGGCGTTGTATTGTAAATATGATCGAGGTTAAGTGTTGTTGCATTGTATCCCAATATCCAGCCATGATACGGCCCCCAGTCGCAATGAGATGCTGACGCTACATAAACAATATTATTATGTAACAACAAAGCCGGCCGCTGGTTTTGAAATTTAGCATTATAACTCAATGTGCCGTTAACGCTGCCGTCGCCTGTTCCGGGGATCGAAGCCTGTATCCTTTTTGGGCTACCTGGTTTTTCAATGCCGGTAATAATATCAAGTGCATGGATATAATGAGAAAAATTGCCGCTGTTATCAATGTTCTTGGTAACCACATATATCGTATTTGTAAGCGTATCGATCGCAGGCGTGCTTATGGTTCCGATCCTGCCACTGAAATCACGATAGTTACCACCGCAGGGCGCTATTTCTACATCATCTACCAGGTCGAAAATATCAGGAGCTCTTAACCCGGTTGGGTTCAGGCTGGTTTGCCATAAAGCAGCGCCATTGCTTACATCATCGGCGTTGAATGCATATAAGGTATTATTCACAGTTACAACAAAAAGAACACTACCTGTAAAACTTCCGATCGTAAGCTGCCTCACTACTAACGGTTGTGCGTACACCTGGTCGTCAACTGCAAGGGAACCGATGGTGCCAAACGAAGTACTGCCAACATTGGCTGGATTGAGGGTGATTTCTTTGTCGTTCCACCCGGTTCTTTTTTCATTATTGTGTTGCATGATAACAGCTGTTTTATTCTGGGCAAACACGCTGTTAAATGATAGAAGGAAAAACAGGTAAATGAGTTTTTGCATGGTTTGGTAATTGAGGGGATGAAGATAATTAAAACCGTGTATTTTAAGTCTTTAATGACCGAAGATTTTAATTCTTAATGTTCAACATTCGGCGTAGAATATTTAATGTTCAATGAAGCGTTGCTGTTTGACAGCCTGGAATAAAAAAAGTCTGTATGAATGAGCCGGAACCAGGATAGGTTTTGACAAATTCTGACTAGCTTACACATTAATGAACTACTTTGAACCCTATACAGCAGCTGAAAGATATTCAAAAGGACGACCTCGCTTTCACAGCAACACGATCCGGCATATCAGTGACTTTCTTCAACTTAAAAATAAGCTTGGCAGTGCATTGGATATAGCCTGCGGAACAGGGCTTTCAACCAAACCTCTTTTGGAAATTGCGGCTAATGTATATGGTACGGATACATCACAGTCTATGTTAAACTTTGCCTTAGATAAAGACAAAATAAAATACGCCATCGCAGCTGCAGCACAACAACCTTTTGAAGACAACTACTTCGACCTGGTAACGGTTGGTTCAGGCGTTCATTGGTTTGATATTGATACATTTTTACCTGAGGCACGACGGGTTTTAAAAAATAAATCCTGGCTGGTGCTGTATGATAACTTCTTTATTGCAGCAATGGAAAATAATCCTGGGTTTAAAGATTGGCACCAACAGGTTTATCTTAACAAATTCCCTGCGCCTGCACGAAATGATAAATACGACTGGTCTGATGAAAATTTGAAAGAACAGCATTTTGATCTTGTAAAAGAAGAAACATTTACCAACCCGGTTTCTTTTAATAAGAATGAACTGGCACTTTATTTTACATCACAAAGCAATATTATTTCAGTAGTAGAAAAAAATGAAACTACTTATGAAGAAGTTGAAGACTGGCTCGATAAAGAACTTACTGTATTTTTTATTAACAATAAGGTAAGTCAAATAATTAATTTTGGTAACTGGATAAAGTATATTCAAAAAACAAAATGAAAACCTTGTCGGGGTCTCACGGAAGATATGTTATAATTGGGGGCTTATAAATGTGAAGACCCCGCCGTGACAAACGATCAGGAAATAATTGGTAAGAATACATGACAGCATATTTATCATACAGCTTTGACGACAACGAAGCATTCATCAATACTTTTGACGAAGCTCCGTTGTGGAGTGCAGCATTTGGACTTTTATTATTTAAACATTTAGAATTAAAACCCAACCTGTCGATCATTGATATTGGTTCAGGAGCAGGATTCCCGTTGATGGAGTTGGCCGGACGCTGTGGTAATTCCTGTAAATTATATGGACTTGATCCCTGGAAAAATGCAAATAACAGGGCGAGACAAAAAATAAAAAATTACGGACTTACCAATGTTGAGATCATTGAAAGTTCAGCAGAACAAATTCCTTTGGATGATCATTCGATTGATCTGATCGTTTCAAATTTAGGGATCAATAATTTTAAAGATCCCGAGACTGTTTTCCGGGAATGTAGCCGTGTATTAAAACCAAATGGTAAACTTGCGCTTACAACAAATTTAAACGGGCACTGGGCAACATTTTATCAAATATTTTATGAAACACTTCAAACCCTGGGCAAAGAAGATTTGATAACTGCATTGAAACAGGATGAAGCACATAGAGGTACCGTAGAAACTGTTTCAAAACTATTTAGTAATAATGGATTTACTGTGACACGGCATTTTGAAGAAAGTTTTGAAATGAAATTTGTGGATGGTACGGCATTCCTCAATCACCACTTTATTAAATTAGGCTGGCTAACAAGTTGGTTAACCCTTTTTCCAAAGGGTGCATTAAAGGAAATATTTATTGCACTGGAACAAAACCTGAATTTGTATGCAGGAAAAAACAATGGATTGGTATTGACGGTTCCAATGGCGTTTATTGAAGGAGAGAATAAAATTAAAAATTAAAAATGCGCTTTAGAAAACTATATGTTATAAGATTGACCTTACTCTCACTGGTTATTTTAATTTCAACATTTGCATTTTCGCAAAAGCCTAAAAACGGGACGTATAGTTATAAAATAGTTTTTGCCGAGTGGAACGGAAAATCAATGGGTGCAACCTGTACGGTTAAGATAAACGGTGACTCAATAAAAATTATCAATAACGGGACAGGGAAGTTAACTGGTACTAAGGGAGAAATTATGGATGAAGGTATCATTATGAAACACAAAAAAAGCGGCAAATGGATCATTGGTCATTCTCCAAAAGATGTTGATGCGAAAGAAATTGGAGGTTGTGAAACCGGGCCGACGATCATTGATTTTAAGAATAAGAAGTGGTGGACTTGTTGAAACCGGCGATTTGTTCTCAGCATTTTAAAAACGAACAATGGAATTAATTGAACTATACGAAAAATTATTATCAGAAGGCTGCAACCATTTTTATATAGAAGGAATTGGCGGCCCTTTTCCGAGTGATGTTGATTGCCTGTATGAATACAACGGTAACTGGGAAATATGTTATACTGAACGGGGACAAAAGAGTGAGCCGATCTATTCCAGCCCCAACAAAGAAGAAGCCATTCAATATTATTATGATCATATCATGCGCATGGAACATTGGCATTTGGTTGTGTTTACCCGTTCGTATAAAATTTTTAAATCGTATAAAGATCAACTGGAGGGGCTTGGTATCAGGGTAATTCAAAACGATATTCCTGCTTACAGTGAAAAGAATGACCGGGTATACAGGCTATTTGTTGTTAATAAAAGTATTTTTAAAGCAAAGGAAAAATTTGAAAACCTTCCTTATTTTGATCCCGATATAAAATAAACTGCCAGCCTTTTAAATTGTGGATCTATTATTAAAAAGACCGTTGTTGCTATTATTATCATTGTAGCAACACCTAATTAATTGACCTTGTATGAAATTTCACAACTTCAAAACTACTTTCCTGTTTGTCCTGCTTCTTTGTTGCATTACAAAAGAAAGTGTATCACAAAAAGTAAATTCAGGCAACGACACAGAAACACTAAAGAAGATGGAATACGATTGGCTAATGGCAGAATTCCGGTTGGATACTGCTACCATTGCAGCAATGATCGATGAAACATTTATAGCTGTTGGCGCCACAGGTTCATCCGGCAAACAGGAAGAGCTTAAAGGAATTTATGAAACGATGAGCCAGCGTTTAAAAAATGAACATGTTGTGGATTCACTTTATTTGGATGATATGCGCATACAGATTTATGATAACACAGCGGTTGTAACATTTTTCTCTGTTACTAAAGGCAGTATCAAAGGAGTGCCTTTTGAAAATAGAAGAACAAGAATGTACGATGTTTGGGTTAAACGTAACGGGCAATGGAAAGCGGTATCATCACAGGTAACGCCAATACATTAAATTAAAAAACCGGGCAAACTAAAATTATGAATTCAAAGATTACCGTATCCCTTAAAAATTTAAGCAACTGGATCGGTAAAATATATGATGAAGGAAAAAATCGCCATGGGAATTTCGATCAGTTTGTACAGGAACAGGATCTGAAATCTGCCCTGGCTTTTTATTATGAAATGTTAGCTTATGTTGATGAAGTAAAAAATGAGTTGCCTCAAACAACCAAACTCGTACAGTCGTTTATAGAAAATGCTGAAAAATTAAAAGAACAGGTAAGGTATAGGGGATTTTTTTCACAGGTACTTTTTGATTGGACCCATAGGTATTGGCCTGGTGAACGTATGGAAAAACTAATGCAAGTCCTGAGAGATATAAAGGATAATGTTGATAATATTATTTATCAACTTGAAATAAATTAATTGGTACAATTACTCATAGGGTAGAAGGTTTCGATTTTATAAAAGAATGTTTTGATCCCGTGGTTGCTATCCCTATCACAAGTGTTGGGAAGATTTTTTGTGTTTTTATTTACCCGAAGGATTGGAATACGGATGATACTGATGGGGCTGATAAACACGGATTAATGTTGCTTACGCAACATAGCACTGATGATAGTAAACATGAATCTGTAATTTTTTGGAACAAAAAATTAAATCCGTGATCCTCTGCCTATCCGTATCATCCGTATTCCAATCCTTCGCACCGGTAAAATTCAAACTTCCGAACACTTATACTGTCCTCACCAATCACAATTCAGTGAAGAATAAAGTCATTTTTAACAACCCGTGGCAAACAATGTTTTCTTAACTTTAATTCCATGTTTAAATCAATTCGCTCACGCCTCTTTCTTTTAGTGTTATTATTTCCCTTATGCATACATGCACAAAATTTTGGTGGTGGCCCTTCGGGTATAAAGTGGCGGCAATTTAATACTGAAAAGTCGAGGGTGATCTTTCCTGCCGGGCTCGATAGCCAGGCCTTACGTATCAGTAATATTATTTCATTGCTTGATACTGCAAACCTCTATAGTCTTGGAAACAGGATACGCAAATGGAATATTGTTTTACATACACAAACAACCACCTCCAATGCTTATGTACGCCTTGCGCCGGTGATCAGTGAATTTTATATGATGCCTGCACAAAATAATTTTGATGAAGGTAGCATACGCTGGGACGATAACCTCATCGTTCACGAGAACAGGCACATGCAACAACTCAGCAGTTTTAATAAAGGACTGACAAAAGTTTTTTCTTTTTTCCTGGGGCAGGAGGGGCAATTATTGGCGAACGGGCTTGTTATTCCCAATCATTTTTTTGAAGGTGATGCAGTATGGCAGGAAACACTTGTTACTGCCCAGGGGCGGGGCTGCTTCCCGGAGTTTTACAATGGGATTAAATCGCTGTGGCTGGAAAATAAAAATTATTCCTGGATGAAACTCAGGAGTGGTTCGTACAAAGATTATATTCCCGATCATTACCCCCTCGGCTACATGCTGGTTGCTTATGGCAACGCAACATACGGCGAAGATTTCTGGAAAAAAGTTACACAGGATGCGGTTCGCTTCAAAGGCGTATTTTATCCATTCAATAAAGCAATACAGGCATATTCAGGTAAAACCTATAAACAATTCAGGAACGATGCGATGGCATTCTTTAAAGCGCAATCATTTCCTGCAAATAGTGTAAACAATGATCCGAAGAATTTTATCACCAAAACAGAAAAGAACAATGTTGTTGATTACCTGTTGCCAATTTATATCGGTGATGATAGCATTCTTGTAACAAAAACTTCGTATCGTTCAGTGAGTTCATTTTATCTTTTAATAAAGGGTAAGGAAAAAAAGATACGGGTGATGAATGCGACATTGGATAATTACTATTCTTATAGTAATGGTAAGATCGTTTATGCATCTTACCAGTCAGATCCACGCTGGGGTAACAGGGATTATAGCGTGTTACAACTGGTAGATATAAATACAGGTAAACAAAAACAACTTACGTATAAATCAAAATATTTTTCACCGGATATTAATAAAGATGCAACAGAGATCATTGCTGTAGGCATGAATCCCGACGGTACAAACAGCCTGCACCGTCTTAATGCAAATACCGGCGCACTGATCAGTAAAGTACCCAATACTGCTAATTATTTTTTTACACAAACAAAGTATACCAGTGCAACTGAAGTTGTTTCAGTAGTAAGAACATTAGATGGTAAAACTGCATTGGTAAAAGTTGATCTTAACAACGGTGCTTCAGAAAATATAACCCCATTTGGTTTTAACGTACTTGGTTTTCCTTTTGTAAAAAATGATACGGTTTATTTTAATTGCATGAATGGTTATGCAGATAAAGTTTTTGCTGTAAGTCTTTTTAATAAAAAAATAAAACAGGTAACCAATAACAATAATGGCATTTATTATCCCGTAGTTAACAGCAGGGGGGAAATGCTTGTATCTGCTTTTACAGCCGGTGGATCTATGATCATGAAAATAGACAGACCTTCCCAATTATGGCAGGAAATTGCTGAGAATGATTTTGTACAGGTAGCAGATATTTACACGCCTGCTGCATTAAAAGGCAGGGGGGCAGGAACTTTGTATAAATTAAAAGATGAGCAACGAAGATCAACAAGCTATAAAAAATATTTTCATCTTTTTAATTTTCATAGCTGGCGGCCTGTATTTGCTGATCCTGAGTTTGGGTATACCCTTTATGGGGATAATTTATTAGGCACTGCCAGTACCAACTTAACGTACACTTATAACCGAAATGAAAAAAGTCATGCTATTGGTTTCTATGGAGTATATGCAGGATGGTTTCCTGTTATCAGCCTGGGTGTGGAAGGGATCTTTAATCGTAATATAAAAGTAATTGAAGCGATCACTGATACTACTGCCATTATAAAAGCGGTCAATTTCAATTCTGCAAAGATCAATGCAGGAATATCTGTGCCGCTCAGTTTTACAGGTGGCAGAACGAATAAATATTTTAATATCGGCGGCAGCTATAATATTGAGCAGTTGTACTACAGGGGTATTGGTAAAGATATTTTTGCCAATGAACCGCTCCATTACTTAAGCAGTTTTTTATCCTTTAGTAACATGAGCAGGCAAGCCAGGCAAAACGTGAACCCAAGATGGGGGCAGTCTATTACTGCAGGTTACCGTTATGCATTCAATTACAGGGATAGCAGGAAGTTTGTTGGAAGCGTTGCATTGTATTTTCCGGGCTTATCAAAAAATCACAGTCTTGTATTGCAGGCGGCTTTTCAAAAACGTGATACACTTCCCGATCTTTTCAGCAATACTTTTTCTTATTCCAGGGGTTATGATGCGCTTAGCACAAGACGCATGTATAAGCTTGCCGCCAATTATCAACTGCCTGTACTGTATCCCGACCTCGGTGTTGGAAACATCATCTTTTTTCAACGCATTCGTGCAAATGGATTTTTTGATTATACAAATGCACATGCAAGGTTTTTCGGTAAACTAACAGATAAGAACAACCGTAGTACCGGCGCAGAAATATTCTTTGATACTAAAATATGGAATGCATTACCAGTAACATTTATTGTAAGGTTTTCGCACTTACTTGATACAAACCTCGTCGACCCGGCATTGAAAAACCGGTGGGAGTTTATTTTGCCGTTGGGGTTCATTCCGAATTGAGGTTTCTGCTGTTGGATATCAGAAACCAGGTATCAGCTGAGTCTTTAAATGCTGAGAAGCCTTTCTTTTACTATACTGATCTGATACCTGATTTCTGACATCTGATATCTTAATTCTTCACCAGCACCACCTTATTATTATCCGCTTTATAAACCGCAGCATAATACTTCACCAGTTCATCATAAGAAGCAGGAGGGAAGCGGCCGCTGAAACTTTCAAGGTTACGATAGTAATAAAGCTTATTGTCAACAAGTTTAACTGAAGAAGAATACTTGCCAAATTTACTGTTAAGGGAAACAGGATCAGGGATGGCTTCAGCTGTATACCCTTTTGGCAATTCTATTACAACTGAGTCAAGGTCCTGGTATTCGACATCGATTTTAACATCATACTTCCTGGTAGAATCCGGGGTTAGCTTGCGGGAGTTACGCCCCATCACATTGGGCATAATAAATAAGCGTTTACCCGTAATTGTGGCATAGTTACTCACGGAGATATCCAAAGATTCATCAATTGTCGGAAGCGCATTTTTTTCCTGTTTGTAGCTGAATTGATTCACATCATAAGTGGCAAAATCAAACATATAATGCAGGTATTGTTTTACTTTATCCTTCGACATGCCATTGATCACCCCATGTATATTATCCTGTAACAAACCGCAATAACGTGAATCAGATTTTACAGCCAATGTGCCTTCTTCATCCAGTACTGCATTTACATTTCTTGTAAGGATATTTGTTTTCATACCATATTTAGGTGTACGAATGAGTTTGCCGCCATTCTCATCGATGAGTAAAGCGGGCCTGTCTGCAGTAAAGCCACTAAGATAACCTGCCTGTAATGTCTGGCTGGTACATTCAAGCCAGATGCTGTCGGGTTGTGATGGTACACAAAGAATAACATGATTGAATTGCTGCGACGGAAAATCCGTTATAATATTATTAGACTGGTTATTGCCAGCCCTGATCAATGTATAATAGGAAAGAACACCAACTTCTTTCAGAATACTATACATATAATTTGACAAAGCTTTACAATCACCGTAACCTTTCGACGCTACATCTTTGGCTTCAAATGGCTGCCAGCCTCCAATGCCCAGCTGGATACTGATATAACGTGTATTCTTTTGCATGTATTCATACAGCTTTGCAATTTTTTCTTTTGGATCACTGATATTATCAGCTACTGCATGAATGGCCTTTTTTACATCATCAGGCAATTCATCCCTTCCTTTTTTTAATGAATAAACAAATTTTCCAAACTCCTGCCAGTTCACCATATTGCCTTTATAGTCGTCCATCTGGAAATCTGAAGGTCCGAATATCACCATGGTTGTAAGCTCCTGCCATTGTGGTGAAAAAGGTTCATGCTGAATTGCCGGAATATTGGTAGCCTGCCACGTCATTACCTTATCATTTTTTTCCTGTGTGATGACAGGCTCGTCCTTGTAGTTAAATGCTTTGTATCGTACTTTATAATCTGCGGGGGAAATAATGACAGCTGAGCTTTTTTCTACAGACAGACCTTCTCCACCCTGTGGGATCCATGTTGGAAAAAAGAGCGTGTTATTGTCCTCGATTTCCGTTGTATATTCTATCGTGTACGGGTAAGGCCTGTAATAAAAACTGTGTTTTTTCATCCTGCTGTCAGCCATCAATGTTCCTTCTTCAACACCACTCACATCTTCAACGTCTTTCTTTTTTATTTTTTTTAACTGCTTGCCATTGGCATCGTATAATATTCCTTCAATAAATGTTATCTCACGGGATTTGCTGTAATGTTCTACGTATTCTGCCCAGTCTTCTCCTTTTTCATTTAAAACTGTGATCACGTAGTGTTGTACCGTTTTTGTATTCGTAGTGCTTTTTATTTCAAAACGAACTTCTTCCAGGCGTAAAACAGCATTTGCATGTTTCAGCAATGCAGGGGCAATTTTCGAAACTGCATACTCACCATCACCATTGGCCGCTTGTATAGATTGCAGGAATAAAAAGACAATCACGGAAAGTATTAATATCTTTTTCATTTTTTTTATTTTTTCTTTTTGAAAACAATTTGTTCGTTATGTTTCTTCACGATCATGTTGTAGAATTCACGGAGTGTTGCATATTCTTCAGGCATGTAAAAGCATCTTTTAATGTGTATGCGTGAACGAAGAGAAATAGAACCATCTGATTCAGACAAAACATATTCGAAGAAGCTCTCATCGTTGTCATTTAATTTTACCATCAATGGTTTTGGTAATTCATCTACTACATATCCTGCGGGAACATCCATCTTTAATAAATAAGTTTCATCGAGAGCGTACGGCATTTCAACAGGATAGTAGCGAACTGTAGATTTAAAAGGATTTTCTTTCATTGCTTCACTAAACATTGGATTTATATAGAGAATATCCTCGTTATTCAGCCTGATGTCGAAATCATATTGCAATGCAAGTGGAACATCAAAGTTGTCAATAGAATCAATCGCAGGATTTTTTATTTCAACATCACCATTAAATTCTTTTTTTATCTCGTCGAATATCTGTGCCTGGCCCTTTTCCTTGATCTGGTCACGCATTTCATAGGATTTATTATAACCCGGATCCTGTTTCATAGTGCCTGTAAGTGTTCCCTTATCACCATTGATAATAATGGTAGAAGTAAGCCTGGATTCAGTTAACTGGTCAGCACCAAGCTCCATAGAAGTAGCTTCGGGATTTATCACCTGTACAAAACCGTTATAAGCCTGTGATTCAAGCCTGCCAAAACCAAGACGGGGATGACTTGCATCCAGCAAATAATACTCATCATTTATTTTAACCCTGCATATCGTGTAATTGAATTTATCCAGGAGCGGGTACATCGCCATGGCATAACCATGCGATCGTGTGCTCAGCATCACCGGGTCGGCTTCGTAACCTGCTTTCAAAAACATGGATACCAGCAAAAGATTTATATCAGATTCGCTGCCCGTTTTACTGCTCAAAACAGATTTGAGCGATTTGCTTGTGCCAAGACTGTTATAGTTTGTACATACCATACGATCACGTATGTACGCATAAATATTCTTTGCTTTTTCCATTGGATCTTTTGCTCCCTTAACAGCATCCCTCGTATCGTCTTCAAGCCATCCGTTATTCCTGTCGAGTTGGTAACCGAAATTGTCATCCTTTAACAAACGTTGACAAACCTCTTCCCAGTTGCCAATAATGTTTTTCTGTACAAATGGATACCTGAATTCAGAAAGATAGAATTCAACACGTGAAAGATGGTTCCTGATAGTGGAAGTATAGCTTTCAGGTTTTAATGCTGGTACATCCTTCATTACCCAACGCCTGTCGACCAGCGTTGCACTGAACCTGGGAGTTGGGGCAACCGAAAAATTATTTCCGCTGGGAATAGAATAATAGCCGTTCTTTTCTTCCTTTGTACTGATAAAATATGGCTGGTAACCCTGCGAAACAGTGGAGTAATAATAAAAATCCGGTAAGCTCACTTCATACTCGCTCCACAAGCATGGATATTGCCATTGAAAATTCCAGGGCTGCACATTAAATATAAAATCTGATTTTATTTTATATTCAAATTCAATGATCGATCCTTCTTTGATATTGGGAAAGGTGAATTTCTTTACAACAAGATGCTTGTTGATATTGTCTTTAAAAATACCTGCATCCATGTCGAGTTTCGTTTCCACAACTTTGCCATTCTCCAGGTTGTATGTCACTGCATGCAATCCTTTTAGCTCTTCCGTGGCGCTGCCATTAGTATAAAGCCCGATCTGGATATTGGCAGCGTCATAGCCATTTTTATTAAGGATACGTATCCTTTCAAATTTTTTAAATTCAAGCCATAGGTCACCCATGGTAGTTCCGGCTATTTCAGTGGAACCAATATCTGCAATCACGATAGCATTGGCATTACTATCCAGCGAATATATTGTTGGTTTAAAATCTTCGGGAGTTACTTTTCCGAATTTAACTGTTGATTCCTGCTGCGCAAACAACTGGGAACCGTACAGGCACATTATACCTGTAATAAGTGATCGTAGATTCATAGCGTGGTAGTTGGTTTGGTATACTAATAATATCAACAAATTTCATTAGAGCCTGGTTCTGCAATAACCGTCATCCCCTGATCACGAAGCTGCTACTTTTATCAACCGAAAACCGGATCGCTTCGTTACCGGCAATAACGAATTAAGCTTTCTTTTTTAAAACAATCTGTTCGTTTTGTTTTTTTACGATCATGTTATAGAATTCTCTCAGCACACTGTATTCGCTTGTTAAAAAATTACAGCGCTTCAAACAAATGCGTGAACGCAGGGAGATGATCCCGCCTGATTCTGATAATGCATATTCGAAAAAACTCTCTTCGTTGTCATTTAATTTTACCATTAAGGGCTTTGGTAACTCGTCGATCGTATAACCTTTGGGTACATCGAGCTTCAGCAGGTACGTCTCGTCAATGCAATATGGCATTTCAACAGGGTAGGTACGTGTCGGCGATTTGAACGGATTTTCTTTTATTGCTTCGCTAAACATTGGATTTAAATAAATAAGGTCGGCCTGTGATCCTTTGATGGTAAAATCGTAATGTATTGAAAGTGGCTCTTCGTATTTTTCCATTTGATCTACACCCAGATTTTGAATTTCAATCTCTGAATTGAAACCTTTCTTTTGATCGCTGGCCAGTTGTGCTTTACCGCTAGTCTTTATATAATTGCGCATTGTGTAACTTTCATAAGGGCCCGGGGTTTGCTTCATGCTGCCGGCCCAGTTTCCTTTTTCATCCATGCCGACATTGAATGTTGTGAGTTTGTTTTCTTTTAAAGAATCGCTTACGAGATTTATTGGTATCGAAGGATCTGTGATAATGCGTGCCTCCCCATTGTAAGCATCGTATTGAAGGTTGCCAAATGCAAGCATTGGGTGACTGGCATCAAGAAGATATTCATGATCGTTGATCATTAATCTTGTGATCACATAATTAAACCTGTCGATCAGTGGATATTGTGAATAAGCATGACCATGTGAACGGGTGCTCAGTATGACTGGTTTTGCATCCAGCCCGGCTTTTAGGAGCATTGCTGTTAGTAAAAGATTTATTTCTCCAACATTGCCACTTCTTGCTTTCAATACGTCTTTTAAAGACCTTTCCAGATACATATTGTAATAGTTGGTACAAGTCATATAGTCACGCAGGTAAATAAAAATTTTCCTGGCTTTATCAAGGTCATTTGTAGCGCCCATGGTTGACTGCGACAAGACATCACCCAACCAACCATTGTTTTTGTTGAGTGTGCCGCCAAAATCATCAGCTTTTAAAAGTTCAGCCGATGCTTCATTCCAGTTTCCCAATACGCTTTTTGGAATTAATGGCTCGGCATATCCTGCTAACTGGAATTCGATCCTTGAAATATAGTTTTTGGTAGTGCTTGTATAACTCTCCGGAACAAGGGCGGGAACGTCTTTCATTACCCAATGAAAATCTGTTACGCCGGCATCGATCGTAATGATATTATTAGATTGCATGCCGTTTTCTTCTATGATACGAAACGTACTCATTTTATCTTTCTGGTCCTTGAGAAAGTAATGCTGGTAGCCCTGTGTAAGCGAAAGGTATTTATAAAATTCCGGCATGCTCACGGTATATTCACTCCAAAGGCATGGATAATCTCCCTGGAAATTCCATGGCTGGAGATTGAAAATAAAATCAGACCGAAGTTCATATTGGTACTCAATGATTGAACCTTCTTTTACATTGGGGAAAATAAATTTTTGGATCGTCCATTTTTTATTGAGCTTCTCTTTGAATACTGCTTCCTTTGTGTCCAGCTTTGTCTCAATAATTTTTCCATCTTCGAGGTTATAGGTTACTGCTTTAAGATTCTTTACCTGCTCTTCAAGATGTCCATGGGTATAAATTGGAATTTCAATGCTTGCAGCATCATAGCCCTTTTTATTAATGATATGCATTCTCCTGAACTTGTTGAATTCAAGTGAAAAATTATTTTTTTTGTTCACTACAAACCTGGTTGAACCAATATCTGCAATCGTAATTGCATTTGCATTTGTATCGATGGAATATGTGCCTTGCCTGAAATCAGCTACTGATATTTTGCCAAATTTTGTTGCCGATGGGGAACCTTGTTGTGCAAATAAGGGGTACGTAAACAGGCATACTGCCGCAATAATAGGGAATCGCAGATTCATGAAAGCGTTTAAGTTTTGGTTGGTACGACAATGTAAAACAAAAAATTAAATTATAAAGGGTGTTTTAACCCTTTTTCATTGAGGTTAGCTTATTTTAATCGCAGTATCAAAAGTATAGGAGGAGTGATCCTGGCAGGAGCGTTCAAAAAAATGTTCAATATTCAACGTACAATGATCAATATTCAAGTGCATTTCGTTGAGCATTGAACATTGTAGATTGAATATTCAAATCAGGGTCGTTAAAAAACAGGAGAGCCAAAAATCATCTTACTGCTTCCTCCTTGTTGTACTTCTTCCTATATTCCAAAGGAGACAACCCGGTAATATTTCTGAACACCGTCCTGAATGCTTTGTTGTCGGAGTATCCTACATCATACATTACTTCGTTCACATTCTTGCGGTTGGTTTCAAAACTTTTTTTCGCTGCTTCCATTTTTACACGTTGTATGTATTCGGTTACCGTGTTGGCCGTTGCTTTTTTAAAGCGACGTTCAAAATTTCTCCTGCTAAGGGCGAGCATACCCGTTAGCTGGTCGACAGATATTTTTTCATGGTAATTGTTTTCAATGAACATCTGTGCTTTTTTTACAGGTTCATCTTCGTGTGTTTTTTGTCCTTCAAAAATAATAAAGGGAGATTGGCTGCTCCTGTCAATATCGATCATGAACATTTTCGAAATAGCAATGGCAATTTCACGACCCGCAAATTTTTCTACCAGGTAAGCAACCAGGTTCACATAAGAATAAGCGCCCCCACTTGTATAAATGCCATCATCTTCTGTCATGATCCTGTCGTCCATAAGTTTTGTACCAGGATATTGAGCCCTGAATTCACTGGCAAAACGCCAATGTGTTGCACAACGTTTTCCATTCAGCAAACCGGTTTCTGCAAGAAAGAAAGTGCCAATGCAAAAACTGGCTACTTCAGCGCCGGCATTATATTGTTTCGATATCCATGGAAGAAAAGCTTTGTTGCGTTCGATCGATTGTTTCAGATCACCATGCATCGCAGGAATAATAATGAGATCCGTCTTCTTTACATCTTTCATCAATACATCAGGCGTAATAACATACATGCCGTTTCTTTGAACGGTTTCTTTTTCCAGGCCCACAAGCTGAAGTTTGAATAATGGTTCTTTGCCCATCGACACCAGCAGATTATTTACTTCACCAAAGATCTGGTGCGTACCATCAATGTTGGGAAGACTGCTATGTCCCAGCGGAATAAGAATTGATACATGTTTCATGTTATGTTCTTTTATTGATTGAGGAAACAAATCTAAAAAAATCAATTGTCGCAAACAACCCCTTTAAAGGCCGTATTTACCCCTTGTCAAATTATTGTTGGTGAAGTAGGTTTGTGGAAGTGAATGGTGAAATGCAAAGTGTCGGCAATCGGGAATCGGGAATCGGCAATTGCAGGTTCAGCTGATGTCTGATATCAGCTCAGACACTTCAAATAAAAAAGTTTACTCACAACTCAGAATTCATAACTCAGAACTCAAAAAGTTCTAACTTACAATGAACTAAAACTTAAAAAAATGAGAATAGTAAAAAAGATCCTTATCATTTTAGTATTGCTTATCGTTGTTCTGCTTGTGGTGGCTTTATTCCTGGACAAAGATTACACCATACAAAGAGAAGTGACCATCAACAAACCGAAGACAGAAGTTTTTAATTACATCAAATACCTGAAGAACCAGAATGATTATAGTAAATGGGCCAAAATGGATCCGAATATGAAAAAGGAATTCAGGGGTACGGATGCAACAGTAGGCTTTGTATCTGCATGGGAAGGAAATAAAGATGTGGGCCAGGGAGAGCAGGAAATTAAAGGCATCAAAGATGGTGAAAGTGTTGACTACGAAATTCGCTTTAAGAAACCATTTGAATCTGTTGCACAAGCTAAAATGTCAACTGAAGCTGCAGGAGAGACCCAGACAAAAGTTAAATGGTCATTCAGCGGGCACATGCCTTATCCTATGAACCTGATGCGTTTATTTGGGATGGAGAAAATGGTTGGCGATGATCTGCAGACCGGCCTCAATAACCTTAAAGCGTTACAGGAAAAATAATTTTTTCAAACAAAACGATCAAGTTGGCGTCCATCAATCCATATCTGAATTTTCCCGGCAACACAGAAGAAGTGTTTAATTTTTACAAATCGGTTTTCGGAGGAGAATTTCTCAGCTTACAACGATTTAAGGATACGCCTGACCAGGATAAAATTCCGGCCGATGCCCGTGAAATGATCATGCACATTTCATTGCCAATCGGAAAAGGCAATGTGCTGATGGCAACAGATGCACCTTCATCGATGGGTTTTACCCTCGTACCGGGAAACAATGTTTATATATGCATCAGTCCCGATAGCGAAGAAGAAGCAAACAAACTTTTCAATGGGCTATCAGCAGGCGGGAAGGTAACGATGGCATTTCAAAAAATGTTCTGGGGCGCTATGTATGGAGATTTTACAGATAAGTTTGGGGTGAAGTGGATGGTCAATTATATGATTTGAAAATTTGAAGATTTGAAAATGCCTGGATCAGTATGTTCCAGGCATTTTTGTTTACGCCTGGTATAAAATAATTTTTAAATTTTCAAATTATTATGAATACTACCGTTAATAAGTAAACGAAATTTGTTTTCTGTGCAAGTTTGTCGCAACTTACCCTTTAATCGTCGCATTCTCCACCGCTTCCTGGTTTTATGAGTATGTATGTTTGTGTTGTCATTATTCATTAAAAGAATTGACATTTTTTTAAAATCAAAAACAAAAAATCATGAAAACAGTTAGCAAAAAAACAAATATTCTTTATTGGATATTTACTGGTTTATTTTCTTTTTTAATGTTGGGTTCTGCAATACCTGATATAATGATTTCGCCTGTGGCGGTAGAAGGTATGCATAAGGGGCTTGGTTACCCCATCTTTTTTATTCCTTTTATTGGTGTTGCAAAGGCATTGGGTGTATTGGCTATTCTTGTTCCTGGCTTCGCAACCATTAAAGAATGGGCGTATGCCGGGTTAATGTTTGACCTTATTGGAGCAACCTACTCAATTATGGCTGTGGGTTCGCCAAACGGGTCGTGGACATTTATGCTTCTACCATTATTACTGGGAACAGTTGCTTATATCTTTTATAGAAAAAAATATTTCCCAAAAAAACGTAATAACCTTTCTGTTGACACAAATAATATGGCCTTGCGCAGAACGGCGTGAGTGAATTCACAACTCAAAACCCAGGTTTGTGTAATTTATTGCCCAAATAGAATAAGCCTGCCTTTCGGCAGACAGGGAATAAGAAATTAATAATAAGGAATAAGAAAGTAAAATACTCCGATTACTACTTTCTTATTTCTTATTTTATATTCCTTATTCCTTATTTCCACTAAGGCACAGTCATTGGGTATGATGAATTATTAATAACACAATGCTGATTTTA
Source organism: Ferruginibacter sp. (assembly GCA_047601875.1). GTDB lineage: Bacteria > Bacteroidota > Bacteroidia > Chitinophagales > Chitinophagaceae > Ferruginibacter. The sequence continues at coordinate 5,691,693 of JASGIL010000001.1, read as the reverse complement.
TGAAAAAGCTACTTTTTATATTAATGCTGTTTACGTTGAACAGTTCATTCGCCCAGGTAAAACCAGTAAAAAAGAACAATTCGAAAAACATTAAAAAGAAAACAACAGTTGCAATACGATCAACCACAATTCCAAATAAAACAAAACCGTTTTCACCCAAAGACACTATCACTGTTCCTGAATCCAATGTAAATCCATACAAAATGCAATTGCCTAAAACAGCCGGGCCTTCAACGATCAAACTTAATAATTCAGTGATCAAAACACCTGTTTATAATAATAATGCTACAGGTACCAGCATACCAGGCGATGTAAATACCGGGCTTCGGCCAGGCAACACAATGAATCAACCACCGGAGAATAATAGTTTGAACCAAATAAGAGCGCAGGCGGATTCTGCAAGACAACCACATTAATAGTTGATAAGTTGATAGGGTTAACAAGTTGACAAGAAGTTTCCTTATCAACCCTATCAACTTGTCAACCTTCTAAGGCTGCACATCATGAATATACCCATACAACCCATCCTGCCCGCCATTTGGCCCAGCAGTGAAAAATAATTTTCCATGTTCTGCAACTGCAGAGTCGGGTGCAAAGCTGATGTTCCTTAGTCCTGGTATTGTAATGGGGCCTGAATGCATTAACACAGCTCCATATAAATTACCTGCCTGTGAATAGGCGTTGATGCGTCCATCACCATAGTTTCCTACAAGTATTGAATTTGGTTGTGATCCACTGAAATTCCAGAATTGGGGATTTGTTTTCACAATACCCCAGGGCGCATTGAGTTTACCGCCACTTGCAAACCTCCGTGAAAAACTGCCGTCAGTATTATACACATCAACATATCCTTTTCCTGTGCCCGGCTCTACGTTACCGTTAGCATCTTTCTTTGCATATGTTACGTACAGTTTTCCATCTATATTCCTGATATTATACGGAGCGTATGCAGCAGGAATACCAGGATCAATAAATGGTTTGTTTGTTTCATTGAAAACAGCATCATACACTTCTATTCTGCCTTCTTTAAAATTAGCAAGGTATAAAAAGTTAGCGCCTGCATCCTGGGCGATCGCTATGCCTGTATAAGAAGCAGTCGCGGAATTATCATGTACAACGATAGCAGCATCGTCTGCATTCCAGGAACTGATAACACCATCACTGCCGGCATAAATAAAACGTGCAGGAGCGAAATTGTTTGATTGCTGGAAATCATTTGTACCATTGAAAACAACTCCTGTAGGTGCACCCTGCGCTGGTATCTCGCCTGCACCCGGTATAAGTATTGGCGATCTGCGTTCGTCACCCGCAGTACCATACACTACACTTGTGCCCGTGCCATTTGAAGAAATGAAAGCGGGGCCGAAATGGTGAGAAATCAAATCCCCATGCATTCATAAAATTCGGGTCTATGCGACCCGCTGCGTAGTTACCGTTATTGGCTACAAGGTTTACCTGTTCAAGATTGTTAAGCCGGTCCCTGATCACATTGCAGGTTGTAAGGAGTAGAAGGAGTGTGACAGATGACAAAAGCCACCTGCCAAAGTTTGTGTGAATTTTCTTTTGCATAACAGATGTTTTTAAATGAGGAATAGAGGAATGTTATAAATCGAAGATCATTGGTTCTAAATAAGCAAGGATATCCGTTTCTTAAAGTAGTGGATCAGGTAAAACATTTTTGCATCAATAGGCGTGCCTGTTGTAAGGCGATATCGGGTACTTTTCTGAAATGTGCATTGATGGGTGAGAACCTTTTCTTCTACATATTGCGTGATATGGGATGGCTGCATTTACATCAATAAATAAGTCAGGGATATGCATTTGATATTTGTAAAGGCAAAAATTTAACCTCACACATATAGGTTTAAAAAAATGCATGGCAGGAAAATATATTATTAATAATAATCTTTATATCAACATTTTTATTATTTTGTTACTCAAGCCAAAACTGCAATATGAAATTCCAGGTACTGTCGCATGCGGGTTTACTGGTGCAAAGTAAATCAGGTAAATCGTTGATCTGCGATCCCTGGCTTGTTGGAAGTAGTTACTGGCGCTCATGGTGGAACTATCCGCCGGTGAGTAAAGAGTTGGTAGCATCATTAAAGCCCGATTATATTTATCTTACCCATGTACACTGGGATCATTTTCACAGTACATCACTCAACAAATTTTCAAAGGATACGCCCATCATCATTCCCAAAGGCGGTTATAAAAGAATAAAAAATGATCTGAATGCGATTGGTTTTTTTAACGTGATTGAATTAAAACACGGCGAATCAAAAAAGCTGGATGAAGATTTTACGATCACGTCTTACCAGGTATGGATGTTCCTGGATAGTGCCCTTCTGATAAATTGCGAAGGAGTAACCCTGCTTAACCTCAACGATGCAAAACACATGGGGCCTACGTTGAAGCAAATCACCAACAATCATAAATCAATTGATTTTGTTTTTCGCAGCCATAGTTCTGCCAACGAACGTTTGTCTTATACGATCGTTGACGATCCGGAAGCCCAGGTGGATGATCTTGAGAGATACATTGAAGAATTTGCGCTTACTGTTCGTGCTACGGGAGCAAAGTATGCTATTCCATTTGCAAGCAATCATTGCCACCTGCACAAGGATTCAATACATTTTAATGAAAAAGTACAGCACCCAAAACGTGTAAAGAATTATTTCGAAGAACGTAATATAAAGTCACCGCAGGTGCAGGTAATGGTAACCGGCGACAGCTGGGATAAAGAAAGTGGCTTTACCATTACAGATAAAAAATGGTTTGATGACAGGGATGTATATTTAAAACAATACCTCGAAGAAAATACAGCCAGCCTCAACAGGTTTTATGCTGAAGAGGATAGTACCAGCTTACAAAAATTTGTAGTAGATGAATATTTTAAGAAGCTATCTCAGTGCCTTCCTTTTTTTCTCAGGCGTTATTTTAAAGGAAAGAAATTTACTTATGTATTAAATGCAGGTGGTGTACCAAAATATATTTTTAATGTAGAGATAGCTACCGGTAAGGTAGAAGCGCTGAACATCAGCGAACCGCTCGATCATGTTAAATACCCGATACAAATACATACAACTGCCTACATTTTCTTAAGAGGCATCGAGTACAAAATATTTTCCCACATGTGCATTGGTAAAAGAGTATTTTACAAAGTGACGAAGGCAGAAAGAAAATACATGGAGATGTTGAATGTTGTTTTTAACCTTCATGAATACGATATGATACCGATGCGACGCAATTTTACAGGCCGCTCTATACAATCCTGGCTGATGCGGTGGAGAGAATTGCTATTGTATAGTATGTTTGTACGGGATCATTTATTTTATAAGAAGATCGATATTTCAAAATACCTGAAACCGATGAAAGCTGCAGTCGTATTTTTTTTGCAGGCGTTTTTAGATGATCCTTTGATTGAAATCTTTTAAATTTATGATGTATGATCTGGGATGTATGATGTTTTTCAATTTCTGTAATTTTAAGTTAATAGAAAGTCACTTCATCTCTAAAGAAATCATACATCATACATTAACACAAACTTTATGAAACAAACAATTGCCATTTTCATTATCGCTATTTTAGTTGTTACTTCCTGCAACAAACATTCAGATGATAATAATGTAGTAACACCGTCTGGCCCGGTATTATTAAAGAAATTTATCTTACTCGAAGACACGCAATCAATACCGGAAGATACAATTGAAACATTTAATTATACTTATGATTCCCAAAACCGGTGTACTCAAATCGATATGGAGAAGAATGGATATACAGGAAGGGTAACCAACTATTATAATGGTACAGATACACTTATCTCAAGCCGAAAATTGGTTTCAGGTAGCTTTACCGGGTGGGAATATTTTACTTATGACAGTAATGGGAACATGAGTGCTGATTCGACCATTGGTATCGGGGCTGCCGGAAATATTGGTGTTTACAGATATCATATTATTAGCCCTGGTCTCATTACAGCAGATATAGACCTTATTAACCCGATCTTTTCAGTAAAGTATTTATTCAATAAAGATGCAGCAGGGAATATTATTCAATCAACAGATAGCAGTTGGACCGTTACAGTGCCTCCTGGTTATCTTACATCATCAACAGTTGCCAGTATTTCATACGATAATCATCCTTGCCCGTTCTATAAATTATATCCGAGGCGTCTTGTAGATATTGAATTTGAAAATGAATTGTCAGGCGACTTACCTTTCTTTATCCAGCACAATAATGTACTGCATGCAGAGCGTACTCAATCAACCAGCGGAGGTGTTCAACCTTATAACGTCAGCTACAGTTACCAGTACAATTCAGATGGATATCCAACCAGTATGCATTACCAGGATATGCTATCAGGTGAAACTTATAATGGGGTTTATATTTATTAATGAATGCAAATACCATTGTAAGCATGTAATGTATGTTACTTTTTTTGCAGCAAAAACTACTGCACATGACAACAGGATATTCAGGAACACCACTTGCAAAAAAATTAGGTATTAAAGAAGGATTTAAAGTGCGCCTGGTTGATGTGCCGGCACATTACTTAAACCTGTTTGATGATATGCCATCGGTTTCTTTCTTAAAAGAAAAGAAAACAAAGAAAAATTTCATTCATTATTTTACTACTACAACAAAAGCTTTACAAAAAGACATTCTCTTACTCAGGAATGAAATTGAAGAAGACGGAATGATCTGGATATCCTGGCCAAAGAAAGCATCCAAAGTAACAACAGATGTTACAGAAGATATCATAAGAAATCTAGCACTGGCAAATGGCCTGGTGGATGTAAAAGTTTGTGCGGTAGATGAAGTATGGTCGGGGTTGAAGTTGGTAATACCGGTGAAAAACAGGAAATAATTATGAATGCTGAGTGCTGAATGGATTGATCATTTTCAATACTCCAGGTTATTAGTCACCCATTCATAACTCAGCATTCAAATTATTTCTACCTTACTGTCCAAATTCTCTCAACCCGTTCGTCATATATTTTTAAACCATAAAATATTTTACCATGAAGGATTATTTATTTGTTTACAGGAATGATTATAAATCAGTACCACCGGCTACACAGGAGCAGGGGCAGGTGATCATGAAAAAATGGATGGAGTGGCTTGGCGGCATTGCTGCGCAGGGGAAACTCACCAACCAGGGCAACCCGCTTGGGTCCGCAGGCAAGGTAGTGCGGCCAAATAATGTTGTTACCGACGGACCCTATACCGAGATCAAGGAATTGATCGGGGGATTTTCAATCGTTAAAGCCGATTCATTTGAAGAAGCAGCAGAGATGGCCAAGGGCTGCCCCATATTGGAGGATGGTGGGAATGTGGAAGTAAGAGATCTTGTGATGATGTGATCTGTCGTTGAACATTGAATATTGTACGCCGGACATTGAAAATTCAATTGGAGACTTTAATTATTCAAAGAATCAGAAAAATTTTCAATACTCAATGTTCAATGCTCAATGTTCAATGTTCAAGTAAAACAAAACTTGTATAATAAATTTACTAAATTGCGCCCTCTTAACTGACTCCTTAGCTCAGTTGGTTAGAGCTACTGACTCTTAATCAGTAGGTCCAGGGTTCGAGCCCCTGAGGGGTCACAGCTAGTAGTACCAAGGGTTCCACTAAAATGGAACCTTTGTCATTTTACCCTAAGTGCAACAAAAAGTGCAACAAATCAGCCCTTTTACTGGCTGTCAATATGTGCAATTCCTGATAAAGTCATTGGGAAAAGGGATAAACCCTAGTAAATTGACAGTATTCACCTATTAGGTATAAAAGGGCTGTACAATGACAGCCCTTCTTTAATTTAAAGGTGTTGAATAATTTCAATGATTGATAGAACAATGATTGTAATATCAACCACCCACCTTAATGTTTCAACAAGCCTGCGCCAGTTGAATGGCTTTTTGTTTGGTGCCATGTTACATCGTATAAACGGTGAACAATGACAGGTTATAAAACCTACCCAAGCGTTTTAGGCCATCCTGCATACGGCGAAAAACCAACCACGTAAAGGCGGTCAACGGTTTTCAGGACACGAATCTACCTATGAAGTTTTCCGCTATTTATGGCAATGCCCTTACACAGGAACCATAAATAAAAAATACTGTACATTTTTAAAATTGCAAAATGTCTTGTTTGAATTAACAGTTGTTTGTGGCATTCAAAAGTCCTTACTGGTTGTTCTTAACTAATTCAAATGAACTTTTACGGCTTATTCCTTTCAACTATTGATTAAAAAGATGTAATTCCAAAAACGTTCTACCGGGTTGTTCTTCACTAAATTATTTTAGATATATTTGAATTAACCTTAACTCAACTGAATGCATTATGAAGACTTTGCTTATCGTTACCGCCTTTGTTATTGTTTCCTGCAATTCAAATAGCAATTCCCCAATAGCACCTTCCTATCAGGATGCAAAGATGACATTAAAGGAAAAGGAAGAAGCCAACCCTGTTCAGTTTATTAAGGCTGAAGGAACATACAGACGGAACTTAATCAATCAATGGGTAATGGAAGGTAAGGTTACTAATACTGCATCCGTTGCAGTTTATAAAGATGTTGTCATAAAGTTTTCTTTTTATAGTAAAACGCAAACTGAAATAGGATCGGAACAAAAGGTTTTCTATGATTATTTCAAACCCAATGAAAGCAAAGACTTCAAAGTAAAATCAAATGGCTTTGATGGCACTGAATCAGTAGGTTTTACTGTGATAAAGGCAACATCAACCAATCTACCATAGTAACTACCAACATGAGTACTGATGAAGAAAAAAGCGGTTGTGCCCTATCGACGATATTCGTTTGTATAGCTATTTTCTTATTCCTTGCATTTGGTTCAACAGTTGATACTTGTCAAGGAAATTCGCAAAAAGTAATAAAATCTTATGATACACCCTTTGAAGTAATTGTTGTTATAGGCATTATCGCAATAGTCATTTATTATATCTATAAGACTGATAAAAAATAAAAAACAAACATTGATATGGATACACCTATTGACCAAAAGACAGTATATAAAGACGATAAGATTGAAATTATACGATTCATGGCTAATCCCGCCATCTTTAATGAAAGGGATGCAATAGATGCAACAACTTCTGCTGTCAATTATTATAAGCTAAATACTAATAAACCTTATAAGGAATTAATAACAGCAGATAATCCTACATGCAGGATTATTATTCATGGTATAAACTTTTAAACTTATTATATGCAACATTTAATAAACGCTGTAAGACTAGGATTACAGCAACAAAACTATTATTCAGCTTTAACGTTAGCATTGACCTTACCTGATATGGCTTGCAACATAGATTCAAATGGCGTTGGTGGTAGGAAAAACTACATGGCATGGATTGATACTTACATAAGCGATAAATACAAACAAGTAATGCCTGATATGGATAGCATGGATTTTAATAACCCATTATCAATACCGATGCCGTTTCCTATGAAAGAATTTGTTTTTATGGCCGCAAAGGACATTTACGCTTTACGTTGTTCTTATTTACACGAAGGAAGTGATGTTATAAAGGATCAGGATGTAAAACCTTTTTTGGACTCTTTTATTTTTACTGTACCAAAAGCTGGTGGAAATCCTGACCATTGTAATTATTACGATACCCCGCAAGGAAAAAAACTACACGTTCAAGTTGATATTTTTATCAATGATATTTTAGACGGTGCTACTACATGGTTAGCTGCTATTCAAAATGATGCAGCTAAACAAACGCAATTAAATGATATGATGAAAATATATCAGTTTCAATAATCGTAATATCTTTTAAATAAACTTTTTAAATTAAGATAAAATGGATTATGTTATATTAACGAGTGTACATTCAAAACTGGATTTGGAAGAACAAGTAAGAAGTTACATGGAAGATGGTTGGCAAGTTCAAGGTGGCGTTTCTGTTTCAAGGCAAACCGATCAGGATTTGCCAGCCGATGTTGATATTCAAGACAAGGCAAAAACTTATACTTTATGGGCACAGGCAATGGTAATGGAAGGTGAATAGCAAGACCAGCATAGCTTTCAGCCTTATTATCGGAATCTTTGCACGTCATGTGGATAATAAGCATTATTATTTTATTGGCATTTAAAGTAAATTGAAAACCCTAAATTTTAATACTATGAAAGGAATGCTTGGTAAAGAAAAGGTTGATAGGAAAGTAAAACCTATTCACTTTAGTAAAAGAAAGACTGTTGAATTGATTGAAGGCAATGATTATTTTGTTTCGTTTGGAAACAATAATACTTACCCTTGTAAACTCATTAAAGTGATTAATGAATATCACAGAACAGAAGTTGAAATTGAAATCCCAATGCGCCCAATGTCAAAACGTGGGTTCATTAACACCAAAGGCGAAATTTCTCATCATTGGGTTTCAAATCATATACTTTTCGCTGACGAAATCGGTTTAACAAGAGAAGAAGCTGTGATAAATGAAGTAACCTTTTAATTAATTGTATGAGTAAAACTAAATATGGTGTTCATGTTTCAAAGGATGTTGAAACATTGACAAAAGAATTAAAGGCTGAATACAAGTTGTCCGATTACGAGGCACTAACACTTGCATTAAAAGCGGAACAAAATGAATTATTCAGGCGTGCATTTGTTCTTTCAAATTCAGATGACTATCCATCAGGATTGGAGGCTATTGCAATTGCGCTAGGATTTAAAAAATAAAATTTATGGATAAGGATAAATTAAGACCTGTACAAATCAAATCCGCAATTAATAAACCCAAAATTGGCTGGTTTCATAAATGGTTTACAATAGTAGATGAATACCAAAGCGAACACGTATTAGCTATAATTGAAAATGAAGATGGTAAATTAATCAACTTGGGGCCAGAAGATTTTCATTTTACAGACCGCAAATAATAATTATGGATGATAGTCAATTGATGCGTAAGCGTGTTACGGATTTTGTACAATTAGTAACTAAGTTTTTAATACGGGCTAAACAAAGCCTTTCAAATATTCAGGCTGTTTCAGATGAACAAGTAAGAATAGAACTTGTGAAAGATTTCTATCAAATGAAAATTGATACAACGGAGTTGTTTCAAATTATTTATACTGATCTTATAAATAGTAAAGAATTTGCTTACATTAAAGATGAAGTAACGCCTACGCTTAATCAATTACACGCAGCAATGGAAGAAACAATTACAAATGCAAGGGCTGATCTAGCTGATTTGATTATTCATAAGATATAAAAGAGGCTGCCTATTTGTGAGGCAGCCACTTTTTTAATTCATACTTTGATTAAGTGGTTTCTAACTTTCTATCTTTATCCCATCGGTTCGCTATTTCAACTGCATCTTCTGTCCAGAATTTAGTAAGCATTGTTTCTTTCAGTTTCCTTACTTCTTCTCCCTTTCCTTTTTGACATAACTTAGTAACCGCTGCTGTATAAGATGCATCAAGCGATAGTGGTTCATCAATTTCAATTCCTGCCATTTCAATTACCTTATGTTTATAATCGCTAACCGCATCTAGGAAGCCATCATAAACACCTTTATCATTATAAGAGAAGGAACCATAATAGTCTTCAATATTGAGTTTATGCCAGAGTTGATAAATACGTTCGTAAATTTCTCTTAATTCCATTTTAACGTCATCTCCGTACTGATCTATTTCAAAACTGCACCTTTCAAAGCCTTCGCTAAATTGCAATTCTAATTTGGATAATAGTTTTACAAGTTTCATAATTCTTTTTTTGATTGTTTATAAAATAGGCTCCGCATAGACATGCAGTGCCGTTGGGTTTTTACAATTATTAATACTTAAATTCCTTTTTCATTAGAACCCTGTTGCCTTGCTTCAACGTCAAGGTTGCGCTTATAGGAACATCCCAAGTATCATAATTGGTGATAAGTTCAACATCACTGTCTGCGGTCTTCCATTCAACCCTTTCTGATCGGTGGCTTATAAGCCAGTTATCTTTGTCTTTCATAAAATCCTGCACCAATGATTCTATTTCTTCTTTGTTTGGTAATGCAGCACTTCCGTAGCTGTTTCCCATAACGTCAAATGGTGCTACGGTGTCATGAATGTTTTTGAAAAGCTGTTTGCCATCTATTGCGGGAACAGTAGTTGCTTTTGTTGATTTCATAATTTTAATAAAATTGATTTTGAAAATATTGGGCATGGATTGTCCGTTTCGGTATTGTGCCCTTGATACCGATTGGTCATAGGATTAGATTGTAGCAACGTGTTAACCCATTGCCATTCATTCCTTGTTTTTGTTTTTTGATTATATCGTTGTAAAGTTGTCCTTTGGTCATTCGCATGAAGAACTCGCTTCATGGTTACACCGTTGTAGTCTCAGCATTATTACCTTGGGTAATAGAGGCTGTCCAGTGAAAGGATTCAACCAACTTGATGAAACAAAATTAAGAAATACAATATTCACTTTCGCAAATAGTGATTATTATTTTCAAACTTTATTTTTATAAAAAGTATCTGTAAAATTTGGCAAATTGGTGCAATTTCCTTGCTTTGCACACTTCGTTTATGCATACCGTTACACATAAAAAGCCCCACATAAAAATGCAGGGCGACAAACACATTAATAATCAAACGTTATTTACAATAGGTACTTCCTATTGAATATTCAGTAGAATTTAAGGGAACAAACTTTGAATAAGCCTCTGATCTTCCATCGGGATAATCAACTGCAATACTGATATTGCAACCATTTACATCGCAATCATGAACGATTCTTGATGCAATGGTTCCGCAATTGTTGTTTTGATCGGGTTTGTCTTTCTTGCAGCTTAATAGGCTCATAAGAATGGCTGTTACAGCAATTAATTTTTTCATGTTGAATGATGTTTTGATGAATCCCCAATATCATACCTGCTTACCTGACTGCCAGCCTTTATGAAGATTCTTAACAAGTACTGTCTTAGTAGATTTTTAGATTCTGTTAGTACTGGTAGATTATTTTCGTTTAAGACTAATATTAAAATCCGGTTTAACTAAAATCCTTGCACATTCAGAATTGGGCACTTCATATCCATGAACATGAAAATAATTTGTGTATATAGTAAAAGTAGGATTGCATGTAAATGCAAAATAAATGCTATCAATACTTTTATTAATCCACTTCACAAGATCAGCTTCTGGATAATATTGAAATAAGAGTCTTTCAAAGTTTCGACTCATAGATTCAATTTCATGAAATATTTCTTTTTGGATAACCGCTTCTTCTTTATCCACCACTTGATGAAATCCTATGTCTTTATTTCTTTTCAAAACCCATGTTTCAATATTGTATTTGGGATGGTGAAATGTATCAAGTAATCTATATCCTTTTTCTTCCATTAATGAATGTTTATATCATGCTTCTTTTTACACCTGTAATACTTTGATTTTAGTTTCAAGTTTTGACGGTATAGTTTTACCGAAGGCTTGGCTTTATTTATTATCAGCAACACAATGAGGAGTATTGCTATTATTAGTATTAATTCTTTCATTAAACGCTTCCGAGATTGTTATAAAAGTTTTGTTTATCCTGATGGTCTTGTAAGTCCTTATCAGTTATGAAGGCTCTGACAATTCCATCATTATATTCTTCAAACCGGTCTTTTAGTTCTGCAATCTTTGCAACTTCATTTCTATATTCAATTGAATGTTCACCATGTTCAGTTTTTGCTTTTCGTGCCGCTTCAACTGTTTGTTTAATTTTATCTTTTAAGTCTTTGAATGGTTCGGAATTGGTAAACCTTACATCTTTTGGAAGGAAGTCTCCTGTCTTTAATTTCTCTAGCATTGATTCAGCGGTAACAGAAGTTTTCTGTTCAGGTGTTGAATTTAAAATCGTACATCTTTCAAGTGCTGATATATGTAGTTTATGTAAAAACTTAAATTCTTTATCTTTTTCTGCAATAGTATTTAATAGTTCATCAATCACTGCTTTTTGTCTTGAAATTTCATCTTTCAGATCTTGTTTTGTTGGTGTTTTCATTGTAGTTCCTTTCGGTTTGTCTTGTCTGTTAATCATTACATGGTCATAATATTTTTCAAAGTTTTTAAGGTCAAAGTTTGCTGGCATTCCGTCTAAATAGTAATCTTCAATTGTTATTTTCATTTCTATTTCCCAGTTCATTCTCAATAAAGTGTTTTGCTAACCAATTGAAAAATTCAAAATGTTCTTCGTCTGTTTGCAGATCAGGTAACTTGTTTGATTCATCAAGCGACAATTGATAAGGTTGATTGTTATTATTAAATGCTATATGATACGTTTTAGTAGGAAGGTCATAGTTCCACGATAGTTCTGTTATAGATGTTTCCATTTTTGTTTTAATCTTTTGAGTGTAATTCATGAATAGTTGCAATGATTTCTTCTGATCTTAGTTTCTTTTCCATTGCTGTTACTTTAATTCGGAGTTCTTTTATTAGATCAGTTTGTGCTTTTTCATACTGTTCTTCACCACCTTGCTTTTTATATTCTTTCAACAGTGATAAGTATTCGCTATTAACTAGAGTATTTTTCATTGCAACTTTATTTTTAAATATTGCAGTTCAAAAAAATTGAAGAAAAGAACGAAGAAGTTTTAAAAATATCTTCAACTAATTAACATCAGTGTTAATAAAATAATTTGCAATCAAACATTCTTCTTTACTATTTTAGTGGTTCAGATTTATTTTAGATTATACACAGAACTGCACAGAGTTTAAATCCTAATTGGACTGAAAATTCGGACACATATCTTAGCAGCCCTTCAGCCTTTTTTAGATTAAGAAACCAAGACAGTCGGTTTTTAACTGATTAACTTATTTATTAACCTTAAAAAGAAATTTTTATGGCTAAGCACTGTTGTGAGTGTAAGAAAGAAGCCTTAAAGCATAAGCGGTTGATGATGCTTATTTACTTGCTACTGTTGGTTGTTAATGCCTTTATAGCATGGTTTTCATATAATTATCATCATTAAAAGAAGGTATTTGGCGATACTAAACAATTTAGTATTTTTGCTTTCATGCCCTATTATCGTATAGTTGTATGGACTAAGATTCGGAAAGAACCATTTAAAGGAATCCGACTGATCGGTGATGATAACATCAATGCTGTCTTTCAGCATTATGCAATGAAGTCCTATGAGAAGTATAGGGATAAGTATGTTGAATGTGAAGTACAAATGCTTTCAAAGCTTTGTCCTGCTGTAAGGAAGTATGAAATGGAAGAACATTCAAAAAGTAAATTGAATATTGTTCATAAAAGTCAATAATTACTAAACATTAAAATAAAAAACTATGAAACACATTGAAAAAAGATTCTTTAATGAATTTAAAATGACTGATGAAGTCGCTGCTGTTGTTGAAGAAGCAGGAAAAGAAAATATCGGTAAAGATTGGAGACTGGAAGATTTTGGAGATAATTTCGTGCCCCACATTTATGCATCTGACAATACTTTTTACAAAGCCTTTTTACTTGAAGTTGAAGGCGAAAGATTAATTGTTCCTGAACCTGATCCAATCTTAATTTATTTTGATTGTGGATATGCTAACTATAAAAAGCTAGAAGAAGCAAAACAATCTTTGATACCAAAATTGATTGCTTCATCAAAAGGGCAAGATGCACCACCTATTAATGAGATGTTTTCTTTTTTCAGTATGGTAAGCGCTTTTGCCATTTATTTATGTACCGCTATTGAGGCGACAATGAATCGGGCAATACCAGCCAACTATACATATACAAGGCCAGGAAAGCAACGTGTTTATACGAAAGAAGAAATTGAAAGATTTTTCAGGGCGGAAGAAAAATTAAATGATGTATTGAAACAAATAACTAATAAAAGTTTTGAAGATACTTACCCAGATGATTTCAAACTTATAAAAGAGTTAGAAGGTTTCCGCAATGATATTGTACATACAAAAGAAATTGCCGTAGGCACTGAGCCTGTAAGTCATAATTTCACCCGTGCTTTTAGACTTGAGTATGAAAATACAATTGAAGCTGTTAAAAGATTTTGCAATTTCTATCTTGGTGATAACTTTATTGTGGATTGTAAATGTGGAAGAGATATTTAGTATATTTGAATAAGTGTTAACTATCATCTACGATATATCAGTTAATCTTCTTGCAAGTGCTATTTGGGCATTGGCAGTATTTATTTATCTCAAAAAAAAGTCTATCCTGTCCTTTATTAAAGGACTGGTTTTAAAAAAGTTCATTAATGTTGATAAATCGCAGGATCAGGTGAGTAATAATTGTGAGAAATTTTCTCATATTATGCTTATTGAATGTAAAGCCCCTTTTCCAAGCCGGCAAGGTTCATTTAAGAAATGTACTCGTGTTAATTTCAATTCAAACTATGATATTGACGTGATTGCCTTTTTTAAAAAAAGCTAAAAGTGAAAAAAAATATATCGGCGAAATTTTTTAAAAATTTTATTTAATTTTTTTCCGCCAAAATATCGGCGAGTAGAAAAACCATGCAAAAAGCATGGTTTTTTGTTCTTATGAAATCACTGCGTTACGAAGGATCAAAACAGATTCACCACTGGCTTGATTGGCTGAAATGGGCATCAGTTAATTCAAACGGCATCTATCATAAGAACTATGTTATAACAGTTCAATATTATGCAGATGCTTGCAGGAAGAAAGGTATTCTGTCAAGAATCAATGGAAATAGGTAGAATTAGGTGTTTTCTGGCGTTTTCTCAGGTGGTCTGATCCGTTTTATTCACAATGGCATAGGTGCGGATAATGACAAGAAATAGGTGTTTTTCCACCTTATTCTTTATTAGTACTGATCCTTTTAAGGTGTTCGTTCATCAATGTTGAATTAGAAACTTTGTTTACTTCACTTTTCTTTACAACTATTGATTCAAACACTTCTTCTCCATCAACTTCAATCAATCCACATATCAATACTTCGCCTTTATCATCTTCGGTACAATGCAATCCGTATCTGTTATAGTATCTCATTTTATTCTGCTTTTAAGTGAACGTTTAAGTTTTTATAATTAAATGCTGCTGTCATTGTGTTCATAACAACATCAATATCTTCATCAAGGCATAATATGGAATCGTAAACTTGTGCAAATGGCATTGAATGTTGAAGGAGCTGTTTACATACTCCATTATTTATAATTTCTGATTCCTGTTTTTGCATTGCATTTGCAGGCATAGCATAACCATTTTTATTTTTTAATTCGTTGATATAATCTACCAGATCAGGAAACTCCTGTTTCATCACCTTGTAAGCATTGCTTCCCCATACATACCATTTCTTGTTATCACCATAAATGAAAGTAAAATAGGTTTGCTTGATCTGTGTGCGGTTATCGGTTGTTAACTTAACATTTGTTGCATCAGCGAATAGTTGATAAAAATCTGTTTCAACCCAATGTTTGAACTTAGCGTAAGAAGGTAATGTTTTCGGTAAAATGGTTAATAATAAAAGAACCTGGCTGTTCCTTACATCAATTGTTTTTAATCTGCGCTTTTCACCATCTTTGATAACATACAAGAATGGTTTTAAAATCTTCGGTAGGTTTGTAAGGTTTGTATGTCTGCGCCCGTTTTCATCAACAGTATAACGCCATGCCCCATGTTTAATGCCAAGGTAAGCATCTTTGTAAAAGCTATATATGTGTTGAATATCTTTACCTGCTTCTGCTTTCTTTTTTAATTCAGTAAGCATTTTGCAAGAGAACTGTTGAAAGTTTATACAATTAGTGTTATCAAAGAACGGAATATCATCTATCCAAAATTGAGTTAACAGATTATACATTTTGTGGTCAAGTGGTTTCCATTTCTTCCGACTAAATTCAAGAACTTTTTTTGTTGTGCTGCATTTTGAGGCTTTTACCTTGATTACTTGCCATGTGTCCGTATTGATCGTATCCGTGAGGCGATATGATTTGCAGAATGTGTTTTTATCACCTTCAAACTTTGGCGCACGATATGATTTATTTTCTTCGACAAACCCATCTGCAATTAATTTATCATTGATGGCATAAAAATATTTAAGGTCGCCAAACAAGTCTCTTATAATATTTATATCTGTATTGATAAATCCATTTTTGTAATCATTGTAGCGAAACATTTGTAAATGTCCAGTTACTCGTAAATAATTTAACCAGTAATATAGTTTGCCAACTGATTGTTGCGGACGTGCAATGCCGCAATCTTTCAAATAATTATATGTTATATCAATATCACTGAACATACTCGGTATTTGATACCCAACTTCTGTTTTTACATACGTTTTCATTAAATGGAAAAGGCAATCAAGTGTGGTGCTTCCTGATTGCCTTTAAACGATTTATCGTCTTCCAATTCGTTTTTACATTATATTCCGCACCACCGAAAATATCATGTGTTCATATATTATATATTATGGTTTGTTGAATTTTTTTGCTGTACGCCTCAAATCTTTACCACTGAAATAAAAATATACATGAACGAAACACGAACAAAATATTTGCATGTTTTTTATAAAAATAATTTTCATTTGTGCGCTGTTCTTCTCAAACACTTGCTGCTACTGCATCTTATTACAATAACATAAACATATAGTATATATAGATTGATATTATTAATATAGGATATTGTATATTGATAAATAAGGATCAGTATTATTAAGTAATCTGCCGGGTTTTCAGAATCTGGTGGCAAACAAAAAATCCCGAACAGTGTGGAAAGAAATCTGTTCAGGATTAATTGCAAATTAAAATTATAATGAATATAGAACTAATACAATGGTAAAATGGAATTGAACACTGACCAATTTTTTACAATATTTTTTTCAAACACAAAGCCCAGCAGATCAATTCCGCTGGGCAAACAAAAATTAAATTAATAATTGAAAGAAAATAATATCAAAAATCATTGTTTAAATATGGTGGAATTTATTTTTATGCAAATAAAAACGCCCACTGTAGAAACAGCAGGCGTAAAATTAAAAAATGCGTATAAAAAAACTGACAGAACGGTTGAGTGCCGTTCAATGTTTTAAATATTGTACAGTACGATAGTTTTAAAAAACATTCTTCATTTCAAATATTTAAAAAAGAAAATGATGAATGAACTACAAATGGAAAGGAACGGCTGGCTGGCTTCAAGCTAAAGGCCGATCAGATGTATTAGAAGATCAACTCAAAGAATCACTAGAAAAGATAGATGGATGTACCGTAATAACATCACAACATTTAGGTGCATTTTCAGACTGGGATTTAAAATTAACTTATCCATCAGGAATAACAGTAACGGTTGAAGTAAAGGAAGATAAACGATGTCTGGAAACCGGAAACGTTGCTGTTGAATTGTACAGAGTAAAATCAAACGGCGAAGTACGTAAAACCTGTATCAGTGTAAGCAAAGCAGATTACTTCGCTTATTACCTTGGTGAAGGTCAGTTTTACTTCATTAAAACGTCTGCGTTAAGGGAATTACTCCAAAATAGAGACTTGTATTATGAAACTTTTGGTGGTGATGGTGGAACAGCCAGGAATGCAATCTTTAAACGTGAAATCATTGAAGGTATCGCTGAATTTATCTATCCAATAACAAAATAACTACAACAGATTCTTTCAAATTATTTGAAAGCAATAGCAGGACAAAGGATTTACAGCTTTTGTCCTGTTTTTATTTTCTGCCCATACATAAAGTATAAAGAACAGGAATGCCTGACGAAGAAAAGAAACCACATAGATGGGTTGAAGGTCAACCTTCAGCTAATCCTTATGGCAGACCCAAGGGAAGTAAGAATAAACGCAGAGATGTAACAAGACACATGCTTTATACTGTATTGGGCAAGTTATCATCCAAAATACTAAGTGATATAGATTCATTAAAACCTGCCGAAAGGGTTAGAGCCTTTTTGCAAGTGGCAACCTTCTTTGCACCAAAAGAAGTAGCAGATAAAATTGAAGAAAATGCTGATTCAAGCGTGAAAGTTATTATCAAGTACGAGGAAAAACCTGAACAAACGAAAGGCGATTATGAACAATTAGATTATCCAGATCATGATTAATGGCAGAACAAGAAATAAGTCTTGAAAAACCACATGCAGGGCAAAAACTTGTTATTGATTCAAAGGCAAGGTTTAAAGTGTTGATGTGTGGCAGACGTTGGGGAAAAACATTGGTAAGTAGAATTATTGCGATTCAAAACCTATTAGAAAGAAAGCGAGTTGCAATCATTACACCGGAATATGGACTATCAAAGGAACTAGCAAGAGAAATCATGCGCTATTTTCCGAATGAAGTACGTAAGGCATTGGGAATAGAGTTCAATCAAACTGAACATCGAATAACTACATTAAAAGGTGGTTCAATTCAGTTCTTTTCGGGTGAAAATGTTGATGCAATCAGGGGTTATAAGTTTCACTATGTTATCATAGATGAAGCAGCAAAGGTTGTTGACTTAAGATCAGCGTGGAACGGTGCAATCCGTCCATGTTTATCAGATTATAAGGGAAAGGCATTATTCATTTCAACACCAAGGGGGCAAGATTTCTTTCATTCCCTTTACTTAAAAGGTGTTGACAAGGAACATGACTATGAAAGTTGGCAATTTGCTTCAAATGATAATCCGTATTTCCCACAAGGTGAGTTTGAGGATGCAAAAGAAGAATTGCCTAATGATATTTTTAGTCAAGAGTATTTGGCTAAACCAATGGCAAATGCTGATAATCCTTTTGATGTTGAAAATATTTCAGCAAATACAATCACTGAACTTTCAACAAATCCAACGATAGTTTACGGCATTGACCTAGCAACATCAAATGACTTTACTGTTATAATAGGATTGGACATTGAAGGTTCAATGACCTTCTTTAAAAGATTTAGAAAGTCTTGGGCTGAAACACACAATGAATTACTTCAATTGCCTAAAAATATTTTAAAGGTTGTTGATAACACAGGGGTTGGATCGGCTGCTGTTGCAAGATACAGTGATGAAATGCCCAATGTTCGTCCTTTCACATTCACTAAGGAATCCAAGTTGAAAATAATGTGGCAATTGATAGGTGATGTTGAAAAAGGAAATGTAAAATTTAATGATGAAACAGCAAATGAACTTAAGGCATTTGAACGAAAGAAAAATGAACGTACAGGGCATTTAAGATTCGAAGCAATCAGGGGTTACCATGATGACTGTGTTATGTCATTGGCAATGGCAAACTATTATAGAATTGAAGGATATGGGTTCACACAATGGCGACCTGTTTTAATATAAAATATAAATGACAAAAGAAGAATTATTCAAAAACATAGAAATCCTTTTGGAAGTATTGAAAGAACACAAAAGGACGCAAGTATTAGACTTTAAAACGTCTGAAAATCTTGAACTATTTCGTAAAGTGGTATATGCCATAGTAGGGTACAAAGTTCCCCTAGACACAAATTGCGGAGGCTGCGTGTTGCACTGGCTAAACACGCTATTATCCTATTACGAAAGACTGTACCCAGAGTATTTAAAAACCTTAATACCATTAAATGAAGAACCAAATAATGAAAATGTTCAAGTGGAAGAAAAATCAAAAAGTAGAAGAAGAAGTAAAAAGCAAGGTTAAAGAAATTCTTTCTTTATTACCTGCAACATGGTCTGAATTAAAGCTAAAAGACTTTTTGATTATTTCAAGTATTCAAAATGAAGTTGACGAAGACTTAGGTGAAACATTTAACCAAGCGAACATTGACTTTAAGATCATTTCTGTATTAAGTGGTGATTCTATTGATGAACTTGAAAATTTGACTTTGCAAGACATCGCACAGTTGACAAATAAAATATCATTCTTGTCTAAAGAGCCTGTAATTGATAAAAAAAATAAAATCAATTGGAAAAGTGTTGAAGAAATTACTTACGGCGACTTAATTGTATTTCATAGATATTTCAAAGGTAATATTGATAATAACATACACCATATCATTAAATCATTTTCAAAAGATGATTTAACTGAGGATGCAATTCTTCAAATGAATATGCAAGACTTAAACACTGGCTTTTTTTTTCTGCGGTTGAGTGTTCGCAAATTCATACAACGTTCCCAACGTTCTTTGGTAAAACAACTGAAAACGATGGGGATGAAAAAGGAAGTGAAGAAATTACTTTACAAGATTTCATGAGAAAGCAAGCAACAAAGATTTTAAAAGATAACAGTTGGGCTTTTATAGCACATACAATTGCAGAATGGACACATATAAGTTTTTTTGACGTTTACGAAAGGTCTGCAATGGAAGTTCTTTCAACCTATCAAATAATGCTTGCAAAACTTGAATACTATAAATCAACACAAAACCAAACGAATGGCAAAGGGAATTAAACCGGCATCTAATCTTTCGAGGCTTGATGCTTTTGGATCAGATAAAAATGATTTTGATGTATTGAAGCATCCAGCAGGCGACTTTATTACTAGGGTTCAAAAGAATTTAAAAAAGGCTGATAAATGGCTTACAGGTAAAACTGCAAACTTGCGTATTGTTCAAACTGATTCAGGTTTTGACATAGTTGCAAATGAATCGCTTGAATATTTGGATAAAGGGGTATCAGGAACAGAAACTAAATACAATACACCTTACAAGTACACTACGAAGATGCCACCACCTAAAGTGTTTGAAGATTGGATAAGACGAAAAAATCTTAACAAACGCAACAATGCAAAATATAAAGGCAAAGAATCGCCTACAAAAGAGTTAACACAAGATGAACAAATAGAAAGTGCCGCTTTTGCAATGGCAAAAAGTCATCAAAAACACGGTCAAAAGCCTTTGAATGTTTATTCAAGTGAAATAGATCAGTTGAAGGATGAAATCAAAAAGGAATTTAAGGATTTCGCTGTTAGAACTATTCTAAATCAATTAATGCAGTAATGGGAATTAAAAAGATAAAAGAAATTATTACAGGGTGGAAAAATGTTGTATTTACTGATGAAGACATTGAAAAGCTTAGTGAAATGAGAATGATGAAATGCAATGAGTGTCCTTTTAAACAATTCAATGAGTTTCTTCAAACTGATATATGCAATCAGTGTTATTGCCCTTTAAAAGCAAAAACACGTTCACCAGAATCAAAATGTCCGAAAGGCAAATGGTAATATTTAAAAATAAAGACTATGAATGATAAGTGTAATTCAAGCACCCTATAAATATAATCCGTCTGATAACGATATAATTTTTCAAGTTCAAAGTGATGCACCAAACTTTACTTATTTCAAGGTTGAAGTAGTTGAAGCAACATCTTTACAAACGATAGATCGAGATGATATTTGGCCATTTCCAACTTATGTAAATGGAAGTTATATCAACATTTCTGATATTATTAGTAGTACCGTAAAATGGGAAGCAACAAACACGCAAAACAACTTGTATGTTCCGATCAAAAGACCAGTTTTAAAATATAAGATAAATATTATTGAAATGGGTATTGTAAGCGGCTTGCAGGCTGCATTAAGTACAAGTACTTTACCTGATACCTATACAATTTGGAGTGCTGAAATGGGTGGTTTAGAATTTCACAATTTCAATCCGGCTGTTTATGTATTAGGTGAAATTGGCTTGCCTGTTAAATTTCTTACTTACAAGCCTAACAATAGCAAAGTAAATCAGTATTCATCCGAGCAGCTTTATTTCCTTCAAGACTACGTTTCATCCTTGAAAATTGTTGTAAAGGCATATCATGATGTGGTTTTGGAACAAACTTATTCAGAGGCAATCAGCGGCCTGGACTTGTATAATATGTTTATGATTCAAGTTTCACCAAAAGTATTAGGCGATTATTTTCTAATAGATTTTGGCTTTATTGATAATTATACTGTTCACCTTGAAGATGCAGATGGAAATATAAGATCAGAAGTGAGAAAGTATAAGTATCAAGATTTGCCTTGTACGTTAATTCCTGTAAATCTATTTTGGATTAACTCTTTAGGCGGAATGGATACGAAGCAATTTTATAATCCAGCAGAAAGCAATGAAATAACAAGAAACTCATATAAAAAGCAAACGAAACAATTTGTAAATGGTTTTCTTGTTGATAAAGTCAAGGATGTTTACAATTCACCAGAAGAAATAATCAACATAAAGCAATCAGGCAACTATACTGTTTATTCCGATATTTTATCTGATGTAGAAATAAGATGGCTAAATGAACTTGCAATTTCAAAACAAGTGTTTCAAGAATTAGGTGATAATTCACTTTTACCCATAGTGCTTGAAACAAAAACTTATAAAGTCGAAAGACAGCAATATGACCGTTCAAAGCCAATTGTAAAATCTTTTGATTATCACTATGATGGTGAGCTGATTCCAGCTGAAATGATGGTTTATAGTCCAACATTCAACGGTAATCTTTCAATGGACTTTATTTCAGATCAAATTGACTCTAATTAATAACTAAAAACATTTAATGCCGCGTGGAGTATTACCCCGTTCATTTAGAATAGACCCAACAGATCCGTTATACGGTACAGCGTTTCAAACAAACGCTTATGCTTATGATAACGCCCTTGCCTTAATTGCAACATCGAGGCGACCATTATTAGCTAATGAAATTTTGATAGGGATATTTGATTCAATCACATATCCTTCAACACTTCCTTTCATATCGCATTTTATGGATGGATCGGCAACAGGTGCATTCATTCAAAACAATGCTTGTGCTGTCATGGCTTATGCATTGGGCTATTACATGGAAATGAATCCTAACAGTTCAAACTATTGTACAGCCGAAGAATACCTTAGAAATATGCTAGGCTATCTTCAAACACAAAGAGAATGGATTCATTGCGGCGGTTTGATTGTCGATGGAAGGGATATATCAGCCATTTTAACGGAAGGGATTGACTATATCCTTACAGAAGATTCAGAAGGAATTCTTGTAACAGAAAATTCACTTGCAACCACTGTAAGAACCGAGGATAACATTCTTGCATGGTATGCTTTTAAACAAGCTGCAAAGATTTTCAATGAGCCTGCATATCAAACAACAGCGGATGAATTAAAAACTGCCATAATGCAAAGGTTATGGAGTGATACCGAAAGTAAGTTTTGGTATGGTTTAACTATATCTGGTGCGCCTGTATCATTCAATGCTTTAATGGTATCGGCTTATGGTTCTTTATTCATGACTGAAATTATTGAACCCGCAAAGGCACAATTATGTCTTAATAAGTGTGAAGTGTTCAATTGCATTGATGATAATGTAGGGGCAACGGGTTATAAATCTTGGATCGAACCGGATAACCTAGTTAACTGGGAAATGTCTTATGCAACCGCACTCGGATATTTAAGAACGGGCAACGTTACTAAATACGGACAAATCATAAGAGAATTAAACCGTTTCGTTGACCCCTTAGACGGAGGGGTTCGTGGTGCATTAATAAAGAAATATGAGGATGAAAACCTTATTGACCGTAAGGCAGTAGGTTCAACGGGATGGGCAATCATTGCTAATAACCTTGAAGGAACAGCATTTACAATAAGAAGCAATGTTTATACTCCTGTTGCATCATGTTCGCCTTTTTGGTTCAATCAAATGCAACATCAAGTATTTACAAAGGCGGGTTGTCCACCTGACACACATGGTTCAACTTATGATTATATAGTACCAGTAGGTCGCTATTGCAGTTATATAAGTCAAGCTGATGCAAATAATCAGGCTTTGGCTGAAATAGCCGCAAATGGACAAAACTATGTTGATGCAAATGGACAATGTATTCCTGATGCTTCATTTGGAAATGCGCCTATATCTGATTGGTTCTTTAATCTTGGCTGTCCTGTTGGTTCAAATGGTATTCCCATTTTATTTTCAGTGGCAGCAAATACTTTCTATGGAACAACACAAGCAGAGGCAGACGGCCTTGCATTTGATTATTTAGAAACAGCCGGACAAGCTTATGCAAATGCAAACGGTGGTTGTACTTCAACAGGGCCGATCAACATTATTCCACAAGTTAGATGGGAACAGGCGGGGCCGCAATATACAGTATATGTAAGGGCTATTGCGAGTCAACCTATGCCGGTTGGTAACGTAAGGGTTTACTATCAAGTGTGGGCTGATACGCAGCCGGGATCACCTGTATTAATTCCATCAACGTTTTTAGTGTTTGCGGCTGGTGATGTAATAACTCCTGAAAAGAATGCAGGAACTTTTAATGACAGTGGCGGCCCTGTAATAAGTGTAACAATAACAAGCGTAGTACCTAATCACTACGGATCAATAAACTTTAACTGGTAATTTATGAATGGCATACAGAATATTTATTTACGACGAATCAGATAACGCAATTGAACTGGATACGGACGATTTAACAATGTCCACTTCTTTCAATATTTCAGATATAGCTGATATATCAACAAGAAAAGAAACAATTTCTAAAAGTGTAAAATTTAAAAACACAAAACAAAACAAACTTGCTTTTGGTTCAATGAACCTGAACAAAACAGTTGATACTTCTTTACCTAACAGGTTTGGTTTCAATTATAGTGCTTTGAGACCTGTTGATTGTGCAGTTTATGAAGACGACAAATTACTCTTTGTAGGTACAATTAGGATAGTAGCAATGGTTCCATCAAATGACAAAAGAGAAGGATGGTATGAAGCAACCATTGTAGGTAATTTGGTTGAATTTAAACGCACTGTTGGTGATTTAGAACTAACAGACCTTGACCTGACTGATTTAAAACATCCTTATCATATTGACGTTATCAAAGATTCTTGGTCAATAAGTACGAGAAACTACGATGCTACATCAAATACATTTAATGTTGTTCCTTTTGAAAGGGGGAAAAATTATATCTACGGTTTCATTGATTATGGCGTTCAGTTTAAAGACGATTCAAACAACAATACTGCAAATACAGATACTGAAAGATTCAATGCTTTGAACTTCCGTCCTGGGATTTATGTAAAGGAACTTTGGAACAGGATATTTTCTAATGCAAATTTCACTTGGCAGTTAAATGGTGGGCAAGGATTAAATGATAAGTTTAGTTCTTTAATGATTGCAAACTGCGAAGAAAAGTTTGTTTCAACATTTAATGGGTTCAATATGAAATTCACGAAACCGTTACCACTTGTAGTAACACAGTCAAGTGCCGAACATTCCTTAACCAAATTAGGGCATTTTATACCAATTAATAATGTAACTAACCCACCTGCAAATACAATAAGTCCATATTTGAAATTATACAACGGTAATAATAATATAATTGTAACAGATAGATCATTCAAAAGTGATGCAAGGGCTGGAATTGTAATAACTGGTATTCATAATAACTTCTTAGTACCTATGTCATTTAAAGTTGCACTTGTAGAGGCTACATTAGGAGTAAATGCAACTGCGATGAACATAACTGATTTCAAAGCTGTTCAAGAAAAATCATTTACGATTGCACCTGTTGGTTCGTTGCCTGACCAAATAATAAACTTCAACATTCCTGAAAGAGATTGGGAAAATCAAAAGTTATACGCAGTAAGGATTTATGCTACTTACTTAGGCGGATCATTGCAGCCACCTATTCAATCACAACTTTCTTATTCAGTTGATTATTGCGAGGTATCATTTCCAAAAGATGCATTAACAACATTTTCAGCAAACATAAAGTTTGATAATGATGGAACCAATCCTGATTTAGTCATTCCAAAATTACCGGCAGGCATAAAGCAATTTGATTTTATCAAAAATGTTATGTCAATCTTTAACCTGTATTATTATACTAAAAAGGATAATCCAAGGCATATTTATTTTGAATTGTATGATGATTTTTATGCTTTGACTTCACCATATTACATTACTACTACGGCCTTAGATTGGACAAGAAAAGTAGATCAGCCGTCAATTAAATTCAAATCCAAACTTGACTTACCTAAAAAGTATTTATTTACTTATAAAGAAGATTCTGATTGGATAAATGACACTTATAAAAAAACCTATAATACAGTATATGGACAATTTCAATCAACAGATGCCTATGGTGTTACAGATTCAAAAAAGGTTGAAGTAATATTTAGTCCTACGCCTGTTATTTCACCTGCGGGAACAGGCAGACTTTTTCCTGCATTGTATAAAGTAGAAGATGGTAACAAAAAGCAAACAAAAACTAATATCCGGTTATTGTATTTTACTGGTGTAGTTGGTTGTAATCCTTACCTACTGCAAAAAGATTATTACGATACTTCAAATTCTACATGGACAACTATATCATTCAATGAACTTGGTGATTATCCACGTTGTGG
The DNA here is from genome assembly GCA_047601875.1 of Ferruginibacter sp. GTDB lineage: Bacteria > Bacteroidota > Bacteroidia > Chitinophagales > Chitinophagaceae > Ferruginibacter. Next base: position 5,665,479 of record JASGIL010000001.1, on the reverse strand, counting down.
CCCTTATTGGTTTGATTTCAATAATAATCCTACTGAAACATTGGACTTTGGAAGGTCAAATGAATACTATTTCCCAGCAACAGTTGATTATATCAACGCAAGAAATAATTATGAGAATTATTATATAGGCCAAATAACTGAACTAACAAATCCAAATATTTCAATCCTTGAATGTGATATATACCTTAATGAAATGGATATATCAAATCTTGATTTAAAAGTGCCCATTTTTATTGATACAGACAGAACTGGTCATGCCTATTTCAAAATTCTTACAATAGAATATTTAGACAATATTTCAAAAGCAAAATTGACTGCTTTAAAGATATACAACGGAACAGAAAGGTAATTGTTCGCTTAATATTTAAAAAAGAAGACTATGAAAAGATTTAATGGCGAACAACGAACAGGAAAAGATAATTATATCCGTATCTGCTGATACCAAGGATGCTTCAAAAAATATTGACAACCTAAAAGGAAAACTTGATAGCGTCAATAATACCCAACTAGATAGACCTTTCAAATCATTTAAGCAAGAAATCAAGGAAGCAACACTTGAGGCAAAAAAGATGGAAGATCAATTCGGTAGAAATAGTACCGAGTTTGCCACTGCTGCAAAGCGTGTTGCTGAGTTAAAAGACCGATTTGGTGAGTTTAATCAATCCATTGGTGCATTTAATCCTGACAATAAACTACAAGCATTTGTTACAATTGCGAAAGGTGCTATTAGTACAATTGCAGGTGTAACTGGTGCAATGCAATTTCTTGGTGTTGAATCAGGAACTGCCACAGAAGCAATTGCAAAACTTCAAGGATTGATGGCTTTTAGTGAAATGCTAAATAGCCTAGATGATATTAAAAACTCATTCTCCAATTTAGGGCAGGTTATTCAATCAAGTTCTGCTTATCAAGCTGTCAACAACCAATTAACATCAGCAGCAACTGGTATTATGAAATTGTTTGGCGTTAGTGTTGAAGGTTCCACAACAGCATTAAGAGCCTTAAAGACAGTATTGGCTGTTTCTATCATAGGTGCCGTTATTGCCGGCATAGCAGCTTTAGTTGAACATTTCGACGATTTAAAAGAAGCACTTGGCTTTACATCAAAAGCGCAAGAACAGTTTAATAAAACTATCGAGGATTATAATAAAGGGGCTGCAACTGCTGCGCAAAAAATTTCCGAAGTAAGAGTTGGATTTCAATTGGCAGAACAGGGAGTAATTTCTAAAAAAGAAGCACTTCAAAAGTATAATGACACTTTAGGTGATGCATTGGGCAAAGCGAAATCATTAGATGAAGCAGAAAGGTTAGTTGCAAAAGGCGCAGATGCATATATCAAAATAACAGGGTTAAAGGCACAGGCGAATGCCTTATATGCTTTATCCGCACAAGAATCAGCAAAGGCTTTAACTGCATCACAAGAAGATCAGACTGATTGGATGGATAAGACCAAAGCATGGTTAGCAAATTATATAAGTATCGGTAGCGGAACTGCAATTGCCATTGAAGCACAACAAAAAGGTGCAGAAGAAGCGGCTAGTAAAGCAAATAAAAGTGCTGAATTATATCAAAAGAAAGCAGAAGAACTTTTAAAAAGTGCTGCTGAATTGGGAAAGGAATCTGGCGTAAAAGCTAATGTATTGGATAATAAAGATACAAGCAAAGAAGACGAGGAAAGACGTAAAAGGGCTGCCGAATTGTTGAAGAAAGAAAGAGAAGATTTGAAAAAACATCTTGAAGAATTACAAAAAATTCAAACCGATGCTGACCGTTCAAGGAATGAGGCTGTTATGAATGAAAGGGAAAAAGAACTTGCTGATATAGATAATCATTATGCAGATCAGGAAAAAATTGTTCATAGGAATGAAGAAGAACAAGTTAAAATACTTAAAGATGAATTGAAGCGTAAGGCTATTACTCAAAAGCAATATAACGACCAATTTTTAGCAATGCAAAGGGCTGTTGGTGATACTGTGCTTGCATTGATGAATGAACAAGACACTAAAAAGATCGAAGTCGAGAAAAAGTATAATAAAATTATTGCTGATTTTATCGACGGTTATCAAGAAACTGCATATCAAAAAAGCCGTAAGAAACTTATTGAAGATTTTGATGAAAAAATAAAAGTTGCTGACGAAAAGCAAAAGGAACTTCTTGAAAAATTAAAGGATTCAGAGTTAAATAAACTTGACACTGCTGAAACGTTAAGGAAGAACGTTGTTACTACTCAAACTAATGTTATCAAGACAGAAAGAGATAACAAGGAACAACCTAATGACAGTGTTGAAAAAATCCTTCAAAAGCAACAAGAAATTGCCAAGGCAAGAATTGAAGCTGAAAATGCAGATTATGAACAACGCAAGCAAGCAGCGCAAGGCAATGCGGAAGAACTTGAAAAGATCGAGGAAGAACACCAAACTAATCTGTTAAACATTCAACAAGCATATAATGATAAAGCAATTGAATTAAGAAATCAATTGTTCCAAAATGCTTTTTCAAATGTTACTGATGGTGCGCAATCGTTGAGGGATGCAGAGGATGTCGATTTTCAGGCACAATATGATGCCCTTGCAGGAAATCAGGAAGCACAAGAAGAACTTACTAAGAAGCATGAAAAGAGGCTAAGAGATATTGAAAAGATTGAATCTATGGCAAGGTTGGCAATTGCATCAGCCGAGGCATTAGCAAAGAAAGACTATTACCAAGCTGCATCTAATGCATTGATGCTTGCAAGTACAGCAGCAGGAAAGGCAACGGGTGTAGGTAAAGCGTTAGCAATTGCAGCTACAACTATCGATACAATCAGGGCAGCGATGGCTGCATTTACAGGAATGACACAAGCAATTCCCGGCCCTTATGGTATTGCAGCAGGTATAGTTGCAGCGGCTGCGGCTACTGCATTGGGGGTAGCTAATGTGAAAAAGATTGTTTCGGTTAAAGTGCCAGGCGGAGATGGAGCAGCTTCATCAACACCTACACCAACATTCACTGCACCACAAATTGAATCCACAGCATTAAATCCTGATGCAAATGCAATCAAAGATGTAAGAGTAACTAATCAACAAGATCAGCCTATCAAAGCATATATCACTGATAGAGACCTTCAAGATCATCAGGATAAGCAACAATTCTATAACAATTTAGGAAACGTGTAAATATTTAAAACATGAATGAGAAAAGACTTACCAATTTATGAACTTAAAATAGACGGTGAAAACACTTTTGTTAACGCTGTTGCATTGGTAGAAAATCCTGCTATTGAAATTGACTTTTTGGCTTTTAATGAAGATAAGCCAATGCAATTTGAAGCAGATGAAGAAAAGATGGAATTACTAGGTGTTGCAATGGTTCCGAACCAGCTTATATATAGACGTGATAAAACTGGTTATGAATACCAAGTTTATTTTTCAAAAGATACTATCAGGTCAATAACCCAAAAATTCTTTCTAAACAAGTTTCAAACCAACATCAATCTTGAACATAGCGAAGCAAGTGCCGATACCTATATATATCAGGCAATGATTGCCGATCATTCAAAGAAAATATTCTTAATGGATGCGCCTGATGGTTCAGTTGTTTTCGGAATGAAAGTTCTGAATCCAAATGTTTTCAAACAAGTTAAAGACGGAACATTTAAAGGTTTCTCAATTGAAGGAATGTTTGAATTAGTTGAACAACAATTTTCCAAACAACAAAATGCAGATGAAAGAGAATGTATTGAATTATTAAAACAGATTCAATCCAAACTCAACAACCATATATAAAATAAAAGATTTAATGTTTAACAAGATAAAAGAAGAATTGAGAAAGACATTGGCATCATTAACAAACAGTGAACAAATGGCTGCCCCAACTACAGATGAAATCAATGTATCAGATATGGTTGTTGGTGGTAAGGTTGAAATCGTTAATCCTGACGGTTCTTTATCTGATGCACCAGATGGCGAGTATGACTACAACGGACACAAATTAGAAGTAAAAGATTCTTTGATTGTTTCAATTGATGGTGATAAAGGTGAACAAAAGCCAGCGGAAGATATGGCGAATGAATCACCGGTACAAGATGCACCTGCAAAAGATTCAAACGATATGCAAGCGCAAATAGATGAATTGAAATCTGCTATTGAAGAAATCAAGAAACAATTAGCAGACGGACAAGCAGCAAACCAAAAGATGGCTGCTGAATCTGAAAAGTTCAGTGAAGCAATTAACAGCTTAAATGAAACTATCAAAGCAATCCTTGTTACACCAGCCGAATTTTCAAAAACAAATACTTCCATCAAGGTAAAAGACGAAAAGGAAGCTAAGATCAATGCATTCACTAAAGTACTTGCTGAAAGCATGAAAAAATAAAAACCACATTATATAAAATAAAATAAAACGAATTTATGAATGAGTTTCGACGTATCAGGCATGGAAGCCTATGTTAACCAAAACGCAAGTCCGATAGCAACTAAAGCTATCACAGGGCCTAAAACAATGAAGCTTTTGTTATCTAACAAAGGTGTTCAATTCGGTAAAGCACCTGTTACTGTAAATACAATGTCTAATTCAGTAACATTTAGCGATGGTTCAAATTGCGATGTTGTATTAGATACTGATACAGCAACATCAACAAGAAAATTGGTATTCACTCCACTTAAAGTAAATAAAAAGTATTGCTTCAAAGATTTGTATGCAACTGTATTGAGTACAGCCATTTCAAAAGGGCAATCAAAAGAAACAATGGACTCTGTTACATGGAGTACAGTTGCAGATGATATTGCTGCAAACGTTTCTTGGGAACTAGAAAAGTTAATGTGGAAAGGTGATACAACTTTAACTGGTAACCTTTCTTGGTTCGATGGTTATGCAAAATTGATCACTGGTGCAGGTACAACACTTACACTTACAGGTTCTGATTTAATTGCAAAACTTCAATCAGCAGTATCACAAGTTCCTATCACATTAAGAAGCCAAGACGATTTTAGAATCTTTATGGGTGAAGATACAAAGGCAGCTTTAGACCTTGCTTTGTATAACAAAAACCTTTTCAATCCGGGTTCAATGGATTTTATTCCTGGCACTACTGTAAAGATAGAAGTTGTTTCAGGTTTGAACGGAACAAATAAAATTTTCCCAATTAGAATTTCTAATCTACGTGCAATCATAGATGATGCAGGTGATGAAGCAAAAGCAGAAATGATTTACGATGGCATCACTAACAATTCATACATCAATTTTCATTTAGGAGCTGGGGTTCAAATTGTATTCCCAACAGAAGCCTACTACGCTTCAGTAGCCTAAAACTATATAGATGAAAGGGGAACAGAAATTCCCCTTTATCATCTCAATTAATAATAACCAAAACTAACTTATAATATTTTAATGGCGGCATGTAATCCAATCCCAGCTTTATTAATTCCTTGCGGTACAGAAGGTGATATGGGCGGTATTCAAAAGCTATATATGATAGCAGCAAAAGACCTTGCACCTACAACAGGAACGGCGGGAGACCCAACATATACATTTGCTACAAACGGTACAGTCAACGCAATTGGGCTAGCAGTAGATGCAAGTTTTGTTGAAATCGGACTTTTGAAACAATCTGCAGGTTTGAAGGAAACTATGACAAAAGATGATACAAAAGGCTTATTGTATTTCAATCAGGAATTTTCGATGACTGTTGCTGGTATCTCAACAGAGAATAGAACATTTGTTGAAACAGTTTTACGTCAACCTGTTGTTGTATTAATGAAAGGAATGAGTGAAACAGTTGCAAAATACTTCATTGCAGGTTTGAACGAACAACTTACATTAACAGCACTTGAAAGCGGAACTGGTGTAAGCAAAGATGATACTGCTGGATATAAATTGACATTCAGTGGATATTCAACTAAATTGATTCCTTTGGTTGATAATACAATCATAGGCACTTTGTTAGGTTCTTAATCCGAATAATAAATCATTGATAGGCTGCTGTAATACAGTAGCCTTTTCTATTTAAACCATTTCAATAATGCTAGTATTAAACAAAAACCAATCACAGTCAAATATCTTTCCGACAATAACTACTGAATATGCCTATGCAGGAACAGTTCCTTATTTACAGGTATTTCATAAAGCAAGCAAAATAAAGTATGATTTATTGTTGGGTGAAAACTTTTCCCAATACACAAACAGGTATGACCACTTTGTTATTTTTCAAGATCAGTATATCAATTGGGAAGAAGGCGAATATCAATATATCATTTGGGAATATAATGCAGTAGATGATGAATTAGTAACGCCGCTTGAAAAAGGATTGTTGACTGTGTTAGGTTCAGACCCTTCTGCTTATCGTTCACTTGATGAAATAGATCAGCCAACAGAAGAATTTAAAGTTTACAAGGGTATTTAAAGTAAAAGACATGAATGATAAAGAAGAATAGAATTATTCAAAGTGAAAATGAAAATAAAATATCAACGCAACTTTTGAATTTTAGTGGAGTTAAAATTCCTTCACCGATAGAACAGTCAGGAACTTTTTTTGATAGATACAGACCTTGCGGCATAGACAATCAATTGCCATACTTCTTTTTGAATCTTTACACTACAAGTTCAACACATGCTTCAATCATCAATACAAAGGCAGATTATATTATTGGGGATGGGTTAAAGTTCAAAAATGGTAATGCTATTAAGGGCATGGCAAATGCACAGGATAGTTTTTCTGAACTTATTACTAAGATCGTTCTTGACTATGAGATATTCAATCGTTTTGCTGTTGAGGTGGTTTATAATAAAGTATTGCAGCCTATTGAATATCATTTTGTGCCTGTTTGGAAGGTTCGAATGAACGATGACCGTACAAAGTTTTGGATAAATGAAAATTGGAAAATTAGTTCAAAGACAACAATAAGAGATAGATGGACACAAATACCGAAGGATGCTTCTACAAAGATCTTCTATTTTGATAACTATACACCATCTGAAAGTACTTATTATACTTTACCTGAATACTATTCATGCAGCACGTCTATAATGGTTGATTCCTTAATAGATAAATTCAATCTTAATAACATTGACGGACACTTTTCTGTTGCTTCTCTAATTACTTTCTTCATGGGATTAAACCAAGATGAGAAAATCAAAGATGAAATAAACGGGAATATCAAAAAGGCATATACAGGTTCCGAAGGGAAAAAGATAATGGTAAATCATCAATCACCAGATTCAAAGGAGCCAACTGTACAAAATATTTCATCTAATGATTGGGCAGATGCATTTGCTGCAACAAGCCAAAGAGTGAAGGACAGTATCATTTTAGGTCATAGAATACCTTATCTACTTGTAGGTGCGCCAGTGGCAAGCAAATTAGGTGGGGGTAACGAAAAAGACGGTGATATGTTTCGCTTCAAAAATAATTATATCCGTAATAGAAGAAACCAGCTTATCAATGCATTTACACAATTGTTTTCTGGAAGTGATTCATTGAAAGGTGAACTTGAATTTTCTGATTTATCAGTATTAGAAGAACCTTCTGACGATATGATGAAGCAGTTCTTTACTGTTAATGAAATAAGAGAAAGATTAGGTGTTCCTTCAATCCAAGATGGAGATGTTTTAGCTTCTAAATACCAAACACCAACGCAACAACCAGCAATACCAGCGCAACAGTCAAGGTTTAGCACAGACGGATTTAATCTTTCAGAAGAAGATTTTGAAAAGATAAAAGACATGGGTATTACAGCAGATGAATTTGAATTTATCCAAGCTGGAGAACATATAAAATCAGATCAAGATTTCCGTTCAGTTCAATTGAAGTTTGAAACTATGGATGAAGTGGCGCAATATCTTTTAGATAATGAAATTGAATCTACTGATATAAAAACATTAAAGACTGAGATCAGAAAGGAATTGGGAATAAATGTTACTACGAATGAATTGAAAGATATTCTTCAAAGCATTTCAAAAGCAGGCATATTAAGATTAGATATTAATTCTGACGGTCAAATCAGTGTTTCCAAACCTTCACAACCTGATCGAACTTTTGAAGTAATGTATAGCTACGATGTTAGGCCAGGGTATGGATTACCTATTGAAAGTAACACAAGACCGTTTTGTAGAAAGTTAGTTGAAAATAACCGCTTTTATACAACAGTTGAAATACAAACCATGACTGAAATATTCGGTTATGATATATTTCAATATGGTGGTGGTTGGTATAGAGACCCTGAAACACAAAAGTTGACTTCTCATTGCAGACATTACTTTAAAGCTAACACCGTAACAAGGAAGAGAAGATAATATTTAAAAATAAAGTAATGGCAGATAATATTTTATTGATTCCTGCAAGTAAGGTAAAACAGCAAACAATCATTGAATCAAATGTAGATGATGAAATGATTGCCAATATTACTTTCCAAGTTCAGGAAATGCAGCTAAAGCCGGTATTAGGAAAGGAATTATACGATACTCTTTTAACAGAAGTATTGAACCAGATTGAAGATTCTAACTATGAAATTCCTGAACAGTATCAAAACCTTTTGAGTATATACATCAAGCCATTTCTTTTAACGGCAATCACGTCTGAATTTGCTTTTGTCAATTCGTATAAAGTAACCAATAAAGGTTTATTAAAGATGAATGATAATTCAGCGAATGCAGTTAGTGCCGCAGAAATTGAAACGCTTCGCAATTATTATAATAACCAATTGTCTGTTCACAAAGCAAATCTTATTAAGTACTTAAAAGATAATAACCTTACAACATGCGGTACGGACAAAGCAATCACTTCACCTGCTATCGGCTGGTACTTTGATTTAAACTAAACTATGAAAACTATGAATGGCAAATGTAAAAATAAGTCAGCTACCTGACGGTACAACTCTTGACGGTTCTGAATTACTTCCAGTAGATCAAAGCGGGTTAACAGTAAAGGTAACCGTTCAAGACGTGGCTGATTATGTAACAGGCGGAGGTGTAAACCTTGATACAGTATTAGGAAATGGAAACGTTTCAAATAAGAATATCAAACTTACTTCTGGTGGTTATATTGAGGCAGATGGATATATCAAGTCTCTAAGGTTAAGAGTATCTGATGGCACTTTATACAGTGAATTAAAAGCACCTGTTGCAAACTTTACAGCAAACAGGTTTTTAAGATTGCCAGATGCATCTGGAACACTCGCTATATCAGTTAACAACATTGCGCCCGATGCAAATGGAAATATTGCTATTACATCATTAACACCTTCCGCACATACACATCCAATATCAGATATTATTAACCTTCAAACTGAACTTGATTTAAGGTTAACTACTGCTGACGCTGATGCAAGATATTATCCGCTTTCATCAAACCCAGCGGGATATGTTACAGCATCTTCAACTACTACGTTTACAAATAAGAGTGGTAATATCAGCATGTGGACTAATGATGCTGGTTATATCACTTCGGCAGATGTTGACTTGACATTACAACAGGTAACAACAAATGGTAATGAAACTATTGATGAAATTATAATCAAAACAACTGACCTAAACCAAGCCATAGTATTAAGGGCAACGGGTAACAATGGTGAAATTGTGGTTTGGGGAGAAAGTGAAACTGTATCTGCAATTTATCAATGGGATAAAATCAATGCAAACGGAAACGAATTAGTTTACCCAACTGCAAGCGGTACACTGGTATTATCAGTAAATAGTACATCTGCGGATGGTTTAGGCGATGTGCAAATAGGTCTTCAAAGTGTAACTGATGTTTCATTCACAACAACTAATCCAATAACAGCGGGTGGATTCTCAACAACAGGAACTGCCTTTGCCGGTGATGTTGCAGTATATCCAAGCGGACATTTAAGGTTTGTTGACTTAACTGGCGTTTACAATTTTCAATTTGAAGTAGGTGCTTTATCACAAGATCATGTTATAACATTACCTGACTTTGGGACTACATTGGCTTATTTGCCTTTGACTGTGAATAGCACCTACGCTGATTCAACAGGGAATATAACTATTGAGGCATTTCAAGATTTACAGGCAACACTTGATTTAGGTTCTACTGCAACAAACGCTACAATAGAATTATCAGATGGTTCATCACTTTCAACGGATGCTTATTTACAATCAAATGAATTGAGAATCTTGTCTTCTAATGGTGACCCTGGGGATTATCATTCTTTCTTTTCATACGATGGTCAACCTGCAATAGGAAATGGAACTGATTATTTGTATTATTTCAGGGCGGATGGTTTAGCGTTCAGGGGTAGGAGTATTACAACAGGTAACTACGTTTGGGAAGTTCAAGCAACATCTTTAAGTGCGAATAGAACTTACAACTTGCCAAATGCATCAGGCATCATTCCAATTTCGGTAAATGGCAACACTGCTGATTCATCAGGAAACATTACTATTTCAACAGGTGGTGTTACATCTGTATCAGGAACAACTAACCGTATAACAGTTACGGGAACAACAACTCCTGCTATTGATATTAGTTCAAGTTATGTAGGTCAAAGTTCAATAACAACATTAGGAACAATTACAACTGGTACATGGCATGGATCAGCAATCGCTGATACATATATCAGTTCTGCTTCAACTTGGAACGGAAAGCAAGACGCTTTAAGTGGTACTGGTTTCGTTAAGATTTCAGGCACTACAATAAGTTATGACAATAGTACTTATATCACTGCAAGTTCAACTGATACGTTGACAAATAAGAGTGGTAACATTTCTATGTGGACAAATGATAGTGGTTATTTGACTGCAAACCAATCAATCACTTTCACCGGTGATGTTACTGGATCAGGTAGTACATCAGTTGCTTTAACTATTGGTGCATCAAAGGTTACTAACTCAATGTTAGCTGGTTCAATCGCATATTCAAAGTTGAACTTAGGAACATCAATTGTAAACGCTGACATAAATGGTTCAGCAGCAATTGCATTATCAAAACTTGCAACAGTAACAGCATCAAAGGCACTTGTATCAGATGGATCAGGAGTAATCACGGCTTCATCAGTTACATCTACTGAATTAGGTTATTTGTCTGGTGTTACATCGGCAATTCAAACACAGATTTCAGCTAAACAAGACTTAGCATTAAGTGCTTATTCATTTAGGGCAAACAATACTGGTTCAACTGCGAATGCAACTAATCAAGTATTTCAAAATGATAGTGGTACTTATTCAGGAACAATTACATGGTCAGGAACAACAGCACCGTCTGGAACAACAAACCATACTTATGCATGGCAAAGAATAGGACAATGGGTAACACTTCAAATTGTTTTGACCTATAGTGTTACAGGCTCAGCCGTAACACAAGCGAAAGTTGATTTACCTGCAAGTGCACCAACACCTGCTGTATTTTCAGGATTAAATACTACTGGTTATATCAATGCTTATGGTATTGGTTGCTTATTAAGTGGCCCAACTTCACAGCCATCTGCATCTGGTAGAGTGCCTTTGCAATACACTGCAACAACATGGAACATGACTTGTACACAATCAGCAGCTTCATACAGTGAAGCAATATTCAACATCACTTATTTAGCAGCTTAATGATAACACTTGCACAAACAAAAAGAAAACTTATGAAGTTTTTCCAAGATCATGCGCAGATTCATGATACCTATTATGAAGACAATTTTGATTTTGCCGCTGAAAGGCACTTGAACTATCCAGTGTCTGTAATTGAAAACATAGGTAGTGATGTTAATGATAAATTCCTTTCAAGGACATATAACGTAACACTTGTAGATAGAATAGATGAAAATATTGAAGGCATTGAAGATGAAATTTATTCCGATATGGAAGCAATAGCAACAGATTTTATCACTTGGGTTCGTTATCAAATGGAATGGGAGTATGAAAAGAATATCAATCTTGTAAAAGTAGTTGACGATGGAGGAGATAGGGTTTGCGGTTATTCATTTCAGGTAACACTTAAATCAATAATGCCTTTAAAAGATTGCGCTATACCAACAGTAAATGAAATTGTTTCTTAAATAAGCTTTCTTTTTATCATACATGGCAGTCAGACAGTGGCTGCCTTTTTCTTTTCAGCGACTATTTAAAAAACAAAACCCCTATGAAACTATTATTAGCATTTACATTTACCTTACTGAATATAAACTTTGGTTTTCTTCCACAACCTGATCTTCTTTTAATCATGGGAATATCTATGATAATTGATTTTGCAACAGGTTATTCAAAAGCAATTATGCTGAAAGAAAAAAGAACAAGTTCAGGTTTAAGAAAGACAATAATAAAGTTTATTCAATACGGTGGTGCGTTAGTAATAGGGATGCTTTTATCTTACCTTTCACAAAACGTTCAAGCAACTAAATCATGGACTGTATTAAGCAAATACACAAACTGGTTCAACAGTGGCTTGCTTATATTCATCATCTTTATTGAGATAGTTTCTATACTTGAAAACATGCTGGCAATAGATAGCACTTCACCTTTTTCAAGGTATATAATAAAACCACTTTTGAAAGTGTTGACACTTCAACTGAAAGCAAATTCACTTGAAACAGAAACAGAGAACGATAAGGAAGAAAAGTAAAACTTTATTAAAATTCCCAATCATCTTCTTCATGGATAGTAATTCCAGCCATTCTCATATAATGGTCTAAAACATCTGATCCTGTGATTTGATTTAGTTTATTTAGAAATTCATATTGTGTTCTTGTGTATGTTCCATTACCACCAGCTTGAGGTCTTGGATGAAACATATAGCACCTGCCGCCATCTACTACGATATATTCCAATCTATTTACTAGCGAATCATTATAGTAGAAATCTAAAAACTTTAATGTTCCCGGTGCAGGATTAGGAAACCCTACTGCCCAAGGTTCATTAACTCTATTCATATCTTCCATGTCATAAACATCCAATCCCCATGAAATAGATATTGACAAATCATTTTTATATGCAGCAATATTACTAAACTGTTTTACTTGCAAGGCGTTTGCATCACCTTCATGTAATTGATAGCCAAATTTATTTTTGAATGAAGGCCCGCTATTAGCGCCCCAACAAGGGATAACCTTCCAATCATTCCGATTTGAATTAATAAACAATTCGTATAATTCATTTAAAGTCATATTCTATAATTTTTTATTAATAAGGAAATATTTCATCAAGTTTAAATGGTTTGCAAATATTGGATGCTTCAGTCGGATATTCCATTGGTTTCAAAATCCCTTTCCAAAATTCTTCATCGAAAGTTCCGTATAAAAACAAATACCGTAGTATATACATAAGGTCAGTTCTAACAGTTCGTCCTGTCCAATCGCCTTTGTATTTGTTTTCAAGCTGATAAAAAGTTATGGTTTCCTTTTCAAGCCACTTTGAGTCGAGAAATTCTGCTACCATGTTTACAGTTATTTCAGGAACATCATAAGTATAATAATAAGGCAACATTGAATGAACTTTATGTTCATCATTTTCTAAAAATTTTTCTTCGTGAAAGATCGGATACACAGACCTTGAAATAGCGTAAACGTATGAATCAGGATAGAGGCTTTTTGTTTCAGAATTGAACTTTGTCAAAATAATTTGTCTTGCCCGTATATCAGCAAGACCTTTCAATACAATATCATTACTTGTTTCCATTTAATATATTTTTTTGCAAAGATACCAAACAGTTCTTAAAAGGTTAGTATCTTGAACCAAAACCACTTATGCAGGTATTAAAGGCAATTGTTCTTTATTTAATGATTTGTATGACTGTAGGGATATTGGTTGCCGGACTTCAAAGCCCATGTACAGCAAAAATGGGGAAAGTAGTAATAATTATAATATTTGCGTTAGCAATTATTTATGTTTTTGTTCTTCCAAGTGAAAAGAAAAAATATTAACACTCGTAAATATCTTTGGACTTAAAATGAAGCGGTGGCATCAGAACTTCAGTTATATCCATCTGCATTTTATTCTTTTCCATCACTTTTGGAAGTAATAACATTTCATGGTATTGGCGGCTATGGCTTAATATTGTTCCAATATAATCATCATTGGATAAAATATCGGTGTGTTCTAATTGATAGCTAATAATGTCTTCAACTTCTTGATAAAATCTATTATCATCATAAGTAAAAGTTATTTGTTCGCCCAACGAATTTTGAACGGTATATCTTTCCGAAAATTGACGTTGATTAGAAAATAACAATCTACACAATGCAGTTGGTATAAAGCGATAAAGATTTATAGACAAAGGTTCATTGTTTGTAAGCCTATATAATTTTTCAATTGTTTCATCTTCATTTTCGCCAGTATTGATATTTGAAGCCAGCAAGTTCATTGCATCCATTATGAACCGCATAAGTTTTTCATCGTCTATATAATCAAAAGCATAATCAGTATGATATTCATGAATAGTTCTTGCCATTATCCTGTTTTAGATATTTCAAGTTAGTAAAAAGGATTGAACCTAGTCAATCCTTGAACGTTTTTAGCCTATTAGCTTCGCAGTATTAGAACTTCAATAGTTTGCTATTTAATGCCTTTAAATTTTCATCAGGAAGGGATTTGAGGTAGTGTTCCGTTACAGCCATAGATGAATGCCCCATTGCATCAGATATAAAAGCAACAGGAGTACCATCAAGCTTTTGTTTTGTTGCATAGGAGTGCCTGGCTAAATTCAAACAGACATGAACATCAATTCCCAACTTGCGACCAATACGTGAAAGCATCTTGTTTGCAATACCACGATAGCGCATGATGGTATCATTGAAGTGTTCAGGTGATTTATATTTTGGCATCAGTTGAAAGATATGATTATCAGGTTTGCGGTTCTTGTTTCCCCAAACATCAATGATTTTCTTCATTGCAGGATGCAAATAGACACGAATTGATGAACCTGATGATTTTGTACGTTTTGTTTTTTGACGAATGAATGTCAGTATATCACCGTTTAGGTTGCTATATTTCAAATTGCACAGATCCTTAAAGTTCATCCCGTTTCCCAAATAACAAAAGAAGAAGAAGGCGATTGCCCGCTGTTCCCTGATTGATTCAGTCCGATATTTCCACAAGGCTTTCAATTGGGGTGCATATAATACAGCTTTTGATTTAGCAGATGAACCCATGAGATTACGAAAAGGTTTTGCATTGCCTGAAATCAACCCATCTCTGACAGCAGCATTATAAATAGCACGTAAATGCCTTAAATAAATTCCTATAGTAGTAGTGGAACATTTCTTTTCAAGCATCCAAGATCGGTAAGACTTAATAAATGATTCATTGATGTCTTCAAGATATAGTTCCTTACGGTAGGTGCGAAATGAATACCAACTGTTCTTATTGACACCAGCAGAACCAAAGCGACCTTCCAACTTCAGCAATTCAGTTTTCATTTTGAATAATTCAAATACATCAACCTTAGATGAAACAGATAAGTTAGCATCTGATTTAAAGAACTTCAAAAAGGTTTCCTTGGTTGGTTCATTCAATCGAGATAGGGTATCTTCCGCTTTACTTAAAAAATGCAACATTTGCTGTCTAAGAAGCTTTTGCGGATCAGACAAAGACCGACCAGACAAAACCTTATTATAATCCGAAAGTGTACAATAAAGCTTTATTGATACCAAAAACCTTTGCCGATTAATCGCAACGGAAAGCATGATACGGCTTTCCTTCTTAGCATTCATTGCCCTTGAATCCCATAATGTTGATACAGAATATTTTGTTTTCATAGGATTAAAGTTTAGGGTTAACTGGTAAGAAGATTTCAATATGATGACCAAGCACACCATCTTCAATGTGTTTAAAGAACAATTGCAGGGTCTTTGGACAGTCATTCAATCGCCTTGATGAAATAAAAAAGGGGTAGTCAAATACCCCTTGCAAACATTCAATTAACAGGTTCCCTGAACCATAAAAGACCGATTGCGTACTGTCCAAATGAAGGACAGTCATGAAGTAATATTCCTTCAAATTGATTTTCTTTAAAGGAATCCTTTTTAATTTTTCCATTGTAAAATGTTTTTGATTATGCTGCATGAATACCATACAGCCAATACCCATTTTACATAGTAGAAAGGTGTAAGAAAGCCTTCAAAACAGGGGTAACATCACTATAACCGGTAAATACCTAAGTCATAGGTGGAAAGTTTCAGAAAAAGTGCAAAGAAAAGTGCATGAACGGTGCAAAATGAATGGAAAAAGGTGTAGGAAGATGAGTGCCCTTAACGCTGCATCAATGTTGCAGCCACCATAAGACTTAATAGCGTCCTATGTTCAGTTGGTATGAGTTGGTGAAAGCCTTTAGGATTTCATAAACTCTTAATCAGTAGGTCCAGGGTTCGAGCCCCTGAGGGGTCACTAAAAGCCTCCCGATAAACCGGGAGGCTTTTTATTTTGAATATTTTCATTTGCAGGCATTGGATATTATTTTAAATAAATGGCTCGTGAGAATTCGAACAATGATGAAGTATTCTTGCGATCACCTGCATGAACGCAGAAGCCAGAAAAACCGTGAAAATACCCTTTCCCAGGTAAGCCGGAAGGAGTACTTTGTATAACTCAATTGATATTATTATGATTAAAACAAAATATTACTTCATGATCGTTTTGGTTTTTATTTTCTAAATATCATTTAGAATCGTCTTAATTTTTTTGATCGAGTGCAACATCCTTTTTTGAAAAAAATAATATGGTTTTGATGCAGTTTGAAGAACTACAAATATTCAACCAGGCACTTGTTCTCAAAAATTTATTTAAATATTTTTAATTATAAGTGTATGAAAAAAATAAAGTCTTTCATTATTATTTTAATAATATTAGTTCCCGGCTTTTCCTATGGCCAGCAAATCTTTAATCAAACCAGGATACTTGGCTCATGGACTTTTGAAAGGGTAGAGTTTCTTTCCCGAATGGAAGATTCATTAAATTTTTTAAAAAACATCTCTAATTCAACAATTACTTTCGAGCCAATTAACAAAGTAACAGTAAAGATCAGGAGGGACAGTACTGAAAAGATCAGAAATAGTACCTATTCAATGAGCGCTGATGGAACAACACTCACTAATAATGGAGTTGAATCAAAGATCATGAAACTAACGGATGAAGAATTGGTAATGAAAGTAGAAGATGAGTCTGTTTTTATTATTCATTTTAAAAGAGTATTATCTAACTAAGTTCATGAACTATTGGGGATAACAGCAATGCTACACATTATCTTTACTTTTTAATTTACTCATATGAAGAAAAACATACTTTACCTGGCCATAGCAACTATAACCACCGGCTCAATAATAATTTCCTGTAAAAAAGATGATGCTCCTTCACCAGGTGGTTATACAGGACCTGTTATCAGAAAATGGAATATTGCCAGGCACATTGATACAACTTTTTATTTCAACGGACCAGCTGTTTACTTAGACTATCAACCAGCAATCCATGGAGATTATCTTGAATTCACACCGGATGGAAAATTGTACCGCCTTGAAGATGGCGTAATGGATACAGCTACTTTTACACTAAGCAATGACACATTAATTGTGCAACGTGAATTTCTGCCACATACAACCACTTTTAAAATTGAAGTGTCAACAACAGATAGCCTGCAACTCAATGGTGTTTCTTATATGGTTGTCGGTTCGCATGATGTAGAAAGAACGCACTATTATTTGAATAGCTGGTAAATGACAGGTATCAACAACTTTACTACAACATGCCGTGAGTTGAAGTTTGAAGAGTTGGGTACATTTAGCTAGGTAATAAATAAACTCAGCAACGCAATTGTTCAAACAATTACTTTTAAATGCTCATTTGATTATGTTTCTTATCCCATTGAAATAAATACCGGGAAAACTACTTTCCAGAATACCGCAGAAATACCCCCAGGCCGAAGATTTAGTGATTCTACTTTTATAAGAGCATTTTCAAAACTCTCTTAACCTTAAAGTGCAGCATCAGCACTATAAAGTTTGATATAATCTTATGGCAATTACATGTACACCAATCCAGGTATTCCCTACTGATACAGTAGGCGCATTTAGCTTTGGCGTTGGTTATTTCGGATATGTTGGCTGTGGGTGGGGCGGTGGATGGTTTGGCAAATGCACAAATGACTTTTGGCGATTGAATCCATTTTCAGGCAGATGGGAGAATATGGCACCCTTTCCCGGAACAGCAAGAATGTTTGCAATAGCTTTTGGCCTTAAAGGAAAAGGATATGTAGGAGGTGGTGTGTTTTTATCTGATGACGGGGTTTCTGTTAATGAGTTGGATGATTTTTATGAATATGATCCTGCAACAGATGTATGGACTTCATTAGGCACAATGCCGGGTGGCACCAGGGCTGCAGGTTCAGCATTTACGATTGGTACAGTTGCATATATTGGTTTGGGTGGTAATTCAGCAGGAAACAAAAGTGACTTTTGGAAATTTGATCCTGATGGTCTTACTAAATGGACCCCCATAGCAGCTCCATTTCCGGGAGCTGCAAGAGCTGCTGCTGTAGCTTTTAATTTACACGGTAAAGGAATTGTTGGCGCAGGTGATGATGGTTCCAGGCATACACACGATTTTTATCAATTTGATCCTGCAACAGATACCTGGACTCAAATTGCTGACCTGCCGATCGATTGGCTTTGGGGAGGAGTTGGGTTTTCTTTAAGCGGTAAAGGATATGTAGTAACTGGTCGTATAGATTTGAAGGCCTGGACCACATCGGTAATAAATAACATCTGGAGTCTTGAAATAACGAGTGCGGGTAGCCGTTGGACCGAACTTGTAGACAAAGAAGGCCAAACCTTATTTTTGGGACAACCCAGAACTTCAGCGGTTGCATTTGTGATCAACCATAACCAGGTTAATAAAGCATATGTTGGTTTAGGTGAAAGCGGAACAGAATTTAGTGAGTACAGTGGTTTTTTTGAAATTGCTGTGTAAGTGTTTTTTTTCATTCCGTCATTATTGGTATTGGCAAAACATTTTACAGGCCATATCAATCCTGGGGCAAGTGTTCCAGGGGATCGCTTGTGTCTTTTTAAGACTTTAGATGTTTGATCGGTCTGACATTAAAAATGCCCAATCAATACTTTCCTGAAACGATAGCCCTCACTTCTCCTCAAAAAAGAAATATTACATTTGATAACAACATTGAACTGTTGTTACTTAATCAATTCATTCCAATAACAAAAAATGTTCGACCAATTCAAGCTCAACACCCTCATCCAATTCGATAAAAAGCAACTTGAAAGAATACTTGTTCATTTTAAACCACGCAAAGTAAAACGAAATACTTACCTGCTAAATGAAGGCGAAGTATGCAAAGAGTTGTACTATGTTCATAGCGGATGTATCCGTACTTTTTTTATTGATACAGATGGTGTAGAAAAAACAAATGCAGTATTGATCGATCATAATTGTGGTACGGCGTGGACAAGTTTTATTTCCCAACGTTCTTCCATTGAGTTTATTGAAACAACAGAACGTTGCGAATTATCGGTTATCAGTTATAGAGAGTTCTTTCGGTTGGTGAACGAAGATATTCTTTGGAAAGACTTTTATTTAAAGTCAGTTGAATTTGCTTACTTAAATCAAAGCCGTAAAGTAGAAGCGTTGATGACATTGGATGCAAAGCGGCGCTATCAGAAATTACTTAAAGGCAACCCGGCCATCATACAAAAGTTGTCCAATAAAACACTGGCATCTTTTCTTCATATGAGAGAAGAAACACTCAGCCGTATCAAATCAAAAAAATAGGTTACGATTTTGACCTATGTCAATGTTGGTGAAAAATGCATGGCATAGTTTTGTGCTGTCAAAAATTTTTTCAGCAAAACATTTATAAAATATGATTGTAAACAGGATCAAAGATCTTGTAATGGCTGTCTTCATGCTGTTACCTGCACTAAGCCCGGCACAGGCTCCGGCAAATCAAATTAACACACAAAAAAAATAATCAACAAATGGAAAACATCATTTTGATCGGTAAGATCTTTATACCAAAAAATTCAATAGAGGAATTCAGGAGTCAAAATGTAACAAATAGTTTTATAAGAACACTTTCCGGGTTTTTGAAAGGAGAATCTTATGAGATGATCGACGAAACGGGCAACCTTAATATGGTAACCATTACCACCTGGGCCACAGAAGAAAATTATCACAACGCACAAAACGCACTTAAAGAACATTACAAAACAATCAAATTCGATCCGCTTGCTTTCAGGGAAAGATTGAAAATTGTTGCGGAACATAGGGTTTATACTTTGCATGCTTATTAGCATGTAAGATGTATGATATAAGGTCTAAGATTTTTTTTGGATCGAAATGAATCCATTAATTGCATTCTCTTATGACTTGAAGAGAATCTTAGATCTTACATCTTAGATCATACATTGTTTCTTATCTTCCGGCCTGCAAAATGTCAACTTATGTCTTACAATGAAAAGTTAGCAGCCAGGGTGAGGGAGATCATTTCAACCACCCACAGAAAAATTGAAGAAAAGAAAATGTTCGGCGGTTTGTGTTTTATGGTGAATGATAAAATGTGTGTTGGAGTAGAAAGTGAAAGATTGATGGTACGACTTGATCCGGCGAACTATGACGAAGTGATGGAACAGGAGGGGTGTAAGCCAATGGATTTTACAGGTAAGGTGATGAAGGGGTATGTGTTTGTTGATATTGATGCATTGAATACCAAAAAGAAACTGGATTACTGGATGAGCCTGGCGCTTGAATACAATAAGATTGCAAAAGTTTCTAAGAAGAAAAAATAAAAGATGTTGCTAATGTAGCAATGTTTAGTTTGCAAACATCATTGCGGGGAACGAAGCAATCTAACTCTATAAGTAACTGGATTGGTTCTTTATCAATAATAACGAATTAAAAAAATCAAAGTAAGACAGGGTATTTTCACATTTTTATAAATATAAGTTGTATTGATTAATGGCTGTATGTTAGTAAATTTGAACCCATTAATATTAAAAACTTAATTATTTATTTAAATGTTTTACAAAATCAAACTAATGAAAAATCTATTGGTAATCTCTCTTTTTACATTGTTTATTACAAGTTGCAAAAAAGATCATACTGAGAGTACGGCGACTTCTCCCTTCGTTGGTAACTGGACGGGTACTTATATTGGAACCAGTGATGAGGGAGGAATCATTATGAGTATTTCATCAACAGGAAGTATAACAGGAACGGTATCATCGCAGGCTACGGGCGCTACTTATGGATTTAATGGCAGCGTTTCTTCAACCGGCCAGATGCAGGCTTCATCGGGTACCGGCGCCGATACCGGAACATTCACCGGCACATTGAGTGGAAATAGCGGAAACGGTACATGGCAAAGCAATGCAGTTCCACCATCCGGCAGCGGTACATGGGCATGCACAAGACAATAACGTTAATAGATAGCCTGGATTAATAAATTAACAGCCACTTTATTAAAAGTGGCTGTTGTATTTTATTTTGAGAATGAGTGTTTGCATTTTTTCAAGACCGGTATTTTACCGCAGAGAACATGAGTTAATAGAGTTTACGCATAGAGCCTCTGCGTAAACCCTGCGTCTCCTTTTCTCTGCGGTAAAAAAATGCCACTATTTTTTTAACTGTAGCTTATTGAAAGTACAATTACGGCGTATTCTTACTTCACTAAAAACATTGTGTTTATATATCGCATTAAGTTGTCAACATTAATTTGAATTTGTGAATAAAACACCGGGCTCAAAGATTTGTTCATGCCTTAATTTGCAACTGAATTTTTAATTCTTATTCTCATGAATAGCCAGCAACAAATAACAGCAGTAAAAAACATTATCAAGATAAAGAACCGCATCCTTCATTCATCCGATTGGGATGAGATCGCAATATTGATACAGGATGCGATTGATAGTTGTTCGGCTGTACCTGCAAACAGCGCACTTGATCCGCTTGACAGGACAAAAGGAAAAGAATGGAACATTATTTCCCTGAAACGTTTGATCAACGCTGTAAAAGAAAAAACGTATCCAAGTTTTGAATCTGCTTACCCGGAAATTGCTACATCACTGCTAAGGCTTGCAATGGTTTTTGTTGCTGGCGGGCTGGATGATGTGAACAAAATACTTGCGGATTCACTTTTAAATAAAGGACTATTTCAAGCCAGCAAGCCGGCTGGTAAAAAGAATGCGTTGACGGGGCGTTCTTAATCTTACGATTGATTTATGGTTTTTCATTTTAAGTACACTGCATGTACTCGTAACTGCTATTGCACGAAAGGAAACACATGAAAAAATTCCTGGTATTTATCGCAACAATCATTATCTCCATCATTTTAGCAGGATTGTTTGGTATTATCCACGATGAGATCACGTACACGATCAGCAACGAATATTTTACAAAATTTAAGTTTCACCAGTTTGGCCTCGCCAATACTGATGACAAAGGTATTTTACCAAATCCCCGCCAGGCTGTTGCAATCGTTGGCGTTTTGGCCACCACGTGGGTAGGGGCAATTATCGGTCTTGCATTGGGTATAACGGGCATGGCTTTTATGGATCATAAAAAAATGTTTAAGGCGATGCTGGCTGCTTTATTACTTACTTTTAAAATTACAGTACTCACTGCATTCATCGGTTTCTTTTATGGTAAGTTTTACCTTGCATCAACCAAGGTTCATTGGTGGTTGCCCGATGATCTTGTTGACAGGAATAATTTTATAACCGTTGGATGTATACACAGCGCCAGTTACCTGGGTGGCTTGACCGGTTTGGTATTCAGCCTGGGATTTCTTATAAAAAAGAACAGGATCCAAAGAAAAGAAATTCGCAATGTTTCTCAGCGTGGAGATGCCAATCAAATTGAATCGTTACAAGACGATGTTAAACAAGCAAGCGAATGAAAACTGAATTCAATTTTAAAATAAAAGCCAATGGAAATATCTCTGGGTTGTTTTTAAAAAATAATATCAGCGATTTTTCAATGGCAATGGAGCTTATAAGAAAGTTGCCTTACGGAAGAAATAAAAATAAGGCAGATCTTGCTTGTGTATTCACTGATAACTGCGGCACATGTGGTACCAAACACGCCATTCTGAAAGCACTTGCAAATGAAAATGCACAACCGGAAACTAAGCTTGTGATTGGATTATTCAGGATGAACAAAATAAATACTCCTGCTGTTGCCAGCGTGTTGGATAAAAATGCATTGAGCTATATCCCGGAAGCGCATACTTATTTAAAGATCAATAATGAAATTGTTGATTGCACAACGATGCATTCATCCGGCTCAACTTTTATTAATGATCTTATTACAGAAGTAGAAATAGAGCCGGCACAGATCACCGACTTCAAAGTAAATTTTCAAAAAACTTATTTGCAGGAATGGCTGTTACATGAACCAGGACTTGCAATGTCGTTGGAAGAACTTTGGATCATAAGGGAGGATTGTATTGCGGCGCTTAGTAATCAATAATTTATTTAGATAGCCACAAAGCCACGAAAGCCCGAAGTTTCTCAAAGAAATACATTAAGCCTTGTGTCACTTCGTGCCTTTGCGCCTTCGTGGCAAAAACAACCAGCGCAATTTTTTAAAAAATAATTGCGTAAGTAAATACTTACATATATATTTGTGTAAGCAAATACTTACACATTATGTCCATTGAAGCAAGAAGAGATGTTTTCCAGGCTATTTCCGATCCAACAAGACGGCAGATCATCAGCCTGGTGGCACAACAATCCATGAACCTGAATGCCATTGCCGAAAACTTTGATATAAGCAGGCCCGCCATTTCACAACACATAAAAATTCTTACTGAATGCGGCATGATCATGATCCGGCAGCAGGGCAGGGAACGTTATTGCGAAGCAAAACTTGATGCATTAAAAGAAGTATCTGACTGGGTGGAGCAGTATCGCCAGTTCTGGAACATAAAATTCAACTCACTTGATAAATATCTCAATAAAATACAAAAGAAAAATAAATCAAAATGAAAAGCGTGAAGCAAACAAAAGCAAAACCGGAACTCATCATCGTTCGTGAGTTCAATGCACCGAAAGAATTGGTGTTCCAGGCATTCTCAAATGCTGCAGCACTGGCAGAATGGTGGGGCATGTGGGGATGTCCATTAAAGTACTGGCATTTGATTTTAAGCCCAATGGTAAATTCCATTATAAAATGGAAGCCGGGGGAAAATCGATGTTTGGCCAGTTCGTTTATAAGAAGATCGTTAGTCCCGACCTGATCGAATTTATAAATTCATTTACAGACGAAAAGGGGAATATCATCAAGGCGCCATTCGATATTGACTTCCCGTTAGAAGTTTTTAATAAGCTAACATTTGTTGAAGAAAAAAAAGGCGTCACACGCATTACACTCGAGGGCCATCCGCTGAATGCAACGGCAGCACAGGAAACAACATATATTGATCTTAATGAAAGCATGCAGCAAGGTTTCAACGGAACATTCAACCAACTGGAAGCATATATCAAAACACAAATGCAATTGAGGCAACAATTAAAAACAAACAGTGGAGCCAGGACAACTACTTATCTTAATTTCCCCGGTAATACCGAAGAAGCATTTATGTTTTACCGGGAAATATTTAAAACCGAATTTCTTGGAGAGGGGCTTCAAAGGTTTGGTGACCTGCCTGCCGGTGAGGGACAACCGCCGTTGACAGAAGAGCATAAAAAATTAATCATTCATGTTGAACTGCCGATCCTTGGCGGTCATGTCCTCATGGCTACGGATGCACCTGAGAGTATGGGCTTTAAATTAAACACAGGAAGCAACATGCACATCAATCTTGAACCAACAACCAGGAAAGAAACAGAAAGATTGTTTAATGCACTTGCTGAAGGAGGTACTATAACAATGCCACTACAGAACCTTTCTTTGGAAGCATATTTTGGATACTTTGGTAGTTGTACGGATAAGTTTGGCATAAACTGGATGGTGAACTGTACTGAAAAACAATTTGAAAATTAGTTGATTTGAAGATTTGAAGATGCGAAGCGTTTTTATTTCAGAACACTTTTAAATGCTGCAAACCTTCATCAACACATTTTCAAATCTTCAAATGATCTGAAAACGTAACAAATGAAAAAAAATAACCTCATCTACTGGATCTCAACAATTCTCTTCGCGGCACTCATGATCTTTACTTCCATTCCTGATATTATGTTGGTACCGGAGGCACTTGATTTTATGAATAAACATTTGGGCTATCCCGTTTATTTTATATTATTTATCAGCTATGCAAAAGTTTTAGGCTGTATTGCCCTTTTCATTCCCGGCTTTCCACGTATAAAGGAATGGGCCTACGCAGGTTTGGGCTTCGATCTTATTGGTGCTACTTTTTCCGCTATTGCAGTTGATGGCCTGCAATTCGGTTTGTCGTTTATGTTGTTGCCGTTTACATTGGGCATTCTTTCTTATGTGTATTATCATAAAAAGGAAAGAATGAAATTAAAAATGACGAATTGATTGTCTGAACTATGATTAGATTGTTAAGTGATGGACTATTATTTTTTGATAATCATGGTATTCATTCAGTCATTGTAATCATAGTTCAGCCAATATTATTTACTTTTAAAAAATGGACAGCTACAAAATAACTTTCGAGAATTGGGACAAAGCCGCATTGCAATACCAGGAAAAATTCATGGACCTGGCACTCTATGATGATACCTATGATATATTTTGTACTCACATAAAAAAAACGGGCGCAAGAATTTTAGAAATTGGTTGCGGCCCCGGAAACATTACCAGGTATTTGTTATCAAAAAAACCGGATCTTAATATTGAAGCCATAGACATCGCTCCATCCATGATCGAACTGGCTAAGATAAATAATCCAACGGCGAATTTTATGGTGATGGATTGCAGGGAAATAGATAAACTCGGGCCGGGCTATGATGCGATCATGTGTGGGTTTTGCATGCCTTATATTTCAAAAGATGATTGTGCGAAACTGGTAAAGGATTGTGCGTTGCTGTTAAACAAAGAAGGAATTCTTTATTTCAGCGCCATAGAAGCTGATTATAACAAATCCGGTTATACAACCAGCAGCGACGGAAAATATAAAATGTATTTGTATTACCACCAGGAAGATTACCTGCAGGAATACTTGAAAGAAAATAATTTTGAACTGCTATCGCTACAGCGGAAAGAGTATGAGCAGGCAGCGGAGGCATCTTCGGGTCATATGATCTTTATTGCCAGGAAAATTTGAACGGAATGAAAACAAGTGTAGTGTATCTTCCAAATTAATATTGCATTCCCTTTTCAACTTTTCAACCCTTCCGTATTTCAACTCCAGGGAATTATTGCCTCCATATACATGGATGCTTTTATTTTTATAGCTTTATCTGCTTAAAAAAATATTATGCCAACACTGCAGATAGAACACCACGTTCCCAATTATGAAGGATGGAAAAAAGCTTTTGAAAACGATCCGATCGACAGGAAAGGATCCGGTGTAAAAAACTACAGGATATACAAATTATTAAATGAAGAGGGAAAGGTTATTGTTGAACTTGATTTTGATAATATGGAAACACTCGAATCAACGTTAAAGGCTTTGCAAAATTTGTGGAACAAAGTACAGGGAACCGTGATCACGAATCCCAAAACACGAATAATAGAATTAATAGAATCAAGGTCGTTATAATTACCTGGATGATTCAATAAACTTTATGAAACTTCGAACGCAGCGACTGCTAATTACAAGTATATCCCTCGATTACCTGAATGAAATTCACCGCCTTCATTCATTTCCTGAAGTTGATGAATTCAATACACTCGGTATTCCCGAATCTGTTGAAGCAACAAAGCGAATTATTTTGGAATGGTTGATAAAACAGGAAGCACAACCACGCATGCTATATGTGTGCTGCATTAAACTTATTGAGACCAATGAATTTATTGGATTGATCGCATTGAACATTGGAAAACCCCATTACCGGATCGCAGAAGTATGGTACAAAACGGATCCTGCTTATTGGGGCAAAGGATATACAACCGAAGCCTTGCGTGAAATTTTAAAACTTGGATTTGAAAAATTAAAATTACACCGGATCGAAGCCGGCTGTGCTGTTGGTAACCTTGCTTCCATTCGTGTTTTGGAAAAAGCAGGCATGACAAGAGAAGGAAGAAAAAGAGCGATCCTGCCCATCAGGGGCGAATGGGTTGATAATTATTTTTATTCAATACTTGAAACTGAATTTAATTAAATAAAAAATCGTTTCTTTAAGTGATAGGAGAAATTCTTATGTATGTTCACGTTCGCCGGAAAAAAAATACCTGATATCATTCTCGAAATGCCTGATAAAATCGCTGTGGATTGTCACGAACATACCTTGATGCAGGAAAACATACCTATTGGAAAAGTATACGGGGGAAGAAAGTTTACTTTTTTAAAATTACCAGCAAACCTGGTTCGGATTGATCGGGTTGGAGGCTTTTTCAGTAAACCAGGTTATAATATTGTTGATCATTCGACAGGCTCATATTTGGGATGTTTAGAATTTACCTGGCGGGAATGTATAATTACTTTACAGGATAAAACAGTTTTTTATTTTCACAAAGATTCTTCTGACAAAGCTTTTTACAAGCCATCAACATGGAATAAGTTTCGTCATGAAATGACAAATTCTACAGATAAAATAATTTTTTCAGGTCGAATTAACAGCGCTGAAATTTTCGATGGAAGTATTGAAACTACAAATGAAAGATTAATCTTGCCGATGATGATTGGAATATATATCCTTGAGGAAAAACAGAGGATCAGGAATGAAAATGCCGGATAAAAAACTTCATTTTCCATCGCATTGGAGCAATGCGGATTGAAGAATATTCAATAAAAATTTTGTATTACATGTCTCTTGATCTTTCAAATTTTATTTTTATTAAGCTGCGTTTAGTGGTTTATCTTTACGGGCATGCAGACGGGTAGATGGAATTATGATCCGCTAACTGCAAAATATATCGTCGTTATCGTAACCGATGGTTGTAAAAAATAAAATACGATCGTATTTATGAATAAAAATCTAAGGGGCATCATCTTGTTCGTTTTCATTTTTACTGGAAAACTATCATTTGGCCAGGCAGATGCAGAGATCGCATCTATGAAAGCAAAAGCTGCACTCAAACTTGAAGACGAAGAACAAAAATATGATGAAGCTATCATCCTTTTTAGAGAAGCGCAGCTGCTTGATCCACAAAACATAAATTATCCATACGAAATTGCTTATGCTTATACTGAGAAAAAGGAATATAAAAAAGCATCTGATATTTTAGAAACATTGTTAGATCATAAAGATGTTTTTGGAATGGTGTACCAGGCGCTGGGCAATGCATACGATAACCAGGGTATGCGTGAGAAAGCGATTCAAACATACGAGAACGGCTTGAAAAAATTTCCCAATTCAGGGGAATTATACCTGGAACTGGGAAATATGCAGACTGTAAAAAAAGAGTATACCAAAGCGCTTGCTTATTATGAAAAGGGCATAGAGATGGATCCGCGTTTTCCATCAAATTATTATTGGGCAGCAAAAATATTTTGTAGTACCGAAGATGAGGTTTGGGGTATGATCTACGGCGAGCTTTTTTTAAATCTTGAAAGAGGCAGCACACGTGCCACCGAAATAAATAAAATGCTTTTTAGAGTTTATAAAACCCAAATAAAATTTAGCAGTGACTCAACGATCGGGATCAGCTTTAGTAAAAATGCAATGATAGATGCTCCTGATGCGAAGGACCCTAAAAAAATAAAAATGCCTTTTGGAAGCGTTTATGAAATGGCAATGTCACTTGCAGTTGTTGGTGAAAAACAAATTGATATTAATTCATTGCACAGTATTCGTAAAAAATTCCTGGATGAATATTTTAGAGATGGTAGCAATAAAAATTATCCCAATATTTTATTCGATTACCAAAATAAAATAAAAGATGCAGGTCATCTTGAAGCATATGATCATTGGATATTGATGAAGGGCGATGAGCAGGTTCACAAAGCATGGCTTGTGAATAACAGGCCGGCATGGGTGAGTTTTTTTAACTGGATGAAGGATAACCCGATCCAAATTGATGCAACACATAAATTTTACAGGGCGCAATATTAAACTGCAAATTATTATAATGAGATATACATTTTTGACCGTACTCCTTTTTTGTTTTGGGCTCACATTTGCTCAAACTAAAAATTCTAATCAAACTGATACTGCTGTTGTACAACGTGCAACTCCTGATCCGGCCTGGGCAAAATTTAAAATACCTTATGAGTACAATGGCTGGGTAAGCGATTTTGAATATCTTTTTTCAGAAAGGCAAATAAGTTTTTTTGAAGGCATGATATCAAAATTTGAAAAAGAAACGACCATGGAAATTGCCGTGGTAACATTGGACTCTGAACTTGTAAAGAATTTGGATTTCGATAGTCTTGTGACAAACCTTGGAAATACCTGGGGTGTCGGCAAAAAAACATTGAACAACGGTGTCATTATCGGCATCAGTGCAAAGCTTAGAAAAATAAGGATCAGCAATGGTTATGGTATTGAAACAAAAATTTCAGATGCAGAAACAAAAAAGATAATTGATGAAGCAATGATCCCGCTGTTTAAGAATGCAGATTATTTTGAAGGTTTGAAACAGGGATTGTCACGCCTTATGGATACACTCAGGAATTCGAAAAAAGGAAAATAGTCATGCCGGTTCCGCAAAATAAAGATCAATTAATAGAAGCAATTACTATTAATGCAGAAAAATTAAACATCGAGTTTAAAAATATTCCTGCAGATTTAGCAAAGTTGAAAAATATGGAAGGTCATGCAAAAGGAACCAAAATGAGTGCATGTGATCTCGTTGCTTATCTTGTTGGCTGGGGTGAATTGGTTTTAAAATGGAACAGGAAAAAAATGAAAAACCAAACACCTGACCTCCCCGATACAGGTTATAAATGGAACGAACTCGGTAAGCTTGCACAAAAATTTTATAAAGATTATGAGGGGAATAGTTTTAAGGAGATGATCAAAAAATTTAATAAAACAGTATCTGGTATTTTAGAACTTATTGAAGAAAAAACCAATGAGCAACTTTATGAAATGCCATGGTATGAAAAATGGAGCCTTGGAAGGATGATACAATTCAATACATCATCACCATACAGCAATGCAAGAACGAGGATACGAAAATGGAAAAAACAAAACGGTCTCAGTTAAAACAGCAATAAAATGAAATACTGCATTTTTATTATGTCGATCGCAATGGTTGCATGTACTGGTTCGTCAACATTTACAAGCGTAGAAAAAGAAATAGTTGTAAAAGAAACAACAGAAATGCTGTATGATTATTACAAAGACATCAAAACATCCGGCTTAACTGCAGAGTTTAAATACCTTGATCATTCAACTGATTTTTTTTGGGCAGCGCCAGGTTATGCAACAGCGCTCTCTTACGACTCTATTGAAAAAATTATCAGGCACAATGCAACTTTATACAGGGTGGTTGAAAATACATTCGATAGTCTTCATATTGTGCCTCTGTCAAAAGAACTCGCAAGTTATACAGCATTAATAACTGTGAGTATGACAGATACTTCCGGTAAAACCTCAAAATATGGACTCATTGAAAGCGGTGTTCTCATTAAAAGAAATGACGGATGGAAATTGTTGAATGGGCAAACAGCTGTTCGGAACTGACTTTCTCAATCAATATAACCATAGGGTCGCTAAGTACTTTGCGCCTCTGCGGTTCTGCGGTAAAAAATATGTTTTATTACCAAAACAATTTTTATTTTACAATCATCATCTAAATTTTAAAAATGGAAATAACTTATAAAACCGATGTTATACCAACTGCAGAACAGGTAATAGAATTATATGAAAGTGCAAAGCTTCCCAGGCCAACACACGATAGCGAAAGAATAAAAAAGATGTATGATAATTCAAACCTTATTGTAACTGCATGGGACAATGAATTACTGGTTGGTGCATCCCGTTCCATTACCGATTGGGTATGGAGTTGTTATCTTGCTGACCTGGCGATCAGGCATGATTACCAGAAATACGGCATCGGAAGAAAACTCATTGATATCACAAGGGAAAAACTGGGCGACGAGTCGATGCTGTTATTACTTTCTGTTCCAACCGCAATGGAGTATTATCCAAAGGTTGGTTTTACAAAACAGGAGAGTAGTTTTATTATCAATCGGAAAAAGTGATTATTGATTTGTTTAAGCTATAGTAAAATTTCAATTTCATTTAATGAAATATATATTTACTTTATGAGGTATCAACTAAAAAATCACTTATGTCAGTGATAGACAAACTAGCAACCACCCTCAACCGCCGCGACGAAGAACCCAATATTGATTTAGCAAAACAGATCGCGGCAAAGAATGATAAAAAGGCCGTGCAGGAACTCATAGACAATCTTTCCAATAAAAGCAAAGACATTCAACATGATTGTATCAAAGTGTTGTACGAGATCGGCGAAAGAAAACCTGCATTGATTGTTCCATATATAAAAGACCTGGTGGCGCTTTTTAAAACAAAGAACAACAGGCTTCACTGGGGCGCCATGCATGCACTTGATGCGATCACAATGGAAGAACCCAAAACAATCTATTCATTGTTGCCAAAGATCATAACGGCAGCGGAGAGCGGCTCTGTTATAACAAAAGATCATACTGTAGCGATACTGATTAAACTCTGTTCATTTAAGCAATATGAAGAAGGCGCATTTACATTGCTGATCGAACAATTACAAAACAGCCTTACCAACCAGTTGCCCATGTATGCAGAGAATGCGGTACCCATTGTGAGTGAGGAAAACAAAATGATATTTATAAAAACACTTACATCCCGACTTGATGATATTGAAAAAGATACCAAGCGAAAACGTGTGGAGAAGGTAATTAAGAAAATGAGTGGGAAAAAATAGCCTTTTCTATAATTATAATCTTTAATAAGTGTAACAAACCTGCAATCAAAAAAGGGTGTTTTCACCCTATTTTCTTGCTTTTAGTCCCGTATTTGTCATAACAACTTTTTTGTGAAATAATTACTGATACTTTTACATCGGTTTTTCATAGGATATTGGATTTCAAAGCGGGGCTGGATTTTTATCCTGGCCCCTTTTTATTTGTAGTTATTTTCTTTATCTTAAACCCGAAATCAATTCCATACTGTTTATGAAGCTAAAATTCCTCAGGGGTTATATTGCTTTTCTCTTTTATTTTATCATTGTTTCTTTTAGCGGTAATCATAGTCTTCATGCGTCATCCAATGAGAGAGAAATAAGTTTAAAGATCACCTATAAAGTAAACGTAGAAGGTCATCTTGATTCGTTAAAGCTAAAACTGATCATTCCTGCAGATATAAAAAACAGGCAAACAATAAACAGTCTTTCATTTTCTATCGATCCCGACAGGATCTATACACTCAATTCAAATACCTACGCCGAATTCAAATTTTTGGATGTAGAGAAAAGTTTTAAACTTGTTATGAAAAGTAATATTACGATCTATAGAACGATCAGTAATAAAAGCGATACTGCAAAAGTTGATTTCACGCCCTATATAACTGCAGAAAATGCGATTGAAAGTGATGATCCCAAAATACAGGCAGTTGCTGCCACTTTAAAAGAGAAGACGGATATTGAAACAGTGATGAAAACATTTCAATATGTAAAAGATCATATCATTTATGAATTGAAGCCGGCAATTGGTGCAGAGAAAGTGCTTGAATCAGGACTTGGAAAATGCATGGACTTCAGCGACCTTTTTGTTGCATTATTAAGAGCTAATAAAATACCTGCAAAATCTACCTTCGGCATTTTGGTTGATGGTTATTCAGGCGATAACCCATTGCATGCATGGTCAGAAGCGTATTTGAAAAAACAAGGTTGGGTTCGTTTTGATGCAACAAGTGGCCATAGTGATATTACGCAGGTTGGCAAAGATTACATTATGCGCATTTCAAATAAATACATTACACTTTCAGAAGGAAGGAATGATCCTGAATTGCGGTTGTCGATGTACCGCTGCCGCTACTGGTATGGGAAGGGATCAACAGGCAGTGCCAGGCTGAAGTATAGTTTTGATATAGCGGATCTGTAATTACCATCTATTATTTTTTGTCGGAATAGCCCCTTTAATTGTCCTGTTCACACCCGCTTGATGAAAAGCATTCACAATAGTTTTGTGCCATAAACTTTAAATATTAAAATTATGGCCACACAAATTTTTGTAAACCTGCCGGTAAAGAACCTTGAAAGGTCCATGGAATTTTTTTCAAAACTAGATTTTAAATTCAATCCGCAGTTTACTGATGAAAAGGCAGCATGCATGATCGTTAGTGATACGATCTATGTAATGCTTTTGAAGGAAACATTTTTTGGCAACTTCACTAAAAAGTCAATTGCCGACGCAACAAAAATGACAGAATCAATTATATGTCTTTCCCGCGACAGCAGGCAACAGGTAGATGAGATCGTAAACAATGCCGTACAGGCGGGTGGCAATACGCCCGGTAACCCGCAGGATTATGGAAATATGTATGGCTGGGGCTTTGAGGACCTGGATGGGCACCTTTGGGAGTTTATGTTTATGGAACAAGCAGCGTAAAATCATTTGGTATTTATTGTTTGGTGTTAAACACACCAAACAATAAATACCAAACAATAAACACCAAATAAATATCTTTAAGGGATTGCATTCTTCGTGATTCAAAATTCCGTGTTCCTAGTTCGATATTCTATAACTTCATTGCCTGATCAATTAAAAATTGTCTATGGCAAAGATATTCTCCACCTCAGCAATCATTTTTTCAGGGTTATTATTTTTCTCAGCAACAAGTGCCCAAAATAAAAAAACAGCTTCTGTATATCCTCCACAATACCAGCCAAAAAATTACGTCGAAATAAAACATCCTTCCTGGAGCAGGAACGCAACCATCTATGAAGTAAACTTACGGCAATACACAGCCGAAGGAACATTTAAAGCATTTGAAACGCATCTTCCACGTTTAAAAGAAATGGGCATTGATATCATCTGGCTGATGCCGATCAATCCCATTGGTGTAAAGAACAGGAAAGGCAAAATGGGAAGCTATTATTCTGTGAAAGATTATTATGCTGTAAACAACGAATTCGGAACAAAGGACGACCTTAAACGCCTGGTGAATAAAATTCATTCAATGGGCATGCATGTGATCATTGATTGGGTGGCGAATCATTCTGCATGGGACAATGTGCTTGTAACGCAGCATCCCGATTGGTATACAAAAACACCGGAAGGAAATTTTCAACCAACGCCATGGTATGACTGGGAAGACATTATTGATTTTGATTACGATCAACCCGGCCTTAGAAAATATATGACCGATGTTTTAAAATATTGGGTGAAGGAAGCGGATATTGATGGTTATCGTTGTGATGTAGCAGGATTTATACCGGTTGATTTTTGGGAGAACGTACGCAAAGAACTTGATAAGATAAAACCAGTATTCATGTTGGCTGAATGGGAATCACGTGACCTGCATAAAAAAGCTTTTGATATGACCTATTCATGGAGCCTGTGGGATAAAATGCGTGATGTAACAACCGGTAAAAAAAATATTGCCGGCCTGGTTGAGTATATGGCGCATGATGTAAGTACATTTCCAAAAGATGGCTACAGGATGACCTTTACCGACAATCATGATAAGAACTCATGGGAAGGCAACCAGTTTTCAAATTTTGGCGATGGGTTGCAGGCATGCATGGTATTGGCTGCTGTTGTAAATGGAATGCCGCTTGTATACAGTGGGCAGGAAGCGGGCCTTGACAGGTCACTTGCTTTTTTTGATAAGGATACCATCACCTGGAAGCAACATCCTTTTTTTGATCTCTATAAAAAATTATTTGCATTAAAACATAAGAACCAGGCATTGTGGAATGGTGCTGCAGGAGGAGAGATGATCAGGATATTTAACGATAAACCCGAACAGGTGATTTCTTTTTCAAGAGAAAAGAATGGAGATAAAGTGATCCCTGTTATTAATTTCAGTGATAAGCCTGTCATCGTTAAACTGAATTCAAAATACCAGTTGGGTAAGTATTCAGATTTATTTACAGGAGCCATTTATGAATTAAATGGAAATGATCAAATATCATTGCAGCCCTGGGGATCGATTGTATTGATAAAATAAAATTCCAGGCACATTCGTTAATGACTTATGAGTAAATAAAGTTTTCATTTATTTAATTATTCGTTTTTTTACTATACATTCACGTTTTGCCATAAACCAATTATTAAGCGAAGTAGCCGTTACCATGATTTTAAAGGATAATAAAACGCTAGCAAAGCATCCTAAACTAAAAAGGGAAATTGTGCTTGCTGCAACTGTAAGCGCTATCTATATTGTAACCAGTAGTTTTCGTTATTACCTTAATAAATTTTTCCCGGGGTTGCCGGTAAATGCAGCAATAAAAGCGGTTTACGTTGTTTTGTTCCTGTTGCTGGTGGCACAGTTTTTTTCTATCATTAAAAGAAGGAAAAAATCGAAGGGAAAAGTAAAATTAAGAGGGCTTTATTATTTACCGGCAGCCATTTTAATTATTGCAATATTATATAAGATAAGTCCCATCAAATTTGAATCGGAATGGCTGGAAGGAAAGGTATTGTTTAAGGCCTGCTATAATGGTGGATCCACAAGATCGAGTTTCAGGTTAAGGAAGAATAAAAAATTTGAGATCAACTGGACCGTGGATGGTGAAAGTGAAATATTTTACGGCACATACGAACAAAGGAAGGATACATTATTTCTTACTTATGAAAACAAGGCCCGGAAAAATTTGGCGGCGTTGTTAAAAATGATGGTCATAACTTAATTTGCCTCGACAGGCCTGTAAGAGCCGATGAATACTATATAATATATACAATTGGTCCGTGTGAAAATTATTATTAAAAAGCAGGCCGTGAACCTGGAAGCTAAATGAATTAAAAATAAAAAAATAAAAATTAAGAGCTCACAGCTGCTGATTGTATATGAACAAATTTATCGCTTTTGTTATTTTTCTAACTTGTTATATAGATGCTGCTTCACAATCGATTTATCCTTATGAAGAAATAAAACTCGATAAGCCTGCTGATTATAAAACCGCCGAACCATTTGCATTGAATGCAGCAACATTTTTGCTTTCAACTCCATTTAAAGCAAAAGATAACGACCGGGAAAGGGCATTAAAGTTTTTGATAAAATTGGCCCCGGTGCCAAAGACTATCATCTTGAATTAACAGGCATCATACAGGATTTTTATGATGAAAAGGATATGATGTCGCTTTTTATACCGGCAATGGTAAAATTCTGCCTTGAAAATAAAACACTTGCAGCAAATACTTCACTGATAGAGAAGGCTGCTGTTAAAACAGTACTAGATTACTGTAACGACCCCACGAAGAATTTTACACTTAAAAAGAAGTTCCGCAAAAAACTGGAGGGTAATTAAACATCCATGATCATGGACATCATATTAAGGCCCATCGCTACTGTTAAAAATGTACGCACAACCCCCATTGATGATGATTGGGCAACAATAGTATCGGAAATTGAACTGGCACCTGGTATACCCGATGAAGTGTTCAACAATATTGAAGATTTTTCCCACCTCGAGGTCATTTATTATTTTGATAAGGTTGATGAAGCAGATATTGTTTTTTCCGGAAGGCCAAGAGGGAACCCGGCATATCCATTAACCGGCATCCTGGCGCAACGTAAAAAAGACAGGCCAAACAGGATCGGCCTGTGTACGGTAGAATTAGTGGAACACGATAAGCGGAAGATCAAAGTGAGGAACCTTGATGCCATTGACGGCACCGCTGTTTTGGATATCAAACCGGTATTCAAAGAATTCCAGGCAAAGGGAGAAATAAAACAACCGGCCTGGGTATCTGACCTGATGAAAAATTATTGGAACATGAAAGAGCTGTAAGCTGCAAGCTACAAGCCTGTTCTCTTAAATTGTTGGATTTTGTTTCCTAAAACGATCTATGCCTAATACCGGGCTTATAGCTTGCAGCTTACTTACTGCTGGCTTTCCGGGATTTTAATCATAACTTGCCGTATTAATAAATTAAAAGATCTGTTCTTACAAGGCCGCTTTGGCCAATGCTAACATCAAATTTCGATCATCATGAAAAAGATAATTTTTGCCATTGCTTTTAGTTTTTTTGTTGTGACTGGATTTACACAACAGATATCAAAAATAACTTTAGCAACAAACGGTGACCTTGAGAGTATTGCTGTTACTGCAGATGACAATGTGATCATTAATATTACGGATAAAGGAACCATCAGTAAGTTTGGGCTGGAGCCATACAATCTTCGTACGGAAAATTATGGTGATTATACCGACAGGCTGGATCCTTACAATGGCAGGATCGAATACTATTCTGCCAATGACAATCCTGCATTCAGCGGCAAAGTAAAATACATTGGTAAAACGCAGATCACTTATTATGCTTCTTATGATGATGAAATATTAAAAGGAAAAATAAAAAGTATCGGCACAAACTTCGTTAGTTATTACCAGGCTTTTGAAGACACGATGGTGAGGGGCAGGATCGCAAAAATAGGAGGGGCCGCATTGGGATATTTTACTTCATTTGACAATCCTGCTTTGCGTGGTAAATTAAGAACTGTTGGAATAACCAACCTTAACTACTATACTTCTTATGATGATAAAGCATTTTCCGGCAGGATAAAAAGCATCGGGAATGTTTCCTACACTTATTATTCTTCATTCGACAGGCCTGAATATCGTGGTGGAAGGAAGACGGGAAACCAGTTGCAGTATATTAACGGGATAAAGTTCTACACGAAATAAAAGCACAAATAAATATTCAATAATCAATGCTCCATATTCAATGTTCAAGGAAAATACAATCATTTGTTTTCCCCGTTGAATATTGAACATTGTTTGTTGAATATTGAATATTTCCTCACCTAAAATCTCCAAATAATAATGACTCCTGATCTCTTCGTGAAAATGTCTTTAATGGCATGGAAAACACAAAACAAAAATTTAGATGAATTGCTTGCTAAACTCAGCGACGAAGAGCTGGCACAGGAAACTGCACCCGGCAGGAATACCGGCAGCTATTTATTGGGTCACCTAACGGCAGTGAATGATAGTTTATTTAAATTCCTTGGTTTTGGAGCGTTGATGTATCCTGAACTGGATGATATCTTTCTAAGGTCACCGGACAGATCAGGCAAGGATATATATACCGTAAAACAATTGCGGGAATACTGGAGCAAAGTAAACGCAGCATTATATCCTAAAATAGATGCAATGCCTGTTGCAGAATGGTTCACGAGGCACAGTGCTGTTTCAGAAGAAGATTTTAAAAAAGAACCACACCGTAATAAATTGAATATTATTTTGAACAGGACGACACACCAGGGGTATCATTTGGGGCAGATGGCTTACCTGAAAAAATAAGGAATAATTAATAAGGAATAAGAAACCAAGGCGAATGTTTAAATGACTTTACTTACTTATTCCTTATTTCGAATTCCTTATTCCTTATTTTTATGTTCTTCTATGATGGTTCGTTCAATGCGTTTATCAGGAATAAACCAGATACACGCAACAACAACATACAATACAAACCCGATCCTTGAATCGATAAAAGAACCCGCGAGCCCGAGAATATAAATTACGATCGATAATTTTCCTTTGAAATCCTTTCCCAATGCCCTGGCAATGGTTGAATCCTTTCCATGAAGTTTTACGAGGCCGATTGCAAGCAGGGAATAAGCAATTGCACACATAAGCAGGTTAGCGCCATACAATATCACGGGCCATTTTGCGAAATGGTTTTCACCCATCCAGCCGCTTGTAAAGGGGATGAGTGAGAGCCAGAAGAGTAAATGAATGTTCGCCCAAAGCACACTGCCGTTCACATGCTTTGTGGCATGCAACATATGATGATGGTTGTTCCAGTAAATACCAACGTATACGAAGCTTAATACATAACTTAAAAAAACAGGAACAAGTGGTAACAGATCCCTGAGTTCCGATTTTTCATGGGGCACTTTTATTTCCAATACCATGATCGTGATAATGATGGCGATCACGCCATCGCTGAATGCTTCTAAACGGCCTTTGTTCATAAGTGGTAAATATAAAGACAGAAATAAGGAATAAGAAATAATTAATAAGGAATAAGAAAGTAAAATGCAAGACTTAGCGTGTAGACCATCTTATTCCTTATTTCACATTCCTTATTTCTTATTTCTTGTTGCTTCTTACTACATTCGCACTTTATTTTAAAAAAGAAAATTACATGAGCGAAACAACACTTACAAAAGGACAGATCCATACCAACAAAGGCGTAATGACATTTGAATTGTATGACGATGCAACCCCAATTGCTGTAGAAAATTTTAAAACTTTAATTAATAAAGGCTTTTATAATGGCCTTAGTTTCCATCGCGTTATACCAAATTTTATGATACAGGGTGGATGCCCGATCGGCAATGGTGCCGGTGGCCCGGGATATACCATCAATTGCGAAACAAAAGCGCCAAAACAATACCATGACCGTGGCGTAATTTCTATGGCCCACCGTGGCCCAAACACCGGTGGTTCTCAATTTTTCATTTGCCACAACCGCCAGGGGGTTCAGCATTTGGACGGTGTACACACCTGCTTTGGTAAAGTGATAGATGGGCTTGATGTGATCGATGATATCAGGGCAGGAGATGTGATGGAGAAGGTGGTACTGATTTAATAAATTGGTGGCGATTCACAGAAAGAAATGTTCAATATACAACGTACAATTTTTAATGTTCCCGAGGTCCCCGAACATAGAAAATTGTACGTTGTATATTGAATATTATTTAGGGGCTGACGAATTAAAATTTACCCTCATAACTCACAACTTTCCCACATATCCACAGTTCATCCAAACACCTCTGATTAATTAAGTAATTTTAATACTTAATAACCTATATGATGTTACGTGTTTCATTAAAGCGGGCTTTGCTAACGGGTTTCGCTTGTTTCTCTCTTTTATCTTTTGTAGCTGCACAAACCAATAGCCTATCATTAAAATATAGCAATTCCACCGTATATGCCGGTATTGAAGTAGGTTCGAAAGGTGTTAAAATGAGCCTGCTCGAGATTGGTAAAAATCTTTCCAAAAGCGGCAACTTTAATATTTTAAAAGATACATCTGTAAACACAGATTTTATTTCATTCACTCCGGCAAGTTTCCAGGCTACTTTAGCCGGCCTTTGCGGATTGTATAACACTGCATTGAACAACTACAGCATTGCTCCTGATAAGATCTTTACAGTGGTTAGTAGTGGTGTAAAAGTGCTTGCAGAAAAAGACGATAAAATGTCCTGGGTGAAAAATCTTGGGGACTCTTTTAAATTAAAGGTCAATGATCCGCAGCGTGTGCTTGCCATTGTTGACGCAGCGGAAGAAGCAAGGCTATCACATTTGGGGATCGTTCCTGAGTCAAGAAGGTTTACTACGTTCCTTATCGATATCGGAAGTGGAAATACAAAGGGTGGATATTTTCCAACAAGCAATACAAAGAACATAAAATTATTTGAATTGTCGTGGGGTACTAAAAGCGTGGCGAATGCAGCCGACAAACGTGCTGCCGAAGATAAGAGTATCAGCAATTTTAATAAGCAATTGTTTCGTGTACTTGCAGGTGAGGCCAACGATCAGATCGTGTACGAGGTTAACCTGAGCGGTGCTTATAACATGAGCGACAACATTGCTTTCAGTGGAGGTATATCATGGTCGGTAGCAACGTTGATGTTGCCGGAAATGATCGATAATCCGGTTGTGTTGGTTACTTATGATGAAGTACAAAAATTCAGCGAAAGATTATTAAACAATTATGCATCTTTAACTGACTCTGCTGTTGTAAAAACAATTGCTGATCCATCTGTAGACAAAGCAGCTGTTGCAAATGAAGTAAAGAAAGTGAACAAGGTGTTTGACCAGCGTTCACTCATGGCCGGTACTGCATTGTTGTTAAAAATAATGCGCCAGTTTGAAGGTGTGTATGAAAAGAAACAATTCTTCCTCGTTAAGAACGGGCAGGTTGGTTGGATAAGTGCTTATGTTAATCAAAGCGTTTCGAAGTAGTTATTAACGGAACGGGCTGATATTATTACCAAAATTCATGAAAGACTCTAAATCAATTCTCTTACTGGTTGTTTCTGTTTTACTCATACTGGTATCCTGCGCCCTTCTATGGACATGGGGATACAACTTCAGCAATTTTACAAAGGACAAACAAAGCACTGTGTTTGTAGTTAAAGATTCTACTGCAGCTACTAACGCTACCCGTGACTCTCTTAAAAAGATCTATGAAGCTACGATCACCAATCTTGGTACACTCGATTCTACCTGGACACATGCTGATTCTTTAAAAAACGATCTCGACATAAAGCTTAGTGAATTTTATAAACTTCGCAACGACATATCGATCATCCTGAAAAATCCTGTAAAAAAAGAAGACCTCGATCTGGCCAAACAAAAGATCGGTGAGCTGCAGAAAAAAGTGAACCAGCTTCGTGACAGGAATACAGATGTGGAAACAGAAAATCAAAGATTGCACCAGGTACTGCAGCAATTGACAAGTGTTCCTAAAGATGGAGCAGCGCCACCACCTGTAGCTCCGGCTCCGGCCAAACAAGCCGGTTTGAAAAATGATCAACCTGTTGAGAATATGATGCCGGCTTCATTATTCACAGCATCTGATATGCGGCTGATAAGTATCATGGTAGAGGGCGACAAAGAGCAGGAAGCCAGCAATGCCTTGCAGGTAGATAAGTTGGTAGGGTCCTTCAATGTGAAAAATAATTTGAGCCAGTTCAGTAATACCGAGATCGTAGTGGTGGTGACGCAGCCCGATAATAAAGTGTTACAGGCATCAGCATGGGAATCGGGCAGGTTTGAAACCAAAGAAGGAACAAAGGTTTATTCCTGCAAAGTGAAATTTGAATATGCGAAAGGAGAGAACAAGCATCTTACTTTTTCAATAAGCTCCGATAAATTTCAGAAGGGCACGTATACCATGCAGCTTTATTCTAATGGGAATTTGATTGGAAAGGCGACGAAGACTCTGATTTGAGGTAATAAAATTTTTGAAGTTTATAATTCCGGCAATCGGCAATCGTGAATCGGGTTTTTGAATATTGCCTTTTAATAAATATTAATAGCTTACAACAATTGCAAATTATTGCCGATTCACGATTGCCGTTTGCCGCATGCTTACAGCAATTACTTTAATGACCTCTGAACAAAAGCTCAATTTCAAAAAACGTCTTTTCCAAAAAGCCATTACCATCATCGAACAGCGTATTGCTACCACGGCGACAGCCATGCAAAATGCACAGGATGCAGCAAATGAAGAAGAGAAAAGCAGCGCAGGTGATAAATACGAAACATCAAGAGCGATGAGTCATTTGGAGAAAGATATGTTTGCAAAACAGGCCGAAGAAAACAAAAAGGAACTGGCATTTTTGGGAACGATCAATTATGAGCAATTGTATGATGTGGTTGTGGCAGGTTCGTTCATACGTTGTAATGATTGCGCTTTCTTCATTGCAGCAGGATTGGGCAAGATTATTTTTGAAGAAGAGACCATTTTTTTATTATCGCCCAATGCGCCACTGGCAAAATTATTTTATAATAAAAAAGAAGGTGATCCTGTTCAATTTAATAAAAAGCAGGAGTTTATAATAGAATTGTTTTAGAGCTACAGCATTCAACTGAGGGCAATTATATAGCAGATCATTCGTTGTAGAGTAGTAACAGGCATAGATAGAATTAATATTTTTATTTTTTATATTTAATAATAACCGTCTCTGAAAATTCCACAAATGAAAAAAAGACCTTCTTTCAATACATTGTTTTTTGCGCTGATCTTAACTGCTGCTCAAGCATGTAATGAATCTCAATCTGCTCCTGTTGAGAAGCCGGGAGTTACGGGAGAAACAAAAGAACCTGTTACCGGTAAGAATGACAAAACAGACACTGTTCCTGTTGTCAAAGCCGATTCAATCATACCTCCGGCACCCACTACTTTGGATACGGCTGATTATAACAGGCGTATGCTTGAGCTGAGCAATCATGATACAAAGGGTAAATGGCCGGTGAAGGGCCAATATCCGTTACCGGGAGCCTTGCTTCCTTACAACAGGATCGTTGCTTACTATGGTAATCTTTATTCTAAGAAGATGGGTATACTCGGTGAGTTGCCAAAGGACCAGATGATAAAAAAATTAATGGGAGAGGTCGACAGATGGAA
Organism: Ferruginibacter sp.; assembly: GCA_047601875.1. GTDB lineage: Bacteria > Bacteroidota > Bacteroidia > Chitinophagales > Chitinophagaceae > Ferruginibacter. Next base: position 5,622,239 of record JASGIL010000001.1, on the reverse strand, counting down.
AGCTGCTGATAGTACCACGCCGGTAATACCGTGCCTGCACTATATTGCCGTTACTGCCCAGGGTTATGCCGGTAAAGATGGCAAACATAGATTGCGTATGCCTTTTAAACAGATCGATACGATCATGAGCTGGGCGAAAGAAATTAATGGCGTTGTGTTTTTGGATATACAGGTTGGCGGTAGTTATGTAAAAGATGAAGTGCCTTTACTGGCAGCGTATTTAAAACAACCGAATGTTCATTTGGGAATCGATCCTGAATTTTCTTTAAAGAATGGAGAAGTACCGGGATCTAAGATCGGGACTTTCAATGAAGACGATATCAATTTTGCTGTAGATTATCTTTCAAAAATTGTAAAGGAAAATAACCTTCCGCCAAAAGTGCTTTGTGTGCATCGTTTTACCCAGGGGATGATCACCAACTATGATAAGATCAAAAAAACACCCGAAGTACAGGTTGTGATCGATATGGATGGATGGGGGAGCAAGATCCTCAAAAAATCAACCTGGGATCGTTATATCTATAAAGAACCTGTGCAGTTTACAGGATTCAAATTGTTTTATAAAAATGATATTCGTGTGAAAGGGTGGACTATGTACTCGCCGGAGGAGCTTTTGAAGTTTACACCTAAACCAATTTATATTCAATATCAGTAAGAGGGAGTATTTAAGGTTGTGTGTTGGATGTTTGTACAAGGCTTATCATATTGGTGATTTTTTAATATTCAATATTCAACGTACAATATTCAATGCTCAACGGAAAATGCGGTGCTAAAATTTACTACTAACACTTGAATATTGAATATTAAAAAATTCACAACTACTCATATTCAACTTTAAAGCATCCAATGTTTCTTTGCATTAGAGGCCTTAAAGTTTTATATGCCCACGAAAAGAAATAGGATCACGCAGCATACTCGTCACATTCAGCGATGCTTCTCCATTATCATAAATAATAAAACTGAACGTGCTGGTATTTCTTTGATCCTTGAATTTGATGGTAACATCCCATGATTTCTTTTTACCTGTTTCTGATACATAATCAAATTTTGTCGAGGTAAATATGATTCCGGCATCTTCACTTGTTGATGGGACTTGTTGCGCTTTGCCAAAATAGGGGAGATAACTGATTACGCTATCGGCAGTAACCCTTACATCATAAGTAGATGTAAGTACCCTGAGTGGCCCACTCAATGGCGTTAGTGACTGTGCAACAAATACAAAATCTTTCTTTTCAATTTTATCTGAAACTGCTTTATAAACATCAGCCTTTTGTGCAATCGTTTTCTGTTGCATACCGAATAAACACAGGCATATAAAAAATACAATGGCGGAGATTTGAATTGATCTTTTCATATTATTTCTTTCTTTTAAAATCCAGGTCCTGGAAGTCAAAACTAAAATCGGTTAACGGTGAAATGGCTTCCATTTTTATGCCAGATGCCTTGCCTGTATTATCAAGATCGAATTTTACAAATGCGTCCGCATCAAAACTGCGTTCGTTCCATTTTACAACAAAACTATTGCCCTTATAAGCAAACATTTCCCCGGTGAACATAGGAGATCTTTTAGAATCAAACCATAGCTTACCATTCTTTATTGAAATGATCACATCCCCAAACCATGCATCTGTATAGGTGCCGGTAAAAGTTGAAAAATCAATTTTTGAAACACTGTTTTTTAATTGGTTTTCAATATCCTTATTCATTTCATCTGTAATTTTTTTTGCATTAGCCTCGTTCTTGTCTACACGGTCGCGTTGCTCCTTCACCCTGTCTTTTCCTTTAATTCCGAAATAACTGTCTTTGATGGTATTTGTTATAGCTGTAAATGCCGCACCTGATTGTTGATTGGTAAAAACAATGATGCCCAGTTTTAATTCAGGTATCAATGTTACCTGGGTAACAATACCTGCAAGGCCGCCGGTATGGGTAACCTGTTTGTATCCCTTTACATCCGAAAGGAACCAGCCCAATCCATAACTTGCAAAATGCGTATCGTAAGGAGAAGGGCCATGTACCGGGAGGATGGTTTGGGGTGTCCACATTTCTTCATGCACATCCTCACTGAATAATTTTTTTGAAAGGTTGTCGCCGTATTTACCATCGTTCATTTGCATAATAACCCATTTGCACATATCTGTGAGGTTGCTGTAAATACCACCTGCAGCTGCGGCATTGGGGCTCCAGTCGCGGCGTATCACTTTCACTTTTCCGTCTACAGGGCAATGCGGATCAACTACGTTGCTTTTATCTTTTAATCTCCTGAAATCACCGGCGCTGGATCTCATGTTGAGCGGTTGCATGATGCGTGTTTCAATGAAATCGCTCCAGCTCATTCCCGAAACGCGGGCAATCACTTCGCCGGCAACCATGTATAATAAATTGTCATAATCAAATTTTGTCCGGAAACTTGATACCTGTTTTAAATACCTGAGATTATGAATAATTTCTTTGATGGTAAAATCATTTGAATCCGGAAAGAACATCAGGTCGCCTGCGCCGAGGCCAAGACCACTCCTGTGTGTGAGCAGGTCGCGAATGGTAAATGCATCGCTCACATAAGGATCGTACAATTTAAATTCAGGAATATAATCAGTCACCTTATCATCCCATTTTAATTTCCCTTCATCTATCAGCATACCAAGTGCAGTGCTTGTAAAAGCCTTGCTGTTGGATGCAATTCCAAAGAGCGTGTTCTCATCCACTTTTTGATTTGTATTGAGAGAGCGTACACCATAGCCTTTGGAATGGATCACTTTTCCATCCTTGACCACGGCAACCGCAATACCCGGAACATCAAATACCCGGAGCGTTTTTTCTACAAGTGAATCTATTTGTGGGGAACTAATTACCTGTCCAAAAATTGACTGAGCAGTAAAAAGACATAAAAGGCTTAAAAGCAGGGAAGTTTTTTTCATGTGCATAAATTGTGAAATGATGGCTGTAGGCCGATAATAGGCCAAAATACTGATTCTGAGCCATTCCAATGTTACCATTAGAATATTTTTTCACATGCCTGTTTGGTTTTGGTACTGATTTCGTAATATTACTCCCTAAATTTCAAAGTGATGGTGAACCAAAAAAAACAGCTTGAGCCGCTTATCAATTGGACATCTTTAAAATCTTATAAAGATGAAGCAACGTACAATAAGATCCGCCGTCATTTAACTGATATCAATGACACCATCACTGAGCAGGATATACGCGATATAAATTTGTTTGTTTTTGCAACTGATATTGAAATGAATATTCCAAACAATAAAACCAAGAAAGCAGTTCATTAAAATATAACAGGCTTTAATTCATTGCCACTGATTCACTGATTTTTTTTAAATGCGATTTGTAGGTTTCTGAAAAAAGATCAATAGATGAGTGGCATTTTTTTTTTCGCCACGAATTGCACGAATTAATGAAATTGTTTGTGATTAGTGCAATTCGTGGCGAAAAAAATCAGTGAACCAGTGGCAAAAATTTATCACCTAATAAATACTATTTTCCCTCTCATTTCGTTGCCTGTTTTTAACCCTCATTTTGCGCTATTTACGTAGTAAGTTTACCCGTTTTTCCCCTGTATTTAACCTAACTTTTACAGCGTCGAATTATTACTACAAAGTATTGACTTAGCTCGCTACAAAAAAGCGGGCAACCGCATTTTATCTTTGTACTGTAATCCTCCAATACCTCTGAAGAACAAAACACCTGATTCACCTTATCCAATTATCGTTTAGAATTACCATCCTGTTAGAAACCAATTAAGGATCCAATATCGTATCGAATTACTATCCTTAAGAAAAAACTGATTTAGCATCCAATATTTTTTAGAAATGCTATCCTGTTAGAAAAAACTGATTTGAAGATCCAATATCGTATCGAATTACTATCCTGTCAAAAACCGTAGTCCAACTATCGGTGAAAAATTAATAATCTGTGAAAGACCTTCGAACCTAACGAAGGTTTTTTCTTTTTAATAAATCATGGTTTTACTACACGTGATTTATAAACGAAACTACAAATACCTTTTTTCAATGTTGTAACTTAGAGTGCCTTAAAAAAGAAATAAAGCAACCCGCTTTAAAGTCCAAAAAAACCGTTACTTGTTAATAGAAAAACCATCTATGGAAAACCTTCTATCAGAAGGTTTTTTTCGTTTTGTAACCTCTTCCATACTTCTGTTTCTTTAATGAATTTTCAATATTCAACGTTCGATGTTCAATGTTCTGTTTACATTTGATCAAACTAATGCAAATACTTGATGAGAGCCGCTTCATTGAAAGAGATCAAAACAGAGCTGGAGTTACAACCGCAATCCGTTTTATTGGGACTATGCCTCAGGCTTGCAAGATTTAAAAAGGAAAATAAAGAATTGCTGACCTATCTGCTGTTCGAAGAAAGCAATGAAGCCGGTTATGTTGAAAGTGTAAAAGCTGAGGTTGATATTGCTTTTCTTGAATTAAATATCAAAAGCCTTTACATTGCTAAAAAGAACCTGAGAAAAATTTTACGTTCCATAAACAGGTACATTAAATACAGCGGCTTAAAAACAACGGAAGCAACTTTATTAATGCATTATTGCAGCAGCATCAAAGCTTCGGGCCTGGCCATTGAGAAAAGCACGCAACTATCGAACATTTATGCATCGCAAATAAAAAAAATAAAAGCGGCTATTGATACGATGCATGAAGATCTGCAGTATGATTATCTTAAGGAATTAAAGGCAATTACATGATCGAATTTATCAACTTCCTTGTTCGATATTCCTTGTTCATTATTCTTTTGGGCTGGACGAAGCATTGTTAGAACATCGAACAAGCAACATGGAATATTGAATTACGAACTGAAGCAGTACCTTTAAGAACTAACAGCCCGGGACTCAGCATTCATAACTCAAAACTCCCTGCCATGCCTGAATCAAAAAAAAGAGATCCTCACAAACATCCCCACAAAGATTTTATTCCTCATAAAAAGAAAACCGGATCTGCGAAACCAGCAGCAATTATCTTTTGTATTGTACTGGCCCTACTGATCGCCTGGCTTGCAATAGGTGGTGCTTCATATTGGTTATTAGTAGGAGCTGTACTGGGTGCCGGCTTTGGATATTTTTTGGGGAACCAGATGGATAAAGCGCTGAATAAAAGTTGATAAGTTGAAAGGGTTAAAAAAAGTTGACAGGTTAATAGAGTAGATAAAGTTGAAAAGATCACCCTTTATCAACAACGTCAACTTATCAACCGCTCAACTAATTTTTGAACGGTCCTTTAAAATTCTTCTTAAACGCTATAAAATCCGGCATAGATACATGCTGTACATAACTATTATCCGGATGATTGAGAATATACTCCTGGTGATAATCTTCCGCCGGGTAAAACTTCGTAAAAGGAACCACTTCGGTTACAACCTTTGAAGCATATTTTTTTGAAGCATTAATGCGTGCGATCTCAGCCTCTACAATTTGTTTTTCTTTCTCATTCCTGTAAAATGCAATAGAACGGTATTCTGTACCCGCATCATTTCCCTGCCTGTTAAGCGTGGTAGGGTCCATACTTGCAAAAAAAGCTGCAACCAGTGTTTCGTAAGAAATTTTTGATGGATCATAATATACATTTACAGTTTCTGCGTGGCCCGTTTCGCCGCTTGCAACAGATTCGTATGTAGGATCAGTGTCTTTGCCGCCTGCATAACCCGATACAGCGTCTCTCACACCCACGAGACTTTGAAAAACAATTTCTGCATGCCAGAAACAACCTTCTGCAAACGTAGCAACAGCTTCATTTTTGCCGGCTTGCTTTGAGCCCGTTGGAATACCGGGCTTATTGGTCTGTGTTTGTGCACACGATACAAATAATACGATGGCGGTGATTGTTGATAACAAAGATTTCATGTTTTGTCTTTTAGGTTCAGCCAATAAACGAATTTTCATATTGTGAGGATTTAGTATGAATGTTAAACAATGTCAAATATATAAATGTAAAATATTGAATGTAAAATGTAAAAGTCCTGCAGTGGGGACACTTTTACATTTAATATTTTGCATTTTACATTTTACATTTCTATACTGTAAATTAGCGTCTCAATTACTGAGCATGAAATTACGCCATCTCTTTTTTGTTATTTGTATGCTTGCCGACCATTCTGCTATATATGCCCAGGGAAAAGTTGCGAAATTCACTGACGAGATGAAGGCGGAACTTTGTATTAAGATAAAAGCAGCTACCCAACATGCCTGGCAAGGGTATAAACAATATGCCTGGGAAGCGGACGACCTGAAGCCACTCACAAAAACCTCAAGATTGTGGTATAAGCATTCTATGTTGATGACACCCGTTGACGCCTTCGATACTTTTACTATGATGGGACTTACTGAAGAAGCCAGGGAAGCCAAAGAACTGATACTTTCAAAACTAAATTTTGATGTTGATAATGAGATACAGGTTTTTGAAGTTACCATCCGTATTCTTGCCGGGTTAATAACTGCTTATGAATTAGATGGCGATCCTAAATTTCTTTCAATGGCAAAAGATCTTGCTAACAGGATGATGCCCGCATTCAATACGCCTACGGGTATGCCATACCGGTATGTTCATCTCCAGACAGGGAAAATAAGGGATTCAGCCAATAATCCTGCTGAGATCGGTTCTTTAATGATGGAATTTGGCAAGCTCTCAAAACTTACAGGCGATCATAAATATTACAATGCTGCAAAAAAAGCCATCATGCAGGTTTATAAGCGGCGTAGTAAGATTGATCTTGTGGGCGAACAAATCAATGTTATTACCGGGAAATGGACCGGTAAAGAATCTCATATCAGCGGTTATATCGATTCTTATTATGAATACCTGTATAAAAGCTGGCTGTTATTTGGCGACAAAGATTTTAAAATAGCTTTTGATAAACACAATGCAGCTATAAAAAAATACTTGATAGACAAAACTGGTTATGGCTGGTTCCTACGCCATGTAAATATGAATACGGGCAAACAAACAGCAACGATATATGGTGCATTGGATGCTTTTTATGCTGGCTTGTGTGCTTATGCAGGTGATGTGGAAACGGCAAAACATATACAGGATGCCAACATGCACATGTGGGTACGCTTCAATATGGAACCGGAAGAGTATAATTATAAAACAGATTCTGTTTCGAGTGCGTATTATATTTTACGCCCTGAAAATATTGAAAGCTGTTTTTATTTATACAGGGCAACGGATCATTATGATTATTTGTGGAAAGGAAAACGCATGATAGAAGATATACTATCGCATTGTAAAACAGAAACAGCCTTTGCAGCATTGAAAGATGTAAGAACATTTGAGCAGGCAAATTCAATGGAAAGTTTTTTCTTTGCTGAAACTTTAAAATACGCATGGTTATTATTTGCACCAACAACTGCACTTGACCTTGATAAAGTAGTATTTAATACAGAAGCACATCCATTCAAAATAGAAACAACAAAAAAATGATCGAATCGGTAAGGGATTTTAAAAATGCTTTTTTTATTGGTGTAGCCGGAACAGGTATGAGCGCCATCGCCCAATACCTTGCAGGTACCGGCATTGCAGTGAGTGGGAGTGACCGTTATTTTTTACCCGGCCAACCAAATGATACAAAGCAAAAACTGGAAGCGGCAGGCATAAAATGTTTTTTACAAAACGGGGAAGGCATTACTGCTGATACAGATCTTGTTGTTGTTTCAACAGCAGTGGAAGATACTGTTCCGGAAGTGCAAAAAGCAAAATCATTATCAATTCCTATTATAAAGAGAAGTGAGTTGCTGGCGCTTATTGCAAAGAGTAAAAAAACAATTGCTGTTGGTGGCACATCCGGTAAAAGCACAACCAGTGCCATGCTGTTTGATATATTACAAACCGCAGGCCTTCATCCAAGCATCATCAGTGGCGCCGGGCTCACAAGTATTATTAAAGAAGGAAAGATCGGTAATGCAAAAGTTGGCAGTGGTGACTGGCTGGTGATAGAAGCAGATGAAAGTGATGGCAGCATCGTGCAATATTATCCCGAAGTAGGATTGTTGCTTAACATTGATAAAGATCACCAGGAGATCGATGAGCTGATGGATATTTTTTCTACGTTTAAAAAAAATACCCAGCAATTGTTTGTGGTGAATCGCTCCAATGCTTTGGCAAAACAATTATCAGTAAGTGCCAACAATGATTTTGAACTTTCAGCAGATTCTGATGCTGGATATAAAGCTGTGAATTTTTCTCAAAATGGGATGGCCATTTCCTTTATGATCAATGGCGTTGATTTTACGCTAAACACAGTCGGCAGCCACAATATGGAAAATGCATTGGCAGCTGTTGCAGTGGCAAACCAGGTTGGCGTTGATATGAAGACCTGTGCCGCTGCATTAAAAAATTATGAAGGTATTTACCGCCGTCATCAATTGCTTGGAATGAAGCATGGTGTTTATATAATAGATGATTACGCACACAACCCGGTGAAATGTGCATCGTCTATCGCTGCCTGTCAGCCGATAGCACCAAAAGTTGTTGCATGGTTCCAGCCGCATGGTTATGGGCCAACACGTTTTTTAAAGAATGATTTCATTCATGATATTGCTGCAGTATTAAGACCTGAAGATGAAATATGGATGAGTGAAATATTTTATGCAGGAGGAACTGCTGTAAAAGATATTTCTGCCAATGATCTTATTGTTGAAATAAAATCGCTTGGTAAAAATGCTTTTTTTGTTGAGGACAGGAACCATTTTTTGGAAACAGCAAGGCCACATCTCACAAAAGATTGTGTTTTGTTATTGATGGGAGCAAGGGATCCCGGGCTGGAAGCATTTGGAAAAACTGTATTTGAAAATTTATAATTGAAAATGAAACTTAAAGCTGGTTTATTATTCTTTTTTTTCTTTCACATGCTGCGCATATGTGAAGCACAAAAGGGAAATTTCGAAATAAGTATTATACAGGATGGTAATACAATAAGCCCCGGAATTATGGGGGATATTGTATTGAACAAATCTCCTTTTAAAATACTGGTGAAGCTTACGCAACTGGAAGGTGTTTACCTTTTTGCTTCATTCAAAGACAGTATTTATAAAACAAGCAACAATGATATGATACCAGGCTTTGCTGAAATAACATCAATGGTAATGGCAGAGAATGCTTTTAACCCCAACCAGGAAATGATCATGAATGACGAGGGATGGGCGTATTGGTATTATGATCCCAAAGATGAATCATATCGTTTTGATAAAGACATTTTCAAAGACGGGGACGATGTTACAGGAACCAAAACAATAAAACAATTCTACGACTATGCTGCCGGGAAAGAGATAGCGGTAAAGGATGTGAAAGATCCACTCTATTTATTTTTCTTTTCAGCCACACATGATAATAATCATAATCTCAAAAAAGAATTAAAACGATTTAAGATAAAGATCAACTGGAAAAATTAATTGATGACACAACTCATAATAAATATTGCTCAACTTGTAAATGTTCGTGAAACAACAACCTTGCTTCGTGGCAATATACTGGCAGAACTGCCTGTTATTGAAAATGCATTTCTGCTTATTGAAGATGGCATTATTGCAGATTATGGCCGTATGTATGAGCTGGAAATAAAAGTTCCCGATTTACCAAAACGTGTTATTGATGCTTCGGGACAATTCATTTTACCTGCATGGTGCGATAGCCATACGCATATTGTTTTTGCGAAAAGCAGGGAAGAAGAATTTATAGATAAGATAAAAGGTATAAGCTATGCAGAGATCGCCGCCAAAGGTGGCGGTATTTTAAATTCAGCCAGGAAATTGAACGAAGCAAGTGAAGAAGAACTTTTTAACAATGCCTGGAAACGAATTGAAGAAGTAAGTAAACTTGGTACTGGTGCCATCGAAATAAAAAGCGGCTACGGGCTTACGGTAGAAGGAGAGTTGAAAATGTTGCGTGTAATTAAGAAGCTGAAAGAACGATCATCACTGTCAATCAAAGCAACTTTTTTAGCTGCTCATACTTTTCCAACTGAATACAAAGAAAATCACGAAGGGTATATCAATAGCATTATAAATGATATGTTGCCTGTGGTAGCTACGGAAAAACTTGCAGACTATATTGATGTATTTTGTGAAACAGGATTTTTCTCCCCGGCTGAAATGGAAACCATTTGTAAAGCAGGCGCCGCTTACGGATTAAAACCGAAGCTTCATGTTAACCAATTAAATAGTATTGGCGGCATTGAAACAGCAATAAAACTAAATGCAGTTTCAGTAGATCATTTGGAAACAATGACTGATGATGATGTTAAAAATATCGCATCATCATCAACCATTGGAACGCTTTTGCCAACCGCAGCATTTTTTTTACGCATGGCTTATCAACCAGCACGGCAATTAATTGATGCTGGAACGGCCATCGCATTGGCAACAGATTTTAATCCCGGTTCATCACCAAGTGGAAACATGAACTTTGTAGTTGCATTGAGTTGTATACAAATGAAGATGCTTCCTGAAGAAGCGATCAATGCAGCAACCATCAATGGTGCTTACGCTATGGAATTGGAAAAAGAACTTGGTAGCATCACTATTGGAAAAAAAGCAAATCTTATTTTTACGAAACAAATTCCATCACTGGCATATTTGCCTTATTCATTTGGAAACAATTTGGTAGAGAGGGTTATGATAAATGGGGAGTTTATTAATTAAAAATTAAGAATTAAAAATTAATGGTGGAAAATATTTAGTTAAGCTAAATAAAGATTAGTGAATATATAGATATTATAAATATGAGGTTTTTAACTTTTGGGACAAAACTTCATGCAATGCAAAAGCAGAATTTAATTTTAGAAAAATCGTATGCATTTGGCTTAAGAATAATAAAATTACATGCACACCTGAAAAAGCAAAAAGCAGAACGGGATTTAATAGCGCAACTTTTGAGGGCCGGCACTTCTATCGGCGCTAATGTGGAAGAAGCAATAGGAGCACAATCTAAGGCAGATTTTATTCATAAATTGAGTATTGCATATAAAGAAGCACGCGAAACATCATACTGGTTGAGGCTACTTAGAGATAGTGGAATGATCGAAAATAAATTATGTACCTCGTTTATAAAAGATTCAGAAGAAATAAAAAAAATACTAACTGCTATACTAATAGCAACCAAAAACAACAAACCAATTAATTTTTAATTCTTAATTTTTAATTATTTAACGAAGTTGATTTCTGGAATCTGAATACCGCACAATTATAGAATCAAAAAAATAATCACCATATGCAACTAATAGAATGTGTTCCCAATTTTTCAGAAGGCGTTGACCTTAATATCATCAATCAGATAACTGCAGAAATAGAAACAGTTGAAGGCGTTCGCTTATTGAATGTAGATCCGGGTAAAGCAACCAATCGTACAGTAGTAACCATGGTTGGAGCGCCGGAAAATGTGATTGAAGCCGCATTTCGTTGCATTAAGAAAGCCGGCGAATTAATCGACATGAGCAAACACAAAGGAGAACATCCACGCATGGGTGCAACGGACGTTTGTCCATTGATACCGATCGCCAACATCAGTATGGAAGAAACGGCTGTGTATGCACAAAAACTTGCAAAGAGAGTAGGAGAAGAGTTGATGCTCCCGGTTTATTTATATGAAGCTGCCCAGCCGAATAAAGAACGCAGCAATCTATCTGTGATCCGTGCAGGTGAGTATGAAGGTTTTTCAAAAAAGATACTTTTACCGGAGTGGAAACCTGATTTTGGTCCTGCTGCTTTTGATGCAAAGCGTGGTGCTACCGTAATTGGTGCCCGTGATTTTTTGGTTGCATATAATGTAAACCTTAATACAACGTCTACACGCCGTGCCAATGCTATTGCATTTGATGTGCGTGAAGCAGGAAGGGTAAAAATGGAGAATGGGAAAAAAGTATTGGATGCAAATGGAAAACCGGTGAATATTCCAGGCAGTTTAAAATCAGTAAAAGCCATTGGATGGTTCATAGAGGAATATGGTATTGCGCAGATATCCATCAACCTTACCAATATCAACATTACGCCCGTACACATTGCCTTTGATGAAGTTTGTAAAAAGGCAGATGCCCGTGGCATAAGGGTAACCGGTAGTGAGCTTGTAGGTTTAATACCATTAAAAGCAATGACCGATGCAGGAAAATACTTTTTGAAAAAGCAACAACGCTCTACCGGTGTAAGTGAAAAGGAATTGATCAAGATCGCCATTAAATCGATGGGGCTTGATGAATTGGGGCCATTTAAGCCTGAGGAAAGGATCATTGAATATATGCTTGCCAATAAAGCGGATAGTAAACTTATCAGCATGACATTGTCGGATTTTGCCGATGAAACTGCAAGTGAAAGTCCTGCACCAGGTGGCGGTTCGATATCAGCTTATATTGGTTCATTAGGCGTTTCGCTTGCAACCATGGTGGCCAATCTTTCCTCGCATAAAAAAGGTTGGGACGAACGCTGGGAAGAATTCGGCAACTGGGCAGATAAAGGAGAGCAGTATAAAACTGAATTGTTGAATTTAGTGGATGCTGATACCCGTGCATTTAACCAGATACTGAGTGCATTTGGATTGCCAAAAAGCAATGACGATGAAAAACTGCTGCGCAATAAAGCGATACAGGATGCGACAAGATATGCCATTGAAATTCCATTCAAAGTAATGCAGACAGCATACAATAGTATGGAGGTGATCAAAGCAATGGCAGCAACAGGCAATCCTAATTCTGTTTCTGATGCAGGCGTAGGCGCTTTGTGCGCACGTTCTGCTGTAATGGGCGCTTTCATGAACGTTCGCATCAATACTGCAGATTATGATGATAAGGCCTTTGTTGCAGATATTATTGCAAAAGGCAAGGAGATAGAGAATAAAACGATTGCCCTGGAAGCGGAGATCTTGAAGATCGTGAATGAAAAGATCGGGGCTTGATAATGTTTTCATTTGTAAAGACGAGTTAACAAGTTGACAGGTTAACAGGTTGATAAGTTAACTTGTTAACCTGTCAACTTTATCAACCTGTCAACTTAATACTGCGCATGAATGACTCCAATTCAATAATAAAGAGAGTAAAGATTATAAACATCATCGCTGAAACTGCAAATGCCAAAACTTTTGTACTCGGTTTTTTAGATGATTGGCAACCGGTATACAGGCCAGGACAGTTTATCACACTCGTATTTTATACAAAGCATGGGGAGAAACGGCGTTCTTATTCTATTTCTTCTGCAGCAGTAATGGGAGAGCCGTTTAGTTTCACGGTAAAGAAAGTTGACAACGGAGAATTTTCCCGCTTTCTTATTTCACATGTAAAAGTTGGTGATATACTTTATTCATCAGGGATCAGTGGTTTATTTTTACTTCCGGGTAATATAGATCAAACAAAACAGTATTTTTTCATAGCAGCAGGCAGTGGCATTACGCCTTGTTTTTCTATGCTGAAAACAATCCTGGCAACCAGTGAAGCAAAGGTCGTTTTGATATATAGTTACAGGAATGAAGCAGACTGCATCTTTCACCAGCAACTTAAAGCGTTACAAATAAAATATGGTAACAGGTTTGCCATTCATTTTTTATTCAGCAATATCCTGGATGTATATCGCAGCAGGCTAAGCAAATGGTTACTGGAACAATTGATGAGTGAATATTTATCTGTTCCGGCACAACATGCATTGTATTATATGTGTGGACCATTTGAATATATGCGCATGATCAATATCACACTACTGGAACGTGTGCCTGCAAAAAATATATTTAAAGAGAATTTCATTACGCTTCCCAGGCTTATTATTCCAACATCACCAGATACAGGTCTTCATAATGTTACGATCAATATTAACAACAAGGAATATAAACTGGAAGTTCAATATCCATATTCCATTCTTGCTACTGCTAAAAAAAATAAAATTGAATTGCCATACAGTTGCGAAGCGGGGCGCTGTGGGAGTTGTGTAGCTACATGTACTAAAGGAAAAATATGGATGGCTTATAATGAAGTACTAACAGACGATGAAGTTGCAAAGGGTAGGGTACTTGTGTGCCAGGGATTTCCTGTTGGTGGCGATGCAGAAATCAGTTTTACTTAGAGCTTTATAAATAAAAAGGGATACAAATTCAATTGGTATCCCTTTTTATTATGAAGATGATTATTTATTGTTTTATAAATCTTATCTCAGCAGTTCCGCCATCAGCCTTTGTAAGTTTTACAATATAAATACCACTATTTAAGCGGGAAATGTTTGTAGAAAAACTTGTCATGTTCCTGATACCGGTAGTTGGTATAACCCTTAATCCCTGTGCATTTATAATGTCAAGTGTTTGCCAGTTGTATTCAGGCTTAAGGTCATAAAGGTTAAGTACGTTTGCTGTTGGATTAGGGAATAAAGCGATACCAAATGCATTTGTACCAGCCATTCTTCCCGCAGTTTGTGAAGCTGAATAATTTTCACATGAGCCGCTGGAGGCTTTAACCCTGTATTCATGGTTGGAAGTTGGAGTATAGCTTGTGCCTGTTGCAATATCATCCCATGTATTTCCATTTAATTGTTGCCAGGTATAAGTAACTGATGCCTGCGGATTTGAAACGGATAGTGTAGGATCGTTTACCACAACTACCGGTGTTTGCACATCTACTACTGTAATTGTTACAACATCTGATGTTACACAAGTAATATTAGAAGCAAACCATTGGTTCTTAGTCGTCAATGTATACGTGGTAGTTACTGCCGGAGCAGCAATTGGATTGGCAGTACTTGGATAATCTAGTCCGTTAGAAGGTGACCATTCGTAATGAGGAGAAAGCATCGTTCCATTGCCCGATCCTGAAAGCTGTATTGTACCACCCGAACAAATTGCCGCATCATCACCCGCATGTGTAGCCGCAGCAATACCATCAGGAATAGTAGTAACTACACGTCCCACACAACCATCCTGGTCGATGACCCTGAAATCATAGTTCCCGGGAGGATTGATGCCCCACCATCCATCTGCCGGTGTTCCCATAGTAGAGCCTGATCCCCAGTTAACATTGCTTACCGTCCATGGCCCAACACCGTCTGCGAAAGTGAAACTTATCATTGCATCCTGGCTGCCTGTACATGATGGAGGAATGATGACAGGAGATGCGTGCAAAGAATCTCCATCTGCGATCGTAAATGTTACAGATTCCCAGTTAGAAGCAGCATCCAGTACACCCGCTATGTAAAAATTTGCCTGGAACCCTGTGAATACATTTGAAGATTGGTAAGTGCTTCCATCCAAAGTATACATATATGGAGGCGTGCCGCCTGTACAGTTGATTGTTACAGATCCATTGTTGCCCTGCGCACAACTTGCCGCAGAGGGAACTGCTGTTACTGTAAGTGCCTGTGCAAAAGATGCTGTAATTAAGAAAATATTTGAGAAGATAATTAAGTAGATTTTTTTCATACAAGTAAGTTTGAATTAACTACTAAATGTATGAAAAAAAATAGCAATAATCTGAATTTGGGATAATGTTCACCAGGGTCAGAGTTCGCCAATAGACGTCATTACGAGGGACGAAGCAACCTGGCTCCTGGTTAATAAAGATCGTAGCCTTTTCAACTTTTTTAACCAGTCAACCTTGTCAATTTACAGAACTTACCTGTTTACTTCCGGCACATCAACTACAAATTCTTTCAGGTATTCCTGTCCTTTGATATTCGCTGCTGTCCAGCGTACATCGAAAATGCCACTGGCAAGTATATTTATTTTTGTGAAACCGTTCTTTTTAAGAATATCTGCTGCTTCATAACTGTCACGCCCACCTCCAAAGCCATAAATAATAATGTCTTTGTTTTTGTATTTATCAAGTTCTGCAACACGATTGGAAATTTCAGCAAGCGGGATATTAACTGCATTTTTCAGGCGCCCAATATTTCTGAACTCGTCTTTATGTGTATTATTGAAAACAGCAGCTTCTCGTATATCAAGCAACAAATGATCTTTGTTTGCTTCACGGCCAAATTCTTTTGTTGGAATTATACGATATGACGACGACGATACATACCAATCATTTTTACAGCTGAGGTCATTGATATCGGTATTTACCCAGCGATCAATGCCTTCAATCAGCACAGATACTTTTTTAAAACCTTTTTGGGTGAGTAAAGTTGCAGCTTTTGAAGCATCAGTAGCATCAAGATCGGTTAAAACAATGTCTTTATCCATTGGAATGGTTTGCCATTTATCGGGCAGATCAGCAAATGAAATATGCATGGAGTTTTTTATAATGCCGTATGCATTATCCTGTGCATCCTTGCTGATGTGTTTGAATGCAGAATCGTATCTCACGTCCAATACCAATACATTGCTTTTCTTTGATGACAACTTTCCGCAAAGTTCGATAGCGGAAATGACCTCGTACTTATTATTCGTTTGAACCAATGATTGAAGACAACCTTTTTCAACAGCATTTGTATAATAAATTGAGGTGAGACCTCCATTGATATTATAAACATTTGTAAAGCCACTGTCAACAAGCATTTTACTTGCCCTGCGGCTCCGCTGGCTGTGTGAACAATAAACAAATACGGGCTGATTCTTATAAGCGTTTATTTCAGAAAGCCTTGTGCCCAGTTCACGGACATTTATATTTAATGCTCCTTTTAAATGGCCGATATTGAGTCCTGTAAATTGAGAAGTATCATTGTTCTCGCCACTTGAACGAACATCAAGCAGGAGATAACCTTTATTTTTTTCCAATGCGGCACAAAGTTCATCGGGGCTTACTGTTTTAAAAGCAACGTTATCATATTTGAATTGCTGTGCAGAAGATGAGAGGGAAAAGAATAAAAATGCATAGAATAAAGATCTTTGTAACATAGTTGTAGATTTATTTAACAATGTAGACTTAAAATAATAGGGATACTATGTAAATTTGATAAACGGTTGATGCGTTTAAATGCAGTGTGTCGGTAATTTACATTGCTAAAATTAATTAACATCGCCGGCCAATTGTAAAGGAGAAGACAAATGATCAGACAATTAATGAGCATGTTGGTTTTGCTGTTGATTTGCAATATCAGTTTTGCACAGGGTAACTTTATTGGGATTGCAAAATATAAACTAGGGGTATTGGGAGGTACAGATACCAATACCGATTCAATGACTGTCGTTTTCGATCAACAAAGAATTGCAGTTATTCTATACATACCGGATGGAAATAAAATTTCACAAAAAATTTTCATCGACGATCTTAAAGCAAATAAAAGTTATAGGCTCGATGCAGATAAACTGACTTATGAAGCGGATAGTTTAAAAACAGCCACTGCTTATAAGTTTATCAATTCCAATAGCATTGGCTACGCCGTAAATAATGAACTTTGTTTCAGGTACAAGGCAGATCTTAGTGGTACTGATAAAACAAACATAACATCGGCAGAATGTCTTGGTAGTATCAACTACAGTAATTCATTTATAAATAATTATTCTTTTTTAGGCGTGCAACCCATTATTGTTGATAACAGGGTGGTAATGGATTTTACAGTAGTAAATTCGAACGGTACAAAACCTACTATAACTGTTTCAGATATCCGAAGGATGGATAATGTAGACAAGTATTTTGACCTGGCGGGATATACAGAATCCAAATAGAAAAGCTTTCACAGTACACCCCGACTGCTGAAATAATTTCCCAAAAATGCACAGTTTCTCCTCGTAAAAGCGACGGCACATGAATTGTACTTCATAGTGTATCGATATTCATTTAAAATAAAGATCATGAAAAAGTCAATCATATTAATCGGTGTAATAATGCTATCATTATGTGTTGAAGCGCAAAATCCCCCGGTTGTAGAAAAAGCAGCTCCAAAAAGCAACAATACATTACCAAGCAATGGTACATTGGGAAGTAATTCCGGTGTTAATCCTGCAGGTAACCCGGGCACGATCATCAGCTATTCCGGTAATAGTAACTCTATCAATAATATAGCAACGCCTAATCCCCTTGTAGAGAAAGGTGTTTTTTTAAGCAGTAGCCCGGACGGAACCGTTACTAATACAACAGTTACCAACGGTGCAAATGTTCAACGTTATACAACAATTACAAGTAATGGGGCAGCGATCACTACAACTGTTGAAACTGTGTCGAAGCCTTCGGCTCCACCAGTTAATCCTGAACCCGCCCCGGCACCAAATCCGAATCCGCCTGTTGCTACAAACAATGCAACGCCACCGGCCCCTGCCATTGCAAATCCTGGTATGAGGACAACAGTGAATATACCATCAACAGATAGAAATCTTGTTTCACCAGGTAAAAGCACGGCAGATAAAAAGGAACCCGTTGTTATAAAAGAAAAAGACATTCCTGCCTATACACCATTATTGAGCAATTTTATACCTGAGCAGGTGATCAAAGACATAAAAACAAAGTATGGACCCAATGTATATGATATAAAACAAGTAAAAGTTGCACAAACTAATAGAGTAGCTTATTTGGTAAGATTGGTAGAAAATGGAAAATTCAGGAATGAACTTTTCTATGATGAAAAATAATTTATTCAACCAAAAATGTGACCCATGAACATAATAATTCAATCCCTTGGTTTCAAAAGCAGTGAGGCTTTGGAAAACTTAATAAGAGAAAAAGTAAGTGGCATTAAATGTGACCAGTTGATCGGTGCAAATGTAGTTTTGTACAAAGGATCATCATCCAATCCCGGAAATGATTATTGCGAAATACAACTTACGATGCCAGGCAAAAACCATTTTGTAAAAAAGCATAGTGAGTATTTTGAAACTGCAATAAGAGAATGTGTGGATATATTATCTCAAATGATCCAAAAGACAAAACAAAAGATTCAACGGACGCAATTAAGATTCAGCAATAACTTCAGGGCAGATGAATTTCCTGATTTTGTAGATGTGATCAATTGACAATCGGCAATCGGCAATCGGCAATCGGCAATCGGCAATCGGCAATCGGCAATCGGCAATCGAAGATTTTTGATTTGCGAAGTTACTGCATTCGATTCCCGATTGCCGTATAAAAAAATAGCCCCAAATATTGGGGCATTTTGGCCAAGCTTTTTGTTGAGGGCTGGCACGTAGCTCACTCATAATAAGCTACTCGGAAATATAAACGTATACAAGTTCCGCTTATTGTATTTCATGCGCTTTTTTTTCGAAATGGCCGTATCTTTTTTGGGAAAGATATCAGCTGTTTCGCCTATTTTTATAGCTATTAAAACAATACGCATGAATGAACAGTTAAAAAGTCTTGCACCATCAGCATTGTGGAATTATTTTACCGAACTCAATGCAGTACCAAGGCCATCAAAAAAAGAAGAAAGGGTGATCCGGTTCATGAAAGATTTTGGCGAAAAACTAAAACTCCCAACCTCTGTTGATGAGGCGGGAAACGTGATCATAAAAAAGCCGGCAAGTAAAGGAATGGAAGACAGGATGCCGATCATTTTGCAAAGCCATCTTGATATGGTACATCAAAAGAACAGTGATAGCAATTTTGATTTTGATAAGCAGGGTATTGATATGTTCATTGATGGTGACTGGGTAAAAGCTAAAGGAACAACGCTTGGTGCAGATAATGGAATTGGTGTTGCAACAATTATGGCGCTGTTGGCTTCAACAGATATTCCGCATCCGGCCATTGAGGCACTTTTTACGATTGATGAAGAAACAGGCATGACCGGTGCACTTGCACTAAAAGGGGGCTTGCTTGATGGAAGAATTTTATTTAACCTGGATACGGAAGAAGACAATGAACTTACCATTGGTTGTGCAGGTGGGGTAGATGTTACCGCTACAGGAACATATACACAGCAGCAAACGACCTTACAAAATGGTTTTCGTATTTCAATAAAAGGACTCACGGGCGGGCATTCCGGTATGGATATTTATAAAGGAAGGGGAAATGCGAATAAACTCATGAACCGGCTTTTATTGCTTTTGTCGAAAGTGGTTAAGATCAATATTGCGTCTATTGATGGTGGTAGTTTGCGCAATGCCATTCCAAGGGAATCGGTTGCAGAGATCGCAATTGCAACGGCAGATATCCAATTGCTGAAAAATTTTGTGTCGGGACAAAATGAAGTTTTCAGGAACGAACATCATTATACAGATCCAAATATCACTGTTACCGTGGAAGCAGTTGAAAAAATATCAACAGTGCTGGATGATGATTTTCAATTTAAATTATTGCGCAGTATCTATGCTTGCCCCAATGGGATCTATCGCATGAGCCCCGGTATTGAAGGGCTTGTGCAAAGTTCTAATAACATTGCAAGGGTATTGGTAAAAGACGGAAATTATATTATACAGTGTCTTACAAGGAGCGCCGTTGATTCAGAAAAATCTGATTTGGCGCAGGCCATTGCCAGTGCTTTTGAACTAACGGGAGCAAACATGAGCCTGGGGAGTGCTTACCCCGGCTGGGAACCGAAGCCTGATGCACCAATCGTTCAACTGATGTCGGGCTTGTACAAAGAAATGTATAAGGAGCCTGCACATGTGGATGCTGTTCATGCAGGACTGGAATGCGGTATACTCGGTACAAATTATCCCGGTATGCAAATGATCTCCTTTGGTCCTAATATACAGGGTGCTCATTCGCCGGATGAAAAAGTACAGATCAGTTCTGTACAGAAATTCTGGGATTTTTTATTGGAAACATTAAAGAGAATTCCTTCAAAGAATTAAAAGAAGGATGCCACTGATTAATTGATCAGCCAATCAGTGGCAATTTTTTTGATAACCTGTTATGTAAAATTTCTTTGCGCTCTTTGCGAATCTTTGGCTCTTGGCGTGAAATACATTTATGAAGGACCTCACGCAAAGCAAATGAGTTGAATACAAAAGCCGCAAAGTTTATTTGTGTAGAAACTTTTTTAATTTTTCTTCTATCGTATCCAATCCTGTAAACTGTATTGCATTCAATCCAACTTCTTCTGCTACCTCAACAAACATTTTTCTATCATCTACAAAAATTGCGTTCTGCGGTAAGGTTTGCGCCAGATCGATCGCCAGGCGGAAAATATCATTGTCTGGTTTTCTCAGTCCAACATAACAGGAAGATATAAATGCATCAAACAATTCATGCAATTTGAATTTGCTGATGCGGTATTCGTTGATCTCTTTGGCCTCGTTGTTTACAGCAACTACTTTTATTTTATATTTTTCTTTTATCGACTTAAAAAATTCAATATGCCCGGGCAAGGCTTCTGATCTTGAACAAATGAAATCTTTGAAAGTATCTTTCGTAAAATCACGTTCTTCGTAAAACACCACTTTTTTTAAATATTCATCCATGGTCATCCTGCCTCTTTCATAACTGTCGAAGCAAAGATGATGGCGTTCGTCCATTTCGGGCAGATCGATGTTGAATTGTTTTGCAGCAAGTGCTCTTGCCGAACGATCCCAGCCATTGGTCAGCAGTACGCCACCGATATCCAGGAACATAGTAGTGATCTTATTTCCACTCATTATTTTGTATTTGGTTTTGAGTTGTGATTATTTCATGTTATTGTTTTCAATGGCTTTTATTTTGGCAAGCCTTCTTTCGTGTCTTGATTCCTGTGAAAATACAGCTTTTAAAAAACTAAAGACGATCTCCCTTGCCAGTTCTATACCAACGATCCTTTCGCCAATGCACAATACGTTCGCATCATCATGTTCTACGGATTGGTGCGCTGAATATGTATCATGACAAACGCCGGCCCTGATGCCTTTGAATTTATTGGCAGCAACACTAACGCCAACACCACTTCCACAAATGAGAATGCCTCGTTCTGCATCACCATTTAAAATAGCATGGGCCACATCTGCCGCATGATCGGGGTAATCGGTAGGTGCCGTATCATAAGTACCAAGATCGGTTACATCATAGCCCTGGGCAATGATATCTTTTATTAAAATATTTTTATAAGTAAACCCGGCGTGGTCGGAGGAGATGACGATCTTCATTATCTTAATTAAGTTGGTTGGTTAATAAATTGACAGGTTAACAGGGAGATAGGCACATGAACGGTTTTTGCCAATTCCACTTTTCAACCTTAATTAAAGTTTCAGGTACTCGTTTGCGTTAAAGCGGCTTCTGCTTACCGTTATGTCACAGAATTGTAGAAATTCAGCAACACCAATGTTTGAACATCTTTTTTATCGAAAAGTGTACCTTCTACACAATATAATCAATAAATGTAAGTTATATGGCGGTCTATTATCTATGTAACGATGAAAACCAACAACTTCAGCTTTGGGAACAACTCGTTGAACCCATCTATCTTCAAAAAGAAAATCAGTAATAACATACATGCTTATGTAAGAAACGGATCGTTAGTTTGTTTGCTAATGATCTTATTTTTTTACAGGTGTGATGCGCAATGTCCTGCGGCACCCACTGTGACCAGCCCGGTTAATTACTGTATGAATACAACAGCAAGTCAATTAACGGCAACCGGTACCAGCCTTTTATGGGGTGGTGGAGCGTCGGGAACAGTTGGTGGAACGAGTACTTTTTCAAGTTATACGTATGTTGATAATAGTTACAACAACAAAAAAATGTATTTTACCACTACAGCCTCCGGTGTTACGATCACTTCTGTTGATTACTTTGTTACTTCTTACCAGGGCGTAAGCGGGCTTGTATTATCTATATATAATAGTTCTGGAACTATTATAGCTACATCTTCAACCACAACCACAACTTCAGGCAATGCTGCTACACAAAAAATTACGAACACATTCAATTATACGATCGCTGCTGCCGGTAATTACAGTATCGGTGTTTCAGCAGGAACCGGCAATATTGGATACGATAGCCCATCATACCCGATTACAGAATCGAGTGGCACAATAAATATAACAGGTGTTTCTGCAAGCAACTATCGTTGTTTTAATAACCTGGTATTTATAAAAGCCGGTAGTTCTACAGCACCAACACCATCAACTACAACTGTAGGTTCTACTAATTATACTGTAACACAAACAGCCAATGGATGTACCAGCGCACCGGCAACCATTACCGTTATTGTATCAGCAACAGGAGGTTCGGCGCCAACAACTACCAGCCCGGTGAATGTATGTTTAAATACGACTCCTGCTGCGTTAACAGCCACCGGTAGTAACCTGTCATGGAGTGGTGCCCAGGGAACGGTTGGTGGGACGAGTGTCTTTTCTTCCTATACTTATGTAGATGCTACTTCTAATAATAAGAAAACAAATTTTACCACAACTGCAAGCACTACCATTAATACAGTTGATTATTTTATAACATCATACCAGGCAGTGAGTGGCCTTGTTCTATCTATTTATGATAATAGCGGTGCAATTATAGCAACTTCTTCCACATCAACAACACAATCAGCAGGTGCATCTACGGTTAAGATCACAAATACGTTTAATTATACGCTTTCAACGGCCGGCAATTACAGCATTGGTGTTTCAGCCGGAACAGGAAATATTGGATATGATAGTCCAGGCTTTCCGTTAACAGAATCCTCTGGAACCATTAATATTACCGGTGTAACAAGCTCCGGCAACAGGTGTTATAATAATATTGTTTTTACTATGAATGCGAATGCTACTGCACCGGTTCCGGTAACAACTACTGCAGGTTCTTTTTATTATTATGTAACGCAAACGGTTGGTGGCTGTAAAAGCCCTGCAGCAGCAATAAATGTTATTGTTGGTTCAACAGGCGGAACAGCACCGACAGTTACCAGCCCGGTAAATTATTGCCAGAATGCAACAGCTTCTCCATTATCGGCAACCGGGTCAAATCTTTTATGGACAGGTGCCAATACGCAAGGAACAGTAGGTGGTACAATGCCTTTAACCGCCGGACCTGTATACAATGACAACAGCAGCAATAACCGGAAAATAAATTTCACGGTAAATAACCCATCTTCAAAACTTAACTCGATCGATTATACAATTCCTGCTTACCAGGCTGCAAGTAATCTTGTATTATGCCTTTATAACAACGCAGGAACTGTTATTGCTACTTCCTCTACAAGTACGAGCGTATCAGGAAGTCCTACGCCAACTACGATTACCAATATCTTTAATTATACATTTACTGCGGCGGGTAACTATAGTATCGGCGTCGCTTCCGGAACAGGAAATTTAGGATACGATAATCCATCTTTCCCAATCACGGAATCAACAGGAACAATTAATGTAACCGGTGTTTCAAGTGCAGGTTACAGGTGCTTCAATAATCTTGTATTCACGATCATAGCAAATTCCATAGCGCCCACACCGGTAACAACTACCAATGGAACTACTAACTATACCGTAACACAAACTGTTTCCGGTTGTTTAAGCCCGGCTGCAACGATTGTTGTAAATGTTTCAACCGGGGGAGTTGCAACCATTTCATACAGTGGTTCGCCATTTTGCAAATCATTATCATCAGCCCAATCCGTTACACTAACAGGAACGACAGGGGGTACTTTTTCATCTACTTCAGGATTGTCAATAAATTCCAGTACAGGTGCAATCACGCCATCTGCAAGTAGTGTAGGTACTTATACTGTGACTTATACTATGAATAGCGGATGTACATCAACAGCAACTACCAGCGTTACCATAAGTTCTATACCAGCAGCTGTGATAAGTTATTCAGGAACGCCCTATTGTAATTCTATTACAGCACCGAGAAATGTGACACGTTCAGGTGCTTCAGGTGGAGTTTATTCATCAACAACAGGATTAACGATCGATGCAACAACAGGAGCAATTACACCTAGCACAAGTACTCCCGGAATCTATACAGTGACGTATACAATAACAAATGGAGGCTGTGTGGTACCAGTAACTACTTCGGTAACTATCAGTTCAGTTCCTGCAGCAACCATTAGTTATACAGGCAGTCCTTATTGCTCAAACGCAGGAACTGCGACCGTAACACAAACAGGAACAACTGGTGGCACATATACTGCGGCAGCCGGCCTAAGCATTAATGCTTCAACTGGCGCTATTGATGTTGGTGCAAGCACAGCCGGCGTTTATACGATAACGTATACAATGATAAATGGAGGTTGTACTGTTGCCGCAACCGCTTCTATTACGATCACCGCAGTTCCATCTGCAACGATCAGTTATGCTTCAAATCCATATTGTTCAAATTCAGGAACAGCAACAATTACAAGGACTGGTACTTCGGGAGGAAGTTACACTGCTTCGCCATCAGGCTTAAGCATCAATGCTTCAACGGGAGCAGTGACCCTGGGTACAAGTACATTGGGAACTTATACAGTAACATATACTGTTGCTGCTGCGGGTGGTTGTTCACAATTTCAAACAACAGCTTCTATTACCATTGGTACTGCAGGTACGTGGACAGGAACATCGGGCACAGACTGGACCAATAGTACTAACTGGTTTTGCGGCCAGGTTCCGGGAAGTGCGACCAATGTTGTAATACCCGGCAGTTTATCCAATTACCCTGTTATTACTACTGTACAGGCTGTTAATAATATTGCTATCCAGGCTGGTGGAAGTATAACATTGTCGAATGGAACTTTGCAAATAGGCGGTACTGTTAGCAATGCAGGAACCTTTAATACAAGTAATGGAACGATTGAGTTCACCGGTTCTGTGGCCCAAACCATACCGGCAAATATTTTTCAAAACAATGCAGTTAAAAACCTGGTCATAAGCAATACGAGTTCAGCAGGCGTATCCCTTGCCGGTGCATTGAATCTATATGGGGATTTTAGTTATACTGGATCGAACATGAAGTTTAATACAAACGACCTGCTTACGCTGAAATCAACTGCGACCGGAACGGCGAACGTTGGTATTATGACAGGAAATACAATTACCGGTAAAGTAACAGTTGAAAAATATATTACAGCCAGGAAAGGATGGAGATTGTTATCGGTACCAACAAATACAACACAAACAATTAAAGCAGCATGGCAGGAAGCTGCAACAAATACCAATAGCAACCCTTCTGCAGGTTATGGTATACAAATAACAGGCGGCACTGCTGCTTCATGGTCAACCGACGGATTTGATCTTTATTCAGCTACACCTTCCATGAAAACGCTTAACAGCGCAACGAATTTATGGGTGGGTATTTCCAATACAAACAGTACCGTTATAAAATCAACAGAAGGTTATATGACATTTATAAGGGGTGATAGAACCGCCAATGCATATAACTCCCCGGTAACTGCAACAATCCTGCGTACACAAGGATACCTGTATACCGACAACCAGCCAACCATCAACGTGAGTGCCGGAAAATTTGCTGCTATCGGAAATCCTTATACATCTGTACTTGATATGCGTAATATCAGCAGGAGCGGTTTCAAAAATTTCTTCTATATATGGGATCCTAATCTTTCGGGCAACAGTGGTTATGGTGCCTACCAAACCTTTTCATATAATGGAAGCAATTATGTTGTTACTCCTGGTGGTGGTAGTTATGGCGCCAGCGGTAGCGTAAATGATTCTATCATGAGCGGGCAGGCATTTATGATGCAGGCACACATCAGCGGAGGGAGCCTTTCTTTTACTGAATCAGCTAAAATGACACCCAGCGCACGTATATCAACAAACGCAAATCTTGTTACCAATCCGCAGATACGCATCAACCTCTATGGTGTTTATAGCGATAACAGTACTTATGCATCGGATGGAATACTGGTAGAATATAATGATAGTTATAACAACAGTGTAGATGACATGGATGCATTGAAAATGACAAATACTTCCGAAAATCTTTCGAGCAAAACAGAAAATACAATATTGGTGATAGAGCGAAAACACAGTATAACTGAAAAGGATACTATTTTCCTTAATCTTGCCAATACGAAAGTTCAGCATTATCGTTTTGAATTAAAAGCAGATCAGCTTGACAGGCCTGGCCTTACAGGTTTTTTAGAAGATCATTACCTGAATACAGTTTTACCACTTGATCTTACAGGAACTACCTGGTTTGATTTTGATATTGCAAACATACCAGCTTCTTATGCGCCTGACCGGTTCAGGGTAGTATTTAACCAACAAGGTTCATTGCCTGTTACTTTTACTTCTATTAAGGCATACAGGAAAAATAAAAATATCAATATAGAATGGAACGTACAAAATGAAATGAATGTAAATGGTTATGAAGTAGAGCGTTCAAATAACGGTACACAATTTACAAGTATAGCATTTGTAAATGCGAAAACCAATAATAACCAGTCAGCCAATTATCTTTCTGTTGATTCAAAACCAGCCAATGGATACAATTATTACCGCGTTAAGAGTATTGATGTAGATGGTAAAACAGCATCCACAGGCATCGTAAAGGTATTAACAGAAAATGCCGGCCAGGGAATTACACTTGCAACAAACCTGTTGACAAACGATGGCATAAAAATGATCCTTAACGATATGCCTGCAGGTAAATATGAAGTAAATCTTTTTAATAATCTTGGACAGAAAGTATTTACCAATCAATTTCAATATGAAGGAGGTAGCAATACTAAAACCATAAATGTTGATAAAGACCTGGCAAGCGGAATATACCAAGTACAAATCATCACAGCAGATCATAAGGTAATTACAAATAAGCTGATGCGGTAAATGTAAAATGTAAAAGTGAAATGCGGTTTATTATAAAACACAGCATTTTTATATTTTACATTCTACATTTAATTCGGCTTATATTCGAATCGTAGTACCGCATTTTCCGTTAAGCTTGCACTCGAATGCAATTCATAACGTTTACCGTCAACTGTAACAACGATCAGCGCTGTATTGGGAGGAATTGTTCCAAGGTTTTCCGCAAACATAACGATCTCGTGTGTAGGTGCATCTTCATCGAGCTCAAGTTTAATTGTAAAGGGTTTTTCCGAAAGTCCCTTTTTTCCTGCAATTAATTTACCGTTATAAAAAATACTTACGGTATCGTTATCAACAATACCATTGTCATATACATTCAATGTAATGTTCCTGGTATGAACAACGATGCGGCTGAATTCCGTATTTTTTCTTGCATTCATTTTACGAACCAGGGCAGACTGATCTTTTGGAACAGGAAGGGGAGCGGGCTTTATTATTTTTTTTGCAGTATCAACCCTGATCAGTTTCGTCGTATCTTTTTTTATGATAACAGGTTTGGGTGCAGGGCTCACAGGTTTTGGTTTTGGAGGCGTTGGTTTGGGCGTAACCGGTTTTTTTACAACAGGTTTTGGTGCAGGCACAACTGGTTTTGTATTCTTAGGTATTGTTTTTATAGTAGCTTCTTTCTTTGCTGTAGTTGACTTTGTTTCTTTGGGAAAACAATCGGGCATATCAGCAGGCAATTTTGTAGAAACTCTTTTTAACTGAACACCGTCCCTGTCACCACCAAGTCCAAACACCGACCTGGCAGCATACTTTATTTCAACTGTGCCATGCAACGTATTTATATCGTCTCCAGGCTGGCGGCCCAATCTCACGATCATCAGTACATGGCCGCCACTGTTTTCAATAAAATCAGTTCCCATTAAAACCCACATGCGTTCGTCACCATCATACCATCCTTTGAAGTTTGCTTTGCAATGTGATGCAGGATCCCTCAGTTCATAATCTGCAGTATAGCCGCAGAGTTCATTCTTCTTAAGTTTCATGCATATCGTGAGGTGCTCACCGTTATCCATCGTCCCTTCCCACCTGCCGGTGAGGTCAGGCTTTTTTTGAGCATATGAATGTTGCACACAAAAGAAAAAGGCGAAGTAAAAAAGACAGCTGTAAATTTTTATTCTGTGAATCATGGCTTCCTAAAATTACTTGAAATATCCAGAGCAATTTCTATTTTAACTAATTAAAAACGCTTGCTTTTATCTTTATTTTGCAAACGGTAATATGATTTAGTAAACGGTAAGGAAGGAGGGGAGTGCTTGCTGAAAACCTTGCTGGTATTAGCTTTCAGCCTGTTCGTTGTTTTAGTAAAAAACGACATATTACTTATTTTTTTAAAAATACCCCGTACCGGGTATTGGATTTAAAAAAGCTGTTTATTATCTTGTGTCACTATCCTCCGATAAAACATTCCATCCTCCAATCAAAAATCGCTTCATTTTTTTACCAAACTAAACTGATCACTGTGTCAAGTACCTACCCGTATATCATCGAATTCAGCGATGCGGATCTAAACAAGATCAATAACGCTTTACTTATGCTTGAAGAAACCTTTGCAGGCAAACTAGTGAGGGATATTTCTGCGTTGAATAACAACGATCATGAAATAGAAAACCTGGCTGCTATTCCCGTTGATGATGGCACCATACTCACGCTTGCGCTTCCAGCATTTGCAAATATCTCCCAATGGGACAGGGATGAAAAGGCCCGCGAACAATTGCATCCCATAGCCACACGTTTAAAAAATATTGCACAACAGGTTGTATATACCAATCGTGCTGTTTTGCAGCGTTGCTGGAATTCGAGCAGCAAATATTGAATCCTCACGCAAAGCAAATAAGGTAAAATACATAAGACCGCTAAGAAGGCTTTGCGTCTTTGCGAATCTTCATCTCTTTGCGTGAAATGATTTGATTGCGTATATTTAATCATGGTCTTTAGAACTTTCATTTTTATAGCGTTCATTTTCTCAGCTGCATCATGTATGCAAACAGATCCACACGTGGATTATTCCAATTCTGCTGCACTTGCTTATAACCTCGTAGATATTTGTGTTGAAAAAACACTGAATGCACATTCCGAACTGAATACAAAGGATTATGTTTTGGATATGAACGATATCACTACCCTGAGCCAGGATGGTGTGGATAGTTTTATCAAAGTAAAAAATCCACTGTTGGAAGCCACGCACGAAGATTCAATATTTGTATTACAAAACAAAGACTGGAAACGCTCACAGGTTTTGCAAAACATCATCATAAAATTTATTGAAGTAGAGTACTACGATAAACAATATGTTACAGTAAAGCTGAGTAAGATGCGTGCAAGAAATCAAACAATTAAAATTACGCTTGACCTGGAAAGGGATGATGATGGATATAAAATTATTAAATCGGAAGTGAAGCGATAGTATCATTGCTATCTGTACTATAAATCAATTACAGCGCAATCGTCTTCAAACTTTTAATATTTGTAAGTAATGCCTATTGAAATAATAACAGAGAGTTTAAAATTAAATATTTATGGTTTTCCAGGTATTGCTTCAAATGGAGATCATAAAGGAACAGCATTTAAGTTAATGGATAAAATGTGGCAGGTTGTGAAATCAAACGCATTAAGTAACAAAGGAAAAAATATTTGGATATATGAACAGGCTAACGCTGTGTTTGCAGGTGTAGAGCTGGACAGTGTTCCAGGCACTGATATCAAGCTTGAACACAAAAGCCTGGTTCTTGAAAAGTATGCTTACTATAAACATATTGGCCCTTATCACCTGATACAACAGGTTGGGAAATTTATGAATGATGAGATAAGTAAAAAAGGTTTTGAAGTTGCGCTTCCGTACGTTGAAATCTATGGGCATTGGTCAAACGATGAAAGCAAACTGGAAACAGAATTGATAATGTGTTTAAAATAACTTTGTAAGTATATGAAATATGAAGAATTTCAAAAATCTTTTGAAGACGAGTCTGATAAAATATTTAAACAGCTAAGCAAGCTTGATGAGGCAGATCTTCTTCAACTCATTGCCGAGAAAGATGAAGGTAAATACCGGGTCTGGGCCGGAAAAGATAATTACCAGGTGTGGCATGTTTTGAAAACAAAAGGAACACAAAAATCCATAAAGCCATTATTTGAAATTGTGAGAGACCTTAAAAACGATTATTTGATCCGGTATCATGCCTGTGACGCATTATTTGGCATCGCTGAAATAAATGATAATAATTTTAAAGGGCAAATTCAGTTTGGGCTCGATGAGAACAGGCAGGTTATAGACCGTGAAAAAGCTTTTAATAAACTGGAAACCATTTTAAATAAATATTTTACATCTGCCGGTAATGAATAATAAAAAGCAGATGCTGTCGGATATCAATGGAGCAACCAGCACCAATGACTTACGTGTAACAAAAAATAATTTCAAATGCCTGAAAAAAAATCAAAACCCGCAGTTATAAAAACAAAGCCAACTGTTGTAAACGTGGAGGACTTCATCAACGGGATCAAAGAAGAACAAAAGCGTAAAGACAGTTTTGTGCTTTTGGAAATGATGAAAAAGGCAAGTGGTGAAAAACCAATTCTATGGAGCAATTCGATCGTTGGTTTTGGTATTAAAAGATATAAAAGTCCGGCTACCGGCAGGGAAGTAGATTGGATGGTAATAGGATTTTCTCCCCGTAAAGCGAACCTGACGGTATACCTTACTGTAGGTATTCAACAACATGAAGCTGCGCTTAAAAAACTTGGAAAGTATAAAGCTGGTGGTGGTTGTCTTTACATAAATAAATTGGCAGACATTGATCTGAAAGTTTTAAAAGGAATGATCGATGCATCTTTAAAGAAAAACTAGTATTGGTCATTGTCACAGCCTTTTTCACCGCAAAAAACAGGAGAAGCTGAGTTTACGCGGAGAATCTCTGTGTAAATGCTTTTCACGCTCGTTCTCTGCGGTGAAATTTCAAGCCAACCCATTAACTAAACCCCGCTGGAACAAAAACATCCGGATTAATTTGTACTTTAGATGTCGCCGCATCCATTTAATCAATACCATTTACGAAATGATAAAGCAATTCATAAAAGCCAGTTTAATGATTCTATGGTTGTTGAATTGGTCAACCGCTTTTGCGCAAAAAGAATTTCTCGTAACCATTGATCCGATTACCGGTATACATACGAAAATAGATAGCATACCAGGCGTTACTTATATACAAACCGCGCCGTCTTCTACAACATTTAATGAAACCGATCATCAATATATTTTCAAGGGTAACGATCATAGTGGTCAATGGGACCTGTATTCCATTGATGCAACTACAGCAGCAATAGTCAGTAATCCTCATTTTCCGATAGTGGCAACTCCGTCAGACAATGTTATAGAATTACAATACGACAATTCATCAAACATTTTATATGGTGTGCATTGGGACAATACCGAAGGCAGGGAGTACTTTATTTCAATTGATCCTTCTTCAGGTTTATTCACTAAAATAGATAGCTTGCCCGGCGTGCGGTACATTACAATATTACCGGGTTTTACTACTTATAACAAAAACAATCACCAATATATTTTTAAGGGAGAGGATATCAACGGGAACAAGTATCTGTATACGATTGATGCCGCCACAGGCAGTATTATTTCAAGCCCGGCATTTCCTGTTGTAAGCGATCCGTTTGATAATGTGATTGAATTGCAAATTGACAATTCTACCAATAAATTATATGGCTTACACTGGGATTATTCTGAAAGCAGGGAATACCTTGTATTGATTGATAATACAACCGGTAGTTTTACAAAAATTGATAGCTTGCCCGGGGTAAGATCGATAGCCGTTACGCCACATTACACAACATTTGATGCGATCAATCACCGGTTTATTTTTAAGGGATCCGATGCAATGGGACAAGGACGTTTATATTCTGTGGATGTAACTACCGGAAGTATTGTTTCAAGCCCGCTGTTCCCGGTATTAACTGATATATTGGATAATGTTATCGAATTACAATTCGACAACGCTACGGGTACGCTCTATGGTTTGCATTGGGATGCAACGCTTCCTGTGTTGCCTGTTACTTTATCAGATTTTAATGCGACGTTGAAGGGCCAGGATGTTTTATGTGAATGGAAAACTTTACAGGAACAAAACAGCAGCCATTTTATCATTGAACGCAGCAATGATGCTGTTCATTTTAATTCAATTGGAAAACTAGCAATGGCCGGAAATACTGTATTGCCTGTTGATTATCATTTTACAGATGAAAATGCATGGCTTACCGGTAAGGATTATTTGTACTACCGGTTAAAGATGGTGGATATGGACGGCAGTTTTAAATACAGCAATACTGCCAATGTGAAATTAAAATATGCAACAGCGATCAGCATTTATCCAAACCCGGCAGTTGATAAGATAAATATTTCATTTATGTCTTATTTCAATGAACAGGCTTCCATAACTATTTTAGATGAAGCCGGAATAAAACGATACCAGCAATCAATCAGCATTGTAAAAGGAAATAATAGCAGGGAGTTAAACATACATGCATTGCCAGCGGGTAATTATATCATATTGGTAAATGCAAAAAATAAATATACAGGCAGGTTTATTAAAGCCGGGGAGTAGCTTAACCTGATGCATTAGACCCTCTTCAAACTTTTTTCAAAAAAATCCAAAATAAATTTGCGTAGCCAAATAACTACACATATATTTGTAGTCAAATAGCTACATAATGAATTTACGAAGAGACGTTTTTCAAGCCATTGCAGACCCTACAAGAAGGGCGATACTCCTGTTGCTTGCAACACAATCCATGACAGCTGGCGCCATCGCCTCAAACTTTGATACAGCCAGGCCAACAGTTTCAAAACATTTACAAATACTCACCGAGTGCGAATTGCTACAGCAGGAGCAAAACGGCAGGGAGATTTCCTATCACATCAATGCAAAACAAATGAAAGAAGTAGCAGATTTTATAGAACCATTTCGTCAAATGTGGGACGATCGATTCAATAAATTAGAAAGCATCATGAAAAAATATAAAACAAAAAAATAAACCAATGGAACGGAAAACGAAAATACATGCCGAAGATGGCAAACAGGAATTGGTAATTACCAGGGAATTTGATCTGCCATTGGAATTGCTTTTTAAAGCATATGAAGAAGCTGACATCGTTGAACAATGGATGGGAACAAAAGTGTTGAAACTTGAAAATAAAAAACACGGTAGTTATCAATTTGAAACAACGGATCCAAAAGGAAATAAACATCTTTTCAGTGGTACCATTCATGAGTTTGTTCCAAACAAAAAGATCACAAGAACATTTGAAATGGAGAATACGCCTTTTGATGTTCAATTAGAGTTTTTGGAATTTGTACAACTGACTGAAGATACCAGTAAACTCACCATGCATGTTGTATATAGATCTGTTGAACTCAGGGACGAGATATTGAAACTGCCTTTTGCACAAGGTATCAGCATGGCGCATGACAGGATACAGAACATTGTAAGTAAATTAAAATAATACTTTATGACAAAGAGAAACAAGATCATTTATTGGATCGCTACAATCTGGCTTTCACTGGGCATGGTATCAACAGCGATCGTACAGTTATTAAAAATGAAAGTTGGGCAGGGTGGAGTAGATATGATCACAACTTTGGGTTATCCTGTTTATTTTCTAACAATAATCGGTGTGTGGAAGATACTGGGAGTTATAGCCGTGCTAATTCCTAAATTTACTTTGCTGAAGGAATGGGCCTATGCAGGATTTTTCTTCACCATGTCGGGAGCAGTATTTTCACATCTTGCGGTTGGGCCGGTGGTTGAAATATTTCCTTCGTTGTTATTGCTGGTACTTACTTTGGTATCGTGGTATTTCAGGCCGGTGAATAGAAAGATAATGTTAGAGAATAAACAACTAAGTTAAGTGATACATTTATTAACCCACAGAGGAATGGGAGTTTTACGGAGTTTCACAGAGTTTATGAGTTCACTCTGAGAAAAAACTCAGTGCACTCTGTGGTTAAAACAAGCATTGTATTCTGATAATAAAAAATAAACACATGAACCCAAAAGTCGATTGGTTTTTTGAAAAAGATACAAAGTGGCAAAAAGAATATGAAAAATTAAGAACGATTGTTCTTGATTGCGGACTTACCGAAGAATTAAAATGGGGTTGCCCCTGTTACGTATTTGAAAAAAGCAATGTCGTTTTGATACATGGATTTAAAGAGTACTGTGCGCTGCTTTTTTTCAAAGGCGCTTTGCTCAATGATGCCAATGGTATACTTATTCAGCAAACAGAAAATGTACAATCTGCACGACAGGTCCGTTTTACCAAACTGCAGGAAATTGTTAAGCTGCGATCTGTTTTGAAAACTTATATCTATGAAGCCATTGAAGTAGAAAGAGCCGGTTTGAAAGTGAAATTAAAAAAGACATCAGACTTTAGTGTTCCCGAAGAATTTCAAAAGAAACTAAATAAAAGTGTTGCGCTTAAAAAAGCATTTGAAGTTTTAACACCCGGAAGGCAAAGAGCATATATCTTTTATTTCTCACAGGCCAAACAACCTAAAACAAGAGAAGCAAGGGTCGAAAAATACATCAAACAAATTCTCAGCGGAAAAGGATTGGATGATTAGTAATTTTAAAAGCAAATATAATAATTTAAGCATGGAAACAGTAAATAATGATACTGCAAACAGGGCGTTTAGCACAAGAAAAATGTTATCTGCGCCCATTGATAAGGTTTGGGAAGTTTGGACAAAGCCAGCACATATTGCAAACTGGTGGGGACCCAGTGGCTTTACCAACACGATCCATAAAATGGACCTAACGCCCGGGGGTGAGTGGCGTTTGACCATGCATGGCCCTGACGGAAAAAACTATCCCAACAGAAGTGAATTCATAGAAATTGTTCCGTTAAAGAAAATTGTGTTTCAGCATTACAACCCAAATTACCTGGCTACGATTGTTTTTGAGCCCAATGGAAATGAAACTTTAATGGAATGGACAGGATTATTTGAAACGGTAGAATTATATGAAACCGTGGTTAAAGTTTTTAAAGCTGATGAAGGCTTTAAACAAAATGTAGAAAAACTCGAGAATTACTTAAAGGAAAATATGTGATAGTGTGGCAGTTTAAAATTTCACCGCGGAGAACATGAAAGGCTTTTAACTCCTGTTCTCTGCGGTATAGAAAAAGCTTCTGTATTTCAAACTCACTCATTATATAAAATTATTCAACTGTAATAATAACAAAATGAAAAATATTAAAAAGAAACTGCCCGCTTCATTACAACAGGAAATAATCAGCATATTAAAAACCCGCTTTGAAAAAAATATGAACCGCCATAACGGTCTTGAATGGCCTAAGATACAGGCGAGGCTGGAAGCAAACAATGAAAAACTATGGTCGCTCAATGAAATGGAAGTAACCGGCGGTGAACCCGATGTTGTTGGTCATGATAAAAAAACTGGTGAATACATTTTTTATGATTGTTCAGCAGAAAGCCCAACTGGCCGCCGAAGTTTTTGTTATGACCATGAAGCACTGGAAAAAAGAAAAGAGCATAAGCCTGAAAACAGCGCCATGCAACTGGCCGCCGATATGGGCATTGAGATCTTGTCAGAAGAAGAATATCGCTCCCTGCAACAACTTGGCAAGTTCGACCTGAAAACATCTAGCTGGATAAAAACACCTGCCGATATCAGGAAACTCGGTGGTGCCTTGTTTTGTGACCGTCGGTACAATACTGTTTTCTTATATCACAACGGTGCGGATTCTTATTATGCTGCCAGGGGGGTTCGTGGTTCGTTGAGGGTGTAGAAATCAGCAATCAGCAATCAGAAATCAGGCGTCAGCTATTGAACCATCAAATTTTTAGCTTTAGCTGATTTCTGATTGCTGATATCCATACACTGCCCATTCGTCGGTACTTTCTTGGTCGACTCATTGTTTTTTGTATATTTATCCTATCCCAAAACCACACAATGAGAAACCAATATCTTTCCTTCTTATTCATTTTTATTTTTTCTTTATCGTTATCGTATGTGCAGGCTCAATCATTTTCTATTGGCTGGCAAAAATGTTATGGCGGATCACAAAATGAAGGGGCTTTGAATATGATACCAACAAATGACGGTGGTTATCTTATCTGCGGTTCTGCTGCTTCAACTTCCGGCGATCTCACAAATAATTATGGACAATCTGATGTTTGGTTATTGAAAATTGATATCCTCGGCACCATCCAGTGGCAAAAATGTTTTGGCGGAAGTGGTAGTGAGTCTGGTATAAAAGTGAGGCAGACATCAGACGGAGGTTATATCGTTGGTGCACAAACAACTTCAAATAACAATGGTCTTGTTGGGCCTGCCAAAGGTTCGATTGACGGCTGGGTTGTAAAATTAACCAGTACTGGTGGGGTAAGCTGGCAAAAAGTTTTTGGAGGAAGTGCATACGATTTTCTTCGCGACATTCAGCAAACAACTGACGGAGGTTATATTGTTGCCATTGATTCAGATTCGCAGGACGGTGATATAACCAACCCGAAAGGAAATTTTGATAGCTGGATATTAAAGCTTGATGCAACAGGTTATATCAGCTGGCAAAAAACAATAGGGGGCAGCAATAGCGATGGCATCATGTCGATCATACAAACAAGCGACGGCGGTTATATTGGTACCGGCGCAACTTATTCAACCGATGGTGATGTTACAGTGAATCCTTCCGGTACCGGCAGATCAACATGGGTTGTAAAATTTAATTCAGCAGGGGGTATAGATTGGCAAAAAGCATATGGAAGCGACGGCGATCACACAGCAGGAAACAAGATCACTGCTACAAGCGATGGTGGTTATATCGTTGCTTCTTATTGTCATCAAAATGGCGGCGATGTAACGGACTACCATAGTGGCACCGATGGCTGGATAATAAAACTGGATGCATCAGGGAATCTTACCTGGCAAAAAACATTGGGAGGTTCTTCGGATGACTGGATCGGCAACGTGATACCGTCTGGTGATGGTGGTTATTTTTGCGTTGGTGGTACTTATTCTTCAGACGGAGATATTACTTTCAACCAGGGAAACAAAGATGTATGGGTTGTGAAACTCTCTTCTACAGGTTCTTTATTATGGCAAAAAACTTTTGGCGGAGATGATCATGATGAGGCTGATGCAGGGCCTCTCTGCCTTACACCTGATGGTGGCTTATTGGTTGCAGGAGATGCAAGGTCAAATAATACAGGAGATGTTGGCCCCAATCACAGCGATGCAGGTTTGGATGATATATGGGTTGTAAAACTTGTTCCCGATGTGGCCCCGGTTGTATTGGGAAATTTTGATGCCATTGCCAAAAGACCAGACGTATTGTGCAACTGGAAAACCATGCAGGAACAAAACAGCAGTCATTTTATTGTTGAACGTAGTTACGATGCTGTGCATTTTAATGAAGCAGGAAAGGTAAATGCAAAAGGCAACAGCGCATTACCTACAGGTTATAATTTCATAGATAAAAATGCATGTTTATCCGGCGCAGCATATTTGTATTACCGTTTAAAGATAGTAGATGTTGATGGAACTTATAAATACAGCAGCACAGTAAAAGTGAATGTAAAATATAATTTTGCTTTAAACATTTATCCAAACCCGGTAGTGGATGTATTAACGGTTGATCTTACATCTTTAACAAGGGAAGATGCTGTAATAACGATCATTGATGCTGCAGGTAAAAAAATGTATCAAAAGAATATAACAATCGAAAAAGGAAAGAATACAATTCCCATCAATACAACTTTCTTGCCCGGGGACACTTATATTTTATCTGTTAACGGAAAACAATATTATACAGCGGAATTTATAAAAATAATAAAATAAGATCTCAGCGTCTCCGCAGTTATTTTACCGCAGGGACACAGGGACGCTGAGTTTAAAACTACCCATCAAAAAAAAGATTAACTTAGACACCTATCAAAATACTTACGATCATGAAGAATTTTGAACTACCAAAAGACCTGAGTTATAACAGGGGCTTTATAAAAGATCCCGCCAACTATTTAATAGAACAAAACTGCAGATCATGGCTTTTTCTCGTGGGAGAAGAATTTGCTACAATGGAAAACGGCATGTTGTACCAGCAGGTGCAGGCCGCAACACCTGAGTGCATCAATGTGATCAGCGATCCGCCACGTACTTTAAACCTGGAACTTGCACAACAACATGTAGCAGCTCTTGATTCACTTCCAAGACCAACATTGATCTCTTGTCGCACCGGCCCACGTGCATCTGCAGTTGCATACATGTATTCGGGATTGAAACTTGGTGTGGATCCGGCAGAAGTACTTGCAGTTGCCGAGAGAGACAATGCACCCTTCATACAATTTGATGAATATAAAGAATGGGTTC
Source organism: Ferruginibacter sp. (assembly GCA_047601875.1). Taxonomy (GTDB): domain Bacteria; phylum Bacteroidota; class Bacteroidia; order Chitinophagales; family Chitinophagaceae; genus Ferruginibacter. The sequence goes on along the minus strand of JASGIL010000001.1, from coordinate 5,583,264 downwards.
GTTCTTCAATAGAAACTCTGCGTGAAAGACATGGTAAAAGTTAACATCAACAATTGCATTTTTTGATTTAATTGTTTATAATAGTATGGAAAAGACCTGGGATATATTTAGAAATATCTTTGTTTACTCCTTACATATTATATGTTTGATTTTATGTTATTATCATCTTCAAATCATAGCGTTTTCTTGCCTTAATTACAACATACCATATTTCGCTTTTTCTGATGTTGGATTATTATTTTTTTGTTTCCTTATTGTCAATCCTTTCTTGATTTTTATTATTTACTCGTTTTCAAAATCCCGTGCAAGTAAAATGCATGGCGTTTTATATTTTGTTGTGTGGGTGGTTACAATCTTCGCAATGTTTTTTTCCAGGCATTCGCATTGACGGATAATAAAAGGTTTTGAGGAAGAAACTTACGCTGTGTTGGTAGCGGAATTTATTTGCCGGTTTTGCCTATTGACTCAATATCTGCGTCTAAAACACTATTGTCCATCATTTTTATTTTCTTTCCTAACTTATAAGAAGCCCTTATGAAAATGAGACCTATTATCAAAAGAAAATGACCGCCGAGTATTGATCCCAAAATATATGGGAGATCGTCAGATTCCATGTAAAGCTCTTTATAGTGCAAAAGATCAACCAACAAATTGACCAGTACCAGGAAAAAACCAAGAATGAGATATATAACCCTGCGTGTATTCATGTATGAGTATGTAAAGTTGAATACTAAAATATAAAAACTAAGGATACTTTTAAAATGCATTTGCAGCTTCCCGGTTTTTGTCACACGAGCGGTAAATTCCATGTAAACTTACACTGCTACCTGTTTCAATGAATGGACGATTGTGTAAATTACAGTGTTGTAAACCAGTAACTGAAATTTTCCAAATGATGAATTCAATACAGGACAATAATTATTCGATCAGGGAAGCTGTTTCATCTGATGTTGATGCGATTGCTGAGCTTCACGTAAAAACTTTCATTGAAACGCATGGTACATTCAATGCACCAACGATTGATATTAGAAAATGGCAATGGGCGGAGATATTTAAACAGAATGATGGAAGCTGGTTTTGCTTTGTAATTGAAAATGATAAAAAGGAGCTGATCGGGTTTGCAAAAGGACAGGTTTATAACCATAGCGATCATCCGGATTTTAAAGGGGAACTGAACAAGATATACGTACTTAAAAAATACCATCGGCTTGGTTTAGGTACATTACTCATACAGCATGTTGCAAACAAATTTTTAAACGAGGATATTTCATCCATGTTATTATTTGGGGATGCTAAAAATTCATCCAATGGCTTCTACGAAAGATTGGGGGCCGAAAGATTGTATTCAAAAAAAGGAGCGTTTCATGGAGGTTATGGATGGCGTGATTTAGAAAAATTAAATTCCTGGCGTCATGGCTAGTGTTACCCGAACGGGGATCTTCAGTAAACTTACACTGCAAGATATTTTAATGAATTGGGCAATTGTGTAAATTAGGATGTTTACTCCAATACATTGGTGATATAATTCCCAGGAAAAATGAAAATAAATAAGATTGACAATTTTAATGAAAAGGCAGCACAATTGTTTCGTCCATTTTTGGAGAATTATGGTTATATGCTTCAGGAGAAAAAAATAAATGAAATAAATGGGCAAAAATGGTCGACACATCATATTTACATAAACAACAAGGCTAAACTAAAAATTATAATTAAACAGGAGCCATATTATACGGATTATGGTTTTTCCTTTTTCATATACAAATTAGGAACCGACAACTACAATATTCTTTATAATGTTCCTCATGAAAAGCAGGATAAAGAAGACCGGTTTTTAGATAAGGCTTACCACGATTTGTCTTCAAATATTGAATTAGCTGACATTATAAGCGGAAAAAACTGGAAACAATTAAATTACATTCCATTTCAATTCTGAAACACCTATTACCCTGGTTCGTGTGATACGGATCGGAACTTCAATATTTATATTTGTTACAATAAACACATACTGTAAGTTGTTTCAATGATTGGGGTAATTGCTTAAATTACTTTGTTAAGCATCAGCAAAGCAAACTTCTAAATGATCGAAAAACTTCACAACTATTATCTCAATAAAGAAGAACCCAATAAAAGCTGTTTACTCGCTTTAAGAACCATTATTCTTCAACAAGACCCAAACATTATTGAAACACAGAAATACGGGATGCCTTGCTTTTGCTTTGGCAAAAAAATGTTTTGTTATTTATGGACGGATAAGAAAACGCAAGAGCCTTATATTCTTATGGTAGAAGGGAAATATCTTCAACACCCAAGGTTAGAAGAAGGCAACCGGTCGAGAATGAAAATTTTAAGGATTAACCCGAACAAAAATTTACCCGTTAAAACAATTGAGTCGATCTTGCAAAAAGCATTAGACTTGTATAGAAAAGGAATAATTATAACAGGAAAGAAATGATTTTCTCCGTTTATGAAACACTTTAAATTACTGACGATATATTTTATAGCTTTTCTTCTTTCTTCTTTTGGTCAACCCGAAAGAAATAGATTTCTCATCGAAATAACTTTTAAAGATTACCTGGATCAGCCTTTTATAAGATACTCATTAAGCGATGATCAAATAAAAGTTGAAAGCAGCAGTTATGATAATTTTGAAAAAAAAGCAATCATTTACAAACGAGGCCTGTCAAAGCGAGCAAGTGACAGTGTTTATACTTATTTATCAAAGCTGAACATAGACACATCAAAAGCAAATTGTAATAACCCTGTTTTAGATGGACTTTGGATCGATTTCAATATTAAGGGCGAGGGTATAGTGTCGACTTATATAACGACACATTCCTGTATTACCCGTACGTCGAGTGATTTAATAAAGTTGGTAGAAAAACAAATACTTAAAAAGCGATTTACTTATACAAGGGTCAAAGAAGGTACTGGTAAATAGTGAATGAATAATAGAAATCCTTACTGTCCCGGTTTGTATTGAACTATCTTAATGAAATAAAAAATCATTATAACAATTAGTACTATTAACAGTACAAAAGATTAATTTCTGCTAATTCGAGGTACGTTAATGTATTTGCCAAAACAATTCACACTATCAATATTCCAATCTGATTTTATAAAAATTGGAAAGGATTCGTTTGTGAAACTATAACTGAAGCTCTGATTTAATAAAATCCTTTGCTCCCTTCGGGCCGGTTATTTCCAAAAATGCGTTTTCTCCTTCAAAAGACAAAGTAAAATTAAAAAAGTCGCAGCATGCTCTTTCCGTTTTTACAAACTCTGCAAGTTCATCTATCATTTTATCAGTTCCGGCAAATTTATATTGGTATCCTGTTGGCAGTTCCTTCTTTTCTATAATTTGACTTTTAAGGCTTTTAATAACTGTTTTCTTTCGTTCCCTCAATTCAGCACTTGTAAGTTTACACGTAAGTTCTTTCACTGGCTTTTTGGTTTTTGGTGGTTGAGCATTTGCTTCAAATGAAACAGCAACCATACAACATATTATTAATGATTTCATTCTATTTCTTTTTTATTGCTACGCTCTACGATGACGGCTTCATTGAAATTAAACAAAAAAATCGTTTCTTTAACCTGCGTCTTACCTGGCGACGTGCTGGCTTGACCATTGCAAAACAGGGATACTATTATGACAGGTACCAAAAACTTCTTGTTAAGGAATAAAGCCACCATCATTTACGGCATCAGCCTGGCCTTGCTGTTGTTTCTTCTTAAATGGCTGGAACTCCGCTTCGTGATATTTGACCATTCATTCGAGATCTATGCCGCATGTATAGCAGTTATTTTTACTGCATTGGGTATCTGGCTCGCCTTAAAACTATCAAAACCCAAAATTGAAACCGTGGTCGTAGAAAAAGAAGTATACATAAACCGGGATGAAAATTCAACGGATAGGGCGGCGGGTTTTGTCCAGGATACATCCATCATCTCACAACTTGAGATCAGCAAACGGGAACTTGAAATCCTGAACTTGCTGGCCCAGGGACACAGCAACCAGGAAATAGCCGCACAACTTTTTGTTTCATTAAATACGATCAAAACCCACAATCAAAACCTTTTTGAAAAACTGGATGTGAAAAGACGGATACAGGCCGTTGAAAAGGCAAAAAGATTGAATATCATCCCTTAAAATGCCATACTTTAGTATGAAATGCGGTGATAATTTTGAAAATCACCCGAAAGTATGAGGCCAAAAAGCTAATTCTATTTCATCTTGCAGCTTCAAATCAAAACTTATTCAAATGAAAAAATTAGTACTTGTTTATGGGATCATTGCCGGTATCATCGTGGCCGGCATGATGGCTTTTTCTACCGGTTATTATTGCGCCAAAGGTGATTTTGAGGGTGGGATGATCTATGGTTATTCAGCCATGATCATTGCTTTCTCGATGATCTTTGTTGGCGTTAAATCATTCCGCGATAAACACAACGCCGGCATCATCAACTTTGGAAAAGCATTTAAGATCGGCTTTTTTATATCATTGATCGCTTCCACGATCTATGTAGTAGCCTGGCTGGTGAATTACTATTTTTTCATACCCGATTTTATGGATAAATATGCGGCAGCCATGATCGCAAAGGCAAAGGCCAGCGGCATGAGCGCAGAAAAACTCGCAAAGGAAACAGCTGAAATGGCGCAGATGAAAGAATGGTACAAAAATCCTTTATTTGTTATATTGATGACCTATGTAGAAATTTTGCCCGTAGGCGTGATCGTTGCATTGATTAGTGCGTTGGTGTTGAAAAGGAAGGTAGTAAGGAATTAAAAATTAATAGATTGTAAGCATTGAAAAATATGCGTTATAAGGGTTCAATTAATTTTTAATTTACCAAATTTTAAAAAGCAACAAATGAGTACCATACTTACAATTCTGCTTGTACTTGCCGGCATCATCGTCCTGCTACTGATCATTGCATTTTTTATGAGCAGGGATCATTATGTAAAACGTGAGATCATCATCAATGCGCCACGACAAAAAGTATTCGACTATATAAAATTATTGAAACACCAGGACGAGTTCAATAAGCATGCAATGGCCGGCTCTGACAGGAAAAAGGAATTCAAAGGAACAGATGGAACTGTTGGATATATTTATGCCTGGAGTGGCGATAAAAATGCCGGTGAAGGAGAAAAGGAAATTATAAACATCATTGATGGGAAAAGTATTGAAATGGAAATTCGTTTTGTAAAACCAATGGTGACAAGTGCCAGGATCGTTATGGAAACAACATCTTTAGCCGGTGACCAAACCAAAGTATCCTGGAGCAATGCAGGTACATTGAATTATCCAATAAACTTATTGATACCGATGATGAAAAAACATGTAGTGAAGGATATGGATGGGAGTTTGTTGACACTGAAAAACATTCTTGAAAAATAATTACAACACTTAAAAATGTTTGGTGTTTGGCGGTGATCATTACAAACAGCAAACGCTAAACCCCAAATCCCAAACAATTATATCTAACAAAAAAAATACAAAAATGAAAAAGGTAACAGGAATAGGAGGTATTTTCTTCAAATGCAAGGACCCAAACAAAATAAAAGAGTGGTATAACACGCACCTGGGTTTGAATGCGGGCACATATGGAGCAAGTTTTGAATGGCTCGAAGCCGATGATGCTTCAAAAAAAGGACTTACACAATGGAACGTGAATACTGAAGCAGCAAAAATGTACGAACCATCAACAAAGGACTTCATGATAAATTACAGGGTAGATAATTTAGAAGCATTGGTGGAAGAATTAAAAAATGCAAACGTAACCATCGTTGACAAAATTGAAACATACGATTATGGAAAATTTGTTCATATCCTGGATATTGAGGGGAATAAGATTCAATTGTGGGAACCTACTGAGTAAGCTGATTTGAAGATTTGAAGATTTGAAAATGTGCTTATGAAGGTTTCCTGGTATGTGAACACTAATACCTGGATAGCTCTTTCATCTTCAAGTTTTCGAATCTTCAAATTATTGTTTCATCTGCGTTTCCAACATAGAGCTATTTCCTTATTAACCACAATTTCAATACACCAAATGATTGCCCCGCTTGTTCCAATGACTGCCGATCACCGCAAGACAGTCAGGAATAGACGCTATGAAATTAAAAAATTCAGTCCTCGTATCACCATTGAATATACTGTATTGAGCATTGCTATACGATTGGGGCAACCAGCTTTCAATATTCTTTTGCCTTAAGAATTCATCATTATCATCAGAACTTAATTGCACAAAATGCGTAGGTAACTTCAATGTTTCAGGAAAACGTTGTGTATATTCTTTTATAGCATTGATGCTTGAAAAACTGCCGTCATAACTAAAGATGATGTTTCCGATTTTATTTGAATCGGCCGAGATCAAATAAACAGGGCATTTTGCATTGGCCAAATGTGTGGTGATCGTGGGAGCATTTGCAGCCTTTGGTGATTCTGCGATCACAAGATTAATAGAAGGATCCTGTTGCAAGACCAGGTTCAATGGAATATCGTTTTCATTTAATATTACCACTTCGATCCCCGCGTCGCTGCACATGCCTGTTACAAGGTTTTTATTTTTTGTTGAGGAATCATCACTGGCAGATCTTGATTGTGAATGGGTAAACAATACCTGTATAGCGGACCGGTTTGTTTTGGAAATTTTTATTGCAGTTTCAACAACATTCACTGCAATCATTTTTTCATCGAGTATCAATAGTACGTTTTTCATAACATGCGGTTCAGTTGAGTACAAAGGAAATATAATTCGTAATATTATTTATATGCTTGAAATAAGTTGATAATTAATTTAAAATAAGTTGATGATTATTTAACCCTGCAGTGAGCCTATTATAATAGCTGGTTTTTTTTCTCTGATAAGAAAATATTCGAATATTGAAATTATAGATCATCTTTAATCTGCGCCACTTAATCTTTTTAAATCTGCGGGGAAATTATTTTTTGTAAAAACAAACTTACACCCCAGGCTTTCTCAATGAATTGAGCAATTATGTAAATTACAGTCACACTTAAAAAATAGCTTATGACAAATCAAACAGAAGACCTAATTAAGAAAGCCTATTCCGCTTTTAACGACAGGGATATTGATAGGGCACTTTCAACAATGCAACCAACAGTGCAATGGTCAAAAGCGTGGGAGGGAGGTTATATTAGTGGACACGATGAAATAAAAAAATACTGGACAAGACAATGGACCGAGATCAACCCTAAAGTTGAGCCTGTAGGATTTAATGAGCGACAGAATGGAAGTTTAGAAGTACAGGTTCATCAAAAAGTAAAAGACCTGGAAGGCAATTCCATGTTTGATGGACAGGTAAAGCATATTTATACATTTGAAGATGGCTTAATAAAAACGATGGACATTGAATTGGTATAAAAACAAGTTGCCATGAATGAAAATGACATTGACAAAATACCAAAACACAGGGCATTTTCGCTCTATGTTATTTTGATCTGCGGCATTGTAATTTCGCTTTTAGGAACGTATATGCATTTTTCTCTTGATCCCGGTAAAGAATATGTATATTTTGATGGCGAAACATATCTTCATAGCAAGCCTTTTGCGTTGATCTTTATTTTAGTGGGTCTTGTCATTTGTATCTTTCCGGCATATCATTTATACAAAGGAAATCATAAGGTGAAATAAGCGTCTTAAAACATTGGTATGAAAATCGATCCAGTCATAGCTGTAAAAGATTTTGAGACCAGTTCCAAATGATTCAGAGTTTCATAAGTATGAAGGCTAAGCTGTGAGCTGTGGGTCTATAAAAAATACCTTTAGATTTATTCCTGAATTGATGCATAAAAATATAAACTATAAATTTTTAGAAACGAGCTCATAGCTCACAGCTTGTAGCTTATCATGAAGAAACATTTTTTCTATATCATTATCACTTTATTCCTTGCAGGTTCCTGTGAACAAAAGACCATACCCGAGCCCAATATCTTTTGCGGTCTTACAAGAACTGAACCCGGCAATAATGGATCAGCGATAACAGTAGGAACGCCATATTCCTTTTTTGGAACAGCATTCTGGAGTTATTTGTGCAACAAATATCCAGCTGCTATTGAAATTATTTTTCCAGCTGAGCCAATAGAAACCTGGGGCGTATCTAAATTGGTATCAACCAATGAAAAATTTGTTGATACCAGTAAGTATTATTTTTCAAGGATATTAGCTCTTTCTCTCCGGAAAAAAATTGATGATATGTTGACCAAAGATCCAAACCAAAGCGCCTCTGTAAGGAAAGACTTTTTAAGGTTTAAACGCTTGTTGTCGAACACTGAATATGATGAGATGACTTTGTTCTGTGATAAAGGGACGTTAAAATTAATCCAGGATCATAAATATGCACAATAGTAGGTAAGCGCATAACGGTAATTGCATAAATTACAATAGCTGGAATTCTATTTACCAGTTGCAACCGCAATCTTAGCAATAGTTATAAATGACAGCATTGAAAAAAATACCAACATTGATCCTGCTCGTTTTATTTGTCTCCTGCGAACGGAAAATGAAAGTCCCGGCTCATATTAGGAATGTCAATGCAAAGTATTATGAAAATACAAAAACAGATACGGCGCAATATTCGATTGAAGATATAAGCTATAACAATCTTTGCTCAGTATTATTTATTCAGCCGTATACACCAGCGGATACTGCATTAACTGGTGTTCCCAATTCATATATTGAAGACATAAGTAAGTTTCCCAATTACAGTGAAGAAAAAAGTGAAAAGGTATTTCGGGAAACAAACGGGATGATATACCTGGATACGGCAGACCGTGATTTTAAGAAATACTGGTATAATGAAAAAGGCTTGTTATATAAATACGAGAATAAATCATTTGGAGATATTATTCATAATGAATGTATCTTCTCGTACGATAATAAGAACATGCTAAAAGAGATCGTGCTCAATGATGTTGTGACCGATGCACTTAAGTATAAGAATACAACTATAAAAATTAATAACGATCATTCAATAACTGTTTTAAGTCATAATATCGCAGAATAACTTTTGTTGTGCAGCGCTCAGCCCGGGCTGCTAATAAAGGATTTTGCAACTATTATGGCAATTATGATTTACGATGAAAAAACTACTGTCAATAAGTCTTTACATTTTGATTTTTAGCTTTTTATTTTTTTCTTGTAACCCCGGGGAAGAAAATAAAAAATTATACAGGAAATTAAATGACCAATTGGAAAAATCAACAAAATTTATCCAGGTAACGACAGCATTGTATTTACGTCATTTGGATTCAAAAACTTACGATCCTCATACTGCAGAAAAGGCACGAGTTTGGTTTTCCAGGGCACGGCAAATCCGGGACGTAACAAAATATAGTTTTGATTATATAGATCATCTTAAATTATCAGTAAAATCAAATAATGATTCAACTCAAACGAATAAGCTAAAAGAAACTATAATTTCTTTTGTTTCGCAAATCTCAAATATCGACTCGAATATGACGAGAACATTCAAGTTAGAGATTACTGCTCTTCTACAATCTAAAGATTCCATTGACCTGTTTTCTTCAAACTTACATTCTTCAGCTGCTATGTGCTTATTGAGTAAATTACAGAATGATATGTCGATCGTAGAAAGCCATTTAATAGAATACTGCGATAATAATGTTGGTTCCAGTTGGGATGGTTATTATTCGAGAATTCCTCTTATTAATCAAAATTTGACTCATTTGAAAAATAACGAAGAATTGGAAGTGAACGTTGGTTTAGGTTATTTAAGTTATCCAAGTACGCCCAGGATTCATATAAACGGGGATAGTATAAAAGAAAATGAAACCGGATTTTACAATTACAAATTGAAGGTTTCCGGTAAAGCAGGAAAATATTATCTACCTGTAAAGATTGAATATTATGATTATACAGAGAAAAAAATAATCAATAAAACTATTGAATACATCATAGATGAGTAAACTTAGTCCACGGGTAATGCCCCGGTTCCTGTCTCACCGGAACGTTCTACTAATATTTTTTCAATAACCTTACTGCTAGGTTGTTTTATAAAATTGGGCAATTGTGTAAATTAGCATGTCAGCTGTCATTGCCCAATGAGCTTACGCTTACTAATAGTAAACAACGTCAACTATTTCGAATGCTAAACCAGGTTCACCCAATATTACCAATGCGGAATAAAGAGGAGACGAGGTCATTTTATGTGGACATGCTTGGTTTTATTGCATTTGATCCTGAGAATAAATGGGGAAGGTATTTAATGGTTAGAAAAGATAACGTCGAACTTCATTTTTCGTTGTATGAAAATTTAATTCCCGAAAAAAATGACTGTTCTTGCTATATCCGTACAGACAATGTCAATGACTGGTATAATTTAGCAAAAGAAAAAATGCTGGATATCGAGAAAGAACTACAGGAATATCCCTGGCAGCAAAGAGAATTTGTTTTACGTGATCCAAACTTTAATTACCTGGTATTCGGTGGTAATTCCCAATTGGAATAGGGAGTGATGTTGCCAGTATTTTGTGAACAGGCTTATGCTCCGTTCGTGTTGCACGACTGTAATGTCAACTTATGTTGTAAGTTCTTCGGGTGAATTGGACAATTGCGTAAATTGTAGTGTTGGATATAAAAATTCCGGAAAATATAGAAATGATCTCAATTACAAAAGCTACACAGGAAGATGCGGGCCTGATCGTTGATATCGGCAATATCTCAGTAGAAGAAGCACACAGGGCCAGTTGTTCAGCGCAGGACATGAGAGAGTATCTGGATAAGCATTATAATGATGATGCAATTCAGAAAGAGTTGAGTGATCCTAAAAATATTTATTACCTCCTTAGATACAATGAAAGACCTGTTGGCTTTTCTAAAATTGTTTTAAATGCAGTACATAAAAATATTGCTCAGGGAAATGTAACCCAGCTGGACCGGATCTACCTGCTTAAAGAATACCAGGACCTAAAACTTGGTTTTGAGTTGTTGAATTTTAATATTGAACTTGCAAGACAAAATGATCAGTCTGGTATCTGGTTGTTTACATGGGTTGGAAACAGTAAAGCAATCAATTTCTACCTTAAAGCTGGATTTAAAATTATAGGAGGTCATCATTTTAAGGTTACGGAAAATCATTATAATGAAAATCATCAAATGTTTCTCGATTTGCGTGCTAACTAAAATTTATTAATGTTCTTTAAAAAAAATAAATCATGAATTTTGAAAGACTTGTTCCAAACATTTTTTATGTGGATATTAATGATGGCTTGAAAATGTTTGTCGACTGCCTTGGTTTTACGATCGGGCATGATGAAATAAAATCGAACCAACCATTTTGTGTATTGAAAAAAGATGGAATACTGATCAATCTTTTTCAAAATGCTGAACTTGCAAAAGAGCATAGTCCTGAGTTTAGGTTAGAGACAAAGAATATTGAAGAAGTTTATGAAAAGGTTTCTAAATCTCATCCAGGATTTCTTCATCCAAACCTGAAACAAATTACGCTTCGTCCATGGGGTGCCAGGGAGTTTGCGTTAATGGATGGACAAATAGGAATGATCATCCAGCAATGGTAACATGAATGACCAAACAATTTATCATACAGGTTTTAATAATCTCCGGCGTGATCATCTTCTATTTGATCTTTACCGGCCGTTATTTTCGTATTCTTAAAACGAATATTGTTTTTACAGGACGAATCAAAACCTTTCATTTAATAATGATCTGGATCGTACCATTTGTTTGGATATTAATACTGAAAGCACTTGTGATAAGAACACCGGGCTCTTATGAAATAGAAAAGAAAGAAAATCCCACACCTTTTTCTAAAAAATGGATATAAAGCAATACATGATGCGAATTGATTTGATGAGACTACAGTATTCATATTGCTGGCATCATAATCTTACATAGCGGTTGTTTTGGGAATTGGGTAATTGTGTAAATTAGAGTGTTGTACGCAATCTTAGATGAGAACTTCATGCCGGATATTAATTTTTATTATTGGTTTCGGCAAGCCGCCTACGTTAACTGCCATTCTAACAAACCTTATATAAAATGAAAGACTCAACAATATATGTTGCATTAATTTCAGGGTTTATCACATTATTAGTAGCCCTGGTTGGAATATTTGGTAACTTGTTTTTAGCAAACAGGAATAGAAAGTTGGAGCTTCTTATGAAGGATAAGGAAATCGACTCAAAAGAATACCAGTTTCTGCTGGAAAATTTGAAAGGCTTTTGGGAATATCAAAATCGCCTTTATTCAGAAACCTTGAGAGTTGTTTCAACCTTGGTACTTAATGAAGATATAAAATCAGAAGAATTTCTTTTGTCTTATAAGAGGTTTTGGGAGCTTTATTGGAGCGAGTTGCCTACTTGTGAAAGCAATGAGATTGCCCGGGCAATGGTTGCTATTAAAGATTTGGTATACGAGAAAAAGCATTTAAATCCTGAAGACGTAGATGCTATCGATGAAATAAAACAAAAAATGAAAAACCCTTTACTCAACCTGGCACTTGCGGTAAAAAAATCATCTATATTATTGGAGTATTCAGAAAAAATTAAAATGAAATTTCAAGCCGGGAGCTAGCATTGCATTGTTGCAATACGGACAGGCTAATAAACTTCATTAGTAAATCTTTCTTGTGCTTTGGTAAATCGGCTTGATGGTTTATTTATTTGCCTGCACTATCCGCCATGCAATTGAAAAATTAATTTGAAAATGAAAGATCAGTCAGTAAGAGAAAGCGCAAAGAATAAAGAAAAAGAATCAGCCAGGGTTGAGCTTTTTAGCGACGGCGTATTTGCTATCGCCATTACACTTTTAGTGTTGGAGTTAATTCAGATATTACATCCGAAAACTGGTGTAGGTATAATAGAAACCTGTCTCCATCATTGGCAATCTTTTGTAGCTTTTTTTATCGGCTTCATAACAATACTTATCTGCTGGATAAATCATCATGTTGCTTTCGAATTTATTCATAAAGTGGATACGAAATTTATGTGGGTAAATGGCTTTTTGCTTTTTATTGTAACGCTGACGCCGTTTCCAACAGCGATACTTGCAGAATATCTTCAAACCGAAAGCACCGTTGCACTGGCTATTTTTGGATTTAACTACATACTGATATCAATTGCTGCGTACGGAATTTGTTCTTATGCGTACAATCATTACTTAATTCGGGACGAAAGCCGTGATTTTTTTCGTTCTTACAAGCGTATCTATCTCTATGCTATTTACTATAATATACTTGTCTTCTTTATTTGTTTTATTTCTACATGGATAGCGATATGTTTTTACATAATCCTGTTTTCGGCATTTGCAGCTCCAAAAGAATTGACGGCAAGGCTTGAAAAAGTAAGACTCAGGAAGAAAGCAAAGTTGAAGGATAAAAAAATCGAACAGCCAGGGGAAAGCACAGATGTATAGTCGTATTGAGTACAATAATATGATCACCTAGTAGGCAAATAAAATGAAAGCGACTATTAATTAAATGCCTGCAGTTGCTTATGCGTTAAAATATTGCCGAATCTTTTTTTAGATTTGACATGACTGATTTTAAAATAATAGACATGAAAAAATTACTTATTGCTTTATTCTTTTGCATGGTTGTATTCCCTGGCCATTCGCAAAATAATCTTCAATTTAGCCAGGTGTTAACTTATTCCGGTACGTTGAGTTTTGGTACCGTCAATGTTTCACCTGTATGGAGCGTGCCTGCGGGTAAGGTTTGGAAAATTGAATCGATGACAACCAATCAACAATTTGTTGCTGCAATTGGTAATGAAAGAATGTATTTTAAGTTAAATGATGTTTCAATAAAACAATATTTTTCCGGCCTAAGCACTGCATATCCCACTATGATCGAAAATCTTTCACCACTCTGGTTAAAAGCAGGCGATTTTGTACAATTTACTTCCAATGTCAATAATGCCAGTGGCTATTCCTGTAATTACTATCTTTCAATTGTTGAATTTAACCTGGCACCATAGCATTGGAATACAGATATATCTTGCAGCAGTTAACCCACTAATGCGAAGCGTCACTTAAGAAACTTTTATGACAGAACAATATTTAACCTATCAAAGATTCAACGACATCAGTACTGCTGAACTTGTTGGCGAAAAATTAAGCCAATATGAGATTGAATTTTTAATTGAAGACAATTCCAGGTTTTTCGATATTAGTTTTGCCAACAATTCAGTTACTGCCAGCATTAACTTAAAGATACAACCGCAGGATTTTCAAAAGGCAGATAAAGTACTTGGTGAACTTTATCAAAATAGTGTTGACAATGTTGATAAAGATTATTACCTGTTCAACTTCACAGATGAAGAATTAAAAGATGTAATTACAAAGCAAGATGAATGGGGACATTTTGATTTTCAGTTGGCACAAAAAATACTAAAGGATAAGGGAATCTCTGTTGACAGTAATGAGATTGAAATTATCAAGCAAGAAAGGATCACCACATTGGGTAAGCCGGATTCCGTAAATTCCTGGGCGATGCTATTTGCTTTCCTGTTTTCTATAATTGCCGGTTGGTATACACTGCTCGGTGGATTCGTAGGGATTTTAATGGGGTGGGCGCTCGCTTATTTTAAAAAGACATTACCAGACGGGCAGTCTGTATATGCATATAATGAAAAGGCCAGGAAACAAGGAAAATTTCTTATTGTCATTTCCTCAATAGTCATTGCCGTGAGTTATGTATTTCGATTTTATTATTTGAAAAGATAGAACAGTATGCGATGAATGAACGGGTTAAAGCTATCAAAGATGAAAAGTGATTTTATGTTGCCTGTTAATGCATTGTTTCTTTAGACCTATAAGGTTTTAAAAACCTTATAGGTCTTTAAGCCGGGTGATTCAAAAAGAAACTTATCGCAAACGTTACAACAGAAGTTATCAACCCACACATAAAAATTGTGTAACCAATATTTAAGTAACGATATTTAACTGCCAATACTTTACCGAGATAATAAACATCTTTCGTAAGTGTTTTGTACAAATAATTTTTATCACGCATCACTTCGCCGATTCCCCATTCGTATGTTTCCGGATTCATGCGATGAAAATTGCCAAAGAAAAGCAGGTTCACTTCCTGGTTGGTTACCTGGTCGAGTTTTATTTTGTTTTTAGAGATTTTTGGCCTTGTTGTCAATACAGCGAATACCATGCTTGCAAGGCATACACATAATAAAACGATCGTTGGCAATATCATATAGCTTGCTTCCGTTAATTTTTTTGCCAGTACCGAAAGCACAATAGAAATGATGATCGAGTTTATACTTAATAAAATATGCGCCTTGTTATCGGCCATGCCACTCAATCGCATGTGATTGCCGGATGCAATTTTAAAAAGTGTATCCACACCTCTTCCATAATCTTCTTCTTTGTCTTTTTTATTTTTCTTTGTTTCTTTTATTAATACTTCTCCGGGAATAATAACATCCGGCATTTGATCCTGCTTTAATGCAAGCAGTTTTAAAACATTTTTTTTCTTCCTTTCTTCAAAATTTTCTTTACAGAATTGAGTGTGCCAGGAGTGGTCAGTAAGAAACTTGATATTGAGTTCAAGCCATTCTGAACCAGGATAAAATTTATTTCTTGTTGTTTCCCATTCTTTTCTTAGTACGGCTGCTTTTTTGAAATATTTTTTATCAGCAAGATGGATCATGTCTGCATCGCACAGAATTTTTTCTGCTTCTGTAAGTGGTTGTTGAGGATAGTGTGTGGCAATGATGCAGTTCTTTACCTTATCAATATCGTCCTGGTTCACCAAAAACTTTTGGAGGAAATTTTCTGCATGTAAAGCGCCAATATCTTCATGGTCTTCCATACGCTCGGTATAACCAACATCATGGAACCATGCTGCCACGAGTAAGATATTTTTCTCATGCTTTTTAAGTTCCATTGCTGCTGTTATCATTTCAACGGCACTTACCACATCTATTGTATGGGAAAGATCATGAAAGCCGAATTTTTTATCAAGGTTTGTTGATAGATATTCTTTAACATGGTCGGCTGCTGCCAGTACAATGCCTGAATCAATTTTCATTTTTATTTTTTTTAATCACGAATTTTAATCACGAATTATAAACACGAATTACACGAATTGCACGAATTATACGAATTTGCTTTTCATGGATTTCAACGGTTATAATAGTTGAATTGTTTATTAGTGTTTTTTGTGCCTTTGAGAATCTTTGCGTCTTTGCGTGGAGTAATATAGCCTCACGCAAAGGCGCTAAGTGTAAATACAAAAGGCGCAATGAATGTTATATGTTATTAACTTATAACCCATAACTCAAAACTCAAAATTCTCTACGCTACTTTGTATATTGATATCGGTTGGTCAAAGCCTTTTAATTCAATACCATTATACTTTTCAACTGTCTTTGTATTTTCAATGCAACGAATCACTTCTTCCGAAACCAACACCTGCGAATGAAATTGTTTATTAAGTTGTTCAATTCTTGAGGCCATGATCACTACGCTTCCGGTAATTGAATATTGCTGGCGATCGGCATTGCCGATATTTCCAGTGATTGCTTCGCCTGTATGAATGCCCACGCCGATCCTTGTTGGAATAATTTTATTATGTTGCCTTGCTATTTCAAGTTGTTGTATTAGTTCCAATGCTGCATTTACTGCCTGTTGCGAAGGGTTTTCAGAAACAAGCGGTGCACCAAAGGTTGTCATACAACCATCTCCCAAAAACTGGTTAACAATGCCACCGTGTTTTGAGACTGCATCAACAACAAGAGTAAAAAATGCATTCTGGTACTGCACGATCTCTTCCGGATTTTTACCGGCTGCGAATTTTGTAAAGTCGCGGATATCGATGAACATAACGGCTACATTCATACGCTTGCTTTCTATCTTTCCATCCTGTTCAAGCATTTTGTCTGCAACTTCCTTTGATATCTGCTGGCCAAAAAGATTGACCACACGTTGGCTTTTCTCTGCTTCCAGTACAGAATTGTTTATGCCTGAACGTATTTGTTTTGCAACGAGACCAGCTGCAATGCCGCTTAATAAAAAGATAAATGCTCTTGCAGCATCCATGGACCCAAAATGATTGTATACAAAAAAACTGATCACATAATAAGACGCAGCTGCGAGCAAACCTGAGAACAATGAAAGCGAAAAATTCAGTCTGAGCGTTGATAGGATAATAAAAAGAAAATAAATAAATGCGGCGGGTGATTTCAACACATCGTAGCCGGGGTATTGTCTTGCAACAGCGAGCATCACGAGGCCAGGTAAACTAATCTCGATGACTGTATTGATGTATTGCCGATAGATGGGCATTTTTCCTTTCTTCATTTTTATGCGCCTGTTGATATGCAGCAGGTAAAAAAATTCAAACATGATCACCGCAAGGGGAAACAGCCAGACTGTTGCAAAAGACTGGATACGCAAAGACTCTTCATCGTTGCTGAAAAAGTGCATTTCAAACACACGATAGCAAAGTGCAAATAAGAATATCGTGATTATGATGATCGTCCTGCGCTTTTCACTGCGCAGCAATTCCACATCAAGTAGTTGCTGGAAAGTTAGTGTCATGGCCTTATATGTTTATCGTTATTGGAACTTTGTTCGAACAGGTAATTGAATAGTTCTTCATTCTCTACGGGAACGACCCTTTTCTTTTTTGATGGAAGGCATAGTACAATGATGCATGATATGAAGGGCAGCGCCAGCGAGATCCAGAACCAGCTGCGAAAACTTCTGCCGAGAATCTTTGCGATGCAGGCTGTCAGCAGCGGAAGCAAAACCGACAACAACAGCAATGGAACGAATACGACCAGGTTCATAAAAAATATTTTGAGTTAAGAAATTTATTGAGACACAAAAATGCGACAGGCAAGCGGCGTTACTGTTCAGATTTGCCAATCCGAACGGGTTAATAGCTGGTTTAGTAGTTCGGATCTTTAAATTTTGTAGTTCGGAACTGCTAATTTGCTGAAACTCTTTTAAAGTTAAGCGCTTGTAATTTTACCGCAGAGAACGAGAGAAGCGGAGTTTAGGCAGAGATTTTCCGCATAAACTCTATTAACTCAGGTTCTCCGCGGTGAAAAGTTTAGAAGTACACCATCGCAATGCTTCCGCAAATTGCTTTTACCAGCATCAATCCATCAACAACAACGAGATAATAAAGAATAGATCTTCTTTTGCGCAGTGACCATGCGGCTGCAAAAAGCAGGATAAAAGGTATAGTGTTCAACAACACTTTTACCTGGTTAAACTGGTGTTGCTCCGCATAATAGATAAATGATACAAGCCCGAGTAGGGAGAGGGGTAGGAGGATGTAAAATATCGTTTTACGAAGACCGAGTTTTACAACAAATGTTTTTAAACGGTTGATATAATCAACAGAGTAATCTTTTATATCAAACATGATACAAAGCACCGTAACAAACATGAAATTTTTTATGAACAACAATATTGCCTGTTCGGTGAGTATATAGTCCAGTTTGTTCAGGATATCATAATAGAGAATAGGATAAATATTTACCAACCCTGCCCATATGAACCCGATGACAAAAGGTTTTAGCCAGCCGATCTTCCTAAGGTTGTATTTTCCGGTTAATGCATCAAGACCATAATAAAAAGCTGCAACTACCGGGAAGATCAATAACAATAACCAATTGCTTAATGACATGTTCCATACTTCGTTCCAGTAATCTTTTAGAAATAAGATGACCGATATCAATAAAATAATTGTGATCACTACCTGGTTACCACGCATCAGGTTATAATGTTTACTGTACCAGTTTGTACGTGGATTGTTGGTAATAGCTCCTGGCTTTTGAATATAGGGATAAGTATAATAAAGAACTGTTGTAATAAACACCAGGAAATAATACCAAAGATCATTCAGGGGAAATCGTTGTTGTACGGTTGCTTCTATTGACAATCCTATTGCACAAATTCCATAGAAATAATTACTGTAGAAAATAAATTCTGCCAATGAATTATTCTTTTTAGAAGCTTGTTGCATTTGTATTTGAATTCTCCTACCTAAATATCTTTATTTTTTATAAAACTCTGTGAAACTCCATGTATTTAAACTCTGTGGTTTAAAATACAGAAACCACAGAGTTAAAGGAGGTTTTTCACAGAGTTTCACAGAGGATACAATAACTATGAGGCTTTTGTCCAGACGGTCGTTTTCCCAAACATCGGTGAACCAACATAACCCCGTATTTCCAAATTGCCATTCTTTAGTTTCATATTGCTCTTGTATGTCTTCCCGCTTTTGGGATCATACAATTCGCCGCCTGTCCATTCGTCATCATCGAATGTAAATCCCGATAAGATGACCATATTGACCAGGTCCCTGTTTCTTAATGCCTCATTGGAATTTTTACTGTCTTTTTTGATCGTCTTTCCATCGGTTTCATACATTTCTTTCAACCAAATGATCTTTCCGAAATACTTATCACCTGATTTGTAAATTTCAACCTTTGCATCTTTTTTGTCATTCAACCACACAGCTTTTACTGCATCTGCCTTCTGGGCAAAGCAAGCAGTTACCGACGTAAATAAAACTGCTGCTACAATCATGATCTTTTTCATTTTTCTTTTTTTTGTTTTTAATATTAATTTTTGTTTCTTTTTTTATAGTATGACCGGCAGTGCAAACCGCGGTTTTAATGCTGAACCTTTTTTAAGTTCAATTGCCATGAATACCTGTCCCAAAGCGAAAATGCCAAGGATGATCATAGACAAGCCAGTTCCTTCATATTGAAAAGCTTTTTTCATAATGATCACTGTTGCCGGGCCAACAAACAATGAAATGATAAATGCGTACAATGCTTTCCCGGAAGTGAGTGATTGCTTTTTCAAACCAATAGATAATAGCAAGCTGCCTATAAATAATGGAAGCAGTAATGGAACTAAAAATATAAGCGCAGATGTTTGCATGAATTCCATCACACATATAACATCCTCTTGTATGGTTACGGAACTATCTGTCATATACCAGGCCAGTAAATGAAAGAATGCATCTGCACAAAGTCCCATGGCACCGATGCCCAATAAGCTAATACCGATCCAGGATATTTTTCTTTGAACAAGACCGGTTTTTGTTAATGAGAACAATGCAAGCACATATAAAACAGATGAAATGATCTGTACAGTTACTGAACATATAACGTTCATCCTTGATTGCTTTACGATCGAGAGTATATGTGTTGTGTCTGTTGTACCTGGATCCGGCATAAGCAGCCAGCTGATCCAGAAAGTAACGGCTGCAGCTGTTAGCAGCCATGATGTTGAAGTTATTTGTTTGTTCATTTTTTTAATTTTTAATATTTGATCATAAGAACAGCAGGCAGCCGGGGCCACCCGCTGTATCATTAAACCAAACTAACGATGAAGATTTTATTGAGTTATTAATCTCTTGTTTTTCTTTGTGCTTCTTTCTGCCTTTGCGTCTTTGTGGCAATTGCCACAAGTCACAAAGACTCAATGTAACACTAAGCCAACATGCTATGTTTTGGCATCAATGATGCCCATACCAGGTAAACAATACCTGCATATTTTACTTCTACTTTTTTTACCCTGAGTTTTGAAGCTGAAATAATAGCGAGCATATCACGGTTGATATGTGAACCTGTTCTCCTGTAATGATACGGTTCCCATTTTCGTTGTAACCAGTTCACAAGAAAATATTTGCTGAGTCCATATTCAAGTAACAGTATTGTACCATCCGGCTTGCACCATTTATCAAATCGTTCAAGTATCTGCGCCGGTCTTTCATAGGCACTTAATGAAAAAGTGCAAATGATCGTATCGAAACTATTTTCCGGGAAATCCAGCGCATCTGCAGTTAATTCAATGAAATCTGCTTTTACTGCATAAGTTGCTGCTGCTTTTTTTGCTTTTTCAATGGTGCGTGGGCCGGGCTCTGTTGCCGTAACTTTTACGCCGGGCGGGTAGTATTTAAAATTATTTCCATCACCAACTCCTATTTCGAGTATGCTTCCCCGGGAATAGGAGAGCAGCTGTTTACGCCACACTCCCTCCAGGTGCTTCCATTTTACATTCATGACTATACTTTGTGTTCTTCTAAAATTGAAATCCTGCCTTTATATTAAATATGTTGTCTTCTTTTGATACGCCATAGCTGGCTGTTAATGCTACTTTATTGAATGGGAGAAACCATAGTCCACCGCCATATCCATGATGCCATGTTTTTGAATCTTCTTCCGGCATACAAACCCTTCCGTTGTCTGCAAATGCCAGCAATCCCCATGCGCCTCTTAATATATATCCTTTTGCATTGCCTGCCCTGAACCTTAATTCAGAGTTTGTAAAAAAACTTGTTTTACCAGCGAACCTGTCCCTGCGATATCCACGCAGGTTTGTTAAACCGCTTAATGTATTTGCCTGGTAGAATTCATAATCATCGCCAATGTTGGTTGATAATCCTGAATGATTCGCTAATGTGAAACGGCCCTTGGTTGTATAAAGTGATGCTTCATAAAACAGCCGAATAAAGTTTTGTTCTTTTTCATCCAGGCTTTGCGTGAATTTTACGCCCGACAAAAATTTGATCCCCTTCGTTGGATAAAAATTATTGTTGGTTGTATTGAATTCATACTGCAGTTTAATATCCATGTTATAGTTCCGCTCAAAATCACTTGAATCAAGTTTCGAATCTGTTGATGATATAAAGCGCCCGTCTTTTTCTTCCAGCTTTACTGCCTGGAATCCTAACCCAAACTCAAATGCATGTTTTTTCCCAAATTGCCTTTTCAATGAAGCACTTGTAACTTCTTCATTAAAATGTGCCCGGTAATAATTTTTATCATCATTTGATTTTTTGGAATCATTGCCAAGACCATAATAATTCCTGCTGTAGTTTGGTGCATTCACGGCAGCATCAAGATTAAGATCCCATTTGCCAATCACTTCCTTAAATATTCCTTTGTACCAGAAATTGTAAGCGCCTGTTTTAAACGCATAAGCACCACCGATCGTTTGCAGGAAACTATATGGCTGCACGCCAAATCCCTGTTTTTTGAAAACAATGGCTCCACCAAGATATATACCATCATCAGGATTAAAACCATAACGCGGTACCGGCGAAAACCAATTGTAACGATACGACCTGCGGTAGTATTTGTTCTTCAAAGAATCAGAAGAAATATATTTTCTTGTTTCGCTGTTCGTGTTGAACACATTTGAACGGTTATCATAAATCTTTGTGTGTTTGCCGGGCTGCTCCACAACAGATGCATCATTGTAAGTATCTTTTCCATCTCCTCCAATAACCCTAACCGTTATGCTTTTTGTTGACCTGCCCTCTATCGAAAAACGATCATCTCTATCAAGCCCATACAATCTTATCTCGTTTGTTTCATTAACAAGAAAGGTCCTGTTGTAAATGATCTTGTCCTGTTTATCATTCTTTCCTATTGCATACATAATTACATTCACAGAATCATCGTTGATCCTTTTTACTTCAAAGGCTTCTTTGTTTTTTGTTCCTACAATATTTACTTCTTTCGAAAGAAAGCTGTAATATCTTTTTGCATACAATTGCAGGTCATCTCTTCTCTGTTTAAGTTTCGATGCTATTTGTTTGCCGGAGAGTTTATATATTTCTTTTGGAAATAATAAACAGGCCGAATCAATCACAGCATCTGTCAATGCATGTTGCAATTCTGAAGTAACAGAGATCCAGTCAGCCAACACAAGTCTTGTTGTAAAATTCCTGTCCAGGTGCACACCTGAAGTCGCAAGACCAACCACATCATCAATATGACCATTAAAACTTTGTACTTTACGCAATGCCCATGGCCTCGTAACCATGCGTGGTATCACACCATCCAGTTTTGAAAATGCCTGGTCACGATCCCTTGGTATGGGTTTGTAAATAGTTTTATCGCCTGTTTCAAATGCGGCCCATTGCCATTGGTCTTCGTGCCTGTCCCAATCGCCGATGAGTATATCAAACATTCTTGCTTTTGCAAATGATTTTTCATCAACCTGGTGATCACTGTTTGAAAAAACTCTCTCAAGCAGTTTTTGTGTGTTCACTATTTTATTGGCGCCGCCGTATGCAATAGTGTTTTGCCCGTCACCCGATGGTCTTTCTTCAAACAAACAAATAGTTCCTTCAAATACTTTTGCATATTCACCAAGTGCTGCTGATTGTGGTATATAAACCAATCTCGGCCTGTTATTGAAAATACCTGCTTTTTCAGCAAGCGATGCAACAACGAGTGGGGCATAAGGATTGGAAGATGAGATCTGGTCCTGTACAATATCTTCTGCGAATGTGCCTCTCAATTCCTGTGCAATTGCTTTTGATGGATCTTTGTTGACTGACCTCAACACATATTCTTTTCCATTAGCACCTTTTAAGCGGAGCGATTTTGTTTGCTGTCCACCTCCTAATTTTATCGGCTTTAAACCACCTGCTTCTTTGTCCATATCAAGTATCTCTATGTCAACAGGAGTGGCCCAGTCTTTTCGAAAATGTTCGCCAAGCATAAGGCGTTTGAATTTGCTTGCTTTGTTGTATTGCTCATTGGCAGCAATCTTTATCGTTTTTGTTTGCGACGATTGTGCGATACAATAAGCGGGAGCAATCATTATTCCCAGTGTATATATTATTTTAAAAATCTTTTTCATTTTACTCTTTTTAAACTTTGCGCCTTTGCGAATCTTTGCGTCTTGGCGTGAGGCCAAAGATGGGTTCACGCAAAGACAGCAAAGACAAATACATAAGAGCGCAAAGAATTTTTTTTATTATGCAGGTTGTAATTCGATAGTTTGTTCAACAACTACTTTCTTACGTGTAAACCTTGCTTTTACTTTATCAACGATCACGTACATAACAGGAACCACTACCAGCGTTAACAACATCGAACTTGTCAATCCTCCGATCAATGCCAGCGCCATCCCGTTTTTCCATTCTGCACCTGCACCACTTGCCAAAGCCAGCGGCAGCATACCAATTACCATGGCGATCGTAGTCATTAAAATAGGGCGGAGTCTTGTGCGACCTGATTCGATCAATGCATCAATCACTTTGTATCCTTTTTCTTTCAGGTGATTTGTATAATCCACCAGTAAGATAGCATTCTTTGCAACAAGACCAATCAACATAATGATACCAAGGATCGAAAATATATTCAACGACTGCATCGTGAGTGCCAGTGCAAGCAAGGCGCCCACCATCGCAACCGGTATTGAGAACAATACAACAAACGGGTAGATATAAGAATCATACAGGGCTACCATGATCAGGTAAACAAATATGATTGAAGCGATCAGGGCCAATCCCATACTTCCAAATGCATCGGCCTGTTGCTTCATGTTACCTTCGTAAGAGATCGTCATACCGGCTGGTAACGGATCTTTATCAACCAATGCTTTTATCTCGGCACCAACGGTTCCCTGCGGACGACCAACAACTTCACATGAAACCGTTACAGAACTGATCCTGTCCTTACGTTCCAGTTTAGCAGGGCCAATCGTTTTTTCAATCGTTGCAAACTGGTCGAGCCTGATTGATTGACCACTTGCATTTATAAATGATAATTGTTTCAGCTCATCAACCGATTGCCTGTTGAATGCATCAAGCTTTACGGTGATATCATAATCGTATTGCCCCTGTGTTAACTTAGAATCACTGTTACCGCTAAACGCAAGGTTGATCACTGATCCAACCTGGTCCATGCGTAAACCAAGTGCCATCATCTTTTCTTTATCGGCTTTTACACTTACTTCGGGCTTATTGTTTTCTATAGATACTTTCTGGCTTGATGTGCCTGGCACTTTTTTCATTTTCGCAAGAATGGTATCTGCATACATCAACAACTGGTCAACATGCTCACCATTCAGTACAAGTTGTATCGGCGCTTCACTGGTGCTTCCCATAATATCTACCTGGCTGGTCGTGATCTTGGCACCTTCAATTCTTTGTTCAAGTTCTTTTTTTATTATCTGTGAGAATTGTTCAGAACTGAATGAACGTTCGCTTTTATCAACCAATTTAATACTTACTTCCGAAATATGTCTCTCACCCTGTGCTGCAAACTGGTTATTGCTTTTTCCCATTGATGAGAACACATTCACAACACCTGGTTTTGATAAAATGTATTTCTCAACTTCCTGTGTCTTTAAATTTGTTTGCTGGATGTTTGCATCTTTTGGTAATTCTACTTTGATAACAAGTTCGCCCCTGTCGCCCATGTTTACAAATTCATTTCCAATAAATCCTTTACCAACGAGTGCAAATGAACCTACCAACAAAACCAGTGTAATACCCAATACCCATCTCTTGTGAAAAAGGCTCCATTTCAATAAACCTGTATAACTTTCGATCAGTTTGTTGATCCTTGCTTCTACCCAAAGAATGATACGTCCACCTAATTTTTTCTTGCTTGGATGCGTAAGTTTACCAAATCTTGATACCAGCAATGGTGTCAGTGTAAAACATACGAACAAACTCATTAATGTTGATACAACAACTACCATTGAGAACTGGCGAAGAATATCAGCGATCATTCCATCCACCATGGTAATAGGAAGAAACACTACAACATCCACCAATGTGATCGACATGGCTGTAAATCCGATCTCCTGTCTTCCTTCCAATGCAGCTTTGCGTTTGTCTTTACCCATTTCCATATGACGCTGGATATTTTCCAATACCACGATGCTATCATCTACAAGAATACCGATCACCAATGAAAGTGCCAGCAATGTCATCAGGTTAAATGTGTAACCGAATGCATAAATAGCAATGTATGTTGTTACCAGCGATGCAGGAATGGCAACCATCACAATAATCGCGTTACGCATACTGTGTAAGAAAACAAGCATTACTAGCGCCACCAACACGATCGCAAGCAACAGGTCATGATTCACTGCTTCAGCAGCTGCCAATGTAAACTCTGATGAATCCTGCGCCATAGCGAATTTCAATCCTTCATTTGCGTAAGTTGCCTCAAGCTTTTTTATTTCAGCCTGTACCTGTTCACTCACATGAACCGCATTGGCATCTGTTTGTTTGTACATCAATAAACCGATCGCCGTGTTTGCATTGTAGCGGCTAATGGTTTCCGTTTCCTTGATACCATCAATTACAACAGCAACATCTTTCAAATAGATCGCACGACCGTCACGATTGCTGATCACCACATCTTCAATGTCTTTTGGATCTTTGAATTTACCGGCAGAGACGAATGGTTGTTTCGTTTGTTTCACTCTTTACAGATCCTGCAGGAAAATCAAGGTTAGAACTTTCAATTGCTTTCAATACCTGTTGTGCATCGAGATTGAAGGCTTCTAATTTTTTCCTGTTGATGTTCACACGTACCTGCCTTTCTTCTCCACCCATCATTCCTACGTTTGCAACACCATCCAGTTTTGATAACAATGGAACGATGCGTTGCTCAACGATCTCGTACAGATGCCTGTTATCTGTTTTAGCACTCACCGACATTTTCATGATCGGCGCCTGGTCAACCGAAAACTTCGACAGTTCCGGATCCTTTGCGTCTTCAGGAAGATCGGATGCGATGCCATTTACTTTTTGCTGTGCATCCTGCATCGCCTGGTTGATATCAACATCAGCTTTGAATTCCACGATCACTTTCGAATTGCCTTCAAATGATTGTGATTTGATATTGTCTAATTTTTCGAGAGAAGAAATGGCATCTTCTACTTTTTTTGTTACAGAATTTTCTACTTCAGAAGGTGCCGCACCGGGATAAGCCGTGCTTATCGTGATCACCTGTTTCGACATTTTGGGTAACAATTCGTACCCGATCGAGAAATAGCTGGCTACTCCCAGCAATGCCAGCACTGTGAAAATTACTACGATCAGTGTGGGCCTTTTTATTGATAATGCAGTTAATGACATAAAATTATTTTTATTGTATGATTGATATTAATGTACCGTTCTCTAAATTCAACTGGCCCGAGGTTACTACTTTTTCATTCTCTTGTAACCCTTCCAACACTTCTATTTTATTAGCTACCACGATACCTGTTTTGATCGTTCTTTGTTCAACATGATTTTCTTTTGCAACAAAAACCTTTTGTTCTTTAGCTCCATTTACCAATGCACTTGCCGGAATGGCCAAAGCTGTTTTTGCTGATTGCATGGCGAATGAAACATCAGCAAGCATACCTGCTTTTAAAATTTCTTTTCCATTGTTGTTGATGCGTATCTCAGCTAAAAATTTACCAGAAGCATCAGCCTTGTCGCTGATCATGCTCACCCGTCCTGTTTTAGGTTGTTGCAATACGACACTGCTGATGTTTACCTCCTGGCCGGTTTTCACCTGCATTGCTTCCGCTTCTGACAGGTAGACATTTATTTTTAATTCGCTATTGTTGATCAGTTCTGCCAGCATGGTACCATAGCTTACGAATGATCCCAGTTCAACATTTACATTTTCTACTTTACCACTGAATGGTGCTCTTACCTGCATGTGTGCAATTTGTTCCATTACCTGTTTGCGTTCTGCGATCAAAGAATTCATTTGTAATTGTACTGATTCAAGTTGCATAGGTGTTGCGCCACCCAGCTGAATTAATTTTGCATAACGTTGTTCATCCAAATCTGCTTTTGCAATGGATGCGTCGATAGTTGCTAATTGCACATGAAGTACTGAAGCATCGAGTGAAGCGATCACCTGTCCTTCACGAACCATATCACCATTCTTAATATAAAGACCAACAAGTTTTCCCTGTACTTCAGTAGCGATCTTCACTTCTTTTGCAGGAGAAGTTTCTCCATTGATCGTAAATGCAGTGTTGAATGAATCAACTTTTACATCTATCGTTTTTACAGGAATTACAGGATTTTCTTTTACCGGTTTTGCGGCCTTATCAATTTTCGATTTGTTGTTTGCCAGTACAAAACCTACGCTTACTGCGATCAATAAAATGCTTACGATCGATATTATTTTCTTTTTCATTTTTTCTTTTTTTAATTTTTATATTGATTTAATAAATTCTGTTAACAATGTTCCGTTTGCTTTGTGCATGTCGAGCCAGCCTGACTGTACATTGATGAGTGCCTGTAAGTGCAGGTCCCTTGCTTTGCTGAGTTCTCTTTCTGCATCTAATAATTCAGTAAGTGTTGTTACACCTTCTGTGTACAATGCTTTTCTTGATGTGAATACCCTTGTAGCCAGCGCAAGATTTTCTTTCGTGATTGAATACTCCTCCTGGTTATTATCAAAATTGCTTTTTGCAGTTACCAGTTCCATTTGTGCTTTATCCTGGCGCTGTTGATATTCCAGTCTTAATTGTTCCAGTTCTGTTTTTGCAGTTGCAGTGCGATGTTTTCTGCGGTTCCCATCAAATAGCGAAACGCTTACTGATAAACCAACAGTGGATGCTTTGTTTAAATAATCACTTTCAAATGCACATTTTGGTTCATTGAATTGTGATTGATAATTGAATTTGAAATAAGAACTGATCGTCGGCGATTTTTCCGCACGTATTCTTTTTAATTCATTTTCTTTTGAAAGGATCATTTGATTGGATAAAACAATGTCTGTTCTTTTTGAAAGATCATTTGCCTTAGCAGTAGCGTATGTTTTTTCAGAAACATCATCGCTGATCACTGTTTCAGCAGCAACGGGCAATCCCAGTAAATAATTGAAATAAGCAAGTTGTTCTTTGTATTGTGTTTTCAACTGGTTCAACTGCGATAACAAATTTGCTACATTGATCTGCAAAGATTCGTAGTCGATCTTTTTCAATATGCCTGTTTCATACTGTGCTTTCGATATTCCGAGAATATCATTCATATTCATGTAATCAAATTCGGTAGTGCGGATCTTTTCTGCATTCGCCTGCAGTGCATAAAACCTTGACGACACTTCATATACCAGCTCTTCTTTGCTGAGCATATATTTTGTCTTCGAAATATCGGTACGCAAGCCGCTTTCCTTGATCTGCAGGTGCAGGTCTTTTTTGTAAATGGTTTGCGTTACTTCAACGCCGCTTTTCATGTTGTACTTAGTACCGAATTTTACAGGTACAACATCTTTGTCGGGTTGTCCCAGCATGGCACCGGGAATCTGTTGTGATGCAATCGCCGGGTTGTACTCCCATCCGCTTGCATAATTAACCTGCGGCAGGTACATACCTTTTATCTCTTTGTTCTTACTTCCTGTAATGGAAATATCGAGACTGTCGGCTTTTAATGAACGGTTGTTTGCCAAAGCAATGTCAATGGCCTTTTTAATGTCAATTGGTCCGGTCTGTGCTGTTGCCTGTACTACCATAAAGCAATAGACAAGTGCAAAGAGCAGGACAATTAACCACTTCGATCTTGATCTCATAATTCTGTTTTTATTTTTTTGAAATTTTAATGACAACACAAAATTGCGTCACAGAAATGCCCTTACGGTTCCGATTGATCGAAGCGAACGAACGGATGAGCAAGTAGTCGTTCGGTTCTATAGATTCGAACGTTCGGAACCCGTAACTCAATGAAAATGAATAGTGGAAGAAAGTTGGTGTTTAGTTGAAATTCGGAGTGCGAACCAGGGAATTGGTACTTGGGAAGGATGTAAGATCTAAGATTTAAGATCTAAGATTTTAATCGAACCCTGTCGGCGGTTTTAACCCCGATAGCGGTGGTTGTATACTGGAAAATTTAGTGAAATGTAAAATAATGAATATAAAATGTAAAAGGGGAGAAGGTCAAAGAAATACGGATCAGTGAATCAGTGGCAATTTTTTTTAACCACAGAGAACAAGAGAAGCGGAGTTTTCACAGAGATACTCTGCGAAACCCCTGTCTACCGACAGGCAGGTATATTAACTCATGTTCTCCGCGGTAAAATCAAAAGCGCTGCACTATACAGTAAGCTCAAAAATGTAGTACTAAAACCAGGAACTTATAGGCATAAAAAAATCAGCCATTCCTAACAGCTGATTTCCAAAAAAATCTTAGATCTTACATCTTAGATCATACATATTACACCAGTTCCACCATTTCTTGTTTCACTCTATATTCAGTAGGCGTCAGCCCCGTAAACTTTTTAAACACCGTATTAAAAGTTGTCTTCGAATTAAATCCTGCTTCAAATCCAACAGATAAAATTGTATAGTTCCTGTTCTTTGGATCCAGTAAAAGTTGTTTGGCTTCTTCCACACGATAACTATTAACGAGATCGTAAAAATTCTTTTTTAATCCTTCATTGATGGCCTGTGAAACCTGGTAAGCAGGAATTTTTATTTTATCGGCAAGATGTTGCAGTGTTAATTCAGTTTCCTGGTAAAGTTTATCTTTTTCCATCAGTGAAACGATCTTTTCAACAGCTTCATCAATGCGATCAAATGTTTTAAACGGTTTTGCTTTTTGTGTTTCAATAAATTCCAGTGCGATCTCTTCTGCTTCCTGTATTTCGTTTTCAATTACCTGTTTATCGGTACCGCTTTTTAACTGCCAGATGGTTGGTTGCAAAATACCTTTAAAAGTTACCAGGTACATATAAGGTGTAGCGATTGCCATATTGATGAATAAGAACAGGTAAAAATGTTCAGGATGTGTAACGATCAATGTAAACATGATGACACCCACAATTACAATAAGGATATTTCCATTTACCAGTAAACGTCCCCATTTGATCTCGATATTGCTTGTTTCGGAAAACATTTGTTTAATAGAGCGTTGATAAGATATCAATGTCTTACGCACCAGGAAAAAGTAGATGATGGCATAAGCAAGTCTTCCGTAATTTAATATCAATGTAAAGGGACTTTTAAAAAGTTGTACAGGAATTGTTTCTGCATCGGGATATTTTGCTGCAAACCCTGATACATTGATATAAGTAGGTATAAAATAAACAAAGAACAAAACAAAATGCGGCCATGCTTTTTTGAACGTGATCACTTCTTTAAAACTGCGGCAATAAAAATAAAGCAATGGCCCGGCCAGCAATGGTATTGGTTGAATGAACCAGCTGTTCTTCCAGGTAACAGCTTTTATAATAAATGGAATGGCCATGATCAATGACATCACAAAAATGTATGAGGCAAGGAATTTGTTTACAGATTTATCCGCTTTTGGATGAAAGTAAACAAGGCCCGCCAGCAGCATGCCCTGCAATACCCCGAGCCCCGAGATATATTTTAAAATATTTTCTGAGATGGAAAGGATGGTCATTGTTCTAAGTCTTGGTTTGTAAAAAAGAAATAGCTGAATTTCTAATCTTTCACAAAAATGAACCATCTTATGGTAATTTCCATTCACATGAATATGTGAATTTTAGGAGTGGTGGAGATGGGGAATGGGGTTGATTTTGAGGGTGGTTTAGTAAACGGTAGCTCCTGGTTATTTTTCGGTATTTGGTGGGTTTAGTGATTGTGGATTGCGTAAATTTAAATGTTGTGTGCAATTATGAGCAAATCCTTAATTTGAAGACTTTGGATCACTTATCTTGCTTTCGATTTGTAATATCAAAACTCCGACGACTAAAATGAGCAATACCATTAACACTAAAAAAAGGGATGACCTTGTGACAAAATATGATTTAATGAATTTCCCTAATCTTAAAGAGCCTGTCTTTTTAACAATAGACGAGTTTTTTGACGGTAACAATGACGAGGCTTCAATTGCGCCGAACCTGACTAAGAAACCAAAAGTTAGCGAGTACTATACCATACTTAAAAACATTTCCAAAAATCCAAAAATAGTTGGAGCCTTTGCTGAAATAAAGGATGTAATAATTTATCAAAATGGTAAACTTAATGACAATGAGTGGTTTTATACAGATGTCATTTATTTTATTGGCGATATTTCAAAAGAGGAAATACAAGAAGCTACAAAGTCATTATTCCCCGACGAAGTGAACTACGATACTGACAGTGGGGTCGAAAAACTAGACGACAAATTTAAGAGCAAGAAAATCGTTTCGGTTTGGTGGGATTAAGCTGCACACAACATTGCGTTGACGCAATACAGGTTGACGAATAAACTTCATCATTAAATCTTTATTGTACCTGAGTTAATGGGCTTGACAATTTCTTTATCCGCCAGCACATTAAACTACGCATGTACCGTGCAAACACTTTTAACACTTTTAAATATTACAATGCGCTATTCTAATATTATTTATACCAAAGTCTTAGATCAGCATAAATTAAAAACTATGCTGCATATGATTATTGAAGGTCTGAAGAAAAGCAACATTGACCAGGTAGATTTGCTATTTGGTTGGTATTGGGGTAAAGAATATAGAAATGAAATTCCGGTTAAGACAAAGGTTGATGATTTGATCACGGAAATTAATAAACCTATCGACTTAAACCTTGGAAAACTTGGGAGTGATGATGTGTCAATTATTGTAACTGAAATGGAAATGGAGTTTTTGTTTTGCCATGACGGGGACATTCATTTTTCTTTTAATCAAACAAATGAACTGGCAGAATATATTATTAGTTATTGGGAATCCGAATCAATTATTCATACTGTAAAGAAATTGAAAGGGGACAATAGATAGCTCCGCTATTCGCCCTGGTTCGTGCCCCACAAATTGAAATATCTTCCATCACTCACTATCAAATATTTTTTGGCTATTCATCCTATTTCGTAAATCTTTGCGATAGCGGCAACAGCTAAACAATATTTATGAAATTAATTGTCATTCTTTTTTTCGGACTTCTGTTACAAAGCGAAGACCTGCCAGCACAAACACTCCGGGACTTGTCGTTTTATATTAACAGTAAAGAAGTGTCAAAGACTTCGATAGATTTCTATAATGGTAAATTTAAAGCCAGCGAAGATAAAAAAACGAGTTCTATTTTCGATAGCCTGCAAACTTCAAATGACAGAACAAGACCTTTTTATATTTACCTGGTTTCAAAAATAATACATAAGGCTGATGGTGCTTTGTCAGAGGTTGCCGGTCTTAATTGTAAGGAATTTGTAGAAAAAAATCCTGATTACTTAATTGAATTTTTAGCATCTTCAAATACAAAAGCCGACAAAAAGTTTTTTGACCATTGGGCGAATATTATTTCTTCGGAGTTTATGATTGATTGCGAAGGAAATGTAAAGACCTGCATTAAAGCGTCTTTTCAGAAAACAAAACCTAAAGCAAAAAAAGCGAACCAGGTAAAACTACAACAATTCTATACAGCCATTGAAAGCTACTGTCACTAACATAATACCAATACCTGTATTGTACCAATGCATTTGTTAACTGTGATTTTACAACTTCTATGTTACATAAACTAAAAGTTTCCTTTAAACCAACAGCCCTCTTTTTTTCAGCAAATGCCTTGTCATATCCTTTGCACGAAATGTTTCATGCACTAACAGCTTATTTTCTCAATGTAAATGCTACTCTTTATCATTTCTATGTGGATATTGACCATACGCATACATCGGTTTACGACAAAATATTAATTGCTGTTTCCGGGCCTGTCGCAAGCTTGGCATTTGGTCTTCTGTTTTGGGTGGCATACAAAAAAAGCAGAAACACGGGTTTTAAATTGTTTATGTTTTATGCAGCCATTACAGGCATTAGTATTTTTTTCGGTAATGTCTTTTCAACTGCATTTGCAGGCGACTTTCATACAGCAGCTACATTAATGCAATTTCCATCCTGGCTTCAATTGTTTGTTACTTTAACAGGGTTGACTTTTTTGTCAATATTCATGTATAGAATAGGAAAAGAAGTTTTATTGCTTTCTTTCAATACCGCAACTACTTTCAAAGAAGTGGTTGCAGTTTTTTTGCTAATTCCCTGGGTCTTAGGAACACTACTTTTGATCCTTTCCTTTTTACCGCTTCCCAACTTTTTTATTACAGGAATGATTTCGAGTTCTGTTTTCTGGATCATCCCAATTGTTGCTGCTTTTTTCAACAGGAAAAAAGTTAAAGCTGTTGAGTATATATCACCAACACTCAATTATGTTGATCTTATTTTGGTCCTGGTTTCATTGCTTGTTGTAAGAATTTTAATTTCCGGGATTAGTTTTGTACACTAAAATCACCGCTAACAATCTTTTGCGGGTACGGAACAGAATCCTGATACAGGTACCGGGTTAATGCATTTTGTTGGCTGTAATTTGTGACTGTTTCTAACGACCCTGAAATCAGGTTAGCAGGTTTACACTGAATATTTAAATCATTTATTTTTCAGAATTTAAATTTTAAAATCAATAACTTTTTTAGCTTTACTCAATATCTCTTAATCGCATTTGCTTAAAAATTCGGATATATGAAAAGATGTTTCTTAATCACTGTTTTTTTGTTTTCTGTCTTTAGTAGTTATTCCCAGGTAAAAAGCATCGTTGGATCCTGGATTTGGCGGGATTCCACGAATGCAATTCAATTTTTTATAAAAGGAAATGGAACTATTGAAAAAAGAAGTGCAGCTTCAAGTGAGGACATTTGGACCAAAACTCCCCAAACAGGCAGTTATACAATTCAAAAAGATCATTATCTTATTGTGAAGTGGGCCGATAAAAGTATTGAACACATTGAAGTGACCTTTATAGGCAATAATGCGGAGTTTAATTTTTTAGATCAAAATGGGAAGTCCGCAAAGCATTGTCTTTTTTTAAGGATAGTAGAAGAAATAGTACCTGATAAATAACTACAGCCAACATTGTACAGGCATAATATGGCTGGCGAATAGAACTTCAACATTAAATCTTAATGTACTTTAGTAAAGTGGTCTGACGGTTTACTTATATGTCCTTTTATCAAAATCTTAATGCTGTGGATTACATTGTGTTTACGTAAAAAGTTCGTTCCTTTATAGGCATACCAGTCTGACAAGCGGAATGCTTATGCAATGTTTTCGACAAGCCAGATCATTAGTCGTAACTTTTTATTATGAATTTATCTACTAAACAGGATTTTATAAAGCGACTTGATCAATATGAGTCTCATCCAAGGCAACAGTACATAGGGGGACATTTTCGATTTGAATCAGATTATAATGATCCATTCACATTAGTAGATGATGAGAACTTCAGATATAGAAGCTTTACTGCTGTATACTTTATGTCTCTGCATTTTAAAAATTGCCATTTTAGTGATTGTAATTTCAGTGATGTAGCTTGGGCTTCCGCTTACCTAGAAAATTGTACTTTTACCAATTCAGTATTTTCAAATTGTGAATTTTATGAAAGTCAAATGAGGGATTGTGAATTTATAAACTGTACTACTTCAATTTTTTTATGTATAGATTCAAGTTTATTGGATATAAAATTTAAATCATGTTTAAAGATTTCCGAGCTAACCTTAACAAATTGTCAATGTAATCTTATTCAGTTTCAATCTTGTTCTTTATTTAATGTTCATTTTTCTAGGCTTCTAAAATTAGGCCGATCAAAAAATTTTTCTTTTAAGTCATGCGAATTGTTTAATTGCAATTTTGCAAATATTGATTTAAAGAAATGTACCTTTGAAAGTAACATTTTAAAATCTAATGTATTTATAAATTGTTTTATAAATTCAACAACTTTTAGCCAATCCAACAAATGTAAAGGCGGTGAATATTCTTCTATAGATTTGCATACTCTTAGCAAAAGCGAAGTAATTGGAGAAACAATACTTCAAAATATTTTTGGTATTACAGAACCAGATATTAAAGGTTTTGCTGAAGGGTTAGTTAAAAAAGTTACATTTCAAAGCGTATTCATTTCATATAGTTTTAAAGATAGATTTTTTGCACACGCTTTAAATGACCTACTTCGTGCAAAAGGCGCAATTACTTTTTTATGGGAAAAAGATGCGCCGGGAGGACAAAGACTAAAAAAGATTATGTCAGAAAATGTCAGAAAAATGGATCGCATATTATTTATTTCATCAATTGATTCTCTTAAAAGCGCAGCATGTCAATTTGAATTAACTGAAGGTAGAAAGAAACAGAATTTGAATTGGAGCACGGTTTTTTTCCCAATCCATATTGATAATTATTTGTTTGAAGTCGAGGAAGATGATATAAAACCTAATGATATGCGTAAGGAATATTGGAGCAATATTTTAGAATTAAGAGAAATTAATTCCTTAGATTTCTCAAAATTTAATACCCAGAGTTTTGATCAACAAAAGTTCAATTCTATTGTTACTAAACTAATTGCATCTTTGAGAAAGTAATGTGCAAAAGTTGCAGCTAACATTGCATTGTCGGAATAGGGGCTGACAGTCAAACTTCAACATTAAATCTTAATGTACTTCAGTAAACTGGTTTGACCGTACTTATGCACCGCAGCATTTTAATTTCCTGGTAACGCAAAGTCTTGATGTTATCAGTAATGCGACAAAAATTCCGTTTAAACAAAGAAGATATGAGTAAAGTTATTTTTTTCAATACAGGGTGGATGGATTTCTATGCTGGTCTACGTAATGATAAAATTACTGGAGGTGGCCGCTATGTAAATGAAAGAGGTTACGGACATGAACTTTTTAATTTTCTGAATTCAAATAGTTATTTCTACGGTTATGTGCAACCTAAAATAGATCGCAAGTATAATAATCCATCTTCTATAAAATTAGAAAGACTGGGAGCATCTAAGTCTGCAGGCAAGATATCGGGTGTTACAGTAATTTGGACAGCAACAGATCCAATAAAAAAGGGAACTTATATTGTTGGATGGTACAAAAATGCAACCGTTTATAGGGTTTGTCAAAAGCCTCCCGTCAAATCTAACCGAAAATATGAAAACGAACTTTTCGGCTTTTATGCAAAATCAAGAGATGCGAAGCTTTTGCCTTTTTATGAGCGTATGGTTAAAATTCCAAGAGGAAAGAACGGAATGGGACAAAGTAATGTATGGTATGCAGAAAATCATCCTCAGTTTGTACAATCAGTTTTGGATTATGTTGTTAAAGGTGCACCAGCTTTTATAGCTAAGAAAAAAAACAAATTGGGTTTTCATCAGCGGGATTTGCTGAAACGTCTCGAAGTTGAAAAAAAAGCAATCTTAACTGTTAGCAAACATTATCGAAATTTGGGCTATAAGATTAAGTCGGTAGAAAAAGATAATGTTGGCTGGGATTTAGTTGCCACGAATGGAAAAGATGAATTATTCATAGAAGTTAAAGGTTTGTCCGGAGGCAACATTGGAACTGAATTGACGCCGAATGAATATAAAAATTTAAGTATTTACAAGCATTGTTATCGGATTTGTATCGTTATAGCTGTACTAAACAAACCGGTATTAACAATTTTTGCATATTCAAACGATTATAAAAAATGGATTGATGATAAAGGAACCGAGCTTAAATTCCAGGAGATAATTACTGCCCGAATAACTACATAAAATTTAGCATCAGGGTATTAACACTGGCAATTAATTAAAATGATAATCCATTCGATAAATATAAACTTTTTACAGGGCAAAATTTTAGATCTTGACGCTGATGAGCAAGGTCAATTCATTGCATTTACGGATTCCGGGACTGTTATTACTCATGACAAGATCCTGGCTATTGACAAAGAAATCCGCTTTCCAATTATTCGCAGGCTTGACCTGGATACTTTTTTAATTGCAGAAAGTAGAACAGATAAGTTACCCAATGGACATATTTATAATTTCAACGGGCAATTACTACAATCATTTTTAATTGGTGATGGAATACAGAATATTGTTGTTCATAACAATAAAATTGTAGCAACCTATTTTGACGAAGGTGTTTTTGGAGACGATGGACCAAACAATGATGGGCTCGCCATATTTGATTTAACCGGGCACCAATTGTTTGGTTTCAATTCAACTGTTGAAGATTTTGGTATTGATGACTGTTATTGCATTTGCAAACACAAAACAGATACTGTTTTATTTTACGCTTATGCTGAATTTAAACTTTGCGAACTTAACGTTGACACATTTGAATTTACAAGTATTGATACGCTGAATGACTTTGCAGGTGCTTCTGCAATTTCCGGTACGAAAGACAAAATAATTTTCCATTCAGCTTATAAGGATAAAACAAGTTTTTTTAGTTGGGACACAAATAAAAATGACGTAGTAAAATTCGGTAGTTATCCGCCACCCCTGAAAGGAATTGGAAATGGATATTTTTTAAGTGTTGGCAATAACGGTTTTACAATTATCAATTCGATGAGCTGATATTGCTACCAGCATGAAACTGTTTTTGCACTGCGGTGCTGAAATGCAATTTGAATGGCTTAAATTTTGCGGAAATTCAGCAGCGAAAAATGACCTGATATGCAACAAAAAACAATTTGCCAGGGCTGTTGGGAACAAATGCATGTTCCTATACCAATAAGAGGTCCTTTTTCTTATCTCTTCAAGGCAGTTGGTATCAAAAAAAGTCAAATGCACCCGAACCTGTGTACGATATGTGAAAGTATGTTTACAAAGGTTAAAAAGCACAAACAAATAGAAGTAGCTACAACCATTTTATTTGCAGATCTCAGGGGTTATACCCATTTATCTCAAAGTATTGATCCCTCAGTCATGAATGAAGTACTGAATGATTTTTACGATTGCGCTTCTAATGCAGTGTGGGAAAACGAAGGCATCGTGAACAAATTCATTGGCGATGCAGTGCTTGCCATTTTTAATTTTCCACTAGTAAGAAAAGATCATGTTCAAAATGCTGTAAAAGCTGCCATGCAATTGCAGGAACAATGTCGTGATATAAAAACCAGGGTTGGTTTAAATGCTGATCATACGCTTGGAGTAGGCGTTGGTATTCATACCGGCACCTGCAACATAGGTGAGGTTGGAAATTCTTATAAAGATTTTACTGCGATCGGATCTACAGTAAATTTAGCTTCCAGGTTACAGGGGGCCGCTTTATCGGGGGAGATTTTAATTACAGGAGATGTTTATACATGTGTGAAAAATGAATTTCCAAGTTTAAAAAGCAAGAAGTTGCAGCTTAAAGGCATAGATGATCCTGTGACAGGTTATGTAATTGATAAAGTACTCTTCTAATAAATTAAAATTTTGAATCGCACAATTAAAATAACAGTCTTCTTAATGTTGATATCATGGTTTGCCTATGCCCAGGAAGGCGAACGTGTTATTGATCATGATCAATTGCAGAAATACAAGATAGATCAAAATAAATATGAATTTGGATGGTTGCCAGGCCGTTTTCGGGAAGTTCCCTGTTTTAGAGATTACACAGGTAATAAAATTCAAACACGACTTGTAGATAAAGAGAAGGATTCGATACTATATACTTCAGGGGATCCAAAAATGTATGAGCTTAAAATAATACCAGCCAGCATCACTTTGAATAAAACAAGCAGGCTATTCAAAATTAACGGTCAAATAACCGGGGCATGGGAAAGTGTAATACCTTCTGAATTTGAAATTTATATCGGGCATAGAAATGATACGCTTTCAAATATTACTATTTCACCAGATTTGCATGGTGTAATCTATTATAACGGAGTAAAAGTTGACACGACAATTGTAATTGATGTTGTGCCTGCATTTTATTTAACCAATTTTAAAAAGTTTAATGCATACCGGGGCTTAAAAAATCTGGAAAACTCAAACTACAAAGAAATGCTTTTTGATATTAGCGCTGTTATCGATGAAAAAAGCATCCTTGTATTTGGATTGACATCCAGCTATACAGAAATATTTGAAATCGGTAAATTGCTGGCTGATGTAAAATAATATGAAATATTGTGTTGTTATATTAACATTGTTCGTTGGCATATCTTGTACAAATACATCCGGGAAAAATGATGATCTCAATACTGAATCAATAAAACCTTTAACTCATTTCGAGAATAAATTAAAAGGAACCTGGAAGTTAAATTATTCGAGCTATTTGCCCATTAGACTACCTAATTTTAAAGGGGATTACAGGGATTTGACCTTAGCATTAAAAGATAACAGGAAGGCAAAATTCTATTTAAATAATCTAAAAGACTCGGTAGCTGAATACGATTGGAGTGCCGATTCAGCGGGAATATGGCTTCAAAACCATGATGTAATTACATCTGCATCGATCTTATATTTGAATGACTCTGCATTAAGCTTTAGTTTTTTTAAAGTTGTAAATGATACATTGGTCTTTAAAAGATAATTAAAAATAAGTATAGCATTTAGTTAATAAATGGTCTTGCTATGCTCTTAGTACTGCGGCTTGCATTGTGGTTATATAAAAATTTCGTTTCTTTACGTGAGTCAGAAAATTTTATTAATAATATGAGGCCATTTTATTTATTGACAATTGTTTTGGTTTTTGTTTGTTCGATCTCCTCCTTCGGGCAAGTTGGAAAGCATGACCAATCATCATTGAAATGGTATACCAATATTATGGAGGCACAAAAAATTTCCAATGAAGCCAATAAACCGATCTTCGCTTTTTTTACCGGGAGTGATTGGTGCGGGTGGTGCCATAAATTACAGAATGATGTTTTTAGCAAACAAAAATTTATTGATTGGGCAAAGAAGAATGTAATATTACTCGAGCTCGACTACCCAAGGCGAACAAAGCTGGCACCCGAACTTCAACAGCAAAATGCAGAGCTACAGCAAGTGTTCAGGATAGCAGGATTTCCCACGATCTGGCTTTTTTTTCTAACTGATGATGCCGCAACCAAAAAGAAGAACATCCAGGCGTTGGGATCATTCGGTTATCCCAATGTTACCGAACCTGGAAAAGAAGAAATACCATTTTTGCATACGGCAGATTCAATTTTGAGTATTAAAAGAAACTGATTTACCAGTTTTAAATCTATAAGAACTCCTCAATTGTTTCGAT
Source organism: Ferruginibacter sp. (assembly GCA_047601875.1). Classification (GTDB taxonomy): domain Bacteria; phylum Bacteroidota; class Bacteroidia; order Chitinophagales; family Chitinophagaceae; genus Ferruginibacter. The sequence continues at coordinate 5,542,553 of JASGIL010000001.1, read as the reverse complement.
AAAGATTAGTATTAAACGCATTAAAACTACATGTATGAAAGTTAAACTATTCAACTTCGCAGTCGTAATGATCCTGGTCTTAGCTATAATGTCATTTAGTAATTTTAAAAAAGGAAACGCTGTAGCAGCCGGTGTATATGGTGTTTGTGATGAGGGTGATTGTAATTCAAATCATCTTAAACTGACCTTAAACAGTGATCATACTTTTAAATACATCAATAAAACGCATTCAACCGGCACAATTAATATTTCCGGAACCTGGGAACAGGATGGAAATAAAATATTATTAAAAAACTTTGATAAGAGATCTGTACTTAAAGACAAATGGGTTTTGATTGCAGATGAAAAATGCATCAGGTCAAGAAAGGGGCTTGAATGGACGAGGCTTTGCCTGCTCAAACAATGTAAGTAATATAAAATTCTGAAACATTTCAAATCATTGAGCATCTTTAATTTGATGTACGACTATTTATTGGCCGACGGTAATTAATTAAAACTCATGAAAGCTATAGCTACAATATTATTTATACTTTTTTCTTTCTTGGGAAAAGCTCAGCTTAAAGATGGCATCTACAAAAGTTCAAAAAAATCATACCGGGAAAATTACTTTTTAGTAGTAGAAAATTCTACAGTAACCTTATTCGGGTGGGAAATAAGTATGAAAAATGATACCATTTATTATCGTTCCAAAGCAAAGCTGGGATCAAATAACACATTGCATTTTAAAGTTTTTGAATTTTCTGGTAATCCAACAACAGAAATGAATTTGCAGGCTTTTACTCCCGATGAAAAAACAGGTTTATCTTCAATAATTTTACATAATTGGATGAACATTGAAAAAGTAGTTGGAAAAACCATTTATGTAATTGCAACAAAAGACATCTATGATAGCAGGGCTGATGATTTTCAATTTGAATTGATTGGTAATTAGTACAAATTTAAACTATGAAGTTTTTTAAATTAATATGTCTCACACTATTTTTTAACACCCAGGTGCGGGCCCAGAATTTGTTTTGGACCAATAAAGTGATCAACGATATCCTGGAGTTAAAACTCCCCGTAAATTTTAAAACCACAAAAGAATCATATATCACAACACTTAGCGGCACGGTAAAAAATAAGTATTACGCTGTTACCAGTTATGATACGACCTTAGAAAAAACGCCCGATTTAAAAGCATTTCAAACTTCCTTGACCCGCTTTTACAAGGGCCTTTTGATTAAAGATACGGCCAGGTATACAACATCTTTCCGGGAAGCATCTGTAGGTGGCACAAATGGTATTATGGCATACCTGAGGGCAAAGAAAAAATCTGAAAAGTATAAACAAAAATATTTTTATGTAACATTTGCCAATCAGCGCTTTTACTTGTTCGAGATTTTTGATCCTTCTTCCAGGCAAAATTTAGACGACGTTCATTTTTTCTTTGATGCTGTAAAATTCTCTCCTGGTAAGATTGAGGAAACTTTTTTAAAATGACCGTAGCAGTTGTTACACATATAATACATCACAACCATAGTGAACAATAAACATAGAACCATATGAGGAAAATAATTTCATTCATGCATATATCGCTCGACGGTTTTGTAGCGGGCCCAAACGGAGAAATGAACTGGATCAAAGTGAATGGAGAAATTTTTGATCATGTTGGTAAGCGGATCAGCGAAGGTGACACTGCATTATATGGACGGGTAACTTACGAGATGATGGAAAATTACTGGCCCGGGGCAGGGGACAAGCCGGGAGCGAGTAAACATGATATTGAACATTCAAAGTGGTATAGCAAGGTTCATAAAATTGTTTTATCAAAAACAATGGATCAAACAGGTTTGACCAATACAACAATTATCAGCGACAACCTTTCTGGCAACATCACTAAAATAAAACAGGAGGGAGAAAAAGATATCTTGCTTTTTGGCAGCCCCACAGCAACGCATGCACTCATTCAACAAAACTTAATTGACGGCTATTGGTTATTTGTTAACCCGGTTATTCTTGGGAAAGGCATTCCTTTATTTACAAACATCAATGATAAAATAAAATTAGAACTGTTGAATACCCGGCAATTTGCTTGTGGGGTAACAGAACTCGATTATGTAGTAGGCGGTCAATAACAATCCAGCGCAGACAAGACTCGAAATAAAATGGACAAAATATTTGTTTGGTAAATTCTTTATCGTAATATTGCAATATTAAATTAAAGATATGGGAGCTACAAAAACAGAACATTTTACCGAAAAACAAAATAGTATTGCAATTCTAACAAAAGCCCTTGGGCATCCTGCAAGAATTGCCATAATGGAATATCTGATCAAAGTAAATTCCTGCATTTGCGGTGATATTGTGAATGAACTTCCGCTTGCTCAACCAACAATCTCTCAACATTTGAAAGAATTAAAAAATGCCGGTTTAATAAAGGGGAGTATTGAGGGTAATTCGATCTGTTATTGTGTTGATGAAAAAGCAATTCAAAAATTGCAAACCTATTTTGCTAATATTTCACTTAAACTGGAAAACAGAAACAATTGTTGTTAATTAAATAAACAGGAAAATGGAAAATTCAAAACAACTTAAAGAGATTGTAAAACAAAAATACAGCGAGATCACTTTACAGGATAAAGAAACGAATCAATCATCATGTTGTGGTTCTGGTTGCTGTTCAACAGAAGTTTATAATATTATGAGTGATGATTACACTTCTTTGGAAGGTTATAATCCTGATGCGGACCTGGGCCTGGGGTGTGGTTTACCGACTCAATTTGCTAATATTAAAAAAGGTAACACAGTAATTGACCTGGGCAGCGGTGCAGGTAATGATTGTTTCATTGCAAGATCTGAAGCAGGTGAAGATGGGAGCGTTATTGGAATTGACTTTACTCCCGCTATGATAGAAAAAGCAAAGATCAATGCTGAGAAATTGGGATACAAAAATGTAGCGTTTCTGCAAGGTGATATTGAAAAAATGCCCGTCCCTGAAAATATTGCTGATGTAATTGTAAGTAATTGTGTTTTGAATCTTGTACCTGATAAGGATAGGGTCTTCAAAGAAATATTTCGTGTATTAAAACCTGGCGGGCATTTTAGTATTTCAGATATTGTATTGGTTGGTGAACTTCCCGAAGCTTTGCAAAAAGATGCGGAAATGTATGCTGGCTGTGTTTCAGGCGCAATTCAGAAAGATGCATATTTAGAACTTATAAAAAGCAATGGATTTACCAACATTACGATACAAAAAGAAAAGCCGATCAATATTCCTGAGGATATTCTAAAGAATTATTTAAAGGGAAATGAACTTGCCAATTTTAAAACAGGTAACAGGGGCATCTTTAGTATAACAGTATATGCAGAAAAAGCCAAGTCATGCTGCGGTACTGATTGTTGTAACTAATAAATACTATGAAAAAAATATTGGTTCTGTGTACCGGAAATAGTTGTCGAAGCCAGGTCGCAGAAGGCTATTTGCATTTTTTTTCCGGAGATAAAGCAAAAATTTATAGTGCAGGTATTGAAGTTCACGGACTAAATCCCCGGGCTGTTGAAACTATGCGTGAAGATGGTATTGATATTTCGCACCAGGCCTCAAATAATATCAGTGAATACCGAAACATCGATTTTGACTTTGTAATTACAGTATGTGATAATGCAAATGAAAACTGCCCCGTTTTTCCTTCAACTGCAAAAAGGTTTCATCAAAATTTTCCAGATCCGGCAAAAGCAACAGGAACAGAAGATGAAATAAAGAATCAATTCAGTCAGGTAAGAGATCAAATAAAAAAATATTGTAAAGAATTTGTTCATGATCATTTATAGGTAATATTGCTACTCATGTTTTACTTCGTGAATACACGGGCCAGGGCGTAGAAATAGCTGTATCCCCCTGGTAAAAATTAAAACTGGTATTTTACCTTTGATTTTATTAATTTCCGTCTTATAATTATTATGAAAATACCTGGCGTTATTGCTTTACTGTATATATATCCGTTATTAATTACTGCCAATGCATTTTCCCAAACACAACTAAAGATCGTTTCTGCAATTGATAATAGTGCACTTCCTTATGCCAACATTACCAATCTAACTATGCAGCAGGTTTATTCCGCCAATAGCAGGGGAGCGTTTCAATTGAATGCAAATGAGGGTGACAGTATTCGTATCAGTTATGTAGGTTATAAAAGCAAAGACTATGTCTTCAAAATGAATGAGAAAACAGAAACCATTGTTTTATCAAAGGACATTTCGCTGCTGAAGCCTGTTATAATTTCAACCTGTAAAAAAACAGGAAAAATAAAAATTAAATCAGCAAAAGGTAATGGCCTTCCGGCTATTTCATGGTCGTATACCTCTTTTAAAGGCGTTTATGGTTTCCAGTTCAAACCATCTACCCCCGGGATATTGCAATCATTTTCTTTCTGGTTAACTCAGTGGCATGCGCCTGCTTCAGCCATTCCTGCTCCTTTTATGATATCGTTTTATGATATTGATGATAGTACAGGCTTGCCTTCAAACCCATTGCCGGTAGCGCCCGTAATATATTTTCCCACGGAACCAGGTAAACAAACGATCGCATTGGATAGTGTAAGAATTGTTGTTCCGGAGGAAGGCATTTATATCTGCTTTCAATATATCATGGATGAAAAATATGCATGGCCCCAGAAAACAAAATGGTGTATGCCCGATTGTAAGGATACCACTGTGATGCAATATGGAATTTTTCTTTCCAGGTCAGAAGATGAAAATGCTTTGGCTGTTATATATAATTATAGAAACGATGGTTGGACAACACTCAAATCCGATAAACATATTATTGCAAGATATGAAGCAGTATTAAAATACTGCAAAGAACGATAAATGTAGCATTGATAAACTGGCAATATTTTACTTTTAATTTGCGAATTACAAAGCGATGAAATTTTTAAATAAGCTTGTACAACCCCGCACTCCTTTTAAGTATTTCTGCTATTTCTTAGTATGCTTAATGCTCATCTATGGTTATATAGCCATATCGATAGGCTTAAGACACCCGGAGATACTAATTCTTTTATCCATGCTCATACTGATATTTTATTCAGCAGACCATTTATTATTAAAATATACAAAGAACAGAAAGGCCTTAATTCATTGGGAACTTGCAATCGTTATATTGATGTTCATAATTTGGAGGGTTTCTATAAGCTAAGTAAACTTCTGCTAACAAACGGGTTTATGCAATTATCAGCAGATTATTTTTCCTCTTGGTCAACCGGTTTATTTTTTGAATAAGTTTAGCTGTAAGTTATTTCTGTGAATTGGGTGATTGTGTAAATTACAGTGTTAGCTGCCATTTTTAATGAACATCAAATTTATTAATAAGCATGTGGAATTTCGTATCTAAACTAGCTTTTACAATTTCGCTATTTCTATCGAGTGTTGTTACTACTAAAGCCCAGACAGAATACCTCGTAAGAGTCAATCCAGCAAATGCTAATCTATCAAAAGTTGACAGTCTTCGAGGTGTGAGATTTATTCAGGCTGATCCGGCTTATAATGAGCTAACAAAATCGTTTACTTTTATCGGGTTTTATGAAATAAATCAAGCACCTTATTATCTTTTTAGCGTAAATGCTTTAACAGGTTCCGTAATATCGAATCCTGTTATTCCTATCAATACTAATCTTGTTCATTTAAAATATTCAAAGTCGACGGGAAAACTCTATGGAATAATTTCCAATATAAATATGGTTAACCTGGTTCAAATAAATCCTGCTTCAGGAAGTTATATTATACTGAAGGATTTTCCGGATTTTATAGTGAGCGATTTTGCAATTGATGAAACAAATCAGCGCATGTTCATAAGTGGAGATCATAATAGTGGATCCTGGATTTATTCAATTGATTTGTTTTCAGGCACCGTTATCAACCAAATAGCCACGAGCGAACGATTTTGGGACATACAGTATGATAACAATAATCATAAAATTTATTGTCTCTCTCGGCGCATCCCATCTCCCGGCACTTTTATATGGAGTATAGCTTCTATAAATGAACTTACCGGTCTTGTTTCTCCAATTGCAGACATACCTAATGTTACTGGTATTCGGGCAGGAACACATCAAACTTTAGATGAAGGTAATCATATCTATTACTTCTCTGGAAATAATGCAAATGCTGTGGGCGCATTTATTTATGGGGTCAATGTTAATACTGGTGCTGTAATGAGTAGTGCACTATATCCTACTTCGGGAACACCTTTAAATGATAATCTCATTTTTTTTCGCTATGATAATAATTCCGAAAAAATGTATGCCATGTTTTGGGAAGCGCATACGACACATGAAACTCCTCCAATTGTTATTGATACATCAGCCATCATTGATTCAACCTGTAATTTGAGGCTTCTTACTAAAGTTTATATAAATCCTTATAGTCATAAACTTGTCATTGATAAAGGTGCGACTTTATGCAAAGTTACTTTGAATGTTTATAATATGTTAGGCCAGATTATTCTAAAGGGTAAAATAATAAATGATGGACATAACGAAATTGATTTTTCAAGTTTTGCAACTGGTATTTATTTTTATAAATTTATTTCTAGTGGTAAATCCTTGTTAAGTGGAAGGGTTTTAAAGTAATAAGTAATTAATTGGCATTTTAAATAAAACGGCAGCTAACATTGCATTCACACGATTGGGGCAGACAATCAAACTTCAGCTTCAAATCTTTACTCTACTTCAGTAAACCAGCTTGGGCGTTCATTTATCCGCCTGCACATTAAGCTACGCATGTAGTGTACAGGCTTGCATTGTGGTGTAATCAAAAAATCGTTTCTTTACGGGCGGACGCACCGGGCAGACGGGATACTAATTCCCCAACTGCGTAAATGCATTTCGTTGATAACAATCATAAATAACTGTACTTGTTAGGTCATGAAAATAAATCTAAATGAAATAGAATTTTTTGCTGAAGATATCTTTGAAGCAGTGAAAATTGCAGAACTTTTGAAAAAGAAAGGGATTTGTAATTTATTTCGGGGGCAAACCAGCAATTGGCCCTTACTACCCAGCATAGCCAGGCCTGGCGTGAACCGGGATAAAGAATTAAAAAGATTAAACAAATTTGCAAATTGGGTAGATAGTGTTAAGGAACTTCAATCTGTTTCAAAAGATTATGATAAAATAATGGCTATTGCTCAACACTATGGAATTGGAACGACCTTTTTAGATTTTACAAAAAATCCAAAAGTTGCGGGATTTTTTGCAAGCCACAATTTTAATGCAAAGGATAATTCGGTTGAAAGAGGAACTATTATTTGTTTAAATCAAAGTGTTTTTGAAAAATCCTGGGCAGATATTAATGAAAGAGCTAAAGATAAGATGGGGGTTCCATTAACCAGGATATTAGAACTGGATGTAAATAATCTATGGCGCCTTCAGGCCCAGGAAGGCGTTTTTTTAGAAACCAGGGCTGCTCCGGATTTGTTGGAAATGTTTTCATTTTTTAAGCATATTTATTTCCCACAACAAGGGAAAAAGTATGATTTAATTGATGAAGATTATATCTACCCAAAAAATAAAAGCCACCTCGAAATTTTGCTTGATGAATTCTTTGAAAACGACAGTCGGATAAAAGGTCTTGAGAGAGTGGAAAAATATTTTGGAAAACCTATTCGAATTGGGGATCCAAATTTTAGAGGCGACGCAAGCGCATTCCTTAATAATAAACTGCCCAAACGTCATCAAAGCTGGAACTCAAAAAAACTGAAGGAATGGAAAAAGGAACCGAATGAAAAACATAAAGACAATTTATTAAAAATTCCTTTTACATTGAGTTTGATAAAATCTGATTCGATCGTCGGGCAACAGGCATACTTGTATACCGAATTGAATAAACTCGAACAAACTAAAACTGACTTCAGATCCTACTCAATTGAATGGGATATAAAAGATGAAGATGGAACCACGCTAACGATTGATGATGAAGATAAAGAATTGTTAGAAGATGATTCATACCCTCAATTAGAATGCAATAAGATTGTTACATGTTTGTGGGATGGATTAAGACGATTACCTTATACGAATGAACAAATCTTTCATTGTATTGCTAATTTTTTGATTGGCGCAAAATATGGGCATGAGGGTATTAAAAGTATATTTGGCCAAATGACAGGTGTTGAATTTTCTACAAATATTGCAATAAACCGGTCTACTATTTCTGATGATTTATTATTTGCTTCGATTAGAAATGACTTTAGGGAGTTGTTAAAAGATGAAGAAAAAGAAAAGATTTTAAATATGGGAGGGCATGGTATACTTTCAGTTTTGATAGATCCTAAAATCCTTTTTGAGTTTTCTGGTTTTGCAAATCTCTTTGTTAGAAACGTAATTCCAATGCAACCATTATATTCTTATTATGACAAAATAATTTATTCTCCCGCAAGAATTGAAGTTTTTGGCCTGTCGTAGATTAATAAATGTTGTAGTCACAATTATAGAATATGATTGCCACGAAAGCTCGATCATCAACAAACCTTTTCTCATCTTCAATTAATGAATCTCACCGCTTATCAAATCACTTCCCAGTCATAAGAAAAATTTCGTTCCTTTAATCAGCAAGAGCTACAAACTTCCCAATAAAAAATGTAAACAGCACTTATATGAATTTATCCCGCCGTAAGTTTTTACAAAATTCTTTACTGGTTGGCTTCGCCATAACAACAAAAAATGGCTGGGCAAATAAACTTCCCACGATAGCGATTGAACGCCGTGACCTCTTTCCACAAGGCGTGGCATCGGGTGACCCAACAGCCAATAGTGTGATCTTATGGACAAGGCGCCCGCCTGTAAAAGATAGCGCTGCTAAAAAGTTGTTCGTTGAAATTTCTTCGACAGCTGATTTCAAAAAGATCTATGCAGGCGGTGCTGCACATATCAGTGCTGATTCAGATTGGACATGTCGTTTTTTAGCAAAAGATCTCGAACCCAACCATGAGTATTGGTATCGTTTCATTGATGAGCATGGTTTTGCCAGCCGCGTCGGGCGTACCATAACAGCACCCAGCGATGATTCAGATACACCTGTTCGTTTTACGTTTATAAGTTGCCAATGTCCTAACGAAGGTGCCATGAATGCTTATCGAAGGATGATCTTTGAAGATGAGGCACGTTCGAAAGAGCAACAACTTAATTTCGTTTTGCACCTCGGCGATTTTATTTATGAGGTCACCTGGTATAGAGAAGATAATCCGGATGGAAATCGTGGACGTCGTATAAGGGACCTGTATAAATTTCCCCAGGGTAGAAAGGTTAGTAATTTTCATCTGCCTGTTACGCTTGAGGATTATCGTACACTTTATCGTGCGTACCTCGAAGATCCCGACCTGCAGGATGCACGGGCCCGCTGGCCATTCGTCTGTATTTGGGATAATCATGAATTTGCCTGGGCAGGATATCAAAGCGAGTATGTTGCAGGGGGAGGCTACAATGCGCCGGCGCAAAACCAGAAAGTATCTGCCAACCAGGCATGGTGGGAATTCATTCCGGCACATGTTCAACAACCCGGTAATCCCGAACTCGAACATTTTAAAGCTCCTGCAGTAGTGGACACACCCATGGAGACTTTTAACGAAGACGGACTTTCTGAAGAACCTAATAACCTGAAGGCGATCAACAGCCTGAAGATACAGCGTGTACTGCGTTGGGGCAGGAATGTCGATTTGCTGCTAACTGATAATTGGTCCTTCCGTTCTCCCGATATGTCGAGTGATGATTTTAATGTTCCCGGCTATCCAAGAGTGTTTCCACAAATGCCTTTTGAAATTATGGATTATGGCCGTCATTATAATGGCGGCAAACCGCCAGCTACCATTCATTTTAACGGTAAGGACTATCCGAACCCTACAAAAGATGGTCATGCCAATACTTTTCTTGGTAGCGAACAACGGCGCTGGTTCCTGGAACAACTCGGAACTTCTACTGCACGCTGGAAAATATGGGGACACGGTTTTGGCACTATGGAAGTTAGAAGCGATTATCAAAACCTGCCCGGCGAACTAGGCAGTACATGGCCTAAAGATGCCGGGTATGCAATCGTAGACAACCGGTTTCTTCGTGATAAAGACATCATATTTGACTTCATACGTGATCAGAAGATCGCAGGTTTTTGTGTTGTTGGCGGTGATCGTCATGCTTTTCACGCCGGCTTAGTGTCCAAAGCGCTACCGCCCAAAAAATTCGAACCACTCGGCGTGGAATTCATTACCGGTTCTATATCGCAGCAAACGCTGTTTGAAGTAATGGAAGTAACTATGAAGAAAGATCATCCGAAACGTGTTTTGCACCTGATTGATCAACCCGATGGCACAATGATCCCTTCTATGAATGTTACTCCTTTGCATGGAGTGCTTTCAACTTTAAAGTTGAAGGAGACAGGAGATATGAAGCAGGCACGTGCTGTTCGTAACCCGGACGTTGCACCACATTTATCATTTCTCGATTTCGGCGGCCACGGCTACGGGTTAGTAACTGCTACTTCCGATCAGCTTTCTACCGAGTTTGTATGTATACCACGGCCACTGGAACGCAGTGAGCAGCCTGATGGTGGCCCTTTAACATACCGTGTTGTGCATCGTACACGTTTATGGAAGGCAGGTGAAACACCGAAGCTTGAACAGGAAATTCTTGAAGGGAACCCGCAGTATTGTATCTGATCTATTGTTTGCATTTAATATATGCCCGCCCGTACCGAACGGCACGCCCGGGCGGGCATTAGTAAAATTCAGGAGAACGGAAAGTCTCGTTTATTTTAAAATCCGGGACCAGGCAGGCATAACAACATTATTGTACAAATGAAAATTAAAATATTACTTACATTTTTTTGCTTGTTTACATTCTTACTTGCGTTTGCTGAAGGACAACAAGGCATGGGGATTTTTATTGTTCTTGTATATACATTTTGTATTTTATTTTATACTATCATTGGTGGATTAATTTTTAAGCTGGTTGCCAGGTTATTTGTAAAGAATGAGTCAAATTCTATTTGGTTTTATTATGGAGTAGCTTTAGTAATTTCATTGTTGATGGCACTCATCATGGGCGATTATTTTATATTTTTCTTTTAGATTAAAACACTTGCTGCCATGGTTCGCATCTCATCAATACTCATTTTTTTACAATAAACTTAGCTGTAAGTTATTTTGGTGAATTGGGCAATTCTGTAAATTACAGCGTTAGCTACGATGTTTATGAAAATTCGGATCCTGATCATATTTTTCCTGTTAGCTTCCACCAATGTGAAAGCTGATATGGCTTGTGTTTATACAAGTTATAAGGCTGGGATAACATTGAAATATGTAGCTGAATGTGATTTTAAAAACCAGGCCACTTTAGACAGTATTTTGAATCTCATTGTTGAACAAATAAAAGGATTAGATACAAATTCAAAGGTCCTGGTACTGGTTGACTTCATGCGATTAAGTTTTTCAAATGAACCATCTCCCTGGTTTGCTTCCATAGCTTTTGATACTCTAAGGGAAATTGATAATAATTTTATCTTCGATTATTATTGGAATAAAGAACAACATGGATGCATTCCCTGTGACACAAGGCATAATCCAATTAGTATAAACTCAACAAATAAGACTGACCCCGAAAAAACAATCGGGCTTAAAATTATTTATGATAACTATGATCATTCAGGATTTCCAATCTGGGCGGACCTGGTAAAAATGGTAGTTTATTCGGTTAAATATCCAGGTATTATTAAAAGGGAACAAAATGATGATACAGTTCGTTTCAATACAAATGGTTGGTATGTTTCGCTTTTAACCATCGATACAATATTCATTAATAAAATACTTGGTAAACAAGAAATACAGGAAACCGAAAAGTTAGCGTCAACAAAAGAAGTTTCAAGCTTGTGGCTATTAATTTTGTTATGCTTTGTTTCGTCGTTGCTAATTACAGCCTCAGTCAAAAAACACAGCAGCTAGCAAACGGTTTGCTGCAATTGTGTTGTCCCGGTTCGTGCCACATCGACCTGGAGCATCAATACTTTTTTACAAAAACTTAGCTATAATTTATTCCTGTGAATTGATCAATTGAATAAATTACGGTATTGACCGAGATTATTTATGAGCAAGACGTTATTTATATTAATGTATATTATTTTTTCCCTGGCGAAATTTTCAATGGGGCAAGGAAAATATTATATGGATTATTATAAAATCAATGCTTCAACTCATTCTGTACTTTACCAGGAAGCCGCACGATTATCAAATTCCGAAAACCCTGACAGTAGCGGTAGAGCATCATTTATACTTTCCGGGCTTAATTATTTCGACCCTGTAACGTATAGCTCAATTAAATTGAAAACCCTAACTCAAAAAATCGAAAATGCAAATCTCAATGCTTTTTATAGTGAGTTAATTGGGAAATGGACTGACAGGGAGAATAGATTAATTGAATTTACAGCTGATACCATTATAATCGTTACACTTAAAGACTCTGTTATCCGGAGATCAAAGTACACAGTAGTTAATGACCTTAAAGGGTGGGGGAAAACCTATAGGCAGAATCATTTTCCATTATATTTATCTGACAATAATGAAAAGTGGATCATTGAATTTTTCGATCCTGAGGATATATATCTTAATGTGGGTTGTAAAAGAATGTCGACTTTTTTGATAGGATTTAATCAAAAAGGTAGTGGTGATTTTTTGGATATATACTTTTATCGAATTCGATCAAATCTATGAAGTAAAATTATTTCGTCAATAAATGTAAATGAGTAAAGAACAACTATTCAAAAAAAGAAAAAAAGAATATAAGCTTTTCAGGTTGGGATATTTAGTTGCGCTTTTGTTTTCATTGCTTATATCTTTTGGAGCTGTATTCGAAAGATATGGTTTTTATAAAGGGTTTAGTATTCTATGTGATAAGAACCATAGAGGCTTACTGATCTTTGTATCTGCAATTTTTGTATTATCACTTATTGTTACTTTTTTACTTGTGCGCTGGTATTATAAAAAGAAGGATGGACAGAATGATTATCTCAGGCGTAAGTATTGGCCTTAACCATAAAAGCATATGTATTTTAAATAAATAGCCACCTATGCAGATCAAACTTTTTATTTCACTTCTTTTTATTACAAATTCTCTTTGCGCACAGGTTAAGAATCCCTACGTAAACCTAAAGTTTGATAAGGTTATTATGTATGATTTTGCAGATGGCGAGGAGAAAGAAGGAGTTATATTCAATAAAGATGGAAAGCTTGTTCAAACGATCGTAAAACAGGTTACACTTGACCCCGCAACCATTAAAAAACTCAACTACAGGATTGGCTTGAAACAATCATACGGATCAATGTTTGCAATGTGTTTTAATCCGCATTTGGGCTTTGTATATTTTTTAAAAGATAAAATTGTTGCGCAGGCCACTGTATGTTTTGGATGTAACATACTGGAGTCAACGCTTGATATCCCGGCACAAAAGCAAGGGAAACAGGGTGAGGGTAAAGAAGTGTTTTATATGTCAAGTGGTCTTAGTAAATCATTTCGTAAATTTCTGAATGAGCTTGTGATTAAAAATGGTTTTTCGAACCAGATTCAGCCGGGGGCAGGGTTTGATGAATAGGGATGAGGTGGGTTTGGTTGTATAAAAATTAATAGTATGATTAAAGTTATTTTTTTTATTTGGACAGCTTTTATTTCAGATAAAGAGCTTAATTGCTCATGTTTTCCAATAAGTGTTGAGGATGATGTAAAGAAATCCCATATCATATTCACAGGAAAAATTTTAAAACTTGATACGCTCAGGATTACAGATGAATATATTCCGAAAGGCGCTTTCAGAATTCATTATTTAGCAACCATACAGGCAAGTAGAGTATTTAAAGGGAACAATCTGCAGGATACGGTATACATAATTACCGGCAACGGAGAAGCCGACTGTGGTTTTCCCTTTGAAAGGAATAAAGACTACCTGGTTTATGCAAATGAACAAACATATACGATCATCGACTCATTAGAAGTTATTGGTTCAAAATTTCGGTCCCGCAAAATGAAATATTTTACAACATCCATTTGTGATAGAACAACTATGGCGATTAAAGAAGAGGAAAAACTGCTGGTATCTTATTTATCAAAGACAAAACTTTAAAATTCCCGATCGTTGCGCCTTAGATTGTAGTTACATAAAACTTTTGTTTCTTTGAAAACACCCTGCACACCCTAAGCAATAAATAATTTTACAACTATGGCAAAAAACAAAACAGCAGAAACAGAAGTTAAGGTGATTGATTTCATCAACTCCTATGTTGATAACGACCAAAAGAAAGCAGATAGTTTTCGCCTGGTTGAATTGATGCAGGAGTGGTCAGGCTTTGAACCTAAAATGTGGGGCCCGACAATCATTGGATTTGGTAGCTATCATTATAAATATGCAAGCGGGCACGAAGGAGATGCTCCCATCCTTGGGTTTTCGCCACGAAAGCCAGCGATCACTTTGTATGTATTTTCTCCAACGGAAGAAAACATGCACCTGTTGGATGACCTTGGAAAATATAAAATATCAAAAGCCTGCATCTATGTAAAAAAACTGGCTGATATTAATATAGCAGCGTTAAAAAAAATATGCAAGGCCTCTATTAAGTATGTGAACGAACATCATGAATGTGCCTGCAGGGAGAAGTAGAATATTAATACCAACAGAATATCTGCGTAAACTATTTTCACGCTTGTTCTCTGCGGTAAAATTCCAAACCTGCTTACTACCCATGAATTGAGTCCTTGACACTTTCCTCAAAAAAAAATATAAAATATTTTGCGAAACCAAATAGTTGCATATATTTGCAGTCAATCGGTTTCGCATAAAACAAAACAATATGAGACGTGACATCTTCCAGGCAATTGCTGACCCGACAAGACGGGCGATCATAACCTTAATTGCATTGCAGGCAATGACACCCAATGCCATTGCTGATAACTTTCATACCACGCGGCAATCTGTTTCCAAACACCTTCGCATACTTACAGAATGTGAACTGGTGAAACAAAAACAACAAGGCAGGGAAATTTACTACTCACTTGAAATTGGCAAAATGAAAGAGATCGATAAATGGTTAGAACAATTCAGGAAGATTTGGGAGACCAGGTTCAATCAACTCGACAATGTATTAGCAACAATGAAAAAACAAAAAAAATGACCAACAATTTGCTATTTGATTTTACTGTTGACAAATCAACGAAAAAAGTATTTATAACGAGGGAGTTTGATGCTGAACTTTCACTGGTATGGGATGCCTTTACAAAAAAAGAACTTATTGACCAATGGATCGCACCCGCACCCATGGTAGCCAAAACCAAATACCAGGATTTTAAAGTTGGTGGTAAAAGATTTTGGGCAATGATAAGCCCGGAAGGAAATGAGCGTTGGGCAATACAGGAGTATACCTCCATTACGCCAAAGACCAACTTTAAAATGTATAATGCTTTTGCAGATGCAGCTGAAAACCCGGAATTACCAGGCTCTGAATGGGATCATACGTTCAGTGACGAAAATGGAATAACAAAAGTGTACATTGTTATTTACAATGAATCGCTTGAAAGACTGGAGAGAATACTTGAGGGCTTTACACATGGAATGAAAATGTCATTGAGCAACCTGGAAAACCTGTTGATGAACTTATCGCAACAAAAACAGTAAAGACAACTTTACAAATACAAATAATAACCTGGTAAAAATGGTTGAAATTTTTAAAACGAATGTTCGGAAAAAAGCACAAAGCAAAATGCTGCTTTGTATTTTGTATGAAGCATTCCCTTCGTTTAAAATAAATTTTGATCTTTCAGATTGTGATAAAGTACTTAGGGTGGAAGGTGATAATATGGAAGTGCAGAGCGTAATGTTACTTCTAAAAGGCAATGGGTATATGTGTGAATTATTAGATTGAGTTAGTAGGCCATTTGGAGATTTTACCGCTGAGAACAAGAGTGAAAAGAGTTTACGCAGAGATTCTTCACGTAAACTCAGCCTCCTCTGTTCTCTGTGATAAAAAAAGTTAGCATATTATAAACCGGCCCACTAGTTAGATTGACCAATCAACATCAATTATATTTTTATGAACGTAAAAGAAGCAATCAAAAATTATATCGATAGCCTGCCTGCAGCAAAAGCCAGCGAGATGCAGGAGTTGCACCGGCACATACTTAAGCTATTACCAAAAACTAAATTGTGGTTCTTAGATGGCAAAGATGATAAAGGCAAAGTTGTTTCCAATCCTAATATTGGATATGGATCTTACAACATAAAATATACTGATGGAAAAACCAGGGAATTTTATCAAATTGGTTTGAGTGGAAACACGACGGGGATCTCTGTTTATATTATGGGGATTGCAGATAAGAAATACCTGGCTGATACCTATGGAAAAAAATTAGGCAAGGCAAGTGTGACCGGGTATTGCATTAAGTTCAAAACGATAAAAGACATAAATGTTGATGTGCTTGAAGCGGCAATACGGTATGGGGTTGATGCTACTAAAAAGATGTAAGCTTTTAGCTGTTAGCTGTAAGTCTGATCTTAGTTTACAGGTCCTGTTAGTAAGCCGGTTCTTTTAAATTAGTGAGAATTTTTTATGTACTCTATCCGCTATCATTCTATGGCTAACAGCTAAAAGCTTATAGTTTGCAGCTCACAGAAACAATTAATGAAAATGATCTCAATTATAAAAGCAACGGAAAGAGATTGTCATTTGATTGTTGATATTGGTAAAATATCAGTAGCAGAATCTCACAGGGACAGTTGTTCAGCAGAAGTGATGAATGAGTTTCTTGAAAAGAATTATAATACGGATGTGATCAAAGAAGAGCTTAATGATCCGAATAATATTTACTACATCATTCATTACAATGATGAGCCTGTTGGATTTTCTAAAATTATTTTAAATGCCAAACATCCAAATATTCTTACGGAAAATGTAACCAAGCTTGACCGCATTTATTTACTTAAAAAATTTTACGGTTTGAAATTGGGACTTGAACTTTTAAATTTCAATATCGGGCTATCAAAAAATAATGATCAGTCGGGAATCTGGTTGTATGTGTGGGTCGATAATAACAGGGCGATTGATTTTTATACGAAAGCAGGATTTACGATCATTGGAAATCATAAATTTTACGTGAATAAAACGCATTATGATTTGAGTCATCAATTGTTGCTAAGGTTCTAAAAAATATTTATACAATTAAAAATTAAAAATTAAAAATTAAAAATTAAAAATTAAAAATTAAAAAAAATGGCAAGTATCAATCCTTACATTCACTTCAACGGAAATGCCGAAGAAGCTTTTACATTTTACAAATCAGTTTTTGGCGGCGAATTCGCAAGGGTCGCCCGGTTTAAAGACTTTTCAAATCCCGAGTTTCCTATCCCGGAAAAAGAAGCAGATAAGATCATGCATATTGCATTGCCAATTGGTAAAAGCAGTATGTTGATGGGAAGCGATACTCCTGAATTTTTGGGAACGCATAACGAAAATGAAAACAGGAGTAAAATTTCAATTGCTGCAGAAAGCAAGGAAGAAGCAGATAAACTATTTAATGGTCTTTCAAAAGGCGGAAGCATTGAAATGCCAATTGGTGATAGTCCCTGGGGTTCGTATTTTGGTATGTTCAGAGATAAGTATGGATTTGAATGGATGGTTAGTTTTGATTATAAATAAAATGTACTGGGAATTTCGATCGATATCTTTACCGACCGAAATGCTGCGGTGAATGATCATCTATGCGGATGATTGGAACGCATATGAAGTGGATGAACGGATAATTGCAGATCGATGCTGCTGGCGCAGCATGTTACTGGTGATAGACGTGAACATGGATCCGTAATTTTTTGGAACAAAAAATAAATCTGTGTTCATCCGTTCATCCGTTTTATCCGTCTTCCAATCATTCGCTTATTTGAAATTTAAAACTACGATTACCTGTGGTGGGTTCATCTACCACGAAAAAAAATTAATAAAAAACAAATCATATGTCTGCTACATTCAATAAAACCATTTTCGTTGTGCTGCTCGTTATAAGCATGTTGCCAGCACTAAATGGTCATGCTCAAAAAACAGTTCCACCTGTATCATCCGGCTATGCCCCGGTAGACGGCGCCAAAGTTTATTACGAAATGTATGGTGAAGGCGATCCCATCGTTTTATTACATGGCGCTTATATGACCATCCATTCGAACTGGAATGAACTGATACCCATTCTTTCCAAAACAAGAAGAGTAATTGCACTGGAACTGGACGGTCACGGACATACGCCGTTGTCTCAACGTTCGTTGAGTTATCAATTGCTTGCCGGCGATGTGGCAGCTGTATTAAGATATTTAAAGATCGACAAAGCAGATATACTCGGGTTTAGTTATGGCGGTACCGTTGCTTTCCAGTTTGCGATTGAGCACGCAGCTATGATAAAGAAACTGATCATCATTTCATCAACTTACAAATCTGAAGGTTGGTTGCCGGTCATGTATACCACGCTTGCCAGCTTTAAACCTGAATCACTTGATAATACCCCGCTCAGGTCTGAATATATTAAAGTAGCGCCGGATACTTCCAGCTGGCATAAGTTCACTGCAAAAATGCTCAAATTCAGTGCAGAGAAATTTGATCTTGGTGATGACAATATCAAAAGCATCAAAGCACCCGCATTGTTGATCATGGGTGATAATGATGGTACAGATAAAAAAGTACTGGCAGAAACATATAGTTTATTTGGTGGAAATGTTTTTGCAGACGTAGTTGGAACACCTAAATCTCAATTGGCAATACTTCCCGCAAAGGGGCATATGTCACTGATGATGGAAACGCAGGCCATTGCTGCGATGGTAGGTAGTTTTCTTGACGCTAAATAAATATTCAATAATTATTTTCTTACAGTAACAGAAAGGTTGCATATATACGCACAGCCGAATAGATTCTTGAACCTAACGCATCAGCAACAATTAAAAAAAGCAGCAATGACCAACAATTTATTATTTGATTTTACTGTTGATAAAACTACAAATACCATTTTCATAACCAGGGAATTTGCCGCTGAACTTTCGTTGGTTTGGGATGCATTTACCAAACCTGAAATGCTGGATCAATGGGGCGCACCTCCGCCATGGACAACGCAAACGATCTATATGCACTTTAAAGTTGGAGGACGAAGATTTTATAAAATGATAAGTCCGGAAGGGCAGGAGTACTTTTCTGTGCAGGATTTTACTGCCATCTCGCCGAAGACAAATTACCAATATGTATCCGGCATGAGCGATAAAGAAGAAAATATCAATCCTGCATTTTACGGAGCAGAACATAACCTTGATTTTAGCCATACAAACAGCGTTACCACATTTAAGATGACCGTAAAATATAAAGACCTTGCTACACTTGAGATGATGGTTGAAAATGGTTTCAGGGAAGGATTTACAATGACATTGAATATACTAGAGAAGCTATTGGAAAGTTTGGTATAAAATTGATCCGGGGTATAATGATCATTAACATAAAAAATTTTGTTTCTTTACCTGCATGAATAACTCAATCATTTTTTTTCTACTCATTTTCTTTTCCTTAAAATGTTTTTCTCAAAACAAGCCACAGGCTGATACTTCAACGGTACCCAAAACTACTTTCAGGAAAGAGTTTAATCATGCAGATATTGTTTTGGCAAGAGTTACAAATGAGCCTGAGTTTCCCGGCGGAAAAACAGGTTGGATCGATTATCTTAAAAAGAATATTAAGCTCAGCGTTCCATTGATCAATAAAGCCGTTTCAGGAACTTATCATGTTGTGATCAGGTATACTGTTGAACGGGAAGGAACTTTACGAAACATTGGTGCCGCATCCAATTGTGGTTATGGAATGGAAGCTGAAGTGATAAGATGCATGAAGGCGAGCCCAATATGGAAACCTGCTCAAACTGCCAATAAAGAAATAGTAAGTTTTGCAACGAAGCAACTGGTTATTTTTAAAATTAAAGGAGATGAGGTTACGATTGAAATAAAGTAATAAAAGATGATGGGATAGATAAAGTTGATCAGGATACAGGCTTTGTTAACTTTAGTTTGAAATCAAAATGAACACGATGCATGCTATCATTGTAATGTCGGTCTTTTCCGCAGTTTTATTCGTTGTATTCATGGTCACATTGATCATTGGCATCATTAAAAAAAATAAAAAGACCATTTTCATTTCACTGGCGATCTTTATTCTTTTTGGTGGGGTAGCAGCATGGACAGGTTTTCAATTTGCACGCAAATCATACAATAGAATTTCAGAAACATTTAAACCACGAACAGGAGAAGAGATTTATACAGCATTGTTCGGCCAACCACAAAGCAATTGTTTAAAAGTAATTAATCACCAGGACCAGGTAGTGCCAAAAATAGATTATGCTATTTGGCTTGAGTTTGAAACATGCCCACAGGAATTGAAAAGAATACTTGCTATTCATCATTTTACTGCAGAGAAAATAGTTTCTAAAAATTTGTTTTACCAGCAACCAAACGCCAATGATCATTGGTTCAGTCCTTCATCTTTAGGAGATAGCATATTTGTTTTTAAATATGCCAAAGATGAATATGGCAATGGACAAACCTTCTATTCATCGCTGGATAGTACAAAAGTATTTTGTGTGGATATTCTTGATTGAAAGATGATAACGGTTAGTGGTGCAATTTGAAATTTATGTACAGCAATTTAATGACAGCTATTAATGCCTGGAATTCCATATCTTTATACCAATCTTTACAAAACTTCTGCTAAATGAAAACTATCCGCTGCACTACAAAGACACTTGCATTTTTAATTTTAATACCAATCATTTTTTTTAGTTGTAAAAAAGATACAGCATCTAAAGCACCGGATCCTGTACCGGTAGTTACTATAAAGGATGTTTACGCTGTTGGGAATGAAGAAAGTGCCACAGGTTTTGATATAGCAATGATTTGGAAGAACGGGGTGGCAACTTCATTGTCTGCAGATGGAGATGACGCCTATGCTGAGTCTGTTTTTGTTTCAGGTAATGATGTATATGTTTCAGGCGAGAAGTTTATCAATGGTCGTGCAACCGGAAGTTATTATCCTATTCCGATGCTTTGGAAAAACGGCATTGAAGTTCCAATATCAAACAGCACCGATACAGTTTGGGGTTCTGCTTCTTCAGTGTGTGTGTCTGGTTCTGATGTGTACGTTGCTGTACAGGTTGATTCGGACTACAACCAAACAACTGCAACGATCAGGCTTTATAAAAACGGGGTTGGTACTGATATTTCAGGCGATCACGCAAATCTTTATTCCATGTTTGTTTCCGGTTCAGATGTATATATATCAGGGACCGAATTTAATTTAGCTACACTTAGGTATGAATCCAAGCTTTGGAAAAATGGAATTCCGACATTTATAAATCCCAATACCTCGGGCAATGACGAGGCATCACATGTTTTTGTAACGGGCAATGATGTTTACCTGGTTGGTAGAATGATCACTGCGCTGCCAGCTAGTTATGCAACGGTTTGGAAAAATGGTGTCGCAAGTTATTTAACGGATGGAACCCGTAGTGCCTGGGCCACCAGCGTTTATGTTTCCGGAACAGATGTGTATGTGGCAGGAAATGAATACCCGGCTTCAGGTGAATCTATTCCCAAATTCTGGAAGAATGGAATAGCTACCGATTTAACAGATGGAACTCATGCTGCAACTGCCGCTTCTATTTTTGTTTCGGGTACGGATGTTTATGTAGCCGGTATAGAAACGATTGCTGCCGGGCAAGTGGCAACAATTTGGAAAAACGGTGTCGCAACTCATTTAACGAATAGCACGCAGGCCTGGGCGAATTCAGTTCTTGTAACCAGTCAATAGTTTGAATGTCGGGTAATGAACCCGGCTTTCCTGGACATTGAATATCGTACGTTGGATATTGAATATTTCTTACGGAATCAAACAATTGCCTCTTTATTATACTTCCCCCTATACTCCAATGGCGACATGCCCGTAATTCTTCTAAACACTTCACGAAATGCTTTCACATCTGAATAACCAACATCATACATCACTTCGTTAATTGTTTTACGACTTGTCTCCAATGATTTTTTTGCAGATTCAATTTTTACTCTTTGTGAATATTCAACAGGTGTATTGCCGGTTGCCTTGATAAAGCGCCTGTCGAAGTTGCGCCTGCCAACAGCAAACCTGGATGAAAGATGTTCAACAGATATTTTTTCATGCAACTTGCTTTCAATATAAGCCTGTGCTTTTTGTACCATTTCATCGCCATGTAATTTTTGTCCCGTAAATATGGCGAATGCCGATTGGCTGTTCCTGTCCATTTCAACCTGGAATATTTTTGAACAATAAATAGCAGTTTGCCTGTCGTAATATTTTTCTACAAGATAGATCACCAGGTTCAGGAATGAATAAGCACCACCGTTAGTATACAAACCGTTCTCATCTGTGATCAGTTGTTCACTCTGTAAATTCACTTTTGGGAAACGGTTCCTGAAATTATCTGCGTGAACCCAATGCGTAGAACAATTTTTTCCATCAAGTAAACCGGAAGCTGCGAGTATAAATGCACCCGAACACATGCTTGCTATTTCAGCACCTTCTTTGTATTTAATACCGATCCATTCAACCAACGATTCGTTTTCCTTTACTGCTTTTTGATTATTCACCAATGAAGGAATAAGGATGAGGTCGGTTTTACCTACTGCAGATAAATTCGTGTGTGGCTTTATGGTGAGTAACCCATCATACACATCGGTTTTCTTTGATACGCCTGCCAGTTCAATGGCAAACAATTCTTTTTTACCCGATTCCTTTCTGTATTTATTGGCAGTATTGAATATTTCATAGGCGCCAACAATACATGCGATGGTACTTAGATTGCTTTGTGCATTGGGTACAACAATGGTAAGATGTTTCATGTGCTGTTTTATTATACAACAAAGATAATAATTCGCTATGTCCAAATCAACCCACTATAAAGTCCATTTTGCACCCTCCCGAAGTGGAATATAGACAATAGATTTGCTGTATTAAATTAAATAATGTTTCAGCCACATCATTGCGGGGTAGAAGCAACCTGGTTGATAAAAGATTGCCTCGTTCTTCACAATGACGAATCGAAGAAAAACTTAAACTAAAGTATATGACAGATCAAAATTTTACTACCAGCTTTTTGGTAGACCAAACACCCACGGAAGTATTCAATGCCATCAATAATGTTTACGGATGGTGGTCAGAAGATTTTAAAGGAAACTCACAAAAACCAAATGATGTATTTGAAGTTCGTTTCGGCGACGTACATTATTCCCAACACAAACTGGTAGAAGTAATACCCGGTAAAAAGATCGTTTGGCTGGTTACCGATAGCCAGTTGAATTTCCTGGTTGACAAAACTGAATGGAACGGTACAAAAAATATCTTTGAAATTTCCGGCGAAGGCGACAAAACATTGCTTCGGTTCACGCATGAAGGTTTGGTTCCTCAAAGTGAATGTTACAAAGATTGTTTCAAAGGATGGAACCAGTATTTGAATAGCCTGGTAAGTTTGATAACTACCGGTAAGGGACAGCCCAATAAGAACAGGTCAACCATCAATGCATAAAATTAAAATGATAAACATGGAAAACAAAAGTTTCAGTACAACCATTTCAGTAGATCAAAGCCCGGAAGCTGTATTCAATGCCGTCACCAATGTTCGTGGATGGTGGTCGGAAGAAGTAACAGGCAATACCGCCAAACTCAATGATGAGTTTAATTATCATTACCAGGATGTTCATCGTTGCAAAATGCGCTTAATAGAAGTTATTCCCGGGAAAAAAGTGGTTTGGCTCGTGCTTGATAATTATTTTTCTTTTACAAAGGATCAAACAGAATGGACAGGGGATAAAATTATTTTCGAGATCACGCAACAGGATACAAAAACACAACTTCGGTTTACACATGAAGGTCTTGTTCCTGAATACGAATGTTACAGCGCCTGCTATAATGGATGGACACAATATATTGAGCACAGCTTATTTGATCTCATTACAACAGGTAAGGGAAAACCGAATGCCAGTGATAAAGCATATACCATTCATGAAGTTGCGGCACGCTTTCATGAACTTGCACAACAGGAAAAATGGTTCGAGATACAGGATGAACTTTTTTCAGATGATGTAAAAAGTATTGAACCGGCAAATTCTCCTTATTTTAAAAATGAAGAAGGCAAGGTCACGGTTCGTAAAAAAGGAGAGGATTGGGTGAAAAGAATTGAAGCTGCTCATAAGAGGCATACAACGCCACCCATCGTCGGTAGTAATCATTTTGTAGTGGGAAGAGATGTAGAAATTACCGTGCAGGGCCATGGCAGAATAAAGATCAATGAGCTCATGATGTATGAAGTGAAGAATGGGAAGATCGTGTTGGAGCAATTTTTTTATTGAGTAATGTATTTTACTGTTCCTACGTGTGGGTTTTTATTTTAAGACCTGCACGTAGGAATTTTTATAATTATACAATGATGAATTTCAGTTATACCGAACGCTGCAATAACCGCCATTGCGATGAACGAAATAACTTATTTTTTATTTGTACAAGCTGGAATTACTGTATTTTAGTTATTCGAAAACTGGTTCTTACTATTTGAAAACTTAAAGCCGATGATATATTCCTCAAAAAAGTTATTGATATTTTTCCTGATTTTTTTTACAGGGAAACTTTTTGCACAGGACGCCGCGACGCTGCTTAAATATGAAAGAAGAAGTGATACACTGGTAATGAAATTAAAGTCGAAAGCGATCAGCGATGAAGAAAAGAAGGAATTAAAAAATATTGCTTACGGCATTCAAAATCATGGACAGTTACTTGCTGATCAATTGGGCGAATATGCAACCTCGTTAAAATATATTGATAAAGCAATTGAATTGTTTATCTCGTTGGAAGATACAGTTAGTGAAGCCAATAACAGGAAATTTAAAGCTTTCGAATTAGGAATGCTTGGATATTATCCGGCGGCTAAAGCGGAAGGAAAGACCGCGATAAGATTATATTCTATAAAAAACAATCCTGCAGGAGTAGCGGTATCACAACTTGATCTGTGCCGGGTGTATGACCAGGAACAAAACCTGGATTCAGCTATTTATTTTTGTAAGCTTTCATTAAACTATTGGAAATCGACAACCAACAACTTTCGTATTTTTGGAATGCAAATGATGCTGATCCATCTTTTTACGGCGTCAAAGCAATATGATGATGCGAAGTTGATACAAAAGGACTGTGAAAAATTTATTGGAAACAAAGACATTGGACCCAGGGAACTGAAAGACCTTTATATGGTATTGATAAAATTGTATAAAGCCACCAATCAAAACGACCAGGAGAAAATATACCGGCAGAAATTAAAAGAAATTGAAAACGATGCCGGGCAATATAAGTCGTACTACGAATTGTAATGAAACAGCATCGTCAAACATTGATGAAACCAAATGCCCCGAAACATATTTCGATCAAAAGCAAACTAACCTCAACACCCCAAATGAACACAATGAAACATGTACGATCAGCTATTACCGCTGTATTTTTTTTATTCACTTTCACGAATAGTTTTAGCCAATCACAACAGAAGCTTACCATCTCTCATTTAACAGGAGACTTTTATGTTTTTACTACTTACAATTTTTATAAAGGAGAACCGGTTCCTTCCAATGGAATGTACCTCGTAACGGACCAGGGGGTTGTTATGTTTGATTCACCATGGGATACAACACAGTTCCAACCATTGATTGATAGCATAAAATCCAGGCACCATAAAGATGTTGTTATCTGTATTGCCACACATTCGCATGCAGATAAAACTGCCGGGCTACAATTTTTAAGAGAAAGAGGCGTACAAACTTTCACAACCAGGCAAACAGATGACATCTCTAAAGTAACAGGAAAAAAGAGAGCTGAATTCCTGATGGATAAGAACAGCTTGTTCTCAGTAGGGCAGTATAAATTTCAAACATATTATGCCGGGCCCGGGCATACAAGCGATAATATTGTTGTTTGGTTTGATAAGGACAAAGTATTGTACGGCGGTTGTCTCGTGAAAAGTACCGAATCAACCGACCTCGGTAATTTAGAAGATGCTAACGTAAAACAGTGGCCGCAGACAATTAAAAATATCCAGGAAAACTGCAAAGATCCACGCTATGTGATCGTTGGGCATGGAAGCTGGAGTAGTACGAAATCGTTGAAGCATACTTTGAAATTGTTGAAGGAGTATGAGAAGGAAAATAAGAAGTAATAGGTGAGTGGGTTGGGGAGATTGAGTAAATTGCTGTGTTATCTGCATTTAAAATAGACCATATGCTTAAACAAATTTTCATTTTTGTAATTATTAATGTAATGAGTTATTGCACTGCAAATAGCCAAACATTGACCAAACAAAATCTTATTCAAACAATCGACAGTTTATACAAAGCTGATCAGTCAACTGCAACAATAAAACCCACGGACAGTGCCGCCGCCGCATTTCAAAGAGTTACCAGGTCAAATTTTCCGATTGTATCGGCCATATTTAAAGAATTTGGTTATCCCGGCTATGACCTGGTAGGAAAAGAAACTTCGGGCAATTATTTCGTACTTGTTCAACACAGTGATTTTAATGTGGCATTTCAACAGGAAGTATTAATGAAAATGAAAGAGCAGGTAGAAAAAAAGAATGCGTCAGGACAAAGTTTTGCATACCTTACCGACAGGATTGAAATAAATAATGGTCGTCCTCAAATTTACGGTACACAGGTTTTTATGAGCGGCAATACAAAGATCAAACCCTGTATTGATACTTTAAATCTTAATCAAAGAAGAAGATCAGTTGGCTTGTCAAGAATAGAAGCGTATATTGAAAAGTGTAATGATACCTTTTATGAATTGAATCCGAATGAGAAAAGGCCGGGTAAAAATTAGTATTTTGATTAAAGATAAATCTCAGCGGGATTGCACACTGTCCGGCATACTACGATGATCTATAAAAATTTTATTATAAGAACTGCAGGCAATGAAGATATTCCTTCAATTAAAAGAATAGTGTTTGGCGTATTAAAAGAGTACAATTTAAAATCAAATGAATCCGGAAAAGATATTGAT
Source organism: Ferruginibacter sp. (assembly GCA_047601875.1). Classification (GTDB taxonomy): domain Bacteria; phylum Bacteroidota; class Bacteroidia; order Chitinophagales; family Chitinophagaceae; genus Ferruginibacter. The sequence goes on along the minus strand of JASGIL010000001.1, from coordinate 5,515,426 downwards.
CTGAATAATATTGAACTAAACTATTTTGATAAAGGCGGATATTTTGGAGTGGCTGTGGAAACTGTATCAAATGAGATTGTGGGCACTTTTGGGTTATACCCGATCACAGCAAATGTTTGTGAACTACGAAAAATGTATCTCTTAAAAGATGAAAGGGGTAAAGGATTGGGAAAATTTATTTTACGCTGCGCAATAGAAATAGCAAAGGAAAAACAATATTCAAAGATCGTTTTAGAAACCATATCTTACCTTAAAGAAGCGATATCGCTGTATAAACAACATGGATTCAAAGAAGTGAGTCCAAAAGAAGTTAATGACAGGGTTGACCAGGCTTTTGAATTGAGTTTGTTTTAACGCTAACTATCGTATTTTTAATTTCAAACAAATTATTCCCTTATGACTTATAAGAAGCCAACGGCCATGGTAATGTTTATTGTCGCCACTGTATTTATAACTGCAGCCAATATTCAAACAAAAGGAAAATTTAAGAACCTGCAGGTATTGCCGGCCGATATTAGTGAAAAAAAACTTGACAGTATTATGGATTCATATAACAGGGCGCTTAATGTTAACTGTGATTTCTGTCATAAACCTGAAAAGAACCCATTTAGTATAACCCCCAATGCCGATACGATCGATTTTGCAAAAGATTGGCCGATGAAAGACAATGCAAGAAGGATGATCCGTCTTATGATCGATATCAATAAGAATTATTTTTATTTTGATCAGAATACCAGGCCCGAGTATCTTAATGCAGTTAGCTGCAATACCTGCCACCGGGGAAATCCATATCCTTTGAATAAGTAGAAATATTTTAGAGTACCCCTGTTTTACAATAAGCATCATTGCGGGGAACGAAGCAATCTGGTTACAAGAAAGATTGCTTCGTTCCTCGCCATGACGGGTGAAAAGAAATTCAAACTGGTAATAACATATACCCCTATGTTCCTTTGTAAAAAACCTCCATTAACTCTGCCGTTTGGCTATAACTTTAAAAATCCGTTTCTTTATTAATCATTTTAATACTCACGATAAGCAGGTATACAATGAACAACAAAAATTTGTGGTACAGTTTGATCGAACTATTAAGAAAAAAAGACATCATCATCGATGGCCTTACCATTCCTTTTATATTGGGCGCACAAAAATACCTTGACCCAAGTATGGTGATCGGCGATAATAGCATATTCGACCTGTTAACATCAATCGTTCAGTCTGACACGAACGAAAAAGCAGTATTAAAAGATTGCGCAGGTAACCAATACATCATTGCACTAAGAAGCAAACAATTTTGCAAGGATAACCTTTCAAATGCACGGGTGTTCAAAAATAAAAAACGAAATGAGTCACTCTATGTGGCAAATGATGTTGCATTTCTTGGTGATACAATTAAAGAGATCAGCAATTCCCTCAATGAAAAATATAAAGGTTTATTAGAAAGAGAAACTTTTTCATGGAACGATACCAGGATGCGCTGGAGTGCGCTGAGTGAGATGGAAAAAGAGATCATTAGTGAAGCCGCTTTGTAAATTAGTTGACCAGTTAACTTGCCAACCAGCTGGTAAGTTCATACCAACGCAACTGGATGAAAACATTTGACAAAAAACTTTTTATTGTTTTATTCTTTGCTTTCATTGCAGCTACTGTGATTGGAACACTCTCACATGAATCCGGTCATTATTTTACTGCAAAATATTGGGGTTATGATGCCAGGATCGGTTATGGATATACTGCTCTTGCCTGTGATACAACTAAAGTACGTGCTCCACACAGTGGCTTTTATATTACACTGGCCGGGCCATTGCAAACAGTAATTACAGGAACAATTGGTTTTGTTTTATTGATCGTCTTCCGCAGCTCTTTTTTTAATAAAGAAAAACTTGCTGCCTGGCAATGGTTGTTGATCTTTATTGCGTTGTTTTGGCTCAGGCAACCGGCGAACTTATTTACATACGTATTGCTTAATATCATTGGAGAGGATCCCGGCGGTGGAGATGAAACATCCATTGCATATCATTTTCAAATTCCCGAATGGACGATCATCACTTCTACAGGCATCATTGGTGCAGCCGTTTTATTAATTATTATTTTAAAATTCATACCAGTAAAGCAACGACTCACTTTTATTATTTCCGGTTTGGTAGGGGGCTTAACGGGAGGTTATTTATGGTTGGGATTATTGGGTAAGTATATACTTCCTTAAAGAAGTGCAGGAGATGAATAATAAAAATTTCATGAAGCAATAGTTGTATCCCGAAGATAACAAAACGAGACATCAAACAAAGGTTGTTAACTGTTAAAGCACCGGTAAATAGTGGCTTTGATAACCCTGGATATTTTCTTTACATTTGAATGAGATAAATCATTTGCAATGAAAACAAAAAAAGAATTAAAAGAAGCTTATAACCAGATCAAACAAAAAGCAGGCGTGTTCCAGGTTACAAACATGGCGAATGGAAAGATATTCATTGATAGCAGTGTTAATCTTGATAAGATATGGAACCGCCACCTTGCAGAACTAAAAATGGGTGGCCACAGGAATAAAGCATTACAGGAAGACTGGATTGCATTTGGTGAAAATAATTTTAAATATGAAATTCTTAGTGAGATCAAAGAAGAAGAGGGAAGGAATATTGATCATGCAAAGGAAGCAAAATCACTTGCAAAGATGTTTATTGAAGAATTAAAACTATTTGGTGATAAGGGCTATAATTGATAAGATGAAAACACTGTTGCATGAAAAAACTTTTGATCATCCTGTGTATGTTTACAGTTGCAGAAGTAATTCTTGCACATAAACCATTATCGTGTAGTTCCGGTAATATTTCTATTGTAGCGCCTTACTATACTTTAAATAAAAACCCAGTTCTTATTGTAGCATTTTATGGTTATTGCCAGGATATGATAAAAGATTCAAAGTGTCCTGTTTATTTAAAATCACGGAGCAATAAAATTCCATTAGTAGTAAAAGAAATTCTGAAAGGAGATTTTAAAATTAGTGAGGTCGTTTTTACAACTGGTGCACAATTGACAGCTGGTGAAGAGTATGAGTTGGTAGTTGAGGGTAAAAAAGATTATCGGTTTCGTTTCTGGCGATACAATAAACAACTTGAGAAAACTGAGGATATTAAATTAACTGCAAATTCTAATCCTGATAATACTGCTCCTGTTTTTGCTGCAGTACCAAAATATATTTCAGGCAGCGTAATAAGGTATGGATGCGGACATGCAGAGTGGGCGTATTTTACAATGGATGCTAAAGATGAATCAGAAGTACTTGTAAAAGCACAGGTAAAAAACTTACTAACAGGCAATACGACTGAATACATAGTTCCCATCGAAAATGGTAAGGTCCAGGTTGGCCATGATATGTGTTCTGGTGGTTTCTTATTTAAGGATGCCGATGAATATGAAGTGTGTTTTACTTTGATGGATATGTCGGGCAATTGCAGTGTAGTAAGTAAACCAATAAAGTTCAGGAAGCCTGTTTAAGAAGATAAAAATGATTACTCAAAAAGTTTTTCACTTTTAAAATGCAGGATGCAAAAATTTTTCATAATTCTGTTGATCATCATCGGTTTTTTATTTATCACAATCCTGGTATGCAGGTTCACCGGGGCTGTGGATTATCATTCTATAGTTACTCCCAGCAATGAGCCAACGTTACGAGAGGGGAGTCTTATTTTTTCTTCTGTTTTTAAAAAGCCAAAAAGATTTGATTTTATTTTATATAAACATGTTGCCGATCATTATTATGAAACAGCTACATGGGTTCATCGTCTTTGCGGATTGCCGGGCGATAAAATACAAGTGATAAACGGTGAACTTTTTGTAAATGACCAGGCAACCGTTTCTTTATTTAATACTTATCACAATTACTCTATTGCAAACGATGATCTTGAAAGACTGAACAAACAAGAAAACATCGCCGAAAATAGGACCATCATGCAGTTATCAAAAGATAGTTTGGTTATTGCATTGGATATTGCAACAATTAATAAATATGAATTGCAAGCCCGGCCCTATTTTATAGAAGATACCAATGGCGAAATATTTCATATTTATCATCAGCATTGGACAGCCGATAACTTCGGACCATTGTTTGTTCCAAATGATAGTTATTTTGTATTGGGTGATAACAGGGGCAACTCATTGGATTCAAGATATGCTGGTTGTATAAAAAAAGAAAATTTAGTAGCTACTGTAATAGGCTCTAAATAGTTTACACAACCAGGCATAGATATTAAAACCTGCTTTATGAATCGTTTCAGAATTTTGAAACTTACCATTTTATACATGCTCATGATCTTCCTGCCAGCTTGTGAGGGATATGAAATTGCAAAGGGAGTTGTAAGAGATAAATCGACCAATCTTCCGCTTGATAGTGTTCTTTGTGTCTCAAACGGCTCTGGCGCAATGTACACAGATAGCACAGGAACTTTTGATGTTCACGGCCCGTTCGGTGGTTGTATGTTTGGGTGCAAAGACATTATTGTTGAATTTTCCAAAGCAGGATACCAGGCACAAAAGATAACGGATGGGGGGAAGGGTATTGTTATTTTAATGGAGAGGTAAGCTGCAAGCTTTAAGTTACAAGCTAAAAGTCTGTGTATAATATTTGAAACTCTTTCCATTAAATGATTGTTTGCATTATAGACTTGCAACTTGTAGCTTAAAGCTTGCAGCTACTAACGGAGATCTACGATTTCAATCAACGTAATTCTCCTTATTTCTCATGTTTTTATCGCATCTGCTTCACACTGGCAAAATAATTGCTGCAATTCCTGTTCAATATTTGCTTACCTAAAATTGCTAAACCTATGAGAAAAATCTTCTTCAGCTCCTGCATGTTTTTTTTATGCATGTTATTTTTTGCGAATGCACAACCTGTTACATGGCAAACACGTGGCCCCGGTGGTGGCGGTAGTTTATTTTATCCAACCATTAACCCGGCAAATGATAATGAGTTTTACATTGCCTGCGATATGAGCCAGCTTTTTCACAGCACCGATTTTGGGGTGAGCTATAGCCAGGTTCCTTTTAGCAAATTACAGGTAGGAAATATTTCTACTTACGAATTCACCAACAATAACAATATTGCTTATTGCATCGCCAATGATGGCAATATTAATTATGCAGTTAAGACTACGGATGCAGGCAATACATGGAATGCAGTTCCGGGTAATCCTTTGAGTGGAGACGATGTGTATGCATTCAAAGCTGATTATGCAAATCCCAATCGGGTCATTCTTGGTTATTATGGCGCCATCTATATTTCGAATAACGGTGGTACAAGTTTTACATTGGTAAGAAATGCAGCGAACTCCGGCGCAGGTATAACAGTTGCCGGTGTTTTTTTTGATGGCAATAATATTTATATCGGCACCAATGAAGGCATTTTGTTTTCATCGAATGGTGGAACAAACTTTTCAATGCTGGCAACTACCGGTATGCCTGCTTCAGAAGCGATCTTTTCTTTTGCCGGTGCAAAGGTTGGAGCTGTTACACGTTTCTTTTGCATAGCAGCGAATTCAGCTGATATATACAATGGTATTTTTCCATGGGACTACTATGGCTTTGCAAAAAAAGTGTATTCGCTTGATGCAGGGACAAATGCATGGTCATTAAAAATGAACGGGCTTGATGTTGATAATGATTTTGTAATGTATGTTGGTATGGCGAAGAATGATATCAATACAGTTTATCTCGGAGGTAGTGATGCAACAACAGGTGGTAATCTTGTGGTGAAGACAAGCAATGCAGGAACAAACTGGAGCAAGGTTTTTCTTACAACAAATAACCAGAACATCAGAACAGGTTGGTCGGGCCAGGGTGGTGACCGCGGCTGGGGTTATGGAGAAACATGTTTCGGTATAACGGTGGCGCCTAACAACAGTAATAAAGTTTTGTTTGGCGATTTTGGTTTTGTGCATAAAACAAGCGATGGCGGCGCAAACTGGAAACAGGCTTATGTATCGCCTTCGGATGAGCATGCTGCAAATGCAGCTACACCAGCTAAACAATATTATCACAGTATCGGGCTTGAGAATACAACAGTATGGCAGGTATATTGGTCGGATGCAAATAATATGTTCGGGTGTTATTCAGATATAAACGGAACAAGAAGTACAGATGGCGGAGTTACCTGGAGCTTTGATTACACAGGGCATACTGTGAACAGCATGTATCGCATTGCAAAGCATGCAACAAGTTCAACCATATTTGCGGGAACATCAGGTATTCATGATATGTACCAGAGTACAAGACTGCAGGATGCAACTTTAGATGCAAATGATGCAGGTGGAAAGATCATTTATTCAACCAATAACGGTGCTGCGTGGCAGCTGTTGCACCAGTTCAATCATCCTGTGTTTTGGGTAGCAACGGATCCGAACAATGCCAACAGAATGTATGCCAGTGTTATTCATTACGGTGGAGGAACAGGGCAGGGTGGTATCTGGATGAGCAACAATATCAATTTACTTGCATCATCTACATGGACACAATTGCCCAACCCACCACGCACACAGGGTCACCCGGCAAGCATCGTTGTATTGAATGATGGTAAAATGGTTTGTACTTATTCGGGAAGAAGAACATCGGCAGGTGCTTTCACTGCAAGCTCCGGTGTGTTCCTTTACAATCCAGTTAGTAATACATGGACAGATGTTTCGCATGCAGACATGCAATACTGGACAAAAGATATCGTGATCGACCCATCTGATCCAACACAAAATACATGGTATGCATGTGTGTTCAGCGGCTGGGGCGGTGCACCGAATGGAAAAGGTGGGTTGTTTAAAACAACCAATCGCGGAACATCATGGACAAAACTAACAGGCACACAATTCGATCGTGTTACATCCATTGCATTTAATCCTTTACAATTAACGCAGGCATATCTTACTACAGAAACACAGGGCCTGTGGATCAGCAACAATATGAATGCGGCCACACCAACATGGTCGCTGGTAAGTAACTACGAGTTCCGCCAGCCTGAACGTGTTTTCTTTAATCCATTTGATCCGACAAAGATCTGGATAACAAGTTTTGGCAATGGATTAAAAATGGGTTCTACCACGGGAACAGTTGCAGTAAGGTTACTATCGTTTACAGGTAGCCGCGAAGGGACATTATCAAGGTTGCACTGGAACACAGCCGGAGAGGATCCGGGAGACAAATACGAAATTGAAAGAAGTACCGACGGAACACATTTTGGATACATTGCTACTGTAACAAGTAGTCCTGCTAACAATAATGATTATTACTTTGACGACATTGTAACCGGTACAGCATTATACTACCGCATTAAAGTAGTAAGTGTAAGTGGTAATTCTTTTGAAAGCAATATTGTTTTATTAAAAACACTTGCTGCTGGTTCAAGGGATGTGCAGTTATTGCAAAACCCTGTTGCAGGTAATACCATGCATTTGCGTGCAACAGTACAGGAACCAGGAACATTGTCATTTGCAGTGAATGATCTTGCAGGACATAAAATGATGCAACAAACAGTGAATGTAAACGCAGGTACCAATGAAATAAATATTCCTGTGCCTGCTAATTGCACAAGAGGTATTTATGTGTTGCGTGCAGAAGGATTGGGAATCAAAAAGAGTATACGTGTGATGTTCATAAAATAAAAGCATAGGCAGTAATCGTAAAATGGCCCTGCAACATTTGCGGGGTCATTTTTTTTAGCAATTTTACCGCAGAGAACAAGAGTGAAAAGAGTTTGCGCAGAGATTTTCTGCGTAAACTCAGTTTCTCCTGTTCTCTGCGGTAAAGTCGTTTTGCCAAAATGAAATATTGTCTTATCTTAACGCCACCGCAAAAACAGCTATAAACTATTTTATTCAAGCTGATAAACTAACTGTTGTTATGAAAACAATTCACCGGATCACGTTTTTATTTCTTCTATTCTTTTTAATAAACAAATCATTTGCACAGGTAGGCATTGGTATCAATCCTCCAGACGCCAGCGCCATGCTACATGTACAGGCTACCGATAAAGGCATGTTGATACCCAGGATGACAGAAGCGCAAAGAATTGCCATTGCGAATCCTGCACAGGGCTTGCTCGTGTATCAAACAGATAATGCCGAAGGTGTTTGGAATTTTACAGGCGGGCAATGGAAAAATTTAAATGCTTCCAATACTGGCGGTAAGTACATGTTAATTTTATCTGACGGAATAACCAATGCACAGGCCGCAGCAAAGATTGCTGCTGAAGTTGGCCCCAATACGCAGGTGGTAAGGATTGAGCGTTGTACAAACCTTACAACTGTTGATCTTTCAATGATCAATACGCTTACAGAAGTTTATGTGGTAAGTAATACAAATTTACAATCGCTGAATTTTAGTAACCTGCAAAATGTGGACTATAGTTTTACTGTTGGTGGTTGCCCTGTATTGACAAGCATGCCCCTCACAAATTTACAAACCGTTGGTGCCGACCGTTCGCAATTTTATGAAGATAGGGTAGGTTTAAATATTGGTGGAACTGCTATTACAAACCTTAATTTTCCGGCGCTTACCAGCATACTTGGAAATGTTATTGTGGCTTACAATACAGCACTCACATCTTTAAGTTTTCCATTGTTAACAGTGTCTTCAGGATATAACTTTACTATCAGCAACAATAATGTACTCAGTAGTATTTCAATTCCTTTACTTGTAACAAGGCCTGGTGATCTGTTTATAACAGGAAGTAGTAATCTTTCGTCATTTAATATGGCGGCATTACAAACTGTAAATATTCTCGACATAAACGGTTTTGCCGGAAGTTTAACTACCCTTAGCCTTCCCAGTTTAAAAAATGTATTCGATCTGCATATTGAAAACAATCCAACAATAACAAGTGTTTCTTTGCCGATGTTTTTAAGTACAGTATCCGGCAGTGAATATTTAAGTATTGCTAATAATAGTTTACTCACATCTATTTCTATCCCTGCGTTAACAGTTATAGCTTCACCGTCCATTTCTATGAATGCTAATAAACTTCCATCTACGCAGGTGAATGCTTTGCTCAGTAAATTCGTTTCGGTCACACCGTTATTGTCAGGTAAAGTATTTGATCTTACGCAATCAATTCCTGCTGCACCTACGGGACAGGGGCTTACAGATAAAGCTACTTTGATAGCGAGGCCGAATACAGTAATAACGGATTAATACTTCAGAAAAATTACTTATGGTCAGACCGGTCAGACCAGTTTTGCCAAAATAAAATATTGGCTTATCTTAACATTCCCGCCAAAACAGCTATAAACAATTTTATTTAAGCTGATAAACCAACTGCCGTTATGAAAGCAATTCGCCGGATCGTATTCTCATTACTTCTATTTATTTTAATCATTAACACAAATGCACAGGTAGGCATTGGTATCAATCCCCCGGACCCAAGTGCCATGTTGCATGTACAATCAACAGATAAAGGTATACTCATACCAAGAATGACAGAGGCACAAAGGCTCGCCATTCAAAATCCTGTTGAAGGATTAGAAGTGTACCAGACAAACAATACAAAGGGATTTTGGTATTATACTGATGGGCAATGGAAAAGCCTGGTATCTCCGGGTAATAATGGAGGTAAGCATACTTTATACCTGGCAGATGATATCACTGATGCCCAGGCAGTAGCAAAAATTGCAAGCGATGTTGGCCCCAATACGCAGGAAATAAGAATTGTAAGATGTACCAATCTTACAACTGTTGACCTGTCGATGGTTACTAACCTCACAGAAATTTATATTTCGGGAAATACTGTTTTGCAATCTGTAAACTTTGATAACCTGCAATCAGTGGATGGCGGTATTTACATTAATCAATGCCCTTTATTTACAACAATGTCTACCTCTCATTTGCAGAGTATTGGGCAAACTGTAAATGGAACTTATGGTATAGACATAACCCAAACAGGGTTAACAAGTCTTTCTTTTCCAGTACTTGCAAGTATAGATGGAACTGCTTATATAGCCACTAATAATGGGCTTACATCAGTAAGTTGTCCCCAAATGACCTTTGGGAATACGCTTTATATTAGCGGCAATGCAATCACTAATATTTCTTTTCCTTCACTTAATAAACTCAGAGGCGGTCTGGGTGTAACAAGTAATAGCTTGACATCAGTCAGTTTTCCTGCCTTAGCAACCGTAGGTGGTGATTGCAGTGTTGGTGGAAACAGTTTAACTTCCGTTGCATACGCGGCTTTAACAACTGTTCGTGATTTTTATGTAGGTACGGGCCAAAATTCAACAACACTCTCAGTGCCTTTATTAAATACTGCAAACAATGTATACTGTAGAAATATGATTGGCAGTATTTCACTTTCTTTTCCTGTATTAAAGAGGATCGCCGGCCTTACTATTGAAAACAATACCATGCTTACCGGTATTTCCATGCCACTGCTTGATAGTATTAATAACACCAATGATCTTCTAATTGTTAATAATGCTTCTCTTTCTTCCATGAATTTTAATTCACTAAAAAGAATGGGTGCTTTCAGGATCGACGATAACCCGGTTCTTACAGCTGTTTCTTTTCCTCAATTGATAACCAGTTTCGGATCGTCATCAACACACAGTATTAGCCATAATATAGGCATCACATCTATCTCTTTACCGGCACTTACAACGATCTCTTATCTGATTTGTACAGGAGATAGTTCATTGACATCAATATCAATTCCTTCTTTAACTACATTAACGGGTAATTCAATGTATATTTCATCTTGCAAACTCCCGTCATCACAGGTAAATTATCTTTTGAGCAGGGCTGTAGCATTAACTCCATTTCCTTCAGGAAAGATCTTTGACTTCAGGCAATATCCAGCAGCACCACCAACGGGCCAGGGAATTATTGACAAAGCAGCACTGGCTGCACAGAACAATGTTGCTACTAATTAACTTTTAATGTAAAGACGAGAGAGGTTTTGCCGAAATAAAATATTAGCTTATCTTAACATCACCTCCCAAAACTGCTTTACACTAATTTTATTCACGCTGATAAACTAACTGCCGTTATGAAAATTCTTAACAGTATCTCATCAGTATTCCTTTTATTTATTTTGATCAGTAAAACAAATGCACAGGTAGGCATTGGTATCACCCCTCCTGATCCAAGCGCTATGTTGCATGTACAGGCCACTGATAAGGGTATGTTGATTCCGAGGATGACAGATGCACAAAGGATCGCTATTGTAAGTCCCGCACAGGGATTACTCGTTTATCAAACAAATGCTGATGAGGGCTTTTGGTTCTTCAAAAGCGGGCAATGGGTAAACTTAACTGCATCCAATAATGGCGGCAAACACACTTTATACCTGGCAGATGGTATAACCAATGCTGAAGCCGTAGCAAAAATTGCCACGGATGTTGGGCCCAATACACAGGAAGTAAGAATTGTAAGATGCTCCAATCTTACAAACGTTGATCTTTCAATGATAACCAGTCTTACTGAAATTTATATTTCTGAAAATACTGTTTTACAGTCTGTGAACTTTGATAATGTACAATCCGTTGATGGAGGTGTATATGTTGATCAGTGCCCGGCCTTGACAACAATGCCGACGACGCATTTAACAAGTATCGGCCAGACCGTACTTGGTACATATGGCCTTCAACTTACATCTTCCGGGTTGGTGAATCTATCTTTACCATTGGTTACAAGAATTAACGGAACGATCAAGGTTACTGACAATACTGCACTTACTGCTATCAGTTGCCCGGTATTAACCAGTAATAGTTCGATCACGATTAAGACCAATGCGAATCTTGCCAGTATTTCATTTCCATTATTGAACAAAGCAGGTTCTCTTTCTGTTTCTACCAATCACTTAACGACTGTTAATTTCCCTGTGCTGGCTAATACAACAGGAGGTGTTGGGATCGATCATGAAAATTACCTGACTTCTATTTCATTCCCGGTACTGGCACAAACAGGATCTGCTTTCATGCATTATAATCCATTGCTGACCACCTTTTCATTTCCATTGCTGGCTAAAACAGGGACATTCTATCTGACGAATAATAATGGATTGATTTCATTTTCATTCCCGGTCTTAACAAAGATGAGTTCTGTTATAATCAATACGAACCCGGTACTTAACAACATGTTCTTTTCCTGTGCTGGATAGTATTTCCTCAAGTTTTAGCGTTCAAAATAATGCTTTGCTTCCAGGCATTTCGCTGCCACTGTTGAAAAATACGGGAGATCTGTCAATATATAATAACAGCGCACTGCTATCCATTTCTTTGCCTGCTTTACAACATCTCACTTCACCATCAACAAATTCATGGGGTACCAGTATTACTAATAATGCAAACCTTACATCCATTTCTTTTGATCAGTTATTAACAGTAAGTAATGATAAGGTTTCGTTTGGTGTAAATAAATTGCCGTCTGCACAGGTAAACTATTTATTACATAAACTTGTTACTTCAATGCCAATTCCCACTGTTTATATTAAAACGATGCAATCAGTTGCAGCGCCACCAACAGGGCAGGGTATTACAGATAAGGCTACGCTGGTTGGGGCTGGAATAACCGTAGACACCGATTAGATGTTATAGAAGAAATTTATTCCAACTAACATACCGCAGATATTAAAAGATGGTCAGACCGGTCAGACTGGTCTGACCATTTTTAATTTAGCAACAGCGTTTTCACCGCAGAGAACAATAGTTAAAAGAGTTTAAGCTGAGATCTCTGCATAAACTCAGCATCTCCTGTTCCCCGGTAATATTTCAAACTGTACCAGCAATTCTTTGTGTTTCCGTAGTAAAATTTCTTCCATAAAAAATCCCCGGTAAATATTTACCGGGGATTTCTATTTTTTTAAAACGATCAATATATGTAAACAGGAACCTGCTTTACTATATTGCCCGCAGACCTTATCACTAAGAAATTAACACCGGCTGAAGCATCAGCAGGAATTTTTACATCAAATACATTAGCGCCTTTTACCGCCTGGAATTTATATTGATGTAATGTTTGTCCTGTTGCATTAACAACTGAAATGCTTACTTCCTGGCTGGTTGCCGAAATGAATCTTGTATGCAGCACATCCCCGGTCTTAACAGGGTTAGGAAATACCTGGTGAACATAAGATCCACTTGTTTTTAAAACCACACTCACGATCTTTGAATATTTGGCTGAACCGTCATTGTCAACCATATTCAACCTGTAGTAGGTTGGTTTATCAAAATTCACAGGCTTGTTATCAGTAAAGCTGTAATTCGTTTTAAGATTGGTAAAACCTTGTGCAGCAACTTTGCCAATTACTGTGAAATGCTGGCCATCCAGGCTTCTTTCAATATTAAAATGATTGCTGTTTATTTCAGATGCGGTTTGCCAGTTAAGCAATACATCATAATTTTTAGTTGCAGCTGTAAATGTTGTTAGTACAACCGGGTTTATCACACAGGTTGTGATCGGTTGAAAACCATCTATCGGGTCGGTATCAATTCCATCAGCTAAAAAAGGATCGAAATCTACACTACCGGTGATCTGTCCTGCTATCAAACCAGGAACTACACTGCCATACCAGTTACATTCTGCATTGAAGCTGGCAGAAGCTTCGTTTTCAATATTTGTAATATTTAATGCAAGGAAATTGTAGTGCGCCTCGTTACCGGTAGTACCTGCATTATCGAGATAGGTTTCTATACCCACAAAATTTTGCGTAATGAAATTATTAAGAATGTTATTTCCGGAAGTAAATGCAGTTGCCGCAAGCCTGATGCCTGAGCCTCCATTATTCTGGAAAGTATTCTGGTCGATGATGTTTCCACCTTTCAGAACAAGCAACCCATGTTGTATATTACCTTCGGAAATATTTGCTTTTAAATGATGCCCGTCGCTTGCAGTAAGTACAAATCCTGTCACACATTGGGTAGCGTAATTGTAACTTATCTCTGAAGCATTATCTGTGTTACCATCCATATAAATACCAAACCTGAAACCACGCACATTGTTATGGCTGATAAGATAACTGTGCGTCCTGTTTGGCGCATTGGCTCTTGTAGATATGCCGGCCTGTTGAACAAAAGGCGTAATAGTTCCTGTAAGTATATTATTGATGATCACGCTGTTGAGGCCTCTTGCTTCAATTCCTCTTAAAAGCGTTCCTGCATCAATGGTAAATCCATCTATAGAAATATTGTCCTTCGACTGGCCATAATAAATACCAGCCTGGATGATCGTTTCATCTGTACCCCTGCCTACAGGAGAAGCCGCAGGGCCGGCTGATATGCCATATTTAGCGCCGCGTAAAACAATGCCTGATTTGGTGATATTGATATCAGCTGAAGCATAAGTGCCGGCATCCACATAAATGGTATCACCATTGGCAGCAGCATCAATTGCAAATTGAACAGTTGCAAATGGGGCAGCGGTTGTGCCTGCGTTGGTATCGTTTCCAATAGCAGTAGTAAAAACATCGCCTGTAAGCGAACCGTCGTTTACATACCAGGTGGTTGCATGAGCGGCATTGAAAAAGAATGTTCCGAGGGCAATTAAAACAACATTTCTTGTGTAGCTGAAAGCGGATTTTTGTTTGTGTAATTTTTTGATCATAACCAATTGCTTTTGTTTTAAAATGGAGGTTATAACAAAGGGATTGGATTGATCGTATAGTAAATTTACTTCCTTTATCGCTAAGTGGAAAGTTTTTTATTTCTCAAAAGGGGTAATCCGTTATTTATAAACGAGCAAAAGGTTTCAAAGGTTCTAAAAGTTTCAAAGGTTCCGGAGGCTTAAAAGTTGGGAGACCTTTGAAACCTCTGGAACCTTTGAGACATTTAACGTTAAACGCTTAACGTTAATTCAGCTTCGTCTTTTTATAATTCGGCGTTATGTCCATATTATAAAACATAAAGCTCCACTTATCGGTTTGTTCAGAAATGATCTGTTCTGTGCTTTTACCTGCACCGTGTCCAGCCTTTGTTTCAATGCGGATAAGAACAGGATTTGGCCCGGTTTGCATTGCCTGCATATTGGCCGCAAACTTAAATGAATGGGCAGGCACTACACGATCATCATGATCTGCAGTAGTAACCATCGTTGCAGGATATGCTGCCGGCTTTACATTATGAACAGGCGAATATTTATGCAGGTAATCAAACATTTCTTTGCTGTCTTCAGATGTACCATAATCATATGCCCAGCCTGCGCCTGCTGTAAATTTGTGATAACGCAGCATATCCATTACACCAACAGCAGGGAATGCAACCTTGCATATATCTGGTTTTTGTGTGATGCAGGCGCCTACAAGTAAACCCCCATTACTTCCGCCTTCGATCGCAAGCTTTTCTGCAGAAGTATATTTATTGTCTTTTAAATATTGTGCAGCAGCCATGAAATCATCAAACACATTTTGCTTTTTTGTTTTGATCCCTGCTTCATGCCATTTCTGCCCGTATTCACCACCACCACGTATATTCGCTACTGCATAAATACCGCCTTGCTCAAGCAGGATAAGGGAAGAGGTACTGAAATAAGGCGTAAGGCTCACGTTAAATCCGCCATAACCATACAGCAGGCATGGATTTTTTCCATTCAATTCAAGTCCTTTTTTATAAGTTAAGATCATCGGGATCTTTGTTCCGTCTTTTGAAGTATAGAAAACCTGTTTTGATTCGTAATCTGCGGGGTTGAATGCCACTTTTGGTTGTTTATAGATATCATATTTACCCGACTCAATATTCATTTTATAGATCGTACTTGGAGTAACATAAGAAGCGAAATAGAAGAACAGGTCCTTATCATCTATCTTACCGGAAAAACCACCTGCTGTTCCCGGGCCGGGTAATACGATTTCCCGAATTTGTTTTCCTGTTTTGTCATATTGATAAACTTTTGAGATCGCATCTTTCAGGTATGAACAATAAATATAACCGCCGGCAGTAGACGTACTCAACACTTCAGGTTTTGTATCGATCAACACTTTCCAGTTCGCTTCAGCAGGATTTGAAAATGGCACCACCATCACTTTGCCATTGGGTGCATCCCTGTCTGTTTGAATATAAAAATTAGAATCATCCGTATCCAGTACACCATGTTGGTTCTTCATGTCCGATACCATGGTAACGATCGGTGCATCGGGTTTACTAAGGTCCTGTACATACAATGCATTTCCATAAGTTGCAATGGATGCATAAATGAATAACCATTTCTGATCTTCACTCACACCAGCACCAACATAACGGATAGCAGGACCATCACCACCAAAGATCAGTTTATCATCTTTTTGCGGTGTACCTAATTTATGATAGTATAATTTGTGACGATCTGTTTTCCCTTGTAAGAAACTTCCTTCTTTCGGACGATCATATGTGCTGTAATAAAAACCATCATTTCCTTTCCAGCTGGCGGAGCTAAACTTGATGTCCATCATGGTATCGCCCAATTGTTTTTTGTTGATCGCATCCAGCACGATGATCTTTTGCCAGTCGCTGCCACCTTCTGAGATATTATATGCAGCCAGTGATCCGTCTTTTGAAAAATTAATTCCTGAAAGCGAAGTAGTGCCATCAGCAGAAAAAGTATTTGGATCTAAAAAAACTTCCGGTGCAGATCCTGATATCAATTCACGATACATCACATATTGATTTTGCAAACCTGAATTTTTAGAATAGTAATTGTATTTACCTTCCCTTGACGGAGCAGAAAATTTTTCATAGTTGAATAACTGCTGGTATCTTTTACGGATATCTTCTCTATATGGTACCTGCTCCAGGAATTTCTGTGTGACATTGTTTTCAGCTTTTACCCACTGGCCGGTTTCTGCGCTTGTATCATTTTCAAGCCAGCGATAAGGATCCGCTACCTTTTCGCCAAAATAATCGTCTTTTACGCTTGTGTCTTTTTTTGTTTCAGGATATTTCACTGCAATTGGTTTTAGTTCTTCATTTTTTGATTCGGTTTTATTATTGCATGATGCAAGAAAAATAATACCTGCAAAAGGAAGGAATATTTTATTCATAAAAATGGTTTTGGAGGCGGAAGATAGCAAATGTATGATGTATGATGTAAGATTTATGATGTGTGGTTAATGTAAGATATAAGATTTAAGATGTAAGATTTGTGGCGACATGTTGAAAGGGCGTAAAATCTTAAATCTTACATCTTAGATCATACATTTTTCGTCTATATTTGCAGCCCTAACCACCATTTGAATAAAAAAGATGTTGGATATACAGCCCGACCACGTGAAAAAACATCTTAATTAAATTAGAAAATGAAACTATACCGCAATAAGAAACTCAGAAAGATCATTCTTCCTTTATTAAAGAAACTCAACCTCGGGAATATCTATATAAAGCATCATTACACGGGTTCTAAATTCAAGATCGACGCCTTTATTCACAAAGGCTATTGGTACCATGGCAAGAACAGGGAAAAAGTGCAGATGGATATTTTTAAAACGATCATTAAAGAAGGGGATACGGTTATTGAACTGGGTGCCCATATCGGTTATATCAGTTTGTATTTTTCAAAACTGGCCGGCACTGCAGGTAAGCTGTATGTTTTTGAACCGGGTGCCAATAATCTTCCTTACACAAGGGCGAATATCAATAATTCAAAGATCAAAAATATTGAGCTGATTGAGAAAGCCGTTTCAGATGAGAATGGAACAGCTACTTTTTACCTCGAAAATATCACCGGCCAAAGTAATTCGCTGGTAAAAGATTACAGGGTTACAAAAAAGATACAATCAAAGACCTTTACCGAATTGCAAAAAAATGCAGTTGAAGTAGAAACCATTCGCCTCGATGATTTTGTTAAGCAGCGTAATATTAAAAAAGTAGATTTTGTAAAGATCGATATTGAAGGTGCTGAATACATGGCAATAAAAGGAATGCAAAACATTCTTGATGAATTAAAGCCAACCATGATGATAGAAGTTACCGAAAATCATGAAGCATTGTTCAACCTGTTAAAAGGAAAAGGTTATGTGATCGTAGATGAATTCAGTAACCTGGTAACCGACCTGCCACATTTTTATGGAAATTTATTCTGCATTTATAAAACGAACCAGTCGTTGATTGATAAATTGATGCAACAAAAAAAGTGATTTAAGATCTAAGATTTAAGATGTAAGATTTTTGGGAGTGCAATATTTGTGAGCATTTCCCATTCTAAAAAAAATCTTAGATCTTATATCTTAGATCATACATTTTTTATTATTTACTTACTGTTACTTTATATCTCATTATCTTCTTATAATCAAACACTAATTCTAAGTAGTATAGCGACATGTCTTTTACGACATAATCAAAACTATAACTTTGTCCCAGCTTCTTAAACGGTATATACACTTGTTTTTTTTCTGCCCATGTATCACGTACAACTTTTGTTTTACGTTTTACAGTTATTGTTGTCCACAATGAAGGGTTCCTGAAATTGTTTGAGTTCACCTGTATATAGCGAATGTCTTTTTTATAATTAAAACTAAAATGCAGGGTGTCATCTTTTTTTACAGAAAGCATTCCTTCACTGGGGCATTCGTTTGAAATATTATCCAAAACATCTATCGAGTAATAGTGTGGGTTGGTGAAAAATTTTTCCAATGTTAAATGATATTGATTTCCCCAATAACCGTTTTTAGGAAAATGATTTCTTGCCAGGCGATTGAAAGGAGTGAGCCAGTAATATTCTTCATAATCTCTTACGAATCTAACCAGCCGATCGGTTTCTTCATTTTCAATACAATAACCTGCCGCCAGTGTTGGATCTACAAAATACCAGGCTGTATCTATAAAAACGGCATTCCATGTATGATTCACACTCATTTTACTGCCGATCTGGTAAGGCTTTGTTCTTAAATAACCGGGGATCAATTCAGTTTGTATGTGCATGATATCACATAGCTTCTGGAAAAGTTTTGCATAACCATCGGCCGTGGCCCGCCTGGTACGCAATATTTTTTTTATGTACTCATTTTCCCATGACCTGGTTATTTCTACACAGTCGTACCTGTCTTCGCATTCCGGTACCTGCAGTTCTTTACCACTATTGATGAACCTGTAATCATAAGCAATGTTATTGGTGATCCATTTAAAAATGGCCCTTACTTTATCCATGTCTTCATGAAACGGGCTTGTAAGGTCCCTTGCCAGTTTTATATAATCATTCTCGTATTTTATGCCCAGCACAAAACTATCAACATTGGCAAAGCCGGTATTTTTTGCAGTTTTTTGGGCTTCAATAGCATGGGGAAGTAAAGAGAATATGAGCAGGAAGTGGAGGCTGCGTGTGAAGTGTAATCGTTGTATGTTAGTACAAGTTTTTTTCACTATATAAATGTAAGCTTTTTAGAGGCAAGCTGCAAGTCACAAGCTATGAGCTGTGAGTCATGAGCTTTGAGCTTGTTTTTAGATAAAATAACCTGCTAATTACCTATTATTAAAAGAATTTTCAAGCCATTTACACTCAGCTCATAGCTCAAAGCTCGTAGCTCATAGCTCGTAGCTCATAGCTCCACATACAATATTTTCCCATATATCATCGTTTTCTATTATCAAACGCAGGAGCTTACCACCGTACCATACTAAACCTGCATACCCTAAATAACGTATCTATTAATGAAAACAGGCTGCTAATAACACCCTTATGAAACCAAACTATACCCAACAGGAAATACTGCTTTTTATTAAGACGCATTTTTCGTCCAGGCACCTGGATAAAAAGGATGAGAATGGTAATGAAAGAAAATTATCTGAAAGAGAGCTATTGGAAGAAGCCTGCTGGAATGGTTTGATATGGGAAACATTGCCTGAAATATGTGAATGGGCGAATAACAGGTCACTCACGCTTTGGGCGATCAATGAAGCTGATTCATTTCTTGATTTGTTGTTTGGTGAATTTAAAGACAGGGGAGAGAAAGCATTTTCAGTAAATCCGTATGTGTTTATGCAGATACAACATTTTAATTAATACTTATGCTGGCGTTTATTATATCATTATTGTCACTTGTTGTACTTGTTTACAGTTTGTTGTTGATTAAAGACAAATCTCCGCAATAGAGCTTCAAGCTTTAAGCTTCAAGTTACAAGTCTGTTTATTCTGATCAACGAATCTTCCAATTTCTTTACTCCTGATTTACATAAAGCGTTTTTATTGAAAAATACTTCAATTAAATATTGGCTGACTTGCAGCTTGTAGCTAATAGCTTGCAGCTTTCACTTTAATAATTACCAACTTCGAAACCGGCGTATTACTCTTCTCTGCCACACTACTTATCGGTACCAACACATTCGTTTCCGGGAAATATGTAGCCGTACATCCTTTGGGTATCGGGTAGGGCACCACGATGAATTTATGTGCCACTCTTTCAATACCACCATGATCATTATAAAGATCAACAATGTCGCCGCTTTTTAAATTCCTGTCATTCATATCCTGTTGATTCATCATGATCACCCTTCTTTCATTATGAATACCGCGGTAACGATCATTGAGTCCATAGATCGTTGTGTTAAACTGGTCATGACTTCTTATGGTCATCATCATCAGTTCGTCTTTTGCCAATAGAGTTGGTTCAAAAACAGCAATATTGAATTGTGCTTTTTTTGTAGCCGTATCAAAACTTCCTTCCCTGTTGCAATTCGGTAAATAAAAACCACCGGGTATACGTACACGCTCATTGTAATGATCAAAGCCAGGGATCGTGCGTTCAATATCTGTCCTGATGTGATCATAATGTTCAAGGTATTTATCCCAGTTTATCTTGCTTTTATTTCCAAGCGTAGCTTTTGCAAGCATGCATACAATAACAGGTTCACTTAACAGCGATTTGGAAACAGGCTTTAAAATTCCTTTCGATTGTTGAACAACACCCATCGAATTTTCGCAGGAAACAAACTGGTCCTCGTTATTTACATGATCCTTATCACTTCTGCCAAGGCAGGGAAGTATCAATGCTTCTTCTCCATGTACAAGATGACTACGATTTAGTTTTGTAGATACATGAACCGTTAATTTACATTTACGCAATGCAGCAGCGGTATATAAAGTATCGGGTGTTGCAGAAAGAAAATTACCACCCATGGCAAAAAACAGGTTGGCCTTGCCGTTATACATCGCTTTGATGCACTCCACAACATCGTATCCATGTTGCTGCGGTGGTACAAAATTGAAATTGTTTTCTATTGATCGCAGGAATTTTGCAGAAGGCTTTTCATAAATTCCCATGGTACGATCGCCCTGTACATTGCTGTGCCCACGTACAGGGCAGGTACCTGCACCAGGTTTTCCAATGCTCCCTTTCAATAACAACAGGTTTACGATCTCTTTGATGGTATCAACAGCGTTCTTATGTTGCGTTAGCCCCATTGCCCAGCAAGCAATGATCTTCTTTTTATTTTTAAGAATATTGGCTGTTTCTTTTATTTGAGCAAGATCAATCCCTGTTGCTGCAACAAGTGTTTCCAGTTTTTGTTCATGAAGATGTTTTACAAGATCAGCAAATCCTTCTGTATGGTGTTCTATAAAATCATGATCGAAAACAGATCCATGATTTAATGTTTCTTCCTCAAGCAGTAATATTTCTATTGCCTGTAACAAAGCCATATCGGCATTTAATTTTACCTGCAGGAAAATATCTGTTAAAGCACTGTCTAATCCCAGTATACCTTTTAATTCCTGTGGATTGTTGAAACCCATCAGGCCGGCTTCAGGCAATGGATTAATAGAAATGATGATGGCGCCATTTGCTTTTGCTTTTTGTAAAGCTGTAAGCATTCGTGGGTGGTTGGTGCCGGGATTTTGTCCCAGTATCATGATCACTTCCGCCTCATAAAAATCTTCAAGTTTTACTGAACCTTTGCCAATGCCCAATGATTCTCCCAATGCAACACCACTGCTTTCATGACACATGTTGCTGCAATCGGGTAAATTATTGGTACCGTATTCTCTTACAAATAACTGGTATAAAAATGCGGCTTCATTGCTCGTTCTTCCTGAAGTATAAAAAATGGCCTCGTCAGGTGATGATAATGCATTCAATTCATCCGCAATTTTTTTAAATGCATTTTCCCATGAAATGGCTTGATAATGCGTGGCTCCTTTTGGTAAATACATGGGCGCTGCAATGCGGCCCTTTCTGCCAATCTCATAGTCGGATAGTTTTGCAAGATCAGCAACTGAATTTGCTGAAAAGAAATCAGCATTCAATTGTTTTGATGTTGCTTCTTCGGCAACAGCCTTGGCGCCGTTCTCACAGTATTCAGCAATACCGCTGCGTTCATCATCAGGGTCGGGCCAGGCACAACTGGGGCAATCGAATCCTTTTTTTTGATTGAGTTTGCTCAGTGCTTTCAATCCCCTGAAAATACCTGCTTCACCAAAAATATGTTGCATGCTTACCATTACAGCAGGTATACCGGCAGCATGATGTTTTAATGGGCTTAATTTCAATCCTGTAAAAATTTCAGGATTTTCAGCACCTGGTATATCGGTTATTTCATCGCTCATGATTAACAGGTCTTGTTTGGATTTTCGTAATTGTCAGTTTGATCCTCTGTAGTATCATCGATACATATAAAATCTTTTTCAACTAAAAGATAAAGGCTATCGGTTTCCGTTAGTTTAATGATGCTGTTAAACCCGATCGTATCATTTACCGGCCAGTTTTTAATTAAAGTTTTTGGAACGAACATCGTTATCGTGCCATTATCGAAAACTGCAGATAACTCATTTCCTGTATCCACAGCTTTTAATGCATAGCCAAATTTATTTTTACCGAATGAGGTTTGTTCTTCCAGGCAACTTGTTGCGTCAAGCTTTGCTACATCAGTTTTTGATAACCTCAGCCTGATTGAATTTCCTTTGATGCGTATTTTCATTTGATGAATGAATTGTTATGATTGCAACCTTTGAAAACCTGAATACAAATTAAATCTCCTGTCACGTAAAAAGCCGATCAATGTTATACCTGATTCCTCAGCCATTTCTATTGCAAGACTTGAAGGCGCACCAACTGCAGCTACGATCTTTATACCTGCCATGGCAGCTTTTTGTATTAACTCAAAACTTGCACGCCCGCTTAATAAAAGTATGCAATTGTTTAACGGCAATGATCCTTTTAACAATGCTGCGCCAATCAGTTTATCCAGTGCATTGTGCCTGCCCACATCCTCACGTAACATGATGAATTTTGCATCGAGGCTAAAGATAGCGCTGGCATGAATGCCTCCTGTATTTTGAAAGATTTCCTGTTGTTTCCTGAGTTTATCCTGCAAACCATACAACAATTCTGAGCCGATGCTGATGTTGTCTTTTTTATTTTGATAAACAGGATTTGTGTGGATCGCATCAATGCTTGCTTTACCACAAACACCACAACTTGATGTACTGTAAAAATTTCGATCTGTTTTATTTAGTGCCGGTAAAATATTTTCTTTGAGTGTTACAAGTATCCTGTTATCATCTGCAGCTACGTGTTTAATGTCTTTGATCGATGCGTGGTCATTAATGATCGCTTCTGTAAATAAAAATCCTGCTGCCAGTTCTTCATCATTACCTGGTGTGCGCATGGTAACTGAAATGTTTTTTTCCATGCGGCCATCAGCTGTACCGTAAGCAATTCGGATCTCAAGTGGTTCTTCTATTGCAACCTGGTCGGCCGCTTCCAATGAGTTATTCCCGGATATTTTTTGAATGATCACTTCCTGCTGTTGGCTGGTTTTCATTTTATAAAATTAGTGAACAATTGACAGTTTACAATTGTCAATGACCGGTTGAAGTTATTAATGTTTTTGCTTCAAGAAATTCTTCCTTTGTGTCAATGCTTTTTATACTTTCAATGTTGGACGGAAAGAATTTTATAGCGTTGTTCTTTTTTAAAAAATGTTGCAGGGAATATTCTTTGTTATTATACATTTCGAAAAGCAGGGCAGAAGATGTTTTGTTGTAATATGCCAGCAATGGCTCGTATAATGCTGCCGGTGAATTGTAAAAAGCGGCAGCCAGGTCCGTACTTTTAAAAGAAGATAAAAAGTTACCTATATCTATGCTGTTTAAAAAAGGATAATCACAACCAATGACCAGGAAATCTTTGTTTTTAAATTCGGTGAAAGCACTCAGTAATGATGCCATGGGCCCGGTATTGTTGAAAGCCGGAAGATCAGTAATGGTTGCATATCTTTTATCAATATTTTTTTCCTGTTCATGATTGCAGGAGATAAATACTTTTTCACAAAATGGTTCAAGCATTTCATAGAGATGGTGACAGTGAGGTATATCATAATACACAAGCATGCTTTTGTCGGTTCCCATGCGGCTGCTTTTTCCACCACATACAATCAATCCATAAAGGCCGTGAACTTTCTCAGAATTTTTAACCGGCAACTGGTTTTTCATGATATCAAACTAATATTTATGAATACCAAGTTACCGCATGATGTTGTTAAAAATTCTTTTTATTTTTTGATTATTGAAGCTGCGTAAATATTTTATATATCTTCATAAAAACCTGCCAGATGAAATTGACGAAACTGTTTACTGCTTTTCTTGTTTTTTTTCTCGTATTTAAAAATTGTAAAGCACAGTCGCCCGATGAAGCACTTGAAAATGTGAGGTTAAATTATGCTTCTGAAAAAATATTTATTCACTATGATAAGGGTTCTTATGTTGCCGGGGAAACCATATGGTTCAAGGCCTATTTCTTATCAGGATTTTTGCCTGCTGTTTTTAGTAGTTCGATGTGCGTGGAACTACTGAATGATTCCGGCCGGATCGTTGATCGAAAAATATTACCCGTGATCAACAGTACTGCAGTAGGAAATTTTGATCTTCCCAGGGATGCTTCGCAAATGAATTATACCGTTAGGGCCTATACAGGTCGTCTTATGGATTTTGGCCCCAACAGTTTTTATTACCATAAAATACCGGTGTTTAATCCTTCTGATACAAAAGCAGTTTCAGATGTGCAAAAGCAATTCAATATTTATTTTTTACCCGAATCGGGCAACCTCATATGTGGGATAAAAAATGTGGTTGCTTTTAAGTGTACGGATCAATGGGGTTACCCGGCAGATGCAGAAGGTAAGGTGACCAACGCAAAGGGTGAGACGATCGCAACTTTTATATCGGTTCACGATGGTATGGGGAAGTTTGAGATCACGCCGGTTCTGGGAGAAAAATATACAGCAGCCGCCATCATTGATAAAAATATTAACAAGCAAATTGAATTGCCTGCATCTGTAGGATCGGGTGCGCTGCTGAGTGTAAGGAAAGAAAATGGTAAAGAATATTTTTATGTGAACAGCGAAACTGTTTTCAACGAGAATTTACGACCGGCGTATATGCTTGCTGTTATGGAGAACACGGTTGTATTTAAGATCCGGATAAGTTCTGATCAAAAGAGTTTTAAGGGACAAATTCCTGTGGAAAACATTCCTTCAGGTATTTTGCAGCTAACCTTATTTAATAGAAATGACCAGCCAATAACGGAACGGTTAATGTTTGTTAGTAATAAAGATTATGTGGCAAATGGAAATCTAAAAACGGATACCGTATCAACTGCCGACCGGGGCCGTAATGTATTTTCTTATGAATTGCAGGATAGCCTTGATGGAAGTTTTTCTGTTTCTGTTACAGATTCGGAGAGGGAGATCAATCTTGGTAATGCGGACAATATCATTTCCCGTTTTTTAGTATCGAATGATATAAAAGGTTATGTACACAACCCACAATATTATTTTGAAACTGATGATGATGAAAGAAAAAATAATCTTGACCTTGTAATGCTTACGAATGGATGGAGAAAGTTTACATGGGACCAGGTGCTTACAAAAAACCTCCCGTTAATTTCATTTAAGGATCCGAACTATATTAGCCTGAAAGGAAAAGCTGTTTATGATGGTACTGATAAATCAATAGGCGAATCCAATCTTAGTGTTATCATTAAAACGGTGAGTAACGGTAGCGATGTTATGATCGTGCCGGTAAATAAAGATGGCATATTTGAGATATCGGGACTTTCATATGCTGACACTGCGTCTTTATATTTCAGCAATCTTATTGAGAAAAATAAAAAGATCAACGCTACGCTTTTTACCCCAACAATTTCTTCATTATTTAAATTCAATACTAAAAATGCATTTCAGCAGTCGAGGCCATTGGCATTTAGTGATAAAAAGGAGACGATCAAAAATATGTATAGCGATGTGTTGACCAACCTTGATAAAAAAACAGTTTTACTGAGTGAAATAAAACTGGTATCAAAGGCAAAAAGTAAAACAAAGCTGCTGGAGGAAAGGTATATCAGGAATGGTGTATTCAACAGTTATGCTGCTGCAACCATTGATTTTGTAAACGATCCTATGAATAAACCCAATAACTCGACCAATGTTGTAGATTATATCAGGGGTAAGATCTCAGGCGTTTCTGTTTTGGGAACACCGGGCAATTATTATTTTAACTACCGGTCAACAAGGAGCCTGCAGGGTGGTCCCATTCCCATGGATATATTTTTGGATGAGAGCCAGGTTTATGCTACGTCTGATATTTCATCGATCCCCATGTCAGAAATTGCGATGATAAAAGTGTATGGGACGGGCTTTGTAGGCTCTGCCGGTGGTGGGCCGGGAGGAGCGATTGCCATTTATACCAGGAAGACCGCTGATCTGCCCGATTTCCAGGCAACAGACAAATTATTCAGGTTAAAAGTGGAAGGATATTCACCCGTTAAAGAATTTTTCTCGCCGGATTATGCGCCCGGTAAACCAGCAGTGCCGGCCCTTGACAGCAGGTCGACATTGTATTGGGATCCTTATCTTGAAACAAGCCAGTCCTATAAAAAATTCAGTTTTTCATTTTACAATGCAGATCATGTAAGAAAAATGAAGTTGGTTTTAGAAGGGATGACTTCAGACGGGAAACTGATACATCTTGAAAAAATGATCGAATGAAAATAGGTGGATGGTGAATACAGGTAAAATCTAAATAGTAACGGCATCAAATGCCCTGCTACCGCCTTTTTCAACCATATCCGCCGAGGAAAAAAAGTTGATAAAATATCAGTTTAGATACGTATTTTTAACATCTAAAATTTTTAAAATGAAGAAAATACTTTTTATCGCATTTGCAGTTGTTAGCTTCTCAAACTTGGCTTCCGCCCAGTCAAAGGAGAGAAATGCAGCAATGACACCAGCACCTTCGGAAGCAGAGATTGCAAGAGATACAAAGATCAAAGCAGCATCTGTGCCCCAGACAAAAGACCAGCTTAAAAAAACCAATGAAGGTTATAAGCAGGCAGGCCTCACCCCAAGTCAAATGCAAACTATGAAAGAGTTTGATTTGAAAAGGGCAGAGGTTGAAAAAAATACCCAACTTACACCTGAAGAAAAAAGAAAAGAAGTGATGGCTTTGGAAGCAGAAAGGCAGTTGGCATTAAAAAGAGCCATGGGGGATGCGAAGTATCAGAAATACCTGACACAAAACCCGGCACCGGCTCCTGCGCAAAAAACAACTAAGACAAAAGCGAATTAATCTAAAAAAGATAATTTCTGAAAAAGCTCCATTTTATGGAGCTTTTTTTATTGTAATTGAAGCCTTCATTGATTGAAACTCCGGGCGAACATTCAATAACCAACGTACAATGTTCAATATTCAATTGTATTCCGTTGAGCATTGAACATTGTACATTGATTATTGAATATTTATTGCAACCTGGGATCATTAAAGCGATCGTTAAAATCTGAATTTTTCGTAAAGAAGATCCTTAAACCGGTCCGACCGGTCTGACCACTTACGTAATTCTACGTAGTATCCCTACGATCCCCACTTGTAAAAGCACTCTATGTTTACAGAGGCTGAAATAATTTGGATATGGCGACGTTAACCTAGGTAATTATCCAATTTCCCGGTTCTATATCCTAATATCCATGAATCGAATTTTACTACCATTACTACTATTATTCAGCGTGGCTGCATCAGCTCAACGCTCCACAAAGCCCGTGCATGGATCACAGGCTACCGGCAAAACAACCAGCAACCTCACTTTACAAAATAATATACATAACCAATCCTGGGATGAACAGGAAGCATATGTAAATGGTTATGCAAGGGTATTGAGCAATAATAAATTTTCTTTTATTGATAAGGCTGGAAAACTCATTGCCGCTGTTCAGTTTGATGATGCAAGAAACTTTGTAAACAAGCTGGCAGCTGTTAGGAAAGATTCAAAATGGGGTTTCATTAATGAAACAGGTAATGTAGTTGTTCCTTTTGAATACGAGATCGTTTATGATTTTAAAGAACCCGTTACGGCTGTTTTTAAAAATGCAAAATGGCAGCTCATCAATACAAATGCAGTTGCGGTTAACCAACTTGATATTACTGCGTTTTATGGTTTCAACAATGGTAAGGCAAAGATCATTCGTGATGGTCGTGTAGGAACGATGGATATAACTGGAACCATCACTTATACAGGTGAAGTTATTCAACAACCAACAAGAAGAACAGTTGCCCCGATCAGTAATGTGAATGGCCAATGTCCGGATAATATTGATTTTGAAAATGGAAATTTCAATAACTGGAATTGCTTTACAGGTTCGGTTGATTCTGCCGGAAACACCAATGTGATCACGGTTACTCCTTCGCCGCCAATTGGAAATCGTCACAGGATCATTAACAGGACAACACCATCAGCCATTGATGCTTATGGCCTCTTCCCATTAAATCCTCCTGATGGAAGTAATTTCGCAGTTAAACTCGGAAATACAAGGATTGGTGCTGAGGCAGAAAGGATCCAGTATGTTATAAGGATACCCGCCAATGACAGCAACTTTTCTATAAGGTATGATTATGCGGTCGTTTTCCAGGATCCGGGACATACGGAATGGACACAGCCGAGGTTCACTGCCAAACTTTTTGATTCAACCAATAATACGTACATAGACTGTGCGTCTTTTGAGTATATATCCACTTCAAGCCTTCCGGGTTTTGAAAGATCTACCATTGATACTTCGGTGATCTATAAACCATGGGCAAGCGCTTTTATCAGCCTCAGGGGACACGCAGGAGAAACATTGTATCTTGAATTTACAACTGCTGATTGTGTAAGAAGGGGCCATTGGGGTTATGCTTATGTGGATGTTGAAAGTGTATGTAGCCATGCTGTTGATATGAACTACGAGTGTACAACCGGTATCGCAACATTGAATGCGCCTCCCGGGTTTCAAACATATAACTGGTGGAACCAGGATTATTCAGCAACATTGGCAACAGGTCAGAATGTAACTTTAAATCCGGCACCGGCAAATAATAGTACGATATGGCTTGAAATGATCCCATTCAATGATTTTGGTTGCAGGGATAGTATGCCTGTTACATTTCATAGTTCTTTTACACCTCATTTTGATGTATCTGAAATGGTTGGTATTTGTGCACCACACCAGTTTACTTTTTATAACAGTAATATTCCTGCCGCATCTGCTACATGGGATTTTGGAGATGGGCTTTTTGGATCAGGTGATACGGTTTCGCATACCTATACATCAGTAGGCACGTATGTCGTTACGCTTACCGTAACATTACCGAGCGGTTGTACAGGCAGTTACGTAGATACAGTAAGGGTTATCAATCCTACAGCATCTTTTAATTATACCGGTGGAAATTTCTGTAATTCAACCACAGTTGATTTTAATGTCACTGCTTCGGGTGCCGGCAATTTTATTTACAATTTTGGAGATGGAAATTCTACCACAACTACTCAAGCAGATATTTCTCATACATACTCATCGGCAGGCGTTTATATACCAAGCCTCACATTTATTTCCAGTATTGGTTGTAATGTAGTTGTTCCGGGCACAGACACGATCAGGGTTGAAATATTGCAACCAGATTTCTCAACGGTTGAACACAGGAACTGCGGAAATACGGTGGTTGATTTCAAAGACATTTCTCAATCTTATTTTGGTACCAGTACATATTCATGGGACTTTGGCGATGGCAATTCAGGAACAGACGCTTTAACAAGTCACACATATACTGCGTCGGGAACTTATAACATTCAACTGATCATTACTGGTATCACAGGATGTATGGATACCATTGTAAGACCGATCAATGTTGTGGTAAACAATTTCCCAGTTGCTGCAATTGCAGGGCCAACATCGGTTTGTGCAAACACACAGTTAACATTTAATAGCCTGATACAATCTACAGACCCGGTTAATTCTTTAGAATGGTCTTCAACTGACGGCAGCGCTGAATCAGTAGATATTGATTACACACTTGTATTTACCCAGCCAGGAACTTATACCATCCAGCTTATTGCAACAACAGTAAATGGATGCAGGGATACAGCAACACATCAAATAACTATTAACCCGATACCAGCTGTAGACGCCCCGGCAGACATACAGGTTTGTAATGGCGTAGTGGTGAACCCAGATCCATTCACCGGTTCATCAAGTGGTATAACTTATAACTGGACAAATGACGATCCTTCCATTGGCCTTGCTGCAAGTGGTGTAGGGAACATACCTTCGTTTACTTCTGTAAATGCAAATCTTACAACAG
The DNA here is from genome assembly GCA_047601875.1 of Ferruginibacter sp. Lineage (GTDB taxonomy): Bacteria > Bacteroidota > Bacteroidia > Chitinophagales > Chitinophagaceae > Ferruginibacter. Next base: position 5,484,901 of record JASGIL010000001.1, on the reverse strand, counting down.
TCCTGGCAAACATTACCGTTACACCGTCAATGAACGGCTGTACAGGAACGCCTAAGAATTTTGCTATAAGAGTATTCCCTGTACCATCTGTATTTCAGCCGGTTGACCAGGTAGTTTGTAACAGGGGAACAACAGATGCAGTAGACTTCAACAACTTTACAAGTGTAGTTCCTTCTGCAAATTATACATGGACAAATAGTGAACCTTCTATTGGCCTGGCAGCAAGTGGAACAGGCGATATTCCATCCATAACGGCGATCAATAATGGCCCGGCACCTGTAACAGCCACCATCGCAGTTTCTGTTTCAAACAATGGATGCCCGGGTGCTCCTGTAACGTTCACCATTACCGTAAACCCAACGCCTGATATGACGCCGCTTACCGGCCAGGTTGTTTGTAACGGGATAAATACAAATACAGTTTTGTTTGAAAGCACAGCGAGCAACACTACTTATACATGGACAAATGATCAACCTTCTATTGGCCTGCCTGCAAACGGCACAGATAGTATTGCAGCTTTTACCACGATCAATAACGGTTCAACGCCGGTTACTGCTAATATAGCTGTTTCGCCATTGGCTTATGGTTGTCATGGTACACCGGCAGCATTTAGCATATTGGTAAATCCTACTCCCAATGTAAGTCAGCCTGCAGATCAAAATGTATGTACGGGAAATCCGACGACTATTGTTGATTTTACAGGAACAGTTGCAGGAACTACCTATAACTGGACGAATAATGTACCGTCAATCGGTTTACCGGCAAACGGTACCGGTGACCTGCTTTCTTTCAACCCAAATAACAGCAGTAATACGAACCTTGTAGCAACGATCGTAGTTACACCAGAAGCTAACGGTTGCCCGGGAACGCCAAAGACCTTTACCATAACAATTTTCCCAACACCGGGAGTAATACAGCCATTGAATCAATTTCAATGCAATGGCGAAACAACTGCAGCGATCAATTTTACGAGCCCGGTTGCAGGTACAACTTTTACATGGACGAATAGTTTACCTTCTGTAGGTCTTCCTGCAAGTGGTACCGGTAATATTCCTGCGTTTGTAACAAACAACACAACAAATACAACGATATCAGCAGCCATAACGGTAACACCATCTACAAATGATTGTCCCGGTATTCCAAAAACATTTTACATCAATGTTGATCCTACGCCGTCAATAACACAACCGGTGAATCAAACACTTTGTAACCGTGAAACAGTGGTTGCAACTGCTTTCACAGGCCCTGTTGCCGGCACAACGTATAGCTGGATAAACAGTGAAACTGCTATTGGATTAGCGGCTAGCGGTACGGGTGATATACCTTCTTTCACAGCAACAAACAATACACATTTCCCGATCACTGCGGTGATACAGGTTACAGCTTCGGCAAACAGTTGCGGAAGTGCAGTAACAGTTTTTACCATTACGGTAAATCCTTCTCCTGCTATTGATGCGCCGGATGATATGGTTGTTTGTAATGGAGTGGCAACAAGCCCAATACCACTAACCGGCCCGGTTAGCGGCACTGTGTTCAGCTGGAAAAACAACACACCTTCGATAGGTCTTGCAGATATCGGAACTGGTGATATACCGTCGTTTACGGCAATTAATAATACGAATGCGCCTGTTGTAGCAACGATCCTTGTATATGGATTGAATGTTACATGTGGTTCTATATTAGATACGCTTACAATAACCGTTAATCCATCTGCAGCGGTACAGGCAAATGATAATTCGAATGTTTGTTTGGGTAATTCTGTTCAATTGTCAGCATCTGGCGCAGCGCAATACTCCTGGAGCCCGGCTATTGGATTAAGTTGTACGACCTGTGCCAATCCAACAGCGACACCAACTGATTCGATCATGTACACGGTAAATGCGATCAGTGCATTGGGTTGCAGCGGGCGTGATTCTGTATTGTTGATGGTAAGAAAACCATTTGTAATGCGCACGCCGCCAAATGATACAATATGTACAGGAAGGTCGGTGAATTTAAGTGCAGCAGACGCACATACTTATTTATGGTCGCCGCCGGCGGGACTTGATCATGTTGATGTTGCCAGTCCTACTGCAACACCAACGGTAACTACGCAATACCAGGTGGTAGGTTATGATGCCTATCATTGCTTTACTGATACAGGTTATGTAACCATTGCAGTTGGCCCGCAGCCGTCTGTAAACATTGGAGCAGATCTTACTGCCATTAATGGTATGCCAACTACTTTCCACCCGACAATTCAAAACGGACCGGTTACACAATATAGCTGGACACCGGCTACTGAACTTAGTTGCAGCGATTGTCCTAACCCGACAGCAGTGATACATAACAATATACTATACACGCTTAGAGTAGTGAATGCATACGGTTGTTCGGCAGTTGACAGTGTTTTTGTTACAGCAATGTGCCAGAAAGCTGAAGTGTTTGTACCAAATGCATTTACGCCTGATGGGGACGGACTGAATGATGTGCTGATGATACGTGGTGTTGGCATTCGTGTAAAATCATTCCGCGTATTCAACCGCTGGGGTGTATTGATCTTCGAAAAACAAAACTTTAACCCTAACGATATTAAGTATGGCTGGGATGGTAAGGTACGCGGCGTAGCAGCAACCCCGGATGTATATGTTTATACAGCTGAAGTGATCTGCGATAACGGCTCAGTGTACACGTATAAAGGCAATACCACGATCCTTAAATAACTTATCCATGAAAACCTGGAAACTACCTTTACTGCTGTTCATTTTTATATCATTCGCAAAAACATCTTTTTGCCAGGATATAAACTTTTCACAGTTCTACGACATTCCTTTATTAAGGAACCCTGCACTGGCAGGCATCTTTACCGGAGATATAAGACTTACCTCTGCATACAGGAACCAATGGGAAGCCGTAACCACACCTTACCGTACCATGGCTCTTGGAATAGAATTAAAAAGGCAGGCAGGTGATAACGGCGATTTTTTTACTTACGGAATACAGATCACGAAAGATATTGCCGGTGATTCAAGATTGAGCAGGACGCAGATCTTCCCGGTATTGAATTATCATAAATCACTTAGTTCAGAAAAAGCTACTTATTTATCGGCAGCCTTTATGGGTGGCCCGGTAATGCAGCAATTTGATCCATCAAAACTTAGTTTCGATGACCAGTTTGTTGGGGGCTCATACAGTTCAAGCAATCCTACACATCAAACGTTTAGCAATACAAAACTTACTTATTGGGATCCTGCAGTTGGTATGTGTTATAGCAGCGTTGCGGGTGAGAATACAAGTTATTATGTTGGCCTCGGTGTTTATCATTTTACAAAACCAAAAGTTGCTTTTCAAAAAGAGAATGATATTTCCTTAAACATCAAATACGTGCTTAATGCAGGTTTTTCTGCGCCGGTGGATGATGCCAACAGGCTTGTATTTTATGGAGATTATTTTATGCAGGGTGGGGCTCGCCAGGGACAGGGTGGACTTATGGTAACGCATGATCTTGATGAAAGGGAAAACAAACAAAAGCTAAGCATCACCGGTGGATTGTTCTATCGTTTCAAGGATGCATTCATACCGGTTATTAAGCTGGATTATTACCAGATGAGCCTCGGCATGACCTACGATATCAATACGAGTAAATTAACTACAGCTTCCCAATCAAGAGGCGGTTTTGAAGTTACGCTTTCCTACAAAGGATTTAGTCGCCGCAGCAACAGTTCGGCGGATATGGTGAGGTGTCCTCGCTTTTTTTGATTTGATGATTTGAAGATTTGAAAATTTGAAGATGAGAAGCGTTTATTAATTTGAGGCGTTTCAAATAATAATTTTCTAATCGGCTAATCTTCAAATTTTCAAATCTTCAAATTCATTCTTATCTTCCATGAATGAACCATTTCAAGTTTTATTCCAAAGAAGACATTTTATCCCTCACAAAAGTTCGCCGTTTTGAAACAAAGCTTGGCGAAAGGATACAGTATATAAAACCAGGATCAGATTGGCCGGAAACATTACAGCGATCAAATGCAAAGTATGTGCTTGTTGGTATTCCTGAAGATATAGGCGTGCGTGCAAATTATGGTAAGGGTGGTGCCGATACGGCCTGGCTTCCGTTCCTCACATCTTTCCTGAATATACAAAGCAATGATTTTTTAACAGGCGATAATATTTTGTTGCTTGGTCATTTTGATTTTGGTGATATAAAATACCTGATCGATAACAATGCATACAACCAGGAAGAACTGATCGATGCATATCGTCACGCAGTAAATATCATAGATGAAGAAGTTGAGAATATGATGAAACTGATCGCTGCTGCTAAAAAAATTCCGATCGTTATTGGTGGCGGTCATAACAATGCTTATCCAATCATAAAAGGAGTTTCAAAAGGGTTGCACAAAGCAGATGTAATTCCACTGGCACAAATAAATTGTATCAATATGGATGCACAGGCCGACTTCAGGCCCACGGAAGGAAGACACAGTGGCAATGGGTTTAAATATGCAGAAGAAGATGGCTTTCTTGGTAAATACTGCATCATCGCTTTGCATGAAAACTATGTTCCTCAAAATGTACTTGCCGAAATACATGAGAACCCATTCATACAGTATATCAGTTATGAAGACATATTTATCCATGAAAGAAAAAATTTCATTCAGGCCATCGCACACGCAACCGGTTTTACTGAAGATTCAATAACCGGCATTGAACTCGATCTTGATTGTATTGAACATGTGCTCAGCAGTGCATGTACACCTTGTGGTATTCTTCCTTTACACGCAAGACAGTATATTAATTTTACTGCAACAGATTCAAAAGTGGCTTACCTGCATATCAGCGAGGGTGCGTGCCAGTTAGTGGATGGGCGAAAAGATGATACGACTGGAAAATTGATTAGCTATCTTGTTTCTGATTTTGTAAAAGCGAATGCAAGAGGATAATTATAGAACACGAATTAAAGGCACGAATTTCACGAATTACACAAATGCTGATTAGAACGTTCGTGCAATTCGTGGAATTAGTATTTAATTCGTGGTAAAAAAATTATAAACAACTCAGCCTTCCACCATCCACCGGCAAATTAATCCCCGTTATATACGCTGCCGCCGGTGAACAAAGAAAGGCTACCGCCGCCCCGAATTCTTCCGGCTTTCCAATTCTTCCAACAGGTATTTCTGCTTCCAGTTCTTTTAAAACCTGTTCTTCGCTTTTACCTGAATCCGCAGATCTTTTCTTCACAACATAATCAGCTCTTACTGTTTTTGTAAATCCAGGTAAAACATTATTTACTGTAATTCCAAACGGAGCAACTTCTGTAGCCAGTGTTTTACTCCAGTTGGCAACAGCTCCACGAATGGTATTGCTTACCGCAAGTCCTGGTATTGGTTGTTTAACGGATGTTGATATGATATTAATGATGCGTCCGAATCCTGCAGCTTTCATTCCGGGCACCAATGCTTTCACTAAAACATGATTGCATAAAAGATGGTTGTTGAATGCTTGTAAAAATTCATCTCCAGTTGCATTTAGTACTGTTCCTCCGGCAGGGCCACCTGTATTATTTATAAGAATATGTGCAATCTTTCCCGCATCAATAAATTTATTAATAGCAGCTATTACATTATTTACGTCAGAGAAATCTGCAACAAGATAATCATGCACCTGTTTTTTTGAAATGTCGAGTTGTACAACAGCTTCTTTTAATTTTTCTTCATTCCTTGCAACCAATACCACATTGGCACCTAATAAAGCAAGTTCAGCTGCAGATGCCAATCCAAGTCCCTGTGTACTGCCGCAAACAACAGCGGTTTTTCCTGAAAGATCAAGATTCATAGTAGAAAAGTTTTGGCAAAATTAGGGAAAACGGCAATCGGGAATCGGCAATCGGCAATGGAGCTTTTTTATTGAAGGAATTATTTTCTGATCTCTCGCAGGTGTGACGAATAAAATAGTCATCGACATTTACAAACTTCCATTGCCGATTGCCGATTGCCGATAGCTGTGCATTATTTTCCGATCTTTTTCAACATTGTCTCCGAATGATAACTATTCGGATTGATCACCAGGTCTTCCTTTAATATTTTTTTAGCAGCAGCAAGATCACCTGAAATTATATAAGCATTTGCCAAAAACAACCTTGATGGGATCAACCAGTCGCGTGGTTCAGAATAAATAAGATCATCTTCTGCAACCACAGCTTCTTTAAGTAACGATATTGCTTTGGCAAAATTTTGTTCTTTCAATGCAATGGTTCCTTCCAATATTTTTTCACCCACTTTCATTTGGTCAACGGGTTTATTGAATGGTGCATTCAGTACCTGCATATCGGGATGTTTCATAGCTGCTACCAACATACTCAATTCATTTTTTGCTTCTGATAGTTTCCCGGTATTGGCATATGCAAGGCCTTTTCCCCATTTGGAAAGACAGAAAGCAAAAGCCCATTGCTGATTTATTCCTGGTGTTGCGATCAGTTCATCCCATTTCTCATATTGTACCTGCGCCATCAGTGGCGTCATATAAACATACTGTATCATGTTGCCAACAGGTTGCGCCATTGATAAAAATGAAGTATCAAAACTGGCAGCACATTCTTTTGCTGATTGTAAACTGAGAGTATAATCTTTCATCATCATGGCACAGGCTGCTTTCATGTGAAGATTGTGAATGACGTATAGGAAGGTATTGTTCACCACATCCGGATAAAGCGAAAGATATTTATTATATCCGTTGATAGACCTGTTGTTTACAACCACACCCGTATCGTATTTCCCGGTTCGTATATAAATATGAGAAGGCATATGAACCATGTGCGAAACATCCGGCATCATGTTTTCCAGGCGCTGGGCACTTGCAAGTGCACGGCCGGGATTGGGCGATGCTTCTGCCATATGAATATGATAATGATTTAAACCAGGATGACCGGGCGTTGTTTTCAATGCATTTTCGATCACAGTTAATATTTCATTCGTCCACGGCTGTGGCTCACCGTTATGTTTCCAGTATTCCCATGGATGTTGTAACATGCGGGCATCTGCATACAGTGCACTTATGTCTGCATCCTGTGAGAATTGTTTCCATGCTTTCAGCATTGCCGTGGAATAAGTTTCATTAAGAACGCTTCGGCTAATGGTGGAATCAGCGCTGTAACGAACAGCCATGGCATTCACCAGCGCTTTGTCCCTGTCGCTTAATCCTGCTGAATATTGTTTCGCTTTTTGTGAAACTGCCAAGGCATCAGGTGCAGTTGCATAAGCATAATCATTGATGTTTGGCCCGTATGCCAGCGCCTGTGCCCAATAGATCATGGCATTGGTTGAATCAAATTCTGCGGCTTTTTTAAAAGAACCAAGTGATTCTATAATATGAAAAGCGTAATACATGTTTATTCCCTGGTTAAAATAAAAGCGGGCGCTGTCGCTCGTGGTTGTAATATTCCACCGATAATTGCCCCAACCCGGAAGTGGCTTCATCGCATTCCCGAGGCTGTCTGCATTCAGTATGTTCCAGTTTGGGGAACATTGCATGATGAACCTTTTACCAAAAACCTCCTGCCTGCTGATTTGTTTTGCAGGCTTTGTGGTGTGCTGTTTTGCAAGCCTGAAACCGAGGATAATAATGAGTGCCAGTAAAGTTTCCAGGATCAATATTTTTTTACTCATGCTGTATTTTTAAGGATTAGAAAGATATCCATTTTTTTTAATACAGAGATGTCAACCAGAACTCAACCAGTTGACATCTCCTTTTTTAAAAGAAAAAAAACATTTTAAACCAGCCTTTTCCTCAACAATAACCTCCCCAAACCACTGTTTTTTACGCACATATTCCCACCAATTGTGGATAAATGGGTAAATACGAAACTGTCCGCACCTATTATATTCGCAGCACTGAAAAACGCTGAAACTGGCTGTGAAAGTACAAGAGAGTGACACAACGATGTTGAGTTAAGATCAAATGCCGGCACCCACATTCAATTTTCATCCTTTCAGCATTCAATACTTAGTAAAAAATTATGGCAGAGAAAGATTTATTTGAATATACGGAAGCCAATATCCGTAGCCTCGACTGGCAGGAACATATCCGCCTTCGCCCCGGCATGTATATTGGAAAATTAGGAGATGGAAGCAGTCCTGATGATGGTATTTATGTTTTGCTGAAAGAAGTGATCGACAATTGTATTGATGAACATACAATGGGATACGGCAAACATGTTGACGTAAAGATCGAAGGTAAAACAATCACCGTACGGGATTATGGCCGCGGCATTCCGCTTGGTAAAGTGGTGGACGTTGTGAGCAAAATGAATACGGGTGCGAAGTACGATAGCAAGGCTTTTCAAAAAAGTGTGGGATTGAATGGTGTGGGTACAAAAGCTGTGAATGCATTGAGTAATTATTTTAAAGTTACTGCTTACCGTGAGGGTAAAGAAAAAACAGCTGAATTTGAAAGAGGCATATTAAAAAAAGAATACAAAGAAGCTGCAACCAAAGAAGAAAATGGCACAGCTGTTTCATTTGTTCCTGACGATACTATTTTTAAGAATTTTCATTTTGTACAGGAATACCTCGATAACCAGTTCTGGAATTACTGTTACCTGAATGCTGGTTTGGTAATGAACCTCAACAGCAAAAAGTATGTAAGCAAAAATGGTTTGCTCGATCTTTTGCAACGCAAGACCAATGAAGATGAGATCCGTTATCCCATCATTCATTTAAAAGGCGATGATATTGAAATTGCATTGACGCATGAAAATGCTTATGGTGAAGAGTATTACAGTTTTGTAAACGGGCAATTCACCACACAGGGCGGAACACATCTTGCCGCATTTCGTGAAGGTTATATAAAAACAGTGCGTGATTTCTTTAAAAAAGATTATGATGCTGCTGATATTCGTGGAAGTATCTGCGCTGCCATTTCTGTAAGGGTGCAGGAGCCTGTATTTGAGAGCCAGACAAAAACAAAATTAGGTTCACAGAATGTTTATGAAGGTGGACCAAGCATGAAAAACTTTGTCGGCGATTTTCTTGCAAAGGAGCTTGATAATTTTTTGCATCGCAATCCAACAACTGCTGAAGCATTAAAGCGTCGCATCGAACAAAATGAAAGAGAACGTAAAGAACTTGCAGGTATAAAAAAACTTGCGAACGAAAGAGCAAAAAAAGCAAACCTTCACAATAAGAAATTAAGGGATTGTAAGTTTCATTACAATGATGAACCAACAGGTAAAGACAAAGACAGTATTGTTGAGAAACAAAAAGAAAGCACCATTTTCATTACCGAGGGTGATAGCGCCAGTGGCTCCATTACCAAATCAAGGAATGTAAATACACAGGCTGTATTTAGTTTACGTGGTAAGCCACTCAACTGTTTTGGGTTAACCAAAAAAGTGGTGTATGAAAATGAAGAGTTCAATTTGCTGCAACATGCATTGAACATTGAAGAAGGATATGAAGGATTGCGTTATAATAATATCGTGATCGCAACCGATGCTGATGTGGATGGTATGCACATACGTTTGTTGCTAATGACATTTTTCCTGCAGTTCTTTCCTGATCTTGTAAAAAACGGGCATGTTTATATTTTGCAAACACCGTTGTTCCGGGTAAGAGATAAAAAGGAAACGCTTTATTGTTACGACGAGGCGGAAAAACAGGAAGCGATCAAAAAATTAGGCAGCAAACCGGAGATCACAAGGTTTAAAGGACTTGGTGAAATAAGCCCTGAAGAATTTGCACGTTTCATTGGGGCAGATATGAAAGTTGATCCTGTTATTATGGAATCAGGGGAGCATATCCAGAACCTGCTTGAATATTATATGGGAAAAAATACACCGCAGCGCCAGGATTTTATTATTGGTAATTTGCGGGTGGATCTGGATTTTATTGAAGAAGCTGAGGCAATTAAAAATTAAGAATTAAAAATTAATGATTCTTTCAATTTGAAATTGTATTCATGAATGTCCAGTCACTTCAATCCCGGGAAGTTTTTAATTTTTAATTCTTAATTTTTAATTCAACAATGATTCACATAGTTTTTAATGAACCCGATGTACAAGTATTAACCGATGCCATTGCACTGGATGAAACAATGGCCGGTGAAGTTATTCAAATAAAGGATGATCTCGCTGTTGGTCCTCTCAGTGATATTTATATCGGCGAAGGAATAAATGCCCGCAAAGAATGGTGGCGTGAAGTTTTACAGGGCGGAGATTATGATGGAAAGGTTGACAGCGGTGAAATTGATGATAGCAAAACTGCTGCAGAATTAGTAGGCACCATGCGTCGAAATGAGGAAGAGATCATTTGGATATGGGCCGCACAAAATAAACATGATGTAAGCGGCTATTACTGGTTGCTGAATTATATGAAGGAATTCCAGGGTAGGGTTTTTATTTTATACCTCAACAACCTGCCATTCATTAATGAGAAAGGAAATATCTTTTATCCAAACTGGCTGAGTGAAATTCCTGCGAAAGAATTTTTGAAAGCAAAAAAACTTGCAAGAGAAATTACATTGAGTGAATTTGAAGTTGATCCTGATGAATGGACAAAAATATGCAATGAGAACAGGGGTATCCGTTTGTTGGAAGGTGGAAAAAAACTGGAGCAAAAGGATTATGATTTTTATGATAACGATCTGAAAAAATTCATAACACCTGATTGGCAGAAAGGATCTAAGATCATACATAATTATTTAAGCAAAGCAAAACATACAACTGGTGATGCATATCTTTTATGGAGATTGAAAACGATGATCGCACAGGATATGTTTGATGTGCAGGGGAAGGTGGGGAATATGAAAGACTTCGAGCTGAAGGCGAAGAGTGTGCAATGACCTCACGCAAAGGCGCTAAGTTTAGATGCAAAAGGCGTAATGTTAAAAACCCTTTGCGGCCTTGCGAATCTTTGCCTCTTTGCGTGAAACAAAAAAGTTCTTTACATGAAACATATAATCAGGCTTGAAGAATTTGCAATGTTGTTATTAAGTATTGCTGCCTTGTATTCTCATCATCCTGCGTGGTGGCTTTATGCAGTGATGGCGATTGGACCAGATATCAGCATGCTTGGTTACCTGGCTGGAAATAAAACAGGCGCTGCGGCTTATAATCTTTTTCATCATAAAGGAGTGGCTATAGCGATTTTTATTTTTGGTTTTACGTACAACATAGAACCATTAATAATAACAGGAATAATACTTTTTGGTCATTCAAGCATGGACAGGGTATTTGGTTATGGATTGAAGTATGATACCGGGTTTAAGTTTACTCATCTCGGTGAGATCGGGAATAAGAAATAAAAAATAAGAAATTGAAAATGCATTGCGGCCTTGCAAAACTTTGCCGCTTTGCGTGAAATAAGAAATATGGCTAAGAAAATAAAAGAAGAATATGAACATGGCGATAGCGGCGTAAGTGGCCAGTATAAGAACTGGTTTTTGGATTATGCCAGCTATGTAATACTTGAACGTGCTGTGCCTGCAGTTGAAGATGGATTGAAACCCGTGCAACGCAGGATATTGCATGCAATGAAAGAAATGGATGATGGCCGTTTTAATAAAGTGGCCAATATCATCGGGCAAAGTATGCAATACCATCCACATGGTGATGCAAGTATTGGCGATGCGTTGGTGAACATGGGTCAGAAAGATCTATTAATAGAAACACAGGGAAACTGGGGCGATGTAAGAACAGGAGATGAGGCTGCGGCTCCCCGTTATATTGAAGCAAGGTTGAGCAAGTTTGCACTGGAAGTCGCATTCAATGCAAAAACAACCAACTGGCAATTGAGCTACGACGGAAGAAAAAATGAACCCGTTACCTTGCCAATGAAATTTCCTTTGTTGCTGGCACAGGGCGCAGAAGGTATTGCAGTAGGACTTGCAACAAAAATTCTTCCTCATAATTTTTGCGAACTGATAGAAGCTTCTATAAAAGCACTTCGAGGAAGAAAGTTCGAAATACTGCCCGATTTTCAAACTGGAGGTTCATTGGATGCAAGTAATTACAATGAAGGCAAACGTGGTGGAAAGATCAGGGTACGTGCAACGATTGAAGAACAGGATAAGAAAACACTTATTATAAAAAGTGTACCCTTTGGCGTTACAACCACGCAATTGATGGATAGTATCGTTAAAGCAAACGACCAGGGTAAAATAAAAATAAAAAAAGTTATAGATCATACGGCTGCAGATATCGAGATCATTATTGAACTGGCGCCGGGTATTTCTCCTGATATTACCATTGATGCATTGTATGCTTTTACCGATTGTGAAGTAAGTATTTCTCCCAATGCATGCGTGATCGTTGAAGACAAACCACAATTCTTAAGTGTAACAGAATTATTAAAGGTATCAGCAAACAATACCAAGGACCTGTTGCAAAAAGAACTTGAAATAAAACTTGCCGAACTCCAGGAAAAATGGCATTACACTTCTCTTGAAAAAATATTCTTCGAAGAAAAAATATACAAGGAACTTGAAAAGAAACACGAGACATGGGAGAAAGTACTTGTAGCCATTGATAAAGCATTTGTTCCTTTTAAAAAACAATTGAAGCGTGAAATAACAAGAGAGGATATCATCAAGCTTACCGAAAAACCGGTTCGTCGTATTTACAAGTTAGACATAGATGAACTGAATGAACAAATAAAGAATCTTGAAGCTGAGATCAAGAGAGTAAAGCATGATCTTGCCAATCTTGTCGATTTTGCGGTTGCTTATTATGAGAATCTTCTGAAAAAATATGGCAAGGGTCGTGAACGCAAAACAGAAATTAAATTATTCGACGTAATACAGGCGAAAACTGTTGCCATTGCCAATACAAAACTGTATGTAAATTATGCTGATGGTTTTGTTGGAAGCGGTTTAAAGAAAGATGAATTTGTTGCAGAAGTATCTGATCTTGACGATATCATTGCTTTCACCAAAGGCGGTATCATGAAGGTTGTAAAAGTTTCTGATAAGGCTTTTATCGGAAAAGATATTCTTCATGTAGCTGTTTTTCAAAAAGCAGATGAACGTACCACTTATAACATGATCTATGTTGATGGTAAGACAGGAATCAGTTTTTCAAAACGTTTTAATGTAACAGGCGTAACACGTGATAAAGAATACGATCTTACCAAGGGAGCTGAAAAAAGTAAGGTTCATTATTTTTCTGCAAATCCAAATGGTGAGGCTGAAGTTGTAAAAATTATCCTGAGCCCGAATTGTAGCGCCAAGAAAAAAGAATTCGATTTTTATTTTGAAGAACAGGAAATTAAAAATCGGGGAAGTATTGGTAACCAGGTAACAAAATACCCGATCAAGACCGTTAAATTCAAAGAAGCAGGTAAATCAACACTGGATGCTAAAAAACTTTGGTTTGATAATACATACGGCAGGTTGAATACAGAAGAGAAAGGAGAATACCTTGGCAAGTTTGAAGCAGAAGACAGGTTGCTTGTTATTTACAACGATGGTAACTACGAAATACTTGACCAGGAACTGACCCAACGTTTTGATGTAGATAAAATGTTGTTGTTGGAAAAATACAATCCGGAAAAAATTATTACGGCAGTTTATCTTGATAATGAAAAATTGCAATACAATATCAAGCGTTTTAAAATAGAAACCACTACACTGAATAGTAAATTCTTTTTTATAAAAGAAGGAAAAGGCAATATACTTGAAACTGTATCAACAGATGAGTCTCCCGTATTAAAAGTACAAACCGGCCGTGGAGCGCAGGTAAATAAAGCAAAATTCAAAGTTGACAAGTTGGTAGAAGTAATGGGATGGAAAGCAGTAGGAGCGAAGCTGGTGGATTTTTCTAAGTCGGTAGAGATGGAGTGGGAGGTGAAGGAGAAGAAAGATGCGCAGGGAGATTTGTTTGAGTAGTTGTTCTTTGTTAAGATTGAAGTTTCTAAATGAATTTTCAATGATCAACGTACAATATTCAATGTTCAAAGGGTATACTTCGACATTCGTTATCCCGTGTTCCTTGTTCGATATTCAATAGCAAATCAAGGATAGGTTTCTGCACTATCAAGTTTCAGCAGGTCATCATTATTGAAGTAATAAGAAGAACCTGCATTTGCTTTAAGGTCATCGATACCCCGTATCTTTATATGTGTATCCGGCAATTCATCATTGTTTGGATTTGTGCTGTCAATGTATATCAATATATGGTCATCATATTTGAAGTGTGATGGAAATACAGCAAAATTTGCATATTTTTTCCCCTTATAAAACCATATATAAGTTTTATCGCCTCCCTTTGTTGCTTTGGGTTTGAATATAAGTTTAGCGATGACAGCAATTTTTTTCTCTTTTGGAATTGGGCCATAGCAAGAAATGAAAAGTAAACTGCATAGAATACAAAAGATTTTCTTCATAAAAATTGTCTATAAAGTTTTAAGATAGGCACATTGTTACTTATGCAAACTGATCACCCTCGTTGCCTGCCATACCCCATTCTTATTCTGCCACACAATAATAAATTTTGCGTATCCCGAGGTTGAATTTTCAATAAGATTATGAAAACGATGTGAGCCAATTTCTACTGCGCCATAACCGGGAATGGGTGAAACCTCAATACTCCCGGTTTGTAATTCACGTCTTACTTTATTGCAGATATTTTTTCTGATGGCTTCAACATTATCTTTTTTTGAAGTGGACAAACCGCCCTTGTCATGATAAAACTCAAGGTTCTCTGAAATCAGGGAAGCATATTGATCGATCTTACAATTATTGTAAGCATCAAACAGTAAACTGTCTAGTTTTATAACGGTGTTGTAAAGTTCAGCTGTTTCCACTGAATCCATGTAAGCTGCAGTATGTTCGCGGGCCAATACATTCCATTTGTCAACAGGAGGATTTAATTTATTTTCTTTGGTAGCAATAACCCGGTCCTCAGATTTTTCCCAGGAAGCTGTATCATAAAAGTATTTGTATTTAATGCGTAATTGTGGTCCCACAGTTTCAAAGTTGATGGTAGCTTCATAAATGCCATCTTTGTTATCATCTTTTAAAAGATAAGTTTTATCCCACGAAAGTGGCGCCACATTTCCCCTGATGCCAATGCTTGAAGGAGATTGCACATTCTTGATTTCACCTGAAAGATCGAGGCGGAAATGTATGGATACGATCCTGGTTGTTTGTGAGAATCCTTTTTCAAAACAACAAATGATCACTAAAAGAGGAATTATTTTTTTCATGGTTTATGTTTTCCTGCGCCTTTGCGTCTCAGCGTTAATATTTTGAACTGCAAGTCACAAAATTATTGGTAAATAAAAGCTGTTACAATATTAATAAAACGAACCTTAGTTTTATTCTTTATTTTGTACCTTAATGCCCTGACAGCGCCAAACTTTATTAACTGCAATACTCCCGGCAATGACTGGCCTTGAAAAAATCAATGATATAAAATCTCCTTTGTCAAATAAGGAGTTGATAGCAAGCGAACACAAGTATCATTCTCTTTTCGAACAGGCGACGGATCCCATCATGCTTACCGATTTCAAAGGGAATTTTATAGATGTGAATACCACCATGTGCAGCATGTTTGGATATTCAAAAGAAGAATTGTTGCGATTGAATATTTCTTCATTGGTTGATGCTGCTGACCTGCAGGCGTCCCCCATCAGGTTTGACCTGCTTGCAGATGGCCAACATATTTTTAGCAAACGAAAGATGGTGCACAGGGACGGAACGATCGTGTATGTTGAAGCAAACGTAAAAAAATTCGGAGACAATCTGGTAATGGCCATCGCAAGAGATGTTACCAAATTATACGAGATACAAAGGCAGATCGAAGTAAGTGAATCCACTTTCCGTGGCGCTTTTGAAAACTCTTCAATAGGAATGTCATTGAATTCCCCCGAAGGGAAGTGGATACGTGTAAACAAACAGTTGTGTAATATAACCGGGTATTCCGAAAGCGAAATGCTCAAAATGGGTTTTAGCGATATTACACATCCTGATGATGTGGAAAATGATCTTCATAATTTGCGGCTATGCGTTTCCGGTAAAATAGATACGTATAGGGTGGAGAAACGGTATCGTCATAAAAATGGTTCGATCATCTGGATAAAACTCAATACTACACTTGTAAGAGACAATTCGGGCAAGCCACTATATTTCATTGCCCAAACGGAAGACATTACTGAGCGTAAAAATGTATCTGAAGAAAATGACCGCATCAGGTATGCACTCAATGAAAGGGTGAAAGAACTAACAACCTTATATCGTTTTGGCCAATTGCTGCAGGTAAGCGAACGTCCTATAGAAGAATTATCCAAGGAACTGGTTTCTGTTTTGCCGGCAGGATGGCAATACCCGGATATAACAGCTGCAAGAATTGTATTCGGCAAAAAAGAATTCAGGACAGCCAATTTTGCCAAAGGACCACACAAGCAAAATGCTTCATTTAAAACGCCAGGCGGAATAAAAGTATTAATAGAAGTTGTTTACCTGGAACAAAAACCTGCGGCGCAGGAAGGCCCATTCCTGGCAGAAGAGCGGCATTTGATCAACATGCTTGCAGAAATGTTCAGGGGTTATCTTTCAAGAAAAGAAAAAGCGGAGGCATTAAAAAAATCAGAAGCGAACCTGCATACGATCTTTGATTCTACAGATACGATCTATGTTTTGCTGGATAAAAAATACCGTGTGCTTTCATTCAACAAGCCTGCGGCAGAATTTGCAAAACGGGAAATGAAACGTGTGATCAGGCTGAATGCTTTGATCACAAATTATATGCCTGCTGAAAGGCGCCCGCTTTTTATAAAGAATATGAAAAAAGCATTGGCAGGCGAGCACATTGATTATGAAGTGATGTATCCACAGGAAGATGGTTCTTCCCGCTGGTATGATACAAGAATATTGAGCGTAGAAGGAGGGAACAATGAAATATTCGGGCTCATCGTTGCAGTGCTGGATATAACAGAAAAGAAATTACTGGAAATAAAAATACTGGAACAAAAGGTACAGGAGCAAAAAAAGATCAGCCGTGCCATCATCAATGCACAGGAAAGAGAAAGGAATTTTTTAGGACAGGAATTGCATGATAATGTGAGCCAGTTGCTGGCCGGAACAAAATTGCACATGAGGGTTGCCGCACAGGATAATGAAACTGTAAAAAAACTGATCAGGTATCCTATGGAACTGATCGATAATTCTATTCATGAAATACGTTTGCTCAGCAGTAAACAGGTAACACCATTAAAAGACATCAGGTTAAAAGCCATGCTCACATCCTTGCTTGGTAACTGGCAAAAAAATACGAAGATCAAAATAAAGTTTGTGTATGCATTGGGAAGGAAAACACTTGACGATGATGTTAAACTGAACATCTATCGTATCATACAGGAACAGGTAAATAATATTACCAAATATGCAAAAGCAAAACATGTAAGTATTTCTGTACTGGTAAGTAAAGACCTGATCAATGTTACTGTTTCTGATGATGGAGTTGGATTTAATCCAAATAAAAAAAGAAAAGGTATTGGTATTTCCAATATGATAAACCGGGTAAATGCTTTTAACGGTGAAGTTGTTATTGAAAGTGCACCAGGTAAAGGCTGTAAGGTACGGGTGTCAATACCTTTGGTTGTGCCACATCAACTTCGATGAAATATTTTTTACCTGGAAAATTGCCTGGATTGTGTTTACATAAAAATTATTTTTTTACTAATGACATAGAAGAGCCGTAGGCTCGCTTTTTTATAGCAACGGGTTTTAACCCGTTGCTATAATATCGGCCGAGACTGCCTCTTAAAGACCGTCTTCCACATTTACTACGGCGTAGATAGCATTCTAAACAGAAAGAGCCAGTTTTTACACTGGCTCTTTCTTTATTGTAGCTTTTCAATTTAATCAACCTTAATAACCTCGTACCAGATCTCACCATTATCCTGCACTGCAGGTTTGTATTGAACACCATCTACTTTATAATAAGTTTCTCCATCAATGGTTATTGTTTCATACCCCTGGGGGATACTTTCAACAACGGCACCAACCGGGGGAGCAACTACCCTGTAATTATCTTCATATTCATCATAATAAGTTCCGTTATAATAATAGTATGGAACATCACGAACATATATCCTGCGGTAACCAAATGGCAATGTATTTATGAAAATACCAATGGGCGGCGTTACAACAATAAATGCGCTGTTGTAAGGGCGATAGAAAGTCCCATCATAAAAACGGTAACCACAACCGCCATAGTTTATTGTTTGATATGCAAAAGGGAAGCTTGTTATCACTGTACGTCTTGCAGGAATATAACTGTATCTCCAGCATGGATTGTGTGCATTGTAAACAGGGATCCTGTTATAATGCCTGTATGAATGATTATAATATTCATAGCGGGGGCGTGCATCAACACGTACATGATCATTGCGAAAATTTCTATCGGGATGATAAAAACGTGGATTAGGTCTTTGCGGCACATCCCTTCTTACAGGCGTTTGTATGTGGCCGTAACGATTGCCCCTGTCAGGATAATTTTGTGGCGGCCTTGGTCCCTGTCATCATTTCGTTGTGGGCGTTGTTGACCCATGTGGCGAATCTCGGGACGATTTGCAGGTTGGCTTCTTTCCCTGTTATTATGTTGTCCACCTTCGCCAAACCGTCGTTGGGCATTAGATACAACAAAAAATAAAGAACATGCAATTACCAACGAGAAAGTTTTAAACGGGAACGTACAATAATTTTTCATGGTCGTTTTTTTTAAATGTAAGAAAATTTTCAGCCGCTTTGACACAAATTGAATGCAATGTTTTAACCAGTTTAATGCTTTCACTTAACAATAACAAATCACTGTTATTATTAATAAATAGTTTGAAACTGTTGTCGTCATTGCGAGGAACGAAGCAATCTAACTTCTGAATGATAAGGTTGACAAGGTAGATCGGGTTAATAAGGTTGTAGTCGTTTCAACTTTTAAAAAACAATCAATGTTATAAGCTTCTTTTGTTAACCGGTAATTAAATACTTATGCACTGTCTGGGTATAAATGGTTAATTATAATAAATAATATGAAAGCAGTTATTTTTTATTTTAGCGTTCTTTTTTAATATGCCATCATTATGCGACGATGGTATAGAATTGATCATCTAAACAACACTAAAACAATGGCTGACAAAACCAAGCAACAAACAGCTTTAGGCGACGTGGCAGCAAGGCAACTTGCGATCGCTACCCGTACGGTACCTCAATTATTAAAAATAACGCCAAGATGGCTCACGCATTTATTGAACTGGATACCCGTTGAATCAGGTGTATATCGTCTCAATAAAGTGAAGGATGCAGATAATGTTGAAGTAGATTGCTCGGCAAGAGATGAGCGTGCACTTCCGCAAACTTTTGTTGATTATGTTGAAAATCCAAGAGAATATAATCTTAGCGCAGTAACAACCGTGGTTGATATTCATACACGTGTGTCTGACCTGTACAGCAAACCTTATAACCAGATCAGTGAGCAATTGCGTCTTACGATCGAGATCATTAAAGAAAGACAAGAAAGCGAACTCATCAATAATAAAGAATATGGATTGTTGGCGAGTGTAGTTCCTTCTCAAATAATAAAAACAAGAGGCGGTGCACCAACACCCGATGACATGGATGACCTGATCACAAAAGTGTGGAAAGAACCTGGTTTCTTTTTATTACACCCGCAGGCCATTGCTGCATTCGGAAGAGAATGTACACGCAGGGGAGTACCACCACCAACTGTATCAATGTTTGGTTCACCATTCCTTACATGGCGTGGCATTCCATTGATCCCTTCTGATAAAGTTCCTGTAGTAGATGGTAAAACAAAGATCATCTTATTGCGTACAGGCGAAAGCCGCCAGGGCGTAGTTGGTTTGTTTCAACCAGGATTACCGGGAGAACAAACACCGGGATTGTCTGTGCGCTTCATGGGCATTGATGAAAGAGCCATTGCATCTTACCTGATATCATTGTATTGTTCTTTAGCAGTACTGGTAGACGATGCTATTGCAGTTTTGGATAATGTAGAAATAGGTAAGTATCATGAGTACAAGTAACGGTCTCGGGCAACCGGATATTGAACAATTATCCGAATTGGCCAATCATCTATTTAAAGCAGCACCGGGGGAATCAACAGCACTCCCCGGAACTTTGAATATGCAGGGCATGCATCCTGCTTACCAGGGTTATCTTACCGATGGGGCAGGATTGCAAACAACGCCGCCCGATCCGCACATAGCCGCTCCTGTGGCAATGCCTGCAACTTCGGGTGCAGGTGTATCAACAGGCGCTGTTCCGCAAATTGATTTTATTGATTTGAATAATTTTGGAAATCCAGGTATTCCCAATCATAGTCCAGCATTCAATCAAACAAATCATAGTTCAGGCACGCCAAAAATGAGTAATACCGAATACATCGGAGGCATTCCTCAATCGCTTGCAGGCAGTGGTGTATCACCATCAGCACCGCAACAGCAAACAGATTTTAATATGAACGATCCGCAAACAAGCTTGCCGGATCCTCATTTTGCTGACGGTAAAGTGCCGCAATCGGTGGCGGGTAGTGGCAAATCTCCAACAAGCCAGTATACAGATTTTAATATAGGTGATGCACATGATTCAAAATTTACAGACGGAAAAGCTTCTCAATCTTTAGCAGGAAGTGGTAAGTCTCCATCAGCTCCTGAACAATACACTGATTTTAATATCAATGATCCACAAACAAGTTTGCCTGATCCGCATTTCAAAGATGGAAAGGTTCCAAGTTCTGTAGCAGGAAGTGGCAAGTCACCATCGTTACAGGATAAAAATAAAAATGCTTCAGCAGATGCATTGCCCTATTCGGACCAGGAAAACAGTTTTGAAGCAGGCCTTGCAGAAGCACTGGCATCAATGAGTTCATTTACAAATATGCCTCAATTGCCAACTTCATTTGATCAGCCTTCATTTTATTTTTTACCTAAGACGGGTGGATTTGATCCCGGATTCGCATCATTCTCACCCGACCGTGCACTCGCAGCAAAGGCACAGGCAGGCGTGGCACCACCATTTGATGTAAACCTTGTAAGAAAAGATTTTCCAATCTTGCAGGAACGTGTGAATGGAAGGCAATTGATCTGGTTCGACAATGCAGCCACTACGCAAAAGCCTATGCAGGTAATAGAAAGAGTGAGTTATTTCTATGAACATGAGAATTCAAACATACATCGTGCTGCACATGAACTGGCAGCAAGAGCAACGGATGCTTATGAAGCTGCAAGGGAAAAAGTAAGGAACTTCATTAATGCAGGCTCAGTGAATGAGATCATTTTTGTAAGAGGAACTACCGAAGCAATTAATCTTGTTGCAAAAAGCTGGGGCGAACAAAATCTTCAATCAGGCGATGAAATTATTTTGAGTCATCTTGAACATCACGCCAACATTGTTCCATGGCAACAACTTGCTGCAAAGAAAAACCTGAAAATAAAAGTCATTCCTGTAGATGATGATGGCCAGGTGATCATCAGTGAATATGCAAATTTGCTTGGACCAAAAGTGAAACTTGTTTCTTTTTCACATGTATCAAATGCATTGGGAACCGTTACGCCGGCAAAGCAGATCATCGACATGGCACATGCATCTGGTGCAAAAGTTTTACTGGATGGTGCACAATCTGTAAGTCACAAGCGTGTCGATATGCAACAACTCAATCCCGATTGGTTTGTATTTTCAGGACACAAGGTTTTCGGTCCAACAGGCATTGGTGTTGTTTATGGAAAAGAAGATATCCTCAATGCAACTCAACCATGGCAGGGTGGTGGCAACATGATCAAAGATGTAACATTTGAACACACTACTTTTCACAATGCACCTGGCCGCTTTGAAGCAGGTACGGGTAATATTGCTGATGCGGTTGGTTTGGGAGCTGCCATTGATTATGTAAATAAAATTGGCATCGATCTTATTGACCAGTATGAACATTTTCTTTTAGAATATGCAACAAGATTGGTGAAACAGGTTCCCGGTTTAAGACTCATTGGTACTGCGCCTGATAAGGCAAGTGTATTATCATTTGTGCTTGACGGTTATAATACCGAAGATGTTGGTCATGCTTTGAATGAAGAAGGAATTGCAGTTCGCTCCGGTCATCATTGTGCCCAGCCAATATTAAGAAGATTTGGCGTTGAAGCAACTGTTCGTCCTTCACTTGCATTTTATAATACCTGTGCGGAAGTAGATAAGATGTTTAGCGTGTTGATGAAGTTGAAAGGAAGATAATAGAAACAAGTAATAAAAAATAAGGAAGTTGCGATTCAGATGAAAAGCAACTTCCTTATTTTATTTGGGTCCTACTTTTATTATGTTTTTGGCACGATTAAAAGTATTTGTGATCAGCTTTATTTCTTCCGCCTAAGAGATAAATCCAACCACTTCCTACTAATAGAAGTGTCATAGCATAATGTCCAGATTCTTTAAAAGCTGGTATCGGAAATACCACCAGTACCAATAATGAAAACGTTCACCATTTGTACTATAATAGATACAAAATTAAATTCACGTGTTTGCTGGAGTGAAAAATATTTTTTTTACCTGGCCAAGGGCCTATTTGAAACAGGAGTTCTATAAAATAAGAACGCGTCGAAGATTTCACTATTCACCGTTACCCTTCAAGTTCCATCATCTGCTCAAATACCTTCTCATATTCTGCATTCGTATCCTGTAATTCTTTTACTGCATTATTATAATCTGTTTCTGCTTTTAAAAATTTCTGCTTATCTCCATAAATTTCAGGAGCAGCCAATGAATTTTCCAACTCAGCTTTCTTCTTATTTAATTCAACGAGTTTTTCTTCAAGTTGTTTGAACCTCGTCTTTACTTTCTGTAATTCTTTCTTTTGATCATTATTCACCGGCTTTTGCTGAACCTTTTCGGCTTTTTCAACCTTATTAACTTTTTCAACTTCTTCTACCTTGGCATTTTTTTTTGCATCGGCTTCGGCCTTCGCCCTGCGCTCCTTCCAATCTTCCCATTCTGCATAAGTGCCTTTGAACTCACGTATCTTAAGATTGTCAATTTCCCATATCTTATTTGCAAGGCGGCTAATGAAATAACGATCGTGGCTAACAAGTATCAGGCTGCCTTCATATTTATTCAATGCTTCTACCAAAAGATCCACAGAATGAATGTCAAGGTGATTCGTAGGTTCATCCAGCATCAGGAAATTTGCCTTGCTGGCAATTACTTTTGCAAGTGCAACCCTTGCTTTTTCACCTCCACTTAAAACTTTTATTTTCTTTTCAACAGAATCACCACTGAATAAAAATGCGCCGAGTAAACTTCTTAACTCAAGATCATTCTTCCCACTGCGTGCTTCTTTCATTTCTTCCAAAACATCATTGTTTAAATTCAGGGCTTCCAATTGATGCTGAGCGTAAAAAGATTCTACCACATTATGTCCCCATTCTCTTTCGCCTTCAAAAGTTTCTGTACCTGCAATGATGCGTAACAAAGTCGATTTTCCCTTGCCGTTAGCGCCGATCAATGCGATCTTATCGCCACGATCAATTTCAGCGCCGGTATCTTCTACGATATGAACATCTTTAAAACTTTTGCTTACATGCTTGAGCGTACAAATAATTTTGCCCGGTTGTTTTTCAACGGCAAAATTGATTCTCATGTTGGGCCGTTCTATCTCTACATCTTCTATGCGTTCAAGTTTGTCGAGTCGTTTTACAATACTTTGTGCCTGTGCAGCCTTACTGGCTTTTGCTTTAAAACGTTCAACAAATCTTTCCTGTTGCCTGATATAATCCTGTTGATTATCGAAAGCTTTCTTCTGCATATCGATGCGAAGTGCTTTCTCTGTTTCGTAATAAGAATAATTTCCTGTATAAAAATGAAGTTCCTGTTGATACAACTCCACAATTTTTGTAACCATGCGATCTAAAAAGAAACGATCATGCGAAACAATTACAACGGCTCCCTGGTAATGCACCAGGTATTTTTCCAGCCATTCGATACTTGGAAGATCAAGGTGGTTCGTCGGTTCATCCATCAACAACACATCGGGATGTTGCAATATCATTTTTGCAAGCAACACACGCATGCGCCAGCCCCCACTGAAATTCTTATATGGTTTATTAAGATCTGCATTGCTGAATCCAAGTCCCTGTAATATTTCTTCTGTTCTGTGATGAATACTGTATCCATCCAACACATCCATCTCATGCAACAATTCAGAATAATCGTGTGCAAGTTGCTCATCGCCGGTTTTGGCAAGTTCTTCACCCAGTTCTTCAATTTCTTTTTCAAGTTGCTTTACTCTTTCAAAAGCACCCAATGCAACTTCCAGGATCGAATCTTCGGTATCAAAACCCAGCAGGTCCTGGTGTAGGAAGCCAATGGTTGTTTCCCTACCTTTTTCCACGGTTCCTTTTGCGGGGGAATATTGTCCTGTCAAAACTTTTAATAAAGTAGATTTACCGGTACCGTTATACCCGATCAAACCGATGCGTTCATTGGGTTGTATATGCCAGGTGGCATCTTCCACAATTGTTCTTGCCCCAAATTCAAACGTAACATTCTGTAATCCTAACAACATCTCAGCTAATATTTTTTAATATGATTCTGCAAAAGTAATTCATTTTGAATTCTGAGTTCTGAGTTATGAATTCTGAATTTGTTCACCTTTATCTATTGCCGATTCCC
Organism: Ferruginibacter sp.; assembly: GCA_047601875.1. GTDB lineage: Bacteria > Bacteroidota > Bacteroidia > Chitinophagales > Chitinophagaceae > Ferruginibacter. Next base: position 5,460,256 of record JASGIL010000001.1, on the reverse strand, counting down.
GATTGCCGATTGCCGATTGCCACATATCTTTGACAAAATTTTTTAAATATGAAAAGATTTCTTGCAATATTGATCCTGTTATTGGTTGCTTTTGGTGTTTATTGGTTCGTGTTTAAACCTAAGAACAAAGACAAGGATGATAATAACGCCAAAATGACGCCGATCGCATTAAAAAAACATTCAGATGGATTCAATGCAAGTGTTGATAAGGCAATATCAGCTTACCTTGATATTAAAAATGCTTTTGTAGAAGATGATACATTAAAAGCAAAGGAAAGCGCAAAAATATTTATTGGTCTTTTGGACAGTATCCCTTTACTGGAATTAAAAAAAGATACGGCTAGTATTTTCGAAACTGCACAATCAAACCTGAATGATATAAAATCGAATGCCCAATCATTACTTGCACAGCCGAATATCACAGAAATGCGACATGATTTTGCAATGGTTACTGAAATGATGTACCCGTCTTTTTTTAAAGCGATCAATTATGAAGGGCCGGGCATATACCTGCAGAATTGCCCGATGGCTTTTGGTGATGATCAGCCGGCCAATTGGATCAGCAACAGCAATGAAGTGGTAAACCCTTATTTGGGAAAACACCATCCGGAATATAAAGCCACTATGCTTCACTGTGGGTCGGTGAAGGACAGTATCAAGCCTAAACAATAACGCTCATATTTTAAGGAACTTCGCCAGTCATGAGAACTTTTTTTCTATTCATTTTATCGGTATTTTTTTGTGTAACCTTACAGGCGCAAAAAAAATATACGATCAGTGGGTATGTAAAAGATGGAGCAACAGGCGAAACATTGATCAATGCCACCATTGCCCTTGAAGGAAATACAAAAGGCATCAGCAGCAACCAATACGGTTTTTATTCTATTACGCTTAACAAGGGGGATTATACATTGATCGCTTCTCACATTGGGTATGTTTCAGGCGTAATTAAGATCAGCTTGTTATCAGATACTTTATTAAATATTGATCTGAAATCAGGAGTTACACTTTCACAGGAAGTAATTGTTACAGCAAGAAAACGTGATAATAATGTAAAGACAGCACAGATGGGAAAGATCAGTCTGCCCATTGAACAAATAAAATCTGTTCCTGCTTTTTTAGGTGAAATAGATCTGCTTAAAGTAGTGCAGCTACTGCCCGGCGTTAGAAATGCCGGTGAAGGAAGTGCTGGCATTTATGTAAGAGGAGGCGGACCTGACCAGAATTTAATTTTACTGGATGATGCCGTAGTTTATAATACAGGACACCTATTTGGCTTTTTCTCGATCTTTAATTCAGATGCTATTAAAAATGTATCATTGATAAAAGGTGGAATGCCGGCTCAATATGGCGGGCGTTTATCGAGCGTACTTGATATTTCCATGAAAGAAGGCAATAACCAGAAATACCAGGTAGAAGGCGGCCTTGGGCTCATTGCATCAAGGCTTTCTATACAGGGGCCAATCAAGAAAGACAAAGCTTCATTTATTGTATCTGCAAGAAGAACCTATATCGACGCTATTACAAAACCATTTGTAAAAAAGAGCAGCGAGTTTCATGGTTCAGGTTATTATTTTTATGATCTGAATGCAAAAGTGAATTATAAGTTCAATGAAAAAGACAGGCTTTACCTGAGTGGTTATTTTGGCCGTGATGTTTTTACTTTTAAAAACGGAAGACAAAGCCTGGATGTAAATATTCCATGGGGAAATGCTACAGGTACACTTCGCTGGAACCATGTTTACAACAACCAGTTATTTGCCAACACCACATTGGTGTACAATGATTATAATTTTTCTTTTAAAGGGAGCCAGAATAATTTTACCATTAAACTTAAGTCTGGTATTAGGGATTTGAGCATTAAAGAAGATTTTGATTATTATCCATACGCAAAGCAAAAAATAAAATTTGGTTTGCTATATACCTATCACCGGTTTACACCTTCGGTGGTAAGTGGCCAACAGGATACAGTTGTATTCAATCCCCAAAACGCACAGGTAAAATTTGCGCATGAAGCTGCAATATATATACAGGATGATTGGGAGATCATGCCTAAGTTCCAGGTAAGCCCGGGCCTTCGGTACAGTTGGTTTCAACAGGTTGGGCCCAATAAAATTTATAAAACTGATGAAGATGGTAACCGGCTTGACAGCACTGTGTATGGCCCAGGAAAGCCTGTTAAAACTTATGGGGGAATAGAACCACGATTAACCTTACGGTATTCAGTAAACGAACAAACATCCATTAAGGCATCTGTAACACGTAATCTTCAATACATTCATCTTGTGAGCAATTCTGCCAGTACATTGCCAACAGACTTATGGGTGCCGAGTACCTATAAAGTAAAGCCTCAGATCAGCTGGTTGTATGCAGCAGGTGTGTTTAAGAATTTTAAAAACAATACTTATGAAACTTCACTGGAAGTGTATTATAAACAAATGCAGAACCAGATCGAATACAAAGAAGGTTATGTACAAAACAGTTTGGAAGATGTAGAAAACTCTTTCACGTTTGGAAAGGGCTGGAGTTATGGTACAGAATTATTCGTCAATAAAGTAAAAGGAAGATTAACGGGTTGGGTCGGGTATACATTAAGCTGGACATGGAGGAAATTCCCTGGCCTTAATTTCGGCGCTAAGTATCCTGCCAAGTACGATCGCAGGAATGATATAAGTGTTGTTGCCATTTATGAGCTGAATAAAAAATGGAAATTCTCTGCAACTTTTGTTTATGGCACCGGTAATGCTACCACCTTACCGGAACGCTTTTATGTTATCAGCAATGTACTGAGCCAGGAATACAGTCGCATCAATCAATATCGCCTGCCATCATATCACCGTCTTGATCTTGCAGCAATACTTACTCCTAAAAAAAGCCTGAATAAAAAAATAAAAGGTGAGTGGGTATTCAGTGTTTACAACGCATACAGCCGCCAAAACCCTTACTTCATTTACTTTGACCAGGAGGGAAATGCTTATGATGGTTCATTAAGGGTACAGGCAAAAAAAGTTTCTATTTTCCCGATCATTCCTTCGGTGACGTGGAATTTTAAATTTTAGGTGCCAGATATCAGAAGTCAGATTTCAGCTTGATAAGTTTTCTTCTAAATTACCGTGGGTCTAGCTCTCGGCCCAGGCAATTTATTTTGTGTGGTGTTAACCACATTTTAAGCAGCGCAATAGAGATTTAGTGTTGGATATAAAAGGCGTAAAAGATTGAAGGACGCAATTTGCGTCCTTCAACAATAATAAAAAACGCTGAGTATAATATATCAGCGCCTTCGCGTCTCTATAGTAAAAATCAATTTTGCGCCGGATTATGCACAAAATTGATCACCCCGCTTTTTTCCAAATCAGATGTAATGCGGACCTCATAACGTTTACGCCCGTCAGTTACTACCATTAAAGCTGTATTGGGTGGTATGGTACCAAGGTTCTCAGCGTACATCACCAATTCATTCACAAGATCATCTTCCACAGTAATGTTTAATGTGATGGGTTTTTCTGAAAGCCTTTTGCTCGACATTAAAAGTTTACCATTGTAAAAAAGAGATATACTGTCGCCATCAACTTCACCATTATCATAAAGGTCAACCTTTACTGTTTTATTTTTAACCTCGATGGTTTGTAAAACAGTATTGCTTCTTTTTTCAAATCTTACGGGCGGTGTCATAACGCTATCAGGTTCTTCTCTCAACATTAAGTTTGCAGAAGCAGGGGGCGCAATAGCTTCTTTTTTTGCAATATTCTTATCAGTTTTAGGCAGGGGTGTTTTTGCAATTGAAGGCGCTTTTACAGTTCCTTTGCTTGTTGGTGCCGGTTTTTTGGTTACTGGTTTAGCAACAACAACCGGAGCTGTGGGTTTTATTGGTTTGGGGATATCTTTTTTGGCGATCGGCGGCGCTATCGTTTTAGCAGGTTTTGTTGCAAGTGTTTTCTTTGTACCGGCAACAGCCTTTTTTTCAGGAGATACTTTTGCGGTACTGTTGCTGTATTTTGGGATTATACTTTTTAATTCACGTCTTGATAGGAGCGTAGTGCCATAACCACAATCGCCATTCTGGTTCGGAGCCGGGACCCAATTGCCTTGCAACGTGGTGCTATCGCCATGTTTAAAATAAGTGAGTTTGTGTACCTGGAAACAATTCCTGATCGTAACAGGCACATTTGTTTTTGTACGTTCTACCTCTCGTACTTCAATGTATTGCTGCTTTCTTTTTATAAATCCTTCCAGCCTGCAAATGGTGTAGTATTTTTTGCCGCCATCTGTAAAATAAGTGTATGATGAACCTGTAACAGAATCCCCTTTGCACTCAATGTCCAGTACATAATCACATTGATCGCCCCCGAAGCCCCGGAAAGAGGTGCTCTTGTCGGTAAATTCGCCGTTCCATTGTCCGGTAAAGTCTTGTGCAGTTGCGGCCAGGGATAAGATCAGAGAGAAAAAGAGTAAAAATTTATATTTCATTACCATAAACTTAATCACTTCGCAAAATAAAATGAAATAAGTTTTAAAAAATGCAATAGAGTCTTGTAATAGGCTAAGACTTCGTTAAATTTGCAGTTCTAAAAAAGATATAGAATTTAGACTGATGATGATAAAAATAACATTACCCGATGGTTCTGTAAGGGAATATGCAAAGGGATCGACTGCAATGGATATTGCAAAATCAATAAGTGAAGGACTTGCAAGAAAAGTGCTTGCTGCTACGGTAAATGGCGAAGTGTGGGACTTAAGCCGCCCGATCAATGAAGATGCTTCATTAAAATTACTGACATGGGATGATGCAGATGGAAAATCTACATTCTGGCATTCAACGGCTCATTTGATGGCAGAAGCCGTACAGGATAAATTCCCGGGAGCAAAATTCTGGGTTGGACCCGCTATTGATAAAGGTTTTTATTATGATATCGACCTGGGAGATACCAAAATGAGTGAAGACGATCTTGCCCAGCTCGAAAAGAAAATGAATGAGCTCTCCAAACAAAATAATGTTTATACCCGCAAAGCAATGCCCAAAGCAGAAGCCATTCAATATTTTACTGAAAAGGGTGATGAGTATAAACTTGATTTGCTGAACAACCTGAAAGATGGAGAGATTACTTTTTACACACAGGGTAAGTTTACCGATCTATGCCGCGGACCACATATCCCACATACCGGTTTTATAAAAGCGATCAAGCTTACCAGTATTGCCGGTGCATATTGGAAAGGTGATGAGAAGAACAAACAACTTACCCGTATTTACGGAGTTAGTTTCCCAAACCAGAAAGAACTGGATGAATACTTATTGATGCTGGAAGAAGCTAAAAAAAGAGATCATCGCAAATTGGGAAAAGAACTCAGCATTTTTACAACAGATGATAATGTTGGACAGGGATTGATATTATGGATGCCCAATGGTACCGTGATCATAGAAGAACTGGAAAAGCTTGCGAAAGAAACCGAGCAGGCTGCAGGTTATAAAAGGGTGGTTACACCACATCTTGCAAAAGAAAGCCTGTACATCACCAGCGGGCATTTGCCTTATTATGCAGAAAGTATGTTTCCACCAATGGAACTGGATGGTACGAAATACTACATGAAGGCAATGAACTGTCCGCATCATCACAAAATATTTGATGCAGAACCGAAGAGTTACAAAGATCTTCCTTATCGCATTGCAGAATATGGTACCTGTTACCGTTATGAACAGAGTGGAGAATTATTCGGGCTGATGCGTGTACGTTGTTTGCACATGAACGATGCACATATTTATTGCAGTAAAGAACAATTCGCACAGGAATTCAGGGCGGTAAATGATATGTACCTCAAGTACTTTAAAATATTTGGTATTGAAAAGTACGTAATGCGTTTGAGCCTGCACGATCCTGAAAAACTTGGGCAGAAATATGTGAATGAGCCACAGCTTTGGTTAGAGACAGAAGAACTTGTAAGAAAAGTATTGGTTGAAAATAATATCCCTTTTGTAGAAGTAAAAGGTGAAGGCGCTTTTTATGGCCCTAAGATAGATGTGCAGATATGGAGCGCTATAGGAAGGGAATTTACGCTTGCAACCAACCAGGTTGATTTTGCGCAGGGGCCAAGGTTCAAATTAAGTTTCACCAATCAAAAAAATGAAGCTGAAATTCCATTGATCATTCACAGGGCACCATTGGGTACACATGAGCGTTTTATAGGGTTCTTATTGGAACATTACGCAGGAAAATTCCCTGCCTGGCTGGCACCATTGCAGGTGAAAATACTACCCATCAGTGATAAGTTCATGGATTATGCAAATACTATTTTGCAAACGCTTAAAAAAGCAGATATTCGTGTTGAAATAGATGACAGGAACGAAAAGATCGGCAAGAAGATCAGGGATACAGAAATGGCAAAAGTTCCTTACATGCTGGTAGTAGGAGAAAAAGAAATGAATGAAGGAAAGGTTTCGGTACGCAGGCAGGGTAAAGGTGATATCGGCGCAATATTAATAGATGAATTTGCAAAAGAACTTGTTGCAGAAATAAAAGAAAGAAGAGGAGTAGAAGTTGAAGCGCTTGAAAAAGTCTAGTCGCTGAGTAAAGAACAAATCGTACAAGTGAGTGACACAACGATGCTGAACAAAGTTGTGAAGCCTGGTAAATAAAAACAAACTTATAGCTTGCAGCTTACAGCTACTAGCTAACAAACAAAATTGTAAATTAAAACAACTAAATGGCATTTCCACCAAGACCCCAAAGGGGAGCGTTCAATCCCCGTTTTAAAAAAGAACAACAACAGGAACACCGTACCAATCACATGATCAAATCGCCGGAAGTGCGGTTAGTAGGCGACAACGTTACTCCAGGTATCTACTCGACAATGGAGGCCCAGAAAATGGCACATGCGCAACAGTTAGATCTTGTTGAAATTTCGCCGGGAGCAAATCCACCTGTATGCAAGATCATCGACTACAATAAATTTTTGTACGACGAGAAAAAGAAAAAGAAAGAGATGAAAGCGAAATCCAAGACCAGCGAGGTTAAGGAAATTCGTTTTACACCCAATACAGATGATCATGACTTTGAATTCAAAGTAAAACATGCTGAAAAGTTTTTGAAGGATGGTGATAAAGTAAAGGCACATGTTCAGTTCAAGGGCCGTGCGATCATGTTTAAAGAGCGGGGTGAATTATTACTATTAAAATTTGCTGACAGGCTCAAAGATGTTGGTGCTCTTGAAGGACTTCCAAAGATGGAAGGAAAGAGGATGCTTGTAATGTTTGCTCCAAAAGCACAATCGAAGAAAAAAGTTTCGGAACTTGGCAAACCAATCAAGGATAAGGAACCAGCACCTGCTACTGTAGCTGCTCCATCGCCAGAAGATTCAAAAGATGATGAATAAATAAATTAACTTTTAAAATAAAAACTGTCAACTTTCAACTGACAGTTTTTTTATTTTAATAAAAGCTGCTGATAATGGACGTTAGCCTCAATAAATACATCAGTGATACCGGCTTTTGCAGCAGGAGGGAAGCAGATAAATATATAGAAGAATGCCGGGTAACCATAAATGGTAAAGATGCCCACAAAGGCAACAGGGTGAAAGAGGGAGATAAGGTGGAAATAGATGGTGAGCCGTTGAAGAAAAAGAAGGAACAGGTTTATATCATGCTGAATAAACCCAAAGGTGTTACCTGCACGACTGATATAAATGACAAAACCAATATTGTTGATTTTGTAAATTATAAATCACGCATTTTTCCTATTGGCCGCCTGGATAAACTTTCAGAAGGATTGATTTTTCTTACCAACGATGGCGATATCGTTAATAAAATACTTCGTGCCGGCAATGGCCATGAGAAAGAATACGTGGTAACAGTAGATAAGCCAATCGACATTGCTTTTATAAATAGTATGCGCAATGGTGTACGCATTATGGGTGTAATGACCAATAAATGTTTTGTAAAACAGGAAGGCGATAACCGTTTCCGCATCATACTAACGCAGGGCCTTAACCGCCAGATACGCAGGATGTGTGAAACACTTGGCTATCGTGTTACATCGCTCAAAAGGATCCGCATTATGAACATTACCCTAAGCGGCCTTGCCCCGGGTAAATGGCGTTATTTTACGCTACCCGAGATCAGTTCTCTAAATGAAATGCTTAAGCACAGCAGTAAAACGGCTGATGCAGAAGGAATGGGCGAGTAAAATGCTTAATTATGAGTTCTGAATGCTGAATTGCTATGCATCAGCAAAATCGTTAAATATTTATACGGCAAATTTCTTTAATTCAGCATTCAGAACTCAGAATTCAGCATTCAGAACTCAGAATTCAGCATTCAATCCGCTTCTTCCAAATGCAATTTCTGATGATGCGCCCCGGCGGCAATATGCAATGCAAAGCAGGCGATGGCCGTATCTTTTAATACATTGATCAATGCCATTTGTTGCATTTCCTTATCTCCCGCATGCAGGTAATTGGGAATATGGATCGCTAAAACAAATACGATGAGCAAGGCAGCAAGCAAATAACCGGCAATTTTTACCCAGTTATTTGTAACGAGTGCAATTGCTCCTAGAATAAAAGAAGAACCTACCAGGTAAACCCATAAAATACCACCGGGTAAAAATTGAGGAACATAAACCAGCAAGTCGTGGGGAGACCGAAAATGAAATACCCCAAAACTGAAGAATACAATTGCTAGTAAATAAATAGAGAATCGGGAAACCAAATGCAGTTTTTTCATGACTTTAAGTTTTAGACCAAAAAGGTATAAAACTTAATTGCGTCTACGAAACCTTTCTTATATGTTATTCTGCCAGTTAATTAAATTAACAGACCCTTTACGTATAAACAAAAATTGTGTAGTAAATGGCAATGTCTTATCGTTCCTGTTTTTCCTTTTTATATTTATTAAGAATGTCAAGTTTAAATTTGATGGTTCCATCTTCCCCTGGTCTTCCTCTCATAAAAATACTTTTACCTCCTTTTTTATCTACACCAATATTTTCAGGAATATAGGTTGAATCTCTTTTTTTCAGGTTATTCAATGGAACCTGTATGCTGATATCGGTATTTCCCTTCTGGCTGTAAATGCCTTCCACGAACATGCTTAAAACGCTTGATTGTATTTCCATCCTGTTGATCTTTATTTCCTGGTTGCTGATGTCTAAGCGGTTCTTTAATTCTGCAAAACGGATGTTGTCAAAATTTCTCTTTTTAAAAACGAATACCTGTAGTTTTTTTACGGGTTCATAATTATTCAGCGCACCATTCCTCAGGGAGAAATCTACTGTGCTGTTAAGACTTGATGGATCGACCTTGCCGTTTTCATTAAGCGCAAGTGTTGCATTTACTTTAGCGGTTAACCGGCCCTCTAAATTCTTGTTAGTGATCCCATCCTGTCCAAAGTTTTCAAATGCAGTAAATAACTGTTGCACATCCACATCATCCATTGTCATATTTAGTTTTACATTGTTGTTTTTAAGACGTGGCACCAGTGATCCGTTAAGGTTCATTTTGCCCCCGGCATGGTTCATACTCGCATTATTGATAACATAACTATCGGTTAAGAAAGAAAGATTCGCCAGTACATTTTGAGCTTCAAATTTTCTATAAACAAGCTTGTTTGTTTTTAATTGAACATTAAGTTTTCCCTGGTCGAGGATCGCATCGATCTTTGAGGCCATATTGGCGATTATTTTTTTGTTTTTGTTGTTGGATGCTGTCACTGATTTTTTTGCACCCAACAGGTAAGTAAAGGAATTTAAATTCAGCAAAGGAGAATAAATGTTCCAGTCGATATTAATATTATTAGGGCCGGTATTGATCAACGTTAGCAGGTTTCTTGCAACAGCCTGCATTTGAAATTTGTTATTCAACACTATTGTTTGAAAGCTATCGATGTATACATCAGAATTTTTAAAAAGCATTCTTGCATTTACGTGCTGCATTTCTACGTTGCGGGGCACATACAACACCGTTCCGTTTTTGAAGGATATGGTTCCGTTTAAAAATGAATTCGTGTTATCATTCTTTTCAATGGGACCTTTATAGGTCATGTCAACAACAGCGTCGCCGGATGTTAACTGCAATGAACTTGTACCAACAAGATCATTCAATGTTGTTAATGGAAATGAAGATTGAAGATCGCAGGTTAGTGTTGGTACAGAAAGGTCGAGGATCTCAATATTATTTGCATGAACAGGCAATCCATGCCAGCCTGCAGAAAAATTATTGATCACGATCTTTGAATTGGGATCTTTTCTTGGCAAACCCGGTACAACTTCATTTGTATAATAACCTGTGAATGCAGCTTCATCGAAGTCTAAAAACGGCGTCATTAAATGCACTTCCTTTGAATGCCACGTAACGTAAACAAGCGGATCGCCACCTTTTAAAGGTCCGTTTATGTAAGCATCTGCATCAAGCGGGTTTGCAATTCTAACAATTGATAGTGATCTTGAAATACGTTCAGGTAATAATGCCCGGGCATCGTTGTATAGAATTTCTTTTGTATGAAACCGCAATGCAAATTGTGGCGCCGGCCGAAAGATCAAACCTTCCACTCATATTAAACCGTTGATCGCCTAATTTTATATTGATGCTGTCTAATTGTAATTGCTGCAATTTTTTATCAAAGCGCATGTCGAAATCAGCTTTGAAAGTTTTTTCTTTTGCATAACTCCCACGTGGCAGATTAAAAGCCAGGCTATGAATAAGAATATTTGCATTTATAGAAAATAAAAAACTTTTTTCATCTTTATCATCAAGTTTAGCCTTTATATTTTTAACAAGCAGGTCATGCAGTTTTTCTTTTTTTCTGTCATCAATAACAACCCTGAAATCATTTAACTCGATCGACTTTAATTCACTTCTTTGATTTGAGTTATGATTTGTAGATAAAGAATCTTTCTTTTGTTTGAATAAATAATTATTAGAATAACCCGTTGAATCTGTATAAATATAAAGTGTCGCATGATCAACCCTTATTCCTTTTAAAGGAGACTGTTTTTTTATAAGCCTCGTGATATTTAACTTGGCAAAAACTTCCTTTGCTTCCAGGAAAGGATGATTGTGTTGTGAGAACATGGTATCTGTTATCCTCACATCGTGCAATAAAACGGATGCAGTGGGGAAATTTCTGAAAAAGCTTAATTCAACATTACCGATCGATACATGCCCGTTTATTCTTTTACTCAGCTCGGCAGTAACCTGTTTTATAATTTTTTGTTTGTTGAGGGAAACATAAGTAAAAACGGCTATGAATAAGAGCAAGAACAGGCCTGCAATTATTGCCAGTCCACGAAAAATGTATTTGCGGATCTTCTTCAAATGCAGGTTTTAGGTTCTATTAAATATAAAAATCCAGTTACTGTATCTATTATTTTGCCAGAAAAGCGGGGAAATCCATGGATTCTCTTTAATCATTGCTCTTTTTCCCAAATATTTCCTTACCTTTGCCGCCCGAAAAGAGCGATCTTTTTATTTATTCATTTCCCGTAAGGCTCCATAAGTGTCTGCAATTGTAGACCGCCAGCAGGGAGTAACTTAAAAATAGTTATATAATGCCAAAGGTTAAAACCAACAGTAGCGCAAAGAAGCGCTTTAAAGTTACCGGTTCCGGTAAAATTACCTTCCAGAAAGCTTTCAAACGTCACATTCTTACAAAAAAATCAACCAAGCGCAAACGTGCTATGCGCCAGGATGGTGTTGTAGCGGATGCAAATCTTCATTTTGTAAAACGTTTATTGGCTATGAAATAAGCCGGATCGTAATTCATCAAACTATTAACTTTAAAAAAATTAGAATATGCCACGTTCAGTAAATGCAGTAGCCAGCAGGGCCCGCCGCAAAAGGATCTTAAAAGCAGCCAAAGGATACTATGGCAAGCGTAAAAATGTATATACCGTTGCGAAAAACGTAATGGAAAAAGGGTTAACATACAGCTATGTTGGCCGTAAACTTAAAAAACGTGAATACCGCACATTGTGGATCGCACGTATCAATGCAGCCGTAAGAGCAGAAGGAATGACTTACAGCCAGTTCATTAATAAATTATCAGAAAAGAAGATCGACCTTAACCGTAAAGTGCTTGCAGACCTGGCTATGAATGAGCCGGAAGCTTTTACCAGCCTCGTTCAGTCAGTTAAGTAATCATTATCTTTTTAAATTTATACATCCGGGTACTATTATAGTATCCGGATTTTTATTAGCGAGAACTTGCCTTTTGAGAACGCAGTGAAGCAAAAGGCTTAGTCGAGCAATCCCGCTGAAGGCGGAAGGTAAATACCTGTGATTTTGTGTCTTTCTTAATTATATCTTTGACCCTCAAGAATTACTAACCATTAATTACGTAGAAAAATGCGGAACATAGAGAATGTTGGCATGAACAATACTTATACAGATCTTGTAGATCAAACCTTTAATTTCCCTCAGGATGATTTTAAGTTATCCGGGGATTACCTGCAGTACAACGGACAGGATATAAAAGCCCTCATAGATAAATATGGAACACCGCTCAAACTCACGTACCTGCCAAAAATAGGAAAGCAGGTAAGTAAAGCAAAAGCAATGTTTGCAAGTGCGTTTAAAAAATTTAAATATACCGGCAAGTATAATTATTGCTATTGTACAAAAAGTTCACATTTTTCTTTTATTGTGGAAGAAGCTTTGAAAAGCGATATTCATTTAGAAACATCGTATGCCTATGATATTGATATCATAAAGAAGTTGTATGAGAAGAAGAAAATAAACAAGGATATATTCATTGTATGTAATGGCTATAAACAAAAACCTTATACAAACAGGATCGCAGGATTATTAAACAGCGGTTTTAAAAATGTAATTCCGGTTTTGGATAATGTGGATGAATTAAGATCTTATGTAAAATCAGTTAAAGTTCCATTTAACCTTGGAATACGTGTGGCGGCTGAAGAAGAACCTAACTTCCCTTTTTATACCTCACGGCTGGGTATACGTGCAAAAGATATTTTAGAATTTTATGTTGATAAGATCGAAGGAAATGAACATCGTTTCCAGTTAAAGATGCTTCATATCTTTTTGAATAAGGGTATTAAGGATGATATTTATTATTGGAGTGAATTGAATAAGGTCATTAACCTTTATTGCCAGCTGAAAAAAATATGTCCTGAGCTTGATTCAATAAATATTGGTGGCGGTTTTCCGATAAAGCATTCATTGGCTTTTGAATACGATTACCAGTTTATGATCAATGAGATCGTAAGGAACATCAAAGTTGCGTGTAACAGGAATAAAGTTCCCATGCCCAATATTTTTACAGAGTTTGGCAGCTATACAGTAGGAGAGAGTATGGCGCATATTTATAGTGTTATTGGTGAGAAAAGGCAAAATGATAGAGAAACCTGGTACATGATCGATTCATCATTTATAACAACACTTCCCGATACCTGGGGTATTGGAGAAAAATTTTTAATGCTGCCGATCAATAAATGGAAAAATGAATACCAGCGTGTAGTGCTTGGCGGTATTACCTGCGATAGTCATGATTATTATGATTCGGAAGAACACATCAATGAAGTGTTCCTGCCAAAAATTGATGACGGCGAACCTTTATACATTGGCTTTTTTCATACGGGTGCTTACCAGGACCAGATAAGTGGCTATGGCGGAATCAAACACTGCATGATCCCTTCACCACAACATGTGATCATTGGTCACGATAAGAATGGAAAACTGGTTGATTGGGTATATGCAAAAGAACAGACTGCACAGAGTATGTTGAAGATACTAGGCTACAAATAAGTTTAGAAGTTTAGCGGGTTAGCAGCTTAGAAATTATCTTTTGTATTTTCAAATCTTACATCTTAGATCATACATCTTACATTGCTAGGGTTGTGGTTTAAAGTCAGGATTATTATACATTGATTTATTAAAGAGATAGTATTTTCCATCCCTGTTGTTGCGCCAATATCTTTTTCCATTAAGATCATAATAATACCTGCCATCAACTGTTTTTTTTGCAGCTGAATCATTCACAACAATAACTGTGGGAGCAGGTGTTTTTACTTTAATATCTTTTTTTGTAACTACAGTTTCCTTTTCAGTTTTACTGCTGTTTTTTGTATTGTTGGGTGTTGTTTTCCTGCTACAGCTAAACAAAATATTCAACATTATAAAAAAGGAGAATAAGAGGATATTGTTTTTCATTAAAAAGTTTTACAAGTATTATCAATAATGTTACCAAAAATAAAAGCCTCCCCATGAATGAGGAGGCCAGCTTTCTTTAAAAAGCTTACCAACTGTATGAACGTTTATATTCTTATTGAATATTTATTTCTTTAGCAACTGCCTTAGCAATTTCTTTTTTAGGCAATTCCAGTTTCAAAATGCCATTTTCATATTTGGCGCTGATATTTGTTGCATCAATTTTTTCATCGATGGTAAAACTGCGCTTAAATGATCTGTAGCTGAATTCTTTCCTGATCAGCTTATCAGTTTCTTCATTTTTTTCATCTTTGGTTTCTGTACTAATGGTAAGGATGTTTTCTTCAAGCTTCACATTAAAATCAGCTTTCTCAAAACCAGGTGCAGCAATTTCAAGTTGATATGAATTTGCTTTTTCAAGGACGTTTACCGGCGGAAAATGTAATACATCTTCTCTAACAGCTTTGCTGAAGTTTGATGGAAATTCATTGAAAAGGTCTTTCATTAAACCATCAAAAGATCTTGAAAGTGGATTGTTTACTTTTACAAGTGTCATGGCATTTATCATTTTAATTTTTATAAAATATTATTTGGCTCATGATCTTCAAATTAAATTCCAACCCGGTTTTGTAAGCCAAAGTTTCTAATTCAAACAAAATAAAGAGACAGAATGGCGGTTTTATGCATTTTAATGCGACATAAATTCCGATAAAAAAGTTTGGAGTTTGGCGTTCAAAACACCAAACGTCAAACTCCAAACAAATGAAAATCGCAATTAAATATCATTTCCAAATTTCCAAATCATCACATTTCCAAATTGAATTTGTATTGAAAAATTTCGATGGATAATAATTTTTAAGGTTGTAATTTTGTGTTTTA
Organism: Ferruginibacter sp.; assembly: GCA_047601875.1. Lineage (GTDB taxonomy): Bacteria > Bacteroidota > Bacteroidia > Chitinophagales > Chitinophagaceae > Ferruginibacter. The sequence continues at coordinate 5,445,223 of JASGIL010000001.1, read as the reverse complement.
CTAAATCAATTAAATCAAAAAATATGTATCCGGAAGAAATAGTTATTCCTATGAAAGAGGAGCTAACTGAAAATGGGTTTACCGAATTATTATCTGCAGCAGATGTAGAAAAAGCTTTAAGTGAAAAAGGCACCACACTGGTCATGATCAACTCTGTTTGCGGCTGTAGCGCAGGTACTGCAAGACCAGGTGTATTAAGAGCGGTTTTAACAGGAAATAAAAAACCGGATCATATCACAACAAGTTTTGCAGGTTTTGATATTGAAGCTGTGAATAAAGTAAGAGAGCATTTAATGCCTTATCCACCTTCATCACCTGCAATTGCATTATTTAAAGATGGAAAGCTTGTACATATGATAGAGCGTCATATGATAGAAGGAAGAAGTGCGCAAATGATCGCAGATAACTTGATCAGCGCATTTAACATGCATTGTAATTAATTATAAAAAATATTGATCCTCCTGTTACAGCAATGTACAGGAGGATTTTTTTGTCCTGTATGTTTTTCCACCAGGTTCTATTTGATTTAAAATCAACTTAAATCTGCGTGTATTAAATCGCCTTTAATCTGCGGGAAAATATTTAGAAGTATATTGCAATCTCAAAATCCCACACTTAACCCAATATAATGTATCCCAATTTATACTATGTCTTCAAGGATTGGTTCGGCGTAAAATGGCAGGCGCTTAGTTTTTTAAATACTTTCGGATTGTTTGTTGCTTTCTCATTCATTGCTGCAGCAATTGTTTTTTCTTCAGAACTAAAAAGAAAAGAGAAGCTTGGTTTATTATTGCCAAGGGAAGAAATGATCACGGTAGGACAGCCTGCATCTATCATCGACTTACTTGTTAATGGACTCATCGGATTTTTATTTGGCTACAAACTGGTTGGCTTGTTCTTTAGCAAACCAGAAGCTATTACTGCACAGGAATACATATTTTCAAAAGATGGAAATATTGTTGGCGGTATTCTCCTTGGATTAGTGCTGGCAGGTTTAAAATGGTGGGATAAGAACAAACAAAAATTAAAAGAACCAGAACGCAGAACTGTAAGGATCTGGCCACACGACAGGGTAGGTGATATTGTTATCCTGGGATTGATATTTGGTATCCTTGGAGCAAAGCTTTTTGATAATTTCGAGAATTGGGATGATTTTATCGCACATCCAATTGATAGGTTATTTTCTCCTACGGGCCTTACTTTTTATGGGGGCTTAATCCTGGCCGCAATTGCAATTTGCTGGTATGCAGCTAAAAAGGGAATTAGGATAAAACATTTAGTTGATGCTGCTGCCCCGGCAATCATGATAGCTTATGCCGTTGGTCGTATTGGTTGCCAGGTTTCCGGAGATGGTGACTGGGGTATTTATAACAGCGCCTATACAAGCGATGCTTCCGGTAAAATAAGCCTTGCTCAACCAGGCGATTTTGAAAATAAATTACAAGCGAATGCTTCTTATTTTTTGGAAGGAAAAGTAACTGAGAATAATAAATCCTCTTATGTTACCGACAGGACCTATCCGGGTTTAGATGCGGTCCCACATAAATCTATAAAAGGGCCATCGTTTTTGCCCAAATGGTTTTTTGCTTATCCTTATCCTCAGAATGTGAACAAGGATGGGATCCTGATGCCAGGTATTACGGATGAGCACAACCGGGTTTTACCGCTACCTGTTTTTCCAACGCCACTTTACGAATGGATCATCTGTAGCCTGTTATTTTTGTTTATGTGGGCAATACGAAGATCTATAACCAGGCCCCTCATGATGTTCGGTATTTATCTTATTTTAAATGGATTTGAAAGGTTTTTTGTAGAAATGATCAGGGTTAATAAAGTTTACCTGGTATTGGGGGTTAATTTAACGCAGGCTGAGATCATAGCAATTTTACTTGCGTTAACCGGGGTAATATTGGTAATAATAGCAAAAATGACCAAACAGGATCCGGACTAAACAATTCTAAGTTTGATTCATATAAAATTTAAAAGTGGCTTAATGCCACTTTTTTTGTTTTCATGTAAAAAATGCCAGTCATCCTTAAATTTTGCCGGTTAGTACAAAACAATGTACTATGCAAAACAAAGTACCTACTTTTGAGAAGTAGTTAATAAAGTATAGAACTACACAGCCATTAAAACTCAAAAGTATAGTCATGAAAAAATTTTTAACCACGCTGGCTTTAGCCAGTTTTAGTTTTTGCGGATTCGCTCAAAGCGGAGGCAAAATTTCCGGGAATATTAAAGATGGTGGCAATCAAAAGATCATTGATGCTGCCACCATCTCTTTATTAAGATCAAAAGATTCTTCCCTTGTGAAAACTTCCCTTACAGACAAAGACGGGAATTTTTTATTTGAGAACGTAAAAAACGGAGGTTATATCGTTTTGGCAACTTCAATTGGGCATAGCAAGGTTTACAGTAAAGCCATTACCATTGATTCAGCCAATACATTTGCTCAAACAGAAACATTGCAGCTGGTACCCATAAGTAAAAACCTGGGAGAGGTTACTGTTACTTCCAAAAAGCAATTCATCGAAAGAAAGCTGGACAAAACGATCATTAACCCCGATGCGCTGATAACGAACACAGGAAGTACTGCCATGGAAGTATTGGAAAAAGCGCCGGGAGTTACTGTAGATAAAGATGATAATATCAATCTTAAAGGAAAACAAGGTGTTATCATCATGATCGATGGTAAACAAACCTATATGAGTTCAACAGACCTTGCGAATTTTTTACGCAGTTTACCATCATCCAATCTTGAACAGATAGAAATAATGACTAACCCATCAGCTAAATATGATGCATCGGGTAATTCAGGCATTATAAACATCAAAACAAAAAAGAACAAACAAAAAGGATTGAATGGATCTGCAGCACTTGCTTATGGACAAGGTGTTTATTCAAAAACAAATAACAGCCTAAATTTGAATTACAGGACAGGTAAAATCAATTTATTTACTACAGTAAGTGGTAACTATAGAAAAAATTTCCAGCAACTGGATATCTCACGCAGGTATACGAATGATGATAAATCATTAAAAGCCATCTTTTCGCAGAACACTTCAAAGAAGAGAGAGAACTATAATTTCAATGCAAAGGTTGGGCTCGATTTTTATGCCAGCAAAAAAACAACAGTTGGAATCGTACTTACAGGTTATACCACGCCTGCAAGCGAAACGGGTAATAGTTTCAGTTATCCAAGAAACAGCGCTGGCATTTTAGATTCAATTGTTACAGCAACAAGGTTTGAAGATAGTAAATGGAGAAACGCTGCTGTTAACCTTAACTTTCAACATAATTTTGATTCAACCGGCCGGCAGCTAACCGCTGACGTTGATTTCCTGCAATATAAATCTGACAAGGACCAGCAATTTGATAATATTATTTACAATGCCAATTGGAGTGAGCGGTATAGCGACAGGCTTGTAGGTGAACTGCCTTCTGATATTAAAATTTATTCTGCAAAAACTGACTACACACAATCGTTGAAGAAAGGAATAAAAATGGATGCAGGTTTAAAGTTCAGTTATGTTACAACCGATAATACAGCAGATTATTTTAATGTTGTTAATGAGATAAAAACAGTTGATATTAAAAAAACAAATCGTTTTCAATATAACGAGAATGTGAATGCAGCTTATATCAACTTCAGTAAAACAATGAAAAAATGGGAAGTGCAGGTTGGTTTGCGTGTTGAGAATACCAATTACAATGGCCACCAGTTCGGTAATGAGTTCCGCAGGGATCTTGATTCAACTTTTAAGAAATCTTATACCAATGCCTTTCCGACTACTTATGTAAACTACAATGCGAATGATAAGAATCAATTTGGATTTTCATTTGGTCGCCGTATAGAAAGACCCGACTATGAGGACCTGAATCCATTTTTATTCTTCCTGGATAAATATACTTACGGTGAGGGTAACCCTTTTTTAAGACCAATGTATTCGAATGTGTTTGAGTTATCACATACCTATAATCAATTCCTGACAACAACATTCAACTATACCAATACGAAAGATCTTTTTAATGAAACTTTCAGGCAGAACAATGAACCAACTGATAGCATCTCTACCATTGTAATGCAAGGGAATTATGGTCATACAGATAATCTTAGTTTGTCTTTGAATGCACAGATCAAAATTGTGAAATGGTGGAATCTGATGGTATATGCTGAAGGAAATTACCAGCAATTCAAAGGTACATTGTATGATCAAAGGATCAATATACATGGAAACACTTTCAGGGCAAATTTGAATAACCAGTTTTCATTTAAAAAAGGATGGAGTGCTGAAGTTTCTGGTTTTTATATGTCAAGATCGCTGGAAGGGCAGATCATGATCCGTTCTATGAGCCAGGTTGATCTCGGCGTAAAAAAAGATATCCTTAAAAACAAAGCTTCAATAAAATTATCAATAAGAGATATATACGGGCCAAGAACGGCAAGGGGAAGGATCAATTTTCAAAATACAGAAGCAGGTTTCAGGCAATACAATGATAACAGGGTGGCGACAATCAGTTTCAACTATCGTTTTGGGAAACCTATTAAAGGAGCTCAAAAAAGAAGGACGGGAGGAGCAGGTGATGAGCAGAATAGGGTGAAGTCGGGGAATTAAAACATTTAAGGTTTGATATCGTTTAAGTCGTTTAAGTGGGCAACCAGCTTTAAACGACTTAAACGTTTTCAACCTTTAAACGTTTCAGATTATCTTTGTGAAAAATTATTCTATGCCTTCATTTGATCTTGTTAGCAAAGTTGACCTGCAAACTTTAGACAATGCAGTTAATGTAGTGAATAAAGAAATTACCAATCGTTTTGATTTTAAAGGATCGCATGTAGTGATCGATCTTAATAAAAAGGAATTTAAGGTAAACCTTGAAGCAGATAGCGATATGAAGATCCAGCAGATCGTTGATGTTTTGATCAGCAGGAGCATGAAACAGGGATTGGCAGCAGAAGTATATGATCTGAGTAAAGAGGCTTATCCGAGCGGAAAAATTACAAAAAAAGAAGTGCCTGTACGGAATGGTATTAAGCAGGAAGACGCCAAGAAGATCGTAAAACTCATAAAAGACAGCGGTTTAAAAGTACAGGCAGCCATTATGGACGATATTATCAGGGTTACCGGTAAAAAGATCGATGATTTGCAGGAAGTGATCCAGTTAAGTAAAACATGGTCGCTGGGCATTGCTATGCAGTATGTAAATATGAAAAACTGACTTCAATTGACACTGGACAATTAATAGTTGGCAATCCCACTGGATTTAGGCCCGCTGCTTATTAAATACGCTTCGCATATAAAAAATTATCAATTGTCAATTGTCCATTGTCAATTGACTAAGTTTTCGTAGTTTCGCATTTTAAAACTGTACGGCCAAATCCGTATGTAAAACAAAAATAATATGAAACAAGGCATTCATCCTACAAATTACAAGAAAGTAGTTTTCAAGGATATGAGTAATGGTACTACTTTTTTAAGCCGCTCTACTGCGCACAGTTCAGAAACTATTTTGTGGGAAGATGGTAATGAATATCCAGTAGTTAAATTGGAAATTTCAAATACATCACATCCTTTTTATACAGGTAAAAATGTATTGGTAGATACAGCGGGCCGTATTGATAAATTCAAAAAACGTTACGAAAAAAAAGGGAAATAATTTAATAAGGTTATCCTTATTTAAAGTTTGTTTTTCATGGCTATACTTTAAGATCCTCCTGGTTTTCCGGGGGGATTTTTTTTGAGTACAGAATAATGAGCACGTAACGAGTAATTACGAAGTTTTAAAACTTCAATATTCAAAATTCCGTGTTCCTTGTTCGATGTTCTTTTAGATCATTCAAATGTCATCTTAAAAAATGCCCGGGAAAAAATTATAGTAATAGCTTGCGATGGTATCCTGTAAAAAGTGTTACCAGGGCATGAACCTGGCTCTCATCCTTTGCATTTTAATAATTACCATAAAGGAATTAGATACCTTTATAGAGGTGAAAAAATTTTTTCCGATCATATTGTTATTCTTCTGTCTCAATCCAGCAGCACAGGTGCCGCCTGCAATACAGTGGCAAAAATGCTATGGTGGAACTGCAGGTGAAGCAACTGGTTTGGTAGGAGAAGATTTTATACCAACATCAGACGGAGGATATATTGCTTGTGTTACCACGGTCTCAACGAATGCTGATATAACAGGAAATCATGGCATGGCTGATATATGGGTTATCAAATTTGATGTTACAGGAAATATACAATGGAAAAAATGCTATGGAGGAACAGGAGTTGATGGAACAGGCTCAATATTACAAACTCCAGATGGCGGATACATGTTTACCGGGCGTACTGCATCCAACGATGGAGATGTAACCGGCAATCATGGTATGGAAGATGTTTGGCTGGTAAAGATAACTGCCACAGGTGTTTTGCAGTGGCAAAAATGCTTTGGTGGAAGCAACACTGATTGGGGAGAGACATTGACAGCAGGTTCAGACGGCAATTACCTCGTTGGCGGCAGAACAGATTCACAGGATGGAGACGTTACAAACTGGCACGGAGGAAGCGATGATGATATATGGTTAATAAAAGTTGATATCAATGGAAACGTACTTTGGCAGCGATGTTACGGAGGTACAGCGTCTGATCATATTACACATATGATCGCCACTTCGGACGGCGGTTATTTTTTTACCGGGTTATCTGAATCGGACGATGGTGATATCAGTTGCATAAATCCAATCGGCAGTGGATGGAATGTTAAGCTGGGTAATGCAGGTAACATTCAATGGCAAAATTGCATGCCCGTGGGATTAATAGGTAATCCGCTTCAAACCAATGATGGCGGATATATAATAGCCGGCGATAACAATATAAGTTCAATGGATATATATATTGTAAAAACAGGTGCAAATGGCGCAATGCAATGGGAAAGAAATTTTGGTGGAACTGATAATGATTATCCTACTGACATCCAGGTAACAGCGGATGGCGGTTATATCATTGCGGCTCAAACCAGGTCTGCCGATGGTGATATTTGCAGAAACAAAGGAACGGATGATATCTGGGTGCTCAAGCTTGATAACGCAGGTAATAAAGAATGGCAACGAACCGTAGGGGGTACTGGTATTGACGGAGCTGCAAGAATAGTAATAACAACAGATGGCGGTTATCTTCTTTGTGGTACAACAAGCTCCAATGATGTTGATATATCAGGCAATCATAGTTCTTCAAACGATATCACCCTCGTAAAACTGAATTTTCCCGGCATACCGGAATTGCCATCGGTTAGTATTACTGCCGATACAACAGTTATATGCCCGGGAGAAACAATTCATTTCATTGCCACACCGGTAGATGAAGGAACTGCACCCATCTACCAATGGCAGGTGAATGGATTGAATGTAGCGGATAACAATCCTGCCATAGACTTGCGCATACCGGGCGATGGAGACGTTGTTCGTTGCTTGCTTACCAGCAATTCAAATTGTGTTACCGATCCCAATGCCATTTCCAATTCAATTGTTATAACGGTTGATGGATCGCTTAAACCAGCTGATTTTTTACAAGTGGATACTGCGGTTTGCAAATATGGTAAAATTGAACTCAAATCAACCGGAGCATACGACAATTACTTATGGAATACCGGGGCTACAACGGCTTCAATCATTATTAAGCAGCCAGGTAAATATTGGTTGGATGTATCAACAAACGGTTGCTCAGGTAGCGATACCATACTTGTAACACAAAAGCTATGTCTTAAAGGATTTTTCATGCCCACAGCTTTTACACCCAACAATGATGGAACGAATGATTGGTTGAAACCGATTGTTGAAGGAAAATTATTGCAGTATCATCTTACGATCATGAACCGTTGGGGGCAAGTTATTTTTCAAACCACAGATGCCAATAATGGTTGGGATGGAAAATATAAGGGCATCCCGCAGGATGAAAATGCATATTTGTACGCCTGTACATATCAATTAAGCGGCGAAACTGTAAAGTCGATTAAAGGAACGATTGTATTGATACGATAATTGAGTCTAAATAAAACCTCTGTCAACATTTATATCTTACTAATTATTTATTTTGCCTCAAAAAAAATTTGAATACAGGATTAAAAGACTTTATTCCTTCTATATTCAAAATTCCATGCATCATGTTCAATATTCAACCGCTTATTAGTACTTTTATCGCAGATGAATATATTTTTAGATGATAGAAAATGCCGTGAGCAACTTTTTCCATTTACACAAACAAGGCATGTTGCAGATATAAGGATCGGGATCCTCACGATCAAAGAAAAATGGGAGCTGTTAACAGGTGAAAGGATATATACAAATTATGAGGACCTTACCGGAGGTGAATTACATATACATGCCGATATTATACCAACCCCGAAAAATTTCCAGGCTATTTTAAAAGCAGCAGGCGACAGGATATCTATGTTCGATAATGCGGAAATAAGGATACTTCATCATCCATGGCATATATTCCAGTATAATGACTGGGCCACAAGACATGATTTTAATCTGCTGACAGAAAACAGGAGGTCACAACCGATCTCGGCAACAAACCGTTGCATGAATGAAGCACAAATTTTTATTGAAGAAGGAGCGGTTGTTGAACACAGTATTTTGAATGCTTCAACAGGGCCGATCTATATCGGGAAAAATGCCGTTGTTATGGAAGGCTGCCTGGTTCGTGGGCCGTTTTCATTGGGGGAACAAGCTGTATTAAAAATGGGCAGTAAAATTTATGGTGCCACTACTGTGGGGCCATATTGTGTTGCGGGAGGGGAAATTAAAAACTCAGTCTTCTTTGAATACAGCAATAAAGCGCATGATGGTTACCTGGGCGATAGCATCATAGGAGCCTGGTGCAACCTCGGTGCAGGCACAAGCAACAGTAATGTGAAAAATACAGGCGGGGATGTAAAATATTATTTGAATAAAAACATGAAGGCCATTGTTGCAGGCAATAAGGCAGGTTTATTAATGGGGGATTACAGTCGTGCAGCCATCAATACTTCTTTCAATACAGGAACGGTGGTTGGCGTTTGTTGTAATATATTTGGGCAACAAGTTCCTTCAAAATATATTGAGAATTTTTCGTGGGGAAATGAGCGTTATATTTTTGAAAAGGCCTTGAAAGATATTGAGAACTGGAAAAAAATGAAACAACAAAAACTTACGGAGAAAGAAACGGAAATACTTAAACAACTTTATTTATCAAATCAATAATACCATGCGCAAACAAATAGCAGCAGCAAACTGGAAAATGAATCTTACCCTGGCACAGGGCGAAAAACTGATTGATGAACTTCTTGCAACTGAACATTCTGTTGGTAACAACCAGCTTGCTGTTTTTGCAGTTCCGTTTCCATATCTTACCAGGATCCAGGATAAATTAAAGAGTAAAACAAATGTATTTGTTGCAGCACAAAACTGTGCAGCTACAAAGAACGGCGCTTATACCGGGGAGGTCAGCGCAGAAATGCTGGATAGTATCGGGATCAGATACGTTATTATTGGCCATAGCGAAAGAAGGGAATATTACGGAGAAACAAACAGTATTCTTTCTGAAAAAGTGAACAGGGCTTTTGAGAACAATTTGAAAACAATATTCTGTTGTGGCGAACCACTGAGTATACGTGAAGCTGGTACGCAAAACAGTTATGTTGAAACACAATTGAAAGAAAGCCTGTTCCATTTAAGTAAGGAACAGATGAAAGATTTTGTCATTGCCTATGAACCGATCTGGGCAATTGGTACGGGCAGAACTGCCAGCAGCGACCAGGCCCAGGAAATGCATGCTCATATCCGTAACGTTATGGCAACTCAATATGGAAATAATATTGCCAATTCTATTTCGATATTATATGGCGGTAGTGTAAAAGGTGCCAATGCTGCAGAAATATTTTCAAAACCCGACGTAGATGGAGGACTGGTAGGAGGGGCGAGCCTCGTAGCTGCAGAATTTGCAACAATTATCAATAGCCTGAAATAATTCAGAATTCTGAGTTCTGAATTCTGAATGGGATTCAATTAAATTGAACAACTTTCATGATTTTAATCTGCGTTGTATAAAAATGGCCGGCAATTTATAATTACACACTCAGAATTCATAATTCAGAACTCAACATGATTGACATCGCCAAAATATTAAAACACAATGTTATTGGCAAATTGCTGAATCATGTTGTTGTTTTTCTCGTCAATATTTTTATTGTAAGGTTATTAGGGGCCGCAGGCAGCGGTACTTACTTTAATGAGCTGTATGTTTTGAATTTTATCGTTTTCATTTTCAGTGCAGGCCTCGACTATGCTGCTATCGCATTGCTTTCACAGGAACCCAAATTGCTCCCGGTTATACACAGGATGCTTTTTAAAGCAGTTTTATTATTTACTGCCATCATACTTTTTTATGGGTTGGTTGTTTTGCCATTCTCAAATAATTATTTTAAGCAGCCTGCTTTTTCAATCATCTTATTCAGCATAGGAAATTTGTTGCTCATATTTTACCAGGGAATATTATCAGCGTTGAAAAAATTCAACCAGCAAAATATTATTCTTTGTGTTACCAATATAAGTTTCCTGGTTTACCTGCTTTTTTTTGTAAAACCGGGCAGTGATGTTAATGTGCAACATGTAGAACTTGCTTATGCCCTGCTATTTTTTTTGCAGGGAATGCTGATGTGGGTATTAAGTCGTCCAAACTTTTCACAGGTAAGCGTTGCTGTAAGCTGGAACGTGTTCGCCCGGAAAGGAATTTATATCATGATCTCATCATTGATCTATTTTGCTTTTTTACGAATAGATAATTTTTTCGTGGAAAAATATACAGGCAATACAACCCTGGGCAATTATGTACAGTGCGGAAAAATAGGACAGTATTTTTTATACTTCTCATCGGTCATCAGTTCTACTTTGTTGCCATTCATTTCTTCTGAAACGGTAGGCAGTTCGTTTGCAGAATGGAAAAAAATGATGAAGCCGTATATTTTATTATTATGTGCAGTTGCCGTGCTGATCGGGCTGACGGGCAAAATTGTATTCCCATTCTTATTTGGAGATGATTTTAAAGATATGTTTCCTTTTATGTTGATCCTGTTGCCAGGTTTTGTTTGCCTGGGAATACTTACTTTGATAAATGCTGTATACATTGGCAAAGGAAATATTAAGAAGATACTTTTCGGAGATATTATCGGGCTTGTTCTGGTGATGGGATTTGATTCATGGCTGGTGCCACACTATGGTGCCTGGGCAGCAGCTATTATAAGTTCTATTGCATATTGTATTGTGTTCCTTTATTTGCTGGCCGGGTTTAAAACACAATTTTCTTTGCCTGCTAAAACTTCAGAGATCATAAAAATTTAATGAGACAGTCTTTTTTATATAAACTTTTTAATCATTCCAAACCAGGATTCCTGTTTGTCGGGATCTTTATTTGTTGCTATGTAGTTTTCTTTTACAAAAAAATGGATGCAGTTTTTTTTCCTTACAACAGCATGTTTGCCATTGATTTTACTAAAAAATATACAGCTTCTGCTTATTCAGTTAAAGTAAATGGAGCAATTGTACCTATAACACAACATCTATACTGGAAAAAAGACTTTTTAGAAGAAACACTTATCAACTATTGCCGCTATAAAAAGAATCATGATGTACTTTTCATGGATAATTATTTAGATCAAAGAGTTTTGGATAAGGAGAAAAAAGAATTTTTATCCTCAAGGTTAACGCCCGATAAATCGGGTTTGGATCAATGGCCGTTTTGGTATATTCACTTTGCCGGGTATACAATACCGCCTGGCGCAACGGTAGAATTGTTTCAATACGATCTTATTTTTGAAAACAATGCTGTTACTATAAAAGACTCTGCCAGCATTTATAAAACCAGCTTTTTGTAAATGCTAAATACAATTCCAGATAAAAGATACACGGCACAACTCAGAATATTATTCTTTGTTGTACTGTTCGAGTATGCATTATTCATTTTTTCCGGCGTAAGCTTTTCATCTTTGAACGGAGATCGTTTTTTTGACCTGGGACCCGATCCTGCATTCTGGCTTATTTATGGTTTGAAACTACCTCAATTCATAACAGGACATTATTGGCTTGGAATTTTCCTAGATGCCTTAATAGTATTACTCTTACTGTTGTTTATCCGCAATCCATATAATAATAAAATGGCGCTATTGCTTTTTTTATTGTTGTTCCTGTTTTATACTTTTCTCATGGGGTACCTTACACATAGAAATTATCAGGTTGGATTTTTTGTTGTGTTTATTCCTTTTATTTTTAAAAAAGACATCAATAAGCATTTTGCGTTTGATGCTGTTCGTTATTTTCTCCTTTTCTTTTATCTTTCTGCGGCCTGGTTAAAATTTTTTAATGGTTCATTATCGGACCCGGCGCATTTTAGTCATATGTTAAGCAGCCAGTTCAGTGCTTATTTTATAGAGGATAATACTGGTGTAAGAACCAATATTAATTTATACCTGATCGCCCATCCGAAAGTTGGGTATACTTTGTACTTAGGTTCATTCTTTATAGAACTAGCTACCTGCATTGGCTTTTTTACAAAGCGTTTTGATAAATGGCTCGCACTTCTGTTGCTCTCATTTCATTTTATGAATTGGCTTATTATGGATATAGCTCCATTTGGGCACTTGGCATTTATAAGTCTTTTGTTTTTAAGCAATTATTTTAAATTAAATAAGACTAATAAAATACCTTAATACAGTAATGATTAAGTAATGTGTTAATAATCAGATTTTTACAAAAACAGTTTATACTTAATGAAATAACATTGAAATAATTTTACTTCTTCCTGGAAATTGAGAGCATCCTTTTGGAAAAAATAAAAAAAAATATGGAAAAATTAACTATGTTTGTACTTGAATTTGTAGACATAGTGATGCAGCTTACCCCCTAAGTATCCTGTTATAAATCAACATTTTCCAATCCACTTGTAATCCATAATTAGTATTAATCCAATACTATAATCATTAAATCCCATGGATTTTTTGCTATTATAGTCGATAACTAATGCCATTAACTAATTTAAGAAAAGAGAAAATCATTACACATGCCTAACCTTTTTACCCGGTTTACATTAATCGTTTCTATTATGCTGTTGTTTGCAGGAAAAGCTTCTGCGAATGATTCTGATATTGTGAACTGTAATCATGCATGGACCATTGTAGTCCTCGGTTCATCTTCTGCTTATGGCTATGGGGCTACTACTTACGATAGTTCCTGGGTAGGTAAGTTTACAGCTTATGTAAAACGTAAGAACTCATCAAATATAGTATACAATCTTGGTATACCAGGATTTACAACTTACCAGAATTTATGCCCGACAGGTTTTGTTCCACCAGCGAATCGTCCGAGCCCTGATAATTCCTTTAATATAACACAGGCCTTAGCACTTCATCCTGATGCGATCATTATTAATATGCCAACCAATGATGCAGCAAATGATTATACGGTTGCCGAGCAACAGGCAAATTATGAGCGAACCATGCACCTGGCAGATTCTGCAAATATTCCGGTGTGGGTAACTACAACGCAGCCACGAAATAATATGTCGGCAGCAGAGATCAATCTTTTGACAACAATGCGTGACTGGACCTATACAAGATTTGGAGATAAAGCTGTTGATTTTTGGACCAATGTTGCGAATTCAGATGGTTCTATCAATTCTTTTTACGCTTATGATTATGCACACGTAAATAACCATGGTCACGATCTTTTTTATCATAGGATGGCTGCGGAAACGATATTGGATTCATTGTGCAATCGCGTAGTACAAACACTTGTTGTAAGAGCCGGCAATGATGTCTCTATTACCATTCCAACAACAACGGTTACACTAAATGGTAGTGGAACATTCAGTTCTCTCGGTGGAATTGTTACAAGTTATTTATGGCAATTGGTATCAAGCCCCGCTGGCTCAAGCCCGGTAATTGCTTCTCCGAATAATGTAACGACCGCCATTAATAATCTGACAGAGGGCAGGTATTCATTTTCGCTTACTTCAACCGACAATGGTTCCAATACCGGCGCTGATACCGTAAATGTGATCGTAAGCAGCAGGATATTAATTGATTTTGGTCCTGACGCAACAGCTTCTCCTGATGGAAACGGTTATTACTGGAATAATATTTCTATAGCGCAACCTGGCGTAAGGCTTTCGAATGCGGTTACCACAACAAATGCAGCTACTACCATTGGGTTAACCGTGGTGAACAGGATTGATGGTACATTTAATGTTGCCGGCCCGGGAACCAATACTGGTAATACAACAGGTGCTGTGGGAGATTATCCTGCAACGGCTACAACTGATTTTGCATTTGCAGAACCAAGCGCAACAAACGGCCAATGGAAAATAACTGGCCTGGACCCTACGAAACAATACACTGTAAAATTCTGGGGCTCAAGAACTGTGGCAGATGATCGTATCATCCAGATAAAACGTGCTGATCAAACAACATGGCAGGAATACAATGCAACAAATAATACTATTTACAGTAATGCAGCAGTTTTTACTTTCTTCTCAAAAACTGAAATGACATTTGACATACGTGTAAAAGCAGGAAGTGCATTTGGATATATTGGGGTTATTGATATCACCAGGACATCCCGTGCATTGGCAAATAATTTACTGCCTATTCCAAGGGCTAATGATGTGAATGTATCATTACCGGGAACGACCGGTACGCTTGATGGCAGTCCTTCAAGTGATGATGATGGTAGTATTACTGCTTATCAATGGACGCAGGTATCAGGGCCAACCACAGCCGGCATACAGTTTCCCAACAATGCAATTACACCTATAAGCAATCTCGTTGAAGGTGTTTATGTATTTCATTTGGATGTAACAGATGATAGTAGCGCCGTTGCAGGAATTGATGTGAATGTTGTTGTTAATACAAGGGTATTGTTTGATTTTGGACCTACTTCAACAGTTGGCGCTGATGCAGGTGGTAAATACTGGAACAATGTTGCTGATGGATTACCAGGAACAAAAGTTACAAATGCAATTACAACAGGTAATACGGCTTCAACAATAAGCCTTAGTATTATAAATCGTATCGATGGAACTTTCAACCTGGCAGGGCCTGGTACAAGTACAGGAAATACTATCGGTGATGTGGGTGATTATCCTTCTACTGCAACTACTGATTATGCATTCGCACATCCAAGTACAACCAACGGTAAATGGAAAATAACCGGGCTTGATTCTACAAAACAGTATACTGTAAAATTCTGGGGAACAAGAAGCGGCGTTTCAGACGACCGTATTATAAGAATAAGACGCGACGATGATCCATCTTCAACGCTGCAATATGATGGTAAGAATAATACAAACTATAACAACGGGGCTACATTTACATTTACCGAAAAAACGGAAATGACATTTGATATCACTGTTGATCCTGCAGATGCATTTGGATATATTTCTGTTGTTGATATTAAGATCACAAAACCACCGGTTATTTGCGTGCCGGTAATTACTATTGCATCAAGCCAGTCCGTTGCAAGTTGTTCAGGATCTCCTGTAACTTTTACAGCTAATACGATCAGGGGTGGTACAGCACCAACTTATCAATGGAAAAAGAATGGAATGAATATCAATGGTGCAACTTCTTCAATTTATACTACTACAACGTTATTAAACAATGATGCTATCAGTTGCGTAGTGACAGCTAATACTGTCTGTGCTGATGGTGTAACGGCAACATCTAATATAATTAATGCCAGTGTTCTTCCAATTGTACCAAAAGCCGGTCCTATCTCAGGGCCAACAAGCGTATGTGATCTTGTTGGAACTGCAAATAATGCTGTTTACTCTATAGCGCCTTTGGCAAATGCCACCATATATGTATGGACCGTTCCTGCAGGTGCTACAATTGTTTCAGGACAGGGAACTACAAGTATAGCGGTAAGCTTTAATAGTAGTTTAGGAAATGTGGATACAATTAAAGTATTGGGAGGATTCTGTACCAATAGTTCACCTACAACTTTGGTTATTTCAAAAACAATTCCTGCTATACCGGGAGCAATAACAGGACCTACTGATGTTTGTCCGTTTATTGATCAGCCAACAAATGCTACTTATTCTATTGCAGCAGTTGCAAATGCAACTTCATATACCTGGACCATGCCAATTGGTGCAAACATTGTGAGTGGCCAGGGTACCACAAGTGTACAGGTTAGTTATACCAATTCATTTATTTCGGGAAGTATAAAAGTAACAGCAGATGCAAATTGCGGAAGCAGGGCTCCAAGATCACTTACTGTTTCCAAAGTGGTTCCTGCTGCACCTTCAACTATATCTGGTGTTGTTAATGCCTGCCAGTATCTTGGAACAAATACGCAGGTAATTTATTCCATTGCCCCGGTTGCCAATGCAACTTCATATTTATGGACATTACCAGCTAATGTTAATTTAGTAAGTGGCCAGGGAACAACAAGTATAACGGTTACGTTTGGGGCAGGTTTTACCACATCATCAATCAAAGTAAAATCTATTTCCAACTGTTCTGCCAGTGCAGATAAATCATTGAGTGTTGCAACAACTACAAGTTCAACACCGGGAGCAATAACAGGTCCAACAAATGCATGTTTGTTCATTGGTACAACAAACCTGGCAACCTATACTATAAGGCAGGTATCAAATGCATCCTCTTATATATGGAATGTGCCGGCTGGTGCAACCATAACATCTCACCCGGGTGGTGCTGGTGTTAACGATACGATCATTACTGTATCATTCGACAATAGTTTTGTATCAGCAACAAACATCTCTGTACAATCTGCAGGATGTGTACCAAGTGCAGCAAGAACGCTTTCTGTTTTAAAGAATGGTGCACCTGCAACACCAGGTTCGATCACCGGTCTTACAAACCCATGTGGCATTGTTGGAACTGCAACAACAGCTACTTATACAATTCCAAAAGTTGCCAATGCAACTTCATACAATTGGGTGTTACCTTCAGGAGCTAATGCTACTCACCCTGCGGGTTCTGGCGCCAACGATACGGTTATATCTGTAACATACATTGCTTCATTTGCTACCGGAACAATCTCTGTTTCAGCAACAAATGGATGCGGAACCGGGGCGGCAAGAGCGTTGGTAATAAAAACACTTGTTCCGGTAACCAAGCCAACGATCACGGGACCTACAGACCCTTGCCCATGGATCGGTACCCCCGGTGCTACCTATACAATTAAGCCGATAGCAAATGCTACCAGCTATACATGGACAATACCTGCAACAGGAGCTACTGCTACGCATCCAAATGGTGCTGGTATAAACGATACAATAATCATCGTTACTTATACTTCTGCTTTTACAACAGGCAGTATTACAGCCAGGGCAGATGCAAATTGCGGAAGCACGGCTACCGGCTCACTTACGTTAACAAGAAAATTACCATCAGTTCCGGGAGGTATATCAACCACAGTGCTCGCTACTTGTCCAAATCGCCAATATGGTTATTCTGTTGCTGCATTACCAACAAATGCAACTTCAATATTATGGGCAGTTCCGGCCGGCGCTACAATTGTAAGCGGACAGGGTTCTACAAGTATTGTTGTGAATTATCCTCAAACTGCAACTGCCGGAGCAGTCACTGCAATTGGTGTAAACAACTGTGCTAATGGTACCTCTACCAGAACACTGAATATTAACCTGCCTGCTTGTGCCGGCGCTAAACAAGGAAATATAGTTGGCAAAGGAAATAATACGCCTGCTGTTAAAACAGAAGAGGAGCCACTGGCTAAAGACCTTGAAATAAAAGTGATGCCAAATCCTACTTACAATGATTTTAAACTGGTGATCACAAGTAATGACAAGAATACACCAATATATTTAAGGCTTACAGATATAAGTAGTAAAATAATTGAAATAAAACCTGTAGTTATTCCTGGTCAGGTAATATCGATCGGGGCTAATTACACAAAAGGTATTTACATCGGGGAGATTATCCAGGGAGATAAGCACCGGGTCGTAAAACTGGTTAAACTATAGAAAAATCAGCGCTTTTAAAAAAGCCGCCTTTTAAAGGCGGCTCTTTTAGGATTATGTCGCTTTTTATTTTTGAGTGAAACAACCGGTTTGTCGATTTTTTTGAAAAAAAAGTATTTAAGTTTATTATGTTTGTAGTCTGATTACCAACTAATGTTTAGCAGACTAGCTCTAAGTATCCTTTTATAACTTAATATTTTCCAATACCCTGTAATCCCGCCGCCGAATTTGATCCATCATATCATTGCTAAAATCCACTGGATTTTATAAATCGTATAAATATTAACCGATAGAACTCTAACTTATTAAACACAAGAAAACCACCTGATATGCGTAGTTTATTTACCCGCCTCATCCTTTTTATTAGTCTCAGTTTTTTATTTGCAGGCAAAGCACTTGCAAATGATTCTGATGTCGTTAATTGTAACCATGTATGGACCGTTGTGGTGCTTGGTTCTTCGACCGCATATGGTACAGGTGCTACTGTATACGATAGTTCATGGGTTGGCAGGTATACTGCATATTTATTGAGAAAAAATGCTAACAACATTATCTATAACCTCGGAATTCCGGGATTTACCACTTACCAGAATTTATGTCCAACTGGTTTTGTTCCGCCTGCAAATCGCCCGTCACCAAATAGTTCTTTTAATATAACAGCAGCATTGGATCTTCATCCCGATGCGCTTATTATTAATATGCCATCGAATGATGCTGCAAACGATTATACAGTCGCTGAACAACAGGCCAATTTTGAAAGAGCGATGCATCTTGCTGATTCTGCCAACGTTCCTGTTTGGGTAACAACAACCCAGCCCAGGAATAATATGTCAGGGGCACAGATAGCTAATTTAATTGCAATGCGTGATTGGATCACCAGCAGGTTTGGAAGTAAGTCAGTAGACTTTTGGAGTACGGTTGCAAATGGAGACGGGTCGATCGCGACCTTTTATGATTTTGATGATGTTCATATGAATAACCAGGGGCATAATCTTTTTTACAAGAGAATAAAAGCAGAAACGATACTGGATTCATTGTGCATCAGGGTAACACCAACATTAATTGCCAATGCTGGTAATGATATATCTGTTACTTTACCGGTAAGCAGTACTACTTTGGATGGTAGTGGATCATTTAGTTCTCTTGGTGGGATCATTACGAATTATCAATGGCAACAGGTATCGGCACCAATCGGTTCCAATGCCCAGATAACTTCACCAACAAACGTAACAACACCTCTTACCAATTTAACAGAGGGAAGATATTCATTCTCACTAACGGTTACAGATAACTCACTGAATGTAAAAACAGATACAGTAAATGTTGTTGTTAGTTCAAGGATATTGATAGAGTTTGGACCGGATATAACGACATCTCCTGATGGAAACGGCAATACCTGGAATTCATTAACAACAGCAAGAACAGGAGATGGTTTATCAAATGTTGTTACTACCGGTAATGCAGCAACTACAATTGGATTATTGGTAGTAAACAGAATCGATGGAACTTTTAATGTTGCAGGTCCCGGAACAAACACCGGCAATACAACAGGAGCTGTTGGTGACTATCCATCCACTGCAACAAGTGATTTTGCTTTTGCAGAACCAAGTGCTACAAACGGGCAATGGCGCATAACCGGCCTTGAAAGTACCAAACAATACACGATCAAATTCTGGGGTTCAAGAAGTGTAACAGATGATCGCATCATACAAATAAAACGTGCAGATCAATCTACCTGGCAGGAATACAATGCTACGGGTAATACCAATTATAGCACTTCAGCAATATTTACTTTCTCGGGTAAAACACAAATGACCTTTGATATTAAAGTAAAAGCCGGGGGTAGTGCATTTGGATATATTTCAGTAATAGATATCACAAGAACATCTCCTTTAATAGCAGCCAACGTTCCGCCAAATGCAATAGCCAATGATGTGAATGTTGCATTACCTGCTACAAGCGGAACGCTCGACGGAAGCTTGTCAAGCGACGATGATGGGAATATAGTTAGCTATCAATGGATACAAACATCAGGTCCTTCTGTTGCACAAATAGTAGATCCTGGCAATGCAGTTACACAGGTAAATAATCTTATTGAAGGTATCTATACTTTCCAATTAAGTGTAACAGATGATAGCAGCGCTGTTTCAACAACAAGCATAACGCTTACCGTTAACTCAAGAGTATTGTTTGATATTGGTCCTGATGCAACACCTGCACCTGATGGAGGCGGAAAATACTGGAACAATGTTGCCAACGGTCAGGAGGGAGTAAAAATTACAAATGCCATTACTACCGGCAATTCAGCTACAGATATAGATTTTGAGATCGTTCATAGAATTGATGGCACTTTTAATACCGCCGGTCCGGGAACAAATACAGGAAATACAGTTGGCGATCTCAGTGATTATCCTGCAACCGCTACCACTGACTATGCGTTTGCTCATCCAAGTGCAACCAATGGCCAATGGAAATTATCCGGGCTTGATAATACAAAACAATATACCATCAAGTTCTGGGGCTCAAGAACCGGTGTTGGTGATCAGCGCTATATACAGATCAAACGTTTTGATGAAACATTGTACCAGCAATACGATGCCACCAACAACACCGACTATAACAATGCAGCTGTATTTACATTCACCGGGCAAAATGAAATGTTATTCGATATCAAAGTAAGAGATGGTGATGCATTTGGATATATCGGTATCATTGATATTAAAATAACAAATGCAACTGTTCCATGTATTCCTACTGTTAGTATTGCTGCAAATCCGGCAACTGCAATTTGCCCAGGTACACCGGTAACATTCACAGCAACACCAACGAATGGTGGTTCTGCTCCGCAATATCAATGGCTTAAAGGGGTAGATCCTATACCGGGAGAAACAGGAAGTACCTATACAACTTCATCTGCTTTGGTGAATGGAGATGCAATCAGTGTGGTACTAACATCAAATGATGTATGTGCTTCAGGAGCTATTGCTACATCCAATACAATTGTTGCGGCAGTAAACCCTGAGTTACCCGTTAGCGTAAGTATCGCAGCTGATCCCGGCAATACAGTTTGCGACGGCACTGTGGTAACATTTACAGCAACGCCAACAAATGGGGGAGATACGCCAACATACCAATGGTTCAATGGGGCATCACCAATCGCTGGTCAAACAGGTAGTACATATACATCCAATACTTTAGTAAATGGAGATGCGATCAGTGTAGTACTAACGTCGAATGCCACACCTTGTGCAACTGGCAGTCCTGCTACATCAAATACGATCACAATGACCGTGAATCCAAACTTACCTGTTAGCGTTGGAATCGCAACAAATACAGGTAACGTAATTTGTGATGGTACTGCAGTAACGTTTACGGCTAGCCCAACAAATGGTGGCGACAATCCAACTTATCAATGGTTCAATGGCCCTTCTCCGATAATTGGAGAAACAGGCAGCACTTACAATACAACTACTTTAATAAACGGCGATGCAATCAGTGTGTTACTGGCTTCAGATGCTACATGTGCTGTAGATAACCCGGCTATTTCGGCTGTTGTTACCATGACAGTTAATCCTAACCTGCCTGCAAGCGTAATTATTACAGCAGACCCCGGTAATTCAATTTGTGCAGGTACATCAGTAACATTTACGGCTATCCCAACAAATGGGGGAGATACACCAACTTATCAGTGGTACAACGGTGCTACACCGATACCTGGTGAAACAAACAATACATATACTTCAGCTGCTTTGGTAAATGGCGATGCGATCAGTGTTCTTATGACTTCTAATGTAACACCATGCGTATCACAAAACCCGGCTACATCAAATACAATTGTTATAACCATTCTTCCAAACCTGCCAGTTAGCGTAAGCATTGCAGCTAACCCGGGTAATACCATTTGTGCCGGTACTTCGGTAACATTTACGGCTACCCCAACAAATGGAGGAGATACGCCAACATATCAATGGTTCAATGGAGCTTCACCAATTGTTGGTGAAACAAACAGTACTTACACTTCATCTGCTTTGGTGAATGGAGATGTGATCAGTGTTGTACTGACATCAAATGCGACACCATGTGCAACAGGTAATCCTGCTACATCGAATAATATTGTAATGACCGTTAACCCGAACTTACCGGTTAGTGTAAGTATTGCAGCAGATCCTGGCAATACAGTTTGTCTTGGTACATCAGTAACATTTACGGCTACCCCAACAAACGGGGGCGCCAATCCAACATATCAATGGTATAGTGGTATTTTACCGATCATTGGTGCAACCAGTAATACATATACAGAACTGGCATTGGTGAACGGAGAAAGTATAAGTGTTGTAATGACTTCGAATGCGTTGTGTGCTACCGGTAGCCCCGCTACATCAAATACAATTGTGATGACAGTTAACGTGCTGGCACCTGTAAGTGTAAGCATTGTAGCAAATCCCGGTAATACAATTTGTGCTGGTACTTCTGTAACATTTACAGCAACGCCGGCAAATGGTGGTAATAACCCAACTTACCAATGGTTCAATGGTGCTTCGCCGATCGCCGGTGAAACAAATAGCTCATACACTACTTCTTCATTGGTGAATGGAGATGCGATCCATGTTGTATTAACATCAAGTGCAACACTTTGTGCAACCGGCAACCCGGCCACATCGAATACAATCACTATGACGGTAAATCCAAATTTGCCAGTTAGTGTAAGTATTGCTGCTAATCCTGGTAATACAATTTGTGATGGTGCTTCAGTAACATTTACTGCAACGCCAACGAATGGAGGAAACAACCCAACATACCAATGGTTCAATGGCGCTTCGCCGATTGTTGGTCAAACAAATAGTACATATACTTCTTCTAACTTAATAAACGGAGATGCGATCAGTGTTGTATTAACATCAAATGCAACGCCATGTGCAACTGGTAACCCGGCTACATCGAATACAATTGTCATGGCGGTTACAGCTAATATTCCGGTAAGTGTAAGTATTGTAGCAGATCCGGGTAATATAATTTGTGATGGTACATCAGTAACATTTACGGCTACCCCAACAAATGGTGGAAATAATCCAACTTACCAATGGTTCAGGGGGGCATCACCAATTGTTGGCGAAACAAACAGTACATATACTACTTCTACTTTAGCAAATGGAGATGCGATCAGTGTCGTATTAACATCCAATGTAGGACCATGTACTTCAAATAACCCTGCTACATCTAATGTTATTGATATGACGGTGAACCCACTCTTACCTGTAAGTGTAAGCATTGCGGCCGATCCGGGAAATGTAGTTTGTATTGGTACTACCGTAACATTTACTGCAACTCCAACAAATGGCGGAGATGATCCATCTTATCAATGGTACCTGAACGGTTTGCCTATTACTGATGAAACGAAAGATTTTTATACCACATCTTCATTGGATGATGGCGATGTGATCAGTGTTATAATGACTTCGAACGCACCTTGTTCAATCAATAACCCGGCTACATCGAATACGATCGTTATGACGATCAATACATCTATACCTGTAAGTGTGAGCATTGCAGCCAATACAGGTAATACGATCTGTGACGGAACTTCAGTAATATTTACGGCGACCCCGCAAAACGGAGGAAACGGACCTGCTTACTCCTGGTTCAATGGCACTACACTCATTCTCGGGCAGGTAGGAAGCACTTATACAACTTCATCGTTGGTAAATAATGATGCGATCCATGTTGTGTTGACATCGAATTCAACAACATGTGAGGTTGGAAACCCTGCTACATCGAATACGATCGTAATGACTGTTAAACCGTACTTACCTGTTAGTGTAAGTATTTCAGCGGATCCGGGCACTACCATTTGTAGCGGAACTTCCGTAACGTTTACTGCTACACCAACCAATGGTGGCAGTACACCAACTTACCAATGGTACAGGTTTGCAACTCCAATCGTTGGAGCCACAGGCAGCACTTACACTTCTTCTACATTAATTGATGGCGAAGTTATCTCTGTAGTATTAACATCAAGCGAACAGTGTACTTTGGGTAATCCGGCTACATCGAATTCGCTTAACATGAAAGTGTCTCCAAACTTGCCGGTTAATGTAAGTATTGCTGCAAATCCAGGTAATGTAATTTGTAATGGTACATCTGTAACATTTACGGCTACCCCAACAAATGGTGGTGCTGCTCCGACATATCAATGGTTCAATGGAGCTTCACCAATTGCTGGTGAAACAGGAAGTACGTATACTTCTTCTTCATTGGTAAATGGCGATGCGATCAGTGTTGTATTGACATCAAGTGCAACAAACTGTACATTCGGAAACCCGGCTACATCCAATACGATCACAATGACCGTTAACCCGATCTTACCTGTTAGTGTAAGCATTGCGGCTAATCCCGGTAATACAATTTGTAGTGGTACATCAGTAACATTTACGGCTACCCCAACAAATGGCGGTAACAATCCTGCATATCAATGGTTCAATGGCGCTTCACCAATCGTTGGTGAAACAAACAGTACCTATACTTCTTCTTCATTGGTAAATGGTGATGCAATCAGTGTGGTACTAACATCAGATGCTACACCATGTGCAACCGGAAACCCGGCTACATCAAATACAATTACAATGTCAGTTGCTCAAACCTTACCGGTAAGTGTGAGCATTGCGGCTAATCCTGGTAATACAATTTGTGACGGTTCATCAGTAACATTTACGGCTACCCCAACAAATGGTGGTAGTACTCCAACATATCAATGGTTCAATGGCGCTTCACCAATTGTTGGTGAAACAGGAAATACGTATACTTCATCTTCATTGGTAAATGGCGATGCAATTAGTGTAGTGCTAACGTCAAGTGCAACAGAATGTATAACCGGAAATCCGGCTACATCGAATACAATTGCCATGACGGTGAATCCAAACTTACCAGTTAGCGTAAGTATAGCTGCTAACCCTGGTAATACAATTTGTGCGGGTGCTTCAGTAACATTTACGGCTACCCCAACAAATGGAGGAAACAATCCAACATATCAATGGTTCAATGGAGCTTCACCAATCGTTGGTGAGACAGGAAATACTTATACTTCTTCTTCATTGATAAATGGTGATGCGATCAGTGTGGTATTAACATCAGATGCAACACCATGTGCGACAGGAAATCCTGCTACATCGAATACAATTACCATGACGGTAAATGCAAACTTGCCAGTTAGTGTAAGTATTGCTGCTAATCCTGGTAATGCAATTTGTGATGGAACTTCGGTGACATTTACGGCTACTCCAACAAATGGAGGAAACAATCCAACATACCAATGGTTCAATGGCGCTTCACCGATCGTTGGTGAAACCGGCAGCACGTATACTTCATCTTCATTGGTAAATGACGATGCGATCAGTGTTGTATTAACATCGGATGCTGCACCTTGCGCAACAGGAAGCCCGGCTACATCAAATACAATTACAATGTCAGTTGGTCAAAGCTTACCAGTAAGCGTGAGCATTGCTGCTGATCCTGGTAATACAATTTGTGCGGGTACATTGGTAATATTTACAGCTACTCCAACCAATGGAGGTAACAATCCAACATATCAATGGTTCAATGGCGCTTCGCCGATCGTTGGTGAAACAAGTAGCACTTATACTTCTACTACATTGGTAAATGGCGATGCGATCAGTGTTGTACTAACATCAAGTGCAACGGCATGTATAACCGGTAACCCGGCAACATCGAATACGATCACCATGACGGTTAATCCGAACTTACCGGTTAGCGTAAGCATTGCTGCAAATCCTGGCAATACAATATGTGTTGGAGCTTCAGTAACATTTACAGCAACTCCAATCAATGGCGGAAACAATCCAACATACCAATGGTACAATGGTGCTTCACTGATCATTGGCGAAACAGCCGATACGTATACTTCATCTTCATTGGTAAATGGCGATGCGATCAGTGTTGTATTAGCATCAACTGCTACAACATGTATATCAGGAAGTCCTGCCACATCGAATACAATTATCATGACCGTGAACCCGAACTTACCGGTTAGTGTAAGTATTGCGGCTAATCCTGGTAATACAATTTGTAGCGGCACATCGGTAACATTCACGGCTACGCCAACCAATGGTGGAAACAATCCGACCTACCAATGGTTTAATGGAGCTTCACCAATCATTGGTGAAACAAACAGTACCTATACTTCTTCTGCATTAATTGATGGTGATGCGATCAGTGTTGTATTAACATCAAATGCTTCACCATGTGCAACAGGAAGTCCTGCTACATCCAATACGATTACAATGTCAATTGTACAAAGCTTACCGGTAAGCGTTAGTATTGCTGCGAATCCTGGCAATACAATTTGTTCAGGTACTTCAGTAACATTTACTGCAACTCCAACCAATGGTGGAAATAATCCAACATACCAATGGTTCAATGGCGCTTCAGCAATCGTTGGTGAAACAGGAAGTACATACACTTCATCTTCATTGGTAAACGGCGATGCGATCAGTGTTGTATTAACATCAAGTGCTACAGCATGTATAACAGGAAATCCTGCTACTTCGAATACAATTACCATGACGGTGAATCCAAACTTACCAGTTAGTGTGAGTATTGCTGCAAATGCTGGTAATACAATTTGTGCTGGCACATCAGTAACATTTACAGCTACACCAACAAATGGCGGTGGTAGTCCAACATACCAATGGTTTAATGGTGCTTCAGCAATTGTTGGAGAAACAGGAAGCACTTATACTTCATCTTCATTGGTAAACGGCGATGCGATCAGTGTTGTATTAACATCAAGTGCTACAACATGTATAACAGGTAACCCTGCTACATCAAATACGATCACCATGACGGTAAATCCTAATTTACCTGTTAGTGTGAGCATTGCTGCAAATCCTGGTAATACAATTTGTACTGGTACATCAGTAACATTTACTGCAACACCAATCAATGGCGGAAACAATCCAACATACCAATGGTTCAACGGTGCTTCGCCAATCGTTGGTCAAACAGGCAGCACATATACTTCTTCTTCATTAGCAAATGGCGATGCGATCAGTGTTGTATTAACATCGAATGCTTCACCATGTGCAACAGGAAGCCCTGCAACATCAAATACAATCACAATGTCGGTTGGTCAAAGTTTACCGGTAAGTGTAAGCATTGCTGCTAACCCAGGTAATACAATTTGTGCTGGTACTTCGGTAACGTTTACAGCAACTCCAACAAATGGAGGTGGTAATCCAACTTATCAATGGTTCAATGGTGTTTCACCAATTGCAGGTGAAATAGGAAGTACTTATACTTCTTCATCATTGGTAAATGGCGATGCGATCCATGTTGTATTAACGTCAAGCGCTACAACATGTGTAACCGGAAATCCTGCAACATCAAATACGATCACAATTACTGTTAACCAGAATTTACCTGTTAGCGTGAGCATTGCTGCAAACCCAGGTAATACAATTTGCAGTGGTATATCTGTAACATTTACAGCTACCCCAACAAATGGAGGAAACAATCCATCATACCAATGGTTCAATGGTGTTTCACCAATCGTTGGCCAAACAGGCAGCACGTATACTTCTTCTGCTTTAGCAGATGGCGATGCGATCAGTGTTGTATTGACATCAAATGCAACCTGTGTAACAGGAAGCCCTGCTACATCAAATACAATTACAATGTCGGTTGGACAGGGCTTGCCGGTAAGTGTGAGCATTGCTGCAAATCCCGGTAATGTTATTTGTCCGGGTACGTCAGTAACGTTTACGGCTACACCAGTAAATGCAGGTGTTCCAACAACATATCAATGGAAAAAGAATGGTTCAGATATAAATGGTGCAACAAACCCAACATACACAGATGCAACATTGGTAAACAATGATGTGATAAGTTGTACCATTACAACGAATACAAGTTGCGCCAATGGCGTAATCGCAAATTCAAATAACATTACTATAGTAGCATCATCAACAATTCCTACAACACCTGTTGCTATTAATGGTCCAACAAATGCATGTCCGTTTGTTGGTCAGTCAACGACTGCTACTTATTCTATAGCACCTGTTGCAAATGCAACATCTTATACGTGGACCGTACCTGCAGGTGCTTCTATTGCAAGCGGGCAGGGTAGTACATCTATTGAAGTAAGTTATAGCAATTCATTCCTCTTTGGAAGTATAAAGGTTGTTGCAAACGCAGGGTGCGGAAGCAGTAATCCAAGATCATTAAGTATTTCAAAAGTAGGTCCTCTGCCTCCTGGCAGCATTTCAGGTCCAACAAGTGCTTGTCCATATCTTGGAAACGGAACACAGGCTGTTTATTCTATAGCTGCTGTTTTGAATGCAACATCATACACATGGACCTTACCGGCCAATGTTAACTTAATAAGCGGCCAGGGTACAACAAGCATCACAGTAACATATGATGCAAGTTTTGCAAGCGGTTCGATCCAGGTAAAATCTGTTTCAAATTGTTCAACCAGTTTGAATACTTCAATCAATATCACAACATCAACCAACCAAACACCGGGTGTAATATCAGGACCAACAAATGCATGTCCTTTCATTGGATCTACTGACCAGGCAACTTATACAATTAACATGGTGCCGAATGCAACTTCATATGTATGGACAGTACCTGCAGGCGTAACCATTACATCGCATCCGGGAGGTGCAGGTGTAAATGATACGATCATTACCGTATCTTATGATAATGGTTTTGTATCAGGTACAAAGATCTCTGTACAATCTTCAGGCTGTGTTATGAGTAGTATGGCAAACTTAACTATTGTACGTTCAGGTGTTCCGGCTGCGCCAACAGTTATCAGCGGACCAACAAATGCATGCGCTTATGTAGGCACAGCAAATACTGCAACCTATACAATTCCAAAAGTGGTGAATGCTTCTTACTACAACTGGACATTGCCAGCGAATGCATCCGCAACGCACCCTGGTGGTAATGGAAGTAACGATACCATCATCGTTGTAACCTATGCTGCTGGCTTTAGCGGAGGTGCGATCACAGTTAGTTCCGGTAATGGATGCGGTTCGAATAATGTAGTAAGATCAATTTCAATTAATGTACTTGGTCCAACTTCTACACCAGTAATAAGCGGGCCAACCGACCCTTGCGTATTCATTGGTACTACCGGTGCTACATACACGATCAATAAGATTTTGTATGCAACCAGTTATACATGGACGGTACCGGCAGTGGGTGCAACAGCTATACATCCAAATGGACCGGGAATAAATGATACGGTTATCATTGTAAACTATACTTCGGACTTTACCACTGGAAATATCACATGCAGGGCAGATGCTAATTGTGGCAGTTCTTCAACAAGATCACTTGCGCTTGTAAGAAAAATGCCATCTATTCCATCTGTGATCTCAACAACATTGTTGAATGCATGTCCAAACAGGCGTTATCAATATTCAATTGCAGGATTGCCAACAAATGCTACTTCTGCAACATGGACCGTTCCTGCGGGAGCAACCATTTTCTCTGGCCAGGGTACTGCAACGATCGTAGTGGATTATCCGCCAACAGCAATATCAGCTTCAGTATCTGTGATTGGTGTTAATGCTTGTGGAAATGGCCCAATCAAGAACACTTGCTGTAAATTTAGCAGCCTGTGCAACATCGTTCGCAGGTTTGGATGTGACTGTGATATCAAATCCTACTTATAATGAATTTAGACTTGAAGTTATAAGTGATGATCAAAGCACACCTGTTAAATTGCACCTGACCGATGTGAGTAGTAAAACACTGGAAATCAAGACCGGAATTGTTCCCGGCCAGATCATAACACTCGGATCTAGTTATGCAAAAGGTATTTACATTGCGGAAATTATCCAGGGCAAAAGGCATAAAGCCGTAAAACTGGTTAAACTATAGAAAAACTGACATTAACTGCTAAGGCCGCCTCAAAAAGGTGGCCTTTTGTATACTAAAACCCGCCGTTAAATAAAATGCAGGGTAAAAAGTTATGAATTCGGAATTTTTTTTATTAGGTTTGTTCTAAGAACATTTTCTCCTGAAAATTGTTGCTTACCCCCATCTTATCCTGTTTATAAATCTGTTTTTCTAATCTTCTATCAATCCTATTGCCGATTCAATTCCATTGATCGCATAACCAACATGTTATGCCTGACCATGAAATGAACGACCGATAAAGTATTATTCAAAACCCAAAGAATATATATATGTACAATTTTTTTACACGCCTTACAGTAGTTATTATACTGCTCTGTTGTTTAGCAGGAAAGGCATCTGCCAATGATTCGGATATTGTGAACTGCAACCATGCCTGGTCAGTTGTGGTATTAGGTTCATCAACAGCTTATGGAACCGGGGCATCTGTTTATGATAGCTCATGGGTTGCTAAATTCACTGCTTATTTAAAAAGAAAGAACAGCCAGAACAACGTTTATAATTTTGGTATACCAGGATATACTACCTACCAGAATTTATGCCCTACAGGATTTACGCCTCCTGCCAACAGGCCGGCACCCAACAGCTCATTTAATATTACAGCAGCATTGGCACTTCATCCAGATGCGATCATTATTAATATGCCATCAAACGATGCTGCCAATGATTATACAGTTGCAGAACAGCAAGCTAATTTTGAAAGGGCCATACATTTAGCAGATTCAGCCAACATACCTGTTTGGATAACAACTACCCAACCACGAAATAATTTATCATCAGCAGAGATGAGCGCATTGACAACGATGAGAGACTGGATATTGACCAGGTTTGCAGATAAGGCTGTTGATTTCTGGAGCACTATTGCAAATCCGGATGGAACGATAGCATCTTATTACGGCTACGATTATGTTCACGTGAACAACTTTGGTCATGACCTTTTATATAAAAGAGTAAAAGCTGAAACCATTTTAGATTCATTGTGTATTCGTGTAACACAAACACTTGTTGCAAAAGCAGGCAATGATATTTCTGTAACGTTACCGGTTAGCAGCGCTACATTAGATGGTAGCGCATCTTATAGTTCTTTGGGAGGTGTTGTTACAAGTTATAGCTGGACTACTGTTTCAGCTCCTTTAAATTCAACTCCGCAAATACAATCACCCAACACTGCTACTACTGCAGTTAATAATTTAACTGAAGGAAGGTATTCATTCTTATTAACGGTAACAGACAACGCTCTGAATACCAAATCAGATACTGTAAATGTGATCGTGAGTTCAAGGATATTGATCGATTTCGGACCGGATGTTACTGCATCTCCTGATGCAAATGGTAAATACTGGAATACGATAACAGATGCACAGCCAGGTATTAAACTTTCGAATGCCATTACTTCGGGTAATATAGCAACCACTATTGGTTTACAGGTTGTGAACAGGATAGATGGAACATTTAATGTTGCAGGCCCGGGCACCAACACAGGCAATAGTGCAGGTGCAGTGAATGATTATCCCGCAACAACAACAAGTGATTTTTCATTTGCAGATCCAAGCGCTACAAACGGGCAATGGAAAATAACAGGACTTGAAAGCACCAAACAATACACAATCAAATTCTGGGGAACAAGATCTGTTGCTGATGATCGCATTATACAAATAAAACGTGCTGATCAAACAACCTGGCTGGAATACAATGCTGCAGGTAATATCAATTATAATAATGCAGCAATATTTACATTCTCAGGTAAAACACAAATGGCTTTTGATATACGTGTGAAATCGGGTAGTGCATTTGGATATATTTGCCTTATTGATATTACAAGAACAACACCTGCAGTATCAGTAAATATTCCGCCAATTGCAAAGGCGAGTGATGTTACTGTTTCATTACCTGGCACAAGCGGTACATTGGATGGCAGCCTTTCAAGTGATGACGATGGTACGATTACAAATTATCAATGGTCGCAAACATCAGGACACTTCCGTTGCACAGATCGTTTCTGCAACAAGTGCCACAACAGTAGTTAATAATCTTATTGAAGGAATTTATACATTTCATTTAACAGTAAAAGATGACAGCAGTGCTGTTGCATCTACAGATATAACATTAACTGTAAACTCAAGGGTGTTGATCGATCTTGGTCCTACATCTACAACAGGCCCTGATGCAGGTGGTAAATACTGGAACAATGTTGCTGATGGTTTGGCAGGCATTAAACTTCAGAATGCAGTTGCAACAGGCAATGTTCCAACAAGCATTGGCTTTGAGATCATAAACAGGATCGATGGCACTTTTAATCCTGCAGGACCGGGAACAAATACTGGTAATACCGCAGGAGATATAGGTGATTACCCCGCAAGCGCCACTACTGATTATGCATTCGCACATCCTACTGCTACCAATGGACAGTGGAAACTAACGGGGCTTGATAGCAGCAAACAATACACAATTAAATTCTGGGGAACAAGAAGTGGGGTAGGTGATCAACGTTATATCCAGATTAAGCGTACAGATGAAACAACATATCAGCAATATGATGGATCAAACAATACTGATTATAACAATGCAGCTGTTTTTACCTTCACAGGAAAAACAAATGTAACCTTCGATATTAAAGTAAGAGATGGCGATGCATTCGGTTATATTTCATTAATCGATATTAAAGCGATAACACCGCAGGTAAACTGTACGCCTGCTATCAGCATTGCATCAAGCGCCACTACAATAGTTTGCCCGGGAACGACTGTTACATTTACAGCAACACCAACCAATGCCGGTGCATCACCTGCATACCAATGGAAATTAAATGGTGCAGATATCAGCGGGGCCACTGCATCAACATTTGCAACTTCAACACTTGCAAATGGCGATAATGTAAGTTGTGTAATAACAACAAGTAATTTCTGTTTTTCAGGAACAACAGCAACATCAAATGTTATTGCTGCTCCAATAGCTCCGGCATTGGGTGCGCTTTCAGAAATAAGCGGGCCAACAAATGCATGTCAATATATTGGAACATCTACACAGGTAACTTATTCGATCGCTGCTGTTACAAATGCAACTTCATATACATGGACGCTGCCTGCAAATACAACATTGGTGAGTGGACAAGGGACGTCAAGTGTGATCATTAAATTCAACACAGGATTTACTTCATCAGTTATAAAAGTAAAAGCAATATCAACTTGTTTTGTTAGTGCAGATAAGTCATTAACGATTACTGCGCCAACCAATGCAACGCCAGGTGCCATATCAGGACCAACAAATGCATGTGCATTTATCGGGGTAACTGACCAGGCAACTTATACAATTGCGAAAGTAACCAATGCACTTGCTTATGTATGGACCGTACCAACAGGTGTAACCATTGCATCACATCCCGGAGGTACAGGCGTAAATGATACGATCATAAAAGTAACTTTTGCAACAACCTTTGTATCAGGTACTGCTATCACCGTAAAATCTTCAGGATGTAATTTGAGCGCAGCAAGTAGTTTGATAATTCTCAAATCAGGCGCACCTGCTGTACCAGGTACCATTACAGGACCAACAAATGCATGTGCATATGCAGGAACAGCTACCAAAGCAATTTATACAATAGCTAAAGTAAATTTTGCATCCTCATACACATGGACATTACCATCAGGTGCAACTGCTACACATCCTAACGGAACAGGAAGCAATGATACAATCATATCGGTAACGTATAGCTCAGGTTTTTCAAGCGGAAGCATTACAGTAAAAGCAGTGAATGGATGCGGAACAAGTGCAGCCAAATCACTTGCTATTACCAAAACTGCTCCGGCTGGTACACCAGTGATCAGTGGACCAACCGATCCATGCCCGTGGATAGGAACAACAGGTGCTACTTACAAGATCAACAGGAATGCAGAAGCAACAAGTTATACATGGACAGTTCCTGCAACAGGTACAACAGTAACACATCCTAACGGTACAGGTATAAACGATACAATTATCATTGTAAATTATACTTCAGCCTTTACATCAGGAAACATTACAGTGAAAGCGGTTGCCAATTGCGGAAGCGGTGCTACAGGAACACTTGCGATTGCAAAAGTACTTCCTTCAACTCCGTCAACGATCACAGTGAAACAAGTATCAGCTTGCCCAACAAGAATATATACTTATTCTCTTACCGGTATGCCTGCAAATGCAACGTCAGTAACATGGACAGTACCAAGTGGTGGTACCATCACAAGCGGGCAGGGAACCATTTCCATCAACGTAACTTATTCAACATCGATCATTCTTGGAAGTGTTACTGCTACAGGTAAAAATAACTGTAGTACAGGTTCTGCCAGGTCAACCTCGGTGTTGTTAGGCTTATGCCTGGGAGCTAAAACGACAGGTAAAGGAGAAAACATTCCTGCTACTTCTGAAAGCAAAGTTGAAGAAAAAGAAGTGAATGGACTTGATGTAGCTGTTATGCCTAACCCTACTTACAATACGTTCAAACTTATTGTAACAAGTAATGATAATAAGACAGCCACGTACCTGCGCATCACAGACATGAGTGGTAAACTGCTTGAAATGAGACAAGGCATTGTGCCTGGCCAGGCAATTACTTTGGGAAATAATTATATGAAAGGAATTTATATCGGGGAGATCATCCAGGGTAATAACAGGAAAATAATAAAACTTATTAAACTATAGAAAAATCAGCATTAAACGAACACCGCCTCTTTATTGGGGCGGTTTTTTTTATTTAAGATGTATACAGAAAATTATTTTGAATTTTATTGGTGCGAAGGATTGGAAGACGGATGATACGGATGAACAGATCCCGATAGCTATCGGGACAGATTTAATTTTTTGGAACAAAAAATTGCGGATACCCCAAACTATTAATCAATTCTATATTGCGATAGCTATATAAATCCGTGTTCATCCGCTTAGTCAGTATCATCCGTCTTTCAATCCTTCGCGTAGATGAATCGAACAAATTCTAATTCCTGTTAGATATTACGCATACTGAAAAAAAATTATTTTTTCTCCTGGATAATTATTTTTGCATTTTTTTCTTCCGATGAAGAAATAAAAACTTCATAACGTTTTTTACCGGCAGTAACGATCATCAACGAAGTATTTGGAGGAATTGAACCAAGGTTATCTGCAACCATTACAATTTCATGATAAGGCTGTGATGGGTCCACTTTTATTTTAAAGCTGATCGGTTTTGCAGATAAACTACGATGTGAAACGACGAGTTCATTATTATGATAGATACTTACTGTATCTCCATCGATCTCGCCATTATCATAAACTTCAATGAGTACATCCTCATCACCGGTTTCAATTTGCTTCACTACAGGATTTTTTCTTGTTGATAACGGTAACGGTAGGGCCATGTTTGTAGGAGCCGGGTTAATATCTTTTTTCTGAACAGCTATCGGTTCGCCGGAAGGAATATTTTTTACAACTTCCTCATTTTTTTTAAGCAATTTGGGAGCAGGTTCTTTTTTCTTTGGGGAAATTTTTGGTTTTACAACAGGTGGCTTATTCTCAATAACTATTTCGGGTTTAATTACGGGAGGAGGTGGTGTAGGGTAACATTCTCTTATAATAATATCATCCATGGCAAAATCATTACCACAGCCGCCATCAACAGTATTTGTCATCTGCAGGGTGATAGCCGATCCATCAGCGGGCGTTGTGAACATACAGGAATATCTTTTCCAGGCAGGGTTTAAAGCCGGGGCTACAAGTCCTGTTTGATATCTTGCTATTTTATTTTCTAAGGCATCCCAGAATATTACACGTATATCAGGGTATAGTGGGGGACATTCACCCCTTGTTTTGCAAATATTGATTAACCAGGCGGACCATTCATAATTCGTTGCGGGTTTAAGTCCCTTAAGATGCACAACAAAAAAATCACCTTTTTTTTCAGATGCATTTACCAGCATCATTCTTCCTCCTGCGTCTCCGGGCGTGTGGTCCTCATTTAAAGTGATCCAGGTGCTGAAGAAACAATCGCTGGTCATGGAAGTATAGGAATAGTAGCCATCATCCGGGCAGGACGAATAAACCTGTTTATAATTTTTAAGACTTGAAAGATCGAATTGAGCGGGATTTTTTTCTGTTCCGAAATTAAAAAAGAATGCAGTATCTCTAAAAAAACAACCTGCATCCTGCGCATTTGAAAAAACGGCAAGCGTGCATGTGAAGATGAATAAAAAAAATAATGATTTCCTGGTCTGTATTAAACACATCCTGATGCTATATGTATTTTACTTATACTAAACAATGATCGTTTACTAAAGTATGTTTATTTATACAAACAGCAAGGATAGATTATATAAGAGGTTGTTATATTATAAGTAAACAAAAAAATCTATTGTCCAGGTTTATAGGAACCCGGCCCTGTCATTCACTTCAAATTGCGTGATCTCGATGCTTTCAATTGTTTTATCCGCAACATTATCTGCAACATCCCTTATTCTATCAATGCCACCTGCAACATGATCTGCAATATTGTTCCAGCCATCTTTAATATCAGTGCCAACATCGGCCAGTTTTTTTCTTGTTTTTGATCCTTTGGCCGGTGCATATAAGATACCTAAAATAAGCCCTGCGGTAAAACTGATCAGCATTTTTTTAGTTGTTGTCATGTGTTTATTTTTTAATTTATTGGGTTTATACATCAAAAGTACATACATAATTATGCCATTTATTTTATATGGCGATTTGAATTTTTACACCCCTGTTTGTTGCTATAATTCCACAACTTTTTCGTCCTGTTTTTTTAATACTTTTCCTGTAGTATAACAATTACACAAACGCATTAAACGAGTAGTTTTTCTTAGTACAGTTGCAACAAAACAACGGAGTTTGCGAAGTAGTTTGCATCTTTTTTAATTTATTTTTTCATTCTGCAATAAAGGTTTTTTAGTTGCGTTGTTTATTTAACCTACCCACATCTACCGGATCGTTTTTTAGTTGCTAACCTTCTTAATAACATGCTTACTGCAGGCAAAAGAATCATCTTTTTATGCATGTCGGCCATCTTCGTTATTAAGGAACCAAAAGAGACCTATGAAGAAATCTTTACTTTATCTGCAGATTGCTTTTTGCATTTGCATGTTTTTTCCAAAAGAATCCATCAGCCAGTGTGCATCATTAACTGCAACCTGTACAGGTTATGAATCGCGTTGTGCATCAACAGGTGCCATAAAAGTGCATGCCAGCGGGGGTTCGGGCAGTTATAAATACAAAACCACCGGGCCTGTTAATACAAACTTTACAACGAGTGATTCTATCACCGGTTTATCTGCAGGTGTTTATTCAGTTGTTGTAAATGACCTGGTAACCAATTGTAATTTCACCATCAACAATGTGGTAGTTGCCGGAACTTACCAGGATCCAAGGTTTACGTTATCCAAGGTTGATGTGAGTTGCGATAATGGAAGCAATGGAAGTATTACAGTAGACAGTTATTCATTCGGGCGTGCGCCATTTACATATACGATTGTTGCGCCCTCGCCAATGAGTGTTGGGTTAAGCAATAGCACGGGTGTCTTCCTGAACTTAATGACAGGTAATTATAGTATAAGAATGACTGATTCATGCGGTGGTATTCAAACACGACAAATAACCATTGTGCCTTATAACTGGCATATCGATGCTTATCCCTTCACCAAAACAGCTTGTGACGAAGCAACTGGTTATATTAAAGTACTGGATACCCGTGGAAATGTTAGTACCATTGGTGGTATACCGGGCTTTATGTACGGAGTGGTGCGTGCACCGGGTGATACAATATGGTCTTCCAATCCCAATTTTACTTTTCCGTTGCTGGGCCATTCCAGTTTTGATGTTGTTGCAAAAGATGCTTGTGGTATTATTAAGAAAGCCAGTACCAGTGTTTCGCTCGTACCAACTGTAGCAGCTGCTGTTAATACTTATGGATATTTATGTAATTCTTTTTCTGCATCGCTGTCTGTTGGTGTTAATTTTTTAACGCCCGATTTCTGTTTGTATGATAGCAGTAATACGGTGGTAAGCTGTAACACAACGGGTGTGTTCACCAACCTGCCTTATGGAAGTTATTGTATAACGGCGCACGATGCATGTACCGATACAACGGTCACAAGATGCTTTCACCTGGCAGCACCGCCGATATCTATTGGTAATATTGTCTCGATCTCTGATAAAACATGTACAACTTTTACAGCAACCATAACGGGCCAGGTTGGTTTAACCAATCCGGAGTATTGCTTATACGATTCTGCAGGCGTGCAGATCAGTTGCAATAGTACGGGCGTATTTACCGGTTTGTCATACCATCCTTATTGCATTACTACGCATGATGGTTGCCGTGATACAACGATCAAGAGATGTTTTGAACCGCATCCGCCAACACCAACCGTACCCGATGTTATCGTACCTATGTATATAACATGTACAAATTTTGGTGTGAATGTTGGCGGCGACAGTTTAACGACACCTTTATATTGTTTGTACGATAGTACCGGGTTATTAATAACATGTAACAATACCGGCGTGTTCGATAGCATTCCGCTTGGTAATTATTGTATAACAGTTCATGATCTTTGTTACGATACTACTTTCACCCGCTGCTTAAGTGTGCTCGTTCCTGTTATGCACAATGATATGGTGCTTGATGTGTCACACAAAACATGTTCAGTTTTTACATTAATGGCAAGTAGCCAAAACCTGGGCCCATCCCAGGAATATTGCCTGTACTCAGATACAGATGTGCTGATATCATGCGCTTCCAACGGGGTCTTTTTAAATATTCCTTATGGTTCCTATTGTGTAAAAGCGCATGCGGTTTGTCCAGACACAATACTTGTAAATTGTGTTAGTGCTTACCCCGACCTGCCACAGATCGGTGCAACGGTGCAAACTTCAGGTTTTACCTGCAGTAAATTCTCTGCGCAAATACAAAACGAAGAAAATCTTACAAACCCGACCTATTGCATTTATGATAACAACGATGTGCTTATCAGTTGCAATGCTACAGGTAATTTTAATAATCTTGATTATGGAAGTTATTGTATAAAAGTAACGGATGGTTGTTATGATACAACGA
The DNA here is from genome assembly GCA_047601875.1 of Ferruginibacter sp. Taxonomy (GTDB): domain Bacteria; phylum Bacteroidota; class Bacteroidia; order Chitinophagales; family Chitinophagaceae; genus Ferruginibacter. Next base: position 5,406,178 of record JASGIL010000001.1, on the reverse strand, counting down.
TCATTAGGTGTTTTTCACAATCACCTGTCAAGATATCTCTTTCAGGTAATGCCGGTAAATCATGTTCTTATGGTTGGGCACAGTTTAACCTGAACATGGGTGGTGCCAATGGTGTGTTACCTGTAATTATTAAAGTGTATAATCCTGATGGAACTTTATTCTCACAGGCAAGTTATAACTCCAATTCTGTATTGATAGACAGCGTACCGGGGCTGCCTTCCGGTCAGCATTATACTGTGGTTGCAGTAGATCAATGTGGAAATGCGGATTCAGTTTCAATTGGAAGTACAGCAAGTACTTTTACACATACACCGGTGGTACAACCAAAATGCCCGAGTGCAACATGGGCAAACGGATCAGGAAATATTGTAACAACTGTGTTAACGAATATGGGAAACCTGGCTGTTCGCATCATTAAGAAAAATGGAATATCATTATTCCCATCGCTTTCTGCAAATAGTATCAGTGCCGGTGTTTATACATTCCTTGATCTTGGCCCCGGTACATATATCATAAGCAACAGTGAAAATTACTGTAACGTAAAATTGTATGATACAGTTGTTATCAGTAATTATATATATCCAAATCTCGACCGTTCATCGGCATACCAATGTGATGTGAATGGTTTTAGTGTGAGTGCAGTTGCAACAAATGGAGTAGGCCCTTTTACTTATGAAATTATAGGCAGCCAGCCTACCACGCCTGATATTACAACGGCCCCGCAAACAAGCCCGATCTTCACCATTAATAACGGTGCCAACTATTCGCTGATCAGGTTAAGGGCACTGGACGCCTGTGGGAATGCCACACTGGGTGATGCAAGTATCTTACCGCTTGCGATCAATGGCGCTATTAGTACGGTTGAATGTTTATACCAACCAACTACTTTGAGTGTTGACTCACTTTACAATTCAAGTTACGCATGGTATAAAAAACTGACAGACACCGATACGGATAGCACATTGATCGGCACAGGTACCAGCTATTTTATTCCAACGGTTGCGCCACCGGATACGGGCGTTTATATATGTTATGTATCAGTGAATTCAGGTTGTATCAAACGCACATTTACATTCCATGTTAGCGGGCAATGCTGGATCGTACTTCCGGTAAAACTGGCCGAATTTAAAGGACAGGCTATTGATGATAAGAACTTGCTTACATGGAAAACAGCTATGGAAGAAGAGCTTGATCTGTTTATCATTGAAAGGAAAAATAATTTTGGATCCTTTGTTGAAATTGGAAGGGTGAATGCTGTTGGTAATTCCAGTATGCCGCAACAATATCGTTTTTATGATACCTCTCCAACAAAAGGAAAAAATGAATACCGACTGAAACTGGTGAAGAAAGATCGTTCGTCCAGTTACAGTAATACCATTGTGTTGAACAACAACAATACACAAATGAGGTTTACTGTTTACCCTAATCCGGTTACAAATAAATTTACGATCGACTTTGCTGCTTCCATCAAACACAATTATACGATCACTTTATTAAATACCATGAACCAGGTGGTAAAAGAGATCACGTATACATCAGATGGCAGCAAGCTGGAAATACAAAGGCCTTCGGTGCAAAAGGGTATTTATATCCTGCGCATTTACGATATGGATACAAAAGAAGTGTTTAAAGAAAAACTGATCTTCTTATAAATAAGAAAGATTAGTCTCACCCCAACCCCTTTCCCCCGGGAGAGGGGTTGAGATGAGGTTGACTATGGAACACGTTCAATGTTCAACGTGTGCTGTGATAAAATAAATGCTATGTTACTTGTTCATTGCTTTCGTTAATAAAACAATCTGCCCTAAGTGATAAATATCATGTTGAATAATACCATGAATATGCTCATAGTAAGAGAGATTATTATTAGGATAAATTTTTTCAAAATCGCCTGCTTTAAATTCTTTGAGAAAATGTATCCATTCCTTTTGGGATATATCAAGTTCTTCGAGCGTTTTTTGCCAGGCAATTGCTGAAGTATTTTTTACAGGAACGAAATAATTATGAGAAGGTGTTTTTATTATATTTCCTTGTAGTCGTTTTAAAACATTCTTCCTCCAGGAAATGAGGTGGTTTACGATTTCCCAGGGAGAATTCAAATGAGGTGAAAGCTTTATTGCAGCCTGTGCTGCAGTTATGTTTTGTAAAACAGGGATCAAACTAACGTCGATCCATGGGCTACCATTGTAAGTGCTTTCGAAAAGATTGATGATGCGGTTTATTTCTTTCACTGTATTTAAATTTTACCCGGATACTAAAAACTGATCGTTACAGTTGTACGTTTATTATTTATGTATTTCCATTTAGGTCCTGCAAGCAATAATCTTTTTGCTTCTTCATCACATGCTTCACAAAGTGATTTTTCAACTTTTACATTGTGTGGGTTACCATTCTTCTTTATTTTAAAAGAAAGAACAACATCGCCTTTATAATAAGTGCCTTCGTTTGTTTGCGGTCTTTTTATACTATCTTTTAAATAAGCTTTGAATTTATCCATGCCGGTTTCAGGCTGTGAAAAAACATTTTTGATATCGCCGATCTCAGCGGCTTTAACAGTATTTGAAGAATAACCTACAGATGACTTTTGCCTTACCTGGCCCATTGCAGTCACAACTACAGCAGTCAACTGCTGGGTGTCGCGTGATAAAACGATCGTTTGATCAATATTGTTCTTTAGTTCCTTTTTTAAACGATTATACCCAACCGATGCAATGGTTGCCGGGAAGATGCTATCCCTGCCTGTAATAGAAAAGTTTCCCGATGCATCTGTCGTTGTAGCATTTGTTCCGGGTGAACTGCTTATTGATGCGAAACCTACAGGGGCACCATGTTCATCTACTACTTTCCCTGTGAACCGATACCTGGCCTGGTTTTTACTTTTAGCATTGGCCAATGGAGCTTTATCCTTTACTGTTGTTTCATCATCCGTTACGTTTATTCTTTTTGTTTCTGCCTGTTCCGCCTGGGCTTTCGCAAATACCTGTGATTTTTTTTCATCGGCTGTTTTGTTTGTAGCGATAGAATCCATTAATTCTTTTATTCCATGCCCATTCGCAGTGGTTCCTGTTGCCAGGTTATTGTTATTTATTTTTTTTGAGGAAGAAGCAGGAACTTTTTGTACAGCGGCAAGTTCCTGGTTTATTTTTGTTGTATCTGTTTCTATTGTTGTTGATGCAGTCGCCTGGTCAGATTTTAATTGTGCAATGGAATCTGTTCCTGCGAAAACTGTTGTTTGCTGCACTTCCTTATTTTTTGCAAGTGTCGAATCCTTCTTATTATTTAACTTAAATGTTAAGTAAACGGTTCCGAAAATAAGCGCCAATACAGCTGCAGCAGAAAGCCATGTTCGTTTTTTATTAAAGAATATAATAGCTGTTTTCTTTTTTTCTTCTTCTCCTGCAATTCTCTTCTTTAATTCAATGATATCTTTTTCTGCTGTTGAGGTATATGCATAACCTTCCAGTGCCTCTGTAAGAAACGGATCATCCAGCGCAGCTTTTTCCAGTGCATGCATTTCTGCTTCACTCATTGATCCTGAATGATAGCGCTGCAGGTCTGCTGCTGTATAAACTATATTTTTTCTTTCTTCCATGTTAACTGTTTTCCATTGCTTGTTTTTCCATGCAAATCTTTAAGTTCCTTCTTCCGTTTTGTATAAAGCTTCTCACTTTATTTGCATCAAGCCCGGTAATATCAGCAATGCTTTTATAACATTTTTCTTTAAGATAAAATAATTCGATCACCTGTCGTTGTTCATCAACAAGCTGGCCCAAACAATATTCCATTTTTTCAAAATGTGCTTCTTTTTCAAATACGCCGTTTAGATGTACATTTTCTTCCAAATGCACAAATTCGTGGTTTACCTTGCGTGGTTTGTTTTTATTGGCCCTGATCTTCATCAGGCAATGGTTCTTTGCCAATTGATATAACCAGGCTTTAAAATTTTCAATCTCGTACTTTTTAACTTTTGTAACCAGCTCTTCAAAAATATTGATGACACAATCCTTTGCATTTTCCGGTTCACTCATGTATTTCAGGCAAACTCCATAAACAAGGTCCATATAACGCTGGTACAGATCCGACAATAATTTCATATCGCCGGTCGCTTTGTATTGTGTCACCAGTTCATCATCAGGTGCAGTAGATAATATATTCTTTAAAAAAGCCAATAAGCTAAGTTATTTAAATATTTATTCATGAGGATTTATGTAATTCTTAAAATAGCGGCATCTGGAAATAAAAAATTATGAAAAAGATATTCTTATTTACAACTCCGCTGCTATTGGTATTGATCTTTTCTTTTATTACAAACAATAATTTTAAGATCACCGGTACCGTTACTGACACAAAAGGACAACCCATTGCTTTTGTAAGTATAACGGTTAAAGGGACCAGCAATGCAGTTACAAGCGATGTTTCCGGTAATTACGCTATTAACAGTAATAATGAAAATGGTACATTGATGTTTAGTATTGTTGGTTATAATAAAAAAGAAATAAAGATCAACAAACAACATGTTATAAATGCTGTACTGGAAAGAAATACACAGGAGCTACAATCAGTTGTAGTAACTGCTTTGGGAGCGGTTAGGCAGAAAGCAGCGATTGGTTATTCTTCACAAACAATAACAGCCAATACGCTTTACCCGGTTGGTACTATGCGTAATGCCGTTGCGGATAAATCTGCCCGGGGAAATTACGACGGTGTTGATGATATTGGAGGAAATACGGAAGGTTATGGTAATATTGTAGAAAATAATTTTCGTAAAGTAACAGATGAGCCGCTTTCAACATTTTCAATTGATGTTGATGCAGCTTCTTACAGTAATGTTCGACGTTTTTTAAACGACGGGCAATTGCCACCTGCCGGCGCCGTGCGTATCGAGGAAATGATCAATTATTTTAAATACGATTATCCTGCTCCGGCTGATAAGCAACCATTTTCTATAACAACAGAAATGAGTGATTGCCCCTGGAACAATAAAAATAAATTACTGATGATCGGTTTACAGGGCAAACAAATACCTGTTGACAAGCTACCTGCTACGAATCTTGTTTTCTTAATTGATGTTTCAGGTTCCATGAGTATGGAAAATAAATTACCGTTGGTAAAAACATCCCTGAAAATGCTGGCAGATCAGTTGCGTGAAAAAGATAAAATTTCCATTGTTGTATATGCCGGGAATGCAGGACTTGTTTTGCCATCAACCAATGGATACCAGAAACAAAAAATAAAAGATGCTATTGATGCATTGGAAGCAGGTGGTTCAACAGCAGGTGGTGCAGGTATTAAACTGGCTTATAAAATTGCAAAAGAAAATTTTGTTGAAAAGGGAAATAACAGGGTAATACTTTGTACCGATGGCGATTTCAATGTGGGTGCAAGTAGTGACGATGAGATGGTAAGGCTCATTGAAAAAGAAAGAGAAAGCGGCGTGTTCCTTACCGTGCTTGGTTATGGCACCGGCAATTACCAGGATAGCAAAATGCAGCAACTCGCCGATAAAGGAAATGGCAATCATGCATATATTGATGGATTGAGTGAAGCAAAAAAAGTACTTGTGAATGAATTTGGCGGCACACTGTTTACCATTGCCAAAGATGTGAAATTGCAGGTTGAATTTAATCCCGCTAAAATTGCCGGCTATCGTTTGATCGGTTATGAGAACAGGATACTTAACAAAGAAGATTTTAAAGACGATAAAAAAGATGCCGGTGAATTGGGAAGTGGGCATACGGTTACGGCCTTGTATGAAATTATTCCAGCTGGCGTAACATCGGAATTTCTTAAAGATGTTGATCCGCTGAAGTACCAGCAAAAGCCAAATAAAGAAATGCCTATACTTGCGTCTGATGAATTGCTGACAATTAAATTCAGGTATAAAGATCCGGCCGGAAGCAAAAGTGAATTGATCGAGCATCCTGTAAAAGGTATTACCGCTGCTTTTTCAAAAACTTCTGATAATTTCCGTTTTGCTGCAGCGGTAGCCGGCTTTGGAATGTTATTGAGAAATAGCCAGTTTAAAGGAAATAATAATTATGCAAAGATCCTTGAGTATGGTAATGCATCGATTGGCCAGGATAAGGAAGGCTATAGAAAGGAATTTATCAGTCTCGTAAAAAAGGCAAGTAATCTTGCGAATAAAACTGCAAGAGAAGATCACGCCAGCAGGTAAATAAAAAAGTGGCATTGGACTGTAAAGAACCAATGCCACTTTTTCTTAAAATAATATTTAGTCTGCATCTGCAGTAGCAAGCGGTTTTCTATAAGCATCATCCATAGAAAAATAGCCTCCACCAATAAAAGAAAATACTACCACCAATACCAATATTAAAAAGGAAAACGGAAGATCGGCAGTTGCGGTATCTTTTAAATTAACAAAAAGCACTGCACCGAACATAAGTGGTATTTGTATCAGGGCTGCAAGGCGTGTAAATAATCCAACAGTAAGTAAAACGCCACCTATAAGGTTTATCCAGGGAACAAACGGTATAAGAAAATCCGTCGCTTGCAAAAAGCCCGAGTTTGCAAATGAATTGGTTAAAATTACCGGGTTATTGAAAAAAGTGTATGCTTTTAAAATAAGACTTAATCCTACAACGATTCTTAAGATAAATATCCATTTTGGAACGTTTTCTCCCGTGCGGTAGGTCTGATGAAGCAAGCCCATAGATTGGTGGTTTTTGGTGATTAAATTTTAAGATAGATTTAAGATACAAAAAAAATCGACCCTTTGCAATATTTTATTTATCCACATAACTGCGGTTACGGTTAATTCGGCAAACGGCAATCGTGAATCGGAGTGTCCTCGATGTTTATTATTTGTGTGATAAATTAAAATATTCATCAACCACCGATTTCCTATTGCAGGTAAGAGCCCTTTTATTTATTTGCCGTTGCCCGCTTTCCATAATTATTTGTTATGCAAAAAAAATAACTAAGCGCAAGTTGTAATTTTAATTAAATCAATGAGCAGACAATGAAAGTTTATTTTGTAAGTGGACTGGCAGCAGACAGCAGGGTTTTTAAACATATCCGTCTTCCCGCAGGCTATGAAATTGTTCATCTTGATTGGATACCGGCTTTTAAAAATGAATCTTTGGAAAATTATTCAACCAGGTTAGCAGAAAAGATCATTCCGGGTGAGCCATTTGCACTTGTAGGATTATCGATGGGAGGGATGATCGTATCTGAGATGGCAAAGCAATGCAAAATTTATAAAAAGGAGGAGCCCGCTATTACAATTTTAATATCAAGCGTGCCTGTTCATAAACATCTGCCAACGCATTTTAAACTGGCTCATTTTTTCAGGTTGTATAAGATCGTTCCTGTGCGAACATTGAAATCACTATCAATTCTGAAACGCTTTTTCACTACAGAAGGAAATGAAAACAAGAAGATATTAAGCCAGGTCATTAAAGATAGTGATCCTCACCTCATTCGCTGGGCATTGCGTGCTGTATTGAAATGGAAAAATGAAATGGTGCCACAACCCATTTGCCATATTCATGGAACAAAGGATCGTATACTACCCATGAGATATACCAATCCAACTCATCGGATTAAAAATGGGGGACACATGATTGTGATGGAGAATGCTGGGGAGATAAGCCAAATAATTGGAGATGTATTACGGTCGGTGTCTTCATCATTATAAGAATTGTCTTTTTTTTCGAGGGTTAAAATAAATGTTCAATATTCAACGTACAATATTCAATATTCATCGGAAGGACACATTCGGCTACCTTGAACATTGAGCATTGTACGTTGAATATTGAACATTGTTTTCCATCTGGTAGAAACTACACAAAATTATAATCTTCCACATGTTGCCACGGTCCTTTCAGGTATAGCCAGGTGCTGATGCCTGTTGCTTTAATATCAAAAGGTTTAAATGCTGCGTTTAGTTCATTAAAAAGTGAAAGCGCTTTAAAAGCGGTAACCTTGTTTTGAACGGTAATATGAGGTTTTAGTATTTGCCTGTCCTGGTTGATGAGCCATTGGGAAAAATGCTGTTGCATGGACCGGTGCAACGCTTGTAGTTCACTCGATTCAATCGTATATACAACTCCGTTACCAATATTACTTACAGATTTAACCTGCATATTCATCTCGGGACGCAGCGTCACTTCTTTAAGTATTTTTTGTATGGCATCGTTTTGAGAAGGAAGATTATGAAACAAAGTACAATGCGCATCCATGTAGTTAACATGTTTTGGAAAATGAGCTTCCCGCAATGCATTAAAAAACGACTGTATAGTATCATCCAGCTTCAATGTGACGATGAGCGGTGCAGTCATTTTTGTCATTGATAATATTCTTATTGATTTTTTGCCCATTCATCCAATGATCTTTCAATTACTTCAAGCGGCATGCAGCCATCTTTTAAAAATTCATCATGAAAGGCAGCGAGGTTGAATTTAGCTCCAAGTTGTTTGTTGTATTTATCTCTAAGTTCCCTGATCTTTAACGCACCTGTTTTATAGCTGAGTGCCTGGCCCGGGTAGACCATATAACGTTCTATTTCTGCAACAGCGCCTTCTTCGCTCACCGATTCATTGTCCATCATATATTTAATGGCTTCTTCCCTCGTCATTTTGCCAGTATGCATGGCTACATCAACAACAAGGCGGATGGCACGAAGGATCTCATCACCATATGCGCCCATACGTTGATATGGATCTGTGTACAATCCAAGTTCTTTGCCGAGGCTCTCACAATAAAGAGCATATCCTTCACCGTAAGCGCCATACCAGATAAAGCGGCGAAACTTCGGCAGCTTTTCATTTTCAGATTGCAATGACATCTGGAAATGATGGCCGGGTATTGCTTCATGCAAAAATGTACTTTCCATTCCACCGGTGACATTGAATTTGGTTGGATCAACAATCGGCACATAATAAATACCTGGTCTTGAATTATCGGGTAATCCCGGGTAGTATTCAATACTTGCAGTTGCTTCCCTGAAAGCTTCTGTTTCCCTTACTTCAAATCCTGTCTTTGGCCGTATGTTGAACATTTTTTTGACATTGGGTTCGATCTTCGCCTGTATGTTCCTGATGGCAGTTAATACTTCTGCTGCGGTTTTATAAGGCATGAATTGTTTATCAGTTTTCATAAATTCAAAGAAAGCATTCAGGTCTCCTTTGAATTGAACCTGTTCTTTTATTTTTTCCATTTCACCACGAATGCGTTTTACTTCAGCAAGGCCGGTATTGTAAATCTCTTCGGGTGTTTTATTGGTGGTGGTCCAATACCGAACCATGAATGCATAATATTTATCACCGCCGGGTAAGGCATTAACGCCGTTGGTAATTCTTGATTTTGGCAGGTATTCTTTTTCTAAAAACACTGCCAGTTTTTTATAAGAAGGAATGATCGATTCTATGATCATCTTCTTATAAGCGGTTTTCAGTCTTTCATGTTCCTGTTCCGGGATCGATGTTGGCATACTCAGCAACGGTTGATAGAATAAACTTTTTTCAACGCTATCGGTGATCATGGCTTTCATTTGAGGGATCATCTTTATAACTATCGCTTTCGGTAACACGTAGTTTTTCTCCATTCCCTTTTTGAAATAAACAATGGCACTATCTGTCCATGCTGCGAAAGCATTTCCACGCTGTAGCCAATCGTCGTAGTTTTTCAGATTTTTAAAGGGCTGGTGACCACTTCCGCTGCCCATCTGGCCCATCAGTAAAGGGAGCCCGTTAAACTGGTCAAAAGGGATGTAAATATTATCAGCAAGCGTACTGCTGCCCATATAGCCCAACTCCAGGCCCTCTGATTCTGTTTTCAGTTCATATTGAAAAATATCGTAGCTTTTTTTATCATTATCATTCAACTGTGTTCTGTCAAATTTGCCGATTGATGCAGAATAGCGAAGAAAAAAATCTTTTAACTTCTGTCGATAACTATCCGTAAAATCTGCAGGTAGTAAATTATTATAACTGGTATCGCCATTTGCCGTTGCTTCTAAAGGGAAAAGTTGCATACGTTCATTGTAATAGTTTTCCAGCATGATCCCCAGTTCCTTATTATCAGCCATTGCTACCGGCGGTGCTTCTTTGGATTTGACATTACAGGCTGCAAATATTGTAGCTATCGCAAGAACGAAAATTATTTTTTTCATCATCATAATTTAAGCAGTGAATATAATTAAATACGAATGAATTCTGGAGATCATGTGACTGGTGGTATGACCTGCATACCTGTAAAAAAAGTGAAATATTCAAATATTAATATAATATCGTGAAAAAGTACTGCTTTATAATAAAAATAATTAATTTTAAGGCCTGAAATCCTGTGTTTATTGCTTAGCTGTTTCAACTCATAAAGCCACATTTCCCTAACATAATATCATTAATTGAATGAAGGTCTACTTTTTCGCTTTTTTATTATTTATTGGTTCAGCCTGTAATGCACAAAAATGGTTTGCCGAAGTGATGGCGGGCGCTGCCTCATATAATGGGGATCTCACACAAAAAGAAGTTTCTATCAAACGAATTTATCCATCGGCAAGTTTTAATCTTAAATACAATACCGGCGATTTTCTGAATTTCAGGCTGGGGCTTTCTTATGCAAAGTTGGGCGCAAGCGATCACAATAATCCCGATTCCGGATTACAGAGCCGTAACCTTAGTTTTAAAACAAACATCATTGAATTAAATTTTTGTACTGAATTAAATGTACTGGATCCCGAGACCTACTATGCTTACCCTTATATTTTTGCAGGCGTGGGTGTTTTTCATTTTAATCCTTACACCAATGACAATGATGGCAACAAAACATTTTTGCAGCCATTGGGTACAGAAGGACAGGGGATGGTTGGAAAAAGAAAAAAATATTCACTTTACCAGGCTTGTTTTCCCGTTGGTGCAGGTGGTAAACTCAATCTAAATCATGATATGGAAATTGGTTTCGAATTCGGATATCGCATACTTGTAACCGATTACCTTGATGACGTTAGTAAAACATACGTGAATTTAAAAGGCTTGCAGGAAGCGAATGGTAATAAAGCGGTAGAATTATCATACAGGAAAAAATCCCGCTTTATTGAAGAAGGAGAAAAACGCGGCAATTCGGCCAGGCGTGATAATTTTTGGTTTGCCGGAATAAAATTGGCCATTCAAATTGCCGGGCCAAGGAAAGATAGAGATTAGAGATGATATCTCTTTATTACTTCCGTGTTCGATATTCTATAACATCTTCTTTTGATCTAAACATTACTTCTTGTTAGATATTCCATGCTTCGTTCATGTAAAAGAATAAGGAACAGGGAACACGGAATATCGAACAAGGAATTTCATAACTATTTTCAGATTTTATTGTAAGGAATATTTGAGTTAACCATCGGCGAATCCATTAAGAATGTATTTTTTACCAGCCAATTTTGTAAATCCCGATATACGGATAAATGCTACTATCCATCTCGTTTATGAACCTTTCATCACATGAACATGTGATCGCATATCCCATTCATGCTATAAAACATACAGTTCATCCCTTTTGTTATAAATGCTGTAACATTTTATAATTCTTTTGCGTATCAAATAACAAAATGATTTACGATGAAGAAGATTTTTCTACCTGCATTTTTTTTACTGCTGTTTGCTTCCATGCAATCGATGGCCCAGGCACCGGCTAAGGTAAAAGGCACGGTAACTGACAATAAGAATAAAGGATTGGCTGCTGTAACAATATCGTTGCTTAGGGCTGCCGACAGCAGTCTTGTTAAGGCTGATATCAGCGATGCTTCCGGGCAATTTGAAATAGTTGTAATGAAAGCCGGTAATTACCTGTTGAGTTATTCACTGGTTGGCTTTGAAAAAAAATATTCAAGTCCTATTGAAGTAAATGAAGGACAAACTGTAACTGCAAAGACGGAAACACTTTCTACAAGTGCAGTAAAAATGCAGGGTGTAACCATTAGTTCTAAAAAACCAATGATAGAAGTAAAGGCTGATAAAACCGTTTTCAATGTAGAAGCGAGTATCAATGCTACCGGCAGCAATGCACTGGAATTATTGCAAAAAAGTCCCGGCATCCAGGTAGACAATAATGACAACATATCCATGAAAGGCAAGACCGGTGTAAAAGTATATGTAGATGGTAAGATGATGCAACTGGATACGAAAGACCTTGCTGCTTATTTGAAAAGCATTAATAGCAATGATATCGAAGCAATCGAAATGATCAGCAATCCCAGCGCTAAGTATGATGCAAGTGGCAATGCTGGTATCATCAACATCCGTCTTAAAAAGAATAAAAAATTCGGAACGAATGGTAGCCTTAACCTTGGTTTTGTTCAAGGAGTAACGCCAAAGGGTAACGGCTCGGTAAACCTGAATTACAGGGATAAAAAAATAAATGTGTTTGGAAACGTTGGCGCAAATATTGGCAAATATGAAAATACACTGGATCTGTACAGGATACAGAAAGATACTTTGTATGATCAGAAAAGTAAGATGAAGAGTAACGATAAGAGTTTTAATGTGAAGGCAGGTGCTGACTATTTTATCAATAGTAAAAATACAATAGGGGTTCTGGCTACTACCAATTATTCCACCGGCGACTGGAGCAGTATAGGAAATACGGATATATATTATAACCCAACACATGAATTTGTAAAGAGTCTTAAGGCTTATAATAAAATACCGGGCCATCGTACCAATGCGAATTTTAATCTTAATTACCGTTATGCTGATACCAGTGGAAGAGAAGTGAATTTTGATGGAGATTACGGTTTGTTCCGTGGAGTTGGCAGAAGCTATCAACCAAATTATTATTATGATAAGACCGGGCAGTTGCTTTACAATATCGTCAACCGCAATTACACACCAACCGATATCGATATTTATACAGCAAAACTTGATGCAGAGCAAAGGTTAGGTAAAGGAAAATTGGGATATGGACTCAAAACATCTTTTGTTACTACAAGAAATACGTTTGATTTCTTTAATGATAATGGAAATGGAACGCCAATAAAAATACTTGAGAAGAGTAATAATTTTAAATATACAGAGAATGTAAATGCAGCTTACCTGAATTACAACAGGCAATTAAGTAAAAAATTCAGCCTGCAATTGGGATTAAGAATGGAACAAACAAACAGTGATGGTAAATTAACAAGGGGAGATGACAGTGTATTGGCCGATAACAGGGTAAAAAGAAATTACTGGGATCTTTTCCCAAGCGGAGCGCTTTCATGGTCTATTAATCAAAAACATTCGCTTAATCTTACTTACAGCAGGAGGATCGACAGGCCAACTTACCAGGATCTGAACCCGTTTGAAAATAAGATTGATGAATTGACCTATGAAAAAGGAAATGCTTTTTTACGTCCGCAGTATACAGATAATATTGAGCTCACACATACTTTTAAAGGAATGATCAATACTACTGTTGGTTATAGCCACGTAAAAGATTATGCAACACAGGCAACGGATACTATTAATAATGCAACCTATGTTCAACAGAAAAATTTAGCACGGCAGGATATCATCAACTTCAACATCGGTTCACCTTTGCCAATTAAAAAATGGTGGAACGGTTATGTAAATATCTGGTACAATTTCCAGATGTTTAAAGGAGCAATTGGTGAGAACAGGATAAAGAGAGATGTGGCTTCTTATGGTGCTTACCTGCAACAAAGTTTTACATTAGGACATGATTATACTGCAGAAGTAAGTGGCTGGTACAATGGCCCAAGTGTTTGGGGCGGTACCTGGAAAACAAAACCACAGGGAGGGGTAGACGTAGGATTGCAGAAACAGTTGTTTCAGAAAAAAGCTTCAATTAAAATTGCTGCTACAGATATATTCCATACGGCGCCATGGAAAGCGATCAATGATTTTGGCGGACTTTATGTAAATGGTGGTGGTTCATGGGAAAGCCAGACATTCAGGGCCAGCTTTAGCTGGCGCTTTGGAAACAGCCAGGTAAAAAGCTCACGTCAAAGGCAAACAGGTATGGAAAGTGAAACGAAGAGGATCAAAGGCGGAAATTGATAAAATTTCAATATTAACGTACAATGTTCAATGCTCATCGGAATGTACTAAGAAACATCCTTGAATATTGAACATTGTACGTTGATTATTGAACATTTATTTTCTAAAAAAAATTGCTACCTAAAAGAACCAGCCCTTAGCCCCAGAAGTTCCAACTATCAGTTACATAGTTAGAATGGTAATTTGTTTCGGGCCAATGTTCTTTATCAAACCCCGGCGCTTTTTTCAGGGTTTCCTTTTTTTCATTAAACCTGAAAACCTTGTGCTCAGGGTCTACCACAAGCAGGTCGAATGGAATAGCAAAGAATTTTTCTCCAATGCCAAGGAAGCCTCCAAATTCAATGATATAATATTCTATTTTTCCGTTCCTGATATCAAGCATTACGTCCTTAATTGAACCTAAATGCTCTCCTTCATTATTTAGCACCTTATCGCCGATAACGGAACTGGCAGTCAGGAATTTTAAAGGCCGGTTTACATTAGGAGCTTCTTCATTTACGCCTGTAAGGTTGTCTTTGAATGTTGTTTCCATAATGATTTGTTTTGAATTTTATTAGCCAATAGATTGCTTCTTAAAGTTAATAATTAATATAATTTTTTTAAAATAATATCGGTCAAACAATGCGTTTTTGGGGGTGGGTGAAAACACGGTATTGGATTGTGGTAAAACACCCTATTTTTTAATGTATGTCATTGAATCTCATATTTTAAGTTGGAGGAGAATATTTTAGTATTATATTTAATTACCTAATATTTTTTAACCTATTAAACCTTAAAATTATGCCAGGAGGAAATCCAATTAGTTTAAGTTATGCCAGACAACTTGTGGAAAATTACAAAGTTGAGGATCTGGCCAAATCGGCAATTATGCCAAACGATACGCAGGCCGTATGGTTTTCAACGGAAATGCTTTTACAGGCTTTAAAGATCGAACCCACCGCAGCCACGCCCGAAATTACCGGGCTAAGATTTTATTTTGGAGCATATGGAGATATGCCGGGATTTCCAAAGGATCCATCACAGTATGGAAAGCTGACTTTGGTAGTAGTTCAAACGGGGGAGGAAAGCATTCCTGTAGAAACACCAGAAGGAGAGGAAAAGGTCTATCTTGATATTATTGATGATTCAGAAGCAGAAGTAGAACCAGCGTACCCAACTTCTGCAGAGCCCGTTGCTGCTAAAAGTACTTTTAATGAGGGCCAGCTCTATCCACCTCCGTTCAACCGTGGATTAGGACTATAATAATTATTAGTAAAATTTTTACCCTTGGTAGATCCATACATATACGTACTTGGACTTTCAGTCGCCTGTGGCTTGCTTTTTACAAAAAAGGCAAGCCACATTGCTTATAAACTTTTCCTCGTTTATTTAATTGTAACATTTTCAAATGAAATGATGTGCTATTTCATTAGGAAAACTCAATACATGCATACTTGGATATTTTATAACATTTATTGGTATTTGAGGTTTCCATTTCTAGGATTTATTTTCCATGCCATTTTTTCAAACCGAAGCAAGTCGATAAGTTATTTTATCTATTCATTTTATATTATCTCTATTGCACTATTTTTTTATTTTTATCATTACTATAAAGGATTGTATGATCAACTGCATACAAATTATCTTATAACCGGAAGCGTTTTTATAATTTTAAATTGTTTATTGTTATTTTACCAATCAGTTAAGAATGAAGAACTGCTTAGTCCTTTTGCATTTCCATTTTTTTTAAGCAGTGTAGCACTTTTTCTGTATTTCCTGGGAATAGTATTACCATTTGCAATTGTAAACCTGTTGATGAAAAAATCTTCCAGTTTAGCTAATACTGCCACATTGATAGCAAAAACAATGAGTATTATTTTATATTCCTTAATTTCAGTCGATTATTTTTTACAATGGAAGAGAACCAGATCTCGATATTAATTTATACGTTTACAGGTATAGTACTGATACTGGGTGTTTTTTTGTTACTATTTTATTTCCTCTTCAAACAAAAACAAAAAACAAACCAGTTAAAAATAGCCGCATTAAATGAACAACTCCTCGAAACCCAGATAGAGATACAGGAACAAACCCTAAAAAACGTTAGCCAGGAAATACACGATAATATCGGGCAGGTACTTAGCCTGGCAAAATTAAACCTCGGTACGTTTGGCGAAATTGTAAATGGAGAAGACAAGGAAAAGCTCTTAACAACAAAGGACCTGGTAAGTAAAGCCATCAACGACCTTCGCGACCTCACAAGAAGCATGCATGGAGAAAAGATCGCAGAGATCGGCTTACAAAATGCCGTAGATCATGAATTAAAAATTTTACAGAACACCGGCCAGTTCCAAACGCATTTATCGGCTACGGGTGAAAGTTATAAATTAAAGCCGCAGATCCAGATGGTAATGTTCAGGATCGTACAGGAAGCGCTTCATAACGAGATCAAACATTCGAAGGCAAAAAATATCAATGTCAACTTTGATTATGGGGTATCAACATTTACCTTGACCCTGAGAGATGATGGAATTGGATTTAACATTGAAAAACTACCGCCTGCCAAAACGGGAATTGGATTGAAAAGTATGAAAGACAGGGCTTCTTTAATTGGCGGGGAATTTTCCATATATTCATCTGAGAATAATGGAACAACAATTATTATAAGTATATCAAAAGATATCTCTTTATAATTTTAAACAGAACCAATAACCAAAATTCTGACTCCAATGGCAAACTTAGTTTTAGTAGACGATCATGTTTTATTAAGAAACGGGTTGTCGGGCCTTGTAAAAAATCTTGGTCACAAAGTACTTTTCGAAGCCAGTAACGGCAACGATTTTATTGATAAGCTAATACCTCAGTCGCTACCGGAAATTGTATTGATGGACATTAATATGCCCGACAAAGATGGTTATGAAACCACGCAATGGCTTAAAGTGAATCACCCGGATATAAAAGTGCTGGCGCTGAGTATGTATGATAATGAAGGTTCAATTATCCGCATGCTCAAAAGTGGTGCGAAAGGATATATATTAAAAGACAGTGAGCCTGCCCAGTTACAAGGTGCTATTGAGGCATTGGTGACCAAAGGTTTTTATTATTCAGAACTGATCAATGGAAAAGTGATCAACGCCATTAATAAAATGGATGATGAGGGTGAAATAAATATTGTAAAATTAAATGAACGTGAAACTTCTTTTTTAAAACTTACCTGCACAGAATTAACATATAAAGATATTGCAGATAAAATGTTTGTCAGCCCCCGTACGGTTGATGGTTACCGTGATAATCTATTTGAAAAACTCAAAGTTAAAACAAGGGTAGGGCTTGTTATCTATGCAATAAAAAATGGCATTGTGGATTTAAAATGACAAATTTATATCTGCAACCGGCATTTATTCGAACATTGAATATTGTACATTGATTATTGAATATTTTAGTGATCTTGCAGTGTACAATTATGCATCCACTCCGAACAGTTAATGTAACCCGATATCTCACCGCTTTACGCGAAGGCGGTTCAATGCCTGCCATTGCCGAAGCGGATGACGGATTTTTATACGTACTTAAATTTCGTGGTGCCGGCCAGGGATTAAAAGCGTTGATCGCAGAGTTGATCGGCGGTGAAATTGCCCGTGTACTTGGATTGTGTGTTCCTGAAATTGTATTTGCAGAACTTGATGAGGCTTTTGGAAGAACGGAACCTGATGAAGAGATACAGGATCTGAATAAAGCAAGTGTAGGCCTTAACCTAGCACTGCATTATCTTTCAGGGGCCACTACTTTTGACCCGGTTGTAACTACCATTGATAACAGGCTCGCTTCACAGATCGTATGGTTGGATTGCCTGCTTATGAATGTGGACCGTACCTGCCGAAATACCAACATGCTGCTATGGCGAAAAGAATTATGGCTGATCGATCATGGCGCTGCTTTGTATTTTCATCATTCATGGGATAACTGGGCCGAAAAAGCAATACAACCTTTTTTACAGGCAAAGGATCATGTGTTATTGCCACAGGCCACTGAACTTGATATTGCAGATCAAACTTTTCGTTTATTGCTTACAGATGATGTTATTGATTCGATCGTAGATCTGATTCCAACAGAATGGCTGGAGAAAACTTCATCTCCATTTAATTCAACAGCCGAACACCGCGATGCTTATGCCCGCTTTTTAAAAACCAGGATCGCCCATTCAAATAATTTTGTAAAAGAAGCACAACATGCAGCAGCAATATTTATTTGAATATGCCATTGTGCGTATTGTGCCGCAGGTAGAACGGGAGGAATTCCTGAATACCGGGGTAGTGTTGTTTTGTGCTAAACAAAAATTTTTGCAATTAAAATTCCACCTCGATAAAGAGCGGTTAAAGATATTTTCCTGTGATCTTGATGTTGAGGAATTACGGGGGTATCTTGAGGGATTTGAAAGAATATGTTCCGGTGATGCAAATGCCGGCACAATTGGTAAATTACCGATGGCAGAACGTTTTCGCTGGCTAACGGCAACCCGTAGTACCGTATTGCAAACTTCAAAAGTGCACCCCGGGTTTTGTGACGACGCAGGAGAAATGCTTGAAAGAATATTTAAGCAATTCGTATTGTAATATCGTTAATCATCATTATAATAATGACAAAAAATCAACTTCCTTTCCATATTGTGGTTGGTGGGGACACTAACCGCGGGGACTTCCCGTGGTCGGTGTCTTCACTGACCATTTTGAAAAAGTCAGTTTTTCTTTTATTAATGCTGTTTTCTTTTTCCTGTAAAAAAAACAATGAGTCCGCATCATCCAGGAATTTTTATATGGGTGTAACACCGTGGCCGGCGGCATATTCAACAGATGCGGTCAATCAATCTTATGCATTTATCAATGATCATTGTGATATTGTTTCCCATCATTTTGATGAAGGAATACCTTATGAAGAAGCTTTTAATAATTCAGCAATGCCTGCACGGTTGCAACAGGATGTGCTGGACAGGAAAACCAAAACCCAGCAGGGAAAGAAAATATTATTAAGTGTTGCAGCGCTTAGTATAACAAGAACACAAAAAGCGCCTTATTCAACACTGGCCGACAATGTACCCGATAGCATTAAAACAAAATGGAGCCAACTGGCTTTTAATGATGCAAAAGTTGTGACAGCCTATGTTAATTTCATCAGCTATCTCGCAGATCAATTGAACCCGGTATATATTAATTATGGTGTTGAAAGCAATTGCCAGGATTGGACAGCGGCAGATTTTATTTTATACAAGGATTTCTTAAGTAAGGTTTACCAGCAATTAAAAACCAGCCATCCATCCATTCCTTTGTTTGTAAGTTTTATTGTAAGTGAAGATGCAAGAGCATTGAGCTACGCATCACAGTTAGTTGAATATACCGATTTTCTGGCATTGAGTGCTTATCCATATACGAGTGTAAGTTCATCTGCTAACGGTAATACCGACCCGTCACTTTTTCCTGCTGATTATTTTACAAGATTCACCAACCTTGCCCCGGGCAAACCTTTCGGCTTTGCAGAAACAGGTTACGCTGCAGAGAACCTTGTTATTCCTTCCTTTAATTTAAATAAACAATGTACACCGGCCTGGCAGGATGCTTATTTACAAATGATCTTAAAGTTTTGTAATGAACGTGATTCCAGGTTCCTCATCTGGTTCTGTCATGAAGATTATGATAAGCTTGCTGATTATTTTATGCAAAATGGTTTGTACATCGACCTGATGGGGCTATGGCGTGATACCGGTCTTACAGATGAAAATGGAGTACAACGGCCCGCTTACAATACCTGGCTGGGATGGCAGGCAAAACAGAAAAATAATTAGCCTCATTATTTCGGAAGCCTCACCGCTAAACCCATTGATACAAACCTGTTTACATTAAGATCAAGTGAAGGGGAACCAAATGCCAGGTTTGCTGCAAGATTATTTTTAAATGAATATATAAAACCAATATCCATCCCATTTTCTGCATTGGTATTTGCGGCATAGTTTCCAAAGTATTCAACATAACCGTTCAACCTTTTTGTAAGGTTATAACTCAGTTCAAAAGTACCTGTATAACTGATCGCCGTTGTTTGCTGATCCTGCGTGATACCAAAATTTGAAGACAGGGTAGCATTTTTAGAAACATCTTCATTGCCTGCCAGCGTAACTGTATACCCAAAATGTTCGGCCTTATATGCATGGCTAATGGTTACGGGTAAACGAAAATAGGAGACAAGTGTAAGCTCGGGAAGTATTCCCTTTTGTTTGCATAAATAGTTCTTGAAACTTATTGTGAGTGGTTGTATTCCTGATATACGGTTGCTGTCTTGCATTATTGAATATTGATTAACGAGCCGGGCTTCAAATCCTTTCACAATACCGTACCGTATCAATGTTACGTTGTCAAACCCTTTTGTCACCGCGTCAAATTTTGAAAATATTGCGTTTGATTCAACCTGTACAAAATGTTTTGCCAACACATACGTACCATCGCTTTGATCAGGACTATCGGTATTGATTATATCCTGGCCTCTGGCAATCAAAGTGGCTGATAGCATTATTAGCGTTAAACATAACCGATGGAATAAAATCATTGTTGAATATTGTACATTGCGTATTGAAAATTCAGTTTAAACTTAAAATCAAACAATTTCTACCATCACCATTGGTTTGCCTGTGAGATATAATAATAGTTCAAAACCAAATATATTGCTAACAACACCTGGGCACAGATCATATCAAACCTGTTTGCTTTTTCCAGGCTCTTTTTCTTGGATAACTTTATTGAGTAAGCTGTAGCAGAGATCACTGCAAAAATGAAGATCAATGTTATGCCATGAAGTGTATCAACCAATGTAAAAGAAGTTGTTTCTGGCAGTGATGAATCAATAATATATTTATTACCAATAACAGCAAACAAAGCACCCACGCTTAAACCGAAACGTGAATCAATATTGTCTGCATGAATATAAAAACAAACATAAGCGATCAGGAAAGAAACATACATTCCAAGAAACATTTTCCAAAACAGGTCCATCGCATCACGCCTGATAACAATGCTTACCCTGAATGCGCTGTATTCTGTATGTGGTTTGGCAATGCTTTCATCACCGAAAGCCGTTTCATACTCTTTGTTTCTTATTTTTATATTGAAGCTATCAATGTTCCATCCCCTTAAGAAAAAACGCGGATCATAATGTTTACCAAGTGTATCTGCCTTAAAGATCAAAGACTTTGAATCGAATTGTGAATTTTCAAATGAAAGCATCAGCCTCTGACGATCGAATGGGAAATTTTCTGTCTTCCATGAATCTTTCATTACACATTGGATCTTCATCAACAGGTAAATCCGGCCATCGCTTGAATCAATCGTGGAAAATGATTTTGAAACGGTCTTCGCCATTGGTATCTCCAGGTTTTGAACAAAATCAAAATCCTTGTTCTTGTATTTTAACCACAGCCAAAAAGTAACGGTATATTCCTTTTGTTTAAAGTCGATATCATGTATGCTTGTAACATAAATGCCTGTAGTAACTGTATCTGGTTTGGTATCCTGTGCTTTTGCTTGAAAAACAAAACAGGCATTTAAAATAAACAGGAATATAAATAAACAGCTTTTCTTCATGATTTGGGTATTGATGCGAAATTAATGCAAATTCCCGGTGCTAACTCCGCGTCTCTGCGATAAAATTAACCTCGAAGGTGCAGAGACGCAAAGATTCACTTGATCCTATTCATCAAAAGCTTATCAAGGCTTACAGCTTCTTTCAGCAATTTCACGATCGCAGCTTCATCAATCTCTTCCGCATCTTTGAATATTTTATAAAAGATCTGCTTGTTGGTGCCATGGGTAAGATAATGATCAGCATCATTCAACCTGTTTCCATACCAAAAGCCCAATAAAACACCTTCCTTGATACCACCACGGGGAATGGACGACGGCCATATAATACAAATGCCTTTGTTGCCATAAAAGTAGGGGACATTAAAAGATATTTTTTCTTTACAATGAGCCGGTAAATTTTCAATGATGATTTGTCTGAGTACGTCAACGATTAGCCGCTCATTTTCAGGAATTACTTCGAATAAGTGTAGTAAAGATTTTATTTTCAAGTACTGGGTCATTGGCTATGAGCTATGAGCTATGAGCTATGAGCTATGAGCTATGAGCTATGAGCTATGAGCTATGAGCTATGAGCTATGAGCTATGAGCTATGAGCTATGAGCTATGAGCTATGAGCTATGAGCTATGAGCTATGAGCTATGAGCTAATATACTCTGCGCTGCAATTTCGTGTAATTCGTGCAATTCGTGAGAAAAATTCGTGTTACACCCATTTATTTTTATAAGCAAGATTTATCACCTGCGCCCGTGAATTAACGTGGAGCTTTTCATAAATATGCGCCACATGTTTACGCACAGTAAGTGGGCTGATGAATAATTTTTCTCCAATAGCTTTATAATTTCTTCCCGTGACCATTTCTTTTAGTATTTCCATCTCACGTTCAGATAAAAGCCGGTCATCATTCTTTGTTTCAGTACTCACATTTACCTGTGAATTCTTCAAAAGTTCCATTGTCTTTCTTGCAATGGAAGGACTCATAGGTATTCCGTTATACTCAACCACGTTTGTAATGGCATCAATGATATTAACTCCTGAGTCATCTTTCAACAGGTAACCACCGGCGCCGGCCTTAATGGCTTCAAATATTTTTTCATCGTCTTCAAATACTGTAAGCACAATGAATTTAATATGTGGATAGATCGTTGACGCTATTGAAATCGCTTGTATGCCATCCATTACAGGCATTTCAAGATCCATCAATACAACCTGTGGATGCCTTGCTGCCGGAAGTTGTTTTAGCTGCTCAAGAAAATCATGTCCATTCTTTGCTTCCAACACCAGTTCCATTTCTTTGAACGACATGATCTTTTCTTTCACCGTTATACGGTTGATCTGTTTATCATCAGCGATGGCTATAAGAATTGGCATGAGCAAATTTCTGTTTCAGCAGGATAAATTACAATACTCTGCTTCGATTATTTTTTACCGGTAAAAATATCACTAATTTTCGGGCCTGTTGAAAAGAATGCGCCATATAAACTGCTTGCTCCATTGTATTTGTATTATCAGCCTTGCTGGTTTGAATAATTCATCGTACGCACAGATGTACAAACCTCTGACAGGATATACCACTGAAAATGGACTCTCTCTTAATTCAGTGAACGATCTTTTATTCGACAGGAATGGATTTTTATGGATAGCGACAGCAGATGGATTACAGCGTTTCGACGGTTATGATTTCCTCACATTCAAAAATGATCCTGCCGATAAAACAAGTCTTGCAGAAAACTATGTAGGCAAATTATATGAAGACAATGATGGCAATTTATGGATAACCACACGCAACGGGATCAGCTTAAAAAGAAAACAACACTTTGAATTCATTGATTTTTCGACAAGGTTGCCAATGAACGATTCAAAATTCCAGGTTTGTTGTGTAAAAGAAACGGACTCATCTGTATGGGTCTTGAATTATCCTTACGGGCTTTATTCGATCAACAAACATTCGCTGAAAGCTGATAAAATAACTTCTTTCGGAACAACAGGTAATACAGAACATATCTGGCAGTTATCATCATTGAACCATCGCAATAAACAAGTATGGATCAGGAAGGGATCTGGTTACGACGGAGATATTTATTTTATAACAAACAAGGGCATACAGGTTTTTCATAACGAAAAAAAAGTAAAACAATTTTTCCTGTTACCTGTGAAAGAAGACAGCCTTGTGATGATCACCGATAATATGATCTATAAAGCATCTGTAAAAGATCCATTTCTGCCCGCCAGGATATTGCAACAACCTTTTGATGCATCCATGCTTGATAATCCTTATACAGTTCCGAAAATGATCGGCGATCATGAATGGCTGCTGCAGGGATCAGGGCAAATGCTGGTGTACGATGAAATCAAAGAAGCTGTTACAGCATCACCATACAATGAATTTTTTACTGGTAATGCTAATCGTTATCTCTATAACAGTATGAATGACGACAATGGAAATACATGGATGGGATATAATGGTATCGGGGGCATCAAAGTATTCTCGCCTCAAAAATTTGATATATTTAAAAGACCGGATAAAGAAGCACTTCCTTACTGTCTTGGTACCGACAGCGCTTCCAATGTATATGTTGGAATATACCTTGGCGATATAGAAGTGTATAACAGTACAGGTAAGTTCATAAAAAAAATTGTACTGCCCGGGGCAGACAAAAAATTTGGAAGTGCCAGGGGCATGGCAATGATCGATAGGTCGACATTGATCGTAAAATCAACCTGGGATGAATTGTATAGTATTGATGTGAACACCGGGGCACTGACCCGCTTGCATCATTTATTGCCGCTAAAAACAGATTCTGCAGTCGCAGATTTTGAATTGTGTATGCAGAAGACGGGAGACAATGAAGTTTGGTTCAGTTATCGGAATGCTATTCTTTCTCTTCAGAAAAAAAATGATCAATATAGCTGTCACAACATTTGTACGATACCTTCTGCAAGAAGAATAAACAGTTTTCTAAAAATTCCTGCAGGTGATACATGGATAGGCACAACATCAGGTATGTGGAAGTTTGGTAAGAACGGGTTTCAACATATTGCATCTGCCAATGAGTATATAAAGAATATCAATCAATACGGTAACAGGATTTGGGCCGCAACCACAAACGGGATACTCATAATAGAAAATGAAAAAATAGTACGCAGGTTAGGTGCAAAAGATGGATTACCCAATTCATTTGTATATGCTGTATTGTTTGATGAAAAAGGCAATGCATGGGCAAGCACCAATAAGGGTCTTGCAAGAATTACCCCCGGTAACCAACCAGGCGATACAGCCTGGAAAGTGACCAGTTATACTGATAAGGAAGGTTTGCAGGGCGAAGAATTCAATACAGATGGTTTTTGCAAAACCGCAGACGGTACTTTATATTTTGCAGGGGTGAATGGTATCAATTTTTTTAAACCAAATGATATCATAAGAAATAAACTGGCTGCACAAACAATGCTTACCGGTATAGAAATAAATGGAATGCCATGGCTTCCTAAGTTGCAACCCGAATTCATTAACACGATCAATTTGTCTTACCAGCAAAATAATATCCGTTTATCTTTTTCATGCATGGACCTTACTGTGCCCGCAAAGAACCAATATAAATTTCTTTTAAAAGGTTTCCAGGATGAATGGTCAAAACCACAAACGAATAATTCGATACAATATATTTTACCACCGGGCGATTATAAATTATATGTGCTGGGTTCAAACTATGAAGGAACATGGAACAAAGAACCTTTGTTGATCTATATAAATATTTCACCACCATGGTACCAGGCTTTATGGGCAAGAACGATTTTTATTTTATTAGCACTCATAGCAGCGGGCCTCGTATTTTATTTTATTTCAAGAAGCAGGTATCAAAAGAAATTAAGGCAGTTACAATTGCAACGCGATGTTCAAAAAGAAAAAGAAAGGCTTAGTCGTGACCTGCATGATAACCTTGGTTCGCAGCTAACATGGTTATCCAATAATATTTCCCAATTAGAGAATTTAGTAGAACAGCAACAGTCACCTCAACAAAAACTCAGCAGTTTAAAAGAAGGAGCAGGCGAACTGATGCAAACATTGCGGGAAACGATCTGGATATTAAATAAAGATAAGATCAGTTGTGCAGAGTTATGTGATAAGGTTGTAAGTTTTGCAGTGCGTCATATTGAATCATGTCCCGGTATAAAACTGGAAATTGAAGAAGATCTAAGTTCAGAAATTATATTAAGCTCAACACAGGCATTACAGGTATTTCGTATTTGCCAGGAAGCAATCAATAACAGTTGCAAACATGCAGCGGCCACACAACTTAGCATTGCTGTACATGCAAACAATGAACGTTTTACCATTTCTATTGGTGATAATGGAAAAGGATTTGAATTGGGTAGCGGTGAACGTACCGATCATTATGGGTTGCAAAACATGAAACAACGTGCGGAAGAAGCCAATCTTATTTTTACGATCAACTCATCTATAAGTAAAGGAACTGTTATTACTCTTTCTGTATAGAAACTATTGATTTTTCTTTAGAGATAAAGAGGCGTAGCCTCGGCCAATATAGTGCCAACGGGTTTTAACCTGTTGATAAAAACGCAAAGTAGTATATGAGGACCCTAGGTTCGGCACATATAAAGAAGTAGAAAATAACTATAAGAAAAATACAGGCCGGGCCTACAGCTCTCTGGCATAATAGCTACTCATAGCAACGTATTAAAATCCGTAGTTATGAAATAGAAATGAGCCTACGGCTCTACAATATTATAATATGCAAAAGCTTAAAACTTCTTTAAAATACTCTCCCGAGAGTATTGTTTCAACCCTCTCTAAAAAATAATTTGCATAAGATTTCAGAGCTCCTGTGAAAACACTGCAACAGCAACTGCATTCATTTATAACCAATAAAACTTTATACCATGAAAGGAGTTTTTCTTTTCGCAGGCATTCTTTTGTTTCAGCTTTCTGTTTCTGCTAAGATATGGCGTATAAATAATACCGGCGCCCCCGCAGATTTTACTTCAGCACAGGAAGCGAATGATAATGCCAGTGTAGTAAATGGCGACACATTGCATTTTGAACCATCGGGTTCCAGTTATGGAAATCTTTTTCTTCGAAAGTCATTAATCATTATCGGCAATGGATTTTACCTTGGGACAGCTGCATCTAACAGTAACCCCGACCTGCAGGCAAATACAGGCAATAGCAAGATCGATAATATTTTTTACCAGGCAGGTTCAGACAATAGCGTTGTAACAGGTATGTACATTATAACAGCTGCATACATCAGTTATGGTGGAGCGCCGATCACGAATATATTATTTCGCAGAAATTATGTTGGTAGCCAGCTGTCAATGGGCTATTGTACCAATGTGCTGGTAACACAGAACTACATAAACGTTATATATAGTATCAATGGAGCGGGGGCCGCATCCAATGTTTCCATCAATAACAATATCATTCATGATGGAGTTGCATTTGATGCTGATGATAATGGTATTTTTCAAAACAACATTTTGCAACTCGCCGCCATGAACTTCATTTCTACATTTACAGGATTTACGATCAGGAATAATATTGCCCCGACAGATTACTTCACGTTATCCGGTTGTACGGTAGAAAATAATGTTACATGGAACGGCTCATTGGGCGACGGTGTTAATGGCAATCTTTTAATTGCAGATATGAATACTGTTTTTGAAGATTATACGAATACAAGTGGAAGTTTCAGCCAGGACAGTCGTTTCCAGGTCAAAGCCGGCAGCCCAGCAAAAACTTCCGGAAGTGGAGGAGGAGAATGCGGGATATTCGGAACGCAAACAGGATCGCCTTATGCACTGTCTGGTATTTCAAACGTGCCCAGCATTTATAAACTGACAGCGCCCGCTACCGTTAGTGCTGCTACAATGAATATCACGATCAGTACAAAAACAAATAATTAATAACCGGTAATTGCTTATTATGAAAAAGATCATTTGTTTTATTTTATGCCTGGCACTTATACCAAGCCTCTTTGCACAATCGATCAATAAGCTTGAATATTTTATTGATAATGATCCCGGATTTGGGAATGCTACAAATATTTCCATTGTTTCGTCAGCAAATATTTCCAACCTTGTAGTACCGGTAGGCATTGCTTCACTAAGTAAAGGTCTTCACAGCATTTATTTCAGATCAAAAGACAATGCAGGCAACTGGTCGCTTACCAATCGCTGGATGTTTTTGAAAGATGTTCTTTCGTCCAATGCAAACAAACTTGAATATTTTATTGATACTGATCCCGGTTTTGGAAACGGTATCAATATTACAATAACGCCTTCTGCAAACATTATTGATATTGCTGTTCCTGTTTCTATTTCATCATTGAGCAAAGGGTTTCATAGCATATATACCAGGTCGAAGGACAATACAGGTAGCTGGTCAATCACGAATCGCTGGTTATTCTTTAAAGATCTTGCGCAGGCGAATTTATCGGGCGGCGAATATTTTTTTGATACGGACCCTGGTTTTGGACATGGTACGGCGATTCCTTTCACAGGACCATTGGGAACAGGTGCCGCCGATTTTTCATTTGTTGCCAATGCAAGTTCATTGACCAGCACCGGTAACCACCTGCTTTTTATAAGAACAAGAGAAGTAAATGGAAAATGGTCGTTAACAAATGTGCTTCCATTTGATTATTCGGGCCCGTTGCCGGTATCACTTTTAAATTTTAAAGTAAAGGCTGAAGGAAAACATGCGTTGCTTAACTGGCAAACAAGCAGTGAACAAAACAGCGCCCGTTTCGACATTGAAAGAAGTATTGATGCTATTCGTTTTGAAAAGATAGGATCTGTAAAAGCTGCCGGAAACAGTTCATCGCAAATCAATTATTCATTCATTGATCATGCTCCCAAAAATGGCATCAATTACTATCGCCTTCGTGAAGTTGATCTTGATGGACATGCTCAATATTCAGAACTGCGTAAGGCAACATTTAATGAAGTGCCGGCATTGACCTTGTATAATAATTTTTCAAATGGGCAACCTGTAAAGGTAAATGTGAATGTATTTCCTTCTGTGCTGACCGTGTTTAATGCAAGCGGTAAAAAGGTAAAAGAAACAGATCTTACAGCCAATCAATATTATTTGCCGGTAATTGATTTTGCAAACGGGGTTTATATTGCTGTGTTGAATAATGGAGGAAAAGTATTGGCAGTTGAGCAATTTGTGGTTAATAAGTAATCGTTTACAGATACGATATACGTGATATGGGATGGCGGCTCACGTATCCCATATCACGTATCTGGTATCCTGTACTTCCATGGCATGAATATTGTGAATGCAGCACAAAATTCTTAAACATGAAAAAACTCCTCTTGCTTTCCACAATTTTAGTATCATTTTTTACATCGGAAGCACAAACCACAACGTCTCAAAACAAAAAAATTAAAAAGCCAAAGATCGACAAAGAAGCGTTGATGCAGGCAAGATTGGATAGCCTGGAATCAGCAAGACAATTGCGCATTGATTCTATGGTAACCGCTCAATTTCGTGTGGACTCTGTAAGGAAATTCAATGATAGTATTGCTGAAGTAAAATCACAGCAGGAAAGATTGGCCTGGAACGAAAATAAAGCAAAGGAAACTGATAGTATTAACAAGGAACATGTAAAGATGCTGAGTAAGGAACATGCGCAATCACTCAGCATTCAAAGCCAAAGGGAAACATTAGGCAAGGCAGCAAAGCTCAATGATTACCAGCAGCAACAGGTTGTTTTTATAAACCAGCTTTATTTTGGAAAGGCACAAAAAATAAAACAGGATCCGGCTTTGGCAGAAGATAAAAAAAGAGCAGAGCTTACAAAACTGAATGATGAAAGAGTAAACAGGCTAAAGACCGTTATTGGAAAATCAAAAGAAAAGAAACTGGAGAAGGCACGTAAAAATCAAAAAAATACCATTGATACGGACACGCAATGGATCAGTGAAGTGGATGGAGTTGCAAAAAGTTAACAGCGATCATTACTAACCAACCCCATAATAAAGACGGAACATAATAGTGTTCCGTTTTTTATTAAATTGCTATACACGGTCAATAAGCGGCAGTAGCCCAGTTGGTAGAGCATCCCGGTTTTATCGGCAGGGTTCGAATCTCTTTGCCGCTCTTTCGCATTATGATTTCCTTTGGTAAGAAGCTATCCATTTTTTAAGGGTAAAATATTTATTTATACATGATGTTAAAAGAATAAAAAGCGCATATTTGCCAAAACCGGACAGTTAGCTCAGTTGGTTAGAGTACTGTGTTGACATCGCAGGGGTCATTGGTTCGAATCCGATACTGTCCACGTGGGAATATCGAATAATGAACAAGGAACACAGAATGTTGAAGTAGAGAACTTCATTATTCGTTATTCCGTGTTCCTTGTTCGATATTCTTTTATTGGGAATAAAGTGACGATGAGACACAGGTCTGGAGACCTGCGCCAGTTTTAATAACTGCATATAACTAAATGCACCGGCGCAGTAAGACAATTAGAATTACTCGCTCCCTCATAATGCAAAACCATATCTTAACTACCGGCACGCGTATCCAAATATTTTGAATAACGGAAATATAAAACAATAAATTCAACAGTTGTGGTGCCCAAAAAAATTAAAAAGAGAGGGTTAGAAAATAAGTTTAATAAACCCATATTTGAAATTCCGCTTAGTAATAATAAAAAAGTCAAAAAGGCCCATTGAATAATAAAAGCGAGGCCGGAAAATTTCATGCTGCTCCAGTTGCTGGAGAACCTTTTATTTAATAGCATCCTATCAAATGAAAGCCAGTAAATTAAAATATGAATTGGAGCAATAACACCAAATGAAAAGAATACAGGAAAAAACAAAAATAAGTTCAGGCAAACAATAGCAGCATAAAATATTAAGTTTCGTTGATTCATATTTATTAAAATGCCAAATGAACCTGCAGCAAACAGGCAGGGTTTACGCAGAGATACCCTCTGCGTAAACTCAGCTTCTATAATTCAAGGCGGTGAACTCAAAGCTGATGGCCTGTAATGATATTATTAGTGAACAACAATTACCTGTTTCGTTCGCTTATCATCATGCGTTTTTAAAAATACTGTGTACATACCTGGCGAAACTTTCGAAGTATTGAACTTATAATAATAAGTACCTGCATCTTTATCAGCATTCTCAATATTTGCGATCCGGCTTCCTTTACTATCGTAGATGGTTACCAGCAACCTTGTTCTTGTTTTAAGATAAACAGCAATGGCCAGGTATTCATTTGCAGGGTTTGGATAACATTGTAGCCAGGCATTGTGTGCAGTATCCGGTGTTACAGGAGTGATACCATTGCCACGATACTTCCATATTTCTGTTCCTGTAGCAAATAAAAGTGTGTCGTTCACCCGGAAAACACGATTCATTTCCGAACAAAAATGAACAGTATCCCAGGTAATGCCTCCATCTTCAGTTTTAAATGAAAAATCAAGTCCACCACCTGTCCATCCCTGTTTTTCATTGATAAAGCCAATACCTTCTATATTGTAATCACTAGTATAAACTGTGTGTGAACCCCACGACATTCCTCCATCCGTTGACTTTAGTATTATTACAGGTTGGCCGGGAAGCCCGCTCTCAACAGAAGCAAAAAAGATCTTGTTTGTCAATCGCTGAATTTTCCAGCAATACTCATTGCTCTCGTTGTGCTGGTATTTATATTCCCAACTAATACCTCCATTGGTTGTATAAAGAATAACAGCTGTTTGAAGTGGGGCCGGGCCATTGCCGGTAACAAACCCGGTATCTTTATTAATGAAACACATATCAATGATAGAAGTTGTATATGCACTCATGTCGATAAAGCTCCAGCTGTCGCCGCCATCTGTAGATTTTACAATATAGCCGGCATTTTCAAACCAGTTTCCGCATCCATAAATTGTTTTGTTGTCGGGAATAGCAAGCCCACAAATACCTCCATAAGCCCTTGTATCAATTAATGGAGTAAGGTCCTTCCAGGTTGCTCCTCCATCAGTTGTTTCTCTTAAAATATTTTCATTAATACCACCAAATACAAATCCGCCAACAAATCCTTTCTGTGCATTCATAAATTCAACAGAACGGCAATATATGTTTGCATCCTGCAGCAACAGTTGCCAGTTATTTCCACCATCTGTTGTTTTTACAATTTTGCCGTCGCCACATACAGCATAACCAGTATGAGTATCTACCATAAAAATATCGTCAACCCTGCTATTGAATGTGGGGGCATTACAAACCGTCCATCTTTCCTGTGAAAAGCAAGTGAATAAGGAACATAATAAACCTAAGAGGAAGAATGTTTTTTTCATAAGGGGTATTTATAGAAAAGAGCTGTAAGTCTCAAGACTCAATCTGCAAGCCTGTGTATAATAAATGAAGATATTCTCATAAATTAAAAAGCTCGTTGATTGAGAAATTATTCAATACACAGGATTAGACTTGTAGCTTACAGCTTATCACTGTACAGTAAAATTTATAGTGATGACAGTTTTATCTTCACTATGGCTGCACCGGCCACTTTTTCCATCTGTAATATTTATAACAGTCTTTTGTTTTTCCTGTGTTTTTGATTCAGTGGAGAAATGATAAACAGACCTGGATGTAACTGCGTCTTTATCTACCTGGCTAACGCTAAATTCGGTTGGTTGTGTTGCAATGGATATTCTTGCATTTGCCCCGCTATAGGTATTCAGATCCAAAGAATAGGTTTCACCTGACTTAACGGTCTCATCCAGGTTCACATATTTTGTTTCGTGTTCTTTTTTGCAGGATTGTAGTGAAAGTATTCCGCAGGCAATGATTATCGGGAGTATATATTTTTTCATATAGATTTATTTATACCTGAATTTAAACTAAAAAATAAAGACTAAAAAATAAAAAATGCGGAAGTAAGGCACATAAAAATAAAAGAGCTTACTGGTTTCTTATAAGATTACCCTGCACGACAAACTGTTTACCCGTAGCAACTGTTATCGTAACACCAGGATTGATCGTATAAGGAACATTCAGATCACATTCTCCGTCTGCAACAGGATCGATGATGATCTGGCTGCCGGGTGAAAGTACTGCAGGCGGTATTTTATTATTGATCCAGTTGGCGGGAACATCCCAATTCCCGTTGCCGTTAAAAATATAAATCACTGCTGTGTCAGCCATACAATAACTGAGATCAGTAGCCGCAGTATATCTGTCCTGTGCAGGAATGGTTCCCGAGTTTAGATCATTGGAAATACCAATTGTTGGCCAGATAGCAGTAAGGTTCCAGAAGAATGGAATGGAACTGTATTTATAAGATTTGTCATCAAGTGGAGTAGTGCCTGTTGGAATGATCGTATTGTTCTTATTGTTGCCGTATTGAAAATTTCCATTGCCCGACATGGTATAATTTCCTTTCCCGATCCCTGTTCCTGTTATCTCATTTCCTACTAAATTGCTGCTGTCGCCTGCACCTGAACTGATAATGATGCCGTAAGATTCGGCACGGTTTCTAAACAATGTATTGAAGGGACCATTCTTGCCATGCGACTGATCGATCAGTATATTCTGAACAATATTCCCTTCAAATAAATTCATGTATGGATAATTCCCATGCATAACGATATCGCCGGACAGATCGAAGGGTATTGTTTCCGATTTGCGTGGCTCGATGGAATAATTATAACCAAAAACATTTCCATTTGCTCCCGACTGCAACAACATAGAATGCCGCAAATGTTTAAAAATATTATTTTCTATTAAACAATCTCCGGATGTGAGTTCACAACAGATACCATAACCCTTGCCCGTACCATAATCAAAAGAGCCATGGAAATAACAATTGGTTATTTCAATATTTGTGCTGTTGAGAATTTGTACATGTGCGAAGTTTGTAGTGTCGCTTTCAATGCCTCTTACCCAACAATTTGCCGCACGGGCAATATATATGTTTGCACGTGGCAGGCCCACGCTTGTAATATCCAGTCTTTTTATTTTCAGACATTCAATGCCGACCCCTGTTATCATTTCAAACCTTTTGATCTTTGGTGAATTTGCCAAAAGATAATTCCTGCGCAATGGGTTGGAGAAAAAAATAGTATTGCCGGAAATATTATCAATATGAATTACCTGGCCAACAGAGCCTGCTGCCCATGAATCAGTAATAAGCGATGCATCATTGTCCTGGTATATTTTTATATAATCATTCACCTGGAACAATGAGGCATCATCTACAACAAATGAGGATGCTTCTTTTGCCACTGATGAAGTAATATTGGCAATCGTGAATGTTTCATTGCCAAGAATGTGTATGCAATCATTTACGCCAGCCTGGTCGAATAACAACGTCGTACTGCCAGATCCATCTCCTTTCAGAATAAGCCCCGCTCTTAAATTGATAACAGAATGAAATAAAAAAGTTCCCTGGGGGAAATAAATGGTACCGTTTCCATTATTCAACGATGCTATTGCTGCTGTTAAAGCAGCATCGTTGGTAGTTGTGCCGTTGCCTGAACCGCCAAAGTCTGTAATGTTTTTTATCACCGGGTAAACAGGTATGGTACCATTGTAACCGGCAAGACCCCAGTTTGTACTGCGGGCAGCACTGATCACCTGTGATAAACTATTGAAAGAAAAAAGTACTGCAATTAAACTTAGTATTATGGTACAGTTGTGTCTCATAGATCAAATATAGGGTGGGACAGAGGGAAGAGAGTAACGGTACATGAATATACGCATAATTTTCCAGGAATGTATTTAGTTACTGAATGTTTATTTTGAGTTGATCTCAACCTTGATGAAATTTTACCGCGGAGGCAGAGACGCAAAATGGTAATTCCTTCTCAGCGCCTTTGCGGTAAAGTTCGTAAGTTTACCCAATGACTTTATTTGTAATTTCCTGGCCAGCTTTTCAACTATTTTCATATACCTGGATCGCATTGGCGATCATTGTTTTTATCTCGCTATTTTATGTAACTGCTCCTTATGGCAGGCACAGTTCTGCAACCTGGGGGCCGATGATCAGTAACAAACTCGGCTGGGTGATCATGGAAATGCCGGTACTCATTGTCTTATCAATTTTTGTACTTCCATTTATGAATTCAATTCCGGCAATAACATGGATCATGCTGGGCCTGTTTTGCTTTCATTATTTCAATCGTGTATTTATTTTTCCATTCAGGCTACATACAAAAGGGAAAAAAATGCCGTTGATAATTGTTGGCTCGGCTGTTTTTTTTAATCTCGTAAATGGTTTTTCCATTGGATATTATTTTACACATTTCGCCAACTACGATGCATCATGGTTCACCGATCTGCGTTTTATTGGCGGCGTGATCCTTTTCTTTATTGGCATGTTCATTAACTGGAAAGCAGATGATAAACTCATTCATCTCCGTAAACCAGGTGAAACACATTATGTAGTTCCTCAAAAATGGTTGTTTGAATACATCAGTTGCCCGAATCTTTTTGGTGAGTTGATTGAATGGCTCGGCTTTGCAATACTATGCTGGAACCTGCCGGCACTTTGTTTTTTTATATGGACAGCAGCCAATCTCATTCCACGGGCAATATCGCATCATACATGGTATAAGCAGAAATTCAGTGAGTATCCTGCCGGGAGAAAGGCGATTATTCCATTTATAGTGTGACATCGGATATCAGCAACCAGCTAAGATTTTATCATAGCCGGACCCTGATAAAAAATAGTCAACTTTATTTTATAACAATGAATTGCCTGCTTCCATTTATCGTTTCCAATACATAAGTGCCGGCAGGAAGTGACCTTATATCAACGATCACAGGATCATTTCTGAAATATATTTTTTGTACAACTGCGCCCTGTGTATTAATGATCCTTCCTATTGTACCAATTAATGAAGCATCTTCAATTGAAATAACCAGTTTGTCCTTAACAGGATTGTTCCGGAAACTAAAACCTGCTGCTTCAGCATTTGATCTTAACGTTACAACAGGTCCATAATAAAAGCGGCCATCAATATCCGTTATCTTCAGCCTGTAATAAACGATGCTGGATGTGGGAACAGCAACTTGTTTTGTGTAATTATTATACTGTCCACCTTTTGATGTTGCTGAAGCAATACCGGTATAATCTTTTCCATTCGTACTTACTTCAATGGAGAAATCTTTTACATGGTCTTCGTTGGATGTTGTCCAGTATGCATTGGCTGTAGCCTTCGTTTGTCTTTCTACATTGAATGAAAATAATTTCAGCGGAACAACAACAGCATTCTGTATTTGTGTTATCGCGGTATTCGTAACTACCGGGAGATTGTAATCAAAATAAATGGAAGCGTAGTTAGGAATGCTTGTGTTAACAGCAACATTGCTTTGCGGTTTTATTTTGAAGCTTACAAAGCCATGGCTCTTTAACTGGTTCACATTGCTATCTGGCAACAGTATGTTTAAAAATTCAAAATAAACAATATTGTCTTTTACAGTTGCTTTGCAAGGGTGAGATGTATTGATAACTTCTAATGTGGAAGCTTGTAATAAGTTGCTAAGTGTATCTGCTATTACAACATTGAATGCAGTATCATTTCCTACGTTTTGAAAACGGATATTGTAATTAATGTATTTTCCGCTGGATACCTGTTCAGGTGTAAGAACAGGAGTGGCATATTTATCATTCGGATCGAACGGCCCTCTTATTTCACTTGCAACGCTATCAACAGCAGCTGCAGTACCGGCACTTATATGTGCATTTCCCCGAATGGTATCTCCAATTGTTGACGCAGGGCTTACATGAAAATAAGCGATAAAACCACGGCGCTCACCTGGAACCATAGCAGTTTCATTTAACTGCAGGCTTGTTCCATTATTTGTTACAGCTGCATTGGAACTTGAATCGTATAAGAGCTGGCTGTTGCTATAGTTTACAACCACTGACGGTGTAAGTGTGGTCGTACCTGAATTTTCATAATTTACAAAATAGGTTAGTGGGCGTCCGAGCCTTGCAGCTCCCTCTAAAGAATTAAGGGAAAGGGTTAAACTATCTACTGTAGCAGTTGCCTGTAAAGCAAAGTTGTTTGCAACAAGTGTATCATAAGTACTGAAATTGAAAGCATAGGATGGAGGTACTGCTGCAAAATAATTAGGTGCATTGCATGCCAACGTATAGTTCCCGATACTGTCAGCAAGAATTATATAATATCCATTGCTGTTGGTAGTTGTGAAGTTACCATTCGACAGGGTTATCCTTATATTGGCACGATAAGGTTCATTGGCATCTTTTACCCCGTTATTATTGTTGTCATTGTATACATATCCTTTCATTACAGGAAATGCTTCGCAATGATATGAGTTATTTACTTCGCTGCAGAATGGAAATGGCGGGCTCATGAAATCATAAACCACAGGAGGGTTTGGATTAACAGTCGCAGTATCAACTACTGTAATACTGCTGTAACCAATGGTCACCGCCGGGATACAATTAATAAGATTACTCATTGTAATGGTTATCGCAGCTGGTAGAACAGGCAGGCAATGAAGATTTGGATTATTTACACAATTAAGCTCGAAACCAGTGCCATTATAGGGAGGCAGTTCAGGCAAACTTAATAACTGGTTGCTGGCACATTGCAGGTTGGTTAAGCCGGCTGGTAGTGGAGGAAGGCTTACCAGTTGATTCCCTGAGCAATTAACACTAGTTACATCAGGACCAAACTGTGGTAAAGCAGTTAATTGATTATTATAACAAAAAAAGGTCTTCATAGCTGTTGGTAAATTGGGTAAGCTTGACAGGTGATTGCCTCCACAATAAAAGCCAACGATCGTATTTGGAAGTGTGGGAATACTGGTAAGTTGGTTTTGGGTCACATCAAGCATTGTTAGAGCAGGAGGCAGGGTGGCAGGAAAAGTACTAATGTTATTTACAGCCAAATAAAGCGATTTTAACCCGTTGGGAAGTGCAGGTATGCTGGTTAGTTGGTTATAATTCCCGTTAATATCAGTCACCCCTGCAGGTATTGCCGGGATCGAAGTTACCTGGTTAACCTGGAAATCCAGGTAGGTTAACGCTGGTGGCAAACTGGATCCCAATGAAGTGAGCCTGTTTTGGTAGCACGAAAGGCCTTTAAGCGTAGCCGGTAGTGGCGGTAAAACAGATATGGAATCATTTTGTCCGCAGTTTAAATACAGAAGACCAGGAGGGAGCGTTGCAGGCAATGCCTGCAGATGCGAATTCCATAAACTTAGTAGTGTAAGACCTGCAGGCAGGGTTGGCAATGTTACTATATTACTTTGGTTCCAGGTCAACTCCAGTAATGATGCAGGCAGGGTGGGTAATGATCCGAGCTGTAAACAAAATTCCAGATATAGGTATTTTAACCCTGCAGGAAGCGTTGGAAGCGATGATAAAGATGCTCCACTGATGTTAAGCCTTTCAAGTGTGGCAGGTAATGCCGGGAGGCTTGTGATTTGACCTCCTGCAAAAAATTGTTTCAGGTTCCTGAAATACTGGAATCCTTCCCAATTGCTGACATTGGTAAAAGAAAGATCCAACAACGTATCGTTAAGTATAAGGCTACAGGTAGTATCCATCATACCCGAAGCATTAAAACAAGTTGGATACTTTTGAATGAGCGCATTTTTAAAAGCAGCGTCGGGTATTGTTATGTATTGCGAACGTGCATGAAGTGAAAAAGATACAACGATCAACAGGAGTAAAGATATTTTTTTCATATGCAATATTGTTTTAAAAAAGATAACCACACGGTTGTCTTTCCATGTATATAACTTCAAAACACATTAAGCGGGTTGGGTGGTTGCCAGAGATTACCTTTTGATTCATCATTGCGGGGAACGAAGCAATCCCGTTATTTAATTAGATCGCTTCGTTCCCCGCAATGATGTTTACTGCAATTCAGTAATAAATACTTTATACACTTATTTTACAAGTACGAACTGCCTGCTTCCTTTTATTGTTTCCAATACATAGGTGCCCGCAGGAAGTGTATTCAAATTAACAACTTGCGGGTCATTATTGAAATAGATTTTTTGTACAACAGATCCCTGTGCATTGATGATCCTTGCCATTGTATTTATTAAAGAAGCATCTTCTATCGATATGATCAGTTTGTCTTTAACAGGATTGTTCTGGAAACTGAAACCTGCGGATTCAGCATTTGATCTCAACGTTACAACAGGCCCGTAATAAAAGCGGCCATCAATATCCGTTATCTTCAGCCTGTAATAAACAACATTTGATGCAGGAACAGCAACTGGTCTTGTGTAACTATTATATTGTCCGCCTTTGGAAATTTCGGAAGCGATACCTGTATAATCTTTTGCATTGGTACTTACTTCAACCGAGAAATCTTTTACTTTGTCTTCGTTGGATGTTGTCCAGTATGCATTGGCTGTACCCTTTGTTTGCCTCTCTACATTGAATGAAAGTAATTTTAGCGGAACAACAATTGCATTTTGTATTTGTGTTACAGCCGTATTTGTATTTACCGGTAAGTTGTAGTCAAAATAAATAGCAGCATAATTTGGAATACTTGTATTAAGTACAACATTGCTTTGTGGTTTTATTTTGAAACTGATAAAGCCGTGGCTCTTCATTTCATTCACATTGCTATCCGGCAAAAGAATATTTAAAAATTCAAAAACAACAACATTGCCCTGTACAGTTGTTTTACATGGATGAGAAGCGTTCACCACTTTTAAACTTGATGCCTGCAGGAAGCTGCTCAGCGTATCCGTTATTATAACATTGAAGGCGGTATCTGTACCGGTATTTTGAAAACGAATATTATAACTTATATAATCTCCATTGGCTACCTGCTCAGGTGTGAGTGCAGGCGTAGCTGATTTGTCATTCGGATCGAATGAACCCCTGATACGGGTTGCTGCACTATCCCTTGCTGATGCACTACCTCCATAGATCGATGTAACGATATGGATGGTATCTCCAAGAACTGCAGTTGGATTTACATGGAAATAGGAAATGAAACTTCTCCTTTCACCAGGTACCATCGCTGTTTCATCTAACCGCAGGAAGTTTATATTATTCACTACGGCAGCATTTGAACTAGAATCATAAAGAAGCTGGCTGTTTATATAATTAAAAAAGACCGAAGGCGCAAGTGTGGTGGTTCCTGAATTTTCATAGCTTATCACATAGGTCATCGGGAAGCCTGGTCTTGCTGCCCATTGAACCGGGGTAACAGATATCGATAAACTATCTGCGATAGTAGTCGCCTGTAAAGCAAAATTGTTTGTTACAAGCGTATCATAGTTGTTGAAATTAAAAGCATATGATGGTGGAACAGATGCAAAATAGTTCGGTGCATTGCAGGTCAATATATAATTTCCGATACTGTCGGCAGCAATTTCATAATAACCGTTGTTATTTGTAGTTGTAAAAGTTCCGTCAGATAAAGTTACCCTGATATTAGCCCTGTAAGGTTCATTATTATCTCTTATACCATTGTTGTTATTATCATTGTATACATAACCCTGCATTAAAGGAAAGGCATCGCAATGATTTGAATTATTTACCGCACTGCAAAGTGGATAATGATTTTGATTGGAATAATACATATTTATATAAAACCCGTTTGCCCCATAAGTCATTATACTATAACTTGACGGCGAATTCGGTATACAATTAATAGCACTGTCCATAAATATTTCAATGAAACCATTTGGCAACACGGGCATGCAGGTCATATTATTTTTCTGGCACCATAGCCCATTTAGTGATTCAGGAAGTTCTGGCAAATAAGCAAGCTCGTTATCGTTGCACTCAAGTCTTGTAAGATGTGGGGGTAATGTTGGCAAGCTAACTAAATTATTACCGGCGCATCTTAATGCATCTAAAGTATCCGGTAATGAAGGAAGGCTGGTCAATTGATTTCCATAGCACCATATTGTTCTTACACGTGGAGGGATCGCCGGTAAGGTAGTTAATTGGTTACTGTGGCAATAAAAGGTTTTCAGTGAAGTTGGTAAAGCAGGCAGGCTTGTAAGCAGGTTGTCTCCGCAATCCATATACGTGATGCTATTGGGAAGTGACGGCAATACACTTACCAGGTTACCACCAACACCAAACATGTTCAAACCTTGCGGCAACGTTGGTACAGTAGAAAAACTATTTGAATTCATGTAAATGGTTGTAAGCGTTGCGGGAAATGATGGCAAAGAAGATACCTGGTTTCGCACACCGTATAATGTAACCAATCCTGCAGGAAGTGTTGGTAAATTTGTTACCCTGTTATAATTGAAATCAAGAAAAGTTAATGAAGAAGGTAATGTTGCTCCCAATGAGCTGATATTACACATCTGGCAATCTAAAACCTTTAAGCTTCCGGGCAAAGCTGGTAATACAGCTAAAGAATCATTGAATGAACAATCCAATGTTTCAAGAGTAGCGGGAAGTGTTGGCAAACTCGTTAGCTTATTTTCCGAACAATTGAGGATTTTAAGCGTAACGGGTAATGCCGGTAAACTGGCAATATTTCTACAATTACTACAATCAAGTTCTACCAATGCTGCCGGCAATGTCGGCAACGACAGCAGGTTCGTACAATTATTCACCCTGAAAATTTGTAGTCCGGCAGGAAACGCTGGTAATGCAGTTACGTTTTGTCCACCATTTATTGTGAAACTTATGAGTGTTGATGGAAGCACTGGTAGCACACTACTCGTGAGCGAAATGGTTAAATTCTGCAGGTTATGGAAATATTGGAAACCTTCCCAATTAGAAACAGACGCATAAATATTCAATGTTGTCTCATTCACAATGGCACTGCAGGTTGTATCCATTTCACCGGCCCCATTGAAGCAGGACGGATATCGCTGCATTAAAAAACTTTTTAAATTGGCGTCTGGAATCGTAATGTATTGTGACCGGGAAGAAAACGAAAGGGCAACCGTTAGAAACAGGATTAAAAACAAATTTTTCATTTGAGTAGTTTTAGTCTTCAGTAAACGGCGGACCCTAAGGTAGGATTTTTTTAGAATGTAGCAAATGGAAAGATATCAGGACAGTTTTATTGTACAAAATTTCAAAAGCCAATTTAGTAATGAGGTCACTAAATAGAAAAGATTAGCTGATCTCTGGCAGCTGATTTCTGATACCACCACCGCGGGTATTTACTTACTCAATTTTTATCGTTGCAAACCTCAATCCTTCTTTAATACCGCCAAGTCCTTTTATATTTTGTAACGGTATCATCAATGAATTTTCTGAAACTTCAAACATCAGTTCCGGCATAGCAGCAAAAGCATCTTCTTTTTGAGCAGCTTGTTTCCGGGTGAATGTTCCGTTCTCATTAACAGTAGCGGCTACCAGCACAGTAGATGAATAGTTGTCGGACGCATACGTTTTTGCAGATGGATCATTATTAAGATTATCCGGGTTATCATTATAAAAAATGATCATTTTATTTTTATAAGGGAAAGCATGATACGATTCACCAATGGTAGCTTGTCCACGCCTGATCTTTGGAATATAACTAACGGTAGAATCATTTTTGCCAAAATGAAAATTCATAATGGCTCCTGCAATTCTCCAGGTAACAGAAGCCATGGGTTCGGATCCATGGAATTCAGTGATCACATCAAGGGTTCCATCTTCAAGTTCAAAGGCCTCCATGGTAAAATTCTTTATAAGGCCGTACTGTTTTTTGGCAGTTGTTCCCCAACGTTCCTGGTTGGCACGAATCAGCAATGCTTCAGAAAACGGGTGCCTGGCGATATTGGTTAAAGTGAAATTATTTTTATCACTTAATGTCGCAGTAAACAATCCATGTACATTGCTTTCGGAATGTGTATCAAGATAGCCGCCGGTTACTGCTATTCCATTGCTTTTTGTAGATACAAAATACATTCTGAAAACGTAATCGCCGCCAAGATCAACTCCCTGGTCGATCACTTTTGAATCTGCAGTATATACAGCATAACGATACCGATCTTTCACATCCAGTTTGGTTCTGTAATCAACAAAATATCCAAAATAGGCATTGTGGTTATTATCTATTGAAAAAGCTTCAAAATAAATCCTGTGATAATCTTTGAATTCATTTGACTTACCCCAAATAACATTTAAGTTTTCATCAAGTATTGAAATAAAAAGATTTTCAAAAGCAGGTATGGCCAAACCAGCTGAATGGCCATCCGGACTTATTGTGAATTCAAAATGTGGAGTATGATCTTCAAATGCCGTGAGGTATTGGTATTTCTTGCCTTCATTTTCTGTAGCTGCAATTATTTTAGGGGCGCTAAGGGTTAAATTTTGCGGGTCAACTTCTACGGCAATAATATTGGCTGATTTTTTATCTTCACGGGTAATAACGTATACTTTATTGTTGAACTTCTTAATGCCCATACACAATTCATCGTAACTGGTTTTTTCATCAGCAAGTGATACTCTCTTTTTTTCATTCATCCCCATGTCGTATTGAACCACATCAATACCAACACCTCTTCTTCCTTTTGTAGCTTTTTGAATCGAGATCACTTTATCTCCAATAGCAACGAGTTCAACGTCGCTGATCTTCCTATCGGCTAAAGTAGATATGGTACCGGTTATTTTCTGTGAAAAAGCAAAGGATGAAATAAAAAGAAAACTTACAAGGGTAAGATTGAATTTGAATAATTTCATAAACAGGGTTTAGCGTGATTTGATTGTCAAATATAGGCGATTTGTGTACGTACATACCTGTGTTATTTTTTGGTAAAATCATTTTTTTTATAAATTCACTTTGAAATACAAAGTACTTTTATTATCTTTGAATTATTAAATAAAAAAAATATGAAACTGCAGAACAAACGGCTTCTCATTATTATGCTTATAGTGGCATTCTTGTTACTTATACCATTAATAGCGATGCAATTCAGCAATGAAATAAACTGGAGCACATTTGATTTTATTGTTGCGGGTGCTTTGCTGTTTGGTACGGGCCTGTTGTGTGAAGTTGTGATCAGGAAAGTAAGAAATGTGAGATACAGGATCGCTATCTGTGCTGTTGTACTGGTTGCACTAATGCTTATCTGGGTAGAACTTGCAGTGGGCATTTTCGGAACGCCTTTCGCCGGGAGCTAATAGGGGAGCATAAAAAATGCCGCAGCGATCACATTAAGATCGCTGCGGCATTTGTACATAACATGCGAATTTCGGTTCAGCTATTAATAATTCTAATTTAGCTGGTAATCAATAAGCGCATGCTTATCACCGGCAGAAGAAGTGGTTAAGATCAATCCAATACCATCTGCATAATAATACTGCGTAAAGAAATTGAGTGATACAATGTTACTGTTCATCATCATTTTGCTTTCGGCTTCGATGAGTATAACATTTGTAAAGTTTTTTCCTTCCACGGATTTCTCAATGTCTTTTTCTTTTACGGTCATGATCATGATACAATCAAGGCCATTTGCTTTAAACGAAATGCTCCAGCGATCGCCTTGTTGCAGATCATTCTTTAACCATTGTTGAAAATTGCCTGCTTCCAATGCATCTGTTGTAAAAAGATTTCCATCTGATCTTACAATGCTGTTCTTATTAAAAGCACTGTTGTGCATGGTAAATTCATTGTCATTTGCTGCAACGATCTTATTGATATAAGTGTCGCCGCCATTTTGTTTGTAGTGCCATTCGTTTTGTGGCGCAAGGGGATAATAATTGTTCATGGTTACTTTTTTTTCGAAAATAGATGAGAATGTCGGCCTGTTGAAAAAATGCTTAGTGAACGGCGGGGATCATTTTTTTAAAGGTAAACACTTCATGATTCGATATTCTGTGTCATGTTCGATATTCTATATTACAGTAACAACTGCGGAGAATAATGAACAAGGAACACGGAATATTGAAGTCTAAATTTCATTTCTTCATTACCAGGTAGA
Source organism: Ferruginibacter sp. (assembly GCA_047601875.1). Classification (GTDB taxonomy): domain Bacteria; phylum Bacteroidota; class Bacteroidia; order Chitinophagales; family Chitinophagaceae; genus Ferruginibacter. The sequence continues at coordinate 5,361,717 of JASGIL010000001.1, read as the reverse complement.
TTCCACCAACCATCAACAACATACCCGCAATCCTCGTCATATCAATATGCCGCACATGTACATTGAAAAGCCCGAAATGATCAATGGCTACAGCACAAAAAATTTGTCCCGTTACAATAAAAGCAATTGCCGTTGCTACACCAATGCGGGGAACCAGCATCGTTATCATCACAACATAAATAGCAACAATGATCCCGCCAAGATAACCATACAATGGCGCCGCAGTAAGTTGTGCAGGCGAGGGTAGTGAAGTTTTTGAAAGGATGGTAAAGAGGATCATGCCGATCAGTCCAACAATAAAAACCATTAAACAGGTTATAAACGGATTGCCAATGCTTTTACTAAATGCTACATTGGTGGCAGCCTGTACAGGTATCAATGCGCCGGTGATGAGTGCAAGCAGGAGATAGATAAGATCGTTTTTCATAACTATAATTTTATTTGAATGGTTATTTTTCACCGCGGAGAACAGGAGAGGCTGAGTTTACGCGGTGAATCTCTGCGTAAACTCTTTTACCTCTTGTTCTCTGCGGTGAAAGATCATGAACAATATATTTTGCAAAATTACCAGTAAATAAAAATACAGTCAACGCCGGCAATCTTTATTAGGCCACCGTTCGGAAACTTTCACTGTCACAAATTCATCATCACAATAGTTTTGCGATTCAAAGTATAGTCATGTTTAATAATATTAAAAACTTTTTCAAATGAGTACAAAAGAAATTCAGGGCAAATTATGGAGCGTCGCACCGCATTACTGGTCAAAACATTTTGAACCATATTTTTTACCGTTATACAAAAAAACACTGGAGCAGGTTCACATTGATAAGAACACAATGCTGCTTGATGCAGGCTGTGGCGCCGGTTTATTCAGTAATATCGTCATCGCTTCGGGAGCAGAAGTTATTGGTGTTGATGCTGCAGCAGGTTTGTTAGAAGTAGCAAGAGAAAGAAACCCGCAAAATAATTTTATGGAAGAAGATCTTGAATCATTGCCATTCGCAGCAGGCAGTTTCGATGTGGTAGCAGGATTCAATTCATTTCAGTATGCAGGTAATTTTTCCAATGCATTGTCAGAAGCAAAACGTGTATTAAAGGAAAACGGCAAACTCGTGATCGGCATCTGGGATAAACCTGAACTAAGTGAAGCAACCAATATCCTGAAAGCGATTGGTGCTTTATTACCGCCACCACCACCTGGTGCACCAAGCCCGTTTGCATTATCAGAAGATGGAAAAATAGAAAGTATCTGTACATCCATCGGCCTTACCGTGATCAGCAAAACAAAAGTAGCCTGCCCGATGCTTTACAATAATATGGATGAAGCAATAAAAAGTTTTCTTGGAACCGGCCCTGCTGCAGCAGCATTGAACCAGGTAAGTAGCAGCGTGGTTGAACAAACAATTGCAAAAGCGATGAAGCCATATCGTTTAACAGAAGATATGTATCATTTGCAGAATAGTTTTTTGCTTTTTGTTGTAGAGAAGAAATAAAAAATAAGAAATAATAAATAAAGAATAAGGAAGTGGCGCTGCAGCTGGCTTTCTTATTCTTTTTTTACTTTAATAAAGTTGTACCCATTTTTATGGTTTTGTTGATAAAGGAAATGCCTCATTTTCTATTTAAATTTTAATTTCCGTTATCAAACAAAATTTTATGAAAGGAATTCTACTGGCCATTTTTATGATGGGACAATTATTTATAGCAACTGCCCAGGTTGGTATTGGTACATCCACACCCGATAACAGTGCCGCATTGGAAATTAAAGACAGTGCAAGAGGTATATTGATCCCCAGGCTTACCATGGCACAGCGATTGGCCATTCAAAATCCTGCCCAGGGATTGATGGTATATCAAAACGATTCAACAAAAGGTTATTGGTATTATGAAGGAACAAAATGGAAAAATATTTATGGTTATGCAGGTAATGGTCCTGTAGGAGGTAAAACAACCCTGTTACTCTCTGATACGATCAGCAATGCACAGGCACAATCGGTCATTGATGCAGACTTCGGGCCAAATACGCAGGAACTTTATATTGTTGGTTGTACCAGGCTTACCACGTTAACGCTTCCAAAACTGGTAAATGCCATTAATATTTTTATTACAGATAATTCTGTTTTAAGCAGTGTGAATTTACCGGACCTTAAAAATGTAGCAGGGCATTTATATTTTGCCAATTGTCCTTTGCTGGCCACGGTCAATATGCCATTGTTGCAAAACATTCTTTTGAATACGGTCACTTTTGAAACTTCATTGCTTGTTTATAATACGAGGATCGTAGATATTGATTTCCCTGCTCTTAAAAGAGTTACAGGAATCGTGAGCATACAAAACAATCCACATACACACTCAATCAATTTCCCATTACTTGAAAAGTCGCATACATTATGGATCATGGCGAATCAACACCTCACAAGCATTAGTACCCCCTTGTTGACACAGTCTGCCTATTTATGGACAGATAATAACGCTGATTTACCGGCATTGTCATTTCCCGCTTTAACAAGCATTGGGCGATTTGTTATTACGAACAACCCTGATCTTACCAGTATTGGCTTCCCGGTTTTGACAGAAATTGCTGTGCAATTGCCAACCATTTTTGATACTGATACAAGAATTGACAATTGCCGCAATTTATCTACGTTTGATATGGGTAGCCTGGTTAAATTTTCAAATACCGATTTCAAGATCATGAATACCAAACTCTCGTCAGCAACAATAAATAACCTGTTACATAATTTTGTTTCGATTGTGCCAGCTATCGATGATAAAAATATAAGGTTGAGCAGCCAGTCGCCGGCTGCACCTCCAACCGGGCAGGGCATTATTGATAAAGCGACTTTGATCACCAATGGTAATACTGTTGCTACAGATTAATTCAGGGCCTGCTAAACTTTTTACAAGGTTCTTCGTCTTAGCGCCGTAAAAACTGCACAATGAAAAACCTATTCGTTATATGCTTATTATTTTTTTCAATTGAAGGGAAGTCTCAATTATATTTTCCACCATTAACAGGTAATAACTGGGATACATTATCGCCTGCATCACTAGGCTGGTGCCAGCCATCAATAGATTCATTATACAGTTATCTTCAACAAACCAACACAAAAGCATTTATCATTTTAAAAGACGGGAAGATCGTACTGGAAAAATACTTTGGAACTTTTACTGCAGACTCTGTTCATTACTGGGCATCTGCGGGCAAAAGTCTTACAGCAGTACTCACAGGTATTGCCGCCGAACAAGGTTTGATCAATATCAATAACCCGGTATCAAACTATCTTGGCAGTGGCTGGTCATCGGCACCGTTAGCAAAAGAAAATATGATCAGCCTGCGCAACCTGCTTTGTATGACAAGTGGGTTTGATGATAGTCCGCCTGCACCATGTGATAATGAGTCAACCAATGCGGCCTGCCTGCAATACCTTGCTGATACAGGGCAGCGATGGGCCTATCACACAGGAGCCTATCAGCAATTGCAAGGAGTGATCAGCGCAGCAAGCGGTATGACTATGAATGCATATACCAATGCAAATGTAAATGCGCACATCGGCATGGCGGGCCTGTGGGTAAACGGTGTGTATTACAGCAAGGCCAGATCAATGGCGAGGTTTGGGTTGATGGCATTGAACAAAGGCGTATGGGCAAATGATACGCTTATACACAATAGTAGTTATTGGAATGCTATGACCAATACCTCTCAACAATACAACAATGCTTATGGTTATCTCTGGTGGCTGAATGGTAAAAGCAGTTTTATGTCGCCGGGATTGCAGTTTGTTTTTAATGGCAGCCTCATACCCAATGCGCCTGACGATATGTTTGCAGCACTCGGAAAAAATGATCAAAAAATTTATGTAGTACCCAGCCGTAATATGGTTGTTATCAGAACAGGGGAGAGCGCTTATGGTGTTGCGTTAGCTTTTTCTCCTTTTGATGACAGGCTCTGGGGAAAGATCGATAGCCTCGGTTATAACTGTAATTATACTTTTACCGGCAACGGTAACTTGGATGTGCCCACCAATTGGGCAAATCAATTAATTCCACCGACGGTATTGCAAAATGAAGCAACAATTACCATACAACCAATCACAGGCGGTGAATGTGTGTTGAACAGGGAACAAACAATTATGCAAGGAGCGCATCTTATTATTCCGGCAAATGTAAAATTCAGGATATTGGGCAATTTGTCTATGTCTCAATAAATGATTTTCCTGTTTCTGGTTGATGAGATAACACTGTGTTCACAACCTGCTCCACCGGAGCATTTCATTTGTAGAATGATGAATTGAATCATTCATTTCGTTCCGTAGGAACGTATTGTGCTTTGATAAACACGAACCGTTCCTACGGAACGAATGCAATTTTATAAATACACCTATTAACGAAATGCTCCAATGGAGCATGAAGATCCCGAACAGTTATCGTGAAACACGAAAACTAAAAGCATCGCTTTACCTTAATATCAATCATTTCTCCAGCGGTCCTTCCCACAAAACCTGTTCAATCATCCATTTTTCATTTTGTTTTGACAGTAAAATATAATCAACGCCCCACCATGCCGTAACCTTTGCAGATGCAATTGTATTCTGAATATCGAGTACTTCTACTTTTTTTGGAGCGTCGGGTTTTGCAAAATGTTTCTTTTCCAATACATTCTTTGCATAATCCAACGCCTGGCGATAAGTCATGTATTCATCAGGATCATATTTCCCGGTTTTTTTATTTTTCCAATAACCAAATTTGTACAAAGAAGGTTTTAGACTTTCGATAAGTTTGGTTGTATCACCTTCATAAAAACCTTCAATGTAATTAAGGCAGGCTTTTGTTACAGCATCTTTGGAATTTTGTGCAGCAACACATTTCGCTGCCAGGCAAAACACGAGGATTGTGACGAATTGTTTCATGGCTTTATTTTTTGATTACTTAAATGTAGAACATCAATGCATCTAAAGTGAACCGTTGATGTAATAATGTCCAGGCACAACGATATAAAGCATTTTTTTGTTTACCTGTTCGTTATTTTCAGCCACTCATAAAAAACCGGAACATGCTTTGTAGCAAATTTTTTAATTTATTTATCTAAACTTATAATTATGACAACAAAAGAAATTGCCACACGCCTCGCTGAGCTTTGCAGTAAAGGAGATTTTGAAACAGCACAAAAGGAATTATTTTCAAGTGATGCTGTTAGCAGGGAACCTTATGCTACGCCTGAATTTGAGAAAGAAACCAAAGGTCTTGATAACATTCTTGAGAAAGGCCGCAAGTTTGGAGATATGGTAGAAACCATGCATGGGTTATCTGTTTCTGAACCGGTGATTGCAGGAAATTCATTTTCTATGTCAATGAACATGGATGTAACCATGAAAGGGCAGGGGCGAATGAATATGACAGAACTTTGTGTTTACGATATAAAGGATGGGAAGATTGTTTCAGAGGAGTTTCACATGTAAAGAATTCTGAGTTATGAATTCTGAATTCTGAGTTGGTGTAATCAATGTGAAATATTTTTATTTTTAATTAAATAATCTAATTCACAATAAATAACTTCTTTTTAATTAACGCCAATTCAGAATTCATAACTCAGAATTCTGAATTAATTACCCTTCCGGGTTATCCCAATAACTATAACTCAATCTTGTATAAGCGATCGCATGTTCATTGGTTTCGGGCCAATGGTGTTTATCGAAGCCGGGTGCTTTGGCAAGTTCTTCTTTGTTTCCCAGGAACCTGAAAACTTTGTGTTCTGGATCTACCTCAAAACGATTTGTTGGTATCGCAAAGAATTTTTCGCCGATACCAAGGAAGCCACCAAATTCAATTACATAATATTCAATCTTGTGTTCACGCACATCCAGCATGATGTCTTTTACATGCCCCATGTGTTTGCCGTCTTTGTCCCATACCTTATCGCCAATAATGGAATGTGCAGTTAAAAACCTTACAGGGATATTCACATTTGCATCCCCTTCAAACTGACCGGTTAAATTGTCTTTGAAATCTGTAGCCATGAATCTGTATTTTTTTAAAATTAAACGATGCTGAAATATAGGATAAAATTTTTTCTTTTCAATGTGATTTATATGCCAGCTTGTGTATTAATTTAAAAATCCGGCTAAAAAAATAACCGCAGAGACACAAAGGCGCAGTGCTTTATTCTCTGCGCTTCCGCGTCTCTGCGGTTATAATTCTATAATTAAATATTACATTCCACCTCTTCCTGCCGGCCTTGGTTGTGGCAATTCTTTTCTCGGGATTTTTGCATCTCTCATTGCTGCATCATACACAAATGCTGCAACAATGATAGCAGCCTGTTTAAGATCGGCTTCCTGTAAATGATCATACACATCCATATTGCTGTGATGATTCCTGGTATCATATTCAATCGGATCCTGTATGAATTGAAAGCCGGGTAAACCAACGCCGTCAAATGCCTGGTGATCGGTTCCGCCGGTATTGCTTACGGTGACAGTCTTTGCGCCAAGATCATTAAAGGGGGCAAACCATTGTTGAAAAATTGTACGTACAGCTTCATTGCCCTGTGTATAAATACCGCGGATCTTGCCTGTACCGTTATCTACATTAAAATAAACGGATAACTTTTCATGCGCCGGTAATAATTTCATATCAGCCGGATCAGCGAATGTTTTCTTTACATAACCTCTTGATCCCAGCAATCCCTGTTCTTCACCGCTCCACAATGCAATGCGGATCGTTCTTCTTGGTTGTATACCGGTTGCTTTTAAAATCCTTATTGCTTCCATCATTATAGCAGAACCGGCGGCATTATCTGTTGCGCCTGTACCGCCATGCCATGAATCAAGATGGCCGCCAAGCATCACCACTTCATCTTTTAAATTCTTATCGGTACCTTTTATTTCAGCAATTACGTTGTAACCTTTTGTGTCATCACTGAAAAACTTCGTTTGTACGTCAACGTTTAGTTTAACAGGTATGTTGTTTTTCAAAAGTCTTAACATGGTCATGTAATCTTCATATTGCAGTGCGATGTCTAAAAAATTAGCAGGATCGGTTACTTTATATGGACCGGCCTGTTGTACAAAGATGGTTCCGTCGTGGTTGCGTAGGCTCGTGGAGAACATTGCAACAGCACCTTCACTTACTGCAAGTGCTTTTAAAGTGTTCATCATCGCCTGCTGCCCGCGATTTTGGTTCCTGTTTTGTTCCCTTCGCCTGCGTTGGGCGGCTGTATCTACAGGCTCAATTTTAATATTTGCCATTGAATCCAGTTCTGCATCTGTGAAACGGGTTGCATCTGCTGCGAAACTTAATTTATAAGCATCTGTTCTGTCGACGATCAAAATTTTACCGGCAAGTTTTCCGCGATAAACATCAAGACCAGCAGAATCTTTAGCAGTGATGAGTAATACTTCTGCAGTCTTTGGTTCAGCAGTTCCTCCGGTCCATGTTTTTGGATAGGCCTCCAGGGATTTATACCAGGGAGCGATCATGGCAACATAAGATTTTTCAAGCTCCCAGCTTTTACCAAAATCACCCCATGGATCGAGCATTGAATTTACCAGGCCCCATTGTGTCAACTGATCCTTTGCATAATTAGCTGCTCTCATAAAACCAGGAGAGCCCGTGAGCCTTGGGCCGCTTGCATCCGTTAAATGAAAAGCGATATCCATTATTTTGGAATTTTCGAGCCCTTCTTTTCGTATGCGATCCATGGCTGCCTGGTCAATTTTTTCGGTTTGACATACTGCAATAACCGGAATAAGAAGGATTAGTAATATTGAAATTTTTACATATTTCATGCTTATAAATTTTAGAAAAGTTAGTGATTATTTGAATATTCAGTTTCGGAATTAAAGCCGGGATCATGCAACATCTTTTGTGCCATAGCTTTTAAATATTGAATAAGAAAGTCCAGTGCACATAAAACCAATTTTCTTATTCCTTATTTTTTGCCTTTCCGACAATAGAGGAAGCACCTTGTTCGTTATATATAATTATTAGTAAGAAATACGGCATTTCTTAAACAAAACTATAATTAAGCCGTTGTTCCTTACACATCCAAAACCTATTCAAATGAGAACCATCGTCCTGATCTTCGCCTTTATTTGCTTTAGCCAACTGTCTCAGGCTCAGCTAAAAACATCAACAAGCTGCCCTCCCTTTAGTGTCGACCTTATTGAAGGTAGCGTTAATGGCCAATTTCCCGAATCATCGTTGGCGGAGATAATGATCAAACTTCCATGTTTCAGTGAAGCAATCATGGAACCATCTCAAACAGGATGTGCCGGCGCTTTTTACAGGGACAAAGGCATTTACTTTTATACCTACAGGGATTATATCGAGATCAACAATAAGTTTACTGGCACCATGAGCTTTCCTTTAATGGGTGCTGAACGCAACAGTCTTTTTAAATGGTTGGGAAATCCTCAAACAAAAGATGCGGCATGGGATGCTTATCAAATGCGTCATGGTACTTTGGTAGTATTTTTTGATGCTGCGGGTAAGATCAACAAGTTGATCTTAACCAGCAAAAGCGTTACCACATTGAGGATTTGCGAATAAACGATTATTCACTTCACGTAGGTGATTGCAAGGCACATAATAATACTTCCATCAGTAAAAAGTTTCTTTACCGAATCAATCTTGCTTATCACTGGTTATATTTAAATTAACCAGATTGGTTCGCCGGGTAATTCTATTCTAATTTTATTAAGCGGCTCGCAATGACGACGCTTTTTGCCATGCGGTCAAAATAAGAATGCCGCCGTTGGGTAACTTATGTTTCCACATCTCTTTTTTTTTAAGTAATTTTAGGCATTTCCAAAATGCCCTGCATGCGTCTTTTTACAATTTTCCTTTTACTGATATCTTTTACTGTAAAGTCACAGACATGCTCGCAACCCGGCATGGTGCCCGCAACGGCTATTTCTGTTTGTGGTACAACCGTATTTAACCAGCCAAATGTATCCTCCTGCCAGGGGCAACCTTTTCCATATTCAAATTGTGCTGCAACGCCGGCAGCAGATAATGCATTCTGGTATACATTTCATTGTTATCAATCGGGCACATTAGGATTTTTACTTACACCTTTGGGCTCCGATGATTATGATTGGGTGATCGTAGATGTTACCGGCCACAGCTTCAGCGATATATTTACAGACGCAAGCATGCTTGTTTCCTTGAATTTAAGTGCTGCATTAACTACTACCGGCTGCACGCCTGCCGGCACTACAAATGTTAATTGCGAAGGCAGTACGCCAGCTTACAACAGTATGCCCAATTTAATTGCAGGACATGATTATATGCTTTGTGTAAGCAACTGGTCAAATTCAGGGCTGGGGTATAACCTTAGTTTTACAGGCGGCACAAGCTCATTGACTGATAACACTCCACCGGTTCTTACAAATGTTCATGTTGTTGGTTGTAATGCTTCGTTATTAAGCGTTAAATTTTCCAAAGATATTTTATGCAGCAGTTTAACAGCGGCAGCTTCTGAATTTACCATTACCAACGGAACACACGTGATCAGCAGTATTAGCACTGCATGCAGTGTCGGCTCTAATGCATTTGATTCGATGAGTATCAGTTTGCAGAATCCACTGCCCGCAGGTAATTACCAGTTGGTAATAAATAATGGAAGCGATGGCAATACTTTATTAGGCGTGTGCAATGATCCTACACCTGGCGGAAATTCATTTCCTTTCACAGTGCCGGTACAAAATCCATTGGCCGTTAATAACATTAGCTTTTCAGGTTGTGCGGCTACCGTTTTAAAAGTTGCGCTTAGCAAACCGATCCATTGCAATACTGCCACAGCAACAGGTTCTGAATTTTCAATTACACCTGGTAACCCGGCAATCTCATCTGTTGTAACAAACTGTAATGCTTTGGGATTAACCGATACGATCAGGATCGTAATGCAGGGCCATTTGGCAAATGGCAATTACCAGTTAACAATAAACAACGGTACCGATGGCAATACGCTTACGGATACCTGCGGAATTTCGTTTGTAACAGGTTACCAGTTCCCGGTTGTTATCAATCAAAATATGGCGCCGCCGGTAATTCAAACTGTTTCTTTTGATGAATGCTTACCAAACCAGGTTGTGTTAAATTTTGATAAACCGGTTTTATGTAATTCAATATCGGGTGATGAATTTACTATTACGCCTGGTACATTTACCGTAACGAATGTTAGCAACAATTGTAACCCGGCTGGAAATACGAATATTGTAACGCTGCAATTTTCCGGCAATCTTCCTGCGGGCAATTTTACGATCCATGTGAACAATGGAACTGATGTTAATACGATCAGCGATACCTGCTTTGCTTATATGCCTGTAAATTATACAAAGCCATTTACAACAACACAGGCACCATTACCAACATATGATTCGGTACAATTCAATCCATGCAACCCTGATGAGATAAAAGTGTTTTACAGCCAGCCAATACAATGTGGTACTTATGCGTGTGACGGATCAGAGTTTCTTATAACAGGTCCATCACCTGTTAATATTGATTACGTAAGTGCGGCTATAGATCACTGTTGTCTTGCAGAAAGTGGAACTTTTGTGGTTGGTAATACCAATTGGATAATGATACATTTGTCGCAACCGATCATGGCCGGAGGAACCTATGTTCTGCATAATCTATGGGGTGGTGATGGTAATAGTGTAGCAACTCCATGTCATGCCGGGCAGGATACTTTGGAAACAATTTCGTTCAACGTTCTTGAAACGCCTTCAGCAGTTTTTAATGAACAAATACACTGGGGTTGTGTGATGGATACTTTTGTGCTTTCTCATCCTGGCGGCAGCGCTACATCGTGGACATGGAATTTTAGTGACGGAACATCTGCCAGCGGTCAAAGCACAACGCATTTATTTCCTTCAACTACTGATACTGCAACCGTGGAACTGATTGTATCGAATGGATTATGCAATGATACTTTAAAAAGAAAATACCCGCTTGACAATGCGATCAATGCCGGTGTTGTTATAAATCCTGATACGGTATGTATTAACTCGCCGGTAGAAGTATTGAATACATCTACCGGGAATAACCTGCAATGGTTTTGGCAGTTTGGCGACAATACAACTGATGCAACACAATATCCGCTTCATCACAGTTATGCTGCAAATGGCCAGTATAATATAAGTCTTATTATTACAAACGATCATGGATGTAAGGATACTGCAACAAGAAATGTTACCATCACATCGCCACCCATTGTTGATTTTACAGGATTGAATTTAGATTATTGTACAGGCGACAGCATCAGGCTTGCTACAAACATACAGGGAAATAATATCAGCAGTTATGCATGGAACACAACAAATAACATTCACCACCTTGTAGAAAATCAACCGGTAATCAGTTTCACTTATTATACAGCAGGCTACCATACGATCAGCCTCATCGCAGAAGACAGGTTTTGCGGAACATCTGCAAAAGATTCTACAACATTGATGAAGAGAACACCTTTATTTAGTTTGGGGAATGATACAACACTTTGCCCGGGTCTTACCATTCCGCTGGGTTCGTTTGCGATCCCTGGCTATGTTTATTTGTGGAACACCGGGGCTACTACTTCAAGTATCATCACCGATTTGCAAAGCAGTAATTATCACCTAACGGTTAACAACAACGGCTGTATTGCAGATGACTCCATATTTGTAACCGTGCTCGACAATTGCCTGATAAAAGTACCGGCAGCTTTCACACCTGATCGTAATGGCTTGAATGATTATCTCAAAGCAATAAATGCTGACCTGGCCACCAATTTTACTTTCAGGGTGTACAATCGTTTTGGCCAGTTGATATTCTCTACACACAACCCGTTGCATGGCTGGGATGGTACCTTCAAAGGCAACCCGGTAGATGCAGGAACTTATGTATGGCAGCTCAGCTATATTCATCCTGTCAGCAAAAAACAGGTATTTGAAAAAGGTACAAGTATTTTAATAAGACAAAGCAAGTAAGTTTATGCTGAAACATGTTCTCTTTTCTTTGTCCCTGTTTTTGTTTTTCTGTTCCTGCACACGTCATCAAACTCCACTCACAAAAGAAGAAGTGATCGCTGTTATCGAAAAATTCGATGATGCATGGAAGAATAAGAATAAACAAGTGGTTGACTCAACGCTGTCTGCTTCCTATACCTATTTTACACAGAGCGGAGGTATTTTCAGCAGGGATAGTGTTGTTGCCACTTCGGGAGAGCTGGGCTATTTATTGCATGATATGAGCCGCACACAACTTGATATAACGATCATCGACAACACTGCCATTGTAAGTACAAGATGGAAGGGAAAAGGAATGTATCGCGGCACTCCGTTTGATGAAGATCAGCGTTGCAGTGTTGTTGTAATTAAAAAAGATAATAAGGTTGAGATATTATCGGAGCATTGTACGCCGATAAGAACAAATAGGGTCTTTCATTAATGATACTTACTTTTTTAGTTATGAGTTTAGAGTTAAGAATGATGAGTTGTTCAAAATAATTTGAGACCTTAATTTTAATGAGCCAACTCATACCCTTAACTCCAAACTGATCCTGGTTATACTTTAAGATACTCCAAAAACTTTAAACTCATAGTTCATAACTCTAAACTCTTGCAGTTGCCTGTGAATATATTTTTCCTGTATTAACAGCGATCACTTCTTCTTTAATCAATTCATTTTGCTTTTCGGCTCCTTTATTATTCTTGCGGTACTTAACAAGATTGATCATTAATACACTAACCAGGATGATTACCAGCCCGAGTATCTGGGACATAGAAATATCTTCATGTGCAAATACCATCCCCAGTAAAACGGCTACTACAGGGTTTACATAAGCATACGTGCTTACCTGCGTAGCAGAACGTACTTGTAATAACCATACGTACGCACTGAATGCAGCAATAGAACCAAAGAAAATAAGATAGGCAACCGATAACCATGCATCTATTGAAATGGCTTGCCATTGTACTGTTTGTAATTCATTGCGGAAAAGGGCAGGGGGTATGAATGCAATTCCAGCTGCAAGCATTTGCCATGCAATATTTACAGATACAGATCCACTGTTAGGTTTGTATTTAGAATACAGTGTTCCGATCGTCCACGAAATGGAACCAATAAATAATATGCCGATAGCAATTAATTCAGTACTGTTTCCTGAAGTAGAAAAAGCAGCAACGATCTTATCATAGAATAACAATATGATGCCCGCAAAGCCAACGACAAGACCTGTTACAGTAAGTTTATTGCTGAGATTTTCTTTCCAGTTTCTTTTGTCAAGCAGTATGACCCAGAATGGGGCGGCCGCAACCATGATCGCAACCATGGCACTAGGTAAATATTGTTCAACCCATATTACAGCGCCGGTTCCTACAAATAACATCAACAGTCCACTAACGCTTGCACGATAGATATCTTTTTTTACAAATACCTGTTCTCCTCTCATCATTGTCCAAACTAACATTATAATACCAGCCACAAGAAACCTGATAGCGCCCATTAAGAATGGTGGAAAACCAACAATGGCTTTTTGTATAAAGAAATAAGTAGAGCCCCATACTATGTAAACAATTGCAAAAGCAATAATGACCATCAGCGGTGAAGCCTTTTTATTAAGTGTATTCATAAAATTATTTTTGAGGGATGATCAATTGTTGTTGTTCTTTTACCGTTTCCAAAACTATGGTTGTTCGTGTTGAAAGAATGTCCGGTATCTTACTGAATTTGTTACGCATCAGCTCCATCAGCGAAGCCGAATCAGAAGTACGTACCTTAATGAGGTAACAATCATCACCAGCGATATGATGCACTTCCTGTACCTCGGGAATTTTTGATAATGCTTTGCCAGTAGTACTGCAACCAAGCCCATCTGCTGCTTTCATAAAAACAAATGCCAGTAATTTTTGCTGCAGCGCCGACGGATTCAAACGTGTTGTGTATTGAAGTATGACTTTTTTTTGCTCAAGCTTTTTCACTCGCTCAAGAACAGCAGAAAGGGCCATATTCAGATCACGTGCAATATCTGCATTGCTGATGCGTGCGTTTTCCTGCATCAATCTTAATATGCTGAAGTCAACTTTATCGAGAACCAGTTCGTTTTCCATATTATTCAATTAAAAAATGAACAGAACATTATTCTGTAAATTTAATGATATTCAGAATAATATTCAAAATTTATTATTATTTAATTATTAATATTCTGTGAAAAGCTATAAGTTATTAGCTGCAAGCTTGCAAGTCATTCTTTCGCATAAAGAAAGTGTGATTTATCGCTGAGGAAAAAGTATGGCAGATTTAATTACAAATAATCTCAAATAAAAGAATTGAAGACTTATATCTTGCAGCTAACAGCTTATAGCTTACTTACTATCAAACTGGTAAATAAAAGCCTGCCCACCTGGCTTCCCCTCTGTAGCTATGTACAATGTTCCGGTGGGAGAAAAACAAATTCCTTCAGGTTGGGGGAGTATGGACTTATCAATAAGTGTAAAATTCTTTAAAACGCCATCGTGACTAAAGACTGCCATGCATTTTGTTTTCCTGGTAGAGAGAATATAGATGTCGTGTGTTATAGGATGTACCGCAATTGCAGAAGGATAAAATTTTTCACTCTCACCAAGGAATTTTTTGAAATCAGATTTTTGTAGCGTCATGAATGGATCAGGAAGGAATGCATCGTTTTTAATGCTATATGCATAAATAGCCCTTGTAGATTTTTTCTCATCTTTTTCATGTGCATCATCTTTGCAGGCTACCAATAAATTTCCTGTTACAGGATCATAACACAAACCTTCTGTATTATTTTCTTTTGATAAAAAGCTTTCAATTTTTTTAGCCTGTGGTTTGCCTTGCCAGTCTGTGATCTTATAGATAGCCCCATGGCTCCACAATGCATAAGCAATATTGTTTACAACTGCTATATCTTCCACATCGAATTTTTTTCCGTCTTTAACTTCTTTAAAAGGAATTGTTTTTTCAACTACCGTTTTATCTCCTTTTAAATTCAGTACATATAAATAAGGATGAAAATCTTCAATGGCTAAAAACCGGTCATTGCCCAACCAGCTGATACCGGAAATTTCAAAAAGTTGCGCAGGCAGTTCCCATTTTTTTTGTGGATGATCAAGATCGTAATTATATGCTGTACCACTAATGTTATAAGATTGGGTTGTTGAAACAACAAGGTTTATATTTTGATAAGATATATTACTTGTAAATAAAAAAAATATCAAACATGTTAAGGCAAATACTTTCATAATACCAGGTTTAAAAAATAATTACAAATTATTCTGAACAATATAAAATAATGCCGGATATTTCTTCTATTGTCAGCCTGGGCTTTCGTTATTTCATATGCCTGAATCTTTCAATAGCAGCCAATATCTGTTCTTCGGATTTATTAAATGTATTATTCAGCCGGATCTTTTGTTCATACAGTTTATTCTTTTCCGGGTGCATATAATAGATCACCAAAACAACTTTGTCTCTCGGATCACCGGGTGTTAAAGGCAACTGGTCGATCTTTGCACTTCTGAATTGTTTCCAGTCAACAACAAGCCTTCCACGTGAATAGATGCCATTTTTATTGATCACCATTACAGCTTTTGTAGCTTTTTTCCTGATAAAATAAATCGCAATAGGAAACAATATCGCCACAACCACATAACCCCATATACCAGCATTGGTATTGTATTCAAAAAAAGAAAGAAGCATACATAAGAAGACAATAGCAGTGATAAGCAAAATAACTGCAGATTCTCTTACAATAAAATCGGGTTGTGGTTTTGTTTGTTGCATACAGTAAACTTATGGATTTTTTGTACAAGAAAAAGGGTTAAATCACGGTTTGTCTTTGCATGGTTAATAATTATATTGCGACAAACTGATATATTTCTATGAGTCGTACTGATATAAAAATATTTATTGCTTCCTCGGGGGAGCTTAAGGATGAAAGAGATGAAAGTGTATTGTTGATTGCGGAATTGAATAAACGTTACAAGGATTTGCATTTAGAGCCTGTGTTATTTGAATTTGATACTCCGGCCGGTAATACCCAGTTTAAAGAAAGAATACAGGATGCTATCAATCCCAAATTAGAGGAATCGCATATTGCAGTTATATTATTTTACTCCAAAGCAGGTGAGTTTACATTAGAAGAATTAGAACTTGCTATTAAATGGAATAAAAAAGTATTTGTTTATTTTAAAGAAGGATTTGCGACAGAGAATCTTGATGAATTGAATAGATATGGTAAAGTATTGGAGTTAAAAAATAAGATGGATAAGGAAAGTAAAATCCGGTATCAAAAATATAAAACGACGACAGATTTTAACGGTATGCTTTACAAAGACCTTGGAAAATATCTTGATGAAACTTACGCCGCATCAGCTGAAACTACTTCTGAAACAGTGTCCACTTCCAGACAACACATTCCATTAGCGCCACGACCCTACCTGGCACATCCTTATGCAATCATAAAAAATTTTACCGGTAGGCGTGAAGAAATGACCCGCCTTACAGAATGGTTTAAGTATGAAAAAGAGCCGATGTGTGTTGTTGAAGCAATAGGAGGTATGGGTAAAAGTTCTGTATGTTGGAAGTGGCTGCAGGATGAGATCATTTCAACAAATGAAAAAATAGATGGTATAGTATGGTGGTCATTTTATGACCAAAGCTTTGAAGATTTCATACATCATATGTATGAGTATTGTATCCCTGAAAATATTAGGATGCAACAAAAAAGAGTAGATAAAACGACTGAAGTAATTAATACGCTTGTTAACCATCGCTTTCTGATAGTCCTTGATGGATTTGAAAGGGTATTAAGAGGCTATGCGCAAATGATGAGTATGTATATACAAGAGGATGGTCTTTCACAAAAGATGATTGAGGATATAAATCAAAAATTTGATATTCATCAACGAACACCAATAACTCCAAAAGCAGAAAAATTATTAAGAGCAATCTGCACAGGTTCTTCAAAAGCATTAATGACAACCAGGTTATTTCCATCCTCAATTGAAGGATTGGCTGGAATAAAGCATATGTTACTCACTGGACTTTCCAAAACAGATACGATCAGTTTTTTTAAGTCAGAAGGAATTGCCGGAACAGATGATGAAATGATACGGGCAGGAGAGGTATATGGGTTTCATCCGCTTATGCTAAAATTGCTGAGCACAGTAATTAAAAGAAGCTTTGATCCGAAAATAGCAAAGGTTTTCCAGGAGGCATTTGCTAAAGGGCTTATTGATGACGAGGAACCGCAAAAAATTCTTCTTACAAGTTATCAGTTATTAAACGAAGATGAAAAAAAAGTAGCATCTGCTTTATCAGTCTTAAGAACCGCATTTAATTTTGTTGCTGCTAAAGCATTATTTCCTGATATGCCTGATGAGATACTCGAAGAAGTAATAAGAGAATTGTGCAACTTAGGTTTTATATTATACAATGAACAACAAAAACTTTTTGACTTTCATCCTATTCTTCGCTCTTACTTATATGATGGGCTTACTATGAAGGATACAATGCATCAGCTTGCTATTACTTATTTTAGTACTCAAACTCCAAAAGAGAAAATCGTGACTTTGGCGGACATGGAACTGGTAATTGAACAATACCATCATTTGATAAGGGCTGCAAGATATGATGAAGCATTTAGGCTATATTTAGAGCTATTGCATCGCCCACTTCTTTATCAATTTGCGCAGTATGAGCTCTGTCTAAACCTTTGTCAACAGCTGTTTAAGAATGCTCAGATGGCTTTGCCAGAGTTAAGCGACGTCGGTCATCAACGTTTTATAGTAAATGAGTTAGGGATAACATATTCCCAAAACGGCCAATTAAATAAATCAAATGAGAATTTTTTGAAAAGTAATAAAATAACTTATGAAGTGCAAGATGAAAAAAATTTAGCTATCGGGCTTGAAAATATTTCAGAACTAATTTGTATGCCTTGCGGTAGATTTTCTCAAGCTATAATACAATTAAAAAAATCAATAAATCTCGTAAAAGATATTGACACATACGAAGAAGCATATAGTAATTCTATTCTTGGAATTATATCCACGTATAGAGTTTTTTATTCTTCAAATAATCAAATAAAAATTTCTGAGAAATATTTAAAAAAAACCATGAGGTATTATACTAAAAATAAAAATTACTTTGAACTTGCCTGCTACAGTTGTCTGGGCTACACTAACTGGGCTTTAAGTCAAATACAAAAAAATATTAATGAACAAATCTTTCTTTCCCAAGCAATAGACTGGTCACTGAAAACAGTGGATTATGCGGAACAAATCAGAATTGTTTCAAATCCTAGTATAGTATATTTCCTTTTTGGTTACGAAGCGATGAGTAAATCTTTAATTGCTTCAATGGATTTTGGAAAATTATTACCTTTTAAAGAAAATGTAGTTTTTTTTTATGATGAACACTTTCAAAAAATTACGGACAAAATTACACTTCACTCAAACAATTATTCTACAATTGCTGATCGTTGTGTGCATGAAGGATTAACGCTTAGCAGAAAGATAAATAACGTTTACAAAGAATGTACTTTTTTACTTTTTTTTGCAAAATTAGAATGGCTGAAAATTAAAGAAAGGCAAACCACAACTAGTATTTTTTGGGGAGACTTGCAAAAAATAATATCAGATACTTACATTTTAGCCGAAAGAATACAATTTCGATTATTGCTTGCCGATATTCATTTATTTTGTGCCGAAGTCCTGCTAGATTTGAAAGGTCTGGTTCCAAATCACAAAGAAAAACTTTTAAACTCTACAGCAAAAGAGCATCTTCTTGAAACACAACAATATGCCCGTGATGCTTCTAAAATAGAGGATATCTTCTTACCACCCGATGCCGACGAATTCTACAAAGATATCCCTGAATACAAAATGCTAAAACGTGGTCTCACAGAAAAAGAAAAAATTAAAAACGGATATTACGGTGCATGGTTAAGAGCAGAAGAATTGGAAAAACGTTCGTAGTTTAACAAGATAGTAGATAGTTTCATGATTTAATTAATACTATTCTTTAAATCATATTTCACCAACATCTCCTTCATTTTTTTACTAAATGCATCTCCATAATAACCCGGCATCGCATTACTATTCAAAAAGAATTTTTTATACTTCTCAACCAACTCCGGGTAATGTTTTTCAATTGCCCGCAATACAAGTGTTTTACTATCCGATCCACCATCGCCAAAAAGTGTTATTGAAGCAGGGAATACATAATTCACCTTTAATTTTTTAAACGCACCAAACATATCTTCCAGGTTTTTTGTTGTATCTGATATATAAGGCAACAATGGCATCATACTAACACCTGAATGAAAACCATTCTGTAATGTTGTTTCCAGCGTTTGTAAACGCTTGCTCGGTGGAGTAGCGCCTGGTTCAAATATTTTTGCAACATCATCATCAATGGTAGAAAAAGAAAAAGTAATGAATACTTTGCGTTGCAGTTTATCCTGCAGGTCTTTTGGTAATATGGCAGCCGCTTCAATTTGTTTTAATAGATCAAAATCACGCACTACAAGATCTGATTTGGTGATCACATGAACAGGGAAGCGATGTTTTAAAATTACTTCCAGCAATTGTCTAGTGAGCATTTGCTCCTTTTCGATCTGAAGATATGGATCAGTGGCAGATGAGAGTACAATGATACCATACTGATCTTTCTTTGCTCTTAATGATAATTGTTTATCCAATAATTCAACAGCATTGGTCTTGACAGAAAGTTTTTCTTCCATGTTAATTCCGTATTTGCTGCCGCGGATATAACAATAAAGACAATTGAATGAACAACCGCTATACGGGTTAATCGTATAGTCATCAAGAAACCATTTGTTCTCTTCGTTTGGTTTTATTAAGAATTGTTTTTGCCTGGATATGTTGTGGCATAGAAGATGAAATTGCAATTTTGGTTGTTGTAATTTATTAAATATTCCTGCTACAGGTTTATCGGGGGAATTTTACCGCAGAGGCGCAAAGACGTAGAATATATTTCTTAGCGTCCTTGCGCCTCCGTGGTCATTCTATCTTTTTAAATCCTTATCTGAATATTTTGCGGCATACTTGAATGACCTGCCAAGCCCGATCTTTATTTTTGTTTTGAACCATTGTTTTATTTTGTCATCCTGTTCAATCGTTGTTTTATACTTGGCAATAATACCGGGATGAAATTTGGAGATGGTTTTTGCTGCCCAACCAATTCCTTTTTTTGTGTGAAATTCGGTCGTGTATGATAAGGTCAACAGCAATTGAAACATTTGTTCCGCATCATTTTTTTTAAGCCCTTTTTTTGTTGCATAATGTGTAGCAACACCAATACAACGGACCACCCATTTATCAGGGTGCTTTGCAAATTTTCGTAAAACAGGAATGGTTTTACCTGGATCAGTTAGCAAAGCATATCCCATCACCCTTTCCCCAATGATATCACAAACATACCATTGATCTCCACGGATAATATATTCAACTGCCTTATTGATCGATGCCATAGCATATTTTGCTAAACGTTCCTGCAAAACAATTCCTGCAATCACATTTCCTCCAATTTCATCAAGACTGATAATACTATCAACAAAACAGATCTGCTCTTTTTCCGGGATCACTTTTATGATCTCTCTTGTAGCATATTCAAGTATGGGGAACCTTATTTTTTTCTTTAACAGCGCTGTGTTAATTTGTTTAATGAAAACTTCCTGCCTGGTCAGTGAGTATCCGTTTATGATAGGAGTGATGAGGGCTTTTACTTCGGCTTTGCTGTTTATTATTTTTATTGCCATAGAAAAAGTAGTGAAACAGTTTTACTTTCTATAGAATCAATTTCTCGCAATGACGAATTGAGTCAATGAAATTGTATCACTACAGAAAAAATCAAGAAACATGTTTGCTGATCAAATGTAATGCTTTTGCAAATAAGAATGCCGGCCATTGATGAGGCCGGCATTCTTTACAATGATATTTTATAACAGGAGCGCTTTAATTTTTTATCAGCAACTTTTGCGAATATTTTCTCCCGTTATTATCAACCGTTAAAATATACGATCCTGTTTTCAGGTCGTTGGTCATAATGGTTTGCATGGAGGTATTGGTAAGTAAAATGTTTTTTACAATCCTTCCGGCAATATCAGTAACCTGCAGTTTCTTGTTTTTAAATTCCTGTGGATATTGTAATGTTACCGCATTGGTTGCAGGATTCGGATAAGCTGAAAATGAAAATTCGGTTCCGGTTTGTTTTCCTGTTAATTGCGTGATTGGAATATTATTTTCGGATTGACGTCCTGCATACGTAGCACTTAACTCTGGTTTATTCGTTGCTGTTTCTTTTGAATTAAATACTATCAATGTTGTAGTGGCTAGTGTAAGGTTTTTTACAAGCAATGATACAGAAGTTGCGCCCGTACTTCGAAGGTTATTGATATGCTGTGTAAGATCCCACTCATAATATTGTTGGGTTGTACCGGCAACATTTGTTGAAGCAAGCACTGTTGCATCAGGCGCAGGTTTATTATCATAGTTGATCACAGCTTCCTGCCAGGTGGTGTTGGCTACATTAAAAACCTGCGCTGTTACTGAAGCAATGCTGGTATTATTCAAATAGCCATATAATCGAAGTTTAACCGAAGCAGCATTTGTAGCCAATGATGAAATATCAAACCGCAAATAAGTCTGGTATATTCCACTGCTTACACTCGAATTTTTTGTATACAGTTTCTTATCGCTTCCGTAGTTGGTAGCAGAAGCACTACCAGAACGAACAAAAGCATCAGCTACAGGATTTAAAACAGTATTTACGCCTGAGGTTGTATAAGTTACTTTGTACAAAGCGCCATTACTGCGTGAAAGAAAATACAGGTTGCCATCCAATCCTGTTATTACTGATACAGGTGATCCTGCAATGCCAGAACCAAAATGAGCAGAAGTGCCTGTACTTCCACTCAACGTAAGCGCATTCATCCAATTGCCGCAAAAATCAATAAAAAAATATTTCCCGATATAAGAGGCAGGATAGGTCGTTGCTACCGGGTTAAAGAATGCGCCGCCGGTGATCGCACAGCCAAGATCCGCTCCCGACCCATGTCCATAATAATAAACAGGATTGGTATATGCCGGGTTGCTGCTATTGCCCTCTGCATTGGGCCAGCCAAAGTTGAGGCCACCGGTAGTTGCATCGTTGATCTCTTCCCAGGTATTTTGTCCTACATCATTCACAAACAACCTTCCTGTGCCGGGCTGGAAAGTGATGGTATATGGATTTCTCATTCCCGATGCCCATGTTCTTCTTCGCTGGGCACTCCCGGACGTGTATGGGTTGCCGGTAGGTATCGTTCCATTGGGATTAATGCGTAATATTTTTCCCAGGTAGGTATTCGGGTTTTGTGAATTGGCGCCATTTGCATTTTCACCAACACCAACATATAGCTTACCATCAGGCCCAAATGCCAGTGTGCCACCATTGTGGTTTGTTGCACTGCTCAAAGGATCAAGGTTGAGTACGATGAACTCGCTTCCGGGAACTACTGCATCACCATTTGCAGTAAAACGGCTGATGCGGTTATTGGATGCAGACGGCAGTGTGTAATACAAATAAATATAATGATTGGTATTAAAATTCGGATCGAATGCAATGCCCAGCAAACCACGTTCACCGGCAGAATTAACACTGAGGCTTATAAATGGGTTGGGAAGTAAGCTACCGTTTTTGATAATGCGCAACTCGCCAGTTTGTTGTGCAACAAAAATTCTTCCATCAGGCGCCTGTGCCATTACTGTTGGGTTCGATATCCCGGATGCTACCAACACCTGGCTAAATCCTGTTGGGAAAGGTTGTGCCTTTGCATTAAATGTAAAACCCAATAGAATGATCGTGATCAATACAAGAGAAATAAAATAAAATATTGTTCTGCGATGCAGAGAAGGGGAGAAAGGTATCATAGTATATAATTTTAGTGGTGTATGGATTTGTATCAAATATCGGGCGAGAAAATGGGGTGTTTGTTTATAGCAGAACTTGATGTAATAAACCGGGAGTAAAATATTGGGGAAATTATTTTTGAGAGCAACAGTTTGTGAGGTACGAATCCGGGTGTTTGAAATTGCGCCAGCATGAACTACTGCTTGGCTCTAAATATAAAGAACTAAAGCTGGGCTTTATCCGTAAAACCCGAACCGCATGCAGTAATACTTTCTCAATGAAATTAAGTCGTACCGAATCCTTGAACACTTTGATTGACTGATTTATATTCAATGCTTTGTTCTAAAAAGTTGCAGCCACAACTTTTGAACTTTAGTTTAGGAATTACCAAGTGACTATTCCCATCGGGCAAGGAAAATTCAATTAGGCTACCAAATAATATTATTATACTCATCAATATTATTCGTTTTTCTAATCTCACATTGCTTAAATTCAAATGGAGCAATTTTTTTAAAAGTATGCCTTTCTGCTCCACAAAAACGTAAGTATTTATTCACAAGATTTGGCAATATAGCGACATTTGAATTGAAGTAATCTTCTATCGTAACTTTCCTTTCGCCAATGTATTTATTCGGATATAAATCTTTTTCATCGGGGGTATGGTCGTTTATTATTTTAAGATATCTTCTTTTGAAACTGTCATAAATAATTCCTCCTGTAATAGGATAAATATAATTTGCTACGGCAGCGCTTAATTTGTAAAGAGTATTATTTTCATTAACTTCTAATAAGCTGAAATATTGATTAAAGAAACTCAAAACTACAGATGTGTTTTCTGACTCATATCCATTAATATAGCCACCTATGTCCAATAAAGGAATGTTTAATATACATTTCCAAATACCAACGGTTATAGTTTGAGTTTCTTCATAATCTGAATAATTGTATAGCGTTTCGTGAATAGCAGTGGGTATATGAAAAGCTGAGTAGAATATTGATTGCATTGGTTCGTTCGCTCTCCCAAATTTCTTAATAGAATCGATATTTGGATTGTAAGAAAGGGCGCTTACTGATTTAAAAAAATCAATTTCATTATTTATTCTACATCTGTATAGTAGAACCCCTGCAGGTATTATAGTTGCATATAAATCGATATTCGACATTAGAAACCTAACATTGGATTTAATTTTCTCATAGGAATTCATCTCATTAAAATCCATTTCTGCTAGTTCATTGAGCTTTTCTTCGATTATCTCAGTTGTTAAATTCTGCGTCACTGTCAAGTTTCAATTTTGGGTTTGTCAATTCTTTAAAAATTATAAAGTTGTAAGTCTTATGTGGTGCCAGATTATTGCATATAACTTAAATATATGCATACCTTTCTTCCAATAAAAAAATCACGTCTATTTTTCAAAATCGTGTTTTACATTCTATAAAAAATATCTGTATCCGTTGTTTCACAATAAATATCAGCGGATATAAAAACAGGAATATTTAAAATAATGATCATTTTTTATGCTATTTTTCTTCAACATCTATTTCTATAGCAAAAGATCATTAAGCGATGAAAAATAATTACCTGCTCAATCCTTCACACAACGTACCGAAATCCCATCTGTCTTATAATCTTCAGTTCTATACACAGAACCAAGATTAAAATCTACCCAATGATAATAAGCATAACTGATATCTGTACCCGTAGTAGATGTCCAGAAATAACCATCATAGGTAAGAGAATAAAAGGAACCGGTACTATAACGGCTACCACCGGGCAGGGCAGTAAATCCTGTTTCATTGGTTGCTGCGGTATTGGGCAATTGCCAATGTGCACTACCAGTCTCTTTCAATTTGCCACCCATGACATCATCATTGCCCAAATAGTTTTCCAGGGCCAGCCATTCGGCATCTGTTGGAACATGCCATCCAACCGGAGCAAGCAAGCCCGTGTTTACAGCATACCAATTGTATAATTTTCCATAAGTGCTGGCATTAACGGGCAAATTATCATAATCACATAGGGCAGGAGTAGAAAGATATGACCAGTTGGTTGCATCAGTCACATGTGGAATAGTAGTACCATCATTCAATCTTGTTGTCTTCAGGTTGGAGGTCATCCATACCTGTGTGCCAATGGTTACGGTATTGTAAATATTCCCATCAATATCAGTAACAGTTCCGTTAGTAGTATTGGTAGTATGATTATCCAGTTTCTTTTCGCAGCCGGCTACAAATAGCAGCAATGAGAACAGGGTCGTTATTGAACCAGGGAAGCTTTTGATTTTTGTCTGCATATCTTTTGATTTTTATTTTCAATAAAAAATGACAGCTAATTTATATCCTTATCAAAATAAGATTTTCCTTATTAAATTAAAAGTACATGACCATTTAGTTATGCACGGGCAAAATCTCCTTTCCCTTTGTGATTTAAGAGGTGATACTAAGAATCTAAACTATATAATTAAAACGCATAAAAAAACCGCAAGCGACATCTCTATCACCTGCGGCATCGACATGAAATACAGCGTTTATTTTTTTGCAAAAAGACTATCCACCAATTTTTGATCAAGATGATCATCGATCTTCCCGGTAATATTATTATAAACAGAACTTATAAAAATTGTTTCAGCAGCGCTGAATACTGCAAATATTAAAAATGCAACAATGATGGCAAGACCTACACCCAATAATACGTTCACATAAGCAGCTATTAAATAAATGGGTACAGCAGCCAGCAGGAAAACAATGAACCTGATCAATCCAAGGCTGAATGTTGCACCAAGACTTTCTCCCCATTTTTCTTTCATCATTTGTGTAGAGCGTTTGAACGCAGCCATGGGCCAAGACCTTCATAGGCGATAACAGGCACAACAAAAAAAGTAGTAACGCCCCAAACAATACCAAGTATACCGGTAATGATCTTACCGATCGTCCCGGTATTTTCCTGTATGATCTTTAGTATTGTTCCAACAGTTGCTGCAAAAAATGACCAGGATAAGATCACACCAATACGGCTTGCACTGAATTTTAAACCTGCACTCACCGTTACTTCTTCACCATCAAAATACAACTTGCTGCAATGGATAAGCGCCATATTGAAAAACACAATGATGAAATAGTTGACAAAATAAAATCCAAAGAGAATGGCATAGTTTGCAACTACATTATCGGTATCAATATAATCAACATCCCAGCCTGCAGCGGCCATCATACCCAATATAAATACCGCCATTACCAGTAAAAGTGATATTCCTGAAAGAATGGGAAAAATAATCAGTTGCTTATTTTTCTTAAGAATAGAAAAACTATTCATGGTGATTGTCCACCCGTTTGATAAACGATCAAAGAAACTCATAAAGTAGGTTTTGGTTTAAGATGTATTAAAGTTAAGGAAACAGTTTCAATTTAATGAGGTACATATAGGAGTTCCGGTTCGTGAGACACGAATCGGGGCGTTGGATTTAACCAGTTCAAAAATCAAAATTAAAAAGGCAAAAAATAAGTTGATGATATCCATCAACAAAATAGCTTTATAGTTTTAAAGTCCAACCCAGAACTCAGAATTCATAATTTATGATATCTTCCTCCCACTCATAACCCTTTTATTAACCTCGTATTTATCATTCGAAGATTTTTTGATCATTAGTTTCGGCCTTGCACCATCAAATCGCATAAAATAAACCTGGCCATCATAAGTTATTTTACCGATCTCGGGTGAATTGTAATTGCTGATCCATTTTTCAGCAGATAATTTATAAACTCCGTTTGAGCCGGCATTTTCATTTACCGAGAAAGTTATATTCTTATTATCGCCGCTTTCAAAAGCGATATCGAGTGAGTTATTGTGAATTTGTGTACATGCACCGGGTGTTCCGGCTTTTAATAATATGATATTAATATACTTTCCATTTTCACTGATCACTTTGCCGGAACTGACTTTCACATCTCCCGATGAAAGTTCCCTTCTCAGTTCTACATCTTTATCAATATAATATTGAAGCTGATCTACAGCGATGGATTTTTGTTCTACTTTATTTCTTGTATCTGTTGTGAAATACGATTTGGATGTGGTACTGCATGATGCCAGCCCGATAGCGCAGATAATGGTTAGCTTTTTAATAATTGTCATGGTGTTTTTATTTTTTGCTTAATGCAAATTACAGACCATCACAGGAGCAAAAAGTTAAGGCATTACAAAGAAATTAGTTTTGTTTAGATACGCAATGCAAGGGATATTCAGAAATAGATCATCAAGGGCGGGGAAGTGGTTATTTTAAAAAAATATCCTGCTTCCGGTCGGGGGAGCAGGATATTAAAATCAATTTGATTATATTATTAATAACGATCGTAATCAATACGTATTCGCAAAAACTGAATAAACTGTTGACTGGTATGTACCATCTGTAAGATATGTAGGTGTTCCATTTTTCCAAACCACAGCTTGCATGTTTGGAAAAAGATTATTCTGCCATTCACCTCCGCCTACATACACATCTTCACCGGAAACACTCATGCCAAGGCAGGTGGTTACATTTGTTCCTGTATTTATATCCGTAGCAACTCCATTTTTCCAAACTTTTAAAATTGCATTGTTGGTTCCTGGCGTTATATCCCATCCTGCTACATAAACATCACTTCCGGAAACAGCCACCCCCACTGTTCCTGCGTGACCCGTACCATCAGTAAAATTAGTTGCCACATCATTTTTCCAGAGTGTGGCAAATGAATAAGGATTGGTACTTTCTGTAGTGCCGGCAATGTAAATATCGTTGCCCGAAACAACAATTTGCCCTACATGATCATTGCCTGAAGTATTCGTTAAAGGCATGAGGTGAGCCACGCCATTCTTCCAATACTTTGGCTCCCATAATAAATTAGCAGGATTATACTCATCGCCTGTTACATATACATCAGTGCCGGAAACAAATACAGAAATCGCATCGCCAAAAGAATTTGAAAGCGTGGTAGGAACACCATTTTTCCATAGCGTAGCAGCATAAGGATTTGTATTGTTTACAGAATCAAGTGTGCCTGCAATGTATAGATCTGACCCGGAAACAAAAACGGAGTAAGCATGACCATAAACCATATCACCTGATGCCAATATCGGAACGTCCACGCTGTTTTTCCAGAGTTTTGCAACTTTTGGTTCATGGCCCGTATTATTGCCTCCCTGTATTAAGACACCTACAGCATATACATCAGCACCTGAAACTACCAGGGATTCCACCCATGCATCATCGCCATCACTGGAGAGTGTAGTGGCAACACCATTTTTCCAGGTTTTTGCTATTCGAAAACCTGCGGCACTTCTTTCGTATCCACCGGCATAAACATCAGTTGTTGTTGTAACTACCGGAACAGGATCTGGTTGTTTTGAAACAGATTCTTTTTTACAACTACTAAAAGAGATAATTGAAATTAAAAACAGGAACGCTAATTTTCCCGAAACAAAGTTTTTGAATTTTGTTTTCATGATAGAAGGGGTTTAATGTGATGGCGGCAGCATGAAGATAGGGATTAAATTAATTTAGAATATATTTTGGATAAAAAACTTTGGCATGAAAGCCTGCTAAATGTATGATCTATGATGTGGGTGTATGAATGTATTTAATATTTATCGCCATGGTTTGGTATTTTCGCCTGCCGGTTTTTATGGGGAGTTTCGTTCGAAGGCGACTGGTGAAAATGCAAACCGGATATGAGAAGCTCATTACTTGATAATTTTCACTTTAAATCTCATCGCATAAGCATAGTCAAACAAAATATCCATAACATATAAAGAAGCATTTGTAACTGCATAGTCAACTTCATAAAGATCCCCTGTTTTTTTAAATGGCAAATAAACCTGTTTCTTTACTGCCAGCGTATCGTGAACCCATCTTATTTTTTTATCCCTGTTTCCATATCTTTCATAATAATCGATGGTTGGATTTTTCCAGGTATTTGAATTGATCTGCAGTTTTTTTATTTCAGGCCCTGTGTACGTAAATTTAAAATGTATGGTGTCGCCAACTTTTGCTTCAATAACACCTGTATTGGGAGCAATGACATTAATATGCGATAGTGCATATTGGCCGTAAAAGACTGCATTATCGAAAAATTTTTCTTTGGTATAATTAGGTTCCATCACCCATTTTCCATTTTTAGGATAATGATTTCTCACTAGTTTATTGAATGGCGTTAACCAGTAATAATTGTTATACTCTCTTTCAAAATCACAATATAGGTCGCTATTAAAAAAACATTTTGGACAATAGCCTGCTGCCCATGTAGCATCCAGGAAATAATAGATGCCGTCAATTCTCACTGCGTTCCATGCATGATCTGCGCCAAAGGGTACGCCTAACTGGTAGATCTTGTTTTTTGCATAGCCAACGATGATCTCGCATTCGATACCACTGATGTCGCACATTTTTTTGAGCAACATGGAATAACCCTGGCAGATGCCCCGCTTCTTTTTAAGTAACCTGTTTATATATTTCATTTCCCATTTGCTAAACGCATCAACGCATGAAATGGAATCACCTTCACATTCAAAGCCGGCGGGTTCCTCATCATGATTTAAAAAATCACAATCATATTTTATATTCTGTGTGATCCATATAAATATCGATCTGAGTTTTTCAATTGGTCTTGAATAACCCTGGGTTAAAATATTTGTCATTGGATAAAGTCCCATTTCGTATTTCACTGTTCTTGCAAAACTGTCGATGTTGTGAAAATAGGTCTCATCGAATTTGTTTTGCAGGTCTATATTATTTACCAGGCTGTCTTTTAAAATGAAGTATTGATTGGTTTGGCTGGTTGCAGTAATGGAATTTAGCAGCAACGGAAAAAATATTGCAGGTAAGGGGATACGGGTAGACATAGTAAAGTTTGGTAGGTTAGGGTTATAAATCTTAAAAATGATCAGGGTTGTTCAAACTTAATTTCATCTTCACAGGGTTCTTTTTCAACAGGTACTATATGTGTAACTATAACGGAGCCAAAAGCCACTTCACAAACCAATTCTTCTTTTGAATTGTAATAGTATTCATGTGGTTCACCGTTTTCGATTTGCTTTTTTATGTGAGAATAATTCAAAAACATGAATCCATTTGTTACCAGGCGTCGGTGGTCAGCATCAACAGGTTTCATTCCTTCATTAAGAAAATATTCTTCTACCGTTGATTCTTTATCAGTAGGATCAAATTTTTGTATAATGAAAGCTGCTCCAAAATCATCCGGACTATTATTTCCATGGCCATCATAATACTTTATTAAAAGCTCATGCAACTGGTCATTATATTTTTTTACCACCCTTGAATACAGGTGCAGGTCCTTATCATAATATAGCGTTTCAATGATCCGTTCCTGTTTATCTTTTACTTCAGATTTTCTTCCTGTGAGAATATAATTGTGGTTATATTCTTCGGTTATTGTTGTATCCTTCACATAAGTGTATGTAGTGATGGGGCTAAAATCCCAATAATCATATTCTCCCTTTTTGTTATAGCCAATTATTTTCGTTTTCCTGCCTGCTGCATCATACTGCCTGTAAACAATAGATAAGCCTATATACTCCTTAAGTTTATTTCCTGGATTGATGCATACGTCATAACGTTCAAGCCCATCAGCAGTTTTAAATTGTTGGAAAGGTTTCATCAGGTAATCAACCGGGCCGATATGTTTGAATTTTCCTGAGTAAAGTAATTCATGTATTAAAGAATCAGTATTAAGCTGTGCATGAGTAGCAAGGTTCGATAAAATAAAGAGTGGGATGAATAATGTTTTCATTGTTGGTGTTGGTGGAATAAAAGAACAACATTTTTGCAGGAGTGCAAATAGGGAGGGAGAGGATTGGGAAGTTGTTAACAGTTTTGGTTGTGGTTGCAGGTTGAAGATTGTTTGTACAATGGCAATTTGCATAACCAATGTATGGTAATAGGAAAATACTTAATCCTAAACAATCGTAGAGTGGCAGCCTTTAAAAGGCACAGGTCATCCTTCGGAACAATGGCGTCAGAGTGGATTTATAAAGCTCAATTGTGCTGTTGAAACTCAACATTCTTAATAAAATCATGTTCTAGCTCATCTAATCCTTTGCATTTGTATTCAATTTCTCCTGATATAAGATTTGTAGGCAATGTACTATCACTGGGTTTAAAAGTACTTAATACATTTACATCAAGCAAAAATTTAAATTCGCATGTTTCGGTTGGCGCTAATACTATTGGGATTTTCTCAGAGCATCTTGTATTATACTTTTGACCCGAACTTACAATTTCCCAATTAAGATTTGCATCATCAATTGTAGCATAGCTATGACCAATATTAATAATTGTTTGAGTAATTTGTAAACTATTCCAATCATTGCAAGAGATTTGTATTGGCTTAAATGCAAGTTTAGGTTTTGTTTTTAACTCAAATTCTTTTCTCATTATCCCAAACATTTTAATTGTTGCCCATGCTAACCAAAGTGTAGCAGCAATAAGTCCAATAGTAAGGAAAAATAATCCTCCGTCCTTAATAAATGGTTCTTCCATATTAATTATTTTGATTATAAACTTCGTTGCCAAGTTTTCTTCTCTTTGAATAAACTTTTTCTTTTAAAGTGAATAAAGGAGTTTTTGGAAACGATTTTATTGATTCTTCAATGGTTTTTATTTTGTCTAACAATTCTGTTTTTAAACTATCATCAAAGTTTACATATTGATTTACATAATTTCTGAATTCCTTAAGATTTCGTTTGGCGGTAATTTCAAACTTAACATTTGAGCATTGACTTAATGTTTTAGAAATTCTTTTTGATGAAAGTGAATCTTTTTCAGTTTTATGAGAAACATCAAATGATGAAAGAATTACAATCATATCAATGAACTGATTTATTTGGTCTTGCCTGAAATTTCCTGATTCAGATTGTAAGTCGTATTGAAGTTTTGTTAGAAAGAGGTCAGTAAGGGAAATACAGTAAAGATCGAGTTCAAAATATTCTCTTTGAAGTTTTACATTATGATGCATTTCTAATTTCTCAAAGTAAACTTCTACTGGAAAATACTCTTCTACACCTTCATTTTCAAAATCAAGTGCGTAATAAAGTAGCCGGTTGCGTTGTGTCTCATAAACTATGGATGCTTCATTGGTGCTGTATTCTAACTCTTTCATAAGTGCTTTGAATTTTCTTTCATCCCTTGAAAAAATTAGCAAGTCAAGGTCAATTATTTCTCGTTTAGTAGATTCTTTAACAGGGAACCTCCTTCCAAGTTTTTCCCAAAGGAAGATTTGCCCGGAACATTTTAAAGCAATTGACATTGAACCTAACATTCTTACTGGAATATTGTATTTTGATTTAGCAGATTCAATAATGTGCTTTGCTACTTCAATTCGATTGGTAAAATCATTACCTGGCATAATTGTTTAAAGTTTAATAAGGAAATGTCCTTTTACAGAATCTCTGTCCATCGTAATCAAATAGCTTCTTAAACAAGCATTAGAATATTCGCTGCCAGGGTTGAAACAATATGTTCTACCTATTTTGCAAAAACCTGCGGATTCATGAATATGACCATGAAGAGTAAGCATTGGTTGAAATTCGTCAATAATCTTTCTAACTGCTGAACTTCCAACTGGTTTAAAAACACAAGCACCTCCCTCTATTATGGGTTTCAAGTTTTTGTCCAATGAAGGGGCAATATCAAGTTTTGAATTAAGAGGAGGAGTGTGAATAATTAAAATTGATCTACCAATGTCTTTAATATGACTTAACTTTTCTCGTAAGTTATTTTCAATTTCATCCTCTTCGACATCTCGAGGACAATTGAATGGGGTTTTATTGGCGAAAGATAATCCAATCACTTCATGATTGCCGCAAATGGTAATAACTTTCTTTTCCGGGTTTTCAGCAAAAGAAGAATTCGCAATTATATGGTCAAGTTCTCTAACATCATCATTTCCGCAAATAATTACAAAACGAATCCCCTTGGGTTTTAATTTTTCTTCTGCAATAGCTATCCATTGTTTTGTTCTTAATTTCATTTGTTCCAAAAAAACTTTCTGCCTAAAGATTTTATCGCTTTCTAGCTTTTTATATTCATTTTCGTCTACAATGTATGAGTAGCTTCCACTATTGGCGATGTCTTGTTGTAATAAATTCAATTCAGGTCCGTCAGTTACAATTTTATTCCGGCCAAGAAATTTAGTTTCATAATTGCCGCCGACTCGCTTAACAATTGGTGTTAGTGTTTTTCCTGAAATGTCGCCACCAATTAAAACTGCTTCAACTTTATTTTTTATTGAAGTGTCAATTAATCTTTTAAAAACAATGTCCGAGCCATGTAAGTCGGAAGCAAATAGAATAGATGATATTTTCATTTTTATTCAGGTGGATTATTACTATAAATTAAGTCAATGTCAATACCTTCATTTTTGAGAAGTCGTATTCTTGCTGAGCGAAACACTATAAATCCAATAAAAGAAATAATGCCTAATGTTATCAAAGTTTGAATTGGTTTAGTAACGCCAACAGCAGGAAAATAAAATGAAGCAAAAATCATCCAAAGTAAATAACATAGTGTAACGCTACCGATCAGTGAAATAAAAGGAATGCCTAAAATTTTTCGTTGCATCCAATGAGGGCAAAGACGAAATTGTTCTTTCATCTTGAACGGAAAAATAATAATTGCAATAACACTTACAAGCTGTGTAACAACTGCGAAGAATGCAAACGATAATTGAGTTCCAAGTACACCTTGATTATATGAGGCATCCCATAGTCCAATAAATGCAAGAATAGCAATTACCATCATGCAATAAATTGGACTCCCCGTTTTTCTATAAATAGTTGTCAACTTTTCTGGCATCACCCTATCAAAAGCCCACGAGAAAATTATTCTGCTTCCATAGTAAAAATAAGTTTGTGCTAAATTGATAAGGGTAAAAATCCAACACAATGCAATTCCTAAAACGAACCAGAACTTTGGGTATAAAATTGCAGCATAAAAAGTAATCCATGGATAACCTGTAATTGGTTGTCCTGCTGTCTTTTCAACATCAGTTCCATTATTAAAAATAAACCCTTCTGAAGCAATCCATTCAGGTGAAACAAATTTTTGAAGCAAAACTATAGCTAGAATGAAGATAAAACCTGTGATTAGGATTGAAGATAAACTTCCAACAATAAGTGTATTGCTTCGCTTGTTGTCTTTTATTTCACCTGCAAAAAAAGTTGGAATATAATATCCATAAAAAATCCAAAATCCCATTATCAGTCCTGCAAATGTCATTGTTTGCCAATCGCCTGAAATTTTCATTCCTGCCGCATGTGCTAACTCTATTCGTTTGTCATAGGTTCCATAAGAACTTGAATTTCCCATAAAATTGTTCCAACCTTCTTTGAAAGAATTTGGGTCGTGAGTGAAATACAAAACCATAAGAATACCTACCCAGGCGATTAGGCCAAGTGTTAAACCTATTGTCAAAAGTCTTTGAATAGTTTTATTTGGGAGACAAACAGAAATGAAAGTAATGACAATACAAATACTTCCAATGATAAATGTTCCATTTGCACTTGAGGCATAATCGGCAATGTTTGAGTAAGATGAATTTTTAAAAATTATCGACATCGGTTGGAACAAAGCAGGAAATGCACTCTTTGGAATAAAAGCAATCAATCCACCAACTACAACACCACTGAAAATTACAAGTGTCCAACTAGCTATAAAAGCAATTGTCGGATTCAAAACTCTGCTTGCTAAAACATAATCTGCCCCGCTTCTCGGCATTGCTATCCCAATTCCTGCAAATGTTGTCCCATGAATTATTGATGTAACCATTGCAATAACTAAGAGCCAAACAATATTTGCACCTGGCCATACGGATGAAACAAATGAAAATGGAATAAATCCAGATGATGATAAACTTATGCAATGTATCCCAAAAACAATAGCTCCTATTAGACCTATTGACTTAGTCAATCCCGAAGCTGGTCGCGGAAAAATTTTTATTTTTTTACTCTCCATAATTTTGATTTACGAGTTAAAAAGTTTAATAGTTATTTTGTATAATAGCAACAATGAAATATTAGCAAATTCAAAATTTGACTTGCAGCAATTTCAATTATTTTTAATCATTGCCGCAACACAAAAAATTTACTTCAAGGCTGATGCTGAAAGCAATACCCATTTCCAATCGGCGTCATATGTCTGCACCTTGCATCGCTTTTTCGTATATACCCTGATATTGTACTCTTATATTTTGTCAATCTTAAATCGAGGGTATAAATATTTCTTGACTTAAAAATTTTACAAGGTATTAATCAGGTTCTTTTGCTTCGTTAAGAGAAAACTTTTCAGATACATTCTTCACTATCCGGCAACTCGCTAAAGATGATTTAAAAACTGTTTTACAATTTAAAGTCATGCCGCTAAACAGCAGTGCAATCAAATGCAAAAACCACTTCATAAAAAAGGTGATTGTTCTGGTCTTTAAAAATATAATAAGCAGTTGATTCGAGAAACAGTGAAAACACCCTTTTTGAGTAATTTGGATTCGAAATGGCCTGAGATTCCCCTGTTTTAGAGAAGCTTAAGGTTAGTAAGCTGTCTTCTAGCAGGTAGAATCTCTAACGATGAAGTAAATGCCCTACAATACCTTATTTCCTCCCTAAAAAACCCTACTTTTGCACCCTCAAAACGAGCAGATTAGCACATGAAGAACATCAGAAATTTTTGCATCATCGCACACATTGACCACGGAAAGAGTACCCTTGCCGACAGGCTTTTGCAATCCACCAATACCATCAGTGAACGTGATATGCAGGACCAGGTGCTGGACGATATGGACCTGGAAAGGGAAAAAGGTATCACCATTAAGAGCCATGCGATCCAGATCAATTATAAACACAAGGGGCAGGATTATATCCTCAACCTCATCGACACCCCGGGCCACGTGGATTTCAGTTATGAAGTGAGCCGGGCACTGGCTGCCTGCGAGGGGGCACTACTTTTGGTGGATGCATCCCAGGGAATACAAGCTCAGACTATCAGCAATTTATATCTTGCTATTGATAATAATTTAGAGATCATCCCGGTCATCAATAAGATCGATATGGATGGCGCTATGATACCGGAAGTAACGGACCAGATCGTAGAATTAATTGGCTGCAAGCCTGAAGATATTTTGCTTGCCAGCGGTAAAAGCGGGATCGGTATTGAAGAAATACTTGCGGCCATTATCGATCGTATACCTGCACCAAAAGGAGAAATCGAAGCCCCTTTGCAGGCATTGATCTTTGATAGTGTTTATAACTCATTTCGCGGTATTATCGTTTACTACCGCATTTTCAATGGGATGATCAAAAAGAACGATAAGATCAAATTCAGTAATACCGGTGCTGAATATATTGCAGATGAGGTTGGTGTATTAAAGCTGGGACTTTCACCACGCAACGAAGTAAGAGCAGGCGACGTGGGTTATGTGATCACGGGCATCAAAAATGCGAAGGAAGTGAAAGTAGGTGATACGATCACTACTACTGTTAACCCTTCATTGGAAGCGATCAAAGGTTTTGAAGATGTGAAGCCAATGGTTTTTGCAGGAATATTTCCTGTAGAAACTGATAGTTTCGAGGAGTTGCGTGATTGTATGGAAAAACTCCAGCTCAATGACGCATCGCTTACTTATGAATTGGAAACATCACAGGCACTTGGTTTTGGGTTCCGTTGCGGGTTCCTCGGCATGTTGCACATGGAAATTATCCAGGAACGTTTGGAAAGAGAATTCAACCAAACCGTTATTACAACTGTTCCCAACGTAAGTTTTACAGCAACTACTGTTAAGGGTGAGAATATCATCATTAATAACCCGACTGAAATGCCGGATCCAACAAGGATCGATCATATTGATGAACCTTTTATCCGGGCACAAATGATCACCAAGCCTGAATACATTGGTAATATCATGACGCTTTGTATCAACAAACGTGGGGTGCTGATCAACCAGGGTTATCTTACACCAACACGTGTGGAACTCAGTTTTGATATGCCACTTACCGAGATCGTATTTGATTTTTATGATAAACTAAAAAGCATAACCCGTGGTTATGCTTCATTTGATTATCATCCATTGGAATATCGTCCAAGTGATATCGTGAAGATGGATATCTTGTTAAACGGAGATCGTGTTGATGCATTGAGCGCCCTGATCCACCGGGGACGGGCACACGAATTTGGCCGCAAACTTTGTGAGAAACTTAAAGAACTTTTACCACGCCAGCAATTCCAGATAGCAATACAGGCAGCCATAGGAGCGAAGGTGGTGGCACGTGAGAATATCAGTGCGATGCGTAAAGATGTTACTGCTAAATGTTATGGTGGTGATATCAGTCGTAAACGTAAGCTTTTGGAAAAACAAAAAGAAGGAAAGAAGCGCATGAAGCAAATTGGGAACGTAGAAGTTCCGCAAGAAGCATTCCTGGCAGTTTTGAAATTGAACGACTAATTTTTATTGTGTTATAGGATAGATACGCGGATGACACGGATGAACGGATAAAAACGGATTAATGCATTGCTAACGCAATGCATTTTTTGTAAATATTTTTCTTTTAAAAGAAGGTCTCTTGCCAAAATGAAGTATTAGTCCTACCTCATATTCTGTAGCTCTCAAATAGTTTTGAAGTTGTGATTCATGTTCTTTTATTATTTCGCCGTCGCCAGCTTTTAATTCAAGGAGAACTTCGTTGTCAACGATTATATCAGAAAAATATAATCCTACTTCTATTTCTTTATAGTGTACTTTAACCGGCGTCTGTTGTAAACAATGAAGTCCTTCATTTTTAAGTTCTATTATCAAAGCATTTTCATAAACCTTTTCAAGAAATCCATAACCAAGCTCATTGTAAACTTTATAAAAGCATCTGAGAATTAAGTCTGTTTTATCTTCATGTAAAAGCATAATATATTTTTACACTAAACTCGCCATTTAAAATTGTCGAACTTCGAGGAAACACACAGAGCCTAAGAGTATTTTAATCATAAAAAATCCGTCTTTATCCGTTCATCCGTGTCATCCGCGTATCTATCACATCACAATAATAGATTTTCTATTTTCCACTTGGCTTTTTAGGAGCAATCATTATTTTTCCCATGATCATTGGGTCAGTAGGTTTTGTAACAATAGTATCTGGTTTCTCAACAACGTCAACTTCTCCCAAAAACTCACGATCTGGTTTTGGTTGTTCTACGATCACCGTATCACCCATTAGCGGTTTAACGGTTGCTTCTCCTTTTTTTACACATTGTACAGGTCTGACCCTTGCCTGGCCAATCCAGTTCTCTTTTCTTGCATTGGTATCTATTGGAATGGTATCCAATACAGGCAGGTTTACCGGATTCAAAACATGGTTGGTTTGCGCAGCGATCTCAACTTTTCCATTCGTATTTACATCACATGAAAATAGGGTAGTACTAAAAACGAGCAGGGAGGCAACGAGAAATTGTTTCCAAAGAGGAAGCTGAAGTTGAAAAATATTCTGCGGAAGTTCGATACTGATATGATGAAGCTGGGCACTGCTAAACCTGCCGCATACCCGCTCCGATCTTTTGTTGATGAAAAAATACTTTACCTCATCTTCGGTCATTTGAGTAAAGTCAACAACTGTTTTTTCGCAGGAAGAACAATGGCGCCCTTGTTGATTGGGAGTCATATTGTCCCAGTTTTCGTGACAGGGTTTGGGGATGGTTATTTTTAGCATCTTTTAAAATTTGAGTATAGATGCAAGGGCTAATAAAAATGCATAAGCCAGATAATGTTTTTCCTGGTATTCGATATTTGTATTCAATGATAATAAGAAATAAGGAATATAAAATAAGGAATAAGAAAGTTTTGATCCTCAAAAACGAAATACATTCCGATTCTAAGTTTAATTACTTTCTTATTCCTTATTAATTATTTCTTATTCCTTACTTTTTAATTCTTCTTTTTAGGAGCAGGCTTTGGCCTTTCTGCCGGTGAATCACCCGGGTACGCTTCACGGGGAGCCTGGTTAATTTGATTAACAGGAACAGGTACGGGTGGTTGTCCTTCGGGAGTTACTGTAACGAATACTTTATCAACATAAACCCATCTTCCGTTTGCCCATTTAAATCCTTCGTAATCTCCGTCTCCGACTAGAGTATATTTTTTATTGGGTTGGCTTGATTCGGAAACAAGGTGTTCCATAATGATCATTTGCATGTCTGTATCGTAAGTTAGACGGGGGCCGGCCTCTTTTTTAAATTCCATTACATAACGGGCCGGTGATTTAGCAATGAGTTTGTCATTCGGAACGCTGAAATAATGACCACCAAAAACAGGTTCATCGTTTACAAAACTGAGCACTTCAATTATTTTACGATCACTGCGGATATTGTCTGCATCAAAACCAATAAGCGTATAATAATTCTGACCGGCACTTTGTGTTTGAATAATTTTATAATACACAGCACCCATCCATCCATAATTATTTCCAACGGTATCTTCAATATTTTGGGTTACATCAGATTTATCGATCAGGGGAAATAGTTTCATCGCACCATCAGCTGTTCTCATTTGTATTGCTCCATGCTGCCGATACAAATTATCATTGATCTGTAGCTGCCAGGTAAATATCCTGAATGTGCTATCAGGCGCATACAACTGGGAAATGGTTTGCAATGAATCGAAAGTATAGTAAAATGAGTTCTTTGTCTTCAGGGTGCGTACAAAGCCCCTTGTAAAAATACTGTCGGCCTTAAACCTGTCTTTTACATTAATGGCTGTAATTATTTTCCATGCATGGGTTTTTAATGTATCCTCACTCGTTTGAATTTGCTGGTAGTCCGGGCGACTTATGCGTTGCGCAAATGAACTTATACTCAATAAAAAAAACAGGATGGTGGCTTGAAGGATTTTCATTCTCTAAATTTAAAGAAACATTTTACAATAGAAAACTTGTTGGTTTTTATTTAACAAAGTGATATCGGATACCTGTGATTAGATTTGATTAGTGATGAGTTATTGCATTTGCAAATGCAATGAGGCTTTCGCATACTGCGTCGATCTTTTCATCTTTGAGGTTTACTTCGGGACGGGTAGTAGGGAGAAAGACCGTGTATACACCTAGGTTTCTTCCAAATTCCATATCACTTATCGTGTTACCAACCATGATCGATTTTTTTATATCAATATCCGGGAATTGTTTTATTGCCTGTAATCCCATGCCTGGATTTGGTTTGCGGAAAGGGCTCGATGATTCCAGGTCGCTGCAATAAAAAATAGCATCAATACGGCCGCCGGCATTTTCAATTTCATGTTGCATGTTGGCATGAATTGTATGAAGGTCGTCGAGTTTGGTTAGGCCTTTGCCAACACCACGTTGATTTGTTACTACAATGATGCGATGAAATATGGATGAAAATTTTTTCATTGCTTCTGTTACGCCATCGTAGAATTTGAATTCATCCCACGTATGTATATAGTCTTCGTGTTTTTCGTGATTGATAACACCGTCTCTATCCAGGAATAATGTCCATGATTTATTTATTTTATTCAATGGGAGCATCAGTATCTTTTTAGTTATTTGATTAAAAGCACGAATTCTAAACATGAATTTCACGAATTAAAGCAAACAAAATAATATGTTTTAATTCGTGTTATTTTTAATATTCATGATAACAACTTTCATAAGTCATAATGCTAAACTCTAAACTCTACATTAGCCTTTGCAAAGTCTTCAGGAATACCAATGTCGATAAAATACTCATCCTGTATCATCCCGCTCATTTTTTCACTCGTATAGTATTTTTCTAAATAATCTTTTTCAAATGAGAATTTAGTTGGAAGATCAATAGATAAAAACTTAACCACATTTATAGCATATACACCACCATTGATAAGTCCATGTTCATAGTACTGTTTTTCTTTGAATGACTGGATATGATTTTCTTCATCGATCTCAACAACACCATAGCGTTCAAAATCCTGCATGGGTTTTAATACAAGCGTGCATGAAGCATGTTGTTGTTGGTGAAAGGAGAGGAGTTTGTTTACATCAATTTTATACATCGTATCTCCATTGAGTACAATTACATTTTCTTCACTTGCTTTACCGCATGCAAGTTTAATTGCACCGCCCGTACCGAGTGGTTCTTCTTCGATTGAATATTTAACATCAAGTGCCGGATAATTGTTATTCACATAATCTTCGATCACTTCATGAAGATATCCCAATGAAAGTATAAAACTGGTAATGCCTTGCTGCTGCAGGTAATCGATCACGTAATGAAGAAATGGTTTCCCCGCCACGGGTGCCATGCATTTTGGAAGATCCGGCACAGCACTTCTTAAACGTGTGCCCAATCCACCCGCTAAAATAATTGCTTCTTTACCCATAGTTATTTAGAAGGAAAAATGATTTCTTCTACTAATTGACAAATTATATGTCCCAATAAAATATGACTTTCCTGTATACGAGGCGTATCAGTTGATGGGACATTGATAAGATAATCGCTGTATGCTTTCATTTTACCACCGGTAGCGCCTGTAAAACCGATCGTGATCATTCCTTTTGTACGGGCTGTTTCAAATGCTTTAATAATATTACCGCTATTACCGGATGTGCTCAAGCCAACCAATACATCTCCTTTTTTTCCAATGCCCTGGATCATTCTTGAATAAACCACATCATAACTATAATCATTTGCTACTGCCGTGAGGTAAGAAGTATTTACATGCAATGCTTCGGAAGGAAGTGCTTCACGGTCTGTGTAAAAACGACCGCTGAATTCTGCCGCCAGGTGCTGGGCATCTGCGGCACTACCACCATTTCCACAAAACAAAACCTTATTACCATTTTTGAAAGCTGTGGCAATTTTTTCAACGCATTCTGCCAATGATTGTTGCAATTCTTTGTTTGCAAGCACCTGCAGTTTAACATCGATAGAAGCCTGTATTAAATTTTTTATCTGTTCGTTCATTTGTAATGATTAGAGGCACAAAGTTAAGGGAAATTGGAGAGGGATGGCAGATACAGGATACGAGATCCGAGATCCGGGATAGGGGATACGGGATGATTGAATTATTCATTTCAAATGATGATAAACTTCAAATGTTATTCACCAACTCATAATTCAAAACTTACAAATCTTTATATGCTCCAGCTGGATAAGCCGTATTTAATGAACGAATATTTTTTCACTTCACCACCAAAACTCAGCAGTGCTTCTTTCACTGCATGATTTGAATTTCCGGGACAATAAAAAACCATAAAGCCTCCGCCGCCTGCACCACTGATCTTACCGCCTGTTGCACCTGCAGCTTTTGCCGCTTCATATATTTGTTCAATATTGTTGTTACTGATATTGGCAGCCATCCTGCGCTTTTGTTGAAAACCATAATCGAGGATCTCACCAAAATCATTCAATCGACCTTTCAACAAAGCTTCTTTCATCATATGTGCCTGCTCTTTGAGCTGGTGCATGGCTTCAATACTTTTTTCATTATTGCTGTTCACATTGCGTACCTGTTCTTTAATGATCGTTGCACTTTCCCTGGAAGTTGAAGTGAAATAAAGCACAAGGTTATTCTCCAGCTCATGCATGTATTGCGGACGGATGCGTAAGGGATTTACAATTACCCTGTCATTGTCATAAAACTCCATATAATTCACGCCGCCAAAAGTAGCTGCATATTGATCCTGTTTGCCTCCCGCAAGTTTTAATTCATTGCGTTCAATTTCATAAGCCATGTGTGCAATATCATAATCACCCAATGGTAGTTTCAGCATTTCAACAAAAGCACCCAGTATAGCAACTACCAATGTTGATGAAGTGCCGAGCCCTGAACCGGCTGGTGCATCAACAAAAGTTGACAACCGAAAACCGGTAAGCGGCATTAGAAATTCTTTTTGTATGCGATTATAAACACCTTTTAAAAGATCGAGCGTTCCGTCTATCGGCAATTGATGCAACCAGGGAAAGCGCTGCTGTTCCTTACGATCAAGTGCCTCTACGATAATTTCCATTTCGTTGAGCGGTTCAATACTGGCATAGGCAGATAAAGAAATAGTGGCATTCAAAATAGCACCACCGTGCAGGTCACTGTAAGGGCTTACATCTGTACCACCACCGGCGAGGCCTATACGAAGGGGGGCTTTGCTTCTGTAAATCAAGGGAATTATGAATTATGAGTTATGAATTATGAGTTGGGGATTATAAGTTGAGGAGTCTATGTATTTTCCGAAACCTAAAATTTCAAACTCTATATTTTACAATATTAATGCTTTTACAATTATAGTTTCTGCTGTTCAAACAAGACAATTCAGGATTCAGCACTCAGCATTCAGAATTTTAAACCATTCCCACGATCTCGTCCACCATCAACTCCCAGCTATACTTCTTCTTTTCCTCTCTCAAATATGGCAGAAAATGATCTTCTCCTTTATCAAAATATTCAACGATCTTTTCTGCAATGGAAGCAGCAGTTGGTTCTGCAACAAGTCCCACTTTATTATCGGGTACCATGGAAGGCAGTCCACCAACATTGGTAACGATCATCGGAATTTCAAAATGGTAGGCGAGGGGCGTAACACCACTTTGTGTTGCATTGCGGTAAGGTTGTACCACTACATCTGCGGCACAGAGGTAATTTTTCACTTCATCGTCAGGAATAAATGCTGTTCTTAAGATGAGGTTGTTTTCTATTCCGAGTGCTTTGATCTGTTCTTCGTAAACTTTACGGTCGTCATAAAACTCACCGGCGATAAGGAGTTTGGGGCTTGGTGTTTGGTGTTTTGAAGATGCTACTATCTTCATTGCATCTAATAAAATATCGAGGCCTTTATACTTCCTTATAAATCCAAAGAATAAAATTATTAATTCTTCATTCTTAATTTTTAATTTCGCCCTCGCTTCAGTCTTAGTTATCTTCTCCCCAAAATTATCATACAAAGGATGCGCAACCTGGCTCACTGGTTTCCCCCCTGCAAACAACTTAAGGTCATTGAATACCTTCGGGCTCATTGTTATAAATGCATCTACAGGTTTTACAAAATATTTTGTAAGTATGGTATCACCCATTCTTCTTTCATGAGGCAATACGTTATCTGCAATGCATACCACTTTGCTGTGCTTATTTTTTTTAGCGATCCGCAGTATCGTCCCCAGGCATGGCGCCATGAACGGTAGCCAGTAACGCACAACGATAATATCCGGGCGGGCCGCTTTTAAACGCCTTCCTACTTTTATCCAGTTAAAGGGATTGATGGAATTGATGATCACTTTTATATCAAGCCCGGGAGGAGGTTCTTTCTTTTCCGATAATTGTGTTGTACCCGGAAATAAAAAACCCGGGTATTGTAACGAGAAAGTATAGATGCTGATCGTATGTCCCTGGTCCTGGAATTCTTTCGCCAGGCGTTCATTGAAAGTCGTCATGCCGCCACCCCGTAGAGGGTAAGCGGGGCCGACGATGATGATATTTTTTGATTGATTCACGAATCCGATTTGAAGATTTGAAAATTTGAAGATTTGAAGATTGCTTTAAAAATTTGAGTGCTTTTCATCTCCAAATTTTCAAATCTTCAAATTTTCAAATTATAATCCGGCTTTTTCTTCAATGAGATAATGATTTCTGTCAGCCGAATTTCTTGATATTAGCTCCCCAATAAAACCAGCCAGGAACAATTGCGTACCAATGATCATTGCCAGGATAGCAAAGAAGAACAATGGCCGCTGCGTCATCCCGGTTTTATCGAAAAAGAATTTTGAAATAGTGAGGTAAGTAAATGTTATTGATCCAAACAAGAAAAAAATGGTGCCCCATAAACCAAAGAAGTGCATGGGCCTTTTACCAAATTTACCCACAAAGAATATCGTCATCAGGTCGAGGAAACCATTTACAAAACGGTTCCAGCCAAATTTGGTGACACC
Organism: Ferruginibacter sp.; assembly: GCA_047601875.1. Taxonomy (GTDB): domain Bacteria; phylum Bacteroidota; class Bacteroidia; order Chitinophagales; family Chitinophagaceae; genus Ferruginibacter. Next base: position 5,316,877 of record JASGIL010000001.1, on the reverse strand, counting down.
ATATTTTCTTGGCCTGTGTTCCACTACTTTTTCGCCGATCTTTCTAAAACCCGCCCATTTTGCAAGTACCGGAACATAACGATGCATTTCACCATATACTTCAATACTTTTTACAACTTTCTTCTTATATGCTTTCAGGCCGCAATTAAAATCATGCAATTTTATTTTGCTCATGCTCCTTGCAGCGCTGTTGAATAATTTACTCGGGATATTTTTAGTAAGTGTATTGTCGTATCTTTTTTTCTTCCATCCACTCACAATATCAAAATCTTCATTGATCACCATATTGCGCAGGTCTGGTATTTCATCAGGACTATCCTGCATATCGGCATCCATTGTAATAATAACATCGCCCTGCGCTGCTTTAAAACCTTCATTCAAAGCGGCACTCTTGCCATAATTGCGCTGAAATTTTATTCCTTTGATATTACCATTTGCATTGCGCAATTGTTGTATCACGTTCCATGAATTATCCGTACTACCATCATCAACCATGATAATTTCATAACTATAATTATTGGCAAGCACAACACGCTGGATCCATGCGGCCAGTTCCGGTAGCGATTCATCTTCGTTAAAAAGTGGTATTACAATTGAAATGTCCATAATTATTTTTTTTGTCCCGGCATTTTCTCTTTACTCAACTTCATTGGTCCCGATTGCTATCGGGACACTCTTGTGCGTTATATCTTTACTAAGCATCCCTTTTTTTCAAAAATCCTGCTGCTACGATTGAAATGATCGAACCCAGCAATAAGTATTTAAATGTATTGATGGTAAGCATCATTGGCATAAAAATACTTCTCAGTTTATCAGCATTCGCATTGATCTCTGCATCAGTATGATTGCCTTCCTTCATCACTAAGATATTATTTTCCTTTATCCCATCTTCCATTATTTGCGGGTTCAATTTATAAAATACAAATGTAAATACCGCCATCATGAATGCTACTACAATGAAATTCTTAAATCCTTCTGAAAAATATTCTTTGAACCCTGCTGTATCCGGGGCATGTTGCTTAAATGAAATCAGAGTCCACAATAGCCCGGCAATAAATACAACAAGAATTAAGAATTGATTTCTTCCGTTTACCGGTAATTTCATTGCGTAAAAAAAAACTACAGACAATACGATCATCAGCAAACCTGTTATAATCCCTTTGTACTTCGCATCCAGGTTCTTCATCTTAATTTATAATAACCTTGTTTTTATTAATGATACCGATCACTCTTCCTTTTAGCTCCTTGCCAATAAAAGGATTGTTATGTGATTTCGATCTGATCATCGATTCTTTAAAAATATATTTTTGCCCGGGATCAAATAATGTAAGGCATGCAGCAGCTCCTTCTTTTATATCCGGTATTTGTACATTGAATATTTTTCTTGGGGCGATCGTAAGCTTATCGACCAGGTTCACAAGATCATTTCCAAAACCATTTACTACGCCAAACAAACTTTCCAGCCCGGTCATTCCATTCTTTGCATATTCAAATTCACATGTTTTATCATCCCAATGTTGAGGCATGTGGTGCGATGCAATACAGTCGATCGTTCCATCAGCAATAGAACTTCTAACCGCCATCATATCTTCCCTGGTGCGTAAAGGTGGATTTACTTTCAGGTTGGTGTCGTAACTTTCAAGATCCTCATCACAAAAAAAAGCGTGGTAAGGCGTAACAGAAGCTGTTATCTTTAAACCATCTTTCTTTGCTTTTTCAAAAAGTTCAATGCCTCTTCGGGTAGATAGTCCCGTTATGTGCAGTTTTGATTTGGTATATTTCAAAAGTTCAATATCTCTTTCTATCATCAATTCTTCAGCAATGGCAGGTTTGCCCGGTAAACCCAGTTTTGTACTTACAATGCCTTCACTCATCAACCCATGCGCAGAGATTGATCTGTCATCGGGAACCTGTATGATAACACCGTCAACCGGCAACATATATTGCAAAGCTTTTAGTAAAACGCCCGGGCTTTGAACCGGCGATGAACCATCGCTAAAGGCAATGGAGCCGCTGGCGTGCATGTCATACATTTCAGCCAGTTCTTTTCCTTCTGTATTTTTGGTAATAGCGGCAACGGGGTAAATACTGACAGCATGCTTTGCCGCCATCTGGACAATATATTCAACCTGTGATTTGGAAGCGATCGTTGGATTGGTATTGGGCAGGATCATCACATCCGTAAACCCGCCGGCAGCAGCAGCAGCAGCGCCGGTTTGTATGGTCTCCCTGTGTTCGTAGCCGGGATCTGCAAAATGGGCGAAAATGTCCATCCAGCCAATACTGGCATACAGGTTATCATTTGAGATAATCTCATCGGCATTTTCCGTAATATTATCAGCAATCTTACCGATCAGGCCATCAACAATAAGGATATCTTTAATTTGCCCGTGAAAGGGAGAAGTGGAGCAGATGATGTGAGCTTTCTTTAGTAAAACCTTCATTATTTATAAGGATTGCGCAAATATCAGGAAAAATCCTGAGTATTTGTGCGCCTTAAACAAGCGATTTTCAGCCCGGCTGGTCAGACCAGTCTGACCGGTCTGACCAGTTTTTTTCGTAGTACTATGCAAAAACAAGTACAAAAAAACTCACCAACACCGCCACCAAAGTTACAATACAAACCCTGAGACAGTTTATCAAAATATGAAGCGATTGCATTTTCATGACCGTATTTTTAGAATTTAATAATTGTTACCATTGCCAGGCCAGGCGAAACCGGCAGCGAGGAAACCATAACAATTTTACGTGGCGCTGCCATTTTTTTTATACTCACCGGCTCTTCCTTTTTTACATCGGCATCATTTCTATCAATCTTGTTTTCATGATGTGTGATACCAGCGATGAACAATACAGGAAAAGCTGCTACCAGTAAGAACACCTGTATTGCAAATCTTGACTTTTTCATTTTTGTCGTTTTTTAATTAGGATGTAAAATTATCCTGGAATAGATGGCTGGAAAAGCAGGAGATGAATGAAGTGGGGGAATAGGCGAATGAGTTGGATACTTTAAATTATTTTTCGGAATGTTGAAAGGACAAATATGGTGTGATCATGTCTTAGAATATCAAACATTAAACACGGAATATCGAAGAAGGAAGTATTATTCTAATATTCGACATTCCGTGTTCGTTATTCAATTCTTTAAGCGACCATCGCTCCCTCAGTCAATCCCTCCTGTATGGCGTGTATCCTTTGCTGTGGTAATTCTTCTTCCACAAGCGTAAACAATGATTTAAAAACATAATCAGGGGCATCATTCTTGACGCCTAACAACCAGTTGATGATCTCAGTATCTGAAGCACCTTTTACCATCCACCTTGTTTCTTCTGTCAATATATTAGGAGGAATGCTTGCAATGATTGTCCTGGTGATCTGTGCTAGCTCGGCATCGTTATAATATTCCCAAAGTGTTTTATTGATCTTATTCTCTTCCTTATTCATATGATAAAGATTGAATGCGATGAATTCATTGAATGCCATTGTTAATGCATATCCGGCAACCGTTAATGCTTCTTTGTCTGTTGCAAATTTGAATGCTGCAATAAGTTTATTGATGTTTTGTGTGAGCAACTCATCCATTGCGTGTTCACTCTGAAATTCTTCTATCAACTCAGCATTGTATCTTTTCAATGCAGGCAAAACGAATTTATCTTCGTGTTCGGCATGGCTGTGAAATGCATGCAATACTGATTCTACTTTTGAAATTGCTTCGGCTGCAGATTCGGCATTGTCGAAACTGGTGTGCTGAAGATCAATGGCTGTTTCATAAAGCATTACCCTGAGCCCTTTGTGTTTTAGATTGAAGATGTTGTAGCGTTGCATACTTATTATTTTAATTATTTGAATTAATTACCAATAACAAAGTTGGTATAATGATAAAACAGGAAAAATGAAAAGCGTAATGAAATGTAAATTCAAGTGAATGAACTGGATAAAATTCTGCGCCTTTGCGTCTATGCGATTAAATTCCTTCAGCCATTTAATTTTTTTTTTGAGATTTTTTTACCAGAATTATTTTACCGTGGAGACGCAAAGACGCAGGAGTTTCAGGCAATTTTTTCTGATTTGAAACTATAACATGTCGTATCAAGTGCTCTTTGTGCCTGCGCAAGATGACGATTAATATGTGCAATCAAAAACAGGAACACATCTCCCAGTTTTAATTTTATAAATGGAGAAATAGAGATCGGTATCCTTATTTTATTGATATCTTTTGATTGGGCCATTTGTAAAAGTTGCTCTAATAATTCCTGCTGGCTTATAAATTCACTCACTACCTGTGCCCCGTTTAATTGCATGCCTGGCTGATGATCTTTTGGTGCTCTTAATTTCTTTTTGGGCTTGCTGTTGTTTTCTACCAACATCATTTTATAAAAATAATTTCCGAGCCAACCACTTTTAAAATAAGTGGCAGGCGTTGAATGCCTTGAAATTGTAAGTGCTTTTTCTATGGCAGGCAAATAATAACGTCCGTAGCTATTTAAATGCTCAAGACATTGGGCAGCACTCCATTGGTCCGGGCCAGGTTGCGTGATCAGCCTGATATTAGGAAGCTGTTGCCATTCCTTAATCGCTTTGTTGATGTTGATCTCTGATTGTGCATAAAGATCATCTAATAACTGAGTTGATAAATATTTCATGATGTTTGATTTTTATGATGTAAAAATGCTACAGCACGAAAAATAAATTGATGGTAAATACCAAGATTATTTCAATTTGGAAATTGGGAAATTCACTAATTTGGAAATGAAGGAAATCATAAATTACCTGCCTTTTAATTGACTCATTTCCAAATCTCCAAATTTCCAAATTGCTTTTAGATTTTTACTTTGGAAAGCAACTTGCTGAAATTGGTTGCATCAATTCCTAAATAATTAGCTATGTACTTATGCGGAATGAGATTTAAAATGTGCGGACTTCTTTTTAAAAGTGCTTTATATTTTTCTTCAGATGAAAAACATTGTATCTCGATCATGCGTTCCATCAGTCCCGAAAAAGCAGCGGTAGTAAGGAACCTGATCATTCGTTCTATTTCAGGATCTGCTTTCATGAGTTTGTCGAGTTGATGAAAATTTGTTTTGAGAAATGTAGATGCAGTCAATGTTTCTGCAAAAAACCTGGAAGGGGTTTGCAGCAAAAAACTATCGGCTACCCCAAAGAACGACGGAGGATAACTAAAAATGATTGTTGCCTCCCTGTCGAGCTCATCATAGTAAAATACTCTTTGAATTCCTTCTGTTACAAAATATAAATTTCGTTCAGTATCACCGGCACGGGTAAGTATCGTTTTTCTTTTAACAGAAACAGGTTCCCATATCAATAAAAAATTTTGCAATGATCTTGCCGGCAGCGGGTAAACACTGGTAATAAATTTTTCGAGTAACTGAACCTCGTTCATGATCGGATAAGTTATCTGCGAATTTAGAGATAGATTTTGAATTGCTTTTGTTCTTGTATGCATGAAATCTCAATGCCTTTGCGCCTCCGCGGCAAATGATCTTCAAGACAAAAACATTTCAAGTAATCGGTAAAGTAAAATGTATGAAAAGGATTTTACCGCAGAGGCACAGAGGCGCAAAGCGTAAAACCCGCCGTTCGGTAATTCAAAATGGCACTTCACTCATTTGTAGATGGTAGGTATAAAAGATCATATGATATTTGAACAAAGAGCAAAACCAGTTTTTATTTAAAGCCAATAGTATGTTTGAAAAAACAAATAGCCCGCTTGAAAATTCAATGAATGATCTGTCATTGGAGTTATGGAACGACATGACGAATCATGATGAACCGTGGAGCTTATTCAAAGAAACCAGGAAAAATGTAGATAAAGCTGATACGAATGCAGCCATCCGGTCGTTGACAGAAATTATAAATATGCCGGGGCTTGAATCGAAGCTATACCTGCAGGCATATTATTTTTTAAATAAGCTGGTTGCTTTTTCTGAAAAATATTTTGACCTGTATGGAGTAAAATACGAACGAAATGCTCCACTGAAGTTGCTTACCGAAAATTGAATATCGTACGTTGCATATTGAAAATTTCCGGAATGTTCAATATGCAACGTACAATGTTCAATATTCATCTAAATTCAACTATTAATACTAATTACAATTGATCTCGATTTCCCCTGACGCTATCTTTTGTTTTGGCCTGCTTAGTATTTCTTTTACATAGCTTACACAAAGTTTATTTGGATCATAACTGTTGAATTCTTTTCCCAGCTTTATAACATTTGTTTTATAAACATCATTGCTTAAAACTTCCTGCACAGCATTGCGTACCTGGAGTACAGAGGGTCTTTCTGTTTTTAAATTAATACCGAGATTGAAATAGCCAACCCTTGCATTGATCTCATTCTTTCCTTCATGCACACCAGCAACCACCAAAGGCAACTGGTATTCGATCCCAAGCATTACACCGCCATAACCACCATTCGTAATGTAGGCATTGGCGTAAGGCATTACATCAGCAAAAGGAATGAAATCTTCAATGATGAAATTCCTTTCAGGAAATCTTTTCTTAAGTGCTGAAGTTTGCGAACCGCCTGTAGTTGCAATAACCAATGTATCTGTGTTCCTGAAAGCTTCCAGTGTAGGCACCAATAATTTTTCTACATCTTTTTCAACCGTTCCCTGTGTTACCAGGATCACTTTTTTGTATGCAGATAAACGTCCGTCAAACCATGAAGGTATTTTTCCTTTTGAAGACCAGGGTAGCAACGGCCCGATGAACCGTATGTTTTTTCCAAGATCACTTCGTTTGTATTCAAAACCTGGCGTACCGCTTTGTAATAATAATGTGGATTTTCTTACCAACAAATCAAACAGGTTTATGTTTCCTACCGGGATACCATACTCGTCCATTACTTTCTTCATGTACTTGTTTGATACACGGAATAATATTTTGTTTGCGATGAAGCGCTGAATTGCCTGCCTGCGACGGCCGATAAAAGTATAAGAAGGTGTTATTGCCAGGCCATTGGGTGCAAGATTTTTTGATGATTCTACCAATGGGAATACCCCGATCGACAGTACCGGTATGTTCATTTTGTCTGTAATAAAAGGGATACCGGTAAAAGCACAATCTGCAACCACAAGATCAAAACGAAACGATTTGTATATCTCACAGATGTCTGCATAAAATTCCGGGCCGCGTTGGATAAAAAAATTGACAATATCAAAGTTTAATTTTTTTACCGGGTTCTTTATTGCTGCTCTTCCCGGAAATACTTCATCTACATTTTCGCCTGTTACTTCCAATGCTTTTTTAAATGGATAATGATGCACTTCAAGTTTTTCTAATTTTGTTGCATAAGCAGCAGAGGCGTACCAGCGTACATCGTAGCCTGATGCCTGTAATTGTTTTGCAAGACCGGTAAGCGGGCTAAAATGCCCATCAGCTGGTACACATGCAAAGAGTATTTTTTTGGGACTGGTGTGAGCGATCCGGCGGAAAGCTTCTTCAAGTTGAATTTGATCGTTTCTCATGACTATACTTTTTAGGATACAAGATTAAGAAGTATAGTGCTGCAGTAGAATCAACTAATGATTGAATTGAAGAAGTTGTTGTATGAACTGGGTAAGCACGAATTTTAAACACGAATTCGTTTTACTATTTAGGATCGTAACCACTTAACGCAAGCATCTTTTTCACATTTCTTGCTTCAATGATATCAACGATTGCTTGTTGCTTATCCGGCTGACTGTTATAATATGCCTGGCTGATCTTATACCCGATATAATAACCAAGATCTGCAGGTTTATCTTTTGCAGTACTAAAATTATACATCCAGTCTTCAACCTTGCCATCACAAAGTTGTTTTTTAAATGCTGCCCACAGTTCAGCTTCATGTTTATCTCCGTATTCCTGCGCAACTTTATTTATCTGGTTACCTGCCAATAATTCACCAATGAAATCACAACAACCTTCCGAGAAACAGGAATAGAGTAGTGTACATTTTTCAGCATCGCTATCAGGCTTATGTCCTTGTTGTGTATGCACAGATTCATGTGCTATAATATTTTTTATTTTCTGAACAATGTCTGTTGTGCCGCCTGCCATAACCTTACTCATTGCATTGCCGTTAAATTCTGAAAGATCAACATCTTTGGTCGCCGTTGTAATTTCTGTTCCGATCAAAACAAAATCTTTGGATGTTGTTCCGCCGGTACGCACGGTTCCAATAGCAAAACAAACTTTGCAGGGCTTGAAAGCAGGATACAATTTTTTAAAGTTGATAAACACTTCTTCAATTAACGGAACTGCTTTCTTTACTTCGTAAGTATTCTTCCTGATCGAATTATAAAATTTGGGAAACCCGGCTACCTTTGTTGTATACTCTTCCGCAGTAAAATTTCTTGCCAATAAAAAATCTTTAAATCCATCCGTTGCTTTATTGATGTATCGTTCCTGGAAACAATCCACACTGTCATTATGCGTTTTGCATTCTTTTAAATGATCAAATGCATCCCAGAAATGATCGATATCAGCTGTCTGTACATTTTTTTTATTTTCTTCAACAAGTTCTTTTTGTATGAGTGCTTTCTTTTCTACCTGTTCCCTGGTAAGTTTTTTTACATAAACACTGTATTTGCCGGATGCGGGGGCACCTGCTTCATTTAAAGGGATGATCTGCAATACATGTTTACCTTGCCCCGGCGCTACCAAATCAAAATTTTCAGCACCATTATTGCCATTGGGCGAATCTTTATCAACCAATTCTTTTCCCTGCGGATCAATAAGTTTAACATCAACATCAATACCTTTTTGCATGATGTAAAATTCGTAGGAAGCATTTTTATCAAGTTCGATTGGGTAAAAATGTTTTTCTGTTTTAAGCAATACAGCATCTTCATACCTGTTGCCCGGAACCAATGCTGTTTTTTGTATGACCTGCAATGAAGTATCCTGTGCCGTTACTGAAGAGCCAATAATTAATAAGACCCATACTAAGTATTTCATGGTTGTTTGTTTGATAAGTGAAAGATGCCAGGCTGATAAGATTTTTTGCAAATTAAATAAAAAGAAAAATGATCCGCAGCCGTTAAAAAATCGGTTTTACCGTTTAATAATTAAATAATAAAAGTATGCAACCGTGTATTGCATACTTTTATAACGATTGCCAATATCGTTTTAGAATTTAATAATAGCTTAGCTGGCTGGTAAAATTCATTGATTGTCCCGAGTTTGTTCCCCTCGTTTGAACCATGTTGCCATTTTTTCTTACCGGGAGCCCATTTGTTAATTGATAGGTATATGTTACCCTATAATCATTTTGTGCGCCGGTAATTACCTCGGTATGGTGATTATTGGTTTGAAATTTAACACCCGGAACAAAAAGCATTGATTCAAAGAAGTTTTTGAATAACGCAAAATCGTCCACATTCAAAGTATTATCATAGTCTTTGTATTCGGTTGTCTTACTCCATATCAAATGATCGTTTGGATCAATCATAAAATCATCTGTTTTCGCAAGATTGCCATCGGCCCTGTACTGCAAAATTAATTTCCTGTAATCAACAATATCTGTGGGGGTACGGAATTGCTGCCATTTTATTTGTTCCAATTGATTCAATACATTGTATTTAAAATAATATTTCCAGAGTATTTGCCCATTAAACACCGATGATTCTGTTATCAACGATACTTTACCATTCTCATAAGTATATATTTGTTGGTGCCCGTTATTTGGATTGGTTGTTTTGCTTACCCGCTTGTTTGCGTATTCTACATTGTAGATATCAAAATTGGCCGCAAAACTTATCTTGTTTACGTATTTCATATTATCGTATTCAAAATGATAATAGGGTGAGGGCAACCCGCTATTAACTATATCTTTTAATAGAAACCTTGCGGTATCATCCAAAGGGATATGAACGGTATCGCCTACGGGAGGTGGGGCTATTGTATCGATCGGCGTAGGAGGAACAGGACCAGATTTGATAACATCTTTGTCTTTTTTACATGATGCCGATACAAGCAGCAGAACTGTTGCAATAATAATGTTGAATTTTTTCATGATTTTGAGTTTGATTAATAATATGCCGAAATTCCAAATTAAAATATCGCATGTCAATACATATATGCATGAGTTAGGGTTTTGGCAGTATGAAACCAGCTTAAGCGGGGATAAATTGAAAATGGTCTTATAAAATCATCAAAACAGTTCATCCGCTTAATCGCACAATTCAGGCAATAAAACCACGATTCATCCACCAGCTTTAATTTATTATATGATCCTTAGGTATATTTGAGAAGATAACCCATAAGATCAACCACAAATATTTGTTTTGAAAAAAAGCTGCTTATTGTTTTTTATTATCGTACAATCTGTGCAATTCATCTTTGCACAGGAAGCGAGACAATATGCATTTACCCATTACACAGTTAATAACGGGCTTGCCGCTTACAATGTGAGCAATATTACACAGGACGACCAGGGATTTATGTGGATAAGCACCGTTAACGGGTTGCAACGTTTTGATGGCACAAGGTTTATTACGTTTCGTCATGTTCCTTCCGATCCCAATTCGATACCTGATAATTTCATTACGCAACTGGTGATCGATAAACAAAAAAACTTGTGGTTGTTATTTGGTAATGGTGATATCGGTATTTTCGATACACGTCGTTTTACTTTTAAAAAAGCGGTTGTTAAATTAAAAAATGATAACAACCTTAAACGCATGCGGCACCTGGATGTTGACAGTGATGGGAACCAGATCCTTGTTTTTACTTTTGCTGAAGTTGTTACTTACAATAAACAAAGCAATGAATTCTCTTCTGTATATAATACTTTCAATATTCCCAGCAACTGGCGGGTTACCAATATTATTGATGACGGGCCTTCAAAAAAATATTTATTGTGTTGCGATTCGGGGTTGGTTGCTTATAACAAAGTAACAAGGACCATTAGTTACCGCAATCATAACATTGACCATGAGCCGCTGATTGAAAAATTCGGGCATCTTAGCAGCGTTTTGGGATATATGATCGATTCCAAAAAAAGATTCTGGTTTATGAACTGGCCACCAACAGGTGCCTGCAGGCTCTACTGCTTCGATATGTCGAATAATACGGCATTGCTAGACCAGTTTGCGCTGGACGTACTGGTTCATCAATATAATGAGCCTGGTATCATGAAAGAATTAAAAGATGGGAATATCTGGATCTGTGGCTTAAATGTATTTGCAAAGTATGAAGAAAAAGAAAAAACATTTATACCTGTAAAGAGTGATTATTCAAATGGACAAGGAATTTATTATGAGAGTGTGAACCTGTTTGAGGACCGCGACAGGAATCTATGGGCCAATACAAGCAATAATGGTATTTATGTTTTCAACCCGTCAAAACAGTTGTTCAATAGTATCGGTCATATCAATCGTATAAAAAATACCAGGGGAGAAGGTGGCGTTATGTCTTTTATACAAACAAATAACAGTGAATTGTTGACCGGGTGTTGGGGCGATGGATTGTATCGTTATGACAGCAATTTCAGAAGTATAAAGCTAGGCATAAAAGGCATTGAAGAAGTAAATGGACTCACAGTGTGGGGTATGTGCCATATGAATGATACGAAGACAATATGCATGGTGGGACAACCTGCGTTTGTATTATTCTATGATCAGCTTACAGGTGATTCAAAAAAATATGAACCGGCAATTTTTGAAAATCGTACCATTCGCAAGGTAGTACAGGATAAATATGGAAACCTTTGGTTCGGATCGCACAGTCATGGTATTTATAAATGGGATGCTGCGAAAGCAATACAGAATTATGAAGATGGTTTTTATAAGATCGATGCCATTCCCAATGTAAAAATTTTAAGCCTTGTAACCGATAGCAGAGGATTCATATGGGTCGGTACAGAAATATATGGTGTGTATAAGATCGACCCTGTAAATGATAAGATCGTTGAGCATTATTTTGACAAAGGCCCGGCAGGAAAAAGATTATCGGCAAATGGTGCAGCTGCTTTACTGGAATACAATGACAGCATCATGATCATTGGCGGTGGCGGACTCAATATTTTGAATACAAAAAGAAACAACATTGTTAATATCAGTGCATCTGATGGTCTGCCCTCTGATATGGTTGTAACACTTCAAAAGGATCGTGCCGGTTATTTATGGATAGGCATGATGACCGGTTTGTGCAGGATGAACATGGATAAAAAAACATTTACGTTTTACGACAGGAACGATGGTATGGCAAATGATCTTTTTGATGTTGGGGCATCTTATCAATTACCCAATGGCAAAATGTTGTTTGGCACATCCAATGATTTTGTTGTTTTTGATCCAATGGATATTAAAACAACTACACAAACACCTGGAGTGTATATCACGGATTTTAAAATTTTAAACAATGCTGTATCGGTTGATTCACTTGTAAAACTTGACAGGATCGAATTGCTTGCAAACCAAAATTCGATCAGCATTGGTTTTTCAAGTCTTAGTTATTTTTCACAGAATAAGGTCATGTATTTTTATATGATGGAGGGTATTGACAAAGAATGGAAACAGGCCAATGAACTGAACCAGGCGATCTATAATTATCTTCCTGCAGGAACATATACATTCAAAGTAAAAACAGAAACGGCAGACCTTGTTGGAAGCAAAAAGATCACTGAATTAAAAATAAAAGTAAATCCGCCATTCTGGAAAACATGGTGGTTCATATTGCTGGTGATACTGCTTTTTTCATTTTTATTGTATTGGCTCGACAGGCTGCAAATGAAAAAGAAAGAAGGCTTACAAAAAATACGTAGTGAAATTGCAGACAACCTGCACAACGAAGTGAACATGGCGCTTAACAATATTAATATCCTGAGTGAAATGGCGAGAATAAAAGCAGATTCCGAGCCGTTAAAATCAAAAGAATATATAGAGCAGATACATTCAAAGAGCCACAACATGATCATTGCCATGGATGATATGTTGTGGAGTCTTAGCCCCGAAAATGACAGCATGCAAAAAACGGTTGAGCGTATGCGTGAGTATATTGATGCGTTAAGAAACCGCCATGGTACAAACATTGAAATAACTGTAGATAAAAAAGTGGAATCGCTTGAACTCGACATGAAATTCAGGCATGAAGCATTTATACTTTTCAAAGAAACGATAAAAAGCCTTGTGCATGCAGGTACAAAAAACTGTTTCATTCAAATTGGTCTTGGTAAAAGTACTTTATTATTTACGATGCAGTTTGACAATGCCAATTGTGATATGCAGGGATTAAACAATTTATTGCATCGCCACGATTTGGAAAAGCATATGCAGATGTTGAATGCGAAACTGGATGTGCAGGTGCATAAGGGGAATTCGGTGTTTGTTTTGGAGATGCCAATTGCGTGATGGGGTTAAACCCGGTCAGACCGGTCTGACCAGTTTTATTTAGAGTACTATGTATAACCTAAAAAACCTGTTTAATTCCCCTTGCCATTCTCAGGAAAAAAACTTTTTATTATGGTGGAATGCACAATTAATTTAAAAGCCAGCTTTATACCTTGGCTGAATGAAAATCTTTGCAGAAAATATCTATCATATCTACAACCAGGGAAATAATAAAGGAACTATATTCTATGATGATTCGGATTACAAGTGTTTTCTTAATCTTTTTAAACAACATGTTAGCCCGGTTTCCAAGGTATTGGCATATTGCCTAATGCCAAATCATTTTCATTTTCTGAATTATTCTACGCAGGTTTCAGCGCAACCTTTGTTACTTGGAAAGGTAGAAAGTTGCGAATTAAGTAATTCATTTAGGTTGCTGCAAAGCCTTTATGCCCAGAATATTAATGTAAAATATAACAGAACCGGATCTGTGTTCAGGCAGAAAGCAAAAGCTATATGCCTGGCTGATGGTAGCGACCAGTATCCTTTTACGGCATTTAATTATATTCATCAAAATCCACTAAAAGCGGGACTGATAAAAAGAATGGAAGACTGGCCATATAGTTCTTTTAATGACTTTAGTAATCCAACAAAAGAGGGCTTTTGTGACATAGAATTAGCAGAACAACTTATCGGGTTTAACAAGGATAAATTCATTTGGGAATCGTATCAATTCGTAGATGAGGAATTAACCAAAAGAATTTTCAACAAAAATGACTATTTGAAGTATTGAATCGAATGGTCAGACCGGTCTGACCGGTTATAAAACCCTTTAACAACACAAAATCTATCTCCCCTAATTTACTCAAACAGGATAACTGACTTTTCAAAATTTATGGTCATACCAACAAATTGTTTAATCACATCCTGCCCCAGGTTTCCAAAATAATAACTCTCATTCGTATCCAGTTTTTCCTTACTCACAGCTGCTTTTTTTAGAACTATATCCTGGTTATAATTCTTTAAAGTGATCACAGGCATTTCCAATATTTTAAATTGCTTGCTTCCACCTGCTCCCCCCAATGTAGTTTGCTTTTCTGTTCCGTCTTTGTCAAGCGATGATCTGTATTTGTTATAAAAATTATCACTGAACATACTTGTCCTGGCACCCGTATCGAAAGTGAATGGCAAAACATCTCCGTTATAAGAAAGATAGATAACAGGTTTCAATTGATCAATCGCCATATTGGGTTCAGGAGGTGCAGCTGTATCTTTTACAGGTATATAGATCTCATTCTTTTTAATGGTAAAAGATCCCATGCTTTTAATAATAGGGAAACCGATAATACCTTTTATTTTATAAGCGCCATTGGCAAAAGTTAATGCGCTGTCAGCAAAAACAAGAAATACTGCATTGTTCACAATAATATTTCCAATATGCAATTCCTTTGCAACACCCAATTTTGATTTATTGACAAAACCTGTTATCCCGCTTTTTACATCTACTTCCGAACTATCAAGCATTTGAAGTCCGAGTAATTGCGCATAAGAATCAGTTATGGTAGATATACCTGCACCTGAATCAAAAATAAAATTCCTTGCAGAATCATTTACTGTAACAGGAATATTCCAAAGACCTGCCATATCTCTCTTTAATGCAAGCCTTGTATCACTTGTCTTTTTTAGTTCCTGTGGTTTTACTTTTATTAATTGGTTCCATATTTTTAACGCTTCCTGCTCATCTTCTTTTTGTTCAGCATTAAAAAATGCAGGAAAATTTTTCAGCAGATCTGTTCCACTTGCATATGCATTTTTATAATCATCCAGAGCGATGAAATTATTTACTTGTGCCTGCATCAGGTAAAATCTTAGTGAATCCGGTAATGGAAAATGTTTTGCCAGCGATGCAGTAATCAGTTCATTCGATGCTGCAGATTTACTAAAAGCATTTAACACAATTGCTTTGTAAACATCTTTGTGCGGAATTTTATTATAAAATCCTTCATCCAGGTTTTTATTAAGTAATGTGAATTGCTTTGTATAAACAAGTTTCTCCGGGGATTGAGTCTGTGCGTTGGTTGTACAATTGATACAACAAAACATGAACAAAATCAATAATGCTTGTTCAAATACTTCTTTATTCATAACCCTAATCTATTTTAAGCCACTGGTGTATGAAACAATCACATGCAAAAAATGCTTATTGTTAAATCACCAAATTTTCAAATTACTTCCCCATCCACTTCTTAAATTCCGTCACTTTCTCCCTGCTGACCAATGCTTCTTTATCCACAGCCGGTTTTAAAGCAAGTATCAAACGGCTTCCAAAATAATCATCTATCCGGTCCACGCTGTCAATGGAAACATAAAACGAACGGCTGATGCGGAAATATTTTTCAGGATCCAGCATATCCTCCAGTTCATCCATCGTATAATCAACAACAAATTTTTTATTGTCCTTTGATTTGAAAAAATTAAGACGGCCATCGCTATAAAAGTAGGAGATATCATCTACCTCGATACTAACGAGCTTCTGTGCATGCTTTACAAGGAAACGTTTCCTGTATTCCTTCGGTTGCAATTTTTGCTGCAACTCTTTTACAAGACTATCTATGTTGATACCGGGTTTCTCTTCTGCAACTGAATAAGATGATCTTACCTGTTTGAATTTATTCAGCGCAGCCTGTAACTCTTCTTTCTGGATCGGCTTTAATAAATAATCAACACTGTTTACTTTGAATGCTTTTAGTGCATACTCATCATACGAAGTAGTAAAGATGACAGGACTTTTAACTTCAATGAGATTGAATATCTCAAAGCTCTGTCCATCGGCAAGTTCTATATCCATTAAAATGAGTTCCGGCGATGGATTTTGCTGCAGCCATTCAACAGTACTTTTAATGCTATCTGTAATGCCGATCACATTTGCAGTTGCATCAACAGCTGTCAATGTCTTCTGTATTTTCTTTACAGCAAGTTCTTCATCTTCTACGATCAGAATTTTCATAACATTTATTTTTAATTATTAACTATTAATTTTTAATTTTCACCTGGTCCCTGTAACTATCAGGATGCGGACTTGCATTGTTCCATATTAGTGGCAGCACCACTGTAAAATTCTTATCATCTTCCATTACCTGGAACCCAGGTTGTTTTAATAAAATATATTTTGCTTTGATATTTTCAAGTCCCACTTTGTTGCTGGGAGCTTTTACCGTTCTTCGCCGTAAATTATTATTTACTACAAGTTTGTTTCCTGCAGTTGTAAAAATATCAATTACCTGTGGGTCACTTTTTGAAAGTACATTGTGTTTTACAACATTTTCTACCAGTAACTGTAATGACAATGATGGAAGAAGGTATGGCTCATATCGTTTGTCAATCTGTACATTTACCTGTACTGCATCACCATGTCTTGTCTGTAAAAGTTTATAGTAAGAATTTATGAACTTTACTTCACTTTCTACAGAGCTCAATCCATCCTCATTATTTCTTAGCAGGTAACGGTAAACCTTACTCAATTCATTCAGGAAAGTTTCTGCTTTGTGTTTGTCTTCACTGATCAATGATGACAATGTATTAAAACAATTGAATAAAAAATGTGGATTCACCTGGCTTTTTAATGCATCAAACTCCTGTGCTACAGAAAGCTGTTGAAAAGTTTCTTTCTCCTGTACACTTTCTTTGTATTTCTCTAGCATATAATCTGCTTCATAAAGTGTTTCAAAGATCAGGTTGATGGCAAAACCCACAAGAAGCCCAACCTTAAGATCTTCATATCTGAATGTATAACCCAGGATATTCAGTGAATCATATACAAAGAATATAAAGCATACGGAAAATGACATAAAAGGAACGATACACAATGCCATGATCAGCAACCTCGTATTTGTTTGTTTTAATTCCGGGTATTTTCTTTTTGTATAATTGCTGATCAACACATGTATTCTCCATGAAGCGATGCCGATAATAAATATCAGCGGAAAAGAAACAAGCCATATTTTATAATCAGCAAAGATTTTTTGCCGGTACAATATATAATTGAGCAAAACATCTATGAGCGGCATAGAAGCCATAAAGGAATACAACTGCAACCTTGTTGGTTTTCCTGTTCTCATGATAACGCTTCCTCTTTTTTTATGATCAATGGGAGACAAATGGTTCGCTCTGTTTCATGTTCCTGTATAACAACTTCTGATTCATTCAACAACCTGTATTTGTTTATAAGGTTATCGAGCCCTGCTTCCTGGTCCGTTGCTTCAGTTACAATCTTTGGCTGGAGGCTATTGTACACCGTTATCTTGCCTTGCTTACTCGTACGAATAGCTATTTTCAAAGGGTTGTTCCTGTTTATTGCATTCTGATGAACTGCATTTTCAATGATCACCTGTAATGTGAGTGGGGGAATAAGTTTTGTCATGTCGGCTTCACTTACTTCTTTCGTTAATACCAACCCGTCTCCATATCTTGCTTTAAGGAGGTACATATAAGAATCAACAAATGTTAATTCGGTTTTAAGTGTTACAAACTGGTCCTCATCATTGCGAAGCATATAACGGTAAACCTTGCTCATTTCATCAAGAAATTTTTCTGCTTCTGCTTCATCTTCACTGATCAGGCTGGATAATGAATTGAGGCTATTGAATAAAAAATGCGGATTCACCTGGCTTTTTAATCCCTGCAACTGGCTTTGGCGAAAAGCTGTCTTTAATGCGTCTGTTTCTTTTAGATTCAGTTTCCATTTTTCGTAACGTGCAATTCCTTCCTGTACGAGTGTAATGAAAATATTTATAATGCCTACTATGATATAACTCCACACCAATCCTGCTTCATAAAAAGTATAGCCATAGAAATGAATGGCTTCATAACCGTGGAACAATGTATAGAGATATAAGCCTGAAATTACGAGGAAGGCCAATATCATCAGGGCAAGTCTTTTTGCCAGTTGCCGCTCTAAAGGAAAACGATTTCTCAATGCAATAGCAATAAAACCACAAAGAATAAAATCCAGGCAGGCACTGATACCCGTTATTAATGTTGCCAATATAAAAACTGCAGGATTATTAAAATACAACTTGCCAAACAGGATGCTGTTCAATAAAATTGTCAGCGGCAGCATCACGAATAACATTACATAGTTATCCTTGCTTGAATATTGTGGCAGTTTTAGTTTCATCCTATTACAAATTACTAAGTTTTAACAATTTAATTGTCTCAATTCAAATGCATTGCTACTTGTATGGTATGAATTGAGTAAAAACAGGTATGAATTGTAAACTGGTATTAACGAAACTGCCTCAGTAATAGCTCTTATCTTACCTGCGCTACGATCTGGTAGGTCGTTAGGCCCGTAAATCCTGTTGAAAAATTTGCTGTTAACGAGCTTTCATAATTGCCTTCGTTTCTGAGCCTTATTTCCAATGGCTGCCCACTGGCGAGATTTTTTGCTGTGATCATATATTTTCCCAGCGGAACATCATTGATGCCATCTTCACCACCACCTATATCGATCAATTGCCTCGTAACAGGCTGGCCAATGCTACCGTCAACGATTGGGCCATCAGGTGTAAGTGTTATTTCTACATCACTCATATTAAAAACACTGCCCGGCTCACTATAAACAGCAACATTCTCCCCATAATAACCACCACCTGGATTTTGTCCACTCAGCTTCCATGAAAAATTTCTGATCGCTCCATCCTGGCCCGCAAATGAGCCGGCGTTATCAGGATGCAGGTCAAATTTATAAATATTGCCCTGGTAATTTTTATCAAGTATGGCTGAAGCTTTCCAGCTGCCATTCGGTACCGTTGTAATGTAATAACCCTGGCTATCGGTTTCAACATTTACATAATGGGCGAGAAATACCGCATCTTCGATCGTTACTTTTACATGAGCCATAGCATTGCCATGTGTATCTGTAACACGGCCCTTCACAATATATTTCTCAGGCGTATTATAATTGATCGTTTCGTCATTGTCTTTTTCGCACCCGGAAAATAATATGCCCGCTGCGATGGAAAAAATGAATATGAATTGTTTCATTATTTTATTTTGTTGATGTAAGATCTGTAAATGGTTTGATCGATGGCTCTACGTTCTTAACAGGCTTTGTTGTCTTCAAATATGTGTAGATCGCTTTTACATCTTCATCAGTAAGATGTTTATAATTCTGCCATGGCATGGGAGGCATCAGGCTGCGGTTTCCATCCATTCCTTTCCATTTACCTTCAGTGATCGCTTTTTTGAATTGTTCTTCACTCCAGTTACCGATACCTGTTTCATCACTGGTAATGTTAGCAGTAAAACTTGCGCCCCATCGTCCAGCCCAGCCAGTCAGATCAGGATTGGCAAGCGCCCATCCCTGTTTTATTACATTAGTATCAACAGATGGAAAAGGCATATCCATGCGATAACCTGATAAACGCCTGTCCATATCGATCTCTGGTCCATTGGTCCCATCTTTTTTGGCGAATGGCAGTCATCGCAGCCAGCGATCGTCACGAGATATTCGCCACGTTTAATAAGACTGTCTTTGCTGATGCCGCCGTCAACCGTTTTGGTTTTGTTCATTTGGCAGGAGATCATTACAACTGTTGTAATAAGTGTTACTGCACCAAGTACTCCGATTATCTTTTTCATGTTTTAGGTTTAATATTTATGCGGTTAATTTTTAGAATGGTTTAGTATGCTATTAACAGTATTTAGTTTTTTGATTGAGAATAAAAACCATACCTGTCGTAATCGTTAGCAGCATCTTTTTTGGCATGCAATGCAACAGCTATTACAATGGCGCAGAATGCCAGGTAGCTAATGAGTTTGATCTTTTGTTTCATGATTGTATTTTTTATGGCTTTAAAATCTATAGCAAGGTAGGTTTGGTTCTTTCGCTTATCAATAGGAGTGTGGGTGAGTTGGGGAAACAGGTGAATGAAATGAGTTTAGCGTTTAGAATTATGAGTTAAGAGTAGAGGTATTAAGCTTGTTAGCTTTAAATACTTAATCATAGTTTTCATTTAATCAAACAAATCATAGTTCAGGCAAAATAAAAGCCCGGTCACCTATACAGGTGCCGGGCCATTTTTAAAACCACAGCTTAGAACAATCCTTCGAATCTTTTTTGTGCATTTTTTGAACTCTTTGTTATATCCTCTGAATCCTCTGAGATATTCTTTATCGCATCATAAAAACCAGCAAAGGCATTAATAACTTTTGGATCATTGTAAGTTCCATTGAAAAGCTGGCTATCATTTACCTGGTCCCATTTGTAACTATCCATATAATTATTGAATTCTATCATTGCTGCTGATATCGCTGCTTTGTATTGTTTCCAGCAGGTAGCCTTCAGCGTGGCTTCTTGCCTGGCGATAATATAACGGGCGTATTTGCTCGTTATTTCCATTGCCTGCATCAACTCAGGGTCACGGTCATGACCATATTCGCCCAATTCAACAATGGGAATTGAATTTGTTGTTTTGCTGATCCAGGCAGACAATTCAGCATTCATTGCTTCAATAGAATTATTTGAGCTTGTTGTCATGCGGTTATAGATCGTTGTTGCTGCTTCAAGGCGTTTTCCGGTTCTTGCGATCAACTCATTTACTTCTATTGATTTTGCTGCAGCAGGATCAGCCGTTGTCTTTAGATTGTTTGTATAAGCAACATTTGGATCTTTTTCCTGTGGCTTGATGGTCATGTATTTTTTCATTTCTGTTTGCTTCTCTGCCTCACTCATGCTATTGAAACGTTTTGCATAATCCGGATCAGACATTAGCTTTTGCTGCATCGTTTTCATCCCGGCATCCTTGCTACCGCCTGTAATCAAAGATGGATCCTGTTTAAGCCTGTCTCTCATTTGTTCAGCTGCGGCTTTACGTTCTGCGTCTGACATGTTCTTTAATTTTTCAGCGCCGCCCATTTCACGAACGATGGCATTTTTATCGGCTTCTGCCGCTGCTCTTTTTTCAAGACCGGCATTGCCTTCTTTATCATGAATTTCCTGGTATTTGTTATGTTGTTTTGCTAATTGCTGCAATTGTGTTTTTCTTGATTCAAGTTTATCATAGAAAGGTTTGTACATCGCATCAACATCTGTATTGCCTGCTGTTGTTAAAGCTGTAATTGGAAATGGTGCATCAGCAAGATCTGACACAAGGTCAATAGATGTTTTCTTCGCCGGATATTTTTGCTGCAGTTCTTTGATCGCTTTTTCATTTTCACTACTGATCTTAGTTATCTCACTCAATGTGGGTGCGGCCATTTCATTTATTGCCTGTTGAATGGGCGCTGAAATTTTATCGGCTGCTTTTTTAATTTCCTTATCATCATTCCGGTTCTTTATTGCGATCACGGTTTTGTCGGAAGCCGTTAATGCAGTTTGAAGTGCCCCGTTTGTTTTTTGCTGGGCAAATAAAGTAGATATCATAATGGACGAGCCAATTGCGATATTCATTATCGTGTTTACTAAAAGTTTCATTTTGCTGATTTATTATGTGTTTTAAAAATGTTTTATCCAAATACAACTCCCGTTAACAAACTAAGAAAGCCGATGATGGTTGCTACTTGTCTCTTTGTGTAGATGCTGAACCATTTATTCCTGTATTCATTCCAGTTACCGGGATAGTTTTCTGATGTCCAGTTATTAATGGCAGCATTGATAGGCATATTTCCTTTTACTGCGAGCAATACATCAATAATCAATGCGCCCAGGGCAATGATTGACGTAATAAATAAAATGCAATCAGGTTGTACGCTACACAAAACAGATAGAACAGTAGAACTCAACAATACCATGTATACAACCCAGGTATATTTTTTACGAAAATTTCTGTCCAGTAATTGTCTTACTTCGATATAAGTTATTGCTGACAGATTCTTTTGCATGTTACTTAATGCAATGATGTAAGCGAATGACTGGCTCACAAGGACTGCATAGAGCAGGAGGTTGATGAAGAGTATGATGTTTATTTCCACTTTTGCTGAGTTATGAGTTCTGAATTATGAGTTGGGGTATCTTAAATTGAAGATTGATAATAGATGGGTCAATTTTTAATTTTTAATTAATCTTGATAAACTCAACCCTCCGATTCGCTGCCTTACCTTCCTTCGTTTTATTATCCGCAACAGGTTTCGATTCACCTTTGCCGTCAGTTTCAATACCCGAAGCATCAATACCAAAGTCACTTACCAAAGCATCTTTTACGGCAGCTGCTCTTTTTTGCGAAAGTGTAAGATTGGCGGCATCCGTTCCATCATTATCAGTATGACCAATGATCTTTATTTTGATGCCACTGTTTTCTTTTAATACTTCAGCGATCTCTTTCAATACGCCTGCGGATTCTGGTTTGATCGTTGCTGAATTAACATCAAACAATATTGCTGTGGTACTGAATTTTCCTTCATTGATTAGTTTATGTCTTGTATCCGCTTTACCAGTCGCAGTTTTGATGTTGCTGATGTACATGCCGTATTGCTCTTCTGCATAATTGGTAAACCCAACCTGGAACATGAACTGGTTCATTTTATAATTAAGCGGAACGCCTTTCGGAATATCAAATGCTTTTTCTTCATTGATCCAGATGCGGAACCTTTCTTTTTGAACCTGTATCGCAACATGAATTGGCTTGCCATAATATTGATCGAGTGTGCTCAATGTTTTTGCATCTGATCTGAACCATTCTTTATTATCAGCAATAGATTGAATTTTTATTCTTGAAGTTTTACTTGCGGCAGGAGCTATATCAGCAATTACAGATGCATATTTTTTATACTCACGCAGGAAATTATTTCCATTTGAAGTTTCACCCTTACTGCTGAAAATACCAAAAGAAAATTCCGGGAACATCCAGCCATTATTTTTTAACTGCATGACGACATCAAACTCCATGGTATAATTTTCCGGTAATGTTTTTTCATTGCTGGTTAAGTAAACAAAGGATTTGTGCATCCGCAACCATTTGCCGGGAATATTATTAAGTGTTACAACTTCACCTGAACCACTTGTATTCCACCCCATTGGTAATTCCGCAATGGTTTCCTGTTCAAAATTTTCATAGTAGATGATCTCTTCACCTGGAATGAAATCATATTTTGAAAAACTTTGTAGTTGTGGTTGTTCAACCGGGGCTGTAGAAGCTGATTGTGCAGCAGGAGTTATTGTTTGAGTTTGAGGTTGGCTCGATGTTGATGTTGGAGTCTTTTCTTTTCCTTCAGCTTTATCGAGAGTTTTATCAATTGCTTTGTCAACTTTTGCATCTGCACGCTGCGTTACTTTCGATCTCACCTTATTTGCGATGCCTCCAAATTGCGCATACAATGTAAATGGAGCTATTGTAATGATTATTAGCGCAAGCAATTTTCGTTTCATCATAAAAATTAATTATGATGCAAACGTAGCCTGGGTTATGTCTATATTAAATATGAAGATGGCCCAATTGAAGAAAAGCTGTAATGAATTGTCTGGATTGTGATTAAAGTGATTTTATTCCTAATCATCGTATTCATTTAATCACATAGATCATAGTTCAGAAAAAAATCAATGCGGTAATTTATCCCTCAGTAATCCATAAACCCATGTACCCACAATCGCACTCAATAAAGTAATGATGGTAACAGTTGCTCCTGTACCGATTTGTGCAAACAATGGCCCGGGACAAGCGCCAGTCATGGCCCAGCCAAAACCGAAAGTGAGGCCGCCAAATACCTGTCCTTTATTAAAAGATTTTTTAGGTAATTCTATAGGTTCGCCGTAGATGGTTTTTATTTTTAATTTTTTGATGATAAAAACACTAATGATACCCGTTACAACTGCGCAGCCGATCACTCCATACATGTGAAAACTTTGCAGGTGAAACATTTCCTGGATGCGAAACCATGAGATCACTTCTGATTTTACAAGCAGGGTGCCGAATAAGATACCTATGACCAGGTATTTTAAATTATACCACCATGGATGTTTTAATTCAGACTCGTTGAGTCCTTCTGTATCAAGGCTGCGTGCTTCGAAATCTGAACTCGTTTTTAGAAATTCGTGGTGAAGTTTTTCTTTATTATCTGTAATTGTACTCATGTTAATTGAAGAATATATGGTAAAATAAGATTGGCCATGATAAATCCGCCGGCCATGAAGCAAATGGTTGCGACCAATGATGGCCATTGTAAATTGGAAAGTCCCATAATCGCATGGCCGCTTGTACAACCGCCTGCATAGCGTGTTCCGAATCCAACCAGGAAACCGCCTAGCACCATCAGGATCATTCCCCTTGCAGTAAATAGAGTTGACCAGTTGAACACTTCAGGTGGAACGAGCCCGTTATAATTATGAATATTGTATTTATTCATATTCTCAACAAGTACAGGATTTACTTCGAGTGGCTGTGGATTGTTCATAAATGCAGTAACCAGGAAGCCTGCAATAAAAATTCCAGTTACAAAGAAAAGGTTCCATGCTTCCTTTTTCCAATTGTATTGAAAGAAAGGAATTTTTGCAGGAAGGCATGCGGCACAAATATGCCTCAGTGAAGAGGAAACACCGAAACTTTTATTTCCTACCAATAACAAAACAGGAACTGTTAATCCGATAAGTGGGCCTGAAACCCACCAGGGCCAGGGTTGTGTAAATATGTTTAGTAGCATGGTATAAAAATAATGGATTATGGGGAAAATGGTCAGACTGGTCTGACCGGTCTGACCATTTTTTTTAAGACTACTATGGATAGCCAAATACCAGTAGGCTTTAAACTTAATTGAGTAGATTTTTAACTGCTGCCAGCACTAAAATTTTGATTATATAAATGATGGTCAGACCGGTCGGACTGGTCTGACCTGGCAGTTTTGAAATTCTCCCATTTGCCTTTACATTTGCAATCCGGAAAATTTCGGGCGGTAGCGCAGCCCGGTAGCGCACACGTCTGGGGGGCGTGGGGTCGCAAGTTCGAATCTTGTTCGCCCGACTAAATTTTAATCTCTGCAATGCAGAGATTTTTTATTTTAAAAAGGGGCGTGAGACCGTCCTGATAAAAATCGGGATTCGCCCGACATTTAATCTCTGCAAAGCAGGTATTTTTTTGCGCCTGATCCACTGATTTTTTTGTTAAACTATATCGTTGTCTGAAGTAAGCGGTAAAGAAGCAGAATTTCAAAATGACGTTAGCTTCATTTTATTAAATATATAATCAGTGACATCGCATTACCACCGCTTCAATTCAAACGGATAAAAAGTATACTCAGGAGTTATAATACTATCATCATCCGTAACATCATACCATGGAGAATTTTCATCAGCAGGATTCAATAAAACATGTATATCCTGTGCAGGCATATAACTCTGCGCGAGTAAATATTTTTTTTGACCTTCGTTATTTATTACAACATCCATTACAATAACAGCATGGCCGGGAAAACCACCTCTTATCAATACATCACCTGGTTCTATGGTTGTATAATCTATCTTTTTTAAGTGTTTGGATAAAGATGCCGTACCACACATTCCAAATACAAGCTGTAGGTATTCATTAAAATGTTCGGGTGTATAAGGCTTGGAAAAAGTGTAATGCTTTCCTTCATTGTCATAAAAAATAATGGAATCAAATTTTTTCTGATCGTATAAGTAAGATGCACGCAATCGCATTACTGCATCGGCACATTGTTGCAAATTCTTATTGCCGACCGGTATATCGAGCACGGCGAATTGTGCAGACTGGTTAATCTTTTTACTTCCATCAAATAAATAAACCGTTTTGTCCTTTTTTAAACGAACATGCCCGAGCCATTTTGAAAATGAATTTTCTGCAGTAATAAATCTTTTATACCCGGCAGGTATCGGTATTGATGCAATATCAGCATACGGATTTTCATTTTCTGCCACATAAACTTTTTTAATTTGATTCACCTGCGTTTGAGATTCACTATTTTTACATGATACCAGGAATAGTAGTAAGGCTGGGATAAGTTGGGCATTCATAAATGTTTATTTTTGGAACGGAGAAGGATGCTGCAAGATTGTAATCTATTTGTTTATAAAACCTTAAAACTGAATGACGAATATTTTAATTATTGATGATGAGAAAGCCATAAGAAAAACCTTATCGGAAATTTTGAGCTTTGAAGGATATAAGATCGAAGAAGCTGCAGATGGTGAAGAAGGACTAAAAAAGTTTGGTGAAAAAAACTACGATGTTGTTTTGTGCGATATCAAAATGCCGAAACTCGATGGCATTGAATTCCTTGAAAAGGCAAAGGGAATTAATGATGATATTCCCATCATCATGATCAGTGGGCATGGCAACATCGATACTGCTGTAGAAGCTGTAAAAAAAGGAGCCTTTGATTATATCAGCAAACCGCCAGACCTGAACCGCCTGCTTATAACTTTAAGAAATGCAGTAGAAAAACAAAGTCTTGTTTCCGAAACAAAAGTGCTGAAACGTAAAGTGAGTAAGGTACAGCCAATGATCGGTGAAAGCAATTCGATTGAAAAAATAAAGAATACGATTGAAAAAGTGGCGCCTACTGATGCCCGTGTGCTCATTACAGGTGAAAATGGATCAGGAAAAGAACTGGTGGCAAGATGGATTCATGAAAAAAGCGGTCGCAATACCGGTCCAATGGTGGAAGTGAATTGCGCAGCCATTCCCGGCGAATTGATTGAAAGCGAATTATTCGGCCACGAAAAAGGTTCATTTACTTCTGCAATAAAGCAACGCATTGGTAAATTTGAACAAGCCAATGGCGGAACGTTGTTCCTTGATGAAATTGGAGATATGAGCCTGAATGCCCAGGCTAAAGTACTGCGTGCATTGCAGGAAGGAAAGATAACCAGGGTGGGGGCGGATAAAGATATCAGCGTGGATGTCAGGGTTATAGCTGCTACAAATAAAGATCTGCTGAAAGAAGTGGATGAAAAGAATTTCCGCCTCGATCTATACCACCGGCTTGGCGTCATCATCATTCATGTTCCTTCACTCAATGAAAGAAGGGATGATATTCCACACCTCGTAAATTATTTTTTAGAACTTGTTGCTATCGAATACGGACAGCCGAAAAAAACAATTGAGAAAAATGCAATGGAAGCTTTGCAGAAATACGACTGGACAGGAAATATTCGTGAACTGAGAAATGTTGTGGAACGACTCATCATTTTATCAGGCAAAACGATCAGCGTGGAGGATGTGGAGAGTTTTGTGTTGCCAAGAAAATAATGTTGACAGGTTGAAAAGTTGAAAAGGCTAGCAGCCTTCTTACCTGTTAACTTTTCAACCAGTCAACCATTCAACATTTCAAAACATGGTAAAGATTGGTTAAATCTCAAACTAAATCAACTCTTTTCTATATTAATTATTCATTATTAGCCATTGAATCTTACTTTTGGCCCGATAAAATTTGACTTATGAGTATTGGTTACATTATTTTCATTATTGGCACTATAGGTTGGCACATCGGAATGTACGGGATGTTTAAGAAAGCTGGCATAGAAAGCTGGAAGGCACTTATCCCCATTTATAATACCTGGTGTATGGTTGAGAAAATGGGATTGAAAAAAATATGGTTCTTTCTTCAATTGATACCCATTGCCGGCCAGTTCATTACCATCTGGATATGTATAAAATTTGTAGAATATTTCGGCCGCTTCGGTTTCTGGCACCATGCAGCTGCAGTGCTTTTTCCGTTTATATATTTTCCTTACCTGGGCTATTCAAAGAATGAAAGGTATGCAGGTATCGCTGTGGTAAATAATTATAAAAAATCAGGCGCACGTGAATGGATCGATGCAGCTTTCTTTGCGATCGTAGCAGCTACCATCATACGCACTTTTGTTTTTGAAGCTTATACTATACCAACACCTTCAATGGAAAAAACATTGTTGGTGAACGATTTCTTATTTGTAAGTAAATTCAGTTATGGTCCACGCATTCCAAATACGCCGATAGCAATGCCATTTGTGCATCATACAATGCCGGTAACAAATACAAGATCATATTTGGAATGGATAAAGATACCTTACACAAGATGGTTTGCCAGCCCTGTAAAAAGAAATGATGTTGTTGTTTTCAATTTACCGGTAAATGATACGCTGATCAATGATGAAGAAAATTTTGGTAGCCGTAAAACGTATTACCAGGCTGTAAGGGACAACGGACGTGACCTTGTATGGGACAGGTATGCCGACATTATCATCACAAGGCCTGTTGATAAACGGGAAAATTTTATTAAACGCTGTGTAGCGGTAGGCGGCGATGAATTAAAAGTTGTGAATGGTATTGTTTTTATTAATGGACAAAAACAAGAAGTATTCCCACAATCGCAACGTTATTATTTATTAAGACTTCCTCCCAATGCAACTTATATTGATAAGGAACAGTTGGCAGACATGGGAATTAAAGTAAGGGAGGACCAGGGTGACCTTCGACAATATTCAAACGATACATGGCTGGTGAATATTACCAATGAAGAGAAAGCTTCATTAAAATTACCTGCGGGATATACATTAACTGATTATATTCCTGCATTGGATAATAAAGATTATTTCCCTTCTAAAGAACTATTTCCTTATTACCAGGACAACAATTCATGGACAGTAGATAATTATGGCCCGCTTGTTATTCCTAAAAAAGGATCAACAATAGAATTAACTGCGGATAACCTTATCCGCTACCAGCGTTGTATAGAGGTATATGAAGGAAATAAATTTGAGAACCGTGGCGGAAAAATATTTATCAATGGTACAGAAACAAAGACCTATACTTTTAAGATGAATTATTACTGGATGATGGGAGATAACAGGCATAATTCCCTCGATAGCCGCTATTGGGGATATGTACCAGAAGATCATGTTGTAGGAAAAGCATCATTGATATGGTTTAGCTGGGAACATGGCCCAAGATGGAAGAGGTTGTTTAATTCGATCAAGTAAACCTGAAAGAAGAAATTTTCAATATTCAACCTACAATGTTCAATGCTCATCGGATTGCTGCTTAGCGACATCATTGAATATTGAACATTGTACGTTGAACATTGAAAATTCATTTTAAACTACCACTATAAATTACTAACTTCAAACAAAGCTTTAGTCCTCTCCAATGGCGAGAGGATTTTTTATCTTAAACATTGCATATGAAAAAAGAAGAAGTTCGTTTTGGATACGATGTATATGGATCTGTTGATGATCTTTCACCCGATGATGCCCAATTGCTAAAAGCTGCCAGGCAGGTTACTGAAAAAGCCTATGCACCTTACAGTAATTTTTTAGTAGGTGCCGTTGCGCAATTGAATAATGGAGAAACTGTTTCCGGAACAAACCAGGAAAATGCTTCCTACCCGGTAGGTATATGCGCTGAAAGAGCATTACTTGCATCAGCATCCATGCTACACACAAATGTTCCCATTACTACCATGGCGATCGCTTACCATAATATAAATGGCGACAGTAGCCATCCTGTATCACCATGTGGCATGTGCAGGCAATACATTTCTGAATATGAAACAAGAATGAAGCAACCGATCAGGCTTATCTTAGGTGGAATGAATGGAAATGTGTATGTGATTGAGAAGGCGAGCCAGTTGTTGCCGTTGTCGTTTGGAAGTGAAGATCTAAAATAAATCGTTTAAAGGTTTAATAGTTAAAACGTTTTTCGAACCTTTCAACTATTAAACCTTTCAACGAATATTACTTTCCTTTATAAACAATCCTGTAAACAACCCCCGAATAATCATCACTTACCAACAACGCCCCATCGGGCATAACCAAAACATCAACAGGTCTTCCCAATACTTTTCCATTAGACTGCAACCAGCCTTCCGCAAAATTTGAATAAGAAATTGATTTTCCATTATTATCGAGTTTTACAAGTGTAACACGATAGCCAATGGGATCAGTACGGTTCCAGCTGCCATGTTCAGCAATAAAGATTTGGTTCTTATATTCTGCTGGAAAATTATCTCCTGTATAAAAACGCATGCCCAATGCGGCCACATGCGGGCCAAGTATTTGTACCGGTGGGGTATAGTCGCTGCAATTTTTTCCTATGCCAAATTCAGGATCTGAAATATTTCCCTGGTGACAATAAGGATAGCCGAAATGCATGCCCGCCTTAGGTGCTTTGTTCAATTCATCACCGGGAACATCATTGCCTAAATTATCTCTTCCGTTTTCTGTAAACCACATTTCGTTATTTGCAGGGTTCCAGGTAAATCCAACGGTATTCCTCACGCCGTTTGCAAATATTTCCAGGCCGGTACCATCTGCATTCATACGTGTGATGCTGGCAAATATGGGATCTTTACTTTCACAAATATTGCAGGGTGCACCAACAGGAACATATAATTTTCCATCCGGTCCGAAAGCAATGAACTTCCATCCATGATGTTCTTTGGTTGGGAATTTATCATACACAACAACCGGTTTGGCAGGAGCATTTAAGTTCGCTTCAATATTATCGATCCTCAATATGGATGAAATAGTAGCAATATATAAATGTCCGTCTTTAAAAGCAACACCATTTGGAACATGCAACCCTGAAGCAACTGTATACACTTTATCAGCCTTGCCATCTTTATTTTCATCTTTCACCGCATACACTTTGCTACCATCCCTGTTACCGACGTATAAAATTCCAGAAGGTGAAAGTGTCATGCTTCTTGCATTGGGAACTTCTGCATAAACATCTATTTTAAAGCCGGGCGGTAATTTTATTTTATCAAGACTGTATTTTTTAAATAATGCATTACTGTCGTTATCAACATTCATTACTTTATTTTTCTGTGTAACATCATTGCAGGATGCAAATCCTAAATGAGATAGTAGCAGGAGGGGGACAAATGATCTTAATATTGGTGACGATAAAAACATACAAAATAATTTAAGCTATGGAAGACAGTTGATAAAGTTGGCAAGTTAAAAGGTTGATAAAAGCACAAACCTTGTCGACCCTGTTAACATATCAACCTGTCAACTTCATTCTAAAAAAAATCGTGAAATTCGTGCCAGAAAATTCGTGTTTTCAAAACAAAGCCAACACCCCATTCCCATATTTCGCTTCATGTTCCAGCAACCATTTTTTTCTCCACAGGTCTCCGCCATAACCAACCAGTGTACCATTACTGCCAATAACACGATGACAGGGAACAATGATAGCAATATTATTCTTTCCATTTGCCGTACCAACGGCCCGGATCGCTTTTACATTACCAAGCCGTTTACTCAATGTGAGATAACTCAACGTTTTTCCATAATTTATTTTTAGCAACTCTGCCCATACTGATTGTTGAAAAGGGGTGCCGGGTTGTGCAAGATCAAGTTCAAAATCAAATCTTTTCCCAACAAAATATTCATCAAGCTGTTTGATACATTTTTTTATAATGGGTGAAGTTGTTTTAGCATAACTGATCTCATCTTCATTTACTGTTATCTTTTCCTGCCTGTTGGCGAATGAAACTTCAGTGATAGACTTTCCATCATTTTTAATGCATAGTGCACCTACAGGGCTTTTATAATAAACAATTTCATTCATAATTAAAATTTACTCTGTATACCTCTGTGAAAACCTTCCTTGCCCTCTGTGGTTTTATTTCCTGGTATATATTAACCACAGAGGAAAAGGAGGTTTTTCACGGAGGTGCGCAGAGGGTTAAAATTACAAAAAACGAGTTTACTTCATCTCCGTTATATTTGCAGCATCAATGACAGCGACGAAACAAAACGATAACTTATTTTTTGAAAAGGCAATAGCAGCCGTAGCAGATCCTTACCGCATGAGCATTCTAAAAGAAATGCTAAGCAAAGGATCGATCAGGTGCTGCGATATGGTTTCGCTTACCGGCCTGTCGCAACCTACCTGTTCCCACCATATAAAATTACTTGCTGAAAGCGAACTCATTGAATGCAGGAAGGATGGGCGCAATAATTATTTTTCGATCAATAAAGATAATTTTAAAAAACTGGGGCTTTACTTTGAACAATTTTCGAATGCATGATTGTAGCGGAGGGATTGGAAAACGGATGATACTGAATTAACAGGTGACCACGGATTTAATGCTGCTTCCCAGCATGCAGCTGATCATAATAAAATCAAAGTTTCATCAAATTTTTTAATCAGTAATTTTTTGGTACAAAAAATAAATCCGGGGTCATCCGCCCGGTCCGCATCATCCATCTTCCAATCCTTCGCTAAGATAAAATCTTAACCAATTTTATCTCCATTCTCCACATTCAACGAAGGCTGCAGCAATACCACTTCATTATTTTTATTGTAAACACCCAGCACCAGGCATTCACTGAAAAAATTTGCAATTTGTTTTGGAGGGAAATTTATGACGGCAATAATTTGTTTGCCGGTGAGTTCTTCTTTTTTATAGAGCGATGTTATTTGTGCCGAGGAATTTTTTATTCCCTCAGAACCAAAATCAATTTTTAGTTTATAAGAAGGCTTCTTTGCTTTTTCAAAATCAGTTGCTTCAATGATGGTTCCAACCCTGATATCTATTTTTTCAAAATCGGCCCAACTGATCATAACATTTCTGTTTTTACAACTGCATCAAGATTGATGGTACCAAAAACATGTGGGAAAATTTCCTGCACAGATACTGCAAGCTGGTATTTTACCGGGGAGGTGAGTTTCTCTTCATCAATGTGCAGGAGCACCAGTTCTTTTTCATTTTCAAAATATCTTTCAAGAACACCTGTTATCTGGTTAACAGAACTTGTATGGATAAAGCCTTCCGTTTTAAGAGAAGCAGCTTCATAAAAACCATTTGAAAGGGCCTTTGCCCAATCTTCTTTCCGCGTTACATGGTATATCATAGTTCGAGCATATTGGCTAAAGATAATAGTTCATCCATCTTGTAATGATTGTTCACATTGTCAAAACACCTGCTTAATTCTTCCAATAAAAACTGGATGATGCGCCTGTTGTTCATCGGCCTGAAATAAGAATTAACCGGTGGAACAGAAAGACGCTTAAAATAACTTTCAATATCCTTATGTGAATACATCTGTCCCGTTAAAGGATCGATGTAAAATTTAATTTTTTCAGAAGCATGTCCCGACGGATTTAATGCTTCATATTGCTGATCAAAATAACCAAGAATGAATTGCCGTGGTATGTTGATCGCTTTCACAGGGATGTCAAGCAATTCGCAAAGAATTAAATAGATGATGCCATTGCTGATGGAATTTCCTTTTTTGCCTTCAAGGGTTTTGTTGATTAAAAATGTATCGGGGCTTTCATAACTGATCTCAACACCCGTTTGCTTGTAATAATTATAAATAATACTGTTAAGCACATTAGCTTTTTCCATCGGCGTGAGGTAACTGTTCAACTCAAGCCAGATATTTCTCCTCAGTTTTTCAAGTTCCTGCATCACGGCCACTGCATTCATATCAGGATAATGATATTTCGCAACAATGATCGCTCCCTGTAACAAGTCCGCTTCTCCATCTTTCCATTTAATGAACTCAGCCGTAAGGTCACTAAAATGTAAACGGTGTATCAGCAATTCAATTCTTTCCTGCGTCTCCTCGTTATTTACATTTTCCCATAAATGTTCCAGGTGAGGAATGATGTCCTTTCCAAAAGAAACAATCTTATCGCTTATGGTATTGTAAACGTCCTCATCAGGGTCGTCGATCAGGTTCAAAAGGGCCGTTATTTCTTTGTTTTCTTTCAAGGAGGTAGCTGGTATTTAAATATAAACGCCAATTTCGGTAAGATATGATATAAAATGAAGTGAAAACTATCCACAGCGGTGGAGAACGGATGTCAGCTGTCAGAAATCAGATATCAGCTGGTTACCATTATGGTTAGACTATGAGCTAATATTCGATCCAGTTGGATTACATTAGTTAAAGCTGATGTCTGATTTCTGAAATCTGATATCCAACGAAAGTTTATTAAATAACGAATGTCTATCGCTTTCAATCAGCTTCTTAGTAAATGCGACACATCCGCATCAAACGAAAGATACTGTGCCAATGCTTTTTCAAACTGTGCTTTTTCTTCAGGGGAATTAAAGATCCGTTTGGGAATAATGATGGCCTGTATACCATTGATAAAAAGAAAATAGTAATTCTTGCTTTCAAGTTTTTTTATAATAGAGGTCCATTGGTATTTTGTTTCTACCGATTCGCTTTTTGCAATAATACCTGCTTCCGATACTGTTACTGTCATATCAGAAAATATGGAACTGTTCTCAGGATTATCTGCTACTCTCTGAGCCTGCTTCATCATATTCGAACGCACACCAAGCAATGAAAGCAGTGATGTAGCAAGCAGTGCACCTGCTATTAATAAAATGAAATTTCGGTTTCTGTCGAATAAACCTGTATAATAAAATGCCAGGAGAAATAATAATATGGGTATGATCTGCCTGGCGTAATATCGTATTCGTTTCTTTTTATTTTCCGGGGCATCCCATAAGATATATGTATAGTAGTTGATGTAATCTTCCTTGGTTATGGAGTATTTGAGGGAGAGCATTGCACGAATGTTTTAAAACACGAATTGAAAACACGAATTTCACGAACTGATTTAAGTAAAAGACATATTTTAATTCGTGAAATTCGTGCTCAAAATTCGTGTTATTATTATTTCTTCTTTGAAACCGCTTTCTTCGTCGCTGTTTTTTTCGGCGCAGTAGCAGCCGCTTTTTTAGTAGCCGTCTTTTTTGCTCCGCCTTTTTTATCAAACGCTTTCGGCTCCTGTATTAGTATCATCTTCTTCACTTCTTCAAGATCGATGACAGCCAATTCTTCTGCAGTATATTTTCCTTTGGTTCCATTCGACAACAGCTTCAGCATTTTTTTACCAAAACGTATGAACGGACCCCAGCGACCATTTTCAATGGAAATTTTTTCTTCCGGCCATTCCCTGATATAGCGATTGGCTTCTTTTTCTATTTTCTTTGCGATCAGTTCATCACAATCTTTCTGCGTGAGTGCATCAAAATTATATGCCCTTGGTACATTGATAAAAAGATTGTTCCATTTAATATAAGGGCCGAAGCGTCCTTTACCTTTTGTTATCGGCTTTTCATCATAATAACCAATAGGAGCGTCCTCTATTTGTTTTGCTTCTATAATTTCAACTGCTCTTTTAAGATCGATATCACCAAGATCTTCTCCCCGTGGTATCGAAATAAATTGTTCACCAAATTTTACATAAGGACCAAACCTTCCGATGTTTACTGATACTTCAAGACCATCATGTTCACCAAGCGCCAATGGAAGTTTGAACAATTCCAATGCTTCTTCCAATGATATGGTCTCGATACTTTGCGTTACTTTCAGTTTGGCAAAACGTGGCTTTTCATCTTCTTCATTAATTGCCTGTGCACCCAGCTGAACCATCGGGCCATATCTTCCCATTCTTGCTGTAACAGGTTTACCGGTAACAGGATCATCTCCGAGTGATCTTTCACCCACGGCTCTTTCGGCAGTTTCCAGCGTGTGTTCCACACCGGTATGAAAGGGTTTATAAAAATCTGCCACCATCTTGTTCCAAACCATTTTGCCATCGGCGATCTCGTCAAATTCTTTTTCAATATCGGCGGTAAAAGAATAATCCATTACTTTGGTGAAATGCAGGTTTAAAAAATCTGTAACCACAAGACCGAGATCCGTCGGGAACAATTTCGATTTTTCAGCACCGGTATTTTCGTGCTCGGTTAATTTTTCGATCTTATCATTTTGCAATTTCAAAACACGGAACGCTCTTCTTACACCTTCCTTATCCTTCTTCTCTACATAATTGCGTTTAATAATGGTAGATATGGTAGGAGCGTAGGTACTCGGCCTGCCGATACCCAGTTCTTCCATTTTCTTTACCAGCGATGCTTCTGTATAACGGGCACCGGGCCTGGTAAATCTTTCTGTTGCTGTCATCTGGCGGAATTCAAGTACCTGGCCAACGGTTAAATTAGGAAGGCGACTTTCGTTTCCATCATTTTCTGATTCATCGTCATCGTCGGTACTTTCAAGATATACTTTTAAGAAGCCGTCAAACTTTATTACTTCACCACTTGAGGTAAGTTCTTCGTTATTGGTGCTGATATTAATTTTAGCAGTTGTCTTTTCCAGTTCAGCATCTGCCATCTGGCTGGCAATGGTACGTTTCCAGATCAATTCATATAAACGATTCAGATCAGCATCATCCACACTGCGGTTTTCCATATATGTAGGACGAATCGCTTCATGCGCTTCCTGTGCACTTTCACTTTTGTTTTTATACTTACGAACCTGTAAATATTTAGGCCCATAACTTGAGTTGATCTCGGCTTTAATAGCATCCATGGCTGTTTCACCAAGGTTCACACTATCGGTACGCATGTACGTTATCTTACCACTTTCATACAGCTTTTGTGCAAGCAACATGGTTTTACTTACGCCATAACCAAGTTTACGGCTTGCTTCCTGTTGCAATGTTGAAGTGGTAAAAGGCGCTGCGGGTGTACGTTTACCGGGCTTAACTGTTATATCTTTAACGGTATATTTTGCGCCGATACAACTTTGTAAAAAAGCAAGTGCAGCTTCCGATTCTGTGTATTTATTTCCTTCTGCTTTAAAAGCAACTGTTTTATTATTAAGATCTGTTGCTGCCAGCGAAGCATCTACTTTAAAACTTCCAACGGGATTAAATTGATTGATCTCTCTTTCTTTTTCGACGATCAGTTTTACTGCCACACTCTGAACCCTTCCTGCGCTTAAGCCTCCCTGTTGGCCGATCTTGCGCCACAATACCGGGCTCAGTTCAAAACCTACAATTCTATCCAATATCCTGCGGGCCTGTTGTGCATTCACAAGATCCATATTAATGGTTCTTGGATTTTTTACAGCCGCCTGTATCGCAGGTTTTGTGATCTCATGAAAAACGATGCGCTTGGTTGTTTTGGGATCGAGGTTCAATACTTCCGCAAGGTGCCAGCTGATGCTTTCTCCCTCACGGTCCTCATCCGATGCCAGCCAAACCTCGCTTGATTTTTTTGCAATGCTTCTTAATTCTTTTACAACACGGTCCTTATCGGCCGGAACAATATATTTGGGCGTGAAATTATTGTTGATATCAATGCCCATATCATTTTTTTCCAGGTCACGGATATGTCCGTAACAACTTTTTACCTCAAAATCTTTCCCGAGGATACCTTCAATTGTCTTCGCTTTGGCGGGCGACTCCACGATCAATAAGTTCTTTGCCATAATTTTTCTACTGGTTTTTACAGGCTATACGTCTTTTTTTGTTAATCAACATCCATGCAAACTCAGTTTCAGTGAGCTTTACAGTGATTTTTAGCTTTCCTTATTTAACGTCAATATTATTGTATTAATATATATCAATACGCAAAAAAATGGTCAAAGGACATGCCCGGCGGCGTGCAATATTACTTTAAAATTTAAAAATCAAAATATTTAGTCGGTAAATTGAATAATTAAAAAGACGTTACAGGAAATCCACGATCACTTTTTTTACTGCTGCATCGCGATAAATCTTACGGTGACCAAGGCCTTTTGTAATATTAAATTTTATATTGGGATGATTGTCATCTTTCACTTTCAGCGCATCATGCAAAGGTGTTACATCATCATCTTCATCATGTACCCAAAGTACGGAAGACCGTATATTATGCATGGCACGGCGAATGGAAAACCAGGCGGGTTCACGGCCACTCTTTTCTAAAATAATATTTTCTAGAGCGGTTTTTAATCTTTGATTTTTAATACCAAGGATATTAAAGGCGCTGTCGATGGCAGTTGTTGTTTCCGTTGCAGGTGCGATCAATACGAGCTTTGTATTTTGATCATGCATTATATTTTCCAATGCAAGGCATATTGCCAAACCTCCAAATGAATGTGCAATAAATCCCTCTATTGGCCCGTACAATTCAATTACTTTTTTTATCATTTCACTATAGCCAACAGCATTTACCGTTTTGCCTTCACTGGCACCATGGGCCGGCGCATCAAAAGCAAGCACCTCGTAACCCTTCTGCACAAGTGCTGTTACATAATGATCAAAATTGTGGCAGTTGGAAGAAAAACCATGCAGTAATAACACTTTGTGTTCAGCGGGATGATTGCTGCGAAATCCCCTGATCTTTTTCCCATCTAATAAAAACTCAAGTGGTTCAGCATCTTTAAAAACCTGCCCGGGCTTAACCAGTTTTAGCAGTGGTGTACAAAAAAGCCTGAAAGCTTCTTCCCCCGCTTTACGTTTATTAATAATACTTAAAGCGTTCAATTTTGTGCGGATATAGCCAAATGCCAACTTTTTTTGTACATTCATCGCTTCAAAGTTAAACAATATGAAAACTGTAATCATTGGATCCGGAAACGTTGCTACTGTATTGAGCAGGCTGTTGATAAAAAATAACCATACGATCCTACAGGTTATGAGCCGCAATATTGATCATGCCAGTGCCCTGGCGGATGAACTAAACGTAAATTATTCCGACCTTACCGGGCAGCCAGATGAATCAGCCGACCTTGTGATATTGGCCGTTTCAGATTTTGTGGTAATGGAGGGATTGCCGCTTTTACATTTTAATAATAAGCTCATTGTTCACACAGCAGGATCGGTATCAAAAGAAGTACTGAAAGAACTTTCCAGCAATTATGGCGTTTTATATCCTTTGCAGAGCCTGGTAAAAGATGCGCCGGTTATTCCTGCTGATATTCCTTTCCTGGTTGACGGCAATAGCGAGGGTGTGATTCAATATATAGAGGATCTTGCAAAAACATTATCGCCCATTGTACAGAGAGTGAATGATGAGGAACGACTTAAACTTCATGCAGCAGCAGTGATCGTAAGCAATTTTACCAACCATCTTTTTTCAATTGCCGAAGATTTTTGTATTAAAGAACATATCGATTTTAATATGCTGAAACCACTGATTATGGAAACAGCGCACCGCATACAACATACTTCACCTTCCTTGCTTCAAACCGGGCCGGCTGTACGCAAAGACATTCAAACGCTGGATAAACATTTAAGGGTACTTACAAATCATCCGAAGTTGAGGACGACTTATTTGAGGCTGACGGATAGTATTATGAACCCGTGATGGATATCGGATTTCAGAAATCAGATGTCAGCCTATAACTTTTTATTGAAAGGACTTGAAAAAATGAAGTCTACAAGTTTTCACTATTGACCATTCACCATTCACGTTTTAAACATTTTCAAGTATAATATTGCCGATTCCCGATTGCCGATTTGCTAGTTATGCGGAATCACAATATCCGTCTGCACCTTATACGGATCAACAGGTTTACCGGTCTTATCAATTGGGTCAGTTATATAAATTTCATAAGCAGGCGCTTTGGATTTTTTATTACGATCTTTCAAAAAATCATTCAATGCTTCATAGGCAACAGTGGTACGCTCATATGGTCCATAGAAATGAGCTACCACGGCACTATCGCCACCAATGGTTTTAAACAATATCCCTTTTGCAAGTTTAGCCGGTTTCTTATCTACCGGTAAACCTGCTTCAAAGAAGAAAGGTGCTTTCTGCGTGCGGTACCATGCAATGGGAGCACCTGTAAGTTTTAGCTTGTTTTGTTTTATTACAGCCTGCAGTTTGGTGCCATATATCTGTCCAAGCTTTTGACTGAGCCTGAAGCTGGTAGCAGCACTGTCTTTAATATAAATAACATTTGCCTTTAGCGCAATGGTATCAGTAATATTAATAATGGGGGCAGCCTGTAATGTCTCATCATTTTTTTTATGCGTAGCAGTGTCCTTTCGCAATATTACAGGAGGGGTTACTGGCTTTTCTTCCTTATCGCCGCCGCAGGAAACTATAAATAAACTCAATACAAAAACGGGCAAAACGTATCCTTTTCTATAGCTCATAAGTGATTTCATTGAAAAATATTCAGCAAAGTAATCAAAATATGTTTTAATACATATTTTCCTTAATTGGTAATTTCCTGTAGGTTTGCAATCTGAAATTTGCAGGTATGTATAAGATCACGTTTAAGTTTGAACAGAAGGGCCTGGAACCGGTTACCATAGAAAATGTAGAATCAGATCAGTCGATCCTTGAAGTTGCTTTAAAAAATGATATTGAGCTTCATCATAATTGCGGGGGTGTTTGTGCATGCAGTACCTGCCATCTTTATGTAGAACAGGGCGAAGATGTTATTGAAGAACTAAGTGATAAAGAAGAAGATTTTATCGACAGGGCCATCAATCCGAGATTAAATTCAAGATTGGGTTGCCAGTGTGTGTTGCAGGATGGGAATGGAGAGGTGATTGTGAAGTTGCCGGATCAGACGCAGTTCCTGGGAGAATAAAATTGATATAAGATCTAAGATTTAAGATGTAAGATTTATTGCATTTCAAATCTTAGATCTTACATCTTAAATCATAAATTAAAAGTTATGGGTTTCGAATTACCAATTCACTGGAAAGATCACGAAGACATTGCCATGAAATTATACGAACGTTTTGGCGATGAATTCAATGAAGGAAAGATCTATCGTCTCCGTTTTACCGATCTTCATAAATGGATCATGGAAATCCCCGGGTTTGTTGGTAAAGCCTCCGAAAGTAATGAAGGGCATCTTGAAATGATACAGAGTAGTTGGGTGTATGAGTGGAGGGATAACCAGAAGTAATTTGAAAATGAATTGATTTGAAGATTTGAAAATTAAGTGCCTTTAATTTGATTGATCTTCTCATCTTCAAATTTTCAAATCTTCAAATTTTCAAATCGATAAAATGAACGTTCTCACAAACTTTAAAACCATCCGTGCTTTTGTACTCGATGTCGACGGTGTACTTACCGACGGTTCATTATTGCTTTTGGAAGATGGACAGATGGCCCGTAAGATGAACATCAAAGACGGCTACGCATTGCAGCTCGCAATAAAAAAAGGTTATTTCATTTTAATTATCTCCGGCGGAAGTTCAGATGCAGTTAAATTACGTTTACAGAAATTGGGCATCAACGAAATTTTCATGAAGATCACTGATAAGAGAAGCAAGTTGATCGAATTTGTAGCAAAACATAACCTGGTAAAAGAACAGGTGCTTTATATGGGCGACGATATTCCTGATCTTGCAGCCATGGAACTTGCCGGTTTACCTTGTTGCCCCGCAGATGCAGTGCCTGAAATAAAAACAATATCACAATATATTTCACCCATCAATGGCGGCTGCGGCTGTGTGAGGGATGTGATTGAGAAAGTGATGAAATTGAACGACCATTGGACGGTAGATGAGTCCGTTTCTTCAAGGTAAGGGATATCAGATGTCAGAGATCAGCTGAGAAATATATTTCGCTACCATAATCATAAACATCTGATGTCTGATATCTGATTTCTGACATCCTGCATTAATTAAAGTACTATTTTCAATTTGAGCAACACGACTCAAAAGGAACCAATGAAACTATTCGATGCATTTTTAAGACTCATCCGCTGGCCCAATCTTGTATTTATTGCACTTACCCAATGGTTGTTTTATTATTGCATTGTTGAATCACTCTATAAACAAAACGGTACACCTCATTTTCCGCAACGAGATTATCTGTTCTACATGCTTGTTGCTGCATCCATGTTAATAGCAGCAGCAGGATATATTATCAATGATTATTTTGACCTGCAGATCGATGTTGTAAATAAGCCGGAAAAAGTAGTAGTTGATCGCATTGTAAAAAGAAGGTGGGCGATCATGTGGCACCTCATTTTATCTTTCCTTGGTATCGCTATAAGTTTATACATCAGTTATAAGACGGGCAAATGGATCATTGTTATCGCAAATATTTGTTGCGTGATGTTGTTATGGTTTTATTCTACCACATTCAAGAGAAAATTATTATCAGGAAATATTATCATTGCGGCACTCACAGCATGGGTGATCATTGTTGTTTATTTTTTTGCTGGCGCAACCATTATTAATTATAAGGGCTGGCTCGTAACGGCATATCCTTTTTCTATAAAAAGATTTTATAAGCTTACCATTTTATATGCAGGGTTTGCTTTTATTGTTTCATTGATAAGAGAAGTTGTAAAAGATATTGAAGACATGTATGGCGATGCGAAATACGAATGCAAAACAATGCCGATAGAATGGGGAATACCTGCTTCAAAAGTTTTTACAGCCGTATGGATCGTTGTATGTATTGCTACGCTCGGCATTTTACAATTGTATGCATGGCAATCAGGTTGGTGGATCGTATCTGTTTACTGTATCATTGCGATCATATTTCCGTTGATCGTAATTTTAAGGAAATTATACAGGGCCGGTTTACCTGCAGAATACCACAACATCAGCAGCATGGTAAAACTGGTAATGCTTGCCGGGATATTGTCCATGGCATTTTTTAAATTTTATGCTTAGTCAATGCAAAAAATAATTTTAGCTTCTCAATCACCACGCCGCAAACAATTGCTTGAATGGGCCGAAATAGCGTTTGATGTTATTGTAAGTGATAGTGATGAAACATTTCCACCAGGTTTATCTTTTGCAGATACTGCCATTCATATTGCACGCAACAAAGCACTTGCCGTTGCAGAGAAAAACAAAGAAGGCCTTACCATACTTGCTGCAGATACCATCGTTGTATGCAATGATGAAATACTCGGCAAACCAAAAGACCGTGATGATGCGATCCGCATTTTAAAAAAACTATCTGGCGTTACACACCAGGTGATCACTGCTGTTGTAATTATTAAAGACAAAAAAGAAATTTCATTTGCAGATATTACAACTGTTGAATTTCATCCGCTAACAGAACAACAGATCATTTTTTACGTAGACAAATACAAACCTTACGATAAAGCCGGAGCCTATGCCATACAGGAATGGATAGGTGTGGTTGGTATTAAATCTATTCACGGTGATTTTTATAATGTGATGGGTTTGCCGGTGAGTAGAGTAGTACAGACATTACAAACTCTTTAAAAAGTTTTACATTTTATATTTTACATTCTGCATTTTACATTTCTCTAAATGTAAAATATTGAATGTAAAATGTA
The DNA here is from genome assembly GCA_047601875.1 of Ferruginibacter sp. GTDB lineage: Bacteria > Bacteroidota > Bacteroidia > Chitinophagales > Chitinophagaceae > Ferruginibacter. The sequence goes on along the minus strand of JASGIL010000001.1, from coordinate 5,273,568 downwards.
AAAGTTGAGCCTCGTTTTCTTCAACGTTTATTTAAAAGTAAAACACTTCATTTTCCTGTTTATTTTCTCTTCTCAATTAAACATGGTCATAATATTTTAGAAGTTCCAAATCTAAACTTCTAAACTCATAACCTCCTAAACGTTTTCTTATGACCGAACGTTTACTCCAATACATCTGGCAATTCCAGCATTTAAATTCCAATGAGCTGCAAACTACAGATGCACAAACACTACAAGTGATCTTTGCAGGAAATTACAACAGCAACCAGGGGCCCGATTTTTTAAATGGGAAAATAAAGATCGATAACACTACATGGATCGGGAGTATTGAGTTGCACATCAATTCAAGCGATTGGGAACTGCACAATCACAGCAATGATAAAAATTACAACAATGTTATTTTACATGTTGTGTGGAACGATGATATCAACCTGCAATTGCCTTTTCCAACACTGGAACTTAAGAACAGGGTCTCAAAATTATTATTGGGAAAGTATGAAGAACTGATGCAGGCGCAATATTTTATTCCCTGTGAAAAACACCTGCATGAGATCAATGAACTCGTAATTACAAAATGGAAAGAAAGCTTATTGGTAGAAAGGTTGCAACAAAAAGTGATCTACATTGAAACGTTGCTCAAAAACAACAAGCAACATTGGGAAGAAACATTCTGGTGGGTGCTTGCCCGCAATTTTGGCGTAAAGATCAACTGCGATACTTTTGAAAAGATCGCTCAAAGTATTCCGCTTAACCTGCTTGCAAAACATAAGAATCAGTTAATACAACTGGAAGCATTGCTCATGGGGCAGGCAGGTTTACTTGGTCCAAATTTCGAAGAAGATTATCCCATTATGCTTTATAAGGAATATAGTTTCCTGCAGAAAAAATATAAATTAAAACCTGTTCATCTTCCCTTGTATTTTTTAAGAATGCGTCCCGCAAATTTTCCTACTATCAGGTTGGCGCAACTTGCAATGATGGTACATGAGAGCCGTCATTTGTTTGATAATATAAAAGAGACCGCCGAAGTAAGGGAGGCTGAAAAATTATTCGATATCACTGCCAATGATTACTGGCATTATCATTATGTATTTGATGAAGCAGGTACATTCAAAAAGAAAACATTGGGGAAAGAAATGATCCATAATCTTTTTATCAATACCGTTATACCCATGCTGTATGCTTATGGTTATTTTAATAGCAAAGAAACATTTAAGCATAAGGCCATGCGATGGATGGAACAAATTGCTGCTGAAAATAACAGGATCACAAAAGGATATGAATTGCTTGGAATAAAAAACAATTCAGCTTTCGATTCGCAGGCATTGATACAATTGAAGAATGAGTATTGTGATCAGAAGCGTTGTTTGCAATGTGCAATTGGGAATAGTATTTTGAAGGAGGTCCCACGCAAAGACGCTAAGTTTCGTTAAGTACGCAAAGGGATATTATTGATTTAAAATTTTTATTTAAAGATTAAAACCTCTAAAGATCTTTGCGGCCTTTGCGTGAAATCAAAATAAAATTAACTTCCCCATTTATACTCTGCAACCACCTGCAGATCCGGGTGAATACTCTTCATCACCGGGCAGTTATCGCCAATTTTTTCAAGAAAAAGCCTGTCGTCTTCTTTTAATTGCAAATCGGGGAGATGTAATGTAACTTCTATTTTTCCTACGCGACGAGGATCGGCAAGCATGTATTTAGTAACATCTATTTTGGTTCCGCTAAGATCGATGTTCATATCACCTGCACGAATACCCATGGTGGTGATCATACAGGTAGCAAGCGATACACAGAGCGTATCAGTAGGACTAAATCTTTCTCCTTTTCCCCGGTTATCAGTAGGTGCATCTGTTTCTATAACAGTACCGCTTTGAAGATGGGTACATTCACAACGAAGATCTCCTTTATAAACTACACTTGCTGTCATATCTCATTTTTTTAATATTAACCGGGAACTGTGCAGCAGTTCGCTTTATATTTGAATCTAAGTTAAGTATAACACAGTATTTTTACATAAATTTACTTTCGAAAACAGGATACATGAAGAAACTATTTTTGCTTTTTATAACCGTAGTCATCATCTTACCTTGTATGGCCCAGGAAGCAAAACCTACTAAATCTACCAGGAAAGAAGAAAGAAAATTACGCATCAGCGCCATTGCCAAACAGGAAGAAGAAGGCGTGATCAAATACAGGAAGCATACAGTGTTTGGTATAAAATTAACAACAGATGGTTATGGAGGTTTTTTAGAAATAGCAAGAGCCCGTTCTGTTAAGAAAGCATTGCTTTTTCAATTGGATATTGCGGAACGCAAACATCCTAAAGAAGAGAAGCAACAAAATCCCAGTGATTTTTACGGAGCCACCAGCCCGCTTATTTATGGTAAAATAAATTTCTTTTATCCCGTAAAACTTGGTGTACAACAACAATTCCTTTTGGGAAACAAAGGCAATAAAAACGGGGTTAGCATAACGGCAAATGTTGGGGGAGGATTTGTAGCGGGGTTATTGCGTCCTTACCTGCTCGAAGTGCAGGATGACACACTTGGCGCAACCAAATACGTTGGCTTTGATCCAAATGATAGCACGGGAGGTGTTTTCCTAAACGGCCCCGTATTGGGTGGACCTAACCTTAGTAAAGGCTGGGACAAAATGAAGCTCACTCCCGGTGTATACCTGAAATCTGCTTTTCGTTTTGATTTTGGTAAATACAATGAGATGGTAAACGCAATAGAAGTAGGTGTAATGGGAGAATATTATAGCAAGTCGATCCCTCAAATGGCACGTAATAAAGCATATCATTTTTTCTTTTCGGCATATGTTTCCATCATATTTGGCAAAAGAAAATGATTTAATACGTCTATGCGCTACGCATCAATGATTGCGCTTTTTCCTGCTTACATTTTATAGTTTTATATTTGCATAGCAATTAAATTTTTTGAAATGGCGTGTGGAACAACTGAAGAACAAATTCCTGCAATAAAAAAACCGAACTGGCTCAGGGTAAAACTTCCGATCGGGGAAGAATACAAACATGTAAGAAACCTGGTAGATACTCATAAATTACATACGATCTGTGAGAGTGGCAATTGCCCGAATATGGGCGAATGCTGGGGTGCAGGTACAGCCACATTTATGATCCTTGGTAATATTTGTACAAGGAGCTGTGGATTTTGTGCTGTTGCAACGGGCCGCCCTGATGCTGTTGACTGGGACGAACCTCAACGTGTAGCCGAAGCAATACATTTGATGAAGGTGAAACATGCCGTTATTACTTCGGTAGACAGGGATGAACTGAAAGACGGCGGAAGCATCATCTGGCAAAATACCATCAGGGCAGTATATGCTTTAAATCCGCAAACAACACTGGAAACACTTATACCCGATTTTAAAGCAGAAAAAGAAAATATTCAAAGGGTCATTGATGCGGCACCGGATGTAGTGAGCCACAATATTGAAACAACAGAAAGGCTTACAAGACAGGTACGCATACAAGCAAAATACTGGCAAAGTATGGAAACGCTCAAGATCCTGAAAGTAGGCGGCATGCGCACAAAAAGTGGTATTATGCTTGGTCTCGGCGAAGCAAAAGAAGAAGTTGTAAAAACATTACAGGATTTATATAACAGCGGCGTTGATGTTGTAACCATTGGTCAATACCTGCAACCAACAAAAAATCATTTACCAGTTGATCGTTTTATTCATCCTGATGAATTTGCTGAGTATCGTGAGATCGGTTACCAGTTGGGATTTGATTATGTAGAAAGTGGTCCACTGGTAAGATCTTCTTATCATAGTGAGAAACATGTTATTCAAGGGTGGGGAAGAGGTAAATGGCAGGAAGAAAAAAATAATGAATAAGAAATCAGGAATATGAAATAAAAAAGTAAAAGCCTCTGATAATTACAGAGGCTTTTACTTTTAATGTTATTTAATTCCTTATTCATTATTAATTATTCCTTATTGCTAATTTCATTTACAATACAACAATGCCTGTCCTTTTCCTTCCACCAATCCCAGTTCATAAGCCTTATTAAAATCCCTGCAGGCTTCTTCTTTTTTGGAAAGCTGTATGTACAATCCTCCTCTATGCAAATAAGCCTTTGCATATTTCCTGTCAAATTGAATTGCTTTTGAATAATATGCAATAGCTTTTTCAATATCGTTATCTATTACTTCAATAGCATTGGCATAATTATAATAAGCCATCGCATAGGTGGAATCGGTTTTCATTGCAAGCAGGTAATCTGCTATTGACCCATCTATATCACCTGAAAGCGACCTGGAAATGCCCCTGCTTACCAAAGCCTCAGGAAATTTTGATCTTAATGATATGGCTTTTGTATAATCACGGATTGCATCATCAAATTTATTCATATGCCGTTTGGCGATACCGCGGTTATAATAAGCTTCAGCCGAATCAGGCAACAATTCTATTACCCGATTGAGCGCTTCTATTTCTGCATAATAATTCCCGATATTCCTTTTTTCAATTGATTGTTTTATGAATGGAAATGCTTTCACAATTGGTTCTTCTTTAAATGTTCTGCAATTGTGTTCCTGGATAAAATAATATCCATCTCCGGCTCCCTGTTTCAAAGCTTCAAAAGCATTTTTACAAGCGGCTTCCGGATTACCCATGCTATCATATATGGCTGCTTTTTGTATGTATAATAATCCAACTGAATCCTTACTTGTCTTTATACATTGATCAAGTACCAATAAAGCAGCATTATAATCTTTTGAATTAACCTGAAGGGCAATTTTATTATTAAGGAGATAAGTGTCCCCAGGTTCTATCTTTAATGCTTTATCAATAAAGAGTAGCGCTGTTTTTATATCATTTTGATGAATAGCAGAACTGGCACGTTCACGGTATGCAATAAAGCTTTGAGGTTCCAGCGAAATTGCCTTATCATAATCAAGGCCTGCCTCTTCAAACTTTGACAGGTAATCGTATGCATTTGCTCTTTGCACATACGCAACGTAATAGGCTGGGTTCAATGAAATTGCTTTATTACAATCTGAAATAATTCCTTCGTAATCTTTCATATCAAATCTACGTATCGAACGCTCATAGTAAAACTCAGCATTGCCAGGTTGAATGTTGATAGCCATATTACAATCTTCAATAGCAGAAAGGTCGTCATCAAGTACATCCTTTGTTTTCGCTCTTAGTATATATGCCCCGGCATCTTTGTCATTTAACCGGATCGCTTTATCACAATCTTCCAGTGCTTTCAGGTAATCGCCAATTGAAAAATATCCAGCTGCACGGCTTATATATAATTGATCCAGTTTTGCCGGCTTATAGGGAATGATCATGTTTAAAACTTCAATCGCTTCTTCATCCCTGTTCATCTCATGCAATGCCGAAGCTTTATTTAAATACGCATCGCTAAATGTTTTATCGATTGAAATGGCTGTATCAAGTAACGGGATTGCTTCGTCATATTTTTTTTGTTCAGCCAAAATAAATCCCAGGTTACTGTACGACTCTGCTTTGATCGGTTTTAATTTTACAGCCCTTCTTCCGTCTGCTTCTGCTTTTTTGAGATCTTTCAATTCAAAATATAAGATGCTCCTGTTTGCATAGGCAACAGAAATAGCAGGATCTATTACAATTGCAGTATTGAAATAGAGAAGGGCTGAATCAAATGATCGTAGATGCATGAAGGCGAGGCCAAGGTTATAATTGGCTACATAATTAGCAGGATATTGTTTCACTGCTTTTAATAATAGTGTAACAGCACTTCTATCATTCCCTCGTGCTAACAGGGAAAGGCCATCATCCAGTTGTTTTATGCCGGTAGATTGTGCATGGCAAACAAATGAAAACAGCATGCACAGGAATAAAACAAAAATAAATTTTTGAGGAGCAGTTATAATTCTCATAAAAGCAGGTTACGGTTCCTAATGCTTATATTTTACAAAATATAAACTTTTACATTTCCTAATCTTCCCACACCAACGCACTTGCACCCAATATCGCAGCGTCTGATTCTTTCAACTCACTAAAAATAATTTTTACCTTATTTTGAAAAATAGGAAGCAGGTTCGCTTCCATATGCTTTTTAGTAGGATTTAAAAGAAGATTGCCTGCTTTGGTAAGTCCACCAAACAGGACGATCACTTCCGGTGATGAGAACATAACAAAATTTGCGAGTGATTCTCCCAATAACTGTCCCGTAAATTCAAATATCTCGTTGGCAACTTTATCGCCCTGCATGGCACATTGATAAACGGTTTCGCTGGTGAGTTCATTGATACTATAATCACGCAAGAGGCTTGGCTCTTCGGGATGCCTGGTAAGCAATTCAATCGCCGTATCACGTACACCAGTAGCCGACGCATATGTTTCAAGACTGCCATGCATACCCGTACTTTTATGCAATCTTCCGCCGGGACGAATGATGGTGTGACCCAATTCACCTGCAAATCCATCATGCCCCAAAACGATCTTGCCATCTATTACGATACCGCTTCCTACGCCTGTACCCAATGTGATCGTAATAAAATGTTTTACGTTTTTTGTACAACCATACATCATTTCTCCCATTGCTGCAGCATTGGCATCATTGGTAAGTTTTGTTTTAAGGTTGAATTTTTTATAGATTAATTCAGCAATGGGAATAATGCCCTTCCATTTTAAATTGGGAGCATACTCAATCGTACCCCTGTAGTAATTTCCATTGGGGGCGCCCATGCCGATTCCAGCAATGTTAGCAACACCGCCTACATTTTTTATTATTGGACTCAGCTTCTCATACAATTCATCAATAAAATCTTCTACCGCATCATGCTCATTGCTTTTCATACGATCCTGTTCGAGTATATGTCCATTCCTGTCAACAATACCAAACTTGGTTGTTGTACCGCCTATATCAATGCCAATTGCATATTTTTCTTTCATCACTGTTTATTAAAATTTATCAAATTAATGTCCGGCAGCATTGTCTGTTACATCATAGTCGATGCCTTGTTTTTTCAGAATACCTTTTACAACGATGGCAAAGAATGCCAGGTATGCAAAACATACAACCGGTATCCAATAAGACTGGTGAATGCCGATAACGTCTGCAATTTTTCCCTGTATAGGAGGAATGATACCACCACCAAGTATCATCATAATAAGAAATGCAGATCCTTCTGTTGTATATTTTCCAAGGCCCGCGATAGACAAAGCAAAAATACATGGCCACATAATGGAACAGAATAATCCGCCGCTAAGGAAAGCATACGTTGCAACAATGCCGCTTGTTTGTGTTCCAACGATCATGGCGATCAAGCCAAGAAATCCAAAGATCATTAGTGTTCTTGCCGGTTTATTATTGCTGAAATAAAAAGCTGCAATTTGTATCAATACACATACGATATAATAATACAGCTTTGTCATATCATATTTAGCAATACTGTTCACACCAATGATCACCCCAAATGCGATGAGTGGAACAATTACCTGTAACAATACTTTTGAATTTTTTGAAAGCGTAAATGCATTCACTGCACCTGCCCATCTGCCAATCATTAAACTTCCCCAATACATAGAAATATATGGAGCTGCTTCAGATGATTGAAAGCCGCCAAAATCGGGTTGTTTCAACAATTCGCTCAAATTACTTCCGATAGCAACTTCAACACCTACGTAAACGAATATGGCAAGCATGCCCAATACCAATTGAGGATATTTCATAGCTCCCCAACCTTCAGGTTTACTTCTTGCACTCATATTAGATGCAAGTAAGCCGATCACTACAATGGCCAATGCACCCAATAACCAGCGGAGCCTGTATTGATTCATTGATTTTATTGCATCTTCTGTTGCATTGGTCATATCTGTTTTATAACTATTAAAAACAGGAACAAACATAATAATGAGCAGGCCTGTCATGATGAGCAGCATATACAAAGCCTTATTGGCTTTTTCAACACTTTCAACCAAAATGCCTGCGGGTACCTTTTTTGAAAAATAAAATAAAGCAGCGGCACCAATGAACAATGCACCTACACATGTGTACAATGTGATCACTTTACTAAGGCTCAGGGCTGCAATTTGATCGTCTGTAATCGCTGCTGTTGTACCAAATAACGCAAAGGCAACAACGATGGGTCCAATGGTTGTACCAAATGAATTAATACCACCGCCAAGATTAACGCGACTGGTACCTGTAGCAGGATCTCCGAGTGAAATGGCGAATGGCTGTGCAGCTGTTTGTTGTAAAGAGAAGCCTAATGCTACAATAAATAATCCTGCCAGCATGCCGGCAAATGTGTTTGTATTCACGGCGATGATCATCGCTGCAGCACCAAGTGCTGAAAAAAGAAGACCATAGACAATACTTTTTTTATAACCCCATTTTCCAACAAGGTCCTTGCCGCCAAAAGAACCATAGGCAAAAAGTGCCAATGCTCCGATATAATAAGCTGTATAAAAAGCAAAATCGATCAGCTGGCTCTGAAACTGGTCGAGTTTAAAATAATGTTTACAAAAAGGGATGAAGACACTGTTACCGGCTGCAATAAATCCCCAAAAGAAAAATACGGTAACCAATGTGCTCAATGCACCATAGTTCGTTGGGGTTGTCGTAGGTTGTTGTGTTGTGGAAGAGGTATTGGTTTGCGCAATTGCCATAGTTAGTTGGTTTATGCAATGAAAATACCAAGAATTTCAATCACGATAAAAATTAGTTTGAATGTATAGCAACCGACCATTTTAAAATCTAATATTTGTTTTTAAAAATATCCTCCTTAAATTCATTAAAGATTAAACCAGCATATGGAAATTTTACACGTTAGTGCCGAATGTTACCCCATGGCAAAAGCCGGCGGGCTTGCAGATGTTGTAGGTGCATTGCCCAAGTACCAGCAGCAATTGGGGCATATTGCCAAAGTGGTGATGCCCATGCACCGCACAAAGTTTCTTTATAACAATGAATGGGAAACGGTGCATAAAGGTAATTTCAATATGGGATCAATGAACTTTGATTTTACCATTATTAAGGAAGTTAGTAACAAACTTGGCTTTGATCTCTATTGCGTGGACATTTACGGATTGCTTGACCGTGAAAGGATCTATAGTTATGATGATGACACGGAAAGGTTTGTCGCTTTTCAGATATCCGTTACCGAATGGCTCAGCAGATGGGAACACCATCCTGACGTAATTCATGTTCATGATCATCATACGGCGCTGATCCCTTTTATGATGCAATATTGTTTTGGATACAGGCACCTTGCACACATACGTACAGTATTGACCATACACAATGCCCAATACCAGGGCTGGATGGGTTGGGATAAAGTAGGCTACCTACCGGCGTGGGATACATGGAAATGGGGCATGTTGGATTGGGACAATACGATCAACCCGCTTGCCTGTGGTGTAAAGTGTGCCGATAAGGTATCTACTGTGAGCCCGAGCTATATGAACGAAATGATGTATGCTGCCAATGGGCTTGAAAATTTATTCAACTATGAACAGGGAAAATGCTCCGGCATTTTAAATGGTATTGACTACAGCGTATGGGACCCGGAAAAAGATACTTATATACTCGATAATTTCAGCATAGAAGATCTTAAAAAAGGAAAGAACCTGAATAAGAAAAAACTATGTGATGATTTTGGGTTTGACATTAAATACCCGCTCTTTATTTTTATCGGCCGCCTAGTAAATGAAAAAGCAGCCGATCTTTTACCGGCAGCAATAACACAGGCTTTTGAACAGGCAACAGATAAATTCAATTGTTTAATACTCGGTAGTGGCGAAAAATCAGTAGAACATGCATTGCAGGCGATCACACTTCAGTGGTTTGGTTATTATCATTCCCAGATCGAATACAATGAAAAGCTGAGCCACCAGATGTATGCCGGTGCAGATTTTATTTTAATGCCAAGCAGGGTAGAACCCTGTGGCCTTAACCAGATGTATGCCATGCGCTACGGAACGGTGCCGGTTGTACGCAGCATTGGAGGATTAAAAGATACGGTAATTGATTATGGTGACGAAGGTGGTTATGGTATATGTTTTAACAACGCAAGTGTGGAAGACATTGTATATTCGATCAACAGGGGTATTGAATTATATAAGAATACAAAAAAACTGGCTGAGGTAAGGAAAAGAATGATGGAGATAAACAATAGCTGGGAAACAAGTGCAGAAAAATACATTGACCTCTATAATTCCATTTATAAATAAATTTTATGACTAGCAAACAAGTGATCGCAGTAATATTAGGCGGTGGTGCAGGTAGCAGGCTGTATCCTTTGACTGCAACAAGAAGTAAACCTGCAGTGCCAATAGCAGGGAAATACCGCCTCGTGGATATTCCCATTTCAAATTGCATCAACAGTAATATTAACAGGATGTTTGTGCTCACGCAATACAATTCGGCATCGCTGAACAAACACATAAAAAATACTTACCAGTTCAGCGGTTTCAGCAATGGCTTTGTAGATATACTTGCTGCCGAACAAACACCCGATAGCCCGGGATGGTTCCAGGGAACAGCGGATGCTGTAAGACAATCACTGAAGCATATTGAGAAAAATGATTTTGAATACATTCTTATACTCAGTGGTGATCAATTATACCAGATGGATTTTGGTGAGATGATCGATAACCATCAAAAGAACGGCGCCGATATTTCTATTGCTACCATTCCTGTTGGTGAAAGAGATGCACCAGAATTTGGTATCTTAAAATCGAATGAAGAACATATGATCACTTCGTTCATCGAAAAGCCTGATCGGTCTTTATTACCATTGTGGACAAGCAATACAGGTGAAGACATGCAGATACATGGAAGGATCTACCTGGCATCGATGGGCATTTATATATTCAACAGGAAATTATTGTTTGATCTTTTGGAAAAAGAAAAGAAAGATGCAACCGATTTTGGTAAAGAGATCATTCCTGATGCCATCAATAAATACAAAGTGATCAGTTACCAGTACGACGGTTACTGGACCGATATTGGAAATATTCATTCTTTCTTTGAGGCCAATCTTGCACTTACACTCGATATACCACCATTCAATTTATTCGACAATACGAACATGGTGTATACAAGGGCAAGAATGCTTCCGCCATCAAAGATCAGTGGTACTACGCTTGATCATACCATTCTTGCAGAAGGAGGAATTTTACATGGACACAAAATAATCAATTCTGTTGTTGGTATCAGGAGCAGGATAGGAGCGGGTAGTTCAATTGTTAGCTGCTATATCATGGGCAATGATTCTTATGAGACCATTGAAGAGATTGCTTACAATTATGAAAGGGGCATTCCAAAACTGGGTATTGGTGACAATTGTAACCTGACGAATGTAATTGTAGATAAGGATTGTCGTATAGGCAATAACGTTAACATTAATGGCGGCGCTCATTTGCCGGATGCAGACCATGGATTGTACACGGTGAAGGACGGGATTGTTGTGATCAAGAAGGGGGCGATTATCCCGGATGGGTTTGTAATTGAATAAGTTTACATGTTAAAAAGTTGAAAGGGTTGATAAGGGAGTACTCCTTTATCAACCCTTTCAACTTTTAAATCTTTCAGCCTCTTACAATTGTGTTCTCCAATGAAACTGCTCGATCCATTTCTTTGAATCAGGATCATCTTCACTGAACCATTCTTTGGTACGCTCATCCAGCATGGTTCTGAATGAAGCCCTGGTAAAATATTTTTTCGCTGTTATAGGTGCGATCACTTTTTCTTCAACTTTATCAACAGTAACTTTCGTAGCTATCCATGAAGTATACATACGTGGGATGGTCATACCTAATATCATTCCTGGTAAACCATTTATCGAACTCGGGCCGCCTGATATCGTGATCTCATCAGTATAAAAAACAAAAACATATACACTGTCCATGATCCTGCCAACGGCTTTCCTGCAATTATAACCTGCAATTACACGGTTCTCATTCGACAAGCGCCATTGAATAACAGGAATTGAGTCTTCCAGGTTAAAATTGGAACCGAAAATATTCTTTTGGATATTAACTTTATTTGTATTGAAATCTACATAATACTGTTCTTCCTCATCGCTTTTTGTATACCACTCCGGCATCTTCATTTTCGGGTCCCAATGATCAAATTTATATACGCTTTTATTATTGGCAAACGTATAGTTAAAATAACCTGTTTTAAAAGTAGGCATCGCATCTTTCATCATTTCTTCCCACACACCCGAGCCCATTGTTTTTTTAATATTGGTCTTTACCTCGTATTCGATAACAGCTTTATTAATAAATGTTTGCGCCTGTAATTGCTGAACAGCTATTAATAAAACAACTATGAAATATATTTTGATCTTCATTTCGTTCTTTTTAATGGTTGGTTTTATTTTTTCTTGGCTTTGTTTTTAAAATCCCATGCAAAACCTACGAGGAAATATCTTTTCAAACGATCGTTCTGTGTTTCGGTAAATGTATTTCCGAAAAAATTACGGTCGATACCGATATTCTGGTTCAGGATATCCCTTACTTTAATATAGGCTGTAAACTCATTGTTCTTAAATGTACGCTGAAGTTTGGCACTCCACAATGACGTATTGATCCCGTTGTCAAACTCACCAGTTTTTTGGCGGGCGAAAAACTGGAAATCAGATCCAAGTGACCATACTTTTTTATAATAAACGGTTGCATTTACATTGAGTGTATATGTCAGGTAATGATCACTGGGACTTTCAGTAGTTTTATTATTATTAAAACCAATATCATTATTTACTGAAAAATCATATTTTTTATCCTTTGATTTATTTACCCCTACATTCAGGCCTGAACCAAGAATATTTGAAATGCTTTTTTTACTGTTAAGGTAGTTGGATGTCCTGGTATAATTTAAATAAGGTCCAATGTTTAACCCAAGGTTAAACAATTTCTTTAGCCTTTGTTTTCCAATTCCTGCGTAAAGCCACATAGATACATTGCCATTCGTATTCACAGGTTGTGTTATTTTTTCGCCGGTGGCTGTATCAATGAAAATATTATTCGTAAATGAATTACTGGTTACTGTAATGTTGAGAGATTGGTACATCCACATTTCCTTAATAAAATTGTATCCGTTATGCTGGATATTAAATGAATTGGCGAAAGAAGGTTTCAGATCAGGATTACCAATGTATTGATTAAACTTATCATTATTGTTCCTTAGTGGTTGTAGTTGATTTACGGTCGGCTGGCTGGTGCTTCCTGTATAGTTTATTCTAAAACTATGGTTGGATTTATAATTATACGTAAATCCTGCTGATGGAAAGAAATTGGTATAATTCCTCGTATAGTCTTTATTAAATGTCTGGTCAGTAAGATCATAGTTGGTAAATCCAAAACCGGCACCGAAATTATATTTGATCTTTTTGTAGCTGTAATTAAGTTTCACAGAAGGGGTATTTACTAATATGATCGTCCTGAATTTATTTGTCAAAGTATCTACCTGCACATTGTATTCTTTAGCATCTACAGACGGTTTGATATAAGTTACCTGGTTATTATTTCCATAATTATAACTAAGCTGGTAACCTATTTCCAACGCGTGCCTTTTGCCCAATGGCTCAGTGTAAACAAGCTTGCTGGTGATCTTCTGAGTAGATTTGTCAACATCAACTTTTTGATCAATCAGTTGTTGATCCGGCGTGGGTAAAAAAACAAGGTTGCTACTTTGAGAATAATTAATGCCATCCGTATTTAGCTGGTTCCAGTCTGCAGTAAATGAAAAAGTACGCCTCGCCTTTTTAAACTTGTGTTTAAAAATAATGTTGCCAGCCAATGCATACTTATCATTATTATTCCTGGAAATGGCGCTTCTTGTATTTATTTTTGTTGCATCTGTATTATTGGTTTCTGAATAACTAATTATTTCATTCTCGTTGTGATAAAAATTAGCATTGGCCGTTAACTTCAAAGTATTGGCCGAATCAATTTTTACATCATAGATCAGTTTTGTTTTAAAATTGTTTCTTTTAATATTACTGATATCGTTTGCAACAGAATTCAACGTGGTATTTTCAATTTGCTGTTGCGTGAGTGTTTTCTTGGTATTTGTGTAATCCTGCTCATTATACTTTGGTGTAAAAGTTAATGTTTGCTTATCGTTCCATTTGTTATTATAGTTTAGGCCGGCATTGATATTTTTAATGAACCCGTCTTCTGTATTTACATAAGGTTCATCATCAGCTGAGCCGCCGTTCCACATCCACATCATACCACCACCATCATCATCCAGGTTCATACTGAAATTATCATTACCACCTCCGTATTTCTGGCTGTCTTCCCAGCTAAGCCCATCCTGTCCTGTATTTCCTGTGAGTAAGAATGCGGCCAATTTTCTTTTCCCTTTAAATGTTCCAAACATCAGGTTGCCATTGTAACGATCATCTATATTTTTTTGCAAACCTCCTGCAATATCTATCTTCCCAAAATAACCCGTCTTCTTATCTTCTTTCAGTTTCAGGTTGATCGTTTTTTGCGTCTTCCCGTCATCGATACCAGTAAATTCTGCCTGGTCGCTTTTTTTATCAAATACCTGCACCTCTTTAACAGCATCGGCCCTTAAATTCTTTACGGCCATGCCCGGGTCATCGCCAAAAAATTCTTCTCCATCCACCAAAACTTTTTCTACTTTTTCGCCCATTGCCTTTATCTCCCCGTTCTTATCAACCGTTATCCCCGGAAGTTTTTTTAGTAGTTCTTCCACATTTGCATTGGCACTTACATTAAAACTATCTGCAGTATAAATGGTAGTATCGCCTTTGATCTTTATCGGGCTGCCACTTTTAATGATGATCGCTGCCAATAATTTACTCTTTGAAGTAAGTGGGATGGCCGGAAATGTTTGCTCTGCAGTATTTATTTCAATATCCTCGACATAATCCCCAAACATTGGCTGCATTACCATCATGATGTATTTGCCTTGTGGGATATTTTCGAGGTTAAATGAACCGTCCGGTTTTGTCCTTGTGAAACTTTTTAAAACAGAGTCCTTAGGCGTAAGCAATGCCACAACTGCATTATACACCGGGATATTAGCAACCGTATCCTTAACGCTACCTTTGATCTTTGATGATTGCGAATACGAAAAACCGAAAACGAGAAGAAAAACACTTAATACTCCTATTTTTTTATGCATGTGTTAGTTTTGTCGGGTGTAGTTAATAAAATTGGTATATTATGGCTTGAATGCAAACTAACTATTTATAATTTTACGTTAAATCAACTTTTTTACAGGCGGCAATAATTTTTTAAAGATGGCTTACGAAGACGAACATTTTATTGACAGTACAAAGCTAGTCTGGAATTATTCCTTTTTTACTGATAAAGACATTCACCAGTTTAAGCACGGGCATTTGTATACTGCGTATGAAAAATTTGGCAGCCACCATTTACGTGTACTGGATACCGATGGTTTCTATTTTGCTGTATGGGCGCCCAATGCAACGGCTGTTGCTGTAGTTGGTGAGTTCAACGGCTGGAAAAAACATATTCATCCTTTATTTGTAAGGCTTGACAAATCAGGTATTTGGGAAGGATTTATTCCCCGTTTACAAAAGGGTACGCTTTATAAATACCATATTACCGGTTACGAAGGCATTGAAACAGAAAAAGCCGATCCTTTTGCGCTATACAGCGAGTTAAGGCCAAACACGGCTTCTATTACCTGGTATTTTGAAAAACAATGGCACGACCAGGAATGGATGCACAACCGCAAAAAACACAATGCACTCAATGCGCCCTGGAGCATCTATGAAGTTCACCTTGCCAGCTGGATGCGACCGGAAAAGAACAACGACAGTCTTTTCAACACCTATGCCCAGATCGCAGAACGACTGGTGCCATATGTAAAAGCAATGGGCTTCACGCATGTTGAATTCATGCCCGTAATGGAACATCCTTTCGATGGCAGCTGGGGTTACCAGGGAACAGGTTTTTTTGCGGCTACCTCACGTTTTGGCACACCCGAAGAATTTATGTACCTGGTAGAACTGCTTCACCAGAATGGTATTGGTGTTATACTTGATTGGGTGCCTTCACATTTTCCCAATGATGCACACGGACTTTATAAATTTGATGGAACACATACTTACGAATACAATGATATGCGTAAGGGTTTTCATCCCGACTGGAACAGTTATATTTTTAATTACAGCAGGGGAGAAGTAAGATCCTTCCTCATCAGCAGTGCTCATTTCTGGCTCAATAAATACCATGCAGATGGAATTCGTGTAGATGCGGTCAATTCGATCATACGACTTGATTTCTCGAGGAAAGAAGGCGAGTGGGAACCCAATATACATGGCACCAATGAAAACCTTGAAGCCATTTCATTTTTAAAAGAAATGAACCGGGTTATTTACCACGATTTCCCCGATACGCAAACCATTGCAGAAGAAGCGTCTGATTGGCCGGGCATTACAAGATCTGTAAGAAAAAATGGTTTTGGTTTCGGAATGAAATGGATGATGGGCTGGATGCACGACACATTCAGGTATTTTAAGAAGTCGCATAACAAACGGCCAGCTGCGCAGGATGATTTTACTTTTAGCATCATGTATTTTTATGATGAAAAATTCATGTTGCCACTGAGCCATGATGAAGTGGTTCATGGCAAAAGCCCGATGATCTATAAAATGCCGGGCTATGAAGCAGAAAAATTTGCCAACCTCCGCCTCTTGTATTCGTACATGTATACGCACCCGGGAGCAAAATTACTTTTCATGGGAAATGAATTTGCACAAACCACGGAATGGAACTTTAAATCAGAACTGGATTGGGAACTGCTTCAACATGATTCTCACAATAAAATGCAACATTGTGTAAGAGATCTCAATCACATGTATAAAAATGAACCCGCATTGTATGAATACCAGTTCGACCAAAAGGGATTTGAATGGGTGAGCCTGGATCACCGCAATGAGGCCGTGGTTGCTTATAAAAGAAAAGGCAGGCACAGGGAGGAGGATATACTTGTTGTGCTCAATTTATCTTCACAGAAATTCACAGGCTGGAGGCTCCAGGTAAAGGGCAAAAACCACTGGCGGGAGATCTTTAACAGCAATTCCATCGACTATTGGGGCACAGGGGAAAATACGAATGAAAACCTTAGTATAATTCCTATAGATAAAAAAAAGAAAATCTGTGAAATAATAATAGATGTTCCAGCGTTAACTGCTATGATATTCCGTTAGGAATTATTGTACCTCTGAAAACAACCTTAAATGAAACACCTATTTACCACACTACCCCTATGGGTATGCCTTTCTGCAACTGCACAAAATCCTGATAGTGCTCAGTTCTATTTTAAAAAGGGCGTAACCGAAAAATTTCAAAAAAGATATTTAGCAGCTTCACAGGCCTTTGAGAAGTGCCTGAGTTTTAATCCCACGAATACCGATGCCCTGATGCAAAATGGCCTCGTTCTTCTTGAGATGCGAAAACTGGATGCTGCGAAAGCATGCTTTGTAAAAGTAAATGAGATCGATCCTACAGATAAAGATGCTATCAGGGAACTGATGAATCTATATTATAATTTCCGGCAGTTTCCAAAAGCCATTGAATTTGCGCAAAAATGTCTTGAATGTGAAAATGCATTGCGGATCCTTGGCATGAGTCATTACCAGATGGAGAATTACCCGGATGCGGAAAGATTCTTAAAAATATCATTATCGAAAAAGCAGAATGACGCTGAAGCTACGTACATGCTTGCACGCACTTACCTGGATATGGAAGAGTATAAAAAAGCACTTCCTTATTATGAAGCATCGATCAAAATGGAAGGCGCTAAAAATACATGGATGTATGAATTAGGATTGTTGTACTACAACCAGGCTGATTATAAAAATGCAAAGAATGCATTTACAAAAGCAGCAGATAACGGTTACATACAATCGACTGACTTTAATGAGAACCTTGGCTTTGCATGTTTGTACAGTGGCGATTATGAAAAAGGAGAAAAACTATTACTAGACATTCTTGCAAAAAAGCCAGGTAACAAGGATATACTGAGAGATATGGCGTCTGCTTTTTATGAACAAAAAGAATATGATAAATCATTATCGTATTGCCAGAAGCTGCTGGAAATAAATGATAAGGATGGAAAAGCATTGTACCAGGCAGGAATGGCGTTTCAGAAGAAAGGAGAGAAGACCCGTGGGCAGGCCATGTGTGATAAGGCTATTGAAATAGACCCTACACTTTTAAGTCTTAGAACTAAAAAAGAAATACCAGGTTTATAACCTCAACGATAGTTTTGTTTGACGATTGATGATTACAGGACACAGCCGGGAGTGAAAGCTTCCGGCATTTTTATGGTTCGTTTAGAAGATTATAAGTTTAGAAGTTTAGGAGCTCCGGTTTTTTTGAACAAATCTAAACCCATAAACTCCTAAACCTATCAACGTCTCACTTGTAGTCATTAAACACTTCGGCCACCATGCATCTTGCACTGCCACCTCCACATGCTTCGATCGTATCGAGCGGTGAATGAAGTATCCTGTTATAAGATTCCAGTTTTTTAAGTTGTTCTGCTGTTAATGATTCATATGCCTGTGTTGACATGAGCAGGAATAATTCTCCGTCCGCATTTTTTACCTGCAACATATTGCCTGCAAAACGATATAGCTGTTCGAAAGAAATATTAATGATCTCCTTATTTGTTCTTACAAAAAGGTGTTTTAGTGTTTCCCGCTCAATTTCATCTTTAATGGCATCGAAACAAATTACAACAAATGATTCGCCAATGCACATAAGAACATTGCTATGATAAATATCATTCCCGTTTTCATCAGAAGAAAAAAAAGTTACCGGGAGGAAGTTGCTGATGCCACAAAACTCGTGCAGTGTATCAGTATGCGTCCTGGGCGATATTGCAGCATATGCGATCTTATTCACACGATCCAATACCATACTGCCGGTGCCTTCCAGGAACATGCCCGTTTCTTCCCGTTGGCTCAGATCATGCACCCTATCAACTTTGAACTTCTCTTTTATTGTCTTCAGTACATGCGATTTTCTTTCCAGCCTGCGGTTAGGTGCAAACATGGGGTAAAGAAAAATACTATTGTTCTCATGAAAAGTTATCCAGTTGTTTGGAAATACAGCATCCGGGGTAAAAGGAACGGCTGTATCTTTTACAACGGTAACATCAATTTTATTTTGCCGCAGAAGATCAACAAAGTTGTTAAATTCTAAAAGCGCTTTCTCCTGCACATTGCCTTCAATGCTTTTTTGAAATGTGTTATTTACTGCGGTTTGCGGATTGAATGTAAAATTCACCGGCTCGATCATCAATAATTTAGAGGTCTGCATATTAAGATCAATGTTTTTTTGCAAATTCCATTTCACCTGCTTTTATGGTAATAGGCAGGTTATTTTCGATTGGTGGGATGGGGCAACTAAACCCCGATGCGTATGCGCAATAAGGATTATAGCATTTATTAAAATCAATTGTAAGATAGCCATTTTTTATATCCTCTATAAAATAATCAAGATACCTTCCACCTCCATAACTGGCTTCACCACTACTAAGATCAGTAAATGGCACAAATAAATAATTTTTGTAAGCCGGATCAGGCAAAGACGTTTTGCTTTGATAAATGGTGAGGTGCAAGGAAATATTGTTTATTGTAAAATAGAGGATTCCGTATCTAAGATACGTAGATTTCCGGCTGCCCGATGTTTTCATAATAAAACCTGTTGTATCCGGTAATTTTTCAAACCTGGCAACAACCCTGTATGTTGGATCTGGTTTAAAAAAACGAAAAAAATCACGGTCACTTCCTTTTACTATTTCATGTGTAGCAACGTAATTTTTTTGAAATGAAGTGATACTATCCTTATAAGAAAGCTGCTGCGTCTTTGCAGTACCATTAATGAACAGCAATATTAAAAGAGTTGATAAAACACTTTTCATAGTAAAAATTAAATAGTAAACAGTTTTTAGAAACTGCTAATGATAAATATTTTGCAGAAAATAATGTAGGTGGTAATAGGTAAACTTTCTCTTAGCAATAGTAAATTGTTAACCGTTATTGAAACCGGTTCGCCTGTGATCATCAAAAGTAAAAAAAAAATTAATTCATCATCAACACATTTACGCTTCGTTGTAAAATATTAAAGGCGATCTCGGCCATCAGGTTCTCCTTATCGAGTGTTGGATTTACTTCCGTGATCTCAAAACAACAAACCTTCCTGTTCTGCATAAATTTACTGATAAGGTCCTCAGCTTCTCTTTCCCGCAAACCATTGCTTACAGGGGTACCCGTTCCTTTTGATATGGAAGAATCAAGGCTGTCCACATCAAAACTTACATAGATATCGGTGCAATCACCGAGGTAACGCAATACTTTCCGGCTCACATTTTCAGCACCATTGCGACGTACTTCATTTGTGGTGATCACTTTCATGCCATGCTTTTCTATCAGGTGCTTTTCTTCTTTTTCAAAATCCCTTAAAGAAATAAACACGATGTCTTCCGGTAAAACCTTCTGGCTTATTTTACCCAGCGATTTGAGCTGTTGCCACATTCTTACTGTTTTTTCGTCTGGTTCATGCACACTCATCTCAGTATTATCTTCTGCAATGGCTGTAGCAAGCGGCATTCCATGCATGTTGCCCGAAGGCGTAGTGTAAGGTGTATGAAGATCTGCATGTGCATCTATCCATATAACACCAAGTTTACTTTTTGGCTTCGCCATTTTTATCCCGGCGATCGTACCTCCTGCGGAACTATGATCACCACTAAGCAATACCGGGAAGAAATTATTTTTTATACTGTCGCAAACGGACTTGCTTATACGCTCATACATTGTAAGAACTCCCTGGATACGTTTTGCGTAAGGGGATTGAATGGGTTCGAACAATAAATTATTCTGTGTTTCTATTTTTTCGGAGGGGAAGTGTATAAAAAAGTTGCTCATAAAATCAAGTGCCGCAATTTTTATTGCATCCACACCCAGGCTGGCGCCACGTGTGCCTGCGCCGATCTCTGAAGGAACTTCTATTAGTTTAATATTTTTCATCGTAGTTTTTTAAGATGTATGATCTATGATGGATGATGTATGACTTGCCGAAACATTATATATCTAAAATTACACAACAGCCATACATATTTTAATATTTTTCATCGCAGTTTTTAAGATGTATGATCTATGATAGATGATGTATGATTTGCCCAAACATCATACATCTAAAATCATACATCATACATATTTAGCGGGTTAATTCCCTTTAATGTACCTTTTGAACCTATGATCCTAAACCTCACAAACATCTCCTCACTATACCATTTTTGTTCACGTGTTTTTTTGATCACTTCCACATGTTCTTTCACCCCATAAGCAAATGCCTTCATATCTGCAGCTGTTTCCCAAATACTAAAGGTTGCCTGCTTTATCCAGGGTAATTCTCCAATACCAAAGGAGGTTATAAATCCCTTTGCAACATTCATTTTTTGAGCAACGGGAGCCACATGCTGCCAGAAATATTTGAGCTTATTGAGCCTTATCGTGGCTCGAGTTAACACAGCAATCAATTCATTGCCGATTGCCGATTCACGATTGCCGTTATCCAGCTCTCCAAAAACTTTCCTTCCATCCCAAAGTCCATGTCCCTCTATAGGGGACAACAATATCGTAAAAGCTTCGCAATTAAAAAAATGTAACCAGCCTGAAATAAAGGATCCGTATAGGGTTTTGAGAAGATTTTTATCAGCTCTAACAGGTTCATCATAAACAGAAAGTATTGCCCATTGTTGAAGGTCGGGTCTTTTATCAAAGGTTCCGTTCTTCCCACAACCCATCAGTTTATAAAAACTTATTTTCTTATTGAGCCATAGCGGAAGCCTGTGAATGGCCATTGCTAAAAATGCAAAGGGGATGAAGATTTTTGGATAACGTATAATCGTAAGTGATACCTGCATATTAAACAAATGCAAGATAGATAAAGTGGATGCTTGTTAAATTTTATAATTAAGGAAATGGGGCTAAAGCCCTTGAACTGAATTTTATTCATTGCCATTGACTTTAGTCAACAGCAAAAAAATGCAGGCACTTTAAATCTGTATCATTTTTTTTGTATCAATTGATACAAAAAAAATGATACAAAAATGGTGAACAGCGAAGCTCCAAAGGGCTCACCATTCACCATTCACGTATTTATTGCCGATTGACGATTGCCGTGTGCTAAAACTGCTCCAGCCTGCTAAAGAAAAACGCTCCTTCAATGGCCGCATTTTCATCGCTATCACTTCCATGAACAGCATTTTCACCGATAGAAGCCGCATATTTTTTACGGATCGTACCTTCTTCTGCATTGGCAGGATTGGTAGCACCGATAAGTTTACGAAAATCTTCCACTGCATTTTCTTTTTCAAGTATGGCAGCTGTAATAGGGCCGCGACTCATGAATTCAACCAGTTCTCCATAAAAAGGGCGCTCCTTATGTACTTCATAGAACTGACCTGCTTTTTCCTTGCTAAGATGGGTCATCTTCATTGCTACAATGCGAAAGCCTGCTGCGTTTATCATTTCTAAAATTCCGCCTGTACTTCCTTTTTCAGTTGCATCAGGTTTGATCATGGTAAATGTTCTGTTGGTCATTTTTCTAATTTTGGGCGCAAAGCTAACCAGTAAAGCTGATAAAAAGCGCATCTAACCACTTAAAATAATGATAGATTTTTTGTTAAAAAAAATGTTAAGGTCAATTATACTTCGTGTAATAAATACATTTTCGATTTTTCCACCTACTTTTGCGCCGCCTTTATGCAATCAATAGATAATATATACAAGAAGCTAACCGACAAAAGAAAGATCGTAATAACCATGCACCAGAAGCCGGATGCCGATGCAATGGGCTCCACGCTGGGACTCTATCATTTCTTAATTCAATTTGGACATGATGCAACGGTGATCTCCCCAACAAACTGGGCAGCGTTTTTAAACTGGATGCCCGGTTGCAAAAGCGTACTCGATTATGAAAGGGATACAGAAAAGGCAAATCGTCTTTTGGATGAGGCTGAATGGATCTTCTGTCTTGACTTCAATACACTTGGCCGCACAAAAAGAATGGCTGATAAATTACTAACGATCGCGGGTGACAGAATTTTGATCGATCATCACCAGGAACCACAGACAGAAGTATTTTCTTATGGCGTTAGTGATACAACTAAAAGCTCCACTGCGGAAATGGTATATGATTTCATCGCAGGTTCAGGAAATGCAGATAAAATAAATGCTGAAGTTGCAACTTGTATTTATGCCGGTGTAATGACAGATACAGGTTCTTTCAGGTTTCCTTCCACTTCCGCAAGTGTACACAAGCTTGTGGCACAACTGAAAGAAAAGGGTCTTGAACACAGCCCTGTGCATGAAGCATTGTTTGATAATTTTTCAGAGACACGTTTAAGGTTCATCGGCAATGTATTGCTGAACAGGATGGAAGTATTTTATGAATACAACACCGCACTCATTGCCATTCCTGCACAGGATCTTGTAAAGTATGATATTAAGACCGGGGATACAGAAGGACTTGTAAATTATCCATTAAGTATTGAAGGGATAAAACTTGCTGCCATCATTATCGACAGGGGAGAAGAGCGTAAATGTTCATTCAGGAGCAAAGGAAATTTTGATGTAAATACTTTTGCCCGTAAATATTTTGGTGGTGGCGGTCATTTTAATGCTGCCGGTGGCCAGAGTAAAGAACCGCTTGAAATTGTTATAGAAGATTTCAAAAAAGCAATGAAAGAGAACAGGGATCAATTAAGCACTTATAAATTCTAAATAAAAATAAAACCAATGCGAAAAATTTCTTACCTGATGTTGTTGGCAGCCGTAGCCTTTTCAAGTTGCCAGGATACAGAATTTAAAAAAGGAAAAGAGGGAATAGAATATAAAATTATTTCCGGTGGAGGTGGCGAAAAGATCAAGCAGGGACAATTCATGCAGATCCACGTAGGACAATATTACTCAACAGGAAAAAAAGATTCTCTTTTATCAGATTCAAGAACAGAGAGAGGGCCGATGGTAGAAAAATTAGATTCAGCCTCTATGCCTCCTGCTTATTATGAAATACTATCCAAGTTAAGAAACCACGATAGCCTGGTATTAAGAATGCTTTCAGATTCAGCCATTGCACAAGCAAGGGGAGGACGCACACCGGAATGGCTTAAGAAAGGAAATTATCTTCTTACTACTGTAAAAGTACTTACGATTTTCACTGATCCGCAACAAGCAGATAGCGCAGTAAAGGCACAGATGAAAATCAAACAGGCAAAGGATTCTGTAAAAGCAGGTGAACAACTTATAAAGGATACTAAAATTCTGGAAGGATACCTTACGCAAAATAATATCAAGGCTGTAAAAGCACCATTGGGAACTTATGTTGAAATGATTCAACCAGGAACAGGGGCAAATATTGATACAAATGTAGTGGTCATGGTTAAGTACACAGGAAGAACCCTTGATGGAAAAGTATTCGACAGCAATACCGATAGTTCAATGGGGCATACCGAACCACTTAAAGTAAATATGACAAAGCAGCGTATCGGAGGTACTACCTTTGTGATACAAGGCTGAACCGACGGTTTAACTTTAATGAACAAAGGTGCCAAAGCTAAATTTTATATTCCCTCCAAGTTAGGATATGGACCATATGGACAGGGAGACAAGATCAAAGCTGACGCAATCTTAATGTTCGACGTTGAAGTAGTAGATATCATCAGCAAAGAAAAGGCGAGGGCAGATGAAAAACAAAAGATGGAAGAGTTCAAACTAAAACAGAAAGCTTTCAACGACAGTATGACGAAAGCGCATCCAAAGGCTGATACAAGCCATAAGGCTCATTAATAAATAAGAAATTAAAAATGAATTAAACCGCTTCTACCCAGGAAGCGGTTTTTTGTATGCGTTCATTAAAGTAATCACTTCCTTTGCTTCTTTTACATCATGAACCCTTAGTATATGTGCACCATTATTGATGGCGAGTGTATTTAAAACAGTTGTACCATTCAACGCTTCAGCAGGCGTTATATTTAATGTTTTATAAATAGTACTCTTTCTTGAAAGGCCTGCCAGCACAGGCTTTCCGAGTATGTTGAATACTGCCAGTTGCTGAAGCAATTTAAAATTATGCGTAATGGTCTTTCCAAATCCAAAACCCGGATCGATGATCACATCATGGATACCAGCTTTTTTGCATTCACCTGTTTTAGCAATAAAAAAATCAAGCACTTCTTTAACCACATCATCATATACAGGATCAATATGCATATTTTCCGGTCTTCCTTTCATATGCATACAGATGTATGGGACTTTCAGTGATGCAACAGTGCTGATCATTGCTGCGTCCATTTCCCCGGCACTGATATCATTGATGATATCTGCACCTGCATCAACTGCTGCGGCAGCAACAGCACTGTGATAAGTATCCGCAGAAATTAAAATGCCGGGAAATGCATTGCGTATATTTTTAATAACGGGAACAACGCGTTTTATTTCTTCTTCCGCAGATATTCTTTCACTGCCAGGCCTTGTACTTTGCCCGCCAATATCCAGTATAGCTGCGCCTTCTGCGATCATTTTTTTTGCCAATCCTAATATCTCATCGCCGAAAGAAGACAAATGGCCTTCATAAAATGAATCAGGCGTAACATTGATAATTCCCATTACAAGCGGCCGATCGATTTTTAAAATTTTTCCTTTACAGTTAAGCGTGAACATTGACAGAGTAATTGTAATTTTGAATGATTACACAAAAGTGCAGATTATTAATGGTAAATAGTAAAATAACGATGACCACCGGCGAACAATACGACAAGGTAATAGGAGGCTGCAAAAATACTTTCTTAAAAAAGACAAGTGACTATGGTACTTCATGGCGTGTATACAGAACGATCTCCATTGCGGACCAGATCTATATCAAAGCAAAACGCATACGCACCATCCAGGAAAAAAAACAACAAAAGATAGAAGACGGTATAAAAAGCGAATTTGAAGGAATACTTAATTATTCCATTATAGGGCTGATACAGCTTGACATCAATAGCGACGAACCTGAACAATTACCGGTAAAACAGGTAGAAGCGTATTACGATGCAAAAGTAATGGCCGCAAAAAAATTAATGCTTGATAAGAACCATGATTATGGAGAAGCATGGAGAGAAATGAGCCAGGAAAGTTTTGTTGACCTGATCCTTGCAAAATTGCTCCGGATAAAACAGATCATTTCCAATGAAGGCGTAACCATTATCAGCGAAGGAATAGATGCCAACTATTTTGATATACTAAACTATGCAGTATTTGCATTGATACTTATTGACGAAGGAAAACAAAACAAATAAAAGATGAAACCAACAGTAACGATAATACGCATTTTGACAGGCCTGCTGTTTATTTTTTCAGGATTGGTAAAAGCAATAGATCCGCTTGGATTGGCCTATAAAATGCAGGAATTTTTTGAGGTATGGGGCCAATCACCCTCGTTAACATCGCTAATGAATACACTTGATCATTATGTAGTAGCTTTTTCTATCATAATGATCACATTGGAAGTAGTAGTAGGAGTAGCTTTACTTGCAGGATGGCAAAAGAAACTTACAGCATGGATACTGGTATTGCTTATGTTATTCTTTACATTCTTAACCAGTTTTGTTTTATTTACAGGAAAGATAAGAGCCTGCGGTTGTTTTGGTGATTGCATTCCACTTACACCCATGCAAACTTTTACAAAAGATATTGTGTTGCTGCTTTTTGCCTTTTTTATATTATTCAATACAGAATATATTTCGCCCATTGCAAAACCATTGATGAATAGCTTACTTGTTTTTGTAGCAGCAGCACTTACACTTTATTTACAGTTTCATGTAATGAAGCATTTGCCGGCAAAGGATTGTCTTCCTTTTAAAGCCGGGAACAATATTTTGGAACTAAGGAAAATGCCTGCAGATGCGGTACCTGATAAATACGATTATGTTTTCATTTACGAAAAAGATGGTGTAAAAAAAGAATTCCCTGTATCAGCGCTGCCAGACAGTACCTGGAAATTTTCAGATCGCAAACAAATGCTTGTAGAAAAAGGAAAGAACAATATTCCACTGATCAATGATTTTTCATTAACAACGACAAGCGGCGCAGATTCAACCGAAACGATATTGAATACGCCCGGTGAATATTATTTATGTTTCATTAAACAATTACCAGGCAATACGAATGAGTGGCTGGCAGATTTCAAAACCATATCAGAAAAAGCAGCAGCCAGCAACCGCAACCTGTATATTGTAACAGGTCAAACAATAGAAGTATCGGCGTTCCTTGAAAAAAATAAAATAGTTTACCAAAAGCTGTTAACATGTGATGTTACTTCCATAAAAACTGCGGCAAGAGCAACGCCTACGATATTTTTAATGAAGGGGCCGGTGGTACAGGGTAAATGGTCATGGGCTGATTTTGATGAAGTGAAATGATTTAAATAAGAAATAAAAAATATGAAATAAGGAATGAAAAAGTAAAATACAGTGCATAACCCACTTTCTCATTCCTTATTTTTTATTTCTTATTCCTTATTACACACTCATAATTATTACCATTGAAGTTTATCGTTAAGAAAATGTTTTATTCAATCCTCGTCTTGCTGGGCGTAGTAACGCTCATCTTCCTCATGTTCCAGGCTTTTGGCGATCCTGCCAGGTTAATTGCCGGGCAAACCGGTGATAAAAAAACGATGGATAATATCCGCAAAGACCTCTACCTCGATCAACCAAAATGGAAACAATTTCTATTTTATTTAAATGATGTTTCCCCAATAAGTTTTCATTCAAAAGAAGAAATTGAGAAAAAAGAGCTGAACGGATTTTTTTTCGGAGGTAAAACAAAGTTTGCCATTAAGATCCCATACCTGGGCCGCAGTTATCAAACCAAAAAAGAAGTAGGAAATATTTTGCTGGAAGCTTTACCCGGAACGATCATACTGGCAATTGCCGCCATGTTGTTTGCATGTATTACAGGTATCGCTCTTGGTACGCTTGCCGCAGTAAAAAAAGGCTCATGGATAGATAACACCGCGATCTTCAGCAGCATCGCCGGCATATCGGCGCCATCTTTTTTTATGGCGATCATCATTGCTTATTTTTTCGGCTCCGTTCTGCACCCTTACACCGGGCTAACCCTAACCGGTAGTTTATTTGAAATTGATGAAGTGACAGGCGAAAAATACCTGAACCTGAAAAATCTCATCCTTCCTGCATTTACACTCGGCATACGGCCGCTGGCGATCATCACACAACTTACCCGCAGTTCGATGCTGGATGTGCTTGGCCAGGATTATATACGCACAGCATACACAAAGGGGCTAAGCAGGCGATCTGTTATTATTAGGCATGCGTTAACCAATGCCCTTAACCCGGTTATTACAGCCATTACAGGGTGGTTTGCAGAATTGCTTGCAGGTGCATTTTTTGTTGAATATATATTTGGATGGAAGGGCATTGGCAAAACAACAGTAGATGCGCTTGAAAAACTGGATTATCCTGTTGTAACGGGAGCCGTGCTTATAAGTGCCTGTATATTCATTTTTATCAATCTTGCATCCGACTACCTGTATAAAAAAACAGATCCGAGGATTGACCTTTAAAGTTGTGCAGAAGTTTTAAATTGTGTTACCAAAGTTTTCCCGAGATGAAGCCAGTCTTTTTTTTACTCTTTGTTTTTTGTTCACTTTTTACAAGGGCCACGAATTATTATGTAAATCCATCTTCTGATTCTACAAAGGAAAAGGGCAGTATAGACAATCCATGGAAAACCATAGCCAGCGTAAATGTGTCTATGAAGAAATTTAAAGCAGGCGATACTATTTTTTTAAAAAGGGGAGAGCTGTATTTCGACAGGCTGGTGATCAGTTGCAGCGGCACAGTAAATGCCCCCATTGTTTTTACATATTATGGAAGCGCTGCATCAAAACCCGTTTTCATCTTCAAAGCTGCAAATGCAGCACCCGGGTATGAATCAATAAGACTTAACAAGAGCCAGTACGTGGTGATTGATGGTTTCGAAATTACTGACGACACCATGGATCCGGAGGGCCATGCACATACTGCCAATGTGGTTGCGGCGATAGATATTGACGCCAGTAGTTTTATTTCAATAAAAAATATGGACATTTCGCTTGTAGGCACGGGCGTTAGTATAAACGGCGATAAGAACCTGGTTGACAAATGCAATATCAAAAACTTAAGAATGATCAGGAATACTGTTGGGGGTTCCGACGATTACGGCGCAAATGCGATCGTTATTAGCGGGGCTGACAATACGATCTCGAATTGTTTTTTTAAAGATTGCTGGGGCAATAGTTTTGATTACACATTTTATGGTGGGGTTATAAAAATATCGGGGACGCTGATCAGCAACAATAAAATACAAAACAATACTGCGATCAATTGCGATGGTTTCATGGAAATTGCCGGTATGGAAAATGCTTCACTGGATAATATTTTAGTGTTGAACAATAACATCATCAATTGTGATGAACTTGTTTATGTAGGTGCCGGCGGGAAGTATAAGATCAATGTAAACAACCTGGAATTCCAGGGTAATAATATCATCAATACCATTAGCCGATTGCCCAGTCCCCCGAGTATGATCAGTATTAAAACAGGCGAAGATGCGAAGGGGATCGTTAATTTACAGGACAATATTTTCTGGATCACTTCGGCCCTGAATATTGCCAATGAATCACAGGTTTCGGCAGGCCAGCTTGTGCATGAAAACAATATTTATTACATGATCTCAGGCAAGCTGAATTTCCGGGAAAATGAATCGGAATCTGTGATCAATAAAGATGCAGAACTATTAAAAAAACTGGCTTCAAAGCATCCAAATATTTCAAATATTGACCAGTTGCCCTTCCTTTACCTGCTCAAATATGCCGATAATTTCACCCGTTGATATTACATTTATGTTATATTTATAACCGTGTCGTATTTATATTACACGATTTCAATACTATTCCCGACAGTGCTATTTTATCAAGTGTATAACTTTGATTTTCATAATATTGCAACCTTTTTTTTGCTCAAACCCGAATGTCAAACACCTGAAACCGCTTATCTGCCTACTACAAGTATAATTTCATATACAATTTCCCGTTGTATTACGTATCAGATCAAAAATTTTATTGACCCAATGCAATAAACAGCAACCGGGGCCACAAAATTTAAAATCCAATAACCAAAAAATTAAAACAAGCAGAACCACCTGCTAAAATCCAGTAACAACCAAAACCTGAAAAACCATGAAGTTCCAATTAATCATCAAGTCCTTTTTGTTTGCAACACTACTTGTGTTCACAGGGATCGCAAATGCAACCGATTATTATGTTTCCGCAACAGGAAATGATTCTAATAACGGTACGTCACAATCCACACCATGGAAATCTATTAGTAAAGTAGAAAGCTTTTGTAATAACGGAAGCATCCATGCGGGCGATAGGATACTGTTTAAATGCGGCGACCAGTTTACCGGTAAAGCGGTTATTGCTGGTATATGGGGTAACGATGCTACATCAGGAACAGCAACAAATCCAATCACATTGGGCTCATATGGTACAGGTGCAAAACCTGTTTTCCTTTATCCTACCGGTGGTTCAACTCCTGCAGAAAGCAGGGTTTTATTCTGGTTTGCTGGTGTTGATTATTGGGTTGTTGATGGATTGAATTTTACTGATCTTGATGTTACCAATAATAAAGTTACTCCTGCCAATTGTGGTATTCCTTTATACTTAGGTTCTGATGTTGGTTGTAACCATTGGACTGTTCAGAATGTTGACATTTCACTTTGTGGAATGGGTATCGTTTTGGTTGGTGATTACAATATTGTTCAGAATTGTAACATGACAAACTTTAAAAATCTTAAAAGCACACCGAATACAGGTGGTAGTTCTGCTTATGAAGATTATGGTGCAAATCCTTTTACTTTATTAGATGGTAATTATAATACAATCAGGGAAAATTATGTTACCGGTGGCTGGGCTGAGTCTTTAGACTTTGGTTTCAATGGTGGATTCTGCGAAATGTTCGGTAGTTGCAGCAACAATACATTTATGTATAATACCATTATTGATTGTAATGGTCTTTCTGAGTTTGGTGCAAATGGTGCAACTGCAAACTCAGTAAACAATTTATACGCTTATAATAAACTTATTGATAATGGCGCTATGTTCTATTGCAATATCAGTGGCCCGTTTGCCTGCCAGGTAGGAAACGTTATGTTCTATAATAATACTGTTGTAGAAACAAACAATAGCAGGTTTGCACAGGGAAGTGCGAATGCAGGTGCAGGTGTTACAAGTCCTGAAGCGATCAGCCATCTTAACGTAGATAGCTACATGTTCTTATACAATGGCTCTCCAACAGCTACCACGGTATATACTTTGAAAAATAACATTTTCAATATTTCCAATCCTTTAAAAATCTGCAGATCAAGTGAATCAAGGTTGACACACGATTACCAGGTATTTAAATTAAGTGGCGGTAGTACGTTTGCCCTTGCTTTGAATAGTCATGAAGTTAGCACAAGTGCAGTCGTATTTAATAACACAACTGCGTCAAGTGCTACAAGCTGGGATCTTACTTTACCAACTGCGTCTCCGGCAATTGACAGGGGTACGGATGTTGGTATCGATTCAGACTTTGTTGGAACCCCTGTACCTGCGGTTCCAAATGCCGGTATCTATGAAACAGTTACAGGTGCATCTACATTGGCGGCGGCTTCAACAGCAACTGCGATCAGTTGTAACGGCGGAACTTCAACAGTAACTGTAACGGCTACAGGCGGTACAGCTCCTTATACAGGAACAGGAACTTTCACAGTAAGTGCAGGATCTTATACTTATACCGTAACGGATGCGGCAGGTACAACAAAAACTACTTCTATCACAGTAACGCAACCAACAGCATTAGGTGTTGTACTTTCTTCGGGAACGATCGCTGTATTTGGCGGAACAACTACATTAACAGTTAGTGCAAGTGGCGGTACAAGTGGTTATACTTATAAACTGAACAGCGGTTCATACCAGTCGTCAAATACATTTACATCTGTTGCAGCAGGTACACATTCTGTAACAGTAAAAGATGCGAATGGTTGTACGGCTATTCAAACAATTACAATAACACAGCCTGCACAACCTGCTCAATTGGTTGCTGCTTCATCAGCAACTGCGATCAGTTGTAATGGTGGTACGGCTACAGTAACGGTTAGCGCTACCGGCGGTGTTACTCCTTATACAGGAACAGGTACATTCACTGTAAATGCAGGAACATATACTTATACAGTAACAGATGCAGCCGGAACAACTGCTACTACAACAGTTACTGTATCTCAACCAACAGCAATCTCTTTAAGCACAAGTGCAGGAACGATCGCTGTAAACGGAGGAACTACTTCCATAACGGCTACAGCTACAGGCGGAACCGGTGCTTATACATATAAATTGAACAGTGGTTCATACCAGGCATCAAATACATTCTCATCTGTTGCAGCAGGTACACACACAGTAACAGTAAAAGATGCAAACGGATGTACCAAAACAAGCAGCATTACAATAACACAACCTGCTCAATTGGTTGCTTCTTCAACAGGAACTTCGATCAGTTGTAATGGTGGAACATCTACAGTAACGGTTAGCGCTACCGGTGGTGTTACTCCTTATACAGGAACAGGTACGTTCACAGTAAATGCAGGAACTTATAATTATACAGTTACAGATGCCAATGGTGCAACTGCAACTACTTCTGTAACCATCAGCCAGCCGACTGCGATCGCGTTAACACTTTCTTCAGGTACTATTGCAGTATTTGGAGGAACAACCACACTAACGGCCAGCGCTACAGGCGGAACGGGTGCTTATACATATAAATTGAACAGTGGTTCATACCAGGCATCAAATACATTCTCATCTGTTGCAGCAGGAACACATTCTGTAACAGTAAAAGATGCTAACGGATGTACCAAAACAAGTAGCATTACGATCACACAACCAGCACCTCCTGCTCAGTTGATCGCTGCATCAGGTGCAGGTACCATCAGCTGTAATGGCGGTACAACTACGGTAACGGTTAGCGCTACCGGCGGTGTTACTCCTTATACAGGAACAGGCACATTCACAGTGAGTGCAGGAACATATACTTATACAGTAACTGATGCGGCCGGAACAACAGCTACTACTTCTGTAACTGTTACGCAGCCATCAGTGATCGGAGTAACGATCGCTGCAGGTACGATCGCAGTTTTTGGTGGAACAACTTCTGTACAGGTGAATGCAACAGGTGGTACAGGTGCATATACTTATAAACTGAACAGCGGTTCATACCAGTCATCAAATACATTTGCGGCAGTAGCAGCAGGTTCACATGCTGTAACTGTAATGGATGCCAATGGTTGTACCACAGTTAAATCATTTACACTTACACAACCTGCACAGCCGGTACAGCTGGTTGCTTCTTCAACAGCTGGCACGATCAGTTGTAACGGAGGAACTACCACAGTAGTTGTTAGTGCAACAGGTGGTGTGTCTCCTTATACAGGAACCGGTAGCTTCAATGTTACTGCAGGAACTTACAGTTACACTGTAACAGATGCAAATGGTACTACAGCTACAACTGCTGTTACCATCACTCAGCCATCAGCTATCAGTGTTACACTTGCTGCAGGAACGATCGCTGTGTTTGGTGGAACAACATCATTAACAGTTACTGCAACAGGTGGTACAGGCGCTTATACTTACCAGTTAGACGGTGGTTCATTCCAGTCTTCAAATGTATTTGGTACTGTTGCTGCGGGTGCACATACAGTAATTGTTAAGGATGCGAACGGATGTACTTCATCACAAAGCATCACCATAACACAACCGGCACAAAATACATTTGTTGTTACGGCTACTGCTACACCGATCACATGTAATTCACAGATCTCAACTATATTGGTTGAAGCAAGTGGTGGTACAGCTCCATATACAGGAACAGGTTATTATACCGGTTATGCAGGAACTTACACCTATACTGTAACAGATGCTAACGGTGCTTCTGCAAGTACAACGATCACGATCACACAGCCTACAGCGATTGCATTAACTGTAACGGCGGCTCCACTTACAAGAACAGGCGGAACAACTACAGTTGTTATAACCGCAACAGGTGGAAACTCTGGTGTGTACTCTTATCAAATGAATGGCGGTGCGTTCCAGTCTTCAAATACATTCCTAAATGTTGGTGCAGGTGTTTATACGATCAATGTGAAAGATGCAAACGGATGTACAGCTGTTTACACACTTACCATTGCTGATCCGGGTGCAGGAAGCCTTAAGATCAGCCTGGTGGCTAAATCAAATGCAACATGCAGGGGCAGCTATACTGGTTCTATCAAGGTACAAGCTACCGGCGGAAGAGCACCATACACATACAGAATAAATGGCGGAAGGTACAGTTCAAGTGCTACATTCAGCAGCCTTAAAGCAGGAATCTACAGGGTAACTGCAAAAGATGCAAATGGCAACACAGTATCACTTGTTACATACATTTACGATGGAAGAACAGTATGTCCGGGTTCTGGTCGTGAGGCTGAGGGATTAACTGTAACGGCTTATCCGAATCCAAGTACAGACAGGTTCTCGTTAGCAATTGCAAGTGGTAATGAATCTGATGTATTAGTTGAAGTAATGAACCTGTATGGTACGAAAGTGTATGAAGGAAAAGGAAGTGTTTCTAAAAACTATGTATTCGGAAATAACTTCCCAGCAGGAACATACTTTGTAAGGGTTACACAAGGCAAGGATGTTAAAACAACAACGATTATAAAAGGAAAATAAAATAGTATAGTTTGCCGGATATTTTAATCCCAGTTACACAATGTAACTGGGATTTTCCTTTATACAAATGAGTTAAAAACCTGTTCCATACTGCATTAGCTTCGTTTTTGTAGTTGTTATATTACAAGAGAATAAAACAATACTTTACAAAATTCGGTATATTTTAATGGATTTTTGCTCTAATTCTGAAAAACGCTCATTAAGGAATTGAAGCCTGCATAACCCAGGAATAAATTTTAAAGCCTTTTTAAAGAAGATCCAATACCGGATACATTACCTCTCCTCCACAGAAATAGGTTCTCAATTAATCTCATTTGTCTGAACCATTATTCATGCGCCGAAATGCGCAGCTGATAATGCTTTGTCCATAATGAACCGGGAACAAATGAAATCGCGTTAAAATAAACAAACCTAACAACCAGAGAAATGAAAAACTTAAAATTTTCATTACTATCCTTACTGCTTTTGTTCTGTGGCCTGGCTAACGCAACAACTTATTATGTTGCCGCTTCAGGTAGTGATTCAAATAACGGAACGTCTTCAAGCACTCCATGGAAAAGTTTAAGCAAAGTACAATCTGTTTGTAATAACGGTACGGTAAAAGCAGGCGATTACATCTTATTTAATAAAGGAGATGTTTTTACAGGATCTCTGTTAATGGCATCTATCTGGGGATACAGTGCCCAGTCGGGAACTGCAACAAGCCCGATTACTTTTTCAAGCTATGGCACAGGAGCAAAACCGGTTTTACAATTCCCATCAGGCGGATCAACACAGGTTAGTCAACGTGTGGTTTTTTGGTTTGTAGCGGTAAACTATATCGTTGTTGACGGATTGAATTTCACTGATCTTGCAAATCCAACAAATGATAAGATTTCAGTTGCTAATATCGGCTATGCGATCTATTTAGGTATTCCTGATGAAGCAAATACAAATCATTGCACCATCAAAAATGTTGATATATCATTGTGCGGAATGGGTATTGCTGTTACCGGTGATTTCAATACCATACAAAATTCAACACTTACCAATTTTAAGAATCTCATTAACACCAATAACGGCGGAGATGATGACTATGGTGCAAATGCCATTACAATTCTTGGCAGCGATAACCAGATACTCAATAACTACATTTCAAGTGCATGGGCATACAGTTCTGATTTTGGATGGAATGGGGGAGCATGCGAAATGTACAATACCTGCGACAGGAACAAGATCATGTATAATACGATCGTTGATTGCGATGGTGTTTCTGAATTTGGGGGGCAAGGTGGAACAACTGCTGCAGACAATCTTTTTGCTTATAACAAGATCATCAACTGCGGGCAATTGACATGGGTAAATTCTTCGGGAACTTTTGCCATGCAGGGTTCCAATGTTCAATACTTTAATAATGTTGTTGTAGAAAATAACCTGAGCAGGTTTTCGGGTCCCAATGTTGGCGCAGGCAATACGCATCCGCTGGCCCATTACCCAATGGGAAATCTTTTTGGTTTCAGCGGCACACCTGATGCAAGCGTGGTGTTCAATCTAAAGAATAATATTTTTATCCTGAGTACAGGCATTGATGTTACAGGATCATCATATGCCAGCAGAACAACACACCAGGATAATATTTATCAATTGTCAAACAACAGCGTACCTAATTTTACATTAGGTACAACTGAATTAAGTACAAGCGCTGCTATACTTACCAATACTACCGCAGCAGATCCACAAAGCTGGGATTATACCCCGATCACTGGTAGTCCTGCCATTGATTTTGGGCAAAACCTGGGTCTCACAAAAGATTTTGCAGGCAACATTGTACCTGCAGTTCCCAATGCCGGGATATTGGAAACAGGTACTTCAGGTGCTCCAACATTAGCAGTAACATCTTCTGCAACAACTATTAGTTGCAATGGAGGAACTGCTACCGTAACAGTTAGCGCTACAGGCGGAACTGCACCGTATACCGGAACAGGCACTTTTACAGTATCAGCCGGAACGTATAGTTATACTGTTATTGATGCGGTAGGAATTGTATCAACTACTTCACTAACAGTTGCAGAACCAACAGCTATTTCTGTAACTGCCACCCCGGGTTCGATATTGATCTTTGGTGGTAATACTTCTGTAACGGTAAATGCTACCGGCGGTACAAGTCCTTATACTTACAGCATCACCGGGGGAATATTTCAGTCTTCAAATATATTTACAACCATACTGGCCGGCACTTATACAGTAACTGTAAAAGATAACAAAGGATGTACTGCTACAAAAACAATTACAATTAGCCAGCCGGGCGCACCAACCCAGTTTGCAGCATCTTCTACAGCCGGAACGATCAGTTGCAATGGCGGAACAACCACAGTAACGGTTAGTGCTAGCGGCGGTACAACTCCTTATGCAGGAACAGGCACTTTTACCGTAAGTGCAGGAACCTATACTTATTCAGTGACCGATGCTACCGGTGCTGTAAGAAACACATCTGTAACAGTAACCCAGCCCGCTGTACTTACATTGAGTGCGGCAGCAGGAACAATAACTATTTTCGGAAACACTACAACAATCACATTAACAGCTGGGGGTGGAACAACCGCTTACACTTATAGCCTGGATGGTGGTAGTTATCAATCGTCAAATATATTTTCGAATGTTGCAGCAGGCAGTCATACCGTAACTGTAAAAGATGCAAGGGGATGCACAGCTGCTAAAACAATCACGATAAGCCAACCAACACAGGTTGTTGCTTCTTCCACACAGGCATCTGCAATTAATTGTAATGGTGGAACTGCCACAGTAACGGTTAGCGCTACCGGCGGTACAACTCCATATACAGGCACCGGTACATTTACCGTAACTGCCGGCACATATACTTACACGGTAACAGATGCTGCAGGAGCTGTAAAAACAACAACAATAACTGTAGCGCAACCAACAGCCATTACTGCTTCTGTAAATGCGCCAGGTGTTTATTCTGCATCGGCAAAAACAACTGTAACAGTTACTGCAACAGGAGGAACCCCGGGGTATAGTTATAGTCTTGATAATGGCACTTACCAATCAAGCAATGTATTCCAGAATGTAGCTGTTGGAAATCACTCTGTGAGAATAAAAGATACCAAAGCATGTGTATTAACAAACAACTTTACGGTTTCTTTACTTACAGTTTATCCTTTGGTTGTTTCTGCTTCAGCTGGTTTTATCAACTGCAATGGAGGAACAACAACGGTAACTGTTAGCGCTACCGGGGGCATTGCACCTTATACAGGAACAGGTACCTTTACTGTAAGTGCAGGAACAACAACATTCACTGTAACGGATGCTGCAGGAACGGTAGCGACAAAAAGTATTACTGTTGTACAACCAAAACCAATTATTGTAAGTGTTGCTACCGGAACCATTACTGTAAATGGCGGATCAACCACAGCAACTGTAACAGCCAGTGGCGGAACAGGTGCGTATACATATCAATTGAATAGTGGTTCAGTTCAGTCATCCAATGTATTTACCAATGTAACAGCCGGAACCTATACTGTTACTGTTAAAGATGTAAGGAATTGCACAGGAACTAAAACATTTACGCTTACTCAACCAGCACCCGTTTTTCATATAACACTCGTTTCTAAAACGAATGTAAGTTGCTCGGGTGCAAACAATGGATCTATAAAAGTGGCCGGTGCTAACGGAACTTCACCTTACCAATACAAAAAGAATAATGGAAATTATTCTTCAAACAGCACGTTTAATAACCTTGCCCCTGGTAATTATACCATGACCTGCAAGGATGCAACAGGGGCAACTTCTTCTATGCAGGTAAACATTGCAAACAGTACAGTTGCCTGCAGGCCTGCAGAAGGAAAGGGTAATACTGCAAATCAAAATCAAAACGCTATCGTAAATACTGACAGCGAACAGGCAGTAACCGGGTTAGAAGTATCAGTATTCCCTAACCCAACCACTACGCAATTTTCATTAATTGCAAAGAGTGATAACGATGCAACCATTCACATCACAGTAATGAACATGAATGGACAAAGAGTGTATGAAAATAACAGCACGGTAAACAGTAAAATCGTTTTCGGAAATTCATTTGTACCCGGTATTTATTTTGTAAAGGTTGTACAAGGTGAACGGGTTCATGTAACCAAACTAATAAAGATCAAATAGCATTAAAATTCAGATTCCCTCTGAATCTTGCGCATCCCGGTTGTATAACGACCGGGATTTTTCATTCTCATAATCAATAATTTTTCTTCACCAAAAAAAAGTTGTTATACAAATGGTAATAACCCAAACATCATTCTAAAAAATGATAATTTGTCGTGTATCTATTACACAAAAACAACAAAAGGATTGACAAATAAGTATTTTAACATAGCAGAAATTTGCATCAAATAAATAACCTCATTAATAACCAAGGAAAAAAACATTTGAAACTTTGATTTTTAAATAACCACTAAAAATTAAAGTATAAGCCAAATATGAAAAACAAGAAATAGTCTAAGATCCATTTGAAAAGCGGACTCGATGATATGACACATATCCAATATATCTAGCACCACTTACCCCACCCACACTACAGCAAATTCGATAGATATATTTCCCCTTCAATTTTATAACTGATCGTTTTGCATCATTTCTAAAATGATGTAACTGCAAACTTATGTCAAAACAAAAATGACAGGTTTGCTGAAGGCTATACTATGCAAACTAAGCTTTGAAATCAAATATTAATAACCTATCACAAACCAATCACATGAGATCTACATTTTTCCTCCTCTTGCTCCTTATTACCGGTGTAGCCAATGCCACCGATTATTATGTTTCCGCATCAGGAAACGATTCTAATAATGGTACCTCTCAAACCACTCCGTGGAAAACGATCAGTAAAGTAGAAAGCTTTTGTAACAACGGAAGTATACATCCGGGTGACAGAATACTTTTTAAATGCGGAGACCAATTTACCGGCAAAGCGGTAATAGCGGGCATTTGGGGGAACGATGCTCCATCAGGAACAGCAACAAGTCCAATTACATTGGGTAATTATGGTACTGGTGCTAAACCGGTTTTCCTTTATCCTACCGGTGGTTCAACTGCTGCTGAAAGCAGGGTTCTGTTCTGGTTCGCAGGTATTGATTACTGGGTAATTGATGGATTGAATTTTACAGATCTTGATGTTACCAATAACAAAGTAACTCCTGCTAACCTGGGTATTCCTTTATACCTGGGTTCTGATGTTGGTTGTAACCATTGGACAATTCAGAATGTTGACATTTCACTTTGTGGAATGGGCGTTGTTTTAGTGGGGGATTACAATCTTGTTCAGAATTGTAACATGACCAATTTTAAAAACCTGAAATCTACTTCAGGCGGTTATGAAGATTATGGTGCAAATCCATTTACACTATTGGATGGTAATTATAATACAATCAAGAATAACTATGTTACCGGTGGTTGGTCTGAGTCTTTGGATTTCGGTTTCAATGGTGGATTCTGCGAAATGTTCGGTAGCTGCAGCAACAATACATTTATGTATAATACCATTATTGATTGTAATGGTCTTTCTGAGTTTGGTGCAAATGGTGCAAGTGCAAATTCAGTAAACAACTTATACGCTTACAATAAACTTATTGATAATGGCGCTATGTTCTATTGCAACATCAGCGGCCCGTTTGCATGCCAGGTAGGAAATACACAGTTTTATAATAATACGGTTGTAGAAACAAACAACAGCAGGTTTGCACAGGGAAGTGCAAATGCAGGAGCTGGTGTTACAAGTCCTGAAGCGATCAGCCATCTTAACGTTGATAGCTACATGTTCTTATACAATGGCTCTCCAACAGCATCAACCGTATTTGCTTTAAAAAATAATATTTTCAACATCGCTAACCCTTTAAAGATCTGCAGATCTGGTGAAGCAAGATTAACACACGATTACCAGGTATTTAAGTTAAGCGGTGGTAGTACTTTTCCACTTACCCTGGCTAGTCATGAAGTTAGCACAAGTGCAGTTGTATTTAATAACACAACCGCTTCCAATGCTACAAGCTGGGATCTTACCTTACCATCTTCATCACCTGCAATAGATAAAGGTACCAATGTTGGTATCACAAAAGATTTTATAGGAACAACAGTACCTGCAGTTCCAAATGCAGGTATATATGAAACGATTACAGGGGCATCAAACCTTGCAGCTGCATCAACAGCAACTGCGATCAGTTGTAATGGCGGAACTTCAACAGTAACGGTAACCGCTACAGGCGGTACAGCTCCTTATACAGGAACAGGAACATTTACAGTAAGTGCAGGATCTTATACATATACAGTAACAGATGCGGCAGGAACATCAAAAACCACTTCAATAACAGTAACACAACCTACTGCAATAACAGCAACACTTACTGCAGGTACGATCACAGTTAATGGTGGTACAACAACACTAACAGTTAGCGCTTCAGGCGGTACAAGTGGTTATACTTATAAATTGAACAGCGGTTCATACCAATCATCAGCTACATTCACATCTGTTGCAGCAGGTACGCATACTGTTACAATAAAAGATGCAAACGGATGTACTACAACCAAAACAATTACAATTACACAACCTGCAGCTACAGATCCATTAACAGCTTCAGCTGTTTCTTCAGGTGCGATCCTTTGCAATGGCGGTACAACTACAATAACGGTTAGCGCTACAGGCGGTACGGCTCCTTATACAGGAACAGGAACCTTTACAGTTGGTGCAGGAACTTATACTTATACTGTTACCGATGCAGCAGGCGGAACTGCTACTACTTCTGTAACATTATCACAGCCAACAGCATTGAACCTGACACTCACTGCAGGTACAATTACAGTTAATGGCGGAGTAACTAATATTACTGCAAGCGCTACTGGTGGTACAGGAAGTTTAAGTTACATGCTGAATAATAGCGGCACATACCAATCATCAAGCATGTTCCCTGGTGTTGCAGCTGGTACACATACTGTAACAGTAAAAGATAAGAACGCTTGTACATCAACAAAAACAATTGTGATCACTCAACCAGGTGCTTCTAACCCTGTGGTTGTTACTTCAACTATTGGAACAGCTATTGCTTGCAACGGAGGAACTACTACAGTAACTGTTAGCGCTACAGGAGGTACATCACCTTATACAGGAACAGGAACATTTACTGTTGGCGCAGGAACTTATAACTATACTGTTACTGACGCAGCAGGCGCAACAGGAACAACTTCAGTAACCGTTTCACAACCTACAGCATTGAGCCTTACCGTTACAGCAGGTACCATTACAGTAAATGGCGGTACAACAACTGTAACAGCTACTTCAACTGGTGGATCTGGTTCAAATACATTTAAACTTGATAATGGTTCATTCCAATCATCAGGCTCTTTCACAGGCGTTGCAGCAGGTACGCACACCGTTACTGTAAGAGATAAGAACAGTTGTACAGCAACTCAAACGATCACGATCACTCAACCTAATGCACCAAGCACACTTGCTGTAACAGCTACTGCTGGTACGATCAGTTGCAATGGTGGAACAGCTACAGTAACGGTTAGCGCTACAGGCGGTACAACTCCTTACACAGGCACAGGAACCTTTACTGCAAGTGCAGGTACACGTACTTTCACTGTAACAGATGCTGCAGGAACAGTTAAAACTGCTACCATAACAATAACACAGCCTACAGCGATCGTTCCAACAATAACTGCAGGA
This sequence comes from Ferruginibacter sp., assembly GCA_047601875.1. GTDB lineage: Bacteria > Bacteroidota > Bacteroidia > Chitinophagales > Chitinophagaceae > Ferruginibacter. The sequence goes on along the minus strand of JASGIL010000001.1, from coordinate 5,231,008 downwards.
ACCATCACGGTTGCAGGTGGTACTACTACAGTTACTGCAGGTGCAACAGGTGGAACAGCTCCTTATACATACAAACTGAATAGCGGTTCATATCAATCATCAACTTCATTCTTAAGTATAGTTGCAGGTACATACACTTTAACTGTAAAAGATGCTAACGGATGTACTGCAACAACAAGCACTACGATCACACAGCCATCTTCGGGTGTATTCAAATTAAACCTGGTTTCTAAGAGTAATGAAAGCTGTAAGGGTAAAAAAGATGGTAAGATCACTGTACAGTGTACTGGCGGAACTGCTCCTTACCAATACAGGATCAACTACGGTGCATACAGTTCTAATAATGTATTCACGAACCTGCGCCCTGGATTCTACATCATAACAGGAAAATCAGCTACAGGTGCTACTTCTACAATATACGTTTACATTGCTGCCAGCAATACAAGATGTACATCAGGCAAAGCTGAAGAAGAAAACCTGATCACCGACAGCAAACCAACCGGCGAAGGAAGCCTGCAAATAAATGTGTATCCTAACCCAACAACTACTGAGTTCTCATTGGTTATTGAAAAAGGAAGCCAGGAAGATGCACGTATCTTCGTAACAAACGTAAATGGACAACCGGTTTATGAAGGAAGAGGCAAGAGCTTTGACAAGATCAATTTCGGGAGGAACTTTACTTCAGGAATATATTTTGTGAAAGTGGTACAGGGAAAAACAGTTCAAACTAAAAAGATCATTAAAATAAACTAATTGATTTGGGTCTTGGTTTAATGTGTCCCGGCTGCGTTTGCAGCCGGGATTTTTTTGTGAACATATTCATTTTAAAAATTACAAGTGCTGTCGTAAATTGGCGGTATTATCGTGCAAGGCATATCTGTTACACTAATAAAAAATAACCTGTAAATACCAACTGATGAAATTTCTTACTTCTGTTCTTCTTACGCTGCTAACCATTGCAGCCAATGCAACAAATTATTATGTAAGCAGCAAAGGCAATAACAGCAATGACGGAACCTCTCCATCAAAAGCATGGCAAACATTGGTGAAAGTTGAAAGCGCTGCTGAAGGCGGAATAATAAAAGCAGGAGATAGTATTCTTTTTCAGAAGGGTGATGTTTTTACAGGTTATATTAAGTGGGCAACATTGTTTGGCCATCATTTTCCAACCGGTACTGCGGATAAACCAATCGTGTTTGCTACTTACGGCGAAGGAAACATGCCCATCTTTCAATACCCGAAAGAAAGTAATGCAAAGGCTGAAGACAGGGTATTGTTTTGGTTCGTTGGCGTGGACTATATCGTAATTGATGGATTCAGGTTCAGGGATGCTGATACAGTAAATAATAAAATCACACCTGCAAATTGTGGCGTGCCCATCTACCTGGGTGCTGTTGACGATGCAACGACAAATCATTGCAGCATAAAAAATATTGACGTATCATTTTGTGGAATGGGTGTTGTGATCGTAGGTGATTTTAATACCGTAACCAATTCCAGCTTTACCAATTTTAAAAATTTAAAGAGTACACCCAATACAGGCGGCATGACCGCATATGAAGATTATGGCGCCAATGGTATAACGATAACAGGAAACGATAACGAGATCTCTCATAATTATATAAGCAGTGCATGGGCCGAAAGCCTTGATTTTGGATGGAACGGGGGAGCGATCGAAATGTATAACAATTGCAGCAGGAACAAGATCATCCACAATAATATCATTGATTGCAATGGTGTGGCAGAGTACGGTGCGCAGGTAAAAGGAGCCATTGCAGTAGATAATTTATTTGCATACAATATGATCACCAATTGCGGCATGCTGAGCTATTGTAACTTAAATGATAAGTTCTCAATACAGGTTTCCAATATCCAGTACTTCAACAACAAGATCGTAGAGAATAATAACAGCAGGTTCTCCGGGCCAAAAACAGGAGAGGGAATTACAACGCCTGGTCCCCGTTCATTAATAAAACCTGATGCTGCTTTGTTTGCTTTCCAGGGAAATCCTCCGGCAAAAACTGTTTTTAATTTAAGGGATAATAGTTTTGATTTAAGCACAGGTATTGATGTAGCGAGGAAGGATAACGATGCAAAAAAATACGAGCATGAAAATAATATCTATCGTATGAGTGCAGGTGAAACCAACTATGACCTTAATTTTTCAGAGACAAAAGTGGGTGCTGATAAAAAACCTTAAATGCGAATTTGTTTCACGCAAAGACGCAAAGAGTAAATACAAAAGAGGCAAAGATAACTTTGCCTCTTTGCGAATCTTGTATACTTTGCGTGAAGCCTTTAAGAAAGTGAAAGTGTTTGCGTATCCTTAATAAACTTATTCAGATCAGCTTTCGGAACAAAAATAAAATTGTTGATATAAACTCCTTTACGTTTATAACCGTCAAGATAAGAACCGATATTATTACTATCCTGGTGAATAGAAGGAACAAATTCTTCCATTGGTTTCAGTTTTCCATCAGCAATAAAAAAGCTAAAGTAACCGAACTCTTTTAGAAATGCAGGTACGTCTCTTACTGCATTTGGTTTATGACGATCTTCAATCTCGATCAACAACGTTGGTAAATTTTTCCTGATCGTTTCTCTTGCACCATGAAGTACAGATAATTCATGTCCCTCTACATCGATCTTTATAAAACCAATATTATCATAATTATAATCGTCTAGTTTACGAATAGGAACTTTAATACCTCTTTTTTCAGTTGCATCATCTGAGAGGTCATTTGATTCTTCGATCGTACTTCTTCCTGAATCATTCACGATCATTTTTAATATTGCTTCACCAGCTTTATCAGAAAGTGCAACACGTTCTATAATACAATTTGAATTGGTTGATTCTACCATTACTTTCAAAACCTCCGCATCAGCAGGAATGGGTTCAAAGCCAATCACATTTTTTGAAAGGTCAAGCAGGTTGGCAATGAATACACCCCCGGCTGCACCAATATCAATAGAGGTTTTTTCTTTCTTACATAAATAAGGCAGTAATCTCATTTCAACTTCGCTGAAATTTTCACGATACTGTCTTATTTTCCTGGCCCAGTAAAGTCCCGGTGCAACTTTTTTTGCTACCGATGCCAACGTACTTTTTATGCTCATAGTTCTGTTATTTCAGGTAATAATGATTTTTTTAACCACGAATTTTTGACACGAATTACACGAATTTGCGTTGCAAGAATTCATAACTCAGAATTCATGCTTACGATACTGCTAACTTTTTCTGATCTGCTAAAAACTGTATTTCATCTTCCGGCTTTTTCAATGTAAACAACCACCACATGTTCAGGCGCAAACAAATATTGTAAAATACCATTGGCAACATTACCCCACATGAAAGCACCAGTATTACAAGTAAAGGTAAATAAGTTATGTGCAGTATCTTAAAAAAGAACAAACGTGCAACCGACATAGCGATGATCTGCATACAATAGATATGAACAGAGTTGTAACCAACCACACGTAAAAATTTGAACGTGTTATACCGCTTCAATGAAAAAGATGCAGCCATTGAAATAGCACAACCTACCAATGCTACTCCCATAAACAGTATCGGCATTCGGTTCTCTACATAATAATTATCGCCCATTTTAAGATTGATCTTTGTGAAAAAGTACTGGCAAACCATGAAAAGCGCAAACAAAGGAAGTACGAGTTTCCATGATGTAAAACTACGGGCAGCTTTTTCACTCAACATATATTCTGATACCGCATCACCAATAGCAAAGAATATGTAGAATTTACAAATGTCTTTTAAAAATCCAATATCATAGGTGGTCGTACTAACCCATGCAGCAATGGAATATAGAATTAACCCAAGCACCAGTTGTTGCCATAGCTTTACATTCCATTTCATTTTTAAGAATGAATAAATGATACCAACGCAAAACAATGCATTCAAATACCAGAATTGTCCTGTTGATCTTGGATCGATCAGCAAATACAAATAACTTATTGGTGTTACATCAGAATTTGTATAACCGGAGAAAAGCATTTGCAACGATATCTGTAATATACCCCACACGAGCATGGGATATAAAATAGTTTGTACACGATTCTTTTGATATGGTTCCAGGCCTCTTTTACGAAGACTACCGGAAACGAATATACCAGATGCAATAAAGAACAAAGGCATGCGGAACCCGAAGAAGAAAACATTTATATATTCCAGGATTGGGTGTTCATGCATATTGAACCCGGCTTTCTCAATACTCTCATAACAGTGCCTGTAAGTAACGAGAATAATACTGATACCACGGTCATAATCTATCCAGCCAAACCTTTTATTACTTAAAATGTATTTCGAATTAAAGAGATTCATTGGTTTCTATTAATAGAGGTATTATTTCTTGTTTTTATACCTGTAAAAACGTTTATACGTACGAGATATTGCCACGCAACCAGATCAATATGCGGCCTTATCTCCTTTAAATACATGGTAAACAGTCAAAAATAAGATACGCAGGTCGAGCCACACGTTCCAGTTTTCCAGGTACCAAAGATCATTGGCCACCCTCATTTTTATTTGTTTTGGATCAGTGATCTCACCACGCAGGCCATTGATCTGTGCCCAGCCGGTAATGCCTGGTTTTAGAAAATGCCTGATCATGTATTGATCTACGATCTTGGAATAATCAGTTGTATGTTTTACCATGTGTGGTCTTGGTCCAACAAGGCTCATTTCGCCTTTGAGTACATTGATGAACTGTGGAAATTCATCAAGACTTGTTTTCCTGATGATCCTGCCGATCCTGGTCACACGCATATCACCCTTGGTTGCCTGCTTTGAATCAGAATCCTTATTCGGTTTCATACTGCGGAACTTAAGGCAATTAAAATTCTGGTTATTCTTACCTGTTCTTACCTGTGAAAAAAAGATCGGGCCGCTTGATTCAAGTATGATCAACAAACCAAGTATTGGTATCAACCATGATAATACAAAAATGCAAACAAGCAAACTTATTGAAACATCCAGTATCCTTTTCTTAAACCTGTTACCAACATCTTCCAATGGTTCGCTTCGCAAAGAAAGAATGGGCAGGTCGCGGATATAATCTATAATAACGGGCTTACTGAAAAAATAGGAGAGGTTCGGTACCACTTTGAACCTGATACATTCGTGTTCCGCCTCTGTGATCAATGTATAAATGTATTCATTCTGTTCAGGTGTGATGGTTGAATATATTTCCTGTACGTCAAGATCTTTTGCAACCTGTATCACGTGTTTGATATCGGATAATATCGGGTGAATGGTAAGTTCTTTTACATTCGCTTCATCTTCCACGAAACCCAACAGGTTTGTATTGATACCTTCTTCTTCGAAATAAAGCGCCAGCTTCATGGCAGTTTCATTGTAGCCAAGAATGATAACGCGGTTAAATAAATAATCTCTTGTTTTAAAATAATGGCGAATACCAACGTATAAGAACCTGTCGAGGAACAACCCGATACCAAAGCAGGTAATGATCGATAAAATGAAAAACCTCGACACCTGGTATTCGTGTGAGAAGAATAAATAAAAGAATATCGCAATGATCCAAAGCGTGTACACTTGTACGGTACGCTTGGTAAACGTTTCGAAGTTGATAATGATCTTTTCAAAATAAGTGCCGCATATAAATGAAAGCACCAGCCAAAAAGTATTCAGGAACACCCACAATGCAAGGTAGGAGGTAAAGAAATTACCCGGTATCTTGAATAAAAACCTGGCAATGATAAATGACAGGTTCAGTACCAGTAGGTCCAAAATGATCAGCGATATCTGTAAGTATCTTTTAAATTGCCTGTTCATGGTAAGTGGCCTTGTGTTTCAGAATAACTTTTATTTTTTATAATCACTTTATTTTTTCTTGTTCCGTTAGTGGGATACCGGGGGCTGCCCGTGGTCGGTGTCCTCACCGACCACCACTACTTCTCATAAATAGAAAGCAAAGATGCTACAATTCTTTCAGACGTCTTCCCATCCCAGAATTCAGGTATTGTACCTTTCTTCCATTTGCCTGCAATTATTTTTTCAAGACATGATTTTAATTTCGGAAGATCCTCGCCGATCAGTTCATTGGTTCCAAGTGTAATGGTTTCGGGCCTTTCTGTTGAGTTCCTTAATGTAAGACAGGGAACATGCAATACTGTGGCTTCTTCCGTAATACCGCCGGAATCTGTTATAATTCCTTTCGTATTCTTTACAAGATAAATAAATTCCAGGTATCCCTGCGGATCGATCATGATCAAACGGTCGTGATCAAAATTCATTTTATCCAATATTAATCTCGTGCGTGGGTGTACAGGGAAAACAATGGGCACATCTGCAGTTGAATCCATAACTGCCTGTAATATTGATTCCAGCTTCGCAGCATCATCCACATTCGATGGGCGATGCAATGTGAGTAGAAAATAATTCCCTTCTTTTAATTTGAATTCATCTAAAAAGGCGGGCTTTCTTAGCCTGCTTAGATTTTGCGTCAATGTATCGATCATTGTATTGCCTACATAATGTATCCTCGATTTTGAAACCTGTTGTCCTTCGAGGTTATCATTGGCAATTGTACTGGTTGTATAAAAATGATCGCAGATCGAATCTGTCACAATACGATTGATCTCTTCCGGCATCGTCATGTCGCCGGATCTGATACCAGCTTCCACATGTACCACATCAATGCAGAGTTTTTTTGCTGTAATACTGCATGCCATGGTAGAAGTAACGTCGCCGACTACCAGCACAACGTTCGTCGGATTTTCCTGTAATTCTTTTTCAAACTTCACCATAATGGCTGCTGTTTGTTCAGCCTGGGAACCGCCGCCACATTCAAGATTAGCATGAGGGTCGGGGATACCGAGCTGTTCAAAAAAATCGCCGCTCATTTTTTTATCATAATGCTGGCCGGTATGTACGAGCCTGTATTGAATATCTTTTCCACCCGCCGAAGCGCTTAGGATCGCTTTGATGATGGGAGCGATCTTCATAAAATTAGGCCTTGCGCCTGCAACGATTGTTACTTTCATTGAGCAGTTTTATTTGGTTGTTTATTCTTATGGTTTCTTTTCAAGACCACTTCTACAAACTCAGCGTTAAATCCCAACGAACTGTAAGCCTGAGTTTGCCGAAGACATTCTTTATAACGGTTCTTTTACTTTAAGGCCATTTCTTTTAATAATATAAGCCGGTATTCCGATCACAACACAATTCTCCGGCACACTTTTTACAACTACAGCATTTGCACCTACGATCGAGTTCTCACCAATTGTTATCCCGCCCAACACTTTTGCACCTGCACTGATCGTTACATTATCTCCAATTTCAGGGCAATCTGTATTACTTGTAAATCCAATGGTGACCTGCTGATTGATCCAGCAATTTTTTCCAACTGATTTCGCTGCAATCACAGTTGCAAATCCATGTTGAATAAATAAACCTTCACCTATTATCGGGGTTACAATAAAAAGGCTCGACATCTTCGGGCATAAAATATTCAACAGGTTATGTATTGGCCCAACACGATGATAAAACAGGTTCCTGAATTCCTTGTAATGAGAAAGCAGGTAAATAAAACCGATCGTACCACGATATGGAATGCCATATAACTCCAGCCAACGTTTCGCATCAATACGAACGATCCTTCCATTCTTATGCATAAAATATACAAGCAGGTGTGGAATACACAGGATTGTATATAAGATAAGCTTGGTAGTAGTTAATATTTTTTTCATGCTGTTTCAAAACAAGGTTCTATTTATTAAACCATTTGTTTCTTCTTATCGAATTCCTTTATATAATTTACTGTCTGTACAATATTTCCTTTTGATGATGCACCAAATAAAATGGATTCAACATTTGGCAATTCACAAACATATTGTATTGCTTCTTTTGCAGGGATAGCGCCGCCGCCTAATACCTGCATTGCTACTGCACGTACTTTTCTTGTTGCCAGTGTTTTTTCATACAAAGCCATTCCACCACTCATTCTGAATCCTACTTTATTGATGGAAGAACAAATGATCGGGTTTTCAATGCCTACACTTTCCAATACATTCAATAACATAGGCATGTTCATGGTGATATAAGCCGGCTCTGCGTTGTATTTCTTTTTTACATAGTCATGAAATGATTTCAGCATCTCATGCATGCGCAAACCAAGCAACAGGTCGGTAATTACATTTTGTATAAAGATCACAGGCGTATTAAGTCCTTTGAACATTTTCATTTCAGCATCGATCAATAGTTCCATAATAGAAATATAATCTTTGGAAACGAATGCCATTCCGCCTTTGAACAATGAACCAAAGAAATTACCTGGTACATATTGTTTGATCGTTCCCATGATGCCTAATTCAGTTACTGCATTCGCATACTTGTGGGCGTAAGGCATACAAGGGTAGATCGAAAAGTTTTTATACTTTTCAGGATCTTTCCTGATCATGTCGCAGATATTGATGATGCGGTCATGCGTGGTACACATAAATGTTTCCACACCTTCAGCACGTGCTATATCAATGGTATCTAAAATTGTTTTGTCGTCTTTGAACTTAATGGATTGTGCCCTCGATTTTTCATCCGAGATATGATTCACCGCAAAGAACTGGTTATCGCCATATAATATTCTGTCCATCTTAATTAGTTATTTTTTTGATTTTTAATTTGATCAATCACACGGTCCGTGATCCATGCACTTTCAAATGTATTTTTAATGTTGGGTACTTTACCTTGTATTGCTTTTATGAAATAATCTATCTGTGCAGAATATTCCTCTCCACGTAAATAGAAATCTACTTCTTCTGTAAGGTCAGTTACATATTTGATCGTCCAGCCTTTTGAATAACCGGCAGGCGTATCATCAGTCCTGAAATATACTTTCAATTCAGACGCATCAGAGATGATCTTTCCTTTGGCTCCAATGATGGTAATAGAAGTCGACATCTTGCGGTAAGTATCTTCACTCCAGTTCACTGATAATACACCGGAAATTTTATTCTCCGTTTCCATCAATGAATAAACAGCATCTTCTACTGTTTCAGAATAAATTGGTTTTAATAATGAGCCATGAATCTTTGAAATGGGCGCAACCAAATAATTGATCAGGTCAATTACATGCGATGCATAATCAAGTAAACAACCACCACCTTCTTTTGGATCAGCACGCCAGGTGCCTTGTTTCTTTTTTACAACAACGGTTCCATATGCTTCACCCAAGAAATGATTGATCTCACCAAGTTTGCCACTCATAACGATCTTCTTCACTTCTTCAAATGTGCCGATGAACTTATTGTGATAACCAACCTGGTTCACAAGTTTTTTATCTTTTGCCATCTTCACCAGTTCTGCACCTTCTTTTACATTTAAGCAAAAAGGTTTTTCTGCAAAAACATGAATGCCTCTTTTTAAAAGTTCGGCAACAATTTCTCCGTGATATTTTGTAGGCGCTGCCACGATCACCGCTTCAGGCTTTGATGCGTCAAGCATTTTTTTATAATCTGCAAAACAAGCAAAGCCGGAATATTTTTCCAGCACATCTGTTACCATTTTTGAAGTATCTGCAACACCAACAATTTCTACATCGGGATGTGCTCCTAAAATTGCAAGATGGGAGAGTCCCATTTTACCTGCACCAATTAATGCAACCTTGATCATTTTTTTTCGAATTTTAAAATTTCTTTTTTAAATAAGTTATATGCGGCTTTTCCTTTGTCCATTAGTTCTAAAGCTGGTGGTGTGTTTTGTAAACTTTTAATATATTCTTCTACCTTTTCAGGGGTCAATGATGGTTCATGTAACATAAGCCCTTTTGAAAGCAGGAACGAATCCACATCAAGCAATTCATCCTGGTAAACTGAAATGGTAGGTATTCCTAATATGGCAAGCTCTCTTGTCATGGAGCCACCTGCTCCTATAAATATGCTGCAATTTGCAGCAATAAAATCAAAACCCAAAGGTTTATCGGGAACATGTGTGCCTTTAAATTTTTCCTGCTTGTAATGATTGGATTGATTGGCATCTCTTGGCAAAACAGTAACCTTGTATTTATCCTGTAAAGCAATGATGGTATCATCCAGGAAATTTTCTTTTCCTTTATAATATTGAGCTGTTTGTGGCTCGGGCCTGATATAAATATTAATTTCTTTTGAAGGATTGTTCTTGCGTTCTGCCTGTATCTTTTCTCCTTTCATCCATAAATAAATACCTTCTTTAACGCCGGGATACTGTATTACTTTTTTTGCAGAAATACCACCACGTGCCACTTTTTCTACTGCCAGGTTTTCCGGTATCAATATTTTTGTTGCAGCATAGAAAGCAGGTTTATTCCCCATTGCATGCTCATTGTCATTCGTATAAATTGAGGGTATGCCTAACAGTTTGGCCACTACCGGCGAATGAAACGAGCTTTGTGAAATGGCCATATCGGGCTTTTGCGTTTTCAAAAATTTACGCAACTGCATAACACGAATAGGATAGCCAAACATTTTTTTGAAGAACTTCTTTCCATAATGCTCTCCAACAACGGTATGCTTTAATCCTTTTTGATCAAGCAACTCTACCGTATTGGCAAGTGGCCTTGAAGTAATGATGACCGTATGACCATCCTTTTCCAGGTCACGGATGAGGTCATAGAACATATTTATATGCGGCGAGTTTGACAGATCGAACCAGATTCTCATACTATAGTTTCAGATTTAGGGGTAAAGTGATTCAAATAAATAACGAACGAATTAAACATCCATGCCTGCGACCATCGCATATACGAGATCTTCGACGTTACATATTTATTTATTTGATAACGGAAAAACCCTTGTTCAGATTGCATATTGTCAATTGTCCAGTCCAACACCTTATCCAGTAACTCCCTGTGTTGTTCCATCTTATTCAACTTATAAAGTGTGAGTACCAATTGTGCAGGTGCATGTATATCTATCGGATAAACAGAGTTGCTGTAATACTTTGGTATGCCTTCGCTTGTAAAGAATGTCTCAATATAATACCTAAATCCTTTACTCAATGATTCAGAGTAGCTGATATCCCTGCTAAACTTCATATAATCCGATATACATTCAAGGTTATAGCCTGTATGAAAATTATCTATCCATTGGTGAAAAGGAAGGGTACCATAGCTCCATGATCCGTCTTCTTTCTGATAATCAACGCAAAATGCTACTGCTTTTTTTGATTCTGATATCAATGCAGTTTCTTTTGTAATGGAATACACACGGGCCAAAAGCCTGGCTCCAAGTAATGATGCATTGAATACAACACTATTATCCAAAGGAGAATAAGAGAATGCATAATTACCTGATGAACTATGTGTTCTATTCAGATCATTTAAAATAAAATTGCAGGTACTCCTTGCCGTTGCCAATAGTTTTTCATCGCCTGTTATTTCATAAGCATCCAGGAATGCATTCGAAATAAAAGAAGATGCAACGATGGTGGGCATGAACTTAGGCTGAAAGAAAGCTCTCGATTCCCAATCGAAATTATAACCCCAGCAGGCGCCTGAATATCCTTTACTTCGACACGCTTCCAGTTTCTCAATAAAGAAATTGATCTTATTTAAATATTCAGGATTTTGATCGTGTTTATACAAATAACAATACGATGATAAAAAAAGTCCTAATGCTTTTGGATTGTACTCTTTCTTAATACCAACAAGTTTGCGAAGATTTAGCGGCGATCTTTTAAAGAACTGTATCCACATAAGCCTGGCAATACGGCTCCTTGGAATCAGTGGCAGTGCCTGGAAAAATTTACTGTTGAGGCCGTCGTAAGGATCATATCCTTTGAACTGCTCAGCTTCACAATAAGCAAACAATTTTTTAAATGAATTGTGGAATTTGGTAGGCATAAAGTAGGAGGCAGCTCAGTAATTAGTTTTTAGGTTGATAATATATGGTTTTGGTTTCTTAGTTCCCTTGATCGGTGTCACACCGACCACTGAAAAAATATGCCAGGTTATTTTAATGCAACACTATTCATAAGGCCGGAATAGAACTCCTTAAAATTTTCAGCAGGTACATGCGAAACTCCCAACGGGGAAGCGGCACCTGATCGTAATTTTTTCACCTGTTCTTCCAGCTTTGTTTCAAGATCTGCAATATCTCTCGTCTTAAAAATGATCGTTCCTTCCGGCCTTTCTACAACATCAGATGCAATGATCGCTTTACCCAGGTATATCGCTTCCCTGATCGTAAGTGCATCACCGTCCGCATTGCTGGGCCTAATAACAATTTCAGCATTTTCAATGAGTCTTACAAAGGATAGTTTTTCACTTATTAACATAAAATGATCCTGCAGTTGCAGGTCGGCTATCAATTGCTGGTTCTTATTAAAATAATCCTGGCAATTTTCCAATGAAGAAACGGTGTAAACAAAATTTACAGGAAGTCCTTTCTTTACAAGACGGCTGGCAACTTCAATACTCATATCCAGGCCATAAAGATCCTGGCCATTGTGTTTATCAAGACGGGAAGCATTGGCACAAATGATGACCTGGTTCTTATTCTTCGCTTTTGTAAGCCAATCGGAAATAACAGTTGGCAATGCAGGTTCATTCTTCATCACCGGGGGAAGAAATGCATGCTTTACAATGCATTTGTTTGCAGGCAATGGAACCTTGGCTGCTATACCGGGATTAACGAGAATGATCTTATGCGCCATGCGAAAGAAAATGCTGTCAATGGTACGAAAAGGTTGCCTGCGCCTGTTGCCATATCCATGAAGTGTGATGATCACTTTTTTTGCGAATAGCCTTCCCGTTAGTATGTGTATCTTTTTGAAAAGTTTATTTCCGCTTTGAACAAAAATGATATTGCAGCTTAATACTTTTTTAAAATAGAGGAATATATTTAAACTCCTCATGTTATAAATGCCGTCCTTTTTTTGATTTACTTCATCAATGAGGTCAATATCAAAATCATCTTCCAGTAAGTGCGTGAGTCTTTGTATGTGAACACTTATCCCGCCGGCAGGTGGGGGCACCGGGCCGGTTATAAGTATCTTAAGCTTTTTCTTCATTACTTGTCAGGGCGGTAATCGTAGGAAAGTATAAGTGTTGAAATTAAATTATTGTAAATGGGATCATTTATGTTTAATGATCAGTTTATATTTTTGATTGGCAGAATAAGTAAGATCCTCACGTGTAACCTGGACAATTTCAACCGGCATATCACCGATCATTCTTCTCATATTAGAACGTAGTTGGTTCTCATCAACCTCGGTAAATTTCGGTGTTGTAACCAGTTTCACCTGTAATGGCCTGTTCCTGTCGTTCAGGTATTGATGTATCTGTGCAGTTTCAATATTACTAACGCCTTTGAATGAGTGATCCATACAACCTACCACGCTACCATCTTTTAATTCTACTGTATCACCGGCCCTTCCTTCTATCCTTAATATTTTGGGTGCAACAATATTTTCCATGAAGTCGTGGCCTTCAACGATCAGTTTATCTTCTACTACATAACGTATCAAAGGGAAAGTGCGGTTGATCAAACCAGTAGTAATAACCTTATCCTGTTGAAATTCATTGATAGAATACAAGGGGAGTGGTTTGTAATTATTATTTGCATCCTGTGCAATACCAATCGTTCTTTCTACATTACCATACCAGTCGTGTACTTTTGTACCGAGATATGGTTCTACTTTTTCCCGTTGAAATTCATAGAATGTTTCAGAAGATGTAAATGCATTGGGCACATTTAACTGCAATCCTTTCTTTTCAAGTTCCAAAACGATTTTATACAAATAACTCGGGAATGCTTCAATAGCTACCGGCTTAAAATCCGTTATAAGCTTATGATAGAATTCGATCGTACCGGGATTTATATTGGGACTTGAGATGTATAATATGTTTGCTTTTTTGAAATACTCATGCGTAATGTTTTTCCCCAGGAAGCCTCTTATTGATAACAAAGGCTGACCGGTTCTGAATCCATACTGCGCCCTGTACTCTCTTACATAAGCCTGTTCTACAGCAATATTAAAAGCAGTTCTGTATACTGTTAGTGGTGCACCTGAGGTACCACTGGTTAAGCCTTTTACTTTTAAAAAATTAAAACCATTGTAAATCTTATTTACATCATGCTTGATCAATGCCCTGTCAATAACCGGAAGTTTACTGATATCAGTGATGTCCTTGATATCTGCTACATGGATACCATGCTCACGATATAGTTTGTTGTAAAAAGGAGAGTACTTGTATGCACGCCTGAACATGGCTATGAATGCATCATTATACTTATTCAACAACTGGCCATTGTCCAACTGGTTGAGTTGTGTAATTTCTTTGATCTTCCTGTCGGTAAGTAAGTTGTTCTTGGTGTAATATCTTACAAATTCATTCATAAAAAAGGTAGTTTCAGATGAGATCGAACATGTTCTTAAATCCCTGGTAAAGCACGGTAAATCCTACCGATCCGACTATGACTTTTTGAGTCTTAAATACTTTTTTAAAGAATATCCTGATCTGTTCTACAGGCATAAATATTCTTTTTAATGCATCAATAACAATAACGTCGTCAAGCACATTTATAGTATGGATGCCATAATTAAAGCCGCTTGTTTGCGGAGGCCCAATCTCTACAACTGCTTCTTCTGCAAATTCTCTTTCATTCAGTAACGTAACCTTATTGATCGTAACTGATTTACCATAATATTCAGCACAGTTTTGAGAGGGGCGGAATATTTGTCCGTCAATCTTAATAAAATTTCCCGCCGGCCTCGAGCCATTCAAAGAATTCTTAACCGGGTTTGCAGCATGTGGAATGTAAGGTCCATTCATTTCATCTGCATAATAAATGTACAACTTACTGTTGCTATTCTCGCCACGTTTGGTGGCAAATAACCAATATTTATTGTTGTGAACGAGTATTGTTGAATCAAGCAGGGGCAGGTTTTGTATAATGTTCCTTGCGTTCATCAATGATTTACTTGCAAAATCATATTCATAACAGGTTACATGGCCACTCTTGCTCGACTCAGGAATGATAAATGTTTTTCCATTCTCTAAAAAAACATTTGGATAGGAAAGATGACTTTTTGTATCCAGCATTCCCTTGGTAAGGGTTGGTTTAAAGTTTTCATCAACTGTTGTCATTGATATTTTTCCATACTGATCATTACCGGAAAAATCCTCATAGATCACATTGATATCGCCTTCTGTTGTCCTGAAAATAAATGGATCAGCATAAAAGCGGTTAAGTGCATTTATCGGCAGCCATTTATAATCGGGCGTATAATTCTTTTTAGAAATAAGCTCATTGACATCAACCTTTGCCAAGCCGACATTCCATTGCTTCATAAACAACTTGTCATATATTTTTTCTAAAAGGTTCATATCAATTACCTGCTGATAATCTAAAAATTTTATTGTTACTATTTATTGTTATCCATTTCCGGTCGCTCCAAACTTCCTTCCCATTTTTTTTAAGAACTCATATCCAAAAGAACTGTAGTTGATACAGGTTACTTTTTCTCCTCCGAAAGATAATTTAAATTCATTGATCCCGGCGAGCCTCTTGTCAGTTGTACCTTCTGCTATTCCGCCAAAATCATATATCTTAAATCCTTTTTCTTTGAAATAAAGCATGTCTTTATACATGAGTAATTTATTGGCCCTGCCGATCATGTTCCTGTCAAAGTTCTCATCAAATCTTTTTGATGCAGAATGATACAATCTTGCAATACCAACTTCCGCATCTGCCAGGTAGCTATGTGCCGCCAGTAATTCATTTCCTGAATAAGCAAATGTTATTACAAAATGCTCTTTCATTTCTTCCACACGTCGTTTACTCGTAAGAGAGATATTGATCGCCGATGCAAAATCATTATAAAATTTTACAAAGGTTTCAACATCACCCGAAAAACTGCATACAACGCCTTCCTTTTCCGATTTTCTTACTTCGTTTCTTATCGTTGAAGAGAACTTAGAAAAAATCGTTTCTGCATCCTGGTCAAGTTTTAGTTCTACGGTAGCTGTATGATGTTTTATTCCAACTACTTTTTTATTTTCTATATCCTTCAGGTGCAAATATGTGTTCAACGAAAACAAGTCTGCAATTCTGAATTTATACTGGAACCAGTTCTCATATACTTTAAAAAAATAAAATTTCTTACTATATCGTATCATTTAATTGTCACCCTACAGGATATTCTCCGGCGGGATTGATTTATACTTTATTAACAATATTCGATTCATGTTTGTTGCCAACTACTGTATTATAAAATGCGATCGTTTTTTTTGCAACATTTTCGCAATGATAATTTTCATTGGCAAGCGCTTTTGCCTTTATTGACATTGCTCTTACTTTATCTGTATTATTATACAGTTCATCCAGTCTCGATACAAGGCTGTCTAAATTTTTTATATCAGTAAGATAACCTGATTCACCATCAATCACCATTTCCGGTATGCCACCAACTGTTGATGCCAGTACCAGTTTTCCTGCGGCCATACATTCTGCTATTACCATGGGCAATGATTCCTGTTTCGAAGAAACAACGAGTATATCTGACGCTGCTACGATCGATATCACTTTGGATTGTGGGACCCATCCATGAAAAGTTATGTACTGGAAAAGTTTGTTCTCTTCTACATAGATTTCTATTTCTTTTTTGAATTCAGGATCTTTAAAGCCTCCAAGCACATGGAGCTGATAGCTCTTATTTCGTTTCACCATTTCATTAAGGCCTTGTAACAGGAAAGGAATATTTTTATTCCTGTCGATACCACCCACATACAAGAGACGGTTGCTTGTTTTTTCTTTTACCGGCAGGGCAAAATATTTTTCGGTAACTGCATTGGGAATGATCGCATAATTATCCAGCTTCTTGTCCTCGTATGTTCGCTTTGAATATTGAGAGAGGTGAATGATGTTTTTTGGAAACAGGAGTTTTTCCATCATGCCATTAAAGTAAGAGGTCATCTTACTTTTAAAATTCTTATTAACCTTGCCTTCGGCCATGGCAATACCATGAACCGTTTGCAGGTGCTTTATCTTATTTAATCCAAAAAGTTTTGTAAAGAAAAAAGTATCGCCGGCTTCGTAATGTATAAGATCGGGTTTGTATTTTTTGATCTGCTTTTTTACCTGCGACCCACACTTCAATAAATAATTCATTGAGTGAAAAGGATAGGGGCCCTCTGGACAATAAACAATGTCAATATTCTCAGTTAATGCAACTACTTTTTCTTTTTGCACCTCGTTATTAAAAGTAACAAGCCGCACCCTGATATCATAGCTGGCAAATCCTTTCAAAAGGTTGCTGATAGCAGAGTGAACACCTCCCTGGATGTTATCAATTTCAACTGGAAAATGAATTGCCAGCATTAAAATACGCATGTGCTCTATTACTTTTTAAACCGTATAACGAATTTTTTAAACTAAATATTTCCCTTGTCAATTTATTGTGTTGGACCCGAAAAATATTTTTATTGATAAGAAACTATTTAAAATGAACGCATTCTTCACGCTGTTTGCAGTTTGTGTGCACACCAACCGCGTAACTTACCGTGTTCGGTGTCTCCACCGAACACATTTTATTATAATCAACTCCCACGTTTTTAAAAGCTCTCAAAGTTCCTCAATTTTAAAATCTTATTTTACTTTTTTTGTTCATACGCCGCCAATATAACTTCCCTGTTCAGCTTCCCGGTTTCTTCTGAATAACCCGGGTTCAACTTTTCTTCGATCTGTTTATAACGATCTCCATTCAACGCTTGTATGATCTTGGCTGCAATTGCTGCAGGATCGGGCGCCGCCAGGAAACCATCTACATTATCTGTGATGTATTCTGAAAATGATCCCACATCAGTAGCAATTACCATTTTGCCGGTTGCAAAGGTTGTCATTACAACACCGCTTTGTGTAGCATCGCGGTATGGACAGATAACAAACTTCGAATCCTGTATCAAACCAACCAACTCTTCAGTGCTTAAAAACCTGGCGATTACCTCAACATTATTTTTATACTGGTTCACGATCGTTTCATCCATCTTATAACCGTAAGATGGTTTGCCTGCAATAACAAATTTTTCATTGGGATAATGCTTCAGTATTTCAGGAATTGCATCCAATAAAAGATCAATGCCCTTATAATAAGATACACGACCAAAGAATAAAATGGTATTGCTGTTTGTTTTCTTTTTATCAAGGAACTGTGATACAAAAGTGTAAGGCTGCAGTTTGATCACATGAAAAGGCGCCTTCAGTTTTGTATAATATGATTTGAACTGGTCACGTGCAAATTTAGAATAAAAGAAAAAACCTTTCGCCAGTTTATAGAATACAAAAGGCGGCACTTTTTCTTTCCAGTCTGCTTCTCCTGAATGCTGAAGCGGATCGTGTATGGCAATAAAAACTTTTTTTGATCTTAAATATGGATACAAACCAATGGCCCTTGTTGTTACAGAATCAAAATGAACGATATCTGCTTTATATTGTTTTAAATATTTACCCAATGAATAAGCCTTGCGCATGCTCTCGAAAGAAAGCGCTCGTTTATGTGTATGTACAACAAAGTGAACACTTGACACTCCTTCGAAATAGTTTTTAAGTTTGTTCCAGCTTTCGGTTCCCAATAAACGTTCAGGTGTTTCAATAAAATTCATTCCATCCAAAGATTCCACATCGATGATCGTTGTGTTTTTTGAAGAAGGTGTGACCTCTATGAACACGTGTAGTTCCACATCTTTTTTTATACTCTGGATCGTTTCTAATATCACATCCAGGTAATGCGTAGAGGTATAATATATGACAACCTTTTTTTTCATTTATTGATCAATTGGTATTTTAGATAGTTGATCTTCTGCTGTAACAACTGCACGTTTTTTATTAATAAAAAATATTGTTCCTGCAATGCCAAGCAATATTGCCCAGAAAACGAAGAAAAGCCATTCTTTATTGAAATGATCTGCTAAAAAGTAATAGAAAAATACAATGCCTGCACATGTTGCATAAAAAGCGATCACGTGTATCAGTTTGGTAACTCCCTTTTGTATCAACACTACATCCTGTATGAGGTGGAAGGCTGTAAAAGAAAAGAAGATCGCATAATTAACAACCGACAATGATTTTTGAAAATAAACAAAGCCAACAATACAAAGCCCCACATTCAACACAAGGCTCACGAAATTGCACAGCATATCAAGCTTCTCCAGTTTCATTGTGATCAATACATTCGCCTGCAGGAATACAGTAGGGAAGGTGATCATGGTTAAAAACATTTCTTTACAATAAAAAGAAGTGTCAGCATATTTATTCCCGAATAGCCATGGGATCACAATATCTGCAAAGGAATATATAAAAGTATAAGCAAGCAAACCATACAATGCATAAGCAAGAAATGCATTGTGATATAGTTTGCTCATTTTTTCTTTGCTTTGTTTATAAGCATCAATGAGCAGGGGATAGATGGATGTTGAAACGATGATAGGCAAAATATATCCCATCGAGAACAACTTGTAAGATATCTCGTAATTCGCCACGTCAGTAAGCGTAAGGATCTTTGAAACAAGTATGTTGCCGATCTTCCAGTAAATAACAGAGATACTGCCAATGATCATGAACGACCAGTTGGAAGCAATGATGTGTTTGATCTCCTTGCGTGAGATCTTTGAAAAAATAATTTCCCTGAGTTTGATAATATTATTGCTGCCGTATTTAATGAAAAGATTCAATGATATCAAACGAAGGAGGATCAACAGCAACGAGAGATAAATAATATTAATGGGCCAGATGAATAAGATACATGCAACTACAAATTTGAGTACAGCTTCAATCGTTAATATTACAAATGTTTTCTTTTGTTCAGAATCTGCAACATTCATGAACTTGATCACGTAAATGATGTTGTCGAATATTACGTTAATGCCAATCAAAACAGAAAGGTATCTCACCAACTGGCTGTCGTAAATAACATAAGCCATGATCACGTTCACAAAATAAAAGAGAATTCCAGAGTACAATTGTATCTTAAAGAATTTGCGGACAAGTACTTTCTTATCATCCGCATGTTTTAATTCACGAACGAACCAATACCCGAGGCCCAGTGTTGAAAAAGCAACTACAAAACCATACAAAGTATTTGCGATAATATAATTTCCAAAATCATCGGTACTATATTTTCTCGCTATAACAATGAAGAAGATGCTGAACAATACATTCTGAAGAATATTGGACACGATACCCCATGCACTATTGGTAAATAGTTTCGATTTGAGTTTAGCAGGTATGAAAGCAGCCAGTTTATTCGCCATCTTCAGTTGTTTCAGTTTCTAGAGCAAGTTCTGCTTTTTCAGCAGCCACCCTGTTCTTTGAGGTAATAAGTAAACACAGTATTGTTACAATTAAAATTTCGATTCGTATGTCTCCAAATGAATATGTGGACCAGAAGCCAACCATCCAACTCACAACAGCCGCTATCATAAATATGGTAGCAAAGTCACGCGTTCGCACATAAAGAAAAAAGCCCCTGATCATTGGAGTTAGGATTAGTGTATAAAGACAGGCAAAACCAGCACCGCCCATTTCAGTTAAAAATTTTAAATAGCCGCTTTCAGGGTGATCGAAGTAAACAAAATCTCCATCCTGCACCCAAACCTGGTCGGGGTTATGAATAGAAACATAGTGAGCATAATTGCCAAGGCCGATTCCAAAAAATGGATTTTTTAGAAAGATATCCCAGGCATCCTGCCATATTGCGTAACGGAAATCGTATGTCTCTTCCATATCACCGCTTCGTTTGAAGATCGCAAACTTATCCTGGAAGTTGATCGCAACTATATATAATATAACACAGGTTATTACAATACTGAACCTGTACCTGGAATTACCAAAGAGGATAACGATCATTAATCCCAATCCCCATCCAAGCAAACCGGCACGACCACCTGTAGCCAGGATCGCTACGATTGCCAGGAATACAAGCACAGAATTTTGCGTAGGCAGCTTTGGCAAGCGTGGATCTTTTATAAGGCATATAAAACTCAGCGCTGCCAGGAATTGTGCATATACCTGAGGATCGGATAAAAAGCTGGGATACCTGATGGCATCAGATAAAACGATATTTGAATTTTGTGTTTTTGAAAGTGTGAACTCAACGCCCAATACAAACTGGCAACAGAGGAAAAGTAATGAAACGATCAAAGTAGTTCTCAGGTAGGAGAGCACTTCATAAAAGAACCAGGGATCTTCCAGGCATTCGTCGATAAGTATTTTAGCGAAAAGAAACATGCACAATGCACTCGTCATTGATTGTGTAAAATCGGGCACACTGGTACTTTCGGCTAAAACAATTCCAAGAATGAGGGAAGCCATGAATACTAAAAAAACAACGAGGTATATAAGACCCGAAGGGAATGCAAGATTTCTTTTCCTGTAAAACAAAACGGCAAAGAGGATCACGATCGTATCAAGTCCATCCATTGATGGTGCAAGGTATAGTGCCAGGATGGGGTAGGATAGTAAAATGTATTTTATAAACAGCCTGTTCTTGTTTCCCGTAGCAAAGATCATTGTCACGAGAAACAAAATAACATTGAGGTAAGATAAAATTTTAAAAATGCTCATTATTATCCTTTTGGATTAAAAGATGGTTTGTCGAACCATGCTCCTGTCATCCTGCAAATATTTTCTGTAAATGAAATCCCTTCCAGCACATCAAAACGTGGTAACCTGTAAAGGTCTTTAAAATTTTCTGCTGTAAGATACTGAGGGATCGTGGTATAGGCCGTCTTATACCCTGAATCCTTTAAAAAATTAATTTCTCTTTCATGAAAAAGGCCATTGGGATAAGCAAAATGTTCAATGTCCTTATGCAGCCAGTTCTCTAATATCTTTTTTGATTCTTTTATTTCAAAGTTTGATTGTTCGTCGGTACAAGTGATTAAAATGGGATGGGTAACCGTGTGGCTCCCGATCGTTACAAAATTGGTAGCTGATATTTCTTTCAACTCATCAATGGTAAGCGCTTCTCTTTTTAATGGCAATTGTTCTTTAACAGCATTTACAATGCTCATACGCTCTTCGTTCTTCACTTTTTTCAAAGCTGAAACGGATTGCGTAACAAGTCCTTTTTTATTTGCTGCTGAAATATAGGACCACCAGTATGCCTCACCGGTAGCTATTGGTTGTGTTGAAGCAAAAATGGTAACAGGAATTTTATACCTGTTTGCAATTGCTGCGATATTTTCTTTATTGCCGCTCCAGCCATCGTCGACCGTAAATATTACTGCCGATTTCGGGAACGGTTTTTCAGCTTTTGCAACAGCTGCCAGTTCATCTGTGGAAATGAATGAGTACCCTTCTTTGAGGAACCATTTAACACATGATTCGAATAAATGCTTATCGGGATCGTGGAAATATACGGATAGAATAAAATCACCATTTGCGGCCCGTTTTTTAACCTTCCGTACTTTACCGGAGATGATTAAAAACTTTGACAGCATGTAAGCAGCTATATTCCTTTTATTGAAAACCATTAAAAATGAAGTTAATTAATTCTTTATATATAAATAAATGAAGAGTTAAATAACATCACCCTCATATATTGTTTCCAATATAACGAAATAGCTGCCTGCATTATTTTGCATCTTACTTAATTCCATTGTTTTATGCTACGAAACCATATTCCTCAACTTGTAGGAATAGTCAAGCAGTTCAACATTTGATTTTTGAACGTCTGCTGTCATCATATAGCCTAATGAAGGAAGGGTAACCTTTACCTTATTATTCTTAATTGATACAACATTACCTTCAAATTCCATAGAAGGACCACTTACGATACGTACCATATCAGAAACGTTGACTGGTGTTTTTTCAAGTATCACATCTGTGTGTTCGTTCACAAAATGCTGGATACTTTCGATCTCAACGTCTTTGATCACAGCTGGTCTGCCCAGCCAGTAAACAAAATTTACTACATCGCTTGTTTGCCTGATGACAGCCATTTCTGCTTCTGTTGTATGTACAAATACATAAGAAGGAAATAATGGCTCAAGTGATGCCTTTTTCCTGTCGATCGCTTGTCCTGCTACACGGTTTAGGGGACAATAATTCTCGATCTTCTTTTTAGTTAACAAAGCCGATACTCTTTTTTCGCATCGTGACTTAGTGTAAACTGCATACCAATTCTTTTTCATTTTGGTCTTTTTTAATGGTGAGTTATGCAGTTTCTCACTGGATAGATAGTTCTTAGTCTTAGTAAAGGATATGCCGGAGCCAATTTCATCTACAACCAATGGTTGCGGCGAATTGCTTTTCAGGAGATATTATTGTTTTAAAGCGGATCTTAACTTAAGTTCTTAGCCAATGCCTTTTTGTCTTTCTTCTCTTTCTTACTTTGCTTGTCCCCATAAACATAATCATAGCCGTAACCATAATTATTGTTGAAAAATCCACGGGTCTTTACGCCGTTGAAAACAATTCCCGGATTTGTCAATGGGTTTATCTTCAAATTATCATCTATTCTTTTAATCAACATTTTTGGTGTGTACTTGTGACGCGTTACGTATAAAGTAGCATTCACCAATTTTGTAAGTATGTATGCATCAGTAACCAATACTACCGGTGCCGTATCAAGTATTACCAGGTCAAATATTCCTTCCAGGTAATCAACAAACTCCTTCACTTTACCATTTAATAAAAGTTCTGAAGGGCTTTCATGAAGTGTACCCGAAGAAACAAGAAATAAATTCTCGTGGTTCGGTACTCTCTTAATGATATCTTCCGGATCTTTATCACCAGTCAGGTAATCACTCATTCCTGCATCTTCAGTAGATTTATCAAACAGTTTACTAAGACCTGGTTTGTGAAGATCAAGATCAACCAAACAAACTTTTTTACCACTCAATGAATTGCTGATCGCAAGGTTTGCTGCAATAAAGCTTTTTCCTTCTCCTGGTATGCTTGATGTTACAAGTATCTTTTTATTGGTTTTATCGATACCAAGAAAATGCAATGAAACCCTGATCTTCCTGAATTCTTCTGCGATAAAACTTCTTTTACCTGCCGTTATCACCAGTTCATCTTTTGATTTATTAAAAGCAACTTCACCGATGATAGGAACTGCTGTTAATGATTCAAGATCCTGCCTGTATAAAATTTTACGACTCAATGCTTCTTTTGCGCTGATAAATGCAATACATCCTCCAAAAGCCAAAGCAACGGCTGCAAAATAGATAAGCAGTTTATTAGGGCTAACGGGATATTTAGAAGACTGTGCTTTATTTACAACCCTGCTATCAGATAGGGTAGAAGCGTATGAAAGTTCGCTCTCTTCTTTCTTTTGCAAAAGGAAATTGTAGATACCGCTCTTTGTATTCTGATCCCTTGTCAACTCAACAAGTTGTCTTTCTTTTTGAGGAATGGCACTTAGTTTAGCTGCATAAGTATTGTTAGTAGCTTGCAGATCACTCAAACTCGCTTCCAGGTTTTTACGCTGGTTCTGTACGTTCTGTATGATAGATGGTTTTAGTTTCTCTACCTTATCCCTTACCGAGATAAGAATAGGGTTATTTTCTGCTACTGTTTTCCTGAGTTTTTCGTATTCAAGTTCTGCATTGCTCAAATCATTCATCTGGTTGGTAAGGGTTTGGTCAGTTACACCCATTGCCGCCGGACTCAATGCACCAGCAGTTCCGGATGTAAGCGCTCTTTCAACCTGGCTCACTGCAGCAAGCTGTGCCCTGTACTCACTTACCTTCTGATCGATAGCACCTACTGTTTGCAGGTAGCTCTGTCCTTCTGCACTGATATCTGTTGCACCACTTGCAGCTTTGTATTGCTGAACATTTCTTTCTACTGAATCAAGATCATGTTTGATAATTCCCAAACGATCATCCACAAATTCAAGCGTGTTTTTAGCCATGCTGTTCTTCTCATCAATAGCTGCACGATCATAATAAACGATCAGTGAGTTCAAAACATCTTCAGCACGCTGTGGTATTTCATCCCTGTAACTCAAACTAATGATACTTGACAATTTGCTGGCAGCAACAACTTTAAGTGCAGCTAACATACGGTTAGTAACTTCTTTGGTTTGAACAAGAGAGAAATAATATTGTTTCCCCATGTTATGAGGTACATATTTTTTATTGGGTATGAATTTCAGCCTTCCATAATCTGTACTCAGCCATTCATTGATCACTCCAACATGTTTACCGTTCAATATAACACCGCCCTTACTTTGATCGTAGCTAAAAATAACTTTTGGAACTTCTTTTATTGAATCAGGATCAGCAACTACTATTTCCAAAGGAGAAGTAATATAAGCAGCCTGTGCTTTTACTTTTCCTTCGATGAAAACAGGGGCATACAGGTGAAGTGCTTTTACAACATTCTCCATCAGGCTCCTTGATTGCAATACTTCAATTTCATTTTCAATGATCTTCTTGGTACTGATCATATTGAGCGATTGCATCATTTGAGAATCATCATATCCCTTCTTTTCATCCTTAATGATCAATGTGGCATTTGCTTCATACAACGGAGTAGCATACCTGAGATAAACAAAAGCACCACTTCCAAATAACACAACAAAAATCAGGAAAGCCGGCCAGTATGTTATGTATTTCGATAACAGCTGGGTAACCAGGTTTTCTTCTTTCTGTAATGGGGCCTTATGGTGTTTTACCTGAGACATTTATTTTATTCCTTCTAAAATTATTTTATTAATTGTGTTAATACTACCGCAATCACAGATAACCCGCTTAAGATCGTTGGTAACAATTGTGGGTTACGGCTTGCCTGTGCCACTTTTTCCTTATTTGCTTCTACATAGATCACATCGTTTGGTTGTAAATAGTAGTAAGAAGAAGTAAGGAAATTCTTTGAATTCAAATTGATACGCTTGATCTTTCTTTTACCATCATTTTCCCTGATCAGCAAAACGTTGTCTTTTTTTCCATAAATGGTGATATCGCCAGCCAGGCCCAGCGCCTTCACCAATGATATTCTTTCATTGGGAACGGTTATAACTGTAGGGTGGGCAACTTCACCGATTACTGTTACTTCGAAATTCAGGTACCTCACAGTAACAATAGGATCGATGAGCAACTTTTTGTCAAGGATCATATTGGTGATATCTGTTTTCAATTGCTTTCTTGTTATACCTGCAGCCTTTACATTTCCAAGTATTGGTAGTTGAATATAACCTTCATTGTTTACAAGGTAACCAGCCGTTGAGGTCATTGTACCCGTAACAGTTGTTGAACTTGTTTGATAATTGCTGTTTGTGTTGAACAAAGCTGAAGCTTCTGCGTTCGCACTGCTGATCGTTACACTAAGGATGTCATTTTTTAAAATCGGCGCATCCAGCGATTCATCAGTCTTGATCATGAAACTCGTATCTTCTGCATTATTGAAATATGTTGCCTTCTCCGTGCTTACACATGAAGTAAAAGACAAAACTGCCAGCAACATTAAGCTCAAAAATGAAAGAGATCGGGTCATAAAATCTGTTTATAATTAATCTTTAATTATATTAATTAGAGAAAAAGCTAATAAAGGAGATTTCTCGCAGTGGATTTTAACAGAGGTAAAAAGAAGCATTAAAATAACAACTTCAATTCAGAGGACTTATTCTTAGGAATGAATTCAATAGTTAATTGAATAATGGAAATAAAGGGAAAAGATTTTCAGAAGGTTGGATAAGCACTTAAAAATTAAGAGGTTAGTATTCCTGTTAATTATCCGTCAAAAGTAATATACTAAACGCTATTTTGCAAATAATTAGAAGGAAATTTTATAAACATTTTCCCTCCGGTTGTTGGTAACGAGCTAACGGTAAAAAAGAAATAAAATTGTATGGATTTCGGGCTAATCGGTCCAAAACTTTTAAAATTCTGGCGAAATATTCCCTAAAACGAACAAAAAGCTCATCAGATTACCACTAACTTTGCCATCTCAAAATTAAGTTATATGAAAGAAGTATATGTTATTTCTGCGGTTCGAACGCCAATTGGCAGTTTTGGAGGCACTCTGAAAGGATTTTCAGCAACACAATTAGGGGGAATTGCCATAAAAGGGGCACTGGCAAAAGCAGGGGTAAAGCTTGAGATGGTAAATGATGTTTTAATGGGCTCGGTTGTGCAGGCAAATCTTGGACAAGCCCCTGCAAGACAGGCATCTAAGTTTGCAGGATTGCCTAATGAAGTAAATGCAACAACGATCAATAAGGTTTGTGCCAGTGGTATGAAAGCCATTTCCCAGGCAGCACAAAGTATCATGTTGGGCGATGCAGATATCGTGGTTGCGGGTGGAATGGAAAGCATGAGCAATGTTCCTTTTTATGCAGATAGCGTTCGTTGGGGAAATAAATATGGCAATAGCCAGCTGATTGATGGATTGGCAAAAGACGGTCTTACCGATGTTTACGATGGTAAAGCCATGGGTAACGCCGCAGAACTTTGTGCTTCTACCTGTGGTATCAGCCGTGAAGAACAGGATGCTTTTGCTATTGAAAGTTACAAACGCAGCCAGGCTGCAGTTGAAGCCGGAAAATTTGACAACGAGATCGTGCCGGTTGAGATCCCTCAACGCAAAGGAGATCCTGTTTTGTTTAAAAAAGATGAAGAACCTTTTAATGTAAAATTTGATAAGATCCCTGAATTAAAAGGAGCTTTCCAAAAAGATGGAACAGTTACAGCTGCCAATGCATCTACTATGAACGACGGTGCTGCGGCCCTTGTATTAATGAGTAAAGAAAAAGCAGCAGAACTTGGATTAAAACCAATTGCCAGGATCGTTTCTTATGCAGATGCTGAACAAGCTCCTGAATGGTTTACCACAACACCTTCTATTGCAGCACCAAGGGCAGTTGAAAAAGCAGGGCTTAAAATGTCGGATATTTCTTTCTGGGAACTGAATGAAGCATTTTCTGTAGTGGGTATCGAAAACACCAGGCGCATGAAACTGGATCCTGCAAAAGTAAATGTGAACGGTGGCGCAGTTTCAATCGGGCATCCGCTGGGTTGCAGCGGCGCAAGGATCATTGTTACATTGATCAATGTTCTCAAACAAAACAACGCAAGGTATGGTGCTGCGGGTATCTGTAACGGTGGGGGCGGGGCAAGTGCGATGGTGATTGAAAGTTTATAAGTTAACAGTTAATAAAGTTGATGGGTTGATATAGTAGATAAGGTTCAAACAACCTTATCTACTATATCAACCTTTTTAACTTGTCAACTTTTCAATCTTAAAAAAAAATCAAAACTTTTTTTCGCTCAATATTGTTTTATTAAAAAAATGTTTCTACTTTGCGCAGCGTTACGTTATTCTTGTAACATCCTCATCCCTTGATAACTGCTATACCTGTTACACTAAATTTCATCCTTTATCTACGATTTACTTTATTGATGTGAACCGGTTCACCCGGCACAAAGATTTTTATTTCAACAATCCTGGAGAGCTGAATAAACAATTACCATTATTAACTAATTATAAAATTATTTCTGCCTATTGAGCACTGCATCAATGCTGCAAAGCAGTGTTTCAAAAATCTACGGATTTTTTACACCTTGTTATCGTTGGCCCATTCATTTAAGTATCATGGCCACAACTAACGCAAATGCATATCTTGTTTACCCGACAGGATAGCCCCGGATCAGTAAATAACGGAAAAACCAATTTTATCAGGATGCCCTCAGTGGCATCCTTTTTTATTCAAAGTTTATTTTTGTATGATCTAGGATTTAAAAAAAGCTTCACAAATCATACATCTTAGATCATACATCTTAGATGTTCTGATTTGTTTGTGTGCCCTTTAAAGAATAAATTTGCATGAATTACAATCAACTATAAAAACAAAATAATTACATAATAGCATGCGACAAATTGCATTTAGAGAGGCTTTAAGGGAAGCGATGTCGGAAGAAATGAGACGTGACGATCGCGTATTTTTAATGGGAGAAGAAGTTGCCGAATACAACGGCGCCTATAAAGTGAGCCAGGGCATGCTGGATGAATTTGGCGAAAAAAGAGTTATTGATACACCCATTGCTGAACTTGGCTTTACAGCTATAGCTGTTGGCGCAGCACAAAATGGTTTACGTCCAATTGTTGAATACATGACCTGGAACTTCGCTGTTCTTGCTTTGGATCAAATTTTAAATACCGCTTCTAAAATGCTGGCCATGAGCGGGGGACAGGTTGGTTGCCCGATTGTGTTTAGAGGAGCTACAGGCAGTGCCGGTCAGTTAGGCGCCCAGCATTCTACTTCTTTTGAAAGCTACTACGCAAATATTCCCGGACTTAAAGTTATATCCGTAAGTAACCCTTACGATGCAAAGGGACTGCTCAAATCCGCTATCAGGGATGATGATCCGGTAGTATTTATGGAAAGTGAAGTTATGTATGGTGATAAGGGGGATGTGCCCGAAGGCGAATACCTGATTCCTATAGGAAAGGCAAATGTTGTAAGAGAAGGAACAGATGTTACCATTGTTTCTTTCAATAAAATGATGAAAGTTGCTTTGGGCGCTGCAGAAGAATTGGCGAAAGAAAATATCAGTGCAGAAGTTATTGACCTCAGGACAATTCGTCCACTTGACTGGTTCACCATTTTGGAAAGTGTAAAAAAGAACAAATCGTTTGGTAATTGTTGAAGAACAATGGCCTTTTGCATCCGTTTCGTCTGAAATTACGTATCGTATACAGAAAGAAGGTTTCGATTACCTGGATGCACCAATTCGCAGGATAACCTCGGCTGATGCACCCATGCATTATGCACCCAATTTGGTTGCGGCTTACTTACCGGATATTCCACGAACTGTCAGGCTGGTGAAAGAAGTGATGTATCTTAAAAAGTAAGTGCCGCAGATAAAACAAAATCTGTGAAGTACATTTTCATATTTTTCACGCTCCTGTGTGGCCACAAGTCATTCTCACAAAAAATGTTCACAAGCTTTTTTGTTGGATCGTCCAATTACCAGGGTGATCTCTCAGAAAGCATTTATGAAACAAGGCATACTCATTTAGCATGGGGTATTGGTCTTTTGTACGAGATGAATGATCATATGCAGCTCAGGTGGGATTTCAGTTATGGTAAAATAAGTGCCAATGATGCCCACGGAACGCATAACCGGCCACGAAACCTGAGCTTTTATTCCAATATTTCAGAATTTTCCATGGGCTATGAATACAATCTTTTAAGCCTTTATAATTGGGATGCCAGTCCTTATGTCTTTGTTGGAGTAGCTGTGTATAAATTTGCCCCTTATACAAAAGACCTTAATGGTAACCTCATTGCTTTATGGGAATTAAGTACAGAGGGTGAGGGCTTTTACAAAGGAAGAAAAAAGTACGGCCTTACGCAAATTTCAATCCCATTTGGTGGTGGCGTTCAATGGGCCATATCAGATAATGCACGCATTGGTTTTGTATTGGGCATCAGGCAAACATTTACCGATTACCTGGATGATGTAAGCAAAACCTACATTGATAAAACTATATTGAGTCTTAATCGTGGGCCAATCGCAACAAAATTTGCTTATCGTGGTGATGAACTTCCCAATGGCGCCCCTTATCCACGTGATGGTGATCAACGTGGAAATCCAACAAACAAGGATTGGTATTATTTTTCAGGATTGACCCTGCGGGTACGCATCCCTAACATCAGGGGAAGAAAAGCCCAGCTTTACAGATCAGAAAAATCAAGGATGTCGTGCCCAACTAGGTTTTAATGTATGATGTAAGATTTAAGATCTAAGATTTGCGGGCATCATATATCTTACATCTTAAATCATAAATCTTAAATCTGATATTTTGTCTTATCGCTCAATGGAAGAATGCCTGCTGGACCTGGAAAGGAGCGGGCAGCTTGTAAGAATAAAGGAAGAAGTTGATCCATACCTGCAAATGGCGGCTATCCATCTCCGTGTGCATGAAGCCCGGGGCCGGCTTTATTATTCGAAAATGTAAAAGGGAGCAGGTTCCGTGCCGCTTCCAATATTTTTGGTACACTCGACAGAAGTAAATTTATATTCAGGGAAAATCTTGCTGCCATTCAGCGATTGATCGAATTAAAGAATAACCCTATCCAGGCTTTAAAACAGCCCGTTAAAAATTTAAACACTGGCATTGCCGCCCTGAAAGCGCTACCATTAAAAGATCCTTTATCAAAACCCGTGATGGAACAACAGGTAAGTATCAGTGACCTGCCGTTGATACATCACTGGCCAAAAGATGGTGGTGCATTCATTACGTTACCACAGGTATATACTGAAGATGCTGATAAGCCGGGTATCATGGACGCCAACCTGGGTATGTACCGCATCCAATTAAACGGTAACAATTACGAATTGAATAAAGAAGCAGGCTTGCATTACCAGCTGCACCGTGGAATCGGTATACACCAGGCAAAAGCAAATGAAAAAGGAATTCCTTTAAAAGTAAGTGTATTCATTGGTGGCCCGCCTGCTCATACAGTGGCGGCAGTAATGCCCTTACCGGAAGGGATAAGCGAAATGAAATTCGCCGGTGTGCTTGGTGGCAGAAGGTTCAGGTATACATATGAAGATGGTTATTGCATTAGTACCGATGCTGATTTTGTTATAACGGGAGAAGTGATACCCGGCCTGAATAAACCGGAGGGCCCTTTTGGTGATCACCTTGGTTATTATAGCTTACAACATCCTTTCCCGGTAATGAAAGTACATAAAGTATATGCAAAGAAAAACGCCATCTGGCCATTTACCGTAGTAGGCAGGCCACCACAGGAAGATACAAGCTTTGGACAATTGATACACGCCATCACCGGAACAGCCATTCAACAGGAAATACCGGGACTTAAAGAGGTTCATGCAGTTGATGCTGCCGGCGTACATCCATTGTTGTTAGCAATAGGAAGCGAACGCTATACACCATATGCACCAACAAAACAGCCTGCAGAGATATTAACGATCGCCAATCATATTCTTGGAACGGGCCAGTTGAGCCTTGCCAAATTCTTATTCATTACTGCGGATGATGAACATAAACTCAGTACGCAAGACATACCCGATTTTTTCCAATTCATTTTAAAAAGAATTGATCTTAAGAGAGACGTTCATTTTCAAACAAACACCACCATTGATACACTTGATTACTCAGGTACGGGATTAAACAGTGGCAGCAAAGTGGTATTTGCTGCTTATGGAGAAATGATCAGAGAGCTTGTAACAGCAGTTCCGGCTGAGATCGGTTCACTTACAAATTTTGATAATCCTGCATTGATCATGCCCGGTATTGTAGTGGTTAGCTGCAGCAGGTTTACCAGTTATGAAAATGCAAACAAAGAAATGCAATGGCTCAATGAACAATTAAAACCATACACAGATAATTTAAAAGAATTGCCATTGATCATAGTTGCAGACGATGCTGCTTTTGTTTCTAAGACCATAAATAATTTTTTATGGACAACATTTACACGTTGCAATCCTTCACATGATATTTATGGAATAGATGCTTTTACAGAAAACAAACATTGGGGTTGCAGGGGACCGCTTGTAATAGATGCACGTATAAAACCACAGCATGCCCCGCCTGTAGAAAAAGACCCTGCTGTTGAGAAAAGTATTGAGCCACTTTTTAATAAAGGAGGTAGTTTGTATGGCAAACTAAGTTGATAGGTTAACAAGTTGATGGGGTTAATAAGGGTTCCATTCTTATAAACTCTATTAACCTTATTAACTTTGTCAACATATAAACTTTCCAACCAACAAACCAACAACATGAAATATTTACTCTTACTCTTCCCAATACTATTTTTCCAATCATGCCGTTCGCAGCCAGTTGAAAATTTCAAAACGAATGCAGATGATAACAGCCTGCTTTGGGAGATCAGTGGAAATGGCCTTACTAAACCAAGCTACCTCTTCGGAACATTTCACCTCATGTGCAAAGAAGACATCCATCTTTCAGGCAATCTTAAAGAGGCAGTAAAAAATGCCAAAGAAGTATATTTTGAAATGGACCTGGATGACATGGCCAATACAATGGGGGCCTTATTGTATCTTAATATGAACGATGGAAAAAAATTAAAAGACCTTTATACAGCTGATGAATATGCAAGGGTAACGGCTTTTTTTCGTGATAGTTTAAGAAGCAGTTTGACAATGATGGAAAGAATGAAGCCCAATTTTTTACAGGCATTGTTGTATCCGAAAATGATGCCATGCAAAACCATGAGTGGTATAGAAGAAGCAATCATGGCGATCGCAAAACAGGACAAAAAAGAGATCAAAGGATTTGAAACGATAAAGTTCCAGGCATCTGTATTTGACAGCGTTCCTTACCAGGAACAGGCAAAAGACCTGCTGAACATGATCGACAGCATTCCTGCTTATTCAAAATATTTTGATACCATGCTCACAGTTTATAAAACACAGCAATTATCAGCATTGGAAAAAATGTTTTCAGACCCACGCTTTAATATGGATGAAAAGAACCAGGATATTTTACTTGACAACAGGAACCGTAATTGGGTAGAACAATTAAAAGCAATTCTTCCAAAGAAAAATATTTTTATTGCTGTGGGAGCCGGGCACCTGGTGGGAGATAAGGGGTTGATATCGTTGCTAAGAAAAGAAGGTTATACTGTCAGGCCGCTGGTAAATAAATAATCTTAGTTAAATAAGAAATAAGGAACTTAAAATAAGGAATGAGAAAGTTTACAGCATGAAAGCGTTTTACTTTCTCATTCCTTATTAATTATTTCTTATTCCTTATTTCACTATTACTTCCTTAATGGTCCTTTCCCCCAACGCCTCATTCACCCTTTCAATGATCTTTTCTTTTTGATAAAGCAATTCATTTTTTAATGGCGCAACCGTAGAAGTTATAAAAAGTGTTGTGCCGATTATTTGTATCTTATCTGTATATTTTGCAATGGTTTTTCCCATAAGCTTTTCCCACAATTCTTCTATTTGTACAGCCTGTATTCCGTGTTTCAAACGGCTTTGCTTTAAAAATTGCTGCATCGCTTCCTGTATCGATAATTCTGCCATACGCAAATGTACAATGTATCCTCCCATTGAACATTGAAAATTGTACGTTGGTTATTGAAAATTATTTAGAGTGATACGATCTGGAAGCCCACACCCAAATTCTGAAATGCTTCCTCCAAACGATCCCTGTGCGTATCCGTAATAAATACTTTCCCCTGGTTCTCATTACAAACCCAATGCAATAATTGCTGCATGCGGTTATCATCCAGTTTTTCAAAAACATCATCCAGCAGCAGGAGGGGAGCAAAGCCTTTATTTGTTTTTAATAATTCAAATTCTGCAAGCTTTAATGCAAACAATAAACTTTTTCGCTGGCCCTGTGATGCAATGTTTTTAAATACCTGTCCATTTAACAGGAAACCAATATCATCTTTGTGTACACCTGCATTGCTTCTTTGCAGCAACAGATCGCGGCTGCGGTATTGCTGTAGCAGGTTTTCAAAAGCATTTTCATTTAACTGGCTGATATAATCAAGCGAAACCGTTTCTGCATTGTTTGATATGAGTTTATAAAAATGCTGAACCAATGGGATGAGTTCTTTTAAAAAAACTTTTCTTTTTTCATGAATGATCTTTCCATGCGGCACCAGTTGCTGGTCCAGTATCTCGAGCACAGTCATCGAAGTTGCTTTATCATCTTCCATTTTTTTCAACTGGCTGTTGCGCTGCTGTAATATTTTATTATAAGTGATCAGTTCCTGCAAATAATTTGCATCAACCTGGCTCAATACGGTATCAATAAATCTCCGGCGCCCCTCGCTACTGCCGGTGATCAGTTCAATATCATCAGGCGCTATCATCACCACAGGCAAAAAACCAATGTGTTTTGAAAATTTATCATAAGGGATATCATTCAGCGAAAATTCTTTTTTGTTACTACCACGGTTAATACAGATCACTTTCTGGTTGCTGCCTTGTTTATCAAACAATGCCTCGATCCTGAAACCATCTTTTTCAAAATTGATATTGAGTGTGTCGGTAGATGAGAAATAGCTTTTTGTAAAACAACAATAATAAATGGCATCCAACAGGTTGGTCTTGCCCTTTCCATTCAATCCGCATATGCCGATCACATTTTCGGAAAACTCAAATGAGCTGAATTCGTAATTTTTAAAATGAGTAATGGTTATTTTGTTGAGACCAAGCATGGGGATGCAAGATAATTTGGAAATTTGGAGATTTGAAAATTTGAAAATGGCCGATGAAGGCAAGATTTCAAATCAACTAATCTTCAAATTGTTTTATTATCCGCATTCCCATCCTCGAGGCAGGTCTATTATGCACTTTGCCATAATCTAAAAGATGCAATTTTCTATTTATATAAGCTTGAAATTTTTTACCATTTCTCCCTTATCTTTGCCGCCTAAAAAATTACGCTTTGGCTACAAAGTTTTCTAAAGAAACTTATCTCTATTGGTACGAATTGATGCTGCTTTTACGCCGTTTTGAAGAAAAAACGGGGCAGTTATACGGTATGCAGAAGATCAGGGGCTTTTGTCATTTATACATTGGACAGGAGGCCGTGGCCGCAGGATGCATGACCGCTACAAATCCAGATGATAAATTTATTACCGCTTACCGCGACCATGGCCTGGCAATCGCAAAAGGAATATCTGCGGAATCCTGTATGGCTGAACTATATGGTAAGGCCACAGGTTGTAGCAAAGGAAAGGGTGGAAGCATGCACTTCTTTGGTGTAAAGGAAAACTTTTTTGGCGGACATGGCATCGTCGGTGCACAGATCGGAACTGGCGCCGGGCTTGCATTTGCTGAAAAATACCGTGGTACCAATAATGTAGTGCTTTGCTTTTTTGGTGATGGCGCCGCAAGACAGGGTATGCTGCATGAAAGTTTTAATATGGCTATGTTGTGGGATTTGCCGGTTGTTTTTATTTGCGAAAACAACCATTACGCAATGGGAACATCTGTATCAAGGACCAGCAAGACACTCGATATTTATAAAATTGCTGACGCATATGAAATGCCTGCCGATGCTGTGGATGGCATGAGCCCGGAAGCAGTACACAATGCCATTTTACGAGCGGCAAACAGGGCAAGGGAAAAAGGCGGCCCAACTTTATTGGAAATTAAAACATATCGTTACAAAGGGCACAGTATGAGTGACCCGCAAAAATACCGTACAAAAGAAGAACTGGAAGAATACAAACAGAAAGATCCGATCGAAACTGTTTTAAAAGTTTTAAAAACACAATTTAAAGTTCCGGAAGCTGATATCGAAGTCATTAATGAAAGGGTTAGAAAAAAAGTGGAAGACAGCGTAACATTTGCAGAAGAAAGCCCATGGCCGGATGAAGATGAGCTTTTAAAAGATGTTTATATACAAGAGGATTATCCTTATATAACAGACTAATTCAATTATGAGTTAAGAATTAATAATTAAGAATTAACCATTCTAAAAATTAATTCCTGGTTCATAAAGCAAATTTTTAATTTTTAATTTTTAATTTTTAATTCTCAATGGCAGAAACTAAAACAACAACACCTCCTACACCTACCCACGAAAGCGATGTAGTAATTCAAAAAGCAAAGGGATTTTGGGCTCAGTATAGCAAACCGATCACCTATATCGGCGGTGCGATCATTTTGATCATTGGTGGCTGGTATGGATACCAGAACTTCATTAAACTACCAAAAGAGAAATCAGCAAATGATGCGATCTATGCCGCTGAAGCAATATTTGATAAAATGGGATCAACAGCTTTCAGTAAAGATTCTGTGGATCTTGTATTGAAAGGTGGCAATACACCTGATGGTAAAAAAATAACCGGCCTGTTGAAAGTGATCAGCAGTTATGGTGGAACAGAATCAGGCAACCGTGCAAAATACATGGCTGGTGCTTCTTACCTGCAGATGAAAGATTTTGATAATGCAATCAAACTCCTGAAAGAATTTGATGCACATGGCGCAACACAGATCCAGATGGCAGCATACAGGATGCTGGGTGATGCTTATTCAGAAAAAAAGAATATTGATGAAGCATTGAGCTATTATAAAAAAGCAGCTACAGTAAATGAAAAAGACGAAGCATTCACAGGTGATGCATTAATGCGTGCAGCATCATATGCACAGGCAATGGGAAAAAATACTGAAGCAATTGATCTGTATAAAAAATTAAAGAACAACTTCCCAACGAATTCTTCTGTTACCAGTGGTGAAGTTGATAAACAACTTGCCAGCTTAGGACAGTTAGATAGCAATTAATAAAACTGGTAACTTTAACCTATGGCTATAAGTTCAACAGATATTACAAATACTACAGGCATCCGTTTATCAAAGGATGCCTGTATCATTATTGTGCGTACCGAATGGAACGCCGCCATTATCGACCTGCTGGAAGAAGGCTGCAGGGAAGTGCTTGAAGAAAATAAGATCTGTTATAAGGTGATTAATGTACCCGGCGCTTTTGAAATACCATTTGCAGTAAAAAATTATTGGGACAATCATAAATATAAAGATGATAAACCCAGTGCATTTATCGCACTGGGTTGTGTGCTCCGCGGCGATACACCACACTTTGATTATGTATGCAAGGGCGTAACTGACGGCATCGCACACCTGAATCTGACTCTTCCTGTTCCAACTATTTTTGGCATATTGACTGTAGACAACCAATCACAGGCAGATGAAAGAACAGGCGGTAAA
The DNA here is from genome assembly GCA_047601875.1 of Ferruginibacter sp. Taxonomy (GTDB): domain Bacteria; phylum Bacteroidota; class Bacteroidia; order Chitinophagales; family Chitinophagaceae; genus Ferruginibacter. Next base: position 5,193,365 of record JASGIL010000001.1, on the reverse strand, counting down.
CACGGCCACAAGGGAAAAGAAGCCGCTGCCACTGCAATAAAAATGATCGCATTGACCGAATCCTTTAAAAGACAAACAAGTGTCGGCAATCGTGAATCGTGAATCGGCCATTTTTAATTCTTAATTTTTAATTCACAACACTCCTGCAAGTACAATTATTCATACCATGCTTCATAGACCAGTTATATCCGCAAACTGCATTTAACATGGTTAAGGTGCTTGAAAAAGCAGGTTGCATCGTTCAATATAATACCAATCAAACATGTTGTGGCCAGCCCGCTTTCAATGCAGGCTTCTGGGATGAAGCAAGATCTGTTGCAAAAAAATTTTTAAAAGACTTTGATACGGTTGATTATATCGTTGCACCAAGTGCAAGTTGTGTTGGCTTTGTAAGAAACTATTATCCAAAATTATTTGAGAATGGAAGTTTACACAATGATGTAAAGCAACTCGGTAAACGTGTGTACGAATTCACAGAATTTCTTACAGATGTTTTAAAGATAGAAAATTACGGTGCAGAGTTAAATGCTAAAGCAACTTACCATGACAGTTGTGCCGCACTCAGAGAATGCCAGATCAAAAAAGGGCCACGCAAATTATTGAGCCATGTAAAAGGTTTGGAACTGGTAGAAATGAATGACAATGAAACATGTTGCGGCTTTGGCGGTACTTTTTCTGTAAAGTTTGAATCCATATCAATTGGAATGGCCGATCAAAAAACAAAAAATGCAATTGCTACAGGAGCCGAATATATTATTTCAACTGATTTAAGTTGTTTGATGCAATTGCAGGGTTATATTAAAAATAATAATCTCCCTCTTAAAACCATGCATATTGCAGATGTTTTGGCAAATGGATGGTAAAGATTTTCCCCACGCAAAATAATAAAGATTCGCAAGGGCGCTAAGAGATTTCATTTTGCGCTCTTTTGTATTTTTCTTTACATCTCTGCGTGAAATATTTTATGAATCACCGGAGATAGAAATCCCCGGTGTTCTTTTTTAAACTTAACGAAAAAAATATTTTATATTTTAAACAATGAATGGATCAACAATCGCAAGTACATCCATCATTGTAAGTGGTTCATCAAACGCTGCTGAAGCTGCTTCTGCTGTAAATGTCAATCCTCCAATTGAAAGAAGGTTAACTGATGCCTGTGAAGTAGCTTCTTCTCCTGCATAACTCGGTGCAACTGCAGTATTAAAGGGTGCATCAATGCCACTTTGATTTAAAGTGATGTATGGTTTCAGATCTACTCCTGCAGGAACTGCACCTGCGGCTCCAAGTGCACGACGCATCTTCCTGATATGAGAAGCATGCCGTGCTTCAACAGAATGGATATTTAACGCGGCGGTAAGAACAGTGTTATCCGACATCAATGCTGATGCCTGTCCTTTGTAAGCTCTTACACCTGTATCTTCAAAAGTTTGAGCCATTGCAAGCATGACTGCATAATTGTTCAGGTAACCGGCAAATGGTCCGCTGCCTGATCCATTACCTCCCGTAAAATCAAAAGTCGGAGTCGGAACTGCCGCTGCACCCAAAACGGTTTGAAGAAATGCGACATGCTTATTTTCATCATCAGCAATTTTTGCCAAAGCAGCTTGTGCAGGTGCTGGCGCAGAAGCATAAGCCGGCGACGTTAGTACGCTGTTGTAAAATCCTGCTTCAAGATATTCTAATGTAAGGGCGTAATTTAAAACATCATTGATATCCTCGGTACCACGACCATCACCAGCATAAGCTTTACTAAACAAAGATGATAAAGCTAACGGTACAGCTGCCAATGCAAGCTTTCCCGTTAAATTACCAAACCCCTTCATGATATTTCTTCTTGAATCGATCCTGTCATAAAACTCCGGATCTTTTTTTTCTATTTCGGCTATTATATTTTTTAAATTCATAAAATTAAAATTTAAGAGGTTGGTAAATTACTTGCGTCAATGGTGTTTGTGATATAAGTGCCGGCGATTGCCAATACTTCAGCCGGTGATTTCGCTGTATCAAGACCGTTAGCATCTACAGAATTGGCAAATGTTCCATTGGAAATAAGATCACGTATCAATGCTGCATGCCTGGCTTCAACAGAAACGATCTTGCCGGCAAGTGTAAGATAGTCGGCATTGCTTATTAGTTTACCTGCGCCATTGTATGCATTAACACCTAAATCTTCAAATGCCATCGCTGCTCCCAATACACTTGTCCTGTCGTTAAAATTGATAGAACTAAAATTCACAGTCAGCGCAGGGATTGCACTTGCACCAATTGCTGCCTTAAAAAATTCACGATGAATAATTTCATGATCTTTGATATCCTTCATGTAATTCAATTCTTCAGCACTGATACTGGCATAAGGAGTCGCTACTACTTGTGTATAAAATGCTGCTTCAAGTTGCTCAAGTGCGTAAGCATAATTTAAAATACCAGTATCACCACTGCCTAGATTCACAACGCCATTATTAGTAGTACCCGGGTTGTCATCTTTCTTACATGATATACCAATTGCAGCTACTGCAGCAGAAGCACCTAAAAACTTAAACATATTCCTGCGTTGTAATCCGTAAGGAGAGATAATTGTTTCTTCCTGTAGAGGAGGAGAGGATTTGCTTTGTTTCATAAATGATAATTTGATTGTTTAAAATATAGATTAGAAAATTTATGCAGAAGATTATTTAAACAATCAACCACATTATTTATTTGAGGTACGAATTAAATTTGTTGTTGGTTTTAATAAAAAATTAAGCAGCAATTTTTGGCGCATAAAAAATTTTAGCCTGTTTGTTTAATCTTTAGAGATTAATCTATGTAATCATGATAAACATTGTTATTGAAAACACTGCTGCATTATTTTACACTGATAATATTTCCACAACATTTGCCGCATTATTTTCCCGCATTGAGAATTAATTCCCGCTTATTACACAAATACTTCTAAACGTTATGATTCAAACTATTTGAATAAATTCTACGTAGTTGCTTAATACAAGAAATAATTTTGTTCTAACCCGAATACACAAACATGGAATCTGTTTTAACTCCTGGCAATAAATCATTCATAAATCGTTTGAACCCGGACCCGGTTCAAATGAGTTTTATGGATCATCTTGAACAATTGAGGTGGCATCTTGTAAGAGCTGCCATTGCAATATTATCATGTGCCATCGTTATGTTCATTTACATTGACTGGATCTTTGATAATATTGTATTTGCTCCCGCAAAAAAGGAATTCATTTCGTATACTGCACTATGCAGTCTTGGGCACAAGCTTCAAATGGGTGATGCATTGTGTATGCCACCTGTAGAAATAAAACTTGTTGGCAATACAGTTAGCGGTCCGTTTACATCAGCCATCACAATTTCCATCACAGCCGGAATAATAGCCGCCTTTCCATATGTATTCTGGGAATTCTGGAAATTCATAAAACCTGCACTTACAAATAAAGAGGCGAAAACAGTTACATCAAGCCTGGGATGGGTATCATTATGTTTTTTCTCCGGAGCTGCATTCGGGTACTTTTTACTGGCTCCATTTACTTTTAATTTTCTCGGTAATTATAAATTAGGAACAACCGGGGCATACTTATACTTACCAACATTAGATGATTATATCGACACACTCACAAGCATTATACTAGGTTGCGCAATTGGATTTGAGTTACCTGTAATTGCATATGTATTAACGAGGATAGGTATTTTGAGTACCAAACTTTTAAAACAGTATAGAAAATATGCTTATGTAATTATTTTAATACTCGCAGCTGTTATAACACCATCGCCTGATTGGACAAGCCAGGCAATAGTGACAGTTCCACTTATTATATTATACGAGATAAGTATTTTACTTGCAAAAAAAGTTGAACGCAGAAAAATTGTGCTGTAATTGTTTTCTAAATGCAAAACATTAAAACTACTCCTGGTTTTAAAACGTAAATAACATGTACCGTTTTTAATCCAGACCACCCTTCAAATCTTTTCTAATCTTAAATATATTTTATGTTACACACAAATTTGTTGATCTCAATGCCCGGTGGCTCAGAATGGATTTTAATCTTATTGGTTGTCCTGTTATTCTTTGGTGGCAAAAAAATTCCTGACCTGATGAGAGGAATTGGTAAAGGAGTGAGAGAATTCAATGACGCTAAAGACAGTGTTAAGAGTGAAATAGAAAAAGGCATGAAAGAAGAATCTAAAAAAGAGGACCTGGTCGTTCCTGCACAGCCATTACCATAGTATAATTTAATAGCGATATTATATAAGCCCGTCGATCTTCGCCGGGCTATTTATGTCCATATAAAAATAAAGCTATCATTTAATGAATGTATTTATTATTTAATGATATTTACAGTTCAACATACAATATATATTATGGCATACTGGCTCGTAAAATCAGAACCTTCAACATACAGTTGGGATCAACTTGTAAAAGACAAACAAACTACCTGGGATGGTGTTCGCAATTATGCAGCACGCATCAATTTAAGAGCAATGAAAAAAGGAGACGAGGTTTTATTTTATCACAGCAATGAAGGAATAGATATTGTTGGCATTGCAAAAGTTGCCAAAGAAGCTTACCAGGATCCAACAACAACTGATGAAGCATGGGTTGCAGTTGATCTTAAACCTGTAAAAAAAATAAAGAACCCCGTTACACTTGCACAATTAAAATCTGACAAACGTTTCGCCAATATGGATCTTGTAAGATTGGGAAGACTCTCTGTACAAACAGTAAAAGAGAATGAGTGGAAATGGATCATGGAGATGGCGGGGGAGAAGTAAGCCACGGCAATCGGCAATCGTGAATCGGCAATTAGGTAAACTTGATTGCCGATTTTTTGTTTTATAGATCACTCCTAATTACATCGCTTTGCATTTTCGATTCCCGATTTCCGTTCCCGTTTACATTTCATTTAACATTTCCCCCCGGTTACATTTTTTATGCATTTTGTATAAAGAAGCATCTACTCATTCTAAAACCCACTGATATGAAACGGATATTCTTTATTGCAGCAATGCTGTGTATTGTGATTTTTATTTCCTGTAATCGCTCTAATAAAAAAGAAGAAGTATTTGGTGTTACTACTGCTGCTGTTGAACTTGCACCGGCAGCAGCAACAGATGCTGTTGCTAATGGTGAACAGCAGATCCCGATTGGTGATCTTCCACCATCAACAACAGACTCTACCATGAAAGCGATACCGGCTAAAATGGTTATGAACAATGATTGGGACAAAAAAATTATTAAGACAGCTTCACTTAAACTTGAGGTCCCTGATTTTAAAAAATACAATGACAATCTTTATAAAACTGTAAAACAATTGGGAGGATATGTTGCACAGGAAGAACAGAATCTTTATCCTGAAAAAAACGAAACTGTTATAACAATAAAAGTACCTGTGGCTCAATTTGAATCGATGATGAATGAATTACCAGGCACAGATACAAAACTCGTAGAAAGAAAAATAAACAGCGATGATGTAACAGCAAAGGTGATAGACACAAAATCAAGACTTGAGGCAAAAAAAGAAATGCGACAAAAATACCTGGAGTTTTTAAAGCAATCTAAAAACATGAAAGAAGTATTGGAAGTTCAGGAAGAGATCAACAGCATACAGGAAGAAATGGAAGCAGCGGCGGGACAGATCAATTATCTTACTCACCAATCGGCAATGAGTACCATCAATCTTACATTTTACCAATTGTTGCCGGGTTATAAACCTGATCCGGTTGAAAATCCTTCTTTCGCTACAAGGGTTGCCAATGCTTTCAGATCAGGAACAGTTTGGATGGCGGACCTGTTTGTTGCCCTGATGTCTGTATGGCCATTATTACTTGTTGTGATCATCTTATTTTTTGGATGGAGAAAAACAAGATCAGGAAAAATGCTTACACCCGTTACTCAACCGGCAAATAAAAACCAGGGTTAGTCATAATTAAAAATCAACAACTCCACATATACAATCAGTGAATCAGTGGCAATGAATTTATCGTCACTGATTTACTGGTTAATTTTTTCCTGGTATTCAATTCGTGCGATTCGTGTCCTAAATTCGTATTTAAAAAGATTCGTGTCAAACAAAAAACATATCGTTGTATTAACCGGCGCCGGCATATCCGCAGAAAGCGGCCTAAAAACATTTCGTGATAGCGATGGCTTATGGATGGGATACAATATTGAAGACGTTGCCACACCCCGTGCATTTAAAAAAGATCCGCAACTCGTTTTGGATTTTTACAACATGAGAAGGAGAGACGTTGCGGCAGCTTCACCCAATAGCGCACATATAGCCCTTGCAGAACTTGAAAAAAATTACCAGGTAACGATCGTTACACAAAATATAGATGACCTGCATGAAAGAGCCGGCTCAACAAATGTGTATCACCTGCATGGTGAAATATTTAAAATGCGCAGCAGTAAAAATGAACATTTAATATCGGAGATAAGAACTGATATTAAACTGGGCGAACTTGCTGCAGATGGTTCACAACTACGTCCGCATATTGTTTGGTTTGAAGAGCCAGTACCAATGATCGAACTGGCAGCAGCGATCATGACGCAGGCAGATATTTTTATTTTGATTGGAACTTCCCTACAGGTTTATCCGGCAGCTGGTTTAGTAAATTATGTACCCTTTGATGCACCAAAATATATTATTGACAAAAAAATACCGCCGATAGATGACATTGGTGAAGTGATAACGATCGAAAAATCAGCCACAGAGGGTATGAGTGAATTGTTGAAACTATTATTCGAATGATCTTTTGCCACGAAGACTCAAAGGCACAAAGCAGCACGAAGGAAGAATAATTACTTTGTGCTGCTTTGTGCCTTAGTGACTTTGTGGCAAATTAACTTCTTGTTTCCGTAAAAACGACCCCGTACTTTTCCAATTCTTTCAGCACAGGCTCATAAATTTCTTTATTCACCGGAATATGTAGCCCCGTCATTTTCAATTCACCATTCAATATCAATTTAGCAGTTATTCCCAATGGCAATCCAACTGTTTTTGCCATCGCAGTATGAATATGATCTTCGCCTTTTACAAGCAGTGAGCTATGAATAGAACGTTTCTTTTCATTAACGATATATTCTATCTCATGCAGCATCACGATCATATCTTTATCGCCTGGCGACAATGCAAGCTTTTTTTCCAAAGAGAATTGCAATACATCAGCAGCGCTACACATTCCTTTGTTGATGAGTGTTTCATTATCGTCCATACCAAGGAAAAACAATTGTTTCATAATGAGATTGGCCTCATGCATTTTACTTGCCATGGCTGCAGCAGCATTTGTTTTTATCTCTTCAACTTCAATGTTCTTAAGATCGCCGGCCTCATTTACCATCATAAAATTTTCTGGAATGGATTCGCCGCTTTCTTCTGCTTTTTCCTCTGCTTCCATGATCTTCATCAGGTTTTCCAATAATGCTTTTGTTTCAGAAAGCCTTTCAGTAAGATTATGTTCGAGCCATTCTCCAAAACCATTTTTTTCAAGATGCTCCCTGAAAAATTCCTGCAGGGTTCTTCCATCGGTTTGATATTGAACAGTCTCATCCGTGAGTTTAAGCTCAACAAGATTTTTCCAGCCATGCATAAAATCTGTATAGCGCAGGGTAGTGCGTACAAAAGTATCTGCATGATGTAATTTGTATAAGTCGATATAAGGCATGCTGTCCCTGTTTGGATAATAACCAAGATATGGCACTTCATCGTTACCGGTAGCAACCAACCTGTTGGCATCAAATAGTTCTTCATAACTTTCTTTCACATCATTACCATTCATTTTATAAACAGCGCCGGCTTTTCCTGCCAATACAACATTACGGGGGTTCCAGCTTATTTTATAGTGCCATGGATTATCATCACTTTCAGGCGCCACCAAACCACCGCAATGGCTTTTAAAAGAAGTTACGGTGCCCCCTTCAGATTTTATCTCATCAAACAATTGCATGGCGCTCATATGATCGATGCCCGGATCGAGCCCCATTTCACATAAGAAAAATAATTTGCGGTGGTTGATCTCGTCTTGCAGGCTCTTTATCTGTGGATCAAGATAGGATGCTGTTAAAAGATGCTTGCGGTATTCAACACAATCCTTTGCCACTAAAAAATGCAGGCTGGGTGGCATCATCGATATAACGACATGCGAACGTTCTATAAGCTTTGATCTTTCATCATCGTTATTAATATCCAATTGTACGGCTTCCGCAAAACGGGAATTATTGGTCTTGGAAAGTATCATATCCCGGTTGGCATCTGCAATGATAAATTTCCATCCATTTGCTTCAGATTCTTTTATTAAATAATCTATCAAAACAGAAGCTGATTTTCCGGCTCCAAATAAGAGAATTGTCTTCAAAATGTTGCTTTTTTTGGCAAGTTATCAATTCAATTTGGAAATTTGGAAATTTGAAAATTTTGAGATAAAAATTCCAGTTAAAAAAGACCCTGTTTTTTAATAATAGGAACTCAAATTAAGAGAATTTCCAAATCGCCAAATTTCCAAATTTCCAAATCAAATTGTTCTCCACAAACAGCAAAAAAATGTGTACAACATTGCCCTAAAAACACCCTTTTTACGCTTGAAAAACGGCCTGAAATCGGTACCTTCGCTGCCTACAAAAATTTATGGAAAATAACGAGCTTAACAACGAACAAAACCCCAATAACAGGGGCAAAATTATCCCGGTAAATATCGAAGAACAAATGAAGACCTCCTACATTGATTACTCGATGAGTGTGATCGTGGGAAGGGCGCTTCCGGATGTTCGGGATGGGTTTAAACCGGTTCACCGCAGGGTACTTTACGGGATGATGGAACTGGCCAATTATAGTAACAGGCCATACAAAAAAGCAGCCCGTGTTGTGGGTGAGGTAATGGGTAAATATCACCCACATGGTGATTCATCTATTTATTTCACAATGGTTCGTATGGCGCAGGATTGGGCCATGCGGTATAAACTTGTTGACGGACAGGGAAATTTTGGTAGCCAGGATGGAGATCCGCCGGCTGCTATGCGTTATACGGAAGTACGTATGGAGAAATTTGCCGAGGCAATGATCGAAGACATTGATAAGGATACGGTAGATTTCCAACTGAACTTTGATGATTCACTGGAAGAACCAACGGTATTGCCTACCCGCGTTCCTCAATTGCTTGTAAACGGAAGCAGTGGTATCGCAGTAGGTATGGCCACCAATATGATGCCGCATAACCTTGGTGAAGTGATTGATGGTTGTATTGCTCATATCGATAACAGGAGCATTACTGCAGAAGAACTTATTAAATATGTAAAAGCTCCTGATTTTCCAACAGGTGGTTCTATCTATGGATACGAAGGTGTGAAAGCTGCATTGCTTACCGGAAGGGGCAGGGTCGTATTGAGAGGTAAAACAACTGTTGAAACAGATTCAAGAGGAAAAGAAAAGATCATCATTACTGAAATTCCTTACCAGGTAAACAGGGATGCACTCACACAAAAAATTGGTGAACTCATCAACGATAAAGTAATTGATGGTATCACTGATGTAAACAATGAAAGTAATAACAAGGAAGGGACAAGGATCGTAATAGAATTAAGGAAAGATGCAGTTGCACAGGTTGTCATAAACCAGTTGTATAAAAACTCTGAATTACAAACTTCATTTGGTATCAACAACGTGGCACTTGTAAAAGGAAGACCACGTATTTTAAATATCAAGGAACTTATTACTGAATTTATTGAATTCAGGCATGAAGTTGTTGTTCGCCGTACAAGATTTGAATTGCGTAAGGCTGAAGAAAGGGCTCACATACTTGAAGGATACATCATCGCACTGGATAATCTTGATGCTGTAATAAAACTCATCAGGGAAAGTTCAACACCAAACATTGCACAGGAAGGTTTGATGACGAATTTCGGTATGACCGAGATACAGGCTAAAGCTGTTCTTGAATTGCGCCTGCAACGTTTGACCGGCATGGAGATCAACAAGATCAGGGAAGAACATGCTGAGTTGATGAAACTGATCGAAAGATTGAAAGAAATTCTTGCCAATGAAGGTATGCGTTACGATATCATTAAAACAGAATTGCTTGAAGTAAAAGCGAAGTTTGGTGATGAGCGTAAAACAGAGATCGTACATGCTGATGATGAAATAGACATGCTAGATCTTATAGAAGAAGAAGATGTGGTAGTTACGATTTCTCATCTAGGCTATATCAAGAGAACTTCGGCTACTGAGTATCGTCAGCAGCGCCGTGGTGGACGTGGGTCAAAAGGAAGCAGCACCAGGCAGGAAGATTATATTGAACATTTATTTGTAGCATCAACGCACCACACTTTATTATTCTTTACAGAAAAAGGAAAATGTTTCTGGCTGAAAGTGTACCAGATACCTGAAGGTGATCGTACCAGCAAGGGCAGGGCGATACAGAACCTTGTCCAGATCCCTCCTGATGATAAAGTACGTGCTATTATTGATGTTAAGAATTTTGATGATGAAACATATGTAGACAATCATTTTATCGTATTGTGTACAAAACAAGGAACCATTAAAAAAACAGATCTGAAAGATTTCAGCCGCCCAAGGCAGAATGGTATCATTGCTATAAATGTTGTAGAAGGTGACCAGTTAATGGCAGCAAAACTTACTGATGGTAACTGCGAGATCATGATGGCAGTAAAGAGCGGCCGTGCAATTCGTTTCCCTGAAAGTACGGTTCGTCCAACCGGTCGTGGAGCCACCGGCGTTAGTGGCATTGACCTGGATATTACAAATGACGAAGTTGTTGGAATGATCTGCGTTAATAAAGAAGATAAATCTAGGACCGTGTTGGTAGTTAGTGAGAAAGGCTATGGCAAACGTACCTTCCTGGATGATCCTGAAACAAACGAACCAAACTATCGCATTACCAACCGTGGCGGTAAGGGTGTGAAAACGATCAACGTAACAGATAAAACCGGCGGGCTGGTAGGCTTGCTTGATGTTACAGAGAAAGAAGACCTTATGATTACCTGTGTGTCAGGCATTACAATACGTATGGCGGTTAGCCAGATCAGCGAACAGGGAAGGGCCACACAAGGGGTAAAACTGATCAAAGTTGACGAAGGCGATGAAATTGCAGCCATCACCCAGCTTGATGAAAAAGAAGAGGAACTGGACGAAACAGGTGAAGGATCTGCAATGGATGAAAATAATTCATCTGCTGAAACTGATACTGAAACAAATGAAACAGGGGGAGAAGAAGAAGTGAATTAATCGAAACAATCCATAAAAAAATGGTCACTCAATGAGTGACCATTTTTTTATTTGAACTGTGATTCAAATCATTCTTTGATAGGCTATGATTTTAATCATAGTATTCAAATTAATCACATAAATCATAGTTCAAGACTATTAATAAATATTAGACGTGATCAGCTTATCATACCCGGCTGCATTCCAATTGGCAACCTTCCAGTAAAGTATTTCCCTGCCATTGGGCGCTACAGTAAGTTCTATCACTGCTTCATCATCGATGATCTGTTTGAGGAATATTGAGAGTTGATTTTCGATCTTGGCCTTATAATTAGCGAGGTAACGCTGGTCGAGTTTTAATTCATCTACGGCATCCATAAGAGGGCCCCTGGTGAATACGTACTTCAAGTCATTCATAGTAAGTGATTTTTAATTAAAACAGCAAGGATATTGGAGACTGATTCAATAAACATCTTTAAAACCGCCTGATTCAACAAACCTGCAACCCAATTTTGTGATCCGGTAAATATTATAACCGGGTATCGATTGCCGGATTCCGATTGCTTCTATCAAATGATTTTCTTCAAGTATATCTATGACCTGGTAAAATTCAGATTCAGTAATACCGAAAATAAACCGGTTATTATAAGCAGATGTCGGACCTTGTTCGACATAAAAAAAATTAAGGACATTGTTGAGTTGATCCTTCATAGATATTGGCGTAGTGCAATCTACAAAGTTTACAAAATTCAGATAGTAGTATTTTATTTGATATTACCGTAGTATTATATACTACAAAGTGGGAGACACGGCATTACACTTTACCGTTAGGTAAGGATCGTTTTCGTTTACCAATAGCCGAAGATGTGAAAACATTCCAGCTATTAAATAAATAATATGAGCCTTGCTAACTGCAGGGCACAACCTAAATAATATTTTTGAAGTTTTCTTATTAAGCAGCATTCAGGCGGCTGATCTCCATATTCAGAAGATCCTGCATCCTTGCCCTTATTTCATCATTATCGCATTTAGCGATTAACACATAGTTACCTTCTTCTGTTTCCCTTAGATCAACAAAGCCGTTCCAGCTAAGTACTTCAGATTTCATACTATGTAAAGTAGTGTTTACAAACTCAGTTATCTGGCTTCTTGTAATATTTACGTCAAGCGGGAAACTTACGATTACCTGTTTCATAGTTGAGGATTTTCCAGCTATAACGCAAAAATTTTAAAAAATAGTATGTGCAGTCAATAGCCCCATCCCGAAGATAAGGGGTAATAACGCGATAAAAATATTGACAATCAGTACTTAATTGATGGCATCCAACAGGTGCTGCATCCTGGATAAAATGGCTTCATTATCGCATTTTGCAATAAAAATGAAGTTATTGTCAGGCCTTCGATGTAATTCTACGAAGCCGTTCCAGTTGTTTACTTCATTGTTTATCTCGGCTAATTTCCTGTTTACGGCTTCTGACAGCCTGTTTTTCTTTCCCTGTCCACTTTGGGAGGGAAGTTGAGAATGATTGGTTTTCCCATGGTTTGTAGTATAAGTAAGTAATTAGAGGTAATGTAAAATACAAAAAAAAATTTCAGAACTCCTGTAAAAAACAGGTACTTCTATGTAGCAATCATTGTACCAGCATGGCTTTCATCAAAAGGATTCGTCGAGACATTAAAAAAAAACTAACTGCATCATGTATCAATTTTCGACAGTGCTTCACCGTTAGTCTTGTCTTTTTCTATACTTTCAGGGATTCAATATCAGAAAACAGGTGCAAATAGTTCCATAACCATAAAAAAATTCATCTTACGGTTTGTTAACCACTGTTCATAAACACAATTATTTATATGATAGGGAAGTATTATATTACAGGTATGACAGATAATGAACTGGAAGACTGTATAAAAAAAGCGCTGCGTATCAGTTTTACGCCGGGAACTTATTCGCTTTTTTCGAGCGGTAGTGATATTCCCGGGCAGATAGGAATTGTTTTTAAACCACAGGATGTATCAGATTATTTAAAATTCAGCGAGTACATGAGAGAGGAATACAAGGATTTTAAGAAAACGATCTACATCTCCCAGGTAGCTCCCGATAAAATTGATTTTATTTTTATGGTGGAAAAAGAACCAGCTACCATATTAAAAGTAGCCGGTTTATTATGCAAGCCAGAAGCTGTTTCTTCTTTTTTTAAAAAACAACCAAAAGATAAATCTATCCTGTTATTTGCGCACCTGCTGCAAAGCCATGATGCATTTGCACCTTTCATACTCAAAGACCCTGGTGCTGAATCGATCCCATTGATATACCTGCATTCATGGAATGGAAAAGCTTTTTGAATGTATGATATATGATCTGTGATGTATGATTTCTTTATAATTTGAAGTTTCCGTTTATTTCTGGTAGTTTAAACAATAAATTGTTTCGTATTCAACAAACTAGAAAGAATATACACAAACTGCTACTTGCAAAACATCATACATCACAGATCATACATCATACATTTTATGCCGCTACCGCTTCCTTCGGCGCCACATGCAAATTATTTTTAGGCGTGTTTTTGTTTCGGTAGAACATCCATCCACCAAGTAATATGAGCGCTACTCCTCCATAAGTAATGATCTTTGGAAAAAGCGGGCCACCGGTTGTATAAGTTAGCATGGCTTTTCCAAAGCTATCTTTTTCAATCTTGGCACCACTGGCACCGGAAGGCAAGTGTATCTTTTGTGTTTGTTGTATCAATCCGCCATTGGACATATAATTTGCATTCATCACAAACTCACGGTCGGAAAGCTTTGTAATGTCAGGATTTTTAGAATCAAGTTTTGCTTCCCATGCGCCATTGTTGTTGATGCCTGCAAGACCGGCTACTTTGAATTTCATTTTATAAGTTCTTTCCATCTGGTCCTCTGTATAATTAAAATCAGAAAGAAAATATTTAGGGAGTGCTTTTTCCATTTCTCTTTTTAAAACAGAAGTATTGGTGCCCAGGTTACGTTTAAACATATCCCATTGCCCGGCATTGAGCTTCATAGATACTTCTACATCTGCATTGCCTGTTTCATCCATGGTGATGTCAAACACCTGCTTCAATCCCTCTACCTGTTGTGCATAGCCGCAAACATGCAGCGAAAGAAAAATGATCAGTATTGATAATAATTTTTTCATGATGCTTATCTTAATGAGTTAATAATGTTCATTACTGTTGATTGATAATTGGTACCGGTAGATGAATTGGCACCTGCAGCAATTCCTGCTACACCATTGCCGGTTTGCCTGAATGCTGCCATCCAGTTAATACTTGCATTGCCAATAGAAGTGGTACCATTCAGTATCTCGTAACCAGAGCTTGTTTGCCCGGCCGACTGGTATTGAACCTGTCCGCCAAACTGCGATGAAATGTATTGCCTGATCGCCTGCATGGCCTGTTGCCCGCTGCTATATCCATTGAACTGGTATACTTCCACGTAAGCAGTGTTGCCCTGGTTGGCAATGATCTGTTTTAATTGCGGCATTAATTGTGGATTGCGTGGCAATGCCCTCCATGTACCGGGATAGGAAAAACTTACAACGCCATTGTAAGTATTGTAACCATTGGGAGCGCCATTATCATTTCCGCCACCCTGGTCGTTGCCGTTATCATTGTTTCCCCCCTGGTTGTTATAATCTGCTCCCTGGTTATTTGTATTTACCTGGTAATTGGCATCGAATGATTGTGCAATCTCATCAACCTTCTGGCGCAGGTAACTATCATCTTTCAGTTCCATGGCCACTGCACCTTTGTTGATGGATTCTCTTATATCTACCAACCTGTAACGGTCATCACCCTGTGAAAGCCTCTGAAAAAATTCATCCAGGTTTTTCATACCGGTTTGCAATGCCTGCTCGGTAGTGGAACGCCCGCCCTGCATACCTTCACCGCCAATACCTGTTGATTCGATAGCATAATATTTTCCATTCATTCTGAATCCTGGATATGCATGGCCCGGGATCAAATAAATGATAGGATCCAGGCCAGCATTCATTAATATGCTTGCATATAAAAGTGAAAGTTCAATACACAAACCGGTTTTACCTGTAAGCACTTCACGTGGCAGGCGAATACTTTGTATAATGGATTGCACATCATCTACTTTAGAAGGGACGCCGCTTGTACCACTATAAACCATATGACTAACCAATGTCGCATAATAAATGCCGGTAAGAAAACGTACGCCTTCCTGTTCTTTGTTCTCAACAGATGCGGCTTCACCTTTTAAAACTTTTTCCTGTATCTTCTGTGTATAATATTTTATGATGGGATCTTCGGGTGTTACATAACAACTCAGCAACGACATGTTATCAAACACTTCCGACGCTGTTCTAATTTCATCTGAAGGAATACATGTGTACATGAATTCATTGCGTCCTTTTATATCAATGTCAAAACTTTCCTCGGCATCACTGATATTGCTTCCTGTTAGTTTTATGTTCACATGCTCTTTTGAAGGCGTTGTTTTTTCAACGATCTTATCCGGGAAAGAAGGATAGCAATTCACCACCACAGATTGCCCGGGCAGAATGGTTTTAATTTTTGTCACTTTTGTCCATTCAATATAATTCGGTATCTGGAACTGCACTTCTACATTGTTGGCCGTATTGCTGCTATTGTTGGTGACGAGCATTTTAAACAAACTGTATTTGCCATCAAGTGCATTGTCGTTAGCATATACTTTGTACATGGCTGGCATGATCACAGGTTGATGCTGGATCTTCAGGTCGAGTTTTGCTGGTGATACCAATCCTAAGATGGGCCGGTGAAACGACATGAGTAGTCCTACGGCAATGAGCACAACCGGGATCAATGCCTTTTTTTTCAGATCGGGAGTTTTACTGTTCATAAGCTTGATTTAATTGGTGAAAAATATTCGCTTGCATAGGGGAAAGAGCCAAACGGGCCAGTATCCGGAGTGGGAAATTAGAGTATTGCCAAAGCGGGAAAAATACTTAGTTTGGAGTAGGAGGGAGCCCTGGCTTTGGCAGTGTATTAAGCATTTAATGTTCAATATTCAACGTACAATATTCAATGTTCAACGGATCACGCATTTAAAATTCCGATGAATATTGAGCATTGAGCGTTGTATATTGAACATTCATTTTAAACTGCAATTCTTCGACTTTAATACTATTGCTACAAAAAGAAAGCGCCCGCAAGCGGCGCTTTCTTCGCTAGGTTAACAACTCTTCTTTAGAAACCTATTATTAGCGATTTATGTACGGATAATATCTGGTGGTGGTTTTATATAGCAACTATTTTGATAATTATAGCCAAAATGAATTTTCAATTGAACATTGTAGGTTGAATATTGAAAATTCCAATTGCCGACACAGCAAAGTTTAAAAGCTCCCCAATAAAGAAGCCCCTGGAAAGGGGCTTTATCTTTATTTTATATTCTGCGTTAACAGGTGAGCGTCGATTTTAAAAAGGATTGGAGCTTTTCATATAGTTAGAATTGTTTTCTAATTCAATCATCGTGCCAGCAGCTGTTAAATACACATATAATTTTATGATGCATATAAAGTAAAAAGGTCGCTTGCTTTATAAATAAAAAAATAAGAACGAGATAGGGCATGAAACAAAAAAGAAAACGCCCCTTGGGAGCGCTTTCTTTTTTGTTATAAACCCATCAGGGAAAACTTGTATGAAACATTAAACTAAAACCCTGACTGCATTTATATAAACGCTATTGACTTGCCAAAAGTTGTTAAAATGTGATTGAGCTGCCGATTTTTTTTTTGATGCGTATGGCCTTACGCAAAGCAAAAAAGTTTCGCAAAGAGGCAAAGGCTCTTTACGATCTTATGCATTTCATCTTTGCACCTTTGCGTGGCGTAATCAGTGAATCAGTGGCATTCAACGTTATTTTTTCGTTAGCTCACCGATTTCATTTGTTGCAAATTATTTTTTGATTTAGTTTTAGGCAATGAACAAGCCCATCATTTACCTCTGGAGTTTGATCGCTATTATCATCTTGTATTTAGCTTTTACTTTTTTGCTATTCTTAAGATTAAAATTCAAATTAAGAAATGCAGACCTGGAGATGTGTAAAAAACAACTCGGCCCCAATTATAAATATCGCCAGGATACAAAAGGATTGACCAAATACAAATGGGTGCTCGGCCTAATGATCGTTCGTGGCTGTTTTGATGAAACCGGTAAGCTGATCGAATGTGAAATAAAACCTTATCGTTTTTTCCCGCTCTTTTATAAACGATCTTTTTCTTAATGCTGTTTATTCTTTCTTTGGATAATAAATAACCTGATGGCGATAATGGCCATTACCAGGATGGCGGCTGCTATGATGTATAGTGATAATTCTAAAAACATGTTTAGCATTAACGTAGATAGCAAATGCATATTGTAAAATCTGCATTGGCATATGGGTACCAAAAAAGTTCATGATCGCTTTGATAAATATGTGAAATCAGATAGAGAATCTGGTGTTTTCACTACCAGATGAGATTGGAGTAGACATAAATAAAAAAAGAAAAGCCCCATTACTGAGGCGTATCTTTCATTGGTTAGCGTACGGTTAGGGATTAAACGGTTTTGAGTATTATTTATTTTATCGTTTTTACTACGCGATTTAAAATAATAAGAACGCCCCGCAAGGGGCGTATCTTTTAAATACTCTGCTTTGATAGGATTGACCTAAAAGCGTATGGGTATAAACGTAGTTTTAGATTGGGTGGTTGTGAGGAACAAAATTATTTCAAGATAGAAGGAGATACTAACCATAGATCTTTAGGTAGCCTCTTGAAAGAAATAACAGAAAGTGCTAAGTAGGCGGCTATCTTTGTAATCTGAGGGATTAATAATACTTAACATAATATTAATTATAGGGTATTCTATAAGGTATTTGTTCAGGTTTGTGATTAATTTCTCTGGGCATATGTCTAAAAGAAATCAATTAGATGAATTTTCATTACTGCAAAACCTGGGGATCAAAGAACTCAACCCTATTCAGCTTCAAACTTTAGAATCTTTAGAAAAAAATAAAGAACTCATTTTATTATCCGCCACAGGCTCCGGAAAAACGCTTGCATTTTTGATCCCGCTTTTAAGATCGCTGGATCCCCAAAAAAAATTGGTCCAGGCACTGATCATGGTTCCTTCACGGGAACTGGCGCTGCAGATCGAAGGCGTTTTAAAACAAATGCAAACCGGTTTTAAAATTACAGCCTGCTATGGCGGCCATAAACGGGAAATTGAAGAAAATAATTTGGTACAGCCGCCTGCTATCATCATTGGCACCGCCGGGCGCATGGCCGATCATATCCGCAGGAAAACGATCGATACATCTGCCATTGAGTTTTTGGTACTCGATGAATTTGATAAGATCCTCGAGCTTGGCTTTTTGGAAGAAATGGAATTTATTTTGAATTCCGTGCCTGCAGTAAACACACGCCTGCTTACTTCGGCTACGCATGCAGTTGAGATTCCTGCTTACACAAAGATGCAGGACGCTCATACACTTAATTTCCTGGGCGAAGCAAAAGAAAATCAAGAAGCGCTCCGCATCAATATCGTCCGCTCCCCCGAAAATGATAAATTAGAAACGCTTTTTAACCTGGTTTGTTATTTGAACGATACATCTACCATCGTGTTTTGTAATCACCGTGATGCTGTTGAACGCACGAGTAATTTTTTATCAGGCAAAGGGATTATAAATGTATTTTATCATGGTGGCATGGAACAACAGGATCGTGAAGTTGCCTTGTGTAAATTCAAAAACAGCAGTTCAAATATATTGGTAACAACGGATCTAGCCAGCCGCGGACTTGATATTGCAAATATCCGCAGCATTGTTCATTATCATTTACCACTCACCGAAGACAGTTTTACACACCGCAACGGCCGTACAGCAAGAATGGACGCTACCGGCAATGTGTACCTGATCGTTTCCCCGGAAGAAAAACCGGAAGATTATATTTTAAACACAGCAACTCCTTTTGAATTGCCGGCAAATGTTTCATTGCCCGATAAACCAAAATGGAGCACCCTATTCATTGCTGCGGGAAAAAAAGACAAGATCAATAAAATTGATATCGTTGGCTTTCTATCCAATAAAGGTCATTTGAAAAAAGATGAGATCGGTATGATCGAGGTAAAAGATTTTTCTGCATTTGTTGCAATAAGAAAATCAAAGATTGGACAGGTGGTTGAAGCGGTTAAAAATGAGAAGATAAAGAATAAGAAGGTGAAGATGGCGGTCGCTAAATAATAAGATAATTATTTTGTTTCGATGGTTCCAAATAAATGTTCAATATTCAACGTACAATTTTCAATATTCAAGAGCATTCCGCTGAGCATTGAACATTGTACGTTGAATATTGAATATTTATTTTTGGACATACTAAAAACCCGGTGGCCTCATCCCCGGCGGCGGCCCACCTGGTCCCATCATTTTCATTTGTTGCTGCTGATCACCAACGAATTTATTTAAACGCAATACAAAGCTCAACATAAAATAGCGGGAAAGCCTGTTCACCCTTGTATCGCTGATGCTGGTTCCTGTAACAGACCTACTGATTCCCTTATTTTCATTCAATAAATCGAATGCCTGTAGTTTTACCGAGAGATTTTTCTTTTTCAAAAATTGTTTTTCAAGTGTTGCATTAATGATCAATGGATCTGCATTTACATTATCTGAATAACCTGTATTGAAAGTTTTGTCGATATCATAACTAAAAATAAAATCTTCCTGAATAAATATTCTTGATGAATTAGACAGGTTCCAGGTATTGGTTGTTGTGTTGGAAACACCTGTTATTTTCAATGTGTTCTTTGTACTGTTCATACTGTAATTCACAGCAAGATTTGTTTCCAGCCATTTCTTTATTTTAAAATCTTCTGAAAGTCTTTGACCAAACACCCAGTTCCTGGCAACATTCTTCTCATTGTTTATATAAGAAAGATTGTTGTTGTAAATGATGTTACCACCCCAGTTGAAAACATATTTACGGTTTTGCCTTGGCCTTGATATATTATAAAATGCAGTTGCTGTATAAAAACCATCCGCATTCAAATACCGCGTTTCCTGTGCAGCAAATCCCAACTGGCGTGTGTTGGTTACGATCTTATCATTTGTAAATGAAAATGAAAGTGCACCAAAGAAAACATTGCCACTGATAAAATCGAAATTATTATAACGACTGCTGAATGTACTGGTGAATTCAGGTTTCAGATCAGGATTACCAATGGTGATGTATTGCGAATTTGAATTATCAGGAACAGGATTCAGCTGGCTGTAACTCGGCTGGTTGGTAGAACCATTATAATTTACATTGAAAGACCTGCTCCTGGAAAAATTATATGCGAATCTTACAACAGGATAATAATTCAACAGGTGTTGGGTGTAACTCTTTTTTGTATCAAGCGTATTGTTGCTTTCAATAGAACCTGGTTGTACCGCAAGGCCAACAGTATAATTGTATTTCTTGGCATTGGTCCTGAAGTTAACACCAATCCTGTTGGTGATGTATACATTATTATAAATACTGCTGAGGCTATCAACAAATGATTTATCGGTTGAATCTACACGATACACTTCCCTGTCATTTCCTGTATATTGGTAATTATAAGCATAATTGAACTCAAGGCTTCGTTTCTTACTCAAAGGTTCAATATAAGAAATGCGTGCGCCATAATTATGGTTCTTATTATCCTGCGGAATGTATTGATGATTGATATCATTAAAGCTGCCAGCCGGTCCACCATAATATGTATTCAGGTTGTTTATATCATCCGTTCCATCTGTAGATGATTCACCTGCATTCAGATTAATCGATAAGGTTCTTCCCTTCCTGTGAAAACGATGATTGAATAAAAGACTACCATTGAGGTTTGGCACTTTTGATGTAGCATATTCACCTATCGTTCCATCATTTACTTTATTTCCAACTTCATTGAAATAAGTATGGTTCTCGTAATAATTACTTTCTGTTCTTCTATACGATACAGATGGATTGAATTTAAAATAATTGAATGAATCCATCGTGTATTCTATATTAAAAGAAAACCGGTGGTTGTCAGTTAATGTATTATCGTTTGTATTTTGAAAATTGGTATTTGAAAAATCAGTTGAGAAATTTTGTTTCGAAATATTTTTGATCGTGTTGATTGATTTGCGTGAAAAACTATAACTGCCATATGCAGATATTTTTTGTCCCCAATCGTCCCTGTAATTGAACCCGATCGATTTTGTTGTGCCAATACCATCGCTGATGCCAAAATTTCCCAATGCTGCCCCCACACCTCCACCGCCCTGGCCAATACCCATGCTCTTCATCGCACTCATCGCCATATTTCCCAGGGCGCCACCAATAGCACCAAAGTTGAAAGGACTTGCATTGGTATTATTCAAATTACCGATCAATGAAAGTTGCTGGTTATTATTGAATTTATTAATAGAAATGGAACTCATATAACGTTGCTCTGTACCTGCTCCTGCACTGATGTTTCCGAAAACACCTTTATTCTTATCTTTTTTCAGCTGGATGTTCATGGTCTTGGTAGGATCACCTTCTTTTACACCGGTAAAAGAAGCCTGGTCGCCATAATCATCAATGATCTGTATCTTATCAACCATATCTGCATTCAACTCTCTTGTAGCAGTACGCACATCGCCTCCAAAAAATTCTTTTCCATTTACTTTTACTTTGGTTACCTCCTTGCCTTGTGCCGTAACGGTACCGTTCTTATCAACCTGTACACCAGGGAGATTTTTTAATACCTGTTCCACATTATCGTTCTTGCGATACATTGTACTGTCTATCTTATAAGAAACAGTGTCTTCTTTTATTTGTATTTTGGAAGATTCGAGTGTAACGTTTTCAAGCGTACCACTCCCCGGCGTCATTACAATATCATTGATTGTTTGATCGTCATGTGCGTTGGTAAAATCATAACTGGCAGTAAAAGTATTATAGCCAACAAATGTTACGATAAGCCCTGTGCTTTTTGCTTTTGCATTTGAGAACCGGAATTCGCCATTATCTCCTGAAACAACTTTTAATGAATCCTTGTCGCCTTTATAATAAAGCAATACCGTTGCCTTTGACAATGTTTTACCATCAGCAGTACGCACCACGCCTTTTACAACAATTGATTGTTGCGAAAAGCCCTGTGTTATAGAAAGTAAAAGGGAGAAAAAGAAAAAAGTATATTTCATCTACTGAGTTTAATAATTGGATTTTAGACGTGTAAGGTTTTAAAATCCTTCTTTAATTAATAAGTAACACTTAAGGCGGCCAGAAAGTTTTTGGTTATAATCAGCATTTTTTAAATCACAGCATTGATACAAAACCTATAAGGCTTTAAAAACCTTATAGGTTTCTCTCCACTGTGGTTAACATTCCGCAATATCCGTCATTTGTACGAAATAATTCTGATGTGTTGATGAATGGTTGATTATTTTAGACAACTGCGTTAAAAGACCCGACGAAATCAAAGATCAGTTTATTGAATGCAGCTTCTTCATTAAAAAGGAACCGGTGCTTTACCGGCAGCACGTATATTGGATAACCGGATAATTCGTTGCTGTATTTCTCAAGTCGCACTGCATCTTTTTCTGTTGTAAAGATCATCTTATTGGATGACTGCATTTTTTCGAAATGCTCTTTTATATCGCTGAGATCATCTGTTGTAAAAATATGATGATCAGCATAACGGATCATATCATATGAATGAAAATGTGTTGTCAGGAATTCCATCAAAGGTTTTGGATTGGCAATTCCACAAAGCAATAAGATATCTGATGAGGCAACAATATTACCAGGTTCTTTACTGAATAAATGATAAGGCTGTGAATAAACGATCTCTGTAAAAAAAACTTTTTGATTAGCAAGTGGTTTGAGTTCATCGATCAATTGGTTCTTCTCTTCTTCACTCAATGCTGTTTTGCATTTGGTAATGATAATGATATCTGCTCTTTTAGTGCTTGCCCTTACATCACGAAGATCACCTGCCGGCAGCATCAGGTCACGTGTATACAAATTTTTATAATCAGAGAGCAACAGGTTCAGGCCCGCCCTTACCGACCTGTGTTGAAAAGCATCGTCAAGGATGATCACCTGTGTATCCGGCCTTTGATGCAATATCTGCGGGATAGCAACGAGTCGCTCCTCGCCCACTGCTACAGTTATATCAGGAAATTTTTGATGGAACTGCATGGGCTCATCACCAATATCAATCGCAGTTGTAGTATCATTTGCAATAGCAAAGCCCTTTGTCTTTCTTTTATATCCTCGGCTAAGCGTAGCTGTTTTGTACCTGCTTTTCAAAACTTCAACAAGGTATTCTGTCATCGGTGTTTTTCCGGTACCTCCTGCTGCAATATTACCAACGCAGATTATCGGGAAATTAAATGACGATGATTTCAATATATTTTTATCAAACAACCAGTTACGAACCCACACAACAGCTCCGTATATGAGGGCAAATGGAAAGAGAAGGTATCTGAAACTTTTAAGCAAATTCGATAGTTTATAAAACTTTAAAGTCTTTCTTAATTGACAGTTGACAATGGACAATTGACAATTATTTTAATTCGGACATTCATTGTCAATTATCAACTGTCAATTGTCCATTGTAAATATAGAAAATATCGTCGTCCCATAATTTCGTTCTGTACGATAATGCGCTGTTTTTTTATAATCATTACGTGGTGTATGTTCCAGTACAAACCAACCACCAGGTTTTAATAATTTTTTTTCAAATATAATTTTGGGCAGCTCATCGATCGTGGTCAATGCATAAGGAGGGCCGGCAAAAATAAAATCATATTTTTCTGTGCAGGTATCCATGTATTTGAACACATCTGATTTTAAAATTTTAAAATGATCGAAACCAAGCGAGGCTGCAGTTTTTTTAATGAACTCGTACATCTTACTATCTTTTTCAATAATGGTAAGATCTTCTGCTCCCCTGCTCGCAAGTTCATAACTGATGCAACCTGTTCCGCCAAAAAGATCCAGTGTTTTTAATGATTCGATATCAAGATTATTTTGCAGGATGTTGAACAAGCCTTCTTTGGCAATATCGGTAGTGGGCCTTGTATGTGGCATATTCGTCGGTGGAGAAATGCGCCTGCCTCCATGGATGCCACTTATGATACGCATAATGCGAGGGAAGTTAAATGGCTGAAAAAATGAGCAGGGAGTGCTTTCATCTCGTCTGCTGTATAAATTCCATCTGCAACATTTGCAAAATGGATGTTTAGAAAATAATTGTACAGTTCGGTATATAGTTTTGAATGTTCATCGATCATTCCACTTAATCGCAATGTTACCTCAGAAGGTCTTACAGCAAACTGCTCACAGATATTCAATAAATGATAAGCTACATCTTCAGGAATGGTATAATTGAATTGTTGTACGATCTGTAGTTTCCCTTCCTTATATAAAATGGCTTTTAAACTATTGTGATAAATGATACAATATAAAAGATCCTTTTCCTGGTTCAATTGTTCCAGTTGCAGGCTTGTTGAATGGAAAGTATCTGCCTTAGGAAAACGCTCAGTAAAAAGGGCTGCTATTTCTTTGGGGATCCTGTAATGATTATATATGATAGCCGAAGTAACAAGATCATTGTTTAAAAGCACATTGTCATTTTCGCCATATACCAACGATAATGCCTGGCCGCTGGTAGCTGGATGATTGTATTTTTCAGGAACCAGTAACGATTCTTTATAATCATAACAGATCGTTACTGATGATAAGCCCGATAACAGATCTTCCATCGAATTGAGTATGTTCCTGGTTGTTGTGGCTGTATTGCTATCCGCCATATTATAAACTACCAGGCCCTGAACAGAAAAAGGTACTTTGGTAAACCATGTGAAAGAAACAGCATGATCTGCCGCCTCTATTAGCAAATGAAGCTTACTGTTACTTATTGATGATGGTACTATATTAAATGCTGCTTTCAAAAAAAATATTTAGGCTGGCAAAATAAGATAATTTTGCTGACTTATGGAAAGTATAGCTTCAATAAACGATTTAAAGGTTAAAGTAAACAACAGGCAGATCCTGTCAATTGCGTTACCCATCACTTTGGCGATACTCATCCCCCAGCTAAACATGCTCATCAACAGTATTTTTCTTGGAAGGTTGAGTGGCGAAGCGCTTGGGAATGCAGGTGTTACAGGGGTTTTTTATTTAATATTTGCGGTTGCAGGTAATGGGCTCAACAATGCCATGCAGACGGTATTTTCAAAATACGCAGGTGCTGGCAATCATGGTAGTTTTAAAACAATCCTTGTACAGGGAATACGTATTGGTTTCCAGTTCTCGCTTGTATGTATATTATTCGTGTGGTTCATTGCGCCTTATATCATGGAAAAGGTAGCAGACCCTGTCGCCTACCCGCAGGAAATGAGTTTCTTAAAGATCAGAATTTTAGGTTTGCCATTTTTATACATGTTCCAGATGGGCAATGCTTTTTTAGTTGCATCTCTCAATAGCCGCTATCTGATGATTGGATTTATATGCGAAGCATTGATCAATATCTTATTTGACTGGCTGCTCATTTTCGGACATTGGGGATTCCCACAATTGGGATTCAATGGTGCAGCTGTTGCATCCATCATTGCGGAAGTTATGGGCGTTATCGTTGTTTTTTCTGTACTGGCAATTACGGGCTTGAAAAGAAAATATGAACTCCTGCGACATTTCAAATTCGATTCTATTGTAAGCAAAGAGATTTTTAGAGTATCTGTTCCGTTGGTGTTACAATACCTTATCAGTGTAACAACATGGCTGGTATTTTTTATTCTCATTGAATCAAGAGGCACTACGGCCAAAGCTATCAGCAATACGATGCGTAATGTTTTTGGTTTGGTGGGTGTATTTGTCTGGGCATTTGCCAGTACCAGTAATGTGATGGTAAGTAATTTAATGGGACAAAAAAGAGAAGATAAAGTAATTGAAGTGATCATGAAGATCACTTACCTCAGTTTCGGATTTTGTTTCATTATGGTAAGCTTATTGAATTTATTTCCAGAATCTTTTTTCAGGTTGTTTGGACAAAGTGAATCATTTGTTACAGAAGGTATACCTGTTATTAGGATCGTTTCACTTGGACTTTTATTTATGAGCATTGCCAATATATGGCTCAATGGCGTAACGGGTACAGGCAAAACAAAAGTAAACCTGGTAATAGAAATAGTTGCCATTACACTTTATTTGATCTATACCTGGTATTTTATGAAACTGAATTATGTTTCACTTGCTGTTGCGTGGAGTAATGAATTCATATACTGGACCTCTATTTTCCTGATCGCTGCATTTTATTTAAAGAGTGGTAAATGGAAAACAAAATTAATTTCTCCGGAAAAAATAACAAGCTAACGTAAACGATTAGCCTAATTATTTTTAGTTTATGAAGCTGCTTTACAAGGCAGCTTTTTTTATTCCAACAAATTTTTAAACCTCAGCGTCTTTGCGCCTCAGTGGCAAAATAACCGCTGGTGTTAACCAAATCATTTGCATTCTAAAGCCGCTTTTAGAAAAAATCTTCATTTCCCAACAACTCCAGTTTATTCAATGATTATCAACGATTTATTCTTTCAGTGAGAAGGTTATTTTAATAATATAATCATATAATAACCATATTATTCCCACATTAAACCACAAAATATTTGGTTTTATGTATTTTTTATGTATATTTGATATATATTTAACACATGGTTGGTAGAAATCATTGCCATGTTTGGGTTTAGAAAGGAGGTTTTGATGGAAGTCTAAAAGGAAAATCAAAATGGCAAGAGTAACAGATGAAGGAATAAAAGGAACGGTAGGAAATGTGGTATTCTATGTCAGGGATGGAAAGAAGTATGTACGCTCAAAACCAGGTAAAAGAAAAAAGAAAAGCAATGCTCCTGAGAATACTTTGAATACCATTTTTGGTTTGGTTTCAAAATATGGTTCAGGAATGGTAAAGATGATGAGGGATCAATTCCTGTTTCCCTTTGGGCTTAAAACATACAACAATGCCAGGGGATGGATGCGCAATCTTTATGCAGAGCACAGGGATGATACGGATTGGCAGTTGTCGGTAAAGAATAGTGGCATGTGCCAGTTGAATGCAGAAGTTGATCTGCGTGATTTTTTAAGAACAGATATAACGGTCAATGATAGTGGTTCCGGAAAGATCACTGTTGTTTTCCCTGAAATAAACCCTAAAAGAGATTTTAAAGCCCCTCTCCGTACAATGAAAGTGAACATAAAGCTGATTGTGGGGACGTCACCGTTTAGGAACGCTTCACAGCTGTACAGTCTCTGTACTAAACAATTCAGCTTTATTTACAACAATGATCCTGTGCCTGCAAGTTCGTTTGAATTGCAGACGACTGGCGGCACAGGCGATGTTGCAATCGTTTCGATGGCACTTGAATATGAGACAGAAGATTCGGGAAACGGGAGTTATAATAAAGAGCTTAAATGGTTGCCTGCTGCAATAATAGCAATGGGTAAATTAAAATAATTAATAAATAGTATTTACTAACGGCCTTGCTTACCTCTACCGCGTCATTGCTGAAGTAATTACATTGTTAAACGAAGCCGGTGTTCTCACCGGCTGTTTTTTTGCCTTGAACTTTGATCGAAATGATTAAATGAAACCATAATTCAGAAAAATCATCTTGATATGGTTCAGCCTTATTCAGCCTTCCAGCTATTATTCTTGAAATCAATATCCGGAAATACTTTGTCAGTATCAATGATGACTGATCTTAATTCTTCCGTCACAGGTATCCTTACCTGAAATTCTGCAGTATTGTTCCATATTTCAACAGGCAGGACCATGCTCCCCTTTATGCCTGATTTTGTTTCATAACTTAAAAGCACAGGCATTGCCATTTTTTCAAGATTGATCAAAGTAACAATGGCGCCGTTGGAAGCAAGGTTGTTTTCATATTTAACTTCCTTGATCGCCTGGTCAAGTTTATAATTTTCCAGGAACCATGACTTCCAGAACCAACCAAGATCTTCGCCCGCAACATTTTCAATTGTCCGGAAGAAATCCCACGGTGTAGGATGTTTATACGCCCATCTTTTTATATACGCCTTAAACGCATAATCAAACCTGTCGGCTCCAAGAATCTGATCACGCAGCAACTGCAGGCCCATTGCAGGTTTATAGTATAAAGCAGTTCCAATATTTTGCTCTTTCATAGCATCGGGTGTATTGAAAATACTTTCGCTATTATTATAAAACATCCCCTGTACAATATCTTCCATATTCGCTTTGGCTTTTTTGTATTCGCCGTTATTGAAATCATCATCGGCAAGTGAATTGATGAATGTATTGAATCCCTCATCCATCCACCCATACTTTCTTTCGTTGCTTCCAACGATCATTGGGAACCAGGTATGCCCAAATTCATGATCAGTAACGCCAAACAGCCCGGCCTCTGTGGACCATGAACCACAAAAAACAATACCGGGATATTCCATTCCACTTATATTAGTGGCCACGTTGGTAGCTACCGGGTAAGGATATTCGAACCAACGTTTGCTATAATTTTCAATACTGCCCTTGGTGTACTCAGTGGCCCTTCCCCATGCTTTTGCCCCTTTGCTTTCTACAGGATACACACTCATGGCCAATGCCTTTTTGCCCGAAGGAAGGTTCATCCTTGCTGCATCCCACATAAATGCTTTTGATGATGCCCATGATACATCTCTTGCATTATTCATTTTGTAATGCCATTTTAATGTTTTGGCCTGGGGCCTTGTTCCAATATCATCAAGGTCTTCCTCGGTTCGGATCATAACCGTCTTATCACTATTCTTAGCTTCATTCATTCGTTTTAGTTCTGTTGGGGTTAAAACTTCGGGAGCATTTTGTAATTCACCACTGGCAACAACAATATTGGATGCTGGTGCAGTAATATAGAAATCAAAATCTCCATATTCAAGATAAAACTCACTCGGGCCAAGATACGGATCGGTATTCCATCCTTTTATATCATCAAACACACACATGCGGGGATACCATTGAGCAACAGCGAAAATATTTCCGTTCTTTGTTTTCAATATACCACAACGATCAGCTCCATATTCAGGTAATATAAAAGAATAATCAATTTTTATCCTTATTGTATCTCCTCCGGGTTTAACGCTTTGGGGTAAACGAATCTGCATCCGGGTATCATTGATTATATATTCAGCGTTGCTGTTGCTTGCCAATAACTTAACTGAACTTATTTTATATCCTCCACTAAAGGTACTTTTTGAATCTCCGTAACGGCTACGCCTGTCAACAGGCATGCGAGCCTGGCCACGACTTGTTTTGTCAAAAAGGTTCTGATCAAGCATGAGCCATAAAAAGGGCAACGTATGAGGGCTATTGTTTTTATATGTGATAATAACAGAGCCGGATATTTCATTCTTAACAGTATCAAGACTAACATTAATGTTGTAATCTGTCCTATTTTGCCAGTAACCAATATTAGGTTCTCCCGTAGCAGCACGGCTTATATTAACGCCGCCAGGATAAAACGTTGGGGCGAATAATGTATGAGGATCATATTTGGAAACGGGTGTTGAAGAAATTGTTTGCGAGTTTGTGTAGGTGGAAAGAAATAACATTATGGTGGCGAGAGTTGCAAAGCGCATAAAAATAATATTTGTTTTGAAGGTAGGGAAAATGTATGAAGTAAGATGTATGATCTAAGATGTAAAACGCTTGTGAGTAATGAATTTTAAAAAGCGGAGGTTATGTTATTAATCGCTATGAGGTTTGCTGATTCATATCCTGCAAATGGCGGGACAGGTTACCGTTATTCCCAGTTCTTTAATAAATTTTGTGCATCTTTTTTGATCCGGGGATCATCTTCCGTCTGGATAGGAAGTGGCAGTACTGTTTTTAAAAGCGCAATCGCTTTTTGCGTCTCGTCATTTTTATGATAGGCTCTTGCAAGTTCTACATAATTCAAAGCAAACCCGGGATTGATCGATCTTGACTTTTCATAGGCTGCTATTGAATTTTTCAGGGAGGCATTAGGCACTCCTCCATAGAAAACTTTTGCCCAGGCACGCTCTAATCCAGAAAGATTGTATATCTCATAATTCCATTTGCCGATGATGTACCATGCTTTATAATTCTGGGGATTGGCTTTCAACGCAACATCTGCATACTGTTTTATTTCTTTTATGATCGCGACTTTTTCTTTACCACTTTTTTTAAGCATCGTTCTTCCGATGGCAATGGCAATAGCAACATTGGCCTCGTCACTTGCTGGATATAATTTCAATGCTGTTTTTGCATATATAATTGCTGCCTGGTAATAGCTGTCTTTCGATTGTTGAGTAACTTCCCTACCCCCGATACGGGCACACAATTCTGAACATTTTGCAAGCGCATATAAATTCAATGGTTGTAATTTCAATACCTCTTTAAATTCATGCAATGCTGCTTTTTCATTTGGAATGGCTTCCAACCTGTCTCCTTCTTTTAATAAACTATTAAAATCCTGGGCGGAGGTATTTGCAACAGGAACCATAAACAAGGAAAGTAAACATAGGAATTGAATCAGTCTCATCATCAAAACGCTTTGTGAAAAGTTACACCAACCTGCCCGATAAAATTTGTGATAGGCGGATGAATTTTGTTAATACTGATGTTAATATTCTTAATACGTTTATCCAGCAAATATATTGCGTCGGAGATGTTCTCTGCAAGCATTTCCAGCAATGCTACAGGGTGTGCCATGTGTTTTTCAATTACTTTATAAACCTCAGCGTAATTGATTGTTTGATTGATGGAAGTAATTTTCCCTTCTGGCTCAAAAGCAACTGATACCGAAACTTCAAAAGTTGTTCCTGTAATTGCCTCTTCATCATGCAGGCCATGATGGGCAAAAAATTCGAGTTTATTTAAGTGGATTGTAATCAAGCTAATTTGAAAATTTGAAGATTTGAAGATTTGAAGATTAATTATCACATTTTCAAATCTTCAAATTTTCAAATCAAATTAATGAAGACCTTTCTCACTAAGGAACCGCTCCGCATCTAACGCTGCCATACAACCGCTTCCTGCTGCAGTAACAGCCTGGCGATAAATTTTATCCTGTACATCTCCTGATGCAAAGACACCGGCTATATTTGTCTTGCTGCTTCCGGGTATTGTTTTGATGTAACCTGTTTCATCCATATCTACCCATCCTTTAAAAATAGCACTGTTTGGTTCATGACCGATCGCTACGAAAAAAGCACTGAGTGGAATTTCTGTCTTCTCTCCTGTTTTATTATTAAATATCCTTAATCCTTCTACTTTTTTATCCCCCAGCACTTCATCTGCTTCAGAGTTCCAATAGATCTTTATGTTGGCAGTACTGACAACCCTATCCTGCATTATTTTACTTGCACGCATTTCGTGCTTCCTGACGATCATGTGTACCGTACTGCATATTTTTGAAAGGTACAATGCTTCTTCTGCAGCGGTATCACCAGCACCTATGATCGCAACTTCTTTTCCTTTAAAGAAAAATCCATCACAAACCGCACAGGCACTAACGCCATAACCATTCAGCCTTTGTTCACTCTCCAGGCCAAGCCATTTGGCAGAAGCGCCCGTGCTTATGATTACTGCATTCGCTTCAATCCAGTATTCTTCATCGATCTCTACTTTTAAAGGATGCGAAGAAAAATCAACATTTGTTGCAAGCCCATAGCGGATATCTGCTCCCATACGGGCTGCCTGCTTTTCGAAATGGATCATCATTTCAGGCCCCTGTATTCCATCGGGATAACCGGGATAATTTTCAACTTCAGTCGTAATCGTTAATTGTCCTCCGGGCTGTATTCCCTGGTAAAGAACCGGTTTCATATCCGCCCTTGCTGCATAAATAGCCGCTGTATATCCTGCAGGACCTGATCCTATTATTAAACAGCTTACTTTTTCTTTGATGGTTGTGCTCATGTTTTTTGTTCGTTCTTTTATATGACACCAGATTTCAGCAACCAGATATCAGCTAAGTTATTTCAATTCTCATTTATTACTAATCATAAATCATAAAGATCTGCGATAACAGGGTCATCTGATACCTGATTGCTGAAATCTGACGTTACTCTGCAATCTTCGTCCCATACCATGCCGCATAGCCGCAGAAAGCACCCAATGCACCGTTTGAAATATTCCCAACTACTTTATTGGGTTGTGCAAACGGGTTACCAATACTTTGAAACGCAAATTCCCAGGTGCTCCAGAAATTATAAGTTGCCCTGTTGATATTGCAAAATTTAAGTGTGACCGTATCTCCTTTATTGAAAAAGGTGCTATCTATCTTTGGTTCATTATTCTTATCTACCCCACCCGGTAATTGCACTTCATAAGTTGTTCCATCAATGATCTGGTCATCATAAACCGAACTCCACCCGGGATAGAATGGTTCGCTGTTGGTCTTTGTAAAATATCTGACGCAATTTCCCAAACCATGTGGATCAGTAGCTTTTAATAACATCACCCTTTTGTTTGTATCGGGGTTCATGGGGGCTACTTTAAAATAAAATGAATCAGGCACCGTATTTAATCCAGGTATCGACGTTGAAGCATTATACTCCTGTCCTTCCGAAACAATTCTCAATGTATAATTTGTATTCAATTCGCCAAGGAAAGCAGTTGACAATGAAGATGAATCAATGCTATATGTATAAGCAAAATAGCCTGGTACCAGGGAGAAATTATATTCCTTGAGTTTATGAGTCAATATTCCATTTGAGATGTACACATCTGCGTTATGAACAAACAATGAATCAAATAATGAAGGATCGATCTGGCTGAAAAAAGAAAAGCTTTTTGTAAGTACAACCGTGGGTGGTTTTCCATTTTCAATCTCGGCATCCACCACCAATACTTTTGCCGGTGTTTCAAGTTTAAAATCAATATTCTTTTCGCAGGAAGAAAACACCAGGACGCACAACACGAGAAGAATTTTGTTCATGCTACAAATTTACAGCAGAAGCGGCAATCGGCAATCGGCAATTGACATGCGAGATTGGGAAATTTAGAATATTGAACAAGGAACACGGAATATCGAATAATGAATGCTTCACTTCAGGATTCCGTGTTCCTTTGCTCGATATTCGTTATTCAAAAAAAGCCGCTCCTGGATGGAACGGCTTCTTCTATCGAAATGTTAGGTAAATCAAATTATCCCAGGTACGCTTTCAGTGCGCCACTGTAACGTGCTTTTTGCAAACGTTTGATCGCTCTTTCTTTGATCTGGCGAATACGCTCTTTTGTTAGATCATATTTCTGCCCGATCTGCTCAATGGTTACACCATTTTCGCCATCAAGTCCGAAATAAGCATTCACGATCTCAGCTTCACGTGGACTCAAAGATTTTAGTACACGACGAATTTCATTTTTCAATGAATCATGCATTACGTCTTCATCTGTTTCATCTGCACCTTTCAAAAGATCGCCCATCGCTACGTCTTCAGCTTCATGTACAGGAGCATCCAGTGATGTATGCCTTGTATTGCTCTGGAAAATGTTATTGATCTCTGTTTCACTCATTTCAAGCAATTCTGCAAGTTCTTCCGTAGAGGGCTCACGTTCGTGTTCCTGCTCAAAAGCCATATAAGCTTTGTTTGCTTTATTATAAGTACCGATCTTATTTTGTGGTAAACGCACAAGCCTTCCCTGTTCTGCCAATGCCTGTAAAATTGATTGACGGATCCACCACACCGCATAAGAAATGAATTTGAAACCTTTTGTTTCATCAAAACGCTGTGCTGCTTTTATCAATCCAAGATTTCCTTCATTGATCAGATCGCTTAGTGAAAGCCCCTGGTGCTGGTATTGTTTTGCAACAGATACAACGAACCTTAAATTGGCTTGCACCAATTTATCCAAAGCACGTTGATCACCCATTTTGATCTTTTGGGCTAAAATGGTCTCCTCTTCCGGAGTGATCATAGAGATCTTTGAAATTTCCTGTAAATACTTCTCAACTGCCTGGGAATCACGGTTAGTGATCTGGGTTGCGATTTTAAGTTGCCTCATTGTAATGTGTTAAGTTCTAAATAAAAACAATTAATAGACCGTTTTTGTTGGGGGAAAGTTGCAAAAGGTAGAAAATACATTGTTCCTTTTTGAATCATTTGCAAAGATAACACGCAGACTTTGAATTTCATAGCATTTACGGAAAAAATGGATAAAAAGTGTATAAATTACACATTAGTTAGGAAAATTATCTTAATCCAATTATGGTTTAAAATAATTTCTATCAAATAACCAGGAACTTTTTAAATTCATTTTCTTCAATTATTGATTTATCTCATCCTTATTTTTGTTAAATGATAACCGATCTCCGCTCTGATACTTTTACCAAACCATCTCCACAAATGTTAAAAGCCATGATGGAAGCTCCTGTTGGCGATGACGTTTTTGGTGAAGACCCTACCGTTAATCAATTAGAAGCTTTTGCTGCAGAAATTTTTGGAATGGAGTCAGCATTGTTTTGCCCAAGTGGCACCATGACCAATCAAATTGCTATTAAATGTCATACCCAACCTGGCGAAGAAGTGATTTGCGACCAGCTTAGCCACGTATATATCTATGAAGGTGGTGGTATTGCTTTTAATAGTGGTTGCCAGGTGAAACCAATTGCAGGTGACAGGGGAAGGATCAGTCCTGAACAGGTAGTTGAATCAATCAACCCCGACGATATACACAAGCCCAAATCTTCACTTGTTAGTCTTGAAAACACTGCTAACCGTGGCGGAGGGAGCTGCTATGATTTTAATGATATACAATCCATTAAAGAGATATGTCTAAAATACAATCTTAATTTCCATTTAGACGGTGCCAGGCTTTGGAACGCCATGATCGCAAAGAATGAAAGGCCCAAAAAGTATGGGGAGGTATTTGACAGTATTTCCATTTGCCTCAGTAAGGGACTTGGTGCGCCGGTTGGAAGCCTGTTGTTGGGAAAAACAAATTTCATAAAAAAAGCAAGAAGGATCAGGAAGGTATTTGGTGGTGGAATGCGCCAGGCGGGATACATAGCTGCCGCAGGCATTTATGCATTGGAAAATAATATTGACCGCCTTGCGGATGATCATCATCATGCAAAAGAAATAGCAGCGGTACTATTGAAAAAAGAATTCATTGGTAAGATGTATCCTGTAGAAACCAATATCCTCATCTTTGAGGTAAAAGGCGCCTACTCCGCAGCTTCATTTGCTGAATTCCTAAAAAAAGAAAATATCTATTGCATCCCCATTTCAGCAACACAAGTGAGAATGGTTACACATTTGGATGTAACAGCTGATATGGTAAAACGGCTTATAAGTATTATTGAGAGCATGTAGTCAATTACAGTGGACAATTGACAATGAAATGCTATAAACTCTTTGCAGTAACTTGCAATTCAAATAATCTACTCATAACTCATAACTCATAACTCATAACTCATAACTCATAACTCATAACTCATAACTCATAACTCGTTTCATGTTTCCAAATATCAACCCCACTAACACCTCCGCCTGGCAGCAGTTGCAGGAAAAATATCAAACAATAAAAAACAAACCGGTAAAAGGTCTTTTTAAACAAGATGCAAAAAGATTTGAGAAATTCTCCATCCAGTTTGAAGATATTCTTTTCGACTATTCCAAAAATGGAATTGATGATGAAACGCTGGGAATATTATTGCAACTGGCCAAAGAATGTAAACTTGAAGATGGAATAAGTTCCATGTTTGCAGCAGAAAAAATAAATGGAACAGAATCACGTGCCGTATTACATACAGCCCTGCGCAATTTTTCCGGCAAGCCAGTAATGCTGGACGGCAATGATGTTATGCCTGAAATAAAAAAAGTACAGGAGCAAATGAAAACCTTTTGCAATAAGGTACATGATGGAACATGGAAAGGTTATTCAGGCAAAAAGATAAAATACATAGTGAACATTGGCATAGGTGGTAGCGACCTCGGCCCCGTGATGGTTACAGAAGCGCTTAAACCTTACTGGAAGCCCGGCATACAACCCTTTTTTGTAAGCAATGTTGACGGTACACATATCAGCGAAACATTTAAAAACATTACTGCCGACGAAACCATTTTCCTGATCGCCAGTAAAACTTTTACCACGCAGGAAACAATGACCAATGCACAAACTGCAAGAGATTGGTTCCTGGATAATGGTGGTAAAGAAAACGATATCGCAAAACATTTTGTTGCCCTTAGTACCAATGCCGAAGATGTTGCAAAGTTTGGAATTGATACGGCTAACATGTTTGTATTCTGGGATTGGGTTGGCGGACGTTATAGTTTATGGAGCGCTATTGGCCTCTCCATTGCATTAACGATCGGTTATGACAATTTCGAATCTTTATTAAAAGGGGCTTTTTCAGTTGATGAACATTTTAAACAAACCGGCTTTGAAAAAAACGTTCCTGTGCTGATGGCATTGATCGGCATATGGTACAGGAATTTTCATGGATTATCTACGGAAGCCATTTTACCATACGATCAATACATGCATCGCTTCCCCGCTTATTTCCAACAAGGCAATATGGAAAGCAATGGTAAATATGTTGACAGGAATGGCAACAAAACAACCTATCAAACCGGTCCCGTTATTTGGGGTGAACCAGGCACTAACGGTCAACACGCTTTTTACCAGTTGATCCACCAGGGAACACAAATCATCCCATGTGATTTTATTGCACCAGCACAATCACACAATCCAGTTGGAGATCATCATGCAAAATTGTTGTCCAATTTCTTTGCACAAACAGAAGCACTGATGAATGGAACCACGCATGAAAACCCTTACCGTGTTTTTGAAGGCAACAGGCCCACCAATTCTTTCCTTATAAAAAAGATCACGCCATACACACTTGGCCAAATGATCGCTTTGTATGAACATAAAATTTTTGTACAGGGTGTTATCTGGAACATTTTCAGTTTTGATCAATGGGGCGTGGAGTTGGGAAAACAACTTGCAGGGAAGATCTTACCTGAGCTAAATGGAGATGCTGATGTTACAACACATGATTCTTCAACAAATGGATTGATTAATGCGTTTAAGAAATTAAAAATTAAAAATTAAAAATTGTTTTCAATCATACAAAGGGTATTTGTTGATAAGACTATCATTCAAATTTTAACGCAAATAATAATATCACAATAAAGAAAGCTACACTTATCGAATCAAATTAATTTTTAATTATTAATTTTTAATTTTTTTGTTTCTTGAAAAAGACAATCCTAATCATTGGCCTGTTCGCCAGTTTTGTCATTCTCCTCTCCCGCTGCATGAATAACCAGCTTGAGCCAGGCAAAGATCCCCGTGGAAATGCCTATGCCGGAGCAATAACCTGTCGTCAATGCCACCAGGCGATTTATGATTCTTTTTTAACAACCGCACATTTCAAAGCAACATCAGCAGCCATTGCAGGAAACATACAGGGTAATTTCGATAACGGAAAGAATGTATTCAACTACGACAGTATAACCAAGGTGATCATGGAACACCGCGACAGCGGCTATTACCAGGTACTTTACAAAAATGGAAAACAAGAAGCTGCTTATCGCTTCGATGTTTTATTTGGTAACAGCCATGCACAAACGAGTTTATACTGGAACAATGATAAGCCATTTGAACTTCCTGTTTCCTGGTATCATTCTGCAAATACATGGGCAACGAGCCCGGGATATTCTTCCACCACTCCCAATTTCGGGCGCTTTATAGGTACCGATTGTTTTGAATGCCACAGTTCTGGTATAGGGAGTAAATTAAATGCATCTGTAAAGGGAATTGAACAGGTAATGAAAAAAGAAACACTTATCTATGGCATTGATTGTGAAAGATGTCATGGCCCTGCACTTGCTCATGTAAATTATCATCTTGAAAATCCCAATTCAAAAACGCCGGCTTTTCTTGTAAAGACAAATACATTTACACAACAGCAAAAACTGGATGCCTGCGCCGTATGTCATTCGGGTAATGATAAAATGAAGATGGAATCAAGATTTAAATTTAAAATGAGTGATACGCTCAGTCACTTTTTTATGCAGCGCTCCCGTGGAAATACAACTGCTTTTGATGTTCATGGCAATCAATATAATTTATTACTGGAAAGTAAATGTTTTCTTGAAGCAAATAACCTTACCTGCAATACCTGCCACGATCCGCACCAGGGCAGTAAGCAAAGCCTCGCCTTCTATTCTCAAAAATGCATGAGTTGCCACAAAATAGAAACAAATAATTTTTGCCCGCAACTTGCATCGATGGGGGAAACCATTAAAACGAATTGCATCGATTGTCACATGCCCAAACAAACTTCAAAGGCAATCAGTTTTCAAACCGAGGGTAGTAATGTTCAATCTGCTTATTTGTTGAGGACGCATAGGATTGCGGTATATGAAGACAGCCTCAAGCTGCAAGCTTCAAGCTCCAAGTCTGATTCTAAAAATCAAAGTCTACATTGATTCGATCAATATTAGAAATTGATGTCTCTAAATTATAAAAGACCAACTTGCAGCTTGTAGCTAATAGCTTGAAGCTTTACTGCACCAGGTACACCAACGTCGGAAAGTGATCACTAAATCCATCATCCCATGTCCTGTCAATGGTAAATGAACGGTGAGGGTATCCTTGTTCGGGCCCTGATGTATGCATGAGAAAATCTTTCCTGAATATCTGGGTTTTAAGATACTTCCATTTATTATTGTTATTTTTTATAAAAGCGCCTGATAACATGATCTGGTCCAAAAGGTTCCATTGTCCCTGGAAGATCTCGGTACCTGTTCCGCTCCTGAATATTTTTATCCATGGATTGAAAATATCACTGCTGGCAATATTTGTTGTATCAGCCTTTGCTTTTAGCACTTTTAAGATGCTCGCGTCTGTAGGATTATCATTAAGATCACCCATAATTACGATCTTGGTATTGGGGTCGATCGCCATCAGTGAATCAACAATGCGTTTGTCAACACCTGCAGCTACACCTCTATGTGGCATGGTCTCGGCTTCACCACCACTCCTCGATGGCCAGTGATTAACCATAATATGTACCGTATCATTACCTGCAAATACACCTTTTACATAGGTAACATTTCTTGTGGGCCTGGTTTGCCCCACTTTGGTAAGATCTACATATAAAGGCTGTGAGCTTATCGGGGTAAAATATTTCGGATTGTAAATAAAAGCGGTACTGATACCACGTACATCAGGAGTTGGGAACCATACATATTTATATCCCCTCGCTTTCATCTCAGGTTCATTCATAAGATCATTAAGCACGAGGTCGCTTTCTATTTCTGCAATTCCAATAACGGCAGCACCATCTGGCGTTACATCAGTTCCCATTTTGGTTAATACTTTAACGACGTTGCGCATTTTTTGATGATACACTTCATCTGTATAATGATAATCGCCATTGGGTGTAAAATCTTCATCGTTCTTCGTAGTATCATTTGAAGGATGGAAGAAATTCTCAACGTTGTAAAAACCTACTGCCAATACTTTATATTTTTTTTGAGCATGGACACTGTTGGTAATGGTAACCAGGGCCAGTAAAAAAAGGAATTTGTTCATAGATCAAATAATTTAATAAAATGTGTCTCGTTTAAAAAATTGCCAGGGTGAGCTTATCGAACCCGCTATATTTTACTCCGCCTTCGACAAGCTCAGCTGAGCGTATTTTTTGTTGTTAAATAAAAAAGTCTTCAAAGTAAATGAAGACTTTCATTATTCATTATGAAAAAAATATTACCATTTATCTACTTCCTCGGAATGACCATTGTCCTGTGATGTAGCAGGAACGGTTTCTTCGGTTTTCGACGCTGCCATAGTTGGTGTCGCATCTTCTATTGTGCTTACCGGTGAAGATGATCCTTCAGCAGCTGGTCTTGACTGTCCATCCTCCCCACCTTCATACGGTGTATCATGATTGAATGCATCAAAATCAAAATCAGGCATCAATTCAGTTTTCACGTGCTCAACAGTTTCATTCAAACCTCTTAAGAATTTATTAAAATCTTCTTTGTACAAAAAGATCTTATGACGGTCATAACCGTCAGAGTCGAAACGCTTGCGGCTTTCCGTGATGGTCACATAAAAATCATTGCCCCTTGTTTCCCTTACATCAAAAAAGTAAGTTCTGCGTTTACCAGCTTTTACACGAATGCTGTAAACACTTTCCATTTTTTTATCGTTGTTTTCGTACGCCACTTTGTGTGTTTTTTTGATTTCTTAATTTGACAAAGATAAATTTGTTTTCGATATGACAAAATAATTGGAATTTTTTGTCCGGAACCCTGATTTTATTGTCTTGAACCTTGATTTATTTGATTAAATGAAGACCATGATTTTGAGATAATTTAAATCATGGTCCATCAGAAAATCATTCAAATCACAATTCAGACAAGCGGCTTCCGATCCTGCTCCTGCTGCCTTGCGAACATTTCTGCATATAAGCCTTTTTGCTTCACCAGGCTTTCATGGTTGCCCAATTCAGCGATCCGGCCCTCGTCCAAAACAACGATCTTATCAAAATTAAATAAGGAAAAAATGCGATGGGTTATGATGATGGCGGTCTTATTTTCCAGGTAAGTATACAGGTTGCTGATGATCTCCTTTTCTGTCTTACCATCAACCGCACTAAGGCAATCATCAAATATTACAATTTGTGGATCTTTGATCAATGCCCGGGCAATGGAAATGCGTTGCTTTTGGCCGCCACTTAATGTAACACCTCGTTCGCCAACAATGGTTTCAAATCCTTCGCTGAATGACTGGATCTCGTTAAAGATGCTTGCCTGTTTTGTAGCCGTTCTTATCTCTTCAGCAGTAGCATCATTTTTTCCAAAACTGATATTATTGCTAACTGTTTCACTAAATAAAAAAACATCCTGTGGTACATAACTGATCTTTGAACGCAAATGTTCGAGGTTGATCTTGTTGACAGGAACCCCATCATAAAATATCATCCCCTTTTGTATATCATACATCCTGAGCAGCAGCTGGGCGATGGTGGATTTACCCGAACCCGTCTTGCCAACAATAGCAATCTTTTCTCCTTTATTGATCTGTAAAGAAAAATCCCTGATCGCATGAATGCCTGTATGTGCGTATATAAAATCAGCATTTACAAAAGAGATATTTCCTTCGAGTGGTGCATCGGTTGTTTTCGGATCGTTCTTAATTACAGGCGCTGTCAGTAAAAATTCATTGATCCTTTTTTGCGATGCAACTGCACGTTGCGTCATGCTTGCTGTCCAGCCAATGGCACTTACGGGAAACGTTAGCAGCTGGATATACATCACGAATTCGGCGATCTTTCCTACAGTTGCACCGGGCACATGATTGGCCACATCGAGCCCTCCTACCATGATCGTAATTAAAGTACTTAACCCGATGAGCAATGCCATACTGGGAAAATAAATGGCTTCTGTTTTTGCAAGGCTCAACGCATTGGTTCGATACGATTCACTATTGCGTTTAAAAAATCCAAGCATCGCTTTTTCCTGTACAAATGATTTTATCACCCTGATGCCGGAATAAGATTCCTGTGCATTCGTGGTAAGGTCGCTGAGCAATGATTGTATCCTTTCGCTTTTTTTATTGATGATCGTATTTACAAAATAGATGGTGAGTGCAAGTACGGGTAAAGGGCAAAGTGCAACCAGTGTAAGCTTTACATCCGAACGCAACATAAAATAAAGACTAAAGCCGATCACGGCTGCAAGGTTTATAAAATACATGATGGCCGGCCCGGTGTACATTCTTACCCGGCTCACATCTTCAGCAATGCGGTTCATCAGGTCGCCGGTGCTGTGTGTCTTATAAAATGAGGTATCTAATTCCTGGTAATGTTTAAAGATCTCGTTCTTCTGATCATATTCAATGTGGCGGCTCATCACAATGATCGTTTGCCGCATCAGGAACATGAAGAATCCACTGATGATCGCAACAATAATAAGAATGATGCCCGTATACAATATTTTATTCTCCGGGTGATCATTAAAATTTTCAATAATGGCCCTTACTATATAATCGTAGTTGCTGTATGACTGGTTGTAAGTATTTGTCGTATTGCCCGGACCTGACTTAATAGAATGAATAACTGTATTCACTACATAACCAGTAAGCTGCGGCGAAAGTATCCTGAAATAATTGGTGAGTATAACAAACAATATCCCGAGAAAAAACAACCAGCGGTACCTCCAGAAATATTTATTTAGGGTTGAAAGTTGAGTCATGAAATACAAAAGTAAATAATAAAGCCGGATGCTTTACTTGAATATTGAACATTGAGCGTTGAATATTAAAAAATGCTTATTAAGAATAAAGACCATTCTTTTATCCGATCATCCTGTTGCTATGAAGTCTAAAATAGAATGTTCAATGAAAATACAATCTCATTTGATCTTCTTCATAACGATCGATCTCCCCTCCGCAAATGCATCATGTCTTTTATTATCCCCGAAATAAGTAAGCTTAATGGTTTCGTTATTTATAAATTCAAGTTTGCCTTTAACGGTCAGGTTCTTTCCATGATCAGTTGCAGTGAGTACAACTTCTATTGGCATTTTCATAAAATCTGCCGTATAGGTTGCAAGTGGTAGCCTGCCGCCGGGAGCCGTGATCATTACTTTTGAATCTGCAAAAAATTCAAGGTCCAGGTTATCACCCCGATCATTGCCGTGCCATTTTCCAAGAAGGTCGCGGTTGGATCTTATTTGTGCGGAAACGTTGAGGGTATTTATAAGGAGAAGGGACAATATGATGAGAAAGTGTTTTTTCATTGGAGTGTTTTTGTGAATAGTAAAGTTATAATAATTTGTTGTTTGAACTATGATTTTAATGATTCTTTGATGGACCATGATTTGATTCCAAAATCATGGTTTTCATTTAATCAAACGAATCATAGTTCAGACATCCATGCCTTTCAAAACACCAATTTACCATTGATAAAATGTGAAAAAATAAGCATCAAAATATCCCCTACTTTCATCCCATGTTT
Organism: Ferruginibacter sp.; assembly: GCA_047601875.1. Classification (GTDB taxonomy): domain Bacteria; phylum Bacteroidota; class Bacteroidia; order Chitinophagales; family Chitinophagaceae; genus Ferruginibacter. The sequence goes on along the minus strand of JASGIL010000001.1, from coordinate 5,150,115 downwards.
AAATCTTCAGGCAGGTATTGGTTCTGCCAATTTGCAGGATGGGGAGGCTGGGCGCTCGTTAATTTATTTTTTGCATTACAATTTGCAAGTGATATCTATCTACACCCTGAAGCCAAAAGAAATCTTTTCTTTTTTGCATTGTTCCTCGATTTTTTCTGGAGTATACTTTTAACACACCTGCTCAGGCTTGTATTAAAACGTATTGGCTGGATGAAACTTCCTTTTGCGAAAATAGCAGCTGTATTTGTGGTGGGTACCATTTCAGTAGGCCTGATGGAATATTATGCATTTAAGATCACTTCTGATGTAACCGATCTTTCATTCGAAAAATATTCGAACAACGAACAAAAACAAAAGGCCATTTCAATGGAAAAGGAAATGCAGGTGGCCAATACTGAATATTATGATTATTTGTCCAAAGGCACTGTTGATTCTACAAGCCTGATCGCATTTAATAAAATAAAAAAATCCACCGGCTGGCACAGGGATAAAAAAGGTGAATGGCAATACGAAGAACCAAGAAAAGGAAAAGATTTCTGGGGTATCCTCATCACATTCATCTTAATGGCTTTATGGTTATTGATATACTTTATCTGGCATTATATCAATAAAAACAGGAATGACCATATTGATAAACTGCAGTTGGAAGCCATGGTTAAATCACTTGAATTAAAAACCATCAAATCTCATATCAACCCACATTTTATTTTTAATGCACACAATAGCATACGGGCACTTGTAGACGAAAACCCAGAACGTGCAAGACAGGCCATAACAGAATTAAGCAATATCTTAAGAAGCAGTATGCAGGCAGAAAAAATGGAAACAGTACCATTACAACACGAACTAAATATTGTAAAGGATTACCTGGCGCTTGAACACATGCGTTTTGAAGACAGGTTGAAAATAGAAATGGCAATTGATGAAGATACGCTTTCACAAACAGTTCCACCGATGATGCTGCAAACGCTTGTTGAAAATGCAATTAAACATGGCATCAGTAAAAGAATGAATGGCGGTACGGTTAAGATCATTTCTGCATATAAGAATGGGCATCACGAGCTCATTGTACAAAACTCAGGTTCATTGAACGGTTACCAGGTCTCCCGCAAAGAAGGTTTCGGAATTACCAGCACCCACGAAAGATTGAATCTTTTATACCAGGGCAAAGCAAATTTTGAAATGCACGAGATTGACGGTGGCATGGTTGAGTCAAAAATCATTATGCCTGTTGTTTCTAAATAATACTTCTTTTTAAAAGTACAGTTGAATATTGACATTGTACGTTGTTCATTGAGCATTTAATGAATTTTCAATATACAACGTACAATATTCAATGTTCAATGTCGTAAGTTTGTGCAGCAATGTTATTCGACAAACATAACCGTCCGCACAATTATCTGCGCATTTCTCTTACCGACAATTGCAACATGCGTTGCTTTTATTGCATGCCTGATGAGGAGTATGAATTTACGCCTGCATCAAAGCTTATGCAGGCAGATGAGATCATTGCCATTGCAAAAACATTTGTATCATTGGGCATCAATAAGATCAGGCTCACGGGTGGTGAGCCGCTTATAAGAAAGGATGCTGCTAAAATTATCCAGGCACTTGCTGCATTACCCGTAAAACTTACACTTACAACAAACGGATCAAGGCTTCATGAATTTATTGATATACTTGAGCAATCAGGAGTAAATTCTTTGAATATCAGTCTTGATACTTTGCAACGTGATAAATTTTTCATGATCACAAAAAGAGACCAGTTCGAACTTGTAAAAAATAATATTGAACTTTTACTGCAACGTGGTTTTCATGTTAAAGTAAATATGGTTGTCATGAAGGGAATGAATGAAAACGAGATCAATGATTTTGTTGCATGGACAAAACATGCTCCTGTACATGTGAGGTTCATCGAATTCATGCCATTTGAAGGGAACAGGTGGACAAGCAATAAAGTTTTTACGTTTCATGAAATACTTGATACGGTTCGTTCTGTTTATAAAACAGAAACACTTCATAATGATGTGCATGATACTGCGAGAGCATTTAAAGTACCGGGCCATGCAGGAACCTTTGCTGTTATCAGCACTATGTCAGAACCATTTTGCAGTGGATGCAACCGCATTCGCCTGACAGCAGATGGTAAAATAAAAAACTGCCTGTTCTCCCGGGAAGAGACCGATCTGCTAGCTGCATACAGGAACAATGAAGACATTGTTCCGCTGATCGTTCAAAGTATACAGAATAAAGCTGCTGCCCTGGGGGGACAATTGAATACTGATTTTGAACATTTACACACAGAAGATATCAGGAACAGGAGTATGATCACCATCGGTGGCTAATAAAATAAAAATGATTTCAGTTACAGAAGCAAAACAAATCATCAAAGATCATTGCAAGGTACCCGAGCCTGTTAACATCAGTTTGCCAGGCGCAACAGGTAAAATTTTAGCCAACGATATTGTCAGCGAATTCGATATACCTTCCTTTCCGCAATCTTCGATGGATGGATATGCTTTTAATTATGACGGTTTCATCCAACATAAAAATTTGCACATCATTGGTGAAATAGCAGCAGGCGATAACAAACATCCATTGATAAAACCAAATGAAGCAATAAGGATTTTTACAGGCGCTCCCGTTCCTTACGGTGCCGATACGGTTGTGATGCAGGAAAAAACGATCATTGAAAATGGAACTTTAATTATTGATGATAATAATATCAGGGCTGGCAGCAATGTGAGAAATAAAGGTTCTGAAATAAAAGCAGGCAATATTGCCATGGAAGCTGGCAGCATACTAACAGCCGCGGCTATCGGTTTTTTAGCAGGCATCGGAATTACAGAAGTAATGATCTACCCTTCCCCATCAGTAGCCATTATTGTAACGGGAAATGAATTGCAAACGCCGGGTTCAGCTTTGGAATATGGACAGGTGTATGAATCAAATTCGTTTGCATTGAAAGCGGCATTATCAACAATGAGTATTGATAATATCAATATAAAGCATGTAAAAGATAATTTACCTGATATTACTACTGCATTACAAAACACGATAACAACATCCGATATTGTATTATTAACAGGTGGTGTAAGCGTTGGTGATTATGATTTTGTTGTAAAAGCTGCTGAAGCTTGCGGAATAGAAAAATTATTTCATAAAGTAAAACAAAAGCCGGGCAAGCCTTTATATGTTGGAAAAAAAGAAAATAAAATGATTTTCGGGTTGCCGGGCAATCCTTCGTCGGTGCTTACATGCTTTTATCAGTATGTTGTTTTGGCTTTACAGATTTTACAAAACAACCCTGCAATCATTAAAACTGAAATGGCAGAATTGGCCTCTCCTGTAACTAAAGCAGCAGGTCTTACTCATTTTTTAAAGGGGTCTGTTAGCGGAACAAAAGCCAGTGTTTTGAACGCACAGGAAAGTTATCGCATGCAATCATTTGCAAAAGCGAATTGTTTAATAGAGATTGAGGAGCATGTTACAAATCTTAATGAAGCTGACAAGGTTAAAATTTATTTATTACCTGGTTGCTAGGTTTATTTTCAGCAACCATTTTAACCACAGAGTTAAAGGAGTTTAATGCTGAGTCTCACAGAGTTTTTAATTTAATATTATTACTCTGTGAAACTCAATTTAAAAACTCTTTTAACCCTGTGGTTAAAAAAAATTGATTCAGCAAAATGGATTATACATTTATTTTTTATATTCTATTAGTCGTTGTTGCATTTTTATATGCATCGGTTGGCCATGGCGGTGCAAGCGGCTACCTGGCACTGATGGCGCTTTTCAGTTTTACACCGGCAGTAATGAAACCAACTGCTTTGTTATTGAACCTGTTTGTATCTGCTATCGCTTTTTTTCAATTCTATCGGGGTAAACATTTTTTATGGAAGATATTTTTGCCATTAGCAATTGCATCTGTTCCCATGGCTTATTTAGGAGGAACTATACATTTAGAAGCAGGATTATATAAGAAGATACTTGGGTTTTTATTATTAATACCGATCACAAGATTTTTGTTTTTCCCAAACATTGCCGTAACAGAACAAAAGCAATCCGGTTTTTACTGGTCATTGTTGATTGGTGGCAGTATTGGTTTTCTATCAGGATTGATCGGCATTGGTGGTGGCATCATCCTATCACCCATATTATTATTATTAAAATGGACGGATCAAAAACAAACAGCTGCCATCAGCGCTTTGTTTATTTTTGTAAATTCATTATCAGGGCTGGCAGGGCAGTTACAACATGGAATTGAATTCACAACAAATATGTATTGGTATGTTGGGTTGGCAGTGGTTGGAGGATGTTGCGGTGCTTACCTGGGAGCATTGAAATTTAACCAATCGGTATTAAAGTATATTTTAGCCGCTGTGCTGTTGCTGGCAGCGATCAAATTGTTTTTTACATAAATGCTGGTTCTTCTCAATGAGCAACACTTCAGCAAGCTCAGTATGACATTCAAAGAAACTGCCAGGCTGAGCTTGTCGAAGCCGGTCTTAGAAATTAGAATTGACTACAATGAAATCTTAATCATCAATGAAAGTAAATATTGAATTTTTTGGTCAATTAACAGACATAACAAAAACAAAAAGTTTTGAAATCGCTTCTATAACAGATACAGAAAGCCTTTTGCAAAAACTATATGAAACATTTCCTGGCTTACAATCTTCCGAATTTGTTATTGCAGTAAATAATGATCTTATAAAAAATAATACCGTACTGGAAGAAGGAACAGTTGTAGCTTTAATGCCCCCCTACTCTGGTGGGTAACCTGTAAAAGATTACATAAATAATGAAGGAAAGAAACATCAAAAATATTTTTATAACCGGGCCCATTGCTGCTGCATTTATTGCAGAGAGCATACAAAAGCATCATACTAAAACGAATATCGGTGGGCATAGTATTTTCCTCGGCCAGGTAAGAGCAGATAAAATAAATGACAAAACGATCGCCGCCATTGAATATACTACCAACGAAACAATGGCTTTGGAAAAAATGCATTTGATAAGAGAAGATATTTTTTCCCGCTATGAGCTTACCTGCATGCATGTATACCATAGCCTGGGTAAAATACAGGCAGGCGAAATATGCCTTTTCGTATTTACATCCTCCAAACACAGAAAAGCGGCTATTGATGCCTGTACGGAAACCGTAGAAAAAATAAAATCATTATTGCCCATCTGGGGAAAGGAAATATTCGATGATGAATCACATCAATGGAAAGTAAATGTTTAAAATATTTTAAAACGAAAAATGGTAAACATCACACATAAACAGGTTTCATTAAGGCAGGCAATTGCATCTGCTATTGTTCGGGTTTCTTTACCTGCAACAATTGATGCGATTAAAAATAAAACAGTTCCAAAAGGTGACGTATTTGAATTTTCAAAGGCAGCAGGGTTGCTTGCCATTAAAAAAACAAGTGATGTAGTTCCCGACTGCCATCCATTGCCGGTAGAATACGCTGCCATTACCTACGAGATCAAAGAAATGGAAATTCATATTTCAGTTGAAGTACACACGATCTACAAAACCGGCGTTGAAGTAGAAGCCATGCATGGTGCCGCTATAACTGCCCTTACAATGTATGACATGCTGAAACCCATCGACAAGAGTATTGAAATAAGTACAATAAAACTACTTAGCAAGAAAGGAGGAAAAACAGATCAACTCAATGACAAAAAAATGCCATTACGCATTGCTGTTGTTGTTTGTTCAAATAGCATTGCAGCAGGACAACATGAAGATGTCTCAGGAAAAAAGATCATCGAAAAACTAAATGCGCTTGACCTTTCGAATGAACATTACCAGGTTGTGAGTGATGATATCGTTCAGATACAAACAGTAGTAAAGGAATTGAGTAAAGCTGCATTCGACCTGGTATTGATCACAGGCGGTACGGGTCTTTCTCCAAAAGATGTAACACCTGAAGCAATAAAACCTTTGATCGAAAGAGAAGTGCCCGGCATCAGTGAATTAATGAGAAGCTATGGCCAGCAACGCATTCCTACTGCCATGCTCAGCCGCAGTATTGCGGGTTTTATAAAGAATAGTCTTGTTATTGCAATGCCTGGTTCAGCAAAAGCTGCGGAAGAAACAATGGATGCATTGTTTCCACATGTATTACATGTGTTTAAAGTTGTTGCGGGAGAACGACATGATTAGGCTTTTGCCTTACAATTATTCTGCTTTTTTAACCTCAATACTTTTCAAACCCCGCATACCCATTCTGCCTGTTGCGGTGCCGGTTAGTGTGAGTATGATTGGTTTTTCAGGCATATTAGTCATGTTGAGATCATCGTATGCAGTAACAACAAAAATTTCAGGGGAATCTTTAAATAATTCGTTGAAAGAATAAACAACTGAATAACCATCCATTGCTTTACAAACAAAATAAAAACTATATTTCTCTTTGGGTTTGGCTGCGGTTAAAAGGCTTTTATCTAACAGTTTCTTAAGGGATACGGCCTTTACCTGCTTATAGTTTGCTTTAAATTCCCCATGATTATTTACAATTCTAAGTATGGGAAAACTGGTATCTGGCATATTATTCAGATCATTGATAGAAAAAACGACGGGTTCATTTACCAGGCCCTTTATTGCAATGCTGTCGGATGAAGGATATGGTTGCATTTTTTGCGCCGTACAAATAAATGCCATTAAGCAAAATACAGATGACAGGATCAGCTTCATACACTTTTTTTGGAAAGATAATTATCATTTTTTAAACCACAGAGGTAAAGGAAGTTTTTCACAGAGGTCCACAGAGTTTTATGCTCACTCCGTGAACCTCCGTGAAAGTCCTCTGTGTCCTTTGTGGTTAAAAAATCCTTTAACATATTATTTACCTCCAAAATATTTTCTTTGAGGCTGGAATAAAAAAATTTGCAATGATGCAACCTTTTATTCCGAAACTGCATTTATATAATTACAAACAACATCAGCCCGATCTTCATGGACACAGCTTTATTGATCAAAGAAGCAAAACAGGGAAGCAACGCCGCACAGAAATGTCTTTTTGATATTTGGGCAGGCAGGATGAATATTTTATGTCGCAGGTATGTGAAGAACCAGGAAGACGCAGAAGAAATCTTACTGGATGGTTTTTATAAGTTCTTTAAAACAATCGGTTCTTTTGATTACAAAAGTGATGCTGAATTGCATGCATGGATAAAACGCATCATGATCAATGAATGCCTGATGTTCATGCGTAAAAAAAATGTGTTCAATATTGTTGCGGAAACGGCAGCTGTTGAAATTCCACTTGAAGAAGAAGCACTGAATAATTTATCTGCAGCAGAAATATTTAACCTCGTAGTGCAATTGCCTGTTGGATACAGAACCGTGTTTAACCTGCATGTGATAGAAGGAATGGATCACAAAGAGATCGCCGTTTTATTGGGAATTACAGAAGGAACTTCAAAGTCCCAATTAAGCAGGGCAAAAACCTTATTACAAAAAATGTTACTTACAAAAGGAACAGAATATGTTAAACGAAAAATACAATAGCAGCTGGAAAAGTGGGCTTGATCAATTATCAGCATTACCTGGTGAAGCTGGTCATGATATGAATGCAGTTTGGGAAAAACTTGACACACGCCTGCAGAAAAAACAAAGCGATAAAAAATTTCCATGGTATTGGGTTGCGGCTGCCTGTGTATGTGGATGCATGCTGGTGGTATCACTATTATTGAATAATAAAAAAGAAAATATACAACAGGAAATTGCGAAGGACAACATAACAGTAAATAAAAAAGAAATCGTACAAACGCCTGTTATAAAAGAAACCAATGTGCATGCTTCCATACCAGTGATCAAAAAAGCCAAAACACCTGTTCAATCCGTAGCCAAAAATGTTATTATAAAATCAAAGACAATGGTGCCGGTGATCAAGCCTGTTGAAGAGATAATTCCTGAAAAGAAAGACAGCCTGATAATGACTTCCAATATCCCTCAAACAATAAAATCCAAACCAATTGTTTTTACATCATTAAAGAAGAAACTACCTGTAGTACATATCAATGAACTGGAAAAACCTGTTCAACCTGTCGAAAATGTTGCAGGAAGTAATGATCGTAATTCTTTCCGGCTAAGGCTTTTTAACTCAGATATCAGGCTCGGTTCTCCTGAAATAAACAATGAGAACAGCAATGCTATAAAAATAAAACTCTCTCCTCAAAATTAATTAACATGAAAAAAATGTCAATCGTAATGATGCTTTTAATAAGCATCAATGGTAAACTCTTTGCCCAAAAAAACAATGCTGACAAGGTTTTTGAAATGCCGGCCAACTCAATAACCAGGATATTTTTTATTGACCTTGATAAGGGAGATAAAATAAAATTAGAACTGGGCGATCTCGACGATCTTGATGCAATAACCAACCTCGATTCGATCCTCCGGGTTTTTATACAGGACATTGAGCCATTAAAGGATAGCCTGGCCGACGAGTTGACCAGCAAACGGATCGACTACATTGTTGATCCATCGGGAAAGAATAAACTTCGCATTCAGCAGTTTGCACCTAATGGTTCAAGTTACCTCGTTAACCAGGGGTTTGTGGCCACCATGAAGCTTGAACAGGATACAGTAAACATTCTTTTAAAAGCGCAGGGAGGTTCTGAACAATTGTTCAAAAAAAGAAGTAAAGGTTTTCATTATTACAGGATCAGTTTTTTTGTAAATAACCTTGGCAATCTTACCGGCTACATGAATGGCCGTTTGCAAAACAGTATTGCAAGTCTCCAAAAAAACGCAACCGATAAATGGGTAAATGGAAAAGATGGAATGATGTATTCAAAAAAAGATCGTTCCATTTCATCCAATATGTCGCGTGGACAAGTAACTATCGGCGATTTCCTTACATTCCGTTTATCAGCGGATATTCAGAACTACAAAAATTATTTCGTTCCTTCCCTGAGTGGTACCGTGATGATCGTAACCAACCGCAATGCAATAAAAAGAGAATACAGCTTTACCGGCGAATCACATTTTACTTTTGCAAGAGATGACAAGGGCAAATTACAAACATTCAGGAATGGATTTCTTACACTCGCCTATAGCCAGGTAAATACTGGCAGGGAAAGATTGTATCTTGGCTACTCCCCTTCATTTTCATTTGGATGGCTTGCAAGGCAACGTGGAAATGTTTATGAGAAAAATACTTTTAAGATCGGTTTCGGTAATGTCAAATTATTTAACGGGCAGGTAAAGCTTGAACCATTGATCTACTTTAATGACTTTTTTAAGGGGGTAACGCCGGGGATAAGGCTGAGTCTATAGGGAGCTGCAAGCTTTAAGCTGCAAGTTGCAAGTCGTTTGTATTAAAGGTCTAAAGCTTTCAATGTAATGAAAATACATAATTGCGATTAGAAACATGTTGATATTTCAAGAGAGCTACTGTACTAACAAACAACTTGCAGCTTGTAGCTCAAAGCTAGTTGTTCAGGTTCATCAAAAAATTAAATAGGTTCACCTCCGTCGGTATCTCCAGTTTTTTTCTAAGCCTGTACCGGCTGATCTCAACGCCTCTTACAGAAATATTCATTAGCTGCGCAATTTCTTTTGTAGATAAGTTCATTCGTAAATAAGCACTCAATTTTAATTCATTGGAACTAAGGCTGGGATATTTATTTTTAAGTACAGAAAGAAAATCGCTGTGAACATTATCGAAATGCATCGCAAACTGTTCCCATTGTTTATCGATCTTATCTTCTTCACTGATTACCCGAATGATCTTTTTAAAATCGTCTGAGTCTTTTTCATTGCCGGTATTATTTTTAAAGCGAACCATTTGTTCCTTTACTTTTCCCAGCAACTCTCCTTTCTGAACAAGGTGCATAGCAACCGACGCAAGCTCTGTATTCTTATGTTGTATCTCTGCCTCCAGTTTCTCATTTCTTAATTTTACGATCTCCTTTTCAGTCTTTTCCATTTCAAGCTGGTGGAGGTACTGTAAACGGTTTTGTTCTTCTTCATGCTTTCTTTGTTGCGCCCTGAATTTTCTTTTCAAAAGAATGTACAACCAGTAATTGCCAACGATAAAAATGAGTATGTAAATACTATAGGCCCAATAGGCCTGGTACCAGGGTGGCAACACTGAAAACTGGTAAACACCGGCCACAGATTCGTTCCCCAGGTTATTTCTTGCTTTTACTCTAAATGTATAATTTCCTGCAGGCAGGTTGGTATAGTCTTTCTCTGTCTTCCTCGAAAACTCCGACCATTTATCATCAAAATTTTCAAGATAATAACTGTACTCGATATTAGATTGCTGTGCATATACCGGCGAAGTATACTCGAAATGAAATGAGTTCCATGAATGACTCACTTTTGTTTTACGTGGTTTGTTGGTACTGCTATCTTCGTTCACCTCTCCCATATAGCCGCCAAACAACAAGCTGTTCTTTTTCATTGATCGCTTTTACCGTTGTGATCTGAACCTGCAGCGGGTATTTTATCTTTTTATACTGCTCAAAATTGATGTGATAGAATCCACGCTCTCCTCCTATGAATACATTGTTCTTATTAACAGGATAAACATGTTCAAAGCCACTTACAAATTTATTTGTCAGTTCAGGAAAGTAAATGATCTGTGGTTTTGACGCAGACATATCAACAACACCAATGATCTTATCAAATACGAACCAGATATTACCTGCTCCATCTTCCTTTAAATAGCGAATGTTCTTTTTAGCAAAAAGGTCATTGTAAAATTCAGACGCATCAAATTCATCTTTTGCTTCATTGTATTCAAACAGGCCATTCTCAGTTGCCAGGATGATCCTGTTCTTGATCTTAAAAATATAATTGCCATTGGGAGATAATACACCTTCTTTTTTTGTATAAAATTTTACCTGGGGTTTGTTGCCATGCAATTGCACCCTGAAGATACCCTTGTATGGATGGGCGATCCAGATGGTATTATCATCAATGCATACAAATCTTGCCGATTCAAAATAAGCATACATACTATCCTTGGTAAAAACGCCATCCTTATAATTATAAAAATTGATGCCCTGGTAAGTCCCGGCAATCATCAACGAAGATGGCAGTACATTATAAAAAGGTTGAAAGGTCCAGAAGCCGGAACTGTTGTCCAATCCCCTTGCATTATTGTTTTCAATCAGAAAAGCTCCATCGTGGTGCCCCATTAATAATTTACCGTTCACCTCGGATAAGTTCCATACCTGTCCCTTTGTGTTGTTTACCGGTTCAAAAATTCCTTTTACATAACTAAGGTCTTTTTCATCATAAAGCTGCGTTTTATACAAACCGTTAGAAGTGCCGATGTATAGTTCATTATTAAAAATGGTGGCTGCATACCCTGAACCCTCATTCAGATAATCTGGGTAAATATGTTTAACAGCATTATTGTATGCGATGAAATCAATGCCATTATCAAGTCCAAGCCAAAGGTTACGCTCCTTATCAAGAAAAATGTCGAGGATATTATTATTCTGCAATCCTTCTTTCCTTGAAAATTTTTGTACAAGGTTGCCTTTTTTGTCAATGATATAACAACCGTCAAGATTGGTGGTAAGTGCGATATGATCATCATTCACCATTACAGATGCCGATATGTGCGTAGCTTCTACCTGGTCCATAAATGGGGAACGCAGTTTGGTGATCTCATCGCCATTAAGAATATAGGCCCCGTTCTTTACTGTAGTTAGGATGGCACTATCGTGGCCGATCCCGGTTAGCGATGTGGCAAAATAATCATCGGGCAATTCGCTTTTCTTTAAAAACGGTGCCCAAACCCCATTCTGAAAAGCAAGCAGCCCTTTGTCATAATCCTGGGCGATGAGCCTGTTATTGAACATCGAAATAAACCTCCAGTGTGTACTCTTATATATATTACAGTGATTGCCGCTTACCTGGTAAATTTTATTGCTCGTTTGAAAGAAAACGGCATCCCTGTAAAAATAGATCTCCCATACATCCGTAAAAGATTGTTCATCTTTTGGAAGCAGGGATTTCATAGAATGGTATTTAAGCTGGCCATTTTCTGAAGGAGAAAAATAACCGAACTCATCCTGGCCACCTACATATAATTTATTGTCGGGCCCAAATTCAACTGATCTTACAATACTATTATTTAAAAGCGGGTAAATTTTCCAATTGATTCCATCGAAGCTCAAAACCCCTTCACTATTTGCAAAATAAAGTACACCATGTTTATCCTGGCGCACCTGGCGGTTCTGGGCACCAGCCTTATAATACTGCTTCGAATAGTTAATAATATCCGGAAGGCCAATTGTGTTTTGGCCGAATGAGATATCCCAAATAAACAAGAAAGAAAGAAAAAATAATAATTTCTTCATCCGTGAAAAATTGGATGTGAAAGTAAGAAAAATAAAATGATGTAGTAATGATGTAGTAAAAATAGCTTAAAAATCAACTTTTTAGAAAAATGATGTAGTAGTGATGTAGTTATTAAATTGGCAAGGCCTACATCTGACCTTAACTTTATCTTAACTAAAATATAACCAAGTATACCAAATTAACTCCTTTATCTCACCTCATTAAACAAAAACGATTGCATATGAAAAAAACAGTACTACTTCTATGTACGTTAGTCATGTTTGCATTTTGCAAAACATTTGCTCAAACCGTTCAGGTTACAGGAAAAGTAACTTCGTCGGTAAAGGATCAACCACTTTCGGGTGCTACAGTTTCTGTAAAAGGAACCAAAAATGCAACCATTACTGATGCAAGTGGAAATTACAGCATTAGTATCAGCCCCGGTGCAACATTAGTTGTAACCTATGCCGGCTCCGCTCCCAAAGAGCAAGTAGTTAATGAAGCGGGCGTTATCAATTTCACTTTAACAGCAAATACCAGTACAATGGAAGAAGTTGTTGTTATTGGGTATGGCCAGCAGAAAAAAGGACTTTTGGCAAGTTCTGTTTCTACAGTTAGCGAACAGCAGTTAACTACTGTTTCCAATACAAGGATCGAGCAGGCTTTACAGGGAAGGGTTGCAGGCGTATACGTGGCCCCAAGTTCCGGCCAGCCCGGAGCAGGCTTAAGTGTAAGGATACGTGGTGCTGCTTCCAATCGCAATACTGAACCTATATATATAATAGATGGGATTAAATCGGGCGGAATAGAATCCCTTGATCCGGCAGAGATCGCATCTGTTAGTATATTAAAAGATGCAGGTTCTGCCTCTATTTATGGATCTGAAGGCGGAAACGGGGTTATACTTATTACAACCAAAAAAGGAAGAAGGAATTCATCTGAAATTAATTTTTCAGCCCAATATGGTACGCAATCAGTTAAAGATGATTATGTAAAAATGATGAACGCTTCACAATACCAGCAATACCTTACAGAAGCTGGTGTAAATGGAGCACCAACTTTAGCCGATGTTGCAAAAGCAGGGAACGGTACAAACTGGTTGAAAGAAGTTACTCAAACAGCTCCAATGCAACGGGAGGCGTTATCAATAAGTGGTGGCAACGATAAATCTACTTACTTTCTTGGAGGTAACATTTATACGCAGGATGGTATCGTAGGTGGAAAGAAAGCACAGTTCAAACGCTATACAGTACGCATAAATAGTGAACATAAGGCCAGGCCATGGCTTAGCATCGGCGAGAATATTTCTTTTTCACATCATACAAGAAAAGCAATATCTGATAATACAGAATTTGGTTCTATACTCGCAAGTGCACTTGTAATGGATCCGATAACTCCTGTTACTTACGCAAGTACAGTTCCTGCAGACCTTCCTCAGCATGTGCAGAATGCCATTACTGCAGAACAGCCACTAAGGCTTGATGGAAATGGTCGTTATTATGGTATATCCAATTTCCTAAAAGGCGAGTATGGTAACCCGGTAGCAAGAATTGATATTGCTCATGGACAGAACATACAAAACAAGATCTTTGGAAATATATATGCAGATCTTACTCCTTTTAAGAATTTTAAATTTACTACCAGGTTTGGTATAGATGCAGCCTTCCAGACAGGACACAACTGGTCTCCCACTTATTGGTTTTCTGATGAAAGCAAGAATACGATTGCTAATGGTTCCGATTATAGTGATACATGGACCACATGGCAATGGGAGAACTTCGCTACTTATACAAGGAGTTTCGGCAGCCATAATTTCACGTTGCTTGCCGGTGCTTCGCAGCAAAGAAGACATGAAGTACATATGGGAGGTAGTTATGTGGGGCTTTTTAAAGAACAGGATAAATTTTCTTATGCTGATTTTGTTCCCGACAATGTTGACCGTATTGGTAGTACGGCTTTTGATGTTACCCAGGCATCTTTCTTTGGAAGACTTTCATACGATTTCAGGAGCAGGTATATTGTAGATATCTCTTTAAGAAGAGATGGTTCTTCCCTGTTTGGACCTGGTTATAAATGGGGTACTTTCCCGGCAGTTTCTGCTGGCTGGGTATTTACAAAAGAAGATTTCTTCCCTCAATCAATAACCAACATATTGAACTTTGGTAAACTTCGCGGAAGCTATGGTGAAAATGGTAATTTATCAAGTGTGGGTCTCGGAGAATATCAAAGTTCCATCACGCCTAGCGGCATCTATACGGATGGATCGGCAAATCCTTTGGTGAGTGCATACCCTGCAGCCTTTAGTTATCCTACACTTACCTGGGAAAAAGGTCAGCAAACAGATTTAGGTTTGGACCTTGCTTTTTTAAAGAACAGGATCAACTTTACTGTTGACTATTACCAAAAAATCACAAGGCATTTATTGATCGATGGTAAGGCACCAAACTTTACAGGTAACGCTTTAAAAACAGTAAATGCCGGAAGTGTTTCAAACAAAGGAGTGGAACTTGATCTTAGTTACAGGAACATCCCGAAATCAACGCATGCATTCAGTTATGAAATAGGTGGAAACATTTCGTTTAATAGTAACAAGGTTACTTCACTTGGGCCCAACACTCCACTTATTCCAGGTATAAATATCGGAACAGGCTGGACCGGAACAACCGCCATTAAAGTTGGGGAACCGCTTTGGTATTTTAATGGATATAAAACAGATGGTATTTTCCAGAACCAGGCTGAGATCGACGGGTATATTGCCAAGACCGGTATCACAGGATACACGCCAAAACCAGGCGACGTAATTGTTGTAGATGTGAACGGAGATAAAATAATCTCACCAAAAGATTATGTGAAGATCGGAAGTCCACATCCAAAAGTTGTTTATGGCGCCAAGCTGGCTCTTGGATTCAAAGGCTTTGATTTTGTTTTTCTTCTGCAAGGCCAGGCAGGCAACGATATCCTGATGGGCTTTAATCGTACAGATCGTGCAACAGCAAACAAACCAGAATTTTTCTTTCAAAACAGGTGGACCGGGGAAGGAAGTACAAATAGCTGGTTCAGGGCCGATGCAACAAACCAATATGCTTACAGCAGTGATAAGATGGTATTCGATGGTGCATTTGCAAGAATACGCCAGATGCAATTAGGTTATACATTACCATCTAACCTGTTAAGCAAAGCAAGAATAAAAAACCTGCGCCTCTACATATCGTTTGATGACTACTTCACTTTCACCAAATACCCGGGTGTAGATCCTGAAGTTAGTACCAATGGTAATGCTTTGGGTATTGATCGTGGTGGTTACCCGATCCCCAGGAAAATAACCTTTGGTTTATCATCAACATTCTAATAATAAAAATCAAAATATACGATAATGAAAAAATCATTTATAAAAATAATTTTCTTCTGTGTCATGATCACGATCGTGGCAGTAAGTTGTAAGAAATTTCTTACGAATGAAATACCCGGAGCTTTTCCTGAAGATGAATTTTATAAAACAGATGAAGACGCTACGCAGGCTGTAACAGGCGTATATGATATGATGCAGGCACATTACAATAGTAACTGGGCAAGTATCTTCATGGTAAAAAGCCTGCTGGGCGATGAAAGCAATGCAGGTGGAAGTAATGATGGCGATCAGCCAGGCTACCAATCACTCGATAAATATACTTTTGATGCAGCCAATGACAAAGTACAGGATGCATGGAGGATGATGTATTTTGCCATCTACCGTGCAAACAAGGTGATCAACAAAGTAATTGATGAAACTCCCTTACGTAAACGCCTGATCGCAGAAGCAAAAACACTCAGGGCTTATAATTACTTTGAACTGGTTACACTTTGGGGAGACATTCCATTAATAACTGATGACAATATTCAACCAGACAGGTATCATGATTTTCCGAGAAAACCGGTTGCGGAAATATATGCGCAGATCGAAAAAGATCTTACTGAAGCAATACCGGAATTGCCAGTAAAATCATCGTATGGAGGGCCAGATAAATTCCGCGTTTCATTGGGCACGGCACAATCATTACTTGGTAAAACATATCTCTATGAGAAAAAATACAGTGAGGCTGCAACACAGTTTGACCTTGTAATAAACTCAGGAGAATACACTGTAGGCAATAGCATTGGCGAAATATTTTCACAGGCCGGAGAATTTGGCGGTGAATCGATCTTCGAGATATCGTACTCGAATGGCCGCAGTTATGACTGGGGAAATTTTCCATGGGGGGCACAACCTGAAAGCAATATCCATATTCAATTGATGGGGCCAAGAAGCGACTTTTATACAAAAGCTCCCGGTGATTCTTTAATAGGTGGCTGGGGTTTTATCAGGCCAAAACAAAAGATGTGGGATGCATTCATTGCTGATGGTGGTGTAGCAAGAAGGAATCAAAGCATTATGTCTGAAGCAGAACTTATTGGAGCTGGTGGTAATTGGACCGCACCAAATGATCGTGATTACGAAGGCTTTTTCCAAAGAAAATATGGTTCATTCAGCAACCAGACAGGGGCTCCTGTAGGGGAACTGAATTATGGAACCAACTGGAGACATATACGCTACTCTGATGTTTTACTGATGGCAGCAGAAGCAAATTATCAAACTGATGAAAACAAAGCACGTGGATATATCAACCAGATACGCCAGAAAAGAGCTGTACCTGATGTTACTGCTACAGGAACTGCATTGTTTGATGCAATCGTTCATGAAAGACAGGTTGAACTTGCATTTGAAGGCACACGCTTCCAGGACCTCGTACGTTGGGGCTTAGCCGCACAGGAACTGGCACCACTTGGTTTTGTTGCAGGCAAACATGAATTGTTGCCGATACCTGATTATGATGTTAAGACCGGTGGTCTCACACAAAATCCTGGCTACTAAAATTGATATAGAATTTATCATTTAAAAAATTAAATAACTCATTATGAAACGTATTATAAATAGCAACGGGTTAAGGCTTGCAGTTGCTGTACTGTTTTCAGCTATACTCTTCTTTTCATGTAAGTATGATGTAAGAGATTGGGCAGCCAAACCAACAGCATCATTTACTGTAACCGCTGAAGGCTCTCCTAATAAATATATACTTACGAGTACATCTACCAACGAATTCCGCTATGACTGGGATAAAGGAACTGGTAGTTTTGCAACAGGCACCAAGATAGATACAGTTTATTTCCCCTTCTCCGGAGATTACACTGTAAGATTATTTGTATATGGACAAAGTGGTATTGATAGTGCAAGCCAGGTTATCAATGTTGCAACAAGCGACCCGACTGCCTGTGATGGAACCCCCCTTGGATTTATTACTTCATGCACTGAAAAAACCTGGAAACTAATGCCGGATGCAGGAGCTTATAAAGTAGGTCCGGGTCCGGGCGACGGAAGCTGGTGGAGCAGTGGACCAGGAGAAGTTACCGGAAGGTCTTGCGAATTCAACGATGAATATACATTTTCTTTCAACGGCGCAAGGACTTTTACATATGATAATCACGATGATTTCTACGGTGATGGTTATTTGGGTGATAATTCCAATTCCTGTCAGCCGTCATCTAATTATACTTCCGCACAGGCACCATGGGGGTCGGGCTCATTCACATACAATTTTATTGCCGGTGCGGGTGTTAATCATCTCGGACAATTGACAGTTACTGGCCTTGGCGCTCATATAGGATTACAAAAAGTAAGAAATGGCAGCGAAGTTACCAGTGGTCCGGCTGATGCGATCACTTACGATGTTTTATCACAAACACATGATCCCGCAGGTTTTGATGTACTTGTCTTGGGAGTCGCTATTGCACCTCCAGGATGGTGGACATTTACACTTCGTTCTTATTAAGAAGTAAACATTGATTGCTAAAACAATAATATGAAGTTATTTTTCCGGGTAGTTTTTTTATTCATGATGGTTGTTACAGTTTCATGTAAGAAATCGTCTACTGGTAATGGTGGTGTTCTTCAGCCCACCACCCCTACTCCTCCTGTAGATGAGCACTGGGCTTTTGAAACAACACCCATATTCCAGGATGACTTTAATTATACCGGTGCGCCCGATCCATCTAAATGGACTTATGATCTTGGCGGATCCGGCTGGGGGAATCATGAACTGGAATATTATACGGATGCGGTTGCAAATTCAAATGCTGATGGGAACTACTTAAATATAAATGCAATCATGGAAGACGTTGGGGGAATGCATTATACTTCAGCAAGATTGTTATCGAAAGGAACAGGAGATTTTTTATACGGGCGTGTAGAAGTAAGAGCAAAATTACCTGCAGGCAGGGGAACATGGCCGGCCATATGGATGTTGCCTACAGACTGGGCCTATGGCAGCTGGCCAAATTCAGGCGAGATTGATATCATGGAGCATGTTGGTTATGATCCAAACAATGTACACTTCAGCGTTCATACCCAAAATTATAACTGGACGATCAACACACAGAAAACGGTAACGAAGAATATTCCAACTGCAATGACGGATTTTCATAATTACAGGGTTGATTGGACACCTTATGCACTCAGGGCATATTATGATGACGCATTGGTATACACTTTTACCGCTGATGGTGCAGGTTCTAAAACATGGCCGTTTGACAAACGCTTTCACTTGCTGCTCAATCTTGCTGTTGGTGGAGACTGGGGAGGAGCACAAGGTGTAGATGATTCGATCTTTCCTGTTTCACTTATAATTGATTACGTGAAAGTTTATAAAATGATCCAATAACCCGGAAATTCCTAAGTATCATGTTTCGGTTTAAGAGAGATGGTATTCACCGAAAGGTAATATCATCTTTTTATCTATATCATCGTTCACAAATAAATGCAATGTTTATAATTCGTTTATTCGCTTGCCTGGTTTTTATGCTTGCTGCTGCTTCCACAGTGGCACAGGGATACCTGAGAGCAAGCGATAAAAAAATTGTGAATGATAAAGGCGAAATTATTTTAAGAGGCATTGGCCTTGGTGGCTGGATGTTGCAGGAACCATACATGTTGAAACTGCAGGGTGTTGCAATGGCACAACATGAAATAAAGAAAAAAATAAATGCGCTGATCGGCGATGCAAATACAAAAAAATTCTACAAAGCCTGGTTATCCAATCATTGTACAAAAGCCGATATAGATTCACTGGCTGCGTGGGGATTTAATTCAGTGAGGCTTCCCATGCATTATAACCTTTACACTTTACCGGTAGAAGAAGAGAAAAATGGAAAGAATACATGGCTGTCAAAAGGCTTCGCTTTAACTGATAGTTTATTGAACTGGTGCAAAGCAAATCACATTTATCTTATACTCGATCTTCATGCTGCACCCGGCGGGCAAGGCAATGACAATGCTATTTCAGACAGGGATACATTGAAACCTTCTTTATGGCAAAGCGAAGCAAACAAAAAAAAGATGATCGCCCTCTGGGAAAAATTAGCAACCCGCTATGCAAATGAAACATGGATCGGCGGTTACGATATTCTCAATGAACCCAACTGGGGATTTCAAAATGCAAATGATAGAAATGGTTGTGATGAAACAGGCAATATACCATTGAAACAATTATACAAAGACATTACTGAAACGATCAGGAAAGTTGATAAGAAGCATATCATCATCATTGAAGGCAATTGCTGGGGCAATAATTACAATGGTATTTTCCCTTTGTGGGATAATAATATGGTGATGAGCTTTCACAAATACTGGAATGCGAATGACAAAGCAGCGATTGAAAAATACCTGGGCTATCGTGAAAAATATAATGTTCCTATTTGGCTGGGTGAAACCGGTGAAAATTCAAATAGCTGGTTTACCGACGCCATTGAACTGGTAGAAGCAAATAATATCGGCTGGAACATGTGGCCATTAAAAAAGGCAGGTTTGAATAATCCTTTGCAAATAAAAATAAATGCAGGTTTCCAGGATATCATTGATTACTGGAACGGTAAAGCACCAAAACCATCAACAGAAACTGCATTCAAAAGTCTTATGGAATTTGCTGCCAATACAAAACTTCAAAACAATGTTGCACAAAGAGGAGTTATAAATGCAATGATAAGGCAGCATAAAACTGAAGATGCCATTCCGTTCAAAGAAAATATCATTAAACCCAATGCGATCATTTTTGCTGCCGATTATGATATTGGAAGGAGTGATATTGCTTATCACGATACTGATTCAGCAGATTATTGGGTCACTACTTCAAACAGAACGAAATGGAATGAAGGTGGTAAATACAGGAATGATGGTGTTGACATTGAAATTTGTAAAGACGTAACATCTAATGGTTTCAACATCGGGTGGACCACAGATGGAGAATGGACGCAATATAGTTTGTATGCAAATGAAGATGCAACCTATGATGTAAACATTCGTTTTGCTGCTGAAATAAAAACCGGGCAAATAAAACTTTTGATCAACGATAATAGCTCATCAGAAATAACAGACCTCCCCCCTACCGGCAATACACAAAAATGGCAGACAACTACGATCAAAGGAATAAAATTTTCAAAAGGATGGAACAGGTTACGTGTGTTGTCGGTGAAAGGAGGATTTAATCTTAATTATTTACAATTCAAATCGACAGACAGTTCAGCATTAAAAACCAATTAATCGTTATGATAAAAACATTTTCTTTCACAAGACTATCTCTGTTGTTCGTATCATTGTTATTAGGCATGATGACTCATGCCCAATCAAAATTTGATACTACAGCTGCTATTGATCATCTTATAAAACAAATGACGCTGCAGGAAAAAGTGAATATGATCCATGCATCTTCTTCCTTTACTTCCGGCGCTGTCCCACGGCTAGGCATACCTGAACTTGTAACATCCGATGGCCCGCATGGTGTACGCCCCGAGCATGGCCGCGACTGGAACCTTGATAATAATTTACCTGATTCGTCAACTTATTTACCAACCGGTGTATGCCTTGCTGCAACCTGGAACCCGCAACTGGGTTATGCATTTGGTTCTGTATTGGGAAGCGAAGCTGCTTATCGTGGTAAAAATGTTATTCTCGGTCCCGGTATCAACATCATAAGAACCGCTTTGAACGGAAGGAATTTCGAGTATCAAAGTGAAGATCCATTTCTTGTTTCGAAAATGGTGGTTGGATATATCAAAGGTGTGCAGGACCAGGGCATTTCGGCATGTGTGAAACATTATGCGGCCAACAACCAGGAACTATGGCGCCATACAATAGATGTACAAATGAGTGAACGTGCTTTAAGAGAAATTTACCTGCCTGGTTTTAAAGCAGCCGTACAGGAAAGCGGCGTTAATACTTTAATGGCTTCTTATAATAAATTTCGTGGACAGTGGGCTGCACAAAACAATTACCTGCTCAATCAAATCTTAAAAAAAGAATGGGGCTTCAAAGGTCTTATTGTAAGTGATTGGGATGCCGTAAACAGTACGATGCAAGCCGCATGGAACGGTATGGACCTTGAAATGGGAACAGATCTTCATATGCTTCCCAATCCTGATTACAGAACATTTTATTTTGGAGATACAATATTATCGTTGGTAAAAGCCGGGAAACTACCAGAGTATTTACTGAATGATAAGGTAAGACGCATACTTTATGTGATGTACAAAACACACATGATCGATGGTACAAAAAACAAAGGATCATTCAATACAAAAGAACACCAGCAAACAGCAGCAAAGATTGCTGAAGAAGGAATTGTATTATTAAAGAATGACAATAATATGCTTCCGCTAAATAAATCAAAAATTAAATCGATCGCAGTTATTGGTTACAATGCTGAGAGAAAACAATCGATGGGTGGTGGCAGTTCACAGATAAGAGCATTTTACGAGATCACACCATTGGAAGGAATAAAGAACCTGGCAGGAAAAAATATAAAGATCAATTATGCACAAGGTTATAAAATTGAAAGAAATGCAACTGCCGACGCACAGATGATTGCACAAGCCGTAGAAGCAGCTAAGAAATCTGATATCGTTATTGTTGTTGGAGGCTGGACGCATGGTTTTCGTTACGATGTGTGGAAGGACAATGCGTATGATGCAGAAGATTTTGACAAGCCAAATATGAATATGCCTTTTGGCCAGGATGAATTGATCAAAGCTGTACAAAAAGCAAATCCAAAAACAGTAATTGTATTAATGGGTGGTGGCGCTATCGATATGACGCAATGGATAGACCAGGCTCCTGCTATATTGCAGGCGTGGTATCCCGGCCTTGAAGGTGGTAATGCATTGGCGAAAATTATTTTTGGCGAAATAAATCCTTCAGGAAAATTACCAATGTCTTTTCCAAAAAAATTACAGGATGAGCCTTCACATAAACTCGGCGAATATCCTGGTGATTCTACTTATGTTTATTATTATGATGATATCTATGTTGGTTATCGTTATTACGATACTTATAAAGTTGATCCGCAGTTTGCATTTGGGCATGGACTTTCCTATACGAACTTTGATTACAGCAATTTAAATGTTGCTGCAAATGGTAAGGGTGCAACTGTAACACTAACTGTAAAGAACACAGGTAAAGTTGCCGGTGCAGATGTAGCACAGGTTTATATCAAACAGGAAAATTCATCCTTACCTCGTCCCGAAAAAGAATTAAAGGGATTCCAGAAAGTATTTCTTCAACCGGGAGAACAAAAAACAATTACTATAGATCTTAACGAAGATGCGTTTAAATATTTTAATGATGTTCAAAATGAATGGGTAATGGAGCCAGGATTTTTCGATGTGCTTGTTGGTAGTTCATCAAGGAATATCAAATTGAACGGCAAAGTAAAAATGTAAACAGGATATGAAGCGGCAGCATCTATATATTATTTTCTCATTGTTGCTTTTGCAGGGTTTTGTGAAAAACAATACCATGTATAGCAGTATTAAAAAAAATACAATCAGTGGCATTACAATTACCGATAGTTTGCCTAAAATTTCCAATATTGGTTATGACGCTCCTGCTTCTTATGCAGGTTATAAGTTAGTATGGTCCGATGAATTTAACGGATCATCACTGGATACATTAAACTGGAGTTATCAAAACGGTGATGGTTGCCCGAATAATTGCGGATGGGGAAATAATGAATTGGAATATTACACATCCAATCGCAGTAATCTTTTTTTCCAGGATGGCAAGATGATCATACAGGCAAAAAAAGAATCAGCCAATGGTAAAGAATATAGTTCGGCAAAAATTATCAGCAGGGGTAAAAAATATTTTAAGTTCGGAAGAATTGATTTGAGGGCCAAGGCACCAAAAGGAAAAGGCATATGGCCCGCATTCTGGATGATGCCCGAAAAAGATATTTATGGGGGCTGGCCCAAAAGCGGCGAAGTGGATATTATGGAGATGATCGGCCACGAAGCAAATAAAAATCATGGCACTTTGCATTTTGGCCCCGGGCCAGGCAGTGTACAACTGGGAGGAAACTATACACTCCCATCCGGAATTTTTAATGATGAATTTCATGTATTCTCACTTGAATGGAAGAAAGATGAAATGAGGTGGTTCGTAGATGGAAAATTATTTTCCACGCATACGATCTCTGAATTTGGATCCAACCATTATCCTTTTAATGAAGATTTTTATCTCATCATTAATCTCGCAGTAGGCGGTAACTGGCCAGGCAATCCCGACAATACTACCGACATGCCACAATCGCTGATCGTGGATTATGTCAGAGTGTACCAATAGTTTTTTTTCATATGCGTTTTAAGTTAAAGCACCACAACCCGGATTTCTATCCGGGTTCTTTTAAATTTTAAAAAACTATTTAAAATAATTTTGTTTCCATATTGCGGTTGGTGAGGACACCAACCGCGGCAAGGTGAGAAAAACAAACAACCTATTTAAAATAGATTTATGAACTTACATGCGAATGAATATTAAACCCGTTTGTTTCATATTATTAATTTTTATTTCTTCAAGATCAGGCGCTCAACTTTGCCAGGGAAGTTTGGGCGATCCCATTGTCAATATAACTTTCGGTTCGGGTGGTAATCCAGGTCCTTCTTTGGTTGCAGCTGCGACAGGTTATCAGTATGTTTCAAATGATTGCCCCAATGATGGTTATTATACTGTAAGAAATAATTCAACAGCTTGCTTTGATAACAGCTGGTTTAATATACCAGCCGATCATACAGGAAATGGAAGTGGTTACTTCATGCTGGTAAATGCGTCTATACAACCCAGTGATTTCTATGTTGACACAGTAAGAGGTTTATGTGGAAATACAACTTATGAATTTGCAGCATGGATCGTAAATGTTATTCGTCCTGAGTCATGCAATGGCAGTTCCAACCAACCCAACCTCACATTTAATATCGAAAAAACTGATGGAACATTGTTACAAACTTATAATTCCGGAAACATTCCTCCCCTCGCCGCTCCTGCCTGGAAACAATATGGCTCTTTCTTTACAACACCTATGGGTATTTCAAATGTGGTGCTAAGGATCAGGAATAATGCAGCAGGTGGTTGCGGCAATGATCTTGCCCTGGACGATATTACATTTCGTCCCTGCGGACCATTGCTTATTCCTTCAATTGCAGGACAGCCTACTACTACATTTTCACTTTGTGAAGGCACGTCCGGCTCTTTTAATTTTTTGTGCACCGTATCAGGAGGATTTACAAATCCAACATATCAATGGCAGGAAAGTACTAACGGTAGCCCATGGACGGATATAACCGGGCAGAATACAACTTCACTCATTAGAAATTTTGCTGCAAATAATCCCATTGGTAATTATGCTTTCAGGTTGGCAGTAGCAGAAAGTGGAAATTTTGGATCACCTCAATGCAGGATCGCATCAGCACCGCTTACAGTGAAAGTTGTGGCAAATCCGGTTACAACAGCCCTTAGCAATAGTCCCGTTTGCACAGGCAGTTCACTTATATTAACAGCAACCGGTGGTTCTGTTTATCACTGGACAGGCCCGGATGCATTTACAGGCAATGGCTCGCCTGTTTCAATAAATAATATACAATTATCGCAACAGGGCAAATATTATGTGCTTGTAGAAAATACTGATGGTTGCCAGCATCTTGATTCAACAATGGTTGCTGTTGATCCATCTCCTGTTGCAGCAACAAGTTTTTCTGATACAAAAATTTGTCCCGGAGATAGTGTGATCTTTTCTGCAAGTGGTGGTATTACATATGAGTGGCAGCCTGCAGCAGGACTTTCATCTGCAACAATTGCATCTCCACATGCTTCGCCTTTAAATGATGTAACATATAATGTGATCGTTTCAAATTCATTTAACTGTACCGATACAACTCATATCAATGTAAATGTTATTGAACCACCTTACGCGGATGCCGGGCCCGATAAAGCAATGCTTGAAAATGAAACAGTAACTATTGCTGCAACAGCAACCGGTGATAACATCAGTTATTCCTGGCTGGCATCACCCTATATCAATAATACTTTACTGTTACAACCAATTGCATCTCCTCCTGTTGATACAAAATTCATTTTAAAAGTTGTTTCTCTTGATGGCTGTGGATCGGATACTGATACAATGGAAGTGTTTGTATACAAACAGGTTTTTATTCCCAATGCATTTTCACCCAATGACGATGGAGTAAATGATACCTGGTATATTCCTGCATTGAGTGCATTCAAAGAATTTGAATTGTATGTTTATAACAGGTATGGCGAAATGGTATTTCATACAAAGAATGAGAACAGGCGCTGGGATGGAACATTTAAGAAAAAGAAATTACCTGTTGGCACTTATGCTTACCTGGTAGATTTTAAAAGATATATGACCCCAATGAAAGGCACTGTAATGATATTAAGATAATAAATGAAACTTCTTTGAGGCTTATGGGTTTATTTTTTCAGGCTTGCTATAAGATTAATGGTTAGCGCTACCACAAAAGTATTCAGCGCAAATGCAAGAAGACTATGTACCAATACCGTTCTCCTGATCTTGCGTGAAGCAATCTCAACATCCGATACCTGGAAGGTCATTCCAATTACAAATGAAAAATAAGCAAAGTCGATATAATCAGGCATACTATTACCCGGAAATTCAAGGTCCTTTGTTTTGCTGTCTTCATATCCCTGGTAATACATATGAGCATAGTGAAAAGCAAATAATGTATGAACCATTGTCCATGAAAGTATCATTCCTCCCACACCAATGATGGTGGCGATCCACTCACTTACACCCGCATGAACTTTTGAGACCATCAACATTGACACTGCAAACATACTGGCCACAGATGCTATTAAAACACTGCATAAAACAAAACCACGGCTTCCGTCATCTTTATTTGCCAGCCTTAAAATTTCGCCATGCTTTCTTTTAAAAAAAACGATCCAGCAAATAAGGATATAGGAAAATGCAAATACATCCCATAAGATCGTAATATCAAGTGCAAACCCAAACTTCTTTTTCCAGATAATAAAGAAAACCATCAATGCAGCTAAAAGACTTAATGTAATTCTCAATAGCGGGTGAATGCGTAATAAAATATTGTTTGCTTCTTTTTTTTGAAGAGACTCTGCCATGAGCTGGTATAATTTTGAATTAGAAATTTACAGCTTATTTCTATTAAGTTATATAAATATAAATTTTGCTATTGTACGATAGAAAATCACCCGTTTTTCTTTCAAACTTACTTAACAAATTTTTAGATCGTTTTTTTAAACTGCTATTTCCATTTTCAGTCAGAGCGGGCGCTAATCAAATTTATTTTTTATGAAAATCTATTGCCTTCCTGTTTTTCTCATTTTATTTTTTGCTACTGAAACGCTCCATGCACAAACAATATATGTTCGTCCCGCACCAGGTTATGGTGCAAGACATCGCAAGCCTCCGGCTAAACGTTATCGTTCAGAAAAACAAAACATACCAAAATTTGAACCATCGGTAAATCTTTCATTCGGCTATGGTTTTCCTAATGTAGATAAAGAAGAGTTTGTCCATTTTTCCGGCTTGCATATGGGAAATGCCATGCAAACGGGGCCGATAACAGGTGCTATTAACTATCGCTTCAGTCGTAATATGGGTATTGGTGTGATGGTCACACATGGAAAAGTAAACGTTCCTTATTATGATTATTATACGGGCACAAAAACGTTGAATGGCACGCTTGACAACTGGGCATTCATGTTTGACATCGTAAGGTATGTGCCAATATCAAATTCCAGGATCACCCCCTATATAAGAACTGCTATTGGTGTTAATAGCTGGAAACAGGATTATACCGATGTTAATGGTAGCAAAATTAATTATATCAGTACGCCTTCCGATTTCGCCTACCAGGCTGGCATAGGTGCAAATATCAGTTTAACCAAAAACGCAGGTTTGTTTCTGGAAGCGGGGTATGGAAAATATATTTTGCATGGTGGGTTGTCGTTTAAATTTTAAGGCTGTTGTCTGAACTATGATTAAAATGATTAAGTGAATGCTATGATTAATAATAAATCATAGTCCATCATTAAATCATTTTAATCATAGTTCAGGCTTTTCCACAAAATCTTTTAGCGCAGTTCCAATCAAGTATGTCCACCCTCCCACAAAATTTTCTTTTGCAAAAGCATCAATAGCAGGAAATGTTTCAAGATCAGCATGTGTTAGTTTCAACCACGTATTTTCTCCGTTGGGAAACAATTCAAATGTTACATAAGAAATTCCATCAAAGCCATCGTAGTGCCAGCTGTAAGTGAGTTTCTTTTCAATAATTACTTCGGTGATCCTGCATAGGTGGAGATATGTTTCACCTTCTTTACCTTTCCCGTAAAAACTAAACTCAAAGCCAATTTCTGGTTTAAATGCTGTGATATCGAAATACCATTGCTTCATTTGGTCTTTGTTAGTGATTGCTTTCCACACTTTCGCAACAGGAGCATTGAAGTTTTTTTCAACTATAACTGCATCATTATTCATCTTATTATTTTTATTGTAGCTCGCTAATGTAAAATTATATAAACTTGTCCCGTTTAATTTTTAGTGAAGATATGATAAGCATAAACCGGTTTTGCTTCTGTGCCGGTATTTTTTGACACAATAAATCCTTCAGCGAGCGCACGCTTTCGTATGTCCCCTTCTAATCTTGGGTCATCGTCGAAAAGCAATTCGGAGATAAAATGATTGTCGCCAAGATCGATCTCAATATGTATGTGTGCGGGCAAAGATGAATTGGGATAACCTTTGGGTTTTATGGTTGTAAATTCAAATCTTCCATCAACACCTGTCTTAAAGTAACCGAAAATACGAGCATGTCTCCTGTCGCCTTCATTTTGTAAAATATGCGGAGCAGTATCTGAATACCAGCCTTCGGAAGATGTTTGATAAACATATACAAGTTTATTGGACGCAGGTTTTCCTGATTTATCGGTTACAATTCCATTGACTGTTATCTTTACTCCAGGTTCTTTACCTGTATTCAATTGTATCTTCCCTGCTTTCGCATTTTGTTTTATGATGTCCCTAAAAGCTGTTAATGAATGCAGGGACATCAAAGACATATCTGAAAGTACATCACTGACCGATCTTTGACCTGATCGCAATGCTTTATCAATGCTGTTTATCTTTTCATCAGTTTGTGCATTTGAATATATTGCAAGACAAATAAAGATCAAACTGAGTAAAATGGTTTGTTGTTTCATCTCATATCATTTACAGTAAGTGTCTACTGTAATTTAATAATTATTAAAAACAGCAATTTCATTTTTGTGACCAGTGGTAACTTATGCAAGCAATGCTGCATTTTTAATTTGTGTTCTATAAATAAGTCTCCTGATGGCAACAAGATGTGAAAACAAAACAGCAGGCACTACGAAACAAGGGAGCCATACAAATGGAAAATACAGTATTGCAATATTTGGCTGATCAAAACCAAATTGCTGGAAACTAAATGGTGCGGATAAAATCGCGATGATAACAATATTGAATAATAGCACCAGGCAGGCGATATTCCAAAAGAGAATCAGTTTTTCGCTCAGCTTATTCTTATAAAAACCGAAATACCATACCATTATTGCAGTGATGCCTGATAAGATATCAAAGTTCCTTCCTTCAAATGTCATAATACCAGGAATGGTTTTGTTGAGAAAAAGTAAAAGCAGTACAATTTCAACCGGAATTCTTATAACATGCAAAAGCGTTAATATTCGTATATCAAGTTTGTCTATAAAATTTCTTCCTATAGAGGTAACAAACAATAAGCTGATGAGCACCAGCGGTGGCATTAGCAAAAACAGGAACCTAGGAGGAATGGTATTGGTTACTGTATAAAATCCTGTAGAAGCGACGATCGCCTGTAACAGTAGCCATATTCCAATCACCGCAAGAACTCTTTTTGATTTGTTGGCTGCTTTATAAAAAAGAAACAGGGTCAATAATGTTATGAGCCCGAAAATGATGCTGATGTAAACCGGTAAATTTTCCATTGTATTTGTTTTTTGATGAATTGATGATACAAAGGAAAGACTGTGAATATTTATATCTCTTGCCAAATGACAAGAAGTTGATACCTCACGCAAAGAGATAAAGACAAATACATAAGTGCGCAAAGATGTTTTTACGTTCTCTGCGCATCTTTTCTTCTTTGCGTGAGGCCTTATTTTTTAGAGAATTCTTTTCTGATCCTGCTCAATGAAGTATCTGTTATTCCAAGATAAGAAGCAATATTTTTCAATGCGGCATATTGAAATATTTCCGGGTTTGTTTTTACCAATTGGGCATAACGTTCTTCTGCTGTTTCTGTGATCATCGACAACATCCTGTTCTTAAGCGATGAAAATCCTTTTACAAGAATGGAACGACCAAATTCCCTGAATTCAGGTAGTGCATGAAACAACTCGTTCAATTGTTCATACGTAATATAATATCCATTGCAATCAGTTAATGCTTGTATATTTTCTTTCGATCTTGTACGATTGAAAAAAGATGACACTTCAAAAACAACCTGGTTCTGTGCATGAAAATTTGTAGTTACATCATTGCCTTCAAGATCATGTGCAAAGGAACGCATGAAGCCATGTTCTAAAAAAAGATACTCATCACAACATTTGCCTTCTGTAAGAAAAAATTGATTTTTCGCAATTGTTTTTGGACTGAAACGACTCGCTATCTCTTTAGCAGTTGCCAAAGAAACAAGATTGCTGTTGTAAAAAAATTGTACGAGTTTTTCGTTTTGCACTTTGAGTCATTAATATTTTTAACCAGCTATTCCGGGTGAAATAAATATACTCAAATTCTTTTATCGTTGCTGTTTTTAGAAAACAAATCGGGGTCGCCAGATGGCAGACCCCGACAAGACTTTCTATTCTATTTATATTATTTTACAGGAACCTGTGCCTTAAACCTTGCGATGGTATTATTTGCTTCTACCAGTTTAAGTTTCAAATTATGTACAACAGGATTGGTAGCTTGCAAAAGTGCTTCTGTTTCTTCATTGCTTTTTTGCATCAGCAATATATCTTCATCCATGATCTTAATAACATTATTTAACTCTGTAACTTTTAGTTCATGTTCCCTGTTTAGTTCCGCAATGCATTGATCAAATTCCTTCTGGTTGTTTTCTTTGGTTTCCATTAACCAGGCATTTTCCTTTTGAACACGGTCCCTAACCAGTTTTTCAGTCTCAAGAAAACCCTCGAGGCTGCTAACCGTTTTATTAAGTTTATTAACCTGCATAACATGAATCAGCCATGCGACACTAAAGCCGACTACGATACCTAATCCTATATATGTAATTATTTGTACCACTATCTCTTAAATTTTTATTACGCTGCAAATTATTTCATTTGATGATAAAAATTATACTTATCATCAAAATTTTATACTTTATAATCCACATCTTATTAAATAAAATCCCGAAAAATTTCATTTGTTTAACAATTCTAGTATGCTTCTTGCAGAGTTGAGGAAAAATAACCAATGAAAATAACCTTCAACCGTAATGTACAATTCACCAGGCTGATAAAAGTAAAGGGCCGACTGAAAGAATTTAATTTCAGGAAAGCAAATGCCAGCATTAAAGGCCATTTCACCGTAGATGTATTGGATGATGAAGGTCCTATGGGAAATCGCATTATCTTTCGTATGGAAAATAAAGATGATAAATGGCAAATCCTTGGCGGCTACGCGTTACCTGCATGGGTGCTGGAGAAGGAAAATGAATTTGATGAGATTATTGGAAGCGAGTTGAAGAAGAATTAAGCTGTGAGCTGTGAGTAAAAGATTTTAGTGATAAACTATTTGTTGCCTGCGATTATATCTTCTTAAAAATGACAGTTGCATTGTGGCCACCGAAGCCGAATGTATTGCTGAGTGTAACATTAATATCAGCATTGATCGCTTCTTTTGTAACAATATTCAGATTTTCCGGGATGGCAGGGTCAAGTGAAGTGGTATTGATCGTTGGAGGTACAATATTTTCTTTCATTGCCATTAAAGAGATGATGGCTTCAATAACGCCGGCTGCGCCTAAAAGATGACCTGTTATTGATTTTGTTGCACTGATCAGCAATTTGTTCTTTTCTTTTCCAACCAGTGATGCAATTGCTTTTGCTTCAGAAATATCACCAACAGGCGTAGACGTTGCATGCGGATTCAAATAATCAACATCATGAATTGTAAGCTTTGCTTCCTCCAGTGCAAGTTTCATTGCCTTTATAGCACCTCTTGCTTCAGGATGTGTTGCAGTCATGTGATAAGCATCAGCGGTCATAGAAGCTCCGGCTATTTCACCATAGATCTTTGCACCACGTTGTATTGCATGATCATAATCTTCCAACACCAATACTCCTGCTCCTTCCGACATTACAAAACCATCCCTGCTTTCATCAAAAGGCCTTGATGCAGTTGTTGGACTTTCATTGCGTGTTGACATTGCCTTTAGTGCACTAAAGCCACCGAATACAGCTGGTGTTATGGGTGCTTCCGAACAACCTGTAACAATGATCTTTGCTTTACCAAGACGGATATAATTAAATGCATCCATGATGGCTGTGTTGGATGTGGCACAGGCAGATGTTGTTGTATAATTAATGCCCATGTAACCGTTCCTGATTGAGATCATTCCCGATGACATGTTCGCAATAAACTTTGGTATTAAAAAAGGACTGAACCTTGGCTGGCCATTACCAAGTACGAATTCTTTAACCTGCTTTTCAAAAGTATCCATTCCTCCCTGCCCTGATCCCCAGATAACACCTACATCGAATGGATCCATTTTTTGAAAATCGAAAGCGGAATCTTTAATGGCCTGGTCAGAAGCAATGATTGCATACTGGGTAAAAAGATCTGTTTTCTTTACAAGCCCTTTGTCTATATGATCAGTTGCATTGTAATTAATGATCTCGCCGGCAAAATGCGTACGGAAAAGGTCGGCATCAAACCTGGTTATTTTATTAACCTCGGTAACGCCATTGACGATATTGTCCCAAAACGATTTAAGATCGTTTCCGTTGGGAGCCATCACCCCTAACCCTGTAACTACAACTCTTTTTAGCATGCAATCAATAATAACGCGATCAAAAAAAATTAGTTTTTTACCGGCCCACTACCAATCAACCTGGCCAATAAAAAACCAGCAAACCCGTTTTCGGGCGCAAAAGTACGTGTTTTAGAGCCAATTTTCAAAGGCTTAAGCGCATGAAAATAAAAACCTTTAATAATATCTTACCTAAACATTAAAATTCCTGGATAAGTACATTGCAGTTTTCATGCAATATCATGAGTAAAAACATACGGCACATACAAGATGACCGCAAGATCATAACCGCCCTGGATAATTATTGATTCATGAATTCTGAAATGAGGATCAAACGTTCTTCCGGAACGGAGATATTATCAACCGTTTGCCTGTCAGGATAGGTAAACTCAACTTCATACTTGTTGGAATTTTCTTCATATCCGCGGATCACTGCACTACCAGCAGGTTTGAATTCAGTGTCCAGAAGTGTAACTTTTTGTCCTGAAGAATATTTCATGGATAGCTCTTTTTGCAATTCAAATATATTGTTTAAAGAAGATATTTATTTATGATTGTTGTCCACAATTTTAAATTCGGAATGTGTAAAAAAAGTTGTCTGAACATGATTAGATTGATTTTCTGATGAACAATTATTTTATTTTTCATCATAGTATTCATTTAATTATTTCAATCATAGTTCCGACAGCTTATTCCCTTCTTTTGGAAAAATAACCGATGGCTTAAAACTCTTTGCTTTTTCAAAATCCATCAGCGCATAAGAAATAACAATTACAATATCACCTTCTGCGCCCTGGCGTGCAGCGGGTCCATTCAAACAACAAACACCCGTGCCACGACCACCTTTTATTACGTAGGTTTCCAGCCTGCTTCCATTATTTACATTCACCACCTGCACTTTTTCATTTTCAATAAGGTTGGCTGCATCCATCAAATCCTCATCAATGGTAATGCTTCCTATATAGTTAAGATTTGCTTCCGTGATCGTTATACGATGGATCTTTGATTTTAGTATTTGAATTTGCATGATGATGTTTAGAATGATACTTAATACTGATTATTAGATTTGGGGTGCGATATACAGGATATCAGATACTTGAGACAGGTTGCTTGATCCTGGATTCGGGATCGGGGATCGGCTGTTTGGCATCTTTTACTACTCCAACCCTGAGTGCTTTAAGACCACTTACTCCCTGGAGTTCTTCCAGATCGAGTTCTTCCAGATCGTCGGATAAAATATTTTGTCCCTGGAGAAATCGAATATAATTGATGTATTCATTGGCATCCTGCTGGTTGATGTAAACAAGAGCGATCTTGCCTGGTTGTGTAAGACGTTCATTACTGTTTTTAATAAACACCTTATCAATTCTTTTCTTCACTACATGATACCTGATATTATAAGCGCCCTCCACATCAAAACGTTTTTCGTCTTTCCTGAATTTTATATCAATCGGCTGTGAATGGATGAAGATGAGTTGCGTTGTTTCTACTTTCACAGGCAATTCTTCTGCGGCAGCTTCAGTAAGTTTTGCAATCGTGGCCATCGAACTAAGTTGTGCAAGCCTCAGGTTCTTTAAATAAATATCACTGAAGGGCCTGTCAGGCGCAATGGATTGCCCGATATAAATATCGTATTCCACGCCATCGGTCCTGAATTTTTCAAAATAATTGGGATACGCCTGTTGTATATCCTGCTGCAAAGTATCAAGGTAATTATTTACGGCACCGATAACAATGTTCATAGACTTTTCCAATCCACGCCTGTTTTCATGCGCCGATCCTTTCTGTTCATCAATAGCATCAAAGTACTCATTTATAATGGGAAGTAGTGTGTCATTTCCTTTTTTATATTCAAGTAAAAAGGGTGTAATATTATTTTCAAAAAAATCATTTACAGCAATGTGCTGGTTCAATGATTCTTCATGCTCAATTTCACGCAGCCATTTTTTTGACAGGTAAATCTTCTCATCAATCAAACCAAAGCCTGTTTGTTTTTTTAATTTCTCAAGCATGTCTATCAACAACCTGAACTGCACTTTCATATCCCTGCTAAGGGCCATATTTCTTTCCACTGTTGAGTTACGGATATCAATAGCACCATATAAAGGATACACATCTTTAAAATCGATCTCCTCTATTTCAGCAGCTTTGCCTTTTATTTGTTTATCTCTTATATAATGCCAGGCAGCTTCATTGAATTTCCATTGTACCGAAGGCTGGATAGAAGTGTATTTATCTTTAATGATCTTATCCATGCCGTCATGAAATTCATGAATACCGTTTTTTAGCAATTGTGAAAGCAGCGGCACAACCGGGTCAAGTTTTGAAAGCAATATCTCATCAAACACCTGTTTTTTCTTACTATAAACTTCCAGTACACCTACCAGTGAGTTTCCAAAATATACAGGGATCAATGCATAACTTACAATACCTTGTGATGACAATAATTTCAGGTAGCTGTGCTTTTCTTCTTCTTCAGCAGTGATCTCGCTGAAAAATATAAGTTTGGGCGATCTGAAATATTTATCGATCAGCGCCATGTAATTATTTTCCTCCATTCCATTTGTCCTGGCTGCATTTATCAATAAACTGTTTACATACAGTCCCTCATTGAAAACAAGTTTTTTATTTACATGAAGTGCAGGCAACAGGCCAAATTCAATATCGTTATTCTCAACAATGATCTTTAGCCAGTGAATTGCATTCGTAAAGTAATCTCCGCCATCATACTTACTGTGATTCAGGATCAGGTTCCTGATACTTTCCAACGCATATTTTACTGATACATCCGTAATGGTGGTAATGCCAAAACCTTCAAAGCGAAACATGTTCAAAGGAAGTACTTCCTGTATCCATTTAAACTTCTCTGCTTTATCGTAATTGCCTGATTTTAAAATGTCAAACTTGATATCCGGCAATTCTTTTTCAGGTATTATTTCAATGAAGCGTGGATCAGGCTTTACCATATAATAATGTGTAAGTCCTGTTTTGGGATCTTCTAATGAGTGTATAATATCACGGTTAAAGAAAGAAGGAATGCCATAGTATTTTTCAAGTATCACTGAATACACAAACTCTACGGGATTGCCTTCAACACGATGAGGATCTACGGGCGCATCGGCATTGCAAAACTTATCATCAGCGATGCTTTTTATAAGATTAAAAAAAGCATTGGTACTATAAAAAATCGTAGGCTTCATAGGTGTACTAAGCGCCCAGTAATTTACTTCTTCATCTTCAATCATTCCAGATAAAGAATTATAGATAAGTTCCATTAATGGTTCATGATCTTTCAAATCTTCAACGGTCACCGATTTCAATAACTCTGGATGTTTCTCAAATTGCTCGATCACATAATTAAAAAAGTACTTTTTATGTGTATTGGGCTTATCCTTTATTTTTTTAATATAATCTACAAAGGGGCGAAAACTAAGTACCCTTTTACATTGAGGAACTGATTGATCTTCCGGTAATATATTAAGTATAGTTGTCTGCATAATCTCGTCTTTCCGGGGGTACTGCAAAGTTAAATGGTACCCGGGTCATTGTGAAGAATAATTGTATGCTTAATTACGCAATTAAAAAGCCAAAAGTAAATACAGCGTTGTAAATGTTATTTTGTCATACAGATTTGAAAAAATTGAGGAAATTTATCCAATAAATGAACCACATGAAGGGAAGACAAATGCTAATGGGCGATATTCATGGGGAGCTGGACGCATTGAAAACAGTTCTTGAGCGCTCTGCATTTGATTTTGACAACGACCTGCTCATTCAGGTTGGCGATTTATGCGACCGCGGCCATTACAGTTATGAAGTTGTTGAATTGCTGAAAACAATAAAGAACTGCATACTCATCGAAGGCAACCACGATCAATGGATCAAATCATATATGCGATCCGATATACGTGAGCTTGATGATATGTGGATGCAACAAGGCGGCATGGCCACACTTGAATCTTATAAAAGAAATAAAGTTGATCCGCTT
Source organism: Ferruginibacter sp. (assembly GCA_047601875.1). GTDB lineage: Bacteria > Bacteroidota > Bacteroidia > Chitinophagales > Chitinophagaceae > Ferruginibacter. Next base: position 5,113,363 of record JASGIL010000001.1, on the reverse strand, counting down.
GTTCATGAACAATTTTATGCTCAACAGGTTCCTTACTATGTTGATGACAATAATAATTGTTTTGTTCATGGCGGGTTCAACAGGCATTTTAAAATTGCGATACAAAATATGGAAGAGCTTGCTTGGGACAGGGATCTTGTACAGGAAATGATGAGTTGTTCTCCCGGGCAGAAATTAAAAACAGCGGATAATTTTAATCATATCTACATCGGCCATACGCCAACTATTTATTGGGATGAAACAAAACCGGTAACAAGGGGCGGTGTTACAAATATTGATACAGGATGTGGCAAAGGTGGGTTGTTGACGGTGATGGATGTGAGCACTGGCCAATATTGGCAATCTTGATATTTGAGTGATGAAAGTTATTTAGGTACAGGATACCAGATGTCAGAAATCAGATGTCAGAGGTGTATTATAAAAGAAAATTTTTCTCAATTTAGAGTTCAAGCTGATACCTGATTGCTGACATCTGATATCCTGTTTATTTTAGAAACGCTACGCAACTGCAACCAAACTTTCCATTCTCACCGAAAAGTAATTAAAACCTCACATCCACAAATTCAAACCTGTCCCTCTTAAGAAAAATGATGCTGATATTGACTACCTCTTCCATTTCGTCTGGTAAATTCTCCTGCAACCATGGGTGCGTTCGTCCAAAAACATGATCGGATTCTACTTTAAACAATTGTGCTTTAGGTTGCCATTCTTTTAACTGGTAAGCAATATCAATCGGCACAGCCTCGTCCAATAATCCATGGCACAGCAGAATTGGAATTTTTAAATTGGTGATGGCTTTCTGTATGTTTAATCTTTCCTGGTTTTGCTGGAAATCTTCATACAATTGATAATACAAAGGCATTTGCTGTTTTGTTCTTCCATTCAAATAATACTCAACACCGGTTCTTTTCCATTCATTTATTTTTGCAGCCGGCCAGTTTCCCCATGGCGTTTTACATTCACCGATAGAAGCCCAGCCAATGATTTTTTTGATCCTCGCATCTTCATTTGCAAATAAAATAGAAATGCCGCCGCCCATACTATGGCCAATAAGATTGATCTTGTTAGCATCAATTACGTGGCTGTAAGGATTCTGCGGATCGGTTACCCAATCAACTACCATCTTTAGATCGGCCAATTGCTTTGTATAATTATTTTGACCAAATGCCTCCAGGTTGCCGAACGATTCGGGATCATCTGCAGTTGTACCGTTATGAGAAAAATTAAATTTTATAAATGTGAAGCGTTCTCTTGCGAATTTATCAGCAATAAGATCAAAATTGCCCCAGTCTTTAAACCCATTAAATCCATGTGCATAAATAACGACAGGCAGTTTAAATCCCCAATCTTCATAAAAAATATCCAGGAGTATTGGCAATTCACGGTTACCGATAATAATGTTTTTTTCCTTTTTGGCCATGCTGAAAGTTATTAACTTTTAATATGAATTACAGTCGCTAATTTTATGTAATAAAGAATAACTACATTTAGTTCATGAAAACAATCAATTTACCCGGCAAAAAAATATTGTTTAAAATATTTTTCATAAGCCTCTTCCCGTTGAATCTTTTTTCTCAAAACCTGGTAGGCATGTGGACAGGTAAAATTTTTACCTCAGAAAAAACATTGCCTTATGAAGTTGTGATCAGTGAAAAAGACGGGAAGCTGTCTGGATATTCTTATACCACGTTCAATGTAAAGGGTGAAGAAATGGTCGCCATGAAATCGATCATTGTAAAACAGGAAAAAGACAAGATCATCATTGAAGATGTGGACCTGGTGTTCAATAGTTTTGATGAAGAATCGCCCAAACAATTAAAACAAACCAATATCATGATGCTTGATGTTGTGAATGACAAAACAATGATCATGACCGGGAAGTTTGAAACACTAAAAACAAAATTGTACAGGGCGATGAAGGGCAATGTGCGCCTAAGAAAAGACAGTATTGTAGAACAACCCAAACTGGTTGCCAAGCTGGATGAAATGGAACTGACAAAAACAGTTTCGTTTTTAGCGCCGAAGGAAGAAACAGAAACATTGGTAGCCAAAGTTGATAAACCTGTTACAGAACCAGAGAAGCCAAAGGAACCGGAAAAACCGGTTACTTCACCGCCTGTTGCAAAAACAACAGTACCGGTTACAAAGCCAGCTGCAAATCCTGCAGCAACTAAACCAAAACCACAACCACCTGTAGCTTCTAATGCCGGCGCAAAGAAACCAGCAGGTGGAGTACCGGTACCAACAGTTAAACCGCCTGTTCCAACAGGAGTTATTGCAGCAATCCCAACACCATCTGCCCCAACTGTTGCAAAGAAAACAGAACCATCAAGGAGCCCATCCACGCCTTTTGCAACAAAATATGGAGACAGAACATTGGAGACCATTCAAACCGTCGTATTTAAATCAGACAGCATCACACTTACTTTGTATGATAACGGCGAAGTAGATGGCGATACCGTTAGTATCATTTTAAATGGAAAAACAATTCTTTCAAAACAGGGCCTGAGCACAAATGCGATCACAAAAACGATACAGATGACTCCCGACATGGGCGACTCTTTGCAACTGATCATGTTTGCAGAAAACCTGGGAACCATTGCACCTAACACCGGGCTGCTTATTGTAAAAGATGGAAGGGATCGTTATGAGATCAGGTTTTCGGGCGATCTGAATAAAAATGCGGCGGTGATCCTTAAACGGCGACAAAAGGAATTCTGAGTTATGAATGCTGAATGTGGGTTTTAAAGTCCGCTGGGTTTTACAATTCAGCATTCATAACTCAGCATTCAGAATTTCTATTATGAAAAGGTGTCTTATCATAATCCTCCTCGCCTGCTGCACACTTTCCATAAAAGCACAGGAAACTGATCTCAACACTGTAGATCACCTGGTGCTGGATATTCCTGAATCAAAAAATAATTCAGCTGATTCCATTGCTTCATTCATCCAATCCAATTTTAAGAATGATAAAGAAAAATTCCGGGCCATATACCGGTGGGTTACTTATAACATAAGATATGACAAAGACAGTATGTATGTTTTTAATTGGGGAGGCGATCAAACCAAAAAAGTAACTGCTGCATTAAGAAGAAAAAAAGGAGTTTGTGAAAATTATACGGCGGTGTTTCATGAAATTGCTTCAAAGTGCAACCTGCAATCCTACATAATAAGCGGCTACACGAAACAGTCTGGTACAATAGACAAGGTCGGCCATAGCTGGTGTGCCGTGAACCTCGATAATGAATGGCTGCTTTGTGATCCTACCTGGGACGAACATTATACAATTAATCCCAATTATTTTCTTGTAGCTCCTTCCCTGTTCATTGAATCGCACATGCCCTTTGATCCGCTCTGGCAATTGCTGGATCGTCCTATAACTGCACGGGAATTTAAGAACGGGAATCGGCAATTGGGAATTGAAAAGACAAAGTATAATTTTATTGATTCGGTAAAAACATTTATGAAGATGAATGAACTGCAGCAATTGGAGACTTCTGCTGCAAGAATAAAAAAAGCCGGTATTGAAAATGAATTGACAAAAACACATCTTGATTATATTGAAATGAACGCAAGTATCCTTTACGAGGATCGTGACATGAAACAATATAATACTGCAGTTGCTGAATTGAATAAAGCCACAGCCATCTTCAATGATTTTGTTCAATATCGAAACAACCAGTTCATGCCAGCAAAGCCTGATGCAGAAATGCTGCATTTGCTTGTACCTGTTGACAGGCTATTTGCATCTGTTGAAAAAAGACTTAATGAACTGGATAGATCAGAAACGAATGCACAATACGATACGCAGGGATTGAAGTATGATATGGCTAAATTTAAATCGAAAGTAGAAGTGCAAAAAGATTTTTTGAAATTGTATTTGGCCACAGAAGAAACAGGAAGAAAGAAATTATTTTATAGTAACTGATATTTTTCCCGCAGATATAAGATGATTTATTTTCTTCTGTAATCTATCTTAAATGCGCAACATTTTCTTTTGAAAAAATACTTTCGTATATATTTGACTTGTGCGTAGTTTATCACTCTATGTTGAAACAGACCTTTATAATAGTTAGCTTATTAAGTCTCTTGTCTTGCAATAGCAAGCTTTACACGGACCAAATTGACAGAACTAAATTTTGTAAATATTTTACTATAGATGCAAGCAGTTCTGTTTTGGATGGGAAGACACGTAAGACCGCTTCACCTAAAATCAATTATCTTCCAAATGACGAAGTTTCTGATTTCATAGAAAAACACTCACTTCGTTTCGACTATTTAATCTATAAGACATTGGCTGCAGTAATTAAAGTTGACAATAATTTTGACAGCATCCACATTAATAAAAATTTTTGTAACGCCATTACAACCGACACATTTTATCGACAGTTTACGCTCTTAACCAGTGGAGAAAGAAATAACAACAACAAATCACTTCGTTTTTCAGTTTCTGAATTAATGAAAATTGCTGCTCGTTTTTTCATGTGTGACAGCATCAGGCAAAAAGATACAGCCATTGCTTATCATATTTGCATTGGCATAAATGGTATTTCCGAACTTCAAACAATACGCGACTATACAGTATTGGAAGCCTTTTGCATTGAAGCAATTTTTAAAAATTTACATGGCACCCCGAAATTTATCAGCAACTTTAATGGTTATATAAACAAATCATCTGATCGGAATAAAGAATTTTTTACCGACTTCAAAACGCACTTAACTAAAGTCAAAGACGAATGCTATGCAGACATGGAAAAAGATAAAGACCTGGAAAATGTTCTTTTAAAATACTATAGACAAAATAGCGATAACATAAATTTCAGGATTGAATAAACCAAGCACAACAATGCACCCCTGGTGGAATATGGACTTATAAAATTAAAAATTTACTGATGCGACTTATTGCTTTACTTTTATTTTGTTTATTTAAAATCAACAGCTTTTCTCAAAGTCACTTTGATTCGTCAAAAATCAGGATGAATATCTTAAACAAGCTTAATCACTTTCCGCCGAATAATAACCAAAAGCTTTCTAATACAATTTTTGGCTTTGATTATAAAACCTCCAAAAAAATTTCAAACCTGGAGCTAATACAATTAACGAATCATCCAAAAGTGTCTGTAAGGATGGCAGCTTTACATCTTTTAGTTGACCGGCATGTTCCTGAAACGATTGAATTATTTACCAAAAACCGATATGATACCAGTCATTGGTGTATGGCTCAATTCGAATGCTTTAAAGACTCAACAACTTTTATTGATTTATTATTGCATTATTTTTTGCCAGGTTATGGATGGGCACAATACTTCAGGCTTTCAGGAGACCAGGAACAGAAAATTGTTTCAATTAGAGCACAACGGAAAGAAGAACTCTATTTACATTATAGATATGCAAACCAGCCATATTCAAATTAACGCACATCAGTTCGAAGCATTAAGATTTCCTTAAGCGTTCACTTCAAGTTTATATCCTTTGCCACGTATAACAACAATTTTTACATTCGGATCAAACTCCAGTTTTTTTCTAAGTTTCGATATGAACATATCGAGACTGCGGCCCACAATAACACCTTCATCTTCCCATATTTCTTTTTGCAACCGGCTTCGCTCTATTGCTTCATTAGGGGACAATGCAAAAATGCGTAGTACACGGGTTTCAGTTTTGGTCAGGTCTATGCTATTTCCATTCATCATAAGTTTACGCGTCTCCGCGTTGAACGACATTGATCCCAAAGTGAACATACCATTATGTTGAATGTCATCACCAGGCCGATCGCCAGGTAAGACCTTTTGCGGTTTGCCAGATCGCAAAAAAACAAACCCAACAAATGCCAATGCTAAAAAAGACAGACCGCCCAATAAATATCCATTCTTTGCTGTAATGTTAACCGTTGGTTTAAATTTAATATTGATCATGTAACATCCCATGGGATACTTTCTTCCAACACAGGCTGTAATATCATCTTTCTTATTTTTTGAAATAGCATATCCATAAGTTACACTGGCATCTGCACAGTTAACTACATTAACAACATAATCACCTGCAATCGGATCGTTGGCCAACAACCGTTGGGTAGTATTCACCAGGAACCCGGGTTGAAAAGTAAAAGCATTTTCAAAACTGACCTGGTATTCATTTTCAGCAATTTTTTTTACCGGAAGTACACGAGATACACTATCGCCCGACCGTAATAATATTTCATGCCCGATCCGGCGGAGTAAAACCTCTCTCCTGGCAATATCAAGATCGTCACCTCCCGACATAGTAAAAGCCACGCAGATCAAAGAAATAAACATGAGCAGTGACAATCCGTACAGGTATTTATGCTTCCCGAAAAGTAGATGTAGTTTAACAAGCATAACGTAAAGATATAATTTACAAAGTTTACATCATTTATTTACAATCCAGATTTGTCTTACGGAAAGGTATAAAAGTAATTTAGCTGAATCAAATTGATTATTACTGCTTTCAAAACTCAACGATCAATTATTATTCATCAATCTAATTTCTTTAATATGAACAACAAGCTTTCGATCACCTTCTTAATTCTAATTATTGCGCCTTTGTATTTCAGTTGCAGTGGGGCCGTAAAAAAGGAAAGTAAAAACAATGTCTCGCCAAGTTCTACAACCTTACATATTGGAGATGAGAAATATATTACAATAGATACGAAAGAAAGTCATGTAATATGGAAAGGTTCAAGTATTGAGGGAGCGCATGCTGGGTACGTCTATATATCAAAAGGTGAATTGATGATCGAAGACGGCCAACTTGTGGGAGGTGCCGCTGAAGTAAACATGAGTACCATTGAAGGTGATGATCACAGGAGCGATAATAATCTTATTAAACACTTAAAAGATCCTGATTTTTTTGATGTTCAAAAATTTCCCTTTTCTACAATTACTATTACGAGGGTTATATCAATAAATGATGAGAATAAAGAAATAACAGGGAACCTGACCATTAAAGGTATCACCCACCCTGTTACGTTTCCGGCAACAATAGAAATTAAGGACGGAATTGTAAAATCAAATAGCAAGCTGGTCATTGACCGGACACTATGGGATGTACGCTACCGATCAGGAAAATTCTTTGCCAATTTAGCTGATAAAACTATTTCAGATTCCATTGAATTCAATATAAAGATTGTAGCAAAAAAAGATAACTGAATATTTAAAAGAGTTTGACCAAACCAGGTCATGCTATTCTATTCCCGTACATGGGCTTTAGGTTTTTAAATGCTTAAGTAATTAAAATGAATTATGAAATACACAAACATTTTTACTTTCCTGGCAATATTATTTTTTTGCACAGCCTGCAACGGGCGAATTAAAAAAGATATACCAAAAGAAAAGCTAATTGAATCAGACACAGTACCTGTTGAGCATCCAAAACTTATAAAAAACATTGGCAGCCCTAAGTATGGCAATGTTCAATGCAGCCTGCAGGACAAAGCCGGTAACCTTTGGTTCGGAACCACAGAAAATGGTCTTTATAAATATGACGGAAAATCGTTTCGTCAATTTTTAGTGGCCGATGGGCTAATCAGTAATAATATTTGGTGCATTTTGGAAGATAAGGAAGGCAAAATCTGGATAGGTACCGAAGAGGGCGTTTGTCTTTACGATAATAAAACATTTGCTGCAATCAAGATCCCTTTATCAAAAAACTTACCGCCTAACAAGAATCGCAATACGCATGAAGTATTTAGTATAATGCAGGATAAAAGCGGAAAACTATGGTTTGCAACAATAGATGGTGTTTATATATACGGTGCCCGCCTGAATGGCAAAGTCGGGCAGGGCAAATCTTTTACTCCGTTTATAGTTAATGAAGGCGCAGGTGGTTATATGAGCAGTAACAATAACGCGGAAAAAATTTTAGAAGATAAAGCAGGTAACATTTGGTTTGGTGGACGAGGTAACGAAGCTGTGTATTGTTACGATGGAAGATCCGTAACCAACATTAAGCTAAAAGAATTATTTCAAGATGGACCAAAGCCAAAAGCTCATAATTGGGGCTGGCCCCAATTGCAGGATAAAAACGGGAATATTTGGTTCAGCAATTGGGGTGGCGCCTACCGGTATGATGGCAAATCATTTACAAGTTTTACAGCAAGCGATGGCTTAGCTATTGGTCCTATTATGCGAATTATAGAGGACAGGAACGGGAACATTTGGTTCGGTGGTGCTGGTGGCCTTTGCCGTTATGATGGAAAATCTTTCACTTGTTTTAAAGACGGACTAATCAATCCCGGGATTTGGTCAATTTTGGAAGATACAAATGGAAATCTTTGGGTGGGTACGAGAGCAACAGGTCTCTACCTTTTTGATGGAAGAAAATTTATTGGTTATTCGGAATATAAACACTAGCAGGTACATAGATGCTTGCTACAATTTGTGCAGATAGTTGCCCGATGTTTTCAATCTTCTTAAATCTTTTGGAAAGAACGCTATCTTAGAAATAACAAAATTCATGATCGTTTACCGATATATAAACAATATCATTTTCAACCATATTACAGGAAATTGTTCTCACAACAAGTACAACTTCCTCCACCAGCACATCTAAATCAAAATAACTTCCATAAAAAGTACTTTTTTTAATAATTCCTTTTACAGAACCTGTAACCTGCTTTTCATTTATTTTAAAATGTTCCGGTCTCGCCATGATCGTTTTTTCATTTACAGGTAAACCGAACAGCTTTGCTTGTGTTGCATTGAGTAAATTATATTTCCCAAAAAGTGAAGCCACATATTCATTAAGCGGTTGCAGGTATACCCTGGCGGGAGTTCCCCGTTGCAGCAATTCACCGTTTTGTAAGATGAGTATTTCATCTGCCCATGATAATGTATCCAAAGGATCGTGAGAAATAAGTATGCAGGTTATTTTAAGTTTTTCTGTAATGCCTGCAATCACTGTTTTCATCATTTGTTTGTGCGTCATGTCAAGATTGGAAAAAGGCTCATCCAGCAATAACAATTTTGGTGATGCGATCAATGCCCTTGCCGTAACAATACGTTGCTTCTCTCCTCCCGATAATTCATCTGTCCATCTTTTTAATAAATGATCGATATGGCAGATCTTAAAAATAGCCGCAGCTTCTGAATCTGTAAGTTCATTGGTATAAGCAAGTTCCTCTTCCACCCTGTAATTATTCCTTAGTTCAAAATTTTGAGAGATATAAGCAATTCCAGTATGCCCGGGGATCAATTTATCATCGGGCCAAGTATTTTTTGATCCTCAAACATCAGTTCACCAGTTCCGGCCTGTACGAGCCCTGCAATTATTTTAAGTAAAGTTGTTTTCCCGGCACCCGTTTCACCTGCAATAGCGATCTTTTGAAATCGTTGCTGCGTGAAACTGATGTCTTTTATAACAGGATTGCCGTTGAGTTGTTTTGTTATATGGGATAATGCCAGGAAAGACAAAGTTTAGAGGTTTATGGGTTTAGAAGTTTAGTAATTAGTCCTAAAAAGATTCAAAGTTTTAGAAGGAAGATAATGATCTTTTTCTGATCCGCCGCGGTAGGTGTCCTCACCAACCGCAATGTGGGTAAGAATAAGATCATTTTTTATGCAGCTTACAAGAAGATAACCATCTTTTATTATATAAATTTTACCATGCTGAAATAAAAAAATAATATTCCAAAAAAGCAATATCAATATTTTTAGTGCGTTAAGTTGCTGCTATAAAAACATACACCTATGACCTTCCTGAAAAACATCCAGTTTTCCCATTTAATTAAGATCGGCGCCAACCTGAAAGAATTCAATTTCAGAAAATCAAACGGAAGCCTTGAAACCATATTTACTGTAGATACGATCGATGCAAAAGGAAATCGCATCGTATTCAACATGCACAATACCGGCAATGAATGGAAGATCATACAACAGGAATTACCGGTATGGATACTTGCCAATGAGGACCAGTTAGCCGCTTCTATTCAAAAAGAACTTGCAGTACAGGAAATCTATTTTGTGAAGCCTGTTGAGCAGCAACCGCACCAGCTTAGTAAGTTGCTTCAGCTCCTTGGGATCGTTTAACATCATTTCGGCAATTGGCAATCGGGAATCGGCAAATCTTCAGGAATAGAATGATTAATAGCTGATCTCCGAATTTCTTATGCTTGATTGCCGATTGACGATTGACGATTGCCGTTTTAATTTGATCCAACAAAAGCCTTGAGTATCATTTTTTTAAACATTATTTACTTTAAGCTCCCATGATAATTCTCAAGAAGATTCGGTAAATTGAATCCTCAACATATACCTCATGCGATACCAGAAAACCATCTTCCTGGTTGATGATGATTTTGATGACCAGGAAATATTTTCAGATGCCTTAAAACGTTCAGATAAATCCATCGATTGCGTATTTGCAAATGATGGTATTCACGCACTAGAAAAGCTCAACAATGAAAAGGGATTTATACCTGATCTCATTTTCATTGATCTCAACATGCCACGAATGAACGGCCTGGAATGTCTTGCAAGTATCAAAAAGATCGACCGTTTAAAGAACGTTCCTGTTTACATGTATTCTACAACTGCAGATGCGATCTCGATCGCAAAGAATAAAAAACTTGGTGCCACAGATTTTATTGTAAAACCTTCCAATATCAAAGAACTTACGAGCGTTTTATCCAAACTTCTGAAACGTCCCGCACTTTTATTGAGCATGGCAACAATCCTTTTGGCAACACTACCACAAAAAATATTTGCACAAAAGACAACACTGCCCCCGGTTTCAAAGTTGAAAAAATTATCCGTGGAAGAATTGATGAATCTTGAAGTGACCTCTGTGAGCAAAACACCGCAAAAGCTTGCTGAAGTTGCTTCTGCCATACAGGTTTTAACCGGCGATGATATTAAAAGATCTCCCACTACACTACTGCCGGAAATTTTGAGACTGGCGCCGAACCTGCAGGTCACCCGATCTGGTGCACATGACTGGGCCGTTGCGGCAAGAGGTTTTAATGGTGCTCCCATTGCCAATAGTTCCCTGGCAGATAAACTACAGGTAACCATTGATGGTCGTGCTGTTTACAATGTATTATTCGGAGGGGTATATTGGGATGTACAGGGGGTACTCAAAGATGATATCGATCGCATTGAAGTAGTAAGCGGCCCCGGCGGAACACTGTGGGGCGCCAATGCGGTAAATGGCGTTATCAACGTGATATCAAAAAATGCAAAAGAAACACAGGGTTTTACAGCAGCTGCTTCTTACGGAACATTTTTAAAAGATGGCTTTGCGATACAATATGGTTCTCATATTGATTCGAGTTTTTATTTCAGGATATATGGTAATCGGTTTGATTTCAATAGTACAAGGTTTGAAACTGATTCCAGTGCAAATGATAAATGGAACATGACAAAGGGTGGTTTCAGAATGGACTATATGCCCAAAGGAAAAAGCAGTTTTACACTGCAAGGTGATTTGTACGCAGGCAATGAGGACATGGGCGACAGTACACAGATCAATGGACAAAATTTGCTCGGCAGATGGAAACATCGTTTTTCAGAAAACAGCGGACTTAGTTTCCAGGTATATTATGATCGTACATGGAGAAATGCGAAACCCGATCTTTTAACGGATGAGATCAGTACTTTGGATTTCGACCTTCAGCACAATTTTAAAATTTTAAAAGTAAACAGGATCTTATGGGGACTTGGATACCGCACATTGAATGATCATACGGTTAGTGGTATTGCCAGGTTTACCCCTGCAAAAAGAACCTTAGAACTCTTCAGTGGTTTTCTGCAGGACCAAATAACGTTAATACCTAAACGCCTGGAACTCACTATTGGAAGCAAATTGCTTCACAATGATTACACACATTTTGAATGGCAACCGAGTGTGCGGCTTGCCTGGACACCCACTGAGAACCAGACAATATGGACAGCTGTTTCAAGAGCAGTTCGTGTTCCAAGCAGGTATGATGTTGACCTTACTGTATTCAGGGATCTTGATTATCCTGCTTTCACTTCTGAAAAAGTAATTGCTTATGAGCTGGGCTATCGTTTTCGGCCAGCCGAAAATGCATCTATTTCAATTGCTACATTTTATAATAATTATTCAGACCTGAGAAGTATTAATTATACAGCCGATTCTTTAAGACGTTATTTCGGCAATGATCTCAGATCAAACGCATGGGGTGTTGAATTTTCAGGTAACTATATAGCAACAAAATGGTGGCGCCTCCGCGGCGGCTTTACCTACCAGGATAAAAAATTCTCTACTACAGGTAAGGTCATCCCGGACAATGATAAGTATGAAGCCATTGATCCAAAATTTCAATGCATGCTGCAATCGATCATGGATCTGCCAAAAAATTTCGAATTAGATATTGTGGGAAGGTATGTTTCGAGGCTTGAAGGTTCAGTTACAAGGGTAATCCCCGACATACCTGCTTATTTTAGCCTCGATGCAAGAATTGGCTGGAACTATAAAAATATTTCGCTGGGCCTTAGTGCACAAAATATAACGGATGCTGCTCATCCTGAATTTGGCTCTCCACGTAATATATCACGTGAGATACCAAGAAGTATTCATGCAAAAATCGGGTTTCACTTTTGAGAAAAAGTATAAAACATACATGCTTCGTTATATCACGCTTAAAAAAGCTGTATGGCATTTTCGTGATCATACTTTTACTCAGCACACAATTCTTAAAAGCACAAACTGCTGCAGAATACCAGGTGAAAGCAGTCTTTCTTTACAATTTCACCCGCTTTGTTGATTGGCCCGCTGCTACGTTTGAATCTGCAACCAGCCCTTTTGTTATTGGCATTCTTGGCAATGATCCTTTCGGTAATTATATTGATGAAACCGTGAGTGGCGAATCCACCGGCGAACATCCGATCGTGATCAAACGTTTTAAAACAGTAAAGGATATTGACAATTGCCAGATCCTGTTCATCAATTCCACGGATGCGGAAACGATCAAATCCGTTTTATCAGATACCAGGGAAAAAAAGATACTTACCGTGAGCGATGCAAATAATTTTGCTTCGCTTGGAGGTATTATTGGCTTCTTTATTGAGAATAATAAGATAAGAATGCAGATAAATACGGAGGCGGCAAAAGCGGCTTCATTAAGTATCAGCTCAAAATTGTTAGGCGTTGCAAAAATCTTATAACAATACCGTTAATGAATACATGAAACTGAAGGATGCCCCCATTCAGCGAAAACTGATGACCGTGATCCTCCTATGTTGCGCTGTGGTGGTATTGCTCATTTGTACTGCGTATGTCATTTTTGAATATTACGCTTTTAAAAGATCGCTTCAAAACCAGGTATCAACACTGGCTGCTGTTACAGCTTCTCACAGTGCCGGTGCTGTTATATTTGATTCCCAAAAAGATGCTAATGAAATACTATCTGCATTAACGGCAGACAAACGCATCGTCGCTGCAAGTCTTTATACCAACGACAGCATATTATTTGCAAAATACCCGGTTACTATTGCAGATGATAAGCTGCCGGCAAGAACAGGACCGATCGGTTTTCACTTCGCCAATGGATTCCTGGAAGGCTTCGTGCCGGTACTGCAACAGGATCATGTTGTAGGAGCACTTTATATAAAATCGAACATGGAAGCCATGTACATGCAACTAAATCGTTATGTTGAACTGGCATTATGGCTTTTTTGTTTTTCATTGTTTGTTGCTTATTTGCTTTCACGCATATTAAGAAAAAGCATTTCACAACCCATTCTTGCATTGGAACAAACAGCGAGGATGATCTCAGAAAAAAGAGATTATTCTGTAAGAGCCGTAAAAGTAGGAAAAGATGAAGTTGGCGCCCTTACAGATGCGTTTAATAATATGCTTACCCGCATAGAAGTACAAAATGCGGAGATCACTTCATTCAACATAAAACTTGAACAAAAGGTACGTGAACGTACAAACGAACTTGAATTTGCAAATAACTTCCTGAAACAGCAGAATGATTTTGTGGAAACGATCATCGATGCATCCGCACATATTATTGCAGTGCTGGATACGGATCTCCGTTTCAGTTCTTTAAATAAAAAAGGAGAAGAACTGTATCATGTAAAAAAGGAAAATGTATTGGGAAAATCATACCTGGAACTTTTTCCTGCCGCAAAAGATTCCCCTGCATATTTTGATATATTAAAGGCGGCAAAAGGAGAATATGTACATAATACCGTTGCAAGATCTGCTATCATTGATGGTTACTTCGAAAATTATTTCATCCCTTTAAAACTGGAAGAAAAAGTTTATGGTGTGCTGATCCTTTCACATGATATAACCGATATCATGGATGCCAATGAAAAATTAAAGGAACTTAATATTGAATTGGAAAAATCGAACCGCGACCTGGAACAGTTTGCCTTTATTGCAAGCCACGACCTGCAGGAACCATTGCGGAAGATCCATATATTCAATGATATGCTTGGCGAGAATTTTCATGATGAACAAAACATGCGTAAGTACCAGGCCAAGATCGATCAATCTGCCAAGAGAATGCAGGAATTGATCATGGATGTATTGAACTTCAGCCGCATCTCAAAAAGCGAAGAAGCATTCACACAAAATGACCTTAATGTTATCATTGAAAACCTGAAAACTGATTTTGAATTATTGATAAATGAAAAGGAAGCAGTGATTAACCATGAGCCGTTGCCGGTTATACCTGGTATTGCTTTGCAATTGTCGCAATTATTTTCCAACCTCATCAGTAATTCCCTTAAATACAATGATAAAAAACCCCTCATACAAATCACAACAAAAAACCTTACTCCTATTGAAATAAAATCGAATAAAAAATTACATAACGGCACTTCATACGTTCAGATAAAATTCACTGATAACGGTATTGGGTTTGAAACGAAATACAGCGAACAGATCTTTACGATCTTTCAACGGCTTCATGGCAAGCAGGCTTATTCAGGCACAGGTATCGGGCTGGCGCTTTGCAGGAAGATCGTGGAAAATCATCATGGAGTAATCACTGCTGAGGGGGAAGTTGGTGTTGGGGCAACTTTTACAATTATCCTTCCTTTAAGTACCTAAGTTTTTTTACCGCGGAGGCGCAAAGACGCGGAGTTTTATCCTTTGCGTCTTTGCGCCTCCGCGGTAAATTTTTCAATTATTTTGTAACAACATTCTGATAATAATCCAACACCTTCTTCCTCAACACAAAATCATATTTCGAACCGATCAGGTTTATATTGGCACGATCAAGATTATTTTTTGCAGTAAGGTAATCTACTGAAGTACCAAGGCCCGAAGCAAAACGTATTTCGGCTGCTTTGAAAGAAGTTGTATAAGCATCTACCTGTTGCAGTAAAGTTTTATAAGTTTCGTACGCATTGTTCATATTCAAATGCGCCTGTTCAATTTGCTGGCGCAACTGGTTCTTTGTATCAGCTTCAATTAATTCGGTATTGTGAAAAGTGATTGCAGCAAGTTTGATATTATTCTTTGCCCTGAAATAATTGAAAATAGGCACTTGCAAACCAAGGTTTACGGTTGTAAATACATTGTTCCTCACCTGTTGGTTATAACTGATCTTGCCTGTAGCATTTTCCGCCGAACTTGAATAATTGGTTTGTGCATTGCCACTCAATGAAAGTGTAGGAAACAAAGCGCCTCTTGCAGACTTCAACGCAAATTTTGCACTCTGCTTCCTGAATTCAACTGATTTTACAAGTGAGAATTGTTTTAGTGCAGTCCCATATATTTCTTCCGGTGTTTTTGTATAAGCAGTTAAGAATTCATCGGTCTCAATTCTTTCCAATGACATTGCTTTACTATAAGGCACATTCATGAGTTGCGCAAGATTTAGTTTTGAAGTTTCCAGCTGGTTATTCAAATTCAGTATAGTAAGTTCATCGTTCATTGATTGTCCTTTCAGATCAGATACCTGCGAAGGGCTTATAGCGCCCATGCTATCCAACACCTGCAATCTTTCAAGTTGTTTCACACTCAATTCTTTTTGTTTCATCGCTGATGTAAGCTGATCTTCATTGTTCAATACCAACAGGTATGCAAGTATAACGTTCAGGGTTAAGTTGTCTTTTCCCTGTTGCAGTTCCATGGTTGCAGCGTTATAAGCAAACTTGTTTTGCTTAACATTGTTTTGAAGACTCATACCATTGAAAACAGTAACTGATGTGTTTGCACCGTAACCAGCATATCTTACAGACTGATCAACATAAGTATTTGTATACGGGTCAATGCTTCTGCCCGTATTGATCCCATGATCAAGGCTTGCATTCAGGTTTGGCAACAGATTGGCCCGTGCCTGTTTTAAATTTACTTTGGCGGCATCGGCTGATAAACCATTTTGTTTTACCAGGATATTATTTGCCAACGCAGTATCGATACACTGCTGTAAATTGTATTTTGTTGCTTGTGCAGAGGCATTTGTTTTTATGAGAAGACACGCTAGCCCCACAATGATCACTCTTTTCATATTTTTATTTTTATAGTACTTTATCAGTTTGAATTCTTCCCAGCTTCGTCATTGCGAGGGACGATGCTAAAGAGTTGACATCTCTCATCTATAATTCCATCTCTTTTATAATACAGAGATGTCAACTCTTTTGTTTCGTTTCTTGCAATGACGTTTTTGAGTGAATCAATACGTTTTGTTTTATTGTATATTTTGCTGGATCCTTCCATCAAGCAGATCAATGATCCTGTTACCGTATTCTGCATTTTTTTCCGAATGGGTCACTTGTATGATTGTAATTCCATCTTCTTTGTTTATTTTTTTAAAGAGATCCATGATCTCTTCTCCTTGTTTTGAATTAAGATTTCCTGTTGGTTCATCAGCCAGTAAAAGTTTAGGCTTTGCGATGAGCGCCCTTGCAATACCAACCAATTGTTGCTGGCCGCCTGACAGTTGTGATGGGAAAAGATCTTTTTTTCCAACCATGTTAAAACGATCGATCATATCTGCCACCATTGCTTTTCTTTCAGAACCTTTTATATCCTGGTACAATAAAGGCGTTTCAATATTTTCATATACGGTCAGCTCATCAATTAAATGATAGGCCTGGAAGATAAAACCGATATTCTTTTTATACAGTTCGGTACGTTTCTTTTCTTTGAGATCAAAAACCGATTCGCCCATAAAATGGTAAGTTCCTTCAGACGGCACATCAAGCATACCGATAATATTCAGTAAAGTTGATTTACCCGAACCCGATCTGGCCCATTACTGAAATAAATTCACCTTCGTTAATGGTGAGATGAACGTCTTTGAGTACAAAATTTCTTGTTCCGTTTGTGTTGTACCATTTGGAGATCTTTTCTAGTTGTATCATACTTTTAATTTGTTAGTGTTTTAATATTTGTGATATCAGATCTCTGACATCAGATATCAGATTAGGTCTTCAAATTTTAAGAGTCAGCTGATGTCTGATTTCTGATATCTATTCTGTTCGAAGACTCTTTACCGGGTTTGCAATTGCAGCTTTTATCGCCTGGAAACTGACTGTAATAAATGCAATCGTTAAAATGATTAACCCGGCGAGACCAAAGATCCACCATGAAATATTTATCCGATATGCAAAATCCTGTAACCATTTATTCATGGCCCACCAGGCAATGGGCGAACCAATGAGCAATGCAATACAAACAAGTTTTAAAAAATCTTTCGACAGGATCGCTGTAATGTTTGCAACAGATGCACCCAATACCTTTCTAATGCCGATCTCTTTTATTCTTTGCTGAACAGATAAAGTAGTGAGTGCAAATAAACCTAATGCAGAAATCAATATTGCGATCAACGCTGCAGAAGAAATTATTTTTTTCCATTGTGCATCTTCTTCATAACGCAACATCAGCCAGTCCTGCATAAAATAATATTCAAGCGTTGAATAAGGAAGAATGGATTTGTAAGCTTTCGATAATGCATCGGCAGCAGCCGTTTCTTTACCAGGGACATACTTGATATACGTGTTCAGCAGATCTCCATATTTATCCAAAGAAAAGAATACAGGCGCAATTTTTTCTTTAAGATCAGCAGAATGATAATTTTTCACAATGCCAATCACGCTAAAAACCTGGTCACCCTGCCCGATCGTTTGCCCGATCGGATCCTTGCTCTTATCCAGGTAAGTTTCTACAAAAGCTTCATTCACCATACAATTGGAAACAGTATCTGCAACATTTGTATAACTTAAATACCTTCCTTTTGCCAATGGAATTTGCATTGCCTGTAAATAACTATCATCGATGTGTTCATAATAACACCAGTCAGTTTGTTTACCATTGATTTCAAAACTCGTACTGTTCCTGTCTCCGCTTTTTGTACCTACCGATTGAATTGCCGGGTTTTGAAGTAATGTATTTTTTAATTGCTGCAGTTCATTTGGTTTACCCCAGGGAAATTGCATGTGAATCATGTTTTGTGCATTGTACCCAAGGTCTGTTTTACTGATATAATTAAACTGGCGGCTAAAAATAATCGTACTGATGATTAATGCAACTGCAATTACAAATTGTAGTACCACCAGCGATTTACCAAGCAAATTTTTGCCGGATAATTTTAAACGGCTATACAATGTTTGCACAGGCTGAAAACCGGAAGCTATAAAAGCCGGGTAAAATCCTGCAAGAATTGATACCATGATGATCATTGCAATAAAAATAATCACGGTTCCAGGTTGTACCAAATAAGTAAAATCAAAATGCTTGTGAGAAATATCATTCATCAACGGAAGCAGCATTCGCACCAATAACAATGCAGCAATAAACGCTAAAGCGGTTACAACAAACGATTCAATTAAAAACTGGCTAACAACCTGCCACCTCGTACTTCCCGATACTTTTCTAATACCAACTTCTTTGCAGCGCTGCATCCCCCTTGCCAATGTAATATTTATAAAGTTGATACATGCAATGATCAATACAAGTATTGCCAAACCAGAAAGAATATAGGAGTAAGTTGAATCACTCCAACTGCTCAACCCGTTGCTTGCAAAAAAAGTTTTATCCAGGTGAATAGCAAAAAAAGGTTGCAACAGGTATTGCCTTTTAGCGTTGCCGTTACGTTGCTGAAATTTTTTCCAGTTTTCTCCATTATGGTTAAGGTATACGGCCCACAATTTTTTCTCTACTGCTTTTACATCCGCATCTTTACGCAACAGGAAAAAAGTATTCAGGTAAAGATTGCCCCAGTTGCTCATTTGCTGATTTAATTCCGTAGCATCTGTTGGATTTTGTCTTTCAAAAGGAATGAGCATATCGAATTGGATCGAAGAATTCAAAGCTGGCTTTTTTACAACGCCTGTTACCATAAATGGTTCCAATGCTTCATCAACTTCTATTTCAACCGTTTTGCCCAAAGGATTTTCACTACCAAAATATTTTGTTGCAGTTGCATCAGTAAGTACAACTGAATTACGCCCTTTCAGCATGGCCGCAGCGTTTCCTTGTTGTATATCTATCGTGAATATGCTAAAGATAGACGGATCTGCAAAAAGCACTTTTGCTTCCAATCCTTCATTTGCTTTCCTGGTTGTCATATCCCAACCTTTGATACGGCAAAAACTTTCTATCTCGGGAATTTCAGCAGCAAACACGGGCCGTCGAGGCAAACCCGTATTACCGCTTTTCATTTCTTTACCGGAAGTATCCGTGGTTGTTTGTACCAGCCTGTAAATGTTTTCCCCGTTCTTATGAAATTTATCAAAACTCCATTCGTCTTTAACGAACAATGTTATCAATATTACACATGCCAAACCAATTGCAAGTCCTGCAATGTTTACAAACGACAATATTTTATTGCGTCTTAAATTGCGGATGGCGATCTTGAAGTAATTTTTTAACATGACGGTTATACTTTTTATTTATTGTAACTCTATACTTTCGAAATCAGACATCAGAAATCAGAGATCAGCTAAGAGGTTTAACCAGGAAGGCTCAGCTGATATCTGACTTCTGATATCCTATTTCTATTCTGTTCGCAAACTTTTTACCGGGTTCTGCAACGCTGCTTTTGATATCTGCAATACGATCAGCACTGAAGTTATCAATCCCAGCGCAACTATTGAAATAACAAAAGGTTGTGCCGTTATGGTTATCCTGTACGTATAATCATTGAGCCATTTTTGCATGATGAACCAGGCAATGGGTATTGCAATGAAACCACCTATAAATATTACAGGAAGAAAATCTTTCATGAACAATGAAGCAATGTTTGTAACGGATGCACCAAGCACTTTGCGAATGCCTATCTCTTTAATTCTTTTCTGGATACTTAAAGAAACAAGCCCGATAATGCCCAACACAACAATGATAAGCGCCAATACAGTTGCAACCTGTGATGCCTTCTTTAATTGTATCTCGGATTTATAAAGGTTATTCAATGACTCATCCATAAATAAATATTCAAAGGAACTACCGGGCATCAGTGTCAGCCATTTCTTTTGAATGGATGCCATCGATTCTGAAATATTTCCGGGTTTCAGTTTAAAACACATGAGCCTGTATATCTTATTAAAATTCACATTGGTGATGACCATTGGTTTTATTTTGTCTCTCATAGAGCCAAAATGAAAATCACCAATAACACCAATGATTGTTAAGGGGAAACCTGGCGATAAAAACAAACGCCTGCCGATTGCATCGGCATTATCTTTTAGCCCCATTGTTTTTGCGGCAGATTCATTGATAACGATATTAAATGAATCTGATGGTTGCTCAAAGGTTCTTCCTGCTTTCAACGGAATTTTAAATGTATTCAGATAATTTTTATCTGCTATAACAGATTCATACGCTATTGCCTGTGATGAATCCTGTCCATCTGCAAACAACATTGTATTGCCACTGCCTCTGCCATCCGGCACCGACCATGTAAGTGATGCAGCGCTTACCTGTGGCATTTTTTCAAATTCATCCCTGTATGATTCCATACGATGCACACCTGCGTCGCTCCAGTCCCTTGGCAATTGTACAGAAACAATATATTCCTTATCATAACCAAGATCCTTGCTAAAGAACAATGAAACCTGCTTGGCAAGAATAATAGCACCAATCAACACAATGGATGCTGCAAAGAACTGGAAGCCTACTAACGTTTTGCGTAAAACGATATTACTGCTTACCGATTGTAGTTGCCCTTTTACCGAATCAACTGTTTTCAATGCAGATAAAATAAAAGCAGGATAGAGACCAGCAAGAATGCCTGTAATAAACACCAGCGCAAAAGGAACAAGTGCATAGTAAACAGGAAATGCAGTAAGAGCCGGAATTGGTTTTCCAAGCACATCTGATAAAAATGGATTGGCGAATTGATAAATACCCAATGCAAGTATCATTGCAAAGAATACCAGTAAAACTGACTCAGTAAGAAACTGGTAAATGATCTGCCTGCGCATGCCACCCATCACTTTGCGTACACCGATCTCTTTTATTCTTGTAGACGATTTACCAACAGAAATATTTACAAAGTTCACAATTGCCATCAGTAATATAAAAAGCGCAATGATTGAAACAGTGTAGATCATCTTATTTGCAAGGCCATTATTCTGTTGTAAATAAAAATCTTTTAGCGGCACAAGATATGGTTGCATATTCGCTGCAATGAAAGGGACTGAACTTCTTTCAAGAATGCGTTGCATCGGCGCTTTAAGATCCTGCGGCCTCGTCCCTTTTTGCAATTCAAGATAACCTGCCATATAAGGATTGTCCCATGCTTCCAGTGAACGACTGAAATAAGCGGCAGAAACTGCGGGTATATACAACTGGTTATCGTTGTCCCAGGTAAGACGGGTCAAAGAATTTGCAACAGGCATTTTCATTACGCCTGTAATTGTAAAATCGTGTTTGGATCCTGAAAAACTTTCAATGGTCAATGTTTGACCAAGCACGTCTTTTTTTCCGAAATATTTCACAGCCCTGTCTTCTGTAATTACAACAGTAAACGGATCATTCAATGCTGTTCGTTTATCGCCATACAATAACGTAAAGCCGTACATGTTTATAAAAGTACTGTCTCCTATCTGCAATCCTTCCCTGAAAACCTTATCTCCTTTTGAAACATTTGATGTAACACCATCCCAGCGGTAATAGTTTTTTACAAGTGAAGGATATTCTTCTTTCAATGCTTTTACCATTGGCCCAAGTGTTGTCAGGTTCAATCCCATCCCGGGATCTTTCCAGTTGCTTTGAACGATGTATTGGTTATCAAGATCCTTCAGATCGCTGTTTACTTTTAATTCACCCCACACAAATGCTGCAATTAACAATGTAAAAGCGATCCCAATAGAAAGCCCAAGCATATTCAGCAAAGAATGAAACTTGTGTTTGATGATGTTTCGCCAGGCGATCTTGATGTAGTTTTTGAACACTTTTGTTTGTTTTAAAATGTCTATTATTTAAGTATCATCATTTTCGTGTTTTACATTTTGATATCAGATGTCAGAAATCAGATATCAGCTGAACTTTCGAATTGTTAATCACTAAGCTGACTTCTACTATTTAATATCAGAATCAATAGAATTTTCGAACTGATAAACTCCAAGCTGACTTCTGATATCTGATTTCTGACATCTGCACTCACTCACTTCGTAAATTCTTCACCGGGTTTGCCAATGCTGCTTTGATCGCCTGTGATCCTACCGTGATAACAGCAATGCTGATCGCAAATATGGCAGCCAGTGCAAATATCCACCAACTGATATCGATTCGGTATGCAAAATCCTGCAGCCATTTATCTACCAGGAACCACGCAACAGGCGAAGCAATGAGCAAAGCGATCAATACCAGTTTTATAAAATCCTTTGACAACAAAAGTACCAGGGCATGAACTGTTGCACCAAGCACTTTTCGAATGCCAATTTCTTTTGTTCGACGTTCTGCGGTAAAAGCTGCCAGTCCAAATAAACCCAATGCAGAAATGATCATCGCAATGATAGAGAAAATAAGAATCAGCTGCGAAGTTTTTATATCTGATTTATAAAGCCTGGTAAAACTTTCATCCATAAAAGTATAATCGAATGGTTCTGTGGGAATGAATTTATTCCATATTTTTTCAATATCCCAGACCGCCCGTGTAAGATTTCCCGGAACGTTCCTGATGAAAAAATAAGAATCGTAACCCAGGTTATTTGACAATACGAGCGGCCCTATTTTTTCATGCATACTTTTAAAATGAAAATCTTTAACTACACCGATCAGCCTGCCTGTATCGCCGCCATAAGTAAAACGCTGCCCGATTACAGGTTTATGCATATTGAACATTTCAGCCGCAGTTTCATTGATCATATAATTGTGCGCATCTTCTTTACCGGGTTTAAACCAATTTCCCTGCTTTAACTGCACCTGGAATAATTTCTGAAAATCAGCATCAACAGAAATGATCCCAACTGTAGGATTGAAAGTCGTATCATGTCCATCCCAATCTGCATTGCCGG
Organism: Ferruginibacter sp.; assembly: GCA_047601875.1. GTDB lineage: Bacteria > Bacteroidota > Bacteroidia > Chitinophagales > Chitinophagaceae > Ferruginibacter. Next base: position 5,089,961 of record JASGIL010000001.1, on the reverse strand, counting down.
AACTGCTGCTTCCTACATTCATGATCTCGTCTCCGCCTGTGCATACAGTTTGAATACTGCTTGCCGATTGTAATTCTTTTTTAATTGACGCAAAAAATGCTTCTGTTTGTTCGTCACTTAATTTACCATAACTTCTATAAGGAATATTTACAGAGATCACCTGCGAAATATTATAACCGGGGTTGCTTGATTGTATGTATTGCAACTGGCGAAAGATAACGATCGTTCCTACAATCAAAACAATCGACAAACTAAATTGTAGTACCACGAGGCCCTTGCGAATGGAACCATCATTCATTTTTAAAAAACTTCTTCCCCTGAACACATTCATCGGGTTAAATGAAGAAAGTAATACAGCCGGGTAAATACCGTTCAGGATCGTTGCCAATAATAAAGTGCCCAATAATACCTGCCACATGTTCATTGATAATATTGGCAATACAAAATGTTTTTCTGTGATCGCGTTAAAACCAGGCAAACATATTTGTATAAGCGTTAAAGTTATTATTAGCGCTACCAGGCTGATGAAAAGTGATTCAGTAAGGAATTGAAAGAACAAATGTCTCCTTTCTGCTCCAATAATTTTTCTAACACCTACTTCTTTGGCACGAAGGCTGGCCCTTGCAGTTGTAAGGTTTACATAATTGATGCAGGCGATGATCAACAACATAAATGCAAGCACACTGAAAATATAAGTTGCTTTTTTACTCCCATGTGGAAGATTGGAAGACTGAAGATCTGTTTCAAAATACATATCCTTTAAGGAGGTTAGTCGTACTTTGTCATTGTTATTGGTGCGCTTGCTGTTTACTAATGCATTGAATTTAGATTCAACAAGTGTTTTATTTGCATTTGGATGCAATTGAACAAATGTTATGTAATTAAAATTATTCCAGCCTTCCTGCCGCTTCATTACTTTAGGATCTGCCAATCGTCCATTTAATTGTATCAGCACGTCAAACTGGAAGCTTGAATTAAGTGGATTATCTTTAACGACTCCCTGTACAGTATAATTCACAGTATCAATACCAATCGTTTGCCCAACAGGATTTGCATTTCCAAAATATTTTTTTGCTTTTGTTTCAGTTAAAATAATACTAAAGGGATTTTTATTAAAATCAGCAGTATCGCCTGCTACAACATCATACTTAAATGTATTGAACCAGCCCTTATCAACATATGCACTTAACTTTTCAGAAAATATTTTATTATTTATTTTAAAAACAGCAGAACCGTTACTCTGCAACCTGCATGTTCCTTTTACTTCGGGTATTTCACTTTTTGCAAAATCGGCCATTGCTAAAGGTGAGGTTTCCCATACCCATGTTTCTTCTTTTGATACTGCGATGCCATTGGTGATCCGGTATATATTATTTTTATCCGGGTGGTAGTCATCATAGCTAACCTCATTTTGCACCCAAAGGAAAATAAAAACAGCAGCCGTCATCCCAACTGACAAGCCGAAGAGATTGATAAAACCTGTAACCTTATTGCTCCAGAAATTACGGAGGGCGATTTTAAAATAGTTTTTTATCATGGTGCTTTTATTTTGTCGTTGCTTTATGTTTTGGATATCAGATTTCAGCTATCAGAGATCAGTTAAGAGATATCAATTTGAAAGGGCAGCTGATGTCTGATATCTGATTTCTGAAATTCCGTATCTACTCACTTCGTAAACTCTTCACCGGGTTCGTCAACGCTACTTTAATTGTCTGGAAGCTTACTGTTACCAATGCAATTAATAAAGCAAGTAAACCTGCAATAATGAATATCCACCAACTTATTTGTACACGATAATCATAATCCTGCAGCCAGCTGTGCATCATCCACCATGAAACCGGGAATGCAATAATGCAGGAAACGGTTACAAGCTGCAGAAAATCTTTTGAGAGTAATCCTGCCAATCCTTTTATACTTGCACCCAATACTTTGCGGATACCAATTTCTTTTGTTCTTTTTTCAGCCATGAATGCAGCCAGGCCAAACAAACCAAGACAGGAAATTAAAATAGCAAGCATTGCAAATACAGCAGCGAGTTTTCCAATGAGTTTTTCTGTATTAAAAAAATTGTCGAAAGTTTCATCTACAAATTTGTATTCAACAAGGTAACCGGGGTTATCGGCTTTCATTACTTTTTCAAATACCGGCAATGCAGAAGCGAGGTTTGTTCCTTGTTTTAAGCGAACGGTCAGGAAGTTGGTGCTTGCAGTGTCGGCATACATGATCAATGGTGCCGCCGTTCCATACATATTATTATAAACAAAATCATTTACCACGCCAACAATGGTGTACTTACCATTGCCTCCATCTGAAACGATGCTGCCCAGTACAGACTTCTTACTGATAATTTTTGCAAATGATTCATTGATGATGATATTATTGCTGTCTGATTTTATATCAGTATGAAAATCCCTCCCTTCTTTCAGCTTCATGCCCATCGTTGAAATATATTCAGGGCTAACGGATTCAACGGTGATCAATACCTGCTTGGTAGGGTCTTTTCCTTCCCAGCTGAAATCACCTGTATTGCTGCCAAGATTTAATACCATGCTCCTGCTAAGACTTGCATTTTGCACGAGCCCGGTTTGTTGCAGGTCGTTTTTAATAGCATTAAAATGTTCTTTGATCTTTCCTTCCATGCCCATATAAATAAGATCTTGCTTATTGTAACCAAGATTTCTTTCTCTTACATGCTGTATTTGCTGGTAAATGATAAAAGTAGAAATGATCAGTGTAACCGAAATGGCGAATTGTAATACAACCAATCCTTTTCTTACAAAACCTGCACTCACACCGGTTCTTAGCTTCAGGCCTTTCAATACCTGCACAGGATTGAATGATGAAAGATAAAATGCAGGATAACTGCCGGCAATCAATCCGCAAAGTGCAGCAATACCGATCAAACCTGTAATGTGGCTGAATTTAAAAATATCAACGGCAAGCTCTTTCTGCACCAAAGCATTGAATGCAGGCAATGCCAGGTAAATAACAGCAACAGCAAGAAGGGCTGAAATAAATGCCATCACCAGTGATTCGCCAATAAACTGAAATATAAGTTTTGATTTGCCTGCTCCTAAAACCTTCCTCACACCTACTTCTCTTGCACGTTGTTCGGAACGTGCTGTTGCAAGATTCATGAAGTTGATGCATGCAATGATCAATATGATCCATGCGATCAAACTAAACAGGCTTACATATTTTATTCTCCCCTTTACTTCTTTACCATTATCGAAACTATCATACAGGCGCCAGCGGTTCATGGGATAGATTGACATTTTTGCGATGGATTCCTTTTGTTTTGTCTGAATAAATCCAAACAATTTTTTATTGATCGCATCAACATTTGCATTGGGCTGCAACTCTGCATAAGTTATAATCCCATTGCTGCCCCATTGTTGCAGCCACTCATTTTTATCTTCATAAATTTTAAAAGGTGCCAGCCATTCAAATTGCAATGAAACATCTTTTGGAAGATCTTTGATTACAGCTGATACATTATAATCCTGCCTGTTGTCTACTTTCAATGTTTTACCAACTACATCAGTGGTCCCAAAAAACTTGTTGGCCATTTTTTCGGTGATAACAACTGAATGCAATTGATCAAACGCATGTTCAGCATTTCCTTTTATGAACTGAAGCTGGAACATTGATAAGAATGGAGCATCCACAAACAATCCCTGTTCATTGATCATTTTATCATCAACAGAAAAAACCTTACGATTGCCCCATGTAGCACGTGCAGTACGTTTGAAGCCCGGTATCTCATTTTTCATACCTTCTGCCAATGGCCCCGGCGTAGCATCAAACACAAACGTAGTTCCGTCATAAGTTTGCTGATCCTTTACTTTATAAAGATTATCCCTGTTACTGAAATAATGATTATAATTAAGTTCACTCTCTACCCAAAGAAATATGAGCGCAGCAGCTGCAATACCAATTGCCAGGCCTGAGATATTGAGAAAACTATAGCCACGGTTCTTCCAGAGATTGCGGAGAGCAGTTTTGAAATAATTCTTTATCATAAAAAAGCTTTGAGCTATGAGCTGCGAGCTATGAGCCACAGCAATAATTAATTGTTATTACTTCGCTGTTTCAAAGTCAGCTAAAAGCTCATCGCTCATAGCTCACAGCTAGCAGCTTATTCCGTTCTCAAATTCTTCACCGGGTTTGCCAACGCTGCTTTAACGGCCCTATAGCCCACCGTTAGCCATGCAATGATCATTGAACCCACGATCGCCATTATGAATATCGATGCAGATAGCGGAATACGATAAGTGTAATTTTGCAGCCATTTGTGCATGATATAATAAGCGATTGGTGAAGCGATCACAAATGCGATGATGATGAGCAATGAAAATTCTTTTGACAACAGGTAAACAATATGTGCCGGTGTAGCGCCCAATACTTTGCGGATACCAACTTCTTTCGTTCTTTGTGCGGCCATAAAAGAAACCAATCCATACAAACCAAGGCAGCTAATAAAAATAGCAATGAATGCGAATATTTTGTAAAGCTGCGCCAACTGGTTTTCCTGCCTGTAATAATTAGCGATCCGCTGATCGAGGAACTCGTATGCATAAATATAATCGGGAAAAGTTGCGTTCCACAATTTCTCAGTGTATGCAAGTACTTCTTTTTCCTTACCTGCTGTTGTTTTAATTCCCAACACGTAATAAAGATTTTTTGTTGGGGCAATGAGTACGGCACCAATCGGGCTGCGCAAAGAATTAACATTGAAATCTTTTACCACACCAACAATGGGCGCTTTGATTTGTCCGTCCCATAAATTAATTTCTTTGCCTATTGCCTGTTTTGGATCTGTGATACTTAATTTACTGAGCATGGTTTCATTTACAACAATTTCACGTACGGTATCACATGTATAGAACGGGCGGCCTGCAACAAACTTTAAACCGTATGTTTTAAAATAATCAACGTCGGCCCATTTTAAATTGGTGCTGAACGGGGTTGCTTTTGTTGAATGATCAAATTTAAAATCGCTGCTCCAGTTCCCGCTTGAAGATGGTGTTCCAAAAGAAGCACTCACATTTTTTATAGCAGCATTTTGCAACAATTGCTGTTTAAGGTATTCTACTTTTGCATGACTTGCACTATCATCAGGGATAGGTACATTAATGATCGCATCCTTATCAAAACCCAATGAAGCATTCCTGAAAAAATTCATCTGGCTAACAACAATCAGGGTTCCTATGATCAGCACATGTGCAATTCCGAATTGAAGTACTACCAACGCCCTTCTTAATGAAATACCACCAACCATCTTTGAAGTGATCTTTGTTTTCAACGCTGTGATCGGATTGAAACCTGAAAGTACGATTGCCGGATAAATACCCGACATAAACGTAACAAGTACAAATGTTGCTGTTAAAAACAACAGTATAACGGGGTTGGTTAAACTCAACGCTATTTTCACATTGAGCAACGTATTGAGGAATGGCAGAGAAAAATAAGCAAGTGCGATTGCCACTAAAAGAGAAACGCCCGTAATGATGGCTGTTTCACTCAGGAATTGCAAAGCAAGTTGCTTACGGTTGCTTCCCAAAACTTTTCTTACACCTACTTCTTTTGAACGATTAACGGCCTGCGCAGTAGCAAGGTTTATAAAATTCACACAGGCAATCAATACAAGAAACAACGCTATCAGTTGCAAAGCAAATATCAGCGACCTGCTGAATATATGCTTGGTAAAATTGCCAAAGCGATCATCAAAATGTATTTCAGAAAACGGTTGTGCTATGTAAGCATCTTTTGCATATTCTGCAGGTTTATGCCTTTTTGCAAATGCGATAAGATCAGCGTTAAATTTTGCAATGTTAACATTGGATGGCAGTTCTACAAATGTATAAGCCTGGCTCCAGGTGCTCATCCAGTCATTGAGATTATCTTTTACTTCATTGGTAAGTAATGTTGAGTAAGAAACCATCACTTCCAGGGGAAAATCTGTATTTACAGGAACGTCATTCAATATTCCCTTTACCGTATATATTTCATTTTTGTTCGTTCCACGCATGAAAGTTTTTCCAATGGCTGCATGCCAGTCGCCAAAATACTTTTCTGCAATTGTTTTTGACAACACAACACTATTCGGTTCCATTAGTGCAGCCTTTGCATTACCGCTCAACCATTCAAAATCAAACAAGTTGAAAAAACCTGGTTCACAGTAATAAAGATCTGACTTGAATTTTTTCTTTTCGCTATCCGCATTTTGAATGGTCAGCGGCTCATCTTCCCGCTGTAATATTCTCGCTACCTTTTTAACCTGTGGAAATTCTGCAGCAAGCGCCGGGCCTACAGGAAAAGATACGCCGCCTGAATAATGATCACTTCTGTCAGCATCACCAATCCTGTAACTGCCGATGCGATAAATATTATCTTTTTTTGCGTGAAAATTATCAAAGCTCGTTTCGTATTGTATTACGAGAAAGATCAGCAAACAAGCTGCAATGCCAATTGCAAGTCCCGCAATATTCAGTAACGCATATCCTTTGTTCCGGGTAAGATTTCGGTAAGCAGTTTTGAAATAGTTGCTGAACATGGCTTTTAGTTTTTTGTTATCGGAAATCAGCAGTCGGATTTCGGATCGTTTATATAATTTTTATTTATTTGCCAGCTCCTGTTACCCTACCCAGCATCGTTGTGTCACTCACTTGTACCCCATCACCTTGATCAACTTGTCAACCTTTCAACAACCAGCGCATATTTTCTCCAACCACTATGCCAACAGGCTAAAATTTTGGTTAGCAATGCTTTAAGTATGGACACAAAAAAAAAGTGTACGAAAACGAACAGTTTTACGTACACATTCGTACAGGGTTAGCTGTGAGCTATGAGCTGCGAGCCATGAGCTTGATTTTAAAAGCTGGCACTTTCAATTACAAACGAAGTTTCATTAGCTTCAAGCGATCTCAATGCTCAGAGTGTGGCTCACAGCTCATAGCTGGCAGCTCGCAGCTTATTCTGTTCGCAACGATTTCACCGGGTTGGCCATTGCCGCTTTGATCGCCTGGTAACTTACGGTGAGCATTGCGATAGCAAGGGCAACGGCCCCGGCCAGGGCGAATATCCACCACTTAATGTTGATGCGATAGGCGAAATCCTGCAACCAGGTATCCATGAGCCACCATGCAAGTGGAGTTGCAATAATGATGGCGATGATCACCAGTCTTAAAAAATCTTTCGACAACATGGTCGTGATATCTTTTACAGAAGCGCCCAAAACTTTTCTTATACCAATCTCTTTAATGCGCAGGCTTGCTGTGTAGGCTGAAAGGCCGAACAATCCAAGGCAGCCGATAATGATCGCCAAAATTGCAAAACAGGTAAATAGTTTGGTAAACTTTTGCTCATTGGCATATTGGGCATTAAAATAATCATCCAGGAAATTATATTCAAACGGGTTGCCGGGAAACGCTGTTACCCATGATTGCTTCGCATGTTCCAGTGTTCGTTTCATATCGCTCGTGTGTAGCCGCAGCGAATAAAACTCCCCCTGGTATGGTGCACATATGAATATGCCCGGATCAAGGGGTTTCTTTAAAGATACCTGGTGGTAATCATTTACAACACCAACAACGATCGGTTTAAAAGAATTGAACTGCGGTACAACAAGCGTTTGCCCGATTGCATCTGCAGGATTTTTATAACCCAGCATGGTTGCTGCAGATTCAGTTATGATGGCTGAAGTATCAGTATCTTTTGGATAGTCTTTGGAAAAATTCCTGCCGGCAATCATTTTCATCCTGAACAGGTCAACAAAATCATAATCGATTGTATTCACCCGAAGAATAGCAGAATCTGCATTGTCATTTGCATATTTTTTTACTACGACTTTGAATTCACGCTGCTTGCCAGGCACAGTTAAAGAAGCTGCTACTGCAATTACTGAAGGATCTTTCTTTAATTCTGATTTAAAAACATCAATGGCCGAATTAAATCTTTCGCTGCTTGTATCTGCAATACCTGGTCTTTCGATGGTAAGCACCTGGTCGATATTCATACCGAGGTTGCTCTTCATCATATAATTCAATTGCCTGTAAACAATAAACGTTCCTGCTATCAATGCGATCGAAGCCATGAATTGCATTACTACCAATCCTTTCCGAAGCATTACACCGCTGCTGTTATGCCTTAATTTTCCTTTGAGTACAGCAATGGGTTTAAAAGACGAAAGCACGAGGGCAGGATAAAAACCAGAAAGAAAAGTGCCGGCAAGCCACAACGTTAGCAGCAGGCCGATGAACCATGGTTTCATGAGATAAGAAATATTAAGAGAAAGTCCCGAAAGGTCATTAAAGAAAGACAGGGACAGTAAAACAAAACAACAAGCAAGGATGACTGCTATAAGATTTACCCAACCGGCTTCTACCAAAAATTGCATGATCAATTGTCGTTTGAAAGCGCCGATCACTTTTCTCACCCCTACTTCCTTTGCACGCTCCATGGCACGTGCTGTTGAAAGATTTATATAATTGATCCAGGCAATGGCCAAAACAAACAAACCTATTATACCAAGAAAAAAAACAGTCCGCCCGTTGCCGTTAGGTTCTGGTTCTTCTGCAAGATCAGAATTAAGATGAATATCTGCCAGCGGTTGCAGGCCCAATACATTCTTAAATGTGCCTTGCTGTGTTTCCGGCTGGTATTTGGCAACGATTGCCGGAAATTTTGCTTCTATTTTTTTGGGATCGGCACCAGGCTGTAATTCTACAAATACATACATGTCTCTCCTCCTCCATCCCGTACCATAACGCACAGGCGCCTGTGGAAACCTACCAAACAAAGTTTTATAAGAGAATAAAATATTAAACTTTAAATGCGTGTTCGCTGGCAGGTCTTTGAATACACCTGTTACTTTTACAAGTTCATTGTTAAAGTCATCATCCTGTAAGCGCAATGTTTTGCCAATCGGATCTTCATTACCAAAATATATTTTAGCATAGGTTTCTGAAAGCACGGCCGTAAAAGGCTCTCCCAATGCAGTATTGGCATTTCCTTTTACCATTGGATAATCCATCATTGATAAAAAAGAAGAATCAGCATAAAGAAATTTTCTTTGTTTAAGTGCAATGGGACCAGGTTTCGCATCGGGGTTCGTAATAACAACATTGTTTTTATAACCCATATTGTACAGCCTTGCAAAACTTTTTACTTCCGGCAATTCAGTTTTTAATGCTGGCCCTACACCGGGAAAATTTTCTGCGCTTTTTATGACCTGTTGCTGGTTGTTATAACCTTCAACCTTTACCCTGTAAATATTATTTCTACCAGGAATAAAATCCTCGTAACTGCGTTCAAATTTTACATACTGGGCAATTAACAGGAATACAGCCATGCCGATCCCAAGTCCTAAAATATTCAGTAAAGAAAAAAATTTATTCTTTTTGAAGTTGCGTAATGCGGTTAAGAAAAGATTTTTTATCATGGCTATGGTTTTATAATTAAGAATTAATTATTGAGGCTTATCGTTTCATATAAACCCAATAATTTTTAATTCATAATTTTTAATTACACCGATTATTTTCCAAACGGATCAAATGCTTTCATTTCATATGTTACGGTTTGTTTCTTACCCTTTAATACTGCAACCCATCCTGAATCACTTCCCATTTTCCATAAGATATCGTTTGAACCTTTCAGCGGTATCATTTTTATTTCTGTATCGGTAATATCTGTTACTTTATAATTTTGTTCCTTCCCAAGGTAGTATGCATCGGTTTTCCAATGAAGAAGATCAACAGATGATTTACTGCTGTCTTTTCCGTTCCATTCATAGCTGGTGATCATTAATGTACTGTCATTAGTGAATTGATAAATTTCATAGAACGGGTCTTTACCTGCCATGCCTTTCCACTTGCCTTCAATCCATTTTATTTTAGCAAGATCGTTTTTAGAATAAGAAACCGGGGCGCTTTCATTCTTTGAATCTGCAGGTTCATTTTTGGTTGATGATGCGCACGAAATGATCAATGCTGCTACAGCAATGACTGACAGTTTTTTGGTAGACTTCATAAATGTGCTTTTATTACAGCCGGAAGCTGTTGTTAGTAATGATTAATAATTATGTTCGCTAATGATTATTCAGTTCGCAATAGTTTAACCGGGTTTGTTTTTACTGCCTGCCATACTTTAATACCTGAGGTGACTGCAGTAATAATAAATAACACGATCACCGACAGGATCACGGAGCCTGTTCCAACACCGGCATTTATTTTAAAGATCAGGTCCATCAATAATTTTGTAAGGGCCCAGCCCCCATAACAACCAAGTATAGCTGCTACAATGAAAACCCAGAAATAACTTTTGTTGATCAACACCATGATGTGACGTGGGCTGGCACCTACTACTTTTCTTAGCGCTATTTCTTTCATCTTCTTTAATGCGGTGAGTGAAACCAATGCGAACAATCCTGTTGCAGTTAGCAGGATACTCAATAATGCAAACCAGGAAAATATTGCAGCAATGCTGTTACTGGTCTGGTAAGCCTCTGCCTTTACCTGGCTTTGATAAAATCCGTCGAAAGGTTTTAATGGATACAATTTTTTCCATGCTTCTTTTGTTTTCGAGAATACAGTTGCCAGGTCTTTTGGCTGTGCCTGGATAATGAGATACTGGAACCTGCTTTCTTTAACCAATTTCATGGCAACAGGATCAAGTGGTTCAAACAAAGTATTTGAATGAAAATCTTTTAACACACCTACCACGGAGTAAATGGTACTATCAATATGAATTTGTTTACCCAATGCATCAGCGTCCTTCCATCCATATGTAGCTGCTGTTTTTTGTGATATCAGCAAAGCATTCTTATAATCTGATTCCATGTTCGGATCAAAACTCCTGCCTGCAACCATTTTGAGTTGCATGGTTACCGGGTAATCCCTGCCGACCTCAAAGCAATCAATTTCTTTTTTAATACCTTCAGCTTCACTCATTCTTTTTTGATAACTGGAACTAATATGACTTCGGGTGCCTGCCAATGCTGTTACTTCGGGCACAGCAGCCATTTCATTTTTTAAAGCAGTGTACGAGGTTGAATCATTAAAAGGAACTGCAATACTATTGTCAATACTATATCCATAATCATAATCACGTTGAAATGCTGAATTGCGGGCAAAAGCAACTCCTGCAATAACGGTAATGATAGCGATGGATAATTGCAGCCCAAGCATCAAGCGACTGAATAAATTCGATCCTCCAAATTTTACCGTACCCCTGAAAATAGTAGTAGCATTAAACCTGCTTACATAAAATGCAGGATAAGCACCCGCAAGCAGTGTGGTGCCAATAAGCATATAAAACATAAAGACAAGCAGGTTCGTATCGTGCAAATAATCCGCCTGCACTTTCACACCCTGGAACATCTGATTGAATGCAGGCAGCCACCACATGTTTAATAAAACAGAGAGTAATATAGCTGCAATAACAATGATAGAACATTCCATCAACAATTGCAGTATCAATTGTGCATGCGTACTGCCCATTACTTTACGCATGCCAATTTCTTTTAAGCGCTTGTTGGCACGTGCAACTGTTGTGTTTGAAAAATTAAGGCATGAAGAAAGAAAAATTAAAAATGCCAAAACAAATGGTCCATAAGCTGCTGAATCGTCGGGACGCATCCGTAAATTATTTGCACTGACCACTTCGCCCAATTCAGCATTTTCCTTTAGGGTAATCAATTTAAAACCCGTAACCTGCCAATCTTCTTTTGCTTTGTTTTGTATTGCCAGGTATTTGTTCATTTCTTTTTCCAAACGGGAAGCAGTAGCCGCATCGGGAATACGAAAGAATGCAGCGTCTAAAAACCATGCCCAGTTATCAGGCGCTATTTTACTTCCATCCATTTTCAACTGGTTATCAAAATTTGTAAGGAAATCAAATTGAATGGAAGAATTAATAGGAACATCCTGCAACACACCCCTTACTGTTAGTGGCATGGCATAGGTTTCACCTGCATAAAAACTGAGCACTTTCCCAATGGGATTTTCATTACCAAAATATTTCTTTGCGGTCTTTTCTGTAATTAAAACACTGTTGCGGTCATTGATATTATTATTCCCAGCTACCAAAGGAAAGTTGAACAGGTTAAAAAAAGACTGGTCGGTAAAATGTACGTTTTCCGAAAATGCATCACTGGTATCACATTTAATATTCATCCTCCTGCTGTCGAGCCTTACGGCTTCTTTTATGCCGGGAAAATCATTTTTAACTTGTTGTACCACAGCCATAGGAAAAATCCCTTTCATTCCTTCTGCATCTTTCTTATAGGTTATACCGCGGTAAATATTCTCCTGGTCCTTATGAAAATTATCATAACTGCGTGCGAAGCGATAATCCTGGTAGCCCCATACCATTGCAGCAATACCAATTGCCATCCCGATGACATTGATCAATGCGTAGCCTTTATAGCGCCACAGGTTTCTGAAGACGATTTTGAAGAAGTTTGTATACATGGCTATACTTTTTATTTGTTCGTTTATTATTTTGATGTCAGATTTCAGAAATCAGATACCAGCAGTTTATTCTGTTCGTTAATATCTTCTTTAGCTGATTTCTGATATCTTACTCCGTTCGAAGGCTTTTAACCGGGTTGGCAACTGCTGCTTTTATCGCCTGGAAACTTACCGTTAGTAATGCGATCAACAATACAGCAATGCCGGATACAACAAATACGATCCAGTTTATGTTGATCCTGTATGCAAAATCTTGCAGCCATTTATTCATCGCCCACCACGAAACAGGGAATGCAATGATGGCTGCAATGAAAACCAGTTTTAAAAAATCTTTGGAAAGTAAACTCACTACGCCTTGTACAGATGCACCGAGTACCTTGCGAATGCCGATCTCTTTTGTACGCCGTTCTGCAGTATATGTTGCCAGGCCGAACAGGCCGAGACAAGCAACAAAGATTGATAATATAGTGAACAGGCTGAACACAGAACCCATCCTTTGATCTGATTGATACAATGCATTGAATTCTTCATCTAGAAAACTATAATCAAAAGGGGTGGCAGCTGCAAAAGACCTCCATTTACTTTCGATCTTATCAAGGGCGGCTTTTGTCTGAGCCGTCTCTACCCTTGCGATCGTATACGTGTAACCAAGATCATAAGTTTTGGATGACGCATGAAACAAAGCGAATGGTGTAATTGGAGTATGCAAAGACTGAACATTAAAATCTTTTACTACACCAATCACTTTAAACTTAACGCCATTACCGCCGGGATATTCAAGCCATTGATCAATGGGTGCTTTCCAGCCGATTTGTTTTACTGCTTCTTCATTCAATATTACAGTTGCTGAATCAGCAAAATCTTTTGAAAAATTCCTTCCCTGTAAAACATTTAATTGAAGTGTTGGAATAAAATCATAATCTACGATGAATGATGAAAGCTGAATATCTTGTACAACGTGTTCATTATTACTTTCTACAGGAACATAACTATCCGTAAATAAATTTTTTGTAGGAATACTTGTTGCAATGCTTGCCATTTTTATTCCTTTAATACCCGTTAACTCCCGCCTGAATATTTCTTCACTTGTTCCCAAACGATTGCTGTTTGCTATTACAATTACATTGTCTTTGTTTAGTCCCATATTCTTATTACGGGTAAATTGTAATTGCTGGTAAGTGATGATCGTACAAACAATGAGTGCGGTTGAAATAGTAAATTGAAAAACAACCAGTCCATTTCTTAAAAAAACGTTTCCCAGCCTCGTTGATGAAAGTTTTCCTTTTAAAACCAATGCAGGTTTAAAAGAAGTAAGATAAAATGACGGGTAACTTCCGGCAAGAAGGCCGGTGATGATCATTAATCCAAAAAAGTAAAACAAATTATATCCAGAAAACAAAAGACCGAATGAAAGTTCTTTTCCCGAAACCTGGTTAAATGGTTTGATCAAAATAAAAACCAGCACAAGTGCAATTACAGAAGCGATGAATGAATAAACAAATGCTTCTGTAAAAAACTGTTTCACCAGTTGCGTTTTCAGCGAGCCGAGTACTTTGCGGATACCAACTTCCTTTGCACGTTTTGCAGATTGCGCCGTAGAAAGATTCATAAAATTCACACAAGCAAGTATGATGATAAAAAATGCGATCAGTGAAAATATGTACACATATTTTATATCACTTAATGTAGTAAGGTTAGAACCTATTCCTGCCGAATGCAGATGAATGGAAGTTAACGGCTGCAGGTGAAGTTTGTATTTACCTCCTTTCTTTTCAAATTCTTCAAGTGGTTGGCCGATGCGCCTGAATGCAGTAGCAGCCTGGACCTTAACCATCGCCGGAAATTTTGATTCCAGCTTCTGCATGGCCAATACATCATTGGGAATATTGTCACGCAGTTTTACGTAAGTCGCAACCTGTAACCACACCCAGCTCCAACTGAATCTTTTTACTGCCGGGAATGATGCCATCGGCCGAAGCATATCAAATTGCAAAGAAGATTGTGATGGAATCTTTTTCAATACAGCTGTTACAAAAAATGGTTTCTTCTCATCACCAAACAACAATGTCTTCCCGATCGCATTTGTATTACCAAAATACTTCTTTGACATATCTTCAGTAATAACAACTGCATCCGGCTTCAACAAACAGGAAGCTGCATTTCCTTCTAATAATTTATAATCAAACAACTGCAGGAAATTTGAATCAACACCAAAAACATTTCTCTCAGTAAAATAATTTTCAGCCAGTTTGTTTTCTTCATAACGTACAACGATGCTTCCTGCAGGAAACATTCTTGTACATGATTCTATCTCAGGAAAATTATTTTGCAGCGCCAACCCGGCAGGTGGCGGCGTCGTCCCGCTCAAAAATTCCTGGCCGCCCATATTGCCTTCTACATTTACCTGGTAAATTTTATCAGCCTGCTTAATAAAACGATCATACTTCAATTCATCCTGTACATAAAATAAAATAAACAACACGCTGGCGATGCCGATTGCAAGACCAGAAATATTAATGAAACTATTCACTTTGTTACGGGTGATGTTTCGCCAGGTGATCTTTAGATAGTTTTTAAACATAAAAGAGCTTTAAGCTTTTAGCTGCAAGCTATAAGTCACAGCTATTAATTTTGTTAGTTTAATATATTATCATCAACTTGAAGCTTGTAGCTTATAGCTTGAAGCTTATTCGGTTCTCAAACTCTTCACCGGGTTCGCATGTGCCGCACGAATTGTTTGTATGCTCAACGTTATACATGCGGCAATGATCATCATCAATCCACTCAATGCGAAAACCCACCAACTGATCTGTGTCTTGAAGGCAAAATCCTCGAGCCATTTGTGCATGCCCCACCATGCAAGTGGCGCCGCAATGATGAATGCGAGTAAAACCAGTTTTATAAAATCGACAGATAACAGCGAAACGATCTGCGATACAGAAGCGCCCAATACTTTTCGCACGCCTATTTCTTTTATCCTTTGATTGGTTGTGAACATAACGAGGCCGAGTAGCCCAAGACAACTGATGAAGATCGCAAGACCCGTGCTCCAGTTTAGCAACTTAGCAGTATCTTTTTCTTTCTGGTAAAATTTTGCAATGCTTGCATCAAAGAATTCATACTGAAAAATATCATCAGGATACACTTCCTTCCATTTCATCTCAATTGCTGCAATTGTTTTTTTCCAGTTATCGGTATTGAGATCTTTTGGCGGGAGTGCAATATGAAAAGTAGAGTGCTCCAATGCCTCACTTGAATAAGCAAGTGGTGGAATGTCTGCATGTAATGATTTAGCGTAGAAATCAGCCAGCACACCAACGATCGGTGTTTTTCTGTCTCCTTTGATTAAAAATTGACCGATAATAGCATTGGGATCTTTGTATCCAAGTTGTTTGCAAAAAGTTTCATTGATCACAAATTCTTTCGTGGTATCGCTTTGCTGAACATTCCTGCCGGCGATCAGTTTCATTTTATAAAGGCCAAAGTATGCTGTATCAGCGTCTTTAACTTCTACAGAAGTTTCAATATCTTTTTTACCATTATTGAATTTTATGGTTGATATGTTATAGTTCTTATCAGCTGGTGGTGCACCTGCCAGGCTGAGCCGTTCAATACCTGGCACCTCTTTTAATTTTTGTTGAAGAACAAATTGCTTGTTATCGGGATGCTGGTAATCGTATGGTGTATTAAAATTGATGATGGCTTCTTTTTTAAAGCCAAGGTCCTTGTTAAGCGAATAGCTGATCTGTTTGCCTACAACCATGGTTGCAATGATAAAAAACTGTGCGATCACAAATTGTGATATGGTAAGTGTCTTTCTTATCCATACACGCCTGCTTTGCGCTGTATTGGCATAGGCAAGATTTTTTAACACCATTACAGGTTTATAACCGGATAAAACCAATGCCGGGTAAAAACCCGATAGGAAACTAACGACAACTACCAACGCTGCAATAACCATAAATAATGTAGGTTGGGCAAACAGATCAAAATGGAGATCCTGTGGGAGGTAATCTGAAAATAATTTTAATATCCATGGCACAAGCGCTACTGATAAAATTGCAGCCGTCGAAGTAAGCATCAATGTTTCACTCAAAAATTGCATGATCAATTGTGGTCTCGAGCCACCCATTGTTTTCCTGATGCCAATCTCTTTTGCTCTTTGCGATGCCTGTGCCGTTGTAAGGTTGATAAAATTGATGCAACCTAATATCAACAGAAATGCGGCTACGGCTAACAGTCCGTATAAAGTTGGCTTATGTCCCTGTCGTTGGCCGAAAGCATCAAAGTCTGCATTAAAATGTATGTCGTTTATTGGCTGAAGAAAATGATCAGTGGCCAGGTATGCATTGTCCTTTGCATATTTTTTCCGAAGTGTTGCCAGTTGTGTATTTACTTTTTGGGGATCAACACCATGCTTCAATTGAATAAAAAACTGTGATGCAGAATTAACGCTTCCCCATTGATCCCAACCATGATTATTTTTCAATGATTCACTGAATGTGGAGAGGGAAATAAATTCTTTGAAATGAAGATCCGTTGCTTCAGCTATATCTTTCACGATCCCTGTTACCGTTGTATTCACAGAATCATTGTAGATGATGGTCTGCCCAATCACATCTTTCAGATCCTTTGACGGAAAATATAGTTTCGCCCTGCTTGCTGAGAGCACTACCTTATTAATACCATTTAATGCATTTGTTTTAGAGCCATATAACCAATCGTATTTAAAGAACCCGAAGTATTGATCGTCAACAAAAGCAATATCATCCTGTATCTTAAATAAATTTTTATTGTCTTTTATTTCAGTGGCATTTACTTTCATGGCACTGTTATTCCAGAATACAGTTGACTTTTCAATGCCTGGTATTTCACTACGCATTGCAGCGGCTAACGGTCCCGGTGCACCTCCATTTTTAAAATCCTGCCCGGGGAAATGCATGTTTGTAACTACACGGTAAGTATTGGCTTTGTTTTCCCTGAAATTTTCAAAACTGAGTTCGTAATTAATAAAAAGATAGATCACCAATGCCGCACTGATGCCAATAGCAAGACCAGATATATTGATGATGGAATAAACTTTATGTTTGACAATGTTTCTCCAGGCGATTTGAAAATAGTTTTTGAACATCAGTGTGTCTTTTAATTTGAAAGTTTCTAAGTTGATATCAGATTTCAGCGGTCAGATGTCAGCTTAAACTCTCAAATTGTGGAGCTCAGCTGACGTCTGATGTCTGATATCTATTCCGTTCTAAGACTCTTCACCGGATTAGCAAGCGCCGCCTTAATGGCCTGGAAACTAACGGTGATGAGTGCAATCAGTAATGCCATTCCACCGGCAGCAATAAATATCCACCAGCCAATATCTATCCTGTACGCAAAATCCTGCAGCCATTTGTTCATGAACCACCAGGCGACAGGGAAAGCAAACAATGCAGAAATAGCTACCAGTTTTATAAAGTCTTTAGAAAGTAAACCCGTGATATTACCAACCGTTGCACCCAATACTTTGCGAATGCCGATCTCTTTGGTTCTTTGTTCGGCCATGAATGTTGCCAGGCCAAATAATCCCAGGCATGCAATTAAAATTGCCAGTAAAGAAAAAGACATAGCAACTTTTCCTACACGCTGTTCAGAACTGTACATTTCGTTGAATGCATCGTCAAGAAAACGATAACTAAAAGGCATTTCGGGCGCCATTGCTTTCCATTTAGCTTCGATCTGTGTGAGCAGTCCTTTAATATTTGAGGTATTTACTTTAAAGCATTCAAATCCGCTTGTTGGCAAAAGCACCATTGACAACGGCCCGATATTTTGCCGTAAGGATTCATAATGAAAATTTTCTACCACACCTATAATATTAAATGCTGTCGAATTTCCATTTCCATCGCTTTGATATATTTTTTTTCCAACCGGGTTATCATAACCTAAAATGGACGCTGTTGCTTCATTGATGATGACAGCAGATGAATCACTCATAAATTCTTTTTGGAAACCTCTTCCCTTTAAAACCTTCATGCCCATTGTTTTTATATAGTCATGATCGATTCCCCATACCTGCATGTTGAAACCATTCTTCATATCCATTACAGCTTCTCTTGAAAAAGTATTGTCGTTGCGAGAAGAAGAAGATACAGGCAGGAAGCCGGTAACTGTAGCGCTTATCACTCCCGGCATATTCAACACTTCATTTTTAAAAGGTTGAACTTTATCACGAAGCGCCCTGGCTCCGTTAATGATCAACACCTGGTCTTTATTAAATCCTAATTTTTTTGTTTGAATAAAATTTAATTGCCGATAAACAACGATGGTACCGATGATGAGTATGATGGATGTAGTGAATTGAATAACTACCAGTGAACTCCTGAGGTAGCTCCCTTTTGCACCTGTACTTATTTTTCCTTTCAATACATTGATCGGTTTGAATGCAGAAAGATAAAAGGCAGGATAACTACCTGCAATGATGCCAACCACAAAAGGCAACAATAATAAGAAAGGAAGAAATGATGTGCTGAACAATTGTGATAATGATAAACTCTTGCTGGAAATATCATTAAATAAAGGCAACACCAGCCATGCAATGATCAATGAAATAATCAAAGAGATCAATGCAGTTGTTGTTGATTCAGTTAAGAACTGTCGCATCAATACTTTTCTTTCACTACCCAGCACTTTTCGAATACCTACTTCTTTGGCACGATTGGATGAACGTGCTGTTGAAAGATTCATAAAGTTGATACAGGCAAGCAATAAAATAAAAATTGCTACTGCCGAAAATATATAAACATATTGTATGTTGCTGTTCACTCCTACTTCTGCACTCCTGTCAGAATGCAAATGAATATCTGTAACCGGCATAAGACTATAAATAAGTTTATTCCCCGATTTTTCGAATTCATCCATATTGCTCACCTGCATGAATTGTTTTGCCTGTGGCATGATGTATTTATCAATAACTATTTTAAAATTTTTCTCAAATGCTTTATAATCTGTTCCTTTTTTAAGAACGATATATGTTTGAAAATTATGGCTCAGGAAATTTCCGAAGTTATAATCCACATTGTCCATAGAGAAAAGCATATCAAAATTAAAATGCGAATTATGCGGAATGTCTTTTATAACAGCTGTAACCATATATAATGTTCTGTTGTTTTCACTCGTCTCAAGCATCTTTCCAACTGCATTTGTATTGCCAAAATATTTTTTGGCCATTGTTTCTGTTATTACAACTGTATTTGGTTCGTTTAATGCAGTTTTTGTATTACCGGCAATGGCAGGAAGTGTAAATACATCAAATAAAGTAGAATCAGCATTGGCAACATTCATTTCTGTGATATAAGCGTTGTCTTTTTTAATGCGCTTTGGTCCATCAGAGTTATAGATGCGTGTATATTGTTCTACCTGCGGATAATCTTTTTTTAATGTTGCACCCATTGGATCGGAACATACGGCAAGCTTTAGATCTGTTCCGCCGAAACGTATATCTGAATTAACACGATAGATGCGATCCGCCTTTTCATTATAACGATCATAACTAAGTTCATCTATTACATACAAAGCGATCAACGTAAAACAGGCAAGTCCAATAGCAAGCCCGGTAATATTGATGAAGGAAAGCATTTTGTTCCTCCAGAGGTTGCGTAGTGCGATCTTAAAGTTATTCTTAAACATGACGTATACTTTGTTACTTAAGGACTTACTTTTTTATCATTTAGTCTCTAATTGGATATCAGATTTCAGAAATCAGATTTCAGCTAGAAAAATCAACTTGAGAGAATCAGCTGATGTCTGATTTCTGACATTTGATATCTCACTCCGTTCGAAGACTCTTTACAGGGTTCGCTATTGCCGCTTTGATCGCCTGGAAACTAACGGTAACCAATGCTATCAGAATTGCAAGCATGCCTGTTACAACAAATACCCACCAACCGATATTGATCCTATAAGCGAAATCCTGCAACCAGTTATTCATAAAATACCAGGCAAGTGGCACGGCAATGATCAGTGCAATGAACACGAGCTTTAAAAAATCTTTTGATAATAATTGTACGATACCTGCTACAGACGCACCCAGTACTTTTCTTATACCGATCTCTTTGGTTCGGTTAACAGCTGCCAATGCTGCCAGTCCAAATAAACCAAGGCAGGCAAGAAAAATGGAAATACCACCGGCCCATCCAACAATATTGCTCCATTTTGCTTCTTCCTTGTAAAAACGATTCAGGCTTTCATCTAAAAATTCATATTTGAAAGGAAGATCGGGAACTGCAGCTGTCCAGGCCTTTTTCATAACGTCCATAGATGCCGTAGGATCTCCTGCCTGTAGTTTCACAAAATATTTATAAGGTGCGTAGTCATGAAATTGATGAAACATTTGTGAACTGATCTTTTCGCTGAATGGCCTGAAGTGAAAATTCTTTACCACGCCGATCACGATAGGTGTTTTCGCTTCTGAATAACCAGTTAATGGTTTGCCGATGGCCGATTGATTTGTCCAGCCAAAATCTTTAACCATTGCTTCATTTATAATTACAGAGGTAACAGTATCTGAAGTGATCTTTGGATCAAAATTCCTTCCGGCTACAAATTGAATCCCCATTAATTTTATATAATCGTTGTCGATGAAGTATTCAAACACATCTTTCGATTTTCCATTGTAGTTAAACCCGGATATGCTAAATCCTGTGCCTTCCCCAAGCCCCAGTTCAGCACCTGCAACAGCGAGTATTTCCGGCCTTTCAGCCAATGCCTGTTTGAATAAAGGAAAAACTTTTTTTGTATCCGTTCCTTCAGCATCAACCATCACAATATTCTCTTTATTGAAACCGGGATTTTGTGTTCTCATGAAATGCACCTGTTGCAATATGATAACAGTAGAAATAATAAGCCCGATAGAGAGAATGAATTGTGCCGTTACCAATGATTTTGTAAATAAGTTAAACCCGCCAACACGTACTTTACTTTTTAAAACTTCTATTGGTTTAAATCCAGACAATACCAATGCCGGGTAACTTCCTGCCAATATCCCCACAAGTACTACAAGTGCAGCCAGCATCCACAGCATTTCAGGATAATCAGTAAAAGAAAAACGTATATCCCTTCCCGAGAGCTGGTTAAAGAATGGCAATAAAAATTTTCCAAGCAATGCACCAAGTATTGCAGAGAATATACTCAATAATAATGCTTCTGCAATGAACTGGTATATCAATTGGGTACGGCCACTCCCGATCACTTTGCGAACGCCTACTTCTTTTGCCCTGTTTGCAGAACGTCCAATTGCCAATGTAGTAAAGTTGATACAGGCGATCAGCAGTACAGCCCCGGCGATCATTAATAGTATATAGATATTTTTAGGACTAACGGCTTCCACAGATCCACCGCCGATCTTTGTATCGGTATGGATTTGTTTTATTGGCTGAAGTCCATAACTGCAAGGGCTGCCTGCTCCTTTCCATTCTCTCTCCTTTCTCCATTCCGCTTCTTCTTCAGGATAATATTTTTTACGGAAGGCAGCCAGTTTATTTTTTTCATTGGGAAGATTGCTTCCTGGTTTTAATTGTACGTAGGTTTGGTAGCCCGAGCGGCGCCAGTTAACCAACTGTGCCTTGTTGTGCTCCATGGATTCCATGAATGCCCAACTGGCAACAATGCTGAACTGGATAGTAGAATTCACCGGCGCATCTTCAGCAACAGCACTTACCGTAAATGGTTCAAAACTGGTATCTGCTTTTATTTCTACCGTTTTTCCAATTACATCTGTTTTTCCAAATAACTGCAATGCTGTTTTATTTGACAAAACAATATTGCGCTGGTTTTGCAAAGCATTAGCAGGGTTACCCGATAAAAATTTAAAACTAAATACACTGAACATTTGCGGATCGGCATATAAAACAGGTAACCTTGTTACTTTGTCATCTGCTTTAATAAAACTTTCGCCCCACCCGTCTCTCATTCTTACATAGTTCACTACGTCCGGGAGGTCCTGTTTCATTGCGGGTCCAAGTGGTATGGGCATGTAAGAATCGCCATGCGCTTCATCGCCCTTCATCGCTTCCGTCCACCGGTAAACGCGGTAAACATCATCGGCATTTTTATGAAAACGATCAAAGCTGAATTCATTCACCGCATACAACAGGAAAAGACTGAAACAAGCCAGTCCTACCGACAAACCAAATACATTGATAAACGCAAGACCTTTCTGTTTGGAAAGATTGCGGAGGGCGATTGTGATGTAATGCTTAATCATGGCTAATGATTTTATTTTTAATTAAGAATTAATAATTAAAAATTAAAAATTCTTTAAGTTCGATGAGGTGTTTCGTGTTTGATCAATCATTAATTTTTAATTCTTAATTTTTAATTTCATTAAAGAGTTCTCACATCACTCTGTTCGCAAACTTTTAACCGGGTTCATCAACGCCGCTTTTAATGAGTGATATCCAACGGTACACAATGCTATCAACACAATTACAATCGCTGTTATCACAAACACATATAACTGAACCGGGATCCTGAAAGCAAAATCCTGTAACCATTTATTACCGGCCCACCATGCCAACGGCGCTGCAATGATGATTGAAATACCTACGAGCTGTAAAAAATTCTTAGCAATTAATAAAGTGATGTTGCCGAGGTTTGCGCCAAGTACTCTCCTGATACCAATTTCTTTTGTGCGTTGTACGGTTGTAAATGCAGCAAGACCAAACAATCCCAAACACGCAAGTATGATGGCAAGCCCCGCTGCTACGCTAAACAATGTGGATGAACGTTGTTCTGCCTGGTAAAGTTTATTGTAATCTTCATCTAAGAAATGATAATCAAACGGGCGATAAGGAATGCGTTCTTTCCATGCTGTTTCTAAACGAGCCAATGTACCCTTCATATCGTTGCCGCTGACACGCAGCATGAATGAGCGGGAAAAATCACGCCCGAGAAAAATGAGCAAGGGGCCGATCGGATCATGCAGGCTGCTGAAATTGAAATCTTTTACAACGCCTACAATTGTACCGGGGCTACCTTTCTCAATCGTTTTCCCAATAGCCTGCTGGTTAGTCCATCCAATCTTTTTTGCCAGTGATTCATTAATAATAAATGAATGGTGGTAATTTGCATAATCATTGGATGTATCCATCAATGCAAAATCGGATTGTTGAAAATCACGACCGGCAACAAGGTCCATCTTCAGTGTTTTTGTAAAATCAAGATCAACAGGCATTGCATTCAATGATACATCGTGTTTTCCCTTTTCATCAGTAGCAGTAATGCCATCACCCCACTCTACATACTCGGGTGCTTCGTAAGCGGCCGTAACGCCTTCCACGCCTGGCACACGGGTAAATGCATCTTTAATATTCTGAAAATCGTTTGCCATTTTTCCTCCTATAGGAAGAACGATCACATGATCTTTATCATAACCAAGATTTTTTTTCTGCATAAAATTCATTTGTTGCAGAATGATCACCGTATAAATGATCAGGAACACAGAGATACCAAATTGAGCAACGATCAATGTTTTGCGTAGCATATTGTTTCCTCCTGTAAATGAAAATCCTTTTTTCAGAATGCCCATTACCTGGGTACCGGATAATATCAATGCAGGATAAAGGCCCGCAAAAAAACTAACCAGCAACGTAAAGCCCATTAAAGCAATAACCGGCATTGGTTGCAATAAAATACCTGTTGTGAATTGCCTGCCCGTAATTGTATTGAAATAAGGGATCATTAAAATACTTATCACAAATGCAAAAACTGCAGCAACAAAACTGATCACTGATGATTCACCCATGAATTGTAAGAACACCTGCAGCTTCGATGCACCCATTACTTTACGCATTCCAATTTCACTGGTACGGCCGGCAGATTGTGCGGTTGCAAGATTTGTATAATTCGCACATGCAATAACAAGGATCAGCAGTGCGATCAGCGCAAACATATAGATATAGGTCATGCTGCCATTGGGTTCAAAACCAGCTAATGCAGAATGAAGATGCACACTTGTTAATGGTTCGAAGTGATAGGCCAGGTAATTGCTTCCATCAATCCCGGCTTCTTTTTTTACAGCAGGTGATCGCATGTAATTGCCAACCTGTTGTTGAAATGCAGTCGCATCTTTTCCGTCACGCAACATAAAGTATGTGATCCAGTTTGCGTTCCACCAGGTTTCTTTTTCTACACCGTTGGAGAGATTTAAGAATTGTGTTACAAAATCAAATTTCAATTGTGAATTTTGTGGTGCATCTTCACATACACCTGAAACAACAAGATCTCTTCCAATAGCTGTAAGCGTTTTATTGATCGGGTCCTCGTTACCAAAATATTTTTTTGCTGTTGATTGTGTAATAACAATTTTATCCCGTGCATCCAATGCAGTAGCAGCATTTCCGCTAAGCAGGTGAAAAGAAAAAACTTTAAAGAAAGCTTCGTCAGCAAAGAGTAAATGTGATTCAGAAAATATCTTATCGCCATTTTTTACGATGCTGCTGCTGATAAATGTGCGCACATATTCTTCAACCTGGGGAAATTTTCTTTTAAACTCCGGCCCAACTTTGGTTCCTGTTGTAGCAACCGTATTTACGGTTTCAGCATTTTTATACTCCATTGTTGCCCGTACAATACGATCGGCATTTTTATTAAACTTATCATAGCTTAATTCATGATTGATATAAACACCGATCAGCAAGCAGGCAGCAAGCCCCATTGTTAAGCCGAAAATATTAATGGCGGAATACAGTTTGTTTTTGCGCAGGTTGCGGAATGCTGTTTTGATGTAATTGCGAAACATGTTGTTTTATTTTAACCAGTTACTCTATGTGTAATTAAGAATTAAAAATTAAGAATTAATGGCTCATGCGTTATGTGGTATTCTCAATTCTTAGATCTTATTAATTTTTAATTATTACTTTTTAATTTCTCGTAATCATTCCGACCTCAAACTCTTCACCGGGTTTGCCACCGCCGCCTTCACTGCCTGGAAACTAACAGTTATTAATGCGATCATTATTGCTACAAAAGCAGCAACAACAAACATCCACCATTGAATATGTATCCTGTATGCAAATCCTTGCAGCCACTTATTCATAACATAATATCCAATCGGGGCAGCAATCAAAGTTCCCAGGATTACTGGCTTTAATAAGTCTTTTGATAATAGCACGACAATATTTTGGATGGAAGATCCAAGCACTTTTCTAACACCAATTTCTTTGGTCCTTTTCACTGCTGTGTAAGAAGCCAGTCCAAATAAACCAAGGCATGCGATAAAAATAGCGATCCCGGAAAATACACTTAACACTGTTCCTTGTTTAACATCATCTTTGTAATGCTGGCTGAATTGTTCATCTAAAAAATTATATTCAAAAGGATACCCGGGCGCTACTTCTGCATAACTTTTTTTAATATTTGCAATCGTTGCTGAAAGATTATTGTGGGGTTTTAATCTTACTACTGCGACACGCCAATCCTGGCTTGTTGATATAACCATTGGCTCAATGGATTCTTTTAAAGAAACAAAATGATAATCTTCTACAACTCCCACGATTGTACGCTTGCTATTTTCCCTGTTAACATTATTTATCCAGTGACCAATGGCTTGCTCAGGGTTTGTATATCCCAACTTTGTTGCTACTGTGCGGTTGATGAGTATTGAGTTTGTTGAATCTGTCGGGAACCGGGCCGAGAAATCTCTTCCAGCTATTATTTTGAGTCCAAGGGATTTTACAAATTCAAAATCTGAAAATTCTGTATCAAACAAAAACTTTTCACCGGGCCTTGCTTCTGTTTCAAAACTATGTACATCATGAAAGCCGCCAGGTTCGCCAGACATAAGTGATACACTTAAAACATTAGGATCATTTTCCAATAGCCGTTTAAGGGTAACTTTATTCCTATAGAGATCATTATTATCCATCTTTATGATCATCGATTGCTCCTTATTAAAACCAAGATCTTTATTTCTTACATAATTCATCTGGCTGGAAATAACAGTAATGCTGATAATAAGCAATACAGATATGCTAAATTGGAAAACAACAAGTGTCTTCCTGAAAATAGCACTTCCTTTTCCTACACGTAATTTTCCTTTTAGTGATTCAATCGGTGAAAATGATGAAAGTAATAAAGCCGGGTAAATACCTGCTAAAAATCCAATTACCACAATGATCCCCAGTATAAAAACATAAACGTTTGGATCTTTCCAGAAAGAGGGCAGTTCGTAACCAAGAAGATTATTATAAGATGGCATCAATAATTGCAATACCATCAATGCTAATAAAGACGAAAAAGCAGCATACAGGAATGATTCAAGTATAAATTGTCCAACGAGTTGTTTACGAATGGCACCAAGCACCTTTCTCAACCCTACTTCTTTTGAACGATCAGTAGCTCTTGCTGTGGCAAGATTCATAAAGTTAATACAGGCAATAATGAGTATTAAAATTGCAATCGACATAAATATGTATACAATCTTTTTGTTGCCGTGTTTTACATTATCAAATTGCAGGTCCTCAAAATAAATATCTTTCAATGGCTGAAGATCAAGTCCCATCTTAAAACCGCTTTTTGCATAATAGCTTCCCATGTATTTATCCATAAATCCAGGGAAAAGACCAACTAGCTGAGCAGGTTTAACTTTCGGATTCAACTGTATATATACAAACAAACTATTGTTGCTCATATACTGGGTTGAATCAAAATATTTAAATTGGGTGATGGGTATCACCATATCAAAATCAAGATGTGAATTGGAAGGAACATCGCCAGCTATACCTGTTACTTTAAAGTTAAGGTCCTTATTCATCTGCAAAACCTTACCCATAGGGTCTTCATTACCAAAATATTTTTTTGCAGCGCTTGCAGTCAATACAATACTACCAGGTTCCTTAAGCACTGAATTGCGATCGCCCTTTATTAAAGGAAAATCAAATAATTGAAAAAAATCAATATCAGCTACATAAACTTTTTTTTCGTTAAAGGAAAGATTTTTGTAAGTAAACAGGTCATTGTCAGGAAGCACCCTTACCGCTTTTTTAATAATATCCGGGTAATCATTGCGCAGTGCTATTGAATATGCACCTGCTAAATAGGCAACCTTATCTGTCTTCCCGTCAAAATTCAGGTCGCCAGTCCGTACCACCCTGTATATGTCATTACCTTTCGTATGAAAATTATCATACCCCAACTCATGCTTGATATAAAGAAAGATCATCAGGCAGCAGGTTATACCTACCGTTAGTCCTAATATATTTACAAACGAAAACAGGCGTTGTTTACGAAGGTTTTTGATGATGATCAGTAGATAGTTTTTAAACATAAGAAAAACTTTGAGCTGTGCGCTATAAGTCACAGAAATAATTAATTGTTATATATTCACTGTTTCACAGTCGGCCAAAAGCCCATAGCTCATAGCTGACAGCTAACAGCTTATTCAGTTCGAAGACTCTTTACCGGGTTCGCCACCGCTGCCCTGATCGCATGAAAGCTCACTGTAATAAGAGCGATCAATACAGCAATAATGCCGGCTAAAGCAAATACCCACCATTGAATATTTACCCTGTAAACAAATTCCTGTAACCATTTATGCATTGCCCACCATGCAATAGGTATTGCAATCAGTAAAGCGATGAATACCGGCTTGATGAATTCTTTTGTAACCAATGTTGCTATCCCTGCTACAGAAGCACCCAACACTTTTCGTACGCCAATTTCTTTTACACGTTGACGTATGATGATGAAAGCCATGCCAAACAATCCCATACAGGAAAGTATAATGGCGATCATTGCTGCAGTTGAAAACATTTGTGAAAGCCTTTCTTCAGTTGTATACCAGCGATCTATATTTTCATTTACGTACGAACCTTTGAATTCCACGCCTGGCTCTACTTCAGCATATTTGCTTTTTATTAAGTTAAGCGTTGATGCAGGATTTTGTGTATTCACTCTTATCAGCAAATAACTTATCGGGATATACTTATTCATACATATCGTTAATGGCTCCGTCTCTTCGTGCATTGAATAAAGATGAAAATCAGGTATGATACCGACTACGTTCCATTTGGGCCTGCTGCTGTCAGAATAAAATGAAAGCCCCACAGCATCCTTGCTATTATCAGCAAGTTGTTTTGCCATACTTTCTGTTATGATCACTGCATTCATTGTATCAGCAATGTAACCGGCAGAGAAATCCCTGCCTGATGTTAAAGAAATATTCAGTGTCTTTAGAATATCAAGTTCTCCTCCTAAAATATTTGTTGATACCGATCTGCCATTGTAATCAAAACCACTGCTGGTTTTGCTGGTACTTCCATCTTTTCCCAATCCAAAATTGATTGAAGCACCTGAAACACTTACGATAGAAGGTTGTGAGGAAAGTAATGTGCGCATTCTTTCTACAACCTGTCTTCCTTTCTCATCCTGTTTAATGGGCACGCTCACCAATGATGCACTTGTATAACCCAATGGTGCTTCCCGTAAATGTTGAAATTGCTGGTAGATGATCACAGTCGTGCACATCAATGCGATCGCAATTACAAATTGTGCAACAATGAGTGCATTGCGAAACATACCTGGACGTTTCAATGATATTTTTCCTTTTAATATTTCTACTGTCTTCAGTTTTCCCATAATAAAAGAAGGATAGCCTGAAGCGATCAACGAAACAAGGATCAATATCAGCAATAAAGAAAAAACAATGGCAGGCTGGTATAATAAGGAAATATCAAAGTTCGCCTGGAATAATTTATTGAATCCGTTCATTACGATGATGGTTAGTGAAACACCAATGATCATGGAAATAAAAACAGTGACAAGACTTTCGCCCCAAACCTGCAGCCATACCTGCCGTTTACCTGCGCCCAAACATTTACGTACACCAATTTCTTTTGTACGTGTAAAGGCAAGCCCGATATTGAGGTTAACAAAATTGAAACAGGCAATTAAAATAATTACGCAGGCGATCAATAATAAAATATATAAGAAGGGTTTACTAACGGTATTGCTACCGCCAAGCCGGGTATCATAATGCATATCTGTAAGTGGCAATAATTTCAATCCTGCATAATCACCATTCGCATCTGGCTTGTAACCTTTATTTTTTAAGTAGTTGATATCGGCAGGATCATATTTTTTAGCCATCTCCCGCAGTTTCTTTTCTGCATCCTGCTGCGTAGTATTTGCTTTTAATTGTACAAATACACTGTGATGCTGGCTATGCCACTCGTCTTTTAATTCTGTGAATTCGGGATCCAGTTCTGAACGGGCCAATACAGAATAATTAATGGAAGAATTTTTCGGCGCATCCTGCACAACAGCTGATACAACCAGTTTATTCCATTTACCACCAATCTTAATTTCAACATTTTTGCCAATAGGATCTTCTTTGCCAAATAAGTTCGTTGACGTTTTTTCATCCAGTACAACATTGCCTACCTGGTTCAACGGATGTTGTGTCTCCCCTTTTACTACCGGGAAAGAGAACATGCTAAAAAAATCATCGTCGATCAATAGAATGGTTTGCTCAAGTGATTTATCCTTATAGCGAATTTCCCTGCCACGAAATTTTATCCTTGTTGCTTTATCTACAACGCCTTCTGATTTAACGGTTGGCGCAACGGGATACCCCATTGAAGTGCTAAGGTCCGACCCCTTCCGGTGAATTTGAAAAGGAGTACATTTTAAACAACTGCTTTTTGTTTTTGTGAAATTCATCAAATGAGAATTCACGATACACCATTATTATTAAAAGTATACTACACGTAAATGCAACAGACATGCCCACAATGTTGATCGCTGTGTGCAACTTGTTCTTACGCATGTTGCGGAAGAGGGTTTTGAAATAATTTCTTATCATAAAAAAGTTTCAAGCTATAAGCTGCAAGCTATAAGTCACAGCCATTAATTTTGTTAATCTCTATATATTTAATATAAGCTTGTAGCTTGCAGCTAAAAGCTTATGGTTTTATTCCGTTCGTAGACTCTTCACCGGGTTCGCTATTGCCGCTTTGATTGCCTGGAAACTCACCGTAAACAATGCAATTGCAATAACCAGTATCGCCGCTATGATAAACAAACTCCAACTTAATGTGATCCTGTATGGATAATTTTCCAGCCATTTATTGGCAGCCAGGTATCCAATTGGTATTGATATGATCAATGATAGTATTACCAGTTTCAAAAAATCCTTTGATAGAGTTGTTACAATACTGTTGATGGAAGCACCCAACACTTTACGAATACCAATTTCTTTTGTACGTTTTTCTGCGGATAAAACAGTAAGACCAAACAAACCAATGCAGGAAATAAAAATGGTAAGTATTGCTCCGAATAAAATGATCTGTTTCCATTTTTGTACAGCTTCATATTGCTTAAAGTTGGCATCATTCTTAAAAACATATGAATATGGGCTCAACGGGAACCATTGTTTAAAAGTTGCTTGTATAGCTTTAAGGCTCGCTGTGGCAGTGTTGGGTTTTATCTTAATATAGACTGTACCATATGAATTGTTATTCCTCATTGTAAATAACTGCGGGCCTATTTTTGTACTGCTCAACGATGCATAATGATAATCTTTTACAACACCAATTACATGATATATCTCGTTATTGTAAAAGAAATTTACGATCTGTCCAATGGGATCTTTCCAGCCTGCTTTTTTTACAAAAGATTCATTTACTAAAACCGAATTGCTTGAATCTGATGGAGAGGTTTTTGAAAAATTTCTTCCTTGTATAATTGGAATTTTTAATTCAGGAATAAAAGATTCATCAATCGTTTCATAATTAAAACTGATAGATGAATCATTACCAAGTTTTGCCATTGTAAACCATTGCCCGCCATTCTTGGGAGCCACGTCAATAATAGATGGATTCTTCAGAAGTTCCGATTTAAAAGCAGCGGCCTGGCCATGCTTCATTTCGTCTTTATTAACGATCACAAGATCTGTATCATCATATCCCAAACTCATATTTGTAAGAAAATTAAATTGTGCATACACAGCAAATGTTCCAATGATCAGGAAAGATGCCAATGTAAATTGCAAAACAACCAGGCTTTTTTGTAAATAACTTTTTCCTTTAAGATTGAAACGACGATACAATGTTTCAACAGGTTTATATCCCGATAATATCAAGGCAGGATAAAAACCGGCCAATAAACTTGTAAGCAGGAATAAACCAACGTATGCAGCAACCAATTTTGCATCGAACAAATAACTGATCGCAAGTTTTTTATTGGCCAGGTCACTAAAAACAGGAAGGATAAGCTGCGTTAATACGATCGCAAAAATAAAAGCGATGCTGCAAAGCAAAAATGATTCTCCTAAAAATTGAAAGATCAATTGTTTCCTGTTGCTTCCAATAACTTTTCTTATTCCTATTTCCTTTGAACGTTTGACCGAACGTGCGATGGTAAGATTTACAAAATTGATACATGCGATCAGCAATACAAATAAAGCAATACCAGAAAGAATATAAGCATACATTGGGTTACTTGCATTTTGTAAACCATTTTGTGCAGGGAGGTCCGTACTCATATGCATGTCGGTATACGGCTGCAGGATATAAACATCCATATTAGGCTCACCGCCATACTTTGCTATCATTGCTTTAAAAGCTTCTGTAGCATCTTTTACATAAAACCTTTGCATCTGCGTTGCTACTGTTTTGGGATCTACATGATCATCCAGTACAACAAATGTGTTTAGAAAAGTATTGAACCAGTTCTCATTGTTCTTTGCATCTTCTGCAGACTCTTTAAAAGGAAGCAGTATGGCAAATTGTATAGAAGAATTTTGCGGGCAACGTTTTGCAACAGCAGTTACTTTATAAGGAACAAATGCGCTATCAACTTTCAACATGAGTAATTTACCAACTGCATCTTTTGTTCCGAATTGATTTTTAGCTTCATCCTCTGATAACACAACTGTATTGGGTTCCCGCAGGCAGGTTTTTGCATCTCCGCCTAACAATGGAAAATTGAATACAGAAAAGAAACTGGAATCAACATACAATACTTCCTGGCTTTTTATTTCAGCTCCTTTTTTTATATCCTCTGAACCACTTTGAACTCGTACAAATGATTTGATACCCGGAATATTTTTTGAAAACCTTGGCCCCTGCAGGTAACCGGTATTACCATCTTTATATTCCTTACCCTCATACTTTGATGTTTTAGCAATGCGGTAAACAGAACCCACATTGTTGTGAAACTGGTCAAAACTCACTTCATCTTTCACATACAATAGAATAAGTATGGCGCAACACAAACCAATGCTTAACCCGGCAATATTAATAAAAGAATACACCTTGTTGCGGGCAAGGTTGCGAAGTGCGATTTTGAAATAGTTTTTTATCATGATGCTTCTTTTATAATTTGAAATCTCTAAAAGGGATATCAGATTTCAGAGGTCAGATATCAGCTAGGGTATATCAATTGAAAGCCTTAGCTGATGTCTGATTGCTGACATCTGATCTCTTTACTCCGTTCGAAGGCTCTTTATCGGGTTCGCTATTGCCGCTTTCACCGCCTGGTAACTAACGGTTATGATTGCAATAGCAACAGATAATAAACCCGTAACAACAAAAACCCACCATTCAATATCAATCCTGTAATTATACGATTGCAACCAGCTTTGCATGGCGTACCAGGCAATGGGAGAAGCAATAACAAATGAAATAATAACGAGTTTCAAAAAATCTTTTGAAAGTAATGAAGCGATGCTTGTTACACTTGCGCCAAGTACCTTACGTACACCAATCTCTTTGATACGGTTTTGTGCTGTGTAAGTTGCAAGGCCAAACAAACCAAGACATGAAATAAAAATCGTGAGTCCTGCAAACAATCCGGAAAGTGTAGCCGTTCTTTTTTCCTGCGCAAATTTTTGTTCGTAAGATTCATCTACAAAATGATAATCGAACCCATATTGCGGATTGTATTTATCAAAAATACTTTTCGCCATTTTCAAACTCTTATCAACAGGAAGTGCAGGATTGAGTTTATAATGTATTGCATTGAACCAGGCACCGGGTCCAAATACCATTAATGGTTGTATCTTTTGAAAAGGTGATTCAAAAACAAAATCTTTGATCACGCCAATTACTTTCCAGTTGTTACCACCTTCTTCACTAACGATCGTCCCTAGAGGATTTTTCAGTCGCATGATACTTACAGCTGTTTCATTAAGAATTACAGCGGTAGAATCGCCGGGAAAATTTTTTATATCGATGTCACGGCCTTGCAATAAATGTACGCCCATCGTTTTTACAAAATCTGCATCGGAAGCAAAACGTATAAAGTCAACTTTCTCATCCCCCGGTTTTGCATCGGGCCAATGAAAGCCCCAGCCATCACTCCAGCGTTGTGTTATCGGGCTCATTGATTTTGTAACTGCAACTGCTGTTCCCGAGGTCAGCAGTTCATTTTTGATCATGTCGTAATTTTTTTCATTATCGCCCTGGATAAAAGTATAAACCAATTTGTCTTTCTGGTAACCTGTCTCCCTGCTTTGTGCATAGTTTATCTGGTGCAGCACGATCACGGTACAAATGATCAAAGCGATCGCAAATGAAAATTGCACTACTACTAAGATCTTACGTGGTGTTACCAATGCATGTGCTGCTTTGAAAGTTCCTTTTAATACTTTCACAGGCTGGTATGAAGAGAGATAAAATGCGGGATAACTTCCTGCAAGTAAACCAGTGAATAAAATAAATCCAATGGCTGTTAACCAAAATCCTGTGCTTGAAAAATCAATGAACAATTGTTTTCCTACAAGATCATTAAAACCGGGAAGGCTGATCTCAACAATAACCATTGCCAATAACGCCGCCAAAAAAGCGATCATAATGCTCTCAAAAATAAACTGCGTAATGAGTCCTCCTTTTTGTGCACCAACAACTTTCCTGATACCAACTTCTTTTGCTCTTTTCTCAC
Source organism: Ferruginibacter sp. (assembly GCA_047601875.1). Classification (GTDB taxonomy): domain Bacteria; phylum Bacteroidota; class Bacteroidia; order Chitinophagales; family Chitinophagaceae; genus Ferruginibacter. The sequence continues at coordinate 5,055,570 of JASGIL010000001.1, read as the reverse complement.
TCTTTGCTGTACTCAGGTTCATAAAGTTGATACAGGCGATGAGCAAAATAAAGATCGCAATAAGGCTGAAAACTTTTACCTGTTCAATTCTTCCGCCTACATAAACACCGTTTTCTGATTTTGAATACAGCCATTGATCTTTGAATAATTGAGTAAACACTTGCGTTGTAGATGGTGACGACGTATTTTTAGAATGATCAATCGTAATGTTTTTGATCTTGGCATCAAATGAACTTTGTGATATACCAGGTTTAAGTAAAATATAAGTTTGAATAGAATTGTTACCCCAGTTCAGGTCAGGCGAATTTGTTTTTTCCCTGTAAGACCAGGGAAGCATATATTCAAAACCAAAAGCAGTATTATTTGGAAGATCTTTCAATACTGCACTAACGGTAAAATTATCTACACTATCAATACGAATAATTTTACCCATCGCATCTTCATTGCCAAATAGTTTCTTAGACAATGTTTCCGTGATCACAATATTATAATTTCCCTTTAAGGCCTGTGAAGCATTTCCTTTTACAAATGGAAAACTAAATACATTAAAGAATCCGGTATCAGCAAAACTTCCGCGAAGTGTTAAACGCTTGTCGCCTACGGTTAATAAAAAAGTACTACCGTTAAAACGTACAACATCTTCCACATCGCTTGCATAACTCATTTTCATAGCAGGTGCCATTACCGAAGGTGTGGTTGACCATGCCCATAATTGCCCATTGAATTTATCACGATTATTGGCAGTGTAAATACGATCACTCTTTTCATAAAAATCATCATGGTTCATTTCATTCTGTATCCACAATAAAATCAGCACGGCACTTGCCATACCAATCGCAAGACCAGCAATATTGATGATCGAAAAACCTTTGCTTCTCCATAGATTGCGGAAGGCGATTTTGAAATAGTTTCTTAGCATGTTGCTTCTTTTGTTATTTGAAGTTTCTAAACTGGATATCAGATTTCAGAAATAAGATATCAGCAGTTTACGCTCTTTGTAAATATTTTTCCTTAGCTGATGCCTGATTTCTGACATCTGATATCCTATTCAGTCCTCAAACTCTTTACAGGATTGGCCACCGCTGCCTTGATTGCCTGGAAACTAACGGTAATGAACCCAATTAAAAAAGCAATAACACCTGCCACCACAAAAGTGAGCCAGCTGATATTGATCCTGTATGCAAATTCTTCCAGCCACTTGTGCATGGCAAACCAGGTTACAGGCACTGCGATCACGAATGCGATCATAACCATCAACAAAAACTCTTTCGATAAAAGCAATACCACATTTTGTACACTGGCACCGAGTACTTTTCTTACACCAATTTCTTTTGTTCTTTGTTGAATGGTAAAAGCTGATAATCCAAATAACCCGAGCGCTGCGATAATGATGGACAAAGCAGCAAACAATGAAAATATTTTTCCTGTCCTTTCTTCGCTTGCATATACAGCAGCAAATCTTTCATCTAAAAATGAAAAAGAAAATGGCCCGGCCGCATTATAACTGTTCCATTGTGATCTTGCTTTGCTGATAAGATCTGCAATAGCTGTTGTTTTTACTTTCGCCTGGAACGCACCTCCATTTCTTCCAAGCATCATTACCATCGGTATGATCTTGTCCTTAACACTTGTATAATTAAAATCTTTCACAACGCCGATAACAGTATAATTTTGCTGGCCGGATGTAATGATTGTTTGGCCAACAGGATCAACATCACCGAAACCAAAAGCCTGAACGGCAGTTTCATTGATAACTACAGATGCTGAGTCTGCAAAATCTTTTGAGAATTCTCTTCCTTTTATAATTTTTAACCCCAGTGTTTTTATATAATCATAGTCAATATGAAATTTATCAATGTGTATCTCTGCATGGTTTTCTTTATCCAGGTTTCGTTTTGCAAATGCCTGTGTACCGTCATAGTTAAGTGTACCAACCGGCACATCGCCTGAATTGGTAACAGACACTACCCTGCTGTCCTGTAACAGGTCCTGTTTAAATGCTTCCTGGTTCTTACCAAGCAAATGCGTATCATTGATAACAAGTACCTGCTCCTTATCAAAGCCCGGATCTTTGTGTTGCATGAAATGCAGCTGTTGAAATACAACGATCGTACAAATGATGATGGTAATGGAAACAGCGAATTGAAATACAACCAGTCCACTACGAAGTTTATTCGAACTGCCTGGCTTTGTATTTCCTTTCCCCTTAAGTATGCTGATAATATTAAATGAAGAAAGAAAGAATGCAGGATACATGCCGGCGAATATTCCAGCCAACACAGCAAAAGCCAATTCTATCAACACAACTTTATAGTTAACAAAAAAGCCAAACCCAATCGACTTTCCTGCAAGCTGGTTGAAGTATGGAAGCAGCAGGTAAACAAGACCGATAGCAAATAGAAATGCAATAACAGCCATGATCACCGATTCAGCAAGGAACTGGCTCACCAGTTGTTTTTTCCCTCCACCCATTACTTTTCGGATGCCAACTTCTTTTGAACGTTTTACAGAAACTGCTGTAGAAAGATTCATAAAATTCACACAGGCCAATAATAAAATAAAGATCGCAAGCGCTGAAAATATATAAATGTATTTCATGCTTCCATTCGCTTCAAGCTCATCTTTGTTTGTTGAGTGAAGGTGAATAGCAGAAAGTGGTTTCAGATAAAATATAAAAGTGTTGACTGATTTTTGTGCTTCTGCCAGGCTTACACCCATATCATGCACCACTTCGGGCACAACATATTTTTGTACCAGTTCAGGAAACCTTGCTTCCAGTTTTTTAGGATCAGTTCCTGGTTTTAGTTTTATATAAGTATAGGTACCAACATTGCTCCATGTTTGATTTGGAGCAGGTGGCATATACCTGTAAAGGCCAAAATTAAAGTGAAGATCGCCAGGCAATTTGTCTACGATTCCTGTTACTGAAAATGGTTGAGCTGTATTGCCATTGATGATAAGCGTTTTGCCCATGGCGTTCTCTGTACCAAAATATTTCTTTGCATACTCACGGGAAAGTACAACGCAGTGTGGCTCTTTTAAAGCCGTAGCAGGATCGCCTGCCATCAGTGGTATTGAAAAGAAATTGAAGAAGTTTGCATCAACAATGGCCAAAGCAGGTTCCTTAAATTGTACATCGTCATGTTTTACAAATACGTTGTTCCACTTCCACAATTTTGTTGTGGCTTCTATTTCCGGGTAATTATCTTTCATTCCCTGGCCAACACCAATATCAACTGCTGAATAAAAATCTTTATTCTCAACAGTTACTTCAACACGATAGATATCTTTTGCATGGTCAGGAAACTGATCATAGCTCAATTCACTGTATAAAAAAGAAGATATCAGCATGCAACATGTAAATCCCACAGCAAGGCCGAAGATGTTGATGAAGGAAAAAGCTTTGTTCCTTGCCAGGTTGCGGAATGCGATTTTGAAATAGTTTTTTAGCATAAAAAAAGCTTTAAGCTGTTAGCTGCAAGCTATAAGTCTACAGCTGTTGATTTGTTTTTTATTTATTGTTCGTTAGCTTTTAACTCTGACTTGCAGCTTGTAGCTTGAAGCTTATAGCTAGCTAAAAGCTTTATTCCGTTCTAAGACTCTTCACCGGGTTCGCAATTGCCGCCTTTATTGCCTGGAAACTAACAGTTGCCAAAGCGATGATTATTGCCGTTGCACCTGCGACGAAAAATACCCACCATCCAATATCTACACGATAAGCAAAATCCTGCAACCACCTGTTCATAAAATACCATGCAATAGGCGATGCAATGATGAATGCAGTAAACACCAGCACAATAAAATCTTTTGATAGCAATGAAACAATGCTGCTGATGCTTGCTCCCAATACTTTACGAACACCAATTTCTTTTGTACGTGATTCTACGGTGAACGTTGCCAATCCAAATAGCCCAAGGCATGCGATGAATATGGCCCACAATGATGCCGTACTGAAAATGTTTCCGTATTGTTTTTCCGAATCATACAGTTTATTGTAGCTCTCGTCTACAAAAAAATATTCGAAAGGATTGCCTGGAAAATCTGACTTGTATATTTTTTCAAGCGAAGCAATTTTATCCTGTACTTTATCTGTCGTTAGTCTTACTGTGAAATAACTGCTGTTATTCTGCGGATAAAATATAATTGGATCGATAGCATGTTGAACGCCTTTATGGTTGTAATCTTTTACCACGCCGATGATTTCAAGCTTACGTTCATCCCATTGTATCTTTGTTTTCAATGCATCTTCTGCATTTTTAAAACCCAGTTGTTTGATCGCTGTTTCATTCATCATCACTTTACTATTATCATTCCATTCAACAACACATTCTTCCGGAGTGAAATTTCTGCCTGTAATTAAGGGAACCTGGTAAGTATTAAAAAACTGATCCGCCACTATTGCAAAACAATAACTCTTTAATTCATCTCCTTTTTTTGAGCCGGGTTGTGTAAACCCGTTTGTCGCAAAATTGTAGCCACCCCCCGGCACAGCGCCTGAAACACAAAAATCCTTCACATATGAAGTTGCTGCCAATTCATTTTGAAAAGCTGTTCTCCGTAATTTGTAAGTACTATCCTTCCCAACCTGTGCACCACGTATCACCAACAACTGGTTTGCATTGATGCCAAGGTTTTTATTCTGCATGAAATGAAGTTGTGTGTAGATAAGAATTGTTGCAATGATCAATATGATCGAAATGGAGAACTGTGATACAACAAGCGCCTTTCTCAAAAATATTCCGCCAGTGGTTTTTGTAATCTTTCCTTTCAGTGTTTCTACCGGTTTAAATTTTGATAAAGCAAAAGCTGTGTAAGCACCTGAAAGCAATGAACCAGCAACCAGCAATAACAATCCGTATATCCAGCTTACAGAATCACCAATGGTTTGTAGAGAAAGTTCTTTACCAATAAGTTTATTGAATAATGGTTGTAATAACATCACCAATACCAGTGCAAAACAAAATCCAAGCAGGTTAACCAGCAATGATTCGCTAAGGAATTGAATGATAAGATCTTTTTTTCCGGCACCAATCACTTTTCTTACACCTACTTCATTGGCACGTTTAAAGGAATTAGCAGTAGAAAGGTTAATATAATTGAACCATGCTATTACAAGAATTAAAAACGCAATACCAGCAAGCATGTAAATGTATTCCAGGTTTGCAGCAGTTGGGTTCGTATCATTCAAAGAACTCCCAAGATGAACATCTGACAATGCCTGCAACCTGAAGCGAACGCCATCCTTATCTTTCTTCAGCTCATTGCGCATGCTGTTCAATTTTGTTTCAAGCGCTTTTGTATCTGTTCCCTTGTTTACAGAAAAATAAGTATTGATGTATTGTGATGACAGGTTATCGGTAGCGGCCCAATCATTATCATTCAGGTTTGCAGGATTTTTCAAAGTCTCGAGAGAAAAAAGCATATTGTAACGTATGTCAGAATTCTCTTTCATATCCGCATATACGCCACCGACAGTATAGATCGTTTTACCAAACTGGTTATTCAACGTCATTACCTGGTCAAGTGGATTTGCATTGCCAAAATATTTTTTAGCAGTCGTTTCAGAAAGAAAAACAATGTTGGCCTTGTTCAATGAATTTGCATTGCCAGCGATCAAAGGAAAACTGAAAAAATGAAAGAAATTCCCTTCTGCATAACCAACTTTTGTTTCGCTGAATGACTGATCAGTATTTTTTACACTAATTACCTCATTGCCCGTTTCTTCATCAAAACGGCAAAAGTTTTTTATCTCCGGGAAACGTTGTTTGGCAATAGCTGCCCAACCCGGTTCTGTTTCGATCCATGTTTTACCTGTTGCATCTTCATTCACCAGGCGATACATCTGTGGAAGATCTTTATGAAATTTATTTACACTTTTTTCAAGGCTGATATATTCTATCAATAAAAGGAACGCCGCAATGCCCATAGCCAGGCCTGCTATGTTCACAAAAGACGATATTTTATTTCGCCTGATGCTGCGGAGGGCAATTTTAAGATAGTTATAGATCATAAGCTTCAAGCTGTAAGCTGCAAGCTATAAGTCGCAGCCATAAATAATAAATACATTTATAATTGGTCAGCTTATTGCTTGAAGCTTGTGGCTTGAAGCTATAAGCTGACAACTCTATTCAGTTCTCAAATTCTTCACAGGATTGGCATTCGCTGCCTTTATCGCCTGGAAAGCGATGGTTACAAATGCAACCAGTGTTGCGATGATACCGGCTACAATGAATATCCACCACTGAATATTTGTACGGTATGCAAAATCCTCCAGCCATTTGTTCATAGCGAACCATGCGATGGGGAATGCAATGACACTTGCGATCAATACCAGTTTTAAAAAATCTTTTGAAAGCAATTGCACAATACCAGGTACGCTTGCTCCCAAAACTTTTCTTATTCCAATTTCTTTGATACGTTGCGTGATGGCAAATGCTGACAATCCAAACAAACCAAGACATGCGATGAATATGGCAAGGCATGCAAAAATGGTTACCAGTGATCTTTGTTTTTCTTCTGCTTTATAAAGGTTGTCGAAATTCTCGTCGAGGAAAGTATATTCATAAGGTGTTTCAGGCATGAATTGTTTCCATGTATTCTCAACATGGGATAATGCGCCGGCAATATTTGTTCCCGCAATCTTTACGGATATCCTTCCATAAGATGCAGGTGACCTTGGTATCAGCAATACCAATGGCACAATTTTCTGGTGCATGGATTCGAAGTGAAAATCATTGAACACACCAATGAGTTTTCCATTGCGGCCGCCGTAACCAAAGTTTTTACCAACTGCATCCTGGTTTGTTTTAAATCCTAAAACCTTTGCTGCTGCTTCATTGATAAGGAAGTTGGAAGTATCTGTTGTAAAATCTCTTGAAAAATCACGACCTGCAGCGATCTTAATTCCGTACGTGGAAATAAAATCTTTATCGGTAGAAACAAACTTAATATCTGCTGTTATTGGTGCAAGTGTATCACCTGATTGTACACTTGATCCCATTGCATCAAGCAATCTTCCTGTTGGTATTCTTGATGAAAGGGCTGCATTCTTAATATTGGAATTGGAAATTAATGCTGTGCGAAATGCATCAAATTTATCATTCAATGCTGCGGTATATGGTAGCGTAACAATATGATCCCTGTTAAAACCCAGCGATTTTGTTTGCATATAACGCATCTGGTTAAACACAATGGCCGTACAAATAATAAGTATGATCGAAATGGCAAATTGTGCAGTAACCAGTACTTTTCTAAATGAAATATTTCCACCACCTACTTTCAAAAATCCTTTCAACACTTTTACCGGTTGAAAAGATGACATGAACAATGCAGGATAAATGCCCGACATAATTCCAACTAAAAATGGAACGATTATTATAGGAACAATGATCTGCCATTGCAATAAAATGCTTAGACTAAGTTGTTGCCCCAACATTTTGTTTAGTGCCGGTAATACCAATGCTGTTAGTCCAAATGCAAAAAACATGGCGATCCATGATACCAAAACTGATTCACTCAGGAATTGAATAATGATCTCTTTACGTTGTGCACCGGCAACTTTTCTGATGCCGATCTCTTTTGCTCTTAACGTTGAACGTGCTGTTGAAAGATTCATGTAATTGATACATGCTATCAATAAAATAAACAAAGCGATGCCTGAAAAAATATATACCAGTTTCATATCTCCATTTTCTTCTGCTTCATAATCTGTATGCGAATAGAGATGAATGTCTGTTAACTTTTGCAAAGCCAGTTTTGTTCCCTGTGAAGGTTTGAAAGGTCCCCTGTTATTCCTGTTTGCCATGGCACGATCCAAAAATGCGGGGAACTGCGCTTCCAGTTTTTTAGGATCATAGTTTTCCGGGAGCCGTATATAATTAAAGAATGAATTGTTACCAAAACTTGTTCTTAAGTTTTGTGCACCATAAACAAGTGTATCATTCAAAGTATTGAATGATACAAGCATATCAGGATGAAAATGTGTGTTGGATGGAAAAGATTTATATACACCTGTTACTTTACAATCTACATAAGTACCAAAGTTGACCCTGATGACCTTATTCATAGGTTCCTCATTACCGAAATATTTTTTTGCAACGGCCTCTGTCAGCATCACGCTGTAAGGATCATTCAATGCTTTTTTGGAATTGCCTTCTGTAATATCTGCTTTAAAAAAATCGAAGAAATGTTCGTCTGCAAAAAAAACATTTTGTTCGTTGTACATCTTGTCATCAAAACGCACAGGTGTTGTGCCGTTCGACAATGTACGTGTCATTGCAGTGATCTCTTTAAAATCATTTTGTAACAAAGGGCCAAATGCCGGGGCGATCGTACTTAAGTTAAGATTTACATTACCGGTTTGCGGATCATTGAATGTCCTGGTTATACGGTATACCTGGCCTGCTTTAGGCTGGTATTTATCATAACTCACTTCATGTAAAATAAAAGTAAGGATGAGAAAACAGCAGGTGAGCCCCACTGTTAACCCGAAGAGATTAATGAACGAAATGAATTTATACTTCGCCAGGTTACGGAATGCGATCTTGAAATAATTGTAAATCATGGCTATACTTTTGAATTCTGAATTGTGAATTCTGAATTATGAGTGACCGTATATTGAAGAGCTTAATTTTTCATGGCTATACTTTAAGCAATTCAGAATTCAGAACTCATAATTCAGCATTCCCTACACCATTATATTTTCAATAACCGTCTGTCCATCCAGCATCCTGATGATCCTGTGGCTATAACGTGCATCATGTTCCGAGTGCGTAACCATGATAACAGTTGTGCCTGATTCGTTCAGGTCGGTCAATAACTGCATTACTTCATTACCATTGGATGAATCGAGATTACCTGTGGGCTCATCCGCAAGGATCAGTTTTGGATTATTAACAACTGCCCTCGCTACGGCTACACGTTGCTGTTGACCACCGGAAAGTTGTTGTGGATAGTGATTGCGGCGATGCATGATCTGCATTTTATCCAGCACTTCTTCTACCCTTTTTTTCCTGTCTGCAGAACTTACGCCGAGGTAGATCAATGGCAATTCCACATTTTCAAACACAGTCAGTTCATCTATCAGGTTAAAACTCTGGAACACGAAACCGATATTCTTTTTGCGCAGATCGGCCCGCTTGCGTTCGTTGAAATGCGCCACTTCTGTTCCATTGAATAAGAAGCTGCCGCTATCAGGATCATCCAGCAATCCGAGGATATTCAACAAGGTTGATTTTCCGCAACCTGATGGTCCCATGATGGCTATAAATTCTCCCTGCTTAACCTCGAAGGAAAGTTTATTCAGCGCAACTGTTTCCACATCTTCAGTGCGGTAAATTTTTTCCAGATCTTTAATGTTTATCATAACCTGATTTTATATGTGTTTAATATTTCATTAAGTAAATGCAGCCAAAGTTCAGTGGGCTGTCTGCTAAAGCAATTTTACTGTTGTCTTTTTTGCAAGCAGATTTGTTTCCTGTCAACGGACATAAGCAGTTTATGCCGAGAATGATGGTGAGGAATATAAGTTTCATACCAGTCGTTTTTTATTTAGTTTAACTCAAGTTTTATTAGTGATCGGGTGGTTCTTTTTAATTCAAGGTTTCTAATTTTGATATCAGATTTCAGCAATCAGATATCAGCTTTGGTTTCTGAATTTATTAGTTTATTAAATCCGTAGTTATGAGAGATTACCAGCAGTTTGCTTTTTGGCAAAGAAGTCATCAACTCACATTAAGAATTTACAAGGCGACTAAAACATTTCCGAAAGAAGAAATTTACGGCCTGGTCTCACAAATGCGGCGTTCCTCTTCTTCAGTGCCTACAAATATTGCTGAAGGTTGTGGAAGATTTTCGAATGCTGAGCTTAAGCGTTTTCTTGTTATTGCTGCAGGCTCAATATCCGAACTTCATTACCAGTTAATCTTAAGCAAAGACCTTGGTTATCTTTCAGAAATTTTATTTAAAGAACTAATTGATGAAACAACCCAAATAAGGAAAATGATTCATCGTTATTGTGAAAAACTGTGAGTGCAGGATATCAGATGTCAGATATCAGAAATCAGCTATCTCTTGTTATTAGAGATCATCTACCAGAAAAGAAGCAAGCTGATTTCTGATATCTGACATCTGATTTCCCGCTACTTCTTGATCACAAGCTCCTGCATCGTTCCATAATTCTCATAACTGGACGTAACCACCTTATCTCCCGGCTGCAAACCACTCAACACTTCATAGTAGTCAGGATTTTGACGACCTAACTGCACATCAACTTTATAAGCAGTCGTTCCATCATTGTTTACTTTATACACCCAGTTACCACCTGTTTGCTGGAAGAAACCGCCTTTTGCAAGTAATAATGCCTGCGTTTCATCGCTCAGTGCCAAACGTATCTGTAGCGTTTGTCCGCGACGGATACCTTGCGGTACTGAATCGGCAAACAACATATCAACCTGGAAACGGCCATTGCTTACCTGCGTAAATATTTTTGTGATCTTTAATTTATAATCTACACTACCAATAGTAGCCTGTCCCATCAATCCTATAAATACACGGGAGATATAATGTTCATCTACGTCAACCCTTACTTTATATCCCGTGGTAATATCAATTTGCCCCAATCTTTCGCCCCTGTTTTTATTTTGGCCGATCTCTGCATCCAAAGAAGTAAGCTGGCCATCAACAGGCGCCTTTACAATAAGATCACCCATTTTTTTACGCATTACATCCAATGTATTTTGTGAACCTTTATATGATTGCTGTGCCTGTGTAACCTGTTGCGTATTTGATTCAGCGTCCTGCTTTAATATTTTTTCTGTGAGGTCCATCCTGTCTTTCTGATAATTGTAATTGTTTTCAGCCTGCTTGAATTCCTGCATGCCGATCACTTTTTGTTCCAGCAGATATTTATCAAGCTCATATATGCGTTTTGCTTCTTTGTAAGCACTCTCCACATCTGTTTTTTGATTCAGTTTTTGCGTAGTGTTTTGCTGGGCCGCATTTTTTGCGATCTGCATTTGTGTAAGCAGGTTGTATACATTCGTTTGCTGGTTCACCATGCTTAGTTCAATATCTGTATTGGATAAGCGCAGAATTGGTTGATCCTTTTTTACCATCGCACCATCTTCAATATATTTTTCTTCTACCCTGCCACCTTCAACTGCATCCAGGTAAATCGTGGTTTGTGGCAATACAACACCATTCACCGGAATGAATTCCTGGAAAGCGCCTTTCTTTACTTCACTGATCGTAATGCGCTCTGCCTCCACATTCAGCTTTGATTTGCCGGAAGTAAAAAAAATGCTGCCAGCTATCAACAGAATTATGGCAGTAATTCCAATGATACTGTACAGCTTTTTTTTACTTATTCCTTTCTTTTCTATTTTTCTATCCACGACAATATTTTTTTGACTGCAGATGATCATACAATAGGATGCCAAAACATTTCATATATGATTTTCAATGTTTTAGTGAAATAATCATTTACGAAACTGTTCGCAAGCGGACAAAAACTGTCCGGTTTTGATACACATGTACAGGCAGCTTAAACCGCAGTCGTTCATTTTCAGAAGTTTATATTGGTGGCATATTGTTAGATTTGTAGCCCGCATAAATCTTTAAAAATATACATGTCTCTAAAAACTGCTTCCATCCTGGTAATCGACGATGATATAGATGTACTTACAGCAGTACGCCTTTTACTTAAGCCAGAAGTAAAAGAAATTGTAACAGAAAAGAACCCGGAAAATATCCGCTCTATTTTGGCCAAACAGGACTTCGATGTCATCCTGCTTGATATGAATTTTAATAGTTCTATCAACACCGGCAATGAAGGCATTTACTGGCTCAAAAAGATCAAGGAATTTCGTTCTACAGCATCAGTAATTATGATCACAGCTTATGGCGATATCGACCTGGCTATCCGATCTTTAAAAGAAGGTGCCTTTGATTTTATTGTAAAGCCGTGGCACAATGAAAAACTGATCGCTACCATCAAGGAAGCCATCCGCAGAAAAGAAAATAAAGGTGCTCCCGGCACGCCAAATCCTTCTTCAATTTTTGAAAATGAGTTGCTGGGTGATTCGGAAGTAATGCAGGATATTTTTTACAAGGTTCAGAAGATCGCACCAACAGATGCGAACATTTTAATTCTTGGTGAAAATGGAACGGGTAAGGAATTGATCGCAAAAGCCATTCACCATTTTTCATATCGTGTTTCAAAACCATTCATTAAGGTAGATGTTGGCGCATTGACCGAATCACTTTTTGAAAGTGAATTGTTCGGCCATAAGAAAGGCGCATTTACAGATGCAAGGGACGATCGTGAAGGAAGATTTGAAGCTGCCAATTCAGGAACATTATTTTTAGATGAGATCGGCAATATTGCATTGCACCAGCAGGCAAAATTATTAAGCGTGCTGCAAAACAGGATGGTTACAAGGCTTGGATCAAACGAACCACATCCGATTGATATAAGGTTGGTTTGTGCTACCAATTGTACCATTACAGATTTGGGTGACGAAAGCCGCTTCCGTAAAGATCTTATCTATCGCATCAATACTGTAGAAATAACTGTACCTCCATTACGCAAACGTGGAAACGATATTTTATTACTTGCAAAACATTTCAGCAAAATTTACAGTGGCAAATATTTGAAACCTCAATTGGATTTTGACAAATCTGCCAAAGAAAAATTATTGAACTATAGTTACCCGGGTAATGTAAGAGAATTGCAACACGCAGTAGAAAGAGCTGTTATCATGGCGGATGAACCTGTGCTTTCATCAAAAGACATTTTATTTTCTCCTATTGAAACGGCACCTGTTGAAACGATCACAGATCAATCAAACTTAAGCGCTGTAGAAAAAAATATCATTTTAAAAGTGATCGAAAAGAATAATGGGAATATTTCGAAAGCGGCGAAGGAGTTGGGTATAACGAGAACAGCATTGTACAGGCGTTTAAGTAAATATGACATTTAAGTCTTCCTGGATTAATAATTAAGAATTAATGGCTTCTACATATTGCTGAGTCTTTTAATTATTAATTCTTAATTTTTAATTTCCCATTATTAATTTTTAATTCAAAAACAAGACTCTTGATATTTAAAAATTCTTACAGTCGAATCATCCTCCGCACGATATTACTATTCATCGTATTGTTTGCTGCAGCGTATTTCTTAGTGGAAAAATACTGGCTGCCGTTAATGTTGGTAGCACCTGTATTGATCTACCAGCTCATCGATTTCTTTAAGTTCCAGAAAAAAACACAGGATGAGTTGAACCAGTTCGTTGAATCAGTTCATTACCGCGATTTCTCGAGGTATTTTGATGTAAAGCATGCATCTGCAGATATACAGCCATTGCGCCAGGGATTCAACGAGATCAATTCAACATTTAAAGTGATCAGTAAGGAAAGAGAAACGCAGTACCAGTATTTACAAAAGATACTTGAGTTGGTAGATACGGGAATACTTTCTTACGAAATAGAAACCGGTGAAGTTGTTTGGATGAATGAGACTTTAAAGAGAATGATGGAAGTTCCTTATTTAAAAACGATCAGTTCACTGATAAGGCGTGATAAAACTTTATTTGAACAGGTTGATACATTAAAGCCCGGCGAAAGTAAAGTTACTACTGTACATCTTGAAAAAAGTTCTTTCAAAGCATTGTTATCAGCTACAGCATTTCAAACAGATAATAAAAAATACAAACTCATTGCATTTCAGAATGTAAATGAGGCATTGGATGAAACAGAATCTAAAGCCTGGCAAAAACTTTTGAGTGTGATGACGCATGAGATCATGAATTCCATTGCACCTATTTCTTCGCTTGCAGAAACATTAAAGAATCGTTTGCAACTTGCGAGCCCGCAAATACAGCATGATGCTGTGGAAGACCTGGAACTTGGAATCGATACCATTAAAAGAAGAAGTGAAGGTTTATTAAAGTTTGCAGAAACATATCGTAATCTTAACAAGATCACGACGCTGAGTTTAAAGAAAATTTATGTACGTGAGTTGTTTGCCAACCTTCATTCCCTCATGCAACCAACATTTGAACAAAAGGGAATTGAACTCGAGATCATTTTAAAAAATCCCGATCTTCAAATGCAGGCAGACGTTAATTTACTGGAACAGGTATTCATCAACCTTATTGTAAATGCGCTGGAAGCTGTAAAAGAAAAACAACATCCCAAAATTGCATTGAGCGCCGACCAGGCATTGGATAAAAAGATCGTTTTAAAAGTTGCAGACAACGGACATGGTATGTCGGAAGAAGTTGTAGAAAAAATATTCATTCCATTCTTTAGTACAAAAAAGAATAACAGTGGTATTGGATTAAGTCTTTGCAAACAAATTGTAATGCTTCATAAAGGAACGATACAGGTACAATCTGTAGAGGGACAGGGAACGGCATTTGTGATGCATTTTGTGTAGTTTTCAACCATGATTTGTTCGACTTTTTGATAGACTGTGATTAGTTTATTAAAATAATCATCGTTTTCATTTAATCAGATTAATCACAGTTCAGACAAACAAATCAATCATAGTTCACACAATTACTTGTAATATTTATAAGTAAACTTCTTTGTCCATTTACAACCAACATTCGTACGTTTTTTAATTAACCCATTTGCATAATATTCGTTTTTACCAACACAGGAACAGCTATCATTCCGGTAGCTGACCTCCGTTAATTGTCCTTCGGGATTATAAGTGTTTGTATAATCATGGGTAAAAGTAGATATAAGCTTACCCATGCTATCATATTTCTTCGATACTGATTTGATGATGAACTGTTCTTTTTCATAAAACGAAACATCCTCTCCCGTTAAATTTCCCAGTTCGTTATAAGATCGCCTTGTAGTGGTCTTTGGCTCATACGCATATATTACTTCATACATTATTTTACCTGAAGCATACATCCTGTAAGCCCGTTTGATCTTTCTATTCGAATTATATTCATAGTATTCAAACAACAGGCTATCGGGATACCCGGGAGTAAACTTCCATGTAGATATCGGCTCACCGTGCATGAGCGATGCATATTTTTTTCCGGTACTATCGAAATAATAATCTGTGGCAAGAGCGACATCGCTGCTATAGGGAAACAGGGTTTCATGTTTTTCGAGTTCACCGCTTTTGTTATAATAATAAATACTTGTTCCGGTTCCACTTTTATTCTTCGATCTCATTGTAACCTTCTTCACCTTGTTTACTTTCATCAAAGAATCCGGGGACAACATTAGATTTTCCTGGCTGTAAGATCTTAATGATAAGAAAATAAAAAGTAACAATAATACCTGTTTCATTGATGCAAATAAAAAAATGGATGGAATGAATTGTATTGTTTTCATCGGGCACATTTAATTTTGGTAAAGCATATACAATTATAAAATAAATATTTTAAATATTTACAATTCGTATGTATGACCAAAGAAAAAATACTTAAGCAGTTTCAAACCATCCCCTCCATTGGCAAAGCCTGCTCACTTGATCTCTGGAACATGGGATTCAGGAACATTGATGAACTCAAAGGAAAGGATCCGTCTGTATTATATGATAAGCTGAATAAACTTTCAGGTGTAACGCACGACATTTGTATGTTGTATACTTTTCGCTGTGCGGTGTATTATGTCACAGAAAAAGAGCATGAAAAAGAAAAACTAAACTGGTGGTACTGGAAAGACAAACCCTATAATGAGTTATGAGTTGAAATCATTTTAATCATAGTCTTCATTTAATCACACAAATCATAGTTCATACAATTACAGTTCAGACCTCTTACTCAAAGTTGCCAGCATTTCATCATACAATGGCGTGGGTACATGCAATGCTTTTCCTAACGACACCACATATCCTGTTGTAGATTTTAATTCAGTATGATGTCCTTTTTTAAAATCCGTGTGCATGGATGGAACAGTATCAAAAGGTAAAGTAGCTAATTTATCAAGCGTTTCATTAATGATATTGCCTGGCAACAATATGCCTTTTACCCTTGCGATTGTTTCGAGTTCAGTCATAAGACCAAGTAGCTTTTCTTTGTATTGGTTGTTGCCAAGTATTTCGCCAATGGTTGCATCCAGGTAAGAAGAAAGTGTCGCAATGGTTGATATGAAGAAGAATTTTTCCCAGCATATTTCACGAATGTCGGGCATCACCGCTGCATCAATGCCAGCTTCATTTAAAATCGTTTCTATCTTTTGCAGTTTATCAGCGGGATATTCATATGATCCGAAATAAACCTGGTGAACCTTACCGAATTGTTCAACAACACCGGGAGCAATCAATCTTGATACAAGATAAATACAACCGTCTAAAACGGTAGATACAGGAAATATTTTCCTGGTCCTTTCTGTTGCATCAACACCATTTAACAAAGGAAGAAACACAGTATCGGAACCGATACAGTGTTTGAGTTCTACAAGACTATCTTCAAGATGATAACTTTTAACGCAACAGATAACCAGGTCTAGCGGCCCCAATTCAGCAGGAATAGCTGTAACAGCCGAAGGATGTGCAATGGTCTCTTTGTTTCCTGCAATTAATTTTAAGCCGTTTTGTTTAATGACCTTTTCATTCTCTCCTCTTGCAATAAAAAAAATGTCTATCTCTTTTGAATCCCGGAAATGAACAGCCAGCTTAGCACCAATATAACCGCCAACTCCACCGATACCGAGGATTGCTATTTTGTATTTGTTAACCATTGCTGCAATTTAATTTGAAGATTTGAAAATGTGTTGATGAAGGCAGTACAAATTTACCAGCATTACGATGCAAAAGCTCTTTTCATTTTCAAATTATCAAATTTTCAAATTAACTGGCCGCCGTTTTATGCGACTTAACCTGGTAATCTTACCGTTTACCTATTTCTCCTCTCATATTAACTATGAAGAATTAATTTTGCCACATTCAAAATATAACGTGTTTAAGATCGTCTAAGAAAGTATGCAAAAGAAAAAACAAGAAGTCATTCCATTCACCGGCTACCAGAAATTGGTAATATTTATCCTCGCTGTTACACAGTTTACCGTGATTCTCGATTTTATGATCATGTCGCCATTGGGAGACATGTTGATGAAATCATTAAGCATTAAACCCGCAGGTTTTGGTATCGCCGTATCAGCCTATGCATTCAGTGCCGGAATATCAGGCCTGTTGACGGCAGGATTTGCAGACAGGTTTGATCGTAAAAAATTATTACTTTTCTTTTATTGTGGTTTTATTGTGGGCACCATCTTTTGTGGTATGGCGCACTCGTATGTTGCATTGGTAATTGCAAGGATCATTACTGGCTTGTTTGGCGGCGTAATTGGTTCTGTTTCCATGGCCATTATCAGCGATCTTTTTGCATTGCAACAACGGGGACGAGTAATGGGTTTTGTTCAAATGGGATTTGGCGCCAGCCAGGTGTTGGGGGTGCCTATTGGTTTGCTTCTGGCAAATGCATTAAATTGGGAAGCAACATTTTTTATGGTTGCTATACTGGCGATCATTATTGCAGTATTAATATTTGTAAAACTAAAACCTGTTACTTCACACCTTGCTGTACAGCACGACAAAAATGCATTTACCCACTTATGGCACACCGTTATAAAACGTGATTACCGTATTGGATTTACGGCAACAGCACTTCTCTCCATTGGTGGTTTTATGATGATGCCTTTTGGTAGTGTGTTTGCGATCAACAACCTTCATATCACTAAAGAACAACTGCCAATATTGTTCATGGTTTCTGGTATAAGTTCACTGATCATCATGCCCATCATTGGAAAATTAAGTGACAGGGTTGATAAGTTCACCATATTTGCCATCGCTTCAGTATGGATGATGGTGATGTGTGTGATCTATACCAACCTTTCGGTAACACCACTTTGGGAAGTGGTTATTTTTAATGTACTGATGATGATGGGTATCATGAGTCGTATGATACCTTCGTCAGCAATGATCAGTGCGGTACCGGAACTATCCGACCGTGGCGCATTCATGAGCATCAATGCTTCATTGCAACAGATAGCCGGTGGCGTTGCTGCTGCTGTTGCAGGAATGATCGTTGTACAAAAAGATAAGTTCAGTCCCATTGAACATTATAACACGGTGGGTTACGTGATCATTGTAATTGGCTGCCTAGGCGTTTTCTTTGTGTACCGGGTAAGCAAAATGTTTAAGAAGAAGTTGAGAACAATGCATGTGGTGAAGGAAGCGGATCTTGTTGTTAGTGAGGCGTAGTGCAGTTGAAAAGTTAATAAGGTTAATAAGGTTGACAAGGCCTTCAACATGAGGTGATTTCCAAATTTTCAAATCTCCAAATTTCCAAATCAGTATGGAATTAGGTTTATACACATTTGCAGATATTGCTTTGAATTCTTCTTCGGGCAGATCAGCGGCTACCCATCAGCGTATTAAAAATTTGATGGAAGAAATAAAACTGGCTGATGAACTGGGCCTTGATGTGTTTGGAATCGGTGAACACCATCGCCCTGATTATACCATATCGTCACCGGCAACAATATTGGCTGCCGCAGCAGTTACAACAAAAAACATAAAGCTTAGCAGCGCAGTTACCGTGTTGAGTTCTGATGATCCCGTTCGGGTGTTCCAGCAGTTTGCAACTGTTGACCAGTTATCAAATGGCCGTGCAGAGATCATGGTTGGACGTGGTTCTTTTATTGAGTCATTTCCTTTGTTTGGATATGATCTTGATGACTATGATGAATTGTTTTCAGAAAAACTTGACCTGTTATTGAAATTAAATGAAAGCGAGGTTGTATCATGGAAAGGAAAATTGCGGCCATCTTTTGATAAGCTTGGTATTTATCCCCGCCCACTGCAGGCCAAACTACCAATATGGATCGCAGCAGGTGGCACACCTGCATCTGCAGTAAGAGCAGCTACACTGAATATCCCGCTTGCATTGGCGATCATTGGTGGCATGCCGGAACAGTTTGTTCCTTTTATCAACCTTTATAGAAAGACCGCTGAAAAAGCAGGTCATGATCCTGCAACACTACAGGTTGGCATCAACTCACATGTATATGTAGCCGCAGATTCACAAAAAGCGGGTGATGAATTTTATCCTTCTTATGCAGGTGTAATGAACCGAATCGGCAAAGAACGCGGCTGGCCACCACTCTCCCGCCAGCAATTTGATCATGCCCGTTCACCCCAGGCAGCATTATTAGTAGGCAGCCCGCAACAGGTAATTGATAAAATATTATTTGAACACGAATTATTTAAAAATACCCGCTTCCTTGCACAGATGAGTTTGGGTGATATGCCGCATGAGAAAATAATGAAGTCTATTGAATTATTCGGAACCAAGGTTGCGCCGGAAGTGAGAAAAGTTGTAAAAAAATAATTATTGCTATGTGCGTTATTTTTTTATTGCAGCAACATAAAACATTATTTATATTTTGGGATAAATTTTCTGATGATGGTATAAATTGCAGCCAATAATAACGCGATTATAAATGGAGGTGTTACCACTATAGCCAAAAAAGACAATACATAAAAAGCTACAACACCAAAATTGGAAAGGCTATCAACCCATTCATCAATATTAAGGAAGTGCCTGATACTGCTACTATAATACATTGCAGCAATTGCTAAACAAAAACAAATAGAAAAAACCCAGGAAGCTTCAAATAAATTTTCTAAACCTGATGTAATATTTTTATTCCATGATGCCTCTTCTTTGTTCAATTCTTTAATGTGTTCGGCCAAAGCATTATAATAACTTTCTTCAGTTGGATATTTGCGATAAGGAAATCCCGGGTATTTTTTACTATCCTTATCTCTAATTTCTTTTATTTTTTCATACTCAGACTCTAAAGCACTAAACTCATAAAAGAAACCACCTTCTGCCAATTCATAATTGTTAATCTTAGACTGAGTTTCAGAAACTAATAATTCAAATTCTTTTAAGTTTAGGCTATCATTGAATAAACTACTTTTATAATAGTTTAAATTTTGAGTAAGAGATTGCAGTGATTCAATATTTTTCTTCCTAAGCTTATTGACTTCCTCTTTTAAATTGTTACATTTTTGTTGCGCAAAATAACACCCGGAAATAGTGTTTTTATTCATTTCGTCCTCAATACTCTTAACTTCCTGTGGAAAATGAATGCTACAAGCGTTATTGCATTCATTTCTAAACGTTTCAAATTCCTTTCGAAACATGCCGTTCATCTCGTCCCGCATCTTTACAAGCGTATTAATTACTGTTTTATTATGTAAAAAATCATTATCGAAGAGTATTTTAATATAGTATTCATTGTTTTTCAACAAGGACAAAATATTTTTCTCTATTTTGTTTGTATATTCTATATCCTCACCTAATAAAATACATGTTTTAGTATTTAGAAAAAGAGCATCTTTGAAATTCTCATCTGTTTTGAACGCTGCATCTGACTGAACAAGAGAATCACTAAAATAGCGCATGAGGTGCAATATCTTGGCATATTCATAATGGCTATCGAGTTTTATTTTTTTGTTATAAAAGGCATTAGAATAAAATGTTGCCTTCTTAAATTCATCGAGCGCCAGGCTGTAATTAAACTCATAATAAAATTTAAGCATGCCGTTATAGAAATACAGGTACGAATGTTTTAATTTATCTTTCAGCCCCTTTAGATTATCCAGGCCATTTTGTGCATCTTTTAAATACTCCGGGTTTTGATAAAGCAGTTGAAAATAAGAGAGCCCCTGGCGAAAATCGAATTCAAAAGATTTTAAGTGATCAGGTATTTCAAGTGATTTAACAATTTCATTTATCAGTCCTTTTTGCAGCAAAATCTGTTGTTTTCTTAGATCCTGGAACCAATCCAAACCGATATCAATTATGCCGATTGTTTTTTCAATAAATAAAACAAAATCATCCGGGGTTCCCAATATATCCGACATATTCCTTTCGGAATTATTTGCAGCATTCTCTTTAAAATTTTCAGATAACCTTCTCTCTAATTCTGAATAATTCTCAGGAACATTAAAAAAAACCTTGGGGTCACTGATTATGTCACCTGATTTTTGAAATGCACCGGCCAATTCTTTAAATAGTTCCTTTGGATCTTTGTTCTGATCGTTCCAAATATTATATACCATAAGCTAATTATTCATATTCCATAATGTATTCCTGCAATTCAAAAGGAACAAAAAACTCATTTACATCATTCACCCGGGTGATGGTTGGTTTATTGTCCTTGCACAAATTCATAATTCTACTTTCGATAGATTTAAAATCTTTTTCAAGACATTGAACATAGATGTTTTTCAAAAAAGGGCTACTAACTATTACCCGATCTATATAAAAATTCAAACTTGGAAATGAGTACCCGATAACAATAAGTACCTCGTATGTTTTGAGAAATTCTACTTTTGAAAGAGTACTACTAAGACTTTGCTTGGATTTATCCCAGGCAAAACTGATACTGGGACGATGCTCCCCAATTTCAGATTTGAGTTGTAAATAATACTCCAGAATTATATTATAAATAAATTCAAGCCTTTTTTTTTGCTCCTCAATTTTATACTGGTATGGCGACGATGTTAATATTAGTTGTGGGATATAACTGACCGTATCTGAATTTTCTTTATCGATTAAAGTAGCAGAACAACCGTTTAATTTAATTATTGGAAAATCAATCTTATTTACCTTCTGTACCTCGTCAAAAAAAGCGCTATTTCGTATAAAAATATGGCCTAACACTTTTTCTATGATCGATTCCTTATTTGCAAAAATTCTACGTTTTTCAACCATGGCTTCTTCCAACTGGTAATCATAATTCCATGACAGGATATTTACACCTTTTGGCAAACTATTACCATTTTTACTTGCAGACATCAATGTTGTAATAAATGACTTATATCTTAAATCCACACCAT
Organism: Ferruginibacter sp.; assembly: GCA_047601875.1. GTDB lineage: Bacteria > Bacteroidota > Bacteroidia > Chitinophagales > Chitinophagaceae > Ferruginibacter. The sequence goes on along the minus strand of JASGIL010000001.1, from coordinate 5,033,690 downwards.
TAAAACATTGTTCAAATATGAGGTAAAGAGAAAGTATATTAGTAAGCTTTTTATATTCTTCTACGCTGGTATTATAAAGTGTTTCAGCCAATATATCTACGTAAGGTTCTCTTCCAAGCATGTAATGAAACCATTTAAGATCATTTATCAGTTCTTTTTTTTTATCATTAAGCAACAATGTATTTTCATTTCTTTTGATAATCACATCTTCAATTTCCGAACTGACTTTTTCTATCATAATACCAACCCTGTACCTCATGTTATAAACACTGGGAATTACCTGCTTTATTTTATTTTCATTCTTTTCTTCCTCAAATTTAGAGAGCATCGAGTCGTCGCCATATGAAGATGCTGTACCTGCACTTGCTCCGGCTCCTAACAAATAAACAAACTCTTTCCCCATATCAAATTTTTATTTTTAGTAATATAAAAAATAACTTGTGAGTTTTCATGTATGAGTACATTTTTTTTTGCGATTATTTTGACCGGCAATTCCACAATACACTTTTAGTAAAGCGTATTTAACATCGTTACCATCCTCAAATAAAATTCAATCACATTCTATTGACTGAATAAATACTGAATCTTATGGAAATGATAATAATTAATTTTTCCTGCTAATTTTTAAAAGCCAGCAAGCTGATACTGTTGAATTTCTTTTTGAGTATGAAAAGGAAAAGCTACCCATATGAGTAGCTTTTCAAAAAAAATTATTTTAATTTTCCGGTAACATGATCGCCGTATACACATTATCACGCTTATAATACTTATTAGCGATCTCCATTAGTTTTGCCGGTGTAATAGCATTGATGCGCTCGTCGTAGGTCAATACCCTTTCTGCAGAATAACCATTCTTATCTCCATCCTGCATGATACCGATCCAGTAATTATTTGTTTTTATCCTTACTTTATTTTTTTCAACCAGTGGCTTGCGTGCTTTCTCTACATCGCCATCAGTAATACCACCGCTCTTTTTAACGGATTCAATGATCTGCCAGAATGCTTTATCAACTTTATCTACATTTTCGTGCACACATGGGAAACGTGATACCAACATGTATTTCTCTGCTGGTATCTTTTGTATTGAACCACCTATGCCGCCTCCATAAATAGCGGCCATGGCTTCACGTATGGTATCAACGATCTTATTGTTGATGACCTCGTTTAAAAAGTTAAGATAAAAATTATCATCAACATCGAATTTTGCATCATTGAAAATATAATGCTGCAACATTGCTTTCTTCTCTTTGCCTTTTTTAAAAGTAAATGTATTTATGCCTGGTTTTGCGATCATTTTAATATCCTTGTAACTTGTATTGATCGGGCCGCCGGGTAAACTTGCAATATATTTTTCCAGCAATGATTTTATCTCATCTGCCTTGATATTGCCTGCAATATAAAAGTGCATACCATTCATACTTCCAAGTCTTTGTTTATAATAATCAATGGCATGATCAATATTGATCGCATCAAAATCAGCAGGCACCGCATTGATATGAGCACGTGGATGATGCTGGTACAGGTCAACGTAAGTATTTTCGGCAAATGCGAATTCAGGACTTTGCATCATTAACTCCAATTGCTGCTTCTCCCTGCTTACAAAAGACTTAAAAGCGGTTTCATCTTTTCTTGGTGCAGTACATTTTAAATAGATCAGCTGGAACATCGTCTCCAGGTCTTTCACGCTGCAGTTACCACTTACGTGTTCTGTATAATCATCAACAATAGTTTGCACAGAAGCTTTTTTACCCGATAAGAATTTTTCAAGATCTGTATTTGAAAAATCTCCATACCCCATTTCTTCAACAACATTGTTTGAAAAAGTGGCACTCTGGTAATCTGCTCCTTCATACAAACTGGCTCCCCCCATTCTTAAACTACTCATCAACACTTCGTCGTTCTTGAAATCACTTGGCCTTATTGTAACGATGGCGCCATTGCTTAGTGTGTAAGTGGTTGTACCAATCTTTGTATTGCTTTCTTCTTTGGTAATAGTGCCAGCAGTTGGCTGTTTGCTCAATAATGAAGCTGCAAGTTTTGTTTCAGCATATGCGGCTACAGGCGCTTTCACAGCTGTATTCACCCAATCAAGAAGTTCAGCATCTTTTGGTAGAGCAGGATCTTCTTTTGCAGTGATCAATGCAAAGAAATTATTATCGATGTCAATTTTTTTCGCAACAGCATTTACTTCTTCCAGCCTGATACCAGGTAAAGATTTTATGGTGAACTCATACTCCCAACCAATGCCAGGCACACATTCCTTCGAAAGAAAATGTCGCACAAGCTCATCCACCAACTGGCCGGATTCTGTCTTATCTTTTTCTGCATTCATACTTTCGTATTGTGAAACCGTTTCTGCTTTTGCTCTTTCCAGTTCAGCAGCGGTGAAACCAAATTTCTTTGCTTTCATGGTTTCTGTTACCAATGCATCAACTGCATTCTTAACCTGTTTTGTACCGCATACTGCAACAGCACCAAAAGATTCCCAACCTCTTACCCAGCCACCATTGATTCCACCTCCACCAAAAATAAACGGAGGAGTTGCCGAGTTCTTCAGTTCTTCGAAACGATGAGCAAGCATGCTGTTAAAAAGATTCTGTACAATATTTTCCCTGTAATCGGCTGTAGTTGTTTCAACTTTTGATTTTGTGCTTTTGCCAATGATCTGTATAAATGTATAATTGGCCTCTTTATCAGTAACTACCATTGCCTGGCTTTGTTTTCTTGCAGGCATATCTATAACGCTGCCGCGTGGCCGCTCAGGAGAAGGATTTTTAAACCCGCTGAATTTTTCTTTGATCAGTCTTTCTGCTTCAGCAGGATCAATATCACCTACTACCACCACCGCTTCATTATTGGGCCTGTACCAATCATGATGAAAACGTTTTATCACTTCATACTTAAAATTCTTCAACACTTCATCGGTACCAATAGGTATCCTGCGTGCATATATGGATCCGTTCAACATAACAGGAAGGTATTTTTTCATCATCCTGTCGTCGGCACCTTTACCGAGCCTGCTTTCTTCCAGTACCACGCCCCTTTCTTTGTCGATCTCGTCGTGGTCAAGCAATGCATCCTGGCTCCAGTCGGCAAGAATGGTAAAACCTTTGTCAACAACTGCTTTATCTGTAGTAGGAATTGGCAGCATATACACGGTTTCTTCAAAGCTTGTATATGCATTCAGATCGGCACCAAACTTTACACCTACGCTTTGCAGGTAGTGTACGATATCATTGTGCGGAAAATGTTTCAGCCCATTAAAATTCATGTGCTCCATAAAATGAGCCAATCCTTGCTGATCATCTGCTTCCAAAATGGACCCGGCATTCACAGCGAGCCTAAGCTCAACTTTATTTTCCGGCTTTTTATTTTGCAGGATAAAATATTTAAGGCCATTCGGCAACTGCCCACTCTTTACTTTAGGATTGAACGGAATTTTTTCAGCTGCAGCCGGTGCCTGTGCCTGTACATTGAAATAAACAATTGATAAAACCAGCAGGAAATAGATTCTGCATTTCATATGCGTTGTTTTTACGGATGAGAAAGAATAAAGGACGAATATATTCTTATTCTATTTATTATTTAAAAAAATACAAGGGTGAAAACACCCTTATTTATTATTAGCTGTAATACATTTTTTAAATACCATTGAGCGGAGAATGCTCAATATTCCTCTTACAGGATTACTTATTTGAATAGGTCAATCTGTTTGTACGGAATTACCATGTGCGATCAAAAAAGCCTTATCGGTAATCCCCTGACCGCTGGGAGGCGCCGGGGGAGTTTGGCCACTGAAGCGGAACGTTTTTCCTGATACAGGCGGATTCATTGATGCAAATGAATGCAATAGGTCATTTACCGTGGCAACTGATAATGCAGTGCTTCCATACGTTCCAAAACCCAGGTTGTAAAATGTGACCATATTACCGAATACTATTGTAGTAAGGTGCGGGCAAAGCGATATTCGTGATTCAACAGTACCGGCTGGGGTAATGCCTAATGTGAACCCAGATAAAGATGACATATTTATTGAAGTTAATGCGTTATTAGTAGTGATCGTCATTACCCCGATCTTTGTTAATGAAGGAAAAGAAATGGTTTGAAGATTAACATTACTGTATACAAATAGGTACATTAAATTTGCTGAAAGCAATGGAAACGAAAGTGAAGTAAGATACGAATTGTTGGTAATCTGCATTGTTCCAAGAACAGCTTTAAGATTAGGACAGTCAATGGAACTCAATTTTACATTATTGAAATAAAATGCGATACTCTCCAAATCACTCATATGATATACTTTCTCCAACGAATTCAAATTAAGTGTGGTCAGTAATGGGCAATTATTAAAATTAAAATAACCATTACAGATCTTCAGGTTGCTAAGATTTAGAATTTGCAATACCGGGTTATCCGTAACAGTAATAGAGCTTACAGTGGTAAACATCGACAGGTCCACATAAGTAAGGTTTATACAATTTTTTATTCTTATCTCCTGCGTATTCGGGCCAAACTCTGCTGCTACTTTAGCTGCTGCCTGTGCATTTGTGAGGCTATCTGAAAGAATTAATACCGGTTTCCCTCCATAGTTGGGATTTGCAGAAGTTGTATTTACATTTTTCCAAACTGCGCCATCAAAATACCAAAAGCCTTTTGTACTGTCGGTTTGATATACCATTAGCCCTGTTGCCGGGGTTGAAATTGCATTTCTTTGAATCATCGTCATCCTGGGTATCAGTAAACCTCTTGTTGTATCTTTTATTTCCAGTGCGGCACTGGGAACAGGTGTGGTAGTCCCAATACCAACCTGTGCCCATGATGTTGCGATGCAATAAGAAAACAGGAAAAATAAAATAGCTTTCTTCATCGTGTAGATTTATTACTTTGATTTTTATTCTATAACAACAAACTGCCTGCCCACTACTAAAATAATATTTAATAAACTGATCCGATATTAAGAGATTCGTTTGTTCCGGCAGATCTTATTAACTGAACATTACTTCCATCCACATTGCATGAGTATATAGAAAAGAATACAGGAGAACTTGTGCTGTCATATCCGATAAAAAATATTTTCGTTCCATCGGGAGAAATCCGGATAGAAAAATTTTGACCTGTATTGGCTATGTTGACATTTGTTGGCAAAGCAATTGGTACCTGCGCTGCATTATTTCCATCATAGTCCATGATCCAGACCTCCAAACCTGTTGCACTATTTTTAGAAAATAATATCTTACCGGCTTGTGAAGTTGTTGAGTTTTGATTATTATTTTGGCTATTGTTTTGATTATTGCCTGAACTTGGCTGGGCATCGGATTTTGAACAACTGATTTGAATAAGCCCTATTGCTATTGCAAAACAAGTTAACAGAACCGTTGCTTTAAATAAATTTTTCATAATGTACTTTTTAGTTTATTAAAAACATTGATTAATCATTTCACACAAACATTTTGCTGAAGGGACTATTTAATAACTATAAACTGCCTGCTACCCTTCAGTGTTACCAAATAATATGTACCGGCAGGAAGTGATTTGATATCGATTGTTTCAACATCATGTTGCAGCAAGATCGTTTTTACAAGCACTCCCTGTGCATTGTAAATTTTTGCAACCGTATTTTTCAGATCAGCATCATTTACTGAAATATTCAATTCATCTTTAGCCGGGTTGTTTAAAAAGCTGAATGCAGTATTTGTTTTATCATTCCTTAAGATCGCAATGTTGCTATAACGGTAATTGCCATCAATATCCATCATCTTCAACCGGAAATACAATACATCATTATTCGGAATGGTAACTGATCTTGTATAACTATCATATTGATCTCCCCTCGCCTTTTCAAAACCGATGCTCTTATAATTGCGGGCATCTGTACTCATTTCAATATTATAACCATTCACATTGAGCTCATTATATGTTTGCCAATACACATTTGCAGTTGAACCCGGTCCTTTATGCACCGTGAATGAAATTAATGTTAATGGAACGGTTGATGGATCTATAATCGCCGTAATGGCAGTGTTTGTTATTACAGGGCTATTGTAATCAAAATAAATGGCAGCTTTGTTTGGAATGCTATTGCCGATAACAAGATTGCTTTGTGGTTTTACTTTGAAGCTGACATAACCATTGCTCTTAAATTGATTTACATTACTGTCGGGCAACAGTATATTTAAAAATTCAAAAGAAACAGCATTGCCTTTTACAGTTATTTTACAAGGATGAGATGTATTTAAAACCTGTAAAGATGCAGGTTGTAAAAAGGCATTGAGCGTATCCGTTATGACGATGTTGAAAGCAGTATCAGTTCCGGTATTTTGAAAACGGATCGTGTAATTAATATAATCTCCATTGATCACCTGTTCGGGAAACAATGTTGGCGTTGCTGTTTTATCATTGGGATCATATGAGCCTCTTATAACAATAAAAACACTATCGGCAGCAGCTGCGGCTCCCCCATTAATATGTGCACCAGCTCTGAGTGTATCACCAATAACAGCAGCAGGATTTACAGTAAAATATGCAACAAAATGATCCTGCTGCCCGGCAACAAAGCCTGGCTCTGATAAAGTAAGGCTATTACCGGTATTGATCAAAGCTGCATTTGAACTTGAATCATATGTGAGTCTTGTGTTGTCATAATTAAAAACAATATTCGGCGACAACGTAGTAGTACCTCCATTTGAATAAGCAATATTATATGAAAATGCAAAACCTGGTCTTGCGGCATTCCCCTGTGTAATATCAACAGATAAACTATCAACTGTTGCGGTTGCCTGTAATGCAAAATTGCCTGTAACCAATGTATCATAAGTAGTAAAATGATAATTGTATTGCAATGGAACCGATGTATAATAATTGGGAGGTGTAACGGTTATTGTATATGTTCCGGTATCAGGAGCTGGCAGTTGATAAAAACCATTGCTATTGCTAAATGTGAAAGCGCCATTCGACAATTGCACTTTTATATTTGGCCTGTAAGGTTCATTGGCATCTTTAATAAGGTTATTATTATTATCATTAAAAACATAACCTGTCATTACAGGAAAAGCATCGCACTGGTTCACATTATTGATGGCGCTGCAAAGCGGGTAAGGGTTTGTTGCACTACGATAATCGGTTTGATTCTGATTGGCATCCAATACAGAGATCATATAGTAATTCAAATTAGCTACGCAGCCGATCTGGTCATCCATGGTAATATTGTTCATGTACGGTATATAGGGCAGACATGTAATATGGTTCCTGTAAATCGACATTGATTGTAAACTTGCAGGTATGGCCGGCAGGCTATATAAATTACAGTTACTACAAGTTAAATATTGTAGCCGTGCAGGCAAAGCCGGAAGGCTTATAAGTGGATTGCCATCTACTGAAAAATAAGTAAGGCTATCAGGAAGTGCGGGTAAGCTTGTCAGTTGGTTATTGCCACATTGAATGTTGCCAAGCGTTGCAGGTAATGCAGGCAAAGCTGTAAGCTGGTTGATATAACAAGTTAAACCCTGTAAACCTGCAGGCAATGCAGGCAATGCTGTAAGTAAACTACCGGCAACTTCAAGGCTCTTTAAAGATGCAGGCAATGCAGGAAGCGAAGTAAAATCGTTTTCATTTGCACTGATCCTTTCCAGGTTTGACGGTAATGACGGTAAAGTAGAAAGATGATTGTTTTCGCACCAAAGCTGTTGCAGTTGTGCCGGCAATGCAGGTAAAACGGTAAGATTGTTATTGGAGCAATTAATGTAAGTAATTGGGTTGGGAAGTGCGGGTAATGCAGTAAGTTGGTTGAAGGAACAGTTTAAACGTGCCAGGTTTACAGGTAATGTTGATAATGTAGCCAAAGAATCATAATCGCATGCGAGGCTTTGAAGCGAAGTCGGTAATGTACCTAAATTATGGAGCGAGTAATTACGACTACAGGTTAAATGAATAAGGCTGTTAGGCAGGCTGCCCAACGAAATAATATTTGCACCCTCGCAATTTAATTCCAGCAAGCCGTTGGGCAAGGTTGGCAGCGCCGTCGGCACAGTTGAATATCCTGTTGACAACGATTTTAACCCGACAGGCCAAACTGTTGGGAAGGAACTATGCCCTACAAAATCCATCCAGATCGTATCCAGGTTTTTAAAATATTGAAACCCATCCCAGTTCGTTATCGGTGCTCCGCCCCCGGGAGGAGAGAAAAATGTTTTTGTTGCGGCACATACAGTATCAAGCATACCTGATCCATCAAAGCAATCGGGAAAACTTTGCATAAGGTTGCTTTTTAATCGCGGATCCGGAACATTTACATATTGTGCTTTTGCAGAAAACGTAAACACCGAAATGAATAGTAAGATTGATAGAAAATTTTTCATCTATTTATACTTAATAAAATGACCAGGCTTATTCAATTATTTAATGACCACAAACTGCCTGCTTCCCTTCAATGTTAGTAAATAATAAGTACCGGCAGGAAGTGATTTGATATCGATTGTTTCAACATCGTGTTGCAACAGGATCGTTTTTACAAGCCCTCCCTGTGCATTGTAAATTTTTGCAACCGTATTTTTCAGATCAGCATCATTTACTGAAATACTTAATTCATCTTTAACAGGATTACTTAAAAAGCTAAATGCGATATTCGTTTTATCATTTTTCAGGGTCACGATATTACTGTAATTATAATTGCCATCAATATCCATCATCTTTAAACGGAAATACAACACATCATTATTGGGAATAGCAACTGATCTTGTATAACTATCATACTGGTTCCCCCTCGCTTTTTGAAAGCCGATGTTCTTATAATTGCGGCCATCGCTACTCATTTCAATATTATAACCATTCACATTTAATTCATTGGATGTTTGCCAGTAAACATTCGCTGTTGAACCTATTGCTTTATTCACCGTGAACGAAATCAACGTTAATGGAACAGTTGATGGATCAACAATTGTTGTAATAGCCGTATTGGTAATTACAGGGCTATTGTAATCAAAATAAATGGCTGCATAATTTGGAATTGTATTATTGATCACAAGATTGCTTTGTGGTTTTATCCTGAAGTTTACATAACCATGGCTCTTAAATTGGTTTACATTGCTATCAGGCAACAGTATGTTTATAAATTCAAAATAAACAATATTGTCTTTTACGGTTATCTTACAAGGATGAGATGTATTTAAAACCTGTAAAGATGCTGTTTGTAAAAAGGCATTGAGCGTATCCGTTATAACTACATTGAAAGCCGTATCATTACCTGTATTTTGAAAACGTATCGTATAATTAATATAATCTCCATTAATAACTTGTGAAGGCAATAATTTTGGCGTGGCTGTTTTATCATTGGGATCATAAGCACCTCTTATAGCTACAACATTGCTATCAGACGCAGCAGCTGTACCACCGCTGATATGTGCATATGCTCTTAATGAATCACCAATTACAGCAGCGGGATTTACCCTGAAATAAGCAACAAAATTATTTTGCGCACCTGCAACAAAACCTGGTTCAGCTAACGTAAGACTGTTACCTGTATTGATCACAGCTGCATTGGAACTTGAATCATAGATCAATCTTGTATTATCATAATTCAAAACAATATTGGGCGATAATGTAGTGGTACCTCCATTGCTATAAGCGATCACATAAGGGAATTGAAAACCGGGTCTTGCAAAGTTCACGTTTGTAATGCCAATTGATAAACTATCAATGGTGGTTGTTGCCTGCAACGCAAAATCACCTGTTACCAATGTATCGTAAGAAGTAAAATGATAATTGTATTGCAATGGAACTGATGTATAATAAATAGGAGGCGTAACAGTGATTGTATAAGTTCCTGTATCAGGCGCAGGAATCTCGTAATAACCATTGCTATTGGTAAATGTAAAAGCGCCATTCGACAATTCAACTTTTACGTTGGACCTGTAAGGTTCATTGGCATCCCTGGTACCATTATTATTGTTGTCGTTAAAAACCTGTCCCGCCATTAAAGGAAATGCATCGCAATGATTTATATTATTTACAGCGCTGCATAACGGGAAGTATGGTGGAAAGCCGGTCGAATAATAATCCGAAGTTAAATTAGGATGAAGAACATTAATACCAGAGATCTTACCATAATTGGGTATGCATGTGACGTTGTCATCAATCCAGATATCCATTGAAAATCCCATGAATGGCGCTTCAGGTATTACCGGCAGGCAGGTTAGATCGTTGAAATAACATTTAAGATCAACCAATGATGCCGGCAACGCCGGCAAAAAATACAATTGGTTCTCATGACACCAAAGGTGTTGAATGGCATTTGGTAATGGCGGAAGACTTGTAAGTTGATTGTTATTACAATACATCCAGACAACTGAAGCCGGAACTGAGGGTAAACTTGTGAGCTGGTTATGATTGCAATAAAAGTTGGTGATCGTGTTTGGCAATGCAGGAAGGCTCGTCAACAGATTACCTGCGCAATCAAAATAAGTCAATGCAGGTGGTAATGTTGGAATAGATGTAAGCTGGTTACCTGAACAGGAAAAAGTTGTAACACCGGCCGGTATCGCAGGTAAAACAGAAAGTTGATTATGGTCGCATGAAAAATTTATTAAACCTGCCGGCAGGGAAGTTGGCAAAGATGTAAGCTGGTTGCCCTGGCAGGTAAAATTTATTAAACCTGCTGGCAGCGAAGTTGGCAAAGATGCCAGGCCAATGCTACCTACGTTAAGCGTGGTTAAAGTTGATGGTAAAGTTGGCAGGCTTGATATCCCGCTTGCTCCGTCGGTAAGATTCAGGTATTCAAGTTGTGCCGGCAATGAAGGTATAGCAGTAATACCATAATTGTTGTATGAGGCATCCAGGTATTTCAACTGCGCTGGCAACGCCGGCAATGATGTTAGCCCACCAACCGAATTGCAATCCAGGTATTTCAAACTGGCAGGCAATGCCGGGAGCGTTGTTATACGTGTCCAAAAACACTTTAAAGTATCCAACGAATTTGGCAAAGCCGGCAATGAAGTAAGGTTTGTGTTATCAGAACAATCGAGGTATTTTAAGGAAGCCGGTAAAGGGCCGATTGTAGTCAAAGCGTTATTACCATTGCAATACAGGTAAACAAGTGATGCTGGTAATGCAGGCAAAGATGTCATTTGATTATTCTGCTGGACACTCAGGTAAGTGAGCCCGGCGGGTAGGTCCGGGAGATTTCCACCTACGTAATATACAGTTAGTTTTCGTAATGAAGCAGGAAGGATTGTTGGTATCCCACTGGTCATAATATTAAGTACCTGTAAATTTTTAAAATATTGAAACCCGTCCCAATTTGTAATAGCAGGAACCTGGCTGAAAAGCATAAGTTCTGTTTGATTTAGAATGCCCGGACAGGTAGTATCCAGCATATTGGCCCCATTGAAGCAGGAAGGAGCAACACCATACATGAAATCTCTTAAAGCAGGATCAGGAATGGTTACATATTGCGATTTTGCGGTAAATGAAAACAGGCTAATGAATAGCAGGATGGGTACAAAATGCTTCACGTGATTCGTTTTAATGATGATTGATTGCAATACCAATAACTGTGTGAAACCTTAAAAGGGTTGGGTCATTCCCTTTTTAATTCTGCTAAAAGGTAGGAAATATTTTTATTCTGGAAGTCGGAAATCAGATACCAGAAATCAGCTGGTCAACAATAGCTCGAAGTTTATAACGCATTGCAGAAAAATTAGACCCTCATTTATTACAACAGCTGACATCTGATTGCTGATATCTGATATCCTGCAATTCATCAGTACAACTCATTAATCTTACGTAGCAGCACCTGTCTTTCCGCCTGTGTCTTAGCAAGTTCAAATGCCTTTTTAAAATTTTGCTTTGCCTTTTCATTATCAATGCCGGTATACAATTCTCCCAGCAAGGCGTAATAATATTGATTGGTTGTTAACCGCAGTTTTTCTGCTTCGATGATGGCTGCTGCTTTACCATTCGCTTTTGAAAGTGCAAAAGTGCGGTTCAATGCAGCAATGGGTGAATATTCAATTTGCAATAACTGGTTGTAGAGTTGTAAAATAGCTTCCCATTTTTCTTTAGTATCGGCTTTGTGCGTGTGCCAGTATGCAATGGTTGCTTCCAGGTGATATTTTGAAATGCTATTTCCTGTTGAGGCGCAATGCAAAAAATATTCTCCTTTGCGAATAAGGTCTGTATCCCAGGTGCTGTCATCCTGTTCAGCATACAGTATTGCTTCTCCTTTGTCATTCATCCTTGCATCCAGGCGTGACGAATGAAAACACATCAGTGATAGCAATGCATTTACCGAAGGCAAATTGGTACTTTCATTTTCAACAAGCATATAACACAAACGCATAGCCTCTACACAAAATTCTTTTCGTATGATCCTGTCCTGGCTTTCAGAATAATAACCTTCGCTGAATAAAAGATAAATGGTTGTGAGTACTGTTTCAAGTCGCCTGTTCATTTCGGCCTCAGCAGGAATTTCAATTTTGATCTTTTCTTCCCGTAATTTTTCTTTTGCCCTGAACAATCTTTTGTTGATGGTTTCTTTATTCGTTAAGAATGCATCTGCAATTTCATCGATGCTGAATCCGCAAAGGATACGAAGTGATAAACCGATCTGTGCTTCAGCCGGTATAGCAGGATGACAAATGGCAAACATCATTTGCAACTGGCTGTCATTGATATTTTGTGGCGACAGGTCAATTTCGTAACTACCGTTGCCTGTTAACGCAGTTAGTTCTTTTGAAATTTTATTTTCATACAGTACGGCCCTTTGTAAATAATTTTTTGCTTTGTTCTTTGCTACAGTATACAACCATGCGATTGGGTTTACAGGTATCTTATCATTGTTCCAGTTTTCAGTAGCTGCAAGAAATGTATCACTGGCAATGTCTTCTGCAATGGCTATTTGATCGAATCCAAAATGTTTACAAAGTACTGAAACAATTTTTCGGTATTCTGTTTTTAAAAGTTGTGATATGAGTTGATTGCTTTCCATAAAAATGCCTTGTAAATGTACAAGGCCTGTTTTCAAATTTGTAATCTCTTCTTTATTTACCGCAGAGAACATGAGTTAGCAGGGGGTTCGCGGAGATTCTCTGCGTAAAACTCTTTTTGCTCACGTTCTCTACGGTGAAAAATCATTGAGCTCCTGCTTTTTTCTGTATCCTTCTAACTTCCACACTGTTTCCTTCTCCCTGCAATACTGGCGAACCTTTTGCAAACTCAACAGCTTCATCAACAGATTCAGCTTTTACAATGATATAACCACCAATTGTTTCTTTGATATCACCAAACGGCCCGTTCGTTACAACATTATTGTGCCTTACTACTTTGGCGCCTTCAAAAGGTAAACCATTGCTGCCAACAAATTTGTTTTGTGCCGCAATACCACCGATCCAATCCATTGTTTGTTTCATCCAGCTTTGTATTTGTTCAGGCGTGGCTACTTTTTGGCCATCTTCATGCCTGAAGATCAACATAAATTCATCCATTTTTTAAAAGTTTTAATTGTTAAGTATACTGTTATAACAAACGAACGGGAACATATTGGACAAAGTTGGAAATAATTTTACAAAGCTTCAAGCTATAAGCTGCAAGCTACAAGCCATGAGTTATAACTATAAAAGTTTCATGAATAATAAATTGTTGCCGCCATTAAATGTAGACTTAAGGCTTGCAGCTTATAGCTTGAAGCTTGCAGCTACTTACATTCAAATCCCCCCACGATCCCATCCATCTCCTTCCAAACTTTATGCTCATAAGCCCTCGGCGATATTTCAACAAGTACAGCAGTATGGCCGGCACAACTTTTTTTATGTATCAATAAGTTTAAAGTAATTGGATTGAATACAACATCAAGATAATCGACCATCGTAACAGTACCATTATAAGTTTCTATATCACCGCTTGCTGTTGTTATTTTTTTTATTGCTGTAATTACAGGAATGTTTTTATCTCCTGGAATATTTCTTTCTTTCACATTAGCTCCTATCAATCCCGAATAATATATTTTTAAATTATCCTGTAAAATAGTTGTATCCATTTTTACATCTCCATTCAACCACCATAAAAAACAGTAGGCCCAATGTTCATCATTTGTTACAGATTCCCAACCTGGTGAAAAACGTATGTCTTCATCACCTGTATAGGGCAATTGTGAAGCAAACTCGGGTGGAAATTTAAATTTCTCTGTTTTCCATTTCGCAGGAACAGGAAGGCCGTATTCAGCCGTTTCTTTTTTTGCTTTATTATTATTGTTGTTGTGTGTATGATCGCTGCAGGAACAGATGGTTAGGAGCAAGGCGTAAGCCAGGTAAATTGTTGAATGTTTATACATATATTTTCTTTTTGGGATTGGCTGCAAGCTATAAGCTCCAAGCTGTAAGTCGAGTCTAAAATAAGAAAGTTTACAGTGCTTTCGTAGCCATTCATAAAACATCATGATTACTAACAGTTCAGACTTATAGCGTGTAGCTTGCCGCTTGTAGCTATCTTTGCCCCATGCCGAATAACACTCATTCATTCACCGACCTCAACCTCAGCACCCCTTTACTCAACGCCCTGCAGGATATGGGTTACACTGCCCCTACCACGATACAGTATAAAACTTTTTCTACTGCTATGTCGGGCGCAGATATATGTGGTATTGCACAAACAGGTACAGGAAAAACAATTGCCTACCTGCTACCCTGCCTGCGTCAATGGAAATACAACAAAGAAATTCCGCCGCAGACCCTTGTGCTGGTGCCAACAAGAGAATTGGTGGTACAGGTAGTAGAAACGATACACAAACTAACGGCTTATATGAACGTAGTGGCAGTTGGGGTATACGGCGGCGTTAACATCAACACACAAAGATTATCAGTAGAACAAAAAGTAGATGTACTGGTAGCAACACCGGGTCGCCTGTTTGATCTTGTCATGAATGGTTCACTGAAATTAAAAGCAATAAAAAAATTGATTATAGATGAAGTGGACGAAATGCTGAACCTTGGTTTTCGTACACAATTAAAAAATATACTCGACCTGTTGCCGCCGAAAAGACAAAACCTTTTATTTTCCGCAACACTTACTGATGAGGTAGAAGACCTGATGCAACTGTATTTTACCAATCCTGTAAAAATAGAAGCAGCACCTACCGGCACGCCATTGGAAAATATACAACAGTATGCTTACGAGGTTCCCAATTTTTATACAAAGGTGAACATGCTGAAATTGCTGCTTGAAGAAGATCCGTCCATGACAAAGCTGCTGGTATTTACTGCAAGCAAAGCAATGGCCGATCAATTGTTTGAACAACTGCAACCCATATACGAAACAAGTGCAGGCGTTATCCATTCCAACAAAGAACAGAACCATCGCTTCAATACGGTAAAACAATTCAAAAATGGTGCTTATCGTTTTATCATTGCAACCGATATCGT
The DNA here is from genome assembly GCA_047601875.1 of Ferruginibacter sp. Taxonomy (GTDB): domain Bacteria; phylum Bacteroidota; class Bacteroidia; order Chitinophagales; family Chitinophagaceae; genus Ferruginibacter. The sequence goes on along the minus strand of JASGIL010000001.1, from coordinate 5,018,283 downwards.
GGCACGTGGTATCGATATTGCAGAAGTAACACACGTTATTAATTTTGATACGCCCGAAGTACCCGAAAATTATATGCATCGCATCGGCAGGACAGGCCGTGCAGACAGGCCCGGTATCGCCATTAGTTTTATCACTGAAAAAGAAAAGAAATCACAGGAGGCTATTGAAGCATTGATGCATTATAAGATCCCCATGCGTTCATTGCCTCCGCATCTTGATATATCAACAGAACTTACTGAAGATGAAAAACCAAAGGTTTATATGAAAGAACTTTCTGTAAAAATTCCTAAGAAAGAAGAACGAGGCCCCGCCTTTCATGAGAAATCTGCAAAGAACAGCAAGGTGAATTTTGTAATGAGCAGGAAAGACAGGATGATGAAGAAGTATGGAAAACCAAAGAAGAGAGGGCAGAAAAAGAGATGAGATATTGTAATTTTTTGGTAGTTCTTCTCTTTTAAATATTCAATGTTTAAGGGTTGGAAGACATAGATAAAAAAATAAGTGAATCAGTGGCCTTGTTTGCCCCATAAAATAAATTCTTTTTTTAAAGACACTAAATAAAAGCTGATATCTGGCTTCTGAAATCTCCTCATTTATCTTCCAATATAAATTCCCCTTTTACCAGCCATGAAAATCCAAAACTTTCAACAGCGATTGTTTCCATCCAGAAAGTGAGGTGATGGCTATTATAAAAATCCGGGTCGATCCAATCTTTATACCCGGCAAAAGCTACCAAAAGTGCAAGCAACATCAGGATGCCACAAACCACATAGATCACGTTCCTTATTTTCTTTTTAGGAGTTTGTAACGAACGTGGCTTATCAGATTTTGTAAAAATAAAAATGGACATGAACGCAAGGCAACCAAGAAATATTGCTGCAGCAACATAATGAAAAGTGGATCGAACACCACGACTTATTTCTAAAACAGTAATGATATATTTATTATTGTCATCACAACAAATCTCAGGTTTCACATTGGTTGTAGGAAACAAGATCACACACAATGCAAATACACCGGCGGCAGTAGAGAGAATGAAATCTAGCTTTGCTTTTCCTTTATAGATCATTAAGAAAATTGCGAGCAAACTTAAAACAATGGTGAAGATACTTCCTGCCCTTGTGAAATAATAATGACTTACTGATTCCAAAGTGCAACAGTGCCCCGTAACAATGTATAAATAAACGTACAACAACAACGGCAACAACATGCCCAAAATACCAACCAGTTTTCTTAATGACTTTTGTTCTGATAACCAGATCTTCTTTTCTTCTTTTTCAGAGAAATCCGGTTTCCTGGATGGAGTTGGATCTTCGTAATTCATACCTGGTATTTGATACTAAGTAAAACAATATTGCTTTATTAAACAAGCGTGTTTTAACGGTAAATATTTCGGCGTCTGGCTTGTTGCTATACGCACGCAAAGAACTTGTACGTTAACAAACTAACTCAAAAATCAGAATTCAGAATTCAATTATACATCTCCAATTGCAACCTCGTCTCTTCAAGATCCAGTTCCCTTTCCATCTTACGCAATATTTCTTCGCTTGCTTTTCCAAAGCGGTGCATGTCTTTGATCGTTTTTCTCTCAACGCCAATAAGATCCAGTTGCAGTTGGGTAAACTCATTGAAGATATTGCCCTGCAATGTTTGCCCCTTTCCAAAATAATTGGCTGGCAGATCTGTTTTTTGGAGCCTGTTGTATTTTACTTCGTACTTGCTTTTTATATTATGCAATAATTCATCTTTTACCATTGAAAGGTTTTCTTCGATGTGTGTGATCGTGTCGGATACAACTTTGGTTCGCACTTCATATTCTTCCATCTCAATTGAATGCTTCGGTATTTTCAATTTTCGTATGATCCATGGCAATGTTAAGCCAAACAATACCAGTGTAGAAAGGATCACACAAAAGCTAAGATAGATAACAAGATTGCGATGAGGAAACAAACTGCCATCAGCCATTGTAAGTGGCAACGCAAGTGCAGCTGCCATGGAAACAACGCCACGCATACCTGCCCATCCAAACACCACCATATTTCGTGGATCGAATTGTTCCGTCTCTCTTATACGCTTGCTCAAATAGCGGGGAAGCAATGCTGCAGGTACTATCCAGATAAAACGTACTATGATAACCACTATACTGATAACAGTGCCATACAATACCAGCTCCCCGGTTGAATAATTACTTATACCATTTATAACATTCCGCAACTGCAGGCCGATAAGAATAAAAATGAGGTTATTAAGAATATAGATCACCACTTCCCAAACCGAATAAGCCATGATCCTGCTTTGATTGCTGAATATTTCGGCGGAACGAAATGACAGGTAGAGCCCCGTTACCACAACAGCCAGCACACCGGAAAAATGAAATTGTTCTGCTATAAGATAAGATGCAAATGGTGTAAGAAAAGTAAGTGTTACTTCGATAACAGGATCGCAAATGAATTTTTTATGTATGATGTACATCAGCCAGCCAACAACAAGCCCCACTCCTATCCCGGCGACTGATACAACAAGAAAATTCAATCCCGCTTCCCATAAAATAAAATTACCGGCCGTGATTGCTGCAAGTGCATATTTATATGCGATCAAACCACTGGCGTCATTTACCAGGCTTTCTCCTTCGAGAATGGTTAATATTCTTGGGCTCAACCCAAGCCCTTTGGTTATTGATGTGGCCGCAATGGCATCAGGAGGTGAAACAATAGCGCCGATCAAAAATGCCAGCGGCCAGTCGATACCAGGCACCAGTAAATAAGCGGCTACTGCTACCAGTGAGGTTGTAAAGAGTACCAACCCGATCGCCGATAACATGATGGGCCGAATGGCTCCTTTGAAATCATGCCAGCTTGTATTCCATGCGGCACCATACAAAAGCGGGGGTAAAAATATAATGAATACCACTTCAGGGTTAAGACTTATTACAGGCAGGCCGGGAATAAGGCTTATCACTACCCCTGAAAGCACCAATACAATTGGGAAAGGGAATTTATATTTATTGCTTAATAATCCTAAAAAGGTTATTGCAAACATGAGCATAACGATGAGTCCGATATTTTCCATTTCGTAAAATTAGTTGTTTAATTTCCAGTTGACGGGTTGACAAGTTAACCTGTTAACTTATCAACTTGTCAACCTATCAACTTTTCACCCATTCCCCAACAACAGGCAGCAAAACCGGCTACAGCAGCGTCTTGTAATAAGTTATTATTAAAAAAGTAACTATATTTATTAATCCCAAAGCGTTATACCGTATTACTCCATTTCCAAAACCAAAATAAATAAAATGAAACTTAGAGCTCTACACTCATGGTTGCTGATGTTTCTTTTCGGTACCATCATTTCTGTTTCCTGTAAAAAAGATATTAAGAACGACCAGCTTCCTGTAAGCCCGGGCGATCCGCTTCCCATTCCGGCTGCTTCGGCTGTTAATGGTTCTGTAAGCGGTCTGATCGTTGATGAAAACAATACACCTGTTGCAGGTGCGGTTGCTAAACTGGGTGCACTCAGTGCAATAACCAATGCAAAGGGAGTATTCAGTTTTGATCATGCAACACTCGATAAATATATCACCACGGTTACTGTAGAAGTGCCCGGTTATTTCAAAGCATATCGTTCTTTTTCTGCAAATGCAACAAGGAACTATATCAACATTAAACTTTTAAAGAAAACAATTTCGGGAACGGTGAACAGCACTTCAGGTGGATCGGTGAGTTTATCCAATGGCACGCAGTTATCATTCCAGGCAAATAGTGTAGTTGTAAAAAGCACAGGCGCTCCTTATTCAGGAAATGTAAAAGTATATGCCAGCTATATTGATCCAACAGCAAGCGATATCAGTACAACGGTACCGGGAAGCTTTATGGGAAGAGATGCAAATAATATTTATTCGCTTCAATCAACAGGTATGATCGCTGTTGATCTTGAAGCTGATAATGGCGAGGCTTTACAATTGGCTTCCAATTTACCTGCAACCATTAAAATGCCGATACCTGCTTCGCTGTTAAGCAAAGCGCCGTCAAGCATTGATACATGGAGCTTAGATGAACAGGGTGTTTGGAAAAAAGAAGGTAGTGCTCCAAAAACGGGAGATTTTTATGAAATGCAGGTAACACATTTTTCTTTCTGGAATTGCGATGTACCATGCAATGCTGTTTACCTGAATATTCATTTACAGGACCAAAACGGTAACAGCATGCCTAATACAGTTGTTCAATTATCGATTGACCCTAACAATACCAGCTGGTGGTCCACTTCTTATGGAGTTACAGATAGCCTTGGAAATGTTTCAGGACTTGTACCAGGGGCACAGGAACTCGTAATGATTGTTCTTGGAAATTCTTACACATGTACTACTCCGTTGTATACTCAAACGATTGGTCCGTTTACAACAACTACTTCAATTACAGTTACTGCCAATATAACAACGACACAATCATTAACGATCACAGGAACAGCTGTTGATTGCAGCAATAACCCGATACAAAATGGAACTGCTATTATTTACGCCGGCCTGTACAATTATTATAACACAACGATCGTAAACGGTGAATATTCTGTAACGATGAGCAGCTGCAACAATTTTGATACTGTTAATGTTACCGTTATTGATTACACAAATAGTTCACAAGGTAATTCTGGCTCCGTTTCAGTATCCGGTGGTGGTACAGTAACTGTTCCGCCAATAAATGTATGTGGTGGCGGTTCAGCACAGGCCGAATTTACTTTCGGTAATGGCCCGGGAGGAATCTACTGCGAGGTTGGAAACAGTGCAGGAACATATACTGCAGGAACACCAATTATGGGAGCCAATTATGTTACTGTGATGGTAAATGTTACTGTACCCGGCGCTTACAATATTACAACCCCGGTAGTAAACGGATTTAGTTTTTCAAGTTCAGGAACATTTAATAATGTGGGCCAGGAATATGTTTACCTGATTGCAAACGGTACTCCAGTTGCAGGAGGTTCATATGATTTTATAACACAGGCCGGAAGTGTTACTGGTTGTACATTCTCGATTTATGTAAGTGCACCACCTGCCAATATTGATCTGCAGTCCTGCTCTAATATAATTGTAAACGGTACTTACCAGGTTGGTGTACCATTGAACAATACCAATACAGTTACTGTAACACTGAACGTACTTAGCCCGGGACAGTATTTCCTTTATTCATATAGCCAGAACGGATTTTATTTTACTGATTCCGGCTATGTTACAACAACAGGCCCTACCACATTTACACTTACAGGTAGCGGAGCTTCTACTATTGCCGGAACATATACTTTTAGTATTACACAGAATGGCGGCCCGGGTGGATGTGGATTTGATATAACAGTTACCCCTGCCAGCACGAACGCAGATTTTACTTTTAATGGTGCACCTGGTAATTGCCTGGCAGCAGATCTATCAGGCCTGTACATTGCCGGCACAGCATTAAACGGTCAGAATGGAGTTAATATCCAGGTAAATGTAACAACACCCGGGGCATGGAGCATTACAACAAACAGCACCAATGGGTTTAGTTTTTCAGGGTCGGGATATCTTTTCAACCCGGGACTTGCCTGGGTTTACCTTACAGCAAGTGGTACACCTACCAGCAGCGGTAGTTACACATTTATACCACAGGCCGGCGGAGCAATTACGGGCTGTGCATTTATAGTACCTGTAAATTAATACGCTATCAACAATAAATTAACCCCGGTTCGCTATTACAACCGGGGTTAATTATTTACATAAAAAAAACTTACATTTAGTATTACTAAGTATTCTTCTTTCTACAACAATTTCAAACTAAAACAACTCATATGAAGCTAAAATCTCTACACTATTTACTGTTGATGTTTCTTTTCGGCATCATCATTTCTGTTTCCTGTAAAAAAGATATTAAAAATGATTCAACTCCCGTAAACCCGGGCAATCCATTTCCTATACCTGCGGCTACGCCTGTGAGTGGTTCTGTAAGCGGGATGATCGTTGATGAAAACAATACACCTGTTCAGGGTGTAGTTGCTAAACTTGGTGCACTCAGTGCAACAACCGATGCAAAAGGAATATTCAGTTTCGGTAATGCAACACTTGATAAATATATAACCACGGTAACTGTTGAAGTGCCGGGTTATTTCAAAGCATACCGTTCTTTCTCTGCGAATGCAACAAGAAATTATATCAGCATTAAACTTTTACCAAAAACAATTGCGGGAAATGTGAACAGCACATCAGGCGGCACCGTTAGTTTATTAAATGGTACAAGTTTATCATTCCAGGCAAATAGCGTAGTAATAAAAAGTACAGGCGCTGCATATTCAGGAAATGTAAAAGTGTATGCTGCTTATATTGATCCGACAGCAAGCGATATCAGTTCTGTTGTACCAGGAAGTTTTATGGGCAGGGATGATAACAATCTTTATGCACTTCAATCAACAGGTATGATCGCTGTTGATCTTGAATCTGATAACGGCGAAGCTTTACAATTAGCAAATAATTTGCCTGCAACCATTAAAATGCCGATACCAGCTTCACTGTTAAGCGATGCTCCATCAAGCATTGATACCTGGAGCCTGGATGAACAAGGTGTATGGAAAAAAGAAGGAAGCGCTCCAAAAGTTGGAGATTTTTATGAAATGCAGGTAACACATTTCTCTTTCTGGAATTGTGATTATCCTTCAAATTCTATTTATCTAAACATGCATGTACAGGATCAAAATGGTAATAGCCTGCCTCATTTACTTGTACAATTGAGCATACCAACAGGCACTGGCTTTTGGTCTACAGCTTGTGGTTATACAGATAGCCTTGGTAATGTTTCCGGGCTCGTACCTGGTGCACAGGATTTAACAATGAATGTTTTTACAGATCCATATTCCTGCAATAACCCTGTTTATACACAAACCATTGGGCCATTCACAACAAATACTTCACTAACTGTAACGGCTACCGTTCCGGCAAACATATTATTAACGATCACAGGAACTGCTACTGATTGCAATGGTTCGCCCATACAAACCGGTACTGCTATCATATATGCAGGTCCGTACAACTACTATAGCACATCTATTGTAAATGGCAATTATTCTATCAGCTTAACCAACTGCTCTGTTACTGATACACTTAATGTTACCGCAGTTGATTATAGTAACGGTGCACAAGGTAGTTCCGGCCTTGTGCATATTGGTGGCACCAGCATAACCATACCGGCAATCAGTGTGTGCGGAGGTGGTTCAGCTGCCACGTTCACCTTTGGTGATCCACAGGGAAATTGTCTTATCGGTATCCTCGGCGGGGCCTTCTTCAATGCAGGCGTTGCAATTGCACCTAACACACTCATCGATGTAATGGTAAATGTTTCGGTACCGGGTTCTTATAATATCACTACCCCTGTTGTAAATGGATTTAGTTTTACTGGTAGCGGAACCTTTCTTAATGTAGGCCAACAATATGTTTACCTTGTTGCCAGCGGTACACCAATTGCAGGCGGCAACACCAGTTTTATTATGCAGTCAGGAGCTGTTTCAGCATGTCCATTTGAAATTTTTGTAAGTTCTACTGCATCGATTGATGTTACAACCTGTTCAAATATAACTGTGAATGGTAATTATGAAGTAGGTGTACCGCTTTCTTTCAACGATAATACTGTTACGGTAACCCTGAATGTTATTGTACCTGGTCAATATTATCTTTATGCTACCGGTGGCCCCAATTTTTATTTTACAGATTCTGGAACGGTTAATACGACTGGTCCGGTAGTGTTTACACTTCATGCCGGCGCCGGTGTACCAACATCACCAGGCACTTTTCCTTATATGATCCAATTAAACGGTGCAGCTGGCGGATGTACTTTTAATGTTACTACTATTCCTTCCTCAACAAATGCTGTTTATACTTTTGGTGGATCACCTGTAGCATGTATACTTGCTAATTTATCAGGATCATTTACAGCAGGCACCCCGGTAAATTCACAAAATGGAGTTTATATAGAGGTGGATGTAATAGCCCCGGGAGCATGGAACGCTGAAACAAATATTGCCAACGGATTTAATTTTTCCGGTGGTGGATATTTTACAACCACGGGTGTTCAACAAATTTATCTAAATGCCAGTGGTACACCAACCAATAGCGGAACTTATACTTTTGTACCAACAGGAAACGGATCGATACCTGGCTGCACATTTACTGTTCCGGTAAATTAGTTGATCGTTTATAAAAATTCATTCCCGGTTTGCAACAACAAACCGGGAATTTTTATGAGTTTGAAGTTGTACTATTAGCACTGGGTATTCTAAATGGAGGTATAAAAGAATATATTTATGCAGCAAAACTTTGTGCGTATTTGTCTGTACTCAATAACCTACACAAAATATGAAACTAAGATCCGTGCACTCATTGTTGCTGATGTTTTTATTCGGCATCATTCTAAGTATTTCCTGTAAAAAAGATATTAAAAATGATTCCATCCCGGTAAGCCCCGGCGATCCATTTCCAATACCGGCAGCTACACCTGTGAGTGGTTCTGTAAGCGGGATGATCGTTGATGAAAACAATATACCTGTTGAAGGGGCTGTTGCAAAAATGGGAACACTTAGCACAACAACCAATGCAAAAGGCATTTTCAGCTTTGATCATGCAACACTCGATAAATATATAACCACGGTAACTGTGGAAATGCCCGGTTATTTCAAAGCATACCGTTCTTTTTCTGCAAATGCAACAAGGAATTACATCAGCATCAAACTTTTACCGAGAGCAATTGCGGGCAATGTGAGCAGCACAGCAGGCGGCACCGTTAGTTTATTAAATGGTACAAGTTTATCATTCCAGCCAAATAGTGTAGTGATAAAAAGTACAGGCGCTGCTTATTCAGGAAATGTAAAAGTGTATGCTGCTTATATTGATCCTACAGCAAGTGATATTGCCGCTACCGTACCGGGAAGTTTTATGGGCAGGGATGAGAATAATCTTTATACACTTCAGTCAACAGGTATGATCGCTGTTGATCTTGAAGCTGATAATGGTGAAGCATTACAGTTAGCAAGCAATTTACCGGCAACCATCAAAATGCCGATACCTGCTTTGCTCTTAGACAAAGCGCCATCAAGTATTAATACATGGAGCCTTGATGAACAAGGCGTATGGAAAAAAGAAGGAACGGCACAGAAGTCTGGTAATTTTTACGAAATGCAGGTAACACATTTTTCTTTTTGGAATTGTGATGTGCCGTTCAATTCAATTTATCTCACTATTCATGTTCAGGATCAAAATGGTAACATTTTACCTAATACACTTGTGCAATTAACAATACAAAACAATAATTCATCGTGGGGAACATCTTATGGAATCACAGATAGCCTGGGAAATGTTTCCGGTTTTGTACCTCCCGCCCTGAACCTGGCAATTGGAATTTTCAGCAATTTGTATAGTTGCTCCGGTCCTTCTTATACACAAACGATTGGACCATTTGCCACGAACAGTACATTAACAATAACAGCTACGGTTCCAACGGCACAATTATATACCATTTCAGGAACTGCTACTGATTGCACCGGTTCACCCATTCAGAATGGAACAGCAATTATAAACGCCGGAGTATACGGATATTACAATACGACCATTTTAAATGGAGCTTACACTGTTTCAGTGGTAAGCTGCTCTGCTATTACCGAAGTAAGTGTTATTGCCGTCAATTATGCGAACAGTTTACTGGGGAATTCGGGTTTAGTATCTGTAAGCGGAAACACAATAACCATTCCTGCCATAAGTGTTTGTGGCACTGGCACGGGAGCAACGTTCGCATTTCAGAATAACGGTGGAAATTGCGAGGGAGGTTTTAGCGGTACTTATACATTGGGAACTCCGCTTTCAGCCAACGATAATTTTTCTATATTGGTAAATGTTAGTGCACCGGGTGATTACAATATTACAACATCATTTGTGAACGGATTTAGTTTTTCAGGAGCAGGAACTTTTACTGCTATTGGTCAGCAGTTGGTAACTCTTATTGGAACTGGTACGCCAACAGCTGGCGGTTTTGCAATTTTTGCAGCACAGGCAGGAGGTATTACAAGTTGTACCTTTAGGGTTTTTGTAGATGCACCTGGTGCAATACTGGATCCGATGTCTTGCTCGAATGTTGTGGTCAATGGCACATACGAGGAACATACTTTACTGAATGCTACCAATACTATTTCATTAACAATGAATGTGACCTCCCCGGGCAATTATCATCTTTACTCAGATTATGTAAATGGGATTTCTTTTGTTGATTCAGGATATGTAGCTTCCGCCGGCCCTCATACATTTACACTTGCAGGAAATGGTGTGCCAACCAATCCTCCCGCTGGCAATTTTACAATCTATGCAAATGGAACTGCTTCCAATTGCCAGCCAACTGTAAATATTGTTCCGTATGCTTCCTTCAGTTTTGAAGGTGCCCCCAATGCGTGTACGATTGCGAATGTAACCGGAACTTTTACAGCCGGAACCCAAATTGTACCCGGGCAAAATACAATCGATATCCAGGTAAATGTATCAGTTGCAGGTCCATATTACATTTCGACTGCGGTAAACAATAGTACCTGGTTTAATGCTTCGGGACACTTTTCTACAACCGGGCCACAGATGATAACCCTCCAGGCCAGCGGAACACCAACGAACGCAGGAACCTACACGTATACACCATTTGATGTCTACAACCAGGGAGTGGCCGGGTGTACGTTTACTGTCCAGGTAAATTAATTTGCTTGTAAAAAAGATTCCCGGTTTGTAACAACAGGCCGGGAATTTTTATGTGTATAAACCTGCAGCCATTATCCCAGCCGTTTCATTATTAATTTTAAAATAAAGACTATATTTATTAAGCCCAAAACTGTATTAGTATTATTCCGTTTCCAAAACCAAAACAAAAAAAATGAAACTAAGATCCGTGCATTCATTGTTGCTGATGTTTCTATTCGGCATTATCCTGTCTGTTTCCTGTAAAAAAGATATTAAAAATGATTCTACCCCGGCAACACCGGGCAATCCATTTCCAATACCTGCGGCTACGCCTGTCAGTGGTTCTGTAAGCGGGATGATCGTTGATGAAAACAATACACCTGTTGAAGGGGCTGTTGCCAAACTGGGATCACTTAGCGCAACCACAAATGCCAGGGGTATTTTCAACTTTGATCATGCAACACTCGATAAATACATTACCACGCTAACTGTTGAAGTGCCGGGTTATTTCAAAGCATACCGTTCTTTCTCTGCGAATGCAACAAGAAATTATATCAGCATTAAACTTTTACCAAAAACAATTGCGGGAAATGTGAACAGCACATCAGGCGGCACCGTTAGTTTATTAAATGGTACAAGTTTATCATTCCAGCCGAATAGCGTAGTAATAAAAAGTACGGGCGCCGCTTATACAGGAAATGTAAAAGTGTATGCTACTTATATTGATCCTACAGCAACCGATATCAGTGCTGTTGTGCCGGGAAGTTTTATGGGCAGGGATGATAATAATCTTTATTCACTTCAATCAACAGGTATGATCGCTGTTGATCTTGAAGCTGACAATGGTGATGCATTGCAGTTAGCAAACAACTTACCTGCAACGATCAAAATGCCAATACCTGCTTCGGTCCTGGACAAAGCGCCATCAAGTATTGATACATGGAGCCTTGATGAGCAGGGCGTATGGAAAAAAGAAGGAACTGCGCCAAGATCAGGAAATTTTTATGAAATGCAGGTAACCCATTTTTCTTTCTGGAATTGTGATGTGCCGGCCAATGCGGTTTATTTATCAGTTCATGTACAGGATCAAAATGGTAACAGCCTGCCGAATGAACTAATAAAATTAACCATAACTAATAGCAATACCTGGTGGGGCTCTTCTTATGGATATACTGACAGCCTTGGATATGTTTCCGGCCTTGTACCGGTAGATGTTGAAATGCAAATGAACATTTTCAACGATTCGTATTCCTGCTACGATCCAATAGTTACACAAACGATCGGGCCATTTACAACAAATACTTTACTTACGGTAACGGTTACCGTACCTGCTACGCAAACATTCACGATCTCAGGAACTGCTACAGGTTGTAATGGTTCGCCAATATCAAATGGAACAGCGATCATTTATACAGATGCTTATGGTTATTACAATACAAATGTTGTAAACGGGGCTTATTCCATAGTAGTAACAGATTGCAACAACAGCATCGACACAGTAAGTGTTATTATTTTTGATTACGTAAATAGCTTGCAGGGCAATTCAGGTACTATTAGCGTAACAGGTAATACCGTAACCGTTCCCCCTATAAGTATATGCAGCACCTCTCCTGCTGCAACATTTACTTTTGCTGACAGCCAGGGGAATTGCCTAGTCGGCGGCCCCAGTACCGGAACCTATACTGTCGGAATCCCGATTTTAGGCAACAGTATTATTTCTGTAATGGTAAATGTTACCATACCTGGTTCTTATAGCATTACAACACCAGTTGTAAACGGGTTTAGTTTTTCCAGTGCAGGAAACTTTAGTGCCACAGGTCAGCAGGAAGTTTACCTTATTGCAAATGGTACACCCATTACCGCCGGCCAAACTACTTTTACAACACAGGCAGCAGCTGTTACAGGTTGTTCATTTACAGTTTCTGTGGACCCGCCTCAGGCATCAATTGATATAGCCTCTTGTACAAATGTTGTGGTTAACGGAACTTACCAGCTTGGATACGCTCTAACCGCAAGCAATACCGTTAGTGTAACAATGAATGTGCTTTCACCCGGCAACTATTATATTTACACAAATGAGTCCTATGGATTTTCTTTTTCAAATTCAGGATATGTAGCAACTACGGGCCCGCATACCTTCGTACTTACAGGCACTGGTGTAGCAAGCAATGGAGGAACCGCCTCTTTTACATTCCTGATGAATGGTGCACCCGGAGGTTGTCCATTTTGGGTAAATATTGATATGCCCGCATCATTTGCTGTCTATAGTTTTAGCGGGCAACCAGGTACATGTACTGTAGCAAACGTGGCCGGTATTTATACAGTGGGAACACCAATTAATGGACAAGTGAATTATGTCGATATACAGGTAGATGTAGCAATGCCTGGCTTATTTAATATTAGTACCGGGGCATATTATGGAATCAGTTTTGATGGTTCGGGAACATTTACATCAACAGGTATACAAATCATCAGGCTCAGCGCCAGTGGAACACCAACGGCAGCCGGTACCTTTTCATATATCCCAACCGACAGCCCGGCAGGAGTAATTGGATGTGCCTTTCCAGTAACAATAAATTAATTGAATAATAAAAAATGTATTTCCCGGTTTGTAATTACGAACCGGGAATTTTTATGCAGAGGAAATTTAAATCACTTGTTTTTCTATACTTATTTGATACATTGTTTCCTTTTACTAAAAAGAAGTTACCGTTTGCAAACAGTAACAGGTAAAGCAAATAAAATTTTGTTTCTTTATTTTTCACAGATCAATCATACAAGTATGTTACGCTTTATTTTAGCCTTCATGAGTTTTATAATATTCACTGCGCATACAAAAGCTGCAAATATTATAATTGAAAAAAGATCACATCATACTCTTGTATCACTACATGATACTTCGAATAAAAAAATGAGCAGGGAAGAGAAATGGACGATCTATTGGAAAGCATTTACAACAGCCATCAATACAAAAGACAAAAAAAGCATTGCCGCTTTAACATCAAAGGATTTTTATGATGGTGGAGGCGGAACTGTTGAGCAATGGCTGGATGGAGAAGTATTTGTTAACGAAAAACAGTTCAATCTTTATAAAACAATTTTAAAGAAGGGAGCAAAAAGTTTCAAGAATGAAGGCGGTGGCCCGTATAAAGCAACAGGCAAAAATGATTCAGGTGATCTCTTCTTTGAATATAAAAACAGTCAGTGGCTGTTTGGTGGGGTTGTTGGTGATTAATACTATAACCCATTTTATATTTTACAATTTCCTCGATCAATGAAGGTCATAATAAATATTCAATAATCAACGTACAATGTTCAATATTCATCGGAGCGTTACTATTGAACGGCATAGAAAATTGAACATTATAGGTTGGATATTGAACATTCGTTTCTATTACCCGAGGTTCCCTCCTATCCTGCTGTAAATATTCTCCGGCTGCCAGTTTCTTTTCTTTCCAAGTATCATTCGTTTCGCAACCCTGAATTCTTTGTAATTATTATTATACATAAATTCTGTTGCATGTACATTATCAACCGGGAAAACAATATTTTGTTTTGTTACAAACCTGTATTTCATAAGTTCAGTTCCGGCAATCTTGTTTGTTGCATATATCAACCCTTCACCAAATGCCGGCAAATAAAACCCTTCAACTGTATTTTTATGCAGGTACACATAACTGTCAGCCAGCCATTGATCAAGGTGAAACATCCTGTCTTCACCCGAAACCTGTTTATCAAGTGCTGCAACCTGGTTTTTGAATTCGTCTTTGTAAGGCAGAATGTTTTTATCGTTGATCCAATTTTCCCCGGTAACGATATCTTTAAAAAATAAATAGTTTGTGTCTGTTTCAAACCCGATCTTTTCATATACCGGTGCACCAAGGTCGGTTGCAATAAGATAAATGGTTTCACAGTTTCTTACCTGTGGGCTATCAACCAAAGTTTGCGTTATCAGTCTCCCGATGCCTTTATTCCTGTTATTCGGGTGAACAATGATATGCGCCAGCCACGCAACATCATTATGAATGATGGCGGTTCCCATTCCAATAACAACATGATCCATCACAACTTTTATTGGGAAGCAAAAATTATTATTTGTATAAAATTCAATTGCAGGAAGAATATCCCCCCAACCTTCCGGTTGTAATTCAGTAATAGAGGGAATATCTGTTTGGGTTAATGGCTGTATGTTCACAGTAAGATCAATTGATATATTACAAAATTAATGATTCACAGATTTGTTCTATGTACAGCCTTGTTCGTTGATCTTTTCAGAAAAAAAAGCTAACTTACTCCCCGATCAAACCTGGTATAATATCCGTACAGGTCTAATAATTAAAAACACCAAATAAAATCAGATGCGTACCATTGCTTTTTTATCCCTCCTAAGTGTCATTCTTTTTATTTCCTGCAAAAAGGACATTAATAATGATTCCACAAATCAGCCTGTGGATAGTGCTTATCATATCCCCGCTGCAACACCTGTTACAGGCTCAGTAAGCGGTTTGATTGTAAATGAAAACAATGCACCCGTACCCGGTGCCGAAGTTAAATGCGGATCATTTACTTCAACAACAGATGCTTCAGGCAGATTTAATTTCACGCACATAACATTAGATAAATATATTTCCACTATAACAGTTACCAGTACAGGCTATTTTAAAGGTTACCGCTCTTTTGCTGCAAATGCAACAAGAAATTATGTGGTCATTAAACTTATCCCTAAGGCGTTGACAGGAAGCATTAACAGCAGCAGTGGTGGAACAGTTAGCCTCCCCAATGGAACCGTATTATCATTAGCATCAAACAGTGTGGTAGATAAAGCTACCGGCGCTCCATACAATGGATCTGTGAATGCATATGCTGCTTACATTGATCCAACTTCAAATGACATTAGTGCAACAGTACCGGGAAGTTTTTTGGGAAAAGATGCAAACAATCTTTATGCATTGCAATCAACCGGTATGGTTGCGGTAGAACTTGAATCAAGCGACGGCCATTCATTACAGTTAGCAGCTAATATGCCTGCTACGATAAAAGTTCCTGTTCCTGCTTCACTTACCAGCAAGGCCCCGGCAACAATCGACACCTGGAGCCTTAATGAAGCAGGTGTATGGGAAAAAGAAGGAACAGCACAGAAGTCTGGTAATTTTTACGAAATGCAGGCTACTCATTTTTCTTTCTGGAACCTGGATGTGCCAACCAATGCTGTTTACTTAAACATGCATGTGCAGGATGACCAGGGTAATGCATTGACCAATACACTTGTGTCGCTAACAGTTCCCAACAGCAGCAACTGGTGGACAACAACACATGGTTATACAGATAGTCTTGGCAATGTTTCAGGTTTTATACCAGCCAACATGGAACTACAGTTGAATGTTTTCGCCAACGCTTTTACCTGTGCTACTCCATTAAACTCGCAAACGATCGGGCCGTTCTCTTCCAACCCCAGTATCACAGTTACTGTAGCATTAACTCCTATACAAACGCTTACAGTTACGGGCACTGCCAATGGTTGTAATGGCCAGCCTTTACCAAATGGAAGTGCCATTATTAATGCCGGGCTATATAATTATACCATCGCGACAGTTGTGAATGGTAATTACACGGCAACGATCCCGATCTGTAATGTGCCCCCATCCGTTAATGTAACGGTTTTGGATAATACAAATGGTGCACAAGGGATTTCGGGAGATGTAACCGTGAGTGGCAACAGCGTAACAATTCCTGCAGTAACTGCATGTGGAAATATCCAGGATGCAGTTTGGTGGTTTGGTGGGGTTAGCCCCTCGAATGATCAAGCTGATTTCTCAGTAGCAGGTTTCTATCACCCCGGTACAGCCTTAACTTCAGCGAATACTGTGAAAATACTTGTATATGTTTCAACGATCGGCGCTTATAGTATAAGTACAACTTCAGAAAACGGGATCAGTTATTCAGGGTCCGGCGTATTTACAACAATTGGTGCAAACTATGCCATACTAACGGGAACCGGCACCCCAACCTCAACCGGTTATTTTGTTTATACCACTCAATCAACAGCACCCTATAATTGCAATTTTGCTGTACGTGTGAATAGTGCTGTTATTGATCTTGGCACCGGCGCATGTACGGGAGTTGTATTGGGTGGCACCTATGTCGCAAATTACGTGATGTTGCCTTATAACACGGCCACCATAACTGTAAATGTTATTAGTCCGGGCACATATTATATTTCCACGGAATCACCTAACCAAAGTTCTGGGGGACAAACTAACGGAATGCAGTTTGTTGATAGTGGAACTTTTGTAAATACCGGCATGCAAACAGTTGTGCTTAGCAGCTATAGGGGTGGCCATGGAGGTGGAGCTGAAAATGCAGGTACGTTTAACTATACTGCCCAATCGACGAGCAGCATCAACCCTGGTTGTACTTTCAATGTTACTGCAGTTGCGCTCGGGCCACGTGCTGATATCACTTTTGCTGGTATGCCTTCCAGTTGCGTACCTCCTGTTATCACCGGAACTTATTTCGCCAATACAGAATTGACTGCTCAAAATACTGTTACGATATTGGTAGATGTTGCAACAACCGGTTCTTACCTGATAAGTACAGACAATGTGAATGGGGTTGATTTTAGTGCTGCCGGTGAATTTACTACCACTGGTGTGCAAAGCCTTGAATTACATGGACGAGGCGTCCAGGGCGGCCCACCTGGCTCTACTAATTATTTTGCGCCTGAATCGTGGATCGGTTCGGTGGGACAAACAGGCTGCACGTTTCCAATACAATTTAACTAACCTGGAATTGCTAAATTCCAGAATCAAATGCTGCAATAACCGTCATTGCGGGGAAGGAAGCAATCTTGTTGATAAAAGATTGCTTCCATCCTCGCAATGACGAATTAATAAATCAAATGCTACAACTATCAAAAATTCATTAAAGCGCTTTCTCAAAACACAAACTATTATCTTTCCCCTCATACTGCCCGTAATTTGGTATCTGTTTATATCCATTTTTTTGATATAAGGCAATTGCTTCAGGTTGTTTTTTCCCCGTTTCCAAAACACATTTTTTATTACCAAGTTCTTTGGCCCATTTTTCCAATGCAGATAAAATGAGTGACGCAATACCGCTACCACGTTTCGCAACAGGTACAAACATTCTTTTTACTTCCATGGCATCACCTGTAAAAGCCTTGATCGCCCCACAGCCAACTGCCTCATCGTTTTCATAAGCAACAATAACCTGGTTGAGATTGGTGATTTTATTGAACTGGTGATAAAAAGCATGTTCATCTCCGTCACGAATTGCAAGGTCTTTGTCTAATTGTACAACCAGTTCCTGGAAATTTTTATCAGATGAATCCGTTCGTATTATTCTAATTGTTGCTGCCATTGCTTTTATTTGAACAGCAAGTTAATTATTTTACAACATCATAATAAATATGTGTTGCAGCTGGCGTATCAATTACTTTGATCTTCTTTAATTCAATCCTTTCGCCTATAAGATCAAACAAGCGTGTACCGGCAGAAAATAAAACAGGAGCAATATGAATAAGTATCCCGTCAACCAATTTAGCCTTTAAGTATTGTTGGATAATATTGGCACCGCCCATGACCAATACATTTTTTTCATCGGCGGCAACACTTGCCAGGTTGAGCGCAGTATTAATACCACCTGTAACGTATATAAAACCAGCTACTTCTTTTTCCGGCACTTTGCTGCAGATCACAAATGCAGGAAACGGAAATGGTGAAACGCCGCCCCAGCCTTCTTCGATCCCTGTATCATAAGTACGGGACCCTACAATAACGGCGCCATTGCTTTGAAAAAATTCATTGATTATTACCGCATCGGCATCGGTCTTTCCATCAAAGATCCAATGATGAAGGCGCTCGCCGCCCTCACCCAATGGGTGCTTCTTACTGATACCTGTACCTGCAACAAATCCATCAAGTGACATGGTAATTTCTACAACTGTCTTTTGCATCATTTCAATTAGTTGATTTGAAGATTTGAAAATTTGAAGATGAAAACACCGAAGAGTTATCAAACTTAAAAGACTTCATCAGCACATCTTCAAATTTTCAAATCATCAAATCAGGCTTCCGATATTTCTTTCACAATTGCCAATGCCTTAGGAAATGTATCATTAAAATACGTATCCATATCCCCGGTAGAATCCATCTCTACACTCAATTCCGTTGTACCGTTTTTTTCTGAAAGGAAATAACGTTCCCTTGCACCTCCCCACTCTTTTGCTTCTTCAACACCATCTTTTACTTCGCCCAGGTGTTTGAATATGATCTGTTCATTCACAATTTTCTTTTCAATCATACTGAACATACCTCTTCCCTTTCCATCAAGGAATAATATTTTACTTCCTTCTTTCCAGTCGCTTTCTGCATGTGAACCTTCAGTAAATGCGGCTGTCCATTTTCTATAAGTATCATCGTTCCAAAGTATTTCCCAAACTTTTTCTTTTGGCGCATTGATGTTTGCCTGGAATTTTAATGTTGCTGACATGTTGCTGTTTTTAAATGATGTAATAATGATCTAAACTCATACAAACATACATGGCTTATTGCTTATTTAAAGGTGTAATTAGCGTCAATTATAGGGTTGATTACGGCAAATATGGGCTTGCATAAAACGCCTTAACTTCAAAAAAATTTATTAACTTCGAAAGCTAACTTTCCGTTTATGAAAAAGATTTGTACCTGTTTGTTTTTCTCCCTGGTATTATTTGTCGCAAGATCACAAACCTTCACCGGTACAGGTGGTGTAATTCCAGATAATGGTTCAACTACCCCAACCCTTTTCCCGGTTACTGTTTCCGGTGTTGGAAACATTGATGGAAATTATGGACTTGCTTCTGTATGTATAAATATTGTTCATCAATGGGATGGGGACCTTGAAATAATGTTGAAAGCCCCAAACGGAACGATAGTACCGTTGAGTTTTCAAAATGGTTCGAGTAGTGACAACTATACCAACACTTGTTTTACTATGACTGCAATTGTTCCGATTGGTGGTGGCACTGCCCCCTTCACCGGAACTTATTTACCAAATGGTAATCTTGGTTATATGAACAACGGACAAAATGCCGATGGACAATGGTTCCTGTCGGTACTGGATGTTTTTGCCGGTCAGAGTGGTTCTGTAACTAATTTTTCTATAACTTTTAATAATACGCCTGCTCCACCAGCTATTGTTCCACCTGGTTGTGGTACCAACCAACCTGCTTCAGATGCATGTAATAATGCTCCTTTGATCTGCGGTTCTTCATCGTTTTGCGGAACTACCCTCGCCAGTTATAATATTGATACATGGCTGGAACTCACCAGTATATTTTGTGGTTCACTGGAAAATAATTCATTTGCAAAATTTGTAGCAACTGATAACGTAGCAAAGTTCTATTTATATGTAACAAGCGCTATAAATGGTGATGGCGTACAGTTAATTTTCTATGATGGTGGTTGTGGATCAGGTGCCATTAATGTATATGGATGTTATGGCCAGATCTATCCCAATAACGCCCCCGATACCATTTATGCAACAGGACTTACACCCGGCAATACCTACTATATGATGATCGATGGCTGGGCGGGTGATGTTTGTGATTATGTGCTGGAACCTGTGAGTGGTATTGCTTCAGGTGTGTTTATGGATTATCCCGTACCTGTTGCATGTGTTACATCATCTATACCTTTAACCCCAACGCTACTGGGTTCAGCAAGCGGAACATATTCATCTGTTCCTGCGGGGTTAAATATAAATCCAACCACTGGTAGTATTATTCCCAATTTAAGCAGCGTGGGTAACTACACCGTTACATATACTCCGGGCACAACAGGAGTTTGTACGGGCGGAACAGGAGATTTAACCAAAACGATATCTATTGTAGATACTAACGGCTACGAGTGGACGGGTGCAGTAAGTACTGCCTGGGAAGATCCAGGCAACTGGGCCTGTGGTCATATTCCCGATGAAACTACGCAGCTGGTATTAACACATGGCACGATCGTAATTAACTCCAATGTTACACTATATAGTTTAGTGATGGGGCCTGCAGTAAACCTGACGGTGAATACGGGATTTAGTCTTACAATACTTCATTAAGATCTAAGATGTAAGATCTAAGATGTAAGATTTGTTCCAAGCAACAGTACATCTTAGATCTTACATCTATACATCTTAGATTTTACAGATTTTCTCCATTACTATCGGTACTCAAAACTCCACTCATATAATCAAAGAATGGCCGCATATATTTAAATGTGTTAGATGCTTCTTTGATAAAGTTTTTGCTTAAAACTTCCTCATCACTAAATTTTTTCATAACAAGGAATTGTTTGTAACGCAACAATTCTATCGCTTCATCATTTGCGTCAAAACCTTTGGGTGTTGTTTTCAATTGTTCACCTTGCAATTTCCCAAAAGTGGAAATAAAGCTTTTACTTTTTAAAATTTTCCGCAATGGCGAAGGATCAAATGAAACATCATCACGAATGCGTTTCAGGTCCTGGGGATTCGGTCCCCAAAAACCACCAGCAATAAAACTATTGCCGGGTTCTATATGAAAATAATAGCCTCCGCGGCGAAACTTTGTTGCACGCCTGAAACTACCACTCCAGTTTGTTTTATAAGGTGTTTTATCTTTTGAGAAACGAATATCTCTATATATCCAGTGTAAACTTTTTTTGCCGGATGCTGTTTCTATCACATCATGTTTATTTAATTCAATCAATAATAAATCAGCAAAAGCTGCAATTATTTTCTGTTCATTGATAAATTCATTTTTATGAGCATTGAACCATTCACGGTTGTTGTTCTTTTTTAATTTCTTCAGGAAAGAGACGGGAGAAGATAAGCTGGCTGATGTTTGTTTCATATAAATTTTCTGAAGGGCAAATGTATGATGATACTGTTATTTTCAAACAAGTTAAAATTGATTTTTGGGCCATAAGAATTTTAGGTATTTTCATTCTCATATGAATGTAAGGCGGAACAGCTTTTATTAAAACATTAAACTTAACTAAATGAAAAAAATTACACTCTCTATAATACTGCTTGCAACATCCTTCGCATTTGGTTTTGCATTCAAATCAATTTTAGTAAATCAAAATAACAACAATGGAGAAATAAAACGGGTAACCGGTATTGGAGGCATTTTCTTCAAATGCAAAGATCCGGCAGCAACGAAAGAATGGTATAAAACCCATTTAGGTTTGAATACCGATAAGTACGGAACTACTTTTGAATGGTACCAGGGTGCAGACTCAACAAAAAAAGGATTTACCCAATGGAGCCCTTTTAAAGAAACAACAAAATACTTTGAGCCATCAACCAAAGATTTTATGATAAACTACCGAGTAGCAAATATGAATGACCTTGTGGTTAAATTAAAAAGCGAAGGCGTGACCATTGTTGATTCCGTTCAAAGCTTCGACTATGGCAAATTTCTTCATATCATGGACAATGATGGAAATAATATAGAACTGTGGGAACCTGTAGATCATGTGTATGACAAATTTCCCGGGGGAAGAACAAAATAAAAGAAATGGCGTGGTGATTGACAATATTTTTTTCATTGCAGAGAACAGGAAAAGCAGAGCTTACCTTTGCGTAAACTCAATAACTCTTGTTCTCTGCGGTAAATCAGAAACTCACCTATAAGCGGGAATTACAAATTAGTTCACTATTTACAATCATTATTATATCTATGCTTTTACCAGGTCATTAGATTTATACTTCATCATTATCTTATTGTTAAACTTCACTTTGTCTTTTTTCAATCCAAACAATGGCCTGAGTACACTTACCCGTCTTACTATAAATTCATAAAAAGCCAAACATCCTGTTACCGTGATTGCAAGCGCTAAGAAGAATTTTAAATGAACTTCTATATTCAATGGAAAGATCAGTTGCGATGCCAGGAAAAAAAATACCATGTGAATGATGTACACCGGGTAAGCAGCCTGGCTCAAATAGTGCAGCGATTTGCCCGGGTGATTTAAGTATTTATAACCAAATGCAAATACCGAAAATATCCAACAATCAGACTCAATGGACAATTGTATGCCGGGTACTTTCATTTGAAATTGTGACAAACGATAAGTATATAATAGAACAGCAGCAACAAGAAACAGCCAACGCCATTTTGATAACATGTTCCAGAAAGCAGTTCCGCTTAGTACAAACAAAAACCCAAATAGAAACGCAAGCAGCCCAAGAAAGAACCCGTGCCATGTCATTGCATACAATTCATACAGGTCCGGTTTAACCAATAATACTTCAGCGATAAAAGCAGCAATGACCACCAGCAGGCCGGTCGCATTACTCAATATTTTTTTTATCCAGCCAACCAGCTTGCCTGTTTCATTTCTTTTTAAATAAAAGAAAAGCGGCAACAGGATGACCACATAAGCGAATATGTTACCCAAAAACCATAGATGGGCAGGTGTTGCACTGTAATTTAAGTCGTGCTGGTAATAATTTTGCCAGGTATATATCTGTATTGGAACGATCACGAATATTCCAAACACAAATGGAATAAAGATCCTGGCTGCCCGCTCTTTGAGGAGCTGTTTCCAGTTCTTGTTTTGCAAAGCGAAATAAACGCCCATACCGGATACAAAAAACAAAAGTGGAATCCTCCATACATTAAGCATCGACATGGGAATCCATATCGACGGCCATGGCTCGCCGTTAGTAATGAAGCCCAGCATAATTCCCCACGACTGGAAACCAATGGCTGTATGGTATAGTATGAGTAAACCGATGGCGATCACTCTTATCCAATCGATATCGTATCTCCTGTTAATAGCTTGCATGATATTTATTTTTGGGTTGTATGTTTTTAACTTTATTCCATAATAAAAAGTTGATAAATTTTAAGCATTCTTTTTAAACACAGCGGTACAGGAGGTTTTTCACAGGGGGCACAGCGTTTAGGTTTCAAAGAATTTGTGCGTTCATTTATCAATAGAAACACTCATTGTCTACCTCCATTACGGCTGTGGTTTAAAAAATGCTGCTTAATATCCAGAAATCTACTTAAGCATCCCTGCAATCACCGGCCTTGTTTTTTCTATGTATGCAAAGTCAAGTTTCAGTCCCATTGGCCCCAGCATTTTTCCAAGACTTTCATAGAAACTTTTTACCGTTTCAAATTTTCCTGCTACCGTTTCATAGGCAGTAGATCCATATTTATTCTTTATTGTTTTATCAACGCCTTTATTCAATAATAGCCGAACAATATCAGGGCGACAAAAAAATGCAGCTGTATGAAGTGCTGTAGAACCATCATTGTTTTGAAATTTCAGATCAGCGCCTGCATCGATCAATGCTTTGGCCATTCCTGTTTTACCGAATAAACATGCACTGATCAATGGACTTGAACCGCCGATCGGATCTTTTACATTGAGGTCAGAACCTGCTGCAATATGTTGCTTCAGCACTTCCATATTACCGGTAAAAACTGCAGTATGAATATCCATTGCAGACGCTTTCGCTTTTGCATGTGTAATGGAAACATTTTGTGCTTCGGCTTTCTGGCCGTTACAACCAGCCGTTATTATTATGCTGCTGAGGAAAATAATTGTAAGAATTAGTTTTCCCGGATTGTTTTTTTGTGTTCTCATTTTTTTAATTTTTAAAGATTGTATTTGAATAATTGAAGTTGTCTAAATATGATTTCATTTTTCCTGTATCACAGTTGGTGGAGACAGCAACCGCGGCGGAAATGGATTGATTTTTTGCATTTTCATTTTTAATTTTTAATTATAAGTATGGATGATCAAGAGACCTGGATGCCAGGCATACCACGGCCATATCATGATTTAGCATGATCAAATGGTTTTAATTAAAACTTGTAAAGGATATTATTCTTTTGTATACTCTAACAGGTCCCCCGGCTGGCAATCCAATACTTTGCAGATCGCCTCTAGTGTACTGAAACGTATTGCTTTTGCTTTCCCTGTTTTGAGTATCGAAAGATTGGCCAGCGTCAGATCTACTTTCTCTGAAAGTTCATTCAAAGACATTTTTCTTTTGGCCATCATTACGTCGAGGTTTACGATTATTGGCATAGGTTATACAGTTAATTCGTTCTCAGATTGTATCTCAATTCCCCTCTTAAAAACAAGCGATATGATATAAATAATTCCGGCAAAGAACATGAACCATGCACCTCCGTTTATATGTTGCGTCAACATGTTTAGTGAAACGCCTTCATTGGTTAATGTCGCACTGTAAGATGTCAGTGCCAACGACAGTACTCCAATGATCAGGGCTATATAACTGATCTTTGATATGAGTGTGGCAACACTTTTACTAAAGGGATGCACAAGATTTATCTCGAGGAAGATCTTAATTACCTGGTAAAACATATAAGCCTTCATTGCCCATAGAACAATTACAAGCGACAACATGATCGAATAATGTGTAATGCTGTATGCTTTCAGATCGGACAGGTTAAGCTCCATGTAAAGATTTTTTGCAGCAACCGGGTTTATAAAAAGGCTCACAAAAAATGAGTAAAGTATTGATCCTGTTTTTATGCAACAACCAATGAATATTATCCAGAACAAAACATGCATGATTGCCAGGATAGTCTTTGTTTTTGATTTCATAACGAATGTTTATATTTTAAATTGATAATGCAAATATAGATAAATATTTATTGATAAACAATAAATATTTATAAAAAAGGGATAAATGGTAGCTACCCTGGCTCGAAAGCAATTGAAAATGAATAAGAAAGAAAATAAAAAAATTGAATGCAAATCTATCAACGGTTGTCATTCGGTTTTACTTTAATAAATTCATGTATTAAACGATGACAAATGAAAAGGAATAAAAAGATTTGATCATCCAATAAAAAAAATACCATGAAACATAAACCCATTTCAATTCGCCCTTTCATTGGTGCAGCAAACTTTGAAGTGTCGAGAAGTTTTTATCGTGACCTTGGTTTCACTGAAAGCATTTTGCCGGGTATGTCTTATTTTCAAACAGAAGGTTTTGGATTTTATTTGCAGGATGCTTATGTAAAAGACTGGGTAGATAATACCATGATCTTTTTAGAAGTTGATAATGTTGATCGTTACTGGAATGAATTGTTGGCGCTTGACCTGCCAGCCAAATATGAACGTGTAAAACTTACTCCCATTCACAAATATGATTGGGGTAAAGAATGTTTCCTGCATGATCCATCAGGAATACTTTGGCATTTTGGAGAATTTAAAAAATAAAGAAATTATGAAATGGACCGTACCAAACTGGCTCATTATCGTTGGAGCAATTGGACAAATGTTTACCGCTATTATCTACCCATATATAAGAACATGTTGTTTTTGATTGGTACAACGATATTAAGAAACTGAAACCACTAAACCAGGAAATTGCCAAAACCTATGGCAGGTATATACAAGGATTGAATTTTTCTTTTGGACTTATTTCAATATTATTTACAAACGAATTGAAAAATCAAACGGGGCTGGCAGTTGCATTGACAGGACTGATCGCAGCATATTGGACCGGTAAAGTTGCTACCCAATTTTCATATTACCCGATGTATGAAATTCCTAAGAAAGCAGTTTTTAAAATCGGAGAAGTTTTAATGAACACTTTATTCATTTCTTTTTCCGGAATTTTTATATGGTTATTCATTAGCAACCTGGTTGGTTACCTAAGCAAATAAAAGATATTCATTTGATCCCCCATCCAAAAAAGTTTGTATGAAAACATTTCTTAGATTTTTTTTCCTGCTTTTTTCTGTACTTATTTCTTTTCAAAGTTTTTCGCAGGGAAAAATTGATAAATCAAAACAGGAATTAAAGAAGGGAACAAAAAAAGAAACCAGCCAAGCAACCTCATCCGGCCAATCTTCACAACCAGGTGATGACAAATCTTTAGGTGAAAGTTTTGCGGAAATTGTTGCAGAGATATTTTTATACATTACCTATTATTCAACCATTGGCGATTACAAGACGGAAAAACATTTACACAGCGAGCTTACAAAATATCCATACTATAACAATCGTTCAGGTAATTATGAAAAACCTGGTCCTGGTTTGCATTCAAAAAAACATTTTCGTTTCGATCTTGACTACCAGTTTATGTATTCTGATAAAAACCTTGTCGGCAATCATTTTAAATGCAATATTCGGCCATTCCAATATTTTTATATGCAGGCGCAATACCATCAATTGACAGAACATAATATTAATAACACAGATTCTAAACTGTCATTGTATAATTTTAATCTTTGTTACGACAGGCTAAGGTTTGAAAAATATAACCTGGGCTGGAAACTGGGAATGTGCTATGTTGGAAATAATGTAAACCGTGGAGGATTTTCAGCAGGATTTCAAGGCGAAGCGTTTTTTGTAAAGCCTGTTAGTTTATATATATCACAACAATGGGGCTCGATCCGTAGTGTACCAGTGAATGAACTTGAAATTGCCGGAAGGCTTCATATAAAACGATATCATCTACAATTAGGATACGAACATTTAAAAATAGGCAGCCCGAAATATGATTATATTTTTTTAGGAGCAGGCTTTCAATTATAAGAATACGATCATGCTTTACAGGAAAAAATTAATCACTTGTGTTTATGGAAAAAGTATATAAATCTCTCTTTATTGGCTATAAATAAAAACAG
Source organism: Ferruginibacter sp. (assembly GCA_047601875.1). Classification (GTDB taxonomy): domain Bacteria; phylum Bacteroidota; class Bacteroidia; order Chitinophagales; family Chitinophagaceae; genus Ferruginibacter. Next base: position 4,990,908 of record JASGIL010000001.1, on the reverse strand, counting down.
CGTCAATGAATTGTTTATTTAAAAATATTATTGTGAGTACAGTAATATTCTTACAAATTGCAGACAAAGCTAAATGTCAATGCCCGGATTTCGAGGCTTATGTTGGAACCAGGTCAAGTGGAAGCTATTACAGGCCTTTATTTATACTTCAAGACAGTATAAATGTGTTTATAAATTATCATAATTTATCAGAGAAAAAAGGTTCTCTTAAGTATAGAATAATAAACATAGATAGTTTCTCCATTTTAGTTCTCAGGAATGATTCTGTTATTTTTCGGTCTAAAAACAAAGGGTATATATTTGAAAGTGGTTTGAAAAATATCGTCTCAAAAGCATTGGTTGGCGACAGGGTAATTATATATGATATCAATGCAATGGACTACGACGGAACGAAAATACAATTAAACCCTTTGGAATATCTTGTAGATGAATATTAGGTCGTTTATGCTGGATCTGCCGCAAACAACCTATAAAATTGCCGCTACAAACCCGGCATCAATGTTTTAAAGCATTTAGATTTGTACTAAATAAAAAACAATGGTAAAAAATAATTTCAGCAGCGGCTATTCTGATGTGAACGGATTAAAAATGTATTATGAAATTCACGGTGAGGGTAAGCCGCTTGTATTGATACATGGTGGCGGATCCACCATACAAACATCTTTTGGTAATATCATTCCCTTACTTGCTGCCAAACGAAAAATAATCGCTGTTGAATTACAGGCGCATGGGCATACGAATGACCGTGATACTCCATTGACATTTCAACAGGATGCTGATGATGTGGCCATGTTATTAAACAACCTAAAAATTTCCAAAGCTGATTTTTTAGGATTCAGCAACGGGGGCCAGACAACCATTGAAATAGCATTACGCCACCCATCAATGGTAAATAAATTAATTATTGCATCTGCATTTTACAAACGTACAGCAGCGCCTGCACAATTCTGGGAAGGATTTGATCATGTAACACTTGATATGATGCCACTGGCTTTGCAGGAAGGTTTCTTAAAAGTAAATAACAGTAAGGAAGCGCTGTTGAATTCATTCAACCGCGATGTAGAACGAATGAGATCTTTTAAAGGCTGGACAGATGAACAAATGAGCTCCATTAAAGCTCCTACCCTTGTCATTAATGGCAACCATGATGTTGGCAGTGCAGAACATGCAGTAGAAATGCATCGCATCATTCCAAATGCTGAATTGTTAATTGTTCCCGGTAAACACGGTGCTTACCTGGGTGCTATTGAAATGCTTGAGGATGGTAAATGGACACAGCCTTATGTTGCAGATATTATTACAACTTTTCTTGACCAGGATAATCTGATAATTTGAAAATGTGAAGATGTGCTAATGAAGGATTTTAAATATTGCAGTATTCGATACGCTTTTCATTTTCAAATCTTCAAATCAACTAATTTTCAAATTAAAGAAATGATGAAGCAGTTTCCAAATATCATTTTTGTATTGCTGTTCTTTTTCATCATCAGCATTCCTTCCTGTACGGTAAAGAAAACAGAAAACCCTGCTATTGCATATAAATACTGGAGTGGTTCAAAAGCACCGAAAGAGATAGAACTTATTCATGCCAGGTACTGGGAATCTTCTCACTGGTCAAAGGAATATATCATGTACATGGAGTTGAAAGCGCCTACACATTGGATACAAGAGTACATCGAACAAAATAAACTCATCAAAGCAGGCAATGCAAAGATCACAGCCAATGACATTCCCGCCTGGTTCAATCCTTCTGCAAAAAGTAAGATATATACGATGGCTGATTCAACAAACAGATCTGTTTATTATTATGATTCATTGAACCATAAACTGCTTATTTATGAAATTCAGCTGTAAAGATTTTTCATCGCAGAGAATAAGAGAAGCTGAGTTTACGCAGAGTATCCCTGCATAAATCCTATTTACTCATGTTCCCGGCGGTAAAAGACAATATCAATCCGTCTTTGTAATAGTGAGATTTGCAAAATCGCCGCCGGAAGTATCAGCAACATAGAACCCAATCATACCACTATTGTTATGCGTTAGTTTCTCTACTACGAGGCTTGGCTCCTTGTTTCCATTGATGTATGTTGAAATGCTGCCGTTCTTTACAACAATTCGCATCTTAACCCATGCATCCGGATCAGGAGCAGGATCAATCGAATGTTCATACTTACCCGGAGACTTTTCACGCAACACCTGCCAGGTAAAATCGGGCAATGATATAAACTGTATCATCCTGTTCTTAAAAGTTTCATCCTTCATCTTAAATTGAAATGGACGCAGGTAAACAGCATCAAAGGTTGAATCGTCTTTCCCATGAAAAGCAATACCAACAAAACTATGTTGTTTTAAATTCTCTCCCCTCACATCAAACTCTAAAATACCATTTGAAAAATCAACACCCTTTATCCATGCAATGCCTTCTCCAAAATCCCTGCTCAGGCTGATGCCCGGGTGAGCCGTTTCATTAATAAGTTTCATGTCCCTGTTAAAAACTTTAATACCATCGCCCTTAACAGCTGCATGCAGATCGATCTTAGTGGTAGTTTGTGAAAACGATGTGTTGACAAAAAAGACAAGAGTAACTATTAGAAAATAAAGAACTTTTTTCATGGCTGTTTTTTTAGAATAGAAAACTACAAACAAACCATGGAAAGATCAGCCCGCCTGTCATTTTAGAAACAGGAAAAAAATTGTCTGAAACTTACACACTGTGTTATTTATTGCTTTTATCGGTCCGGGAAGATTTTGTTGATTTTAAGAAGAATACACCTAATTGATGATTTAAAAATTTGAGGGTTTGAAAATGCGCTAATGAAGGATATTACTTTAGTATTGCAATGCAATTAGAACCGTTCATTTTCAAATCAACTAATTTTCAAATTTATTTTATGGCTGGCGAAAAAGATCTAACAACCTTACTCAAAACAATGAAACCAATACTGAACGATGGTGATCATGTTTTTTGCAGTGTTGCTGATACAAACAATTTTGATCTTAATGATGTTGTTTTATTGTTCAAAGAAGCAGAAGGAAAAACCGTTGTTATAAAAAAAGAACTGGCTGATCGGTTAAAACTGGAATATTCTTTTGTTGCTGCATGGATCACGTTAACGGTTCATTCTTCTCTTAGCGCTGTTGGTTTAACTGCAGCTTTCTCTACGGCACTTTCAAATAAAGGTATTAGTTGCAATGTGGTTGCTGCGTTTTATCATGATCATATTTTTGTAGATATAAAAGACAGGGAAAAAGCTATGGAAGTTCTTAATGACCTGGCAAAAAATTATGAAACACGCTGATAAAATGCGCTTATGCTGCGTTCATTTATTTACTATATTTATAAATCTTCCCCGCTTATCAGCATTTTCCAAAACACTGAATTAAGCCGTATATGAGAACAGTACTTACTATTTTTTCTTTTTTCATCCTGCAAAATATTTCTGCGCAAAATTTAGTCTGGGCAAAACATTTCGAGGTTAACAACCACCAGGAAGGAATCGGGTTTGATGTCACCACAGATGCAGCAGGAAACGTTTATAGCGTTGGACACAAATACGGCGTTATTGACATGGATCCCGGCCCTGGGGTTTTCAACCTAACCAACACCACTTCATATATTTCTAAACTGGATGCAAATGGAAATTTTATCTGGGCCAAATCATTCGATTATATACCTGGCGGTGTTTCTACCGAAAGCTCACCCCGGGTTATAAAATTAGATGCAGCAGGAAATATTTATGTGGCAGGTGTATTTTTCGGAAGTATAGATTTTGATCCTGGTCCCGGCGTTGCGGCAATGACAATCACAAATTTTACCTGTTCAAATGGTTTTATTTGCAAATTAGATAACAATGGAAATTTCATTTGGGTAAAGAATTTCGGCTCGGATAATCCTCAAACATATTGTTACGTGAACGATATAGCCATCGATGCGACAGGTAATATCACGAGCACAGGGTATTTTAGCGGCCTTGCAGACCTTGATCCAGGTCCGGGTGCGTCAAACATCAGCGCCCCAATACAGGTTTATAACAGCTATGTTTCAAAGTTGGATACTAATGGAAATTTTATATGGGGAAAACAAATCGGTAATTCTGATCCCGGCAGTACGGATGTGTCTGGTGGTAATTCAATAACAGTAGACGTTGCAGGTAATTATTATATAGCAGGTACATATAACGGCACTACTGACTTTGATCCGGGGCCGTCAATTTTTACAATGCCTGTTCCCGGCTCCACTCCTTATATTCTTAAACTTGATGTAAATGGAGATCTTGTATGGGCCAAATCTTTTAGTGGATTTGCAGCTGGCCAGGTTGGTAGTAGCTATTGTGTAGAATTAGACCCTGCTGCAAATCTTATTGTAACAGGCGATTTCATTGGAACAGCTGATTTTGATCCCGGCCCTTCTGTTTACAATCTCACGTCGCAATCGGGATCAAACTCTGATATCTTTATCGTTAAACTGGACCTGGATGGTAATTTTATATGGGCCAAACGAACAGGTGGCGGTGGTAGCGCAAATGTTGCGATTGACCAGGCCGGCAATATTTTCATAACAGGTTTTTTTATAGGAACAGTTGATATGGACCCTGGCCCCGGAATATATAGTATGACTTCAGCAGGAAATAGTGTAGACATACTTGTTGCCAAATTTGATAATAATGGAAACCTCGGCTGGGCAATTGGTACCGGGAGCCCGATCAATGAGTGGGAAATGGGCGAAAAATGCAGCCTTGATGCACAGGGCAACCTGTTATTAACAGGTTATTTCGTTGGCGATGTGGATTTTGATCCCGGCCCCGGAACGAATATGCTTAGTAGCCCCGATAATTTCAATCCTTTTGTATGGAAATTAAGTAACTGTAATAATTCAACAAATTCAGTTATCAATGCTACTTCCTGTAACGCATACACGCTCAATAACCAGACGTATACATCAAGCGGTAGTTACACACAGACCTTGACAAATAGTTCCGGATGCGACAGTGTTATTACACTTAACCTGGTTATTGGCGGATCAACTACTAACTTATATGACACCGCCTGTAACAGTTATACATGGGAAGGCCAGTCATACAACAATAGCGGCACGTATACAGTTACACTTACAGGTGCAGGCGGATGCGATAGTGTGCGTATTTTGCATCTCGTAATAAAAGCATCATCCAATACAACAGAGAACATTCGCATTTGTGAAGGGCAATCTTATAACGGGTATACAGTTACCGGTACATATTCCAATACTTATACTGCTGCAAATGGTTGCGATAGCATTCACCAGCTTTACCTGCAGGTTGATCCTTTACCTGCCGGTTTTCTAAAAAAACAGGATAGTATTTGCATGCATGATAAACTACTCATCAAATGCGAAAATAGTTATTCAACTTATCTATGGTCAACAGGCAGTAACCAAAATAATATTACCATTCATCAGCCCGGGCAATATTGGCTAACGGTAACAACTACCGGTGGTTGCAGCGGCACTGATAGCATTTTGATTTCACCTAAAACATGCAATTCAAATCTGTGTACACTACAGGCACCAAATGCATTTACACCCAATGGCGATGCCATGAACGATCTGTGGGTCATAAAAAACCTTGCATGTTATAAAAAAGCAGATGTATTTGTTTATAACAGGTATGGCACACTTGTATTCCGGAAATATAATTATCAAAATGACTGGGATGGAACATATCATTCAAAAACATTACCGGATGGCACTTATTATTACCTCATCAAAGCAACGAATAACCAGTTATCAGAGCTGGCGATTAAAGGAACTGTCACCATTTTAAGATAGGTTAGCCAATAAAATCATAAAAAATTATATACAAATGCTACCCGGGTTGCTGTCGCGGGCCGTAATAAATAAATCAAATTCATTTGCGTAAATTGTAACGTTAACTACTACTTGCAGTACACCGTAAAACGTTATGACTTTTAAAAATAGAATATTAGCAGCCTTGCTTGTTGTTGGTAATACTTGTTTTGGACAAACGACCAATGTGCTGGAGCTTAATACACAGAAAAATTTTTCTGAAAGCAATTTAATTTCAATTGATAGCAGTTTTAAATTAAAACAGGAATTATGTTACGATGGTGGCATTGACATAAGTTACTGCCTTCTGTTCACTTTAATTTTTAATGATATTTCAACAGCCAGTCAATTGAAAAAAATAGATGTGAGCAAAGAAGACTCAACAGTCAAATGTATATTTAACCTGAGGTTTGCCTGGCACCCAGAAGATAAAAAAACAGTGATCAGTGGTTTTATCACAATAGAAAAATGGACGAAAAGATCAGTCGAAATTGATTTTGATGTTAAGGTTTATGACGAAAGCGTTAAAAATACATACATATATTCCGGTAAAAGGATTTTTACAAAAACAAAAAGACAATATGAAAATAAGTGGATGTGGCATTAACTAAAAACAGCTGCTAAATTTGTAATATAATAATTAACCATTCCCCATCTGCGTATTCAAGAACTTATACTTTTAAAAATTACAACCGTCAATGATCGATAACATCAAAATTCTCAAAACAGAAATCCTTTCCGACAACTGGTATATCCTTAAAAAAATCACCTACGAATATTTGAAAAATGGAACTACTCCTCAAATTCAAACAAGAGAAGCTTATGACAGGGGTAACGGTGCAACCATTTTATTATACAATAAAGCGCAGGGAACTGTTATCCTTACACGCCAGTTTCGCCTGCCCACGTTTATAAATGGAAATGAAACTGGCATGCTGATCGAAACCTGCGCCGGTTTATTGGATAAAGACAATGCTGAAGATTGCATCCGCAAGGAAACAGAAGAAGAAACAGGATATAAGATCACAGAAGTGAGAAAGATATATGAAGCCTATATGTCGCCGGGCTCAGTTACAGAACTTGTTCATTTTTTTATTGCAGAATATGAAAAGTCAATGAAAGTAAATGAAGGTGGTGGCCTGGAAGATGAACAGGAACATATAGAAGTGCTGGAATTGAATTTTTCAAAAGCATTGGAAATGATTAAAACCGGGGAGATCAAAGATGGTAAGACAATTATGCTGCTGCAGTATATGCAGTTACAAAATATTATGTAGATATTGCGGCAACAATAAATTTATCCGGCCACTACAAACAAACAATTAAAATGGGAATTATCATTTACGGTCTCAAACAAGCTCCTATCGATATTGCAGAAGTAATGATGCGTTGCCCTTCCTGTGAATCAGATTCATTTGCAGAGATCATGGTTTATAGCAACTATTATCATTTTTATTTTATTCCAATTTACCCGGTCAATAAAGAAGTGAATATTATTTGTCAAAAATGTGGATTGAAATCATACCATGTGCCTTTTCCGCCTAAGTCGCTTAAAGATTATGATGAAATAAAGTCGCGTTTCAAGCATCCATGGTATACTTATTCTTTTACAGGATTTGTAGCAGCCATCATCCTGATCGTACTCATTTTTTCAAAATAAACCATAATTAAATGATGCGTAAAGTTTTTATCTGGGGCTTCATTTTATCAGTTGCAGCAATCATTTATTTTAAATTTATTGCAGGAACAGGTATTGCTTTTGACAAATCAAGATGGTCGTCTCAAATAAGCAAGCGTTTTGAAATGGCTGATGATATTATTGATAGCGAAATGCTTATTGGAAAAGATACAAACCAGGTAAAGGAAATGTTGGGAGAACCTGCCTGGCGCATTTCCTTTTCAAATCAATGGAACTATCATATGGGCTGGGAAGTTGCCGGTTTGGGAGCGCTGGTACACAACCTTTTTCTTACATTCGAAGATGGTAAAGTGAAAAAAGTTGTTGATGCTAAAGAGAGAGATTAGTTGGTGAAAATAATTGCTATCCTATAGAACATTAATGAGGAATAAAAAACCGGAAATTCAATAAACATACAATCATTGAAACCTGTTCAGATCATACTTGAAATATTGGGATGGCTAACAATTGTGTTTGTAACAACAGCATTGACTGCATTGTTCGCTTTTCTTATTTACCTGAAACGGCCAACTGAACCTGCAAAAATTGTGTGCCTTGGAATCATTGGCGTTGGTTTTATTTGTGCTGCAATATGGGCTACAAGAATATGGATAAAGCATGGAACGATCGAATGGCTATCAAGCCTCAGGAGAAATTCTTGAGCTATGAGTTTGTGTATTGTGATTAAAGCTTAAAATTATTTTAAACGACTCATGGCTCGCAGCTCATGGTTCACAGCTTTTTTGTATCTTAGTTATCCGCCGCTTCCATATTTTCATTTTATATACTCCTAAAAAGCTGTTATGAAAAATATCAGTTATAGAAACGTTTTTTTACCCGTAATATTAATGTTGCTATCAACATGCATACAAGCACAAACAGAATATATTGTACGTGTTGATCCAAACAACGGGCACATCCATAAAGTAGATAGTATTCCGGGTGTTACCTGGCTAAAGGGATATGAAACGCCGGCCTATAGTGAACGTAGAAGCTGGTTTAGCTTCTTTGGCGGCGATGATCCCACCGGCAACCCATTTTATTTATTTACTGTGTATGGTAATACCGGCAGTACAATATGGAACCCTTATTTCCCCGATCATCCTTTGTTCGTAAGTATGCAATATGGCAGGAACACAGATGTATTATATGGTGGTGTAAGGATAAATTCGGTTAGTTCAATCGTTAGTATCGATCCGGTGACAAGCAATTATTCTGTTATCCATGACCTTCCGGGAATATCTTCTATTCTAAAATTAATTGTAGATGATGCACATAACCGGTTTTATATTTTAGGCCCCGATGCCGTAGGAACGCTTAAACTTTTTACTGTTGACATGGCCAATGGAAATATTATCTTACAACCAGCTACGCCACGAATAAACAATATGGTTTATAACCAGGCAACAGGCGTGTTTTATGCAATCTCCAACCGGGATGCTCCTGGTGCACCACATCCTGTTATTTACAGTCTGTGTACCGTTGATCCTGTTTCGGGCACAATCAATAATATTGCTGATATTCCTAACATAGCAGGCTTTGTGTCAGGTGATGAAACATTGGATGAGAATAACGGCAGGTATTTTTTTACAGCAAGCGAGTGGAATATTTTAGGACCTTTCTTTATTCAATCGATGTCAACACAGGTAATATCATTCACAAGGTTCCTGTACCTCAAAACGGTGGTATTGCCTATAATAATTTAATTCAGTTTCGTTACGATAATAACCAGGATACTTTGTATGCACTTTATTGGGAAGCACATACAGATGTAATTGTTCCGCTGAGCTTAAATAAATTTAATGCCGTACTGCAGGATCGATCTGTTAAATGCAACTGGCAAACCTTACAGGAAATGAACTGCAATCATTTTGAAGTTGAACGCAGTGAAGATGGCAGAAACTTTATTGCTACAGGGAATGTTGCAGCAACCGGCAATAGCTCTTTAAAACAGGATTATCGCTTTACAGATGTAAATGCGGCTTCACTTAATAAAGAATATTTATACTATCGTTTAAAAATGGTAGACAATGATACCCGTTTCTCATATAGCAATACCATTAAAGTAAAATTGAAATTTGAATCTGCATTAACAATATATCCAAACCCGGTAAAAGATCATTTGTCATTTAATCTTGTTGCAACTGAAGATGACAATGCAATGATCATTGTTACTGACGCCAGCGGAAAGACGCTCTATAAAAAACCAATACAAATAAAAAAAGGAAATTTTTATTACAAGGCCGATGATCTTTTCTTATTACCTGGCAGGTATAACGTTTCAATAGCTGGTAAAAATAATTATACGGGAAGTTTTATTAAGCTATAATAAATTCCACTTCGTGATTCGATATTCGGTGTTCCTTGTTCGATATTCTACCTGATCGATAAAAAGAATAATGAACAAGGAACACGGAATATCGAACAAGGAAGTAATCAGTCTAGCTATAAAAATTTATCTCCCCTACCCAACCCTTCCCTCTTCCTGGTAGTATATGCACACAAACTGCTTTTATGAAAAGCTGCCGTTATACACATGCCTTGTTGCCAGCAATCATGATGATACTATCAACATGTGTACATGCACAAACGGAATATCTTGTACGTGTTGATCCAACCAACGGCCATATTCACAAAGTAGATAGCATTTCCGGGGTAACCTGGTTAAGGGCCGGGGAAACACCGGCTTACAATACGCATGGCGGCTGGTATAGTTTCTTTGGTGGCGAGAGTGGTTCAGGTGATGACTTTTCTTTGATTTCCGTATATAATGCCAACGCCAGCCTGATATGGAACCCTCCTTTTTCCGACCACCCAAAATTTACCTGCCTGCAATACGGCCGGAATACCGATACATTATACGGTGCAGGCTTAATAAATTCTGTTATTTCATTGCTTATTGTTGATGCATTTAGCGGTGATTATACTGTGATCAAACAGCTTCCTGGCCTGGTGGTCATAATAAAATTGATCGTTGATGATATACATAACAGGTTTTATTTACTAGCCGGCGATCTTATGGGTGGACGTGTGCTGATGACCATTGATATGACAAACGGTAACATCATCTCCTCATTTCCGATACCCGGTATAAATAATCTTGTGTATGATTACTCGACAAATATGTTTTATGCAATATCTATCAGAGAAACCCCTCAGGATCCACACCCTTTCGTGTATATGTTTTGCAATATTGATCCTGCTACAGGAATAATAAACAATATTACCGATCTGCCGACAGTTGCCAATTTTGTTAATGGCAATGAAACGATGGATGAAAATTCCGGTCGCGTTTTTTTTGTATTTAGTGAATGGGGACAAACGCCTTCTTTCCTCTATAGCATTGACAGAACAACCGGGAATGTTATAAACAAGGCCATCATTCCACAAAACGGAGGTATCCTGCTTGATAACATGGTTGGATTACGGTATGACAATATCCAGGATACATTGTATTCGCTTTACTGGGAAGCACATACTGCTGTCATGCCTTTACAGTTAAATAAATTCGATGCGATATTACAAGACAGATCTGTTGTATGCAACTGGCAAACATTGCAGGAGATCAACAGCGATCATTTTGAAATTGAACGCAGTGAAGATGGGAAAAATTTTATTATAACAGGCAATGTTACAGCAACCGGCAATAGTACATTAAAACATGATTATCGTTTTACAGATGCGAATGCAGCTTCGTTTAACAAAGAATATTTATACTATCGTTTAAAAATGGTGGACAATGATAACCGTTTTTCCTATAGCAATACAGTTAAAGTAAAACTGAGGTTCGGATCAGCATTGACTATTTTCCCAAATCCTGTGACAGATCATTTATCATTTAGTCTTATTTCAACTGAAAATGACAATGCAATGGTTCTTGTTACTGACATCAGCGGAAAAACGGTTTATAAAAAAGAAATGCAACTAAGAAAAGGAACTAATACTTACCAGTTAAATGAACTTTTCTTACTGCCCGGAAAATATACTGTATCAATCAAGGGTAAAAATAATTACTCAGGAAACTTTATTAAACTATAGCGGCGTTTAGTTTAAGATTTTATCGTAAGGGCAAGAGTGAAGTTTTCATACAGAATGAGTCACTGTGTGGGGCCTGCTGCTCTTGTTCTTTGCGGTAAAAGAAACCAACAGTTTTAAAATAATACACATGGCATTTAAGTTGTACAAAAAAATACTCTTTGCTATTATCATTTTTAGTTTGCCTGCACGCGTGCTTGCACAAACAGAATACATGGTTATCGTTGATCCTTCCAATGCACACATAACAAAGATCGATAGTATACCCGGCATAAAATGGTTGCAAACAACTGCAGCTTATAATGAGAATAATGAACATTATACTTTTATCGGGCTTACTGATCCACCGGCAACATCACCCAAAAATTTTATTACTGTATTTGCACCAACAGCCGGCCAGATCTTTGGGTTTGCTCCATTGCTTGATTCAGCCAACAAGTTTGTTCATTACAGGTATTCAAAAACAACAGGTATACTTTGGGGAGTGATGGTTGATTCGATAGCATCGTATCATGTTGCCATTATTGACCCTTATTATGGTACGAATTCCGCATTTACCGGGCGTCTACCCAATGCAGTGGGTATAATGCATATGACCATTGATGAAGATAATCACAGGCTTTTTTTATTTGGGAGTGGCGTCAACAATACAAATCAGCTGCAGGAAGCCATATGGACCATTGATACCGATAATGGCAATATAACATTTGATACTTTAACGCAACGCATTGCCGGACCAACCTACGATCATGTAACACATAAGATATATGGTTTCACAAGAAGGGATGCTCCCCAGCCCGGCAGAAGTATCTGGAGTTCTGCATCGCTTGATCCCGATACGAAACTAATAACGGTGATTGCAGATGTACCCGACCTTGGCACATTCGGAGTACCATATAATGAAACACTAAATGAAAATGACCATATCTATTATGTAAGAGCGATAGATACTGCTCATGTTACAGGATCCGGTACTGTGAATTTCCTTTTCTCCATTGATCTTTTTACAGGTAATTCAACAAAGGTTGTTATTCCAACCGGTACTCACCCGGGTGATGATAATTTATGTTTTTTCCGTTACAATAATATTACATCAACACTGTATGCCATGTATTGGGAAGCACATACAATTTTATTACCCCTAACCTTGAATAAACTGGATGCCATACAACAACAAAGAAATGTTCTTTGCAAATGGCAAACATTACAGGAAACAAATACCAATCATTTTGACATTGAGAGAAGTGAAGATGGCTTGAACTTTACTTCCATCGGCAAACTAACGGCAAAAGGCAACAGCAATATTAAAACTGATTATAGTTTCCCGGATAACGATCCATTTTCAACCGGCAAGACTTATTTGTATTATCGCCTGAAGATGGTTGACAATGACACCCGTTTTGCCTACAGCAATACTGTAAAAGTAAAACTGGATTATGCATCATCATTAAATATCTTTCCAAACCCGGCAAGTGATCATTTATCTGTTGATCTTTTTGCGCCTGCAAATGATAAAGCCATCATACTGATCACAGATCATGTTGGCAGAAAAGTATATTCACAGGATGTTGCCATAAAGAAAGGCAGCAATCGTTTTCAAATAAATACTTCACTGCTGGCTGCAGGTGTATATAATTTATCTGTTACTGGCAGCAATAATTATTTTTCAAGTTTTATAAAAAATTGATTTTTTCTTTTCGTCATTGCGGGACGTTTTTAATATACGAACAAAGACATTGGCCAGAACCAATAAATAGTATATTCAATCTTATATAATTAACTTGCACGGCCAATCTCATAGCTCATAGCTCATAGCTCATGCTACTGCCGCAATCCCCCCCTTAAAATGCCGGTATCTGCCTCATTAAATACAGTGATTTTATTTGATCTTGCAATAGCGAAAAATTGACCGCTATCACAGGATTTTTAATACAACAAAATATGAGATCAGTACTTGATAAAGCAACAAGAGATGAGTTGATCTACAGGATCAATACACTCAATGAAAACAGTACGGCACAATGGGGAAAAATGAATGTCTATCAAATGTTGAGGCATTGTATACTATGCGACGAAATGTTTTTAGGGGATAAAAAGTATAAACAGGTTTTCCTTGGCCGCTTATTTGGCAAAAAAACGTTGAATGGTTTTTTAAAAGATGAAAAGCCATTAAAGAAAAATGAACCTACTTCTCCGGATTTTAAAGTAACAGAAACCAGCGGTGAGATAGAGATTGAAAAAAAGAAATGGATCGCATTGGTAGCATCATACGCTGGTTATTCAAACAATGACTTTGTGCATTGGTTCTTTGGCAAAATGACCAGGGAGCAGATCGGGCAATTCGATTATAAACATATTGATCATCATTTGAGGCAGTTTAATAGTTAGTCTGAACTATGATTAGGTTAATTTGTTGATGGACTATGATTTGTTTTCAATCATAGTATTTACTTAATCATAGTATCCAGTTAATCATTCTAATCATAGTTCAGGCTATGTCTTTTCAAAACAAAATAATATTATTAAAATGCGTGAATTGATCTTAATTGCTCAGACTTCCCTCGATGGATTTGTCGCGGGCATACATGGCGAATTCGACAACTTTATTGGCGGCGAAGAAAACCTGGAATTCGTTTGTAATATCATTGATGAAGCCGATGCGATATTATTGGGAAGAATCTCTTATCAACTATTGAATAGTGATTGGCCAACGGCTGCAAATAAACCAGGTGCTACAAAAAATATGATCAAATATTCAAACTGGTACAATGCGGCATCAAAGACGGTTGTTTCAAAAACTTTAGTACAAAAAGATATTAATAATGCTGCTGTTGTTAATGAAGATCTTTTGCCTGCGATCAATGAATTAAAACAACAAGCAGGTAAAAATATTTTAATATTCGGCAGCCCCACATTGGTACATTCATTACTAGAATTAAACCTGCTTGATGGCTTTTGGCTGATCGTTCACCCGGTACTTTTTGGGCAGGGTATTCCATTGTTTAGAAGCACGGAAAAAGTAACGAAGCTTCAATTGCTGGCTTCAAAAGAACTATCTAATGGAACTTTTTGTAATAAATATGCTGTGAATAACCCATAATCATCAACGCAGTTGAAACACTGTAATAGTTGCCAGCATTGCATTAGAGCGATTTCTGAAAATAGAATCTCCCTTTTACAATAAATATTTTTTCTAAAAATTTTGGTATCAATCATTCTACCCTTACTTTTGCCGCGGAGAGATGGCAGAGTGGTCGATTGCGGCGGTCTTGAAAACCGTTGACTGTTAAAGGTCCGGGGGTTCGAATCCCTCTCTCTCCGCTGAATATCCCGGTTAAAAATTCCGGGATTTTTTTATGCCCTTTGCTGAGCAGAATCTCTCTCCTCCTGAAATAATATAAATGAATTAAAAGGCTGTAAAATATGGTTTACAGCCTTTTTTATTTCCATTATTATACTATCCGGCTCATTCACGAACTCGTAACGTTTAGGAGTAACGATATAATAATTCTAAAATCATACAAAATGATCTTGTTTGGAAAACAAATGATGGTACAGTTTGAAATTTAGCACCAGTTTTTTCACCGCGAAGAACAAGAGAAGCTGAGTTTACGCAGAGATTCTCCGCGTAAAACTCTTTTACTCATGCTCTCTGCGGTAAAATTTCAAAGTGTACCATTATGAAAAAAAATAAAAAATAATACCGATCGGTATTATTTTTACTATATTTGCATTTAATATGGCAGTTGAAATATCAAAAGCAGAACGTACCAGGCAATTTATCATTGAAAAAACAGCTCCTGTTTTCAATGAAAAAGGATATGCCGGTACTTCACTTACTGACCTTACAGAAGCAACAGGCTTAACAAAGGGAAGTATTTACGGTAATTTTGAAAATAAAGACGAGGTTGCCCTGGCTGTTTTCGATTACAACCATAACAAGGTTAATGAGTACATCAAAACAAAATTGCTTGCAACAGAAAATTCAATTGAAAGATTATTGGTTTACCCAAATGTTTATCTCAACTATTTAAAAATTCCTTTTTTACAACAGGGTTGTCCAATTCTAAATACGGCAACCGAAGCAGACGACACGCATCCTTTGTTAAAAGATAAAGCAACAAGGGCGCTTTCTTTATGGAAAACGGCCGTAGAAAACCAAATTAAAAGAGGCATTGCCAGGGGCGAAATAAAAACAGATACAGATGCTGCGGAAATTGCAGTGATTCTTATATCATTAATTGAAGGGGCATTTATGCAGGCGAAAGTAACAGGTAGAACCACTGAACTTAAAATAGCAATGAATTACCTGGAAAAAATAATAGTAAACCTGAAAGCATAATTTTTTTTGACAAAAAATATACCGATCGGTATATTTAAATAACGTGAGCATGACTACCTACAACAAAATACTGGAAAGTAAAATGAAAATACGCTTTCATGACTGTGACCCATTTAACCACTTAAACAATTCCCGGTATATTGATTATATCGTTACTGCAAGAGGCGACCAGCTATTGGAAAATTATCATCTTGACATATATAAGTTAGCCAAAGAAAAAGGAACAGTTTGGGTGGCAGCACAAACACAAATTTCATACCTCTACCCTGCAAATCTTATGGAAGAAGTCACCATACAAACACAGCTGCTTAATTATTCCGATAAAAGTTTATTGCTTGAAGGTTTAATGTGGAACTATGATAAAACAATATTAAAAGCAGTAATGTGGACCAAGCTTGTACACTATAATCTCTTGTCACAAAAAAGCCATTCTCATTCCGGCGAATTAATGGAGCTCTTTCAAAAAATTGTAAATCCTCCTGGTTCCATAATAGATTTTGAAACAAGGATCAAAAACTTAAAAAGTAGAAAATGAAAACAATCTCATTATCCCTCGCATTTCTTTTATTCAGTATTACATGTCTCGCACAGCAGAAAATGAAGGTTGTAAAGGAATTTATTATTGGAAGTGTTTATACAATTCAATCAAAAGTATTGAATGAAGAACGCACATTGAATATTTACCTGCCTCAAAATTACAATGCGAATGATAGCTTAAAATATCCTGTTATATACCTGCTTGATGGTTCTGCAGACGAAGATTTTATTCATATTGTGGGGCTTGTTCAATTCAATAGTTTTGAATGGGTGAATCTGCTTCCCCACTCTATTGTTGTTGGAATTGGGAATGTTGACAGGAAAAGAGATTTTACATTTCCAAGCACTGTTGAAGCTGAAAAAAAAGCTTTCCCAACATCCGGGCATGCTGATCAATTTATTCAATTCATTGAAAAAGAATTACAGCCTTGCATAAACGCCAATTTTAAAACCAATCATTCTAAAACAATTATTGCTGAGTCATTGGGTGGACTTTTGGCAACTCAAATATTGCTGACAAAATCCAACTTGTTTAACAGGTACATTATAATTAGCCCAAGTCTTTGGTGGAATAATGGCTCTTTGCTCAGGCAGGATATTCAATCAGCAGGCATTGCAGCAAATAAGCCAATTGATGTATATATAGGTGTGGGTAAAGAAGGGCTTGCGCCGGGAAAAACAGAACGGGTAATGGAGGTAGATGCGAACATACTGGCGGATAAATTAAAAACTATAAAAAACGCACAACTAAGGGTGCTGTTTGATTATCTGCCTGCAGAAACACATGCAACAATCATGCACCAGGCTGTTGCCAATGCTTTTAAAATGATGGCCATTTATTGAATTTACAGGAATACTTAAATAAAATATACACATGAAAAAAATTGGATTGGTTGGCGGCATAAGCTGGGCCTCAACTGTGGATTATTACAGGTTTATTAACGAAGAAACCAATAAAAAACTGGGCGGTTTAAATTTTGCCGAGTGCATCATTTACTCGGTAAACTTTGAAAAATTCAGAACTTATAATGCGGAGTATAATTGGGACGCAACTTTTGAACTTTTAACGAATGCAGCATTGAAATTAAAAGATGCAGGTGCCGGGGTCATCATGCTTGGTGCAAATACTGCCCATATTGTAGCAGAACGGGTAAGTAAAAAAATTGAATTGCCTTTAATTGACATTAGAATAGCAACTGCAAATGCAATAAAAAGACAGGGACTGAAAAAGATTGGATTGCTTGGTACAGTTTATACAATGGAATTAGATTTTTATAAAGAAAAGCTTATCGAACAAGGCCTTGAAGTAATGATACCTGCAAAAAAATCTGACATAGATTTTATTGAAGAAACACTGGTTCATGAATTGGGCAAAGGCATTATTCTTCCCAAAACAAAACAAGAATATATTTCAATAATAAATAAACTGGTTGCAGCGGGTGCGGAAGGCATCGTACTAGGTTGTACCGAGATCCCATTAATCATTTCGCAGGAAGATGTGAATGTTCCCGTATTTAATACTACACTCATTCATGCACAAGCTGCTGTTGAGTATGCATTGTCTGATATTTAAAATCTCTGTTAATTCAACATGAATAATTTTTTTCGAAAAAAACCGCTTGAAGCGTATAATGATGATATTAAAAACAGCCAGTTAAAACGTACACTTGGTAAATGGGAACTTACAGCCATTGGTGTTGGAGCTGTAATTGGTGGTGGTATTTTTGTTTTAACAGGTGTTGCTGCAAACCAATATGCTGGACCAGCATTGGCACTATCATTTGTACTGGCAGGAATTGGTTGCCTGCTTGCCGCATTTTGTTATGCAGAGTTTGCAAGCATATTGCCTGTATCGGGCTCTGCTTATGCTTATTCGTATGGAACCATCGGTGAATTTTTTGCATGGTTCATTGGATGGAACTTAATTCTCGAATACATGATGGGTGCCACAACGGTGGCGGTTAGCTGGTCGAAATATTTTATAAAATTGCTGCATCTCTCAGGAATTCACAACATACCGGCCTGGCTGATCAACGACCCTGTAACCGCAAAGGAAGAAGCAATTAGATCAGGTATAAATCCTCCTTCGTTTTCAATCAACCTTCCGGCCGCATTGATTGTTTGGGTAGTTACCTGCGTTCTTGTGCGTGGTATAAAAGAATCTGCTAAAACCAATAACATTATTGTTTCAATTAAAGTAGCTGCAGTATTGTTTGTTATTGTTGCTGGTATAGCATATATCAATCCTGCAAACTGGCACCCATTTATTCCCGCTAAAATAATTGACAGTTCCGGTGGAAGCCATTATGGTTTTTCAGGAGTAATAACTGCTGCAGGGCTTGTTTTCTTTGCGTTCATTGGTTTTGACGCGGTTTCCACTCAATCACAGGAAGCTGTTAATCCTGTAAAAGATATTCCGTTTGCCATCATTGCTTCATTAATTGCCTGCACAGTATTATACATACTGGTTTCATTAACATTAACTGGTATGACTAAATATACAGATTTAGACCTGGGTGCACCGGTAGCATCTGCATTTAGTGCAGTAGGGCTTAACTGGGCATCGCTATTAATTACCATTGCAGCAGTAATTGGATTGGTCTCGGTAATGCTGGTGATGCTGCTTTCGCAAACAAGGATATTCCTGAATATGGCAAAAGACGGATTGCTGCCGCGAAATTTATTTGCAACTATTCATCCACGTTATAAAACGCCATGGAAGAGTACCGTTTTGCTGGGTCTCATTTCATCAGTAGTTGCCGCTTTTACACCCATAGAAAAAGCAACAAAAATGACCAGCATCGGCACCTTATTCGCCTTTGCCATGATTTGCCTCGCTGTACTTATTCTCCGAAAAAAGCAACCCGGTATTCACAGGCCATTCAAAGTAAAAAACCTTACGCTTGTAGCAAGCCTGGGATTTGTGTTCAATTTATTATTAATGTTTAGCCTCGACAAGTCGACATGGCTTAGATTAATCGTATGGAGCATTATCGGTATTACTATCTATTTCCTTTATAGCGCAAAGCACAGCAACCTAAATACTAAATCAAATGAGGTATAAAATCACAAATGCAGATCATAAAGATCTGCCGGTAATTTATAGCCTTTTTGAGGAGGCAATTATTTTTATACAGAAAAAGAATTATACAGGCTGGAAAAATTATGACAAACAGTTTATTCAATCTGATATAGAGAACAGGCTCCTGTTTAAAATAATCTATGACACTGATATAGCAGGCATTTTCTGTATTTGCCTTAGCGATGATTTAATATGGAGAGAAAAAGAAAATGGCGATGCTATTTACCTGCACCGGATTGTAACAAACAGGAAGTTTGCAGGAGAAAAACTATTTAAAGAAGTACTTGATTGGGCCACACAATTTGCTAAAAGAAACAAGCTCAAACATATACGGATGGATACGTGGGCAGAAAATGAAAAGATTATCAGTTATTACAAAAGTTATGGCTTCTCATTTATTGAAAATTACACCACGCCAGACACAGATAATTTACCGAAGCAGCACAGAAATCTTTGTGTAGCCTTATTGGAAAAAGCGATTGCAACAGAAGGAAATTCTTAAAATAATAATATGGTAATTGAAACACTAAAAAAAATATTTACAAGAGACTTAGATCGCCTGTACAACGAAATACAGTTATATCAAAATGAAAATGCCATCTGGAAAACTGAAAAACAAATTGCGAATGCTGCCGGTAATCTTTGCCTGCACATAATCGGAAACCTTAATACTTACATTGGAAAAGAAATTGGTAATACTGGCTACATAAGAAACAGGGAACAGGAATTTTCATTAAAAAATGTCTCAAAGCAGCAATTGCTTTCACAGGTAGCAACAACAATTGAAATAGTAAATGCATCTCTTGATAAATTAAATGATGCTACGCTGGAAAATGAATATCCTGTCTTGGTTTTTGAAGAAAAAACTACAACCGGGTATTTACTCATCCACCTCGCCACTCATTTAACCTATCACTTAGGTCAAATTAATTACCATAGGCGTTTAATTGATGAATTGAAAAACTAAGAAATATGAATTTTAAATTTGAAAATGATATTACACTTGAAGATGAATACCTGTTGTTAAAACCGATATCAATCGATGATATTGGAAACCTGTTAAGTATTGCCACCGCAGACAAAACCTTACTTCAATTTTCACCAAAACAGGTTTATACAAAAGAATTGCTTACAAAATATATTGAAACTGCTATTGCTTTAAGAAATGATCAAATCAGGTATTCATTTAGCATATTTTATAAATCATATAAATGTTATATCGGCAGTACTGCTTTTCTTAATATTTCAAATGCTGATGACAGGATTGAGATTGGTGCTACATGGATCGGTAAGGAATTCCAGGGCACTGGATTGAACAGAAAATGCAAATATCTTTTATTACAATATGCATTTGATGTGCTACATGCTAACAGGGTTGAATTCAAAACAGATGAGAGAAACTTACAATCAAGAAAAGCAATTGAAAAAATTGGAGGAAAATCAGAAGGCATTCTCAGGGAGCATACATTAATGTACGATGGTTTTAGAAGAAATACTTGTTGCTACAGTATTTTAAGAAATGAATGGAGCGGAATAAAAACAATATTAGAATAGTTGCTGTTAAAAATAAATAAGCGTTATCAATAAATAAATTATATCATCATGCAGAATAAAACTCAAACTATTTTCATTATCGGAGCAGGCGCCATTGGAAAGGTGCTTGCTGTTTTTCTAAAACAGCAAGGAAAAAACATTTATCTTTTACATGCCCGAACCAATAACAAACCTGATACTATTGAGCATATTGAAGTTGAATTAAAAACCGGGGAAATAATAAAAGCCGATGTGCTTGTAAGTAATGTCAATAATTGTTCAGCCCTAAATGGTATTATTATTTTAACAACCAAATCTTTCAGCAATCAACAAATGGCTGAAAGGCTGAAAGGCAAAACAGGCAATTCACCCATTATTATACTACAGAATGGATTAAATGTTGAATCTTCCTTTTTGGAAAATGATTTTCCCGGGATTTACAGGTGTGTTCTTTTTACTTCTTCACAATACGGTGAAAATAATAAGCTACGCTTCAAACCTGCGGCAATTTCTCCTATTGGCATTATAAAAGGGAACATCGAAAGCTTAGCAATCATTATTGAAAACCTAAACAACCCATATTTGATTTTTGAACCGGAAGAAAATATTCAGCCAATAATTTGGACAAAAGCAATTATAAACTGCGTGTTTAATTCTGTCTGTCCACTGTTGGAAACAGATAATGGCATTTTCCATCGAAATGAAAAAGCACTACGTATTGCAAAACAGGTAGTTGATGAGTGTATTGTTGTTGCCTTAAGCGAGTGCATACAGCTGAGTGCTGATAAGGTTTTGGAAAGATTATTATTGATCAGCAAAAGTTCTGATGGACAATTAATTTCTACCTACCAGGATATAATCAACAAACGGAAAACAGAAATTAATACTTTGAATTTTGCTATTGCCGGCATCGCTGATAAGTTGAATAAAACAGGATTAACAACCAGGACCAAAATCTTAGGAGAATTGATACAAATAAAATCTGAAATTACTATGGAGAATCATGCAAGCGTATGATATATCAATTAGATGCTGCGATCCAAAAGTATTTTAATTAAGACGTACTTTCTCATTTTAAATTTCCAAATCTTATGGAAGCTTATCCTTCACAACTGTCAAATCCTTTACCTCCACCGTAATCGGCACCATCCCTACCTGCAACAATGCTTTCTTCCCTCTCAATTCCTTTACAATCCCAACCTGTCGGTTCTGGTTCATTCTCACTTTATCGCCAACCCTGATCTCCCCTCCTATTTCTTCAAATTTTTCATTCATTTTTTTCTGCCGTCTTTCGGCCTGCATTTTTTCTTTTTGATTGAATAAAAGGGCCTGTATCATTTTTACAACACTGTCTTTATCTTCTGCTTTGCGCCATTCTATAACCATAGCCTTTAAACGCCGTTCCATGTCTTTCAGGTAGATAAGCTTATCTTCAGATATTTTATTCTGGAGTTTTAATTTTTCAATTTCCTGCTGGTGTTCCTCCTTTGCCATTACCTTTTGCATTTCTTTTTTCAGCGCTTCATTTTCTTTCAGCAATTGTTGCAGCCTGTTCTTTTCTTTGTCAATTGTCTGCAGGTCCTGTTCTGTGCTGTTCAGCATCTTGTCGAGCTGAAAATGATTTTCATCAACCAGTTTTCTTGCTCTTGCGATGAGTTTCTTATCCAACCCTATCCTTTCAGCTATTGAAAATGTATAGGAACTGCCGGGCTTGCCTACCTGCAGTTTATAAAGTGGCAAAAGATTTTTTTCATCAAATTGCATGGCACCATTTACAATACCTTTCACCTTATTGGCCATCACTTTTAAATTAAGATAATGCGTGGTCACAATACCAAAAGCATGTTTAAAGGCAAGTTCTTCCATGATCACTTCTGCAAATGCACCGCCGAGATTGGGATCACTGCCGCTGCCAAGCTCATCTATAAAGAACAATGTTTTTCCATTTGCGTTCTCCATGAAATGTTTCATGTTCTTTAAATGGGATGAATAGGTACTTAATTCAAATTCCAGGCTTTGGGTATCGCCGATATGGATCATCATTTGTTTGAAAATGCCCATTTCACTATCAGGACTAACCGAAACCAATAAACCGCTTTGTAACATCACCTGCAACAGCCCCACCGTTTTTAAAGTAACGGTTTTACCACCTGCGTTGGGCCCACTTATTACAAGTATCCTGTTTTCATCATTGAGGCTAAGGTTTACCGGTATGGTTGGCTTATTTATTTTCCTGTTGTATAATAGTAGTAATGGATGATAAGCGTCGATCAGCTTTACTAGCGCCCGGTCATGCAATTGCGGATAATTGCCCCCGGTATCTTCAGCAAGCCTTGCTTTTGCTCTTATAAAATCAAATTCACCGGCTACCTCAAAATAACTTTTTAAAAGAGAAGCGTACACACTTAGTTGTTGGGTAAGGTTGCGCAATATCCTGTACACTTCTTTTGTTTCTTCATATTCAAGGGAAAAAACCTGGTTATTGAGTTCGGTTGTTTCCTCTGGTTCAATAAAACTCGTGCGGCGGCTATCACTCTCACCATGCAAAACACCTTTGATCATTCTTTTTTGTTCAGCAAAAACAGCCAATACTCTCCTGCCATTCATAAAGCTTTCTTCAATATCAGCCAGGTAACCTTGTTTGTTCATCTTGCTTACGATGCGGTCGAATACCCTGCGTAATTCATTGCGTTTACGGAAAAGGTTTAGCCTGATCCTTGCCAGTTCTTCGCTTGCATTGTCTTTTACAACGCCGGTGTCATCCAATACTTCATCGATCATTTGCCTGATCACTTTTTCATAGTATATATTATCTATCACTTTTGAAAGTGCTGCATTGGCAACCCTGCGTTCAGCATCGAACCACCGGAAAATATTATTCATATTTTCCGTGAGCTTTCTTATCAGTATGAATTGTTCCCCCGTTAAAGATGCACCGGGAATAGCGAGTAATTTTATTTCTTTGGAGATATTTACCGTAAAATCATTGGGGAAATATTGACCGCTTTGCAGTAAAACTTTAAACTCATTTGTTTGTGAAAGTTCCTTTTCAATGAATTCTTTTTTTGTATGTATGCGTAAATGCAGCGCCTTTGACCTTGCATATTCGGTGCGGCAATTTGTGGCTAGCAACTCTTTGATCTTATCAAGTTCGAGCTGATGTAACGTAGATTCCGGGAAAAATTTCATTAATGAGGAGTTCTTTTGGAGACAAAGTTAATGCGTTGATACCAGATACGGGATATGGGATACGGGATGCCGTATATTGAACATTGTACATTAAATATTGAATATTTCTTCCCCGTTGAACATTGAACATTGAATATCGAATATTGAATATTCATTTCTTCTCTTCGACCTTAAGTTCTTTCCACGGCGTAGATCCATCCTTATCTCTTTTAAATACGAGGCCATCACTGCTTTGTATCACTATTTCTGCAGTTGTATATACTATGCATCCTTCCATCAAATGCCCGCCAATGATTTTACCACTGCTATCGCTGATGCTTATATGCATATGTGAGCCATTTATTGAAAGCGTGCCGGTTAAGCTAACAATTTCAAAATGCCCTTCGCCACTACTACCTATGGGCTGGTTTGCAAAACGTATATTATAATTTGTAAGGCTGCCGACACAGGTTATTATCCATGCTGCAGTAAGTTTGCTTTCTGTAACGAATGCCTGTATAGATGTTTTCAGATCGGCACCAGGTTTTAACCTGAAAGCAAAAGTACTTGTAGTTTGCATTGCAGTCGATTGTTTAAGTTGTCATGACAAAATTTACCGCATCATTATTGTAGCTATTATCTAAATTTTATCACGCATATATATGTATTCTAAATTTAGGGATAAAAAGGTTCCAGGGGTTTCAGAGTTTTAAAACGTTTACTTTCTGATTAAGAACATCAATAACATTTGGCCCTTTAGAACCTTTGAAACTCCTGGAACGTATTTTATAAACCTTATTTCATTATTATGGACAACAATTCACTTAATACTACTCACACTGAAACTGCAACCCTTGGAAACGGATGCTTCTGGTGTACTGAAGCCATTTTTCAAAGATTAGAAGGAGTTATCAGCGTTACGAGTGGTTATAGCGGTGGCGAAACTGAAAATCCTGATTATAAGTCAGTCTGTACCGGTACAACCGGCCATGCAGAATGTCTACAAATAATATATGATCCCTCAAAGATCAGTTTCGAGGAACTGCTGGAAGTTTTTTGGAAGACGCATGACCCAACTACCCTGAACAGGCAGGGAAACGATGTTGGTACTCAATACCGTAGCGTAATATTTTACCATGATGAGGCCCAAAAAGCGATTTCGGAGAAATACATGGCTCAATTGCAGCAATCGGGTAGCTTTTCACGACCGATCGTGACCACGCTCGAGCCTTTTTCCAGGTTTTATCCCGCAGAAGGTTATCACCAGGATTATTATAAATTGAACGGAAATGCCCCATATTGCCAGTTTGTGGTGAGACCCAAAGTGGACAAATTTGTGAAGAATTTTGCCGGGAAATTAAAATCCTGAGAAATTACCCAATTTTGTTTTATCAAATTTGTAGAATTTATACGACAAAAATAGAATTACATTACTTTAAACAACAAATTGATTTTCAAAATATTAATACTTAATACTACTTTTTATATTGAAAATAAATTTTCGTCACCCGAAAAAAAATACTACAAAAAGATTTGGAACTCTAAATATTTTTTCTACTTTTACATCACTGAAACTATTACCTCTCTTTACCTCCTATACCACTGAAATTCCTCCAGACTTATATTCTTTAGTCTTATTTTAATTTTTTTATATACTTCACTATCCTCTTGTAAAATACGCAACCTCCATTCACCTGTGAGCCTTTTTCTAAACCTCTAAACTCAAGAAAATGCTTACAAATTTTACAAAAACAGTTGCTATTGCAACAATTCTGCTTGGCATGTTAAACATCAATGCTAACGCACAAGCTGTATCGGTAAGACCTTACCAACAGATTTATTCAGAAAATTTAAAGGGTGGTACCACAATGCTTGGTAACACGATTTTAAGAGCTATCAACGCTGACAGCACAACCAACACTACTGTTATGAACCAGACTTCTGCTGGTACTCAACAGCATGGTGTAGGTTACAGTGATGTTTCAAATGACGTGTCAACTATGGTATATGTTGACATTGATGGTAACACAGGCGTTGGCGCAACAACCAGGAACTCTTCTTCTGCTGATCTTATTTTACCTGCAGGAACAAACGTTATCAAATTTGCACGTCTTTACTGGGGTGGAAGGATCAAGAGGTCTACTACTAACTATGCTGATACGATCAGGACGATTGATATCCGTAAAGGTAATTCCGGCGCTTATACACATGCTGTTGCTTCTGCAATGAATGTTGATAAGATTGACATGCCAAACAGTACTCAAAGCACTAACGAAACAGTTTACCAGTGCTATGTTGACGTTACACAATTTATAAACACGCTTGGAGCAGGTACATACACAGTTGCCAACATTCCTGTTTCACAGGGAAGAGCTGGTGGTGGTGGTGGTTATTATGGTGGATGGTCTTTGGTAGTTGCTTACGAAAACACTTCAATGCCTTATAATAGTATCCGTGCGTATGATGGTTTTTACCAGGTATCTAGTTCTGCAACACAGGAAGTTACTTTAACTGGTTTAAATGTACCAAATAACCCATTGGCTTCAGAAGACGCTTCTATGGGAACGATCGCCTGGGAAGGTGATGCAAGTATTTTCCAGACTTCTACAAACCCGGCAGGTGATTATTTACAGGTGAATGGTTTTACTGTATCAAATTATGCTAATCCAGGTACAAACTTCTGGAATGGTTCTATATCAAAAAATGGTGCTTATGTAACAACAAAAAATCCTAACTATAGCGACCAGATGGGTATTGATATTGATGAAGTAAATGTTGGTACAGGATTTAATATTCAGCCAAACGATACTACTGTAAAAGTAAAATTCGGAACAGAAAGAGATCAGTATTTTCCAAGTGCATTTACTTTCACGATCAGGATGAAAGATCCACTGGTTACTTTGGATAAAACAGTTACCGACGGAAATGGTGATGGTTATGTTGATGGCAATGAAATTCTTACTTATGTATTGTCAGGTGAAAATGCTGGTAATGGTGTTGCTTACAACGCGGTTATCGTAGATACTTTACCTTCTAATGTTACTTATATACCAAACACACTTGAAGTTGTAAATGGTGCTGGTGTTACTTCAGGTATTAAGACAGATGCAAACGATAATGATGAGGCAATGAAAGGAACTGCTGGTGATAAAACTTATGTAAAGTTCTTTGTAGGTGCTGGCGCAACAAGTTCAACTGGTGGACAATTGCCAGCTGCTCCAAACGGTGCTTACAGTGTTAAATTCCAGGTAAGGGCTGCAGCAATTCCAGGTAGCATTACAAACACTGCACGTATCACTGCAAACTCACAGGGTGGTGATGTATTCACTGATGATGGTACTGCAATCATTAACGCTGCAGGTGGACCAACACCGGTTAAGATGACTACATTCAAAGCAAGTCTTGTTAATAAGAATGGTTATTTACAGTGGACAACTGAATCAGAATTGAACAGCAATTATTTCATAGTAGAAAGGAGCAATGATGGTGTACATTTCGATGCAAGGGGTAAAGTAGCTGCTAACGGTACAACTTCTTTCACTCACAATTACACTTATACAGATGTTATTAATACAAATTCACCGATCGTTTACTATCGTTTAAAGATCGTTGATAATGATGGTCAGTATGGTTTCTCTAAGATCGTTGCAATCAAATTGAATGGTTCATTGAATGTAAATGATATGAATGTGTTCCCTAATCCATTCATCAGCGATATTAAAGTATCTGTTACTAGTCCTGCTGACGAACTGGCTACTTTCAGGATCATTTCTTTCGATGGTAAAGAAATGATGAACAGGAAAGTATCTCTTCAGAAAGGTGATAACATCGTTGTACTTACAGACTTTGGAAAAATTACAAAAGGAAGTTATATCCTTGAAGTATCTACAAGCACTGATAAGTTCATTAAAAAGATCGTAAAAAATTAATTTCTTGGGGGTTTTATTTTACAAAGCGGCTCTCTTCTGAGGGCTGCTTTTTTCACCAAAACGAACACGAATTTTGAACACGAATTACACGAATTGAAAACAAACTATAATTCATAATTAACAAAGATTTCTTGGGGGTTTTATTTTACAAAGCGGCCTTCTTCTGAGGGCTGCTTTTTTCACCAAAACGAACACGAATTTTGAACACGAATTTTAAACACGAATTACACGAATTGAAAACAAACTAAAATTTATAATTAACAAAGATTTCTTGGGGGTTTTATTTTACAAAGCGGCCTTCTTCTGAGGGCTGCTTTTTTCACTAAAACGAATACGAATGTTGAACACGAATTACACGA
Organism: Ferruginibacter sp.; assembly: GCA_047601875.1. Taxonomy (GTDB): domain Bacteria; phylum Bacteroidota; class Bacteroidia; order Chitinophagales; family Chitinophagaceae; genus Ferruginibacter. Next base: position 4,962,421 of record JASGIL010000001.1, on the reverse strand, counting down.
ATTGAAAACAAACTAAAATTCATAATTAAACAAAATTTTCTTGGGGGTTTTATTTTATAAAGCGGCCTTCTTCTGGGGGCTGCTTTTTTCACTAAAACGAACACGAATGTTGAACACGAATTACACGAATTGAAAACAAACTAAAATTCATAATTAAACAAAATTTTCTTGGGGGTTTTATTTTACAAGCGGCTGCCTTTTGGTGGCTGCTTCTTTTTTGAGCTGTGAGCTATGAGCTGACTGTTCTTAATTTGTAATTTTATTTTATCATCACCCAATACAGAGTTTCGTAAATAGCATATAGCTCATGGCTCATAGCTTCTTTACTGTTCTCAACTCCAACATATTCAAACTATTCGCCCTAAAGCCAATCACGTTCGTATGCACCAGGTGTAAAACCATATCGTACCAAAGTGGCACAACCGGCGCATCTGTGAGAATGATCTTATCCATCTGCCGGTAAATATCATAACGAAGAGAATCATTTTTTTCTGCAAGCGAACGCTCATACAACAGGTCATAAGCATCATTCTTGTAACGTGTATAATTGGGCGGCGCAGGGTTCTTGCTATAAAATACGCTTAAGTAATTTTCTGCATCGGGATAATCAGCGATCCAGCTTCCCCGAAAAAAAGGAACCTGAGATTTGCTCGTTTGATCAAGCAATAAACTTTTCTGAACAGATTCTACTGCTGCATTTATACCAAGTTGTTTTAATTCATTTACAATATAAGTTCCCAATGATGCATAATTGGGTATTGTTAATAATTTAATAGTGGGCATATTACCATTACTGTATCCTGCTTCAGCCAGCAGGCTTTTCGCTTTTGCCGGCTCATAGCCATAACCCTTCACCAGTGAATCATTGTAAGATGGCAGCCCAATAGGAACAAAGCCACTTTCTGCAGCTGTACCAAGTGAATTGCGTAGATAAAGGATCATCTTCCTGCGATCGATCCCATAATTAATTGCTTGCCTTATCTTGTTCAAACGAAGTGGAGAATTTTTTACAAGTTCGTTACTTGTATCAGCAAGTATTCCTAAATATTCAATATTAAGATATGGATGTTTATCAAGTAACAGTTTACCCTCCCACTGCTTTTTAAGCTGTCCTGTTTTTGTAAGTACTTCATCTTTAAATGAAGCATCTATATCATTGATAAAATCAAGTCGTTGTTGTTGAAATTCCAGGAACTCAGTTGCCTTGCTGTCATAAAAATTTACTTTTATTCCATCCAGGTACGGCAACGAATAGCCGCTGCTGTCTTTTTCAAAATAGTGATCGTTCTTTTTAAGTATTAATGCCTGCCCCTCTTCCCATGCGGTAAATGCAAATGGGCCGGTACCTACGGGATGCCTCCTGAAATCTTTACCGTATTTTTCAACTGCTTCCTTTGCCACGATGGAACAATATTGCATACTCAACATTCCCAGTATGGGCTGAAATGGTTTTAGCAGTTTTATACTAAATGTAGAATCATTCTCAGCATAAAAAGGAACCACGTTATCTACCCTGCTGTTAAATATCCATGCGCCGGGACTTGCAGTATTAACATCAATGATCCTTTTAAAACTATATACAACATCAGAGGCTATTAATCTTCGTCCATGGCGATTTTTAAAAACATCATCATCATGAAAAAAAACATCGTTTCGTAAATGAAACTGAATGGTTAGATTATCAGCTGAAAACTCCCAGCCTTTTGCAAGCGAAGGTTTTATTTGCATATGCTCATCCACTTCCACCAATGTGTTGTATAACTGGTGTACGGCCCACATCACAGATTGATTTTTTGCAAACGCAGGATCAAGTGATGCAATTCCCTCAGCCTGGTTGTAACGAAATATCTTTTTATCAGGATGTTTGTGCGTACTGCAGGAAAAAAATAAAGCGGCTAACGATGAAAGTAAGATAGCAATTTTGAATGTTGGATTACTCATTGTTTAGCTAAAGTATAAAATCAAATTTACTACAAAGCAAATGATCGCAACAAGTTTCGATAAACAGCTAACAACTCAAAAGCATTACAGATGTTCATACCAATCCAAAATATAATCAGCTACTTTTTCCCATCCAGGTTCTCCTGCAATAAAATGACTTTTGCCATCAAAGATCGTAAGGTCAACAGTACTGTTTGGGTCCTTATATTTTCCGGCAATTTTTTTAGTAAGCGAAGCAGGAAAAATATGATCGTTTCCACCTCCAATGAATAATATAGGTGTATGTGATTTCTTGAAATCAATATTGGAATAAGCATCCAAAACCAATTGACGGCTCACTGCATAACTTTCCGGAACAGCAAACTGGTTGAACATTTTTTCTTTTTCTTCGGTTGGCAGTGTATTGAAAAACGCATTATCATACCATTTTCTTGAGCCCATATAATTTTTTTTGCCTGACAAAAATCCAAAAGCCGGCAACACAGTTTTTAGTGTCTGAAACGGAGGAAATACATTTTTTGGTGGAGCTCCATCAATACTTACAGCTGCTGCTACTTTGTTAAGATCAGTCAATTTTAATACTGCCATACCCGCCATTGAATGGCCGATTACCAAAGGTTTTTCGGGAAGTGTATCGATTAGCCTGGCGATATTATCCACCACATCCTTAAAATTTGTTTTTGCCAGGTCAGGGTGTTCATTCTTTCTCAGGTCTTCAGGATTTCCGGCATGCCCGGGATTAGCGGGGGTATGAACGGTGTAGCCCTTCTGTTCGTAATATTGTTTCCATGCTTTCCATGTTAGGTCGTTTACGAAATTACCATGTACAAGTACGATGTTTTTTGACTTTTTCATTTTGATAAGTTTTGATGTTTTTGATAACACAAAGCTCGATGATGGGTCTGCCAAAAACTTTAACCCAGGTTAAAATCGTATTACCGGCCCGAAATTCTTTTCCGGATACGGCTTAAAGAAGGCCCTGGATACCCAGGTAAGAAGAAATATGATAAAGCGGAATATTATTGAAAATATCAGGGTGTTGTGTGATCAGTTCGAGGTAGCGCTCCTCAGGTGATCGGAAAAGAAAACTTTCAGTACGGTTAATGGTAACATTAAATGCTTCCTGTGCAAGTAGCCGCCCGAATCGTTCCCAGGCATGCGATTGTTTGTAAAGCTTTTGCAGATCGTTGATATGAATGCACAATACTTTGGATTCAGTCATCGATTGTGTATGATAATCGCATGGGATCTGGTTGATAAAGCTCTTGAACGAAACAACAAACTGGTTGCCGGAATAAAGGAATACATTTTTTTCCTCCCCGTTTTTTTCATCAATAACGTATGATCTGAAAACGCCATCCAAAACAAATCCCAGATACTTACAAACATTTTTATACTCGTTGAAATAATCCCACTTTTTATAAGTTTGAAATGTCCAGTAATTATTGGATAATTCGAATTCTTCTTTGGTTAAGCCGGCAAATTGATTCAATGAATAAGCAAGAAGTTCGTTTTCTGTCATTGTGAATGGAGTGATAGAATTTAAAGATATCTTATAGCAATTACTAAGCTATTAAATTATACCATTACTTCAAAGAAACATTGGGCTCCTTATATATTGCAACTGGCAGCCATTTATCATTTTACCAACACAAATTTTTAATAATTAGTCCTATTTTTATCCGATCAAACATTTACACATACATAGATGAATATTAAATTAAGGATCGCCCTGGTTATTGTTTTAATTGTCAGCAGCCTCATTCATGAAAATATATTTGCCCAAACCGCGGAAAAACCTTCATTCACACATGCTGATACTTTACGCGGCACTGATGGTCCTTACAGGAAATTATGGAATGTATTGAAATATGAAATTACCGTAAAGCCTGACTTCGCTACCAAAACAATTGAAGGAAAAAACAAAATGCTTTTTTTTGACAATGGAGCAAAACTAATGCAGATAGATCTGCAGGAACCCATGCTACTGGATAGTGTAACCGATGAAAATAAGTCTTATCGGTTCAGAAGAGAAGGAAATGTTTACTGGCTGGAGTTAAGAGATACTGCTGCTATGTATAAAATAAAACCAGGGCCAAGATCTATTACTTTATTCTTTCATGGTAAACCAAGAGAAGCAATAAGGGCTCCATGGGATGGTGGCTGGATATGGAAGAAGGATATAAATGGAAATCCATGGATGAGTGTTGCCTGCCAGGGACTGGGTGCCAGCGTTTGGTATCCCTGCAAGGATATCCAAAGTGACGAACCTGATAGCGGTGCCATTCAGCATATAATCGTTCCCGATAGCCTTGTTGCAGTGGGCAACGGAAGGATGACTGAAAAAAGATCATTGAACGATGGTACTACCATGTACAGTTGGGAAGTTAAGAGCCCGATCAATAATTACTGTATTATTCCTTACATTGGAAAGTATGTTCATTTTGGAGAGATCTACAAAGGTGAAAAAGGCAATCTTACCATGGATTACTGGGTGCTGGATTACAATCTTGAAAAAGCAAAAAAACAATTTACAGACGCACCACGCATGATGAAAGCTTTTGAATACTGGTTTGGGCCTTATCCATTTTATGAAGACGGCTACAAACTTGTAGAAGCACCACACCTGGGCATGGAACACCAAAGTGCAACCGCTTATGGTAATCAATTTAAAAACGGGTTCAATATTGGTTCAACACAAAGAAACTGGACAGGTACCAAATGGGAACAACAATTTGATTTTATTATCATTCATGAAAGCGGGCACGAATGGTTTGCCAATAACATCACATCAAAGGATATTGCTGATATGTGGATCCATGAAAGCTTCACCTGCTATAGCGAAGTATTATACGTTGAATACCATTTTGGGAAAAAAGCGGCAGAAGAATATTTCCTCGGTTCGCAAAAAAATATACTTAATGAAAATCCAATGATCAGCGCCTATGGTGTTAATGCGGATGGTGATCTTGATATTTATTATAAAGGATCTACTTTGATCAACATGCTGAGGGCTGTTATTGATGATGATAAAAAATTCAGGGATATACTGCGTGGCTTGAATAAAACCTTCTATCATCAAACAGTTACAACAAAACAGGTAGAAGATTATATCAGCCTGAATGCAAAAAAAGATCTGTCAAAAATATTTGATCAATACCTGAGGACTACGAATATTCCTGTCCTTGAATACAAAATTGATAACCGGAATGTCTCTTTCAGGTGGAACAATGTAATTACAGGATTTGATTTACCCGTTAAAGTATCATTTGGAAAACCAGGAGGAAGCGAACAATGGATAAACCCTACCGGTGAATGGCAAACGCTTTCACTTGCGGATTGGTATGATGGAAAAACTTTTATCCCGAATAGGAACTTTTATATAAAACCGAAACTACTCAACTAAATATTCAATATAGGATTAGGTAGAATAAGCGCAAATTATTATTAGATGCGTACATCGACCAATTTTGTAACAACGGACTGAAGTCCGTAGCTTAACGAGTGCAATATAAAACACAGAGAGCCGCAGGCCCGGCCCATTTTATCCGCTTTCAATTTAATTTATATGAGTCGAGCCTACGGCTCTCCATACTAAGATCTACTTTAATCAACGGACTTCAGTCCGTTGTTACTAAATGCTTCGAGCCTACGGCTCTATGAAAAGTAACGCTTATGTGGATATGCGTTTATTTTACCTAATCCTATATTCAACGCTCAATATTCAATGAAATACAATCCGATGAATATTGAATATTGAACATTTCTTATCGTGAGCCAACCACTTTTACGACACCATCTGTAGAAACTTTTGATATTCTCCCTCCCCCAAGGAACCTTGCTCCATAATAATCATCATCAAGATTATTGATCGTAACCCCACTCGTAATACTTGCATGTACAAAATATCCTTCACCAAGATAAACACCCACATGGCTCACACCTCCGGAAGTATTGAAAAATACAAGATCACCTTCAGCAAGTTTTTCACGCTCCATCTTTTCACAGGCGCTGTATTGTTCTCTTGCAGTACGAGGTATTGAGGTTGTATATACGTTGCTAAATAACTGCCCGGAAAATCCACTGCAATCGATACCACTTTTATTGGATCCGCCATATTGATAACGCGTTTCCCACCAGTCTTCAATAAACTTATACAATGAAATATTATTCACCGATTCCACGTTCCTGTTTAATAACTGGGCATATTTGAATTGTACAGGAAGGCTTTTCTCGATAGCCGGGTTGGTATTTACGATGGCTGGTTTGTTGGAAGTCTTTGTGTTATTAACTGCTGAAGTTTGGGAATAAACATCTCTTTTTATCTCAATTCCTTCAATGAATTTCACAGGCCTGGCGGCATGACTGGTCTTCTGCGCAACCGCAGATGCAGACGTTCCCAAAAAAATGGAAAACAAAGCAGAGGTAAAAAATAAGTTCTTCATACGTAAAATTGTTGGTTTACACGTATGTACGACTTAGTCTTGTGGTATTTGAGCATCCCGTGGTCTTAACTTATCTATTGTCTTTTTCCTTTCTATGAACCTGTCCTACAAACAAATTAAAAAATAGGTTGATCAGAGTGTCTGCAAAGATAGGCATAGTTACCCAAAATACCGCCTTAAGAGGCTACTTTGGAATGGACCTTCTAAAGATTTCACCGCAGAGAACAAGAGTTAATTGAGATTTACGCGGAGTATCTTTGCGTAGACTCATTTTCTCCCGTTCTCTGCGGTAAAAATTACGAACTGTGGAAAAACCAGCTTTTATCTTAGCCCATTGTTAACGATATTTGTATTTGAAAAAATCTAAAATTATAACCGCCAAATATTGACCTTGCAGGGAAGCTTATGAAATTTTCTCACTTACATGTACACACACAATATTCTTTGCTCGATGGGGCAGCTTCAATAAAAAGTCTTTACAAAAAAGCAATTGCTGATGGTATGCCTGCACTGGCGATCAGTGACCATGGAAATATGTTTGGCGCTTTTGAATTTGTAAAAGAAGCATACAATAACCTGGATGCAAATGGTAAACCCAAAGTAAAACCGGTCGTTGGATGCGAATTTTATATAACGACGGACCGCAATCGGAAAAATTTCAGTAAAGACGAGAAAGATCCAAGACATCACCAGATATTACTGGCAAAGAACGAAGAGGGATACAGGAATCTTGTAAAGCTTACTTCTCTGGGTTATATAGAAGGGATGTATAGTAAGTATCCACGCATTGATAAAGAACTTATTCATAAATACCATAAAGGACTTATCGCCACTACTTGTTGCCTTGGTGCACTCGTACCACAAACGATCCTGAAAAAAGGAGAAGAAGAAGGTGAAAATGAATTTAAATGGTGGTTGAATATTTTCCAGGAAGATTATTATGTAGAGTTGCAACGGCATGGCATACCCGAGCAGGAGAAAGTAAACCAGTCGCTTTTAAAGTTTGCCAAAAAGTATAATGTAAAAGTGATCGCATCAAACGATTCGCATTATGTAGATCAAAAAGATTTTAATGCGCACGATATTTTACTTTGCATCAATACAGGTGAAAAACAAAGTACTCCTGCCCTGCGTGAATTCAGTGATGATGATGTGATGACAAAGAATAAACGTTTTGCATTTCCCAACGACCAGTTCTTTTTAAAGACCACGGAAGAAATGTCAAATGTTTTTCATGATCTTCCTGAAGCCATTGATAATACCAATGAAGTTGTTGATAAGATCGACCTGCTTAATTTAAAAAGAGAGATCCTGCTCCCCTTCTTTGAAGTGCCTGCAAATTTTAAATCACAGGATGATTATTTGGAACACCTTACCTGGACAGGTGCCAAAGAACGCTACAAAATATTAACTCCTGAAAGTGAAGAAAGATTACAGTTTGAATTGGGTATCATTCGTAAGATGGGCTTTGCCGGTTACTTCTTAATTGTAAGTGATTTCATTAAAGCAGGAAGAGATATGGGTGTATTCATTGGCCCGGGCCGTGGATCTGCAGCAGGAAGTGCTGTTGCCTATTGCATTGGTATTACGAATATCGATCCCATAAAATACAATTTACTTTTCGAAAGGTTCTTAAACCCCGAACGTAAATCAATGCCGGATATTGATACTGACTTTGATGATGAAGGAAGACAAAAAGTATTGAACTATGTTGTTCAGAAATATGGAAAGAACCAGGTGGCACAGATCATTACTTACGGTACCATGGCCGCGAAATCAAGTATTGCGGATGTGGCGAGGGTAATGGATCTTCCCATTGCAGAAAGCAGGGCCATTTCAAAATTGGTTCCTGAACGACCAGGCATTAATTTAAAAAGATTATTGCATGCACCGTTCACTGCTAAAGAAGCAAAGAATGGAGAAAAGTCATTAGATGAAAAAGAGCAATTGCAGGGAGAAGATATTGAGAATGCAAAAAGATTGCGTGAGCTATACGCAGGTGAAGATCTTAACAGTAAAATTTTACATGAGGCTGAAGTATTGGAAGGTTCTGTAAGAAATACCGGTATTCACGCATCAGCCATCATCATTGCACCAAAGGATCTTACAGAATTATTGCCTGTTGCTACTTCAAAAGAATCTGAACTTTGGTTAACACAAATTGAAGGCGGGTCCATTGAAGAAGCTGGTGTAATTAAGATGGACTTCCTTGGATTAAAAACACTGAGCATTTTAAAAACAGCTTTGTCACTCATCAAACAAAACCATGGTATTTCAATAGCAATTGATGATATTCCATTGGATGATGTTCAGGCTTATAAACTTTACCAGCAAGGTGATACCAATGCTACTTTCCAGTTTGAAAGTCCCGGTATGCAAAAATACCTGCGTGAATTAAAGCCGGATAAATTTGATGACCTGATTGCGATGAATGCACTGTATCGCCCGGGACCGATGTCATACATCCCACAATTCGTTGCACGTAAACATGGCCGTGAAAAGATCGAGTACGATCTTCCTGACATGGAAGAATACCTGAAAGAAACTTATGGTATTACAGTATACCAGGAACAGGTGATGTTACTTTCACAAAAACTTGCAGGATTCAGTAAAGGTGATGCAGACGTATTGCGTAAGGCAATGGGTAAAAAGCAAATTGCTGTACTTGATAAAATGAAAGCGCAGTTCATCACGGGAGCTACCGCCAAGGGACACCCGAAAGATACGCTTGAAAAAATATGGAAGGACTGGGAAGCATTTGCACAATATGCGTTCAATAAATCGCACTCTACCTGTTATGCTTTTGTAGCTTATCAAACTGCCTATATAAAATCGCATTACCCAAGTGAATACATGGCTGCCGTATTGAATCATGCCGGCAGTATTGAAAAGATCACGTTCTTCATGGAAGAATGCAAACGTATGGGCATAACCGTACTAGGACCTGATATCAACGAATCACAAAGCGGTTTTGCTGTAAATAAAAATGGCGAGATACGTTTTGGTTTTAGCGGATTAAAAGGTGTGGGTGAAGCTGCGATTGATAATATCATCGAAGAAAAAAATAAACACGGGAATTTTAAAGATATCTATGACCTTGTAAAAAGAGTGAATCTTCGTTCTGTAAATAAAAAATCATTGGAAAGCCTTGTTTATAGTGGCGCCTTTGATTGTTTTAAAGATATACATCGTGCCCAATATTTTTACCAGGCACCGGGTGATGCTGTTTCGCTGGAAAAAATAATAAAGTTTGGTGCTGTTTACCAGGCACAATCTGCCAATGCAACCAATACTTTGTTTGGCGATCTGCAAATGCCGGATATTGTTCCGCCAAAAATTTCTCCATGCCAGCCATGGCAGCTTGTAGAAGAACTTGATTTTGAAAAAGAAGTAACAGGTATGTATATGAGCGGGCACCCGCTCGATAATTTTAAGTTTGAGTTGAAGCATTACAATATCACGCCGTTAAATGATTTCAATGATGTAAAGAATGCGGTGGGTGTTGTACCAACTTCAAAACAATTCAGGCTGGCGGGTTTGGTCATAGATGCGCAGCACAGGCTTACGAAAACCGGAAAAAATTTCGGCGTATTGCACCTTGAAGATTTCAGTGGCAAAACAGAATTTATGTTGTGGAGTGAGGATTATGTAAAGTATACCCAATACATGGAAAAGGGTACGATCATCATGATAGAAGGTGCATTCAAACCAAGATATAACGGCGACACTTATGAATTCAAGATCGCAAAGCTGCATTTGCTTGAAACTGTTAAATCATCTATAACAAAACAGGTCATCATCGATGTATCACCGCAATTTATAGATGAGGATTTTGTAACATTCATAGATAAAAATATTCAATCATACCCTGGCAAAACCTCCCTGAAATTTAATATCAGCGATAGCCTGCAAAAAAATAAGATAAGCATGTATACGCTGGAAAAAGGGTTTACCATGAATGATGAGATGGCCATCTTCCTGAATGAAAACAAGAATATTGATGTCAGCGTATTGACAGTTTAAATGAATTAATAACTGACTTTTTGCACGTATTAACAATCCAATTCGTATTGTGGATATGTCAAAAGAGCAAGATGTAGCGAATGGCTGTAAATTTGTACAAAAGAAAGAGTTCTTTAAAAGTGGAGATGGTTGTTGAGGGCACCAATCACGGGAAGAAAAAAGTGGTTCGTGGGACATGAACCACGGCGAAACAAAATAAAAATTACACTATAAAATAAATCATATGGCACTAGAATTCACAGACGCAAATTTCCAAACAGAAGTATTGGACTCAGATAAATTATCAGTAATAGATTTTTGGGCAGAATGGTGTGGACCATGTCGTGCAATCGGACCAGTTATTGAAGAGCTGTCAAAAGAATATGATGGCAAAGTAAAAGTGGGAAAAGTAAATGTGGATCATAATCCACAGATCTCTATGAACTATGGTATTACCAGCATTCCCGCTATCTTATTTGTAAAAGGCGGAAAGGTTGTAGATAAATTAGTAGGTGCACAACCAAAAGCAAATTTTGTAAAAAAGATCGAAGCACTTAAGTAATAAATCAAAATCTCTTTATAAAAAAAACTCCGTTTTAAAACGGAGTTTTTTTTATGTTGCTATGTTATCTTATAAATTTTATTCTGTTGGCAATACGGGTTCAGGATGAACATTATCGCCAATTGCATTCGGATCATGTTTATGTTTGAACATGACCATGAACAGAATTGCTATCACCAATGCATAACCTGCAAACGAAAGCCAGATATGGTGCCAGTCTTTTGCCCCATTTGTTGTAAAATATTTATCGATCAGGTAACCGCTTACTTTACTTCCCATAAATGCTCCTACTCCATTTGTCATCATCATAAATAATCCCTGGGCACTTGAACGTATAGAAGAATCAGTGGTAGTTTCTACAAACAAAGAACCTGAGATGTTAAAGAAATCGAAAGCCATTCCATAAACGATACAGGAAAGAATGATCATCCACAATGCATCGGCTGGATTTCCAAATGAAAAAAGTCCAAATCTTAATACCCATGCAAACATGGAGATCAGCATTACATTCTTGATACCAAATCTTTTCAGGAAAAAAGGAATGGCAAGAATGAAGAGCGTTTCTGATATCTGTGAAATAGACATGATGATGGTTGAATATTTCACAACAAAAGAATTTGCATATTCAGGCACGTTCTTAAAATCATCCAGGAAAGTATCACCATACATATTGGTAAGCTGCAACGCCGCTCCCAAGAACATAGAAAAAATAAAGAACAACGCCATTTTATAATTTGAGAACAATTTAAATGAGCTTAATCCCAGTTGTTCTATAATAGATGCATCTTTTGAAATTGATTTTTGCGGCGGGCATTTAGGTAATGTAAAAGAAAAAATTCCCAATGCAATGGCAGCAACCGCTGCAATGAGGAACTGGTTGCTGTTTGCCTTGCTGCCACTAAGGTTGGTAAACCACATTGCGGCAATAAAACCAATCGTTCCCCAAACACGAATTGGTGGAAACACTTTTACTACGTCAAATTTGTTGTTCTTTAAAATAGTGTAAGCGATAGAATTGGATAAAGAGATCGTTGGCATGTAAAAGATCATGGCAGCGAAAATTACATAGTACAATGTATCGGCGTCTTTTACCTGTGGTACATAAAACAAAACAGCTCCATATAAAATATGTAATATCCCATATAACTTTTCTGCATTCATCCATTTATCTGCGATAATACCAGTTAGCGCCGGCATAACCAAAGAAGAAAGTGCTAGTGTTGAAAATATTGCCCCGAACTGGGAACCTGATCCCATGTTATTGCTAAAAAAATAAGTGGCAATTGTAATGAGCCATGCGCCCCATACAAAGAATTGTAAAAAACTTAATAAGGTAAGCCGGAATTTGATACCCATAATACAGTGTTTAGGAATTAAGGTTTAAGTATGGAAGATATACATTTTCTCCTGATTTACGTGATGAGAGATTGAAAGGTTCAAGAGGTTCAAGAGCTTTAACATGTTTCAAAGGTTTGGCTAACTTTTTAATCCTCTTGAACCTTTGGAACTTCTTAAACTTGTTTAATCATCGTAAATTTGTAAAAAAAAGTGATGAGTGATCCTATAGATATTTTGATTACAACTACGACGGATAAAGACCTCAAAAATATTGCTCAGAAAGTTAAGAACAACGAGCGTATCTCCGATAAAGAATGTGTTTTACTATTTGAAAAAGGAAGCCTTGCTTTTGTTGGAACGCTGGCAAATGCTATCCGTGAGAAAATTCATGGCAATAAAACTTACTTCAACCGCAACTTTCATATTGAACCAACCAATGTATGTGTGTTCAGTTGTAAGTTTTGTTCTTATTCAAGGTTGTATGCACATAAAGAAGATGGATGGGAACTGAGCATTGATCAGATGCTTGATATTGTAAAAAGCTACGATGGGAAACCAATTACAGAAGTACATATTGTTGGAGGTGTACACCCTAAAATGAACCTTGCTTATTTTATTGAACTCATACAGAAAATTCATGCACACAGGCCCGACCTTCATGTAAAAGGATTTACTGCAGTAGAACTCGATTATATGTTTCGCAAAGCAAAGCTTAGTACCGAAGAAGGCATGTTGCAATTGAAAGAAGCAGGCCTTCAATCGTTGCCTGGCGGTGGTGCAGAGATCTTTCACCCTGAAATAAGAGAACAGATCGCTGCTGATAAAGTTGACGGTGAAGGTTGGCTGCAGATCCACGAAACGGCACATAAACTGGGTATGCACAGCAATGCAACCATGCTATATGGCCATATAGAAAAATATGAACATCGTGTAGATCATATGAGTAAGCTCAGGGCATTACAGGATAAAACAAAAGGCTTCAATACTTTTATTCCGCTAAAGTTCCGCAATAGCAATAATGATATGAGCAATGTGCCTGAATCGACAGTTACAGAAGACATGCGCATGTATGCCATTGCACGCATTTACCTTGATAACTTTCCTCACCTTAAGGCGTACTGGCCAATGCTTGGAAGACAAAATGCACAACTCTCTTTGTCATTTGGCGTGAACGATATTGATGGCACCATTGATGATTCTACCAAAATATATTCAATGGCTGGTAGTGAAGAACAAACACCTGTAATGACGACTGAACAACTTGTAACATTAATAAAACAGGTAAAAAGAACACCCATTGAAAGAGATACATTATACAACGAAATAAAAGATTACAGTAATTCAAACAGCCTGGAAGAAATTGCTTTAATGAATTAGTGCTCTTTAAGATAAATTAGATACTCAATTCAAAACTCATAATTCACAACTCATAACTCAAACAACATGGCTGATTGTAATTTTATCATCCCATTCGAAGGACCTGCTGAAAAAGTACTTATCAAAGCAAGATTTGCAGTAGAAAGCCAGAAAGGAACTTTTACTGGTGATGTAAATGCAGGAGATTTTGCAGTAAATGTTTTCGGAAATAATATTGCAGGATCGTATACCGTAAACGGGCAGGACATGAACATTATTATTACTTCAAAACCATTCATGATCCCTTGCAGTATGATTGAGGGGTTTTTAAAGAGCCAGATCAAGTAAGGGGTTAACAGGTTAATAAAGTTGATAAGGTTAATAAGGCAATATTGCCTTATTAACCTTTGTTTTTATGAGATAACATCTCACAATTTATTTTTGAGAGATGTGATCTCGTAAAAGACTTCTCAGCCTTTCCACTTTATCAACCAGTCAGTCAAACTTACCCCAATAAAAAAACCCCGGCAACACCGGGGTTTAATTTTTCTATTATTGTATTAATTAGAAGTTTCTAACAGTCATTTCTGTTCTCCTGTTCTTAGCACGGCCAGCTGCAGTTTTGTTATCTGCAATTGGGTTTCCGTCTCCGTGACCAGCAGAAGTGATACGAGTATCAGCTACACCTTTGCTAACTAAATATGTTTTAACTGAAGCAGCACGTTGCTCAGATAAAGTCTGGTTCTTTTCTGGTTTACCAGTGTTATCAGTATAACCATCGATGTTGATCATTAAAGTTTCGTCTTTAGCTAATAATGCAGCAACTTCATTTAATGATTTGAAAGATTTAGGTAACAATTTAGCGCTTCCTGTTGCGAAGAAAATGTTTTTAGCAGCGAAGTTGATTTTTTCAATTACTTCTTTTGCAATTTCTGGGCAACCTTGGTTACTTGCAGGACCAGGACGGCTAGGACATTTATCTTCTTCATCATTTACACCATCACCATCAGTATCTGGTATTGGACAACCTTGATAACGAGCCAAACCTTTTACAGAAGGACATTTATCCTGTTCGTCATTTACACCATCACCATCAGTATCTGGTATTGGACAACCTTGATATTTTGCAAGACCAGCAACATCTGGGCATTTGTCATCAGCATCAGCGATACCATCACCGTCACGGTCAGGGCAACCTTGTAATGATGCAAGACCAGCAACATCCGGGCATTTATCAAGAGAATCAAGTACACCATCTCCATCACGATCAACAACAACTGGTGGCGGAGGAGGAGGAACTACTTTTGGTTTTGGATCTCCATGAATTCTTTGAGCTATACCAAGAGAATAAAACAAATTATTTTTTGCAACTTTTTCATCCAGTGACCAGCGATATTGAGCCTGTAAGAATAAATATGTTTCCCTGTTGAAATTAGCTTGTATACCAACACCAGCAGGAACATAAGTACCAAATTTTCCGGTGTAAGAGCCAACACCAATACCAGCAGTTATGAAGGCATTGAAAAGACTTGAGTTATTAAAAAGAAATGCATTTAAAGATGGTTCCAGTTCTACTCCTGTTTGATTTTGTTTTGGAGTATATTCATTCCTGTCAATACCTGAGTAATCGTGAAATAACAGAGATGCTTTTACAGAAAGATCCAGGTGGGAAGTTAATCCACGCCAGTAAGAAACAGAGAAACCAAAATCCTGGTCCCTTAATCCAGCCAATGTTTTAGGGCCTGAATTATCTTTAAAAGTTTGTGGCGTTTTTACGTCCAATGCATCGAAGTGAACTCCAATTAAACTCCCTTTTTTGTTTTGCGCCAAAGCAGCTGTGGCTAATACTAAAAAGGAAAAGACAAACGCAAGTTTTTGTTTCATAAATGCTAATTTTTAATTTAAAAAGGTTATCTCTTAAGTTTTTCGGAGATAATTGTATGGGTTTTAACAAAAGACAAAGTTAATGGCTAATGATATACAAATCAAGGTATTTTAACAATATTATAAAATATATTTTTTTGATTCATGCCGGTTTTGTCGTAAAAACAGGCCGGAAGATATCCATTTATGACAAAATAAAAAAATTATTGCTGCGTGAAAAAATAAAAAAAGCCTGTGATCTGCAGGCTTGGAGCTAAGTGATCCGGATTGGATTCGAACCAATGACCCTCCCGATTAAAGATCGGGATGTTTTATCCAACCGGGCTAATAAGTTTTTCTATAAATTTTCGGCTCTTTTGATTTTTTATATATAACTCCCGTTTCCAGGTAGGACCAACATAGAATTTATCCAGTTTTTTCTATATAAAATGTATACAAATGCTGACATAAAAAATCCGATTGGAGGAAGTATCCAATCGGCTTGAAAATTTATTAAAAACTGTGATCCGGATTGGATTCGAACCAATGACCCTCAGCTTAGAAGGCTGATGCTCTATCCAACTGAGCTACCGGACCGGTGATTTTTGGGTTGCAAATATATTGCATAAGCGTTAAAACGATGAATAAATTTTAGTCGGTATTTTCAAATCAATCAACCTTCTTTATCGTGTTTGGGGTTTGGCGTTTGGTGTTCGGAACACCAAACGCCAAACCCCAAACACAGCATAAACTACAAATTAATTGATACTATTATCTACTTTTCTTTATCAATTGATATAATTATAAATGTTTTTTGCGCACTTTTGTTTCCTAAATAAAAAGTATGGATGTTCATATCCAGCCAGGTTGGAAGGCTGTGCTTAAGGATGAATTTGAGAAAGCCTATTTCCAGCAACTGGTCACTTTCCTGAAAACAGAAAAGGTTCTTGGCAAAAAAATATACCCCCCGGGGAAATTAATATTTAATGCATTTGAACAAACGCCTTTTGATGAAGTAAGGGTTGTAATATTGGGACAGGATCCTTATCACGGCGAAGGGCAGGCACATGGGTTGAGTTTTTCTGTACCGCCCGGCATCAAACCTCCTCCATCTTTGGTAAATATTTTTAAAGAGATCCAGCAGGATCTTGGTATCGAAATGCCTCCTCAGTATGGTAACCTTTTAAAATGGGCCAGGCAGGGAGTGCTTTTACTGAATGCAGCACTTACTGTTCGTGCCGGCGAACCTTTCAGTCATGCAAAATATGGCTGGGCAGAATTTACTGATGAAGTAATTAAAAAGATATCAGATGAAAAGACCAATGTCATCTTTTTATTATGGGGAAAATTTGCACAGGAAAAACAAGCGTTAATAGATGAAACAAAACATTTTATCCTGAAAGCAGCACACCCCTCTCCTTTTTCCGCTGATAAAGGCTTTTTTGGTTGCAAACATTTTTCTAAAACAAACCAGTTATTGATGCAGCAAGGTCATCAGCCAATCGACTGGAAATTACTTCCCGATCAAGAATGAAAATCGCTAAAAATATTTTTGCAGGCTTTTGGTGTATTTGGGGGCTCATCACTTTCATAACAACCTTTCTCATCATCTTCCTGCCATCGATGCTATCGTATTTAATGCCCGAGATGAAGGGGCAGCAATATTTTATTAAAATTTCCAGGATATGGATGCGGGTTTGGTTGTTCCTGATCGGTTGCCCGGTAAAAGTTACAGGTAAGGAAAATTTCATCGAGGGACAAAATTACATTGTCGTCTTTAATCACAATGCTTTACTGGATGTGCCCCTGTCATCTCCATTTGTACCCGGCGCAAATAAAACAATTGCTAAAGCATCCTTTGCTAAAATTCCTTTGTTTGGATGGTTCTATTCAAAAGGTTCTGTGCTTGTAGACAGGAAAAATGAAAAAAGCCGTTCCAAAAGCATGGATGCTATGAAAGCGGTGCTGGCATCGGGCATGCATATGTGCATTTATCCGGAAGGAACACGCAACAGGACGAGCGATCCATTAAAAAAATTTTATGATGGTGCATTTATACTTGCTATTGCTACAGGGAAAAAAATAATTCCATGTATCATTACCGGTACAAAAAAAGCAACACCGATTGATAAAAAACTTTATCTCATACCTACCCGATTAAAGATGCATTTTCTATCTCCCGTCTCTCCCGAGAATATAAGTGCAGCCGAACTGAATAAGAAAGTATTTGAGATGATGAGATCGTATTACGTGAAAAGCTTAGAGCCGTGAATGTGAGCCGTGAGCTATGAGCAAGATTCTTTTATTTATAAACGCTTCACTTGAACATTGATCTTTGAACATTGAATATTGAATATTTCCTAATAGCAGACAGCATCAAATTAAATACATCAACTCAAATTAAATACACCAACTACAGATCGTAAAAATATCTCGTCCTGTTAACTTTTATATCCCTGAGTAAAGGAGATTTAGGACTTATATTGATCGTGAAAAAACGATAGGTTCCAACAGGCGAAATATTAATGGTCATCTGCCAGCAGTGCATATCTCTCGATAAATACATTGTCAATACACCCAGCTGCTTTTGTGTGATATTATAAGACCCTTGTACGCCTATCTTCCATTTTGGGGAAAGGTTTACAGAATTATTGAAGTTAACATCCTGGCTGAATGTTTTTGTTACTTTACTCGGCGTTGTTGCAGTTGCAATAGATCGTGTTTGTGTAAAACGCATCGAGTAAGAAAGATCAATGCTCCATGGAATTGAAAAATCTGCATATTCTCCAGGATGCGTTTGCATATATAATGCTTCCTGCTGGTATTCATCAAGCGGCAAACCACCTGGTGTTGTATTTTGCATATTGCTATTTATATCCGCCCGGTTGATCGGCGCTGTTCCGGGTGACACGCCGGATTTCTCACCTCCTTTAAACTGGCTCGACATTGATATGGTAGCTGAAGTAAGTGTACCAAGCGTTAATGCTTTTTTTGTCCAGATAAGTTTATCGATACGCCTCCCCGTTTCATTTACCCTGTAAGGATCGAAAGAAGCATTTCC
This sequence comes from Ferruginibacter sp., assembly GCA_047601875.1. Classification (GTDB taxonomy): domain Bacteria; phylum Bacteroidota; class Bacteroidia; order Chitinophagales; family Chitinophagaceae; genus Ferruginibacter. The sequence continues at coordinate 4,943,853 of JASGIL010000001.1, read as the reverse complement.
TGTTATATTGATCTTGTTGAATAAATTACTTCTTGCAGACATGGATAATGAACTTAGCTTAAATGAGTCTGCCAAAAAATTATAATTGCCGGTGATACCCAATCCATCTATTAACGTAATTTTTTTCACGGCATCCGCTGAGGTATCTTTTTTATTACGAACCTTCATCTGAATATTATTATCAATACCAAAGTTCAGTCCAGCAAATTTACCCCTGGCGAATCCGCCGTAAACAGTTCCTTCATAATATGAATGAGACACTTTATTATTGCCGGTACTATCTATTTGTACATCATAATAATTCCTGCTGTTGAAATCGGGCTTATAATTCACAGATACGGTTGGTCGTATCTCATGCCTGATCGCCTGTAGCTTGCTCTTCTTCCTGAAAAGATAAGAACCGAAGATCCTGGTAGAAAGTCCTACTGCGAAACTCATATCCCTCGCTGTATAAAATCCCTTGTTAATCGTTGTATCCAAGTTTTTATCGGTATTGTTCCAGCTCAAACGCGTTCTTTTCTGGAACCATCTTTCCTGGTAACTAACGGAGGGGGCTATTTGCACAGTGTCCAAGTGCCGGCAACGATAAAGTGATTGGTATGGTATGTGTTGCTCCCCATTGATAATTTTTTGAAAGTTGTTTCCATGCAGCAGTCGTGTCGTAGAATGAAGAAAGGCTGCGTGCATTTGTATTGAGTGCTATACCAAGATTTTCGTACCATTTATAGCTACCAATAGCTTCCTTTCTTCTGAAAGGATACAAGGTATTCACATTAAATGCTACATCGGGGAAATTAATATTGATGAGCCGCTGTGCTGTATTCTGATTGTGATTGGCGCTGATGGAAATATTAAATGGCTTGTTCTTCCAAACCTTTGCATAAGTAATGGATGAACTTAACTGGTTGGTAAAATTCCTTTGCGGATTGTTTGGAACATTTTCATTGAATTTACTGCTTCCTGCATTTACATTCGCATTGAATGATACGCCAGGTCTTGCTTTTGTATCTGCGCTATGCGACCATTGGATCATAGTGGTTTTTGTTACACTAAAATCAGGATCACCTTTGAAACCGATCTTGGTGCTTTGCATATTCAGGTTAAAATTTCCCTGGTAGCGGTATTTTTTATAATACCGCGGATTTAAACTGGCGGCCCATCCGCCATAAGAATAGATCGTTCCCCTGGCAACAGCATCCCATACAGGACCAAGTATTTTATAATAACCAAGCCCTTCCAATGAAAGACCATATTGTTCATTGGCTGCAAAAGACGGAGCAATAAAACCGGAATGCCTGCCCTGGGTTAATGGATAAATACCGAATGGTAATACGATCGGTACCGGAACTCCTTCGAATTCGGGGTGAACGGGACCGCTAAAAGCCATCTTCTTATTGATGAATTTTATTTTACTGCTTACAAAGGCAAAATGCGGCGTATCCAGGTTGCAGGTAGTAAACCTTCCATGCAATGCATAAAAAACATTTGCATCTACTTTCTTTATCTTTTCGCCATAAACAAACATCTCACCCTGCTGCGTATACGTTCCTTTTGTGATCCCCTTTCCATTCTTCATATTGAATACGATCGTATCGCTCACCGATTTAAAATCCTTGTCATTGTAAGCAGGAAATGCAATCACTTTGCCCGTACTGTCTTTTTTCAGGTATGCCGTTACAAGATTTGTTTTTTGATCGTAAATGATGATCGGTGCATCTAATTCACTGCTTGTATATTTTACCGATGATGTTTTTCCATACAGTATCAATTTTTTTTCCGGTACTTCCAGCACCATTGAATCATCTGCATGATAGGTTACCGGTGCATCCAATGTATCTTTTGAAGTTTTAAATGAGAATGTATCTGCCGTGTTTTTTATGAGCGTATCAACCTTACTGCTATCTTTTATTTCTATAATGCCCGCCAGCGGCTGAATCGTTTTTGCAGAATCATCTGATACCAGGCTACTGTCTTTTTTATTTTGTAAAGGAAGCGTATCCGCTTTTTTTACTGGTATCGTATCAGCAGTTAAACTAATGTGAAAGTGAGATCCATTTGTATCAAAGGCACGGCTATACAACGTTATTAAAACGAAAACGAAAGCAGGTAGCCAAGCTAATATATTTTTTGCCTTACCTTTGTAGTGATGGTTCATAGCTGTGAGCGGCAAAAATAGCTATAATACTATAATGTATTTGTGAATAATTGCACAATTACAAAACCCATTAAAAAACCTGGTAAACATGCGTGGAAATAAAATAGTTTTTATTTTTTGTTTTTTTGTTTTTCAAATCACCTTCATTAACGCAGTCTTCTCTCAAGTTCCCAAAAGATTAAAAACAATTATCGTTGATGCCGGCCATGGCGGTTCCGATAATGGTGCAGTGGGCCAATATGAGAATTCCCTGCGTTCAAAAGAAAAAGATGTTACACTTGCTATTTCAATGAAACTTGTGGCCGAACTGAAAAAACAATTGCCGGATATTAATGTGGTGCCAACGCGTACCACTGATGTTTTTGATGATGTTAGGGAAAAAGCAAAAATTGCCAACGAAAACCACGGCGACCTCTTCTTATGTATACACGCTGACTCGGGTCCATTAAAAACGGGTCGCCGGAAAATAGGTTCAAGAACAGTTACCCGTTATAAAGTAACCTATAAAGGCAAAGGAAAGAAAAGAACAAAAAAATCCACACCTTATACAGTTGTAGAACCCGTTTATGAATATTATAAATTACCACTTGCAAGAAATGGTACCAGTGTATGGATCTTCGCTGCTCATAAAACAAGTGATAAATTAAAAGCGATCATGCAGGAAGAAGGAGAATTTGAAGTGGAAGCGGGAGGAAGCACAGACTCCAGTTTAACACAGATTGATTACAGCAGCCCCGTTGGAAGAAACATTGCACAAATATATGCCCAACGTTACCAGATAAAAAGCGATCGCATGGCCACTTTGGTTAACGATGAAGTAGATAAAACCGGGCGACCTGCATTGGGTGTGAACCAGCGCCAAAAAGGAATATGGGTATTACAGGCCACAAATATGCCCGCTATTTTGGTTGAAACGGGTTTTATCAATAACCCGGAAGACGAAAAATATTTAAATAGTGAGAAGGGCCAGCAGGAATTAGCAGAAGCGATCACTAAGGCTGTTGTACGTTATAAAGAATGGACTGAAAACCCTCACCCGGCTACAAACTAACATTATACACAGCATGTGGAATGGTTTTTGAAAACCAATGAAATGAATTTATATCCGTTTCTGTACTTTTATAAATAATGATGTCCCCGTAAATTTTATGAATTGTTCTGATACGGCTGCAACAACAAAATTTTGTATAAACATTTTTAATGTAAATTTTTTACGAACGTGAAAATATCAAATGAAGTAAAGGTTGGAGCGGTTGGTGTTGTGTCGATTGCTGTATTGATACTTGGCTATAATTTTTTAAAAGGAAAAACTTTTTTCAGCAATAATACTACCCTGTACGGAATTTATGGTAATGTACAGAAACTCTCTCCTTCAAATCCAATTATAATAAATGGCTTACAGGTTGGTTCGGTATATAAGATCAGTACGGATAAGGATATGAGAAAGATCACCGTGGATATGAATATTACAAAGGACATCAATATTCCTAAAAATTCTATTGCTATTATCAAACCAGACCTTTTATCAACACCCAGTATCGAGATCAAACTTGGTGATGCTACTACTTATTTAAAAAATAATGACACGATCGTTACAGAAGCAACAGCAGGAATTTTCAACGATGTCTTAAAAAAAGTTGATCCTGTTCTTTACCAGGTAACAAAAGCTGTAGGTTCAATAGATAGTTTACTGATAAAAGTAAACAGCGTGGTTGACCCCACTGCAAAAAATAATATTGGTGCTACTTTAGAAAACCTTAATAAAATAACAGCATCATTACTTGTTTCCAGTGCCAATTTAAATGAACTATTAAATTCACAAACCGGTGCGCTTGCCAAAACACTGAATAATGCAAATTCCATTACAAGTAACCTTGCTGCCAGTAATGAAAAAGTAACAAGTGTATTGAGCAACCTTGATAAAACAACCAATAATCTTTCCCAATTGGATTTTCAGAAAACATTAAACAACCTGGATGCAACAGTAAACGAACTAAAAAAAGCAATGACAAAACTTGACAGCACCAATGGAACTGCAGGCCTATTGCTCAACGATCCAAGTTTGTATAAAAATCTTGCTTCAACCGCAAACAAACTAAACCTGTTGATAGATGATATCAGGATAAATCCAAAACGTTATGTATCCATATCTGTATTTGGGAAAAAATCAAAGCAGGCTCCATTGACTTACCCGGTGGCAGATACGATTAATTCTCCCTATATAATTCAAAAAGCGCATTAACAAATTAAATTTGTGATAGCTTTTAAATATAATGATGCAAATTGCAGCGTTCGTGATCCGGGATACGAGATCCCGAATCCGGCATCTCGTTTACAAGCTTAAACCAAACTGTTGTCTATTTTTTATAAAATATTTTTCGCCTCACTCTTTTTTCTTTCTGCGCAATATTGTGTAGCACAAGTACAGTCATCCCCTGCTGCTGATACGATGAGAAGCATCGATATCTTAAGAGCAAAGAGCCAGCGACAGATCACCATCAATGACACAACAGTACTTCAAACGCTCGCCGGGCAGGCAAGTGTAAAACAAGGCGGCACTATACTCGATGGAGATAGCATCATCCTCAACCAACTAACCGGCATCGCTGAAGTTTTTGGAAATGTGCATATCAATGACGGGGATACCATGCATACCTATGCACAATACCTGAGATATCTTGGTCACGAAAGGATGGCTTACCTGAAGAACAATGTAAAATTAACCGATGGCAAGGCCATACTTACAACCCAGGACCTTGTATATAATATTGCAACAGGTATAGCAACTTATACGGGCGGCGGTAAAGTGATCAATGATAAAACTGTTTTAACAAGCGAAGAAGGAACTTACTACTCTGACACAAAGGATGTTGTTTTTAAAAACAATGTTCATATGGTAGATCCTAAATACAATATGACTGCTGACAGTCTTCGTTACAATACTGAATTTAAGACTGCTTATTTTATTGCACCAACCCATATCATCAGCAGTGATGGAATTATTGATACAAGATCAGGTTCCTACAACCTGGAAACAGGTAATGCGATCTTCGACAGTCAAAGTTCGTTCAGCGATAGCACACGCCATATAAGCGGTAAAAAACTTGCTTACGAAAGCGCCACAGGAATTATCCAGGTTGAAGGCAATGGAAAATTCGTTGACAGCACCAATAATGTTATTGTTTTAGGAGACCAGCTTCTTATTGATAAAAAGAAGAATACTTTCCTGGCAACAAGAAAGCCTGTAATGATCTTATACAAAGATGGCGACAGCACTTACATTGCCGCAGACACACTTTTTTCAGGCCTTAGAAAATATGACAGTACTGAAAGTATGGGCGTTAAAAAAACGGATACCTTAAAAAAAGATTCTGCTTCAGCGATTGTTGCGAAAACTGATTCATTCAAAATTAAAATGCCCATAAAAAAAGACAGCCTTGATTTTGCATCGAAACTTTTAGCTGTAACAGAAAACACTTTACCGAAAAAAGATTCAGTGAAACAGGATTCACTTTCTTTACCAGTTAAGAAAAATGATCTTGTTATAAAAGATACTTTAAAGACAGATACTACTATTTCTATAATAAAAACAATTGATACCACTTTAAAAGACAGTTCCAAAATTGACACAGCACTTCCTGCGAAACATCCTGACCTATCCATTACAGATAGTTTGAAAACCGATCCTCTTTTACAATCTAAAAAAGATACTGTTGTTGCACCAAAAATGGTAAATACAAATGATACGATAACAAAACCAACAGCCATTAACCTTGATAAAGTGTCAAAAGACAGTGTCCGTTATTTCCTCGGCTTTCATCATGTAAGGATCTACAACGATTCATTGCAGGCGGTAAGTGACAGTATGCATTACTCTACAGAAGATTCTACTTTTAAATTATTCGGCCACCCTGTTTTCTGGAATGATTCTACCCAGGTGAAGGGAGACACCATGTACATGTACACAGAAAATCAAAAAGCAAAAAGGCTTTATGTATTTTTTAATGCAATCGCTGTTAACAGAACCAAAGAAGGATTATTTAATCAAATGGGCGGCAGAACCATCAATGCGTATTTTAAAGATGGAACAGTTGATTATATTCGTGTAAAAGGCTCCCCTGCGGAAAGTATATTTTACCCGCAGGATGATGACAGTGCTTATGTTGGATTGAACCGCAGTAAGGGTGATGTGATCGATATCTTTTTTGTAAAAAAAGAACTCAACAAAATAAAATTCATCAATGACGTTGATGGTACTTTGTTCCCGATGAGACAAATTCCGGAGGATCAGAAGTATTTGAAGAATTTTATCTGGGAAGACAATCGCAGGCCAAAGAATAAATTGGAATTATTTGAATAATAATAGTTGTCAGGCTGACAGATAGGTATAACAACCTGTAAACCCAAAGCTAAAAGCATTCATGAAACAATATATACTGATATCATTTTTTTGTTGCCTGCTCTCGCCATTCATATCATTTGCACAATCAGATGCATTCGAAGGATCATGGCACATGGATTATTTACCAGGCGGTTCTCCAATAAGTATCGATCTGCAAATTGGCTCACCGGAAAAGAACATGCTTTACCCCGCTGAATTGAAATTACAATGCGATAGTTTTTCTGCTACTTATCACCTGTTACTCGTTAAAAGAAATATCAGGCAGCTTGCGATCGGTAAGAATAAAATACCTTCTTCCGAATCACCATTCAGCATCGGCAACTGGACCATTTATTTAAATGGAGTATTCGACCTGAGCAAGGATCTCAAAGGCACGGCTTCGTTGAGCGTGGAAAGGCTTTTCACAAAACAGTATGGTGTTAAGATGCAGGAACCTGCTGATTTCCCGGTATCACAAAGAACTACGGCTACACGTTTGCGGGATCTTTTAAGAGATGCCGATATCAAGCTAAGAAAAACAAATGCCAGTGCGGTTAGCAATGAGTATATGGATACTGTTTTAAGTACAGGCGCATCAACCAGTGGTTATTTTGGTATACATGATACAATACAGGTTGACGACCGTAAAGGCTCCATCAATTTTAATGGCAATAAAAAGAACAGTGGTGTTGTATCCGTGATTGTAAATGGAAACACAGTTGTTGATCAGAACAATCTTTCTGTTACAAAACCTACAGAAGATATTAAACTTGATACTGGTTTAAACATACTTGTTTTATTTGCGGATAGTTATGGCAGGACCATCAACAGTACAGGTAATGTAAACGTTGAAATCGGCGATAAAAAGTTTGCATTGGATTTTGCGAGTAAAGATGACCTTGCAGCTACATTCATCGTTGCGAAGATTTACTACTCACCGGAGAAAGAAAAAGAAAAACAGAAATCCAGTGAAGCACAACTTGCTATTTTAAAAGAATTGTCGCAGGAAGATCTGCAAAGAGATATCAAACTTTATCACTACCCCGATCCTACAGGAAGAAATCTTGTAAAAGATGATTCTGCAAAGGCTTTGGCAAATCTTGCACTTTTAAGAACTGCAAAACCGGTCGGTACGCTTAAAACAAGTTCACGGGAAGTTATTCTTGCGCTATGGGATGATGCAGTAGAAGATGGTGATACCATTTCATTAAGTATAAACGGTCATTGGGTTGTACAGAATTTCCTGGTGAAAAAACAACCACAATATATTTCAGTGAGAGTAGAGCCCGGCACAAACAAAATACTTTTTGTTGCAAACAATCTTGGTTCAATCCCCCCCAACACAGCCATATTGGAGATCATTGATGGAAGACAAAGAAAATCATTTATGCTCGAAACGAGTCTTTCGGAAAATAATTCTATCAACATTCTTTATGATGCAAAGCCTGATTGATTTATTTCACGCAAAGGTGCAAAGAATCGCAAAGCCGCAAAGAGTTCATCTTTGCGGCTTTTGTATTTTACTTAGCGGCTTTGCGTGAAACCTGTTTTACAATAATTCTTTCACCCTTTCTTCTTTAACCGCTCCAATAAAAAAAGTTATCTCATGTTCTTTTTGATCATTGACAAGCCTGATAAATGATTCTTGTTTTTCAATTCCATCTACAATCATCTTAGCAGAATGGTTTGTTCCTTCATCTTTCAATTGAATATGATAAACAGTATCCAAATACCGGTAATTTATTTTAATTGAATTCCATCCTGCCGGCAGGCAAGGCTTGAATTCCAATACATCTCCTTTACGTTTAAGGCCAATAAACCATTCTATGATCAATTGATACATCCATCCTGCAGAACCGGTGTACCATGTCCAACCGCCCCTGCCCTTGTGCATAGGTTCTGCATATACATCCGCTGCAATTACATAAGGTTCTACTTTATAAATATTGATCTTTGATTCATCACTTCCACGGTTTAACGGGTTGATCATCTTCAATAGTTCCCAGGTTTTTTCTTTGTTGCCCAATGCAGCGTATGCCATTACCAGCCAGATCGCCGCGTGCGTATACTGGCCACCGTTCTCCCTTACGCCAGGCACATAACCTTTTATATATCCAGGATTCAAAGATGATTTGTCAAAAGGCGGATCAAAAAGCTGGATCATACCATCCTGTTCTTTTACAAGAAACTTTCCTGCAGATTCCATTGCGATCAATGAACGTTCATCTTCACCAGCTCCTGATAATACTGACCAGCTTTGTGCGATAGAATCAATCTTACATTCATCATTTGTTTTAGAACCTAACGGTGTACCGTCATCGAAATAAGCACGCCTGTACCAGGCTCCGTCCCATGCATGTTTATTGATATTTAGCTGCAATGTTTCTGCTGTGTGCAAACAATTCTCTGCAAAATCATTGTCTTTTTTTATCCCTGCTATTTCTGAAAAACGTTTTAATATATCATAGAGAAAAAAAGCAAGCCACACACTTTCTCCCCTGCCGTGATTACCCACTTTATCCATGCCATCGTTCCAGTCGCCCGAACCAATGAACGGCAATCCATGTTCGCCAAATTTTAAACCATGTACAATTGCATTCACACAATGCTGGTATAAACTTGCCTGCGTATCTGACCTGATCGGCAGGTCGTAATAAGATTCTTCTCCGGCATTCAATAACCTTCCTTCCAGGAAGAAAATAGATTCGTCCAGAATACTTTCATCTCCTGTTGCTTCTACATATTTCGCCGTCACAAAAGGCAACCACAAATAATCATCTGAACAGGTTGTACGAACACCCCTGCCTTTGGGCGGGTGCCACCAATGTTGTACATCGCCTTCTTTGAATTGTCGTGATGCACACAAAAGAATTTGTTGACGTACCAATCCTGGTTTGGAATGCAACAGCGATAATGTATCCTGCAGTTGATCCCTGAATCCCCATGCGCCACCTGATTGATAGAAACCGCTTCTTGCCCATATCCTGCAGGCAAGGGTTTGATAATTCAACCAGCCATTTGCAAGAATATTTGTGGCAATGTCAGGCGTTTCAATTTTTACAGCACCCAATGTATTTTGCCAGAATTCATGCACACGTTTAAGCGCTTCTTTTGCAGCTACTGTGCCCTCGTATTTTTGTATAATAGAAATCGCATCACTGGTATGCCTACCTGCACCCAATCTGAATGTGATCTCTTTTTCCTCATCTTCTGCAAGATCAAACACAACCTGGAGCGCTGCACATGGATCCAATGTTGCACCTGTTTTCCCGGATAGCCTGGTGCGGTTCATCGCATCAGGATTTGCAAGTGTACCATTCCTACCTATAAATTCTGAGCGATCCGCAGTAAATGTTCTTCCAATATCATCCACATCAAAAAAAGCAACCCTGCTGTCAAATTCCGTATTGTAAGCATTTCTTGCAAGGATGGCGCCACTGCGTTTGTCTAGTTCCGTTATGGTATGCATGGCAGTTTTGGCCCGGAGATCTCCCAATACCCATTCCACATAGCCAGTTGCCGACATGCTGCGTGGCCGACCGGAACTATTGCGGACCTTTAATATGATGAATTTTACAGGTGCATCAACATCTATATAGACAGTCATGGTTGAATCAATTCCATCTTCCCTGTGCTCGAATAAGCTATAGCCGAATCCATGCCTTGTTATATAAGCAGGCGTACCGCGGCAAGGTAACGGCGACGGAGACCAGAACCTTCCATTCTCTTCATCACGAAGATAAAATGCTTCTCCCTTCAGGTCTGATATCGGATCATTGTTCCATGGCGTGAGCCTGGTCTCATGTGCATTCTCTACCCATGTATAAGACTGCCCGCTCTCTGAAACAACTGTTCCAAAACCGGGATTGCCCAAAACATTGATCCATGGGGCAGGTGTTTGCTGGTTGGCCGTTGTAATGATCACGTATTCTTTTCCATCTTTTGAAAAACCGCCCATCCCATTGAAGAACTGCAATCCTTCAGGCATTAAAATAACTTTCGATTCTATGTCAGCAGACATGTGAAATTTGCTTGGGCTGAAATATGGAATGGCTGGTTTGAATTTATTACCCCTGTTGATCTGTTCCTCAAGCGTTCCCAACCTGTCAGATATAACAACATGAGCAACGGACTGGAACAATACCCGATCCTCATTGGATATCTGGTCGGCTGAACGAATAAAAATTCCACCTGGCTGATCCTTTATTCCTGCAGAAAGGCCGGGCACAACCATACTATGTATCCTATCTAATAACGCCTGCCTGTAGCCGCCGTGATCTTCATTCCAGATCACAAGGTCAACAATCAATCCTTTTAATCTCCAGTAAATATGAGCCTGTAACAATTGTCTCACAAGTTCTATGTTTGAGCCATCTTCTATTTGTAACAAAACGATTGGAAGATCACCGGAAATTGCATAACTCCATAAACCTGGTTGCCCCTTCATATTTTTAATAATGATAGCCGGATCTGCACGCAGTGAGGCATTGGCATAGATGATCGAACTTGCCAGCCTGTTGTACAATTGTGCATCTGCTTCCACCGCATTGATCTGGCGAAGTATCACCTGGCTATGTGTCCATGAAAGTTCAAGTCCACGATTGCTGCTATTCTTATCCTGGTATTTGTCAACAAGATTATTACACAGTTCTTTTGTTTCCGCAATACCGAAGATCATATCAATGATCGCTGTTTCATAAGGTTCAATAAAAATGCGATACTGTATAGCTACAACGGGATCAAGTACTGAGCCACTGCTATTCGATAATTCACCAGCTTGATTGATCACTTTCGGATCATTGATGGTATTTCCCCTTCCAATAAACTCAGCACGATCTGTTTCATAAGATATCTTTTGAACGGTCGCATTGTGCACTTTCATCAAATGAAACATAGAAGGATTATGATCCTCTATCGAACGGGGGCGACGTGTACAAAGGATCGCATGCCGGTGTTGTACAATCTCTGTTTGTATAAAAAGGTTGCTGAATGCAGGATGCGATTCATCTGCCATTGGGGCGGCAAGCACTACTTCTGCATAACTCGTTATTTCAATTGATCTTCTTTTACGTGACTTATTTGTAAGGTGTACCCTTCTCAATTCAATATCATCCTCGGGTGATACAATGATCTCTGTATGTGTTTCAAATGAATGATCCTTTCTCCTGAACTCTGCACGGCCCTGTGAAAAAACAGCTTCATAGTTTTCTCCTTGTTTCAGGGATGGTTGAAAAGCTGTGGACCATGATGAATTGGTTTCAAGATCACGGATATAACAGAATGTTCCCCAATTGTCACAGGTAGCATCTTCACGCCAACGGGTAAGTGCAATATTCTTCCAGCGGCTGTAACCACCACCTGCATTGCTGAGCATTACATGGTACCTGCCATTTGATAGCAATTGTACTTCAGGAATCGTTGTATGCGGTGTATTGATCACACGCATGGATTCATTACCACCCGGCGTTATACTGATATCTCCTTCATGAACAGTGGGTGAATAGAATGTAGTGATCCTTGGCACTCTTTCCTGCAATAATAGCAAAGCGGATTTTACCTGCACATCGGTTTCAAACCTTTCCTGCATCGGCTTATTATTCAAAAGATAGTTGATCGATAAGAAACTCATGCCCAGGTGATGCGCCATAAATGATTTTATTACCGTAAACAATTGTCTGCGTTGTAATCTTGATGTTGTATAATCGATCGCTTCATAAAAACCATACTTTCCTTCAAAGCCTGCTGCTTTTAATGTTTCTAAATTTTCGTAAGCTTCTTTTGGTGCCACCATCAGCGACATGATGGTGGAATATGGTGAAATAACAAGATCCTCTCCCAGCCCACGTTTGAAACCAAGCCCCGGTACACCAAAAGCACGGTATTGATAATTGAGATGGGCATCTACCATGCTATACCCTGATTCAGAAATACCCCATGGAACATTTCTTTTCCTGCCATACTCTATTTGTTTTTGCACCACTGCTTTATGGGTTTGATCGAGTAAAGTATTTTCATAAGAAGGCATGACCAGTAACGGCATCAGGTACTCGAACATCGATCCGCTCCAGGAAAGTAAAACAGAAGTGCTGCCTACATTGGTAAGTTGCCTTCCCAATGCAAACCAGCTTTGTTGTGGTAGTTTCCCCTGTGCAATGGCCACAAAAGTGGCAAGCCTTGCTTCTGATGCAAGCAGGTCATAAAAACTATTATCTCTTCTGTGTTCGTCAACATTATAACCAATACTTAATAAATGCTGTGTCCTGTCGTATAAAAAATCATAGTCAATATTTGCAAGGTCAGTACATCTTGTTATCAGCTGGCCGAGTCTCAATAACATTTCTTTTGCCCGTCTTGCCGATTCAGTGATATATCCCCTAAATTGATTGAGCCATTCATTTTCTTCTTCCGTATTACCAGGATCATAACCGGCAACGATCCTTTGCAGAAAGGATTGTTCGATCTTAGTTAACTGGTTGATGGTTGGCACAGCAGGAAAATCAGGCAATAGTGTTTTAAATTTTCCAGGATGTTTTGGCAATTGCAGCCATGGAAAATAAGTAAGCAATTCATGCTTTATACTCTTTAATTGCATCACAAGTTTCTCTGCCCACCAGTCATCTTCATTATCCGGATCGAGATCCAATTGAGTGAGTATTTCTTTCAGTGAAACATCAAGATCATCAAGATAATTTTTAAGCTGATGCAAGTCTTCCAATTGCAGCAAATAATTATTTTCAAGATCTTCTTTATATTTTTTTAGAGCCGTTTTATCTTTTGTTTTCAGGATAAGTATACCAAGTGTATCAAGCATTCCTTCGAAAGCCTGTGCCGTAATTATTTTTTTCTCAGGGATAAGGATCAATGCCTGTTTTAAAGTAAGTACGTGCCCAACAAAATTTCCGCTATCAACAGTTGAAATATACTTTGGCGCCAATGGCACGAGAGATTCTGTATCGTACCAATTATAAAAATGACCACGGTATCTTTCCATGCGATGCAGTGTTTCAAAAGTATTGGCAGTGCGATCCAGCAATTCATTATTGGTGATGTATCCAAAATCGGAAGCCGTAAGATTTGCGAGTAACGACATCCCGATGTTTGTCGGTGATGTACGATGCGCTGTTCTTTCAACAGGCGCTTCCTGGTAATTATCCGGGGGCAACCAATTGTCTCCTTTAACAACAAATGTTTCAAAAAATGCCCAAATCTTTCTTGCGAGCTGGCGCAGATAAACAGCCTGTTCTGCTGATAGATTATCTTTTTTCTCCGCTGCAGGTTTGCTGATATACCAGGCAACAAGCGGCGAAAACAACCACGCAATTAAAAAAGGAGATGCTACTATCAGTGATGCGGGGTAAAAAAAAGATAAACATATAAAACCAGCAACAGCAGTTAACGGTGCCGTTAGCATTTTAATCAAAATCTTACCAATGGTATTGATCAACGTGGTATGACCAGATGGGTTCCATTGTAAAAGATGCCTGCGTGACACCGACACACGCCAGTTGGTGATCAGTATCGCATGTAAATTATTAAACGCTTCATATGGCAGGCAGATAAGATCAATTAAACGCTGGGCCAAACCATCTTTTAAAGAACGTGACGCAAACATAAAGTGTTGAACAAACACGACATCATTCGGTTTGTGAAATATTTCCCATGTAAAATTTACCAATGATGGCAAAAATATAATGGCAATAAATATAATATTCCAAAGCAAAACATTGGACAACACTGTCCAGCTTGCGACCAGCAATAACAATAACGCTATGGGAACAATGCTGCGACGGAGATTATCAAATATCTTCCATTTGGAAAGTTTTGAGATTGGATTTTTTCGAAGCTTGCTGTTATAGCCAGGTACAAACGGTGTTAACCAATCAGCGATCTGCCAATCGCCTCTTATCCAGCGATGCCTTCTTTGTATATCGGCAAGATATGATTCAGGATACTCTTCATAAAGCTGTACATCTGTCATCAATCCTGCTCTTGTATAAGCACCTTCCAAAAGATCATGGCTCAGTATCCTGTTTTCAGGAAATTTATTTTTTAATGTTCTTTCAAAAACTGCTACATCATAAATTCCTTTGCCGATAAATGAACCTTCTTTGAAAAGATCCTGGTATACATCTGACACAGCCCTTGTATACGGATCGGTGCCCGGTTCATTACCGTGAATGCGTGCATATGCAGAACTACCGCTTACGGGTAGGCTATTTGATACCCTTGGCTGCAGGATGGTATATCCGTTTATCAGCCTGCGCTTTCTTTCTGAGTATATTGGCTGGTTCAGTGGATGGGCCATCTTGCCCGCCATTTTAGAAGCACTGTCACGGGGAAGTTGTGTATCGGTATCAAGTGTTATAATATATTTTACGGAGCGATATACATTTTCATCACCTATGATCGTTGAAAAATTATTATTGTCTTCACCTAGTATCAACGCATTCAATGCCCCAAGTTTGCCACGTTTACGTTCATAGCCCATCCATTTTTTTTCCCTTGCATTCCATTTACGGGGGCGATGAAAAAGAAAAAATGTATCATTCGATCTTCGGTCATATTTTTTATTCAGTGCTTCAATTTTATTGATCGCAAATTGCAACAGCAATGATTCATCTGGTAATGTTTCTTCTTTCGCATCTTTAAAATCGGTAAGCAATGCAAAAGAAATGTTCACGTCCCTGTTAGCAAGAAAACGAACTTCAAGTCCTTCTACGAGATCAATAATGTTGGCACTGCTTGTTATCATCGTTGGTATTACTACCATTGTTCGATATTCATCCGGCACCCCTTTTGAAAAATCCATTTGTGGTAACAGCAATGGCTTCGATGAAATTGTTACCAGCCAGTTAACGATCGCAATGGCAAACTGGCTGATCGTTACCGCAAGTAAAAAAGCAAGACCTGCAAGCCACCACACCGTAAGTCCTTCCTGGTGTGCCCGTGCAATTAGTCCCCAACAAAAAAGAGCAGTAAGCAAAATAATGCTTCCTGTATAAACAAAAAATGGATTACACTTCACAAAGTTTTCGCATCGCACAATAAAAGAACTGCGCATTTTTACAGTGCGTTCAATTTCTTTTACAGCATTGCCAATAAGATAATAACCTACATGGCTCATCCTGCTATCCGCATCGCTGGTTGCATGTTGTTTTGCCCGATCAACAACCAATGCTGCAATATCTTTTTCTGATGCTATGCTTTTTTTTGCGATCCTTTCAACTGCATGCCTGTATTGATCACGTGTATGAAAATCCATTTTTTGATAAATACCTGCCGGATCCTGCTCCAGTATTTTTTCAACCACACTTGTATCTTCAACAAAGCCCTGCCAATCAGTTGTACTTAAAAAGCGAAGACTGCTGATGCTGTTACTGATCGACACCTGGTCGGCAGCCTGCTTTTGATTTTCCTGTTGGATCAATACAGAAATATTATATCCATCATCTGACAATCTTTGTTCGATCCAGTTAAGTGCTAATGCAAGTGCACTTCCTTTTTCCTGCAATCTTCTTGTTAGCTCTGCAACAAATGAACTCTCCATTGGTGGTTCTGCCCTTGCCATATCTGCAATTACCAATACAAGATTTTTTGGATTGTTTTCAGCAGCATCGATCATAAGATCGGCCCAATATGCAGCTTGAGATTTACTGCTGATATCAATTGATATTTGTATAGAAAGTCTTCGAAGGTTTTCCAATAACGCAAGACGAAGCATGATCGGCAATGCCCATAATTCTCCTATCTGTAAATAATTCACATTTTGATAACCGGATACAAAACGTGTAAGATTATTTAAATTAATATGTCCGTCGCTATGGGAAATAATTTCCACAGCAATATCATAGATACGTGGTAAGCCTGCTGAAGGTCCTTTTGATAAACGTGGCAATCCAACACTATATCCTTTGGGTAAATGCTTTTTACCTGTATATATCTGTTCTTCTATTAAATAGAAATTATCAAGCAACCATTCTGCAGCGGGTACTACCCTGTTATTATTTTTTATTGTTTCAGTAAGGATCGCATGAACTTCCAGTAATATTTTTTCGTTTTCTGCAAGACGTTTAAGCAATTGTTCTGTTGATTGGACCGGCAAGAAGTTTATGTTTCTCTGCGAGTGAAAATGCATGTTGCTCCAGTTGTTCTACTGTAAATAATTCGGCTCGCAATGGATTTTTCCCTGAACTGTTCCTGGCATTTGATGTATCACCAAAAAAAGGTTCTATGATATTTTTCTTTAAGGCATTCATTGCCTGTGGAAGCATTTCAAAAATGTCTGCCTGCCTGTTTTTCCCGGTATCAGCTTTCTTCATCTATCGTTTTATAGTTTGATTTGCAAAATCATAAATATGTGATAGGATGATCACTTAAATATTTATGTATATCCCGGTTTACATATTTGCAATATTTAAACCAGATAAAAATTTGAAGAAAGTTTTGCACAGAAGGATAGAAGAAATCCTATTACATTATTTTCCGGCAGGAATATTTAAACCAGCCTGTACATCGATTTTTTTATTGACCGGCAAATTGATGGGAGAAATGCAGAGGCTATATTTACCTCTAAGCAGGTCGTAATTATTAATGACCAGCGATCTCATTTTATTATACGAAAAATGATCTGGATCAAAAGGAAAAACATCAGGAATACCATGTTCAGCAAGTTGCTGATGCATTAAATATACTACACTCATTTGTTTTTGAGTCATTGTAATGATATGCACTTCGCAGTTAAATTTTTTGAAAATGGAAATGGTGGTAAATTCTATATCGGCGTTAAAGCAAACGCCTACATCAGGAACTTCAAGGTTGAAGTCCTTTATAAACTCAGCCAAGACCGTGTCGCTGGTCTTCATATAGAATATTTTTTCTAGCTACGGTAAAAATCGGGCCATGGTTTTAAAAAAATGAAATTATTTTTGATAAGGGCACAAAGAAATATGTGAAGCTGGTTTTATTAACTTTAAACAATGAAAATCTTTAATGCAGGTCAAATAAGAGAATGGGATGCTTTTACAATAAAAGAACAAAATATTTTATCCATCGACCTAATGGAGAGAGCAGCAACCGCCTGTTATGAATGGCTGCTCAAACATGGACTCACACAAAAACAATTTCATATTTTTTGCGGAAAGGGCAACAATGGCGGGGATGGCCTTGCACTGGCAAGAATACTTTTGGAAAATAAGATCAATACATCTGTCTATATTCTTGAAACAGGTAAGACAGGGTCACCGGATTTCCAGGAAAACCTGCAGCGCCTGCACCAGCTTACAAACGAAATATATTTTATACAGGAGGGATTTGCTTATCCTGTATTACAAAACAATGATCTTATTATCGATGCATTGTTTGGAACCGGGCTGAATAAACCCTTAGAAGGAATTGCACTAAGCCTTGTTGAGTTTATTAATAAAACCGTTTGTCATGTTATCTCGATCGACATACCAAGTGGCCTGTTTACTGATAAAAGTTCCAGGGGAAACACGAGCATATCTGCAACCCATACACTAAGTTTTCAAAATTATAAACCTGCATTCCTTTTCGCAGAGAATGATGCCAGTGTTGGAACATTACAATTGTTGGATATTGACCTGAGTACCTATTTTGAAAATACTGAACCTGCGGCTTATGAACTCTTGGAAGAAGATATCATCAAAGCATTCATCCGGCCAAGAAGCAAATTCACACACAAAGGAAACTTCGGCCATGCAGCACTGGTAGCCGGAAGCCATGGCATGATGGGTGCGGCAGTGCTGGCCACAAAAGCATGTCTTTGTAGTGGTGTAGGTAAACTCACTGCTTATGTCCCTTCATGTGGATATAATATTATACAATCCTCCGCTCCCGAAGCCATGTGCAAAACATCGGGTGAAAACTATATTGAGCATATAGAAAATATAAATGAATACAATGCAATCGGTATCGGGCCAGGTATTGGACTTAACAGGGAAACGGGTATTTTACTGCAACAGGTATTTAAAACAAAGCCAAAAGGATTATTGCTTGACGCTGACGCATTGAATTGTTTGGCAGCTGATAAAAAACTTTTGGCATTAATACCGGCAGGCACAGTAATTACACCGCACCCCAAAGAATTTGAAAAGCTATTTGGCCATTCAGCAAATGATTTTGAAAGACTTGGTCTTGCGGTTAAAAAAGCAGCTGAACTAAATATTTATATTGTGTTGAAGGGGCATTATACAGCTATCATTACTCCTCACGGAAAAATATATTTCAATAACACCGGAAACGCCGGGATGGCAAAAGCCGGAATGGGTGATGCATTAACAGGGATCATTACAGGACTGCTGGCTCAACAATATGCGTTGCCCGAGGCTGCAATACTTAGCGTATGGCTGCATGGGCTTGCCGGCGATTATGCTGCTTCCATATTTTCAATGGAAGCAATGCAGGCAGGTGATCTTATTAATTGTATGGGCAATGCATGGAAGCATCCCAGGTAATCTGCACATCATACAGTGAAAACGGCAATTCTAAAATACCGTGTTTTCACCTGTTTTTTCTTTTGATCAAATGCATACCTTTTATTCATTTCCATCGTCATCATGAATGTGATACCATGTGATATAAATGAATTTTTGCCAGTATGGTATTTATTGATTTTATAAAGAAATATTATCCTCCTTTGCAACAGAAAGAACTCATTGGGTTTCTCAATGATCTTAACGTGTATAATAATATTGATGATTCAATCAATAACTTTTATAATGCTGCCAAACGGGAAAATAAAATGGAGGTGATTGCACACCTGGCATTGACATGCAGTGAACTTGTTACCATTATTCATGGCCCTTTGCATCATGCGAAAACCGTGTATCAAAAAAGCAGGATTGCACAAAAGATGGGTGAACTTGCAGGTTACCTGATCAATAATACGTACAAACTTTCAGGCCTTGGCATATATGAGTATTCAGCACTTATTAATCAAATAATCAGGCGAACCAGTTCAAAATATTCCTGGGATTATTCTATCATAAAAAAGCTATTGGCAACTTATAATATACGTGCGCTGGTAATTGAAGAGAAAGAAAAAAATAACACGAAAGCTTTCCATAGATCAAAACGAATAAATATCAAGTGGCTGGGAAGTAAACCCCTTGACCTGTTTATTGATGACCTTGCAAAAACTTTCAAAGGAGTTAAATCTAAAAAACAGGTATACCATCTTTTTGATGAAATGAAAACAGATTTCAATGTCGTGGTCCCTCTTCAGACCTTTTACCCATTCTCAATTTGTTTTATGAATTGCATAAATACTCTGTAATAACAGTAACCGGTAACCGGGGTTTATATGTTTACCTCAAACAGCATTTGTGCCCGCCTTCAAAAGATCAATACCCAAAAAGAGATTTTAGAAAATTACTTTATGAAGCGAAAAATAATTTTCAGTCAAAAAAAAATATTGACAAAATAATAAATCCTATACTGAACAGGTATTGTCAAAAAAACATCCGGACGATAGCCGGACGATAAGACGCTAACCGTCGTTTGCCCACCATTAAATGCACGACATTTAGAACAAATAAAATAAAGCATTATGGAGAATAATTTAAATGCAGACCTCAGCGGTCCGCTCGATCAATTTGATCATGTGGTGGTACTGATGCTGGAAAACAGGTCGTTCGATAATTTGCTTGGATACCTGTATTCACCATTGGATGCCGCCTATCCCAATGGCATACCCGCAACTGCTCCGCTGGGTAAAACCATTGAGGGGGTATATGGTAAAAATCTTTCTAATCCTGTACCGGCCGGTACGCCCAACCCTCCTCCCGGCGGTGCAACAACAATACAGGTAAGGCCGCAAACAAATCCTAACTCCAATTCACCTTATCCCGATCCCGGTGAAACATATGATCATGTAAATACACAACTTTTCAATCAACCTAACGGACACGATAAGCCGCCTTACAACCTGCCGAATCCCGTGCCGGCAACACCGGGCATGCAGGGTTTTGTAAATGATTATATTTATAATTACCAGAGCTTTGAATTTAAGGGCACCAACCCAACATATGATCAATATGCACAAATCATGGACTGTTATACACCGGCGGCCATGCCTGTGTTGTCAAAATTGGCCCAGGAATTCGCTGTATTTGATCACTGGTTTTGTGCGGTACCAAGCCAAACATGGTGCAACCGTGCTTTTTGGAATGCGGGTACATCATGGGGACGTGTGGTAAACGGGCCAAGTTTTAAATGGACCAGTGGCAGTGCCGGTAGTACGATATTCAACCAGATATCACAATCGGGTTTATTTTCCGGGCTTTACTGGAAAGTGTATACACCGGATATTATGCCGGTTTCGCTTACGACTGCCATTCACCAATTGGCGCTTGCTCCTTTTCATGCACCTCCATTTAAAAACTTCTGGGGCATGACCCGCTTTTTTATTGATTGTAGATTGGGTACGCTTCCAGCCTACTCTTTTGTTGAGCCAATGTTTTTATGGCCACACAATGATATGCATCCTTCTTCTACGCCTCCATCGGCATTCGGTAAAGATGCACAGGGTGAAGTGAAACTGGGCGATGACCTCGTATGGCAGGTATATGATGCGATAAGAAGGTCACCGAAAGCAGACAAGACTTTACTGATCATTACTTTTGACGAACATGGAGGATGTTATGATCATGTTCCGCCACCAGCAGTAGTAGCTCCTGACCTTAAAGGATATGAGCTGGAAGATGGATTCGATTTTACAAGATTGGGAGTGCGTGTGCCGATGATCATGGTATCATCACATATTGCAAAGAACACGGTTGTAAATGCACAGATGGATCATTGCTCATTTATGAAAACCATGAGCATGAAGTGGAATAAAATTGCGCCTGGCAAATTTCCGCCATTAACTGCCAGGGTTGCTGCGGCTCCTGATTTCACGCAGGTATTTACCTCCCCTACACTGAGACCTGCAGCAACAAGCTGGCCGGTAATTACAAGACCATCCATTTCGCAAGCATTTTTGAAAACTGATTTTTCAAATTTCCCTTTAGGACATCTTGACAAATCTATTATCCATTCGGTGGAAGGACTTCCGCAGGGAGTAGAAGCGCATCATAAAGGATTTGTTCGTAAATCACCAACAGAAATCCATACCGTTGGTGAAGCATTTGAATATTTAAACTCTGTACCCGGTTTAAGACCACCAGATAACGATCCAGCCAGGCTAATGCAAGTGGCCGATGGTATGGATGATCATATTTCCAAACATCTTTTATCAAATAATTTATCAACCTTAAATGTATCAACTATGGCAGATTCATCAAACATACCACTTACGATTGTTACAACCACAATACCCCCGGTAAACATAAATAAACAACCTTATTTTGATTTTTGTAAAATAAAAATTGGCAAAAATTTATATCAACCCAGTACTATAGGTTTAAAGCAAGGCTCTCCATATTATTGGGCATTGGTGATTGACAGAACTTCTGCAAACCTGAGTGTTGTTCAAAACTTTATATTTACAGATAACAATAATGTTCCGTCTCAATTGAGTCAATACGATAACAACCCTAATTATTTACTGATCCTGACTACCTACTACCTTTCAACTCCCATGATTCCTGCCGGTGCCTTTTATACATTTCTTACTTCACAGATGAACGCAGGCCCGGCACTTGGAAGAATTGAACAGATATTTGGTGCTATGTACAGCAGTAACTACCAGTATATGGGATATACCATTGTGGCGCCTTTTGATGGTAGTGTAGAACAAGCCATTGAATACAGCGAAACCGATGGTAACATAAGTACCTATACGCTGCAACTGGTTCCTACACAAAATCCGGATGGTACCACAGTGTATGTTCCTTATCCTTTATATTGATAATTACATACGTTGGATAAACCTGTTTTAATAGCTGTAAGTGTATTTATACCGGGCTATAGTTTTGCAAGAGTATTTCAATCAATCCTGGAAAGGATATCAGATTCCTTTTCTATCCATTGGCTTGGCCTTGGTTATAAAGGAGCGAAAACAGAAGAAAAACATTATACACTTTATCCCGGCAATGTAAATGGGGGGGATATATTTGGGGCCTATGGCGCAGCAACACTGGCATTGGAACTTAATGCCAAAACAGTGTTGCTGCTTAATGATTTTTTTATACTTCGAAATTACAGGACCGCATTTGAGTCATTAAAAAAACAACAGGTCCGTTTGATGGCTTATGTTCCGCTTGATGGAATTATAACCAACCCGGCTGATATAAAAGACGCTCTTTTTCTTGATGAGCTGGTATTGTACCATGAAGGTGCCCTGCGGGAAGTTGAAAAGGCAATAGACCGGTTAAGGCAACTTGATAACAACTCATCTTTTTCGGCTCCACGTTTACGTTATTGTTATCATGGTGTTGATTGTAACGTTTTTAAACCTGCTTCATCCATTCAACAACAGGCGATGTTGCGAAAGAAGTTGTTTGCTGTTCCTGCTGCTGAAGAAAGTATTTTTATATTAAACGCCAACAGGTATGATTCCAGGAAAGATATACAAAGTACCGTCAGCGGTTTTGCCAAGGCCCTGCCACAATTTCAAAAGCCCGCGTTCTTATGTTTACATATGCCAAACCTGGATGTAAGGATGAAACCGGAAGTTGATGCTTTAATTGAAAACAGTGGTGTAAAAGAAAATATTTTACTCAATCCGCTTGGAGAAAAATATGTGGGAGATGATGCACTTGTTGAACTTTACCAGGCTTGTGGCATTGGGTTAAACAGCAGTTATGGAGAAGGTTGGGGTATGATCAGTTTTGAACATGCTGCATGTGGTGCTGTCCAATTGGTGCCTGCACATTCTGCTCCCGGCGAGTTATGGAAAAATGCCGGTATTTTACTACCCGCAGTAAAGCCAGTACAATTACATACCAATCCATTTCTTATGTATGGCATCGATGACAATGATCTGTGCAGCCAGTTGGTTAGGTTGGTGAATGATGATGCGTACCTGGAAATGACAGCATCGGGTTGTTACGAACATGCAATAAGAGAAGTATTCAACTGGAACAACATTGCTTTACAGTGGAAGAAAATTTTGTAGTGTATATCTATGGCAATAGCTAAAATATCAGGGATGATATTTTAGATCGTGGCTGATACTTTTCATATTATCAGATGTTACCAGTAATACTGTTATTTCCTTTGGCTTATTAATGAAATAGGAAGCAGCGAGGCGATGATTGCCATCGAAAATGATATAATTCTTATCAGCATCATACCCTACTACCGGCATAATTGGATCATAAACCAACTGTTCTTCTTTATTTATCAGTGTTGTGAAATGAGCGATGCTGCTGCGATGCTCCTGGTGTGACTTATAATGATCATCGAGCTTTTTCAAAGTCTCTTTTATTTTTATTGGAACTGCGCCGGGTAAATTATATTCGGAACCCGTCCCATTTACATCTGTATACCATGGAACCCGCCAATCGCCAACCTGTTCAAGTAAAAATTTTTCCTGCGTAATTGTGACTTTATCATCGTCGTAAAACCTGAATAAATCAAAACCCACTGTTATGTGAGGACGACAAATTGTATTGATAAAATCCATCTTGGTCATTCCGCTGTTTAGTTTTAGACTAACCAAAATACAAAAAAAATTGTCGGGGCATTTCTTGATATGATTAAAGTCTTATATAATCATTTCTTTAATGATGATCTTATATTTTTCATCAAAAAACATGATCAAAACGGGCAAATTATTTTCATTACTTAAATAAGCCACCCTCATAATCATGGTTTTCCGCAGTTTTACCCTATTTTTGCCGACCAAAATTATTAGACCTATATGATGGAAAATTTGATTTACGCAGTCCCGGCAATGGGTATTATCGGCCTGATCTACACATTTTTAAAATATTCATGGGTATCTAAACAGGATACAGGTACACCACGTATGAAAGAGATCAGTACCTATATTGCTGAAGGTGCTATGGCATTTTTAAAGGCAGAATGGAAAGTATTGGGATATTTCGTAGTGATCGTAGCGATACTGCTGGCTGTTATGGCGCAGTCTAACCCGGCTTCACATTGGAGCATAGCTGTTGCATTTATTGCTGGTGCCGTATTAAGTGCCCTTGCAGGTTATATAGGCATGAAAGCCGCTACCAAGGCCAATGTACGTACTGCACAGGCTGCACGTACAAACCTTTCAAGAGCTTTGAATGTTTCATTCACAGGTGGATCTGTAATGGGTGTCGGTGTTGCCGGCCTTGCTGTTTTAGGTTTGGGCGGGCTTTATATAATATTAAAACACTTTTTTGCCCCGGAAGCTGCGATAGATTCTGAAGAGATGACAAGGACGATTGAAGTATTGACCGGGTTTTCTTTAGGGGCTGAATCAATAGCGTTGTTTGCACGTGTGGGTGGTGGTATTTATACAAAAGCTGCTGATGTTGGTGCTGACCTGGTAGGAAAAGTGGAAGCAGGTATCCCTGAAGATGATCCTCGTAATCCTGCAACGATTGCTGATAATGTGGGTGATAATGTGGGTGACGTGGCAGGTATGGGTGCTGATCTTTTTGGATCATATGTGGCTACTGTGCTGGCAACGATCGTTTTAGGACAACAAACAAAAGTTATAGGTGAAGATGTTTTGAATGGTTTTTCACCAATCGTATTGCCAATGCTTATTGCAGGTGTAGGTATTCTTTTTTCTATTGTAGGAACTTTATTTGTGCGCATTGGCGCCAATGCAGGTATTAATACCGGTGTAGTTCAAAAAGCATTGAACATGGGTAACTGGGGTTCCATGATCCTTACTGCAATTGCAGCAGGCTTTATGGTAAACTGGCTATTACCTGAGCACATGGAATTGCGTGGTACCGCATTTACAAAATGGGGCGTAATGGGAGCAATCGGGGTTGGACTCCTGGTTGGTGCATTAATGAGTATCATTACAGAATATTTTACGGCAATGGGTAAACGCCCGGTATTGAGTATCATCCGCCAGTCTTCTACCGGCCATGCTACGAACGTGATCGGTGGTCTTGCCATTGGAATGGAATCTACTTTTCTTCCAATCCTTGTTCTCGCTGGTGGTATCTGGGGTTCTTACGAATGTGCCGGCTTATATGGTGTTGCTATTGCTGCTGCCGGTATGATGGCTACTACAGCCATGCAATTGGCAATTGATGCTTTTGGACCTATCGCTGACAATGCAGGCGGTATTGCTGAAATGAGTGAATTGCCACCTGATGTTCGTGAAAAAACAGACGTATTGGATGCAGTAGGTAATACAACTGCCGCTTCAGGAAAAGGATTTGCGATCGCTTCTGCTGCACTTACTGCTTTGGCTTTATTTGCTGCCTTTGTTGGTGTTGCAGGCATTAGCGGTATTGATATTTATAAGGCCAACGTATTGGCATGCCTGTTTGTTGGTGGCATGATCCCATTTATATTTTCATCTCTTGCGATCCGTGCCGTTGGTGAAGCCGCTATGGCAATGGTAGAGGAAGTGCGTCGCCAGTTCCGTTCTATCCCTGGTATTATGGAAGGTACAGGTAAACCTGAATATGATAAATGTGTTGCTATTTCAACGCAGGCTTCTATTAAAAAAATGATGTTGCCTGGTGCGATCGCAATCATCTCTCCTCTTATTATTGGTTTTATGCCGGGTCTGGGTGCTGAAGCACTGGGTGGATTTCTTGCAGGCGCTACCGTTAGTGGTGTATTGATGGGAATGTTCCAGAATAATGCCGGCGGTGCATGGGACAATGCAAAAAAATCATTTGAAAAAGGAGTTGAAATAAATGGCCAGATGTATTATAAAAAATCTGAACCACATAAGGCATCTGTAACAGGTGATACCGTTGGAGATCCTTTTAAAGATACTTCCGGACCATCAATGAATATACTTATTAAATTAATGAGTATTGTTTCTCTGGTAATTGCACCAACACTAGCCAAGATACAAGCGGGTAAGGTTGACGTTAGTAAAACTGCAGAAATTTCAGTGACAAAAAAAGCAACTGAAGCACAAAAAAATGTTCACATTTATGCAGAAAACAAATAAATAATACTTATTTTGTGGTACCAGCTGAAACTATTTTTTCGTAAAAGCCCCTATTTTTATTCGTAGAAATACGTATCCGGAATAAGTAAAGTTACGATTAACCATTTTCCGCTGCAAAATGAAAATGTTCTAATTATCAATGTAATCCAACGATTAATATTTTTTGTTCCTATAAAAAACCGGCTGATTGCCGGTTTTTTTATGCGCAGTTCACATGTTGTCAACAAAAAGTTAATTGGCATTCTTTTGGTAATATTATATCCTGAAAGCCAAACCTATTAAAATTAAAAAACGTTCCGTTGATTAAACACTTACTTCTAATATTATTTACGGCTTTGTCGCTTCCTGGCTTCGCACAAACGACAGACTTCACTTACCAGCCGGTAAATAGTGGTGATTGTTTACCCATCGAACATACAGTTCACAAATAACTCAACAGGCTCACCGGTAGGTTATCTCTGGGATTTTGGCAATGGCAGCAAAAGCAACCTTGCAAATCCAATTGTAACATTTACTTCCCCTGGTGCTTATACCGTAAGATTGATCACTGTATATGCAAACAATACAGCTCAAAAGACAAGGAACATTGTTATTCATCCTTCAATCAGCGCAACATTTAATTCGGATGTAAATTATATATGTCGGCCCGGGGTCGTTAATTTTACTGCATCCAGTTCTGCCAACCTGGCTAATTATATATGGGATTTTGGTGATGCCTCACCGTTAGTTACCGGCACATCCAACAATATTGCTCATACTTATACTGGATTTGGAGAGTTCACTGTTACTTTAAAGGCTATAAGTAATTCAGGATGTAGCATTAGTTCCACAAGGAGTATAAAGATCATAAAACCTGAGATCAGCGGTTCAATTATTTCCGGCTTAAATGGTTGCGTTCCGGTAACTACAGATTTCAGAACTACAGTAGTTATTCCACCTGGCAGTACCGTTAGCAATTACCTCTGGCAATTTGGCGATGCCAGTTCTTTAAATAATACATCCCAGAATATTTCTCATACATATACACAAGATGGTGCTTACTCTCCATCTGTAACAGTTACTACCGCTGAGGGATGCACGAATATGTTCAAATTTGATTCTTTGTTTTTTGGAACTCCCCCAACCAACCATAATGCCTTCCCGGTTGATACTGTTTACTGTGGTTCCGAAACGCCCCAGTTTATATCTCACGCAACCAATGCAAACCGGTATGACTGGGATTTTACAGGTGGCGGAAATATAACTTCAGTTACAGATACACTTGTAGAACACAGGTATTCAAATCTTGGAATAAAACATATTACTGTTACACCTGTATACAACGGCTGCCCGGGAACACCGATCAATTTCCAGGTAAATATTATTGGCGTTATTGCCAGGTTCACATATGCCAACACCTGTGAGGATAGGAAAACATTTCTTTTCGACAATACCAGCCAGGGCAATATTTCAACCATTCACTGGAGTCTTGGAAATCAATCTTATTCACAGAATATGGATACTGTGTCACATACTTATCCGCAATCAGGCGTTTTTGGAGTGAAACTATTGATAAGTGATAATATAACCGGTTGTGTAGATTCTTTTAAAACGAGGATCTATACAGCTAATCCTGTTTTAAAAAATAATGACCAGTCTATTTGTATAAATACAGATACGCATTTCTCTATTACTAACAATTATTCAAATCCCAACATAACTTATTTGTGGAATCTCCTTGGAACTGAAATAGGCCCTACCCCAGATGCCGCCCCCATCATGCATGCTGATAGCCTGGGACATTTTAATAGCCAGGCGATTTTAGATAATGGTCCACAATATTGCCCCGATACTATTCATTTGGATCACCTGATAACTGTAAGGGGCCCACAATTAGATTTTACAATGCCGGAAAGCATTTGTTTAAATGTTCCTTTAACTGTAGTAAACCATTCGCACGCTTACCAACCAGGAGATACAGTGAATGTATGGTCCTGGAATTTTGGAGGCAGTACTGCAAACATCAATGGTTTTCAACCTGAACCTTATACATACAGTAGTTCAAGGATATATCCATACCGGGTAAAATTAACCGCTACTGATATTACCGGTTGTACAGATTCACTGGTTAAGAAAGTGTTTGTTCGCCCAATGCCTTTTATTTGGATCATTCCGAAACTTGATACATTGTGCGAAGGACAAAGCACCACACTAACCGGCTATACAAGTGATGATATTTTATGGACACCGGGAAGTTCAAATTTCTGCGCTACATGCGATACAACCACGATGAGCCCCACACTAACAACTAAATATTACGCTACAGTTACAAATAGCTTCAGCTGCGTTTCTGTTGATAGTGCCTTGGTAAAAGTATTTAATCCTTTTACAACTACTCCGCTAACACCAAATGAATCATTTTGTGGAGGAAGAAAAATCCCACTGGATGTAGAGCCAAAAAATAAAGTAATAACCTGGTCTCCTGCTGCCAGTCTATCGAATGCTAATATTTACAATCCTGTAGCATCACCGCAACAAAGTACTGTTTACACTGCAACCTTAATAGATTCTGCCGGATGTTTTAGCAGTGAAACAAATATCAGGTTCAATGTAAATCCTATTCCGCTTATTGATGCAGGAGCTGATAAAGTTTATCCTTATAATGCGGGCTTCAGGATCGAACCTGCACATAGTTCTAATATTGCTTCATGGCTTTGGATGCCTGGTGATTCACTTGATTGTAATACCTGCCCGGTTGTTTCAGGCATAGCTTTGCATACAAAAACATATTCTGTAACGGTTACTTCCGACAGCGGATGTGTTGCACAGGACCTTGTTACCATCTTTGTGGAATGCAAGGATGCGAATTTATTGATGCCACGTGCATTTACGCCTAATCACGACAGGCGCAACGATTATTATCGTCCCATTACCCGTGGTATAAGCTATATTAAACGTTTCGCTATTTTTAACCGTGAAGGTGAATGTATCTATGAAGCACGAAATTATGTTCCAAACAAAACCAATGATGGCTGGGATGGTATGTATAAAGGCAAAGACCAGAATGGAGCAGCTTATATGTACTTTATAGAGGCCGTTTGTGACATTGGTCAAACAATCTTTTCTAAGGGAAGTTTCATTCTCATCAGGTAATCTCTTTCAAAAAATTTACAGCTTTCTTAAAAAAATGATAAAAGGTAACTAAGATTACGAAATTATTCATACATTGCTATACGAAATAAATCGTATTATGATAAAAACCAAATTAGTTAAGCCTACTGAAAGTGAAATTGAAATCCTGGCCATTTTGTGGGATAAAAAGAATGCGACAGTAAGAACAGTTCATGAAGAGCTTTGCAAAACAAAAGATGCAGGGTATACCACTACCCTCAAGCTGATGCAGATCATGTTTGAAAAAAAACTGGTAACAAGGGACGACAGTAGTAAAACGCATGTTTATACTGCTGTTGTTACAAAGGAAAAAACGCAAAAACAATTTTTAAACAGGATGATCGATAGTTTATTTGCCGGATCTTCCGCTGACCTTGTTTTACATGCACTCGGGCAATCAAATACAACCGATGCCGAACTGGAAAAAATTCAACACCTGATCGATGAATTAAAACTGAAAAAATAAAATTATTTTTTTCATGAGCCAATTTTCATACTGCTTTTGTTTAAGCCTGTTTCATAGCTTATGGCAATGTGCATTGTTATTGGTATTCTATTCGGCCATTCAGCCTGTAATAAGAAAACAACTGCCTTCTTTTAAAAGAAATGTATTGTATGGTTTGCTGTTGACGCAAGTGATCATCTCGTGCCTTACATTTTTTATTTATTATAGCGGTTCTTTGGATCTGTATAAGGATCTTATAGCTACAAATTTTTCCGGGCTGGTTTTACAACAACCGCTTATTGAAAAAATTGCCCCATGGATAATAGCGTTGTATACTTCCGTTATATTCTTTAAATCGATGCTTATTGTATATAACTGGTATCGTTTTAGAAAAGTATGCAAGTCCACATTCATTAAGCCTTCGATCGATCTGAAATTATTCACTTTCAAAAAAGCAAATGAATTCGGCATTACCAGGAAAGTAACATTATGGTTTAGTAATGCTGTTTCTACCCCACTCACCTTTGGTTTTTTAAAACCGGTGATCCTTATGCCAGTTGCCTTGCTAAATCACCTTAGCATTGCTGACGCAGAATCTTTGATCATTCATGAGCTCACCCATATAAAAAATAATGATTACCTCTTGAATTGGCTGCTTGTTATTACAGAGACCCTGTTTTTTTATAACCCATTTGTAAAGATCATTGCCAGGAAAATAAAACTGGAAAGAGAAAAAAATTGCGACGTACAGGTGTTGCAGTTTCAATACCCGGTTATTGGTTATGCAGAAACTTTATTAAAGACAGCAAAATTCAAGACCAATATAAATTTCTTCCCACTTGCAGCAGTATTTAAAAACAAGCAATTGCTGCAGCGCATACATTTTTTTACTTCTGATCAAAACCTGGTATTCAGCAAAAAGAAATACAGGGCTGTTTCTTTACCGGCAATCATTACTGTTTTATTAATAAACCTGTTTATACTTACGCAGATAAAAAATTATAACAGGGAAAAAGATATAACGCTTTCAGCTATTCCTCAAATCACTCAACCCAATGCTGTTGGAAGAGATGGTATACCAGCGGCAAGTATTTCCGGGATTATTTCTGATGTCGCATCCATTCCCAAAAAAATTATGAATGAACAGGTGCTTGCCATGAAAGAACGGCTAAAAGAAATTAATGAATCTTCCAGGGCAATAGAAGCAGAAGCCGCAAATATCGCTATGGAAAACCTGGAAGTAGCTTATGCCATGCCGGTTATAAATGAACAAACTGAAGAAAAAGAAGTCATTGTTAAAGAAGAAGCTTCAGGAACAGAAGAAGCTGTTACAAAAGCTTACAAAGTAAAATTGAAGGATGGTAAATGGAAAGATGAATTGGTTTATATCCTGAAAGAAAGAAAACCGATCATCGTTACCGATAGTATATGTTATCTGAAAGATTCTGTTATAAGATATGTACCCGCCATGCAATAACCAGCTTATTTAATTTCCGGATTTTTTTGTTGAACATTGAATGCTTTAATAATCCCAACTCTGCACGTCCTTTAAAAATGATTGATGATGTATCTACATTAATCTAAAATACTTTCTCTAAAAGGGTGTTTTCACCCATTGTATTGGCTGCCAAATGCAGCTTTTTTTTATTACATTAGATTTTAATAATAATGCAAGGAACACGCTTTTAAAAGCATTTTCCAGTTCGTTATTCCTATGATATAAAAATATATCCTCTCCCGGGGACACGGGGTTTGACATATCTCGTTCTTTCATAATTTTCATATATTGGCTTCTGGCAAAGCCTTTTAATCAAAAAGCGGATACGTATGGACAATGTAAAAAGTAAATCATCAGCAAAGTCTTTAATCAACGTTTCAAAAGAAAAGATCAGCTTCCCTACCTGCAGAGATCTTTTAATTAAAGGATTTGAAATGGCCTATGACTTTTGTGAAAAACCAAAATCCGGATTTTGCGATTTTATTGTTTCTGCACTCCAGCATTTAAACCAGATAGAACATTATGTCAATTCATACAACAATGAAACCATATCGAAGTTGGTAGCATCAAACGGGTCTTCAAACAACGAGCTCAATGAAACAGAGTTAAAAGAATTGGTAAGCCGGTTTAAAGAAAGGTGGAAATCGGAAAATCAGTTCTTTACCATTTTTGATGTATCTGCAGTAAAGGAAGTATACATTGATCCAAGAATAAAAGATGTACTTGGGTTTGATGAAACAGATTTTAAAACAGCCTCCATTGAAGTATTAGATAAAGAATTCAGTATTTATGAAAGAGAGGAATTGTATAACATTATGAGGTTTGCCCTGATAGCTTATTTTTTGTTTACCATGCCATTGTTTAAGTTGAACCCAGAAAAAGATTACTACGTAGCAAAATTCCGTATCCGCACACACAGAAGCAGGAACAAGCAGCTTAAAGAAAGAAAATATGCATATGCCGAGAAGAAATGTTTTTTCTCCTATAAGTATAACGCTGAAGGAAGAATGAGTTCTCAATATCATTTTGACTTATATACCATACTGGCAGAACCTGAACATGATTATTTTTATAGTAACATCATATCCAATCCTGAACAGTCCATTTACATGAATATGGTTTCCTATCTTATAAACCTCTTTCTACTGGATGTTTCTCCAAAATACTTATTGCTGCTTGATGAAAAACAGCATACAGACCGGTACAAAGAGATTGCAGATAAAGTTGAAAAAAATATTTACAAACATGCAGGCTTATCATTAAAAACAACCGAACACCAGGTAGCAGATTATTTTTCGAAATCAATACGCAAAAGAATTGCACAGGTTTTTAATCAATGGGACCAACGCCGCAATGGCAATCTTATACATATTGCTAACGATATAGAAGCTGTAGAAAGAGCAAAGCAACTTGGCCTGCTACCTATTCCTGCCAATGTAAAAAAATTGATGTACCAGCATGTTCGTTGATCCACAATAATGCTCTCTTAATTTTTCGGGAATCCCG
Organism: Ferruginibacter sp.; assembly: GCA_047601875.1. GTDB lineage: Bacteria > Bacteroidota > Bacteroidia > Chitinophagales > Chitinophagaceae > Ferruginibacter. The sequence continues at coordinate 4,910,668 of JASGIL010000001.1, read as the reverse complement.
AATTTGTATTTCGCTGCTGTTTAAAAACTACATATTCGTATTAGTATATGATTTGAGATCATAACTACACGCTACCATTTTAAACATCTTTCCTTTTATAGTTTATTTAAGTAAACTCCGCAATATATTTTGCGGGGCTGTATAATAGTATTGTTGCCTGGTTAAGCAAACTGTATTATTTAATAGATTTTCATAACTTAAAGTTTAGCCTTTTGAATTACAAAGGCACAAATCAAATGAATAGTTTTAATAAACTAGGATTGTACAAGCTCGATTCTACAAAAATGACTAAAATTTTAGGCGGCGCAAGTGGGCCAGGACATCATACTGGCAATGGCCAGGTCGCTAGTTTCAGTTACGCTTCAGACTCCACCAGTGGGAATACTATCACTTATCATAATTGCCACACTGAAGATGCAAAGCAAAATCAAACTGTTGTTGCGCCAGGCAGTAGCATTTTGCTACCTGCCAAATAAGTAAACAGAAAATATCAAGGCTGTTAAATTTAAAAATAGCCTTGATATTTTATACATAAAATTATATAGAAACAGCGTCTTCAATTTATGATACTAATACTATCTGAAGAGCGTGACATTGCAACTGATTCAGCAATGGAATGGCTTAATCATTTTAAACAAAAGGTAATAAGGATAAATTGTGAGGACGTAGATGTTATAAAATATTTTGCGATTGGCTCAAAATCACTGAAAATACAGTTTAGGCAAAGTGAATTAAATATAGCTGCCATTAAATCTACATGGTTTAGGCGGGGACAGTTTGTGTTTTCATCGAATTTTAGTGCTGTATCCAATAAGGATAATAACGTTAAAGCCCAGGTTTTAAAACAAATACAAAATGAGGTAACAGATTTCAGCGATTTCGTTTACAAATTATTGTTAGAAAAAAAATGCATTAGTACACCGTTTCAATACAATACCAATAAGCTTGAAAGCCTATACCTGGCAAACAAAGTTGGATTAGAAATTCCATATACTTACATAGTAAATAACAAAAATGACCTTACTGCTTTTTCCGGAAAGAAGGAACAATTAATTACTAAATCCATTTCCAATAATCACAGATTGGAAATTAATAATAAGGTTGGATCTATAGGGACTACTACAGCAAAACATATCCCGCAAAAATTTTTTTTCAGCCTTTTTCAAAGTAAGATTGAGCGGTATTGTGAGATAAGGGTCTTCTTTATCAAAGATCACTTTTTTCCGATGGCAATTTTTGTTGACAAAAGGATTGTAGATGGCAGGGCTTTACTGAATCAATTTGGCGAAGCAAGAATGGTACCGTTCAAATTGCCGGTTAGCATCATTAATAAATTAAAAAAACTATGCAAATTAAAAAACCTCAACACCGGCAGTATAGATTTAATTTTTACAGCCGAAAGGAAATTTATTTTCCTGGAAATTAACCCCGTTGGGCAGTATGATTATTTAGAATGCTATACAAATTATCCCATTTCAAGAACGATTGCAAAGTTGCTCATGCATGACTAGTAAAAAACTATTTAATAAAACTGAACTTGGTGAATTGCCTGTCGGTTTTTTGGCGTTTAATTTGAAATATTTTTTTGAAGAGAAAAGCCCATTCAAGAATGTATCTTCTAAATTTTACCAGAATAAAGCTAAAATGAAAATCAGGTTAATTCATAAATCTGTAACCAGGGTAATATATGAAGAAGGCATTCTATAATAAAGAAGATTATGTAGGATTGTTTGCTAACTGTATTGTTACAAACGGCAAAGCACGGTCATTAATCAGCGATTTGGGTAAAAAAGAAAATCACGTAATCCCTATTGAATTAGGTTTGATTCTAAGTGAAAAAAAAGTAATTAAGGTATCGGATTTTTTTTCCAAAATTAAGAGTGACACGATTGCGACCCGGTTTTTGCAATATTTAGAAAAGAGTAATTTAATACTAATTGCACCTAAAGCATTTTTCAAATATTTCTCTGAACTACCCGATGAATATTTAAACCCTCACATAATTACAAATGCAGTAATAGATATAGCCGGAGAATACAAATATGCTTATAAATTTATTGAATACTTCAGGGAAAAAATGTTATCTACTGTACAGGTAAGAATTTTTGATAACAGCTTAACTCAAAAAAAACTACTGCGTTTGATATCGGCTGTTGAAGCTTCTGAAATATGCTCTTTGCAGTTGTACATTCCAAATATGCAGGCGTTTAATCCTGATTTCTATATAAAACTGGATGCTTTTTCGAAACTGGACTTAATGGTTGTGTATAATGCAAGTGAGAAATTACCAGTAAATAAGATCAGGTATGCTTTGCATTTCACAAAAGAAAAACTGGATAGCAGTAAACACTGTGGTAAAATTTCTTTGGCGGCGATGGCACCTAATATTCAACATTACGCAGAATCGCTTGCATTTAATACATGCCTAAATAATAAAATCTCAATAGATGTTAATGGCGATATCAAAAATTGCCCAAGCATGAGTAAATCTTACGGGAATATTCTTAATGCAGATATTTTTAGAATAGTTGCGAAAAGAGATTTTCAAAAACTATGGGAAATAAAAAAGGATGATATATTGAAGTGTAAAGATTGTGAATTCAGGTATGTATGTACCGACTGCAGAGCTTATATAGATAATCCCCAAAATATTTTTTCTGCTCCTTTAAAATGTGGGTACAACCCTTACACAGGCAATTGGTCTCCCTGGAGTGATAGTCCCCTTAAAAAAGAAGCTATATCTTTTTACAATTTAAAAAATGATCAACTTGCCTGAAATTAAATGTCTATAACCCATTATAAACAATATGATGCTATGGATTGCGGGCCAACATGCCTTAGAATAATAGCTTCACATTTTGGTAAAGACTTTGAACTTTCTTTTTTGCGTTCTAAAAGCTTTATTACAAAACTTGGTGTTAGTTTATTGGGAATAAGTGAAGCAGCAGAACAGGTTGGATTCAGAACGCTGGCAGTAAAAATTCCTATTGATGTACTTACATCAGAAGCAGACTTACCTTGTATCCTGCATTGGAATCAAAATCATTTTGTAGTACTGTATAAAATTAAAGGAGGCAAATATTATATTTCGGATCCGGCAAAAGGTAAAATTAAATTAGATAAAAATGGTTTTGAGAACTCCTGGCTAAATACCAATACAGAAGGGATAGCACTTCTATTGGAAACAACGCCTGACTTTTATAAAATGACAGGTAAGCAATCCAAAGAGAATGGCTTTGGTTTTTTATTTAAATATTTAAGTCCATACAAAAAGCACATTGCACAGCTCTTTATAGGATTGATAATCGGTACAGGCATTTCATTATTGTTTCCTTTTTTAACACAGGGATTGGTAGACCAGGGCATCAACAAACAAAATTCAAATTTTGTTTTATTAATGTTGGTCTCACAACTTGTACTTTTTACAGGGAGCATAATAATTGAGTTGGTACGAAGCTGGATATTACTGCATATGAATAGCAGGATTAATATTGCTATCATTTCTGATTTTCTTTCTAAACTTATGAAACTTCCGCTCTCTTTTTTTGAGACAAAGCTGATTGGCGACATTAAGCAACGGATAGCGGATCATCAACGGATCCAGGATTTTCTGACACAATCTTCATTGTCAACACTCTTTTCAATGATCAACCTGGTCGTTTTTGGGATCATCCTGGGAATATATAGCCTGAAAATGCTGCTGTTGTTCATCATTTTTAGTACCGCTGGAATTCTATGGATTTTTTTCTTTCTCAAACGAAGAAAAGTATTAGACTATAAGAGATTTAAAAGAATGGGTGAAACAGAAGGGATGGTTTTTGAATTAATATCAGGTATGAGTGAAATAAAATTAAACACTGCCGAAACATTTAAAAGATGGGCCTGGGAAAAAAACCAACAAAAGCTTTTTAAATTAAATATTCAAACACTTTCATTAAATCAATACCAGAATGTTGGCTCCCAGGTATTTGATCAGCTAAAAAATATACTCATATCATATTATGCAGCTTGTGAAGTAATTAATGGTAATATGACATTGGGCATGATGGTGAGTGTAAGTTATATTATCGGCCAAATGAATAGTCCCATTGATCAACTGTTACATTTTATACAAACCGCCCAGGATGCAAAACTTAGTTTAGAAAGATTAAATGAAATTCACGTAAAGGAAAATGAAGAGCAGGAAAACAATGTAAAGATGAGCGTGGAGAATATCAGTTTTAACGAAGTTTCATTTCATTACCAGGGCGAGAAATCCCCGAAAGTTTTGCATAACATAAATATTACCATCCCAATAAATAAAATAACGGCTATTGTAGGTACAAGTGGTAGCGGAAAAACAACATTGTTTAAACTCCTGTTGAAATACTATACGCCTACAAAAGGCAATATATTGGTAGGTAGCAAAAATCTGCTTGACATTTCTCCTAAGGATCTCCGTAAAAGTTGTGGTATCGTGATGCAGGATGGATATATTTTTGGCGATACTATAGCCAATAATATATGCCTTGGCAACGAAGAAATCGATTTAGAGAAATTACAAAATGCAATTCATATAGCCAATATTCATGATTTTGTAGATTCACTGCCCAACACTTACAATACTAAAATCGGAAGTACAGGAATGGGTATTAGCGCCGGCCAGAAACAAAGAATATTAATTGCAAGGGCTGTATATAAAAATCCGGACTTTCTTTTTTTTGATGAAGCAACAAGTGCATTGGATGCTAATAATGAAAAAATAATCATGGAAAACCTGGCCCAATTCTATAAGAACAAAACAGTTTTAATTATAGCTCACAGGTTGAGCACCGTAAAGAATGCAGACCAGATCATTGTATTGGAGAATGGCAGTATCGTAGAAATTGGAAATCATACGGAATTGGTGAACAAAAAAGGCCAGTATTTTGAATTAGTCAGAAACCAACTTGACCTCGGAGAATAATGCCAAATAACAAAGAAAACATATCAGAAAATCGTTTTGCGGTTCATACAAGAGTTGAAAACGACAATGAGATCCTTGGGAAAATGCCCTCATGGATCATCAGGTACGGTATGGCGTTATCAGGTGCAATATTATTATTGTTATTTACCGTATTCATATTGTATAAAATGCCTTACAATATTAGCATGAGGGGTAATTTTTATTCGAAGTCAGAAGTATCGCAAAGCCGCCTGCTTACTAATCTTTGTTTAAAAACAATAGATGAATCAATACCAGGTAAAGAATTACCCGGAAATCTTTTTTTTATAGGAGAATATTTAAATGAGCATAAGTTGATAAAAGCGGGGCAGCATGCAACTATAAAATATGTTGAGAGATCTGAAATTGCGTATACTAAAAATATTATTCTGAAAAAAGTATACAACGATACCATAAATAAGAAGACCGTTATACTATTTGACAATATTAAAGTTGATAACAGAGACAAGCTTTTAGGGATAGAAATTGAGATTGCTAAAAAAAATATTTTCCAACTTTTGTTTTAGCTCTCTAATGACTATGATTGAGCAGGATATCATAAAATTGCAGGAATATTAAGTGTTGGTGCAATTTGAAATTTTGCAACAGTTTTTTCACCGCGGAGAACAAGAGAAGCTGAGTTTACGCTGAGATTCTCCGTGTAAAATTCTTTTTACTCCTGTTCGCTGCGGAAAATTTCAAACTGTACCAGTACCGAATATTCCCTTGAACATTTAATACCTGCCGGCAGGCAGGTTGTACGTTGATTATTGAAAGACTCCTAATCTTAAAAGAAACGCTCCCCTTTTCAGCTCTACCAAATATTCCTCAAAAAAGCATCATTTCAAACTTCATACAAAAGTTACAGAAAAAAAGAAAAAACTGCGCAAAGAATATTTAACTTGAGTGCCTGCTGTGAAATTCGTTTACATACAAATCTTAAAATAATTATTCTCAATTAATCACAACAAATATGAAACAACAAAGTTCCTCATTCAAAAATGCAGCTGGTCTTAAAATTTTTACACGTACATGGCTGCCGGAAGAAAATGCCAATGGTATAATCGTAATTGTTCATGGCTTAAATTCCCATAGTGGTTATTACCAATGGGTAGCTGAACAATTTGTTGCTAAAAATTACATCGTATATGCACTGGATCTGTTGGGGCGTGGACAATCGGAAGGCGAACGTTTCTATGTTCAAAGCATTTATGATTATGTTAATGACGTTGACACACTGGTGGAAGAAGCCAAAGCTGCTAACAAAGGTTTACCTGTTTTCATGCTTGGTCATAGTGCAGGTGGTGTAATCGCTTGCCTATATACATTAGAACACCAGGAAAAAATAAACGGGCTTATATGTGAAAGCTTTGCATACCAGGTTCCCGCACCGGATTTTGCATTGGCAATACTAAAGGGCTTGAGCCATATAGCACCACACTTCCATACTATAAAACTAAAAAATGAGGATTTTTCACGTGATGCAGCGGTAGTAGAAGCCATGAATAACGATCCACTTATCAAAGGTGAATCACAACCATCAAAAACAATGGAGCAACTGGTAATTGCTGATGAACGATTAAAAAAAGAATTCCCGCTTATTACAATACCAGTATTGATATTGCATGGTACAAAAGACAATGCTACCAAATATAGCGGAAGCCAGTTCTTTTATGACAATGCCGGAGCTTCCGACAAAACGATTAAGTTATATGAAGGACATTATCATGATTTACTAAATGACCTCGATAAAGAAAAGGTAATGGCTGATATACAGGAATGGGTAATCAAACACACATAATTTGCTGTCTTTGGTAAGTAAGTCTAAAATGAATTTTCAATATTCAACGTACAATATTCAATGCTCAATGGAATGCACTTGAATATTGCACGTTGAATACTGAAAATTTCTTCTGAAACCTCGTCGTAAAAATCATGTGATTACCAAATATTCCTCGGGCAGCTATCTCCGTATTTGTTTCCAAGCAAGAATCCAATCATTATTTCATGCGTATTGCCCGTATAAGTTCTGAGCCTGCTGTTGGTAGCTACTTCATAAGAATAACTAACATTGATATTGGCAATATTTAAACCCATCATTGCAGAATAACCTCCTACCAGGTTTGAATAACGGTAACTGGCACCGATCCACAACAGGTCGGTGTATTGAAGTTTTGCATTGAAATGCATTCCCGTAAGTTGCGGTTGCCAATATTGTATCATCACTGAAGGAATAAAATTGAGATCCTGGTTGATCAACATCCTGTAACCGGCAGTAAAAAAATAATTGGGTGTATAGTTAACAGCAAACTTATCGTCTTTTACAAAAGATGCTTTACCTGGTATGATATTCAATACAGACAAACCTGCATAATATTTATCAGAATAAAGCCATAACCCTGCGCCGATCTCGGGCTTCACTTTTTTCAATTCTCCACTGGCATAACCAACGGCCGGGTCATCTTCTCTCAGGCTTCCCCATTCGATCTTAGACCTTTCGAGGCTAACACTTGAAACACCCAGGTTAATTCCTGCAGCCAATGAAGTTCTTTGACCTAACGGCATATGATATGCGTAAGTTGCATAAACAGACCAACGGTTTATATAACCAGCTTTATCATTTAAGACAACCATACCCAAACCATGATGTGGTTCAGGTGCAGCATATTCTTTCCAGTAATTTTTGCCTCGCGGATTTTCTCCATGCATCGGCATTGAAGTAGCAGTTGTTCTACCTTCTTGCTTGCTAAGTGGCCCCTGAATACTAACATAAGCAGTAACAGGTGCTCCCGGAATTCCTTTCCATTGGTTACGATAACTTAATTTAATATCAGTATAATTCTCAATCCCTGCTACAGCAGGGTTAAGAATATAATTATTCAGTATATACTGTGTATAGGAAGGTTTGGCCTGGCTAAATGCCAAAAAAGAAAAACTAACCCCAATTATAAATAAACAAATCTTCTTCATGTTTGCGTGTTCACAACTGAATTCTGAATGTTGAGTTCTAAATTCTGAATTAAGTTATCTGTATTCAAATCAGAATTCAGAACTCATAATTCAGAATTATTTTAGTATCGTAACATACCCAGTCACTGGCTTCCTGCCGCTCTCAGGTTCTATAATGTAATAATATGTATCTACTGGTAATGGTTTGCCTTTTATCTTTCCATCCCATGCTTCATAATGCCCTTTTGATTCAAAGACCAACTGACCCGTCCTTGTAAATACCTGCACGTGTGATGTAGGATAAGCTTTTAAATATTCTATCGTCCATACTTCATTGATACCATCACCATTGGGCGAAAATGTATTTGGTATTATCGGTGTCTTTAATACTTTTACCAAAACCTGGTCAGTTGCAGGGCATCCCCCATTATTAGTCACTGTTAATGTATAATTCGTCTCTTCTACAGGCGTACATACAGGATTAAGAATGCTGCTGTTGTTTAAGTGAAGATCAGTGCTGATATTGATGCCCTTTGTCCACATAAAGTGAAGATCAGTACCGGTTGCTGTTGCATCAAGCACAACAGACTCTCCTTCCAGCACCAGTTTATCTTCTCCGGCATTTACTACCGGGTAAGGATATACTGTAAAGTAATGCGGGATCGTATCACTATGACAACCGAAACTATTTACAATCGAATGCTGTACTTCATATGTTTGGGCGTTGCTATAAGTATAAACCGGTGACTGTTGTGTAGAACTATTGTTATCACCAAAATCCCAATACCATGCAGTAACAGTTCCGTCTTTAGGATCACTCAGATCGTGGAAACCAACGCTGTTACCGAGGCACACACCGGGCCTGTCAAATTCAAACGCTGCATCAGGCCTTGGATGTATCGTATTCACAGTCTTAATAACAGTACCAATACATTGGGCATTGCTCTTAACCTGCAACGATACTGTATATGGTCCAACATTTTGATAGATGTGTGAAGGATTGATCGCATAGCTGGCCGGTGAACCATCTCCAAAGTTCCAGATATAGAAGAAACTGTTCTCACTTCCATCTGCAATCGTTGAATGATTTGTAAACTGTATCAATGCATTCGGCAGGCAGGCCGTATCTGTAAAACTAAAGTCTGCAACAGGCAAAGGAGATATTAATACAGAATGATGGGTTACAGTACTAATACAACCATACCCTGTTGTCACCATCAATGTAACATCGTAGGTACCTGATGTGCCAAATGTATGTGTAAATGTTGCACCGGTATTTCTAACGATTGGTCCTGTGCCATCTCCGAAATCCCATGTCCATGTAGTGATTGTGCCCGCAGTAGCATGTGATGAATCAGAGAATGATATTGGCTGAGACTGGCAACCTGGAGTAGTAAATCCAAAATTAGCTGTAGGCGGAGCAAGTACCCTGATGGTTCTTTGTCCTGAATCTGCACAACCTGCGTTTGATGTGAAAGTATAATGAATGGTATACGTTCCCGGGCCAACGGCAGAAGGATCAAACATACCGGTAGATGAGGTGCCCGGCCCGGTATAAACAAATGTACCGGGAATGCCACTTATTTCGCTTGCTTCTGTAAGCTGGAACGGAGCGATATACAAACATGTATCAGGGATCGCATTGAACACTACTTTTGGAGCAGCATGAATGGTAATGCTCTTGAATTTGTCATTCACACATGATATGCCCGAATAAGCCCTGAACCTGATCTCATAGTTTTTAGTCAAAGGCGGTGCCTGGAAATTTGGATAAAGGTGCGTGTACACTTTACCGGGATAAGGAACATCATCAACTTCAAAAGTACCTGGTGCATTAATATTATCCCAATAAATTTCAACCTTAACAATATTACCCAGATCAACAGTTGAGCTACCCTGAATGGCCACGGAATCATTTGCACACAAACCATTTTCATTTTGAACTGCAAGACCTGCCAAAGGTATTGTACCATTAATATAAAATGATTGAACTACAGTGTCTTTACAACCACTGGCACTTGTTACGATCAACGTGGTCGTTTTTATGCCTGTTGCGCTGTAAGAGTGCTGCGGATTTTGTAATGAAGAAGTATTCAAGGCGCCGCTACCAGGATCGCCAAAATTCCATTGCCATGTTGTGATTGGCCCGCCCGTTGCAACAGAACTTGTATCTGTAAATGGTGCGAATATATCCGACAGGCAAACTTCAGGATCTATAAAGCCGGCTACAGGTTTTGAATATACAACTACCGATTTTATAACGTCAGGGCTCTGGCAACCATTTGTTGTTTTTACATTTAGTTTTACCTGGTAAGTGCCTGCATTGGCAAAAGTATGCGAAGGGTTTTGAATGTTTGCTGTATTGGATGCACCACTGGAAGGATCACCAAAATCCCAATGCCATTCATTCAGGCTTCCAACATTTGCTGCGGAGGCATCAGTAAAATTAACTGTCTTTTCCTGGCATGAAGGCAGGCTTGAATTAAAGTCAGGGGTTGGTAAAGGATAAACTGTTATTACAGCACTGCCCGACTGTGTTTGTATACAAGCAGTAGAACTCGATTCCTGCACACTCACCAAGGAATAAGTAAATGTTCCGGCTGTTCCTGTTGGAGCTGTTACAGTCACACTGTTTCCGCTGGTAGTTGTTACCGTTTGGTTTGAGCCGCCATTGATTGTATAAATAAATTTATAGGGTGCTATACCATTTGCGCCTGTAAATGTAACAGAAGGAGCCGTTGTGTTCAAACATACTGCTGTAGTTCCGCTGATCGATGCAGTTGGCAATCCATTAACTGTTACTGTAGCACTGCCAGCCTGGTTTTGGATACAAGCTGTTGAACTTGCATCCTGCACACTTACGAGTGCATACACAAATGTTCCTACCGAGCCTGTTGGTACCGGTACCGTTACACTATTACCGGAAGTGGTTGTAACATAAAGATCCGACCCTCCATTGATCGTATAGGTAAACTTATAAGGTGCAGTAGAATTAGCCCCTGTAAACGTTATTACCGGTAAAGCTGAATTCTGGCAAACTGTTGTTGTTCCACTAATCGTTGCCGTTGGTAATGGGTTTACCCTAACCGAAATATCAGGGACCGACTGAACCTGGTAACAATTCTCCCCTTGCACAGCTACCAGGTGATAAACATAATTTCCTACAGTTCCTGTTGGTACCGGAACGGTTGCAGTATGGGTATTGGTTGTAACAGTGAGGTTTCCCCCGCCATTAATAGTGTAGGTAAATGTAAATGGGGCTGTTCCAAGTACTCCGTTAAAAGTAATGTTTGGTGGCGTTGCATTCTGGCAAACAGTAGTTGTTCCGGCCATCGTAGCCGTAGGCAAAGGACTGATGACAACAGTTTTATTCGCAGTGTCACTTAAACAACCAACATTGCTGATCATTGCAAACTTTACATGGTATGTTCCCGGTGTTGCGTAGAGGTGCGCTGGATTTCTTGTATTGCCATAAGTGCCATCTCCAAAATCCCAATACCACTGGTACGAATAGGTGCCGGCAACATAATTGGTAATATCAGTAAATCTTACACTGTCTGTTATACAACCATTATTTGTCCAGCTATAATCTGCCACAGGCGGATCATATACTGCAAGGTCAAAATCCCTGTCAAAACTATTACCACATCCTTCAGGATTTGTTGTGCCGGCTGTGATTGTTACAGGATATCCCGGGTTACTGTTAGCTGGAGTATAATAATACAAAGACGGAAGTTTATAGCGCCACACCTGTCTTGTACCAATGAAATAAGTTCCATCAAGAATTAAAGAAGCATCAGGAGTTGTTACAGTATTTGCATTGGGATGAAGAAATGGGCTATTATGAAAATTCCATATCAGCGAAGTTGGCTGAAACGGAAAAGTAACACTAAAATAAAAAGGTGTACCGGTACAAGCTACCGGATCAGGAGAGATACTTAGCGGGTTGATTGGTGTTAAGAAATTATAAAGGTCTTTTATGTTGGTTCCGGCATTATAACCATACGATTCATGATCACCATATCCATAAGCAATTGCATTAAAGCCGGAATCAGATTGTATGATATGCTGGCCCTGGCCAACGGCTCGTATTAAATAAGAAAAATTGGGATCCTGCGGATGAACTGTAAATGCACCTGCCCCAACTGCCACACCATCAAGTTTAAAACTACTTAATGCAGTGCCTGTATTGGGAATAATTACATTAAAATAATGTTGATTAATGGCAAAGTTTGGTGTAGCATTCCAAATAACTTTTGCGATATTCTGTTCTACCGGGCTGAGATACATTACTTCCGGATCACCATCACTACCTCCTGCAGCATTTCCACACGCCCCGGCAGAAGCTATGTATTGCGCCACGGTAATGGGAAGATCTGATTCTATTTTCAGTTGAGCGGCCGTAGCAGCTATCTCATAAAAAAAATTATTTTGTAGTGGTAATGCTATGGGGCTACCATTTACAGTAACAACTGCCGCCGGATCTGATACACAAACTCTGTATATATCATTTGTCAGAAGACTTGTATGGGCCGTTAGAAATTTTTTCCCCCAGGCCGCTTTTGGGAAAGCCTGCGTCATATAATTATCGGAAGATGGAGCCGTTCCATTACAACTAATGGCGATCCTTCCACTCCCCGAAAAAACTGCGATTTTTTTACATGCACCTGTACCTGAAGCAATACTTTTTATTTTTGATCCTGTAAGATCAACACCTTCAAAAAAATTCCCGCCACCGCCGCTCAATGCTCCCATCACATTGAAAATTTGTCCCTGGGTAAGATTTACAGTAAAAGGAACGCCTGCAGCGTGATTTATGGTATTAGCGCTTGGTGTAATTTCTACTGTTGTGGTACCGGTATCTGTAGCCACCACATAAAACCAACAATTTGCGTTGTTTGTATTTGAGTTATTGGTAAAATTGATTGAATAATATTCTTTTCCAAGTGTATTGGTCGGGAACAATATTGATGCACCTGAAACCCTGTCGTTATATATGTGAGCATAGGCAACAATAGGTTTATCTGCGGTAATATGAATTCCTTTATTCTCCGGGCTGGTAGACTCTACAGTGAGCCTTGCATCCTGTGGAGTTGCTTTTGGCATCACATCAGATGTAAAAACAGTATTTGCGGCGATATTTGCGTAAGTGCGTGTCCATCCAATTCCCGGTATTGTAACTGTAACTGTGGTAACCTGGTCAGTTGCAAAATACAATTTCATTTCCTGGGCATTATTTCCATTATCAGGATTCATTCTTTCATGATATCCATAACCCACCCAAAAATCCTTTCCTTTGTTAGAAAAATCCTGGGAAAAAGCATTGATGAAACAAAACACTAAGAGTGAGAAAAGTAAATATTTCTTCATTAGGAAAAATATAAAAGCAGTTTTTAATATAGACGCACGCCAAAAGATTACAATAGGGACGGAAATGCAGCCTAAATTTATCAAAGAAAATCCACATTCTGCCAACAAGTCGCAGATTATCGTCGGAATAGGTAAAACTATGGGTAAAAAGCAAAAAAGCCGCATAGAAATGCAGCTTTTGTTAAGAATCTTTCGATTCTGTAACCCCCAAAGAAAACATCGTAGAACCGGCAGTGAAACGGGGTTATTTTTCTGGTTGAATTACCGGCTGGTATAAGTTTATAATTATGAGTTTAGTGTTAAAAGTTCCTCTGTTTTAATTTTTAATTCTTAATTTTTAATTCTGATTCCTCCTATGCTTCATTTGCTCCTCCGGCTTTATCGGTATCAGTGCCCAATAATGTGGAAACTGCCCGATTGGTCTTCCTCTCATTAAACTTTGCTTACACGCTACTATCACTTTTCTTAATGCCTCTATATTTTTTGCATATGATTCAGTTAGTGTCTTTTTCATGATAATAGTTATGAGTTATGAATTATGAGTTATTGCCTCTGACATCTACCACTCGATTTTTTAATTTTTAGTTCTTAATTTTTTAATTCCTTACTACTTTCTGATTTTCAATAACCACTCCATCAATGATCAGCTGTGCAACGTAGATACCCGGGATCAGTTTATCAAGATCGGTCAACTGTATGTTGTTATAACCTTTGCTCACGATACTCTTCCTGGATAATACCGGTTGTCCCAACATATTTATGATGCGAATTTCAGAAGCTCCGTCTACAGTCGCATTAAAGCGCACCATCATATCCTTTACAAATGGGTTAGGTGATACCTGCATTGTTGTTGCACCTGCTTTTCCATCCATTCTTACTGCAAGTATGTTACTGTAATCAACCCGTCCATCGATATCGATCTGTTTTAAACGATAGTATATGATTGTTCTGCCCTGTATCTCTGCCGCATTGTCTTTATACTGGTAAGTTTTATTATTATCAGCCCCTGTAAATCCATCCAGCACCATTGCAATTGTTTTGAAATTATTCCTGTCGAATGAACGTTCTACTTCAAAATGCCCGTTATTCATTTCCCATACTGTTACCCATTTAAGTCCTACTGATTTATTTGCCGCTACCGCATCAAAAGAAAGATATTTAACAGGTAATGGACCTGGAGGAGGATACGTGAAACTCTTAAAGTAAATACTTTTCTGCCTGCTCACTGTTGAATTGCCCGTATTTGCAGCACCACATTTATAAGTAAAACAACCTACATGGGTATTTGTAACTGTAAACATTACCTGCCTGGCGGCAGTATCAATTCCATCGTATTCATTTCCTGCTACATTTTTACCTGTAAAAGCGGTACCGGTTTGAGTAACTGTAATTTCCGGTGTTCCAACCTGGTAAGACGAGAATCCTCCACCAAGGTCAATCACATCCATTTCTTTTACAGTAGGTCCACCATCTATATCAATAGCCGTAGCATTCAAACTATCCTGCACCATACTATTCAACGTTCCGCTTGCAACGAAGCAAATCTGGAATTCAACAAGCCCTGTTCTATTTCTTGGTACGCCGATCTTGGGAGAAAATCCTTCCGGCTTTGTAATAGCATTGTCATCTAAGATATCAACTGTTGCACCATTTGTTGAAGACATAATGGTTATGATCGCATCTATACCCGTACTCACATTGGCGAAACGGTATTTTGCATTTACCTGGTTTGCAGTTCCTGATATTAAAACCGGGGCCGCATTAAAGTTGTATTGAGAACTTGTTTGAGAATTTGCCGGCACAGAACTTAAGGAGAGTGCCAGGAATGCTAAGCAGTAAATTGTAAAATTTGTTTTCATCTTCTTTGTGGTTTGAGGTGTTAGAAATACGGCCTGACGCAGGAGTGATCATTCGTTGAATGAACGGTCATTGGAGGTTAGCTTAATCGAGGGAACTTGGAGACAGTTAGTCTAAAGAAGTTGGAAAAGGGTCGGAAAAAAGGATGACCGGGATTGGTCATTTCTGATTTCTTTCACAAACATAGAAAACGCTTTTTGAAAATGCAAGCTCCTTCCTGAGAAAATTATTAATAATATCGAAAAATAAACAATATTTTATTATACATAAAATTTATTAATAAATGATAATCAATAAAGTACAATCAAAATAGACAAAAACTAATAATCCAGAAAAAGTTTTAAAAAAATTTGTTTAAGATGCAATTATTCATGCCATTTCATGCTGAATTTATATTCAAACAATCGCACAATTAGCTAATAATCATTAATATAATTGATTTAATAAACACTAAATAATGTAGCTTCAATACATTTCTCCCCTGAAAAATAGTTTCCAAAAAAATTAGTAGTTATTTTCTTTCCAGCATCTACTTGCCTAACTTCATCTCATAAAATCATGTATGAGATCTTACATAACTCCCCTCTTTTTTTCAGGATTTATTTTCCTTCTTTTTATGACATCGTGCCGTGCTCCCAAGGACCTGGAATTTCGGGGATTTAAAAATATAACTGTTGAGAATATCGGCTTCGCAGGTGCTAATCTTAACGTTGAAGTAGTTGCTTATAACCCGAATAATTACGGTGTGGAATTAAACCGTACAGACCTTGATATTTATTTGGATAGTACATATCTCGGACATTCATCTCAGGATCTGCAGGTAAAGGTTCCCCGCCGCCAGGAATTTACCGTGCCTTTAAAAGTAGAGCTGGACATGAAAAATATCATAAAAAATGGCCTCTCGAGTCTTATGAATAAGCAGGTGCTCGTTAAAGTGATGGGAAAGGTAAGGGTTGGCAAGGCCGGTGTATACAAAACTTTTGACGTGAATTACCAAACCATACAGCAATTGCCGCAGTTCTATTAATCATTTCCCCACCCCTACCCTTCAACCTGACAGTTTTTTCGCTAAAAAACATGCAATGACAGGTTATTAGCATTTCCAACACATATTGAACCGGTAACATAAAAATTGGCAACACGTTTTTTTATGCTACCAATTTCTATGTTGCCTAC
This sequence comes from Ferruginibacter sp., assembly GCA_047601875.1. Lineage (GTDB taxonomy): Bacteria > Bacteroidota > Bacteroidia > Chitinophagales > Chitinophagaceae > Ferruginibacter. The sequence goes on along the minus strand of JASGIL010000001.1, from coordinate 4,894,353 downwards.
CCTTAAGTAATAATGATTTATTTAATTTTTAGGAGCTTCTGTAGCTACAGGCGCTGGTGCAGGGTCAGCTTTCTTGCATTCTTTAGGAAGTCTTTTATACGCAGTTTCTTCTGCGGTTACATCGTCAGCATCAAAACCTGCATTGGCGATATCCGTTTTTACTTCTTCAATATTTGTACGGTCCGTTATCCAGGTAACCGTAGTTGTTTTCTTCTTGATGTCAACATTTACACTTGTAATACCATATTGCCTGATCACATACTTTTCTATGCGTTCCTTACAAAGATCACAGGTTGCCTGGGGCGTTTTTATAACGGCTTTATCATTTGTTTTTTGCTGGGCAAAAGATGATAATGCGAATCCTAACAGGGCCAAAATACTTAGTTGAAGTTGTTTCATATACTTTTTGTTGGTTTAATTAAATTATTCGATTCCTGTCCATGTTGAAGGATGGTTGCGCCAATTCAACAAAGTGGTTAGCTGGCTTTCATTTACCAATCCTTTATTTATCGCAAGGTTGATCAATATCTCATAATTCGTAAGGGAAGATAGGTCTATTCCTGCATTTTTAAATGCGTCTGAGGCCTCATTAAAACCATATGTGAATATGGAAACCATTCCAATCACTTCTACCCCGGCATTGTTCAATACATCACATACCTGTAAACTGCTTTTACCTGTGGAAATAAGATCTTCTATTACCAGTACTTTTTGTCCCTTTTCAAAGGATCCTTCGATCTGGTTTCCCATACCATGCTCTTTTGGTTTTGGGCGTACATACATATACGGTAGCTTCAGTTGATCCGCAGCCATAGCACCCCATGCGATCCCTGCAGTAGCAACACCTGCCAATGCTTCTGCCTGTGCATACTTTTCAAATATAACGCTGCATAATTCACTTTTAATAAAATCCCGTACAAATGGGAATGAAAGCACTTTCCTGTTATCACAATAAATAGGGCTTTTCCAGCCGCTTGCCCAGGTATAAGGGTTTTCTACACTTAGTTTTACTGCCTGTACCTGTAGCAGTTTTTCTGCTACTGCTGTTTCGTTGGTCATGGTGCAAAGATATTCAATTTGGAAATTGGTCAATTTGGAGATTTGGAGATGAAGAACACGAATTTGGGCACGAATTAAGAACAGGATGGATTACGATGTGTATTAATTCATGCAATTCGTGTTTAAAAATTCGTGTTCACCCTCTAAAGTTTTATTTTTACTTTTCAGCGTAAAGAAGATACTATGCAGATAAAGATTTATTATGGAGAAAAGCCAGTGTATTTGTGTGATAAAATGGATGATACCTTAAAGGAACTCCTGCATCACCCGGATGTGGTCTTTGTTGATGAATTATCTTCTCATGCGATCAATGCGTTGATCCATGAAATAAAAAAAGAAGATTTTCATGCAGGCATTCTGTTCAGCCCTGATTTTGAAAAACTGAAAAAAGCATTCTTCAAACACTTTACCGTTATTGAAGCTGCAGGTGGTATTGTTCAGAATGAAGAGAAAGAATTGCTTTTTATTTTCAGGCGAGGTAAATGGGATCTCCCAAAAGGAAAAATGGAGAAAAAAGAATCAGCAGCAAAATGTGCAGAACGTGAAATTGAAGAAGAGACTGCTGTTAAAAAACTTACTTTAAAAAAAGCAGTTGCCGATACCTATCATATCTATGATGAATTTGGCAAACATATTTTAAAAATAAGTCACTGGTTTTACTTTACTACTAACGGCAAACAAGACCCGAAGCCACAAACTGAGGAAGATATTACAGAGATAAAATGGTTTAAAACAAAAGATATTAAGAAGCCGGTGGCGAATACTTACGCTACGATTAAGGATGTGCTGTCTGTTTTCTTTGATACTCCCTAAGGACAATTTGAAAATGAATCAATTTGGAAATTTGAAAATGAAAATTTAGTTAGACTGAATAAACTTTAGTCTTTTAATTATTTATTAATTGCCAGGGGTTGTATTTTGCTTTAGAAATTTTCAAATGGAATTTTCAAATCATTATTTTATGCAGGGAAATAAAACCAGGAATGTAATTGTTGACCTGAGTTTTGACTTTGCTTTAAAAATTGTAAGCTATATAGAATCTTTGGAAAGAAATCATAAGTATGTTATTGCCCGGCAATTATTGAAATCAGGAACCAGTATAGGAGCAAATGTCCGTGAAGCCCAAAATGCAGAAAGCAAGGCAGATTTTATTCATAAATTTAAAATAGCTGCCAAGGAAGCTGATGAAACAGAGTATTGGTTATTGATCTGCAAAAATTCCAATGGCTACGATAACTGCGATGATCTATTAGAAAAATGCCGTGTAATGATAAGAGTATTATCTAAAATAATCGCTTCTTCAAAATCGAAATTATAATTATCAAATTTCCAAATCATCAAATTTCCAAATTGATTATCGTTTTACAAACTTCAACGCAACTGTTCCCCCATCTGCTTTGGTAAGTTTAGCTACATATACAGCGCTGCTTAATGAAGCAATATTTACAGCAAGACTCGTTTGATTGCTGATATTTTTAAGAAGTAGAACCCTTTGTCCTATACTACTTATTATTTCCAGTGCCTGCCATTGATCTTCCGGCTTTAAATCGTTGAGCATAAGAATATCTGAAGAAGGGTTAGGATATATACTGATTGAAACAGATCTTATAATAGTTTTTAGTGAATATGCTTCACAGCTGCCTACAGATGACTTTACCCTGTATTCATTGCCACTAATGCCATTATAATTTGCACCTGTTCCAACATCTGTCCACGAATTTCCAATTAACTGTTGCCATGTATAAACAGCACCTGCCTGCGGATTACTAACAGACAATACAGTATTGCTTAATACAACCAGGGGAACATCCACATTCATAACATCTATTGTTATTGTTGCACTGGAAGCACAAAGATCATTCGCATCAGTTGTAGTAAGTGTGTATGTTGTGGTAACAGACGGTGCTGCTATAGGATTAGCAATACTTGCATCATTAAGACCTGTAGAAGGTGACCAGCTATATTGAGCTCCCTGCAATGAGGAGGCGCCCGAACCAGTTAAACTAACACTACCGCCTACACTACAAATTGAAGCAGTAGACGGGGTGATCTGCGTAGATGGGTTATCGCCGTCGGGAATAATAAAATTTATTATGCCTGTGCAACCCACCACTATATCATTGGCTTGCACACTATAAGTACCGGGATTTAAAGGTCCCACCTGTTCGTTGCTCATTATTTCTCCATAAAAAGTATAGGGCCAGCTACTCGTAAAAACCTGGTAGGGCCCACTACCCAAATTAAAGTCAAAGCTGATATAACCATTTGCTGAACCTGAACATGAAGGAGCCGTAACTGTCATGGATGGACGTAAAGAATCACCCGGAGGAACAGTTACCATATAAACAGGCGTAGTTGAATTTATACAGCCGCGGGGATCAGTAATATTCATAATCGTATAAGGCCCGTATTCAAGGTTAGTGATTACAATTGGGTCCAGGGTATTTGCCGTAATCGTAGTATCTAATAATATCCCGCCCTGTAAATGTTCTATAGTAAAAGGTGTAATTTCATTTACAGGTGTAATGGTTATTGTGCCGCCAAGTCCACCAAAACAAACAGTTGGTGTAACAGCAAAATTCAATTGTAATTCAGGGCCGTCGGGTAAATCCACAAAGAGCCCTTCAGTATTTCCGGCAGCATCCTCAGCAATGATCAGGTACTGTGCGCCAGTTAACCCGGTAAAAACAGGAGATGATTGCCACGTCCCCCCATCTATAGAATAAGTAACTGCGCCCGTGGCTCCTGTTGTTATGACAGTGATCGATCCATCATTGGCCCGGTAACATGAAGGATGTACCGTGGAAATCGTATCAAGTGTAAAAGCCGAAGTTTTAAGTGATGTAAAAATAAAAGCAAAAAAGAATAGCAGTGTAGCCAGGTAAAATTTGTTCATATACGTACGTTTAGGGATATTGAAAGGTACGTAGATTTTATTGTTAAAACAGGTTAGATGTTTGTGCCTGCTCCTATTTTTTCTTCAAAATTGCAACAGTGAGCCTGCTTACACAAATCAGTTTCTGTGTGTCATCATGAATCTTTATATCCCACACATGTGTAGTGGCCCCAATATGTAAAGGTGATGCTGTAGCTGTTACCCAACCATCTCTTGCGCTGCGCAAATGATTGGCATTGATCTCCAGTCCCACACAAATATTTTTTGAAGGATCGATCATGAAATGAGAAGCAACACTGCCCACTGTTTCTGCAAGGGCGCAACTGGCGCCGCCGTGTAATAAACCATATGGCTGTTTGGTTCTGTTATCAACAGGCATTTTTATTTTTAAATAATCGGGGCCGATCTCAACCCATTCCATACCAAGATATGCTCCCATTGTATCGGGAGTGATTGATCTGAGATCTGATAATTGCAGATTCTTATTAAACCAGATTGGTGATTTCAACAGTGTTAATTATTTTTTATTGATGGTTTTATTTACAGCATCCGGCAGGAATTTGGAAACTTCGCCACCATTCTTAAGTACATCACGTACAAGTGTAGATGCCACAGAAGTATATTGAGGAAGGCAGGTGAGAAAGATCGTTTCAATATTATCAGCAATGCTCCTGTTCATATCTGCTATAGCCTTCTCGTATTCAAAATCATTTACGTAACGAATTCCCCTTAAAATAAAATTGGCTCCAACCTGCTTACAACAATTTACAGTAAGCCCGTCATAAACCACAGCTTCTACTTTATCATTTCCCTTATAGATTTCATTCAGCCATTCAAGCCGCTGTTGTTCGCTGAACATGGGTTGTTTGTTAACGTTGCGCCCGATACCGATGACCAGTTTATCAAACAATGGCAATGCCCTGTCGATAATATCCGTATGACCTAATGTTACAGGGTCAAAAGTTCCGGGGAAGAGACATATTCGATTCATAAGATTGACCTGGTTTTAATATTTAATATCCGTTCCTTAAAATTTGGAAATAAATCAATTTGGGAATTTGGAAATTGATGCACTGATCAGAAACTGACCAGAAGAAATGAACCCATTTCCAAATTGGCTCATTTCCAAATTTCCAAATTATGCATTCTCTTTCTTACCAGCTAACAGGTACAACACTGCCATCCTAACCGCAACTCCATTTTCCACCTGTTGCAAAATAATAGATTGTTTTCCGTCTGCTACATCGCTGTCTATTTCCACGCCGCGGTTAATGGGGCCGGGATGCATAATAATGATTTCCTTATTGATCGAATCGAGTAATTTTCTTGTAACACCATAGGCCTGGTTGTATTCCCTTAATGAAGAGAATAATACCTGGTTCTGCCGTTCCAGCTGAATGCGCAACACATTTGCCACATCACACCATTGAAGTGCTTTTTTCAAATTATATTCTACCTGCACTCCAAATGCTTCCCGTATATAAGTTGGTATCAATGTAGGCGGACCTGCGAGCATGACTTCAGCGCCCATTTTTTTCAATAGCCAGATATTACTCAGCGCCACCCTTGAATGCATGATATCACCAATAAGCAATACTTTTTTGCCACTAAGCGGGCCGGCATTTTCAATGATAGAGAAAGCATCAAGCAATGCCTGTGTAGGATGCTCATTGATACCATCGCCTGCGTTGATGATAGCGGTGCCGGGCAGGTGCTTTGATAAAAAATGCGGAGCCCCGCTGGCACTGTGCCGCAACACTACCATATCAACCTTCATGCTTAATATATTGTTCACGGTATCAAGCAATGTTTCGCCTTTTGAAACCGAAGAGCCCGACGCAGCAAAATTGATGGTATCGGCACTGAGTCTTTTTTCTGCCAGCTCAAAAGATATCCTGGTACGTGTTGAGTTTTCGTAAAATAAATTTACAATGGTAACATCCCTTAGTGAAGGAACTTTTTTTACGGGCCTTTGCAAAACTTCTTTGAATTGTTGCGCCGTAGATAAAATAAGGGAAATATCTTCTGATGAAAGTTCTTTAATGCCCAGTAGATGGTTGGTGGATAGTTGCATTAAGGTGCGAAGCTAGATGAAAAACACGGAAATCAGAAATCGGAGGTGAGAAATCAGTAATCAGCAATCAGATTTTAGATGATGCTGTATAATTTGTGGGTTTTAAAGCTGATGTCTGATTGCTGAAATCTGATATCAAACCTAGTACAACACCACCTCACTCCGCTCCCACTCCACCTTTACCTTCTGCGAAACGATCGAATCAATTGTTTTCCCACAGTAATCAGGTTGTATCGGCAATTCACGGTTAAATCTCCTGTCAACGAGAACACACAATTCAACTTTTCTTGGGCGACCAAAATCCTGCAAGGCATCCAGTGCGGCCCGTATCGTTCTGCCCGTGTAAAGTACATCGTCTACCAGGATCACATTTTTTCCTTCAATCGAGAATGGTATATCCGTTTTCGTTGCTTTGTGTAATTCTTCTCTTACATCATCACGATAAAAAGTTATATCCATCACACCATAATGAATATTCTCATTCTTTCGTATCAACCGGATCGCCTCAATCAATTTATCACTGAATTTCACACCACGCGGCTGAATACCAATGAAGACAAAATCTTCCAGGCTTTTATGATTTTCTGTAAGATGATGAGCAAGGCGGAGTATGGTTAGTTCAAGTTGTTGCTCGGAAAGTAGGATCTGCATGTGTTGATTGGAAATTTGGTGCTGTGAAGATAATTCAGATTCTTTAATCAATTTGGAAATTAGACAATTTGGAAATTTGGAAATGAAATAAACCTCCTGGCTGTAGCATTTTTTTGCAACCATAAAAAAGCTTCACTATAATAGTGAAGCTTAAAATCATTTACCCATTTTCAAATTAGCTCATTTCCAAATTGGCTAATTATTTAATTGCTTTCAATTCTTCCTGCCATTTACTCAACTCTTCCCATTTCCCAGCAGCAGCAAGCTTAGCTTGCTTCGGCCATGTAGCAGGATTATAAATACTAAATTTGCTTCCTGCGCCATCAAGGATCAGTTGTAATTTTTTGATCGTACACTTTCCAAGATCTTTGAAGGTTTTAATATTTTCTTTTGTAAGCAAGGCCTCTACTTTTTTATTGATCCCTTCGATCTTTGTCAGCTCATCAGCAACAACTGCAACAGCTTCTTTTGTTTTCTTAACTGCTTTTGGTTTTGCCACCACCAATGTTTCTACAACTTCCGGAACATTGATCACGCAATTTTCAACTGAATAATTATTTGAAAATGTTTTCTCATTATTGTCATTCACCCATCTGCCATCACTTAACAGGTAACGGTATTCATAGGTTTTACCAGGTGTGAGCGCCAGTTCAGCGATCATCGATCCATCTTCCTGTCTTTGCAAATAAATACCTTCTTCAGGGTTCCAGTTATTAAACTCACCTACCAACATACCTGAGGCTGCGCCGGCAACATATTCTGCAGGTAATGTAAAAGAAACTTTCTTTGTCATATATATTCTAATTATTATTTTATAGATTTTGGTTATTGCCCATTAATACCTTTTAATCCAAAACGTAACCCGTAGGCTGTTCACATCTTATGCACAAAAGGCCAATTTGGAGATTTGGAAATCTGGAGATTTGAAAATGTGGAGTTTATAAAACTTAGAAGTTTAATTTTTGAATCAATTTTCGTCTTTTAAGCGCTGGGCTTCTCTAATCCTTGTCCATTCATCCATGGATATTTTAGTTCCTTCCGGTGGTACTATTTTTATATCTATTTCCTTTATCTCAACTGCTAAAAAATGTTGATCCCAACTTTGATCATATGCTTCCAAAACAACCCCCGGAATACTATCATAAAAAAGTGGTCCTTTTTTAAAAGCCAGGTCATTGGTATACCATACAAGGATACTATCGTTTTTCGCATTTACAGATAATGCTGCATGGCAGGTTTTACCAAGTACGATACGCTCATCATTTAAAAAATGCCAGTTCCATGAAGGTGCCTTAGCTTTTAAAATATATTTTTCTTTCCCTTGTGATAAAAGTTCATCGAGTTTTTCTCCTGTGATAAAATCATAAAATCTTTCGTGATGCAACATCTTACGCCCAATTTCTTTGTCTTTGATACGACGGCCATAAGAATTACTGTAAAAATAAACCAATGCAAAAGAATCATTGAAGATCATGCGTGGCTTAAAAGGGGCTTCACTAGCTATGTATCTCGTTCCGATTGAATCGGTATAATCAAGTAAACTACGTTTATAATTTATTTCGATAGCACGCTGGCATTTCCCCTCGTTCATTCCAAAAAATAAAAAGATCAAAACAATTATCTTTTTATAAATACTTGTTTTGATCAAGAAAGTATATCGCATAGCAACTTAGTTTTTTAAAAGATCAAAAAAAATCAAATTTCCACAGATCATTTTCAAATTTTCAAATCTTCAAATCGCCAAATTGATTATTTCTCTTTCATAAACGGATAACTATAATCCGTTGGAGAATTAAATGTTTCTTTGATCGTACGTGCACTCAACCAGCGATACAAATTCAAAATAGAACCCGCTTTATCATTGGTACCACTTCCCCTTGCACCGCCGAATGGCTGCTGGCCAACAACTGCACCTGTAGGTTTATCATTGATATAAAAATTACCTGCACTGTTGCGCAACCTGTTTGTAGCAAGTTCTACAGCAAAACGATCTTTTGCGATAACGGCGCCTGTTAATGCGTAGTTAGATGTACTATCAACCAGTTTTAATGTTTCTTCAAATTTATTTTCATCGTAAATATACACCGTTAGTATTGGGCCGAACAATTCCTCGCACATGGTTACATATTTCGGATCGCTTGCTTCTATAACAGTTGGCTCAATGAAATAACCATCTGTTTTATCACACTTTCCTCCTACCCAAACTTTTGCTCCACTGTCTCTCTTTCTTGCGCCTTTTATATAACCTTCCAGTTTATTAAAACTTTTTTCATCGATCACTGCATTGATGAAGTTTGTAAAATCTTCTACGGTTCCCATCTTCATCGACTTGATCGCATCAACCAGTTTTTTCTTTACTTCTACTGCAAGGTTTGATGGTATATATGCTCTTGATGCTGCTGAACATTTTTGCCCCTGGTATTCAAATGCACCTCTTGCCAATGCGGTAACAAGCACATCAGGATCTGCAGATTTATGTGCGATCACAAAATCCTTTCCACCTGTTTCTCCAACGATGCGTGGATAAGAACGATACATGCTCATGTTCTTCCCGATCGTTTGCCACATGTTATTGAAAACACCTGTACTACCGGTGAAGTGTATACCAGCAAAATCAGGATGATTGAAAACAACTTCACCAATGGTAGGACCATCAATGAATACAAGGTTGATAACACCATCAGGCAAACCTGCTTCTTTTAAAATACGCATGAACATCTGTGCACTGTACACCTGCGTGTTGGCACATTTCCAAACCACCACATTACCGCACATGGCAGCGCTTGTAGGAAGATTACCACCGATGGCTGTAAAATTAAAAGGTGTTAATGCAAATACGAATCCTTCAAGCGGGCGATACTCGAGCCTGTTGTACATACCCGGGCCGCTGATGGGTTGCTGGCGATATATATCACTTAAGAAATGAACATTAAAACGTAAGAAGTCGATCAGCTCACATGCTGAATCTATTTCTGCCTGGAAAGCATTTTTGCTTTGTCCAAGCATGGTAGTACCGTTGATGTATGGACGATATTTTCCTGCTAAAAGATCTGCAGCTTTTAAAAATATATTTGCACGGTTTTCCCAACTCATGTTGGCCCATTTGTCTTTTACTCTTAATGCAGCGTTGATCGCTTTTGTTACATGCTTTGCTTCGCCGACATGGAATTGTCCCAGTAAATGTTTACGCTCATGCGGTGGGCGGAGTTCTACAGTGTTGCCTGTACGTACTTCTTCATTACCAATATACATCGGCACATCGATCTTATTTGCTTTCAGATCTTTTAATGCTGCTTTTAAAGCTGCTCTTTCAGGGCTACCCGGAGCATAGCTTAATACTGGTTCATTTGCCGGCATTGGGTAATAAAAATCTCCGTACTGCATGATTGTAAGTTTTTATTGTTTTAAAAAGTTGAGCAAAGGTATGGTGTACAAGTGAGTGACACAACGATGCCAGGCAGAATTTCCGGAGCTGGTAAACAAATACATTTCACGCAAAGACGCTAAGGCAAATACAAAAGACGCAAAGCTGCTCTGAATTATTCAAGACTCTTTGCGCCTTTGCGCCCGAAGGCTTTGCGACTTTGCGTGAAACCTAAGAAACATTCTCCTTCTCACTCATCAAATACGCTTTAATAAATCCATCCAGTTCCCCATCCATCACCGGCCCTACATTTCCTACTTCATAATCGGTACGATGATCTTTGATCATTTTGTAAGGATGAAAAACATAAGAACGTATCTGGCTTCCCCATTCTATTTTTTTCTTTTTACTGTTAGCCGCATCCTTTATCGCATTGCGTTTCTGCAATTCAATTTCGTACAAACGGCTTTTCAGCATTTGCATGGCCAATTCACGGTTGCCCAACTGGCTCCTGTCCTGCTGGCAAACCACCACGATGCCTGTTGGAATATGTGTAAGCTGTACTTTGGTTTCTACCTTGTTTACATTTTGTCCGCCTGCACCGCCGCTTCGTGAAGTTTCCATTTTTACATCTGCAGGATTTATTTCAATGTTGATCGTATCGTCAACCAATGGATACACATTCACTGATACAAAGGATGTATGCCTTCTTGCATTGCTATCGAATGGAGATATACGTACCAAACGATGTACACCACTTTCAGATTTTAAGAAGCCATAAGCAAAGGGCCCTTCGAATTTATAGGTACATGTTTTTATACCGGCACCATCTCCCCATTGCCAATCCATTTCTGTAACGGTCCAGCCTTGTTTTTCGCCGTACATTCTAAACATACGGGCAAGCATTTCGGCCCAGTCCTGGCTTTCGGTTCCACCGGCGCCGCTGTTTATCTGCATCATGGCAGGAAGTTCATCTTCCGGCTCATTGAGTGTGCTTTTAAATTCAGCTTCTTCAATTTTATTGATGGCATCTGCATGAGCTTCCTTCACTTCTTCTTCTGTTGCATCGCCTGCTTTCCAGAAATCAAACAATACGGCGAAATCTTCCACGGCTGTATCTACAGCACGGAAAAGATTTATCCAGTACTCGTTTACTTTAATTTCTTTTAGAATAGAAGTTGCCCTGGCATTGTCATCCCAAAAACCAGGCGAAAGTGAAAGTTGTTTATCGTTTGCTATTTTAGCTTCCCTGTTAGCGACGTCAAAGAAACCTCCCCAAAACCAGCACACGGTCTCTCATACTCTTTAATTGTTCTGTTGTCATGGGCGCAAAAGTAGGAAATGATTTGAAGATTTGAAAATTTGAAGATTCGATGATTATGGAACATTCTAATTGAATGCACTTCACATCTTCAAATTTTCAAATCTTCAAATTGGCAAATCACTGAACCATCAAAGGAGAAATATCAATACTATTCAGGTACCTGTCTAATTGCGAAATAGCGGTGAATGCCCTGCTGCCGCAGAGTGTGCCATCGATCTTGTAAATAACTTCTACGTAAAAAGCATTCAACATAAAAAGATTGAATTCATAATGCTTGTTGAAAGTTGAAGCTACAAATACGCCTGCCTTGTCTAATACAAAAGCACGCTTTTCTTCAGTAAGTGAGTTGTACTGTTCTAGGGTCATGGTAGTTTTGGTTGGTCTGGTAAATTAGGTTTTGTAAACTTAAGGGGAACGCTCAGAATAATAAATACTCAAAAAGGAGTAGCTATTATACTTTTGTTTAATTCAATGGATATGATTTTTTGTTACTTAATAAATTAATTACAATAAAAATATACAAAGGGATTTTAATAAAACAGGGTGTTTTCACGGTATTTTCTGAAAACGATTATTACAGCACTGTTGTTAAAACAAGGACTACTATTGTTAAAATCTTTGAAAAAACAATTGCATCATTTTAAAAATCTATATTTGCATCGTTGTTACAAAAATGATTCGGCTAAATATCCAGTTCTCATTAAAAGGATCAATAAAAATATCATCATTAAAAATCTTGCAGGAATATTTATTTGCTGCAGTTTCCTTTTAAGTATTACTCCCAAACAGGTACTGCATAATGTACTTGCCAATCACAAGGATGCAGCTTCAAAGCAATTAGATGCAAGAACGATATTTCACCAGGCAGGTTTTAATTGTGATTGTGATAATGTTGTAGCAACATCTCCTTTCATCGAAATTGCTTCGACCCCGGATGTTTTGAAATCGCTCTATTATACTTCTCATATCATCCCTTCCCGGGAGTTTGTTTCTATTGTTCCTTTTTTTAGCAGCGATCTTCGTGGTCCACCGGTTTGTTAAGCGTTATACTTTTTCAAAATGATTACTGCAACATCCGTATAGCCTAACAGGATTACGGTGGGTATGGCAATCATTATTAGTAAACGTCTTTCTTCTATTCCCCAACAAATCATTTATCATTTATCCCAAATAAATATGAAAAGAATATTTATTCTGTTGGTCATAATGTTATCATCAAAACTTAACCAACGAATATTTGCAGGTCCGTTACTTCTAAAAGGAAGTATCAGCGGCAAGGTTATTAGTGCAAAGACCGGTTTGCCTATAGAAGGTGCTTCGGTTTATATTACGGATATTAAAACAGGAAGCACTACAAATACCAAAGGTGAATTTACAATTTCAAATATCAGTGAAGGAACGCATCTTATAGAAATTTCCCATGTTGGTTTTACAACCATTGCAGAAAATATAACCATCGGTGAGGACACAAAAAAAGATTTTTCACTGGCTGAAGCCATCATAGAAAACAATGCTGTAATTGTTACCGGTGTTACAAAAGCAACACAATTAAAAAAAGTTCCTTTCCAGGTATCGGTTTTAAGACGGGAAGAACTATTACAAAGTGCTTCACCCAATATCATTGAAAGCATAACACGTAAGCCGGGGGTTTCATCCATATCAACGGGACCAGCTATTTCAAAACCGCTTATTCGTGGACTGGGTTACAACAGGGTACTTACTATAAATGATGGTGTAAGACAGGAAGGTCAGCAATGGGGTGATGAACATGGAATAGAAATAGACGAAGCCAGTGTAAATAAGATTGAAGTATTAAAAGGTCCTGCCTCGCTTGTTTACGGTAGCGATGCAATGGCCGGAGTTATCAATATTATTACCAATACACCTGTTCCTGCAAATACTATAAAAATAAATGCCGGATCAAATTATCAATCGAATAACAGGCTGAGAGATCTCTATGCAAATATTGCGGGTAACCTGAAAGGTATTAGCTGGAACCTCTATGGCACAACCAAAGCAGCGGCAGATTATAAAAATAAATATGATGGTTACGTTTTTAATTCAAAATTCAATGAACACAATATCGGAGGGTATATTGGATACAATGGAAGCTGGGGCTATAGCCATTTACTTCTAAGCAATTTTAATTTAAAAACCGGATTGGTTGAAGGAGATAGGGATGCCGAAGGTTTTTTTACCAAAAACATTGCAGGCGGCAGCAGCATAAGGGCTACTGATGATGATTTTAAAAGCACTGATCCCGAAACCCCTTACCAGCATATCCGCCATTTTAAAATAGCTACTGACAACAATATCAAACTTGGCTCAAACAGGCTATCCGTTAACGTTGGATGGCAACATAATCAAAGAGAAGAATTTTCAAATCCGGATGATCCCAATGAAAGAGCATTGTTTTTTGACCTGGCAACAGTTACCTATACCACACAATTACATTTCAAAGAAACAAAAGGATGGAAATCTTCTATTGGTATTAATGGTATGACGCAACAAAACAGCAATAAAGGTATTGAGCAGCTTATTCCTGATTATGACCTGCATGATATCGGGGGGTATGTTTTTTTTCAAAAGGAAATTAAAAAACTAACGGTAAGCGGCGGTGTTCGTTTTGACACAAGAAATGTAAATATTAAAGACCTGCTTGATAACGGAGCAGTAAAAGGAAACGGGTTCAGCAAAGATTTCTCAAATTTTTCCGGTAGCATCGGTGGCACTTATGCATTGACCAATAAAGTAAACTTTAAACTAAATATAGCAAGGGCATTCCGGGCACCAGGTATTCCTGAACTTGCCTCCAACGGATCGCATGAAGGAACAACCAGGTATGAATATGGAGACAGGGATCTCAAAAGCGAGATCAGCACACAGGCAGATGCAGCTTTTGAATATAGCAGCGGCCATTTCTCATTTACACTTTCCGGCTATTATAACAATTTTGAAAATTTTATTTTTTACCGCAAGCTTGAAAATAGTTTGGGTGCCGATTCGATCGTCAATACAAATGGTGAAACATTAACTGCATTCAAATTTGATCAGCGCAAGGCACACCTTGCGGGTGTGGAAGCGGTATTGGATATTCACCCCCACCCTTTAGATTGGTTGCACATCCAAAATTCGTTTTCATTTGTAGCAGGAAGGTTACAGGATGCTATTGAAGGAACAAAAAATCTTCCATTTATACCTGCGCCAAAATTATTTACCGAAGTACGTGCTGATCTAAAAATGCCGGTGAAAGTCCTGGCAAATTTTTATATAAAACTTGAACTTGATAATACTTTCAGGCAATCAGATCCATTTACAGTATACAACACGGAGACGGCTACCCCAGGCTACACACTATTAAATGCAGGCATTGGCAGTGATTTCAGGAATAACCACGGAACAACATTGTGCACATTGAATTTTTCAGTTAATAATATCACTGATGTCGCATACCAGAATCATTTGAGCAGGTTAAAATATGCAACTGTAAACCCTGCAACCGGCAGAAGCGGCGTTTACAATATGGGAAGAAATTTCAGTGTAAAACTTAATGTTCCATTTAGCGTGGTTATAAAAAATAAGGTAAATAATAAACAGTAAACTGTCTTAGATGCTGTCTAAAACTGATTCGGAAGATTTTATTATGTTCAAAAAGTGGCCGGTGAGGACACCGGCCACAGGCATTCCCGCGGTTGGTGTCCCCACCAACCGCTATTTGGTGAACAATGAGATAATTTTTAAGCAACTTTTTAGATGCAATTAAAAAAACGCCATAATGTATACAGGCAAATAATTGCTTTGTGCTTTATTGCACTTTTTATATTTGTGCATGCCATAAAGCTAACGCACCTACACCCTTTAATTGATTCAACAAAAAATTGTTCAGAAGGTAAAGCAACAACACATGTAGAACAAGGAAATTGTTTACTATGTGATTATCATTTCGCAAAGGATTCAAGTTGTTCCAATATTTTCTTTTATGAGTTTAGTTCTGTATTCAAATACAGGCCTGCTATTTATTTAATAACATCGTTCAGCAACAGGATCAGCATTTTGTTCCAGGGCAGGTCTCCTCCTGGTGGTTTCAGCTACGCATGATAGTCAAAAGGTCATCATGCATTTCATACAACATTATTTATAAACAATGGTGCTGCTTAAAAGCGGCACGCTTAATAAATTTTGTGATGAGACCAAAACAAACTGACCAGGCTGAAACATTATCAGACCTGAAATTCTACCAATATGTTAGCCTGCATAAGCAAACAAAAGATTTTGATGTTATTATCATTGGGGGAAGTTATGCAGGTCTTTCTGCTGCCATGACGCTTGGGCGTGCCCGAAGAAAAGTACTTATTATTGATAGCGGCAATCCATGTAACATACAAACGCCACAGGCGCATAATTTTATTACACAGGATGGAGAAGTTGCTTCTGCTATTGCAGCAAAAGCTAAAGAGCAGGTATTGAAATACAATACCGTAAAATTCATGAAGGACAAAGCAGTAAAGGTTATAAAAGATTCTGGGAAATTCAATGTAGAAACAAGGCGCAATGAAAAATTTTCTGCTAAAAAAATATTATTCGCCACGGGTGTTATTGATATGATACCGGATATTCCGGGTTTTAGTGAGTGCTGGGGTATTTCTGTATTGCATTGCCCGTACTGCAATGGTTACGAAGTTGCTGACAGGGATATTGGCATTATTGCAAATGCAGATGTGGCGTATGAAATGATCAAACTACTTTATACCTGGAGTACACATCTTACTCTTTTTACCAATGGAGTTTCTACGCTTACAAAAGAACAAAAATTAAAGATCAGTCAAAAGAATATTCCTGTTATTGAACAGGAGATCGCAAGCCTTGATCATAAAAAAGGACAAATAAAAAATATCGTTTTTAAAGACGCAGGCTTTTATCCAATAGATGCCATATTCTGCAAGCTTGCATTTTTACAGGCAACCGATATTCCTCAAAAACAATTGGGTTGTGAATTAACAGAGGAAGGATTTATTAAGACTGATATTTTTCAACGAACATCTGTGCATGGTGTTTATTCAGCAGGAGATAATGCTGTTATGCCAAGGGTTATTACTGTATCTGCAGCAACGGGCGCTATTGCGGGGATGAATATTAATAAGGAGATTAGCGAGGAGAGTTTTTAAGCTGTGAGCTATGAGCTATGAGCTATGAGCTATGAGGTATGAGGTATGAGGTATGAGGTATGAGGTATGAGGTATGAGGTATGAGGTATGAGGTTAGATTTTCATAATACAGTTATCGCTGCCAGAATTAAAATTATTTTAATCATAGTTCAGACAAAAATCTGAACTATGATTCATTTGATTTTTGATGGACTATGATTTGAATATTCTTTAATGATAGTTTTCATTTAATCGTGCGAATCACAGTTCAGACAATTAAATTATCCTCCCGCTGATTGTGGTGGATGAACAGCATTGGCAAACAGGCAAAGTATACTTATATCCTGTGTAGTTATTTGCTGGTTCCCTTTGCCATCATACACGGTTAATTTTACTGTGTACCAGCCATGCATCGGATAAGACATGGTTGGTTCCATATCGTGCGATTTTGTAGCATTACCAAATTCCCACACACAACTTGCAGCACCTGTGGAAAGGTTATTGAATTTGATCGATTGGTTCTCAAAAATATTTGTGGGGTCCTGTACCGTAAAAGTAAATTTTGCAGTAAGTGATACAACAACCGGAGCAGTTACAGGCGTTTGAACCGCACCTGGTTTTGGTGACTGAATATCCTGCGTATTTTTTTTGCAGGATGCAAATGCAACCAGTGAAACAGATAAAATGATAAAGGCTTTTCTCATTTAATTTGGTTTTTTGTGAATGAATGTTTTATAACAGTATTAAAATATTACTCGTTAGCTGCCACATATGCCGGTATTTCTGATGTACGAATGTGAACAACGGGCTTGTTGTGTGCATTTTTTCCCCTGCACATGATGGTAAAATCCTGTGAATAACGGGCAGCATCACCCGCTTTGTTTTTTACGGTAAGGGATATCGTGTAGTATCCTCCGCATGGGGAAAATGAAATATCAGTGGGAATCATTTTACCGGATGTAATTCCATTGCCGAAATCCCATAGATAAGTATCTCCGTTCGCTGACTGGTTATCAAAATCTGTGATGTTGCCTTCCAGTATCTTCCCTGATGAAACAAGGTTGGTTATTTTAAAAGCAGCAGTGGGTTTTGCTGCAGGCTTTACCGGGTCAGTTGAAGGAGATGAAACTTCATTTCCTTTTTTACAGCCGTTTAGTAAAAAGCCAGTTACTAAAAAAGCAATAAGTATTTTTTTCATAATTGATAATTTTTCGAAAGGTCTAAAACTTCGTAAAAAAGTCCATGTTAATTTCGACGTCGCTGTGTTAATTTTTGAATTGTAAAAACGAATAATAAAAAAGCCCGCAAAATAATGCGGGCTTTATAGCAATAAAATCTTTACAGTTATTGTTGTTCCTTCTCAATCTCTATCTCAAAATGATCTTCCTTAAAATACTTCCTGTATTTATCAGTGACAGATTGCTTTTGTTTTTCACCATTAATATACAGGTCCTTTTCTTTGTATTCTATTTTAAAACCTTCCTTTGTATTGATAAGACCATCTTTTTCCATTTCAGTAAACATTGTTTTCAATTCCTTTAATTCAAGTTTTGCATTTTCAATTCCTTCTTTGGCTTCCTTCATGATCTTATCCATATCAATATTCTTAAGTTCATCTTTGGCTTTATCCATTTCAATTCGTGCATGCTCCATTTCTTTTTTAATTTCATCGCGGTTGATCTCCTTTAATTGACGTGTTGCTTTTTCTATTTCAGTATTTGCTTCTTTGAGTGCATGCTGAACTTCGGCATTTATTTCATCCATATCAATTGATTTCAATGATGCTGATGCTTCCTTTAATGATGCATTTACTTCTGCCTGTATCTTTTCCATGTCGATCTCTTTTAATGAGAGGTCTACATCCTTCATTATTTTTTCCATATCAACAGCCTTTAATGATAATTCGGCTTGCTCCATGATATTTTCCAGGTTCATGTTCTTCAATTGATCACCGATCTTTATCATTTCCTCGCTCAGGTTTTCCATCAGCTTGTCAAATTCTTTCATGGTCATTTTATTTTCTGACCTTTTCTGCTGCAGCGGAACAGTATCCTGTACCTGTGTAGTTTCCTGTTCATTCATTACCTGGTTTACAAAAGGGGTGTCTACAAAAGACAACGTGATCCCCGCAATGAGCAGGCAGGCTGCAATTGCCCCCACTCCTTTTTTGTGTTTCAAAATAAATTGTTTCATGGTTTTACTTTTAATTAATAATAAAAAAATACACCTGATCATTACCTGATCTGCAAGCAATATACGATAAGTTTCGTTGATTAGTATTTCCCCTTAGCCGTTTTACATAAATGGCAAATAAAGAGAACCAGCGGAGGCGGTTGTTAAAAAAAACAAATTGAAGTTTTTGGAGAGGAGTATAAATAACAATACATTTACTTACACACATTTCTTAACTAAATCTACATTATGAAACAATTCAACAAAACACTCCTTACTATTTTTTTTGTACTTGTTGCAGGCTTTTCATTAAAGGCTCAGAACAGATTTTTTTATGATGCCAATGAAAGCAAAATAAACAATACAAACTACAAGCGTACCATTGTCCCACAGAAATACCGAACAGTTAGTGTTAACACAGCTGCGTTAAAAAATTTCTTATGGTCGCTTCCTTCAGAAAAGAATATTGTTAACAGGCAACAGGCACCGGTGATGGAATTACCAATGCCGGATGGCCGTTCTGCAAGGTTCCATGTTTGGGAAAGCAGTATACAGGAACCGGGCCTTGAAGCAAAGTTCCCTGAAATGAAAACATTTTTGGGCCAGGGTATCGATGACCCATATGCGACGATCCGCTTTGATTACACGGGCTTTGGTTTTCATGCCCAGATATTATCAGTTAATGGTAATATTTATATGGATCCCTATGCAAGAGGTGACGTGAATAATTATATGAGTTATTATTCACGTGATAATAAAAGGGATAATCAATGGGTTTGCCAGGTTACTGAAAACCTCAGTGCTGGCAGGATCCCGGGTTCAACAAACGTGGTACCTGTGGGACCTTGCAGGGGTACACAATTAAATACATATCGTCTTGCAGTTGCCTGCACGGGTGAATATGCTGTTGCAGTTGGTGGAACAACAGCGGCATTGTTACACAGTGCTATTCTTACAACTGTTAACCGTGTGGTTGGTGTATACGAACAGGAACTTACCGTAAGAATGGTACTGGTTGCAAATAATAATATACTTGAATTCTTAAATGCAGGTACCGATCCATTCAACGGAAATGATGATGCAGGCACTTTGATCGGCGAAAGTGAAACAGTGATCAGTGGCGCTATTGGAAATGCGAACTTTGATATCGGCCATACGTTTAGCACAGGTGGCGGCGGGCTTGCAGGATTGGGAGTAGTTTGCCAGAACGGACAAAAAGCAAGTGGTATTACAGGAAGTCCGCAACCTTTTGGCGATGGTTATGATATTGACTATGTAGCGCATGAAATGGGACACCAGTTTGGTGGCGATCATACGTTTAACAGTAGTGCGAGTGCCTGTGGCGGTGGCAACAGGAACGCAGCTACAGCCTATGAAGTTGGAAGTGGAACTACCATTATGGCCTATGCAGGTATTTGCGGCAATGATGATATACAACCTCACAGTGACCCAACATTTCATAGTGTTAGTTTTGATGAGATCAGTGTTTATATACAAGGTACCGGCGGCGGTTGCGCAGTAGTAACACCAACCGGAAATACTTTGCCGCAGATCACTTCAATGGCAAATAATAGTTTAAGTATTCCTGCCAGTACACCGTTCACACTATCGGGTACTGCTACGGATGCAGATGGTGATGCTTTGACTTATTGCTGGGAAGAATGGGATCTCGGTGCCAGCACCACCTGGAATGGCGGTACTGCAAATGCCAATTCTCCGTTGTTCAAATCACTCGTTCCGAAAACAACCGGGGATAGAACTTTTCCTGACCCGGCACGTATTGCTGCCAACTATTTACCAACAATACCTGCTGCTACAATGGGCGGACTCAGGGGCGAGACACTTCCTACTTCCGGCAGGACAATGAAATTCAGACTAACGGTTAGGGATAACCACGCAGGTGGTGGCGGTATAGTTACCGGCGGAAATGGTTGCCAGACGGGATGGACAGGCACTTACTCCATAACAGTGGTCAGCGGCAGTCCTTTTGCAGTTACCGTTCCAAATGGCGGTGAATCTTATGCAGGTGGTTCAACTCAAACAGTAACATGGAACGTCGTAGGCACAAATGCAGCACCTTTCAATGTTGCCAATGTGAAGATATCACTCTCTACTGATGGCGGTTTGACTTTCCCAACTGTATTGCTTGCAAGTACTGCAAACGACGGTTCTGAGGCTGTTACAATGCCAGGAACTGCTTCCACTACTGCAAGAATTAAAGTTGAAGCCCTGGCCAATGTTTTCTTTGATATTTCCAATGCAAATTTTACCATTACTGCTGCAGCAAACGGATTTAGTTTCAACAACGTTGTTGGTGCATCTGTAGCTTGTGGAGGACCTACTTCCGGAGCTATCACGCTTGGTACTTCTGTAACAGGTACTTTTACAACTCCTATCAACCTTACTGCCAGCGGAAATCCGGCAGGCACTACCGTTAGTTTTGCTACAAATCCGCTTACACCTGGTAATAGTACAACAGTTACGCTTTCTGGTATGAATACACTTGCTCCAGGCTCTTATAATGTTACTATAACAGGTACAGCTGGTACTGTTGTTCAAAACAGTACACTTACTTATACAGTTCAACCAGGTACGCCTCCGTCAATCACAACCCAGCCAACAAACGTAACCATTTGCACAGGTGGCAATGCATCATTCTCTGTAACATCTCCAACTGCAGGCATTAGTTACCAATGGCAGGTTAGCACTGGTGGACCTTTCTCTGATATTCCTGGTGCCACTTCAGCTACTTACTCATTTACTGGTGCCGTAACTGATAATGGCAATCAATACCATGTTGTTATCACAACTTTATGTGGTACTGTAACAAGTAACAATGTTACTTTAACAGTAAATACTGCTGCTGCTATTACAACCCAGCCAACATCAGCTACTGAATGTTCCGGCTCTAACCATACATTTAGCAGTACAGCAACCGGTTCAAATCTTACATATCAATGGCAGGTAAGTACTGGCGGACCTTTCACAAATATTGCCGGTGCTACTTCAGCTAATCTTTTATTAACTGCAGTTACATTGGGTATGACCGGTTATCAATACCAGGTTATTGTATCAGGTACAGGTGCATGTGCCGCTTCTGTTACTTCAACTGCTGTTACTTTAACAGTGGTACCAGGAGGTAATCCTTCCATTACTACTCAACCAACAGGTGCTTCAGTATGCTCCGGAGACAATACTTCATTTACTGTAGTTAGTCCGAGTATAGGTGTTACTTATCAATGGCAGGTAAGCACGGGCGGTCCATTCAGCAATATTGCAGGTGCTACTTCAGCTACTTATTCTTTTGTTGCAGCACAGGGAGATGATGGCAATCAATACCAGGTGGTGATCAGCACTCCATGCGGTTCTACTACCAGCACTCCTGTAGGATTGATTGTTAATACTGCTGCTAATATTACTGACCAACCTGATAATGTTACTTTATGTGCAGGGGCAGACGCAACATTCACTGTTACTGCAACAGGTACAGGTTTATCTTATCAATGGCAGTCATCTACAGGTGGACCATTTACCAACATTGCAGGTGCTACAGCTGCTACCCTGTCAATACCAGCTGTTAATATTGGTTTGAATGGTACTCAATACCAGGTAGTTGTTTCCGGTACAGGAACTTGTGCTGCTCCGAATACTTCAAATACAGTTACCCTGAATGTAAATGCAATGCCAACCGCAAATGCAGCAGCTGATATAACTACTGTTTGTTCTGGTGGATCGGTAGAGCTTTCTACCCCGGCAGGTGCTGGTAGTTATTCATGGACCGCTTCAAGTGGTACAGTAGCTAACCCAACAAGTGCAACTACAACCGTTAACCCGGTTGTTGATCCGGCAAATCCTTCAGCTCCACTCGATATAGTATATACTGTTACGGCTACAACTGCTGGTTGTTCTTCTACATCTTCAGTAACGGTTACGGCTAGTCCATTACCTGCTGTTACATTGGTTGCGGACCCGGCAATCACTGCTTTGACATTACCTTCACAGGTAGTTACCTTAACTGCCAATGTTGTTCCTCCTGGAACAGGTTATACTTATGTGTGGACACAAAATGGTTCTGTTATCGCTAACAGCACTGCATCATTACCAGTAAACGTTGCAAACGTGGGAGAATATGATGTAACTGTTTCGGTTAGCGGAGCTTGTGCTAGTACTTCAGACAAAATCAATATTGCTGATTCAATCCCTGACCAGTTCTTTGTTTATCCTAATCCAAATGATGGACAGTTCTCAATACAGGTTAGGGTTCCAAACAAAATTGGAAATGTAACAGTATTTGATAGCAAAGGCGCAAGGGTTTTTGCACAGGTAAATATCACAGACAGACCTAACGCTTTCGAGCTTATATCTGTTGATCTCAGACCAGCAAACTCAGGTGTTTATGTTCTTGTTATCTATGACAAGTCTGGTGAAAGATTAACCAGTCAAAGGATCATTGTACAACACTAAGCAAATTGACAGTTGACAATGGATAATTGACAATTGTTGAATCATAATAAAAACTCCCGCATTTAAGCGGGAGTTTTTATTTACGAAATTGATAATCCTGGTATTGTTGAGAATTGCAAAAGTTTAAAACCTGTTATCTTGCAAAAAATACTTGGCAATAGTTAAAACAACAATTTTATTAATGGAACCAATCAATATAATAATAAGGAAACTTACACTTGAAGATCTTGACCAGTTGCAGTTGATCAGCAGGAGTACATTTTATAAAGCCTTTGCAGCAGAAAACACAGAAGAAGATATGCGCCTGTACATGGAAGATGCGTTTAGTACTGAAAATCTCCGTAGCGAATTAAATAATCCTGAGTCAACATTTCATTTTGTACAAACCGGCAACAATGTTATTGGTTATATAAAACTCAATACAGGAAATGCGCAGGGTGATCTGCAAAATGAGAACAGCCTCGAAATTTCAAGGATCTATATTGTAGAAGAATACCAGGGAAAAAATCTCGGAAAAAAATTACTTGATAATGCGCTTGAGATCGCAAAGCAAAAGAAAGTAGATTTTGCCTGGCTGGGAGTATGGGAAAAAAATGAAGGCGCCATCAGGTTTTATGAAAGAAACGGGTTTGTGAAATTTTCTTCGCATCCTTTTATGCTTGGTAATGATCGCCAAACCGACATTCTTATGAAATTTAATATTACCTGATTTTATATGATCATTATTTTTTAACATGCACGTGATCGTTTACCGCAGCATCGCTAAGTCCCCAATAAATAATACTCCCCTGCTTTTATAAATTAGAATACGTTCGCCTGTATTTATTGTTGAAGTAAAATTTCAAATAATAATACTCATTTTACATTTCTACTGCATTTTAAAATTTTTCTTACGTCGTTCACTAACGTGAATGCAGCAATAACAAATAAACTTTTTCAGCACTTTTCTCCCTGAACGACATTTAAAATAGTTTCTATGACACTATATCGGTATACCATAGACGATATCAACAAAACTGAATTTATTAAATAGGGTGTTTTCCCCGTTCTTTTTGGGTTAAAAAAATTCATGTAATAAAAGAAGAAAACAAATATTTGATTAGCCGATAACCAACTGCTGCTCTTAAAATGTTTTCAATAATCCAACTCCGTATTCTATTACTCATCAAAAGCAAAAGAATCTGTTTACATCCTGGTCATTCACAAAGAAGTCCATGAGCAAATCCGGTATATACACATCCCAAACAATCATTAAATTAATAACGCCCTAAAAAAAATATTATGTACAAACTTTTTAATAAAAGCAGGCATTTCATGTTTGCTTTTTTTTGTTTACTTTTTTCAATAGCTGGCTTTTCGCAACAGGTTTCCCCGATTGCACAAATCTATGGGTTCTCTATACAAATGTCAGTTAGTGTTTCAAATGTCAGGAGCGAGCAACCCTTTAAGTATATAGTGAATTTTACCATGCCGGATGGAGGCAGTTTTGAAAATTTTGATGTGAATATTGATCCCAACCTTGTTATTGACAATGTTGTTGGCCCAACACCGGGCGGTTATTCAGGAAATCCTTACACATTTCCACCCGCCCCTCCCGGCACGGTCAGCCTGAGTTTCGGAGGCCCCTATACCCATATTACAGGACCCATAGCCGGTTCATTTGAGATCAATGTTCACCTTCCGGCAGATAAGGCCTGCGGAGGCAGTGTACTTTCTGCATCTGCCACCCTTCAACAAAGTCACCTCAGTTTTACAATAACCACAACTCCTGTTGTTACAGGGGTGATCGTTGACAATCTTTGGAAAGTACAAAAATTTCCAAATGGCCTTATTTATATTCCCGGTACCTGTCCTTACGGAACTTTGACTTACGGAACTTTATCTGAAACGGTTAGTTACACAGTAAGAATTGTAAAAATGCATCCAACCAAAGTAGGTGCAGAAACCTTAACGAATCTTAGTTTAACAGACATACTACCTACTCTTCCGGCAGGTGCGGTTGTAACCGGCCCTTATACACATTCAGCAAATATGGCTGGTACAAACCTGGTTGGAAATGCGATCGTTTTCCCGCCTGGCTTTACGTTAGACCCAAATGATCATGTGCCTTATGATGCAACATTTAATGTCGTATATCCACCAATGGCCGATGGCGACTGTGCACTCAATAAGGCGGAACTAGTAGGAACAAATCCATGTGGTACTACAGAAACAATTATGGGCCAGGTTACCGTACAAAAAATTGATGTAATTCCTCCTGTTGTAACATTATACAAGCAGGTATTTCCCAACGGAAACCTTCCAGGATGTACAGGTACATACAAGATAACGGTATCGAATACTGGTGGTAGTCTTGGTGCTTATACATTATCGGATGTATTACCTGCTGCGAGTGATTTATCAGGGCTCACACTGATATCTTTACCTGCAGGTACAACCGTTACGGGTAGCATTTCAGGCGCTATCTCTGTTGGAGGATCAATGTTGCCTGGTGAAACTATTACCATTAGTAATCCTTCAGGACTTCCTTCAGGGCATGCTCCTGATGTATTTGTGTTTGGGTACACAATATCCAGTACCTGTACAAGTTCTTCAATTGTAAATACTGTAACAGCGACTTCGGGTTTTAGCTCTCCGCCAAGATCTGCTACAATCTATCTTTTACCAGATGCTCCTAAGGCCTGCCTTCAAAAAACAATATGTTCTTACCATCCCGGTGGATATGCTATTGGCGATCATGTTCGTTTCAGGCTGAGGGTTCAAAATATCGGAGCACATGAGATCATCACTCCTACGATAACGGATAATATAGACCTGGTTAATCTTCAATATGTGGGAAATGAGAGTTACTATTATACAACCAATGCAGCACCAATAACTGATTGCGCTCCGGCGGGCGGTGTACCTCCTACAGGTTTTGCCTGGAGTATTGTGGGATCACCCAGTTATTCAGCAGGCGTATTGACTTACCATTTACCAAATATTCCTGTTGCCCCCTGCACCAGTATAAGTACACCTCAGTGTGGATCTGCTTATCATATACCTGCTTATTATATCGAATTTGAGGTGATCATTGCAAATAGTGCAGGTATTGGTAATGTCAGAAACATTGCCGAGATCAGCGGTTCAAATATAACAACAACGAGTTCCACTGTAACATTCCTTACCAACGCCCCTGTTAATTATACCATTAAAAAAGATGTGAGCAAGGATGGAATAATTTACCAGCAAACGATTGGTGTACCGGGCGGCTCTTCTGCTTATTACAGGTTAAGAGCAATGAATTATGGTGTAGGAATTATTGATCCGGTAATTGTAGATCTTTTACCAAGAGATGATAATAGTTCAGATAACATGATACTTTATAATACGCCAAGAGGAAGCAATATGGATGTCCGGTTCAATTCATTCATTGGTTCAACACTCGGTGTATACAACCAGTACTACGACAATACGGCCCCTACCACCGGTAGTATCCTCACAACAACAGAACTGGGAACAACAGTTGGTACCACCCCTCCTTCATGGAGTCCGGCACCTTTTGCTGGCGCAGCAAATTTAAAAACAGAATTCCACCAAACGCTTGGTGTATCAACGAGCCTGGATTACATCTTTAAAGTGAATACCAGTCCTTTTGGTATTGAAAAAGATCATGCATGTAATACGTATGCATTAAGAGGTTTGGTTAAGTATCTTCAGGACTATGTTCCTCAGCAACGTTACCTTGTTGCACTTGAATCAAACCCTGCATGCATTGAAATAACACGTGATAGTTGTTTGTGCAACCCTACCGGGTTTGATGTTCCTGATACTGTGTGTACGGATTTCAATGCGCACTTTGAAGTGAGTGATTCATGTGCCGAAGCCAATACATATACCTGGAATTTTGGAGATGGTACACCTCCTGTTACTGGTGCAAACGTAAATCACACTTACACTACAGCCGGAACTTATGGGGTTACATTAACATGGCATGGCCCATGCGGTGAAGGTGGAAGAGAATTCATGATAGTGGTTCAGGATTGCCGTTGTGATCTTAAGGTATCATGGGTAATTACCCGCGACGGTTTAGATGTTATAGCAGATGGTTCTTCTACTACCAGTTCTTACCCAATCTTTGCCTATATCTGGGATTTCGGGGATGGTACAGCCCCGACACCCGGTGTGATTGCAACCCACCATTACACTACACCGGGCGCCTATATAGTTACATTAACCGTGTATGCATTAGACTCAAGGGGAAGCATATGCAGATGTACTGGAAAATGTTCCGCTCAAATTTATGCAGTTGATGAAGGAGAAGAGCAATACAGATGTACCCCGAGAGGTGGCGGCGGTGATGATGGACCTATACCGCTAAAACTTTCAAATTCTATAACGATGACCGCAACTCCTAATCCTTTCAGGGACAAGGTTAGCGTGAACTTTAAACAGGCAAATAAGGAAACAAATAGCAAGTCATATACTTTGGAGTTTATCAGTAATGCCGGGGTTACATTGCAGAAAAAACAATTGAACAACCTGGATAAAGCTGTTGATTTTAATACCAGCAGCTATAGTACAGGTATTTATTTTGTGCTTCTTAAAGACAGCAACGGCCAAATGCAAAATGTAAAAGTGATAAAGCTTGAATGATGATTCCAGTGGAATGAAATATGCATTTAAATTAAAAGCTTCCGCATTTTTTATGTGGAAGCTTTTAATTTAATACCGGTATTCCGTGGCCTGGTTACCCAGTATATTATATTAAGGTTTATTGAACTTTATATCAAAAATAAATTCTCCTTTTTTAAGTCAGCCAGCTCATTTTTTTAAATTATAATTTATATTTACAGCCTTAATTAATCATTCAAAACTAAAATGCATGAAAAAAGCTTTACTACTCACAATTGCTTTTGCTTTATTTGTTGCTTTTGGCTTTTCCCAGGCCGGTAAATATTGGTCTGCAAATAATGAAAGCCGCAGCAGTATAACAAAATACAAAGCTGTTGCAAGACTTGCTTTTCCTACAGAATTTAAATTATTTAATTTAAACATTGCCCCGTTAAGGCAGCGTTTACTTTCTGTAGCTGATAACAGCGTAAGTCATACAACAGTTATTTCTTTACCAAATGCAAATGGACAGATTGAAGATTTTGAAGTTGTTGAAGCTTCGAATTTTGAACCTGCCTTGCAGGCTCGCTTTCCTGAGATCAGGGCATTTTCCGGTAAAGGTATTACTGACAGGTCTGCTACATTGAAAATCAGTTTGTCTCCTGCCGGAATACAAACAATGATTTTCAGATCTGAAAAACCTTGTGAATTCATTGAAGTTTATTCACAGGATCGTACTGTGTATGCAGTATATCAATCTCAAAGGGCACACGGTCAGTTGCCATGGACCTGCTCTGTAGTTGATCAGCAATTATCAGCTGGTTTGGACGCTAAAGTTGCCAGTTCAAATGTTGTTGGCAGCTCAACAGGAGAGTTAAAAACAATGCGTCTTGCACAGTCTGTTAATGGCGAATATTCCGGCTATTTCGGTGCGACCACAGCTGGTACGGCTGCGGATCTTGCCCTTGTGTATGCAGGTATCAATGCAACTTTAACACGTTGCAATGGTGTATACGAAAAAGACCTTGCCATTCACCTTAACTTAATTGCCGGCAATGATCCAGTGATCTATTTCAACCCGAATACAGATCCTTACACATTCTGGAATAACTACACTCCTCCTGCAAATGGTATCAACGATTGGAATGATCAATTGCAAACTGCCTTAACTGCAAACATTGGTGAAGCAAATTATGATATTGGTCACATGTTTGGTAAATCAGGCGGTGGCGGAAATGCAGGTTGTATTGGATGTGTTTGCGTAAACAATCAAAAAGGAAGTGGTATCACTTCACCTGCTGATAATATTCCTGAGGGAGATAATTTTGACATCGATTACGTAGTACATGAGGTGGGTCATCAAATGGGAGCATACCATACTTTCTCTTTTGACGCCGCACAGATAAATGGACAAAACAAAGAAGTAGGCTCTGGCATTACTATTATGGGATATGCAGGTATTACTCCGTATGACGTGGCTCCACATTCTTTGGATATCTATCACGAAACATCTATTGCACAGATACAGGCTAATATGGCTGGTAAAACTTGCCCTATAACTACAAATATCAGTGGTACCAACGCAACTCCTGTTCTTGCACCGGTTAGCAATTACACTATTCCTATCAGCACGCCATTTGCACTTACAGCTTCAGCTACTGATGCCAATGCAGGTGATGTACTTACTTATTGCTGGGAACAGGATGATGTAGGAACCTCAGCAAACACTGGTACAAACAGTAAAGCCAGTGCAAATAAAGCAACCGGACCAAACTGGTTGTCTTTTGCTGCTACTACATCTCCAACAAGAATTTGCCCTAAACTGGAAACGGTTCTCGCAGGCGCACTCTTTACAGGACCATTACCTGGAGGTGACGCAGGTTACAATATTGAATATTTAAGTTCAGTTGGCAGGAACCTGAAATTCAGGTGTACTGTGAGAGATAATGCTGTTTATAGTTCTACAGCTCCTATTTCTGTTGGACAAACTTCTTTTACAGATATGACTGTTACTGTTACCAATACTTCTGGTCCATTTAAAGTAACGCAACCAAATGCGGCCGCTATTTCATGGGCCGGTGGTTCAACACAAACAATTAACTGGGATGTAGCGAATTCTACAGCTGCACCGGTAAGTTGTGCAAACGTAAAAATATCATTGTCAGTTGACGGCGGTTATACCTGGCCGTATGTGTTGAGTGCAACTACTGCTAATGATGGAACTGAATCAGTTACCATCCCATCAGTAACAGCAACAACAACTGCCCGTGTAAAAGTAGAATCTATCGGCAATATCTTCTTTGATATCGACGATTTCAATTTCACTATTACAGCTGCAGCAAACGGATTTAGTTTCAACAACGTTGTTGGTGCATCTGTAGCTTGTGGAGGACCTACTTCCGGAGCTATCACGCTTGGTACTTCTGTAACAGGTACTTTTACAACTCCTATCAACCTTACTGCCAGCGGAAATCCGGCAGGCACTACCGTTAGTTTTGCTACAAATCCGCTTACACCTGGTAATAGTACAACAGTTACGCTTTCTGGTATGAATACACTTGCTCCAGGCTCTTATAATGTTACTATAACAGGTACAGCTGGTACTGTTGTTCAAAACAGCACACTTACTTATACAGTTCAACCAGGTACGCCTCCATCAATCACAACCCAGCCAACAAACGTAACCATTTGCACAGGTGGCAATGCATCATTCTCTGTAACATCTCCAACTGCAGGCATTAGTTACCAATGGCAGGTTAGCACTGGCGGACCTTTCTCTGATATCCCTGGCGCTACCTCAGCTACTTACTCCTTTACAGGTACCGTAACTGACAATGGCAATCAATACCATGTTGTTATCACAACATTATGTGGTACTGTAACAAGTAACAATGTTACTTTAACAGTAAATACTGCTGCTGCTATTACAACCCAGCCAACATCAGCTACTGAATGTTCAGGTACTGATCATACATTTAGCAGTACAGCAACCGGTTCAAATCTTACATATC
The DNA here is from genome assembly GCA_047601875.1 of Ferruginibacter sp. Taxonomy (GTDB): domain Bacteria; phylum Bacteroidota; class Bacteroidia; order Chitinophagales; family Chitinophagaceae; genus Ferruginibacter. The sequence continues at coordinate 4,863,601 of JASGIL010000001.1, read as the reverse complement.
AATGGCAGGTAAGTACTGGCGGACCTTTCACAAATATTGCAGGTGCTACTTCAGCTAATCTTTTATTAACTGCAGTTACATTGGGCATGAATGGTTATCAATACCAGGTTATTGTATCAGGTACCGGTGCATGTGCCGCTTCTGTTACTTCAACTGCTGTTACTTTAACAGTAGTACCTGGAGGTAATCCTGCTATTACTACTCAGCCAACAGCCGCTTCTGTTTGCTCTGGTAACAACACCTCATTTACTGTAGCTACATCAAGTGCGGGCGTTACTTATCAATGGCAGGTAAGCACGGGCGGTCCATTCAGCAATATTGCAGGTGCTACTTCAGCTACTTATTCTTTTGTTGCAGCACAGGGAGATGATGGCAATCAATACCAGGTGGTGATCAGCACTCCATGCGGTTCTACTACCAGCACTCCTGTAGGATTGATTGTTAATACTGCTGCTAATATTACTGACCAACCTGATAATGTTACTTTATGTGCAGGGGCAGACGCAACATTCACTGTTACTGCAACAGGTACAGGTTTATCTTATCAATGGCAGTCATCTACAGGTGGACCATTTACCAACATTGCAGGTGCTACAGCAGCTACCCTGTCAATACCAGCTGTTAATATTGGTTTGAATGGTACTCAATACCAGGTAGTTGTTTCCGGTACAGGAACTTGTGCTGCTCCGAATACTTCAAATACAGTTACCCTGAATGTAAATGCAATGCCAACCGCAAATGCAGCAGCTGATATAACTACTGTTTGTTCTGGTGGATCGGTAGAGCTTTCTACCCCGGCAGGTGCTGGTAGTTATTCATGGACCGCTTCAAGTGGTACAGTAGCTAACCCAACAAGTGCAACTACAACCGTTAACCCGGTTGTTGATCCGGCAAACCCTTCAGCTCCACTCGATATAGTATATACTGTTACGGCTACAACTGCTGGTTGTTCTTCTACTTCTTCAGTAACGGTTACGGCTAGTCCATTACCTGCTGTTACATTGGTTGCGGACCCGGCAATCACTGCTTTGACATTACCTTCACAGGTAGTTACCTTAACAGCCAATGTTGTTCCTCCTGGAACAGGTTATACTTATGTGTGGACACAGAATGGTTCTGTTATCGCTAACAGTACTGCATCATTACCAGTAAACGTTGCAAACGTGGGAGAATATGATGTAACTGTTTCGGTTAGCGGAGCTTGTGCTAGTACTTCAGACAAAATCAATATTGCTGATTCAATCCCTGACCAGTTCTTTGTTTATCCTAATCCAAATGATGGACAGTTCTCAATACAGGTTAGGGTTCCAAACAAAATTGGAAATGTAACAGTATTTGATAGCAAAGGCGCAAGGGTTTTTGCACAGGTAAATATCACAGACAGACCTAACGCTTTCGAGCTTATATCTGTTGATCTCAGACCAGCAAACTCAGGTGTTTATGTTCTTGTTATCTATGACAAGTCTGGTGAAAGATTAACCAGCCAAAGGATCATTGTACAACACTAAGCAAATTGACAGTTGACAATGGATAATTGACAATTGTTGAATCATAATAAAAACTCCCGCTTAAATGCGGGAGTTTTTATTTACAGTAAATGACAATATCCTTTAAAACTTTGCCCTCATTAACCTACTAACTTATCAACATGTTAACTTTACCCCATGATCCAACTAATACTAGGCTATATCGCATCCATCCTCCTCGCTATTTCATTAATAGTAAATAATGATCTTAAGTTTCGCTGGCTGAATACACTTGGCTGCCTGGCGTTCATTATTTATGGAATATTAATAAGCGCTCTTCCGGTTATACTCACAAACAGTCTGCTGTTACTCATCAATGGATTTTATTTGGTAAAGATCTATAGAACCAAAGAAAATTTTGACCTGCTTGAATTTGAGCCCGGTGTTACATTGGTAAACAGGTTCCTCTCCTTTTATAAAGAAGACATAAAAAATTATTTCCCGGGATTCCAGGAAATAGTACCTGCCAATAATATAAGGTTTGTTGTATTAAGAGACATTGTTATTGCAAACATCTTTGCTGCTACGTTACAGGATGATGGAACAGCTGAAGTAAATTTAAATTATACTGTAGCCAAATACAGGGACTATAAGGTTGGGAAATTCATTTTTGACAAGGAGAAGACATATCTTATTTCAAAAGGCGTAAAACAGCTGAAATATTCACAGGCCATCAATAAAAAGCACCAGCAGTTCTTAACAGTAATGGGATTTAAAAAGATTGTTGAGGGTGGCAAAGAATGTTTTGTAAAGACCCTTCTCTAATTCCGTTGAGCATTGAATATTGGACATTGAATATTGAAAATTAATTTGAGACTTCAATTTATTGGAAAGCCTGAGGAAATATTTAATATTCAACACTCAATATTCAACTAACTAAAAAGCCTCCCGTAAAAACGAAAGGCTTTATACTTAATTGGTTTCTGCTAATTACTTATTTAAAATCTGCTACAACAGAAATCTTTGGTTCTTTTGCAACTTTACCTGCTGCAATGGCACCACCATTTACTTTATAGTCTTCCAGTTTAATTGTAAACTGCGTTGTTGCATTGATCGCTTTGTCTTTTATAACTATTGTTGCTTTTGTTTTAACAGGCTTTGTTTCGCCATGAAGGGTAAGATCGCCTGCAACATCTGCTGTATAAGTACCATCCTTATCAAAATTGATCTTGTCAAGATTTGTAATGCTGCCTTTGAATGAAGCTGTCGTGAACTTATCAGAATTCATCCATTGTTCACCATTAAAATGTTCCTGCATCATTGGATTACTAAAAGAATAATTCTTAATGATGCTTTCAAAAGCTACAGTTCCTTTTTTAGTATCAAGAGAAGCTACTACTGTTTTATTTTCTGCTTTTGCAAGATCATCTTTCTCAGTTGTTGCATCAAAACTTATTGTTGCTGAAGTTGTGGTTTTCTTTTGCGCAAATAAAGCTCCGGTTGAAAGTGCCAATGCAAATACAAGGATCGTTTTTTTCATTTTTAAATTGTTTTATTTATTAATAGATTTTGGTATTATTTATTAATGATACATCTTTTAAAAGTAATGTATTCTGTTTCCAGGATGCTGCTATAAGCCCCACTACTACACGAACCTTTTATAGAAACATGATCTCCCGGCTTCACTTTTCTTGCTTCTGCCTGGTTTTCTTTTTGAAATGCGAATATGATATATGAACCTGTTGATGGTTCTGTCATTTTCACATTGGTTGTTGTATCGGCCGCCTCTACTTCAGAAACTATGCCATTTACAATAATTATCTTTTCTGCATATTTTACGTTCGCTGCACTATCGCCACTTTCAAATTCATGAATGAAATCAAGCGCCTTCACTGTATATGCAGCTTCAACTTCAGCCGTATTGGAAAATTTCTTAGAAAAAATATACCATATACCGATCGACCCTAAAATCAACGCAATAAAGCCCCCGATCAATATCCACTTTAACCACTTATATGCACCAGTTATATTTAAAGCCATGATCTTTCAACAGGTTCTGTTATAAAAAATTCCGGGTACAAATATACAATGTTTAAACATTGAAAATACAGGATTTAAAAATAAAGTCAATATATATTGTTAATAATATGTTTATCCCGGATACGAGATGCCAGATCTGGGATAAAGAGTAAAATGCATTTCAAAATATAAGCCATGTCCGTATCTCGCATCCCGTACCTGGTATCAGCTACTTAAGTATCTTTGAATAAACACAGGATCGGTCATATGAACATAATATACAAGATCAACTTAAGAATATTGATAACATGTTTTACATGTATCAGCTTTACTTCGTTAAAGGCACAACAGGACAGTACTACCTACCCTGTTGTAATACAATTCAACAGTATTGGTACCGGCGTTCCTCGTGATTCGGCGTTGCGCAGTTATATAACCTGTTTTAAAAAGAAATACAAAGTAAAGAACCTCACAGCATCACGTATTGGCCCCATGGGTAAGGAAGGTGAATATTGGCTTGCATTTTCGTTAGCTGAATTAACAAAAAAACAAGCGTCGCTGTTTCGCAAGCAAATTAAAGCAGTGGCAGAAAAAAAACAGGACCGTGGCATCATGGTTTATCTTGAGAACGAAAAAATTGACAAGAACAGCCTGGGGCGTGCAACAATGAGCGACGTAGCTTTCTGATTTATTCATCGTCATTTAATATCTCGATCGCTTTTTCATCTGTAATACTCACTGAAGGAACACCATTATAATTGGTGATCTTACCCGTTACGCAAATTGTTTTACCTGCCAGGAATTTCTCGGGCTGGTAACTGAAATTAGATGTATAATCTTTAAAAATAGAAATGCTGAATATCTGGTTGGGGAATTTTTTATCAAGGTTGATAAAAATATTTCCTTTGGATGAAAGCTTTGTACTAACAACAGTTCCGCAGACCCTGATGTTCTCATTCTTACCCATATAGAGTTTTGCCTGTACTGTATTGAATGTATTACGTGGAAGGCTATCCGCTCTTAAGGGCAACACATCTCCCAGCTCCCGCTCTCCTACCCATTTGTTGATATCGAAACTGCTTTCCAGTTTATTTTCCTGGTCGTCGGGCAAGGCAGGAAAAAAATCAATACCGGTAATTGCTTCAACGCTATCGATTGTACAGGCATAGTTCATTACCGGGTATTCACATTCTTTATTGGGCATCATAAACCCGATCGCCCTTTGATTAACAGGATCAAGTACCACTTTAAAATATTGTTCGGGGATGCTTACTTTATTCACACCACGCTCAATCTTTTTTAAACCTGGCTTCAATACAGGACCGGTAACAACATATACCTGCACATTATTCCTGATCACATATTGCCTCACTACATCTTCCAGTTCGGCCCAACGGCCCCGGTTCAATTGTGCAACCTGCGGCGACATATTGGAATAAAGAAAGCTTTCAGACAATGCCCGTTTGGAATACCTGAAATCTGCTGATGGCGCCATATGGCCCCTGTCGTAACCAAATGCATCGTATTTGAACGTACTATCGGGTTGGTATATGCGTAGAAAATAATCAGCTTCGACTGCAGAACCTGTTTTAATTTTTTCATCAGGCCTGAAATCGTTCGATCTGCCTTCATTGCCATGTACTACATCGGGCAAGATGATATGTGCTACCCATTTAGCCTGTTCGTATGGTTCAGAATACACAAGGGCATATGCAAGATGGTATACAACCTCTTCACCTGCATTTAATTTGGGCAACCCCAGCTTATCAATGTCTTCATGTATCTTTTGAAATTTCAGGTCTTCGATCTTTAATAAAAGACTATCCTTCTTTTTATTCAACAGATTTACTTCTGTTTCTGCATTGCTTATCTGTTGGGAAACATTTTGAGCATGTGAAAAAAAAGGTAAAAGAAGGAACAGGAATAAAAATCTCATATGATGTTTTTATAAATAAAGCTGCATTTGTAAGGACATTAAAAATAAGAATTTAGGATGAGAATGAATTGGTTTTATTTTCGGATGACCTCACGCAAAGGCACAAAGGGAAATACAAAAGCAATAAAGATCATTTTTGCGGTCTTTGCAATTGTTTGCCTCTTTGCGTGAAACAAAAAAAGCCGCACCAAAGGCACGGCTCGTTAGATCCAGGTTTTACTATGTTGTTATTTAAATATCTTTCCAAAAAAATCTTTCATATCATTCCAGGAAGCAGTATCTGCAGCAGCATTATAGGCAATTGGCAGTTTAAACTTCTCCCCATTTTTTGTTGCATCAGGATTTGTAAATGCATGTGTTGCGCCAGGATAAGATTTAAAAGTATACACTGCACCAATAGAATCCATTTGTTTTTTAAATAAAGCGACTTCATTTGAATCTACAAACTTATCATCGGCACCATGACAAACCAGTATGGGTGTCTTTAATAAATTCTTATCAGCAGGCACAACAGTAAGATTACCATGAAAACTTACAACTCCTTTCAGATTATCTCCGAGCTTCGCCATATTGATCACCTGTGCACCACCAAAACAATAACCAATGGCTGCGACCTGTGTTGTATCGGCTATTGCAAAAGTTTTGATCTTCGCAAGTGCTGCATCAAAACGCTTTTTAGCCATTTGCGGATCTTTGTAAAACGGCATTGCTATTTTACCTGCACTATCAGGATTATCGGCAGTAGCAGCATTGCCATACATATCTATGGCCATTGCCAGGTAACCAAGTTGCGCCAATTGTTTTGCCCTTGATCTTGCGTAATCATTCAAACCCAACCATTCGTGTACTACCAATACTACCGGGCGTTTCTTAGAAGTTGATGAATCATAAGCTACAAATCCATCCATCTTAACGCTGTCTGCAGTATAGCTCACTGGTTCTTCTATAATAACAGGAACAGCAGCTTCCGGTGTTTTATCTTTTGTTTCATTGTTATCAGATCCACTATTGCATGCAGCAAATAATAAAATTGTGCCGCCGAGTAAAATATTAAAAAGTCGTTTGTGTTTCATGATTGATGTTTTTATAATTGAAATATAAATTTAAACAGAGAATTGAAGTAAACACGAATTTATTTTTTGAACATGAATTATAACCACGAATTGCACAAATTACACGAATTTGCGTTGCAAAAGAGTTTAGCTCATAACTCAAGTTAGCATTTCAAAAATATCCCTATACTCATTCCAAAAACCATCAAGTGCGATCAATCTTTTCTTAAAGAACGATATTATTTTCGGCCAGTCATTTTCATTGTACACATTTACGTTTTCTAAATTAGAATAGATCCGGGCAATATGATTGCCTGTTTCATTCACAGCATCCGGTTGCCATTCCCATTTTTCTTCGAGTGCTTCTTCCAGTGGTTTTTTAAAAGTTTTGAAATGATTAAAATACAATTCCCGTGCTGAAAGATCTTTGTGCGATAACTCTATAGCTATCGTTGCCATTTCGTACCCGGCATCTGTTTTAAAGTTGATGAACTTAATCCCTGTCCTGTAATTAATCCAGTTGGCTTTTTCTCCTGTTGAAGAAGGAATGGGTGACATGTACCTGCCAAAACTGACCCAAAATTTTTGACGAATGGCCGAAGCCTCTTGTTGTGTGTACATAGATTGATCAATAATTTAATCCTACAAAATCAGGTTTATTTACAAAAGAACTATTGTATTTAAATCTCAGGTTAGATGTAAAGACAATTTTCCACCTCGACATTTCTGCAGCACTGATACGTGGGAAATAAAACCCTCTTAATTCAAGTGTTCCAAAAACAAGATTCTCATTTCTTGCACGTACACCACCACCAAAAGCAGAATAACCATCAGAGCGCTTATTAGGATTGACTGTTGGTTGCAATAAAAAAAACTGCGTAAAAATAAATGGTGCAAACCTGAAACCCAGAAACCTGTGCATATTAAAAAAAACGGTTTCTACTTTTAATGCAGCCCTGGAACTAAATTCAAGAATATTTAATGAATCTGATCTGAAATAAGGCAATCCAAAATCGCTTTGCAGTTTAATCGGCTCATTAAGACTTTGCTTAAATAATCTTGCATATGAGATGGAAATAAAATGCCTGTTGTACCAGGTACTACTCATACGACGAAGCTTTGTAAAATGATCAATGCTCAATAAGAGGCTGATGTCTTCCCATGCATCGGCTCCACGATACGCTCCTGCCCTTGCGGTATAACTACTGAAAAATCCTTTCGGTGAATAAGTACTCGCATCAAAATCAACCCCATAATAACCACGCATGCGGTTCTGTATATTCGTCCATCCTGCTGTTATACTTGCATTGATCCCTATTGGTATATCTTCATTTCTACCAAAGCCGTAAATGAAATTTGTGAGGTAGAAGTTCTGTTTATACAAACTATAAGAAAACAACACCCCATTCTTATTGGCAAAATTATAATTAAAACTATCCTTGAATATTAGTGGTACCTTATCAAAATAATTATAGAAACCACGGGCCGCAACAAAATGCCTTAAGCGTTTTTCCGAGTCTGTTTTTTTTCTCGTCTTCCAGCCAACGTTATACCCGGCCCAAAGATCAAAATTGGTGTACCTGTAGGCTGAAGTATTTTCAAATTTTTCTTTTTCCAGGTAAGCATTTGCTGATTTATTATAGGATGCAAAAAAACCGCCGGTCCACCTGGTGTACCTGCTCACCAATGGTTTGTCTAATTGTACATAATAAGTATTCTCTTCATAACGGTCACTCAAAACCGCATTTTTAAAAGATTTGACACCAATGATTCCTGATAAAAAAGTTCCTTTGATATTGCGTTCCATAAATTCAGCGCCAAAACCTGTCTCGGGATTGCGGTGTCTTTCATACAAACCGCTAATGGTTAACCTGGAACCTGTACCAACAAGATTTTCTTCCCTGAGTTCGCTTTTTAACCGGTTCGCCCCGGCTGCATTAAAATTTCCTCCAATTGAAAACACATCCCTTGTCAATACAATAACATCTACCGAATCTTTTGACATGATCGATTTATACACAACGATCACAGCATCCCGCAAATAAGGTTGCTGACGTAAAAAACGTTCGTTATCGGAAACCAGTAGTGGTAAAAAAACATCGCCCTCTTTGAAAAAAAGATTTTTCCTGACCGTGATATCACGTGTTCGTTTATGAAGCCTGTTGGCAATTCTTATCGCAAGGTTATTCCTGATCTCGGCAGTATCATTTAAATTTTGATTGAATCCAACAGCAACTACTTCTATGAACCGGATGATCTTACCATTGTATTTTTCAAACTGTTCTGTTGATTTTACCGGCGGTGCGGAAGTGGGCGCATTCCTGGCGATACTTCTTCCCAGTTTCCCCAATAAGCCGGTTTTTTTGGCCAGGAAAAAAGTATCTGTGGAATTTTCTCCCTGTTGTGCAATGGCTACAGAAGATGCAAGTATAATAATGAGAGATAAAACGAGGTATTTATACATTAGCCAAAGATTGCAATGGGTTTTTTCAAAGTTATTTAAATTAGCAACTGTTAGTGGGATTTTTGCAATGATTGTTCCAGAATTAACGCCCCAAGCCTCACCCCAACCCATTTCCTAAACGAGAGGGGCTAAGACCCGAATAAATCAAAGGTCATTTTGAATTTCATAAAAAAACTTCTATAACATCTACATTATTCATTGTTAATTTTCAATTATCCATTGTCAATTATTCTTCCTCCTTCCCCATTGCGGCATTTTTCATTTTCATCGCAACTTCATGTCCCAGGTATTGATCGATCCTGTGCTCTATAAAATAAATGAGTGGTGTTAATATAATGGCCACCGAAAACTTATAGGCATAGTTTACCATGCAAATGGCGAGTACTTTTTGAAAGCTCCAGTCTTTACCGATCTTGAAAGCAATGAATAATACTATAAAACTATCTACAAGTTGTGATACCAACGTAGAACCCGTAGCCCTTAACCACACTTTTTTATTTCCTGTTACTTTTTTTATTTTATGAAATACGGTCACATCCACGATCTGGCTCACAAGAAATGCTGTAAGGCTGCCGGCAATGATCCACATCCCCTGGCCGAAAATTGCATTGAATGCTTTCGACATATCGGGAACGCCATCCTGTATACCCGTTCCATACCAGAAATCTGCAGGAGGAACCGACATGGCCATGTAAAACATTAAAAAAGCATATAAGATCAATGCCACAGCTGTGTATGAAATACGTCTTACTGCTTTGGGGCCGTAATATTCATTTACGATATCGGTCATCACAAATTCAAGCGGCCATAACAATACCCCACAGGTAAGGCTAAGCGCCAGCCCGCTTTCCCCGAATAATGAAAAGTTCAGCGGGTGCCCACCGAATAATTTTTCGAGCGAAAAAATTTTATTGCCGATACATTCTGCGATCAATGCATTGGCTATAAAAAAAGCTGTAATGCTTACAAAGAGCCTCGTTGGTTTATCCTTTAAAATATTTGTTACCATTTTATTTTTTTAAGAAGCTGTTCAAAAAATAATTTAATTCTTCACCATATTGCGGTTGGTAGAGGCACCAACCACGGCCGTTATTACCATTTTGCTTTTTTAAGAAAAGAAAAAAAAGTAAACCTGTAAAGGAAACAGGATAATATTAAACAATACGATCCATCGTGAAATTAATTGTATTTTTTTTGTGAGTAACCAGTAAAGAGAAAATAGGACAAAAATGATATTCAGGAAGATCGCTCCATATCCAAGAATAACTACGGTGGCTTCCAATGGCTGGTATTTAAGAGCACCATCATAATTACCGGCCTTTCTCATGTTTATCTCCACCAGTCTTAGTATAACTGCAAGGATGAAACAAATATTACAAATGGCAACCAGTTTGGAGAAGAAGCGCATGGATTGGGGTTTATTATTTAAAGTTAGGTTTTTGATGTCAGAAATCAGCTATGAGCTGTGAGCCATGAGCTTGCTCCAACTCATAATTCTAAACTCTAAACTTCCTTAGCTTTTTTTCCCGGTAAGCATTGGCACGAATGAAAAATTATTGAACGCTTCTTCGCTCGTGCTGCCATCTGCATTTTTTGTTATGCGCAACATGCGTTGGTAATCGCCTTCGTCAACGGGCACGATCATCTTGCCGCCTGGCTTTAACTGGGCGATCAGTTTTGGAGGAATGAATGGTGCCGCTGCTGTGATGATCACTTTATCAAATGGTGCAAAGGTTGGCAGCCCTTCGAATCCATCTCCATAAAAGAATTTGAGGTTGGGGTATTTGGATCTAAAAATATAATCCTTTGTTTTTTCAAAGAGTTTTTTCTGGCGTTCGATCGTAAATACTTTCGCTCCCATCTCTACCAATACGGTGGCCTGGTAAGTGCTGCCTGTTCCGATCTCCAGAATTTTATCCTGTGGTTTTACCTGCAGCAACTGGGTTTGATATGCTACTGTATAAGGTTGTGAAATGGTTTGACCTTCGGCAATGGGAAACGCCCTGTTTTCATATGCAATATTATCAAGTGCGGTATCTAAAAAGAAATGTCTTGGAATATTGTTCATTGCTTCCAGTACGCTTTCATCTGTGATCCCCTTCTCACGCAATATATCCATTAATTTTTTCCTAAGCCCCTTGTGCCTGTAACTGTCTTCGTATTTTCTCATAGCCAGCTGAAGTAATTGTTGGTTTGAAGTGCAATATAAATGATTTGAAGATTTGAAAATTTGAAGATTTGAAAATGAAAACAATTTCAAATTGTAACGCTATCGATTATAGAACCTTCATCAGCACATCATCAAATTTTCAAATCTTCAAATTACTTATAGTGTGGTGTATGTTCATCAAAGAACTGGTCAATACTTTTATTCCAATCATTCAATGCGTCGTGGCGCTGTTGGTTTAATGAATTGTTGTTATTATTGTAAGCCTGTGATGCTTTGTTGATATCATTTACAGCTTTGTTGTATGCATCTACATCATCTTTGTTATGATCTGATTTCTTTTCATAATCTTTCCTGATCGTTTCAAACCTTTCTTTTGCAAGAAAGAAATCACTGGTAGTGGTCATCTTGCCTGATTCTTTCACATAAAAATTAAGCATGTTACGACAGGTCCCTACTATTGAATTATCGCCCTGGAAAGCTTTTATGGCTTTCAATTTTTCAAGACCATCATTTGCATATTTCAATAAAGAATTATTGTGTTGTTCAATACCGGTGATATTTGCTTTCTCTATCGCTTCCATTAAAAACACTTCTTCTTTGTATGCTTTAAAAAAGATAAGGTACACTACGTTGTAATAGTCATTCATATCATGAACCTGTTTCATCATCTCACCCAGTTCTGATTTACCATCTATAAGATTTACATTGTGTGAAGCCGCAAAACTTTTTTGAACCAGTTGCATCATGTCATTGGCCTCCTCCATTTTTTTATCTACCATGTCCTTAGCCATCATATAAGCTTCCATGGCATCATAGCTCTGCTCAGCTACTTCTTCCATGTTAATGATTTTACCATAGTCATCATTCAGCACATTATAATACAGTTTCATAAAACTTACTGCGGTATCACGATAACTTTTATCGCCCTGGAAAGAAGGCATGGCATTGATATTCATTTTAGATTCCTGTACTTCATTCATAAGTGAATTGCGCAGGTTCTCCACTTTCTTTGCCCTTTTGCCATGCGCAGATGCACTGGTATAGGCCATGTATTTTTTTGAAACATTGTTTTGTTGTTTGCTGATATAATCCATGTATTCACCTGGGTTTTCAAAATTCTGGGCGAATAATTTCTGACTGCAGCTTAATAATAGAGCAAAAATTAAAAAGGGTAAAATACGTTTCATAAGAGTTATGAGTTTAGAGTTTAGAGTTTGATTCAATGTTTCGAAGGCTCAACGAAAAAAACGAACAACGGAAAACGAGTAACGTTATTACTTCAAATATAACTGATTTCTTCCTCTATTTACCGATCCAGTCCATCATTATCTGGTAAGCTTCTTCCACTGTTTTATCTGCCTGTACATGTTTTAAGTATACATCATTTATTTCTTTGCTCTTAGCAGATGACATACTGATACGGCTCTTATCAAATGCATTGTTGCTGACTGTTATCACTGAACTTTTTACTTCCTCATCATCTTCGCTCAACAGTTTAAACATTTCAAGCAATTTATTTGCATGCGCAGCATAAGCCGGCCATTGCAACGGTATGTCCTGGCTTTTCCTGTTTTGCGACATCCAGTTGGTGAAAGCTGTGATGGCCCTGAAATAAGGATCAGCTGCAACACGCTGCTCACTTTTGGTCTTTAATTGTTGAAAAGGCAATGGTTTTAACGCTTCATACATTCCCACTTTACTGTTATCGGGCAACAAAGCGCTTTTGTTTGCTTTTTCCCGGTAGCTATCATCGGAATACATATCAGGCAATACAATATCAGGTATCACGCCTTTCCATTGAGTAGTACTTCCATTGATCCTGTAAAATTTATCTTCCGTTACTTTTACAAAGTCTGTATAATTATTTGCATTTGAAAGCCTGCTGTCGGAAGTTATGGTTGTATCCATTGGCAACACTACCTGCGCTGTTCCCTTGCCGTAAGTAGTGCCTCCAATAATGATGGCACGGTTATAATCCTGTAATGCGGCGCTTAAAAATTCACTGGCACTTGCACTGGCTCCATTTATTAAAACGATCATTGGTCCGTCGTAAATAGTGCCCCTGTTTGGATCTTTTAAGAAATGTGCCTTACCATCTTTTCCTTTCATAGAAGCCACGGGGCCAATATCAATGAAAATGCCCGCAAGCTGCATCGCTTCCCACATACTGCCTCCACCATTGTAGCGAAGATCAAGTATCAACCCGGTAATAGAATCTTTTTTCAGCTTTACAATTTCTTTGCTCACATCATTGGCGCAACCATCGTATTTAATATCTTCCGAACTATCATCTTCACGACTGTAAAAACCAGGAAGATTGATGTAAGCAATATTTTTAATTCCTCTTAGTACATAACTTTTTACAATACTTTCTTCGTCTGTTATTTTTTCTTTTACAAGCTTTATTGTTTTTTGTTCGCCTGCTGCTGTTTTAATCGTTATTTCAACATCTGCTTCGCTGTTACCACTGAGTATCTTATTTAATTGTTCTGAAGAAATATCTTCTACACTTGTTTCTACTCCATTCGTTTTTATTTTCAGTATCACATCCCCCGTATGCAATTTGCCACTGCGCCAGGCGCTTCCACCGGGTTGTAAAAAACCAATTACTTTATCGCCTTTATCATTTTCCTCGTAATCGAAACCGGCGCTGTATTCAGACGCACTCATTTCCGTTTCGAATTCTTTTTTCTTATTAAGGTTCATGTAATCCGTATGTGGATCATAGCACCAGGCGATGCAATCAAGATAAGCATCCTGCATATTGGTTGTAAAAGTTGCAGGTGTGCTCAACAGGTTTTTAATATAACTGGTTTCCTGCCGTTTGATTTTTAGTCTTGCAGCAGCTTCGTCTTTTGTAAAAGTTGCGGGTATTTCTGTTTTGAGTGGTTTCTTATCGTCTGCGAGGTCATCAGCCACATCATCCAACACATGCCATTTTAAATAACGTTGCCAACGCTGCGCAATCGCCTGTTCATTGGCCGCATAATCATTAAAGGGCCAAACAATATTATCAGGTTTTGAAAAATCCAATGGTTTTGCAACAAGGACTTGAAGAATACTGTCGACCTGTTGTACACGCCTGCGATAAATATTTATGGATGCATCAAAAAATTTCCAGTCCTTTCCAAGCAGTTCATCATCCAGTTTTGTTTTGTATGGTTCAAGTGAAGCGATATCAGTTTGGGTAAAAAAAAGTTTCTCTTCATCCAGGCGTTCCAACCATTTATCGTAAAGCATCGCTGAAGATGTATCATTCCATTGCAATGGCTGGTAATGATTTTTTTGGAGAAAACGGATAAGGACAAAGGCTTTTTGTTTAAATGTTGGCGGCTGTGCCTGTACGTTATTATGCAGGCACAGCAACAACAATATTAAAAATTTTCCTATGCAGATTGTTTTATTGAACATAAGTGAATAGTGAAATCTTCGAAGTTCTTCCCCTTTATAAAATTGAGAATCCGTAAAAAAACATAAAGTCCCGGAACACCAAACAATAAACGCCAAACTAAAATCTTAACTCACAACTCAGCATTCATAACTCAGAACTCAATTAAGTCCCATTTCTTTTTCAATCCTCGCAATCTTCTCATCCAGTTTCTTTTCCGTTGCTTCAAATTCCGAAGCATTTGCCAATGGCATATTCACGCTGAAATAGAATTTTATCTTTGGCTCTGTACCACTTGGCCTTGCAGAAATTTTTGTTCCGTCAGCCAGGCAAAATTGCAGTACATCACTTTTGGGAAGACTGATATTCCATGTTTCTGCATTGATCATATTCCTGCCAACCTGTAATTTGTAATCAATGATCTCTTTTACCTGTACGCCGTCAATTGTTTTTGGCGGGTTGTTGCGGTATTGTTCCATCATGGCGCCGATCTCTGCTGCACCATTCATTCCTTTCTTGGTAATGCTTACAAGACTTTCTTTGTAAAAACCATATTGCACATACAGGTCAACCAGTTTATCAAACAGGCTGCGGCCCTTGTTCTTTTCATAAGCCGCCATTTCACAAATGATCGTTACCGCACTCACCGCATCTTTATCGCGGATCTTATCACCGATCATCAATCCAAAACTTTCTTCACCGCCAATGATATAATCTTCCTTCGGTTCTTTTTCTTTTATCAATGATGATATCCATTTAAACCCTGTAAGCACATTATAACAATTTACGCCACTTGCTTTGGCGATCACATCGATCATATCTGTGGTAACAATTGTTTTTATCACCATATCGTTTGGCTTCGCAATGCCTTTTGCTTTTCTTGCTTCGATCATGTAATTAAAAGCAAGCATGGCCGTTTGGTTTCCGTTCATCAGTATCCATTCGCCTTTATTGTTTTTCACACCAATGCCAACCCTGTCAGAATCAGGATCCGTTCCCAATAAAATATCTGCATTCAATGCTTCAGCTTGTTTGAGGCCGATGCTCATGGTTTCTTTTTCTTCAGGATTTGGATAGATCACCGTAGGAAAATTTCCATTTGGATCACTTTGTTCCTTTACAATATGAACATTGTCGAAGCCATAGCGGCTAAGCGCCTGCGGTACCAACATAATACCTGTACCATGAATAGGTGTATAAACGATCTTAAGATCATGTTGCGCCTTACATACATCCGGGTATACACTCAAGCCCTGCACCATGTCTAAATATTTTTCATCAACTTCTTTTCCAATAATGGTTATGTTTTGTCCGCCCCCTGTCCATTTTACATCATCTACCGACGCAATTTTTTCTACTTCAATAATAACATTCTTATCATGTGGCGGTACCATTTGTGCGCCATCATCCCAATATGCTTTATAACCATTGTATTCTTTTGGATTGTGACTGGCCGTACACACAACACCGCCCTTGCATTTGAAATAACGTATCGCAAAACTCAATTCAGGCGTAGGACGCAATGCTTCAAACAAATAAACTTTTATCCCGTTTGCAGCAAACACATTGGCAGTGATATCAGCAAAGTCGGCGCTGTTGTTCCTGCAATCATGTGCGATCGCAACGCTCACATCATCACCAAAACATTTTTTAAGATAATTGGCATAACCCTGTGTTGCCATGCCCACTGTATATTTATTCATGCGGTTGGTTCCAATACCCATGATACCACGAAGGCCACCTGTACCAAATTCAAGATTTTTATAAAATGCATCTGCAAGATCATCGGGATTTTCCTGCTGCATTTTTTTAATACCATCTTTTGTAGCCTGGTCATAATTACCATTCAGCCATTTGTCTATTTTCTCCTGTATATTTTTTTCCATAATTGGTTGTTTAACATCTTCAAAAATATATTATTCGTATCTGATTAAGCGCATTTACTGTTATTTTTGTTTTTTATGAACCCAGCTTCATGCCTTTACTTAACTTCATTGGCGTCGCACTCTTGTACGAAGAAAGCTATACTGAGCTTTTTTATAGCAACATTCATGTGCTTAACCGGCTTTTCACAGGATACATCCTCAAGCCAAATAATAAAAGACAGCGTTGATATTTATAAAGGATTACAAGGTAAATTAATATCCCTTACAGCTTCTTCAGAACCAGGCTATCCCTACAATAAAAAACGAGTAAAATTTATTGCAGCCGCAAATGTTGTTGGTTACGGCGGCATCATGGTTGGCTTGTATGCTACCTGGTATAAAAATTATCCGCAAAGTAAATTTCATGTGTTCAATGATTTTCCTGAATGGAAACAGGTCGATAAGATCGGCCACGCATTTAGTGCATACGCAGCCGGCAGGGAAAGTATGGAGCTTTGGCGCTGGACCGGCATCAGCAGGAAACAACGCATATGGATCGGTGGCATGAGTGGCGCTGTTTATCAAACTGTGATAGAAGTGCTTGATGGATTCAGTAGTGAATGGGGATGGAGCTGGGGCGATATCGGCGCCAATTTTATTGGAAGCGGTTTGGTTGTGGGGCAGGAACTTGCCTGGGATGAACAACGTATTCAATTCAAATGGTCATTTCATCGAAAACATTATGATGATCCGATGCTAAATAAAAGAAGCGATAAGCTCTTTGGCAAAACAAACGTAGAACGTTTTTTAAAAGATTACAACGGTCAAACTTATTGGCTGAGTACAAACCTTCGGTCATTTTTTCCGCATTCAAAAATACCACGCTGGCTAAATGTATCTATTGGGACGGGTGCAGAAGGAATGTTTGGCGGAACAGAAAATATTGGCAAAGATAAAAATGGCAATATAGAATTTTCAAGAACAGATATCAAACGTTACCGTCAATGGTACCTGGCGCCGGATATTGATCTTACAAAAATTAAAACAAATAAGAAAGGGATAAAATTTGTGTTGAGCATTTTGAACATTCTTAAGTTTCCAACACCATCTTTGGAATATTCGAATGGGAAGATGAGGTTTAACCTCGTAAGCTTCTAATACATGTAAGATCTAAGATTTAAGATCTAAGATGTTTTTAGAATTGAGATATATTAAATAATTGAACATTCAAACGAATTGAAGGATATCTTAGATCTTACATCATACATCTTAGATTTAAATACATCTTAGATTTTAAGCTATTTCCCACAAACCTTGCTTATCCTTCGCATACGAAAGTCCATTACTCATATGATGCACCTCCCTCTCCTTCTCAATTGTATTTTTTACTTCATACACCCTGATACCATTATTCTCTCTTGTAAGATAAACGATCAGCGCAGCTAAAGTTGGTTGTACTTCATGCAACCATTGTTCATCACTTTCTTTTACAAAGGCCTGGCTCATGGGGTGGTTCTTTTTTAATTTGAAATCTCTAACATGTATGATCTAAGATTTAAGATCTAAGATGTTTTTAGAATTGAAGTGTATTAAATAATTGAACATACTAACGAATTGAAGGAAATCTTATATCTTACATTTTAGATCTTAAATTATTTGAGCCATGCCCCTATAACTTCTCCTTCCGCCACTTCTACAACGATATTTTCTTTTAAAGTTGTAGACACAGAAAGACCAACATAATCAACAGCTACCGGGAATTTTTTATGTGTACGTTCAACGAGTGCCAGTGTTTGAATTTGTTTTGGCAATTGCCGGAGTAATGGTTTCAATGCATACAACATGGTGCGACCGCTGTTTGCAACATCATCAATCAGCAGAATAGATTTATCATTAAAATCAATTTTGCCGCTTAGTTTTATTTCATCAGGGTTTTTTTTATCAAGCCAGAGATCCATTAATTCAATATTTCCTTTAAATACATCCTTTAAATATTCTTTTATTTTTTGTGCGATAAAAATGCCGTTCTCTTTTATACCAATAAGGATGAGTTCTTTTGTATCATGGTTTCTTTCTGCAACCTCCAGTGCCATGCGGCGGAGTTTGTTATCGGCTGTTTGTTTATCGAGGATCATCTGGTTGAATATTTTAAAAAAGGATTTCACGCAAAGTCGCCAGGATCAAATACAAAAGCAGGAAAGGATCTTTGCGGTCTTTGCGAATCTTTGCCTCTTTGCGTGAAACACAAAATTATTCAATCTTCAATATTAAATCCTAAATACTTTAACTTAGCCCTCATAATTGAGTGTTATGCATTATCTACAACAAGCAGCATTTGCATTACTGGCGGGCTTTTCCGTTTGGTTGTTTACTAAAAATATTATGCAGATAAGACGTAATATTCTTCTTGGAAAAGACGAGGACCTGAAAGACAACCCCGGCCTTCGCTGGAAAAACCTGCTCCTGCTTGCATTCGGGCAAAAGAAAATGTTCCGTAACCCGTTGGTGGCGGTCATGCATTTTTTCATTTATGCAGGCTTTATCATCATCAATATTGAAGTACTGGAGATCGGGCTCGATGGTTTATTTGGTACCCATCGTTTGTTCCTTGGCTATCTTCCCGTTGGCTTTTACAAATTCGTGATCAATTTCTTTGAATGGCTGGCGATAAGTGTACTTACTGTTTGTATCATCTTTTTAATAAGAAGGAACATATTAAAACTAAAACGTTTCGTTAGTAAGGATCTTGATGGCTGGCCACGCAGCGATGCCAATTATATTTTAATGACAGAGATCATATTGATGACGCTGTTCCTTACCATGAATGCTACTGACCGTGCCTTACAATTACAGGGTGGCAATGAGCATTATCGTGAAACAGGCGACTTTGTTTTTTCAGGAATGATCGCTCCCCTTTTCAAAAATTTTTCTGCTGTACAATTGATCGCCATTGAAAGAACCTGCTGGTGGCTGCACATTACCGGCATTTTTATTTTCCTGAATTACCTGCCTTACAGCAAGCACCTGCACATTTTGTTTGCGTTCCCCAATGCTTATTATGCAAGGCTTGAACCCAATGGCAAGATGGACAATATGGAAAATGTGCAAAATGAAGTTAAGTACATGATGCAACCCGAACTGGCTCCTACAGGCGAAGCTGCTCCTATGAAATTCGGCGCCAAAGATGTATTTGACCTGAGTTGGAAAAATTTACTGGATGCGTATAGTTGCACAGAATGCGGGCGCTGCTCTGCTGCTTGCCCGGCAAATATTACCGGTAAATTATTAAGTCCAAGAAAGATCATGATGGATACCCGCGACAGGTTGGAAGAAGTAGGTAAGAACATCAATGCGAATGGTTCATTTAAAGACGACGGCAAAACATTATTGAATAATTATATTACTGTAGAAGAACTTCGTGCCTGCACTACCTGTAACGCCTGCGTGCAGGAATGCCCTGTTAGTATCAGCCCGCTTGATATTATTATTGAACTTCGCCGCAGCCTCATCATGGAAGACAGCAATGCACCACAGGAATGGAACGGCATGTTCAGCAATATTGAAAACAATTTTGCACCGTGGAAATTAAGCCCCAGTGACAGGGATAAGTGGGCGCAGGAAATGGAGTGATTTGAAAATTTGAAGATTTGAAAATTAGCTGATTAAAATTCTTCAAATTGTATGATTTTCTCAATCGACCCATCTTCAAATCTTCAAATCTTCAAATTATTTATACCGAAATTTATCTATATTTAATTTCTATTTACTTTATTCCTAAATAAATCATCATGACAACAGTTATTGTACCTGTAGATTTTTCTGAAACATCATTGAATGCTGCAAGATATGCATGCGGTTTACTTACCGGGCACTATGGCGTTAGCCTTACTTTATACCATAGTTATGCAAAAGCAGCTGATGAATCTGAGTTCACTGACCGGCTTCAGCTGTTACAAAAAGAACTGTCAAAACTTTTTCCTGTAAAAATAGAAACGCTTGCCACGCATGATGCTGATTTTATTGAAGGCCTGGAAAAAACAGCACGTCACCTGAAAGCAAATCTTGTTATCATGGGCATTACCGGCAAAACCGGCCTGGCACAGGCTTTCTTTGGAAGCAATACTTTGAAAATGGCTCAAACAAAAGCCTGCCCGGTATTAATTGTACCTGAAAGTGCCAGCTTTAACCAGATGAGCAATGTAATGCTGGCTTCCGATTTTAAAGATACTTACAACACGACCCCATCAGGACCGATCAAAGAATTTTTAAGCATTCATAAACCACAACTTCACGTGGTGAATGTAGATAAGGACCATTATATATCCCTTACAGAACATTACGAAAATGAGAAGCAGGACATGAGGAAATTATTATCAGATTATGATCCCCAGTTTTATTTTATGCGCATCTATGATGTAGATGAAGCTTTGGAAATGTTTGCCAATGACAGGGATATTGACCTGATCATTGCTATTCAAAAGCATCATTCTTTTATGCAGAATATATTCCATAGGAGTAAAACGAAGCGTTTGTCGCATCATAGTAAGATGCCGATACTTGTTATTCACGAATAAGAAAGAGAGTGGATACGGGATACGGGATGCAGGATAAGTTTACAAATTTTGTAGCGCTATCCTGCATCCCGTATCCCGTATCCGTTTATTATCGTTTATTCTGCCACTTTTTCACGATCTGTATCATGTAGATGTTGGATCTTATCCACCGCATCTTTATGTGCTAAGATCTTCCACAATTGTATAATAGCAGTAAGTGCGAAAATGCCACCGATCACCCAGTTGAGGTATTGCTGGCTTCCGGATATTCTTTCTACAATGAGTTTACCACCGAAAATAAAAACACAATTACCGGCTAAAGTACCAAGGCCGATACCAATAATATAACTGTTGTATTGGGCCTTTACCGGCTCCAGTATTTTTTTTGAGAATAATACGGTGCTCCAGCCAAACCAAAATGGTATTTGCACCGGGTTGATGGCACACATACCCGCTCCCAGTAAAAACCTGTTCACATTTACTTCGTCCCAGATATGAATCTGTTCTTTTCCCGTACTGTTATATGCTGCATAAAAACTACCGATGGCCAGTATAACAATGATACAGAGTGTTATCCATTCCATGATCTTCATCAGGCGTACCTGCTTTTGTATCCAGCTAATACCAACCAGTGATATTCTTACATAGATCATTTCTACCAACAATGAACCAATTGAAAAAAGCATTGCATAATAATAACCTTCAGCGATGCCTATCTGCATAGCAGCTACATTTAATGTACCCAAAGGAAGTGAGCCGAGAAAGCTGATCATTAATCCCCAGAGGAGAACACGTAGAAGTTTAGGCATGGGTCAAAGATAAGATACATGAATTATTCCACGCAAAGACACAAAGATCAAATACAAAAGCAGAAAAAACCTTTGCGTCCTTTGCGAATCTTATTTGCTTTGCGTGAGGCCTTAACTATTTCGCTAATACACTAAGGGTAAGTTTCAATTCATCCGCCATTGAAACACTGCTGCCACCAACACCATAATCCCTTCGGTTGAGTGGAATATTGTCGGAAGTAAATAAATAACCACCGTCTTTTTCTTCAGCAACAAATTGAAATGAAATTGGCTTTGTTGTTTTCTTAATAGTAAGGTTACCCGTAAATATATACCTACCTGGTTTTACAGTAGCCTGTACTTTTGTACTGGCCATGTGAATGGTTGGATATTGTTTTACATCAAAATATTCTGATTTTTTAAGATGTCCATCACGTGAACCATTATCCGTATCAATGGTAGATGAATTCACCGTTACATCAAAAGATGAACCTGCAGGATTTTTAGGATCAAATTTTATAGTACCCTTGAGTCCGGAAAAATCACCCCCTGTTTTGATACCGAAATTTTTGATCACAAAATGAACCTTGCTGCCATCATCGCTTGGCTTCATTTCTTTTTGTGCCTTTGTATTAACAAAACAACTTAATAAACATGCTAATAAAAACAACCTTTTCCTTTTCATAACGTAATCTATTTAAAATCTGAAACACGTTTAATTGTATAAACGGTTTTCCAGCGTAAACGTTGCAAATCTTTTTACAACAATTATTCCATCATTAATTAAGATTAAATTTACAGCGGTAAAAAATATGCTTAGGTCATCTACTATACAATTGCTGCGATTTCATTTTTCTTTTTTTTTGATGCCGGTATTTTGGTTATCGCTTAGTCAGACAGCCGACATTATACCGGGTGATGCTATACTTATATTTGTAATACTACATTTGCTGGTATATCCTGCCAGCAATGGTTATAACAGTTATATGGATCGTGATACAGCAAGCATCGGCGGTATAAAAAATCCCAAACAACCAACGAAGCAATTATTTTACGCATCTGTTTTTCTTGACATATCAGCACTCATTGCAAGTGCATTTATAAGCATATATTTTTTAACAGGAGTTTTAGCCTTTATTGCCGCATCAAGGGCTTATAGTTATCGTGGCATTCGTTTAAAAAAGTATCCAGTATTGGGATATTTAACGGTCATCATTTTCCAGGGCGGGCTGGTATTCTTTTTAGTGATGCATGGAAGCAGTGCCGCTAAAACACTGGATGTACCGTTGGTTGGCATGGTTGCTGCATCGCTGCTTGTTGGTGGCTTTTACCCGCTTACACAAATTTATCAGCACATGCAGGATAAGGAAGATGGCGTTATTACAATCAGTTACAAATTAGGTTACAGGGGAACATTTGTATTTACTGCTGTTGTATATGCAATGGCGATGATCGCACTTGGCATTTTCCTTTCGCTTAATCTTGAGCTCGATCATTTCATCATGATACAGATCTTCCTGTTTCCGGTACTCGTATATTTTTTGTGGTGGTTCTATAAAGTTTATCATTCTGTGAATGAAGCAAATTTTAAAAATACAATGCGCATGAATATGATCGCCTCTGTTTTTACCAACGCTTCATTTATTTATTTATTCTTAATTGAAAAGTATTGAGCAAAATAATTTCAATAGCAACAGCTGTACCCGCTAACAAATACAACCAGGATGAACTATTTTCATTTGCAGATAAAGTATTTTGTAAAAACGAAGATGAAACAAGAAAGCTGAAATTCATGTATCGTCAAAGCGGTATCAGCAATCGCTATTCAGTGATCCCGGATTTTAATAACTGTCCTTCAAAAAGGGTTTTGTTTCCGCAGGCTGATGACCTGGAACCTTTTCCGGGGCTTGAACAAAGAATGCAATTGTACATGGAACATGCTGCGCCATTATCAGTAAAAGCCATTGAAGATTGCATCAAAGGAAGGATCAATAAAAACGAGATCACTCATTTAATAACGGTAAGCTGTACCGGCATCAGTGCGCCGGGGCTCGACCTGCAGGTGATGGACATGATGGACCTTCCAAACAGCATCATGCGGACATCGGTAAATTTCATGGGTTGTTATGCAGCAGTGCATGCATTGAAACTCGCAGATTCATTTTGCAAAAGCACCGAAAATGCAAATGTGGTGGTTGTTTGTACGGAATTGTGTACGCTGCATTTTCAAAAAACAATATCAATAGATAATATGACCGCATCGCTGTTATTCGGCGATGGATCTGCTGCCATACTTGTACAAAATGACAATAGCAAAGAAAAAGGCATCAGGCTAAATAGTTTTTTCTCTGATGTTTCCTTTAAAGGAAAAAATGAAATGGCCTGGGAAGTTTCTTCAAAAGGTTTTTTAATGACGCTTACAGGTTATGTTCCTGCGCTTATTAAAGAAGATTTTAAAGGACTTGTTACAAAAGCAATGGAAGCTGCTAAAGAAGATGTATCAGCTATCACACATTGGTGCATTCATCCCGGTGGCAAACAGATATTACAAAGTATTTGTTCAAGTCTCGATATCGATCCCTGTAATTTGAAATATGCCTATGAAGTATTAAATGATTATGGCAATATGAGTTCTGCTTCTATTTTATTTGTATTAAAAAAAATACTCTCAGCATTCAATACAGCTCCTCCACAAAAACCGGCATTGGTCTTCGGCGCTGCATTTGGCCCCGGGCTTACCATGGAAACATTTACTGCTACCTATGCTTAGTTTAAAACTTCGTTCATATAAAAAGGAATTGCTGGATAATGACAATATCCCTTTTGCCGACATAAAGCAAAACATGAAGGAGTTAAATACAGTAAATACGCTTTTAGGCGGTCACGCAATTTCAATTGATGGCATCAAAAAAATAACAGGCAAGAAAGATGACGAAACATTATCTGTTTGTGAGATCGGCTGCGGCGGCGGCGATAATTTACAGGCGATCAATAACTGGTGCAATAAAAATAATATCAAATCAAATTTTATTGGTATCGATATAAAGGATTCATGTATTGAGTTTGCAAAGGAACAATATCCCTTGCTGCCTGCATCATGGATCACCAGTGATTATTCAACTGTTGATCTTTCGGCTAAGAAACCTGCCATTGTTTTTTCATCCTTGTTTTGCCATCATTTTAAAGAAGAAGAATTGATAAACATGATGAAATGGATGAAACATAATTCCAGCAAAGGTTTTTTTATCAACGACCTCCAACGCAACACCCTCGCCTATTATTTGATCAAATGGCTCACCCGTTTTTTTTCAAAATCGTACCTTGTAAAGAACGATGCCCCACTTTCTGTTGCACGTGGCTTTACAAAGGAAGAATGGAAGAAAATTTTTGAAGCCGCCGGCATCACTCATTATACGATACAATGGAAATGGGCATTCAGGTATTTAATTGTATGCAAACATGAAGGATGAAAATTTTTATGATTGTGCCATCATTGGTGGCGGGCTCGGCGGGCTCAGTCTTGCAATTAAATTATCCCAACAAGGTCACGCTGTTATTTTATTTGAAAAAGAAACATATCCCTTTCACAAAGTTTGCGGCGAATACATCAGCATGGAAAGCTGGAATTATCTTGAACAACTTGGCTTGCCACTTAATGAAATGCAATTGCCCTTGATTAAAAAACTGATCGTAAGCGCACCCAATGGCAATGAATTAAAACATGATCTCCCATTGGGTGGTTTTGGTATAAGTCGTTATAAAATTGATGACGCATTGAAAACAATTGCATTGGAATCAGGTGTTAACCTTTTAGAAAATTGTAAGGCGGAAGATGCCATTTTCAAAAATGATCATTTTGAAATAACAAGTTCCAAAGGAAATTTTAAAAGCAAGGTTTGTTGTGGCAGTTTTGGCAAGCGCAGCAATATTGATATAAAATGGAAACGTGATTTTGTTCAACGATCACCTAATAAATTAAACAATTTCATTGCTGTAAAATATCATATACAAACAAGCTTTCCGGCTGATACAATTGTGTTGCATAATTTCAAAAAAGGTTATTGCGGTATGTCAAAGATTGAAGATGATAAATATTGTCTTTGTTATCTTACCAATGCGGCCAACCTGAAAGAAAGTAACAATTCTATCGATGAAATGGAAAGAAACATTTTAAGCCAGAATCAACATTTGAAAAACATTTTTTTAAACTGTAAAAAATTGTATAGAACGCCCCTTTCTATTTCACAAATATCATTTCAACAAAAAACAGCAGTAGAAAATAATGTATTGATGATCGGCGATGCTGCAGGCCTCATTACCCCGCTCTGCGGCAACGGCATGAGCATGGCCATGCATGCAGGAAAGATCGCTTCCATTTATATTGATGAATTTTTAAATGCAAAGATCAGCCGTGATCAGATGGAAACAAATTATTCAAAAGAATGGAAACAAACATTTGGCAAACGATTACAAACAGGGCGTATCATTCAACGTTTTTTTGGAAAGATATGGGTAACGAATTTGTTTGTGGGGGTGATGAAGCGGCTTCCGGCTTTAACAAACATGATTATTAAGAAGACGCATGGTGATGCCTTTTAGCAAGCTTTGAGCTGTGAGCTGCGAGCTATGAGCTCAAAGCGGCAAGCCTCAAGCTTCAAGTTGGAATCAACAATTCGAAATCTTTTATATAACATCAAATATTTAATAACCTTAAAAAGCGTGAGACCAACTCATGGCTCACAGCTTGTAGCTTGCAGCTTAAAGCTTTTAGCCTATTCTCGCATCCGCCTTCTTCATAATCACATACAATGCTTTCGTTTCCTCCCTGAATTTAAATCCTTTCATAAATGGCCAAGGTTTTACGCCCTGTGTTCGGTTGTACCGGCTTATTGTATAGAGTGCCTTCCAGTGTTTAAGTATTTCTTTGTATGCCCTGATCAATGTATAACCGGTATCATAAAAATGATTGGGTTCGGCGCCACAGCCATTATATTCAAGTATGGTAAATCCTGTTCCATTCTTTAAGGCTTCTATGCTTTCACACATGATATCGTAACGGCCATAATAGAAATCATTTACGTCATGACTGATCTTATCGAATACAGCAACCAGCTTTTCATCAATATGATCTTTCAGGTCAACAAAATGAGCCCCACGGTTATGGTTGGCCGCATAGCTTAAAATGTATTTTTCGTTCGCAGGAATGATTTTTTCCCAGTTTGCCTTGTGTTTGCTGTGCAACTCACCTACCCGCTTGGCCGCTTTTGGATGTTGCTGGATCAATTGCTCCAATGTATGCTTTCCATCTCCCACAACGTTTAAGGGTATTTTGTGCAGGAAGCCGGTTACAATTCCTTTTTCATCTTTGGGATGCCTGATATAAAAAACGCTTACTTCCACGGGATAATGCACCATGCGTTGTACAATGTATTCAACCGGCACCAGGTTGTGATAATGCTGCAGCTCTTCTTTATTATCGATTTTGCGAAACAGGATCCCCTGCCCGCCCATTTCAGGTTTAACGATCAGCGGGAAGTTTATTCCTTTGGCATTGATCTCTTTCATCACATCTTCGATACTGTCGGAAGGCAATACATTGAATGTTGTGGGAAACGAACCCACAGGAAGCAGGTCATACATTTCTTTTTTGGGCTCACCATCCATGCCGCCAAACGTGATCTTTGGATTACTTGGTGTAAAGAACCAAACAGCGCCCGACCTGATCATGTACCAGGTCCAAACCGGTACCAGGGGTGCGTAAATCAATTTGAAAGGCCATGCTTCCCAGTTCGTGATCTTCTTTAGTAGTTTTTTCAAAAGACTGATTAATTTGTAAAATTAAATGCTACGGAAAATAAAATGTTGTTTACTTTGTCGTACAAATATATCAGAAATATGCATGTACCAACAATGGCTGAGTTTTTAGCAAAGGGCGAGCAACCGGAAGTGTTATTCTGGGTGGGCTGTTCGGGAAGTTTTGATCAGCGTGCACAAAAGATCACAAAAGCATTTGTAACCATACTTGATAAGATCGGTATTAAGTACGCCATTCTTGGTAATGAGGAAATGTGTACCGGCGATCCTGCCAGGCGTGCAGGCAATGAGTTCATGTTTCAAATGATGGCCTACCAGAATATTCAAATACTGAATGGTTATGAAATTAAAAAGATCGTAACAGCATGCCCGCATTGTTTTAATATTTTAAAGAATGAATATCCCGTTCTTGGTGGCAATTATGACGTAATACATCATGCTACATTTTTACAGCAACTGATAGACGAAGGCAAGATCAAGATGTTGGAAGGCGGCACATTCAAAGGAAAAAAGATCACGTATCACGATAGTTGTTACCTGGGCCGTGCCAATGATATTTATGAAGCTCCACGCAAAGTACTGGAAGCAATGGATGTTGCACTGGTAGAAATGAAACGTTGCCGCAGCAATGGATTGTGTTGCGGCGCAGGTGGTGCACAAATGTTTAAAGAAGAAGAAAAAGGAACAACAAGAATTAATTTTGAAAGGACCAATGAAGCGATTGAAACAGGTGCCCATATCATTGCAGCTGCCTGTCCTTTTTGCAATACAATGCTTACAGATGGTGTAAAGAATAAGGAAAAAGAAGATGAAGTGCAGGTGTTGGATATTGCGGAATTGGTAGCAGCTTCGTTAAAATAATTTATTGCCACTGATTCACTGATTAAAATACATTTCATTTTAAACCAATCAGTGAATCAGTGGTATTTTTATAAATAATCACTGCAAAGACACTTAACTTTGCATCATGGATCTCGACATTCAACAACATTTACCGGAAGATTTTAATGATAGTTCAAGGGTTTGGATTTACCAATCCAGTCGGCTTTTCTTTATGGCCGAGGCATTTGAACTGGAAGATATGTTCAAAGAATTTGTACAAGGCTGGAACAGTCATGGTGCACCGGTAAAAGGTTTTGCCAATTTATTTTTTGGAAGATTCATTGTTTTTATGGCCGATGAAACGGCGACGGGTGTCAGCGGATGCAGTACCGATAGTTCTGTAAGATTGATAAAAGCAATTGAATCAAAATACAAGGTAGATCTTTTCGACAGGCAATCACTTGCATTCATTGTAAAAGAAAAAGTAGAACTCATTCCATTATCACAATTCAAATACGCCGTAGAAAATAATTTTGTTAATGAAGATACTTTGTACTTCAACAATACGGTGCTTACAAAAAAACAACTCGTTGAAAACTGGATAATACCGGTTAAGGATAGTTGGTTGAACAAGCAATTACTACAAAAGAATTAGTTAACAACACGAATTTTTAGTACGAATTATTCGAATAAAAAAGCTATTCTTAAACGGATAAATTGGAGTACCCTTCTTTGGCTTACTATGTTATTCACATACTCACCTACTCCCCCGTTTCCCTTGGCATGATTTTCTAAACCTTATATCTAAATAATTTTTAGATTTTGATTAGAAAAATTTTAATATCCATTGTAATTATTGCATTTATATGGGGCAACAGCATTAATTCTGCTAAGGCACAGGTTGCCGACAGCATACATTATAAAACAGTAGTTGCGGGGAAAGAATATAAAAAGAGTAGATTTTATCAGTCACTATGGGGAAAACATTACCGGAAGGAATGGACAACACCCACTACTTTTAAAATTGCGATGCTGGATACATTGGCCGGTGGACTCACCCCCTATGAAGTAGGCGGCAGCAGGCAAACAAAATCTTTAAAGCTCAGGGATAAAAATAATCGTGAATATGTTTTAAGAAGTATTGATAAAACATTTGCAGGCGCATTACCTCCGATTACAAAGGGAAGTTTTATAGAAGATCTTGCCAATGACCAGACATCCATTGCACATCCATATTCAGCGCTTACCATCGCACCAATGGCAGAAGCTATTGGAATGTATCATACCAATCCACAGATCTATTATATTCCAAAACAAAAAGCATTGGGTGAATTCAATGACAGGATCGGTGATGATCTTTATCTTTTTGAACAAAGGCCCGATGAGAACTGGACAACTGCCCCAAACTTTGGCAATGCAAAAGACATTAAGAGTACGGATAAAATGCTGGAAAAAATTCATGAGGACAATGACAGAAGTGTAGATCAAAAAGCATTTTTAAAAGCAAGACTTTTTGATATGGTGATTGGCGATTGGGGCCGGCACGAAGACCAATGGCGATGGGCCGAAATGAAAGAAGGAAAAAAAACGATCTATGAACCCATTCCCCGCGACCGTGACCAGGTGTATACTTTGTTTGATGGATATCTGGTTGGCTCTGCAAAACGTGCTGCACGGATAAAACATCTTCAAACATTTAAACATCACATACACAATGTGAATGCATTTAATTATCCTGCACGCAACCTCGACAGGCATTTATTGAACAGCCTTTCACTTACACAATGGAAAGAAACTGCAGCCGATATTCAAAAGCTGCTAACCGATCATGTTATAGACAGTGCTATCAAATTATTACCGCCTGAAGTATACAATATTTCAGGGCCGGAGATCGCATCTAAATTAAAGTCACGCCGCGATCATTTATTGGAATATGCAGAAAAATATTATAAGGTACTTGCAAAAGCTGTTGACATAACCGGTTCATACGACAGGGAATTGTTTGAAGTAAAAAGGCTGCATGACGGCATTACTGAAGTAAATATTTATAAGATCACCGATAAAGAAAAAATAAAGGACAAACCATTTTATTCAAGAACATTTTATAAACACGAAACTTTTGAAATAAGATTATATGGCCTGGGTGGCGAAGATCAATACGAGGTAAGCGGCGATGTGAACAAAGGCATTAGTGTAAGGCTCATTGGGGGAAATGATAAGGATAAGTTTACGGATGCATCACATGTAAAAGGATTTGGTCATAAAACAGAGATCTATGATGATGCAAAAAATGAATTCAAAAAAACAAAAGAAACATCTTTACATATTTCATCAGATTCAGCGATTCATGCATTTAAATACCATGCGTATAAATTTGACAAGAGAGGTTTTAAAGGAAATTTATTTTACAACCGTGCTGACAGGTTATTCATCGGAATTAATTATCTCGTCACAAAAAACAAATGGCGTAAAGAACCTTATGGTTTTACACAATTCTTTGGTGTAAATTATTCAATAACACAAAACGCTTTCAGCGCTACCTATAGAAGCAGGTTCACGAAATTATTGGGGAAATGGGATGGCGTATTTTATGCAAACTATGATTTTATAAGATTGGACCAATTTCTTTGGATTGGGAAATGAAACAAAAAAAATAAATGATGACCCTGATTTCAACCGTATGCGCAGCAGCAACTACCTGGGAAGTATAGGTGTGGAAAGGGTTTTTGGAAAACATCATAAAGTGTCCATCAACGGCTTTTATGAAGGAATAGATATTAGAGACGATACTACCCGCTACGTTGCCAAAACAAGTTATAGCAACCTGCCTCATTTTTATAAGAACAATGGGTTTGCCGGCGTTAATGTTGATTACCTGTACCAGGTATTGAACGATTCTATTTTGCCAACAAAAGGAATTAGTTTTCTTACAGGTGCCGAATTCACAAATAATTTAAGGAACAGTAAAAACAGTTTTGCAAGATTTACCACCGAAGCAAATATTTACGTTCCTCTTACAAAAAAATTTGTACTTGCCCTCAAAGCTGCAGGTTCAACGCTTGTTGGTAACCCGCTTTTTTACCAATATAATAATATCGGTGGCTCAGAAACTTTAAGGGGATACCGCAGGGAGCGGTATTATGGTAACAGTACGGCATATGCCCAAAATGAATTACAATGGATAAGCCCGGTTCACTCCTATCTCTACAACGGAAAGATCGGATTCTTTGCCTTATATGATATTGGCCGGGTTTGGCTCGATGGAGAATCTTCTGATAAATGGCACAGCGGTTATGGAGGAGGAATTATCCTATGCCCTTATAATTTGATCACGGCAAGTGTTTCTTATGCGGTTTCTGCAGATGGTAACAATGTACATATTCAGTTAATAAAAGCTTTTTGATTTGGCGATTGAAAATTTGAAGATTTGAAGATGAAAGATCATTCCATTTTGTAAGGATCTCTTAATTTTCAAATTTTCAAATCAGCAAATTAGCTGCCATCCTGTCACAAATCCTCCGAAATAACCTATCTTTGCCGCTCAAATTTTTAATTGTTCATGCAGGAATTGATGTTAGATAAGGCACATGATGAATCAAGGCAGGGCGAGGCTTTTGTGCAACCCGATATAGCTGCTAACGACCATCAAAAGCATTTTTATATTGAGAGCTATGGTTGCGCAATGAATTTTGCTGACAGTGAGGTTGTGGCTTCTATTTTACAAGCCGATGGATTTGGTGCCACTCCCGATACAAATAAGGCCGATCTTATCCTGATCAACACCTGTTCAATCAGGGAAAAAGCCGAAGAAAAAGTACGTAAGCGTTTAACTGAATTCAGGCAAATGAAACGTTCCAGGCCCGGATTGATCATCGGCGTTCTGGGTTGCATGGCTGAAAGATTGAAAGGCGCATTTTTAGAAGAAGAAAAATTAGTGGATATCGTTGTGGGCCCGGATGCTTATCGCAGCCTCCCATCGTTAATAGAAGAGGCCAGTAGCGGACAAAAAGGAGTAAATGTATTATTGAGCCGCGATGAAACTTATGCAGACATCGCTCCTATCCGCCTCAACAGCAACGGCGTGAATGCGTTTGTAAGCATCATGCGTGGCTGCAACAATATGTGTTCGTTTTGCGTTGTGCCGTTTACCCGTGGCCGTGAAAGAAGCCGCAGTGCTGAGAGCATCATTAGCGAATGCGAAACACTTTTTAATGATGGTTATCGCGAAGTAACATTGCTTGGACAAAATGTTGACAGCTACTACTGGATCAATGAACAAACAGATACCATTGTAACATTTGCCCAGCTACTGGAAAAAGTTGCATTGATCTCACCTTTATTAAGAGTTCGTTTTTCTACATCACATCCAAAAGATATTACAGACGATGTGTTGTTTACCATAAAAAAATACGAGAACATCTGCAATTACATTCATCTGCCTGTACAAAGTGGCAGCACACGTGTTTTGCAAATGATGAACAGAACATATAGCCGTGAATGGTATATAGCCAAGGTTGACCGCATCAGGGAGATCATTCCCGATTGTGGTATATCTACTGATATGATCGCCGGGTTTTGTACCGAAACAGAAGAAGATCACCAGGAATCGCTGAGCCTGATGGAATACTGCAAATATGATCTTGCTTATTTATATTTTTATTCAGAAAGGCCGGGCACACTTGCTGCACGACGTTTTGCAGATGATGTGCCATTGGAAACAAAAAAACGCAGGCTGCAGGAACTGGTTGCATTGTATCGTGATCATTCTTTAATAAGTATGAAGAAAGATGTAGGCAAGACTTTCAAAGTGTTAGTAGAAGGTACTTCGAAAAAAAATGAAGATGAGTTGCATGGACGGAATGAGCAGAATAAGGTAGTGGTTTTTCCGAAAGAGAATTACAAAAAGGGAGATTATGTATACGTTAAAATCACCCATTGCACAGCAGGAACTTTATTGGGAAAACCGGCAACCCCCTCCGCCCCCTAAAGGGGGAACTTTGGAGTTCACGGTTCGGAGAGTTTTTTATTTTCTGAGGTAAAAGAAATAGTGATGAAAGAGAATATGTTTTACGGAGCCAGCCCAATTATTTTTGAGCTTGCAAAAAAATTAAGAAATAATGTTACGAATGAGGAGATGATATTGTGGGGAATTTTGAGAGATAGATTTCCAACATTAAAATTCAGAAGACAACATCCTATTTCAAACTATATCGCAGATCTGTATTGTCATTCTGAAAAATTAATTATAGAAATAGATGGCAGTATTCATAATCTTGAAGACGTAAAAGCAAACGATGAGATAAGACAAAAAGATTTAGAAAACTTAGGAATAAAAGTGATTCGTTTCACAAACAAAGACATTAAACAAAATATAGATTGTGTACTTCAAACAATCGAAAAGAACATTAAACAATTTTAAACCCAGTTCCCCCTTCAGGGGGCGGAGGGGTAAACAATTTTAAACCAAGTTCCTCCTTTAGGGGGCGGAGGGGGTATGGATCAACAATCAATAAAAAACCGTTTCGGCATTATCGGCAACTCACCTGCACTCAATCATGCATTGAATGTAGCCGTACAAGTGGCCAATACCGACCTGAGCGTTTTGATAAACGGAGAAAGCGGCGTAGGTAAAGAAGTTTTTTCACAGATCATTCATTCGCTTTCAGCAAGAAAGCACAATCCATTTATTGCAGTCAACTGTGGCGCTATTCCTGAAGGCACGATCGATTCAGAATTATTTGGCCATGAAAAAGGATCATTTACCGGGGCCGTTGATAGCCGCAAAGGTTATTTCGAAACTGTGAATGGTGGTACTATTTTTTTGGATGAGATCGGTGAATTGCCATTGGGTACACAAGCGAGGCTATTGCGTGTATTGGAAACAGGCGAATACATCCGCGTAGGCAGCAGCAAAGTGCAAAAAACAGATGTAAGGGTTATTGCAGCAACCAATAAAGAGCTATTGGAATACACGCACAATGGAAAATTCAGGGAAGATCTTTATTATCGTTTGAATACCGTTCCGATAAGAGTACCTGCATTAAGGGATCGCCAGGAAGATATCATTTTGTTGTTCAGGAAATTTGCTACTGACTTTGCTGATCGTTATAAAACCACATCGGTACAATTAAGTGATGAAGCAAAAAATATTCTTATCAATTATTCATGGCCGGGAAATGTAAGGGAGCTTAAGAACATCGCTGAACAGATATCTGTTTTAAGCAGGGATAAAAACGTAAACGCAGAACAACTCAGGTCATTCCTACCCGACCATAATTATACAAGGCTACCGGTACTCACTAGTGGCAACGGTACAGGCGTAGTAAGCCATAGCGAGTTTGCCAATGAAAGAGATATACTCTATAAACTTTTCTTTGACATGAAAAAGGATGTGAATGAACTGAAGAAAATGTTCTTCGATCTTTTACAGAATCCTTCTCTTGCACAACATGCACCGGTATTTACTGACAACAGCAGCAATAACCCTGTAAAAGAATTAGCGCCTGTTAGCAGTAATCCTTCTTTCAAACAAAACACCGCTGTTATTTTAAGAAATGAAAATAACAATACGATACAGCAACATGAAGAGGTAGAAGAATCACTGAGCATTATGGATAAAGAAAAAGAACTTATCATAAAAGCATTGAAAAAACATCGTGGAAAAAGAAGAGATGCGTCACTTGACCTGGGAATAAGTGAAAGAACACTGTACAGGAAGTTGAAGGAATATGATATTGAGAATTTGTAAAAGAAATTTGGAAATGAGTTAATTTGGAAATTTGGTGATGATAAGTTTTTTTTAGGTTTTAATACTCCAGGTTTACAGCGTTTTCATCAGCACATTTCCCAATCTCCAAATTTCCAAATCAAGTAATAAACTTCTAAAGAATAAACATGGGCACCTGGTTTTTAAGAAAGAAAAAAGTTGAATTATACATCTGCGCTTTCCTCCTGATGGGTCTGTTCAATTATATGACCTGCAAATATTCTTTTAAAGATGTTACCATTCCTATTGAAGTAAAAACATTCCGTGTAAATCCGTTGGAGAATAAAGCGCAATATGTAAACACGCAGCTTGCCCCGCAGCTTACAGAAAGATTGAAACAAAAGATCATTGGCACAACAAGACTGAGACAGACGAATGAAGATGATGCACATTACGACATCAGTGGTTATGTATCGCAATACTATACAAGCACCATCAGTATCACAGGAAGTACGGCTTCCGGGAACAGGCTCACTGTTGGTTTCCATCTTATCTTCAAAAACACATTGGATGAAAAAAAGAATTTTGAAGCCGACCTCAGCCGCACATTTGATTTTGATGGCACCCTTAGTTTAACCCAGGCCGAAGCAAGCCTTAATGACGAAATACAAAAGAATATTGTAGATGAAATTTTCAATAAAATATTTTCCAACTGGTAATTTCCTTCTTAATTAATTTAGCTTTGAACCATGCCACACGAGGAATTATATAACAGCATTTTCCCGGGAAATTCAGAAAACAGCAACCCAAAAGAATTATTGCAAAAAGTTGCCAATGAATACCCCTATTTCAGTCTCCCCCACTTTTTTTTATTAAAGGAAACAGCCACTTCTGATTTTAACTATAGAAAAATAGCAGCAAAAACCGCCCTGCATTTTAATAACCCGTTCTTGTTGAAGTACCAGCTTTTGAGGAAGACCAAAGTAGAGGTCCCGGAGGTTTCAGAAGTTCCAGAGCTTGCTACTTTTGATAAAGTTGATATGGTTGAAAAAGTTGACAAGGTTGAGGAAGTTTCGAAAATTGCAGAAGCTCCTGTGGTTAAAGAGGTATCAAATGTTGAGATTGCTGAAGAAGTGCTGGAGGTTCAAAAAGTGCAGGAACTACAAAAAGTTGAACCGGTACTTGAGGTTGTTGAAAATGTAGAGCAGGCAGGTAAAAAAGAAGAATTGTTGTTTGAGCCGTTGCATACAACCGATTATTTCGCTTCGCAGGGAATAAAATTGAGCGAAGAAGCGCAGACTGCCGATAAGCTTGGTAAACAGCTAAAAAGCTTTACAGAGTGGCTCAAAACAATGAAGAAAAAAGGAGCAGGCAAATTGCCTGAAACCAACGCCAGTATTGACCTCACCGTGCAAAACCTTGCCGAAAAAAGCAATAAGGAACAGGAAGTATTGACTGAAGCAATGGCTGAGGTATTTATCCAGCAGGGCAAATTGGAAAAAGCGCAGGATATCTATAAAAAATTAAGTTTGCTCAATCCTGCTAAAAGCGCTTACTTTGCAGCCAAAATAGAACTTTTAAAAGAAAAATAATATGTTAGCATTATTCGGTGTTTTGATTATCCTGGCCTCTGTGATACTTGGTTTGATCGTATTGATTCAAAACCCTAAAGGTGGCGGTTTAACAGGAACTTTGGGTGGTTTCAGCAACCAGCTTATGGGTGTAAAACAAACTACAGATGTATTGGAAAAAGGTACATGGATCTTTGCAGCTGCTGTAGGATTGCTTTGTTTGATGTCACCTGCATTTATTCCAAAAGACAACGGTGGTTCATCAAAAAATGATGATCTATTGAAAGGCGTTAATACCACTGCCCCTGCACCACAGCCAAAAGCAGCTCCTGCTACTACGGCTCCATTGTCAACAACACCTACTACTGATTCAGGTAAATAATCACAATCATAAAATATTTATGACCTCGCTTATAAACAGCGGGGTTTTTTATTTTACTTTGCCCCTATGAAAAGAATATTGCTCCTCGTATGTGTTATTATAGCCATCACAGCCATTTATGCAGCATGGAATGTTTTTGGGCCAACCGTTTCTGCACCTGCTGCTAAATATTTTTATATAAAGACAGGTTCTTCCTATGCTGATGTAAAAAATGAATTGCTTGATCAAAAGATCATTTCAGGTGGCTTCTTTTTTGACCGCATTGCCAAACAGGTTAAGTACGACAAACAGGTTAAGCCGGGCCGTTATGAAATAAAAAAAGGAAGCCTCGTGA
Source organism: Ferruginibacter sp. (assembly GCA_047601875.1). GTDB lineage: Bacteria > Bacteroidota > Bacteroidia > Chitinophagales > Chitinophagaceae > Ferruginibacter. Next base: position 4,826,271 of record JASGIL010000001.1, on the reverse strand, counting down.
ACCTGGTGAGAATGTTGAAAGCCGGCAACCAGGCTGCAGTAAGATTAGTAATAACAAAACTAAGGACCAAAGAGAATCTTGCTGGTAAGATCGGACAGAACTTTGAAGTTGATTCTGCACGCTTTATGAATTTTATTTGTAATAATGATTCGATTTCAAAATATGGACTTGATTCCAATACAGTGATGACACTGATCATCCCAAATTCATATTTATTTTATTGGAACAGTTCCATTGCGAACATACTTGACAGGTTCTCAAAACAAAAACAAAATTTCTGGGATGGCACAAGAACACAAAAAGCAACTGCACTTCATTTAACGCCCAACCAGGTGTATACGATCGCAAGCATTGTGGAAGAAGAAACCAACCAGCAGGAAGACAAGGGTAAAATTGCCAGTACTTATATCAACCGTCTTGCAAAAGGAATGAAACTGGAGGCCGACCCAACAGTGAAATACGCCATGCGTGATTTTGGTTTGAAAAGAATCTTGTATGGGCATTTGCAGTATCAGTCTCCCTACAATACTTACCAGAACACCGGCCTCCCACCCGGTCCCATTTGCACCCCGTCGATCAATACCATTGATGCCGTACTGGATGCCCCACAAACAAACTATTTATTTTTTGTGGCAAAGCCCGACCTGCGTGGATATTCCAATTTTGCTGAAACATATCCCCAGCACCTTGCTTTCGCCAAAGCATACCAGCAGGCACTGGATAGCCTGATGATCGTTAAAAGCCAGCATCATTAATAAAAGATCCCGTGATAAAACTCCAAAGAATAATAATTACCAAAACGCCCATTGCATATGTATTGCAAAAAAGCAAGCATTGGTATTTACCGGGGTTTGAAGGAGTGGCCTTTTATGATGTACTGCGTTTCTTTTACAATCAAATAAAAACACACGGCCTTACTGAAAGAGCAGCTGCTATTGCCTATAATTTTATCATGGCGATACCTCCTTCATTGTTGTTCCTGTTTACATTGATCCCGAATCTTCCATTTATTTCCAAAAAAAGTATCAAGATACAATTGCATGGATTGATCAATGATATTGTGCCCTCAAAAGTTTATAATACCGAATTATTAAAATTTGTTGATTCATTCATCTATGGCAACAAGATCGGGCTGCTCTCTTTCGGTTTGTTGCTTTCATTATTCTTTGCTTCCAATGCTATGATGGGCCTGGTAAGGTCCTTCAACAAAAAGTATGTTGGATTTGAAAGAATACGTGGTTTAAAAAAAAGATGGATGGCAATAAAACTAACCATACTCATTTTTGCACTGGTATTGGGTTATTTTATTTTATTGATCTCGCAGGGCGCCCTTTTAAAAATGTTTGTAGCCGATAAGGGTTGGCGTGAAGTGATCAATTATACCAGGTGGACCCTGATCCTTGTATTGATATTTTTTGCTGTAGGGTTTATTTTTAAATATGCTCCTTCGGTTGAAAAAAGATGGAAACTCGTTTCCCCGGGCACGATCATCACTACCGTGTTAAGCATCCTGTCAACTTATATATTTTCTGTATTTGTAAATAATTTCGGAAGATATAATGTTTTATACGGATCCATCGGTACCATTATGATGGTAATGGCATTGATCTATATTAACTCACTCGCCATCCTGATCGGCTTTGAATTAAATGTGAGTATAAAATCGTTGAAAGCAATTTCAGTGCAGCGTGAAGTGGAAAAAGCGCAGGTTTCTGGTAGCGGCACAGTTTGAAATATTGTCGCATTTTTTTACCGCAGAGAACAGGAGAGATAGAGTTTTCGCGGAGATTCTCTGCGAAAAAATCTATTAACTCATGTTCTCCGCGGTAAAATTTTCGAACCAGCCCACAATATAAGCCTCCGCAAAATGGATAAATGGTATCGATATTGCAGCTAAACATTCTAACTTTAATTTCTAAAAAATAATAATTATGAAAAAAATAATGATGTTAACCGCGGTTGCTGCAGGGCTGGCGACAATGGCATTTACATTAACCACTGTTTTACCAATTGGCGCAGAGATGCCAAAAGCTACCGTTAAAATGAAAGACGTTTCCGGCAAAGAAATAAGCATTAAAGATGCAGTAAAGAAAAATGGTGTACTGGTAATGTTTAGTTGCAACACCTGCCCTTATGTTGTTAAGAACGAACAACGCACGGTTGCAATTGGTGAATATGCTCAAAAAAATAATGTTGGCGTGATCATACTCAACAGCAACGAAGCACAAAGAACTTCCGACGACAGTTATGATGAAATGAAAAAATATGCAACAGAGAAAAAATATGCATGGAGTTATGTGGTAGATAAAAACAACGAAGTAGCAGACGCATTCGGCGCAAACCGCACACCTGAATGTTTTTTATTTGACAAAGATCTGAAACTCGTTTATCACGGTGCTATTGATGATAATCCAAGTGATGAGACCGCTGTTAAAAGACAACATCTGAAAGAAGCCATCAATGAACTTACAGCAGGTAAAGAAGTAACAGTGAAAGAAAGTAAAAGTGTTGGCTGTACCATTAAAAGAAATAAGTAAATGATATGGGATGTCAGAAATCGGATATCAGCTTATATCAGCGAAACGCTGGCAGCTGATCTCTGATTTCTGATCTCTAAAATAAAATATTAGTCTTTTGAATCCGCATCGCCGGTTTTGATCATTGCCGGCCCTCCCGGCACAGCCTTATCACCATTCATAACTGCACGCAATTTTAGCTCAAATTCTCTTGCTGTCATTTCACCCTCGGTAAATTGCCTGTTGCCGGTTCTTGTATTAATAATAAGCGTAGCAGGGATGGATCCGCTCCAGCTTGTATCTATTTTGGGACAAAAATAATCGGCATTGGTTTCTTCCAGCCAGGAAAGAGCAGCATTGAATTTCTTTTCTTTGGCAAATGCCGCAATTTTTGCAGGAAAGGCAGCAGGCAGGTCGAGGCTCACCAGGTGTAATTTTACATCCACAGCATTCAGATCTTTACCATGTGCTTTATATTTGTTTGTAACATTTATAAAAGAAGGTATTTCAGCAACACAAGGTTTGCAGAATGTTGCCCAGAAATTGATCACCAGTATATCGCCGCTATCTTTATTAACCTGCATTAATTTTTCTATATCAGTGATCTTCCACTTTTGAACATCCTGGCTATTTGCATAAGAAACAAACGCACAAAAAACGAAAGCAATTATTATCTTTTTCATGGTATTAAAATTAAGGATAAATATGTTTCATTCAGGGGCGTTAAAGTAATTCTTATCTTAAACAAAGCTTTTGGCCAATCACCCATTTCAGACTAATTTTGCGGCTCATAGCTCGTAGCTCATCGCTCACGGCTAATAGCTTTTAAAAATAAACTCATAAACAAATAAGACATGGCATACGATTTAATTGTGTTGGGAAGCGGCCCTGGCGGATATCCCGCAGCGATCAGGGCAAGTCAATTAGGAAAAAAAGTAGCAATTGTTGAAAGGGAAAGCCTGGGCGGTATCTGCCTTAACTGGGGTTGTATTCCTACCAAGGCACTTTTAAAAAGTGCAAGTGTTTTTGAATATGCAAAACATGCCGCAGATTATGGCATCAATGTAAGTACTCCTACCGCCAATTTTGAAGGTGTTATAAAACGCAGCCGCGGCGTAGCTGATAAAATGAGCAAGGGCGTACAATTCTTAATGAAAAAAAATAAGATCGATGTGATCATGGGCAATGGTAAATTACTTGCCCCTACCAAACTGGAAGTAACTGCAGCGGATGGCAGCAAACAAACGCTGGAAGCAAAAAATATTGTTATCGCAACAGGTGGCAGGGCAAAACAATTGCCATCCATGCCGATCGATGGAAAAAAGATCATTGGTTACCGTGAAGCAATGGTATTGCCAACGCAACCAAAAAGCATGATCGTTTGCGGAAGCGGCGCTATTGGATCTGAGTTCGCTTATTTTTATAACAGCATTGGTACAAAAATCACCATTGTTGAATTTATGCCGAAAATAGTTCCGGTAGAAGATGATGATATCAGCAAAGAACTCGAAAGACAATTTAAGAAACAAGGCATGACCATCATGACCAGCAGTGAAGTAACAAAGGTTGATACTTCAGGCAATGGCGTAAAAGCAACAGTAAAAACTGCCAGCGGTGAAGTGGTACTGGAAGCTGATATCCTGTTAAGCGCAGTTGGAGTTGTTGCAAATATTGAAAACATCGGCCTCGAAGCATTGGGGGTAAAAATGGATAAAGGGAAAATTATTGTTGATGCAAACCAACAAACAAATATCCCTGGCTTATATGCGATTGGCGATTGTACACCAGGACAGGCGCTTGCACACGTTGCGTCAAAAGAAGGTATCAATGCAGCAGAACATTTAAGCGGCCACAAACCAGGCGCATTGGATTATAACAATATTCCGGGCTGTACCTACTGCTCACCTGAAATTGCTTCTGTAGGATATACAGAAAAAGCGGCTAAGGATGCCGGTTATGAAATAAAAGTTGGCAAGTTTCCTTTCATGGCAAGTGGTAAAGCAAGTGCTGCAGGTGCAACCGATGGTTTTGTAAAAGTTATCTTCGATGCCAAGTATGGTGAATTTCTTGGTTGTCATATGATCGGCATGAACGTAACAGAAATGATCGCAGAAGCTGTTGTTGCCCGTAAACTGGAAACAACCGGCCACGAAATATTAAATGCGGTACACCCCCATCCTACTATGAGTGAAGCAATGAAAGAAGCTACAGCAGTGGCTTACGGGGAAGCAACGGATATTTAATAAGAAACTAATTGATCAATATAGGGCACATTGAATGTGCCCTTTTTTATTTTAGATATACTTGCAAATAAAAAATATATACTTTACCTTATGATGGAGAAAATCCCTTAAATGCTTTCTATAAAAACAAAATACTGTTACAAGTACATTCTTATTGTACCTACTTTACTGTTTTGTTATGTGAGCGCAAAAGCTCAATATAAAATAACAGACACCATATACTATAGCCAGTTTTGGAAAATTTGTGAACAGCCTGTTGCCAGCTATTACAGGGCAGGCATTTTAGCTTCGTTTAACGACAAATGGTACTATACCGGGGAAGTGAAGGATTATAAGATGGACAATACATTGATCATGGAAGGAAAGTATAACGAGGATGGCATCAAAGACGGAGAGTATAAATTCTATTATCCCGATGGAAAATTAATGGCAAAAGGTAAATACGACAATGGAATGTTCGCTGAAAAATGGACCTGGTATTATCCTAACGGGAATGAAGAGGCCATCATGGATTTTTCTCAAAAACAAAATCAAATTGAAATAGTAAAATTTACAGATTCTGCAGGCAACACCACACTTGATAATGGAACAGGAGATTTTACATGGTATTCAGATCCGTTTGAATGGGAACATTATGCATATAAATTCACAGGTTCTTATAAAGACGGGAAAAGAAGCGGCACCTGGCATTTTGAACCCTATCCCAAAAAAGAGGATGATAAAAGGTCATCTTTCAGGCTGAAATATAACCGGCTTGGCCAGGTTATGAAAGATGAGTATGATTATTCAAAAAGTATTGCGATGTACACATCAATGATGTTTTATATTAATGCAAGCAAATTAAGGATTACAGAAAGTATGAAGTATGACGACCTTTTTAATATAAATGCAGATAGTACAGCATTGAGCGCTTTAGCCTATTATCTCATAGATCACAAACCAATTGAAGTAGACTTAAGATATAAACTTTTTAGTGTTGCTTATAATACCATTTTAAAAACCCTGGACCATTATAAATACAAACTTCATTTTACACAGGACAGGGAGATCAACTGCAAACTGGAATTCACCGTAGGCAGTAAAGGTTTGGAAAATATTAATTTCAGCGGTACGGGTTTAACAGCTGATGAGATGAATTATTTTATTTACATCCTCAAAAAATTCAAAAATGTTGAAATGCCCGGTGACGAAAAAGTTGGGCAGGAAACAAATATCACGATCTATATTCTTTCTATAGATTTCAGGGAGATCATACCAGACGGTGTGCACACAACCGATACAAAGGAACTCATCTTCTCATTTAAGCCACGTGAAAAGGTAGAAAAATATTTACATGACAATAAGGATGACATAAAAAAAATGAGCAAAGAAAAAATGGATTCTTATTACCAGGATTCTAGTCATTAAAAACTAGCTTTGCAATAATGAGTGATGTAAATGTTACTTTAGACATATTAAAAGCAATGCTGAAAGCAAAACCAGAATCAGCATTCATCAAAAGCCTGTACGATCAATACTGCAATCGTGGTGGTCTCAGCAAAAAACAACTGGAAGGATTACACAGCAAAGCTTTAAAAACAGAAGGCATATCCACTGCCAAACTCGCCACACTGGAGGCCATCATAAAGAAAAAACCTACCAGGTATAAATCTGAAGTTACGATACAGGCTCCTGTTCAAACAAAAGACGAAAGCATTGGAAAGATATTGAGCGCTATACTTGCAAAGTATCCGCAACACAAACGAATTGTTTTTCTTCAGTCAAAATATAATAACAACGATCCCATCAGTACAACAGAGATCGCAGAGATAGAAAAATTTGGAAAACTGCTTTTGTAAAATTTTTCTCATCAACACCAATTAATAGAACCGCTTCTGCCAAAAGTATATCATTATCATTTTTGTCAGAGTAAGCATCTATTTGAAAAAGATTATTTTTTGCCCTCCTGCTTACCTGCAACGAATGTGAGCAATAATATTACGAATCCAATTATAATGGGAGTAACAGTTATCCTTGTACCATCAATCTTGTTGCTGTTAAAATTTATAAGCATCAACATTCCCCGTGCCAATGAAATGAACCCTGTAAGATAAGCGAGCACAAATCCTTCATTTTTTCTTTTGATCAGCCATATTATAGAAAGAACAGGAATAACAAGTGTGGCCAGTACAAAACCTCCCAAAACAAAAAATATTTTTTCTATACCGGGTGAAACTGATTTCACATCAAAAAATTCCGCTGCTCCCTGTTGATCAAACAAACAAAGCATTCCAAGCTTAACAGGAATAAGACTTGTAATTGCAAGCATTGCGACAAGCAGTTTAGTAAGTATTTTCATTGTAAACTGTTTTGGTATTTTAATGTTGATAGTTTTTTGCCGATCACCAAACTTGCAATGCTTAGCTATGCAATGCTGCTGTCCTGGCCAACACCCTGCGAAATTTGTAAAAACTTATGATTAATGCCAGCGAATGGGCCAACACGATAAAGACAAAGAAAAAATCCAGTGTACCATTTCCTTCATATTTAGTTGGCAGGTTTTCTGAAGACCCATTGAATTTATAAATTGAATACGATAGTAATAAAGCAGGCAAACAAAACCATGTGAGCAGGCTAATGATAAAATTGTCGGAAATTACTTTATAAACATTAAAAAAAATTGGATAAGAAAGCAGGCTTATACTCAATGATAACATAACATGTAAAAAAACAGTTTGCCCGAATCCATCATCTATAAAATATTCACTAACATATTTCGGATCCTGTTGATGAAGGGCACTTAAAAAAAGGCCTGCCAGCGCAATCAAACAAAAGGGTAAAGTAGCGCCGAGATTATAGTATGTGATCAGCCGTGTATGATGCTTTTTGGACATTACAGATTTTTAAATCTAAGTAGCATGGTAAACGTTAGTCTTTTTTTAAAAACGATCAATGCTTGTTATGACATAGTCGCAACAGCCTTTGCTTAAAGATAAATGTATTCATGAATTTATACAAGGAAAAACAGTCAGCAAAGCATTTTTTAGCGACCGGGAACAACCTGCTTACTGCGTCTCAGTAAAAAATAATCGCACAGTAATGTACTAACCAAAGGGAAGAACGTCATAAAATAGTATACAAAATATGAAACGGTTACTACAGGTGCTGGTTTTACCTGGACCAATAACTGTTCTCCAATAATAGTATCAGAAAAAACAACACTCGTGGTTAAGTTCCATCCTAAATGAATGGCGCAAGGAACATAAAGTGAAAAGGTTTTTGAATAACCATAAGCATATAAAAGTCCCATGATACCAGTAGTAAGAAAAACGATCGCCATTTGAAGCGGGTTACCTGTTACTTCAAATGAAAACCAATGATAGATACCAAATGCAATAGCCGAAATGATAATTGCTTTTGTGGATCCCAGTTTCTGAATGAGTATATAGAATAATACGCCCCTGAAGATCAATTCTTCAAATAAAACAGATTTAATGTTCCACCATACCCCTGTTAAAATAAGATTAGCGGAAAGTTTTGGATTTATTACCCACTCCTGTTTGGCAAAATACATTTTGAAAAGAAAACCTGTTGAACACAAAATGGCCGTTACAATAAAAAACAATAGAAAATGCAACAAGCGCTTCTTCGTGGGAAAGAATCCCAGCACCTTTAAATTATTTTTTTCAAACAACCATACCAGGAGCCAGGAGATCAACAGCTGAACTATTATTCCTATCATTCGCTAAATTTAAATGAATGCTGATCAAAGAAAGAAAATTTTTCAAGTTATTGAAGTTTACGGGAGAAAGCGCTCTTCTGTACGTACCGCAGAGTACAAGAGTTAAAAGAGTTTGCGCAGAGATTCTCCGCGTAAACTCCGTTTCTCCTGTTCTCTGCGGTAAAAAATGTTAGTGTATTTCAAATTACTGCACTACTTATTGATAGCTCAATTCGTTTTCTCATAAAAAATTACATACATTTAATTTCAAATTATTTATACCAAAATCAAAGAGATGAAAGTTCTTTTTTATTCCGTACTCGTTACATGTTTCCTTTTTTTTGTTTCATGCAAAAAAGATTCTAATAATACCAGCAATAATAACAACAATAACATCCCGATCTTATCATTGGGACAGGTGACCAATGCTCGTGCATATTCTGCTCAAATACCTCCGTGTTCCATTACTGGTTCAGTAATTGACCAGGGGTATTGCATCAGCACATCGGCAAATCCTGATACATCTTACCGGACATTCAATATAATAGCACACGACGGCGTTGTTCCGCATCTTCATTTCACTGAATTACTTCCCAATACCACTTATTATTTAAGAGCATTTGCAAGTAATATCGATGGCCTGGGTTATAGCAATGAAGTTAGTTTTACCACCGCAGCAACGGCCCTGGCCATAGGCGAAGATTATGCCGGTGGGATCGTTTTTTATATTGATCCATCCGGCAATCATGGCCTTGTTGCATCAGCATTCTCAGCATTTGATACTCCCTGGCAAAATGGAACAGCCAGCGGCGCAGCATTTACAACAGGCAGTGCCATCAATACAGGTAAGGCAAATACAAATACCATACTCGATATTTACGTGCTCAGGACCTTATTCTGCAATGCGTTGTGATGATTTTGATTCGAATAATTACACTGATTGGTTCCTGCCGTCTAAAGATGAATTGGATTCTGTCCACACAAAACTTTATTTAACTGGTATCGCACATTATGAACCTGTTTCCTATTGGAGTTCGACCAATAGTGGAGGTGGTGGAGACCTTGCATATATGTTTGGTATGCAAAATGGTTCAAGTACGGTTCAGCCTACAACCGCTAATGCAGCAGCTATCCCTTGCAGGGAGTTTTAAATTTACACGTGTTAACAAATGTTGATCTAAGAAAAAAAAATATTAAATTTTTGTAGCTGTTAAAGTTAAGCCGGGCTCGTTTATTGTCAGTGAGATCACTTTATCTTTTTGTACAAGAAATTTTATTGTAACAGATGGTGCACCCTGGTAAGTAAATTCATTTTCACCAATACGCCATAATGCCCCACCCGATTTTCCAAGTTTACCCAATGAGATCATTTTCCTCATATTTAATTTAATACTGAATCCATCGTCTTTACCATCTCCGTATTTGTAATCACCGAGATACTTTGTTTTTTCCGCCTCATCCAGGTTTAAATATTGCTTGCCGTCTGCATCACCTAATGCTTGCAGGTAGTTAATAAGTTGCTGCGCCTTCGCTTTATCTACACCAGCAGTTTGCAATCCTGTTTTTGCATGTTGTAATAACGTGATACCGTGTGGGCCGAAATTTTTCTGTATTCCCGGAGTTAATGTAATGATTGATCTTACCATTTCCAGTTCACCCAGCATTGCATATGTAAAGATGTTTGGAACTGCACCCATACTGATCAAATAATCGACAATATCTTTTCTGCCTACATGCGATGCAGCGCCAATGGCAGATTCCCAATCGCCAAAGCCCCAATCCCAATTTGCTTTTGCCAGCTCTGGTCTTGCATTTACAAGTACTTTAAGCCGGTCCAGATCAAAATGAGAAACGCCTACAACTTCTGATGCAATATCCAATTGAATGGCAGGATACCTGTCGTGCGGAGCTGCATCATCACCATTAGAAATACTATTATTGGAATTAACAGGCAAGTTGTTCTTAGAATAAATAATATTAGGTACAGCAGCAACCAGTAAACCCAGTACTGAGCTTTTGACCAGCATTCTTCTTGAGACTGAATTGTTTTCTTTCATCTCATTAAGTTATACTTAACTGCTTTAGAAAAAAGAATTTTGGTTGGGTTGGAAAAACAACGCAGATGAACGGTGAAATTCTGGTTACGGGATAAATAAGTAAGAAGGCAAGACGTAGAAATTGAATTTTCCCATGTTCATTCAGAATAAAATAATTTGATACAGTGCCCCTTCTAATTCATTCCTTCCACCCCTACTTTATTGCTTTTTACAGGCCTTGCAATAATTGAAAGCAATAAACTACTGGCAAATGCGATCCCTATGATCATTCCGAATCTCATCAATTCAGTAACAAGCACAAAGTTGTAAGTTTTGTTTACAAATAACATGACATAGAACGACAAAATAAGAAACATAAGAACAGAACTTAAAACACCGGTGAATAACATTCGTTTAAATGCTTTGTCAGAAGTATCATTGAACTTCAGAAATAAAATTGCAGCAATTAAAACAATTGGATATGGCAAAATTTGGAGAGGACCTTTATTGGTTATAAATGTAATTGCAATAAGGAATAAACCGCCTATGATTCCCCAAAATATACCAGCCGAAACCGGGCGAACTAAAAATGATGGAGTTTTCATATTAAAATATTTACCTGAAGATAAAAAAAACTTATTACCAGTTAAAATAAAGATGGTAACAGAATTCAAGTTTCAAACATGAATCAGGATATGCGATCTGGGCAAAGAATATTTGTAAATTGATGTCGCAATAAGTTTTAATCATTCTTTATAAATAGCTCCTGCCACCAGGCTGGCAAGTATTGCCCCAACAACATTATTTGCAAAACTCATCAGCGGGATCATTGATCCAAGATTATAAAAAGCGAATTCTGCAGTAGCATCTCCGGCGGTGAAAAGTCCAATTATAAAACCGGAGATAGTAGCTGTCATTGGCCCAGGTCCGCGGAATTTTCTTGCTACAACATAACATATTGAAAGTACCAGGCCACATGTTAGGCTCCCACTAATATGTGCGATCCATCCAAACTCCCTCGGTTGAGCGAGTACCATTCCTTTTCTTATAAAAAACTCATGATGACTGCCAAGGATCACGCCCTGGAATAAAAATCCTACGATGAAGAGCACAACCGTTCCAACTACTCCGCCGAGTATCATTCTGCCATAATTGATCTTTCCCATTTTTATAAGTTTTGGGTTTGTAAATGTGTAGACAGGTACAGCATCTGCGTACTCATAAAGGAACGGAATTTTATATAACTAAATGTAAAGAAACTTTTCCTGCTGGTTTATTATAAATATCCATTTTCGTTATAAAGAGCGATATAATAAACTTCAGTTCTCTTATGGAGTAATTATCTATTAAAATAGCTGCATGTGATATGAATGCTGATAAATATTCCAACCGATGTTACGACTGGTAAATGTGCTTACACCCTGCCTGATGACGCAATTAGATTGCTGCTTTGAGTTTATGTGACACGACTAATGAAGATATCTCTCCTGGTTTTGCGAATCACTTTGTTTGATACGGTTCCTGGTATTGTATCTTAACATTAAATAAAAAGTTCCCAATAACATACATACAGAACTGCTTACCCATAGCCAATACCCGGCTTTGTATGATACGACCTGGTGATGAACACCACCTTCATTATCAGCAATACTATCACACATCAAAAATGAAAGTGACAACAGCGTTGAGCACATACTTAAGAACATCGAAACTTTCAGGTTTCGTTTTAAGAGCCACCAGCAAGCAAACAATAACGGGTTGGCCATCCATATAATTCCGGGGAAACCAGCAATAAGAGCAGCCCAACCTAACAAAAAAACCATTACTGAATCACCACATGAAGAAGTTGTGCAATAAGCTTTCTGAGTTAATGAAAACAAAAACAGGAAAATGCTTATTGTTAGAATATACTTTTTTAATTTTTTATCTTCTGTCATGTTCAATATAGAATTAGTGGCAGGTAATTTTTTTTCTATTTCTTTTCAAATCCGTCTTTTGTTATAATATTATCCTGGCACAATTTATAAAATTTTGGAACTTCTTCACTGGTACTTTCTTTTGTTTTTCTTGTATCCAAAACAACATACACTTACATTTGAAAAATAAATCTCCTAATTATGAAGTACGTCCTTTATATATTTTGTATGCATTTTTGCCTCGCAACTGTTGCTCAGCAAAAAAAAGAAAAACAACTACAGGTATTACTTATTGGTACTTTTCATTTTGATAATCCAGGGCTGGATGTGGCAAAATTCAAAGATGCCGATATACTATCACCGAAACGACAACAGGAAGTAGAAGAGGTAACCAACTTACTTAAAGCATTCGCACCTGGCAAAATATTTATCGAAGCAACTCCTGCCAGGCAAGCTCAAATAGATTCTTCTTTCTCTTTATACAAGGCCGGGAAAAAAGAACCCGGTGCTTCTGAAGTAGAGCAGCTTGGTTTTCGGCTCGCTAAACAATCAGGTCTTTCCACTTTATACGGTGTAGATTACCAGCAAGCAGAATTCCCATTTGATAGCCTGATGAAATCGGCTACGGAAGCAAAGCAAACTGATATTACTTCTTTTGTGCAAAAAACAATTGAAGAGGTACAAAGATCATTTAATGAAGCATTGCAAAAACATACGATCAAAGAAATGTTGTTAAGGGAAAACAGCGATGAGCTGATCAAACTACAACATGAATTTTATTTTAAACTTTTACCAGCAGGAAAACCCGGCAATCATATCGGCTCTTATTTAGTGAGTGAATGGTGGCGAAGAAACATGGTGATCTATGAGAACATTTTAAAACAACTAAATGGTAACGAAGAAAAAATAATGGTCATTTTTGGATCGGGGCATACTGCCATCTTAAGTGAAATGATGAAATTTAATCCTGCTATTAAATTGGTATCCGTTTCTGAAGTTTTAAAGCAGGTGAAATAATATCAATCAATAAATATCTTTAAGATTTGAAATGTATATTAAAACTTCTTTTAGGTTTTGACAATGCATTTACTGCCTGCAACCTTAATTGATAGATTAGTTAGATTGTATTTTACATTCAGCCAGCAAAATACTTGAGTTTGTACCTGCATAACAATCTCCAATACGTATTGCTATATAACCAGATTTAGTATAGACAGGAATTGTTGTGGTACCAACAATAGTCCCACTTAAATTGCTATAATTATCCACAGCGGTTGTACATTCAAAATTATCCGTACCAGCCATTGATGCGATCCTCGTATAATACCAAATATTTTCTTCAACTAAAATAGATCCATTATAGCTATTCGTTGTGGAGTGCGTTATAAAATCAACATTCTGAATGGCGGGATTACTATCTGTTGTATTGGGATCATACTTTAACTGGGGAACGATGCCTGCAAATTGTCCACCACTCAGCACTTTCCATTTGTAATATAAAACCTTGTTGCTGATGTTAAATTCTTTTGTCGTTTGCAATCGTCCGCCCAACCGATACCCCTGGCCCAAACCAATTAATGTATCATTTTGATTGAAATAAGTTGCAGGACCAGGCTGTACAATCGATAAAGTGTTTATACTAAAATAACTCCAGGTACTTGTACTAAGTAAAATACTTGTGTCTGTTGTGCATTTTACGGTATCCGTTTTGGTAATAGTATTGGTAACAGTAACTGTATCTTTTTTTGTACAGGAAACAAATTGAATAACCAGGGTGAATAGCGTAATAGAAACAGCTATGAATGAAATGATCTTTTTCATGGGGTACGGTTAGCAGGTTTTATAGATATAATACACAATAATATTAAATAACGTTTCAACTGAAAATTTATTATAGTTGTAAAAGTTATTATGAAAGAAGAAAAGGGAGACAAAAACGATGACTAAAGGGCAATAGAGATTTAATGATGAAGTTTATTCGTCTGCCCCGCTTGCGCAAAACCGATGTTAGCTGAAGTACTATTGAAGGATTTTAAGTTTTACTCATTAAAAACTCTACAGTTTTTAAAATTGTTTCTCTGTTATTTTTAGAAATAATCCATTGGGGAAGTCTACTTCCTAGACTTCTATTAGACATTTCAACAGTATTTCTTTCTCGAAGTTTTGCTTCCACGTGGTCTTTTAAAAATTCCAAATGTTTATAATTGTATGCCCACAAAACATTACTGCAGCAATTTTGAGCCAGCCACAACGGTAAATGAAAAAATGGATCAACGCTACAACCAATCGCAAGATAATTGTTATTAGTTCCCTTTTTGTCAAAGCCATATAAAATTGATGTAGGCATTTTGTCAAGATATTTATTGTATCCACATTTTTCGCAAATCATTTTAACGTCGTTTGTCATTTTTGCAAAAGAAAACTGGTTTGCTTTTACAATAGCACGTTTGCCACATGATGGGCATTCAACATAGACTTCACTTATAAAGTCATAGATGTATCGATTATATGCTTCTTTTGTTCTTGATGCTGCCATAGTATTTCAGCTAACGAAACAGCTTTGCGTCAGGCGGGGAATTAGTATTCCATCTGCCCGGCCGTCCGCCCATAAAGGAACGAACTTTTGACTAAACCACAATGCCAGCCTGCACACTACATGCGTAGCCTAATGTGTAGGCGGCTTAAGAACTCGTCAAGCCGATTAACTGAAGCCCAATAAAGATTTACTGATGGAGTTTATTCGTCTGCCCCGCTTGCGCAAAACCGATGTTAGCTGTCAGGGCTTTTACCAAAAGTATCATTGTGCGATAATATTGGGATAATATTTATTCAATGCGAAAATAATTAAGTACTGCGTCGCAAAAAGTGAAGGAATAATTATAAAAATAGTTGTCAATATTGCTCGACCGTAGCCACCCCAGCCCTCATAATATCCCTTCATTTTGTAACGAAGTCCCGCAGCAGATAAGAATATACACAATAAATGAAGTAGAATATTATATAAGCTGCTGACCTCGGGGCCAACCATATTAAAAAAGTAGTATTGCAGCAATGAAAAAAGTGAGGTACTATTATTAAAGTCTGAAACATTCGGCATTCCAAGTGTTGCTAATTGTAAAATAGATTTAATCAAAATATAAATTGCAGTCGATAAAAATGCAGATATGTATGCGACCTTAAAAGTAGGAAGATTAATTGATGCCTTTGAAATTTTAATTGAAAGTATCAATAAAATACTACTAAGTAATGCAGCTACAGCCGGCAAAATAGCAATAAACAATCCTACTATTATTAATAGTATCATCCCACATCCAGTATCATGTGGTTTTGAGTCATTGATCCATCCATTGCCGTGACAAGTATTACAATGTTGTTGATTAAACAAGGTACAGTCAGGACATGGAATTCTTTTTGATTCATTCATAAAAGAGATTTTGGAATTATAGTAATTTAATAATTTAAAACCATCAATAAGATTTTCTCATTTGCCCATAGTAAGTTTGAAGCCGCCAAAGCCTTGCAGCTAACGAAACGGCTTTGCGTCAGGCGGGGAATTAGTATTCCGTCCGCCCGGCCGTCCGCCCGTAAAGGAACGAACTTTTGACTAAACCACAATGCCAGCCTGCACACTACATGCGTAGCCTAATGTGCAGGCGGCTAAAGAACCTGTCAAGCCGATTAACTGAAGCGTAATAAAGTTTAAATGATGAAGTTTATTCGTCTGCCCCGCTTGCGCAAAACCGATGTTAGCTGCAATGTTCGCTTCAATCAATTTTGTTATTTTGTTTTAAGGTCGCTTCAATTCGCCCTAACCATACCTCATCTACACTTCCCGCAATTGTATTCCCTTTAAAGCTAAATAACCGCCCTTCATGATATTGAATAATTTTCTTATTGTCAATGTCCGCCGAAAATGTTCCATAAACAAACACTATCGAAGAATCAATTTGAAGCCACTCTGGTTTAATTGATATATACGGAGTGAAAAAAGTATTTTCATTTAGAAATTTCTTTTGAGGAGTTAATGTACCACAATCGATGACTTGAACAGAATTAATAAATTTCACGTTTCCGATTGGCTTTACAATACAATATTTCAAAGAAAGGTTATATGCAATATTTTTCATTGAAATGATTCTGAAATTAAGTACGTCTTCGCTACCTTCCTTACTTAAGTAAATATTAGGAGTTCCTTCTTTTTCATTTGGTGTCAATGAAATTTGTGGCATTGCAGCCGTCTTTATATTAATTTTCTCAGTAGCTCTGTTTAGAGAATCAACTAAAACAAGATTATATTTAGCTAATGCTTCATTAGATGCCTTGATACTTTTTTGATAACTACTATCAACACGTAAATTATATTTGACATTTAGCATTGAATCCTCTACTGAGTGTATTGAATCTCTAGATGCTAGTTTTTTATCTAATTCTTCTTTGTACTGTTTCTCAATGAGCTTTCTATCATTTTCTTTTTGAGCATCATTATCTTGATTTTCAAAAAATATATACAGAGATAGCCCTAAAGCCAAAATTGAAAAAATTATAAGCCAAATATCCTTTTTTGTGTATTTTATTTGAGGATTCTGGGGATCCTTATCTTTAAAAATTATAGGAATTAAAACAATACACAGCTGTATAACGGAAAAAATTACAGTGAGTGATGTAAATGTATTGAACTGCATTAATATCTTAATATATACAAAAGAACAAAAACTATTTCTTAATCGCAATTATTCTTGAGAATCATCGCAATGTTTTAGAAATATAAACTAAACGATTCCAACTTTGTTAAGTAACTGAATTCGTGAGTTCATTGCAGCTAACGAAACGGCTTTGCGTCAGGCGGGGAATTAGAATTCCGTCCGCCCGGCCGTCCGCTCATAAAGAAACGAACTTTTGACTAAACCACAATGCCAGCCTGCACACTACATGCGTAGCCTAATGTGCAGGCGGCTAAAGAACATGTCAAGCCGATTAACTGAAGTACAATAAAGATTAAATGATGAAGTTTACTCGTCTGCCCCGCTTGCGCAAAACCGATGTTAGCGGAAGACTTTTTCTCGAATTTTATTCTACGACAAATGTGATTGGCATTCGATGAACAGTTTTTACTCTTTCGTTATTATTCAAGGCAGCCATCCAAAAACTTAGTTTCATAACACGGATTGCTTCCTCTTCCATACCATAACCAAAATTGGTTTCCGCAGTTACGTTACTTATTTTCCCGTCTTTACTTATAATCCCCTTTACTATCACGGTATACGTACCTTGAGGAGCACCATTATTTGAAGCAATCGCTGCATTCAAATTCTTTTTTAAAAATTGTCTCCAAGCAGCATCACCTCCAGGCATTCTTGCTTCTAATTCGGGATGTGCACAAATTGTATCTACAGTATTTGTTGTTTGCCCAAAACTATTGGCATTTAAAAATACTATGAAGCTTATAAGTATGGTAATTTTTTTCATAATGTCTAAGTTATTGTTTAAAAGTAATACTAATGCTGATTAAAGTTTTCCGCTAACGAAACGGCTTTGCGTCAGGCGGGGAATTAGTATTCCGTCTGCCCGGCCGTCTGCCCATAAAGAAACGAACTTTTGACTAAACCACAATGCCAGCCTACACACTACATGCGTAGCCTAATGTGTAGGCGGCTGAAGAACTTGTCAAGCCGATTAACTGAAGCACAATAAAGATTTAATGATGAAGCTTATTCGTCTGCCCCGCTTGCGCAAAACCGATGTTAGCCGCAGTAAATAAACGCGATTTAATTTTTTTGTAGTAAAGCACTTGCTAAAAGGGACGATAAAATACCTATGGGTAAGGAAATTAAAACTCCAATCCAAAAAGATGATTGATTATCCTTTTTAGCTTCAGATGTTATTAATGCTGTAATTGCTTCTAATTGATCTTTTGATAATGATTCTGCATTTTCAGCAAGTTTAGTTACAGTCTCAGCTTTTAATTGTTGCTCTATTACTCTATTCTGTAGTCCAGATATTATTTTTTGTTGATTCACAGTTTCTTCTTTTAATTTTTCAACAAAAACCAATGTTTTATTTAGCTCATATTTAATTTGAGAGATTGTTAGATTATTAAGGTTTGATAAGGTCGAATTAATATTTTGAATTTCAGTTGTAAGTCTATTGACCGAATTACTTGTTTGAATATTTGAAATTTCGGTTTTAGAATTAGTTAATGGCGGTTGATAGTTAAAAACCTTATCAAACATTAAATAACTTCCCACAAAAGATATTATGTACAAAATAGTTAATAACATCCTTTTCCAAGGTACTCTAGGGGGTGCTAATAGTTCTCTTCCGGTTATTAGATTTAGAAAAAAATAAACTAAAAACAATATAACAAAGGATGAAAAAATAAATGCTGCGATATATAAAATCCAATTTATAACCATAGTGCTAAAATTTTATTGCGGCTAACGAAATGGCTTTGCGTCAGGCGGGGAATTAGAATTCCACCTGCCCGGCCGTCCACCCATAAAGGAACGAAATTTTTATATAACCACAATGCTAGCCTGCACACTACATGCGTAGCCTAATGTGCAGGCGGTTGAAGAACTTGTCAAGCCACTTGATTGAAGACGAAAAATGATTTGCTGCTGAAGTTTAATCGTCTGCCCCGATTGCGCAAAACCGATGTTGGCTGAAGTTTTATTCCAATAATCTAATTTTCAAATCCATCATATTATGAAGTATTCTTACAATTTCTATATTGGCTTTTTGATATTTTCGATAAAAGATTATATGCTGACCTATACGAAATCCGAAAATATCTTCATTTACTTCAGGATAATTTTTCCCTTTAACTTTAGCGTCCGCCAATTGTTTACAACATCCTATCAATAAACTATAATATTTGTCAGCTTGAGATTCTGACCATTCATCGAATGTATAATTCCAAATATGGGCAAGATCATCTACCGCTTTATGTGATAGAAAATAATTAGGCATTTTTTTTCCTGACAGACTTTAGTTTTTCAAGATGTTTTTTGGGATCAAAATTCTTAACTACCCCACTATTTATACCCTCATCAATTGCTTTCCTTAGTGCAATAACTTTGCTTTCCTCTTCTTCTAAAAGCCTAAGTCCTGCACGAATTACTTCACTAGCATTTTTAAATCTTCCTGTAGAAACTTTTTTGTCAACAAAACTTTCGAAATAATCTCCAAGAGCGACAGAAGTATTACGTCCCATAAATAAATTTTTAATTAAAATAAAGTTACCAAAAATTGGTAACTTACGCAATATTTTTTCTGTTTATTTTTTACTAAAATGCTTCTGTAAAATTTCAGCCAGCGAAACGGCTTTGCGTCAGGCGGGGAATTAGAATTCCGTCTGTCCGGCCGTCCGCCCATAAAGAAACGAACTTTTGACTAAACCACAATGGCAGCCTGCACACTACATGCGTAGCCTAATGTGCAGGCGGCTAAAGAACTCGTCAAGCCGATTAACTGAAGCGCAATAAAGATTTACTGATGAAGTTTATTCGTCTGCCCCGCTTGCGCAAAACCGATGTTAGCGGCTTTAGTATAAACTAACAATTCTAAGATTGAAGTGTTACATCTGAATGAATAGGGTTGATAGAAAAATAAAAATTATTATCCTTTTTCCAGATCTTATACTGTTCCATTACTTTCTCGAAAGCACTATACATTTGTGGAGTCCCATGATCTTTTCTGTGTGTTTCCAAAACTCGTTTTAAAGTGGAATAATCTTCTTCGAAAGCAATACCAATTAATTCGAATAGCATATTCTTATTCACTAATTTCTGTTTAATTAATGTGCCAGTTAAATTTAAAAATCTTACTCGATTCATTATACTCGAATCGATCATTTTTTGATTATCAATAGTTGTCAAATGATAATTTGAACTATAAAATTCAATTAGGTCTTTTTCATTTACCCCAGACTTAACTTTATCGTTGAAAATCCCTCCCATTTTGACAGTATTTTTTCTTGCAATAGTTTGAATTTCCGATACGTAAATCTCATAAACTTTCCAATACATATCGATATGCCTTTTTTTCCTTACTTCTAATAATTGAAGTAATGCAATTGTAGATAACAATATGCCCAACCCTTTTAAAATTACATCTATGTATTGAATACCCATAATAATTATTTTTTAATCTTCGATTTACATAGAGCCTCATTAAAAGCCGCTAACGACGGCAATTGCCGCAGGCGGGGAAATAGAATTCCGTCTGTCAGGCCGTCTGCCCATAAAGAAACGAATTTTTTATAACACCACAATGTGAGCTGCAGCACTAAGAGCGTAGCCAAAAGCTGCGGCGCATGAATGAACGGTCTAGCCACTTAACTGAAGATGAAGAATGATTTATTGCTGAAGTTTAATCGTCAGCCCCGATTGCGGCAATTGCTTTGTTGGTGGCAGTTATTGTACCCTAATCAAAACTCTATGTATATTTTTTAACTTCATCAATCCTAAAACATACTTGCTTCCCAAAATTTGTAATACTATATGTTATTTCGAATTTACGCCAAACCGATGTCACTAATTCCAAGTCTTCGAATTTTCGAAACAAAGAATGATGTTTATCTTTTCTGTAGTCTGATGTTAAGTAATACTTCCTGGTTAAAAAATATGAAGAAAAAAAAGACATCTCATTTTCATTAAGCTTTTCTATCACTTCATCGAATACTTTAGCCGCTAATTTTTGATGTTCAATTTCTTCCCTTATTTTGATAACGTCAAAAAGTTGATTTATTCCGAATGAAAATTCTTTTCTAAAGTCTGCATATTTAATGTCATTAATAATAACAGGAATTTTAGAGTCATCAAGTCTGCAAGGTATTAAAGAGGTTTTCCCAGAAACTATTAAAGGCATAATTGAAGCGAACTCTCTATCGACCCATCCTGAATTTGTTGAGTATTTTGAAATGACAAAACAAAAAATATCACTCTTATCTAATGCGTTTGAAATTTCGTTAGTAATCGATTGGCCTACTCGAATATCAACTTCATCAAGCCAAACTTTGATTCCTTTTTTTTCAAGCTCAGCCTTAAGTGTTCTAACAAATGGTTTGTCAATACTTGAATGAGAAACAAAGATTTGCATAATATGATCTAAATGATTGTTAATAATTGCCACCAACGACGGCAATTGCCGCAGGTGGGGAATTAGAATTCCGTCTGCCCGGCCGTCTGCCCATAAAGGAACGAATTTTTTATAATACCACAATGTAAGCCGCAGCACTAAGAGCGTAGCCAAAAGCTTCGGCGCATTAATGAACGGTCAAGCCGATTAACTAAAGATGAAGAAAGATTTACTGCTGAAGTTTAATCGTCTGCCCCGCTTGCGGCAATTGCTTTGTTAGGCGAAAATTATGGGTCTACAAAATATTGTTTGTCTTCTGTTGACATCGATTCGAAATTAGATTTCAAAATATAAACTAATTCTGAATCTCCAATTCCACGAACCTTAATCTTCTTTACTATCCACTGTTTTAATTGAAAATCTCCCCAACTTTGCTCAATATCAAAACCTCTCTCAGAAAATGCAAATGTAATTCCTGGTAGTTTCTGCAATCTGCTAGCATAATTTATACATGGTCCAATATAATCATTTCCATCTCCCACCGAAAAAACATTTCCTTTAGCAACTCCACATCTTAACTTCATAGGGGCATCAGAAACTTTCTTTTTAATAACTTGATAGAATTCAGACTCATATGCACTGCATATTTTTTTGCATGAAGTAATAATATTGCATTGACCTATATCATCTAATTGATCTATATCCCAAATAACTAATAACCCATCGCCAAGAAATTTTGTTAGAATTGGTAAGTCATGCCAAGTCTGTATTCCTTCCAAATGTTCCGCTTCCTTTGTTTCGTCTTTAATTTTTTCAAAAAACCAATTTAAAAATTTTTTCAAAAAAACCGGAACAGAAAGTTGAGGATCTATCTGTTTGCAAAAATTAGTAAACCCCTCTAAATCGAAAAAAGCTGCTATTCCACTCACCACCCTTGATTTTTCAGCCAAATTCCCCATCCCAAGAATTGACAAATTAAACTCATCCCATTTTTTTTTGTTTAGCAAATCGATGAGCTCTTCATCAATTTTGACTTTTTTATAATCTTGTGGTGATAATTTATATTTTCCCATATAATTCTCTTCGTTTTTTTCGCCTAACGTGGCAATTGCCGTCAGGTGTGGACTTAGAATTCCATCTGCCCGGCCGTCCGCCCATAAAGAAACGAAATTTTTATAAAACCACAACGTAAGCTGCGGCACTAAATGCGTAGCCAAAAGCCGCAGCGCATAAATAACAAGTCAAGCCGATTAACCGAAGCTGAGTAAAGAAAAAATGATGAAGTTTATTTGTCAAGCCACACTTGCGGCAATTGCATTGTTAGACGTCAGCCGCACGAATTGCACAGGCCAGTAGCAGCTTCAATAAAAGACAAAAAACGTCAAGCTGAAAAGAAGGTGTGATAGCTTTTACTTACAAGTTTGACAAACTGCGAAATAGAAATTGATTTTGAAATTTTAAGATTAGCAACTTTTATCTTCGCTGCTTTCTTTGCTTTTAATAAAACGCAAGCAAAAGTTTTTTTTGTCCAGGCGATACGAATGCAAAATGCGGTTGCGGCTAACGAACCGGCTTTGCGTCAGGCGGGGAATTAGTATTCCGTCTGCCCGGCCGTCCGCCCATAAAGAAACGAACTTTTGACTAAACCACAATGCCAGCCTGCACACTACATGCGTAGCCTAATGTGCAGGCGGCTTAGAACTTGTCAAGCCGATTTACTGAAGTGCAATAAAGATAAAATGATGAAGTTTAATTGTCTGCCCCGCTTGCGCAAAACCGATGTTGTACGCAGTAACGGTCATTGGATCAACCTTAATCCTTTGTTCAGATCGATTTCATAGAGGTAATTCAATAAGCGGGCATGTATCCAACTAAGTTCACATCCGATACTTTTATAAGTTTTACTACCAATTTGAATTGTAAAATTAGAAGTTGCCCCATCAATGGGGCATCCTCTTTTTAGAGGAAGCTTTGAGATTAAAGATTTAGAAAGCAGGTTTTTAAAAGAAATAAATTCGGTGCTAGAAAGTTGTCCCTTAATATTTTTTTTCTTTTCTATTTTAGTGCTATCAAAACTAATTGAAAAAGGATCAGATTTAAAAGTAACTTTTCCCAAACTATCGATAATTACCATTCTATTACCAGTCCAAGGACTAGAACGATCTAATCGTAGGAATTTAAACTCAGACGTTGATTCTTCAAGTTTATCTAAACAAACAAATTCTATTTTCTTTTTAATAGGTTTATTATAAAAGAAATCCTTCGCTTCATACTCAAGTATAATTGTATCTCTCGAAACTCGCTTAATACCGTAGTTGTAAAATTTAATCTGAAAGCTGGTGCCGTTTTGGTCTGTCAACCAGTAATGTTGTTTTATTGACAAGCTGTCATTCTTGATATTAAAAAGTGCAGTATCATTATAAGAATTTATAGAAGAATATAAACTTGAGTCGCTAAGAATTTCCAGGTACTCAAGGTTACCGCCAACAAATATTTTATTTATACAATCGTGAAAACTTAAATGATTTTGGGCATTTATTTTTGAAACAAGAAAAATGAATATTAGGAATAAATATTTTAATTTTACCATGATGCAGTTATTGCGTACAACGAACCGGCTTTGCGTCAGGCGGGGAATTAGAATTACGTCTGCCCGGCCGTCCGACCATAAAGGAACGAAATTTTTATATAACCACAATGCCAGCCTGCACACTACATGCGTAGCCTAATGTGCAGGCGGCAAAAGAACCTGTCAAGCCGATTTACTGAAGTACAATAAAGATTTAACGATGAAGTTTATTCGTCTGCCCCGCTTGCGCAAAACCGATGTTAGCAGTAATAATAAAAGGGCTACAGCCTAAAATTCATTTGGTTTAGTCATTTTATTCCAGTCTATATTAGGATTTGTATTGAGCTTTTCCCAAAATTCAGGATTAGAACTTGTCAATGTCCCCCACTCTTGACCTCCGCCATTATCTAATTCGAAATAATATTCAATTTCATTTAGTAATCTGTATCGCTCTTTTCCTTGTACACTTTCCAACCGTAGATAATATGGGGGAATTTTATTCATTTGGATGATCTTAGTATACTCATTTTCTATACTAGAATATACCGTATCCAACTTATTTGTCTCGATGATCAAATCCATTTCAGTCTGTCTACTCAAAAATGGAATATTCATTTCACCAAATATTGGCCATTTTAATTCCTGCCACTCTATTCCAAGGACAGGAAACTTATGGATCCAGGTATATTTTATTTCAGGATTAATCAGGTTTCGCAAAAAACTTTTATCGATGTAATACAAATGCATTATCTCTACATTATCAAAGAGCGGCATATTCTTATATAATTCAGGAAAATTCATAGCGTCGATTTTAAAAGAGGTTCCGAAAATTACTGCTAACGAACCGGCTTTGCGTCAGGCGGGGAATTAGTATTCCGTCTGTCCGGCCGTCCGCCCATAAAGGAACGAAATTTTTATATAACCACAATGCCAGCCTGCACACTACATGCGTAGCCTAATGTGCAGGCGGCTGAAAAATTTGTCAAGCCGATTTACTGAAGCACAAAAAAGATTTAATGATGAAGTTTATTCGTCCGCCCCGCTTGCGCAAAACCGATGTTGGGCGAAGTTTTTTAACGATCCAGATTCTTATATTGATAATATCTAACGCCAAGCTTTTTGTAAAGATTTTCAAGCTGTATCCACTTTACATCGTCGAAAACTGGGATGGCTCCTAAGTCGTCTGAGTTGTCAAATTGTTGGCACATAAAGCATAAATCAATGTAAGAAATTACTCCATTTTTGAAAAAGAGAATTGCATGATGTGGATCAAAGTCGCAGTTAGTCATTTTTTGTTCGCCCGCTACCGATCTGAATAGAATATTCATTAAAGTATCTACCTCTGGCTTACTAATTTTTACTTGCTTTTTAATTATCGCAGAATTCAGTTTCCCTTCTAGGAGTATTAAAGGTCTTGGAGGAGGAGGATTATTATGACCAGGTTTATTATATTGGATACCAAGATGCCCTACTAATAGAATAGAGTCTGCGAAATTGAATCTAGATTTAAGGCTTGAAAAACTTGTATCTATTTTAAGCTGTAAGCTATTCTTTGGAATGTTTTTGTCAGCAGGCTTTTGGCTATTACATGCTGACAATATTATAAGTACACAAAAAAAGGTTTCTTTGAATCTATACATTCTCATTAAAATTTCGCCCAACGAAATGCATTGGCGAAGTACGGGCATTAGTATTCCGGCTGCCCGACATGTCCGCCCGTAAAGAAACGAAATTTTGACTGAACCACAATGCAAGCCGCAGCACTAAGAGCGTAGCCAAAAGCTGCGGCGCATAAATGAACGGTCAAGCCGCTTAACTGAAGTACAATAAAGATTTAATGCTGAAGTTTATTCGTCAGCCCGTATTGCGCCAATGCACTGTTAGCTGAAGTTTTTCAGTCATCAATATATACCCATTTACCCTCACTCCGAGAACTGAAAAAATGAGATGTGGATGTTGTGCCAACGCTAAATTGAAGAGTGAAATAATCTTCCTTCTCTTTCCAGTAGCTAAAATCTTCCCTCAATCCCGGGAACTTAAATTTATAATTTGCTATGCTTTCTGGAAAGTGTCCTGTTAAAACTTTTTGTTGATATAGATAGTTAGTAATATTTGCAGCCTCTTCTCTTTCTTGAAGATATTTATGGGCTAATACTAATTGATGTGGGACAATTATTAAACTTATAAGTACTAAAAGAATAAGAGAAGAAATTTGGCTATTCTTTAGAAATAAAATAATAGGTAAAAGATTCAGAAATATTAAAAAGTACAAAAGGATAGGCATCCACCAACCATAGTTTTCATACGAAATTTTAGCGCAGTAAATTTCCAGGCTAATTAGTACTATAACTAAAACGCCAAATATTACTTTGGTTTTTTTTGAAAGTATCTCCATGTGTAGTATGCCTCTTTAAAATTTCAGCTAACGACGGCAATTGGCGAAGGTGGGTAATTAGAATTCCGTCTGCCTGACCGTCCGCCCGTAAAGAAACGAACTTTTGACTAAACTACAATGCCAGCCTGCACACTACATGCGTAGCCTAATGTGCAGGCGGCTAAAAAACTTGTCAAGCCTATTAACTGAAGTACAATAATGATTAAATGCTGAAGTTTATTCGTCTGCCCCACTTTTGCCAATTGCTTTGTTAGGCGTAGTTTTTTTACCGATAGCCAAGATTAAGTTCTTTCATATTGAAATAACATTTCTCGCATACTATCTTTATTTTAGCAGAAGCCATTGACTCATCGTTCCAACCCCCTTTCTGTTGTCGAATTATCTCACATTCATCACACCAAGCTTGAAAGTCATCTTCTTCGTTGAGTTCCATATTTTCGAAAGTCTCAAAAGCTTCCTCAAATCCTACTTTCGTTTCATGATTTAGATGTTGACATACAAACGCTCTTCGTGCATATTCATGTTTAGTACATTGCACGAATTTATCTTTTATATTTTGAGCATGTTCATTGTCAATAAACTCAGTAATTACTAAGAAAATTTGTAATTGATTCTCATTAACTGGTCTATACACTCCAATGCCTTTTGTAAGAAATGCAGCAATTGCAACAAATTCCCAAGCTTCAAATTCATCACTTGAGAAATATCCGTCGATAAGTTTTGGGAAATTTGATCTTAGTCCGAAATCCCTAACTATATTAGTCTGCTCTTTTATGCTGTCAAGTGTTGAGTCATTATCCCAAGACCATTTCCAGGTATTAGAGTTTTTCGAAAAACTCCCGACATCAAAGTATCTGAAATTTAATTCAACTTCTCCAGTAGAAAATGTCAAAAGTCCGGTGGATTGATTATAAAACCAGTTGTGATACCAGTCTAAGTCATATTGTTCTCTAAACTTATCTTGGAGTAGATTCAATTTAGTGACACAAGTCTCTGCAAAAGAAGTATAATCTAAATTGTCCAATTAGTATGATTATGCTGATTAAAAATTACGCCTAACGAAACGGCTTTGCGTCAGGCGGGTAATTAGAATTCCGTCAGCCAGGCCGTCCGCCCGTAAAGAAACGAACTTTTGACTAAACCACAATGCCAGCCTGCACACTACATGCGTAGCCTAATGTGCAGGCGGCTAAAGAATCTGTCAAGCCGATTAACTGAAGCACAATAAAGATTTAATGATGAAGTTTATTCGTCTGCCCCGCTTGCGCAAAACCGATGTTAGCTGCAGTGTTCGCTTTAGTAAAATCTCTCATGCTATAGTAGCTAAATACAAGCAGAGATAGCTAAACATTCCGAACACGCCCGAAAATAACAACCATTTATACAATAATACTTTGAACTTATTACGCATGCATAAAATAAAACCAGAAATAGAAAGAATAACAAAGAAAATAAAACTAATAAATTGCCAATAAGGAATAATAAATTTCGCATAAAAGATACTATTCTCGGGAGGATAACAAACATATACCGTCTCTCTTAAGAAAAAACAAGAAAGAAATAGAGCTGAATACAAAATAAATTTTAATACTTTCTCCATCGATTAAAAGTTCAGATTATTAGAGAGTTCGGTCATTGCAGCTAACGAAACGGCTTTGCGTCAGGCGGGGAATTAGAATTCCGTCTGCCTGGCCGTCCGCCCATAAAGGAACGAACTTTTTACTAAACCGCAATGCCAGCCTGCACACTACATGCGTAGCCTAATGTGCAGGCGGCTAAAGAACTTGTCAAGCCGATTAACTGAAGCCCAATAAAGATTTACTGATGAGATTTATTCGTCTGCCCCGCTTGCGCAAAACCGATGTTGTACGCAGGCAATTATAAACTTCGAATGAAAGAATATTTTATTACGGAGACTAAAATCAAGATTCCTGCACTAATCAAAGCTGAGCTGAATAAAATGTTATAATATTCTGAACTATTAATATTGGGATTTAATCGTTGAAATAGGATAAAAGAAAATAAAAACAGAAGGAAAAGTATGGAGAAAATAACTTTCGGAATCTGTTTTTTTGTCTTGAAATATAGAAATGCGAAGATAATAGTCAAGCTAAAATTAATCCCCCAGTTGAGCGCAAGTACATATTGCGAAGGGTTTTCTGATAATGCCTTGCCAAAAGTACCTAGTATTCCTCCATCCAAATACAATATGATCTCTGCAATCTCAGTCGTAGAAGCTAATGTTACAAATAGGAAAGTTATTATTAATGCAGGCATAATATTTTTGACTATTGAATTCATCACTTCAAACTTTTGGGAGTAACAACAGCTTGCGTACAACGAAATGCATTGGCGCAGTACGGGTATTAGCATTCCGTCTGCCCGGCCCATCCGCCCCTAAAGAAACGAAATTTTGACTACACCACAATGCAAGCCTGCACACAACATGCGTAGCCAAAAGTGCAGGCGAATAAATAAACGGTCAAGCCACCTAACCGAAGTACAATGAAGATTTAATGCTGAAGCTAATTCGTCACCCCGTATTGCGCCAATGCAATGTTAGCTGTAGTTTTTACTGATTAATTGAAGTTTTGTTAAGCAAATATTTGATAAATTCAATAGTCTTTGTTGCTTGCTCTTTTGTATGAGTAATATCGAGATGAGCTGCCGAGTTTCTCATTTGTCTTATCTCTTTAATAGTGGCTATATCATCATCATCTAATAGCTCTAATTTAATAGCTTCCTTGAATAATTCACTAAAGTTGAACTGATTCCTTTGTACTTTAATTCCTCTTTTTGCAAACAGCTTTATAAAATGAGTTTCTAACACTTTAAAAGCTTCCAAAATTGATTGCGAATAAAATTCGCTCGAATATAGTTTTAAAGCACTTTCTAATTCGACAATCTCTTCTTTTTCTATTTCCTCTTGTCGCGACTTGTCTTTTGCCTTGGAGTATTTCCAAGCTACAAAAGTTGATACTAAACCACCGATGAATCCAAGCAAAGTAGTGAAAAGAGAAGCCAGCACTTCCTTTGCTTGACTTGATAATTTAGAATAGTTATTAAACCCTTTATAGAAAAAATAAACTAGCAATAAAATAATTGGAGATAGAATTATAAAAACAAAAATTATGAAGGCAAATTGCTCTATAAAATTTACAATTTTCCAAGAATTAATGCGTTTGGATTGTCTCGCAATTTTTTCCAAAATGTACAGGTAAAGGCACAAGCTAAATCCATAAACAACTTTTAGCAAGTAGTCAGCAAGAGTAAAGGAATAGAATCCAAGGTTTACATTTATCGCTTTTAGTTCATCTTTAAATGCGCTAAATGAAATTATTAAAGTTACAAATCCAAGAATGAGTTCATATCTATTTTTATTCTGTTCCATGCTTATTTTGATCTAGATGCCGAAAAAAAATTACAGCTAACGAAATGCATTGGCGCAGTACGGGAATTAGAATTCCGTCTGCCCGGCCGTCCGTCCGTAAAGAAACGAAATTTTGACTACACCACAATGTAAGCCGCAGCACTAAGAGCGTAGCCAAATGCTGCGGCGAATAAGTAAACGGTCAAGCCACTTAACTGAAGCCGAGAAAAGATTTAATGCTGAAGTTTATTCGTCCGCCCGTATTGCGCCAATGCACTGTTAGCTGCATACCGGCTATACATGCCTCTCGTACTTCCAATTAATATGATTGCATAAACCAGCAATATCTGGATAAAGAGTCCGATTATTGATACCGAATAATGACAATTTTTTTAAAATTTCTTTTTTAAGATTTGCCGGAACTTCAATTTCAATTAGCTTATTATTAGTATTAGAATTTGTTTGTAGATCAACAAACTTATTAAAATCTACCAATTTTGAATATATATGCGACGTAAACCATCCTGATTGAGCAATTATTCTTTCATTATTCAAAAGAGGTCGATATACTCGTGTGGTTGTACTCGTAAATGGAGATTCGTCTGATAATAAATCTACTAATGCATTATTATGTGCAAAGAGAACGTAGACATATGATTTTTGATCCATTTTATACTCATTTGAACATGCAAACCATAAAGCTACTAATGGATTACTGGTCCAATCTAATAATCGAGTTTTTAACCCATAATGTTGGGCCATAACAAGCCATTCCCAATCATTTCGCATAGGTTGCTTAATCAATAAAGCAGATCTCCTTTTTATATTATCTAACATCTCTATCTCTATATCAGTAGAATCAAAAGAAGGATTTTTTCGTGCTATTGAGGGTAATAAGGGTTGGTTGGTTGATTGGCCCCTAAACAAGGTTATTTTAAAATCCATTTGCTGAAAGTCTTCTATAAATTCAAAATATTCTTGAATAGAATTAATAATTTGTTTGTTCATATCATTATGTAAATTAAGGTTGCAGCTAACGAAACGGCTTTGCGTCAGGCGGGGAATTAGCATTCCGTCTGCCTGGCCGTCTGCCCGTAAAGAAACGAACTTTTGACTAAACCACAATGCTAGCCTGCACACTACATGCGTAGCCTAATGTGCAGGCGGCTTAAGAACTTGTCAAGCCCATTAACTGAAGCCCAATAGAAATTTAATGATGAAGTTTATTCGTCTGCCCCGCTTGCGCAAAACCGATGTTAGCAGCATATTTCACTTATGCCATTTTTAATTTTATTTTATTTGCCGCCCACATCCAAATAATAAGCATTGGAACAAACAATAAAACAAAATTTCGAAGAGTTATCCTAAGTATCTCGGCATTAGAATAATTAAAGTCATGACTTCTAAATAAAAACATAGGCAAAGCAAGCATACAAACAATAATTAATGTAGCGATTATAGCATATAACAAGCCGATAAAAAGATATTTCCTTTCTTTCATAAGAATATTATATCCCGCGCTTCTACCAAGAAAATACATAATACCAAAAAATAAAAAAACAAGAATAAAAAAGAATCCATTCAATTGTTGTTGAATAAAAAACAATATTCCATTTGCAAAATCTCCTTGAGTCTCGTAAAACATGAATACTATTTCAAAGATTAAAAAAATAAAAGCTCCACCTTTTAAAAGTTGCTTCCCTCCTATGCTTCTAGATTCTTGAGATGTCATTTGAAATTGATGCTAACGAAACGGCTTTGCGTCAGGCGGGGAATTAGTATTCCGTCTGCCCAGCCGTCCGCCCGTAAAGAAACGAACTTTTGACTAAACCACAATGCAAGCCTGCACACTACATGCGTAGCCTAATGTGCAGGCGGATAAAGAACTTGTCAAGCCAATTAACTGAAGTTGAAGAAAAAACAAATGTTGAAGTTTGCTCGTCTGCCCCGCTTGCGCAAAACCGATGTTAGCGGTAGTTTTTATTCCGTCTGCATAATGAATAAACGAACTGCTCTGCCCATACATCTTTTTGAATTAACCATGTTTTGCCATTATTCATAGAATAGAAGTCCAAAGCTTGATATTTTAATACAGTATCTGAAGGATTAAAGTTTTCAATATAAATATTAATTGTAAACATCTTTTGAGTGTCATTGACACTTAAAAAAATTGTATTGAATACTTCTTTGAACGTCTTTTTATTTTTAAATTCTTTATAGTCCAGTAAATCTTTTTTAAAAGCCTGAAGTGTTTCAGCATTTGTTCTCTTTTGATTCGAAGGATTACATTCCATATAACTACCAACTAAAACTCTAAAAGCATCATCACCCCATAAAGAAGCAGCAGATTCTACATTGTGTTCGTTGTACATTTGATTCATATACTCAAGCGATATACTTGTCAAATAGTTGATAGAATCTTCTCTGCTTTTAATTTGTGCTTTCAAAAAAGTAGAGTAACTGCAAACCAAAAGAATTGTAATTAAGTACTTCATATGCTTATTAAAAATTACTGCTAACGAACCGGCTTTGCGTCAGGTGGGGAATTAGAATTCCATCTGCCCGCCGTCTGTCCATAAAGAAACGCAATTTTTATATAACCACAAAAGCTAGCTTGCTGCGTGCTCAACCGCGTAGCAAGCAGCTTGCGATATAAATAAAATGTCTGCCAAAAAACTGAAGCCGAAGAAAAAACAAATGCCGAAGTTTAATCGTCTGCCCCACTTGCGCAAAACCGTATGTTATATGCAGTTCCGTAAACGAAATGTTATTGTATCATATGATTAATTCCGTCGACTCCACCTCGTAAAGCAAATTTTATAGCTTCTTTATAAGCCACATCAACAACATCCTTAAAGAGTTTTATTCCAATTTTTTTAATCTTTACTTTAATTTTAGCAATTCTTTTTGCAAGTACTTTCTGAGGCAAATCTTGTATTTCGTATTTCAATTTTTCAGCATCATCGATAATTTCTTTTACTTCAGGATTTGATTCTATTTTATTTTCTAGCTTCAGTTGCAATTCTTCCAGTAGTTCATAAACCTTAAATTGATTCTCAACCGTAAGTGGTCTTATATCTCCTTCCTCACTCGTTATTTCAAATTCATCATAAAATTGTTTTTCTTCTTCTTTGGAAAATAAATCTTCTTTGGACAAACTTATTGACTCATAACGTTCCAAAGTTGAAAGCCAAGCATTAAACTGGCCTACAACATTTTCAACTTGTATAGTAAACCTATGTTCTTCATTTGTTGAGATATTTCTTGGAAATTTATTTATCTGAAACCATGTTTTTTTGTCGGTTGCTTGACTAGGGGTAGATAAAATGAATCGATATCCGGAATTATTTTTACTTTTTATTTCAACCAGGTGTGCTTCATTGAATCGCATTTCTAATATATCCAAATATTTATACTCGATAGAATAAAAGTATTTTAAGATATCAGAAATATCTTCGAGAACTGAAATAGGATAATTTTTCTTTTCAATCATTTTTAAAGAAATAGTTTAAACTTCAAAGATAATTAAATGCAACTTAATAGAACTTCATTCGAAAAGGAATTGCATATAACGAAACGGCTTTGCGTCAGGCGGGGAATTAGTATTCCGTCTGCCTGGCCGTCCGCCCATAAAGAAACGAAATTTTGACTACACCACAATGCCAGCCTGCACACTACATGCGTAGCCTAATGTGCAGGCGGATAAAAAACTTGTCAAGCCAATTAACTGAAGTACAATAAAGATTTAATGATGAAGTTTACTCGTCAGCCCCGCTTGCGCAAAACCGATGTTGGGCGAAGGGCTTTACACTAATTTTTCGAAAGATCCGAAATAGCAGCCTTTAAAACTTGCCAAGAAATTTTTGCAGTGTCAATATCTGGATCAAACCCACTACTCATTTGTTGATATGGATAAATATAATTTCTAAAATCCCTTAGTGAATGACTGTACTTTTTTACATCTAAACCTAAAAGACCAATATTATGAGCCACATCAATGAAATTACTTAATGTCCATTCATGAAACGGCATTACTTTGCCTGTATCTTTATTTTTTGGACCACAACTACTTGTATTAAATTCTCGCATTTTAGATGATGCAATTCCTAATAACATCCCTTCAAGTACACTGCCACACATAATAACAGCAGACAATGAAGCACCTCCTTTAATATTTTTAGAGATTTCAGAAATTCTCTTCTCAAGGATTTCGATAACAACACTATCAATATTTAACTTTTTAATAGACACATCCGAATATTCTCTACTCAAGAAATCATCAATTGAATCAGAAGTTTGGTTATTAGTTTCTTTACCCAAAAGCTTGTTTCCTATACTCAAACATTTATTATAAAGTTCGTTTTCAGATTCCTCAATTTTGGTATTGTTCACTAGCTTTTCAGTTCTCCAAAAATCAAGAAGCTCCAAAATTAATTTACCGACTGTTACATTTCCTTCAATATCCCAAAAGGCTCTCAATCTATTTGCCTTAGAATCTCCATATTTAGCATACTTCGAATCATAAATATCTAGCTTTATACTGTTGGCTATAAATTGTTGGAATCTATTGTTAGATAAACTAAGAACATAACCACTACCCATCGAAAATTGTTTTTCCAGTATTAGTTTGTCTGATTGCCGAAGGTCTGCCATATTTAATAAATTGTCTTTTGATGCTATAAAAATTCGTAAAGCCGCTGAAGCCTTTCGCCCAACGAACCGGCTTTGCGTCAGGTGGGGAATTAGAATTCCGTCTGCCCGGCTCGTCTGCCCATAAAGAAACACAATTTTTATATAACCACAAAAGCTAGCTTGCTGCGTACTCAACCGCGTAGCAAGCAGCTTGCGGTATAAATAAAATGTCTGCCCAACAACTGAAGCCTAAGAAAAAACAAATGCCGAAGTTTAATCGTCTGCCCCACTTGCGCAAAACCGTATGTAAGGCGAAGACACCTTCAATAACGAACTATAAAGTATTAGAGACTTGTCTTGCCTGGATTTATTCAAATGCTGATTGCAACAATTTTTAGAGCGCTATAAATTTTATTATTCAACTGCTGAGATTTGCGCCTGCGGCGGTGATTCGCCTTACGAAACGGCTTTGCGTCAGGCGGGGAATTAGAATTCCGTCTGCCTGGCCGTCCGCCCGTAAAGAAACGAACTTTTGACTAAATCACAATGCCAGCCTGCACACTACATGCGTAGCCTAATGTGCAGGCGGCTTAAGAACTTGTCAAGCCGATTGACTGAAGCACAATAAAGATTTAATGATGAAGTTTATTAGTCTGCCCCGCTTGCGCAAAACCGATGTTATACGTAATATGAATCAGGGTACTACTGTAAACGTTTGAGAATGGAACGAAGTATCTTGTTTATTTGTGTAATTATTTCGTAGGATATACCAAAATTTAAAGTCATACTCAATACTTTTTTCTAGATTTTTGAACAACGATTTTGTAGGAATACTAAAACGCAAAGAAGTGCCGCTTTGTTTTCCATAATTTTTCGGAGAAAAATCTACTATTTCATAACTACTGCTTTTATATCCTAATTGCTCAATGAGTAAAAACTTGAAATTAACTGTATCACCCAACTTATAACTAGGTTCGTGCTCAAAATTATATAACATACAATAAGAATAATCGGGAGTACCATCAATTGCCCAATTACTTCTCATATAATATAAGCTATCATGAAAAGCCAATTTTGAACGAATTTCAGGTATAAAATTCTTCACAAGTGAAATAGAATCCTTTGTTCTTGTACTGTTCTCCAAAGAGTCGAACAGCTTTTTCTTTAGAGGTAAATCTGGACGTGTCTCTGCAAAATATTCGCTATTTAAAATCATCCATAAGTCATCATGTAAATATCTATTGTCACTATCAATTATATAAGCAGACTTTATCAAAAGAGCTTTATGTTCCTTTTCCCGTTTTATAGCCTGAAAATAATTATACGAAACAATACTTAAAGATATTGTCAATATTAAGATTGCCAAATATAAAACGGCTGTCGATTTCATATTATGTATAACGAAACGGCTTTGCGTCAGGCGGGGAATTAGTATTCCTTCTGCCCGGCCGCTCGCCCATAAAGAAACGAACTTTTGACTAAATCACAATGCCAGCCTGCATACTACATGCGTAGCCTAATGTGCAGGCGGCTAAAGAACTTGTCAAGCCGATTTACTGAAGCACAATAATGATTTAATGTTGAAGTTTACTCGTCCGCCCCGCTTGCGCAAAACCGATGTTGGCTGCAGTTATTTATCGGGAACTACTTCTTCAACTATTTCATTAAAAAGATAAGTCTTTTTATTATTGTTCTTTGAGTTAGAAAATTGAATTTCCATTGTAAAATCCTTATTAAATTTTACTTTCCCTTTTTCGATACTTTTATCTGCCCAAGTTATTATAAGATCAGTTCCGTTGTTAAATACATATGAACCAGTCTTCGGAGTTTTAATCCAAATATTTTCATTATTACGTGCCGTAGTTTTTTCAATAGTTTGATCTTCTTTTAGAACAAGTAAAATTGTATTACTAGAGTCACGCCAACGCCAAGTACCAATAATCTTTTTCGTTTGAGAATAACAAGTAATTGCGGAAAATAATAAAGTAATAATTAAGAAATTTTTTTTCATATACTTTTATTAAAGCTCTTTTAATAATCTTGACTATCGTTAAATCTTGAAATTAAAAATTGAAGTATTGTAATTTTTAAACTTCTTTCTAAAAATAGTAAAATCTTCGAAGTTAACTTGAAAAATTAACTACGAGCCGTGAGAAGTAACTGTGAATTGCAGCTAACGAACCGGCTTTGCGTCAGGTGGGGAATTAGAATTCCGTCTGCCCGACCGTCCGCCCATAAAGAAACGCATTTTTTATATAACCACAAAAGCTAGCTTGCTGCGTGCTCAACCGCGTAGCAAGCAGCTTGCGATATAAATAAAATGTCAGCTCAACAACTGAAGCCGAATAGAAAACAAATGCTGAAGTTTAATCGTCTGCCCCACTTGCGCAAAACCGGATGTTGGCTGCAGCCTGGCTTACAGAACAGGGTTTCGCATTGAAGTTTTACCCTTCGATTCTTTTCCAGTCTTATGACAATAGTTCTCTGGATAATCATAATTATTCCATTGAGACCAACTTTTATAGGCCGATTCGCTGTAAGGTCTTTTCAAATTAAATTCGATTCTCTTTCCTGTTCGAATACAATATCCAATTTTTGGAATTTCCTCTTCTCGCTTTGGCATTTCTTTCGAAGTAGCACCAAGTTCAAGTTCATTCGGAAAGTCCGTTATTTTTCGAGAAGAAGTTCTATTTTTTTCAACTGAATAAAATTTACTAGTAATATCGTGCAGAATTTCTGATTTCACATAATGCTTGCCAGTGATTACACTCAGCAATTTCTTTTCGTAAACGGGACGCTTGATAAAAATAGCTTCATTGGATTGAAGTATTTTCCATGAAGTTTCCCATGCTTGATGATCTGAGTTTTTTGTAAGTGAACTTAGTAAAGTATTTTCCGAAAAAATACCAAACTCAATATTATTTTTGAAAGAGTAATCGTAAAGGTTAATTGATGTTACGATACCCTTAGATTCATTGGAATAATATTTTGCGTGCAAATTTGGAACATAGATAATACTGATATTTAAAAAACTTTTAAAATACTCAAAATCATTTTTGCTTAAACTTTTACTTACTTGAGATTCATTTTTACCAAATACAATAACTAAATGAACTTTAGGATTGTTTAAATGCTGGTCAAAAAGCTTTTTAAAATAATCATCAAGTTTTATGTAAGGAGAAACGATAAGCAAAGTCTCTTTGGCTTCCCAAATTACTTTACATATCTCCTCATCAAGTTCTTTACCTGTAATAAATTTCGACATTCTATTGATTTTCGAATAAAAATTGTCACTGCTAAGGTTGCAGCCAACGAACCGGCTTTGCGTCAGGCGGGGAATTAGTATTCCATCTGCCTGGCCGTCCGCCCGTAAAGAAACGAACTTTTGACTAAACCACAATGCCAGCCTGCATACTACATGCGTAGCCAAATGTGCAGGCGGATAAAGAACCTGTCAAGCCTATTTACTGAAGCCGAGAAAAGATTTACTGATGAAGTTTATTCGTCTGCCCCGCTTGCGCAAAACCGATGTTAGCCGCAGCACTTATAAACTCCAACCTAATTAACAATAACAACTTCTACTTGTTGTAACTTTTTCTTCTTGAACAAAAAAGCAAGTTCTAAACCTACATAATCCTTTGCACCGTGGTCGCATGTACTATATATTGTACATACATATATCTCATCGGTATTTCTTTTCATCTTTCCAAATAATTTGAAAAGTAAATCTTGATCAATTCCAATTAACTTTTTGTTATCAGAAATTCTAACATAAGAAGTCCTTCGATATCCGCAGGACGAAATATCTTTTCTCCATTCATTAATAAATGTCGTATCCAAATCTAACATACTTAATTGATCATTACTCATGGGCAATCGAGTCTGGCTGAATAGATTAGTACAAAGCAACAAGATTGAAATAAAAAATATAAAAGCTTTCATCTTTTATAAAGTTACGATTAGATGTGGCTAACGAAACGGCTTTGCGTCAGGCGGGGAATTAGAATTCCGTCTGCCCGGCCGTCCGCCCGTAAAGAAACGAACTTTGACTAAACCACAATGCTAGCCTGCACACTACATGCGTAGCCAAATGTGCAGGCGCTGAAGAACTTGTCAAGCCGATTTACTGAAGTACAATAAAGATTTAATGATGAAGCTTAATCGTCTGCCCCGCTTGCGCAAAACCGATGTTAGCTGAAGTTGTATGAATAGTATGACTTGTAATTACTTAAGATGCTTACTTAGGTATTTAGCCATATCAAACATAGAGACTTGCCTTTTTCCTCCAAATAATTGCAATAGATTTTCATCTGAATTTATCATTCTAACATTTTTATTGTCTTGCAGTTTGTGTTGCTTAATATAAAGCCATATTTTTTTTACAGCTTCGGTTCTAGGAATTGGTTTACTGCCTATTATTCTAGCTAATATTGGACTAGGTTGTAGAGGCTGCATAAATGATTTAGCTGCTGTTTCCACGTTATTTGATTTTACCGAAGCATTTTTCTTTTGCCTTGCGATCGATGTTACCTCATTTTTTAAAAATTCAATGTCTTGTTTCATTTCTATCACTGATTTTTCTTCTTTTGTAAGAACAGGCCTCACTATTGGTGTAGAATCAAGAAATGCAATTGGCACAGTTTCATTGGGGGAATTTTTAGTTTCAGTGATCGCCTTTCTTATTTTTTCCATTAATGTACTGCCCCAATTCGGTTCATTCTTTTCGTATTCAATTATCCTTAAATTTCTCAAATCAAAGGGAACATCATCTAGTGATTCAGTAATTAAAATTGCAGGCTTTGCTAATGCATGTGCCAACCCTAGTTCATAGAATACATTTGGATTTTTAGTTGAAAGATCGGCGATAATA
Organism: Ferruginibacter sp.; assembly: GCA_047601875.1. Classification (GTDB taxonomy): domain Bacteria; phylum Bacteroidota; class Bacteroidia; order Chitinophagales; family Chitinophagaceae; genus Ferruginibacter. Next base: position 4,786,946 of record JASGIL010000001.1, on the reverse strand, counting down.
ATTTTTGCACTTTTGGTAAGAGCCCAAATGTCTTGCAGAATACTACTAGGTCGATATAAGTCATCTGCCCTTCTTGGAGTCATACCGGATTTGGTAATAGCCGGAATATAAATATTCTGATAATAATTATCAAACCAACTCCCAAAGGGCATTATTACAAAACATATGTCCAGTTGATTATTTTCCTTCTTCTGAGTTTTTCGTGCCATTTAATTTTTTTATTAGTAGTAAAATGCTTCTTTACAATTTCAGCTAACGAAACGGCTTTGCGTCAGGCGGGGAATTAGAATTCCGTCTGCCCGGCCGTCTGCCCGTAAAGAAACGAACTTTTGACTAAACCACAATGATAGCCTGCACACTACATGCGTAGCCTAATGTGCAGGCGGCTTAAGAACTTGTCCAGCCACTTAACTGAAGTACAATAATGATTTAATGATGAAGTTTATTCGTCTGCCCCGCTTGCGCAAAACCGATGTTAGGCGACGTTCTTTGAGACTGGCATAATTGAATTCAAAACAGAACTCTTTAATGTTAACTCCTCCTCTATATCATAGTCATCCTGTAAGCCGAGCCAGAATTTTGCCGAAGTTCCAAAATACTTACTAAATCGGATTGCTGTATCAGCTGTAATTCTACGATTACCTTTTATGATTTGTGATATTCTCGTTTGAGGAATGTCTGTGTCTTTTGAAAGTTTATACGCAGATATTTCCATTGGGAGTAAAAACTCTTCTAGAAGCACTTCACCAGGATGAATATTTTTAAGTTTTGCCATAAAACAAATTTAATGATAGTCTAAAATTTCTACTTCAAAAGCATTGCCCGCATTCCATTTGAAAATAATTCTCCATTGGTTGTTAATTCGTATACTATAAAAATCTTTTAACTTACCTGATAATTTCTCCAAACGATTTGAAGGAGGAATTCTAAGATCAGCTATATTGATTGAATTGTTTAGCATTCTCAGTTTACGCCTTCCGATATTTTGAATTTCCGTAGGCAATTTTTTAACCCTTACTCCATTCCAAATATTTTCTGTATCAGAATTGCCAAAAGAAACTATCATCCACTCTTGATTTACTAACGCCAAAGATAAGCAATTTGATTGAGACCACAAAATTTGAGGTACTGCGCTCGACGTCGCCTAACGAAATGCATTGGCGAAGGTGGGGAATTAGTATTCCGTCTGCCCGGCCGTCTGCCCGTAAAGAAACGAAATTTTGACTACACTACAATGCAAGCCGTAGCACTAAGAGCGTAGCCAAAAGCTGCGGCGCATAAATAAACGGTCAAGCCGCTTTACTGAAGTACATTAATGATTTGCAGCTGAAGTTTAATTGTCTGCCCCACTTTTGCCAATGCAATGTTGGGCGCAGGCTACTTATTTTGTAGAATGTGAATTAGAAACCCAAATGCATCTCGAATGTCTATTTTGTACTTTTTGCCAATATTCGTTGAAATATCTATAAAGAAAGTCTTTGTTTTTTCAATAAAAAAGTCGGTAACATTATTTGTAAGAATATGGTTTAAGAATGAAGGTTCGCTAGCTATTAAATTTTGTTTTACTAAATAATCAATCACCTGCTTATAATTTTTGCTAAATTCTCCCACTGGCAAATTGTCGGCAAAATAATTCAGTTCGTAGGATAAATCGCGGCCGTGAACAATCTGATTTCGTAATGTAAAAAGATTATTGATCGATTCCCATGTATCACTAAGTGTTAAACTATTTAAACTAATTCCGAGAACATCTTTTGCGATTTTATTGTAATTTTTAAAAGTAGCATTTAATAAACTATCCTCGTAGGACTTGATCATATTCCAAGTTATCTCATTATTTTCTCGGTGTTTTTGTATTTCAATTACATTTTGGATATTTTCACAAAGAATCGATTCAATAAATGTTGTAGAGCTAATTAATAATAGCAAATTGATGGACAACCTATCATTATCTATCTTACAACTATTTCGAATTTCTAATAATAATCTTAATTGCGAAGGGTAATAATAAGAAGCAGAAGTTGTTATTTTATGTTTACCATATTCATTCTGCGCATAGGTAAAACTAAATTCAAATGGATCCATAGTAAATAAATTGTTTGCTTGCGCCCAACGAAACGGCTTTGCGTCAGGCGGGGAATTAGAATTCCGTCTGCCTGGCCGTCCGCCCGTAAAGGAACGAACTTTTGATTAAACCACAATGCCAGCCTGCACACTACATGCGTAGCCTAATGTGCAGGCGGCTAAAGAACTTGTCAAGCCGATTTACTGAAGCACATTAAAGATTAAATGATGAAGTTTTATCGTCTGCCTCGCTTGCGCAAAACCGATGTTGGCTGCCGTGTTTAGAGACTAACTTTTATAATATCCGTATTTAATGTAACTGTAATAACGATACAGTTTGATCATTTATTTGCGCCATTTTCAATATTTGCTGGCAAACCTTATAAAATTTGTTCGTATCAAGACATGCATCAAATGATTCCACATAATTATATTTTTTCCCTGTATTAATTTCGAGACTAAGAAAAGCCGCATCTGTAGTCCCAATACAAGATTCAGACCTAAGGTCATAAGGCAATGTCCAATAACCAGATTGATTAAGCATGACTATAAATTTTCTAAATTCTTTTGTAGTCAGTTGAAGTCTTGTAGTTGAAAAACTAAAAGTATCTTTTATTGAAGCTTTTTTAATTAAGTAATCATAGTATTCGCGTTTTAATAAAACAGGAGTATTATTTTTTATTGAATCTAATTTCTTTTGTTCTTCTTCAAGTGGGCCAGGCGCAGGTTTTGGGGCAGGTTGTACATAAATAGGCTTGGCTTCATTGATAGGATAATTTCTTCTTAAAATAATAAAATGTAGGCGTTCTGTTTCAGTTAGTTTGCTATAATCATATCGAGGCATAGTACTACTGTCACTTGTTTTTATAGTAATTTCTCCGTCTGTTAAGTCGATAATATAAGTACGAAGCCCCATGTATACCAATCTCACCATTGATTGAGTAGAAGGTTCAAGGCTTATATTTGGTTCATTGAATAATTTGAAGACATGTGCATCAAAGTGAGCTTTCCAAAATGAATCACGCCTTGAAACTTTATCAATAAGTGGGTAACAATAAAAATCTCTATTAGAAATATTTTTTGAAAAATCATAACCACCAGATGGATAATCTATATTGGAATCCGAATTATTACAGCCTGCGATAATGATTGAAAACAAAAATATTAATCGCTTCATATATTAGAGAGTTTCTGTGAATGGCAGCCAACGAAACGGCTTTGCGTCAGGCGGGGAATTAGAATTCCGTCTGCCCGGCCGTCCGCCCGTAAAGAAACGAACTTTTGATTAAACCACAATGCTAGCCTGCACACTACATGCGTAGCCTAATGTGCAGGCGGCTAAAAAACTTGTCAAGCCGATTTACTGAAGTACAATAATGATTTAATGATGAAGTTTATTCGTCTGCCCCGCTTGCGCAAAACCGATGTTAGCGGAACCAATTGGAGACTTGTTTAATTAGTTGGCCAAAACGGCATTTGATTTTCAAATTTTATTACTTCATCTTTCTTCATAACAATTTTACTTTCTAATTTAATTTTATTACTCCAATAAATTTTTTGCTTAAGCTGTGATTCTCTAAATCCAGAACTAATTATTGCTGAACGTCTAAAATCAACAAATCCTATCCTCAATTGATTACTAATAGTTCCAAGTTTCGGCCTGATAACACCATAAAAAATTTGTGATTTTTTAGATGATAAGTCAAATGGCACAAACATCCCTCCATCTCCTGCAAAGGGCGTTATAAAAATTGAATCGTTCTCAGTTATCCAGTTATTATACCAAAAAGGATCTGAGATAAAAAGTTTAATAGTTGAATCCGTATTGTTTCTCACCGCAAATTTTGCAAAATACCAGTTACTATCAGGTAATGTACAATGAATCGGATTTCCTTTGCCAACAATTTCGACACTGGCGGTAATTTTATCATTTACTATTTGCCCTGAACAAGGACTTATAATCAAGCAAAAAATTGGGATTAGAATTATCTTGGACATTTTATAGAGTTTACATTACAGACTACAACAATTAGAGAGTTTCCGTGAGGTTCAGCTAACGAAACGGCTTTGCGTCAGGCGGGGAATTAGTATTCCAGCTGCCCGGCCGTCCGCCCATAAAGGAACGAAATTTTTATATAACCACAATGCAAGCCTGCACACTACATGCGTAGCCTAATGTGCAGGCGAATAAAGAACTTGTCAAGCCGATTTACTGAAGCTGAAAAAAGAATTACTGATGAAGTTTATTCGTCTGCCCCGCTTGCGCAAAACCGATGTTATACGAAATAATTAGAAAATAGCACCAATTATATATTTATAATATTTCCATCGTCCATTTTCGTTTTTATATAGAAGTATATCATAACTTCCGCAATGCCCTGGACATTTTGTTTGCTGCCGAATTATAGCATAATCTCTATTTATTGAAAATATAGGAAGACTTAGGTATGTTTCTCTATTTTTTGCTTCAAGTTTAGTTGTATATCGAATATTTTTAAGCTCCCAAGATTTTTTCTTACTGGAATCAACTTGTTCTAAAAAGAATTTTTTATCTGCCTTAGTAAAAATGCTATCCAAAAAAAGAATCTCATATCTTTTATAAATGGAAGGATATGCTATTTTTCCACTATCGCTGAATTCAAGAAATGCTTTCGGCCATGATAAAATTTTTTTACTAATAACTGGGGTAAACATAAAAAGATCCACAGTGTCTTTTACCTTATAATATATAAGCCCCTCAATTTCCTTATCCGAAATGAGTGAACTATAATTTTGAGCTCTTCCTATTAGAAAACAAGCTAAGAAAAATAAAATCATTAAACTACGCATAGCAAAGAGTTTCATGAAATTTCGTATAACGAAATGCATTGGCGAAGATGGGGAATTAGTATTCCGTCTGCCCGGCCTGTCCGCCCGTAAAGAAACGAACTTTTGACTAAACCACAATGTAAGCCTGCACACTACATGCGTAGCCTAATGTGCAGGCGAATAAATAAACGGTCAAGCCGGTTTACTGAAGTACCATAAAGATTTGAAGTTGAAGTTTAATCGTCTGCCCCACTTTTGCCAATGCAATGTTATGCGAAATGCTTAGGTTATTCAACTTTTTTTGTATACCAAGGATCAAAAGAATCAATATAATAACCATTATCTATCTTTTTTTTCTGTCGCTTTCCATTCTTAACTACGTAAAGTTTATTGTTTCTTAAAATCAATATTGTTGGACACATCTTCTGATTTTGCTCATATGTAAAACCAATATTTGTTCTCTTGGGAATTTCTACTACCCTTTCCGATTTTTCATCTCGAGATAAGAACAAAGAATCTCCCCTATTTGTAAGATTATTTATACTTACTAATGTATCATATACAGGAATTGACTTTAAAATAATTTTCTTTCCTTTAATAGTCCATTTACCAACTACCCAAGCTCGGTAAGTGTCAACAGAATAAAAATATTTAAAAGAGGAATCAGCATTCAGCCAAATTTTACTGTCCTGCCGGCTATATAAAGTTGTGCTTAGTTCTTGAGCAACTACATTTTGGTGTAGTGTAATAAAAAATATAATTACTAATTTCTTCATCAAATACTTCAAATATTAACTTCAGCTTTAATGGACTCACAAAAAATTTCGCATAACGAAACGGCTTTGCGTCAGGCGGGGAATTAGTATTCCGTCTGCCTGCCCGTCCGCCCATAAAGAAACGAACTTTTGACTAAACCACAATGCCAGCCTGCACACTACATGCGTAGCCTAATGTGCAGGCGGCTTAAGAACTTGTCAAGCCGATTGACTGAAGCACAATAAAGATTTAATGATGAAGTTTATTAGTCTGCCCCGCTTGCGCAAAACCGATGTTATACGTAATATGAATCAGGGTACTACTGTAAACGTTTGAGAATGGAACGAAGTATCTTGTTTATTTGTGTAATTATTTCGTAGGATATACCAAAATTTAAAGTCATACTCAATACTTTTTTCTAGATTTTTGAACAACGATTTTGTAGGAATACTAAAACGCAAAGAAGTGCCGCTTTGTTTTCCATAATTTTTCGGAGAAAAATCTACTATTTCATAACTACTGCTTTTATATCCTAATTGCTCAATGAGTAAAAACTTGAAATTAACTGTATCACCCAACTTATAACTAGGTTCGTGCTCAAAATTATATAACATACAATAAGAATAATCGGGAGTACCATCAATTGCCCAATTACTTCTCATATAATATAAGCTATCATGAAAAGCCAATTTTGAACGAATTTCAGGTATAAAATTCTTCACAAGTGAAATAGAATCCTTTGTTCTTGTACTGTTCTCCAAAGAGTCGAACAGCTTTTTCTTTAGAGGTAAATCTGGACGTGTCTCTGCAAAATATTCGCTATTTAAAATCATCCATAAGTCATCATGTAAATATCTATTGTCACTATCAATTATATAAGCAGACTTTATCAAAAGAGCTTTATGTTCCTTTTCCCGTTTTATAGCCTGAAAATAATTATACGAAACAATACTTAAAGATATTGTCAATATTAAGATTGCCAAATATAAAACGGCTGTCGATTTCATATTATGTATAACGAAACGGCTTTGCGTCAGGCGGGGAATTAGAATTCCGTCTGCCCGGCCGTCCGCCCATAAAGGAACGAACTTTTGACTAAACCACAATGCAAGCCTGCACACTACATGCGTAGCCTAATGTGCAGGCGGATAAAAAACTTGTCAAGCCGATTAACTGAAGCCCAATAAAGATTAAATGATGAAGCTTATTCGTCTGCCCCGATTGCGCAAAACCGATGTTGGCTGCAGGGTTTTAAAATATTTTTGTTATTTGTTGAGGTTTAATTAACGCCTTCATATTAGTATTATTCTCAAATGCAAAATTCTTTACGGAATTGATTGAGTCAGTTATAAAAGACTCTTTATGCAGAAAGTTTGTGATGTATGGCAGAAATCTATCAAATCTTTGAATTACTCCTTTGAATTTTCCGGGAATCAGCTTCGTTTCTGCATATTTACTTTCAACTGAAAACCCTAAACCTTCTACTTCTTCGATAATATGAATAGGATTAAAAAGTGAAATAAGAATATATTCGAAAAAATATAACTTCCTTAGTAGGTCTTCATTGAGAGGTTGCCAAAATAATGGTACAGTGCCTGGGATATTTTTATCTAAGAATTCTGGGTCGTATAAAACCTGATCATAAATAATAGAATTATGTTTTGAATTGGGCTTAATAACTTTTGTTAGCAAGTCCGTAAGTTCACTAGTTTTTGGTGTAATTATTTCTGCTGGATTTCTTAAATAAAGTTTATTAAAAAAGCCAGATTTCTTGTATTTTATCCCAGAAAATATTAACCCAGAACTTACCTTTTTTGAATTAACAGAATTGTATTTTGTAGCCTTGTAAAGAGAATTAATTTCATCGTAGTAAAAATCAGAATGTAAGTCGACTCTTTTATTTTCTTGTTCTTTTATATCTGAAAATAATTTTGAAATCCCAATTATTTGTTTTTGTAGTTTTTTTTCTTTGCGGTTTTCTTTTTTCTTTTCTCCTTGTTCTATAGTTTTAAGCTTAAAAATATCCTCCTCCTTGTAGCCTATAAATACTAAACTTAAAGTCATAGTATTTTCATCAGTTTTTTTTGATTTTAATTCTCCTATTCCTGCAATCTTTCTTGTAGAAAGATTAATAAAACTATAATCTCCATAACGTAAGATATTTGTTATGCCATGGTATAGCGTAAAATATCCATGCAAGTATTTAATTTGTTTGGTAAATTCTAATTCACCAAGTTCTCCAACGCCAGCCGTCGTATTAATAATTCTATTATGATGGCTATGTTCTTCCAGTAACTCTAAATTGAATTGGTAAAAAAATATGCAAAGGCATCTCCTAACGATTTTGCAATATTGCTAACAGAGTCTACGCCTCGTTTGAAATGTGCTAAAAGCTTCATTTTACTTTCGAACCATTTAATGCTATACTTACTTTTATTCTTTACATATTCTTTTTCCTCTACTAAAATTTGTCCTCGAATGGTGTATAAATCAAATATTTCTCTAGCTAAAATATCTTGAAAGGACAAAAATCTTGAACCAAAAGCTTTGTCGCTGAAATTTTTGTTTTTAATAGAAGTCAAAATATCCCAACAAGCAAGGAGATTCTTTTCACTTTTAGAAAATTGTTTCTTGATAACTGACTTAGTAATGTTCATTTGTTCTTATATGTTCCTTAAACCTTGCAGCCAACGAAACGGCTTTGCGTCAGGCGGGGAATTAGTATTCCGTCTGCCTGCCCGTCCGCCCATAAAGAAACGAACTTTTGACTAAACCACAATGCCAGCCTGCACACTACATGCGTAGCCTAATGTGCAGGCGGATAAAGAACCTGTCAAGCCTAACAACTGAAGCACAATAAAGATTGAATGATGAAATTTTATTCGTCTGCCCCGCTTGCGCAAAAACCGATGTTAGCAGCATACTTATTTCCAACTAATCTTCACTCGTATTCTTTGAAAGTTAGCAAGAAAGAATTGTTCAACATATACTAAATCATTTTGCCAAATTTCTGACGCTTGCTTCTCTTGCGCTTCTTGCAAGTACTTGCCTTTTTTACTAACGTGCAGAGCTATCTGCTTTCTATTTTCCGTAAGTAATTCATATACCTCTGGATTAGTGATAGAATCCCCTTCCCACCAATATTCAATTAATCTTAATGTACTATCTGGCAAAGAAAAATAATACGAGGTTTCATACTTAAATCCTTTTACTTGCTTTCTATAAACAATAGGTTGGCCCAATTTATATTTTTCTCTATTAGGAAAATAATCTTTTGAAACTCCAATAGGATAACCGTATTCAAATCGATAAGCATTTTGTTTTTTCTCCAAAGAATCAATTGAATTAATAGAAATTCTTTGAAATTGAAAGTTTTGAGCGATACCCAAAAAAGGGGCGATAAAAAAAGCCAATATAATAAACGAATGTTTCATAATAAGTTGCTGCTAACGAAACGGCTTTGCGTCAGGCGGGGAATTAGAATTCCGTCTGCCCAGCCGTCCGCCCATAAAGGAACGAACTTTTGACTAAACCACAATGCAAGCCTGCACACTACATGCGTAGCCTAATGTGCAGGCGACTAAAGAACTCGTCAAGCCGATTAACTGAAGCCCAATAAAGATTTAGTGATGAAGTTGATTCGTCAGCCCCGCTTGCGCAAAACCGATGTTGGCTGCATGGCAATTAGAGACTTCCTTTATTCTTTACGTTGTATTTTTTCTTTCGCCTTAAAAGCAAATTTATGTCCAACTGCTAGCAAAAGTAATATTGCCTTAGAGACTTGTTTGTCTGTAACTATCAATTTATCACCCTCTTTATAAAGTGAATCGGGATTATCTTTTAGAAATTTTACATTAACAATTGAATTATTATGCAAAATCATATTTCGTATAGAAAACAATTCGACTAGCGCTTCAATATCTAATTCATCAGTTCCCCAAGTAGATTCACCTTTTACGTATTTATAAGAAATATTAAACTTTGTAGATAAATATTCTATTTGTTCTTTAATATTCTTAAATGAAATTTCAATTAACTCTCTTTGAATTATTATATTAATTAATTTCTCGTTTGCATTGTTTTTTATTATTTCTTCGTATGAAAGCTGCTTTTTTGAATTGGAAAGAGATAATGGAAATGCAAGAAAGAGTTCTTTCGTTATTTCGGACAGAAAAGCCTCAAAGTGAGCTAGCGAATAAACTAAAGACATTGCATAAACAATAGTTGGATACCGATCAAGCTTTTTAGCGTCATCTTTTATCATTTCAATAATCGCAGGGCTATTTTTTATATCTTCCAAATCTGTTGTTTCCAAGTATTCTATGAAATCTTCTTTGTCCTTTCTAAACATTTCATATGATTTTGGTGTGTCAGTCGAGAATCCAAGTATGTCTAACAAATTCGAATACAAATTATTTTGAAGATCGATTATACTCTGCATGGAACTGATATTTTTCAACATTTAGAGACTTACCGCAAGCTTGCAGCCAACGAACCGGCTTTGCGTCAGGTGGGGAATTAGAATTCCGTCTGCCCAGCCGTCTGCCCATAAAGAAACGCAATTTTTATATAACCACAAAAGCTAGCTTGCTGCGCACTCAACCGCGTAGCAAGCAGCTTGCGATATAAATGAAAAGTCTGCCCAACAACTGGAGCCGAAGAAAAAACAAAATGCTCAAGTGTCAACGTCTGCCCCACTTGCGCAAAACCGGATGTAAGGCGAAGACACCTTCAATAACAAACTATAAAGTATTGTAAACTTGTCTTGCCCGGATTTATTCAAATGCTGATTGCAACAATTTTTGGAGAGCAATAAATTTTAATTATTCAACTGCTGAAATTTGCGCCTGCGGCGGTGATTCGCCTTACGAAACGGCTTTGCGTCAGGCGGGGAATTAGAATTCCATCTGCCCAGCCGTCCGCCCGTAAAGGAACGAACTTTTGACTAAACCACAATGCAAGCCTGCACACTACATGCGTAGCCTAATGTGCAGGCGGATAAAAAACTTGTCAAGCCGATTAACTGAAGTATAATAAAGATTTAATGATGAAGTTTATTCGTCTGCCCCGCTTGCGCAAAACCGATGTTAGCGGCAGCAGTTAGGGCCTCCGTACACGTCACATGAATAGAGTTTGTACCCTTCTTTGGTTTCTACAAAATCAAACGCCACCACATGTGGTCCTGTATCTCGTAAGTCAACCTGAACTCGCTTTATAATAAAAGTGTCGCCATACTCTATTAATTTTGAAAGAAAGTAGGATGAGAAATAATTTGAGATAACTCTATTGTCTCGAATCGTAATATTCGTAGTGTCTTTTATTCGATCGAAGAATAAATCTGTTAATATTTCCGAAGAGCAGCTTTCTATGAACTTATGAAAAGGAAAAACTCTACTACAAGCACTGATAGTATCCATACTTACATTAGGGAATTGTTTGTAGTTTTTTTGTCTACAAGCTTCAATTAATTTGTACCAGATAGATTTCACTTGATTGTCAATAACATTACTGGAATCAACAATTGAATGAACTACTTCTTTCGAAGGTAATTGCAAAGGTTTAGTTTTCGTTTTACATCCGAAAATTATTATACTTAAAAGCCACGTATATAAAAGAGGTTTCATAAAGTTGCGGCTAACGTGGCAATTGCCGTCAGGTGTGGATTTAGAATTCCATCTGCCCGGCTGTCCGCCCATAAAGAAACGAAATTTTTATAACAACACAACGTAAGCTGCGGCACTAAATGCGTAGCCAAAAGCCGCAGCGCATAAATATCAAGTCAAGCCGATTAACTGAAGCTGAGTAAAGAAAAAATGATCAAGTTTATTTGTCAAGCCACACTTGCGGCAATTGCATTGTTGTGCGATACACTATTGCTGAATTTGCAAAATTAGCCTTACTGCAAACTACAATTTAGCAAGGACTACCTTATATTCTATTTCTTTCGTGCAGCTTTTTTACGAGGCCAAGGCTTTCCTATTCTTTTTTGTTCACCATTTTCAGAAGGCTGTCTTCTAGGGGCTCTTTTAGGTGCAGCTTTTTTTGCGGCTTTTTTTGGCGCAGCTTTTTTTGCAGTTTTTCTAGGTGCAGCTTTTTTCTTTGTTGCCATTATTTACGTTGTTTTAAATTTTGCTTTAAGTTTTCATTTAATACCTCTAAAAGCTTAAATTTATTATAATATTCGTTAAATAATTCTGTTCTATTATTTTCATATTCAGTCAAAGCTTGATCAATATCCAACCCAACTGCAATTTTTTTTGCATTAGACAACTCAAGCATAAATAATTTTTTAACATCAGAATCATCAAATGTAGTTTTCGAAATTAGTTTAAATTTAAGAATACCACTATAATATTCAGACAATAAATCTCCTATTTTCAAGCCAATTTGAATTGTCGCTATACTAGCATTTTTATGATTTTCGAAATAAATTTTTTGATTTTCAATGTCCTTTCCAATACTTGCCTCAAATTCATCTTTATAGCAGTACCACCAATATGTTCGCAAATTCTTTTGTGTCGAAAGTTCTTTCAATGCGTTGCAGATATTAATGAATAGTGTTTCGCATTTTGTTACCAAATCTCTTAACTCTTTCTGTTCTTCATATTTTCTTTTGTAAACTCTTTCCAAATACTGACCAATCCAAACTAACAAACCTCCTATAATTACTGGAATAATTGTAGACCATTGAAATCCATCTGCTTTTTTTCCAATAGTATCAATTTTTTCTTCAATTTTATTTATCTCAAATAAAATTGAAGAGTCGCTTCTCGTTAATACTTGTAGTATAATATTCATAGCTAATATATTACTAAAGAGTCTCTTTAGTGTTTCGCACAACGACTTTGCATTTACGCAGTTGGGGAATTAGAATTCCGTCTGCCCGGCCGTCTGCCCGTAAAGAAACGAACTTTTTATGTAAACGCAATGCAAGACGCAGCACAAAGAGCGTAGCCAAATGCTGCGGCGAATTAATAAACGGTCAGCCCATTAACTGAAGCACAATAATGATTTAATGATGAAGTTTGTTCGTCAGCCCCAATTGCGTGAATGCAATTGTTATACGCTGTTTTTATTTCCGAGTCAGTTCAAATGAAATTTCAAAGTCCCCTTCCTGAGAAATTTGCCTTATTGCTAACAGCCCATTTAACTTAATGAAATCTAAATTATAGTAGTTTATATCTGATCTATTGGCGCCAAATCTTAGCCCAGTCTCCATTTTTGAATATACAAATTTTGAAAACACATGAGAAATTGCATTAAAAATAGAATCTGCTTTACTTTTTTTAAAATCACCAAAACAAACTTTTACACTCCAAATGTTTTCGGTAGAGTCGGTTTTGTTAGTTGAAATAAATATATACCCAGGAATAGAATCAGTATTGAAAAATGGATTGCTTGAGAAGATAAATTTATAATAGTCTTCTTTATTTCCATATCCAGCGCTCCTCAACTCCTCTAAAGGATTATCGAAGGAATAAAATTGTAAATTTTTATTCTCTTTGTAATAAGCGATTAAATTTATATTTAATTGCTTAAGATCGGAATTCCAGTATAGCTTAGACAATGTTGACAAAGGTGTCTGTGAATTAGCATTTTTGACAAAACAAAAAATAAAAAGAAGCAGATATATAAAAAGTCTTCTCATGAAAGCTAATATTTTACTAGAATGCTAATTAAAAATAGCGTATAACGAAACGGCTTTGCGTCAGGCGGGGAATTAGAATTCCGTCTGCCCGACCGTCCGCTCGTAAAGAAACGAACTTTTGACTAAACCACAATGCAAGCCTGCACACTACATGCGTAGCCTAATGTGCAGGCGGCTATAAAACTTGTCAAGCCGATTAACTGAAGCTGAATAATGATTTAATGATGAAGTTAATTCGTCTGCCCCGCTTGCGCAAAACCGATGTTAGCTGCAGTAGTATTCGTAATGCCCATGAATGCGGGTTTTATTATATTAATTCTTTTATTGACTTAATTAATTTATCCCAAGGCCTTGTTGCCCTATTTGTAAAATCAAGATACTGTAAAGACTCTAATCGAGGATGAAGAGCAGTTTGTTTTAGCATAAGTGGAAATATTCTTTTTTCCTTTCCCCATGCAAAAGCCCATTCATATGTAACATATTCAGATTTTTTAGCTTCAGGAGACATAATAACGATTACTGCTATAGAATTAATAATGCCTTCATCAATTTCTACTCTCCAGTCCTGTCCGATTTTTAAACGTTCACTATCTATCCAGCAATAAAGATTATGTTTTTCTAATTGCAATTTCAATAGTTCAGCAAAATCAGCATCTTCATGATCGTGAGAGATAAAAATAATATTTTCACTTGTTTCAAGGGTATTTTTATCTATTTTTTCATTTTCATTTGATAGACTATGAATTATATTATCGATTGTATTTAATAGGTTATCAATTTCCTTTTCTTTATTTTCCTCACTCAGGTTTGACAATGGCTGACCGCCTTCAGGAAAGATTTTACTTCTAACGATCCAGTTTTTTGATGACCAATTTGAAACACTCCAAATTACCGGGAATACAAATTTATCTGGATTATTTGTGGTGTCATCGAATACATCATTTAACTCAACCGTATTTCCTGATAGATATGATGCTGTAATTATAGGGATAAAAATATCTGATTCTTTAATTCTTGTTATTATATGCGCATCTTCGACTTCCCGAGATGTAAATTTTATTTTTTTACTATCTTCCGAGTAGGTGATAATGTTTACGCTTGGATTGCGTGTCATAATTCTTGCCGCTAATCTTTCTGCAAAATCAGAATGTTCTGGAAAGTGGTCTATAAATATTTTCATTATTACTATTGCTTTAATTTACTATTGCAGCTAACGAAACGGCTTTGCGTCAGGCGGGGAATTAGAATTCCGTCTGCCTGGCCGTCCGCCCATAAAGGAACGAACTTTTTACTAAACCGCAATGCCAGCCTGCACACTACATGCGTAGCCTAATGTGCAGGCGGCTAAAGAACTCGTCAAGCCGATTTACTGAAGTACAATAAAGATTTAATGATGAGATTTATTCGTCTGCCCCGCTTGCGCAAAACCGATGTTATACGAAACCAAATTACCAACTGTTTATCTTAATAATTTTCCCGCTCTTTGCATTAATCAGTACGCCTTTTTGAGGCGAGTTTTTCCGAGTTGTAGAATTAGGTTTATTCCTTGTCATGGAAATAAACCAATTGAACTCATTATTCTCTTTATCTTTTTCCAGAGAGCTAGTAAACAAATCTATTGAATAGCCAGGCACATTTTTAAGAGCTATCTTTTGAGCGCTGTCGAAATTTACAAAACCACATTTCGAGTCCAATTTAACGCATTCGGGAATTTGGTTAGATATGATGGAATCATTTTTATATATCAAATCATCGCTTAACCAAATAACGAATTTTAGTGTATAGCGAAGATCTTCTGAATATAACGAATACCGAAAATGGCTCGAACGACCAACAGTATCTATAATTGTATCAGCGTCACATGGATAACCAATTCCAGCAAAATCATCATGACCTCTTCCATTAGTCAAAAAATATTCGCAAGTTATTTTTGGAATTACTTTATCTGAAAATATAGTAGAAATTATTTTGGATGATTTCCTATTATAATTAATAACTAAATCTTGGCTCCAGCAAAAACTAGAGATTAAAAAAAATGCAACTAATAAAACGGAACGTTTCATTTGGTTTTGTATAACGAAATGCATTGGCGCAGTACGGGTATTAGAATTCCGTCCGCCTGGCACGTCTGCCCGTAAAGAAACGAAATTTTGACTACACCACAATGCAAGCCGCAGCACTAAGAGCGTGAGCAAAATGCTGCGGCGAATAAATAAACGGTCAAGCCGGTTTACTGAAGTACATTAATGAACTGATGCTGAAGTTTGATTGTCAGCCCGTATTGCGCCAATGCACTGTTAGGCGCAGGCATATAACGGCATTCATGAAAAGCTCTTATATCTTAATATTAATTCTTTAGCTAAGTTTTCTAAATCTGGAAATATTGTTGATGGTTTAAATCCTAAAATATCAAGCTCTAAAGAAATTTCTTTAAGCGATTCTTTCGGTATAATTATTTTATTTAAGCAATTAGCTTGAATTGCATAATTACTTAACGAGTCTGTTGATGAATGAATAGTGAAAGCGCTTTGTTGGGTTAACATTCGTAAATCTGTTTCAACAGCAGAAACTGCAATAATTTTTTCATTTTCAGCTGCATAAATTGGATTGATAAATGCTGGCTCTATCATTTTTCGTGCTGTTTCATTATAAATTGAGTAAATCAGATCTTCTATTCCCGAATACACATTCAATTTACCGGGAAATAATGTCCAAATTGCAGCATCATATAAAGCTTCATTTTTTTGATTAAAATCTTGTATCGCAAAGTAAAGTGCAATTAAAGGAGATTTTGACCAATCAAGTAATCTTGTCGGCAATCCAAAATGTTGCATTAATGATAACCACCCTGACCAGTCTTTGTCAACTGGCAGATTCTTTGATCTTGATTTAGCCTTCCATAAAAATTCATGATTAATATTTCTTTCTAATTCACGGTTGTAGTATCGCCATATTGTTGGCTTAAGTTCCCAATTTTCATTTGCATGCCCCCTAAACCAGCATACAAGATTGGGTTTAAGTATAATATCCTTTACTATATTCAAGTATTCAGATATGTTTCTTGCTACCATACAGTTAATTTTTGCTTGCGCCTAACGAAACGGCTTTGCGTCAGGCGGGGAATTAGTATTTCGTCTGCCCGGCCGTCCGCCCATAAAGGAACGAAATTTTTATATAACCACAATGCAAGCCTGCACACTACATGCGTAGCCTAATGTGCAGGCGGATAAAGAACTTGTCAAGCCGCTTAACTGAAGATGAAAAATGATTTACAGCTGAAGTTTAATCGTCGGCCCCGCTTGCGCAAAACCGATGTTGTACGCAGACCGAAAACTAAATTTTTATTCTAACCGAATTCTCTGCTCAAAAAATTCATTTATATCCCTGTCCATGTTTGGAAATTTTATTCTATAAATTTTAGGAACTGTTTCTTTTAAATCTTGAGGCAGCCTATAACATGTTCCTTCCGCAATAATCGAACTGGTCGTAACTGTAGAAGTCGTAGTTGAAATAGGTGACGAAGAAAGAAGAGATTTGATCCTCAACCTCTCCAAATTATCTTTATGATATCCAAAACCTAAAAAATAAACCTTTCTTGCCGAACTGATTAATTGCCTCGCTTGTTTAAATTCGGCATTATCAAGTTCCACTTTATCGTAAATTATTTTTAAAGATTTACTGCTTCGCCTCAAAAGATGCGGGAGAATTTTTGGATTATACTCTCTTGAATATTCTTCTGGTTTAACTGTTTCCCAGGGTAACATTCCTAATTTTCCGTATAAATGTACAATAGGAATTTTTTTTAATTTTTCTGCAATTTCTTGTTCAGTTTTATTGAATTGATTCTGCAATGCAGTCATTAGAAAGTGCTCAAGAGACCTATCATAATTGAATGTTATAAAAGCCACTTTATTTTTTTCAAAGTCATTGAAAGAGAATTTTAATTTATTCAAGAGTGTCACGTACCAAGAGTTATCATAAAATAAAGTATCAGTCTTTTCAAACGGAATTAATGCATAAGCAATAGCTAATTTTCCAAGATATCTTTCATCTTCACCTCTTGGTTCTAAAAAACTATCAATCGATGGCGTCGCCGAAAGTCGTAATTGATTACGAAATGCAAGTATTTCCGATTCTGAAAAACCTAAACCCATAAATAATGGTATTGCACAATCAGGACTATCAGGATCGAAATTTTTAATGATAATTTCAACTAAATTTTTTCCCAATGGATAGCCAAAACTATAACTTGCTCCTGCACCTAAAATAAAAACTGTCTGTTTTTGTATCATGCCTAATTAGATTAAAACTGCCAAATGAGGTTTGCGTACAACGAATAGGTATTGGCGAAGTACGGGTATTAGTATTCCGTCTGCCTGGTTCGTCTGCATATAAAGAAACGAAACTTTTGTATAAGCACAATGCCTTTAAACAAATTGTCTGCCCATAACAAAAGCCTGATAATGATTTAATGATGAACTTACTTCCGTCCGCCCGTATTTTGCCAATACCATGTTAGGCGCTGTTCGACCTTCGCTTCGATCTACTTCATGATCAGCGTTAACATTCAGTGTCATTAAAACAGTTAATTCTCTTCCTTCTTTTTTCTTGACAAAAAAGAAGCAAAAAGTCAAGAACGAAACGATTTACGCCCCGTTTCGTTCTGCAGCTCTACTCGCCTTTCGTACTACTGTAAACTCAGAATTTAATCTTTATTCAGCAACTCCTAATCGACTTTAGTTAAACTAAATAAACTTTAGTTTGACAGAACAAACATCAGCCGGAATCCACGAAGTTCTCAAGTAAAACAGGTAGCTTTATGCAAGCCTTTAAAGCTTCATCGCTTTGAAAGCAAGCTTTCAGCACTTCCGCTTTAAAGGCTTGCAATAAAAGCTGAAAGTTTAACTCTACAGCTTCAGCAGATTCCTCGTTCTGAAAATTTGTCTAGCAAAATACAGCAACAGTTTAGTATATGAACTTGCGATTTATTGGTAGCGAGATTGTAAACACTTCGAGTGCAGAAAAGTCGAATTGCGCCTAACGAAATGCATTGGCGCAGTACGGGTATTAGTATTCCGTCTGCCCGGCATGTCTGCCCGTAAAGAAACGAAATTTTGACTGAACCACAATGCCAGCCGCAGCACTAAGAGCGTAGCCAAATGCTGCGGCGAATAAGTAAACGGTCAAGCCTATTTACTGAAGTACATTAATGAACTGACGCTGAAGTTTGATCGTCAGCCCGTATTGCGCCAATGCAATGTTAGTTGCAGTTTTATTATTCGGTACCGAATATTTTTCCATTAAATGTATGTGTGCAACAGCTGCAAAACGGTTTCATATCAGAAGCTTTCAAATTTGGATTAGTGATTTGCAAAATATTATTATCATCAACATATAAACCAGAAAAATAAGAAGACTCACCAACTCTTACATAATCTTCTTTTTCATCTTCACTTAATGCAACCAACCAAAAAATTGGTTCTGATTTATCTAATCTGGATTTTGCTTCGCTAAAAACTTCGCTCCAGTTTGAACCAACTTTTGACATTAAAAAACGAAAAAGTGGAGTATAATCTAAGCCTCTCTCCTTCTTGCCAAACATTGTTCCCGTAACTTGCTCTAATACTTCTTGCTTTTTATTTCTTGAATGTTTAAAATCTCCACCGAAATCATGGTGGACACCCCTCGCTTTAGTATTAACTTTTCTATATAATTTAGACTTCTCTCTATTCATTTTTAGTCGTGCTGGTGTTTTAAAATTGCAACTAACGAAACGGCTTTGCGTCAGGCGGGGAATTAGTATTTCGTCTGCCCAGCCGTCTGCCCGTAAAGAAACGAACTTTTTAATTAACCACAATGCTAGCCTGCACACTACATGCGTAGCCTAATGTGCAGGCGGATAAAGAACTCGTCAAGCCGATTTACTGAAGATGAATAAAGAACTACTGATGAGGTTTAATCGTCCGCCCCGCTTGCGCAAAACCGATGTTGGGCGTAGCAGTTAGAAACTTCGACCTGAGTTTATTTTCTTAGCCAAATCTTGAATTCTCGGCAAATAATTATCGTTGGTCATATTAGCAACTATTACGGTATCTATAAGATGTTCTCCATAATACGCAGTATTTGTAATAAACCAAAAAGCATCATCAAAATCATAGTCCCAAGCTGTCATAAGCACATCATCTTCAGCGATCATCCAAAGAGGAAGCTTTCCTCCGTTAACTTCACGTTCTACAATTATAAAATCAAAAAGGTCATCAACTTCACTACAAGCTTTTCCAGTTGCATGCATGTAGAGCACATTTTTTTCGATACAAGTTTCTGCAAATAATCTAAGAAGCTCATTATTGATATTATCCTCGATTACAAATACAACCCAGTTAATTAGATCCATCTTTATAAACTCACTTATATCATCTCTTATATCGAGATAAATAATTTTTCTTTTATTGATTTGATCTAGAAGTAGTGTCATAAAGTTACGCCCAACGACGGCAATTGCCGCAGGCGGGGAATTAGTATTCCTTCTGCCCGGCCGTCCGCCCATAAAGAAACGAACTTTTGACTAAACCACAATGCCAGCCTGCACACTACATGCGTAGCCTAATGTGCAGGCGGCTGAGGAACTTGTCAAGCCGATTTACTGAAGTACAATAAAGATTAAATGATGAAGTTCACTCGTCAGCCCCGCTTGCGCAAAACCGATGTTATACGCACCAGCATGAGCTTTCAATCATTTTAATTCCTTTTTGCTTCGATAAATTGCGAGAAGTAAAATTGTAAAACTCTTATATATTTTCCTATATAGTATTCTTTAAAGCTCTCTGTTGGTCTCCTTATATCAATCTTTAATTTAAAATCAGCAAAATCAAAGTCATTATATAAATAAAAAGGATTGCCGCCAAATTTGGGATAACGTTTAATTAAATCCAATACATTTAGGTAATTCAACGAATCAGTCATTTCGACTTTTCCCCAATTATATATTCCCAATCCCTCCATTGCAGTAAGAAAAAAAATTCCTTTTTCAGTTTTTGTAGTTAAGTTTAGTTTGGTGAAATTAAAGTCTCTTTCACTTAAATCAATATCCGAATTCTTGTTAACCAAATTGGTAAAAATGGTAAGGTAATAATTTGTAAGGAGTATTTCTTCGCTCACTTTAGACTTCTGAAGTCTTTTAAGAACAACTTCATCACTTTCGGGTTTATCCTTGAACATATTATAATTTAGATTCAGAATTATGTAGACCGATTGCAAAGTTGCAATATCAGGTTTAGTCAAAAATTTATCATTTAAAATACTACCATTAGTTTTAATAATTTCAGAAATATATGCTTGAGTTTTTTGCAGGTCGTCAGATTGTATATCATTTAATTCATCCCAAGCACTTCTTTCAACATGCTCGCTCGAATGATACTTGTGAAAAATTGTTGCTAACGTTATTAATTCCTTATCTCTTTTTTGAGAAAAGCAAGCTTTGCAATTCAATAAAATTACAAATAGAAAAAAATACTTCATTTTAGCTTCGATTATAGTAAACTTTCGATAGTGCGTATAACGAAACGGCTTTGCGTCAGGCGGGGAATTAGCATTCCGTCTGCCCGGCCGTCTGCACGTAAAGGAACGAATTTTTTATATAACCACAATGCAAGCCTGCACACTACATGCGTAGCCTAATGTGCAGGCGGATAAAGAACTTGTCAAGCCAATTAATCAAAGCTGAAGAAAGATTTACTGATGAAGTTTTTTCGTCTGCCCCGCTTGCGCAAAACCGATGTTAGCTGAAGATCTTATTACCAAGAGCTTTAAAACGAGGTCAATTCTTTACTCCAAATAATATTACTTGTTTCACTTATTTCTTTGCTCTTATCAATAATACTCTCGCTGCTATTAACTGGGATAAAATGAAATCCAATCTTTAAATTCACACTTCCAGGCATTATTGTTTTGGTATGGTTGTCCATCTCAAAAATCCTTATTACTTTTTGATGAGGTGCTATTCGAGCAAGTATTGGAATATTTTTATCACATAGTGATGCTAAAATGAAATAATCATTTCTATTGGTGGCATATAAGTCTTCCCAAGAACATGACATTGTCAGATAAGAAATAGTATCATTGGAAACATTAGTCAAAGTAGTCTCAACTTTATATCCTGCTATAATGTTCTTACTGTATTGAGTGTCTATTTTGACGTCAATAGCGATTTTTTGATGCACATTCTTTATTTGTCCAAAAGACTCAACATTACTTAATAAAATCCCTGTCAATAATATGCTTAATATGATACGCATGTTCCATAAGATTTTCAGCTAACGAAATGCATTGGCGAAGGTGGGGAATTAGTATTCCGTCTGCCCAGCCCGTCTACCCGTAAAGAAACGATTTTTTGACTACACCACAATGCAAGCCGCAGCACTAAGAGCGTAGCCAAATGCTGCGGCGAATAATGAACGGTCAAGCCGGTTTACTGAAGTACATTAATGATTTGATGATGAAGTTTAATTGTCTGCCCCACTTTTGCCAATGCAATGTTAGCGGTTCGTTGTTATTGCTCAAATTTTTTATCGGGATCCATATCTTCATAATCTTCTTGGGTAGCATCTTCTAATTCTTCTCCTTCAGGATCGTGTTCTTCAAAAGTACCTATGTTGCTTGGAGCAGGAATTCCTTCTGGTTCATATTCCCAACTCCACCCAATCTGCCATTCAGTTCCTCGACCACCGTGAGTTATTTCCCAAGTCCCACAACTTCCATGGTGATGATGAGCTGCAGCTCGGCATGTCCACAGCTCTGTTATACTATCAAATTTACAGTGTTTTTCCCTTGACGGTGTATAACATACACCTTTTTTATAGCGTCTTGCGAGATCGTTAGCTTTGCGACCAGCGATAACTTTTTCTTTGTCTGAAGCATAGAATAATTTACCCATTTTTTAGTTTTTTTAGATTTGCGTAATATTTTTAATTTGAATCACCATGTTCATTAACAATGACCGCTAACGACGGCAATTGCCGCAGGCGGGGAAATAGAATTCCGTCTGCCTGGCCGTCTGCCCATAAAGAAACGAATTTTTTATAACACCGCAATGTAAGCCGCAGCACTAAGAGCGTAGCCAAAAGCTGCGGCGCATAAATGAACAGTCAAGCCACTTAACTAATGATGAAAAAAGATTTGCTGCTGAAGCTCAATCGTCTGCCCCGATTGCGGCAATTGCTTTGTTATACGCAGTTTATTGGAAATAGCAGTGACTAATATCCTTCTCTTGCGAAACTTTTCCTTTCTGAATTATATGCAATAAGATTTTTTCTCCATCAAACATTTGTATTTGTTCTTTAAAGTTATCCCACTTTACTTGTTCATTTGCATTACAGTCCAGCTTAAACATTTTATTTTCAAGTAAGTCGCCTGAGTTATCATTGTAAATTCGGAAGTACGCTATATTTTTTTCTTTATTTACTGAATCTATTACAAACCAGTTTCCTCCATCTACTCCTCCACGCCAAAAAGCCTCATCAGGAATACCCTTTACTTTCGGTGGAGACATTGCCTCACGAAAGCATTTCTTTTGATTACAATTTGTAAGTAACAATTCAAATAACACCAATATCATAAACAATCTTCTCATACATTAAGCCATTAAGGAATTAGAATGCCAAATATAAATTGCGTATAACGAAACGGCTTTGCGTCAGGCGGGGAATTAGTATTCCGTCTGCCTGGCCGTCTGCCCATAAAGGAACGAAATTTTTGTATAACCACAATGCCAGCCTGCACACTAAATGCGTAGCCCAATATGCAGGCGGCTAAAGAACTCGTCAAGCCGATTTACTGAAGCACAATAATGATTTAATGATGAGGTTTTATTCGTCTGCCCCGCTTGCGCAAAACCGATGTTATGCGTAGTTTTTTAACGAGATGTCATTAGATTAGTTAATTTTTGGGAATCGACATTTGTGACAATCCTAATATGGCTAAGAGTTTTCGAATTTCAACTTCAATTTCATCTTTTCTTGCAGGCCATATTTTAGAAAGTACTATTATAGTATTGTATGCCTGCTTTGAATTCATGTCAGGATTTTCTTGTCGAATCATTGGGCCTTTCGGAGTATAATATGTTTGTCCAATTTCTTCAGCCAACCGATCAATTTCGGAATTAAGCGAGGATGAAATGGCTCCAAGAGAATTTCTAAGGCTATCTCTTGTTGAAACAATTGCTCTTGCATTTAATATAGCTTTTTCCTCACCTTCAGAAACTCCTGTTATTATTAATTTTTCCAACGCCTCAACATATTTGCGAGGTGCCGCGTCTATTTTTTCTTGCTGCTTCCTTTTAGCCCAAAGCCAACTAAATATTCCAATTACCAAGGCTACAAAAAGTGGAGCTAACACATTGTTATAAATATCCATTAGAGTCGTTTTGTTGTCTTTAATTTTACTTATAGATAAAGAGTCCACTCTTTTTTGAAGTGAATCAAGTCGATGCATTAATTGACGATGTGATAAAAAAACAAACGGTGAATCTGAAATAGCAGTATCAATGACATGATCAATACCGCCAGTATCCGGTCTTTGGGGAAATGAGTATGATACAGTTGTTAAAAAAAATATGATCAGTAAAATTTTATTCATGTTGCTTTTTTAAAATTTATATTAAGATATGAATTTTCAATTAAAATTACGCATAACGAAACGGCTTTGCGTCAGGCGGGGAATTAGAATTCCATCAGCTCGGCCGTCCGCCAGTAAAGAAACGAACTTTTGACTAAACCACAATGCTAGCCTGCACACTACATGCGTAGCCTAATGTGCAGGCGATTAAAGAACTTGTCAAGCCGATTTACTAAAGTACAATACAGATTTAATGATGAAGTTTATTCGTCTGCCCCGCTTGCGCAAAACCGATGTTAGTTGAAGTTTTTTAGTTGAAGATGCCTCTTGCTTTTAATATTCCTCCCTTTTTTAATTCAAATAACTGCTCAACATAATTTCCCCAAACAACTATAGCTCTATCATTTTCAATTTTGTAATATGGCGAAGGGTATCTCATTTTAATTTCTTTATCACCTTTTCCTTTTACAGAGTAAGAAACTTCATGGTCAAAGTCTATTAATTCTGGTTTTACTGTAGTATTCTTATTTAAATCATGTTCATAATCCCCAACTTGATAACCGCTAGCCCATCGACCATTCTTTGTTTTATAAACGTCAAAATACTGATATTTTTCGTGATACAGTTTTCCATGATATACCGAAACAAAGAGTAAAACATATTCATACTTTGAAAAAGCCGGTATTCCATAATGGTCATAAGCTACAAATTCTATTGTGTCTTTTTTATAGTCGCCATACACGTTTTGTAAGATTTGATATTTTGCCGTAAAAGATGAATTAAAAGAAATTTCGTTACTGTCTAACTTAGGTTTAAATTCTGTTACTTCGATTTTCTTACCTACAAAAACAAACAGGCTATCTTTTTTACTTTGTCCTGGCGAAATAAAGAATGCAAAAGTCAAAATGCTAAATATGGAAACGATCTTTTTCATAAAAATTTCAACTAACGAACCGGCTTTGCGTCAGGCGGGGAATTAGTATTCCGTCTGCCCGGCCGTCCGCCCATAAAGAAACGAAAATTTTATATAACCACAATGCCAGCCTGCACACTACATGCGTAGCCTAATGTGCAGGCGGCTAAAGAACCTGTCAAGCCAATTTACTGAAGTACAATAAAGATTAAATGATGAAGTTTATTCGTCTGCCCCGCTTGCGCAAAACCGATGTTATGCGCCGTAATTTACCGAGGTGTTAATCAGAAATTTCAAAGCATTAAAGAGAGTCTACGAATTTTTCAACAGTCGATTTGGGAAACATTTCTAATATAGAATCATTTTTGAAAACTATTTCCCATTGATATGGATGATAAAGAGGCTTAGGCATTTTAATATTCCGCTTTGATTTTGGTAAACTAATAACAGGATGCTTTATAAAGCCAGGATTTGAAATGGTTGAGTCTCGTTGCAAATACTTATATCTGCTGTAAAAAAAACAATAAAAACTATCCTTCATAACATAACCGTAAAATGTAGAAGAATCTCCCGCTAAATGCGCTACACCAATTGGGTAAAGTTGAATTGAAATGTATGTATTATCATTATTATAATCTTGAAGTGAAACAGCAGCTATAGCATTAGCTCCCCTAATTTTTTCCGATTTAATGTAATTATAAAATCCTGACAATATTTTATCTAAAGTCATATTATTGACCTTAATATTTCCATCGTCAAATGAATGTGTTGGTGTAATATTCTGAGATAGACATGTTAGTGTACAAAGAATTAGTGCTACAGCGAATATGCAAGATTTGATCATTAGTACTTGTTTAAGCTCAAGAATTATGGCGCATAACGACGGCAATTGGCGAAGGTGGGGAATTAGAATTCCGTCTGCCTGGCCGTCTGCCCATAAAGAAACGAAATTTTTATATAACCACAAATGCAAGCCTGCACACTAAATGCGTAGCCTAATGTGCAGGCGAATAAAGAACCTGTCAAGCCGATTTACTGAAGTACAATAACGATTTGATGCTGAAGTTTATTCGTCTGCCCCACTTTTGCCAATTGCTTTGTTATACGAAGTTATTTTACGGGAATTAATATAGTTTCCTCTTTGATAAGTTTATGTTTTTGAAATACATGAGAGTCATCTACTCCGAATTCAGAAGTAACAACAACCATTTTTACGTTGCTTGAATGAGGCTGAGTCTGCCAATTCTTTATTATCCAAGAATAATGATCAAGCTGAGTAACTGTTGCACCTGGAAAATAAATATTTTGATTCATGAAGGGAATATCATTGTTAACAATTAATGTATCTGTTTTTAGATGATCATAAAAGAGTCTTCCGCTTGCAAATTTAAACTTGGTTCTTAAAATAGGTTTGAAAGGAAGTGGTGATTCATACTTTAATCTTCCTATGCTATCGTAAATTTTATGACTAATCAACAAATTATTTTTGTATTCAAAAAAAAATACATCGTCTTCAGAATAAAAAATTTTTGTTATCCCATTTAATTTTCCGTTTTTAAAAATAGAGCTCGAATCCAAATTACCATTTTCAGAGTAATATGTAAATTCTCCACTTTTAAGCTTTTTCTTATTCAAATACCCTTTTTCTTTTAGCACGCCATTAGAATAATATTTAGTTATCAAACTATCATTTGTCTGAGCCTTTAAATAAAGCACAATAAAAAATGTCAAAATAGTACTTATACTTTTCATAAATAATTTCGTATAACGAAACGGCTTTGCGTCAGGCGGGAAATTAGCATTCCGTCTGCCCAGCCGTCCGCCCATAAAGAAACGAACTTTTTAATTAACCACAATGCCAGCCTGCACACTACATGCGTAGCCTAATGTGCAGGCGGCTAAAGAACCTGTCAAGCCAATTAAATGAAGTACAATAAAGATTAAATGATGAAGTTTACTCGTCTGCCCCGCTTGCGCAAAACCGATGTTGTACGCAGGCCGGCATTAGAACTAAAAAATAGAATTAGGCACAACGAAACTGCTACAGTTTTCAGTTAATGTGATAATTGGATCCCCAAGTGATTGATTTCGGATATTAAAGTCCGAATCAAGTAATTTGGCAATGCCTGTTGCATTAAGATCCTGAATAAAAAGATTTCTATTATACAAACCTTGAGAGTTAAGAATTATACTATCAATAGCTCTATTATACAAAGGCAATGAATACCCTGTAATTATTATCGATTTTGATTTCTTTATGCACTCCTGAATGCCTTTCTTATCAATTTCTTGTTCCCATGCGAATTTAATGCAATCATTTGCGAAATCCTTAAAATCACTATAAAGCAAATTTTCAAATTCAAAAAATGAATTATCCGAATTATACTGATTAAGCATTTCATGATATATATGCCCGTTTAAATGAAATAACTTTATCTGTTCGCTTATTTGAAAAAAATTGCCGCTTTTTCTTTTCGTAATAAATTCATAAAATGGTTCTTCTGGAGCTATAAAACTATTTAAAGCATACAATAAATTAGCGTCATAATTCCAAGTAAGAAAGTTAACATTGACAATAAAGTCAGCTTTTCCTCTTACAGGCTTAAGCAAACCAGCAATTAATGCTTCATATCTGGGATCTAAGGGATACTTTCTATGTAAATTATTTCCCTCTAATTTCTTAAATAGGGATCTATCTTTAATAGTTTCATGATTTACTAGATGCTCAAAAAGCAAATAAAGAAAAAGAATTCTCTTGTATTTAATTATTAGCTCATTTGATTTATTTTGATGAAATAATTTCTTGAAAAAAGTATCAAAAGACGAATGAGATTCTACCTTCTTACCAAAATCAGTAATCTCATTAGCTAAGTCAGGCGGTATATTCCCTATGTAAAAAATAGTTTCTTGAAACAATTTAAAGCGAAGTGGAAAATTCGAAACAAGTGGCATTGATTGACAACTTGCCCCTGCCCCAAATAAATATGTTATTTCATTCATTAGACTTGTATTTAGGCTTGCGTACAACGAAACGGCTTTGCGTCAGGCGGGGAATTAGAATTCCGTCAGCCTGGCCGTCTGCCCATAAAGGAACGAACTTTTTACTAAACCACAATGCCAGCCTGCACACTACATGCGTAGCCTAATGTGCAGGCGGCTAAAGAACTCGTCAAGCCGATTTACTGAAGCACAATAAAGATTTAATGATGAAGTTTATTCGTCTGCCCCGCTTGCGCAAAACCGATGTTAGCGGTTCGGCTTTTTGTCAGTCAGTTTATACAAGTCATTTTTTGTAATCCAAAGCTCGTGTCCTATGGTATCATTTAAATTCTTGTATCTTACTAAGTCAAAATGATTACTATCCTTATTAAACTTTGAAGGTCGAATAATTGCAAATTTGTAAAACCCCTCTTCACCCCTATCAAGTTCGACATTTTCAAAAAATATTGTGTCGTTTCTAAATTTGTAATTTCCTTTAATTTCATTTATGCCAAAACATATACTTTTCTCTGTGAATTTGTTGTTTTCTTTAAGTTTAAAAGTTGTAGTACAATTAGCTGCACCTTCTCGTTGTGCAATTAAAATGTCGTTACCCTCAAATTTTTCAAAGTCTATGAGGCCTGCTGGTTTAAAAAATGAAAGCGTTAAAACCGTGATCAGTACAAAAATTAATAAAATCCGTTTCCTGTTACCAAACTTCTCCTTCATTGACGAAAATAATTGTCTCAGAAGTGCAATAAGAAGTACAAAGAAAACTACAACTAAAAATAGAAAAGCTGGAAATGCAAAAAGTCCAAGCTTACCTTCCCAATAGTAAGTCGTGTTTACTAAAAGGAAGAAAATAATTGTAGCTATAAATAGTCCTTTGTTCAATGTTGAATGGGATGTTGTTAAAAGCTGACCGCTAACGAAATGCATTGGCGAATGTGGGGAATTAGTATTCCGTCTGCCCGGCCCGTCTGCCCGTAAAGTAACGAATTTTTGATTACACCACAATGCAAGCCGCAGCACTAAAAGCGTAGCCAAAAGCTGCGGCGAATAAGTAAACGGTCAAGCCGGTTTACTGAAGTACAATAAAGATTTAATGTCGAAGTTTGATTGTCTGCCCCACTTTTGCCAATGCAATGTTAGCTGAAGTATTTTTACGTGATGCCTATATTTTGTAATTAATGTCCCGCTTTACGAATGAAAAGGATTTTGAATTATTCATTGGAGATTTCCCTTTAAAAACCAATATGCATGCAAATACCCCAGTGATAACTAAGACTACAACTTTCTCCCAGCCCGCTGAGTTACATAAATTTATTCTATTACCAGGATGAATAAAGAATAAAATTATTAAGCCAAACCAAATTGTACATACAAACAAGCTAACCATAATATTTATTCTACCTAATGAATAAGGATACCATGAAAAAACATGAGAGACTTTATTTTTGGAAACCAGATTCGATTTATAAAAATCAATTTCAAGACTTTCTTCTATTGCCTCGATCATTCTTTCCCAATTAGACTGCCAATAAAGGCTTCCTCTATTTACTAAATACCAACTCAAAGAAAAAATAAAACCAATGCAAACTACAAGAAGTTCATAGATTGGTTTAGAAGCAAACTTCGAAGGATCAGAAACAATAAAATAAGCGGTAAACGCTGCAATTAGAAATCCCCAAAAATAAGTAGCTCGCTTCCAATATAGATCTATTTCAAACTTACGTATATCATAAGCTCGTTCTAATAACTTTTCTAAGGTTAAAGAATCATCTGATTTAACATTTAGCGCTTTAACAAAAGTGTCAATATTCGGATATTCTGCCATATAAAATATTTCAGCTAACGACGGCAATTGCCGCAGGCGGGGAAATAGAATTTCGTCTGCCCGGCCGTCCGCCCGTAAAGAAACGAACTTTTGACTAAACCACAATGTAAGCCGCAGCACTAAGAGCGTAGCCAAAAGCTACGGCGAATAAATAAACGGTCAAGCCAATTTACTGGTGATGAAAAAAGATTTAATGATGAAGTTTACTTGTCTGCCCCGATTGCGGCAATTGCTTTGTTAGCTGCAGGCTTCGCTTCGATAGAAAATCTAACTAATCATTCAAACTCTTCTTCAACATTGGCAAGCACCTCACAATCGCAATATCCGCTTCTTTCTTCTAGCCATTTATTAATTTCCGAAATATTCGTAACACTTATACTTTGTAAGAAAAGATTTGTCAGTTTAAGTGTATCATCGCAATCAACTTCGCTAAGTTGTTTATCAAGATAATCAAATAGGGCTTTAAATTTGTCTCTATTCATCGGAAGAGATTTTTCAAATTGTTCTTTCTCTTTTCTCCCTATTTCATCCATGATTTGTTTTCGCCTTTCCTTCTCGTTTTTATCAGGCATTTCATTTTATTTAAAAAGTAAAAAGTGATAGAGTGTTCGCCGCTTGCAGCTAACGAAACGGCTTTGCGTCAGGCGGGGAATTAGGATTCCGTCTGCCTGGCCGTCCGCCCATAAAGGAACGAATTTTTTATATAACCACAATGTAAGCCTGCACACTACATGCGTAGCCTAATGTGCAGGCGGTTAAAGAACCTGTCAAGCCGATTAACTGAAGCACAATAAAGATAAAATGATGAAGTTTACTCGTCTGCCCCGCTTGCGCAAAACCGATGTTAGGCGACGTTCTTTGAGACTGGCATAATTGAATTCAAAACAGAACTCTTTAATGTTAACTCCTCCTCTATATCATAGTCATCCTGTAAGCCGAGCCAGAATTTTGCCGAAGTTCCAAAATACTTACTAAATCGGATTGCTGTATCAGCTGTAATTCTACGATTACCTTTTATGATTTGTGATATTCTCGTTTGAGGAATGTCTGTGTCTTTTGAAAGTTTATACGCAGATATTTCCATTGGGAGTAAAAACTCTTCTAGAAGCACTTCACCAGGATGAATATTTTTAAGTTTTGCCATAAAACAAATTTAATGATAGTCTAAAATTTCTACTTCAAAAGCATTGCCCGCATTCCATTTGAAAATAATTCTCCATTGGTTGTT
Organism: Ferruginibacter sp.; assembly: GCA_047601875.1. Lineage (GTDB taxonomy): Bacteria > Bacteroidota > Bacteroidia > Chitinophagales > Chitinophagaceae > Ferruginibacter. The sequence goes on along the minus strand of JASGIL010000001.1, from coordinate 4,756,102 downwards.
AATTCGTATACTATAAAAATCTTTTAACTTACCTGATAATTTCTCCAAACGATTTGAAGGAGGAATTCTAAGATCAGCTATATTGATTGAATTGTTTAGCATTCTCAGTTTACGCCTTCCGATATTTTGAATTTCCGTAGGCAATTTTTTAACCCTTACTCCATTCCAAATATTTTCTGTATCAGAATTGCCAAAAGAAACTATCATCCACTCTTGATTTACTAACGCCAAAGATAAGCAATTTGATTGAGACCACAAAATTTGAGGTACTGCGCTCGACGTCGCCTAACGAAACGGCTTTGCGTCAGGCGGGGAATTAGAATTCCTTATGCCCGGCCGTCCGCCCCTAAAGAAACGAACTTTTGATTAAACCACAATGCTAGCCTGCACACTACATGCGTAGCCTAATGTGCAGGCGGCTAAAAAACTTGTCAAGCCGATTTACTGAAGTACAATAATGATTTAATGATGAAGTTTATTCGTCTGCCCCGCTTGCGCAAAACCGATGTTAGCTGCAGTATTATTCTCTTTTTTTATTTCGATTTAAACCTTGATCTCTTTCAGCTTCCCAAAGTTTTAAATACTCAGGGTCAGAAATCTTTAAAGACATTCTTACAATCCCAATTCTATTAAGAGTACGCATTTGCTTCGCATCTGGAACGATTTTAAACGCTTCATCTAATTTTTTATCGAGGTCACTTATCTTTTTATAGCCAACTTGAATTAACTCTTGAGTCATTTTAGAAATATGTTCAGGCCATGCTTTTTGTCTTTTTTTGAATCTATTATTAATATAGGCTTCGAGTGTTTCAAAATTAATTTCAACATCAATATTCTTTTCAACGTCTTCTTTCGCAATTTTAGACTGTTCCTTTTTGTTCTTAAAAAACATTTCAAAATGAGTATCGGCTACATAAAAAAGTCCACTCAAAGCAAAAAAATCTTTTTTTAATTCTTTAGGTATTTCAAGTTCACTTTTATAGTCCAAATAGTGAGAAATATTTGCCCATGCGTCCATTGATATTGTCCTTACTTGAATTTCAAAGCCAATATCTTTGATGTCATCATATCTAGTGCCTTTAAAATCCTTTTTAAGTTTACAATAAAAATGAACCGAAAAATAACCAAAACTAGATATTTCACTTTCTGAAATTTTATTATCTTCTTGAATCACAGTAAAATTTTCCCGTAATAATTTTATTATTTCAGATATGTCAGAAACAAAAAGGCAAATTATTCTTATCCCAACAATATCTTGTATTTTTTCAAAAATCTGATTTGCATTTTCTAAATCGACACCTTCTGCTTTTTTAATTAAAGAATCAATTTTCTTTATTCTTGAATGAACATTATGAATTTTAATATCAGTCTTTTCGAAAATAGACTCTACAATGAAGATTACTTCATCTCTAATTCTTCTAAATTTTTCGATATTATAGTCGTATAATTTATTTATCTCTTCTTTCATAATTTCATTTTTAAACGTAAAGCTGCTATAATATTGCAGCTAACGAACCGGCTTTGCGTCAGGTGGGGAATTAGAATTCCGTCTGCCCGGCCGTCTGCCCATAAAGAAACGCATTTTTTATATAACCACAAAAGCTAGCTTGCTGCGTGCTCAACCGCGTAGCAAGCAGCTTGCGATATAAATAAAATGTCTGCACAACAACTGAAGCCGAAGAAAAAACAAATCCCGAAGTTTAATCGTCTGCCCCACTTGCGCAAAACCGGATGTAAGGCGAAGACACCTTCAATAACGAACTATAAAGTATTAGAGACTTTTCTTGCCTGGATTTATTCAAATGCTGATCGCAACAATTCTTAGAGAGCAACGAATTCAATTATTCAAATGTTGAGATTTGCGCCTGCGGCGGTGATTCGCCTTACGAAATGCATTGGCGCAGTACGGGTATTAGAATTCCGTCTGCCCGGCATGTCTGCCCGTAAAGAAACGAAATTTTGACTGAACCACCATGCAAGCCGCAGCACTAAGAGTGTAGCAAAAAGCTGCGGCGCATAAGTAAACGGTCAAGCCTGTTTACTGAAGTACATGAGTGAACTGATGCTGAAGTTTGATTGTCAGCCCGTATTGCGCCAATGCACTGTTAGCGGAAGTTTTTTGTAACGTAATTGTAAAAATTAAATGTATTGGTAAATTTTGATAATGCAATTGGAGGTATATTTCTTTTACTCATAAAATTACTTAGAATATTCTCTGGTGTGATTTCATTATCATGCTTATATAAGTCATGAAATGGTTTTGGCCAATTTATTTGATACAAATCTGCCTCCATTTTATTCTTAAGAGGAGTTTTATATTTTATTACGTTAGATCCAATTTCTTTACTCATAACTTTTTTGTTCCATCCTATAGCATAGTCCATTGCAATAGTTGCTTTAGGAGTAAGACAAATTCCAATCATATCTTGTAGTTCAAAATACTCCGCGGCATCGTCCACAGCGGGGCCTACAAAATGACTTCCTCGTTTTTCAATTTGGCCATATGAAATGGCTCCCCGTAAAAATAGTGAATCTGCGAAGTATGTTTGGAATATACCTAAAATTGTAAGAGTAAATCCATCAATTACGACCTTAAAGAAATTTTGGTCTTTTTTCTCCTCCGTGATTGTCTTAGTTAAAGTAACAACTAAAGTATCCGAAAAACTTATAAAATCTAATTCAATAGGCATATCATTTTTAATCTTAAGAAAATGTTCTTTTGCTGGATTTAAATTATTTTTTTCAATTTCACTAATGATTTTGAAATATTGTTCAACACTTTCTTCTGTCCATATCCCTTTTGTCCCTAAGATATCTAATATACAAATGACCCCTTGTTTCATAACTGTTCATTTAAAAATTTCCGCTAACGAACCGGCTTTGCGTCAGGTGGGGAATTAGAATTCCGTCTGCCCGCCTCGTCTGCCCATAAAGGAACGCAATTTTTAAATAACCACAAAAGCTAGCTTGCTGCGTACTCAACCGCGTAGCAAGCAGCTTGCGATATAAATAAATTGTCTGCCTACAACTAAAGCCGAAGAAAAAACAAAATGCTGAAGTTTAAACGTCAGCCCCACTTGCGCAAAACCGGATGTAAGGCGAAGACACCTTCAATAACAAACTTTAAAGTATTAGAGACTTTTCTTGCGTGGATTTATTTAAATGTTGATGACAACAAATTTTGAGAGCTATAAATTTTATTATTCAACTGCTGAGATTTGCGCCTGCGTCGGTGATTCGCCTTACGAAACGGCTTTGCGTCAGGCGGGGAATTAGAATTCCGTCTGCCCGGCCGTCCGCCCGTAAAGAAACGAACTTTTGACTAAACCACAATGCCAGCCTGCACACTACATGCGTAGCCTAATGTGCAGGCGGATAAAGAACTTGTCAAGCCCATTAACTAAAGCCCAATAAAGATTTAATGATGAAATTTTATTCGTCTGCCCCGCTTGCGCAAAACCGATGTTAGCTGAAGTTTTTATATTTGATAGACTGTAACTTCTGAGACTTTCAGCATTCCTAGTCCGCATCGACAATATAAATGTATTCTCATTGAATTTGATTCTGTTGCAGTAAACTGAACTTTTATTATTTCGGGAATTATTGAAGGTGTTTTAGGAAACAAAGGTTCTATAACTTTTGTTTTACCATCCTTTCCATCGTGAATCCATAACTGAAATCCCATCGTTGTATTAGCAAGGGAGCAGATTTTGCATCTAATCTCGTAAGTCTTTTCATTTTCAATCTTACTTGTAAGATCAATATAGGCTCCATAAGAGCCATTTTCATTCTCGACTTCATCACTCGTTGCCTCAAAAATCATTTCACCATTTTCAATTCTGTTTGTTTTTATTGAATTTTTACTACCCCAAAAATTCATTTTCCAGTGATTGATATTATCGAAATTATCCTGCCATATTAAAGTTCTTTTCGTAGATTTTATTCCATACAAATTAATTGCTTTAATTCCGGGCTTGTCGCCTTTAATTGTTGTTCTTCTTATTTTTGATGGATTTGCTTCAATAATCTTGCAGATAAGATCCTTATCAAATCTATCATTTACATTTTTCTTTAGCTTTTCGAATGACATTGACTCTAATCCTTTGTCTTTTAGATATGCCAGTATAAGTTCTAGATCATTTTGATAATTGTTTTTTGCCATTTCGACAACCTGGCGAAGTCCATGTTGGTCAATTTTTGCCTTTATTGATGTTGATGCAGGTCCCAATGCAGCCATAAGAGTAGCTCTCTCGGGTGGCTCAAAAAGTTCAATTGTAATGCCGGCTAAATCAGAAGGTATTTTTGGTTTAACCGACTTATCGCAAACCATATACACCCTTGTTCTACCTAGACTTCCAATAAATAACCCAAGTTCAAAAATAACATTGTCCCGTGGAGCTGTCGATTTCGATCCTCTGCTTTCTATTAAATCATCGCCAGTTAATAAAAAAACTGCAAAATCAAACTTATCTAAGGACTTTACTAAAGTTTCAAAAGTCCCGTCTGATAAGCCAAAAAGTCCTTGGTCCCATATTTGGCTTTCACATACCTCTTTTAAATTTACTTGCAATGCCTCCGCAAAGCTTTTACCTTCTGAAGATGATCCAATAAATAGAAATGGTTTTCTTGCCATAATGTTCATTTAAAAATTTCAGCTAACGAAACGGCTTTGCGTCAGGCGGGGAATTAGTATTCCGTCTGCTCGGCCGTCCGCCCGTAAAGAAACGAACTTTTGACTAAACCGCAATAATAGCCTGCACACTACATGCGTAGCCTAATGTGCAGGCGGCTGAAGAACTTGTCAAGCCACTTAACTGAAGTACAATAAAGATTTAATGATGAAGTTTGTTCGTCTGCCCCGATTGCGCAAAACCGGCTGTTGGGCGATACCTCACGAAATTTTTATTTTATGGCGAATATGTGAAAAATTGAACATCATAATCTTTGTCATATTCCTTCATAAGAGAAGTGCTTTTTTCGAAAAGTGATTTAACCTCTTCATTAATTTGATCCATAGTAAATAATGCGGCAACTTCTTCATTTAGTTCATCACCAAAAAATAAAGCAAAATCCATTTCTTTTTTGAATTCAGCGGCAATTATATTGTGCATATAACTGACAAGGTCTTTTAAAAAGCGAAATTCAATCCAGGTTCTAGGAATCTGGTATTTCTTATTTAATGGCACAACTAATTTATCTTCATCACGCCAAGGATGTGCGATGAAGTTATCACGAAACTTATTTAATCCACTCCACTTATCGATTTGTTGAAAAACCGGCTTACAAATTTTTCTCACCATTATTACACGTTCTTTATAAATTTCTTCAACCTTATTTGGGATAAATTGCTTTTTATATTCTTCTAAAAAGGAAACAGTTTCTAGAATTAAATAATGAGTTAAATTTTTTGTGAAATGATGAACTGAAAATAACGGCCCTTTTTGTTGATGTTCATCAATTGCTTTCCAGGCAACCTGAGTGTTCCAGTAGCATTTATGTAAAATATAAAGTGAGTCATGGATTTTCTTCATAATCGAAATGTAAAATGAGGTTCGCCCAACGAACCGGCTTTGCGTCAGGTGGGGAATTAGAATTCCGTCTGCCCCGATCGTCCGCCCATAAAGAAACGCAATTTTTGCATAACCACAAAAGCTAGCTTGCTGCGTGCTCAACCGCGTAGCAAGCAGCTTGCGATATAAATGAAAAGTCTGCCCACAACTGAAGTTGAATAAGAAACAAATGATGAACCTTATACGTCAGCCCCACTTGCGCAAAACCGGATGTAAGGCGAAGACACCTTCAATAACGAACTATAAAGTATTAGAGACTTTTCTTGGCTGGATTTATTCAAATGCTGATTGCAACAAATTTTAGAGAGCAATAAATTTTAATTATTCAACTGCTGAGATTTGCGCCTGCGGCGGTGATTCGCCTTACGAACCGGCTTTGCGTCAGGTGGGGAATTAGAATTCCGTCTGCCCGGCCGTCTGCCCATAAAGAAACGCAATTTTTGTATAACCACAAAAGCTAGCTTGCTGCGTACTCAACCGCGTAGCAAGCAGCTTGCGATATAAATAAAATGTCAGCCCCACAACTGAAGCCGAATAAAAAACAAGTGGCGAACTTAATCGTCTGCCCCACTTGCGCAAAACCGTATGTAAGGCGAAGACACCTTCAATAACGAACTATAAAGAATTGTAAACTTGTCTTGCCCGGATTTATTCAAATGTTGATCGCAACAATTTTTGGAGAGCAATAAATTTTAATTATTCAACTGCTGAGATTTGCGCCTGCGGCGGTGATTCGCCTTACGAAACGGCTTTGCGTCAGGCGGGGAATTAGTATTCCGTCTGACTGGTCGTCCGCCCATAAAGAAACGAACTTTTGACTAAACCGCAATGCTAGCCTGCACACTACATGCGTAGCCTAATGTGCAGGCGGCTGAAGAACTTGTCAAGCCGTTTTACTGAAGTACAATAAATATAAAAATGATGAAGTTTGATCGTCTGCCCCGATTGCGCAAAACCGATGTTAGCAGATTTTTTTTGAGCCTACTGTTTTACAGGCTTCCCCATTGAATAGAGTTCTTTTTTTAACAAGTCCCCCTTCTCATTGTAATACTTCCAGGGGCCTTGTTTTTGTCTTTGGTAAAATGGAAAATATATAATGACCGAATCGAGCCCGAGTTCATTATATGCGGTTTCATATGCAAGTTGGCTAGTAAAAGAATATTTGCTTAAGGCCTTTATACTATCATAAGTTTCCCCTCCTTGATACTGTATTTTTACAGTATCCTTCTTATCTATTCTAAAAATTACTTTACTACCTGCCTGTTGAAAATATCTAATCGTCCTACATTCTCCTTCCGATTCGAGCTTCCCATTTGGGTAATAAGTTCTTATATATCCATATGCTTCCCCCTTTTCGAATGGTATTATAGCTTGGGGCGAATTAAAAGAACTATCATAATACCAAACGCTCTTTCCGTTACGAAAATATTTGTCCGAGTCAAGCACTATTAAAGAGAATTCACTCGAAACATTTGAACATTTATCAATGCATTTAAAAGTTAGTTCTTTTGAGAGTTCGTTAATCATTATTTTGTAGCAGTCATTGTCTTTGTATTTTGAAATATTAAAAGGATGATTATATTGTCCTAAACTATCAAGACAAGTAATACAAAATAACATCAATAAAAAATGCTTATTCATAACTAAAAATGCTGATAAAAAAATTCTGCTAACGAAACGGCTTTGCGTCAGGCGGGGAATTAGTATTCCTTCTGCCCGGCCGTCCGCCTGTAAAGGAACGAACTTTTTATTTAACTACAATGCCAGCCTGCACACTACATGCGTAGCCTAATGTGCAGGCGGCTAAATAACTCGTCAGCCAATTAACTGAAGTACGATAAAGATTTTATGCTGAAGTTTGATCGTCTGCCCCGCTTGCGCAAAACCGATGTTAGCTGCGGCCAATTTTCCTGGTCTCATGAAAAGCCGCAATTAGCTTAGTAATTTCTTTATAGAAGTTGTTATATGAAATTAATATTTCTGGAGTAATATAAGCATGAGCTTTCCCTTTGGAAGAATTGTCAATATATTCAATCACAAAATCAAAATCAGGCCTTAAAATATTCAATAAGCCATGAGTGTATATATTTCTATCTAACACAAAAGCGTCAAAGTCTTTTCTAAAAGGTTTGAGTTTTTGATTTGAACTATAATCATCAATTGTTTTAAGGAGTTGATCTTGTTTTAAAAATTCCATGAACCGATCTTTGAGTTTCATTAAATCCATCTTTATTATTTCCTCTCTTTCATCTTTAGTTAAAGGATAAAGTTGAAGGTTAATTGATAGCAACCTATCTTTTATATCTTCTGCATTGTCAGAGCAGGTCTTTATTAAAGACTGCATTGCTACATAAGTGAGAATTTGTTCTTCGTCCGGCGAAAAAATGAATGCTTCTAAATCAACCGACTTATGTTCATTAAAACTTTTTTGACTTATAGAGATCATAGCAATTTTTTTACTGAGCTTAACCTTTAATATTGGATCTGTATAATCAAAGCTTTTGGAATAAGTCATAATAACTCTCCCAGTCGTATTTATTTTATTAGGACTTAGAATGCTCATAATTGGTTGCAGCTAACGAAATGCATTGGCGCAGTACGGGAATTAGTATTCCGTCTGCCCAGCCCGTCCGCCCATAAAGTAACGAACTTTTGACTGAACCACAATGCAAGCCGCAGCACTAAGAGCGTAGCCGAATGCTGCGGCGGATAAATAAACGGTCAAGCCGATTTACCGAAGTACAATAATGATTTGAAGTTGAAGTTTAATTGTCTGCCCGTATTGCGCCAATGCAATGTTAGCGGAAGTCATTAGACATCACTTACCTAAAACATATCCAAGGTATCCCAAAATAAAAGCAACAAAAAGTACTGTAAATAATCGCATCAGTATACTCGCTTCATGCTTTTCATTGTATACTCCAACATTCGCTTTTAGTTTTTTGGAAATCATGTGACCAACTGTTGCATCGAATATTCCTATAATAAAATTTACAGTTAAAGCAATTTCAAAACTAATCTTCTGAGATAAAACAAATGGCGCTCCTGTATAAACAACAATAGATAAAATTATAAACCAGCCATAGTTAAAATTTAATTTTCTGGATATAATCGATCCAAAAGCATCGATTGAAGTCACAGCTAACAACCCGCACAAAGCAACAATTAATGTAAAAGATATAGCTGTCATTACTTCGATTATTAGAGAGCAACAAAAAATTTCCGCTAACGAACCGGCTTTGCGTCAGGCGGGGAAATAGAATTCCGTCTGCCGGGCGTCCGCCCATAAAGAAACGCAATTTTTATATAACCACAAAAGCTAGCTTGCTGCGTACTCAACCGCGTAGCAAGCAGCTTGCGGTATAAATAAAATGTCAGCCCAACAACTGAAGCCGAATAAGGAACAAATGATGAACTTAATCGTCTGCCCCACTTGCGCAAAACCGGATGTAAGGCGAAGACACCTTCAATAACGAACTATAAAGCATTATAAACTTGTCATGCCTGGATTTATTCAAATGCTGATTGCAACAATTCAAAGGGAGCAATAAATTTTAATTATTCAACTGCTGAAATTTGCGCCTGCAGCGGTGATTCGCCTTACGACGGCAATTGGCGAAGGTGGGGAATTAGAATTCCGTCTGCCTGGCTGTCTGCCCGTAAAGGAACGAAATTTTTATATAACCACAACGTAAGCCGCAGCACTAAGAGCGTAGCCAAAAGCTGCGGCGTATAAATAAACGGTCAAGCCACTTAACAGAAGACGAAAAAAGATTTACAGCTGAAGTTTAATCGTCTGCCCCACTTTTGCCAATTGCTTTGTTATGTGCAGCCGTGAGATTTTCAATCCTCATCCGGAAAACATTGAGGACCAACCGCACCTCCACCATATTCTAATACAACTTTGTCATTATAAAAAATGTACCTACAACTATCGTTATAGTTTGATTTTAATGTATCGGAAATTGGGTTAGAAAATATTTCATAAGAATACATTCCAAAGCCACTTCTTTGAAACCAAATATTAGTTGGCTCACCATTAATAATTCCTATGCAATTAGCTTTATCCAACCATGATTTTATTTCAGTCAAAGTTTCTCGCTTCCACTTTAAACTTTGAATTACTGAATCAACCTGTTTTGAGTGAATACCTAAATTCCAATCACAAAAGTATTGGTCACTATAGTTTGATGAACTTGGTTTTAAATTAGTAACAGCCAAACGAGCTATTTCTTTATCATTTTCGAATTCGATTTCGACGATTTTATCACTTGGAACAAGTCTATTGTAATAGTTTTTTAAAGAATATAAAATATCCGATCTTTTTTTATAATTGTCGATTAACTCTTTTTTTGAGTACACCTTATCACTTCCAAAACTGAAGCTTGAAAAAATATAATAAACATAACCGCAAAAAAGTACGATCGCAATAATAATAACTACCAATATATATTTTAGTGATTTATTCATTTCAATTCTTAGAGAGTTTGCGCCAGTTGCACATAACGAAACGGCTTTGCGTCAGGCGGGGAATTAGAATTCCGTCTGCCCGGCGGTCCGCCCATAAAGAAACGAACTTTTGATTAAACCACAATGCCAGCCTGCACACTACATGCGTAGCCTAATGTGCAGGCGGCTAAAGAACCTGTCAAGCCGATTAACTGAAGCACAATAAAGATTTAATGGTGAAGTTTATTCGTCTGCCCCGCTTGCGCAAAACCGATGTTAGCAGCCGTTCTAATGTTTTTCCCGAGAATGTTTCACTCTGACAAATGACTGTATAGTTGTATCCCAGAGAAGCGTTCTTAAAATAAAACTGTCATTTGTCAGATTAAGAATTTTATACGAGTTCACCACATTATTTTTATCTCTAAGAATTAAACTATCATTTTTTAATTTGATAGCATAATTAAGTAAAGTGTCTCCGGTATTATAAAAGGTTACGCCTCCAGGATAAAATTCCATCCTTGTTACAAAGCCAAATGAATTCCCTGTTGCATCCCATGTCCCGTCAATTGAACTAGGAAATAATTGCTGACTTTTTCTCGTTTGGCTACATGACAACAAAAGAAGGCCCATAAAAACAATAAGCTTAGTATCAAATTTATTTACTCTAAATATTGAACAATATTTCATAAAGTTTTTTTGAACTTTCCGCTACAATATAAACTTATAAAATCACTTCGAATTATGTGAAGTAACGCATATGGCTGCTAACGAACCGGCTTTGCGTCAGGCGGGGAATTAGAATTCCGTCTGCCCGGCGGTCCGCCCATAAAGAAACGAACTTTTGATTAAACCACAATGCCAGCCTGCACACTACATGCGTAGCCTAATGTGCAGGCGGCTAAAGAACCTGTCAAGCCGATTAACTGAAGCACAATAAAGATTTAATGGTGAAGTTTATTCGTCTGCCCCGCTTGCGCAAAACCGATGTTGGCTGCAGTGATTAGAGACGCACATATTTAATGTCTTGTCCGGAATTGTATTTTGATAAATTACGTAGCACAAGTTCACTGATTCAGTCTAATGATTTTATATGCTAAAAATAATTTGGTCTCTTTTGGGGTAAGCCATAGAGTCAAATGTGTTTTATCCTTTCGCTCCCAAGTACCTTTTACATCTTGTCCAGTATGCCACCCAGGAATTGTAGAATTCAGGTTGATAGTATTATTGCCTTGTATATGAAATGTTGAATCAGAAATAATTTCAAGATCACCTTGTTGAAGTTTTTTGTTTTTAAAGTCTTGGTTTTTAATGTATGGTTTTACCAACCGCCAACTACCAATTAAATCATTCTGACAATAAGATGCACAACAAATTCCAAAAAGCAATATAATAGTTAGACTAAGTTTATTCATATAAATTTCTTTGAACTTCAACCATTGTAGGGCCACGAGCAAATTGCAGCCAACGAACCGGCTTTGCGTCAGGTGGGGAATTAGAATTCCGTCTGCCCGGCCGTCTGCCATAAAGAAACGCAATTTTTATATAACCACAAAAGCTAGCTTGCTGCGTGCTCAACCGCGTAGCAAGCAGCTTGCGATATAAATAAAATGTCTGCCAAAAAACTGAAGCCGAAGAAAAAACAAATGCCGAAGTTTAATCGTCTGCCCCACTTGCGCAAAACCGTATGTAAGGCGAAGACACCTTCAATAACGAACTATAAAGTATTAGAGACTTGTCTTGCCTGGATTTATTCAAATGCTGATTGCAACAATTTTTAGAGAGCTATAAATTTTATTATTCAACTGCTGAGATTTGCGCCTGCGGCGGTGATTCGCCTTACGAAATGCATTTACGCAGTTGGGGAATTAGCATTCCCTCTGCCTGGCATGTCCGCCCGTAAAGAAACGATTTTTTGACTAAACCACAATGCAAGCCTGCACACTACATGCGTAGCCAAATGTGCAAGCGAATAAATAAACGGTCAAGCAGCTTTACTGAAGCACAATAATGATTTGAAGTTGAAATTTTATTCGTCCACCCCAATTGCGTAAATGCAATGTTAGCCGCCGTGATTTTAAACTTCAATCCGAAAAGACAAATATTGTGTCATGCCCGATTACTTACCTCTACACTATGAATTAAACGCATTCGGATTTTGGAATCTTCTTCTTGCACGATCAGAGATTTCTTTTGATAGCTTCCGCGAATGTTCTTTTGTCAATTTTCGATTAAATTCGTTTCCTAAAATTGCATGACGATTAGGAACCGTATCACATTTAAATATACATTTGTTAATGCTTGGGCTTCGTCTTACATATTTACCTAAAGCTCTTTCAATATTTTTCCTAAAAGAAATTTCATTAGCAATATCATATTTTTCTCTAAGAGAATATTCTTCATTTTTTTGATTGATACTCCCTTCACTTGGAATATTTTTTAAGTTGCCACCCGGAATGGTCTTGGGTCTATTATTATAAAATGAGAAATGAAAAGTAACTATAACAAGCATTTAAAATATTTTAATCTTCAAGCTTTACAAGCTTTCGACGAATGGCGGCTAACGAAACGGCTTTGCGTCAGGCGGGGAATTAGAATTCCGTCTGCCCGGCCGTCTGCCCATAAAGAAACGAACTTTTGACTAAACCACAATGCCAGCCTGCACACTACATGCGTAGCCTAATGTGCAGGCGGCTAAAAAACCTGTCAAGCCGATTTACTGAAGTACAATAAAGATTTAATGATGAAGTTTATTCGTCTGCCCCGCTTGCGCAAAACCGATGTTGTATGCATACCCGGCCTTAATGAAAGGAGATTGCAATAAGATTTGCACTTGCAGCCTGACTAACCTTTAGTCTGTCTCGAAGTTGAAAATTATAGATATTCCCAACCTTATAATTTAACTTAATAAAATAATTTTAATCCGACGCAAAATCCTTGCTGTAAAATATATTGATCACCTCTCGGGTAGCCCCATTTATTTCATATATTTCAAAGTCAAAACCACTAAAGATTTGTACAACTAATTTGTCATTAGATCTAAATATCTTGATGCCATCATCCAGTAAAGTATCTTCATTGAAAGCTTTGTAAACTGTCCCCCACCCAAATTCGGCGTGTCTCGGTCTAGCCGAAGCTTTATACAAAACAGAGCCAGGCCTATTTAGTTTTACAATTTTGCAAAGGTTACCAACAGAAGTGTCAATGCCATAATCACAACTTTTTTGTTGATCACCAATAAATATTGCATCAGCGCAATACATTGGGTTTAAATTGCTTGATTTCAAATTGAGATTTTGTCTAATTAAACGTTTGCAAACAGTGTCCTGAATTTCATAAATATTACAAAATCGAAGGGATGAAATAAATTTATTTTGGATTTCGTAATCGACATTTGTCTGACCCAATATTGTAAATGGCATCAAGCAAAAAATAAATGATATGACCTTGAATACTCTCATGCTAGGGTTGCGTACAACGAAACGGCTTTGCGAAGACGGGGAAATAGAATTCCGTCTGCCCAGCCGTCTGCCCATAAAGAAACGAAATTTTTATATAACCACAATGCAAGCCGCAGCACTAAGTGCGTAGCCAAAAGCTGCGGCGCATAAATAAACGGTCAAGCCCATTTACTGAAGTACAATAATGATTTAATGCTGAAATTTTATTCGTCTGCCCCGTTTTTGCAAAACCGATGTTAGCAGAAATAGCATTTTATCTCTTTCCGAAAGAAACGGATTTAATTTCGCACAATTTTTCATAACAAACAAACTTCAATATATTGTTTGCTAAGAAAGAAATTTTAGAAAGACGGTAATTCAAGGTAGCTCCACCCTTTTTTAGAAGTAGCTGCTTCATTTTAGCATCATATGTATAGATCCCTTGGATTGAATCTCCTTGATCTGAAAAAAAATTAGTTACAAATGTGCTATCGGAATTAAATATTATAAAAGAATTCTGAAAATGTGATTTCATAGATTGAAAGTAAGCAGTTGCTGCAAGACTATCTTCCTTAGCCCATTCTCTATTTCGTAATCTTCGCTTAGAAATATCAATAAATTTATTATAAGAGGAATCTATATTATTTATATCGAAACTTAGATCATCCGCCATTTCAATTTTCAAAGATTGCCACTTTCCTACAAGATTGTTTATTTCTGTAGTCTGCGCAAACACATTAATACTGCACAGATAAAAAATTGTTATTAGAATCGGAATTTTCATTGCTATTTATGCTAACGACGGCAATTGCCGCAGGCGGGGAAATAGAATTCCGTCTGCCCGGCCGTCTGCCCATAAAGGAACGAACTTTTGACTAAACCACAATGCTAGCCTGCACACTATATGCGTAGCCTAATGTGCAGGCGGATAAAAAACCTGTCAAGCCGATTTACTGAAGCCCAATAAAGATTTAATGCTGAAGTTTAATCGTCTGCCCCGATTGCGGCAATTGCTTTGTTGGGCGCAGACTTGTGCGATGTTTATTTTATACCTGTAAGTATTGCTAAAGCATCAGCTATTTGTGAATAGCTATCTATCCAAATAATTCTAACTCCTAAATGCGCAACATTATTCTCTAATAAGCTTTCTTCTGTGGCAGTTTTTGGTCTTGTTCTGATCCAATAATGTTTACTTGAGGGACTTATGGGATTAATTGCTGGATTGAACTGTTGTATTTCCTTTAATCTATTACTATATGTCCAAGATAACCACTTTCTCAAATTAATATCAGAAAAAGACAGACCAATAAATACCAGGCTATTTGTATAAGAGGCATGAAGGAAAATAGATGATTGCCAATTGAAACTACTATTCGCTAAATTTAAATAATCGTTTTCTGAAAAAACGAGCTTATCGAGTGATGCCAACGATTTTTTTACTTTGGTATTTAAAAATGGTACTGGTAAGTATCCATGAATGTGGTAAAAAGGTATTCGATCTTCTATGCTCACAGAAATACTTCTTGTAACTATATCCAATTTCTGTTTTACTTTCTCAGCATGTTTTTTATTGCGTCCATAATGTTCTCGAATTAACGACGCCAACGTAGTATGTAATAGCGCCTCTGCGTTGAAGCTAATCACAGATGCTGGAGTAATACCTTTTATGTATCCTTTTAGTAGAACCTCTGCTAATTTATAAAACGTTTCTGTACGATAATTATCTTTCATTGTGACGAAAAATGATTCCCAAATAGAATCAGGGAAAGCACCGGGAACTGGATTTGCCAATACTTTAAATACATCATTTCGTTCTCGCGGACGTAAACTTGACCAGAGTTTAGTATATAGGGTTTGTGATAAAATAGAAGAGAAATTGGAATCATCTAATTGTGAAAAATTTTTTAAAGATTGAAGAATGCTATCGAGTGGAAAACTTTCGATCATATTGTCAATCTCTTGGGTTGTCTTCGTTTTATAGAGATTGGTGTACATCAATTTTATTAAGTCTTTCCAAGAAGGAAATATCGGATAAGAAACTCCAGCACCAACCACCAAAGACCAATTTGGGGTGTGGCCAGTAATTTTTAAAATACCTTTTGCTTGAGTATAATAAATACCTTTTTTTCCACTCATGATTATAGTTTGCGCCCAACGAAACGGCTTTGCGTCAGGCGGGGAATTAGAATTCCGTCTGCCGGGCCGTCCGCCCGTAAAGAAACGAACTTTTTAATTAACCACAATGCTAGCCTGCACACTACATGCGTAGCCTAATGTGCAGGCGGCTAAAGTACTTGTCAAGCCCATTAACCGAAGTACAATAAAGATAAAATGATGAAGTTTGTTCGTCTGCCCTGCTTGCGCAAAACCGATGTTATGTGCAGTTTTTTTGACACCCTGCTTCTTATTGAACTAAGAATGACGCGACAACAGATCCTTGGTAAGGCCAGCCAGGTTTAATATCACCGATAAAAAATCCCATTTTAGTAAAGAGTAAATTTTCAGTAGAGAGAAGTTGAGTTGGATAAATACTTTGATTAGGATACCATCTAACACTCCCCGAAATAAATATTAAGGTTGCTTGTGTGCTAAGACATACGGTTGCTTTACTTAACACATCAATAGAGTCGTTTATAGAGATGCTACCCCTAAAAATATGAATTGAATCCACATCGGTATTATCTAAGCGCATACCAACAAAAACATTAGAAACTACATTTTCCGTGCAATTATGATAATATACTTTTACGGAAATAGTATCTCCAACATCTGCTTTAATAGAAGATGTCCAACCTCCAAGTTCTGTTCCTCCTGGATATTTCTTCTTTGTATAGTTAGATACCTGTACAGTCGCTTTGTCTCGAGTATCTGTATTAAATCTTCTATGGGAAGCTACTTGAAGTAAAGATGAATCACTTTTACTACTGTTCTTTATTGTATCATTGTTATTTTTCAAACTATTTGAATTACCACAACCCTTAAGGAGAGGAGTTGTTGAATTTATTAAACCAGTTATGGCTACAATTAATGCAGTTATAACTGTGATACGTCCAAAAGTTGTTTCCCAAAAAGGTTTTTTATTATTATCATCTTTTTTATTCTCTTCACTCATAAATGCCAAATTAGTTGTGAAATGCCAAATAAAAATTGCACATAACGAAACGGCTTTGCGTCAGGCGGGGAATTAGAATTCCATCTGCCCGGCCGTCCGCCCATAAAGAAACGAACTTTTGACTAAACCACAATGCCAGCCTGCACACTACATGCGTAGCCTAATGTGCAGGCGGCCAAAGAACCTGTCAAGCCGATTTACTGATGTACAATAAAGATTTAATGATGAAGTTTATTCGTCTGCCCCGCTTGCGCAAAACCGATGTTAGGCGTATTTCTTAAGAGCTTCATATATATTATCAAATTTCTCCGCAAGCTTATGGTATTCGTCAGTCCAGTTATTAGCCATTGAATGTTCCTGGTATGCTGCAGTCGGTGAAAAATGCATGCTTATTTCATCGAGAGATTCAATATTCCCCTTCCCTAATTCTAAAATATACTTATCAATTTCATTTCGCATTTCCGCAGGTGTTTCATAATAAACCCATGTAAGATCTGAATCATCTTTGATATAACTCTCTACAATCGTCAACATTTCTATGAGCTGCTTTACTAGAAGTTCATATAGTGTTTCCTGCGATTTCATTTATTAAAAGATTCGTATAAATATTATTCTTAGAGGCCTCAACCTTAAAAGAGTTACATCAAAATACGTCTAACGAAACGGCTTTGCGTCAGGCGGGGAATTAGTATTCCGTCTGCCTGGCCGTCCGCCCATAAAGAAACGAACTTTTGACTAAACCACAATGCTAGCCTGCACACTACATGCGTAGCCTAATGTGCAGGCGGTTAAAGAACTTGTCAAGCCGATTTACTGAAGTACAATAAAGATTTAATGATGAAGTTTATTCGTCCGCCCCGATTGCGCAAAACCGATGTTGGGCGTTAATTAACGGATTTGACTTATTTGACTTTCAAACTTCGTTTTAGATAATGAAATATCAAATACTCGGGCATGAGGATAGTTAGCTTCTATAATTTTTAATAAGGCAAATTTTTCTGATTGCAACATTTTGCACCCAAACAAAATTTCAACGATTGTTTCTTTGCGAAGTTGAACTGATTTTCTAACAAAGTCTGGCTTAGTTAAGCGGTATTCATCTTCATATTCCCATGTTTTAGATTTTGTTCCTATTAGTTTAGTAAAATGCTCAAAAACATTATCAAATAAACCAAGGGTGGGTAATTCTGTTTCATAAATCATGTGTGAAAACTGAGCCTTTGTATCCTCAAATAATTTGAATTTATCGAATCCAATACAGAAACCCGTATGTGAATTTGCATAATGTGACCACAACAAAAAATTATCATTCCGTTTGCAGAGACATACCATTCCAAATTTCCGATTCATACTTTCTAGGGTATCCTTCTCAAAATCTTCCATATATTTTTCGTTATGAAAAAGTCCCATATGCTGATAGGTAAAACAGTGCTCTTGTACTTTTTGTTCATTCCAATCTGGATGCTCTCTCATAGTAATTTGCCGATACTTCAAGAAAATATTATCTTCTGTAAGCTCCTTAGGGTTATACCTATGAGGAATTGTCCCATCAAATGGATCATTAAATTGGTCTATAGAACAAAAATATAATTCCTGATTTACCAATAAAGATTTATGGAAGCCATTTGACCAATCTCGATATTTATACAAAACATCTGGTACATCTTCCAAAAGTTTCAGTGACATATACTGTTTCTTTTAATTACGCCCAACGAAACGGCTTTGCGTCAGGCGGGGAATTAGAATTCCGTCTGCCCGGCCGTCTGCCCGTAAAGGAACGAACTTTTTATGTAACCACAATGCTAGCCTGCACACTACATGCGTAGCCTAATGTGCAGGCGGATAAAGAACCTGTCAAGCCGATTTACTGAAGTACAAGAAAGATAAAATGATGAAGTTTATTCGTCTGCCCCGCTTGCGCAAAACCGATGTTAGCTGCAGCATTTTCTTATCATTCAACTAATGTCTTATTATTCCATAAGTACTCTTCATTTACAAGCTGTAAATGGTATGAAGAATCTTTTCCCGTTAAATTGTAATTACCAAGAAGAATATTAACACTAGTTACCCTTCCATTTTTTCCTAATAAATCAAAAGTTATTATCTCAGAGTAGGCTCCATCTTGAAAACATTTTTTTTGACAACTATCTATAAAAAAATTAGTTATATAATCCTTCAGAATAATTTCTCCTGGTTTTATAATAAAAGAAGTATCACTAGTATTATAACACACACTGTCGTTTTTAGGCGTTAGAAAAAAGTGTCGACTACGAAGAATTGTCTCAGGTCTGTTCCCATAATTTTGAAAAATACCTCTATAGTGAATTTCTATAGTATCGCTTTGACTTTCATGAAAATAGTTTGGAGCAAGAATAGCCTTTAACGAATGCGATACTCTAACATTAGAAAAGTAAAATGTAAAAAGACTAATAGCCAACGATATTATTGATATGAAAATACCCCAATTTATAGGTCTGTTTTGCATGTTTTAAACTTTATAAAAATAATATTTGATTCTTTTTTGAAGACTGTTAAATAATGTTGCAGCTAACGAAACGGCTTTGCGTCAGGCGGGGAATTAGAATTTCGTCTGCCCAGCCGTCCGCCCATAAAGAAACGAAATTTTGATTAAACCACAATGCCAGCCTGCACACTACATGCGTAGCCTAATGTGCAGGCGGCTAAAGAACTTGTCAGGCCGATTTACTGAAGTACAATAAAGATTTAGTGATGAAGTTTATTCGTCTGCCCCGCTTGCGCAAAACCGATGTTGGGCGAAGGTTATTGCATGATTCTTCTTGATACTCGAGCAATCGATTTTATATCTCCGATTAATAGAATAACCATACTAATCGCTGCCAAAACTGTAATAAAAATTAAAAGCAACTTGCTAACATGAATTGACGAATTCGATGCTGTGAAATCTAGATTTATCCAGCATCTATTTACAGCAATTATAGGAACAAAATAAAGAAATCCGAAAACAGTTAATTTAAGAATTATATAAAAAAAAGTCGCAAAAAATTTAAGGAATTTATTAGGCTTACCTGTTCCGAAAAATTGATTTTTCCCGAGCATGAACTGAGAAATGGGAGCTACTCGTGTATAATTTGGAGTTGCAATACTGTCAAAAAAATCTTGAATGTGTATTTTTCCAATATACTTTTCCTTTTCTGACAAATCGTCGATCACTTTTTGAATTAGCATTCTTGTGCGAAGCATTTGAGCCATTGCTGCTGAAAAGACAATTGCAACAACAGAAATTATAATCAAGCTAACAGAATAGAAGTCCATTGAAATAACTTTACCTAAAGTAAAAGGCAGATCGATTAAATTGTTTTCATCTTTTCTGCCAATGAGTGCAACTATAGATGAAATAATCAATACAAGCCAGAAAGTGTTAGCTGTCTTTGATTGTGTCGAATAACCTGCCGACATTTTTTCAATAAACTCTTGCGAATTTTCCATCATTACTTAGTTTGTTTCTTTGACTTTCGCCCAACGAATAGGTATTGGCGAAGTACGGGTATTAGTATTCCGTCTGCCTGGTTCGTCTGCATATAAAGAAACGAAACTTTTGTATAAGCACAATGCCTTTAAACAAATTGTCTGCCCATAACAAAAGCCTGATAATGATTTAATGATGAACTTACTTCCGTCCGCCCGTATTTTGCCAATACCATGTTAGGCGCTGTTCGACCTTCGCTTCGATCTACTTCATGATCAGCGTTAACATTCAGTGTCATTAAAACAGTTAATTCTCTTCCTTCTTTTTTCTTGACAAAAAAGAAGCAAAAAGTCAAGAACGAAACGATTTACGCCCCGTTTCGTTCTGCAGCTCTACTCGCCTTTCGTACTACTGTAAACTCAGAATTTAATCTTTATTCAGCAACTCCTAATCGACTTTAGTTAAACTAAATAAACTTTAGTTTGACAGAACAAACATCAGCCGGAATCCACGAAGTTCTCAAGTAAAACAGGTAGCTTTATGCAAGCCTTTAAAGCTTCATCGCTTTGAAAGCAAGCTTTCAGCACTTCCGCTTTAAAGGCTTGCAATAAAGGCTGAAAGTTTAACTCTACAGCTTCAGCAGATTCCTCGTTCTGAAAATTTGTCCAGCAAAATACAGCAACAGTTTAGTATATGAACTTGCGATTTATTGGTAGCGAGATTGTAAACACTTCGAGTGCAGAAAAGTCGAATTGCGCCTAACGACGGCAATTGGCGAAGGCGGGGAATTAGAATTCCGTCTGCCTGGACGTCTGCCCGTAAAGAAACGAATTTTTTATATAACCACAAATGCAAGCCTGCACACTACATGCGTAGCCTAATGTGCAGGCGAATAAATAAACAGTCAAGCCACTTAACTGAAGCACAATAAAGATTTAAAGCTGAAATTTTATTCGTCTGCCCCGCTTTTGCCAATTGCTTTGTTGTACGCAGGCTTTTAGTGGAGACTTACGACTTTAATATTTTTTTTGTCCCACAAATCAACTATAAGAAGATTGTTTCCCTCTATTTTTAGCTCAACAGTATCCATTGGATATTGAGAGAATAATTTTTTACTTTTAATTATTCCAGGAAATAGAGTTTTTTCTTCTCTCACAATTATTCCAAAATCAGTCATCGCTCCTCCATTTGTTCTATATGTTTTAAATCTTCGATTTTCATAATTTATAGTGTTAATACATTCAAAACTCGGATCTTGATGATTGTTTTTATAATAGCCGAGCACATTCAGGGTCGAAAAAAGCAAAATCGGAAGGCTTGATAAAAATAAAATAGAAAAACATATTATCCCCAATAGCTTCAAGGGAAAAATTTTTAGAGAAAATGAGCTTACAAATAACAAAAGAAGAATAATAGATATGATAATTAATATTAGATAGCGAAATAAAAAACTGTCTATTATTATAGTATCATTGAATCTTAAAATAATAAGAAAGCAACCCAAAAAAAGTAAAAATAAGTATCGTTTATTAGAGTGTTTCATTCAGCTTGCGTACAACGAAACGGCTTTGCGTCAGGCGGGGAATTAGAATTCCGTCTGCCTGGCTGTCCGCCCATAAAGAAACGAAATTTTGACTACACCACAATGCTAGCCTGCACACTACATGCGTAGCCTAATGTGCAGGCGGATAAAGAACTTGTCAAGCCGCTTAACTGAAGCACAATAATGATTAAATGATGAAGTTTATTCGTCTGCCCCGCTTGCGCAAAACCGATGTTAGCAGTAATTTTATTCGTCATCGTAAAATGAATCAAAATCACTTGGCAAGGTTTTACGACTTGAAAACATTGCTAGTCCAATTATAATATAAAACACTCCTGCTATAACAAGGGTAATTTTTAACGGCTTAGAAAGCGAATTCATAAAATAATATGAACTTGTTAAAAAGATTCCTGTTATTAATGCTACCCAAGGAAATGTTTGTACAACTTCTCTCCTTGTTTTTTTATTCGGTGCTTTCCAAAGTCGAGGCAGTGAAGGTTCAAGTAAAAGTTTTAAAATTGCATTATCAAAAAATGTTGACTTTACTTCTTTCACCTCGCCTGAGCTTTTAAAAGTACCTTTTACATCTAAAGCGGATGAGTTTTTTCCTGAGTGAATTATTTTAATAATAAAACCCTGATTTGGGTCTAAATAATCAAATTGAAGATCAACTACATTATCATTTATAGTAAAATTGATATTATTTGCACTACTTGACATAAATAAAACTTCTGTTCCAAGAAGTTCAACACCATCGGAAGCTATTATCCGTAATTTATCGGAAGCCGCCTGATCGTCATTGTTAATAGTTTCATTCCCAGAATTGAAAATTACAATTTTCGTTACAGTTAGATTATTAACATTCTTGCCTTGATAAGAAATTTTAATATCGCCAACACTTTGGATTTTATCGGATATCACATTAATGCTCCGTTTTGAATATTGTGGCCTTTTTTTCTTTTTGCTTTTAATAAATAAGTAAAAAGATAAAATTATACTTAAGATCGCTAAAACCAAAAAAATTAGATTTAGCCATTGATTATCATTCAGCCACTTCAAAAAATGTTTCATTTTTTCCATAATGCTCATTAAAATTAATGCTAACGAAACGGCTTTGCGTCAGGCGGGGAATTAGTATTCGGTCTGCCCTGCCGTCCGCCCATAAAGAAACGAACTTTTGACTAAACCACAATGCCAGCCTGCACACTACATGCGTAGCCTAATGTGCAGGCGGTTAAAGAAACGGTCAAGCCGATTTACTGAAGTACAATAAAGATTTAATGATGAAGTTTAATCGTCTGCCCCGCTTGCGCAAAACCGATGTTGGGCGAAGTTTATTTTACGGATTCGAACAAATTTATGATTTCTTCGACTTTGCCACGATATGCATCAAACTTATTTTTTTCAGAAACAAAAGTCATAACATATAAATCATCCTTTACAAACCAAATTGCTTGTAAATATTTAAGCATAAGACCATTTTTAGGGCTCTCATAAATTAATTTATAATATGGGATTGCACCAACTTTGATAAAAGCCTTAGAAATATTTAAACTATCACCCAATTTATTCCAATTGTCTTTGAATGTATTAATGAATGTATCTATGTTATTTTCATACTCACTAAAGTCTTTTATTCCCAAAGTAAAATTTTCAATAAAATTATCATCAGCAGATTCTTTTGGAGAATATATTCCCAATTCTACTTTATTTTTTCTACTCGTATCTATTGTCCATCCTTTTGGATAAGGTATAGAAAAGGTTGTATTTTTAAAAATAGTATACTCAACTTTTTGTGCTTGACAATAAAAATTGCCAAACATTAGTATGATAAACAAAGCATTTAAATAGATTTTCATTTTGTCCCGTATGCTCGTAATAAATTTCGCCCAACGAAACGGCTTTGCGTCAGGCGGGGAATTAGTATTCCATCTGCCCGGCAGTCCGCCCATAAAGAAACGAACTTTTGACTAAACCACAATGCTAGCCTGCACACTACATGCGTAGCCTAATGTGCAGGCGGCTAAAAAACTTGTCAAGCCAATTAACTGAAGTACAATAATAATTAAATGCTGAAGTTTATTCGTCTGCCCCGATTGCGCAAAACCGATGTTGGCTGCAGCTCTTGTAGCCTTCAATCCTAAAATTAAGTGTCAAGGTACATCCATAGGCCAAATGGATCTGAAATTAAGAAAATCATACTGAGAACAAATCCAATAATCCCTATTTTATTTATTCGCTCAGCCATTCCGAATTTATTCGCAATAATCTTAACAAAAGTTGAAAACACCCAAATTATTATTCCGAAAATAGAAACGTAATAAAAAGGAAATAAAAAAGACAGATAATTCTCATTAGGGAGATTGTGCTCATCTCCATAATATAAAATCCTACCAAATCGAATTTTGAAATAAAGCAAGAAAAACACAAAAGTTAATGGTATCAAAAGCAGAAAATAACATTGTATAGAGTAAAATGTCCTAATAATTTTTTGAAATACTTTCATTTTACAATCTTAACAAGTGGCTTTTAAAATCACAATTACGAGCTTGCCTTATTAGAGTGTTCGATTAGTTGCAGCCAACGACTTTGCATTTACGCAGTTGGGGAATTAGAATTCCGTCTGCCCGGCCGTCTGCCCGTAAAGAAACGAACTTTTTATGTAAACGCAATGCAAGACGCAGCACAAAGAGCGTAGCCAAATGCTGCGGCGAATTAATAAACGGTCAGCCCATTAACTGAAGCACAATAATGATTTAATGATGAAGTTTGTTCGTCAGCCCCAATTGCGTGAATGCAATTGTTATACGCTGTTTTTATTTCCGAGTCAGTTCAAATGAAATTTCAAAGTCCCCTTCCTGAGAAATTTGCCTTATTGCTAACAGCCCATTTAACTTAATGAAATCTAAATTATAGTAGTTTATATCTGATCTATTGGCGCCAAATCTTAGCCCAGTCTCCATTTTTGAATATACAAATTTTGAAAACACATGAGAAATTGCATTAAAAATAGAATCTGCTTTACTTTTTTAAAATCACCAAAACAAACTTTTACACTCCAAATGTTTTCGGTAGAGTCGGTTTTGTTAGTTGAAATAAATATATACCCAGGAATAGAATCAGTATTGAAAAATGGATTGCTTGAGAAGATAAATTTATAATAGTCTTCTTTATTTCCATATCCAGCGCTCCTCAACTCCTCTAAAGGATTATCGAAGGAATAAAATTGTAAATTTTTATTCTCTTTGTAATAAGCGATTAAATTTATATTTAATTGCTTAAGATCGGAATTCCAGTATAGCTTAGACAATGTTGACAAAGGTGTCTGTGAATTAGCATTTTTGACAAAACAAAAAATAAAAAGAAGCAGATATATAAAAAGTCTTCTCATGAAAGCTAATATTTTACTAGAATGCTAATTAAAAATAGCGTATAACGAACCGGCTTTGCGTCAGGTGGGGAATTAGAATTCCGTCTGCCCGGCCGTCTGCCCATAAAGAAACGCAATTTTTATATAACCACAAAAGCTAGCTTGCTGCGTGCTCAACCGCGTAGCAAGCAGCTTGCGATATAAAATAAAATGTCAGCCCCACAACTGAAGCCGAATAGAAAACAAATGCTGAAGTTTAATCGTCAGCCCCACTTGCGCAAAACCGGATGTTGGGCGATAGTGATTGAAGTCTTTGCATTTATTACACTGTAAAGGCAGTTTAAAAACCCATATTTGAAGCAGTCGAAGCATCATTATTATTATCCGAAAATGGCCCAGGAGTATTCAGATCTTTTACTTCATGAGAACCTGGAGTTGACTTTATCAAGCTTTTTAATAGTAAAATCCAAATGAATGGAATAAACCATATCATGATTAAATGAAAGGTCTTATTCTTACCTGCAAATAAAATATTTTTTCTAAAAATGATAAAATAGCGAATTGTAAAAATCAAATAGAAGATGAAAATCCCTCCTATTATCAAATATTTTATGATAAGGCCTTTTGGCATTTTTTAATTATTCAGCTAAATAACGTTAATCGAATTTCAAATACCGTTAAACAAGTTATTAATTTTTAAGATAAAGTCCTTCGCCAATTTAAGAAGAAGGAATATTAAAGGCGCTTGCAAATTTATCTTCAAGCCGTGAGAGGCATCTGGAAATTTCGCCCAACGTGGCAATTGCCGTCAGGTGTGGACTTAGAATTCCATCTGCCCGGCCGTCCGCCCATAAAGAAACGAAATTTTTATAAAACCACAACGTAAGCTGCGGCACTAAATGCGTAGCCAAAAGCCGCAGCGCATAAATAACAAGTCAAGCCGATTAACCGAAGCTGAGTAAAGAAAAAATGATGAAGTTTATTTGTCAAGCCACACTTGCGGCAATTGCATTGTTAGACGTCAGCCGCACGAATTGCACAGGCCAGTAGCAGCTTCAATAAAAGACAAAAAACGTCAAGCTGAAAAGAAGGTGTGATAGCTTTTACTTACAAGTTTGACAAACTGCGAAATAGAAATTGATTTTGAAATTTTAAGATTAGCAACTTTTATCTTCGCTGCTTTCTTTGCTTTTAATAAAACGCAAGCAAAAGTTTTTTTTGTCCAGGCGATACGAATGCAAAATGCGGTTGCGGCTAACGAAACGGCTTTGCGTCAGGCGGGGAATTAGAATTCCGTCTGCCCGGCCGTCCGCCCATAAAGGAACGAAATTTTTATATAACCACAATGCCAGCCTGCACACTACATGCGTAGCCTAATGTGCAGGCGGCTAAAGAACCTGTCAAGCCGATTTACTGAAGTACAATAAGGACTAAATGATGAAGTTTATTCGTCTGCCCCGCTTGCGCAAAACCGATGTTAGCAGAATTAGTTAGAGACTCCGAATAAACAGTTTTGTAACATGCTAAACCCTCTCCAATCACAGCCTCCATCTCTAATTTTTATTAATTCATTTTGATAATATACTCTATAAGTTTCTACAGTAGTGCAACCAGATTCTATTTTTAATTTTTTTAGCTCTGAAATAAATAAATTAAAAGTATCTATTTGCTGATGATTTAATTTTACTCGACGGAATTGCATATCTGCCGATCTAATTGTTGCAAACAGGTTTTCATTTTCCTTAATCAAAGTTATTGTATCAGCCCCTGATGCAAAACAACCTGAATAGTCGTGATAGATTGTAGCTACACTTTCATTT
The DNA here is from genome assembly GCA_047601875.1 of Ferruginibacter sp. GTDB lineage: Bacteria > Bacteroidota > Bacteroidia > Chitinophagales > Chitinophagaceae > Ferruginibacter. Next base: position 4,729,353 of record JASGIL010000001.1, on the reverse strand, counting down.
TTATTTTTGCATGACAAAAAAGAAATAACAAAAATGATTAACAATAAATTCCTACAACCATTGAGATGTTTCATAAAAATTCTGCTAACGACGGCAATTGGCGAAGGTGGGGATTAGTATTCCGTCTGCCCGGCCGTCTGCCCATAAAGGAACGAAAATTTTATGTAACCCCAATGCAAGCAGCAGCACTAAGTGCGTAGCAAAATGCTGCGGCGCTTAAATAAACGGTCAAGCCGATTTACTGAAGCACAATAAAGATTTGATGATGAAATTTTACTCGTCTGCCCCACTTTTGCCAATTGCTTTGTTAGCGGATTGTACTCGTAGACCTTCAAATTGAATGTCGTCACACAGGTTTTGCCAATAAAGTTTTCTCGTAAGTTTCGTTTAACTGAAAAAGAATATAAATCATTAACATGTAGCGGCCTTTGTCAAAGAAAGTAAGAAGATCTCCATGCAACATTGCATTTCTAGCTATTTTTATTCTGTCTGAAATCTTGAATTTTGTAAACCGTTTCTCGTCAATATACAATTCCTCCATTTTGCTTATAGTCTTTGTATTTATTAGCTTCAGTGATTTGGAAATAGGCAAATTCCCTTCTTCAAGTAAATCAAAAGCTTCTTTTATATAAATATGCTTTGATTTCGAAATATTCAATACCTTTTGCGAATAAGATATTTTGTCTTTATCGAAAAAATCATATTTATTAGGCCTATACCCCAATTTATACTTTGCATAAAACTCAATAATGCCAAACATAAAAACTGTTCCTACTGTAGCTTTACCAAACATATCCTCTGACATGATCATACTTTTGGCCTCTTGAATTGGTCGTGTTCGTACGAGATCAATCAAATCTGCATTATATGTAGAAAAATAACTTTCAATGAACCATTTAATATCATCGGGCAAAATAGTTGCACCCATGGCCATAAAATGCCTATAAATAATTAATTCACATAAATAAATCTTTAAACTAATATCCGCCTCTTCATAATTAATAAAATCCTTTAAATAATTTGTTGGGTGCCCATGGAAAATTTCTTCCTCGTCGTAATTGTTTTCTATTGCGACTTTTTTATATGCTTCAATGTCCATAACTAGAAACTAACAAAATTAAAAGAGGTTCGAATAACATTCCGCTAACGAAATGCATTGGCGCAGTACGGGTATTAGTATTCCGTCTGCCTGGCCCGTCCGCCCATAAAGAAACGAAATTTTGACTGAACCACAATGCAAGCCGCAGCACTAAGAGCGTAGCCAAAAGCTGCGGCGCATAAGTAAACGGTCAAGCCACTTAACTGAAGTACAATAAAGATTTAATGCTGAATTTTATTCGTCGGCCCGTATTGCGCCAATGCACTGTTGGCTGAAGTGCGATTACAATCGAAATATTCTTATATTGCTAATATGATAAAAGAAATTTTAGTAAAAAATTTAGTTCAAGAAGCAATCAAGTCTTCTACAAAGTATCTAAAAGAAAAAAAGCTAAAGTTTGACTCTAGTATTACAAATATAGAGACTGCAATAGCAAATCATACTAATGAGGTAGATAAATGGTCAAAAGAGATAAACTTTAATGATTTAAAAAAAGCAAAATTAACCAGCCAAGTATTTATTGATGTTGACATTTCGTTGTTGCCAAGAAAACATCTTTTGAATACTCAAGAAAAAGTTGAAAAAATTTCGAGCCAAGTGCTTTTTTCAACCATAAATAACAACATAGTAGTTCTCGGCCAGCCTGGAGCTGGAAAGACGACTTTAACTAAATTTTGGTGTCAATCTATTTTATGGGATGAAAACTTTTATCCCACTCTTTTTAAAATACCTATATTAATACGTCTCAAGGAAATTAATGACAAAGTTAAAAGAGTAGATGAAAAAAATATAATTATTAATCTTTTGTTTGAACAATTAGGATTGTCGCTAACTAAAGAAAGTGAAGATATAAATGTAGATGAAGATGATATTTTATGGGCAAAGGAAAGACTACTATTTCCGATTTTGCAAACTTTACAACCATTGATTATTTTGGAGGGATTTGACGAAATAACTTTTCAAAAGACAAGAACAAGTGTTCTAAATGATTTCAAAAGATTGGTATTAAATTTAAAAGACGGAGTAGTTGCTCTAACAAGTAGAAGTAGTGATTACGCATATAGTATTGAAAACACCACTGTATTGGAAATATGTCCTTTAGATAATGAACAAATTGAAAAATTTGCAATGCGGTGGTTAGGAGATAATACTAAAGTCATTGATTTTTTAGAAAGTCTAAATGATTCACCGTTCAGTGATACGGCAATTAGACCATTAACCATTTCACATCTTTGCGCTATTTATGAAAGAATTGGAAAAATTCCCGATAAACCGAAAACTGTATATAAAAAAATAATCAATCTATTATTGGAGGAATGGGATGAACAAAGATCTGTAAAAAGATTATCAGCTTATGCTGGGTTTGAAATTGATAGAAAATTTGAATTTTTGTCTAGGATAGCTTATGAAATCACCACAGAATATAAGAATAGTTCTTTCTCCGAACAGATTTTAGAGAGAGTTTTTGAAAAAATAAAAATTGATTTTACTCTTGAAAATGAAGATCCAAATAAAGTTATCAAAGAAATTGAAAGCCATACTGGTTTAATCCTAGAATCAGCATATAAATATTATGAATTTGCCCACAAGTCACTACACGAATATTTATCAGCCGAGCATTTGGTCAAGTTACCCACAATTCCAGAAAATATAGAATTATTAACTAGAATGCCAAATGAATTGGCAATAGCAGTAACTATTTCTTCAAATTCGAGTCTTTATTTTTCTGAGCTAGTATTTAATAGATTTAACTTAAAAAATAATTTCCCAAAGAAGAAATTATTTGAAAGTAATTTTATCACAACATTTGTTAATCGATTAGTTTTAGAGAAACCTGATTTTAATTCTTCTAATGAAATAAGTTTAGCATTAATTGTCTTATATACTTTATTTAGAACCGGAAATTCCTTTCAGCTTAAGTTGTTTGAAGACGATCTTCCAATACAATTTGAAAAGTTTTTAGATTTAATTTTTAAAAGAAATCCTAAGTTTAAATATCAACAATATTATAAGCTTGAAAATGAGTTTTTTTCAGAGAGCGGAACACCAATCTTAAGATTAACGAGAAATGAAGAAGTAATTACGAATGCAAAAGATGACAGAAGGTTGCCTCATCATTTATATGCGAAGGAAACTTTTTTAAATGTTTAATATTATCCGAGATGTTCAATGAGCATTTCAGCCAACGAACCGGCTTTGCGTCAGGTGGGGAATTAGAATTCCGTCTGCCCGGCTCGTCCGCCCATAAAGAAACACAATTTTTATATAACCACAAAAGCTAGCTTGCTGCGTACTCAACCGCGTAGCAAGCAGCTTGCGGTATAAATAAAATGTCTGCCCAACAACTGAAGCCGAAGAAAAAACAAATGCCGAAGTTTAATCGTCTGCCCCACTTGCGCAAAACCGGATGTAAGGCGAAGACACCTTCAATAACGAACTATAAAGTATTAGAGACTTTTCTTGCCTGGATTTATTCAAATGCTGATTGCAACAATTTTTAGAGAGCTATAAATTTTATTATTCAACTGCTGAGATTTGCGCCTGCGGCGGTGATTCGCCTTACGAAATGCATTGGCGCAGTACGGGTATTAGAATTCCGTCTGCCTGGTGCGTCCGCCCGTAAAGAAACGAAATTTTGACTACACCGCAATGCAAGCCTGCACACTACATGCGTAGCCAAAAGTGCAGGCGAATAAATAAACGGTCAAGCCGGTTTACTGAAGTACAATAAAGATTAAATGCTGAAGTTTATTCGTCCGCCCGTATTGCGCCAATGCAATGTTGGGCGTAGTTTTTTTGTTAACCGTTTAATTTTAGATTATCCTCACCTTCGTCGTCATTAAACAAAAGATCAAGCTTAACAGTTTTAGGAGTTTTGTCCCCATTGCTGTATATATCCGCAGTTATCTCGAACTCTCCCCAAACTCGTAATCCAATTCCAAAATTAGAAGCTTTATTTGTTGAAACCATTGTTGGCTTTTTGAAAGTAGGGTGTAAATGATAAACAACACTATCAACTTTTTCTAGGTCTTGCTGATTGCCTGTTGCATAAATTTTAAATCTATGGGATATTTTTTTGCTACCTGGCTTTCTTTTTTTTATAAGCTCGGAAACATAACCGATAGATAATCCCTTGTATTCAGACATTTTATTCTCTGGGAGACCGTACAATAATTGTACAGCTTTAATATCTAGTTCACTTAATAATCCGTCATTACTCCACCGAGGGTTACAATAATTCATTATGGAATGTATGTCACAAGGAGTTACAGAAACATCCCCATCGGTTCCTTGTTCCTTTCCAAAGCAATCATCGAACTGGCAATCTTTTCTGTTTTGCTCATGAGCAAAACCAATTGCATGCCCAAATTCATGTACTGCGATTGCTTTTATACAAAAAACCTTATTTGCTTGACAAGATGGACTCCAATTATTAAAAGTAAAATTTAGTACCATACCCTTCGGCTTATTTTTTATGTCTGTACCAAGACCTTTGGTATGTGGACCATCATCTTCAATCCAAATATGTATGTCAGCATCTTTTTCAGTTACAGAACACCAGTCCGTAAATTTTAAACCTGATTTTTTTTCCCACGTATCTCTAATTGCTTGTTGAACAACTTCACGCATTGCTTTATTATCCGCACTAGGATTTTCCCAACAAACAGATATCGAAGCATTTCTTGGCCATAATACTCTTTTCAAATGAAAGGCATTTTCTTGACCAAAAACACAACTTGTAATGACGAAAAATGAAATAAATAAAATAAGATTCTTTTTCATAAAATGTAAGTTTTAGTTTGTTTATGGAAATAAAGTTGTGCCAGTTAATTGATAATATGTGTTTGCTATATTCTGAGCCCTGTATACTGAAGCTGGGTGAGTTGCATCACCATTATTAGGAAAATAAACAAATCTGTTATATGCTGCTTGCAATACCATTTTGTTTCCCAATTGAACGTGATACTGTACCGAATATGTATCTGCAGCATTTTCTGCATTTAATGTTAGCCATATTTGAACATAAGGATTGTTTGCGTTAAAAAGCTTTGCAGTTACGTGACCTAAATAATGGTGTCCATACTCGTGAGCTTGAAAGAAAGCAGAAACTAGTGGCCCCACTTGTTGAACAACATAAGGATTGTAATAAATCACCGGACCATATTGGTCATAAGATGCTGTTGCTATATCATTAAGTGCTGGCACCGAAATTTCCCTTATTTCACTTGGAGTTGTCCAATATTGTGCATTACAAATTGAAGTAGCAATTAATAGTAAACTCAATAGATAATACCTTTTCATAAAATATATTGTATAATAAAAATAATGCTTTACAAGCGCCCTTTAAAGGGTGTCTTAACGGATCTTATAAGAGTGTTTTGACGGTATATTAAATTTGAAGAGAATGCCTAGTAAAATTACGCCCAACGAAACGGCTTTGCGTCAGGCGGGGAATTAGAATTCCGTCTGCCTGGCCGTCCGCCCATAAAGAAACGAACTTTTGACTAAACCACAATGCTAGCCTGCACACTACATGCGTAGCCAAATGTGCAGGCGGATAAAGAACTTGTCAAGCCGATTAACTGAAGTAAAAAAGGGAATAAGATGTTGAAATTTTATTCGTCTGCCCCGCTTGCGCAAAACCGATGTTAGCAGCATATTACTTTAAAAACCACTTACTACTTCTACTCCTGCCTTTATTTACAACATACTTTAGCTTACTTAAAAATTGATAGGTTGATGCAGAAGACGCAAACCCTAATAAATTCATTAATTCTTCATTGCTCCCAGATTTATGAAGTTTTAAAAATTGGAATAACTTAATATGTTTATCACTATTAGTTGAGTCTTTAAACTGTTTATTCGTATCAAACAGGTTGAAAGAGATATCCTGAGGACAAATATACAAACCATCATTATTTGCCTTGTAACATACATAAGTCAGCAGGTCAGTTCGTTCCATGGCTTCCTTAATAGATTCCCACGGATTTTCCATTATGCTTTCAAGCTTTTTCTCAAGGCTTAAGACATTAATGTATCCAACAGTGTAAAGACTATTTAAAATATACAATTCAGTAATTCCACAATCTTTTACATACTTCTGGGTAAGTATAAAAATTCCTGCTCGAAAATATTCAGCTTCCATCGAGACTTCAATTGTTCTAAGTCTTTCTTCAAATTTTGGAAATTCTCGTCCATACTTCAAAGAATTTAAGCCCATTCTCAATACTCCCATCCCAGCTCTGTCCACTAGTTGAAAATTCATGAGAATTCTTGCAAGAATTTTATTTCTATGCCTCGGCTCATGAAATGTAATGTTGGAACTATTAACACCACCATAAAATTCGCCAGGATTAGTTATGATTAGTTTTTTCCCAGTGAAATTTACGGAAGTCATTCCTTCTTCACTATAATCCCTATGAACAATAGCATTCAAATACGCTTCGTGAAAAGCTTGTGAATCCAATGTAAAAAGTTCGTAATGGACATTTTCATACTCGAGCGGCAAAGTATTATTACATACTTGGAAGTGCTTTTTTGCTCTTTTAATTGTTTCCCAAATGTTGTCATCCCAAACATCATTAATTTTCAATTCGCCCGAATTTGTTTTCCAAGAAAATCTAAATTCAAAAGCACCAAGTTTATTTTTTATGTAATTAGACTTTCCCAAAAAAAGCACACCCCCTTTATTTAAAATTCCATTTTTTGTAGCTCCAATAGATTCCAAAAAAGTTTCGTCAGAAATTTCAACTTCAGTAATTTTTCTCCGTTGGATAAAATCTGCTTTTGCTTCAAGTAAAGATGAGAAATTCAAGCAATTCTTCCATTCATCGGAAATTTCTTCTTCACTCCAATCATAGTTTTGTAACCCTTTAACTAAAGAATTTATTTGATCTGGTCGGGCTGGCATACTCGACTTGCCTACCCTAATGTAAATTTTACCAGATGTTGTTGAAACTAACGAATAGTTTATTTTGGGCACCTTTAATATTAAGTAGTTTTTACCTTCATATGCGTGATTGAATAAATTTAAATCGAGTTTTGGCTCTAGTTTTCCTAAAAGACGCTCCTTCGCTGTATCCAAATCTATTTTTGGAAAGCCATGTAATTGATCACTCCATTTCTTGCTACTAATATTTGAACTATCAACTACGCCAATAATTATGTAACCTCCTTTAGTGTTTGCTAAAGCTGAAATTTCTTCTCCTAAGTCCTTCGCTCCAAAAAAAGCAGTGTCTGATGAATAATTTTTAAACTCAAGAGTTTCAGATTCCAGAGCTTCACTAGGATTAATTTTAATAAAATCAAATATCTTATTTAAGTCTTCCATGTATGTTTCTAGTTTAACTTAATGCCAATTGTAATTGCTGCTAACGAAACGGCTTTGCGTCTGGCGGGGAATTAGAATTCCGTCTGTCCGGCCGTCCGCCCATAAAGAAACGAACTTTTGACTAAACCACAATACCAGCCTGCACACTACATGCGTAGCCTAATGTGCAGGCGGCTGAAGAACTTGTCAAGCCGATTTACTGAAGTACAATAATGATTTAATGATGAAATTTTATTCGTCTGCCCCGCTTGCGCAAAACCGGATGTTATACGAATCACACTTCGAGAATTTTTATAAAATTTATTCTTCCTCAGACTTATACAAGCAATTATTATTTTGCCATACAGATATTGCTGCGGCACTCTCCTTACAGAATAGATTAATATCCCAATCTAGTCGTGGTGAAGGATTCATGAATTTAAATCTTCGAACCGATAAAACGATTACGATATCATCACCGTAATAAACATGTACACTTTTAGCAAAAAATCTATGTCCTGGATAAATCTTACTTAAAATATAGTTAGGAAAATGCTGGTTTAAGTCATTCAAAATAATATTGATTGGCTGATCAAGATAACATTGCCAACTAATCGCCAAGAAATTTGAAACAGGATAAGTCGCTGTGTCTGTTTTTGAGAACTTTAAAATACTTGATAGATTCTTTGCTTGCAGATTTTGAGTTGCAAAAGCAATAAGAATACAAATAAATAGCTTTCTCATAAAGTCAAGTTATAAAACAAATTTCAATTAATCTTAATCATGTCTGCGAAATTGAAAACTAATGCCGTATGTGTGTTTCGTATAACGAAACGGCTTTGCGTCAGGCGGGGAATTAGTATTCCGTCTGTCCGGCCGTCCGCCCATAAAGAAACGAACTTTTGACTAAACCACAATGCTAGCCTGCACACTACATGCGTAGCCTAATGTGCAGGCGGCTAAAGAACCTGTCAAGCCGATTAACTAAAGCACAATAAAGATTAAATGATGAAGTTTATTCGTCTGCCCCGCTTGCGCAAAACCGATGTTAGCAGCAGCTTACGGAATTTATAAAAAACTGAGAGCATATTTATAATAACGCCAAATAACTACATTATTCTTCTCATTGTATTCTAAATGAACACATGAATATTTTAGGTTTACTCGAAATGTTTCAATTTTTATGGCATTTAAATAGAAAACAATTTCTTCCTTTAAAAGATTTTTGGGAATCCTCATAAAAACATTGAACCGGCTAATTTCCGTTTCAGATAGAGTGTCATGTTTTTTTAGAAAAAAGGTATCCCGTACAGAGTCTTTCATAATTGTATTCAACGTATCAGATCTAAATATTTCATTTCCGCATTTTATTGTTACAAGATCGTTCTTAAACCCTAATCCAAACTCAATAGTTAATGTGTCTGAATTTGGAACCTCAGTCTGAAATGGTTCATGCTCCGTCTTTATAAATTCACCTGATGGCGTTTGCTGCCAGTATATCCATGGTTTAATATCAAACTCTTTCTTAAATACGAGTCTTACATTTTTGCTATTATTTTGGGAATAACTATTACCCCAAAATAATAGCATAATAAAAAAGCTAAAGATTAAACGAATGTTCATATAAGTTGCTGCTAACGAAATGCATTGGCGCAGTACGGGTATTAGCATTCCGTCTGCCCAGCCTGTCCGCCCGTAAAGAAACGAAATTTTGATTAGACCACAATGCAAGCCGCAGCACTAAGAGCGTAGCCAAAAGCTGCGGTGCATAAATGAACGGTCAAGCTGGTTTACTGAAGTACATGAATGAACTGACGCTGAAGTTTGGTTGTCAGCCCGTATTGCGCCAATGCACTGTTGGGCGTAGTTTTATTTCTTTTGCTTATCTAAAGCTTTTAATCGTTTAAAGGTTTTTTTATCTACAAATTCCTCAGTAGATATAATTATTGAGTTCGCATTTTTTGTTATAAACTTGTCAATACTTCTATCATTATTTATGAAATGATTATTATCATTACGTTCAGAAGATGCTTGTGCCATTTTAAGTTTAACAGGAATATCAATTACGGTATCTTTACAAACTTGCAATTTCATGATATCTGTAGCAGAAATATCATAGCTGACAGCTAATTCTCTGTAACTATTTATTAAAGTCGTATCCGTATAAAGTAAAATGCATTCCTTAAAATATCGCCTTGATTTTCCTTGTTGCTGTTGTTGCTGTTGCTGTTGTTGTTGCTGTTGAGTTGCTTCGCTACGATAGCATAAATAATAACTATTAATAACGGTATCTTGTATCGGCAAAGAAGATATATCAATATGTTCTGGTTTTACATTGATATTTATAGTAAGATCACGACAAGGACAAGGCTTATCTGGACATAGTATCGTGGGTTTAGGAAAAAACAAATTACCACATCTTGTAAAAACAAACACAGAGCAATGAGTGGGAGAAATTATTTTCCATCCTTTAATACCATTTACATCCGAAGGTAATAAAATTGAATATTCATAATGCTCTGAATTGTCTCCTAAATTCCCTACAGAACCATATGGAATTGTCTCATACTTTAAACATGCTTCTGAAAAATTGGGATCATCAAGTCCCTTCTCAAATCCAATCATGATCAGTATTTTATTAAATTCTTTTATATCCCTCGCATACTTTTTTGAATTTCGGTTTTTTCTAATTGCTTGCATAAACTGTTCTGGCGTCTTTAAATTGCGCAAAAAATCAATTTGAGGAGATGAACCTAAAGTATGGATAATCTTCGGCTTTACATTATCGTTAAAAGAAAATAAGCGATAATCTGACTGACATGTATTTTGAGCCTTTACTAAGTTTGTGATTAAAAAAAATAGTAAAAATAAAAAGTGATGTTTCATACAAATTATTTAATTTAAATTGGCTTACAGTTGTAGAGAGAATAATTAATAGGCTTCCGTAAATATATTATTAATTTTAATATCAAAGTCCCCTTAGAAATAATATTTATTTACAGTTGTCATTAATTAACGACTTTTCAGGAAAAATGTCTTTGGGTACATTAAGTTCTTTCCACCAGCAATCGTAGCAAATATCAGTACACCCTACTGCCAATTTTAAAATGTGCCAAATCCCATTCGTTTTTTGCAAAACAGCTATATATATAGGGTTAATAAAAAAATTATCGTGTTCGCCATTTTTTAAATATTTATAAATCCCTTTTCCCAAGTCAACTTTCCTATTATTTAGTTGCATTGGTAAAGCAGTGAAAAATGCATATTCGTTTTTTATTATTATTGTGTCAACTTTATTTTTTCTAAAAACAAACTTAATTTTTTGTTGTAACTCGTAATCAGCTACATACTTAACCGCATTAGTAATTGCATTCTTTTCTTTCAACTGTGCGAAACACACAGACGGCAAAAAGATTAAAAAAAGATAGGCAATTTTTGTACTTGGCTTAATAATTTTGATTCTAGTCATAAGATTTATTTATTAAAAATTTTCAACCATCATAGAAAACATGTCCTTAAAGTTTCGAATTTAATACAGTTGCGATAATTACGCCCAACGAAACGGCTTTGCGTCAGGCGGGGAATTAGAATTCCGTCTGCCCGGCCGTCCGCCCATAAAGGAACGAAATTTTTATATAACCACAATGCTAGCCTGCACACTACATGCGTAGCCTAATGTGCAGGCGGCTAAAGAACTCGTCAGCCCATTAACTGAAGTACAATAATGATTTAGTGATGAAGATTAATCGTCTGCCCCGATTGCGCAAAACCGATGTTGTACGCATGTGCCACGTGATTTATTTTTTTAAAGATTTATCCAAGTATTCACTAATCCAAAAATGGTCAACTTGTTTTTTAGAAAACACATCACCATTTAATATTAAGTCGCTTGAAACAAAATAACCACTAAATATCTTCTTTCTTAAAACTCTTTGATAAGCCCCATTTCCTTGCTTTTCAAAATATTTATTGCAAAGGTCGCAAGGAAGTTCTACTAGATTTATTTCCCAAAGATTTCCAGTTGACTTGATAATACCGCTATAATAATGATAAACCCAGTCCGAACCACTGCAAAAAGTATCCTTACCATTTATAATTGAAGCTGCACTTTGATCTAAGAATACACTGTCATTAATAATCTTTATATAACTTAATCTGTAATACTTCCGCTCCTCCTTTTCTAGTCTATTATTCGCATATCTTTCGCTAGTACTATCTTTCCAGCACATATCTTCTAAACCAAAAAATACTCCTTGAGGCTTACTCTGTGCAAGAGCAATTATAAAGCTAACATAACACAGAATAAATAAAAATAGCTTCTTCATTTACGATATGTATTTTGGCATTGCGGACAACGAACCGGCTTTGCGTCAGGTGGGGAATTAGAATTCCGTCTGCCCCGATCGTCCGCCCATAAAGAAACGCAATTTTTGTATAACCACAAAAGCTAGCTTGCTGCGTGCTCAACCGCGTAGCAAGCAGCTTGCAATATAAATGAAAAGTCTGCCCACAACTGAAGTTGAATAAGAAACAAATGATGAACCTTATACGTCAGCCCCACTTGCGCAAAACCGGATGTAAGGCGAAGACACCTTCAATAACGAACTATAAAGTATTAGAGACTTTTCTTGGCTGGATTTATTCAAATGCTGATTGCAACAAATTTTAGAGAGCAATAAATTTTAATTATTCAACTGCTGAGATTTGCGCCTGCGGCGGTGATTCGCCTTACGAAACGGCTTTGCGTCAGGCGGGGAATTAGAATTCCGTCTGCCTGGCCGTCCGCCCCTAAAGAAACGAACTTTTGACTAAACCACAATGCCAGCCTGCACACTACATGCGTAGCCTAATGTGCAGGCGGCAAAAGACCTTGTCGAGCCCATTAACTGAAGCACAATAATGATTAAATGATGAAGTTTATTCGTCCGCCCCGCTTGCGCAAAACCGATGTTAGCTGCAGTTTTAATACTTAAATGGATAGTTTCTGAAAAACTTTTTTGATATCTTCCATCGAAGAATTTAAAAGTTTAGGCTCATTAATTTCTTTGGTTTCATTCCAATAGTCCTGAAAAAACTCTACAACAAATTTTTTTTCGATTTCTTCCCATTTCTCAAAATCAATCGTCGCAAGTGTATTCCAAACGAAAATGCAAAAATCACTATCGTCAAAGACTTTTGCATCTTTAAAAATAATTTCAATCATTCGAGGAAAGAAATATTTAAAATCATTACAGGTTTCGTCGATAATGCCAACCGAAGAGATGTAACAATTTAAACTAAATCCAGTTATTTGTCGTAAAGGTGTTTCGTGAAGAAATTCATTAAATTCTTCGCTTAAACAAACTTCACAATAACATCCTGTAATTTTTTGGTTCAGGTGATATTTAGAAAAGATTCTATAAGCGTCTTCTATTAATTCAGCCTTCATAATTGCCATTATTAAACCTTGACGTTTCTTTTAAAATTGCAGCTAACGAATAGGTATTGGCGAAGTACGGGTATTAGTATTCCGTCTGCCTGGTTCGTCTGCATATAAAGAAACGAAACTTTTGTATAAGCACAATGCCTTTAAACAAATTGTTTGCCCATAACAAAAGCCTGATAATGATTTAATGATGAACTTACTTCCGTCCGCCCGTATTTTGCCAATACCATGTTAGGCGCTGTTCGACCTTCGCTTCGATCTACTTCATGATCAGCGTTAACATTCAGTGTCATTAAAACAGTTAATTCTCTTCCTTCTTTTTTCTTGACAAAAAAGAAGCAAAAAGTCAAGAACGAAACGATTTACGCCCCGTTTCGTTCTGCAGCTCTACTCGCCTTTCGTACTACTGTAAACTCAGAATTTAATCTTTATTCAGCAACTCCTAATCGACTTTAGTTAAACTAAATAAACTTTAGTTTGACAGAACAAACATCAGCCGGAATCCACGAAGTTCTCAAGTAAAACAGGTAGCTTTATGCAAGCCTTTAAAGCTTCATCGCTTTGAAAGCAAGCTTTCAGCACTTCCGCTTTAAAGGCTTGCAATAAAGGCTGAAAGTTTAACTCTACAGCTTCAGCAGATTCCTCGTTCTGAAAATTTGTCCAGCAAAATACAGCAACAGTTTAGTATATGAACTTGCGATTTATTGGTAGCGAGATTGTAAACACTTCGAGTGCAGAAAAGTCGAATTGCGCCTAACGAACCGGCTTTGCGTCAGGCGGGGAATTAGTATTCCATCTGCCTGGCCGTCCGCCCGTAAAGAAACGAACTTTTGACTAAACCACAATGCCAGCCTGCATACTACATGCGTAGCCAAATGTGCAGGCGGATAAAGAACCTGTCAAGCCTATTTACTGAAGCCGAGAAAAGATTTACTGATGAAGTTTATTCGTCTGCCCCGCTTGCGCAAAACCGATGTTAGCCGCAGCACTTATAAACTCCAACCTAATTAACAATAACAACTTCTACTTGTTGTAACTTTTTCTTCTTGAACAAAAAAGCAAGTTCTAAACCTACATAATCCTTTGCACCGTGGTCGCATGTACTATATATTGTACATACATATATCTCATCGGTATTTCTTTTCATCTTTCCAAATAATTTGAAAAGTAAATCTTGATCAATTCCAATTAACTTTTTGTTATCAGAAATTCTAACATAAGAAGTCCTTCGATATCCGCAGGACGAAATATCTTTTCTCCATTCATTAATAAATGTCGTATCCAAATCTAACATACTTAATTGATCATTACTCATGGGCAATCGAGTCTGGCTGAATAGATTAGTACAAAGCAACAAGATTGAAATAAAAAATATAAAAGCTTTCATCTTTTATAAAGTTACGATTAGATGTGGCTAACGACGGCAATTGCCGCAGGCGGGGAAATAGAATTCCGTCTGCCCGGACGTCCGCCCGTAAAGGAACGAATTTTTTATAACACCACAATGTAAGCCGCAGCACTAAGAGCGTAGCCAAAAGCTGCGGCGCATTAATTAACGGTCAAGACAATTAACTGATGATGAATAAAGATTTAATGCTGAAGATTAATCGTCTGCCCCGATTGCGGCAATTGCTTTGTTATACGCAATAAAATTATTTCCATATTTTTTCAACATTTCTAACTTCCCATGGGTATACTTTTACAATCTTAAATACGTTTTGTCGAATAATATTTGAAGTAATAGTTATTATTCTGTAAATAAACTCAATGTAGTTGTTGATCATATTGAAGTATATGTGTTTATCTGCGAAGATCCTGTGCGTAATATCTCCACGTAAATCCATGAACTCATTTAATTTTTTGGAAGAATCAGAATAAGAATGGCCTTTCCAATGCCAATGATGTGAGATGTTTTTTATACCCAATGTTTGATATAGAAAATCATCTATCTGCTTAGGTCTTGGAGTATTGAATTTATCCTTTAATAATAAATAGTTTGCCATTACTTCATCTTTCCAACCTAAACCACTTATTCTCCAAATCTGTCTCTCATCTTTACTTTCAATCAATCTTTTCGAAATACGAATCTTTATATTTTCAGGTATGTTATCAGAACTTGAAATATTCGAAATAATACATTTTAAAGAACTTTCAATAGCCACTTCAAGAAATGTCTCTAACGCTGCACAAATACTAATTATTGAAACTCTGTGTAAAGCTTGTTTTTTTCTGTTTAATGTAGCAGTTTTGTCTGTTTTGATCTCCGTTGCAATAACAACTAAAAGATATGCTTCGTACAAAGCATCTAAGTGTACATCTACTGGGTGCTGATTTTTATCTATACTGCTCATTGTTTTATTGCGTATAACGAAACGGCTTTGCGTCAGGCGGGGAATTAGAATTCCGTCTGCCCGGCCGTCCGCCCGTAAAGAAACGAACTTTTGATTAAACCACAATGCTAGCCTGCACACTACATGCGTAGCCTAATGTGCAGGCGGCTAAAAAACTTGTCAAGCCGATTTACTGAAGTACAATAATGATTTAATGATGAAGTTTATTCGTCTGCCCCGCTTGCGCAAAACCGATGTTAGCGGAACCAATTGGAGACTTGTTTAATTAGTTGGCCAAAACGGCATTTGATTTTCAAATTTTATTACTTCATCTTTCTTCATAACAATTTTACTTTCTAATTTAATTTTATTACTCCAATAAATTTTTTGCTTAAGCTGTGATTCTCTAAATCCAGAACTAATTATTGCTGAACGTCTAAAATCAACAAATCCTATCCTCAATTGATTACTAATAGTTCCAAGTTTCGGCCTGATAACACCATAAAAAATTTGTGATTTTTTAGATGATAAGTCAAATGGCACAAACATCCCTCCATCTCCTGCAAAGGGCGTTATAAAAATTGAATCGTTCTCAGTTATCCAGTTATTATACCAAAAAGGATCTGAGATAAAAAGTTTAATAGTTGAATCCGTATTGTTTCTCACCGCAAATTTTGCAAAATACCAGTTACTATCAGGTAATGTACAATGAATCGGATTTCCTTTGCCAACAATTTCGACACTGGCGGTAATTTTATCATTTACTATTTGCCCTGAACAAGGACTTATAATCAAGCAAAAAATTGGGATTAGAATTATCTTGGACATTTTATAGAGTTTACATTACAGACTACAACAATTAGAGAGTTTCCGTGAGGTTCAGCTAACGAAACGGCTTTGCGTCAGGCGGGGAATTAGAATTCCGTCTGCCCGGCCGTCTGCCCGTAAAGAAACGAACTTTTGACTAAACCACAATGATAGCCTGCACACTACATGCGTAGCCTAATGTGCAGGCGGCTTAAGAACTTGTCCAGCCACTTAACTGAAGTACAATAATGATTTAATGATGAAGTTTATTCGTCTGCCCCGCTTGCGCAAAACCGATGTTAGGCGACGTTCTTTGAGACTGGCATAATTGAATTCAAAACAGAACTCTTTAATGTTAACTCCTCCTCTATATCATAGTCATCCTGTAAGCCGAGCCAGAATTTTGCCGAAGTTCCAAAATACTTACTAAATCGGATTGCTGTATCAGCTGTAATTCTACGATTACCTTTTATGATTTGTGATATTCTCGTTTGAGGAATGTCTGTGTCTTTTGAAAGTTTATACGCAGATATTTCCATTGGGAGTAAAAACTCTTCTAGAAGCACTTCACCAGGATGAATATTTTTAAGTTTTGCCATAAAACAAATTTAATGATAGTCTAAAATTTCTACTTCAAAAGCATTGCCCGCATTCCATTTGAAAATAATTCTCCATTGGTTGTTAATTCGTATACTATAAAAATCTTTTAACTTACCTGATAATTTCTCCAAACGATTTGAAGGAGGAATTCTAAGATCAGCTATATTGATTGAATTGTTTAGCATTCTCAGTTTACGCCTTCCGATATTTTGAATTTCCGTAGGCAATTTTTTAACCCTTACTCCATTCCAAATATTTTCTGTATCAGAATTGCCAAAAGAAACTATCATCCACTCTTGATTTACTAACGCCAAAGATAAGCAATTTGATTGAGACCACAAAATTTGAGGTACTGCGCTCGACGTCGCCTAACGAAACGGCTTTGCGTCAGGCGGGGAATTAGAATTCCGTCTGCCTGGCCGTCCGCCCGTAAAGAAACGAACTTTTGACTAAATCACAATGCCAGCCTGCACACTACATGCGTAGCCTAATGTGCAGGCGGCTTAAGAACTTGTCAAGCCGATTGACTGAAGCACAATAAAGATTTAATGATGAAGTTTATTAGTCTGCCCCGCTTGCGCAAAACCGATGTTATACGTAATATGAATCAGGGTACTACTGTAAACGTTTGAGAATGGAACGAAGTATCTTGTTTATTTGTGTAATTATTTCGTAGGATATACCAAAATTTAAAGTCATACTCAATACTTTTTTCTAGATTTTTGAACAACGATTTTGTAGGAATACTAAAACGCAAAGAAGTGCCGCTTTGTTTTCCATAATTTTTCGGAGAAAAATCTACTATTTCATAACTACTGCTTTTATATCCTAATTGCTCAATGAGTAAAAACTTGAAATTAACTGTATCACCCAACTTATAACTAGGTTCGTGCTCAAAATTATATAACATACAATAAGAATAATCGGGAGTACCATCAATTGCCCAATTACTTCTCATATAATATAAGCTATCATGAAAAGCCAATTTTGAACGAATTTCAGGTATAAAATTCTTCACAAGTGAAATAGAATCCTTTGTTCTTGTACTGTTCTCCAAAGAGTCGAACAGCTTTTTCTTTAGAGGTAAATCTGGACGTGTCTCTGCAAAATATTCGCTATTTAAAATCATCCATAAGTCATCATGTAAATATCTATTGTCACTATCAATTATATAAGCAGACTTTATCAAAAGAGCTTTATGTTCCTTTTCCCGTTTTATAGCCTGAAAATAATTATACGAAACAATACTTAAAGATATTGTCAATATTAAGATTGCCAAATATAAAACGGCTGTCGATTTCATATTATGTATAACGTTGTGATTTACGTAATAGGACGAACTTACAAAGTTAAGTTGATATTGAATATCAGGGAAATGGTTGTTGATTTTTTAAATTGTTGGGTGCGTCAATACGCAGCAAACCGTCGGGATCGTCTTCGTAGAGGCTGTCCAGCGGGCTCATGATGTTTATTAATTTATCTTTTCTAACGTGAAGATATCGCTCAGTAGTTCGTATGTCGAAATGGCCGAGCAGATCTTTGATATATTTTACATCAATCCCTTTTTCAAGCAAATGAGTCGCAAAACTATGGCGCAGACTGTGGAAACTTACTTGCTTTGTAATTCCCGCAGCATCTTTTGCACGTTGAAAAATAACCTGGGCCCCTCTTTCGCTGTATGGTTTACCGTTGTCATCAGAAGGAAATAAATATTCAGTTGGACGTGGCTGCTGTAATTTTATATACTGGCGCAAAATATCCAGCAGCAACACACTCAGGTTAACTATGCGGTCGCTTTTTACCCTTTGCACGAGCCACAAATATCTGCATGCGATTGCTGTCAATATCCTGCAACCGCAATTTCACAACTTCGCTCACTCTTAAACCAGCACTATAAGCTGTAAACAAAATTGCTTTATGCTTTAAATTTTTAACTGCTAAAAACATTCTTTTAAGTTCATTTTCGCTAAGCACTTTCGGCAAGAGCAATGGCCGTTTGGCTCGCGGAATTTCCCATAGCATTTTGTCCTGGTCCAACACATTTTCATAATAGAATTTTATAGCGTTAAGCCTGCTGTGCAGGGTATTTTCAGAAAGTTGTTCTGTTATCGCACAATATTCCATATATCTTTTTACATGTACAGCATTCAATGATGACGCAGCAATATGATCAAGTTTTTTAAGGTATTGCAAAAACTCATTTTTATATGTCCTGATCGTTTTAGGGCTGTATGCTTTTATGGCGAGCAACTGCATATATTGTTGAAGTGCCAAAATGTTTTTCTGATTGCCAAGAAGCGGCGCCTGGGTAGGTGGTACAATGATGGTCTCAGGCAATAAGGTAACGAAATCACAGGATTCACTATTTTGATTTTCGCGAAAATCTTTCCTTTGCCGTAATTGTTCTCTCAGTTGATCGATATTGATTTCGGCGATCCCCTTTACTTTTTGTATCAAAGCATCTACGGCTTCCTGTGTACAGGGCAGATGCCATTTCATTTTTGTACGACTCCATTTTATACCGGGTATATGCTGAATGGCATTATTTAACCTGATAATAAGAGGACTTCCTACTGCGATGCGGTCTTTGCCTTTATGATTAATAATATAAAGATGGATTGTTTCCAATACTCCAAATTAAACTGGATCATGGAGAGCGGTATGAGAAAAATATTTTTTTCCAAAAAGAAAAAAACTTCCGGGTGGGAGTAAAAAACACGAAAAATGCTGTTGATTTAAATAAAATATGTTGAAATATTAAGGCTGATTGGTTTTTGTTGGGAATAGAAAGGAAATTAAAAGGTTTTTAGGTTATGCATAGTACTACTAAATCCGACAGGTCAGACCAGTCGGACCAGTTGGGTATATCTCAATAAAAAAACCGGGCACTTAAAAAAGTGCCCGGGTATATTTTACTTAAAACAGTTTCAATCTCAATGACTGATAACAATTCTCTCTCTCAACTCCTCATCTCCTATCTTCACTTTCAATGAATAAATTCCTGTTGCCAAACGGCCAAGGTTATTCACTGGTACAAGTTGATTGCCGGCAGTTGTTATTGTGAATGATTGTTGATGCACCAATTGTCCAACACTGTTGTACAATTGAATGGTTCCTGCAGTTCTGCTATTGCTATAGAATGATAACTGGATATTATCTTTCGCAGGATTTGGTGATACGATCAAATGACCGTTGTTGCCCAAACGAACGATGGCAATATTACTGAGCTTCTCTGCACCATTAATATCTTTTGAACGCAAACGGTAATACAACACATTGCTTGTTACACCTGCAAGGTTATCATAGAATGTATACCTGTCATCTACGCCTGTATTGCGTGCAGCTACATTGCCTATGGTTCCGTAATTGGTTCCATTTGATGTAGAGCGTTCAACAAAATGTTTGTTTACGTTGCTTTCGCTGGTAACATCCCAAACCAGTTTCACATTGCCATTTGCATAAACAGCTTTGAATGATAGCAGGTTCAAAGGAACACTTCCTGCAGGGCTTACAACAATATGTAGCGTTGCGTTTGTGCATGCCTGTGGTGTACCGTTGTCACAAACAGTGTAAGGGAAGTCTGTTGAACCACTAAATCCTGCATCAGGTGTAAATGTCCATGTGCCATCACTGTTCAACACCAATGTACCATGACCTGGCACCGTAGTGTTTTGCGGCGTGATCGTTTGTGCATCACCTTCAGGGTCCGTATCATTTAATATCACATTACCGGCTACAGGTGTTTCATACTCTGTAAATGCATAATCATCGGCTGCAGCTGTTGTATTCACATGAATGGCTGGTATCACGGTGATGATCTGTATGGAGCTTGCACAAAGTGGCGTTGGTGATGTATTATCACAAACACTGTATGATAAAGTATCTACACCAGTAAATCCGGGACCAGGTGTATAGGTGATCTCACCTGTTGAAGGATTTACACTTGTTGTACCATGATTTGGGGCAACGGTTACCGTTACACTCGAAGGCGTTAATGATCCACCCGGGTTTCCTGCCGCATCATTGGAAAGCGTATTTAAAGTAACAGGAGTGTTGATAAGCGTTGTAGCAATATCAACATTTGCTACCGGTGGATTTGTATTTACAGTATTATCCAGAACAGTGATCGTTAACAATACCGTTGGGCAAGGTGGCGCCTGCGCAGGTGCACATACAGGAACATCAAAATAGAATACTCCAGGAACAGGGCTCACAAAAGTATAGGTTCCATCAGGGTTCATTGTTGGCATTGAGCCATCAGGATTACCCGGTACTGCTGACGGTGGCCCGTAAGTGCTACCAGCTTCAACATGATCATTCGTACTTACATTTCCATCTACAGGAATATTTACATAAGTAACATTGAAATCAGGATTTGGTTGTTGCGTTGCCGGTCCAACCAGGATATGAATGGTTGCATTTGCACATGCCTGTGGTATTCCGTTATCACAAACTGTGTAAGGGAATTCAACAGGACCGCTAAAACCTGCTACAGGTGTGAATGTCCATGTACCATCACTGTTCAATACAAGCGTTCCTGCAGGTACAGTAGTTGTTTGTGCTGTGATGGTTTGTGCATCGCCCTGCGGATCTGAATCATTCAGTATGGCGTTTCCACTCACAGCTGTATTGAATGGCGTGAATGCATAATCGTCTGCTGCAACGGTTGTATTTGGATTGTTAAGTGGCAGTACTGTTATAATCTGTATTGAAGTTGCACATAGTGAAGGTGCACTGTTATCACATACAGAATAAGTCAATGTATCGATACCGGTAAATCCATTAGCTGGTGTATAAGTGATCTCCCCTGTTGATGGATTCACACTTGTTGTACCATGATTTGGAGCAACGGTTACTGTTACGGTAGATGGCGTTAATGATCCGCCGGGGTTACCTGCATAATCATTAGCAAGTGTATTTAATGTTACAGGCGTATTGATCAATGTTGAAGCGATATCAACATTGGCAACAGGCGGGTTTGATGCAACCGTATTATCAAGCACCGTTATAGTGAGCAATGAAGTTGGACAAGGTGGAACCTGCGCCGGTACACATACAGGTACATTAAATACAAATACACCTGGTACAGGGCTAACGAAAGTATAGGTTCCATCAGCATTCATCGTTGGCATTGAGCCATCAGGATTACCCGGCACTGCTGACGGTGTACCGTAAGTGCTGCCTGGCGGAACGTTATCATTCGTACTTACATTTCCGTTTACAGGAACATTTACATAAGTAACATTGAAATCAGGATTGAGTTGCGGAACAGGATACCCAACCAAAATATGGATCGTTGCGTTTGCACATGCCTGTGGTGTTCCGTTATCACATACGGTATAAGGGAAATCTACCGGGCCGCTAAATCCTGCATCAGGTGTAAATGTCCAGGTACCATCACTGTTCAATATAAGTGTTCCGGCTCCCTGTATCGTTGTTCCCTGTGCAAGAATGGTTTGTGCATCACCCTGTGGATCCGAATCATTCAATATTGCATTTCCACTAACTGCTGTATTAAAAGGCGTGCTTGCATAATCATCTGCTGCAACGGTTGTGTTCGCACAACCATTTGGCAATACGGTGATGATCTGTATCGCTGTTGCACAAAGTGCTGGTGTACTGTTATCGCATACAGAATAAGTAAGCGTATCAACACCAATAAAACCACTGTTTGGTGTATAAGTGATCTCTCCTGTTGATGGATTCACACTTGTGATACCATGCGTTGGATTTACAGTAACAGTTACGGTAGATGGCGTTAATGATCCACCAGGATTACCTGCATAATCATTGGAAAGCGTATTTAAAGTAACAGGTGTATTGATCAATGTTGAAGCAATATCAACATTGGCAACAGGTGGGTTTGTATTTACAGTATTATCAAGCACCGTAATGGTTAATAATACAAGTGTGCAAGGTGCCGCTTGCCCGGGGTAACATACAGGTACATTAAATACAAATACACCTGGTACCGCACTTGTAAAGCTATACGTTCCATCTGCATTCACCGTTGGAACTGCAGGGCCAGGATTACCCGGTACAGCTGACGCTGAGCCGTAGGTGCTTCCCGGTTCAACATGATCATTTGTACTTACGTCACCATTAACGGTAACATTTACATACGTAACATTAAAATCAGGATTTGGTTGTTGTATCGGAGGTGCTACTAAAATATGAATGGTTGTAAATGTACATGCCTGTACTGCGTTGTCATCGCAAACGGAATAAATAAATTCTGTTTGTCCATAAAAACCCGGAACCGGTGTAAATGTAAATGTGCCATCGCTGTTCAATACAAGCGTTCCCTCTCCAGGTATGGTAGTTGTTTGCGGTGTTACGGTAAGCAGGTCGCCTTCCGGATCAGAATCATTGAGCACAACATTACCACTTACAGGCGTATTGAATGGTGTATTGTAATAATCATCAACAGCAATCACTGTATTGATGGTACAATTACAAACGCCCTGCACAGTTATGATCTGTATTGAACTGGCACATAACGGTGTTGGTAAGCTGTTATCACAAACACTATAGTGAATCGTATCCTGCCCGGTGAAACCAGGTACAGGCGTATAAGTAATATCCCCGGTTGATCCATCAACAGTAGCAATACCATTAGCAGGACCGACCGGTTATCGTAACACTTGCAGGATTGAGTGATCCGCCGGGATTACCCGCAGCATCGTTACCCAATGTATTTACAGTAACTCCGGCATCCATGTTTGTTGTTGCAAAATCAACATTGGCTACAGGAGGATTGGTAACAACAGTGTTGTCGAGTACCGTTATGGTAAGCAATACATCATGGCAAGGAGGCGCCTGTGCAGGAGCGCAAACAGGAACGCTGAAAACAAATACGCCGGGAACACTACTTACAAAACTATAAGAACCATTTGCACTAACTACCGGAAGCGCAGGGCCGGGATTGCCTGGCTGTGCAACAGGTGTTGAATAAGTTGATCCGGCGGCCACATCATCATTTGCACTAACGCTGCTGTTTATAGGCAGGTTCACATAAGTAACATTGAAATCAGGATTAGGTGTACAATTAGGAATATTTACAGAGAAAGATCCCCCTGATTCTTCCACGGCCCAAAACCATGTATTCATGATACGCACATTTCCAAAATCATCATCAAGGTTTGCTACTGAAGCATCTCCCGTTCCGCCTATGGATGGTGCAGGAAAGGTTGTGATCATTGTACCTCCGTAATTACCATTCCATGCGTGACCCGGTGATACCTGTCCCACATTGGTATTGGAAATTCCCGGGCCGGTTGTATTATTATTATTTGCGGCCTGCCCGGTTATTGTAGTAAGGAAACTATCATCCCAATACATTTTTAAATTGGGCACCGACGTTGGCAAAACGGTATTCAATGTAAATCCGTATAAATTATATTCAGGATCATACAAAGGCATATTCACCCTTCCACGTAAAGTTGTAAGTTGTACATTAACACTTGCATTTACTGTTACCTGGTTTCCCAATCCATCAAAACCATTCCAGGTAAATGTATTGAGGCCGGCTGGAACATTGTAATCAAAAAGATATATATCAGCGGTATTATCCTGGAAACCCGGAACACCGTTCAGGTCAAGTAAAATGCGCACATCTCCATCGGCATAAGTCCTGTAAGGAACATAATAAAAACCAGGACAGCCATACATGTGTCCTGCAGTTGTAGGAGCAGTTGGTGTTGGCGATGCTGGAAAAACAGCATTATCAGGAGTATTTAAAAAAGTGTTGTAGCTATTGGAAAGATCAGGATTGTTTGCACTATAAACCGAACGACGGCCGATCTCAAAATTAGTTTGAAGCGGATCAACACCATAAGTATTGAAAGCAACATTGAATGCAAGTGGGTTAAAACGATCGAACACTACATTTACAACCGTTGAATCTGCAGTATAAGTATAGAATGAAGGACTTACATCATCGGTAGTTGCTCCCTGGTAATTATCACCGGGATTACCTGCAACAAATCCCCATTTTTTGGCGAATACCCTTCCCAGTGACCTTGTACCTGTAGCGGTAGCAACAGTAAAATCAAAAAAGGGTGCAATGGCTGCAGTTGTTGAAGTTTGAGATACACCACCATTACCGCTGCGGTATATTTCTATATAATAAGTGTCATTACTTGTAGGGTTAAATGAAATGGGGGTATAACCTGCAGGTGCAGAACCGGCAATATTTGGCCCGGCAACTGCCTGGTTATAACTTCCAATCAGCCCTGCGCCTGCAATCGGGCATTGTGTTGGACCAGCCACTACCACACCTGCACTATTGAGGATCCTGTAATACATATTGTTTACAATTGCAGTGTTTCCTCTTGTCACCCAGCGAAAACCAAAATACAGGTTCTCAGTTGTGTGATCGTTGATAACAAAGTTTATCCTGTTATCGGCAGGGCAATTAAAATAAAACCCATAGTTGGTAGGTGAATAATAGAGGGAAGCTACCTGGTTACTGTTTGGTGAAACTTCCTTGGTGCCTTCGGCCCATGATCGGTTAATGATCAATAAAAATAAGAGCAGTACTGCAAGTGGTTTTGCAGATTTGAATGCGGTTGTTTTTTGGGTCATGTTATAGATTTGGACGAAAATATAATTTTAATAATATAACTGTAAAGACTAGTTATAAACAGCCCTGAATAAGTCCATGTCTAATTTAAAAATTTGATGATTTGAAGATTTGGAAATGAAAAGAACTTTTCAGATAGTAATCCTGTACGTCTTTGCGAGGCACTTAACAAATTCCGAAAAATAAGAAGTTTCCGTGCCGAAGCAATCTTGCTTATAACGAAATAAACCTTTAAATGGCTGGGGCGCATCGCCAGGGAAAATCATTTGTATTTTTACTCCATATAATGGGCTCGCAATGACGTCTTTTATTGGCTTCGCATTTCATCAGCACATTTTCAAATTTTCAAATCTTCAAATCAACTTGGGACAAGCGGCTATCAACCCGAAAGATATTTCCCTACATTTGCCCCTCAACTTTAGAATCATGAAAAAGATACTTGTAAAGATCCTCCTCTTCAGTTTTATTTCCTTTAAAAGCTTTGCCGATGAAGGCATGTGGTTGCCGCAACTATTGCAGGCAATGAATGAAAAAGAAATGAAAAGAATGGGACTGAAATTAAATGCTGCAGATATTTACAGCATCAGTAAAGGAAGCCTGAAAGATGCGATCGTAAGTTTCGGTGGATTTTGTACGGCCGAGGTTATATCCGACCAGGGCTTGTTGCTCACCAATCACCATTGTGGTTTTGATGCGGTACAAAATCATTCTTCTGTTGAAAATAATTTAATTCAAAAAGGATTCTGGGCCTATAACAAAGAACAGGAATTACAAAACCAGGGCCTGTTCGTAACATTCATCGAACGCATAGAAGATGTTACAAAAGATATTACGAATGGCATAACCGGTACCATGACTGAAAAAGAAAGACAATCGCAGGTTGATAAGAACATTGCCCAGTTAAAAAAAGATTATAAAAAAGAAAGCTTTGAAGATATTCTTATCAAATCCTTTTTTGACGGAAATAAATATTACCTGTTCGTAACAAAAACGTTTAAGGATATCCGCCTTGTTGGTGCTCCCCCCGCTTCTATCGGCAATTATGGAAAAGACACGGACAACTGGATGTGGCCACGTCATACCGGCGATTTTTCTATGTTCAGGATCTATGCCGATAAGAATAACAATCCTGCATCATTCTCTGCTGATAATGTTCCTTACAAACCAAAACGTTCTTTAAAAATTTCACTGGATGGTATGAAGGAAGGAGATTTCACCATGGTATTTGGTTTCCCGGGCGCTACAAAAGAATACCTTACCGGCGCAGCTGTAAAACAGGTGATGAACGTAAATGATCCGGCAAAGATCGGTATCAGGGCAAAGGCACTTGAAGTATTGAATGGCTTTATGAGAAAAGATGAAAAAATAAAAATTCAATACGCGGCAAAATATGCAAGCATTGAGAATGCTTATAAGAAATGGCAGGGCGAAGTACTTGGACTGAGATCGAAAAATGCTGTACAGAAAAAAACAGATTACGAAGCCATCTTTACCCAACGGGTAAATGCAAACGCAGAATGGAAAACAAACTATGGCAATTTGCTGAACGATCTTTCTGCGGCTTATACTGCTATTGAACCTTATGGTTATGCAAGGGATTATTTCAATGAAATATATCCAAGGATCGAATTGCTTGGTATCGCTGCTGATATGAACTCATTAATAGCTGCTTTTGAAAAAGATGAATCCGTAAATACATTTGATAAGAAAAAAGCAGACCTGTTAACAAAGCTGGAAGAAACTTTTAAAGAATATGATGCAGGGGTTGACAAAAAAATGTTTGAAACATTAATAGAAATGTATTTGAAGGATCAGCAACCTGCTTATATCTCCCCTTTCGTTAAACAAAGTTTTGAGGATCATCAACAGTCTTATTCAAATATGGCCAATGATCTTTATACAAAAACAGCATTTACTTCTATTGAAAAGATCAAGGCACTATTGAATGATTCAGCGCAAAATATTGTAAAAGCAATCAAAGCCGATATTGCTGTGGCATTTTATAGCAACATGATTAAAACATATTCAAACAATGTTTCTCCAAAGCTGAATGAACTGCAGGCAAACATCAACCAGCTTCAACGCACATACATGCAGGCACAACTGGATGTATTTAAAGAAAAGAATTTTTATCCTGATGCCAACAGCACACTTCGTGTTACTTATGGAAATGTAAAAGGTTATAATCCAAGAGACGCTGTTAAGTTTGATTATTATACATACCTCGATGGCGTAATGGAAAAATACAAACCGGGAGATTATGAATTCGACCTGCCGCAAAAATTAATTGACCTGTACCATAAAAAAGATTTTGGACAATACGGCGTGAATGGTCGCCAGCCTGTTTGTTTTATTGCTTCCAATCATACAACAGGTGGTAACTCGGGCAGCCCGGCATTGGATGCTTATGGAAATTTAGTAGGTCTCAATTTCGATCGTGTATGGGAAGGAACCATGAGTGATATTAATTATGATGCAAGCATTTGCAGGAACATCATGGTCGATATACGTTACGTACTTTTTATCATTGATAAATATGCGGAAGCGAAGAATTTGATTGCGGAGTTGAATTTGGTACATCCGAAGAAGAAGCCGTGAGCTGTGAGCCATGAGCTTTGAGCTTGTTTAAAATAATTTGAGACTTTAATCTTAATAAACAAGCTCAAAGCTCATGGCTCACAGCTTATAACTTATTTACTCAAGTTTTAGTACTTTCCGCTGCTGCATATTAAAAAGATACTGCTCCTCCACCGGAACCGCCTTCCGCTTGTCTTTAGAAATATCTTTGCCTTCCTTTGTCCATAATGGCGGATAAAAATTATAAACCTTATCGGCATTCATCTTTGAAACATTTTTTTCCCAATTGTTCCAGCGCATGTCGCCATAAAATTTTACAAGATCACCGCTAAAACAAAAAAGCAGGAATTCGGAATAAGTGAGATCCAATGCTTCCCACTCCAAACGATCGGGAGAGAGATAATAAATCTTACCTGTATTTTCTTTACTCAATCTACCGGCATTGATCGCAAAAAAACCACCAACAACATCATCGGCAACCAATAAAAGATCCGGTGCTTCACCAAATGATGCAAAAGTTTTTCCTTTGTTCCAGTCGGGAAGCGACCTGCTAAGTTTGCTGCTTCCTGATCCAAGTATGCGTATCCATCCATGATCAACCAATATACCACCGGTAAAATAAATGATCGCACCCATGGGTGAATTTGTTGTTACCTGTGTACGGTACAAAGCCTCTTTGGATTTTATTGTATCAGCAGGAAGTACTTCTACTTCATTTGTGGCTGAGTCGATCCATTTTTGAACAATGATCCAGCCCGGGTCATTCCTGTTCAGTAATGCTTCAATAGGCCGCATTTTATTTTGTGCGTGAGATACAAGGCAGAAGATTGAAAAAGCAAAAGCAGTAATTAGTTTTTTCATATTGATAAGATGTAACGAGCTGTTGGAAATAATAGTATTAAAGGAACGATTTTTTATTTACATTCATAATAACAAATCTATATCGGGCAGTTTGAAATTTTACCGCAGAGAACAAGAGTAAATAGCGTTTTCGCAAAGAATCTCAGCGAAAACTCAGCTTCTCTGAATCTCTGCGGTAAAAAAAAACGTAACTACACTTCAAACCAAGCCACTACCAACAAAACAACATGCATTATGAAAAAATTATTTCCAATTTTCTCCCTCCTCATTTTCCTTTCATGCAATGAAAACAAAAAAGACGAAAATAAAAACAAGGAAACTGCAGTGGATATAGCAACCCTGGTTGATTCATCTTCAAACGAAGTAAAAACAGGCGGCATTAAAATGATACAGGTAGATGGCAAGTACAATGTATGGACGAAGAAGATCGGTAATGGGGCCATAAAAGTTTTGTTGCTGCATGGCGGACCTGCTTTCACGCATGATTATTTTGAATGTTTCGAAAGCTTTCTTCCTCCTGCAGGAATGGAAATCTATTATTATGACCAGCTTGGCTGTGGCTATTCTGATATTCCAACTGATACATCATTGTGGACATTACCAAGATATGTGGAAGAAGTAGAACAGGTAAGAAAAGGACTTGGCCTTGAACAATTCTATATACTGGGGCATTCATGGGGCAGTTTACTGGCAATGGAATATTTACAAAAATATCAAAGTCATGTTAAGGCTGCAGTGCTTTCAAACATGACTGCAGGCATACAGTCGTACCTGGCGTACTTAAACCAGCTAAAACAAAAATTTTTCACACCTGCTGTAATGAAAACTTTTGACTCACTCGACAATCTAAAAAAGTATGATGCCCCGGAATACCAGGAAATACTGATGAAAAATTTATACACCCATGTTGCCTGCCAGCTAGACCCATGGCCCGAACCTATCATGCGCATTTTTAAAAAAGCAAACATGGCGATCTATGCACAGATGCAGGGCGTTGACGAATTTCATGTAACAGGAAATTTAAAGAACTGGGAAATCTGGGACAGGCTAAAGAACATAACCGTGCCTACCCTTGTACTTGGCGGCATGAATGATGAAATGAATCCTGAAGACATGAAGAGAGAAGGTAAACTAATTCCTAAAAGCAGAACTTATCTCTGCCCCAACGGAAGTCATTTTGCCATGTATGATGATCAGCGGAATTATTTTATCAACCTGATCTCGTTTTTAGAGGATGTGAATTACAACCAGTTTATACCTGATCCGAAATGATCTCACCGCAGAGCACAAGTGTAAAAGGAGTTTACGCAGCGATTCTCTGTGTAAACTTTGCCTCTTTATTTCTCTGCGGCGATATCAGTTTTACACGAGTCGTTCCTACGGAACGAATACAATTTTATAAATACATTCAATAAA
The DNA here is from genome assembly GCA_047601875.1 of Ferruginibacter sp. GTDB lineage: Bacteria > Bacteroidota > Bacteroidia > Chitinophagales > Chitinophagaceae > Ferruginibacter. The sequence goes on along the minus strand of JASGIL010000001.1, from coordinate 4,699,344 downwards.
CGAGATGCTCCGCTGGAACAAATAAAAGTTTTAAAACGAGCATAGCCAGGTAAAGCCTCCCGACCTATGCCTTGCCGTTACTTAACTTTCAAAATGGAGTTAAGTGACGACGGAGCACAGGTTTGAGACCTTCGCCAGCACCAGGAAGTTTCGATTGCCATTTGCAGGTTGCCGATTCCTACAGCGGCAATTGAAAAAAGAAAGTTGACCCTTTGCCCACAACACTTTCTACCCATATCTTCCCATGCTGCGCTTCGATAAATTCTTTTGAAATAGCAAGCCCAAGCCCTGACCCCTTTTCCGTAGAATCAGGAACCTGGAAATATCTTTCAAACAATCGCGGCTGGTATTCGTTGGCGATACCAGGACCCGAATCTTTTACCGCAAAAACAATATCACTCCCCTTTTCTTTAACCGATACTTCAATATCAGCATTATTAAAAGAATACTTAATGGCATTGGTTAAAAAATTATTCAATACCCATGTTGTCTTTTCTTCGTCGGCTTTTATTGGTGGTAATGAAGTTGCTGCAATGATATTGATCATAATATTTTTATCTTTTGCAGACCCTGCTACGGTGTTTATTGCTTTTTGAATGATCGTTAATGGATCTACCGGCTGAATGTTCAATTGTATCCTTCCTGATTCAACCTGCGACATGTTCAATAACTCACTCAATATCTTAAGCATTCTTATATTGTCTTCCTTCAAATGCCCGATCAGTTCTTTTTGTTCTGCAGATAATTTACTCACCCGTTCGTCTTCCAGTAATTTCAGGCTGAAATCAGAAGATGCAAGGGGTGTTTTCAATTCATGCGAAATGGTTGCAATGAAATTTGTTTTTGCTTCATCCAGTTCTTTATAAGAAGTAATGTTTTTTAAAACGATCACTCTATTGTTTGCTTCGCCCTGCACCACTTCGATCATTTCCTTTACAAAATAATTCTCCCTGTTATCAAGTACAATTTTGAAAGGCGCTGTGGATTGGTTGTTCATTAAAAAGCGAAACAATTCATTTGTAGCGCTTACATCACTTACAGAATGACCAATGATCGATTCTGCCTGCAGCCCCAATAGCTGAAGCGCCTGGTAATTGGCAAACAAGACAATACCATTTTTATCGATCCCGATGCTTGCATCTTTAAGGCTATTGATCACAGCTTCTGCCCTGTTCTTTTCAAACAACAATTGATTCAGGTTACTGCTTTCAAAATATTCCAGTCGTTCAGCCATTTCATTGAATGATTGAGCCAAACTTCCAAATTCATCCTTGTTATCGATATGAATACGGTGTTTATAGTTCTTAGCTCCTATTTGCCTTGTAGCTTCAATGAGTTCACGAATTGGTTTCGTTACTACCGATGGAAAATTGATGAGAAATGTAAATGCGATAATGAATACAAATGCAGCAAGCGCAACGATCAATGTCAATGCTTCATCGGCTGTTTTTTCTGCTTTATTGTTTTTTCGTTGTATTGCTGACATATTCAACGACAGAATTTGTTGCAGATCCTTATTTATTTGCTGTATTGTTCTTTTTGCTGTATCGTTATCTTTTAGCCTGTTAAAATTTTGTCTCAGTGAATTCGTAGCATCAGCTTCATTTGGTTCAGTAATATTTGCTTCCTGCAGTTTCAAAGACTTTTCAAATTCGCCAATGGCTTGCCGGTCGTTTGATTCGAGACTATTCAACTGCTCTTGCATGTTGTGGCAATATGCAACACTTTCATAATTATCTTCAAGAATATTACGTGCTTCTTTTTTCAGCTTGGCCATATAATAAATACCCGAACCTCCTGTTAGCAGTAGTAGCAGGAAAAGAAAAGAAGTTCCCAGCCATATTTTATTTTTTACATTTAATGCCATCAGGAAAGAATAATAATATCAATGTTATTTTTTGAAAGTGTTTTTAGCAACTGGTTAAAGAGACTTGTTTTTAGTATGACCTGGAAAAGATTCAAATGAGGCTTACCAAGGCATATGGTCGTTATATTTTTTTCACTGGCTGTTTCAATAATGGTAGAAGCAATATTGCCTGCTTTTTTCCTGATCACTTCTGCACCCAATTCAGTTGCATTCTTAAAGTTATTGATTAAATGCCGTTGGGCAGCCAATGAAATCTTATCAGCAGATTCTTTTTCTGTCTGCACATACAAAACATACCACTTGCTGTTATAATAAGAAGCAAGTCTTGCTGTTTTGCGAATGATGCGTTGCGCAATTTCTGCATTGGAAGATACGCATGCCATAAAATGTTCATGGCGAAAAGGTTTGCTTTTTGCAACCACCTGGTAATCTACTTTTCGTTCTACCTGTACCGCTACTTCTTTTAAAGCGAGTTCACGCAGTTGCAATATCTTATCCGGCTGAAAAAAGTTTTGTAATGCCTGTTGCACTTTTGTGTGATCATATATCTTCCCCTCCTTTAAACGGCTGATCAGTTCATCTGCAGTAAGATCGATGTTCACAACTTCATCTGCCAGTTGCAGCATCTTATCAGGTATTCTTTCCTGCACATCTATTCCCGTTATTTCTTTTACATCTTCATTGATGCTTTCTATATGCTGTATATTTACTGCAGATATTACATCGATCCCCGCTTCCAAAACATCCAGTACATCCTGCCAGCGTTTTTCATTTTTACTTCCGGGAATATTGGTGTGAGCAAGTTCATCAATGATCACTACTCCAGGTTGTAATAAATAGATTGCCTGTACATCCAATTCCTCCAGCCGTTTGCCTTTGTAAAAAACTTCTCTTCTCGGAATTACCGGCAGCCCTTCGATCAATGCTTCGGTTTCTTTTCTTTTATGTGTTTCAACATAACCAATCCTTATATTCACTCCCTGCTTCAACAAACTATGTGCCTCCTGCAACATGCGAAAAGTTTTTCCTACGCCGGCGCTCATACCAATGTAAATTTTAAACTTTCCTCTCTTTGGCTTAGGATCAAAATTTAAAAACTGGTCAATATCATTTTGTTTTTCGGGCATACTTTTATTATAACCATTTTTTCCTTTTAAAAATAAATAAGGTTAAAAGAGAAGAACTAATAATAAACAGGATTGCCAGTGGATAACCATATCGCAAACTAAGTTCGGGCATGTATTTAAAATTCATTCCATGAATACTTGCGATCAAAGTTGGCGGCATGAATATAACAGCTACAATTGTAAATATTTTGATCGCTTTATTTTGTTCAATATTTATTAACCCTAAAACAGTATTCTGCAAATATTCAAGGCGTACAAAAATAAAAGAGCAATACTCAAGCATGGAATTGATATCCTTGATCAGGATCTTAAGCCGTTCTTTATTTTCAAAAACATTGCTTTTCAAAAGTGCTGAAGCAACCCGTTGCTTATCAATAAAACTTTCTCTCGAAAGCGTAGTGGATTCCTGGTATTCACTGATCTTTAATAAAACGGCTTGCGTATCTATATCTTTTTTCACTGATAAACTCCTGCTGACAGAAGCAATATTTTTTGCTATTTGCTCAATAAAATCTGCATCCACATCAAACTTTGTTTCTAAAAATCCTTCAAGCACATCACAACCAGCTTTAAACGCTTTCCGGTTACGCATGATCTTTTTGATCGTTTCATCAAATGCAGCCAACTCGGCATTCCGTTCAGTAATGAATACATTATTCAATAAATAAAAAAATACGGGTGTACTATCAAAAAGATTGTTTCTCTGGATCGTAACATACGCACTAATGAAAACCATGTCTTCGGATTCATAGAATCTTGCATTGCTTTCTAATTCATTTTCAGATTTCAACTTTTCAAAATCAATCTCAAAAACAGCCTGCACTTTCTGTTTTTCTTCATCACTTGCAAACTTCAGATCAATCCAGACTATTTTTTCGATTGGTATCTGCTGAAAACAATCTACCCCTTCAGCTTTGCTTATTTCTTTTTCTGTGTGATAAAAAACGTTGAGCATATCTTGAATATTTGTTCACAATATAGAAGAATATCCTTCATTTATTTAGCTCATTACAACCTGAAATTAACGGCTACGATAAAACGGTTTTCTGTTTTGCGCAAGTCAGGTCTCCAGTCAACATCAACGGGATCGGTACTAAATCCTGTTTGAGATGTGGTACCACCCTTTCCGGCAAAGTAGGGAACATTGCTGTTACGATGATCGTATTCAAAACGGAATGTCACAAAATCGTTTGGCATTATATCGAATGTTGTTGACAGCTGCGTCATTTTCAGATCCTTTCCTGAAGCTATTGCAAGTTCATACGCATTGGGACCGTCTGCCGGAGCAGCGGGAGTAAATGCAAGATAGCCGCCGGGGTTTGTAACATAATCTCCTCTTATGGTCAGCGCAAGTTTGTTGTTATAAAACCATATCCTGTTTGCAAGCGAAGATCCTGTCATATAATTATCTTTTGCTTTCACGCCATCACCGGTTTGAAATCCATAATGGGTATTGAGACTGAATGCAGCCTGCGATATCCCGTTTTTATTTCCCGGGCTTTTTTTGTAATAGCGATAAACAATACTGTTGTCATGATGAAAACGATGAACCTTTGATAATTCAGTTGTTCCACTCTTACTATCATTGCCATAATAAAAATTGGCAACCAATTGCAGGTTTTCATTTGGTCTGAAATAATTTGAATTACCAACTCCAGGATTTTTACTCCAGCTATTGTAAGTCTGCCATCCATTCAATATCCATAATTCAGTCTTGAATTTTTTAGAAGGATAAAATTGAAGCCTGGCACCCTGGAAATAAAAAGGTGTAAAATCACATACCATACTACGTTGGTAACTCCAGTTCTCCTGTAGCACATAACTTTCAAGACCGATATAACTCATAAAAATACCGAGCTCAACATTGAATCCATATTTTACATTAAAGTGATAACCTGCTGCAGCTTCACGAATGAACTTTAAGTTGCCTGTACTCGTATTTCTTCCCCGTGCTACAGATCCATCTGCTTCCTGTACAACTGCTGTCTGGCTACCGGTTTGCAACCACAAACGCCCGATAATATTTTTATAATTACTTTCAATACCAATGCTTGCCTGGTTGAGAGAAAACTCGTTGCTCCGGGCAGTTGATGATGAAATTGTTTGTGTATTGTCTTTAGGGCGTGCAAAATTATAATTGAAGTATCCGTCTAATAATACAACACCTGTTAAAATAGTTTCCCCGTTTTTGTCATTCAAAACCAACGGAAAATTCTTTTGCCTGTTTTGACCGTTGATCCATGTAAGATCCATACCATCAAAAGGTATCTTTACAACTTTTGTACTGTCCTGCGCAGAAACAACTACAGCATTTACTAAAAAGACAGTACCTAACAGAATTCTTTTCATCTTGATTTATTTTATTGTTATTTTAATTTATCCAGTTCAATATTTAATTTCAGTACGTTCACTTTTGCCGGGCCAAACCATTCAAGAAAAGGTTGTTCCGTTTGTTTGTCAACAAGGAAGAGAAGTCTCTCTTCATCAAGTTTACGAATAGCCGCAATTCGCTTCACCTGTATTTTAGCAGCATATGGCGACAGATCAGGATCAAGACCACTACCGGAAGCAGTTACCAGTTCTGCAGGGATCTCTTCTTTTTTTACTGAAGTGTTATGTGCCAAAAAAGTATCTATCCTGCTTTGTACTTGTTTTAAGTAGTCGGGATTTGTTGGTCCTTTGTTAGAACCTGCTGAGCCGGCAGCATTATAATCAACTGCAGAAGGGCGGCTCCAAAAATATTTATCGTCGGTAAATTTTTGTCCTATATTGGTGTAACCTGCTACTTTACCATTTACCATTACTGTTTCTCCCCTGCCAGCCCCAGGAGCCATCTTCGCAATTGCCGCTATGAATAAGGGGTATAAAACAGAACATATAATAATAAAGGCGAGCGTAAGTTTTAAAGATGGCCAGACATATTTTTTCATGATCTTAATTTTAAATTTTATACAAACAATGCCACCAGCAGGTCAATCAATTTTATTCCGATGAATGGCACTATAATTCCTCCCAATCCGTAGATCAACAGGTTCCTTCTCAATAATGCACCTGCACCAATCGGTTTGTATGCAACGCCCTTTAAAGCCAGTGGTATCAATAAAGGAATTATGATCGCATTGAATATAACTGCAGAAAGAATGGCACTTTCGGGGCTGTGTAGCCGCATTATATTTAAGGCTTGTAAAGCGGGAATAGATGCAATGAACAATGCAGGAACGATCGCAAAGTATTTTGCAACATCATTGGCAATGGAAAAAGTAGTAAGCGTTCCCCTTGTCATCAGCAGTTGTTTTCCTATTTCCACGATCTCGATCAGTTTGGTTGGATCATTATCAAGATCCACCATATTGCCCGCTTCTTTTGCAGCTGCTGTACCGCTGTTCATGGCAACACCAACATCAGCCTGGGCCAGTGCCGGAGCATCATTGGTACCATCTCCCATCATCGCAACAAGTTTTCCTCCCTGTTGCTCCTGTTTGATATAATTCATTTTATCTTCAGGCTTTGCTTCTGCGATAAAATCATCAACGCCTGCTTTTTCTGCAATGAACTTTGCTGTTAATGGATTGTCACCTGTGACCATCACTGTTTTAACGCCCATTTTTCTAAGCCTTTCAAAACGTTCATGGATACCTGGTTTGATGATATCCTGCAATTCAATTACACCTAGTACTTTATCATTTTCACTCACAACAAGCGGCGTTCCCCCATTTGATGAAATCATTTTTACCTTACCAGTTATTTCATCCGGAAAATCATTTCCTGCTTTAATAACCATTGTCCTTATCGAATCATAGGCACCTTTGCGGATTTTAGCCCCACCTGGCAGGTTGATGCCACTGCTTCTTGTTTCCGCAGTAAAATCAATAAATGTTGCATGATCTGTATCGAACTTATGAATATCAACCCCGGCCAGTTCAATAATGGATTTGCCTTCGGGCGTATGGTCAGCAAGTGAAGACAACACACAAGCATCAATAAATAGCTTTTTACTTACACCACTTGTTTCATAAAAATTTGTCGCCTTACGGTTACCGATAGTAATGGTGCCGGTCTTATCCAGCAACAATGTATCAAGATCACCTGCAGTCTCTACAGCTTTACCACTTTTTGTAATAACATTTGCACGAAGGGCTCTGTCCATGCCTGCAATACCGATCGCACTCAGCAATCCACCAATGGTAGTTGGTATCAGGCATACATATAAGGAAACGAATGCAGCGATGGTGATGGGTGTATTTGCATAATCCGCAAATGGTTTTAAGGTCACGCAAACAATAAGAAATATGATGGTAAAACTTGCCAGTAAAATAGTTAATGCAATTTCATTGGGTGTTTTTTGCCGGGATGCACCTTCTACCAATGCGATCATTTTATCTAAAAAACTTTCGCCACGCTCTGTAGTAACTTTTACTGTAATCTTATCTGACAATACTTTTGTTCCACCCGTAACAGAAGATTTATCACCACCTGCTTCTCTTATAACTGGTGCGCTTTCGCCGGTTATGGCGCTTTCATCGATCGTTGCGATCCCTTTAATGATCTCACCATCCATCGGGATGATATCACCGGATTCACAAACAAACAGATCTCCTTTCTCTAACTGTGATGAGGGAACGATCTTTATTTCATTTACATAAATTTCTCCCACCGGGAAAACTTTTTTTGCTGGCGTTTCTTCTCTTGTCTTTCTTAAACTGTCAGCCTGTGCCTTACCCCTGGCTTCTGCAATGGCTTCAGCAAAATTTGCAAACAACAACGTAACGAATAAAACAGAGAATACCGTGAGGTTGTATGTAAGTGATCCTTGTGAAGTTTCCCCTTGTGCGATCCAGCAACATACACCCAACATGATGATCGTACCAACATATACAGTAAACATAACCGGGTTGCGTAACATCACCAAAGGATTCAACTTTATGAAGGATTGTTTCAGTGCACCTGCAACCAATGAACTTTCAAAGAGTTTGCTATTTTTATTTTGTTTAGACATTTTTTTATATCGTTTTATCCTGTAACTCATTTTATATTTTCATTTAACACATTCCCAGGTATTCTGCGATCGGGCCCAGCACCAACGGAGGGAAATAAGACAATGCAGTTATAATGATTATGATAGCGAAAGTCAATATTCCAAAAGTGACCGAGTCCACACTTAATGTTCCGGAAGATGCAGGAATGTATTTTTTCTTTGCAAGCAACCCAATGATCGCAATGGGGCCAATGATCGGGAGAAACCTTCCAAGCAGCAACACAAAACCTGTTGCGGTGTTCCAGAAAATATTATTATCTCCGAGTCCCTCGAAGCCACTTCCATTATTTGCATTGGAAGAAGTGAATTCGTAAAACATTTCTGAGAATCCATGATGGGCAGGATTGTTCAACCACGTGGATGGCTGAACGGCCCATTGCATATTTCCATGATGAACAAAATAATATGCTGCCAGTGCGGCGCCGCCTTTTATAAGAAATGCTGATAACAACGTAACCAATGCAGCGATCTTAATTTCTCTTGCTTCTACTTTATGCCCCATGAATTCCGGTGTTCGCCCAACCATCAATCCTCCAATGAAAACAGCAATGATGATGTAAATAAAATAATTCAGTATACCCACCCCACAGCCACCATAAAACGCATTGATCAACATGGCAAGCATTTGCATCATTCCTGATAATGGCATTGAACTATCATGCATTGAATTGACCGAACCTGTAGAGATGACCGTTGTTATAATGCTCCAGTAACCTGAAGCCGCAGCTCCGAATCTTATCTCTTTCCCTTCCATCGCTCCTGTTGGTTGCATGATGCCCATCTTTGCTATTAAAGGGTTGCCCTGCATTTCCCAATGCATGGTTGGGACAATGAGGAAAAGCATTCCAACTGTCATGATACCAAATATCATCCATGCAAATTTTTTCCTTTTGATATAAATACCCAATGCAAACAACATGGCAACAGGAATAAGTACCTGCGCTATCAATTCAAGCATACCGGTGAAATAATTCGGGTTTTCGAATGGATGTGCCGAATTGGATCCAAACCATCCACCACCATTTGTACCAAGATGTTTGATTGCGATCATACCTGCAGCTGGTCCGCGGCTAACCTGCACCGTATCTCCCTGTAATGTTTTGATCGTATCTTTTCTATCGAAACTTGCGGGTGTTCCATTGAAAACAAGCAACACTGCCATTACAATACAAAGTGGCAATAATATTCGTGTGATCGCTTTTGTAAAAATGCTCCAGAAGTTCCCGAGATCATCAGTTGTTTTATGTTTTAATCCATTGAACAAAGCAACTGCGGCAGCGATGCCTGTTGCAGCACTTACAAATTGTAAGAATGTTATCACAAACAATTGTGTGAAATATGTTAATCCGCTCTCGCCGGAATAATGCTGCAGGTCGCAGTTTACCAAAAAACTAATAGCGGTATTAAAACCCAGGTCCGGTGTCATATTAGGATTACCATCGGGATTTAATGGTAAATGTGCCTGGTTCAACAAAAGAAAAAATGCATAAAACAACCAAAGCATGTTGATTGTAAGCATGGCGGTTAAAAATTCTTTCCAGTTCATTCCTTTATTCGCATTGATGCCAGCGATCCTGTATATGAACTTTTCAAAGGGGTTCATAAAATCAGTAAAAGTTCCTTCTCCTGCAAATACTTTGGCAATGTATTTCCCGAGCGGATATGCCAATAGTATGGTGAGCAGGAAGGTTACTATTACACCTGTTAATTCTGTATTCATGATCGTTTGCTTTAAAATTTTTCAGGTTTAATTAATACATATACCAGGTATATAAAAACAAGTATCGAGATTATAAAAAGTGTTAGTATCATAATGTTTACATTTTTTCAAAGAAGTCTATAGTTCTAAAAAAGATGACAAAGCAAACAAGCATTGCCAGGAGTAATAGAATTGTGTTGAGCATGTTTTTGTTTTTAATAATGGTTACGCTTTAAAATTTCAGAGCTATAGGCTCGCTTCTGTTTTATAACAACGGATTTCAATCCGTTGTTACTTATGGTTACTATATCGGAGAACCGTAGGTTCGATCCATTTTTTCTGTTCTTTGGTAAAGTCTTTCTTGTCATTTTTTACTTCTTTACTTTATATGTATCGAACCTACGGTTCTCATTTTCCTCTCTATTGTTTTATCAACGGGTTTCAACCCGTTGTTATAAAACTGTTCGAGGCTACGCCTCTTTAAATACCAGGTATGAACAGCAGTTTTAAAATATTCAAACTGAATCACAACTTAGATCGCCTTCGGGAAGTTCAGGCTGACAGTAATTTTTGTCACTCGCCGTGTAAGCCAAAGGACATGCCATGCCAATCTTTATAAAACAGGTATATCCTGTAATCAGCCACAGCAAAGAGTTCCAGGGATTTTAAATATTGTTGGATACATTTTCCAAAAGCAAAAAACCCTTCCAAAACGGAAGGGCCTTTTCCAAAATGGAAGGGTTAGTCAGGAAATATGATACTCTTCCATCTTCCTGTATAAAGTTGTGAGCCCGATATTTAGCAGGCGTGCGGTTTCTGCTTTATTTCCTTTGGTATGATTTAATACACGTTGGATGTGTAGTTTTTCAATAGCAGAAAGTTCAAAAGATGAGAGGTTGCCTTGCAATGATGCCTGTGTGTGAAATTCCAATGGAAGATCATTTACATTCAACTCATTTCCCTCTGCAAGTATCACCGCTCTTTCCATTACATTCTTTAATTCACGGATATTGCCTTTCCATTCCTGCTTAAGCAACATCTCAGTAAATGCAGGATTTATTTTATTGATCTTCCCGTTTATTCTTTTATTGAACAGCATAAGATAGTATTCAGCAAAAAGTGGAATATCGTCTTTACGCTCACGCAATGCAGGCAATAAAATGGTGAATACATTCAACCGGTAAAAAAGATCTTCCCTGAATTTACCATCTTCAACATCATGCTTAAGGTCACGGTTAGTAGCAGCAATGATCCTTACAGAAACCTTTGTAGGTTTTGTATCTCCTACTTTAAAAAATTCTGTTGTTTCCAGCACACGCAACATTTTTGCCTGAAGGTCGATGTGCATCTCTCCAATCTCATCTAAGAACAATGTACCCGAATTTGCTTCTTCCAAAAGCCCTTTCTTATCTTTTGTAGCACCAGTGAACGCACCGGCAAGATGTCCAAACAATTCACTTTCTAATAATTCTTTACTGAATGCGCTGCAATTGATCGCAACAAAAGGCTTACCGATCCGTTTGCTATTATTATGAATAGCCTGTGCAAACACTTCTTTGCCTGTGCCGGTCTCACCTAATAACAAAACAGTTGCGTCGGTGGGTGCCACTTTTTTTGCAAATGCCACGGCGGTCTTTATACTTTCTGAACTACCAATGATGGTTTCAAAATTATACTTCTTACTTACCTGCGTTTCCAGTTGCAGGATACGGTTTTGCAAACTCACTTTTTCGAATGCCTTATTCAAAAGCGGGATGATCCTTGCGTTGTCATCACCCTTGGTAATATAATCAAATGCGCCATTTTTCATTGCCTGTATGGCATCAGGAATATTTCCATATGCAGTAAGTAAAATGATCTCTATTAAAGGATATTTATTTCGTATCGCGGTAACAAAATCAACTCCATTTCCATCGGGTAATTTTACATCACAGAGAATAACATCGATGATTTCTTTCTCAAGTAACTTATATGCTGCCTTTAAATTAGCTGCTTCTGAAACATCAAATCCTTCAAGACTTATCACTCTTTTGAGTAAGCTTCGGAGTTTTTCCTCATCATCCACGATTAATATTTTTCCTGGCATGTTGTTGTGATTTGGGAATTTGAAAATTTGGAAATGAAAGTATCTTTTCACTTTAAAATGCGCTACGATTTAACCTGCGTTTCATTGGCGCATTTTCAAACCTCCAAATTTCCAAATTAATTTTCAATATAAACTCTTTTCAACTTAATAGCCGATGGAGGTGAGACCATCAGCGGAAATTTTTCAACAGTAACATTATGTGATTCAAGGCCAAATCCTTTTTCTTCCGATAAACTTCTATCCTTTATCCAGAAATAAAGATTCATCACCAATCTCTCAAACATAGGCAGTTCATTTTCCTGGCTCAGAAATTTTTCCAGCACAACAAAACGAAAATCTCCAATCATATTATTTCTTTGCTGGCTATCATACCTGCTGATCACATTCACCTCCCTGTTCCTCACAAGTTCCTCAACTACCTTTTTAAACATGATATTCAGTCGAGGTGCAATTCTGAATCCAAGATTAAAATCTACCCTGATGATCTCATTCGGAATAATATGGTTCACTTTATACTCGCTTGTATAAGGATCATCGGCCGTATGCACGTGAATAAGCCAGTAGATGTCGGCCTTTTTGGGAAGTTTATTTAAAATAGAATAAATGATCTTATGTTCAATTTCTTTTGGATTGTCGGCACTGGTAAGATAAACCAGGTGCGTTGCATATTTAGGAATGGATCCGTTATTACTGAGCTCCCCTAATTTAATAGTATAATTTTCAAGCCGTACGAATTCGAGGTAGCGGTTTTTGATCTTTCGTGCCCTGAACCAGATGTACATAACAGCAAACAAACCACCACCTGCAATAAGTGTTACAAATCCTCCATGTGGAAATTTATCGAGGTTGGCAGTTAAAAAAGCTGTCTCGATCGCCAGGTAAACAATCAAAAAAACATAAATGAGCCCGGGTGAATTGCGATGCATTACCAGGTAATTGGCAAAGAGCATCGTTGTTGCGATCATACACATGGTAATAGCAAGCCCGTAGGCTGCTTCCATATTTGTTGACTTCCTGAAATAAATTACAATACCACAACAACCAACAAACAGAAGGGCATTTATACCGGGAACGAATAGTTGCCCCTTTGCTTCTGTAGGATATTTGATCTTCATCTTGGGCCATAAGTTCAGGCGAATGGCCTCACTGATCAAAGTAAATGATCCGCTTATCAGCGCCTGGCTCGCAATGATAGCAGCTGTTGTTGCTATGATTATGCCGATGAGCAGGAACCATCCAGGCATCAACCCATAAAATGGATTAAATCCTTTCGTGATCATTTCATCGGTAACAATTGTATCCTTATAATGCGATAACAGCCAGGCTCCCTGGCCGAGATAATTTAATAGCAAACAGGTTTTCACAAAGATCCATGACACACGTATATTCTGTTTACCACAATGACCAAGATCTGAATACAATGCCTCTGCACCCGTTGTACAAAGGAATACAGCACCCAATAGCCAGAAACCTTTCGGATAATGTGCAAGCAGGTCATACGCGTAATATGGATTAAATGCTTTGAACACACTGAAATAATCTACAAGATGATAAGAACCTAATGCAGCGAGCATCAAAAACCATACGGTCATGATCGGCCCGAATAATTTTCCAATAGATGCTGTACCGAATTGTTGCAAAAAGAACAATAGTGCAATGATACCAAGTACAATGATCACGATCGTGGTATCGGAGATGGAACTAAGCCTTGGAATATTTCTTAATCCTTCAATAGAAGATGTTACCGAAATGGGCGGTGTTATCATTCCATCAGCAAGCAAGGCTGCGCCACCGATCATCGCAGGAAAGACCAGCCACCTGGCCCTTCTTCTTACCAATGCATACAATGAAAATATACCACCTTCACCACGGTTATCGGCCTGCAATGTGAGTACAACATATTTAATTGTCGTTTGTAAAGTAAGCGTCCAGATGATACATGATAAAGAACCAAGAATAAGTTGATCAGTCGCCATCCTGTCTTTTAGTATTGCATTCAATACATACAAAGGTGATGTACCAATGTCTCCATAAATAATTCCAAGCGCTATTAATATACCACCGGCTGTAGCTTTATTCAAATGTTTACCCACGATTCGGATATTTAGTTAGTTTAAGATTTCCATAAGGACAGTTTATACAAAAAAACATACACAACCATAAAAGCCATTAACCAGGCCATGACAATGATCATGATCTCGATAAGATCCTTCCATTTATCCTGTTGTTTCTCCGTGTTCATCGTTTAATCTTTTGAAAGGAACCTGTAGCCCACGCCAGATTCGGTGGTTATAAAAACAGGGCGATTGGGGTCATCTTCAATTTTCTTCCGTAACTGTGCAACAAAAACCCTGAGGTATTGTGATTGATTGACATAGGTCGGCCCCCATATGCTATTCAGTAAATAACGATGTGTAAGAACCTTCCCGGCATTTTTTGCAAATAGTTCAAGCAGTGAATATTCTGTTGAAGTGAGTTTTATCACTTCATTATTTCTCTTTACAATCCTGGTTGCTAAATCGATATAAAGACCATTTTGATTGATGACCATATTTTCTTCTGCAGTACTAACCCTTATTGCAGACCTTATACGTGCCAGTAATTCACCGGTACGAAAAGGTTTTATGATATAATCATTTGCACCATTGTCCAATGCCTGCACAATTCCTTCTTCTGTGCTTTGAACAGAAATGATGATAATAGGTTTTGTATACCACCGGCGTAATTTATCCAACACGCTGTAACCATCTTCATCCGGCAACCCGAGATCAAGCAGGATTAGATCAGGCGGATTATTGGTAACACAACTCAATCCTTCTCTTGCTGTAGCAGCTTCCTCCACGATATATTCATTCGAGTGCAAAGTAATCTGCAACAATTTTCTTATCTGTGGCTCATCATCAATTATCAATACACGGGCGTTAGTCATTTTTTAAATCATTTAAATAAGATGTTTCCGTTGGAATGGTTATGGTAAACTTCGCTCCTCCTGTATTAAGATTTTCCAAAACGATGTAGCCCTTATGTGCTTCTATAAATCCTTTTGCAATTGACAGTCCCAATCCTGTTCCGCCAACTTTAGAATCTTTGAGGCGATAAAATTTTTCAAATACATTATTTATTTCTTCTTCGGGAAAACCGTTGCCATTATCTTCTACAATGATCACGCAGCTATTCGCCACCGATGCTACAGAAATTTTTACCACGGCATCATCGGGAGTATATATGATCGCATTGTAAACAAGGTTGTAAATCACCTGCTCCAATAAACCTGCATCAAGCCTGAACAATGGCAGGTTATCCTGCAATTGAACCTGTATGATACGTTTCTTATAATTTTCTTCCAGGCGTTTGATTGCGGTATATACCAGTTCATTCGCATCGCACCAGTCTTTTTTAATTTGAATATTGCCTGATTCCAGCCGCGACATGTTCAATAAATTCTCTACCTGTTGGTTCAATCGCAATGATGCAACAGATATTTCTGACAACAGGTTCATTTTATTTTCTTCACTCAGCTTGTTGGATTCCATCAAAAGATTATCAGTAGCACCAATGATCGTTGCAATGGGTGTACGCAATTCATGCGACAAAGAATTCAAAAGCGTATTATAAAGTTTTAATGTATGTGTTTTCTCTTCTTTCTTTTGATTCTCTTTTTCCAGCTGCCTTATTTTATAGGTAAGCACCGCATGCACAAAGGCAATGATGAAATACATGATCAATAAAAAATAATCATCGGCCCTGTGTATATGAAAAGTAAAACGCGGGGGAATAAAAAAGAAATTCCATATCAGCGTACTTACAACAGCAGCAAGCAGCACAGGAAGTATTTCAAAGAATAATGAAAGAAAAGACAAGGTTGCAAGAAAGAAAAAAGCCATGATCTTATAATCCAAAAATCCCGCAAAAGGAAAACATGCGGCCGACACCAACAATATGATGCCTACACTGATCAGGTATTGATTTCGCTTACGAACCTTATTTGAAAATAGCTTTGCCAGGAAAGTATCTTAAATGAACAATAAGCAAAATTAATAATGATGGTATAAAGAAAATATAAAGATTTAGAGAAGCTGTGAGCTATGAGCTATTAGCTTGTTCTTAATAACTTTTGGTCATTTTCCATTAATGAAAAAAGAGCCTGTTTGGTCAGTCTCTCTATACTTAAAAAAGAATTACAGTAAATCATTTAATCATACTCATAGCTCGCAGCTCATGGCTCACAGCTATTTCCCAGCATTCAAATTTTCAAATCAACTAATTATCACCGGGAAGTGCCCAGAATTGTTTGGGGTTTGAGGTAATGATACGCTTGTCATCCTTATACCTGCTTTGCTTATAATAATCAGCAGGCACCAGCTCTACATAATTACTTTTATTGGTATTAAAATCCGGTGTTCCATATTCACTGGCTATCGGGCAATACATCCTGTATAAATTTTTAGCCATATACTTATTAAGGTAATTTTCTTTTGTATCTGATACCCTGCGGTTCCAATTGGCATCGGGATTTACAATTAATGGCTTATTTTTTATTAAACGTTCCCGCACTTCTTCAATACTCAATAGCGCTCCTTTTTCATTCATCACATAGGCATCATGTGTTGGATCAACCCATATCCATTTCTTTTTAGAGGATATGTAAACAATGTTGATCACGTGTGAATCTGCATCTTTATGCAAACTATCTTTGGGAAAACAATAAATTTTTCTTGAAGGCACACCCATCGCCAGGTAACAATCATTTAAAGTGATCGCCAGTTCACCACAGGAAACACCAATGTCATTTGTTATAGCGTTCTTTAGTATTTCATCAGCATTGATGATGCCAACATCCCTTACAGTTACCCCATCATGTTTAACAGTATTGTGAACCCAATGAAGCAGGTTCAATATCCTTGATACTTCATTACCAAAACCAGCAATTGAATCTAATTTATATTTCTTTCTTAATGTTACCAATACCGTATCATTGGATGATTCATAAGTGAATTCAGCGGGAATTATTTTATTATCTTTTGGATCGTAGCTGGCAGATCTCAGTATGGCTACATAATCTACACCTTCAACTACCTGGGCAAAGGCTGCTGATACAAATAAAAAAAAGAATATTATCAGGAAACTGTTTTTTATCGTCATGGCCTAAATTTATGTGTTGAAATTCTGAATGCTGAGTTCTGAATTCAGAATTTGTTACTAAACATTCGTAGCGCTTTTTTGACAATATGAAGGGAGCTTATCTCCCGGTAAGCTCCCTTCATAATAAACTAACAAACTATTTTGAGCGAATGCAGAACTCAGAATTCAAAATTATTTACCAAATACTTTCTTCAACAGATCCGTAACCTGCGCAGCCGGATCCTTTCTTATCTTCTGCTCCTCCAATCCTATTTCATAAAATATACCACCCATTGCTTTTTCAGTTACATAAGCCGGAAGATCAGGATTCACTTTTTTCAGAGATACTTTATTATAAGCACTAAATACTTCGTTCCAATACGTGGTTGCATCTACTTTCTTTAAAGACGCTTCAATAACAGGGCGCATTTTTTCTGTGAGTGCTTTGGATGTATTTGTTTTAAGAAACTCGGTTGCAGCAAAATCATTACCCTGTAATATTTTCAAACCATCGGTAACAGTCATGTGCTTAATGGCATCAATAAAAATATTGGCAACACCACCGGCAGCATCTTCTGCGGCACGGTTCATAGAGAGTATGGCTTTGTCAACCAATGATCCCATTCCAAGACCACGCAAAGTGGATTCAACTTTTTTCGCTTCTTCCGGCATCAGTATCTTTAAAGCAGCATCTTTAAAAAAACCATCAACACCACCAAGTTTTTTTGTACTGTTGTTTGTACCAACTGAAAGTGCTTCCTTCAAACCATTAATGATCTCCTCATTTGATAAGCCACCACCTTTACCAGCACCCGATAATGTTTTATCGATGGTTGACAACACACCCTTACTGCTATCAGTTTTTACAGCCTTATTTAATTTGTTAAGAATGCCCTGTGCATGAACGTTAGCAATGGCGAGAGAACATAAGAAGATCAATAGATATTTTTTCATAGTAATTTTTATTTTCAGGGTCAAAAATAGGGCGAATCCTGCTAATAAAGGGTTAATTTTTTGCGGGAATAGGCGGCAATCGGGAATCGGCAATTGAAAACCCGCAATTTTATTCAACCTTGATTTAAAATAAAGACAGCTTCTACTAATACCCCATATAAAAATCCTTAAAACAATTTGGCGTTTACAAGATTTGCCATTGACGATTCACGATTGCCGATTGCCGCCATTTTCCTATCTTCGCCCCCTGAACACAACACAACCATACGCTCATTTCTACAGGCTCTCAGCCTATATTTCCATTATGATGAATGGGACGTCGGTATCAATTTAATACCCCGATCGTTTTTCAGGCAGGATATCCCTGCACATTTCTTAAACACATAAAATAACATTATGCATATAGGTATATTAGGCGCCGGTATGGTAGGCCGTGCCATCGCCATCGATCTTGCCAACAATAAAAATTTTGATGTCACTGCGTTTGACATCAGCACTGATTCATTAGCGTTGCTTTCGAAAGAACACAGTCATATAAAAATAAAAAAGACCGATCTCAGTGATTATAAAAACTACAACAGCCTGCTGGCAGATTTTGATATCGTGGTAAGTGCCGTCCCCGGTTTTATGGGTTATAAAACACTGGAAGCAATTATTAAAGCCGGAAAGAATGTGGTCGACATTTCTTTCTTTCCAGAGAACGCACTTGAACTGGATACATTGGCAAAACAACACAATGTTACTGCCATCGTTGACTGCGGTGTTGCACCCGGCATGAGCAATTTAATTTTAGGCTATTACAACAGCCTCATGCAGATCGATGATTTTGAATGCATGGTTGGCGGACTTCCAAAGCAACGCATAAAACCATTTGAATACAAAGCACCCTTCTCTCCTATTGATGTGGTGGAAGAATACACCAGGCCCGCCCGTTATGTTGAGAATAAAAATATTGTTACCAAACCTGCTCTCAGCGATGCAGAATTATTAGACTTTGAAAATGTAGGCACGCTTGAATCTTTTAATACCGATGGATTGCGCAGTATTTTATTTACCATGTCGCACATTCCAAACATGAAAGAAAAAACGTTGCGCTATCCCGGGCATATTGGTCTCATCATCGCTTTAAAAAAAGCAGGTTTTTTTGGAACAGATGAGATCACCGTGAAAGGAAATAAAATAAGGCCAATGGATTTTACAACCTCCCTGTTATTTGATTCATGGAAACTAAAAGCAGAGGATGAAGAATTCACACTCATGAAAATTATCATCAGGGGCACTTTGAATAATGATCCTGCTACAATAGAATATACTTTGTATGATGAGTATGATGCTACAACCAAAACTGCATCCATGAGTCGCACTACCGGTTATACCTGTACAGCTGCAGTGAATATGCTTATTAATAAATTGTTTACACAAAAAGGTGTTTTTCCGCCGGAGTTAGTTGGCAATAATAAAGCGTGCTTTGATTTTATATTGAAATATTTGGAGGAAAGAAATGTGGTTTATAAGAAAACGGTTTCGTAGATACTGGAGGTAATTGTTGTATTGGGAGCTATTGCGTCAATGAATATGATCAATGTTTATTGGCGCAATAAAGTTATGGGGATTGTGTAAATTGTAGTGTTGTGTGAAAACTCAAACTAGCATTATGTTTACTAAAAGACTGACAAAAATTATAGAAGAGATTAATGATTTCCAAAACATAAATGGCAACTCTTATTTTGTTTATAGAGGACAATCTGAGAGTTCCTGGAATCTACGCCCTTCACTTTTTGTCAAAATGTTGCAAAAAAAATTAACCAAACAAGAAATCGTAACAATTGAAAACAATCTGTACTTTGACTTTACAATAAATGCTAAAGGTATTTTAGAATCAAGTCAAAAATCATGGCAAACTTTATTCCAAATGCGGCATATTGGGTTGCCTACAAGAATATTGGATTGGACGGAAAATCTAAATATGGCAATTTACTTCTCAGTATATGGTCAAGGAACTTCGCCTTGTATTTGGGTTTTGGATGCACATAAATTAAATCAAATAGCATTATCTAACGAAGACATTCCTAACCCACTTGATCCTAATGATGAAATTATAGACTATAAGGAAGCATTTCTTCCTAAAAATAGTAGTGTAGATGCTCCTAATTTTTATAAATTACCTTTCGCAATGGTGGCACCAAGAATGTCAGATAGAATTTTTGCGCAAAGAGGTTTATTTACTGTTCAAACCTCAGGCGATAAGATGATTGATCAAATTGCACAATTAAAAGGTTGCGTTAAACAAATTAAGTTATTAGATTCTGATACCACCATCGATATGGTAAAAGATTATTTAAAAATAATGGGCATAAACCATTTTACAGTTTACCCGGATTTTGAAGGACTACGACTTTATTTGATGGAAGAACATGAGCTTGATTAAATGATTATTCGTAAAACCCGTCCTGGCGCAATAAAGTTATGGGGATTGTATAAATTGTAATGTTAGTTATAAGCTGTAGCAGCATTTGTTTTATATTTGGCCGATGAAAAGTACAATTTTATATCTATTGTTTTTCTTTGCAACATCTGCGAAAGCACAAACTTCAAATTCTTTAGTTGGAGATTGGAAATTTAAAAGTATAAAAGGTACAGAAAACCTGGATTCAACGAAGAAAGCTAAGATGCAAGAGCTTTTTGGAAAAATCGAATTCAATTTTAAAGAAGATAAAAGCTACATTGCAACTTTTGAAAAAGAAGAGAGAGGAGTTTGGCAATACAACGAGCGCACTAAGATTTTAACTACCAGGCGAGAAGACAAGAATGGCAAAGAAAAATCAATTACTGTAATAACGGTTACAGGTAATGACCTCGTTCTTGAACTTAAAAAAGGCATGCAGATTACGCTTGAGCGGAAGCAAAAATAATCGCCCTGCATCTTATTTAGCAATTTCAATGACCCGTAATACTATATTTGTTTTCATTGCCGTATGGCTTATTTGTTTTGGACTAGCATTCTTAAAAGATCATTCAAAAATTTCGGGCAATAATTCATTGCGAAAAACTATTTTATCGGATTCTGCTTCAACCTGGGCAGTGATCGAGAATATACGGGAAAGCAGGAGTAGAAATTTTTCTAATAGCGATGCTGTTTATAAGTATGATATAAATAATGAATACTACCATGCTTTTACTTTTAAAAAGTATGAAGGCAAAGTGGGTGATAGTATAAGAATTGTTTATCAAAAAGGGTTTCCCCAGGCAAGTATTTACTATAAAGAAATCGAAAAAG
The DNA here is from genome assembly GCA_047601875.1 of Ferruginibacter sp. Classification (GTDB taxonomy): domain Bacteria; phylum Bacteroidota; class Bacteroidia; order Chitinophagales; family Chitinophagaceae; genus Ferruginibacter. The sequence continues at coordinate 4,678,178 of JASGIL010000001.1, read as the reverse complement.
AAAATTACCAGTTCGGAAATTATATTGGTGCTGCAACTGTTTTAGTTATTGGTATTATAATAATAGAAAGACTGTTTAAATTTATTGACAAAAAATACGTGAAAGATAATCTCGCCTGACAAAGGGTTTGCTGTAATGCTATAGCCCCTCTGGCACAAGTCATCCTTTAAAAGACTTGTGCCAGAGGGGACAGAATATGTTGAATTGATAACTATTGTGTCAATGGACATTAATCATGTTCATTGGCGAAATAAAGTTATAGGGATTATGTAAATTGTAGTGTTAGCTCGCATTTCAACGAACACTCAATATGAAAAAAATAATCATAACATTTTGTTTTTTAACTTCCATTCAATTTTTATTTGCACAAAACATCATTCAATTTAAAGTAAGTAAACCTTATTGCATTTTCAACTTTCTTGAAACAGCAACAAACCAACAAGGCACTTCATCAACTTTGTATGAATTTATTGTATCAAAAACAAAAAACGATACGGGTTTTCAAAAACTTTGTTTGGACTTTAAAAACATTCAAACGAACTATAATTACAAAAGAGAAGAATTTCCCGGAAACAGGCGACAAAACCGCTCAACGAAAGATTTGATAATTATTGCACTGGTAAATTCAAATTCCCTGGACGATTTTAAGAATAAAACGATCGGTATTTTACCCAATAGCGAACAACAAAAACTGGTTGGTGTTTTAAAACAAACAGAAAAATATTATGGCGATCTGCTTTGGAACAATAATGAGCAAAAATTGAATGATCAGAAAAAAGAATTAGAAGCATATGCTTCAAGATCATCTGAAATTTTCAATACATTTCAACATTTTTATAATTCAAGCTGGACAGCAGATATTCCCTTTATAGTAACACTATATCCAATTCCGGGCAAAAGCGGAAATTCAACAGCAACGCCTCACGCAAACAGCTTATGTGTTGGTGTATTAACGGACGAAACAAGACACGTAGAAAGAATTGGTGTTGTTTTGCATGAAATGTGTCACGTTCTTTACGATGAACAAACAAAAGATTTTCAGTACGAAATAGAGAACTGGTTTAACAGCAACAAATCGCCATATAAACAATTTGCGTATAATTTTTTTGACGAAGGGTTGGCTACTGCTTTGGGAAATGGCTGGGCATACAAAAATATAAGTGGAAGCACGGATACAACTGAATGGTATAACAACAAATACATCAACGGTTTTGCCAAAGAACTATACCCATTAGTTGAAGATTATATTAATAAACACAAGCAAATTGACAAACAATTTATTGATAATGCAATTGAATTATTTGCCAGGAAATTTCCAAATTCAATTTCTGATTATGGGATTTTATTAAACAATGTCTCCATTTATAGTGATGCTGAAACAAAAGCAGAAAGAAATGATTTAATGAACACGATTGGCGAACAGTTTCAATTGAGCAGCGCAAATTTATCAACACCAATATTGGATAACACGAGTTTAGAATTATTGAGGACCAGTACGCAAACACAATTAATTGTTATAGACAAAAATCACAAGAACAATTTCAATGCTTTGAAGAACGTATTTCCCCAATTATCAGGAATCAATTCAGGCAATATAACAAATACTACCCTCTTTAGTTTTTATGACAACGCTAACAGGCCAATCATAGTTTTATATACGGCTGAAAATACAGGCATAAAAAACCTTGTAAACAAAATGAAAACTTTAAAATATTTTGACACAAAAAACATAATCCAAAAATAACAGCAAAACATTATAAAAACATTCTGCTATCAATGGGAATAGGACGAAGAAAATTTTTACAGTTAACCAGCCTGGCATTAACAGGATTGATGGTAGATCCATTGCAGTCGGTTGTAACAACAGAAGATATCTATATAAACAGAAAACTTGGAATCATGTTTACCAAGCCCAGGGACTGGAGCTTTGTAAATGTGAAAGACTTTGGGAAATTAAAAAGTGAACAAATTATTGGACATGGCGTTGATGATTCACAGGAGGAAATCTGGGAAACCGTGGGCGACCCGATATGTGTTGTCACAAAATACTATAACGATCTGCCAGAATACAGGGGAATATTTTCACCTACCATAACATTAAACATCACACACAAAACTGAACTTGAAGATATGGAATTAGAAAGTTTTGAAGAGTTGATAGAGACATCTGAATTGGGCACTTCAAAATTACTAAGAGACTTTAAAGTTATTAAAAGACATGATCCATACATTATTTCCGGCTGCAAATTTTATGAGTACGATGCAGAATATCTTTTTGAGCATATTGAAATAGATACCCCTTTAAGGGTTGAACTAAAAGTATTGAAAGCTGAACACAACAATTATTATTACGACTTTAATTGCCATCAATCAATCGCACAAAACCAAACAGCGGAAAAAGAATTTAAAAGTTTTATTAAGACCATAAAACTAATATAATGTCTTAAATGATAAAATATAATTTTCGCATTTCAATGCACCTTTTACTATTACTGGGATTATTTATTGATCCTTGCTATGGCCAGGTAAATGCACCTAAACCGGCCCCGCAAATAACGGGAACACTACCCTCTTTTGTTATGCATCCTGATTCTGTTGCTGATACAGGTCTTGTAAGCCAATATATCAGGAGTATTTTCCAGGATTCAAAAGGGAATTTCTGGTTTGGCCCGGTTGGCCACGCCGCAGTTAAATATGACGGTAAAACGTTAAACTATTTCAGCAATGCTGAGTTCTTTAATGGCAATGATCATTTATCGCTTGATAACAATATTAGTGTACATGCGATTACTGAAGATAAGAAAGGCAACATTTGGTTCGGGACAAATCATGGCGCCATCAGGTATGATGGAAAAACCTTTAAAAATTATACGGAGAAGCACGGGCTGAGCAATACCTGGGTCGGTAGAAAAAGTATTCTCACAGACAAAATTGGTGATGTTTGGGTTGGCACAGCTGCTGGTGTATTTAAATATGATCCGGCTGCTGATAGCACAGGCGGTAAATGTTTTTCACTGTTTCATTTGCTTCCTGCTATAAATGTAAAAGACATCATGGAAGATAAAAACGGCAACATTTGGTTTGCTTCACAAGACAAAGGCATTTTTCGATATGATACCAACCTATCTAACGGCCAGGGAAAAACGATTGAAAATTTTTCTGAGAAAGATGGCCTGGGTGATAATTATACAGGTGGAATGATACAAGATGATAAAGGAAATTTTTGGTTTACAATGAAGAGCGGTATTTGCCGCTATGATGGCAAAAACTTTACAACCTTAACAACCAAAGACGGAATAGGTGGCAGTGAAGTCTGGGGTATCTATTTAGAAAAGTCGGGTATCATTTGGATCACAGCAAGAGGCAGCACTACGAGATACGATCCTTCTATCGATATTTCAAATCCCAAAGCATTTACTGTGTTTACACCAGGAGACGGGCTCAACTGCTGTGTTCAAAGTATGTACCAGGACAGGTCAGGCAATATGTGGTGGGGCGCCGGATCGGGGCTTTATCGGTTTGATGGCAAGGGTTTTTACCAGGTAAAACAGAATGGCCCATGGTAATGAAAACCAATCGCAACAAAAAGTTGCTGTCGCGGCGGGGTCTGCCCTTAGGCGACCCCGGTGTTTAGAACTGCATATGTTTGTTATTTATTTACTGCTCATTTTTTATATGCAGTTTGTTTCGATTGAACACGACAGGGTCTACGCTAAATTAATTAAAGACGTAACAGCACTCGTGTGAAGACCCTGTAGAGACAGCCAGGATGAACAATTTTAGATACACAAAGAATGCATTCGTAATTTTAAAGCGTATCTGGTTAAAAAAATCTTATCAATGAGTATTATTGACAAAATTCAATCTTTGTTTGGCAATGGAAATAACAAGAATGATCCGTATGCTCAAAGGTTATTAAAGACAAAAGAATTTTATCCTTTCCAGGCATGGCGTGAGTCATTTGATGAAGGATTGGATCAATACACAGAAAAAAATTGTAACAGGGCCAGGAAAATTTTTGATACTTTAATTTCCGATCTTATAAAATTGGGAGAAAATGCTTCTGAAGCGCAGAAGATAGAAGCATTTAAAAAAGCTATACTCGCAACAAATGTACTGGATGAAGAAACAGAGGGAACTTTAATAGAAACCGGCGAAAGAGAAGAACTCTGTGAGCTTACCAATGAAATAACCAAAGCCTGCGATCTTGATCCATTAAAATATGGAGGTGGTGAAGGACTTGCAACGGAATGGAGGGAATGGTAATCCTGATCGACATAATCAACTGTTGGAGGTTGAGTAAATTATAATTTTAAGCGCAAATTATTAAACTGTTTCTTATATGAAAAGTGCATTTTTTTTTACAACTTTTATGTTTGTGAGTCTTTTTTCTTTTTGCCAGGATTCAATGGCGTATAAACTCAAGACCCTGGAAAATGGATTTATTTATTCAAAAAATACCATTAAACTTTATATCAATCAACGATATTCAATTAAAACAAAAGAAATCGATGGAAAAATAGAAATCGAAAAGTTATTAGACTCAACTCAAAGCCATATAACAGACTTAAATTATGTTTCCCTGTTACCCAAACAAAATGCCGGGAAAAATATTTGTATCGACTTCAACGTATTGGATGATGAAAATTCCAGATCTAAATATAAAACCGTCCTGATAGTAAACAACCCTTATAAGGAAGCATTAAGTTATAAGGCGAAAATATTTTCAAATAAGGCAGGAGGCTATATCGAAACATCTGTATTGGATATTCGGCCTGGAATTTCTGCAATTGAAACATGGCCATACAAAATTTATGACATAATTCTGTATGATCTTTCAATCAAAAATAACTAACGTCTAACAAACGGGGTTGTACCATGAGGCAGAAGAAAATGTACTCATCAGTAATTCATTTTTACCTTTAGTTAATTAGCCTGACCTTTCGTTTATTCGCCGCAGTATTTGGCTAAAAACTTCGTTCCTTTATCGTCTGGCGGGCGAAACAGATAGAATACTAATTCATCAACTACGTAAACATACCGTCGTTATAAATTTATAAACTAATAAAAGTCGCAAAATCATTTATCTCCAAAATCAAAACATAACATGACAGACAAAACACCCGAATCTACAGCAACCCGCCCTGAATGCGACATTACAAAAACACATGTAATGGTTGAACTTTTCAGAATTCCACAGGAACAAAGAGACGATGCGTGGCATCAAAAATTTTACGCCAATGTTGAAACTGCAAGTTATGCATGCGGAGATCCGCAGGTATTTGTTGCGCCTGATGACTTCCCTTATTTTATTTTAAAAACGCCGGAGCCCAATCAGCCGTTTGAATCATTTTGTATAAGAAACCTGAAAGATGATTTTTTACTGGAAAATGGTATTGGCGTTGCGTTGAATCCAACCGAAACTTCTGTTGAATGGGTATTTTCTTATGGCGATATTGTTAACCTGCATATCAATAAACAGTTCTTTTCAAAACCAAATGAAGCAGAACTGCAACATGTAGGAACAATGCTCAAGGGTGAACAAATATTAATTGCACAACCATCTGAAAGTTATTTACCAAAACAGGCAAGACAGGTACTAAGGTCTTTCCTCATAAGTATAGGAATCGCTGAACCCAAAATAATGATGGTGTGCCGCAGGGTTGAAGGAACAATCATCCAGGAACTGGCATTCAACGTATATGCTGATGATTTCCCTTCAGCAGAAATTTTTAATTACAGGATGCAACAAATAACATGGTTCTTACCAAGACATTATATTATTGTTTCTTTTCCGAGGCAATCAGGTTATGAAAATGATCTTGCAGACTTATGAGAGCGCAATTTGGAAATTAATCGATTTGGAAATTTGAAAATGAGAAGAACCATTATTTCGAAAAATCTTCAAATCTAATTTCTTCATCAGCACATTTTCAAATCTCCAAATTATCAAATTGTTTTAATGTGTTGCCGGATCAATAAAATAGGATATATTTGACGCTTCAATTTTTTATTAATCACCCGCATCATTAACAAAACAAATTCGCCTATGAAAGCGACTAAAAAAATTTTAGCAGGATTATTATTAAGCATTTTTTTTATTGGTTGTTCTAAAAAAGATTCATCTCCCGCTTCCGGGGTTGCACCAACAGTTACAACTGCAGATGCTACAAACATCAATGGTCTCAGCGTAACCTTAACATGCGTGATCAACAGCGCAGGAAGTTCAACGATTTTTAATCATGGTGTATGCTGGGGCACCAGCCACAATCCAACAATTGCCGATTCGAAGGCAGGAGCCGGAAGTACTGACATAGGATCACACGTGTTCAATGTAACCGTCGCCGCTGCAAATGCTACTTATTATGCAAGAGCATATGCAGAAAATGATGCGGGGCTTACTTATGGCAACGAGATCAGCTTCAATACTTCATACGGTATTATTTCTATGCCTGTTGAACAGATCACCACCGTTACTGCTCTATTCAAAGGCAATACCGTAAGTTCTCCAAATTATACAGTTGGCCTGAGAGGTTATTGCTATAGCACTTCACCAAATCCAAATAGCAGTAACAGTATTGCAGGTGCTGCTACTACAGGTTTTGGAGATTTTACTGCTGCTGCAACAAACCTTACACCCAACACAACTTATTATGCAAGGTCCCTTTATTATGTTCAGTCGGAAGTATTTTATGGCGAAGAAATAACTTTTAAAACTGCCGGCTATTCTGGACCTGCAGGTGGTTATGTTGCTTATGACAAAGGCGTGGTTACTGATGGATGGAGATACCTTGAAATATATCCAATATCACAGGATTACAATGCCAGTGGAACACAATGGGGCTGCAATGGCACATTTATATCCAACACAAATACAGGCATTGGTACCGGCCTTGCAAATACCACGAGGATTGTTAGTAATTGCGGAAATGCAAACTGTGCTGCTAGGATCTGCGATAATTTTTCACAGGGAGGATATTCTGATTGGTTCTTAGGATCGAAAGATGAAATGCAGCTTATCGGCAATAGTCTTGATGCGATCTCGATTCAAATTGAAACTTGTTGGACATCTTCAGAGAGCCTGGCAAATGATGCCTGGGAGATTCCATTAGCCAATAACTACGTACCAATTATAATTAGTAAAACAATTAACCGGGATACGTATCCTGTAAGAAGATACTAGTAAAAGCTGTTTCGTATCAACATGTTTCAGAAGTGGTCGGTTATGCCGGCCACTTTGCTTTTATTGTTACATAGAGGAAGATGCACTCATTTCACTTATCGTCCCGGCGGGGTCTGCCTTTAGGCGACCCCGACGTTTAGAAATGTATGTTTGCATTTATTCGCATTACTATCTATATCTACATTTTTTCTGATTGAACACACCGGGGTCTCACAGTAAATTTATTAAAGACAAAAGTCTATTCTTGTGAAGACCCCGGCGGGACAATAAGTGCTCTCATTTCACTTATCGTCCCGGCGGGGTCTGCCTTTAGGCGACCCCGGCGCTTAGAACTGTATGTTTACATTTATTCGCATTACTATCTACATCTACATTTTTTCTGATTGAACACACCGGGGTCTCACAGTAAATTTATTAAAGACAAAAGTCTATTCTTGTGAAGACCCCCGCGGGACAATAAGTGCTCTCATTTCACTTATCGTCCCGACGGGGTCTGCCTTTAGGCGACCCCGACGCTTAGAACTGTATGTTTACATTTATTCGCATTACTATCTATATCTGCATTTTTTCTGATTGAACACACCGGGGTCTCACAGTAAATTTATTAAAGATAAAAGTTTATTCTTGTGAAGACCCCGGCGGGACAATGGTAAGCAGATGCATTCATTTCACTTCATTCCATTTTTTTCCATCCCATTCCCAGGTATCATTTGCATCGTTGGGCCAGCCAAGTCTTCCCCCAAACATGACCGTCCTGTCGCGTAGTTTATCATATGCCATATAACCCATTGCTCGTGCAGGCGGCCCCGTGATGGATATTTTTTTCCATGCCCTACCATCCCAGCTCCATGTATCATTCGCCAAGCCATCAGCAACACCACCAAATATGATCATCGCTTTACTTTGTGCGTCGTAGGCATATCCCGGCGCCATGCGTTGTCCTGGTCCATTTTCTGATACTTTCGTCCATCGTGAACCATCAAACTCCCAGGTATCGCTATATCTTTTTTCAGGGCTGATACCCATACCTCCATACAGCACTGTTTTTTTACGTTTGGTATCATAGACCATGGCAAAACCCTGTCTTCCTTCCGGCCCTGGCCCATCAAATTTTTTCCATGAAGTTCCATCCCATTCCCATGTTATATCATTTACCACGCCCCTTTCTGCTGATCCGCCAAATGCGATCAGCCTGTCGCGTGCCTCATCATAAACAAAACCTGGCTCCGATGATTTCATCTCAGGAAGATTTGACAATGTTTTCCAATCACCATTTTCCAGCACCCGTAATTCTGCAAGCGAATTATTGTTGGACCAGCCTCCGAATGAAAATATCTTTTTTCTTTTTGTATCATAGGCAAGCGCAATACCACTGCGTTCATCGCCGGCATTCCCAATTTGTTTCCACGTTTTTCCGTCATAGCTCCACAGGTCATTGTATACATTAAAAGATTTTCCGCCATCAACAGGTGAACTTCCTCCCGTCATTAAAATATATTTATTGGCTTCATCATATACCAGGAAATGATGCGCACGTTTAGGAGGAGAAACAGTTTGTGCATTTACTGAAACAAATAAAAGGCTAAATAAAAAGACGAGGTTACTAATAGATTTCATTGTCATTTTTTTAATCTTTTCTGAAATAATTTTTGCTGCTGTATAGTTTGAATTTTCATTGTTTCATCATTGCGAGGAGCGAAGCAATCGTTTTATGCAGAAAGGTTGCTTCGTTCCCCGCAATCACGTTTTTTGAATCAATTGAGACACTGGTTAATTTCATTTCAAGATAAGCCAATGCTGTTTTTTAATGCCGCCACTCATCAAATAAGAATGGCGACATTTTTTACATAGGAACGTTTTATTACCAATCGTTTTATGAAGTATACCGCTCACTAATTGACTTTCCTGTTACTTAAAAAATTTACGTCACTTTAATGATCAACATAACTTAGTCCAAATAGTATTATTAAAAGAGCATGAACAAACAGATCAAATCAATTTCAATAGCATTCATTCTTATCTCCGTTTCGTGTTTTGCATATACTCAAAACAAAAATGTTATTTCAATAACCAATACTCCAACAAATTTTAAAAGTGACAGCACAGTGTTAAGCTCATTGGTCCTTAAACTTTTGAAATGGCATCAAGCCGACAAGAAAGCAGACTTTGAACTATTAGCAATTGGTGCTACAGACAGCATACACACAGGAATTAACTGGGCATCACACAAAGAAAGAGTGGCCGAACTTGAACACACAGGTTTCTTTTCCAAAACATTTATAGATAATTATCAAAAAATTGCTTTACACCTCGACAAAGAACTTAAACAGAATAAAACAAAATATTTTATTGGTGATCTCCCACCCTACGGCAATGAAGCAAATGAATGGTGTAATTGCCAGGATTACCCGGCCAATGCATGGAAAAAACTTAAGATAGTAAATCTAAAGATCAATGGTGATGTTGCAGGTTTTAAATGGACATGGGGCAATAATTTCTTTTATTCAGTAAAAGCCGTGAAAGAAAATAATGCATGGCGCATTGCAGAATTGGAAAGGTTTACAATAAAGAACTTTTCATGGTAGATACATATTCTACTGAAGTTTGCATCCAGCTAGTAGCTTAGGAACAGAGCTTACAATAACAAACGTTATTCATCTTTTTTGAATAAATTTATGCATGCACAAGATATCGCTACTTCAAAGGATCAGGAATTGGTTCAGTCCTGTTCCAAAAGAAAAACAATACAACCAACCATTTGAAAATGCTGGTTTTTATACAAACAATAATACACTAACCCAGGATACTTATATACCGCCCATCGACGAAACGAATTTTTCAAATGATGAACATCATCATATTGACCTTTCGGACCCATCCAGTTTTATAGATAACAATTCAACAGGTAGTTCTGATTTTTCTTTTGATAGTTCAGATAGTAGTTCTACTGATTGAGTTGCTCGTATAACTGCAGAGACGCGGAGTCGCAAAGAATAAAACTCAGCGCCTCCGCGTCTCTGCGGTAAAAATTACAATACTTATTTACTTCTTTTAACCCAAAACTCCTTGTTCATTCCTTCAAATACTTTTGTAATATCAGTTGTTTTTGTTTTATCCTGTTCAGGAATAAGTTGCATTTTACCCCCGCTGATCTCAAACGCATATTCCCTTGCTTCACCATTCAATTTTACTTTGATGATATAATGGCCATCCTTCAAATCATCTTTTTGAATAAAATCACTGCTGGCTATTTTTTCAAATGTATTTGCTTGCGTATACCATTTTGCAAGAACACTTGAGTATGTATGCTTCATCGGTTTTGAAATGGCTTTTCCTTCATAAAATAACTGCACTTCATCTTCCCAGGACTTTGATTGATTTGGATTCTCGGCCCATTTCTTTACAAGATCTGTTGTATAATAGGTCCACTCCATATTACCTTCACTGTTGAACGTATAAAATCCAAACTTTGACCAATACCCGTCAACCAGTCTCATCTCTTTTTTATTTGCATATACATCATCATTCTTTATTAAAATTATTTGGAACGGCATGGTAAATATTTTTTTCATACCAATACTCACGGTATAATTATAAGTACCGGCAGCCAGGCCTTCTGCCATATCTTCCTGGAAGTCGAGGTCATCGTGTTTCAATGATGAAGTAACTTCATGCATAGCAAATGGATCGATAAACCTTGTAGTAAATATTTTTCCGGCTTGTTCTATTTCGAATTTAATGATGTGTTTGCCTTCATACATTACATCGCTGCCATCAGTATATTTTAAAGGAAGGAATACAATTTTAGCAAGACCAAAGTGTGGGCATTTATCAAGCGGCTCCATATCGAAACCATTCTCCAAAACAGAACTAAGTACCAGGGTTGGAGGCAAAGGATTTTTAGAAAAGTCAATATTATCGGCGCTTTGTGCATGTACACTCAATGCCGCAAGTACCAGGCTGCAGAAGGTAATTATTTTTTTCATTGGTTGATTTTTAGCGGGCAAATGTAAATAAATCGAGGGTATTGCAAAATTTATTTCATGGGTGTATATATTTATTTTGTAGATGAGCAGATGTTGAGCTATGGAATTGATTTGGATGAATTGCGTATATTTAAGAGCTGTACGTCACTTTATGACAACCCCCATTAACATAGAACAACGCAAACCAATTTGGATAGCACTCTCGGAGTTTTACCTTGACACAGAATTACAAGACTCAGATTTAAGACGCATAGCATTTACAATTCTTGACAGCCCATATTCACTCGACGAAGTAAAAACTATAAATAAGTACGAAGTATTTCCAATCTTACAAGCAAATCTTTTAAGCCCTGCAGGAGAATGGGCAGGTTTTGACAAAGATTGGCTGGTTGAAAAAATACTTTACTTAATTGAAAAGAAAAGTAAAATAAGCAATGCAACTACAGAAGCAGCTTACACAATGTTTAAATGGATGTGTAAGGATTATTGGAAAAAACTTGAAATAATTTACAATGACATAAAAATAAATCCTGGCACCTACATAGTTACCTGCAGGCATGCATTTGTAAACAATCTTCTACCTTTTCAATTTGATAAAGCGACGCTTCCTCTTTACAAAAAATTAGCGCAAATAGCTTTGGATTATAAACAGGAAGGCCAGTTACAAAACTTCTATGAGTATCTTCTGGAAGGACAGTATTGCATAAATTTATGGACCGCGTATTTTTTAATTGAAAAGTTTGAATTGACAGGTACAGAGAAACTAATTGGGCTTAAAGGAAATCAATTTATTGTTGAATACTGTTACAAGCTAATTGAAAATCATTTTCAAAATTTTAAAGATAAAGAACAAATAAAAAATTGCAGTTTTTGGTTGCAAGAGAAAAAAGTGGCGTTCAATATTGGGACTTGACATCGTAACAATCAGTGCCGATACATATCCTGCATGTATGCTATATTTTTTTGTTCATTATTATAAATAGTGAAAATGTTTTACAATAATAAACACACACCATACTATCAAACCGAAACTCATGAAATCATATTTATCATTCATTTTAATTTTGATAGCATCTCATTCATTCGCCCAGCACAAAATTCCTTTAAGAGATTCCAGCAATTTATTTAATAACGAAGGTTCGCATCATACGCTTGAATTAAAGGGATTGAATTTTATTTATCCACTTGGAAATGGTCATATACTGGGCCACACGGGAGGGATCGGAATTAAAATATTAAAAAGGCATCATGTAGGATTTGATGTGGGATATGTTACCGGGATCGACAACGATGATCATATTTCTGATACTTTAGGAGTAATGCATGATGATGGCGCAGAATCACGCAGCAAAGAAAATGTGTATACCGGTTATTATCATTACCATTTCAACTTATTCCGTTTAAATGAAAAATATGACCTGAACTTTTTTGTGGGTGTTTTTTACAGGCACGGCCGGTATTACAACAAGACAGATCCGTTTTACCAGGAATCATATCTTTTTAGAAAATCAACAAATGAAATGATTGGTTTTACACACGGCGTAGCAAAAACTTTTAGAGATGTACGGGGTTTGAGGATAGAAGGCGGCCTGGGCATCGGGCAGGAAACACAAAATGATTTTACCAAATCCAGGAAAAATGGTACTATTAAATATGAGTACAGCAAATACAACGTAATAGGCGTAAGAATTGAATTGGGATTATATTGGACCTTTCTTTAGACAATAAATGATTTAAACAGATTGTGTATATTTAAGCGTTGTTGAAATAATCAAATTATATGAACCTGGTACCTTTTTCATTTTTCTTACTACTGCTCATATTATTCTTATTTTTTAGCAATTCAATTTTCATAGGCAATACTGCCATAGACATACATTTGCACGATACCTATTTCGTGATCAAACGCTAATGCCTGATCGTACCGCAACTAACAAATCAATCTTTTAAATAAATAATAATGACCTTAGAACACGTTGCAATCTGGACAGACAATCTTGAACTACTGAAAGATTATTATGTAAAATATTTTGGTGGCACGGCGAACCAAAAGTATACAAATGAAAAAAATCAATTTCATAGTTACTTCCTCCATTTTGAATCGGGAGCAAGACTTGAAATTATGTCGATGCCCAATATTCCTGACAACAATAATGACAGGATAATTGCACAACATAAAGGAATTATTCATTTGGCTTTCGGAGTAAATACAATAACAGAGGTTGAAGAAAAAGCAAAGCAACTTAAAGCCGATGGATTTCAAATATTAAGTGGTCCAAGAAAAACTGGTGATGGTTACTATGAATTTGAAACACTGGATCCGGATAACAATCGAATAGAAGTGACTTGTGTTTATCCATCAGAACTTTAGTCAGATTATATTACCCTTTGCGTTCTTTGCGAATCTTGCGCCTTTGCGTAAAATGAAATTTCAGCCTCACGCAAAGCCGCAAAGACAAATACAAAAGACGCAAAGAATATTTTAAATTTGAAACACAAAATTTAAAATAAGTTATGAATGCCCCAAACCAATTGGCCCAACATTTCCGCCAGGTTCATTTTGGCGGAAACTGGACATGGTCGAATTTAAAAGACAATCTTACCGGTGTTGACTGGCAAATGGCAACAACAAAAGTTGATTCTTTTAATACCATTGCTGCACTTGTTTACCACATCAATTATTATATAAGTGCCGTGTTGAAAGTATTACAGGGATCCGCACTCAATGCAAGTGATAAATATAGTTTCGCCCTCCCTCCTATCAACTCACAAGAAGACTGGGAAAATTTACTGAATAAAACATGGGAAGAAGCTGAACAATTTGCAACACTTCTTGAGCAATTACCGGAAAACAAACTCTGGGAAATTTTCCCGGGTGAGATCTATGGGAATTATTATAGAAATTTTCTTGGCATCATTGAGCATACGCATTATCATTTGGGACAGATCGTAATCATAAAAAAATTATTGTAGGCTATTAAGAACAACCTAATTTGGAAATTTGGAGATTTGTCGATTTGGAAATTTATTCTATTTGAAATCATTATTAATTCACAAGACAAAAAGGCTCTGCAAGGAAATGATCATTTCCAAATTAGTAACAACTTGCTCAATGGATAATACCTGATCCTTATTAATTTTGCTTCTTACAATCAAATCATAATAAAATGGAAAAACGTAAACTTGGAAATAGTGGCCTGGAAGTTTCAGCGCTGGGATTGGGTTGCATGGGAATGAGTTTTGGTTATGGCATTGCGCCCGATAAAAAAGAAATGATCGCACTTACCCGCAAAGCGGTTGAAGAAGGCATTACTTTTTTTGATACTGCTGAAGTGTATGGCCCATTTGTGAATGAAGAACTCGTTGGCGAAGCATTGGCGCCATTCAGGAAAGATGTGATTATTGCAACAAAATTTGGATTTGCTCCTTCACAAAACGATCCATCCAAATGGAGTGAACTCGATAGTCGCCCCGAACATATCAGGGCAGTTTGCGAAGCATCTTTAAAGCGGCTAAAGACCGACGTTATTGACCTGTTCTATCAACACCGTGTTGACCTGAACGTTCCTATTGAAGATGTAGCAGGCACGGTAAAAGATCTTATTAAAGAAGGCAAGGTGAAACATTTTGGATTATCTGAAGCAGGTGCAAAGACCATTCGCAGGGCACATGCGGTACAACCCGTAGCGGCATTACAAAGTGAATATTCACTCTGGACAAGAGAACCTGAAAAAGAAATCATACCAACCCTGGAAGAACTTGGCATCGGCTTCGTTCCCTTTGCACCGTTAGGAAGAGGATTTTTAACAGGCAAGATCAGTGAGACCACAAAATTTGAAAGCAATGATTTTCGCAGCAGCATTCCCCGTTTTACAGAAGACGCCATGAAAGCAAACCAGGCGCTCGTAAATGTATTGGCAATGATTGCAGAAAGTAAAAATGCTACACCTGCACAGATTGCTCTTGCATGGCTGCTTGCACAAAAGCCATGGATCGTACCTATTCCCGGCACTACCAAAACAAACAGGTTGATTGAAAATAATGGTGCTGCTTCTATTGTACTTAGTAAAGATGATCTGAAGGAGATTGAAGTTTCAGCTTCACAGGTTGAGATTGTGGGAGCAAGGTATGCAGAAGCAAATATGAGGATGGCGGGAAGGTAAGATATCGTTAATCTTAAATACTGATACAATAAAAACATAAAGTAATTGGTTACGCAATTATAATGTTTGCTGAAATCATAAAAATGCGTCTCATACTCATAATATTATTTTTGGCTAATTGTTCTCCAAAAAAGGATCAAAGTCTTAATAGTGAGAAAATAGAAAAGACTGAAAGAAAACCTGAGTTTAATTTCGATATTATACAGTTTGATTATATACAATTTAGGCGTAATTATTTTTACGGTGAAGAAACCTATAAAAATAAAAAACTAATAGAGAAACTCAATAACAGAAACCCGGAAAGGATCAATGGCCAGGGAAATTTTTTAAAGAAATTTGATATTGGGTTTGATAGTTTAAACTTATTCGACGGTGAAGGTAATTTCAATATCAAAGTTTGGGAAAAAATTTCAAAGACAAATCCCAAAAAAATAAAAATCGGGGGAAATGACTATTTACTAAGCATCAAATGCGACAATGAAGAAGGGTTTGACTTTGAAATCAAAACCCATAACAATTTAATTCTTACAAAAAAACATTTTAGATTTGGCTTTCCCCCTGACGTAAGTTTTTACGTTTATGATTTTGATAATGATAATCAAGACGAAATTATTTCTATGTATCATTGGTACATAATTAATGGCGATAATTATGACTTTAATATTTATGAAATAAGCAAAAACTTACAGTAACGGTCTTGCAGCATAGGAGTTGGTAAAATTCTCCAAATCTGCAATAGTATGACGGTGGCAAAAGCTTAATCAAAGCTGTATAATATTTAGAAAAGTATAATCTTCCATGTTATGACACTAATAGCAATATTTTTCCCCTTCCTATCTTTTTTTCTCCGCGGCAGAATATTTACCGCCATTATTTGTTTCATCTTGCAGATCACGCTTATTGGCTGGATACCTGCTGCGGTATGGGCCGTAATATCATTACAAAATGACAGGGCAGACAGGCGCAATGATAAACTAATAAGAGCCATGAAAAATAAAAATTAAACCTTCGCTTAACAAATGAAATTTTCGGGAACATGCAAACTGACAATTTATTAAAACAAGTAGCTTTTATAAAGGAGATCGACAAGTTGAAATACATTCAACGCAAAACCAAATTATTCAACAGCGACCGGAATGAAAATGATGCAGAACATAGCTGGCATTTGGCCATGATGACCATTGTATTGGCAGAACATGCCAACAAGCCAATAGATATTCTTAAAGTGGTAAAGATGGTTTTGATCCACGACATTGTAGAAATTGATGCTGGCGATACTTTTATTTATGACACTGTAAAAAATCATACCAACACCGACGAAGAGTTCATTGCGGCAAAACGCATTTTTGGTCTTTTACCAGCAGAACAGGCAGAGGAATTCATTGCAGTATGGAAAGAATTTGAAGACGGTATCACCGATGAAGCAAAATTTGCCAGGTCGATGGATCGGTTTGAACCATTGCTACAAAACACTTCAAATAATGGGGGAACATGGGCAGAATTTAATGTGCCGTATCAGAAAGTTTATGAAAAGAAAAAAGTAATTGAAAATGGTTCGACATCAATCTGGAAATATGCTGAACAGTTAATTAACGAAAGTGTGGAGAAGGGCATACTAAAAAAGTAAAATGGACAATGTTCAGAAACTGATGATTGCTGCAACAATAAAATATTGATTTTTTACCGCAGGGACGCTAAGCTATTTTCTCCGCGTAAACACCCTTACTCATGTTCCCGGCGGTAAAATCCCGCTAAATATAAATCACTAACTTTATCATAAATGCATATCATGGAAGACAGGCCAAGAATAAAACTTACTCTATCGGGTTTTGATAAGAACCTTGATATGCTTGGTTATGTTTTATTCTTCATCATGTGGGCGCTTACCATTTATGTTTTCGTTAAACTGCCCCCGATCATTCCAACACATTTTGGCATGTCTGGTAAACCCGATGATTATGGGAGAAAAGAAACGCTCTTATTAATACCAATTATCGGAACGATTATATTTTTTGGAATAACACAGCTAAGCAAGTATCCTCATATTTTTAATTACACAGTCAGAATAACAGAAGAGAATGCCGCACGTCAATATGGTTCTGCTGTAAAAATTTTCCGGTTTTTAAAAGTATCCATCATGATCATATTAACTACGATCATTTTAATTACTTATTTAACTGTGATTGGAAAATCCGACGGGCCCGGGTCTTGGTTCCTGCCAATGACGTTTGCATTGTTGTTGATACCTACGATTGTAATGGTAGTAAAGTCATTCAAAGACAATTGACAATTGTCAATTTCTAAATCCTGTAACAATGAATAATTCATCAAACTTAACGGCGCCAACACTGATCAGTTCTGCTTTATTATTCCTGCTCTCTTATCTTTTTTATGATGCAATTTTAAAAATACTGCTTCCCGGTGTGAACAGGGCCATTTATCCTTCAACAGATGCGATCATCGAATTCAGATCGTTGATGATATTTTGTTTTGTGGTGGCGCTTACACCTCTTTTTATTGTAGCAACCTGGCTTGTATCCCCGATCATTTCAGCAAATAACAGGTTCCTATCGATGTTCATTACAATATTATGCGTGCTGATCGCTCTTTTTTACAGGTATCATTCCATTAAAGATTATTTTTCAATGATGACACAAAGCACCGGCTTTGATATTGCATATCCTTTGGAGGAAACAAATTTTGCTTATTATATTTTGGGCGGCCTGTTGGGTGGATCTTTTATTTCTTATTTGATTTTTAGGGGAAGATAAGTTGCAATGATCTCTCAGTAATATTTCAGATTGTCCCAAAAAACGTCATTGCGAGGAAGGAAGCAATCTTTTATCAACGGAATTGCTTCGTTCCTTGCAATAACGAATCGAGAACAGGTTGTAAATGAATTCAGCACCAGTCTTTCTATATAGTTTGAATATTAGAAACTAAATTTTATATTTATAAAAGTTATTGATCACGAATCTACCCGGTTATTTTACCAAAATCAAAAAAAATGAAAACATTATCAACCCTAAAGCAAGTACTGTTATTTGTATGTTTATCGTTCATTTTTTCCTGTAAGAAAAATGATGCAGGACGTTCGACTGTTTCAACAAAAATTAAAACTTATATAGAGGATTTGACAAATGTTCCTCCTTATAACAGGATCGACAGCTTCACCGTTTCTTATGATGCCGATGGAAGAATTGTAAGTAATATCTCTACTACTTCCACGCTACAGTTCTTATTTAGCTATAATGGAACTACAAGCGCTACAGTGGATATTATGAATAACAACCAGCTTACCATACGTGAGTTTTCATACCTCAATAGCGATCAAAAAGTTGATAGCACGTTTCAATATAATGATACTGATGATTCAAGCACAACCAAATTAATTTACAATGCTAACGGCCAGGTAGCGCAGGAACTCTTTTATGATTATTCATTGCCGGGAGGCGCTGTGATGTGGAAAAAGAATAATTATACATATGATGCTAACGGGAACCTGGCAACAGATACAGAAATAATGACTGCTTCCGGAAATACAAACTTAATAATAACATACACCTACAATACGATTGAGCCAAACTGGTATAGCTTGTGGCCCACTTACCGTCAAAGACTCCCAAAAAATTGCCCGATAACGGCAACATATTTTTACCCGGGTAGTGGTACAACGGAAACGGTGAACACAACTTATACTTTTGATAATGATAACCGCATTATATCGGAAACACAGACTGATAGCTATGGAAATGTTGCAGTGAAAAAGTACATTTATTATTAAATGCCAAAAAGATATCATTGAAAGAATCGGCTCTATTGAATTAAAAATTAAAAATGAATGGTTGTTTCAAATTTGCATGGTCCACTAATTTTTAATTCTTAATTTTTAATTCCAACGTAAGATTTCAAACAAAAAACCATACAACCATGATCACCGGGGCCGATTCAATCATTTACAGTGCTGATGCGGAAGCAGACAAAGCATTTTTTAAGAACGTACTTAAGTTCACCAATGTTGATGTTGGCCGTGGCTGGCTCATTTTTGGTCTCCCCCCTGCTGAGGTCGCTATACATCCATCAGATGAAAATGGGCTGCATGAATTTTACCTGATGTGTGATGACATCAATGCATTCATTAAAGAAATGAAGAAGCATAAGATCACCTGTAGTCCGGCAGTAAATCAACCCTGGGGAAACCTAACACACCTTAGTTTGCCAGGTGGAGGAAAACTGGGAGTATATGAACCAAAACATGCAAGGCCTGAGAACAGTAAAAAAGTTGCAAAGACAAAAACGGTATCCAAAGTAAAAAAGAAAGCAGCAAAAAAATAATCTTCTTGTTTATCGGTCGTAATAAAGTATTGACAGTTTGAAATTTCAATAGAACCAAATTCTGCAATGACGTATTAAGCAAATCAAACTGTAATTAAAATAAAAAAGTTGCAGCAATTTATTTATTACATATTCTCTTTAATAAATAATTGCTGCAACATAGGTAATACTTACTCCACTACTTTTTATCCTGTTTTAAAAAATCACTTATTTTTTTGATCAACATGTCTTGCTTTTGATCATTACCCCGGGAAATGATCATGTAAGTTCCCTGGTTGCCAAGTTTTGGCTGAGAGGCACTGATCCATGCTTCTACTATTGTATCTTCCGGCGCAGGATTGGCCCAGCTACCGCTAAATGAACTCGGAACCTTGGTATCAAAACTCATTGGGAATTTATAAGAAACATTTTTGGATGTTCGTGCAACAAGTGAGATATCAAAATCTGTTGGTGGCCAATAAACCGGCGGAGGAGCGGTGCTTATTTTGCAGCCACACATCATCGTTACTGTTGCAAATGCAGATAATTGATTGCCGCTTAAGATAGAATGAACATCACTGATACAAAGGCCGGGAATTTCAAATACAAGTCCTTCGGGTAAATTACCATCATCACCAATGTTTATACCGGGTAACACAGTTACAGCTCCCAAAGAAACACGATCCTGGTAAGCAAAACTCAAAGGCCCGGCAACAGCTATTAAAAATGTAGTTGGCCTGTCTATATCTACCTTCAACGTTATACTAACGGTGGTTGGATCAGTAACGAAAGGTTCACTCCTGCTTATAGGTTCCATCAGGGCCGGAGGTCCCGGATCTGCCGGTGGATTTGCATTTACAAAACCAGCATCAATAACTTCAAAAGTTTCAATATCGAGGATAGCAGCCATAGCACTATACCCGCTGTTAACTGCTGCTGCATCATGGCCAAGAAATTTACCGCCTCTTGCAGCTGGCCTGATTTTAATTGTTGTTGTCATATTCTTTGAATAACTATTTTATGTTTATAGTAAAATTTAAGTAAAGAATGACCAGGATTTTGTCAACCCGAATATACAAAGCGGTTATGCCATTCAGGGAGGTGAAAACACCCTTTTATTTGTGGGAGAGGCTGTATTCTACTCAATGTTTATAATGATACTTAAAAAGCTTTGATAACTGAAAGTCAAAATGAATGTTCAATATTCAAATGCATTACAGGTGAGCATTGAACATTGTACGTCGAATATTGAACATTTCATTCTGTCTGAATTATACTCTACTCACATAGATTTAGTTAATGCATCTGTAAAAATGAGATTGAAAACAAATGGTCATGATCTATTTATTATTTTGAGTAATATTATTCATTGAAAGCAGTTATAAAAAATATCAGCAGGGATATAGTTATCTATTTCCTTTTATGTACGGCAACCTTCGCCATGCTGTTGGCCATATCACAATATTTTAGTTTTAGAGATGATGTTGGTTTTTTAAGATTCAAACAGGATTACATCGGCATCCCCTTGTGGAAATTTGCATTTTATACGCATGTATTTTCAAGCATTCTTACTTTGTGTGCAGGGTTTACGCAATTCTCAAACTATGTTTTAAAACATCACAGGCGGGTACACAGGTTTATGGGCAAGCTGTACGCCTATAATATATTTTTTATCAATTTTCCAGCTGCCATGATCATGGCTTTTTATGCGAACGGGCACTTACCTTCAAAGATCGCTTTTATTATTCTTGACATCCTTTGGTTTTCATTTACATTGAAAGCGGTTATAGCAATAAGATCAAAAGATATTAAGACACACAAGCGTTTTATGATACGCAGCTTTGCACTTACCTGTTCAGCCATTACATTACGGACATGGAAGATCATTCTTGGAAATCTTTTTCATTTTGACCCATTGACATTATATATGATCGATGCATGGATGGGTTTTGTACCAAACCTTCTTTTTGCAGAATGGTTAATACGGAAGATGAAATTGTAGTGATAATTACCGTTGTATTGGAAAACTAAGAAACAGGATGAACGCCCCTACTATGCATACTGTGACAAATCCCACAATAAAAATTACCACCTGCAACAGCCGGGCGTATTTAAACTCTGATCGTACCATGCTTTTATATGTACCAGATGCAACAAGATAAGATACCCAGGCTGCAATGGCTAAAATAACAAAGAAGAAAAAGGGGAATAACATAAGGGGTTGAATTAATTATTAACTGAAGGTAATTTATTAAGCTAATAATTGTTGTTAAAATTACCCCTTAAAAAGGCACTCCAAAATTTACATAAGTCAAAACCTTACCCGATTGGTCACTGTACATCACACTAACTTCCAGGGGGCCTATCGGCGAGTTATATGCGAAAGTTAATGCATGGCCGGTTATCCAGTTATCGAGTTTTAACTGGTGATCATAGCTTACAAAATTATTCACAGATGCATTTGTTTTCGCCATCAGGTAAATGCCCTTTGCAAGTTTTACATTTAACCCAAGCATCAATGCCGCTACGCTTGGTGCATTGATGGTTGTTTCATTCAGTCCTGCAAATATTACCTGGTTCCTCACTGTCTTGGTCAATCCACCAATCTGAAAATTATTTACAAGACTTTGCTTATAGTTGAAGTTGATACCCGATTGAAGCATGGTATAAATAGTTGTGCGACTGCTGAGGGGCAGGTAAGCTTCTGCGCTTAGAAACATCTTTTGATAATTATCATAACTGATACCAAGTGAATCAAGGTTTGTTATGGGTACGCCATTGGCAATGAATTTCACCTTTGGATGCTGGTTATAAACGAGTCCGAATTCAGCATGTATTTTAACGCCCCTGTTTGGATAAAGAAATTTATTAAGTGTGTTTACTTTAAAAAATACCAGCGACGTAAAGAAATCATTCTTACCGCTTATTTCATAATTGGTAAGGATCAAGGGTTTGAATTGTATCCTTTCATATCTTGTACTGAGCCCGGCAAGCACTGCTGGATTGCTGGAATATTCTCCTCTTAATTCTCCTAAATAATTCAGTTGCCTGTATTGCCCCGTTTTAATGAAATTGGAATAGTTGTTCAGTTTAAAACTTTCGAACTGGAATTTAGGGATAACAGCTATATTTTTTTTGTAACCAAAATATTGCAGGTGCTCTCCTTTAATATGTGAATTCTCCCCGATACTAACGGTTGCCATGCTGCGTGAATAACGTGATAAAAGATCACGTGTAGTAAAGTTGCCTATAACACTGATGCCCGCAAAATCATTATAGTGAACGCTGAGCTTTGCATAAGTAGATGGATTTTCTTTTACATTAAAAATGATCTTCGCAGAACTATCAGGCAATGTTTCAAGATAATAATTGATACTACTGTAATAACGTGTACTGAATACCTTGCGCACCAGTTTTGAAATATCTGCTTGTGAATAAGACCTGCGCATCTGCATATCCATTGAATGCTTGAAGAACACACTTGTTGTTTTTTGTAATCCTCTTATTTCATAATCACTGATAAAAACAGAATCTTTTTTTGGCAACCTGTTTAGTTTAAAATCCGATGGGCCATAAATTTTATCCAATGAATCTACCAGTTTTTTGAAAACAGGATAGATATCGCGGCCCTCTTTAATTCCTATGTCAACAAGTTTGTCGGCGCTGCCAAAACTACCCATATTATATTTTGCGGCTGCATGTTTTATACAAATATTGCAAAGGGGTAATTCAGTTTTATAATCTTCTGCCTCTTTAAAAAAAGCAAGTTGAAGTAAAATATCAAGAGAGGAATTAAGATGTTCTTTACTTGATAAGCCAGCTGTAACGGTACTTCCAATTACAAAATCGGCGCCCATTTCTTTTACATCTTTTACAGGGAAATTTCTTGTGAGGCCACCGTCTACCAATTTGTAACCATTATAATCAACGGGTGCAAATATGGTTGGTATTGCTGTACTTGCTTTTATTGCGGTAACGATATCACCGGTATCCAGCACAACAGCCTGCCCGGTGGTAATATCTGAAGCGATACATTTAAAAGGAATATCAAACTTGCTAAAATCCTTTATGTTGTGTACAGGAAAGAACAGTTCTAAAAATTTAAATGAGAGTTCCTGGCCATCAAGCAATCCTCCGGGCAAACGAAGTTTATGGTTTGTATAAGGCAATTCGATCGCATACTTTCCATACTCTTCTTTTTCCTCTATACTTAATGATCGCAATGAAAGCTGGTTACTTAACAGGATATCAAGATCATTTTTTCTTACGATCTTTTCGATCTGTTCACCTGAATAACCAATAGCATATAAGGCACCCATAACAGCGCCCATACTCGTACCTGTGATGTAATCAATTTTTAAACCGGCTGAATCGATCGCTTTAAGAATACCAATATGAGCAAGTCCTTTGGCGCCGCCGCCACTTAGTGTAAGCCCTATTTTGGGACGGGGCGAAGTTTGCTGGGCGACGGTACAATTGAAAAAAACAATTCCAATCAAAAGAAAACAAAAATATCTCATCTGGTTACTGACCTAAATTTTTATCAAGTTATGTAAATCTGTGTTACTTGCCACTGATTCATTGATTTTTTCATTTTACACATTTTGAAAAGAATAAGCTTTGAAAGAATTTCACGTAAAGAGGCAAGCTTTCTCAAAGACCGCAAGGCTTTCTTAGCGAACTTATGCATGTTATCTTTTTTGTTTTGCGTGAAACAACCCCAACCATACACTCAGCTGGAAGCAACAAAAAAAGTGACCGCCAAAAGCCAGCCACTTCACGATTGCATATTCCAAAAAACTTATTTTATATTTTAATGATCTTCACGATCCGCTTATCTCCCCCCTGCCCGATTTTTAAAACGTATACTCCTGCAGCCAGTCTTGAAAGATCAAGCACGGGCCTTTCTGAATTCAATGTTTGTTGTAAAAGTTTCATACCAGCCATATTGAACACGGTACAATTTTTACCGGTGAGTACATATTCATTGATCGGTGTTATCGTAATCATATCCTTTACAGGATTTGGGAACACCCGTATTTCGCCTTTCGGTTTTGCAACAGGCAATGTATCATCAGGAAGCGGGGCGCCGCTTGCAAGACTGCTGTCGCATGCATAAGAATTCAAAAACGAATTCCTTGCGCCACCATTTGCAAACAATGATCTCATTTTTATTGCCTGGCCATGTGTGAACATATTCATACATGCATCGTTTGTAAGATCCATGTAGTTCATAAACATGTCTCCGTTGCCGTTAACCGAACATGATGTAACATGAGGAAATGTCGGGCAATTAAAATTATAACTCAGTTGTCTTGGTGTATCATCCACATCATCACTGCCACAACTTTCATCTCCCCATACATGTTTTAATCCGAGCCAATGACCAACTTCATGTGTTGCTGTACGGCCCTTATCAAAAGGATCACGCAGTATCCCGGTTGTTCCAAACACATCGTAGTTAATTACAACACCATCTAATTGCGGAGAACCGCCTGGTGCTGTTGCATAACCAAGTGCTCTTCCAAACATATTACATACCCAGATGTTTAAATATTTTTTACAATCCCATGCATCATCACCACCCGAACCTGAGAATTTCATTCCATCATCACCAAGAAAATATTCAAGATCGGTATGCTTGCGAATGATGCCTCTTGTGGCACGACCTGTAGGATCTACCTGCGCCAGGCAAAACATGATCTTAGTATCTGCTGCATACGCTTTGAAAGCATCTGGTGTATTGGCAGCATCTGCATTCAGCCTGCGGTAATCATTATTAAGCGAAGTAATTTGAGAAAGTATTTGTTCATCACTGAGATTTTGAACCGCAGTATTAAAAAGCAAATGTATTACTACCGGTATCGTGATGATCTCGTTGGCAGTCGTATCCCTTGAATATATATTTGAACCTGCACTTTCGCGTGCAACGTAGTTACGTTTAGCATTTAAGTTATAATCCGGTGTTGCACATACACGTTGTGCCTGCACACCTGAAAAACAAAAACAAACAACCAGTACTTGTAAAAAACGCTTCATCCCCGTTGATATTAAAAATGATTAAATAATTAAATCATTTTTCAATATGATATAGGCTGGTGCTTTTACACGGATTTGAAATTACAGATAGATCAAAATTGCTTGAATTTTTACACGGATTTGAAATTGCACAAACATGAGGATGCGTACAGTAGACTGTAACATTGGAAGATGAGCGGCATTAACTAGTTGTGAAAAAAGAGAATATCCGGCTCAGAGGTAGATCAAAAATAGAAACAATTTCCAGAAAAGAAAACATTTTAGTCTTTTATTTTAAAGAATTTTCAAAGCAGTCAGGGCCAGTTGCCTATTTTTGCAGCTAAAACGCTTATAATGAAGTATATAATTACCCTTTCTTTTATCGTGTTACTGGCAGCGTGTAACCCGGATAGTAAGCAAAATGATGACAATAACGCCAACGATACAACGCCTCCGGCCCCGGCCACCGGAATTCCGGCACCTAAACCTATTGGTTATACTGTTTTAAGCGAGTTCCCACATGATACCAGTTCCTTTACCGAAGGCCTGGAATTGCACAATGGAAGGCTGTATGAAAGCTCCGGCGAATATACAAGATCAAGTCTTTGGTATTGCGATCCAAGACTTGGCGTGGCCCTGGAAAAGCATAAACTGGAAGACCGGCTTTTTGGTGAAGGCATCACGATCCTGAAGGACAAAATTTACCAGCTCACCTACCAGGAACATGTTGGATATGTATACGACATCAAAAATATTCAGCAACCCATCAAAACATTTAACTGGCCATACGAAGGCTGGGGCATGACCAATAATGGTACCGACCTGATCATTGATATCGGCGGTCCCACCAATTTATATTTTGTAGATCCTGAAACATTCAAAGTAAAAAATACGCTCGCTGTTGTAGATAACAAGGGCCAGGTAGAAGATGTGAATGAACTGGAATGGATCGATGGTTTTGTATGGGGTAATGTGTGGAACACCAATCGTATCATAAAAATTGATCCTGAAAGCGGGCATGTTGTTGGCGAAATGTATATGAGCAATCTTGCAGGTGCGGATGGAAGAATTGTTAATGGTGGATTTGCAAACTCAGATGTATTGAACGGAATTGCTTATGACAGTACAAAGAAAACGATGTTGATTACCGGTAAGCGTTGGCCGAAGATGTATGAAGTAAGAATCAATTAAGGAAAGCTACAAGCTATAAGCTTTAAGCTACAAGTCGACATAGCTCAT
This sequence comes from Ferruginibacter sp., assembly GCA_047601875.1. Taxonomy (GTDB): domain Bacteria; phylum Bacteroidota; class Bacteroidia; order Chitinophagales; family Chitinophagaceae; genus Ferruginibacter. The sequence goes on along the minus strand of JASGIL010000001.1, from coordinate 4,651,275 downwards.
AAGAGCGTTTTCATTAATTTAATAACATCGGGTTAGTAGTACAACTTGCGAAGTAAAATAAAGACTTGCAGCTTGAAGCTAATAGCTTATAGCTTTTCAATCATATAAATAACCGAACTGCACCTCGTTTTATTAAACAGCGTTCTTAGATTCGACATCAATCCAACCACAAACGCTTTCACTATATTCCCCTTTTCATTCTTATATTGTTCACTCAGCATGCTCACATAAAAACTATCGAACCACATGGGCTTGATCTTTTTTACTTTCATTCCATGCATTTCCATTAATACCGACATACTCTTTGGTGAAAAATGATACAGGTGACGGGGAACATCATACGCTGCCCAATAAGCTTTATAAACATCCGCATCATGGGATGTATAATTAGGAACAGCAATAAATATTCTTCCCTCGTTGGTTATCATTTTCTTTAACTGTGCAACATATTCATGCAACTGGTGCACATGTTCCAGTACATGCCACATGGTAACGGCATTAAAATTATTTTGAGGAAGCTCAAATATTTTTTGTGATGCCAGTGGTTGAATATTGTATAATGATTGTGCTGTTTTTCTTGCTCCTTCATCCGGCTCCAGTCCGGTGATCTTCCATCCAGATTGCTGCATGGTATTTAAGAATGCGCCTGTGCCACAACCAACATCTAAAATATTACCGCTATTCAAACCAGTTTCATTTTTAACCAGCTGCATTTTTTTTATAAGCGTCCGTTTACGGATGCGGTGATACATTTGATTGATGAACCCCTTTTGTGTATCACTATGTGAAATATAATTTTCCGACTGGTAATATTTTCCAATTGTTTCCTGTGTGGGTATATCCTGTGTGAACATGGCAGTGCAGTGATCACATTTCCATATTGAGAAATCTTCTTTGGTAACAGTGAAATCTTTTGCTGAAAATGCAGGTTTGATCGCATCAGATTTACAAACAGGACAATGTGTATAATGAATCATGCTTAAGAAATTCGGTGCAAAGAAAACAATTTATTTATAATTATAAGAAAAGGAATACAGGGCAGGCTATTCAACCATCGGGTGAAGTTGATATTCCTGTAAAAATGTGTGGATTTACCCTTTGAGAAGAATTTGTTTTAGAAGAATTTCACGCAAAGGCGCAAAGATTTTTATCCTATTACACACAACATTTTGTTCGAAGACAAAAGAAAAGCTTATGAGTGAAAATGAAATATCAAAATTAGTTGTAGGAATATGCTTTAATATCCATAAACAATATGGCCCTGGATTATTTGAAAGTGTATACGAAGAAATTTTTTGCTATGAATGGCATAAACTTAATTTAAAATATGTAAGGCAAAAAGGAATAAAAGTTATCCATAAAGGAATAGATATGGGGATTGGCTTTGTTCCTGACTTAATAGTTTGCGATAAAATCATTATTGAATTTAAATCAATAGAGGCACTGGCTGAAGTTCACTACAAACAACTATTAACTTATCTAAGGATCACCAATATTAAATTAGGCCTATTGATAAATTTTAATGTACCCCTATTAAAAGATGGTATCCACAGAATGGTAAATAATTTATAATTAGGAAATCACGTACCTTACTCTATAGAAAAAATTGCGCCTTTGCGAATCTTTGCGCCTTTGCGTGAAACAAGATTTTTTTAACCTGTAGTTTTAAAAAACTACTGGTAGGTCTTCTCCACCGGAGTAATACTCGTCGGCTGCACGTTCCCAAAATTCTCATTGAAACTATGATCCTTAAAATACAAATACAAAATAGCAGCTGTTGCAAGCGCTAAGACCAAAGCCCCGATCCACCATGTTTCTCTTTTTACTTTTTCCTTTTCATGGTAAAATTCAGTCATTGCTTCAGTAGTAGTTTCTGTATCTCCTACCCGGATGTTGTGCGATGCGGTTTTGGAACGTGATATTCTTTGTATGCTAACCGTTGGCAAAAACTCTTTCACCAATGTTTCCTGTTTAAAAACAAGCGTGCCTGCCTGGTCAATATAAAACCGGCCTGCCTGCTCCAGTTTCATTTCTTTATAAGTATTTAACTTCAGAAGGTCCTGGCAATACTTCTGTAAAGAGAGAGAAGCTTCTCCGATTGATATTTTTTTCTGCGACGCAATGAATGCTATGAAATGATCAGCCAGCATCGTATCTGCTGATAATTCTATCTGGGGAACCGGCGCCGATAATTTATTATCACCGTGCCAGGCAACAGCATTGCCTTCTTTTACGATCAATGAGCCGATCTGCGGCAACGGGCATTTCTTATACTGAAACAAATACAATTCTATCAGTTCTTCCATGCAGCAAATGTAGGCTTCTTTTAAAAATGAAAGATAACCCCTCCAATAAAATTTACCCCATAAACCTGGTAATTGTGCCAGCGTTCGTATTTGTTATTAAAGATATTGTTCACATCAAAGAATGCACTGAACTGCCTGGTTATTTTATACTCAGCCCCTGCACTGAGGTCCGAGCCCCCGGAGAATGCATGACTCACTGCATCATTACCAAGATACTTACCCCCACCAAACAAATAAAAATCCCCCTTAAATAATAATCTTTCGAATGCATTCCAGCGAACAGAACCAGTAAACTCCATCGGTACCGTATTCCAGGCTTTTGCATTTGCATCCAAACCTGTGTAACCATTCAATGTAATGCCGGCGGTTGCAGTAAACTTCTCCTGGCTGATATAACTGATATCACCATGCACACGCAGGCTTTGCATTTTAGGTTCATAGTTTACTACAAAATTATTACTGGAATATTCGCCAAAGCTGATATCATTTACAAACAGTGCGAAGTTTTTATAATGCACAAATCCAACCTTTGCATTAAAATTGAAATGTTTGCCAACAGTAGCTTTGATGCCACTGTAAAACTCAACTTCCCTAGTATTCGTTTGTGAAGTAAGCGGTGAGATATAAGGATTGATCTCTGAAAGATTGCGATAGGTATTCTTAATAATACGCCCCACCCAACCGGCCTGTATCATAAAAACCTTTTGCTGTATTTGCGCTTCTGCGAAAACGTTTGGAAGATATTCAAACTTACCATTGTCCCACACTGGTATCACACCGGCATTTACAATCAACCTGGGTGAATTGTATACCAGTGATGGTTGCAGCTGTTCAACATTATTGGTAACATTATAATTAGGTGTCAAACCTCGGGTACTGTATTTCGTTAGATCAGCTTTTGCATCCAACTTTGCAACGAAGCTTTTACTAAACTTTAGTTCAACTGGTATATCAACGATTACTGTAGTTTCACTTAACCTATCCTTATTGGTAAAAAAGTTTGCCTGAAAGTTGGGATTGTAACTAACATTAAAATCTGTACTGGCTGTATTGCGTACACCTCCTGCTAAATCTATTTGCTGGAATTGCTGGCGTATGTCTTTTCTTTTTGGAAAAATAATTGCATGATCATATCCATATAAATAGTACTCATCCCTGCTGGTTCCTGCAGAAGCATATATTTCATTGTTCTTTAAAAAATAACTTCCTGCTGCCTTTACACTAAGCTTTGAATAATCCTGGTTGGTAATATTCCCATTCGAACTGGTATAACTTGCATACGCATTTGCCAGGTAGGTTTTACCATCACCGAGACCAAGTCCAACTTTTACCAAAGGAGAAGTATAATTTCCAAAGCCTGCTTTTATAAAATTACGGTTGCCGAGGTAAAGATTGCTATCCTGCTCCATAGCAAGTGCTTTTAACGGGATCGCCTGGTAAGCATAAAATAAATTCTGCGAAGGGATATCATACGCCTTCACATTCTTTGATGTATCGGCATTCAATTGCGAGCCGGAGAAATTTATTTTTACAGCATTACGCAATACAGGTTTAAAAGACGAAACAATATTGATGCTTTGTTTCTTTGTGGTATCCCTGCCCTGTTGTGCCATAAGGCCCGCGGAAACAAACAATGTAACAACAAGTAATGCCAGCTTTTGATGCATAGTATTATTTTTTGTTTTGAAAGAATTTAATGGGTTCATATTTGTTTAGTTACCGATTTTAGAATTTTGTTTTTCTTCAGCGATAGCAGCATCCAGTTTTTGTTGCGCTTCTGTTTTCAATTCTGCAATAGCTGCATTCTTTGCAACACTTTCATAGGTCGCCTTTGCATTGAAATAATCTTTTTGCTTCATAAAAATATCACCGAGTAAAATATATGATTTCGTTACCCATTCGTCATATGAGCCGGTTTCTTTGATAACAGATAAAGCTGATTTTTCTGCTACAGCTAAATTGTCTGATATAAACTGGCAATGAGCCATTTCATACCTTGCTTCTGCACCCCATGCTGTTTTATTAATAGCTGCACAGGATTTAAAAGAAGCGATGGCTGCATTACAATCATTCGCTATTTGCTGAGATTTACCCAATACTAAAAATGCAATGGACCTGTCGTCGGTACTTGTACCCTTCTTGGTTAAAATATCTTTGGCAGCATCATTGGCTGCGCTGTAATCCTTTAATAAGTAATAACAACGAACCAACCCACGCAACGCTTCCAGTAAATTATCCTGGTTCACTGCATTGCCACGCAACGATTCAAAATATTTTTTTGCATCGGCATAATTCTTCAATTCAAAATAATTGATGCGGGCAGCTTCAAGTGTTGCCCTTTCAAAATATTTATTCAACCCCTTGCTGTTTACATAATCATATCCTTTTATAGCATTTGGCCAATCTTTACTTTTTTGAGAACAATCTGCACTGAAATAATTCGCTTCTAATGCAAACGCACCATTCTCAAACTTTGAAAGATAATTATTAAACCCAGCTACTGCAGCTGCACAATCATTGGCTTCATATTTCAATGACGCAGCAGTATAGGTAATTGAATCTGCTTCAGTAACTGAAACAACAACGCCATTCTTACGCATCAGGTCGAGGTATTCGTTCGGCTTTCCATCTTCTACATAAATATTCTTAATGATGCCCAATGCTTCACCTGATTCGGGTGATTGCGGGTATTTTTGTATCAATTGCTGGTAAGCAGATAATGCATTTTGATTATCGTTATTGTTATAATAAGAAAGACCCAGTTTCAGATATGCTTTGGGTTTTAATCCACCGGCTTCATTGGAAGTTGAGTTAATGATATTGTTCAAATAGGGAACAGCATCTTTAAATTTTTCATCAGCAATATAAGTAAGCGCTATTTCCATATTGATATCTTCCAGCAAATTGCTTTTAGGATATTGGCGTGAAACGGAATTCAATATTTTTATTTTTTCAGTACTGCTCTTTATGCCGGCGATCATTCCTTTTTGATAAAGTGCATAATCACTTTGCGGCAAAGCATTATTGATCATATAATCATACATACTGCCTGCTTTTGCAAAGTCTTTCTGCATATAATAACAATCGGCGCTTCTGGTATATGCATCCAGCTCTGTGTAAGAAGAAGTAACAGAAGCATTTTTTGCTACCGGTTCAAAACTTGCCAATGCGTTTTTAAAATTTTCTTTCTGGAACCAGCTATAACCAAGATTGTATCTCGCTGCACTGTAAGTTGCTTCGCCCGATGCCTGTACACCTGACTGAAGGAAGATCGTTATGAAGCGAATGGCTTCATCATAACGCTGTTGCCTGTAGGCAATTTCTCCTTTCCAGAAATTTGCATAAGGAACGATGTTGCCTGAAAGTGGATTTGCTATTACCTTATCCAGCAATTCATCCGCATCCTGCAATTTTTGATCGTTTATAAATTCGATCGCCCTGCCATACAAAATGCGTGGATAAACCTTTTGCATAGCCGCCGTGGGTTGTTTAAATGATTGATACAAAGCAAGGGCATCACTGAAATTATTTGTATTGGCCAACAGGTTTACCAATATCTCCTTGGCTTCCGTATCATACTCTGAATTTGGATAATCAAAGAGGTATTTTTTCATTTCACTCAATGCTATATCCTGATAACTGAGTTCATAAGAAAGTTTAGCATAATTGAATCTCGAAACCTGTTGCTGCGTTTTATTGCTGCTGTTGAAAGCGCTATATTGGAAAGCATTTCTTGCATTTTCCTTCTGCCCCGTTTTCAGGTACAGGTCACCGAGCAGGTACATACTGTTCTGCCCCATTGAATCTTTTTCGTTGCTAAGCTGCTTGAATCCTTCAATTGCTTTTTCAGTCTTGTTTTCTTTATAGTAACAAAAGCTGAGTTCATACAATACTTCTTTTGTTACTTTATCGCTGCTGTTCACATAATCTTCCAGTAAAGGCAGCGCTTTTTGATATTGCTTCTTTTCAAAAGCAAGCTGGCCCAATAAAAGTTTCAATTGTTTTTCATAATACAACGAACCTCCTTTTGATAAAATGCTTTCTCCATACTTAAGGGCTTCATCTTTCTTCCCCTGGAAATAATAGATCTCGGCTATATAGTATGGCACTACGCCTTCGTACGCCGGGTCTGTTTCAACCAACTTAAATGACTTCAATGCTTCATTATACTCCTTATCAGAATAAGCGATGAATCCATAATAATAATTTGCCGGAATGAAATACTTATTCGACCTGATCTGTATGATCTCGTTGAACAAAGGTTTTGCTTTTGCGAATTGTTTTAAGTTGAAGTAAGCATATGCTTTTTCATATTTCGCATCTGCGATCTGTTCGTTGTTAAGGTTATCATAACCGGCACGATCAAAGGCTGTAATGGCATTCTCAAAATCATTTTTCAGAAAATAATAATGACCGAGATGAAAACTCAGTATCTGCCTGCGTGGTTCATTGTTTACGTCGTGAATGCATCTTTCTGCATCCTCCTGCCCCACATCCTGCATGAGCTTAAGTTCGCAAACGATATAATAGAAGTTTACATCTTCATTAAGATATGCATGATCGCTTACTGTATTATCAGCATACTTTAGCTTCAGTTCCTTTGTTAAAGGATAAGCCAATGCATACTGTTCCTTCATGATCATCTCTTTTACTTCCTTATATTCCTTTTCTGGATCAGTAATATTGTGTGTGGCCTGGGAGAATACGGAAAGAGATACTGCTGTGCACAACAGTGTAAAGAAGAATTTTTGTTTAATCATGGTGGGTTAATTTCAGAATTACTTTTGCAAATGTAAATCAGTGCTGCGTTTAACAAACACTATTCCAAAAGAAAAATTGGTTCGCAGCTGTAAACAAAACGAAACTATTTTTATTTTGCTGTTAAAGGATTGATAAAAGAACTTTTGATTTGAAAATTTGAAGATGAGTTGATTTGAAGATGAAAGCACTTTAACATCATATTTTTTGCCACTGGTTCACTGATTATTTCTTTTTTGATTAAAATAAAATCAGTGAATCAGTGGCATTTTTTTTACGAGCCTGTATTCATTAATAAAATCTTCAAAACTCATTTTCTTTTTCACGCCCAATTAATACAATTAAATTTTCGAGGCTTCATCATCACATTTTCAAATCTTCAAATTATCCCTATTTTTACAAAAAAATATCTATGAGAAAATTATTATCCACTAACTATTCTGCCGGCGCATTCAATGCTGCCATGCTTTTTTTAAGGTTGATCGTTGGAATGCTGATCATGAAACACGGTTATGATAAGCTGATCCATTTTGGTGACTATTCCTCTAAATTCATGAATTTTATGGGCATCGGGCAAACAATGTCATTGGCACTTGTTGTATTTGCCGAGTTCTTTTGTGGTCTCTTCCTCATTCTTGGATTGTTTACAAGACTTGCTTCAATACCGTTACTCATCACTATGTGCGTTATTATCTTTAAGATCGCAGATATAGATATATTCGGGAAAGCAGAATCAGCAACATTATATGGCGCTGCATTCTTAACCATTCTTTTGCTCGGGCCGGGGAAGATAAGTGTGGATGGGATGACAGGAAAGTGAGTTTTGAATTCTGAATTATGAGTTCTGAATTCTGAATTATAGTTTAGGGCTAATATCTCAAACTCCTATCTCTTTATTTGATTGCAGGCTAAAATATCTTTGAAATATGTTACACAACTCAGAATTCAAAACTCATAATTCAGAACTATTTTAATGTTTACTACCGAAACCCAAATACGCATCCACTACGCACTTACCGACCAGATGGGCGTTGTTTATCATGGACATTATGCACAGTTTTACGAGATCGGCAGAACAGAAGCCATCAGGCAGATCGGCTATACTTATAAAGACATTGAAGCAATGGGAATCATCATGCCTGTAATCGACATTCACAGTCGTTTCTTAAGACCTGCAAAATATGATGACCTCATTACTGTAAAGACTACACTCCGTGAATTACCAACAAATCATAAAATTGTTTTTCACTCAGAAATATACAATGCAAAAGATGAACTGCTCAATACCGGAACGGTAACGTTGTATTTTATGCATGCCCAAGGGATGAAGCGGTGTGATATGCCGGCGGAGTTGGCTGAGAAATTAGCGAAGTACTTTCCTTGAATTAATAATTAAGAATTAAAAATTAAGAATGTAGCCTTAAGATTTTTAAAACTACTTTCAACTGTTGGATCTCTTTATTAATTATTAATTCTTAATTATTAATTCTTAATTGCCTTAGGCTCTATGATGATCCGCCTTCCAATCCTTAATCGCTTTCTTAATGTCTTTCGCTGACAAATTTTCTTTTACCGCACGATGTGCAAGTTCAAGCAATTCATTATTTGGAGCAAAGCGCAATGCAACGATCTGGCTCATGGTAAGTTTTGGATCAAGGAGGTTTCCTGTTATTGCATAGTAACGAAGATTTTCTTCAGCACGAATGGCCCGGTCCTGTGCTTTAATTGCAAACACACGTGCATACCATGCAAGTAATAAAAGCACAATACTAATAATAAGAAACATTCCCGGCACCCATAAATAACGGAAATTATAAACATAGCTTTTATACAACCTGATAAGGGACGAAATAATTAATATACCTATTAAAGCAAAGGCTACATAATGATATAATGGGACAAACCTTGTATGGTTTTTAAAATTTTGTTCCTGCATAGAATAAAGTTTTGGTGATATTAAAGTTACTTTAAAAGATCAAGAACCTTCCATATTTTTTCTCTTGCAGATGCAGGGCTGCCATCGAAATTATTTACGATGAATGAGAAGCTATATTCAGCGCCCGATGCTGATTTCACATAACCTGTGTATGATCTTACACCGCCGATATAACCATCTTTCATTTTTATTCCATTCATTTCTGGTAATGCATTGTAGAAAGAAGAAAACCATGGACGTTGTTTTGCATATTGTAATACAGTAACAAGCGCATTCGTAGTTAACCTGTTTGCAGGAGAAAGGCCGCTGCCATCTATGATCTTTAATGCAGATCTTTCTATTCCTTTATCGACCCAGAAATTTCTTATCACATTTACGCCTGAATCTGTAGAGCCAATCTTTGTTTTTTGGTAAGCAATTGTTTTTACAAATGCTTCACCGTAGAGATTGATGCTTTTTTTGAGGAACCAGTAGTTAATGCTGTCTAATGGAGGAGATAAATATGTATAGAGGAATGTTTCTTTATAATTGTTTTCCCATAGATCAGAGCCGACAAGATTAACAAACCTGTTCTTGTCTAAATAATCAAATATAGCTGAACGAAAATAATCATGCGGCGCACGAACTGCTGCAGAAACTTTGAAATTATTTTCACCCAATGGAATGGTGCCGAGTATTAATCCCTGGTTTGGGTTGCTACTGAAATATACATAAGACTGGTCACCACTTTTTCGAGGTCCCGTTTTACAGCGATTATCAAAATCAATTTTTGCATAAGAAGGTTCAAAGCCTCTTATAGTAGTTGAATCACCCTCAGCTTTTCCCGCATCCAGGATAATCGTATACTGGTTTTCACGCCAGTTAATAGCATCTGCACCTGCACCAAAATAATTTCCAATATCCTGCCATACCCAACCATCGGGTATTGGCTGAGGGGAAAAAATACTGTCACCAATTGCTATTGTATGATCAATGCTTTTTATGCCGGCTTTTACGAGTTCATTTTTTAATTGCTCCATAAAAATGGATTCCCGGGTAGAAGCAAACCGAAAACTCCCAAGGGTTGGATCTCCCCTGCCGATAAAATATAAACCTGTGATATCATAATCCTGTTTAAAATACCCGACGTCTGTTTTATAGCGATAATCTTTCCCCAACATTTCAAACGCACTCACACTCGTAACAACCTTCTGGCAACTCGCCGGCGCCAAACCAACCTGCCCATTCTTATCATACAAGACCTTTCCCGTTTTGCCATCTACAACATACATACTGATGATCGCATGTTTAAATTGTTCATCTCCTTCAAGCTTAGTGATGGCAGCACCAAGTTTCGCCTTTATATCCTGCGAAAAAGCAAATTGACAAATTAATAAAAAGCTGAATAAACAGAATGTTCTCATGTTTGGTTTTAACTTGCAGTAAAATTAAGAAGAATCGGCAATCGGCAATCGGCAATCGGCAATCGGCAATCGGCAATCGGTAATCGGTAATTAGGAATCAGGAATTGTTTTTTGCCGATTCACGATTGCCGATTGCCGGCTCACGAACTTAAAAGAATCACATGGTAAACGCATCCATCATCACCATCGGCGACGAACTTTTAATTGGCCAGGTAGTCGACACCAACAGCGCCTGGATGGCACAGGAATTAAACAAAGCAGGAATAAAAGTAAAACGTCGGGTAGCCGTTGGCGATATTGCCGATGATATTTGCAAGGCATTGGATGAAGAAGCTTTGCATGCCGATATTATTTTACTTACCGGCGGACTTGGCCCAACAGCCGATGATATCACCAAACCCCTGCTCTGTAAATATTTTAATGGGAAGATGATCGTTGATGAAGGTGCACTTGCCAATGTAAAATATCTTTTTGAACAGGTATTCAAAAGACCGTTAACAGAGAGGAACCTGAAGCAGGCCGAGGTTCCTGATAATTGCAAAGTGATCCAGAACAAACGTGGTTCGGCTCCCGGGATGTGGTTTGAAAAAGATGGAAAGATATTTATCAGCATGCCCGGCGTACCACACGAAATGAAGGGCATGATGGAAAACGATGTGATCGCTTTATTGGTAAAACAATTCACCGTTCCTCATATTGCGCATCGTACACTGGTTACATTTGGTATTGGTGAATCAATGATCGCAGACATGATCATTGATTTTGAAACGGCATTACCACAACATATAAAACTTGCTTACCTGCCTAACTACGGAATGGTAAGGTTAAGGCTTACAAGTTCAGGCGAAAACAAAACTGCTATTGAACAGGAGATCGACAATCATTTTTCAACATTGCAACAATTGGTGAAAACTTACATGATCACCGATAAGGACGAACCAATGGAAGAAATACTTGGAAATTTACTTGTTCAAAAAAACAAAACCATGTGCACAGCAGAAAGCTGTACAGGTGGATACATTGCTCATTTGATCACATCTATTCCTGGTGCATCTGCATTTTATGATGGCAGTGTAGTGAGCTATTCCTATAAAGCAAAGGAAGACCTGTTGGAAGTACAGGAAAAAACACTTTTGGAAAAAGGCGCCGTAAGTGAAGAAGTAGTGATTGAAATGGCAAAGGGTGCATTGAAAAAGATAAGGTCTGATTATGCCATCGCCGTTTCCGGTATCATCGGCCCAAATGGCGGAACACCCGATAAACCCGTGGGCACTGTATGGGTCGCCGTTGGAAGCAATCAAAAGATCGTTACCCGTAAGTTCCATTTTCGTTTTGAGCGGCAATTGAACATAAGGCTCACTGCGGCGAATGCGTTGAACCTGTTGAGAGAATTAATTGCGCAAAGCTGAAAGTAAATCTGAAGTCCCCACTTGGATATCAGCAATCAGACATCAGAGATCAGCTTATACGATAAATTTCTTGCTTATTTAAATGGCTTTTGATATGCGACATCTGATTTCTGATCTCTGATGTCTGATTTCTTATAGCGAATTGCCGTTTCCTCCTTACATTTGTGCTTATTAATCAGTTATTATAAATCTTTTTTGCTATATGAGTTTAGTTGATCTGATAATGCCCAAGCTTGGTGAAAGTATCATGGAAGCCACGATCTTAAAATGGCACAAACAACCAGGTGATAAAGTTGCACAGGATGAGACCGTGCTCGACATTGCTACCGACAAAGTGGATAGTGAAGTTCCTTCAACCGCTGAAGGCACCATTGAAGAGATATTATTCAAAGTAAATGATGTGGTGCCGATCGGAACTGTGATCGCAAAAATAAGAGTTGGCGCCGGTGCTGCAACTGCACAACCAGCCGCTACATCCCCTGCCCCTAAGCGTGAGTATGAAGAAGCGAAGGTAGTAGAAGAAATTCCTTTTGTACCTGCTGGCAATGCCGGATCAAATGGCAATGGAAAAAATGCTGTTCGCTTTTATTCACCGCTTGTATTGAATATTGCACAAAGTGAAGGCATCAGCATGGCTGAGCTTGAGAACATACCAGGTACAGGACAAGACGGAAGGGTTAGCAAAAAAGATATTCTTCAGTATGTATCCAGCAGGTCAGTTAGTCATAAACCATCTTCTATCAGTCAACCTGCTGCAGTTGTTGCTGAACCTGCACCGGTAAGAGAAACGCACCAGGTTACTGTTGCTCCTCAATCTGCACCTGCAGTTGCGGCCACTTACAGCGGCAATGTAGAGATCATCGAAATGGATCGTATGCGCAAGCTTATTGCAAAGCATATGGTTGATAGCAAACATACAAGCCCACACGTTACCAGTTTTGCAGAATGCGATGTTACCAACCTCGTAATGTGGAGAGATAAAATAAAAAAGGATTTCGAAAAAAGAGAAGGAGAAAAGATCACATTCACACCATTGTTCATTGAAGCGATTGTAAAAAGCATTAAAAAATATCCGTTGCTGAGCAGTTCATTGGATGGTGATAAGATCATTATAAAGAAAGACCTGAACATTGGTATGGCTACTGCATTACCAACAGGTAACCTCATCGTTCCCGTTATTAAAAATGCGGATCAATTAAATTTGGTTGGACTGACTAAACAGGTAAACGGGCTTGCAAATGCAGCAAGAATAAACAAATTAAAACCAGACGATACAACAGGCGGTACATTCACACTTACAAACGTAGGAACTTTTGGAAGTATCATGGGTACACCGATCATCAATCAGCCGCAGGTTGCGATCATGGCTGTTGGCGCTATCAAGAAAAGGCCAGTTGTTATTGAAACACCTCAAGGTGATACGATCGGCATCAGGCACATGATGTATATTTCATTGAGCTACGATCATCGTATCATTGATGGTGCATTAGGGTCTACATTCTTAAATTCTGTGAGTAAGGAGTTGGAGCATTTTGATATAAATCGAAGCATCTAATTGACAATGGACAATGTTAGCAGATCATTTTATTTTAATTAAACACTCAAAATCAAATCATATCAGGGCTGGATATTTACATCACTAATTGCATTCGATAGCTAACTAAAATTTGATAAATAGAATTTCGAAATTTACCAGCCTGTTTATTCTCATTAATCAGTAATATTTCATTATTGGAATATGCACGCTCAGTACATTTTATTGTGCCGTAATAACTATTATTAAAAAGATAGTTTTATTGTATTTCTACCAGGATAATTTGAATGCTATGGCTTTATTGTAATTGAATATGGACAGTATTTAATTATGATAATATTTTTTTGCCAGGCAATTAAATGTTCCAGGATGAACAAAAAAAATTTCGTAAGTACCAGGTGTTTTCGAAGATCATTATTTTCTGCAGCGTACCTATTTGCGGCATTGTATAGTCACGCTCAATATTATGAAGAGAAGCCTGATCCAGAAATATCCGGCGGTATCAAAATTATAAAGGGTAAGATCATATATGGCCCCAAATCTTTTTACATAACCGATCCTCAGTCAATAGGTCTGCAGGCCCTGGTTAGATATGACATTCCTGTCAAAATATCCAGCCTCAGTCCATATCAACAACGTTACATCGATTTTGTAATTGAGTCTGGCTTTCTCTTTAGCAAAGCAAATGTTTTCGATTCATCATATAGAGATCCTGGTACAAATATGATCATGCACGAAAAATCGAAGAACGCGACTTACCTGCCAGTATATTTGGGAATTTCCAACAGGTCCGTATTTTCCATCGGAACAGAGATCTTTTACTGGAAGGGATTGGGATCCCGGGATATATGGGGAACAAAATTTCTTTCACTGGGTTACAATGCAAAAAATTTCAGGATAACTGCATCGGGTGAATGGTATGCTCAAACAAAAAATGCCAGGTATAGTGGCTTTATATTTTCAATTGATCTTTTATGGAAATACATCGTTGATAATTAGCGACTGATCAATAACGCAAAATAATTACACTTTATCATTAATTGTCCATTGTCAACTACCCATTGTCAATTTTAATAAGTTTTAACTGCAGATCGTATTATAGAATCCTTCTGAGCTCCTGTTAATTCCCTGCTATACTTAAACAATGCCCCTTCCCAATCTCCATAAACAGGATTTGGTAAAACGATGAAACGATTGCCGAAATCTTTTGAAGATAAATTTGTGTTTTGCAAACGTTCATCAATTGGTTTCTTGTCAAAAAGGCTGCTGAAATCTGCAAGGTTATCTCCTAATAGCATTACAATTTCATGGGTTGATGCAACAGTTTGCCTTCTTGTTTCTTTGCTTGAAGTGGTTCCTCTTGGGAGAAAATGCGCATCATCAGCATTGGGAAAACTGAATTGTTGTAAATTTTTTAATGTACTTGCACGTTCATTTTCTCCCCTGTTGGTAATATAAAATATCTCTACTCCTTTTGATGCTGCATATTTTAAGAAAGAAGCGCCACCAGGAACTGTATCTGCTGCTGCCTTATCTGTCCATTCATTCCAGCTGGCCTGTTCATAATCTTTTCCCTGTAATGTTTGATGTGCTTCGTATGGGCTGTTATCAAGAACGGTTTCATCAATATCCGTTATAATGGCCCTTGGTTTATTTGTTTGCGGTTGGTATGCATCCAGGCGCAACCTCGCTATATTAAATGCCTGTAAACAAAGCGCCCGGTATTCTGCAGCTTTTTGTTGAAACAAAGTCGTAAATAATTTTCCATCTATGGAAATAGGTTTGTTTGTTGAACTATTTGTAGTGGCAATATTCGTGGGACTACATGCGGTAAAAAATATTGAAACGGCGAGAAGTATTTTCTTCATAAATGTATTATTTCGGCAATCGTGAATCGGCAATCGGCAATTTCTTTAAGATTGAAATTGTCTTGCAAATACAACAATCTTATTTTTTAATTATTAATTTTTAATTCTTTCCGCAATGTTAGAGATTTTTACTCATTATAAAACAAATCCCCTTTGAAAAATATTATATTACATTATGATAATGAAGTTGAAAACAATGAAATCAACCAGCATTTTAATTGTCTTTTGTTGCTGCCTGCTGAATGCCTGTTCAAAGAAGATTTACAAAGGCGATCCTGTAAGATCAGCAGCAGTAAGAACAATCTGTTACACCGGCTGATACATTAACAAAGAAGCAACGTGGCGGGATCGATTTTTATGCCAATGGCAATACACCTGTTGCATGGACAATAGAACTAGATCTTGAAAAAGGATTTACATTTAAAGCAACAGGCAATACGTCCCTGATCGCAGGCGCCGTACCAGCCACAAGTTCAACAAATCCTGCTGCTGAAACATACCTCGCCAAAACAGATTCCGGGCTGATGAAAATAGTTGTTTATGCTGAACCATGTGCTTCTGATGCAAAAAGCAATACATCCAGGAACGTTGAAGTAACAGTCAACAACAAACGCTATTCAGGCTGTGGTTCTTATTTATACGATTACCTGGTAAATGATGTTTGGGAACTGCAGTATATCGATAACAGGGATCCCGTTTCCCCTAAAAAGCAATTACCAAGAATAGAATTCGATCTTCAGCAAAATAAAATGATTGGATACGATGGCTGTAATAATATCAGTTCCGATATTGAAATAAAAGGAAATCATATTAAGTTCTCAGCATTTGCCGGCACTAAACTTTCCTGCCCCGGAAATGAAACTGAAAAGATATTTTCCACGATGTTGAGCGGGCATACAGTAGATTATACTATTGAGAACAGGCGGCTTAACATTTACCTCATTAATGATAGTAAGTTGACTTTTACAAAAGTTGAGTAAGTTGTCTGAACCATGATTAGAATGATTAAATGAAGACTATGATTAAGAGTATATCATAGTTAATCAAAAAATCGATCTAAGTATAGTTCAGATTTTCTCTGTGCCTTTGTGCCTCCGTGTCTCTGTGTTTCAAATCCCCCGCAAGTTTTGAAACACGAAGCCACAAAGACACTAAGGCACAGAGTAAAAAATGCTATTACCGATTCCCGATTGCTGATTCCCGTTACTGAATAACATTAAAACTTATAAACATCGCCGATACAAAAAGCATAAACAATCCACACAGGAAAACAATATCAGCGATCTTCTCCAGTTTTGCATTTTTTGCGGCATTATTGCTGCGGATAGAAAGAAAAGAAAGTATACTGCTTGTCATAAACATAACGATCGCCAGTGTTGCGATCTCATCAAGAATGGTTGCACCACGCAGGTTTAACACTTTAATAGAAGTGAGTACAATAAAACAAAGTCCCAGCAGGTTTGAAGAAGCATTGAGGATATGAGGCGATTTATCTTTATTGGTTGACATCTTATTTGCTTGAGATTTTATCGAGCTTTTTATTGATCTCATTCAGTAATGCAAATTGTTTTGCCTGGCTATCGAACAATGTCTTGATCTGTTCTTCCAGCAATAAATCAATTTTTTGATGAAGGCTGCGTATCTGCATCTCTGCTTTCAGGTTTACGAGGTAATCATTTTCACTGCGCAGCCTGTCTTTCTCCTCCTTTCGGTTCTGACTCATCATAATAACGGGCGCCTGTAACGCTGCAACACATGAAAGAATAAGGTTCATTAAAATAAAAGGATAGGGATCAAAATTATCCCCCTTGGGAGCTGCTACATTATAAACGATCCACACTGTAAGAATGATTCCAAAACTGATGATAAAATTCCAGCTTCCGCCGAAGCGGGCCACTTTATCTGAGATACTCTGTCCACGTGTAAGAATTTCTTTTGGAGGGTTCAGCAGGTTGTTTTCAATGAGACCTTCATTCTTTATTGATTCTTTTACGATCTCGTGTAGCTTTTCAAGATTGAGGTTTTCTTCAGAAAGTAGTTTTTCAATTTCATTGTTTTTCATAATGCGCATTTTTAAATAGCATGCTGGTTTTTATCCCGCTTTGCAAACAGGTTCATGATGCACGGGAAAATTACAGGAGTTTGCAATGAAGCAATGCTTATTGGCTTCTTCATGCAATGAATTGGCTTTATCAATTTTAGATGGATCGGTAATGGTTACCTGCGGATGTAAAATAACTTCTTTAAAATGTCCGCCCTTATCAGTTTGAAGCATGATACCTGTGGCATCATCTACATAATCCGTTACAACAATACCGTTGTCTGAACATAAATGCAGGAACCAAAGCATGTGACAGGTTGATAAGGCACTTATCAGCATATCTTCGGGATTGTGTTTTGTGCCATTTCCTAAAAACGGCGTATCAGATGAGCCTTCAATATCAACTTTATTGGTGATTGAAATACGATGGCTGCGATCATAACCTTTATAGGTTTTTGTTCCTTCTCCCCTGTTTCCTGTCCAGGTTATTGTTGCTTTATAATTATGTTCTTTATGCATAAAATTTTTATTGAAGAATAAAATTACTGCATTGTGGGTTCAATTGACAATGAACAATTGACAATTAACAATTGTCAACTGTCCATTGTCAATTTGAAGATTAGACACACTGACTAAAAAGGCTTACTCCCCGCTTCCCTTCTCTCCCACAAACCAATGTTCCTTATTTTTAAACAGCACATTAAATGTTGTAAGCGATCCGTAAATGCGGGTAACGTATTGTTGAAGATTTACTTTGTCTTCGTCTGTTAATACTTTATGAGAATTTATATTTTGTTCCAATACCCTTAACCTGTCACGCAGCATAACGATCTTATGAAAAAAAACATCAATCGGAACTTCTTTTGGCTTTTGTGTTTTATCTGCGGGTTGCAGCAACATGGTGCCGCCGATCCAGCGGTCGCCTAAGGGAACAACTTCACCAAAGCCCGACCATAATCTCAATATTTTTAATAGCGATCTTTCCACATCCGAAGCTGTTTCAAGTTCTACCGAAACATTTGCAGGAATGATCTCGTCCAGTTTGGGATCTGTTTTTTCTATTTCTTTTATGCCACTATCAATAAAAGCGATCATGTAGGTTGCATAACGAACCCCGACGATCACGCCAGGGCCAAATTGTGTGTGCTGTAATCTTGTTCCAATACCAAGTACTAATTCTTCCATAATAAAATTGATTGTTTATTCAAATGTAAAATTTGTTTGTAATTATTAGCAGCATTTAGGAAAAATAAAAAATCAGTGAATCAGTGGTAAAAAAATAGCCACTGATTCACTGATTAATTTAATGATAGATCAAATGATAATACTGATTCCCGTAGCCGGCAAATATCTTTATAAAGTTGTCATCTCATTTGGCTTTAAACAGCAATTTTTCAAATAACTTTATTATATGAATAAACTACTAAAAACCGCATGTTGCATTGCGTTTTTATCTGCCACAATTTGTGCCTCAGCACAACAACCAGCCAATAAACCTGTAACGAAGATTTCAACTGCAAGTGAAGTGGAAACCACTGCGGGAAAATGGCTTTTCTCTCTCTACCCGCATAATATTATCAAAGCAACTTTTACTCCCGTAGGTAGTGAAAGGAACGAGCAGGTATCAGATGCCGTGATCGCTAAGCCCATTCAGCGAGCCGCTACGATTGAAAGGGGCAAGGATAAGGTAACCGTTTTTCTCCCGAACAATGCGACAATACAGGTAAATCGTTCCGGGGTTGATTTCAATGCAGGCAGAGGAATAACAATTTCACTTGTAAATATTTTTTATTCGAATGAAGGGCGTGGTTTTAAATTTTCATTGGGATCCGATGAAAAGATATTTGGTACCGGTGAACGAAGTATCCCACTTAACCGTCGCGGTTATAAGTTAAACCTGAACAATGCCCCGGCTTATGGTTATAGCCTTAATGCAGAAGCTTTGAATTTTAGTGTACCTTTTATTTTATCCAGTAATAAATATGCGATCTTTTTTGATAATCCGTCGAAAGGCTATCTGGATATCGGCAAAAGCGATCATCAAATACTGGAATACAGTGTAACGAGTGGTGAACTTTCGTTCTATATCATTCCCGGTGACAATTATGAATCCATCATGGAGTCGTACCACAGTCTCGTGGGTACGGCGCCGTTACCACCACGCTGGGCAATGGGAAACCTGATGAGTCGTTTCGGTTATCGCGATGAAAAACAAACCCGTGACATCATTGCCCAAATGAAAAAAGACAGTATCCCTTTTGATGCTGTGATATTCGACCTGTTCTGGTTTGGCGACAGCATTAAAAATACATTGGGCAATTTGGAATGGGTAAATAAAACGGCATGGCCCAATCCTAAAAAAATGATGAGTGATTTTAAAAATGAGAACATCAAAACCATTCTCATTACAGAACCTTTTGTTTTAAAGACATCGCTCAATTATGAACAGTCGAAGCACCTGCTTGCTGTTGATAGTGCTGACAATCCATATACATTGCAGGAGTTTTATTTCGGTAAAGGGGGCATCATTGATATTTTCAGGAAGGATGCACAGCAATGGTTCTATAAAAAATACAAAACACAAATGGATATAGGTGTTACCGGCTGGTGGGGCGACCTGGGTGAACCTGAAAATCATCCTGCAGATGTTTACCATAATTTGAAAGACTTTGGCTTTAAGAGAAAATTCGCCTCAGGCGAAGTGCATAATATCTATGGTCATTACTGGAGCAAGATGCTGGCAGAAAATTTTAAAAGAGATTATCCAAATCAAAGATTGTTTCATCTTAACAGGAGCGGTTATGCAGGTTCACCACGATACAGCAGTTTTCCATGGAGTGGTGATGTAAGCAGGAGCTGGGATGGTTTAAAAGGACAATTGCCATTGATACAGGGCATGAGCATGAGTGGTATCCCTTATATGCACAGTGATGCAGGCGGATTTGCCGGTGGCGATGGAGATTGGGAACTGTATGTACGTTGGTTGCAGTTTGCAGCCTTCACTCCTATTTATCGTCCGCATGGCACAGCCCTGGGAACATTGGAGCCGAATGCGAAAGACATTCCCAGCGAAGCTGCACTGTGGCCCGAACCAACGAAGACGCGTGCCCGAAATGCTGCGATCATTCGCTACCAGTGGTTACCGTACAATTACAACTTAACATACCTGCAAACAAAAAGCGGCAAACCATTGATGACACCAATGTTCTTTTTAAACAGCAGCGACAGTAATCTCTATAAAGCAAGTGATCAATACATGTGGGGCGATGAAGTAATGGTAGTACCAATAACAGAGAAGGGACAAAAAGTAAAAACGTTTTATGTGCCATATGGGAAATGGACCAATCTGAATAATTTTAAAAGTTATGTTGGCCCCAACTGGTACACAGACAGTGCCGTTAGTATTGAATCCATTCCTGTATTTGCAAAAGAAGGAAGCTTTATTCCATTTATGCCGGGCATGTTAAGTACAGCTGATTATAATAAAGAAATACTAAGTGTTGTTTATACGCCCTCTGCCGGTGCCAGTAAATATGAACTTTATGAAGATGATGGCAATGATGCCAATGCGATCAGGAACAAACAATACGAGATCACTACATTCAGTTGCAATGGCATGAAGCAATCCACTACTATCACGATCAATAGCAACATGGGACATTACAAGGGTCGTGTAGAAAACAGGAAAATGATCATTGCCATCCTTAACATGAAACAACCTGCAACGGAAATTAAAGTAAATGGAAAATTAATTCCATTGAGTGGCTTATGGGATGAAACAAAAAAAATAATTAAAATACCTGTGATCTTCCAGCATAAAAAATTACAGGTGGTTATTAATTTTTAACAGCAGCAAATTATACTATGGGAAACAGGAAATTATTGCAACTTTGTTTTGCACTGTGCACAATTGCGGGAGAAACTATAGCTCAACAACCCATTTACAAAAACAGTACTTATACTTTTTTTCCGATAAGATCGTACAGGGGAAAGCTGTTGCACAGGCATTATCATCAACGCACATTACTTCAAATTACCAAAGCCCGGCGAACGAGTTTCAAAGCCCCGAGATCATGTTTAAGTTCAGCATCAATCGTAAGGACAATGAAATGCGTCCTGGCGTAAATCACACATTTAATTGTATTGCAAAAAACGGAAGCTGCGAAACACCACTCATTAAATTTGGCAAACAATTCAAAGACGAAACAAAAGTTGTTGAAAAAACATACCTCGCTGCCAATACCAAATTAAAGATCAGGCTCGACATGCGTGATGTACTGGCAGCTTTAAAAAAAGATGGATACTTCACTACATTTAATGGCGACAAAATTTACGCAGCAGATTTTAAAGAACTATATGTAGCAGGCGCTACTACGCCCATGGTTTGGGATTTTGACAATCTTCACCAGCGCCCGCAACTGGAAATGAAAGATCCCGATGGCGATGGCATTTATGAAACAACCATGATATTGAATGAAGAAAAAAAAGAAAGGGATCTTGCTGCTGAGTGGACATTAACAAAAGATATTGCTGCATTTCCCCAATATCATTCTGATTATCCGATGTCGGATGCGATCTACAATATGTCATTGGAAGAAATGCAAAAAGCAATAGAGCCCGACAGTACATTCAGAACGGGAAAGGAATGGGCAGGTGTATGGACACGTGATATCAGTTACAGCATCATTTTATCAATGGCATATTTGCAACCAAAAGTTGCCAAATACAGTTTGCTTAAAAAAGTAAAGAATGGAAAGATCATCCAGGATACCGGAACAGGCGGTGCTTATCCCAATTCAACCGACAGGATGATATGGGCCGTTGCTGCGTGGGAACTGTATAAAGCCACCGGCGACAAAGACTGGCTGCAGCAGGCTTATACCATCATTAAAAATTCAATTGACGATGATATCCTGAATGTACACGACAAACTAACGGGCATGGTAAGGGGTGAATCTTCTTTTCTCGACTGGCGTGAACAAACCTATCCAAAATGGATGCAGCCCGCTGATATCTTCGAATCCGAATGCCTGGGAACCAATGCTGTTCATTACCAGGCAAACATGGTTTTGGCAAATATGGCCATGCAGTTGAAGAAAATTGAAGAAGGGAAAAAATATGCCGGTGTTGCTTTTAAAATAAAAAAAGGAATGAACCATTATCTATGGATGCCTGAGAAAGGATATTATGGGCAATACCTGTATGGAAATTGTTTTAAATCGCTTTCCACAAAATCAGAAGCATTGGGAGAAGCACTTACTGTTATATTTCATATTGCTGATATTTCACGAGCCCGTTCAGTTGTTGCCAATACACCTGTTACTGCTTTTGGTTTACCCTGCATCTTTCCGCAGATAGAAAATATACCCGCTTATCATAACAATGCAGTATGGCCATTTGTACAATCGTATTGGGCACAGGCTGCTGCAAGAGCAGGCAATGAAACAGCTGTGCTTGAAAGTATCAGTGCTATCTATCGTCCTGCAGCCATGTTCTTAACAAATAAAGAAAATTTTGTTGTGAACAATGGTGATTATAAAGGTACGGTCATCAATTCAAGCAATATGTTGTGGAGCCTTTCAGGAAACATCAGTCTTATACACAAAGTTATTTTTGGTATTGAATACCTTGCTGAGGGACTTGCATTTCATCCTTTTGTTCCCGAAGCTTTAAAAGGAAAACGTAGTCTTACCAATTTTACTTACAGGAATTCTATACTGGATATTGAAATGGAAGGATTTGGCAACACGATCAGTTCGTTTACAATTGATGGAAAAGAAAGTACTGACCTTGCTGTTAAGTCAAACCTGGAAGGCAAACATTCCATCAAAATTATTTTAAAGAATAATAGTTTGGGTGGAAAGATTAATGAAGTGAAAAATATTTTTGCTTTGGAAACGCCATCTGTTGAGATAGAAAACAGTAAACTTAAATGGGGACCAATAAAGGGCGCACGCTCCTACCTCGTTTACTGGAATGGAGTTAAACTTGCTGAAACAGGAAATACAATACTACCGGTGGCCGATAGTGGTTATTCTGAATATCAGGTGATGGCCGTTGGTGATAAGAATAACAACTCATTCTTAAGCCAACCAGTAGTTGTTCCAAATAATCCTGTAAACATTATAGAAGCAGAAAACATTGTTACAAAAGCAGATCTTCCTTACAAAGGATTTTCAGGCGAAGGCTTTGTTGATATCAGTAAACAAAAGAACACGACACTTAACATACCTGTTACAATAACAGCAGATGGTACTTATGCGATCGATTTTAAATATGCCAATGGCAATGGCCCAACAAATACTGAAAACAAATGCGCCATCCGCACATTGAAAGAAGGAGATGATTTTTTAGGTACTGTTATCTTTCCACAAAGAGGTGTTGAAGAATGGTCAAACTGGGGTTTTAGTAATCCTGTACAGGTTAAATTAAAAAAGGGAAAACATATTATCAGCCTTTCGTTTGAACCTGCCAATGAAAATATGAATGTAGATGTGAACCAGGCGATGTTGGATTTTGTGAGGGTGACGAAGTTGTATTGAGCTATGAGCTATGAGCTATGAGCTATGAGCTATGAGCTATGAGCTATGAAAGGAAACTTTGCGGAATAATATTGTTGCTTCTTAAGTTCAATTTATTTCACTAACAGCAAGCTACTTTCTTGTTTCTTGTCCTTATTCTCTTCCAATAAAAAAACCGGCTCTTAATGAAGCCGGTTTTTTATTTTTTATCTTTTTAATTATTGAAGTGTTGTTTTGAACCACCCCCTGTTTGCTACAGGATTGTATATATCAGGATCACCATCAGCATCAACAGCTCCAATTGCAAAATTTACTTCTACTTTATAGGTACCTGCTGCAGATGGACTAGGAAAATCATTGCTTGCGTCATAACCAAAAAGTCCTCCATTGCCTAAACCAGGAAGTGTATTATCCGGTACAGCATATTTATGATCCCAGCTACCATTTACCGGAAGCAACAAATAATGTTTGTTACCATCCAGTGGTGTGGTTATTTCCCATTGGCATGAATTCAAGCGTGTCAATTGTTGTGAAGGAACAGGCACAGGATTGTTCCATCCTCCCGGAGTTGCATCACCTACCATGAACAAATCTGTAGGCAATTGTGGGCCTGTATAAGGTAGTACTTTAAATTTACCAATCTGGAAATCGAATATGATCAGGTATGTTCCTGAAGTTGCCGGGCCAGGGAAATTATCGCTCAGGTTAAAACCAAAATCTCCTCCGTCACTTAATCCAGGTAAGCTACCATTGGCAACAGCAAATTTATTCGACCAGTCGCCATTAACCGGCAGGGCCAGGTATTGGTTTCCTCCACTAAGATCGAATACACCTGCGTAGGTAGTTTCATCTATCCTGCTAAACTCCTGTGTTGGAACCGGTACCGGATTGTTCCATCCGCCTGCAGTTGCATTTCCTACAAGGTATAAATGTCCTGATGTAGGTGGATCAATTTTAGGAGGTATCCTGTATGGTGTTGCGTTCAACGTGATGACATTAGAAATAAGCTGTTCATTGTTATTGCCATAAGAAGAAATAACTCTTATATCAACGTTATATGCAACATTGAATGCAAAACCAAATCCAAGTAAAATATCATTAAGTTGTTTACCTGTAAGTGAATCGCCCAATGTTCCGATTACGATCCTTTCAGCCGCGTTTTTAAAATCGTTTCCGGACACATCAAATTGCAGAACGTATTTGTAGGTGGCAGGATCGGTTGCATGCTGCGGATTTGTCCAGGAAAAAGAAATTACCTGGGTAGATGAATCTGCTGCTGTTGCAGCCACAGAAGATGTGCTGGCACTAAGTGTTGGAGCATTGCCTGTACCATAAGAAGGCAGGTCATCCACCTTATTACAAGCTGCGAAGAAAATAGCTATACCCAAGACAGCTATTAGATTTTTATAAAATGATTTCATAATTTTTATTGTTATTATGTAAATGATCTGGATAATTATTACAAGTGGGTTACTGTATAGGTTCCACTTTGGAAATCAACCTCTACCTTATAATTACCGGTAGTTAATGGTCCTTTCAAGTCATTGCCTTCTGCTCTAAAATCATCTCCGTTTACATTGTTTTCATTACCATTTCCTGTAAATCCGTATTTATGATCCCAATTGCCATATACCGGAACAAACAGGAATGATCCTCCACCAGTTAAAGTTATTGATGGCAACTCATAGAATGTAGGGGTAACCTGGTTGAACTTTTGAGATAAAGCTTCAGGGTCACCTCCTGCCATCCAGCTAAGTGGTGTGGCAGACCCGGTAATAAATAATTTACCACTTGAAGGAGGTGTTACTTTTGGAGGAATAGGATAAGGCACTACTTTGAAATTAAGTACGTTTGAATATAACGGTTCGTCTCCATTGGTAAAACTTGCTATCAACCTTACTTCAATCATTCCTGTTACTGATAAGGTGAACTTAAGTTTGTTCAACAAGATATCATTTAATGCATCCTGTGTAAGTGTAGTAGAAAGATCCGAGGCAATTGTAAGGGCTTTGTATTTAGCACGTGTTGCATCAAAACCGGCACCAATTGAATCTATTTCCAAAGTATAAGAAACATCTTGTGAACTCAACCCGGTAGTGAACTGGTAGTTAGGGTTTGTCCAGGTAAATTTTACTGCTTCCTCTTCTTTGGTAAGAAAAGATAAAGGAATACTATCTGTTATTGATGGAGTAAGTACGGGATCAGTACCGCCCAGGAATTGGATCCTGTTTTCATCTTTCTTGCAGGAAGCAAATACAGCAACCAATAGAGAAAAGATCAATATTTTTTTAATAGTCTTTTTCATTTTTGAATTTTTTGCATTTAATAATTAATAGCCGGGATTCTGAACCAGGTTAGGATTAGAATTTATTTCTGTATTTGGTAATGGAAATAATTTTCTATAAGCAGGCACTGAAGTTCCGCTTGAATTACCTCCTTTCCATGGCCATAAATAAGTGTCTTCTACAAATTGGTTGAACCTTATCAGGTCGGTCCTCCTGAAGCATTCCCAATACAATTCCCTGCCTCTTTCCTTGATAATGAAATCAAGGTTCAGATCAGCATCTGTAATGGGTGCTGCACTTGCCCTTGTACGTAAGTCATTTATTAAATCCACAGCTGTTGCGGTATTTCCTGTAGTTGCTCCTCTTAGTACTGCTTCAGCATAGATCAGGTTCATTTCTGCAGACCTGAAGATTGGAAAATCTACATCAGAGAAAGCATCACTGGATGCACCGGAACCATCTTTTTTCACATTCCTGTATTTAGTGATTGCATATCCTTCGGTAAATGATGGTGCAGGTTCTGCAGTTAAATTCAGTGATTGTCCGTTAGTATAGAATTGCGCACGCTGATCGTCAACGCCGGTAACGTCAGGAAATAATGAAACAAATGCACTTGTTGTTCTTACACCTGACCATCCACCGCTAATTCCAAAATCCGGTGAAGGCATGCTTCCACCTACAGGAGCATGAGTAAGAAAAGTTGTTCCACCATAGCTCTGTGTATGTATACCGTCATAGTTAATCGTCATGATGAATTCGCTTGTATTTGTGTTATTATCTGCAAGCATCAGTTCACGATAATCAGGTATCAATGTAAAACCATCAGACAAAGTTTTGGTTGCATAATCAGCAGCATCATTGTATCTGCCTGTTCCGGTGTAAACTTCAGCATTCAGGTACATGCGGGCCAATAAAGCAGTTACAGCCGGCCTGGTTGCACGTCCATATTCATTTGTAACAGGCATTTTCCCTTCAAGGTCCTTCAATTCAGTTTCAATATAATTAAAGAGATCTGCACGCATGATCTGGTGTGGCAGGTCACCTCCGATAGCATCATCTTCTGTAACAAAAGGAACGTTACCAAATAAGTCGATCAGTATTGAATACTGATATGCCCTTAAAAATCTTGCTTCAAGTGCATATGTTTTGATCGTTTCAGCATCTGCCCCGGTAATACCCCTGCCTGCAACAACATCAGGGTCTGATTGCCTGATAAATTCATTTGCCAATGTTATCTGGTAGAATGAACGATAAAAAACACCTTTTGTAATTACGTTATCACTTGACCAGTTCAGGGAATGGAAGAAATGAATTCCCGGATCATTCCAGCCAGCCTGTACAACGGCTTCATCAGTACTTATTTCCTGTACCCACCAATATAGGCGAAGAAAGTCTGAAGTACCTTCATCTATTCCCTGGATATCACCGTTACCGGCAGGACCCTGGTTACCCGTTAAGGCAAAAGAACCATACACTTTTGCAAATGCGGTTTGATAACCTGCAAAATCTTTATAGGCAAGATCCGGCGTAATACCGTTCGTAGGCTTTTGCTGAAGATCTTTCTTACAGGAAGTAAGTATAGTACCCATTCCAAGAAAGATAATTGCAGTTATTAAAATATATTTTTTCATATTGTTTTATTTAGAATTATATACGATCAATTAGAAATCCAGGTTGAGGCCAAAAGTAAAAGTCCTTGGTCTTGGATAAAATTTATTATCAACACCAGAAGAAATTTCAGGATCAAGTCCCTTGTACTTGGTCATCACAAATACGTTTTGAACATTGAAATTAAAACGCAGGTTAGATATACCATGACAAACAGCTCCGAAATTATAACCAATATTTGCATTGTCCATTTTTAAGAATGATGCATTCTGAATATAGTAATCAGAAAGTACATATCCATTCTTTGATCCGGATATACCAGTTCTTAACAAATCAGATTGAACATTGTTCAGGTAGCTGATACCAAACAAATTTGTTTTTGTTGCTGCACCTGCCTGTACCTGGTTGTACATGTAGTTTCCAACTTCCGCACGCAATACCGTTCCGAGATTCCATTTTTTGTATGTGAATGTTGTTGTAAATCCAAAGAATGCTTCAGGATCTGGTGTTTTGTAACGGTACCTGTCATCAGTAGTTATTTTTCCATCCCTGTTCAGGTCTTCAAATAAACCATCGATTGGTTTTCCATTGTCACCGTATACCTGTTTGTATACATAAAACTGGTTCCTTGCAAAGTCAACAGTATTTATGAACAATGTTGTACCGGTACCTATTGTAATGTTACCTGTTTCATTTCCTTTATAATTAGGATCATCAGAAATAGTGAGTTTGGTGATCTTATTTTTATTGTAAGCAAAATTTCCACCAACGGTCCATGTCATATTTTTCTTCCTGATGATATCAATGCTAAGAGAAGCTTCGATACCCCTGTTCTCCATGCTACCAACATTCGCTACGATCTTGTTAGAGAAATTCGTACCGGCTGGCTGATCGATCTGGTTTAGCAGGTCTGTCGTTTTTTTGTAATAAGCATCTACGGTACCTGTTACACGTCCATCAAACAACCCGAAGTCAAGACCAATATTGCTTGTCTTGGTCGTTTCCCATTTCCTGTCAGGATAATAAGCACTTGGCCTGTTAAGATAATAGTATGAATTACCTAACTGGTATTGTGCACCCGGTGTGCTCAGGAAATAAAATGATGTATAATCATAAAGCCCGATTCCTTCCTGCTGTGCTGTTTCACCATAGCCTAAACGCAGTTTAAGATCAGAGAATGTTTTACTGTTTCTTAAAAACCCTTCATCTTTTATTCTCCATGCAAATGCAAGTGCAGGGAAGTTACCCCATGGATGATTTGCAAATCTTGAAGTTCCATCACGCCTGATGATTGCAGTAAGTAAGTAACGGTTTGCCAATGAATAATTTAATTTGGCATAATATGATAACAATACAACAGTAGGTTCATCAAAATAATATAATTGTGGTTTTGCTACTGTTTTGTCAGAAGTATAATCGTCAAAAGAATATGCCTTGGTCAGGAATTTACTGTATGAGTAACCTGCTATAACATCTATTTTACTTTTGATACTGTTAAGGTCCTTGGTATAACCTAAGTAAAACTCAAAAAGGGTATTCATTTTTTGCTGGTGGTATAATGAATTTGTTCCACCATGATAAATACCACCTGCATCTTTAAACCTGCGATATCCTGATGCGGCGCTATCATTGATAAAATTAGTTCCACGTCCGTCTGAATAATCATAACCTGCATTCAGGTTTGCTCTCATTGCCGGGAAGAAAGGAAACTTGTATTCCAGTACAGCATTTCCAATGCTACGTTTAACATTGGCCTCATTCTGATCCTGCTCAAGCAAAGCAACAGGGTTTCTTGGAGAATTTGCTCTTAACCCGTTTGCAGCAGAAGCATCAAGCCATTCGTAATACCCGTTGTACCTGGAACTACCGCTTCTTACCGGTTGTGTTGGGTCAAAGAACACAGCAGCAGCTATTGCATCTTCATTTGCATAAAGGCTATGCGTTTGAGATCCTTTTAAATTGATATCAACTTTTAAATTATTTTTCAAAAATTTAGGACTAATGTTGATTCCAACTGTACCTCTTTTCAATTCACCTCTTCTTAAAATTCCTTTCTGGTCCAAATAGCCCAACGAAACACGATATGGAACTTTGTGGGTTGTTCCGCTTACGCTAAAATTATTGTCGTTGCTAACTGCTGTCTGGTAGATCTCGTCCTGCCAGTCTGTATTGGCTATACCCAGTAAAGATTGTTGTTCTGCAGTTCCGTTCGCTTTTACGTATTCAACAAAACGTCCTGCATCAAGTACATCTACTTTTCTTGTGATTTTACTTATAGCAAGATTTGTGTTGAAATTATATCTTGGTTTACCAGATGTACCTCTTTTTGTTGTTATGATGATAACGCCATTTGACGCCCTTGATCCGTAGATCGCAGCAGCAGACGCATCTTTAAGAATATTGAATGTTTCAATATCATTCGGATTGATAAGACTTAACGGATCAGGTGAACCCGAGATAGCCGAACTACCATCGTTGTTTCGTCCTCTTTCCAAAGGAACCCCGTCAATCACGATCAATGGGTCATTGCTTGCATTTAATGAAGCTCCTCCCCTTATACGGATCGTACTTCCTGAACCTGGTCCACCACCATTTGAAATAACAGAAACACCAGCAACTTTACCGGCGATCAATTGTTCTGGGGTGCTGATAGAACCTTTTTGAAAATCTTTTGAACTGATCAATGTAACAGCACCTGTCAGGTCTTTCTTTCGTGCCGTACCATATCCAACAACTACAACTTCGTTTAGTTGCTGTCCTTTTTGAACCATGCCTACATTTACGGGTTTTCCACTGGCTGCAGTAATTTCCTGCGTAGCAAAACCAACAGAACTAAATACTAATGTGGCAGAAGCTGAAGAAGCAGAAATTGTAAAAGTACCATCCGACCCGGTTTGGGTTGAAGTGGTGGTTCCTTTTTCTGTAACTGTTACTCCCGCTGTAGGGACTCCGGTCTTGGAATCTGATACTGTTCCCGTAATCTTGTTTTGCGCCAACGACGAAAAAGAGATCAGCACAAATAACATGAATACCGGTAAAAACTTTGGGATTTTTTCAATAGTTTTTTTCATAAAACAAACATTAACGGTTTTGGTAGTTAAAGGCAAATGTGTAAAATTTACACAAAGTAGGATTTTTTTTTTAATTTTAAATTTATGTTAAGAATATTTGGTCGTTTTTTTTAAAGTGTTGAACAAAATGAGGATAATCTTTTTTCCAGAACAGATAGGGCTACGAGATCCGGGATATTGAATTCTTCGATCCGGCATCTCGTATCCGGTATCAGGGATCTAGAAATCAATCCCCACCCATTTCTTATTCCGCTTCTCATACTTGCTATAATTAAATTTATATAGCTTACCCGGCCTGTGTGGCACGTTTTCTTCAATTTCATCAAGGTCGATCAGGAAATCCATGGCAAAGAATTTCTTCCGGAAATTCCTGCGATCAAGTTTAATTCCGAGTATGGCTTCATATAAATTCTGTAATTCACGAAGGGAAAACTTATTGGGCAGGAGGCTAAATCCAAGCGGATGTTCCTGCACACGTTTTTGTAAACGGGTATAACAGGTATCAAAAATTTCCTGGTGGTCAAATGCAAGATCTACCACGCTTTCAACATCATGCCAGTGCAGTTCATTGTCGAGTATCTTTAATTTATGATGCTGGATATTGATCAGTGAATAATAAGCGACCGATACAACACGCCCTCCCGGGTGCCTGCCAATGCTTCCAAATGTATGAACCTGCTCCAGGTAAAGATGATCAAGCCCGGTACGTTGTTTTAAAATGCGATACGCAGAGGTATCAAGATCTTCATCAGGTTTAACAAGGTCACCCAATAATGACCACTTGCTTTGGAATTTTTTCATATCCGACCTGATAAGCAATACTTTTAATTTATTCTCATCAAAGCCAAATATTACACAATCCACCGATAAAGCGATCTTGTTGGTGTTTTGCACTTCAGACTGGATGATCTTAAGTGTCTTAACAGTTTTGCCATTATTTGCGTTTCCTTCAGGTATGAGTGGCATAATAAAATTTTTATTGTATAAATAAATATCTCCTGCTCTTAAATATTAACAGGGTTATTTGCCTTTAACGATCTTAATACTTTGTCTTTGTGCCGATGTGTTTACTGTTAGTATATACATTCCTTTGTTCAGGTTTGCAGCCTCTTTTATTTCCAGTGTATTGTTGCCTGCAGCAATGCCAATAACTTTTTTAAGTAATTGTCTTCCGCTCAGGTCTGTAACAGCGATCGTTGCTTCGTCCTTTATTGCTGATTCAATATTCACGAAAAGTGTTTCAGGAAATGGATTTGGATTAACTTCAATGAAACCAGCATTCGCAGTAACATTGATCTTCACAATTCCACTGTATTTGAAATCACCATCTTTATCCACACTCTTTAAACGATAAAAATAAACCGTTGACCTTACGCTGCTGATATCATCTGTATAAGTATAATTGCCGTTACCCGTAGCCGTTATATTGCCTGCCTGGATAAAATCTTTTCCGTTGATGCTGCGTTCCAGTTCATAATGATCAAGGTCCTGTTCGTTTTCCACTTTCCATGAAAGCAGGTTATTCTTTCCATTGTTCCTTCCATTAAAACTGGTAATAGAAACCGGCAGCCCGATAGAAACACTCAGGTATACACGATATTCACCGGGTTGTAATGTAAATGACTGGGCCGACCCTGTAGCTGTAAAAGGAGTCTGGGCAAAATAATTGAAAAATGTACCTGCAGTAGGGAAAGTTACAGAACCGGTTTGAGCAACAACATCAAAATTACCTATTACAACAATAGACATCGTTCCCTGTACAACTTTCATCCATTTAAATGCTCCGCTAAAATCACGGGTAACGTTGTTCGAAGTAAAAAGGTCGCCAACAATTGGATTCTTTCTCAGGTTAGCAAGCGGGCCCCACACATGGTAAAGCGCATTCCTGTTTGCATTCTGGAAATATTCCCAATGGATCGGTTTTTTATCTGTACGGCAATTGCTATTAACAGTGAGATCAGGACAAGTATTAATAGAGAAATCATAACCCAGTTCTCCAAACTGCCAGATCATTTTAGGTCCCGGTTGAGTGAAGAAGAATGCACCACAGAGTTCCATTCTTTTTAAAGCTGTAGCAAGTGTCTTTACATTATAGGCACCATTTGAATTACCGAATTGCAGGTTCTTATACATCAGCCTTTCTTCATCATGACTTTCCATGTAAGTAACAAGATATGGATTTGTCCATCCCCTCGCTACTGATAAACCATAATCAAAGTTCCAGTCAGTAGAAAAGCCCATAGATGCCTGGTTAAAATTATAATTCATATTTCCCCACGGCATCATGCCATAATTAGACAGTTCGGTTTCTTCGCTGTTATCAGCAAAATGTTCCAGTATGGCATAACAGCCTGGCGATTTTAACTGGAGCGTATCATAATATCTTTTCCAGATAGCAATACGGCTTGCATCATAATTGCTCCAGGTTGCTACGTTACAATTGTTGCCGTTTGCATCACAGGTTTGTGTTTGCGTAAATCCTTTTGAAAGATCAAAACGGAAACCATCAATTTTATAATTCACTAACCAATGTTCCATGATTCGGCTCACATAATATCTTGTTGCAAGGCTTTCATGATTCATATCGTACCCAACATTGTAAGCATGCTTTGGTACCGGGTTGAACCATGGATTATTTGCAGCAGGCCTGTTGTTCGCTGCATCCCAATACAACTGGACCATGGGAGACATACCAAAAGAATGGTTCAATGCAATGTCCATAATAACAGCGATCCCTTTAGAATGGCAGGAATCGATAAAGCGTTTCATTGTATTGGCAGGGCCATAATATTTATCAGGCGCAAAATAGAAATCAGGATTATAACCCCAGCTCTCGTTGCCCTCAAATTCATTGGATGGCATTAACTCAATAGCTGTTACACCAAGATTTCTCAAATATCTTAAACTATCTCTTAAAGTATTCCAGTCATGTGCAGCTACAAAATCACGAAGCAGCAATTCATAGATCACAATTTTTCTTTTATCGGGGCGTGTAAAAGTATTGTTGTGCCATGTATAAGCCGGTGCTGCAGTTTGCAAAATACTTACTGCGTTAGAAGTAATACCGGTAGGATATGCTTTTAACCCGGGATAAGTTGCAGCTGTTATATATTGATCATTATACGGATCAAGTATTTTTTCCGAATAAGGATCAGCGATCCTCAGGGTTCCGTCTACAATATACTGGAACGAATATTCTGTACCCGGTGTTAATCCTGTCAATGTTATCCACCAATAATTTCCATCGGGTGTTTTGTTCATTTGATAAGCTGACTGTTCCTGCCAGTTGCTCGAAAGAAAATCGCCGATCACACCTACCCTGCTTTTCCCCGGTGCATAAAGCACAAGTGTAGCCTGCGTGGTATTGGCGCTATAATTTATACCGTCTCTAACGCCGGCGGGTAACGCTGCTACGTTAACAGTACCCGGCACATAAAAACGTATCGTATCACGTTTGTCCGTAACGCCACTGGTGGCCTGCAACACCAATGTTTGTAAACCGGTTGTGGTAATGGTTGGTGTATTTGATATGGTTGTAGCTGCAGCAGCTGTTTGAACAAGCGATCCATTGAAATACAAATTGAGTGTTGCTGCATTGTTTGATATACCAGTCATCGGTATGGTATTACCAACAACTTTTGTGATCGTTTCAGGTTGAGGAATAAAAGTCGGTTGCATCAGCGGAAGCGAGAACCTTGCTGCAAGCGTTGTTGTATAAACCGGTATATACATATCAGTTCCATCGGTATTGGCCTGCTTTTTTGCACCGGTACCATTTCTGAAAAGTATGGCGATCTTTTGAATTGTTTCACCTGCAGGTACTCCAAAAAAAGTACGCAACCCTCCTGTTATTGTAAATGACCATTTACTATTTCCTAAAGAAGTTGCCTGCGCAGCTGCAGCAGTTGACCCCCATGTGAATTTCGAATATCTCCAGTCAGACGAAGAAGTGCTGAGGTTTGTAATAACACCAATATGAACATATACATCAGTAACGGGTGTATAAAAGAATAATTGCTGGTTACCCTTTGATGCATCCACCGTAATTACAAAAGGCGTAGTGCTCTCCTGTGCAAAATTCGGTGTCCATGAAAGTAGTTGTGAAAAGGAAGGTAACGTAGCAAAAAACAACCCTAAAAAGAGTAAAAATTTTTTCATTGCAATCGATTTAATGTGTAAAATACACACATTTTATGAAACACGAGCAAATGTGCAAAAACTTTTCTCTAAAAACGCAGTCGGGCTCAACAATCCAGCCGATTATGTGTAATATTATATGAGCGAATTTCTGAGATAATTTTTCAAAAATTTTGCCAGCTAATTTTTTATTGTATTTTTATCAAAGTGTAATTTTTACACAATTTGCCATTACTCACCTATAAACGATTGTCATGTCAGAAACCATTCCCTGGGAAAAACCGAAACTGAGTATCTCCCAGATCATTAACATGAGTGTTGGTTTTTTTGGGATCCAGTTTGGCTGGGATCTTCAAAGAGCCAATATGGGGCCCATCTATGAACACCTGCATGCAAATCCGGATG
Source organism: Ferruginibacter sp. (assembly GCA_047601875.1). GTDB lineage: Bacteria > Bacteroidota > Bacteroidia > Chitinophagales > Chitinophagaceae > Ferruginibacter. The sequence continues at coordinate 4,615,993 of JASGIL010000001.1, read as the reverse complement.
AGATCCCTTTCCTTTTTTTAGCAGCCCCCCTCACAGGTTTATTGATCCAACCTATCATAGGTTATATGAGCGACAGAACGTGGAGCCCGCGATTCGGCAGGCGCCGCCCCTATTTTATGGTTGGAGCAATCCTAAGTACGATCGCATTGGTGTTCATGCCACACAGCAGTGTATTATGGATGGCTGCGGGATTGCTTTGGGTGATGGATGTTTTTGGTAATGTTGCCATGGAACCATTCAGGGCATTCGTTGCAGATAAATTAAATGAAGATCAGCGTACACAGGGCTTCGTTATGCAGAGCCTGATGATTGGTTTGGGTGGAAGTATTGCATCTGCCTTGCCATGGATGATGTCTAACTGGTTTGATTTTAGCAGCCAGGCCGAGCCAGGCATTATACCCGATAATGTAAAATGGAGTTTTTATATAGGGGCTTTCTTCTTTCTAACGGCAGTGTTTTATACGGTTTTTACTTCTAAAGAATACCCACCGCCGGATCTTGGTTTTAAAGAAAAAGTAAAAGAATCCAACAGGGGTTTTGGTGGTGGTATAAAAGAAATCGTTCACGCCATTGCAAACATGCCGCCACGAATGAAGGTATTATCAGCAGTACAATTCTTCACATGGCCGGGATTGTTTTTAATGTGGTTCTTTTATAACACGGCTGTTGCAAGAAATATTTTTCATGCAACAAGTGAAACAGATCCGTTATACGGGCAGGGAACAAACTTTGGCGGCCTCACACTTGCTTATTACAATGTAGTAACTTTTTTATTTGCCTTTATACTTCCTTCCATTGCAAGAAAATTAGGAAGAAAACTAACGCATTCGCTTTGCCTGTTGTGTGGCGCTATTGGTTTAATCAGTGTTGCATTTGTTGAAAATAAATACATGCTTTACGGATGCATGACAGGCGTTGGTATTGCATGGGCAAGTATTCTATCAATGCCTTATGCCATGCTGAGCGGTGTTTTACCGGAAGATAAGATCGGTGTATATATGGGTATTTTCAATTTCTTCATTGTACTCCCTGAGATCATTGCTTCGCTTGGTTTTGGATGGATCATGAGAAATGTATTGAACAACGACCGTTTGGCAGCAGTACAGATCGGCGGTGTGCTTATGATCATAGCTGCACTTATTTGTTATTTCTTCATCAAAGAAAAAAAGCATCCATGAAAAAAATACTTTTCCTGATTTTCACTTTTTACTTTTCGCTTCCTGGTTTTTCACAAACTAACTATACCGCCTACCCCAGCAACTGGTGGATAGGAATGAAATGGAACAAAGTACAGGTAATGATACATGGCAAAGATGTTGGTAACAAAGATATCAGCATCCGCCCCTACAATGGCGTAACATTATTGAAAGTAAACAAAGTTGAAAGTCCTAATTATGTTTTTGCAGACCTGGAAATAACCACTGCAGCAAAACCAGGCACTGTTGTTTTTACTGAAGGTGTTAGTGAAGAGATCAGTAAAATAATATTGAACTTCGAATTAAAACCACGCCGCCCGGGATTGGGAAGCAGCTTTGCACAAGGTGTAACTTCCAAAGATCTTATCTATTTAATTCTTCCCGACAGGTTCAGCAATGGTGATGAATCAAATGATAAAATTCCGGGTATGCGTGACCAGACATTAAACCGGGATACTGTTTTCAATCGCCACGGCGGTGATCTTAAAGGAATACAAAATCATCTTGATTATTTAAATGACATGGGCATCACCACCCTTTGGCTGAACCCGGTGATTGAAAATGATATGCCAAACCGAACTGAACACGGTTATGCATTTACTGATCATTATAAAATTGATGCACGCTTAGGTGGCGAAAAAGCTTACCAGGAACTGATCGATGCTACACATGCAAAAGGAATGAAGATAATCCAGGATGCTGTTTACAACCATATTGGCTCCTTCCATGTAACTGTTTTGGATCCGCCCATGAAAGACTGGCTGAACCAATGGCCGGAATACACCAATACTCACTATAAGGATCAAACGCTTTTTGATCCTTATGCAAGTCCTGCGCAAAAGAAGATCATGAGCGATGGATGGTTCACAAAACAAATGCCCGACATCAACCAGAACAATCCATATGCGGCCAATTTCCTCATTCAACATGCGTTGTGGACCGTTGAGGAATTTGGTATCGATGGCTGGAGAATTGATACTTATCCATACAATGACCTCGTGTTTATGAACCGTTGCAACAAAGCACTGATGGATGAATATCCAAGAATAACCATGTTTGGTGAAACATGGGTGCATGGTGTGATCAATCAAAGTTATTTTTGCCAGAATAATTACGATATCCCTTTTAAAAGCAATTTGCAGGCAACATGTGATTTTCAAACATTGTGGGGTATAACAGATGCAATGACCAAAGATTTTGGCTGGGACGATGGCGTTACTAAATTGTACACCACCCTTGCACAGGATTTTGTTTATAAGGATCCGACACGCAATGTGATATTTTTAGACAACCATGACATGTCACGCTTTTATTCTGTAGTTGGCGAAAATATGGACAAATACCTTTCAGGTATTTCATGGTTACTAACGGCAAGAGGTATCCCACAAATATATTATGGAGATGAAATTGTAACAACTGGTACAACGAGTCCTAATGATGGTTACGTTCGTTTGGATTTTCCGGGTGGTTGGAAAAATGATCCCGCCAATAAATTCACCATACAAGGCAGAACACAAAATGATCAAACCATTTTCCAGCACTTTGCTACACTGGCAAATTTCAGGAAAGCATCATCTGCATTAACTACTGGTAAATTCATGCAATACTTTCCGGAAGATGGCGTGTATGTTTATTTCAGGTATAATGAAAGGCAAACGATCATGGTGGTGATGAACACAGCAAAAACAGAAAAGAAGATCAAACTGGATAAATACACAGAAAGAACAAATGGTTTTACGCAATACAAAGATGTAATTACAAAAACAACAGGACCATTAGGGGAATTTACTTTAGGATCATATAAAACCATTGTATACGAGTTACTGAAATGATCATACTTAGTGCCGCTTTGCGCCTTCGTGTTTTAGTGGCAAAATTATTGCCGCCAAGGCACAAAGACACAAAGGCGCACTAAGAAAACACTTAAAAAAAATCATGAAAATTCATAAACGTTTATTATTCATTGGTGCTCTTTTTTTAGTTTCATCAGCATTTGCGCAGACAAATAAAAAATCACCCTCAGCCCATCCTTCATGGAGTGTACAAAGCAATATTTATGAAGTGAACCTTCGGCAGTATTCTGAATCAGGTTCAATGAAAGAATTTCAAAAAAGCCTCCCACGTTTAAGGAAAATGGGAGTTGAAATATTATGGTTCATGCCGATAACGCCCATAGGAATTACCGACAGAAAAAAAACCTCGGCTGACCTGGGCAGTTATTATGCAGTAAGGGATTACAAGGCTGTGAATGAAGAATTCGGTACGATGGCAGACTGGAAATTGCTCGTTAAGAAAGCACATGCAATGGGTTTTAAAGTGATCGTCGACTGGGTTGCCAATCATTCATCAACGGATAACCATTGGATAAAAGATCATCCTAATTTTTATAAAAAAGATTCCACAGGAAAAATTATATCTGCATACGACTGGACAGATACTTACAAACTAAATTATGATGACAGGGAACTGAGAGATTCAATGATCGATGCGATGAAGTTCTGGCTAATACAAACAGGTATTGATGGTTTCAGGTGCGATGTTGCCGGCGATGTACCTGATGATTTCTGGAAGGAATGCATTATTTCATTAAAGAAAATAAAAAATGTTTTCATGTTGGCCGAAGGCGAAAAAGCATCGCTGCATGAAGCAGGATTTGATGAGACATATACCTGGAGTACCATGGGTGTAATGTCGGATGTTTATAAAGGTAAAACAACGGTTGCTCAATTTGATTCTGTTCTCAATCATAATATTTCCGTTCTTCCTAAAAATGCATATCGTTTATATTTCACTACCAACCATGATGAAAACAGCTGGAACGGAACTGAATTTGAAAAATACGGCGATGCTTATAAAACCTTTGCTGTATTTACACAAACAATGTATCAAAGCGTGCCCCTGATCTATAGCGGCCAGGAAATGCCAAATAAAAAACGCCTCGAGTTTTTTGTAAAGGATGCAATCAAATGGACAGGTAAATATGAAATGGCCCCGTTTTATAAAACAATGCTAACACTTCGCAAAACAAATCCTGCCCTTGCAGCGGATGCCAGCTATAAAAGATTGCAATCCTCCAATGACGAAGCAATCTTTTCTTACCTGCGTGAGAAGAACGGGCACAAGGTTGTTGTAATACTGAATCTTTCAAATAAAGAACAAAAGTTCACCATAAAAGATAAAAGCATTACAGGAATGCCAATGAATGTTTTTTTAATGCAAAAAGAAACCGTGAATCCTTCACATACTTACTCAGTAGAACCATGGGGATATATCGTGTATGATTATAAGTAAACACGAATTTTTAAACCCGAATTTCACGAATTAAAACATGTTTTTTTTATTCTTAATTCGTGAAATTCGTGCACCTAATTCGTGTTTATCAACTATACTCATTCAACATTTCAACAAACTTCTTTCTCTCAATCATCTCCGCCCCTAAACTTACCAAATGACCTGTTCGTTGCTGGCAATCTATTAGCTGAACACCTTCCTGCCGGAGCTGCTGTACAAATTTTATAAAAGCAAACTTGCTGGCATTACTAACGGTGCTGAACATACTTTCTCCAAAGAACACTTTCCCGATTTTTATACCATACAGCCCTCCTACCAATTCTCCTTTTAACCAACATTCAGCGCTATGTGCATGGCCGAGCTTATGCAGCTTTGTATATGCTTCTACCATTTCTTCCTGTATCCATGTTCCATTACCTTCTTTGCGCTTCACTGTTTTACACATGCGCATTACTTTTTCAAAATCCATATCAACAGAAAAAGTAAAAGCCCCTGTTTTAATGATCTTTTGCATAAGCTTACTAACATGTAATTTCTCTGGAAATAAAACACAACGGGGATCAGGGCTCCACCAGCAAATCGGGTCTTCTTCATTATACCAGGGAAATATGCCGTTGCGGTAAGCTTCAAGCAAACGTTCTGTGCTAAGATCACCGCCGATGGCTAAGAAACCGTCTTCGTCGGCATTTTCAATGGGAGGAAATTTTATTTCTTTATTCAACAAAAACATAAAAGATGTATGATCTAAGATTTAAGATCTAAGATTTTTAAGAATGAAGATTAGTTAATTCAATTGTCATATACAGAGTAAACTACGAAAACGGTTTAATGCTTCAATGATAAAGATATCTTACGTCTTAAATCTTAGATTTTTAGATCTTACATCAAAACGGGGATCCCGTCGTATTCGTCCCCACCGGTGCCGTTTCAGGTGTATAAAGTAACGCAGCGAGTGCAAAGGCAATTACAGATGTAATGATACCTATCATGAAAATAGTATAAGCCAGGCGGACAAGTTTGTATTTTTTTCCCAACACAACGCCAAGGTGGTAAATATCCTGTATGATGGAACTATAGAGATAATCAGAATCTTTCATCATTGTACGCATGGCATCTTCGTATTCAGCCCAGCCCATACTATGAAAATTACCAAAGAATAAAAGATTGGTCTTTTTATTCATAATGTCTGCATTATTAAAAGTACCAGCGTTTACTGTTGGCCGTGTGGCGAGGATAGATATAACAATAGTGGCCACCGCAAACGCAAGAAATATAATAGTTGGAATGGTCAGGTATGGGTCTGTCTGCAACTTACGCAACAACACACCAAGTATTACCGAAATAATGATCGCATTGACCGAGATAAGTATATTGGCCTTGCTGTCTGCCATATCACTCAGCTTAATATGATTGGATGATGTAAGGCGCAACATCGTTTGCATGCCCTTGGTCGTTCCGTCCTTCTCTGTTATTTCATTCTTTTCAAATTTGATCTCGTATTCATCATCCTCTTTTTTATCGATCTTCTTTTTTAATTTTTTCATGTTCTCTTTTTTAACATCCGTTAATTGTTCTTTACAATAACTTGTATAGAACTTATGCTGCTTCAACATGGTCAATGCGCCTTCATCAAACTTTTTCCTGGATAACGGCACGTCACTGGCATTCTGAAATTCCTGGAACACAATTTCATTGGTGCGCTTAAATTCCTTTGTCCCAAAATTATAAGTATCGGCATCACATAATATTTCCTGCAATAATCCTGCAGGATTGCGTGGAAGTTTTGTTGCCATGATACAACCCGAAACTTCATTCACAATATCAAACGGAACCTGTTGTTCTCTTGCAAATATTTTCATTACCTCTACGCTTTTCTCTTCATGCTCCTGCGGTGGTGCAAACAGGTAACCTGTATCATGAAACCATGCAGCCATAAGAAGGATCAGCATTTCCTGTTCGTTCAACTGGTAATGGCCTGCAATTTCTTTTGTCTTGCTTACAACATTTTCTGTATGCTGTAAATTATGAAAAAGCAATTTTGGGGATTGATACATCCTGAAAAGACCAATAACATGTTGTTCCAATTCTATTTTGATGCTTGATGCGTCCATGGTTCTAAAATGAGAGGTTGAATTTAGTGCCGACCGTAAAGTTAAATAATCTGTCCTCGTTTGAAAAACCCATTGTGGCAGAAAGCATAATTAAATTATAGGGAACAAAATACAATCCGCCACCATAATCGCTATGGAATTTGAGTGACTTTTCATTGGGCACCCATACCCTGCCGATATCATAAAAACCAAGCAAGCCAATATCTCCCGGCAAAACATAGGATTTTGACTTAAATAGTTTAAACCTCAATTCTGCATTTCCGTATAATGCCGAAGTACCGGTAAACCTGTTTTTCCGGTATCCCCGCAGGTAATTATTTGCACCCAATGATAATGCCTGGAAGAATTCAGGGTTCTTTGTAAATATATGCCCCGCTCCTATTCTTAAAACACTGGTCACCCTGCTTTGGTCATTGATGGTTGCATAGATCGTCATATCAGTTGTGATCTTTGTAAGATCATTGCTGTTTTTGTTCAGGCCCTTCAACACGGTCCAATACGTATACCATGTAATTCCCCTTGTAGGAAATAGTTCATTGTTGACATAATCAATTTCAAAATTCAATTTTCCTCCTGCATATTGCTTTATTGAATAAAGGCTCGCGGAATCTATTCCAACCAATGATGGGTGATTGAGAATTTTATTTTCATTATCCTCCAAACGGTTCCAGTAATAATAATAAGTAGGGCCAAGTGATACTTTGAATATATCTGACTTATAACGTTTACGCAACAACAGGTCGCCCTGGAAATAATTATTCCTTACCCTGTAAAAAATAATATCTTTTGACTTATCAATCTTTGTTTCATTGCCATAACCAAAAAAGTTATTCAGTGTTGGATTAACAATGTCTGCATTCACGATCAGGTCCGTTTTCATGATCACTTTATTGAATATACCCTGGTATTTTAATTGATAAGCGCCCCTGTTCACCGCATTCAGCATGGTGAATTTTTGAAAACTTGCGTAAGGTGTTTTTCGAAAAGCATATTTACGTGCTAAAAAACCAAAGCCAAATAACAGACCGTCTTCGGGATTGAAACCAATATTAAGATGCGGATACTTTATCCTGCTATACCTGTAACCAATATTTGAATAATCCAATATGGATGCATTCGATGATAATTCTTTTTTTGTACGGCGACTATGTACAAATGCATTTTTCTCTGTAGAAAGATCATACAGGAAAGTTTTTACATTGCCGCGAAGATTAAAAGTATCTGCTCCTTTGCCACCAATGATGCGAAGTTTGATCTTTGAAGTAACATTATCATCTATTTCAAATTTATCATCGCCGTTCAATCCGTACAACCTAAGTTCCCTGGTTTCTTTGGGATCAAAACTGCGCCTGTACATGACGGTGACTGAATCCGATTTTTCTGTTTTTTTATAAACAGAAAGTTTCAGTTTGCCATTATCATTTTCCAAATGAAAATATTCGGGTTCATTACTTCCTGTTACAGTAACTTCTTTTGCAAGGAATTTATAATACTGCATCGATTTCTTATTGATGATATTCCTGCGGCTGATCAATTTTTGTACTGTGAAGGCTGAATCAAGCGCTTTAATTTCCGGCGGATATTTACCTGCAGCTTCTTTAATGATATCATCGGTCATTCTTTGTTCAAATGTATCGGTGATCGCCTGCCATTTATTTTTGTCGATGCCATTCAGGAACGTGCGGTCAAAATCCCTTGCAACAAAATTGAGTTCATTGATATTTGGAATGTTCCTTTTAAATCCCTGTAAAAATTTCATCTCGAACCTGCCTGCATAACCAAGCAGTATCCCGTTTGAATTAAAGAATGCCTGGTCACGGTCTCTTGGAACAGGATAATACAATTTTCCTTTTCCTGTATCACCTGTAGCCCATTTCCATTGATCGGCATGGCGATCGAAATCACCAATAAGCATATCAAGCAATCTTGCCGTTAGCACCGCTTCCTGGTCCACATGATGTTTATTATCCTCCAATAATTTATTCAATACCTTATTCGTGCTCTTTGTATCATTGCCTGGTACAGGATCACGGTCTTCCAATGTACATATGGTGTTTGCAAACACTTTTTGATAGATGCCGAATGCAGGATCATCAGGTACAAAGAAAAATTTTGGTGGTGCGGCGGGTACACCTGCAGCTTTTGCCAATACAGGCACCACCAATGGTGAATATGGATTGCTTGCTGTGATCATATCCTGCACAATAGATTGTGCGATCGTTCCCCGCAGGTTTTCCGGCAATGCTTTTTCAGGATCCTTATCAACACTCCGCAGCGTCCACTCCTTACCGTTCTTGTCCTCCAGCTTTAATGATTTTGTTTGCTTGCCACCACCAAGACTTTTTATTTTAAATCCTCCCTGTTCTTTGCTGATATTAAAAACTTTGAATTGAACAGGCAAACTCCATTCTTTCCTGTAATTACTTCCTAAAAATGCATTTTTGAATCCTGAAAAATGTTTGTATTTATCACTGGCAGAGATAACAACACTGTCTTTAAATGCGTATTCAACCTGGCGGATCGTATCAGGTTTCTCTTCGGGGATCTTTGAAAAATCGAGAATATTTTTGGTAAACAATTCTGTCACAGAATCACCCGCAACATTATAAAATGTTACCCTTACGTTTTTATTTTTTGATACCTGCAATGTTGCAAAACCTGTTTTACCGGAAGCAAACAATGATTTTTTGGGTTGTGAAACACGGGAGGTCTTACTACCTGATCCACTTACAATAAAATTATAACCGCTGTCCTGTATCATTTGCAATGTATGCTCATGACCCGCCATGAAGATAACATTGGGATGTCCCTTTACTGTTTTTTCTATTTCCTGTATCATTGCCTGGTATAAAGGATGTTTAAGATCCTGGCTGGTACCAAACACAGCCCTGGTTAACGGGTACGCTGAGCCGATGATTGGTAATGGAAGATAAAAATTAGGGAAGGCATCTGTAAAAGGGAAAACATGTTGCTTTAAAGTAAAATAACCACCGTGTGGTCCGTAACTTCTGAGTGGATGATGAAATGCGATCAAAACAAGTTTCTTGGAATTCCTGTTAATGATGTCTTCCAGTTGAACAAGTACTTCTGTTTTTGTTTTAAAAGGACAATCCGATTCAATACCCGGTTTTTCATTTTCATGTATCCACCATTCGCTGTCCATCATCACAAGTGTAATATCATCATTGATTTTAACTTCGGTTGGCCCGGGCACCCATCCCTTGGAAACATCTGTACATTATCATTTCCAAGAAGATCAATGTATGATTGTACCCTTAAGATCGACTTATATCCATTACTGCCACCATTGGCCCAATCATGATTTCCCGGTACGAAATAAACCTTTGCCTTTGAATTGCCGGCGATATGAATTTGTGAATCCAATGGCGCTTTTGCGATTGCATAAGTTGGCAATGAATTATCGGGGAGGCCCGTCTTATACAAGTTATCGCCAAGGTAAACAATGGTTGTTTTAGCATTTAGCGGAACGTGGTTTTTAACCGCATTCACTACCGGGTGGTGCCCGTTGGTAAGCTGGCCCGCATCACCAATAAGAACAATTGTTGCCTGCAAACTATCCTGGCCAAATAAAAAAGGATAAAACAGGAATAAAAAACAGTTTGCCAGCAGCAATCTTCTCATCGTTCTTTCATTTTATTTTTCAGTAACAACAGTGTTGGTTCGCCTTCTTCAGCGGATTCATTTGAAATAACAAGATCACCCTCGGGTGTAAACGCAATTCCTTCCGGTTGTTTGTATAGTGCCGGATCCAAATGAAACAGTTCTTTAAAACGGCCATTCGTATCAAAAACCAGTATTAGTTTTTGAATAGATGAAACCACGTACAATTCACTTGTAACCGGGTTTATAGCGGCTGCCGAAGGCCTCATATGTTTCTTCTCGTCAATTTGTTCTGCCACAGGCGCTGTATTGATAGACAGGGCAGCTTTGTAAAAAGGAAGTGAATCTTTATAATTAATAGAAAACCTGCTGATCGTTTTTTTTGCATCATCGGGGCAGGTCTTACATATCATCATCAATGATGCTGAATCTGCATCCAGGTATAAACTCTCGAATTCATCTTCTGCTTTTGAGAAATCAGAAAAATTGGAACGGTATGTTTTGATACTGTCTCCATGAAATTGTATCCGCACAATATCGCCATTGCTTACCAAAGCATAAAATGCGCTGTCAACAAGAACAAGGTCTTCGAAATCCCGTTTCTTATCAAACTTCCATTGCATGAAATTATTGGGATGCTTAAGTGGTATCTTAAATAAAATACCTGCCTCATCTATGATGGCAAATACGCTTGTATCTTTTGGATAGTACGCTATGCCCGATATCTCTGCAAGATCACTGGCAAGCCTGAGCACTTTGGGGTGCGTAAAATTATACATATCCGAATTCGAGAATTTTTTATCACCGCCACCGCAACCAGTGATCATGAAAAAGATTACTGCAATAAAAGCTGTGGGGAATATTTTGCCGGGTATTGCCATGAATTGTGTTTAGCGTTTAACGCGATTTTGGGTCAAAACACATGCCAAGTGGCGGTTGAAAAGTTGAATGGTTTAAAAGCTGAAAAGGTTTTTAGGTCCGATGCTTTCTGCACTTATCATTCACGACCCTATTAAAAAAACTTCAAAGATTTCACCATTGATTATTGACCATTCTCCTGCTCACTTATTCATCGTCACCGATTGCCGATTCCCGATTGCTGTCATTCATCCCCCAAACCTCCTTTAAAGTTAATAAAGAATCTCCCGTTAGCTGCGGTTTATCATATTGCCCGGCATTATTTTTTTGCCGGAACGCTTCATACAAACTAACGGCACAGGCTACCGAAATATTCAGCGATTTAATAATGCCCACCTGCGGAATGATGAAATTACCATCAGCCATACCAATGATCTCATCACTTACACCTGCATGCTCATTGCCAAATACCAGTGCAACCGATTCTGTGAGGTCGAGTTCATGAAGACTAACTGCATCACTACTAAGATGGGTGGTATAAATTTTTTTAAAGTTTTTTCTCAGTTCTTCAAAACAGGTTTTTGCATCTGTAAACTGGTGAATGGTTAACCATTTTGCAGCACTGGAACTGCTTTTTGCGCCCCATTTTTTATGTATACCGATATTGGTATTTAAAATATAAATATCCTGTACACCAACAGCATCACAGGTACGCATTACCGCAGAAATATTATGCGGATCGCTTACGTTCTCCAACACAACCGTAAGGTTTGGTTGTCGTTTATCCAAAACATCATTGAGTCTTTTTTCTCTTTCAGGCGTCATGCTGCGAAAATCGGCAAATGTGGTTATAATACCAATTCGACATTAAAATTTCATCTCTGAAAATTTACCTGATTAAGGACTTATAAAAGATAATTTTAAGGTCTTACTAATAACATAGCAGAGCCGTAGGCTCGGTTCTGTTTTGTAACAACGGATTGAAATCCGTTGTTGCAAATAGTTTCTGTATAAGAGAACCGTAGGTTCGGCCCATATTCTATAATGTTGCCATTCCCTATTTCTTATATGTACCGAACCTACGGTTCTCATTTTTTACTTTTTCGTTTTATCAACGGGTTGAAACCCGTTGTTATAATATTGATCGAGGCTACACCTCTTTATTCGATGCGAAACAACAATTTTCTTACTATTCTGATTTAATTTTTCGCAGCGGGTATCATTAGCTATTCGTTAAAGCCAGGTTTATAGGGAGATCGTCTTCCACAAGCCCAGGCTTACAGTACAGTATTTACACCCACCGAGCACAAAGCGCCTCCCATCAAAATATTTTTTATCCCTAAAAATCATTTGTTACATTTAGCGCTAAATTTTTTTACATGAATAAACTAATTGTACTCTCACTTGTATGCGCTGGTTTGTATGCGTGCAATGGCTCAGAGAAAAAAGATGCTGCCACTGCATCTGCATCAAAACCTGATATCCTTGCTTTGGATATAGACAGTACCGTAAAACCCGGTGATGACTTTTTTATGTACGCCAACGGCGGATGGATAAAAAGAACAGCTATCCCGGAATCGGAAAGTGGTTGGGGAATCGGTAACATGGTTGATGACGAAATTTATAGTCGCAAACGAAAAATAAATGAAGATGCCATAAAGAACAGGGATAAAGACAAAACATCGCAACAAATAGCGGATTTCTGGAAAAGCGGTATGGATTCAGCCGCAATTGATAAAGCCGGCCTTACTCCTTTACAAAGCGACTTCGATGCTGTTAATGCAATCACCAATACCGAACAACTGATAACCGAGATCGCAAACATGCATAGAAAAGGCAATGGCGGCGGCTTTGCAAATTATGTTGCACAGGATGATAAGAACAGTGAACAAATGGCTGTGATGTTCTCACAGGGCGGACTTGGTTTACCAAACAGGGATTATTATTTTAATACAGACGACCGTACCATAAAAGTAAAAGCAGCTTATAAAGATTATATGCTTAAAACTTTTACGCAGCTTGCAGCAAATGGCGGCGATGCACAAAAAATTGCCAATGATGTTTTTGATCTCGAAACAAAACTCGCCACCGCTTCCCGCAAACTTGCTGACCTGCGTGATCCATATAAAAACTATAATAAAATGAGTTGGGATGGTTTGACAAAGATCGCTCCCAATGTAAACTGGACATTGTATGGCAAACTAACGGGTGAGGACAAGGTTGATTCTGTCATCGTTGGTCAACCTGAATTTTATACAGCACTCAGCAATCAATTTAAAGCAACGCCAATAGATACCTGGAAAAATTATTTAAAATTAAGAATGGTACAGGGCCAGGCAGAGTTCCTTGACAAAACAACTTATAGCAATTATTTTGATTACCGTAAATCTTTATCAGGTGCAAAAGAACCAAGGCCACGCTGGAAAAGAGTACTTGATGCAGAAGAAGATGCTATAGGTGAAGCATTGGGACAATTATTCGCAAAAGAATATTTTAATGAAACTGCTAAAAAAAGATACAGCGACCTGGTAGAAAATATTCGTTCTGCATACAAAGACAGGATCGCCAAACTTACATGGATGACCGATAGCACCAAACAAAAAGCATATGAGAAATTAGCTGCTATCACTAAAAAAGTAGGTTATCCTGATAAATGGAAAGATTTTAGTTCACTTAAAATTGATGATGGCCCATGGGTGCTTAATATGCAACGTGCCGGTGAATGGTGGCACAATTACTCCATCAATAAATTGGGTAAACCTGTTGATCGTACAGAGTGGGACATGACACCACAAACCTATAATGCATATTATAATCCAAGCAACAACGAGATCGTATTGCCTGCCGGAATATTTGCAGTTCCAGGTTACCGTGATGAAGAGCTTGATGATGCATTGGTATATGGATACGCTGCAGCTTCTACCATCGGGCATGAAATTACCCATGGCTTCGACGACCAGGGTCGCCAGTATGATGCAAAAGGAAACCTGAAGGACTGGTGGAGCAAATCTGACGCAACAGAATTTGGGAACCGTGCTAAAATGATCATCAAACAGTTCAATGAATTTAATCCTGTTGATACACTGCATATAAATGGTGAAGCAACACAGGGTGAAAATATCGCTGACCTTGGAGGTTTGTTACTGGGTATTGATGCTTTTAAAAAGACGGAAGCATATAAGAAAGGAGAAAAGATATCGGGCTTATCGCCAATGCAACGCTATTTCCTTGGTTATGCTCTTGGCTGGATGTACCAGATCAAAAAAGAGCGTTTAGCCAACCTGGTTATGACCGATGTTCACTCCCCTGCCAAAGAAAGAGTAAATGGTCCTTTTGTAAATATTCCTGAATTTTATGAAGCGTTTGGAATTAAATCCGGCGACAAAATGTACAGGCCGGATAGTTTGAGGGTTAATATCTGGTAAAGCAGGATATCAGATTTCAGAGATCAGGAGTTTATAATTATTAAAGAGATTACATTTTTCGAAGATGTAATCTCTTTTTTTTGGCTACTAGAATAAACAATCGAATTATAAAAAAGCACGCTGATTGCTGACAGCTGATATCTGACATCTTCTCTGTAAATTAGTGTATGCTTAAACACATCCTCTTCTTTATATTAACCATATGTGTTTCCCACTATACAAATGCACAAATTTCAGAAACGGATTCACTGTTACTTGCTTTACGGCAATCGGGAGAGGACACATCAAAAGTAAAGATATATGGAGGGCTTGCACGCTCGTTAAGATCAACAGATCCGGCACTGGCAATTGAATATGGAAAAAAGGGAATTCAACTTTCCACAAGGCTTGGTTTTGATAAAGGAACTGCCATGTGTTATTTAAATGTTTCAACTGCTTATGTTTATTCCGATAAACTTGATACTTCATTAATTTATCTTGACACAGCATTGAAGTATGCACACAAAGTTGGCGACCCCAACCGTCTGGGTCTTGCTTATTTGAACCGGGCCGATGTTTACAGGCAATTGCAAAACATTACCCAATCACTTAAAGATTGTGAGACGGCTTTAAAATATGCAGACGAAGCAAATAACGACGATGTGAGGGCAAGGATCAACCAAACCTTTGGATCAATTTATAATAAACAGCTGCTTTATTCGCAAAGCATAGATTACTATAATAAAGCGATCATACTGTATCGTAAGGGCAATAACCAGCGCATGATTGCCACAGTTTTAAACAACCTTGGTATTGTTTACAGGAACACAGGTGCCTACGCAAAAGCAATTGATGTTACAAAGAACGCCATTCACATACTTGATAGTTTAAGAGATATTACCAACCTGAGTATTTTTAATTCAAACCTTGCTGATGCATATTTTGCAACAGGTGATTATGAACAGGCCGAAAACTATGCAGCTAAAGCAATGGAATACGCAGTTAAACAAAACAATGAGAGCCTGATGGCACTGGCATGGCAGAATAGCGGGAATGTATATGTAAAGCAGAAACGTTACGCCGAAGCGATCACTGTTCTCAATAAAGCGATCAATATATTTAAAGAAGATGAAGATATAGACCGTATTAATAATACTGCTGACCTGCTTGCAGAAGCCTATGCACTTGCCGGCAATTATTCAAAAGCCTACGAATTTATGGTGATGAGCAAAGCTGCAAATGATACCGTCGTAAAACAACGTTATGATGATGATATTGCAGCCATGCAGGCAAAATTTAAAGTGGATGAAAAAGACAAAGAGATACTATTACTGAATAAGGACAAAGAATTACAGCAGCAAAAATTAACGCAGCAAAGATTTTTATTGTTTGGATCATTATTGCTTATTGTGTTGTCGCTCATTGGTATCGGACTTTTCATTAACCGTAACCGCATGAAACAACGCATGAAAGAACTGGAGTTACGCAACCGCATAGCCGCCGACCTGCATGACGAAGTTGGCAGTTCATTAAGCAGCATCCACATGCTCAGCCAGATGGCAACACAGCAAGGCAACAACAATACGCAAAAAGACATTCTTGAAAGAATGAGCAGCAATGCAAAAGAAACAATGGATAAGATGGGCGATATCGTGTGGATGATCAAGCCCGGTGAAACAGAAGAGAACAGTTTAAAACAAAGAATGGAACGTTTTGCTTACGAAATATGCAGTACAAAGAATATCGGGATAAAAATGGAACTGAACGACCTGGATAAATGCAAACTATCCATGGAACAACGTAAAAATATTTACCTCATTTTTAAAGAAGCATTGAACAATGCAGTAAAATATTCTGGTACAGAAAAAATTGAAGTGATAACAGCTGTACAAAATAAAGAACTGCTGTTACAGGTAAAAGATTTTGGAAAAGGGTTTGACGGAAGCATTGCAAAAAAAGGAAATGGCCTGGACAATATGCAGAACAGGGCGAAAGAACTAAAGGGAAAAATTGAGATAGAGAGCGAGATGGGAAATGGGACAAAGGTTAGGTTGCTGGTGTTTAATTTGTAAGTCTCTAAGGGAATATTCAATAATCAACGTACAATGTTCAATATTCAAGTGCATTCCGTTGAGCATTGAACATTATACGTTGAATATTTATTATTCCTGATAGTATGAAGTCCTCTCAAATCTTACATCTTAAATCTTAGATCTTACATTTCCCCTCCCCCATTTTCGCTATTGGGCACAAATATTTTTTTACCAACTTTGCAATATGATAAGCGTATCAGTTTTTGAAGACAACAAACATTTAAGAGAAACCTTTAAGTTCCTCCTCGATAACGTTAAAGGATTCAGGTGCGCCGGCGCATATCCTGATTGCAGTGATATGATCGAAAATATTGCTGCCAGCCCCTGTGATGTTGTGTTGATGGATATTGAAATGCCCGGCATCAATGGTATTGAGGCGACAAAACTCATTAAAGAAAAATTCCCCCGGATTAATATTCTCATTCAAACCGTTTTTTTTGAAGATGATTATATTTTCAATGCGATCTGTGCAGGCGCATCAGGATATATTTTAAAAAGCACTACACCCGATGGTTATCTTGAAGCGATCAAAGATGTACAATCAGGCGGTTCGCCAATGACGCCCGGTATTGCAAGAAGAGTGCTCCAGCTTTTCAAACACAATTTAGAACCTGTTGCCCCGGCAAAAAATTATAACCTTACCACGCAGGAAAAAAAAGTGTTGCAATTATTGGTTGATGGAAAAAGTTATAAGATGATCGCTGCTGATCTTTCAGTAGCTACTGATACGATAAAATCACATGTTTCAAATATTTATGCCAAGTTACATGTACACTCTGGAACAGAAGCTGTATCCCTTGCGTTGAGAGATAAAATCGTATAGAAAGAATATTTGAATAGAAAGGCTCTGAGTTGAATATACAACATAGAATGTTCAATATTCAAGTGCATTCCGTTGAGCATTAAACATTGTACATTGTATATTGAACATTTATTTTGTACCTTCCCTAGCTACAATGCTACAATATGAAAAAAATAATTCTACTTGCACTTTCTTCTTTTATAATTAATTGTCTTCATGCACAGCTTGGTATTGGTACCACAACACCCAACAGCAGCGCAGCATTGGATATTACAGATACTGCAAAAGGATTGTTGATACCAAGAATGACAATGACCCAGAGAATTGCTATAATAAGTCCTGCAGAAGGATTATTGGTTTACCAGGTTGATGATATAAAAGGGTTTTGGTTGTTTGATGGCACTGAATGGAAAAGTTTATTAAATGCAATTAATGGCCAGGGATCCACATCTGGTTTAAAAAATAATATAAGCACCAAAAATGGAATCATGGTTGCTGTATACACGAGTTTTAATGCATATGGATTTACGAAGAATATATCAGGAACTCCCGTATGGACCACTACTTCAATTACTGGAACGCCATTGGGGGCGATAGCTACTGATAGTTCAATTGTAGTCTACACTTCACAAAATGCCTATGGGTTTGCTTTTAACTCTTCAGGAACACCAACATGGACCACAACTTCTATCTCAGGAACACCTAAAGGTGTTTATTCCTGCCATGATCACATCGTAGTTGCAACTACTACGGGCGTATACGGGTTCACCAAAAATGTTTCGGGAACGCCAACATGGACGATTAGTTCAATATCAGGTACACCTGTTGGTGCTGTATCCAATGGTACGGATGTTGTCGCCATCTACACAGACCTGGCTGCTTATGGCTTTACAAAGAATGTATCTGGAACGCCTGTATGGACCATTACTTCAATTACAGGCACGCCAATGGGTGCAGCTTCGAATGGGAAAGTGCTTGCTGTATACACAACACTCAATGCTTATGGATTTACACATAATGTATCAGGCAATCCAACATGGACCACTACTTCAATTACAGGAACTCCTTCAGGAATAACTCCTGAATAGTAATTATAGTCTTTTTTAATTGTAGCTTATAAATTAAATATTCAATAATCAACGTACAATGTTCAATGCTCAATGGAATGCACTTGAATATTGAACATTGAGCATTGAATATTGAATATTTATTTTCCGTATAAACTAACTTGTCCAATAACGGTTATCGGAATTCCTTCTCCCCCTATTTCGCTATTGTTCTGCCTCTCTTTGTTTTACAACTTTGATGTGTAAATCATCAATCATTCCTCATTCATAAATATCATTATCATGAAACATTTATTGAGCATTATCCTCCTTACAGTTTGCTTTACTGCCTGTAAAAAAGATAATAATGACCTATTACAAAATGATCCTGCAAATAGTAAATCTTCTATAGACGGTCTTAGTCCTACGCCGGTACCCGCTCAATACAACTGGAGCAGGTTGGCAAATCCAAATAACCCTGGTTCAGATCCTGGCGGAATAAATGTTATTATACCAGTGAATGGTGCAGTTTATTGTATCGAAGGATTTTATCACTTCCGTACATTGTTTAAACTCAATATCAATACAAAAACATGGGGGCCCTCAAATGATTTTGAAATTGATGCAGAATCGCAATACCTGTTTTCTTATGGAACGAAAATTTATTTTGGTATGATGCAAACAAACGCAAACACTTATAAAGGGATGCATTCGGTAGATGTGATAACAGGCGTAAAGACGACCCTGGCGAGTTTCCCATCAGATGGACTTAACGGCCCTACTACTTTTGTAATTGGCAACAAAGGATACCTGATGGGCGGCACAACTTATAGTGGATCACTGAACAGTCATATCTATGAATATAATTTTCTAACCAATCAATGGCTTGATAAAGGCAACAATCCTTTTGGAGCTGCACGCGGCGGTGCAAGTGCTTACGTAATTGGCAACAAAGCATATCTTGGTTTGGGCTATAGCAAATACTACTTAGCCGGGCAGGAAATAACAATACCTAAAAATGATTGGATCCTGTACGATCCTGCATCAAATTTATCTGCAACAAAAGCAGATTTCCCGGGACAAAAAAGATATCGTGCAGATGGTTTTATAATGAATGATAATATTTACCTGGGTTTTGGATACAACAATGGCTACCTGACCGATTTCTGGAAATATAACACTTCAACCAATTCATGGTCGCAACAGGACGGATGGCCCGGTACGGTTGTATCAGGAAATAATTACTTCGGAACTTTTAGTTTGGGCAACACCGGCTACATGGTGAAAGGTGATCTTGCTGAATTCTGGAAGTTTAGCAACTCACCATACGTAATTCAGTAACTGTTTTATGGTTGTAAGCCGCTGAGGTTAATATTCAATGCTCAATATTCAATACTCAACGGAAATACACATAGCTAACATTCGTTTACCAGATTGAAGATTTATCATTTGGTCATTTCATTGAACATTGAATATTGAGCGTTGAATACTGAATATTTTTTTCAGCACAAATTAACTTATCTAAAGAGCCAACATCATGAAACGTTCATTATACATCATAGCAGTTTGTATTTCACTTGCTGCATGTAAAAAAGACAACAGTGATCTTTTACAAAACAATACCATACCGGCAAATGAAAAACTTTCAACCAATAGCATTGTACCTGTACCACAACCACCGTCATGGTGGACACAGATGTATGCACCTCCTGCTATCGATCCGCATATTACATCTTACAACCAGGTCATAAAAGTAAATGGCTCCATTTATTCATTGGTGGGATATTCGGTATATAAAGCTTTGTATAAATTTAATACTGGTGTAAATGTGTGGATACAGTCCAATGATTTTAGTGTTTATGGTCAAAGCCGTATCATGTTTGCATACGGTTCTAAAATTTATATTGGCATGACGGATGCTGGTAATAATACACAATCGAACGATTTTAAATCTTACGATGTTGCAACAGGTGTTACCACAACACTACCTTCATTCCCCGGAACACCTGTGCAGGGAGCAACCTTTTTTGTAATTGGAAACAAAGGCTATTTATTAGGCGGACAAATCTATCCTTCCAATAGCATCAACCAGCTTTGGGAATTTAATTTTTCCACCAATCAATGGATAAATAAAGGAAACAGCCCGTTGGGAGAACGTGTTCATGCAAGTGCATTTGTATTTGAAAACAAAGCATATCTCGGTCTTGGTTATGATCATGTAAATTTTCTCGGGAACAATATTACGAGGTATAAAAATGATTGGGTGGTTTATGATCCTGCTACAAATACAAGTGCTGCAAGACCAAACTTCCCCGGTCAAAAAAGAACAAGTGCCGGCGGATTTGTATTGAACGGTATGATTTACGTCGGTCTTGGTATTGATGACAATAATAGTTTTACTGATTTTTATAAATACAATCCTTTTGCAAATACATGGACACAACAGGCGTCCTGGCCCGGAACCGTAAGTAACTATCATCAATTTGCAGGATTTTCTATTGGTACTACAGGGTATGTTGTAAAAAGTGCATTGGATGAGTTCTGGCGATTCAATGTTAATAATTAGCTGCAATGGTTCATGGCCCATGGATCATGGTTAATAGTTCATAACCGTATATTTGATGTGGATTTCTATGAACCATGAGCCATCAACCATGAACAAATGAGAACAGCACTTAAAAAAGACGAAAAATTATTACTGATCATAAGGCATCACTGGTTACAACTGGTAATGCCTTTTTTTATATGGATCGTAGTTGGTGCACTCGCTGCTATTTTTTCTCCGAAGGCATCAATAGCATTGGTGATCATCCTGGTCGTTGCCATCTATCCGCTGTTTGTTTATTTTACATGGGTAAATAATATCTGGGCAGTTACCAACATGCGTGTGATCGATGAAGGAGGTTTTTTTACGAGGTATGCAAAAGAAAGCCCGCTTGATAAAATTAATAATATAGAATACGATCAATCGTTCTGGGGAAGAATACTTGGCTATGGCGATGTAGATATACAAACTGCTGCAGAGATGGGCGAAACCAGTTACCGCATGATCCATCATCCCAAACTTTTAAAAGATACGATTACGCATGCACAGGAAGAATATAAAAACATGCAGGTTAACAACCAGGCTGAACAACTTGCAAAAGCAATTGCAAGAAATACGATTGCTCCAAGGCCAACAGAAACAATGGTTGCTGATGAGTTAAAAAAAATGTTTGAGTTGTTGCAGGCGGGAGCAATTACGCAGGAAGAGTATCTACAGCAGAAGAATAAGTTACTTGGGAAGTAAGATCAGATATCAGTAATCAGACATCAGCAGTCCCTAAAACTTTTAAGCTGATTTCTGAAATCTGATTTCTGAATGCTGTACCTAAAAATCTTTCATCTCCACTCCCAACCCATATCCTTCTTTATAAAGAATCTTCCCATGATCAAACCCAACTCCTTTCGCAATATCATCTGTAAGCAATAATGGTCCATCCATATCTACATAATCAAGCAGTGGTGCCAGTTGTGCAATGGCTGCAGAACCCAATGAACTTTCATTCATACAACCAACCATCACACGCATGTCAAATTCCCTTGCTTTATGTATCATTCTTTTTGCAGGTGTGATGCCGCTGCATTTTGTTAGTTTGATATTGATACCATGAAAATGATGACGACATTGTAAGATGTCTGCTTCACTCACGCAGGATTCATCTGCAATGATTGGAAGTGGTGATTCGGTATACAATGTTTTCATCCCTTCCCAATTGTCTTTCGCCAATGGTTGTTCTACGAATTCAACACCCAGTTCTTTTAATAAAGGAATTTTATGCATGGCCTGTTCAAGTGTCCATGCTGCATTTGCATCCACACGAAATATTGCATCGGTTTCTTTTCTTAATGCGGCCACGGTTTCAATATCATTGTCCATACCCACTTTTATTTTGTAGATGGGCCATGGTCTTTCTTTCATTTTTTTAACCATTGTTTCAACGCTGTCGATGGCAATGGTAAAATCTGTGGGTGGCGCAGTTTCCAAATCCAAATTCCACAACTCATGCAATTGTTTTCTTTTCATCTTTCCGTACAGGTCCCAGCCTGCCATATCCAAAGCACAAACCAAAAAAGAATTCTGTGGAAATAAATGATGCAGGTAGTGCCAGTAACGTTCGGGATCAGAGAAAGAAAATTTTTCGACGAACATTTTTTTTGATTCAAGATCAGCAACCATCTTTTCTACCGGTATGTTGTAGTAGCTGATTGCCGGCGCTTCGCCATAACCTTTAAATCCAAAATATTCCAGTTCAACCACGAGTGAGGGCTGGTGTGTTTTGGTTCCTTTGGAGATGGTGAAAGGGTGTTTGAAAGGGAGGTTGTAGGTCTTGTAAGAAACTTTCATTTTTAAATTCTGAATTATGAATGCTGAGTTCTGAATTGTAAACTCCGAATTTTGAGTAAGTCTATATTTTTAGGAAACAACTTTTATAAAATATCATTCAGAATTCAGAACTCAGCATTCTGAATGATATTTACTTATCGTCCCGCTCCTTCAATGATCGACCTCATTTCCTCCGAAAACTTTTCCTGCTCCAATAAAGCTTCCAGCGTTATATGCATCCGGTAGTTCCAGTAATGATTTGGATCTGCGGGGAAATTAATGCGTTCGTCTTTTGGATTTTCTCTTCGTATTCCTTCGTGCATGCCCATAATGTCCTGCAACAGGAATATGGCCCACATTGCCGGTGATTGCAAATGTTGTTTGATGATATCTTTTGATATCCACGGTTCACAATAAAATGGTGCCGTACCGTATTGTCCCAAAAAATGATTATAAAAATCCTGTGTGCTTTTCCTGTCTTCTTCCCACCACTCACGCAATGTACTCATATCGTGTGTTGATGGCGTAACGACGCAGAGATAAGGGGCATTTGCAGGATGTGTAAAATTTTCTGTTGAAACCTTTGGCATTCTTTGTACCTGCAATGCAAGTATCTCACGTGTTTTTAAAACATCTTCCACCATATCCGGCACCATTCCAAGATCTTCGGCACAGATCAGCATATTGGTACTTCGCTGTATTGCATCCAGTTTTGTTTGTGCTTCTTTGAACCAAAGTTCATTTTGTGTTTCAAAAAAGTATTTCCTGTACAATTCATTCAAAATATACTGATCATGCCCGGAGAAATTTTTATATGAAGCAGTTTGCTGCATCGCGATCCTGAAATGATATTGATGCGCATGCTTTTCATCTTTTAATAAGATCACATTTGCCAACAGGTCAAACAAGCCTTGCTGAACATGAATACGTGCAGGATCATTTTTGAAGAATGCTTCTATTTTACGTTGTGTATTGTATTTTTCTTTGTAACTGTTGCCATCAAAAAAAGTTTCTCTTACCCATGATGCATCTTCGCCAAAAATTTCATTGATGGTATTGTCTGTGATCCACGGTTTGCAAAACCTGTCTTCATTAAAATGGATGCCCGATGTTTCAAAATCATAAGAATACAAAGGATGTGTCGGCATGAACATTCCGAATATCCCGTCAATGGCATGCATCGGTATGCTCCATATCCTGAAAAATCCAAGTACGTGATCGATCCTGATGGCATCAAAATAATTGCTCATGTGCTCCATGCGCTGGCGCCACCATGCGTAATCGTTCTGTTGCATCAGTTCCCAATTGTAAGTAGGAAAACTCCAGTTCTGCCCTTTTACTGCAAATGCATCGGGCGGAGCGCCGGCCTGCATGTCCATGTGAAAGAGTTGAGGATTCATCCAGGTATCAACACTGAACCTGCCAACGCCTATCGGCAGATCGCCTTTTAAAATGACAGTGTGCTTATGTGCATACTCCACTGCATCTAATAACTGCAGGTGAAGGTGAAACTGTGTAAAATAATGTATGGCGATCTCATCGTAATATTCGTGCTCGGGGCTTACAAATTCCTGGATGCTGTCTTCATCATACACATTGTATTCGGGCCATTGGTTAAAATCTGCTGTTTTGTATTTATCTCTCAAATAACAAAAAGCTGCATAAGGAACAAGCCAGTGGCGGTTGAGGTCAAAGAAATCAAAGAAGGCGAAGTCATCTTTAAAAGAGAACTTGTCTTTTTCATATAATTCACGGATCGCTTCTTTTTTTATTTCAGACACAGCTTCATAATCGAGCGTGGGCAAGTCGTTCAATTCTTTGATCCTGTCCAAAAGATCATCCGGAAATTCCAATGAAACTGCCGTGGCCAGTTTTTGAATATTCAGGAAAACCGGGTGCAATGCAAATGCAGATATCGCTGAATAAGGATATGAATCCCTGCGGTCGTGATTGGCTGTCGTATCGTTAATGGGTAGCAGCTGTATGAGTCTTGTACCGGTTGCTTTGGCCCAGTCGGTCAACAAATTCAGGTCTGTAAAATCACCGATGCCCCAGCTTTGTTTGGTTTTAAGTGCGGATAACTGTACGTTCACTCCGGCTCCTTTCCAGGTATGATTTTTAAAATTCACAAACTGGCGAAGTAAACTCAGTTTGGTTTTATCGCCCTGTTGGTTCAATAACCTGTTACTGCCATCTTCAAAATGAATGATCTTTTTTTGATTGATATCGTATACCCCAAACTTGTATTCGATGGGGAAATCTTCTTTATTCAGGTTCAGCTTTATCGTCCATACATCTTTTCTTTTTTTAAGAAGAAGTGGTTTATCGGTTTCCCAGTTATTCATCTTCTTTGCAGAACCGGTAATGCAAAGCAATTTATCATCGGGAAGATGGTTGGATTTAACCTCAAAAATATGTGATGGGTTCTTGCTATCGGAGTCTTTTACTTTGGTCTTTTTCTGGCCAAAAACATTCAGGAATGGCCTTGTATTAAATAATGTTTTTTCAAAGGCGGTTTCCTGCCAGTCATCGAATACATTTATTTCCTTTTCATCCAGTTTTTTGATATTGATCATCCTGTTTTCGTACTGGTCTGTTTTGCCTGGTCCACCGTGTTCCCGTAATATATACTGGTAGGTTATTGTTTCTCTTTTTGAAAGCTTGTTGATATCAATGCTGCCATGCCAGTATTCATCATTTAAATATTGAAGCGCTACTTCCGTGTTTGGCTCATTGTCCTTTAAAATTGAATTATTGATAATAATAGCCAGTGACTGTCCAAACTCTGTTTTATACCTTATATAAAAATGAATAACCATGAAGCAAACGTTTTGGCTGGCAATTTAAACATAATAGAAGAAAATAAAGAAGTGATTTGAAATTCATTTGTAAGAAGTGTTCGAAAGTTTGATTTTTACCAGTGCGAAGGATTGGAAGACGGATGAAACTGGTAGAGCGAATAAACACCGATTTAATTTCTTGTTCCAAAAAATTGCGGATTTGCTTATTGTTATCATAACTATGTTGCGCAAGCAACATAAATCCATGCTTGTCCGCCCGGTCCGTATTACCCGTCTTCCAATCCTTCGCGTAAATAAAAATATAAATAACCTTCCGAATAGTTGTGGTGGGAACACCAATCGCGGCGGTTCACACAGGTCTCCCGATTTTTATCGGAACTAACAGTCACTTTTTTCGATAGAATAAGATTATGGAAATCAGGAACAAAAAAAAACGTGATTAATTATTTTCTATCTTTTATATTTGCAAAAACAAAATCAAAATGACTGTAGTAAAAAGAAAAATCAGCGGACTTTATTGGATATTGTTCTTATTATCAGTTGCAGCTTTTTTTGGGGTATATGCGATAGGTGGTGGTTACTGCTCTATGGTGCTTCCTTTTAATGTTACTTTTTTTGCATTGGCGCTAGACCTGATGTAAAATTTATTCATAGAATTTAAAAGCCTCTTCATTCACATGAAGAGGCTTTTTATTGCCGCAAGCAACAGCAATTATTTATTAATCGGATTATGTTTAGAATGACATTGATGCAGGCTGATCTTACCGCACACTCCTGGCTCCACGCGTACGACCATTTGCAGCCTGGTCCATAGTGATGGAACGTGAACAAGCTGACAGTAAGAAACAAAGAAATAAGATTGAGATAATGGTTTTCATAATAGAAGGTTTTTGGTTTACTTAAATGTAACGAATTATAGAGGGAATAAGTATTGAGGTGGATAATTAAAATGAGGGGTTGAAAATTAAAAATTAAGGATTAAAAATTAATAGATACTGGTAAATCAGTCGCTTTATTTATCCTAAACGATATGGCCTTATTTATTGATAATCAATACATAATTGCAAAAATTAAAAATGCTGTTCTAATTCAGAACAGCATTTTTAATTTTTAATTATTAATTTTTAATTCTATTTGACTTCTTCAAATTCAGCATCAGTAACATTCTCTGCACCAGCTGCTTCTCCACCACCCTGGGTATGTTCGCCACCAGCTTGTTGGCCGGCATCTGCGCCCGGCTGACCGGCTCCCTGTGTAGCTTTATACATGTCTTCACTGGCTGCTGTCCAGGCCGCATTCATTTCAGCCATTACAGCATCTATTTGTGTGATATCCTGTGCTTTGTGTGCATCTTTTAATTTAGTCAATGAAGCTTCGATCGGCGCTTTTTTATCAGCAGGTATTTTATCTCCATATTCTTTCAATTGCTTTTCTGTCTGGAAGATCATACTATCTGCCTGGTTGATCTTTTCTACTTTTTCTTTTTCAGCTTTATCAGAAGCCTCATTTACTTTAGCTTCATTCTTCATCCTTTCAATTTCTTCAGGTGTTAAACCACTACCCGATTCAATCCTTATCTTTTGTTCCTTTCCTGTTCCTTTATCTTTTGCAGTTACGTGTAAAATACCATTTGCATCAATATCAAAAGTTACTTCGATCTGCGGTACGCCACGTGGAGCCGGTGGAATTCCATCAAGATTAAATATACCCAGGTTCTTGTTATCCCTTGCCATCGACCTTTCACCCTGCAATACATTGATCTGTACGCCTGGCTGGTTATCGGAATAAGTTGAGAATACCTGTGATTTTTTAGAAGGAATTGTTGTATTTGATTCGATCAACGGCGTCATTACACCGCCAGCTGTTTCAATACCCAATGTAAGTGGGGTAACATCCAGCAACAATACATCCTTGATCTCACCGGTTAAAACGGCACCTTGTATAGCGGCACCAACGGCTACAACTTCATCCGGGTTCACACCACGGTTTGGTTTTTTACCAAAGAATTTTTCAACGATCTCCTGCACTTTAGGGATACGGCTGCTACCACCTACCAATATCACTTCATCAATTTGAGAAACGCTTAAGCCAGCATCTTTCAGTGCCTGTTCGCAAGGCTTGATACAACGTTCAAATAATTTATCGGCCAAAGCTTCAAATTTTGCACGTGTAAGTTTTTTTACAAGGTGTTTTGGAACGCCATCCACTGCGGTTACATAAGGAAGATTAACCTCTGTTTCGCTACCGGATGATAATTCAACCTTCGCTTTTTCAGAGGCATCTTTTAAACGTTGCAATGCCATTGGATCTTTACGCAGGTCGATGCCTTCATCATTCTTGAATTCATCAGCCAGCCAGTCCATGATTATTTTATCAAAATCATCACCACCTAAGTGTGTATCACCATTGGTAGATTTTACTTCAAATACGCCATCACCCAATTCAAGTACAGAGATATCGAATGTACCACCACCAAGGTCAAATACAGCAATCTTCTGGTCCTTCCCTTTTTTGTCAAGACCATAAGCCAATGCTGCTGCGGTTGGTTCATTTACGATACGGCGAACATTCAATCCCGCAATTTCACCAGCTTCTTTTGTAGCCTGGCGCTGCGCATCATTAAAATAAGCAGGTACCGTGATAACGGCTTCCGATACATCGTGCCCAAGATAGTCTTCTGCAGTTTTTTTCATTTTCTGCAATACCATCGCACTAATTTCCTGTGGGGTATACATCCTGCCATCTATGTCAATTCTTACCGTATTATTGTCACCTTTTACTACTTTATAACTCCAATGTGAGCTTTCTTCTGTTACTTCATCAAACCTGCGTCCCATAAAACGCTTAACACTCGATATGGTGTTATGAGGATTTGTAATAGCCTGCCTCTTTGCAGGATCGCCTACTTTACGCTCCCCATTTTTTAAGAACGCAACAACTGAAGGCGTTGTACGACGTCCTTCATCATTTGCAATTACAACCGGCTCGTTTCCTTCCATTACAGAAACGCAGCTGTTGGTAGTTCCTAAGTCAATTCCGATTATTTTAGCCATGATTATATAATTTTATTATTTATACTGGTGAGTCAATCATTGTGCCAACGGAAAAATGATGTAAAATTGTCAGCCAATATGGCAAGGAGGGGAAATTTTGCTGCATTTTGGTGACATGGAAGCTACGAGCTATGAGCTGATTTATACGAATATCAAATTATTAAAAATAAAAATTATGAAGAGAATTATTTACTGCAGCCTTTTATTTGTATTTGTAACGACAGCGGCTTACGGCCAAAAATACAAAGCGGCTGAGGATACGATCAAGTTAAATAAAGAGTATTTGAAATTGGTAGAAGATACTACCGACCTTGGCAAAGAACTGGCAGAATCGCAGGAGAATTTCACCAAATACCAATCGGATGCGGAGACCAAGAACAAAGCAGCTAAAAAAAGTGCTGAAGCAAGTAGCGACCATGCCGACAAAGCCACCAATGGTAGCGTAAAACAAGCAAAAAAAGCAAAGAAAAAAGCCGAAGAAGCTTATGAAGATGCAAAAGATGCCGATAAAGCCACAGATAAAATGAATGATGAAGAAAAAAAGATAAAGAAATTAAAGAAAGAATATGATAAAAAAACAGAGCGATTAAAGGACCTTGATGAAATGCGTGAAGCGATAAGGAAGTTGCCGCCGGTGGTTGTACCTGCGCAATAAGCTATGAGTTATTAGATTCAAGCTACAAGCCTGATTTTTATAATTGTAACTCTTTTTATTCAATCGAAAATATATGGATTTGGAAAGGCCTTCGCATTGATTGAACAACTTGTTGCTTGCAGCTTATAGCTTTTAGCTGGATTTCGTCCTGAACGTAAAATGTTTCTGCGTAAGATAACTCACCGCAATAATGATACAGGTTGTAATTACCTGGCTGATGAAAGGCTTCCACAACAAAAACTCCACAAAGAATTTCAGTATAAAATAATTGATCGTAAGGTTAAAAAAGAAAGACAAAGCGTATCGAAACAATTGAATAGGTCCCTTCAGATTGGAAGTTGTAAAAACAATGTATTTATTTAAAAGGAATCCAATTAAAAACGCAATACATGAACTTAAAAAAAGTGCAGCATTGTGCGGCTTAAAGGCTGATATTCCAAAATGAAATATGTTGTTGTTAAAAATACAGTGAAGACTCACCCAGTACATAACAAGACCAAGCAATGTATTTCCTCCGCCACACGCCGCATAACGAAAAGTTTGCAATGGCATGATCCTTTTAAAGGGCGGATAAAAACGATCCAGCAGATCTGTGAGTGATTGTTTCATTTTTAGATAAGGCGCAAAACTAAGGGGGAAACGGCAATCGGCAATCGGGAATCGGCAATTGCTTCGTTAGAATCGCCAGCCTCGAATAAAAATGTTCAATATTCAACAGAAATCCGATGAATATTGAACATTTATTTTTGGAGCCTACAAATTAAACAGCAGATAAACTTAAAAAGTATACCTCACCCCTACACCGGCCCAGCTACCTGTAAACCCAGGCCCATCTTTTATATAATGATGATTTTCGTAAGTTGGTTCTTCTCCAAATTCAAATGATGGTTGCCAGTCGAGGCTGAGGTTAATGGGTACCCCTTTAAATTTATAATCGAGTCCAAGTATGGCATCAATACCAAGATAGGTAGTAGCCTGGTTCTTATAGCGTAAAAAACTCACGTGCGCTCCGGGACCGGCAAACCATTTAAGACCTTCAACACTTGCAATGGGAAAATTAAATTCCAGCAGGCCGGTAAAACGAACAGAGGCGTTGTCATAAACATATGTGATCCCTTCTGCGCCGATCGTGCGGTTAAAAAAATGTTTTGCGGTAAGTGCTGCAGGGTAAAATTTTACGCCGACTGCATTTGTGTAATCCTGTGAATCGTTTTTCTGTGCGGTAGCATTGCCAATACTGGCAATCATTACAATTGCAATTGCGAAAAAAATCTTTTTCATGTGTGCTTTAATTTTTGGTTTAAGCATGATGGTAAGGTATCATGCATACAGAGGTTAATAAATAATAATGCAAACTTATAAGAAAGTCACCTGCTTAAAAAGGATCGGGTACCTTGTTTCACAGTTTTTTAACCAGCGTTGAAAAGTTGACAGGTGGGTTGATAAGTTGACCAGGTTTGAGCTTTATTAACTTTATCAACCCTTTCAACTTGTCAACCTTTCAACTTCAACTCAACTATACATTTCTTCCTTCAACACCTTCACACGCTCATCCGTCAAATACTCATCATACGTCATCAACTTATCAATCATCCCTTTTGGTGTGATCTCTATGATGCGGTTAGCAACCGTATGCATGAACTGGTGATCATGCGTTGTAAGCAATACAATACCCGGATATGCGATCATACTATCGTTAAAGGCAATGATACTTTCAAGATCAAGGTGGTTCGTCGGCTCATCCAACATCAATACATTTGGATTTTGAAGCATCATCTTACTAACCATGCAACGTACTTTTTCTCCTCCACTTAAAACGTTTGTTTTCTTCAATATCTCTTCCCCGCTAAAAAGCATTTTACCTAAGAAGCCACGTAAAAAGTCTTCATCAACATCTTTTGTTGTTGGTGGTACATACTGGCGAAGCCAATCCATCAGGTTGTAATTGCTTCCCAAAAAGTATTCGGTATTATCATTGGGCAGGTAGGCAGTAGTAACTGTTGTCCCCCATTCGTAAGTTCCGGTTGTTGCTTTAAGCCTTCCATTAAGTATTTCAAAAAATGAAGTAAGGGCAATCGGCTCCCTGCTCAGGAATGCAATCTTTTCTCCTTTTTGAATATCGAATTTTACTTTGCTGAAAATTGTTTTTCCTTCGATGGTAAGTGAAAGGTTATCAACTTTCAATATCTCGTTGCCTACTTCACGTTCCTGTTTGAATATAATGCCGGGATATTTCCTGTTACTTGGAGTAATGTCTTCAAACACCAGTTTATCCAATGCCTTTTTACGTGAAGTTGCCTGTTTCGATTTAGAAGCGTTTGCGCTAAACCGTGCGATGAATTCCAACAGGTCCTTTTTCTTCTCTTCCATTTTTTTATTCTTGTCAGTTGCCTGGCGGGCAGCTAACTGCGAGCTCTCATACCAGAAGGTATAGTTGCCTGTATAGATCTTAATTTTTTTCTTATCAACGTCGGCAACATGGGTGCAGACCGCATCCAAAAAGTGCCTGTCGTGACTTACCACCAAGACGATGTTTTCATAGTCAGCAAGGAAATTTTCAAGCCAGCTAATTGTCTCAACATCAAGGTTATTCGTAGGCTCATCTAACAATAATATATCAGGATTTCCAAACAACGCCTGTGCAAGCAAAACCCTTACTTTCAGGTTGGCACTGATGTCTTTCATTAGCTGTTGATGCAACTCATCTTTTACACCCAGTTCACTTAAAAAAGTAGCTGCATCGCTCTCGGCAGTATAGCCGCCCATTTCTCCAAATTGTTCCTCCAGTTCACCTGCTTTTATTCCATCAGCTTCTGTAAAATCTTCTTTGGCGTAAATAGCATCTCTTTCGTGCATCACTTTCCACATTTTCTGGTGGCCCATCATCACGGTATTTAATACTGTATAATCATCGAAAGCAAACTGGTTCTGGTTCAATACGGCCATCCTTTCGCCCGGGGTTATATCAACCGTTCCTTTATTGGGTTCGATCTCCCCACTCAATATTTTTAAAAAAGTAGATTTTCCTGCTCCATTGGCACCAATAACGCCATAACAATTACCTTTTGTAAATGTGATCTTCACCTCATCGAACAACACTCTTTTGCCATAAGCGAGTGTAATATTATTTGCAGCTATCATAATGAAAATTAAAAAAGTGTGCAAAAGTACGAAGAATGTATGATCTATGATGTAAGATTTATGATTTTAATACCAAAATGATATCGTACATCTCACATCATACATCATACATTTGTCATATGAAACGACTCTCCCTCTTTACCTTCCTCTTCATTTTATCAAACCTTAGCTTTTCACAAACAGGCATTACACTCTCCCTGAATTTTGAATTTAATAAATACAATATCAGCAGTGAAAATGCAAAAAGGCTGGATAGCCTGGCCGATAAAATAAAGAACATTGCTATTGACAGTATACATTTGAATGGTTATTGCGACAGTAAGGGAAGCGATGAATATAATGATAAACTTTCAGTACAAAGAGCCCGCTCCGTCAAAGATTATCTTGGTACAAGGTTGCAGAAAAAGAATGTTGCATTTATTGATAAAGGATTTGGAAAAAGAAATTTGCTAACCGATGAGAGTACCGAAGCAGAACAGGCATTGAACAGAAGGGTTGATATTTTGATCAGCCCTATTGCAGAACCAAAACCTTCAGAAGCGCAACAACCTGATACTTCCCGCCCAATTACTCCTAAATCGCTTTCGGCAGCAATTGAAGATACACTCACCAAAGTAGGTACTAAATTAACCCTTCGCAATCTTAATTTTTATGGAGGTACTCCCAATCTTCTTCCAACATCGGTTCCGGCTTTACAGGAATTGTTAACTGTAATGCAGCAAAATCCAAAACTCCGTATCAGTATAGAAGGACATATTTGTTGTTTCGCTTTTTCAATCTCGGAAACAGCTACATATAGTTTGTCTACGGAGCGGGCAAAAACAATTTGGAAATACCTTATTCAAATGGGCATCAGTGAATCGAGATTAACGTATAAAGGATTTGGTGTTACAAGGCCTATTTATCCCCTTCCGGAAAAAACAGAAGAAGAAAGAATTGCAAACAGGCGTGTTGAGATAAGGATCATTGAGAAGTGATTTGAAAATTTGAAGATGAGTTGATTTGCTGATTAACAAAGGTCTTTTGACGACAAGCACTTTAAGTTTTAAATTTTAGCATATTCTTACTTTCATGTTATAATAATATATCCCGAGACAAATAATTCGTGTAATTCGTGCAATTCGAGTTCATAATTCGTGTTTTCCATTATCCTTTCGAATTAAGTATTTTTGCATCCAGAATAAAAAGTACATGTCAATAGTAGCGAGTTTACAAAAAAGCACAATAGAAAGTTTAGAAACATTATTTGGTCAATCATTCACAGAAAAAGATTTCCAGGTAAACCAGACGAAACCCGAATTTGAAGGCGATTATACGGTAGTGATGTTTTCGCTTGTGAAAGCATTAAAACTATCACCGGATGCCATCGGAAATCAACTAGGTGATCACCTGGTAAAAAACTATTCACAATTATTTTCGGCATATAACATTATAAAGGGATTTTTAAACCTTACCGTTGCTGATGCGTATTGGTTGCAATTACTCAGCAACAATTACAACGATGTTTGTTTTGGCAAACAGCCAATGAACAATAAAAAAGTGATGGTAGAATACTCATCACCCAATACAAACAAACCGCTTCACCTCGGGCATTTGCGTAATAACTTTTTAGGCTGGAGCGTGGCAGAAATATTAAAGGCCAATGGCAATACGGTTTTAAAAAGCTGTATTGTAAATGACCGTGGTATTCATATTTGTAAAAGTATGATCGCATGGCAATTGTTTGCAAATGGCGACACACCACAAAGTACCAACACCAAAGGAGATCATTTTGTAGGAGACTATTATGTAAAATTCAATGATGAATATAAAAAGCAGGTAGCCGCACTGGTTGCTGGAGGCATGATTGAAGCCGATGCAGAAAAAGAAGCCCCGATCATGAAAGCAACACAACAAATGTTGCTGGACTGGGAAGCAGGCAAACCCGATGTTATTGCATTATGGAAAAAGATGAATGGCTGGGTATATGAAGGCTTTGATATCACTTACAAAAGAATAGGAAGCGATTTTGATAAGATGTATTATGAAAGCAATACTTATTTATTGGGAAAAGATATTGTTCAAACCGGCCTTGATAAAAAAGTATTCTTTAAAAAACCTGACGGCAGTGTTTGGATAGATCTTACTGCAGATGGACTTGATGAAAAACTTGTACTGAGGAAAGACGGTACTTCTGTTTACATAACACAGGACATCGGCCTTGCACAACAAAAATACGATGAATACAAAATTGACAAAAGCATTCATGTTATCGGCAATGAGCAGGACTATCATATGAAAGTATTGCAGCTCATCTGCAAAAAGATGGGCGTGCCTTATGCCGACGATATTCATCATCTTAGTTATGGAATGGTTGAATTGCCTACAGGCAAAATGAAAAGTCGTGAAGGAACTGTTGTGGATGCAGATGACATCGTAACAGAAATGGAAAATGAAGCAAAACAAAAAACAGAAGAGCTTGGAAAAGTAAAAGATTTCTCCGAAACTGAATTGAGCGAGCTATACCATACCATTGGCCTGGGCGCATTGAAATTTTTCCTGATGCGGGTAGATCCAAAAAAGAAAATGGTTTTTAATCCTGAAGAGAGTATCGATTTTCATGGATTCACAGGACCATTCATTCAATATAATTATGCCAGGATAAGATCAGTGTTGAGAAAAAATGAATTCCCGGAAAATGTATCAGCAGACGTTCATTTCTTACCATTGGAAAAAGAGCTTGTTGTTACACTTGAAAAATATGGTTCTGTAATAACACAGGCTGCCGATGAATTAAATCCATCTGCCATTGCAATTTATATTTATCACCTGGCAAAAACATTCAGCTCTTTTTTTGCAGAACATTCTATTGCAAATGCAGAAACAGCAGAGAAAAAACAACTTCGGTTACAATTGTCAAACATGACAGCGAATGTGATCAAAAGCGGTATGCAGTTGTTGGGCATAACTGTCCCGGAAAGAATGTAAGTGGTCGGTGTCACCACCGACCGAAACTTATAGAATTACAATTAATGCTGGTTTTGAATATTAATGTGTACATTTAACACATTAAAGAACCGGCAAGTAATAAAATTATTAATCGATATTCCTATAAAATGCAAAACAAGATCAGGAAAATTGGCGTGTTGACGAGTGGTGGAGATAGCCCGGGCATGAATGCTTGTATCAGGGCTGTGGTACGTACAGGGATTTATCATGGGCTTGAGGTTTTCGGAGTTATGCGTGGATATAGTGGTATGGTGGAAGATGATATCATGCCAATGACAACAAGAAGTGTAGCCAATATTATTCAACGTGGCGGCACGATCCTAAAAACAGCCCGCTGTATGGAATTCCTGGAATACGACGGAAGGAAAAAAGCGTATGAAAATTTAAAAAAACGGGGAATAGACGGGCTCGTAATTATTGGGGGAGACGGAAGTTTCAGAGGAGCACAAACATTCAGCAATGAATTTGATATACCCTGCATTGGTTTACCCGGCACCATTGATAAAGACATTGCAGGAACAGATTTCACCATTGGTTTTGATACAGCTGTAAATACTGCAGTTGAAGCGATCGATAAGATCCGCGATACTGCGGATGCCCATGACCGTATGTTCATTATTGAAGTGATGGGACGTGATGCAGGATATATTGCTTTGCACAGCGGCATCGCCACCGGTGCAGAAAACATTCTCATCCCTGAGAAAAAAACAGATATCAATTACATTATTGAATCATTGCAGGAAAAAGAAAAAAGAAAGAAACTGGTAAACCTGATCATTGTTGCCGAAGGTGAAGAGTTTGGCGCCAATGAACTTTCAAAGATCATAAAGGGTCATATGCCCGGGCTGGAAGTAAGGGTATGTATTCTGGGGCATATCCAGAGAGGTGGCTCTCCTACCTGTATGGACAGGCTTATTGCAAGCCGTATGGGTTACCACGCTGTAGAATGTTTACTGGAAGGAAAACACAATGTATTTGTAGGGATCGTCAACAATAAAATGAATTATACCCCGTTGAATGAAGCTGTTAAAAAGAAACAGCGCATTAATGAGGAATGGATGAAGATTGTGAAGATACTGGCAACGTAAGAAGCTGTCAGCTATAAGCTGCGAGCTACAAGTCTGTCTCTAAAAATTAAAAAAGACTTGAAGCTCGCAGCTTATAGCTTGTAGCTCAATAATAAACTAACAACACAAAAAGAAGCAACCCCATGAGCAAGAACATCAGCAAGTACCTCCACAAGCAAATGGACAACGCTGCAGGTATTGTGCATTCCCAAAAAAGAACAAAAATTGTGGCAACTGTTGGGCCGGCCTGTGACACTTATGAAGGATTACTGGAATTGGTAAAAGCAGGTGTGAATGTTTTTCGCCTGAACTTTTCGCATGGTGCTCATGAAGACAAAAAAAAGATTATCGAAAATATCCGCAAGATCATTAAAACCGAACCTTACAATATTGCTATTCTCGGCGACCTGCAAGGCCCGAAACTTCGTGTAGGAGAATTAGAAAATGGAAAGATTGAATTGAAAGTGGGAGATGAATTCATTTTCACAACTGAAAAAATGATCGGTACCAAATCAAAAATGTATGTTTCCTATCCAAACCTTGCAACGGATGTTAAGCCAGGTGAAAGAATATTTCTTGACGATGGAAAAATGGAACTTAAAGTTTTAAAGATCCTTAACGATAAAGAAGTGCAGATGAGGGTAACCCTTGGCGGTACACTACTACCAAAGAAAGGCGTTAACCTTCCTGATAGTGCACTCACAATGCCATCACTTACAGAAAAAGATCTTGCCGATCTTGATTTTATCATTGAACAAAATATTGACTGGGTAGCGCTTTCATTTGTAAGAAAAGCCATCGACATCATTGCACTTAAAAAACTTATCAAAGCAAAAAACAGTAAAATAAAAGTAATTGCAAAAATAGAAATGCCCGAAGCATTGAAAAACCTGCGGGATATTATTATCGAAAGTGATGGTGTAATGGTTGCACGTGGTGATCTTGGTGTTGAGATCCCTATTGAACAGGTACCTGTTGTACAGAAAGACATCATACGCAAATGTATGCACCGTGCAAAACCGGTTATTGTTGCTACACAGATGATGGAAAGTATGATAGATCGTACCAAACCCAACCGAAGTGAAGTAAGTGACGTGGCCAATGCCGTGCTTGAGGGCGCAGATGCTGTAATGCTGAGTGGAGAAACTGCTATGGGCCACTATCCCACACTGGTAGTTGAAACAATGAGTAAGATCATCCTTGAAGTTGAAAAATCTGTTTATGATTACAACCGTGATGATATTCTTACACCACAACCACATTCACCTTCATTTCTAAGTGATGCTATTTGTTACAGCGCCTGTAAACTTGCAAATGATTCGCTCGCAAATGCCGTTATTGGTATGACGCAAAGTGGTTACACAGCATTTATGCTTAGCAGCTATCGTCCAAAATGCCCTTTATATATCTTTAGCAAGGAACGTACGCTCATCGCCCAGCTTAGCCTGAGTTGGGGTGTGAGGGCATTTTATTATGCTGAAGAAGAAAGCCTGGATGATATTATTTTCGACCAGATCAATATCCTCAAAGAAAGAGGATTTATTAAAAAAGATGATGTGGTTATTAATACAGGAAGTACACCCGTTGAACATCATTTGCCTACGAATATTATTAAGATCACGAAAGTTGAGTAGTAAGTTGATAGGTTGATAAGGTAAGCCCTTTATCAACCTATCAACCTGTTAACTTATATTATATCCAACTGCAAATAATTACCCCGGAAATAATATTCCCCACCGTTGTATACCCTCCATTAATCAGGTGTAATCCAAAGGGCCTTTTTTCATACAGGTAAGAAACACTAATGGCCATCGTGCCAAAACAAACTCCTGTTAACCCTCCCAGTTTTAAACCACTTTCCCAACCACTAATTTCAAGTCTTGATCTCAAAATAGCAATGGCAAGACTCGTAATGAACATCATAATGAAAGAAGAGAACATGATCGCCCCCATCCCTTTTTTTGCATCAGGATTTGAAGCATCTACTTTGGTAAGTTTGATCCATGTTGGTGCAAATAATAAATTTGAATACCACAAAGCACCAAGCATAAAATAACCAAGTGCCGCACAAAGAACAGCAAGCCAATTAATGTAATCGAAAAGATGTGACATGATTTAGTTGTTTTGGTAATTAAAGTTAATGGACAATTGTCAATTGCCCATGAAGGCATTCAAATTCTTCCTCGCCTGGTTCTTTATTTTTCGCTGAAAAAAGCGGTTCCATCCAAACAGCCATCCGCTAAACCCCAATGCCTGCATGCTCCATTTATGCAAACTGAATCCATCACTGTGTTCAATGATCATTCCATCTGCCAAACGCATAAATGCTTTTACTTTATTGATAACACGTCGTCCTGTTTTGGAAAAAGTATAACTGGCGATCCATTCGCAGGTGTAATACTCTTCATCAAGTTTTGTGATGTTACTGAATACAAGATCAAAGTCCTTTGCATTTTTACAAAGCATTTCCCACATGCATTTTACCTGGTTGCGTTCCAGCAATTCAAAAACGGGATCAAAGAAAACAATATCGTCGCTGTAACAGCTATTCATTGTTTTATGATCAAGTTGTTTAAAGGCGGTGTAGAAGCGGGCAATTGTTTCTTCGTTCTTATCCATGTGCTGAGTTCGTATAAAGGTTTGAAACATTTAAGATGTAACGTTAAACCTTCAACGTCTTAAACGACCAAACCAAAATTGTTTTGTTATTTTAGTACACTAAAATTATGTATAAAAAACACAATGGATAATATTATTTACCTGGTTAACCATTCATATATTTTATGCCGGGGATGATCAAACAAAATTTACCTTGCCCCTGCACCTTAAAACGTCATTGCGGGGAACGAAACAATCTTGTTCATCAGGAACATACCAGGTTGCTTCGTTTCACCCGCAATGACGGTGCTTTTTGTAACATATTTCAACAATGGGTCAACATAATTAATTTTACCGAACAATAATTAAACAATAAATGAAAAAAATATTCTGCTGCCTCGCCATTTTTGTAAGCCTTCAATCAAATGCGCAGGCTGATAAACAACCATCTTCCCAGCCAGACAAAGACTTTGTAAAAAATAATTTTACAAAAATGGATACTAATATTGTGATGAGAGATGGTATAAAACTATATACTGTTATATATATACCAAAAGATGCTACACAAAAATATCCTTTTTTGATCGAGCGAACCCCATATTCTGCCGGACCTTATGGTGACTCAAACTATGCAAGACGTATCGGTCCCAATGCAACATTGATGAAAGAGAAATACATTTTTGTTTACCAGGATGTGCGTGGCCGTTATATGAGTGAAGGAGTAAACCTTGAAGTAACTCCTTTCATTCCAAATAAAAAATCAAAAAAGGATGTTGACGAAAGCAGCGATACTTATGATACTGTTGACTGGCTGCTGAAAAATATTAAAAACAATAATGGCCGTGCAGGATTGTACGGCATCTCTTACCCCGGTTTTTATGCGACTGCCTGCTTACCCGATGCACATCCTGCTATTAAAGCTGTGAGCCCACAGGCACCGGTTACCGATGAATTTGTTGGTGATGATGTTAACCACAACGGCGCTTTCTTTTTAATGGACAATTTTAATTTCATGAATTACTTTGGCAAACCAAGACCAACGCCTGTAAAAGATTATGGTTCGGAAACATTCAGGTTCTCAACAAAAGATATGTATTCATTCTTTCTTAAACTTGGCCCAATAAAAAATACACAATCAGAAAAATATTTCAATAACAAAGTTGATATCTGGACAGAATATATTCAGCATGATACATATGACGATTACTGGAAAGCGAGGAACATAAGAACGCATTTGAAAAACATATCAATACCTACTTTACTTGTTGGCGGATGGTTTGATGCAGAGGACCTGTTTGGCACATTACATACTTATGAAGCCATCGAAAAAGGAAACAGTAAAAATAATAACAGGCTTGTTATGGGGCCATGGACGCACGGTGCATGGGAAAGCAATGATTGGAAGCAGTTTGCTTCCCATGATTTCGGAAGTAACACGAGCAAGACCTTCCAGGATTCGCTTGAAGCTACTTTCTTTAATTTTTATTTAAAGGATAAAGACAGTTTTAATATTGCGGAAGCTACTGTTTTTGAAACAGGATCAAACCAATGGAGATCTTATGCCGCATGGCCCCCTGCGAATGTAACAAATACAGAATATTTTTTTAATAGTAAAGAAAAACTTTCGTTGCAGAAAGAAACAGCTGCAACTGGTTTTGATGAATATATCAGTGATCCCAACAAACCTGTTCCTTATACAAATGGCATTTTTGGTTACAGGAACAATGATTACATGGCCGAGGACCAACGCTTTGCTGCGATCAGGCCCGACGTGTTGGTTTATGAAACGGAAATATTAAAAGACGACATTACACTTGCGGGAAGTATTCTTGCTGATCTTCAGGTAAGCATTACCGGTACTGATGCTGATTTTATTGTAAAGCTCATTGATGTACTGCCCGACAATGAACCCAATTTTAAAAATGCCCCCCGTGGTTTCCAGATGGCAGGCTATCAGCGCATGGTAAGAGCTGAAGTAATGAGGGGAAAATTCAGGAACAGTTATGAGAAACCTGAACCATTTGAACCAGGCAAGATCACGAATGTAAAATTTGAATTAAATGATGTGGCACATACTTTTAAAAAAGGCCACAAGATCATGGTACAGGTTCAAAGCAGCTGGTTCCCTTTAATAGACAGGAACCCACAAAAATTCATGCGCATACCTGTTGCAAATGAAAATGATTTTCAAAAAGCAACTATAAAGATCTATCATGATGCTGCAAATGCAAGTAAGATTGTACTGCCTGTTGTGGCAAACAAATAAGAATTTTATTTCACGCAAAGGCGCAAAGTTTAAATACATAAGCCGCAAAGAAATTCTTTGCGGCTTTGCGTTTCTTTGCGCCTTTGCGTGAAATAATTAAATTACATCATGAAACCATACTTAATCATATTCTTACTTAGCTCAGCTATTTCATTACAGGCACAAACCAATATCAACATTATCCCTATGCCTGCAGAGATAAAGGTTGGCAAGGGTAATTTTGTATTAAATGCCAATACGATCATTGTACTTGAAGGAAGCGGCCTGGAAAAAACCGCTGCTTATTTTAATGATCATCTCTCGAAAAAATACGGCTTCACATTAAAAACAGGTAATAAAAAAAAGGACGCCAATGCAATCGTCCTGAATTATGAAAGACTGGACTACCCGTTTCCCGGCGCATATACAATGGATATAAACAGCAAAGAGGTTTATATTGCCGGCGATAATGATGCAGGCGTATTCTATGGTATTGAAACGTTGATACAGTTATTACCAATAAGTAAAATACAATCATTATCAATTCCCCAATTATCTATCAATGATCATCCCCGTTTTGCTTACAGGGGTATGCACCTTGATGTAGCACGTCATATGTTCTCTGTCGATTACGTCAAACGATACATTGATTACCTGGCCATGTATAAGTTCAATAAATTTCACTGGCACCTTACAGATGACCAGGGCTGGCGTATAGAAATCAAGAAATATCCAAAACTAACTGAAGTGGGTAGTTGCAGAAATCAAACCCTTGTTGGCCGCTATGGAAGTGATAAATATGACAACACTCCTTATTGCGGTTATTTTACACAGGAGCAAATAAAAGACATTGTAAAATATGCAGCAGCAAGGTATATTGCGATAATACCGGAGATCGATATGCCCGGCCATTG
The DNA here is from genome assembly GCA_047601875.1 of Ferruginibacter sp. GTDB lineage: Bacteria > Bacteroidota > Bacteroidia > Chitinophagales > Chitinophagaceae > Ferruginibacter. The sequence continues at coordinate 4,573,743 of JASGIL010000001.1, read as the reverse complement.
TGTTGCAGCACTAACCTCCTACCCTTTCCTGGGCTGTACAAAGGGACCTTATAAAGTAATGGAAACATGGGGTGTTGCCAGTGATGTATTGTGTGCCGGAAATGATAGCACATATACATTTATGCAGGATGTATTGAACGAAGTAATGCAGCTTTTCCCATCTGAATACATACATATCGGTGGAGATGAATGCCCCAAAGAAAAATGGAAGACCTGCCCGGTGTGCCAGCAAAGGATCAAAGCTGAAAATCTAAAAGATGAACATGAACTGCAATCCTATTTTACACAAAGGATAGAAAAATATGTAAACAGCAAAGGAAGAAAGATCATTGGTTGGGATGAGATACTTGAAGGCGGTATTGCGCCGAATGCAAGTATCATGAGCTGGCGTGGGGAAAAAGGCGGCATTGCAGCAGCAAAGCAAAATCATTATGTTGTGATGACCCCGGAAGACCCTTTCTACATTAACCATTCGCAAACCCGCAATGAAGATTCTGTTACGCAAGGTCACTACAACCCGATCGAATATGTTTATAATTATGATCCCATACCAAAAGAACTAACAGGCCAGCAAGCCAAATATATTTTAGGTGGCCAGGGAAACATGTGGTCCGAATACCTGGATAATGAAAAGAAACTGGAGTACATGCTTTTCCCCAGAATGAGTGCAGTGGCAGAGGTTTTATGGACACCTAAAGAAAAGCGCAGCTGGCCCGATTTTGAAAAAAGATTACCGGCTATCCTTGAACGTTATAGATTCCTCGGCATCAATTACAGCAATGCTTATTATGATCTGCAGCCCGCAGTAATGGTTAATGATCAGCATGAAGTTTCGTGGAAACTTGAATCGAGAACGAAGGATGGGAAGATCATTTATGTTTTGGATAGCAATATGAACGCAAGCACTGACTATTCAGCACCGATCATTATTAAAAAAGCAGGTTTGTATGGTGCCGCACTTACAAACAATGAACATAAAATCATCAGCAACTGGGTATGGCAACGGTTTTATTTGAACCTGGCAACAGGAAAAAAAATCACCCTGGCTACCGAACCAAATAAAAGTTATTCCGATGGAGGTGCGGCTGCACTTGTAGATGGTGTACAAAATGAAAAAGGCATGTTGCGATCACCACAATTTTTAGGTTTTAATGGAAAGGATCTTGAGGCTGTGGTGGACCTTGGAGAAACACGTCAAATCAACGAGATCATCCTGCATGCATTCGAACAACAGGGAAGCTGGATCTACAAACCTTCAGCTGTTTCTTTTTACAAAAGCGACGATGGTAAGAATTTTTCTGCTATTGAATCACCGGTTAATGTGACGGGTACAAAAAACCTGCTTTATAAAACAAGCATCCAACTTTCAACCCGCTACATCAAAGTATTGGCAAAAAACAATGGGACCATAGCAGCCGGGCAACCCGGTGCAGGAAATAATGCATGGTTATTCGCAGATGAGATTGAAGTGAAATAAGCAATGATTTACGGCGTACTTCCATCGAAGGCATTGGGCCTTTTCAATGATGTCGCCGGTGAGGAGACCAGGCCAAGGCAGCACTTTTTATGGAGCAGCTGTTTTTAGCAAGAATTCCAGGTAAATATTATTTGAAAACCGGCTTTATCAAGCCCGGCAAAGATCAATTAGCCCAACAAGTATTATTTGAACAATTCTGAATTCTGAAATAACATTTCCACAAAAATTTCATTCTGTTTTTTAAAAAATACAATTAAAGGATTTATAATAAAAAACAGGTGCCTTTTTTTGATATTATCTGACGAGGATAAGTTATAGTAAATAAATTCAACGATTCCAGGGAAATATTTGTACACTTTTCAACAAATTTGCCAATAGTTAGATATTTCCCAAACCCAATCCCCTATTGGGTTTCCGGGTTATTCATTTTTTGTTCACTACTGTTAATTTAATGTAAAAATCAGGCAACAATTTAGTAACTTTAAGGCTCATGTCATGACACTTAAATTACTATGATGAAAAGGATCTTATTGCTACCTATTTTTATCTGTGCCTTTTTCTCTTCCAAATCACAAAACCTGTCTTACAGCTGCCCGAGAGATACCATCCTGGGATGTAACACAGCCTGTTTTACGTTGAAGGCCCAGTTTCCGGATATTCGCAACGTGGGCGACAACTATACGCTGCAAGATGTTAGTAGTCAATCCGCCTGCAGACCGTATGTAGATCCGGCAGGTCCCGGCCCCAGTACCAATCTTGATGATGATGATTACTACTCTGATGTCATTCCTATTGGTTTTACTTTCCCTTTTTACGGGGTTAACCAAACCTCCCTTGTAGTTAGTACGAATGGGGTTATTTGTTTTGATCTTACAAGGGCGCTTCAGTCTACTTATTATGGGATACTTAATGGTGGCGGGTTCTTAACTGCAACTGCGGGCAACCCCGGCCAAGATCTTCCAAGCACACTTTACGACAAATCGATCATCATGGGGCCATATCATGATATTTATCCTGGCCCTCTTACGATAGCGAATTCACCTAATCAGAAGATAAAATACAATGTTATCGGTACGGCACCTAACAGGAAATGGATATTAAGTTTTTATAAGATACCGTTATTTGATTGTACAAGCCTGATAGAAAACACACACCAGATCGTTTTACATGAATCTACAGGAGTTATTGAAGTGCAGATATTTGACAAAGAAATTTGTACAACCTGGAATGATGGCCGGGCTATGATCGGATTACAGGATGTTACCCGTACTAAATTCATTATGGCCCCAGGCAGAAAAGCAAGCGATGCTCCCTGGGGAACTATTGGCATGAACGAGGTTTGGCGTTTTATTCCTACTGGTGGTGCACCTTTATACAGAAGTGTTGAATTGTTGGATAATACAGGAGCTGTTGTTGCAACGGGTGATACTACCCGTATAAACATCAATACTTTTGAAACAACTTTTTCGAATGTTTGTCCCCCATCTGGTAATTCTTTTTATGTCGTAAAGACAACCTACCAGAAATTAAATGATCCAACCGCAACCATATTCAGTTTAGACACAATCAATGTCGTAAGACAGGCCGCATTACCTGTAACAGCTACAATGACAGCAACCACATGTGGCGCAAGTACAGGAACTGTAACCGTTACAGCATCAGGCACGCCACCTTACCAGTATTCAATAGATGGTGGTCCATTACAATCTTCTCCTGTTTTTACAAATCTTCCGGCCGGCCCTCATCCTGTTCACGCCGTTGATGCAACCGGATGTTTCAACGACATTACGATCACTGTTACCAGTATAAGTGCATTGCCCTCTACTTATGTATCTACCAACACGAGTTGTACCGGCGTAAATAATGGAAGCATTACTGTAACACCAACTGCAGGTGCTACGCCTTATTTATTTTCTATTGATGGTGGTGTTACAACACAGCCAAGTGGAACTTTTTCCAATCTTGCACCCGGTACTTATACAGTTACTTTCACTGATGCAAACCTTTGTGCAGGAACAACAGTTGCAATTACAATTACTTCAGGCGGTACTATAACGTCAAGCGAAGCACATACGGCTACAAGCTGTGCCGGTCAGAATGATGGAACGATCACAATGACACCAACTGTTGCAGGCAGCTATTCGTTTACGTTAACCCCGGGCACTGTTACCAATACTACCGGTATCTTCACAGGACTAGCTTCCGGTTCATATACCGTTACATTTACCAATACAGTTACAAATTGTGTTGGAACCAATACAATTACAATACCTGTAGGTGGATCAATACCGGCTACATTTTGTCATACTGCCAGTGTATGTCCAGGTTCAGGCCATGATGAAACCTGCCCGGGTGCCAATGATGGAGCCATGATCATTACTCCAAGTATCAGTAATACTTATACATTTACGATTACTCCTGCTCCGGGTGTTGGCCCTGCATCAAATAGTACGGGTATATTCCAGGGACTGGCTCCTTACCCAACTACTTATACCATTACTTTCGTGAATGCTGCTGGTTGCGGTGGATCAGTTGCTGGTGCATTCGTTCTTGCTGCTTCGGCAATAAGTGCGGGCCAGGCTCATACAAATGCAACTTGTCCCGGCGTAAATGACGGCACTATAACGGTTACGCCTAGCCCAACAGGCACATACACATATACATTAACACCAGGCCCCGTTACCAATACAACCGGTGTTTTTACAGGGCTGGCAGCAAATACTTATTCAGTAAGCTATACCAATGTGGGCGGATGCGGAGGCACGGTTAATAATATTGCTGTTACTACTGGAGCAGGTGCTACTGCTACTGCTGTTGCAGTAAATACCAGTTGCCCGGGTGCAAGTGATGGTACAATAACCATTACACCACCTGCAACAGGTGCCCCGTTTGTTTATACATTAAATCCAGGCGCTGTTGTTCAAAATAATAACCCTGTATTTACCGGACTTGCTACAAATACATACACCATAACATTTACTACTGCTACGGGATGTAGCGGAACGGTTCCTGTAAATCCTGTTGTAGGATCTGGGGCAGCACCAACTACAACAGCTGTCGCCGTAAATGAAACATGCCCGGGAGCTGGTAATGGTACAGTAACCATTACACCGCCGGCTACCGGAGGACCATTTATTTATACTTTAAATCCGGGTAACGTTGTACAAAATAATAACCCGGTATTTACAGGATTAGCAACGGGCACCTATACAATAACTTTTACCACTGCTACTGGTTGCAGCGGAACAGTTCCTGTAAATCCTGTTGTAGCATCTGGAGCAGCACCAACTGCTACTGCAGCTGTTGTAAATGCTACCTGCCCGGGTGTTGACAATGGTACAATTACAATTACGCCTCCTGCTACGGGAGCTCCGTTCATTTATACTTTAAATCCAGGTGCAATAGTTCAGAACAACAATCCAGTGTTTACAGGACTGGCTCCGGGAACTTATACAATTACTTTCACCAATTCTTTCACTTGTAGCGGTACAGTTCCGGTGAACCCTGTTGTTGGTGTTGGCGCTGCGCCAACTGCAACTGCTCTTGCTGCAAATGCCACATGTCCGGGTGTTGATGATGGAACAATCACGATCACTCCTCCTGCTACAGGTGGTCCGTTTATTTATACTTTAAATCCTGGTAACGTTATACAAAATAACAACCCGGTGTTTACAGGATTAGCAACAGGCACTTATACAATTACATTTACCAATGCGGCAGGATGTAGTGGTACAGTTCCGGTAAATCCTGTTGTTGGTGCCGGATCTACACCAACTGCGACAGCCGTCGCCGTTAGTGCTACCTGCCCGGGCGTTGACAATGGAACAATAACTGTTACACCTCCTGCAACAGGTGGTCCGTTTATTTATACTTTAAATCCAGGTAACATTGTACAAAATAATAACCCGGTATTTACAGGACTAGCAACAGGCACTTATACAATTAGTTTTTCAACTGCAATTGGTTGTGTTGGTAATGTAGTACCGGATCCTGTTGTTGGAGCTGGTTCTGTGCCAACTGCTACAGCCGTTGCCGTTAGCGCTACCTGCCCGGGTGTAAATGATGGTACAATTACTGTTACACCTCCTGCAACAGGTGGTCCGTTTATTTATACTTTGAACCCAGGTAATATTGTACAAAATAATAACCCGGTATTTACAGGATTGGCAACCGGAACTTATACGATCAGTTTCTCTACTTCGATAGGTTGTGTTGGCAATGTAATTCCGGATCCATTTGTTGGAGCTGGTTCTGTACCTACAGCCACAGCCGTTGCCGTTAGTGCTACCTGCCCGGGTGTTGATAATGGCACAATAACTGTTACACCTCCTGCAACAGGTGGTCCGTTTATTTATACTTTAAACCCAGGCAATATTGTACAAAACAATAACCCGGTATTTACAGGATTAGCAACCGGTACTTATACGATCACTTTCACAACTTCAATAGGTTGTGTAGGCAATGTAACCCCTGATCCGGTTGTAGGTGCAGGAACAAATCCTACTACTACTGCAGTTGCTGTTAATACTACCTGTCCGGGTGTAAATGATGGAACCGTAACAGTAACGCCCCCGGTTAGTGGCGGACCATTTACTTATACCCTTAACCCTGGTGCGATTACAAATAGCACAGGTATTTTCACAGGTTTGGCACCAAATACATATACCATCACCTTCACTACTGCTATCGGATGTAACGGTACTGTTCCTGTAAACCCTGTAGTTGGAACAGGAGCTGCACCAACTGCAACTGCTGTTGTAGCAAATACCACTTGTCCTGGTGTTACTGATGGAACGATTACCATAAATCCTCCTGCAACCGGTGCTCCATTTGTTTATACTTTAAATCCCGGAAACATTGTTCAAAATAATAACCCGGTATTTATAGGATTGGCACCAAATACATATACGATCACTTTCACTACTGCTCTTGGTTGTAGTGGTACTGTTCCTGTAAATCCTGTTGTACAGGCTGGTCCTCCTTTAACAGCAAATACACCTACTATTACAAATCCACCTTGCGCGTTCATCAATGATGGTATACTTACCATTGTTCCTTCGCTGGCTGGAAATTATGTTTATGTTTTAAATCCCGGTACTCCAACACAGGTTACACAGGTTAACGATCCAACATTTACAGGATTAGCGCCGGGAACTTATTCCTATAACTTTACAAATGCGTCAGGTTGTGTTGGTACCGGAACCGCTACACTTACAACACATGCGCCTTTAGCCCTTTCCGTTACCAAGACAATGCCTTTGTGTAATGGCAATGCTAATGGTATTATTACACTCAGCGCATCTGGTGGCCTTGCAACTTATCAATATGCATTAAGCCCATTCACAACATACCAGGCTGGTACGTTCAATGGTCTTACTGCCGGAACGTATACATTCCGTGTAAAGGATGCTGCTGGTTGTACTAAAGACACAACAGTTTCTTTGGCAGAACCTACACTATTAACTGCAACTGCAGCAACTACTGCAGGTACCTGCAATGGCAACGACGGCCAGATCATTGTAGCTGGTCATGATGGAACGCCAGCTTATACTTTTTCAATTGATGGTATTACCTATCAGTCTTCACAAAACTTTACTGTATCAGGTGCATCAGGTCCCGGAGCTGGATATTCCAATATTACTGTAATGGATAATAATGGCTGTACTGCAACTGCACCAGTTGTGTATGTTACTTTAGTAGATAACATGTCTCCACTCTATATTGGAAATGATACAACGATTTGTGCCGAGCAACACGTTACATTCCAGCCGCAGGCAGATCCACTGGCTAATACTTTTACATGGTCAACGATCCCGGATGCTTCGCAGATCAGTACACTGGATGACAGCAATATTAAAAATGCAACTGCCGCTCCATTGGATACAACTACTTATGTATTGATTGCTGCATATGGTGTTTGTACAAGAACAGATACTATTAAGATTAATTTATTGCACAAACCGGTACCAGATGCCGGTCAGGACATAATAGTATGTAATGACAAGACTGCTTATGTAACATTACAGGGTAATGCAACCAATCTTTCAGGCACTGTAAACTATGAATGGTCAGATACAGCACACCTTGAAACACCACATTCGGCTACTACAGTTGCGGGCGTACACGGAACAGAAGCTTTCACACTAACAGTTACGGATAACTATGGATGTAATTTCAGTGAAACTGATGTTATGCATGTGATCATGCAACCACCTGTACCTGCATTTGCAGGAAATGATACCACTGCTGTTGTTGGTCAGCCACACCAATTGTTTGCAACCGGTGGCGTATCATATGAGTGGACCCCAACTGCACCATTAAATTTATCCAACGTACAAAACCCACTGGCTGTACTTGATCATGATCAAATGTTCCAGGTAACGGTTACAGATATCGCTGGTTGTATTGGACATGCGTCTGTATATGTACAGGTATATCCTGATGGTTACCATGTACCGAATGCATTTTCTCCCAATGGCGATGGCTTGAATGATATTTTCCGTGTTGTACCTGCAGGTATTGCGTACACAGAATCATTCAGGATATTCAATCGCTATGGCCAGCTTGTATTTGAAACCAACAAATGGATGAAGGGTTGGGATGGCACTTTCCAGGGCAAAAAACAACCTATGGGAAATTATGTATGGGTACTTAAAGGTGTAGATAAGAATGGAAGGGTCAGGGAAATGAAAGGAACTGTATTACTCGTTCAATAAAATAATTTCTAAACAAAAAACTCCGGTAATTAAACTGGAGTTTTTTGTTTTCAACGTTAGATTTATATATAAAATCTTTACAGGATATCCTATAAATAACCCAAACAATTGTTATCTTTCATAGCAATTTTAAGGATCAGGCTGATTTTAAAATTGTTTTAATCCCTCCTTCTAAAAACTAATTTAAAAGGCTATACGTAAGCGTTAAATTCTACCAGGCTATATGTTCCTTTTGTAACCCCCTTTTACTGAGTTATTCTTTAAAAGCTACGTTTCAACTACAAAAAAATATTTAACCTTGTACAATTCAAACAAAATGCTTAAACGCCAGGTTTTCCGTAATACAACTGTAAGACATTTTCTTTTCTTACTCCTGTTTATTTCCTCTTCTGGTTTATTGGCTGCTCCTGTTAATGATGATCCATGTAATGCAACAACACTTGTTGCAAATAACAATTGTAATTACCAGGTTTTTACAACTGTAGGCGCTACTGCTTCTGCTGGTGTTCCTGCACCTGGTTGTGCAAACTATAATGGAGGCGATATCTGGTTCCAGGTAGTTGTTCCATGTACAGGTGTTTTATCATTTGATACAAATTTTGGTGTATTATCAGATGCAGGCATGGCATTATATACCGGCACTTGCAGCAATCTTACATTATTAGCCTGCGATGATAACAGCAGTGCCAATGGCAATATGCCCCTGATCATACAGAGTGGCCTTGCGAGCGGAACTATAATATGGGTGAGAGTATGGGGATTTGGCAATGGTACACAAGGTAATTTTGGTATCTGTGTTTCTATTCCACCACCACCTCCTCCTGGTTCTTCATGTATCGCTGCACAACCATTTTGTACAGGTACTTCTTATGATTTTCCAAACCTCACAAATAATCCCGCCGGTTTAGGTGGTGGTGGCATCTATACTTGTTTAGGGTCAACTCCTGATCCTGTTTTCTATTATATGCAGATTGATAATCCAGGTAATCTTTCCATTTTTATGTCGCAGGAAGATGCCGCCGGAAATGGACTTGATATTGATTTTTGCTGCTGGGGTCCTTTCCCTGATCTTGCTTCTATGTGTGGTGGATTAACGGCTGCCAATAATATTAGTTGCAGTTTTTCTCCTGACCCTACTGAAACATGCCAGATCAACAACGCCCAGACAGGCGAATATTACCTTCTGCTCATAACCAACTTTTCCCAGGACCCTGGCTTTATTCATTTTGCGCAATCAGGTGGTTCAGCAAGTACAACATGTGATATTGTTTGTAATGTTACTGCTTCCAATACCGGGCCCATATGTCCCGGGCAATCCGTTAACCTTTCCAGTACTATAACAGCACCCGCCCCTCCCGGTGCAATTTATACATGGAGCGGACCAAATTGTTTTGGATCTAATTCGCAGAATACAACTGCAATCCCTCCTTCTGTTCCTGGTAATTACGATTATACAATTACAATAACCAATGGTTCAGGTACTACTTGTACTGCTACAACAACTGTTGTTGTTGGAGGCGCTTTGTCAGGCGGTTCAGCTACACCTGCAAGCACTAACTGCCCCGGCGCAAATGATGGTGGTATAACGGTTACTCCACCTGCAACAGGCGGACCATTTACTTATACATTAAATCCAGGTAACGTTGTACAGATCAATAATCCTGTATTCACAAACTTAGCTTCGGGAGTATACAGTATACTGATATCAAATGGCACCTGTTCTCAAACGATCTCAAATATAAATGTCCTGGCAGGCGCAGCACCAGCGGCTACTGCTGTTGCAACAAATACCAGTTGCCCAACAGCTAATAATGGTATCATCACCATTACACCGCCTGCTGCGGGCGGGCCATTTGTTTACACTTTAAATCCGGGAAATATTGTTCAAAATAATAATCCTGTATTTACCGGGCTTGCTCCAAATACTTATACAATTACTTTCACTACAGCAGCTTCCTGCAATGGAAGTATTGCTCCTAATCCAGTTATCGCTGCAGGTGCAGCACCAACAGCCACTGCTGTTGCTGTTAATACTTCATGTCCCGGCGCCAACAATGGTACCATAACTGTTACGCCTCCGGCAACAGGAGGGCCGTTTATTTACACTTTAAATCCAGGCAATATTGTTCAAAATAATAATCCTGTATTTACCGGGCTTTCACCAGATACTTATATAATTACTTTCACTACGGCATTGGGTTGCAATGGTACGGTTCCCGTGAATCCTGTTGTTAGTAATGGTCCTGCCCCAACTGCTACAGCAGTTGCAACAAATACCCTATGCCCCGGCGTTAGTAATGGCACGATCACAATTACACCGCTTGCTACCGGTGCACCATTTGTTTATACTTTAAACCCGGGGAATATCGTTCAAAACAATAATCCTGTGTACACCGGGTTAAGTACAGGAACTTACACAATCACATTTACAACATCGCAGGGATGTAGTGGAACTGTTTCAACCAACCCGGTTATCAGTAACGGACCAGCACCTACCGCCACAGCTGTTGCGGTTAATACTACCTGCCCTGGTGCTGATAACGGTACGATCACGATTACGCCACCCGCTACCGGTGCTCCATTTGTGTATACTTTAAATCCAGGTAATATTGTTCAAAATAATAATCCCGTATTTACAGGACTTGCGCCAAATACTTATACGATTACTTTTACTACAACACCGGGTTGTAGCGGTACAGTTCCGGTAAATCCTGTTGTTAACGATGGCCCTGTTCCAACAGCAACTGCTGTTGTTGTTAATACTTCATGTCCTGGCGCCGATAATGGTACGATCACGATTACACCACCTGCAACCGGAGCTCCATTTATTTACACTTTAAATCCAGGCAATATTGTTCAAAATAATAATCCCGTATTTACAGGACTTGCACCCAATACTTACACAATCACTTTTACAACGGCTTTAGGTTGTAGTGGTGCGGTTGCTGTGAATCCTGTTGTTAATGATGGCCCAGCCCCAACTGCAACTGCTGTTATAACAAATACGTTATGCCCCGGCGTTAGTGATGGAACCATTACCATTACACCCCCGGCTACAGGTGGGCCGTTTGCATATACTTTAAATCCGGGCAATGTTGTTCAAAACAACAATCCTGTATTTACCGGCCTGGCTACCGGAACTTATACCATCACATTTACAACATCACAAGGATGCAGTGGGTCTGTTTCACCGAATCCAATCATTAATAACGGCGCTGCACCAACTGCTACTGCTGTTACAACAAATACGTTATGCCCCGGCGTTAGTGATGGAACCATCACTATTACAGCTCCTGCTACAGGCGGACCATTTGTATATACTTTAAATCCAGGCAATGTTGTTCAAAACAACAACCCTGTATTTACCGGCCTGGCTACCGGGACTTATACCATCACATTTACAACATCACAGGGATGTAGTGGAACTGTTTCTCCAAATCCTGTTATTAATAACAATCCCGCCCCTACTGCTATGGCCGCTGGAACCATGACGGCATGCCCGGCTATTAATAACGGTACAGTAGTAGTTACTCCACCAGCTTCGGGCGGACCATTTGTTTATACTTTAAACCCCGGCAATATTGTACAGAATAATAATCCGGTATTTACAGGACTTTCTCCCAATACATACGCTGTTACTTTTACAACAGCAACAGGATGTAGCGGAAGTGTTCTATTAAATCCTGTTGTATTGCAGGGAGCTGCGTTAGCAGAAGATGCTCCTACAATCACGAATCCGCCTTGCGCATTTATCAATGATGGTATCCTTACAATTGTTCCTTCGACTGCTGGTAATTATACATATGTTTTAAACCCAGGTACACCCGGGCAGGTTACCCAGGTCAATAACCCAACATTTACCGGGTTAGCACCAGGCAATTATACTTATAGCTTTACAAATGCTGCCGGATGTGCCTATAACGGTAATGCTACGCTTACAACTCATGCTCCTTTATCTTTTTCTGTTAGCAATACATTACCATTATGTTTTGGCGGTACTAATGGTAAAATCATCTTAAGCGCTTCCGGAGGATTAGCTGGATACCAATATGCATTGAGTCCATTCACTAATTACCAGGGAGGCACTTTTAATGGACTTTCTGCAGGTAATTATACCTTCCGCGTAAAAGACGCTGCGGGTTGTACAAAAGATACAACGATCACATTGGGACAACCAACGCAATTAATTGCATCAGCTATAACTGTTGCGGGTACCTGCGCAGGCAATGATGGCCAGATCAATGTTACCGGCAGCAATGGAACGCCGGGATATACTTATTCGATCGATGGGATCAACTACCAAACATCCCCCAACTTTATAGTATCGGGTGGCCAGGCGCCGGGAATTCCTTTTGCAACAATTTCAGTTAAAGACACCAATGGTTGTATCGCAACTGCCCCGGTTGTAAATGTTGGTTTGATCGATAATATGGCTCCATTATCTGCCGGAGCTGATGTAACCATTTGCATTGGACAACATACTCAATTCCAGGCACAGGCAGATCCACAGGCTACTATTTTTACATGGACGACTTCTCCTGATCCAACACTTATAAACACACTTGATGACAGTCATATAAAAAATCCAACAGCAACCCCGTTAGATACGACTACTTATGTTTTGAATGCACAATGGGGTCTTTGTTCAAGAACTGACAGCATTACCGTAAGTATATTACACAAGCCAATTCCTTATGCCGGAAAAGACACGATCGTGTGTCCTGACAGAGCGATCGCACTTCTTCATGGAAGCGCAACCAATACTTCCGGGCCTGTAAGTTTTGAATGGAGCGATACAACAAACGTTCTCACGCCACATGGTGCGGATACTTATGTAACGCCGCCTGCAACAGAAATCTTTTATTTAACAGTTACAGATAACTATGGCTGTAATTTCAGCACATCTACTCCTGTAACAGTGGTCGTTCAACGTCCAATCGTTGCATTTGCAGGAAATGATACCATTGCTGTTATCGGCCAACCGCACCAGTTATTTGCAACAGGTGGTGTTTCGTATGAATGGTCGCCTGCCAATGACTTAAACCTTTCTAATGTACAAGCTCCATTGGCAACATTAGATCATGACCAGCTTTTTCATGTAACCGTTACAGATATAGCCGGCTGTGTTGGTAGTGATGATGTATATGTCCAGGTATATCCCGGCCCTGCTTATCATATACCAAATGCGTTTTCTCCGAATGGAGATGGGTTGAATGATATTTTCAGGGTGATCCCTGCAGGTATTGCCCGTACAGACTGGTTCCGTATATTCAATCGTTTTGGCGAACTGGTCTTTGATACAAACCAATGGCTAAAAGGATGGGATGGTACTTTTAAAGGCAAAAAACAACCAGTTGGGAATTATGTATGGATATTAAAAGGTGTTGATAAAAACAACAGGATTGTTGAAATGAAGGGAACGGTAATGCTTGTTCAGTAGGCAAATGCAAAATGTAAAGTATTGAATGTAAAATGTAAAAGTTATAATGTGTTGGCTTTTACATTTTACTTCTTTATTTTATAATACTCCGAATTACATTCCACTTTTACATTTTACATTTATAGCACTCTTTTTATTTTTTGTTCAGCCATCAACAGATCAGTTACCACATAGGCTGCAACAGCTTCCAGTACAACAGGAACCCTTAATGCGATACATAGATCATGGCGCCCTTTCACAGATAAACTTTCAATGGCTTCCGTTTCGATATTTAATGTTTGTTGCGTAGCGGGGGTAGAAGAAGTTGGTTTAACAACAACCCTGAAAACAAGATCATTTCCGTTTGTTAATCCACCGGTAACACCACCGGCATGGTTGGTAAAATTTTTTCCTGTTTTGTCTTCAAGTGCATCGTTGTGTTCACTCCCTTTCATTTTTGCTGCAGCGAAACCTGCACCAAATTCAATTCCCTTTATCGCTGGTATAGAAAAAACTGCGTGACTGATCAATGATTCAACAGAATCAAAAAAGGGTTCACCAAGACCAACAGGTAAATTATTTATTATACACTCAACGATACCGCCTACACTATCTTTTGCATCAATGGCTTTCTGTAATCCTTTTTCCAGATCCGTTTCGCCACCAATTTCCAATATCGATGCTTTGCAAATAATACCAGGGGCCTGTTGTGCATCTTTCAATATTTTTTTTGCAACTACTCCTGCAGCTACAAGACAAACAGTAAGCCTGCCACTAAAATGTCCTCCTCCCCTATAATCTTCATGGCCTCCGAATTTTTTTAAAGCTACAAAATCTGCATGCCCCGGACGTGGCATATTTCTTTGTTTTTCATAATCGGCGCTGCGAATGTTTTTATTTTCAAATATGATCGTGAGTGGTGATCCCGTTGTTTTTTCTTCGAACAAACCTGATAAAAATACAGGTATATCATCCTCCTGCCTTGGTGTTGTACCTTTTTGGATACCCCCTTTCCTTCTTTCAATGTCTTCAAAAAAATCTTCCGCCTGTAATGACAGGCCAGCCGGGCAACCATCGATAACAATTCCTACAGAGGGGCCATGTGATTCACCGAAAATATGTAGCCTGAAATTTTTTCCGAAACTGTTCATTGATTGTTGATTTATTTGTAGCCGTAGATTTGCTGATTTTAGCCTGAACTTTGATTTGTTTAATTAAATGAAAACTATAATTATTAAATCCCTGATCATAGCCTATCAAAAGATCATATTGATCATGGTTCAGACAAAGATACTAATGCACCCAGCATTTTTAAATGATGATAAAAAGCAGGATAAGATTTGCCTGTTGCTTCTGCATCATGAATAACAACTTTACCTTTTGCTCCAAGTCCTGCTATTGCACAAGCCATTGCAATACGGTGATCATGATGGGAAGAAACCATCGCTCCATTTATAGAACTGCCGCCTTTGATATACATTTTATCATTTTCTAAAATGATCGTAACTCCCATTTTTGAAAAAACATCCTTTAATGTTTCTCCACGATTACTTTCCTTTCCTGCAAGTCTTGAAACGCCTTTTATAATAGAAGTACCATTACAATAAGCTGCCAATACAACAAGCGGAGGAAAAAGATCGGGGCTATCTGTTGCATCAAATTCAAAAGCTTTCAAAGCATTCCCGCTTTTTACTGAAATACTATTTTCTTCTACAATGATATTAGCATTGCATTGCTGCAGCACATCAACGATCGCTTTATCAGCCTGCACAGAATGAATGTCCAGTCCTTGCAATAAAATGTACCCTGCTATTGCTCCGGCAACAAGTAAAAAAGATGCACTGCTCCAATCTGTTTCAGTATAGTAAACAATATTTTTTTCTTTTTGATCAACAGGTTTTATGTAAAAATCGCGGTAAGCATGATGGCTGACATCATAACCAAAATGAGCAAGTATTTGCAAACTCAGGTCAATATATGGTTTGCTTTTGAGATCATTTACTTTTATGCACACTGGTTCTTGTGCAGCTTTTGCAAATGCAAACAACAGCCCCGTCAGGTATTGTGAACTTTTTGATCCATCAATAAAAATATTACCAGGTACAAGTGGCCCCGTTATTTTTATTGGAAGAAAACCATTTTGTGATTCAGTTTTTACATTCAATGAAGGAAATACCTCATCCATAAAATGCATAGGTCTTCTCAGCAAACTCCCCGATCCATTTATTAAAACAGTTGAATTACTTAATGCTGTGATGGGCGCAAACATTCTAAATGACAAACCACTTTCAGCACAGTTGATCATGTTGTTTGCTTTTATTTCGCCACTACTATTAATAATTAATTTTCCTGTACCGGTAGTTACACTTGCTCCAAGCTCTTTGATAATATTTACTGCTGCAAGGTCATCATTACTATTACCGGGATCATGTATGATCGTCTCGCCATTATTTAGCAAAGCCAGTGCACAAGCTCTTTGCATCGCACTTTTGCTCGCAGGCACATGAATATTTCCGTTTATCATTGATGGATCTATCGTGGCGATCATCACAGGATCTTTTTAATATTTTCCTGTAAAAAAACCATACTGACTGGTTTTGCTTCTGCATCGCCTATTTTATTGAGGAGTACAAAATGCATATTATCATTCTCTCTTTTTTTATCGAGTTTCAAAACATCAAAAACTTTTACGTAATCGGTTTCAACATCTACCGGTAAATGATATTTTGCAAGAAGCTTTACCACACGTTGTGCATCTTCAAAATGCAATGCATTTATTTTTTCTGATAAATTACATGCCGCTACCATTCCAATACTTACTGCCTGGCCATGAGGGATATGGTGCAGGTTTTCTATTGCATGGCCGAAAGTATGTCCAAAATTCAAAAGTTTTCTATCAGCCTTTTCATATTCATCAGTTGTAACGATATCCATTTTGATTGCTACATTTTTTTCTATCAATGATGCAATGAGCGTACTATCTGTTTGTATCTGGTGCAATGAATATCTTTCAAGCATACTGAAAAGCAAAGCATCTTTGATACAGGCGTGCTTGATGATCTCTGCAAATCCGTTCACCCATTCTTTTACCGGGAGCGTGTTTAAAAAACTATAGTCGTATAAAATAAATTCCGGTTGATAGATAGTGCCAACCATATTTTTATAAATGCCAACATCCACTCCATTCTTGCCACCAATGGCTGCATCCACCATTCCTAAAATAGTGGTGGGGACAAGACCCAGCCTCACACCTCTTTTGAAAATACTCGCAACATAGCCCGCCATATCTGTAACAACGCCCCCGCCAACACCTACAATAAATGTTTGTTTATCTACTTCAAGCTCCAGCAACTTCTCTATAATATTATCAACAGATCTTTGGTTCTTTGTTTTTTCGCCCGGGGTTATCCTGATCACCCTAAATCCATCCATCTTTTGTTTATGATAACCGTATACATTTTCATCCGTAATGATGATCGTCTTTTCCTTACTGCAAAATGCAAGCATATCATCAAATGATGCATCGAAAAGACAATTCACTTTGTTTTGAAGAAAGATGTATTCAGAATTTCTCATAATATTTAAAATATCTTTTTTACGATGCGTCAGCTTGAGTTTGTAGAAGGCGATCTTAGTTCTTTACCCGGCTTCGACAAGCTCAGCCTGGCAATCTTATTCATTCATTATTTTATTCTGGTGGCTGATACTTTCCAAATGAACAGCATCAAAATAGCGGGCGATAAATTCTTTGCTCAATCCTAACCGTTCTCCTTTTTCATATGCCCTTTCCAATATATCATTCCACCGGCTGGTTTGCAAAATAGTGATATTATTTTCTCTTTTATAAATTCCTATTTTATCCGCCAGTTTCATTCGCTGGCCAATAAGCGTGAGTAATTCGTCGTCAACCTGGTTTATTTGTTCTCTTAAATGTGACAGTGCATTAATAAATTCCGGCTGATCCGTATTTTCCATTCTCCAGATCAATGAACCAAGTATTTCGTCTAACCGTTCGGGTGTTACCTGTTGTTTTGCATCGCTCCATGCATTATCTGGATCAATATGGCTTTCGAGCATCAATCCTCCAAAATCAAGATCAATACTTTTTTGAGCTACCATTTGCAATAAAGTGCGATTGCCACAAATATGTGATGGATCACAAAGCAGTAGCATGCCCGGATACCTTCTTTTCATTTCAATCGGAAGGTGCCACATAGGCGCATTGCGGTATTCTGTATTGCCATAGGATGAAAACCCACGGTGGATCATTCCTATATTTTTGATACCTGCTTTTTGCAAACGTTCTATAGCGCCACTCCAAAGATCAAGATCGGGATGAATGGGATTTTTTACCAGCACCGGTACATCGATTCCCCTCAATGCATCCGCCACTTCCTGTATGCTGAATGGATTTACGGTAGTGCGGGCGCCGATCCATAAAACATCTACTTCAAACTGCAGTGCATCTTCTACATGTTTGGCGGTAGCTACTTCTACCGTTGTTAGCAGCCCGGTTGTTTTTTTTGCTTTCAATAACCAGGGCAATGCCTTTGTCCCCATTCCTTCAAATTGCCCGGGTTTTGTTCTTGGCTTCCATATACCGGCACGCAACATATCTACTTTCCCGGTATTGGCCAATCGTTGGGAAGTTTGTAAAACCTGTTCCTCTGTCTCCGCACTGCATGGGCCACTTATAATAAGCGGGCGCTTTTCCCATGACTGCATTAATTTTTCTTTCATGTCGGGATTTAGTATTTCCATTGTAAAATTAGTTAAATAGCTAACAGCTTACCTCCGCAAAGTCGCAAAGAAAAATACATAAGCAATAAGGATCACTTTGCGTTCTTTGCGGAACTTTGCGTCTTTGCGTGAGGTAAACTATTAGTTATTATTTATTAATTGCGGGCTTTCCAGTCATCGACCGTCATCTCGAATTTCACTTCTTTGCCATGCATGCCCACTTTTTTCCAACCTTGCTTTTCGTAAAACAGTTCAGCTCGTGTGCCTGGTGCAGTTCCCAACCAAATGGTTGTTGATGTTTGGTTGAAATACCAATCCATCATCATTTTGTGCAATACCCTGCCAATGCCTTTTTCAGCAAATTCGGGCAAGACAAAAAGAGCCCAAACATTATTATCCTGCATGTCTACATATGCAAAACCAACAATGGTTTTATCGATCTCACATACCCATGCCTTTCCACGAACTGTCATGTATTCCTCGCAATCTTTATCACTTACCAATGCCGGATTGGAAAGCATATTTTCTTTTACCGCATTTCTTACGACCTGTATTTGTTTTATATCGGAGATCTGCGCTTCTCTAAAAATCATAAACTTACTTTTAATTTAAATTCTAAAATTTATTACCACATAAACCAATCTTTCACGTGTGAAAATGAATACTTTAATAATATCATTTTCATTCACATTATTGAGCTGGTTCCTACTCGTTAATGGTTAACAGGTTGGAGGTGGGGTCGTGTTGTTTTTAATCGTTTTCATAATTTGTTATTTTAATATTCGTTTAATTGTGTTTGCATTGTTTATTAATTCTGCAAGCCATTCATAGTTTTCTTTTTCAAGGCAGGCCTTGAATTTTTTCAATTGACTAATGTGTTCATTTAAAACATCCAGCACATTTTCCCTGTTTTGTTTAAAGATGGGAACCCACATCAACGGGTTACTTTTTGCCAGCCTCACCGTACTTTCAAAACCGCCACTTGCCAGTTCAAAAATTTTATCGTCTTCTTTCTCCTTTTCCAAAACAGTGTTTGCTAGAGCAAAAGAAGTAATGTGCGAAACATGACTAATGTATGCCGTATGAATATCATGTTCAGCCGCTTTCATATACACGATGTGCATACCCAACAATTTATAAATATACTCAACCATTGCAACTGCATCTTCAGCTGATTCTTCCTTATTGCAAATAACTGCGGCCCTGTTTTTAAATGCTCCTTTTACTGCAGCTTCGGGTCCGCTGAATTCTGTTCCCCACATAGGGTGAGATGCAACAAAACGGTTTCTGTTCTGATGTAGTTTTACCCCATCGCATATAATCAACTTCGTTGATCCTGTATCCATAACAACCTGCTTATTAACCATATTCAAAACCTGTTGCAATATTTTATTTATATTATCTACCGGTATTGCTATTATAATAAGTTCAGCTTTACTGATTGCTCCATGAAGTTCCAACACCTCGTCAACAAGACCAAGTTCCAAAGCTTTTTTGCAATGACTTTCATTAAGATCTACCCCTGTCAAATACACTGATGCCAGGTTCTCTCTTAAAGCAATTGCCATTGATCCCCCGATCAGCCCCAACCCAACAATCGTAATATTCATCTTTTTTGATTTTAATAAAAACAAAGATCCCGGCGAATGCCGGGATCAATTATATAAATCTGTTTAATGTATGTTCAGTTTATACAAATACTTCCCGGCTATTACTTGTGTAATAGTAGCTGAAGTAATATGTATATGTTCTTGTCATGTTTCACAAAATTAATGATCGGCCAACAAACAGCAAAATTTAAAAAGCCACTTCGGGGAACCGAAATGGCTTATACGATTGCTTGCCTAAAAAATCTTGAATAATAAATGACAGGCAAGTGTCATCTATTTTATTGAATCAACTAATTATTTTTTAGTTGTATCAGTTGAAGTTGTAGTTGTTGTAGTAGTAGTCTTAGTTGTATCCATTGGCGCAGCGTGAGTTGTATCAGCTGGAGCTGCAGGAGTAACAGTTGTAGTTGTGTCAGTTGTTGTGGTGGTTTCTTCAGTTTTCTTTTCGTCACCAGAACAAGCTGTGAATGAAGCAGCGATTAACGCAATTGCTAAGAATTTTTTCATTTTGTTTGTTGTTTGATTTTAAAATTATAATTTGAAGTTAATACCCAGAATAAAAAAAGGTAACCCACTTCTTTTAAAAATATTTTTTATTTTTTTTGGGTTACAAATCGTTAATCCCCGTATTAATAAATATTAAGTGGATACATCATCACCGGAAAAATCTTTATTGGAGGGCCTGGCAAGACAAGATAAGGATGCCATTGAAAGGATATATAAGGATAATTACAATATGGTGAGGTTGCTGGTACTTAATAACAGCGGAAGCGCAGATGATGCGGCCGACATTTTCCAGGAAGCCATGATCGTACTTTTTGAAAAGTCAAAAAGCCCCGATTTTGAGCTGAATTGTCACCTTAAAACATACATTTATTCTGTTTGCAGGCGTTTATGGTTAAAGAAACTACAGCAAATGCAGCGTTTCACAAAGCAGACAGAGGAGTTGGAACAGGTGGTACCGGTTGAAGAAGAGCTTGAGCTGCATGAAAAAAGGCAAACTGATTTTTCCATCATGGAAAACGCTATGACAAAAATCGGGGAGCCATGCAAAAGTTTACTGGAAGCCTATTATATCCAGAAAAAACAAATGCAACTGATAGCAACAGAATTTGGATATACCAATGCCGATAATGCAAAAACCCAGAAATACAAATGCCTCGTGAGATTGAAGAAACTATTTTTTGCACAATACAAAAACGGGAAATAATATGGATGACATTTTATTGATAGACGCAGCCGAGCGGTATGTTAAGGGAGAAATGACTGCCGAGGAAAGGACTTATTTTGAAGAAATAAGAAAGAACAATCCTGAGCTTGATCAACTGGTGGTTGAACATATATTCTTCTTCAATGAGCTGAATAAATACAGCGACACCAAGAGCTTTAAACACAACCTTAATGAAACGGTAGCAAAACTTACTAATGAAGGATTTATATCTAAAGCTCCATTAAAAGGATCGGCTAAACTTGTGTACTTATGGAACCGTTCTAAACGTACGATCGCTGTTGCAGCTTCTATAGCCGGTATTGTTTCAATATGCATTGGTGTAGCTGTTTCTTCTTTTAATAGAACGAGTAAACACAATGAATTAACTCCATTGGTTGCAACACTGAAAGCTCAGGATGCAGAAGTGAAAGCACTTAAAAAAGAAGTTGGAAAGCTATCAAATACAGTAACAACTGCCGAATCAACAAATGTTGTGAAAACGCCTATTGAATCAAAATTCAGGGCAACAGGTTTCCTCATTGATGCAGCAAATAATTTCCTTGTTACCAATGCGCACGTTATTCGTGAAGCAAAACACCAATTGATCGTTGAGAATATCAAAGGCGAACAGTTTGTTGCTGAAGCCGTTTATGTGAATAATGAAAATGACCTGGCTATTTTACAGGTAACCGATAAAGCATTTAAAAAACTTGCTCCCATGCCATACAGCATCCGGAGAACCAATGCAGAACTTGGCGAACAAATATTCATGCTCGGTTTTCCAAAACAGGAAGTTGTATATGGTGAAGGATATATAAGTGCAAAGAATGGCTATAACATGGATACTATTTATTGCCAGCTTAGCACTTCGGCCAATGAAGGCAACAGTGGATCTCCTGTTATAAACAGGAACGGTGAACTGATCGGTATTATCACAAGCAATGAAACAAATTCACCAGGCATTGTGTTCGCTATTAAATCTCCTAATATTTATAATGCCATTGAAGAGGTGAAGAAGATAAAGGATTATGAAAATATAAAGATCACATCTACCCCGGCACTGAAAGGAACAGACAGGGTAACACAGATCAAAAAAGTACAGGATTACGTTTTTATGATAAAAGGGAATTAAGCAAAAAGTAGAATACAAAAGAAAAAAAGGCAGCCTGTTGGTTGCCTTTTTCATTGGTTGTTGTTTTAGCGGTTGTAAGCTTTTATCCCAAGGCCGGTTCCTGTTTCCAGAGTGATGGAGGATAAGATCCATTTTTAACCAGCTCGTCAATATTATTTTTTACAGTAGGCGCATCTTCTTTATAGGTAACGCCAAACCATTGTGATGAAGTAGGGATCACTTTAATGTTGTTACCTGCGTGCTTAATAAATTCATCGGCAATAATAGGAATAAAGAATTCAGCTTTGATATTCTCTTTGTTTGCCGGAACAAAAGCTGCAAACAAATCTGCTGTCGCTTTAAATAAAGAAGGATGAAAGCACCAGAAATTCATTGACACACTTGTATTGCCCGGTACTTCAATCAGCTTATCATTCTCTTCATAAATTACTTTGCCTGCATCATTCTTATAGATTTTTACTCTTTCATTGATTGATACAAGGTTATTATTAGTATCCACATCACACACGCCCCTGCTCACGGTTCCATGTTCACTCAATGTTTTATCAAGCTGGTAGCCGATGATGGCATAAGTATGTTCATTACAATCGTTGTTTAAAAAAGTTGCTGCTTTTACAAATGCATCCTTTCCATAATAATCATCTGCATTGATAACAGCAAAAGGTTCTTTCACAACATCCATTGCACAAAGAATGGCATGGCCTGTTCCCCATGGTTTTGTTCTGTCAGCAGGAATATCTTTTGCATCAACAAAACAATTCATTTCCTGGTAAACATAATCAACATCAATTTTACCCTTGAGTTTAGCGCCAAAATTTGCCTTAAAATTATCAGCAAAATCTTTCCGAATAATAAATACTACTTTTCCAAAGCCTGCATCGATGGCATCATATATCGAATAATCCATAATGGTTTCGCCTGATGGGCCAAATCCTTCTGTCTGCTTCATACTTCCATAACGGCTAGCCATTCCTGCGGCCAAAATTAAAAGTGTAGGTTTTGTCATTTTTTATGTGCGGGTTTTAAATTTTCTATCCAATTTTACAACGGCAAAAATAACGATAAACGATTATTAATGAAAATGCTTTTTAAGACGCCGGAAATTGAATTTACAGATATAGATACAAATCCATATACCACAAAAAACATAAGGCTTATTGTTGCAAGGCTCGATAAGATACACCCCATTATTTCGGGGAATAAATTATATAAGCTTCATTTCTTTTTGGAACAGGCGATCCAGTCTTCACAAAAAACAATATTGACCTTTGGAGGGGCTTATTCAAATCACCTGGCAGCTACTGCATATGCCTGTAAACTGGCAGGATTAAGATCGATTGGCATTGTACGGGGAGAACGCCCCGCTACCCTATCTCATACACTGGTTGCATGTGAATTGGATGGTATGCATTTAAAATTCATTTCAAGAAATGAGTACGATCAAAAAGAACAGGAATATTTTCAAGATACATTGCAAAACGAATTTGGCGAGTGCCTGGTCGTTCCGGAAGGTGGTTACCATCCCCTTGGATCGAAGGGTGCATCGCTGATCATGGATGAATTTCATTTTCTGAACGCAACACATGTATGCACAGCTGTAGGTACGGCTACAACCCTTGCCGGCCTTATGCAAAACCGCCACAACAATGAAACAATGATCGCTGTGCCTGTTTTGAAGCAGATGACGGATATCAAAGAACGAATATCATTTCTGAATGGAAAAGATCAACAGGACAAACTTGTAATATTTGATGAATATCATTTTGGTGGCTACGCAAAAAAAACAAATGCACTTATAAATTTTATGAATGAACTGTATGAAAGAAACAAATTGCCAACTGATTTTGTTTACACTGCAAAAATGATGTACGCCATCACCGACAAAATAAGAACAGGTTATTTTGAAGACGGGAATATTATTGTTTGCCTGCATACGGGTGGCTTACAAGGCAATGCATCTTTACCTGCAGGAACTTTAGTTTTTTAAATCACTATTCATCCCTTTATATTTGTACTTTAAATCCAAATTATACGTTGATAGTAATTATCAGCAGGCTTACCAATCATGAAGTATTTAAAATTTCTCTTTTATATATTTTGTTTAACTGTAGCAAATGGCGCACATGCCCAAAAGATCTTACCGGGTATAACAGTAAAGAATTTCGGTGGTAAGATCGTTGTAAGCTGGCAAAATGCATTCACAACACCTGTAACGAATATCTTCATACAGCGTTCTTACGATAGTTTGAAAAATTATACTACGATCGGTACTGTCCTCAATCCACAAAACAGGGAGAATGGTTATTCGGATGTAAATCCACCTTATACAAAAATGTATTACCGTGTTTCAGTATCTTTTGAAGGTGGCAATTACCTTGTGAGTCTTCCCGAAAGACCGGTAAAAGAAATACCGGTTGTTAGCAACCCGGACAATACAACCAAAAATGATGAAGCAGAACGTTATCCATGGCTATCAGGTACGGGAAGAGATTCGCTTGTGCTGATAGCACCCAAAAAAGAAAATGAAATTGTATATCCGAGTGAACGCATCTTTACTTCAAAAGATAATAATATCATTATTCACCTTCCTGATGCGGGAACAAAAAAGTACAGCGCAAAATTCTTCAATGAATCTGACAGTCTTTTATTCGAACTGACAAAACTAAATGATGAATATCTTATCCTGGAGAAAGTAAATTTTGTTCATGCGGGTTGGTTTCATTTTGAGATATATGAGAGTGGGAAGCTGATCGAGAAGAATAAATTTCAAATTCTAAGTAAGGAGCAGAAGGCGGGGAATAAATGATGTAGGATATCAGATTTCAGAAATCAGATGTCAGCTGACCTTTTTCTTCGAAGCTTTATTATTTTTTATACTGACTGAATTACTCACGAAGTGAATGCAGGGCCTTTCCGAATTGTAATGATTTAATAAACCAACACCAGGAATCACTTCAACCATTTTAAACATCCGATATTTGATTTCTGACATCTGATATCCTACCCTATTGTAAACGTAGTGCTAAATACTTTTTCAAAATTCTTCTTAAGCCTTTCCTTCACTTCTTCATAATCCAACTTACCGCCTATTTCTTTTTCCATAGATGTAACCTGTTTATTCTGTATGCCACATGGAATGATATTATTAAAATAACCGAGATCTGTATTTACATTCAATGCAAAGCCATGCATGGTTATCCATCGGCTACAGCGCACTCCAATCGCACAAATCTTTCTTTCTTTTCCTGCAATATCCGGATCGATCCATACACCCGTTTCACCTGCGCTTCTTCCTGCTGTAATACCATAATCTGCCAAAGTAAGAATAACTGTTTGTTCAAGATTGCGCAAGTATTTACCAATATCCGTATAAAATTTTTCGAGATCGAGTATCGGGTATCCAACAATTTGCTGCAGGCCATGAAATGTAATATCTCCTCCCCTGTTCGTTCTGAAAAAATCAATGCCCCTATCCTTCATTTGATCATCATTTAAAAGGACATTGTCCATGCTCCCGCTTTTGCCCAATGTATACACAGGCGGATGTTCACATAAAAGAAAATAGTTGATTGTTGCAAGATCAAGCGGTTTTATATCCAGTTCAGTTTTTCTTGCTTCAGATTTAATGGCAACATTGTGCTGTAATAAGTTTTCCTGGTAATCCCATGCGGTTTTATAATCAATGATCCCCAAATCTCTAAATATCACAGGCTGCTTATCCAATGGTTTGTTTTAATTTGCAAAGATAGATATCAGATGTCAGAAATCAGATATCAGAGAATTAACGATAATTGTAACTCTCTTAGCTGATGTCTGATTTCTGATGTCTGATATCAAAAAATAAAGTAATGATAGAAAAAGAAATAGAAGACGAACTTTCAGAATCGGAAGAGCTATATGAGAAATTGGTGATCCAGGTTTCCAAGGGACAGATATCGCTTCGCATCGATAAGTTTTTAATGACGCGTATCGAAGGCGCTACAAGGAATAAAATTCAACAGGCTATAGAGAATGAACTCGTGTTGGTAAATGACAAGCCGATAAAAAGTAATTATAAGATCAGGGGCAATGATAAAATAGTTATTTACGATAGCCATTCTCCTGAATCATCAGAAATAATTCCGCAAAATATTCCATTGGATATTGTTTACGAAGATGATGATCTTCTTGTGATCAATAAAACTGTTGGCATGGTTGTTCACCCGGGATGTGGCAATCCTGACGGAACATTGATCAATGGAATTGCTTATCACCTGAAACACAATTGTGGCATTGAAGAAAGTGAGTTACCAAGATTCGGCCTCGTACATCGTATAGATAAAAATACAAGCGGCCTGATCGTAATGGCTAAAACACAAAAAGCGATGACCGATCTTGCTAAACAATTTTTCGATCACACGGTGCATCGCCGTTATGTTGCCGTGGTGTGGGGCGATTTTGAAAATGAAGAAGGAACCATTGTTGCACATGTTGGCAGGCATCTTCGTTTCAGGAAATTATTTACAGCCTATCCCGATGGCGATCATGGTAAAGATGCCATTACACATTATAAAGTATTGGAGCGTTTTAATTATGTAACAATGGTAGAATGCAGGCTTGAAACCGGCCGCACACACCAGATACGTGTGCACATGCAATACATTGGTCATCCATTGTTCAGTGATGAATTTTATGGAGGCGACAAAATTGTAAAAGGAACTGTTTATACAAAATACAAACAGTTTGTAGAAAATTGTTTTATCATCTGCCCACGACAGGCCTTACATGCAAAAGAACTTGGCTTCATACACCCAACTACAAGAAAGGAAATGATCTTTAAAAGTGAGCTTCCGGAAGATATGACACTGCTTATTGAGAAATGGAGGAACTATAGCAAACACAAAGAGGCTTAAGAATTTTCAAAGTTGCATGTTGAATATTTGTATGTTATTGATAATATTGAACAGTTTTAAATATTCCATAATCAACGTACAATATACAACGCTCAACAGGATGCACTCCAATATTGAACATTGTACGTTGATTATTGAATATTAATATCACACTAACGAATGAAAGACTTCCCTCTCCCCGATCCACAACTTTTATTACAACTGGTAAAAATGGAAATGCCTTTTGGAAAATACAAAGGAAGATTGTTATACAAATTACCGGTAAGTTATCTTGAATGGTTCTCACAAAAAGGATTTCCTAAAAACAAGCTTGGAATATTATTGGAGACATTGTATGAAATAAAACTGAATGGGCTTGAGTATATTTTTGAAAGGTTGAAATAAATTTCAAAGGTTAGCTAAATATTAAGTTTCTTAAACCTTTTGAGCTTCTGAAACCTTTGGACCCTTTGAAACCCCTGGAACCTCTTTAAGTTCTTTCAACTCAACCTCCTTCAGATCAGCTTCAATCCTTTCCTTCTTCATATCAACACGTATCAATCCAAAAATACTCATGTAAATATTTGCAATCCAAACCAGGGAAAAACCGCCGATCAAATAACCACGCCAATCATCATACAGCAAATGATAGCGTGTGATGAATAAAAAAAATATCGTTACATAATGACTGAAACAATATTCGCAGGTGAATAAGTAAAAGAATTTTCGTTGAAATAATTTTCTGCAGGCCTTTGATTTCCTGATACAAAAATCCCTGGGCTCTCTAAATACTTCTTCATGTGTTATCGTCCATGCAATACATGCTATGGGTAAAGCAAGTAAAAAAAGATAAATGATCTGTTGTTGTAAAGACATATAACAAGATAAGCAAAATTAATTCCACTGCCAGCTAAATATATTTTATTCAAAATCAAATAAAGTTGCAGTAAATATTCCCCTTTCCCTGTTTTTAAAGATCGCTTTCCAGTTACCATTGTACCTTATAAGTTTTGGAACAGTCAGGTTGTTAAACCTTGTCATCTGCACTTCCATATTTACTTTAAAATCATACACGCCTGCATCGTAACTCAATGCATAGTTTCTTGCAACCACTTCAAAAGTACTGTCATTGAACCATGTCGTCATTTCATCTACAACAACATGGTTCTCTTCTCCGGGTTTTACTTTTTGCCTGAATATTAAACAGTTTGTATTGTTATAAAAATCTGCGTCAATGCTCATGTCATATTTATCGGCAATATCATCATCATAGATCGCCGTTTTATTACTCATAAAAGGAAGCCCTGATATTCTTTTACCGGGATTAAAAAAAAGCATCTTTAGTTGCTCCTTATGTTTTTCCATTCCGGATTTTCCTGCAGTGGAAAATTCTATTCCTTTTACGATATTGGTCTCACCACAAACACTATCCTTTGTAAAAAAAAGCGAAGCATACATTTGTGCTGTATAATAGTTGAAGTTACGAGCATCATCATAAATGTCGCCGGTAACTGTTTCCTCCAGCGTTTGCATGAAACGGCAATTGTTTCTTCGTATTTGTTTTGTTTTACTGTGAAGTGAAGCTTTAAGATCACCTGACCTGTTTACCATCCTGATATCATTCAATGCAGTAAACCCAAGTATGTGCAGGTTTCGGAATGCTTTATAAAAACTGCTGTCGTTTTTTACACGTTCAATAAATGTATGAACGTTTAACTTACGGTCAAGCACAACCTCCCTGAGCGTAATTATTTTTTTTCCTTCTGTTACAGTTGTATCAGGACGTTGTTGGGAATAGCTGAAAGCAGCGATAAGAATAAAAAAAACAAGTATGAAAATATTTTTCATCTTGCAAAGTAGTTCAATTTTGAATTTGGTAATTTGGAAATTTGGAAATAAAACGATTAAACCGGTTGATTATTTAAAAGGATTATCCAAAATTAATGGCCTGAGATTTCCAAATCACCAAATTATCAAATTTCCAAATTGGTCTTATTTGGGAAACACCATCCTGTAATCCACCTTCACCTTTCCCTTACTAATATCATCCAGCTTTCTTTTGAGCAAAGTGCGCTTGAGAGGTTTTATGTAATCAATAAATAATTTTCCTTCAATATGATCATATTCGTGCAGGATGATCCTGCCTGTAATTCCTATAAAAGTTTTTGTTTGTGGTTCAAAGTTTTCATCAACATAACTCAGCGTAACAGATTCGCTGCGTACAATATCTTCCCTGATCTTTGGAATACTTAAACAACCTTCATTATAGCTCCACTCATTTCCATTCAATGCAGTGATGCGTGCATTGATAAAAACACCTTTAAAACCTGGTTCATCGGGATATTTTCCTTTGTCTTCGTCGTCCTGGTTTTCAAATATCTGTGTACTGTCGATAACAAAAAGACGTATATCCTTATTTATTTGAGGAGCAGCAAGCCCAACGCCATTACTGTTGTACATGGTTTCCCACATATCCGCCAGTAATTTTTCAAGGCCGGGATAATCGGGTGTTATATCGGAACTGACTTTTCTTAAAATGGGTGAACCGTATGCTACGATCGGAAGAATCATAAATTGTTGTATTAGGATCAACTGCAAATATAAGGCGGGAAACGGGAATGGACAATCGGCAATCGGCAATCGGCAATTTTTAAATGTAGATAGTAATGATATTAAAAGCGACGCTATTGCCGATTCACGATTGCCGATTGCCGTTTCACCCAAGCGATCCCATATACTCCTGCAACATGATCGTTGCCGCTATTTCATCCACTATTTTTTTATCCCTACGATCTTTCTTTTTCATCCCCATTTGCAGCATGGCATCTTTGGCCATTTTAGAAGTGTATCGTTCGTCTACATCTTTCACAGGCATTGCAGGAAATTCTTTTTTGATCTTTGCGATGGCTTGTTCTGCTAATTTGGTTCCGTGTGTATCAGAGTCATCCAGGTTTTTGGGAACGCCGATGATGATGAGTTCAACGGATTCTTCCTGTAAATATTTTTTTAGAAATGGGATCAATTCATTTGAAGGAATGGTTGTTAATCCTGTCGCAATGATCTGTAATGGATCAGTAACGGCAATGCCGGTTCGCTTTCCTCCGTAATCTATTGATAGTATTCTTGCCATACGCCCTGGCCCCGTAAAAGGGAAATAATTGATTAATGTTTTACGAATAAATCTATTAAGACGAAGACAGCGAATACAACAGATGCAATTCCATTGGCTGTCATGAATGCAATGTTTACTCTTCTTAGATCATTTGGTTTTACAATGGAATGCTGGTACACAAGCATGCTAATAAAAAACGCAATGCCCAGCCAATACGACAAACCAAATTTTCCATACACGCCTGCGTATACAACACATGCAGCAGAAAACAAGTGTAATATTTCTGATACCCTTAATGCTTTTGTTTTTCCCAATGCAGCAGGAATGGAATACAGTTGGTTGTTCTTATCAAACTCTTCATCCTGCAATGCATAAATAATATCGAAACCACTTACCCAAAATACAACTGCGAAAGAAAATAAAACAGGAAGTAATGCAAATACACCGGTTACTGCAAGATAAGCGCCTATTGGTGCAAGACTAAGTCCTATTCCCAATACAATATGGCAAAGAGCAGTAAATCTTTTTGTATAGCTATAAAACAATACAACAAACAATGCTACCGGGGAAAGGTAGAAGCAGATCCTGTTTATAAAAAACGTGCAGGCAACAAACAATACACAACAAACAATTACAAATAATAAAGCGTTATTACTTTTTATGATACCGGCAGGAATTTCTCTTATAGCAGTACGGGGATTTTTTGCATCAAATGCCCTGTCTAAATAACGATTGAATGCCATGGCGGCACTGCGGGCAAATACCATACAGAGAACCACGAGTATAAACTTTAATACCATACTTCCCGATGCTGAAAAATTAGTAAGATCAAAACCCCAACCAATCTCTTCATTGAGGCTTCCATGATGAGGGCCTTTTATAATTGCAAGAAAAAAACCAATCAATGCAAATGGCATCGCAAAAATGGTGTGCGAAAATTTTATTAACGAAAGATATTTTTTTACTGTACTCAATTTTTTGTTTTTAATGTAAATACAAATCAATTAAACATGAATGACACAAATTGAACGATAACGTTCAACGTTTAACGTTTAAACGTTTCCTCACAATCTCCCACAACACCACCCCTGCTGCCGTTGCAATATTCAACGAATGCTTCATCCCCAATTGTGGGATCTCGATACAACCATCGCATTTTAAAATGGTATCCTGTTCTACCCCTGTAACTTCATTGCCAAAGATCACAGCTATTTTTTCATTCGCATCAAAATCCGTTTTCTCCAATGAAAAACTATTTTGCACCTGTTCTACTGCATACACTTTATATCCAATGGATTTAAGATGATCAATCGCTTCAGTTGCATTTGTAAAATATTTCCATTCAACCGTATCTTCGGCACCCAATGCTGTTTTCTTTATTTCTTTATGAGGAGGCTTTGCTGTATACCCGGTAAGATAAACGCCTTCAAGGAGGAATGCATCGGAGGTACGAAAAACACTCCCAACATTATAAGCGCTGCGAATATTTTCCAACACTGCAATTAACGGTGTTTTTTCTGAACGTTTGAATTCAGCAACCGTTTTACGGTTCAGTTCATCCATGCTTAACTTCTGCATGGCGCAAAATTACAGGTAATATTGCCACTGATTTAATGATTTTGGGAAAAATTCGGCCTGTTATTTTCCTTTCAAATAGATTAAAATAGCTATTTTAGGGGTAGCCGCTTGATAACTACCAGCAATAACAGTGTTTGATCTTTCACTTATTTTTTAACCCAATGCGGCAGATCATTTTCCTGGTCATATTTTATTTCTATTCATTTTTGTGCAGTAACAGTTATGCACAATCGCCTCAACCTTTTTTCCATCATTTTACTACCGATGATGGACTACCCTCTTCCCAGGTTTACCAGGCCATGCAGGATGCAGATGGTTATATGTGGTTTGCTACAGATCGTGGCGTAGTTAAATACAATGGTTATGAATTCAAAACTTTTACTGATAAAGATGGATTAAATGACAACGTTATTTTTAAATTATTCCAGGATTATAAAAAACGTATCTGGATGCTCAGTTTTTCCGGGCGGATTTTCATACATGAAGACGGTAAAATACGTTCTTACGAATACAATGCTAAAGTAGCACACCTGCTTAAGGCAGGTATTCAACTGGAGATAAGTGTAGATAGCCTGGATAATGTTTATGTAACAGGAATGACCGACACCTATCATATTGACAAAGATGGAGTAATTAATCCCATGATAAAACGTGACCTGGATTTCAAATTGGTCATTGACGAAAGGATCAACATTAAAACTCCTGTTGCAATAGGAGGCAGCCCGGAAGGGCCGCTACATTCCCAGGACCTGTTATATTTTACAAAAGAAGGTATGGATAGTATCCGGATTTCATCAAAGGAATCTGGTCGTATTAAAGTTATTCGTTTAAAGAACAACAGGCTGTTGTTTGCGATGGGAACTTCCTTATTTGAATTAAAAAACAGATCCGCAGTACTACTTGCAAAATTACCCGCTGTCGTACTGCGCTTTTTTGAAGATGCAGATCAAAAGCTTTGGATATGTACCAAGATGGGATTGTACGTAGTTCCTCAACCAGGGAAATACAATGAATGGTATTGTTATTTACCCCGTGAGTATGTATCGGATGTATGCATGGACAGAGAAAATGGATACTGGATCTCTACCATTGATGCAGGTATTTATTATTTGGTAAACAACGATGTAAAAAATTATAATACAAATGAAAAACTAAGATCAGCAATCTGTTTAACAACCAGTAAGTCCGAAATATTTGCAGGATATTTCAGCGGATCGCTGGCGCAGGCCAATACCAGGGAACTTAATTTCATTATTCATGACAGCTCTGCTAAATACATTGATTGTATATTCTATGACACTGCAACCAATGTACTTTATGTTGGCAATAATCGCTTCGGATATTTCAGGGATAATAAATTTTTCCCCTTAAAAACCGTCAATGGGCATTCGTTATACTTTGGTATTGTAAAAACAAAAAAAGACAGGTTTTCAGGAGCATTTGGTTCTGTGATCAGGATAAGCGGAGATTCAACATACAGGGAAGCTGACTTCAATACAAGGATAAACTGTATCTATTCAAGCGACAGGGATGAATTGTTTTTGGGCTGCATAGATGGTGTTTACAAATATGATCCAATCAACAAAAAAATTACACTTCTTAATGAACAATTAAAGGACATACGTGTGAACGATATTAAACAGGTGAATGGTAATTTATGTTTTGCCACACATGGCAAGGGATTAATGATACTGATGAAAGACAATAGCTTTAAGATCATCAATGAATCGCAGGGTTTATGCAACAATATTATTCGTAAACTGGCTGTCAAAAAAAACAAGATATGGTGTACATCTTACAGCGGCATCAGTGAAATTATTTTTTCTGATCTCAACAATTTTAAATTCAATATTACCAATATAAGAACAAACGAAGGCTTAACCAGCAATGAAATAAATGATATTGCTTTATTGAACGATACAGTTTGGGTGGCATCGCAAAAAGGCATTTCTTTTTTTAGTGAAAACACTGACTTTGTTAATCATGCTACGCCGCTTGTGCACTTTATATCTTTCCAGGTAAACAGTATTTATACGCTCTTAAAAGACAATTATCGTTTTCCGCATACACTGAATAATATCAGCATTGGTTTTGAATCGCCTTTATTTAAAAGCAATGGAACACAGCTGTATCAATATAAACTTATTGTTGAAGGCGATTCCATAACAGGTACCACCAACAACCGAAGTGTACAATTTTTATCACTTGAGCCTGGCACTTATTCTTTGTTTGTAAAAGCAATAAATAATTCAGGCATCAATAGTACACAAGCTTCAATACTTCATTTTACAATACTTGCTCCATGGTATGCTTCGTGGTGGTTCAGGTTATTGTGTTTATTATTACTTATTGTTGCAGGTTTTGTATTTTATAAAAGGCGTGTAAAGAAATTAAAAGAAAAATTCAACATTGAAAAAAAACAGGCCTCATTGCAGCTTACTGCCATGCGTGCACAAATGAATCCTCATTTTATTTTTAATGTAATGAGTTCGATACGGAACTATATGCAAAATAATGATATCACTTCTGCTGAAAAATACCTTGTATCTTTTGCAAAGCTGGTACGTTACACGCTTGATAATTCTTCGAAACAGGAAGTAAGTTTAGAAGAAGAACTGGAAGCCATACAAAGCTTTGCTACGCTGGAAATGCAGCGTGTACAAAACGGGTTTGATTTTGAGATACAGTGCGATGAAGCTATCGACCAGGATGACATCATGCTCCCTTCTCTTTTATTGCAACCTTTCGTGGAGAATGCTATCAAACACGGTATTGAAAGACTCAAAACAAGAGGTAAGATCAGTGTTGAAATAAAACAATCAGGAGATACCATCTTTATTGCTATTGAAGATAACGGAGTAGGCAGGGTTCAATCAATGGAATGGAACATGTCAAACAGGAGCAATCATAATTCTTTTGGCACCATGCTTACATTTGACCGTATTGAAGCATTTAATAAAGCTTATAACAAGGATATTAAAGCAAGGATCATTGATTTGAATACTGTTGATAAGAACAGGACGGGGACAAGGGTTGAGCTTGAGTTGTAATGCTTAATTAATTAAGAAATAAAAATTAAAAATCAGTTGTCCTCAAAACTTTGACAGCTATTAATTTTTAATCCTTAATTTTTGCACCCATGAAAATTATCCATAAATCCACACAAATATTATAAAAAATCATTATCTTCAGTAATAGCTAAAGAGATGATTGCGATATGATTACTGCGATAATAATTGATGATGAAAAAAAGAACCGTGATTCGCTGCAACAACTGCTAAAAGAAAACTGTTCCGATGTAAAAGTTTTGGCCGAGGCTGAGTCCACTGCAAAAGCCCTTCAATTGATACGCACCCTTCAACCCCAACTGGTTTTCCTTGATATTGAAATGCCTGATCAAAATGCTTTTGATATGCTGAGGCAGCTCGATAAAATAGATTTCAAGATCATTTTTGTAACGGCTCATTCGCATTATGCCATTCGTGCCATTAAGTTCTCAGCCATTGATTATTTATTAAAACCGATAGATGCAACAGACCTTATACATTCTGTTGAAAAAGCGATCAGCGAAATTGGAAAGAACCATCATACCCAGAATAAAGTATTGCTCGAGAACATGAATGGCGGTTCCAATCATAAACTGGCCGTACCTGTAAAAGATGGATTGGTGTTCCTTTTACCCGGCGATATCATCAGGCTGGAAGCAGAAGGCACATACACACATATTTTCGTAAAAGGAGAAAAATATACTGCCTCAAAGAACATAAAAGAATACGATGACATTTTATTTGAACATCATTTTTTCCGCTCACACAAATCTCACCTTATCAATCTCAAATACGTAAAGCGCTTTAGCCGTGAAGATGGTTACTGTGTATTTATGAACGATGGCTCCCGTGCCGAAGTTTCCCGAAGAAAACAGGAAGAGTTCATAGAACTCATGAGCAAACACTAGCAATTGACAATTAGATCTATTCTATATTGGGCATTTCTTTGTCTATTGTCAATTGTCCATTGTCTATTGATCACCGTTCCTTAAGTTTTTGCTACCGTTTGTTGGTATCACTTACCGTTATTTAAGTTCCCGGTTTTTTATGTTTTTTATTATTTCTATTTGAAGGTGATGATTACAAATTGTCCCTTAACAGCAATAATAACAAACAACCTACACAACATGAAAAAACTGCTCAACACACTCATTCTTTGCATCGCAATGCTATGTGGCCTATTGACAACTGTAAATGCACAATTCGGTGGCGGTACAATTACCAGTACTGTAACGCTACCTGCCGGAACAACCTATGCTGATGATGTGCGTGCACATACCAGCGCATCTGGTGTCAATTCTGTCACAATCGGACCTGCTACCCTTCCCTTCCAGGTTGGGGAAATGGTGCTCATTATCCAGATGGCAAATTGTACAGCAGGAACGAAAAACTGGGAGTTCCAGACAATTAAAAAGGTTGATGCAACTACACTTACATTTAAGCAAAATCTTACTAACCAGGGAAATTTTTATTCCGATGGCCAGGTAATACAGGTGCCACAATATAAGAACCTTGTTATCCCGCAAGATGCTATTCTTAGCTGTAGAAAATGGAATGAAGTTACAGGCACCGGTGGTGTGATCCCTATACTGGCATCAGTTTCATTATCGTTTACGGGTAATGGTAAGATCGATGCAAGTGGTACCGGTTTTGAAACAGGTATACCCGGAAATGGCGGAACAGGTGGCAGTGGTGGTTTGGGCGGTACGGTATCGGCTATAGATGGACAATACAATACTTTACATTCATCGGCAGGCGGCGGGCAAGGGATCGGCGGCGCCGGATGGGGAGGTTTTAAAGGCAATAATGCTACAGGTATTTTAACATATACAGCACCGTTAGTTTGTTGCGGATGCGAAACTCCCACTGCAAGGAACAATAGCGATGCTTCACTAAAACGTTTTTTAATGGGCGGCGCAGGTATGTGTGGCCAGGGAGGAATTGGTGGTAAAGGCGCAGGTGGTTCAGGTCTTGATGCACAAATCTGCACCACTACGCCTTCCAGCAATGCCGGCCAGGCGGGTGGTAATGGAGGAAAAGGAGGTAACGGTGGCCGTGGTGGTGGGGTCATAATCATACAGGCCAGAACCGTTTCTTTATCTGCAGATCCGGGAATAGAAATTTTAGCGAAGGGCGATAATGGATCAGCTGCACCTGCTGCATTGACGACAGGCGGTGCCACAGCAGGAGGAAATGGTGGTAATGCCAATCCACACTTCGGTGCTGGTGGAGGAAATGGTGGCGATGGAGGAAGTGGTGGTGATGGTGGAAATGGTGGTGCTGGTGGCCGCCTTTATATTCTTGCATCGAATTTTAATACTTTGGATTTTACAAACCGGTTAGATCTTCATGGTGGAGCAGGTGGGCTTAAAGGCACAGGTGCAGCAAAAGGTTTAAAAGGTATCAACGCATTGTATGATGATCCGAATTGTCCGCAAAGTAGTCCTCCACAAGGTCAGTGTGAATTCTATTGTGCCTGTGATGAAGTTTGGGTAAGACTTAACGGTGCCTTCTGTACCAGTTTTGTAAATGGTGTTGCAACTTACAGCAATCCAACAGGTGGTGCCCTGGGCCAGGGTTGTACTTCTGTTGTTACTTCAACTGCAGGAAAGCTTACAGTGATTTCTACAGATGTAGCAACCGGTTGCAAATATTATTGCGACCTGACAGAAGTAGGTGGTAATACATACAATCCTGTTTCTTGTTTGGAAAATTTTTGTTCGCCCGGCATTAATCTACCCGATCCTTATTATCAGAAATGCCAGCTGTTATGCAATGGTCACTTGTTTACAAATAATTGTTGCGGAAGCCCTACCCCGGGTATAAGGATCGAACCAGTAGATGGTGATGATGGTGATGATGGTAATGACGGCACGCCTGGCGATGATGGCGGTTTTAGTGGAGAACAACCTCCTGTTTGTGATATTAACCCTACACCTCCGGGAAATTCATTTAGATGGCTTAGTGATTATGCCGTCGGTATATGCTATCCGTACATTGGTATACAGTTAACTACTATACCCGGGGGCTTGAATTATATATGGGATGGGCCGGGTGTGGTCAATACAGGAACAAATACAATTCCGCTAACACAGCCAGGACATTATACAGTTAACGTTGACGGATGTACGTCGAGCATAGATATTTTGAATTTAAATCCTGATCTAAACATTATTTCATCCGCAACAACTATTTTACCCGGCGGATCTGTAACATTGGATGCAGAACCGAATCCGGGAAGTATTTGGACCGGTCCTGGTGTTAATTCCCAACCCAGCCCTGTTACAGTTGCAGCAGCCGGTCATTATTGTGTAACCGGTGCCCCCAATGAATTTGGTTGTACAACTACAGCATGTATTGATATTATAGCTGTCAATGCCTGCTCGGGAACACCAACACCAGGGAATACTGTTTCAGTTGGAGGTACCAGCATTTGTCATGGAACCAGTATAGCACTTGGACTTCAAAATGTTTTTGCTGATGGCGGTTATTTTTATCAATGGCAATACTCAGTAAATGGCGGAGTTAGTTTTGTAAATATTCCAGGGGCAACAGAACCAACATATACAACGCCACCACTTACTGTATCAACGCATTTCAGGTGCGATGTGATGTGTACAACCTCGGCAAGTTCTGCTACTTCTAACCCAATACAAATATCTGTGCTTCCAATTATCATTATTGATTCAATACCCATGGGCATAACCTGTCATGGTACGGGTGATGGCAGCATTGGCCTGGCGGCATCGGGTGGTACTGCTCCATATACTTATTTATGGGATGATGGCGTAGCCGGTGCAAACAGGACCGGTTTATTTGCCGACACCTATCATTTTACGGTAACAGATAATGCAGGATGTACCGTTAGTGATTCGATCACACTTACAGAGCCTTCTGTCATTATCATTATTGATTCCATAACACCATGCTCTGTTGCTGGTGCAAATGACGGGAAAATTAGTCTAACCGCTTCCGGTGGTATAGCTCCTTATTTATATTCTTTAGATGGAAATACTTACCAGGTATCAAATGTATTTACTGGTTTGGCAGAAGGCACTTATACTCCTTTTGTTAAGGACGCACATAATTGTATATCTACTTATGAACTGGGTCTTTTTGCAAAACCTCCTGTAAACGTAAGCGATCCAAATAATCCTGTTGTCTATGTTTCAGATATAATGATGGATGCGATCAATGCATGGACAGAAATGCCGGGTGTAGGATTGGATACATATTTACAAAATTACCCGGGATTAAATCCTGCAGCTATAACAGCTTTCTGGACAGATTTTAATTCAGGATTGAATACAACGGCAACGTGCAGGTGCCGTCCTGTGAGAACAGATGCATCTATTTCTACTACGTCAGCGTCAGCTAAAACAGGTCCTTTCAGGATAAACCCGCATGGTTCTAATATTGAAGCGTTAAATGGCCCAGCCATCTACAACTCTTTAAGCCTTGCCAACCCGAATAATATTCGTTATAGAAGCGCCCTGACAAAACCCTCACAAAAGTCAGGTTCTGCCACAGCAAGGATCATGAATGTATGCATAGACTCATTTAATTATAGCGCAACTTGTTGCCCGCAAACCTTACGTACAAAAATTGTATATGATGCCAAACTAACTACAACGGGTAGTGTCACTCACTCTGTTAGAAGTGCAGGGGGAAAAGCGCATGCAGATATCCAGGTTAATCTGTCATTAAAAATTGGCGCTGGTAATACAAATATTGTACGATCAGCAGCAAAAGCGATAGAAACTTCGCAAACCAACAGTAATAATTCTAATCCAAATCAATTGGCAACAGCTCAGGTAGAATATTCCGAGCAAAAAACAATGTTCGCCAATCAACTCTTTACATTTAATTTATCCGCAAGCTCTAATCTTGAAGTACATGGCTACGGGAATAATTATGACTTTGCATCCGTAGTAAGTTCAGATTACCTGGTTAGCTTTGAAATTGTACAAAACAATTCTGTAAACTGTTGTCTTAAACAATCTGCCGACTGGGCATATGCAGGTTTTGCAAACGCTCCTAAAACCACCAGCCAGTTACAAAACGTATTGAGCAACTTTCTCTCTACGCACGCACCTTGGGCTTCGGGTACGCCGCCATATGCACCTGTTAATATAAATACACCTGGAAGTAATGGCGTTGTAATTGGAACTGTAACATGCCCACCTGCAGTAAAGATCACGAAGGTTAAAAAAACATGTTACAATGATCCAACTAACGGATGCATGACGGTTGATGGTTATGGTGGCACACCACTTCCAGGAACAATTTTCCCATGTTTGGGCAACCATTATAATTGCCGGATCATCAGTGCACCTGATTGCTATGGCGGACCAACAGGCCCATTCTGTACACCAAAGGAATTCTGTGGATTGTGTGCAGGTACTTATACGGTAGAGATCTCTGATTATTTTGGTAATACAGCAACCCAGGTTATAACTATTGGAACAGCTGCTGCATTAACGATCAATAAAACAATTACCAACCCGGTTTGTGATATGGGGTCACTTGGAACCATTACCATAAATGTGTCTGGTGGAACAGGGCCTTATCAATATGCTATCAATGGTGGTGCTTACCAGTCGTCCAATATATTTTATAATCTTGGTCCAGGAACTTATACTTTGTCTGTAATGGATGCAAATGGTTGCATTACTAATTCCACTGCTACTGTAACCGGGGATGCAGTATGTGATATTTATTGCGACCATTACAGCATCGACAATCAACCAGGATGGCACAGCATCAAAGACAACATTCCTGTAAATAATTTATTCACCAATCCGATAAATGTATTTGGATCAACTGTAAACTTTAATAATATACAGGGGAACAGGAATGACAGGATCTATCATTCTATCCCAACTTTACCCAATTCATGGGTGGCTGATTTTGAATTTGTACCTACCGGGGGTGCTAACGGCGGTGTAGCGGCAAGTTTATTTTGCCTGAGTGCAGGATCGGCTATCCCTTACCGTGTTACACCAACGGGTGCATATACCAACCAGGATTTTATTGGGGTAACTTTATTGACGCCACCAAATCCTGCAAATTATTTAACAGAAACAAAAATATATGCTACCTATAAAGATGGAACAGCGGTGCCGGTAAACAGTTCAGGCATTGATATACCTGCTTACTTCGATACTTATTATGTACGGCTTGAAAGGATCAACGGGGCATGGATATTATTAAGTGTTTACTCAGATGCGAACAGAACCGTTCATTTACCTGGATCACCGGTAAGTTTTTGTATTCCATCAAATCTTACGATCAATGGATTGAATACATTACAACATAGCAATATCAATGAAGCAGGTTCCGACAGGAATTTTTCAGGAAGACTTGATAATACCTGTATTCACCATGGTCCTAATTCAACATGCCCGTTCAATACTGATTTCACATTCAACGGTGCTAATCTTACTTTGGGAAGTATCATTACTGCAACCAGCAATACACCAAGTGCAAATACCGGATTAACCCTGGTAAACCAATGGATCTTTTATGAAGTAGATGCAAATTGTAATGAAATTGGTGATCCTATTGTTACTTATTATGGCAATACACTTTCAGCAAGTTTAAGTAACCTGTTTCTTCCCGGCCACTCTTATACACTTAAGCATGGTATATATGCTGATTGTGTACCTTATTGCGCTACAAAAAAATGTTTCTATATTAATGCCAGTTGCCCCGGTAATATTGTAGCGAATGGCGGACTTAGTGAGGGCTTCTTTGGAACGACCGGCGATTTAGACGTTTACGCGACCATTAACTATTGGGCACGACAAACATGGTCACCAACGGTAGTTAATCTTCCCGGATGCGAGGGTAGTGTTTATATGCGCATGTGGGGCATCCCATCAAATGCAGAATCCATTCAACAGGTCTTGCCGGTACCTATCCAGGAAGGACATACTTATCGTATTTCATATTGTGCCCGCTGGGTTCCAACACCAGCAAATCTTGCACCTCCATTTGTACAGTTCTTATTCAGGGCGTCCAATATTCCATTGAATGATAATGAAGAAACAGAACAACCAGGTGTAAGATCTGTCATACACAAATCCCAGCAACTAACAAATGCAGGCAACTGGTTAACTTTCCAGGCAAATAATTCCTGGGTAGCCAATGCTAATTATGCCAGGGTAACAATAAGTCCAACCAACAATGTTACTGTTGACGACGGCGACTATGCTTCCTGGGGAGAGATAGATAATATTTGCCTGGTTGAAACTCCTTGTAATGTAGTTGCCAATGCCGGGGCAGACCGTGCAATATGCTTTGGCAGTTCAACGCTGTTAACTGCAACTACTGGTTCAGGTTATACTTATGAATGGAGAAAAGTTGGAGACAATACAATTATTGGTACGCAATCTAATTTAACAGTTGCTCCAGGCGCTTCCACCTGCTATGCATTAAAAGTTACGGCCCCGGGCGGATGTTACAGAAAAGATACTGTTTGTGTGGATGTACAGTTTACTTCACCGGGACCAATTGTAACAGGCCCAGTAAATGTTTGTCCTTATGTTGGCACAGGCATTCCTGTGACATATACAGCAACTTCAGCAGGTGCTACAGGATTTACATGGGTATTACCGCCAAATGTTACGGTTGTATCAGGCATGGGAACCGGGGCACTTACTGTTACTTTCCAGAATGGTTTTACAACACAGGCCAACAAACAACTAAGGGTAACTGCATTGTCGTCTTGTGGCAATAGTCCGCAAACCATCTACTACCTCGCTGTACAAACTCCGAATACACCGCAACCAATCGTTGCAAGCAGCAGCAATGTATGTGCAGTTATAGGAACATCCGGAACGATCACTTACACGATCCCATCAGTACCCGGCGCTTCCTCTTATAACTGGTCGGCACAGGCAGGAACAACAACCATCACTCACCCCAATGGGGCAGGCACAGCTAATGATACAACGGTAACGGTTAGCTTTTCAGCAGGATTTACAAACAGCAACATTACTGTATCAGCTACAAGTCCATGCCTCACCAGTGGTACCAGGAGCCTTGCTATAACAAAGAGTGTTCCTGCAACACCTGGACTGATCAACGGCCCAGGCAATGCATGTCCTTATATGGCACCCGGTGGAGCAATAGCAACTTACTCTGTTACTCCCGTAACGAATGCCTCATCATATACATGGACCGTTCCTGCAGGAGCTATTGGCTTAACAGGCCAGGGAACCAATACGATCTCGTTCACCTACCCTGCTTCTTTTGTAAGCGGGTCGGTATCAGTAGCGGCAACGAATGGATGCGGAACAAGTGCTGCAAGAACATTGTCGATCACCAAACTGAATCCTGCTGCTCCTGGTGTAATAGATGTGATACAGGTATCTGCATGTGGAGACAGGATATATAGTTATACACTCGCATCCATGCCAAGCAATGCAACATCAGTACAATGGACAATACCGGCCGGTGCTATATTAATATCGGGCCAGAGAACAACCAGTATTTCTGTATCTTATCCGCCTGTACCCGTAACAGGAAATGTAACCGCACAATCATTCAGTAATTGCAGTAGCAGTGGAATAAGAACAACAGCTGTTAAATTAGCTGCATGCCCGTCTGCGTCACGCTCCTATGCAAGAGGTTCAACTGCAGAGAAAAATACGGTTGAAAAAACAAGTCTGGGAGCATTGAAGGTGAATGTATTTCCTAACCCAACTACTATAGATTTTAACTTACAGGTTTTAACAAATGACCAGTCAACGATCACTGTAAACATACTTGATGTGCAGGGCCGTGCGCTAAAAAACTTTACCATACAGCCTTACCAGGCGATAAAGATCGGTTCGGAATTGAAAGCCGGTGTTTACATGCTTGAGGTAAGACAAGGTAATATTCTTCAAACTACCAGGCTGCTTAAATTATAAGCAGTGTATTAAAGATGAAGAGGCTGTCCTAAAAGGCAGCCTCTTTTTTTAATTAAGAGCTCTTTAAAAAGGGGTATTGGTTTAGTCCTCCGATATACCCGTTTAACATAATTAAATTATCAGTAACCGTTAGTACATACATTCCCTTGTTGGGTGGGGAACAATGTGAAACTTGACAAAAAGATTTCATCGTGTGAAAACACATATAAGAGTGAAGTGATTGTACCTATCAGCGATGACAGGATAGCAAAGCTTAAAAACAGATTCTTATTAAGAAAATGCTCCTTGCCTGTACGCAATATATAGCCCTGTTGCAACTGTTATTATCAATCCTACTATTGTCCAAAAAACTTGTTTTTTAGATAGCCCTATTGACTGCTTTGCAAGGGTTTTTATTTCAGGATCTTCTTTGTTGATTTTTATATTATTATTTTTTACTTCTGATTCTATTGAGGCAACACCGCCATCAGAAGCTGTTGCGTGTTTGGAATTATCTATTGTCATAGTACTATATGTTTGAATGTTCAAGTAAAATTCAGTTTTCAGTTTTGCAACACTATAATCATTAGTGTGCACTGTATATTTTTTCGAGGCAGAGATGATGTCATCGACCCTCATTATGGTACCCTCATCTCTACTTGCCATTTGTGCTGTCATCCAATCAAGATCTTCTGCTGGTATATTTGTTTCGGTAGATAATTTTTCCCTATTTGTTTTTACGCCTGCCGCTGTACGTTCACACACGCATTTTAAAATTCTATGTTTTAAAATATTAGGTTTAATTTTAATCGCTGGCTCTTTAAGGATTATGCACATTACACCAAACTGTGAATTAGCTATAAACCCTTTTGTATCTAATATATTAACTAAATTGGTGTGTAGCTCTGTAATTTCTCTTTCATCTTGGATATTATTTTTAGAAATATATTCTTTTATAATATCCTCAATCCTGAAATCATCATAATCTGGACATAATAATAGAAACTCTGACCATATACTTCTTGCTATCTTTCTCTTACTTTCTTCATTTTGATAAAATGAATCATCAGGTACATCAAGTTTGCTTTTCATTTTTATAGCATTCTTCTTTGCTTCACGTCCTCTATCAGTAAGCAGTACATCACTCC
The DNA here is from genome assembly GCA_047601875.1 of Ferruginibacter sp. Lineage (GTDB taxonomy): Bacteria > Bacteroidota > Bacteroidia > Chitinophagales > Chitinophagaceae > Ferruginibacter. The sequence goes on along the minus strand of JASGIL010000001.1, from coordinate 4,528,786 downwards.
CTAAATCGTGGTGGTTTCTAATATAAAACATTTGGTCTCTCATTACTGTTCGGATATCTATTGAAAGATCAAGGGCTTTGCTTTTATCCTCATCGTTAAAGTCTGACGAATAAATCACACTGCTTATACTGAAACTACCGTAATCACTCATAAATGGTAAAAGGTCGTTTATGTATTTTTCTATATAATTATTTCTTTGATCTCCAAAATCGAATGATTTTGCCTTTTTAAAAGCCATTGTTGTTTTTTGCAATAAATAAATTACCCTGTGGACACAGGTTTATTCAGAAACAAAACCTAAAAAAGTGAATAAGTATAGGAGAGTTAGTTTTGGAGAAATTGTGAAAGCGATTTAGATTTGCCTTGAACTTTTTACGAAATTTCTTCAAAATTTCCCGGCCTGTTCGGTTTGCGAGACCTTACAGGCCGCTTTGTTTCCATAACAAATTTAATTTATCAATTGCAAGAATCTGCAGCCATGGTCCTATAACATTTCCACAAAAAGTGCATAAGAATTTACTAAATAATCTCGTGCTTAATCGACCATAACGGGAGCACTAACAAAATTCTTTCTTAAAACTCGCCGTTGGTTTGTATTTCCCCTCTGCACTTTTTTAAATAAAATAATTAATAAGACCTTATAACCTCTCCCTTACATCCTTCAGATTTCCTCCCTACTTCTTCCCATCTAAATCCTATAACCCATCTTTTGCTACTCACTTTTATATCAATCACTCCTATATCTAAAAAAAATGATACGATGTACATTGATACAAAAATGAAACCCAATGAACCCGTTATGTATTGCCTACAGCAGTACCAAATAAAATTACGCTTGCTATACTTTTTATTGTCGCCAGCTTCAGCTGCTGAACAATAAAAAAAGCCCGGCAAACCGGGCTCTTTTATTAAATATTTTATACTCTTCGTTAATTTGATTCTTTAAAAATGGCAGCCTTAGAAAAGGCCGCCCTGGTTAGATGCAAAATGTACCAAAACACGATTAAATAATATCTTTTAATATAATGTTGTTAGAGAGTGAACAATGAGCGCATCCTTTACAGGATGCGCTTTGTTATCTTCATTTAGGATCCTGTTTTTAAAAAACAGTTTGGTTCTTCAAATATTTTAGTATTCATTTCTTTTAAAACTTGATTACTTTGGTCGTCTTCACTGTCTTGCCTTGTCTTACTTCTACTAAATAAGATCCGGCTTTCAGTTCTGCTCCCAATGCAATGATTTGGTTTGGCATCAACTTGAAGTTCTTGTATAACCTTCCAAGGTTGTCCAACACACGTACGGTGATCTCTTCTGTGCCCGATGTAAGTACTTCCAGTTTGAAGTCGCTTACCGTTGGGTTCGGGAAGATCTTCACTTCCATTGTTTCTGCCTGTACAGGCGCCACAGTGGTTGCTTTCGCAGCTTTTACTTCTCCCTTCGATTCTGCTGTGCCGTTAGTACCAGCATTGGTTCCTGCAAATGCTGTAGGACATGCCGATAATTTAACATTCACAGAACGTATCACACTGTTTGCACATGGATTCGTTGCCTGAACTGTTACTACTCCATTCACTGCTGCATCAGGGTAAGTTACCTCGATGCTGATCGGGCTCAGGTTGATGAAGGTTGCTCCTGCCGGTACTGTCCATACAACTGAAGTTGCATTGGCTGGCATGCTGCTGAGCGTATAGGTAAACTTCCTTCCACCAACTTCTCCACAGAAATGTGTCTGGATAATATCCGGAACACTCGGTGTTGCAGGGTTCAGTGTTGTGATCGTCAGGTTCCTCGCTGCACTTGTTCCGCAGCCAGTCGTTGCCGTTACACTGATCGTTCCACCGGTATATCCGATTGGATAACTAACTGTCATGGTATTGCTGCCCTGTGCTGAACTCAATACAGCTCCATTACTTGCTGACCATTGATATGTTACGCCCGGTACTGCAGGAACTGTATAAGTTGCAGGTGCATTCGGTGTAATGTATGGACATGCATTCGTTGGACCACTGATGATATTTGGTTGTGATGGTGCAATACGTGTTACTGTAAGGCTCCTTATTCCACTCACACCACAATCATTGCTTGATTGTACAGTGATCGGTCCTGTAGCATAGCCTGCTGTAAAGCTTACAAGGATCGTGGTATCGTTAACACCCAATCCGTTTGGATGTGTGAACGATGCACCTGCAGGTACTGACCAGAAGTATTCTTTTGCACCCGGTGCTTTTGTTATTGTATAAGCTACTGCAGGACCGCCAAGTAATGGACATGCATCTGTTGGTCCAACGATCGGAGCCGGTGTATTTGGTATCTGGGCTGCCAGGTAGTAGATCGTCATGGTGCTTGTTCCACACTGGTTGGTAACGGTTAAGCGTATTTGCTTATTCGGCTGTGTTGCAAAACCATTCTGGAAGCTTAGTACAAGATTTGGCGTGCCTTGTCCGGATACAATTGTAACCAATGTTGGTGGCACCACCCAGTTAAAGGTTTGCGTTCCAAAACCAGTTGCTGTAGCAGTATATGTAAGTTGACCTGCTGCGCCATTAACGCCTATGAAAGGACAAACGTTCACAATACCTGTTACTACTGGTGCTCCTGGTACAAATGGTTGAGGGTTCACCGTAACATTTGTTGTTGCTGGTGAGAAGCACCCTGCTGAATTCTGGACATATACGGTATAGGTACCAGGGCTTACACCAGGGAAGCTTGGGCTGCTCTGGAACGGACCGCCGATGCTATAAGTATTACCTGCTCCCAATGGTGCCGTTACATTGATCGTACCGGTTCCCAATGCACAGGTTGGTTGTACAACACTTGCTGTTGGATTTGCTGCCAATGGGTTAACCGTTACCGTTGTGATCGCTGATGTTGCGGTGCAACCAAAGCCATTGGTAACAGTTACTGTATAATCTCCTGAAGCTGTTACAACCAGTGTTGAGTTGGTTGCCCCTCCTATTGGTGAACCATTCAGGTTCCATTGATTATTGGTAGCTGATGATGATGTTAGAGTAACTGATCCTCCTTCACAGAATGTTATCGGGCCACCGGCACTGATCGTTGGTGTTGCAGGTAATGGATTGATTGTTACTGATGTTACAGCAGATGTAGCACTGCAACCAAATTCATTGGTAACAGTTACTGAGTAATTACCAGAAGCTGATACAACAAGTGTTTGATTGTTTGCCCCACCTATCGGTGAACCTTCCAGGTTCCACTGCCATGCACCAGGTGTTGATGCAGTTAATGTAACTGTACCTCCGCATTGTGTTACTGGTCCGGCAGGTGTAATGGTTGGTGTTGCTGGTAATGGATTGATCGTTACTGTTGCACTACCTGTTAAGTCTGCTGCTATTGAACTACACTGTGAACCATTTAAGGTTGCTATTGTATACGTTGTAGTTGATGATGGCGTAACACTTACCGTGATCGGGCTGCTGCTTCCGCTGAACGGAATTGCACCTGGAGATAATGTTCCGCTCCATGGACCAGCTCCTGTTAATGCAATGCTTAGGCTGGTTGTTGTTGGCTGGCCATTGCAATAAGACGTACTGCCACTGATCACCCCGGTTGGGCGTGGGTTAACCGTAACCGTTGTGCTTGTAGTTGTTGAACAGCCTGCAGCTGTAGATACAGTTACTGAATAGGTTGTAGTAGTAGATGGTGTTACTCCTGTTGGGTTTTGTGCTGTAGAAGTAAATCCTGCAGGATTTGAAATCCAGTTATAAGAATAAGTTACTCCTGCACCAGTTACAGCAATATCATCAATTGCCCAATACCATGACCAGCCATCCTGGTAACGGAAGCGTACCTGTACAGATGGATTATTGATATAAGCATTCAGGTTGATACTTTCCGCAGCAAATGCAGCAGGACCACCCTGGTTAGCAGTATAACTTTTAACAGTTGTCCATGTTGAACCATTTGTAGATACTTCAACAAACGCTTCTGTAGAAGAAAGGAATTTATAATAATGATTAAAGGCCAGGTTTAAGCTTGTATAATTCATCGTGCTGAATACCGGCGATGTCACTATAGTATTGATTGAAGTACCTGATCCACCTATATCTGCATTAGCTAACAGGAATTTGGTACCTGAGTTACTATTGAATGTTACCGGTGTTGAATTTGCAGAAGTATAAGGGTTGGTTTGAAGTGCCCATCCTGTACTTGCTGCAGAAGTAGTAACAATAGTCCAACTTCCAATACCACTTTCAAAATTCTGAGTAAGAATACTTGATGGGAATGCATCAGCAGATGAGGTGAGATTAACAGGTGTTCCATTGCAGGTAACACTTGTACTTGCTCCTGCTGTAACACCTGTTGGTGTATAATTAATAGTTACTATTACCGGTGATGAAACAGCACTTACACAATTCGTAGTTGTATTAGTAACAATTACCCTGTATGCGCCGGTGCTGATACCGCTAACAGTATAGGTAGATGACGTTGCACCGGCAATATTTGTTCCGTTCAACGTCCATTGATAAGAAGCAGTACCTGCATCCGTAACTGCGTGCAACGTCTGTGTAGCAGGAGAACATATTGAGATCGGGCTTGCTTCCTGTATACTTGCAGTTGGTAATGGATTAACTGTTACCGTTACTGTTGAAGTTGTTGTACCTAAACATGCATCCGTTACAGTTACCGTATAAGTTGTAGTCACTGCCGGTGTTACACTGATAATTGATGCAGCAGGATAAGAACCCGCCGGTGTAGAAGCCCAGGAATAACTAAGTGGTGCTGTACCTACTGCCCCTGCATTCAATGTTACCGCTGCTCCCGCACATATAGGTGTAGAAGGTGTTGCTGTTGCAGTAGCAGTTACCGTACCAACTGTCACAGTAACAGTATTGGTGCTTGTACAACCTGTTGCTGCAGCGGTTGCTGTTGCAGTATAAGTTGTTGTTACAGCAGGTGTAACTGTTACAGGGTTTCCTGAAAGATTGCCCGGGTTCCATGACCAGTTAACGGTACCGGATATCTGCGGATCGCTCTTCATACCAACTGCCCATATGTTCATAATGCCGGTAGTTATCGTCTTATCAATTTTAATTGACTGAACAAATTTGCTTGTATTGGCTGCACTCAATGCAAGTGTCATATCAAACATTCTCGGTCCACCTGTTGTAGTGGTTTGGCATGCCAGCGTACCGGCATTTACCCTTCCAAGATCCTGTATGGCATGCGTACCGCCTGTATTAAACCAATCAAGCGCTGTAAGGTTAGAGAATACCTGTGTGCTGGCATCAGTGAATGTAACTGTAACAGTAATACCACTGGTGATCGGGCCATTACCTGCACCATACAATAGATAGAGTGTATTCGCTTTTGTAGGTGTGGTTAATGTTAATGTACCTGTACCTGTTGTACCTGTACCGGTAGCCGGTATACGCAAAGTATTTAAACCGCTATATGACTGCAGCTTGTATACGAGGCCGGAAGCTACAGTACTGTTAGCATTAACCGTACCTGAAACAGGCATATAGTTGGTCAATGCCGCACAACTACCGTCATAATTCCAGTCTATAGCAGCTAAAGTATATACATTATCAAGATCACCTGTAGTAGATGCTGTAACAGCACCTGTTCCATTCGCTACCGCATCAACATTAAATCCTGTTACAGGTACATTCAAATATGCAGGCTGGCCTGTAAGCGTAGTTGAGCTACCGCTACACACAGAACCAGGATTTGCAATCAGGTTGCTCACCACAGGGTTTGGATTAACTGTTACAACAATCGTTGTAATATTTACACAACCTGTTATTGCGTTGCCATCATTAGCGGTAAGTGTTATTGTATATGTTCCTGCCACTGTTGGCGTAACCGTAATACTTGCACCTGACGCACTGCTTAGGCCTGCACCTGTTGAAGGATTGGCAGACCAACCGAAATTGGTATAAGAAACATCACTTCCTGTAGCCCCATTCAATGTTACACTGTTTCCTGCACAGAAACTTGTTGGGCCACCTGCTGTAATAACCAGCGTTGGAGGTGTTGTAATATTTACGTGTACTTGTGTACGTGGGCCAGCGCATCCCGCTGCTGAAGTTTCAGCTACCCAGAATGAAGTGGATGCAGAAACATTCGTTGTATAAGAACCTCCGGTTTGTAATGAAGTACCGCCCGATGCAACATTGTACCAATTCAGTGTTCCACCACTACCCGTAGCAGTGAGTGTAACAGAACCAGGGCCGCATCTTGAAACAGGATCATTGCTTGAAGGAGCTGCCGGCAGTTGATTCACTGTTACTGTAACAGGTCCGGAATTTGTTGAACAGCCGTTAAGGGTAGCCGTTGCAGTATAAGTACTGGTAACAGATGGTGTAACTGTAACAGAACTACCACTCAGGTTACCAGGATTCCATACCCAGCTATAGGTACCGCCACCTGTTGCAGCAAGGGTTGAACTAACACCGGCACATACTGTAGCTGGTGTTGCTGTCGCAGTATTTATAACCGGGTTAGGCTTAACAGTAACTATTACTGTATTAACAGCAGTACAATTTTTATCGGGATCATTCGCCGTAATTGTATATGTATACGTGCCAGTAGCAGTTGGCGTTACTGTATATGGATCAGTACCATCTCCTGTACCATTTACAGTAAGTGATACAGGTCCTGCAAGACCGCTTCCTGTTAATGGTGAAACGGTAAGTGTATATGTAGCATATGAATTAAAGAGTGGTGAATAAGAAGCGCTGATATCTGTCGATGTATTTAAACATATACTTGAAGGAGTAGCCGTTACTGTTATCGGGTCAGCATCGGAGACAATAGTAGTGATATGCACCCTTGGTCCTTCACAGCCATTTGCTGAAACTTCTGATACATAAAAATCAGTTGTTACACCAATCGGAGTTGTGTATGTCTGGGAAGTTCCGCTTTGTAATACCGTTCCACCAGTAGGCGCATTATACCATTTAAAGAATGGAGGCGACTGAGGATCTATCGTATTATTAGAACTTACTGAAGCATCTGTAATAGCAGTACCACACTGGTCAGTACCATTCGACCCTGATGGTGCCGGTGGCAATGGATTAACATTTACTGTTACTGTTGCTGTTGATGAACATGTAGTAGCAGGATCTGTTGCAGTCGCTGTATAGGTTGTGGTCGATGTTGGATTAACAATCACGCTGCTACCTGATAAAGATCCTGGATTCCATGACCAGTTATAAGGAACTGATGTTCTGAACCCTCCTACTCCCATAACAGCCATTGTTGGCGTTCCGGTAGTAGTAACCTGGATAGTGATTGATTGAATAAGTTTGCTTGTATTACCTGCACTTAATGTAACTACGAGGTCATGTAAATTCGGTCCTCCCGCTGTTCCGGTAGTTGTTTGGCAGGCTGCAGTGGTCCGGTTAATACGTCCAACATTAGCAATAGCCGGGTTGGGATTACTAAACCAATCCAGGCCGGTCAAACCTGAAATTACCTGCGAAGTTGCATCCGTAAAGTTTACAGTTACCGTTACCCCGCCAGTGATAGGTCCATTACCAACTATATATAGAAGGAATATTTTGCTGGCTGAAGTTGGCGTTGTAAGCGTAAGTGTTCCCGATCCTGCGCCACCACCGGTGGTGGGTATTCGAAGTGCATTATTGGTATTGTAAGGCTGGAGAATATATGTTAATGCACCACCCACAATAGTAGCATTACCCGTAACCTGTCCTGAAACAGGCATAAAGTTAGTCAATGCTGTGCAGGCTCCGCTAAAATTCCAGTCTGAAGCTACCAATGTATTTTGTCCATCCAGATCACCAGTAGTTGATGAACTTGCCACACCTGTTCCGTTTGCTACCACATCCGAATTATAACCCGTTACAGGTATGTTGAAATACTGTGGCAACCCGGATCCATTTAATGTTGAGTTAACGCCTGCGCAAATCGTAGATGGCGTTGCTGTTGTTGATGCGATCACTGGTAATACTTTCACAGTCACAACAACAGTAGATGTATTGGTACATCCTGCCGTTGCATCATTTGCTGTTACAGTATAAGTATAAGTACCGGATGCTGTTGGCGTAACACTAACAGGATTTCCGGGCAATGTTGTAGGTATGCCGCTTCCTGATGCAGGGGTAGCAGACCATGAATAGGTATAAGTATTTGGTGTAAGCGGATTGATCGGAGTTTGAGTAGCTGACAGACTGATCGCTGTATTCAAACAAATATTATTATTATCAACATTTGCCTGTACCGGATCTGCGGCTGAAACAGATGCAATCACTTCTACGCGATTACTTTCACATCCCAGCCCGGTTTCTGATACCCAGAAATGTTGCGTTGAACTTATCGATGTTGTATATGTACCACCACCATTTTGTAATAATGTACCGCCTGTTTGGGCACTGTACCATTTAAATGTTCCATTGCTGCCACCAGTAGTTACGAAACATGCCGGTACTCCAACACCACATTGGGTTGAGTTGTTCGCATTAGGCGGAGCTGGCAGTGGATTAACTGTAACAACATTTGTTGTTGCTGTAGCTGTACAACCAGCTGCTGTTATAGTTGCAGTATAAGTAACTGTTGTTGCAGCTGCAGTTACATTTGTTGGATTTACAGTTAGTGGATTCGTAGTGCCCACTACACCTGTACCATCTGACCATGAAACAGAAGTAATAGCTGGTGCTGCATTTCCTACAAAAGTGAATTTAGGACGATTTGATGATGTAGTTGATGTACCAAAATCTGAAGAGTTTACAAAAGGACACAACACACTAGGAAGCGTCCCATCTTTTTGTCCAAGAACCTGGGCAGTAAAACCTACTCCATCTACTTTGACAGTTGTTCCTGTTGTAGAAGAGGCGGTTGGTACTTTACTCCAGCAAATACTGATTACAACATTAGAGGTTCCATCCCATGCAAAGCTTGAGGCTGATCCTGTACCTGTTCCGAATGTCAGGGTATTTACATTGGTAGCACTTGTATTTACAGGTGTATAACCATCATCGGTTTGCGTACCCCTGAAGACTTGTGTCAACCCTGTAGAAATGAGCGGGAAAGCTGCCGTTGTGTTCGTTGTATTTCCCAAACTAACATTGAAACCCTGGTAAGTTGATCCTGCTGTCGCATTGGTTGTTTCAAAAGCCAATGATGTAATATTACCTGCGATCAAACCAGCAGCTGTTAGTTCTGAAGCTCTGACAATGTATTGTGTTTTTTGACCACCCCATGCACCTGAAAGAAAGGTACCGGAACCTGCAGTTGAAGTAGCTGTTCCACCTGCACCAAGTACAGCGGTAGTAGGTTTATTTAAGGCACTTGTTAATACTACTGCAGATCCGGAGCAAATTGTTGCAGGTGAAGCTGTAGCTGCAGGTGTAACGCCTGTTAAAGGAGCATCTGCATAGCTTGTGCCCGGAGTAACTTTACTGGTTACAGCATCAGTTGCTGTTACATACCATGTTACCGTAGCATTCACCGGTGTTGCTGCAGGCAAAGTTCCTGTCCAGTCAGATGTTTGACCTGCATTTGGATTACCTCCTGTAAGTACTACCTGTGTAGAAGACCCGCCGTTATACTGGTAGTTCAATGTTACTGTTGTAATATTAGAGCTTCCTGCAGTAACATTAGCTGTGATTGTCCTGGCAGTTGCAGCGCACTGTGTACCTACCGGGTTCGTAGAAACGCTGTTAATAACCACTACTAAAATGGAAGTACCGCTGAATTCATCTGCACCAATATCAGGCGTGCTTGCATTCCTGGTATCTCCCTCAAAGTCATCAGTAAAGCCTGAAATGGCTGCACCTGTTCCTTCAAGCAAAGTAGGCGTAGCTGTACTTACTTTTAAGAAATTAGCATCCCCACATGTTGTGCTCAGGAATGGTGGATTTTCTGAAACTGAAGATCCGTCACGTGGAGCAACCCTTCCTTTGAAAGCAGACAGTGTCTGATCACTGTTTGTTCCATCATAAAATATAAGGTTGCTTGCACCAGGTGTACCGGCATAGAACAGGTTATTGTTCGATGTTGCAGCATAACTGGTAAGTGTAGTCGTTGATCTGCGGTATGCAACAGCAAGCGCAGCAACTGGCGTTGTATTATTTACAAATATATTATTGCGGAGATTAACCGTAGTTCCTGTTGCTACAGAAACAGCGCTTGATCCAAATGCTGCTCCGGTACTTGTTCCGCTAAGAACAATTGAGTTGTAATAAGCATTTACAGTTGTACCACCGGTTATGTTCAATCCATTCAATGGATTTGTTGCATTGGCCGCTGGCGTTGTAAGTGCTGCAATACGGTTATTATAAACAGTAACAGCAGTTCCACCAGATACAAGTATACCGTTCACAGTAGAACCGGCATTCGTTCCGGAAAGATTACAAATACTGTTTTTGAAAACACTTGTTGCAGTAGCACCGCCAACTGAAATACCATTTACAGCAGCAGCACCTGTGGAAGACAAGCCAAAAATTGAATGACCGGTAATTGTCACAACTGACGAAGCGTTGTTACATGATATACCGGTAACGGCTCCACCTGTCCCGTTGGATGTAAGTGTATTGATTGTATTGTTGCTGATCAATAACGGGTTGGCAACACCTATTGTACTGCCAATATTCAAAGCCGTTATTGCTGCCTGTGATGTGATACCGGTAACACTATTATTGGAAACGGTGGAAGATCCGCCAAAAGTCTGGTAACTGATTGCAGTAATGGCACTTGATCCTCCCGTCCAGCTATTGAAAGAATTTCCCGTAACCGTTCTTGTCGGTCCGTTTGTTACTTCCGCATTGGCAATACCGTTAATGGCAGTTGCACCGGTAACGGTGATGTTAGAGAAATTATTATTAGTGTGTGTAATAACTGCTCCGGTTGCTGAAGCCGCAGAAGAACTCATACAGGCAACAGTACCACCTGCCCCGGCTTTATTAAAAGCTGTAACAATTGAATTGTTATTAATCGTTTGTGTACTTGTAGATGCAACCGCATAGCTATGACTGATGAAAGTTACATTACCAGTTGTATTTACATTAAGATTTGTAAATGTGTTATTGCTAATTGTTGTTGCATTGGCTGCAGCAGTAGCACCTGTAAGGTTAATATAAGTATGAGCACTTGTACCAGATACGCTATAAACAATTCCATTGAAATCATTGTTCTGAATTGAATGTGTTGTTGCACTGGTAGCACTTGTTGCACTAATACCTGTTACTGTACCACCGGTATTTGCAACGGTCCATGTCATCCAGCCAAGGCCGGATGTACCCAATGCGTTGCCATTGATCGTAACAGATGTAGTAACAGCACCAGTAGTTGTAATACCGGTTAATGCACCACCCGCAGTTGATGAGTTGGCCCAGCCACGTAATGTATTATTGCTGATCACAACCGTAGCACCCGTTGCAGTGTGACGTATACCTAGCATCGGGCTCGTTGTACCCGTTGTTGAAGTAAGTGTTCCTGTATTAGATAAATTAGGACTTGTAAATAAATATCCTGTCCTGATATTGCTGGCAGTTGAATTACCCAGGGTATTGTTGGTAATTGAGAAAATACCTGCACCTGCAACATCAATACCGGTAAATGCACCGCTTAAGGTTGCAGTTGTTCCCGATGCATCCAAACCACCCATGGTATTGTTAGCAATTGTTACAGTGTTGGCACTTGTTGCATAAATACCTACAATTACACCACCACCTGTTGTCATAGCCGTATAAACAGATCCTTGTCCTGTAGTCGCTCCAATGGTATTGCCCAAACCTGCAGTAGCTCCACCAATCGTTGCATTTCCTGAAGTCAGGTTGATGGCGCACCATATTCCATTTGTTGTTGTTGCACCACTTGAAGTGAACAATGCGAAGCCTGCAATCGTATTACTTTGTATCAATGAATTGGTTCCACCTGCAGTGAATGCGCAGTTGATCGCAATATAACGGGTAGCATTAGCTGTACCTGTGGTTGTATATGCAGATGGGAAAGTTCCTGTAAGAGCTACAGAGTTTCCTACAAGGTTTGTTGTACCGGTTCCGGTTGAATTTGCAAACCCAATGATATTGCCCGTTATTGTATACCCGGCCCCGGTTCCTATACTGATACCGTTGTGCGTTTGTGCACTGGTATATATCCTGGTAGCAGTCTGGAACAACCTGTTATTCGTTATGGTCCAGCCCGAATTACCGGTAGCTGACAATAAAATACCTGAACTCACAAGTGTAGCAGAAAAATAATTGGAAATAAGATTATTTGAAACAGTATTATTGCTGTTATCGATAGCCGCAGAAGTCCCTGAAGAATAAATTGCATTTACAGGATTACCGGTGCCATCATCTTTAATGCTGCAATTATCAATTGTATTATTGTCATTACCTGTTGCTGCACCACCAGCTCCAAAAACAATTGTACCACTGGTAACAGAAGTATTCCTGCTCGTAACAGTACAATATTTTACAGTGTTGTTGTTTGCATCGTTTGTGAAATTCAATGCATAGCTTGTTCCTGCATTGGTATTGGCAATCGATAATTGTGAAGTTGTACCAATTCCACCTGGGCGACCATCAATGGTCACATAAGACGCACCATTGAAGTTGATCGTTCCTGTTGTATTGTTAGATGTTATTGATAAGTTGGTTGCTCCGGCTTCCGGCCTGATCGTTAAAGTATTTACAGGACCGATACATGCATTGTATGGAAAAGTGATTGGGAAAGTTTCTCCACTGCTATTATAAGTTGACTGCAATTCAAGAATGATCGGGCCTGTAATCCCACCATTTATAGCTGTTAACGCCGCAGTAATTGTAGGATAAGTTCCTGATGTACCAACTGTATAGGTACCTCCTGCCAAACCAGAACAAGCAGGCGTACTGAATGAACCGGTCAGCACATTTGCGGTATTGTATATTGGCCCGCCACATGATCCACCGGAATTATAACCATAAACATAAAAATCATAAGTAGTACTGCTGCTTAGTGTAGAAGCAGTGAATGAAGTTGAAGCGCTTGCCTGGATAACCATTCCGGTTCCCAATGGCTGGTTAGCAACATAGGTAGTTCCATTTACCGGAGTTACAGGGGTTGCTCCTGAAGGATAACGTACAACAACATAACCAGTAGGTGTACTTGCTGCTGCAGTAAAACTTGCAGCAATAGATCCGCTGGTTGTAGCTCCCTGTGTAAGTGCTGTAGGGCCGTCGGCCGGTACAACGCAGGTTGCTTTTTTACCCATAGCAAGGATGTGCAGGAAAACGCCTGATCCACCTGTATTGGTAAATGTAACCGAGGTGATCGTTTTTAAGTAGTTGGCAGGACTTATTGCCAATGGCATCTCATACATATACTGGCAGGTTGCCCCGGTACAGGTAGTTGCCGTACGCACGATACGATAAAAAACTGTAGGCGATGTTGCATTTGGTAATTTATTTGTAGCCGCTCCACCACACCAGTCAGGTGCAGATGATGTAACCGTTTCTGATGTTGCGTCAGAGAAATTAATTTTTGCTGTAAAATTGGTAGCGCCGCTACCACCAAGACATACCACATAGAGAGATGAAGCGGTGGTCGGTGTCACCAATGTAAGATCAGCAGGCGTACCCGAAAATACTTTAAGACTATTGTTTCCGACAGCTGACTGAAAGCTGTATGTAATGCCGGTGTTAGTAGTCGTGTTCGAACTTGTGATAGTTGCAGGCCAGGAATTGGCTGCAGTACCACACGCAGATGCTGCTGCACTCGGTCTGAACGTTGAAGTGACAAATACAAAGTTGGCGCCGGCCGTGGTTGCATCAACCGCCTCAGTTGTTGTAGACGTAGCATCAACGTTTGTTGTGCCGTCGGCAACAACGTCCGAGTTAAATCCGGTTACAGGCACAGGAGAAAATTGTGCCTTTGCATTTTGTGAAACAAATGTCCCAAGAAGGAAAAACGCAATTACAAATAGCCTCCTCATTGTTGGCAGCCATTTGGTAAAAGCCAGATCGATCTTGTTTTCTGATTGTGTACCTGTAAACTTTTGCATCGTGTTTTGGTTTATTTTCTGGTTATTTAGTATAGTAGAAAAAATGTATATAGGTTGCTGTCCTGGTAGAAAGTTGCCCGGCGAAAAACCAGGTGGGTGGATTTTTTTCTCAAAATGATCCTTTAAAAAGTTGGATAGAAGCAGGTAAATTTTTCTCATAAGCTATTATAATAACTAAAGACTATTTAATTTATAAATAGAAATCATTTGCGTAACAAAAGGGAATAGAAATAAGCAGTAGAAATAGCTTTAAAGTGGGTACACGGATCAAGGTAAAATTATAATTTCATTTTATCATTTTTAATTATTCAGGGGGACAAAACAGAGACAACAGTGTATATCATCCAGGACAACCGGGGGGGACAAAAAGGGGACAAGAAATTTTGCTGAGCAGTTTATTGTTGAAAACCAATCATTTAATTCGAGACACCTTAAACCCCTGCGTTCATTTATGGTATTCGTGAAGTTTTACCCTGCAAATAAACCGATAATGGAATATAACCTTCCCCTCCTGCAAAAACAGCATCGGGCACACTGATCTTAAAATAATGAACCTCGGCCGGAACATGCCCCAGCTCAATACGATGTATATCTATTTTATCACCCGGGCACCAATTACTAAACGATTGCCATTCTTTATCATCTTTTGGTTTGGCCTCATAGATACCATTGCCCTGGCTATTGAGTATCCGGAAAGGTTCGCAGCTTGGCCGGCCAGGTTTATAGGTAAGCATGAGGGCATTATCAAAATAAACAAAATGATCACGACGGTTGTATTCTTCACCGCCCTCATTTGCTCCGTGATTAGAAGTTATGAGAAATAAAACCGCATCATTAAGATCACGGGGAACATTAAAGCTGATGGTTTTGGTAGTTTTTCCAATTGTATCAGTTCCTGTTGATTTATAATTATTGAGATCCTGCTTAAATACAATCGGAATGAGCACATTATTGCTTTGAACAGGAACCCGGCCATTTGTAGTAAACTCCAATGAACCATAATATACATCGTTCCGTCCTGCACATCCTGCAACCTCTTTATTAGCAGCATAAGGAACCCCAAATAATTCCAGCTCGATCCAAATATCATAATTAGATATAATGCTCGACTCTTTTAATAAAGATGCGATGTTATTTATGTCGTAGTCGTAAGAAGCGGAATTGGGTGTTTTGTTTTTATTAATAAAGGGTGTAATGTAACGACCTATTTCTATCCGGGGAACATCGGCAGGAATATAAGTAGCACTACCTTTTGGAACGAGTGCCATATTTACATTTCCAATACGATCATAATTATCACAGGCAGCCTTTACCGTTACTTTCATATGAAGGGTAGATCCGATGCTGGCCAGTTCTTTGTCTGTCAACTTTCGTGCATACAGGTCGTTGCGATGGCGGATGATACCTTCAGGAGGAGCCGGTCCTGCAACGGTGGCTGCATAACCATCAAAAAAAAGCAGTGTGTCAAACACATGTATGGTGGTTGTTTGCGCATGGGCGTATTGTTGGGCTGCTATCAATAATACCAGCAGGAATATTCTTTTCATTTTGTCGGCGTTTATTCTTGAACCAGGATGATACCCCAATATGGATCGGGGTTTCATAAAGTTATTAGTTTGACATAGTGAATGATTCCTGCAAAGGGGGGACAAAAAAGAGACAATTGTAAATAGTGGGTATTCGTGAACAGAATCGGGAGATTTGATATTCCTTGTGCGGTTCCTCATTCGATATTATCTTCTAACCGAAATCTCTAAAGGAATGTTCAATATTCGACGTACAATGTTCAATGCTCAAAGAAATGCACTTGAATATTGAACATTGTACGTCGAATATTGAACATTTCTTTAAAGCACAAACCTCGATTTACATTTTCGAATATCGAACAAGGGATACGGAATATGGAATAATGAAGTTCTGATTATATTCCTTTAACCAGGTCCTCCAGATGTTTATCCTCGGGCAGGTTTATCTTACTTTGAATACGCTGCCGGGTTTTTTTAATGGAATCAGGAGAAATACCTAACATTTCAGCCATCTCTTTTTTTGAAAGATTGAGCTTAAGCAGGGCAAGCAGCCGTATTTCAGACTGGGTGAGTTGTGGAAACTTTTGTTTCAATGTATCAAAAAATCCTTTATGCACTTTTTCAAATAAATGCCTGAAGTCATTCCAGTGATCTTCCGTTAGAATGCTGTATTTTTTAAGCTTATCAGACATCTCTTCCCTTTCCTTTTCCTGTACATAAGAAGTTGAATGCAGCTGATCGATCTCGAGTTGAAAACTTTCGATCAACTCATTTTTTGTTCGCAGGTTTTCTATATAATAGGCTAGCTGCTGTTTAGACACTTCCATCATCTGCTTGTCTTTTTTACGTTTGGAACGTAAACGAAAAATAAACTGGAATGCGATTACAAGTATTAATATTAAAAAGATGATTATAAAATTGCGCACCAGCAACAAACGATTGTTTTCGCTTTCCATCAGTTTTTTATCTGCCAGGTATCTTTCCAGCTGAACCTTTTCTTCTGTACGTGTATATTCAAAAGACTTATTGCGTTTAATAATGCTATCATATAAAATTTTTGCAGAATCGAGGTATGTAACTGCCGCAACATAGTTATTTTGTTTTTTACTCAAAGTGGCTCTCGTAGTATAATACCTGTATAAAGTGCCTAAGTTTGGTTGTTTGTAATATAATATTTTCGCACTATCCAATTGTTCGATGGCTTCAGCAATATTATTTTCTTTGATATTAATAGTAGCATAAAGACAAAAAGAATTTGCTGCACTACTCCATTGCTGATGAGCAATACTGAGATTAATATCGGTTTGTAGCAATGGCTTGGCCTGCTCGATCTTATTCTGGTTATAATATATCAATCCAAGGTTACCTTTTGTAATACCGATCCATGCCTGGAAGTCATTCGCTTCTGCTATACCTGCTGCTTTTATAAAATAAACCGAAGCACTGTCATAATTATTTTCACTCATATAAGTAAGTGCCAGCGTATTGTAGGTTTGTACCTGGTATAGGTTTTTAATAAAAGGATATTGTAAAGCTTTATATAACAGTGGTCGTGCCTTGCCAATATTACCAAAATCATAATACATGAATCCAAGTGTATACAAAAAATGATTAGACAATAAATAGTTCTGGTAGCCAATATCGTTTTCGATGATATTGTTTGCTTTTAGCATTGTTTCAAATCCGCGGTTATAATCGTGGAAATTATTATAATATACCCACCCCATATTTCCATACACGTTTGCCTGCAAATGCCTGAATTTATACCTTATTGTGAGTGGCAAAGCCTGTTTTAAATAAGCAAGTGCTGTATCAGCTTTGTCGATTTCTTTATAAAAATCTCCCATTAAAGCCAGGAAGCCGGTTTTTAATTCATTGTTATTGTCTTCATTGGCAATCTTTTTTAATTGCAATAAAGCAGTTACCGCAGCAGCAGAATCGAGGTTGATGATTTTATTGTAATAGATTTCACAGGCAACTTTATACTGGTTCTCTTTTTCCGCATTTTTTACAGCTGTAAAATATTCCTGGGCCTGTAATGGACAATAATAAACTACCAGCAGGAAAAAAATGCAAGCACTTTTCAAAACACGAAGCTGGTTAGGACATGATCTCATATAAGTCAACAATCTTGGTAAGGGTAAAAATAAGTAAAAAATATTGATAGCCGTGTCTCCCGGATATTGAATACAACAGTTATGTTTTTGACAAAAACGATTATTTCAGTCTCCTTCAATAAACCGTTCAATCATTAGATGCCAGTATTGGAAAATACGCTTCCTGGCGCACCCTTTTATAAATAGGATAAAGGCCGGTAAAACACCGGCCTTTATCCTATTATAAGTAAAAAATCAGAGATCCCAGGGCAGTAAATCAAGCAGTCTGCTTTTCCATTTTTGCCGCTTTTGCATCCGCTTTTAACTCTGCGAAATATTTAGCAGCCTGTACAAAACTCACAAATAAAGGATGAGGGTTTTCAACTGTGCTCTTTAATTCAGGATGATATTGCACACCTATGAAGTAAGGATGATTTGTAAGTTCTACAATTTCAACCAACCCATTTACAGGATTCTTCCCGCTTGGTTTCAACCCTGCGCTGGTAAAATCATTGATATAATTATTATTGAATTCCCAGCGGTGACGGTGGCGCTCACTTATTTCCTTTGACTGGTAAATTTTATTGGCAAGTGAACCTTCTTCTACCTGGCATGGATAAGCGCCCAGCCTCATGGTTCCACCTTTCTTTTTAATTTTTTTCTGCTCTTCCATTAATGCAATAACAGGATATGGAGTAGCTGTATTCATCTCGGTTGAATTGGCATCTTTCCAACCAAGCACATTCCTAGCAAATTCAATCACGGCCATTTGCATACCAAGGCAAATACCAAAGAACGGCAGGTTGTTTTCTCTTGCATATTTTACAGCAGTGATCTTCCCTTCAATACCTCTTGAACCAAACCCTGGTGCAACAAGCAATCCATCAAGATCCTTTAATTTCTCATGTACATTTTCATCGTTAATGAATTCACTGTGTATGTTAACCACCTGTACTTTACATTGATTCAAAGCACCTGCATGTACGAATGCTTCCAGTATCGATTTGTAAGCATCCTGCAATTCAATGTATTTACCAATCAGCCCGATCGTAACACGACTTTTCGGGTGATTCAGTTTGTCCAGGAATCCTCTCCATTTTGTAAGTTCAGGTGCAGAGTATCCGTTGATCTGTAGTTTTTTTAATACGATCAGGTCCAAACCTTCCTGCAACATTTTCAATGGCACTTCATAGATGGTTCCTGCATCGATCGCTTCGATCACCGCATTGGGTTTCACATTACAGAACAAAGCGATTTTGCGTTTAAGCTCATCAGATAGTGAATGCTCTGTACGGCATACGATCACATTTGGGTGAACGCCTTCCTGGCTGAGCAAACGCACACTATGTTGGGTTGGTTTTGTTTTTAATTCCTTTGCAGCCTTTAAATAAGGTATAAGGGTCAAATGCACAACCATGCAATCTTCTTCGGGCATTTCCCATTGAAGCTGGCGCACTGCTTCTACAAACGGAAGGCTTTCAATATCACCTACCGTACCTCCAAGTTCAGTGATAACGATATCGTATTCACCATTCTCACCAAGCAGCATCATACGGCGTTTAATCTCATCAGTTATATGTGGAATAACCTGTACCGTCTTGCCAAGGTATTCGCCTTCCCTTTCTTTATTAATAACTGTCTGGTAAATACGGCCGGTGGTAACATTGTTGGCCTGCGAAGTAGGTATATTTAAAAAACGTTCGTAATGTCCAAGGTCAAGATCGGTTTCAGCTCCATCATCTGTTACATAACATTCCCCATGCTCATACGGGTTTAAAGTGCCCGGATCCACATTTATATATGGATCAAATTTCTGGATCGTCACTTTCAAACCCCTGCTTTGCAGCAATTTTGCCAGCGAAGCAGCAATGATACCTTTACCTAAAGACGATGTAACGCCACCGGTTACAAAAATAAACTTGGCCATTTTATAAGAATTACAATATTTAAAGTCAATATCTTTTTTATGAAACAAGCTAAAAACCTCTACTCAATCGCATTGGTTCACGATAGCAATCGTGACACACTTGTACATCAAAACTGATCTCAACACTATTAAAGAAATAAAATATGACCGAGGAAAGAAAAATAAAATATCCTAGAGGTCATGCAAAGATAATATGAATATTTGGGAGGAAGAAATCAGAACACAGATTTTTAGAAAAAAAACAGTTTTCAAAATATATTTTTATAATTTTCAACAGCAAAGCAGTAATGTATTGGTTTTAAGGTAAAAAAAGACTTCTTATTTTAATACTTCGGGGCATGAAACAAATATTAATCTGTTGTTTTATATTATTCACCATTCCGGCATTTTCCCAATTCCAAACCCAACCCCTCAAACCTGAATTTACAGAGGTAGCTCTCCGGAAAGAAACAGCAGATTTATTGCCGAAGATCTATATTAATGATCTACAAATACTCGATTCCAGGAATGATACTACCAATATTGGCTATTCGCCGGAAAAAAGAGTAAAGCAATATCTTTTTAAAAAAGGATTTACTGATGAACTGGATAGTTGGTTCTCTACATATTTGCACGTAGCTGAAACCAATAACAATGGACATAAAATCCTGGTCAATATCAGGAAACTTAGGGTCTCTGATGAGGCTGTTCCCAAAATAAAAGATAATGGTGAAGAAGGCCAGCCACGAAATGGATGGCATCGTGGCATCATAGCCAAAATCGAATATTTTTTACAGGAAGACAGTTTATATATACCGCTTTACCGTTTTGATTCAATAGTACCATTCAATGGTCATCCGGATAGAGATGCAGCTACTTTTTTTTCAATGACATTT
Source organism: Ferruginibacter sp. (assembly GCA_047601875.1). Lineage (GTDB taxonomy): Bacteria > Bacteroidota > Bacteroidia > Chitinophagales > Chitinophagaceae > Ferruginibacter. Next base: position 4,508,393 of record JASGIL010000001.1, on the reverse strand, counting down.
AAATTATCATTGGACAAAATATTTACCGTAGAACCTGCCAAAGTGTTGTTATCGAAAAACAGGATCGCCCTTAAAGATATCGTAAGAGTGAATAACCAGGGCCGTAATTATCCTATATACTCTAATGCTGATTTGAAACGAGGTATTTATAAGACGTTTGAGGATTTTAAGGTTAACAAGATATCATGGACAGATTTTGAATTAAGACCAGGTAAACTGGATGTTCTTTATGTAAAAGAAAATGAAAACGAATATCCGATAAGAACGGCATGGGGATTTTGTGACGGCAAAGATTATTATATTAAGTCCGGTGATGTGTACTCACAACTTGTAAGATGTGGTTATGATTTTTATTTTGCAGGCATCAAATCAATAACGGGAGCGTCAAAGCATATCTTAATGTTATCTTCTGGTTTAAATTATGCGACTGATACCGGGCCCAAAAAAACAGTTTATAAAGCAGACATTAAGTATTACCAACTCGATATGGATAACGGCCTCGTGTATTGATTAAAAAGTAAAACATAAATATTATTGATAGTACATCATGAAACAAATATTCATTTGTTGCTTCATCTTCCAGGCTTCTTTCGCATTTGCCCAGATACAGACAAGTGCATTCAAACCCGATGCTGTAACTAATTTGAAATTGAGAAAAGAGCAATATAAATTTCCCGCCGGTCTTAATATCAGCAACCTTACTATCCTGGACGCCCGTACAGATACAACCAGTATTGGATATTCACCAGGCAAGCGTTCAAAAAAATATTGCTTTAAAGATGGATTTATAAATGAAATGAACAACTGGTTCTTTAAGTATTTAATGTTGGCTGAAAACAATGCAAACGGGAACACGCTGCTGATCAATATCAAAAAATTAAGAATATCCGAAGAAGCAACACAAAAGATTCTTGAAACAGGAAAAGTAGCAAGGGAAAATAACGATTGGAAAAATGAGCCAACACCCAGAACCCGGCAGGATGGAAGGATTATCAGGGAAGAAAATAACCAGTGGGAAAATGGAGTGATCGTTTTAATAGAGTATTACCTGCAAAAAGACAGTATGTACATTCCTCTTTATCGCTTTGATTCAATTATTCCTTTGGTAGGTGGCACAAGCAGGTATGCAGAAGCGTTTATTTCAATCGGGCTCAGATCATCGCTTGTAAAATTATTTACGTGTACACAAGACAGTTCCCTGCTTTCTAAAAAAAGATATTCATGGGCCGATATTGAAAGAGTAAATAAAAAAATAAGCAGGTTCCCGGTACTTACCAACGATGAACATCAGAAAGGAGTGTACAAGACTTTTAATGATTTTAAACTTAATATTGTTAGCTGGACCGATTTTGAAATGAGAAAAGGGAAAATGGGAGATATTATTTACATAAAAGAAAATAACAAGGAATATCCACAACAGGATGTGTGGGGATATTGCGATGGCAAGGATTTTTACATTAATTCCGCTCATAAATTTTCGAAACTTATCCGTACAGGGGATACATATTATTTCCAGGGAATAAAAAGCCTTTCACCAAAAGATAATTTTATTGGAAATCCATTTAGTGAATTAGCTGCCGGAGCTTCAGTACCGGCAAGCGATGGAGTAAGTGGCGGCACAATCAATCCGGCCGAATACGATATTGTTCTGAAGTATTATCAACTTGATATGGAAAACGGAAAAACCTATTAACCTTTTACGATCTTATTATAACTGCTAGCAATACCCTTTATCAATGATGAACTAAAACCCTGGTGTTCCATTTCATTCAAACCTGCAATGGTGCATCCTTTGGGTGTTGTTACTTTATCGATCTCCTGTTCAGGATGCGAACCTTTTTCCAATAATAATTCTGCGGCGCCTTTTACTGTTTGAGCAGCAATGAGGCTGGCAGTTGCAGCATCAAAGCCAATTTCAATACCGCCTTGTATGTTTGCCCTGATGTAACGCATCGCATACGCAGTACCGCAAGCACCCAATACGGTTGCAGCATCCATTAGTTTTTCATCGATCACTGCTACCCTTCCAAGTGTTGAAAAAAGCCTGGTCACAAAACTGATCTGTGTAGCAGCCGCATCACTAAAACTTAAACAGGTCATACTTTGTTGTATGGCAATAGCAGTATTGGGCATGGCACGAAATACCGGTAATTTTTTCTGTATGCTTTCCTGTATATCTTTGATCAAAACACCGGTAACTACTGAAACCAATATATGCTTTGCAGATAAAACCATTTTAAAGCTGTTGATCACTTCACTTACCTGGTAAGGTTTTACTGCAAGAATTACAATATCTGATTTGGAAACAGCATGTTCATTATCTGCAGTTACTTTTATTCCTTTTGATTCAAGTGTTTTGAGTGTTGCTATATTTCTTTTGGTAATGATGATATCTGCAGCTTTGCAGAATTTACTTTTTAATAATCCTTCTGCTATGGCAGTTCCGAGATTTCCTCCACCGATGATGGCGATCTTTTTCATGTTGTAAGTTTTGCGGAAATTTAAAATGTAAAAGTCAGATTTCGTGAATGAAAATATCTTTGATAATAATTAGCTGACCTTTACATTTTACATTTAACTACTTTCTATATCAATAAAAATTTTTCTTGTTAAGATAATTGCCAACATAATCCCCCACCCCTTCCTCTAAAGAATAAAATGCTTCTTTATACCCAGCCGCAGCAAGTTTATTCATATCTGCTTCTGTAAAATACTGGTAGGTTTCTCTTAAATCCAGGGGCATGTCAATAAATTCAATATTTGTTTTCATTTCCAAAGCAGTGTACGTTGCCGTTACCAGGTCGGTAAATGTTCTTGCTTTACCTGTACCAAGATTATAAATAGATGAAGGAATTTTTTTATGATCATTCATTAACCATGAACAAACTTTCACAATATCCTTTACGTAAATAAAATCCCGCAGTTGTTCTCCGTCTTTAAATTGTCTTTTATGTGATTTAAATAATTTCACCACGCCATTTTTTTTGACCTGGTTGAAAGAATGAAAGATCACGCTTGCCATACGGCCCTTATGATACTCATTGGGCCCGTATACATTAAAGAATTTCAGCCCGGCCCAGAATGGCGGATGATCTGTTTGGTGCAGCATCCATTTATCAAATTCATTTTTTGAAACACCATAAGGATTTAATGGCAATAGTTTTTCAACGACAGCATGTTCATCTTTATAACCTTGTTTCCCATCGCCATAAGTAGCTGCAGACGATGCATACACAAGCGGAATATTATTGATCGTACAATAATTCCATATTTTTTGAGAATACTCAACATTCAAATGTTGGTGTATAGCATAATTAAATTCAGTCGTATTGGTACGTGCGCCCAAATGAAAAACAAAATCTACAGTTGGTTTCTCTATATTCAACCATTCAAACAGGTTTTCTCTTTCTATGCGTGCAATGTATTTTTTGTGAAGGAGATTCAGTTCTTTATCATCACGATCAAATTCATCTACCAATAAAAGATTTTCAAAACCAAGTTCATTTAAATAACCTACCAGGCAACTTGCAATAAAGCCTGCCGCACCAGTAATAATTATGGTAGCTTTTTTATCCATGCTTTAAATTATATTGCAGACAAAGCCTGTTCGTTTTCCTGCCCCTTAAGCAAAACAGTTATTGCATTATCATATTTATTTTTCCAATCGGTAATGCTTCCCCAGTTTTCATTTTCGATCACAATATTACTTCCAGCCACTTTACCCAATTCTGAAAAAACAATTTGCTGCTTCACCATGAAATCAAGAAAAGATTGTTGCCAGGCCGGGTTAACTGATACAACAACTCTTCCCTGTGCTTCGCCAAACCAGTAAGCATCTTTTCTTACCTGGAGATCCTGGTCAGCGATCTCAAAGCCAAGGTTCCTGTTGAACCCGCTTTCCACCAGGCAAACAAATAAACCGCCTTCACTGGTATCGTGTGCAGATACAATTAGTTTTCTTTTTATCAATGAAGTAACACAGTGTTGTACATTGAATTCTTCATCAAGGTCGAAGTATGGAGCAGGAGAAAATTCTTCCCCAACGATCTTATGCAAATACTCAGATGAGTTGATATCGTCGCGGCTTTCACCAATCAAATAAATAATATCACCTGCTTCTTTAAAATCCATTGTCATTTTATCAGCAACGCTGTTCAGCAAACCAACCATGCCGATTGTTGGTGTAGGATAAACAGGGCCGTCGGGAGATTGATTGTAAAAACTAACATTACCACCTGTAACCGGTGTATCGAATTTAACGCATGCTGCTCCCATTCCTTTTATTGCATGCACAAACTGGTAATAAACTTCGGGATCATAAGGGTTACCAAAGTTCAAACAATTGGTAACGCCCAACGGCTCACCTCCGCTGCAAACAATATTGCGTGCAGCTTCTGCTACTGCAATCATTGCTCCTGTATATGGATCCGCATGTACATAACGGCTGTTACAATCCGTTGTAAGGGCCAGTGCTTTATTGGTTGGTTTTGCGATCACAACGGCAGCATCACTTGGCGCATTGGTACTTGTATTGCCGGCGCCAACCATGCTATCGTATTGTTCATAAACCCAACGCTTACTCGCAATATTCGGCAACTGTATAAGTTGTTCTGCGATATTTTTCAGATCCTCCGGCACGGGGATTTTATCTGCATTAAAAGCATGTATTTTTTCCAGGTAAGCCGGTTGTTTGTGTGTTCTTTCATATTGTGGCGCTCCGCCTCCCAATACAAGTTCGGCAGCAGGCAACACCGCTTCCAGTGTATCTCCCATGTAAAAATTAAGTATCCCGTCATCGGTAACTTCTCCTATATGGCTGCATGGAAGATCCCATTTATCAAATACTTTAAGTACATCGGCTTCTTTTCCTTTTTGTACAACGATCAGCATGCGTTCCTGGCTTTCACTCAGCAACAATTCCCATGCTTTCATATCTTTTTGCCGTGTAGGCACTTTATCAAGTTGAATGTTCATGCCGGCATTTCCTTTGGCACTCATTTCTGCAGTGGAACAAATGATACCTGCTGCTCCCATATCCTGCATACCAACCACCGCACCGGTTTGAATAACTTCAAGGCAGGCTTCCAGTAATTTCTTTTCCTGGAAAGGATCTCCCACCTGTACAGCAGGAAGATCTTCTGCACTGTCTTCCGTAATTTCAGCGCTTGCAAATGAAGCACCACCAATTCCATCTTTACCCGTAGCACTTCCAACAAAGAAAACAGGATTGCCTTTTCCTTCTGCAGTGGCAGAAATAGTTTCGCCATTCTTTAAAATACCAACACTCATGGCATTCACTAACGGGTTGGTATGGTAGCAGTTCTCGAAATATATTTCGCCGCCAACAGTTGGTACTCCAAAACAATTTCCATAATGGCCAATCCCATGCACCACGCCTGCAAGCAGGTGCTGCGTTTTAGGATCATTTAAATTTCCGAAACGAAGTGAATTCAGCGAAGCAATCGGCCTTGCTCCCATTGTAAAAATATCGCGGTTAATTCCACCTACACCGGTTGCAGCTCCCTGGAAAGGTTCAATAGCAGAAGGATGATTGTGTGATTCAATTTTAAATACAACACCATAACCGCCACCAATATCCATCAAACCGGCATTTTCTTCCCCGGCTTTTACAAGCATTTTTTTCCCTTCACGCGGTAATGTTTTTAACCATTTGATTGAATTTTTATAACTGCAATGCTCACTCCACATTCCGCTAAAAGCACATAGCTCCGTGAAATTAGGCGTGCGCCCGAGTTTTTGTTTTATCAATTCAAATTCTTCTTCTGTGATCCTGAGTGAAGCTGCTGTTGCTGCTGTTATTTCCATGATTGGGCTTAAAGAAAGTTAGAAAACGCAAAGTTACTGACTGCTCATCTTTATATCGACGATAAAAAGCAAATATTTTAACTAACTTCCCACATATAAAACGCACAAGATTGTATTATTTGTTATTTACATTTTACCTGGCGATCGCTGTTTATTTAATTTCACGTACCTCATTCATAAAAAGATCGGGCTTAACACCAAAACTTATTATAGCGCTGTTCTTACTGAAAGTACTTGCGGGAATGGCTGTAGGATGGGTCTCCCAAAAATTCTACCCCGGCAATGATTACTGGGGCCTGCATTCATTAGCACTTGATGAATACAAGCTCATGATGTCGGACCCACATGAATTTTTCACCAATATTTTCAGGTCACCGTACAAAGACGGGTATACAGGGTTTTTCAATTCTGTTGGCTCCTATTGGAACGATCTGAGGGATAACATTGTCATAAAAATTATGACGCTCTGTGATATTTTCAGCAGGAGCAATTATTATATAAACAGTCTTTTCTTTGATGTATTTGGTTTTTTGGGGCATATCGCTTTGTATCGTGTTTTTTCCGACATCTATCAGGATAAAAAATGGCCCGTATTAATTGGTTGCTTTTTATTACCATCCACTTTGTATTTTTCATCAGGCATGGGCAGGGACCTGGTTGTGTTTACTGTGCTTGGATTATTTTGCTATGCATTGCACTTTTCCTTGCAGCAAAAATTTACAACCAAACGTTTAATGGTCATCGTGTTTTCAGTGATCGTTATGCTGCTCATCAGAAATTTTGTGGCGATTGCTTTCGTACCAGTAAGCATTGCATACATATTATGTAGTAAAAGAAAAGTAAATCCTTTGGTTGCATTTTTTTCAACTTATGCCGTGATGTTGTTACTCATTTTGGTTTTACAGGTTTTGATGCCTTCTTTTCAGCCTCTAAAGATCATCAGTCAGAAACAATCCGATTTTTTAGATCTGCCGGTTGCCAATTCACAGCTGCAATTGAATGTGCTGGAGCCGAACTTAAAAAGTTTCATGATCAACCTGCCCCAGGCGATCAACCATGGTTTTTTACGACCATATTTATTGGAAGGACACGGAAAATTTGCTTTGCCTCTTGCAATTGAGCTTTTATTCTATGAATTATTGTTCCTTTTCATTGTTTTTAAATATCGTTTTAAATTAAGCTCCGGGCACCCCTTTATTTTATTTGCCATATTTTTTACAGTATCTATGTTTATTATTACCGGCTATATCATTCCAAATACCAGCTCGATCGTACGGTATAAAAGTATTTACCTTCCCCTAATTATTACCCCGATGCTTTGCGGCTTTTTTGTTTCCAAACCTAAAAACCCTTAAAATATTAAATTAATAAATATGTGTTTTATTTTATACTAATCATTCATTTTTTAAGTTACGATCAAAAAATTATTTGCATTTTAAAATAAAATAATCTTTTTTTGCGTTTAAATACTTAAAAAATATGAGCTCTTTACGATTCAAAGCCATTGACAGCTTAAGAAACAACAGTAAAACTGACGTTAAGACAGCAAACAAGATCACCGACATTTTTAATGAAAATGTATTTACCCTTAAAACAGCCAGGCGTTATTTAAGTGATGACGCTTATAAAAGTTTATTGGGTTCGATCCATGCAGGTAAGAAAATTGAAAGGCAGATCGGCAATTATATCGCCAGTGGTTTAAGAACATGGGCCGAAGAAAGGGGCGTTACCCATTTTACGCATTGGTTCCAGCCGCTCACGGGTTTATCTGCTGAAAAGCATGATTCCTTTTTTACTTTAAAAGGCGATGGTACCCCCATTGAAGAATTTGATGGTGGCGCATTGATACAACAGGAGCCGGATGCATCTTCATTTCCAAGCGGTGGATTAAGAGCAACTTTTGAAGCAAGAGGTTATACAGCATGGGACCCATCTTCTCCCCCATTCGTTATGGAGATCGGCCAGGGAAGAACACTTTGCATTCCAACCATTTTCGTTTCTTATACAGGAGAGTCACTTGATACAAAAACACCTTTGCTGAAAGCATTGGTTGCATTGGATAAAGCAGCAGTTGATGTGTGCCAGTATTTTGATAAGAATATTTCCAAAGTAAATGCTACGCTTGGATGGGAACAGGAATATTTTGTTGTTGATGCGGGCCTCGCTACTGCCCGCCCCGACCTGTTGCTCACAGGAAGAACTGTGTTTGGTCACGCACCTGCAAAAGGGCAGCAGTTGGAAGATCATTATTTTGGTGCAATACCTGAACGTGTGTATGCTTTTATGAGGGATTTTGAACAGGAATCATATCGCCTTGGTATCCCCTTACGTACACGTCACAACGAAGTTGCCCCTGCGCAGTTTGAATGTGCACCGATCTTCGAAGAAATAAATCTTGCAGTTGATCATAACACGTTACTGATGGATGTAATGAACCGCGTTGCAAAGCGCCATAATCTTATGGTTCTGTTACATGAAAAACCATTTGCCGGCATCAATGGAAGTGGAAAGCACAATAACTGGAGTATGGCAACGGATACAGGAGTGAACCTGCTTGCACCCGGTAAGACCCCGAAGACCAACCTCATGTTCCTTACTTTTTTTGTAAACACAATAAAAGCGGTACATGATTATGCTGAGTTGATCAGGGCATCCATTGCAAGTGCAGGTAATGATCACCGTTTGGGAGCAAATGAAGCACCACCTGCGATCATATCCATTTTCATCGGAAAGTATTTAACAGATGTATTGGAACAGGTAGAAAAACGTGTAGGAGGAAATTTTGATGAACAGGATGAAGCCATCTTAAAACTGGATATTCATAAAAGCATTCCTGAACTGATGCTGGATAATACCGACCGCAACCGTACATCTCCATTTGCATTTACAGGAAATAAATTTGAATTCCGTGCTGTGGGATCTTCTGCAAACTGTGCCGGACCAATGACTGTATTAAATACGATCATGGCCGAAACACTTAAAGTTTTTAAAGCGGAAGTTGATGGCCTGATCGATAAAGGTGAAAAGAAAGAAGTTGCCATTATGCAGGTAATTCAAAAATATATTGTTGATAGTAAAAAAGTTTTATTCGAAGGTGATGGCTATAGCGACGAATGGGAAAAAGAGGCTGCAAAAAGAGGATTGCCAAATGTAAAGACAACACCATTGGCATTGGATGCATATGGTTCGAAGAAAGCCAGGAAGATATTTGAAGACAATAAGATTTATAACCATCTTGAATTAGAAGCAAGACACGAGATCATGCTGGAAGAATATATAAAGAAAGTACAAATCGAAGCGAGGGTAATGGGTGATCTTGCTACAACGTTGATCCTTCCACCGGCATTAAAATACCAGAACACGCTGTTGGAAAATATCAGGGGATTAAAAGAAGCAGGTTTACCTGAATCAGCTTATGCAAGTCAAAAGACGATCCTTGTACAATTGTCTGAACATATTAATGCGATCAGCATCAATGTTGAGAAAATGATCGAAGCCAGAAAAAAAGCAAATGAGATCACTGATACGAGAGCAAGAGCGATCGCTTATTGTGATGATGTAAAAGCGAATTATTTTGACCTGATCAGGTATCATGCTGATAAACTGGAGCTAATGGTTGACGATAGTTTGTGGTTACTTCCTAAATATCGTGAGATATTGTTCTTAAGATAATTATTCGCAATTAATGATAGCCCCGCTGGTAGCGGGGCTTTTTTTTGCTACTGATTTATTCATTGAACATTGGTCGTTAAATATTGTTCATTGAATATTTCTTAATAGCTTTTTTTAATATTCAATATTCAACGCTCAATATTCAATGTTCAAGTAAAATCAGTGGCAATTCGTTTTTGTTTAGAAATAACTTTTATTTTATTATACTTAACCAAACGTTGATTATTTTTAACTATGAAAAAGATCATCCTCTCCTTCCTCATCATACTTATTGTAAATAACCTGAAGGCCCAACAGCCAGATCCGGCTTTAGCTGCAGTTGATGAATATGTACAAAAACTGGGCGCCCTTGAAAAATTCAATGTGGCAACGATCGCTGATACGATAACCCGAAAATTTTCGGATAAAAAAGAAAAGGCAAGGGCCATTTTTTATTGGATAGCAAATAACATTGCTTTGAATCCAAAAGCAATTAAATCAAATGACAATAAAAACAACGAACCGGAAAATGTGATACAATTGCGCAAAACAACAGCACTTGGTTTTGCTACACTTGTGCAGGAGATGTGCAGCCTGGCTAATATACGTTGCCTTGTTGTAGATGGGTATATAAAAAGTTCGGCCATGGATATTGGCGAAAAAGCAGATGATATAAATCATTCGTGGAACGTAGTACAACTTGGACAAAGCCCCGACAAATGGTATTACATAGATGCAGCAAGAGCAAGTGGTTACCTGGATGGAAAAATGTCAGTCTTTACAAAACAATTTACAAGTGAATACTTTTTTGCAGATAAAAAATTATTTAACCTCGATCACTACCCCGATAACAAAGGCTGGTATCTTGGTGACGATCAAAAAAGTTTGAAAGAATTTTATGCACTTCCCGTGATCGGTTATATGGCTTACTCTTTCGGGCTGCAAAAACCAATGCCATTAACGGGACATATAAAAATAAAGGTTGGTACTACAGTAAGTTTTAGTTTCAGTTATAATCCTTATAAAACCATCTCCAGCATTTCATTGGTAATGGGTGAAGAAAAAAAACAATCAAAGCCGGAGCCAATGAATTTTACTGATAACGGTGGTTCTGTAAGATTTACTTATAAGTTTAAAAAAGCTGATAGCTGCCCGCTTAAAGTTGTTGTTGACGGAAAAGACCTGTTGATCTATAATATAGATGTTGAAGATTAGGTATTGACTGTGTTGCGGTGACAAGCGCTTTCAACTTTATCAACCTGATCAACTCAAACCCGGTTCAATATTTTTGTGATTATTATAATTCGAAATTAAAAGTCTTTCTTCTGCAATCGCATCATTTCTGGGTAACTCAATTTATTTGCAAATGCAGTTATGCATAATGCTATTCTTTTTGTTTTTGTTGCGTCTGTTTTTGCACTCTCTATCCATTTGGAATAATACTGTTGATGTGACGGAGCCAGTTTATCAAAATATGATTTACTATCGGGATCATCTTCCAGGCAAGCCATCAACCCGGGAGATAATTTGAGTGGCGCTTTGTCTATTTCCATCTCAACAGTTACTGAAGCTCCATTATTTTTTTTAATTGCCTTTCGCATCGTTGCATTCACAGGCATTATAAAATCACCGCCACCCATTGGCAACAGGGCCACAGATTTTATTTTGAATTCATCGATCTTACCCTTTATACGAAATGACTTTTTATTTCCGGGCTTGATCTTCTCAGCAATTTTATTTGGAATTAATATATAGGTCCAGCCGGTTTTTTCTCCCTGCTTGTCAAACTTCAGCAATGTGGTTTTAAAACCGATCATGATAAAAGAAATTTATCAAATGTAATAAAGAGAACAACAATTTTACAAACAAGAACATTGAATATTGTACGTTGTGTATTAAAAATTAATTTGAGACTTTCTTTTATTGTTGGCTATAAAGAAATATTCAATACACAACGTACAATATTCAATGTTCAATGAAAAAGCCCCGTTTATATCGGGGCTTTTTACTATGCTCTTTGTTTCGCAGCAGGAACTTTTTTCTTAACTTTTTTAAGCGCTGCATCAATTGCTTTGCTTAATTCATCGTAAGTAGGTTTGCCTGTTACACGAACACCATTTACAAAGAATGTTGGAACATCTTTTACTCCACGATTAATTCCTTCCCTTAGATCACCCTGCACCTGCCAGCCATAAGTGGCATTTACAAGTTCATCCAAAAAGCGTTTGTTATTAACGCCTGCTTCTTTAGAATGTAGTTTTAAACTGGTAGTACCCAGGTTCCTGCGATTGGCAAATAATATATTATGCATCTCCCAAAACTTACCTTCCTGTGCCGTGGCAACTGCTGCTTCACCGGCTTTAAGGCTTCTCTGGTGTATGTTTGTTAAGGGAAAATGCCGGAAATTAAACCTGATCTTTCCATCATAATCTTCCAGTAATTTTTTTACAACTTCATTTGCCTTTGCACAAACCTCGCTTTCATATTCACCAAATTCTTCCAATGTTACTTCTGCTTTAACGTTCCCTACAAAAACGTCTTTTGGTTCAATAATTTCAACCACTTCTTTTTTGAATGCCATATGCTTTATTCTTTTGATTCTTTGAACTGTTGTTGTTTCTTAGCCCAACAATTACGTATTAATTAAAAATTTCATTAGTAGCTAATTTCACCTCTGAAATCGGATGAAGATAGTATTATTTAAAATGTCTAAAAAACCCTACAGCAAATTTTCCTAAAAAAGACAAAATTTTAACTGATTTTCAATTGTTTATACGAAAGATTAATTTATCCCCGTCATGTTATTATCCTGCAATATTTGATGCCACCGCCTCATTTCTAAAAACCACCGTCCCGTCAAAAACATCCACCAAAACCGGCCTAGATTTATCAATATCGGCTGCCAGGATCCGCTTACTTAGCTTGTTTACAATCTCTTTTTGGATAAGCCTTTTTAACGGCCTTGCCCCAAATTGAGGATCGTACCCGTTTTCTGCCAGGAAGTCCAGCGCATAATCACTAAACCTGAGATCGATCCCGTTTTGCGAAACGAGTTTTTTGAGGTTGGCCAACTGAATGCCGATGATACCCTTGATCTCGTTCTTCATCAAAGGCTGGAACATAATGATCTCGTCAATGCGGTTCAAAAATTCCGGCCTGATGGTTTGCCTTAAAAGGTTTATCACTTCCAGCCTGGTTCTTTCAACAATCTCTTCTTTATTATGCTCAGATACATTTTCAAAATTATCCTGTATCACCTGGCTACCCATATTACTTGTCATGATAATGATCGTATTCTTAAAATTCACTACCCTTCCTTTATTATCAGTGAGCCTTCCATCATCCAACACCTGTAATAAAATATTGAATACATCAGGATGCGCTTTTTCAATTTCATCAAGCAAAACCACAGAATACGGTTTGCGTCTCACCGCTTCCGTAAGCTGGCCACCTTCATCATATCCAACATAACCCGGAGGCGCTCCTACCAACCTGCTCACCGCATGCTTTTCCTGGTATTCACTCATATCGATCCTCGTCATCATGTTCTCATCGTCAAAAAGATAATCTGCCAGCGCTTTTGCCAACTCCGTTTTACCTACACCGGTAGTTCCTAAAAATATAAATGAACCAATTGGTTTACGTGAATCCTGCAAACCTGCACGACTACGGCGTATGGCATCTGCAACTGCTTCGATGGCTTCGTCCTGTCCCACTACCCTTTGGTGTAATTCATCTTCCAGTTTTAATAATTTCTCTCTTTCGCTTTGCAACATTTTCATCACGGGTATACCAGTAGCTTTTGCTACACTTTCAGCAATATCTTCTCCATCTACTTCTTCCTTCAAAAGTCTTTTTTCAGAAAGCTCATCCAACTGTACAGTAAGATTTGCTATAAGTGTTTCCTGTTCTTTTACTTTACCATAACGTATCTCGGCTACCTTACCATAATCCCCATTACGCTCTGCCTGTTCTGCTTCCTGTTTTAATTTTTCTATTGCCGCTTTTCCATTCTGAATTTTTTCTACCACTTCTTTTTCCTGTTTCCACTTCGACATATAAGTATCTCTCTCTACAGACAGGTTTGCAATTTCAGTATTCAGGTCTTTCAGCTTCACTTCATCATGTTCTCTTTTGATCGCCTCTCTTTCAATTTCCAATTGCCTGATCTGCCTTTCAAGTTTATCCAGTTCTTCGGGCATTGAATTCATTTCTAGCCTGAGCTTCGCAGCGCTTTCATCAATGAGATCAATTGCTTTGTCCGGTAAAAAACGATCTGTTATATAACGATGTGATAATTCAACCGCAGCAATGATCGCTTCATCTTTGATCCTTACATGATGATAAGTTTCATACCTGTCTTTCAATCCACGTAAAATAGAAATGGCATCTTCTACAGTAGGTTCATCAATCAACACTTTTTGGAAACGACGCTCCAGGGCTTTATCCTTCTCAAAGAATTTTTGATATTCAGATAAAGTAGTTGCACCTATCGCTCTTAATTCCCCTCTTGCCAAAGCAGGTTTTAAAATATTTGCTGCATCCATCGCACCGTCACCCCCACCTGCACCTACTAACGTATGTATCTCATCAATAAATAAAACAATCTCACCTTCACTTGAAGTAACTTCCTTGATCACCGATTTCAAACGTTCCTCAAACTCACCTTTATATTTTGCACCTGCTATCAACTGTCCCATATCAAGTGCATAAATGATCTTTGATTTTAAATTTTCAGGAACATCTCCATTTACAATACGCATGGCCAAACCTTCAGCAATAGCTGTTTTACCAACACCAGGTTCACCAACTAAAATCGGGTTGTTCTTGGTTCTCCTGCTAAGGATATGAAGTGTTCTTCTTATCTCTTCATCGCGGCCAATCACTGGATCAAGTTTGCCTGAACTAGCCATCTCATTTAAATTCTTTGCATATTTATTCAATGCATGCACCTGCGTTTCCTGTGTTTGTGAAGACACAGCTTCGCCCTTACGCAATTCTTTAATAACAGCGATCAAACCTTTTTCTGTAAGACCCGCATCTTTCAGCAATTTTGCAGGTGCATCGTTGCCCTGGAGAATGGCCAATAAAATATGTTCGGGTGTTACGAATTCATCTCCAAAAGATTTTAGTACTGAGCCTGCACGAAGTATCGAAGCATTTGCATCACGACCAAGTGCCTGTGCCTGCTGATCCTTTGTTTTGGGTAATTTTTTTAATAACTCATCCAGCTTGTTTTGTACAAGATTGATGGTAACATTATTTTTTTTCAGCAAATATTCAATGGGAGAATCTTCCATTGTCAACAATGCCTTTAGCAAATGTTCATTTTCAATCGCAGGATTTTGCGCATTGAAAGCCAACTGCTGTGCCTGTTGTACAACCTCTGCTGCTTTTATAGTGAAATTATTCAGATTCATATATTTTAATTATTTGTATTAAAGTTCAGCCTTGTATATCAAAATTTTATCCAATTAAAAAGCAGGCAACAATGACATATTAAATTGAAAATTGCTGCCGTCCTAACAGGCCTTTTACATGTTTCCTGCTAATGTTTCAGGCTCAGATTCGCCGCAACCGTCGAAATAAATTTATAAGTCATGCTTTTCTAACTTAGTTTTGCAGCGAATTTCAAAACGGATTATGCGTACATATTTACTAGCATTTGTGCTTTTACTAAGTCTGCCAGCACTTGCTCAAAAGAAAAAAAACAAGCTCATTGAGGGCATGTATGTCCAATGGGGCTATAACACTGAATGGTATACAAAAAGTACTATTCATTTTAAAATGAGCAATGGCAATAATTTCATATTGCACAATGCAAAAGCTCATGACAAACCGGATATCGATGCTGTTGTAAAAAAACCTTTGGAAGTATCTATCCCGCAATACAATTACAGGGTTGGTTTTTACCTGAATAAAAAACATACTACTGCAATAGAAATTAATTTCGATCATGCCAAGTATGTTGTAACAGATGGACAAAATGTACATGTCACCGGTACCATTGATGGCAAACCTGTTAATGGTGATAGTGTTTTAAACAGGGAAAGTTTTCTTCACTTTGAACATACCGATGGGGCAAACTGGCTACACATCAATTTTGTTAAACACCATGTTTTGTTTACAACTAAAAAATCGGGACGGCCGCTTTTCAGTTATTTATGGAAAGCCGGCGCAGGCATCAATATTCCAAGAACAGATTTTACATGGCGTGGTGAAAGGCTGAATAATAATTTTCATGTGGCAGGTTATAATTTTGGCGTTGAAGGAGGAGCAAGATTATATCCGTTAAAAAAATTCTTTTTTGAGTTTACCGGTAAGACAGGTTATGTGAGGTATGTAAATGCATTGGCATGTACGCCTACTCAAAAAGGTAACAGGGCAACACATGGCTTTGGATATTTTGAGTTGATCGGGACGTTGGGATATGAGATTAATTTTTAATCACACTTAATAATAATTTTAAAAGCCCTGTAACTAACAGGGCTTTTGTATTTTTATAAATTAATTCCATTTGGAAAAATGAATGCTGCATCTAAACATACTCTCTTTATAAAGCAAACTGCTACAGAGCTTGGCTTTGAGTTTTGCGGCATTGCCAAAGCTATGTTCTTAAATGAAGATGCAAGAAGGCTTGAAACATGGTTACACAAAGGCATGCATGGGAACATGCAATACATGGAAAATTATTTTGACCTGAGGACCGATCCCTCTAAATTAGTTCCGGGTGCAAAGTCGGTAATTACATTGTTGTTGAATTATTTTCCCGAAACAAAACAGGATGCAGATAAACCACAGGTTGCAAAATATGCTTATGGAAAAGATTATCATGAAGTGATCAGAAACAAACTGCACCAGTTTTTTTCATTATTAAAAACAGGCATTGGAGAAATAAACGGAAGAGGATTTGTTGACAGTGCTCCCGTGCTTGAAAGAACATGGGCACAAAAAAGCGGTTTGGGTTGGATCGGGAAGAACGGAAATCTTATCAATAAAAAACAAGGTTCTTATTTTTTTATTGCAACACTTGTTGTAGATGTAGAACTGGAATACGATGATGGCTTTGCAAAAGATTATTGCGGAAGTTGTACAAAATGTATTGACAATTGCCCGACCGAAGCAATCCTCCCGGATAAAATTGTTGACGGCAGTAAATGCATTTCTTATTTCACGATCGAATTAAAAGATAGTTTGATACCGGAAAAAATGAAAAACAAATTCGACAACTGGTTGTTTGGCTGTGATGTTTGCCAGGATGTTTGTCCATGGAACCGTTTTTCAAAACCAACCTCAGAAATAAATTTTTCACCCATACCCGGAATTTTAAATTTTACAACAACAGAATGGGAAGAACTTACTGAAGAAAATTTTAAAATGATCTTTAAAGATTCTGCAATTAAAAGAACAAAATTTCAGGGCATCAAACGAAACCTACAATTTATAAAATCTAATTAATGAACATAAACCTGGAGCAATTATATTCGATTGGTAAAAAAGATTCACGCATCATCATTGGTTTAATGAGCGGCACTTCACTTGATGGATTGGATGTGGCATTGTGTGAGATAAAAGGAAACGGAACCAACACAAAATTTTCTTTACTACAATTCGAGACCATCAACTACGATGATGAATACAAAGAAGAAGTACGAACCATTTTTTCAAAAGAAAATATCAGCCTTGAAAAACTTTGCCTGTTAAATGAATGGATAGGAATAAAACATGCTACGATCGTTAATAGCTGTTTAAAAAAATGGAACATCGCAAAAGAAAATATTGATCTTATAGCAAGCCATGGGCAAACCATTTATCATGCGCCTAAACAACAACATCAGAATAAAAAATTTGGTAACGGCACTTTGCAAATCGGCGACGGAGATCATGTCGCAGTGAATACAGGCATCATCACCCTTAGCGATTTCCGGCAAAAACATATTGCTGCCGGTGGCGAAGGCGCTCCCCTTGCTGCTTATGGTGATTTTATTTTATTTTCTGAAAAAGACAATGATACCATCCTGCTGAACATCGGCGGTATTGCAAATTTTACTTTCTTACCTGCAGGAGCCGCTTTCAACAAAATTGTTTGTTCCGATATTGGCCCGGGCAATACCATGATGGACGCATGGACACAAAAACATTTCCCCGGAAAATATTTTGATAAGGACGCTGCTATCGCAAAACAGGGAACTGCCAATGAAACTTTGTTAAATGCTTTAAAGGAAAATGATTTTTTTAAAACTGCTTTTCCAAAAACAACGGGACCGGAATTATTTAACCTTACTTACTTAAAAAATGCAATGATAAAAAGCCACACCAAGCATCTTACGGTTGCTGATATTATGGCAACGCTTAATTTATTTACCGCAACTGTAATTACGGACGCTATTATTAAAGTAACGGCAGGCAGAAAAAATTGCAAAGTATTGATCAGTGGTGGTGGCATGCATAACCCCTTGCTTTTAAAAAATATCAAAAAAAATATTCCCGGTATTTTAATTCAAAGCACTAAAGAAAAAGGCATTGATGCCGATGCAAAAGAAGCGATACTATTTGCAATACTTGCCAATGAAGCTGTTGCAGGTAATGGAAATAATTTTGGAACAGGCAATGATCATTTCCCTGCGATCACAATGGGAAAGATCAGTTTGCCCAATTAACAAGAGAAGACATTAATGAGATTGGGAAAAAATGTATCATACCTGAAGCAATGCGTTTGGGGTTTAGCGTTTGGTATCAGTCAACACCAACCGCTAAACCCCAAACAACTTAAAGATTATTTTTTCTCCGCCAATTCCCTCAAACCATTCAACGCCAACTCATATCCCGGCCCGGAGAATTTATCGATCATGATCCCATAAAATTTTTCCCAGGGATACCATTTTAAAGTTGTGAGCACACGCCATTCAACCTGTACAGCAGTACTATCATTAACCGGGTTCATACTGATGATATTAACAACATCATTTTCTCCCTTGCGTATTAAAGATGCCTTGATGTGATTGGATGAACTTTCTGTTACAAGTAATTTATTAAGTGTGCCATTACTGTTCCATGTTACAAAAGCATTTACACCCGATGAAGGGTCGCTGGTAACAATATTAGCGTGTTCATTCATAAACACAGGATGCCAATCCTTCCATTTTTTCAGATCACGTATCTCTGATATGATAAAACCGGTATCGGCGTGTACAACAACAGATCTGACCGTCATCACTTTTGATGGCATGAGCAATGAAACCAATGTTATCATTATTGCCAGGCCCGTTAAAACAAAAACGAATGCTTTTAATTTTCTCATCTGATCATTCCCATTTAAAAACTTTAATTGCTGCAATGTAAACAATGATGCCCCAAAGCAACAGGATAAATACAACCGGTAATTGAAAATGTATAGAGCCCAAAGAAATATTGGTGGTTACATTCCAGAAATGGATACCTTCAAATGCTACACTACGCATTGCCTGGTTAAGATAAGTAAGCGGTAACAGTCGTGCTATGATCTGTAACCAATGCGGAAAAGCTTCAATAGAAAAGAATGTCCCGCTCAGTAAGAATTGCGGCATGGTTATCAGGTTGGCAAATGGTGGAATAGAACTATCATTCTTTGCAAGCCCGCTGATGATATAACCAAAGCCCATAAAAACAACAAGGCCTATAAAACTTAATATGAGCATTTCTAAAAAAGTTTCAATACCATGTATCAGTGTAAATCCAAAACAATAATAACCTACACCAATAATTACAACTGCAGTTAACATTTGAAAAGTAACACGGCTCAATCCTTCTCCCAAAACAATAAATGTTCGACTGATAGGTGTTGCAAAAAAACGTTTAAGCACCAATTGATTTCTTAAATTAAAGAACATAAATGCCACACCAAACACACCGGTACTTAATAAAGAAAACCCCAACTGCCCGGGTAAAATAAAATCGATCGTTTTGTATTCTCTTATTTCGGCAATATCTCTCCTGGGATCAAAATCAAACAAGGCATATGAAGGGCGGCCAATATATTTTTTATCGCTCACTTCGCTGATCGTTTTTTCTATCAAAGATTTTAACTGGGGATATTGATCACTGCTGGAAGTTGTACTTTTTATACTTATTGTATAAGGTTGGGCAGCTCCAATATTTTTTTTGATAGAAACAATTGCTGCAAACCTGCCTTCCTCAAAATCTTCCTTTTGCTCCTGTGCTGTTTTATACCTGAGTATTTTAAATCCTTGTGTATTTTTTAATGCTGTAAAAAGATCATTCATTGTATCAGAAGCAGGATCCATTACCACTTTATAAGATTCCCTGCCGCCATTACCACCAAGAAAACCAAAAACAAGTATGAAAATAAATGGAAAAATAAAACTGAAAATAAGTGCCGATGGGCTTCTTGTGATCGATCTTAAGCTTGCCTTTGTAATGGCAAACATTGCTCTGAACTGGTTATATTTCATCCTATAAATACTATTAATTTGGTAAAGCTATTGTAAAAAAAATTAAAAACGGTAGAATTCATGACAAATGTCGTAAATTTGACGACAAATGACGCTTTATGAAAAAGCCAACAAAAATATCTAAAAAAAATGCTTCTCAAAAAGAAGCAAAGTTTTCTACTGTAAATGAGCCAATGGCTACTTACAAAGCTTTCAAAACAGTTCCACAATTAAAAGATTTTAATTATACCGAATTTAAAAAAATTGCAGATAAAACGCCTTTCACGCTTGCAGAATGGGCAGGTATTCTTCATCTTAGTGAACGAACATTGCAACGTTATGCAAAAAACAATGGAAACTTTGCTCCTATCAATGCTGAAAGAGCATTACAAATTGAAAAGGTTTTAAAAGAAGGTAAAATCGCTTTTGGAAATACACAAAACTTTTATAACTGGTTAAAGCGTAATCCTGCTATGCTGGAAGGAAGCCTTTCACTGGAATCACTTCATTCACTTGATGGCATTGAAAAAGTTTTAACTCAATTAGGACGAATACAACATGGTTTATTTGCATGATAGTTTACAGGATATCAAACAGTCTTTATAGCAATGATCTTTCCGGAACGGGCGCTAAATTAAATGGTGCCCGCTGGAATTCGAAAGGCATACCAATGCTTTATACTACCGAATTTATTTCACTGGCATTGCTTGAAATGCTTGTTCATACACAATTTAAAGACTATGCCATAGAGCTGGATCTTGTTCATATTTTATTTCCCGACAACAGCAGTATCAAAGAAATAACCTTGCCCAAATTAAAAAACAACTGGATAGAAGATGATGATTACAGCAGGTTCATCGGTGATGAATTCATAAAATCAAAACAACACCTGGTTTTAAAAGTACCATCTGCAGTTGTGAGTGAAGAAAATAATTTTCTCATCAACCCGCTTCATGCTGATTTTAAAAAAATAAAGATCAGTAAAACAAAATCTTTTAAGCCGGACAAAAGGCTTTTTTCAATCTGATGAATAAAACCTATCTCCTCCTTGGTAGCAATATGGGCAATAGCAAGCAACAACTTGCAAATGCCTGTAAACACATTAAACAATCCATTGGTAAAATCGTACGCCAGTCTGCCCTTTATAAAACTGCTGCCTGGGGTAATACAGATCAACCCGATTTCATCAACCAGGTGATCGTAGTTGAAACATCGCTTACTGCTGCTGACTGTATGAATACGATTCTTAGAATTGAGAAAGATATGGGAAGGATCAGGACCGTAAAAAATGCGCCACGTGTTATTGATATTGATATTTTATTTTTTAATAAGGATATCATAAATACAAAATTATTACAGTTACCCCACCCTTTTATACAGGAAAGAAGATTTGTATTGGTTCCGTTGAATGAACTATCTCCTCGTTTCATTCACCCGGTTTTTAATAAAACGGTTTCATTGTTATTAAAAGAATGTCCTGATAAACTGGATGTGAAAAAAATTTGATCACGTTTTTGTTCTTTCCACTTATTTTGCAGCCGAAATGAAATATAATTTTGTAACGATCGAGGGGAATATAGGTGCAGGCAAAACGACATTGGCGCATATACTCAGCAAACATTTCAATGCAAGGTTAATCCTGGAAGAATTTGCAGACAATCCTTTCCTGCCG
This sequence comes from Ferruginibacter sp., assembly GCA_047601875.1. Taxonomy (GTDB): domain Bacteria; phylum Bacteroidota; class Bacteroidia; order Chitinophagales; family Chitinophagaceae; genus Ferruginibacter. Next base: position 4,486,814 of record JASGIL010000001.1, on the reverse strand, counting down.
AAATTTTATGAGAGCCCGGAGCAATATGCTTTCCCACTCGAATTGTTTTTCATGGCAGAAAGATACAAGCAGCTTAAAGATCTTTTGCAGACAAAAGATATGTTTCAAACGATCACGATCTCCGACTACCTTTTTACAAAATGTCTCTTATTTGCTAAAGTAAACCTGCCAGATGAGGAGTTCAGGCTTTATCAAAAACTGTTTGACATCATCAACCCGCAAATTGTACAACCTGAATTACTGATCTACCTGCATTGCCCGGTGAATAAACTACAGGAGAACATTAAAAAACGTAACAGGAGTTATGAACAGGGCATTGCCAATGACTACCTGTTTTCGTTGCAGGAGACCTATACACAATATATCAAACAGCATAATATAAAAACACTTTTTGTTGATGTAAGCAATGCTGATTTCCTGGGAAATGATGCACATATTAAAACCATCTTAGATGCGCTTGACAAGGAATATAGTCATGGGCAGCATTATATTTCTCTTCCGTAAATTTTTTTAAGCCGTCATTGCGAGGAACGAAGCAATCTAACTTCGAGTTAATAGGTTGACAAAGTTGACTGGTTAATAAGGTTGTAGCCTTTTTAACTTTATTAACCAGTCAACTTTGTCAACTTACAGATTGCTTCGTTCCTCGCAATGACGTACAAATTTCTTATCAACATCCGTTAGGAAGTTCCCGCTTCCTGTAAAACTGATTTTACTCAAATGAAATTATCTTTGGAAAAAGCAATATTTTTTTGTCAAAAGCTAACAGGAATAAAAATCCATACGCACCGTTAAAGATCATCGAGTTCAAAAATTTCATTGCCGGCCGTTTTATTTTTATCATGGGCCTGCGTATGACAGGCACCGTTATAGGCTGGTGGATGTATCTTTTGACAAATAGTAAACTGGCGCTTGGATTTGTTGGACTTGCCGAAGTAATACCTGCCCTATCACTTGCACTTTATGCAGGCCATCATATTGACAAAAATGAAAAAAGAAACCTCTTACTTAAATGCATACGCTTGTATATAGGATGCGTATTGCTCTTCATACTATTATCCACTGAGTTTACTGCTTCACATTTACATCACTGGACAATTGCCATTTTAATTTGCGGCGTAATCGCTTTAACAGGTGCTATACGCTCGTTCTCAGGTCCAACATTTTCATCATTGATATCTCAGATCGTTCCAAAAGATATGTTGCCATCTGCTGCTGCCATCAGTTCTGCCACATGGCTCATTGGTTCTATTTGTGGTCATGCGTTGGCAGGTTTTTTAATTGCCTTTCTTGGTATCAACGATACGTTTGTTGTGATACTATGTTTTATAATATGCGGCTACCTGTTACTGTCAAGGCTACATAAAAAACCTGTTTTTGTAAAGACCAGTGCAAAGACATGGCAAAGTGTAAAAGAAGGCATCAATTATGTTTTCAAAACAAAAGAATTACTGGGCGCTTTATCACTCGACCTGTTTGCAGTTTTGTTTGGAGGCGCTGTAGCATTGGTACCGGTATTTGCTGTTGATATTTTGCACATTGGACCAATTGGTTTTGGCTGGTTGAATGCAGCTGCTGATATTGGCTCCATCATCTCTGTAACATTCCTTACTATAAGGCCACTTCATCATGCACAGGGACGCATCTTATTTTATGCTGTCGCAGGATTTGGATTGTGCATCATTGTTTTTGCATTATCAAAAGTATTCTGGCTCTCTTTTGTTGCATTGCTTGTAAGCGGGTGCATGGATGGCGTTAGTGTTATTGTACGAAGCACGATCCTTCAATTAAAAACACCGGATGAATTAAGAGGAAGGGTGATGTCCGTTAGCAGCATGTTCATCAATTCCTCCAATGAACTTGGACAATTTGAAAGTGGTGTCGCAGCAAAAATAATGGGTACCGTTGCTTCTGTGGTTTTTGGAGGCTGTATGACAATAGGCGTTGTAATATTTACATGGTTTAAGGCGCCGTCGTTAAAGAACATGGAATACTGAGGTGTAAATTCTGAATGCTGAGTTTATTCAAATTGTTAGTATTTACAAAAATAGAAAGTCTTTTATACCCGGAATTAGTTTCAACCTTAATATACCCATTCAGAATTCAGCACTCAGAATTCAGAATTCATAACTAACTTTAGATACAACAAACAATGCTAATTATGAAACGTAGATCATTTATACAAAATACAGCTCTCACCCTCGGCGCACTTGCATTTTTAAATTCCAAAACAATGGCAGCATTTCTTTCTGACCCAACTTATAAAATAAAAATGTTGAATGATAACGTTGGCGTGTTCACTGAAAAAGGTGGAACGATATTATTCATGCTTACTAAAGATGGCCCTGTTGTTATTGATGCGCAATTTCCTGACAGCGCTCAACACCTGATCGATGAAATAAAAAAGAAAACAACACAACCATTTCAGTTATTAATAAACACACACCATCACGGTGATCATACTGCAGGCAATATTGCATTTAAAGACCTGGTGCCGCATGTACTTGCGCATGAGAACAGCAGGACAAATCAGAAAAACGCAGCTGCAAAAAATAACAACGAAGACAAACAATTATATCCCGATCGTACCTATACAGATCTATGGTCTGAAAAGATAGGCAAAGAAGAATTCGCTTTACATTATTTTGGTGCAGGCCACACTAATGGAGACAGTCTTGTTCATTTAAGACATTCAAACATTGTCCACATGGGTGATCTTGTATTCAATCGCAAACATCCATACATCGACAGAAGCGCCGGTGCCAATATCTCCAGCTGGATAAAAGTATTGGAAAAAGCTACCAGCACATTTTCTAAAAAAACAACTTATATATGCGGTCATGCCGGAGAAGGACATGATATTGTTATCAATGCCGGTGATCTAAATGCATTCAGGGATTACCTGGGGAATTTATTAAAGTTTGTGAATGGAGAAATTATAGCAGGCAAATCGAAAGAGGAAATTTTAAAAACTACTTCGATTCCTGGTTCACCTGATTGGGTGGGTGAAGGGATTGACAGGCCGCTGAATGCCGCGTATGCGGAGCTGACTGCTGAGTAGCACACGTTAACCAGGATATAGGATATTAAACGTTGGATATTGAACTTTACTTACAATTTTGAATATTCAATATTCGACGTAAAATATTCAATATTCAACGTCGGAACACGAACCAAATCCTGGATTGTAATTTTTAATTTGCGTAATTAAGGATCAATGCACCCACAGAAAGCACAAAATATTTTTAAATTATCCGCAGAAGAAAGATATGGTTATTTGATCAGGCATATCGCCGATACTGAAGAAGATTGGATTATCAGAAATCAAAAAGATTTAGTCACTCTCGGCAATAAAAATGAGCAAAGCACAATTCCAATCTTTCCCGAAAAATATTTTGCTCAACTTTTATTATACTTACGTTTACAAAACGTATTGAAGTGTATGCCTTGATTCGTGTCCCACGAACCAATCTTCATTGTGAAAAGCCTGCTCCTTATTAGGAAAAACATACTTCCATTTATAAAATTTTTGAAGTGGAGTGGTTCGTGGGGACACGAACCAAGGCAATGGTGCTTCTAACCAGATGCGTAGCACCGGCCAATTTTATAACAACGGACTTCAGTACGTTGATTAACGAGTGCAATATATAGAGAGCCGTAGGCTCGGCTCATTTTTGCAGTTTCAAACTTAATTTATATGTGTCGAGCCTACGGCTCTTTGTACTATAGCTCACTTTAAACAACGGACTGAAGTCCGTTGTTACTAAATGTTTCGAGCCTACGGCTCTATAAAAACCAAGTTTTATGCGGATATGCTCTTATTATCCCTAATACTTATTGAAGATCTACACCTGAGTATCGAACATTGTACGTTGAATATTGAATGTTTAAGACTGTAAGTAATCTTCAATACACAGCGTACAATTCTCAATGTTCAAATCAGGAAACAGTAGTTAACTTTTCGAGCACAAAATAAACGATCGGGCAAAACGTGCTATTCTTAAGCGTTAGTGATTGTCTTTTCAATATCACATCTTCGTCTGTATAAGGAAACCTTGCACAATCTGATGGCCGCACTTCATAGATACTACAGTAATTATCATTACCAAGAAAAGGACATGGTTTTGATCTCACCACGTAATCTCCTTCATCATCCAGTAAAAGATATTTTTCAATAAAATCACCTTCTTTCATTTTCAGGTGTTTGGCAATGCGTTTCAGGTCGGGGGTTTTAAAACGGGGAGAATAATTTTTACAACAGGCGGCGCAATCCAGGCAATTCACATTTTGGAAAGCTTCCTCATGCAGGTCGGGCAGTTTTTTCAATACAGCATTCTTATCAGCCCGGATAAGGAACTGCTTGTATTTTTTTTGATTATCGGCCGATTTTTTCTGCCAGTTATTGAGGATCCCGTCGCCCATTATGAATTGATAATATTACAGTTATTCTTCATTTTTCCACATGGCAAAACTAACGAACATATCAGTACGTAATATAGTTGTGTTATCGTAATTTTGCGGCTCTCAATTATTACAGTTCCAGGCTGGTATTTTGATAGCTGAATAGCGGTAAAAAAGTACAAGTGAGTGACACAACGATGTTGAGCAAAGATCTAATGACGGTTAAATAAAAATGCATATGAATCTCTTCGAACAGCAACAAAACGAGTTTACAAAAAGACATATCGGGTCGAATGAACAGGAAACAGCTGAAATGCTGGAAACCATTGGGCATCCTTCTCTTGATGAATTGATCGACAGTACAGTACCGCCATCCATTCGTTTGAAGGATGCGCTGAATACGGGCGGACCGATCAGCGAATTTGAATACCTGGCAGAACTGAAAAAAACGGCGAGCCTGAATAAGATCTGCAAATCATATATCGGGCAGGGATATTACAATACGATCGTACCAAGTGTGATCCTGCGTAATGTGTTTGAAAACCCGGGATGGTACACACAATACACGCCGTACCAGGCTGAGATCGCACAGGGCCGTTTGGAAAGCCTTTTGAATTTTCAAACATTGGTGAGCGATCTTACTGCACTACCCATTGCCAATGCAAGTCTTTTGGATGAAGGTACCGCAGCAGCCGAAGCAATGGCAATGCTATTCAATCATAAGAACAGGGATCATGAACATATAACTGCTCCAAAGTTTTTTGTAGATGAAAATATTTTTGCGCAAACAAAAGATATTTTGATCACCAGGGCGAAGCCAATAAAAGTAGAATTGGTTTTTGGCGATCATAAAACAATGAACCTTGACGAAACTTATTTTGGTGCCATTGTTCAATACCCTGATAAAAATGGCCTTATTGCTGATTACAGGAAATTCATTGATCATGCACATTCGGTAAATGCACAGGTTGTGATGGCAACGGATCTGCTTGCATTGTCATTGTTAACACCACCGGGAGAACTTGGTGCCGATGTTGCTATCGGCAACGCACAAAGGCTTGGTGTGCCGATGGGATTTGGCGGTCCGCATGCAGCATTCTTTGCAACGAAAGATGAATTCAAAAGGAATATTCCGGGTCGTATCATTGGTGTAAGTATGGACGCACAGGGCAATCGCTGTCTTCGTATGGCATTGCAAACACGTGAGCAACACATTCGTCGTGAAAAAGCAACCAGTAATATTTGTACTGCGCAGGCATTACTGGCAAACATGTCGGCCATGTATGCAGTATACCATGGAGCTGAAGGTTTAAAGAATATCGCAAAGCGTATCAGCATTCTTGCACAAACATTGAGCAATGAATTATCGCAACTTGGTTTTGAAAATGAGAATCAATTTTATTTTGATACGATCAAAGTAAAGATCGACAATGTAAAACCATTACGTTCTGCAGCTGAAGCACGTGATATCAATTTCTATTATACAGAAAACAGTTTCTCTATATCGCTTGATGAAACAACAACGCAACGAGACTTACTGGATATCATTCATATTTTTGCGGCTACACAAAACAGTGATACAGCTGTTGCACATTTTGATTCTGATAGTTTCTTAGATAATATCCCTTCTACCCTAACCCGTGTATCAGATTTTTTAACGCATCCAGTTTTCAATTCACACAAAAGTGAAACAGAGATGATGCGTTATATGAAGAGCCTGGAAAACAAGGATCTTAGTTTGAATACTTCCATGATCTCGTTGGGAAGTTGCACGATGAAATTAAATGCCGCAACACAACTTATTCCTGTGAGCTGGCCGGAGTTCAATAATATTCATCCATTTGCACCGGCATATCAATGGAGAGGTTATCAACAAATCATTTCTGAACTTGAAGAATGGCTCAGCAACATTACTGGTTTTGTTGCAACATCATTACAACCTAACAGTGGCGCACAGGGTGAATATGCAGGTTTGCTTACGATAGCAGCTTATCATACCGACAGAAAAGAATCACATCGCAATATTATCTTAATTCCTATTTCTGCACACGGAACTAATCCTGCTTCTGCTGTGATGGCTGGTTTTAAAGTAGTAGTTACCAAATGTGATGAAGAAGGAAATATTGACATTGCAGATTTGAGAATGAATGCAGAAAAACACAAAGACAATCTTGCTGGATTAATGGTTACTTATCCAAGTACACATGGTGTGTTTGAAGAAGGCATCAGGGAGATCTGCAAACTGATACATGATAATGGAGGCCTTGTATACATGGATGGTGCAAACATGAATGCGCAGGTAGGACTTACAAGTCCAGGTAATATTGGCGCCGATGTTTGCCATTTGAATTTGCATAAAACATTTTCTATTCCTCATGGTGGTGGTGGCCCTGGTATGGGACCAATTTGTGTGAATGAAAAACTTGCTCCTTATTTACCAGGACATGTTTCTCTTGATAATAACAGTAAAGCCATTCATGCAGTAAGTGCTGCACCTTTTGGTAGTGCAAGTATTTTATTGATCAGCTATGCATATATAAAAATGCTTGGTGCAGAAGGATTGAAGAAAAGTACTGAGTATGCAATTTTAAATGCCAACTATATGAAGGCGAGATTGCAAAATGATTATAAGATCTTATACACAGGTAAGAATGGAAGTTGTGGTCATGAATTTATTGTTGACCTGAGGCCATTCAAACAAAGTGCAGGTATTGAAGCCGAAGACGTAGCAAAACGATTGATGGATTATAATTTTCATGCGCCTACATTGAGTTTCCCTGTTGCAGGAACGATCATGATAGAACCAACAGAAAGCGAAGACAAATCAGAGCTTGACAGGTTTTGTGATGCGATGCTAAGTATAAGAGGAGAAATAAGCGCTATTGAAAAAGGCAAAGCAGACAAAATTGATAACCCGCTAAAAAATGCGCCGCATACACAATTTGTAATTACAGCAAATGAATGGGATCATGCATACAGCAGGCAACAGGCTGCTTTTCCATTGGAATATGTAAAGGAAAATAAATTCTGGCCTTCTGTGAGTCGTGTGAATAATACGTACGGTGATCGTAATCTGATCTGTACGTGTGAGCCTGTGAGTGCGTATGTGGAGGAGAAGGTTTAAAAGTTAACTAAGTTGATAAAGTTAACAAGGTCTTTGTCCTTTCAACTTTATCAACCCTGTTAACATTATCTACTGACCCCCATTTGAAAAATTTTAAAAATATGAATCAATCCGGCATTAATAAAAGATAAATGCCGTTAAAAGCATATAGAAATCCCGTTTTTTTCGAAATGATTGTAAATATTAATATTAAACCCTTACCTTTGCGCTTTATTAATACAATACAATTTTAAAAAATGGACACTAAAAATCAAGGAACCGTTAAGTTTTTCAACACAGAAAAAGGATTCGGATTTATTAAACATGACGAATCAGACAAAGAAACCTTTGTACATGTTAGCGGTTTAATTAATGACATTAAAGAAGGCGACAAAGTAGAATTCGAACTTCAAAATGGCAAAAAAGGAATGAATGCTGTTAATGTAACAGTTATTGGATAATTAAAGTCATTTAAATTTTAACTTGGGTTACTGCAAAACAGTAACCCATTTTTTTACCCGGTACTCAACTAATAAGTATTTTTGCTCCTCATTATTTATAATATAACAATATGAAAAAAATTCTTTTCCTGGTAACAATACTTTCATCAATAAATGCTTTTTCGCAAAAAGACAGCAGGGTCAATTTAAAGAAAGGACAGACAATTACAGCATTATCTACTGCCACTGCAAACATGGATATGGGTATGGGCATGGAAATGAAGAGTAACAGCACCATCACCAATGTTCTTACAGTAATAGCCGATGAAGATAAGAATTACAGGATATCAAATACAACTACTAAACTGAAAATATCCATGGATATGATGGGACAAGCCACAAATTATGATTCTGAAAAAGCAGAAGACAAAAATTCTGACATGGGTAAAGAGCTTTCAGAGAAATTGAATGTTGCGGATACAGTTTTAATTGATAAAAAAACAGGCACTGTTGTAAACAATAAAAAAGATAGTCCTGAAAGACCGGAAAAAGGCGACGACACAAATCCACTTGCCGGGTTGATCAGTTCAATAGGAGGAGATATTGATGGGAACGCAGCCATTGAAGAGGCTTTTTTTATTATTCCTCCCGGTAAGAACATTGGTGATAGCTGGACCGATAGTACAACCGTTGATAAACTAACTAAAGTAGAAAACTATACGATTAAATCCATTGATAATAATATTGCAGTTGTACTTGTAAAAATAAAAACCAATGGCGAGGGAATGACTGAGATGCAAGGGAGCATGGTTTCATATACGATAACAACCAATACAGGCAGTGAGATCACTGTTGATATAAAAAAAGGGCTCGTTAATAAAAAAACATCTGAAATTGAAATATCCGGAAGTTTAGATGTTATGGGACAATCAATGCCAATAAGTTCGAAAGGAAATAAATCAGTTGTTTATCAATACTAAGAAATATAAGTAGTTTTAAATGCCCGGAAAATATCCGGGCATTTTTTATGCAGTAGTAAATACTAATTATTTTTTTGCAACCAATAATAACCGCTTGCAGTAATAAAACACAGTACACCTACAATGATCCATAAATTAAAAAATCCCAACTTGTCTGCAATGCCCGACCCTGCAGTACTTCCAATGACCTGGGCTAGGCTCCACGACATTGTATAAAGTCCCGCATATTGCCCACGGCTTTGTTCTGAACTTAATGAAATGTAATAGCTGTTCATGAATGGCATTGATATCATCTCTGCGATGGTTAGCATAAGCACGGCGATCATTGCTACTGTTAATCCACTCATCAATGGTATATTCATTGTTAAAAATGATAGTCCCATTAATATGGCGCCATAGCGCATCAAAACAAGATAAGCTTTCCTTCCTTCAAGTTTGAAAACAAGCACCATTTCAAATAAAGCAATGATGAGTCCGTTCAAAGCCATTACAAGGCCATACATCGATTCACTTAAATGCAAATGCTCTTTAAAAAATATCGGTACCGTTGTAAATAACTGGAAGAACGATATTGAAAACAATACCTGGAAGAAAAGAAAGTATAAGAACTTCCTGTTCCTGTAAGGTGAATGGATCCCGGATGAGTTTCCTTTTGAAGTAACAGCACTATGTTGTTGTTTCAACGAAACTTTTGGAAGGATAACCAACAACAGGATCCCTGCGCAAATGCTTGTCAGGCCATCTGCCCAAAATAATAATTTGTAATCGATTGAAGCAAGGAACCCTCCTATCGCTATACCTGCGCCAAAACCAATATTGATGGCGAGCCTTACAAGAGAGAAAGATTGCGTACGGTTCTCTTTATTACTGTAATGGGCAATCGCAGTTGCATTGGCTGGTCTGAATGATTCATTTACTGTACTTAAAAAAAAAGTACAGATACAAATAGAGAGATAAGAATTCATCTGCCCCAGCAATATGAATAATATGCCGCCAAAAAATAATGCTGAGAACTGTGTATAATAAAATCCAAACTTATCGCTGATCTTACCACCAAGCAATGCGCCAACTACTGAACCAACACCATAAATGGCTACTACCATCCCACCCTGCTCAATCGTATACCCGCGGTTATGGCAGTACAGCGTCATAAAAGCAAGCACCATGGTTCCCATACGATTGATGAGCATAACAATGCTCAATAACCATATTCTCCTGGTAAGCCCGGTATATGCACGCTTATATAAATTTACTGTTGAGGCGATCACTTTTTATCTTCTTCTTTTGCTTGCATTATAAAATCATTTGTCCTGGGTGCTTCTTCAAAAACTTTGAATATCTCTTTTCCCGGGATTGCTAATTTACGAAGTTTGGTATCCATCCATGCGCCATCGCATGTTATCAATGCTGCAAGGGTATCACCATTCTTCCATATCTCATGTACCATCGTCCATCTTGAAGCATCATGATTAACCTTCTGCATTTTTACATTGATCGATATCTCATCTCCGAAATTGATCTCTCTTTTAAAAATACACTCCTCCCTGAAAATGATCGGGCCAATATGATTTTGTTTCAGGAATGCTGGCGTAATACCATACTCCACTAAATAAGACATCCTGCAATAAGCTCCAAGGTCATAATATTTAGAATGAAGCATATGAAAATTCGGATCAAGATCTGCCCAGCGTACTTCTATTTTCTTTGTGTATTGTTCCATTGTTTTTTTGTTGAAATAAATGATTTTATTGTAAGTACTAAAGTAAATATTGTGAATGGCGGCAATCGGGAATCGGCAATAATTTTTATTTCCTGTAAGCTTCAAATATTTAATAACCTACTAACTTAATATCGATTCCCGATTGACGATTGCCATAAAAAAAAATCCTTTCCACGGTTCAGGCGAAAAGGATTTAATTATTTTTATTAAATGTACTTATTTGTACATGATATCATAATACTCTTTTGCCATTCGGTTGCTATCAAACTGCCAACGGACATCACGCATTCCGTTCTTCACGATCTGTCGCCAAACATTTGGATTCTCATAATAAAGTGGCAAAATTTGATTCTCTAAAATATCATAAATCTTTTCAAGATCATATTCATCCTGCTCATGTGTTGTCATTGCACCATAATCTACAGGCGGAACTAAAAATCCGTTGTTGCCATGATTAATGAACTCACATATCCAGCCATCGTTCGTACTAAAATTCACAGAGCCATTCATTGCTGCAGTCATTCCACTTGTACCACTTGCCTCTCTTGGCACACGTGGATTGTTAAGCCAGATATCGGATGCCTGCTTCAATCTTTTACTCAGCGCAAGCTCATAACCAATGCATACTGCTACATTATCATACTGTTTGCTAAGATTCACCAGGTAATTAAAATCACTGATAGCAGGATAGTCAACAGGATAAGGCCGTCCTGCCCAAATAATTTGTACCGGGTATTTCTTATTGTTCAATAATGCCTTAAATCTTTCTTCATTCCTTGTTATTAGTTCTGCTCTTTTATAGCCGGCAAACCTTCTTGCCCAAACAATCGTTAACACATCAGGGTTCATTAGTTTACCTGTCTGGTCTGCTACAATATCAAAGGCTCTTTTTTTCAACCATCTTTTCCTGTCGATAAATGCATCTGTATTGTGTTCCTCCATAAAATTATACAATTGCTTATCGGCCCAGTAATGCCAGTTTTGTGCATTTGTAATAGATTTTATTTCGCAGATGCCTTCATACTTGCTCCACATCTTCCTGCTCACTTCGCCGTGCAACTGGCTAACACCATTTGCAAGTTTTGCAAAACGTAAGGCAACAAGTGAATGATCAAACTGGTCAGTGTCCATTCCCGTTAGTTTACGTACATCTTCCAATGGAAGTCCACAGAAATACCCCATCTTTTCACAAAGGTGAATTTCATGCTTTTCGTTTCCCGCTTCCTCGGGTGTATGGGTTGTAAATATCAAGCGTTGTCTTACAGCTTCTTTATTATTACCATATTTTTTATACAGGTAAAAAATCGAACTTGCCGCATGTGCTTCGTTCAAATGATAAAAGTCAGGATTGAAATTCAATTCATCGATCAGCTTTGCACCGCCAACACCCAATAAAATAAACTGTGCTACTTTAGTTGCAACATTCGCATCATATAAACGATGCGAAATTGTTTGCGATACGTAGTCGTTCTCAGGAAGATCTGTTGACAATAAGAACAACGGTGCACTTTTAAATGTTTCCGGGTTCAGGTAAAAAGCTTTTACCCAAACAGGATGGCCGTGAATATCGATCTGGAATTTTATTCCTGTATCCTGGAGGAAATTATAAATCTTTTCGTTCCATTGAACCTGTAAGGTCTGATCCTGGTTGCGTGCCTGGTCATAATAACCATACTTCCATAAAATACCGATACCAATTAAATTCTGGCGCAATTCATAAGCGCTGCGCAGGTGAGATCCGCTTAAATAACCAAGCCCGCCGCTATAGATCTTTAAGGGCTGGTGTATTGCAAATTCCATTGAAAAATAAGCAACGCGTTTCTGGTAAGCTGCATCAATAGGATAAGGAACTTCGTACTTGGGGAAATTCATTCTTCGTTTAGTTTGGTTTATAACTGCAAGATAAAGCCGTTTTTTTAATTTAACGTGTAAATATTACACAATAGGTGGATATGTGAATATCTTCACATTAACGCAATACTTAATAATTTATTTCAAATTCTTATTCTAAGATTATCAATCACACAATCGGAATGCGGCTTATAGTACAATATTCCGGCAGATTTAAGCTGATTAAATGCACGCAGGTTTAAAAAGGTCATAGAATATTGAGATAGAAAATCTTTTTTGATCTGTGCTACTCAATCTTCTTAAATCTGCGGAAAAATCTTCCAAACATTTATGTTGGTGCACATCAATAGCGAAACCTCGTTAAAATTCCTGCAAATCTCAATGCCTCAAAATTAAATTTTAGGTTTCTATAAAATTAATTTTTAGATTTGTCTAAATTTTTTACGTTGACTTATACAGCTACAGAAGAAAACTATATCAAGGCCATTTATCATTTACAGCATATACATGATAAAGTGAGTACCACGTTGCTCTCTGATGAAATGAATACCAGACCTGCATCGGTAACTGATATGCTTAAAAAGCTTGAATCAAAAAAAATTGTTCATTACCAGAAATACCGCGGATTTAGTTTAACGGAGCAGGGAAATAAAACGGCATTGAACGTGGTAAGAAAACATCGCCTTTGGGAATATTTCCTCGTACACAAACTTGGATTTGATTGGGACGAAGTACACAGTATGGCTGAAGAACTTGAACATATCAGCAGCAATGAACTAACAACAAGGCTTGATAATTTTCTGGGCAATCCTGCATTCGATCCACATGGTGACCCGATACCAGACAATAAAGGAAAGATAAAGATCATCAAGCAGGAAAGCTTGGCACTTGTTCCCATAAAAAAAACAGTTACAGTTAGCTCAGTAAAAAATCAAAGTACCGAAATGCTGGACCTTTTAAATCATTTTAAGATCGGCATCGGTACCAAATTAAAGATCACCAGGCGCTTTGATTTTGATGAATCAGTAGAAATTAAAATTGAAAAACTTCCCGCTATTATAATCAGCAAACAGGTTGCTCAAAATTTATTTTGTACAATATGACAGAAGAAATTATTCACGACAATTCATTGAGTGAGGTACACGGTTCTGTGGATACTACACATAAACCTATAGGATGGAAAAAAATATTTTCATTCCTCGGGCCGGCATACCTGGTAAGCGTGGGTTATATGGATCCGGGCAACTGGGCAACGGACCTTGCAGGGGGAAGTAAATATGGTTATACACTTATCTGGGTTTTATTGATGAGTAACCTGATGGCCCTATTGCTGCAATCATTGAGTGCAAGACTTGGCATTGTTAGAGGCAGGGATCTTGCACAGGCTAACCGTGAAACTTACCCGAAGACAATTAATTTTATTTTATGGATCCTTGCAGAAGTTGCCATTGCAGCTTGCGATCTTGCAGAGGTATTGGGTATGGCCATCGGGATTCAATTATTAACGGGCCTGCCGTTGATATGGGGTGTTTCATTTACAGTATTAGACACTTTCTTATTACTCTATCTTCAAAGATTGGGAATTCGTAAAATGGAAGCGTTTATCATTGCATTGATCGGCGTGATCGGTGTTTGTTTTCTTGTAAATATTATCATTGCACAACCCCAGCTTTATGAAGTGTTGAAGGGAATGATCCCTTCACTTCCTGAAGCAAAAGATCTTTACGCAGCAAAAGGGATGAAAGCTGTTTTACCCGAAGAAACTGCGTTATACCTTGCAATTGGAATTATCGGCGCTACAGTAATGCCACATAATTTATACCTGCACTCTGCATTGGTTCAAACAAGAAAAATTAAAAAATCACCTGCCGGAATCAAACAGGCATTAAAATGGAGTTTTGTTGACAGTACCATTGCATTAAACATTGCATTTCTCATCAACGCTGCCATTTTAATATTAGCAGCAACTGTTTTTTTTAAGACAGGACGCACAGATGTAGGGGAAATAAAACAAGCACATGAATTATTGTCTCCAATGCTCGGTTCTTCATTTGCCTCTACCCTATTTGCCATTGCACTGATCGCTGCAGGGCAAAGTTCAACAATAACAGGAACCCTTGCCGGGCAGATCGTAATGGAAGGATATCTCCGGCTTCGCATCAACCCGGTTGTAAGAAGGTTGATAACAAGGTTGCTGGCTGTTGTACCAGCAGTACTTGTTATTGCAATAGCAGGCGAAAGTGAAGTTGATAGCCTCCTGATCTTCAGCCAGGTGATATTGAGTTTACAGCTAGGCTTTGCCGTAATACCCTTAATACATTTTGTAAGCGATAAAAAAACGATGGGCGCATTTGCAATTAAACCAATCGTGAAGATAATGGCATGGCTGGTTGCATCTATACTTGTTTACCTGAATGTGAAATTAGTAGTTGATGAAGCAAGCAGTTTTTTTGCAAGCTCCGATAATTTATTTGCAAAGATCATGATCGTTCTGGCCGGTCTTGCATTTGGATACCTGCTTATATATTCATTCGTCTTTCCATTGCTCGGTAAAAAGAAAAGATCTGTTTCAATACAAATGCATCCGCAACTTGAGACGATACAAAATATCCCTGTGCCGGTTTACCAAAAGATCGCTGTGGCGTTAGACTTTAGTGAGAACGATGCAAAACTGATCGCATCAGCCATTGGCCAGGCAAAGAATGACACAGAATTTATTTTAATACATATTGTAGAAAGTGCATCCGCAATATTACATGGAACCGAGACGGATGATTATGAAACACATGAGGACAAAGAGCGTCTTGATTTTTTTACCAACCAGTTAAAACTTAAAGGATTTGAAGCGAGGGGTATATTGGGTTTCAGGCAAAGGGCAAAAGAAATTGTGAGGATCGTAAAAAATGAAAATGCCGATATGCTCATCGTTGGTGCTCATGGCCACACTGGATTGAAAGACCTGATATACGGAACAACGGTTGAGGCAGTAAGACACGAACTTAAAATACCGGTATTGGTTGTTACTTTATAAAAGACTTTACCCTTGAATCGATCAGATCATTCCACCTGGCCTGTTCTGATTTGATCTGCCCGTTTTTCGTTTGTCCGTCATAGTCATTCTGCATTTTATTCATGAGATCGCAGTTCTCTTTATAGATGCGTGCAAGTAATTCATTATAATTTGTAGTAGTGAATTTTGCATTTTGCAATTTATCCATGAAGATAACGGCAGCAATATAAGTTACATCGAAATGATGTTGTTCGTGATCAAGTATGTAAGCCGTATTTTTTCCGGGCTTTACCCACGACATATTCTTAGTGAAATAACAATAAACATTGATATTCAATTCTCCTTTCCCATTTACCGTTTTAATACTTGCATTGTAGCCAAAACCGGAAAAGGTAAGCGCTGCTACGATGCTATTATCATTGGGTGCTGTGCCTGTGAAATTGCTCCACACCAGTTTTTTACCGGGACTGTAATAGATCGTTTCGTTTGCCGGCAAAGAAGTTTGTTGTGTCCAGCTAACATTCGTTGTTAACTGGCCAAAAGAGTTATTTATAAGAAAAAAAGAAAAAAGGAGGATTGAAATTTTCATGGCTGTTTACTTAGTTCAAAAGAACAAATAATCTTCCAGTATTCATATTAAGAGTAGGCTAATTATAGATATATTAACAGCCAATCCAACCTTTCACTAACCAGGAACTACCCTTTGAAAACTCTATCTTTAATTGTAAGCATGACCAATATATTTTCGTTTCACAAAAAACAATCGTTAACAAATGAAAAAATTATTATTCCTGCTTGCAACAGCTATTACATGTACATCAATACACTCAAATGCACAGTTTAAACTAAATGTACGTACAACTGATGCAGCAAAAAAACTAACAAAGGCTGTCACTTTTAGTGATGAAGATGCTGCCCGGCAAGCGAAACAAGCTGTTGAATGGATGGATGCACACAACCCGGTTGCAGAAGAAAATGATAAATATACTATTAGGCTTAAGAAAATTTTTGCGCCACATTTAAATGAAGATGGATTACAATTGAATTTCAAAGTTTATAAGGTCAGTGATATTAATGCGTTCGCATGTGCTGATGGCAGCGTGCGTGTATTTTCTGCTTTAATGGATATTATGACAGATGAGGAATTGCTTGCCATCATCGGTCATGAAATAGGTCATATAAAAAATCATGATAGCCGGGATGCTATGAAAGCCGCATACCTGAGAGCCGGTGGTAAAGATTTTGCAGCATCACAATCAAACACGGCTGCTGTTCTTTCAGAAACGCAGTTAGGAGAAATGGCAGAAGGAATTATGAATAGCAGCCACAGCAGAAAACAGGAAAGCGAAGCAGATGATTATAGTTATGATTTTTTAAAGAAACACAATTACAATGTGATCGCGGCATATACTGCTTTTAAAAAACTGGCTGAATTATCTGCAGGCGCTGCAGAACAATCAAGGTTTCAAAAAATGTTTAACAGCCATCCAGATAGCAAGGCACGTGCAGAAGAAATTGAAAGGAAAGCAAAGAAAGATGGATTGTGGAAAGATACTGTCTATTTAATATTTGATGGTACTCAAGGTTAATAAAGTTAAATGTTGACAGGTTGATAAGGTGCACAAGGGCTTTGTCCTTTTCAACCCTATCAACCTGTCAACTTTTATAACCTGATTATTTTTTCTCCAACTTCAAATTCACCTTGCGTACCAAAGCATCGATGTCCTGCTTCTCCATGCAATTAAAATGATCGAGCGGGCATGTATGTGTACCGAACTTGCTGCATGGCTGGCAACGAAGATTCAGTACAATATTTTCATAGATAGGAGTAGTTTGTTTTTGCATGAACAATTTTCCATAATAAGGTTCTACATCTAACCTGGGAGAAGTGCCGCCCCATATTGCCAATACCGGTTTTTGCAATGCACATGCAATGTACTGCAGGCCCGTATCGTGTGAGATAACAAATTTTGATTGTCGTACAAGATCAGCAGATTCATTCAGGTTGAATTTACCACAAGCGTTGTAAATTTTTATCGGATCAAGAGAAGCGATCTCCGCTCCTGCCGCTGCATCTTCTTTTCCTCCCAATAATACGATCGGGTGATCGATCTTATAACACAGTTCCTGTAATTTATGTACAGGCAATTTCTTGGTAAAATAATTAGCGCCGATAACGATCGCAATAAAACCATGGTAATGTGAGTGAGGAAGATCTTTATGTGATACAATATCTTCTTTTGGAATAAAATAATCAAGACCAAGGCCATCATCAAACACTTTCAATGCAGCAACGGTATTCAAACTGCGTTGCGTAATATGAATGTGCGGCATGATATCGATATTCAATTTCGTCAGCAGGAATTTCTGAATATTTAATTTATCGATCGTGTATGATTTCTTTTTAAGCGCCCTTTTTATTTTATTACTTCTGAAATTATTGTGCAGGTCGATTACGTAATCGTAATTTTCTTTTTTTAGTTCATCGATAAGCGGCGCAATGTCTTTATCGTAATAAAAAAATTTATCAATGTAGGGATTGCTTGCCGTAACAATTTTAAATGAGGTCTTTGTAACAAAATGTACTTCCGCATTTTCCAGTTGCTTTTTAAGACAGCGTAATACCGGGCTGGCAAGTACGATATCGCCAATGGATGAAAAGCGTATGACTAGTATTTTTGGCAATTAAGTTTAATTAATTTTCAAGGTAATCAAGATCTTTTCCAAAAGTTTCATTAATAAAATAAAGCGCTGTGAGGGCTATGCTAAAAATGATAACCCCGGTTATCCATCCCCCGGTATGATAATCTGTTACATTTCTTATTGTTTTAAACAACGGCAGTGTAAATATCGCAAGCATTCCTCTTACCATATTGGGAATTGAAGTAGCTGCTGTTGCCCGGAGGTTTGTACCAAACTGCTCTGCCCCCATTGTTACAAAGATTGCCCAGAACCCGGTACCAAGGCCAAGTCCTGCACATATCCAATACATACCGGCTGCGGTACCATTCCATTGAGCAGTAAAAAATAAAACAACAAATAGTATTGTTATAAAATAAAAAATGAACAATGCTTTTTTTCTGCTCTTCAACCATTGGCTCACAAATCCAATGAGCACATCGCCAATTGATATTGCTACGTACGCATACATAATGCCTTTTCCCGGATCAATTTTTTCTTTGATACCAAACTCTTCTGCGAACTTATCTGAAAAAGTGATGAGTACACCAATTACAAACCAGTTAGGCAATCCAACCAATATATTAAGAAGGTATCGTTTAAAACGATCAGCATTTGTAAACAACATCAGGAAATTTCCTTTTTTTATTTCTGTGTGTTTTATTTGATTGAACATGCCTGATTCAAAAACAGAAATTCTTAATACCAACAATAATAAGCCAAGCCCTCCTCCTATAAAATAACAAGTGCGCCAATCATACATTTCTTTCATAATAAATGCAAGTACTGCGCCTGTTAAACCAATACCTGCAACCAATGAAGTTGCAATACCTCTTTTTTCTTTTACAACCAATTCTGAAACGAGTGTGATACCAGCACCCAATTCACCTGCAAGCCCGAGGCCCGCTATAAAACGTATGATCTTATATTGCTCAACATTCTGTGCAAATCCATTAGCAATATTAGCAAGCGAATACAAAATGATCGATCCGAATAAAACACTTAACCTGCCTTTCTTGTCTCCCATCACTCCCCAGATGATACCACCAATAAGAAGACCCGCCATTTGCCAGCTGATAATACTTTCGCCAGACGATATAATATCATCACCTGATAAACCAAAGGATTTTAAACTTGGAACACGTACAATACTAAAAAGAAGCAGGTCGTAGATATCTACAAAATATCCAAGCGCAGCAACAAGTACAGCAATATTAAAAACGGAAGTGGATTGTTTATTCATAGATATTGTCTATACAGTAGACTTGTTTTTCTTCCCTGGAAAAAATAATTTTATTAATACGGGAGCTGTTGTTATAAGTACGATGCCAATAACAATTACTTCAAGATGTTTTTCCAAATCAAAATTGAATTGCTTTTTGGTAAATGTATTTAAGTAGTGGCCGATAAACAACATTGAAACAACCCAGGCAAGACAGCCTACTACATTATAAAATCCAAATTTCTTCCTGTCCATATGAACAATACCGGCAACGATTGGAGCAAAGGTCCTGATAAAAGGAACAAAGCGTGCCAGTATGATCGCTCCGCCACCACGCTGGTCATAAAATTCTTTGGCCTGGTATAAATATTTTTTCTTGAAAAGAAAACGATCTTTCCAACTGAACATGGCAGGGCCAACCTTGCGGCCCGTAATATATCCAACTGTATTTCCAAAAATTCCTGCAATGGAACACAATCCTGAAATGATCAGCAGGTTAAAAAAATCATTGCCTGTATTTAAAGAAATTGAATCAACAAGTGTTGTGCTAAGAATTCCGGCAACAAATAACAATGAATCTCCGGGAAAAAAGAAACCAATGAACAACCCGGTTTCAGCAAAGATGATAAACAGCAATAGCCATATTCCACCGGATAAAATATAAAACATAGGAGTAAGCAGATCGGTCCAGCTAAATTCTTTTTCCAGTACAAGTTCCCTTACACTGATTGCATCTTTATAAGAAAAATTTTTGCTTTTGTATCCTGCATGCAAAACAGTAAATGAATCGATACCTGTGGCTGTATTTGAAAGGATAACCTCGCCTTCTTTATCAGACATATAATGACGATCGTTTACTATAACTGTAGCCTCTTTTACTTTTTGTTTGTACTGATTAATGAGATAAATTTTTGTTGTATCCTGTGCAAAGGATCCTGATGCAATCGCAAAAACAAAAAACAAGAAAATAAAATGTTTCATAAATCCTAATGGCTTAACGTCAATTAAATATTTACTGCTAAAGAATCTTAATGTTTCAAAGCACCTTCCCATTTACTTACTGCAGCAGTTGCAAGTGCATTGCCCAAAACATTTGTCATGCTTCTGCCCATATCGCAAAAAGTATCGATGGCAAGTACAAGGCCAATACCCTCGGGAGGTATTCCAAACATACCACCTGTAGCAAGTACAACAACCAATGAAGCACGTGGCACACCAGCAATACCTTTACTTGTAAGCATAAAGACAAGGAGCATGGCTATTTGTGTTCCAACATGATCTGTAACAGGTGTAATATTATATGCCTGTGCGATGAACATACTTGCAAATGTCATATACATCATGCTTCCATCAAGATTAAATGAATAGCCAAGCGGAAGTGTAAAAGAAACAATTTTATTGTTGCAGCCGAAGCGTTCCATTTCTTCAACAAGCTTGGGAAAAACAGCTTCACTGCTTGCGGTATTGAATGCAATGGTCATCGGGCTGGCGATCCTTCGTAACAGAACGGCTAGCCGCTTTTTTAATATAAGGTAGCCTACAGCCAGCAGCACCGCCCATAACACCAACAATCCGGCATAAAATGATCCTATATAATATGCATATGTTTTTAAAATGGTAAGCCCTTTTATGGCGATCACCCCGGTCATGGCTCCAAAAACACCCACAGGTGCAAGGTTCATGACATAGCCAACCATTTTTAAAACAATATGTGTCAAAGAATCGAGTGCAGTGATAATAGGTTTTCCCCGATCTCCAATGGCGGTTATAGCAACACCAAAGAAAATAGAAAAGATAACAAGCTGTAATATTTCATTATTCGCCATTGCTTCAATAACACTTCTTGGAACCACATGCTCAACGAATTTATCCAATGAGAATTCTTTTGTTTTTCCCATCAGGTCCTTTGCCCCTTCCAGGTCGGCATTGGCAAGATTTACACCTACGCCCGGTTTGGTGATGCTTACTAATACAAGGCCCAGTGCAAGACTTACCAATGAAGCAGATATGAACCATATCATTGCTTTGCCTCCTACCCTTCCAACTGTTTTAAGATCGCCCAGTTTTGCGATACCCACCACCAATGTTGCAAATACCAATGGAGCAATGATCATTTGTACAAGCCGCAGGAATATGGTTGC
The DNA here is from genome assembly GCA_047601875.1 of Ferruginibacter sp. GTDB lineage: Bacteria > Bacteroidota > Bacteroidia > Chitinophagales > Chitinophagaceae > Ferruginibacter. Next base: position 4,465,267 of record JASGIL010000001.1, on the reverse strand, counting down.
CAAAAGCTTTATTTTAGGAGCGAAATCCTTGATAAATTCAGGAGAGCTGTTTTCATGAATTAAATACCCTGTTCCAATGCCCAATACCATCGCAATAACGATATATAAAGTAAGCCTGTTGGGCTTTGTTTTTTCATGTGAGGAACTGTGCATATAAGCTAATTAGTCTTGCAATATAATGTTTAATAACGAATGAGGTTAGCTGAGGGCGGGTTAATCACCCGCCGTTAATAAAACTTTTAGCTGAGTGAATAAATAAATCCTTATTTTTCAGATTCATTTATCACAAAACTAGCTATACATATGGGTTTATTCACAAAAAAACCAATGCAGGCACTATTAGATGAAGCCTCAGACTCTGAAAAGGGACTTAAGCGCACATTAAGTGCCGGCGCACTCGTAGCACTTGGTATCGGTGCTATTATCGGGGCGGGATTGTTTGTAAGAACAGCCGCAGCTGCAGCACAAAATGCAGTGCATCTCTGTTACGATCGGGTTTATAGTGGCCGCAATTGGCTGTGCATTAGCAGGATTATGTTATGCCGAACTTTCTTCTTCCATTCCTATTTCAGGCAGCGCTTACACATATACGTATGCCACCATGGGTGAATTATTAGCTTGGGTAATTGGCTGGGACCTTGTTTTGGAATATGCCGTTGGTGCCGCTACCGTTGGTATTGCCTGGAGTGAATATTTAAATAAATTATTGACCGAGGTGCTTCATATGAATCCCATTCCATATGAATGGTGCCACTCTCCTTTTGAACATTCTGTGCCAGATGCGGTAACAGGTGCAGTACAACATGGTATGATGAATATACCTGCATTGGGTATTGTTGCATTGTTAAGTTTGTTGCTTATAAAAGGAACGCAGGAATCAGCTTTTGTAAACGGCCTTATCGTAATTACGAAAGTTACGATCGTTGTGCTCATCATCATTTTTGGCTGGCATTTTATCAATCCTGCAAATCATGAACCTTATATACCTGCAGCAACAACCTACACTGATCACCAGGGTATTAATCACAGTTATGGTGGCATCATGGGAATACTTGGAGCCGCAGGAGTTGTATTCTTTGCATTCATTGGTTTTGATGCAGTAAGTACAGCTGCACAGGAGACAAAAAATCCAAAGACTGCAATGCCTATAGGTATTTTAGGATCACTCGCTATTTGCACGGTTCTTTATATTTTATTTGCGCATGTATTGACTGGTGTTGCGCCGGTAGATTTTTTCAGAACAGATGGAAGAGAAGCATCTGTTGTTTCTGCCATTAATAAATTTATGCCCGGATATGCCTGGTTGGGTAAATTGGTTACAGTGGCAATTCTTGCAGGATTTTCTTCTGTTATACTCGTGATGCTGCTTGGACAAAGCCGTGTGTTTTATTCAATGAGCAAGGATGGTTTATTACCTGCTGTTTTTAGCGTGGTACATCCGAAATTCAAAACGCCTTATAAAGCCAACCTGATCATTCTTATTCTTGTTGGTGCATTTGCAGCTTTTATACCAGGTGATATTGTGGGCGACATGACAAGTATTGGAACCTTGTTTGCATTTATACTTGTGTGCATTGCCGTTATCATATTAAGAAAAACTGATCCAAATCTTCCAAGACAATTCAAAACACCTTTCGTTCCCATTGTTCCTATATTAGGAGTGATCGTTTGCGCCGCAATGATATTCGGGCTTGGCTGGACAAACTGGTTGCGTTTGTTTGGATGGCTTGCGATCGGGTTCGTGATCTATTTTGGTTATAGCAAGAAAAATAGTAAGCTAAAAGGCAATCCATAATTTAAAATGATCTTTTAATATAAATCCCGGCCTTTTGACCGGGATTTATTATTTAAAAACAATTGTGTGATTATTCTTTTATTGGTAATTCTGATAATAATTTTCTCGTAACCTCTACATCCGGGTGTTGAATTTTCTCACGAAGTGTTAATGCTGCTTCCAGCCGTTGGTGGGCAAGTTCGTATTGTCCTAACGCTTTGTGACAAACGCCGCAAAGGTGGAGGCCGTTTGCCTGGCCCCAGGCGTATTGGCAATCGGGGTGACTTGATCTTTCAAGGGCATTTCTTGCATGAGAGAGTGAAGTTTCGTAATCAGGAATCTCAAGATAAATTTTTGATAACTGAAGTAATAGATCAATGGCTAATTTACCATAACCGGAATTTTCTGCATGATTTAATCCGGTTGTACATTCTGCTAAAGCAGAAACATAATCTTTTGAATAAAAGGCGATTTCGGAAGCTAATATTTGAGACCTTATTATTACCTCCATCTCACCAGATTTTTCTGTCCACTCTCGAATATCTTTTAAATACTCTCTAGCTATGTTTATAGATTCGCTGAGTTTCGTCATACCAAGAAAATATTTTGAAAAATTGATAACTCTAGGTTCCGCATTCCTTCCACCAGATTCAATATTTTCTTTGGCAAGCTTAAATGAGTTTAGCTTGTCTCCATTTACAAAACAGTATTCAATTTCATAAATACTATTTGCAATGGGAAAAGATTTCGCCTTTAATTCTTTAGCCTCCAATAAATAATTTTTCGCAGCCGTCACTTCACCTAAAGCATGAAAAGTATAAGCTAAAAGTTCATGTATATTAATATCGTACTCTATGATATATTCATCACGCCTTTGTTTGTTTACATAATTAAGCGATTCCATTAGTACTGATCTAGCATTAATGAATAATCCTTTGTTGATATTTACCCACGCGATATTTTGGAAGCTAAGGACTAGACGTGCTAAATATTGATTTTGTCTATCAATCTTATTTGCAAAATTGAAACAATTAATAGCTGTTTGCAAATTTCCATATAACAATGAAGCTATACCCCAATCAGTACTAAGTACGCTTCTATTATAATCAGAAAGTTGACTAGTAAAAGTTTGAGGATTACCATCCAATGAAAACATAGAAGCGATTCTTACGATTCGGCCATAGTCACCTAATTTATACAAAAGATGATTTTTCTTTCCTTCACCGGCCATTACATTCATATATATGTCATACGCTTCTATATACTTTCCAGCCAGGATGCTATACTCTATCAGTTTTTCATACTTATCAAGTACATTTATTTCAGTAGGCTTTTTGTCTGGCTTTGTATCTAATTCAATTGCAAGTTTTTCTCTTACAATTTCATGTATATATTCCGGCCTAACTCCCAATAGATTACGAAAATAATCTCGTAAAAAAGGATGCGCAGTGTATATAATACTTTTATTATTTTTATACGAATATATTAAGCCCTGATTCTTCAGTTTTTCGGCGATATTTAATAATTTCTTTTGAGTGATCCCAATCAATGTACCCGCAATTTCACCGCCGGCATCAATTAGATATCCCAATATATCAATAGATACTCCATTAGGGAATACAGATAATCGTATTATTAAATCTCTTTCCTGATCATGCAAATTTTTGGCATAGCCTCCCAAAATACGAGCTAACCTCGCAGCTTGTGGTTCATCTGGTGCAATTTCGTCTAATCGAAATTCTTTAGCCGCTTCAGGGTCAGAATTACAATAATGATTTAAATAAGAACCAAGCACTGATACAGATAATGCATGCCTACCTACAGATTCTGCTAACCTTGCAAGCGTCTTGTCCTCTCCAGTTATTTTCCATGCTTTTAAAACTTCGATAGCACTCTCCTCATCAAGAACTTCCAAATTATAACTCTTATACCCTGCATTTTCTAATTGAGCAAGATCATTTAATTTAAACCTCGAAGTAATTAATACTCTTGTATTACCTAGCCCTCTTGCAATTGTTGCCAATAAATTTCTTATTCTATAATCTTCTAAATCACCCTTTGCATACCCTGCCCCACCTTCCGATTGTATTCTTTCTAAACCATCAAGAACAATTAAGTTTTGATTATTTTGATAAGCTAAAGCACGCTGTAACCTTTCTAATTTTCCACTCGCAGCTTTTGACTCCTCCTCCCCGGAAAAAAGAAGACATGCCTCATTTAAAAAAGCGTCAGTATTTGGTTCATCATAAAAAGACCATACTAAAACGCTTCCACGTAATTTTTCATCTTTTATACTCTCGAGAAAACGTTCTACCACAGCAGTTTTTCCGGTACCTCCAATTGCAATCAAGGATAAAACCCGGTCAGGCGAAACTGCAGATTCCCACCAACGTTTTAATTCATCAAATATTTTTTTTCTTCCCTTAAAATGGGGAGCTGGCTGCAAATGGTGAACTATCCTAAAAGTCAGAGGAATTGATTTGACTGCAGCATCAATAAAATTATTTTGCAAATTTTGTTGCCTGTAAATTATTGCAGTAAATGTTTTTACATCCTTGTCCAAGGAAAAAACAATTGGCTTTAATCCACGTTTGCTTAACACCTTATTGGCACGGGAAATTCCAGAGCCAGCTCTTTCAACATAACCGAGCATCCAAAATATAACTGAGATTTCTAGATTTCTTATATGAGATATTTCCTTTTTTTGAATATCCTCCACGTTAATCCCATCAATTAATATTCCTGGATTTTGAATCTCTAAGCGATCATTAAATAAATTTACTGCGATTGTTGAACCTCGTGAAATATTATAATCTCGGTGAACAAATGCATTTGCTAAAATTTCATCAATAGCAACTTTCGGTATTTCATAATCATCAGAATTTGTTTCAAGAACTCTTTCCAGCGACAACTGCTTCCTAATTAAATTAAATAATTGTATAAATTGTTGAATTAGATTCCCTGTAATCCTTTGAGATTGCTTTAATTTAGTCTTATCCTGCCCTTCAAACACAATAAAAGTCGATTCATTAACTCTATCGCAAACATCATTTAATTGAGATTCCTGTCCAAGGCACAAGAATGTACCTTTATATATTTTATTGGCTTTGCATAAATGGAAATGTTCAAGTTGTTCAAATTCGCTTAACTTAGATTTATCTATATCTTTATCAAGAAACTCTTTTACCACCCTTTCAGTTTTTGATAAATTATTGACTATTTCTGCGTCTAAATCGGATATATCTTTCCCATATAAGAGATCACTTGTAATAACGCTTTTATTGATTCTATTATGTTCAATACTTGCAGAATATTCGTCAAAATCAATTTGGTTTTTATTATCATCAGTAAAATCATTTTCTTCTTTAATTCTTTTCGTAATCCAGTTTGAAAGACTTGTAGCAACTTTTAATGCAAGATCTTCTGAATTTGTGAATTTATCTCTCACTCTGGATTGCAAAAAAGACTTAAACTCCTTCATAGCTTGTACTTTCTCGAATATTGCAGCAGATTCATTCGTATCTTTTGCTTCAAGAAGCTGATCTTGTTCTTTAGAAAAAGTCCATGCATAACTTTCATCAACAATAAATGCAAAAACAGGAATTTTATTTTCAAAAGCAGTTTCAACTTCTATCCACGTTATACTTTTTTTATCATCTCCATTTTCTTCCTTTTTAGGCACCCATCCATATCGATGAGCCACCATCACTACCAGAGCATTAGATTCGAGTACTTTTTTCTTGCAAGCATCTACAGGTTCATTGGGCAAAGCTCCAAAATACTCCATTACGACCGGCAAGTTATTAAGTCGTTGTATTGCTTCAATAACTTTTTTCCGATGCTCCTGCATATCAATCGCAGTCGACGACAAAAAAATCCTCAATACAGCATTTTGATCCTGGCTCATTTTATTTCGGTTTTTATTCTCTCTCAAACTTAACTTTGTATTTTCTAATTTTCAACACATAGTTAAAAAAAAGGGTCTTTTCACGGTAGCATTATGAAAATAATTTTCACTATTATCTTCCTGGCATTTTCTTTTTTATCATTCGCACAGTTATCTAAAAAAACAGAAACGGCAATCAGGATCGTTAACAGGAATTTCAAAACATATACCAGTTCAAAAGAAAACAGCATTTCATGGAAGACAAAACAGGAAATGCGCAACGCACTTACTCAATTACAACAATCAGTAAATAACAAAGACCTTCCCCTACTCGTTAATGTGTGGATGTATTATGATCCTACTGATTTTCCAACAAGAGATCTGGTAGAACCCATATTTAAAGATCATAAGACTGCTGCATTGATCGCAATCAGTAACAGGCTTGATCATAAAAAAGAATGGGAAGCAATTGACAAAGCTCCTTATTCGGACCTGGTAGCATTAAAAAAAGAACTTTTAAAACAATAGCATTAAATCATGAATATCCCATTTCAATCTATTGACTGGAACAATATAAAAAAAACTGAACATCCGGGTACAGACGGAATTGCTCATTGGCAAACATTACAGTATGAAGGATTGCGCATTCGTCTGGTAGAATATTCAAAAGGATATTTTGCCAATCACTGGTGCCAGAAAGGACATATAGTTCATTGCCTTGAAGGTGAATTTATAAGCGAACTTGAAACAGGTGAAAAATTTACACTAACAAAAGGAATGTCTTATGTTGTATCTGATGATCTTAGTTCGCATCGTTCATCAACTGTTGAAGGCGTAAAATTATTGATCATTGACGGGGACTTTCTTAAGCCATGAAGTGATTAGGATGAAAAAGAAAAAATACAATTTACCTGCAGGATATTCTTTCATGAGGACCGTGATGCGGTCGACAGAATTTTTGAACAACCCGATCAAGTTTATTTCCAAAAGCATGGATAAGTTTTCAGGAACCTACACTGCACAGTTAGGCTTTGAAGGAAAACTGATATTGACACAGGACGCAGGGTTTATCAATCATATTTTAAAAGAGAATCATAAAAATTATCACAAGTCAAAACTATCAACGGAGAAAGCAGTAAAATTATTTGGCAATGGATTGCTTTTTTCAAATGCAGATTACTGGCTAAAACAAAGAAGGTTGATACAACCTGCATTCCATCGCCAGAAATTATCAGGATTACAAAATATCATCATCAAATCTATCTATGATTTTTTACCTGGATTTACTGTTGGTGATGCTGTAGATGTTTATCCATTAATAAATAAACTTTCTTTTAATATAATTATCAACTCTCTCTTCGACATCAATATTGATCCTGTATTAATGAATGAGATCAGTGAAGTATTTAGTGAATTACAGGATTTCCTGATCAAAGATACCAACCAGCCCTTACGCAAAATATTCTATCCAATTACAAGGGAAAATAAAAGCATTCGTAAAAAAGCAAAAAGATTAAGAAATATTTTCAGGGAAATTATCGAACAAAGAAAAAGGGAAACAGGAAATTACAATGACCTGCTTGATATGTTCTTAAATACCAGGTATGAAGATTCCGGCGAGATCATGCATGATGAACAGATCATTGATGAAGTAATGATACTCATTTTTGCAGGACATGAAACAACTGCCAATACATTGTCGTGGCTATTATACTTATTGGCAACAAATAAAGATATACTTGAAAAATTAAAAACGTCCATTGAAAATATATCCATAGAAGAATCATTAAACAATGAATACCTGAAAGCTACCATCAATGAAACCATGCGATTGTATCCTGCAGCATGGATGACAGAAAGGGTTGCGATGGAAGATGATGCGTTTGGAGAATATTCATTTCCAAAAGGAACAATTATCATTGCGTTCTTCTTTGGCCTTCATCGCGATAAAGATCTTTGGGATGATGAATTGAAATTTAAACCAGGAAGATTTATTCCTGATCCCAAATCAAAAAATTATTTTCCTTTCGGCGCCGGGCCGAGGATGTGCATAGGGAATAATTTTGCAGTGATGGAGATGTGTTTTTTTGTGTATGCTTTTTTAAAAACCTTTACTATAAATTCCACAGAACATTCTCCTGAAATGAAGCCATTGATCACATTGAGACCTACAGAAGTAATATTAAAAGTTGAAAAATCCTTTCTCAATAAATGAAGCTACTCAAACAGTCACTGTATTCTAATTGAGCATTGAATAATGTACGTTGTATATTGAAATTAATTAGGGTATTAAATTATTGAAGAACCCAGGAAAATATTCAATACCCAACGTACAATATTCAATGTTCAACTGCTACGGTCTACCTAGATCTTACTCCACCCCTATCTCATCCACAAAAATATGTGTATCCCCTCCTGCACCTTCGTGCCATGAAGGCAACTTACCATATTGGACAGCTTTGATCCTTACATACCTTGCTGCCGTAGGTGAAAATGTTGCTTCTATATTTTTGATCTGTGCTTCCAGGTTTTCTATAGGAAGAAAGTTTTCTCCTTTAAAAGCTTCTATATAATTTTTTCCGTCTAAAGAAATCTCAACGATCAATTGTTTAGGCAAAACGATCCATGCTCTTGTGTCCTGTAAAAAGCCTGCAGTAACTTTTGATATCGTTTTCACTGCTTTAAGATCGATCACTGCATTCATATCTACATTCTGGTATCCCTGCCAGTTACCCTTATGCCAGTTAACAGTACCACGTATCTCATCAATGAGTCCATCCGCTCCTCCTGCATTGTATTGTTGCTCGTAAGGGGTAAGCGTTTTTACTGACCAGTTGTGTAACATTTTTTTATATTCTGCAGTTGTAACAAAACTTTTATTTCCTTTTGCATCAATGGCAATTGCTTTTAGTGTAAGTGATTTATCTACCAATATTGGTTGCATATATTTTTTACTGCCTGCGGTTGGTTCGGTACCATCAACACTATAATAAAGTGATACATTTTTTTGAGTGCTGCTGATCTTTACCTGTTTGTTTACTTTAAACGGAACGGGACCACCACTGATTACCGGGTTCAACACAAGAGCAACATCGTGTTTTTTATCTTTGATCTCTATATCATTATATTTTTTTGATCCGAATTTAGAAGGCTTGTCTCCCATCATAAATGTTACCAGGCCACCATTGGCAATAGCATCATGACGTAAGAAAGTTGAATCCCATGGGGTTGGTGCCAGGTGAGCCGTAGTACTAAGAATGGCATTTTGCACATAGAAATTTTTATCGCTCACACCAGGTGCATTGATCGTAAAAGATTTTTCATTCTCAAGATGAATTTCTGCAAGGCTGAATAAAGGTGTTCCGATCATGTAAGTATTGGTACCAGGCGTTACAGGATAAAATCCTAACGCACTCAATACATACCATGCACTCATTTGACCGCAATCTTCATTACCGATCAGGCCATCAGGAGCATTGTGATACATTTCAGTCATTACTTTATGTGCCAGTTGTTGTGTCTTGTATGGCTTCTCTGTATAATCATAGAGGTAAATGATATGATGGCTTGGTTCATTGCCATGTGCATACTGTCCTATTAATCCTGTTATATCACTTTGGTTTCTGCCGGTTGTTTGTGAAGATGCAGCAAAGAGACTGTCTAATTTATTTTCAAACTTTTTATTACCACCGATCATTTTAATATAACCGTTAATATCCTGTGGCATATAAAAAGAGTATTGCCAGCTATTTGCTTCTGTAAAATTATTATTCACTTCACGTGGATCGAATGGTTTTAACCAATCGCCATTTTTTCTTGGCCTCATAAATCCTGATTGTGCATCGAAAATATTTTTATAATACTGGGCACGTTTTATATAATTCATGTAATCGTTGTTATTGCCAAGGCTGTCGGCAAAAGCGGCGATGCACCAATCATCGTAAGCATATTCAAGTATCTTACTTACACTTTCTGCTTCATCTTCGGTTTCTATCACGCCTTTATTCATGTAAGCCGGAAGACCGAGTACGTCACGGGTTGCACTGTGTTTCATTGCTTCCAATGCAAGTTTTGTATCAAAATCCCTGATGTCTTTCTGGTAAGCATCAAAAATGACCGGGATACTGTGGTAGGCGATCATACAGTCTGTCTCACAACTTGCCAGTTCCCAAACAGGCAACCTTCCACCTTCTTTATATTGAGCAAGAAAAGTTTTTATATAATCAAGTGTACGTGCCCTGTCAATGATCGTATAAAGCGGGTGTGCGCCACGGTAAGTATCCCATAATGAAAATACTGAGTAGTAAGTAAACCCTTCGGCAGTATGTATCTTATTGTCGCGACCACGGTATTGATTGTCTACATCCATATTAATATTTGGCACTACAGCAGTATGATACAATGCTGTATAGAATATTTTCAACTTCTCTTCATCATTATTACCATTTATTTCGATCTTCGATAATTCCGTGTTCCATTTATTTTCGGCAACCTGTTTTGTACTTTCAAAATCCCAACCTGGTAATTCCCGGTCAAGGTTTTTCTTTGCACCTTCTACACTTACAGGCGAGATGGCCACTTTCACATAAATATCTTTTGACGCCGACAAATCAAATTGGAAAAATGCTTTTATATTTTTTGAATTTTCTATGTTGCTAATGTTGCCTGCATTTAATTTTTCATTTTCCCATGATCCAAAGTTTTTGATGGGCCTGGAAAATTTAATTACAAAGAACACGTATTGATTGTCTGCCCATGCCTTGCTTCTTCTTAAACCACTAACGGTTACACTATCTTCTATCTTTAATGAAGATTCAATTACTTCATCACGATGTTTAAGATCCAGTATGATATTATTATCAGCTGCATTTGAAAACCTGTAATGGTGAAATCCTACCCTTTCAGTTGTTGTGAATTCTGTTTCAATATTATTGTCATCCAGTTTTACACTATAATATCCTGCACTTGCTTTTTCATTCTTATGGTTGAACAAAGAGCCGTAAATTTTGTTATCGGGAGAAGGTTTACCATTCATTGGCATGAGCAGGATATCGCCATAATCACTGCAACCGGTTCCGCTCAAATGTGTATGTGTGAATCCATAAATAAAACTATCGGAATAGTGATACCCGCCACAGCCGTCCCAGCCATCCATTCTTGTATCAGGACTTAATTGTACCATTCCATGAGGAAGCGTTGCTCCCGGGTAAGTATGACCATGCCCCCCCGTGCCTATAAAGGGGTTTACATATTTTGCATAATTTTTTTGTGCCGTTGAATGCAACTGGCAGCAACACATGATAGCGATAAAAAGAGATGATCTGATCATAAAAAATATTGGTAAGGTTTATTGGTAAAAAAAGTCCCCCGATAAATCGGGGGGCTAAGATAATTTATAAAATGTTCATTCATTAAAATGGCAGGTCATCATCTGCAGAAACATTTTGCATGGCTGGTTGTGTTTTTACAACCGGCATGCTACCCGAACCTGCATTGCTCACATTGCCTTGGTTGTAGCTATTGTTGGTATTTCCTGTACCTTCTGAATTACCTCCCAACAACTGGATACTTTGAACCCTCATACGAAGTGTTGCTGCTGCCTGGCCTTCTTTGTTCATATAAGCATCTGCCTCTGGTGCTCCTTCTGCATAAACAGTTTTGCCTTTTGTAAGGTATTGAGCAACGGCGGTCCTATCTGTCCAATACGCACATTCTACCCAGGTTGTTCTCTCCTTTTGATTTCCCTGGTTGTCTTTAAAGCGCTCTGTATGCGCTACGCTAAAATTGATGACATTTTTTCCGTTCACTTCTTTCACGATACAATCTTTACCAAGATTGCCCACAATTTGTAATTTGATCATAACTGTTTTTTTAATTTATTAATCGATGTATCTGGTTTTGCTATAAGTTATGTTGTTATGAGAAGTTGAAAAATTGATATGGCTGACCGGGTTAATAAGGAATTATCCTTTTAAACCCTATCAACTTTGTCAACATGTCAACATCTTCTCCATCAAATAAAACTAGTTCATCTTCTTCTTTAAAGTACTCACCTGGTCCTGTAAGTTATTAACAAGATTTGCCAGTGAATTTACGTCCCATCTTTGCTGCGTTGCAACCTTGCCAATCACAACCTGTGCCTGCCATAATTCTACAATATCATCGGCATTTACCTGGTAAGGTTGGTAACTTGGATTGTCACTCACAAGAGAAACTTTTGCCTTGCTGCGGTTATTCTTTACAATTCTTTTATATACGATCCCCTCATTGCGGCTCACAACAATATACGCATTGTTATTTTTCACATCATCCATTGAATCTACTTTTTCTCCAACAATAATGCTCCCGCTTGGTGTAGGCAACATACTGTCTCCAATAATTTCAAAAGCACGGTAATTACCTCCCGATAGCATTGGAAGGGTAAACGTATTTAACTCATCAATGAATTCGCTGTCTGCATAACCCGTCATATAACCGGCCGCAGCTTTTATTGGAACAAAATGAATAACGTTCCTTTCGGCAGTCATCATTTTTTGCTGTCGGCGTTTCATCAAATAACTATTAGAATTATTGATGTTGCTGACATCTTTCAGCAGCAATTCATCCAGGCTTAATTTAAACATATCTGCAACGATCTCGAGTACATCCAGTCTCGGATCTGCACGCTCTTCTTCATAAGCGCCAATCAATGATCGTTTGATGTTTAATTTATTTGCAAATTCTTCCTGGGTCCATCCCCGAAGTTTACGGAGGTACTTTAAGTTTAATCCGGCTTTTGACATGATTTAACTAATTTGATTAGTACAAATATACTAAATAGTTTAGTTTATCAAAATTTATTTTTCCCTGTATTTGATCTATGCGAATGATGGGAACGTGGATGACACGGGTGCGGCAGATACTCACGGATTTATTTTTTGTTCCAAAAAATTGCAGATACTTCTCCTATAGGCCTGGTATGTTTTATTTGCAGTGATATGTTGCGCAAGCAACATTGATCCGTGTTTATCCGCCGCACCCGTGTCATCCGCGTATCTATCATTCGCTTATATCGTAAGTAAAAATTCTTATGAAACAGCTTTTATTAATCATTTCTGGCAATTAAATTTTGAGTCCTTATTTTTGCTGCAAAACACAAACGGAATGCAAACGGTTCTTGTATTACATAATATTTTGCGCTGGGCTGTTTTATTATTTGGTGTATGGACGCTTATAAATGCCTTAACGGGTGTAATGAGCAAAAGGGCCTACTCGGCCAATGATAACAGGAGCAACTTATTCTTCATGATCTGTTGCGATATACAATTACTGGTTGGACTGGTGTTGTATTTTGTGAATCCCTGGTTCGACATGCTTAAATCGAAAGGAGGAGCAGTTATGAAAGATACGGCTATGCGTTTTTTTACGGTAGAGCACGCATCCATGATGATCCTTGCCTGGATACTTGTACACGTAGGAAGGACCTCTGTAAAAAAAGCCTCAACAGATGCTGCCAAACATAAAAAAATGCTTTTGTTCTTTGGATTGGCGCTCCTGCTCATCCTGGCAGCCATACCATGGCCATTCCGTACAGAAATAGCAAGGCCCTTGTTAAGAGGATTCAATTAATCTTTAAAGTAATTTATCAGGAGGAAAATACAATGGCGAAAAAGAAAGAAAAGCCAATCATTCTTATTACGAATGATGACGATATAACATCAAAGGGTATCCGAAGCCTTGTAGAAGCGGTAAAAGAACTTGGAACGGTAGTAGTTGTAGCTCCAGATAGTCCGCAGAGTGGCATGGGGCATGCGATCACGATCGGCTCTCCCCTGCGCATGAACAAAATGAATTTGTTTGATGGTGTAGAAGCCTGGCAAACCAGCGGCACCCCGGTAGATTGTGTAAAGCTTGCTGTTGATAAAATACTTCATCGAAAACCCGACCTCTGTCTCAGCGGCATTAACCACGGGGCCAATCATTCTATCAACGTAATTTATAGTGGTACCATGTCGGCTGCCATGGAAGCTTCCATAGAAGGTATTCCAAGTATTGGATTTTCTTTACTGGATTATAATTATGACGCAGACTTTACAGGAGCAAAACAAACTGTTCATAAAATTGTAAGTTCCATCCTGGATAAAAAAATGGAAAAACATTTTTTATTGAATGTGAACATTCCCAAATTACCAGCTGAAAAAATAAAAGGCATCAAAGTTTGCAAACAGGCTTATGCAAAATATGAAGAGGATTTTGCCGAGCGTGTGGATCCGCATGGTAAAAAATATTACTGGCTCACAGGAGAGTTCAAGAATTTTGACAAAGGAAAAGATACGGATGTATGGGCTTTGGAACATGGCTATGTAAGCGCAGTGCCCGTTCAATTTGACCTTACCAATTATACGCTAAAGAAACAACTCGAAAAAAGTAACTTATTCAAATGATATTTAAGAAAGACAATTTTATTTTCGGAATGATCATCGGGCTTATTGCGCCATTGCTGGGTTTGCTGTTATTTAAAATATATAAGTTTGGTGTATTTACTTTTAAAGAAACTTTCCAGTTCCTTGTTTATGAACCAGGTTTCAGAACATTAACCGTAGGATTGAGTCTTTCACTTCTGCTAAGTGCATTAATGTTTACACTATATATTAATTCAGGAAAAGATAAAACTGCCAAGGGCATCTTTGTTACGACAATGATCTATGGCCTGTTTATACTAATTGTAAAAACGATTTACTAAAGTATTTTTTCTACAGGTTAAAAAGTTGATAGGGTTGATAAAGTTGATATAGGAATATCCCTTATTAACTTTATCAACCCTATCAACTTATCAACTTTCTTTAACCTCTTCTTAAACATTTATTGGCTATCAATTAACATGCAATGATATTAATCGTTTATACCTTTATGTCTCAAATCTGATAATAAAGATTTTCTCATAAGCAGTTAGTTTTGGTAAACGGAGCTCCTAGTCTTGGGAGCTCCTCTCTTTTACTCAATGTTGAACAACCCATTTACAAAATCCTGTTTATCGAAAACCAACAGGTCTTCTGCTTTTTCTCCAACACCAATAAATTTAACCGGTATTTTAAATTGATCTGCAATGGCAATTACAACACCACCTTTTGCTGTGCCATCAAGTTTGGTGATGGCCAAAGCACTTACATCTGTGGCGGCAGTAAAATGTTTGGCTTGCTCCAATGCATTCTGACCGGTACTTCCATCCAATACAAGTAAAACTTCATGCGGCGCTTCAGGAATTGTCTTTTGTATAACCCGCTTGATCTTGGTGAGTTCATCCATCAGGTGCAATTTATTATGCAGGCGGCCGGCAGTATCAATGATGATCACATCGGAATTGCGTGCAACGCCGCTTACTACTGTATCATATGCTACTGAAGCAGGGTCACTACCCATTTCTTTTTTTACAATGGGAACATTGGTACGTTCACTCCAGATCGTAAGCTGGTCTACAGCCGCGGCCCTGAAAGTATCAGCAGCTCCCAACAAAACATTTTTTCCTGCCAGTGAAAAATTATGAGCAAGCTTGCCGATGGTGGTTGTTTTACCAACGCCATTCACCCCAACAACTAAAATAACATGTGGCTTATGGCCGGCAGGCAGTTCGTAATTGGTATAACTGGTATCCTGTGGTGCAGCCACCAATAAATTTTGAATCTCCTGTTTTAAAATATTATTGAGTTCACTCGTATTAAGGTATTTATCCTTTGCAACACGTTTTTCCAACTGGTCAATGATCTTCACAGTTGTTTCCACTCCAACATCGGCGCTTACCAATGCATTTTCCACATCATCCAATACTTCTTCATCAACAGTGCTTTTTCCGGCTACCGCTTTTGCTATTTTACTAAAAAATCCTTCCTTGGTTTTTTGCAGTCCCTGGTCGAGTGATTCCTTCTGCTCTTTTTTGCCGAATAGTTTATTGAGAATTCCCATGATGATGATTTGATGCTGGTGATAGGATTCGAGATACGGGATCCGGGATTCAGGATAAGAATTTTTTCCCGTATCCGGTATCATGTATCCCGTATCCATCTTAAACAAACAAAGCCATTCTGAATAAACAGAACAGCTTTATAAATATTATTTCATATGCGAATTACTTAGCTTGTAAGAAATTCTTTGATCTTATCCTTGTGAACGATCGCCTCTTTAAAAGTATAGGCGCCTGTTTTTGGGCTGCGTAATGTACGTATTACTTTGCTCCAGTTCTTTGCATCCGCTGCTGCTTTCTGATCTTTGGTTTTTATTGCGGTTTTAGCTGCTTTAGCCATAATTGTAATTTGAAGATTTGAAAATTTGAAAATGAATCAATTAAGACTCATTAACCCATCATCAACTCGGTTTATTATTTAATTTCTTTGTGAACAGTTACCTTCTTTAAGATCGGGTTGAATTTTTTCAACTCCATACGCTCAGGAGTATTCTTTTTGTTCTTGGTAGTGATGTAACGGCTTGTACCAGCAAGTCCACTTGCCTTGTGTTCTGTACATTCCATGATTACCTGTACCCTGTTTCCTTTCTTTGCCATTTTGTGTTATTTTTTAAAACGCTTATTAGATTTTTACACCTGCAGCACGCATTTCTTTTACTACAGAATATAGACCATTCTTATTGATGGTCCTGATTGCTTCTGAAGATATTTTCATAGTTACCCATGTATCTTCTTCTGCTAAGAAATAACGCTTTGTTTGTAGGTTTGGTAAAAACCTGCGTTTTGTCTTAATATTTGAGTGAGAAACCTTGTTGCCCGTGATCGGCTTCTTTCCTGTTACCTGACATACTCTTGCCATATTCCTAAATTTTGGACGGCGAAGGTAAGCATTTTACTTAATTAATAAACGTTTAATATCAACTATTTTTGTAAATCTGGGGATAAATAAAGTAAATTGACCCCTCACAGGCTACAAATAACCGTAAAATCCTGATAATATGAGCCATCATGTAAGCACCGTTTTTAACCAGGGCATGTCCTTTACATCCAGTATCAATAATCATAAAATAACGATGGACAGTCATGACATTCCTGAACAGGAAACCGGCCCAGCCCCAAACGGCTGATGCTTGCCTCACTGGCAGGCTGTACCGGTATTGATATCGTTTCCATTCTTAATAAAATGAAAGTGGATTTTAGTGATTTCTCCATAGATATTACCGCCTCTCTTACTGAAGAACATCCAAAAATGTACAAGGATGTAAAGATCATCTACAAAATAAAGCTCGCTGAAAAGGACCGTCCCAAAATGGAAAAAGCCATCAGCTTATCACAAGATAAATATTGCGGCGTAAGTGCCATGTTTAAAAAGTTTGCAACGGTAGAAACTGAAACTGTTTATTTATAATGGTAGCAATCCTGAACAGGCATCGGCCCATACGGGATTATATTATTGCCAGGCTCGAATTCATAGTATAAAAATTTTCCATTATTTAAAAATGCGTTATCTTAAAGGGTAATTTATTAATTCTACCTATATGCGAAAGCTCTATATCCTAATTGCCATCTTTTTTTTGTTATTAACCAATAACACCGTTGTAAAAGCACAATATATACCTGTTTCTCCCAGCCAGTTTACCGAATGGATGTATAACAATTACCCAGGGTCTATTTATTATGATAACGGTACCGGATACCTGGATACGACGAATGTTGCCATGCGTTCTGCGACCTCGGTAACACTTACTGGTCTCACCTATGATGGTTTTGGTGACGTTATCCTGTACATGCAATACTTTGTATCATGCACTTCATTGCAATGCGTTTACAACAATGGCGTTATTATGGGAGGAACTTTCCCTCCAAACCTTATTCAATTGTCATACATTGGCTCAGGGGATGTTATGCCGTCATTACCATCAACATTACAAAGCCTTACCTGTACAGGCAACCAGTGGTTAAGCAGCCTCCCCCCTTTACCAGCCTCTTTAAGATACCTCAGGTGCACAGGCAATCATTTAAGCAGTGTAAATATTGCAGGCACCCAGGTTGACACTTTGATTTGCGGAAGCCAATTCGATTACGCACCCCTGGATCATATCCTGACCAGTATCGTTTTAAATAATTCTCTTAAATACCTCGATTGTTCAAATGGCAGGCTCAGTGGACTACCAGCATTACCCAATACCCTGCGTTACCTGAATTGTGTCGGTCAACTTTATCATACAAACCCGGAAGATGTTCAACTTATATTAGGAAGTTTACCGCCCTTACCCGATTCTTTGCGCACCCTTATTTGTGGATATAATGCACTTACATCATTGCCTGATCTTCCGGCTCATCTAACTTACCTGGATTGCTCCAATACAAAAGCAACTAACCCCGGCGGTGCTGTAATAGGAACAGGTATTACATCTTTACCAAAACTTCCTAATGGATTGCAAACATTAAGCTGCAGTTCATGCGACTTACATTGCCTGCCCCACCTGCCTGCATCATTACAAAGCCTCAACTATGCCTGGAACGATATTCTATGTTTACCCAATAGCGGCAATTATGTTCTAGCCGGCAGCAGCACTACACTTCCTCTTTGTACAGCATTGAATAATCCTTATGAATGCGAAAGCAACCCTGTAGTGACCGGCAGGCTTTATTATGACAATAACAGCAATGGTATGAAAGACGCAGGGGAAAATTACAAGTCAAATGTAAAGGTCTATTTATCAAATGGCAATATTGCTTATTCAAATGATGACGGTTATTTTGCAGTTGTAGCTGATTCCGGCAACAATGTTTTACATATTGTTTCACCCACTTATTATAATGCTGTACCATCATCCATCAATTACAGCTTCACCAGTTTTGATACCGTTGCATATGATTTAATTGCATTGCAACCCACAGCAAATGTGGATAGCTTAACCATTTCAATTGTGCCGCTTTACGACCCGGTTCCTGGCGAACCATTCTCTTACGCTATACGTTTTGAAAACCTGGGAACCACTACGCTATCTCCGAATCTTGTTTTGAATTATGATAACAACCGTTTACACTTTGTAAGTGGCCCGCCCGGAGCAGTTAACAATGGTAATACTGTTTCTTTTTCAACATCCAATTTTACACCCGCAGATATTGATTGGGCCAATATGCATTTTACTGTTGATGCCGGAGCCAGCATGGGCGATATGCTTTATGCTACTGCCACGATCACAGCAAGTAGCGCTGTTGCAACAGCGACAGATTCTTCTGTAATACTCTCATCATACGATCCAAACGATAAAAAAGCCACCACCAATCTTTCCCTCCAGGAAGTAAGCAGTGGTAAATATATTGAATACCTTATCCGTTTTCAGAATACAGGAACGACCACGGCCCGAAACATACGTATAACAGATGACCTCAGTACTTTATTAAATACTTCTACTGTTCAGATTCAAAGCGCCTCTCATTTATGTAATGTGAAACAACAGGGACGCAAACTGACATTTAAATTCGATAATATAAATCTCCCTGACATGAACAGCAATGAGCCAGCCAGTCATGGCTTTATTAAGTTCAGGGTAAAACCTAATTCAAATGTGGCGACAGGTGCCAACATACCTAATAATGCATCTATTTATTTTGACTTTAATAGCCCGGTTGTAACAAATACCGCAACCACACATATCCTTTCTATCGTACCACTTCACCTCGTTTCATTTAATGGTTATTATAACAGTACCAATAAAAACGCACAATTGTCGTGGAAAACAACGAACGAAACGAACACATACTCTTTTGATATTGAGCGAAGCATTGATGGAATCAATTTCGAAAAAAATGGAAATATACTGTCATATAGCTATGAAAATCATACTTATAGTTACGAAACAAAAATGCGGACCCCGATCGAATATTACAGGTTAAAGATGATTGATATTGACGGAAAATTTAGCTATTCGAATGTCATCAAATTAAAAATGCCAAAACCAGGAGAGTATTATTCAATCTTAAATAACCCGGCAAGAGGCACCATAACCATTGAAGTTTACGATGGTTCATTACAAAATACAATAGCTATTATTACAAACAGTACGGGCCAGGTAGTTCAGCGTTTGGTATTGAAAACAGGTATACAATATATTGATACGGGTAAATTATCACCCGGCATTTATTATTTGCAAACCAGCAAAGGATCAAGTAAAATAATTATTCAATAATAAGTAGAGAATCGCAATAACCGGTTGCCTGTTATTTATAAAATAACATTCTTAAGAAGCTTTTTAATAAGGAATAAGAAAGTAAACCATTTTCAATATGATTAACTTTCTTATTCCTTACTCCCTACCCTGGATTTATGACTGCCAGTTTATCCCCCTTTTCCTTTCCTGCATGCCTTACCACTCTTATCATTTGCAAAACGACCGCAGCAATGATCAAACCCAATCCCCAGAAAAACTGTTTATGCAATAATTTGTTTTCATGAAAAAAGATAAATGCAAGTATGATCCCATACACCGGCTCCAGGTTATAAGTAAGGTTTGCGGTAAAGGCAGATATTTTTTTCAGAGCGCTCAGCTGGAGATCAAAACATAGCACGGTACATATATATGCAAGCACAAGCAGCCAGGCCCAATCTGTTGCAGAAGGTATATAATAAGTAGCTTCAAATTGAGATAAGTACATGGGCAGGATCAATGTTAATATAATAAGACCACCGGTTAATTCATACAGCGTAAGTGTCTTCGCAGAAAACCGGTTCAACAGCTGTTTATTAAGAATGGGGAACATAGAACCGCCAATGGTAGAGACGATTCCAAAGATGATCCCAACCTTGTATTGAGGATGAAAATCAAATATGAGATAAATGCCTGCAATTGCAACAATACCAATAAGTAATTCAATAAATACAAACCGCTTTTTTAAGAGCAAAGGCTCAAACAAAGCGGTAAAAAAACCTGCGGCCGATAAGCATACAAGCGCTACAGATGCATTTGCATATTTAATGCTTCCGTAAAAACAAACCCAATGTAAAGCGATCAGGAAACCCACTCCACCAATCTTTAGAAAATCCTTCCAGCTGATACGATCCAACTCCTTTTTAAAAAACATGATCGTACCCAGGATAAGTATGGTAAGCAGGATGCGATACCAAACCAATAAACCTTCATTTAAAAGTATAAGCTTTCCCAATATTGCGGTAAAGCCGGCAAGGAAAACGGCAATGTGTAGTTGTAGGAATGCTTTTTTCATTGAAGATAAAGATACGGGAATCAGCAATCGGGAATCGGCAATCGAAATTTTTTAGATCATCAGTTTAATAAATTTTGAAACTACACTTTTTTATTATGGTCGATTGAAGATTGCTGACTAGCCGCAGTCGGGGTTAAACAATTGACGATTGACAATTCCCGTTTGACGATTTCTAATTGCCGGTTCCCGATTGCCGATTCCCGTCTGCCGATTGTCCCCTTAAAAAATCCGATAAAAATTACCAGAGGTCGCTACCCAAATGCAAACATGATTATATTTGCCGACTTATAATACTAACCCAAAAACTATGAATTTTAAAAGAATCAACAATATTACCGGCTGGGCGATCTGTTTAATTGCATGTGCAGTGTATATCATGACCATGGAAGCCACCGGCAGTTTGTGGGATTGTGGTGAATTTGCTTCAAGTGCATACAAACTGCAAATACCGCATCCACCGGGAGCGCCTCTATTCGTACTGATCGGCAGGTTGTTCATGGCGCCATTTGATCCTCATCATGCTGCCACAGGTATTAACCTGATGAGCGCACTTGCGAGTGGTTTTACAATTCTATTCCTGTTCTGGACCATTACACACTTTGCAAAAAAGATGGTACAGAAAGATGGCACCGAACTCAGCAATGATAAAATAATTGCAGTAATGGCTGCAGGTATTGTTGGAGCACTTGCATATACTTTCTCTGATTCATTTTGGTACAGCGCAGTAGAAGGTGAAGTTTATGCACTTTCATCTTTTTTTACTGCACTTGTTTTTTGGGCAATGGTGAAATGGGAGCAAAATGTAACTGAAGAAGAAGAACAAGGCATCAAAGGCCATTTTACAAAAGCCGACAGGTGGATCATCCTCATATTTTACCTGATGGGCTTATCGATCGGTGTGCATTTGCTCAACCTCCTCACCATACCTGCTATTGTAATTATCTATTATTATAAAAGATATACCGTTACCAAATGGAAAACGCTTTTTGCTTTCCTTATCGGTTGTGTGATCACCGGCGTGGTACAAAAAGCAGTAATTGTTTGGAGTATCAAAGGTGCTGGTAATATGGATATATTATTTGTAGATGATTTTGGATTACCATTCTACTCCGGCTTTGCGTTTTTCTTTGTACTGATCGGCGTGTTGGTATATTTCGGTCTCAGGATCGCCAATAGAAAAAACTGGAACTTTTTAAAACTTGGTTTGTGGAGTTTCGTGTTCATGTTGCTTGGATACTCTACTTATTTTACAACCATGATCCGCAGCAGTGCAGATCCTTCTGTAGATATGTTCAATGTAGATAATCCTGTGAGCCTTGTAGGATATGTGAGCCGTGAACAATACGGTGACTGGCCTATTTTATTCGGGCAGGATTTTACAGCACAGATACAGGATACCAAGATCACTGAAACATACATCAGGTCAAATGGTAAATATGAAAAGAAAGGAAGAAAAGTAGATTATGTATATGCACCGGAAGACATTCACTTTTTACCTCGTATGTGGGACCAGAGCAATGACCAGGGGCATGCAGATTACTATGCAAACTTTATTGGTATAAGTAAAGACAAGGAAGGTAATTGGGAAAGACCACCAACCATGTCGGAAAATATCAGCTTCTTCATGAGCTACCAGATCAATTGGATGTACTGGCGCTATTTCATGTGGAATTTTACAGGAAAACAAGACGATGTACAAGGCGTAACTATGGGTAATGTGAGAGACGGTAACTGGAAAACAGGTATCGGCTTTTTTGACCAGATGCGTTTGGGCGACCAGGATAAATTACCTGATAGCCTTAAACACAACAAGGCAAATAATAACCTTTACGCACTTCCTTTGATCTTAGGGTTGCTTGGTTTATTCTACCAGATAAAAAAAGATAAAAGAGATGCACTCATCACAGGCTTGCTTTTCTTCTTTACAGGATTTGCAATTTGCCTGTACCTGAACCAGGCGGGTAACCAGCCACGTGAAAGGGATTATGCTTATGTAGGTTCCTTCTACGCATTTGCAATATGGATCGGCCTTGGTGTTCTTTATGTAAAAGAACTATTACAACAAGGAATAAAAAATTCCGCAACAGCAGGTTTGATCGCAGGAGCAATTTGCACATTGGCAGTTCCTGTTATCATGGCAAGCCAGGAATGGGATGATCATGATCGCAGCCATAAATTACTGGCAAGAGATCTTGCAACAGATTATCTTGAAAGCTGTGCTCCAAATGCGATCCTGATTTCTTTTGGTGATAACGACACTTACCCTCTATGGTATGCGCAGGAAGTAGAAGGCATCAGGCCCGATGTGCGTGTGATCAACAGCAGTCTTTTGGGAACAGATTGGTATATCAATCAACTTAGATATAAAGTAAATCAAAGCGCTCCTATTGATGCTATATGGTCGCCATCACAGATCGAAGGTTCCAACAGGGATGTTGTATACTTTGCACCAAACCCGGCTGTTGATCAAAATCAATACATGGATCTTTATACCATGATGAAGGATTATGCAGGAAGTGATGATCCATCCAGGATGGAGCAAACAAGAGATGGTAATTCTGTAAACGTATTTCCTTGCAAAAAAGTAAAGGTTCCTGTTGATCTTAATGTTGTAAGACAAAACGGAACTGTGAATGCAACTGATACAGCTGTATTAAACGAGATCAGGTTTGATATTCCAAAAGGCGCATTGTATAAAAATGATGCTGCTATTTTAAATATCATCGCCGCCAACAAATGGAAACGCCCTATCTATTTTACATCTCCTTATGGTGAACTTGGTTTCCAGAGTTACTTAAGACAAGATGGACTTACTTACCGTCTTGTTCCAATATCTAACGGTGGAACAAACGAAGATTGGGTAATGGATAAGATGATGAACAAATTCAAATTTGGAAATGCAGATAAACCAGGTGTTTTTTATGATGAAGAGAACCGTCGTCATTTGAACAGCATCAGGCTTGGATATGCACAGGCTGCTACCGACCTTGCCAATTCGGGCAGGATGGAAGATGCTAAAAAATTATTGAACAAATGCGACAAGATGATGCTGGATGAAAATTTCCCTTATGGCTACGTGAGCCGCAGCCAGCAGCACAACCAGATCTCCATGCAATTTTTATACGCCGCATACAGGGCTGGCGATTCTGCGCTTGCTGCAAAAGTATCAAAGAACCTGAGAAAGGATATGGAACAGCAGGTTGCGTACTATCAAAGCCTTTCTGATACAAGAAGAGATATCCTTAGTTATGAAGAAGAACGCAATCAGAATTTATTGAAAGGATTGATGCAATTTGAACAGCAGTTTAAAATGCCCCCGTTGATTGAGACACCGAAGCCGGGTTCTACTCAGCCGGTAACACCAGATAGTCAGAACAGGTAAAAAGTTGACTGGTTAACATGTCAAGCAGTTAACTTTTCAACTACAACACCATATTAAAAAGTCCCGTGATATCATCGCGGGACTTTTTATTTAACACAGCAACAAAACGAAGGAATAATTTGTTACGTAACTTGTGGAGCTTAGGTTGGCAGGGTTGAAAAGTTAACAGGGTTAATAAGGCTAATATCCTTTTAAATTCCATCAACCATTTAACCTTATCAACCTATTAACCAGTTAACCTGTAAACTTACCACCCATGCTCGGCTTCAACTTCTCTAAATACGATCCATCAGCAAATCAAAAAAGCAGTTTTGAAAAACTACTGGATCTTTTCATGCAATTGCTTACACATACCAGTGGCGATTTTAATGAAGCCATGCAATGGCTGAATGAACTTGATAAAGAATATAAACTTACCGATGACAAATATGGCATTGGTGATTTTCTGGAGGACCTGAAAGAGAAAGGATATATAGATGAGAACAGGCAAAACGGTGAGATAAAAATTACTCCTAAAACAGAACGTGGTATTCGTAAAAGAAGCCTCGAAGAAATTTTCGGTAAACTAAAAAAAACAAAACAGGGCAATCACAATACATTTAAACCCGGTGGTGGCGATGAAATAAATCCTGAAACAAGACCTTTCCAGTTTGGTGATACAATGGAACAAATAGATTTTACAGAATCTATACGCAATGCACAGATCAATCACGGCATTGATAGTTTTAGTATGCATGAAGATGATCTTGAAATAAGGGAAACAGATTTTAAATCGCAAACATCAACGGTATTGATGATCGATATTTCTCATTCAATGATCTTGTATGGAGAAGATCGCATCACACCAGCAAAAAAAGTTGCAATGGCATTGAGTGAACTGATACAAACAAAATATCCAAAAGATACATTGGACATTGTTGTATTTGGCAATGATGCCTGGACAATTGAAATCAAAGATTTGCCCTATTTACAGGTTGGCCCTTACCATACAAATACCGTTGCAGGATTACAACTAGCAATGGAGTTATTGCGTAAGCGACGCAATCCAAATAAACAGATCTTCATGATCACAGATGGTAAACCCACCTGTTTAAAAGTTGGAAGTAAATATTACAAGAACAGTTTTGGTGTCGACAGGAAAATACTCAATCGTTGTATGAGCCTCGCCACACAATGTAAAAAATTAAAGATACCCATCACCACTTTTATGATCGCAAGTGATCCTTACCTGCAACGTTTTGTACAGGAATTTACCGAGACAAATAATGGTAAAGCATTTTTTGCGTCATTGGATAAACTGGGAGCGTTTATATTTAAGGATTTTGAGAGTGGGAAGAGAAAAACGGTTTATTAATGGTTTCACGCAAAGCATAAAAGATTCGCAAAGATCGGAAAGCACACTTAGCGAACTTATGTATTTTTCTTAGCGGCTTTGCGTGAAATGATATCGAACATAAATTAAACACAACTACATAAAAGTAAAAAATGGACATAAGCAAAATCAAAACAATCGGCGAATTAAAAAAGAGCGGATACATTTCAAGGTCTATTAAAGATGAAATAAGAGCTAACCTTATCAGCAAGATCAAAGCAAAGGAAAATCCATTTCCCGGAATTCTCGGCTATGAAGATTCAGTGATACCTGATACCGAAAGAGCATTACTCAGCAGGCACAATATTTTATTCCTTGGTTTGCGTGGGCAGGCAAAGACACGTATGGCCAGGCAAATGATCGATCTGCTTGACGAATATATTCCGGTGATTGCAGGAAGTGAGATCAATGATGATCCGTTCAATCCAGTTTCAAGATATGCTCTGGACCTTATAGAAAAAGAAGGCGACAACACACCTATTGAATGGCTGCACCGCAGCAAAAGATATGGTGAAAAACTGGCAACCCCCGACGTTAGCGTTGCAGATCTCATTGGAGATATCGACCCGATAAAAGCAGCGACCTTAAAACTAAGCTTTGCTGATGAACGGGTGTTGCATTATGGCATTATCCCAAGAAGCAACAGGAGCATTTTTGTTATCAATGAATTACCCGACCTGCAGGCAAGAATACAGGTATCGCTATTCAATATCCTTGAAGAAGGCGATCTGCAGATACGTGGTTTTAAACTGCGGCTACCACTGGACGTAATGTTTGTATTTACTGCAAACCCCGAAGATTATACCAACCGCGGAAGCATTGTAACACCCTTAAAGGACAGGATCGAAAGCCAAATCCTCACCCATTATCCAAGATCATTGGAAACATCCCTGGCCATTACTTCACAGGAAGCTGATATCATACAAGAGCAACATGATAAAGTAAAAATCAGTGACCTTATAAAAAGATTAATTGAGCAGGTTGCCTTTGAAGCAAGAGAAAATGAACTGGTAGATAAAAAAAGTGGTGTGAGCGCAAGGCTAACGATTTCCGCTTATGAAAATGCGATCAGTGCTGCAGAACGCCGTGCGATCGTTAATAATGAAAAGACAACACAGGTATGGTTAAGCGATCTTACCGGCATCATTCCTTCTATCACTGGTAAAATTGAATTGGTTTATGAGGGAGAACAGGAAGGACCTTACCAGGTTGCCTATAATCTTTTAGAAAAGTCTATCCGCACACAATTTGTTCAGTACTTTCCCAATCCTGATTCGTTAAAGAAGAAAAAAGTAAAAGAAACACAGCCCGCAGATAATCCCTACAGATCAATTACAAGATGGTTTGACGCCGGCAATAACCTGAATATATTTTTAGAAACAAGAGACGAAGACAAGATCCAGCTACTATATAAAGTTGATGGATTGCATGCGTTGGTCAAAAAATTTTACAATGCTGCAGATGAAAAAGAAAACGCATTGCTCATGGAATTTGTTTTACATGGACTTGCCGGTTATTCACTCATCAGCAAAAAAATAGTAGAAGGTAAGATTGAATTCAAGGACCTGATGGGGAGCATGCTGAATATGGGAACGCAGCATTTTGGGGAAGAGGATTTTAGCGAGGAAGATTTTAATTGATCATATCAATTCGCCAAAGGCACGAAGGCTCAAAGTAACACAAAGTTTTTCTTTGTGCCTCTTTGAGCCTTCGTGCCTTTGTGGCCCAGGATAAATTTGCGAAAAAACCTTAATTTGAACCATGAGAAAAATATACTTCCTCCTTTTTGGAATTTTCATTTCATTTTCAGCACTATCTCAAAAAGCTGTAATTGACTCTTTTAAAAGAGAACTTGCAAAAGCAAAGACCGATGAAGAAAAGGTAACACAGCTGGGTTATCTCAGCCGTACACTCATGAACGTGAGTTTACCGGAATCCGATAAATACGGCCAGCAGATGATTGAAATAGCCGAAATGAGTCGCGACCGTAAATTAATGGTAAAAGCATTCATAGCAAATGGCGACAGGTATTCTAATTTATCAGGAAGAAAAGACAATATTGATAAGAGTACTAATTTTTACATGCAGGCACTTGAACTTGCAAAGAAGAATAAAATGGATGAACAAACAGTAAGTTCCTATATCTGCCTGTCAGAAATTTCAAGGGCCATACCCGATGCTGAAAAAGCTTTGAACTATTGTAACCAGGCGTATTCATATGTTACCCTCTTAAAAAATGACAGTCTGCAGGCAAGGGTTCATCTTGAATATGGATCTATTTATTTATTGAAGAATGAAAAGATACTTGCGCTTAAAAATTATATGACCTCACTAAGGATCGCCGAAGATCTTAAAAACCCTTATTTACAAAGATCAGGATATGGGCGTTTATCTGCTTTTTATGCAGCAATAGAAGATTATGACAAAGCGATCGACTATAAGGTAAAGGCAATGCAAAAACTGGAGCTGATCAAATCGGGACAAAATCCTTATAATAAAATACAGGACCTGGTTGGCATTGGCGATTTATATGCAGCAAAGAAAAATTATGAAATGGCTATGACTTTTTATGAACGTTGCATTAAAATTGCCGATTCTTTAAAATTTGAACCAATAAAAGCACTCGTATACAGGAGCATTGTAAATAATTATCTTGCCGCCGACCAGCCACAAAAAGCATTAGAATATTTCAATGAGCACCCACAACTGAAAGAATTTTTAGTGGCGGTTAATTTTGGACATTTTATCGACCAGTCTTACGGCTACATATACATGCAACTTGGCAATTATGATTCTGCAAAATATTATTATAATAAAGTGGCCCCCTTTTTTGAAAGCGGCGTAAACAGCGGTAACCAGTTTGGATATGTTTACCAGTTGGGGCTGCTTTACAGGAAAACTAATGAGTATGATAAAGCGCTTGATTATTTATTAAAAGCAAAACAAATGTCTGAATCAATTGGCGAATTGCAATCAATGGGACTTGTAGTAGCGCAAATAGATTCAGTATACCAAAGCAAAGGTGATTATAAGGGAGCTTTTACTTATTCTTCACTTTATCATAAATATAAAGACAGTCTTGAAAAACTTGGAAAAGAAAAAGATATGTTACAGGTTGAAGTAGCAGATGAACAACAAAGATTAGCAAGGCTGGAAAAAGAAGAACTGGAGGCGAAGCACAAACGCCATAATGTTCAGTACATACTTATTATTATTGGCATCATAAGTTTGTTTATTGTATTAGTAATGATGGGAATGTTTAAAGTTTCTGCAGCCACCATTAAAATGATCGGCTTCTTTGCATTCCTGATGTTCTTTGAATTTATTTTTCTTGTCTTCAAAAAAAATATCTACGGGCTTACAAAAGGAGAACCCTGGAAAGACCTTGCATTTATGATCCTGCTGGCGGCGATACTATTACCACTTCATCATTGGCTTGAACACAAGGTTATTCATTACCTTACTTCGCACAACAGGCTTACTGCATCAGGAAAAGGGTTGTTGAATAAAATTTATAAACGAAACAATATCGCAAAAACAGACCCGGCATAATATTTAAATGATATTGACCTCTCTTTCCAGGGTTACATTGAATTTATCTTTTACGCTCATTAATATTTCGGTGCTTAGATCAAAGATTTCTGAGCCCTTTGCATTTCCGTAATTGACCAGTACGAGTGCCTGCTTTTCATGGCAACCGGCATCGCCTTTTCTATAGCCCTTCCAGCCACAATGTTCAATGAGCCAACCTGCAGCAAGTTTTACTTTACCATCATTCAATTTATAGCCGACAATATTTGGAAATTGTGCCAGCAGTTTCTCAAATAAAATGATATCTATCTCGGGATTTTTAAAAAAGCTACCTGCATTACCAATCACTTTGGGATCGGGTAATTTACTGGAGCGAATATTCATTACTGCCTGTGCAATGTTTCTGATATTTAATTCATGCAGCTTCATTTTTTCAAGTTCTTCCTTTATGGCACCGTAAGAAATATTGAACACAGGATTTTTGTTAAGCTTATATGTGACTGATGTTATTATGAACTGTCCCTTGTATTTATTTTTAAAAACACTTTCCCTGTAACCAAATGCACAATCTGCTTTATTGAATGAAACAGTTTTTTTCTCTTCAATATTAAATGCCTCCAGTGAATGAAATGTATCTTTTATTTCTACCCCATAGGCGCCTATGTTTTGCATAGGTGATGCACCAACATTGCCTGGTATCAAAGCCAGGTTCTCAATACCTGCATAGTTATTTTCCAAACAATGCATCACGAAGCTGTGCCAGTTCTCTCCTGCCCCTGCCTGTATGTACACATGATCATCATCTTCATTTATTTTTTCAATACCCTTGATTTCATTTTTTAGAACAAGGCCGTTTACGTTCTTTGTAAAAAGAATATTACTTCCGCCGCCAAGGATCAATGGATTTGGTGTTTGGCCTTTGGCGTTTCCTTCGAAAATTTCTTGCAAATCATTGATGCTGGTAAATATTGAAAAATATTTAGCCCAAACATCGATGCCAAATGTATTTAGATGCTTAAGAGATATGTCTTGTTGAATAATCATTTGAACAAATTAATTAAAATGTGACAAATCTAAGATGTAAGATTTAAGATCTAAGATATTATTCAATTCAAAACATATTCATTCTATTGAAGTCTTTCAAATCTTAAATCTTAGATCGTACATTTATGAAGGATCCACATCAACAATAACCGTAACCGCTTTATATTGTTTTTCAGAAACCAATAAATTGATATGATTACGAATTACTTTTTTATATGTTGAGCTCATGCCAGGTTCTTTTGGGAGTTTTAGCATTATATTCATCAGGTATTCATTTCTTAATCTTCCAACAACAGGTGCTGCGGGGCCATCAACATAATCTTTCAGGTCCTGTCTTAATAACATAGCAAGTCTTGCTGCTGCATCATCGAGTAATTGTTTGTCGTTGTGCTTGAGCGTTATCAAAACAACCCTGCTAAATGGCGGGTAAAAGAATTCCTTTCGCCCGGCTAATTCATAATCATAAAATTTTTTATAATCATGCTGTTCTACCATTTTAATAACAGGATGATTCACATTTACAGCCTGTATCATCACTTTTCCCTGTTCATTTTTTCTGCCGGCTCTTCCACTCACTTGTTCCATCAATTGAAAGCCTCTTTCATTTACACGAAAATCTGCAAAGCTCAGCAAACCATCTGCATCCAAAATCCCAACAAGGCTTACATTGTCGAAGTCGAGGCCTTTTACAACCATTTGTGTTCCTACAAGAATATCCAGGCGATGTTGCTCGAATAATTGTATCAACGTATCGTGTGCATTTTTTCCACGAACACTATCAACATCCATTCTTGCAATTTTATTGGCGGCAAAATCCTCTTCCAGTTGTTCTTCTATTTTTTCGGTACCAAAGTTTTTTTCAAGCCAGTTGGTTGTACCACATGCCGGGCATGCTACCAGTTTGGGATAAGTGCTTCCACAATAATGACAATGAAGTTTATTACTGTATTTATGCAACGTCAACGATACATCACAATGTGTACACTGGGGAATATAACCACAGGTACCGCATATAAGATAAGGATTGTATCCACGCCTGTTTTGAAAAAGGATGATTTGTTTATCTGCAGCCAGGTCTTTTTGCATGGCTTCTTTTAACTGGGGACTGATCATCACTTTCCCCCGTCCGCCTGGGCTATCCGGGCGGGCTTTTTGTGCAACCTGCCTGCTATTTATAATTTCTATTGCCGGAAGTTTTATTCCACCATATCTTTCTTCAAGATGAACCAATGCATATTTTTGTTGGGTAGCATTGTAATAACTTTCCAAAGAAGGTGTAGCACTCCCCAAAAGCACTTTAGCGTTAAAGGAAGCTGCATAATAAATAGCAGCATCTCTTGCATTATATCTTGGGGCAGGTTCATGTTGTTTATAAGAAGCGTCGTGTTCTTCATCAACAATGACCAATCCAAGATCATTAAATGGAAGGAAGAGAGCGCTTCTTGCACCCAAGATGATCTTTACTTCACCACTTCTTATCTTGTTCCACAATTCAATTCTTTCCTGGTCGTTGAACTTTGAATGATAGATGGCGATATTGCCACCGAAATGTTTTTGCAGCCTGCGTATGATCTGTGCAGTCAATGCGATTTCAGGTAATAGATAAAGTACCTGTTTGCCTTTATTAAAATAATCTTCTATTAACTTAATGTACAATTGTGTTTTACCACTGCCTGTAACACCGTGCAAAAGACACACATTCTTTTCGTCAAATGCTTTGTGCAGGTCATTGAGACATTGTTGTTGAGCTACACTCAATTCAAAATCTATTTGCAGCGTTCTTGGTAATGACCTTATTCTATCAATGGCTCTTTTTTCAACAATCAATATATTTTTATCAGACAACCCTTTTAGTTGAGCAACTGTTGCGCCTGATTTTTTAAGCAAAGCTGTTTGTATTACTTCTCCCTCTGTTTTCTGTAAATGTAAAAATGACAATAATAGTTCCATCTGCTTTGGTGCACCTTTCCATTCGTTCAATATGGTACTCATTGATTCATCATTGTCAAACTGGGGGTTCAGTATAACATAATTCTCTTTCTTTATTTTGTAGCGTTCATTTAATTTTTCCCAAATGAAACAAACATTTTTTTCAATTAATCTTTTAATGACCGGGTAAACATGTGTGGCATCCAATACCTGCTGTACTTCTGTTAGCTGAAGCTGCTTCTTCATCAACAATGCTTCAGTTACTAAAAATTCTTCGTCAGTTAAATGGGTAAAATCCTCTCCTATTTCTTCATTGTAAATCAATATCGTTTCACTGCTTAGTTTAAAATTTGCTGGTAGTGCCGCGGCCATTACTTCGCCTTCAGAGCACATATAATATTCACTGATCCATTTCCACAATTGCAATTGCTGTG
Organism: Ferruginibacter sp.; assembly: GCA_047601875.1. GTDB lineage: Bacteria > Bacteroidota > Bacteroidia > Chitinophagales > Chitinophagaceae > Ferruginibacter. The sequence continues at coordinate 4,432,746 of JASGIL010000001.1, read as the reverse complement.
GGTATAGCAATGGATCATTATCAAGAATATTTAGTAAAGGCTTTGTTTTATAATCGGGTTGTTTGTTGATGACCGTCCTGATGATGCCTGCATATTTTTTATTTTTTCCAAAAACAACTTCGGCCCTGCAACCAACTTTTGCATGTTGCAATAAATGTGCAGGAATAGAATACGTATATACTGTTGGCAATGCCAGTGGCAAAATAATTTCGGCCCAATAGCCGGAATTGTTTTCATTGAATGCTATTTCATTTTCAGTTACCATAATCTATTCCCTTATCCAACTTGCTTTGTATTTTATCAATGCCGCTTCCATAATATCATAAACTTTTTGCTTCACTATTTCCACATCGTTTGTATCATAACCTTTCACCGATACCTCTTCCAAAAAAACGGATCTCGATCTTCCTGGTGTAAAAGAAAAGATACTTTTATAATGAAGCCTGTCGTATGTATCTAAAAATATAACCGGCTTTATGGGCGTTTGTGTTTCAATAGCGATTTTGAAAGCACCATCATAAAACTCTTTCAACGGTTTATTAGTCATGTTAAACGTACCTTCAGGAGCAATAACAACAGAAATATTTTTCTTTAGTACCGCTTTAAGTTTCTTTACACTTTTTGCTCTTGCATCGGCATCACTTCGATCGACCATAACAACTGCAGCCCTGTAAGTAAATCCAAAAATGGGGATCTTAGACATCTCAATTTTACCGAGTATGCGAATGCGGTAGTCACGCAGGGTTTTCATGAGCACTGGTATATCCAGGTAAGAAATATGATTAAAAACAAATATAACAGGGTGATCGGGATTATATTCTTTATCGGAAATGGTTTTATGAGGTATGCCCCAAAGCAGCATACCGGCATCTGCCCAGAAAGTAGCTATATAATATATAAGGTTCCCCCGCATTGTTTCTCCAAAAAAGCTGGTAAGCAATACGAATGGGAACAGGATAAGCATTAATAGCAGGAAAACCAGGATGGCATAAGTGCTATATATTATTTGTATAAGCCGCAGGAAGTAGCGCATAAATTTGTACAAATATAAATACTATTGAGTGCTGGTAATAACTGTAAAGTCCTAAATCATTAGGAGCTAATAAGTTAGGGATTTTTAAAATAGGTTGAGGCCGGGGCATCCAGCGATTTCACAGCTGTTGAAAAAAAGATTCAAAACAACATATTAAATAAGACTAAAAACCTTACCTTTGCCGTCCTAAATTTGGGCTCAATATGTTAGCAGTAGTAAAAATCGCAGGTCAACAATTCAAAGTAAAAGCTGGTGATAGCTTGTACGTTCCACACATCGAAGGTAACGCTGGTGATTCAGTAGAATTTACTGATGTTTTGTTAACTCAAAACGGATCAACCGTTACAACCGGAACAAATGTATCAGCAGTTGTAAAAGCTGAAATTGTTTCAGATCTTATTAAAGGTGATAAAGTGATCGCTTTTAAAATGAAAAGAAGAAAAGGTTTCCGTAAAAAACACGGACATCGTACGCAGTACACACACATTAAAGTTACTGCAATTGCATAATTGATTTTTTGAAATTCAATATTCAAAAAACAAAAAACAAAAGTTTAAACAATGGCACACAAAAAAGGTGAAGGCTCGGTAAAAAATGGCCGCGATTCACAAAGCAAAAGATTAGGTGTAAAAATATTTGGCGGACAATCTGCGATCGCAGGAAATATTATTCTTCGTCAACGCGGAACAACTTATCATCCTGGAAAAAATGTTGGTCTTGGAAGAGACTTTACAATCTTTGCATTGACTGATGGAGTTGTTGAATTCAGAAAAACAAAAGCAGATAAAACATTTGTTTCTGTTACTCCGGTAGAAGCTATTGCATAATTTTTTTATATTTTTTTTTGGTAGTATCAAAATAGTATTTATTTTTAAGTATTATTTACTAACCAATTAAATTCAAAAAAATGGCAACAAAGAAAAAAGCTGCTCCAAAAAAAGCTGCTAAAAAAGCTGCACCGAAAAAAGCTGCAAAGAAAGCTGCTCCTAAAAAAGCTGCTAAAAAAGCTGCTCCTAAAAAGAAAGCTGCTAAGAAAAAGTAAGCTTTGCTTGATTAAAGAGCAAATAATACTTGGCCCTGGTTTTTACCGGGGCTTTTTTTATGTCTTCTACAACCCTGTGCTGGCAAGGGTTTCAGCCATTCATGTTTTTTCATACTATTGTATTTTTCTTTTCATTAAATTAGTTGATTAATATTTTTAAAGATGGATAATTATCAAATTGCAGATTCATTTTCTTTATTATCAAAGTTGATGGACATACATGGAGAGAATAGTTTTAAATCAAAATCATATGCATCAGCAGCCTTCGCAATTGAAAAATTAGGTGTTCAATTGAAAGATATTGCACCGGAAAAAATTGCTGAGCTTAAAGGAATCGGATCATCATCGGCCCAAAAAATCACAGAATTGCTCCAAACCGGTCGTTTAAAAAGCCTTGAAGAAATAATTTTTTTAACCCCTCCCGGCATCATAGAAATGCTAAATATTAAAGGCATTGGTCCAAAAAAAATCAATACCATTTGGAAAGAAATGGAAATTGAAACTGTTGGTGAGTTGTTGTATGCATGTAAAGAAAATCGTTTAAAGTTATACAAAGGCTTTGGTGAAAAAACACAACAGAATGTAATCGATACAATAGAATTTTATTTTAAAAATAAAGGCAGTCATTTGTATGCACAGGTAATTGTAGCAGCAGAACAAATGGAAAGTTTTTTAGCTAAAATTTTTCCTGGAAAAAGAATAGCAATTACCGGTAGTTTCAAACAACAAACAGAGATCATTGATGAACTTGAATTTATAATTGAAACAAGTGAAGAAGATATTGAAAAAAATATGAAAGAGGTAGAAGGCTTTACTCTTAAAGAAAAAAACAATGACTGTATTGTTTATGATTCAGGCGTTGGCATCAAAGTGAAATTATATGCATCTGCAGCTGGCAGTTTTATTGAAAAATTAATTACACATTCATCTTCTGAAAGCTTCATTACTGAACTTAAAAATAATGGCAATGACGCTTTTAATAATGCTGCAACTGAAGAGTCATTCTTCGAAAAAGCCGGCATTTCCTTCATTCCGGCTTATTTGAGAGAAGATCCTGCGCTAATTGCAAGAGCAAAAACCGGCATTTTGCCGCCGGTTTTACAACCAACAGATATAAAAGGCATCATCCATTCCCACAGCAACTGGAGTGATGGCAGCCATACGATCGAGGAAATGGCCATTGCTGCACGTGAAAGTGGGATCGAATACCTTGTTATAAGCGATCATAGCAAAACTGCTTTTTATGCGAACGGGTTGTCTGAAGACCGCATCAGGGAACAACATTTATATATAGATGAGTTGAATGCTAAACTTGCACCGTTTAAGATCTTTAAAAGTATTGAGTCTGATATTTTGAATGATGGAAGCCTTGATTACTCAAATGAAGTATTGGCAACATTCGATCTTGTTATTGCATCTGTACATAGTAATTTAAAGATGACAGAAGAAAAAGCAATGATGCGTTTATTAAATGCCATTGAAAATCCTTATACAACTATTTTGGGCCATATGACAGGAAGGTTATTATTGAGCAGGCCCGGTTATCCTGTTGACTATAAAAAAATAATTGATGCATGTGCTGCCAATCATGTTACCATAGAATTAAATGCACACCCAAGCAGGCTTGATATCGACTGGCGCCAGATACATTATGCGCTTGAAAAAAATGTATTGATCTCCATTGATCCGGATGCACATCATATTGATGGTATAAAAGATACAAACTATGGTGTACTGGTTGCACAAAAAGCATTGGTAACAAAAGAAAATAATTTAAGCAGCTTTGGGCTGAAGGAATTTGAAGCGTTTATAGATAACAGGAAGAAGATCAAAAATATTTAATGACAATAAAACCTGGTATCTTAATCTCCCCTACTCATAATTTTTAAACCCGATTTTATTCCTGGGTGGCAGTGGTCTTTGTTGCTTCTCAATTAATTCTTTCAATACTGTGAAGATGTTTTCAATGTCTGTTCTATTCCCTTTTGTTTCTTTTTCAAGTTTTGCGAGTTGAAGTAATATGTCTTTATGAGTAAGTGCATACTCCCGAAGGCGTGTAAATACGCGGATAATCCTGATATTTACTTCTATAGCAATATCGCTGTTCAAGATACTTGAGAGCATTGCTACTCCCTGCTCAGTAAATACATTAGGAAGTTTTCTTCTTCCTCCCCAACTTGATGTCGCATTTTGCAACATCAAGTTTTCTAACTCTTTAGGTTTAAGGGTAAACATAAAATCTTTTGGAAAACGTTTTATATTTCTTTTTACCTGTTCGTTTAAACGCCTGGTTTCAACCTTATACATTTCAGCAAGGTCTTCATCTATCATTATTTTTTGACCCCGTACTACGTATATCCTGTTTAATATTTTTTGCTCTGCTACTAATAGCTGCAGTTCTTTCTTTGCCATGGGAATTAAATGATTTTACTTTATTTGTTTACCTCCCAAGCTATTATTTTTAACGAATAAAGTTTAAGTGTTTCCCTCAAAAAATGAGGTTGTTTTAACTGCCAGCCAGGGAACAAATACTCTCTAATATTTGTTCGATTCAACCAAAGCAAAACTGTTTGTAATTTCGACATTAACTTGATGTCGCATTTTGCGAACATCAAGTTTGCAGATACCATAATGCAATTTAATTGCTATCACATTTTAACGCTACACTATTTCGTATAACAACTGGTATCACAAATTGTGATACCAGGTTTTAGGTTATGTATGGGTAATTGAAACATAAATTTTTAACGTGGCCGTGAATACAAACTTGATGTCGCAAATTGCAACATCAAGTTTTCAATATTAGTGAGTGTATAAATAATTATCCCGCCAATGGAAACTCAATAAAGAAACTTGTGCCCGCTCCTTCTTCGGTTGCAAACCATATCTCACCATCTGCCTGTTCTACGATACGTTTACACATGGCCAGGCCAAGGCCGGTACCGGATGTTTTTGTTGTAAAATTTGGCGTAAATATTTTCGATCTTATATCTTCGGGTATTCCCTGCCCGTTATCAGAGATCTTTATTAAAAGCTTTCTATCTTCTATATTTTCTGTGATCTCGATCTTAGCAATCTCTGTATCCGGCACAGCCTGTATTGCATTTAAAATAAGATTTGTAAATAACCTGTTGATATGCGTTTTATCAGCATTTACAATTACAGCATGCGACAATAAATTTTTCTTTATCCGCAGGCGGTCATTCGCAGCATATAAATGCAATACATTTCTCAATACCTCGTTGATGTCGATCAACTCTTTTTTTGATTCACCAATATTTGCAAACTGGCTAAAATCATTGGCAATCTGGCTAAGGTGATCGATCTGTTCCACCAATGTATTGGCAACACTTTCGGTAAGCTCCTTTACGTTTGGTGCATTGCTGTCAATTGATTTTTGCAAGAACTGCATGCTTAATTTCATTGGTGTAAGCGGGTTCTTGATCTCATGCGCAACCTGCCGGGCCATTTCTCGCCATGCACCTTCTCTTTCTGTTTTTGCAAGCACACGGGCACTTTCTTCAAGTTTGCTTACCATTTTATTATACTCATACACCAGTTCTCCTAATTCATCATCCCGTTTCCATTCGATGGCCTCATTTATTCCACCAAGATTTATCTTTTTCATTTTATCTGCGATCACCGAAAAAGAATTGGTGATACGATTGGTGATGAACAATGCAACAATACCTGCAAGCAGGAAAATAAAAGCATTCAGGTTGATGATCGTTACTAAAAAGTTTGATATTTCTTCCTTCAGGTTGGCCTGCGAAGTGAAGTAAGGAATATTCAGGTAAGCATAATCATTTCCTGCCGCATCAATAACGGGTATATAATTACTGACAAATTTCAATTTGCCAATATTTTCATTTTGAAAATACTGTACCTCTTTTAAATTATTTAAATGGTAATAAGCAAGCGGATGCATGCGTGTACTTACAATACCCTTCACGTATGGCAATGGTAAAGAAGAAACTTTCAGGTTTCCCTGCAGGTCATACAGGTTAACATCGGTACCATGTATCTCTGATATACGTGTGATCATATCTTCAAAACGCTGATCATTCCCCATACCTAAACTATCCTGCATGATCCAGCCGTTTGCAATAAAATTCTTTACTTCATTCTCCATGATGCGGATCGTCCTGCTTAATTTTTCCCTGTTATTATTGTTATACCTGGAAATAAAAAACAAGATTGTAGCAAACCCTATCACAAAAAATGAAACAACACTTACAAAAATAATGGTACCATGTATCTGGTTACGGATCGTTAATTGCCAATAACTGCGAAACCTTGTGCGGTTAAACCTCGATCTTATAATTACATTAACGAACCAGAATACAGCAGTAATAATGAGGAAAGAACAGAAAAAATAAGAGAACAAAGTAATTGACTCAATGGACAAACTGTTTTTCTTTACGATCACCACCATTCTATCTGCACCAGCATAATACCATAATTCACTATTATCTTCATGCGGCGTAATACTCATCTGCTGTGTATGATCCTTTTTTTGAATCACTGAAGGAAACGCATAATCATTGTGAGAAGTGACCAGCTTCCAGTTGTTGTAAATAGCAAATGCATAGATCGATGAGTTCTCAATTGAATTATTGTTTGCATTGCTGAATAGCGTGGGAGACAAAGCATCGATCTTCTGCTTTTTAGGGCTTACCATGATGAACACATAACCAAGCAGGTTTCCATTATTACCTTTCAGTGTTTTTTTGCTGATATAGCTTATTACATCGTAGGCTTTATCGTAATAATACAAACCGGGAATGCCTGTTGGTTTTGATTGTGTCAAAATGGTATTAACCTCATCATAGCTTGTTGAATCACTGTTGAACAATTGTTTTTCATCGGCAGAGAATGAATATACTTTTGTCTGGTACTTATTGTTATAGTTTGAAATATTTTCACTGGTAAGGCTATCTTTTAATAGCTCATTTGAAAGCCTGTCTTTTTGAAACCGGGAAAAATTAGTTGCAAGAAATTCATCACGAAAAGGTGTGATCATTGTATTAACAAGCGATTCGGTTGAAGGATCCGCCTTCGAAGCAAGTATCTCCGCATAATGTATACGGTTCCTCATTTCCTTGGCGCTGTTTTCTGCAACAATGATGGCTGTAATTGAAACTGAAAAAAAGAAAAGCCAGAATACAAGCTTTGACGAAATGATCTTTGAAGCCATTAAATTAAGGAAGCTGTTATTCAGCAGGAACAAGAAAAGCAGCAACCACAACAATACATATATTTCAAAACCACCTGATAAATTTCCAATCCTAAAACTTAAAACCACCAGGCCCTCAACAGCCACAAAAAGATACAGTGGTACAAATCCTTTTGTAAAAAATGGTTTTAAAAAATACAATATGATCTGGCATAAAAAATAATAACCGATCGCCAGGCAACTAAGTAATATAAATCCAACGATGCTATAAAAATTAAGCGTAAAGAAATTGATAACATCAAATGATATCTTAGAATCGGTAACGAGTGAACGAATGATATAACTACCTGCATAAGTAGCGATCATGATCACAATGCTGCCTGCAGCAAGCAATATCCATTTTGCATTGGGCGATTTGAAATTTATTTTACTTCTTTTTTCATTAAGATGATATCGCAAAAACAAAATGAACCATACAAAGAACAATGCATTGATAAGCATATCTCCCAATGAGCGCAACACAGGACTGGCACTATAAATAGACGGATCAAACAATTCAAATTGCCTGAAATTGAGCGGCAGCTTAAAGAAATAACCAATGATCCTGATCAACAAAATGGTAACAAGCAACAAAGCTGCTGCTTTCCACAATGGGCCTTTCAATGCAAAGAATGAAGCGCACAACTGCACAAATAATAAAATGAGCAATACAGCAGACAATTGCAATGCTACAGCAACAGGATTATTTTTATAGATCGTATTGGCTGATTTTTCTTTCAGGTAAAACAGGTCCTTCCCATCAATTGATTTTACTGCTGTACCCTTTTCTTTTACAAGTGATATTGCATAATTGGCTGTAATGGATGCATCATTTGCAAAATCATTCTGCAGGTTATCGTTCTCAATGATATAATCCCATTTTACAGGTATAAGAGCAATTGCTTTTACATTTTTTACATTATACCTGTTCCATACATAATAACCGTTTTGAAGTTTTACAAATCCCTTGTCACGTTTTTCATATAATAATGATGGATATGGAAGCACCTGCTGTGTATTCCAGCAAGTGAGTGATTCATGTGAAGTAGAATCCAGTGTATAAAAAAAGACAAAGTACTTTTTATCAATAAGCCCCTTCAGGAATTTTTCAGAAAAATCAGCTTTTGCTATTTTATCGATCGCTGCCGAATCATTCACCAGCCTGATAAAATCACTTTCCTGTTTATGAATATTATTGGATATTTCTTTTTGTACGGTACTTAAAGAAGCATTTACCGACCAGTAATTATCAACAACAAAAGAAAAGGTAATGAGCCATGCCGACAGCACGAGCAGGTAGATGTTTTTGAGGAGAAAGCGGCGGAATGTTGTTGAGTGTTGCAAAGAAATGATTTGAAAATTTGAAGATTTGAAAATTTGAAAATGAAAAGGCAACCAATCGTCACATCTTCAAATTTTCAAATCTTCAAATTGTCTTTTTTAATTTTATTCCACAACTCATCCATCTCCGCAAGCGTCATATCATGTAAAAATTTATTCTGCAATGCAGCTTCGTTTTCCATTTTAGTGAAACGGTCGATGAATTTTTTGTTGGTGCGTTCCAGGGCATTTTCGGCATCCACCTGCAAAAACCTTGCAAAGTTTACGAGTGAGAAAAATACATCTCCCAATTCATCTTCCATTTTATCCTTGTCGCCGCCGGCAACAGCTTCTTTTAATTCCTGCATTTCTTCTTCAACCTTGTCCCATACCTGTGCAGTATTGTCCCATTCAAAACCAACCTGCTTTGATTTTTCCTGCAGGCGCATCGCTTTCACCATGGATGGCAATGAACGGGGCACACCGCCAAGCACAGATTTTTTTCCTTCCTTTAATTTGATCTTTTCCCAGTTCTGTTTTACATCTTCTTCATCATTTACTTTCACATCTCCGTAAATATGCGGATGCCTGGTAATTAATTTATCACATACAGAATGAATAACTTCCTCCAATGTAAATTCATTTTGTTCTGATCCGATCTTCGAATAAAAAACAATGTGCAATAACAGATCGCCCAATTCTTCTTTTATTCCTTTCCAGTCGCTGGCAGAGATTGCGTCTGCCAGTTCATAGGTTTCCTCAATGGTTAGATGCCGCAGGGTTTGTATGGTTTGCTTTTTATCCCATGGACATTTTTCCCTTAGCTCATCCATAATTTTTACCAGTCTCAAAAATGCTGTTCCGGTTTCCTGCATAAATTAAATTTTCAATAGTGAAAAGAACATAAACAAAACCATTAATAAACCGATTATGATAAATCCTCCGAGATTAAGCAACAGGTATTTAAATATTGTCTTGGCCCTTCGTTGCATATAAAAAATCCGCATCGATTTATATAAGTAATAGAAAATATATACAATAACGGCTATTATAGGATATGCAAAAATATCGGAGCCTGAGCGATCCACTAGTTCCTTCAAACCAAGAATGATGAGCGCCATGATAAAAACAAAAACATAAAAATGAATACTGAATATCGCATGACTCGTATAATAAAAATCCTTTCTCCGGTAATAAAGTAATTTAAGTATAAATGCAAATATTGGAAGTGATAGAAAGAACATCTGCGGAAGGCCATGAAGAAAATTACTGACAAATGATTTGAAGATCAGGTTCTGATTATTGTGATATTTCTCCCTCATGTCAATTTCCCTATAAGTCATCATTTTTTCAAACCAGCCATCGTTTACCTTACCTGTTTTTAATAATGAATCATATTCTTCCCTGCTTTTATAATGTTCTACAGAAAAATGTAATCCCCCTTTACCTGCAGTATCTATATGACCCTGAAATTCTTCCCTTGTCATGATCTTCCCGGTATACTCATAAGTAAACTTTTGGAATTGCAGTGAATCCATCTTTGCTATTTCTTTTTCTGACTTACCTTGAAAAGTTCTCTTAACGAGTTTATCACCTATTTCTGTAATTGAAAAAAATATTAAAAAAAATATTGCCGAAGTAAACAAATACAATCGTATTGGATTGAGGTAGCTCGCCCTCCGTCCAAGCCTGTATTCACTGCTTAAAAAGCCTGGCTTTACCAACAGGTATTTTAAGGTGCTGAAAAATTTTCCATCAAAATGGGTAATGTCATTGAAGAAATGTGTTATAAGGTGCCATACCGATTCCTGCGGTTCAAGGTTCTCTTGCCCGCATACATGGCAATGCCTGCCATGAAGAACCGCATTACAATTGAGACAATTTTTTTCCGAACGCTCTTTTAAATGACTCAAGGAGGTTAATTTTGTTAAAAATAATAAAGTTTGGGCGCATAGTCAGAAAAGGCGTTCTTTACCTTTTAACTTTGTTTAATTGAAACTCATATTCATGAATAAACTATTTGCCGCTGTTCTGTTCTCCATGGCCAGCCTTGCCACGCATGCACAGTATTATTATAAGGATATTATCAGCAATAAACAGATAAGTGCAGATATGGCCACTTATAAATCAAAGAAGATACATAGTATCAAACTTAAAAGTTTTGAAGAAGATGGTTCTGAAAGCGATGGTTTTCTTTGTGAAAAAACGATCTCCAGGGATTATTCAACTGTTGAACTTTTTACCAGGACAAACATTTCCGCCATCTCTCTTTTTATATCTGTTTTTAATGATAAGATGCAGCTCATAAATAGCACTGATAGTTCAAATATTTCATCAACACATACTTATTACACCTACGATCAGCAAGGCAGGTTAAAAAAAGTTGAAACAGTTGTCAGATCGAATGATGATGATTTTACAAATGAAATAATTGAAGAACATATTTACACATATAATGACGCAGGCCATCCTATGTATATGATGCGTGTAAAAGATAAGCGTGACAGCACGAAGATCCTTTTTTCACTTGATGAAAAAAACAATGTAGCGATTGAAAAAGATACAAAGACGGCCCGCAAATTTTTCTATTATTACGACGCTAAGAACAGGATAACTGATATCGCTCACACCAATGAGTTCAGGCAAAATACAGTGGCAGATTATGTATTTGAATACGACGCTGGCGGAATGCTCAAACAAATGACAGTTACTGAAGAAGGTGTGTGCCCGGATCGGCAAGACGTAGAACCTATATATACCATCTGGCGTTATGTTAATGAAGACGGACTTCGTCAGAAAGAAGGACTTTTTACACAAAACGGGAAATTGTTGGGAAGTATAGAGTATGAATATAAAAAGTGACGGGAATCGGCAATCGAAAAAGTGAATGGTGAATAGTGAAAGTTTGAAAGTTTTTGCTGATTAAATTATATTTCTGTAAAATAAAGCTTCATAATAAATTATTCTCTACTCATTTTCACCATTCGCTATTCACTCATAACGAACCTCAATCCCTAAACCAATTGCCGTTTCCCGATTCCCGATTCACGACAAAAAAGCTTCACTAAGCGAAGGATTCCCTACTTTGCGGCGTCAAAAACCAAATTATCTTGACAGATCAGGAACTAATTGAGCAACTGGCGCAAAAAAGCGAGCCGGCTTTTAAATGGCTTGTAGAAAGCTATCAAAAAGTTGTGTTCAATACAATGCTCAACATTGTCCAGGATGAAGCAGAAGCGGAAGATGGAACGCAGGAGGTTTTTATAAAGATCTATGAATCGATCGCTGGTTTCAGGCAGGAAAGTGCACTCTCTACATGGATCTATCGCCTCACCGTTAACAAGGCGCTTGACATACTGAGAAGGCGAAAAACAAAAGAAAGACTCCGGCAGATCGTTCCCTGGTGGATGCCTGAAGAAAGTAAAGATGGTAAGGCTGTTTTTCATCACCCCGGTATTTTGACAGAAAATAAAGAAAAGGCCGCCGTGTTGTTCAAAGCAATAAACAGTTTACCCGAAAAACAAAAGATCGCTTTTACATTGATCAAGGTTCAGGGTATGAAATATGATGAAGTAAGTAAGATCATGGACCAGCATATTAAAGCAATTGAATCTTTGATCAGCAGGGCAAAACAAAACCTGCAACAAAAATTAAAAAACATTTAAATGGAAGACAATTCAGACAGCCCCTTATTGAATGAATACCTGCAAAGCCTTAAAGGAATGAAAGCGGTAGAAGCTGATCCGTTTTTTTATACAAGGTTAAAAGGGAAAATGCAACAACGCATGCCGCAAAAACAATTTAGTTATAAGCCGGCATGGGCGATCATAACACTTGCTTTTTTTATTACGATAAATATATGGATGATCATGCAGGTGAGCACTACCAAACAGGATACGACTGAAAAAAAACCTTCTGTGCAGGTATTTGCAGAAACCTATAACTTAAACAGCGATTCTAATTATTGAACGAATGGGCACTTTAGCTAAGAATAAAATACTGACAGGATTGGTGATCTTATTACTGATCGCAAACATTACTACCATTGTTGTTTTTTGGGTGGGCATGAAGAAAATGCACCCGGGCCGCCCGTTCCAGCAGCCATCAGAATTTCTTATTAAAGAACTTTCTTTAAATGACAGCCAGCAACAACAGTATAAAGAAATGGTGAAGCAACATCGTGAACAAACAAGGCAACTACAGGAACAACTTAAAAATTATAAAGACAGTTTCTTTGATCTGCTGTCTCATGAAAATATAAATGACAGTATTAAAAATGATCTTGCTGCAAAGACCGCTTCAATCAGCCGCCAGTTAGACCTCATCACTTTTGATCATTTTAAAGAAGTAAGAAAAATTTGTACCCCCGCCCAACAACAAAAATTTGATAAGGTCATTAAAGAAGTTTTAAGAATGGCTGGCATGCCGGGCCCAAGAGGAAACAGGCCACCGCCCGGAGGACCTGGACCTGGCGGGCCGATGGGTGACAGACCGCCGCCGCCGGGGGATTAAATGTAAAATATTGAATGTAAAATGTAAAAGGGTTACCGTCGCATGGCTTTTACATTTTACGTTTTTTCTATAAACAGCTTCTCAACTTTCAAAAGCCAAAATAAAAAATGTAAAAGCTGGATCATTACAGACTTAACTTTTACATTTTACATTCAATATTTTACATTTTACATTTCTAAGCTCTTTCTTCATTTTCAGTAAGCTGCTCACCTACCTTCTGCGCATCGATATCCTGTATAATACCAAATATCCTTACACATTCATTTGCTTCAAATTCAGGTTTGCCTTTTGTGCGTATCCACTTTTCGTTACCGTTAGTGGTTATAATTTGCAATGTTGTATCCCATTCTTCACCATGTTCAATAGCATTGTTCAATAATTGAATGAATGTTTCCCTGTTCTCCCCTTCTTTATAAAATAATATACATTTTTTAAGATCAGGTATATAGTCCGGGGCAGATTCGTAGATCAACTTTGTTACAGGCGTCCACATCACTGTATTCTTTATCATGTTTACTTCCCAGCCTCCCACTTTTGCAACATGGGTTGTTTCTTCAAGCATTTGCTTTGCCCTGTTCATTTCCTTTTCATGATGTCTTCTTTTGGTAGCATCCTTTATCAATACAGATATTCCCTCTGAGGTTGGATAGATCGTAATATCCTGCCATTGATCAAGGAAATCTTCGTATGCTTCAAAAGTAACCGTAAGCTTTTTTTCCATTGCTTCCTGTATCTGTGTACCGGTAACGGTAGCACGATATTGTGGAAACATTTCAAAGAAATTTTTCCCGATCATATCTCCTTTACCAAGACCAATGGTACTTTTTACAGCATCATTAAGAAAAATAAAATTGAATTTTTTATCCAATGCAAAGAATGGATCGGTGATACCTTTTACAATATCATCCATTTGTTGTGTAAAAAAGATCAGTTTACTATTCAATTGAGAAAGTGTGTTACGATCATTATTACGAAGCTTTGAAAAATATTGTGCAGCAAAAAAAGCAGTAATTAATAGTATGAGTAATCCTCCCAATAAAATAAACATGCCTGTCTCTGCACTCTTCGTGTTTGATTTGTTAGCCTTATCGCGATTTGCCAATAATTTATTTTCCTGTTTTTGTAATGTGGCAATGACGGGCCTGATGCTATCCATTACTTTTTTACCATTCACGAGCAGAAACTTAATATCTTCCAGTTCATAATCTTCTTTTCCTCGCAATGATGCAACATCTTCACAGATCTTTAGCCTCGTATCGGCCAATACTGAAAGTGTAGCCATTGTTTGTTGCTGGTTTTCATTATCAAAAGTGAGGTGTTGTAATTCAGCAATATTTTTTTGAATACTGTCTTTCGATTGACCATAATGTTGTAAGAAAATACTATCGCCTGTAAGTGCAAAACCACGGGTACCGGCTTCCACATCTTTTAAAAGTGATAAAGTTCTTTCTGATTTATACAATACTTTATTGGTGTGAACGAGTATCAGGTTGGAATGTTTCCACTCATTATTATAATTATATGCGATGATAGAAAATACCGCCAATGACAGGAATAGTATGACGAATACTGTAATTAAAATCTTTGGATTTTTCATTCTCATGCGCCGTTATTTATAAACGAAATGCTGGCAATAACTTCCTGGTAGGGAAGTTATTAGAGTCAGACCTATAAGGTTTTAAAAACCTTATAGGTCTTTCAGAATAATGTTTCGCTTAACGGCATAAGATAAACGCCCGATATATCTGAATATTATGTTATACTTAAACTTTTTCGGGACTTATCGACGAATTCGGAGAGAGCCATTCTTACCACAGAGAACATGAGAGGCTGAGTTTGCGCAGAGAATTTCTGCGTAAACTCTTTTCACTCCCGTTCTCTGCAGTGAATTTTGAACTACCCAGGCTTATTCACTTTTAGGCCTAATCCTCTTCGATTGTTTCCTGCAACGGGAACACAGCAGCATTCTTATTCAACTCCCAAAAGAATTTCGGCCTTGGTTTATTATAATTACCAATCTCATTCATTTGTTCTGCATCATATAATCTTCCATTCACCATAACAGAACTGATGGTTTCAGTATTCCGAATATTATCCAACGGGTTTTGATCCATAATCAAAAGATCAGCAAGCTTACCTGCTTCCAAAGAACCGATCCATTTATCAAGTCCCAAAGTAAAAGCGGGATTACTGGTAGCAGCATGCAATACCTGCATATTGCTCATACCGCCTTGTTGCAACATCCACAATTCCCAATGAGCGCCGAGCCCGTTCAATTGGCCATGTGCACCAAGATTGACCTTAACGCCTTCATCTGCCAGTTTTTTCAAACTCTTTGAAACAAGCATATAACCATTTTCATATTCTTCTTCAGGCGCCATCACACGGTGGCGGCTACGTGTATCGATGATCGATCTTGGTGTAAAACGCAGTAGTCTTTGTTTTTCCCAAACATTGCTATGCTGGTACCAGTAATACTCACCACTTAATGCGCCATAACATACAATAAGTGTTGGCGTGTAACCGGTACCGGCATTCTTACATAATTGTATTACATCCTTGTATAATGTTGCCACGGGCAAATTATGTTCAACAGTTGTATGGCCATCCAGTATCATTCCAATATTGTGGTAAAAAAGAGAACCACCTTCGGGAACAACTTCCATATTCAGTTCCCTTGCTGCCTGTATGACCATTTGGTTCTGTTCACGACGTGGCTGGTTATAACTTTTTACAGAAAATGCGCCGTATGCTTTTGTTCTTCTTATAGCACTCCTGGCATCATCTATTGAATTTATAACGGCTTTAAAGTCTCCATCGGCCCCATATAAAATAGTTCCGGTTGAGAATATACGTGGTCCTACAGCTTTTCCTGATCTTACCAATTCACTTTCTGCAAAAACAAATTCACTATTTGCAGATGGATCGTGTATCGTTGTAACACCATAAGCAAGGTTTGCATAATATGCCCAATGTTTTTGTGCTGTGATGCCGTCATAAAAATGTTGCGCATGCCCATGTGCATCAATAAAGCCCGGCATGATCGTTTTACCATTGCAATCAATTTGTTTGGCGCCTACGGGAATGCTTACATCACCGGAACGCCCAACTGCTTTTAAAAGATTACCATCAACAAGCACTGTCCCCTTCTCAATAACTTCATCTCCCTTCATAGTTATGATCCTTGCATTTGTAAATGCGATCATACCGGAAGGTTTATCTACAGGAACTTCAAGTCCAATATCAATCCCTTTTTCAGGTACTTTAAATAATGAGTCTGGTTTGTTTGCGATAAAATCAAAACGTTCGTCGAGGTTGATGTTATAATACTGATCACCTAAAGTATAACGCAATGATTTGTTATCAGCCGACCAATGAAGATTGATGCCAGCATCTTTTGAAACGACCTTCACTGGAAAATCTTTTGTGCCGCTTCCGATATCAATGGTCTTTCCGGTTTTTGGAAATGCAGCAACATATACTTCCCAAAGATCAACAAAGGCGATCCAGTTCTCATCAGGTGAAACAACGAACTGGCTTCCGTAAGTACTCTTCAGGTGAACACGTTCTTCATTACCATCCAGCTTACAACTTGCATAAGTACGATTCATACCATCACCAAGCTGGTAATAGATCCTGTTGTTTTCTTTATTGAATCTTGGCTGATCGCCAGATTCTTTTACAAAATTTTCATTATTCGCTTCTGCATCCATCGTATAAATGCCGGGCTTTGATGTAAATGACTGCCCAAGTTCATTGCTTCCCCTGTCTTTAATGAACACGATCATTTTTCCATCAGGAGAAAAAGCTGGTTGCCGATAAATGCCCTTTGTTTTGCTGAGCTTGATTGGTTTTGCTGCGCCCTGCATATTTACTTTATAAATAGCGCCTGATAAACTATCGTTCCATGTTATATATACCAATGATTTTCCGTCTGCAGAAAAAGATGGTTCAAATTCAAAGTCGGTGCCATTGGTGATACGTTGAGGCTTACCCGCCGGCAATTCTTTTTTCCATAGATAACCAATGGCATTAAATACGAGCCATTTTCCATCTGGTGAAGTAGTTGCCTGCCTGATCACTTTTGCAGTGAATGATGAAGGATTTAATTCCTGCTGGAAACGTACGACATCTGTAATACGTTGTTTTACGTTACAGGTAAATGGTATCTCTGTTGCTTTGTTGGTTCCTGATACATCAACCTTCATGATCTTACCATTGGCCCAGATGATGATCTCTTTATCTCCCGGCGCCCATGCGTAGTCGGTATAAGCACCAAATATGGTCCATGCTTCCGCCTGGTCCTTACTCAACTGATCATACACCGGCCACTCCTCTCCTGTTTCAAGATTGCGGAGATATAAAACCGTTTTTGTTCTTACACGTTTTACAAATGACAAGGTTTTTCCATCATGAGAAATTTGCGGACGCATGGCACCACCCGGTCCACCTGTAACTGTTTCAACGGTCCCTTTCTCACGATCAACTCTTTTAATAACGAATATCTGGTTGTTGGGATCTTTGTTGTATTGAAAGAAACCGCCCGGATACATGTCCTCACTAAAATAAACATAACGACCATCAGGAGAAAAGCAAGGTTCATTCACATCCTGCTGATCATTTTTTCTTGTTGTTAATTGCAAACCGCCACCACCACTTGTATGATACAACCACATTTCTCCTGCACCTGCAGAACGTGTGGAAGTAAAATGTTTGCGTGCAACAATGTATGCACCATCCGGCGACCAAACGCCATTATTTAAAAGGCGAAAATTTTCTTTTGTTATTTGTGTGGCATTGCTGCCATCCTTGTTCATCATCCAGATATTATCGCCACCACCTGCATCGGATGTAAACAATATTTTATTTCCATCAGGACTAAACCTTGGCTGCACTTCAAAAGCAAGCCCTGCTCTTAATACTTTAGCTGCACCACCTGTTGCAGGCATTGAATAAATATCACCAAGCAGATCAAATACAATTTCCTTTCCATCCGGAGAAATATCAACATTCATCCAGGTACCTTCATTAACTGTAAATGAAACTTCTTTAAAAGGATCACCGGGATTTGTTACATCCCATTTTTTGGGATCTTTTTTGTCGTGGGCAGGTAGTGTATCTTTTTTATCCTGTGCATGTGTGAGTATAGTAAAAGAAAGTAAAATAAAAAGAGCGGCCAGTTTCTGGTAGTACATAGTTAAGTATTTGGGTGGGAAGTTAAATAAAAGTTTTTAAGGCGATTGTTTCTTGCGGAGGAAGATTGGGGGAAATTATGTGGGTGGTAGTGTGATAAAGAGTAATTACATTTTTTGAAAAGTTATTTTGATTGGGGATTTCGGTTCGTGAGGCACTAACCAAGACTGTGGTTTCGTTATCAGCCTGTATTGCGGCAATGCAATATTAGCTGAAGTATCTTTATTTGATCATTCAATAAAACAAACAAAGTCTTCATCATATTTGGTCGGAATTACTTCTGTTATTTCATAGTCGGCAATTTCATTTTGATAAAACGGGTCTTGTTTGATCATGTCAACCAATGTTTCTTTATCGACGTTACGAACTAAAATAATACCACCTGTCCTTGGATTTTTCCTGCCGGAAAAAATAAACTTTTTCTCTGTATAGTACTTATCCAAAAATTGAATGTGCGATTCAATAAATTTTTCTACTTCGCTGATGTCTTTTTTGTATGATAATGAAACTATAAACATGTTATTGGGTTTATGTATTTGGCTTATCAAATTGTTATCAGTTGTGATCGAGATGTCGCTAAACATTTCAGCTTACGTAAACGGCTTTACACAAGTGGGGAAATAGCATTCCGTCTGCCTGGCCGGTCAACACACTAAAGAAACAAAATTTTTACTACATCGCAATGTAGCTGCAACAACTAAACGCGTAGCAAAATGTTAGCTGAAGTAATATTACCTTGATGCGTTAATTGCGCTATCAATTAGATTAATTAGTTGTATGTCCTGGTTTATTATAGATACAATGACCTATTGTGGTCATTGATGCATACGTAGTGTAAGATTCTATATGCTTTTAAAA
The DNA here is from genome assembly GCA_047601875.1 of Ferruginibacter sp. GTDB lineage: Bacteria > Bacteroidota > Bacteroidia > Chitinophagales > Chitinophagaceae > Ferruginibacter. The sequence continues at coordinate 4,413,573 of JASGIL010000001.1, read as the reverse complement.
AATTGCTGCCAACGTTTTGTTAGTCGTTCGTTGTTTTGCCTGGTATCGGCTTGTAGTAAAATACTGTTGCACCTGAATCCAGGGATTTTGTCCTGATAAGTTTGAATATAATCCTATCCGTTATTTTATCAAATAATGGCAATCCCTTTCCTTCTATAACAGGATGAATGCAAATTTGAAATTCGTCAATAAGATTGCTGTTCAAAAGCTGGATGATCAAACTCCTGCTCCCTATAAAAATATCTTTCCCTTGTTTTTGCTTAAGTTCTAAAACTTCTTCGTCAAGTGGTTTGTTTGCAAGTTTTGCAGTGTCCCAACCTGTATCTTTTAGTGTATTGGAGAAAACAAGTTTTTCTGTTTTGTCTATTGAATGAGCAAAGTCATTCATTGATTTATCGTCAGAAGGATTTTCCAATAATGTTTGCCAGAATTGCATGAGCTGGTAAGTTGTACGTCCGTATAAAATAATTCCTGCATTGTTTAACAGGTCAGCATAATGATCATGTAGTTCGGCATCAGCAGCAAATCCTGCTGTATGATCACAAAATCCATCAAGCGTCATGTTTATTGCTGCAATTATTTTTCTCATATCCTGATTTTTAGCGGGTAGTCTTTTTTGCTTTGGCTGTTCGTGGCTGCAAATTCAGTGTCGCTATTTTTTTTGAGTTTTTTAAAAAAGTCCCTGATTAATTCCATTTTATAAAAGCAACTTGAACTGTCACAATCTACATATGAGCCTGGATGTGAAATGAATTCTTTTCCATTTTCTTTAATAAAAACAGTGAATGGTTCTTTTCCCATTCCACAGGTTGTGTCTCTACATTTATCAAGTTGAATAAAATAATTTGAATCCAGGGATTTGAAAAGTTGTAATTCAGCTGTGTATTTAGAAAGATCGATTCGATTTACTTTGCCCGGTTCATTTTTACTACAATAGAGATAATAAAAACCAGAGCTGTCAATACAAATAGATTTAAAACAGTTTTCAAAATCATTAATTGAAATACAAATGTCAGAAACCAGGGAGTTTACTTTTTCATTTTTTAATTTATGGTGCTCTGAACATGAAATTTGAGCTATGAAAATTGTAGCTATAATTAAACGTAACAAAGTCATGAAGTGTTGTATTAAGCTTGCTGCCAACTCCGTAATATACATAATTAACAAACGTTAGCTGTGTTTTTTGTCTGCCGACACTATGACGTTTTTTTGATTACCCATTCTACAAGTCCGGCAGATATTGCCAACTCTGCAACTTTATCTACGAGATAAAGTTTTGTTTCAGTTTCGTTTTCGTATTTCTGCAAATTATTTTTTGCGGTGTGAACTACATAAAAGAATTTATCATAGTCGTTCATTGTTGCGAATCGGTCCTGATAATCTAAAAATTGTGGCAAGTCTGATTGTGCTTTGATTTGTACTATTCCTCTTTCTCCTGTTACTGGCGCAAACAACTCAAGATCTAGGGTTTTTTGAGTTTTTCCTTTGTCGCCAACACGTTGCCAACCTGCCTGCCTGAAAATTAAATCAACCAAAGTTTCAAAGTCTTTCCATTGCAAGTTTTGAATTAGAAAAGTCAATTTTGATTTTAGATTATACATTGCCTGTTCAACTTCCACAACCTCGTTCATTTGTTCAGCGTTGATTTTTGCAAGTGCATATTTTTGCTCCGGAACGCTACAAATTGTACCACGAAAGCCTTGTGTCTTTAACAACTTTCCGCTTATGTTTCCTGCAAGTAAAATATTTCCATTAATGTCTTTGTCTGACCATTTACCGATTACAGGTCTTGTTTTAGTTTTGTCTGGCAGCAAAGTAATTACAGGTTTAGAAAAACACCACCAAAGTTTGTTTGCATAAAATGTTATCCAAAGCGTTTTTTCATCTTCTTCGTAAAACTGTTTGATTTGATTTGTGTGGCTTGTCGCTACGAAAGTTTTAGCATTTTCTTCTGTAGTAAAGTAGTCGTGAACTTTGTCCCACTTTTTGCCAATGCAAAGTTTGTGATCAACTTCTCTATAACCAAGTCGTAAGGTTTGGTCTTTCTCAATGCAATCAGTTTCATATTTTCCGCCTTCTCCAAGCTTAATGAACAGGACCTTGGTTGCTTTTATTTTTGCCATCTTGTGTTGATTGGGTATTGCGATAAAATCAGAGCTAACTAAATGATTACCTATCTTTTGTTCTTAATATTTCCAATAGCCACATAAAGTTTGTACGGATCGTTTTCGCTGAGATCTTTAAATAAAGATAACTCAATACGAACAGGCGATTCTGTATTTTCTAAAAAAGAAAACCTGTAAAATGGATGCTCATTGATAATTTTTTTGCCCGAACTGGCACTGACTTTTTCGAATTCTTCTATAAAAAAATCCAGGCATTTTTCTGCTTCCTCTATATGGGAAAAAGTAAAACAAATCCTGGGTTTTGGGAACGCAGGCAATGAGTCTTTATTTTCTATTGAGAAAAATTCAAACCTTACCTCGCTTAATTTAAATGTGATAAAAGGATGAGTTTCCAGAACCAAATTGTGTTCTGTTTTCAATGGGAATTGTGTCTCTTTATTTGGTGGATAAAAATTCCATTCCGTTGACGCAGGGTCAAGGAATGGTGGAAAATATTTTTTTAAAAAATCATGGAGTATCGGTTCTGGTTTTTTATTTAAAAGATTTAGAAAAATTTTATCAACTAAGCCATTAAACTTTTCTCTTGACTTTTCTGGGTTCATGCGGATGTTAATTTTAAAATTAGAAAATGCTGTCAAAAATCATTTCATACAACGAAATGCATTTACGCAGTTGGGGGAATTAGTATTCCGTCTACCCAGTGCGTCCGCTCGTAAAGAAACGAACTTTTTACGTAACTGCAATGCAAGTCGCAACACTAAGATCGAGCAAAATGCTACGGCGCATAATTGTGTGAATGCAATGTTTGGCAAAGTTGTTATCGAATCTGTCTAAACAGCGCTGCATAACTACCCCAGAAACCTTCTTTCGAAAAATCAGTGGGAACAAAGTTTATATCAATCAGCTTCATTAATTTTCCCCCATATGGTCCATCACACATGGAAATATTGTATTCTATAGTTGTCCACTCCCGGGTAGCTTCGTGTTTTACTCTTACCGTATTTCGATTTATCCGCTCCCATGAAAAAATAAAGTTTTGATCTTCATCTTCAGCGTTCCAGTAATAATAATTGCCAGTTCCATCATCATTAAATTCATACGCCCAACCCCAAATTCCATGTAAGCCGCTTGAATCATCCAGGTCATTCTCCCATCTTCCAATAAATAGATCATTAAGATTTTCAGAAGAAAAAATTGCAGAATCTTTTGGGGCAAATAATTTTCGGATAAAATGAGGAAAATAAATTTTCATGAGTATATAAATGTCGCTTAACGATTTCGCTCAACTCCCTAATATACATAATAACAAACAAAACATGCGTCAATGATAACCCTCTATGGTCATTGACGCATGCATTCAATAGTCATATATAGAATTGTGCCGGTAACACAAACCAAAGCCTGGTGAATAGTAGCAACATTAAATCTACGCATCCGGTATCACCGGCTCCACCAACTTCATCAACTTCTCCAAAGATTCCTGCCAACCCAAATAACACATTTCTGCAGGTATTACCGATGGAATATTATCCTGGAAAATTTTTATTTCAGTGCCGCATATAACTTTTCTTAACTCTACAGTTGTGATCATTTCACCCGGGAGATTGGGATCATCAAATTTATCTGTATACTTTAAAAATTCATTGGGTTTGAGTTCGAGGTATTCTCCACCAAACGAATGTCCATTGCCGGTAGAAAAATTATGAAATGACATCCTGAATTTTCCTCCAACTTTTACATCCATTTCATGTACCGTACAAAGAAAACCCCACGGTGGTAACCAGGATGCAATTGCAGTAGATTCAGTAAAGGCACGATAAACTTTTTCCGGGGAAGCTTTTAGTACCCTGTGTAATGATACGCTGTTGTTTGCCATAAAAAATTATTTAAGATTATTGACGTTTATTTTTTCATATATGAACCTATACAAATTTAAATGGTTTTATTATTAGTAAATAAAAACAGTAAGTGTAAAAAGGATACCTCGTGGGGCCGCTTGAACATTGAATATTGAACATTTATCCTGATCTTCAAATCCAACAGCTATTCGTCATCGCTATTTCTTTAATGTTGTAAATTCTAATGAATATTCAATATTCAACGCTCAACATTCAATGTTCAACTAAATAAAAGACCCCACGTAAAAACGCGGGGCCTGATTTATCCTCAAAAATTATTTTTAAAAATTCCTGACAGTCATTTCTGTTCTCCTGTTCTTTGCACGCCCTGCTGCAGTTTTATTATCTGCAATCGGGTTTCCATCTCCGTGTCCTGTAGCAGTTGCACGTGTTTCTGCAAGTCCTTTGCTAACAAGATATGCTTTTACAGAAGCAGCACGTTGCTCAGACAATGTTTGATTCTTTTCCGGTTTACCGGTATTATCTGTATAACCATCAATATTGATCATTAAACTTTCATCTTTAACCAGCAATGCTGCTACTTCATTCAATGATTTGAAAGATTTAGGCAACAACTTAGCGCTACCGGTTGCAAAGAAAATATTCTTGGCAGCGAAGTTGATCTTTTCAATTACTTCTTTTGCAATTTCAGGACAACCCTGGTTGCTTGCAGGTCCGGGACGGCTTGGACATTTATCTTCTTCATCATTCACACCATCACCATCTGTATCAGGTATCGGGCAACCATTGTAGCGTGCAAATCCTTTTACAGAAGGACATTTATCTACTTCGTCATTGATGCCATCTCCATCTGTATCAGGTATCGGGCATCCGCTATATTTACTTAATCCGGCAACATCAGGACATTTATCATCTGCATCCGCAATGCCGTCACCATCACGATCAGGGCATCCCTGCAGGTCAGCATGACCGGCAACATCAGGACATTTATCCAATGAATCCAATACGCCATCTCCATCACGATCAACAACAACTACCGGTGGTGGCGGAGGAGGAACAACTACAATTGGCTCCCTGTTGCAAAGCGGGGCTACTATTCCGATACTATAATTGAAGTGATAAGCAGCTTTTTCTGTTACGGGTAAACGATATTGTGCATTTGCAACAACAAAAACTTCTTTTGCAACCTTATACTGCAACCCTGCTCCGAGCGGAGCAAATGCACCATAAGAACTTCTATAGCTGAATCCGCCGATACCTGCTGTAAGAAAAGGATTGAGCAGGTAACGATCACCTAATAATTTAAGATTGCCGGTAACTGCAGCTTCAAGGAATAATTTACTGTCGCTTATTCTTCCAAGGGTTGGTACATCATAAGAAACAAAGGATCCGCCCAAAGAAACAGAAAGATCAACGAGCTTGCCGAAGCCTCTCAAATAACTAACGGCCAGCCCCGGGTTCATACGCTCTGTTTTATAATACTGTTTATCCTTTAAAACCTGGTGTACATTGTCGTTGCTGGCACGAAGGTCAGCAGCTGTTGCAAAATCATTCACAAAAAAATGTATTCCGAATGAAGGGAGCTTTTGATACTTGCTTTGTCCGTAACTGATCACAGATATGATCATGGTCAAAATAGGGAGAATAATTTTCTTCATAATAGCGTGGTTTTGTAAACGCAACAAAATTAATAACCTCGTACCAAAAGGGGCAAATACTTACTAACATATTGACAGAGAATGTTAGTTTCTAAGCATGGTTGCACAGCTTATCAGAATATGTTGGAGCTTTTAAAATCGTCCTAAGGATCGAAGTAAATAAATGCTGGTTTAATATTCAATAATCAACGTACAATGTTCAATGCTGATCGGGATGCACTTGAATATTGAACATTGTACGTTGATTATTGGACATTAGTTTAGAAACTGCCATTCCAAAAAAGCTCCGGTACTATTTGCGTGTTTTCTGATTTAATACTTCCACTTTCACCCGGGTGAGCCCCCTGCTGATATAATCCAGTTTTTTTGCAGCCGACCTGCTCAGATCTACCACGCGACGCATTCGGGGATGAAGGCGATCCGTTGTTTTTACGATCACTGATTTCCCGTTTCGGAGATTGGTAACTTTTATCCATGTACCAAGTGGTAATACATTACAGGCAGCAGTATATTTATCCTGTTTAAAGATCTCTCCACTTGCAGTTTGTTTACCGTGAAATTTATCTGAATAAAAACTGGCGAGACCATAAAAAAAGCGCTGGTTCCTGGAAGAAGATTTTGACGCAACCGTATCTGTTTGTGCATACCCACATAAGGATACAAACAAAAGAATAAACAATACTGCAGTTGTTTTGAAAAGGATATTTTCTTTCATTTAATTGTTTAAAATGAACACTATTTATGCACTAAATATTTTTCTTTTAAACTCCTGTCATCACCATATATGTCATCATAAAATTTGATCTTCCCATCTATCACTTCACAGGTAAAATATTTGATGAATAATGGCAAACGCAGTTTAACTCCAATGCGATGTTTTTCTTTCCTTTCTATCCAGCTCGTTATTGAATCAGTATTAAATTTTAAAGTATCGGGTGCTATATATGAACTGTCATTACGCAGGATAAAAAAAGCAAGTTTTTCCCATTCCTGCACCCGTACACAACCATGACTTAAAGATCTTGTATTTCTCTTAAACAACCATCGTTCATTCGTATCATGAAGGTAAACAGCAAAGGGGTTGCTAAAATTAAATTTGATCACGCCTAATGCATTGTCATCACCACTTCCCTGCTGTATCTTATACGGGATCCCGTTTTTATATTTCGACCATTTTACCGAATAAGGATCAACCTTCTCCCCTTCATGGTCATATAAATTTAATCCTTTACGGGCAAGATATCCCGGATTTCTTTTCAACGCAGGTAGTATTTCTTTTTTTATGATGCTCTCGGGAACTGTCCATGTTGGAAAAATAACAATGTCAGTGATCGCACTTGCAAGTGTTGGCGTTGGTGTTTTAGGTTTACCGCAAATGATCTTTGATGTAAGCGCCACTGAATCCGAATCATGCACCTGCAGGTAATATGCAGGAAGATTTACCCAGATATATTTTTTAGGCAACGAGTCAGGCAGTTGTTTATACCTGTCGAGTGTTACTACAATGCGATCGTATTTTACAAGGTCTGTGCTGTTAAGTGCCGTGACAACTTCATTACCAACTTTTCCATCAACCGTTAATTTTTTAAGTTTCTGGTATTTTTTCAAGATGGCCGATAGTTCCGATGAATCCGGCATCTTAGCAGGATCATACTTAATGAAATCACTTTCGCTGAAGCGTAGCAGCAGTTTCTTTACAAACTTCACAGAATCGGTCGAATCTTTTTCTTTATATGGATAATCAACATAGGTATATGTCTTTGTATCCATACTGTCTAAAAAAGGTTTGAGACATGTTTTCAGATCCCAGTATCCCTGGTACAATGGCTGCAACTCACGAAAGATACCCCTGATGGTATCCTTGTTCCTGTATTTATCCAGCACAGCAAAAAAATGTTTCCTGTATTTGGAAGTATCATTTCTCCACGCAACACTATCGGGGTTTAATCTTCCCTGGCTAAGATCGCCGGCAATATGCATGAAAGCATCTGTAAATAAAATATCTGCTTTGGTCCATAATATCGCATCCTTGCGTTTTGCAGAATCATGATCCAGTTCATTTTTAATGGCAAGTATTTTTTTATACTGGTAATCTTCTTTATATAAGCCATCGAAAACAGCGCTATCAAGATAACTGATCAATGAATCCACATGCGGGAACCATTTGCCCGTATCACTCCACAAAGGCTTGTATTCATTTCTCTGGTAATATGCTTCATCGATCTTATAAAACCTGAGTCGTAAACTATCATCCACTTTTCCATTACTGTCAAGTGCGATCAAAAGAGAATTTTTAATATTATCCTGTACATATTCACTCAATTTTTTTGGATCAGCAACGATTTCCTTTTCCTTTAGAGGCTTGACGTTCTTTTTATTTTTGCACGCAATAAAAAATAATGGGAGAAACAGGACAAAAAGTAAACGACTTCGGTGGTAACTCATATCAATGATAAATTGTTCTCGTTGAATTTAGGTAAGGTTCGTGCGCCTGCACAGTATAATTCTTTAACAAGTTAACGTAAAAAAAGTTAATATAGTTTATGTGTTGATAAAGTGGGCAGGTAGAAAAGGTTGACATGTTGATATGTTGATAAGGTTAATAGCTATTTCTGCTGTAGACACTGCTAAACAATCAACTTTTCAACCTGTCAACTTTATCAACACGCCAACTTCACTAACTTTGCTACCTCTTCAACAACAGATACGCATGAAATACTACATCATTGCAGGAGAAGCAAGTGGCGACCTTCACGGAAGCAATCTTATAAAAGAATTGCATAAGCTCGATGCGAATGCAAGTATAAGATGCTGGGGCGGCGATAAAATGGAAGCAGCTGGTGCCACGGTTGTTAAGCATTACCGCGATCTTGCGTTTATGGGATTTACGGAAGTGATAAAAAATCTTCCTACTATTTTTAAAAATTTATCATTCTGCAAAAAAGACATTCTTGCTGATCGGCCTGATGTGCTTATACTGATCGACTACCCGGGATTTAATTTACGCATCGCAAAATGGGCCAGGCAACAGGGACTTAAGATCGTGTATTATATTTCACCACAGGTTTGGGCATGGAAAGAGAACAGGGTAAATACCATTAAGCGTTGTGTAGATAAAATGCTGGTGATACTTCCCTTTGAAAAAGAGTTTTATAAAAAATGGAATTTTGAAGTGGAGTATGTTGGACATCCGTTGGTTGAAGTTGTAGATGAATTTTTAATTAAAAATGAAAAATTAAAAATTAAAAATGAGGGCAAGGAGATCATCGCTTTGTTACCGGGAAGCAGGAAGCAGGAGATATTGAAAAAACTTCCGATCATGCTGGAAGTTTCAAAACATTTTCCTCAATACCAGTTTGTGGTTGCCAAGGCACCGGGACTGGATGAAAATTTTTATAACGAATTATTATTGCCTTATGAAAATGTATCATCTGTATTAAATCAAACCTATCCTCTTTTATCTGCATCAAAAGCTGCATTGGTAACAAGTGGCACCGCTACATTGGAAACAGCATTGTTTATGGTACCCGAGATCATTTGTTACAAAGGAAACGCCGCATCTTACCATATTGCCAAACGATTAATAAAAATAAAATTCATTGGGCTTGTAAATCTTATTATGGATAAAGAAGTAGTGAAAGAACTTATACAAAACGATCTTACAATTGATAATATTAAAACGGAGCTGACAAAACTGCTGGATGATCCTGCAAAGAAGAAACAGTTGCAAAGTGATTATGAACGTTTAAAGAATATTTTGAGTGAAGGTGGACATGCTTCTGCGAATGCAGCGAAGAGTGTGTGGAGTTTTTTGGGGCAGTAGGTAGAATTTGTAGGGATTGGTTTCTGGCAGGGTGAAGCTGCAAGTCGAATCTGATAGTTTGAGGCCTACAGCAATAGTAAACAAACTTATAACTTGAGGCTTAAAGCTTATAGCTATTTCCGGAGCAACAGTTTAATCGCAATTATTATCATCGCAATCAAAAAAAGAAAAATAGACAGCCGGTTGATCCCATGCATATATCTTGTCCACTGATTTGGCTTCTCATTTGGATCCCGTTTTTTAAGGTAGAGGTACTCGGCTATTTGTCTTAATATGCTCATGAGGGGTTGAGTTTGTTTTGTAAAGGTAGAACTTAAGCGTTTTGTAAAGTACATTACTTTTAATTTATAATAACTGCGGACCTTTGTGTGAAGCTACAAGCTACAAGCTATAAGCTACAAGCTGCAAGTCTGTTCGCTATAAATTGTTACTCATAATTTATTTTGAAGGTATTTTATTCATTATAAATTGACTTGAAGCTTGTAGCTTGCGGCTTGAAGCCTGCTACTAACGGCTTGTTAAAGCCCTAAGCAATAAAACTTTTCCTTTCCATCTTACGTACTTTCTAAAAAACAAAAAAATGAAACGCTTATTCCCCTCCTTGATTTTTATTGCAACCGCTTTTGGATGCACTGCACAGACCAAAAAACCTGCTGCTGCTCCCGCTAAGTATGAAATAACCAAAACAGATGCTGAATGGAAAAAGCAACTTACGGCCATCCAATATGAAGTAACACGTAAGGAAGGAACCGAACGACCTTATACAGGCGCCTATTGGGACAATCATAAAGAAGGCACCTATTATTGCATTTGTTGTAACCTTCCGTTGTTTAGTTCAGTTACAAAATTTGACAGCGGTACAGGCTGGCCAAGTTTCTGGCAGCCCATTGATGCAAAAAATGTTAATGAACATGTTGACAATAGCCTTGGAATGGAAAGAACAGAAGTTGTTTGCAGGCGATGTGGCGCACATCTTGGGCATGTATTTAGTGATGGACCAAAACCTACGGGGTTAAGATATTGTATGAACTCAGCTTCACTAAAATTTGTAAAGAAATAAAATCAAACACGAATTAAAAGCACGAATTACACGAATTTAATAGAGCTTATTTGTTTTAATTCGTGAAATTCGTGTTTATAATTCGTGTTTATATAAACGACAGTGCATGAAACGAATCGTAAAAAAGCATCCTCTTGCCATTCGTTGGTTTCATTGGATAAACTTCCCGATTCTTGCTGTTATGATTTGGAGCGGACTGCTCATTTACTGGGCCAATGATGTTTATAAAATTGGCTGGGGCAACAAAACTATTCTTAAATTCTTTCCCGATTCTTTTTATAAAGCGCTGAATATACCCTACCGACTTGCAGAAGGTATGAGCCTGCATTTTTTCTTCATGTGGATATTTGCTATCAATGGATTGTTGTATGTAGCCTATTTACTTTTTTCAAAAGAATGGAAGCTGATCTTTCCCAATAAGCGTTCGTTGAAAGAAGCAGGGCTTGTTGTTTTACACGACCTGCATTTAAAAAAAGGTTTGCCTCCTCAAATAAAATACAATGCAGCCCAACGAATTGCTTATACCGGCGTTATTTTTATGGGCTTTTTTATGTTGCTTACCGGGCTCGCCATTTATAAACCTGCGCAGCTATATTGGTTAGCGGCTATGCTGGGTGGTTATGAATGGGCAAGGGCAGAACATTTTATCATCACCATTTTATTTTGCCTGTTCTTTCTTATACATATCATACAGGTATTACTGGCGGGCTGGAATAATTTTCGTGGCATGGTCGCCGGCTTTGAAGTGGTACCTGCTAAAAAAGAAATACCTGTAATTGTTGAAACAGAAACGACGCAACCAACAGGTATTCCCACAAACAAAACTGATGCTGATGAATAATAAAGAAGAAATAGTTACAGCAGCACAGGTAAGGAACAGAACCTTACTTGCATTATTTATTTTATTTGCATTTTTTGGCATATGCATAGCAGGCTGGAAATGGCTGCAAAAACAACCTACAGAACAGGGCGCATTAAAACCATTGCGCAAAGTTTTGAATGCAAATGAATCGATTTTCACCGGTATCTTATTCAGCCGCGATCATCTTACTAAAACATATCCCAAAGAACTTGCTGCACCGCGTGTTCGTGTTAACGGTGATGCAGGTATGAGTGAAGATTTTGACCCATCCACTTGGCAACTACAATTGGTTAAAAAACCGGGTGACACATTATTCATCAACCTGGATGAAATAAAAAAATTACCAAAGACAGAGATCATTTTTGATTTCAAATGTATTGAAGGATGGAGCCAGGTAACCCATTGGGGTGGGGTTCGCTTCAGCGACTTTATAAAAAAATACGGGCTTGATGAACAGGCCAAACTGCAGTTCACAGGACTGCAGACACCCGACAATGAATATTACGTTGGGATCGATATGAAAAGCATGCTACAACCTCAAACATTGCTTTGTTATGAAATGAATGGCGCTCCCCTACCCATGAACCAGGGTTATCCACTACGGCTAATCATTCCCGTTAAGTATGGTGTAAAAAACATTAAACGTATCGGAACCATTTACTTCAGTAGTAGTCGTCCGCCGGATTATTGGTATGAGCGGGGGTATGATTATTATTGTGGTTTGTGATGTTGACAGGTTAAAAAGTTGACATGGTTAACAAGGCGGCTATTTTATCAACCCTGTTAGCCTCATCAACTTTGTCAACCTATCAACCTTTCAACTTGTTAACTTTTAACTACCTTTACAAGCTGATTAAACTCGCCATATGACCAGAGAAGAAAAATTCATGCAGGAAGCAATTGCCTTATCTCAAAACGGGATCCGGCAAAATGAAGGTGGCCCTTTTGGTTGTGTCATCGTAAAAGATGATAAGATCGTTGGGCGTGGCAATAATAAAGTTACTTCTAGCAACGACCCCACTGCACATGCAGAAGTTGTTGCTATCAGGGATGCTTGCAAAAATCTTGGCACTTTTCAATTGGATGGATGTGAAGTTTATACAAGTTGCGAACCCTGCCCTATGTGTCTGGGTGCTATTTACTGGGCAAGACCGAAAGTGATCTATTTTGCCAACAACCGCCAGGATGCCGCTGATATCGGTTTCGATGATTCCATGATATATGATGAAATGAGTGCGCAAATTTGCGACAGGAAGATTCCCATCATCACACTCGGAAGAGAAGAGGCTTTGAAGGTTTTTAATGATTGGAGAGATAAGGTTGATAAGACCGCTTATTAAAGCGGTTGACAGTTTTAAAAGTTGACAGGTTAATAAGTTAACAGGTTTTCGAATTCATCCTCCATACCAACTTTTCAACCCATATTCTTTACGGAAATAATTTCAGCTGCAATACTTATAGCAATCTCTGTAGTGGTTTGGCTTTTTACCTGTATACCTATTGGCGAATGAATATTTTCTAATGCAGTTGCATCTATGTTCTCGTTCTTATATTCGGTAAATAATTTTTCAATTTTAGTCCTGCTGCCCAACATCCCGATGTATTTAAAACGTTTACCAAGCAATGCTCGTAAAGCTTCATCATCTGAACGATAACCAAAGGTCATGATGGCCACGTATACATTTTCACCACCGGGAATCAATGTATTGAGCAATGCATAAGAGGGCACAATCGTTTTTTCATGTGCAAAAACATTTTGTTCCATCGTATTGAGTCCTTCCCTTTCATCGTAGAGATGAATATAAAAATCCAGTTCACGCATGAGCTTTGAAAGTGCAAGTGCACAATGTCCGCCACCAATAATATACAAATGATTTTTATAACCTGTTTTTTCTACAAGTAAAAAATCATCTCCATTTAATTCAAGATAATAATTTGCTGATGGCACATCATCGGAAAAACGAATACCGGCTTTGCTCAATTGCAAACTGCCGTTCTTATTATTATTTAATGAATCGATCAGTGCAAGAATATGAGTGATGTCTTTCGCTTGTACGTGGTATAAAAAAATAGTTTGTTCCCCGGAGCAGATCATACCACTTTGATTTTTTGCAACTGCTTTATCGTGTACCTGTTTATAAATATCAGCGCCCGATGCTGCATTTTGTAACTTGGATCTTGCCATCTCAACAAACTTATGTTCCATGATGCCACCTCCGATCGTTCCAAAAAAATCTCCGTCTGCTGCAACTGCCATATTAAAGCCCTGCCTTCCTGGTGAGCTACCTTCGCTTTGCAGAACGTACAATAATATCACAGCAATATCGGCAGAAAATTTACCTGCGATGAATTGCCAAACGTGAGTGCTTGTATCAGTTCTCATTAATAATTTTTTGCCACGAATTACATGAATTGCACGAATTAGTTCGAGGAATGAAATGATATTTTCATTCTTAATTAATTCGTGCAATTCATGTAATTCGTGGCTAATTTATTTTTTCCTATTCTCCAAAATCTTCTTGAAAGAACGACCACGTATTTCATCAAGCGTCAGGCCGGTCACCAATACTTCTTCTTCGGTGATGGCACCACTGTTGAGCGCTCTTAAAAAATAATTGAGTAACCCCTGCCCTGTTGCAGCATCATCAAACACATCTCCGATCAATGTTGCACGTGCAGCTTTTTCAACAAATGTTTTCAATCGTTCAACAGCATCATCATAGCTTTCAAGAAAGAATGCAAACACGGCTGTATAACGCATTGGCAATTGCGCAGGATTAAGATCCCAGCCCTGGTAAAACCCGTTCCACAATGAATGGCGGATATGGTTATAACCTTTTTTCCAGGCACGATGCACTGTATCACGATTCTCCTGCAATTGTGCTTCTGTCATGTTATCGCCGCGATGAGGACCAATGGGCATTGTATTCGTTGCACCATCCGACAACCATATGCCTGTATGTGCCAATGCAACTTTCGTAACATGATGCGCAAAATCACAAACAGGATGATCCATCTCCTGGTAACGTGCAGTAATGCTGCATGAAGCCGTATAATCGTATGTACCAAAATGCATGGCAATACAACGCCCCTTACTTGCCTTTACGAAACGAAATAATGGATTGGTTCCATCTTTGTCCATGATGGCCTGTGTTGTTTCTACCATCATTTCCATTTGTAAAGAACCTTCATCCATATTCAGTTCTTCTTCCAGTATTTCAAAGAAACTAATGAGGGTGCTTACCTGCTCGGGAATTGTTACTTTGGGTAGCATCACCACAAAATTATCAGGCAGTTTACCTCCGGTTTCTTTTACAAGCGTTGTTATAAAGATCTCAAGCGTTCTCAATCCACGCTCTTTCATCTCTTCTGTAAATGGTTTGATACGAATACCGATAAAAGGAGGCAATGTTCCGGCTTTCATTCCTTTTGCTACTTCCCTGGCAGCATCAACTGCAGTTGCATCTTCTTCCTCATTGCTGCGGTTGCCATAACCATCTTCAAAATCGATCCTGAAATCCTCGATGGCTTCGGCAGTTAATTTATTAATTACTTTATTATATACCTGGTAAGATAAATGCGCAGGATGTTTTTTTCTTTGATCAATGGGTGATGAAGAATAATCACTATAAACATCATAAGCAGATCTGTGGCCATCTATTTTTTCGATACCCTCGAGGCCAAATACTTTTCCAAAACTTAAAAAGTCTGGAGCATAGGCATGAAATGTTTCCAATGCCCTTTGTCCCAATACTTTTGCTGAATCCGATTTAAAAAGATTAGCGCCTCCGTAAACAGTATGTACAGCCTGTCGCTCGGGCCTGTCGCCGGGATAAACTTTTTGAAATGATGTATTTGCCTTCTTAAGTTTAGCAAACAGTTCTTTTCTTTTTTTTGAAGGAATTGTGATACTCATTGTGCGTGTGTTTTTTATTATTGAGAAGAGCTGTGAGCTACGAGCCGTGAGCTATGAGCTCAAAGCTCGCGGCTCGTAGCTCATAGCAGGTATTTAGCTTCCCCTATATGTTGAATAACCAAATGGATTAATCAATAACGGTACATGATAATGTGCATCATCAAAAATCGTGAATTGTATTTCCACTTCAGGATAAAATCCTTTTACATTATTCTTTAAAAAATAATACTCTGTTTCAAAAACCATTTTATAGTTACCGGGTTTTAAATTTCGATTGGGCGGCAACAGGTCCGGTATTCTTCCATCGGCATTCGTTACACCTTGTGTCATCGTTTGCCAATCGCCATTTATAACAGGTTTCTTTAATCTTATTGTAATACTTTCTCCGGGCCTGCCTATAGATGTATCCAATACATGCGTGGTAAGCTGGCTCACTTTAAGTGATTGCCAGTTGCCTTCGTCAATTATTTTTTTAAATCGCAACAATGTGATCTTATGTTGTTCGCCCATCGCAATATGTAGTTCTTCTTCTTTGTTATTTGTTATTCTATCAAGCAATAACCTCAACATTTCTGCAGCAGATTTTCCCGTTGCACAAACAATAAATATGAAACCAAACTTAGATTCATATTCCGCATTTCCATGTGCCAGCTCTTCTATAAGATTTTGTGAAGCCGTATTCACACCCGCCTGCTCATTACCAGCAAGATCTTTTGTTGCAGCAAATTTTTCTGCAAGACTTTTTGTATCTCCTATTTTTGGATGATGTGTGAATGCTTCATTCCAATCAGCATCGGTACACGTATTGTACCACGCATCTTCTGCAGCAGCTACCAAAGTTTTCTCATCATTAAAAGGAAATTGCTCCATTACTTTCTTCATCCATTTCTGCGAACCACAACATGTAAACAACAATTTTCCTGCTTCTTCTTTACTTAATTTATTAAATGATCCTAACGTCATAAAATCCTTTTTAACTTATTAACCTTATCAACTTTATCAACCTACTTTAACGAAGCCCCCTGCTCAATCCAGCACCTGATCAGATCCCGCTCCTTCTGCGTAATATTCGTTTTATTATTCTGCGGCATTGTTTTGGTGATCACCACCCTTTGCATGATCATATCTTTTTTCTTTAGAATTTCTTCGGGCGTATCATACATGATTCCATTGGGCGGCGCTGTATAAACATCATCTGTTGGTTTGGATGAGTGACAGGTAATACATCTTTTTTGAATAATTGCATTCACTTCTGCAAAACTCACTTCACCCTTACATGCACCAGGTTTTTCCGGTGCAGATATAAATGCAGCAGCCAATAAAATTACAATAGAAACAGGCATTACCCAAACAGAAAGCTGTCCCTTCTCTTTAAGATTGAGATAGTGTTTAACACCTGCAGTGCCCAATGTAATAATAGCCAGGATCAGCCATGGATATTCGTTACCAAACGTACTCGGAAAATGATTGCTGATCATTACAAATAAAACCGGTAACGTGAAATAATTATTATGCAATGAACGCAAGCCTGCATTCTTACCAAGTTGCGGATTCAATGGTTTGCCTTCTTTTGCAGCTTTTACCATTGCTTTTTGTGAAGGAATAATTACGAAGAAAACATTTGCCACCATGATGCTGCCGAGCATGGCACCAAAATGTATGTATGCAGCTCTTGC
Organism: Ferruginibacter sp.; assembly: GCA_047601875.1. Taxonomy (GTDB): domain Bacteria; phylum Bacteroidota; class Bacteroidia; order Chitinophagales; family Chitinophagaceae; genus Ferruginibacter. Next base: position 4,396,593 of record JASGIL010000001.1, on the reverse strand, counting down.
ACTAAACACATGGCTATAGAAATATGCAAATCCCACAGCAATGGCAAACCCGATCAATGTGAACCATATCCCCTTTTTTCCCAATGGAGATTTACAAAGCAGATCATATAATACCCATGCTGCAATGAATGAACCCACACCAATTCCGATTCCCTGTAGCGGCGTTATGTCCAGTACATTTTTATCGATCAGTAATGCAGATGCATTGAAATAATACACAACAAATAATAAACAAAACCCGGAGAGCCATGTAAAGTATGCTTCATACTTAAACCAGTGAAGGTGTTTCGGAATGGATTGTGGTGCTACTTTATATTTTTCCAGGTAATAAAAACCTCCACCATGTACCGCCCAGAGATTTCCCGCAAGTTCATCACGAACATCCTTTGTCCTGTTCAATGCATTTTCCAAAAACACAAAGTAAAAAGAAGCGCCGATCCATGCAATACCAAATGTAATGTGCATTAATCTTACAACAAGGTTCAGCCATTCCATCATGTGCCCCTCCCAAACTGTTCCTCTCAGCAGTACATATATAGCGACTAAAATCCCAACTGATGTCAGAACGATTCCTGTATACACAAAATTCTGTGTACTTAAAATACTTTCCTTTTCTTTCTCTACATTCTTACCCGCCTCATCTGCTTCTTCATTATTATTTTTTACTGTACGCAGGTAATAGGTCATGACCACAAGCATGATCAAAATAATTACCAGTAATGATAGTAAAATGACACCTCCCATAGTTTATGCCTTTTTCTTTCCAAATAACCTTAGCCTGCTGATACCACCATCAGGGAAAATATTTAAACGTACATGTGAGTAAACTCCTTTATTGATAATTTCCCCTGTATATTCATGAATGGCATCTGCACTCAATTTTTGTTTTTCCAGGATCGTTGTCCATTCAACTTTATCTTTAATCACAGGTTTATCTTTTTTACTCATACATGCTTCTATTGAACACGTATCGGGATAATTACCTTTAAAATGGCAGGTATCAACAACAATGCGTTCAATGGTTCCGGGATAAGCCAGTTTTACGATCACCCAATCCCTGTTACCAGGAGTGCGGTTTCGTTTTGTTTCCCAACCATCGCCCATATTGGCGCCGCGATTTGGCATGATGAGATTGTCCATGGAACTAAAGAACATATCATTACAGGCAAGTGACTTACCTCCATGTATAGCCGCTGCAAGATCTATTTCTTCTTCAGGAGAAACAGCGTTCCAATCCTTTACTACTTCACCATACACACGAAATCTTGCAACGCCACCATCGGGGTAAATATGTAAACGGATATGTGTGAATATATCGTCGCTATTGCTTTCATAAAAATTCTGGCTACCTGCATCCAGCGGGGATTTTTCAAGTATTTCTCTCCAGGCAACTTTATCCCAATCGCCGACATCATTTGCATTACTTAAATAAACGGCCTCAACAGATGCATGCGGCGGGTGATTGCCAAGAAAAAAATTTGTATCGATATCAAAACCTGTGATCTTTCCAGGAGTTGCCAGTTGTATCACGGCCCAATCATGACCAGGAACACGCTTGCGACGGCTCTCCCATCCGTCCATCCATTTACCACGATCGGTATATTTATCAGTGATAAAAATACCCCTGCCTTTCAGGATGAGATTTTCTTTTTCTGCGAAAAAATCATCTGTTGCATACAATACTTTGCCTCCCAATTGCGCCGAAGCCAGGTCGATCAGTTGTGTAAATTCGGGGGCCGCCTTTATTATCTCTTTTACTTTTACAAAAGCCATAATACGAGTTAGTTTATAAGTTATTCTTTGCATCTCTGCGCCTTAGCGGTAATATAACCGCAGAAACGCAAAGGCGCCAAGATAAGTATTAGTTATTTAAAATTATTTTACCATTCTTAATTTCTTCATCAATAATACCATTGTTATTATACACAGGAATACCACCAACAATTGTTTGTTTAATACAGCCATATAATTCTTCTCCAATGTATGGACTAATTTTATGCCGATGCAAAACAGATGATTCTTTTACGATCTCTTTGTCTTCAGGTTTCCATACAACCAGGTCAGCATCAAAGCCAACCTGTATCTTTCCTTTACGATCATTTAGTTTAAGAAATTTTGCAGGATGTTCTGTGAGCAATGGAATGAATTTTTCAAGCGGCATTGTTTCTCTTAATGCCGTCCATGATGCAGTCAATAAAAATTGCAGCCCTGCAATACCACCCCAGCCTGTTTGAAAATTTCCTGTCTCTACCTGTTTTACTTCTGGTGGCGCCGGTGAATGATCCGTTGCAAGAAAATCCAGCACACCTGTTTCCAATGCTTCTTTTAATAAAAGATTATTCGATGCTTCACGAATGGGTGGTGCACATTTAAAGAGCGTATTCCGATCCTGTATTTGTTCTGCATTGAAATAAATATAATGTGCACAGGTTTCAGCAGTAAGCGGTAAACCTTCAGCTTTTGCATTTGCAATACTTACCAATGCTTCTGCAGAAGATACATGTACAATATGTGTAGGGCAATTGTGTTTACGGCAAAGCCTGATCATTAGATCGATCGCATCGTTCTCCCATTTCTTTGGGCGACTTGCAAGATACTCTTTGTACCTGCCGGGATAACGTGAAAGTTCACACTCAGCTTCTTCCTTGTATATTTCGCAATGCGCCAGTAAAGGAACACCATGTTTTGCGATCACGGGCATTGCCTTATCTATTTCTTCCTCACCAACATTTGGAAATTCATCTATACCGGAGTGAACAAGAAAACATTTTATTCCTACAACACCTTCGTTTATTAGATCATCAAGATCATTTAAGTTACCGGGAATAAGTCCGCCATAAAAAGCAACATTCACATAAAGTTGATCCGTAGCCGCTTCTTTTTTTCTATTAAATGCATCCACCGTAGTTGTAACAGGGCTTGCATTCAACGGCATGTCAACAATAGTTGTAATACCTCCTGCAGCAGCTGCCTTTGTTGCAGTGGCAAAACCTTCCCAATGTGTTCTACCTGGTTCATTAATATGAACGTGTGCATCTATAACACCGGGCATCAACACCGCATTACGCATGTCCATTGCATCAATTGTTTTGTAAGGAAATATTTCAGCAATAATTCCTTTCTCACAAACTACAGTTGCCGGCTGCAATTTTCCATCCCACCAGCAACGATCACTATATATACTTCTTGTATCAGTCATTTTTTGAAGGGTATAATCCCATTAATAATTTTTCTGGGGTCATGGGTGCGGAAAAACCAATATCACTGTTTGGGTTAAATGCTTTGATTGCATTGCGCAATGCAAAATAAGTTCCGATGCCATACATCAGTGGTGGTTCACCAACTGCTTTTGAACGAAAGATGGCCAGGTTATCATTTGTTGTTTCCAGGTAATGAATATCCAGTTCTTTTGGTACTGAGTAAATATCGGGCACTTTGTAAGTAGACAATGCATTGCTGCGTAAACGACCCTCTGCATCGTAAACAATTTCTTCCATGGTCATCCAGCCGATACCTTGTACAACGCCGCCTTCTATTTGTCCCCGATCAACGATCTCATTCATGCTCGTTCCAAAATCGTGTACCAGTTTTACAGCATCTACTTCATAAGTACCACGCAGGCAGTCGATGGTTACTGTTGTGATGGCAGTTCCATAAACATGGTATGCAAACGGATGCCCTTTCTCTTTTGTATTATCGAAATAAATGCCCGGTGTGGCATAATGACCATGTTCACTAAGGCTCACACGTTTTAAATATGCGGCCATTACCAATTCATTCCAGGTTAAAGCAGATACATCTGCATTTACATAAATCTTCTCGCCGTTGATCGTAATACAATCTGCACCGCATTTCAAGATTTCAGCAGCAACTTCTTTTATCCTTCCTAATATTTTTTCACAGGCTATTTGCACAGCTTTCCCATTCAGATCTGCTGCTGCGCTTGCGGCAGTTGGTGAAGTATTGGCAATGCGGTACGTATTTGTTGAATTGACTTTTACTTTTCCTGGTGCAATAGAAAAAATGGTAGCAGCAACCTGCAGCATTTTTGTGTTAACACCCTGGCCCATTTCCACAGCGCCGGTGCTTACGCCTACACTACCGTCGGTATATACATGTACCAATGCTCTTGCCTGGTTCATTAATATTTTTGTAAATGAGATCCCAAAGCAGATCGGCATGAACGAAATTCCTTTTTTATAAAGTGAATTCGAAGCATTAAAAACTGTTACTTCATTTTTTATCTTTTCTATATTATATAAGCTTTCAGCTTTTGTCCAGCATGCGGTTGCTTCACTTTCTGCTTTTTGTCCGTAAGAAAATTCATCTCCTGTTTGAATAAGATTTTTTTGTTGGATAACCGAAGCAGGAACACCTAGTTCATCAGCAGCTTTTGCGATCGCTGCTTCAATAACAAACATTCCCTGTGGGCCACCAAACCCCCTGAAAGCAGTGTTGGGTGGAAGATTGGTACGACAACTGTAAGCAGTAGCCGTTACATTGGGAACATAATAACTATTGGTACAATGGAATAAAGTACGTTCCAATACTGCCGGCGATAGATCAGCAGCTGCACCACCATTCTGAAAAAAAGTTGCCTCATAGGCTATGATCTTAAGATCAGCACCAAGGCCAATTTTAAAATCAGACGAATATGGATTTCTTTTACCCGTCATGCGCATGTCTTCCATACGATGCAGGCAATACTTTACCGGTTTTTTTAAATGATAAGTTGCCAATGCACAGAATATCGCCCAACATGTAGCCTGGTCTTCCTTTCCTCCAAAGCCGCCACCAAGACGTGTTACATCAATTTCCAAACGATGCATTGGTATACCAAGCACATCAGCCATATGCCGTTGAACAGCAGTTGGTCCTTGCGTAGATGAAGAAACCCTGATCGCACTATTTTCAGCAGGCAATGCATAAGCGCCCTGCGTTTCAATATACAGGTGCTCCTGGCCGTTAGTTTCTGCAATACCTTCAAATATATGAGTACAGTTTTTAAATGCCGTTGACGAATCTCCTATTTTAAATGTACGCGGCGGTACAAGTAATGAACCCTTTTTTTGTGCAACACGGGGATCTGTTATCACTTCATGTGGTTCAACTTCTATTTTTATTTTTTTTACAGCTGCCAGTGCAGCATCTGTAGATGTTGCTACAACAAATGCAACCGGCATTCCATTAAAGTGCACTTCATCTTCTGCCAATAAAGGTTCATCGGGAACGATACCGCCAATTTGATTTTTGCCTGGTATGTCTTTATAAGTAAAAATGCGTATCACTTCTTCCATTGCTGATGCTTCAGAAACATCGAGGTTCAATATCTTTCCATGCGCTACCGGCGAACCATACACGGCTCCAAACAATGTACCCGCTGTTAACGGAATATCATCCAGGTAAACCGATTCGCCTCTTGTATGTGTATATGAATCAATATTTCTCATTAATCATTCAATATTTTTTCTAGTGGCAGTGAAGGAAATAATTGTATGAAATGCGCTTTTATCAATTGTGATAACAATAATCTTTTATACTTATCTGTGCCTCTTGCATCGCTGATGGGTGTTATTTCTGTTTGAACAATTGCTATCAATTCCTTGATCAATGATGCAGATACTTTTTTTCCTGCAAGAAATTCACTGCTTCTTTTAAGGAATGCAGGAACAGGGCCTACACCACCTGCAGACAATCCCGCTTCTGCGATCATACCATCCTTCATTTTTAAATAGATCGCCGTATTCACACTGGCAATATCAAGATTGGTTCTTTTGCAAACTTTTTCAAAGTTGAAAAGATCATTTTCAGCAGGTAATTCAAAGCTTATCTTTTCAATGATATCATCGTCTTTCCTATTAAGTAATTTATATCCTTTGTAAAATTCTCTTAACAGGATCGTATATTTATCTCCGGCATTGCCCAATAAAAGTTTAGCATTCAATGCAAGGAAGAAAATAGTAAAATCTCCAATAGGTGAAGCATTGGTAAAGTTTCCTGCAATGGTTGCCATATTTCTTATCTGCGTGGAAGAAACAAGCTTGATGTATTTTTTCAGATCGGGAAAATGTTTTTGAAAAACAACTGACTCAGCAATATCTGCTGCTGTTGTTGATGCACCCATTTCGCATTCATTTCCATTTTGACTGATGCCTTTCAGTTCTTTTTTATCAAATAAAAAATCAATGGCGGCATGCTCCATGGTATCATGTTGCTGCACGTAAAGATCTGTACCACCACCTAATTTTTTTGCAACTGTTTTTTCTGCAGGTTGCGCTGAAGGAATCTTTGCGATCCGTTTTTTTATTTCCAGGAAATAAGGTGGGATCATACTATTATCAACAGCATATTTCAATGCATCCTCATTTTTCCTGTTCTGCATCTTCTCATTTACAATAGCAGCAGCTCTTTCAATAGATTTATAGCCTGTGCAACGACAAATATTTCCATTTACAGCATCAATCGCGGCTTCATAACCCGGTTGCTTATTGCTCATACAAAACCCAGTGAGAGAAACAATAAATCCGGGTGTACAAAATCCGCATTGTGTTGCGCCTTCAGCAGCAAAAGCCTGTTGAACTGCATTCAGGCCATCAACATTTACCCCTTCAACCGTTACAATATGTTTGCCATGTGCATTACCAAGCGCCATGAGGCAACTGGTTGCGCTGTTGTAAAGAAGTTCACCATTTTTTATTTCGCCAACTAAAACAGTGCAGGCGCCACAATCGCCTTCCCTACACCCTATCTTTGTGCCGGTAAGTTGCTTTTGATAACGGATAAAATCAAGCAAGGTCATCCCCTGGGGTAATGAAGTACTTATTTCCTTATCATTGAGTATAAAATGTAGCAATCGAAATTTTTTATTAAGCGATAAAGATAATTATAATATTAATAGTTTAGTATTGGCAAGTTCATTATAAATTGAAGTTTTCTGTTTATGGGGTTAGGGGGTTAGAATGCCTTGTGCTATTCAGGTTTCATAATTGACACGAACTTTATTCTAAACTTATAAACTTTCTAAACGATGAACGCTTTCTTTTTAAAATTCTTTACTAATCACTAAACGTTTCTTACCAATATGCCAATAACCGGCTCCTTTATTGCATTGCTGGCAAGCATTTGCTGGGCCATTTGTGCCTTCCCGTTTACCAAAGCGGGCAGGCACATGTCTGTAGCCAGCATGAACCTCGTAAGGCTTGTTGGCGGAACATTACTGGTAATGCTTGTTGCGATCATTGCTGATCATAAAAATTTTATTGCCATATTTTCTTCACAATACATCCAGGCCTGGATATGGCTGGCTGCATCCGGGATCGTCGCTATTGGTATTGGAGATTACCTCAGTTATTCGATGTATGCGATCCTGAGCCACGCAATGGAAGTGCACTCGCAACCATCGCTCCTGCGGCTGCATTTTTATTCGGGATCGTTTTTTTGGATGAACACATGAACTTAATTGGCCTTGCCGGTATGGCCATAACGATCATGGGTGTACTAAGTATGAGCCTCGGGAAAACCGAAAGAAAAGCTTTACCTGATCATGGACATGGCAGTATCTTTAAAGGAATTGTATTTGGTATTCTTGGTTCTGTATGCAATGGCGCCGGCATCGTGTTCAGTAAAAAAGCCTTTATGTTACAGCAGGCATCCGGCCATTCAATCAACCCGCTTATCGGATCTTTTATTCGTTTCTTCACTGCTACGATCATTGTATTGCTGATAACTTTTTTCAATAAAAAAATAAATGCTCACTGGAAAAACATCAGGCAACAACCATTCAATATTAAATCCACCATTTTAATTGGTATTATTTTCGGACCGGTACTGGGTGTAAGTTTTTCATTGACATCTATTCAATACATCAATGTTGCAGTGGCACAAACTATTTTCGCACTTGTACCTGTAGTAGCTTTACTCATTGCCCATTTTGTTTACAAAGAAAAAATTACCAAATACGCAATGGCAGGTGTATTAGTAGCCATTTCAGGTGTAGCAATTCTGATATGGCGGGTAAAGATCGGTGCATTATTGGGTCTATGATCAATATTGTTTTTCGAAAAGCCACCAGGAAGGATGTTTTTTTTCTGAAGGTTTCAATCCAAATTTACTGATCGCATTGTCCTGGATATGTTTTACAGCTTCCTCTATTGAATCAGTAAAAAGACATAGCCGCATATCTTCAGGCGAGATGGTTGCTTCCTCTTTCATCTTTTCAATATGTTCAATAATATCTTTATGATATGCTTTATCAAAAATAATAATGGGGAATTGATCGAGCATTTTTGTTTGTATCAATGTAAGTGCTTCGAAATATTCATCCAGTGTTCCAAAACCTCCGGGCATAACAATAAAAGCATAGGAATATTTTATGAGCATACTTTTTCTGACAAAGAAATATTTTATGTTCACCCATTTATCCAAATAAGGATTGTGCTTTTGTTCGTGTGGTAATACAATATTACATCCTACGCTCCTGCCACCTACTTCTCTTGCTCCCCGGTTAGCAGCCTCCATAATCCCTGGACCACCGCCAGTCATGATCGTAAAACCAAGCTTTGCGATCTCTCCTGCAAGTTCCTGCGTTTGTTTATAATAAATATGATCTTCTTTAAACCTTGCAGAACCAAATATTGTAACACAAGGCCCGGCAAAATGCAATGCCCGGAATCCTTTAACGAATTCAAAAAATACACTGATGGCAAATTTTAATTCTTTCCAGCGGTTTTGGGGGCCTTCTAAAAATTTAATTTCCGATTTAGTCATAACTATAAATTCTGATATAAACTTAATTGATATTTCATTATCTATTCCACTTTACCTCATCACAACATTGCTCCGGTGGTATAATTCCCTGGAATTAACTCACATTAAATCATTTTTTGTAAACATTAAAGTAAACCATAAAGTATATACACTAATAAAAATTAAAACTCAAATTAAACCTTACACAACATGAAAAATCTATTAGGCTCATTAAAATGTTAAATATTATGAAGACACAATTTCGGCTATTTATTGCTGCATTAGCATTGCTGGCAGTTAGCTTTTCAAGCTGTAAAAAAGATAAAGACAATAACAGTACTAACACTTCAGATTACACATCTGAATTTTCTGCACAATCTGAAGACCAGGTGCAGGTTTCCAATGATGTTGATGAAGTTGCAGATGATGCGAATAATATTCTTGACGAACATCCATCATTAAATGGGAAGATCACAAACCTATTATGTAATGCAACTGTTGTTGTTGATTCTTTGAGTGATCCCAAAACAGTTACAATTACTTACAATGGCACAAATTGCCGGGGCAATCGCACTCGCTCAGGACAGGTTGTGCTTTCCATGCCACTTGGTGTTCATTGGTCGGATGCAAATGCTGTATTAACAGTTACCATTAATAACCTTAGAATAACAAGGATCCGCGACGGCAGAAGCATCACCATCAGTGGTGTTACTACTTATACAAATGTTTCGGGTGGCCGTATACGTGACCTTGCTAACCTGGGAGGAACCATTACACATTCAATACAAAGCGCAGGCATTACTGTAACATTTGACAACAATACGCAAAGGACATGGCAAATAGCAAAACAAAGAGTATTCAGTTATAATAATGGCATTGTAATAACTACAACCGGCACACATACAGATGGAAGCACAACAGGCATATCCGAATGGGGAACAAACCGTTTTGGAAATGCATTCGCTACACAGATCAGTGCTGCATTGGTTGTTCGCCAGGATTGTGATTGGAGATTGGTAAGCGGCGAAGTTAAACATGACAGGCTTGTAAGAGATATTGTTGTAACTTTTGGCCTTGATGCGCAGGGAAATCCTACATCATGTCCCGGTACAGGAACATTCTATTACAAAATTGTATGGACAAATACGAATGGCGTAGTAAGAACAGTTATTCTTCCTTATTAATTGCTCTCAAAAAAGAAAGGCTCATTTATAAAAACGTTTGGAGTTAATTGTTTGGTGTTGGTCAACTCCAAACACCAAACGTTTTTACAAATGAGCTTTTTCTTTTAAACTTATAAACTATTCAACCTTATCAACTTCATTCTAATTTGCTTTCCATGAATTATTTGCTTCGTCTGCATCCATAAATATACCTCCCTCCAATCTCTCATTGATTGTACAGGCTTTTTAGCTGCAATTTTTATACTTGTTTGTTTATTATCCTTCTCCCAGATAGCTGCTGTTTGATGAAAAATTTCTTTTGTTCCATCTGTATAACTAACAACTACATCAAAAGGTGCCGGCATGCCGCCGATATTTTCAAGATTCAAAACATAACCGTTATTTTTTTGTGCAGCACTTTTAATGGCAATATCAATGTAATTATTACTAAAGAACCAATTGTTCCAGAACCAGTCAAGGTTTTTTCCTGACTTGTCATTGAATGTATAAAAGAAATCCCATGGAATAGGATGCTTGCCGTTCCAGCGATCCATATATTCATGTAAACATTTTTTAAACATATCATCTCCCAGCAGATCTTTCATAGCTAAATAACCAATAGAGGATTTTCCATATTGATTATTTCCAATACCAGGGCCATTAAAATTATTACCAGGTGTAATGATCGCAATGTCTTCTTCCTGTGACGGATCAGATATCCAGTTATCAACCCGGAATTGTTTGTAAAAATTTTCTGCTTTTTCAGTTCCAAGATCTATACGCCCGATCAGTAATTCAAAAGTTGTTGCCCAACCTTCATCCATGAATCCATAACGTGTTTCATTGATGCCCATATAAAAAGGCATATATGTATGTGCGATCTCATGCTCAGCAACGAAACGGGAAATAATACTATCCTCATAAGTTTCATCATTCGCCATCATCGGGTACTCCATACCGGCATAGCCATGAAAAATGGTCATCTTTTCATACGGATAAGGTACAGCCGGCCATTCATTAGAGAAAAAATCAAGTGCATGCTTACTGTATTCTATCATTCTCCTGTAATCTTTTGCTGTATCGTTATAAGCAGCCTGCACACTGGCTCTCCGCTTTGTAGCTTTATCAACGATCACGCTTCCTGCATCCCAAACAAAATGATCGCTTATTCCAAAAGCCATATCGGGAATATTATTAGCAGTGAATTGCCAGTTATTTATTTCATTCTGCGTGGTAACTTTTCCAGATAACAATTCATCCTTTGTAGCTACATGAATAATATCATCACTTACTAATGATCGTTTAAATCTTTGTGCAAACTCAGGTTGCAGCAACCCATCAATATTGTGCAACGTGCCTGTGCCCCATACAATATAATTTTTTGGAACATTGATATTTACTGTATAATCATTAAAGTCGTTGTAAAATTCTTTCCCGTCGGTAAATGTCATTCGATCCCATCCATTGTAATCATCATACACTGCCACTCTTGGGTAAAAATAAGCGATGAAATAAGTTGTAGAATCGATCATACCTTCACGACCACTTTGCAAAGAGATCTCATAATGCCAGTCAAAAGATATCTGCACCGAATCACGAGGTGCTAGTTTTTGCGGCAGGCGTAAAGTTTGATTTGTATTTGAATAAGGATTATCACGCCATGCAACTTTCTTTCCATTTACTTTACATTCATCAACATGAACACCTGAAGTGAGATAATCCGGTTGCGCTGGTTGATCCCGTACTGCACCAGGTTTATGTATGTTTAAAAAAAGTTTGATAGATGGACTCCTGATCGTATCGGGGCTATTATTAAAATAAGTGATGGTTTCACTTCCTTTAATATTCCTGTTTGGCGGCATAGCCGTCAACGTAATATTGTATCGTCCGTGGTTTTGCCAGTAATTTTTTCCAGGCCTGCCGTCCATTGATCTTGTGCCTTTGGCATAAGCTTCTTTTACATCTCTTGGCATGTAAAGAGGCGCCTGTGCATGCGCATGAATAGAAACAACTGTCAATAAAGACAGCGTCAAAATGTATTTCATCGACTTACTTTTAGCGATGAAAATATAAATAATCGTAAAGCGGGAGCATCGATATTTGATGGCAGGCAAAAAGCTGTCTTAAATGGAATTAATACTGACCGAATTTTACCAATATGATATTACAGCATTTTCTTTATCAGTTTTCCCAATGTCATCAATCCATAGTCCACATCATCATTCCATGGTTTTCCAAAACTGATACGAAGACAGTTCGAATAATTACAACTTGCAGAAAATATCTTTCCCGGCACAATAGAAATATTATGTTTGATCGCTTCTGTACGCAACCTGAATGTATCTACCTTTTTATTTAACTGGATCCACAAACTGAATCCTCCATGTGGTCTTGACAATTTTGTATCTGCCGGAAAATATTCTATGATCGCCTGCATATAACGAAGACTTTGTGTATGCAACGCTTTGCGAATTGTTTTTAAATGATATTCATAACGACCATTCTTTAAGAAATGTGCCATAGCTGCCTGCGTAAGCGTAGGGCTGCTGATACTTTGTATGCGCTTAAGATGTTTCACCTGGTCGAGGTATTTACCTGGAATCGTCCAACCAATGCGATAACCAGGGGCCAGTGATTTTGAGAGCGACGAACAATGCATTACCAAACCCTTTGTATCATAGTATTTACATGTCTTTGGCCGGTTCTTCCCAAAATAAAGTTCACCATAAATATCATCTTCTATCAGTGGCACATGATATTTAGTGATCATGTCCACTAATTTTTTCTTATTCTCATCCGGCATGCAGCTGCCAAGTGGATTGTTAAAATTGGGAACAGTAACAACTGCTTTGACACGGTATTTTTTAATTGCCTTTTCTACACTTACAAGATCAAGTCCCAATACAGGATCAGATGGAACTTCCACTACTTTCAATCCAATACTTTCGATTGCCTGGTAAATACCGAAATAATTCGGACATTCAACTGCTACAGTATCACCATTATTTGTAACAGCTTTCAAACACAATGTTATTGCATCGAGGCAGCCGGAAGTGATCACGATCTCATCGGCCTGTACTTTACCACCCCAGTTGAATGCAAGCTTTGCAATTTGCTGGCGCAATTCAAGATGTCCCTGTGTATTTTCATAATTGATACAATGATCTTTGCTATGACGCAATGCATGCACAACAGACTTATTGATCTTGGCTGTTGGTAACAAAGATGCATCCGGAACTGCAAGCGCAAGGTTTATAACATCAGACGCAACAATGTCCCTGTAAATAGAAGCGATCATTTCTTTCACACTAACGTCATGGGATAGGGCATCCGGGGCAGCGAGCGTAGGCAGCTGCGGAAAACGCTGGTAATTAAAGCGAACATAGTAACCTGACTTGGGCCTTGATTCGATCAACCCTCTTCCTTCCAAATGATAATATGCCTGGAATGCCGTGCCCATGCTTATACCGTATTCTTCACTTAATACACGAACAGAAGGAAGTTTGTCACCAATGCGCAACACTTCTTCTGCTATCATTTTTTCAAGCCCATCTGCAACCTGCAGGTACAAATGATCGTCGGAGTTGAATTCGTTTCTTTTCATAATAAATGTTTCAGAGGTTCCGGGGGTTTCAAATGTTTCAGAGGTTTTTTAACCTTTGAAACCCCTGGAACATTTGAAACATTTGGAACCTTTTAAAATCTGATCTAGTCAAAAATACTAAATCTGAATCTGTTTTTTACAAAAAAAAATGACAAATTTTGTAAAATCATTTTTAGAACAACATTAAAGTATAGCCATGAAACAATTAATTATTGTACCCTATGAAAAAAAATACCAGCCTTATTTTGAGAGGTTCAACAGGCAATGGATTGAAGAACTTTTTGTAATGGAACCGGTTGATGAATTTGTTTTAAAAAATCCTGAAACAGCTATCATTGATCCGGGCGGTGCGATCCTGATGGCAATATATGATGGATCAGTTGCAGGGACGGTTGCATTACGAAAAGTTGATGATACCGTGTATGAATTTACCAAGATGGCCGTGGATGAAAATTTCAGGAGGAAAGGAATTGCCGAAGCACTTAGTTATGCAAGTTTTGAAAAAGGAAGGGAGTTGGGAGCAACAGCGATCATCCTTTATTCGAATACCAAAAATGCCGGGGCCATTAAATTATATGAAAAACTAGGATTTAAACATTTGCCTGTTGAGAACGATGTTTACAAAAGAGCGAATGTGAAAATGGTAATTGCGCTGGAAGACCTTGTTATGCAAGACTAATATCGTTCAACATTTAAATCGCTTAACGTTAAACAAAAAAATGAACATTTAAAAAATAAAACTATGGTACTCGTTAGCAACATCCCGGTAGTTAAGACAAAACACTCAAAGATCAACGAGGTTGATTTCAATCACCTTGAATTTGGAAAATATATTTCTGATCACATGCTTGTATGTGATTATGCCAATGGCGAATGGAAGACACCACAGATACTTCCCTATACGAATCTTTCATTAAGTCCCGCTGCGCTTGCCTTGCATTATGGGCAAACAGTGTTTGAGGGAATGAAAGCGTTCCGCATGGAAGATGGCCGCATCAATATTTTCAGGATGGACAAACACTACGACCGTTTTGTAAAATCATTACAGCGTATGTGCATGGCCGTAATTCCGAAGGAGATCTTTACAGAAGGATTGATGCAACTGATCGGGCTGGATAAAGCATGGGTTCCTTCTGCACCCGGCACAGCGTTGTACATACGCCCTTTTATGATCGCAAGTGAAGAAAGGTTTGGTGTAAAAGTTTCAGATGAGTATCGCTTTATTATTTTTTCAGGACCAGTACCATCATTATATGCTGACCCGATTAAAGTAAAAGTAGAAACTGAATATGTAAGAGCTGCCAAAGGTGGAACCGGTTATGCAAAATGCGGCGGCAATTATGGCGCTTCTTTTTATCCCACAAAAATGGCAAAGGAAGAAGGATTTGACCAGGTGTTATGGACAGACTCAACAGAGCATAAGTATATTGAAGAATCAGGAATGATGAATGTAATGTTTGTGATCAATGATACGCTGGTAACTCCCCCACTTTCAGATTCGATCCTGGATGGTGTAACAAGAGATTCACTGTTAGAAATTGCAAGGGATCTTGGTTATAAAATAGCAGAACGCCCGATATCAGTACCTGAATTAGAAACTGCTTTTCATCGTGGTACCATCAGCGAAGCATTTGGTGCAGGAACAGCTGCTGTTGTGGCACCTATTAAAACGATCCGTATTGGCGATATTGATTTTCACTTAACAAAACATGGCCCGGATAATTTGTCTTCGAAAATAAAATCACAACTTGAAAAAGTACGTTCAGGTGCAGATACAGATATACATGCGTGGAATTTTGTGATTTGAAGATTAACCGATTTGAAGATTTGAAGATGAATGTTTTTTGGGATTGCAGTACAGTTAAATTAAGCAGCCCTTACCAGCACATTTTCAAATCTTCAAATCTTCAAATTAAAAAACAATGAAACAAGTAAACTGGTTTGAAAGAAATTTTGAATTTAATATCACGCAAAATATTTTTCCATCACTTATAGAAAGACTCCAGGGAACGCCAATCAGGCTTGAACATAAACTAAAATCGATCCCGGCTGGTTTTTTCCCGGTAAAAATCGATGACAGTTGGTCCATCAAAGAAAATATCGGGCACCTCACTGACCTTGAACCACTCTGGCAAACAAGGTTACAGGAAATTATCAAAGGAGAGAAAGTAATGAGTGCCGCCGATCTTCAAAACACAAAAACAAACCAGCAAAAGCATAATGACAGATCGGTTGAAGCGCTGTTGAATTCATTTATACGGGTAAGAAAAGAGACCATTGATATGCTGGAGAACATTGACGAAACGATCATATTCAAATCCGCTTTACATCCAAGACTTAACAAACCGATGCGTACCATGGACCTCTTCATCTTTGTTGCCGAACATGATGATCATCATTTAACAAGAATATCAGAGATCGCTAAAATACTTGCTTCAAAAAAATAACCAGCAACCTTACAAATTATACCTTGTTTTTTCTCTGCAGCTTTGCGATTCTTTATTTCTTTGCGTGGGCCTCACGCAAAGTCGCTAAGACAAATACAAAAGAAACAAAGTGATGTGAACCAACTCTTCGATATTCCCTGCTCATTATTCAAATAGATCAGACAGAATATCGAACAAGGAATATTGAATGTCTATGTAAATGTTATATTTTTATCCTGCCAAAATCATTTGTATATTAGAAGTCATAAGCGCTTTTAATTTATGAATGAAGAACAATACCCAAAAATATACCTCTACAGGCGTATTGTACAGGCTAAACTGTTCATAGATAATTTCTATTCTGAAAAGATCAATCTAAGCAACATTGCCGATGAAGCCTATTTTTCAAAATTTCATTTTATACGTTTATTCAAAAAAAGTTATAACCGTACACCGCATCAATACCTTATTTATGTAAGAATTGAAAATGCAAAACGCTTATTACAAGCGGGGAATAAAGTTGCTGATATATGCTTTGCCGTAGGCTTTGAAAGCATTAGCTCATTTACAGGATTATTTAAAAAACTTTCCGGCCTCACTCCTGCTGCTTACCAGGTACAACAACTTGCTACCAAAGATGCAATTGCAAAAACTCCGTTGAATTATATACCTGGTTGTTTTGCTGAACAGAATGGATGGAAGAAGGAATTGCCGTTGATTCACTGATCAAAGGCTGCAAGCTATAAGCAACAAGCATTAAATTTTTTAATACTTCAGATATTACAACCGGCTTGTAGCTTGAAGCTTACATCTTGTAGCTAAAAAAGAACGGGCCGCCGGAAGAATCCGGCAACCCGTTCATGAAATACACGCTATAGAAACAAAGTTTATCTTTCCATAATTACCTCGTAAAGCGGCGGGAACCATCCCTGGGCCGTTACACCAAGCTGCATCCTTAAGACTAATCTCTGGTCACAATAAGAATAAGTACCAGGGTCAGCCGATACAGTAAGCGGCGGAACTCTAACCATAACTGTCTGCCCGGCATAAGTTGGATTTATAGTGCCGGCATCACTTCCCGGAATTGGATCCAGCGGAACAACTACACAAGTACGATTGTTTACATCGGTCCAGTCAAGTAAAAAATGTATTGGTCCCCAACCATCATCAAAAATATTTTCAACAACGATTTCAGCAGTGGTCGCACTTGTAGCTGTTGCAGAAGAAATACTCGTTGTATATGGACCATATGCACTTGTACCAAATGTTTCATTTGTGTTGGTATAATCACCCAACAGGGAGACAATATCTACAACATCTTCCGTACAACCCGATTGGCTCTTAAGGATCAACGTTACTGTATTCATGAATGCTGCAGTATCGATTGAAGGAGTAGATAAAGTAACAATAAGCGTATCGATACGGCCACTTGCATATGCAGCAAAGTTTGCACGGATATCAATGGTTGCTTCTGCTTTACCTGCAGGCATTGTAAGTGTACCACTGTGGTCAATTGAATAATGGGTTCCTTCTGTAGCACCGGTTGGTGAGGTTATATGATATGTGATCGTTCTGTCTGATCCTGAAACATCTGTTGTACCAACAGCCAGGTTATACACGGGTGCAGGATCTACCAGCACCGGGTATGTTTGCCTAGCAGCCCCATCAAAATGAACCTGTGGTGGAGCAACGGCAGGATCATAAGGTTTTGTTTTACTACAGCCATTCAGTATAAATGCAATGGCTATGATTGCAGGAAAAAATATGCGGTTTATTAATTTCATTTTATAATGTTTTAATGATAATCGGAATATTACCAGTTACAATTCATTTTTAATAGCCGGGATTTTGAACAATGTTTGAATTCACATTCGTTTCATCCCTTGGGATTGGCAATACAAACAAATGATCGGATGCAGCTAATGTCATCCATGCAGGGCTTGCATCAGAAGCCAGCCTTTCTACCGGAAGGTTATTGCGCTTCAGGTCAAAAAATCTAAATCCCTCAAATGGAAGTTCTTTAAATCTTTCCTGTAACACCGCATCTGCCAGTGCTGTTGCTGTTGCAAATGTTTCGTCGGTGTAACCAGTTATACGACTTGCTCTTAATGCATTCAGGTCTGCTGCACCTGCAGCCAGGTCAGGGGCTGATCTTTTTGCATAAGCTTCTGCACGTATAAGATACATCTCAGCAATACGGCTCGCTTTCATATCTACAACCCTTCCACCTCTTGAAGAACCAAAAAATTTGTTTACACAACGGCTACCACTAGATGTTGTTCCGATATAGGAATCCAGTCTTACATCTGCAACATCATAGCTCGCCGTTAATTTATCGGAAGGGGCTACATATACCTGGCCACCTGTTGTGGTCCATAACGATCCAATGGCACCACTCGTCAGGTATTTTATCCTGAACAATGTTTCATAATCATTATCATCTGTCCAGATATCATAGAAATCACTTCCACTTACCAATGGTTTTATTCCTGAGTTAATCACTTCCGAACTATAAGTGATTGCTGCATCGTAATCCTTCCTGTACAAAGCGATCCTTGCCTGGAAAGCCGCAATATTTATGGGATTCAAAACTGTGTCTGAAAAAGATGAAGCATCTACAGCCGGGAGCAATCTTTTTGCACTATCAAGATCATTGATGATACTTGTCATTACCTGTCCCATGGAATTCCTTGCAGGTTTTCCCAAAGGGTCTGATTTCAACATCAGTGGAACACCTAATGGATCGGAAGGGTTATAGTTATTGCAATATCCCTGCAACAATCCAAAATGACCGATGGCCCTCAGTGCAAGCAACTGTCCTTTTATTTTATCTCTTCTTTGTTCTTCACCTGCTTTAGCGCTTACACTTATCGCAAATGGCAACACACGATTTACCTGGTCGATCAAACCATAATAACCACCCCATGCATTCACCACATCTGTACCGGAAGTTCCTCCATCTGAAGTGTATTGCCAGTGATACGTAAAGGCTCCCTGCCCGGCATTATCAGTACCAAGCTTTGATTCATCAGAAGCCAATGCATTTACATACATATCATTTGCGTATGCACCATACCGTGCATAAGCTCCGTTTAGTCCCTGTTGTACATCATCAAGTGAAAGAAAAGCATTTGCATCACTGAAGGTATCTACAGGTTGAAGGTCAAGATCTTTTTTACAACTGGCAAAGACCGTGAGCGCCATCATAATAAAGAGTGAATATTTTATTTTGTATTTCATAATGATTATTTATTAGTTTCTTAAAAAGTGATTTCAAAACCTGCAGTAAGTGTTCGTGGATTTGGAAATTCACTCAGGTTAATATTAACTGCTCCAGCTTCAGGATCCATGCCTCTCCATTTAGTGAGGATAAACAGATTATTACCCTGTAAATAAATCCTGAGGTTAGAAACAAGTTTTGATTTGCCGATTCCTTTTGGAAAAGTATATCCAAGTACAAGATCTCTCAGGCGAACAAATGAAGCATCATGTATACTTTGTGATGAGAAATTAACCGGGTATATGGGGCTCGGTGTTGAGACAATGTCTCCTGGTTTTTTCCAGAAATTAAGATCCGAAGATTGATTGTATCCTGCAGCCAGGAATTGTGCAGGGTTCTGTGTAAAGAACTCAAGGTTATCATCCTTCTTTGCACCCGCCTGCCAGCTGAATAAAAGAGATGCATCAAAACCTTTGAAACGAACCGTTGTACCAAAACCTCCTTTCCATGGGGCATCCCATGTACCAAATTGCTGAACAGCATCATCACCATCATAAACATTTGTAACCTTACCGTCTTTAGTATAATAAAGCGGTTGTCCTGTTGCTGCATCTACGCCTGCCCATTTAACTGTATAATGAGAACCTAACGGTAGACCTACTGTTATCAGTTCGGTGCCCGCTTCATAAGAACTTTCTCCACCCAGACTTACTACTTTATTTTTATTGTATGAGCCATTTGAGAAAATGGTCCAGGTCAGATCTTTATTTCTTATCACATCAACATTCAAAGTGTATTCAACTCCCCTGTTTGATAATTTTCCTCCATTAATATTCAATGATGCCCCATTACCAAAGCCTGCTGTGGCTGATAATTTTTTCTCTACGAACAGGTCCTTGGTGATCTTGCTATACACATCTACGTTACCATATACCCTCCTGCTGAAGAGTTCAAAGTCAACGCCAAGATTTGTCATATAGGTCGTTTCCCATTTCAATGCAGGATAACCTGGTGTTACAGCTACAATTGTTTTTAAAGCTCCATAGTTACCGCCGGTATATTGTGCCTGGTAAGGATAATCACCGCCAGGGATATTATTGGCATTACCGGAACTACCATAACTTAACCTGAGCCTGAGTGTATTGATTGCACGTACATTTTTAATAAAAGGTTCTCTCGACATTTCCCATATTCCTCCTAAAGAGAAAAGACCTGTCCACCTGTTATCCTCAGGCAGCCTTGAAGAACCATCCTGGCGATATGAACCAGTGAAAGAATATTTCTTATTAAAAGTATACCTTCCCATTATTAAGCCGGATGATAAAGTATTTTCGGTTTTACCACCCGTTATTTGTGAAAACAATTTATTGTCGCCGTTACCTGGGGTAATAGCTGCAATAGAATTAGGACGTTTTGGATCTACACCAAATCCTACCGAATTGATCGTCTTTTCTACCTGCCTTATATATTCAGTAAGTGCAGTGATCTCAATATCATGTTTTTCAGCAAGTGTTTTACGATATGTAATAGATGGTCTTACAGTAGGAGTTACAAACCTGTCAAGCGTTTCTGTTTGTGAACCGGAGTGTGTTGTCACGGTAGTATTGCTCAACCTGAGGTAAGAAAGTGGGTTACCATATGCTGTACCTTGTGTCTCACGGAAATCAACACCCGTAGTTAATGCCACCGACAAACTCTTTGAAAGTTTATAATCCAATGTAAATCCAAGTGTACCTTTTAACTGGTCATTGTAGTTTTGATCATAGTATGTCTGGTCGAGTTGGTTGGCTCCCAGGTATAGCGTACCGGTACCCGTTGCATACGAGCCATCAAAATTCTTTACTTTGGCATAAGGAGCACTCAAAGTAGCTATTGAAAAAGGATTACTGGTATTAAACGCCGAGCTTTCAATAAAACTCCTTTTTGTATAGCCAATATTTGAAGTAACAGACATGGTGAATTTGTCATCACTGTAATCAATATTATTTCTTACCGTTACCCTTCTGAGATCAGATCTTGTGGCGATACCTTCTTCATGATATAAAGCAACACTGCTGTATATCCTTGTTTTACCAGTTCCGCCTGAAAGCGTCACCTGCGTATTCTGAAACTTTCCTCTCCTGAATACCTGGTCGATCCAGTTTGTATTTATTTTAGAGATCGAATCATAGATATGATCATTCGCTGCTTTCTCATCTTCAGTAAGTGTTTCATAACGTGGATTGCTATGCGAATAATAATATCCTGGCAAAACCGGTGTACTTGCTGTTGGCCCAATGATCTTTCCATAGTCTTCCTGTGCTTTCAGGAGTTCCGTAGTATTCATTGGTCTGTAAGGAAATTTCGGTTTGTCTTTGAGTCCTGTTTGATGCGAAAAGGTCAATCTCATTTTTCCTGTAGTTCCTTTTTTAGTTGTTACAACAATAACACCTGAAGAACCACGTGATCCATACAATGCAGCTGCCGATGCATCTTTCAAAACATCGATCGATTGAAAATCGTTTGGATTCAATCCCTGGAAAACACCTTGCTCTACAGGAATACCATCAACTACATATAGTGGTGAAACATCTCCTTGTATTGAGCCCTGGCCCCGAATAAAAATACCAGCGCTTGTTCCGGGAGCACCACTTGAACTCAAAACAGTTATGCCAGGAACCTTGCCTTGCAATACCTGGTCGAATGATGCAACAGGCACATTCTTTATATCTTTCTCGGCGATCTTTGTTGAAGAGCCTGCGTATTCAGCTTTCTTCACCCTGCTGATACCAGTGATCACAACCTCTTCAAGTACTTTTGTACTGCTCACCAATGCAGTTGAAATTTTATTCCTTCCATTGATAGTATAAACCTGCGTTTCATAGCCGGTTATACTAAATTCAATCTCCTTTGCACCTGCAGGTGCATTGATCGAATAAGTTCCATCGGCAGCAGTTGATGTACCAGTGGTTGTTCCTTTAAGTACTACTGATACATTTGCCAAAGGCCCTCCCTTTGCATCAGTTACTTTACCGGAAATATTTTTTGTTTGGGAAAAAGAAATGCCTGGCAGAAATGCAAGCATGATCGCAATACAAAAAAAAGTTTTTTGCAAGCTTTTAATTTTAGGTAAAACAACAATCATCATTTAAATTTTTAGGAATGAGAAATATGATTTGTGAAAACTGTTAACATAAATCATGACATGCAAAATGCAGGAATGCTGTTTAGCTATGGGTACTAACTTACCCGGATATGAAAAGCGAAGGATGAAATATAAAAATGCAAAGCTGAATATTTAAGATCTAAGATTTAAGATCTAAGATTTTTTAAACTCATAACAATTTCATTTTGCTTCAAATCTCATATCTTAAATCTTAGATCTTACATTATATTAATATACTCATCATGTAAAAAAAAGAAGATCACAAATTTGTTCTTACCACTCGACTGTTTTAAATACCACTAGTCATTTAATGGTCATCATTATTAATTTGAACGCAGCGAATCATTTACATACCATGTCATTAAGTATATACAGCAAATCAAATAAGCACATCAAACAGTAATAGCAACTTATTTTTCTCTGTATCCCCTGGAGCTATGACAAAATTGTGACAAACATTGGTGATAAAAAATTCTTATGATAAGGGACCAGATAATGCGATTGTTATTTATACCATTGCTTGGCATCGGTATAGCATACCTGTCGCACATCATCACTTATGAGAATTATACAACCATTGAATTAACGGGTGCGTATTTATACTTCGTATTTACTTCCTATTGCATTTGGGCAGGTTGCCAGTGGATACATATAAAACTTAGAAATTTATATACAGTGAACCAGAAACCATTTTCAAAACTATTGTCCATCTCGGTAATCTCGGGCCTGTATGGGAGCGCCGTTGCATGTATATTATGTTTGTTGTGGATGAGGTTTTCAAGAGAAACATTTAACTGGGTCTCTGTAAATAAATTCATTCTTGCATCAGTGTTGGCCGTAATCGTCTTTACACTTGTTTATGAAATATTATACCTGAGCAAAGAAAGAGAGATCGATAATAAAATTGTTGACCAGCTTGACCAGGAATTGAACCAGGCAGAAATGATCGCATTGCGTAATGAACTGGACCCTCATTTTATTTTCAACTCTTTAAATACATTATCGCAACTCATCGTTCATGATAGCAAGAAAGCAGTTATGTTCAATAAAGAACTGGCTGAGGTTTACAAATATTTCCTGATCAATAAAAACAAAGAACTCGTCACTGTAGAAAATGAAATTGAGTTTATAAAAAGCTATTTTTTTTTACTCCGAATCAGGCATGATAATAAACTGCACTTGTTCATTGAAATGGAAAAAGAAGACGTTTCAAAGATTTTCATCATTCCATGCGCTTTGCAAATACTGGTTGAGAATGCGATCAAGCATAACCAGTTTACCAATGAGCATCCATTGTATATATACCTGTTTATTCAAAACAATTTCCTGGCGCTTCAGAATTCAATCATGCCAAGAGCGTCACCTGCTGAATCAACCGGTGTTGGGTTAAGAAACCTGAATGCCCAATACCTGATAACAGCGAAACAACACATCATTAGTGAAAAAACGGAAAGCCTCTTTACAGTTAAACTTCCCGTTATCAAATATAAAAACATCAAGCCATGATGAACATAGTTATTATAGAAGATGAAAAATACTCGCAGGATAAACTTATAGATATCCTGGATGAAATGCCCTTTGAAATAAATGTAGCAGCAGTATTAAGCACAGTAAAAGAAAGTATAGATTATTTCAAACAACAACGCACAGTAGATTTTATTTTATCGGACGTTCAATTGTCCGACGGACTTTCTTTTGATATTTTCAGGGAAACGGGGATCGACATCCCTGTGATCTTTATTACAGGTTTTGATAAATTCATGTTATATGCCTTTGAAAGCAATGGGATCGACTACCTGTTGAAACCAGTAGACAAAGAAGAACTCAACAAAGCTATATTGAAATACAAAATGTTCGAACTCCATTTCATCAATCAAAACAAATCATTAAAGAATTTACTTGAATTGACCGGCGCCAGGAAGAAAACAAGACTCATTGTTAAGAAAGGGATCGAAAATGTCTCTATCCGGCTGGAAGATATTGTAATGTTTTACACCGAAACCAAAATGGTTTACCTGATCGATAAAAATGAAAAGAAATTCATTGTAGACAAAACCCTCAATGAACTCGAAGAAGAACTTGATAATTCTCTTTTTTTCAGGGCCAACAGGCAATACATTATCAATTTGAATTTTGTAAAATGTTATAAGGCATATGAAAAAGTAAAGCTGCAGGTCGACCTGAACATATCGGAAAAAAATCATTCGATCATTATCAGCCAGATCACAGCCCCATACTTTCGTAAATGGATATCCGAAGCATAAATGTTAAAAATTGTTAAATCAAATGTTTCAGCAATAAAAATTAATGGTTAGTATATGCTGTTGCATGCTTCGGTAATATCCGGCTGGGTTAAATGAGAATAACTTATAATTTTAATCCCATTCCGCTCTAATATTATCACAAAAAATAATTAAGACTTCTCATGTGCGATTTTGGTATACGCACAACGCCTTCTGTTTCTACAGGAGGCCCGCTTTTTTTGGAGAGTCTGAAATCCTTGAAGTATCCAATTTCGGCAAACGGCAATCGGCAATCGATATTCAACTTATTGCAGCATTCAAACATTTGAAGCTTATCACAATTGCCATCATTGTGCTTTCTGTTAATAATAGCCTGTAAACAAAATTGACACACACAAAACTTTAAGTATTACCTATTCATGATACTGCCTTGCCGATTGCCGTTTGCCGACTTCAACATTCAATATTCACATTTCAGTCAATTACCGCCCACCTGTTGAAACATTTCAAACAATTTACCTGTCACCTAATTGAACTAGTAAATAAATTGATTATGAAAAAATTTGTACTACTGGTAATGTTTACCGTTACCGGATTTTTGCTGGCCTCCGCACAGAAAACAATCTCGGGGAAAGTCACTGATGATAAAGCCGGAACCGTTTTAACTGGCGTATCCATTAGCCTGAAAAATGGCAAAACACTTGGAACAACAGATGCCCAGGGCAATTTCTCTGTTTCTGTTCCTAATAACATTACTTCCATTGTGCTTTCATACGTTGGTTACAATGATACAGAAGCAAACATTGGCAATGGCACTGTAAATGTGAAGATGAGCTCAGGCAAGAACAGGACCTTAACTGAAGTTGTAATAACGGGTTATGGGAATAAATCAAAAAGAAGCTCTGCAGGCTCAGTTGGTACCGTCGTAATGGATGATATACGCACGCAACCCATTGCATCATTTGACCAGTTATTACAGGGACAATCAACAGGCGTTTTTGTAAAGACGGGTACAGGTCAGCCCGGATCAAATGCAGATGTGCTTATACGTGGAAGAAATTCTCTCAACGGATCCACAACACCATTGTATATCGTTGATGGCGTAGAAGTAACAGCAGCAGATTTTGCCACACTAAACCAGGGCGATTTTGAATCCATCAGTATTTTAAAAGATGCTGCTTCTGCTTCCATCTATGGTTCAAGAGCTGCCGGCGGTGTGATCGTTATTACAACAAAGAAAGGTCGTGCCGGCCCAACAAGATTCAACTATGATTTCCAATATGGCCAAAGCAAATGGCCAGGTTCGAAATTAAAACTGATGAATTCAGCAGAGAAATTAGGATATGAGCTGGAACATGGTAACCCCAACGGATGGACGCCAGAAGATGTGGATAGTCTTTCTAAAATAAATACAAACTGGGAAGATGTTTTTTTTCATACAGGCATTACACAATCACACCAGTTAAGCGCTTCAGGTGGCAATGAAAAAACCAGATTCTATACTTCCATCGCCTATTTTGATCAAACAGGCATTGTAAGATCAACTGGACTTAAACGCTACACAGGAAGGTTTAATATAGAATCAGGAACAGAGCGCTTAAAATATGGATTCAATTCATCTTTTGGTTATTCCAAACTTGAAAATACGAGGGAAAATGATCAATACATCGGCTCTCCTTTAAATGCAATACTATGGAGTCTTCCTTATATTACTCCATATGATAAGGACGGTAACTATAGTGTAGATAATACAGCCAATGCACAGCCAAATCCATTGCAGGAGCTGTTGGAAAATCCAGCCAACACGCTTCAATGGAAAGGAGTTGGAAATGTTTTTGCAGAATATAAAATTCCATTTGTGAAAGATCTTACAGCAAGAACAAACTGGGGCCTGGACTATACGCAAAATGAGGCGCAGGCTTATGTAAGCCCTAAAACATATGCAAGCACACAGGTAGTAGGCGCTACCGGTAGTTTTGCACATGGCTTCAACCGCACAGCAAGGATCGTTGGTACAACTTCATTAAACTATAAAAGATCATTCGGTGATCATGACCTGAGTGTTAGTGCTTATACAGAATATATACAATCAAATTTCAGAAGTTTTGGATTCACAGGGTATGGTTTATTACTGCCATTTGCAAATGAATCTTCAATTACTGCAGGAACAGCTGACAATGGATTTATTCCGACAGTAAGAGGTACCGGTACAAAAAGTTCACTGTTATCTTATTTTGCAGAAGCTGATTATGGTTTTCGCAACAGGTATTTTTTACATGCCGGGTTCAGGAGAGACGGTTCTTCAAGATTTGGTGTGAACAACAAATATGCAAATTTTTATAACATAGGTGCAGCATGGATCATGTCTGATGAGGCATTCTTTGCTTCGCTTAAAGAGAAGATCAATCTTTTCAAAGTGAAATTAAGCTATGGAACAGTGGGCAACCAGGAAGGTATTGCTGATTTTGCATCAAGGCCTTTATTTGGCAAAGTGAATTATGCCGGTAACCCGGGCCTTTCACTTACCAGCCCGGGAAATCCATACCTGCAGTGGGAAGAAAAATCAGCTTTTAATTTCGGAATTGAATATGGCATACTAAAAAATCGCATTACCGGTTCAATAGAATACTATAGCAGTAAAACAAAAGAATTATTTTATGCATTACCGGTATCACAAACAACAGGGTTTACAAGTGTACTTTCAAACGCAGGTACTTTAGGAAATAAAGGAATTGAACTCGGCTTAAAAATAATACCGGTTAAAACCAAACACTTCACCTGGACAATTGATGGCAATTTTACTTATAACAGGAACAGGGTGTTATCACTACCTAACGGTACCGACACCGTGACTTTTGGAAGCACAACGTTGAAAGTAGGGAAACCTGCTCAAACATTCTTCCTGGTTAAATATGCCGGTGTAGATCCTGCAACAGGAGATCCGCTTTATTATACCAAAGATGGTAAAGGCACAACACGTACTTATGATCCGGGCGACAGGGTATTCTTTGGTACTGCAGATGCTCCATACTATGGCGGCATAACAAATACTTTCAATTATAAAGGAATTGAACTTGAAGTATTCTGGATCTATTCACTGGGTAATGAAATTTTTAATAATGACAGGCAAAATGTAGAGAATCCTGCATACCTCGTTTCAGAATTATCAAGAGACCTGTTGCATGAATGGAGAGCGCCGGGTGATATTACAAATATTCCACGTTCAACCAGTGATTACCAGTTACCGAATACAAATTACTTCCTGGAGAATGGTGGCTTCTGGAGATTACGCAACATCAGGTTATCATACGAGATACCAAAAAGCTTACTGGGTAAAGCGAAGATCAATAGTGTAAGAGTATTTGCACAGGGACAAAACCTTTATACTTATACAAAATACCGCGGTTATGATCCTGAGCTTCCTGCCGGCGAACCTGCGGTACACCAGGGAGCTGTATATCCAACATTAAAAACAGTAACATTCGGTATCAACTTAGGATTTTAATCCAATAATATTTTAAACTCAATGCAAAATTGAAGATCATGAAAAGAATAAATTTTAAATACATTCATCTTGTTACATTGCTGGCGCTTTTCTTTATTGCATCATGCGCCAAGAAGATAGACCTTCAGCCACAGTTTTCATTGGATGGATCAAAACCGCTTGAATCGCTTGACCAGGCTGATTTCGTATTGACAGGTAGTTATAACAGGTTCCTGGGATCAGGATATTTTAATTCCATTCCAACAGCAAATTCT
Organism: Ferruginibacter sp.; assembly: GCA_047601875.1. GTDB lineage: Bacteria > Bacteroidota > Bacteroidia > Chitinophagales > Chitinophagaceae > Ferruginibacter. Next base: position 4,368,288 of record JASGIL010000001.1, on the reverse strand, counting down.
GCAGATGCACTTCAACCCGCTTCATTTTCAGGATTACCTGATATGATGTCGGATGACCTTGTAGAAACATTTGAAGATTTCCCAAACTATCGCAAATCAAGCGAATGGACCTATACATCCGATGACGCGAATGTGCAGATCACTTTTGCAAATTGTTACAATGTGATCTCGGGTGTGAACATTATCCTTAGAGATATTGATGCACTAAGTACAGAAGAACCCGGGAGGGCGAATAACATCAAGGCACAAGCGCTTACAATAAGAGCAATGGCGCATTTTGACCTGTTGCGTTATTTCGCAACTACTTTCGACAGGAACTCTACTGAACCAGGAGTTGCTTACATAAAGACATATGATGCAACAGGTAAACCACCAAGGAATACGATCAAGGAATGTTATGACAATATTTTCAGCGACATCAATGATGCGATCGCGGCTTTCAATGCAGCAACCGTATCCACAGATGACGACTCAAAATTATCGTTGAATGCAGCATATGCTTTAAAGGCCCGTGCCAGTTTATATGCAAGCCAATGGCAGGATGCCGTAGATGCTTCAACACAAGTGATTGCGCAGGTACCTTTAGCTGATATCAGCGATTTTCCTGGTATATGGACGGATGATAATGAGGAGGAAATTATCTGGAAAGTAAAATTCCAGAGTGTTAGTGATGGCACTCCTTATGAGAATGTATTCTTTGCAAGAGGCAACAAATCACTTTACAGGCCAACACTTGAGGTCGAAGGTTTGTATGACGCAGCCAACGACGTTCGTCATGATACTTATATAGCCAGTGTTGACACCTTTAACGGCATCGCACACACGCCAAGACTGGCAGTGATCAAGCACCGCGGCAAGAGTCCGGGAGCTCCAAAAGAAGGTGGTGGTTTTGTTGACTGGAAAGTATTCCGCGTTGCAGAATTCTATCTCACAAGAGCAGAAGCAAATTATGCATTGGGCAATGAAGCCGCTGCATTAGATGATCTCAATGCATTGAGAACTGCAAGGATATTAGGTTTTGTTCCGGGCACTGAATCAGGCCAGGCCCTGATCGATGCGATCAAACTGGAAAGAAGAAAAGAGCTGGCCTTTGAAGGACATCGCTTTTTTGATATGAAACGTTGGGACAAAACACCAATGAATAGATGCGCAGAAACAGATTCTCCAAGCAGTATCTGTGATCTCGATCACAACAACAGGGCATGGGCATGGCCAATTCCTGAAACGGAGATCAGTGCTAATCCAAACATGGTTCAAAACCCAGGCTATTAATAAAACTTAAATATCTACAATAATGAGAAAATATATTTTATTACTGATCTCAATCATTGTCTTTCTAAGCGGATGCTTAAAAAACAAAGAAACCATTGAATATAATGACAACACCAGCAGGTTGATCACTGAATTTACCAACGGAGATTCAACAACACTTAATACGTTGGGAGTTGCTATTTCACCGGGGCTCGTTGAAACAGATCTTACAGAATTAAGAATACCGCCGCGTTCTGTTATTACAAAAGATGTTGAGGTAACCATTGAATTGAATCCCGGGCTGGTGACAGCTTACAATGATGCCAACTCAACAACTTACAGTATCCCCCCTTCTACTGTTTATGCGTTCGATACGCATAATTATACATTAACACCTACATCAAAATCAACGAATGTAAAGATCAGGATCGATCCTAATGCGCTTGTGAACAATGAATATGCATTGGGTTTTACAATTACCTCTGTAAGCGATGGTGATATAAACCTGATAAAAAGAGATTATGTAGTTGAATTAATAGCAAAGAATGATTATGATGGAGAATATCACTCAAATGGTTTCTTTTATCATCCAACTGCAGCACGTGTGATCGACCAGGATAAACCACTTTCTACGCTAAGCTTAACTTCTGTATTATGTGAAGTGGCAGATCTTGGCGGTAATGGTTATTATGCAGTATTTGAAGTTGATGCCAGCAATAACGTAACGATCACTGAAGCACCAGGAGCTTCCGGTGCCCCATACACGATGTTTACAGCAGGATTACCTACAACAAATCCAGGTTATACGCCAGAATGGCCACGATCTAATGAATGTAATAATACCTATGATCCTGCTGCGGAGGAATTCAGGGTCAGGTATGGCTATATGGGACCAAATGGATGGCGTGTAACAGAAGAAGTACTAAAAAGAAATTAAAGAAGGTAGTTTTTCATATTTGAAGATGTGTACTTTAAAAACGTCTCTTTCCAGAGGCGTTTTTTTATTGTTGGCTTCTAAATAAATATTCAACATTAATTTAAGACTCCGAACATAAAAGAAGATTAATTAAGCAAAGCAATCATCTTCTCTTTTAAAACTTTCTTCTCAGCATCCGACCTTGTCAACCGTATCGCAGTTTCAAAGTATTCCTTTGCTTTTACCGGGTGATTCAATCTTGAATAAATTTCTCCTGCCAATGCATGGTAAAGATAAAAGGGTTCAAGCTTTTTTTTGTCGGCGATCTGTTCGATCTGTTCCAATGCTTTTGCAGGACCATGCACCTGCATTACAGCAACCATTTTATTCAATGCAGTAATGGGTGATGAAGAAATATTACAAAGACAATCGTACCATTCAAGTATAAGCTGCCAATTGGTTTTGTCAAAACTTTCTGCGATACAATGTTCGTATGCAATTGCTGCTTCAAGGTGATAAGTGCTGATCGTATTTCCGAAAGCCGCCCTGTTCATGTACTCATTGCCCAGGCTTATGAGTTGCTGGTTCCATTTTGTTCTATCCTGGTAAGGAAGGAGAATGATCTCCCCTTCTGCTGTCAGCCTGCTATCAACCCTTGCAGAATGAAAACACATCAGTGCCATCAATGCGAATACTTCGGGTAATTGTGTGTCTTTGTTTTCAGTGAGTAATTTTCCGAGCAACATGGCTTCCTCTATCAGGTCTTTCCTGATCAATTCTTTTTTCTCTGTTGAATTGTATCCTTCATTAAATAAAAGATAGATCGAACTAAGTACGGCATCTGTTCTTGTTTTTATTTCATCAACAGTTGGAATTTTAAATGCTACTCTATGCTCCCTGAAAAACTCTTTCGTTCTGTACAATCTTTTTGATACCGTATCTTCTGAAGTAAGAAATGCTTTTGCAATTTCAACTGTACTAAAACCGCAAAGTGTTTTAAGAATAAGCGTAACCTGGTTCTCAGGAGAAATACCAGGATGACAGCAGGTAAACATCATCCTTAACTGATCATCTTTTATTGTACCAGGGTTCCATAAATTTTCCATGGTAGTTACCAGTGTATATTCCGATGTAAGTAGTTTTCGTTCATTGTCATTGAAATCATATTGCACAGAATGTTTGTTTCTCCTGATATTATCGATCGCTTTATTTTTTGCAACACGAAAGAGCCATGCTGAAGGATTATCAGGAATACCCTTAAGTTTCCATACCCTTATTGCATCAATAAAAGTTTGCTGAACCACATCCTCTGCCGTTTCCAGGTTTTGAATACCGAAGATCTTTGTTAAAACAGCAACCATCTTTCCCGATTCATGCCGGAAAAGATGGTCTGTTAGTTTGTTGATATCGTAAGATGCGGGCAAGACTATGCTAATTGTTAGTTCATTCAGGGATATGAGATTTATAAATCAAATATCAGCTTACAATATAATTCAATAAGTTTTCAAAAAACAATTACACTACGCATCGCAGAATGTTTTTAGTTGACATCTGATTTATGAAATCTGATATCCCAAACGTCGTTAATGACTTATACTGCTAAATCTTAACAAACTTGCCCAAAAGTACATACTACATCCTCATCTCTTCAATCTCCCTCACTTCCACCGACCCATATTCATACAACAATATCGGGCAATTATTTGCGATCTCAACTGCTTCATCATAACTATCAGCCTTACACAGCAGGTAACCAGCTATCATTTCATTTCCTTCCATGAACGGGCCGTCTGTTATCATTTTTTTATTACCGTTAATGATCCTGCCAGATTTTTTTAAAGGCTGTGCCCCAATAAACTGGCCATGCTTCTGAAGACCATCCATCCATTCCATCCATTTTTGCATATTGATCTGCATGGCTTCCGGCGATTGTCCGGCAGCGTGAGCATCCTCTCCCCTGAATATTAAAATAAATTCTGACATGGAGATTGTTTTACTTTGGTTCTAAAAAATTAACTGAATTATGGTCCTGCTCCATTGACATCATAGTCCTAACTTCCACGTTCCCACCATACAACAAATCGGGACAACCCTTTGCCATTTCCATTGCTTCACCAATCGTTTCAGCTTTTACAATGAGAAAACCGCCCACTACTTCTTTTGATTCTGCATAAGGTCCATCTGAAACAATATTACCTGGTCTTACCATTTTTGCCTCAGTCAATAAACGATTGGCTCCTACATATTTTCCATCTGATACAATTCCGCGTATCCAGTCCTGCCATTGGGCTACAGCTGTCTGCATTTGTTCTGCAGTTGGTGGTATTGCAGGACGTTCTGCTGTATTCCTGAAGATCATTAAATATTCATTCATACAATTCATTTTTATTATTAATAAGACTCGAATTGAAACAATTCGTGTAATTCGTGCAATTCGTGGTCAAAAATTCGTGTCGCTTAATTATTAGAATGCAAAGCGATCGTATTGCCTTCGCTATCTGTAAAGAATGCCATGTGCCCGATGTCATCACTGATCTTTGTTTTCGGCATGGTGACCTTCCCTCCTGCTTTTTCAACTTTTGAAAGTACAATAGCAAGATCCGGATTGCCATTAAGGTACACTTTTACGCCGTCAGCACTCGGTGTGTGCATCGGTCCTTTAACAAGTGCTCCACCGATCTTACCTTTTGTTGGATCATAAGGAAAGAATGCCATATCCATTCCCATCATGTTCTGAGCCTCCATGGTTATTCCAAAAATTGTTTCATAAAATTTTTTTGCACGGTTAAAATCCGAAACAGAAATTTCAAACCAGTTTAGTGCATTTGTGTTCTCTGATAACTTTTCCATCGTTTTAAGTTTTAGTTTTTAATATTTATGATCAATTGTATTTAATTGCCTGCTTTGTAGGATACTTGTCAAAAAATACCCAACTACTGCGATTGCACTGTATCCTTTTATAGCTTGACGAAGGAAAAGAAAAAATTTGGACAAATACACTAATATTTTTTTTGCGGGAGTTATTTAGTTGCAATAACACGTACACACTGGTATAAAAAAAACGGGGGCCAGGATAGAGATCCAGCCCCTTTTTAAATCCAATATCCTATGAAAAACCGGGACAAACATAGAAATAATTGTTTCATGGTTGGGTAGATGATTGTTAAATAAAAATGAAATGTCTGCACATAGTAGTAAAGATGTTTTCAAATATTCAATTGTTATTATTCATACAAGGCAAGTCATTAAATTATATTCCTGCTGGTAAGCTATAATATCGAAAACACTTTTCAATTTATTTAACAACCACCCAGCAAACATTTTATCATAAATAATGCTCTATAGTATGACAGTTTTTTAGTGGTTTGTTGTAATTCATAAAAAGGGCAGGTTTGAGGATCCTGCTCTTTTTTATTTAAGCGAATGATAGATACGCGTATGACAAGGATATGACGGATAAAAGCAGACCTGATTTTTATTCCAAAAAATATATAATGAATATTGATTAGTTAAGCTACATGCTGAAGCAGAAAAATGTTTGAAAAAAATTAAATGATGATGTGACCAAGTTGAAAATAAAAAAAGGAACCAAAGTAGAAACTTAGTTCCGTATTAATCCAATATCCTATGAAAAACCAAATGTATAACGTGGTTTGTTGGAAGGTTATTGTATGAAAGGTAAATATGAACTTATGCGGTATTATTAAAGTCTTAATCGATATCTTATATTAATAAAAAAGCATTCACTTAATGAATGCTTTGATAATTATGTGGAGAGTATCGGGGTCGAACCGACGACCTCTTGCATGCCATGCAAGCGCTCTAGCCAACTGAGCTAACCCCCCATTATTTTTTATTTCGAAACGACCTTCCCGCTTGCTTCGGGACGCTCAAGCCAACTGAGTTCCCCCGGGGAGTGCAAATATAAAATCATTGGGTTATGCTTCAAAAAGTATTTTAGGATAACATCTTAATCGTTTATTTACCCTCAAACCGCTGCCTGGATTTACAACTACTGACAAGATTATCGGTTCCCGGTTGCCAATTCCCGTTTACTGTTCTTCAGCCCCCATTTCGCCATCGCTTCTAAAATCGGTCCCATCTCCTTTCCTTGTTTGGTTAAACTATACTTCACATGCGGTGGAACAACTGGTAATGACTCCCTTAATACAAGTTGATCCTTTTCCAGTTCTTTTAAATGCTGGATGAGCATTTTTTCAGTAATATCCGGGATCCCTTTCTTTAATTCATTGTACCTTTTTTTTCCTGAAGTAAGATTGTATAAGATCAATGGCTTCCATCTTCCACCGATCTTACCAAGCGTAAATGTTACCGGGCATTGCACCAGGATACCCTTTTTATTCATGTTGTTTGTGGATGATTCTTTTATTTTTGACATATACATACTTTTAGGTTAGTACTGGTAAAATAGTAAGTATAAAGGTACTTTTGTTTTCTAAATAAAAAAACTATGAAGTATGTAATTACCGGTTCAATTGGAAATATCAGCAAACCGGTTGCTGAAAAATTAATTAAAGAAGGGCACGATGTATCCATCATCAGCAGCAAGGCTGATAAAACACAGGCAATACAGGAACTTGGTGCACATGCATTGACAGGCAGTATTGAAGATGCGTCCTTCCTGGCAAATGCATTCAATGGTGCAGATGCAGTTTACCTGATGATACCACCCAAATGGGATGTTACAGACTGGCTGGACAGACCAGCAGCATGTCGCAACCAATTATGCGAATGCGATCAGGAAAGCTAACGTAAAAAATGTTGTTGTATTAAGCAGTATCGGTGCTCATATGGGAAGCGGAGCCGGGCCTGTTGACGGGCTTGCATTCCTGGAATCGAAAATAAATGAGCTCCCGGATGTAAATGCCGTGTATTTAAGACCTGCCTATTTCTATTTCAATCTTTATGCAATGATACCACTTATTAAAAATGCAGGTATCATGGGTGCAAACCAACCCGGCGATCTTAAAATGGTGCTGGTACATCCGGATGATATTGCTGCTGTTGCTACAGAAAAATTATTGAGCCTTCCTTTCAAAGGAAAAGAAATTGTTTATATCTCCAGCGATGAAAGAACATGGGAAGACATCGATAACACCCTGTCGAAATCTATTGGCAAACAAAATATTCCCTGGGTAGAATTTACCGATGAACAATCTTTAAATGGTATGTTACAGGCAGGACTGTCTGAAACTATTGCTAAAGGATATACTAATATGGGAGCTGCATTGCGTAGCGGCGAAATGGAAGCAGATTACTGGAACAACAGGCCGTCGCGTTTAGGAAAAATAAAGTTGGAGGATTTTGCAAAATCGTTTGCTGAAGCATTCAATAATTGACCGTGAACAATTGACAATTCTGTTACTCAAAAAAGTTTACACCTTTTGCAGTCATTTCGAACTTGAGATTTTTCCGAAAAGGTGTAAACTTTCATTCGAACAAAAAAGTGTGAACTTTCGTTCACACTTTTTATTATTTAACGTTAATGATCTATCTAAAATACTGCCCCGTTGAAAATTGAATATTGTACGTCGAATATTGAACATTTCCAAAGAGACACAACCTATAAGAAATTACTAGTCTCCCCAGATTTCTCCTTTTCCATCAATCCATTGTTTTACCAATTCAGTTGTTACAGACTTTGGCCTTTCCAGCGGGAAGCCAAGCGCCCTGTCCCAACAAAGACTTGCCATTACCCCCAATGCCCTTGATACGCCGAATAAAACGGTATAAAATTCATATTCCTGCATGCCATAGTGTACAAGCAATGCGCCACTGTGTGCGTCAACGTTAGGCCATGGGTTTTTTATTTTTGCAATTGATTGAAGGATCGGCGGTACTGCTTCATAAATGTTCCAAACGGTATTCACCAATGGATCATTGGGCATATGTTTCTTTCCGAATTCCATTTGTGCAGTAAAACGTGGATCTGTTTTACGCAACACGGCGTGACCATATCCAGGTACAACTTTTCCTTCGCTCAATGTTTTCTTTACGTATTCTTCTATTTGTGTTTTTGTTGGTGCGTCAGAACCGATCTGTTCACGCAATTCAAATATCCATTTTATTACTTCCTGGTTTGCGAGGCCGTGTAGTGGTCCTGCAAGACCATTCATACCGGCAGCAAAACTTAAATAAGGATCACTTAGTGCAGAACCAACAAGATGTGTAGTATGTGCAGAAACGTTTCCACCTTCGTGGTCGGCATGGATCACCATGTAGAGGCGCATAAGTTCTTTGAATCCTTCGTCTTCAAAACCCATCATGTGTGCAAAATTACCTGCCCAGTCGAGCAAACCATTTGGTTGTATGTGCTCACCATTCTTGTACTTACGGCGATAAATATACGCAGCGATACGTGGTAACCTTGCGATAAGGTCCATTGCATCGTCAAACACTGCATCCCAGTAATCTTTTTTATTCATACCCTTTGCATAACGTTTTGCAAACTGGCTCTCTGTTTGTAAAGCCATGATCGCAACAACGAATTGTGTCATTGGATGTGTAGCCACCGGCAATGCTTCGATGGTAGCAAAAACATGATTGGGTACATGGCTGCGGCGTTGCCATACACTGCTTAAATGTTGTGCATCTTCTTCTGTAGGCAGGTCACCAACAAGCATCAGGTAAAACAATCCTTCAGGCAAGGGTTCAGAACCATTTGCATACTTTGGCAATTTATCACGCAGTTCAGGAATTGAATATCCCCTGAAACGAATACCGTCCTGCGCATCCAGTAAGGAAGTTTCTGTTACAAGCCCCGTCATTCCACGCATTCCCTGGTAAACCTGGCTCAATGTAACTTCGCCGATCTTCTTTTCACCATGTGCTTTTATAATTTCCTTGATTTCTGCTGATGTTGAATCTGCTTTTTCCTTAAACCTGTCTTTGATAATACCCATAATTAAGATGTTGTATGATATTGTGTGATTTTATTTTTGTACCTAACGTTGGTTTTCAATTTAACGTATACATATAGCAATAAAAAACCAATCCTTAAAATTACGATGCCGCCTGCTTCAAAACAAAAGTTTGAGAAAATAATTTATACGCAATCGGGAAAAACCCTGAAATCCACGCTGATCAAGCGTTCCAGCCTCTCCATCAAAGCGTGACCAGCCATTACTTAGGCGCCTTCTTGTATAGGTAAAAAGCCAATAGTCCAAATATGATATTCGGTATCCAGGCTGCGAGTAATGGGGGGAAGTCGCCTTTAGTTGCAAATACAAGCGTCATCCTGCTAAAAAGAATGTACAATACACTGAGTATAACTCCAAGTGCGATATGAAAACCGCTGCCTCCACGAACTTTCCTCGAGGCAAGCACGGCTCCAATGATGGTAAGGATCAATACAGATACGGGGATAGCATCGCGGTTATAGCGTTCTACAAGCAATGTGCTTAGCATTTCCGAGCCTCTCATTCTTTCCATCCGGATGAACCTGTTAAGATCGGGCGTTATCATCTGGTCCTTTAAATAATCATCTTTTCGAAGATCGATCGGCTTAAAATCATAATTCATTTGCTTCTTCTTCGTCATTTTAACGGTTTCATCAATGGGGTTGATGAAACGTTCCATCACATTATTCAACGACCATTTTTTAGTCGCTGTATCCCAGCTAAAACTCAGAGCACGCAGGTTATACACAAGCTTATTGTCCTTAAATCTTTGAACAAAGAAGTTGGTACCCATTTTTGAAACGGTATCATAACCTCTTATGCCCATCATGCTATTTGAATCGAGCTTGAAATAAATATTCTGTTTATAGGTCGATTTGGATTGATCGGGCGCCTGGTTCACATCGATGTATTTTTTTTCAAACTCCGCCCATTTCCTGTTTGCCTTTGGAACCGTATACTGGTAGCCCACCCATAATAAAGTTGATAAAAAAACACCCCCTACAACAAATGGTAATAAAAAGCGCCTGTAGGTAACGCCGCTGCTGAGGATGGCGATCACTTCCGATCTTCCTGCCATCTTTGAAGTAAAAAAAATAACCGATATAAAAACGAAAAGCGGAAAGAGCATCGCATCGATCCTGGGAATGAAACCAAAATAATAATCCGTAATGATCTTGCTGGCAGATAATTTGGATTTTACAAAATCCTCTGTTTTTTCACTGATATCGATCACGACCACGATCGCTGTAAATAGCAAGAGGCAAAAGAAAAAAGTGGTAAGGTATTTTGATAATATGTATTTGTCGATTTTCTTCAAGTTCGCAAGTTACTAAAATGTATGATGTATGATCTAAGATTTAAGATTTCCGTTACATCTTAGATTATAGATTTTTCGATTCCATTTGCGGCAACCCAGGCCGTCGTCCATGCATTCTGAAAATTAAATCCACCTGTTACACCATCTACATTAATAATTTCTCCGGCAAAAAACAATCCTGGCAATATTTTACTTTGCATGGTATTTACATCAATCTCATCCAGTTTTACACCGCCGGCTGTAACAAATTCTTCCTTAAAAGTTGTTTTTCCCTTCACTGCAAATTCCTGTGAACACAATATTTTTATAATTTTATTTTGTTCTTTGGCAGGAAGATCGGCCCAACGCATTTCTGCGGCTACAGTACACTGTTGTAAAAAATATTCCCATAGTCTTGCCGGCAAACCAAATGGGTTTCTATTGTATATTTTCTGCGATGCAATATCAAATCGTATTTGTTGCATTTTATCTTTCAGGCTGTTTTCATTATAAGCAGGAAGCCAGTTTATGAGTACATTGTATTCATAATTCTTTTCCGCCAGTTCTCTGGCGGCCCATGCTGATAATTTCAAAACCGCCGGGCCACTCATCCCCCAATGTGTAATAAGTAAGGGTCCATCCTGTTGCAGTTTTGTTCCCATGATCTTTACAGAAACATTTTCAACCGAAATGCCCATCAGTTCTGTAATGCTGTTCTTAGGTGTATTGAAAGTAAATAAGGATGGTACAGGCGTTTCAATTGTATGACCTAGTTTGGTGAGCCATTCAAACTGTGATGATTTTGGATAACCACCACTGGCGACACAAACATAATCTGCAGATAGTGTTTTATTATTTTTAAGCAACAATTCAAAACCACTTTCAATTGCGGATTGCCGGTTGCCGATTCCTGCCACCTCTGCATTCATCAATATCTCCACTTTATATTTATTCGCTTCATGCAACAAACAATCAATGATCGTTTGAGAATCATTTGTCACCGGGAACATACGGCCATCTGCTTCTGTTTTTAATGCTACGCCACGTTCATTGAACCATTTGATGGTATCAGTAGTAAAAAAATGGTGGAATGCTTTTTTTAAAAATGTAGCACCGCGTGGGTATTTTTTTATCATTTCAGTAATGCTGTCGCAATCATGTGTAACATTACACCTTCCTCCCCCGCTTATTTTTACTTTGCTTAAAAGTTTGGATGATTTTTCTATTATTGTAACGGAGAGACCGGGGCATAATCTTGCTGCATTAACAGCACAAAAAAAACCTGCTGCGCCTCCACCGATAACAACAAGCTTTTTTGAAGACATGAGAAGAATTGTGAATTATGAATTATGAGTTAGGGGTTTCGCTTAATTAAAGGTTAATGTGAAAGTTCTAACAATTCAGAACTCAACATTCAGAATTCATAACTCAGAACTCTATCCGTGGCTCCAGGTTAGATTCGGGTTTGCTTTTTCAGCAATTTCTATTTCGGCAAATGAAGATAAAATATCAGGATCCCCTTTCGTTATACAAACATCATGTTCAAAATGTGCAGATGGTTTGCGATCCTTTGTGAGTACGGTCCAGCCATCGCTTAAATGCACAACATCTTTTGTACCCATGTTGATCATTGGTTCAATAGCAAGCACCATTCCTTCTTTTAATTTTTGACCCGAACCTTTTTTACCATAGTTTGGTACCTGCGGGTCTTCGTGCATTTTCCTTCCCAGTCCATGGCCTACCAGTTCTCTCACAACTCCATATCCATGCATCTTCTCAGTGTATTCCTGTATGGCATTGGCAATGTCACCAATACGATTTCCCTGGCGTGCTTTTTCAATTCCTTTGTACAATGATTCTTTGGTAACTTTCAACAAGCGTTTTGTTGCATCGGGTATCTCGCCTATCGCATATGTATATGCGCTGTCGCCATGAAATCCATTTTTGTACACACCTATATCAAGGGAAATAATATCACCATTTTTTAATACGTGGCTTCCTGGAAAGCCATGTACAACAGATTCATTCATGGATATGCAGGTTGCAAACGGGTAACCGTTATAATTCTTAAAAGATGGCACACCTCCATTATCCATGATAAATGTTTCAACAATAGTGTTTACCTCCATTGTTGTCATCCCTTCTTTTAAAACCTTTACCACTTCTGCATGCGCTTTTCCTACCAGCAGGCAGCTGTGGCGCATGATCTCAATTTCTTCTTTTGATTTATATTGTATCATTTAAACTTAAAATTAAAACAAACCCCAACGATTTTGTCGTCAGGGTTATTAAAAAGTTGAAAATAGTTTTTTACATTCCGGAAGCTACTGTTGTAGTTTGTCTTCCCTGTATCCTACCACTACTCATCAATCCATCGTACTGACGCATTAAAAGCTGTGTTTCTATTTGCTGTAACGTATCTAAAATTACACCTACCATGATCAATAGTGAAGTACCACCAAAGAAAGTAGAGAAACTTTGGGTCATATTAAATACCAACTGGAACACGCCTGGTAAGATACCTACCAATGCTAATAAGATAGCGCCTGGCAATGTGATCCTGTCCATAATGGTACCAATATAATCTGCAGTTGGCTGGCCTGGTTTTACACCTGGAATGAAACCATTGTTGCGTTTCAATTCATCAGCCATTTGTTTAGGGTTGAATATTAAAGCCGTGTATAAGAATGTGAATGCGATAACGCATACAGAATACACGATCATATAAACTACATTGGTATGATCTGTAAAATATCTTGCCCAGCCTTCTCCTGTGAAACCAGTGAAAATAGTTGGCAGGAACAAGATCGCCTGTGCGAAGATGATCGGCATTACACCAGCTGCATTTACTTTTAAAGGAAGGAAATTACGTGCTCCACCAAACTGGCGATTACCTACAATTTGTTTTGCATAATTAACAGGAACTTTTCTTGTGCCTTGTACAAGCATGATCAGGCCCATGATAATTGCAATAAGGAAAAGAATTTCAACAAGCATCAGTAACAATCCACCAGCTCCTCTTGAAGCGATCCTTGCCTCCCATTCCTGGCCGAATGCCTGTGGGAGACGGGCAAGGATACCGATCATAATGATGATAGAAGTACCATTTCCCAAACCTTTATCGGTGATCTTTTCACCAAGCCACATAACAAACAAAGTACCTACAGTTAAAATAACTACTGTAGAAACCCAGAAGAAAGCGCCATAAGCCGGGATCAACGCCGCAGCATTACTAGGACTCTTTAAATAACCGATATATGCAGCTGCCTGGAAAGCAGTAACGATCACCGTTAGGTAACGTGTCCATGAGTTGATCTTCTTTCTTCCGCTTTCACCTTCTTTTTGAATTTTTGCCATCTGTGGAACAAGGATGGTCATCAATTGCATAAAGATAGAAGCAGAGATATAAGGCATGATACCCAATGCAAAAATGGAAGCTTTTGAGAAAGCGCCTCCTACAAATGCATCGAGCAAACCAAGCATACCATTCTTGGTACTGTCGTGCAGGTTAGATAATTTATTGGGATCTATACCGGGAAGAACGATGTAAGAACCTACGCGATAAATGAATAATAATAATAAAGTAAACGTTATTTTATTACGCAGTTCCTCAATGCTCCAGATATTTTTCAGTGTTGTAACGAATTTCTTCACAGAATTAAATCGATTTAATTGTTTTCGCTAAAAAGTAAAAGGCGTATTTTTCATACGCCGGGCAAATATCGGATATTTATTTCACTATTTCTATAGTACCACCTGCAGCTTCAATAGCAGCTTTAGCTTTATCGCTCACAGCATTTACTTTGAAAGTGAATTTTCCTTTTAGTTCACCGTTGCCCAGGATCTTTACCGCATCAGTCTGGCTGATAAGGCCATTGATATAAAGGTTAGAAAGATTGAATTCTGTAATACCATATTTCTCAGCATAATGATCAAACTGTCCTATGTTGATCACTTTAAATTCTATACGGTTGTTGTTTTTAAAACCACGCTTAGGGATACGGCGTTGGATTGGCATCTGTCCACCTTCGTGCGCTTTTTTGCTCTTGTAACCGGCACGGCTTTGTCCACCTTTATTACCTTTTGTAGATGTACCACCTTTACCACTAGCTTCTCCACGTCCGATACGTTTTTCCTTGTGCGTTGCGCCTTTCGCAGGCTTCAGTGTGTGTAAATTCATTGTATGTTGATTTTAGACTTACGGGGTATCACCCCTCGCTTGTTAATTTGAAAATTTGGTGATTTGAAGATTTGAAAATTAAATGCATTAAAAATTTGAAGAAGCGTTTTCATCAGCTCATCTTCAAATTTTCAAATCTTCAAATTAGATCTCTTCCACTTTTACCAGGTGATGAACCTTAGTCACCATACCCAATATTGCCGGAGTAGCTTCTACTTCTACTGTTGCGTTCATTTTCTTCAAACCCAAAGCGATCATTGTTCTTTTTTGACGCTCTGATCTGTCAATGACACTTTTAATTTGAGTTACTTTAATCTTTTTCATGATTGTTATTCTATTATGATGTAAGATGTAAGATCTAAGATCTAAGATGTTATACAAATCTTACATCTTAAATCTTCGATCATACATTTTAATTATCCGTTAAATACTTTTTTCAAAGACAGGTTCCTTGTTCTTGAAACTGAAATCGGTTCACGCAATGTAGCCAAAGCTTTAAAAGTTGCTTTTACCACGTTGTGAGGATTAGCAGATCCTAAATTCTTTGCAAGAACGTCGGTGATACCTGCAAGTTCCAATACCGCACGCATGCTACCTCCGGCGATAACACCAGTACCATGAGCCGCTGGTTTGATCAATACTTTTGCAGCACCTTCCTTGCTAAGCTGGTCGTGAGGAATAGTACCATGCATGATCGGAACTTTGATGAGGTTCTTTTTTGCATCTTCAATTCCTTTTGTAATAGCTTCCTGTACTTCTTTGGCTTTACCAAGTCCGTGACCTACTACGCCAGATTCGTTTCCTACTACTACAAGTGCAGAGAAACTAAATGCACGGCCGCCTTTAGTTGTTTTTACCACGCGGTTAATTGCAACAACCTTTTCTTTAAGTTCAAGGTCGCCGGCCTTCACTTTATTTACAATTATATTTGACATGCTTTCTTATTATAATTTTTTGAATTAAAAAACCAACCCTGCTTCTCTTGCACCTTCAGCCACAGCTTTAACACGGCCATGATAGATATAACCACCACGATCGAAGATTACTTTTGTGATACCAAGCTCAACAGCTTTTCTCGCAATTGCTTCTCCAACCATTTTGCTTTTATCTGTCTTAGGAGCTTTCTGTGCAAAGATATCTTTTTGTTTTGATGATGCAGCGGCAATGGTTGTGCCTGTAGTATCATCAATTAACTGCGCATAGATATCACTGTTACTTCTGAAAACAGAAAGGCGTGGGGTACCAGTTGTACCGGAAACTTTTTTACGGATACGATACCTTATTTTTTGTCTTGCACTTGTTTTGTTGTTCATCTTCTTTTATTTATATCCCCGATGCTGCCGGAGATGATTTGAAAATTATTTGATTTGAAGATTTGAAGATTATAAATTCGAAATGTGTTTTCATTGTCACATTTTCAAATCTTCAAATTTTCAAATTATTTACCTGCCGACTTACCAGCTTTTCTCCTCAACACTTCACCTTCAAACTTCACACCCTTACCTTTATATGGTTCTGGTTTACGTAAGCTGCGGATCTTTGCACACACCTGTCCAAGTAATTGTTTATCGATACTTGAAAGGATGATCATTGGGTTTTTACCTTTTTCCTGTTCTGTTTTTACAGTTAATTCTTTAGGAATTTCAAAAATGATATTATGCGAATATCCTAAAGCAAGATCCAATAGATTTCCCTGGTTAGCTGCTTTATAACCCACACCCACCAGTTCTAATTTCTTTTCATATCCTTCTGTTACACCTTTCACCATATTGCTGATCAAAGCACGGTAAAGGCCATGCATGGCACGGTGACGGATCTGGTCAGTAGGGCGTTTGAATTCTACTCTTTCTCCTTCGATCTGCACTTTAATGTCCCTGTCGATTGTTTGTTTCAATTCACCTTTAGGACCTTTTACAGTTACAACATTATCGTTGCTAACGGAAATGGTTACTCCTTTTGGCATGTCAACCGGCTTCTTTCCTATACGACTCATTTTTCTTAATTTGAAAATTTGAAAATTTGTTGATTTGAAAATGTGTTTTGATTGCGGTCAGCTATGTATAGAAAGCTTAATTCAATCTTTATGTTACGATCTGAAAACCATTTTCAAATTTTCAAATCGCCTAATTGTCTAATTAGAATATGTTGCAAAGCACCTCACCACCTACATTCTGTGCTTTTGCTTCTTTATCAGTCATAACACCTTTAGAGGTAGAAATGATAGATACGCCCAAACCATTTTTTACACGTTTGAATTCTTCAGGTTTTGCATAACTACGCAATCCCGGGCGGCTTACTCTTTCAAGGCTCTGTATAACCGGAAGTTTTGTAGTAGGATCATATTTCAGGGCGATTTTAATTACACCTTGTTTGCTATCGTCTTCAAACTTATATTTTAAAATATATCCTTTATCATAAAGAATCTCTGTGATACGCTTTTTCAAATTGCTCGCAGGTATTTCTACAATGCGGTGGTTAGCCATCTGTGCGTTACGAATTCTTGTTAAATAATCTGCGATTGGATCAGTAACCATTGTTATGTTGTGTTAGTTGATTTAATAATTTTTTTACAATGCGATATCCTTTTATGGATGCGGGATTCGGGATACATGATTCCGGATAATGTTCTACCTGGCATCCCGTATCTCGTATCGGCTTTTTACCAGCTGGCTTTTGTTACACCTGGAATCTTTCCTGCCAAAGCCATATCACGGAACATATTACGACTGATGCCGAAATGACGGATATAACCCCTTGGACGACCAGTAAGCTGACACCTGTTTTTTAAACGAACAGGAGAAGCATTTTTTGGTAACAGATCAAGTGCTGCATAATCTCCGGCTGCTTTAAGTTCAGCTCTTTTTTCTGCATAACGGGCAACGATCTTTTCCCTTTTAGCCTGCCTGGCTACGATTGATTTTTTTGCCATGATATATTAGCTTTCAGATTTTTTGATGTTTTTAAAAGGCATACCCAATTCTTTCAACAGTTCAAATGCTTCTTCATTTGTATCGGCTGTTGTTACAAAAGTGATATCAAGACCAGTGATCTTATTTACCTTATCGATATCGATCTCAGGAAAAATGATCTGCTCAGTAACACCCAATGTGTAGTTACCACGGCCATCAAATGCCTTATCATTGATACCTTTAAAATCACGTACACGTGGCAGTGATACAGATACGAGCCTGTCAAGGAACTCATACATTTTTACACCACGTAAAGTAACCCTTGCACCAATTGGCATGTTCTTACGAAGTTTAAAGTTTGAGATATCCTTTTTAGACATAGTAGCTACAGCTTTCTGGCCGGTGATGTTTGTTAATTCATCAATTGCTACGTCGATCAGTTTTTTATCTGTTACTGCACCGTTTACACCACGATTCAAACAAATCTTGGTAAGTCTTGGTGCCTGCATTACAGTTTTATAACTGAATTTTTTCATTAAAGCAGGTACAACTTCTTTTTTGTACTTATCTGCTAATCTCGGAGTATTTGTTGTTGTGCTCATTATTTGATTACCTCCCCTGATTTTTTAGCGATCCTGATTAATTTTCCGTCCTTACGGTCACGTTTGATTTTAGATGGTCCACCGCTTTTAGCATCCCAAAGCATTACATTACTGATAGCAATAGGCGCTTCTTTTTTTACGATACCACCTTTGGTATTTTGTGCCGTTGGCTTGGTATGTTTGGTAACGATGTTAACGCCTTCTACCAATACACGGCTTTTTTCCAATATTACTTCCAGCACTTTACGAGGTTTCTTCAAGTCCTTATCATCACCGGTAATTACTATTACCTGGTCTCCTTTTTTAATGCTGAACTTTGGTTTAAATCTTGTTTCCATTTTATTTTTAGCTTTGAGCTATCAGCTTTGAGCTTTTAGCTTGTTCTTATTAATTTATAGTCTCGGCTGGCAGCTCGTGGCTCACAGCTTACGGCTCTTATAATACTTCAGGAGCCAGGGAGATGATCTTCATATATCCCTTATCCCTCAACTCACGGGCCACTGGTCCGAAAATACGAGTACCTCTTGGTTCGTCTGAGTTGTTCAATAACACAACAGCATTGTCATCAAAACGGATATAAGAACCATCCTTACGGCGAAGCTTATTCGTAGTTCTAACGATAACTGCTTTACTTACTGTACCTTTTTTGATACCACCTGCAGGCATAGCATCTTTTACAGTAACAACGATCTTGTCGCCGATCTTTGCATAATCCTGGCCACTGTTTCCAAGAACACGGATACAAAGTACTTCTTTAGCACCGCTGTTATCCGCTACGTTTAATCTGCTCTCTTGCTGAATCATATTCTTAGCTTTAAGCCGATAGCTGTTAGCTATAAGCTGGTTTATTTTATTTTAAATGCTCTGGCTAATAGCTTGAAGCTAATAGCTTGAAGCTTTACTTTACTTTTTCAACGATCTCCACCAATCTCCACCTCTTTGTCTTGCTCATTGGACGAGCTTCCATGATCTTTACAGTATCACCAATACTGCACTCATTCTTTTCATCATGAGCATGAAAACTTGTTGTCTTCTTAAGGAACTTTCCGTAAAGCGGATGCTTGATCTTACGCTCAACTTTTACAGTGATGGTCTTATCCATTTTATTGCTGGATACTACACCTATCCTGGTCTTCCTTAAATTTCTTTCAACGGTTGTTGTTGTTGTTGCTTCCATCATTTATTATTTAACTGGATTATGCTCCAATTTGTGTTTTTCTTAATGCTGTTTTCAAACGTGCAATATCCCTTCTCAGAGAACGAATGCTCTGTGGATTTTCCAATGGAGCGATTGCGTGAGCGAAGCTCAGTTTCTTAATACGCAATTCATCTTCCTTGATCTTTGCGGTTAGTTCTTCCGCACTCAATCCATTAAGGCTTTTTACAAAATCAACTTTCTTTGACATCTTATTAATTTGAAAATTTGAAAATTTGAAGATTTGGTGATTCGATCCTGTGTATTTTAATCAACACATTTTCAAATCTTCAAATCGACTAATTGTTTTATGCTACGTAATCGCGGCTCTTTACAAACTTTGTAAGTATTGGTAGCTTTTGTGCTGCCAATGCAAACGCTTCTTTCGCTACCTGTTCAGGCACACCATCCGCTTCGAAAATGATACGGCCTGGTTGTACTACAGCAGCCCATCCTTCCGGGTTACCTTTACCTTTACCCATCCTTACTTCAGCTGGCTTGGCAGTGATCACCTTGTCAGGAAATACCCTGATCCACACATTCCCTTCTCTCTTCATATGACGGGTTAATGCCTGACGGGCACTTTCAATCTGGCGGTTGGTTAACCAAACACTATCCAGCGCTTTTAAGCCAAATGTTCCAAAGGCTAAGGTAGCTCCACGCTTTGTTTCGCCTTTCATCATTCCCCTTTGCGCCTTTCTGAATTTTGTTCTTTTCGGTGATAACATCGTTTCTTAATTTATGATGTGTGATTTAAGATCTAAGATTTGTGATCACACAACTTTTACAATTCGATTTTTATTTTCTGACGGAACGATATCTTAGATCTTCCATCATACATCTTACATTTTTTATTATCTTCTTCCACCACCACGACGATCATCTCCTCCACGGCCACCCCTGTCTCCACCGCGACCACCACGATCTCCGCCACGGCCTCCTCTGTCTCCACCACGACCACCGCGATCTTCTCTTTCAAATCCACCTGCTCTTTCTGGTCCGTCATTCTTTCCACCACCAGCGATCACGTTAGGATTAAGATCTCTTTTTCCAAGTACTTCACCTTTACAGATCCATACTTTGATACCGATCTTACCGTAAACAGTAAGCGCAAATACACTTGCATAATCAATATCCATACGAAGTGTATGTAATGGCGTACGTCCTTGTTTAATTTCTTCGCTACGGGCAATTTCAGCACCACCCAAACGGCCACCAACTTTTACTTTGATCCCTTCAGCACCCATACGCAATGCAGAAGCGATAGACATTTTAATAGCACGTTTGTAGTTGATACGATTTTCAAGCTGGCGTGCAATGGTATCTGCTACGATGTTTGCATCCAGTTCAGGCCTGCGTATTTCAAGAATGTTTATCTGTACATCTTCTTTACCACATAATTTTTTCAACTCTTCTTTGATCCTGTCAACCTCGCCACCACCTTTACCGATGATGATACCTGGTTTAGATGTATGAATTGTTACGATCAGTTTGTTAAGCGTACGCTCAATAACGATCTTGGCAATACCACCTTTGTTGATACGTGCATTCAGGTAATTCCTGATCTTATCGTCTTCAATCAGTTTGCTCGCATAATCTTTTTTGTGAGCATACCAGTTGCTATCCCAACCACGAATGATTCCCAATCTTGCACCTATCGGATTTGTTTTCTGACCCATATTCGGTTTTTAATTATTTGAGTTTAAACCTTATTATTTTTTAGTTGCAGCTTTTTCTTTCTTAGGGCCGCTGCTTTTTTTGCTGTTGTTGCTTTTTTAGTTGCTGTTTTCTTTTCAACAACCGGTTCTGCTACTACTGCTTCTTCAACCTGTGCTTTAACCGCTTTTGCAGATCCGCCTGCGATGTCAACAATCAAAGTAACGTGGTTGCTGCGTTTGCGAACCCTGTAACCACGACCTTGTGGAGCAGGACGCATACGTTTGATCACTCTTGCATTATCAACAAAAATTGTTTTTACCAACAATGCTGATTCGTCTGCACCTTCATTCTTTGCTTTCCAGTTGCTGATTGCAGACAATACAAGTTTGCGTAAAGGAACTGCCGGGTGCTTAGGATTGTGATCCAAAATAGCCAGGGCTTTTTCAACCTTCATTCCACGAATCAAATCCGCCAATAAACGCATCTTACGTGGTGATGTTGGATAATTATTAAGTTTTGCTACTGCTTCCATTTTATTTCGTTTGGTGTTCGGTGTTTGGGATGAGCTAACTAACGCTTAACTCCAAACGCCAAACATTTTGTTTTATACTACTTTTTTACTTGAGTGTCCCCTGAAATTCCTTGTTGGTGCAAATTCACCTAGTTTATGTCCTACCATAAATTCTGTTACATAAACAGGGATGAATTTATTTCCGTTGTGAACTGCAAAAGTTTGTCCTACAAAATCAGGAGTAATTGTACTTCTGCGACTCCATGTTTTGATAACACCTTTCTTTGTTTTTCCTTCATTCATAGCAAGCACTTTTGATTCTAATGCTCCCTGAACGTAAGGACCTTTTTTTAATGAACGAGCCATGTTTTTGTTTTCTGTTTATTTTCCCGCGGGCGGGATATTTTAACAATGATTATTTCTTATTAGCTATTAGGTAATTTCTTACCATTTCTTCTCTGGATGATCATCTTGCTTGATCCTTTTCCAACTGTACGGGTAATTTCACCTTTAGCATATTTACCCTTACGGCTACGTGGGTGACCGCCTGATGCACGACCTTCACCACCACCCATCGGGTGATCAACCGGGTTCATCGCTACCGCTCTTGTACGTGGGCGAATACCTTTCCAACGGTTACGACCAGCTTTACCCATGCTTTCAAGATTATGATCGCTGTTACTTGTAACACCTACAGTTGCATAACATTTGATCAATACTTTTCTCAATTCACCACTTGGCATTTTGATAACTGCGTATTTATCTTCCTTGTTCGTAAGCTGTGCAGATGTACCTGCGCTACGCACCAGGATACCACCTTGTCCAGGCTGCATTTCAATGTTGTGAACGTTTGTACCCAAAGGCATATTCTTCAACATTAAAGCATTCCCTAATTCAGGAGCAACATCGTCACCGCTGGTAACTGTTTGGCCTACCTGCAAACCTTGTGGAGCAAGGATATAACGTTTTTCACCATCAGCATACGCCAACAAAGCGATGAATGCTGTACGGTTTGGATCGTACTCAATTGTTTTTACCAATGCAGGGATATTCTTCTTATCTCTTTTGAAATCAATGATACGGTACATGGTTTTGTTTCCACCCCCCATATAACGCATTGACCTTCTACCCTGTGCATTTCTTCCGGCAGTACTCTTCTGTTTTTCAAGAAGTGTTTTTTCAGGTTCGTTGGTTGTGATTTCTGCATATGCATTTCCAATTCTCCAACGGGTTCCTGCTGTGACCGGTTTGTATTTTCTAAGTGCCATTTTAATTACTTTTTATTTTGTCAAAACTTTGCGGTGCTGACCACCATTCATTAATATTAATTACAGTGAAGTGTCGTAAAGATCGATTGTATCGCCTTTAGCAACAGTTACCAATGCTTTCTTTTTAGCTGGCTTGCGACCAACGATAAAACCTGCTTTGGTATATTTTGCTTTTAGTTTAGATGGAGATACAGAAGTATTTACATCTTCAACCTGCACGCCGTAGAATTGTTCAACAGCTTTTTTAATTTCAAGTTTATTAGCCTTCCTGTCTACAATAAAAGTGTAGCGGTTCATTTTTTCTGATTGCTTGTTTGCTTTTTCAGATAAGATCGGCTTTATTAAAACGTCAGACAGTTTCATGTCAACTTAATTTGATAATTGATAATTTAATTATGCTTCTGCTTCAGCTGTGAACAATTTCGCAGCGCTTTCAGTTAATACCAACACGTTTGCATTTAAAATGTCGTACGTATTCATATCACTTAATAATGTTCCACTCACTCCGGCAACATTGCGTAAGCTCAGGTACATATTATCGTTATACTCAGGAATTACGAACAAAGCTTTTTTACGACCGATGTTCAGGCTCTTAAGTATTGTTGAAAAAGTTTTTGTTTTTGGTGCATCAAGCTTTACGTCTTCCAAAACAACGATCGCGTTATCTTTTGCTTTGTAAGCAAGTGCGCTCATCTTGGCAAGATCTTTCACCTTACGGTTAAGCTTAATATCATATTTGTGTGGCTTTGGCCCGAAGATGGTACCACCACCTTTGTACAATGGGTTACGCAGGTTACCCTTACGTGCACCACCGGTTCCTTTTTGTTTGTGCAGTTTCTTTGAAGAACCGTGTACTTCCATACGTGTTTTCACCTTGTGTGTACCCTGGCGTTGTGCACCCTGGTATTGCTTAACAGCAAGATAAATAACGTGGTCATTTGGTTCGATACCAAATATCTCTTCCGGAAGTTCAACTGTTCTGCCGGTCTTTTCGCCTTTTGTATTTAAAATATCTAGTTGCATTTCTTTATTTTTTTAGATTCAATTTTTTGTTTGTGATACGAAATTTTTGCTGTTATTATTTTTGTATCAAAACGATTGAACCGTTATGGCCCGGAACCGAACCACTTACTAATATGTAATTTTTTTCTGCGAAAATTTTAACCACTTTAAGGCCTTTCATCTTCACCTTGTCGCCACCCATACGGCCCGCCATGCGCATTCCTTTGAATACACGGCTTGCATCAGATGAGTTACCAATAGAACCCGGGGCTCTCTGGCGATCATGCTGACCATGCGATTGTTGTCCAACACCACCAAATCCGTGACGTTTAACAACACCCTGGAAACCTTTCCCTTTGGTTGTACCAACCACAGCGATCTTATCACCTTCAGCAAAGATGTCAACAGTGATTGATTCACCAACTTCTTTACTTATTTCGCTATCGCGGATTTCCTGAACGAATTTTTTAGGAGCTGTATTAGCTTTTGCGAAGTGATTTACTTCTGCTTTGATGGAGTGCTTTTCTTTCTTGTCGCCGAATGCGATCTGAAGAGCGTTGTAACCGTCTGTTTCTACGGTTTTCTTTTGAGTAACGATACATGGACCTGCTTCAATGATCGTAACCGCAGTTTGTTTGCCGGTTGTGTCAAAGATACTGGTCATGCCAATCTTCTTTCCAATAATACTTTTCATTGTATCTGTTTTATGCCCAGCGGTACCGATATATCGGTACTTAGGCGTTCATATTTTTCTTTTTAAGAGCTTACCTAACGCTTTTCCCCTAACGGAGAAAGTTCATTAAGCTTTTATCTCAACATCCACACCACTTGGTAAATCCAATTTGCTTAGAGCGTCAACCGTACGGCTACTGCTGGTGTAAATGTCTAACAAACGTTTGTGCGTACACAATTGAAACTGCTCACGGGCTTTCTTGTTAACGTGAGGAGAACGCAATACGGTAAAGATTTTCTTATGAGTAGGTAAAGGAATTGGTCCTGTTACTACTGCTCCGGTACTACGTACAGTTTTTACAATCTTTTCAGCCGATTTATCAACTAAGTTGTGGTCGTAAGACTGTAATTTTATTCTGATTCGTTGTGACATATATAAAGAACTTTTAGAATTCCGTTTTTTAATTTGGAGTGCAAAGGTAAGGGTAGAATTCTAAATAGAAAAAAAATAGTGAAAGTTTTTTGAAAAAAGATAGCAGGCAATATTAAAGGATTGTATGCGATCAATCCATTGTGGCTTATTAAGATACCACGAAACAGGAAGCGTTTTGGTTACCAACATTGTACTAGTTGGGCGTAACAAATGTTCTTGTCACCATATCATAGGTTTTTTCAATCCCCTTTTTGGTAAGGTATTCGTCCAGGTCCAGCATATGACCTGGCAGTATAAGCGTTTGTTCAAATATCACCACGATCCTTACTCTTTTTTCATCATAACCCGAAAGCATTAAGGATTCTTCTGCATTTTTAACCTTATAATATTCAAGAAAATGGGCCAACTGCTTTAGATTAACAGGGACAATACATATATCGGTTATATTTGATTCCTTGTCATGATAATCACCGATCAGGTGTTCATAAGCTTCCCGAATTTTAATAGCATTCTCATAAGTATGTAGCATGTTGCTAATATACAATGGAAAATAATATCAACCGTAATTTTACGGTAAAAAGAGTAAAACTACTCATTTTTTGATCGTATAAATACCTTTTCGGGCACCATTGAACTTCTTTAAGTCATTGATCTTTTGATTTTTGAGCTACAAATAGACAATTTGCAACTTTTGGGATTCTTGATTCGCAGGCTACTAATATTCCATTCAAAAAGAACGCTCCATAGTTTAGTTTGAATATTGCAGGGTACCCAATCGAAAACCCTCAGATCTATCATTTCCACACAATAACGATCATCCCCGCAACTATAAGTCCTGCCCCGATCAATATTTTAGGTGTCATCGGTTCCTTTAAAAACAAAAAAGAAAGCAGTATGGTAAACACAAGGCTGCCTTTATCGATGGCAGAAACTTCGGATGCTTTTCCTATTTGTAATGCCCTGTAATAAAAAATCCAGGAAGCCCCGGTTGCCAATGCAGAGAGTGTAAGAAATAACCAGTTGTTTTTTGATAGGCTTGTTATGCCACTTGCATTTCCCCTGGAAAAAACAATGGCCCAGGTAATGAATAAAATGATCGCTGTTCTTATTGCAGTTGCAAGATCTGAATTCACAGCCTTCAATCCCATTTTTGCAAAGATGGCTGTGAGTGCTGCAAAGAAAGCTGATAACAATGCGTATAATAACCAGCCGGGCATATATTAGAATTAACAATGGACAATTGATAATTGGCAATTGAACACTGAATACAATACGTTTTTTACCGAATATTCAATGTTTAAGCCGCAAAAATTAGTTATCCTTTGAAACCTCACCTCCACTGCTCTCTGATTTTTTTACAGCAGTAGCAGCTCCACGATAAGAAATATTTCCACCGCTACTTGCAGAAGCATCCACGCTTACACTTGCATTTACATGCACGCTTCCACCACTGCTCGCCGTTACATAGCTGTTCTCGCTAAGTAATTCAGCGGCTTCAATGGATGATCCGCTGGAGCTTGATGCATGAATATCTTTTGTTCTTCCTGATAAAGTAATTTCTCCCCCGCTACTTACATCGGCCTTTACTCCTGGAGCATCAAGTGCTGTTTTAATATTTGAACCGCTGGATGCTTTTACATTGATCGTTCCTGCTGATTTGAGTGCATCTTTTACATTTATTTCCGCACCGGCAGATGCAATTACTTTATTTACTTCCGGCGCAGTGATAAATATTTTTAAATGTGCATCGGATATATTGATCTGTTCAAGGCGAACCCTCAATTCATTGTCAACAACCTTTACATCAATATATTTCATCAGGTTATCATCAGCTTCCACCACTACATTTTCTGTTGGACCGTTCTTGATCTCCACTTCAAAGCCGCCGGCAATTTCCAATCCTTTGAACGGACCCGTAGTTTTTGTTTGTGTAATAATATTTCCACTTCCTCTTTTATACACGCAGGAAGCAATGATTATAAATCCTAATGAAGCAATGATTACTTTTCTCATGTGATTTTATTAAGGATACAAATATAAGGAGATCAGGTATCAGACATCAGAAATCAGCTGTTCTTTATAAATGTACAATCTCCTGATTTCGAAAAAACTGCTGATTTCCGATGTCTGATTTTCGTTTTCCCCGATTCTCTTCTACCTTCGCAACGTATGACAGAAAAAATATTGATCCTTGATTTTGGCTCCCAGTATACCCAGCTAATAGCCCGTGCGGTGAGGGAAGCAAATGTTTATTGCGAAATAATACCATTCCATAAAGACATTGTGTATGATGCTTCCTTAAAAGGGATCATCCTATCGGGTTCTCCATTTTCGGTGAACGAAGAAAAAGCACCAATGGTAGACATAGATACCATGCTGGAAAAACTCCCGGTATTGGGTATTTGTTATGGCGCCCAGCTAACGGCTAAATTGTTTAACGGGCATGTTGCTAAAAGCAATAAAAGAGAATACGGACGTGCAAGCTTTACCATTACAAAAGAAAATGAATTGATGAAAGGCATGTCTCCCGTTTCACAGGTTTGGATGAGTCATAGTGATACCATTGAAAAACTGCCCCCCGGCTTTGAATTACTTGGTACTACAGAAAGCATTCCGGTAGCTGCATTTAAAAGCCAGGCAGCAGCACATAAGATATTTGGCCTGCAGTTTCATCCTGAAGTATACCATTCAACAGAAGGTAAACTGATCCTCAAAAATTTCCTTGTTAACGTTTGTGGTTGTACGCTGGATTGGACGCCTGCACATTTTATTACCGATACCGTGGCCGCTTTAAAAACCCAGTTGGGAAATGCAAAAGTAGTAATGGGATTGAGCGGTGGGGTTGACAGTACCGTTGCAGCAACTTTAATACACAAAGCAATTGGCGAAAACCTCTATGGTATTTTTGTAGACAATGGCGTATTGCGTAAAAATGAATTTGAACAGGTATTGGAAACTTATAAAAAAATCGGCCTGAATGTAAAAGGAGTAAATGCAAGGGAACATTTCTATACAAAACTTGCAGGCAAGGTTTTACCGGAGGATAAAAGAAAAGCAATCGGCAATTCTTTTATAGAAATCTTTGACGAAGAAGCGCATAAGATCAGCGGCATTACATTTCTTGGACAAGGAACAATATATCCTGATGTAATAGAATCCGTTTCTGTACATGGCCCTTCTGTAACGATCAAATCGCACCACAATGTTGGCGGTTTACCTGATACAATGAAATTAAAACTGGTTGAACCACTTCGCTCTTTGTTTAAAGATGAAGTACGTCGTATCGGGCTGGAACTTGGAATACCGGCAGACATGATCAACCGTCATCCCTTCCCGGGGCCGGGCCTGGCAATAAGAATTTTGGGAGAAGTTACAGAAGATAAGGTACGGTTATTGCAGGATGCAGACTTCGTTTATACAGAAAGCTTAAAGAAATTTGACTTGTATAATAAAGTGTGGCAGGCGGGAACGATCTTACTACCGGTAAAGAGTGTAGGCGTAATGGGTGATGAAAGAACATATGAATTTACTGTTGCACTCAGGGCAGTGAGTTCTGTAGATGGCATGACAGCAGACTGGTCGCATTTGCCTCATGAGTTTTTGGCACATGTTTCAAACGAGATCATTAATAATGTAAAAGGAATTAACAGGGTGGTATACGATATTAGCAGTAAGCCACCGGCAACGATTGAATGGGAATAGATTTAAGATTTAAGATTTAAGATTTAAGATTTAAGATTTAAGATTTAAAAAAGATTCGCCATAGCTGATATCTGATGTCTGACTTCTTGATATCCAATAAAAAAAGACAATGAAAATAAAATACTTCCCTTTTCTTTTTATACTATCTGTTTTCTTTAGCAACATTGCCTCCGCACAGGGAACAAGCAGTTCAACTTTTAAGACTTACAAGGTTGGTATTTTTGCGCCACTTTATCTTGATTCTGTTTTTAGTGAAGATGAATTTAAATATCCAAAGAACTTTCCACGCTTTGTAGTGCAGGGATTGGATTTTGTACAGGGAGCCCAGATCGCATTTGACAGCATGCCCCCACTCATCGCAAATATTGATGCACGTTTCTTTGATTCGAAATCAACTTCACATGATATTGCTTCACTTATAAACGATAAAAAATTAGACAGTCTTGATTTTATTATAGGAAGTGTGAAAGATGATGATTATCGTTCGTTGGCCAGGTTCGCACTTGAAAAGAAAATTCCTTTTATCTCTGCTACTTATCCAAACGATGGAGGCATTACAGCCAATCCTTATGTTGTTATTGTAAACTCAACATTAAAGGCGCATTGCGAAGCAATCTTTAGCTATATACTTCAAAATCACGGAACAGATAAAATAATGCTCGTTCGTAAGCCGGGTTCACAGGAAGATAAGGTTGCCGGCTATTTTTCAAACCTTAATAAGCCAGATGGCAAATCATTATTAAATATACAAACGGTTAACATTGACAGTACATTCAATATCGTTAAATACAAACTTGACAGTACGAAACAAAATATCATTATCGGCGGCAGCCTTGATGAAGAGTTTGCATACAACCTTGCAGTGGCATTGGCACCCATGAAAAAGAAATATGACATAACGTTGATTGGTATGCCAAACTGGGATGGCTTCCAGTCTTTCAATGGAACGAAAAGAAGCATTGCCGACTTCCCGGTGTTTTTTACTTCTCCTTATTTCAATCCAAAATGGGACAACTACAGCAAAGTGATACAGGATGTTTACCTCAATAAATACAAAGGCAAACCATCTGATTATTCTTACAAAGGATTTGAAACAATTTATCTTTTCACAAGATTATTTACACGCTACCCTGAAAATTTCATGGATCACCTGAATGATTATGCATACAAGGTTTTTAGCGAGTATAACTTTAAACCTGTAACAATAAAAAAAGGAAGCATTGGGCCTGACTATTTTGAGAACAAACATCTTTACTTTTTAAAATCGGTGAATGGGGTTGTTTCGAAAGCGTGGTAAGAGTTCTGAATTATGAGTTCTGAGTTGGTGTAAAATAATTTGAAGGTTATAAAATGTTTGGGGTTGTGAGTCTCTAACCCAAAACATTTTAAAGAGTCATAAAAAGAAAGTTCACAGCAACTCTAAACTCAAAACTCTTAACTGATTTATTACCAGTTACCATTCATTTTAATTCTAAATCTTTAATTTATTCATCACTTCACTATCAACTTCCTTACTTCATTCACAGCTTTACCATTAATCCTTAACGAATAAATTCCTTTTGATAAACCAGATACATCAATTTGTACAGCTTCTTCATTTGATGAAAGCTGTTTTACCAACTGCCCATTCATGTTATGAATATTTATAGAAACAGGGCTTGTGTTCCCTGGCAAATAAACAGTCACTTTATCAACTGCAGGATTTGGCACCAATACAATATTCACATCATTCCCAAAATAAACAGACCTGATTTCTGAGTAATTAAATTTACCATCAAGATCAACTTGTTTTAAACGATAGTAATTCACTCCTTTTGCAGGCTTGAAATCAGTTGTTGTGTAATTAATTTTTTGAGAACTGTTACCTGCTGCCGGAACGCTTGTTACAACATCCCATTTATTTCCTGTTGATGATCTTTCGATAATAAATGACCGGCTATTGTTTTCCTGTTCTGTACTCCAGAATAGCTGAACCGTTGCATTTTGTTTTCTTACATTGAAACTGCCGAGGTTTATTGGAAGCACAATAAAATTAACCGTAGTGGTTGCATCGCCTGTAAGTACCGGTGCATTGTAATCAAAATAAATAGATGCCCTGTTAAGGATATCTGTATTATCAGGTAAACCCGGTTGTGGCTTGATCCTGAACCTTACATACCCATGGCTCTTAGGTTCATTGGTATTCTTATCCGGCAGGTTAATATTCTTAAATTCGAAAGCAACTTTATCATCAGCCTGTGTAATGTTGGCAGCATGCGATGCATCGATCATCTGCAAAGTATTCCATTGCAGCTGGCTGCTAAGCGTATCTGTAATAACAACGGTAAATGCAGTATCTGTTCCGGTATTTTGAAAGCGGACCAGGTACTCAATATAATCACCTGCCAATACCTGCCCTGCGGTAAGTGATGGAGTTGCCTGTTTATCATTTGGATCAAACGAAGCCGTGATAAGTGAATAAGCACTATCACTGGCAGTAGCTGTACCAGCGGTAACAGTTGATGTCGCAAAAATAACATCGCCTGGAAGTGCCGATACTTTCACGGAAAAGTCGGATGAGAATTGTCCCGATTGCCCTGGCTGAAGATTCGAAAGACCGAGACTAAGTTCAGGTGCATTATGCACAACAGAAGCATTGCTACTACTGCCATAAATCAGCCTGCTGCTATCATAATTCACAACAATGTTTGGATTTACAATCGTTGTTCCTACATTCTCATAATGTATGTTATATGCAAATGGGAACCCGGGCCTTGCGTTTGTCCATGGTGTGATCGTGATCTTTACACTATCAACAAAAATATTAGGTTGCAAAGCAATTGATTCTGAGACTAATGTATCATAAGTACTAAAATTATAGTTGAATGTTGAAGGAACGGCATTATAATAAAGAGGCGGATCGATTGTAAGCGTATTACTACCAATAGCACCGGTGATCTCGTAGTGCCCATTGATATCACTAAATGCATACATGCCTGCCCCCAACGCTACCCTTACATTTGCCTTTGGCAACTCCCCGGGATCCTGTATACCATTGCTATTATTATCATAGAAAACATTACCTGATATTACAGGATTTGTTTCACAGGCATGAACGTTATTCACAACATTACAAAGCGGGAACGGCCATTGGAAACGTATACCTGCTACAGAATTCGGAAGACAATTGACAATATTATTTACCACCAGGTTATACTGTGCAGCGTTATAAGGCGATTGTCCTGCCATGGATGCAGGCAAATGCGGCAGGCAACTTACCTGGGTTCCGGCAAAATTAAGATAAGCCATTACTGGTGGTAATGAACCAAGCGATGTTATTGGATTGTTACTAATGTCAATATCTAATAATGACGCAGGAAATGTTGAAAGTGAGGAAATTGCATTGGTTGCACAACTCAATAATTTCAATGTTGCCGGAAGGGTAAGCGCATTGCCAACCTGGTTATTGGCACAGTAAAGAAATTCCAGTTGTGAGGGTAAGGCAGGCATAATATCAATACCGGGATAATCAAATTCAACAAAGTTGGTACTCGTCAGGTAATAGATCAAATAGAATTTATTTGTTGCACAATCAAGGTATTTCAATGAAGCAGGTAAGGCCGGAAGCTGTTCCAGCCTGTTATTGTTACAACTTAAATATTCAAGTGAAGCAGGAAGTGCCGGGAGCGATGCCAATACAGGAACACGATCATCACCGGGACCTGTTCTTGTATAATTGTTTGAACAATTAAGCCATGTTAATCCCGCAGGTAAAGCAGGCAACGATGCGATCCCATCATTGCTGCAATCGAGGTATTTTAATGTTGCAGGCAATGCCGGCAAAAAACCGAGCGTTGGAAAAGCAAAGGTGGGTGTTGGAGCTCCAATGGGAATTACCTCTGCATTGTTGCAGATTAAAGTATCTAATGCCGGGGGCAGCGTACCCAAATTACTGGTTTGTGTATGCGACAGGTCCAGGTATTTTAGTCCTGCCGGCCATAGACTTCCTGCGAAATCAATCGTGCAATATGAATAGTCGAGGTGTTGCAACCCCGATGGCAACATGGAAGAAAGAATGGGTGAAACATTATCAAAAGGATGTCCCATATGATCGCATTTCAAAGTTAAAAGCGATGCCGGGAACTGGGCTGGCAGCTGTGAACTTTGATCGATGGAACAATACGAAAGATCAAGGTATTCCAATGCATCAAAATATTGAATAGGAACATAAGAAGGACCAGACGAAGATTGAAATGTCAATGAATCTTCAGTTGTAATAGCCGTACAGGTTGTATCCAATTGTTGCAGGCCATTAAAACAGCCGGGATATTTTCCCATAAGAAATGTTTTAAAATCATCAGCAGGCAGGTCAACAAACTGGGCCTTGCAATAAAAACTCAACATGAAAGTACAGGCGAATACTGTGTAAAGCTTTTTCATTATGGACTAATTTAAGTTTTGGCGATCTGGGGTCAACAGGATATTATGCTTTTATGAAGATTTACCGCAGCAAAATATACCTTATTTATAATATAACTACAATGTGATCAGAAATGGTTGGGTAACCATATGATTTTTTTGAAACATTTTGACGCATAATCTAAGATGTAAATGCATTATATACACGCATCAAAAATCTTAGATCATGAATCTTACATCATACATTTATTCTGGAACAGGGTTTGTAAAATTTCAATGCTAAACCATTTTTAATTTTTACTGTTTGATATTGATGCAAAACCGGTTAATTAATTTCAGGAAATACAATGCCACTGATCGAATTTACAGATAAAGGACTTTTTTGCCGCCAGGGTGATTTTTATATCGATCCATGGAAGCCGGTAAACAAAGCTGTCATCACACATGCTCATAGCGATCATGCACGCTGGGGATGCAACAGTTATCTCTGTCACCATTTTACAAAACCATTGTTGCAGTTAAGGCTTGGCGACAATCATTACGAAAGCATCGGCTGGAACGAACCGGTTTTTATGAATGCTGTAAAAGTCTCTTTACATCCTGCAGGACATATTATCGGATCGGCCCAGGTTCGTGTAGAATACAAAAATGAAGTATGGGTCTTTACGGGTGATTTTAAAACGGAGGATGATGGAATGAGTACAGCCTTCGAACCGGTGAGATGCAATACATTCATTACTGAATCTACTTTTGGTTTACCGATCTATAAATGGAAACCACAGCAGGAACTTTTTCAAAGTATGAATGAGTGGATACACAAAAATGCAGCAGAAGAAAAAACAAGTGTATTCATTGCGTACAGTCTTGGTAAAGCTCAACGCATTTTAAAACCATTGGCTGAAACCGGCATTCCCATATTTGCCCATGGAGCCGTTTACAATGTTCACCAAACACTTGTAAACAGCGGCTGGCACTTGCCGTTAGTTAAAAAAATTACTCCCGAAACAACCAAAGACGAATTAAAAGGCTGCATTGTGATCGCCCCGTCAGGTGCAGAAGGATCGCCCTGGATAAGAAGATTTACTCCCTATGCAATTGGTATCTGTAGTGGCTGGATGCAGGTAAGAGGAAATGTGCGAAGAAAAAATGCTGATGCCGGCTTTGTAATAAGTGATCATGCGGATTGGGATGGTTTGATCAGCGCAGTAAAAGCAACTGGCGCAGAAAAGGTATTTACCACTCATGGGTTTCAATCTGCATTCAGCAGGTATCTTAATGAATCAGGTATCGAAGCAGCAGAAGTAAAAACAAATTACGGGAATGATGAGGACGAATCAACAACGATAGAAGAACCTGTAAATCCTGTACCATGAAAATATTTTCTGAATTGATACAGGTGCTGGGCACAACCACGAAAACAAATCAAAAGCTGGAAGCCTTACAGGAATATTTCAATACAGCTGATGATAAAGATAAGATATGGGTGATCGCATTGTTCTCGGGGAGAAGACCGAAGCGTTCGGTCAAGTCAGCTTTATTAAGACAATGGTGTATGGAGATCGCCGGTATCGAACCGTGGTTGTTCGAGGAAAGTTATCATACGGTTGGAGACCTTGCAGAAACCATTGCATTGTTGCTGCCATCAAAAACAGGCAATCAAAACAATGAACATTCCCTCTCCCATTATTTACAATTTTTATTGCAGCTTGAAAAAAAAGAAGATGCTGTAAAAAAAGAATTTGTAACAGGGAGCTGGCAACAAATGGATGCCAATGAAAAATTTGTTTTCAATAAATTAATAACAGGTGGATTCAGGATCGGCGTATCGCAAAAATTAATGGTAAATGCCATTGCAAAAAACAGCAACCTCTCTCCTTCTGTTATTGCACACCGCATCAGCGGCAACTGGGATCCATCTGCATTATCGTTTAGTGAATTGCTGAGTACCGGGCATAGTGCTGCTGATTTTTCAAAACCTTATCCATTCTATCTTGCTTATGCTTTGGAAAATGATGTCAGCATGCTCGGTGATTCGGGTGAATGGCAGGCAGAATGGAAATGGGATGGGATACGTGGACAGATCATAAAACGAAATAATGAATTGTATGTGTGGAGCCGTGGTGAAGAATTAATGACAGAAAAATTCCCGGAATACAAAATACTTGAAAGCATTTTACCAAACGGCGTTGTAATAGATGGTGAAATCATTAGTCTTGATGCAAGTCAAAAAAACGATGACTTTACAGTGCTCCCCTTTGCTGTTCTTCAAACAAGGATCGGGAGAAAAAACATTACCAAAAAAGAACTGGTAAACGCACCCGTTGGTTTTATTGCTTATGACCTGCTTGAATATGAAGGAAAGGACCTGAGGCAACTACCGCTTAGCGATAGACGTGAAAAACTTGAACAACTTATCCGTTCATTAAAACTTTCCTTCATTCACTTGTCACCGGTTATTTCATTTACAAACTGGCATGAATTAACCCAGGCACGCGAAAGTGCAAGAGATAAAGGAAGTGAAGGATTAATGCTTAAAAGAAAAAATTCAGCCTATCTCACCGGAAGAAAACGTGGTGACTGGTGGAAATGGAAGACAGATCCACTAACCATTGATGCCGTAATGATCTATGCACAAAAAGGGCATGGCCGAAGAAGTAACTTATATACTGATTATACTTTTGCAGTAAAAGACGGAGAACAGCTTGTAAGTTTTGCAAAAGCATATAGCGGCCTTACCGATAAAGAGTTTGCACAGGTAGATCACTTTATAAAAAGAAATTCAATTGAAAAATTTGGACCTGTACGTACTGTAAAACCAGAACTTGTTTTTGAAATTGCGTTTGAAGGCATTGCGGCAAGTAACCGGCACAAATCAGGCGTAGCGCTGCGGTTTCCCCGTATCAACCGGTGGAGAAAAGATAAAAAGCCGGATGAGATCAACACGCTGGATGATCTTAAGGCGATATTGGGTGCATATAATAAACGGGAATCTTGAATCGGCAATCGGCAATCGGCAATCGGCAATCGGCAATTAGATATTAGGCAATACAATTTGCTGTTTATTGATTTAAAAAAAGTAAATAAAAAAGAACTCATCATTAATAATGAGTTCTTTTTATTACGTAATGATTTATGGGATCAGAAGCTATTCTATTAAAAGCTTTTTTACCTCATACATATTTTTACCGCTTACTTTTATTGTATACATACCCCTTGAAAAACCAGCCAAATTAATTTGTACGGATTCATCCGCACTTGAGATTGTTTTCATCAATTGACCATTTGCATTAAAAACCTGAATGGTTGACATTGCTGAATTATCCGGCAGATACACAGTCACTTTATCCGAAGCAGGATTTGGCACCAGCACAACATTCACATCATTTCCAAAATAAACCGATCTTATTTCAGAGTAATTGAATTTCCCATCAAGATCAATTTGTTTTAAGCGATAATAGTTCACTCCTTTTGCAGGATTGAAATCAGCTGCTGTGTAATTTATTTTTTGAGAACTGTTGCCTGATGCATTTAATCTTGCTATCTCGGTCCACTTATGTTGATCGGTAGATCTTTCTACAACAAATGTTTTACTGTTGATCTCCTGTTCTGTTGTCCAGTTTAATTGTACGATCTTATCTTCTCTTCTTGCAGTGAAACTGGTAAGTTTAACCGGAACAACGGTGCCTGATATACCTGAAAATGTGAAAGGGCTGAATTCTGAGACAGCAGTTACAAGAACATTACCTGAAGTGGTTGTATTGGAAGCACCGGGTGTTCCACCAATATCGTTCCAGTCGGTGCCGTCAAAATGTGCCATCCGGAGTTGGTCGGGCAGGAATACCTGGCTAAAATCATCGTTATAGTAAAAATTCAAGTTAACAGTTCCGCCGGTTGTTG
This sequence comes from Ferruginibacter sp., assembly GCA_047601875.1. Classification (GTDB taxonomy): domain Bacteria; phylum Bacteroidota; class Bacteroidia; order Chitinophagales; family Chitinophagaceae; genus Ferruginibacter. The sequence goes on along the minus strand of JASGIL010000001.1, from coordinate 4,331,476 downwards.
CAGGTGTTACCTGCCAGTATTCAATATTGCTTACATGATAATCAGGGTATAATGAAAGTGTTGCCGGATCGATCGAATTATTTGTTTGACCTATTTTATATCGTACCGTATATGTATCTGTAGTACCGGTATAATTTGAAATATTCACAGGGGCATATTTACGTCGCGTATAATTTCCAACAGGAAATGTAAATGCACTTGTTCCTGTTTTGCTTACTGCACCATCAACAAAACTATTAGCAGAGCCACCGGTTAGGCTACCCGTTGACGTTAAGTGCAGCGTAGCGCCTTCCGACATTTTAATAAACCCTCTTGTTAAAGTAAGTACTCCCGTTATATCCACATCCGTTTCTATATTGATGGTATCAACAATCGCTGTTACATTCATTGTAAAATTGTTGATACTTGAACCTGGCGCAAAACGAAGGTTATTACTTACCCACCAACCCGGAACATCTTTTTGCATATTGAATGAAGTTCCCGCAGATATTATCATCCCTGTACAAATTGAAATACCCTGGTGTATAATATTAATATTTCCTCCCGTGGTAGTAAGCGTGGAAGTATTATAAACAACTAATCCGCAATTATTTCTGAATGACCCAAGATTCAGCGTTGAATTTGGTGAAACAATAATGTTTGCAGTCAATCCTGTATTAAGCCTGGAAAAATACATTACTGTTCCATTGCTATTAATATGCTGTGTATGATCTGATCGAAGTAACAGGTGGAACCTTCCTGCTACACCAGTCGATTCGGGTTCAAAAGCTGCACCATTCAAGAATGTAACATCGCCTGCGCAATAAACGTCTGAATACAAACCCTTACTTGCACCATTTATACTAACAACTCCATCAAAAATAAGATCATTTTTTATCTTGGTAGTTAATATACCCGGCGCCTGAGGCACATTCTCTGAAAAATATTTAAGCCCGCCGGTAAGCTTAAGATTGTAATAATCGTCACGTAGGGGGATCCAGATCGTATCATTGGAGGTTGTTCCTGTTTGTGCAAAATCAACTGTTGACCCCACCTCAAGTGTATCAAACGTGGGTATCCTGTTATTAAGGATCGTGAGAGTAGCATTTGCCAATACTTGTATTTTGCTTGCAGATGTAATTGAATCAGCACCCGGCAGAATGGTAAAATTAATTGGGTTCATTCCATCTCCAATAACAATTTTCGAATTGAGCGCCGATACATCCCATGTTCCGCTGTAGTCAATATTCGATGCATTAACAATATAAAATAACTGGTCAACATCGTTCATACTTAATGGCGATGGGCCAGTTCCATCCATTGTTGCACTCCAGGTGCCTGGATTGGTCAATCCAAGATTTGCTTTCGTGTTGTAATATACTCTTCCAACTGCGCCATTTACGGTCACGATCGCATCTGCTGCTCCTCCTCCGCTGTTGGTCACTGTCCCGGAGATTGTACCCTGCGGAGCACTGCTGCTGATACGAACATATATATGCATACCCGGAAGCGAGCCGACTGTATAAGGAATAATTAGTGCTGATGTGAAAAAATTCACATTATCCGTAGACAATTCCAAATCAGCACTGGCCGTTACCGTTATATTACCGGCAGCGGGCAAAAGGCTGTAAGCCGACAATGTGTAAAACACTGATGCTGATGGAGACCCTGAAGTAGCTGTTAAGCCGGTAATAGAAAGACCCGCATTTATGGTTGGCACATTGGATACAGATCCATTGACTATAACAGTTGCGCTTGCCGCCGAGCCTCCACTATTTATTATTGTTCCTGAAAAAGCGCCTATGGGTGCAGAAGCCGAAAGACGAACATAGATCGGTTGGCCCGCTAGTTGTCCGCCTGTATAAGGAATATTCAGTGGAGACGCTGAAAAGTTTATATTATCGATCGAAATTTCCAAACCGGCACTAGCCATTACCGTTATATTGCCTGAGGAAGGTGAAAGAAGGTTTGCTGAAAGTATATAAGACCCGGATGCTGAAGGAACACCTGTTATAGTTGTTAACCCCGACATATCGGGTCCGGCTGTAATAATCGGGCCGGGAGCACTAACCTGTGCCTGCACGAATACAGACGCAGATGACACACCCGGTGCTGTATTGTAAATTTCAGCTGTAAATGGTCCTGGAGTGACAGAAGCTGCAATGCGAACATAAATAGGCGTGGGCGGAAGTTGCCCACCTGAATAGGGAATGAGTAGGTCCCTATCAGGCTAAAATTGATATTATCAAGTGATAATTCCAACCGAAGGTCTGGATTTATATCTATATCGCCCGATGTCGGTACAAGGCCTGTTGCGGATAATATATAGCTACCGGATGCAGATGGGAATCCTTGTATAGTAGTCAAGCTAAAACTATTTGGTGTTACTGTAATACCTGGACCAACATTTATGGGACATCCGTTAGGATTTCCAACTACACAAAGTGGTAAAACCATATCTGATGTCATTCCCGGAACATCATTCGGCTTGCATGTTACATTATTACCACTAATATAAAGCTGTTGCATAGACGCAGGCAGGGTTGGCAAACATGATATCCCCAGGTTATTATATATGAAAATGCCGTCATCCCAATAAAACATATTGTCCTTTGCACTAAGATATTGTAACGTAGCTGGCAACTGCGGAAGACTTGTCAGGAGATTACCGTCAGCTTTAAGGAATTTTAAGCCGGGAGGAAGCGCATCTATACTTTGTAATGAAGGAATGATTGCGCCGGTACTGGTATGAAAATAATTGTTCGAACAATTGAGGTATTCCAATGCCGGTGGCAATGAAGTGATACTGTATATACCATTGTTGGAACAATCAAGGTATTTAAGACCGGCCGGTAAGTTGACCAGGTCCAATAAAGTGGTCCAATGAAACAACCCATCATAAAGTTGATTATTGCAATACAAAGTGTCAAGTGATGCGGGTAAAGAACCAAGGCCAAGACCATCAAGTGCGTTATATGAGCAATCCAGTTTGCGAAGGTTGTCAAAATACTGGATACCTCCAAGGTTAGCCATTGGATTGTTTGCAAACCTGCCTGCAATATTCAACACCTGGCAGTTAACAATTGCGGGGAACGTGGTATCAAGATTGAACCCACCGTCCGTACAACCAGGAAACATACCCTCTAATACCTGGGCAAATTCATAATTTATATCAACATATTGTGCTTCAGCACGGGAAACAGAAAGACTAAGTACGATAAAAACCAGGTAGAACTTTTTCATAAAGCAGTATTAAAGAGTGAGATTGGTTAAATATACCCCTTATTTTATACCCGGCAAAAACAGGTTCATCACCGTGTTGATCCAGGCAAAAACCGTGTAAGATCAGACTGGATTCGTACAGCATACAGTTGAACGAAGCATGATGAATCATGCTTATTCTGCCCTGCATATTTAATTTTATTATCCCCTATTCAATGGGAAACGGTTGGTAAAAAACATCTCTTTATTGATAATTAAGAATTAAAAATGAAGAATGAATGACTTATAAATAATTTAATGTATCCCCATATCGAGGTCATTCATTTTTAATTCTTTAATCTTTAATTACCAACAACATCTTTATTTGATAAAAGCTACTCCAAACAAAGAGCCCATCAATAAATGATGGGCTCTTGTTTTATTAAGAAATGGTTTTGCCAATTTATTCTCCGGCAATTGCCGATTCCCGATTGCCGTTCTAAAATTTGATCACTTTCACCGTCTTCACATCTTTACCTTGTCTTGTTTCGATCATATATGAACCAGCTTTCAGGTCTGCTCCAATGCTTATCTTTTGGTATGGCATAACTGTTAACTCCCTGATCGCCCTACCCTGCATATCAAGTATCCTGATATGGATCGTTTCTTTACCGGCTGTTATTACCTGCAGGTTAAAGTCACTTACAGTTGGGTTAGGATATACTTTCACATCCATTGTTTCAGGTGTGGCTGCAGCCGTAACTAACGTTACCGGCTGCTTGCTGTTTCCTTTACTGAATTCATTGCCTGCTGGCCTTTCCGGTGCGCAAACACCCAGTTTAACCTGTTGTGTTCTTACAGTACTGCTTCCGCAACTGTTAACTGCCTGTACAGTTACAACACCCTGTACTGCTGTTGGCGGATATTCTACAGTTATGCTTGTTGGCGACTGCGACCTGATGATTCCTGCTGCAGGTATGGTCCACTGCAATGATGTAGCATTTGCAGGCATTGATGATACTGTATAAGAATAATGCCTGTCAGGACAAACGATTGTTTGTATCACGTCCATTACACTAGGTGTTGCAGGATACAATCTTGTTATACTTAATGTTCTTACACCGCTGGTACCGCAACCGTTGGTAGCAGTAACTGATATTGTTCCGTTAGCAAATCCTGCAGGGAATAATACCGTAATGGTATAATCATTTGCGCCTGGTCCATTTGGATGTGTAACTACGGCATTCAATGGAGCTGTCCAGTTATAAGATGTTGCGCCCGCTATTGGTAAGATCGAATAAGTAGCTGCTGTTCCTGACGGTGCAATGTTAGCACATACATTCGTTGGTCCTGATATAAGACCTGGTGTAGATGCTGGTGTACGGTTAATCTGCAGGCTCCTTACTGAACCACTTGTACCGCATGCATTGAATGCTGATACTTTGATCTGTCCTGAAGCGAAGTTTGAATTGTATGTTATTACGATCACTGTATCGTTGATACCAGGTCCATTTGGATGTGATACACTTGTTCCGCCTGGAGTTGACCACACATATGATGTTGCTGCAGTCACTTTGCTGATCGTATAAGTTGCTGTATTGGCAGTTCCGATAAGAGCGCATACATCTGTCGGTCCTGAAATTACGCCCGGTGTACTTGGGTACTGCGAAGTCAGGTAGAAGATCGTTAATGCACTTGTTCCACATTCTGAAATTGCGGTTACCCTTATCTGTTTGTTTGGTTGCGTTGCACTGAATGTTGCATCAATTGTTACAACTAAGTTTGCAGTGCCTGTCCCTGATACCAATGTTACATTTGGTGGCAATATCCAGTTATAGCTGGTTGCACCTGGTACAGATGCAGTATAAGTAAGCTGCTCACCTGAACCTGCATAAGGACAAACATTCGTAATACCAGTTACTACCGGAGCTCCCGGAACAAATGGCTGAGGATTCACAGTGGCAGTTGCCGAAACCAGGGATACACATCCAAAGTTATTCGTTACACTTACATTATATGTATTTGCACTCAAGCCTGCAAAGATCGGGCTGCTCTGCTCTCCTGCACCAATGTTGTATGTAAAGCCTGCTCCTAATGGACCATTAACTGTAATGGTACCTGTTGCTGTTAAGCAATTTGGTTGCGTTACAGTTACAGATGCTGTTGCAGGTAATGGGTTGATAGTAAGTGTTACTGCTGTTCTTGTAAGGCTTGAACATGTACCATCTGATGACTCTGCATAATAAGTAACTGAACCAACTCCTACCAGTGTAGGCGTTACCACGTTACCGTTAGTTGCAGCATCGTACCAGGTAATTGTTCCGCCGGTTGCTGTCGCTGTTAAGGTTTGCGTAAGTGTTCCGTCTGAACATACTGCCTGGTCTCCGCCACTCACCGGTGCAGCAGGTACAGGGTTTATTGTTAATGTTACTGCTGTTCTTGTTAAGCTAGAACATGTACCGTCTGATGCTTCTGCATAATAAGTTGACGTCCCAACTCCTACTTGTGTAGGCGTTACCACGTTACCGTTAGTTGCAGCATCGTACCAGGTAATTGTTCCACCGGTTGCTGTTGCTGTTAAGGTTTGTGTAAGTGTTCCGTCTGAACATACAGTTTGATTACTGGCTGTTGGTGCCGCAGGAGCAGCGTTGATCGTTAAGGTCACCGCTGTCCTGGTTAAGCTTGAACATGTACCATCAGATGATTCTGCATAATAAGTTGAAGTACCAACCCCTACCTGTGCAGGCGTTACCACGTTACCGTTAGTTGCAGCATCGTACCAGGTAATTGTTCCACCTGTTGCAGATGCTGTTAAGGTTTGTGTTGGATTTCCATCCTCGCAAACTGTTTGATCGCCACCACTTACCGGTGCAGCAGGCACAGGATTTATTGTTAAGCTAACGGCTGTTCTTGTTAAACTTGAACATGTTCCGTCAGATGATTCTGCATAATAAGTAACTGTTCCTACTCCAACCTGTGTTGGACTTGCCACCACATTACCACCGCTTGCAGCATCATACCACGTAATTGTTCCACCGGTTGCTGTTGCTGTTAATGTTTGAGTAAGTGTTCCATCAGAACATACAGTTTGATTGCTGGCTGTTGGTGCCGCAGGAGCAGCGTTGATCGTTAAGGTCACCGCTGTCCTGGTTAAGCTAGAACATGTACCATCAGATGCTTCTGCATAATAAGTAGACGTTCCTACCCCTACCTGCGTAGGCGTTACTACGTTACCGTTAGTTGCAGCATCGTACCAGGTAATTGTTCCGCCGGTTGCTGTTGCTGTTAAGGTTTGTGTTGGATTTCCATCTTCACAAACAGTTTGATCGCCACCACTCACCGGTGCAGCCGGCACCGGGTTGATCGTTAATGTTACTGCTGCTCTTGACAAGCTGATGCAGGTACCATCAGATGCTTCTGCATAATAGGTTGCTGAACCAACGCCAACCTGTGTTGGACTTGCCACCACATTACCGCCTGTTGCTGCATCATACCAGGTAATTGTTCCCCCTGTTGCTGTTGCTGTTGCTGTTAAGGTTTGAGTAAGTGTTCCGTCTGAACATACAGTTTGGTTGCTGGCTACTGCTACAGGAGCAGCAGTAATGGTTAAGCTAACAGCTGTTCTTGTTAAACTGTTACAAGTGCCATCAGATGATTCTGCATAATAAGTAACCGTTCCTACTCCAACCTGTGTTGGGCTTACCACCACATTACCACCGGTTGCAGCATCATACCATGTAATTGTTCCACCGGTTGCTGTTGCTGTAAGTGTTTGTGTTGGGTTACCGTCTTCACAAGCTGTTTGATCGCCACCACTTACCGGTGCCGCGGGAGCAGCGTTGATCGTTAAGGTCACCGCTGTCCTGGTTAAGCTTGAACATGTACCATCTGATGCTTCTGCATAATAAGTTGACGTTCCAACTCCTGTCTGTGTAGGCGTTACCACGTTACCGTTAGTTGCAGCATCGTACCAGGTAATTGTTCCGCCGGTTGCTGTAGCTGTTAATGTTTGTGTTGGATTTCCATTTTCACAAACAGTTTGGTCGCCACCGCTGATTGGTGCAGCAGGAACCGGGTTTATTGTTAATGTAACGGCTGTTCTTGTTAGACTTATGCAGGTACCATCAAATGATTCTGCATAATAAGTAACTGTTCCTACTCCAACTTGCTCAGGTGTTGCAACAATGTTACCGCCTGTTGCAGCATCATACCACGTAATTGTTCCACCTGTTGCAGATGCTGTGAGTGTTTGAGTAAGTGTTCCATCAGAACATACAGTTTGATTGCTGGCCGTTGGTGCCGCAGGAGCAGCGTTGATCGTTAAGGTCACCGCTGTCCTGGTTAAGCTTGGGCAGGTTCCGTCTGATGCTTCTGCATAATAAGTTGACGTACCAACTCCTACCTGCGTAGGCGTTACCACGCTACCGTTGGTTGCAGCATTGTACCAGGTAATCGTTCCGCCTGTTGCAGATGCTGTTAATGTTTGTGTTGGATTACCATTCTCACAAACAGTTTGATCTCCACCGCTTACCGGTGCAGCCGGTACCGGGTTGATCGTTAATATTACCGCTGCTCTTGTTAAGCTTGAGCAAAGGCCATTAGATGATTCTGCATAATAAGTAACTGAACCAACTCCAACCTGTGTTGGGCTTGCTACCACATTACCACCTGTTGCAGCATCATACCAGGTAATTGTTCCGCCTGTTGCAGATGCTGTTAATGTTTGCGTAAGTGTTCCATCAGAACATACAGTTTGGTTGTTTCCATTTACAGAAGGAACTGCATTGATGGTTAAAGTAACTGCTGTTCTTGTTAAACTGTTGCAGGTACCATCAAATGCCTGTGCATAATAGGTAGATGTACCAACTCCTACCTGTGTAGGCGTTACGATACTTCCGTTTGTTGCTGCATTGTACCATGTGATGGTTCCACCAGTAGCCGTTGCAGTTAGTGTTTGTGTAGGACTGCCATCTGAACATACTGTTCTGATCACCTCCACTTATCGGAGCATCTGGTGCTGCAGTGATCACATAATTTGTTGGAGTACGGCAACCCGCAACTGTTGAACATTCTGCATAGAAAATGGTAGTGCCTGCTGTATTTGTATTAGGCAATCCTGAATTTAAAACACCAACCGGGTTAAATGAAGATCCTGACCCGATCGATGATCCACCTGATGAAACTGTATACCAGTTCAATGATCCCGGAACTGTATAGGTAATGGCTATATTTATATAATCAACGTTTGCCTGTCTTGAAAATGAACCACTGGTGTTATCAACAACAAGGGCAACACCAAAATTGCTTGCTGTAACCTGAGCAACAGACCATGTAGTTCCCCAAAGATCTGTAGTGCTTCCATAATTCGCTACTGCTTCACTGGCTGGCCAATTGGTTGAAGTGGCACCATTGTTATTTCCTGTTGCAGTACCTGCTTTAAGCAACCTTACAGAATTATCCTGTATCTCGCCACTGAATCCACCGCTTCTGAATCTACCAATTGAAACCTGGATACCTTTAATGGTAGCATTTGAAGGAATGCTGACATTTGTGAATCCAAAACCGGTAGCTTGTAAAGCCTGGGAAAAAGCTGTTCCCGTACCACTTACTGTAGCATATGAATTATTATCAGTTAAAATATTGCCAGGATTTGACCATGCCGTACCAGTTCCGTTGTTTGCACCTGCGCCTGCTAAATTAGGACCTGCAGTGGTTGGTGCCGTGGCCGTACAGGTATAACCTGATGTCAAAGGCTGGCTTGCCGTTCCCTGGCAAATGGTAACTCCTGTTGTAGTTGGGATCGGGTTTATTGTAAATGTTTTATTTGATGTTGCGTTTATACAACCTGTATTTCCAGTAGCCGTTAATGTTAGTGTAACACTTCCGGCAGCTATATCGGCAGCACTTGGATCATAAGTGGCCAATGTCAATGAATTAGCATTAGCAAATGTTCCTGTTCCGCTGGACGTCCATGTAGTACCTGCATTATTCGATGCACTCGATCCGGCAGTAATATTCACCGCACCTGAATTTGCACAGGTAACTATTGCTGTTCCTGCTGAAGCTGTTGCTGATGCATTTACAGTTACGGTGTATGTTGCTGTAGCAGCAGTACAAGGGCTGTTTGAAACAGTCATTGTCAATATTACATTATTGCCTGCATCACCTGCAGCTGCTGTATACGTTGGCGTTAGTGTTGATGCTCCCGAAGTAATTGAACCTGCGCCGTTCTCCGTCCATGCGATTGTTCCGTTACTTGATGTTGCACCACTTACAGTTGCCGTTCCATTCTGGCAGATCGTTTGGTTACCTCCTGCGGTTGCCGTCGGTTGTTGTCTTATTGTAATTGTTTTATTTGAAGTTGCATTCGCACAACCTGTATTTCCGGTAGCTGTTAATGTAAGGGTCCGGCTACCTGCTGCTATATCTGCCGGGCTTGGATCATAAGTTGCTAAAGTCAATGAATTCGCATTGGCAAATGTACCTGTACCATTCGATGTCCATAATATACCTGCATTATTAGATGAGGAAGATCCTGCTGTGATATTCACCGCACCTGCGGTTGAGCAGGTTGTAACAGCTGTACCTGCAACAGCAGTTGCAGATGCATTAACAGTTACTGTGTATGTTGCTGTCGCAGCTGTACAAGGGCTGTTTGAAACAGTCATTGTTAATATTACATCATGACCTGCATCACCTGCAGCTGCAGTATATGTTGGTGTGAGTGTTGTTGAACCAGCTGTAATTGAACCAGCACCATTTTCAGTCCATGCTATTGTTCCATTGCTTGAAGTAGCACCGCTTACTGTTGCAGTTCCATTCTGGCAGATCGTTTGACTGCCACCAGCAGATGCTGTAGGAGGCGAAGCAATGGTAAGTGTTTTATTTGATGTCGCATTAGCGGCACAAGGCGAATTCGGAGTTGATGTTAATGTTAATGTAACACTACCATTAGAAATATCTGCTGCACTTGGAGTATATGTTGCCAAGGTCAGTGAATTGTCATTTGTAAAAGAACCTGTACCACTCGAAGTCCACGTTATTGTTGCAGCATTCGTTGCGCTTGAACCTGCTGTCACATTTACTGAAGAAGATGTAGAACACATGCTCACTGCTGTTCCTGCCACAGCTGTTGGAGCCGTTGTAATTGTTATTGACTTATTTGAAGTTACATTGGCACAACCAGCGTTTCCTACTGCCGTTAGCACCAGGTTTCTCGTGCCGGCTGTTATATCTGCCGGACTTGGTGTATAGGTAGCTAACGTTGGTGAGGTCGCATTACTAAAAGATCCTGTTCCATTTGTTGTGGTCCAGGTAATGCTCGCATTGTTGCTTGCACTTGATCCTGCAGTAATATTCACTGCACCTGTAGTAGAACAGGTTGTAACAGGTGTACCCGCAACCGCTGTCGGCGCCTGGTTGATCGTTAATGTTTTATTAGATGTTGCATTCGCAGCACAAGGTGAATTTGGTGTTGACGTTAAAGTAAGTGTAACACTTCCTGCTGTTATATCAGCCGGGCTTGGGGTATACGTTGCCGTTGTTAGTGAAGTAGCATTGGCAAATGTACCGGTTCCACTCGATGTCCATGTTGTTGTTGCTGCATTTGTTGCACTTGAACCCGCGGTAATATTTACAGCAGCACTATTCGAACATGTATTTACTGCTGTTCCTGCTACTGCAGTTGGCGAACCAACAATGGTCTGATCTGCAGAAATGATTTCTGAATTGCCTGGCCCGCAGGTTCCACCGTTATCACCAAACCAACAATCACCCTCTTTCACAACATCGAACGTAATATTATTTGTTCCGCCTGCTAAAGGTGTTGTGTAGCCTGCACCTATGTTATTGGATGCTGTTACACTAAGCGTATAAGTTGCGGTTGCACCAGGAGCCAGCCCGTTTGCATCAGTACGTATATAATAGTCTGTCCAGTTTGAACCATTCAAATTCCACTTCAAGCCGATATTCACATCCGGTGAGGAATTTGTCCATATTGCCGTACCGATATTTTTAACTGTAACCGTTACATTTCTTGTTTCACCTGCGCACCATGTAGCAGTACCCAGGTTCATAGATATAAACTGTGCCTGGTAAGCTACAGCCGGAGGTGTAAAACGGTATAGCGTACCGTTAGTAGGATACGATGCAGCTGTTGAAGTATTGGATGAACTACCATTCAAACCGTTTTTATAAGAAACCACTGCACTCGTTACGCTCTTTATTCCAATTGACCTTGCTGTTTGCACCGCACCTGTAGCTGATCCAAACAAAATTTCTACAGCGCCGGGATTGGAGCTATTTGGCCCATATAAAGAAACCTGGAATCTTACTTTCAAAGTAGAACTGGTTGCACCACTTGCCGCACCTGATAACTGGTCGAACTGTATGGTATATACATTAGTTCCTGTAAGTCCATGCCTGATTGCGCCAGAATTTCCTGAATTCAGGTTGAGGTTACCCCACCAACCGGCTATCGCATTTGTAGGCGCCGTCGTGGTAAAAAGGTCGGTGGCCGCGGCGTTTGTATTTGTGGAAGACCCAAGTACCACTACGCCATTGGTTGTAGCTGTCACCTGCGTATACGCTATCTTGTTATACGTAAATGTGAATGGCAGATTTATCAGCAGATAACCATCATCTGCACTACCACCGGTTACACTTGTGCTGGTAGTAATACCGGCACCACTCAATTGATTGTAAGTTCCGGTGGTTGCCGTGTAAGTATAGTTGCTAACCTGTGCATTAAGGTTTAATGCAGATGTCAAAACTATAACCAGTAGCATGGCAAGCTTTGTAAATGTTGTCCTCATAAAATTGTTTTTTGTTGTGGAATAATTCTGGTTGAGCATAAAAGAAAAAGATGCATTGGCCGCCAATACATCTTTTTTATATAGAGATAATATGTTCGAACGTGTCGAAGTAACGGTCATAGGGTTAGCATTTGGTGTACAATAAATCGTTTGGCATTGATAGCCAAAAAATTTGTAATGGTCGCTTACTCTTAACGAATAATCGTGAACTTTCGTATTCGTTGTAGAAAATAAACGACAATACAATACCCTATCCATGCAGTTAGGTTGCTGCTTCACAATGTAAGTTTTTGTTAACTGATAAAATGCAGATATTGATTAATGACTATGTCATTCAGTGGATAGTGGTGTTTTGCTGGTAATTAAAAATCGTGGAGAAAAAACACAAAATTTAATTAAGCAGTCAGTATATAGGTTAAGCTTATTAGTAATGTAGTATAAGAATATTTGAGATCAGCGGCTTTAATAAAAAGGATAGCGAAAGTAAGCTTTAAAACAAAGGTGGTTGATAGAAGGAATTCGAATTCTGCTGGTTCAGCACAGGAAAGTGGTTAGCGGTAATTAGCGTAAAAGTAATGGTCGTTTCTTGAAATACCAAGCTTTTTTCAATATTTATTTTATTTACATGATTCTCAGGTACCTGATTTTACTGGGGTTTCAGCGGATTTTCTGAATATTATACGAAAAAAATATACAAGGGGTTTTTAATTAAAAACAGGAAATTTTTTGTGCAGCTATTAGGGCATGTTAGTGAGCATTAAATTGATAATGGAAAGTTAACAATTGGCTATTAGTCTATACACCGCTCATGGGATCAGGAATGTTATTGTAAATCCTTATATCATTAATAACGAAAACGCCGCCGAATTTAATGCCATTAAATCTGTGAAATACAGGCTTACCGAACAGGTAAAACTGGAACATCATGATTTTACAATTTATGGCAGGATCATTACTGGCTTACTGCATTTACGGGAAGAGGATGCCGGGCTTGCCGATAATATTTATAAAGAATTACATGAGCATGTGTTGTATTTTCTAAAAAATCAAAACATCAGCGCTGATAAGACCAGGAACGCTTCATATTTTAAATTGGAAAAATTTTGATGTGATCTTATTTGCGCAAGGTTAATTAAATGCCTGCCGTAATATAATTGTTCTCATTTTTCAAAATTGAGATTGATCGTAAAGACATAAATCAATACATGGGTAACCATTTTTATTGGCGCTGCTTTTACTATTTATTACGTATGTCCTCCGATAGTCCAATCAGCAATCCTTCAGTACCCCGAATGTAACAAAGCCGATAAATGTTCTCATAATTAACAACCTCCCCCACAAGTTCTGCACCTTGTTTTTTTAGCCTTGACAGTAATTCGTCAATATTGTCAACTTCAAACATTACTCTCAGGTAACCAAGAGCATTTACAGGAGCAGTTCTATGGTCGGCAATTGTAGTAGGTTCAAAAAAAGTTGATAGTTCAAGTCGGCTATGACCATCAGGTGTAACCATCATTGCAATTTCTACAGATTGATCGCCGAGCCCAGTTACACGCCCTGCCCATTCACCTTCAATCATGGCTCGTCCTTCAAGTTTCAGCCCTATTTCTGTGAAAAAAGCAATTGCGTTGTCAAGGGATTGAACAACGATGCCTACATTGTGCATTTGAAGTAATTTACTTTTTGTCATAATTAACGCTTGTTTTAATTTCTTTTCGTGTCCATAAACCAGGCCAGTCAGATATGTTGCTACCTCCTTCTTTCTAAGATCATTTGCTCTAACGCTGCCTGGTAACATGTTGAAGCAGTATCCGTAGACTGCGCTACAAGTTACATCAACCTGATCTCATTGGATACAGGATCAGGATACCATGCCATGGAAAAAGAAAGAGCCCATCCTTAAAGGATAGGCTCTTTCTTTATTTTAAAATTGTTAATTCTCCATTGTCAATTGACATTAGAATTTCAACAACTTTTGTGTCGTTTTATTTTTACCCTGTGATACTTCAACAAGATATGATCCCGCTTTTAATTCAGCGCCGATGTTGACAGTTTGATAAGGCATTACAGTGATCTGTTTCAATTCCCTGCCCTGCATATCAAGTATCCTTACAACGATCTTCTCCTGGGCCGCTGTTATTACCTGTACTTTAAAGTCGCTTACTGTTGGGTTAGGGAACACATTTACCTTCATTGACTCTGCTGTTACAACTGAAGCAGGAGTTGTACCCCTTCCTGTTACCGGAGCCATTTTACCGCTACATGCGGTCAGGTTAATATTGATAGACCTTGTTGAACTGTTTGCACAGTTATTAACGCCGGTTGCTGTTACAGTACCTGTTATAGCTCCTGAGGTATACGATACCGTTATACTTGTACTACCCTGTCCTGATATGATCGTTCCTCCCGCAGGTACGGTCCACAAAACAGAAGTTGCATTTGTTGGCATGGATGGCAACGTATACGTATACTGCCTGTTAGGACAAGACACTGTATTTACGATCGTTATTGCTCCAGGTGTGCCCGGGGTCAGTCTACTGATAGCAAGTGTTCTTGCTGTACTTGAACCACAATCATTTACTGATATTACCGATACATTACCACTCACAAAACCTGCAGAATAAGTAATCTCAACTGTTGTATCGTTCACCCCTGTGCCAGCCGGATGGGCCGTAATGCTTGCGCCCGAAGGTGCAGACCAGTTGTAAGATGTAACGTTTGCAACTTTGCGTATCATATAAAGCACCGGCGTACCTGTAGGGTTCGCACCTGAAACCATGTATGGACAAGCGTTAGTAGCACCAGTTATAATTCCTGGCTGAGCAGGCAATGTACGAGAGATAGCAAGTGTTCTTGCACTGCTTGCGATACATGCTATTGCCTGTACCGAGATACTTGTTCCACCAACAAAACTGTTGTTGAATGAAACAGTAATGATCGTGTCATTGATACCTGTACCAGCAGGATGTGAAACAATAGATGCTCCTGCAGGCACACTCCAGTTGTATGAAGTTGCATTTGCAACAGGCGCTATTGAATACGTTGCATTGTTCGGTGTACCAATATATATACAAGCATTTGTAGGTCCGCTGATATTACCAGGCGTGCTGGCAGTTGCAGCTGTAACTGTTAATGACCTGTCACCACTGGTAGAGCAATTTGTAACTGATTTCACTTTGAAAACACCCGACGTATACCCGCTGTTAAATGTTACCATGATGCTGGTGGTTCCCTGGCCACTTACCAATGTTACGTTAGCAGGAACAGTCCATGTATAAGATGTCGCATTCAGAACAGCAGCGATCGTATAGTTAACCTGTGTTGGCGTACCAATGAAAGCACATGGGTTTGTAGGTCCGCTTATGGCACCCGGAGCCTGGGCTGTCAATTTTGAAACACCCAATGACCTTGGTGCCCTGTTACCACAATTTGAATTTGCAGTTACTTTGATATTACCGCTTGTAAAGTTCACCCCGTAACTAACTTCAATACTTGTAGTTCCCTGGCCACTTACAAGCGTCATATCGGTACCGGTTACCTGCCATGTATATGATGTTGCGTTTGGAACTGGATCGATGGTATAAGTAGCATTTCCTGCTCCTATATAAGCACATGCGTCTGTTGGACCGTTGATAGCAGTTGGAATACCCGGAACGATCTTCAATACTTCCAATGAACTTGCCGCACTTGTACAGTAAGAAGCTGCCTCTGCTGTTACCGTGAACATGCTATTTGTTAATGCGAATGTGTTATCAAATGTTACACTCAGTGATGTAGTTCCCTGGCCCGATACAATTGTTGTACCTACCGGAACATGCCATGTATAAGATGTTGCATTTGGAACCGCTGCTATTGAATAAACTGAAGGCGTTAAACTACCAACCAACGGACATACATCCAACGGACCTGAAATGGTTCCCGGGGTTGCGAGAACCGGGTTGATGGTTAATGTAACCGGCGTCCTGTTAATACTCACACATGTACCATTAGACGCTTCTGCATAATAAGTAACTGTACCGATACCGATCAATGCAGGTGGAGATACAATATTACCAGCTGTAGCTGCATCATACCATGTAATGGTTGCAGGTGAAGTGGCAGTTGCAATGAGTGTTTGAGTAGGGTTACCGTTATAACATACAGTTTGATCTCCCCCGCTAACCGGTGATAATGGAGCATCCTGTATAGTAAGTGTTACCGCAGTTCTTGTACTAACGCATGCACCAAGTGTTGACTGTGCATAGTAAGTTACCGTTCCTACTCCTGTTAATGATGGAGGAGAAACCAATGTACCGCCTGTTGCAGCAGTATACCAGGTAATTGTTCCGCTGCCGGTAGCCCCTGCCGTTATTGTTTGTTCAGGATCTCCGTTATAACATACTGTTTGATCGCCACCACTTGTTGGAGGATCCGGAGGTCCTTGTTGATTGATCACGAATGAAGGATCAAGAACAACCACGCAAGATGTATGCGCTGCATCACGGATCCTTACATCATAGTTTCCTGCAGCAAGCCCGGTGAAGTTACCAGATGACTGCCAGTTTGCACCGCCATCAATTGTATATTCATAAGTTCCATAGCCACCAGTCGGGTTGAAAAGAGTAATCGTTCCATCATTATTGCCACATGTTGCATCAGTAAATGAATGATCAGCATTCAATACTGCAGGCGCAGTAATTCCCAAAGCACCGTTCAATGTAACAACGCAGGCTGTATGATCAGCATCACGAATCTGTACATTATAAGTTGATACACTTAAACCTGTAAAGCTTCCACTTGATTGCCAGTTGGTTCCTCCATTAATTGTGTATTCATAATTTCCTGATCCACCTGTTGGAGATGTAATGGTGATCGTACCATCTGTGGATCCAAAGCAGGTTATATTTGTAGAATTAACTGTTGCATTCAGTACAGCTGGCTGTGATATTGTTAATGAAGCATTCAATACAACTACACAAGCAGTATGATTTGCATCGCGGATCTGTACATTATAAGTTGATGCACTTAAACCTGTAAAGCTTCCACTTGCCTGCCAGTTGCTACCTCCATCAATTGAGTATTCATAACTTCCTGTTCCACCTGTTGGTGATGTAATCGTAATACTACCATCAGCAGATCCATTACAACTTACATTTACAGGATTTACTGTTCCATTCAATGCTGCAAGTTGAGTAATAGCCAGGGAAGGATCAAGGATCACTACGCAGCTTGTATGCGCTGCATCGCGGATCCTTACATCATAAGTAGTTGCAGATAACCCGGTGAAGCTTCCTGATGACTGCCAGCTGCTGCCACCATTAATACTATATTCATAAGTACCAAAGCCACCTGTAGGACTTGTAATCGTGATCGATCCGTCATTACCGCCGTTACATGTCACGTTTGATGAATTCACGGTAGCATTCAATGAAGCTGGTTCAGTAAGTGTTAGTGATGCATTCAATACCACAAAGCATGTAGTATGTGCCGCATCACGAATACGTACATTAAAGCTTGTTGCAGTCAATCCTGTGAAGCTTCCACTTGCCTGCCAGCTACCACCACCATTGATCGAATATTCATAAGTTCCATACCCACCTGTTGGGCTGGTAATTGTTATTGCTCCGTCAGTACCACCGTTACAAGTTGGATTGGTAGGTGTTACTGTTGCATTTAGCACCGCAGGTTGCGTAATAGAAATTGAACCGGATGATACCTGGCATCCGCCACTTGCCGTAATGGTGAGTGTATACGTTCCAGTTGCCAGGCCCGTAAGATCTTCCGTTGCAGGATATGAACCTGAAGGAGTGGACGCCCATGAATACGTGAACGGTGTTGTACCACCCGTAGTGGTTATATCAATTGCACCATCAGTGCTACCATTACATGAGATGTTGGTAACTGAAGGTGTATTAATCGTTGGGGCCACACAAATTTCACCGATCTGGAAATTTCCAAATCCTGTAATACCTGTTGCCTGTGTAGTTGTACTTGTCCTGGTTCCAATTGTAGTAGTGTTCCAGGTTCCGTTGTATCGTTGAATTACAACATTTGCAGTATTGGTTCCTGCATCAAGATCACCCGGGTTGATAAACGTGAATGTAGCAGAATAAGTTGGCGATGCCGGCGTAAGACCACTGCCTGCTACTGTCCAGTTCCTGTTAACGGTTCTGTTTACATTGAATGTAGATGTTCCGATATTGCTTTCATCGCCTGCTGTTGTATTTACAGTAACAGTTCCGCCTGCAGTCATAGTGCTTGTAAGCGCAATTGTTGCAGGGGTATAATTATTGGCGTCGCCTACATAAAATGTTCCGGTCGAAGTTCCTGCAGGAACAGTATAAGATTGTTTACCAAATATGTACTTACCTGCACCTGCCGTGGTTGACGTTGTTGTTGCACTAAGTATTACAGCGTTTGATCCTGTTGTGATCTTACCATTCGTGAAAGAAAGCGCTGATGCTCCTCCGTTTACATTAACATTACCCGTAAGTACAACTCCTGAAGTGTTGTTGATGTTAAGATTGTTGAAGACGAATGCAGGAATATTTTGTGAACCGGTAGTTCCGTTAAAGCTAACTGTACTTCCTGTTGTTGTATAAGTAGTGAGTGTAGTTGCAGGAGTAAATGTACCTGCAACTCCAATTGTTCCTGAATTAACAAGCGTCACTGTTCTTGAAGAAGTAGCGGTAATTGTAAGGTTACCATAGTTCTGAGCCGAAACAGTTTGTGCTCCTGTTGCACGATAATCTACCGTACTGGTCGCACCAAGCTGGTTTGTTCCGAATCCTGTAGGATAAGCATTTGTTGTACCTGTTGTAGTATTAAAGAATGCTCCATTGGCAACTTCAAATGTTCTTGCTGCGTTACCAACTATATTAAAAGCTCCACTGTTTAACGTACCGCTTTGTACACGCAGGTTACCAGTAACGTTGGTTATTGAAATGGCTGCACCTAAGGTTGCGCCCACCCCACCGGTTGTGTTGATATGAAGGTTATTATATGCACCTGCGCCAAATATTGAAACTGTTTGTGCAGATGTTGCATCGTTGTAATTAAATGTACTTCCGGAAGTACCTGCCGTAAGTGTTGCTACATTTGCCCCGCTCAGGTTACCCTGGAGATTCAACGTACCCGTTGTTCCAAGATTAATTACTTTGGTTGCCGCAACCGTACCTGCAAACGAGATGCCTCCGCTGGCATTTAAAGTACCTGTTGTAAGTACAATTGATCCTACACGGTTTGTATTTGTAAAGGTTCCTGCAAATGTTATCAGGCCTGAAACAGTTGCAGTTTGTGCATTGACATTCCATGCGTTGGTAAAGCCTACTGTTGGCTGATTTATAATCACAGCTCCATTTACTGTAACTGTACCGCTGGTTTGTGTTATTGTACTTGCCGTAGCAGAAGTTGTACTTCCTATCGTAAGCGCATCAGTAACAAATACACCGTTTGAGCTGATATTCAGTGTTCCTGCTGTAGTTGAATTTCCAAGTGATGTACCACCTGTAACAGTAAGACTTCCACCATTTACATTCACCGTTCCAGCGGAGATCAATAATGCACCGCTTGCTATACAGGTTTGACCATTTGTTGAGAAAGATCCACTGGTTCCGAATGGAGCCCAGAAATTATCCAGGATTGTAACAGGTCCGCTTGCAGAAACTGTTGCACCTGCTAACGTTACTATAGATAATGATGAAGTTCCGGTATTCAATGTTTTTGTAGTACCGGTCATCTGTACATGCGTACGTGTAGGTGAGTGTGTATATGCACCATTGATATCAATGTTTCCACCAACAGTGAGCTGTTTACCTGCCACATCCCAGTCTACATTATGTGCAAGTGTTCCATTTGCTGATACCGTTAAATTTCCTGTTACAGTATAGTTTGCATCAGTAGCTGTAAGGATAAAATTACCCTGTGTAACTGTAACATCAAGTTGAGCAGTAAAAGCTGTTGTCTGGCTGGTTACAGTATTGGCAGAAGCTGTTTTGTTAACTGCTATAGCACCAAATGCAGTTGTTGCACTTCCTGCAACGATTTGTGCAGCACTACCGGTAAAGGTTACTGTACTTCCAAGACCTGTAAATGTTCCGTTGTTTGTCCAGTCTCCACTTACACTTAATCCGTTAGCCCCAGTTATTGTTAATGTAGCACCACTATTGATAGTTATATTTCTTACTACCGCACCGGCAGCATTGATATTTGGCTGGTTAGGCGCTCCTGCCAGGATAATCGCATCTGTTGATGCAGTCGGTATCGCTCCGCTACACCAGTTTGATGCCGTAAACCAATCTGTATTTGTATTACCTATCCACTCACCCGCATTACATGAGCTGGTTGTCACATTTAATATACCTGTAGTTGTTGATCCAAACCTTGTTGCACTTTTATTTGTGGCTGCGGAAGTACTTCCACCCCATGACCCGTTTGCCTGGCCTACACTATTAAACGATAAAGTAGGAGCAGTAGACGTGCTTCCATTTGGCAACAACGCAACCGCTGTTCCACTGATATCGAAATTTCCATTAATGGTTGTTGAACCTGCAAAAGTTTTATTTCCTGAACCACTAAGTTTGAGTATACCATAGCTGATAACAGGAACTGCCTGTGCCGCTCCAGCGTAATTAACAGTACTGGTTGTACCTACGGTTCTTGTTCCTGTACCTGAAACAGTAGGCATGGTAGAAGTTCCTGTAAGGTTGAAAGTGGCGCCGTTTGCTACATTGAAACTTTTATTATTTGCAAGTGTCATGGCAAAACCGCCATTGTTCAAGGTACCTGTTTGTACATTCAGGTTACCGGTAACGTTAGTCGCAGTTACAGCTGCACTCAATGTAGCGCCCACGCCACCAGTATTATTCAGGTTTAGGTTATTATATCCGCCTGCGCTGAAGAAATTAACTGTTTGCGCAGTGGTACCATCATTATAATTAAAGGTACTGGTTGTTCCTGCCGTAAGTGTTTGCTGACCACTGAGGGTAAGTGCACCTTTCAGGTTTAAATTACCTGCACCACCCGACATTACAATTCTTCTTCCTGTATTATTTGCATTAGCAAACGTAATCCCTCCATTAGCATTCAATGTACCGGTAGTGATAACGATTTCCTGTATACGGCTGGTGGTCGTATTTGTTCCTGCGTATGAAATAAGGCCCGAAACAGTTGCAGTACCACCATTGATATTCCATGAAGTAGTTATTGTATTTGCAGAAGGCTGATTAATGGTCACTGCACCGTTAATTGTAAATGTTGGGTTTGATGCACCAAGGGTTAATGATGTTGCACCGGCTGCTGCATTGATCGTAAGTGAGGCAGCCGAATTGCTGTTATTCATCGTTACTACCGATTGGGTAGTAATTATAATATCCCCGAATGAAGAACTGGCAGATCCGCCAATTGCTTCAGTAGTTCCATTGAAAGTAGTGGAACCAGTTCCACCTGTAAATGCTGTACCATTGTTGGTCCAGTTGCCATCCAAAGTTATATCTAAATTATTTGCGTTTAAGGTTCCCTGTGATATGAGCAAATTACCGGTAATAGTAGTATTAGCGCTTAGTGTCACGGAAGTTGCGTTATTAATGGTCAGATCTTCTGGTGTATTCTGAGTTAATCCATTACCTGTCACCTGTCCTGCTGAACCATTATAAATATAATTTACGCCAGAATTATAAGTACGTGTACCTGTTACCTGGATATTACCCGTAGCACCTGTTGTGGTAATACCTGCTGTAGATGTTACACCCAGTGTGGCACCTGAAGCAATTGTAAAGTTTCCACTGCTACCATTTGAAATGGTAGCAGGACTAGCACCGGTTCCCATTTGTAAAGTACCAGCGTTAACAGTGAAGTTAACCCTTTGAGAAAGCGTACCACCGGAAGTATAATTATGTGTACCACTGCCGAAAATAATTCCGCTACCCGTTGTTGACCCTGTTTCTGTAAGTGTACCGGCACTATGTGTAAAATCACCACCTACTGTAAAAGTAACCGCATTTCCTGCTGTGGTCGATTGGCTAAGATCCAAAGTTCCGCCTGTTAAAGAAAAATCACCTGTAATCGTTACTGTACGTGCGGCACTTAAAGATCCATCAAGTTCACCACCGCTTTGACTATAATTACCGGCAATGGCAAGATTACCTGCCCCGGTTCCGCCAAGCGCAACTGTACCCGAACCGGTACTTGTCATCGTGAAATTACCGTTTACTGTATTCAAACCACCGGCAAATGATACATCTCCTGTCTGGCTGGTTGAATTCCATGTGAAGTTTCCAAAACTTTGTGTGAGCCCACCTGGTGCTGAGGTTCCATTACCCCAACCAGTAACATTAAAATTAGATGCAGCATTCCAGGTAGCAGTAGGAATGGTTCCGTTATTTTGATTATAGTTATATGTTCCTCCACTGTTAACAAGAAGTTTTGATGCCGTTGTACAAGTAACAGTACCAGCATCGTTGATTGTTCCTGTAACGGTTGTTACCACAGTCGCACCGTTCGTATTATATGTGCGACCACTGTTTACCGTAAGTGTACCGGCAACAGTCGCTGTAGCACTTCCGGCAAGGGTAACAGTAAGGCTGTTTGATCCCCCGATCACCAATGTACATCCAGACGGAATATCAAGATCAACGCCGGCACCATTTCCAATAGTAAGGGTTGCGGTACCCGAACTCTGAAGTGTGATATTGGCATTGTTCGACATTACGAAGCGTCCAATTGTTTGAGTTGGCACTGCTGTAATAACAAGTGGCGTAGATGTGTTGAAATTCAGAACGTCGCCCGCTGCCGGTGTTGTCCTTGTTGGACTCCAGTTGGTTGACACTGCCCAGGACGCATTATTCGCTCCAATCCAGGTATACTGGGCCGTTGCATTGTTTACAATAAACAGGTTTGCTACCAGCATAATAATGCCAATCAGCATGGATTTTTGTATCCAATTTTTCATAAAACTTTTTTTAGTGTTGTTGAAGGAAGACCCGTTAACCAGAGGATAATTAACGTTTAAAACCGGT
This sequence comes from Ferruginibacter sp., assembly GCA_047601875.1. GTDB lineage: Bacteria > Bacteroidota > Bacteroidia > Chitinophagales > Chitinophagaceae > Ferruginibacter. The sequence continues at coordinate 4,308,489 of JASGIL010000001.1, read as the reverse complement.
GTAAAGATTTTCATGTAAGTCAGTTTTGTTATCTTATTATTATATAGCCAAGTTTCTACCATGGATAGAAAAAAAACTACAAATTCAATTGTGTGCCATAACGTATAAGGACACAATAAAATTATGCCTTACCCCTTTTATTCTAAGATATTGAAAAAGATCTGTGGTTTCGGGCTGTTCGGCCCATTACATTATATATATAGAAAGACAGAGGTTCAGTTTGGTTTAATGATCAAAATATAGTTTTGATTATGGCATTTCACAGGAGCATTGAACGGTAAATTTACTTAAAACAGCACCCAAAAATACGTGAACATTACAAGACATCCAAAATTTTTAGCATATTTATTTATTGAAAATGTTCACGAAATCAGGTGATTAACACATCATAAATCTCAACAGAACCTGTTATTTTAAGAAAAAAGCAGTTGTTCATGAAGCTTCTTATTTTTTTAGCATCTTCAATATGGGAGTTTCAATTGAACTGATATGAGTTTGCCGGGTTTCATTTAACTGTTCAAAAACGGAAATATGATTTGTGCCTTCTTTCAACCAACAACCGGGGAGGTATAAAGTTTGCTGCGGCCCAATGTTCCAGTAGCGCCCAAGATTATGGCCGTTTACGAAAACGATCCCCTTCCCCCATTGCTGCATATCGAGAAAAGTATCACCGGTTTCGCTGAGTTCAAAAGTACCCTCATAAATAACAGGATTGTTTTTTGTATAGCTGTTTTGATATAATTCTAAACCTGGCTGCTGATCCATCGGGAACCCATACATGCTCCACCCCCCTTTTATTGCTGCATCGTTTATAAAAACAGGAGAAATGATCCCCTTAAAATTATTTTTGATCTCTTCACCATAATTGATGCGCCCCATGTTTTCAACAAACAGATCAAGTGTTGCACCTGCCGGAATATTAATGTTGCAGGAATTTTCATTATTGCAACGGTTAAGTTGTGCAACAAACTTCTTATTTACATAAACAAGCGCATAATCCCGCAATCCTTTTACTTCTAATTTTCCCTGTAGCGGCTCAGTAAATGTTTTACTGTATAAAACATAACCAAAACCCTGGTCCAGGTCTTCAAATGTTTTTGGAACATCGGCATTTACTGGTTTCATTTTTTCTTTTATGCTAAAGAGGTCAACAACTTTATTAAACCTGGCCGAATCTATATGAATCAGGTTTGCAGGTTCAGGAACCGCGGGAACAGGACCCTTTACATATTGTATAAACAATGTACGTAGCGCATTGTATTTTGCTGTCGCCCGGCCCGCTTCATTGATGGGCGCATCATAATCGTAGCTGGTTATATCAGGTTGCAGGTCGTGTTCTTTGTTATAATTGGCGCCACTTGTAAATCCAAAATTGGTACCGCCATGTACCATGTAAAAATTAAAGGATACATCAGCTTTCAAATATTTTTCTACCTGTACCAATACTTCTTTTGTTTCAATTTCCTGGAAAGGCTCTCCCCAATGATCCAGCCAACCCGGGTAATATTCTGCAACCATATAAGGCCCCATTCCATTATGATATTCATTTACGGCTTTTTTCAAATTTGCTATATCGCCTTCGCCATTTGCTGTTGGCAATACCCCTGCAATGGCACCACCGCCAAACAATGAACTTGCATCTGAAGTAAAAAAAGGAACATCAAATCCAGCGGCAACGAGTTGTTCTTTAATCGCCTGGTTGTATTTCTTATGATCCTCAACCTGGATATCTTTTCGTTGGGCAACGTAAGAACCGAATTCATTTTCAGCCTGGATCATAATTACGGGGCCACCACGTGTTACCTGCATTCCTTTTACTACTTCAGCAAGTTTATTGATATAGGACCGGCATGAGTCCAGGAAAGGCTGGTTCCACGAACGTATTTGCAAAGACCTGTTCTTAACTAACCACCATGGATAGCCGCCATACTCCCATTCTGCACAGGCATAAGGGCCTGGCCGCAGGATCACCATCAGGCCCTCTTCTTTTGCGATTTTTAAAAATGCTTTTATATTCCTGTTGCCTGTCTTAAAATCCCAAACACCAGGTGCCGTTTCATGATAATTCCAGAAGACATATGTGCAAACTGTGTTTAACCCCATTGCTTTTATCATCTGTAAACGCTGGCGCCAATATGCTTCGGGCACCCTTGCATAATGCATTTCACCCGAGTAAATATGAATGGGTTTATTATCAAATAAAAAATGACCGTCTTTTATTTCAAAACTGTGTTTCGTTTGTGTAAAAGAGGGCACTGCCAATCCTATACTTAATAGAAAAAACAATAAAAATTTCATATAGTATTTACAATATTGAATAAACTTTTTTTCCACAAAGACCCTAAGCAACACTAAGTCAATTTCTTTGTGCGTCTTTTGTCTTAATGACTTTGTGGCCGCTTTAAGCTAAGTAATACCCTCTGTGCCATGATTAAAAATATCATTCAGTATCTGTTTTCTTTAAAATAGAGAACAATTCATTTTTTTTCAACCAGGCCTTCCTGGATATTATATACAGTAATTTCACTCATCAAGGGAATCGATTTTGCATCATTTATTTTAATCTCAATTGACTGTACATCGGCTCCTGCAAACGTAAGAATACGTTTATGCCCGATCGTTGTTGCCTTTATTTCCTTAACAGGTTTATTATCTTTTATCAGCGACACTGTAAATGAAATGATCCGCTGTCCCATTTGCAGGGGTTCGCTTAAAACAATGCAGTTGGTATGTTGCAGTTTTGAAAAACGGATTATAATATTCGGCGAATCTTTTAATGCTGTTGCTATAAAAGAACGATTGTTCTTATCGTTCAGCAGGTTCGTTGGTTTTAGTTTATTATGATCACTATAATAAATCTTTGCACTGTCTGCCAGGTTATAACGAAAATTATCATCGCAGGTCTTTCTGAAATTCACAAGTGATGCGCTGTCATTTTCATTGATCAAACCATTCCGGTCAGGCGGAACATTCAATAAAAGAGAGGAGCCCCGTCCTACTGATCTTAAATAAAGATCAAATAGCTCCTTCGGTGTTTTTACCTCTGCATTTTCTTTTTCATGATAAAACCAACCCGGCCTGATGCTGACATCACATTCTGCAGGTATCCAATTCTTACCAAATATATTTCCCGTGGTTAAAGTATCGGTTGGTGGCGAACCTTGTCCCCGGCTAAAACCCGCGGTATCCAATAAATTCCAGTTGGTTGTTGCTGCAAAGCCCTGTTCATTTCCAACCCAGCGAATATCGGGGCCTATATCACTAAAGACAGGTGTATTGGGCGCTATTGAACGCAATGTTGATTCAAAGCGATGCCAGTCATACAATTGTTTCTTTCCATTTGGGCCTTCACCGTTGGCACCATCCCACCAAAATTCGAAAAGCGGTCCATAATCCGCAACAACTTCCTTCATCATGTTTATGTAAACATCGTTGTACGCGGCGGTGCCATATTGAGGGTGATTACGATCCCACGGTGACAGGTATACGCCAAATTTGAGATTGTATTTTTTACAGGCATTGCTTAAGGTTTTCAATACATCGCCCTTCCCGTTCTTCCATTTGCTTTGCCCAACTGTGTGAGTAGAATATTTACTTGGCCAAAGACAAAATCCATCATGGTGTTTGGCAGTAATGATGATACCCTTTGCTCCTGCTGCTTTAGCAATACGGCACCATTGTTCACAATCGAGCCTAGAGGGATCGAATACTTCTTCATGCTCAGAACCATTGCCCCATTCAAGATCAGTAAAGGTATTGGGGCCAAAGTGCATGAAAAGATAGAACTCCATATCATGCCATGCCAACTGTGATGCTGAGGGTATTGGTAACAGGGGTTTGACCTGCGCATGTAAACATAAACCTGTAATGGAAAGATATAGTAAGAGGAAGCATTTATTCATACTATAGAACACGAATTTTTTGCACGAATTACACGAATTTGCATTCCTAAAATTTCAGAACTCAGAACTCAGAACTCAGAACTCAGAACTCAGAACTCAGAACTCAGAACTCAGAACTCAGAACTCAGAACTCAGAACTTACTCCTTCCCCAACAACTCTTCCTTCGTTTTTGAATTCAGGAACCTGGTTATAAAAGAGGCCCTTGATATCAACCCTTTGTCAAAATATTCCTGGCTTATTTCTTTGCCTGAATAAATACCCGCGAGTATCACTTTTGCAATTCCTTTGTTTTTATAATAGATCAATACGGGTGAACCGGACAGATCCTTCGGGCTCGATTTCTCAGTGAGAAAATAAGTGGAGTCACGCGGCAGGTAGCTATCGAATTTTGTTTCAATAATGCTCAGTGAATCTTTTATATATCCAACAATAGACATCTCTCTATTTTCCAATGATTCTCTTGCATCGAGGCTGACATAATTAACCGGCAGTTCCTTAGGAATATTAACTGGCAATAGAATTATATCTGTACAACCAAAATCAAAACAAACCGGCAGTATCTTTTGATCCGTCATATTAAGGGAAAGCACTTTTGCACTATTCTTCATATTATCCGGATCTATGAAAATCATTACGTTACTGATCTTCCGGCGTTCGTTGGTCGTGGTATAAAAATTATGCCTCGTAGTTACAAAATAAGAGATGTTCTTATAATTGATAAAACAACCTGAAATTGGCGATGGGCCATTATTTATGATGGCATAATATGGATAGCTGTAATCTTCTACTTTAAAACGTTCCTGGACCTGTTTTACTTTGGTCTTTACTTTTGTTTTTTGACAGAAAGCATTGTTACCCGTCAATAGAAGAACAATAAATATCCTCGCAAATGCTTTCATACTCATAAGTTTAGTATAATAAATCTACGAATTATTCTGAATTCTGAGTTATGAATTCTGAGTTATGAGTTTTTGCGTTTGTGTTTTGAATTTTTAATTGTTATATCAGAAAACAAATAACCCCGGCCATTTGAGCCGGGGTTATTAAAAGATTTTGTGATTTCACTATTAGCCAATCATCATCAAAGCTTCAGTATTTTCTGGGTAAGTTTTGTTCTACCCTGGTTTACTTCGAGTAAATATGTGCCGGGTTTTAATTCGTTACCAAAAATAATGGATTGCCCTGGTGCAACATTCATCTTCTTAAGTTCCCTTCCCTGCAGATCGAGCAGTATAATATTAATGATTTCTTTACCCGGGCTTGTTACCTGCAATTTAAAATTTCCTTTACTAGGATTCGGGCCAATATTTATTTTCATTGCATCAGAACCGGTAATGGATTGTTGCCCCTGTTCTTTTGCTGATGGATTACCCGTTCTTATACCACCCTGCACATTTGAGTTATTAGCTCCTTTGTTGTATGTGTTACCACTCATTCTTTCATTCTGGCAGCGGCTTAAAACAACAGTCGATTGCCTGTTGGCACTTGTTGCGCAGTTATTAACACCTTTGGCAGAAACGACCCCGTTAACATGGCCTTCCGGGTAAGAAACAATGATGCTTGTAGTGCCCTGGCCTGAAAAGCCAATCGCTTCTGAGGGAACTGCCCATGTTACTGATACTGCATTTGAAGGCATTGATGGTAATGAATATTGATACTGCCTGTCTGGGCAAAGTTCTTTCTGTGTTGACGCAATGATACCTGGTGTACCAGGATTTTGTTTAGAGATTGCCAAAGACCTTGGTGAACTGTCATCACAACCACTGCTGGCTATAACTGATATTGTACCACCGGTAAAATCGCTTGGATATTGCACTGTGATCGTAACATCTGTAGGGCCTGCTCCATTTGGATGGGTTATAACACAATTGGTAGGTGTTATCCATGTATAGCTATCTGCTCCTGTTACAGGGTTTATCGAATAAGTAGCCACAGCCCCATTTGGTAGCATGTAAGGGCACCCGTTAGTAGGGCCGCTGATAATACCCGGTGTTGCCGGGGCACTTCCTGCTACATTAAGTTGCCTTGCAGCACTGAAACCACAATTGTTCACAGCCTGTACAGTAATAGGACTGGTTTGATAACCTTTTTTAAACACAACACGAATCATTGTATCATTTACTCCCGGAGGATTCGGATGACTAACATATGTTGATGCTGGATCTACACCCCAGATATAACCTGTTGCTGTGGGATCCTTTGCTGTTGAGTAGGTTGCCGGGTTTGTTGTGCCTATATATACACATGCATTATTTGGCCCATTGATAGCATTTGGAGTTGATGGCTGTTGGGAAGCAAGATAAAGCACCCTGTCTGCACTATTTCCGTCTTGTGAAATGGCCCTTACTTTTAACTGCTTATTAGCTGCAGCTGTAAACCCGGAAGCAAAAGTCAGTACAATGGTAGTTGTTCCCTGCCCACTTACAATATTTGCTGTCGGTGGTACGGTCCATAAATACAGCTCCGCTCCGGAAACAGGACTTATTGTATAAGTAACTGTACGTTCTGTCCCTACAAAAGCACAAACATTTGTTTGTCCGCTGATTGGGCCGGGCATCCCGGGAACTACCCTGGGGCCTGCATTGACGTTCATTGAAATCACCAGGGAAAAAACAAGTATACTCCAGAGAGGGCTTTGGCTTGGTTTTCTTGTAAAAAGGGTCATAGAATTACAGGGTTTGATATTAGAATTATAGGGCACAACTAATCAAAAAGTCCTAAAACTTTACGATTAACAAGAACAAACGCCCGAATTGTGGCTTTATTATGTGAAATAAAAATATTTTTTGAAAGTTTTGATTTCTGAGTAAGAGATACGGGATACCGGATACGGGATACCCTGGTATTGTACCAGTTTGGGGTTTATTGGTACAACACCAAACTAACAACCATAAACTTTCTGATTTGATAAAAACAAGAGCGCCCCGAATCTAATCGGGGCGCTCTTTATGATTTTTACAATTGTTCCTGCCAAGGCGGGATCAACTGTGCATTGCTTAAAACTTGATCACCTTGGTCGTCTTCACTGTCTTGCCTTGTCTTACTTCTACTAAGTAAGATCCGGATTTCAGTTCTGCTCCCAATGCAATGATCTGGTTTGGCATCAACTTGAAGTTCTTGTATAACCTGCCAAGGTTGTCCAACACACGTACGGTGATCTCTTCTGTTCCTGATGTAAGTACCTCCAGTTTGAAGTCGCTTACTGTCGGGTTCGGGAAGATCTTAACTTCCATTGCTTCTGCCAATGCAGGTGCAGGAGTTGACTTCGGGGTCTTTATCACTCCTTTCGTTTCTGCTGTACCGTTGGTTCCTGTATTGTTACCTGCAAATCCTACAGGGCATGCTGGTAATTTAACATTCACGGAACGGATAACACTGTTCGCACATGGGTTAACAGCCTGTACGGTTACTACTCCACTTACTGCTGCATCAGGGTAAGTTACCTCGATGCTGATCGGGGTCAGGTTGATGAAGGTTGCTCCTGCCGGTACTGTCCATACAACAGAGGTTGCATTGGCTGGCGTACTGCTAAGTGTATATGTGAACTTCCTTCCTCCAGGCTCTCCGCAGAAATGTGTCTGGATAACATCAGGAACACCCGGTGTTGCAGGGTTCAATGTTGTGATCACCAGGTTCCTCGCTGCACTTGTTCCGCAGCCAGTCGTTGCCGTTACACTGATCGTTCCACCGGTATATCCGATTGGATAACTAACCAACATCGTGTTGCTGCCTTGCGGAGAACTCATCACTGCCCCATTGGTACCAGACCATGTATATGTTACTCCCGGTACTGCTGGAACTGTATAAGTTGCAGCTGCATTCGGTGTAATGTATGGACATGCATTGGTTGGACCACTGATGATATTTGGTTGCGATGGCGCAATACGTGTTACTGTAAGGCTCCTTATTCCACTCACACCACAATCATTGCTTGATTGTACAGTGATCGGTCCTGTAGCATAGCCTGCTGTAAAGCTTACAAGGATCGTGGTATCGTTAACACCCACTCCGTTTGGACGGGTGAACGATGCACCTGCAGGTACTGACCAGAAGTATTCTTTTGCACCCGGTGCTTTTGTTATTGTATAAGCTACTGCAGGGCCGCCCAGTAATGGACATGCATCTGTTGGTCCAACGATCGGAGCTGGTGTATTTGGTATCTGTGCTGCCAGGTAGTAGATCGTCATTGAACTTGTTCCACACTGGTTGGTAACAGTTAAGCGTAACTGTTTGTTCGCCTGTGTTGCAAAGCCATTCTGGAAGCTCAGTACTAGTGTTCCTGTACCTTGTCCAGATACGATCGTCACATTTGTTGTTGGAACCACCCAGTTAAAGGTCTGTGTTCCAAAGCCGGTTGCTGTTGCAGTATAAGTAAGTTGACCTGCTGCTCCCGCAACACCTATGAAAGGACAAACGTTCACAGTACCTGTTACTACTGGTGCTCCCGGTACAAATGGTTGAGGGTTCACCGTAACATTTATTGTTGCAGGTGAGAAGCAACCAAAGCTGTTGTTAACATACACAGTGTATGTACCAGGTGCCTGGCCAGGGAATGACGGGCTTGGCTGGAAGTTGATTCCATCAAGGCTGTATGTATTACCTGCTCCCAATGGAGAAGTTACATTGATCGTACCGGTTCCCAATGCGCAGGTTGGTTGTACAACCGTTGCTGTTGGATTTGCTGCCAATGGGTTAACCGTTACTGTTCCGGTTCCTGTAAGATCTGCAGCAATCGATGCACAGTTTGCATCACTCAATGCGCTGATCGCATAAGTAAATACATGACCTGCTGCATTGCTTGGCGTTACTGTTATAGTAAGCGGGTTGCTGCTTGTTGTTCCAGATACCGGTGAACCTCCATCTACAGTATAAGTATAGTTCCATGGTGCTGTTCCGGTAAAGTTAACTGTAAGGTTCGTAGTTGTATTTGTACCCTGGCAATACGCACCACTACCGCTGATCACAGCTGTTGGACGCGGATTAACTGTAACTGTTGCAGTGCTTGAATTCGTACAACCGAAGCTGTTAGTAGCCGTAGCTGTATAGGTTGTTGTTGTTGATGGTGATGCTGTTACTGCTGCAACGTTGGTGGCGCTCAGGCCGGTTGCAGGTAACCATGACCATGTTGGATTTTGCAATGATGAATAAGCAAACACGATTTTTGGACGTGTTGTAGTTGTATTTGTCTGGCTTGTACTACCAACTCCGGATGAAGTGTTGCTGCTTGCAGCAAATAATGCGGCAACACTTGTATTATCTGCATAGATATAAGAGGTGGCCGTAAATGAAGCTGCATCCACTTTAATTGTTGGTATAGCTGCAGTAACCCCGCTATTCACCTCGCTCCAGCAGATCGACACAACAATATTGTCGGTATTGTTATAGTTGAACGGTGTACTGAATACATAATTATTAATTCCTAAAGTTACTCCCTGCGAAGCACTGGAATATACTTGTGTGAACCCGGTTGTGATCAAAGTTGTAGTTGCTGTAGCCTGTGTTGTATGAGCAATGTTGATCGTGAAATCAGGCATGGTCAGTGTGCTTGAACCCAATGCTGTCAATTCAAAAGAAAGTGCATTGATGTTGCCTGCAGTAATACCCGCTGCATTGAGTTCAGCTTTTGTATAGATCATTTGTTGTTTAATACCTCCATACCAGTGGTTGTATGGACTTCCAAGGCTGGTAGTAGCACCCGTGATCGTAGTAGCCCCTGCACCGATCTGTGCATTTGCTGAACCACCTGTTGTACCGCCGCTGGCAGTCAATAACTGGCTACTGCCATTGCAAATGGTTGCTGTTGGCGGTGTAATTGTTACAGCAGAAGGTTGAGGATTGATGGTTACAACAACACCCGCAGAAGCTACACTTACACAATTGGTAGCTGTATTTGTAACTATAATACGGTAAGTACCGCTTGAAACAGTGTTTATAACATAGGTAGATGCTGTAGCACTTGGAATATTCGTTCCATTCAATGTCCATTGATATGATGGAGATGCTGCATTTGTTACCGCATGCAATGTTTGTGTTGCAGGAGAACAAAGTGTAATCGGACCTGTTTCCTGTATACTTGCTGTTGGCAATGGGTTAACCGTTACCGTTACTGAAGATGTTGTACTGTTATTACAAGCATCTGTTACAGTTACGGTATAAGTTGTTGTTGATGTTGGGCTAACTGTTAATGGATCTGTAGTTCCTACAACACCTACTCCATTGTTCCATGAGAAAGTAAATGGTCCACCACCAGTTGGATTTGCATTTAATGTTACAGATGACCCTGTACAGATTGCAGGTGATGAAGCAGAAGCAGCTGAACCAACAGGCGTAACCGTTACATTTATAGGACTGGACACAGTGAAACAGCCGGTAGATGGATTGGTTGCAGTAACAGTATAGGAAGTAGTACTTGTAGGATGTACCGTTACAGTACTTCCTGAAAGCGCTCCAGGATTCCATACCCAGTTAAGCGAGCCTGTCACCACGGTACCTACCTGGCCGCCAAAAATTAATCTTGGCCTGCTTCCAGACGTATTGGTTATACTGGTGTTCGTACAGATATTACTGGTTGCACCATCTAACTGGTAATTGATAAAGGAATTGTATGCTGTAGTAGTATAGTCGTTCGTTACAGCAGTTGTTGTAGTACCTGTTATCTGGTTAGAGAAACAGTATTCGATCACGATATTCGATGTACCATCCCAAACGAATGGAGTTCCAAGTGTAAACGTATTGACACCTACAGTTGGGCTATAGTTCGCAGGGCCATACACCGTGGTCCAGGTTGGTGTGAGGTATGAAGAAAGAGAAGTTGCAGTTGTTGCTGCTACCTTCAGGCTATACCCGATAAGTGCTGTTCCATTTCCGATCGAAGCAACGTTTACACCCAGCGAAGTTATATTGCCCGGAGTTAATCCTGCTGCAGACAATTCCGCTGCGGTGTACAGTGCCTGTGAACGGCCGTTTCCGTAATAGATACCAAACAGTGTTCCTATCGTTGTATTGGTAGCAGCAGTACCTGACAACGCTCCGCTGAACGTTGTACCCGGCAACGCATTGATACTTGTACCATTTAAAGTAACAGCCCCACCGCTACATGTTGTAGCTGGATTTGCTGTTGCGGTTGTTATTACAGGATTAGGATTCATGGTCACAACCACGGTCTTGATATCCGCACAACCATTTGGCTGGCCATCATCTGCAGTAAGTGTAATGGTATAAGTTCCGGCAACTGTTGGTGTTACTGTAATGCTTGCCCCGGTTGCACTGCTTAATCCTGCTCCGTTTGATGGTGTAGCTGACCAATTGAAATTAACATAAGAAGGACTGCTTGCTGTTGCACCATTTAGTGTAACAGATCCGCCCTGGCAGAACGTTGTCGCCCCACCAGCTGTGATGGCCAGTGTTGGTGGCGATGCCAGGGTAACGTGTACCTGTGTACGCGGACCCTCACATGCAAATTCTGATGTTTCTGCAACCCAGAATGATGTATTACTGGTCACATTCGTCGTAAATGTACCGCCAGTTTGCAGAGAAGTGCCTCCTGATGCAACATTATACCAATGTAAAATTCCAGGTCCGCCTGTAGCTGTAAGTGTTACACTTCCAGGACCACATCTTGTAACAGGATCATTGGTTGAAGGAGCAGCAGGTAATGGGTTAACCGTTACCGTTGTTGTTGCAGTTGCACTACATGTTGTAGCCGGATCTGTTACAGATACGGTATAGGTAGTACTAACAGATGGAGTTACTGTAGCAACACTATCTGCGATATTACCTGGGTTCCATGTCCAGTTATAATGAGAAGTCTGGTAGTTTGCAGGAGGAGCTTGTCTTCCTACGCCCATTACCACGAGTGTAGCAGTACCATTTGTAACTGCTATTGTAACAGACTGAACAAGTTTTGCATAGTTCGCTCCATTCAATGTCATTACAAGGTCGAATAAACGTGGGCCGCCTGTAGTGGTAGTGACACAAGCTGGTGTGATCGTCCTGTCTACCCTACCAAGATTTTCTATAGCCGGGGTAGTAGCATCAAACCAATCCTTTCCTGTAAGCCCGGTAAATGCCTGGCTGGTTGCATCTGTGAAGTTCACTGTTACATTGATGCCAGATGTGATTGGTCCGTTGCCTACACCGTACAGGAGATATAATTTGCTCATCTGTACTGGTGTTATTAAAGTGAGCGTTCCTGTACCAGTTCCGCCGGTTGTACCGGTTGCTGGTATACGAAGTGCATTGTTTGCATTATATGGTTGCAGTACATATGTAAGTCCCGGTGCAGGCGCTGCAGTAGCATTTGCGGTTACTGTACCTGATACAGGCATAAAGTTGGTGAGCGGCGTACAGGACCCGTTGAAGTTCCAGTCGGCAGCTGCCAATGTATATACTGCATTATCAAAAGTTGATGTTGTAGATGAAGATACTGAGCCGGTTCCATTTGCCACAAGATCTGCATTGTAACCTGTAACAGGAACATTAGCATATTGCGGTGCTCCAATAGCTACAAGGTTTACGCTTGCACCGGCGCATATTGTAGAAGGTGTTGCACTTACACTGCTGATCACAGGCAATGCGCTAACCGTTACAACAACAGTATTAACTGCAGTACAGTTCTTATCAGGATCATTAGCAGTAATTGTATAAGTATAAGTACCGGTAGCCGTTGGCGTTACTGTGTATGGATCACTGCCATCACCTGTTCCATTTGGATTTAATGGAACGGCGCCTGGTAAGCCACTTGCAGTACCGCCTGTTGCTGTAAGTGTATATGTTGCGAAGCTGTTGAAGTCTGGTGTATAGCTCGCACTGATATCTGTTGACCCGCCAAGACATACTGTAGTATGCGTTGCATTTACTGTTATCGGATCAGCTGTAGATACAATAGTTGAAATATGAACCCTTGGTCCTTCGCAACCATTTGCTGAAACTTCTGATACGTAGAAATCAGTTGTTGCAGAAATAACTGTTGTAAACGTAGTAGATGTACCTGACTGTTGTGCCGTTCCGCCTGTTGGTACAAAGTACCATTTGAAGAATGGTGGCACCTGCGGATCTGTAACATTGTTTGAACTTACGTTCGCGTCTGTCAATGAAGTACCGCATTGATCAGTACCATTATTACCTGCAGGTGCAGGTGGTAATGGATTTACATTTACTGTTACTGTATTTGTAGAAGAACATGTAGTAACAGGATCGGTAGCTGTTACAGTATAAGTAGTAGTAACAGATGGATTAACTATTACAGTACTTCCTGATAAAGCTCCCGGATTCCATGACCAGTTCATTGAACCTGTTGTATTCACACCCGTGATTGCTGTAAATACAGTTTTAGGACGTGTAGCAGTTACTGCTGTTTGACTTGTTGTACCTACACCCGCAGATGAATTATTCGAAGCACTAAACAGGGCCGCTGCTGATGTATTATCGGCATAGATATATGCAGTAGCATTAAAAGACGCTGCATCCACTTTAATGGTTGGTTGATTTGCGGTGCTACCGCTGTTCACATTACTCCAGCAAATAGATACAACAATGTTATCAACATTGTTCCAGTTGAAAGGAGTTGTGAATGTATAAGTATTGAGACCCACATTCACTCCCTGCAACGCATTTGAATATACCTGCGTTAAACCGGTAGTGATCAAAGGATTTACAGATGCAGACTGAGTGGTATGCCCAACATTAATTGTAAAATTAGCCATTGTGAGCGTGGTTGCACTCACTGCAGTAAGATCAAAAGCAAGCGCTGTAATGTTACCTGCACTCATTCCAAGGGCATTTAACTCTGCCTTGGTATAAATGATCTGTTGTTTTATTCCACCATACCAGTTGTTGTAAGGACTTCCCAGGCTGGTAGTAGCTCCTGTTATCGTACTTGCACCTGCACCAACCTGTACCGGGCCACTTGCCTGTGTACCTGATGTACCATTCAGCGTAACATTTGTTCCTGCGCAAATGGTAGATGGTGTTGCTGTTGTTGTATTGATTTGTGGTAATGCTTTAACTGTAACTACTACAGTAGATGTAGTAACACAACCCAATGTTCCATCAGTGGCGGTTACCGTATAAGTAAATGTTCCGGAAGCTGTAGGTGTAATGTTGATAGAAGCAGGTGTTCCGAATGTACCGGTACCTCCAGCCTGTGAAGTTGGAATACCACTTCCAGATGCAGGAGAAGCAGTCCATACAAAACTGTATACATTACCGTTAGTATTTCCTGTTGTTGTTGCTGTTAACTGTATCTGGGTATTTCTACACACATTGTTATTGTCCACGGAAGCCTGCACCGGATCTGGTGCATTTACAAATGCAACCACTTCAACCCTTGGGCTTTCGCAGGTACCGTTAGATTCTGATACCCAGAAATGTTGTGTTGAGCTTATTGATGTTGTATATGTACCACCTCCATTTTGTAATAAGGTGCCTCCGGTCTGTGCACTATACCATTTGAATCCGGCGCCACCACCACCTGTTGTTACAAAACATGCAGGAACACCGGTTCCGCATTGTATTGAATTGTTTGGATTTGGTGAAGCAGGCAATGCAATAGTAGTAACTGTTATAGCCGGAGATGACATTGTACAGCCATTTACATCTGTTCCTGTTACAGTATAAGAAGTGGTTGTAGATGGATTTACAGTTGTTGGATTAGTAGTACCAACAGTGGAAGTTCCGTCAGTCCATGCATAAGAAGAAAGTGTTACCGGTCCGTTTCCTATAAATATCAATTGTGGCCTGCTGGTGAGTGTACCTGTACCTGCAGTTGTTGCGCATAAAACGGCAGGTGTTTGCGAATCCGACCTGAAATAGGCTCCGCAGGTAAAGCCTGGCGCATCTGTTTTTGCAAAGCTATTGCCGGTTCCGCCACTATTATTATTGCTATAACAGAACTGAACAACGATATTGCTGGTACCATCCCATGCAAAAGATGAGGAAGAACCAGCGCCGGTACCGAATGTAAAGTTATTTACTCCTAACGTTGGCGTATAGCCTCCATTAACACCCGTTCCGGCATATACCTGCACAAATCCTGTATTTACCAGTGTAGATGTCAGGGCTGTAAGTGCAGTAGGCGCTATGTTTATTGCAAAACCCTGGTAGTTAACACCCGGGGCTGTTCCAAAATTCAATCCTATGGAAGTAATATTTCCTGCAGCAAGGCCTATTGCAGTTAATTCCGAAGCTTTTACCAGGAATTGTGATTTAACACCTCCGAATAAATTATAAAGTACACCTTCATAAGATGATGGTGTTGTTGCACCGGCTCCCAATGTTCTTGTTGAACCTGCTGCAATAGCTGTTGCAGTTAATACAACATTAGATCCGGCACATGCAGGATTAGGTGAAGCAGAAGCACTTATTGAAGCACCTGTGAGCGGTGCATCCGCGTAAGAAGTACCATTAGCAACGATAGAACCACCTCCATCTACTACTGTTACAGTCCATGTAACCGTAGCATTTGCCGGTGTGGCAGCAGGAATGGTTCCTGTCCAGTTTGAAGTCTGCCCGCTATTAACATTACCACCAGTCATTGTTACCGGAGATTGTGCAACACCATTGTAACTATAGTTCAATGTTACAGTAGTAATATTCGAACCTCCTGCTGTTACGTTGGCTGTAATTGTTCTTGCCGTAGCAACACATTGCGTAGTTGAAGGGCTTGCAGATACCGTATTGATCACTGCAGGCGGAATATAAGTGAATTCGTCCGCACCAATATCTGGAGTTGTAAGACTCCTCACGGTGCAATCAATATCATCAGTAACTGAAACAGCTGTTCCTGTATTCTCCAATGACAGATTGTTTGTACTTGAAACATTTAGGTGCAGGTTTGATGCTGACACAAATACCGGCGAAACAGTTATAGTAGCAGCGTCGCGACCGGTTTCACTTTGCCATCCGGCAAGTGTGGTTATTTCTGTACCACTTCCCTGTGCTATATTTCCCACTTTTGCCAATACACCCTGTGCCCCGCTAACAAAGAAGTCGTTATTGTTAGATAACAGGTTGGCATAGTTGCCTGTAGTGCTGGAATAGCCCAGACCGATTGCAAAACTCTTTCCGGGTGTTGAGTTACCACTTGTTGTTGTATTTACAAGTATATTATTTTTTACGTCTACAATAGGTGTTGTACCGTTGATCGCCAATGCATAGCTTGGAGTAGTTCCACCTGAGGTTCCTGAACTACGTTGTCCCGTCATAACAACGGTATTGTAATATATTTTAGTAGATGCTGCACCGCCTCCTGTAAATATTCCCACACACATGTCTGAAGGTGTTGCAAAACTGAGTACGCCGGAAATCATGTTATTGCTGATCTCTGATGTTCCGGTTGCAGCCGAAGCAAGGCCGATTCCTATTGCAGAGAAACCGGTTGTGCTGGTACCTACAATTGAGTTTATTACATTCTTCCTGATCGTTGCATTGGTAACTTCATTACCTGTTAATGTTGTAAAAAGAAAAGCAGTAGTAAAACCGGCATTGATACCAAAAATATCAAAAGAACCGCTTTGGTTTATTCCTGATACGTTATTTCCGCTTATACCAATATTATCTTCAAAACCAACAATGATACCGCCTATACCAATATTGTTTGGAGAAGCCGTATTCATCAGGTTTTGATTGATAACTGTTCCGGTATTTTTATTGGCAATACTTGCTCCCTGTGAGTAAATACCGTATTGCGTTTTACTGATATTATTATTAATGTAAGAATTATTATTGTTTCCTGTTCCAAGGCTACCTGTGCCGATACTCGAAGAACCGGAACCAACAGCAAATAATGTAGTGGTGTTGCTGTTACCTACCAGGTTACAGTTCTTAACTGTATTATTGGTAGCGGCGTCGGTGCCAGTTGTTTGCAACCATACCACAGCACTGCTTGTTCCCGAGTTTGTATTGGTAATCGTAAGATCACGGGTAGCAGCTGAAGCAGGGCACACTGTATTGGCTGTATTATTAATTGAACCATCGATGATAATGTAATCAGCACCATTCAGAATAAATATAGCTGATGAGCTACCACCTGTTACAGCAATCGTTGTATTCGCCAGTGTAGGCTTGATCGTTAGTGTATTGGTAGCACTTGCATCTGCATTTGCATTGATCGTTAATGCTGCAGCTTCAGTATAAGCAGCAGCAGTTAATGAGAATACAACAGGTCCACCAAGACAAGAAGCATTATAAGCAGCTACGGCGGCAGTAAGGGTTGTATAATTCCCGCCGGCTCCAACTGTATAAGTACCGCTTAATATAGCCTGTATGGTATATGTAAGTGGTGTGGTTGGATTAGAAGTTACATTAGTAACGTTGGTAAGTGCCAGGCCTCCTGAAGGATTACCGCCTGCATTACCAGGCACATCCTGCGCAACAATGAAATAATCTATCACATCCAGAGCTGTTGTACCACCTAATAATGCATAGTTAAGTGTAAATGTCCATGTACCGGCATTTACAGTACCAGATGTAAGCGAGCCTGCAACAGAACTATAGCTTCCACCATTCTTACGGTAATAAGCCCTTGGCTGGAAGCTTGCATTGTCTACACCGCTCGGATCACTGATGAGTGCCGTAATATTCCTGCTCGTAGTACTGCAAATTGAAGTGGTAGCAGTAATTGCAGAAATGGATGGTGATTGCAGATCAGAAAGCACACCTGTAAATTCATCAGCACCGATATCAGGTGTTCCTGCATTTCTTGTATCGTTTTCGAAATCGTCTGTGATACCTGCGATTGGCGTACCACCACTTTCAAGCTGCGTAGCAACTGATGTACTTATCTTGAGGAAATTAGGATCACCGCAAGTAGTACTCAGGAATGTTGGTGATGAGATCAGGTTCTCTGTTACTGATTGTGCATCACGTGAAGCAACAGTTGTTTTATAAGCAGAAAGTGTTGCAGCCGGTGTAGTACCATCTGTATAGATTGTACTTGCAAAGAACAGGTTGTTATTGGATGTACTTACATAGCTCGTTAATACATTTGATGACCTGCGATATGCTACCGCTACTCCCGTTCCTACATTCGTTGAGGAATTGTAGAAGATATTATTATTAAGTGTCAGGTTCGTACCTGTTGATGCACTGATTGCAGAAGAACCGAATGTTGCGCCTGTACTTGTTCCGTTTATATACACAGTATTGTAGTACGCCCTTACGGTTGTCCCCCCTGTAACGTTCAAACCAATAATTGAATTGGCATTGATCGCTGCAGCTGTACGCAGATCACCAATACGGTTGTTATAAAGTGTCACCGTAGTACCACCTGAAACAAGAACACCGTTCACTGTAGAACCAGTTGCGCTACCGGATAAATTACAAATGGTATTCTTAAATACATTCGTCGCAGTTGCACCCGTCACTGCAATACCAATAACAGCTGACCCTGCAGTTGTTGATAAAGTACTTACGGTGTTATTATTAATATTAATAACCGGTGATGTATTCGCAACCGTTATACCTGTTACAGCACCGCCTGTTCCACTTGAAACAAGGCCGGTGATCGTGTTGGATGATATGTTCAACGGGTTTGCAACATTTTGAGTTGATCCGAATGTCATCGCAGTGATAGCACCCGTACCTGCCATGTTGGTGATATTGTTGGAAGAAACACTGGAAGCACCATTGAAATAATTAATAAGCATACCAGTGATGGTACTTGTTGTACCCTGCCAGTTATTAAATGTATTCCCGGTTATTGTTTTTATTGTTCCAACGCCACCATCTGTATTATTGAACCCAAGCAATGTTGAAGATCCTGTTACAGTAATATTTGAGAAGTTATTACCTGTCATGTTAAGGATCGATCCTGCAGCTGAAGTCGAGTTTGACGTTGTTAAAGTGATCGAACCGGCGCTGCCGCGGGCAAAACCTGTAACAATTGAGTTGTTATTAAAGTTCAGGATACTGGTAGCAGATTCTGCATAGTTGTGGTTAAGGAACACTATTGCACCCGAAGTATTCACATTCAGGTTTGTAAATGTGTTTCCATTAACTGAAGAAGTGTTACCAGTTGCAGTTGCGCCTGTCAGTGTCAGGTAATTGTGAGCGCCTGTACTGGCAGCAGCATATGTGATACCCTGTATATCGTTATTTGAAATAGATTCTGAAGTCGCAATTGTGTTTGTAAGACTGATACCAGTTATTGTACCTGAGTTAGCGAAAGCAAATCTTACCCAACCAAGACCTGATGTACCAAGAGCATTGCCATTAAGTGTAACAGAAGGGGTAGCAGTTGTCATGGTTCCTGAACTGGTAATACCGGTTGTAGCAATCGATGTTCCCGAAGTTGCCCAACCACGGAATATATTGGTATTTATAGACAAACTGCTGCCTGTTGCTGCACTCCTGATACCAAGCATCACAGAAGTACCACCTGATGTAGAAGTCAGTGTACCACCGGAATTGGTCAGGTTTGCACCATTAGGTGTATGTCCTGAACGCATATTGTCAACAGTTGTATTACCAATAGTATTATTATTGGCTACAAAATTTCCTGCACCCGCTAAATCTATTCCTGTAAATCCGCCGCTCAGCGTGGCCGATGTTCCCACAGCATCTATCGCACCCATCGTATTATTTTGAATGGTTACCGTATTGGCACTGCTGGCAAAAATACCAACCATTGTTCCTCCTGTTGTAGTACATGCAGTATAGATCGATCCAAGCCCGCTTGTTGCACCGATTGTATTACCCAGACCTGCAGTTGCACCACCGATCGTTGCATTACCTGATGTAACATTAATTGCACATAATATACCGTTTGATGTATTCGCTCCGCTGGAAGTATACAAAGCAAAACCGGCAATGGTATTTGTTTGGATAACTGAATTGGTTCCACCGGCAGTAAATGCACAGTTTATGGCAATATAACGGGTAGCATTAGCCGTTCCGCTTACTGTATAAGAAGAAGGGAATGTTCCACCCAATGAACCTGTTGTTAGCCCAACAAGGTTGGTAGTACCTGTGCCGGCTGCATTCGCAAAACCAATAATATTACCTGTGATCGTATAGCCCGATCCAGATTGAACACTTATACCATTATGTGTATTTGCTGTTGTGAATACCCTGTTTGCAGTCTGGAACAACCTGTTACCTGTAATAGACCATCCCGAGTTGCCCGTTCCGGTAAGTAATATACCACTACTTACAAGTGTTGCAGAGAAATAGTTTGAAATATTATTGTTTGAAATTGTATTACCACTGTTATCAACAGACGAAGATGTGCCTGCCGAATAAATGCCGTTTACAGGATTACCTGTTCCATCATCTTTAATACTACAATTATCAATGGTATTGTTATCATTCCCTGAAATAAGTCCTGCACCAAAAACAATTGTACCACTGGTAGCTACATTATTCCTGCTGGTTACCGTACAATATTTAACCGTATTGCTGAATGCATCATTAGCAAAATTGACAGCATAGCTTGCACCTGCGTTAGTGTTTGCGATGGTCAACTGTGATACAGTGCCTGTTCCTCCGGGACGACCATCAATTGTAACATATGTTGCACCGTTAAAATTAATGGTACCTGTTGTATTGTTTGTTGTAATAGACAGGTTTGTTGCAGCAGCTTCCGGCCTGATGGTAAGTGTATTGGTAGCATTGATACAAGCATTATATGGGAAAGCAATAGGAAATGTTTCGCCGGCACTTGTATAATTTGATAATAATTCAAGGATCACTGGCCCGGTTATACCATTTCCAACGTCGGTTAATGCAGCTGTAAGTGTAGCATATGTACCCCCGGTTCCAACTGTATAAGTACCTGCCGCCAACCCGGTGCAGGTTGCTGTAGTCATACTTCCTGAAAGAACAGAAGCAGTATTATAAACAGGCCCTCCGCAAGTGGCGCCCGTATTCATTGAATATACATAAACATCGTATGTTGTTCCGCCCTGTAAACCAGATGCTGTAGTGGATGTTCCTGCTCCTGCTTGTATCACTTTACCCGTTCCGATTCCCTGGCCTGCAGTATAAGTTGTTCCGGTAACAGGTGTAACGGGTGTTGCGCCTGTAGGATAACCCACAACAAGATAACCGGTAGGAGTACTTGGTGCCGCTGTCCAACTGGCTGCAATAGAGCCTGTAGTTGTTGTTCCCTGGGTTAATCCTGTTGCAGCATCTGCAGGAACTACGCAAGGCGCTTGCCTGCCCACAGCCATTATATTTACTGTATTACCGGTTAAAGTTTTATCGATCGTTATAGATTGTACCAACTTATTGTAATTCGAAGCATTGATTGTTAATGCAAGATCAAATAACTGTGGCCCTCCCGTAACTGTTGTTGCGCAAGCCGGTGTTGCAGTCCTATCTACCCTTCCTAAATTACTCGCAGCTGGGTTAGTTGTTGCAAACCAATCCAGCCCTGTTAGACCAGTGAATACCTGTGTGGAGGCATCAGTAAATGTAACAGTAACATTAAGGCCACTTGTAATTGGTCCATTACCTATACCATACAGAAGAAATAATTTGCTGGCACTTACAGGGGTTACCAACGTGAGTGTGCCTGATCCTGTTCCACTACCGGATAATGGTATACGCAAATCGTTGTTTGCATTATAGGGCTGAAGTGTATATACGAGTCCCGATGCAACCGTACTATTTGCATTTACCGTTCCGGATACAGGCATAAAAAAAGTTAATGCCGCACAACTGCCGTTAAAATTCCAGTCCGAAGCCGCCAGCGTATACTGGGTGTTATCGAATGTTGCTGTTGTGGAAGAGGATACTGATCCCACTCCATTTGCAACTACATCTGAGTTATACCCCGTTACAGGCACATTGGAATATTGTGCCTTTACATTGTTTGAAACAAATGTTCCAATAAAAAAGAATGACATCACAAATATCCAACGGAACATTTTTGATGCCTGCATAAAAGTGTAGTTACTTTTATTTCCTTGTTGTGTACCTGTAAAATTTTGCATTGTATGCATTTTTTGATTTGTTATTATTAGGCGGTTATTGTCTTGTGTAGGAGAAAAATGATTGAAGATCTTCGTCTTCGAAAGAAATAATTACCTGGCGATGGGCCAAAGGAATGGATTCGCCCATTGCTGTATGCATTAAAAAAACCTGTAAGAAACCGGTAGATTTTTTTTATTAAAAAAATAAGAGATGATCTTCTTCGGAAGAAATAATTGCCGGGCGTTGGACCAAGGGAATGGATTCGCTCATTGGTGTACGCATTAAAAAACCCTGCAAGAAACTGGTAGATTTCTTTCATTGATAGCTTTAAAATATGTTTATTCAGCCTGTATTTGTCTTGCGGGAGCTAGTCAGCTTTAAAAAGGGATGGTGGATTTGGACAATAAATGTATATTTTATTTATGAATTCATTAACAATGCTCAAATATTTATTTTTTTGGGATATAATTGAGTTCTGAGTAAGAGATACGAGGTACCTGGTATTGTACCACTTTGGGTTTTGGGATTTATTCGTACAACACCAAACGAACAACGATACACTTTTCTGATTTGATAAAAACAAGAGCGCCCCGAATATTCGGGGCGCTCTTTATCTTTTTACAATTGTTAACTATTCATTGTCAATTGTTAATTGCCTAAAACTTGATCACCTTGGTCGTCTTCACTGTTTTGCCTTGTCTTACTTCTACTAAATAAGATCCGGATTTCAGTTCTGCTCCCAATGCAATGATCTGGTTTGGCATCAGCTTGAAGTTCTTGTATAACCTTCCAAGGTTGTCCAACACACGTACGGTGATCTCTTCTGTTCCTGATGTAAGTACCTCCAGTTTGAAGTCGCTTACGGTTGGGTTCGGGAAGATCTTAACTTCCAGTGCTTCTGCCAGTGCTGGTGCAGGAGTTGATGCCTTCACAGGTGCTACTCCGCCTTTCGATTCTGCTGTGCCGTTAGTGCCATTGTTCGTTCCTGCAAAACTTGTAGGGCATGCCGGCAATTTAACATTCACGGAACGGATAACACTGTTTGCACATGGATTAACGGCCTGTACGGTTACTACTCCACTTACTGCTGCATCAGGGTAAGTTACCTCGATGCTGATCGGGGTCAGGTTGATGAAGGTTGCTCCTGCCGGTACTGTCCATACAACAGAGGTTGCATTGGCTGGCGTACTGCTAAGTGTATACGTGAATTTCCTTCCTCCAGGCTCTCCGCAGAAATGTGTCTGGATAATATCCGGAACGCTCGGTGTTGCAGGATTCAGTGTTGTGATCGCCAGGTTCCTTGCTGCACTTGTTCCGCAGCCAGTCGTTGCTGTTACGCTGATCGTTCCGCCGGTATAACCGATCGGGAAGCTAACCGACATCGTATTGCTGCCTTGCGGAGAACTCATCACTGCCCCATTGGTACCTGACCATGTGTATGTTACGCCCGGTACTGCTGGAACTGTATAAGTTGCAGCTGCATTCGGTGTAATGTATGGACATGCATTGGTTGGACCACTGATGATATTTGGTTGTGATGGTGCAATACGTGTTACTGTAAGGCTCCTTATTCCACTCACACCACAATCATTGCTTGATTGTACGGTGATCGGTCCTGTAGCATAGCCTGCTGTAAAGCTTACAAGGATCGTGGTATCGTTAACACCTACTCCATTTGGACGGGTGAACGATGCACCCGCTGGTACTGACCATAAGTATTCTTTTGCACCCGGCGCTTTATTAATTGTATAAGCTACTGCAGGGCCGCCAAGCAATGGACATGCATCTGTTGGTCCTACAATCGGAGCCGGTGTATTTGGTATCTGTGCTGCAAGATAGTAGATCGTCATGGTGCTTGTTCCACACTGGTTGGTAACAGTTAAGCGTAACTGTTTGTTCGCCTGTGTTGCAAAACCATTCTGGAAGCTCAGTACAAGTGTTCCTGTACCCTGTCCGGATACAATTGTCACATTTGTTGTTGGTACCACCCAGTTAAAGGTCTGTGTTCCAAAACCGGTTGCTGTTGCAGTATAAGTAAGTTGTCCGGCTGCTCCTGCAACGCCTATGAAAGGACAAACATTCACAGTACCTGTTATCACCGGTGCTCCCGGTACGAATGGTTGCGGGTTCACCGTAACATTTACTGTTGCTGGTGAGAAACAACCAAAGCTGTTGTTAACATACACAGTATATGTACCCGGTGCCTGGCCTGGGAATGACGGGCTTGGCTGGAAGTTGATTCCATCAAGGCTGTATGTATTACCACCACCTAATGGAGATGTTACATTGATCGTACCGGTTCCCAATGCGCAGGTTGGTTGTACAACACTTGCTGCTGGATTTGCAGCCAATGGATTGATTGTTACCGTTCCACTACCTGTAAGGTCTGCTGCAATCGATGCGCAATTTGCATCACTCAATGCTGTAACTGTATAAGTAACAACACCCGGTGTTGCACTGTTAGGCGCTACCGTTACTGTCAAAGGATTACTGCTTGTTGTTCCTGATACCGGTGTTGTTCCATCAGAATAAGTATAGTTCCATGGTGCTGTTCCGGTAAAAGTAATTGTCAGGTTCGTACTGGTATTTGCAACACCCTGGCAGAATGCTCCGCTGCCACTGATCACGGCCGTAGGACGTGGATTAACAGTAACTGTTGCTATACCTGTATTCGTACAACCGAAGCTGTTAGTAGCCGTAGCTGTATAGGTTGTTGTTGTTGTTGTTGTTGGCGATGCTGTAACTGCTGCAGTATTGGTTGCATTCAAACCTGTAGCCGGTGCCCATGACCATGATGGTGTTTGAACTGCATTATAAGCAAATACGATCTTCGGCCTTGTAATGGTTGTTTCTGTCCTGCTTGTTGAACCAACACCGCTCGAAGTATTACTGCTGGCATTAAACAACGCTGTAACAGTAGTATTATCAGCATAGATATAATTTGTTGCAGTAAATGGAGCATCATCTACTTTAATAGTCGGTATTGCTGAACTGTTACCGGAGTTGTTATTGCTCCAGCATATTGACACAACAATGTTATCAGTATTGTTATAGTTAAATGGTGTTGTAAACACATAATTATTAATTCCAGTTGTTACACCTTGCGAAGCATTGGAATAAACCTGTGTAAATCCTGACGTAATCAGTGTTGTGGTAGCGGCTGATTGAGTTGTGTGTGCAATGTTAATTGTGAAACCCGACATCGTCAATGTAGCGCTACCCAATGCAGTCAGTTCAAAAGAAAGTGCATTGATATTACCACCATTGATACCTACTGCGTTCAGTTCAGCTTTAGTGTAGATTATCTGTTGTTTAATACCTCCATACCAGTGGTTGTACGGACTTCCCAGGCTTGTTGTTGCTCCTGTGATGGTTGTAGCGCCGGCACCAATCTGTGCATTTCCTGAAGTGCCTGATGCTCCACCGCTTGCTGTAAGCAATTGGCTACTGCCATTACAGATGGTTGCTGCCGGAGGTGTAATTGTTACAGCAGAAGGTTGAGGATTGATGGTTACAACCACACCCGCAGACACTGCACTCACGCAATTTGTAGTTGTATTGGTTACGATCACACGATATGTACCGGTACTTACAGTACTGATGGTATAAGTAGCACCGGTTGCAGAAGGAATATTAACGCCATTCAGTGTCCATTGATAGGTTGGTGCAGGTGCATCTGTTACAGCATGCAATACCTGCGTAGATGGAGAACAAAGCGTAATCGGCCCTGTTTCCTGTATGCTGGCAGACGGTGTTGGGTTAACCGTAACCGTTACACCCGATGTAGCTGAATTGCCACAATTGTCAGTGATCGTTAAAGTATAGCTGGTTGTAGTAGTAGGATTAACTACTAAAGGAGGAACTGTTGTTGTTGCAATTGTTCCGCTTGCAATTGAAGTTGTACCATCATCCCATGAATAGGTAAATGGTGCTCCTCCACCCGCAGTGCCATTCAGTGTAACTGCAGTGCCCGGGCATATCGATGTTAGTGTTGCCGTTGCATTGGCAGTAACCGGGGCTACTGTTACAGTAACAGGTGTTGCTGTTGTTGCACAAAGCGTCGTAGGATTTGTAGCGGTTAATGTATACGTTGTTGTTGAAGTAGGCGTAACATTTACTGAGGCACCCGACAATGATCCAGGGTTCCATGTATATGTATAAGATGGGTTTGCACTACCAAACACTGTAATAGAATAATTATGTGTTGTTCCACTAAAGAATGTGCTACATGCATCACCTGAACCATTTGAACTTGCTGCTTCACGTGAACGAACTCTCATGCCTGTTAAACCTGGTGTGGCATTAGCAGGAACAAGTATATTGATTGAACCAGAAGTAGCACTTGTCCATACCTGTTGCCACTCTGAAGTCTCATAAGTACCATTCCTGTTCCAGTCTATCCAAACGGATACGATGCTGTTTGTGCCGGTAGTAACAACACTAAGCGAGTAGGTCTGGCCTGTAAATACACTTGTTGTAGTTGCTCCTGATGCAGGATAAGTATAATTGTAAGGCGACGCCTGCGTTGGCGTGCTGTTATTGATATTTCCAAATATTACTGAAGTCAATGGGTTGCTTCCGCCACCGCCGGTATTATCTGCAGTGCAATAAGTACCTGGTAAAGTTGCAGGTCCTGATCCGTATGCAGCAAGTGTACTTGTACCACCTGCGCAAATCGTTGCAGGAGTAGCAGATACCCCGCTTATAACAGGATTTGGATTCATTGTTATAACGATCGTAGCAATATTTGCACAACCACTTGTTCCATTATCATCTGCAGTTAACGTTATGGTGTAGGTGCCGCTGGTTGTTGGTGTAGCTGTAATGCTTGCACCACTTGTGCTGCTCAATCCTGCACCTGCAGGCGCAGACCAGGTGAAATTAACATAAGAAGGGTCACTTCCTGTTGCACCATTCAATGTCACACTTCCACCCTGGCAGAACGTTGTTGGTCCACCCGGAGTGATTACTAATGTTGGAGGCGTTGTTACTGTTACCTGTACTTCTGTACGAGGACCTTCACATCCGAATTCTGATGTTTCTGCCACCCAGAATGAAATGTTGCCGGTTACGTTTGTCGTATAGCTTCCTCCGGTTTGTAATGAAGTTCCACCCGTAGCTACATTGTACCAATGCAATATACCAGGACCACCTGTTGCTGTAAGTGTTACAGAACCCGGACCACATCTTGTTACCGGGCTGCTGGCCGATGGTGCTGCCGGTATTGGGTTAACCGTTACCGTTACAGGAGATGAGTTTGCACTACATCCGAATGCATCGGTTGCTGTTGCAGTATAAGTTGTAGTAGTACCAGGTGTTACGTTTGCAATTCCTGTTGTACCGGCATTGATATTACCTGGATTCCATACCCATGTATAACTGGACGTAATGTCTGTACCACCCTGGCCTGAGAATGTAAGTTTAGGCCTGTTGGTTGTTGTATTCGTTTGGCTGGTACTTCCAACACCAGGAGATGTGTTGCTCGATGCAGTAAGCAATACTGATGCCGCTGTTGCATCTGCCCAGATATAAGAAACCTGGTTTGCAGCTGTTACATCTGCAATCAAAGTTGGAGATGCGCTTGAGTTTCCTGAATTGTTATTGCTCCAGCAAATAGAGATCACGATATTATCAGTATTGTTCCAGTTGAACGGAGTACTGAGTGCATAAGTATTTGTTCCTACCACCACACCTTGCGCTGCATTGGAATATACCTGCGTTAATCCTGAAGTGATCAATGTTGCTGTTGCTGTAGACTGTGTTGTATGGCCCATGCTGATCGTGAAGTTCGACATGGTAAGGGTTTGCGTATTCAATGCACCCAGGTATAATTTAAGTGCAGTGATATTTCCGGCAGTCAATCCAGCTGTATTCAATTCTGCTTTTGTATAAATGATCTGTGTTTTATTACCTCCATAATAGTGATTGAATGGATTGCCCTGGCCGGTAGTAGTGCCACTTACGGTGATAGCACCTGCACCCAATGTAATATCAGTTGCAGAAATATTGCCTGCGGTTGCTTTTAATTGAACAGATGCTCCTGCGCAAATTGTAGCAGGTGTTGCCGTAGCACTGTTAACCGGTGGTAATGCATGCACAGTAACTACCACTGTATTAATTGAAGTACATCCTTTATCCGGATCCACAGCCGTAACAGTATAAGTATAAGTACCCGCAGTAGCAGGCATAATAGTGTATGGATCAGAACCAGTACTATTTGCTGTTAATGATACAGTTCCTGTTATGCCACTTGCGGCGCCACCTGTTGCAGTAAGATCGAATGTAGCAAAGGAATTGAATTCCGGTGTATATGATGTTGACAGGTCAAATGAACTACCTGCACAAATTGAATTTGATACTGCATTTGTAGTTACAGTTATCGGATCAGGACTTGACACTTCGCTTGTTATCATTACCCTTGGACCTTCGCAGCCATTGGCTGAAACTTCAGAAACATATAAAGTTGTTGTTGCACTGATCGGTGTAGTATAGGTAGTAGATGTTCCGCTCTGCTTCAATACTCCACCTGATGGTGCATCATACCATTTAAAGAATGGTGGCGCCTGTGGATCTGTAACATTATTTGAACTAACAGACATATCGCTAAAACCTGTACCACATTGACCGGTACCATCAGCGGCTGATGGGGCCGGTGGTAATGGGTTAACCGTAACCGTTACCGTTGCTGTAGTTGAACAGGTTGTTGTTGGATTGGTTGCTGTAACGGTATAAGTGGTCGTTACAGCAGGATTAACAATTGTAGTACTTCCTGCCTGGCTACCAGGGACCCATACCCAGTTAAGTGTGTTTGTAATATTTGAACTAAGTTGGCCCGCAAAGATCATTTTTGGTCTTTGTGATAACGTTCCACCGCTGCCATTACCTAAAACGGTTGTTGTGGTAGCAACGCCATCCACAGCTGCAGGCGTCTGGCTGTCCACGTGATACTGGGCTGTGGAAACATAAGCTGTATTATCATATTTAACTTCTGCTGCAGTACCTCCACCATTATTATTGCTCCAATAGAATTGTACAACAAGATTTGAAGTACCATCCCATGCAAAAGGAGTTGTGAATGTAATTGTTTTAATACCGGTACTGGTAACTGCTAAATTACCAGTAAATACTGAAGTAAGGCCGGTAGTAAATGTAGTCGGTGCAGTGGTATTCGCTGTATTTCCCAGCTTCATTTCAAAACCATTGTAGGTAATACCCGCAGTAGTTATATCGAATGAAAGCGCTGTAATATTTCCTGCAACCAGGTTTTGAGCCGTAAGCTCGCTTGCCCTGATAAGGTATTCACCTTTATACCCGCCATAGTAGTGTCCAAACGGACTGATATAGGTTGTACTTGAATTACCACTATTTGTTGACGTTAGTGCACCTGCACCAATGGTTGCGTTGCCAGGAGCCGTACCAACAGATGTACCATTTAAGGTAACATTTGCTCCTGCACAAATTGTAGATGGAGTGGCTGTTGTTGTAGCTATTGTTGGTAATGGTTTAACTGTTACGACTACTGTAGAAGTAGCAACACAGCCTAAAGTACCATCAGTTCCTGTCACTGTGTAAGTATAGGTGCCGCTTGCCGTTGGCGTTACAGATGTTGAAGCCGGAGTTCCAAATGTACCTGTTCCACCAACCTGCGATGTTGGTATACCGCTTCCTGTTGCCGGGGTAGCTGTCCAGGCATAGCTATATACGTTTCCGTTAGTACCATTGGTAACAGTAGCTGTTAATTGTATATTAGTATTTGCGCAAACATTATTATTGTCGACAGAAGCCTGTACAGGGTCTGGTGCATTTACACTTGCAATAACTTCTGTACGTAAGCTTTCACAAGTACCATTAGATTCTGAAACCCAGAAATGCGTTGTTACACTGATCGGGCTTGTATAAGTACCTCCACCGTTTTGTAAAAGCGTTCCACCTGTTTGGGCGCTGTACCATTTAAATCCGGCACCGCCACCACTGCTGGTAACAAATGCAGCAGGAACCGCTGTACCGCACTGAATTGAATTATTACCCCCTGGAGCAGCAGGCAAAGGATTTGTTGTTACCGATACTGTATTAGAGGCTTTTGTACATCCAAGCGCAGTAATGGTTGCCGTATAACTTGTATTTGTAGTTGGATTTACTGTTAATGGATTTGTTGTTCCTACAATGTTTGTTCCATCGCTCCATGAAGCGCTTGCTGCCGCTCCCAACACGTTTGCACCAAAAGTAAACTTCGGCCTTATATTATTGGTACCGCTTGAATTTCCTGTTGTAGCAGAACAGCTTCCTGCCGGATCAAGACCGTCTGTCCTGTAAAATGCATTGGAAACATAAGTTGTTGGGTCAGTTAATACAGTATAAGCGGAACTTCCGTCTCCTGAATTACTGTTACCCCAACAGAATTGAATGATAATATTAGAAGTACCGTCCCAGTTAAATGGCGTACTGAAAGTAAATGTATTCAAACCTGCCACAGGGGTCATCGTACCAGTGTATGCCTGTGACAAACCGGTTATAAGTGTTGCCGGCTGATCTGTAAGTGCAGTATGTGCCAGGCTAATTGTGAGGCCGGTCATGGCAATTCCATCAGCAGCTGCTACATTCACGCCAAGCGAAGTGATGTTTCCCGTAGCAATTCCTGCTGCAGTAAGTTCTGATGCCCTTACCAGGTATTGCGATTTTACGCTACCATAATAATGAAGGAAAGGACTTACCTGTGCTGCCGTACCTGTTCCGGTAGCTGAAGTATTGGCTCCTGCCCCTACAGCGGCTGATCCCGGAGTTGGCACATTTACATTTAATACTACCGGTGATCCTGCACAAATAGTAGAAGGTGTGGCTGATGCAATAACAGGATAATTTGCAAGTACCACATCAGAATAACTGGTTCCTGTATATACTGCTGTAAGTGCAATTGAATTGGTAACAGTTACTGACCAGGTTACAGTAGCATTGGCAGGACTTGTGGCAGCTGGTATTGTACCTTCCCATGTAGTGCCTGTGGTATTGGTCATCGATATTGGCGTTTGCGCAACCGCGTTATAAGTATAATTCAATGTAACAGTACTAATTGTTCCTGAAGGCGTGGTTGCATTTACAGAAACCAGTCTTGCAGTGGCAACGCATTGCCCTGTTGTTCCAGGAGTAACAGAATTTAAGGTTACAGTTGGAACCGGGGATTGTCCTGTAAATTCATCCGCACCAACATCTGGTTTTGTTGCATTTCTTGTATCACCATCATAGTCGTCGGTGATGGCTGGTGTTGCGATCGGATCTGCACCACCTTCCACAATGGTTGTTATACCACCAAGCAGGTGAAGATAGTTAGGATCTGAGGGCGTAACGCTCTGGAAGAATTGCGTTGGCCCGGAAACTGCAGAATAATCAAATGCTGCCTCACCTGTAAATGAGAAGGCATCTCTTGGATTCACTGTATTCTGGTAAGTGCCGGCAGTAGCTGCAGGTCCGAAGTTAAAGAATGGCGTTGCCCCATCATACATTATCGCACGGCTAGCAGATGGTGTTCCTGCATACAACAGGTTCTTATTGGAAGCTGAACCATAGTTCGTAAGTGTTGCGCTTGAACGACGCAATGCACTTACAACACCTGTACCTGATGGAGTACCAAGATTGATAATAATATTATTTCTCAGGTTCAGCGTTGCTGTAGTAGCTGTTGCACTTGTTGTATGGAACACACCTGTTGAAGAGAAATTGGCTCCACCCGCCCCAGCGAGCCTGATTGTATTAAAATATACATTAATAGCGCTTGAAGTAGTTGTTGATGTTATTCCAATACCTCTAACTACATCTGTAGCGCCATTGCTACCAGCCGGTGCCGTTAGGTCACCAATATAATTATTATACACAACTGCCGATGTACCTGATGATACTCCTATACCTGTAACCAACGGAGTAGCGCCACTGGCAGACAAGTTGTATATCTTGTTTTTAAATACCCTTGTACTTGTACTTCCGCCAATGGCAATTCCTGTTACTGAGGATGATGCTCCGGTAGAAGACAAGTTGAATATAGTATGGCCGGTAATGTTGATAACCGGAGTTGTATTTGAACATGATATTCCAATTACATTACCACCGGTTCCTGTTGAAACCAGGTTATTAATAGTATTGGAAGCTACGGTAAGTGGGTTACCACTATTTTGAGACGAATTGATAGCAATACCTGTGATGGCTCCTGTTCCCGTAAGGTTTGTTATTGTATTCGTCGAAATGGCCGAAATGCCATTTATATAGCTGATGTTCATACCTGTAATAGAACCGGTGGTTCCACTCCAGTTATTCAGCGTATTACCAGTAATTGTTTTTATCGTACCCGTGGTTCCATCTGTATTATTAATACCAATTAAAGCAGAAGAACCTGTTACAGTAATATTAGAGAAGTTGTTACCTGTTTCATTAAGAATTGAACCTGCACTGGAAGCTGCATTCGTAGAAGTAATTGTTACAGATCCTGCAGAGTTTCTTGTAAACGAAGTAACAATTGAGTTATTGTTAATATTCGTGGTACCTGTTGCTGCCAGTGAATAATTATGACTGATAAATGTTATTGCCCCGGTTGTATTAACATTAAGCGCATTGAACTGGTTTCCATTTATGGTAGCTATATTATTTGTTGCCGTAGCACCCGTGATGGTGATATAAGTCTGTGTTTGCGTTCCTGCTACCGAGTTGGTAATACCCCTGAACACGTTGTTCTGAATAGAATGCGTGGTGGCATTGGTATTTGTTACTGTTACACCCAACAAAGTTCCTGAGTTTGCAAATGCATAACGGATCCAATCCTGCGTTGCAGATCCAAACAGGTTGGTATTTGCATTGATGGATGGGTTTGTTCCCGTCATTGAACCTGATGCATTAACACCTGTAATCGTGGTTACAGTTCCTGATGCAACCCATCCCCGCAAAGTATTTGAATTCAATGTGATCACGTTTCCTGTAGCTGTTGAACGCACACCAGTGATGGAAGAAGTACCGGAAGTGGAAGTAAGTACTCCTGTTCCGGTTCCTGCATTGGTAAGGGCGCCACCATTTAAAATATAACCAACCCTGATATTATCAGCCGTTGTATTACCGATTGTATTTCCATTCAATGTTACATTGGATGCGCCGCTGGCATCGATACCTACGATAGCACCACTTGTAGTAGCACTTGTACCAACTGCATCAATAGCGCCAAGCACATTGTTCTGTATGTTGGTTGTATTTGCGCTTGCTGCAAGGATACCCCATACTGTACCACCTGAAGTTGTGCTGGTTGTCGCTGCATATATTGAACCTTGTCCGCTGGTTGCTCCTAACGTATTACCTGCTACATTGCCGATATTGGCATTACCGCTATTCACTACGATACCGCCCAGTATACCTGGAGCTGTTGATGAACTGCTGGAGGTTAGTAAAGCAATATTAGCGATTGTATTTCCCTGTATTGAAGAAGCTGTTCCGCCTGCTGTAAAGGAAGCGTTGATAGCACGGAACAAAGTAGCGTTGGTTGATGCTGTTCCCAAAGTATAAGAAGAAGGGAATGTCGCAAAACTTCCTGTTCCAACGGTAGTAATACCAAGCATATTATAATTACCTGTTCCGGTTGAATTAGCGAAGCCGATGGTATTATTCGTTATTGTATAACCTGCACCTGTACCAATAGAGATACCAAAATGCGTATTGGCTGAAGTATAGGTACGATTGGCAGTTTGATAAAGCCTGTTATTATTAATTGTCCATCCGCTATTACCCGTACCTGTTAGCAACACACCTGCTGTTGCTGCGGTTGCACTGAAATAGTTGGCAATATTCGAATTAGAGATCGTATTACCACTATTGTCGATGGCAGTTGAAGTTCCTGCAGAGTAGATGGCTACTGCCGGGAAACCACCGCCACCATCAAGGATGTCGCAATTATCAATGGTATTATTATCATTTCCACTTACTGTACCACCGGCAAAAATTATTGTACCGCTTGTAGCACTGGTATTACGGCTTGCTACTGTACAATACTGAATGGTATTGTTTACAGCATCTGTGTTAAAGCTGACAGCATAACTTGCACCGTTATTGGTATTTGAGATAACAAGGTCTTTCAAACCGGTTTGATTCACACGTCCATCTATCAAAACTTTGTTTGAATTATTTAAGTTCAATGTACCTGTACCATTTGTACTTGTAATACTTAACCCGCTGACTGTAGGATAAACTTTGATAACAAATCCACCTGCAGGAGCCGTCGTTGGCCCAACAATCGGGTATGTTTCAGCAGTAGCAGGATAGCCTGCGATCAGCTGAAGGTCAATATTGCCCGATAAACCATTTGTATTAATTGCGGCAAATGCCAACGTAAGGTTATCATAATCGCCACCTGTTCCGACAGTTTTTGTACCACTAAGTGTACCCGAAGAAGTAGAAGCTGAACCTGTTAAAGGAGATGTAGTATTATATACAGGGCCTGCAAAACAAGTTGTACTATTATAACTATACACATAAAAGTCATAGGTATTACTTGCAGCCAATCCTGTTGCAGTAAATGAAGTTGAAGTACCTGCACTAACTACTGTACCAAGTCCCAGTGCCTGCCCTGGCGAATAAATTGTTGAATTTGCAGGATTGGTTGTAGCTGCAGCAGCGGGGTAACGAACTACCAGGTAACCGGTAGGTGTACTCGCAGCTGCTGTAAATGAACCGGCAATTGAAGAGAAGGTTGTAGCTCCAAAGGCCAGGCTGGTAGCCTGGTCAACAGGGGCCACGCAGTTTGGTGGCGGGATAAATGTATAAGTTTGACCTGAAGCAGGTTTTGTTGCAGGTGTTACAGAATTGTAATAGCAGGAAGCCGTATTGGAACCTCCTGCTGTTGGAGAAGCCCAGCTGCCCGCAGCCAGCACACTTAAATTCTTAAAGTCAGCATTGCTTGCTCCCCTGAGACCTACCTGGCCCCCTACTGTTGCATTATCTCCGGAACCACCCAACAGTATTGCATTGGTCCATGAACCATACACGATTTGTATCTGGTTGGTAGCCTGGATAAGTTTGATCTGGAATTCAATTCTCTCAGCCTGTACTACTGATGCATCATATCTTCTTGCATTTGTCCATTGTACCGTAAATACCCCACCGGAAGATAAATAGTCTACCGTTCCTGCCGGAGCCGCGGGCTGAGCTTGCATATCATGCCCCCATCCTGCAACTGCACCTGCATAGGCATCCGACGACGAGATTGGCGTGTATGGGGTGCCGGCTGTAGAAGTTGTACCAAAGGATATAAATCCATTCGCATTTACAAAAACCGAAGTATATGCCGTATTATTAAAGTTAAAGGAGAAGCCAATGGGTACCGACACGGGCGTATTATCATCCCATGTCCCGGTAAAAATATTGGTTGGACTGCTTAACGCTGTGTAGGTTCCGCTTGATGCAGCAAATGTATAAGCTGACACCTGCGAATACACGTTGCCAACGAATAATGATAAGATCATAACCATACCGGTTAAGATCCAACTAAAATTTCTCCTGGCATTTTTTGAGTTTGTGCTGGTAGAATTTGCACGTAAAATGGTAAATGTTTGCATAAAATCCTCGTTTTTGTTTATGGTAGAAAACAGATTCGTGAAAATAAATATTTGAAGCTATCCCTTCCAACATCGCTTAAGAAGGGGCTGAATGTCGGGATCAATAAGAATATCCGGCAAAAAATGTATGCGAACTCCTGCTCCGGCAAAGCAGATGCCGACAGTAATGAAATTTTCTGGTAAAAGCAGTTTATGCTGTACGCAACAAAATAATTTCACTAAAAAAACAGATTTTTTTAAAAAGGTTTGGTGTCTAGGTTATCAATCTTTATTGCCCTGGTAGTGCAATTAGGTTGGACAGCTTTTTTCGGGTGGACGTATTTTTCACGGAATTGGATATCGAATGTATAATTATTTTTCAAATAAATAACTTTCCATTCACTTTTTTAAAACATTCATTTAATTATAATATGAAATTAACTGTAAAATAACCCAGGATTGAAACAGAATTAAATAAAAAGAGCGCCCCGGTAATCGGGGCGCTCTTTTTATTTTTGCAATTGATCCCACCAAGGCGGGATCAACTGTCCATTATTTAAAACTTGATCACCTTGGTCGTCTTCACTGTTTTGCCTTGTCTTACTTCTACTAAATAAGATCCGGATTTCAGTTCTGCTCCCAATGCAATGATCTGGTTTGGCATCAGCTTGAAGTTCTTGTATAACCTTCCCATATTGTCGAGAACACGTACCGTGATCTCTTCAGTTCCTGCTGTAAGTACCTCCAGTTTGAAGTCGCTTACGGTTGGGTTCGGGAAGATCTTAACTTCCAGTGCTTCTGCCAGTGCTGGTGCAGGAGTTGATGCCTTCACAGGTGCTACTCCGCCTTTCGATTCTGCTGTGCCGTTAGTGCCATTGTTCGTTCCTGCAAAACTTGTAGGGCATGCCGGCAATTTAACATTCACGGAACGGATAACACTGTTTGCACATGGATTAACGGCCTGTACGGTTACTACTCCACTTACTGCTGCATCAGGGTAAGTTACCTCGATGCTGATCGGGGTCAGGTTGATGAAGGTTGCTCCTGCCGGTACTGTCCATACAACAGAGGTTGCATTGGCTGGCGTACTGCTAAGTGTATACGTGAATTTCCTTCCTCCAGGCTCTCCGCAGAAATGTGTCTGGATAATATCCGGAACGCTCGGTGTTGCAGGATTCAGTGTTGTGATCGCCAGGTTCCTTGCTGCACTTGTTCCGCAGCCAGTCGTTGCTGTTACGCTGATCGTTCCGCCGGTATAACCGATCGGGAAGCTAACCGACATCGTATTGCTGCCTTGCGGAGAACTCATCACTGCCCCATTGGTACCTGACCATGTGTATGTTACGCCCGGTACTGCTGGAACTGTATAAGTTGCAGCTGCATTCGGTGTAATGTATGGACATGCATTGGTTGGACCACTGATGATATTTGGTTGTGATGGTGCAATACGTGTTACTGTAAGGCTCCTTATTCCACTCACACCACAATCATTGCTTGATTGTACGGTGATCGGTCCTGTAGCATAGCCTGCTGTAAAGCTTACAAGGATCGTGGTATCGTTAACACCTACTCCATTTGGACGGGTGAACGATGCACCTGCTGGTACTGACCATAAGTATTCTTTTGCACCCGGCGCTTTATTAATTGTATAAGCTACTGCAGGGCCGCCAAGCAATGGACATGCATCTGTTGGTCCTACAATCGGAGCCGGTGTATTTGGTATCTGTGCTGCAAGATAGTAGATCGTCATGGTGCTTGTTCCACACTGGTTGGTAACAGTTAAGCGTAACTGTTTGTTCGCCTGTGTTGCAAAACCATTCTGGAAGCTCAGTACAAGTGTTCCAGTACCCTGTCCGGATACAATTGTCACATTTGTTGTTGGTACCACCCAGTTAAAGGTCTGTGTTCCAAAACCGGTTGCTGTTGCAGTATAAGTAAGTTGTCCGGCTGCTCCTGCAACGCCTATGAAAGGACAAACATTCACAGTACCTGTTATCACCGGTGCTCCCGGTACGAATGGTTGCGGGTTCACCGTAACATTTACTGTTGCTGGTGAGAAACAACCAAAGCTGTTGTTAACATACACAGTATATGTACCCGGTGCCTGGCCAGGGAATGACGGGCTTGGCTGGAAGTTGATTCCATCAAGGCTGTATGTATTACCTGCTCCCAATGGAGAAGTTACATTGATCGTACCGGTTCCCAATGCGCAGGTTGGTTGTACAACCGTTGCTGTTGGATTTGCTGCCAAT
Organism: Ferruginibacter sp.; assembly: GCA_047601875.1. GTDB lineage: Bacteria > Bacteroidota > Bacteroidia > Chitinophagales > Chitinophagaceae > Ferruginibacter. The sequence continues at coordinate 4,270,865 of JASGIL010000001.1, read as the reverse complement.
GGGTTAACCGTTACTGTTCCGGTTCCTGTAAGATCTGCAGCAATCGATGCACAGTTTGCATCACTCAATGCGCTGATCGCATAAGTAAATACATGACCTGCTGCATTGCTTGGCGTTACTGTTATAGTAAGCGGGTTGCTGCTTGTTGTTCCAGATACCGGTGAACCTCCATCTACAGTATAAGTATAGTTCCATGGTGCTGTTCCGGTAAAGTTAACTGTCAGGTTCGTAGTTGTATTAGTACCCTGGCAATATGTTCCACTGCCACTCATCACTGCTGTTGGACGTGGGTTAACAGTAACCACCGGAGTTGTTGCTGTAAGTGAAGAACAACCTGTTGTTACGTTAGTAATAATAACGCTGTAAGTACCTGAAGCAGCAGGACTCGGATTTGCTATCGTTGGATTCTGCTGTGCACTTGTAAATGAATTCGGACCAGTCCATGCATACGTAAAGTTTGGTGCATTCGGTGTAAATCTCCACGCTTCATCAGCTGCCGTTGTCCATGTTCCCAGGTTCCTGCTTGGAGGAGCTGTTCCTAAAGATCCGTCAGCGTTTTCTATACCTATAGCTTTACTACCGGTTGAAGTAAATCCTCCACCTAATAATAATACATCGATCGTTCCATTTTCATTCAGGATGATCTGTGAAGTGTTATTGTCTGCAGAGTTAAATACATGCACTGCTTCATAACTTACAACAAACTTCCTGTTTGGTGCCACACCGTTCACAAAATAACGGAGCGTTCCAAATGGTGTTGTTGCAAGATCCTGGTCGTTCCATGGGCCTGCGATAAAGTTATCTATATTACCACCCGCAGTTGGGATGGTTTGTGGTACCCATGAATAGTTTGCTGAAGTTCCTGTTCCTCCGTTAACTGGTCCAAACTGTATATTTCCGTTTGAAGAAATGCGAACAGTTGTATAGTTGTTACCAAAGAATCCGAATGTAAACGGAAGTGAAATTCCATCCCAGTAAACATCATCCAGGGTTGCCGTGTTACCTGCAGTAAATGGCACCAGTGTATTTCCGCCACTAGCCAGTACCGTTGGTGAACCTGATGGTGTTTCTGCACTTACTGCAATTGAACCAACGGTATACCCTGTTGCAGGTACAGAACCTGAAGAAGTGAGGCTCAACGGAGAACCCGCACACACTGTAGTTGGTGATGCTGAAGCGCTTGATGTTGGTGTAGCTGCCACGGTTATGGTTGTTGTCGCCGTATTGGTACATCCATTCGCACCTGTACCGGTTACTGTGTAAACAGTACCTGTTGTTGGTGAAGCCACAACTGTTTGACCTGTTGTAGCAGATAATCCTGTTGAAGGCGCCCATGAATAAGTAACAGCGCCGCTGCCATTTAATGTTACTCCTGTACCTGGGTTACAGAATGTTGCAGATGTAGGTGTTACGCCCACTGTTGGTAATGGGTTAACGGTAACCGTTACTGTTGACACAGAAGGGTTTCCGCATGCATCCTGAACAGTGAGTGTATAGGAAGTGGTTACTGTTGGATTCACTACCAATGCAGGAACAGTTCCTGTCGTTGTTCCGCTGGCAAGTGTTGTTGTTGCATCTTTCCATTCGTAGCTGAACGGACCACCACCGGTAGCTGTACCGTTAAGTGTTACAGCTGTACCAGCACAAACTGGTGTTGACGGTGTTGCAGATGCAGTTGAACCTACCGTTGTAACTGTTACTACAACAGGACCAAATGTGCTTGAGCAATTTGTAACAGGGTTGGTTGCTGTTACTGTATAAGATGTGGTAACAGTTGGGTTAACTGATACGGAACTTCCGCCCAATCCACCAGGATTCCATAACCAGTTCAATGTACCGCTGATATCTGTTCCAACCTGTCCGCCAAGTATTGCTACAGGACGTGTAGTTTGTACGCTACCACCTGTATTTACTGTACATGCATTGGTAGTTAACAACTGGTTGGTCATATTAGTTGCTGTGGTTGTTGCATCAACAAAACCTGAACCTAATCCTGATACAGGAAGATCGTGACAGAATTCGATCAGGAGATTTGAAGTACCATCCCATGTGAACGGAGTACTGAAAGTTAAAGTAAATATACCCGTAGTTGATGGGTTGATTGTTGTAGGCGCATAAACGATTGTTGAAGGCGCTGTTTCAAATGTACCTGTTAACACGGTTGCAGCTGTATGCCCCATTTTAACACTGAAATTAGGTAAGGTACCACTTGAAGCAGAAGTGAAATTGAACCCGATACTTGTGAAGTTACCTGGTGCAAAACCTGCCGCCTGGAGTTCAGCCGCTGTATATAATAATTGTGTTTTTGTTGCAGCTCCACCACCTGCACGGAATGGAGAACCTCCTTGTGTAGTGGTTGTAGCTGCTGATGTAGGTGCTGTACCTGCAACCGCATTTACACTAAGCGCAGACAATGTGCTGCTACCTCCCACACAAATCGTAGCTGGTGTAGCGTGAGGATTGGTGATAACAGGATTAGGATTAACAGTAATAAGCTGGGTAGCTGTATTGGCACAACCAGGTGTACCATTATCCGTTGCTGTTAGTGTGTAAGTAGTTGTTGTTGCCGGTGAAGCTGTAACCGAAGCACCGGTGGTTGCACTCAATCCTGTAGCTGGTGCCCACGAGAAGTTCACATAGCTAGGATCGCTGCCTGTAGCGCCGTTAAGCGTTACGCTTCCACCTGCGCAGAAAGTAGTTGGGCCTCCTGCTGTGATAGCAAGTGTTGGTGGTGTACTTGCTGTTACTACAACTGCAGTGCGTGGGCCTATACAACCTGCTTCTGATGTTTCATCAACATAGTAGGTTGTGGTACCAACAGGAACCGCTACGGTATAAGAAGGGCCTGTAAACACTGGGCTACCGCCTGTTGAAACAGTATACCATTTGAATATTCCTGAACCACCTGAAGCAGTTAGTGTTACTGATCCTGGTCCGCACCTTGTTACCGGTGTATTGGTTGAAGGAGCAGCTGGTACAGGGTTAACCGTTACTGTTGTTGTTGCAGATACTGAGCAGGTTGAACCTGGTGTAGTAGCTGTTACTGTGTACACAGTAGTGGTAGTTGGGGTAACAGTGGTAGTACCTGTTGTACCGGCATTGATGTTACCAGGGTTCCATGTCCAGTTATAATTAGCTGTATTGTTTACACCTGTCTGCGCACCGAATGTTACATTAAGACGTGTAGTACTGAAGCTTGCTGTATTGGAAGCGGCGGTAGTTGTATACGCCACCATGTTTACAGCTGTTGCAGTATAATAAGTAATTGAATTATTTGTCAAATCAAGACCATCATGCTGTACATCAATGATGATGTTCGATGTTCCGTCCCATACAAATGGTGTACTGAAATTGATCGTGTTCACCCCTACAGCATGTGTATAGGTTTGTGCCGGGAATACTGTTGTAAATCCTGATGCTGTTGAAGTGAAATCAGTAGCACCCACGAATGATGCCAACGCTGTGTTTGCAATTTTTACAACGAAGTTATTGTTTGAAGCACCGTCTCCCAGCGTTGTAATATTAAACGCCATTGATGTGATGTTACCGGCAATCATTCCCTGTGCCTGCATTTCTGCAGCAGTGTAAATGGTTTGCATTCTATAAGAAGGCCACCTGTTACAGAATGCTGTAGGCTGTGTTGTAGCACTTGTTAATGTTGTAGCAGTTCCTATTGTTGCTGTTGGAGGTCCTGCAGCAATACTCTTTCCGTTTAAGGTTACAGTAGCTCCTGCACATATAGTAGAAGGTGTAGCAGTTGCACTTGTAATAACAGGATATGCTTTTACTGATACTACAACTGTATTGGTAGCAGAACAGTTTTTATCAGGATCAAATGCTACGATGGTGTAAGTATAAGTTCCGGTAGCCGTTGGCGTTACAGAATATGGATCACTGCCCGTTGCATTTGCAACCAATGGTACTGAACCTGGTAAACCACTTCCTGAAAGTGGTGACGCACTTAGTGTGAATGTTGCATAATTGTTGAAATCAGGTGTATAAGAAGCACTGATGTCTGTTGATCCACCTATACATACTGTAGTTGGTGTCGCATTCACATTTATCGGATCGGCAGTTGAAACGACGGTTGAGATATGAACCCTCGGTCCTTCACATCCGTTTGCTGAAACTTCTGATACATAGAAATCAGTTGTTCCTGTAATCGGTGTGGTAAATGTTGTAGAAGTACTGCTTTGTTGTGCTGTTCCACCAGTTGGTACAAAATACCATTTAAAGAATGGTGGCGCCTGCGGATCAGTTACATTGTTTGAACTTACAGATGCATCTGTTAATCCTGTTCCGCACTGGTCAGTACCATTAGAACCTGCCGGTGCCGGTGGTAATGGGTTAACCGTAACCGTTACAGTAGCAGTGTTTGAACAGGTTGTTGTTGGGTTGGTTGCAGTAAGTGTATAAGTTGTAGTAACAGAAGGAGTAACAATTTGAGTAGGGCCAGACAATGAACCTGGTTGCCATACAAAATTGTGTGAGCCTGTATTATTAACACCCGTTATTGCTGAGAATGTGATCTTCGGCCTGTTGGATACAGCCTGCTGGTTACCTCCGGATGCCTGTGTACAGATTCCTGTTCCAATAGAACCATCCTGGTACATAACAGTTGTAGATACAAATGAAGCAACATCACCCTTCACGGTTGCACTGCTGGCTGTTACACCACTGTTGCTATTGCCCCAGCAAATCTGTACAACGATATTACTTGTACCATCCCAGTTGAATGGAGTTGTAAATGTATAAGTATTAACACCTGTTGATACCGGCTGGCTTGCATTGGTGTAAACCTGTGTAAGGCCGGTAGTGATCGGCGTGGTAGTAGCTACTGTTTGAGCAGTATTTCCAATGCTGATCGTAAATCCAGTCATTGTATAAACACCACCTACAGAAGGAACTTCCAAGGACAGGGCCGTAATATTTCCCGCAGACATTGTAAGTGCGGTTAATTCTGATGCCCTGTATATATATTGTGTTTTTTGGTTTCCATACCAGTAGTTGAATGGATTTCCATATCCTTCATTACCACTTGCAACAAAGCCTGGTATGGTAGATGCACCTGCTCCTACTGCTACAGATCCGGGACCCTGGGTTCCAGTGGTACCGTTCAAAGTAACATTTGTTCCTGCACATACTGTAGAAGGTGTTGCTGTTGTTGAAGTGATTTGTGGCAATGCTTTTACAGTTACTACAACTGTAGAAGTAGTAACACAACCCAATGTACCGTCAGTAGCCGTTACTGTATAAGTATAGGTTCCTGAAGCAGTAGGCGTAACATTGGTAGAAGCAGGTGTTCCGAATGTGCCTGTTCCACCTGCCTGTGAAGTAGGTATACCACTTCCTGTTGCAGGGCTGGCTGTCCACACAAACGTGTAAACGTTACCGTTGGTGTTTCCGGTAGTTGTTGCTGTTAATTGTATTTGTGTGTTGGCACAAGGGTTATTATTATCCACTGAAGCCTGTACTGCATCCGGCAGATTCACTGAGGCGATTACTTCAGTACGCAGGCTCTCGCAGGTTCCATTCGATTCTGAAACCCAGAAATGCGTGGTTGCGCTGATAGAAGATGTATAAGTACCACCGCCATTTTGTAATAAGGTACCTCCTGTCTGGGCGCTGTACCATTTAAATCCGCCGCCGCCACCGCCGGTTGTTACGAAGCAGGTAGGAACGCCGGTACCACACTGTACAGAATTGTTTCCGTTTGGTGCTGCTGGTAATGGGTTCACTGTTACTGCTACTGCGTTAGAAGCTTTGGTACAACCCAATGCAGTGATCGTAGCAGTATAGCTTGAAGTTGTTGTTGGCTGAACAGTAAGCGGGTTACCGGTGCCAACTACACCATTTGCATCGCTCCATGAATAATTGGTTACGTTCAATGGCGGGCTCATGAAGATCGCATTGAAACGCTTGGTTGATAACGTTGCGGTTGTAGTACCATTGAAGCCCCATGCAGTTACATTCGTTCCCATGTCAGTATAGAATGTTTGTGCATTATTGATCTGGTCAGTACCTGTATGTGTAATTTCAATAAGCAGGTTTGAAGTACCATCCCAGTTGTAAGGAGTGGTAAATGTTATTGTATTCAGTCCTACTGCGTGTGTATACGTTTGAGGAGTAAATACAGTTGTAAATCCTGAAGTTACAAATCCTGACAATGTTGTACTTGCAGTATTCTGAATTTTAACTGTAAAGCTTCCATTGCTTGCATTATCGCCGATAGTAGCAATATTATATATCAATCCTGTGATCTGGCCCGCAGCTAAACCTGCGGAAGTAAGTGATGAAGCTGTATAAATTGTCTGAACCTGGAAGCTCACCCTACGATTACAGAATACCGTTAGTTCTTCGGTATCTGTAGTTTTTGTAGTAGCTGTTCCAACAGAACTTGAGTTACCTCCTATTGGTGCAACTGTTAATACAACGTTGCTACCTGCACATGCTGTTGTAGGATTAGCTGAAGCCACAACATTATAAGCTGCCAGTACTACGTCTGAATAACTTGCTCCTGTGTAAACAACACTTAAAGGAACTGAATTGGTAGCTGTAACAGACCATGTTACTGTGGCATTGGTTGGGCTTGTTGGTGCAGGAATGGTTCCTGTCCATGTGTTACCGGTTGTATTTGTCATGGTAACCGGTGACTGTGCCACACCATTATAAGCGTAGTTTAAAGTAACTGATGTAATTGTTCCTGAAGGTGTGGTTGCGTCAACAGAAACCAATCTTGCAGTTGCATCACACTGTGTTGTTGTACCCGGCGTTAATGAATTAAATGTGATTGCCGGAGCCGGTGTTGTTCCTGCAAATTCATCTGCACCCACATCTGGTTTGGTAGCATTCCTTGTATCACCATCATAATCGACAGTAACTGCAGGGGAAGCTATTGGATCCGCACCGCTTTCCACAAGCGTGGTAGCTCCTGCAAGTATGTGCAGGAATGTTGGGTCTGAACCTGTGATGCTCTGGAAGAACTGTGTTGGTCCGGTTACAGCAGAATAATCATATGCTGCTTCACCGGTAAATGAAAGTCCGTCACGTGTATTTACTGCATTCTGGTAAGTACCTGCAGTAGCCGCAGGGCCGAATGCTGAGAATACTGTTGTACCATCGTACATGATCGCATTATTTGCTCCCGGAGTACCTGCGTACAAAAGGTTTTTATTAGAAGTTGCACCATAGTTTCCTAAGTTTACTGCAGAACGACGCAATGCTGTTACAACACCTGTTGTATTAGGTGTTGAGAGATTGATGATGATATTATTGCGAAGGTTTAACGTTGCAGTTGTAGCGGTTGCACTTGCTGTATGGAAAACACCGGTTGTTCCGAATACAGCACCTGATGAAGTAGCTGATAAGCGAACTGTATTATTGATTACATTTTGTGTCGTACTTGTTGATGTGGATGTAACAGCAATACCGCGGATCGCATCAGCCAGGTTTGCAGCCGGTGCCCTGAGATCACCTACAAGATTGTTGTATGTGTTAACAGTAGTACCGCCACTTAATAATATACCGGTTACTGAACCATTCGTGGTTGCAATTGCTGCACTTTCAGAAAGATCATACACTTTATTCCTGTGAATATTTACAGCTGTACCACCGGTTGCAGAGATACCAACAATTGTTGGTGAAGTAGCACCGGAACCAGACAGGCCATGAACTGAGTTTTGGAATACGCCTGTAAGTGTTCCGCCTGTTACTGTTATACCTGTTACACTTGAAGACGCTCCTGTTGAAGACAATCCAAAAATATCATGACCGGTAATATTAACAACCGGTGATGTATTGGCACAAGATATACCAAGCACATTACCACCGGTACCATTCGAAGTCAGTGTATTGATCGTGTTACCGCTGATCAACAACGGGTTTGCGAGGTTACCTGATGAACCAATGGTAATAGCAGAAATATTTCCTTGGCCGGTAATATTTGTGATCGTGTTATTTGATACGCTTGAAGAACCACCAAAGTAAGCGTAGTTCATACCGATAATAGCACTTGAACCACCTGTCCAGTTATTGAAAGTATTACCCGTTACTGTCCTGGTTGCTCCTGATGAAGAACCATCTGTATTGGTAATACCGGTAATAGCTGTTGCACCAGTAACAGTTATGTTGGAGAAATTGTTATTGGTGTGGTTTGCAATTGCGCCTGTTGCAGAACTGGTACCTGAGGTCATACCTGTAACAGTACCACCGGCACCGCCCTTATTGAAAGCGGTAACGATACTATTGTTATTGATGGTTTGTGTACCAGTAGCAGCAATTGAATAACCATGGCTGATAAAGGTTGCACTTCCAGTTGTGTTAACATTCAGGTTGGTAAATGTATTACCTGCGACGGTTGAAACATTTCCTGCCTGCGTACCCCCCGTGAAGGATATGTAGGTATTTGAGCCTGATCCGGCAGCATCGTATTGAATACCGCGTATATCATTATTTTGTACAGAATGAGTGGTTGCTACAGTATTTGCACAACTAATTCCTGTTAACGTACCGGAGTTTGCAAATGCATATCTCACCCAGCCAAGGCCGGATGTACCTAATGCATTGCCATTAAGCGTAACCGTGGTAGCCCCCGATGCCATTGTTCCGGAGCTAATGATACCGGTAACAGTAGTTGCTGAACCGCTGACAGCCCAACCACGCAGTGTATTGCTGGAAGCTGCATAGGTAGTTCCTGTTGCAGTGCTTCTTATACCAATCATTGCAGAAGTACCACTTGCTGATGTAAGTGTTCCTGCATTAGATAAGTTAGCACCACTCAGCGTATACCCTACCCTGATATTGTCGGCAGTGGTATTACCAATGGTATTGTTGCTTTCAATGATATTACCTGCACTGCTTCCTACATCGATACCATTAAATCCGCCACTAACTGATGCACTTGTACCAACTGCATCGATAGCACCAATGGTATTATTCTGTATAGTTACAGTATTGGCGCTGTTAGCAAAAATTCCTACTGCCGCGCCGCCCGAGCCTGAAGTAATTGTATAAACCGAGCCTTGTCCCGAAGTTGCACCAATCGTATTTCCCAGGCCTGCACTTGCACCACCAATGGTTGCATTACCTGCAGTTACATTGATTGCGCACCATACGCCATTAGTAGTAGCGGCTGTACTCGACGTATACAATGCAAAACCTGCAATCGTATTGGTCTGGATCAATGAATTGGCACCTCCTGCAGTAAATGCGCAGTTGATAGCAATATACCTTGTAGCATTCGCATTGGTAGTTGTTACAGTATAAGCTGAAGGGAAGGTTCCTGTAACAGCCGTACTGTTACCGATCATATTGGTAGTTCCCGTTCCTGCAGCATTGCCAAAACCGATTGTATTACCTGTGATCGTATAGCCACCGCCGGTAAGTATGCTGATACCGTTATGCGTATTACCAGTTGTGTAAACCCTGTTGGCTGTCTGGTAAAACCTGTTGTTGGTGATGGTCCAGGCAGCGTTACCGGTTGCTGTTAATAACATACCGTTTGTAGCAGTAGTAGCACTGAAATAATTGGCGATGTTATTATTCGAAATAATATTACCACTGTTATCAATAGCCGCAGATGTTCCTGCAGAATAAATAGCATTTAACGGTGTTGAAGTACCATCCAGGATGTCGTTATTGGCAATGGTATTATTATCATTACCGTATACAAGACCTGTAGAGGTACTGAACACGATGGTACCACTTGTTGCACTTGTGTTTCGGCTGGTAATGGTACAATATTGTACAGTATTATTTCTCGAATCATTGATGAATTGTATCGCATAGCTTGTACCCGGGTTTGTATTTGATACAACGAGGTCTTTTGTTGAACCGGTTGCATTCACACGGCCATCAATAATAATATTACCTGCGTTATTAAAATTAAAAGTTCCTGTCGCATTTGAACTTGTTATACTTAAACCCGTAACAGTAGGATATACTTTGATGGTAAATCCGCCGCCTGCTCCTGCGGTTGCACTTGTGATCGGGAAGGTTTCTACAGTAGAAACATAATCAGACTGCAATTGCAGATCTATATTCCCGGTAAGACCGCCGGCATTGATTGCAGCGAATGCAGCAGTAAGGCTTGGATAACCTGCCGGTGCTGCAGGAGCCGTTGGTCCGATTGGAATTGAACCACCAGCTACTGTTCCTGTAGTGGTAGCTGCAGGAGCTGTTAAAGGGCTCGTAGTATTATATGCCGGGCCGAAAAGACAGGCCGTATTGGTAAAGCTATAAACATAAAAATCATAGGTTGTTCCTGCTACCAGGCCAGTAGCTGTTCCGCTTACTGCAGCACCTGAAGCTACTACTGTACCAAGGCCGAGTGACTGTCCAACAGTATAAGTTGTTGCATTAACAGGATTGGTGGTAGCTGATGAAGCAGGATAACGAACCACAAGATAACCTGTAGGGCTACCCGCAGCTGCTGTGAAAGAATAAGGAATAGAACTAAATGTTGAAGCACCAAAACTTAAACCGGTTGGCTGGTTGGCAGGGCCGGCGCAAACAACCGGGGTGAAAGCATATCTTTGACCTGATACCGGCCAGTTGGCAGACGTAGTCAGGTCATTATTTAAACCATTTACACCATTTATATAACTATTAGTAGCGTCCACGATTCCGATGGTACCGGCAGTTGCAGGCGTTCCGATGCTTGCGCCATAAATAATCTCTATTTTACCAGGAGTCGCGCTCGTACTTCCCCACAATACGATCTGCATATCAATATAAGAAGTAGCACTGGCTGCGCCACCACTTCCACCAGAGTTTTTTACAAACTGGAATACATATTTACCTCCGGCAGCAGGTCCATGTGTTAAATTTCCTCCGTTCTCCTGGTTCAGGCGTGCATCCCTTCCGAATGCAACTACGCCATTCACTGAACCCACACTGGTTAAAGAAGAAAAGATACTTGTTGCAGAAGTATTTCCCATTTTAACCCAGGCATTGGTGGAGGCACCAAACTGCGTATAGTTGGTACCGTTATAATTAAATGTGAATCCCGCCGGTGAGATCAGGTTATAATCATCATCGAAGGTTCCACCCACACAGGTTGTAAGCACTGTCGGGCTTGTAATTGTTTCAAATGAAATACCAGTTGATGCGGCATAGGTGTAAACCGTTCCTACCTGCGCTTTAATGCTGCCGGTTATGAACGATAAAAACAATGCCAGGATGATCATTACATGGGTAAACACATTTCTTTTGAAATATGAATTACCTGCCTGTGTGTTGGTAAATGTTTGCATTGGTGTGTTTGATTTAATTATTATTTGGTTATTCTATTCGTATTTGCTGGAGTATTTTAAAACAACCGCTCTCGGTGTACGGTTTGTATAACCTGAGGTATATAAAGGATAGGTATATGAAAAAGATACCTTATGAAATTACAAGGAAGATCTGCTATAAAAGCGCATTGCTTAATGAAAGAAATTTCTTTCGTCTGGGCCGGAAACTGGTAGGTTTCACTCATACAAAAAAATTAAAACTTGCCGATAAATGTGCACAACCTAAGTGTGCCTGGTTAGCTTTGGAGGAACAGATCGTGTATTGATTAAACTGTTCTTGCCTGGGCCTTTATACTGTCCGTTAAGAACGATAAAAGCAAAGCCGAAATCGTCTTTATATTAAGTACTCATATTTCTTTTGAAATATGAATTACCTGGTTATGTAATGGTAAATGTTTGCATCGATGCTTGTTTGATTAAATTATTATTTCTTTATTCTATTCGTGATTGTTTGCTGTAAATTGTAAAAAAACGCTCCCGGTTTACTGCAGTATGTATATACAGGTATATGTATACAAGGATGATATCCTATGAAAGCGCATTGCGTAACTGAAGAATTCTCTTTCGTCTGGGACCGAAACTGGTAGGTTTCACTCATACAAAAAAATTAAAAAAGTGCCGATAAGATGCACACAACCTGGTTGTGGCTGGTTAGCTTTGGAGGGACAGATTAGATAGTGAATTTATATATTTTTTTTGTTTTTATGGAAGAAATTTTATTTTTTTTTTAAGAAAAACAATCTTATAATACTTTTTAAAGGAATTAAGATCAGCCAGGGTTACTTTGGGTTGCAAATCCGCCCGGCAATTACGATCCGGAGATAAGATTCTATCACAAGCGCTATAAGATGAATATTACTTTAATAGGATCATGTTATTGACATAGAAACAGTCTGCCGACTATTTAAAACCTGGTTATTTAGGTCTTCTTCACTGTCCTGATTTGTCTTACTACTATAATAAGATACGACTTTGAGTCTTGCTCCAATGAAGTGGTTCAGTATAAATGTCATTGTTTGTTGGTAGCGATTCTTTTATTTCTTTTATTGGTTTATTATTGAAACTTTGATTTATCAGCTGCGCAGTTATAAGTAATGACTGTTCCTTTTTATTTTTTGCAATAAGCAGGTATTTTTTAATTGCCTCATTGTAAACGCCATTCTTTCTTTTAATCTTTTTTTGCCATAATGTTTTTATGACAGGATCAGATATAATTCTTTTGGCATAGGCGACAGCTTCTTTGAAAAGACTGCGCTGGGTACGTTGTTTTGTTGAAGGAATAATATTTTTCATAGCCGGATATTTTGTAATCAATATTTTTTTGGCATAATGTTTAACGACGTATTTTTTCCCGATAGCCCCCTGGATAAATTTACAAAGCGGGTTGAGCCTGGAGTTTTGCATATGATTAAGTTTTGCACAAGGTGAGAAGCATTTCGATACGGTGCGGAAAAGTGTCACATATTGGCACATATTGACACATATAAAAACGAAAAATTTATTCAAAGAAGGCTTTAGGGGGGCTTTAGGAGGAAGGAAGTAGGACGGAGGTACGAAGGATGGAGGAAGTTGTGAGTTGTGAGTAAAAGATTCGGGATTCGGGATACGGGATTCGGGATGCCTTGCAATATGGGTTTGGTGTTTGGAGTTTAATCATTTGAAACAGCCAACGAATAACGCCAAACTTTTTCTCTTTCTACAAATAAAAAAGAACGCCCCTGATACTCGGGGCGCTCTTTATCAATTGACAATTACCAATTGTCAATTGTCAATTGTCAATTGTCTAAAACTTAATCAGCTTCGTCGTTTTCACTGTTTTGCCTTGTCTTACTTCTACTAAATAAGATCCGGCTTTCAGTTCAGCTCCCAATGCAATGGTTTGGTATGGCATTACTTTGAAGTTCTTGTATAACCTTCCCATATTGTCGAGAACACGTACCGTGATCTCTTCGGTTCCTGATGTAAGTACTTCAAGCTTGAAGTCGCTTACGGTTGGGTTCGGGAAGATCTTAACTTCCATTGCTTCTGCCTGTACAGGTGCAGGAGTTGACTTCGCAGTCTTTACTGTTCCTTTCGACTCTGCTGTGCCGTTAGTCCCATTGTTATTGCCTGCAAATGCTGTAGGACATGCCGACAGTTTAACGTTTACAGATCGGATCACACTATTTGCACATGGATTGCTGGCCTGAACTGTTACTACCCCACTCACTGCCGCATCAGGGTAAGTAACCTCGATGCTGATCGGGCTCAGGTTGATGAAGGTTGCTCCTGCAGGTACTGTCCATAGAACTGAAGTTGCATTGGCTGGCATACTGCTGAGCGTATACGTAAATTTCCTTCCTCCAGGTTCTCCACAGAAATGAGTCTGGATAATATCAGGAACACCTGGTGTTGCAGGGTTCAATGTTGTGATCGTCAGGTTCCTTGCTGCACTTGTTCCGCAGCCAGTCGTTGCCGTTACACTGATCGTTCCACCGGTATATCCAATCGGGTAGCTAACTGTCATGGTATTGCTGCCCTGTGCTGAACTCAATACAGCTCCATTATTTGCCGACCATTGGTAGGTTACGCCCGGTACTGCTGGAACTGTATAAGTTGCAGGAGCATTCGGTGTAATGTATGGACATGCATTGGTTGGACCACTGATGATATTTGGTTGTGATGGTGCGATACGTGTTACTGTAATGCTCCTCAATCCACTCACACCGCAATCATTGATCGATTGTACGGTGATCGTGCCGGTTGTATATCCTGGCAAGAAGCTTACAAGGATCGTTGTATCATTTGGATTATTTGTTCCATTCGGATGGCTAACCATTGTTCCGGTTCCTACCTGTGGTACTACCCATGAATATGATGCTGCACCTGGCGCCTTAGGTATTGTATATGATACTGCAGGGCCGCCCAGTAATGGACATGCATCTGTTGGTCCAACGATCGGGTTTGGTGTTGTTGGTATCTGTGCTGCAAGGTAGTAGATCGTCATTGTGCTTGTTCCACACTGGTTGGTAACTGTTAAGCGTAACTGCTTGTTCGCCTGTGTTGCAAAACCATTCTGGAAGCTCAGCACAAGTGTTCCTGTACCTTGTCCCGATACGATCGTAACATTTGTTGGTGGCACTACCCAGTTGAAGGTTTGTGTTCCAAAACCAGTTGCTGTTGCAGTATAAGTAAGTTGACCCGCTGCGCCATTAACGCCTATGAAAGGACAAACGTTCACGGTTCCTGTGATCACTGGTGCCCCCGGTACAAATGGCTGAGGGTTCACCGTAACATTTACTGTTGCTGGTGAGAAGCAACCTGCTGAATTCTGTACATATACTGTATAAGTACCAGGGTTTACGCCAGGGAAGCTTGGGCTGCTCTGGAACGGACCACCGATGCTATAAGTGTTACCTGCTCCCAATGGTGCCGTCACATTGATCGTACCGGTTCCCAATGCACAGGTTGGTTGTACAACACTTGCTGTTGGATTTGCTGCCAATGGGTTAACCGTTACCGTTGTGATCGCTGATGTTGCGGTGCAACCAAAGGCATTCGTAACAGTTACTGTATAATCTCCTGAAGCGGTTACAACCAGTGTTGAATTGGTTGCTCCTCCTATTGGTGAACCATTGAGGTTCCATTGGTTATTGGTAGCTGCTGATGATGTTAAGGTAACTGATCCACCGGCACAGAATGTTATCGGGCCTCCTGCACTGATCGTTGGTGTAGCAGGTACCGGATTGATCGTTACTGATGTAACAGCCGATGTAGCACTGCAGCCAAAACCATTTGTAACGGTTACAGAATAATTACCAGAAGCTGATACAACAAGTGTTGTGTTAGTTGCCCCGCTTATTGGAGAACCTTCCAGGTTCCACTGATTACCTGTTGCTGAAGATGACGTCAATGTAACTGTACCGCCACATTGTGTTACTGGCCCGGCAGGCGTTACTGTTGGTGTTGCAGGAACAGGATTGATCGTTACGCTTATGGTAGCTGAAGTTGCACTGCAACCAAAGCCATTGGTAACTGTAACAGAATAAATACCAGATGCTGATACAACAAGTGTCTGACCTGTTTGACCTCCTATCGGTGAACCACCAAGGTTCCATTGGTTGCCCGTTGCTGATGATGATGTTAATGTAACTGTACCACCACATTGTGTGATTGGGCCCGCAGGCGTTATTGTTGGTGTTGCAGGAACAGGATTAATCGTTACTGATGTAACAGCAGATGTAGCACTGCAACCAAATTCATTGGTAACAGTTACTGAGTAATTACCCGAAGCTGATACAACAAGTGTTTGATTATTTGCCCCACCTATTGGTGAACCTTCAAGGTTCCACTGCCATGCACCAGGTGTTGATGCAGTTAATGTAACTGTACCTCCACATTGTGTTACTGGTCCGGCAGGTGTTATTGTTGGTGTTGCTGGTAATGGATTGATCGTTACTGTTGTGTTAGCTGAAGTTGCGCTGCAACCAAAGCCATTGGTAACAGTTACTGAATAATTACCTGAAGCCGATACAACAAGTGTTTGGTTGGTTGCTCCACCTATTGGTGAACCACCAAGATTCCACTGGTTACCTGTTGCTGATGATGATGTTAATGTAACTGTACCACCGCATTGTGTGATCGGGCCCGCAGGCGTTACCGTTGGTGTTGCAGGAACAGGATTGATCATTACTGCTGTTACTAATGATGTAACGCTACAGTTAAATCCATTGGTAACAGTTACTGAATAATTACCTGAAGCCGATACAACAAGTGTTTGGTTGGTTGCTCCACCTATTGGTGAACCTTCCAGGTTCCACTGGTTGCCCGTTGCTGATGATGATGTTAATGTAACTGTACCACCGCATTGTGTGATCGGACCCGCAGGTGTTATAGTTGGTATTGCAGGAACAGGATTAATCGTTACTGTTGCACTACCACTTAAGTCTGCTGCTATTGAACTACACTGAGAACCATTTAAAGTTGCGATCGTGTAAGTTGTTGTTGATGATGGCGTAACACTTACCGTGATCGGACTGCTGCTTCCGCTGAATGGAACAGCACCCGGAGATAATGTTCCGCTCCATGGACCGGCACCGGTTACTGCTATGCTAAGTGTTGTTGCTGTACTACCCTGGCCTGCACAATAAGTAGCTCCACCACTAAGCGTTCCCGTTGGGCGTGGATTAACTGTAATTGTCGCTGTACCTGCAGCAGTACATCCAAATGCATTGGTAGCAGTTGCTGTATAGGTTGTAGTAGTTGTTGGTGTTGCTGTTACTGACAAACCTGTTGTTGTATTCAGACCTGTCGCTGGCAACCAGGTAACAGTTCCCTGAGTAGTTGTACCGAAACGCATATTTGGTCTTACAGAAACAGCGCTACTTGCAGTTGTTACAGTTTGAGGTCCCGTTCCGCATGCGCTTGTAGCATCAGAATAGTAATATGCATGACTTGCGAACGCGGTTGTAGACTGGTTCGTAACGGCACTTTGTGTATAAGTGGTTCCGCTGGCCGCACCACTACAAGTTGTTCCAGAACAGCTTAAACAGTTGCTGAAATATGTTTCTATCAACAGGTTGCTAGTACCATTCCATGTATAAGGTGAAGAGAACGCATGTGTACTCCATCCTACTGTTGGACTGAAATTAGCCGCAGTAAATACCTGTGTAGTTGTACTTGTAAGGAAAGTTGTTGTTAAAGATGTTGCAGTAGTATTTCCAATCCTGATTGTAAAATTGTTGTATCCCAAAGCATTGGTATTACTTACAACATCAAATGCGATCGAATTCAATTGCGATCCGTTTGTCAGTCCCGCAGCTGTTAATTCTGAAGCAAGAACAAGTATCTGGTGACGATTCGAAGTATAATAATTTCCATAAGGCGGAAGATTCGTTGTACTGCTTACCGCATTTTGAGTTGTTCCTGTTCCAATAGTAACATTTGTTGCAGACATTCCGCCGCTTGCGGTCAGGTTAGTACTTACACCTGCACAAACAGTTGCTGTTGCAGGTGAAACTGATACGGCTGTTGGCGGTGTATTAACATTCACTACTACCGCAGCTGATGCTGCACTTACACAATTCGTAGCTGTGTTGGTAACAATCACGCGATAAGAACCGGTAGCTGTTACGGTGTAAGTAGAAGAAGTTGCACCCACAATATTGTTACCATTTAAGGTCCATTGATAAGAAGCTGTTCCCGCATTTGTTACTGCTGTCAATACCTGTGTTGCAGGTGAGCAGATATTAATTGGGGTTGTTTCTGCAATAGAAGCTGTTGGTAATGGATTTACCGTTACTGTTACTGAAGCAGTAGCAGGACTGCCGCATGCATCTGTTACTGTTAAGGTATAAGTTGTGGTAACTGTCGGTGTAACATTGATGCTTGCTGTTGTTCCGTATGATCCTGATGGCGTAGAAGCCCATGCATATGTGAATGGTCCACCGCCTGTACCAACTCCATTGAGCGTTACAGAAGTACCAACACAAACAGGTGTTGATGGTGTGGCGGTTACACTTGCACCTACAGGTGAAACGGTGACTGTTACAGTTGCCGGTGCTGATGAACAACTGGTAGCAGCATTGGTAGCTACTACTGTATAGGTTGTTGTTGTTGTTGGGGTAACAGTTGTTGTACTTCCTGAAAGATTACCAGGATTCCAAACCCAGTTGTAACTGGATGTCAGGTTTGTACCCACCTGGCCTCCAAATGTAATCACAGCTCTTGTTGACGTGCTGGTACCACTGGTTAAGGTGCATGCACCCGTTCCTGTTGTATAGGTTGTCGAGCTGGTAGCTGTTGCTAGCGATACTGTTGATGAGGTTAGTCCTGATGATGTACCATGACATACCTGCACAATGATATTCGATGTTCCATTCCAGTTGAATGGCGTGGTGAGCGTATGCGTATTTAACCCGCTTACTGCTGTATAACTTACAGGAGCAAGTACGGTGGTGAGGCTGCTTGCATCGAAGGTCGAAGAAATTGTACTGGCTGTAGTATTGCCCATACTTATTGTGAATGCCGGTAAACTGGCATCACCTACAGATGTTACATTGAAGGCAATGCTGGTTATATTACCTGGTAACACACCTGCTGCGGACAATTCAGCAGCGGTAAACAGGTATTGTACTTTCATATCAGAAGCCGCTCCCGACCTGTATGGCCCGGCGGTTATAGAAGTAGTTGATTGCGTACCTACAGCGGCTACACCCGTGCCACCAGAAATGCTTGTGGCAATTAATGAAGTTGCTCCACCAGCACAAACCGTTGAAGGATTAGCCGTTGCTGAACTGATCACCGGAATTGCATTTATTGTTACCGTTATGGTAGTGATATTTATGCAACCCGTAGGAGAACCGTCATTGGCTGTTAATGTATACGTAGTAGTCACTGTTGGATTAGCAGTAACAATGGCTGTATTGGTTGCATTCAATCCTGTTGCGGGCGCCCATGAGAAATTAGTATATGTAGGGCTGCTTGCGCTCGCTCCGTTCAATACCACACTGCCACTGCCACAGAATGTTGTAGGGCCTCCCGGTGTGATCACCAGTGCAGGAGGTGTTGAGGCTGTAACTGTAACAGCTGACCTTGGACCGATACATCCTGCTGCTGATGTTTCCTCAGCATAGTACGTAGCGGTACCAACCGGAACAGAAATTGTGTAAGAACTTCCTGTAAACAGGGAGGTTCCTCCAGTAGATACATTATACCAATTGATCGTTCCACCGCTACCCGTAGCTGTAAGTGTTACAGAGCCAGGTCCACATCTTGTAACCGGGCTATTGGTAGTTGGCACTGCCGGTATCGGGTTAACTGTAACAGTCACTGTTGCGGTGTTGGCACATCCGGTTGCAGTGCTTGTTGCTGTAACGGTATAAGTAGTAGTGCCTGCAGGGGTTACAGTAGTGCTACCTGTTGTGCCTGCATTGATATTTCCGGGATTCCATACCCAGGTATTATTCGCCGTGGTATTTACACCAACCTGGGCGCCGAAAGTAATAACCGGTTTTGCAGCAACGGCGGTTCCGGTAAGATCCGTACATGATGTAGTTCCATCTGCCTTATGCGTATTTGATGCATAAGAAGGCGTATAAGCATTTACGGTAGCTGTTCCGCTGACAGAATTCGTCTGGCAGAAATCTATTATAATATTAGATGTGCCATTCCAGAAGAACGGAGTAGATAAAGTGTGTGTATTCAATCCTGAAGCCAATGGAGTAAAGCTTGCCTGGGTAAATACAGTTGTCATCGGTGTGGTTTCGAACGTGGTAGTCAATGCAGTAGCTACAGTTGTTCCCATTTTAATAGTGAAACCTGTCACGGTGCCCGATGAAGATGATGTGGTAGTTAAACCAATGCTCGTGATATTTCCGGAAGTTAACCCGGCAGCTGTTAATTCTGCAGCTGTATATAATAATTGCGTCCTGATCTGGTTACCTGTTCCATTACCTGCACGGTAAGGGTTACCTGCTACTCCGCCAAGGGTTGTAGTTTGCGTTCCTACCGCTGCTGTTCCTGGTGCAAATGTGCCTGTAGTGGCTGCCAACAGAACACTTCCACCAGCGCAGACAGAGTTAGGTGTTGCCGTAGCAGTAGCAATGACTGGCGGAGCCGTAACAGTAACAACTACGGTATTAACAGCTGAACAATTCTTATCAGGATCAAAAGCTGTAATCGTATAAGTATATGTACCACTAGCCGTTGGCGTTACTGCATATGGATCACTGCCATCACCTGTGCCGTTCGGATTTATTGAAACAGTACCTGTCACACCGCTTGCAGTACCGCCTGTTGCAGTAAGCTCATAAACAGCATATGAATTGAAATTAGGTGTATATGAAGCGCTGACAGAAGCAGAACTACCCAGGCAAATAGTTGTTGGGGTAGCTGAAACAGTTATTGGATCAGCTTCTGATACAACAGTTGAAATATGAACCCTCGGACCTTCACATCCATTTGCTGAAACCTCAGATACATAGAAGTCTGTAGTTACTCCTACCGGGGTCAAGAAAGTGGCAGATGTACCAGACTGCTGAGCCGTTCCTCCTGTTGGTACAAAATACCATTTGAAGAAAGGCGGCACCTGCGGATCCGTAGTATTATTTGAACTTACGTTTGCATCTGTTAATGCTGTACCGCATTGGTCAGTACCATTATTACCTGATGGAGCAGGTGGTAATGGGTTAACCGACACCGTTACTGTACTCGTTGATGAACATGAATTCGATGCATTTAAAGCAGTAACAGTATACGTAGTAGTTGTTGAAGGAGTTACTGTAACACTGGATCCACTTAAACTACCAGGGTTCCATGTCCAGTTATAAGAACTGGTTAGATCTGTGCCAACAAAACCACCAAAAGTTACCTTAGGCCTTACTACCGACACGCCAGCACCGGTAGCGCTTGAGCAGTTTGTTGTAGTAGCACTATTTAAGATAGTAGCATTAAACGGCTGCGTATCCCCTGCCAATGTTCCTGCTGACCCGGTTGTTGCCAACTGAGCGCACATTTCAAGAACGATGTTTGATACACCATCCCAGGCAAATGGGGTAGTAAATGTATGCGTTTGTACACCAGTCGTAAGTGTTCCGCTTGCAGGATAAGTTGCTAGAGACAATACGCTTGTAAGACCGGTAACATATGTGCTGGTCAAAGCTGTTTGTGCGGTTGTACCAAGTTTAATTGCAAAGTTGCTCAATGTACCACCGCCGGCACCTGAAACGGTTAATGCTACCGAACTAATATTACCAGCGCCAAGACCCGCTGCCTGCAATTCAGAGGCAAGGAACAGGTATTGGTTTCTAAATTGATTTCCGACAGTATTGCCTACCCTGTATGGTGTACCGTCTGTGCTCAATGTTGTTGTATTTGATCCGGCACCCAATGTTATTGTACCCGGAGCACCTGTTATAGATTGAGCCTGGAGTGTTACGGTTGCACCTGCGCAAACAGGTGTTGCCGGAGATGCTGTGGCACTACTAATAAACGGAACAGGTTTAACAGTTACAACAACAGTTGCAATGGCAACACAACCAAGTGTTCCATCCGTGCCTGTTACTGTATACGTATAAGTTCCCGCTGTTGTTGGAGTAACATTTGTTTGAGCAGGGGTTCCAAAAGTACCTGTGCCACCTGGCTGTGAAGTTGGGATACCACTTCCTGCAGCAGGAGAAGCGGTCCATACATAACTATATACATTTCCGTTGGTACCGCTGGTTACAGTAGCAGTTAACTGAAGTTGTGTATTACCGCAAACAGGGCCATTGCTAGCTGCACTTAATGGATCAGGAGGGTTAACACTAACTGTAACAGGCACACGTAAACTTTCACATGATCCATTTGTCTCTGAAACCCAGAAGGTAGTAGTACTGCTTACCGCAGTTGTATAAGTAAAGCCGCCGGTTTGCAATAATGTACCGCCGGTTTGTGCGCTATACCACCTCATATTGTTACCGTTCGTGCTTCCCTGGTTGCTGGTTACGAATGCAGCGGGAACTGCTGTTCCACACTGGATAGAACTATTTGCATTCGGTGCTGCAGGTGGCACTATAGGCGTAATCGTTATTGTTGAAGTTGAAGAACAGTTTGTTGACGGATTGATTGCCGTAACAGTATAGGTAGTAGTTGTAGTAGGATTTACTGTAACGCTGTTACCGCTTAAAGCACCAGGGTTCCACGACCATGTTAAAGAACCGGTCTGGCTGGTTCCTACCTGTCCGCCAAATACCATATTTGGCCTGTTTGTATAGGTTGAAATTGTATTCGTAGAAGTTGTACCGCAACTTTGTACATCATCGCCATAAGTACCATATACAGAATTATAGGCGGTTGTAGTATACCTAACTGTTGAATTAGTACTGAAGCAAGAAGAACAACTTGCATTGATATCATTGTCGTGACAAATATCTATCAACAGGTTTGAAGTACCATCCCAGTTAAACGGAGTAGTAAACGTGAATGTCCTGATACCAACTGCAGGTGAACTAACAGATGAAGGACCGAATACAGTAGTGAAACTACCAACCGGCGTTCCAAAAGCTGAGCCACTTAATGCAGTCAGCGCAGTAGTTGCCATTTTTATCGTGTAGCCGCTTTGTGCAAATGATCCTCCACCGGAAGTTGATACATCAAATGCCAGTGAAGTAATATTACCGGCAAACAAGCCAACAGCATTCAATTCGCTTGCCCTCACGAGATATTGTACCCTCGCCCCTTCATAATTACTTGTGAAAGGTGTAATTCCATTGGTACTTGTTGTTGAAGTACCGGTGCCCAGGGTGGTTGTACCTGCTGAAGCTGGAACACTTACAGCTGTTAAAACAACATTGCTGCCTGCGCATGCCGGCGTATTCGGATTTGCTGTTACGCTGGTAATTACCGGATTTGTACCTACAATAACTGTTACTGTTGCAGAAGTATTACAACCCTGTACATTATCATTTGCTGTAACTGTATAAGTATAAGTACCTGCAGTTGTAGGTGTAACCGTAGTATTAGCTGGTGTACCAAATGTACCTGTACCACCACTGGTAGTTGTTGGAATTCCGCTACCGGATGCCGGTGATGCAGACCACGTATATGTATAATTATTATTGTTTGTATTGCTGGTAACCGTTGCCGTTAAAATAACTGTACCTCCAAGACAAACAGGGCTGCTCGCAGATGCCTGTAGTGGGTCTGGTTGTGTTACAGTCACGATAACTGCTGTACGTGCACTTTCACAACCATTACTTACAATCGAAACATAGAATGTAGTGGTTGTTGAGATACTTGTTGTAGTAAGCGTACTGTTCACTTCGCCTGCAATGGCAGTACCACCCGTTGGCACAGTATACCAACGATAGTTTCCGTTTGTTGAACCTGATGCAGAAGCTGTAGGTATACCTTGTCCACATTGAGAAGACGGGGTTGTTGTTGGCGCTGAAGGAATTGGGTTAACCGTTACCGTTATAGTTGATGAAGACGCACAGTTTGTTGCAGGTCTGGTTGCAGTAACCGTATATACCGTAGTAGTACCCGGGGTAACAGTTACAGTACTCCCTGCAGACGCACCCGGGTTCCACACCCAGTTAAGTGATGCAGTCTGGTTAACTCCCACTGTTGCACCAAACGTAATCCTTGGCCTTGTTGTAAAAGTTGTTCCTGTAGTTGAAGTACAAGCGACCAGGCTTTGAACTGTCATAATACCTGTAGTACTACCAGCATCTACAAATCCTGAACCTGCAGACCCGGTTGGAACATCATGGCAGAAATGAACCAATATATTGGATGTTCCATCCCATACAAATGGCGTCGTTAGTGTTATTGTAAATATACCGGTTACAGTTGGTGGACTTAGCGTTACTGGTCCGTATACCACTGTTGATGGTGTAGCCTGGAATGTTGAAGTTAGTACGGTAGCAGCTGTATTACCCATGCTCACTGTGAAGTTTGGTAAGCCTCCACCAGAAGCCGTAGTAAAATTAAATCCAAGGCTTGTAATATTTCCAGGCAGAATTCCCGCTGCAGAAAGTTCAGAAGCAGTATACAATATTTGTGTTTTTGCAGCTGTTCCATTACCTGCACGGAATGGTGAGCCTTCCTGCATGGTAGTTGTTGAAGCTCCTACTGCAGCTGTTCCCGCACCTCCGTTAATGCTTGTTGCCGTTAAAATTACATTGCTACCGGTACAAACCGGTGTAGCGGGATTTGCAGTAACACTACTGATAACCGGAACTGCATTTATTGTAACAGTTACAGTTGCTGAAGTATTACAGCCCTGTGCATTGTCATTTGCCGTTACTGTATAGGTATAAGTACCGCCTGCAGTTGGAGTAACTGTTGTATTTGCCGGCGTGCCAAATGTTCCGGCTCCACCACTTACAGTTGTTGGTATGCCACTGCCCGATGCAGGAGATGCAGACCACGTATATGTATAATTATTATTGTTTGTATTGCTGGTAACCGTTGCCGTTAATTGCAGTGAACTGTTGGCACAAACGGGTCCATTCGATGATGCTGACAAAGCATCAGGTGGATTCACAGATGCAGTAACAGCTGTACGTGAGCTTTCACAGGTACCGTTGTTGATGGATACGTAGTAAGTAGTCGTTGTTGTAATACTTGTAGTAGAAAGCGTACTGTTTACTTCGCCTGCAATCGCAGTACCACCTGTTGGCACTGTATACCAACGATAATTTCCATTGGTAGAACCTGATGCTGAAGCGGTTGGTACGCCCTGGCCGCATTGTGTAGACGGCGTAGTAGTTGGTGCAGCAGGCAATGGATTAACCGTTACTGTTTTGGTTGATGATTTGGTACAGCCATTACTTGTTTTCGTAATGGTAAATGTATATGTTGTGGTTGTAGATGGTGTCACGTTCACAGATGAAGTTGTTGCAATATTTGAAACGCCGTCATTCCATGCAAGTGTATATCCTGCGAATCCATCCAGCCCAAATGTGAGAACCGGGCGAACATTGCCCGTAGGACTGCTTCCTGTAGTAACAGCACAACCTGTATTATCTCCAATGGTTGCCTGAGCAGTAGTTGCTGCAGTTGCCAGTGTAGTACCTGATCCTGTTCCGCCGGAATTCAATGTACCACAAATATTGATCAATATATTCGATGTTCCGTTCCACACGAATGGCGTCTGGAACGTATGTGTATTCAATCCTGTTACGGGTGTATAAGTAGCAGCGCTATATACCTGGCTTACTGCATCTGTCAGATAAGTTGTACCTACAGATGTAGCAGTTGTATTGCCGATCGAGATAATAAGATTGTTCATAAAGCCTGTTGGACTCGCAGTAGTAACTGTAAATCCAAGGCTATTGATATTTCCCGGAAAAACACCCGCAGCTGTTAGTTCACTTGCCAGAACAACATATTGGGTTCTGTGCGTTGTACCACTGGTTGTACCTGTTCTATAAGGCGTACCTACCGTACTGATTGCCGTAGCAGCATTATTTGTACCAAGTGTAGCACTTGATGGCAGGGAGGCTGCCAATGCTACGGATGCACCTGCGCAAACAGGGGTAGAAGGAGTAGCTGTTGTTGTTAATGCTACTGTGAATAATGGTTCATCTGAATAAGATGCTCCGTTAAAAGTTGTAGATACACCTGCCGAATTGGTAGCAGTAATGCTCCAGGTTACAGTTGCATTTACAGGTGATGCAGCAGGTATTGATCCTGTCCAGGTATTGCCGGAAGAATTTGTCATTGATACAGATCCCGCTGCCCCGTTATTATAATTTAAAGTAACTGTTGTTAATGTTCCCGTTGTTGGAACGATATCAGCATTGATCGTATGTGCGGTAGCGTTACATGTACTCGTTGGAACTGTTACATTTGAGAATGCAGGAGCCGGTGAAACACCTGCAAATTCGTCTGCTCCAATATCCGGTTTGGTAGCGCTCCTTGTATCTCCATCGTAGTCAACAGTGATAGCAGGTGTTGAGATCACATCAGCACCACCTTCAACCTGCGTTGTAATACCCGCAAGTACATGAAGGAAATTGGCATTTGATCCTGTAATGCTTTGGAAAAATTGTGTTGGTCCGCTTACTGCCGAATAATCGTATGCTGCTTCACCCGTAAATGATAAGGCATCTCTTGTTGCAACAGCATTCTGATATGTGCCTGCAGTTGCTGCCGGCCCAAAGTTAGAGAATAGTGTTGTACCGTCATACATAATAGCACGGTTAGAACCAGTACCTGCATATAAAAGATTTTTATTGGATGCAGCACCATAGTTACCCAGGGTTGCTGCTGCAGAACGACGCAATGCACTCACTACACCCGTACCTGAAGGCGAACAAAGATTGATGATGATATTATTGCGCAGGTTCAATGTTGCCGTTGTAGCAGTTGAACTTGCTGCATGAAATACACCGGATGTTGAGAAGTTTACTCCTCCCGAACCTGCCAGGCGTATTGTATTGTAATAAACATTGATAGCAGATGAGCTTGTAGTTGAAGAAACACTTATACCCCTTACTACATCTGTAGTTCCATTGCTTGCTGCTGTTGCCCTAAGGTCTCCGATAATATTGTTATAAACATTTTGTGCTGTACCTGCGGTGATAGAAATACCGGATACCAGCGGCGTAACACCCGTTGACGACAAGTCATAAATCTTATTTGCAAATGTGCTTGTTGCTGTGCCAGCTGTTACAGATATACCTGTTACTGCCGAAGAAGTACCTGTTGATGAAAGTGTATTGATCGTATTCGCATTGATATTAATTGTTGGTGAAGTATTTGAACAGGCAATACCTATCACTGCACCTCCCGTACCGCTTGACACCAGGTTATTGATAATATTTGAAGCAACATTCAATGGCGCACCAGAATTCTGTGAAGAATTAATAGCGATACCGGTAATAGCACCCTGGCCCGCAAAATTGGTGATGGTATTTGTAGAGATCGCAGAGGCACCATTGATATAACTAATATTCATACCCGTAATTGAGTTGGTTGTACCACTCCAGTTGTTCAACGTATTACCGGTGATCGTTTTGATCGTTCCAGTTGTTCCATCCGTATTATTAATACCGATTAGTGTTGATGCACCTGTTACAGTAATATTGCTGAAATTATTTCCTGTCTCATTCAAAATAGAACCGCTACTCGAAGCTGCATTGGTAGAAGTAAAGGTTACAGCACCCGCACCAGTTCTTGTAAATCCTGTTACAATTGAATTGTTATTCAGATTCATTGTTCCAGTTGAGGCAAGAGAATAATTATGGTTGATGAATACAATAGTTCCTGTAGTATTTACATTGAGGTTGGTAAATGAGTTACCATTTACTGTAGCAATATTGTTGGTAGCAGTAGCACCTGCTATATTGATATAAGTATGTGCACTTGATCCTGCCACTGAATGCGTGATACCACGGATATTATTATTCTGAATAGAATGCGTTGTAGCAATTGTATTGGCCACGCTGATCCCGGTTAGTGCACCAGAGTTTGCAACTGCATAACGGATCCAATCCAATGAAGCCGTACCAATAATATTATTATTTGTATTAACTGAAGGTGTTGTTCCACTCATAGAACCAGTAGCAATAACACCTGTTACAGCAGTACCTGTTCCCGATGCTACCCATCCCTGCAGGGTATTGCTGTTGATGGCAACAGTGTTACCTGTAGATGCAGAGCGTATACCAATAATAGCAGATGAACTACCTGATGTTGAAGTTAATACTCCTGTACCTGTTGCAGCATTTGAAAGATTGGCACCATTTAATATATACCCTACCCTGATATTGTCAGCAGTGGTATTACCAATGGTATTGTTGCTTACTGTAACATTCGAGGCGCTTGATCCAATGTCTATACCGGTAACTGCGCCACTTAATGATGCTGTTGTTCCCACACCATCCAATGAACCGATATTATTGTTTTGGATATTCAATGTATTGGCGCTGCTGGCAAAAATGCCGACAACTGCTCCACCTGTTCCACTGGTGGCAGCATAAAAAGAACCCTGTCCGCTGGTTGCACCAATCGTATTACCTGTTACCGTACCGATATTGGCATTACCTGCCGTTACATTGATACCACATAAAATACCTGCACTGGTTGCTGTAGTAGATGAAGAAAGTAATGCAATTCCCGCAATCGTATTATTTTGTATGCTTGACGCTGTTCCTGCTGCTGTAAAGGCTGCGCTGATACCAACGAACTTAGTAGCATTCAATGAAGCTGTACCCAAACTATAAGAAGAAGGGAAACTTGCGCCACTGAATGTACCAACTGTTGAAATACCCAGGAGATTCATTGACCCTGTTCCAGTGGAATTTGCAAAACCGATCGTATTACCAGTGATCGTGTATCCGGCACCGGTACCTATATTAATAGCAGTATGCGTGTTGCCGGTTGTATAAGTTCTTGTAGCAGTTTGATAAAAACGGTTGTTATTGATCGTCCAGCCACCATTACCTGATGAACTTAATAAAATACCATTGCTCGCACTACCTGCACTGAAGAAATTGAAAATATTATTGTTTGAAATAATAATATTATCGTTGTTCTGCGCTGCAGTAGTTGTGGTACCTGATGAATAAATTCCATTGGCAGCCATATTTACGGTACCATCATCACGAATATCATTATTATCGATCAGGTTGTTATCATTACCGTTAGCGCCGGTGGTTGTACTAAAGAATACAGTACCTGAACTTGTTCCGGCATTTTGACTTTGAAGGTTTGTATACCTTACAATATTATCTGTAGCGTCGTTGATAAACCTGATAGCAGCACCGGCAGCATTTGTATTACCGATCGTAAGTGCCTTTACAGCACCAGCCGCTCCCGGGCGTCCATCGATGATCACAAATTTTGCAGTATTCAGATCGATCGTAGCTGTTGCATTTGAGCCGCTAACCGTCAACGTTCCTGCATTATCGCTGCGTGGCCTGATCGTAAGTGTTGAAGAAGCCGTACCCTGGTAAGTTGAAGTGATCGGGAATGTTTCTGATGTTGAAACATAATCATTCTGCAACTCAAGAATTATATTGGTTGCTGCAGGGCTCGAATTGTTAATAGCGTTTGTTGCTGCAGTTAATGTAGGATAAAATCCATTATACAATGTTACTCCGCCTGGCTGCAGTGTTGAACCATTTGCTGTTGGCCCAATTGCAAAAATGCCGCCGGTAAATGCACCTGGTGTACCGGTAACAAAGAATGTAGAATTAGCTCCTGTACCATAATTTGTAAGCGTTGTTGTATTGGAAATTGTGCTTCCAAGGACTGAGCCCCCAACATTTGTATAAGTTCCATTTGCTGATGTAGCAACAGACTGACCAATTTTGGTAGCAGCTATCAAACCGGTTTCAGTAAGTCTCACCGTACCCGGAGCGGTAAACGCACCTGCTCCTGTAACAGGCGATACCTGCCAGTACCTGTTATTGGTTAATGAAACAAGTCCGTTGTATGTACCACCGGGGTTAGCATCGAAAGCTTCTGCCTGTACTACCACTGACCCTGCCGCATTTGTGGTAGGGGTAAGTATCTCCAACAACTGGTAAGCTGATTTTCCAACCGGCCATGCCCATGTACCTGTAGTTGTACTTGCGGGCAATGTTCTTGCAAGCGGACCATTCACATAAGCAGTTGCAGAACCTCCTGAAATACTACCAGTAGTCGTTCCCGATATGGTAAGTAAATTCGTACTGGTTGTAGCTAATTTACCGGCTGTAAGTGTTAATAACTGAACAGAGAATGGACTGCTCAACGTAACACCAGCAGCATTGTTTATTGTCAATGTTCCTGTTGCAACTGCTGACGGTAATTCTAAACCGGTAGCCTGTGCAGCAGTTCCATTGTAAGTAAAATTATTTGTTCCTGTTCCGTAGGTCTTTGTAACGGTTCCACTAACGGTACCGCCTGAACTAATAAAAGTAAAGCTTGTTGCAGCACCTGAACCGATAGTCAGCGTACCGCCGCTTGAAAGGTTTCCGGCAGTTAGTGTAAGACTTGTATTTACCTGTATAGAAGGAGTGATTACTACACCTGCTGTATTATTTACTGTGATATTTGCGATCTGGTTAGAAGTTATTGCAGTACCAAGTCCAAGCGTTTGCAGAGCAGTTCCCTGGAAGGTAAGTGCACTACCCGCAGCGTTTGCAGTAAGTGTACCATTGTTTGTGATAGCGCCGCGAAGCGTAAGTCCAAAGGCATTTAAATTTAAAGTAGTTCCTGAAACTGATCGTCACATTTCCAAACACTGTACTTGCAGCAAATAAACTAACCAGTTTATTATTTGTTGTGTTATCGATCACCATTTCAGGAGTAGCTCCTGAAATACGGAACGTAAAATTAGTAGCGGTTGCAGCAGTACCAACATTTAAAATACCACCTGTTATATTAACGGTAGCTGAAGCAAAACGGAAATCAAGCGGCGTTGCTGAAGAATTCGCCTGTACCAGATTAATAACCCCGCCGGAGATTGTTACACTGGAAGTTGTAGAAGAAAAATCAAGACCACCAGTACTTGTCGATGTATTTCCCAATGCAATGGTAGTTACATTAACTATACCACCCGACTGCGTATACGAACCTGCACCGGAACAAGTGATACGTGAACCAATATTTAAAGTTCCTCCTTCAATATTATATTGACCTGTCGAACCACTCATTGCATTACCTGCTGCTGTACCAATATTATATGTACCTGCAGATATCCTTAACAGACCGGTATTTGTTGGTGAAGCATTTTGAGCGGTTACTGTAAAGTTGGCGTTATTAAGCCAGAATCCACCGGTTGACGGGATTGAATAAGCTGTTGCGTTGAATACAACACTGGAAATAGTAGCAGTACCACTGATCTTTAATGTACCATTTGTAATTGTAAAGCCTTGTGAACCCGCAGTTGCTGTCCATGCAGCACCAGGATTAAAATCCAAGATATTGGTTGCAGCAGTTCCTTTATTGATCGTAACTGTGTTGAATGATACAGAAGCCGTTGCCGAAGTAGTAAAGCTATTATTTGTTGCACCTGTAAATGTAATATTACACTTACTGTTTGCAGAAGCGCTACCATTAAATGTTGCAGCCCCGTTCAATGTAAGATTTCCTGCTATTGAAAGTACATGGCTTGTAGCGGAGGCGGGGCTTGTTGTATTCGAACGAACCGTACCGTTTGCATTTATTATTACACCGCCTACACCAACAGTTAATGTTTTGGCTGTTGTTGTTCCATCATACTGTAAGATCGCAGCTGATCCTGCTCCGCTACCAACGGTAACGCTTAGGGCCACAGCTGTGGTAACATCTACTGTAACGGTAGCCGCGTCGGCAATGGTAACATTATCATTGGCACCAGGTACTACTCCCCCAACCCATGTACCAGCGGTATTCCAGTTTCCTCCTGTACCGGTTGAAACAATATTCCCTGCAGGGCTTGTAGCCTGTGAACCTGTTAAGAAAGCAGATTCATAATCAACTACAGATACGATCCTGTAAAAATAAGTTGTACCTACATTCAGGCCTGTCTGGGGAGAAGTATAGGGCGTACCTGTTGTAGCTGTTGAAGTAGATGCAATATCGGAACCTACCTGCGTGAAATTTATATTATCAGTTGAGCGATAAACCCTGAATGCTGTTTCATTGGTTGAATTATCTGTCCATCCAATGGTCATGCTTGTTTGGGTTACTGCAGTAGCACTGAATGTAATTGGCGCTGCATCCGGGGTAACACCTTCCCGTACTGTTACTGCATCTAAGAAAAGATCATAACTACCCCAGGTATTGTTTGCAACAAACCCGATTTTAGCATTTGCTACTTTATATATTGCAGGCAATACTGCAACTTTAGTTGACCATGTTGCAGAAGCACCCAAACTCGAATATGTTCCTATTATATTCCAGTTCGCTCCACCATCAGCAGAAGCTACCAGGTTCATAGTGCATGATCCGTTATATAGTGCGTAAGAAAATTGTACGATTGGGTTTGTGGAGGAAGCTAAATTGATGACTGGTGATTCCAGCCTTCTTATATTTTGACCTGCCGTGCCTGACCCTGCCGCATAACCGTCGTTGAACCATGCAGCACCTGTTCCCGCAAAGCAGGATGCAGGTAATGTTGTTATAGTAGTATTATAAGGTGCCGTACCCGAATTTGGAGCAGTATTAGATGCCCACACATTACTGGAACCGGTATTTACAGATTGCGCCCAATCTTTTGCGCCGTCAACAGTAGGTGCAGCGGGTGCACCTAAAAATAATGTTCCCAAACGTGTTTGAGCCCATCCGGCAGGTGCATTTGGCCCTGCTGATGTATTCGGTGTGAACTGCGACTCAAAACCTTCGGTAAAATAGGTTTGCGAAAATGTAGTTAGTGATGAAAAAGAGATCAAAAGGATCATCATTGTCACCAGGAAATAATTAACGCCAACTTTTTTTGGGCTTGTAGATGTTTGCATCTGTGTGTGTTTTTTGTTATTAGTATTACTATTTTGGATTTCGAATATTAGTGAAAAAGATCACCTCCTGCTGTTGCACTTCTAAACCCATTTCTACTTTACCTTTTACTATACAGGTTAAAATAAATTTAGATCTGTGCATTTGAAACTAATTTCTGATAAAAATTATCGGTTAATCCTGGTATTGGTGTTTGAAAATAAATGTGGCGGGTTGCTTAAATGATCAGAGTTGATCTATGGACCATAGATCAGGTACAGGAATACCTTTGATTGTTGTATCAATGGATTTCAAAATAAAACGACCAATTACTCTCATACTAAGCAAAACAGATAAACAGAGAAGCATCGGGGACTTCTCATCAATGAACGAGATAAATAATAAATTAAAGGGTTAATTCTGTGAGCAGCCTTTAAAGGGATTAGGATTGGACTGTGAAAGTAAACCCTTTTTTTTGATTTTCAGGCATTTTTATGTCATTTTATCAACAGATTTTGCAGAAAAAATATATGATTAGTACAAGTTATGAAATTTAGGGGATGAGTTATGAACTATGAGTTATGAGTTATGAGTTATGAGTTATGAGTTATGAGATTCGGGATAGCGGATATGTGATGCCTGGTAGTGTGCGTTTGAAGCCTGGTGTTATTTGTTTAAACATCAAACGAATAATGCCAAACCATTTTTCATGCGATAAAACAAGAGCGCCCCGACAATTCGGGGCGCTCTTTATCATTTTACAATTGTTAACTATCCATTGTCAACTGTTCATTGTTTAAAACCTGATCACCTTGGTCGTCTTCACTGTTTTGCCTTGTCTTACTTCTACTAAATAAGATCCGGGTTTCAGTTCTGCTCCCAATGCTATCGTTTGATATGGCATTACTTTGAAGTTCTTGTATAACCTTCCCATATTGTCGAGAACACGTACTGTGATCTCTTCTGTACCCGATGTAAGTACTTGCAGTTTGAAGTCGCTTACCGTTGGGTTCGGGAAGATCTTCACTTCCATTGTTTCTGCCAGTACAGGCGCCACAGTGGTTGCTTTCGCAGCTTTTACTTCTCCCTTCGATTCTGCTGTGCCGTTAGTACCAGCATTGGTTCCTGCAAATGCTGTAGGACATGCCGATAATTTAACATTCACAGAACGTATCACACTGTTTGCACATGGATTCGTTGCCTGAACTGTTACTACTCCATTCACTGCTGCATCAGGGTAAGTTACCTCGATGCTGATCGGGGTCAGGTTGATGAAGGTTGCTCCTGCCGGTACTGTCCATACAACTGAAGTTGCATTGGCTGGCATGCTGCTGAGCGTATAGGTAAACTTCCTTCCACCAACTTCTCCGCAGAAATGTGTCTGGATAATATCCGGAACACTCGGTGTTGCAGGGTTCAGTGTTGTGATCGTCAGGTTCCTTGCTGCACTTGTTCCGCAGCCAGTCGTTGCCGTTACACTGATCGTTCCACCGGTATATCCGATTGGATAACTAACTGTCATGGTATTGCTGCCCTGTGCTGAACTCAATACAGCTCCATTACTTGCTGACCATTGATATGTTACGCCCGGTACTGCAGGAACTGTATAAGTTGCAGGTGCATTCGGTGTAATGTATGGACATGCATTCGTTGGACCACTGATGATATTTGGTTGTGATGGTGCAATACGTGTTACTGTAAGGCTCCTTATTCCACTCACACCACAATCATTGCTTGATTGTACAGTGATCGGTCCTGTAGCATAGCCTGCTGTAAAGCTTACAAGGATCGTGGTATCGTTAACACCCAATCCGTTTGGATGTGTGAACGATGCACCTGCAGGTACTGACCAGAAGTATTCTTTTGCACCCGGTGCTTTTGTTATTGTATAAGCTACTGCAGGACCGCCAAGTAATGGACATGCATCTGTTGGTCCAACGATCGGAGCCGGTGTATTTGGTATCTGGGCTGCCAGGTAGTAGATCGTCATGGTGCTTGTTCCACACTGGTTGGTAACGGTTAAGCGTATTTGCTTATTCGGCTGTGTTGCAAAACCATTCTGGAAGCTTAGTACAAGATTTGGCGTGCCTTGTCCGGATACAATTGTAACCAATGTTGGTGGCACCACCCAGTTAAAGGTTTGCGTTCCAAAACCAGTTGCTGTAGCAGTATATGTAAGTTGACCTGCTGCGCCATTAACGCCTATGAAAGGACAAACGTTCACAATACCTGTTACTACTGGTGCTCCTGGTACAAATGGTTGAGGGTTCACCGTAACATTTGTTGTTGCTGGTGAGAAGCACCCTGCTGAATTCTGGACATATACGGTATAGGTACCAGGGCTTACACCAGGGAAGCTTGGGCTGCTCTGGAACGGACCGCCGATGCTATAAGTATTACCTGCTCCCAATGGGGCCGTTACATTGATCGTACCGGTTCCCAATGCACAGGTTGGCTGTACAACACTTGCTGTTGGATTTGCTGCCAATGGGTTAACCGTTACCGTTGTGATCGCTGATGTTGCGGTGCAACCAAAGCCATTGGTAACAGTTACTGTGTAATCACCAGAAGCTGTTACAACCAGTGTTGAGTTGGTTGCCCCTCCTATTGGTGCGCCATTCAGGTTCCATTGATTATTGGTAGCTGATGATGATGTTAAGGTAACTGATCCTCCTTCACAGAATGTTATCGGGCCACCGGCACTGATCGTTGGTGTTGCAGGTAATGGATTGATTGTTACTGATGTAACAGCAGACGTAGCACTGCAACCAAATTCATTGGTAACAGTTACTGAGTAATTACCAGAAGCTGATACAACAAGTGTTTGATTGTTTGCCCCACCTATCGGTGAACCTTCCAGGTTCCACTGCCATGCACCAGGTGATGATGCAGTTAATGTAACTGTACCTCCGCATTGTGTTACTGGTCCCGCAGGCGTTATGGTTGGTGTTGCAGGAACAGGGTTAATAGTTACTGTTGCACTACCTGTTAAATCAGCGGGCGTGGCTGTACATACAGAACCATTTAAGGTTGCAATTGTATAGGTTGTTGTTGATGATGGAGTAACACTTACCGTGATAGGGCTGCTGCTTCCGCTGAACGGAATTGCTCCAGGAGATAATGTTCCGCTCCATGGACCGGCGCCTGTTAATGCGATACTCAAATTAGTGGTTGTTGGCTGACCAGCACAATAAGCTGCGCCTCCACTAAGTGAAGCTCCAACATGATTAACCGTTACCGTTACCGGCGCAGCATTCACACTACAACCAGTTGCAGGAATTGTTGCTGTAGCTGTATATGCCGTAGTTGTTGTTGGCGATACTGTAGGATTAACTCCTGGAATATTCCCCGGGCTCCAGCTCCAGTTATAGAAAGAGGTATTGTTGCGGTAATTACGTATAAACGTAACGTTTGGCAAACCTGTTTGCAATGTAGCAGCGTTGGTTGCGCCACACATATCCCTTCCTGCAGTGGTAATCACTTCATAATAATAAGCCGATGCACCTGTATATGCAGAAGCTGTGTATTCAACTGCAAGTGTAGATCCGGTGCAAGTTGTACAGGTTCCTGTAAGATCATTGTTATAACAGAATCCAATTACAATATTTGAAACACCGTCCCATACAAATGAATTGTCGAAATTATAAGTGTTGTCGCCGGTTACCGGTATATGGTTAGCAATAGGATTCTTCACCTGTTGCAAACCTGTTTGCCATGTTGCCGTAAGAGCAGATGCAGTTGTATGCCCCATTGAAATGGTAAAGCCATCAAAATAAGATGATGCTGTTACCGGAGAAGTTGTAACTTTTAATGTGATCGCATCTATTGGGCCTGCCGTTAAACCGAGACCTAACAGATCAGATGCTTTATACAGGAACTGGAACCTTGATCCATCGGCACTATTGCTGCGCCAGTATGGATTACCGGCACCTGTAAATCCTGATGTACCTGTACCTCTCTTGATACCTACCGGATCATACACAATACTTGTTGCATTTAAAGATGCGGAACTTCCGGCACAAATTGTTTGTGGAGTAGCTGACACAGAAGTAATCACCGGGAATGGATTAACAGTAGCAGTTACAGTTGCCGTAGTAACACAACCAAGTGACGCATCCTCAGCTGTTACTGTATATGTATAAGCCCCCTGAACAGTTGGCGTTATGGCAACAGGTGAACCTGTTGTACTTGTAGGAATACCGCTTCCTGCTGCAGGTGTTGCAGTCCATGTATATGCATATGTATTCACCGGAGAAGATGCGTTGTTTACAGCCGATAAATGTATCGTCTGGTTAGGGCATGCTGTATTATCATCTACACTTGCAACAACTGCATCAGGTGTAGTTACTGTAACGGTAACCGCTACACGTCCACTTTCACAATTTCCATTACTTTCTGAAACATAGAATGTAGTTGTAGCATTGATCGCCGTTTGATATGTTGTAGCAGTAGAACTTTGCAGCAATGTTCCGCCGGTTGGCGCACTATACCATTTAACAGTTCCTCCTGTACTTGTTACAGATGCAGTTGGAACATGCAAACCGCACTGGGTTGAATTTGTTGCAGTAGGTACAGGTGGCACTACATTAACAGTAACTGTTACAGTTGCTGAGCTTGAACAACCTGTAGCCGGACTTGTAGCTGTTGCAGTATAAGTTGTTGTTGCCGACGGAGTAACTGTTATAGAACTTCCTGTAGCAGCACCCGGGTTCCATAACCAGTTATAACTTGCTGTTTGGTTGGTTCCAACCTGTCCTCCGAATGTCATTACAGGTCTTGCAAGAGATATTGCTGTACCGGTAGCATCTGCACAACCTGTGGTTGATCCCGTGTTACCAATTGTTGTATTAACTCCTGTTGTATAAGTAGCCATTGTACAACCACTTCCGGCAGTGGCCAAAGTACCGCAAACCTCAACAACAATATTTGAAGTACCATCCCAGAAGAATGGCGTGGTGAAAGTATGCGAGTTTACACCTACCACAGGTGCATAACTTGCAAGTGTGAGCACAGTTGTAAACGTTGGGGTAAGATAAGTTGTATTTGTACTCGTTGCTGATGTATTACCGATTTTAAATGTCAGGTTCGACATGCTTCCACCACCTCCGGAATTAACTGTAAAAGCAAGCGATGTGAAATTACCAGTGTAAAATCCGGCACTGGTTAATTCGCTTGCAAGTACAAGATATTGCGACTTGTATTGGTTACCGGTAGTAGCACCTGTTCTGTAAGGAACTGCTGTTGTATTAATTTTCGTGCCCGCATTATCCGTTCCAACCGTTGCAGACCCAGGGCCTGCATTGGTAATTACTGTAGAAAGCGTAGAGTTTGCACCGGCACATATTGATGTTGGATTTGCCGTTATAGAACTAATCACCGGAACCGCATTTACAGTAACGGTAACAGTTGCAGTTGTTGCACAACCAAGTGTATTATCCTGCGCTAGCACAGTATATGTATATGTACCCGTTAAAGTTGGCGTTACAGCTGCCGGCGAACCCGGAACGCTACCTGATGGAATACCACTTCCTGCGGCAGGAGTTGCGGTCCAGCTATAAGTATATGTATTTATTGGAGAAGATGCTGTATTAGCAGCACTTAAATGTATTGTTTCGTTTGGACAAACAAGATTATCATCTACCGATGCTGACACAGCATCAGCGGTAGTAACTGTAACGGTTATATGAACACGATCGCTTTCGCAATTACCATTACTTTCAGCAACATAGAAATCTGTTGTTGTACTGATACCGGTATTGTAAGTATTCGAAGTTGATGATTGCAATAATGTACCTCCCGTTGGAGCACTATACCATTTATATGTTCCACCTGCGCCTGAAACAGAAGCTGTAGGCACTCCAAAACCACATTGAACAGAATTGGTTCCAGTTGGTGTTACAGGTACCGGGTTTACAGTCACTGGAACTATACCAGGCGCAGAAGTACAACCTGTTGATGGATTGGTAGCCGTTACAGTATATGTAACCGAAGTCATCGGATTAACAGTTTGTGAACTTCCTGAGAGATTGCCCGGGTTCCAAACCCAGTTAAATGTACTGGTAATATTGTCACCACTATGACCAAGAATGATCTTAGGTCTTACTGCATAACTATTGGTTGCATTTCCAACCGTACTACAAATTACAGCACCTGCAGTACCTGGAGCTGTAGTAATATGTTCTTCACGAACCGAAACATAAGATGTTGCATCACCAGGGGATGAACTGCTGATTGTAGTAGTAGCAGTTGCATTACCAGAACAAACTTCTATTACAATATTTGATACACCATCCCATGCGAATGGCGTAGTAAGTATAATTGTGTTATTTGTATTGGCAGTCTGTGCCTGTGTCAATGCGGAATAAACCTGCACAAATCCTGTAGTAACAAAATTATTCAGGTCTGTCGCAGTAGTATTCGCCATCTTTATTGAATAATCAGTATGGGCAATAGTTCCTGCAGTTGTTGGGAAACTAATTGAGGTAATCGTTGTTGAATGAGGAAGTGTTGCAGCTGTAAGTTCAGATGCCTTCAACAAGATCTGCATGTGCTTATTTGAATACAAGCTATAATATGGCGCATTGTAACTACTGATCGATGATGCACCTGCTCCTATTGTTGCTGATCCAGGACCTGTTGGTACACTTTGTCCATTTAATGTAACGGTAGAGCCCGCACATATTGTTGAAGGTGTAGCGGTAGCAGATGTAATAACAGGGATTGCACCTACTGTTACTACAACAGTTGATATCACTGTACATGTTCCCTGGCCCGGATTGCCGGTATTCGGATCAAATGCAGTAACGGTGTACGTATAAGTACCCGCTGCAGTTGGTGTGACAGACACAGGCGTTCCATTGAGTGTAGTTGCTATACCACTTCCTGAAGCTGGTGAAGCTGACCATGAATAGGTATATGTGTTTGAAGAACCTATTTGAGCAACACTTAGCTGAATACCTGCACCGAAACAAATAATATTATGATCTACCGATGCTGTTACAGCATCAGGTTGATTTACCGTTACGATAACTTCTGTACGTAAGCTTTCACATGTAGCATTTGATTCAGACACCCACAAGCTGGTAGTTACAGCAATCGGGCTTGTATAAGTACTTCCACCAGTTTGTAATAATGTGCCACCGGTTTGTGCACTGTACCATTTATAAGTTCCGTTTGCACCTCCTGTAGTTACAGAAGCAGTAGGAACAGCATATCCACATTGAGTAGAGTTGTGCGCTACAGGTGCATTTGGAAGATCCAGTACATTTACAGTCACAGGCATACTATTCGTACATCCGTTGGCGTCAGTAGCTGTTACTGTATAAACCGTAGTTGTTGTTGGACTCGCAGTTACGATTGGCCCTGAAAGTGCACCAGGATTCCACTGCCACGTATATAGAGAAGTATTATTTACAAAACTGCGTATGAATCTGCAGTTTGGCAGTCCTGTTTGTGTTGTAGCAGCATCAACGGCGCCACACATATCCCTGTTAGCAACAGTGATCAACTCATAATAGTAAGCAGATGCTGCATATCCTACTGAGGCAGTATATTCAACAGACAGGTTACTACCTGTACACGTAGTACATGTACCTGTAGGATCGTTATTATAACATACCTGTATAACGATATTAGATACTCCATCCCATACAAATGGGAAATCGAAATTGTAAGTATTATCACCCGTAACAGGTACATGATCTATCGGATTCATACAAAGCTGCATATTTGGCTGCCATACTGTAGTCAATGCAGTAGCATTGGTATGCCCCATAGATATAGTATACTGGTTATAAAATGAAGCTGCGGTAACCGGCGATGTAGTTACATTAAATACAATCGCATTGATTGGCCCGGCCGTTAATCCTATATTAATCAGATCAGCCGCCTTATACAGGAACTGAAATTTAGATCCATCTGCATTGTTTTGCCTCCAATAAGGATTACCTGCCCCCGAGAAACCACTTGTTCCTGTACCCAATTTCACATTAAGCGGATCGCCAATATTGGCTTTTGCTTCAAGTTGAGAAGATTGACCAGTACAAATTGTAGCTGGTGTTGCTGTCACAGTACTTATTACCGGGCGTGTTCTTGCCGTTACTACTACTGACCCGGTTGTAATACAACCCTTATCAGGATCTGTAGCTGTGATCGTATATGTATACGTTCCTGAAGCAGTTGGCGTAACTGTATATGGATTTGTACCGGTTCCGTTTGCAGTTAGGCTAACCGTTCCTGTTACACCGCTTGCTGCGCCACCTGATGCAGTAAGTTCAAATACTGAATACGTATTAAAATCAGGTGTGTAGACCGAACTTATATCCGTAGACTGATCGGGACAAATTGTAAGACTGCTGGCGTTAACCGTAATTGGATCAGCATTTGAAACCGTGATCGTTACCTGCGCACGCGGGCCTTCACAACCAAATGAAGATACTTCTGCTACCCAGAAACTTGTGGTCGCAGCAATAGACCCCAGGTAGGTTGTTGACGTTCCTGTTTGCTGTGATGTACCACCACTTGCTGCATTATACCATTTGAACACAGGGTTGGGCTCAAGCGAATTTGAAGAAACGGAAGCTGTAGGAATTGCATTACCGCAATGTTCTGAATTATTTCCTGATGGTGCCGGTGGCAGTGGGTTAACCGTTACCGTTACCGTTCCTGTGTTGCTACAGGTAGTAACGGGATCAGTACCTGTAACAGTATATACTGTTGTTACTGCAGGTGATGCGGTTACGGAACTACCAGATAGTGCCCCTGGCTGCCATGACCAGTTTAGTGTTCCCGGACCTGTAGTTCCCACCTGTCCATTAATCGATATTTTAGGTCTTGCAGAGTAAGTACTTGAATTTGTTGTAGTATTCGGGCAGGCAGTAGTTGAAGCCGTTGCAGACCCGGTGTATGTTTTTATAACTGAAACAAAGGAAGTAGCATCTGTAACAGCAGTACTTGATATCGTAGCTGAACTTCCGGAATTACCAAAGCATATATCAAATACAATATTTGAAGTTCCGTTCCAGTTGAAAGGCGTTGAGAATGTTATATTATTTGCACCTACAATCGGCGAAAAAGTGGAGACAGTATATACTTCTGTTAAACCAGTGGTAACAAAAGCAGCCATATCTGTATTGGCCGTTTGTGCCATTTTTATTGAGAAGTTCTGGTTAAAATCTGTTCCATCGATCGTAGTAGTATAAAAAGTCATTCCTGTCATATTCCCTGCCTGGAAACCAGCTGCAGACAATTCAGTAGACTTTATCATGATTTGCATATGCTTATTCGACCAGTTACTATAGAAAGGGCCATTATAGTCTGTTGTGGTTGATGCCCCTGCTCCTATTGTGCCGGTTCCGGCATTTATCAAAGCTGTTATTCCGTTTAGTGTAGTACTACTTCCGGCGCATATCGTATTAGGTACTGCTGTTGTAGAATATATAACTGGTAATGACTTAACAGTTATTGTAACAGTTGAAGTCGTTACACATCCGGCAGTTGCATCAGTAGCTGTTACAGTATATGTGTATGTACCAGTTGCAGTAGGAACTATAGAAAGCGGGTTTCCGGCTGTTGGACCAGACAGACCACTTCCCGATAAAGGCGAAGCATTCCAGCTATAAGTGTAATTATTTACCGGAACTGCTGCTGTGTTAGCTGCACTCAATTGAATAGAAGTATTAAGACATGGAGCATTATTATTTACCGAAGCTTGCACCGGATCTGCAGGAGCAACAGTAGCTATAACTTCTGTGCGCAAACTTTCGCAGGTTCCGTTTGATTCTGAAACCCAGAAATGAGTCGTTGAGCTAATTGAACCGGTATAGGTACCACCGCTTGCCTGTAATAAGGTTCCGCCAAGCTGGGCACTATACCATTTGAAGCCTGCACCTCCGCCACCGGATGTTACGAACGCACCCGGTACGCCAGTACCGCATTGCGTTGAGTTGTTACCGTTAGGAGGTGGAGGGCCAGCCTGCGTATTAACTGTATAGCCGGGAGATGTTACCGAGCAACCATTTGCATCGGTTCCTACAACAGTATATGTAGTAGCTGATAAAGGACTTGGAGTAAATGGATTTCCGGTTCCAACATTTGTAGCGCCTATTTTCCATTGATAATTTGCAAGTGGAACATTACCAAAACCACTGAAAGAAATTTGTGGTCTTACAGAATAGGTATTTGATGCAGTTCCGGTATTACTACAGATCACTGATCCCCCGGTTCCACCGGTAGTAGTAGTATGCTCTTCCCTTACAGACACAAAGGTTGTTGGATCCACTTTAGCGGTACTCGACAAGGTATTGGTATTTGTGTTATTACCGAAGCAAATTTCTACAACGATACCAGATGTACCATTCCAGTTAAATGGTGTTGTAAAATTGATGGTATTGGCTCCAACTACCGGCGAGAAAGTTGCAATTGAATAAACCTGGGTAAACCCAGTAGTTACGAAAGCAGTCATATCTGCAGCATTGCTATTGGCCAGTTTTACAGAGAAATCAAGGTTAAGATCGGTACCATCAATTGCAGTAGTATAATAAGTAAGTGAAGTAATATTACCCGCACTTAAACCTGCAGCATCCAGTTCAGATTTTTTGATCAGCATTTGCCAGTGCTTATTATTGTATAAGCTGTAAAAAGGACCACTATATGTTGCAGATGTTGTTGAACCTGTACCTATATTAACTGTAGCTCCGGCAACTGCTGTTGTAGCTGTGAGTGTTACCGGCGATCCTTCACAAACCGGGTTCGGCGTTCCTGAAATAGCAATAGAAGCTCCTAATAATGGTTCATCCGCATAAGAAGTTCCTGCAGTTACACGTGTGATCAAAGGATCGATTGCTGTTACATTCCATGCAACAGATGCATTTACAGGTGATCCAACAGGAATTGTTGCAGTCCAGTTTGATGTAACACCAGGCGTATTCGTACCACCGGTCATCGTTACCGGAACAGATGCACCACCATTAAAACTATAGTTTAATGTAATAGAACTAGCAGCACTTCCACCTATTGTTATGTTTGCAGTTACGGTTCTGCCTGCAGCTACGCATAGATTTCCTGTAGGATTAATTGATACACTGTTTATGGTAACAACAGGCACCTGGGTTCCTGCAAATTCATCTGCACCCATATCAGGTGTTGTTGCATTACGTGTATTACCATCATAGTCATCCGTATATCCACTTATCGGAGTTCCACCACTTTCAGCAAAAGTTGTTATCCCGCTCACCAGGTGAAGGAATGTACTGCTTGATCCTGTTGCAGGGCCGGTAAGGCTTTGGAAGAAAACGCCCGGGGTAGAAGAAATTGTTTCCGTACGTGATAAAGATTCCCTGGCAGCTACATGGTTTTGAAAAGTTCCTGCAGTTCCGGCGGGGCCAAATGCAGATGTATTGGTTCCATAAGCAGCTGTACCGTTATAATATATTACATTGGATGCAGAAGGTGTTCCTGCATACAATAAATTGTTATTGGATGAAGCCGCCCAACCTGTAAATGCTGTAGATGTTCTCCTGATAACCGAAGCAAGTCCTGTTCCTGTAGGTGTTGTAAGATTAACCAGGATATTATTAATGAGTGTTGTTGTTGGTGTTGTTGAAGACATATACACTGCAGAACTTGCGAAACCGGTTCCTGTACTTGTTCCCGATAGGTAAACAGTGTTATAATAGATATTATAACTTGTACCAACCGTACCGCAATAGATTCCATATAAATTATGACCCGTACTGGCCGGTGTACTCAGGTTGCCGATAACATTATTGAAAACGTTTATCGTTGTAGCAGTAGTAACCCCAATGAATATACCTGCAACAGTAGGTGTTGTACCTGTTGAGCTAAGTGTATGTATCGTATTCTTAGAAATATCAGAAGTGGCACCATAAGCATTCCTGATACCAACTACTAATGCATATCCTGTGCTTGAGCTTGAGAAAGAAAGGTTATTAACGTTGTTTCCCGAAAATACTTTAGTACCAGCTGCTGTTACATTACTAATACCATAAATAGCATTGGTTGTTGCAGTATTGTTACCGGTAATAGTAAGATTGTTAATATTATTATTCTGGTAGGTTTCGTTTACCGGCGCCGATACATCATAAATTCCATAAAGGATACACGCAGTTGCACCGGAGCTGTTTGGAAATGAATTGTTCGTAATAGTATTGCTATTACAAATAACAGTTGAGGTTGAACCACGAAGACAATGCATCGTACCAAAACTATTTTGGATCGTGTTCCCTGATATTGTATTTGAGTTGGCAGTAAAGTTTGTAGAAGACCCGGAATTATAAATACCCTGGAACGTAGCTCCACTTCCGACACCCGCTGTACCAATTGCATTATTGATAATCTGGTTGAAATTTGTATTTACATTGGTTGCTGTTGCACTTGTAAGGATCCCGGAGAAAGTTGCAGTTGTAGCCGATGTATAAGTACAATTCTGTATGATATTGTTATTAATATTAACTGTATTAGCTGCAGCGGTAGATC
Source organism: Ferruginibacter sp. (assembly GCA_047601875.1). Classification (GTDB taxonomy): domain Bacteria; phylum Bacteroidota; class Bacteroidia; order Chitinophagales; family Chitinophagaceae; genus Ferruginibacter. The sequence continues at coordinate 4,226,208 of JASGIL010000001.1, read as the reverse complement.
CAATAGCATTCTCAATACCAGTACTTGCCGTGGTTGTACCTGCAGCTTTTAAAGTGATGGTATTGTTATTGATCGTCGCATTTGCGCTTGTTCCTGCCTGTGCGTAGATACCACGCAATGTAGTAACGTGATTCACACCTGAACCATTGTTATTATTAATATCATTGTAAGAAATATTAATACCCCACTGGTTGTTTGCCCTGATACCAGCTGCAGGGTTAGCAGCAGAAGCAGCTCCACCAAAATTCAAAATGATGTTTCCTGTTGATACAGAAGATCCACCTATATCATTATTGTTATCTCCCAATGTAAAAGGAGATGATGCCGCATATCCGTTAAGTCCAATTCCAATATTCCCCCCATTAATTGTATTTGCATAAAATTTATTATTCGAATTTGTACCGGCAGCACTTGTAGGTGTAAGCCCTGTTGTTGCGGCAACAGCAGTAGCATTTATAACTTCAATACCAACTGAACCGTCAAGCAATGGAGCCGTTGCCGCAGCATTGTTCACCCTTTGCATATTGATCGTACAATTCTGGATCGTATTATTATTCGCACCATCGGTTACACTTGTTTTAAACAACCCTATACCAAACTCCATACTGGCTGGATTGGCAGCATTACCGTCAGTTAATGTTAACCCGTCGATGGTGATATAATCAGCACCCCTTATGCTAATGATACCGTCCGGTGCTGAACTACCTGGGGTTGCAGTACCCACACCCGCATTCAATGTAACAGTACCACTGGCTTTAACGATGGTGATCGTATTGGTGGAACTTAACAATGGGTTTAGTGTTGCACTACCGATCACAAGACCTGTTGGCGGCGCAGTTTCTGTTCCCCCTGCTCCAAGGGTTAACACGATCGTACCCGGAGTTGGATAAGCGGAAATCGCATTCACCGCCGTTAATGCATTGGCAAGTGATGTATAGGATGCTCCCAGGGCAGGCGTAGTAACCGCAGTACCACTAACGGTAACGGATATTTGCGCCCTCACATTAACCGTGAATAGGGAAAGGATCAGAACCAGCAGTGTAATCACAGAACGTGAAAAATAATTAAAGCCTGTGCACTGCTTGTTTGTTGTTTTAGTAAACGTTTGCATCTGGTGCTGTTTTTTTGTTATGATATAAGAAAACTGTTTTGAGGAAGATAGCGGTTGTAATACCAGTTGGTTTTGCATGCTGCGTTGCGGATGCTCCATGGTGCGGAATATCGACGCCTTTTCAAAAGGAGTCATTACCAACCTTAAAAAACTAAAGTAAATGTCTTTCATACGTCAATCTAGATTTCCAAAATGTCGAGGATAAAATAAAAATTGTTTTGCCGGATAGCTTCTTCTATCCAGTCAAAAATATCCTGACGAGATTGTGTTTTGTAAGGGGGTCGGTTGGTTTTGGAAACGGCGGCTTGTTTCTATTTTGGCTTTCTGGTCAAAAAATACAGCTTTATGGTAATGGGCAGGTACTTTTGTAAGGGTGGATAAACTTATTCGGCCATAAATATAAGGTTAATAATGATGCCAGCAAAGATTGGCAGGCATTATTTTGGGGTGATACGTCTGAGTTCTGAGTTCTGAGTTCTGAGTTCTGAGTTCTGAGTTCTGAGTTCTGAGTTCTGAGTTCTGAGTTCTGAGTAAAAGATTCGGGATACCGGATACGTGATGCCTGGTAGCTGGGGTTTAGAGTTTGAAGCTTAATGGCCTGAAACACCAAACTATTAATTCCAGATCATTCTATTCAATAAAACAAGAGCGCCCCGGTTGATCGGGGCGCTCTTTATCATTTTACAATTGTTAACTGTCCATTGTTTAAAACCTGATCACCTTGGTCGTCTTCACTGTTTTACCTTGTCTTACTTCTACTAAATAAGATCCGGCTTTTAGTTCTGCGCCCAATGCAATGGTTTGATATGGCATTACTTTGAAGTTCTTGTATAATCTTCCTAAGTTATCCAGCACACGTACTGTGATCTCTTCTGTTCCTGAGGTAAGTACTTCCAGTTTGAAGTCGCTTACGGTTGGGTTCGGGAAGATCTTAACTTCCATTGCTTCTGCCAGTGCAGATGCAGGAGTTGATACCTTTGCAGGTGTTATTGCTCCTTTCGATTCTGCTGTGCCGTTAGTACCAGCGTTATTACCTGCAAATGTTACAGGACATGCCGCCAGTTTAACATTCACTGAGCGGATCACACTGTTTGCACATGGATTCACAGCCTGAACGGTTACTGTTCCGGTTACAGCGGTATTTGGATATCTTACCGTGATCTGCGTTGTGTTCTGCCCGCTTAACAGTATTGCACCGGCTGCTGTTGGTACTGTCCATACAACAGATGTTGCATTGGCTGGCATTGCTGAGATCGCATATGTGAATTCCCTTCCATTAGCATCTCCACAGAAATGGGTTTGTACCACATCTATATTGCCTGGTGTTGCAGGATTCAGTGTTGTGATCGTCAGGTTCCTTGGCGCACTTGTTCCGCAACCCGTACTTGCAGTTACACTGATCGTTCCTCCGGTATAACCGATTGGATAACTAACAGACATCGTGTTGCTGCCTTGCGGAGAGCTCATCACTGCCCCGTTCGTACCAGACCATGTGTATGTTACACCCGGTACTGCAGGAACTGTATAAATTGCAGGTGCATTCGGTGTAATGTATGGACATGCATTGGTTGGACCACTGATGATATTTGGTTGCGATGGTGCGATACGTGTTACTGTAAGGCTCCTTATTCCACTCACACCACAATCATTGCTTGATTGTACGGTGATCGGCCCTGTAGCATAGCCTGCTGTAAAGCTTACAAGGATCGTGGTATCGTTAACACCTACTCCATTTGGACGTGTGAACGATGCACCTGCAGGTACTGACCAGAAGTATTCTTTTGCACCCGGTGCTTTTGTTATTGTATAAGCTACTGCAGGACCGCCAAGTAATGGACATGCATCTGTTGGTCCAACGATCGGAGCCGGTGTATTTGGTATCTGTGCCAATAAGTAGTAGATCGTCATTGTACTTGTTCCACACTCATTGGTAACAGTTAAGCGTATCTGTTTGTTAGGCTGTGTTGCAAAACCATTTGCAAAGCTCAACACCAGATTTGGTGTGCCTTGACCCGATACGATGGTTACCAATGTTGGCGGTACCACCCAGTTGAAGGTTTGTGTTCCGTTGCCAGTTGCTGTTGCAGTATAGGTAAGTTGTCCGGCTGCGCCAGCAACGCCTATGAAAGGACAAACGTTCACAATACCTGTTACCACAGGAGCTCCTGGTGTAAATGGTTGAGGATTCACCGTAACATTTGTTGTTGCTGGTGAGAAACAACCTGCTGAATTCTGTACATATACTGTATAAGTACCAGGGCTAACACCAGGGAAGCTTGGGCTGCTCTGGAACGGGCCTCCAATGCTATAAGTATTACCTGCTCCCAATGGTGCCGTCACATTGATCGTACCGGTTCCCAATGCGCAGGTTGGTTGTACAACACTTGCTGTTGGATTTGCTGCCAATGGGTTAACCGTTACCGTTGTGATCGCTGATGTTGCAGTGCAACCAAAGCCATTGGTAACAGTTACAGTGTAATCACCAGAAGCTGTTACAACCAGTGTTGAGTTGGTTGCCCCTCCTATTGGTGCGCCATTCAGGTTCCATTGATTATTGGTAGCTGATGATGAGGTTAGTGTAACTGATCCGCCGGCGCAGAATGTTATCGGGCCACCGGCACTGATCGTTGGTGTTGCAGGTACAGGGTTGATCGTTACACTTGTTACTGCAGATGTAACGCTACAACCAAACTCATTGGTAACAGTTACTGAATAATTACCCGAAGCTGATACAACAAGTGTCTGATTGTTTGCTCCGCCTATTGGCGAACCTTCCAGGTTCCACTGCCATGCACCAGGTGCTGATGCAGTTAATGTAACTGTACCTCCACATTGTGTTACTGGTCCCGCAGGCGTTATGGTTGGTGTTGCAGGAACAGGGTTAATAGTTACTATTGCACTACCTGTTAAATCAGCGGGCGTGGCTGTACATACAGAACCATTTAAGGTTGCAATTGTATAGGTTGTTGTTGATGATGGAGTAACACTTACTGTGATAGGGCTGCTGCTTCCGCTGAATGGAATTGCACCTGGAGATAATGTTCCACTCCATCGGACCAGCGCCTGTTAATGCTATGCTTAGGTTCGTCGTTGTACTACCCTGGCCCGCACAGTAAGTTGCGCCTCCACTAAGTGTAGCTCCAACATGATTAACCGTTACTGTTACCGGCGCAGATGTTGTTGAGCAACCTGTTGTTGGATTCGTTGCAGTAACTGAATATGCAGTTGTAGTAGTTGGAGAAGCACTTACTGAAGCACCTGCCAATGCACCAGGGTTCCATTGCCAGTTAAGACCAGCAGTACCATTTGTGAAAGTTCGTATGAAAGTCACATTTGGCAAACCTGTTTGTAATGTAGCAGTATTTGTTGCGCCACACATATCCCTGCCGGCTGTTGTGATCACTTCATAGTAATAAGCTGATGCACCTGTATATGCAGAAGCTGTGTATTCAACTGCAAGCGTAGATCCGGTACAGGTTGTACAGGTTCCTGTAAGATCATTGTTATAACAGAATCCAATTACAATATTTGAAACGCCATCCCATATAAATGGATTATCAAAATTGTACGTATTGTCGCCGGAAAGAGGTATATGATTAGCGATAGGATTTTTCACCTGTTGTAAACCTGTTTGCCATGTTGCCGTAAGAGCAGATGCAGTTGTATGTCCCATTGAAATGGTAAAACCATCAAAATAAGATGATGAAGTTACCGGCGACGTAGTCACTTTTAAAGTGATCGCATCAATTGGGCCCGCTGTCAAACCAAGGGTTAACAAATCGGAGGCTTTATAAAGGAACTGGAACCTTGATCCATCGGCACTATTACTGCGCCAGTATGGATTACCGGCACCTGTAAATCCAGTTGTACCTGTACCTCTCTTAATACTTAGTGGATTGTTTACTATACTCGTTGCTGACAAAGTTGAAGAAGCACCGGCACAAATAGTAGCAGGACTCGCCATTACATTATTAACTACCGGTACCGGATTAACTGATACCACAACACCGGCTGAAGTGTTTGGACAATTAGTTGAAGTATTTGTAACAATCACCCTATATGTACCTGAACTCACACCGCTAACAGTATAAGTAGGATTGGTAGCTCCACTGATATTGGCTCCATTCAACGTCCACTGGTAACTTGCTGTACCAATATCTGTTGAAGCAGTCAACAATTGTGTTGATGGATGACAAACATTAAGCGGCGCTGGCCCTTCAGCTATTCCTGCCGTTGGCAATGGATTTACTGTTACTGTTAAGCTTGACGTTGTTGAATTACTACATGCATCCGTAACTGTTACCGTATAAGTAGTAGTAACAGTTGGTGTAACATTTATACTTGCAGTAGTTGCATATGATCCTGCAGGTGTTGAAGCCCATGCATAGGTGAACGGACCACCACCTGTTGCACCACCATTTAATGTTACCGAAGAACCTGCGCAAATGGCTGCAGACGGTGTTGCTGTAAGATTTGCTCCTACCGGTGAAACCGAAACAGTAACAGGTGATGAATTGCTAAAGCAACCTGTTACAGGGTTTGTGGCTGTTACCGTGTATGTTGTTGTAGTTGAAATATTAACTGTAGTTATACCGGTATTACCTGCTGAAATATTACCCGGGTTCCAAACCCAATTGTAACTTGAAGTGAGATTTGAACCCGACATACCAGCAAACGTCATAATCGGCCTTGAAGTACTTGTTGTACCTGTAGTTGCTGTGAAACCTGTTGCGGTTGCTACCTGGACATTCGCTGTATATCCAAAATTAAAAGTTACACAGGTAGATGTTCCCAAAGCTGCCTGGTTCACATGTCTTTCTTCAATTACAATGTTTGAAACGCCATCCCATGCGAAAGGTGTCTGGAATACATGCGTATTCAACTGGTTTGCAAGTGGTGTAAATGTAGCAGCTGTAAATACTGTTGTCATCGGATCCGTTAGGAAAGTAGTCGTAAGTGCAGTTGCTGATGTATGTCCAATTCGTATTTCCATATCGGAATTGGTACCGGTTGTAGTGGTTGTTGTAAAACCTAAACTACTGATATTTCCAGCTGTGTAACCTGCGGTAATTAATTCACTCGCTTTAACCAGGAATTGTGCTTTTACCTGGAAGGCATTTCCTGCACCGGTACGATATACACTACCGGTAGTATTGAGGGTAGTAGTTGGTGTACCTGTAATAGTTGCATTGTTTGTAACAAGTGTTGTACTTTGTCCAGTTAACGTACTGGTTCCACCGGCGCAAAGTGTTGCAGGGCTTGCTGTTGCTGAAGTAATAACCGGGTTTGGATTAACCGTTACCGTTATTGTAGCAGTATTAGCACAACCAGTTACCGGAACATTATCATCTGCAGCTACAGTATAAGTATACGTGCCGGCTACAGTTGGAGTTATAGTAACTATTGATCCGGTAGTTGAACTTAATCCACTTCCTGTTGAAGGATTTGCTGACCAGTTAAAATTAACATACGAAGGATCACTGTTTATTGTACCATTTAATGTAAGACTGCTATTAGCACAAATAGTTGTTGAACCTCCTGCTGTAATAGTTAAAGAAGGTGCACTCGTTATAGTAACAGTTACGGCTGTACGAGGTCCTTCACAACCTGTAACATATGATTCGCCAACATAGTATGTAGTAGTTGCCGGCACTGTTGTCGAATAAGAATCGCCGGTAAACAGGGCGGTACCGCCACTTGCTACATTATACCAACGCATAGTACCTCCAGTGTTGGTTGCTGTCATCGTTATCGGACCAGGTCCACATCTGGTTAACGGCCCGTTTGTAACTGGTGCATTAGGCACCGGATTTACTGTAACTGTTACTGGTGATGAATTACCGAAACAGCCCGTACCTGGATCTGTAGCTGTAGCAGTGTATGTTGTTGTTACAGATGGGGTCACTGTAGCTATACCTGTTGTACCTGCAGAAACATTACCTGGGTTCCATGTCCAGTTGTATGAAGATGTAGTATTTACACCCTTTTGACCATAAAGATATGCCTCCGGACGAGTTAGTAAGGTAGTACCCGTAGTGGCAGAACATGCACCAGTGGCAAGGTTATAAGTAGTCATTACCGTTGCAGTTGTTGAAGATGCAACGTTGCCTGATGTGCCTGAAGGATTCGGCAGTTCATGACAGATATCTATTAAAATGTTAGAAACTCCATCCCAGTTGAATGGCGTGGTAAATGTCAGGGTATAAACTCCTGTTGCAGCCGTAGGGGTAACAGATACCGGTCCATACACCACCGTTGAAGGAATCGGTTGGAAGGTTGCTGTCAAAACAGTAGCAGTAGTATGCCCCATTTTCACAGTAAAGCTCGGCAAAACTGCACCTGCACCTGGTGCTGTCGTGAAATTATACCCGATCGCAGTAAAATTACCTGCAGAGTATCCGGCTGCAAGAAGTTCTGCAGCTGTATAAAGAACCTGTACCCTTGATGGCGTTGCATTACCTGCTCTGAATGGTGAGCCGGTTTGAATATTACCTGTTGGAGTAACTACATAACCTTCACCCGGTCCTCCCGTACCACTCGTTGCAGTAAGTGTAACTGATGTACCTGCACATACAGGTGAAGCACTTACAACTGCAGTTGAAACTACCGGCACCGGGTTAATGGTTACCGTTATTGTAGCTGTATTGGCACAACCGGCAAGTCCACCCACTCCATCATCAGCAGTGAGTGTATAAGTAGTAGTACTGGATGGATTAGCAGTTACTATAGCAACATTTGTTGCACTCAACCCAGTTGATGGTGCCCAGTTGAAATTTGTATAAGAAGGATCACTTGCTGATGCACCGTTTAATGTTACTGATCCGCTTGCACAGAAAGTAGTTGGACCTGAAGGAGTAATGGCTAAAGTTGGCGGTGGCGTAACAGTTACAACCACTGCAGTACGTGGCCCCTCACAACCCTGTGCTGATGTTTCAGCAACATAATAAGTAATTGTAGCGTTAACGGTTGGAGAATATGATCCTCCGGTTTGCAATGAAGTACCTCCTGTCGACACATTATACCAATGCAATGTACCGCCAGTACCCGTAGCCGTAAGCGTTACAGAACCTACTCCGCATCTTGTTACATTACCACCTGATAATGGTGCTGCCGGCAGTGGGTTTACATTTACTGTAACATTGCCTGTGTTGATACAACCTGTAACAGGATCTGTTGCTGTTACAGTATATGTTGTAGTTGAACCTGGTGTTACTGGTGTGGTTGCTCCTGCTATTGCGCCAGGATTCCATACCCAGTTATATAAAGCTGTATTATTTGTATAGCTGCGGATAAAAGTTGCATTGGATCGCTGTGCCTGGCTACCCGAAGTACCTGAAGGCGAATTACAAAAATCCCTATTCGATTCTGTAGTATTTGCTCCGTACCAATAAGCAGCACCTCCGAATCCTGGATTGGCTGTATACTCTGTACTTGGTGAAGATCCATTACATCCTGATGCACAGGTATTGTTCGGATCATTATCATAACAGAATTGAAGGATAATATTTGAAGTACCATCCCACACAAAAGGTGCAAGATTGAACATATGTATATTATCTCCGAGTGTCACAACATAATGCGGATTCGTATACACATCAACAAAGCCTGTTGTTGATAAAGGAATCGCCATGGCGGTTAAATTGGTATGCGCCATTGATATCTTATAGTTATCAAAGTAAATGTTTGATCCAACAGAAGTAACGATAAATTTCAACCCATCTATTGGTCCGGCTGTAAATCCTGCATTGATAAGTTCGGAAGCATAATAAAGCAGGTGTACTTTCGCACCTTCTGCACTTCTCCAATATGGATTCGATGCTCCGGCATTACCTGTTGTACCTGTACCAACCTTTACGCTTAAAGGTGCACCAATATGAGACTGCGCTTCCAGCACTGAACTCTGCCCGTTACAAATAGTAGCCGGTGTAGCGCTAACACTTGAAATAACCGGCAAAGCACCGGCAGTTATCACAACCGTACTTACAGCTGTACATCCTTTATCAAAATCATACGCTGTAATTGTATAAGTATAAGTACCTGTTGCTGTAGGCGTAACGCTATATGGATCCGTCCCGGTTGGATTTGTTGTTAAGGTAACCGTTCCCGTTACTCCACTGGCTGCTCCGCCTGATGCTGTAAGTTCGAATACGGAATACGTATTAAAGTCTGGCAAATAGCTTGCACTGACAAAAGCAGACTCCCCGGGACAGATCGTGTTATCATTCACACTTGCTACTATATCATCCGGGTCAGCTACTGTTACGGTAACGGGTACACGTCGGCACTCGCAGCCAAAGGAAGAGATCTCTGCTACATAGAATGTTGTAGTAACACCTACAGGGGAAAGATAAGTTGTGGATGTTCCTGTTTGCTGTGATGTTCCGCCGCTTGGAACAGTATACCATTTGAATACAGGTGACGGTGCTAGCGAGTTGGAAGACACCGAAGCAGTTGGAATAATTGTTCCGCAATGCTCAGAACTATTTGAAGAAGGAGCAGGAGGAAGATCATATATTGTAAGAGTAACCGGTGCGGTTGCGATACATGTTGTTGCCGGATCGGTAGCAGTAACTGTATACTGTGTGGTAGTAGCAGGAGAAACCGATACTGAATTACCGGCCAATGCGCCCGGGTTCCACACCCAGTTATAGGTACCAGGCCCAAAGCCCCCGATTTGTCCACCCCACCTCATGATAGGTGCATTTGTTGCGGTTGTACCTGTAGTAGTGGTACAAGCGGTGGCAACAGTAGCCTGGTTCGTTATTGCGTAACCCGCAGCATATGCCGCTACTGTAGTTGTGAGACTGGCAGATGAAATAGTGAAACAGATATTCACCACAATATTGGATGTACCATTCCATGGGAACGCTGTATGGAAAGTATGTGTATTCAGCGAATTAGGAACAGCATTAAACGGAGAAGAATAAACATTCACAAATCCAGCCGTTTCAAAAGTAGACGTAAGTGCTGTAAGAGAAGTAGTGGCAAGGTCAATATTATAGCTTGAGAAAGTACCCTGCGCAGTCGTAGTTGTAAATGCAAGACTGGTAAGCGTTCCTGCTCCTAAACCCTGCGCCTGGAGATCGGATGCTTTGATCAATATTTGTATACGGCCTTGTGTGCCTGCTGAAAAACCACTTCGGTAAGGATTTCCATTTGCCGCAGCCAAAGTGGTGGTTTGTGTTCCAAGATTTGCAAAGCCGGGAACAAAAGATCCTGTTACAGCAGTAAGCGTTGAACTTACACCCGAACATACCGCCGTTGGATTTGCCGTTACATTGCTTATCACAGGCAATGCTTTCACGGTTACTACAACCTGGTCTGAAGTAGCACAATCTCCTGCAAGACCTGAAACAGTATAGGTATAGGTACCCGCGGCTGTTGGGGTTATCGTTATCGGCGATCCTGTCATAGAAGTAGGTATACCACTTCCTGCAGCAGGGTTTGCCGTCCAGGTGTACACATAATTGTTAACCGGCGAACTGGCAGTATTTGTTGCCGTTAGTTGTATAGAAGTATTTAAGCATGGATTGCTATTATTTACAGTAGCATCTATTGGATCAGCAGACGTTACTGTAGCTATAACCTGTGTGCGTAAACTTTCGCATGTGCCATTGGATTCTGAAACCCAGAAAGTAGTCGTTGAACTGATACTTGTAGTATATGTTGCACCGCTTGCCTGTAACAAAGTACCTCCTGTTTGAGCGCTATACCACTTAAATCCTGCACCACCGCCACCGGATGTTACGAAGGCACCCGGAACCCCCGTACCGCATTGTGTTGAATTATTTCCATTTGGAGGTGTAGGGCCAGCTTGTGTTGTTACAGCATAAGGCACTGAAGTTACTGAACAGCCATTAGCGTCTGTACCTGTTACCGTATAAGAAATATTTGATACCGGGCTTGGTGTAAATGGGTTACCGGTTCCTACATTCGATGTTCCATCATTCCACACATAAGTAGCTAAACCTGTAATGCCGTTCCCTGTTAAAGTAAACAAAGGTCTTGCTGTTGCTGTAGAACCGGTTGTAGCTGCAAAACCCGTAGCCGTAGCAACCTGTAAACTTGGAACAAAAGCAGGCGTAAAGGCAGCTGCCGTTGACGTTCCAAGTGCAGCCTGGTTCACATGCCTTAATTCTATCACTACATTCGATGTTCCATCCCAGTTAAACGGAGTGGAGAATGTGTGGGTATTAATTGATGAAGCTATAGGCGTATAGGAAGTTGCTGTAAATACCGTAGTCATAGCCGATGTAAGGAAGGTTGTTGTAAGCGCTGTTGCACTTGTATTTCCCATCCTGATCTCCATATCTGAATTGGTACCGGTAGTTGTAGTAACGGTGATGCCTAGACTTGTAAAATTACCTGCTCCAAAACCAGCGGCAGTTAATTCAGAGGCTAAAATAAGGAACTGTCCTTTCACCTGAAAACCACTTCCTGCACCAGTACGATAAGGGCTACCTGTAACGCCACCAAGCGTAGTCGTCTGTGTACCCAATGTACTTGTTTTACCTCCTGTAAGCGCAGCTGCAGTTAATGTTATTGGCGATCCTGCACAAACAGGGTTAGGAGTTCCTGATATCGAAATACTGGCGCCGGATAATGGCTCATCATGGTAAGATGTTCCTGCTGTTACTTTAGTTACCAGGGGATCAATGGCTGTTACATTCCAGGTAACAGTTGCCGTTGATGGTGTTGCCACCGGTATCGCTCCTGTCCAGTTAGATGTAGCGCCTGCTGTATTATTACCACCGGTCATAGTTACCGGAACAGATGCACCGCCATTAAAACTATAGTTTAATGTAATAGAAGTTGTAGGTGTTGCTCCGATGGTTATATTAGCTGTTACAGTTCTTGCTGTAGCCACGCATTGATTCCCGGTTGGATTAATCGACACACTATTTATATTAACAACCTGTACTGCCGTACCTGTAAATTCATCCGCTCCAATATCGGGCGTACTCGCATTTCTTGTATCATTCTCAAAGTCGGTTGTTATACCTGATACTGCTGCACCCAAACCTTCAGCAAAAGTTGCTGTTGCAGGATCAACCTTTAAGAAATTTGCATTGCCGCAAGTTGTACTAAGGAATGGCGTATTCTCACTATAAGAACCATTATCACGGGGATTAACTCTTGCTCTATATGCAGCGATGGTTTGGTCTGTATTGGTTCCGTCATAAAATATAAGCCTGCTTGAACCAGGTGTACCTGCATAAAATATATTGTTGTTAGAAGTAGATGCATAACTGGTTAGTACGTTAGATGATCTGCGGTACGCTACTGTAAAACCTGTGGTATTAACCGGGGTTGAATTATTGATGAATATATTGTTCCTCAGGTTTACAGTTGGGCCCGTATTTACACTTATAGCACTTGATCCAAATGTTGCACCTGTACTGCTGCCGTTTAAAGTAACAGTGTTATAATATGCATTTACTGTTACGGTCGTTGTAGTTGTTGTTACATTAATACCATTCAGCGGGTTAACAGCATTGGCAGATGGCGTACGGATATCTGCAATCCTGTTATTATAAATATTAACGATCGCACTGGCTGTTGTAGCCGTAACGCCAATTGCATCTGCTGTTCCTGATGCATTGTCAGATGAGATATTACAAATCGTGTTGGCATATACATTTTGCACCGCACCTCCACTGATCAGGATAGCCCTTACCAATGAAGCTCCTGTTGAAGATAAGCCCGTTATTGTATTATTGAAAATATTCTGTGACGCAGTTACAGAAGTTATACCGGTAACTGTACCTGTGCCCGATATATTACTGATCGTATTCCCGGACACAGTACTTGGCGACGCAATGTTTGTATAGGCAACATTTAACATCTGGATAGTACCACTGCCTCCTGTATAATTACTAAAGGTATTATTTGTAACAATTTTCGTAGCGCCAAAAGGACTCGAAGTTGTTCCATCCTGGCTTAACCAGGCCGTGATAGCTGTTGCGCCGGTAACGGTAACGTTTGAAAAATTATTACCGTTATTCGTTTCCGTTACATTGCTGGCAGCCACTGTTGATCCATTACCATTATAGAATTGAACCGTTCCTCCTGCTCCCGTTTTGCTAAATGCTGTAACAATAGAATTGTTATTTACATTGGTTACTCCACCAGACGGGTGCGTTACACTATTAGAGATAAATGTAACGCTACCAGTTGTGTTTACTGTTATATTGGTAAATGTATTATTGTTGATGTTCGTATTCTGGTGCGTACTTGAATTTATTATAAATGTAATTGCAGCAGTTCCCGCCACCGTATGACCAAATGTGTGGAAATTATTGTTATTAATATTCAATGTACTGGTTGCACTGGCTGAACCGGAAGGATAGTTAATTCCGTTCATGGCCCCGGCTATCAACCCGCTCCTTAAAGAAATACTATTGTTGTTAATAGTTACAGCAAATGTTGCTGTTGGTGTTGCAGAGAAAGCCGGTATCTGTATACCATTTAAAGTTCCAACTGTAACGCCACCATTAGAGCTGCTTACCGAGTTATAAGAGATATTCAAATCAGTTGTATTTCTTGCCAAAATACCATTAACGGTTCCTGATACATTTGCATAACTTGAAAATGTACCCGTTGTTCCATAATCAGAAATGGTATTTCCCTGGCCTGCCGTAGTACCTCCGATATCAACGCCTGTAAGAAAATCAGCAACAGCAGTTGGTCCAATTACTACGATACCATTGTTTACATTGCTGATAATATTAGTATATACTTTCAAACCACTGTTTCCTCCAGCCGCAGTAGTTGCACTGGCTGATGTAGTTGGTGCCGTAGCAGTATGTGTTGAGTTACTATAAATACCAAAAGAATTCTGGTAAGTCTTATTTAGCGTGATGGAGTTATTCTGTATAGTAACATTCTGTGCGCCATTTGTAGATGTTGCATACAATAACGCAACCCCCCACTCAACCATGTTATTACTTGCAGCAGTTGTAGTTGTATTGGCTGCATTTTCATTCATGGCAAAACCCTGTATGGTAATATAATCTCCTCCTATTATTTTAAAAATCGCATCATTTAAATTACCTGCTGTTCCCGCCGGCGATGGTGCTGTAATAATACTATTTGCCGCACCATTTCCCTGGATGATAATGGTATTTGTAACAGTACCCGTTGCCGTTATTGAATAGCCTCCCGCCGGGCAGGTTTCCGTACCTGTCGGACAGGTAATCACTACCGGTGATGTAATCGTAGCTGCATTTAATGCTGTGATCGCAGCTGCCAGGTTTGGATACGTTCCTGCAAGACCTGAACCACCATTGGTAGTAACGGCGAACTGTGCATTTGAATTCAATGATAAGAGAATCGTTGAAACCGTAAACACAAAGGCCATTGCCCAATTATGAACAACTTTTTTAAAACCTGGTAGATTTATACCGACATTCTTGTTAGTGGTAAAAAATGAATTCATTTGATTCGTTTTTAAAGTTTAATTATTGGGTGATATTTTTAATAATGCAGCGGTTGTTCCGTACAATGAAATGAACAACTTATTCGTCTGTTTTTCCTTGATAAATGTAATTAAGCAGCCCGGCGGGAAAGCTTTTTTCTTAAGGTAACGGAATGATGAAGAATGAATGAATAAATTACGATTCATCCGTGTTTTGGTAAAACTTAATGCTTAAGGGGTGGGAATTGGCGTTTTTGGTAGGATGGATAAACTTTATCGGCACATAAATGTAACATTTATAATGATGCCAGCAAATAATTTAGATGCAAGATTTAAGATTTACGATCTGAGATTTAAGAAAGTTGCAAGCGTTCAAATCATATATTTTAGATGGTACATCATAAATTTTGCTTAATAACAAAGGCCCCATTTTTAAAGATGGGCCTTGTTTATTTGAATGCTTTAATTAAAACTTGATAACCCTGCTTGTCTTCACCACAGTACCCTGCCTTACTTCAATAAGGTATGATCCTGCTTTAAGCTCAGCTCCCAATGCAATCGTTTGATATGGCATTAGTTTAAAGCTCTTTGACAATTTACCCTGGGCATCTATTACCCTTACATAAATCTCCTCCTGCGCAGAAGTCAATACTTCCAGTTTAAAGTCGCTTACTGTTGGGTTCGGGAAGATCTTAACTTCCATTGTTTCTGCCTGTACGGGTGCCGGAGTTGATTTCACAGCTTTTACCGTAGCCAGCCCCTTTGTTCCGGCAGAACCCGAATTACCGCCACCTCCGGAACATGCTGCCAGTTTAACGCTTACAGAACGAACCACACTATTTGCACATGGGTTGGTTGCCTGAACTGTTACTACTCCACTCACTGCTACATCAGGGTAAGTTACCTCGATACTGATCGGGGTCAGGTTGATGAAGGTTGCTCCTGCCGGTACTGTCCATACAACAGAGGTTGCATTGGCTGGCGTACTGCTAAGTGTATACGTGAACTTCCTTCCTCCAGGTTCTCCGCAGAAATGTGTCTGGATAACATCAGGAACACCCGGTGTTGCAGGGTTCAATGTTGTGATCGTCAGGTTCTTTGCTGCACTTGTTCCGCAGCCAGTCGTTGCCGTTACACTGATCGTTCCACCGGTATAACCGATCGGATAGCTAACAGACATCGTGTTGCTGCCTTGCGGAGAACTCATCACTGCTCCATTGGTACCAGACCATGTGTATGTTACGCCCGGTACTGCTGGAACTGTATAAGTTGCAGGTGCATTCGGTGTAATGTATGGACATGCATTCGTTGGACCACTGATGATATTTGGTTGTGATGGTGCAATACGTGTTACTGTAAGGCTCCTTATTCCACTCACACCACAATCATTACTTGATTGTACGGTGATCGGTCCTGTAGCATAGCCTGCTGTAAAGCTTACAAGGATCGTGGTATCGTTAACACCTACTCCATTTGGACGTGTGAACGATGCACCTGCTGGTACTGACCAGAAGTATTCTTTTGCACCCGGTGCTTTTGTTATTGTATAAGCTACTGCAGGGCCACCAAGCAATGGACATGCATCTGTTGGCCCAACGATCGGAGCCGGTGTATTTGGTATCTGTGCTGCAAGGTAGTAGATCGTCATGGTGCTTGTTCCACACTGGTTGGTAACGGTTAAGCGTATCTGCTTGTTAGCCTGTGCTGCAAAGCCCGGAGCTGTACTGTTATTAAAGCTCAATACCAGTGTTGGTGTACCCTGGCCCGATACGATCGTTACGTTTGTTGGTGGCACCACCCAGTTAAAGGTTTGTGTTCCAAAACCAGTTGCTGTAGCAGTATATGTAAGTTGACCTGCTGCGCCATTAACGCCTATGAAAGGACAAACGTTCACCGTACCTGTTACTACCGGCGCTCCTGGCACAAATGGTTGAGGGTTCACCGTAACATTTGTTGTTGCTGGTGAGAAACAACCTGCTGAATTCTGGACATACACTGTATAAGTACCAGGGCTAACACCAGGGAAGCTTGGGCTGCTCTGGAACGGACCGCCGATGCTATAAGTATTACCTGCTCCCAATGGGGCCGTTACATTGATCGTACCGGTTCCCAATGCACAGGTTGGTTGTACAACACTTGCTGTTGGATTTGCTGCCAATGGGTTAACCGTTACCGTTGTGATCGCTGATGTTGCGGTGCAACCAAAGCCATTCGTAACAGTTACTGTGTAATCACCAGAAGCTGTTACAACCAGTGTTGAGTTGGTTGCCCCTCCTATTAGTGAACCATCCAGGTTCCATTGATTATTGGTAGCTGATGATGATGTTAGAGTAACTGATCCACCGGCACAGAATGTTGTCGGGCCGCCGGCACTGATCGTTGGTGTTGCAGGAACCGGGTTGATCGTTACTGATGTAACAGCAGATGTAGCACTGCAACCAAATTCATTGGTAACAGTTACTGAGTAATTACCAGAAGCTGATACAACAAGTGTTTGATTGTTTGCCCCACCTATCGGTGAACCTTCCAGGTTCCACTGCCATGCACCAGGTGTTGATGCAGTTAATGTAACTGTACCTCCACATTGTGTTACTGGTCCGGCAGGTGTAATGGTTGGTGTTGCTGGTAATGGATTGATCGTTACTATTGCACTACCTGATAAGTCTGCTGCTATTGAAGTACACTGTGAACCACTTAAGGTTGCTATTGTATACGTTGTTGTTGATGATGGTGTAACACTTACCGTGATCGGGCTGCTGCTTCCGCTGAATGAAATTGCTCCTGGCGATAATGTTCCGCTCCATGGACCAGCGCCCGTTAATGCGATACTCAAATTAGTAGTTGTTGGCTGACCAGTACAATAAGACGTACTGCCACTGATCACCCCGGTTGGACGTGGGTTAACCGTAACCGTTAGCGGAGATGAATTGCTTACACAACCATTCGCATCGGTAGCAGTTACCGTATAACTTGTCGTTGATGATGGTGTTACTGTCACAATCGGACCAGCAACTGCACCCGGATTCCATTGCCAGCTATAAAGACCTGTATTGTTAGAATAAGATCTTAAGAAATAAACATTTGGCCTGGCGGTCTGTGTTGAAGATACCAAAGCCGTATCACAGAGATTTCTTCCAAATGAACTGGTGTTATTGGCAAAGATATTTGCCGTAGCTGCGTAACCAACACTATTAGTATATTCTACGGATGGCGTACCACCTGTGCAGGAAGATGCACAGCCATTATTTGGATCATTGTCCCAGCATGTTTGTACAACAATATTCGAAACACCGTCCCAAATGAAAGCAGTACTAAAATTATAAGTGTTTGTTCCCAGCACCTGGGTTGATGATGCAGTACTATATACCTGTACCATTCCTGAAGTTATCCACCCACCAACACCGGTAGTAAGATCGTTAACGCTTGTGTTTGCCAGCTTAATATTAAACCCTTGTAACGGCAATGTGTTTGCTGGCAGATTGGTGATATTAAAACTTAAAGCACTTATCGGTCCCGCTGTAAGTCCTGAGGCAAGAATATCCGCAGCACGATATAGATACTGCGCTTTAAATCCTTCTGCTGCGCCAAAATACGGACTGGCTCCGGATGAAATTCCTGTTGTTCCTGTACCAACTTTAAATGTTTGCGGCGGACCTACATTACTTGTTGCTGTTAACTGTACATTTTGTCCTGCGCAAACCGGTGTGGATGGATTCGCTGATACAGTTGATATTAATGGCGGTGTAAATACAGTTACAGTAACTGTAGCTGTTGTTGCACATCCTGCCGTTGCGTCTGTTCCCAATACAGTATACGTGTAGGTACCGGCAGTGGTTGGCGTTACAGACGCCGGAGAACCGGGTACATTACCAGAAGGGATACCGCTTCCTGCTGCAGGTGATGCGGTCCAGCTATATGTATAAGTATTGGCAGGTGAGCCGGCTGTATTTGCAGCTGACAACTGAATGGTTGTACCTGGACAAACCGTATTATCGTTTACAGAAGCCTGTATAGGATCAGGGTTAGTAACAGTAACAGTAACCGATACACGCCCGCCTTCACAGTTACCGTTGCTTTCTGCAACATAGAATGTAGTTGTTGTGCCTATCGCAGTTGTGTATGTATTTGAAGACGAAGATTGTAATAATGTTCCGCCTGTAGGTGCATCATACCAATTATATGTACCTCCTGCACCGGATACCGAAGCTGTAGGAACACCAAAACCACATTGCGCTGAATTGGTTCCTGTTGGTGTTGCAGGCACCGGGTTAACGGTAACGGTTATTGGCGCAGATTCAGTAAAGCAACCTGTCGGATATGATGCGGTGGCAGTATAAGTGGTAGTTGTTGTTGGCGAAACTGTTGTAGGATTTCCTGAATTTGATCCCGGGTTCCATGTCCAGGTCAATATATTTGTTTGATTATTTCCTGTATGGCCTATGAGAACAATGGGCCTTTTTGTATATGTTTTAAGACCAGTAGTAACATCAGCGCAAATAATTGCAGGTATCGTTACACTACTTGAATGAGATGTAATTACTGACGTAAAAGCTGTATTTGTAACCGGCGATTCGCTGTTATAGAATGATCCTCCTCCGGCAGGGGCAGGATCTGCAAAACATATATCAATAACAAGATTAGATACCCCATCCCATGCAAAAGGCGTATCAAAATTGATGGTATTATTAGTATTACCCACTTCCTGCTGTATTGCCCTGAAATACACTTGTGTTAACCCAATGTTTACAAATGCACTCAAACCTGTTGCTGAAGTCTGTGCAAGTTTAACAGTGAAATTTTTGATTTCCGCATTGTCTGCTACGCTTGGGAAGCCCAGCGAAGTAATATTAGTACTAAACCCTGCACCCACAGCCTGCAATTCACTTGCAAGAATCATAATCTGTTCATGTTTATTATATTCAATACCGCCATCGAACGGAGCATTGTAATCATCTGTAGTGTCTGCCACCTGGCCGATGGTAACAACTGCCGGAGGATTTACAATACTGGTTCCTGACAGTACTGCACTTGCTCCATTGCAAATAGCAGGCGGTGTTGCAATCGCTGTTGTAATAACAGGGTTTGGATTTACCACTACTTTAATGCTCGACAAAACAGTACAGCTTCCTACTCCAGGATTGGCTGTATTTGGATCAAAGGCTGTAACGATGTACGTATATGTACCAGTTGCTGTAGGCGTAACCGTTACAGGGCTTCCTGCAACCGAAGATGGAATACCCGATCCGGGTACAGGAGATGAAGCCCATGTATAGCTATAAGTATTAGACGAACCAGTTTGATTTGCAGTTAACTGTATTGCAGTTCCCAAACAAACCGAATCGTCATTTACCGATGCGATTATTGGATCTGGCTGAACAACAGTTGCTATTAATTGTGCACGCAATCCTTCACAGGTTGCATCACTTGCAGAAACCCAGAATGTGGTTGTGGTACTTATTGAAGATGCATAGGTTGAACCGCCTGTCTGCAGCAGGTTACCACCTGTTGAAGCGTCGTACCATTTGAATGTAACACCAGGATCTCCTGTTACAGAAGCTGCAGGAATTCCAATTCCGCATTGTGTTGATGGTGTTGCTACAGGCGTTGATGGCAATGGCAATGCTGTTGCTGTTACCGTACCTGTATTCGTACAACCGTCAGCGTCAGTTGCTGTAACTGTATATGTTGTGGTATTAACCAGGGTTGTAGATACAACAGGCCCAGTAAGTGCTCCCGGCATCCACTGCCAGTTATAGGCCGAAGTATTATTGAAAATTCCACGCCTGAACGTGATGTTTGCCCTGGAATTTGAAGCGTTGGTTGTGGTACCGGTACCGGTTGCTGCTGCTGTTGCACACATATCCCTCAATCCTCCCGTAGTATTGTTCACATTTGCATAAGATGTAGCGTTATACCCTGTTACAGATGTTACCTCTACAGATGGAACTGCTCCAGTACAATTTACCGTACAATTGTCTAAAGGATCGTTATCATAACATCCCTGGAAAAGAATATTGGATACACCGTCCCATACAAATGGGATTGTGAATGTATGCACGTTGTCACCTATAACCGCCGTGAAATCAGTTGGCCCGTATACCTGGATAAGCCCTGAAGTTGTGAAGGTGCCTGCACCCAGGTTTGTTGCTGAAGAATTTGCAAGGCTTATTTTATAGTTTTTAAATGAAGGAACCCCCGCCTGTATTGCGGTAACTTTAAAACTAATTGCGTCAATTGGCCCGGCAGTAAATCCTGCTGCAAGAATATCTGAAGCAAGGTAAAGTATTTGTATTTTAAGACCTTCCTGGTTGCGGTAATATGGATTTGTAGCCCCTGGAAAACCTGTTGTTCCTGTACCTACTTTTACATGCAATGGGTTACCAATATTCGTTGTAGCAGCAAGCTGGATGGTTTGACCGCTACAAACAGTAGATGGTGTAGCCGTAACTGAACTGATAGATGGTAATGGATGTACTGTTACACGTACAGTATCTGTAACGGTACAACCCTTATCTGCATCAAAGCCCGTAACTACGTAATCATAAAATGTATTAAATACAGTTGGTGTTACAGTTACCGGCGTTGAATTAATTGGAGAAGGTATTCCACTTCCTGAAACGGGAACAGCCGACCATGTATAATCATACGTATTTGTAGTGCCATCCTGTGTAACAGAAAGTGTTACTGATTCATTTGGACAAATTGAAGTTAAAGAAGCAGCTGCAATCAATGGATCAGGAACATTAACGATCGCGGTTACCTGCACCCTTGGTCCTTCGCAACCATCGCTACTTCTTTCTGCTACATAAAAATCAGTTGTTACAGAAACTGCCTGCAGGTAGCTTGTTGAAGTTGAGGTTTGAAGCGGGGTGCCTCCTGCCGGTACATCATACCAAACAAATACGGGCGAACCTGCACCGGAATTTGAAGCCACAGTTGCTGCAGGCGGGAATGTTCCACATTGTTCTGAATTATTGCCTGATGGTGCCGGTGGTGCAGTGAATAAATTCACTGTAACCGTTCCCGTTAGTGAACAGGCTGATCCCGGATCTGTTGCAGTAACAGTGTAGGTAGTGGATGCCGAAGGTGAAACTGAAACGGAATTTCCTGAGAGTGAACCAGGCTGCCATAACCAGTTATAATTGCCATCCCCATAACCAAATATTTGTGCATTGAAAGTAATTACTGGTCTTGTAGACTGCACTGTACCAGTCGATGATGAACAATCAAGAACACTTTGCACACACCTGCTTGCAATTGTTTGCATTGATACGTTCAAAGTAATAGCATCAGGTGTTTGTGCCGGCTGGCAAGCCTGTATCACTATACTGGACGTACCATTCCAAATAAATGGAGATGTAAAGTTGAAAGTATTGGTTCCCACAACAGGTGTAACCTGTGTAGGACCATATACAGTTGTAAGTCCTGTAGCAAAAGTAGTAGTCTGACTTGTTGAAGCTGAATGACCAATAGACAACTGCCAGTTTTGTATTGGCAATGGTGCACCTGAAGTTACATTAAATGAAATACTGGTTATTGCTCCTGGCCTGATACCGGCTGCTGTTAATTCTGCTGCTGTAAATAAATATTGATTTTTTCCTCCGTCAACTCTGAATGGAGTACCTCCTGTACCGGCGGCACCCGGGCCTCCAATAGTTGCTACTCCAGGAATTGTATCTGCTGTATTTGCAGTTATAGTTGTATTGGTTCCCGGACAAATCGTAACCGGGCTTGAAGTAATATTAGAGATAACAGGAAGATTTTGAACAAAAACTGTAACTGTTGAAACTGCGGTACAAGAACCGTCTGTTCCCGTTACTGTATAAGTAAAAGTACCGGCAGCAGTAGGTGTGATTAATACCGGTGTTCCTGTCTCCGATCCGCTGATGCCACTTCCAGAAGCAGGTGCTGCTGTCCAGGCATATGTATAGTTGTTAGTTGGTGATGCAGCAATGTTCGTTACAGATAACTGCACAGAACTATTAATACATGTAACATTATTATTAACAGAAGCCTGAATTGGGTCTGGAAGTATTACAGTTGCTGTTACCATTACACGTGGGCTTTCGCAAGAGCCATTTGATTCAGAAACCCAGAAAATAGTTGTTGTACTGATAGACGTTGTATAAGTAGGACCTCCATCCTGTAATAAAGTGCCTCCTGTTTGTGCACTATACCACCTGAATCCGCCTCCGCCACCGCCAGAGGTTACAAACGCACCTGGAACACCAGTACCACATTGAGTTGAATTGTTAGGATTTGGTGAAGGAGGCAAGGCAAGTGTTGTAACAGTTAATGGAGATTGTGATGGTTGTGTACATCCATTAACATCTGTTGCAGTAGCTGTATATGTGGTTGTTGAAACAGGACTTTGTGTTAATGGGTTTGTAGTACCCACATTCGAGGTCCCGTCATTCCACACTATACTTGCTATAGGTAAATTTCCATAGCCTTTAAATATGATCTGTGGCCTTTGAGTATATGTAATGATCAATGTAGTATTATCAGAACACATTGCAGAACCAGATACGAATGTACCAGATGGTTTGCTTGTTTTAATAGCTGAAGTAAATGACGTATTGTCCACCCTTGCAGTGCTGCTTACTGTAGTGCTATTCGCCGGGTTGCCCTGGCAAAGTTCCATTACGAGATTGGAAGTTCCATCCCAGTTAAATGGCGTGCTGAGCGTAATTGTATTCGTACCAACGATGGGTGTAAATGTAGCAGCCGAAAAAACAGTTGTAAAACCGGTTGTAACAAATGTACTCATATCGGTTGCCGAAGTATTTGCCATCTTGATTGAGAAATCATTATCTGCTGTAGTACCTGATGTTATAAAGAACGAGATCGCAGTAATATTTCCCTGTCTCAATCCCGCAGCAATCAATTCACTGGCTCTCCACATTATTTGTAAATGCTTACTTGCCTGGGATGCATAGAAAGGTCCCGGATAACCAGTGGTACTGGCTGCACCAGCACCTACCGTTATATTCTGATCTACTTTCGCCAAAATGCCGGTTAACTGTGTTGGGCTACCGGAGCAAACAGGGTTAGGTGATGCGCTCGTATATAAAAGAGCGCCGGTTAATGGTTCATCTGAATATGGTGTTCCTATCTGTAGTTTACTTGTTGCATCATCCGTTGCTACTACCTGCCATGCAACTGTTGCTGTTGCAGGACTTGCAACTGGTATTGTTCCTGTCCAGGTAGAAGTTGCGCCGGCTGTTGCAATACCACCGGTCATGGTTACCTGCAAAGGTGCGCCGCCATTCAATGTGTAATTTATTACTACAGAACTGATATCTGTTGATCCGGCTGTTACATTGGCCGTCACGGTTCTCGCAACAGCAACACATGCATTTCCGGGTGGGTTTATTGAAACACTGTTTATGTTCACTACAACGGCCGGGGTTCCTGCAAATTCATCAGCACCTATATCAGGCGTGCTTGCGTTACGTGTATTGCCATCGTAATCATCTGTATAAGTTGGGATCGTTGCTCCTCCACTTTCAATTTGTGTTGCAGTTCCGGTATTTATATGAAGGAAAGTAGCATCCAAACCATTCACACTTAAAAATGGTGGATTTTCCCTTACAGAAAGATTATCTATAGGTGTTACCCTTGCTTTATACAGTACCAATGTTTGATCGGAATTGGTACCATCATAATAAATAAGATTACGTGTACCGGGTGTTCCTGCATAAAATAAGTTATTGTTTGATGTAGAGAGGTAAGAACTAAAAGATGTACCACCCCTGCGATACGCTACCGAACGACCGGTAGAACCCGGTGTGGACCTGTTTGCAAAGATATTATTCCTCATATCGAGGTTGGTAGTAGTAGAAATTGCAAATACAGAAGCTGTGTTAAAATCCGCACCGGTGCTCGTTGCGTCCTGGTGAACGGTATTATAATAAAGATTAACTGTTGTTCCTGCTACTATCGTTATACCGTAGATGCCGGCCCCTGTGGTGAGGCTTGTTGGAACTGTAGCAGAATTAGCCGTTGGCGCTTTCAGATCGCCAACCAGGTTATTATAAATATTGGTTGTGGTACCGGTTATGAGACCAATACCATGAGCCCTTCCGGCAGTTCCACCGGCAGATAAAGTATATATCCTATTTTTAAAGATATTAGCAGTATGTGTTGTGGTTGCACCGTTGTTTACGATACCCGAAACGGTTCCGCCCGCCGCGGCAGTACTTAAAGTACTGATGAGGGTATCAATGGTATTTCCACTAACCGTCTTCGTTACGCCAGCCGCAATCGTCGATGTCGTATTCAGGTTCATTCCATAAAGTACATTTAAAGTTGAACTTGTTGGACTTGTGACAAGCAACTTACCAATGTTATTATTGGTAATGTTTTCCGATGCACTTGCAGTGGTTGAACCATTAAAGTATCCATATACAGTACATGCGCCCGAACCTGTTCCGCTGACTGTATTGATACCGTTGTTATAAATATTATTTGCATTAACTGTTAATGCCGCCGCATTAAAACTTGAAATTGCAGTAAACGTACCACTCACACCCGTCTTAAAATTGCCAGTTAAAATATTATTGCTGATACTGGTAATGGCAGTTGTATTTCCTGAACTCACTTCTATCAAAAGCATCGTTCCCGTACCGGTAGCAGAATTATTATTAATAGTATTGGTATTTACATTAACGTTCGGAGAAACTCCTGTAGTAGATATCCCGTTAAAGCCCGGAGAACTAGTACCGGTCATTGAATTTGTTTTGATCGTATTACCGGTTATATTCAGCGTTGCAGCTATTGAGCTGTTAAGGATACCGTTAAAGGTTCCGCTTGCTGCAGTTGCAGAGCTGTTTTGGATCGTGTTATTCGTTATTGAAACCGTATTGGCCCCATTGGCAGTTCCGCCAAAAGAAGCTTCAATTGCAGTAACGGTTGAGCCGCTACCCGAGACTGTTACTGTATTATTACTGATGACAGCATTTGCAGGGTTGGTGGGGTTAGAAGCAGCATTCAGAATACCTCTCAGTACACCTGCATGATCGGTACCCGACCCATTATTGCTGATAAGTGTATTATAAGAGATATTCACTTCCCGTTGGGTTAAACACCTGATACCATATGCCGCAACTGTACCCCCTCCACCGAAATTCCTGATCGTATTACCTGTTGCAGCCGAATTTCCTCCAATGTCATTGGCAGTATCCTGTGCAGTTGGAGCCACCACGCTTGTAGCAGTACCCATCAATGCAATTCCTATGTTACAGTTTTCAATTGTATTGGAATAAAACCTGTTGAAAGAATTCGAGCCGGCAGCACTTGTTGTTAAAACGGAACTGGTTTGTGTCGTTAGAAAAGCGGTCATCATATTGATACCACGTGAGCCTTCGGGATAATTTGTAGAAGCTGTTGTATTATTAAGCTTATTTAAAATTATAGTACAATTTTGAATTGTATTGTGCTGGCAACCGTTCGTCAAAGTTGACTTAAACAAACCAATACCCCATTCCATATATTCAGCGGCTGTTGTTGTTCCGTCTACAAGCTTTAACCCATCAATGGTAATATAATCAGCGCCATCCAAAGCAAGTATACCGTTTTGAACAGCTGTGCCCGGACCCGCTGTACCACCACTACCCGCATTGAGTGTGGCAGTATTTGGGGTAGCAATGAAGGTAACGGTATTGGTTGCACTAAGTACAGCATCGAGTGATGTACTGCCAATAACAAGCCCGGTATTTGGTGCCGTTTCTGAACCTGCACCCAACGTAAAAATAATGGGACCACTCATTGCAGTCGTTGCGTTCAATGCTGAAACTGCATTGGCAAGCGATGTATAGCTTGCAGCCAATGACGGTGTTGCGTTTCCGGGGTTTGTTACTGTAACCGGAATTTGTGCATTAACGGCTGTTGCAAAAAATGAAAACGTCATTATCAATAGTAACCCTACTGACCTGGCAACATTTTTAAAAGCAAAGTTTGAGTTTACAAAACGGAAGTTTGTAGATCTGTTCTTCATCTGTTTCGGTTTTTAATTAGTTTATAAATTTCAAATTGGTACATTACCTTATTCATAGCAATAAGGCGTTAATAATACTTAAAAAAAATACTATAGCGCTGGTAGAAATAGAGAAGTATTTTTCATAAGGCTGGATCATTAAGATCAAATGAACATCGGCGGACTGATTCATTTACATAAATAATAAAAGAAAATAAAAGCAATCGTTTTTCAGCAGGGAGTATCGGAATTTTCGGATGGTGAATATAAGCATTAAACCTGTTTTTCGATCAGAAATTACCCGTTTATTTTCTTCAAATCCCAATAAAGGTCAACAGTAATTTCGATTTCAAATTATGACCATGTTTAAGCAACTTAGGTTGACAAAGTTGATAGGGTTAATAAAGGATCACATCCTTTTCAACTTTGTTAACCGATTAACTTTTCGACTTATTACCAAACATTGCGTGGACAACTATCACCATATTTATTGCCGATCACAAAGCCCAGTAAGAACTCGTGGGTACCCCTTGTAAAACTATTGAGCCTTGAAGTGGTATAGTCGTATGAATAGCCAATATTAAAAACGTTGGAAATATTAAAACCGATCATACCTGCAAAACCATCTTTATGCCTGTAGCTTGCACCTATCCAGATCAGGTCCTGGTATTGCAGTTTTACACTCGCTTCCACTTGCGACGGTGAAGGATCAACATATTTTACCATGAGTGAAGGAATACAATTAAAATCCTCGCCCATCGAAAAACGATAACCTGCAGTTGCAAAAAAATGTGGTACAAATTTGCTTTCAAGTTTTTTTACTGCATTATCTGCAAAGGCAATTTTTGCCGGTATCAATTGCATGGCAGAAATACCAATAAAATAATCTGCCGAATAAAGATACAATCCTGCGTTAGCGTCGAATTTATAATTATTGATCACACCACTTCCATAAACTGCCGGATCAACAGCTGTATTAAATTCAAGTTTATCAGCATTCAAACTTACATTGGTCATTCCTATACCAATACCTGCTGAAAGATTGGTTCTTGTACTCAACCCAACGTGGTATGCATATGTTCCAAAAACAGAAAAGTGATTTAATGGCCCTGTACGATCATTGATCATTTGAAATCCTATTCCATGATGCGGATCAGATGTTACGTATTCGTCCCAATAATTTTTACCCCTGGGATTGATACCGGATTTTTTAAAAGATGTGGCCGTTACTTTATCATCCTTTTTTCCAATGGGACCATGAATACTAAAGTAAGTTGTTACCGGCGCATCCTGCAAACCCACCCATTGCGCCCGGTGACTAAGCTTTATATCCACGTAATTCTCAATACCCGTAAGCGCAGGGTTTATGATATATTGATTCAATACATACTGGGTATAATGAGGCTTTTGCTGTGCCTGGCCAACCATGCATAGTAATAAACAAGATAAACTAATAAAAAATGTTCTCATCAGGTGCATTCATTTTTCCAACACACAGTTATTACTTTAATATCTTGAATTCTGTTCTGCGGTTTTTCTCTCTTCCGGCCGGGTTATCTGTTCCATCAGTATTTGTATTATCTGCAACAGGTACTGTTTCACCAAGACCTTTCGCCTGCAGGCGTGCCTTATCAATACCTTTACTGATCAAATATTTCACAACCGATTTTGCCCTTGCATCTGAAAGTTTGAGATTATATTCATCGCTACCGTTGCTATCTGTATGTCCATCAATCTCGATATTAATTGCAGGATTGTCTTTAAGCAATTTCACAAGGTTATCCAATGCAGGGTAAGATTCCTTTTTTAATGTCGCCTTGTTATAATCATAATAAACATTTTCAACAACCACCGGTTGTTCAGGCGGTGGCATTACTGTTAAGCAGATCACAGGATTCTCCATCACCTCGTTCTCATTATCGTCCGGTGAATTAAACTGCAGGCTGTTTGCAAAATAGCCACTATGCGTTGCAGTTGCTTTTAAAGGAATATAATCTTCCAGTGAAAAACTATATTTACCCGAAGGATCTGTTGTAAGCGTGGCGATCGCTTTGTGATTGATTGTATCTACAATTTCAACATTTACGCCACCAAGTGCGGTCTTACCTTCACAATCAACCACGGTTCCCGAAATTTTCTTAGGTGCTTTTGTTTTATTGAGTGAAAACATTTCAAGACAACAGGAAGCTTCCCTGTCGGAACTAAATAACACATCCTGCAAAATATTATTAGCAGTACCCCGGCTCACAAAATAAATATCATCCTTTATTGAATTCACAGGATAGCCAAAGTTTTTGGGTTCTGCGAAACTTCCTATATCGCCTTTACTATAGAAAAAATCATATCCACCCATCCCTACCCCTCCATTGCATGCAAATACAAGTGTGTTGGAAGCAGCATGGTAAGAAGGAGCCTGTTCATCATATTTTGTATTGATCGTATTTCCAAGGCTTGCCGGTGCTGAAGGAACACCGTTATTGTCAAGTGTTGCGTACCAGATGTCAAAGCCGCCGGCTCCATCTGCTTTATCACTTGAGAATAAAAGATGTTTTCCATCAGGCATTACAAATGGTTGCTGAGAGCTGAATCCCTCGAAATTAATTGCAGGCACCAGTACCGGCTCGCTCCAGCCGGTAGCAGTTTTTTTGCTGCTATAAATTGCAGCCGTTTTCTTTTTGCCTTTTCCTATTGTCCAGCGGGAAAGAAACAATGTATTTCCATCAGGCGTTACCGTTACTACCCCCTGGTGAATGTCGTCTGGCTGTGGCACTGCAGATTTTTCAACAGTACCGATCGTTCCTGCCGAATAGGAAACCTGGTAAATACGGTTTGTATATTCTTTACTCTTTTTGCTTTCAGGTTTTGTTGATGTAAACAACAGCGTATTCTGGTTAAGCCAGGCTGGTGCATAAGTAGCACCTGTATCATTCAATACTTTTGGAGACTTAACGATTGTATAAGCATTCAATCCTGTTTTGGCAAGCTGGGTTTTGATAAAATCAAGGTTCTTTATTTCTCTGTCTGCCTGTTCGGAATAAGTATCTGCTTCTTTGTGTTCATCCCTGAACGCTTTGAACTGTGCAGCGGCTTCATCATTTTTACCGAGCGCTCTTAAAGTAGTAGCATAACGATAATGCAGCAAAGGAAATTTTACTTTATCAGCTTTAAGCGATTCAACGTAATAAGGTTCTGCTTTCTCATGAAAATTCAGTTGCCTGTAACATTCTGCCAGGTTATAATTGATCTGCTCTTTGCTGCTTACAGGAACGTTTGTTTTTTTCACAACAGGTTTGGCAATTGACCGGGACGCATAAGGGCTAAATTCATCATTTTTTGATTTTCCCTTGCCAAGATATTTCTCATAATACTGTGCTGCAGAATAATAATCCCCCTCTGCAAAATATTTATCGGCAGCGATCAGGTATTCTTTTACCTGCGCTTTACCTGCTAAAAAAAACAGCGTCAATGTAAGTGTCGTTAATATTTTTTTCATGTGCATGATTACGTTCTTTAGAGAATAAATAGCATTTGGTTTATTATAATCTCGGACAGATAAAATCTACCTCCGGTGTTTTTACAGATCTTCTTCCTGTAATGGATAAGGATATCTCAAAACTGTTTGATCCTTTTACCGTTTTACCCAGGTCGGATGTATTGATATCATAGCTAAGTCCCAGGATGAATTTTTTATGTATAAATCCAAGGAAAGGTGAAGCGGCATCGTCAAACCTGTAATTAGCTCCTATTAAAAAATCTGTGTATGCCGCAGCTTTTACCTGCGCATAGGCTCCCAGCATTTTTTCTTCTGCTGTTCCCTGTTTGAGGTACAAAACATTTGGTGTAAGTGTAACGGTGCCTGATAATTTTAATCTTACACCTGCGTGCGCTGTATAACGCATGGGCAAAGTCTCCTTTTCATCTTTGCTGAACTCGTCGTTGGGTTTTGTAAGATGTGACGCAGAAAAACCGATATACAGGTTTGCTTTTTTGTTGGGATTTGCATTAAAA
Organism: Ferruginibacter sp.; assembly: GCA_047601875.1. GTDB lineage: Bacteria > Bacteroidota > Bacteroidia > Chitinophagales > Chitinophagaceae > Ferruginibacter. Next base: position 4,195,695 of record JASGIL010000001.1, on the reverse strand, counting down.
TAAAGGAGGCCCGCGCCTGCATCAAAAGATGAAACAGATTTTGCATTGAGTATGTCGCTGGTTGGATTATCTGGATCATACCCGGTTGCAGGATTCCATTGATCACCAAAAGTTAATTTGGCCGGATCGAATTTTCGCTGGATCAGTCCTGCCTGCAAGCCTATTGTTATACGCTGATTTTCCATTGCACCGAAACGAACCCCCGTATAAGCAAGATTTACATACGCAGTTGTATACTTGTATCCACCATCACCTGCTGTTTGATTCAGGATACTTACGCCGAAGTTCATATTCTTATTCGTAGTAAAATCCCCGGCAACACCTACTGTAGAATAAGGGCTGCTGATATTACCCCATTGGGTTCGGTAAATACCTGCTACCCGGTAAGCTCCATCAAACGCACCCGTAAGTGCGGGGTTTAACCATGACGGGTAAACGTAGTATTGCGTAAAATGAGGATCCGATTGTGCTGACGACTTTTGCTGAAAGTTAATCAGCATTAATAAAAGTGCGCCGGTTCTGAAGTGCTTTTTCATTATTAAAAGTTTCTTATTGAGTATTAATTTATTATCAGCGAATCAGTGTAACAGACCCGCTAAGTGTTTTAAAACCATGTTTAAGATCAATTATATAATAGTATGTTGCCACCGGTAAAGGCTTCCCGTTATAAGTGCCATCCCATGGGGTTGCATAACCAGTTGAAAAGAATATCTTCTGGCCATACCTGTTGTATATCTCTACGGTAGCACCTGCATAATCAGTAATGTTGTTGATCACCCAGGTATCATTGGTCAGATCTCCGTTAGGTGAAAAAGCGTTTGGTATTTTAACCGGCTTATAAACCTTTACACTTACTGTATCTGTTGCCGTACAATTTCCATCCCCGGTAGCTTTCAGCGTGTACAGCTGATCGTTATTGGCCTGCAGCATTGGCCTCAATGCAGATGGATCTGAAAGTCCTGTTGGCGGTGACCACTGGAATGCCAGGTGTGTTGAATCATTCGCCGTAGGTTTGAATTGTATCGTGGTGCCCTGAGCAACAATAAATGAAGGACCGGCATCGATTACAGGTTGCAGGTAAACCGTTACTGTTTTAGGGAATGGATCCGAAACACATTGTTCGGTACTTGTTACCTGTAGTTGTATTGTATAAACACCTGGAGCGGTGTACACCTTCACAGGATCTTTCACATCAGCGGTTGTATTATCCCCAAATGTCCATAAATAACTGGCGACTGTGCTGTTTGGAGCAGTGCTGTGATTTGTAAAATTATTAGGCGTACCCTGGCACAATGTTGAAGGCGTTACATCAAAGTCGGCAATTGGTTTGTCAAAAAAAGCAGAGAAAGTCTTCACCGTATCTTCAAAACATCCAAAGCCTGAAGTAGCCAACAGCGTTATACTATATGTATTGGCAGTTGCATAAGCATGGCCCGGGCTGGTTTGTGCCGAAGGAGCGCTCGCATCACCAAAGTTCCAGGTATAGGTTAATGCAGCACCATCGGGTGCAACAGATGTATTCGTAAAATTCGTTGTACCAGGCATACAAACGGATGCAGGCATGGTAAAATCAGGTTTTGGAACAGCATGAACAGCAACGGTTTTGTATGCAGTATCGCTGTTACAGCCGTTACTGCTAACCGTTACGAGCTTAACTGTGTACGTACCAAATGATGTATATAGTTTTGTAAATGCATTATTGTTATTATTCGTTGCTGTAGTAGCGTCTCCAAAATACCATTTCCATGACTGGATACCGGCAGGTGCAGCAGGAGTAATATTTGCAATGGATACCTGCTGGCCCAAACAAATATCAGACGTTGCTGTAAATGCTGAAGCAGGTTTTTGATATACGGTGATCGTTTTTGTGATCGTAGCCACGCAATTACCGGCAGATGTAAATGTATAAGTAATGATATGGGTACCAGGCCCTGCTGTGGCAGGATTAAAATCCCCTGCTGCACTCGTACCCGTGCCACTATACACACCCGTACCGGAAACCCCGTTGGTAACCGTTGCTGTTGCAACTGATACCGTTCCGCCCACACTTTCACAAACAGCCGTTAATGCAGGATAACTTAAGGCAGGTGTAACACTGAATGTTCTTACAACAACAGTATCATCTGTACAACCATTCGTACCCGTTACCGTCAATACAACACTATGACTTCCGGTATTGCTGTAATTATGAGACGGGCTTTGCAAGGTTGAACTATTGGCAGCGCCACTTGCAGGATCACCAAAATCCCAAAGATATGTCTGCCCGGCAGCGGCAGAACCATTATAGGTAAACTGTGCAAGCCCCGTTGTGGGCAAGCATGCTGCTGCAGGAGGTATAAAACTTGATAGCGGTTTTGGTTTCACCGTGATCACCTGTGATACTGAATCAATACAGTTTGCAGTAGAAGTGAATACATACCAGATGGTATGTGGGCCGGCTCCCGCAATAGCGGGATCAAAGTCACCTGCAGCATTTGTGCCCGGGCCATGATAAACACCGGTACCTGTAACGCCATTCGTTACAGTTGCCGTTGCAATTGAAACCACATTCGGTTCACTTTGACAAACTGATGTTAATGCCGGGTAACTCAATGCAGGTTTTACACTAAAGATTGCCGTAACAACACTGTCATCAACACAACCATTCGTATTGGTAACGGTAACCGATAATGTATGAACACCCGTGTTGCTATAATTATGTGTTGGGTTTTGTAATGTGGAAGTATTGGCTGCACCACTTGGCGGATCACCAAAATTCCAGAGGTATTGCTGCCCGGCTGATAAAGAACCGTTGTAAGTAAACTGAACAAGTCCCGTTGTTGGCAGGCATGCTGCAGAAGTAAAATTAAAACTGGCCGCAGGTTTCGCATTTACTACGATCGTTCTTGAAACAGAATCAACACAGTTACCGGTAGCAGTAAATACATACCAGATCGTATGTGTACCTGGCCCCGCAAGTGATGGATTAAAGTTTCCTGCTAAATCTGTAGCAGGCCCATGATAAACACCGCTACCCGGTACGCCATTCGTTACACTGGCAGTTGCTACAGATATTGTACCGGCAACACTTTCACATACAGCCGTAAGTGCCGGGTATGTAAGCGCCGGTTTCACTGTAAAAGTAGTTGTCATCACACTATCATCAACACAACCATTTGTTGCAGTAACGGTAAGGCTTATGGTATAATTTCCTGTTGTATAATTATGTGTAGGATTCTGTAAAGTTGAAGTATTGTTGGCACCGCTTCCCGGATCGCCAAAGTTCCACAGGTATTGCTGTCCTGCTGATATTGTTCCTGAATAATTGAGCTGCACATTTCCCGAAGTGGGGAGACAGGTTGCTGTCGGGATCACAAAATTTGCTCCCACCCTTGGATATACAGTAATTGTTCTTGAAACAGAATCATTGCATCCTGCCGCAGTAGAAAAAACATACCAGATCGTATGCGTACCGGCGCCTGCAACTGAAGGCGTAAATAAACCTGCCAATGTTGTTCCCGGCCCGTGGTAAACACCCGAACCTGTTACCCCATTTGTAACTGTGGCAGTAGCAACAGATACCGGCGCCGCATCATAACATACTGCAGGCAATGCCGGGTAATTGAATGTTGGCGCCATGTTAAAAGTTGCATTCACGGTTGTATCTTTCGTACAACCATTGGCGGTAGTTACCGTGTAAGTGATCGTATAGTTACCAAAGGTTGAATAATTATGTACCGGATTTGCCAGGTTAGAAGTATTGGCTGCCCCACTACCCGGGTCACCAAATGTCCATGCATGTGTTGTAATCGCCTGACCGTCGGGAGCAGAAGCTAAACTTGTGAATTGTACTGCCCCACCTGCAGGTAAACAACCTGCAGGATAACTGAATGTAGTGGTTGGTTTTGCAAATACCGTTATTGTTTTAAACGCAGTATCGCTTTTACAGGCATTACTTACTCCTGCTATATGATATGCATTGTAAGTGCCCGGTGTGTTATAAGTAATGGTATGCGGACCGGCAGTATTATTCGTTGTTGTATTTCCAAAATCCCAATAATAACTGGAAATGGAACCACTGCCTCCAAAACTAACGTTACCGGTAAAAGTTACTGTTCCTCCCGGGCAAATGGATGCAGAAGCAGGTGTGGTACTGATCGTCACAGCCGGTTTCGGAAATATCGGAACTGCCTTTATGCTATCCGACACACAACCTTCTGTACTCACCACGTGTAATGTTACGTTTTGATTACCGGTTGCAGTAAAAGTGTGGGAAGGACTCTGTGTGTTATCTGTAGTTGGGCCGGGAAATGTCCATAGCCACTGGTTCAACGTGTATCCATTGCCGGTAGATGCAGGCCCTGTGAACTGAACAGGATCAGCAATACAACCAGAATGTGTAAATGTAAACCCTGCAAGCGGTTTTGCTTTTACGATCACATCATAACTTACTCTTTCGGTATTGGTACAATTGTCTATAGACGGATGAGTAGCCAGGATCGGTACCGTGTAGGTCCCCATAGCATTAAAACTATAAGTGCCAGGTATCGTAAATTTGTAATAAGTTATTCCATTAATGACTATTGCCGGACCAACAGGTGTTGGTGCATTGTCTATAACATCTGCGTTTGGCGTCAACACAGTAGCAAGCTGGCTCAATTGCCATACAAGTTTTGAAGGTGGTGTCGGGTATCCTAATAAAACAGATAATTCGACAGGACTGTTTGTACATGTAAACGGATGAGACGTTACGCCTTGAGTTGTATCACTGGCATTAAAGATGGACCCTACTGCATTTAAATTATTAATATTCGTTCCGGCATTGTAACCATAGCTTTCAACGTTTCCTAAACCATAGGTAATTGCAGTAAAAGCAGAATCGCTTTGAGCGATACATTGGCCGGGCGGTGGCGCCGGCGGTGCCGCAAATCCTGACCACTTCTTAATTACTATTGTATAGCCAGGAAGCCCCGGGTGTGGATAGGTGTGACTAAATGTTGAACTTCCATCAATCAGTAGTGAACTTAACCCGGCTGTTGGAATTATCAGTGTCAAATAATTAACTGTAATGTTCTCTAAGTTATTTCTAAAGAAACCGATCTTTTTAATTCCTTGTTCAATTGGACTGATATACATCATTTCAGGATCTCCAACACCAGTTCCTCCCTGGCAAGCAGAGCCGCTATGAATATATTGTGAAACCATTATTGGTTTATCAGCTGTTATGTATTCCGGCTGATTGGAAATAAATTCATAATAACTATTCGCAATAATTCCGGTTAACAATACACCATTACGCCGAACCTGGGTCGCAACGTCATTTACAGCAATCTTAAAAGTATTGTACATCGGCGTTGATGGCGTAGTTGAATTAGATGTTGGAGCAGTCAAATATCTTTTACCCCATGCCTGTGAAGGAAAACATTGTTGATTGTCGTTATCACCTCCAATTGCAGTTCCACATGACACAGGTTCATTGTGCGTACGACTGCTACCGGAAAAAACAGCGATTGGATAACATTGCCCTGCCGGATTTGCAATTGACTTGATCTTTGTACCACTTAATTCTGGTTTTGTAGCACCCGTTTCAGGTCCGGCCATCAATTGAAATATTTGTCCACGATTTAAGGTTACAGTAAAAGGCATGTTAGCCGGTTTGCCGGTCCTTGTATTCGCTGTAGGGGTAACTTCAATTACAGTATTATCCTGTTGAGCGATCGCATACGCCCAGGAAAAACAATTCGCCGCATAATCCTGCTTGCTATTTAATGTTACATAAGAATAGCCCCATGTTTCAACAGGCATCAACATGGTTGCTCCTGATGAAGCACTACCATAAATATGTGCGTAAGCTACAATCGGTACATCGCTTACTATATGAATTCCTTTATTGCTAAAAACGCCTTCACCACCACAAGGACTACCCGGTGGAACAAAAGAGCATGGCAATGATATCAGCCTTGCATCAATGGTTCCCGCTTTAGGAATAAGATCCGAAACCTTTACTGTATTTGCGGGAATTGCATAATTTCTAATCCATGTCGTTCCATCAATTGTTACTGTTACATTCGCAGCTTGTTCAGCACTGAGGTATAAAACCATTTCCTGGCCATTGGTTTGACCCTGTTCCATAAACTGGTGATGCCCGTATCCCACCCAAAAATCTTTTCCTTTGTTGGAAAGATTTTGAGCAACCCCAAAATGAACACCGCATAACAATGCAATAATTGTTACTATGCTGAATTTTATTTTCATGCTATTTCAATAAAGAATCATTTTTTGGTTAACTATCTTATCTCTTTATTGCTGATTAAAGTTTTATCTTATTAAGTTAATAGATCCTTTCTTCGTTATATTATTACCATCCCGTAATGTCGCCTGCATTACATACATGTATACACCCGATGGCTGCATTTTACCTTTGTACATACCATTCCATCCTACCTGCTGGCTGGAGGATTCAAATATTTTCTGACCCCACTGGTTGTATACGGCAAACTTCATGGTTTGAATGGTTGTTCCGTACACCAGGAATATATCATTGCGTCCATCACCATTAGGCGTAAACGAATTTGGAATGAATATATCTGCTCCCAGTGTTTTGCCTGTTATTGGTGCTGATACAGAAGATTGGCAGGTTGCATCTCCCAGTGCTCTAACGATCAATGTAACATCTGTGAGTGGTAATAAGCCCGTAACCGTATGCGTGAGCCCGGCTGGTCCTGAAGATGGAATGGTCCAGGTAGTTCCGTTATCAATAGACACTTCATAGGAAACTGCATTTGGTACAGGGTTCCATTTAAATCGTATCATATCTATGCCTGCCGTATCCACTACCGCTACTGGATTTGGCAATACGATCACCAGTGTGATGGTAACTTTTTTACGTACACTTACACAGGTTGTTGGCGCTATCGATTCTACCCAGTATGTTGAAACGGAAGTAACATTGTTAACCGTAAAGTCGGGCCCAACAAATATTGGTGTACCTCCTGTTGCCACATTGTACCAGTTGTAAGTAGTACCCGGTTGCGGATCATCAACAGACAATACCACGTTGTCACCATTACAAACCAGCAATGAATCTTCTACTACCTCTACTGAATCGATCGGGTTGATGGTTATCGTCTTGATGGTATCAGCAACACAACCATCAGCAGCCACCAGGCTTAATGTTACATTATAAGTGCCTGCTGTTGTATAGCTATGTGATACATCCTGCCCGTTACCGTTAGTGATGTCGCCGAAGTCCCATGTCCATGTACTGATCGTAGACGTAGTTCCTGTTGCATCTCCATGGAATTGTGTTGGATCTCCAAAGCAACCTGTTGAATTCACTGTAAAATCAGCAACAGGTGCAGATATTACATTAATAGTAAGTGTTGTTACGAGTTTGTGTTCGCAACCTTCGATCTCAGGACTGAATACTGTAACAGGAACTTCATAGATACCCGGTGCACTGGATACATACGTGCCCGGTAATGTATAAATATATGTCCAGCTGCCGTTGTTGAATGTAGAATCAGCAGGAGAAGGATTTACCTGTACAACATCTGCATTCGGTGTAAGTGTACTGATACCGCTCAATTGCCATTCAATTTGTGACAGGTGTATAGGCGCCGTAATAGAAAATTCAAATGGAGCCCTTGTACAAGTGTATGGATTTGGATTTCCATTTCCCAATGTATTCGTAATAAATCCACTTGCATTCAGGTTCTTTACCAATGTACCGGCATTGTATCCGTAGCTTTCTGCATTACCCAAACCATAAGTGATTGCGGTAAATGCGGTATCGCTTTGAATAATATGCTGTGAGGCTGTAGCCGGTAAATTCTGGCGTATGCATGTATAACCCGAAAGATATGGATGTGGGAACACATCTGTAAATGTATTTGATCCATCTATGGTAAGACTTGGCAGACCGCCATTAGGAATAACAATATTGACAAAATTTCCAACGATATTCCTAAGGTTTGTGTTAAAGCAAATTACTTTTTTAATACCCTGTTCAACCGGGCTGATATAGATCATTTCAGGATCACCAAACCCTACTGTGCCTACGCCAGTACATTGAGTAGGTGTTGTTGATACCATGAACTGGGCTACCATTACTGGTTTATCTGATTCAATAGCGATGGCTCCATTTGGACCATTACCTACTGTTGTATTGAATTCATAATAATTGCCCGGTGTTATCAAACCTGTTAGTACCGTACCATTCAATCTTACTACAGTAGCAGGGTCCTTAACAACTACCCTGAAAATATTAGAATTGTAATTTGTATTAGAACCTGATTGAGCCGTAGCAAAAGTGAGATACTTTTTACCCCATGCCTGTGATGGGAACACCTGCTGGATCATGTTATCACCATTTGAGGTATTACAGATCGCAGTACGACTACTACCTGAGAAAACAGCAATCGGATAACAGTGTCCACTTGCATTTGCAATAGATTTGATAAGGCTACCGGAAAGATCTGTACCTGCTCCACCGGCTGCCTGGGTTCCCATAACATTATAAACCTGTCCTGTATTTAAATACACCTGGAACGGAACATTTGCAGGTCGCCCGCCCTTCGTAGTTACAGTTGGCGTAATTTCTACCAGCGTGCTATCGTGGTCCGCAACTACATAGAACCAGGAATAAGCTCCTGCGCCACCGACTGTATAAAACTGTCTTGCATTCAATGACTGGTACTCATAACCATAAACACCTGTTGGCAATAACATAACAGCACCTGAGTTTTGCGCCGCATGTATATGGGCATATGCCACGATCGGTACATCACTGGTGATCCTGATCCCCCTTTCATACAATCCTTCATCAGTAAGACGTGCATCATAAAGTCCATACTTTGGTAATTCATAGCTTTGCATTGCCGTGTTTGCAGGCACATGGTAAGTTCTTACATAATTTGTTCCGTTTATCCTTACTTCTACATTGGCAGCAGCTTCTGTACTTAAATACAACAACATCTGCATTTCATTCGTATTAAAATAGTAATGATGACCATATGCAACCCAGAAACGTGTTCCTTTATTTGAACTGTCAACAGGATAATTTACAACAGGCGGAGGTGGGACAGTACCATCTGTAAGACCGGTGTACTTATCAATATAAATTAGATTACTGTCTACATAATAATTCGACAAATCGTCTACCCTGCTGTTGGCATTCACTACCCATGCAGCCGTTGCATCTGTTCTTCCCAGTTTAATAGCCGCTTCAGTTGGAATGAAACCCTGCCATGGGTCAATATAATATTCCTGGATATGATAATCGTATGCTCCCTGTGCAGGAACTTCCAGTGCTGTATAATAATACATTGACAACTGGCCCGGGGCAAGCCCTGGCGGTATCACACCTGAATAACGTCTAAGCGTAATCGAAGCGGGAACCGGTGCAGTTGCCGAATAAGTTATCTTGGTTACTGTATCTGTTCCATACATGAATGTTTGTGTTATACCTGGTGCAGGAGCAGCAGGTATTGCAGTCAACACTGTTGGTAACGATGTTGGAAGGAACTCGTACGCACCCATATCAGGAACCCCTGTTGTAAGTGTGGTTGGTCTTGGATCACCGTTAAAATCAACATCGTTCTCTGTGATCTGGACTCCACGTCCATGTATGGCCCATACATCAGGATTCGCAAGATCCGGCCTTAGATCGGTAACACTCAGCAATGCAGGTTGGTATGCAATTGAATTAATATCCCAGTAAGAAGTGTCCCTCCATTGCTGCAATGTTGTATACTGGTTGGCTGCAGTGTTCCATTGGATCAATGTAGAACCCGGCGTTGTATAGAATGTATTGTAATCTGAATAAATAAAATTCAGGTTGGTAACATACATCGCCCTTCCACCTCCAAGGTGAGAGAATATGTTGTTACGGATATTAACGGAAGGCAATGCACCGGATGTTTGTGCAAAATAAGCCGCCACGTTATTTGTTGCAGAAGTAGCATTGCTTACTACAGTATTGTTCCAGTACCTGTTGCCACCTCCACCAGTACTATATGTACCGTATGATGTAGCTCCTGATGTAGTGATGCTGATAACATTATTTACGAAGCTGCCATAGGTAGTTGCTGTCTGGTACATACCATACATATTCCCGAAATTACCTGTTCCAGCAATGATCGTGTTGTTCATTACTTTACCCCTGTTAGTAGCTTTTGCATCACAGGCAGTAAAGTACATACCGTAAACCACCCTTGTTGTATTGTTGATATTGATCTTGTTGCCGGTATAACGGAATGCAGAATCACTATTGGTACTATAAATACCATAGCTTGTTGCGGCATCGCCAGCTGTAATATTAACTGTATTCTTATTTACATTGATCCTTCCATTGAAGCTTACATAAATACCATAAGTAAAACTATTATTTACGGTATTGCTGTCTATTACATGATCGTAAGAAAGGTTGTTGACCGAACTACCTGCCCAGTAAATACCCGCTTGTCCATTTGTAATTGTATTGCCTTTTATTACGTTAGACTTTCCTTTCAGCAGGTTTGCATAGATACCTATGCATGTTGTTCCTACGTCTGTAGGTATTGATGCATTGATGTTACAATTCACGATGCTATCGAAAGAAGCGGTGTTGGCAATTTCGACGGCCCTTCCATTGGTTGCATTCATGGCTTCGATCGTAATTCCGCTATAAGTAATGTAACTGGCGCTATCAAGTTTAAGTACATAATTGGCAGCAGCATCTGTTGCGTCGTAAGTAAGCACCACCGGCTGCGTATTGGCAGCATCGTTACGGAAAGTAACACGAACGGTGGGCGAAGTACCTCCAACTGCGTGCATGCGTACCTGTTCGGTATATGTATTTTCTGATACGTCAAAATAAACAGGGCCCGTAATACCACAATCAAGTGCAGCTACTGCAGAAACAAATGATGTAAAATTGGTTGCTGATGGTGGTATGGTACTGTTGATGGTATATACACCTGCAAGGAAGGCAGGATTCAACGTTACCAATACCGGTATTGAATATACTGTATTACCACTACAGGTAATGCCGCAACGGTAATACAAGGTGCTGCTTGCAAGGATGATGGTATCTGCATACAGTCGTGGCCCGCCAAGCGGAGACCATGGGTCTGTACCGGTTGCAGAATATTCCCATTGGAATGTTTGTCCCGAACCAAAGGTATTGCCTGTGAGTGTAAGCGCTATTTCAGTACCGATACAGATCCCCGATGATGGATTTGCAAGTGCATTTCCTGCAACCGGCGGCGCTGTACATGGTGGCACTGTAAATTCGTATGCACCAATATCAGGCGCAGTTAAACTTCTTACAACGTCAAGGATATCGTTACCAATTCCTACCGGCGCACCCCTGTTATCAAGAATAGAAGAGAATGGTGAAAAGTTACCTGTACCCGGGCTGACAAAGAATGGATTTGTTTCAAGCGAAATAGCATCCTGCCCTGTTGCATTCTGCCAATCTGCAAGTGTTATCCTGTTGGCGCCATTGTAGCCAACAAAATTATTATTTCCCGACAGGTAAAAATCATTTGTATTAGAAGTGTAAGTCGTTGTTGCGGTATTAAAATACAAACCAAACTTGTTACCATCACCACCTCTTCTTATGGCAAAAAGATTATTTTTAACTTCAAGCACATCTGCAAGTACTGTTTGATAAAATCCATAAGTAGCTACGGTAACAGTATTTGGGTTTTCGAGAGAGATCGTGTTATGATAATACCTGACATTGCTTGAACTATTATTGTACAACCCGTATTGAACACCAGACCCGTCTACATTATATACAAGATTATTCGATATGGTATTCTCAGATCCACCGGGTGCATCCACCCCGGTAAAGTAAATACCGTAGAATGCTGTTGTTGCAGCCTGGTTTGAAGTATAAGGATTGTATATCCTGTTTTTAGACACATTCACATTTGTGCTTAATGCTGTTGCATACACACCGTAAAAAATACCGGTAACAGTACGGGTTAACCTGTTGATCCTGTTCCCTTCAACAAGTGCATTATCGTTACCGTTTAGATATATACCATAATTATAAAAATCAGCTACAAGATTATTGATGGCTTTATTCCCATTAATTGGCACTGCGACGCTTCCTACCATGGTAATACCATAATAACCACCGGAAATAGAATTATTACTGAAGGTGTTGCCATCACAGAAAGTATTACCCGCTGTTACAGCCGCCGTTTCAACCGAGTTCATTACAATACCGGCGAAGTTGGTGGTAGTAGCTGTAGTGTTTGCCAGGATAACACAATTGTTTATTGTATTGCTGTCTGCATTATTTACTAACTGTACACCATAGCCGTAAGTACCGGCTCCTGATGCAGCATCAATCGTAAGACCATTAAAAGTAACATGATCTACCGTTCTCAGTTTAATAACAGCTCTCTCTCCTGTAACCGTAGGAGCAAAGGCGATCGTGTTACCGTTACCGTTAAAAGTAATGGTATTAACCGCTGAAGTACCCGGTATAGTATCAAGAATAAGCTGTTCATTGTAAGGACCGCTTCCTGCTACTACTTCAAATACAACGGGGCCCGATATTCCGCATGCCATCGCAGCTTTTGCTGCGTTGAAACTTACAAAGTTTGTAGGGCTGGGTGCAGCAAGTGCATTGATCGTATAAGTTCCTGTAGGAAGTGCAGGATTTACCACTAACAATACGGGTATTGAATAAACTGTATGCCCACCACAGGTAACTCCTACGCGATAAAATAATGTAACTGTTGAAATAATGGTTGTATCGGGGTTGGTCAACACATTACCAATATCTGTGAATGTCGTTCCATCCGGGGAAGTCTGCCACTGGTAAGTCTGGCTTAATCCTGTTGAATTGCCTGTAAGTGAAAGCGACAATGAGAAATTCTCACAAATGGGATTAATGCTAAATACAGGAACTCCCGGTGTTGCCGGGTCGGTACATGGCAACGGTGTAAATTCATAAGCACCTGCATCCGGGGTTGTGGCACTTCTTGCCAAACCGGTTATATCATTTGCTATTCCCAAAGGCGCTCCCATATCATCTATAGAAGCATTTGTTGGCTTGAAATTACCTGCCAATACATCCGTAAATACCGGGTTGGTAGATCTTGATGCAAGATCTCCGCCCGAGGCTGTTTGCCAGTTCAGTAATGTTGACTGTGCCGCTCCCAGGAAACCGGTAAAGGCATTTCCTGTTGGTGAATTCAGATAAAGCACGTTCCTGTCGGAGAGAATATCTGTGGCTGCGGTATTCAGGTAAATTGCATACTTGGTGCTTGTACCTCCTCGTGTGATACTAATGATATTATTTTCAAAAAGAATACCGGCGGCAACTGTGGTCTGGTACAATCCCCTGCTGATCGCTGTTCCACCCGACCCATCAATGGAGATCGTATTGTGAAAATACCAAACGTTATCAGAACTCGTATTGTAAAGGCCATACACGTCACCGTTACCTGTGAAATTATAAATTAAGTTATTGACAACTTTATTCTCCAATCCCCCAAGTGCATCAACCCCGGTAAAATAGATACCATATGAAGCCGATGTACTTACCAGGTCGCCTCCACAAGGGTTACTGATTGTATTGCGGGTAAGGTTCACCTGTACATTAAGGCTTGTAACATATATACCGTAAAAAGTAGTTACTGGTGACCGTAATGGCCGGCTGATCCTGTTGAAATCGACCTGGGTATTGAAATTACCAAGGAGATAAATTCCGTATGAATAAAAATCTTCTATCCGGTTATTGATCACCTGGTTATTTGCATTTGACAAGGTTGTGCTTCCCACGATTGTAATACCATAATATCCACCGATGATGGTATTACCACTCAACACGTTCCAATCGCATGAAGAAGATCCTGCAGTTGTAGCAGAAGTTGCGGAAGAACTAAGTACAATACCTGCGTAGTTGGTTTGAATCGCACTTGTATTGATATTGATCGCACAGTTGGTAACTGAATTACTATCAGCATCATTTAACATGTGTACACCAAAACCATATTCAGTTGCTGCTGTACCCAATGGTGCTATTACCAGGTTATCGAAGTGAATATGATCTGCACCATTCAGTTTGATCACAGCTCTTTCATTTGTATTTGTTGACAAGTATGAGATCGTTCTGCCACTACCGTTAAATGTTACTGTATTGGTTGCAGAAGCTCCTGGTACAGGTGTCATGATAAGTTGTTCATTATATGGTCCGCTCGCCGGGTCAACATTAAATACAACCGGGCCGTTGATACCACATTTAATATAATCATATGCATCATTGAACGATTGAAAATTAGTTCCCCCTGTTGGCAGCAGGTTATTTATCGTAAAAATACCTGAAACAGCAGCTGCTGTAGTTACCACAACAGAATTGGAAGTAACCGATACACCGCATGTAACAATAACCTGGTAATAATTTGTAGCCGACTGTGAAGTTGTGAGCGTAGGCGAAGTTGCACCGGGAATATCTGACCAGGTGGTACCATTGGGAGATATTTGCCACTGGTAGGTCTGGCCGGTTCCGCCGGTTCCGCCATCGAGGCTGAGTGTAAACGGTATATTTAAGCAGGCATTGCTTGCTGTAGAACTTAGTGTACCCGGCACCGGTGGATTTGTACATGGTCCTGCAGGTTCAAATGTAACAGCACCGGTAAAATATCTTGGAGTGAGTGTGAGCGCTGTTCCCGTTCCTGAGTATCCTACATTTACACCTCCTATCTGGAAATCACCGCAAGCAAGCGTAACGCCCCCGTCAGTAAAAGTATTAGGGGAGATCACAGCTCCGGTACTACTGTACCTTGTATTTCCCGGCCCATATTTCTCAATACAAAACGGTATTGCGTACCCGCAGGGATCGGGAAACTAAGCCCGGTAAAATTCAGGGGAGTTATTCCCGTTGCAGTAACTGTTGTTGCGCCGGAACTGGCAATAAATGTCCATGGGGCTACCGTTATATCTGTCGAATTACCTGATAATGCCGTTGGCGTATAATACAATTGCCAAACCGATCCATTTTCCGCAAGTATACACCAGTTGGAGATGGCAGTAAGGTTAACCGCAAATGGGTTTGTGTTGTTAAGTACAAAACTAATATTGGATGGCCCCCCGAGTGAGTTACCTCCATTGTAAGGTGGGTTTGGCAACGTAGTGATCGTTGTCTGTCCATTTACTACAATTGATGAAGCACTGAAAAGCAGTGCTAAAAATAAAAGTCTTGCAAAAATTGAATTGTACAATTTTATCATTTGAAGCAATTTTTAAAATATAAAACGGAAATCCACCGTAAAATGGACCTTGGAAGTTTTCAAACTGGAGGTAGGTTGGAT
Organism: Ferruginibacter sp.; assembly: GCA_047601875.1. Lineage (GTDB taxonomy): Bacteria > Bacteroidota > Bacteroidia > Chitinophagales > Chitinophagaceae > Ferruginibacter. Next base: position 4,180,402 of record JASGIL010000001.1, on the reverse strand, counting down.
TAATTATTTTAAAAAGGGATATCCTGGATTAATTGCGATATAAACTAAAGGGTGCGTGAAGATAATAACATTTCCTTAACAACCAAGCGAAATCGGGATCAGAGATCAGGGATAAGAAATCAGCTGTATTCTCAATTCAAATCAATTTTATTGAATATGCTTCAAATTAATTTAAACCAGCTGATTTCTCATCTCTGATTGCTAATCTCTTTATTCGATCACTAATTTAAACACCTGCTTCTTTCCTTTCGGAAGTACCACTTCAAGTGTATAAATACCTTTTGCAACACTTTCTGAAACCGGTATTATCAATTTTTCATTACCACCCGGGTGATCCAAGTGCTGTTTGAGTATTAACTGGCTATTGATACCATATAATTTTACTTCATAATCCCCTTTGGGTTGGTTACTAAACTCAAGCCTGATGATCCGGTCTTTTACCGGGTTAGGATACAGCGTAATCATTGAAGGATCTCCTTTCATATTTACTTTAACGATATCACTGTATTTTATTTCACCGCTGTTGTTGATACTCTTTATGCGGTAAAAATTATCCCCGCTATAAGGTTGTACATCGAGCAAACCATATTGTTGTGAACCTATACCATTGATATTCCTTGCTGCCTGTGTACCAAGCTGGCTAAAATTGCGACCATCTGCTGAATGAAGAATTTCATAATGTGCAATGTTCGCTTCATTGGCAACAGTCCAGTTTACCATAATATTATGATCCTGGCGGAATGCTTTTATACTTATGAAACTTAAAGGAACAACGCCCTGTTGTTTAAATACGATGCGGAACCTGTTGGCAGCTTTCGATAATGGATCTGCAGTTACTGTGAAATTAACTGTTGTTACTGCATCAAGGTTTATTTGCGTGCGGCTGTTCAGGAATGCATCTTCCAGGTAAGCTGTCAATACTGGTGATGCAAGGTTTTCTGCAGTGAATTCCAATTGGTAATCCTGTACTTTCATTTGAGCCATGTTGAAGAATATGGTATCTGTATTCACGATCTCTGCACGACGTTCTATCACGATTCCTTTGCCGTCGCGTATGATACCGAAATTCTCTCCGAAATTGGTCATTTTTTCTGCATCATTATCATCAACCGCATTTGACCAGGCAGGATCAAAGTCAACCTTGTTACCATCATATATCATTGGGTTATTTGCTGCACCAATCAGCCTTGTCCTTAATTGTTTTTCAGGTCCATTTACTCTTGCAACAGAGAAACTTCCAATCCGCTTACAGCTTTCATTGATCTGGAGCGAGTGTGTACCTGCAATGGCATTGGCTTTTACCATGAATGCCATACCCGATTCAATGTTACTTTGTGTAGGTCCATAACTTCCGCCGGCAATACTTGGAGCGTATGATGGTCCTGAGAAAGTTTGCCATGCACCATAAGTACTTATTTTAGGATCCCATATGTAATAGAAATCCTGCAGGTTTGTTTTGGCCATGGATGTAAAGCTTATTGCGCATGGATAAGGATTACCTACAGGAATGAACTGGTTCACAGTAGGCGTACTTAAAGTAACATTACCTGTTTTTATCGGACCAGCCATGCGTAGTGTAGTTGCATTGTGAGATCCCAAAGTATTTGCAGCCCTGTCGCCGCGGATAAATATCATATACCCATCAGTAGCTGAAATAAAGTTCGGGCTAAGTGTTCCCGGAACACCTACATAAGTATTGGTAACAGGATCGTATTTCTTCAACGATGGTAAAGCGGTTGCCTGGTCAAACCCAACTGCAGTGCCACCCGGGCCAACGATTTGTGTACCATAACCTGTGCCTGTATATACACCAGGTGTCTGGCCTTCCTGCCATGCCTCGTTAATGGTTTGTGTTCCTGTAATAGGAGCTGCGAGGTATCTCCAGCCTACACCGAAGGCCGGGCCAATATTGTTTGTTGTGATAAATCTTTCCACAACGAACTTACCCGGCGCATTATAAGTAAATGAACCAAGTACCGTATCTACAGACGCAGTTCCACTTGCATCTGAATGCAGCGTGATCGTATCATTCACTGCAATATTACCAAGGTTCGGTTCCAGGTTACCGATTAACGTTAGGTCCTTATTGATGGTAACACCACCGGCATTATTTACAGTCAGGTTATTCATTACAGGTATCGTACCTGCACCGCCGCCCGGGAAGCTCTGGTTTACATTACCATTCAGTACAATGGTTCCATTGTTGGTCAATGAGCCATCATTGGTCCACGATCCTGTATTGGATAATATACCACCCGAAGCGATCGTAATTGATCCACCTGTATTGATCGTTATGTTGTGAGCTACAGGATTGGTAGTAACAATATTTGGATAGAAATTCTTTCCTCCCGGAATGATCACGTTATCAACTGCAGTAGGAACACCACCGCACCAGTTGGAAGCGTTCATCCAATCAGTATTGTATCCTTTCCAGGTAAAGCCTGTACCGGTTCCGTTGAATTCATCCATTCCGATATCCGGCAGGGTTGCATTTCTTGTAGCAAAATCATAGTCTGTAGAATAGCCGGCAATCGGAGTACCTGCTCCATCTATATTACAGTTATTTGCAGGATCAAGATGCAGGTTGTTCAACGCTGTACTTACAAATACAGGGTTATCATCTATTGAGAATGTCTCACGTGGTGTAACGTTGGTTTTAAATAAAGCCAACGTGTTAAATCCGGCAGCGCCATTATAATACAAAGGCGTAGCTGTTGTCTGCGTCGTATACCATAAATTATTATTTGAAGTTGTACCGTAACCTGTAAACACAGCCACGGGTCTTCTTAATGCAGTAATGAAACCGGTTGGGCTGGCAAGCGGCACCATCACATTCACAACAAGGTTATCACGCAGATCTGCTGTTCCGGTGGTACTAACAAGCGAGATACCACTAGAGCCAAATGTAGTAGCACCAGCGCCACCTGCAAGCCTAATAGTATTATAATAAATGCTGTAAGTAACAGCCGGGGCCGCATTCAATTCAATTCCTGCTACTGCATTTGCATTATTCAGAACACTGTTGGCTGCAGGAGCAAAAGCCTGTGAAAAATCCAGGGAGATCGCATTGTTATAACATTTTACGCTGGTAGTGCCACCTGCTATTAAAATACCTTTTGCAAACGCTGCACTCGTACCCTGCTGACCTGGAAATAAACTATGTATCTTATTATTACCCATCACTACAGCACCGCCCGCCTGGCTATAGATACCTACAATCGCACCACTGGCTGCTGCATTGGTATACAAACTATCAACCTGGTTTCTTGAACATGTACGTGCAGTGGCACCTGTTGTATTATTATATATTCCACGTATTACATGTACCGCGGTTGAGCCGGCAGCGCCCGTTACAAATAATTTCCTCACGATATTATCAGTGAGTATTTCTGCTGTAGGACTACCAATATTGCTGTAGCCGTAAACAGTACCAATATTGGTAAGTGTCATATTGGTGATGGAATTGTTATAGATCGTATTGCCATCCAATGTATAGGTTCCGGTTCCTGCACTTATTATACAGTTCATGGTACAAACAGCAGCACCCCCATTGATCGTATTATTTGATACGATATTGCTGATGATATTGGCGAGTGTTGGTGTAGATAAAGAGATTCCATACATCGTACCTGTTGCCAGTTTTGTATTGCCCGATATTATATTGTTATTCACGTTTATAACCGGCACCGTTACTGAATTATTAATACCATAGAATATAGATGAGGCACCGTTACCGGCGAGGGTAACATTCTGAACAGTGTTTCCACTAATCGTCACCGTTGCTGCTGTAGCAGTGTTACGTATACCTATCCATTGAGCATTTGTTGCGAGCAGGCTGGCCCCGGTAATGATGTTACCATTAATCGTAATGGTATTGGATGCTGCAGTAGACCCGATACCGTTGTCAATTCCAAATACAGACTGACCACCGGTAGCGCTACTCTTCAGGGAAATGGTATTATTACTGATGGTTGCATTTGCGCTTGTACCACCCACACCAACAATTCCATTAAGGCTATTGGTTGTGTTCACGCCTGCTCCATCATTGTTATCGATCGTATTGAACTGAGCATTCACACCCCATTGGTTAATAATACGTATACCGTTAGGGGCAGTAGCATCTGCAGTATTTCCGAAATTGGTTATTATATTGCCCGTTCCTGAAGATATACCGCCAATATCATTGCCGGTATCACCAAGCGTAAACGGAGTAAGTGCATTATAACCACCTAACCAGATACCATTATGACAATTTGTTATCGTATTGCCATAGAATTTATTATACGAATTGGTACCTGCAACTGAAGTTGGGTTTATCGGGGCTATCGCGTTTGAATCAACTGAATTTACTACCAATATCCCCGTAGCGCCTTCACTCATGTTAAGGCCGGCAACAACGGCTGTAGCGGTACTGTTTGCTTTATTAAGCGTAATGGTACATCCCTGGATCGTATTGTTCTGTGCACCATCTGTGGCACTATACCTGAACAATCCATAACCAAAGTCCATAAGGCTGTTACCAGAGTTGGCTGCATTTTCAGCAAGGTCAATTTCAAGAATACTAACGTTATCAACACCACGCAATTTAAATATACCATCGGGTATTGCAGTTGCAGGTGTTCCTGTGCCACCTGTAAAAGCAGTGAGTAAAGGATTTGCACCCGCTGTTGATTTAAAGAAGGAGATCGTGAACCCTGATGCAGTAGCTGCATTCAATGTTGGTTTACCGAGGATCAGGCCGGGGCTTGAAACTGTTTCTGTATAACCTCCCTGTACGCTAAACCTTACGTTACCACTGATACTCCTGTTGTTGAGATCGTTGATCGCTGAAGCAAATGATATATAATTTGTACAACTGGCCGGCCCTAAACCAATGGTGTAATCACCATTCAACGGGCTGTTATCGGCTGACAGTGTAATAGTATTGGAAAATGCTGTTGAGATACAACCATTAGAATTTTTTGCTTTCGCCTTATAATCCCCGGGTTGTGTTGCAGTTAATACTGAAGTAATGGAACCAGGTATCAATACACCATTCAAATACCATTCATAGCCATTCGGGTCCTCTGTTCCACTTCCAGGAGTTGTGGTTGCGTTCAGGTCCACACCGGCATTGGTACATATAGGCCCGGTACCGGCAATGATCACCGTTGGAGGGGCAAAAACATTCACGTTGCCTACAGCGCCGGCAGTACAACCATTGCTACCGGTAACGGTAACACTATAAGTACCTGTTGATGATACAAACAGGGAATCATTGGTGGCCCCAGGTATCAATGCCGGGTTGTACCATTGAATACCGGTTATATTCTGAGCAGTTGCACTTGTATCTGCAACAAGGTATGTCGTTGTGGCACCAACAGCACAAAAACCAATCAGTCCTCCCATCGTAACCGAAGGAGAGCGTTTAATCGTAAGTGTCATTGTAGAAGCTGATGGTAAGCATGGTAATGTTGGTGTATTTGTTGTTAGTGTCAGGTTCACCGTACCTGCGTTAATATCATTAGGACCAGGTGTATAAGACGTGGCGCCGGCAAAAGTGCTGTTTGGAATAAAGGTTCCGTCTCCGCTGGTTGACCAGGTACCACTGGCTGCACCGCCTCCAATGGAGCGTGTGCCACTAAGGGTGAAATTCGGGCCCGAGCACATACTCGCATTCGGACCTGCGAAAGAAGTATGCGGGCTTGCGCAACCTGCAAGGAAAAATGTTGCATGTATTGTGCTGTCGCCAGTTACATTATTGAACGTATACGAGGTTACGGGTCCTACAGAAACACCATTTACCGTTACATCTAAAATTGAATAACCGGGATTTGGAATAATATTAAAAATGGTATCGTTGCCACAACCTACGATCACTGCACCAATTGGATCGATCGTTCCGTTTGGTCCTGCTGTTGCAGTAATGGTATTTGTTGGCAATGTCACTACAAAAGCAGCAGATGTATCTTTACAACCTGCAGCCGTAGAAATGATAACACTATAACTACCCGGCACGGCAGCAGAATAAGTACTGCTGTTTGTACCAACCGGATTGGTACCTTCAAACCATTGGTAAGTGCTGATCGTTCCAACTGCCGTTTCCGTTAACACATTTGGTGTACCGGTACAAACAGTACTGCCGGTACTTCCATTAATATTATTGGCAACCGGAAGCGGGTTAACCGTATATGGCCCGATCGTATTACTGAAAACTATCGTTCCGCCCGGGAAACAAACATTGGGCACCACAGACATATCGCAGGTAATATTGTCGCCAGCAACAAGGTTGGTCAAAGTAATTGAAGTTAAACCTACCTGTGAGCCAAACAAAGAAACAGTGTTTTTCTTCCAGTTATAGGCTGCACCGACGCCTCCATTTATTGGCGTTGCCGTGAATGTTACCGGTGTACCAGCACATATCGGCCCTGAAGGAACCGCTGCAATACTAATAGCCGGTGCTGCAGATGTTGCTGATATGGTGACTGATGCCGAGGTTGTACAACCTACTCCACCTGTAGCCGTAGCGGTATAAGTAACTGCACCTGTATTGGCAGCAACCCAATACCATGGTGCCGGCCAGTTTCCTACATTCGGAAGAACAGCTGGTGGCGTTGTGTGTGCATTTGTTGCCCATAAATTAGCTGTGTTGTTCCATGTTACAGGAGCCTGCCCGGTTCCTTTGATCGTAATATTATCAATCAGCCATCCATAATAAGTAATAATTCCATCTGCCAAAAGCCTGAACCTGATCCTGAAATTGGGCTGGTTCTGCCAGGTTGATAGATTGATTGTTTCCTGTTTCCACAAAGATGCTGCAGGTCCTACACCAGGTGTAGATGCAGACCCGGTAAATTGTCCATCCCAATCGGGGTAACTGGTATTATCGAAACCAACACCTGCGGGGGTTGCATCATTAATCTGCTGGTGCAGTGTACCCGAACCACCATAAGTGGCAACAGGGAATTTGGTCCATACAGTTCCGCCATCGGTAGAATATTCAACATAGCCTACATCCCAGTGACTGGTAGCGGAAGCTTCAGTACCACAAATGTGATAAAAAGTGAGGCTTGGCGCTGTAAAACCGGTCAATGGAATATTGCCTGTCTGGATAAAACCATTTGCACTGTTTGCATAAGTAAGATGAATACTTTTTGTAGGCTGTTGGTAATAAGTAGTATTCTGGTTCAATGTTACACCTGATCCCCCTATGGTAAACTGTGTCAACGGAAATACTTCCGCCATCTCACTGAATATCGTTTGTCCTGAAATAAGACCACCTGATGTTGTTACCTGGTAGGCAAGGTTCGGGCATATGGAAACATTTGCAGGAGTTATTGTTAATGGGGTTGGGGTTTGATTCACTGTAATTGTTACAGTACTATCTCTGCGGCAACCACCGGGATCCGGTGTTGTTGCGCTTAAAGTATAAGTTGTGGTAGTAGTTGGAGAAACAACTGATCCATTTGGTAATGCACCCGGGTTCCAGACATAACTCGTGTATCCGCCACCGGTTGCATCCAAGGTAACAGAAGAGCCTGTACAAATTGTACGAGGTGCCCCGGCTGCAGGGCTCACAGTAGTAAGCGCCGGAGGATCATTTACAATAGCTTTCACTTCAGCCCTTAAACTTTCGCAACGTGTAGTAAAACGCCAGTCAAAAAAGTAATAGTATGTCGTACTCACACCGCTGATATATCCGGAAGTTATACTTCCCACACCGGTGAGTATATAAGGGAAATTATTGCCGGGATTAAAATCTCTGCGGATACTGATATTACTTGCGTTATTACTCAAAACAAGTCTGTGATTGGTACCGATCGGTATCGGGAAAAACAGGTCCACCTGGTAACCGGTTGGACTTACTGACGGAAAGTTTTCGGTATGTGTACAACCAGGTATCAATGCCCCTGAACTATTTACTGCCTGAATGGTAACCTGGCCCGCTGCCATTGGATACACTCTTACAGAAAGCAATGTAAATGGTTGGGTAGCATCAAATATAAGCCCGGTTAATCCATTGTACCCGGTGGTACCAACTGGTGCAGGTTTTCCTCCTGTTCCACTGATCCCGGCCGTGGCAGCTGATACCCAAAACGAAGTTGTGCTCGTTACTAATGGTGTAGTAAAAGGACTTCCTGTTCCAAGTACTGATCCACCAGTTGAAGCTGCGTACCATTGAAGGTTTGAACCGGTAGCTGTAAGATCAACTGTTCCGATACCACATCGTGAAACATTTGGACCTCCCGTTACAGCAGGGTTATTTACAACGATGGTTATTGGAACAGAATATCCTGCGGTCAAGCCGTTACAGGTAACTTTTAAATGATAATAACGGGTGGCATTGATGGTACCTGTTGTTGCAGTTAAAGGATTTGTTTGCCCAAGACTGATCCACGGACCAGAAGTACCTACGGTAGAATATTCCCAGAGATAAGCGATACCTACCCCGTACGAATAGCCGCTGGCAGATAAGGTTGCGCTACCGCTTGCACATATTTCAGTTATAGATGCAGTGGCAGGGAAACCATCAATAACAGGATTGGTACAATTTGGTGGTGTAAATTCATCAGCACCAATATCAGGAGTTGTCGCATTCCTGGCAGCCCCATCAATATCTAGTGTTATTCCTGCAACCGGAACGGCCAGGGCATCTAAAGGCGAATTGCCCAATAAGTGAAGGTCCGTTGCGTTGGTGAAAAAAGGATTTACTGAAACAGAAGCATCGTCCTGTAAGGAAGCAACCTGCCAGTTAGCAAGTGTACTTTGTATTGAACCTAAAAAACCAACTGAACCAGAAGTATAATAATCATTGCTATTGATCGAGCTAAAAATGGTATTGGCAGAATTTGAATAGATCGAGAACCTATTCGCTACCGTTATCCTGTTTGATAAAATATTATTTGTAATGGTAAGACTGTTTGCTGCGATCGTTCCGCTGATCCATAAAGCACTGGATTTGTATGTTGTGCTGGTACCTGTAAAATTCGTACCCATGTCGATACTATTATAATGTATCTTATATCCACCACCTTTGTTCACGGCGATACCTGTAGCATTATCATCTACTGTATCATAACCACTAAAACCACCGGATGCTATATCATAAATAAAATTGTTTGAGATTGTAAGACCGGTATTTGTATTGGTTGCATCCAGTTGTATCCCGTTACAGCCCCAAACACCATTTACCCTTACATTATAAATTTTATTTTTATCTATCAACCCGCCAATTATTGAACCGACAACAATAATACCCGATGTTTGAAAGGTAAGGCCACCCGAAGTTGTACTTACAGCCGAGATGGTATTTTTCGAGATCAGTACATTGTTTTGCATTTGGGCATAGATACCTGCATGCCCGTTTGTATTTACTGTATTACCCGAGATGATTGTATTCTGATCCTCGTTGCTGGTAGCACCTGCCATTTTAAAACCATAGAGTGCAGCTGTTACAGTATTATTTAAATAACTATTGTTTGAGTTGGCGGTTTCTGCAAGGCCACCAAAGGTAACGCCACTCGACTGGCTGATTGCAGCTCCCATGGTTGTAGCTCCTCCACCCGTTATGATACAATTTTTAATAGTATTATTGGATGCACCGTCCGACAGGGAAGCACTCGCAACCCATATAACACCTGAAGATGCAGATGTACTGCTGTTGCTGAAGGTGAGATCGTTTGATGCTCCCCCATCAATCGTAACATTATCTGCACCATTTAATTTAACCAGCCCGGTTGCCAGGTTACCAGAAACTAGTTTTCCTGGTCCTGAGGGTGTAATAGATATACTGGTATAAGAAGAAGGCGCCCCGCTGCTGTTCAGAACAGCTGTTGCCCCTTCTACCGGGCTTCCTGTAATGCTTATTGTAATAACATCTGTGTGTGTACCTGCGTTGATCGCATCAAAAGCTGCTTTCAATGTCAGGTAATTGGTGGGTACCACCACACCCCCTGTTGATGTTACCTGTACCTGGGCCCGGGTGCTTACCGTAATTCCAATAATAAGGAGTAGCAGTAAAAGTTTTTTTGAAAAACGATTTTTACTGTTCATGCTGCTGGAGTAAAATTTAGTCATAAAATTTTTTACTTAAGAATTCAGTTATGGAAATGGCGGTAATTCTGCTCAATTAATAAAACAGTTAACTGGTAGTGTGTAAATGGTAAACTAAAAAATGTATAACTGTCAACCGGCGTCTTTGCAGTATAACAAAGAATTGACAGGCACCTATTTAATTAGAGTTGGGATTAATAAAAAGGAAAGTCCCTTTTTCGGCCATGAAATTAATTTAAATTTATGACAATCCTATCTCCTTTTTTAAACAATTTTTAATTATTGTCTTTATTATTAAAATATTCAATATTGGTGATGTATGTTCCGGGCTGTGGTATGTAAATAAAAGATACAGGATACGGGACACATGATGACTGGTATTTTTTGCTTCCAATTCATTTTGGACAGGCGGATTCTTTTAAAAACAACCTATTGGCAAATTAAATATTCCTTTTAAAATAAGCTGCCGAATGAAGAGCGGCTGTTAAAATCAGCATCCACCATAACTGGTATGCAACAGCTTCAGCCGGAACAGCTTTATGGCCAGGTACTGGCATCTATCTATACAAATAAAAACAAATGATGAAATGATCGTTCGTAAAGTATTAATCAAACCCTGAGCAGCAGTTCAGTTTTAAATTTAAGGACCGGTATTAATGCCGGTCTTTTTTATTTGCTGATATAAAACTTAAAAAATGAAATTTGATTTTTTAGATAAAGAATCAATGCAAAGGAACCATCTCTGCTGAAATTTAATAAGCTTTAGCATCTTTATTTTTAAATTGAAATTTGATCCGTGTGGTATCAAGACATTAGAGTATCAATAAATTTTATTTATAAAATAAAACAATTTCAATCCTGCGATTTCTTCTTCGCTTATCTTCTGTATCATTGGCCTCATTAAGTTTTTTTCTATTCCAATCAGTACGGCTATTCTTTCTTTCAGCAGGCTTAAATTCTCCATAAGATGTAATTGACATTAAATTTAATGATGGATCAATAAAACATTTTTCATTTAAGAAATTAAAAACAGTGGTGGCTCTTGCTGAAGCCAATTCAATATTCGACTTGTATTTATCAGTCAGCAAATTAATGGGGGTCGTATCCGCATGTCCCTGAATTTGTATTTCATTAATACATTCTAAATTATTTTTGATAGTCTCACCAACGCTGGCTATTATTTTCTTCCCTTCTTCTTTGAGCTCAGATTGCCCGATTTCAAAAAGCAAATTATTTCCAAAACTAAATAGCTGGCTTACTTCATAATTTTTTATAGTAATCTTATTCTTACCCTCAGCATCCAGGGCTATTAAATAAACGCTATCCCCGTTCAAAGTGCTGTACTCTGCAATTGAGTTGTATTTTTTCGCCACAGCGTTTATAATTTTTTTTTGATTTTCTGCAATTTTATTGAGCCTGTTACTATACGAGGTTTCGGTTTTCATCGAAATAGCCATACTTAAAATAAATATCCCCAGAAGGGCTATTGCCAGATCCGTACCGGGGCCATAAGTATCATCCTGGGTAAATAAGTGGAACATAGATTTCATAAAACCTATTTTTTAAATAGACCAGAAAAGGGGTTCCATTTCCAAAAGGCTTTCTTATCTGCCCTTTCATTATATGCTGCTATTCCTTTTGCCAAACCAGATACTTCAGGAATAAGCTTATCAAAACTTTGCTTTAATTCAGCAGATATATTGTTGGCAAAAGATGAAAATATCTTTTTTACATCTTCTTTTACATCAACTTTTGAAACTTGCTCAATGTATTTTTTTTGCATTTCAACTATTTGGCTAACCGATTCAAATATTTCCTGTTTGTGTCTCAGTATACTCTCATCTCCCTGTTTAACCTGCGTTTCAAGATATATTTGAAATTCTTTAAAATGATTATTCATAGTAAGTATTGAGTTTTCGACAACGCTGTATTTGCTCAGCGTATTATCCAGGTGTTTGCTCATCATTTCGGAAATTTCCATTGCTCCATTACTTAAACTACCCTTTAATTCTTTACTGATCAATTCTGGCGAGAGGCTGTCATAAAGCGATTTAACTGAAATCAGGAAATCCTGCTGCTGCTTCTCAATACCATTCAGAAATAAATTAAGATCACTATTGGCTGTCCGAAGTCGCCCTATCCCCTCGGAAATCTGGCTATTTTGAGAATAAAGTAATTCATTCCCTTTTTCTATTTTACCGGATATTTCATCCATCCTTGAACTGACGTGTTGTAATTCTACTGTTATAGAATTCTTATAGATCGCATGCCTGGCTAAATTCAGTAATGCATCTACACATTTTTCCATTACTTTAAATAAATTCTCCTGCTGCCTGTTTAAATAGTCTATATGCAACCATAAAATAAAAGCGACCTGTAATCCTGCAATGCTCGCTGAAAATGGTATTTTAAGGGATCTTATTAAATGATTAATAACATGATCGTCAATATTGGCACCGCCAATATCTTTGAAAGCCATAGCTAGCCCAATGAATGTTCCCAGGATACCAAGTTGTAGTGCTACTTTCTGAAATCCAAAGAGACGTATTGTTTTAGTAACAAACTCTTCTTTATAAGAATTTAAAATAACCAGGCTGGAATCAAATTTTTTACTCTCTGCTTCAGTATATATATGACTAAGAATTCTGTTTATTGAAAGTTCTTCATTTTTTGTTCCAAGCTCCTTAAATTGATATAAATGAAATTCCAGTGACCCGCTTTTAACCTGGAACAGGTTTTTTTCTGATTCTTTGTATGCAAGAATAACACAACGTTTTTCATCTCTGACTCTTGCATACGATTTATAAAATACATACAAACCGATTACACCAATAAAATAAATAAAATAACTGAGGTAAGATACAGGTTCGTCTGCAGAGGGTTTTACGTAATCAAAAAGCAATACTACAATCGCCACTGAAACGGCAGCATATAATAAAATCGAAAAGTTAAAATAACTTTCGTTATCCTTTACCTGTTCTTTACCCGGCGGCCTTTTATTCATCTTTATCCTCCTTTTTATCCTGTCTGTTTTCTATTCTTTTAGACGAATCATTAAACAGACTATTAAGTATATCATTATCGTTCTTACTTAGCTCTATTTGCTTTCGAATATTTCCAACTTCGGGAATTATTTCAGTAGAAGATTTTTTTAATTTTTCAATATGCTCTTTGAAAATTTCTGCGCTCTCCAGGTCTTCACGTTTTATTGCTTCCATCTCTTGTTCCCTCAGCACCCTGATCTTTTCATGAAGATTCTCTATCTCCTTCTTTTTATCTTCAATAACAGATTCTTCCTCAAGTCTAAAAGTTTCAAGGGAGGTTTTAATAGATCGCATTTCTGTTTCAGAACGAATTCTTAGAAAAGTGGAAAATCCTATCAGCAATCCAAACTTTGTGCTTACTTCATCTGATGTATATTGGCTAATTCCTTCTTTAAGTTTTTTCTTTACAACTATATCCTCAGATTTGAGTATAGCATAATCAACTGAATTTAGTTTTTCTGTTATGAGTGCTGTTAAAAAAGATTCCAATTCTTCAAATTGATTTAAAACATCTTTTGATATCCTGGATAAAAAAACAGACCACCCTTGTTCATCAATTCCAAGTATCCTATATTGTATCTCATACGTTAGGGGTTCAACGTAAGAATCTTTGCTTACCGGATAAATGGTAACGGAAAACTTCCGCACCTCCTTTCTTAATTCCTTCGTCTTTTTAATGAACTCATCTTCACTCTGGCTGAGTTTGATAATACTTTTTAAAGATTTAGTATCAACTTTAAATTTTTCATCGAGGCATTCCTCAATACAGTTTGCCAGTATTTCATCAACAGGCGGGTTTTGTTTATCGCCCGTGTAAGAAAATCTCAGGTATATCTGTTCCGGATCCATTGAATGAATAACATCTTCCATAACTGAGCGTATTTCGGATTTCATTTCAGCTTCTATATCTATTGCAGGCAGCAACAATCGCTCATCCAATTCTTCAAAATCGTTAATTTTTCCTTTTACGGTTATGTTCAATTTAATTTTTACATCTGAACTTCTCGTCTCAAATTCTTCATCCTGGGCCACGATCGAAAAGCCTTCCCGTAACCTGAGCTTCTTAATATCAGGCAGATGGGTATGCTGCCTTACTGCATAGCCCATTTCATTTGCCTTTTTGGAAATACTTTCCTCGATCTCTTCTTTGATGCTATCCGGATGAAGAAGAATATACTTATATGTTTTATCAAAAAGGATATCCTTGATCAGCGGTGTAATTATCACTTGCTTAAACCATTCTTCAACAGGGGTAGCATTTTTTCTGATCTTGTATTTCTCATCTGCACTTTTAAAGTTTGCGATATTAACAAGGCGCAACGATACCCTGCTTTTTACACCCACGGTTTCTTTCTCATCAGCAATCTTATATGAGTAAAAGTTTTCGATATCAAGCAAATCCTTTGGCTTAATATTTTCTATTGAGGAACTTGTTAATTCAAAGTGCCCGGCTTTCCTGCCACTTTGAGCCAGTACCGCATTAACAGGTTCAATTAATATGTCTCTTACTGATCCTTCGCCTGATAGTATTTCAAAATCTTCATTTGTTAAATTGAGTGCAAGGCAAAACTGGTTTATGCTTACTTTATTCCACAATTCACGGATAATAACTTCTTTAATATTGTTATTTAAATCAACGATGACCGGCATTGTGAACAAAGCTTTAGACAGGTTCGCTTCATCCGGCCACGCTTCTATATCATATTCAAGATTGATTGAATCATTATAGCCTTTTAATCGTACAGAAAAAGCCCCGCTCTTTAATTGAAGCCTCTTTAAATTTGCTTCTGACTGGAAAGAAACAGAAGGCATTATCAGTATCCCGATTTCTGCTAAACACTTTTTTGTGATAACTTCTCCGATCTTTTTTAATAATTCCGTCGAGATCGCTTCAGGGTTTTCTTCCAAATAACGGGTAAGATAATTTTTAAGCCTTTCATTTAATACAGATTCAAAATTCTTATTCTCATCATAAAGCTGGGTCAGCATTTTACTTTCACAATCCTGGCTGCATTTTGCAGAGAAGGTAATATTTACAGCGATCCCACTGTCAAAAACATAAGTGAACCCATCGCATTTTACTACTTCATTTATTGAAACAATGTAGTTCTTAATTCGTTTGCCAAAGGCCTGGAAAAAAGAGGGTTCTTTATCAATAACATGCTTATTTTTTTCATCAAAAATTAATAGCCGGTAACCGATAGGTGTTAAAGCACCCTTCTCGGCCTGCCGGATGATCAAATCAAAAGAAGAAATTGTTCTGCTCATAATATTATAGATTTGTACGTCTGCTAAAATGGTTTATTATATTACTGGAGGTTTTACTTAAAGCGCTAAATATATCCCGGTTTTGCTTCGAATTTGTTGTTTCTTCTCTTTTCCGGCTTTCGTAAAAAGTCCTCCACTTATTCAGTCCCGTTATAATCTCTTTTCGTTGAACTTTATCTGCTTTGTTTACGATAGCCTGGATAAACTTATCGCCAAGCTGGATTGAAAAATCACTAAAAGAATTTTTCGTTTCTTTTCCTGTGATCCCTGTAAGAATTGTTTTGATCTGGATAATTAGAATTGCCAGCACTTCTTCATTAAATTCAGATTCTATATCCTTATCAAAAAAAGAATCGAGGAAAACATAAGATTCTTTTAAAGCAGGATTCATCAGCCAATCCGACAGGAATTCAATCCTCTCCAATTCGTCCGAATTTGGCCCTACATTATTGAACAAATGAAATTTAACAGGAAATTTCCCATAGTCCTCTATCGCTATATTGCTTATTGAAATAGACAAGTAATTAATGATTACACATATCCCTGCTTTAGCTGAATCTGAAACCAATTTGGGTTTGTCTGAATACCATTCCTTAACTTTTTTTAATAAGTCAAATACCATTTGATCAGATTGGAATAAATACTTACCAAGGAATTTAAACACTTCTTTTTTTAATTGAATATCACCCCTATCAATTAATTGCTTTACCCAATAAAGTGTATCAAACTCGGGGATATTCCGGAGATACTTCACCAAAACAAATACAGCTTCATGAAATCTACGATTGATCAGTGAGGTGAAATAATCATTAATTCTTTCACGAAGATTTTGCCATGTATACATTTTTGCTATCAGCAGCCCTACCTTCCTAAATGCAACAAGTTTTTGGATTTCCAGTTCAAAGTGTTTATCCTTAACATACTTAAGAAAATTTTCAAAAGCTACTTCAAGATTATCTTCACCGGGATCTATTTTAAAATCAATCTTTACTTCCTGGGTTATAATAGAAAAAGTTGTATAGATCAATAACCGATGACAATACATATCCGGATCATTGGTTGCAATTTCAGCGGAGATCCGTATAAAGTTTTCAAGTATTCTATAAGGCGTTTCAGGATTAAATAAAAGCCCTTTTTCAAAAAAAAGGCAATTGAATTGTTGTTGTGAAAACCAACTTGATGTTAAAGAAAACTGTTCAATAAATGTTTCCCGGAATCCTTTTTTTTCAAATTCAATTACTTTGCCATCATTCTGATCTGAAAATCGTTCCCTCAAATGAAGCCTGCGTAACAAAATATCAGCATCTTCGTTCCATCGTTCTAACAAAGGTCGTTCGATCTTTTCTTCTGGTTTTAATGGATTAGTTATAACTTCTTTCTTACTTACATCACTAATAAGAGAACGTACAACATAATGAAATTCATTTAAACTTATATTCTCAAAATTTACCGCTACATACGAAATAAATTTTATCAGTTTGTCATCGTCTTCAATGAATTTCGAAGCGACCAATTTATCTTCTAATCTAAAATTCCCAACGCTACTTTTATCATCTTCAACCAAAGCACTAAAGTGGTCTAATCCTTTTTCTAAGGACCTTACAAGTTCATTATAAAAATCACTATCATCATTAGACCATTTACCATTTTTTCTTTGATACTCAATTTTCTTACCGAATGCTTCTGCCTGGTTTTCATCAAACACCTTTAATAATTCATATTCAAGAAAATCGACGCTTTTGCGGGGAATAAATTGAGTATTAAGCTTTTCATTCAATAGCTTTACGTATTCAATTTCATGTACAACAATAATAATAAAGCAATTATCCTGTCTTAGCATCTTTTGGTATTCACCCAAACCACTTTTAAAATCGATCGTAAGTAACTGCTTAAAAAAATTGCTGCAAATCGAAGAAGGGTTTGTAAAAAAAATCAATAGCCGATCTTTTTTATCACACAAATGTTCTACCAGCGAACGAAACTGAAAAGTGATATCCTTTTTATCGCCCCGATCAAAATTCAGGCGCTTTTTACTAATGTGAGTAAACTTTTCATGATCAGCAATTTTTGCTACTGTACCAAATAAAGGACCATCATCAACCATACAATCCAATATCAATATTCGTGACTCTTCAAGACATTTTATTTCATTTGAAATATTATTCTTGGAAAATTTAATTGATACACTTGAATTATATCCCTGGATATAATTTGCTATTGTATCATTAAGTTCATTTTTTTCTTCGCTGACCTTTCCCCCAATAATGCTAATCAAAGAACTTATTGTATTATCCTTGATTGTATATTGATCACCCGAATTTGAAGTGGGCTTTTGACCAGAAGTTCCAATTACAGTTGTTTGAGAATTGATCGTATTATTATTCAACTCAAAATTGGCATTAGCGTTAACCTGAGCAGATGCTTCGCGGGCCAGACCTGATTCTTTTTCATTTTGCTGGGGATCAGCCACATCCTTGCTATCGAGATTTTCCATGACTATTTAGTTATTTTTCTTTATTCCCAAAATGGAATGTATCAGATTTAATAATTGAGTCTTTCATAATCTTAGTATCGTTACCATACTGAATGGTATTTCCAATATTCCCTATATGCACATCTTTTGTCTCGATTAAAAGATTCTTCAATAATGTTACAGAACCATCCTGCTTGTATTCACTCACTACAATTTTCTCTTTCCCTAAAAGCTTGACTATTGTTTCAGCAATTTCTTTGGCATTGAACTCCCATTCTAAATACCCAAATTCAGCATACTCTTTTATCACTTCATCATTTAAATTATCCAACAGCAATGGTAACATATAAACAACCGACGTATTCAGTTTCATTCTTTTTTTAATAGCGTCCAATTCTATTGCAGCAAACTCTTTAGCAAAATATTTCCTGCTTAGCAATACAATGGCATATCTTGCTTCAAGAGAATATATCTCCTGTAATTTCTCTTTAATATTTTCACCCCAGGTTGATTCATAATGTAATGGATAGTAATAAACATTATTTATACCTTTTATCTCCAGTGCCAATGCTAATGCCAAGGCTGCATTCCTATCTTCTTCTGCAAATGAAATTGCTACGTCGTATTTATATTCCATCATAATTAATTTTTCCAAAGTTTACCATACCATGGCAGTTCTTCGCAAGTGCCTTTTTCATAATAATATTTAGCCTCATCAATTTTGTCGTTTAAAAACAAAATATATCCATAGTAATACAATTCACACTCCGAAATGGGCTCAATAGCAATCGCAGAATTCCATGCCTTTGTAAATTCATCACTGCTATTAATTGTTTTTAATACCGATAGATATTCTGCTACGACTTTAATATCCCGAAGCCCTCTATTTACTAAGTATCCGAAATAAATAGCTGATTGATATAGCTCACCAGTTTCAAATAAAAATCTTGCTTTTGCAAGCATTAATTGATAATTACCGGGGTATTTTTGCAGGCCGGCATTTATCCATTTCTTCCGCTTTTCATCAAGATTCAATTCATCACATGCATTTATCAATGCCAAATAAAACTCAGGTAACAGCCATGTTTGATTTTCCTCATCAGTGAGAATGGCTTCATATTCATTGATTGTTTCCTGGTATCGATTCAATTGAAATAAAGTTTCAGCCCGATTGACCTTTGATAAAACCAGGTAGTCCAGAATTTTCGCACTGCCAAAGCGCATCGGAATTCCGGTTCCTTCCGTTTTCATTTTTTTTACTTCTATTGAAAGTGCTATTGTTTTGTCATAAGCAATCAATGCCTGATTAAATTCTTCCAGTTCAAATAACACTCTTGCCAAAACCCTCCATCCTCTTGGATCATCGCAATAGAGTTCTGAATAGGTATATAATAAGTATTTTGCTTTTTCATACTGGCCTGATTTTACCAACTCGATTCCTAATTGTAGCATTGGCGAAGGGCAATTCAATTTCATATACTTACATTCACTGTTGAATGCTTCCAGGCGGAATAAAGTATTTGGAAAACCATTGGCAAGTCGCAATTGAATAAGTTCATACTCTTTTAAAAGGATAGTTCGTTCAATGTCTTTTATGTAAGATTTAGACAATTCATCTTCAAAATCTTTTTCAGTTGTGTCAGGATATGCCGAATGAAATACAACCCCAAAAAGTTCACACAAAGCTGTGATAGCCCGCAGGTAATTTTTGTCATTGTCGAACAGTTCACCACAGTTGGAAAAATCTATAAACTTATATCCGTTTTGTCCTTTAAAAAGCTCCTTAATTGCATGCGTTCCTGCTTGATCAGCTATAAGACAAATTGCAATTATTTTTCTTCCATTCATCCACTCTGTTTCCGATGAAAGCATTTCACATTCTTCCTGCACGTACCGTGATTGCCTGCTATTAGGCCCATCCAATAATATTATTCCGGGAGCAACTTTCAATGCATGTTCAATCTCTGCTTTATATCCTTTTCCGACAGCAGCCGAAAACTCATCTCTCCATAACTGTATTCCATTTCTTTTTAAATCATCATATATGCGCATTGCAATTGGAATATCTTTCCACGAATAACTAAAGAATATTTTATTATTCATGATGCCGTTTTATTTCATCAGGCGTAATAATGCCTTCATTAAGCACTGATTTTTTATTACTTGTTGGCAAAATGTATTTACCATAGAATTTATTTATTTGATTTATAAATTTTTGCCAGTGCTCAGGTTCATGCATTTTTACATACCGAAAAAAAGCTGCAAATCTCATCGTAGTAATACAGGAATTAAAAACAACCGGGTTAAAATCAAATATTTTTTTGTTAATATCCTCCATACTTTGGGAACCGCATAACATCAGTTTTATCTTTTCAGATTCGGTATAGGGTAATAATAGTTCCCGTATTGTGTAACTATATTTCATCTTCAGGTTATCGAGCAATAAATCTGCTTCGTCGATCGTCCAGGTATAAATATCTTTTTGTAGCAGGTCAATCAGTGAATTAAAATCCGTATCATTTAATAATTGACTACCTGGCTTTATCATTTTCATACTATTTTTAAACTCCTCTACAATCCTATCCGCATATTCAGAATAGTACCATCTAAAATCATAGTATTTATTTTTAAACCAGCTTTTATAAGGTTCATTATATTTTCCTGACAACTTTTCCAAAATGTCTGATATCCTTGAAAAATCGCTCTTATCAATTTTTTGTTTTTTTAAAATATTGGACATGCTAACATAATCCGGATCGTTAGAAAACGGAATTCCATTCTTTAAAGAAATTAAAGTGTTTCTTAGTTCATACAACCAGCTAACATTATCTTTCTCTTTTGTAGTAAAAAGATAATACGGTTCGCCGGTTATAAAAAAATTCTTACCGGATACACCGAATGAAATTTCTTTTCCCCAATCAGTCAATATGTAAGAACTATATTCCGGACATGCATAAGTCAGTTCTTCTTTCAGGTCATCATACACAAAAAGGTTATTTGTATCCAACTTAAATTTCTTTTCAGTATCAGCAATAAGAAGTTCATTGGAAATATTATCTTTTGGCAATCCTGCAAGTTGACCACCTCCTGAAGATGCAAATAATAAATCAGCTTGTAACATTCTTAAACCCAGTAACTGGTTTTTAAATGCCGGATGATATTGTATTCGGGAATCGGTATAAGGATTTGAAATATTTCCTGTCAAAGTAAAAACTGCGTTATTGGAATCATTCGCATAAAAGGCTATGGGTATTAGTTGCCAATCGGCTATAGCCGGATAATAAATTGAATCAATACTGTTTCCGATCTTTATTTGTAACCTTTTCCCATCTGCATTATGGATATAATTAAGATCAATTTCCTGGTTGCGGATATTATTTTCCGGTACTGCAACCTGTTCAAAAGAAATTCCGCCTACATACTTGTGAAAACTAACCAGGCCAACAGAAGCTTTGTATAAAAGATCTTTTGTTTTTTTACCTGAGCTTATGAAGTCAAGATCACCAATACTAAAATTATCACGTTGTGCGAAAGATGACTGATCCAATAAAATATAAAAAATAAGGAACAGGCAAGCGCTGATTTTCTTTTTCATACTTGTAAAAATTTATATTTAGAAAAATCAAATTCTCTCGTCTTTTACTAATCTCCAATAATGATATCCCAGGGCAGTAAGTTTACATTTCTTCGATTTTTGAGCAGCATCATACATATGCTCTTCGCCTACCGGCACAACTAAACCTACACGTGCCATCTTTTGTAAATTTTTAAATATTGCCACATTAAGTGGGAGAGCCTCTTCAATATTGGTATCTTCATAAGAAGGGTTTAGAAGATATTCTTCTTGCGGTGTTTTAAAATACGCTGTAAGTTTTCTTAATATCTCGTCAGAAATTGAAGGTGTAACTGTGCGTAAGCAAGTGAATCTTGTTACATTGGTTTTAAAAACCGGACGTTGATCCCATGAACCCAGAGATTGATCAATAAATGAATAAATACTTCCAGGTGTAATTCTGCCTCGAATGTCAGCAGCACCGCCCTGTAAAGCATCTAATAATAAATTAGTGAAAACTCCGTGCCCGTTAACTTCCATTGCAGATTCTGTGTCTTTGCTTGCAGTAAGAATTGTCATTCCATCTATCAAATGCGCTGCTGTTGAATTATCAATTGCCGGTGATCCAAATGCTCCCGAATGACAACAATCAAGTATAATGATTTTATTGTCAGTCTTTGACCGAGTGGCTATTGTCAAGATTTCATCCATTGAAATACCTTCATCATATTTTTTAAAATCAGGAGTAACGATATAACCTCCTAACTCATTTAAGTATCCATGTCCGGAGAAATATAAAAGTGCTGTATCTACTTTACCTTCAAAAAGTTTTTTAATTAATCCTTTTAGTTGTCCTTTAGAGTTAATATTCGTTTCGAGACTGACATCGAAGTTGGGTGAGCCATCACCATTTACCCGCATAATAGTTTTAAAGTCAGTTGCATCATTAATACAACCATGCAAAGGTGATGATGGATAATTATTTATTCCTACAACAAGTGCCTTTCTCATAACAGGTCAATATTTACAGATTTATAATTTGGATTTTCATTTTTATTTATCCAGTTAGTCAAAGAGGTATAATTATTTGAAGATTCTATCACATACACTTCATCAAGAGCACCTACCCGTGCATGTTTTATATAAGGATATAGTTGCAGGTATTCTACCCCTTTAAATGTTTTAGGTGGGTTTACATTTTTTGATACAGGTATAATGGCGCACCTGGATGTATTACCATCCACATATCCCAATTCCCAGGGAACCCATTTTGATAAAATTGCATCCGGCGAAATTGCCAGCAACAGCGACGCTGATGATTTCATTCTTTTCCGAACCAGTGTTGCTGATTCTTTTGTAACATTGGTCCTGTCAAGATGAGGATCGACGATCCAATCAACATACACAGAAAAATCCATGTCTGTCAGCTGGTCATACAACGCCTGTACATCTTCTTTATCTACATAACTATGTGAAAGAAAAATATCAAATGACGATCTTGAGTGACTTTCATTTAATATCCTTTGTCTTTGTGAAAAAGTTTTGGTCAAAGAACGTTGTCTTAAATAAGAACTATTGTATAAAGGCATATCAATTAGTTTAAAAAATTTTCGAGGTTGCTCCAGGACCATTGAATGATTTTCTTTCTATACAATTCCGGCGGTATAGCTCCCTTATCATCTCTTTTAATATGCATTCCTATAATGCGCAACCCTTCTTCCCGTGCACATTTAATTCCCCATCTTGATCCACCTGAATGCCAGGTATTCTTACTTAACAGCACGATCATGCTATCACATTTTTTTATTTTTTTTCTACATTGTATTTTCCATTCACTTTCCTTCCAGGCTTCTTTCACAGACATATCTATAAAATCAAAAGGAGTTCTGTCATTTTTTGCCTGGCTCACTAAAAAGTCTCTATATCTTTTATCTTCTATAGCAAAACTTATAAAAACTTTTCTACGTTCTTTCTTTGCATCAGTGCCAAAAATCCATTCAAAAAGTTCATTAAGCATAAAGCATGGTTTGAATATTATTTGTTCTTCCCTTCCGACATGCACTGATCAATTGCAGCCGCAATCTTTACCCACTCCCACGCGATGGTTCTATTTCTTGGCAGACCATCAGGTAAAGGAGTTGAAGTATCAGCCCCGCCAACATATACACCAAAAACAGGAACATTATTAGACTTTGCAAAAGAGATCTCTTTTACAACCCCGGTAGCAGAATAAGTTTTCCTGCCAACAAGTACGATCAACATGTTGCATTTATTCGTTTTCTCATTTATTAACTTTTCCCATTCGCTTTGAGGAAGATGGATTTTAGAAGACCAGTCTTCTATATTAAATGGTGTGCGTGAAGATTTAGCCTGCCCGGCAAAAAGTTCTTTTTCATTTTTATTATTATCAAAATCAAAACTGATAAATGCTCTTGGATCCGCCATAGTAAATCTTATTTGATGAATTCAAAGGTTGATGAATAAGAAATTGGAAAAAACCTGTTTTACAGGGGAAAAATCCCCTATTCTATTTTGTGAGAAACAGGTTTTTTCAGGACTGGGTGTTTTATAGCTTGCATGCCAGAAAAAAATAAATCATTATTTAAACTTTATTAATCATGCCTACAGCACAACCTTTACCAAACATTTTTATTAGCAAAGAAGTCAAAGAAAGCAGGGTGAATAATTATCTAACCGACAAATACCCATTATTAATTAATGCACAAAAAGAGCAGGATACAGAGCGAACTGAAACAAAATCTATTTGGTATTCCAAAGAACATCTTGAGACCTGGCTAAATGAACTCGCAATTATGGACGCCGATGGGATGAGAATTTATTTTGGTGCTTATAATGAGGAAGAGAGCCCGGTAGCTGGCCAATTGTGTCTTTTAATGGTTCTCACCCGCGAAACAGAAACCGGCCACGCCGATATTGTATATGAAGATGAGCCTGTTTTTGAAGAAAGATTAAATGCGAGTCCTAATTTTCGTACAATAACAGATATTGATAACAAAGTGCCGAAACAGTTCAATTACGGTGCGCCATGCCCGCCGATCTGCTAGGCATAAAAGAAAGTTCCAGGGATTAAGTAATTTAGGAGGATGCAAAGAGTGTTACAACATGTTTATATAATACCCTTGTTCATAAGTATGTTACTCAGCCTGAAAAGTTTCAGACCTGGATGGCATGCTGTATATAAAATATTTTCAGCACTTTTAATAAGCGTTTTCGTAGTTGAGATCTTTGCATTGTTATGGAAATATTTGCTCCATGATATAGGTGGAATGCAGTTTTCAAATACAAATTTATGGTTGTACAATTGTTTTTTAATTCCTCAATACCTTTTGTACATGTTGTTTTTTTACAAAGCAATAAGATCAATTTATATTAAAAAACTAATAATCGCGTTTGCCGTTATATACACTTTGTTTGCATTGATCAACATTATTTTTTATCAATCTCTTTTTGAAATTAACAGCCTTACCCTTGCATTCGCAAGTTTAATCATGCTTTTTTTATCAATAGTATATTTCGAGGAATTGCGGAAAAGAGCAGCTGTAGCCCAATTAACTTCACAACCACTTGCATGGATCTCATTAGGCGTGTTGATATTTCACTTAGCTAATCTTCCCTATATTGTTGGCCTGGAATACCTGATTCAGCATAATGTAAACCTTGCTGTTAGCTTATTCTATATGTATCTTGGGTTAAACTGCATCATGTACACACTATATTCAATCGCTTTTTTATGTCCGACTCCTCACAAGTAATAAGCCTTACTATAATTATTTCCACTTTGTTATTATTCGGAGTTGGAATTTTAATAACCCGGTATATTTTCTTATACCAACGGCGGAAATATCAACATCAACAGGAAATTATCGAAATACGTGAAACATTTACGCAAACCTTATTGCAATCAAAACTGGAAATCCAGGAACAAACTTTAGATCACATTTCAAAAGAGCTCCATGCTAATTTTAGCCAACTGGTCTCACTCATTAATATAAACTTATCTGAAATTCTTCCTCAAAGTTCTGAAAAATCAAAAGAAAATATCATTGAAACAAAATCGCTTGCAAAACAACTTTTAACTGAATTAAAAGCATTAAGCGTCAGTTTAAATACTGATCATATAATGAAGATAGGTTTTGTGCAGGCTTTAGAAAATGAATTAAACCGGCTTGCAAAGACAGGAAGATATCAAATTAAATTTAACAAGAGTGGTAGCGAATACCGGTTAAGTCCCGAGAAATCAATTATCTTATTCAGGCTTTGCCAGGAAGTGCTAAATAATATTTTAAAACACTCCAAAGCTAAAACGATCACAACAACATTAAATTTTTCAGATTCTTTTTTTGAATTAATTATTTCGGATGACGGCGTAGGGTTTGTCCTGGAACCAGGTAGCGAAGAATCAATCCAAACAGAAAGTACCGGGTTATTAAATATCCGGAAAAGAGCAAAATTAATTGATGCCAACATTCACATAGATTCCATTCCGGGAACCGGTACGGAGGTTAAAATAACTGTTCCCAGGAAAAGTTGAAATTAAATCTATACTAATGAAGAATATCAAACTTGCTATCGTTGATGATCATAACCTGTTCAGGAAGGGCATAATAAAATTAATTAACCTCGGGGATGTTCATGGTAAATATTCTGTTCTTTTTGAGGCGGAGAACGGGAATGATTTAATAGAAAAATTAGATAAAAAAAACCTGCCCAATATCATTCTTATGGATATTGATATGCCTGATATGGATGGTTACCAGGCAGTAGAATGGTTGAAGGAAAATTATCCTGATATCAGCATCCTTATTATTTCAATGTTTGAAACTGAAGAAGCAATTATAAAAATGCTAAGATTCGGCATCAAAGGTTATTTGTCAAAAGATATTGAAGTAGAGGATATGCATAAGGCATTGGAAGCAATTTCAAATAAAGGTTTTTATTATGCAGATTCTGTTACTGAGACGATGGCAAAGTCTTTTCAAACTGTATCATCTGAATTCTCAACATCTAATAATGCTGGAATTGATATTGGAATGTCAGAAAACGAAAGAATTTTCCTGGGATTAGCCTGCACAGAACTAACGTATTCCCAAATAGCTGATAAAATGATATTAAGTCCGAAAACAATTGAGAATTACAGAGAATCCCTTTTTGCAAAATTTAAAGTAAAAAACCGGGTGTGCTTAGCAATGTTCGCTGTCAAGCATGGTTTAGTAAAATTGTAAGATAAAGTCATTTTTATTTTATATTGGATTACTGATGCCCGATCGCATATAAAAACAAGAGCGCCCCGGTAATCGTGGCGCTCTTGTCTTTTTACAATTGTCAATTATCTTCTGTCAATTGTTCATTATTTAAAACTTAATCACTTTTGTAGTCTTAACTGTTTTACCCTGCCTTACTTCTACTAAGTACGATCCGGATTTCAGTTCTGCTCCCAATGCAATGATTTGGTTTGGCATCAGCTTAAAGTTTTTGTATAACCTTCCCAAGTTGTCCATTACACGTACCGTGATCTCCTCTGTACCTGCTGTAAGAACTTCCAATTTAAAGTCGCTTACGGTTGGGTTCGGGAAGATCTTAACTTCCATTGCTTCTGCCAATGCAGGTGCAGGTGTTGGCTTCGTAGTCTTTACCACTCCTTTCGATTCTGCTGTGCCGTTAGTACCATTGTTATTGCCTGCAAATGCTGTAGGGCATGCCGACAATTTAACATTCACAGAACGTATCACACTGTTTGCACATGGATTCGTTGCCTGAACAGTCACTACCCCATTCACTGCTGCATCAGGGTAAGTTACCTCGATGCTGATCGGGCTCAGGTTGATGAAGGTTGCCCCTGCAGGTACCGTCCAAATAACTGATGTTGCATTGGCTGGTGTACTACTAAGTGTATATGTAAATTTCCTTCCACCAACTTCTCCGCAGAAATGTGTCTGCACAATATCCGGGATACCTGGTGTTGCAGGATTCAGTGTGGTGATCGTCAGGTTCCTTGCTGCACTTGTTCCGCAGCCAGTCGTTGCCGTTACACTGATCGTTCCACCGGTATATCCAATCGGGTAGCTAACTGTCATGGTATTGCTGCCCTGTGCTGAACTTAATATAGCTCCATTGTTAGCGGTCCATTGATATGTTACGCCCGGTACTGCAGGAACTGTATAAGTTGCAGGTGTATTCGGTGTAATGTATGGACATGCATTGGTTGGACCACTGATGATATTTGGTTGCGATGGAGAAATACGAGTTACTGTAATGCTCCTTAAGCCACTCACGCCGCAATCGTTCTTTGATTGTACGGTGATCGTACCTGTTGTCCATGCAGTAGAGAATGCTACTGTTATGATCGTATCATTTGGATTGTTTATTCCATTCGGATGCGTAACTATTGTTCCTGCTGAGGGTATTGTCCATACGTACGATGCTGCACCCGGTGCTTTAGGTATTGTATATGTGACTGCAGGACCATTCAATAATGGACAGGCATCTGTAGGACCAACAATTGGGCTTGGTGTTGTTGGCACTTGCGCTGCCAGGTAATAGATCGCCATTGAACCCGTTCCACACTCGTTGGTTGCAGTTACACGTAACTGTTTGTTTGCCTGTGTTGCAAAGCCATTCTGGAAGCTTACTGTAAGATCTGCTGTACCCTGGCCGGATATGATGGTCACATTTGTTGGTGGTATCACCCAGTTAAAGGTTGTAGTTCCGTTACCGGTTGCTGTCGCATGGTAAGTGATCTGTCCGGCTACACCGTTAACACCTATGAAAGGACAAACATTCACAGTACCTGTTATTACCGGTGCTCCTGGCACAAATGGTTGAGGGTTCACCGTAACATTTGTTGTTGCTGGTGAGAAACAACCTGCCGAATTCTGGACATACACTGTATAAGTACCAGGGTTTACGCCAGGGAAGCTTGGGCTGCTCTGGAACGGACCACCGATGCTATAAGTGTTACCTGCTCCCAATGGTGCCGTCACATTGATCGTACCGGTTCCCAATGCACAGGTTGGTTGTACAACACTTGCTGTTGGATTTGCTGCCAATGGGTTAACCGTTACCGTTATGATCGCTGATGTTGCGGTGCAACCAAAGGCATTCGTAACAGTTACTGTATAATCTCCTGAAGCTGTTACAACCAATGTTGAATTGGTTGTCCCTCCTATTGGCGCACCATTAAGGTTCCATTGGTTATTGGTAGCTGATGATGATGTTAGTGTAACTGATCCGCCTTCACAGAATGTTATCGGGCCTCCTGCACTGATCGTTGGTGTTGCAGGTACAGGATTGATCGTTACACTTGTTACTGCTGACGTAGCACTGCAACCAAATTCATTGGTAACAGTTACGGAGTAATTACCCGAAGCTGATACAATAAGTGTTTGATTATTTGCCCCATCTATTGGTGAACCTTCAAGGTTCCACTGCCATGCACCAGGTGTTGATGCAGTTAATGTAACTGTACCTCCACATTGTGTTACTGGTCCCACAGGTGTTATTGTTGGTGTTGCTGGTAATGGATTGATCGTTACTGTTGTGTTAGCTGAAGTTGCGCTGCAACCAAAGCCATTGGTAACAGTTACTGAATAATTACCTGAGGCCGATACAACAAGTGTTTGGTTGGTTGCTCCTCCAATTGGTGAACCACCAAGATTCCACTGGTTACCTGTTGCTGATGATGATGTTAATGTAACTGTACCACCGCATTGTGTGATCGGGCCCGCAGGCGTTACCGTTGGTGTTGCAGGAACAGGATTGATCGTTACTGCTGTTACTAATGATGTAACGCTACAGTTAAATCCATTGGTAACAGTTACTGAATAATTACCTGAAGCCGATACAACAAGTGTTTGGCTGGTTGCTCCTCCAATTGGTGCACCTTCCAGGTTCCACTGGTTGCCCGTTGCTGATGATGATGTTAATGTTATCGTACCACCGCATTGAGCTGTTGGCGCTACAGGCGAAATGGTTGGTGTTGCAGGAACCGGGTTAATGGTTACTGTTGCACTACCACTTAAGTCTGCTGCTATTGAACTACACTGAGAACCATTTAAAGTTGCGATCGTATAGGTTGTTGTTGATGATGGTGTAACACTTACCGTGATCGGGCTGCTGCTTCCGCTGAATGGAACAGCTCCTGGAGATAATGTTCCGCTCCATGGACCAGCACCGGTTACTGCTATACTGAGTGTTGTTGTTGTACTGCCCTGCCCTGCACAATAAGTAGCTCCGCCACTAAGCGTTCCCGTTGGACGTGGATTAACAGTAATCACTGATGTACCACTATTTGTACAACCAGCCGTGCTGGTTGCCGTTGCCGTGTAGGTAGTTGTAGCTGATGGCTTCGCAAACACCGAAGTTGCAACTGCACCTGTATAAGGAGTTGTTGCTCCTGCATTGGTGTAAAGGCCGGTTTGAGGAGACCATGTGATAGATCCAGGATTGGTAAAATCAAAAGTCATATCTGTCCTGCTGTTATAACTAAATGAAACCGTACCTGTATAGTTATTAAGCGTAGCAGCAGAAGATGCATCTACCCTATAGAATATGGTACTTGCAAAAGAAGTAGGAGAATACTTGGCGGTATTATAGGTTGTACCGGTTGTACCACTGTTGTTGTTACTATAAGTAACTTCTACAACAAGATTACTTGTACCATCCCAGGTGAACGGCGTGTTCAATACCAATGTATTAATACCAACTACCGGAGTAAATGCAGCAGCAGTACGTACAATTGTCATTGATGGTTCCCAGGTTGTAGTTAATGAAGATGTAGTGGTGTTCTTCATTTTGATCCTGAGGCTGGCCAATGATAGAGTAGCATCTGCTGTTGGCAGGTTGAATTTAACGGAAGATATTACCGAACCAGGTCCCATTCCCAAAGCGGTGAGTTCTGAAGCAAGGTAAAGACTCTGTTGCTTATCGCCACCATAAAATATCTGGAATGGATTAGGTCCAAGCGTAGCATCTGTTGCATTACCGGAAGTAGTAGACGCTCCTGTTCCACTTACAGCACTCACTGTACTAACAGTTCCTGACAAAGCAACGATTGCACCATTGCATATTGTTGTTGTAAGCGGCGTTACTGCTACTGTAGTAGGTTTTACGTTGATCGTAACTACAACAGCAGAAGAAGCAGTACTTACACAATTTGTTGTGGTATTGGTAACTACCACCGTATAGGAACCACTTGCTGTAACGGTATAAGTAGCGTTAGTTGCACCAGGGATATTATTACCATTCAGCTGCCATTGATAAGATGGCGCAGCTGCATTTGTTGTTGCAGTAAGCACCTGGGTTGCCGGGGCACAAATTGATATCGGGCCCGTTTCAGCAATACCAGCTGTTGGCAATGGATTTATATTTACTGTTATTGAAGAAGTAGTTGAATTACCGCAGTTATCCGTAACTGTTACAGTATAGCTTGTTGTAATCGTTGGATTTACCGTTACCTGGTTTGATGTTCCAATAACGGTTACTCCATTGGTCCATGAGTAAGTAAATGGACCGCCTCCTGTGGCACCACCATTCAATGTTACCGTTGTACCTGCACAAACAGGTGTTGATGGTGTAGCAGTTGCATTTGCCCCCACCGGAGTAACAGTAACGGTTACCGGCACACCGTTGGTGCTGCATCCTGTTGCAGCATCTGTTGCAGTAACCGTATAGGTTGTGCTGCTGGTTGGGTTTACTGTTACAGAACTTCCGCTGATATTGCCGGGGTTCCAGGTCCAATTATATGTACCCGGGCCGGTTGTCAACACCTGTCCGGTAAAAATGATGTTAAGCCTTTTTGTTGACAGGCTTGGCGTAACAAGTGAACCCTGCACTTCAGATTGCAGCGTAGCTGAAGACGATGAAGTTGTTGTTACAGCTGAGATAACCATATTGCCAGCTGTTGCTGTAAAGAATGTACGTGCGTTGTTGGTGGAATTGGCACCATCATGCCTTTGATCAATGATGAGATTTGAAACGCCATCCCAGTTGAACGGTGTGGTGAATGTTATGGTATTCAAACCTACTGCATGTGTATAGGTGGTTGGCACCAGTACCTGTGTTAGGCCTGTAGTAACAAACGAAGTCAATGTCGTACTTGCCGTTGTCCCAATTGAAATAGAGAAATTGGCATTTGTTGCAGCATCCCCCAATGTATTTATATTAAAAGTAATGCCCGTAATATTGCCGGCTTGTAAACCTGCTGCATGCAATTCAGCAGCTGTATAAAGGTATTGTCCCCAGTATTGTGAATACCTGTTGTTAAATGCTGTAGGGTCTAATGCTGATGCCGTGGTGAGTGTTGTACCTGTACCTATCGAAGCAGCACTTCCTGCACCAACAATATTGGTTGTAGCAGATAATGATGATGCTCCACCTGCACAAACCGTAGTTGGATTTGCAGTTGCAGATACAACTACAGGATTTGGATTCACTGTTACAACAATCGTTGTAGTGTTTGAACAACCATTTACCTGCCCGTCATCAGCAGTCAATGTATATGTAAATGTACCGCTGGCTGTAGGAGTTGCTGTTACAATCGCAACTGTATTGCTGCTTAATCCACTACCTGTTGATGGATTTACGGACCAGCTAAAGTTTGTATAGCTTGAACTGCTTGCATTGGCTCCGTTCAATGTAACTGATCCACCCTGGCAGAAAGTAGTAGCTCCTGAAGGAGTTATAGCAAGGGTTGGGGCCGTTGTTACAGTAACGTTAACTGCAGAACGCGGACCTTCACAGCCTGCTGCTGAAGTTTCAGCAACATAGAATATTGTAGTTCCGGAAACTGTTGTTGTATAAGAGCCGCCTGTTTGCAAAGCTATTCCACCCGACGCCACATTATACCATTTCAGTGTTCCTCCACTGCCGGTAGCTGTGAGTGTTACTGAACCCGGGCCACATCTTGTAACCGGGTCATTTGTTCCCGGGGCTGCCGGTAATGGGTTAACCGTTACCGTTACAGGAGAGGAATTTACAGAACATCCGTTTAATGTAGCAGTAGCAGTATATGTAGTTGTTGTTAATGGATTAACCGTTACTGTATTTCCGCTTAGACTACCCGGGTTCCATGACCAGCTATATGAACCAGCACCTGTAGTAGCTACCTGGCCGCTAAATATAAGGTTGGGCCTATTTGAAGTAGCATTACTTACAGTTGTATTAGCACATGGGTCAGATACTGATCCGTCAACCTGGTAGTTTACAAACGATGCAAATGCTGTAGTTGTATAAGTATTGATCGTTGTATTTGATGACGTTCCTGAAACACCGTTTGCAAAGCAATAATCTACAATAATATTTGAAGATCCGTTCCATACGAACGGCGTACTAAAAGTATTTGTATTGGTACCAACTACCGGGGTATAGTTTGTTGGCCCATATACCGTAGTGAATGTTGGTGATTGAAACGTTGTTATAGATGTAGCAGCTGTAGCAGCCATTTTAATGGTAAATCCATTCATCGTAACCGGCGAACTTCCAATTGAAGAAAGCACGGTACCTAATGAAGTAATATTACCCGGAGAAAGTCCTGCCGCAGTTAATTCAGAAGCAGTATACAATATCTGTGTATGTCCATTTCCGTAATAAGAGGAATAGAAAGTTCCGTCAGTCGTAGTAGTACTGTTGCTGCTCGTTCCGCTTCCAATTGTACGTGTACCTGCAGCAACCACGCTGGTAACTGCTGTTAAAGATACCGGCGCACCTGCACAAACAGCTGTAGATGGAGATGCTGAAGCCCCCACAATGGATGGCAAGGCACCTACAGTAACTACTACTGTTCCCACAGATACGCATCCCTTATCAGGATCCACTGCTGTAATTGTATAAGTGTAAGTACCAGTAGCCGTTGGCGTTACCGTAAATGGATCGCTACCATTACCTGCTCCGCTCGGGGTTAAGGAAACTGTACCTGTTACGCCACTGGCCGCACCACCTGTAGCCGTAAGATCAAATGTTGCGAATGAATTGAATTCCGGGGTATAAGACGAACTGATATCTGTTGATCCGCCAATACAGATACTGGTTGATGTAGCTGTTACGCTTAAAGGATCGGGATCAGACACCACTGTTGTTATAGATGTTCTTGGACCTTCACAACCAAATGATGACACTTCAGCAACATAGAAAGTTGTAGTTGCAGATATGGTTGACAGGTAAGTTGTTGATGCACCTGTTTGAACCGCTGTTCCACCAGTTGGTACCAGGTACCATTTAAAGGTTGGCGTTGGTTCTGAAGAATTGGAACTTACTGTTGCATCTGTAAGGGCAGTACCACATTGATCGGTACCATTGCTTCCGGATGGTGCAGGTGGTAAAGAATGCGGTGTAACTGTAACCGAGCCACTACCGGAACAACCGATAGCATTGGTAACAGTGAGTGTATAAGTAGTAGGTACATTTACTGTAACGGGCGATGGTGGATTTTGTGCTGATGAAGTAAATCCTGCAGGGCTGGATGTCCAGCTGAATGTTGAAGCAGGATCTAAACCTCCTGTTATGCTGATATCATCTACAAACAATGCATCCCTGTCTGCATCAGAATAACAATTGAAACCAAAATAATAAGTACCACTAACGGAAGGTGTAAACGTAGCTGTACCCTGTGCATAGGTTTCATTCACAAGGTTGGAACCACCATTATTATTCCATAGTATCGTTGTTTGTGCAACAACCGTTGCAAGTGTACCTACAGTAACTTTTAATTTTTCAGGATAAAGACCACTAACTGAAGATGTATTGTACCAGAAAGATATCGTATAAGTAGTTCCCGCCACCAGGTCTTGCCCCGGAGTAATGCCCCATGCATTGGCAGCAAAACTACTGTTATACAGGTATGCCATGGCATTGGCGCCTGTATGTGGTGTTGGATCCACTAATGTTGTTGAAGCGATCCATGTGTTTCCTGAACCTGCATTGATAAAGGTCCAGCCTGCAGGAGGATATGTTTCAAATCCTTCTGTATAATTGATAAGTGTAGTTAATCCTGAATTGAATGTAGCGCTCAACATGGTTGTTCCGCCTTCGCAAGGCGTAACACTGCTGGAAGCCACCACATTTGACGGGCTCGCCTTCACTGTAACAACTACTGTTGAAGTAGCGGTACATGAACCATCTATTCCCGAAGCAGTATAAGTATAAGTTCCTGTAGCTGTAGGTGTAACCGGGATGGATGCTCCCGCTGTAGGCGAAGCCGGTAAACCGCTTCCTGCCTGTGGAGATGCGGTCCAGCTATACGTGTATGTATTACCGTTACCAAAGCCGGTTTGTACTACAGATAATTGTATTGCTGAATTGGCACATGGATTATTATTGTCTACTGATGCAAGTATAGCATCAGGCTGGTTAACAGTTGCAATTACTTCTGCACGTAAGCTCTCACATGTTCCATTTGATTCTGAAACCCAGAAATGTGTGGTGGTGCTGATGCTATAACCACTTAAAGATGCACCTGTTTGACCTGGGATCGGTGTACCTCCGAATTGTGTAAGGAACCATTTGTAGCCAGCTCCGCCACCACCAGAAGTAACGAATGCAGCCGGCACAGCTGTTCCACATTGAACAGATGAGTTTGGACTAGGCGCTGCAGGCAATGGTGTTGCATTGATTGTAACTGCATTGGAAACGATCGGGCATCCAAGTGTTGTTACGGTTGCCGTATAATTTGTATTTACTGTTGGATTAACAGTTAACGGGTTTGTTGTTCCTACAACAGATGTCCCATTGCTCCATGAATAAGCTGTTGCTACAGGAGCATTGTCTACTGTAAAACGCAATTGCGGCCTGTTGGTTTGTCTTGCTTCAGGAACAGTTACCGCACACATCGATGCAGCATCCACTTCATCATCTCTCCAATACGATTGTGTGTTGAATGCAGCTGCATCATATTTAACCTCTGCAGCTGTGCCACCTGCATTGTTCTCGCTCCAGCATATATCGATCATTATGTTCGATGTTCCGTTCCATGCAAAAGGAGTTGTAAAAACAATATCATTGGTACCAACTGCAGGTGTATAGTCTGCTGAAAATACCTGCTGGGCAGCTGTACCTGTAAGGAATGAACTTGCTGATGCAGCCGTAGCCGTTGTATTGGATATTTTTATTGTAAATCCAGGGTAAGTAGTACCTGCTGTTGTTACATTAAATGCAAGCCTGGTAATATTACCTGCCGGCATCCCCAATGCAGTTAACTCACTGGACCTTATTACATATTGTGATTTATAACCACCATAATAATGGCTGAAAGGGCTTACACTGATACCACTGGAATTGCCACTATTCGTTGACGTTGAAGCGCCGGCGCCCAAAGTAAATGTACCACCTTTTACGAGTATTACACTAAGGCTTGTTGGCTGCCCGGCACACAATGTTGTTATCGTAGCACTTGCCGAAGCAGAAACGCCGAATGCCGGTTCATCATTATATGATGTACCCGTTGCTGTTTTCGTAAGGTTGTTTCCATCTGTAGCTGTAACACTCCAGGTAACAGTAGCAGTTACAGGGGTAACAGTTGGAATCGTTCCCGACCAATCATTGCCACTGGTGTTTGTCATAGAGATACCGGTTTGACTCACACCATTCACACTATAATTCAGTGTTACGGATGTAACTGCTGCCGCACCCGGCGTAGCTGTTACCGTAACTGTTCTTGCAACATTCGTACACTGGTTACCAGTAGGTGTGATTGCCAGGTTCGTTAAAGTAGCTGCTGCCAGGTTACCCATTACAAAGAAACCAGGAATGGAAGTTGCTGCCGGCGCTGTACTTGTAATTGAACCTGCAGCAAGTGTTGACGTGGCCCCTCCAACATGATCATATGAACCCGTAAGTGTGGTACTTGATGCAATTCCATCAAGTGTACCACGTGTATCACTCAATTTAATAAACGAATTCGTAAAATTGGCACTGCCGCTTGTTATCGAAGCTGCCCAATACCTGCCCGTATTCAGGGAAGACATTAAGAGGCCTGGTGTTCCTCCACTGTTTCCATCAAATGCTTCTACCTGTATCGTTAACGGCCCACCTGCATTGGTAGTTGGGTTTATAAGGTCAAATCCGTTGTAAACCGACTTACCAACAGGGAATAAATATGTAGAACCTGTAACAAGGCTTGCAGGTAAACTTCGTATAAGCGTACCCTTTACATAGGTTGTTGCAGAACCGCCTGTAACAGCAGCTGCAACTGTATTTGGTATTGTCAATGAATTACCGTTTATATCCAAAATACCTGCGGTGAGTGCCAATACTCCTGTAGCACCCAATGTCCTGCTGAACGAAGCAGCAACAATATTATTTGGAGCAGTAGCCGTATTATTAATTGTAAGACTTACCGGGCCGTTAGAAGCCGGGAATTCTTTTGCATTCGCAGTTTGAGTACCGCTGGTACCATTATAAACAAGTTTACTTGAAGTAGCATCATATGTGATCGTACCTGATCCGGAAGTTGTACCGGCCGAAACTGTATAGGTAGCTCCGTTATTAATAGCAAGCGGTCCTGTTAAATTGATGCCGGCAGCATTGTTCAATCTTACACTTACCAAACCAGTCATGGCCGAAGTAAATGTAACGTTTTGGGAAGCTGTACCATTGAATTCAATATTTCCTGTTGTAGCCGAACCCGCTAGTCCAATCACACCCCCTGTCTGGTTAAAGTTTCCCTTCACTTTCAACGTACCGCCACCGGTACCACTTCCAATACCAAATGTCCCGTTGCTGATATTGAAATCACCATTCACATTAACTGTGTTTGTAGTACCACTTGTAGCTGACAGGACAGAAGTTCCTGATGAATTCAGGTTAACGTTACCGGTTATCGTAGTTGTATTCGCAGCAGCTGCATTACCGAAGTTCACTGCTGATGAGTTTGAAAGTGTTACGTTTCCGCCAATATTTATCGTACCTGCTCCATTGGCAAAATTACCGGTAGCACCATTGCTTAGGCTAACGTTGCCCGTTACATTAAGCGTAGCCGCTCCATTCATCAGGTCAAAGTTACCAGCCGTTGCACTGATATTACCGCCAACAGTAAGATTACCACTTGTCAGTAACCTCAACCTGCCTGAACCTGTTACAATAGTAAGATCCCCTTTTATCGTAACTGTACTGGTAGTGAAAATGCTCATTGTTGCAGATGCTGATGGACAGTTATAACTGAAATTTCCGAATGACTGGGCATTATTTGTTGGCGCCGTTGTAGAAGATGTTATACCTGTAATATTCAGGTTTGATGTAGTGGCCCAGGTTGCCAATGGAACCGGTGGCGCTCCCGTAGTTGCGCCAGCTGCATTACATGTAGACGATCCGGCAAATGAAAGTGTAGCCACACTTCCCACGAGAGAAACCGCCGTTGTATTGAGGTTTACAATACCTGTACCCTGAACAGTTACTACTGTTCCTGTTCCACCGGTAGTTGTAAGTACGTTTGATGTGCTGCCTGCAAAAGTGAGGGTTCCTGCAATGCTTCCTGTCATGGCGGTACCGGTGCTGAATGCAATTGCGGCAGCCTGGGTGGCATGGTTAAGAATCAGCGAACTACCTGCTGCAACATCCAGTTCATTTCCTACTGAGCCTGTCAGTGTTAATGTGCGTGTAGTCGTTGTCGTTGATTGTAGGGTTACAGGGGTGTTGCTTGTTATTTGCAAAGCTCCTATCGAAGCATTTGCAGCCATTGTAAGTGTAACAGCTGAACCTGCTGTTGTTCCGGCCCATCAACGATCAATATATCTGTTGTGGCGGCAGCAGAACGTGTTGTTCCCAGGCCATTGGCCAATGTATTCCAGTTGGCATTGGCTGCAATATCACCTGTAGCGGCCCCCACATAAAAATAAGTAGCCGCATTTGACGTAGTTGCATTACCTGTTAAATAAGCTGTTTCAGCATCAGCGACTGCAGCGATCCTGTAAAAATATTGTATACCGGGAGTTAATCCTGTTTGTGCAGAAGTATAAGGTGTTCCGGTTCCTGCACTGCTTGTACTTGCGACATCACTACCTACCTGGGTAAAATTTATATTATCTGTTGAACGATAAACCCGAAAAGCGGTCTCATTTGTAGAAGCATCTGTCCACCCTATTGTCATACCCGTACCTGTGATCGCAGAAGTTGTAAAAGTTGTTGGTACTGCATTGGGTACAACCGATACACGGATATTGACCTGGTCCACTGCCAGGTTGAATTGATCAGCAGCAGAGTAACAGTTGAAAGCGATATTATAAGTACCGGCAGAAGCAACTGTAAAAGGAACAGTTACTTTGGTCATGGTACTTATTGTAATGCTTGAAAAATTAATCAAGGTCGTTGTTTGTGCAGCAACCGTTTGTCCGTTACCGATAGTAACTTTCATTTTTTCAGGAAAAGTGGTTCCTGTACCTGAATAGTAAAATTCAAGTGTATAGTTTGTACCTGTACTTAAACTCAGATCCGGTGTAAAGGCCCAGGTATTTGCAGCCGACGAAGAAGTGTAATTATAAGCCATATAAGCAGTTGAACCGCTAAGCTGGTTAGGCGACGAGGTAGCCGTGGACCTTAGCCAGTTATTACCTGTTCCGGCATTAAAAATCGCCCAGCCTGTAGGCGGGAAAGTAGCTCCTTCAAAATTCTCTGAAACCAATGTTTGCGAAAATGAATTTAATGAAGCGAACAGGATGAAGATCAGGGCAAATAATTTTATTGCCTGGCTCCAAATATCTGTCATGAAAACCCGTGCTGTTCTTTTGGTGCTTGTAAACCTGGTCATGGGATCGTAATTTAAGTTTAGTAGGTAGGTTAAGGTTATAATGGCCTGGAGGTAACAAGACACTTGTTACCCCGGAAATATTGCTTTAATATAATACTGATGTTGAAAGCGCTTTTTTATACATACATTTTGCCCTGAGGCAAATACATAGGTTATCCCCATAAATGATCTTTATTGGTGTATGATTTCAAACCAGGAATGTTCCTGCAGATAATTGGAGTAATAAACGGTGAGGGGTACTGTGATTTTTCGGGAGGAAAATGAATTCTCTTAAGCTTTTGGCACTATTAGATACTATGAAATTATAAAAAAATACTCAGGTATAATAATTTTTGTTAAAGAATATTTTCCACAGGGTTGAAAATAGTTATGAATTCTGAGTAAAAGATACAGGATACGTGATACCTGGTAGTATATGTTTGTAGTATGGTGTTATTGATATTATTGGTTTAAACAACAGGCTTTTGATTGAATAAAAACAAAAGCGCCCCGGTTGATCGGGGCGCTTTTTATCATTTTACAATTGTTCCCGCCAAGGCGGGATCAACTGTCCATTGTTTAAAACCTGATCACTTTGGTCGTCTTCACTGTTTTACCTTGTCTTACTTCTACTAAATAAGATCCGGCTTTCAGTTCTGCGCCCAATGCAATGGTTTGATATGGCATTACTTTGAAGTTCTTGTATAATCTTCCTAAGTTATCCAGCACACGTACTGTGATCTCTTCTGTTCCTGAGGTAAGTACTTCCAGCTTGAAGTCGCTTACGGTCGGGTTCGGGAAGATCTTAACTTCCATTGCTTCTGCCAGTGCAGATGCAGGAGTTGATACCTTTGCAGGTGTTATTGCTCCTTTCGATTCTGCTGTACCGTTAGTACCAGCGTTATTACCTGCAAATGTTACAGGACATGCCGCCAGTTTAACATTCACTGAGCGGATCACACTGTTTGCACATGGATTCACAGCCTGTACGGTTACTGTTCCGGTTACAGCGGTATTTGGATATCTTACCGTGATCTGCGTTGTGTTCTGCCCGCTTAACAGTATTGCACCGGCTGCTGTTGGTACTGTCCATACAACAGATGTTGCATTGGCTGGCATTGCTGAGATCGCATATGTGAATTCCCTTCCATTAGCATCTCCACAGAAATGGGTTTGTACCACATCTATATTGCCTGGTGTTGCAGGATTCAGTGTTGTGATCGTCAGGTTCCTTGGCGCACTTGTTCCGCAACCCGTACTTGCAGTTACACTGATCGTTCCACCGGTATATCCGATTGGATAACTAACCGACATCGTGTTGCTGCCTTGCGGAGAGCTCATCACTGCCCCGTTCGTACCAGACCATGTGTATGTTACGCCCGGCACTGCTGGAACTGTATAAGTTGCAGGTGCATTCGGTGTAATGTATGGACATGCATTGGTTGGACCACTGATGATATTTGGTTGTGATGGTGCAATACGTGTTACTGTAAGGCTCCTTATTCCACTCACACCACAATCATTGCTTGATTGTACGGTGATCGGTCCTGTAGCATAGCCTGCTGTAAAGCTTACAAGGATCGTGGTATCGTTAACACCTACTCCATTTGGACGTGTGAACGATGCACCTGCAGGTACTGACCAGAAGTATTCTTTTGCACCCGGTGCTTTTGTTATTGTATAAGCTACTGCAGGACCGCCCAATAATGGACATGCATCTGTTGGTCCAACGATCGGAGCCGGTGTATTTGGTATCTGTGCCAATAAGTAGTAGATCGTCATTGTACTTGTTCCACACTCATTGGTAACAGTTAAGCGTATCTGTTTGTTAGGCTGTGTTGCAAAACCATTTGCAAAGCTCAACACCAGATTTGGTGTGCCTTGACCCGATACGATGGTTACCAATGTTGGCGGTACCACCCAGTTGAAGGTTTGTGTTCCGTTGCCAGTTGCTGTTGCAGTATAGGTAAGTTGTCCGGCTGCTCCTGCAACGCCTATGAAAGGACAAACGTTCACAATACCTGTTACCACAGGAGCTCCTGGTGTAAATGGTTGAGGATTCACCGTAACATTTACTGTTGCAGGTGAGAAGCAACCAAAGCTGTTGTTAACATACACAGTGTATGTACCTGGTGCCTGGCCTGGGAATGACGGGCTTGGCTGGAAGTTGATTCCATCAAGACTATAAGTATTACCGCCACCTAATGGAGATGTTACATTGATCGTACCGGTTCCCAATGCACAGGTTGGCTGTACAACACTTGCTGTTGGATTTGCTGCCAACGGATTAACCGTTACTGTGCCTGTGCCTGTAAGATCTGCAGCAATCGAAGTACAATTCGCATCACTCAATGCACTGATCGCATAAGTAAATACATGTCCGGCTGCATTGCTTGGCGTTACTGTTATGGTCAATGGATTGCTGCTCGTTGTTCCTGATACTGGCGAACCACCATCTACTGTATAAGTATAGTTCCATGGTGCTGTACCGGTAAAGTTAACTGTCAGGTTTGTAGTTGTACTTGTACCCTGGCAATATGCGCCACTACCGCTGATCACAGCTGTTGGACGTGGATTAACGGTAACTGTTGCTGTACCCGTATTCGTACAACCGAAGCTGTTAGTAGCTGTGGCTGTATAGACTGTTGTTGTTGATGGTGATGCTGTAACTGCTGCCACATTGGTTGCGCTCAAGCCTGTGGCTGGTGTCCATGACCATGTCGGTGACTGCAATGTTGTATATCCAAAAGTTACTTTAGGACGAACCGTTGATACACCTCCTCCGGTAGTTGCAGATGCACATGCAGTTGTTGTAGGATTGTTTAAAATGGTTCCATTAAATGCAAGTGCGTCGCCGGCAAGTGTACCTGCTGAACCGCCCGTTGCTAACTGAGCACACATTTCGAGTACCACATTCGAAGTCCCATCCCAATTAAATGCAGTGGTAAATGTATGCGACTGAACACCGGTAGTAACTGTACCCGTAGCCGGATAAGTTGCAAGCGATAAAACAGTTGTTAAACCGGTTACATAAGTTGATGTCAGCGCAGTTTGAGCAGTTGCACCCATTTTGATTGTAAAATTGCTAAGGGTACCGCCACCTGAACCAGCGATGGTCAACGCTACAGACGTAATGTTACCTGCGATTATTCCCTGGGCTTGCAATTCAGAAGCACGGAATAAATATTGGTTTTTAAATTGATTACCTACAGTATTTCCTACTCTATATGGAGTACCATCTGTGGAGAGTGTGGTTACATCTGCACCTGTTCCTAAAGTTGCAGAACCAGAACCTCCTGTTGAACCGCCACTTGCTGTCAGCAACTGGCTGCCGCCATTGCATAATGTTGCTGTTGGAGGCGTAACTGTTACAGCAGAAGGCTGAGGGTTAATTGTAACTGTTACAGGTGATGATGTATTCACACAACCTGTAGCTGAATTGGTAATCACTACCCTGTAAACTCCTGAACCAACAGTAGTAACTGTATAGGTAGGGCCGGTTGCCGCGCCAATATTAACTCCATTTAATGTCCATTGATATGTTGGCGCTCCCACATCTGTTACAGCATGCAATACCTGTGTAGCAGGTGCGCAAATTGTGATTGGGCCAGCTTCCTGTATGCTTGCGGTTGGCAATGGGTTAACCGTTACCGTTACAGTAGATGTTGTTGGATTACCGCAAGCATCTGTTACGGTCACCGTGTAAACAGTAGTAACCAACGGCGTTACGGTAATTGAAGCATCAGGAGTATAGGTACCGGCAGGTGTAGATGCCCATGCGTATGTGAATGGAGCGCCACCTGTTGCACCTGCATTCAGCGTAACCGAAGTACCAGCACAAACCGGTGTAGAAGGTGTTGCTGTCGCATTTGCACCAACAGGTGTAACATTTACAGTTACAGTACCGGTACTTGAACAATTTGTTACCGGGTTGGTTGCTGTAACTGTATATACTGTTGTTACAGATGGTTGAACACTTTGCGTAGCACCAGCAAGGTTACCTGGTTGCCATGTCCAGTTCAATGTATTTGTAACATCAACTCCTACCTGTCCGCTAAGTATTGCAACTGGGCGGGCTGTTTGTACTAAACCGCCTGTATTTACTGTACATGCAGCAGTAGTAAGAAGCTGGTTAGTCATGTTACCTGTGGTGGTGGTTGCATCAACAAAACCTGAACCTGCTGCTCCTGTTGGAATGTCATGGCAGAATTGGATCAGGAGATTTGAAACGCCATCCCAGTTGAATGGAGTAGTGAACGTTAATGTAAATATACCAGTAACTGTTGGTGGATTCACTGTTGATGGAGCGAATACCGTAGTTGCCGGTGCTGTTTCAAATGTACCAGCCCCATTTAAGGTCGTAGCTGTGGTGTGTCCCATCTTAATGGTAAAGTTAGGAAGACCGCCGCCTGACGCTGAAGTGAAATTAAACCCTATAGCTGTGAAGTTGCCTGGGGCAAAACCTGCTGCGGTCAATTCCGCCGCAGTATATAATATTTGTGTTTTTGTTTCGCTTGCTCCACCTGCACGGAATGGAGATCCGCCCTGTGTACCACCAACTAGAAGACCTGTAGTAGCAGTAGGAGCTGTTCCTGCAGCTGCATTTATACTTGTTGCACTCAATTCACTTGTACCACCATCACATATTGTAGCCGGGGTAGCGGTAACAGTTGTAACAGCCGGATTAGGATTAACTGTTAGTACGATAGTAGCAACGTTTGCACAACCTGTTGGTCCTGAAACGCCGTCATCTGCTGTTAACGTTATTGTATAAGTTCCCGCAACTGTTGGCGTTGCTGTTATTGAAGCTCCACTTGTGGCGCTTAAACCAGCGGTAGCCGG
Source organism: Ferruginibacter sp. (assembly GCA_047601875.1). Classification (GTDB taxonomy): domain Bacteria; phylum Bacteroidota; class Bacteroidia; order Chitinophagales; family Chitinophagaceae; genus Ferruginibacter. The sequence continues at coordinate 4,136,459 of JASGIL010000001.1, read as the reverse complement.
TGTAGCAGACCATGTAAAATTAGAATATGAAGCATCACTGCCTGTTTTGCTCAGTCCTACACTTCCGCCAAGACAGAAAGCAGTTGCTGTAGCAGGAGTGATCACCAATGACGGAGGTGGTGTAAGGGTAACAGTTACCTGTGAGCGTGGACCTTCACAACCGTTCTCTCCTGTTTCAGCAACCCAGAAAGAAGTGCTGGCTGAAACTGTTGGACTATAAGAACCTCCTGTTTGTAATGAAGTGCCTCCGGAAGCTACATTGTACCAATGTAAAATTCCTGAACCACCGGTTGCAGTAAGATTTACAACGCCTGGTCCGCACCTTGTAACAGGGCTGTTTGTTGAGGGCGCTGCAGGTAATGGCAGAGCTGTAACGTTTACAGTAGCCGATGCAGAACAACCGAAGCTGTTGCTGGCAGTTACCGAATATGTAGTAGTAGCATTTACCACTACGCCAGTTGGATTCTGAACATTAGAAGTGAAACCAGCTGGTGAAGAGGTCCATGCAAATGAAGCAGGAGCAAATCCAGGCCCAACGATTTCGAAATCATCTACAAACAATGCATCCATATCGGCATCTGAGTAGCAATTGAAACCAAAGTAATAGGTTCCTGAAACTGCCGGAGTGAAGGTAACAACTGCTTGTGCATAGGTTTCGTTTATAAGGTCCGAACCTCCGTTGTTATCCCACAAAACGTTTGTTTGTGCAGCAACTGTATTAGATGTACCTGAAGTGAACTTAAGTTTTTCAGGATATGCTCCACCGATAGAAGCAGTATTATACCAGAATTTCAGTGTGTATGTTAGTCCACCATTTAACGCTTGTCCTGGCGTAATTGCCCAGGTATTTGCCGGTAAGCTCGAATTATATAAATAAGCCAATGCGCTTGCTCCGGTATGAGGCGTTGGTGTAGTAAGTGTGCTTGATGCAATCCAACTGCTACCACTGTTAACAGTCAACATTGTCCAGCCTGTAGGAGGGAATGTTTCAAAGCCTTCTGTCAACAAAGTAGTTGGAGGCGCAACCTGGTTTGACACCGCAGTTGAATTAAGATTAACCGTACCACCTGTACATACAGAAGAAGCACTTGTTCCTGCTGTTACCGAAGTTGGAACCGGATTAACTGTTACTACTACAGAATTAGCACCTGTACAATTCTTATCAGGATCAAATGCTGTAATTGTATAGGTATATGTACCGGTTGCTGTTGGGGTAACCGGGTATGCATCACTTCCTGTTGGGTTTGCAACAACCGGAACTGAACCTGGTAAACCACTTCCTGTTAATGGTGTAACTGACAGGGTAAAAGTTGCATAATTGTTGAAATCAGGTGTGTACGAAGATGTAAGATCGAATGTTTCCCCGATACAAGCCTGTGCACCTGTTGATGAGGTTACAGAGAGTGGATCTGCAGTTGATACGATTGTTGTAACTGGCGATCTTGGCCCTTCACAACCATTTGCTGAAACTTCTGCTACATAAAAAGTAGTGGTTGCAGTGATTGGGGTTGTATAAGTTGTAGATGTACCGCTTTGTTTCAATACACCACCTGATGGTGCATCATACCATTTGAAGAATGGCGGCACCTGCGGATCTGTTATGTTATTTGAACTCACGCTCATATCACTCAGACCTGTACCGCACTGGTCAGTTCCATTAGAAGCAGCTGGTGCCGGCGGTAATGGGTTAACCGTTACTGTTATTGTATTTGTTAATGTACATGCTGCAGCATTTGTTGCTGTTGCAGTATAGGTAGTAGTTGTTGAAGGACTTGCGATCACTGTAATACCCGATGGGGTATTCAAAGATCCCGCTGGTGCCCATGTGATCGGGTTTGGAATAGCGTAGGCTATTTTTATAGACCAGCTTGTTAAAGTTCCTGAACCAATCGACTCATCATCATGCACCCTCAATGTCCATGTTCCGTTAGGCGTTGAGTACAAGCTGCTGAAAGTAGCAGTGGTTGGAAGCGTTGTCGGAGCGAGCTGGAAACCAGATAGTGTTGCAGCCGCTTTATATGTACCTGTATAAGGAGCTCCGGCGGCAGCCATCGCTGGTTTGGTATTATCAGAACTAACACGAGTGTTAGCAAAGTTCGCACCTGATGCCTGTACCCCATTTACCAGGTTGATGATCTGGCCGTTTGGAGCCTGGAGGCTTAATACAAGATCTTCTACGAAGCCATGCGTGATACTGAAAGTAGTAATAACACTATCAATTACTGCACCAGCAGGAATACCACTCACTGTTAGCGCATTGCTGATACCTGCAGCGTTTACATCTGGTATTGCTACGCTTATTGTTCCTGAACTGGCGTTACCTGTTGCACCTACTCCCGGAGAAATAGCTGTTATAGTTGTATTTGCTCCTGCGCAGATTGGTGAAGGAATTGTTGGTGTAAATACAATAGCCGAAGGTTGAGCTTTAACTATTACAACCACTGTTGAAGTCGTAACACAGCTACCGTCTGTACCCGTAGCTGTATAAGTATATGTACCCGCAACCGTTGGTGTTACATTGATTGAAGCACCAGGAGTTGGCACTGCAGACAAACCACTGCCAGTAGTTGAGGTCCAGCCATACGAATAAGTATTGTTTGGTACAGAAGCACTATTCACAACACTTAATTGTATAGATGAATTAGCGCAAGGATTATTGTTATCTACAGAAGCCAGGATAGCATCTGGTGAATTCACGTCAGCGAAAACATCTGTACGTGGGCTTTCACAACCATTAGCACCAATTTCAGCTACATAAAAATGTGTAGGTGAACTGATCGGGTAAGCAGTTAAGCTTGCACCGCTCTGTCCTACAAGAGGCGTTCCGCCTGTTGGAGTAAGATACCAGTTGTATCCACCACCGCCGCCACCTGAAGTAACGAATGCAGCCGGTGTACCGGTACCACACTGTGTAGAATTATTCGGAGCCGGAGCAGCCGGTAATGGAAGTACTGTAACGGTTACCGGTGGGGTAGTCACGTTACAGCCTGAGGTACTTGTTCCGGAAGCTGTATAGGTTGTTGTAATAGTCGGGGTCACCGTAACATTATTTCCTGCAATAGCTCCTGGATTCCAAACCCAGTTAATGGTGCTGGTAAGATCATTGATCAATACACCATTAAAAGTTGTCAATGGCCTGTTGGCTGCTGTAGAAGCAGATGTTGCTGTGCATGCGCCGGTAATACCCTGTGTACCGATACTGCGTATGGTTGCAGGTGTAGTTGCTGCAGCTGTAGAAGATGATCCGATTGTAGTGTTGTCGTAGCAGATATCTACGAGTACGCTTGAGGTACCATTCCATGTGAATGGACTTGTAAATGTATAAGTGTTCACTCCTGATACTGGCTGAGGCGGCAACGTTGCACTATACACTGTAGTAGGTGAAGCAGGTGCAAGGAATGTCGTTGTCAACACAGTTTCCGGAACGTTCGACATCTTAATACTATAATTATTAAGAGATCCTGAACCTAAAGTTGTAATTGTAAAGGCGATACTGTTTAAATTACTACCTGCACCAAAACCTGCTGCTGTCATTTCTGATGCAAGGAACAGGTATTGATGTCTTGAAGAAGCACCTAAACCGGTTCTGAAAGGTTGGTTGGTTGATTCAGTAGTTGTTTGCGTACCAATTGTAACTGTACCGGTGCTGCTAACAGTTGTTTTTGCTGTAAGCACTGATGGTAAGCCCGAACATACAGTTGACGGTGTGGCTGTAGCTGTAGTTACAGAACCGTTCAACGCATCGTCCTGGTAACTTGTACCGGTAAATGTTTTTGATATACCTGCACTATTAGTAGCTGTAAGGCTCCAGGTAACTACTGCGTTACTTGGAGAAGCTGCAGGTATTGTGTATTGCCAGGTGTTACCGCCTGTATTGGTCATTGCAATAGGACCGGCAGCAGCACCATTGTTGTAAGTAATTGTTACACCTGAAATCGTACCGATTGAAGATGTTACGTCAGCAGACACAAGGTGAGCAGTTGCTGCACATGTTGTTGGTGCAACTGTAACATTTGAGTAATTCAATGATACCGTGGTCCAGGCAAAATAATCATTGCCTGTTGGAACCCATGGACCAGGAACTGCTGTAGCAGTTGTCCTTGTACCTGAAGTTCCTATTGTACCTGAGCCTGAAGAGGCACTTCTTGGGGTCCATGCACCACCTAAAGCAGTTGCCTGGCTTATGAAAAGATCAGTTGCATTCAGACTGGTTGATATTGCATCAACTGTATTATAGTTCATGGTAACAGTAGGATTCAATCCCTGGATACCACCATTGTTATTTACGAGGAATGCTCTTGTTCCCAATGCACCTGTACCTGAAGGAGCTCCTGTTTCAGTAACAGTAACTCTTGTTACGGTAGAACCTGTAGTAACAGCAGTAGGTGTTGTGCCCGGTGTCCAGTTAAACTGGCCGGAGAATGGGAAGCTGAATGTACTTGTAACTACCCCTCCTCTTCCTGTCAGTGTCATAGAACCATTCTTAATATATGCACTCGTTGCACCGAAAGTAGAAGTTGCTCCTGCAAAAGAGCTCCATGTACAATTTATATTAGCACCTCCAAGGTCGAAGATATTGCCTGCTGCGCTTGCACTTAACACAAGTGGCGTTGTACCAAATAAGGTAAGATTGCCACCGGTAAGTGTAAGACCACCTCCAAATCCACCGGAACCAACACTTAATACGTTTAGTTTCCTGTTTGCAGGAATGGCAGCATCATCAGCAGCAACACCTACTGTAGGCGAAGGTGTATAGTTGCTTAATATCAAATTATATAATGCAATACGAGCTGTTGGAGCTGTTGCCACAGTAGTGAAAGTACCTCCCAAAACACCACCGGATGTAGTACCGATACCTACTGTTGGAGCAGCAACGTATCCGAAGCCCGGGCTATTAATGGTAAAGTTTGTCAACTGGCGGTTGCTTCCGATAACAGCTGTTGCTGAAGGCCAGCATCCTGAAGGCCATCCTATAGTTGCACCACCCAACGCTGATGAAAGCGTTATGGTTGGCGGAGCTGAATAAGTCGCTGTTGTTGACGAGTTCAGGTAGATCGAAACGATCTGTCCCTGGTTCATCGTGATTGTAAAGTTTGAACTTGTCAGGTTGGTTCCTGTTACCAGGTTGGTAGCATCTACCGTAATGGTAGGAGCTGTTGTATAACTACCAACCGTACCCGAATTTGTTACAAGGTTCACCGCAGTAGGACCTGCGAAACCTACCGTAGGGGCTACCGTATAGTTAACTCCACCATTGGTTGTAGAAATTGCGCCCACACCTGAAGATGCCTGTCCGTTCAAGGTAGCTACGCTTGTACCCTGGTCACTATTAATTGTAAGTCCGCCAGAGATACTTGCAGAACCTGATTTCTGGAACACACTATTTACCACCCCAACGATCTGTTGGAAATAAACAACTGTTGCAGAAGCAGCAGTTGTAGGTGTAGTTCCGCTATTGCTAAATACCAATGCAGGAGCCGATGAATACCCTGACCCTGCACTTGTTAAAGCTAAACTCCTTACTGATTGCGTTGGACCATCAAAGTTAACCGATACACTTGCTGAGGTACCAACGCAAAGCATTTGTGCTGTTCCTGCAGTGTAAACTGTTCCTACTGAGGTTCCCAAAGCTGCAGCTCCGGCTACTGTAGGCGTTACTGCATTCAGAGCCGTATACAATGTACCCTGGAAAGCATATTGCGTACCTACTGTATTTGCCGCTGTAGTTTGATAAGGAACTCCCAACTGGCCAACATTACCTATATATAATAACTGGAGGGTATTAGGCCCTTCAGCAAATGGCGTGTTGCCGGTTGTAGTTGGATTCGCTGCGCCTGAAGTTCCGGCAGTCGTACACAAATAAACATTGTTACCAGCGAAGTACCTTGTATTTAAAACCAATCCTGTATTAAGTGGATATTTTGTAACAGCTATACCAAACACTACCGGCGCATTGGTTGAATAACCTGCACCCATAGTCGTTACTGCCACACTCGCAACCTGTGTGTTCAGCGGACGACCATAAACCTGTGCCGTATTATCAATTTTCAGTTTACCACCTGTATTCAATGATCCGGCCGTATGACCAAGGCCGTTGGTATTTCCTGTAGCTGAAGGAACGATCAGTGTTTGCGAAGTTGATATTACATTGCTTCCTGTATTTTGAAAAGCCAGTGAACGAATGATACCATTGGTACCATCTCCTTCAAAGGTTCCCGTTCCGCTTAATGTTGAACCTGATGCACCATTAAAGTTGACCGCGAAGCCTGATGCAAGTGTTGCAGCATGGTTTGCGAAACCGTTGTTCGTATAATTTCCTGCTATATTAACAGGTGCGTTAGCGCCACCGGTTGTATAAGCTAATAATTTGCCGCTAGCCCCTATCGTTAGGTTACCTGTTAGCGTCAGTGCATTCGCCGTAGCATTCCATTGAAGTGTTCCGTTTATTGTAAGATTCGGAGCAGTAACAAGCTGGTCGATTGTAACAATTGCCCCTGAAGCTATTACTACGTTGTCTGTAGAAGGCGGCACAACGCCCAATGCCCATGTGGCAGGGCTACTCCATAATCCACCCAATGCCGTTGTAGTTGAAGCAGCAGGTGTGGCAGCTGTACTTGTAAGCGGTGAAGCTGGCTGGTAAAGCGGGCCACCAACACAAATGCCGTTCATTGCATACACATAAAAATCATAATTTGTAGATAAGGTCAAACCAGTAGCGCTGAAAGTTGTTCCTGTGATGGATCCAACAATAGTACCTGTACCAAGACTGCCACCGGCAGCATATGAAGTTCCGTTAACAGGAGCTGTTGTAGAATTTCCTACCGGGTATCTTACTACTAAGTAACCATCTGCGCCAGCGGCTGCGGTAAAGCTTCCGTTTATCTGGGTTGATGAAACCGGTGTTAATGTTAAAGCTGTTGGTTGTACTGCTGGAGTTGTACATGCGCCGAATATTACGATTATCTGTCCGGCACCACCAGCGCCGCCAACACCGGTAGTTCCGGTCCAGCCCTGTCCGCCTGATCCACCACCACCACGTATTCCTCCTGCTTGTCCCGCAGCACTTGTACCTACGCCGCAACTGGCTGTAACGCCACCATTACCCCCGGCAAATACACCCGTTCCTCCTGTGCCCGTTGTACCCGGGCAACCTGTATTTGGTGTGGTTCCGTTTGAAGCAGAACCTGCTCCTCCTCCGCCTTTACCACTTACACCCTGGGAAGTTGTTCCTGTTGTTATCCCTGCACTACCGTCACCACCTGAAAAGAAAATAGTTCCTACAGTTCCTGTTCCTCCTGTTCCTCCTGCTACTGTTCCGCAGGCAGAACCGCCTAAACCGGCGCCACCACCTGTTGCAGTAACGGTACCGCCTATCCCAGTGAAAGTACTGGTACCACCAGCGCCTCCATTACCAAGGAACGCACCAGCTGCACCAGCTGCCCCTACTGTTACTGTATAAGTTTCTCCGGGATTAACGGCAATGGTGCTTGCAGCAAAACCGCCGCCACCGCCGCCGCTACCTTCTCCCTGCGCCGAACAATCACTTGATCCACCACCACCACCACCACCTGCTCCCCACACATAAACTGTGATCGAGGTAACTCCCGGCGGAACCACATAGCTTCCCGAGGAGTTAAAGGTTTGTGTTTGTGAAAAAGATCCGAATGAAGTAAATAATGTTATTACTAACATCATCATAAACATCATCCAACTTTGGAAATAGTTTGTCTTTTTTTGTGTACTGAAAGGACTGTTTAACATTTGCATCTGTGACAGGTTTAGGTTTATAGTAGTGATCTTTTATACTAATTGAAAAAAGTAAAGGGGGAAAGAACAGGAGCAGGATTTTTGTCTGCCCACCTGTTTAGATTTTTTTTTGTAAAGGTGTCTTTCTTAAAAAAAGTCTTCACTTCTGAAAGAAGTGTATAAGTCAATCCCATAAATAAATCAGTTATTTAATAATCATTCCCCAATGGGTACAGTAATTATACGGTACGAAAAATTTATGCAGTACAAGAGGTATAAGCTGGTCTTTTTCTCAGGAAAGGAAATCTCTTAAGCGTATTGGTTGGTGAATATAAAAATGTTTTTCTGCATTTTTAACATTTTCTATAAAAAAACTTACTGATTGTTTATTTTTTGTTGAGAAAAGGGTACTATTCTGTTATTTTTCGGGGCATTCGGCAAAATTTTTTGTATGATTTAGGTTAGTATCGATACCGGATACACGATATCAGATATTGGATACCGGATATCGCGATGCCTAGTAATCTGCGTTTGGAGTTTGCTGTTATTATTCAACAGCAAAGCAATAACACCAAACTTTTCTGATTCGATAAAAGCAAGAGCGCCCCGGCTAACCGGGGCGCTCTTTATCATTTTACAATTGTTCCTGTCATTGCCTAAAACTTGATCACTTTGGTCGTCTTCACTGTTTTGCCTTGTCTTACTTCTACTAAATAAGATCCGGATTTCAGTTCTGCTCCCAATGCAATGGTTTGATATGGCATTACTTTGAAGTTCTTGTATAATCTTCCAAGGTTATCCAGTACACGTACTGTGATCTCTTCTGTTCCTGATGTAAGTACTTCCAGTTTGAAGTCGCTTACTGTCGGGTTCGGGAAGATCTTCACTTCCATGCTCTCTGCCAGTGCAGGTGCCGGAGTTGACTTCGCAGTTTTTACTACTCCTTTCGATTCTGCTGTACCGTTAGTACCAGCGTTATTTCCTGCAAATGTTACAGGACATGCAGGCAGTTTAACGTTTACAGAACGGATCGCACTGTTTGCACATGGGTTGCTGGCCTGTACTGTTACAGTTCCTGTTACCGCTGAGTTAGGATACCTTACAGTGATCTGTGTTGTACCCTGTCCGCTTAACAGTATTGCGCCCGATGCTGTTGGTACCGTCCATACAATTGATGTTGCATTGGTTGGTGTAGCTGAGATCGCATACGTGAATTCCCTTCCATTAACTTCTCCACAGAAATGTGTTTGTACCACATCTATATTGCTTGGTGTACCTGGGTTCAGCGTTGTTATTGTAAGGTTCCTTGGCGTACTTGTTCCGCAACCTGTACTTGCCGTTACACTGATCGTTCCACCGGTATATCCAATTGGATAACTAACCGACATGGTATTGCTGCCTTGCGTTGAGTTCATGATAGCTCCGTTTGTACCAGACCATGTGTATGTTACGCCCGGTACTGCAGGAACTGTATAAGTTGCAGGAGCATTCGGTGTAATGTATGGACATGCATTGGTTGGACCACTGATCACACTTGGTTGTGATGGTGCGATACGTGTTACCGTAATGCTCCTTACTCCACTCACACCACAATCATTGATCGATTGTACGGTGATTGATGCAGTAGTGTATCCAGGCAAGAAGCTTACAAGAATCGTTGTGTCATTTACACCAGCTCCATTCGGATGGCTGACAGTTGTTCCTGTCCCAACCTGTGGTACTACCCAGTTGTATGATGCTGCTCCCGGTGCCTTAGGTATTGTATATGATACTGCAGGGCCACCCAGTAACGGACATGCGTCTGTTGGGCCAACAATTGGGTTTGGCGTATTTGGTATCTGTGCCAATAAATAGTAGATCGTCATTGAACTTGTTCCACACTCGTTGGTAACAGTTAAGCGTATCTGCTTGTTAGCCTGTGCTGCAAAGCCCGGAGCTGTACTGTTATTAAAGCTCAACACCAGTGTTGGTGTACCCTGGCCCGACACGATCGTTACGTTTGTTGGCGGTACTACCCAGTTAAAGGTCTGTGTTCCGTTACCTGTTGCTGTAGCAGTATAAGTAAGTTGTCCCGCTGCTCCTGCAACGCCTATGAAAGGACAAACATTCACAATGCCTGTTACTACAGGTGCTCCCGGTGTAAATGGTTGAGGGTTTACTGTAACACTTGTTGTTGCCGGTGAGAAACAACCGAAGCTGTTTTGTACTGATAAAGTATATGTACCAGGAGCAACGCCCGGGAATGAAGGGCTACTTTGGAATGGTCCACCGATACTATATGTGTTGCCAGCGCCCAATGGTGCTGTTACGTTAATTGTGCCAGTTCCCAGTACACAGGTTGGTTGTACAACGCTTGCTGTTGGATTTGCTGACAATGGGTTAACGGTTACGGTTGCACTACCACTGAGATCTGCCGGATTTGCTGTACACAAAGCATCGTTCAACGATGTAATGGTGTAAGTAGTTGTAGATACCGGGGTAACTGATACTGAGATTGGACTGCTGCTACCACTAAATGGTGTACCATCAGACAATGTTCCACTCCATCGGCCCGTACCGGTTACTGCTATACTTAGTGATGTTGGCGTTGCAGTTCCACAATAAGTAGCTCCACCGCTAATAGCCCCGGTCGGACGATTAACCGTTACAGTTACAGAAGATGTAGTTATATTACCACAGGCATCCGTTACTGTTACAGTATAAGAAGTAGTTACTGTAGGTGAAACTGAGATGCTTGAAGTTGCAGCATACGAACCTGCCGGAGCAGAAGTCCAGGCATAGGTCAAAGGAGCTATGCCAGTTCCACCGCTGTTGAGTGTAACCGATGCACCTGCACAAACAGGTGTTGAAGGAGTGGCAGTGGCATTGGCACCAACCGGTAACAGTGTTACAGTTACTGTAGCAGTTGAAGAGCAGGTAGTAACCGGGTTGGTCGCTGTAACTGTATATGTAGTTGTTGAAGATGGCGTAACAGGTGTTGTGCTGCCAGTTAAACCACCCGGATTCCATACCCAGTTAAATGTGTTTGTTATGTTATTATTAACCTGGCCGCCCAATATTGCAAGCGGACGTATAGATTGTGTTGTTCCGCCTGTATTTACTGTACATGCAGAAGTAGTCAGCAATTGGTTATCAGAAACAAATGCTGTAGTACTTGCATCCACTGTACCTGATCCGGCAGCTACAGATGGAAGGTCATGACAGAATTCGATCAACAGGTTAGAAGTTCCGTTCCAATTAAAAGGCGTGGTAAATGTTAGTGTAAATATTCCCACTACTGTCGGCGGATTTACACTTGCAGGAGCAAACACTGTTGTTGCAGGTGATGCCTCAAATGTACTTGTTAATGCTGTTGCAGTAGTATTGCCCATTTTGATTTTGAAATTAGGCAATGTACCACCTGAAGCAGCAACAAAATTAAATCCGATGCTCGTAATATTTCCCGGAGCCAAGCCTGCAGCGGTCAATTCTGCTGCTGTATAAAGCAATTGAGTTTTCGTTTCACTTGCTCCACCTGCACGGAATGGAGAGCCGCCCTGTGTGGTAGTAGTTGCCGAACCTATTGTACGAACTCCCGCAACAGATTGTAAACTGGTTGCTTCTAAAGTAGTAGTAGCTCCATCACATATAGTTGCAGGTGTTGCTGTAGCTGTTGATATTGTTGGATTAGGATTAACAGTTATTACAGCAGTTGCCGTATTAGAACAACCGGTAGGACCAGAAACGCCATCATCAGCTGTTAATGTAACGGTATAAGTACCGGCTACAGTAGGCGTTGCCGTTATTGACGAACCACTTGCACTGCTTAGACCAGCTCCTGCCGGTGTAGCAGACCATGCAAAGTTTGTATATGAAGGATCACTTCCTGTTGTATTCAATCCAACACTTCCACCAAAGCAGAATGTTAACGGACCTGTTGCGGTTATATTTGCAGTTGGTGCCGGAGTAACTGTTACAGTTACCTCTGAACGCGGGCCTTCACAACCATTCTCTCCTGTTTCTGAAACCCAGAAAGATGTGCTACCAGGTACTGTTGGAGAATAAGTGCCGCCGGTTTGTAATGAAGTACCGCCCGATGCAACGTTATACCAATGAAGTACCCCGGTGCCGCCAGCTGTTGCTGTTAACGTAACCACACCTGGACCGCACCTTGTTACAGGACTGTTGGTTGTAGGTGCTGAAGGTATTGGTAATGCTGTAACAGTAACATTTGCAGTTGCACTACAACCTGCGGTACTCGTTGCCGTTACAGAATATGTTGTTGTTGTATTAACAACTACACCAGTAGGATTTTGATCTGTTGATGTAAATCCTGCAGGACTTGAGGTCCAGCTGAAGCTTAATGGTGTTTGTGTTATTCCTGTATAAACCACATCATCAACTCCGATATTGTCAGAGTTATCTCCGTTAGGGCCTCCGTTTGTTACGAAATACCTGAAGGCGATCCTACCTGTTACTGGTGAAGACAATCCACTTATAGTAGCAGTGAACTGTGTCCATACGTTTGGATAACCCGTAGGAGCAAGTGTTGGATTAACCGAAACAAGTAATGTAGTGTAATCACCCACACTAGCATCTGTTGAGCCAACATTTACACTGTTACCATTGGTGCTCAATCTTACTTCCATCCTGTCAGCAAATTGTGGTGCATTCACCGTACGTGTCCAGAATGAAATAACATCACCATTGTGCATAAACACCGGAGGTGTAAACATCCAGTTACTGATTGTACCAACATCGGAAACACTATTAAATGTACATAGCGCATAATCATTAACACCACCACTATGTGACGGGAAAATAGTACTTACACCCTGGATCCAGTTTGGTGTTGTACCAATTGTTGTACTCAGGTTTTGCTGAGCCCAACCTGATGGTAGCACGGTTGTGAATCCTTCAGTGAATAATGCGACAGGAGCGCCACCATAAATATTAGACGTACCTGTTGATGTGAGATTGATAGAAGTGCCAGCACAAACAGTCGTTAAACTTGCACCTGCAGTAACTCCTGAAGGATTTGGATTAACGGTAATCACTACTGTACCCGCACTTGAACAATTTTTGTCAGGGTCGAACGCAGTAATCGTGTACGTATAGGTACCTGGTGCAGTTGGCGTAACTGAATATGGATCGCTGCCTGTTAGGTTTGCAACCAGTGTTACTGCACCTGATAAACCACTTCCTGACAGCGGTGAAGCTGTTAAGGTAAATGTTGCATAGTTATTGAAATCCGGTGTATAAGAAGATGAAAGATCAAATGCTTCACCTAGACAAGCCCCGGTGCCTGTGGATGATGTTGTTGTTAGAACATCAGGACTTGATACTACTGTTGAAATATGTACCCTTGGACCTTCACAGCCATTGTTTGATAGTTCTGAAACGTAGAAATCTGTTGTTGCAGAAATTGGCGTAGTGTAGGTAGTTGATGTAGAACTTTGAACAGCAGTTCCTCCTGTTGGAACCAGGTACCATTTAAAGAAAGGTGGCACTTGCGGATCTGTTATATTATTAGAACTTACTGAAGCATCGGTAAGACCTGTACCACACTGGTCGGTACCATTGCTACCCGCTGGTGCAGGTGGCAGTGGATTTGTAGTTACCGAAACAGATGCAGTTGCTGAACAACCTAAAGTATTGCTGGCTGTAACTGTATAAGTGGTATTTGCATTTACGACGACGCCGGTTGGGTTTTGTAAGGCTGATGTGAAACCTGCAGGTGATGATGCCCAGCTAAATGTTGCCGGCAACATATCCAGGCCCGAATAAACAACATCATCGATACCTATAAAGTTAGAATTGGTTCCCTGTGTTCCACCATTTGTAACAAAATAGCGGAAAGCAAAACGTCCGGATACAGGTGAAGACAAACCACTAACAGTTGCAGTGTATTGCGTCCACACGTTAGGGTATGCGCCTGGTTGACCGGTTGGCAATAAAGTTGGATTAATTGTCAACAATAGATTAGTAAAATCACCCACTGAAGTTGCGGTTGAACCTGCATTCACGCTGGTACCATTCGTACTTAACCTTACTTCAAGCCTTTCTCCCCTTGATCCTACTAAATTAGCGGCTCTTGTATAGAAAGTAAGTACATCTCCATTGTGTATTTGCACAGAAGGCACTGGCATAAACAACCAGTTACTGATCGTATTTGTTGTTCCTGTTGAAGCGGTATTATTAAAATTTGCACCGATATAGGAATTGGTTGCCCCGCTATTTGCAGGGAATACTGCATCGTTACCCTGGAACCAGTTTGTTGATCCAATAGGTGAACTTAAATTCTGGCTGAACCATCCTACCGGTAAAACAGTTGTAAACCCTTCTGTAATTAACGGTGTTGTTGATCCTGCCAACACATTTGATGTTGCAGATGATGTAAGATCGATTGTACCACCAACACAAACAGAAGATACATTAGAACCTGCAGTTACACTTGAAGGTTGAATTTTTGTTGTAACTACAACTGTAGCAGTTGTTGTACATCCAAGTGTTACATCGAATGCAGTAGCTGTATAAGTATAAGTACCTGTTAGAGTAGGCGTAACAGTTACAGGAGATCCTACAACACTGGTTGGTATGCCACTTCCCGATGCCGGATTGGCTGTCCAGGTATATACATAATTATTGACAGGGACCGCCGCTGTATTTGTTCCTGTTAATACTATTGGTGAATTCGTACATGGATTATTGTTATCCACACCGGCTGATATTGGATCAGCATCGGTTACCGTTGCGATCAGTTCTGTACGCAAGCTTTCACAGGTTGCATCCAGTTCTGAAACCCAGAAATGAGTGGTAGTGCTGATGGCTGAAGCATAGGTTGAACCACCTACCTGTATCGGTGATCCTCCGAATTGACTGCTATACCATTTAAATCCATTACCACCTCCGCCTGTAGTTACGAAAGCCGTAGGTACACCCAGGCCACATTGTGTTGAATTGTTAGGGTTAGGGGGATTAGGTAATGCAAGTGTCGAAACAGTAAGCGGAGCGGATGTAATGGTACAACCATTCGGATTACTTATTGTAACTGTATAATTTGTATTACTAAGCGGGCTTACAACAAATGGATTACCTGTTCCGATATCTGTACTACCGTCGTTCCATGTATAAATGGCCCCGCCTAATGTAAATGGATTGCCTGCTTGTGTCAGCACAGCTGAAAGCGAAGTAGGAGAACCGGAACAAACAGGATTAACAGATGCAGATGCTGTAGCTACCGCTCCTGTTAATATTTCATCCTGGTATGTAGCACCCGTAAATGTTCTTGTAAGTAGTATTGAAGTATTTGCAGTAATACTCCATGTTACAACAGCGTTGGTAGGTGCTGTTGCTGCAGGAATTGTTGCTGTCCAGGTATTGCCCACTGTATTAGTCATTGGAATACCGGGTTGTGCAACCGCATTATATGAATAATTGAGTGTAGCTGTTGTTACTGTACCTGTTGTTACTGTAAGGTCTGCACTGATAGCATGTGATGCAGCAGGACAGGAAGGTACTGGTGAAGTAACATTTGCTGAATCAATCTTCATACTGGTCCATGCAAAAAAGTCATTTCCGGTTGTAACTATTGGACCTGGCGTAGAAGTAGATGTTGTTCTGTTGCCCGAAGTTCCTACTGTTCCTGCACCGGAAGATGCGCTTCTTGGTTGCCAGCTTCCACCTAAAGCTGTAGATTGACTGATGTACAATTCAGTTGCATTTCCACCTGAAGGAAGTGCATCAGGTGTATTGTATTGCATGATAACAAAAGGATTTGATCCCAGAACACCATTTGTAACCACTCTATATGCCCTGGTACCAATTGCACCCGTACCGGAAGGCGCTCCTGTTTCTGTAACCGTTACTCTTGTTATTGTAGCACCTGTTGTTACAGCTGTTGGCGTTGAGCCAGCAAAAAAGGTAAAGTTACCTGATGTAGTAGCACCCGCAAATGGGAATAAAAGTGATAAATTACCTCCCCTTCCGGTTAAAGAAATTGAACCATTCTTTACGTAGGCACTTAATCCACCGTTGTTAAAAGTACTCGATATCCCGGCAAATGTGCTCCATGTAAAATTCAGGTTATTGCCTCCAAGATCCAACACATTGCCCGGTGCAATTCCACTTGCAACAAAAACAAGCGGACTCGCAGAAGCAAACAACGTAAGATTGTTGGTGAGGATCAAACCTGAGCCATTACCATTTAGAGCCAATGCGTTGATCTTTCTTGATGTTGGGATGATACCATTATCTGTTTGTGGACCTGAAGAGGCTGCTGCCGGGCTAAAGAAATTCAAAGTCAGGTTATACAAGGCAACGCGTGCAGTAGGTGTAGTGGCTATTGAACTAAAGGTTCCACCTAAAGCAGTACCTGAAGTTGCGCCAATACCTAAAGTTGGTGCTGCCACATATCCAAAACCAGGATTGGTAACAGTAAAGTCTGTTAACTGCCCGTTAGTCCCAATTACTGGTGTAGCTGCCGGCCAGCATCCTGAAGGCCATGCAATACTGGCTCCGCCAGATACGGTAGAAAGTGTAATTGCTGGAGGCGCAGAATATGTTGCTGTTCCAGGAGCAGTCAGGTAAACTGAAATGATCTGGCCCTGGTTCATTGTGATTGTAAAGGCTGCTGATGTAAGGTTTGTTCCTGAAACAAGATTCGTTGGATCTACTGTGATCGTTGGTGCCGTTGTATAACCAGAACCAGGATTTGTTACCAGGTTTAGAGCTGTTGGGCCTCCAAAACCTACAGTAGGAACAACTGTATAGTTTACACCACCATTGGTTGTTGATATTGCCCCCACCCCGGTTGATGCCTGTGGATTTGCAGTAGCAACACTTGTTCCCTGGTCACTGTTAATACCGATTGTACCGGTAAGGGCAGTTCCCGTTGTCTTTTGAGTTAAACTATTTGCAGGACCGGCCACCTGCTGGATATAAACTGCAGTAGCAGTTGCACCTGAACCTGTACCTCCAAGAACACCCACACTAAATGCAACAGTAGGTGCGGCACTGTAGCCACTACCCGCACTCGTTATATTCAAACTACGCACTGTCTGGTTGCTGGCAAGCCAGTTAACAGTAGCGGTAGCCGGAGAACCCACATATACATAAGCACTGGTTCCACCTGCAGTATATACTGTTCCAGGTGTTGTTCCCAACGAAGCAGCTCCTGCCGCTGTATTGGCTGTACCCGCAAGAACGCAGGTATACAAATTATTACCAAGGAAATATTGAGTACCAAGTACACCCGCTGCAAGTGAGTATGGATTACCCAACGTGCCTGTTGTACCCACCCACAATAAATTCTGAGCAATGCCTGACGTATGCGTAGGTGCAGATGGCCCGATACTGGCAGCAGCTGTACAACGATACACATTATTACCGGAAACATAAAGTGTATTAACCGTTCCGGCAATATTATTCCATTGCGTAACTGCCGCACCAAATACCACAGGCGCAACGTTATATAGGCTACCCGGTGCCGTTACCGCCACATTTGCAACCTGTATGTTTAGTGGCTGGCCATATACCTGCGCCGTATTATCTATTTTTAATTTATTTCCTGTATTAACAGGGCCGTTTGTATTTGCAAAACTACTTGTAATGATATTCTGAGATGTAGCAATGCTTACACCACTGGTGATCTGGCAAAATATACCACGGATGATACCATCTGTACCATTGCCCTGGAATGTACCTGTACCATTTAGGGTTGCACTGGTAGTAGAGTTATTAAAATTAAAGGTTGACAGGGAAGCGTTTACATAACCATTGTTGGTAAAGTTTGCAAAAAAGTTGAGTGGCACTGCTGCAGGTGTTGCCGCAGATGTATAAGGCAAAAAGACTCCACCCGGATTTATTAACACGTTTCCTGTTACTGTGAGCGAATTAGTAGCCGTACCATTCCATTGTAGTGTACCGTTAACCGTTAGACCGGGGATAACTACTATCTGATCAATCGTAACAGTAGCACCTGCAGCGATCACCACATTATCAGATGGTGTTGGTACAGCACCTGAGGTCCATGTTTGCGGACTGCTCCACAAACCACCCAAAGCTGTTGAACTTGGCGCAGCAGGTGTTGTTGAAGATCCCGAAAGCGGGGTAGCAAAATACAAAGGCCCGCCAAGGCAGCCGCTATTCATTGAATAAACATAAAAATCATATGTAGTAGAAGGAGTCAATCCAGTAGCAAGGAAAGAAGTTCCTCCATTGGTAACAACTGTTCCTGCACCAAGGCTTGCCCCTGCAGTGTAAAGTGTTCCATCAGATGGCGCTGTTGGTGAACCGCCACTTGGATATCTTACTATTAAATAACTGTCAGATCCACCTGCAGCTGTGAAGCTTCCATTGATCTGATTTGATAATGCAGGAGTCAAAACAAGTGCAGTAGGTGCAAGCGTAGGAGAACTACAGGTAGATGTAACAACTATTACCCTACCAGCTCCGCCACTACCACCCGCAAGTGCACTTCCATTCCAGTTTTTAACACCCGAACCTCCACCACCTGGCTGAACACCTGGAGTTGAAGTACCATCACCAGCTACCGTAGCACAACCAACACTAACGCCCCCATTGCCTCCCAAAAAAGCGCCGCCACCACCAAAACCTGTAGCGCCACATGTAGCAGCAGGAGAAACGCCATTAGCAGCCGAGCCACCGCCACCGCCGCCATTTCCGGTTACACCATTTGTACCTGAAGCAGTACCATTGTTTGAGTTGCTTCCGGTACCGCCTGGAAATAATACCAACCCTGGTCCGCTGCCTGTAGAACCTCCCGGACCTCCTACATTCACTCCATTTGCTGCTGTATTGGCTGCTGCGGCAGCGCCGAAACCTCCGGCAACTGTCCACGTACCGGCAGGACCACTAAAAATAGTAGGCGATCCGTTAGCTCCGGGAGAAGTAGCCGTTGCATTACCTATTCCCCCGGCACCAATTGTTACCGTGTACACGTCACCGGGAGTAACATTGATTGTTGCAAAACCTGCTGCACCGCCGCCACCGCCGCCGGTAGCATCGAATGCAGTTGCCAGAACTGTATTTCCGGCACCGGCACCACCGCCTCCCCACAGGTAAACTTTTATTGTGGTAACACCTGCAGGTATTGTATAAGTACCCGATGTGTTAATAGTTGTTTGTGCGATAGAACTAAATGAAAAGAATAACGCAAAAATTGCTGTTATTGTGATCATCATCCAACGATTAAAACCATTTGTAGGTTTTGTCATGTTTGTTGCGGTAGTTGACATTTGCATCAGTGACAGGTTTAGGTTTATAGTAGTGATGTTTTGTGCTCGTTGAAAAAAATAAAAAGGAGAAAGTACCTTGAACGGAATCGTGCCCGATCGATTTCGAAAAAAACTGTTGAGTAAGGTGTCCTTCTTAAAAAAAATTTTCACTTCAGAAAGAAGTGTATAAAACAATCCCATAAATAGATAGTTATTTATCAATTAATAAAACCCTTATCAAAGTAGTAATTATACAGTACAGGATTAGCTTGTGCAGAAGAGATGTAAGCTGGTTTTTTTCTCAGGAAAGGAAGTCACTTAATATTGGTATAGTGAATATAAAAATGTTTTTCTGGATTTTAACATTTTTTTTTAGAAAACTTATCTGGTTGTGCTCTTTTTGTTAAGAAAACAGTGTGCGGACAGCATATTTTTTTATTTTTTGGCACTGGCCTAAAGATTTTTCTTTTAAGAGGCGGGATTGAGAATATTACATAATCGATCTAGGACACGAAAGTTTGTTACTAGCAGTCATTAAAAAAGCACCCCAAAATTTCGGGATGCTTTTTTATTCTTTGTTAATTGGTACTATTTAGAACTTAACAATCCTGGCGGTTTTAACAACTGCCCCCTGCCTTAATTTTATTAAGTACGACCCCGGTTTGAGTTCAGTTCCTACTGCAATTGTTTGATATGGCATTATCGAAAAGGTTTTACAAACCCTTCCAAGGTTATCCAATATGGTTACATTGATTTCTTCGCTACCGGCTGTTAATACCTGCAGTTTGAAATCGCTTACTGCCGGGTTGGGAAAAACCTTTACTTCCATTGATTTTTCCTTAGGAACCAGGTTTGCGTTTTGTTTCGTTTGTATATCACCGTTACTACTATTGCTGCCACCTGCAAAACCCGGTGGAGGACAGGCAGGCAAACTCACAGCAACTGATCGTATTGTGCTTACGCATCCCCCATTTGTTGCCTGCACCGTTACTGATCCTGTTACTGCTGCATCAGGATAAGTTACTTCGATCTTTATTGGAGTAATGTTTACAAAGCTGGCTGTAGCAGGTACGGTCCATACAAGTGTGGTTGTATTTGCAGGAAGCGATGCCAATTCATACGTGTATTTTCGTCCACCTGCCTCACCGCAGAAATGCGTTTGTATCACATCGATCGCACCCGGTGTTCCGGGATTGAGTTTGGTAATTGACTTAGACCTGTTGCCACTGGTTCCGCAGCCATTTGTTGCAACTACACTAACACTACCGGTAGTAAAGCCGGCAGGATAAAGAACAGTGATCGTATAATCATTTGCCCCGGTTCCATTTGGATGTGTTACCACAGCGGTTGCCGGTAACACTGTCCATGTATAGCTGGTTGCAGATGAAACCGGTGTTATTGAATAAGTAGCAGTGGTTCCGGTTGGTGCAATATATGGACAAGCATTTGTAGGCCCACTGATAGGCCCCGGAGTTGAAGGGATTGCATTTGCTATTATCAAACTACGTGACCCACTTGTTCCGCAACCATTCGTTGCAGTTACTGTTATAGTTCCCCCACCAAATCCTGTAAGGAATGTTACTATCACAGATGTATCATTTGCTCCCGAACCAGGATTCACAACAGAAGTTGTTGTTCCAAGTCCTGGAATTGTCCATATATATCCGGTTGCGCTTGCGGATTTATTGATTGTATATGTTGCTGTATTAGCCGTTCCGATCAAACTACATACATTGGTTGGGCCTGTAATCGGAGTTGGTGTGCCCGGAGATTGTGTCAGCAAATAATAGATCGTTTGGGAACTGGTTCCACAAGATGCAGTTGCTGTTACTTTGATCTGCCTGTTGGCCTGGGATGAGAATCCCGTATTGAATGTCACTGTTATACTGTTTGATGGACTGCCACCGCTGATAAGGTTAACATTCGGCGGCAATACCCACGTATAACTGGTTGCACCTGGAGATGAGGCAGTGTAAACAACCTGGACGCCGTTGCCAAGGAATGGACAAACGTTTACCGTACCCGTTACCGTTGGTGCTGTTATTGTAGTAGGTTGCGGATTGATCGTTATCGTTGATGGAGCTGCTACAATACAATTCAAACTATTCTGCACATATAAAGTGTATGTACCAGGACTGACTGCCGGGAAAGAGGGACTTGACTGGAATGGCCCGGACGGTGCTGTAATACTATAAGTAAAACCAGCACCCAAAGGTGATGTTACCGTGATCGATCCGGTTGCAACTGCACAGGTAGGTTGTACAACATTTGCCATTATCTGCGAACTTGATAAAGCCTCATCTGTATAACTAACACCATTGAACACAGTATTGGGACCGTTACTTGCCACCACCGTGATTGTCCATGTAACAGTCACTCCCGGGGTGCCGGCAGGTATGGTAGCAGAATAAGTATTACCGCTTCCGTGGATCATGGCTACAGAACCTGCTGCCCCATTATCATAATCCAACGTTACAGAAGTAACTGTTCCATTTCCAACAACTACATCTGCATTTATAAGATGTGATGTAACTGTACATGTCCCAACAGGCACAGTTACATTTATAATAGAAGTATTAATATTTGTTCCGCTAAATTCATCAGCGCCCACATCTGGTGTCGTCGTATTTCTTGTCTGCCCGTCATAATCATCCGTAACAGGTGGTACCAGCACGGGTGACGCACCGCTTTCTGCTTTGGTAGCCGTTCCTGCAACCAAATGAAGGAAGTTTATATCCGATCCTGTAAAGTTTATAAAATAAGCTCCCGGTGTAGCATAAGCGAAACCTTCGTCTGTAAATGAATTTGCCTCTGCAGGTGCAATTGCCGACTGGAATGCAGTGAATGAACCAATGGTTGTTCCATTGTCATTCAATATTGCATTTGATAGTCCGGGTGTACCGGCAAATAAAAAATTCCTGTTGGATGCAGGAGCATAATTTCCATATGTTGCTGCAACCGATCTTGCCAATGCTGAAGTAATACCTGTACCGTTAGGAACAGATAAGTTCACGATTATATTATTACGCAGATCAAGTGTTGCCGTTGTTGATGTGGCATTTGCTGCATGATAAATACCGGTAGTTCCAAAATTGGCGCCAGTCGAATTCGCATTGATGTAAATCGTATTATTAGCCACATTTATCACACTATTATCTACCGTAGAAGTTATACCAATACCACGAATTGCATCTGTGCTGTTCATTGCACCAAACGTACCTGAAAACCCAATGAGGTTGTTATATATATTATGGGTAGATATACCCCCGCCTACCCTGATGGCTGTAATCAGTGAGGTGGTTCCGGTATTGGCTGTTGAGAGGCCGTAGATTTTATTCCTGTAGACATTATTTGTGGTACCTCCTGACAGGTCAATTGCCGTTATGATGGCATTGCCTGATCCGGCGCCCGTTGACGAGCCCGAAATAGTATTACCGAAAATATTGTTATTAGTTCCGCCGGAAACTGCTATCGCCGATACCAGCGGTGAACTCGCTCCTGTATTGGAAGCAGACAAACTGGTAAATGTATTGTTTGAAATTGTATAGCTACCCGATGCAGGCGCCGGGGCTATAATTCCGATAACGCTTGCGTTCAGGCCTGATGAGGTTAATGAAAAGCTATTGTTATCAATTGTAAATCCACCTCCTGAACCGACTGTTTGTTGAAAATTTGAAACCTGTATGATCCCGGCTGTATTAAATGTCCATTGGTTATTGCTAAAGCTTCCGCTTGCCAGGTCGCACAAAAATCCAAAACACTGGGTAACATCCGAAGGCAGGTTCACATTAACAATATTACCGGTAATGGTTTTTATTGTTGCCGGCCCGGTTCCATCCTGCTCCCTGATCACGATTACCTGTCCCTGCGACGCAGTACCTGTTACCGTTATACTGTTATTGGTTACGGCAACCGAACTGGAAGTTCCGGTCATTGTAAAGGTTCCAACCAGGGGCCTGCGCCCGTTTTATCTATATTAAGCGTATTCCCGTTAATAGTAAGGCCGTTTGTATAAGTAAATCCATGATAGATACAATAAGTGATCGTTGCGGTCCTTATCGTTCCGCCAGTCGTGTTAAGCTGGTTGCCGCTGATATTACCCGTTCCAATGCTAAACGCATTGGGTGCAAAATTTGCCCATATATAAATGATCACATTACTATAAGTTCCACCAGTGGTTGACTGCCTGATAGTAATGCCGTTACCGGTAACTGTTTGAGAAGAACCTGTTACTGCAGCAAGTGGAAGTACATTGATACCTGTTACCTGGCTGGTAGTAACGTTTGCCGCAATATTTTGGTCAATAACAATTGTATTGTTGTTTGCAGTTACATTCAAAAAGATGGAAGAAGCAAAGATCCCATTCACCTGTGCAGTAGATGTAGTGGGAAGATTTTGATTCAGCGTAATAATATTGTTGTTTAAGTTATGTGTAGCAGAAGCATTGCCATACCCCTGCTGAATGCCAGAAACAGCGCCCGTACCTACCTGGGTAAGTGTAATGGTATTATCGCTGATCGTATTTGTATATGCATTTGTTGCAATTGGAGTAACTGCAGCAGATACCGCAATACCAGTTGTAGCAATGGTCATTGAATTAGAAACAACCGTATTAAACCGGATATTTATCCCAAGTATATTTCTAACATGAATACCTGCTGAACTGTTTAAAAACAAACCGCCCCAGCCTGCATCATTTGCTGTATTGTTTCCATAAGTAATTGTATTGGCAGTAGCAGCAGAAGTACCACCGATATCATCACCCGTTTGTAAAACATCCGTTGAATTTGGAGATCCGTCATAAATACCAACAGCTATATTATTAATGATATTACCATACACTTTAAAACCTGAATTCAATCCAGCCGCACTGGTTGCAACGGCTGTTACCGTTGGCGCCGCTATACTGGTGGTAGATGTTGAATAAATACCTACTGCATTCTGATATGAAACACTTAACCCAATTGTGTTGTTTTGTATGGTATTATTTTGCGCCCCGTCTGTTACACTTACATAAAACTGTGCGATGCCCCACTCTGTCATCGTGTTTGTTGCAACAGCAGTAATTGTGTTTGCTACGTTTTCCTGGATAACAAAATTCTGTATCGCTACATAATCTGCGCCCACTAATGCAAACACAGCATCATTTACAGTTCCTGCTGCCTGCAATCCGGCAGTGATCGTATTTCCATTACCTTGTATTGTAACCGGGTTAGCAGCACTGGATGTTGTAAGTACAGCCGAGCCGGTATTTCCAATAATATACCCCCCGGCCGGTGCTGTTTGAGGATTGCCGGCAATGAGATTTATAATTACACCTCCACTACCTACACCTTGTGTATTAAGATCTGCTATAGCAGTGGCAAGTGTT
The DNA here is from genome assembly GCA_047601875.1 of Ferruginibacter sp. GTDB lineage: Bacteria > Bacteroidota > Bacteroidia > Chitinophagales > Chitinophagaceae > Ferruginibacter. Next base: position 4,112,126 of record JASGIL010000001.1, on the reverse strand, counting down.
GCATAATCACCCGGGATATTTTTCGTTCCGGTTAACTGTGCCTTTATTGAAACTGAAGACATCATCGCAAAGAAGATAATCACAAGGATCATTTGTAATCGCTTGAAACTACCGGAGTTTTTACTGTCATCATTGAAGGTGTAGATAGACATTTTCATAAGTGAAGTTTTTGATTGATTAGATAAGATTTCAAATTGTATAAAAGTATTGTGCGCAATAAATCGGAGGCATGCAAATTAAAAGACATGCTGCCGTGAACATTTTCTTAATTCTGAATAAAAAAATAAATAATAAACTTTGTCAGCCGTAAAAAGATTCAAATTCACAGTCGGATTTCTTTTAAAATGAATGCTGAAGATTTGTGTTTGATTGTTTTAAAACACAGCTTTTATAAGGATATAAAATTCTATAAGTTTATCGGCATAGTGAATATAAAAATGTTTTATGATATTCTAACTTTTATGGAAAACTTATTTATTGAGAGAACGCTATTAGCTGCAAGCTACAAGTCTGCTTCAGTAATTAGAAATTTTAATAAAACATAATGATTAAATAATTCATAAAGACCTGAAGCTTGTAGCTTGCAGCTAATAGCTATCTTCACATTAGCGGCCGATCATGACTTTAAAAAAAACAATTGGTTACAGGGCTATTCTTAACTGGTTAGCTACCCGTGACAGGAAACCATTTTTATTCCAGGAACAAACCTGGGAACAAATAACCAACGGCAATTCGGGCCTGGTAAATGCACCTACCGGTTATGGTAAAACGTACTCTGTTTTTTTGGGGCCATCATACAATTCATCAATGAGCACCCGGATAATTACCTCACTAAAAAAAACAACGGGCTCCGGCTAATATGGATCACACCATTAAGAGCACTTGGAAAAGATATTGCAAGAGCCATGCAGGAAGTAATCGAATCACTCGGTATGCAATGGAATATTGCTGTTCGTAATGGTGATACACCCATTGCTGAACGGCAAAAGCAAAAAAGAAACATGCCCGAAGTGCTTATCATTACACCAGAGAGTCTTCATTTATTGCTTGCACAAAAAGATTACCCGGAGGTTTTTAAAAAATTAAAAATTATTGCAGTTGATGAATGGCATGAGTTGCTGGGGAGTAAAAGAGGAGTACAGGTAGAGCTTGCGGTTTCAAGGATTATTGGGTTGAAAGAGTCTGAGCGCAAAAAAAATGTTCAATATTCAACATACAATATTCAATATTCAAGTGTTGCGGTATGGGGGATATCGGCAACCATTGGTAATTTGGATGAGGCGATGAATGTGTTGCTTGCCCCACTTTCCAATACTGGAGTCCTTATAAAAGCAATATATCATAAGAAGATAGAGATCATTTCTGTTTTACCGGATGAAATAGAAAAATATCCCTGGGCCGGCCATCTTGGAATTAAGCTGGCGAATAAAGTATTGCCTATTATATATAATAATAAGAGTACGCTCATTTTCATCAATACAAGAGGCATGAGTGAGCGATGGTACCAGGAACTTTTAAATATTGCACCTGATCTTGCAGGCAACATTGCGCTGCACCATGGCAGCATTGAACAGGAATTACGTTTATGGGTAGAAGATGCATTACACAGTGGAACACTTGCAGCCGTTGTATGCACTTCAAGCCTTGATCTTGGAGTAGATTTTCGCCCCGTAGAAACAGTAATACAGGTTGGTTCGCCAAAAGGTGTGGCCCGTTTTTTACAGCGTGCCGGCCGCAGCGGCCACCAGCCCGGTGCAACAAGTAACATATGGTTCCTGCCGACACATTCACTCGAACTACTGGAAGCGGCAGCACTAAAAGAAGCAATCAGTATAACACTTATAGAAAGCAGGCAACCTTTCCAGTTATGTTTCGATGTATTGTTGCAATACCTGTGTACACTTGCCGTGTCTGACGGATTTTACCCCGATGAAATTTTCAACGAAATAAGGTCGACACATTGTTACCGTGATATTACCAACGATGAATGGCAACAGGTCCTGCAATTCATAACAGCTGGAGGCATCGCCTTACAACAATATGATGATTTTAAAAAAGTAGAGATCATTGATGGACTTTATAAAATAACCAGTCGCCGCATTGTAATGAGACACCGTATGCATATCGGCACCATTGTGAGCGCTTCTATGATGAAAGTAAAATTCATGAGTGGTGGCTATATCGGCGTAATAGAAGAATATTTTATCTCACGCTTAAAAGCCGGGGATGTTTTTACACTCGCAGGCAGGAACCTTGAATTCATCATGATCAAGGACATGACCGTGCTGGTTAAAAAAAGCAATGCAACAAAATCAATTGTGCCAAGCTGGGATGGTGGAAGAATGCCATTGAGTGCCAACCTTGGATTTATGTTGCGTAAAAAACTTTCAGAAGTTTCAGAGGTTCCAAAGGCTTCAAAGGTTCCGGAGATTGCTGCATTAAAACCTTTATTTGATCTGCAAAAGAAATTATCGCATGTTCCAAAGGCGAATGAATTGCTGATCGAACATATTGAAACAAAAGATGGGTTTCATTTATTTGTTTATCCATTTGAAGGAAGGCTTGTACATGAAGCGATGGCTGCAATCCTTGCATACCGTATCAGCCGCATCACTCCAATTACTTTTTCTTTTGCCATGAATGATTATGGTTTTGAATTATTGAGCGACCAACCCATTCCGTTAGACGATTCAAATGTGTATGAATTGTTTTCAGAAGAGAACTTATTTGCAGATATACAAAAAAGCGTCAATGCATCAGAAATGGCCCGGCGTAAGTTCCGAGATATTGCCGTGATCGGCGGCCTTATCTTCCAGGGGATGCCCGGTGAATATGTAAAACAAAGACACCTGCAATCATCGGCTTCACTCCTGTTCAATGTTTTTGCAGAATATGAACCCAATAATCTTTTGTTGCGACAGGCATACAATGAAGTAATGGAACAGCAAATGGAAGAACAACGGCTCCGCAATATGTTGCAACGGGTACAAAAAGGAAATATCATTATAACTTTTCCAAAAGAACTAACACCGTTTTGTTTCCCGATAAAAGTTGATAGCATGCGTGAAAACATGACGTTCAGAGAAATTGGAAGACCGGGTGAGGCGGATGCAGGAGCAATTAGGAAGATCTCATTAATTGAAATTCAAAAATGAATATTCAATATTCAACGATCAATGTTCAATATTCAATGACTGGCGGAGATAATTTTATCATCCATCAACAATCCAGCTTTGCTTCTTTGCGATTCTTTATTCCTTTGCGTGAGGACGAAATTTTATTTCACACAAAGACGCTAAGATAAAATGCAAAAGACGCAAGGTATTATTTGATAACCGGATTGCTTCCCATGTAAAAAACGATTTTACCTCCGCCTATGATATCTGAATGCTTCAGAAAAAAATGATCAAGTGGCTTTCCATTCAAAATCATCTTTTGGATATAAACATTTTTATCAGACTGATCTTTCACTTCAATTATAAATGTTTTACCATTTTCTAAATTTAATTGTGCACCATTCACTGCAGGACTTCCTATCGCATATTGATCTGAGCCGGGAGCAACGGGATAAAAACCAAGACTGCTGAAAATATACCATGCACTCATCTGGCCTGCATCATCATTGCCACCCAAACCATCGGGTGAAGCTTTGTATTGCATTTTTAATATCATACGAACACGTTCCTGTGTTTTCCATGCAGCGTCTGCATAGTTGTATAAATAAGCAACATGGTGTGCAGGTTCATTTCCATGAACATAACCACCAATGATACCATCACGTGTGATATCTTCTGTTTCGGCAAAGAATGCATCGGGCAAATGCATGGTAAATAAAGAATCGAGGCGATCGGTAAATTTTTTATTCCCACCCATCATCGTAATTAACTGTTTGGGTTCATGCGGCACAAACAAACTATAGTTCCATGAATTGCCTTCAATAAAACCCTGCCCGTTTGTACTTAAGGGATCAAAATCATTTTTGAAATTTCCATCACTGTTGCGGGCACGCATAAAACCAGTTGATGGATCAAATACGCTTTTATAATGCTGTGAACGTTTTATGAACTCATCATAAATATCATTTCGTTTCATTTTTTTTGCAAGCTGTGCAATGCACCAATCATCATAAGCATATTCTAATGTGGTGGATGTACCTACGCCGTTTTTATCTACCGGTATATATCCCATATCCATGTATTGTCCAATGCCGTCATAATCTCTTTTACGTGCGGTAGTAACGCATGCATCTAACGCTTTTGTTGCATTGATATTTCCGACGCCTTTAATAATTGCATCTGCAATAACCGATACGCTATGATAGCCTGACATGCACCAGTTATCGTTTGCATAGTGCGACCATATGGGCAACATGTGTAAACTGCTTTGTTCATAATGCTGCAGCATAGATTGCACCATGTCAGCATTTCTATTTGGCTGAATGATATTAAACAATGGATGCAAAGCACGATAAGTGTCCCATAAAGAAAAAGTAGTGTAATTCGTAAATCCTTTTGCCTGGTGAATATTCTGATCAAGACCTTTATAGTTACCATCTATATCCATATAAGTAGTTGGGCTGATAAAAGCATGATACATGGCTGTATAAAAATTCTTCTTTTCATCATCCGCTCCTTCGATCACTATTTTATTTAATTCTTTGTTCCATGCTGCTTTTGCGTTTTCTTTTACTTTGTTGAAATCCCAGCCTGGTATTTCTTTTCTTAAATTATTCAATGCGCCAGCTGTACTAACAGATGATAGTGCAAATTTTACTTTTATCTTTTCCTGCTCCGTTGTTTTAAAATCAAAATACATCCTGATCTGTTTACCGGCGATCTCCGGGAAATTTTTTCTTTGATCGAACTTGCCCCAAAAACCACGATAAGACATTTTAGAAAACTCTTTGCTGCCATATTGGTAAAATGGTTTAGAGAATGTCATGGCGAAATACACTGTTCTTGTCCTGGCCCAGCCATTTGTTTGCCGATAGCCGGTAATAAGTGTATCGTTTTCTACCCTGATGAATGTCCACACATTTTTTTCTTCATAATTATATATTCCACTCACCAGGTCGAGGATAATATGCGATTGATCAGAAGCAGGAAAAGTATACTGGTGAAGCCCTACCCTGTTCGTAGCCGTTAGTTCTGCTATTATACCGCCATCATCCAGTTTTACTTTATAATAACCTGCTTCAGCAATTTCATTGGCATGTGAGAATGCAGACCGAAAGCCGCTTGCCGGATCATCTGCTCTTCCTGGATTTAATTGCAATGTGCCAACCGAAGGCATTATCAAAAAATCACCGAGGTCCGAGTGACCTGTTCCACTAAAATGTGTATGACTGAAGCCAACGATCGTTTTATCATCGTATTGATAACCTGCACAATATTTATATACATCAGGATTATACTTCCCGTTTGCTAAAAAGGGGATCGTATCTGTATCGGGACTTAACTGCACCATACCGAATGGCACCGTTGCACCGGGATAAGTATGGCCCATGCGTTGGGTACCGATCAGTGGGTTTACATACTGAACAAGATCTATTAATCTTTGTTGTGCATTGGAAAATAAAAAAGAACATATTGATAACAGGAGAAATAATTGTTTCATTTTGGGATTGATTTTTTTTAATTAAATATCATTCATTGTTCCCAGTGTATTGAATATTCAATATACAATGTTGGATAATCAATATTCAAATATTATTGTTTCAAAGTTAATGCGCAAAAAAAGAGCAGTTGGTATAACTGCTCTTTAAATAATGAAATATATTTTTAATAAATAAGTTCTTTCTTATTCACAGTATATAATATGATGAATAAAATGGGTATGAAGACCATCATTAAACCAAAACCTTTCATGGCCATTGTTCCAATAAATAAAAGACTTGTCCCGATTGGAAGTATCTCACCAATCAACCATAATATATACCCTTGTTTCTTTCTCTTGCGCATTTCCATGGCTCCATATAAACATAAAGCAAGTGCTACAAGGCTGAGTATTAAAATGGGCAATTTATTTTCCATCATTTTTTGTTGCATTGCCAACCCCTCTGGTGTAATCATTCCTTTTGCCCATCCCGGCATAGCCTCCATCTTTTCTGGTGAATTCATCAGGTCTTTTGTTCTTTCATAATTTGTCTTAGCCGTAAAAAAACCATACACGCTAAATATGAGCCCGATAATACTTCCGATGATCGTGAGTATAGTAAGTACATTTAAACCGGATGGCAGTTTTGATTGGTCCTCCCCGGTAAAGTCATTTGAAAGTGAGTCGTTCATGTTTATTGTAGTTTATGGCAAATTAGTTTCTTTCAAAATAAAATACAAATAAGTTTAGAGTTATGAATTATGAGTTAAAAGTTTCAAACAGCCGGACAACTCATAACGCTAAACTCATAACTCTAAACTATATTTGCCCTTCATGCCAGCCTACCTCCCCCATATATTATTAGACAATCAATTCCTGGTTACTTCAGGAAGAAGTATTTTCTGGGAAAACGAAAAGACACTTATCCTTTCTGATCTTCATTTGGGCAAAACGGGACATTTCAGAAAAAGCGGCATTGCTGTGCCTCAATCTGTTTTAATTGAAGACATGCAACGACTCATTGCTCAGATACAATTTTATAAGCCCGAAAAATTAATTATTGTCGGTGACCTTTTTCATAGTGATGAAAACAAAGAACTTGACTTTTTTTTAAAATGGAGAAAAGACATAGGACATGTAGAAGTTCATTTGGTAAAAGGCAATCATGATGTTTTAGAAGATGCCTGGTATAAGGAAGCGAATATAGTTGTACACAGGCAGTCGCTTACAATTGGAAATTTTTCTTTTGTGCATGACATCAACGACTGTAATGAAGATGATCAAACTTATTTTTTCAGTGGCCACATTCATCCCGGCATAAGGATCACCGGCGCCGGCCGCCAGGCATTACAGCTAGCTTGCTTTTATTTCGGTAAAAAATATGCTGTACTACCAGCGTTTGGAAAGTTTACAGGCACTTACCCGGTACAGCCGGGAAAGGGGGATGTTGTATTTGGCCTTGTTGATAAAAGTGTGGTGAGAATCCAATAAATCTAAGATGTAAGATTTAAGATCTAAGATTTGGGACATAGCAAATGAAGCATAGATTATAAAGTACAAAGAAATCTTACATCTTACATCTTTTATGCTTTTCTTCTTGCCAGTTCCTTTTTAATAAGCCCAAGCTCCCTCCCCGTCTGTCCAGAAACAGAACTATTTTCCTGCGCACGCCGCATCAGGTAGGGAACAACGTCTTTAATGGGCCAAATGGTAAATATTTACTTACACTGCAGCCGCTTTTTGCAAGGTTGAATGTTATATTATCACTCATTCCATAAAGCTGTGAAAAATGAACATGCGGGTGATTGTGTGGCAACCCTTTCTTATCAAGCAGTACGGTGGCCAGCAGATTACTGTACTCGTTATGAGAAGCTACGATCATTGCAATGGTATCAAGGTGCTCGATACAAAATTCAACGGATGCATTATAATCATTGTCAGATGCCTGTTTATCGGGTTGTATCGGTGAGGGATAGCCTTTTTCCGCTGCACGCTTTCTTTCCTTATCCATATAAGCGCCTCTTACGAGTTTTGCGCCAAGAATAAAATTGCGTTCAGCAGCAGCTTCATAACTGGCTTTTAAAAAGGCAAGCCTGTCATGACGGTAAAGTTGAATGGTGTTATAAACCACCACTTTCCCTTTATTGTAGGTGTCCATCATTAAAATGGTCAATGCATCTACCGGGTCCTGTATCCATGTTTCTTCTGCATCCACCAGTACACCTATCTTTTTTGCATTTGCAGTTTCACAGATCTTTAATAAGCGGTTCACGGTGCGTTGCCATTCTGCTTTTTCTTCAGGCGATAATTCTTCGATCACTTTGTAATAGCGCTTCATAAGTGTACCCTCACAGGCATGCATAGCCGTATCTATACTTTCAAGCAGGCCGAACCGTACAATACCCGTCACTTTAATGCTCATGAAAGGTATATTGTGCTGGGTGGCCGCATAATTAATAACTTTTATAAACTCTTCGGTAGCGTGATCAAAACCTTCTTCTCCATCTTCGCCTCCTTCCACACCATAATCAAGGATAACCTGTACCTGGTATTTCTCCAGTTTATCTGCAACCTTTGCAGTTTGTTCAAGTGTTTCTCCACCTACGAACTGGCTAAAAATAGTGCTTCGGATGACAGGCTTTGTAAACGGAAGGTGCATTTTTATCGCGGCTGGCATCAGTTTTAAACCGAGGTTCAACAGGAAGGGGCTCCCCATAGTAGAAAAAAGAAAATGGGCCTTTTTTAATTCTTTGGTTGATTTGTAGGCAAAAGCATATTCTGTATTATCAAAAGAGATATTTGTTTTCAGATCGTTGTTCATCGTTGTATTGAAATGTATCTGGTAAAAATAAGAAACAAAAGATTTAAGATCTAAGATTTAAGATCTAAGATTTTTTTATAATTTATGGTTTATGCTTCTTTTGCTGTTCTCAAATCTTAAATCTTACATCTTAGATCTTACATAGAAGCTATCTTTGCGAAAATTTTTTATATGGAAAAGAAAGCGGGTGAATCTTTGGTGGTCATGACAGAACTGGTTTTACCAAACGATACCAATAATTTCGGGAACCTGATGGGTGGACGATTGATGTACTGGATGGATATTGCTGCGGCATTGGCGGCCATGAAACATTGTGCGGCGCCGGTAGTAACTGCTTCTGTAGATAATATTTCTTTTGAAACGCCCATCAAGATCGGGAACGTGGTGCATATTGAAGCAAAAGTAACCAGGGGTTTTAACAGCAGTATGGAAGTACATTTAAATGTGTGGGGTGAAGATGCCATACAACAATACAAATACAAAAGCAATGAGGCTTACTACACATTTGTTGCTTTGGATCCTAACGGGAAGCCCAGGAAAATAAACACCCTCGTTCCTGAGACGGATGAAGAAAAAAGACTTTTTGAAGGAGCTTTAAGAAGAAGGCAGATCCGGCTGATCCTTGGCGGTAAAATGAAGCCCGAAGAGGCCGAAGAGCTTAAGGCGCTGTTTGTAAAATAAGCGTTATTGGAATTATTCCCCCATATACGGATGGTCTGAGAAAATAATTCAACCTTTTAATGACTTTAATCGTACAGAATTATCGCTTGCGTACAGCTTCTTTACACAAAATAAAAAGTTTGTAAAAAAGTGATAATGATGTAATTTACACAACAATAATATAAACTCGTTAACCAAAACTGGGCTTTATATCATCATTTCATAATCATTAAATTATTATTATGCAATCCAAAACTACATTTAAAAGGATCGGGGGTTTTCTGCAAAAAAGCCTGATGATTCTTAGTGTATTTTGCTTTTTCGTGGGCAAAATAAATGCACAGGTTTTCACGAATGGAAATTTAAGTACGGGCGCTACTGCCAGTACAGGAGATGCCGCTCCTGCAGGTTATACCTGGAGTGAGGTTCAGGCAGGCAATGGAAATGCAGGTTATGCAGCCAGTGTTCTCAACGGTTTTACTGTAGCAGATGACTTTGATGTTACCTGCGGTACCTGGGACATTACAAAGTTTACCTGTTATTCTTATTCTACAGGTTATGCAGGAACTACTTCACCTGTAATTGATCTTAGGGTTCAGATATTCAATACTGATCCTTCAGTAGGTACTCCTGTGCCAATCTTTGGTAATCTTACTACCAATGTACTTACCTCTTCAACAGATGCAGGTATGTATCGCATTTTCAACGCTACTCCGGGAACTCAAAGACTGATCTGGAAAAACGAATTCACTTTTCCAACAGCATTAAGTCTTCCAATCGGTCATTATTGGGTAGAATGGCAGGTAGATGTTGATCCAACACTTACCAGTAATTTCTCCCCTGCAAGTACAGTAATTGGTACTGTTACACAGCCTGGAAACAATGCTATGCAGCATGATATCGGTGGAGGCGTATGGACCCAATCCTGGATGGTCCGGCTGGTGCAGATGCACAGGATATGCCATTCAGGTTAGATTACAATACAACCGTATGTACAGGTACTCCTGCACCAGGAAATACCATTGCTTCGAGTACTTTGGTTTGTGCTGGTTATCCATTCACTTTATCGCCAGAATTCCCAACCTGCGGAAGTGGAGTTACATACCAATGGCAATCATCTCTTGATGGTACCAACTTTACAGATATTGCCGGAGCAACCAACAGTACTTATAGTACTACGCAAACTGTAACAACTTACTACCAGGTAATCGTTAGCTGTTCTGGTACACCGGGACCGGTTGATTCTGTAGAGGTAGACATTGCGCCAGCAAATCAATGCTATTGCATACCGGGTTCATCTGATTGTACAGACGGAGATATTATAACAAACGTTAAGCTTAATCAATTAAACAATACCTCAGATTGTGAACCAGATGGATTTATTAATTATGGTACTGACGCATCAGTTCCAATTCCTGATATCTACCTGGGACTTCCAAATCCAATTGCAGTAACTGCGGGTGGCGGACAGTATGATGAATTTGTGTCTGTATGGATCGATTATGATCATAACGGTACTTTTGATGCATCAGAATTTACAGATGTTGGTACTACAACAGGAGGAACATTACTTGCAAATATAAATGTGCCGGCTACAGCACCATTGGGCCAGGCAAGAATGAGGGTAAGGGTTCAGTTCTTTGCTCCATTTGCAGATGGTGATGCATGTCTTGATGCATTCATCGGTTTCGGTGAAACAGAAGATTATCTTGTAAATGTGGTTCCTTGTGTGCAGGGTGTTTTCGATGCACAACCAGTTAATACATCTGTAATGTGTGGTAGTAATGCTGTCATCAGTACAAGTGTTAGCGGAAGTTTGATCAGCTATCAATGGCAGGAAAAAATTGGCAGCGGTCCATGGACCAATGTTGTTGACAATACCCGATATGGTGGTGCTACTACAAATACGCTTACTATAACTAACATAGACGGCACATGGGATGGAAATCTTTACCGTGTTCTGATCAGCGGTGCTTGTACTGCAATTGATTTCAGTGATGTTGTTACTCTTTCTGTAACACCATTGGTTATTGATGTTGACCCTAATCCTTATAGCACTTGCGCCCCTATTCCGGCTGGCTCGCCTGTTCAATTATCTATTACTAACGTAACAGGAGCGCCACCAATTTTCCCTTCTGGTCCTTTGAACATTACCATACCAGATGCTGATCCAGCAGGTATCACAAATACAATTGTAGTTCCTCCTCCTCCACCAGGTGGTGTGATTACTGATATGAAGGTTACTTTAAATATTGCTCATACATGGGTAGGTGATCTTAGTATCAACTTAAAAGCTCCGAATGGCAATATTCTTAATCTTGACTATTTCCTAACAGCAACTGGCGGTCCGGGTACTGCATCTACCGGATTCACAAATACTAATATTAGCTCTACAAGCACAGACCTCCTTTCGGATGGTTCAGATCCTTATACTGATACGTTTGGCCCAGATGGTGTTACTACTGTTCCTCCAGGTTTCCCACCAACTGGTGCAACCTCTATTGGAGACGCAACAGTGTCAACATTCGCTGATCTGTATTCTGTTCCTGATGGAAACTGGACGATCGGTATGTATGATGGCTTTGCCCAGGATGAAGGACAACTACTTAACTGGACATTGACATTTACCTACAGCGTTTCGCCATTCCTTCCTGTAACAGGTGTTTGGGAACCATCAACAGGTTTATTCCTTGATCCTGCGGGAACTGTTCCTTATGTAGCAGGTACTCAACAAAGTACTGTGTATGCAGGACCAGCAGCAACTACAATTTATACAGTTACAGTTACGAATTCTGTATGTCCTCCGGAACCTCTTGAAGTACCGGTTAGGATTTTAACTGCTGACCCTACACTTACAGTTAGTGTTGCACCTTACACTAAAATCTTCCCTGGTTTAAGAACCATGCTTACTGCCAAGGTTGATCCTTCTTCATCAAGCAATACCTTCCAATGGTATCATAACGGTGATACTATTCCTGGTGCAAATTCAAGCACTTATGAAGTAGGTTTTGGTAATACAGGCCTTGGTACATACACGGTTGACCTGATAGATCCTACCATCTGTAGCGGCAAGCTGAGTGGAGGTCCGATCGAGATCACTGATTCTACCAGCAATACATTGTTCATCTGGCCTAATCCAAACCACGGTATATTCCAGGTTAGGTATAATGATGGACTCAATGATATCATTTCAAAACCTCCATACCTGGGTGTATATGACAGCAAGGGAGCCAGACTATCTAATAATAGTTATAAGGTAACTACTGCTTTCGGCAGGATGGATGTAGACATGAGTAGTATGCCAAATGGCGTTTACGTTGTTGTTCTTTATGATGGTGGTGGCAAATTAATACAATCCGCAAGGGTTGTAATAAGGTAAATAAATAACTGAAAATACCATTTAAAAAAGGCTCATCTTAAAGATGAGCCTTTTTTAATATATGCTGTTGCAGGTGCGGTTTTCGTTGAGTTTTTTGTTTAAAATCCGGTGAAAATTTCATACATTTGCAACCCCGTTAAAAAACCGCGGGATTTTATTATGTCATTTAATATTAACAAACAACTAAACGCAGAAGATCAGGAATCTTTAGCTGGTAACACAGCAGAAGGTACTGCGACAACAAATGATCCTGTGGAATCTGCCGTTGAAACTCCGGCTGAAACAATTGCAGCACCTGTACAGAAATTTGAACCACGTGTTGAAACAGCACATGATGATTTTGACTGGAGCAGGGATAAACGTAACGTAGCTTCTTATTCGAAAGAAGAAAAAGCAAAGTACGATATCGTTTATGATAATACATTTAAACAGATCAATGATGGTGAAATGATACAGGCAACTGTAGAATCTCTTACCAAAACAGATGCTGTTGTTAACATTGGTTTTAAAAGTGATGGCCTTATCTCTCTGAATGAATTCAGGGATATCCCAGGCGGTGTGAAAGTAGGTGATGTGATCGAAGTAATGGTTGTAGAAAAAGAAGACAGGGAAGGAAACCTTAACCTGAGCCGCAAATCTGCACGTATTACCAGGGCATGGGAAAGAATTGTAGAAGTAAATAAAACAGGCGAGATCGTTACAGGTCTTGTTACCAGCAAAACAAAAGGTGGTTTGATCGTTGACGTGTTTGGAATGGAAACATTCTTACCAGGTTCCCAGATCGACGTTAAACCTGTTACTGATTACGATCAGTTTGTTGGCAAAACAATGGAATTCAAAGTGGTTAAGATCAACGAAGCCATTAAGAATGCTGTTGTATCTCATAAAGCACTTATTGAAAGCGATATCGAAGCTCAAAGAGCTGAGATCATTGGTAAACTTGAGAAAGGCCAGGTATTGGAAGGAACGATCAAGAACATTACTGACTTCGGCGCATTCCTTGACCTTGGTGGCTTAGATGGTTTACTATACATCACTGATATTTCTTGGGGACGTATCAACCATCCTTCAGAAGTATTGAAGATGGATCAGAAACTGAACGTGGTGGTACTTGATTTCGATGATGATAAAAAACGTATCAGCTTAGGTTTAAAACAATTGACGCCTCATCCATGGGATACACTTGCTGAGAACCTGAAAGAAGGTGAGATCGTAAAAGGTAAAGTAGTGAACATTGAAGACTACGGTGCTTTCTTAGAGATCATGCCAGGTGTTGAAGGTTTGGTACACGTAAGCGAAATTACATGGGCTAACACTCCTATCAATGCAAAAGAATTCTTTAAGCTTGGTGATGAATACGAAGCAAAAGTTGTAACACTTGATAAGGAAACACGCAAAATGAGTCTTTCTATCAAGCAAATGACAGAAGATCCATGGAGCACTATTGAAAACAGGTTCCCCGAGAACAGCCGTCATATGGGTATTGTAAAGAACATCACTCCTTATGGTGTGTTTGTTGAATTATCTACCGGTATTGGTGGTATGATCCACATCAGCGACCTTAGCTGGTTAAAACGTTTCAATAACCCGAACGAATACACTAAAGTTGGAAACGAGATCGAAGTTGTTATTCTTAATATCGACAAAGAAGGACGTAAACTTCAACTTGGCCACAAGCAAATAGAAGAAGATCCATGGAATTCACTTGAATCTGTATTTGCTGAAGGAAGTATTCATGAAGGAACGATCGTGAAAAAAGATGATAAAGGTGCCGTGGTTCAATTGCCTTATGGACTTGAAGGTTATGCACCTGCAAGACATTTGCTCAAAGAAGATGGCAAAACCCTTACTGCTGACGAAACAGCTTCATTTATGGTTATTGAATTTGACCGTAATGACAAACGCATCGTTTTAAGTCATACACGCATCTGGGAACAGGAAAAAGAAGAAGAAAAACAGGTTGAGATGAAAGAGAAAAGAGCAGAAGCCGAGTCTACAAAAAAAGCTGTGAAGAATATTCAAAGCAAAGTAGAAAAAGCTACGCTTGGTGATCTTGGTATCCTGGCTGGTTTAAAAGCTAAAATGGATCATGATGCAGCAGGTGAAACAAAACCTGAATCATCTGACAATGCAGCTGAAGAACCAAAGGCAGAATAATTCAAATGTCTTTTAATATAAAATCCTCCCGAAAATCGGGAGGATTTTTTTATGGATCAAAATAAACCTATAAGGTTTTTAAAACCTTATAGGTTTGAACAGCGCCGAAACAGAACATTTTATTTTTCAGTTTTTACAAAGAAATGTATATTTGATTCAGGCTATTTTACCAAAACAAATGAATAGCTGCCCATCGTTAATATTAAAAAAATTATTATGAAAAAATTATTACTTGTAACTGGTATCTTTTTAAGCCTGGGTATGATGGCTTCTGCACAACAGAAAAAATCAACTGCTCCTGCAACGCCTTTAACACAGCAGACAAAAGAAACAAAAAAAGCAAAATTGACCAGGGAACAGCAACTGGCGAAAAAGAAAGCTTTGCACGCTAAAAAAGCTGTAAACCCTGCAGCAGTAGATGCTAAACCAGCTAATTAATATAACAGGAATTCTGAATCGGCAATAGTATAGGATTACACTGCTGCTAATGACAGATTCGGGACCTGATATCAATAATATTCTTTATAAAAAATCCCCGGTTATCCAGGGGATTTTTTATTTGTAACTTAGTTATTTTATTGGCATCAATCAAAAGCCTCATCATTTAAATGAACCTTCGTCATTTCATAATAATGATTCTGGAGATTGTGAACACTGATTGGCGTATTGATATGCCTTGTTTCATCCCTGTACCATATTTCCATTCTTGAAAAATCTGATTGCTTTGGTATCAGTATCCTGAAAGCTCCCTTGGAATATTTTATTGTACCATCGTCATTGACGTGTTTGTGAAATTTAAAATTATTCAACTCTTCATCGGTTATTGGCAATGGAGAAAGCTGATTCATTTCATACCAAAACTCCTGGCCCGTATCTACACAAACCTGCTTTTCATCACCATTCAGGTTGGTAACTTCTCCCCTTTTTTTATCACCATCATTATCAGCGATAACATAATCTCCTGTTTTTACTTCATGAAATTTGAGCATAGTTAATGGTTTTTTGTTTAGAACAATTTAAGAAAAAAAGTTGAAATGTTGAGGGAAGGTTGAAAAAGTTGAAAGGCTGACAAGTTAATAAGTATTAAATCTTCTAACCTTGTCAACCTTTCAACATTGTAAATCTTTCAACTTCACTCCGCCCAACTCATAACATACCCCTGGTTCTCTATCTCAATCGCTGTTTCCGTTAGTTGCAGCGGTCTGAAAGTATCTACCATTACAGCAAGTTCTTTTGTTTCTTTGGCACCAATGCTTTTTTCGGCTAACCCGGGGTGTGGGCCGTGCGGTATTCCTGCAGGGTGCAGGGTGATCATACCACGGGTCACGTGTTTGCGGCTCATGAAATCACCATCAACATAGTACAGCAATTCATCACTATCAATATTACTGTGATTATACGGTGCAGGTATCGACAAAGGATGATAGTCGAATAACCTTGGCACAAAAGAACAGATCACAAACGCATCTGTTTCAAAAGTCTGGTGAACAGGTGGCGGCTGGTGCACACGCCCCGTTATAGGTTCAAAATCATGAATACTGAATGCATAAGGATAACAACAACCATCCCAACCTACCACATCAAAGGGATGTGTACCATAATGTATTGGATACAAAAAGCCCTGCTTCTTTGTTTTGATAACGAAGTCACCTTTCTCATCAAAGGTTTGCAGGTTTTCAGGAACCCTGATATCCCTTTCGCAATAAGGAGCATGCTCCATCAACTGGCCATATTTGCTCAGGTATCTTTTAGGATAGCGGATAGGTGAATGCGATTCAACAATGAACAAACGATTGACCTCCGTATCAAAATGTATCTGGTATATACAACCCCTTGGAATAACAAGATAGTCGCCGTAACTGAATTTCAATTCTCCATAACAGGTTTTTAATACGCCCGTTCCTTCATGGATAAAAATGACTTCATCCGAATCTGCATTTTTATAAAAATATTCTCTCATGCTTTTTTGCGGAGCTGCCAATACAATATGGCAATCATTATTTACCAGGACAGGTTTGCGGCTTTTCAAAAAATCTGCTTCCGGTTTTACTTTAAATCCTTCAAGGCTACGATGCTTAAGCATTTTTTCTTCTGCGATCTTCGGAGCAACCTTAATGGCTTCATCAACTTTTACAATGAGTGTGGGAGCATATGTGTGATAAAGCAAGGAATAATCATTGGAAAAGCCTTCTGTAGAAAATAATTGTTCTGAATATAAATTTCCGTCTGGCTTGCGGAATTGAGTATGGCGTTTGTGCGGAATGGATCCGAGTTTATGATAATGAGGCATTGTAAATAAATTAAAAATTATGAATTAAGAATTATGAATTAAGAATTATGAATTAAAACACATATTCTTAATACCCTTTGCATAAGGACAACATAAGGAAATAATACTTCCAGCTGCGCTTGTCGATGTAGTAAATAAAGTTCCGAAAATAAGGCATTGTGAATTCTGAATTATGAGTGCTGAATTCTGAATTGTTTATTCGTAAAGAAACACTTTTCTTTACACATGATTTTACTGAGCGCATTGATGATATTTTAAACCGTCCAGCATTCAGAATTAAGCATTCAGAATTCAAGACTAAATTTAGCATTTTAATTCGAGTTACGTTGACAAGGATCGGGCTTATATCAGACACACATAATTATTTGGATGAAACTGTTTTTGAACATTTCAGGAATTGCCAGGAAATATGGCATGCCGGTGATTTTGGTACCATCGAAATTGCAAACCAGCTTAAGGAAAAGAGCGGGCTCCCGTTACGTGGCGTATTCGGAAATATTGATGGTAAGGATATCAGGTCCGTTTACCCCGAGAAACTACATTTTACCTGCGAAGAGGTGAATGTTTTTATGCAGCATATCGGCGGTTATCCAAACAAATATGCCCCTGGTGTAAAAAATGAGATCGTTACACACCAATCCGGCCTGTTTATAAGCGGGCATTCTCATATTTTAAAAGTAATGTATGATGATAAGATCAATTGCCTTCACATGAATCCCGGCGCAGCCGGAAAGCAAGGATGGCATAAGGTGAGAACGATCATACGTTTTGTAATTGATGGGAAGGAAATGAAAGACTGCGAGGTTATCGAGTTATGAATTATGAGTGTTGAGTTATGAGTTTGGTTATAATAATTTATTAGTTTATTAAATATTCGGACTTCTCATCTTTAATTTTCAATATTCAACGTACAATTTTCAATAATCACTTTGAAAGCGGTTAAATAAAATTAAAATCGACTCATTCTTTTCACTATAACTTGCCAAACAACAACACTCACTCATAACTCATAACTCAGAATTTCCCTCCTTCCGTTTATATAATTAAACCGCCGCCTGAAATTATTCAAAAGTATTTTTTATTGCATAAGATTAATTTATGGGGTCAACCAACATCATTTCACTCAAAAATTTTAATCATGCAATTACCATTCAGAAAAACATTGTTTATTTCCCTCGTTGCTATTTTCTTTTCTATAACGATGATGGCCCAAACAACAGATGAAGCCGCAGCAAGGGCCTGCCTCGAAAATTATATGAGTGGCGATGGAGACAGGATTGAAAAAGCTTTTCATTCATCCGCAACTATGAAATACATCGATCCAAAAACAGGTGAATTCAAAGACGTGCCCATTGCAGATTTTATTGCACGGGCAAAATCAAACACCAACAAACAGGAAAGGAAGATCGAGATCGTTTCACTGAACATAGAAGGCAATGCAGCCAATGGGAAAATAAAAATTGAAACTGATAAAGTGATCCTTTACGATTATATGAATATGCTGAAGATAAACGGGGAATGGAAGATTGTGAGTAAGATCTTTAGCCGAAAAGATAAGTAAATTCTGAGTTCTGAATTATGAGTTAGGTCATAATAAATTATAGATTGATTAAATAATCGGGCTTCTCATTTTTAATGTTCAATATTCAACGTACAATGTTCAATGCTCAACGAAATGCACTTGAATATTGAACATTGCACGTTGAATATTGAACATTTATTTTAAGCTAACAAATTAGCAAAGACATCTACTTCCAATCTGCAATAAAGATATTTGTGTCATGCGTTCCTCCATTGTTCCTGTTGCTGCAGAAAACAAATTTCTTACCGTCGGGGCTGAACATAGGAAATGCATCGAACCCTTTGTCTCTTGATATTTTTTGAACGTTGCTTCCATCAAGATCGGCGATGTACATATTGAAAGGAAATCCTCTTTTATATTCGTGGTTGCTGCAAAAAATAAAATGTTTTCCATCTGGCGTAAAGTTCGGCGCCCAGTTAGCCTGCTCAAGATTGGTTACCTGGTGCGCATCTGTTCCGTCAGCATTGGCGATCCATACTTCCATATGTGTTGGCGCAACAAGATTCTCTGCAAGCAAATCTTTGTATTCTTTTATTTCAGCTTCTGTTTTAGGTCTTGATGCACGCCATATAATTTTTTTCCCATCAGGACTAAACCATGCACCACCATCATAACCGAGTGTATTTGTAATTCGCTTTACATGCTTACCATCAGGATCCATTGTATACAGATCAAGATCACCATCTCTCATAGATGTAAACAAAATTTTATCTCCTTTGGGAGAAAAGGTTGCTTCTGCATCATAACCCTTCGTGTTTGTAAGTTGTTTTATGATGTGCCCGTTGGTATCTGCTTTAAAAATATCAAAGCTTTCATAAACGGCCCAGATGTATTTATTTCCATGTTTGCTCCTGTCGGGTATCGGCGGGCAATCAGCACTGCCTAAGTGCGTTGATCCGTAAAGGATATGTTTGCCGTCTGGATAAAAATAAGAGCAGGTTGTGCGGCCGGTACCGGTACTTACCAGTTTAGGTTCAAATTTTTCTCCCGGGTTCTCCGGAATTTTCCCCATCCATATCTGGTCGCATTTTATGCCCAGCTTTGGATCTGTTCTTTGAAAGATCAGGTACTTTCCATCAAAACTAAAATATGCTTCTGCATTGTCGCCACCAAAGGTTAACTGTTGCACATTTGCAAAATGTGTTTCGCCCGGAAAAAGGATCGTGTCTGAAGGTGGCGCAACTTTGGAAGTGATAGAAGAAGAATCTTTAAAAGAAAAACAAAGCAACAATGTAGTTACGAGTAATAATGTCAGTGTATATTTCATGAATTAAAAATTAATAATTAAAAATTAATATTAATACACATCATCAATTGAAAGCACTCAAATCAGTCAATCAATTTATAATTTTTAATTATTAATTTTTAATTTTCCACGAAGTTAACAGCCGCAATAAACTTTTTTGTCAGAATATTGTCAGCAATGAACCCATCTAAATGCTAATTTTGCCGGAAAGTTTTTATTCTAACATTAATTTTACCCGGTATGCCTCACGCAAAGACGCTAAGACAAATACAAAAGATGCTAAGAAAGCTTTGCGTTCTTTGCAAACCTTTGCCCCTTTGCGTGAAATATTGCATGCTTATATTTTGTTTACAAGCATGCAATAATGAAAAAGCAGAAGAAACAAAAACTACCACAGACACTCTGCCCTCGGCAGAACAGCAATTAAAAGATGCCATCAGCAAGCACCCTGATTCATTGTTGCTTAAAGAAAATCTTATTCAATATTATGCCGAGAACGGCAATTATTCAGCAGCATTAAAAACAGTTGGTGATGCACTTTTAAAAGACAGTATGAATGCGCCACTGTGGGATATACAAGCCAATCTTCATTTTGAAAATGCAGATACATTGGATGCCATCAATGATTTTGAACATGCAATAAAAATATCTGCACAGCCTGAATATGTAATTGCCCTGGGCACTTTGTATGGCCAAACAAAAAATCCGCTTGCACTTCAAACAGCAGACGCACTTTTGACAAGTAATGCGAAAGCAGAAAAAGAAGCATACTTTATCAAAGGCCTTTATTATTCTTTCAGCAATAATAAAATAAAAGCAATTGATTTTTTTGACAAATGCCTTTCAATTAGCTATACATTTATGGATGCATATATTGAAAAAAGTATTGCCTTATATGATCTCGGAAAATATTCAGAAGCATTAACTGTACTTGATAAAGCACTTACTTTGCAGAATAATTTTGATGAAGGTTATTATTACAGCGGTAAATGCCTGGAAAAATTAAATCGCATACCTGAGGCAATTCAATCTTATCAAAATGCTTTACGAGTGAAGCCGGATTATGTGGAAGCGAAAGATGCGTTGGGAAGATTAGGCATTAAAAGTTAAATGAAATGTATAATGTATGATCTGTGATGTATGATTTCTTTATAATTTAGATATCTTACTTCATTAGTACATCTTATATCATACATCATACATATTTATAAACTAAAAATATTTTATGGCTCTCATTGCACCCTCCCTCCTATCATCCGACTTTCTACACCTTGAACGTGATTGTCAGATGCTGAACAACAGTAAAGCAGATTGGTTTCATCTTGATATAATGGACGGTAGGTTTGTTCCCAATATTAGTTTTGGCCCTATGATCGTTGAGTTCATTCGCAAAACCACGACAAAGGTTTGTGACGTTCATTTGATGATTGAAGAACCGGAAAAATTTACCGACGCATTTAAAAAAGCAGGTGCAGACAATCTTATCATTCATTATGAAGCGTGCAGGCACCTTCATCGCAACATACAGCAAATAAAAAGTGCAGGCATGCGGGTTGGTGTTGCTATCAACCCACATACATCGGTCGACCTGCTGAAAGATATACTACCTGATATTGATCTTGTTTGTATGATGAGTGTTAACCCCGGGTTTGGCGGGCAATCATTTATCCCACATACGATCTATAAGATCAAACAGCTGAAAGAAATGATCAATGAGTTATTGCTGGAAGTGAAGATTGAAATTGATGGTGGTGTTACACTTGATAATGCGAAATCGATCATAGATGCGGGTGCAGATGTGTTGGTAGCGGGGAATACTGTTTTTAAATCCCCGAATCCAGTTGCAACAATTGAAGCGCTCAAAGCAATCTAATAATTGACAATGGACAGTTGACAATTGACAATTAATTGTACAACGATGCATTTCTTAATTGTCAACTTCCCATTGTCAATTGTCAATTGCGATTGAGTCTACTTTCTTCTCCATCTCTTTCAATATTGATAAATTTGCCTTGAGCCAACTGCTTTCTTTCTTTGGCAGGTCGAGTTTTGTTCTTAATAATTTATCTGCAAGTTTGTATGCTGTCATAGCTTGTTCCCTGTTGTAAAAGCAATTGATCCATTTTCTTTGCAACTGGTTTTCATCCTGCAATCCAACTGCACCGGAATACCAGGTAAAACAGGTTGGCAATCCTATAAACGTTACTGTTTCTGCCTGTGTATTTATTTTTTCTTCGTAATACAAAACAAAGAAATGAATGCAGTCTTTTAATCTTTGCCTTATTGATTTTTCTGTTTCAGGTGATGTTGGTTTTATTCTCCACAATACATTCGTTGGATAAAAAGGATCATCTTTTACATTTATATGCCGGAACTCATCAGCAAGAAGGCTCTTTTTTTTACGGTCATTTCCCTCCCCTTCTGAGAGTATCATTTCTGATGGCCTGAGATAAGCCAGCTGTTTTATATCCTGTTGACCATGATCAAACTCCATAGAAATAGTAACTGGCTTTTCGATCTTTAAGGACCACTTACCGGTTCTTATATTTCCCCGTGGGTCTTTTGTAACAGTACCATCATTAAAAAAACTATAACCCCTGTATACTACCTCCATATCAGAAGTAATGTCTACATCCTTTGCCTCTAAAGCATCTTCTTCATACTCCCATGACTGGCAAAGAATATCTCTCATGATACTCGACTGCTTAAGATCTTCAAGTCCCAAAGCTCTGTAATCAATATCAGTTTTTTCTTCTTTGACAACCGCCTGGGTCTTTTTTTCGGAACTGGCACATGCAGTAATACTAAACACCGCACACAGTAAAATATAATAATGAATTTTCAAAACAATGATTTGTTTCAAAAATAGGATAAAATATTGCCACTGATTCACTGATTTTATTATTATGTTTTTTGCCCGGGATTTTAAAAGACTTTAAATAAAAGGAGTTACGCAACCCTAAACACCAAACTCCAAACTAATAATCAAACGAGCGTCTGCGAACCATAAAAATATTTATCTTCATAAAATGAGACTGCTGACTGCCTTATTAATTTGCCTGGTTACCACAAGTGTTTCGGCACAAAACAAAAACGCTACTGTAACAGGCCATATCATTGATGACAATGAAAATCCCCTGAGCAATGTTTCAATTGTTATACTTGGAAAAAACTCCGGTATACTTTCCAGCGACAGCGGCGCATTCACCATTAAAGTGGCAGCCAACAAACCATTTGCACTTACGTTCAGCCATACCGGTTTTTTATCGGTACAAAAGAATTTTTACCTGAGTCCGAATGAAACGGAAAATATAACAATCCGTATGAAACATTCAGACAAAACAATGGAAGCCGTTGTGATCACAGATGAAAGGGAACGAAGAGAAAACAGTTTGGTAAAGATCAATCCCAAAAATGCCATCACATTACCAAGCACAACCGGTGGCGTGGAAGCGCTTATTAAAACACTTGTAGGCAGCAACAACGAACTTACTTCACAATACAATGTGCGTGGCGGAAATTACGACGAGAATATTGTATACATCAATGATTTTGAAATATACCGCCCCTATCTTATCAGCAGTGGTCAACAGGAAGGATTGAGTTTTATTAATCCGGAACTTGTAAAGAATGTAAATTTTTATACCGGAGGTTTTCAATCGAAGTATGGAGATAAGATGAGCAGCGTGTTGGACATACAATACAAAAAGCCCACTTCATTTGGCGGAAGCGCCTATATAAGTTTACTGGAACAGGGATTACAACTGGAAGGCATTAATAAAAAGAAAACGCTTACTTATTTATTTGGTGTAAGGAACAAAAGCAATCGCAACCTGCTCAGCAATCAGCCAACAGTAGGAACTTACATTCCATCTGCATCTGACATACAGGGTTATGTTACATACAAGCTGAATGAACACTGGCAACTGGAATTACTCGGAATATTGTCTTCTTCAAAATTCAAATACCTGCCCGAGTCTGTAAAGAAAACATCTTCTGTGTTCTCTCCATTGTTTACTTCCAACCTCGGGCTTGATGTTTATTTTGAAGGACAGGAAAAAGACAATTACACAACAAGTATGATCGGTGCAACAATTGTTCATTCACCAACAAAAAAATTAAAACTAAAGTGGATGCTTAGCCGCTTTAAGGATAATGAAAAAGAGAATTTTGATATTGCAGGAGCATATTTATTTGGTGACAGGGATTTTGATAAATCGAGTAGTACGTTTGGGCAGATCGTCAATCCATTGGGCGCAGGTTATTACCAGGACTATGGACGCAACGAACTGAATATAACTTTATGGAACATCGGCCACAAAGGAACATTAGAGAAGGGCAAACATTTTATACAGTGGGGACTTAGCTTCGAACAATCCAACATCAAAGATGTGATCCGTCAGTTTCAATACCAGGATTCTGCAGGCTATTCATTGCCTTATGTTCCCGGCAGTATGACATTATTCAGTTCTGTACACAGCCAGGCGGACCTTACTGTTGAAAAATACAGTGGCTACCTGCAGGATAATATTCGTCTTTCGTCAAAATCAAAATATGATATGACCTTACAGGCAGGTGTACGCTACAATTACAATAGCCTGAATAAAGAATTCCTGATCAGTCCACGCATGCAATTCAGCTGGAAACCTAAATGGAAAAAAGATGTAGTTTTTAAATTAGCAGCTGGTGTTTATGACCAACCACCTTTTTATCGTGAGTTGAAAAGATATGATGGCACATTGAACAAAGATGTGAAAGCGCAAAAGAGCCTCCAGTTCGTTGCAGGTATGGATTATAATTTTAAAGGCATTGCCCAACGACCTTACAGGTTAACAGCTGAAGCTTATTATAAGTCAATGAGAGATGTAGATCCATATGATATTGAGAATGTAAAGATCAGGTATGTGGGCGCCAACAACGCCAAAGCATATGCTACCGGGCTTGAGTTAAGATTGTTTGGCGAACTTATTAAAGATGCAGAAAGCTGGATAAGCATTGGCTTTATGAGTTCGAAAGAAAACCTTGACAATGATGTGTATTACGAATATAAAAATGCTTCCGGTGAAATTATAACATCAACAACGCAGGACCAGGTTGTAACTGATAGTGTGAAACATGAAGTAGGATGGCTACGTCGCCCTACCGACAGGCGCATAACACTGGGATTGTATTTGGAAGATTACCTGGCTACCAACAAAAATTTTAAGGTACACCTCAACATGCTCTATGGAAGTAATATGGCTTACAATATTCCAAACAGTGTGCGCTACCGTAATGGTTTGATCATTGAACCATATATAAGAGTAGATATTGGTTTCAGTGCTTTATTACTAGGTGAAAAAAATACAAGAAGAAGTCATAGTCCATTCAAAAGTTTTGAGAACATATGGGCAAGCCTTGAAGTATTTAATTTGATCGATCGCCCGAATGTAATATCCTTTCAACTCATAAAAGATTTCGCAGGCAATACCTACGCCATTCCCAACAGGCTAACGCCGAGGTTGATTAACTTTAAATTGGTTGCAAGGTTTTGATTTAAAAATTTGAAGATTTGAAAATTGGTTGATTAAGTGCCTGATAATTGTAAGCTTATTCTTCTCATTGATTTAAACATGGTTAACCTGGAATTCCTTTGCATCTCCAAATTTTCAAATCTCCAAATCTTCAAATCAAAAATGATAATAATAAAATCACATATTGTTCGTTATTATGTAAATAGTTTGTGCGTACTTGGCATGATTATGCATGGTTTATTATGAAAAAGTTCTTTTAATTCCTGTAAATAGATTAAATTTTAAATCTTAAAAATGCCTTGACTTTTCCACGAAATAATCAAAGGTGTGAATAATTAAATTCGTAATGTATACATACCAATGAATTAAATTTGGAAACCAAGACTTTAAAATCGTTCTAAACAATTTTCATTTTACCCCAACATACTTTTTTTGGGACTGCTGAAAAAAGTATTAAAAACTGAAAGCCATTGACAGAAACAATTATTAACCTTGAAACAGTAAACCCAATTGAATTTTTCGGAGTTAACAACGGTAAACTCGACATTCTGAAAAAAAAGTTCCCTCTCTTAAAGATCCTCAGCCGCGGGACACAAATTAAACTAAGCGGCGCCCCAGAACAAATAGAAGAAGCTAAAGAGAAAATTGACCTGTTGGTTCAATATCTCGAACGCAATGGTCACATGAGTGAAAATTATCTTGAACAGATCCTTGGCGGAGATGATGAAAAGGTAGTTGACAATTTCATGGACCGCAATCCAAATGATGTACTTGTATTTGGCCCCAATGGTAAAACAGTAAGGGCAAGAACAGCCAATCAAAAAATGATGGTGCAGGCATGCGATAAAAATGATATCTTATTCGCAATCGGCCCTGCAGGTACCGGTAAAACCTACACGGCTGTAGCCTTAGCCGTTAGGGCATTAAAGAACAAACTTGTAAAGAAGATCATTCTTACCAGGCCCGCAGTAGAAGCTGGTGAAAGTCTTGGTTTTTTACCAGGCGACCTGAAAGAAAAGATCGATCCATATTTAAGGCCATTGTATGATGCATTGGATGATATGATCCCTGCAGACAAACTTGGTTATTACATGAGCACAAGAACGATCGAGATCGCACCATTGGCTTATATGAGGGGACGTACCCTCGACAATGCTTTCATCATTTTGGATGAAGCACAAAATACCAATGATCTCCAGATCAAAATGTTCCTGACTCGTATCGGGCCCAACGCAAAGGCGATCATTACAGGCGATCCTACACAAATCGATCTTCCAAAGAACCAGCAAAGTGGTTTGTTCAAAGCAACCAGGCTATTAAAAAATATAGATGGTATTGCACACATTGAACTGGATGAAGAAGACGTGGTAAGGCACAGGCTTGTAAAAGCCATCATCAAGGCTTACAACAAAGATGATGAGAACAACATGAAGGAACCTCCAAAAAAATAACAACGCATATTAAAATTATAAGGTAGCTGAAAGGCTACCTTTTTTATTTTAACTGCATCGGATATTTTGGACAATTGAATAAAAAAATGCTACTTAGAATCTAAAATTTCCAAACATGACTTAATTGTTATTAGCTTTGAATGAAAATTATTTATACAAAACAGGGTCATGAAAAAAATTGCTATTGTAATATTCTTATTAATGCCGATCTTTTTTTTTAGTTGCTTACAGAACAATGACAGAACAGATGATCCAAAAGCAACCTTATCTAAATTCTTTAAAGACCTTTCTGACAAGGATATCACCGCTGCACGAAAAATAACAACACAGGATAGCCAGTTTATGCTTGATGGTGTTGAAGCAGACATAAAAGCAAACAAGGATTCAAAAGCAATGGAAAAATTCAGTAAAGAAAACCTCGAGGTAGCTGATGCAAAAACAGATGACGACAGGGCACGTATACTGGTAACAGAAAAAGCAACCGGGAAGGAAATATATTATGTACTGAAAAAAGAAAACAACAATTGGAAAGTGCATTTGGATGAGGCTGCTATGTTAGTTGAAAGTTTTGATGAGTTAATGCAGCAAGGCATCAATCCCGGCGACAGTATTGCGAAGATCATGCAGGAACTAAGAGAAGCGCATGCGGATACTACAAAAAATAAATTCAATAAATAAAATATTCAACAAAACATTTTTTCGATTAAGTGTTGTCAGGCTGAGCTTGTCGAAGCCGATCTTAGTTATTAACCGGCTTCAACAAGCTCAGCCTGACAGCTTTTCAAACGATACACCAAATGCTTTTTCTTTTACCGCATTACCGAAAGATGTTTAACTTTATCGCAAGAAAAAGATCATGATCAGAAAATTACTTGCTGCCATACTATCTATTGTAATCATATATTCCTGTAGCAATAAAAAAGAAAATCCCTCTACTGCAATAGGCGCCGGCTCTGCTTTTATAAGAGCCACCCTTGATGGTGATTTTACTTCGGCTGAATCATTGCTCTTAAAGGACACGCAAAACCTGCAGCTATTCGATGTGTATAAGATCAACTATGAACGACTACCTGCAAAGGAAAGGAAAAGTTATAAAGACGCCAGTTATAATATCAATGATTTTAAGGAACTGAATGACACTGTAAAGCTTATTAATTATTCAAATGATTACATGAAAAAGCCCATGGATCTTAAAATAGTAAGGGTGAACAGTGAATGGAAGATCGATTTTAAATATACATTTGCCGGTAATCCCAATTAACCGATCATGTTAAAAAATATAATGCTTGCAGGGTTTGGTGGAGCGATCGGCACCATGATGCGTTTTGCTGTTTATGCGTTGTTTAAGACAACAAATTTTCCTTTTGCTACTTTACTCATCAATATTGCAGGAAGTCTTGTCATTGGCCTGGTAATTGGCCTTTCATTAAAAGATATTCATTTCGATAATAACTGGAAAGTATTTTTAGCAACAGGTTTATGCGGAGGCTTTACAACCTTCTCTGCTTTTAGCCTGGAAAATTTTCAAATGTTGCAACAAGGAAAATATTTTTTAGCTGTTACCTATATATTTGCGAGTATCATTGCAGGAATCATTGCCACATGGGTTGGCTATAAATTAACTGCCAATTAAAATTAAAAAAATGTATGTACTACATCCATGGCATGGGGCGCATTACGGGGATAAATGTCCTGCCGTTGTAAATGCATTGATCGAAATTCCGGAAGGAAGTAAATGCAAATACGAGATTGATAAAAAAACGGGCCTGTTGAAACTAGACAGGGTGATCTATTCGTCTTTTCACTATCCTGTGAATTATGGATTCATTCCACAAACACTGGGTGAAGATGGTGACCCGCTTGACATACTGGTGATGTGCAGTGAAAGTATCCAGGCGCTTTGTTTGGTAGAAGCAACCGTGATCGGTAATATGCAAATGATCGATACAGGTGAAAAGGATGATAAGATCATTGCAGTTGCTACAAAGGATCCTTCTGTGAATCATATTAAAGACATCAACGAGATACCTCCGCACTTCTTTGCTGTATTGAAAAATTATTTTGAACAATATAAAGTACTCGAAAAAAAAGTTGTTGAGATAGATGATTTCCAGGACAAGGAAGCCGCTTTTAAAATAATTGATAAAGCCATTGATGCATATAAAATAAAATTTCCCCAATAAATAATGCTCACTAAAAAAACTAATATGGATTCGCAAACTGTAATCATCCTGTTACTGGTGGGCATAGCCGCCGGAACGCTTAGCGGTATGGTAGGTGTTGGTGGCGGTATCATCATTGTACCTGCTCTTGTATATTTTTTAGGCTTCTCTCAAAAAATGGCGCAGGGAACATCACTTGGTATTTTGCTTTTACCAATAGGATTGCTTGGTGTATTGCAATTTTACAAACAAGGATACATCGATGTAAGGGTTGTGCTCATCATATCAGCCGCATTCTTCTTTGGCAGTTATTTTGGAAGTAAGATTGCACTTAGCCTCTCACAGGAAACAGCTAAAAGAATATTTGCTATTCTTATGATCGTGATCGCAATTAAAATGCTTTTTCTTGACAAGAAGACCCCAGAGAATGAAAAGATTAGTAATATTGAGAAGCCTGTTGTGAATGGTGAATAGTGAATGGCGAAATCTTTGAAAGCCCTCCTATTTTATGCTGCTTTACTAAAACATTACCTATTCAGAAATTTGCTCCGGTTTTCTCGGTTCACCTTTATGGAAACTTACTATTATTTTCATCTAGGCAATTATAGATAAATATTACAAAACAATTTGGCCCTGCGCAATCACAACCATACAGATGATAAAGAACTGTTACAGCATTTTTATAATGATGGTAACAATGAGTGGCTGGGTATTCTCCTCGAACGTTATACCATGTTGCTTTTTGGTGTGTGCATGAAATACTTAAAAAATGAAGAAGAAGCAAAAGATGCCGTGCAACAGGTTTTCCTGAAAGTGATCAGCGAACTTCATAAATACAAAGTTGAATATTTCAAAAGCTGGATATACATGGTGGCAAAGAATCATTGCCTCATGAAACTAAGGGATAAAGGAAAATATACCCAGGAGATCAATGAAAAAACAATGTCGGCGCCTGGGGATATATCTGACATCAACTCGGTGAAAGAAAAAGATAAAACACTTGAATTACTTTCACTCGCATTACTACAACTCAATAAAGAGCAGCAAGTTTGCGTAACTTTATTTTATCTTGAAAAGAAAAGTTACCAGCAGGTAGCAGCAGAAACAGGTTATAGCATGATGCAGGTTAAAAGCAATATCCAGAACGGCAAAAGAAATTTAAAAATACAAATGAACAGGCTACAACAAAATGAGTGACGAACTGAAAGACATATTATCAAACCTGAATAAAGATATTGAACAGGACAAACTGTTGCAATACCTTAACAGCAAAATGCCTGCTGAAGAACAACATGAATTTGAAAAACAAATGAATGATGATGAATTCATGAATGATGCAGTGGAAGGCCTTCAGCAAATAGAAAATAAAAATACCATCCCCGCCTATGTTCAGCAACTGAATACCGATCTGAAGAAACAATTAAATGCAAAAAAAAGAAAGGAAAAAAGAAAGATACCCTCACTCTATTGGACCTATATTGCTATTATAATCTTATTGATACTTATTGTGATTGCGTATGTGGTTGTGAAATTTAAGATGTAAGATTTAAGATCTAAGATTTTCTATAATTGCAAGATTATGCTTCTCAATGTGGCTCATCACATCTTAAATCTTACATCTTATATCTTAGATAGTTTGTCTTTGCACAATTGCCAACATCGGTTCCACAGAAGTTACAACTGCACTATGAATAACATTTGGTGGTATTGCAATTACTTCACCGGCATTGTAAGATCTTTTTGCTCCATCAAAATCCATTGTACAACTTCCCTGTATCACAAATAAGTACTCAATAAAATCTGGGTGAACTTCAGGTTCATGGCCGTTTTTTGCTGAAACAATAAAATTGATGACTTCTTTTGTAGAAGGCAATTCAGTAATAAAGAGGTTTTCAAAATCTTCAACCGGTGGCCTGATATTATTTGCTATGATCCATTTTTCAAGTTCGCCAACCGTAATATTTTTATCAATCAATGGTACATATTTCGTATTTACACCTGCCTGCTGTTTGTAAACAGTTTGCATGATAGCGATCTTTACAGAAGGAGATGGAGGTATTGCATTGATGAGCAGGTGTTCCTCAAAGTGAATATGGATCTTTTCGATTTCGTTTTTTATTTCAGGATGTTTTGCTGCAAGCGTTTCTACATTGGTGATCTCTTCGGGCGTACAAAACCCCAGGCAGTAATTTGTTATTATCCCTGATTCTATGAACGCTGTGATATTCATCGGCGCAAATGTACAAATATCCCACACAAAGATGCCAAGGAACGTAGTGTGCACAAAGAGCCTTTATGAACTTAGCTCTCTTTGTCTCCCTCACCGCCGACAGGCAGGTTTGCGTGAAATAAAAAATGCTGCCCGTTTAAGAGCAGCATTTCAAGTAAATATTCTAAAATTAATTTTTGATAAAACGAATTGTTTTAATTCCTTCTTCGGTATAACCTGTTAACTGGTAAGTGCCGGCAGTAAGTTCTGTAAAGTTGAAAGGAACCTGGTTGCTACCTGCTACAAGGTTAACGCTGCGGCTGGCAACTTTTTTACCTGATGCATCAGTAACAATTATATCCATTTTAGAAGCTGTTGCGCTGGCGATACTTAATAAAGTTGTAGTACTTACAGGATTTGGCATCATGCTTACAATATCAAAACCTTTTTCTTTATTCAATAATGCGACAACATTGCTGTATACAAATTTACCTTCTGCATCCATTAACTTAATACGATAATAATTGACACCAGCAGATGCAGATGCATCAGTATAATTAAACGCCTGTAAACAGCGTAGAGCCGTTGCAGTTACGGTAGTGATGCTGTTGAATTTTCTTGCATCACTGCTACGCTCTAATATCATAGTAGCTGTTGGTGAAGTGTTGCAACTCACTTTCCAATCAAGTTGATTGGTACTGCCTTGTTTGTTTCCTCTTAAATATTCAATATTTAATGCAACCGGTGCAAGGTGTCCTGCTATACCAAATTCAGAAAACCCGGTCATACCAGTACGCTGTAAGATCGGTGTAGTATTGGAGCCTGTCGTAGGAACATGCGTTCCATCCAACGTCCATGGAGAAACATTATCAGCTCTTTTTACCAAAACCAAAGTCGTATAATCAACCAGGGTTACAACATTTGTTGCTGTAAATGTTCCTGTGTAGTTACCTCCTGTAAGTCCATCGCCTGCAATTACTCTCCAATAACCATCAGATGCCACATCATTAAGTTCATCATAACCTGGCTCTGTAAGCGGCATGCCATTGTTACCTGCATAAGCAGGGATCCATGATGCAGTTAATGTTCCTCCTACGCCAGGTGCAGTTGTAAAAAGAATATTTACATTCCTTGTTGTATTGGCAATACCAACAGGGAAATTTCTTGAAGATACAGTAGCGTCGTACCATCTTTTAAAATTGCCCACAACCGTACCCGTAGTGTAGTTAAATATACCCGGTGTTGCAGTACCTGTTCCAACAGTTAATGTGCTTACACCTGTATTGATATCACCATTGAACATTGATAAACTAAATGCAACAACATCAGTTGCAACAGGATTTGTAATTGTTAAACCTGCAGTATTGCTCATGATAAGATTCAACAAAGGCACAGTCAAAGTTCCGGTACCGCCATACGTTTGTGCTGAAGATCCGGAGAAGGTTAATGTACTTCCAGGAACGGTTCCATTCAATGTTCCATTGTTTATAAAATCATTTCCACGTTGTGTAAGTATGTGTCCAACACCACCGCCATCATTAAGATTAAGTGTAGTTCCTGTATTTGCAGTTATGTTGCCAAATGCAGTAACATCATTTAAAAGTTGCACGGTATGTCCGCCTGTAGTATTATCAATGGTAATAGCCGGAGTAGAACCAGAAATAAAGAATATTTCTGAAGGATCTGAAGCAGCATTGCCCAACTGCAAAGTTCCGCCTGTAATATTGCTGGTTGTGGCGTCATTAAAATAATCACGGTTACCGGCGCCGCTTGAATTAGCATGCACAATAATGATCGTACCGCCACTCATTGTGAAAGAAGAATTATCACCCTGGTCTTCTATATCCAGGCTTGCACGTACACCACTTGAATTGCCAATAGTAGCCAACCTGAGTATACCTCCTGTTTGCGTATAAGTTATACCAAAATCTGCACTTGCTGTAAGGCGACTTGCTACATTTATTTCTCCGCCATTTATTGTTAGTACCGAGCCATTCAAATATAATAAGCGGTTACTTATATTGATGCCAATATTCAATATACCTGCATCCACTCTTAACATCCCCTGTACATCTGCGTCACCTGCCCTTGGGTTAACAGTGAAGTTGGGATTGTTTAACCACAATCCTCCTGTTGAAGGAATGGTATATGTTCCGGTTCCGTTAAATAACGGATTGTCCATTGTGAATGTTCCCGATAATTTAAAAGTACCGTTTACAATAGAAAGGAAAGATTGTATCGCACCTGCAGTGCTTGTGGAGCCCTGGAAACTAAATGCATCGGTATTAAGTTCAACAACAGATGCGGCGCTTGTTCCTTTATCAACAGTAATGGCTGAAACATTTGTTGTGGTACCGGCACCACTGAAAGTGGTATTTGCTGCGCCGGTAAAAATAATCCTTGCGCCCGCTGTGTTGCCATTGGTACTAAAATCAAGTGTACCGTCATTTGTAATATTGCCATTTGCAGATAATACATGTGTAGTAACAGTTTGTGTTACTGACGACCTGAATATCCCGCCTGCATTTATTGTAACATTTGCATTAACGGTTAAAGTACGTGCAATTAATGAGTCGTATTCCAATATTCCTGATGCGCCCTGTCCCACAGTAAGATTAGCAACAGTTGCATCCTGGTCGATCATAACAAATGTGCCGTCAGATATGATCACATCATCTGTACTTGTTGGAACAACGCCCCCACTCCATATAGAAGGATCGCTCCAGTTACCGCCAATACCAATTGAAGATATTTGAGAAAATGTGGTAGAAGTAATACAAAAAATTCCAAGAACCAATAAGTAAACGTTTTTCATAAACTTGTGATTAATAAAGTAAAAGGTTTTTAAAAATAGTGATTTTTTATATTCCCTAAAAAAAGATTAGAAAAATATACCCACTATTTATACAACAATAATTGAACCTGTTTTGTTGATTTTATAAGGATTCTTTAAAATAAAATACAGGCTTGCGGAAAGTGAGCGTATAAATACGAATGCATAAGCATTTTACCAACCATACCTAAAAAAAACGCCTACCAAAAAGGCAGGCGTCATAATAATATTAATTACCAATTATGGTTTCTTTTTTTCAACAGCTTCTTTTGCATCTTTAGCAGCAGCTTTCAATTTATCAGTACCTTCTTTCACCATTTTGCCAGCGCTATCAGCCATTTTACCAGCCATTTTGCTTGCTGAATCGCCCATAGCAGCAGCAGCATTTTTCAAAGTATCAACAGCAGCACCAGCTACTTTGCTTGCTGAATCAGCAGCAGCAGCAGCGCCGTTTGCAGCGTCCATAGTAGCAGCAGCTGCAGCAGTGTCTGCACCAGCAGCAGGAGTTTCTTCAGTTTTGCTTTCACCACAAGAAGCCATGATAGCAGCAATTGCTACGATCGATAATAGTTTTTTCATTTTTTGATTTTTTTGGTTTGAATAATTCGGCGCAAAAATAAAGGGTTTTTTGAATCCAGCAACTTTATTTTGAAAAAAATTAATAAGATTTTCGGGTTGCATTCATCATTATTTTTTCCTGAAAAACAAACGCAACGGCACCCCGCTAAAGTCAAAATTTTCCCGGAGTTTGTTTTCAAGATAATTTTTATACGGCGTTTTTATATCATCCGGGTAATTACAGAAAAAAGCAAAGCTTGGTGTATTGGTTGGTAATTGCGTTACATATTTGATCTTGATCGCATTTCCTCTCACTACGGGTGGATGATAGCTTTCAATCGCTTTCAACATCACTTCATTGAGTTGCGAAGTAGTTACTTTGCGGTGTTTATTTTCATATACCTGCAATGCCATTTCTATACTTTTGAAGATGCGCTGTTTTTCGGTAACTGAAATAAATAAAATGGGCACATCGCTAAAGGGGGCAAGCCTTTTTTGAAGTTCCTTTTCATAATCACGTGCCGTATTTGTTCCTTTATCTTCAACCAGGTCCCATTTATTTACCAATACCACGATGCCCTTGCCTTTTTTTACAGCGAGTGAAAAAATAGACAGGTCCTGTGCCGTGATGCCTTTTCCGGCGTCTAATAACAACATACATACATCTGCTTCATCCATTGCTTTTATTGCACGTATTACCGAATAAAATTCAAGGTCTTCATGCACTTTGGTTTTGCGACGGATACCTGCTGTATCAATAAGTATAAATTCCTTATTAAACAGATTGTAATGCGTATGAATGGTATCCCTTGTTGTTCCGGCAATATCGCTTACGATTGTACGATCCTGCCCTATTAATGCATTAAGCAATGACGATTTGCCCACATTGGGTTGCCCGATGATGGAGAATTTAGGGATCGCCTGTACTTCAAAGTTTTCTGTTATATCTTTTTCAGGTATCAATGCTGCAATGGCATCAAGCAATTCGCCTGTTCCGCTTCCGCTAATAGAGGAAAGAAAAAATATATGCTCAAACCCAAGACTGTAAAATTCACTCGCTTCAAGCAGCCTGCTGTGGTTATCAACTTTATTTACCACGAGAAAAACCGGCTTGGAACTTTTGCGTAAAATTTCAGCCATTGCTTCATCAAGATTGGTGATGCCTGTTGCGGCATCTACCATAAAGATGATTGCATTGGCTTCTTCAACGGCAATGAGTACCTGCTTGCGTATTTCTTTTTCAAACACATCTTCACTCTGTGGTACAAACCCGCCTGTATCTATCACGTTGAAAGATTTACCGGTCCATTCAGCTACGCCGTACTGCCTGTCTCTTGTTACACCGCTCTGATCATCCACAATCGCTTTTCGCTGTTCAAGCAAACGATTAAAAAATGTGCTTTTGCCTACATTGGGCCTTCCTGTTATTGCTACTGTGAAACTCATACCCCTGTCCCCTAAAGGGGAACTTAGTTTTAATGTTTATAATAATTCTCCTGGTTCTTATTTATTTGTTGCCTTGTGATTTGATATCAGACTTCAGACATCAGATTTCAGCGAACAATCGCAAATTGTATTGCGCAACTCATAACTCCTAACTCACAACTCTTAATAGCCATACTCTCTTAAATGAACCTCATTGTCTCTCCACTTTGGCCGCACTTTTACAAAGAGTTCAAGAAAAACCTTTGTTCCTAAAAATGCTTCTATGTCTTTTCTTGCAAGCGTGCCCAATTGCTTTATCATCTTTCCTCCCTCTCCTAAAATAATACCTTTTTGTGTTTCTCGTTGTACAATTATATCGGCGCCGATCTTTACAAGGCTTGTTTTTTCTTTGAATTCCTGCACCAATACTGTTGCATGATAAGGCAATTCTTCCTGGAATAGCTGGAAAATTTTTTCTCTAATCAGTTCGCTCACAAAAAATTTTGTTGGCATATCACTCAGGTCATCTCCTTCATAAAAAGGATGTCCATCGGGTAAATAATGAAGAATGCGTTTTAAAAGCTCATCGATCCCTTTTTTCTTCAGCGCAGAAATTACGATCACTTCTTTACAATAGGACTGCTGCTCAAAAAAAACTTTTGCCGACTCCAGCATCGCCGGATCTTTAACTGCATCCGATTTATTTAAGATCAGTATTGCCGGCACTTTTAAATGAAGGGCAGAAAATATTGCATGGCTTTCCTGTGCATCTTCTCTTGCATCTGCAATGAGTAAAGCAATATCGGCATCTTCGAGACTACTTTTTACCGCCTGCATCATCTTTTCATGCAGTTTGTATTTAGGCTCAATGATGCCGGGTGTATCAGAAAAAATGACCTGGTAATCCTTATCTGTAAGAATTGCTTTAATGCGATGACGGGTAGTTTGCACCTTATGAGATACAATGGCCATCTTCTCTCCCATCAATGCATTCAGCAAAGTACTTTTGCCGGCATTGGGTTTTCCAAAAATATTTACAAACCCTGCTTTCATTCAAAAAAATTGCGGCATAAAAAAGTGCCGGTTCAATGACCCCGCAAAAGTATCTTATTTTGATGGTATTAGTGTTTTGCTATTCTAACTGTATTGGTTTCGCTACCTCACCGATGTATAAATTCCACATAAAAATCAGGCATAAAAATGCCGGACCAGTGGTCCGGCAAAATTATTCTTACTGGTAATATTATTGTTTTGCCAGGGTCAATGTATATGTTGCGCCTGTTGATTCAGTATGAACCAGGGTAGTGCCACTGCAATCAAAGGCGGTTACAGTATATAACTCCCCATCAAAAGTGAATTGATCGCCACTTAAAGACCAGGTTGTAACACCTGACCCAGAAGTTGTACAAACAGTACCAACATCATTAATATTAGCTGTACCATTTGCATTTAAAACCGTAATATCGTCCTGTTCACACGCATCCCATGTTGCAAAATCATTAACAGGTGTGCTGCCTGGTTCATGAAAAATAGCAGCAGTAACTTTATAAGAACCTACTATGTTACCCGAATTCAAATCGCAATTTTTCTTATCTTTTTTGCAACTGAATAATACAGGGGAAAGTAACAATAGTGCGGTGATCATTTTCTTCATATTGCTTAATTTTTATTTTTATTGTTTTGG
Source organism: Ferruginibacter sp. (assembly GCA_047601875.1). GTDB lineage: Bacteria > Bacteroidota > Bacteroidia > Chitinophagales > Chitinophagaceae > Ferruginibacter. The sequence goes on along the minus strand of JASGIL010000001.1, from coordinate 4,074,561 downwards.
TAAAAAGTACCTCACGAAGAAAAGTTTTTTAGATCAGGTGGCAAAATATTTTAATTTAAAAAACCTAAAAGGTATCAATTAGAAGGTGGGATCTATATTATCTTATTAGATATTTCCATTAAAAAAGCCGGTATAAAACCGGCTTTTTCAAAATAAATATTATTGATTATTGTTTTGTATAATAAGTGCGGAAACCAACATCACCAGCAGATGTGTTTGTTCCTTCAAAAACTACAAGCGTGGTGCAATCCCATGTAGTAATAGGTAAGTTATCGGCAACTGTAAATCCTGAAGCATCCTTAACAGTTATCTTTCCATCAGTCACATCCCAGGTTCCGTTGTCAGTACCTGTACAAGTTCCTGTTTCTGTGTAAGTCCAGGTTTTATCAGCCTTCAAAGCATAAATTCCGTTAAGATCGCATGCGGTAAAAAAACTTGATGTTTGATCTTGAGTCTGTGATCCGGCAACAGATTCATACTTAGTAACTTTATAATTGCCTGCAATTCCTGCTACAGATTTTTCACATGACTTGTCTTTGTCTTTTTTGCAAGAGGTTCCGGTGATTGCTGCTAATACGAGCATTCCTAAAAGAATTTTTTTCATAAAGCGTAATTTTTAGTTTGGTTTAGTTTTAAAATTTCGGCGAAGAAACAACTTATCAGTGTGATGGCCAAAAAAATATAGGGTCAGTAGATTGTTTTTTAAAACAGTAGTTTGCAGAACTACAGTAAATAAATCTTCATATGAAGGAGCATACTGATATAAAAACTAACTTATATAAGCTTTGTTAGCTGAATAAGAGGGGGATAAATATAATATAGAATTATTGCTTTACAAAAGTAAACCTAAGATTTACATTAACTCCTCCTCCACTGGTTAGGCTTTGGGTAATTTTTAGTGTTGAACAATCCCAGCTTTCAATTGGTGCGTCTATGAATTCGAATCCGCCTGTTCCCGTGGTCCTGGTAATTTTAATCGTATTATTGCTTCCGATACTCCATGTTCCCGTTGACGAACCGGTACAGGTTGAATTGATTTCGGTGTAAGTATAAGTATTATCCGTTTTCAAACTATAAAATGAGTTCTTTTTACAGGCGTCCAAATATGTATCCGTAGCATCTGAGGTACCGGTTGTAGACACCGTTTCTACTTTTGTAAGCTTATAATTTGCTGCAATTTTGGCTACTGTTTTTTCGCAGGAAGGCCCGCTTTCTTTTTTACAGCTAACCATGGTTGAAACGACGATGGCAAAAAGGATTATTTTTTTCATAATGTGGTTCTAATTTCAAATAGGGATTAAACAAAGGGTTTATAAATTTTAATGGAGGTTATCTTTAAGGATAACCTCCATCTTAGTTGCGAAGAGAAGGATCGAACTTCTGACCTTCGGGTTATGAGCCCGACGAGCTACCGCTGCTCTACTTCGCGGAGCAAAAATAAGAGATTATGAAGTTGCCACCAAAACTTATATTTTTATAAATAATTATTAATATGAGAGACTGTATTTTCTACGGCATTTGTTTACTTCTTTTTTTAGCCGGATGTAAAAGTGCTGTTAAAAAACAAACAGACAAGGTTTATAGCCGCCATCTTCAGAAACATGTTGAACTCACGATCATTAGTACCCGTATGCCCGACGAGAAATCAGACATGAACCTTTTATTATTTAACAATGATGCCGATCTTGAAAAAATAGGAGCAAAGAAAATAATCGACAGCCTTTACAGTAAAGAACTCATACAGCCGTTGATACTGGTAGGTATTCATGGTAATGAACAATCGTATTACGGGATGAGCGGTCTTGTTGATCTTGTGCCTGGCCAGGGAAGCAAAGCAGGTAAATATAATAGTTTTGTTATGGATGAACTTTATCCTTTTATAAAGAAAAAAGCGGTTATAAGAAAGTTCAGATCCATTGCTATCTTCGGAAACTCACTGGCAGGTATGAGTGCATTTGATATTGCCTGGCAAAATGCAGATAAAATAGATAAGGTTGGTATTTTCTCCGGGGTTTTTAATTATGCAGCCGTTCCTGTAGATTATGGCCCGGGAAATATTGTATTGAATGAAATAAGATCATCAAGAAAAAGGCCTAAACTTCAATACTATTTTTATGCAGCCGATAACAATGATACTACCACTTTAAACAACACAAAAGAACTCATTGATATTATCCATAAAAAAAATATCAGCAGTGATGCGGATATTCAATTCGTTCAGGATAAAAACGGTAATAATAATATTAACTCATGGCGCCATCAATTTGCAGAATTCCTTTTATGGGCATTTGGGAAATAGTTCTGAGTTGTGAGTTGGGTTATAATATTTTGAAATTTCTAAGACGTTTGGGGTTTGGTGTTGTGAACTCCAAACACCAAACAAATCAAATCCTCCAAATTATTTTACACAAACAAAACTCAGAATTCAGAATTCATCACGATCCTCTCTTCCCAACCGAACTTGCACCATTTGCGTGTACATCTTTTATAACACCCGTACCCTGGTAATAAATACTGCTTGCCCCACTTGCATGTGCATTCAACTCCTTATTCACGGTAACATTGATATCAGAAGCACCTGAAGCCTTTGCAGTACATATTTCCGTTTTAAGGTCATATCCTTTTACATCACTGGCGCCACTGCTTTCAATATTAAGATCTGTTGCTGTTCCGCTTATTTTTACATCGGATGCACCACTCAGGTCCATATCAAGTGATGTTACCGCAACATCTCCCTTAAAATCACTGGCACCTGATAAAATTAATTTTAATGATGTTGTTTTTATTGTACCGGCAACAGTTATATCCGATGCTCCCGATGCATTTATTTTTTCCAGGTTTACAAATGAAACATACACCGTCATCTTCCTGTTCTTACCCCACCACCTATCGCCTTCATAATAAATTTTAAGTGTATTGTTTTCTACAACCGTTTTAATATTTGTTATGTATTTTTCATCAGATGCACTTACTGCAATTGCTTCTTTATCTGATTGCGAAAGATATATATCGATACCGTTGGAAACTTTTATTTCATTAAAGCTTTTATCAAGAGAACGCATCTGGGCATTTGCATCAACCACAAATTGTTTTTGTGCAAACATTGCTGTTGCAATGAAAATGAACAACAGGCTTACAGTTATCTTTTTCATATAAAATATTTTAAGCTTTTTTTACAACACCACCGCTGCTGATATTAATGTCCTTTATCACTGCTGTGCCTTTGTAATGAATACCACCACCACTATTGGCATTTGCAGTTAATTCTTTTCCAACAGATATGCGAACATCTCCGCCACTGCTTGCTTTTGCATTACAATAGTCGGTGGTAAATTCATAGCCTTTAAAAATGGCGCCACTACCTGCATCCAATGTTATTTTTTCTGCACTGCCACTCATGGTTACAACAGCGCCACTGCTTAGGTCCAATGAAATTGTTTTTGATTTTACTTCTCCTTCAAAAAGGGAACCGCTGCTGAATTTCATTTCGAAGTCATTTACAGAAATTGCTGAAGCCAGCTTTACATTAGCGCCTCCGGAGGCCGTTAATTTTTCAAGTGTTTTAAAAGACACCCAGGCTTTTAGTTTGCGGCGTTTGTTGTCGTTGTAATTAATGCCCCTGTTGTCAAACCATATTTTTAAAACGCCGTCTTCAACTTCTGTTTTGAATTTTTCCTCGTATTTCTCATCGGCAAAACTTACAGCTATCGATTCTGCTGTTCCTGCAGTAAGATAAAGTTCAATGCCATCTGAAACAGAAATGGCGGTAAAGGATCCGTTCAATGTACGGGCCTTTGCATTGGGATCATCAAAGGTTGTTGTTTTCTGTGCTGTTACACTCAGGCAAAACACAGTACTTAATAAGACTAATAAAACTTTCATGGCTATACTTTTTTGGTTAGTAATACGATTGAATAAAATGATTTGTTACAGTGTTCAAAAATAATTTTAAAAATAAAAAATAAAGGTTAAAGAATTGACCGTAGCTTTGCACATCGTTCTTTTATAACACTGCCTGAATTTCCGGGGTGCTTCCAAGATCAAGGAGGCTGAGATCATACCCGTTTAACCTGCACAGGATAATGCCTGCGAAGGGAGTTTGAAATTTCTTATTTACCGTGGAGATCTTCCCGGATGTTCAGCACAAATTTTATTGAAATGAAGTATTTAATTATTAGCACAGCCCTGTGCCTGTTTATCATTGTTGGCAATGCACAAACACCCATCGCTTTCAATGATACTACCTTATTACAACCAGTTGAGATAAATGCTGTAAGAGCAAAAGACAAAACGCCTGTTGCAAAGACAACCCTGTCGGCAGAAGAAATAAAAAAGAATAATATCGGGCAGGATCTTCCTTTTATTTTAAATCAAACGCCGTCTGTGGTTGTAAATTCAGATGCAGGAAATGGCATTGGCTATACAGGTATCAGGATAAGGGGCTCAGATGCTTCAAGAATAAATGTAACCCTGAATGGAATTCCTTATAACGATGCAGAAAGCCAGGGTACTTTTTTTGTTGATCTTCCCGACATTGCTTCTTCTGCTTCAAATATCCAGGTACAGAGAGGCGTGGGCACATCTTCAAATGGTGCGGCAGCATTTGGCGGCAGCATTAATGTTGCCACCAATGAGATCATTACAAAAAGATCACTTGAATTTACCAGCAACGCAGGTTCTTATAATTCATTTAGAAATTCATTGATGCTTCACAGTGGCCTGCTTGCAAAACATTTTACCATTGATGTAAGACTTAGCCATATCAGGAGTGATGGTTATATAGAACGTGCCAGCAGCAGGCTCAGGTCGTTCTTTACAAGCGCCGCTTATATCGACAAAAAAAATTCGCTTCGCATAAATATTTTTTCAGGTAAAGAAAAAACATACCAGGCATGGTATGGAATAGATTCGGCAACACTTGCAACACACAGGAGATACAATCCTGCAGGCACAGAAAAAAACGATGAACCGTATAGCAATCAAACAGATAATTATACACAAACGCATTACCAGCTTTTTTACAATAGATCATTCAATTCATACTGGAAGGGAAATATTGCTTTCTTCCTCACAAAAGGAAAGGGATACTATGAAGAATACAAAGCTGGTGAATCACTCACTGATTATGGACTACCGGTTTATATAAACGGAGTTGATACCATTGAAAGCACGGACCTGGTAAGAAGGTTATGGCTCGACAATAATTTTTATGGATCTGTTTTTTCTGTACAATATGAAAAAAAGAAAACAAACATCATTATCGGGGGCAGCATGAATGAATATGATGGAAAACATTTTGGTGAGATCATACAGGCAATCCCATTACAACAGGTAATACCTGTAAATTACAGGTGGTACAATTTAAAAGCAGATAAAAAAGATTTTTCCGGTTATGTGAAATGGACTCAGCAATTTTTAAAACACTGGCAAAGTTTTATTGATGTACAGGTAAGATCGGTTGACTACAATTTATATGGCTTTAAGAATAACCCTGCACTAACGGTGAAGAACAACTATACTTTCTTCAATCCAAAAATCGGCATTACATACACAAAAAACAAAATGCAATTTTATATTTCATATGCCCGTGCATCCAAAGAACCAAACAGGGATGATTTTGAAACAGGAAAAACACAACAACCTTCACCCGAATACCTGGATGATTTTGAAGCAGGTTTTGATTATAAGAATAAAAATTATAATCTCGGCATCAGCCTGTATTATATGCAGTATAAGGATCAGCTTGTATTAACAGGAAAAATAAATGATGTAGGTGCTTATACACGTACAAATATTCCAGATAGCTACAGGGCAGGTATTGAATTGCAGGGGGCAATAAGGTTCAATAAATACATTTCTGTAAATGGCAATATCAGTTTCAGTGAAAACAAAATAAAAAACTTTACAGAGTATCTCGATGATTATGATAATGGTGGCCAGCAATTAAATATTTATAAAAGACCAACCATTGCATTTTCACCGGCTGTGGTAGCTGCGGCTTCTATTAACGTGTTTCCTATACGAAATGCTGAATTAAATCTTATGAGCAAATATGTAAGCAGGCAATACCTTGATAATACATCTAGAAAAACAAGATCACTTAACCCGTATTATTTAGAAGATATACGTCTTGCTTATAATTTTATTATTAAAGGAACAAGTTCAATCAAAGTATTTGTGCAGGCTAATAATGTATTCTCAAAAAAATATGAACCCAATGGATATTCGTTCAGCTATATTTATGGAGGAACTGTGACTACTGAAAATTATTATTTACCGATGGCTCCTTTTAATATGGTTGCGGGATTGACGCTTAAGCTGTGATGCAGCTATCAGAAATCAGATGTCAGATATCAGCTTGAGAAAACTTCTTTGAAGAGTAAAATAACAAATCATTGAATCCAATCTGATTTCTGACATCTGATTTCTGATAACTGATATCTATTTGTATTTAGCCTCCCACTCCATCATTCCACCAACAAGATTCTTAACATTGGTAAACCCAAATGTTTCAAGCATCATGCAAGCCTGCATACTGCGATTGCCACTACGGCAGTAACAAACAACTTCTTTATTCCTCAGGTCGTCAATCGAATCTGTCTGCATGGAGAGTATATTTCCCAATGGAAGTAAGACACCACCAATGTTATATGCTGCATGTTCGTCCGGTTCTCTAACATCGATGAGTGCAACATCTTCATTTGCATCTAACTTATTTTTCAATTCTGAGGATGATATTGTTTGCATATATTTTATTGATTAGGTTGTTCAATGTTGGTTGTATCCTTTATTACTTTCTTTGTTTTGGAAACCCATATATCCATCAGCTGTCCCGACTGTATATAAACAGGTTGTTTATCTTCATTTAAACGTGGCGGGTTCTGCTGGTAAACAAATGCAGCTGCTGTATCTGTGATACCAGGATCGGGAATGATCGCACCGATCTCGATACCATTTTCTGCTAATACTATTTTTGCTTCTGCTAATGTAAGATCTACAATTGAAGGAACAAGTATTCTTTCTTCACCGAGGCCGCTTCCTATAACAAGATCGATACTACTGCCCCATGGAATTTTTGTACCTGATTTAATATCTGTTCCCTTATAACTCTGTGCAAGAACCGAACCTCTCATAAAATGAGGTTTGTAAACAGTGTCCCCCAATGTTAAATGGCTGCGGGCAAGAATATTCATTGCAAAATTCAGGGTCTTTCCTTCCAGTGCCGGCATATCAACCAATGGAAGTACAGTACAGTTTACAGTTAAGAAAACTGTGCGGTTAACCTTTACCGTACTATTAGGATCGGGCAACTGTTTAAGCACAATGCCTTTTTGTGCTGTATCAACATAAATTGAATCCTGGATCACCACTTCAAAATCCTTGCTTTCAAGAAACTTAACAGCATCGCTTGTTTTTTTTCCCAATACAGAAGGAACAGTAAGGTATTGACCATGCTTTGTAATTACACCCAATAACTGGAGAAAAATAAACACTGTCAAAAATACCAGGAACAGTGCCACCAGTAAGTTTACCCAGAAAGGTTTATTTGTTAAGAATTTGAACACGATAAGAGTTTTGAATTATGAATTCTGAATTATGAATTCTAAATTATGAGTTATGAATGAGGGTTTAAAATTTGTTACCTATTCAGAACTCAGCATTCAGAATTCAGAACTCATTGTAAGCTTTCTTCAATCAATGCTGAATAAAATTCCTTCAATGACCAACCCATCACTTTCACCTGCTGTGGTACAATGCTGGCAGCACTTTGTCCAGGCACTGTATTTATTTCAAGTATGTGTGGATTGCCTGATTGTTCATTGTAAATAAAATCTATTCTTACAACACCCCTGCAATTAAAAACAGCGTAAGCTTTTCTTGCTTCATTCCTTACTTTTTCTGCGATCGCCTCATCTACTTTTGCAGGCGTTACTTCTTCACTGGCACCTTCATACTTTGCCTGGAAATCGAAGAATTCATTTTTTGTTATTATCTCAGTAATTGGCAGTGCGATTATATTTCCTTTCGATTTAAAAACACCGATCGTAAATTCCCTGCCGCTTATAAATTCTTCAACAAGCACCTGTGTATCTTCATTAAAAGCTTTTACCAATGCAGCATCCAGCTCTGATGCTTCTTTTACTTTACTTATACCCAAACTGCTTCCGCCGTTATTGGGTTTTACAAATAATGGCAATGATAATTGTGATAAGATATCTTTGGAGCTAAGTGGATTTTCTTTAAAAAGATGTAAAGACCTTGCAACATGCATGCCTGCAAATGAAGCTACAGCAACCGTGTATCTTTTATTGAAAGTTAATGCAGATGTAGCTGCATCACATGAAGTGTAAGGGATTTTCAGGCAATCAAAATATCCCTGCAGTTTTCCATCTTCGCCCGGCGTACCATGTAATCCTACAAGCACCGCATCAAAATTTATTTTATTGCCATTTACCTGGATGGAAAAATCATTCTTATCAACAAGTGTTTTTTCTCCTGCTTCGGGAAGATGGTACCAACCGGCCGGGTTGATATCTATAACATAACAGTTCCATTTAGCTGGATCAATGTTCGCTTTTATCGTATCAGCACTTTTATAAGATATTACCGATTCTCCTGAATAGCCACCCGTAACGAGTGCAATGTTTTTCTTCATGGTTTTTTAAAAGATCATTTAGTGAGCAAAGAAACAAAAAAAAACAGAAACCCCCTCCGTTCCCTAAAGGGGGAACTCGTGTCCGCAAAGATTGTGAAGTAATTTTATTAATAAAATTGTTTATGAGAAATTGTGTATTTATTATGATCATTCATTACCAATGCCTTCATTGCCGCTATCGAGTGCAAATTTCCATTTGCCATCCTTTTGTTTTTTCCAGATGCTGACATAAGATCCATAAATACTGGTATCTTTTTCTTTTAAATGCAACTGGTAAATGCCATAAGTATAACCAAGATCGCCTGAAGCTGCGGCTTCTGCATAATGAGGTTCCCATGTAAGCGTATAACCTGCATCATCTTCTGCAATAAGGTAATCAATGGCATTGGCGCCTACAATGGGTAAATGATCGGGCTTGAGTAAAACACCATTGCTGTCTATATATTCAATAAAAGCATTTTTCATGCCCTTAGCTTCACTCATAGCGGAGAAGGCCTTATCAACTTCCATTAAGGCGATCTTATTTGTAAGCTTTGTTTCAGCAGGTTTATCTTCCTTTGGCTTACAGGCTGCAAAAGAGACCACTAAAAATAAAAAGAAGGTAAAATTTTTCATCCTGTTTCTTTTACTAATTAAAGCAGCTATGATTGGTAAATTAAAAAGGCGAAAGTATTTAAGAATACCCTCGCCCGATTAACAGGAAATATCACCTGTTTGTATAAGCCTTCCGGCTATAAGAATTTAAATATGTAGTCTCGTTTTCTTATCCATCAGTTCGTCTACCGTTTCACGATAGGCCTCATCAGGAACACAGCAATCAACCGGGCATACAGCAGCACACTGTGGTTCTTCGTGGAAACCCTGGCACTCTGTACACTTGTTAGGCACGATATAATAGATATCGCTTGCTACTGGAGGATTGCGTTGATCAGCATCCATTGTAGAGCCATCCATTAATTTAAAACTACCTTTTATTGTAGTACCATCCGATATTGCCCACTCTACACCACCTTCATAAATGGCATTGTTTGGACATTCCGGTTCGCAGGCACCGCAGTTGATACATTCGTCTGTGATCTTTATAGCCATCTGTCGTATTTTTGTTGCAATTTATATAATCTAAAATGAAATTACAACACCGGATTAATTTATTTATTGAGTTAGGAAATTATTTAAAAAAAAATGATACAGAATGGCAGGACATAAAAGAAAACGCTTTCCGGAAAAACGCCTGGTTTACCCCGGAGTTTATTGATGTTGCTGTTGACAATATCATTGAGCAGTACCTGCAAAAAGATCTCCTCGAAAAGTGGGCCGCCCATTATCATCTTGACGATAACATTTCTGAAAAGAACGTAGGCATTGTAATGGCCGGCAATATCCCGCTGGTAGGTTTCCACGATTTTTTATCTGTCTTTGTCAGCGGGCATTCACAAACAATAAAATTGTCTTCTAAAGACGATGTACTGCTAAAGCATATCATCAAAAAACTTTACAGTTTCGATATCGAGATCCAGAATGTAGTATCCATTGCAGAAATGCTGAAAGGCTGTGATGCATACATTGCCACAGGAAGCAATAATTCTGCCCGCCATTTTGAACAATATTTTTCAAAATACCCCAATATCATAAGGCATAACAAAACGTCTGCGGCTGTTTTAACCGGCAATGAAACCAAAGCTGAACTTGAAAAGCTTGCAGATGATGTTCATCTTTATTTCGGGCTGGGTTGCAGGAACGTCACCAAACTATTTGTTCCGAAAGGCTATGATTTTATCCCGCTTTTGGATGCATTCAAAAAATATTCGGCCCTGAGGGACCACCATAAATATGTAAATAATTACGACTACCAATTGTCGATCCTTCTATTGAATAATATTTATTACATGACCAATGGAACAACCATTTTGGTTGAGAACGAAAACCTTTTTTCTCCCATCAGCGTACTTCATTATGAGTATTATGATGGCGGGGAAAAACTGGCCGGGAAGCTTAAGAGCCTGGAGGACGTACAATGCATTACAGGAACCGGTTTCATCCCATTTGGAGAGGCACAAAAACCCGGGTTATTTTCTTATGCAGACGGCGTAGATACTCTGGAGTTTTTATTATCTTTATAGCCCCATCTACGAAGACCTTACTAATTTAATGTTAAACATGTCAGGGGGTAAGAATGAAAATGACAAACCGTCGTTATTTTGTATGCAGGCACATCGTTTGAGCCGCTTAAAAAAATAAAAAAAACCTATAAAAGATGAAACTGAGACAAGTATTTGGAACCGTTGCTATCAGCGCCGCCACAGCACTTGCTGTCATTGGTGGGTATAGCCATTTCGCAAAAAAAGACAATTATTATGCAGGACAACAACCGGGAGTAACACCAACAAATTATAAGTATGCCGGTTATAATGATGGCACTACACCACCACCAGCAACTGTAGATTTTACGGCCCCGGCACAAACTGCTATGCCGGCAGTAGTGCATATTAAAACAAAGACCAATGCCAAGCAGGTAAACAATAATCTTCCACGTATACAACAACAGAACCCATTCGGCGACCTGTTTGATGATGATATGTTCAACCAGCTTTTTGGCCGCAGGAATAATATCATTCCTGAACAAAAGGCTTCGGGTTCAGGCGTTATAATAAGTGATGATGGATTTATTGTAACAAATAACCACGTAGTGCAAAGTGCTGATGAGATCACAGTTACTTTAAGCAACCGAAAAACATATAAAGCAAAACTGATCGGTACGGACCCGGCTTATGATCTTGCCGTTATTAAAATTGATGCTACGGCCCTTCCTTACCTGCTTTATGGTAATTCTGATGATGCGAAGATCGGGCAATGGGTTCTGGCAATCGGTTATCCGCTTAACCTGGAAGCAACCGTTACAGCAGGTATCATAAGTGCGAAAGCAAGAACACTTGACCTGAACAGGAATAAATCTGTAAATGCGGTAGAATCTTTTATTCAAACTGATGCTGCCGTAAATATGGGGAACAGTGGTGGCGCTTTGGTAAATACTGATGGTAAACTGATTGGTATCAATACAGCTATTGCCTCTCCAACTGGTTATTATTCTGGTTATTCTTATGCGATACCAGTAAACATTGCAAAAAAAGTAGTGGATGATCTTATAAAATTTGGAACCGTACAGAGAGGTTACCTGGGTGTTCAGATCGCCAATGCTGCCGACCAGACTGATGAACGCAAGAAACAGGCAGGCATTCCTGTTAGTGCTTATGATGGCGTATATGCAATTGAAGTAGAAAAGAACGGTGGCGCAGATGCAGCAGGAATACGTAAAGGCGACAGGATCCAAAAGATCAATGGTGTGGAAGTTAACAGTGGTGCAGAATTAATGGAACAGGTTAGCCGTTACAAACCAGGCGATAAAATTCCGGTAACGTATGTACGTGATGATAAGCAAAATACCGTAAATGTTACATTAAAAAACATATCGGGCAATTATGATCTTGTAAAAAATGATGCAGTGATGGATCAGCTTGGCGCTTCCTTCTTAACGCTTGATCCTAAGAAAGCAAAAGAATATGGCGTAAGTGGCGGCGTTATTGTGAAGAAAATAAATGCAGGTGGCGCATTGGAAGAACAAACACGTATGAAAGATAGTTTTGTTATTCTTAAAGTAAATGATAAAGACGTAAAAAATGTAGATGAACTGAAAGCAGCAGTAGGTTCAGAAAAATCATTTACGCTTAGTGGCTTTTACCCGGGATATGATGGACTATATGAATATCCAATCACTTTGGATAACGAGTAGTGTAAAATTATTGACAGAAAAAGCCTTTCGTTAACGAAAGGCTTTTTTGTTATTCATGATCTTTATTTGAATATTCAATTTGCAACGTACAATATTCAATATTCAAGTTTAGTACTTTTCAAGCAATAGGTATTCGCCGGGTTCCATTTCAAGTTTTATTACATCATCGATATACATTTCTTGATTTGAAAAAACATTTTTGAAATTGCCTTTGCATTTTTCACTGATAAAATTCACTGATACTTTTTCTTTATCCAAATTCAGAAATGTCAATATTGTTTTATCATTTTTTGAATAGCTATACCCAAGTACATTTTTATCAGCATGAAAAATAACCAGTTCTCCGCCTGCAAACATTCTTTTATGAAAAGCAGTAAGTGTTTTATAAAATGAATGTAATGCTGGTTGGTCCGACCATTCAATAATATCCTTGTCGAAAAATTTCAACCGTTTTAAATTCGGCAATTCCTGTCCGCTGTAAATAAGCGGCACAGAATAAGGATAAGTAAAACTAAAAACGGCAAGCGCCTTTGCATAGATACCATATTTTTCATATTCTGTTCCGTTCCAGCTATTCTCATCATGATTGGTTGTAAAAAATAATTCAAATACCCCGGGAGGAAAGGAAGCTTTTTGTTGCGCCAGCAAATTAATGAGTGAACTTACATTGAGACCATTCTTAAAAAAATCTTCAGTTGCATGCATCCATTTCCATGCATAAGAAATATCGAATGCTTCAAAATAATTTACGTCTTCCGTCTCTGCAAGCCAGATCAATTCATTTTTTAATTTGCCCAAAACAGATCTCGCATTCACCCAAAATGGCAATGGCGTAAGATGTGCCAGGTCGGCACGAAAACCATCTATATCAAATTCTGTGATCCAGTATTTCATTGCATCCAGCATAGCGGCCTGCTCACCTTCACTTGAATGATCTATCTGCAACACATCATCCCAATCGAAAGGAGGCTTAAAATTGCCATCTTCTGCATGTACAAAAAATTCAGGATTGGTAATGGTCCACACATTATCCCATGCAGTATGATTCGCAACCCAATCAATAATGATCTTCATACCGTTCTTATGAACAGCTTCTACCAGTGCTTTAAAATCCTGCCTTGTTCCAAACTCAGGGTTAACATCACAATAATCTTTTATGGAATAATAACTACCTAATGTTCCTTTACGTTTTACAATGCCAATGGGGTGAATGGGCATCATCCATAAAATCTCAACGCCCATATCATGTAACCTTGGTAAATGTTCCATAAAAGCCCTTATTGTTCCTTCGGGACTATATTGCCTTAGGTTAACTTCATATATGTTGCTGTTGGAGAGAAAGGTTGGTATAGTTGGCTTACTCAAAGTTGATAAAGTTAATATGGTTAATAAAGTTGATAAAGTTAATAAGGCACGTAAACTTTATCAACTTTATTAACCTTGTCAAGCTTTCAACTAATTAGCCGCTCTCGTCGTAACTTTGCTGCGTTATATAAGAACATGAAGCAATTCAGCATCCCATTCACCTATCGCAGCCCGTTGATATCGGCTATTAAGGAAAAAAGAAAGCAGGAAGATAAAATGAAAAAAGATTTTACGCCTACCCTGCTCGATTTTGGCCCCGTTCAAATTTACCTTGCCCGTCATTTTGGTTTTTGTTACGGTGTTGAAAATGCAATTGAAATTGCTTTTAAAACAATTGATGAGAATCCCGGCAAACGTATTTTTTTGTTGAGTGAAATGATCCACAATCCGCAGGTGAACAGCGATCTTCAAAAAAGAGGTATACAATTCTTACAGGATACTTATGGCAAACAGATCGTTCCCTTTGAAACATTGACCGCTGATGATGTAGTTCTTATTCCTGCTTTCGGAACCACACTTGACATTGAAAAAAAATTAATGGCCATTGGTATCGCCATAGAAAAATACAATACCACCTGCCCCTTTGTAGAAAAGGTATGGAACCGCAGTGAACAGATTGCACAAAAAAATTACACAGTCATTGTTCACGGAAAACCAACACATGAAGAAACAAGGGCAACTTTTTCACACGCAGCAGCAAACACGTCTACAGTTGTTGTAAATGATATGAAGGAAACGATAAGGTTATCGAAATATATTACCGGTGAAGAACCCATCAATAATTTTTATAAAGAATTTGAAGGGAGGTATTCTGAAAATTTTGATGCATCCACTGCATTGGAAAGGATCGGTGTGGTGAACCAGACGACCATGCTTGCAAGTGATACACAATCGATCGCTGATTTTCTTAAAAAGACAATGATTGAAAAATACAACCTGTCAGAATCAAATACAGAAGAAAGGTTTGCCGATACACGTGACACCTTATGTTATGCTACGAATGACAACCAATCTGCAGTATATGGTTTATTAAAACAACCTGCAGACCTTGCCATCGTTGTTGGTGGTTATAACAGCAGCAACACTTCTCATCTTGTTGAACTGTGCGAAGAAAAGCTTCCTACTTATTTTATCAACAATGCAGAAAAGATCATTTCACGAAATCAAATATTGCATTATGATTTTCATCATAAGGAAGAACGCATTACCAATGATTTCTTACCATCAGAGGAACCTGTAAAAATTTTAATAACAAGTGGCGCAAGTTGCCCGGATGCGCTGGTAGAAAATGTGATCTTTAAACTTTCATCTTTCTTCAATAGTACGGTAACACACGAAGAGATCATTAAACAATTTCAATAGCGATTTTTAAAAACCAGCGCATTATTCAAAAGGGCTGAGCATTATATTGCTTTATGAAATAAGTAACCTTTGTTGCTGTTACTGTTTTTATTTCTCATCTTTATCGCTCATAAAAATTTTAAGCATGGCAGCTATACCAATAGAAGGATTGATTCAATACGACATCTTATCAAATGGCAAACCAATAAGCGAACAATTGAATGTATTGGAATTTAAAATAAGTAAGGGTGGTAATAATCTTTCTGTTGCCGAAATCAGTATCCAGCCCCCGGGCGGAAATACCGAAGATTTTGACCAGGTTTTTATTGAAACTTTTGCAAACGGCTTCACGGTAGAAATTTACCTGGGCTACGAAGGTGAAAAAGATTTTGTTTTCAGTGGCCTGGTTACTAATCATATACTACAAATGGATCAGCACTCTGGTACATTGCAAAAAATAATTTGCACCAGTAATCAAACTCTTCCCGACATAACAACTCATAACGTAATACCAGGTCCTCAACTATCTTTTACAATTGGCGTAAACATTTTTGAATTAAAAATCAACCGGCTTTATACAACAATACCCACGATCAATAAATTCAGTGGATATTTAAAGGTTCCAGGAACAATATTGGCAAAGCCAAACAACAGCATCCAGGTTTTAAATGCCGGTACCACCTTCTCAGAAAATATACTGATCTCGCAGGTAACACATCATATGATTGATGGTAACTGGATTACGACAATAAACATTGGTTTGGATACTGAATGATGACCAGAGATTTCAATGATTGGTTATTATAAAAAGAATAGCCTCCGGTTGGAAGCTATTCTTCAGACTACAGAACTCAATATACTATTTTACTAATTTCTGTTTAAGCTCTCCCGCTGATGTTTTTACACTGATAAAATAAGCGCCGGATGCAAGTGAGCCAAGGTCTTTTAATTTAACCTGGTTAGAACCTTCCTTCGCTGCTATTTGTTTTGTAACGACTGCTTTTCCTGCATTATCAAAAAGTTTAACGGTAACCGTTTCTGCTTTTTCGCTGGCAAAATAAATCATCAGTTTATCGGTAAATGGATTTGGATTCACGACGATATCAACATTTGCACAGGAAACATTTGCATTTAAAATATTGCTGTATGTTCTTCTTCCTGAATTATCAATGATAATAAGACGATAGTAATTCGCTCCTTTCACAGGATTCGGATGCTGAAAGCTATAATCGTTCTTACCAGTGGTGCTCGTTCTTGGAACCAAAATACCAATACTCATCCAATCTACTCCATTCACTGAGTTCTCAATAAAGTATTGCCGTACGTCATTATCCTGTATTGATGTCCAGTTTAATTGTACGCCACAATTTTTCTGGGTATATGACAAAGCGCTTATGTTTACTGCAAGTGGTGTTCCCATTGGCATTACCAATATGTAAAGCGTTGCATCTGCACAAACTGATGGGGTACCATTGTCACATGTGGTATAAGGGAACGATACCGGCCCTGTAAACCCATTTACAGGAGAAAAAGAAAAACTACCATCTGTATTTAATATCAATGTTCCTACACCGGGAATGGTGGTTGTTTGAGCCGTTACCGTTTGTTCATCATTTTCCGGGTCTGTATCATTTGGTTTTACATTGCCAATCGTTGCCGAATTTTGATAAGTAGTTATATAATCATCTGCAGCAAGCGTTGTATTACTAACTCCCGGAGCCAACACGGTAATGATTTGTTTTGCTGATGCACATTTTCCGCTATTATCACAAACAACATAGGTCAATGTGTCTTTACCGAAATAACCTGCATAGGATGTATAGGTAATATCACCCGTTGATGGGTTTACTGATGCTGTTCCATATTTCGGACTAACAGTTACCTGTACACTGGATGTAGTGAGGGTACAACCAATATTATAGCACCTGTCATTATCGAGTGTTTCCAATGTTACCGGAACAGCCGACATTGTAGTAGCAATATCTGTATTGGCAACAGGAGGATTTGTTGAAATACCTGCTGTAAGTACAGTTATCGTTAATTCTACCGGTGTACATGGCATCGATTCGCCAGGAAGACACACCGGAACATAATAGACAAATATACCCGGGTTGGTACTTGTGAAAATATATGTACCATCTGGCTGCATATTGATCGATCCTCCCGATATGTTTGAACCTGATGGAACAGGTGTTCCATATGTTGTACCGGATGGTACTACATCGTTGGTATTTACATTGCCTGGCACCGGCACATTTACATAAGTAACATTTACGTCGGGGTTATAAATAACATTGCAGTTATTAAAACCATACATGTATGATTTCCCAAGTCCATTGTTACCTGCTGCAAAACTGAATAAGGTTCCAAATGTATTTCCTAAATTAAAAATACCGGAACTAAAATCCAGTGCGGCACCTGGCGCACCGATAAGGCATCTTACTCCCTGCATTTGTCCTCTTACATGGCCTGCACCTGCAACACTATAACCTAAAAGGCTACCCGCATTTATACCTGCGTTATAGGACACCTGGTTTTCCAGGTTCCAGAATGGAGTTGTATTATAAGTCCCGTCTGATTTTCCGAGATAAATGGTAGCGGCTCCACCAATTACATTGGCGCTGATGATACCTACTGAGGTTGATAAAGGTTCACCAATAATAATATCATTGATGCCATCACAATTTACATCCAGCATATTATCTATCGATGCGCCAAACAACGCACTTACGTCGAGATTTTGTCCTCCAAGGATCGATAAAAGTGAACTACCTCTTGGTGATTGAATTGTTTGCGCAGGGTATTCTTCAGAAAGCACCATGTTTTTAGCTTTGAAAACATTCACTGATCCTGCTTTTAATTTCAACCCGTTCAATAAATTACTCAATAGATTTCCTGATGGAGCACCGATCAATACATTTCCGTTCCTGGTTCCATTGGCATTTTTTACTCCACGAACAGAATAACCAAACAGGTTTGAAATATTGCTAATAAGGGAAGCAGTTGCTTTTAATTGGGTGATGGCAGTTGTATTCACTCCGGCGCCTGTACCTTTGTATATATATGCAGTCCCTCCAAGTAAATTACCTAAACTAACAGTCACTCCAGCGGGTGCACCCACTACGATATCGGGTTTTCCATCTTTATTATAATCGCCGGCACCATCTACACTAAATCCAAAAAGCAAACCCTGGTTGTTTACAAGTGCAAGGTCAAGCAATGAAGATGATGGCGCAGTTAATTTTACAGGGCTATTTGTTGCAAGGTTTCCTGAATAAAAAACGAATGCGGCGCCACTGCGTATGGGCACCAATCCCAGTTCAGCATAACCAGGTGAACCAACTACTATCTCACCAAGCCCATCGCCAGTCATATCTTCTGTTGCAGCAACGGAAAAACCGAACAATGCATTGATTGAAATATTGGAACCAAGTACAGCTGCTATCCCATTGGTGAAATATGTTGACCCATTCAAATAGACTGAAAGCAATGGCGTTGGAGATCCAAGTGACATGTCTTCACCTTTAAAAACATATACCTTACCTGCGGTAACATTTGCGGTTGTGGGGAAGCCACTTACTGAAGCTGTATATCTATCACCCGGCGCCCCAACAATAATATCATTTCTTGAATTGCCGGTAACGTTTCCTCCCGCAACACTGAAACCGAATAATGCATTTGCTACCGGGGTTGTTGCCCTGAGCACTTTATTTGGGGTTGTAGAAAGGCCACTGTCTGTACCGAAATAAACAAACACTGCACCTGCTCCTACAATTGTTGATGGGCCGGCAAGAACATTAATAGCTCCTGGTGCACCAATCGCCACATCATCGTAACCATCCCCATTCACATCTCCCAGGCCGGCTACATTTAAGCCATATAAAGCATCGATTTGTAATTGCCCGGTCGTTAATATTGTAGTCAGTACCCCATTTGCAGATGTTGTCCATTCTGCAACATGGCTCAATGGGTCAACGGTGATCGGGTAAACAGCATCCTGATCATTTACAACAATTGACAGTTTGTTTTTAATAAGTTCCATATGAGCCGGAAGTATTGCACCGGTTGCATCCCATACTTTCAGATCATCATAAATAAGTTGCGGGGTTCCTGTTGACAGATCTTCACTATAACAATATAATTTATTCGCCTCTTTTAGTTCATAATGAAATTTCTTGCCAAGAAGTAATTTTATAGAGAGCATTTGGTTTCCGGCAGGTCTTTCATTGATAATAAAATTCTGGCGCATTCCTGACCTGTCATTTATATATTCTACCTCGAAGTGATGGTAAATGAACCTTAGTTTTGAAGCATCCAGGTTCGTATTAATAAAATTACCTGTATCCCAACTTTGATCACCCTTTGTAATGCCGGCCAGTTCAATTCTATTTTCCCAATTCCCTGCGCCGGGTTCTGTAGTATTACTCTTAATATGTAGGCCCTGCGGTCGCAGGTCAAAATCAAGTCTGCTTAGCTTATTATAACTTATAAATTCATTAGCATTATTCTTTTGAAAAAAAGCATAATCAAGTTGATCAATTTTTTTAACAGCCTGGTTGTACCAATCTTCTGAAACATTGGCCTGCATTGCCTTTTGAGCATTGGGTATCAATGAATTTTTCAAAATAAATTCATTAGCTCCCGGGGTGTTAATGTTGTTTTTTACCTGCGCAAAAGAAGAAGAATAAAAAAAGATAATAAGGATTGGAATGAAGAATTTGATTTTCATAAGGCAGATTTTAGGGTTATTAATTAAACTAACTTGTAACTAATAATCCTTAAACGCCGGCACACAGAAAAAAAAGCCCTGATATGAGTCAAAAAACATCCAAATTCGCTCAATCGCTAAAAAATTTGCAGCGGAATTTAGAAAATGAGTATAAACACCTACTATTTTAGGGTGATTTGACGGTAATAAAAGTTAGGATTTTGTTGAATCTTTACAGGTATTTATATTATTTTAGTTTAAACAACGAGGACTAAATGATTTAGAAGTGTTTGTTGTTATTTTTCCTAATGTGACTTGATAAACCTGAACACCATGCCTACTCAACATAAATTCGATGGCAATGCTTTCGAAGATTACTTAATAGACCTTTCGAAAAGATTGGGCGCAGATTATAATGAAAACGTTGTAACGATTCCTTCTCATGTAGGATCGGGCTATATAAAAAATGCGATCCTTGAAGAGAATTTCTGTGTTCGGTATTTCAACTTTTCTTTTAAAAGCGATATTTCTTTCGACACTTTTACTCAGTTCCCGGAACACGAAGTAGTGTATAAACTGCTTTTCAACTTAGATAGTAAATTAGACAATAAAGAAGTCGAAGATGATAATTCCGGTGATTTTAATTCAAACAAATCCAATGCGCTTTTGTATTCTTCTAATGTTGTAAGAAAAGGGACATTCAGAAGGAATACTTATTTCAGGAGAGTGCTTATCATCTTTACAGCGCAATGGCTTATCGATAATTATGCTGAAGCAAGTGTAAAGATGGACAAGGTTATACAGGACCTGGCAAGTAAAAATAAATCAACGATCATATCAGAGAATATAGATACACAAAATCGTTTTATTGTAACGCAACTTGCAAATGAAATGGACAGAGCTGTGTTTGCACAGATCCATATTAAAACTGCAGCGTTTATTTTATTAAACGATATTTTGAATAAGATCGTACAAAGAAACAGGCTTGATATTCTTTCGGATCAGACTTTACATTATTATACAATGATAAAAGTTGAAGAAAGGATCATGCAATCGATCAATCAAAAATTACCAAACATTGATCAGCTCGCTTCCGAATTTAATTTAAGTCTCAGTACTTTAAAACGACATTTTAGAATTGTGTATGGTAAAAACATATACCAGTACTACCAGGAAAAAAGAATGGAATGGGGTAAAGCACAACTTGAGAAAGGCAACAGTACCATTGGCGAAATAGCTACGCAGCTTGGCTTTTATAAGGTAAACAACTTTTCTATCGCATTCAAGAAATATTTTGGTGTACTGCCAAGGGAATTAAAACACAAGAGTTTTATTCATATCAATACTTAGTTGATGAAGTTGGCTGGGTTGATAAATTAAAAAAGAAGTTTCGTTTATATATCCTGCGTTGCTGTTATATCAGCTTTTTTTTCCTTTGCAAGTTTAAGTGCAAAATTCAATTGTTGCTCCATTGTAATATTTGTATTATCGAGCAATACAGCATCATCAGCTTTTCTCAAAGGACTCACTTCCCTGTTTGAATCAATATAATCACGCATTTCAAGATTGTTCTTTACTTCTTCAATGGTGATATTGGGATTTTTCTCGAACATCTCCTTAAAGCGGCGTTCAACCCTTACCGATATGTCTGCTGTCATAAATATCTTTAATTCCGCAGCAGGAAAAACGGTTGTGCCAATATCCCTTCCATCCATCACGATCCCTTTTTTCTTTCCCATTTGCTGCTGTTGCTTTACAGCAAATTTTCTTACTTCTGCTATGCTCGAGACCTCACTTACTTTTTCTGCAATTACCAGGTCACGGATCACGTACTCCACATTTTCATCATTCAATACCATTTCAGATTGCTCTGATTTTTCGTTGTATTCAAAATGAAGATTCACCTGTTTCAAAGCATCTTTTACCTGGCCATCATCCGACCAATCAATATGGTTCCTTAAAAAAAACAATGTTATTGCCCGGTACATAGCACCACTATCGATATAAACATAGCCGAGCTTCTTTGCCATTTGTTTTGCCAAAGTACTTTTCCCGCAGGATGACCAACCGTCGATCGTTATGATAATTTTTTTACTCATCTCGTATGCAAAAATGAGGGAAAATTCTGAATTCTGAGTTCTGAATCCTGAATTTAGTCTTCATAATTATTTGTGGTTTTATTGTATTAATTGTGCAATGAAATTGATAAAAATTAAAACCCGTTCAAGATTAATGAACGGGTTTATTATTATTCGAATGTATACATCTTAGATCTTACATCATAGATCATACATATTAAGCTTCCGATTTTTTTTCCTTCTTCTTCGGCTCTTCTTTCAATTTGAATTTGATCTTTTGATTTTCCTTATCAAGTTCTGCAATTACTACGTCTCCGTTTTTGATAGAAGTATTTAATATCTCTTCTGCCAGTGGATCTTCCAGGTATTTCTGAATGGCCCTGTGTAGTGGACGGGCACCAAACTGGCTGTCATATCCTTTTTCAGCGATAAAATCTTTTGCTTCACCGCTCAGTTCCAGTGTGAATCCAAGATTGCTTAATCTTGTCATTACACCTTTCATAAGGATATCTATGATCTCAAAAATATTTTCTTTATTGAGCGAATTGAATATGATAACATCATCGATCCTGTTTAAGAACTCAGGGCTGAATGTACGCTTCAATGCTTTTTCAATTACAGCCTTATTGTTCTCATCCTGGTTATCCTGGCGGGCCTGCGTTGCAAAACCTACACCTTCTCCAAAATCTTTCAACTGGCGTGCACCAATGTTGGAGGTCATGATGATCATGGTATTCTTAAAATCCACTTTCCTGCCAAGACCGTCTGTGAGCTGGCCATCATCCAATACCTGTAATAAAATATTGTAGATATCCGGGTGTGCTTTTTCAATTTCATCCAACAGGATCACACTGTAAGGTTTGCGTCTAACCCTTTCAGTAAGCTGACCGCCTTCTTCATAACCCACATAGCCCGGAGGTGCACCAATTAAACGACTTACAGTGAATTTTTCCATGTACTCACTCATATCTATCCTGATCAGTGCATCATCACTGTCAAACATATGCTTGGCCAATGAACGTGCAAGTTCTGTTTTACCAACACCTGTAGGACCGAGGAAGATAAAAGTTCCGATTGGTTTTTTAGGATCTTTCAAACCTACCCTGTTGCGCTGTATTGATTTTACTACTTTTAAAATGGCATCCTGCTGGCCAACTACTGCACCTTTAAGATCATCACCCATGCGGCGCAATTTATCAGTTTCAGCCTGTACCATTCTCTTAACAGGAATTCCTGTCATCATGTGTACTACTTCTGCAATATCTTCTTCTTCTATCGGGAAACGTTTGTTCTTACTTTCTTCTTCCCATGCATTCTTTGCTTTTTCCAGGTCTTCCTGCAAGCGTTTTTCTGTATCCCTCAATGAAGCAGCTTCTTCAAATTTCTGGCTCTTAACTACTTTATTTTTTTCGAGCTTAATATCTTCGATCTTCTTTTCCAATTCGAGGATCGCTTCAGGTACATTGATATTTTTAATATGCTTTCTTGCTCCTACTTCATCCAGCACATCAATAGCTTTATCAGGTAAAAGCCTGTCGGTCATATAACGGTCACTTAATTTCACACATGCTTCGATCGCTTCTTTGCTATAAGTTACGTTGTGATAATCTTCGTATTTGCTTTTAATATTTGTAAGTATCTCGATGGCTTCATCAACAGAAGGCTGCTCTACAATTACTTTTTGGAAACGCCTGTCCAATGCACCATCTTTTTCAATGTGCATACGGTATTCATCCAAAGTAGAAGCACCTATACATTGTAGTTCGCCACGTGCCAAAGCCGGCTTAAATATATTTGAAGCATCCAATGAACCACTGGCACCACCTGCACCAACGATCGTATGAATCTCGTCTATAAATAAGATCACATCACGATTCTTTTCAAGTTCGTTCATGATTGCTTTCATTCTTTCTTCAAATTGGCCACGGTATTTTGTACCGGCAACCAATGCAGCAAGATCAAGACTTACTACTCTTTTATCAAACAATACCCTTGATACTTTTCTTTGAACGATGCGCAATGCAAGACCTTCAACAATCGCTGTTTTACCCACACCTGGTTCACCAATTAAGATCGGGTTATTCTTTTTCCTGCGGGATAATATTTGTGATACCCTTTCAATTTCATTCTCACGTCCAACGATCGGATCCAATGAACCTGTTTCAGCCAATCTTGTAATGTCTCTTCCAAAATTATCGAGTACAGGCGTTTTTGTTTTTGCTGCACCTGCTGCACCACCGCCTTTTTGTGAACGTGGTTGCTGACCATATTGTTTTCTTTCTTCATCGAAATCATCTTCTTCATTGAATTCAGCTTGTGGAGGATTGCTTGTTACAAAGCCAAGTTCATTTTTAAATACGTCATAGTCCACATCAAATTGTCCCAATATCTGCGTAGCAATATTTTCTTTATTCTTAAGGATTGATAACATTAAATGTTCACTTTCTACCAAAGAACTTTTAAGCGCTTTGGCTTCCAGTACAGTAATGCGTATCACTTTTTCTGCTTGTTTGGTTAGTGGGAGTGAATTTATGTTGGCAATGTTTTTACCTGTTTTATCTTTAACTGCCATTTCAATCTCCTTGCGCAATTCATACAGATCTACATTCAGCGATTTCAGGATCTTGATCGCAGTGTTTTCACCATCGCGGATAAGACCCAATACCAAATGCTCCGTTCCTATGAAGTCGTTACCGAGCCTTAAAGCCTCTTCACGGCTGTAGGAGATTATTTCTTTTACCTGTGTTGAGAAATTATTATCCATTCTCTTAGTTTTAATTGTTACAATAATAACGAATATTTGATACCATTAGTTTATCGAAAAATATAAATGTTGATATGTTGAAAAGTTAA
The DNA here is from genome assembly GCA_047601875.1 of Ferruginibacter sp. Taxonomy (GTDB): domain Bacteria; phylum Bacteroidota; class Bacteroidia; order Chitinophagales; family Chitinophagaceae; genus Ferruginibacter. The sequence continues at coordinate 4,049,773 of JASGIL010000001.1, read as the reverse complement.
AAACCTGCTACTTAACCAAATCAACACAAGAAATAAAGCAATCAGCAACTGTTCATCAACTCACCTCGATATATTATTTATAAAACAACTACTTAAAAACTTTATTGCTTCGAAATTTAATTTATTTTACACTAATACTTAAATACCGCATAGATGAATGTCAAAATAGATACCAAAGAAAAATTCACTGTTATAACACCAATTGAAGCTGATATCTCTGCTAATATGACAGATGAACTAAGTGTTTTGTTGCTTAATTATGCTGACAAACCCATCCCACATGTCATCTTAAATATGAAAAACGTGCAAACGATCACTAAGGAAGTCGGCGAGAAAATAGCTTCCTTACAACAACAATTTTACGAAAAAAACTGCTCTTTTGTAATTTGTGAATTAAACGAAAAAATTGAAAATTTATTGGAAGAAAGCCAATTACTTGAAGAAATGAACACGACTCCCACTGAAAGTGAAGCCTGGGATATTGTGCAAATGGAAGAAATTGAAAGAGAATTAATGGCTGATTTTGATAAAGACGAAACCGAATGATGCAGCTTTTTTAAACAATAACAAGTCTTGGCAAACAAGCTATATAAACAAAATAAATAATCTTTGCTCGCACTTACCATTTTAGGAAACAATTCAGCTATACCAGCTTTTGGTAGAAATCCTACTGCCCAGATATTACAAAATGATGATGAGGCATTTTTAATTGATTGTGGTGAAGGCACTCAATTGCAAATGACAAAATACAAGATCAAGAAAAGCAAGATCACCCATATTTTTATTTCGCATTTGCATGGAGATCATTATTTCGGATTGATGGGTTTGCTTACAAGCATGAGCCTTTTAAGCAGAACACAGGACCTTCATTTATATGGGCCGCCATTGCTTGAGGATATTATCAGGATGCAACTTGAAGCCGCAAGCACTACGCTTTGTTACAAATTATATTTCCATCCACTTGACAATGAGGGCCCCATTGCAAATACAAAAAGAATGAACATTGAATGTTTCAGTGTAAAGCATCGCATTGATTGCTGGGGGTTTTTATTCCGTGAAAAAAAGAAACCAAGAAGCATTGATCCTGATAAAGTAAGGGCCTACGAAATACCTGCGGCCTATTATAATCAATTACAAAAAGGAGAAGATTATATTACCAAGAAAGGGGTACTGATTGCAAATGCTGACGTAACACATGCAAGTGCAAAACCTAAAAGCTATGCATATTGTGCGGATACCATTTACGATGAAGAGCTTGTTGCTAAAATAAAAAATGTTGATGTACTATATCATGAAACCACTTACTTAAAGGATCAGCATGAAAGAGCAGCTGCCAGGTTTCATTGTACCACGATACAAGCCGCCGATATTGCAAAAAAGGGAAAAGTAGGAAAATTGATCATTGGACATTTTTCTTCCAAATATGAATTACTGGATCAGTTCCTCATTGAAGCAAAAGAAGTATTTGAAGAAACTGAATTGGCTTTGGAAGGAGCCTGTTATAAAATTTGAAGATTTGAAAATTAGTTGATTAGAAAAAAAGAAGATTTGAAGTGTTCACATTTTCAAATCAACATATCTTCAAATTTTCAAATCACTTCTCAATCTTCACCTGGTTATTAAACCCATCTCCCATCATCCAGCAATAAAATTCTGCAAACCATTTTCTCCAGGCTTTCTCATTGTGCTGGCTATCGGGATCGATGACCGTATAAATAATGGCGTCTGATTTTTTGCCGATGCTGTCTGCTATTTCTTTCATGTCATCCACATAGACATCTCCTTCCAACTGGCCGATGTAAAAAAATATCTTTCCGTTAACCTTATCACCTACAGAATCGGTGAGTTCTTTTATCTGTGGCGCTATCCAGAATGCAGGAGAAAAAACACCAGCTTTCCCAAAAACTCCCGGGTGTGATAACATAGCATAATATGACATCAAACCTCCAAGTGAACTTCCAGCGATGAGTGTATTGTCACTGCTTTTTAATGTTCGGTAATGCTTGTCAACGTATGGTTTTAAGGTCTTTATCAAAAAATCAACATATTGATCACCTTCCCCTTCTCCATACTTTTCATCGTAATAAGGCTTGTATTCATTGATCCTTTTTGGGCCGGCATCAACACCCACAACGATACATGCCGGCTTACCATCTTTTATGAGACTATCAAGGCATTCATCCACACCCCACTCACCGTAGCCGGAAGTATATTCATCAAAAATATTCTGACCGTCAAACATGTATAAAACGGGATAGCGCTTTTTATTCTTAGCCTTAGCATAACCTTCAGGTAAATAGATCCAGACCTTTCTTGTCCTGTTCAACTGTGGAATTAAAAAAGCAGTGTCTACAATGTGCACATGTGAAGAAGCCGTATGCGCTTTATCGGGCATGGAAAAATTATCCTGCCAGTCTTCGATCTCGTATTGAACGGTTGTATCTGATTGTAATTTAATAAGCCTGTTACCAAGCCCCGTTCCATTGCTGTGCACTTCTACTCTTTCCCATTTTCCACGGGTAAACTTAAATTCGTAGTCATCCGCCTTAAGCATTGGAATATCAATACTATACACATTTCCCGATTTAGTTAGCTGGTATTTAATTGCGCCTGGATCCCATCCATTAAAATTGCCTGCAACATAGATTGTATCTGCGCTATTTATAGCACGCAGGGATTTCACTTGCAGGTGCAAAGTATACTCCTGGGCAACTGAATGAATACCCATAAAAGAGAAAACAACGATCAAAGAAAAAGCAAAACAGGATGATCGTATAGGCTGGATAAAAGATAGGATCGTTTTCAATTTTATTTATTGAGATATTTTTTTACGCCCTTATGTAACTCGCCACTCAATGGCGTTACCGGCAGTCTCATTTCATTTTCAATCAAACCCAATTCGTATAAAAATGCTTTTACACCTGCAGGATTATTTTCTTCAAACATTAAATTGTAAGCATCAATCAGGTTATCGTTTATTTTTTTGGCTGATGAAAGATCCTGTTTCAGGCAAAGCCTGATCATATCAGAAAATTGTTTGGGGAAACTATTTGCCGCAACGCTGATCACACCATCCATACCGCAACCCATTTGTGGTAGTGCCAGTGCGTCATCGCCACTAACAACTAAAAAATCTCCGGGTCGGTCACGCAAGATCTGCATACACTGCGCCATGTCGCCACTTGCTTCTTTGATACCAACTATATTTTCAAATTCATGTGCAAGTCTTAATGTTGTAGCTGCAGTGATATTTCGGCCTGTACGGCCAGGCACATTGTACAATAAAATGGGTTTGGGAGAAGCTTCAGATAATAACCTGTAATGCTGAAACAACCCTTCCTGTGAAGGCTTATTGTAATAAGGACCTGCACTGAGTACCGCTGTAGCTTTTTCAAGCGGATAGGTCTCAAGTTCCTTTGCTACAGAACGGGAATCATTTCCGCCGATCCCAACTACTACGGGTATTCGCCCATTTACACGTCCGTAGGTAAAATCAATGATCTCAAACTTTTCTTCCTTACTAAGAACAGGTGTTTCGCCTGTGGTGCCAAGCGTTACAATATACTCAACTCCCCCATCAATGATAAAATCAATGAGCCTTCCTAATGCATTGAAATCCACTGAATGATCTTTTGTAAATGGAGTTACAATTGCTACACCTGTACCTGTGAGTTTCGGCCTTAGATTCATGGAGATATTTTTTGTGAAGGTAGGATTTCATTTTGTTAGCTTTTGAATAAATTCTCAATACCCAACCTACAATGTTCAATATTCAAGTAAGCTGCCCGTGCACATTGAACATTGTAGGTTGTATATTGAGAATTCCGTTTTCTTATAAACAACTGTCCCCGTCGGATCGCTCGGACGGGGACTGGTCTTTTAATAAGAACATGAAGCCTTTTAACTATTAAGGATCTTAGAACGTTTTAAGTATTTTTTATTCGGGCTATAAATAAATAAACAGGTTCCGTTCTTTATTTTATCGATGATCGGTTTTGCTAATTTTTCAGGAACCGCCGGGCAACCCCAGCTTCTTCCCATGTAGCCTTTCATCTTTTTATACCCTTCACTTACATAAGCAGCACCATGCATTACGATCGCTCTTTCGTCAGCCTTATCATTAACACCTCTTTCAAGGCCGGTTAAATGTAATGAATAACCATTGCTGCCATTATATGTTTCAGTGGTTTCATAAAAACCAAGGCTGCTTTGATAGCTGGAAGGCGAATTGGAAAAACGGGAAGCGAATTCTTTACCGGAATTTTGACCATGAGCAACATAGGTATTAAACAATAACTGTTGATGTTCAAGGTCGATAACAAATAATCTTTTTTCAGCGGAAGATTTAGTAAAATCCACGATCGAGATCACCTGGTCATTAACGATCTTTCCAGCCCTTTTTAATTTATCCAGCCCGTCGATCGCATAATCGAAAGCTTTTTGCGAAAGACCAAGAATATTCAATTTGAGGCTATCATAAATAAGCGAACGTTCTGATCTTACTTTTACTGACGTTTCCGCACTTGCATGAGTAGCGTGTGTTGCAGCTACGGGCCTGCGCTTGGGCGCCTTATCCTTCAGCTTCGCAAAAGAAAAAGGAATATGAATCATTAAGATCAACAAGGATGAGAAAAAAACATGCACCTTCCTTAAATAGGTATTCTTCATACTTATAACCGGGGGATTTATGTAAAAATTAGATTTTAACGAAGTACAAATTCAGCAATAGCGACAGGTTAAATTAAAAAAAGTAGTTTTTCATTTAGTTAAGGCTGCAAAGCTACTACAATTCTGTTTCTGCACAGCCATAAAAACTGTTAACTATATTGGAATTTATTAACGTGTTTTTCCACATAAATATTATAACAGCTCTAAAATTTCATGATGAGGGCACTGTCTACAATAAATTTCTTTACAAAAATCATCACCCTATTAAAAAACTTGTTAATTTTAAAAAACTGAATCACACCGAACCATTCGGGGCTACTTTTAAGAGTATTACCAAAACCTACTGCTTCTAATACAATTGCTTCATGCAGTTTATTTAAGAATTACTAATTGAGAATCACGCATTACCCTAACGGCGTGATGTTATTTCCATTTTGATTGTACCAATTATTAATTAAATACGCTGTATGCATACCAAAAAAAAGCTGGCGACCCCGGCACTACAAACCACAATCAATGGCAATGGCCATTCAAAAATTTCAAAAACCAAATTAAAAAAAACTGTAATCCCACCTGCTTTAAAAAACGGGCACAACGGGAAAAATGGCAGCAATGGCCATAATGGCCACGTTGATCTCAACAAGCAGAAACTACTACAGGTTTTAATAGAAGTAAAGAATGGCAATTTTGCCGTAAGAATGCCAATAGACCAAACCGGCGTTGATGGAAAAATATATGATACACTCAATGAAATAATATCCCTTAACGAAAAAATGATGCAGGAATTTACCAAGGCAGGAAACAGTATTGGTAAAAAAGGAAAGCTTACGGAACGAATTGAAGCACCTTCTGCAAAGGGTTCCTGGAAAAAAGGAATTGATTCTTTGAATACACTTATCTCCGATCTTGTTCATCCAACAATTGAAATTGCACACGTTATCAGCTCTGTAGCAAAGGGAAATCTTTCACAACAAATGTCACTTGAAATTGGCGATCATAAAATGCAAGGCGAGTTTGTACGCATTGCCCGCGAAGTAAATGACATGGTTAAACAGTTGAATTTATTTTCCATGGAGGTTACACGTGTGGCACGTGAGGTTGGTTCCGAAGGTAAACTGGGTGGACAGGCAAAAGTAAAAGGTGTTGCCGGTGTATGGAAAGATCTTACAGATTCAGTGAATCAAATGGGATCAAACCTTACCGCACAGGTTAGAAATATTGCGGAGGTAACAACAGCCGTTGCAAAAGGTGATCTTTCGAAAAAAATTACCGTGGATGTAAAAGGAGAAATCCTTGAATTGAAAAATACGATCAATACCATGGTTGATCAGCTCAATTCATTTTCATCTGAAGTAACACGTGTGGCGCTTGAAGTTGGTACCGAAGGAAAACTTGGCGGACAAGCACAGGTAAAGGGTGTGGCTGGTACATGGAAGGATCTCACTGACTCAGTAAACCAAATGGCAAGTAATCTTACCGGTCAGGTACGTAACATTGCAGAAGTAACAACAGCTGTAGCAAAAGGCGATTTGTCAAGACAAATTACAGTGGATGTGAAAGGTGAGATCCTTGAATTGAAAGATACGATCAACACCATGGTGGATCAGTTAAACTCATTCTCTTCCGAAGTAACACGTGTGGCTCGTGAGGTTGGTTCCGAAGGAAAACTCGGCGGACAAGCAAAGGTGAAAGGTGTGGGTGGTGTATGGAAAGATCTTACCGATTCTGTAAATCAGATGGCGTCTAACCTTACCGGTCAGGTACGTAACATTGCAGAAGTAACAACAGCTGTGGCTAAAGGCGACTTATCAAGAAAAATTACTGTGGACGTGCGGGGAGAAATTCTTGAGTTGAAAAACACGATCAATACCATGGTGGACCAGCTCAATTCTTTTTCTTCCGAAGTAACACGTGTGGCACTTGAAGTTGGTACCGAAGGTAAACTTGGTGGACAGGCGCAGGTAAAAGGTGTGGCTGGTACGTGGAAGGATCTTACCGACTCTGTAAACGGGATGGCCTCTAACCTTACGGGCCAGGTACGTAATATCGCCGAAGTAACAACAGCCGTCGCAAAAGGCGATTTATCAAGAAAGATAACGGTGGACGTTAAAGGTGAAATTCTTGAGTTGAAAGATACCATCAATACAATGGTGGATCAGCTGAATTCATTTGGTTCTGAAGTTACCCGTGTGGCACGTGAAGTAGGTTCCGAAGGAAAACTGGGTGGACAAGCAGACGTGCCGGGTGTTGGCGGAACATGGAAAGACCTTACTGACTCTGTAAATATCATGGCAGGTAATCTTACATCACAGGTAAGAAATATCGCAGAGGTAACAACAGCCGTTGCAACAGGCGACCTTTCAAGAAAAATTGATGTGGATGTGAAAGGAGAAATTCTTGAGTTGAAGAATACGATCAATACGATGGTAGAGCAGTTGAGAAGTTTTGCATCCGAAGTAACACGTGTGGCACGTGAAGTAGGTTCAGAAGGAAAATTGGGTGGACAGGCTGCTGTAAAAGACGTTGGTGGTGTATGGAAGGACCTTACCGACTCTGTAAATGGAATGGCCTCAAACCTTACCGGCCAGGTAAGAAATATTGCTGAAGTAACAACAGCCGTTGCAAAAGGTGATTTATCAAGGAAGATAACGGTGGACGTTAAGGGCGAAATTCTTGAATTGAAAAATACGATCAACACGATGGTGGATCAGCTTAACTCTTTTGGATCGGAAGTAACAAGGGTTGCACGTGAAGTAGGTTCAGAAGGAAAGCTTGGCGGACAGGCCGACGTACCCGGTGTTGGCGGTACATGGAAAGACCTTACAGACTCCGTAAATAAAATGGCGTCTAACCTTACCAGCCAGGTACGTAACATCGCCGAGGTAACAACAGCTGTTGCCAATGGTGATTTATCAAGAAAGATCACGGTGAATGTACAGGGCGAAATTCTCGAATTGAAAAATACGATCAACACGATGGTTGACCAGTTGCGTGGATTTGCTTCTGAAGTAACAAGGGTTGCCCGTGAAGTGGGTACGGATGGAAAATTAGGAGGACAGGCAAACGTTCCCGGTGTTGCAGGAACATGGAAAGATCTTACCGATTCTGTGAATCAAATGGCGGGTAATCTTACCGCACAGGTGCGAAACATTGCTGAAGTTGCGATCGCTGTTGCAAATGGAGATATGTCGAAAAAGATAACTGTGGATGTTCGTGGAGAAATTTTGCAATTAAAAGAAACATTGAACACGATGGTGGATCAGTTGCGTGCCTTCGCATCAGAAGTAACACGTGTGGCACGTGAGGTTGGTACCGATGGAAAATTGGGTGGACAGGCATTCGTGCCCGGTGTTGCAGGAACATGGAAAGATCTTACCGACTCTGTGAATTCAATGACAGGTAATCTTACTGCACAGGTGCGAAATATTGCCGAGGTAACAAAGGCGGTGGCAAGTGGTGATCTTTCCAAAACAGTTGCCATCGATGTAAAAGGAGAAATTCTTGATCTTAAAAATACCATCAACACGATGGTGGAACAGCTTAACTCATTTGCGTTTGAGGTTACCCGTGTGGCCCGTGAAGTTGGTACAGAAGGTAAGCTGGGCGGACAGGCAGAAGTAAAGGGTGTTGCGGGAACATGGAAGGATCTTACAGATAGCGTGAACATGATGGCATCCAATCTTACCAACCAGGTGCGTGGTATTGCAAAGGTGGTAACGTCAGTGGCTACGGGCAATTTGAAACAAAAACTTACCATCGTTTCACGAGGTGAAGTTGCACAGTTGATCGAAACGATCAACGAGATGATTGATACACTTGCGGTATTTGCCGACCAGGTAACGAGCGTGGCACGTGAAGTTGGTGTGGATGGTCGTTTGGGCGGACAGGCAAGTGTGCCGGGTGCATCAGGTACATGGAAAAACCTTACAGAGAACGTGAACCAGCTTGCACAAAATCTTACAACACAGGTACGTTCTATTTCTGAGGTTGCATCTGCGGTAACAAAAGGAGATCTTACCCGTAACATTCGTGTGGAAGCGAAAGGTGAAGTAGAAGCATTGAAAGACACCATCAACCAGATGATCACCAATCTTCGTGAAACAACATTGCTGAATCAGGAACAGGATTGGTTGAAATCAAACCTTGCGAAGTTTACACAAATGTTACAGGGACAAAAAGACTTGAACACTGTAACAAAACGTATCCTTTCAGAATTGGCGCAGGTGGTATCTGCACACTACGGAGCATTCTATATCTTAAAACAGGATGAAGAATTACAGGATGTGAAATTAAGCTTGTTTGCATCTTATGGTTATAAATCTGATAAACATTTATCAAAGGAATTTGGCATAGGAGAAAGCCTTGTTGGACAAGTTGCGTTTGAAAAAGAAAGGATCATTTTATCGAACGTACCGAGCAATTACATCAATATCAAATCAGGACTTGGTAAGGCGGCTCCGGCAAATCTTATCATATTGCCGGTATTATTTGAAACCAAAGTGAAAGCGGTAATTGAACTTGCATCGCTTGATGCATTCAGTGAAACGCACCTTGACTTCCTTGGACAGCTTACAGAAAGTATCGGTATCGTATTGAATACAATTGAAGCCAATTCACGTACGGAAGAATTGCTTGCGCAATCACAATCACTTGCAAGTGAGCTGAAAGTTCAACAGGAAGAATTAAGAAGGACAAATGATGAGTTGCAGGATAAAGCACTGTTACTTGTTAAACAAAAAAATGAAGTAGAGTTGAAGAACCAGGAAGTGGAAGAAGCAAGGCGTTCACTGGAAGAAAAAGCAGAACAGTTGCAGTTGACCTCGAAATACAAATCAGAATTCCTTGCAAACATGTCGCATGAGTTAAGAACGCCGCTTAATAGTTTGCTGATACTTGCTCAACAACTGTACGAGAACAATGAAGGCAACCTGAATGATAAACAGATCCGTTATGCAAAAACGATCCACTCATGTGGTGATGACCTAATTCAATTGATCAATGACATTCTTGATCTTTCTAAAATTGAATCAGGATTTATCACAGCGAATATTTCACCTGTTCGCTATACTGAAATTGCTTCATTCGTTGAAACAACATTCAAACCGATATCTGAAGCAAGGCATTTGAAATTCACAATCGAAACAGACAGGCGCCTGGCAGATACAATGGAAACAGATATTCAACGTCTCAACCAGATATTAAAAAATCTTTTGTCGAACGCATTTAAGTTTACTGAAAAAGGAGAAGTAAAACTGAGTATCTATAAGGCAGAAAATACCTGGAAGCATGGTATACCAAGTCTTGATAATGCAAAAGAAGTTGTTGCATTTTCCATCAGCGATACAGGAATCGGTATCCCGCAGGAAAAACAAAACATCATCTTTGAAGCGTTCCAGCAGGCAGAAGGTTCAACCAGTCGTAAATATGGAGGAACAGGATTGGGGCTTTCTATCAGTCGTGGACTTGCAGAATTACTTGGAGGCACAATTGAATTGCAAAGTAACTCAGGACAGGGAAGCACATTTACCTTATTCCTGCCGCTTGATAATCTTGAAATGATAACGGTGAAGGAGAGCCTCGATCCGGCAACTTATGCTTCAATCAAACTTGGCAGTGACTCAGGTGATATAGATACACTACTCAACTCTATCGGCATTGCAAATGACAAGGCTGATACAAAAAACCTGAACCTTGTAAACGAGATGATCAATGAAACTGGTGACGACAGGGTTAACATTCAAAGTACAGATAAAGTAGTATTGATCATCGAGGATGATCTGCGTTTTGCAAAGATCATGATTGATAAAGCTAGACAGGAAAATCTAAAGGCAATCGTTGCCGTTAGTTACATTGAAGTATTTGATTTTATAAACAGGTTCACTCCTATTGCGATCACCCTCGATGTAAAATTACCTGATACAAGTGGCTGGAAAGTATTAGAGCTTTTACACAACGATCTCAATTTCCGTCATATTCCTATCCATGTAATATCAGGTGAAGAGAATCGCTTATTGGCTTTAAAAAGAGGTGCACGCAGCTTTTTATTAAAGCCGCTTGAAAATGAATCACTGAATGAACTGTTCGATGATATTATTACTTACAATGACAAGCCTGTTAAGAAAGTGCTGGTAGTGGAAGATAATGAAATAGAATCGTCGCAAATTGCGAAGGTGCTGCAGTCAGATAATATTGAAGTTAGTATTGCAGGTAATGGAACCGATGCAGTAGCAATGATAGAAAAGAATGACTATGATTGTATCACCCTTGATTACACACTCCCGGATATTGGCGGCGCTGAACTGGTAAACCGTGTTGCAGAACTCAAGAAAAAACTTGCAGCCGTGATTGTTTATTCAGCAAAGGACTTCAACAAAAATGAATTGAAACTGCTCAACAGGAATTCCAACAGTGTTTTGATGAAAGGTGTAAAATCATTGGAAAACCTGCTTGAAGAAACAGTGTTGCACCTGCATATCAATCACAAAGATCTGCCTGCAGAAAAAAGAAAGATCATTGAGAATATCCGCATCAAAGAAGATATTTTGACAGGCAAGAATATTTTGGTTGTTGATGATGATGTAAGAAACCTGTTTGCGCTTACTACTGTTTTTGAAAGATACAACATCAATGTAATCACTGCAGAAAGCGGTCAGGAAGCGATCAATATCATCAATGAAGAAAGCACGAGAATAGAAATGGTGCTCATGGATATCATGATGCCGGAAATGGATGGATATGAAACAACACAAAAAATAAGAAGGGAACATAAGAACAGTTCGCTACCAATCATTGCCGTTACTGCAAAAGCGATGAAGGGTGACAGGCAGAAATGTATTGATGCAGGTGCATCCGATTATATAACAAAACCATTGAAGATAGACCAGTTATTATCATTGATGAGAATTTGGTTTTATAAATAAGTTTTACGGCAGAGACGCCAAGGCGCAGGGTTTGCTCTGCGCCTTGGCGTTAAAAAAGTTTAGCAGAGATATACAGCATAAGTGAGTGACACAACGATGATGAGCCATGATCTAAAGCTGACCAAAAAACATTTAGTACACAGAAAACATTTTACTACATGCAAAAGATCTTACTGGTAGATGACAGGGAAGACAATTTACTTTCAATCGAATCGATACTCGAGCCCGACGGATATATTTTTGTTAAAGCAAATTCCGGCAGGCAGGCATTAAAAATATTATTGACAGAATTTGATTTCGCTATGATATTGATGGATGTAAAAATGCCAAACCTCAACGGCTTTGAAACGGCGACACTTATTTATGAACGTGAAAAACTTCGCCATATTCCTATCATTTTCATAACGGCACATAATTATAGTGATGAAAATGTTTTCAAAGGATATAAGGCCGGCGCAGTTGATTATATTTATAAACCCATTAATGCCGAGTTGTTGAGGGCGAAAGTAGCTGTTTACATTGATCTCTATAAAAAAAATTACCGCCTGCTTGCACAGGAACAAAAACTGCGTAGTGTAAATGACAATCTTGCAAAAGAAATAGAGGTAAGAAAAAAATCGGAAGAGCAGGTAATCCGATTGAATCAGCAACTGGTGAATACGATCGTGCAATTAAAAACCATTAATGAAGATCTTGACAATTTTGCTTATATCGCTTCGCATGATTTGCAGGAGCCACTTAGAAAGATCAGGATGTTTACTGATACACTGCTCACCAAACACAAAGAATCAATGGATGAACACTGCAAGGATTATTTATATAAGATAGAACGTTCGTCGAGGAGAATGCAGTTGCTCATAGAAGACATCCTGGATTTTTCGAGGTTCTCTTCAAATGTAGACGCCTTTAAAGAAACCGATCTGAATGATATTATCCGAAATGTATTATCTGATCTTGAATTGGAGATCGCCGAAAAAAATGCTGTCATTGAAGTATCGGATCTGCCTGTTCATTCGATCGTACCAAGTATGTTCTCCCAGCTTTTTCAAAATCTTATTTACAATGCGCTTAAATTCCAGGGAAAAGACAGTGTTCCAAAGATCACGATAAGGTCTGAAAAAATAAAGGGCATGTTAATACCCGGCATTGATAAAAAATTACATTATGATGATTTTAGCACCATAACGGTCTCCGATAACGGCATTGGCTTCGAAGAAAAATATGCCGAACAAATATTTGTAATTTTTAAACGCCTGCACAGCAGTTCCACTTTTGAAGGAACTGGAATTGGTCTCGCTATATGCAAAAAAATTGCAGACAAACACAATGGTTATATCTATGCAAAGAGCAAACCTGGCATCGGTTCAGAATTTATTATTGCATTGCCGATGGTGAAGGAAAGGAAAGTTGTGAAGCAGGATTGATTATAAAATTGGGAGATTTGGAAATGAGCTAATTAAAAACACATTTTAATTTATTGAGTATCTTCATTTCCAAATTTTCAAATTGTAGAATTCCCAAATTGAATCCCTGAACCAAACATGACTAAAAAACCTCTCTTTTTCCTTGCCGATGACGATGTTGATGACCAGGAATTTTTTATATCTGCGCTTCATGAAATAGATGCAGGCATTGAATGTATAACTGCTGCTGACGGTATTGAAGCATTGGAAAAATTACAAGACAACAAGGACCGCATTCCTGATTTTATTTTTCTTGATCAAAATATGCCACGTGTGACAGGCATCCAATGCCTGCGTGAAATAAAAAAAATAGAAGCTTTAAAAAATGTGCCGGTGATCATGTGCTCAACCTCGCATGCAGATAAAGATAATGAAGAAGCAAAAAAGCTTGGTGTAAATTATATATTCAGGAAAACGCCATCGTTTAAGGAAATGGTTGTGTATTTGAAAAAACTCATAGCTGATAGCCATGAGCTATGAGTAATGTATTAAAGTTATAACGCTAGTCAATAAATTAATCTAAACCCAACACGAATGATTTCATTGTTTCATAATCAGCATTGATCGCAGTTGCTTGTTTGGGTTTATCGACAATATTTTTCACAGCAGAAGGAAGATCAATTTTTATTTTCAGCAATGGTTCCACTACATCATAGAATTTTACTGGATGAGCTGTCTCCATAAATATGCCTTGCTTTCCAGGATTGACGCTTAGGTAATTTTGCAACGCAGCATATCCAACTGCTCCATGTGGATCGAGCAGGTAATTGTGTTGGTTATATATTTTTTCAATATTGCGTTTTGTTTCTGCATCATTGACGCTATAAGCAGACAATACTTTTTCCAGCTCAGCAAATTGATTGTTAAACAATTCAAGAATACGAACAAAATTACTTGGATCACCAACATCCATTGCATTCGAGATGGTTGCAACTGAAGGTTGTGATCTGTATGATGCTGTTTGCATGAATTTCGGAACTACATCATTGGCATTGCATGCTGCAATAAAATGATCAATAGGAAGTCCCGATCTTTTTGCAAGCAATCCTGCACAGATATTTCCAAAGTTGCCGCTTGGCACACAGATAACAGGCGGTTCATTTTTATTGAGCCATTGTTTATATGCAAAGAAATAAAAGAATTGTTGCGACAACCACCTTGCAACATTTATAGAATTGGCAGAAGTGAGAAATAATTTTTCGCTGAGTTCTTTATCAGCAAACGCCTGCTTCACCATTTTCTGGCAATCATCAAAAGTTCCATTCACTTCCAGTGCATGAATATTTTTTCCGAGTGTTGTAAGCTGTTTTTCCTGAACCATACTTACTTTACCGGAAGGATATAAGATCACCACTTCTACTCCATCAATATCATAAAAACCATCGGCAACGGCGCCACCTGTATCCCCTGATGTAGCAACCAATACGGTAACTTTTCTTCCATTGCCCTTTACAAAATGTCCAAGGCAACGGCTCATGAACCTTGCGCCAATATCTTTAAACGCCAATGTATTTCCATGAAACAATTCAAGTGAAAAAATATTGTCATTCACATGTACAAGTGGTATTGGAAAATTCACGGTCTCTTTTACAATTTCAAAAAGTGTTTCTGCCGGAATCTCATCGCCAATGAACGGCTGTATAACACGAAAGGCAAGTTCTTCATTTGAATAACGATCAATATTTCGAATAAGATCTTTATCAACCTGCGGAATTGTTTCCGGAAAATACAATCCTTTATCCGGCGCCTGTCCCTTAATGGCAGCTTCTTTGAAACTTACTGACGGAGATTGTTTGTTAAGACTGTAGTATTGCATGATTCGTTAGTATCTTTTTTGGATATCAGATTTCAGCAATCAGACATCAGCTGTTGAATTTAATTTGATTGTCGCAATGCAGTTCCGATGAATATTGAACATTGTACGTTGAATATTGAAAATTCATTTTAATCTTCACGTATAACAGAATTCAATATTTACTCAATAACTTCAACACCATTTTGACTAATCGTAGTTGTATAGGTCTTGTATTCTATTGCAAGCTGATCATAAATATTCCTCATGATAGCTTCTACTTCTCTTGCTGTTTCTTCTTTTTCGCTAAGCATGAATAAAGATGGCCCACTTCCTGAAATACCACCACCCAAAGCGCCTGCTTCTTTGCATTTTGATTTTACAATATCAAAACCAGGAATCAGTTTGCTTCTTACAGGTTCAATAATAATATCTTCCAGTGAACGAGCGATGAGTGCATAATCATTTTTTAAAAAACCTGTTACCAGGCCCGCTACATTGGCCCATTGCACAACTGCACTTTTTAAAGGAATTTCTTTTGGAAGTATTTCTCTTGCGTAAGAAGTTTTTATTTCTATTTGTGGATGAACAATGGTTATAAAGAGTGGTGGTGTGTTCAATGGAATGATATCAAGCGTTGCAGTATCCCTGATCAAAACCAAACCTCCATAGATACAGGGAGCAAGGTTATCAGCATGACGTGAACCACTTGCAATCACTTCTCCTTCCATTGCAAAAGTAACCAGGTCCCTTTTACCAAATGGCCTGCCCAGCAATTCGTTTGCGGCTACAACAATACCGGCTGCACTAGCCGCACTGGAGCCAATACCACTGCCGGGTTTTATTTGTTTGCTGATAATGATCTCAAAGCCATTCTTATAGTCCAGCGCATTCATCATGGCCTGTAGCGCCACTCCTGCGATATTCTTATCTGCAGTTACGGGTAACTGGTAGTGATCGGTATGTTGAATGATGATACCTGGCTCATCCTTTAAGGATAGCTTGATAATATCAAATGGTTCATTCAAAGCCATTCCAAGTATATCGAACCCACAACAAAGGTTTGAAACGGAGGCGGGGGATTTTACGGTGATTGATTTCATTACGAATAATTTAAGATGTAAGATCGAAGATCGAAGATGTAAGACCCAAATTTCCAAAGAACAAATCTTACAACTTAAATCTTAGATCATAAATTTTTAGCAGCTCTTATTATATCAGCAAACACGCCACTCGCTGTAACATCGGCACCTGCGCCGGCTCCTTTAACGACTAGTGGTTGATCTTTGTAACGGTCGGTATAAAACAAAACGATGTTATCCTTTCCATACAAATGATAAAGGTTATGTGCCGGATCAATATCCTGTAACCCTACAGAAGCTTTTCCATTGTTGAAGCTTGCAACAAATTTTAATTTATTCCCGGCACTGTTTGCTTTTTCAAAAAGCGATTTAAAATGTGATTCATGTTTTTCCATTTCCTGGTAAAATTGCTCAACACTTCCTTGCATGCAGGATGCGGGCATGAATGAACGGTTACTGATATCCTCCATTTCAATTTGTTCACCAGCTTCCCTCGCAAGGATCATGATCTTTCTCATAACATCTGTTCCACCAAGATCAAGTCTTGGGTCAGGTTCAGTGTATCCTTCATCCTGCGCCTTCTTTACTACTTCTGCAAACTTTCTTTTCCCGTCATAATTATTAAAAACAAAATTCAAGGTACCGCTTAATACTGCTTCAATTTTATTTACACGATCACCACTTCTCATGAGGTCATTTAGCGTCCCAATGATGGGCAACCCTGCTCCTACATTTGTTTCAAATAAAAACTGTGCATTGAATTCCCTGGAAAGGTCTTTAAGATTTTTATAATTGCCATAAACAGAAGATGCGGCGATCTTATTGCAGGCAACCACTGAAATACTTTTTTTCAATAGCTGATCATATACAGAAGCAACTTTATCATTGGCAGTTATATCTACAAAAATAGTGTTGCGCAGGTTGCGTGCAATGATCTCTTCAACAAATTGCTGTATATCTGCAGGTGCAGATGCTTCCAGTTTTCCTTTCCATTCATCTAATGCGATACCTTCTTCCTGTATAAGCATTTTGCGACTGTTGCAAATACCGGTGAGCCTTACCTGCAAATGTAATTGTTTGAGTAAAAAAGAAAGTTGTTTCTCAAGCTGGCCCAACAATTTATTACCTACATTACCTGTTCCTGCAAGAAAAATATTCACCTGTTTATAAGTAGTTTCAAAAAATTCTTCATGTAATACGTTGATCGCTTTACGAACATCTTTTGTTGCGATCACAGAGGAAATATTTTTTTCAGACGAGCCTTGTGCAATGGCCCTGATGTTCACACCATTTCTACCCATGGCACTAAACATGCGACCACTTACACCTGTATGATCCTTCATATTTTCGCCAACCAATGCAACAATAGAAAGATCGCTTTCTATTTTTAGAGGTTCCACTTTTTGCAATGCGATCTCATTGGCGAATGCTGTATCAACAGCAAGCTTTGCACGTTCGGCAAGATTACCATCAATGGCAACACTGATAGAATGTTCAGAAGAACTTTGTGTGATCAGTATCACATTGATCTTCTCATTGCTCAATGCTTCAAACAATCTTTTTGAAAACCCGGGAATACCCACCATACCACTTCCTTCGAGGCTGATTAAAAAAATATTGTTGATGCTTGAAATACCACGAACGATATTTTTATCGCCTGCTTTAAGCGCAATATCCGGATGATCCCTGTTTGCAATAACGGTCCCGTAATCAGTAGGAGCAAATGTATTTTTTATCCATACAGGAATGCCTTTACTCATTACCGGTTGTATGGTTGGAGGGTAAATAACTTTGGCGCCAAAGTGAGATAACTCCATTGCTTCCTGGTAAGAGATGTTAGGAATTATTTTTGCGTTGGCCGTAAGCCTTGGATCAGCTGTCATCATTCCGCTAACGTCTGTCCATATTTCAAGATTATCGGCATCAACAGCTGCAGCAACGATTGCTGCTGTATAATCAGAGCCTCCCCTGCCCAATGTTGTGGTGATTCCATTTTTATCCGCTGCAATAAAGCCTGGTATTATGAAAACCGGTGCCGATTGTGCAGGAAAGAATTGTTTGATCTTTTCGTTCGTAATATTAAAATCAACTTCTGCAGCGGTGTGAGCTGTGTTGGTTAGAATAAGTTCACGTGAATCTTTCCATTGTGCAGGTATGCCTGCAGCGTTACAGGCTTCCGTTATGATGCGTGATGAGAGCCATTCTCCATAACTGCTGATCCTGTCTTTAGATCTTACCGTAAGTTCTCCCAACAGGAAAATACCATTGCACAATTCCTTTATTTCATTGCAGGAGCTTTTAACAACACTCAACAATGTTGTTCGTTGTGCAGCTGGTACAAGCTGGTATACGCAATCAAGATGGCGTTCTTCCAGCAGTTCAAGTTTTTGTTTGTATGTTTCTTTTCCATCTGCAGCAAGTGCAGCAGCATCCAGTAAAAGATCCGTGACGCCGCCGAGTGCTGAAACAATGACGATTGCCTTGTCTTTTAAAATAATATCCTTTACAATAGCGATCACTTTATTGATATTTTCCGCATTGGCGACAGATGTGCCCCCGAATTTTAAAACCTGCATAGTTGAAATTTGTGTGATAAATGTTGTTGGCTGTGAATAAGCCTTCATCTTAGTTAAGCAATTGCCCCTTGATAATATGGTAATGTACAACCCTAACGGGTTGTGGTTGTTGTCGTAGTAGTAACAACCGTATTAACAACCGGAGTTGTTGTTGAAACTGTATTGATATGACTTGTATATAATTGCATGCTCAATTACTAAAATAGGACTCTTAAACGATAAAAACAATTTTAAAATTGTGTGGGGATGATTTTGCAGAGAATAGCAGGTGCAGGATCCGGATACCGGATCCTGGCTGCGGGGATATAAAAACTCCCATAAAAGGACTATCATTTTATGCCCTGAATTTGGCTTTTCGGCTGCTGATTATGCAATTTGTAGTATAAATATTACACATTCGATCGCTTTCACCGACAGTTAAAGACATTTTGTCCAATTTTGTTAAACATATCTAAAAATTTGTTAACTTCCCTTATATTCCAATAGGTCCGATGAATGATCTTTCCCCCTCGGCTATTTTAATATAATTCTTAGATCCACCCCACCTGGAAAAACAACCTTTCAAAGCGTCGTGTAAGAGTTTCTACCGGATTTTACACGATCCTCAAAACTGCTAAAAACTGCTACTAAACTACTATGAGTAAATTGACATGTATTTTGGTGTTTGCTATCTCTATTAGTAACACGCTGGTTGCGCAGGAATCGCATTCAAAAAAAGCTGCAGCAACCGACTCCCCCAAATCAGCAATTGGATTTAAACAGAAATCTTCTTCAACTCCTGTTGAAGGGAAAAAATCAACTGTAAAAAATTCAAACCAGGTGACTATTAATAACCATAATTCAACAGCTGGTAAAAAGGAGATGAACCCTGCTGAAGATGCAGCGATCGTATCCGGTATCATGAAAACAGATTATGCAAATATGCCCGCCGATGTTCAATCAAAAATAAACAACAATAAAGCCCAGGGAAAAAACCTGTTAGAAGGCGTTTCCAAAGTATTTACTGTTGAAATCAAATCCTGTTTAACTGATGCCGATCACAAAAAAACACTTCTATTTCTAAAATCGAAGAAAGGGTTTATCAATTCACAATTTGTTTCTGCCGGCCTGGTAAAAATAATTGTGGAACCAACATTTGATTCTGCAGAACTAAAAGATGCAATGAATGCAGAAAAGATCCACTTCAATTTTTTAAATAGATCCTACTTATTGAAAAAATAACTATGACGAAATTATCCTTTAAGAAATCACTACTCGTATTCTTTTACCTGGTAGCACTTGCAAATTGTGCAAAAGCACAGCCTGCAAATGATAATCCATGTACTGCAACCGCCATTCCCGTTGGCACTTCATGTACTTTCACACAGTATACAACCACTGGCGCTACAAATACACCCGGTGTTGGAAACCCCGGATGCGCCAATTACAGTGGTGGCGATGTTTGGTTCAGCGCTGTGGTGCCCGCGAGTGGCTCCATTACTTTTGACACAAATACCGGGGGAATAACCGACGGAGGTATGGCTGTGTATACCGGCGCATGCGGTTCTTTAACCCTGCTCGATTGTAATGATGACGGAAGTGCAAACGGTTTAATGCCGTCTCTTACCGAAACAGGTCTTACGCCGGGAACAACAATATTCATCAGGTTTTGGGAATATGGAAATGACAATCCAGGTACCTTCTCCATTTGTGCACAGGCGGGCCCTACCTGTAGCGGAACAACTGCAAATGCGACCTGCGCATCTGCTGAACCATTTTGTACAGGGGTTTCATATGATTATTGTAATACAACAGGAGTTCCTTCAATAGGTGGTAGCGGTATGTATGGTTGCCTGCTTACAGCACCCAATCCCGCATTCTATTTTATGAATATCGCTACAAGCGGTCCTGTTACTTTTAATATTTCGCAACAAACGTTTGGTGGTGTAGGAATAGATGTTGACTTTGTATTATGGGGACCTTTCGCTTCCCAGGCAGCCATGTGTACGGGACTTGCTGCGGGCAATATCGTTGATTGTAGTTATTCAACTGCTGCAGTTGAAACAGCAACCATACCTGCAGCTGTTGCCGGCCAATGGTACATGATGTTGATCACGAATTATTCCGACCAGGCGGGTGTTATCAATTTTAACCAGACAAACAGTGGTAATGCGGGTGCAGGCGTTACCAATTGCAATATCGTAACCGCTACTCCGGGCGTTTGTTCAGCTGGTCACTTTACACTTACAGGCGCTGTAACCGTACCTGCTCCGCCGGCAAGCGGAACACTTACTGTTACCAATTCCTGTGGTGGAAGCCAGGTAATAAATGCTCCGTTTGTAAGTCCTATCAATTATTCCATTCCTAATATTTGCGGAAACGGAAATACCTGTAGTGTGACTGCTGTGTTTTCTGCAGCAGGCGCCCCGGTGATATTACCGACAAATTATACTGCACCCAGTTGTAACACACTAACGGCAACGCCTGGTGGTTGTGTGGCCGGTGGCTATGTCCTGTCAGGAAGCCTCACCACAGGTTGTTTACCTACAACAGGAACACTTACTATAAGCAGTTCCTGCGGTGGAAGTGTTGTATTCAATGCTCCGTTTACCAGTCCACAAGCCTGGTCACTTCCTGCTTCAAATGGTACGGGCGGAAGTTGTACCGTAACTGCTGTTTATTCCGCAGCGGGTGCGCCGATCATTCCACCATTTACTTTTACTGAGCCATCCTGTTGCGGTTCAGATGCCGGTACAATAACAGTAACCCACACCAATGGAACACAAACTGTTTTGGCAAATGGAACTACACAGGTTGTGTTGTGCCCGGGCGGAACAACAAACCTTGTATCCAACAACAACTATTCATTACCGGGAGCAGGTTGTCTTCTTTGTGTACCGGGTTTGATGTATGCAATCTATACAGGAGCCGGTCCTACAGTTCCGGATCCGGACCTTGATCCTAACTGGACAGGATATTATTGGACAGGCGAAGATTTTACAACAGCCAATTCCGGGGGATTCAATACAAATTCATCGGGAGCCTGTTCACCTTTGCTAAGTCTTCCACCGGTTCCCGGATATGCTTCGCCAAGTTCACCTACAAATACACTTTTGTTTGTTCCGATAACTGCTGATGCTACCGATCTGCCTTATCATGATAATGATGGTGATGGTTGTTATGATATCGGAACTCCGATCTCAATAACATTTTTGAACCCGATATCTTTTGCACCAAGCCCTGCCTGCGATGGAAGTGTTTCTGTTAATATTACTGGCGGTTACCCGCAATTCTTCACTGCTTTTTATACGGTGACAAATACCGGTGCAGGAACATTAGCATCAACTACGGTATCATCCGGCGGTAATGCAGTGATCACAGGATTAACGCCGGGTCAAACCTATTCATTTTCTGTAAATGATGGAAATGGATGTACTTCCACTTATAGCGGAACTTATAGCGGACCTCCTACTGTATCTATAACTCCTGCAACAACTACTGTTTGTACAGGCGGATGCGTTGCCCTTTCTGCAAATGTTACTTCAGGAGTTGGTCCGGGCACTCAAACTTTTACAAGCAACCAGTGTGCTGCTATTCCAGATGGAGGGATAGGAGCAGCCAATGCAGCACCAACTGCAGCAGGTAACTGGGCGCATACAAGTATCAATGTTTCCGGTGTTTGTGCTCCTACATGGAATACGGGTGAAGGTTTGATTGTTTGCTTAAATATCAGTCACACATATGATGATGATCTGAATATTTATTTGCAAGCTCCCAATGGAGTTTATTACTTACTAAGTGATGATAATGGTGGCGCCGGAGCAAATTATACCGGCACTTGTTTTTCAGCAACAGGTGCGGCAGTTATTGCAGGTGGTGCAGGGGCCACTCCGTTCAGTGCAGGTCCATATAAACCAGAAGGTGCAGGAAATAATTTTTCGGGCCTGAATGGAACAGCAATCAACGGCACATGGTCTTTGTGGGTAGCAGATGATGTACTGGGAGATATTGGAACAATCAATAGCTGGTCGATCACTTTTACAAATGAAAATACATATACCTATGCATGGTCACCAGCAGCGGGTTTATCTGCAACAAATATTTTAAATCCAAATGCCTGTCCTGCGGCAAGCACAACATATACATTAACGGTAACCAATTCCTGCGGTTGTCCTGCCACAGCTACTGCAACAGTAAATGTTACTTCAAGCATAACACCAACATTCAATGCAGTTCCTGCGATATGTAGTGGCGCAACAGCACCTGTTTTACCAACAACTTCTACCAATGGTATCACAGGAACATGGGCGCCGGCTGTTAGTAACACTGCAACAGGAACCTATACGTTCACCCCGGGTGTGGGGCAATGTGCAACTACAGCAACGTTGACTGTTACCGTTACACCGAATGTAACACCAACATTCAACCCGGTTCCTGCAATATGTAGCGGCTCAGCAGCACCCGTATTACCAACAACTTCTCTTAATGGGATTACGGGTACATGGACTCCGGGAACTGTAAGCAATACTGCATCTGCTTCTTATACATTTAATCCCGATGCCGGGCAATGCGCAACTCAAACAAGTCTAACCGTAACCGTTAATACAAACACAACACCAACATTTAATGCAGTTCCTGCAATATGTTCTGGCGATCCTGCACCGGTTTTACCAACAACATCTACCAACGGTATCACTGGTACATGGGCGCCGGCTGTTAGTAATACTACAACAGGAACTTACACGTTTACTCCTAACGCCGGACAATGTGCTACAACAACTACTTTAACAGTAACAGTTAATCCACTCATAACACCAACATTTAACGCAGTTCCTGCGATTTGTTCTGGTGATCCTGCACCAGTTTTACCAACAACATCTACTAACGGTATCACAGGTACATGGGCGCCGGCAGTTAGCAATACTGCAACAGGAACTTATACGTTTACTCCTAATGCAGGACAATGTGCTACAACAACTACTTTAACGGTAACAGTTAATCCGCTCATAACGCCAACATTTAACGCAGTTCCTGCGATTTGTTCTGGTGATCCTGCACCGGTTTTACCTACAACTTCGACAAATGGTATTACCGGTACATGGGCGCCGGCTGTTAGCAACACTGCAACAGGAACATACACGTTCACTCCTAACGCCGGACAATGCGCAACAACAACTACTTTAACAGTAACAGTTAATCCGCTCATAACACCAACATTTAACGCAGTTCCTGCGATTTGCTCTGGCGATCCTGCACCTGTTCTACCAACAACTTCGACAAATGGTATTACCGGTACATGGGCGCCGGCTGTTAGCAACACTGCAACAGGAACATACACGTTCACTCCTAACGCCGGACAATGTGCTACAACAACTACTTTAACGGTGACAGTTAATCCGCTCATAACGCCAACATTTAACGCAGTTGCTGCAATATGTTCTGGCGATCCTGCACCTGTTCTACCAACAACTTCGACAAATGGTATTACCGGTACATGGGCGCCGGCTGTTAGCAATACTGCAACAGGAACTTACACGTTTACTCCTAACGCCGGACAATGTGCTACAACAACTACTTTAACGGTAACAGTTAATCCGCTCATAACGCCAACATTTAACGCAGTTGCTGCGATATGCTCTGGCGATCCTGCACCGGTTTTACCTACAACTTCGACAAATGGTATTACTGGTACATGGGCGCCGGCTGTTAGCAACACTGCAACAGGAACTTACACGTTCACTCCGGACGCCGGACAATGTGCAACGACAACTACATTAACGGTAACAGTTAATCCTCTTATTACACCAACATTCAATGCAGTTGCTGCAATTTGTTCCGGTGATCCACTTGCTACTTTACCAACAACATCTACCAATGGTATCAATGGAACATGGTCTCCAGCCCTGGATAATACGGCAACTACTACTTATACTTTTACACCAGCTGCAGGACAATGTGCGGTGACAACTACATTAACGATCACTGTTAATCCACTCATCACACCAACATTTAATGCGGTTCCTGCAATATGTAGTGGTGATCCACTCGCTGCTTTGCCAACAACTTCTACTAACGGTATCAACGGAACATGGGCGCCGGCATTGGATAATACGGCAACAACAACTTATACGTTTACACCAGCTGCCGGACAATGTGCGGTGACAACTACATTAACGATCACTGTTAATCCACTCATCACACCAACATTCAATGCGGTTCCTGCAATATGTAGTGGTGATCCACTCGCTGCTTTGCCAACAACTTCTACTAACGGTATCAACGGAACATGGGCGCCGGCTTTGGATAATACGGCAACTACAACTTATACTTTTACACCAGCTGCCGGTCAATGTGCAGTAACAACTACATTAACGATCACTGTTAATCCATTGATTACTCCAACATTTAATGCGGTTGCTGCAATATGTTCAGGTGATCCACTCGCTGCTTTACCTACAACTTCTACTAACGGTATCAACGGAACATGGGCTCCGGCTTTGGATAATACGGCAACTACTACTTATACGTTTACACCAGCTGCGGGACAATGTGCTGTAACAACAACACTTACTATTACTGTAAACCCGTTGATTACTCCAACATTTAATGCAGTTGCTGCAATTTGTTCCGGCGATCCACTCGCTGCTTTACCAACGACTTCTACTAACGGTATTAATGGAACATGGTCACCGGCACTGGATAATACGGCAACAACTACTTATACGTTTACGCCGGCTGCAGGACAGTGTGCAACAACAACTACATTAACGATCACTGTTAATCCACTCATCACACCAGCATTTAATGCAGTTGCTGCAATTTGTTCCGGCGATCCACTCGCTGCTTTGCCAACAACTTCTACTAACGGTATCAACGGAACATGGGCACCGGCTTTGGATAATACGGCAACTACTACTTATACTTTTACACCAGCTGCGGGACAATGTGCGGTGACAACTACATTAACGATCACTGTTAATCCACTCATCACACCAGCATTTAATGCAGTTGCTGCAATTTGTTCCGGCGATCCACTCGCTGCTTTACCAACGACTTCTACTAACGGTATTAATGGAACATGGTCACCGGCACTGGATAATACGGCAACTACTACTTATACTTTTACACCAGCTGCGGGACAATGTGCGGTGACAACTACATTAACGATCACTGTTAATCCACTCATCACACCAGCATTTAATACAGTTGCTGCAATTTGTTCCGGTGATCCACTCGCTGCTTTGCCAACAACTTCTACTAACGGTATCAATGGTACATGGGCTCCGGCTTTGGATAATACGGCAACTACTACTTATACGTTTACACCAGCTGCGGGACAATGTGCTGTAACAACAACACTTACTATTACTGTAAACCCGTTGATTACTCCAACATTTAATGCGGTTGCTGCAATATGTTCAGGTGATCCACTCGCTGCTTTGCCAACAACTTCTACTAACGGTATCAACGGAACATGGGCTCCGGCTTTGGATAATACGGCAACTACTACTTATACGTTTACACCAGCTGCAGGACAATGTGCAGTGACAACTACATTAACGATAACAGTTAATCCACTCATAACACCAACATTCAATGCGGTTCCTGCAATATGTAGTGGTGATCCACTCGCTGCTTTGCCAACAACTTCTACTAACGGTATCAACGGAACATGGGCTCCGGCTTTGGATAATACGGCAACTACTACTTATACGTTTACACCAGCTGCGGGACAATGTGCGGTAACAACTACATTAACGATCACAGTAAATCCACTCATCACACCAACATTCAATGCAGTTGCTGCAATTTGTTCCGGCGATCCACTCGCTGCTTTGCCAACAACTTCTACTAACGGTATTAATGGTACATGGTCGCCGGCCCTGGATAATACGGCAACTACTACTTATACGTTTACTCCGGCTGCAGGACAATGTGCTGTAACAACTACATTAACGATCACTGTTAATCCGCTCATAACACCAACATTTAACACAGTTGCTGCGATTTGTTCTGGTGATCCACTCGCTGCTTTACCAACAACTTCTACTAACGGTATTAATGGAACATGGGCGCCGGCATTGGATAATACGGCAACAACAACTTATACGTTTACACCAGCTGCGGGACAATGTGCTGTAACAACAACACTTACTATTACTGTAAACCCGTTGATTACTCCAACATTCAATGCAGTTGCTGCAATTTGTTCCGGTGATCCACTGGCTGCTTTGCCAACAACTTCTACTAACGGTATAAACGGAACATGGGCACCGGCATTGGATAATACGGCAACTACTACTTATACGTTTACACCAGCTGCTGGTCAATGTGCGGTGACAACCACACTTACCATTACAGTAAATCCACTCATCACACCAACATTCAATGCGGTTCCTGCAATATGTAGTGGTGATCCACTCGCTGCTTTGCCAACAACTTCTACTAACGGTATAAACGGAACATGGGCTCCGGCTTTGGATAATACGGCAACTACTACTTATACGTTTACACCAGCTGCTGGTCAATGTGCGGTGACAACCACACTTACCATTACAGTAAATCCACTCATCACACCAACATTCAATGCGGTTCCTGCAATATGTAGTGGTGATCCACTCGCTGCTTTGCCAACAACTTCTACTAACGGTATAAACGGAACATGGGCTCCGGCTTTGGATAATACGGCAACTACTACTTATACGTTTACGCCGGCTGCAGGACAATGTGCGGTGACAACTACACTTACTATTACTGTAAACCCGTTGATCACACCAGCATTTAATGCAGTTGCTGCAATATGTTCAGGTGATCCACTTGCTGCTTTACCAACAACTTCTACTAACGGTATAAACGGAACATGGGCTCCGGCATTGGATAATACGGCAACTACTACTTATACGTTTACACCAGCTGCTGGTCAATGTGCGGTGACAACTACACTTACCATTACAGTAAATCCACTCATCACACCAACATTCAATGCAGTTGCTGCAATTTGTTCCGGTGATCCTCTCGCTGCTTTACCAACAACTTCTACTAACGGTATCAACGGAACATGGGCTCCGGCATTGGATAATACGGCAACTACTACTTATACGTTTACACCAGCTGCGGGACAATGTGCTGTAACAACAACACTTACTATTACTGTAAACCCGTTGATTACTCCAACATTTAATGCAGTTGCTGCAATTTGTTCCGGCGATCCACTCGCTGCTTTACCAACGACTTCTACTAACGGTATTAATGGAACATGGTCACCGGCACTGGATAATACGGCAACAACTACTTATACGTTTACGCCGGCTGCAGGACAGTGTGCAACAACAACTACATTAACGATCACTGTTAATCCACTCATCACACCAGCATTTAATGCAGTTGCTGCAATTTGTTCCGGCGATCCACTCGCTGCTTTGCCAACAACTTCTACTAACGGTATCAACGGAACATGGGCACCGGCTTTGGATAATACGGCAACTACTACTTATACTTTTACACCAGCTGCGGGACAATGTGCGGTGACAACTACATTAACGATCACTGTTAATCCACTCATCACACCAGCATTTAATGCAGTTGCTGCAATTTGTTCCGGCGATCCACTCGCTGCTTTACCAACGACTTCTACTAACGGTATTAATGGAACATGGTCACCGGCACTGGATAAT
This sequence comes from Ferruginibacter sp., assembly GCA_047601875.1. GTDB lineage: Bacteria > Bacteroidota > Bacteroidia > Chitinophagales > Chitinophagaceae > Ferruginibacter. The sequence continues at coordinate 4,021,619 of JASGIL010000001.1, read as the reverse complement.
ACGGCAACTACTACTTATACTTTTACACCAGCTGCGGGACAATGTGCGGTGACAACTACATTAACGATCACTGTTAATCCACTCATCACACCAGCATTTAATACAGTTGCTGCAATTTGTTCCGGTGATCCACTCGCTGCTTTGCCAACAACTTCTACTAACGGTATCAATGGTACATGGGCTCCGGCTTTGGATAATACGGCAACTACTACTTATACGTTTACACCAGCTGCGGGACAATGTGCTGTAACAACAACACTTACTATTACTGTAAACCCGTTGATTACTCCAACATTTAATGCGGTTGCTGCAATATGTTCAGGTGATCCACTCGCTGCTTTGCCAACAACTTCTACTAACGGTATCAACGGAACATGGGCTCCGGCTTTGGATAATACGGCTACTACTACTTATACATTTACGCCGGCTGCAGGACAGTGTGCGGTGACAACTACACTTACCATTACAGTAAATCCACTCATCACACCAACATTCAATGCAGTTGCTGCAATATGTTCAGGTGATCCACTCGCTGCTTTGCCAACAACTTCTACTAACGGTATCAACGGAACATGGGCTCCGGCTCTGGATAATACGGCAACTACTACTTATACGTTTACGCCGGCTGCAGGACAATGTGCGGTGACAACCACACTTACCATTACAGTAAATCCACTCATCACACCAACATTCAATGCGGTTGCTGCAATATGTAGTGGTGATCCACTCGCTGCTTTACCAACAACTTCTACTAACGGTATAAACGGAACATGGGCTCCAGCCCTGGATAATACGGCAACAACTACTTATACGTTTACACCAGCCGCGGGACAATGTGCTGTAACAACTACATTAACGATCACAGTTAATCCGCTCATCACACCAACATTCAATGCGGTTGCTGCAATATGTAGTGGTGATCCACTCGCTGCTTTACCAACAACCTCTACTAACGGTATCAACGGAACATGGGCTCCGGCTTTGGATAATACGGCAACAACAACTTATACGTTTACACCAGCTGCCGGTCAATGTGCAACAACAACTACATTAACGATCACTGTTAATCCACTCATCACACCAGCATTTAATGCAGTTGCTGCAATATGTTCCGGCGATCCACTCGCTGCTTTGCCAACAACTTCTACCAACGGTATCAACGGAACATGGGCACCGGCATTGGATAATACGGCAACAACTACTTATACGTTTACGCCGGCTGCAGGACAATGTGCGGTGACAACCACACTTACCATTACAGTAAATCCACTCATCACACCAACATTCAATGCGGTTGCTGCAATATGTAGTGGTGATCCACTCGCTGCTTTACCTACAACTTCTACTAACAGTATAAACGGAACATGGGCTCCGGCATTGGATAATACGGCAACTACTACTTATACTTTTACACCAGCTGCCGGTCAATGTGCAACGACAACTACTTTAACGGTAACAGTTAATCCACTCATAACGCCAACATTTAACGCAGTTGCTGCGATTTGTTCTGGCGATCCTGCACCAACATTGCCAACAACTTCTACCAATGGCATTACAGGTACATGGGCGCCGGCTGTTAGCAATACAACTACAGGAACTTATACTTTTACTCCGGCAGCCGGACAATGTGCAACAACAACAACGTTAACCGTAACAGTCAACGCAAACACAACTCCTACATTTGATCCGGTTCCCGCAATTTGTAGTGGTGACCCTGCACCAATTCTGCCGACAACATCTACCAATGGTATAACAGGTACATGGTTCCCTGCAACAGTTGATAATACGACTACCGCAACTTATGTATTTACGCCAACTGCAGCACAATGTGCTACTATGGCTATATTGCAGGTAACAGTTAATCCTCTTATTACACCAGCATTTAACGCTGTTGCTGCAATTTGTTCCGGTGATCCTGCTCCGGTTTTATCAACAACTTCTACCAATGGTATTACAGGTACATGGGCACCGGCCGTTAGTAACACTACAACAGGAACGTATACTTTTACTCCGGATGCAGGTCAGTGTGCAACGACAACTACTTTGACTGTAACCGTAAATACTAATACTACTCCGACGTTTAATCCTATCCCCGCAATATGCAATGGCGATCCTGCACCAGTATTACCAACAACATCTACCAATGGTATAATAGGTACATGGGCGCCGGCTGTTAGCAATACAACTACAGGAACTTATACTTTTACCCCTACCGCAGGGCAATGTGCAACAACCACAACATTAACCATAACAGTTAATCCGAAAACAATTCCAACATTTGCTGCCATCCCTCCAATATGCAGTGGGGCAACAGCACCGGTGTTACCTACAACTTCTACCAATGGAATTACGGGAACATGGATACCGGCAGTAGTAAATAATACAACATCTGCCAGCTATACATTTACACCGGATGCCGGCCAGTGCGCTGCGCTAACCAGTATAACAATAACAGTTAACGCAAATACAGCCCCTACTTTTAATGCAATTCCTGCAATCTGTAGCGGCGATCCTGCACCAGTATTACCAACAACTTCTACCAATGGTATCACTGGTACATGGGCACCGGCTGTCAGCAATACTGCAACAGGAACTTACACATTCACTCCGGATGTTGCCGGACCATGCGCCATACCAACAACACTAACGGTAACAGTTAACCCACTTGTTACTCCAACATTCAACGCTGTTGCTGCAATATGTTCTGGCGATGTTCTGGCTGCATTGCCAACAACATCTACCAATGGTATAACAGGAACCTGGTCTCCTGCCCTGGACAATACTGCAACAACAACTTATACATTCACCCCCGATGCTGGTCAGTGTGCTGTAACAACAACACTTACCATTACTGTAAACCCATTGATCACTCCGGCGTTCAACGCTGTTGCTGCAATATGCTCCGGTGATGCACTGGCTGCTTTACCAACAACCTCTACCAATGGCATCACTGGTACATGGGCGCCGGCATTGAATAATACTGCAACAACAACTTATACATTTACTCCTACTGCAGGACAATGTGCTGTAACAACGACCCTTACGATTACAGTGAACGCACCTGTTACTCCAACATTCAATGCAGTTGCTGCAATTTGCAGTGGTGATCCTGCACCGGTATTACCAACAACATCTACCAATGGCATTACAGGTACATGGGCACCGGCAGTAAGCAATACTGCAACAGGAACCTATACATTTACACCTGATGCAGGACAATGTGCAACAACAACTACTTTAACGGTAACAGTTAATCCACTCATAACGCCAACATTTAACGCAGTTGCTGCAATATGTAGCGGTGGTACACTAACTGCTTTACCAACAACATCAACCAATGGAATAAATGGAACATGGTCACCTGCTTTGGACAATACAGCAACAACAACTTATACATTTACACCAACTGCAGGACAATGTGCAACAACAACCACGCTCAGCATAACAGTTAACCCGATATTAAGTGCAACGATCAATTGCGGAACTTCCACAACAACATCTGTAACATTTACATGGGCCGCTGTTGCAGGCGCTACAGGATATGATGTTTCTTACCAGGTTGGTGCTAACCCTGTAGTGAATATAGGCGCCATTGGTAATGTGTTGACTTATCCTGTAACAGGACTAACGGCAGGTGATAACGTTACAATCACATTAACTCCAACAGGTGGCGCCGGCACCTGCTTTACTGCTTCCACAGCAACCTGTACAGCTACAGCATGTAATCCGCCAACTGCAAGCATTAGCTATGCAACGCCATTCTGTGCTTCTGTTAGTACAGCACAAACTGTTACTTTAACGGGAACAGGAACATTTACAGGTGGAACATATACCGCATCACCTGCAGGGTTAACAATCGATGCTTCAACAGGTGATATCGTACCATCAACAAGCACAGCAGGAACTTATACTGTAACTTATACCATCCCTGCAAGTGCAGGCTGTTCTATAGTTACTGCAACAACAACCGTAACGATCGATCCGGTAATAACACCAACATTCGCTGCAGTTGCTGCAATATGTTCCGGTGATGCGCTTGCTGCATTACCAACAACATCTACCAACGGCATCACAGGTACATGGGCACCAGCATTGAACAATACCATAACAACAACTTATACATTTACTCCAACTGCTGGTACGTGTGCGTCAACTACAACACTTACCATTACGGTTAATCCACCGATCACTCCAACATTTGCTGCTGTTCCAGCAATATGTTCGGGTGATATTCTTGCTGCATTGCCGGCAACTTCTACCAATGGTATTATAGGTACATGGGCACCAGCATTGAACAATACCACCACAACAACTTATACATTCACTCCTACTGCTGGTCAGTGTGCAACAACAACTACATTGACAATTACAGTGAACTCACCTGTTACTCCAACATTCAATGCAGTTGCTGCAATATGTAGCGGAGATCCTGCGCCGGTATTACCAACAACTTCTACGAATGGTATCACGGGTGTATGGACGCCTGCAGTGAGCAATACCACAACAGGAACTTATACATTCACTCCTGATGCAGGTCAGTGTGCAACAACAACCACACTAACAGTAACTGTTAATCCTTTGATCACGCCAGCATTCAATGCAGTTGCTGCGATTTGTTCCGGTGATCCACTGGCTGCTTTGCCAACAACATCCACCAATGGCATCAATGGAACATGGTCACCTGCTTTGGATAATACAGCAACAACAACTTATACATTTACACCGGCTGCAGGACAATGTGCAACAACTACAACACTTACCATTACAGTTAACCCATTGATCACTCCTACATTCAATGCGGTTGCTGCAATATGTTCCGGTGGAACACTTACTGCTTTACCAACAACATCTACCAACGGTATCAATGGAACATGGTCGCCTGCTTTGGATAATACAACAACGACGACTTATACATTTACGCCAACTGCAGGACAATGTGCAACAACGACCACACTTACTATAACAGTTAACCCGATACTAAGCGCAACAATCAATTGCGGTGTTTCCACAACAACATCTGTAACATTTACATGGACTGCTGTTGCAGGCGCTACAGGATATGATGTTTCTTACCAGGTTGGTGCAAACCCTGTAGTGAATGTGGGTGCAATTGGAAATGTGCTGACTTATCCTGTAACAGGACTAACGGCAGGCGATAACGTTACGATCACCTTAACCCCAACCGGTGGTGCCGGCACCTGCTTCACTGCTTCTACAGCAACCTGTACAGCTACCGCATGTAATCCGCCAACTGCAAGCATCAGCTATGCAACGCCATTCTGTATTTCCATTGTTACAGCACAAACTGTTACATTAACAGGAACAGGAACATTTACAGGTGGTACATATACTGCATCACCTGCAGGATTAACAATAGATGCATCAACAGGAGATATCGTTCCATCAACAAGTACAGCGGGAACTTATACCGTAACTTATACCATCCCTGCAAGTGCAGGCTGTTCGATTGTTACTGCTACAACAACCGTGACGATCGACCCGGTGATCACACCAACTTTTGCGGTGACCCTTGTGATCTGCGCAGGTGATATACTTGCACCATTGCCAACAACATCTACCAACGGCATCACAGGTACATGGTCTCCTGCTTTGAACAATACCGCAACAACAACTTATACATTTACACCTACTGCAGGCCAGTGTGCAACAACAACTACACATACCATTACAGTTAACCCTGTTGTAACGAGTACGACCAATATTTCTATTTGCAGCACCCAGCTCCCTTATAACTGGAATGGCAATAACTACCCTGGTGCCGGAACTTATTCTGTAACGCTTAACAGTTCTGCCGGATGTGATTCAATTGCAACACTTAACCTGGCGATCACTCCTGTTGTAACAAGTGTAACCAATATAACCATTTGCAATAGTCAGCTCCCTTACAGCTGGAATGGTAACAGTTACCCTGCTGCAGGAACTTATTCGGTAACATTGGTTAGTTCTGCTGGTTGTGATTCTGTTGCAACATTAAACCTGGTTGCAAATGCATCTGTTACAAGTACAACCAATATCACGATCTGTAACAATCAACTTCCTTATACCTGGAATGGTAACAGCTATCCTGCTGCAGGAACTTATTCGGTAACGTTAGTAAGCAGCGCTGGTTGTGACTCAATCGCAACATTGAACTTAACTGCAAATACTGCTGTTACAAGTACAACCAATATTACAATTTGTAACAACCAGCTTCCTTATAGCTGGAACGGAAATAGTTATCCTGCTGCAGGAACTTATTCGGTAACATTGGTAAGCAGTGCCGGTTGTGATTCTATTGCAACACTTAATCTTACTGCGAATGCTGTTGTTACGAGCACAACGAATATCACGATCTGTAACAATCAGCTTCCTTATACCTGGAACAGTAATAGCTATCCTGCTGCAGGAACTTATTCTGTAACGTTGGTTAGTTCTGCAGGTTGTGATTCGATCGCAACTTTAAATCTTACAGTGAATACAGTTGTAACAAGCACAACGAATACGACAATTTGTAACAACCAATTGCCTTACAGCTGGAACGGCAATAGCTATCCTGCTGCAGGAACTTACTCTGTAACGTTAGTAAGCACTGCCGGTTGTGATTCAATCGCAACTTTGAACTTAACTGTAAACCCTGCTGTAACAAGCACAACCAATACTACAATTTGTACCAACCAACTTCCATACAGCTGGAACGGAAACAACTATCCTGCTGCAGGAACTTATTCGGTAACACTTGTTAGCTCTGCCGGTTGTGATTCGATCGCAACTTTGAACTTAACTGCAAACGCTAATGTTACAAGTACAACGAATATCACGATCTGTAATAATCAACTTCCATATAGCTGGAACGGCAATAGCTATCCTGCTGCAGGAACTTATTCGGTAACACTTGTTAGCTCTGCCGGTTGTGATTCGATCGCAACTCTGAACTTAACTGCAAACGCTAATGTTACAAGTACAACGAATATCACGATCTGTAATAATCAACTTCCATATAGCTGGAACGGGAATAGCTATCCTGCTGCTGGAACTTATTCGGTAACACTTGTCAGTTCTGCTGGTTGTGATTCTATTGCAACACTTAATCTTACTGCGAATGCTGTTGTAACAAGCACTACGAATATTACGATCTGTAACACCCAATTCCCTTACAGCTGGAACGGAAACAGTTATCCTGCCGCAGGAACTTATTCGGTAACACTGGTTAGTTCTTCTGGTTGCGACTCAATTGCTACATTAAACTTATCAACGAGTCCTGCGGTAACAAGTACGACAAACATTACTATCTGTAACAACCAGCTTCCTTACAGTTGGAACGGCAACAGTTATCCTGCTGCAGGAACTTATTCGGTAACGTTAGTAAGCAGTGCTGGTTGTGACTCAATCGCAACACTTAATCTTACTGCTAACGCTGTTGTAACAAGCACAACTGATATTACTATCTGTAACACCCAACTTCCTTATAGCTGGAACGGCAACAATTATCCTGCTGCAGGAACCTATTCAGTAACATTGATTAGTTCTTCTGGTTGTGATTCGATCGCAACATTGAATTTAACTGCTACAGCTGCTGTTACAAGTACAACTAATATTACAATCTGTAATAACCAACTTCCTTATAGCTGGAACGGAAATAGTTATCCTGCTGCAGGAACTTACTCTGTAACGCTAGTAAGCAGTGCCGGATGTGATTCAATTGCAACACTAAACTTAACTGCCAATGCTGTCGTAACAAGTACAACCGATATTACAATTTGTAATAACCAACTTCCTTATAGCTGGAACGGGAATAGCTATCCTGCTGCAGGAACTTATTCTGTAACACTTGTTAGCTCTGCCGGTTGCGACTCTATCGCAACATTAAACTTAACCGCTAACGCTGTTGTAACTAGTACAACGAATATTACGATCTGCAACAGCCAGTTCCCTTATAGCTGGAACGGCAATAGTTATCCTGCTGCAGGAACTTATTCTGTAACACTTGTTAGTTCTGCCGGTTGTGATTCCATCGCAACATTGAACCTATCGATGAGCCCTGCTGTAACAAGTACTACGAACATTACCATCTGCAATAACCAACTTCCTTACAGCTGGAACGGTAATAGCTATCCCGCTGCAGGAACTTACTCAGTAACGCTTGTCAATACAGCAGGTTGTGATTCTATTGCAACACTTAATCTTACTGCTAACGCTGTTGTAACAAGCACAACTGATATCACGATCTGTAATAATCAACTTCCTTATAGCTGGAACGGAAACAGCTACCCTGCTGCAGGAACTTATTCGGTAACACTGGTTAGTTCTTCTGGTTGTGATTCCATTGCAACACTTAATCTTGCTACTACTGCTGCGGTTACGAGTACAACTGATATTACAATCTGTAATAATCAACTTCCTTACAGCTGGAACGGCAATAGTTATCCTGCTGCAGGAACTTACTCTGTAACGTTAGTAAGCAGTGCCGGTTGTGATTCTATCGCTACACTGAACTTAACTGCTAACGCTGTTGTAACAAGTACTACCAATATCACCATCTGTAACAACCAGCTTCCTTACAACTGGAACGGCAATAACTATCCTGGTGCAGGAACTTATTCGGTAACATTGATTAGTAGTGCCGGTTGCGATTCTATTGCAACACTTAATCTAACTGCAAACGCAATTGTAACAAGTACAACAAATATCACGATCTGCAACAGCCAGTTCCCTTATAGCTGGAATGGCAACAGTTATCCTGCTGCAGGAACGTATTCAGTAACATTGATCAGTTCTTCTGGTTGTGATTCTGTTGCAACATTGAATCTATCAATGAGCCCTGCAGTAACAAGTACTACAAACATTACGATATGTAATAACCAGCTTCCTTACAGCTGGAACGGCAATAATTACCCTGCTGCAGGAACTTATTCGGTAACATTGGTTAGTTCTGCTGGTTGTGATTCAATCGCAACATTGAACTTAACTGCCAATGCTGTCGTAACAAGTACAACCAATATCACAATCTGTAACAACCAACTTCCTTATAGCTGGAACGGAAACAGCTACCCTGCTGCAGGAACTTACTCTGTAACGTTAGTAAGCAGCGCCGGTTGTGATTCTATCGCTACACTGAACTTAACTGCTAACGCTGTTGTAACAAGTACTACAAACATTACGATATGCAACAATCAGCTTCCTTACAGCTGGAACGGCAACAGCTATCCTGCTGCAGGAACTTATTCTGTAACATTAGTAAGTAGTGGTGGTTGTGATTCAATCGCAACATTGAACCTAACTGCTAATGCTGTTGTAACAAGTACAACCAATATCACAATCTGTAATAACCAACTTCCTTACAGTTGGAACGGAAATAGTTATCCTGCTGCAGGAACTTATTCGGTAACATTGGTTAGTTCTGCTGGTTGTGATTCGATCGCAACATTGAACTTAACCGCTAACGCTGTTGTAACAAGTACAACCAATATCACAATCTGTAACAATCAACTTCCTTATAGCTGGAACGGCAATAGCTATCCTGCTGCAGGAACTTATTCTGTAACATTAGTAAGTAGTGGTGGTTGTGATTCAATCGCAACATTGAACCTAACTGCTAATGCTGTTGTTACAAGTACTACAAACATTACGATATGCAACAATCAGCTTCCTTACAGTTGGAACGGAAACAGCTATCCTGCTGCAGGAACTTATTCGGTAACGTTAGTAAGCAGTGCTGGTTGTGACTCAATCGCAACACTTAATCTTACTGCTAACGCTATTGTAACAAGCACGACTGATATTACTATCTGTAACACCCAACTTCCTTATAGCTGGAACGGCAACAATTATCCTGCTGCAGGAACTTATTCAGTAACATTGGTTAGTTCTTCTGGTTGCGATTCGATCGCAACATTGAATTTAACTGCTACAGCTGCTGTTACAAGTACAACTAATATTACAATCTGTAATAACCAACTTCCTTATAGCTGGAACGGCAATAGCTATCCTGCTGCTGGAACTTACTCTGTAACGCTAGTAAGCAGTGCCGGTTGTGATTCAATTGCAACACTAAACTTAACTGCTAATGCTGTTGTAACAAGTACTACAAACATTACGATATGCAACAATCAGCTTCCTTACAGTTGGAACGGCAACAGCTATCCTGCTGCAGGAACTTATTCGGTAACATTGGTAAGTTCTGCTGGCTGTGATTCGATCGCAACATTGAACTTAACCGCTAACGCTGTTGTAACAAGTACTACAAACATTACGATATGCAACAACCAACTTCCTTACAGTTGGAACGGAAATAGTTATCCTGCTGCAGGAACTTATTCAGTAACATTGGTTAGTTCTGCTGGTTGTGATTCGATCGCAACATTGAACTTAACCGCTAACGCTGTTGTAACAAGTACAACCAATATCACAATCTGTAACAATCAACTTCCTTATAGCTGGAACGGCAACAGTTATCCTGCTGCGGGAACTTATTCTGTAACATTAGTAAGTAGTGGTGGTTGTGATTCGATCGCAACATTGAACTTAACTGCCAATGCTGTTGTTACAAGTACAACAAACATCACAATCTGTAATAACCAACTTCCTTATAGCTGGAACGGCAACAGTTATCCTGCTGTTGGAACTTATTCGGTAACGCTTGTCAGTTCTTCCGGTTGTGATTCTATTGCAACTTTGAACCTTGCAACCAATCCTGTTGTAACAAGTACAACCAATCTAACGATCTGTACTGAATGGCTCCCTTACACATGGAACGGTAATAGTTACCCAGCTGCAGGAACTTATTCGGTAACATTAGTAAGCAGTACTGGTTGCGATTCGATCGCGACATTGAACTTAACAGTGAGTCCTGTTCCAACAAGCACAACCAATATCACGATCTGTAATAACCAGCTCCCTTATAGCTGGAACGGCAATAGCTATCCTGCCGCCGGAACTTATTCGGTAACATTGGTAAGTAATGCTAATTGTGATTCGATTGTAACATTGAACCTAACGGTGACTCCTAATGTAACCAGTACAACCAATATAACCATTTGTACGAGCCAGCTTCCTTACAGCTGGAATGGCAACAGCTATCCTGCTCCCGGAACGTATTCGGTAACATTAATAAGCAGTGCCGGTTGTGATTCAATCGCAACATTGAATTTATCTGCCAGCACTACTGTAACAAGTATTACGAATGTTACCATCTGTACAAATCAACTTCCATACAGCTGGAACAGCAATAGCTATCCTGCTGCCGGAACTTACTCAGTAACGCTGGTAAGTAGCGGCGGATGTGATTCTATTGCAACTTTAAATCTTGTTGCAAATGCCGTTGTTACAAGTACAACCAATATCACGATCTGTAACAATCAACTTCCTTATAGCTGGAATGGAAATAGTTATCCAGGTGCAGGAACTTACCCTGTAACATTGGTTAGCTCGTCAGGATGCGATTCCATAGCAACATTAAACTTAACAGTAAATCTTGTTGCAACAAGCACAACACCAATAACCATCTGCAACAGCCAGCTTCCTTATAGCTGGAACGGTAATAGTTATCCTGCTGCAGGAACTTATTCGGTTACGTTGGTTACCAGCGGCGGTTGTGACTCAACAGCAACTTTGAATTTGACCGTTAATCCTGCTACAACAAGCACAACAAGTATTACAATTTGCAACAACCAACTTCCTTATAACTGGAACGGCAATAGCTATCCCGCTGCCGGCACTTATGCTGTAACGCTGGTAAATAGCAATGGATGTGATTCTGTTGCAACACTTGTACTTACTGCAAATAGTACAATTACAAGTTCTACGGATGTAACAATATGCAGTACGCAATTGCCTTACAGCTGGAACGGAAACAGTTATCCTGCTGCAGGAACTTATTCTGTAACGCTTGTTAGCAGTGGCGGTTGTGATTCTATTGCAACTTTACATCTTGCGACCAATCCTGTTGCAACAAGCACGACCAACACAACAATATGTAATACGCAATTACCTTACAGCTGGAACAGCAACAGCTATCCTGGAGCAGGAACATATTATGTTACACTTACAAGTTCTGTGGGTTGCGATTCTATTGCAACACTTAACCTAACGGTTAAGCTCGCTACAAGCAGTACAACCAATACGGCCATCTGCAGTACGCAATTACCATATTCATGGAATGGACAGAGCTATGCAACAGGCGGACCTCATGTAGTTACGCTTGTGAATGCAGCGGGTTGTGATTCAGTTGCAACACTTAATCTTACAGTTAACCTGGCCTCTGCCAGTTCAACACCTGTAACAATTTGCAGCACGCAATTACCATATTCATGGAATGGTCAGAGCTACTCAACCGCAGGCACACATGTTGTCACACTCGTGAATGCAGCTGGTTGCGACTCAGTAGCAACATTGGTACTAACAGTTAACCCGGTTGCAACGAGCCTAACGCCGGCAAGTACATGTAGCACACAGTTACCATATAGCTGGAACGGACAGAACTATACAACTGCCGGTACGCATTCGGTAACACTTGTAAGCGCCGCAGGTTGTGATTCTATTGCAACACTTGATCTTACCATTAACCCCGTTGCAACCAGTACAACCAATGCAAGCACCTGCGACAATCAACTTCCTTATAGCTGGAACGGCAATAACTATCCTGCCGCCGGAACTTATTCTGTTACGCTTACAAGTTCTGCAGGTTGTGATTCTATTGCAACTTTACATCTTGCTTCGAGTGCAGTTGCTACAAGCCTTACAACTGTTACAGTTTGTTCAAGTGAATTACCATATAACTGGAACGGCCAGTCATATTCAACAGCCGGCCCGCATGCAGTTACATTAACGAGCTCGGCAAATTGTGATTCTATTGCAACGCTCGATCTTACAATAAATACAACACCTGCACTTGCGGCCGTAACTTCTCCCGTTGTTTATTGCCAGCATACAACAACTGCTCAGCTTACTGCTACAATAACAACATCAGGTAGTCAGCTTGTATGGTACGATTCACCTGCAGGAGGTACAGGAACCTCTACCGCTCCAACACCTTCTTCATCTACCGCTGGTACATTTAGTTATTATGTAAGCCAGTTGAATGGAACATGTGAAGGACCAAGAGCACTCATAACTGTAACAGTTAACGCAGCACCGGATCTGAACGACCAGGTAATAAGAATATGTACAGGACAAACAGCAAACATTGCTGCACTTTACAACACAACAGGCTTTACCAGCAACTGGACATTTAACCAACAACCTGTCGCAGATCCTACCGCGGTGAATACGCCGGGCGATTACCTGCTCATTGCAGGCAATGCTTCAGGTTGCCAGGACACTGCGTTCGTATCGCTGGGTGTAAATCCAACGGTAACGGCAAACGCAGGACCTGATGCCAATATAGTGATCAATGAACCCCATCAATTAAACGGAAGTGGTGGATTGCACTATCAATGGTCTCCATCAAACGGGTTAAATGATCCACATCTTCAAAACCCTACTGCAACGATCAATCATGATCAATCGTATGTGCTGATGGTTTCAGATGATATTGGTTGCTTTGCTCTTGACACTGTTCACCTGAGGGTATTTGATGGACCTGCGATCTATGTACCAACAGCATTTACCCCTAATGGTGATAACCTGAATGATTATTTCCGCCCTACTTATGTAAACATTGTAAAACTTGAATACTTCGCAGTCTTCAACAGGTTTGGTGAAATGATGTATGAAACACATGACCTTTCGGCTAAAGGCTGGGATGGTATTTATAAAGGCAAGAAACAACCTATCAGTAATTTTGTATGGCACCTGAAAGCGATCGATAATAAAGGAGAGATCAGGACACTGAAGGGGAATGTGGTGTTGATAAGATAAGAGTTGTGTGTTAAAGAATAATTGTTCAGATATTACTTTCTTAAAATGTTTGGGGTTTGGTGTTTGGAATTGTAACTCCAAACACCAAACCCCAAACATTTTCTTCGAGTGATGTGCGTAATAATTTGCAACTGAACTTTATTACCTGCAGTCTCAGCTATCCACATTCCTTACTTCCTCAATATCTTCTCCATCGCTTTTCCTTTAGCCAGTTCATCGATCAGCTTATCTAAATAACGCATTTTTTGAATGACTTTATCTTCGATCTCTTCAACACGGTATCCGCAAATAACGCCTGTAATTTTTGATACATTTGGGTTCAGTACAGGAGCCTCAGCAAAAAATGTTTCGAAATCATTTTTCTTATCAATTTGCTTTTGCAATGTTTGTTTGTTGTAACCCGTTAACCAAAAAATAACGGTATCAACTTCTTCCTTTGTGCGTCCTTTCGCTTCTGCTTTTTTTATATACAGAGGATATACACTGGAAAAAAGGATTTTATATATTCTATTCTTATCTCTCATAAAAGATTTTATTTAATCGGTAAAATTTAAGTTACTTGTTTCCTTAATACTTTCTCAAAAGCTTTTCGTGGTGCTCCGCTAAATAATATTTCACCGCAGTAAATATAATCTAACCTTTCTAAGATCTTAAGCATTGGAACATTGTCAAAATTGGTATCAACTTTTATACTAAAAATATGATGTTCGATAGCCAGGTCCTCAATCAGCTTAAACAATTTAGTTGCTACACCTTGCCCCTTTACTGAATTTGATGTGGCAATCCGATGAACCACCACATAGTCGCCGTTTGTTAACCACTTCCCTTTTATTTCGTTGTATGCAGGTTCAACAGCAAAGATAATAGCAGCGTAGGCGATTATTATATTGTTGTCGGTAACTACATATCCATATCCATTTGTTATGTCATTATAAACAGTTTGTTCGTTTGGGTAACCATTTTGCCATTGGTCACTACCATCCTGTCTTCTTTGTTCAATAGCTTGTTGTAATATTTCCCAGATGACCGTTATTTCTGAAAGATCTGCCTTTCTTAGTTTCATCTTACTGTAATTCAGTATTTAAAAATAATAAACATACACGGTTCTAAGCGTAGGATTCACCTAAAGGTAGTCCATGCGGGACATAATGTATACCTTATTGCAACAATACTTCCCGATAGGTCTTTTCGAAATTATCGTTCAACTTAACCAGTGTTTTGTAATTAATATCTTTTGGTAGTTTTTTATTATTCCATTTCTTAATGATCCGTTGAAGGCTTCGTTCTTTTCCATCAATAAATGCAACCGTACCTTTTGCATAATAATACCAGGCTGCCCCATCCTTGCCACCAAACCATTTTGCAAAAATGTTATATGTTTTATGAAAATAACGCTTTGCATCTTTTTTCAAACCTGTAGCTGCAAACATTTGACCGGCATGCCATTTCAAAGAATGAGTATTTTTATTTTTTGAATCGCATTTTAAATATTGAACGATCAGTTCTGCTGCCTGTTTAAATGAACCTGATCCTGACAATTGTCGCCAGCAACAGGTATCACTGTCAAATTCTACCTGTTTATATTTACAAATATTGAAGTTGTCCTGGCATTTTGTACTGATGGATAAAAGAATGCTAATAAATAACAGTAGTACCTTCATAAAATTTCAACTAATATCATGTTAGTGTTAAGATTCATTAACTAACAAAAAAAATATTTATATCACCGATTACACCTTTATCCTTCCCAATTTCACAAAATCATTGACAGCAACTTTTTTTTACTTTTTATGTTTATCAAACTCGAGTAATCCGGAAATTAAACTTTCTATGCTATTAAAAACAGGTTCCAAACAGTCTGCTATTATTTTGCCTGACTGGGAATAAAGCGAATAATATGTTTCATCCTTATCTCTCAATTTTGCACACACATTGGCATTCTCTATAATTGTAATCCTATTTCCTAAACCATCTTCAATAAATCGCTCTTTAGTTATGTATAAGTATTTAAATTTACCAATAAGGTTATCTGAAATCAAAACCCTATGCATATCCATTTTCACTGTTTGCTCGTCAAACCTGTTTCTGAATTTTGCATATGTATTACTACTAATAATTTCTTGACCTCGTTTTCTACACTCCTCTGCTTTAGTTTTATTGGCCATATATCCATATATAACCTCCTGTTCCCGGATACACTCCAGATCATCTTCATCAATCTCTTTTATTTGTTGAAGAAACAACAAGGATGCCCGGTATTGTCTTCGACTTTTAAACAAAATTGCTAGTTCCATTAGAATCGGGATGTTTGTGTTATTGGTTTGAAAACTTTTTACAACTGTTTCCACATGTTTTTTCTTCAATAACTGCTTTTCATCTTTTGACTCAACAGTTTTAAACCAACGTTTATAGAGTAATGCCTGTTCTGTAAGCACAATGTAGTTATCAGGTTCAATTATCAAACTTTCTTTCAGAATATCTTCGGCTGCGTACCATTTCTTCTGCTGCTGGTAGATCCTGCTCAACTCTGTACGAGGATGTAATCCTTCTGGATCAAGTTGAATATATTCTTCCAGGCACTTTATTGCTTCTTCCCATTTCTTCTGCTGCTGGTAAATCTTGCTTAACTCCGTACGAGGATGTAACTGCTCTTTGTCAATTGTCAAACTTTCTTTTAGGATATCTTCCGCTTCTTTCCATTTCTTCTGCTGCTGGTAGATTTTGCTCAACTCAGTACGAGGATGTAACTGATCTTTATCAATTGTCAAACTTTCTTTTAGGATATCTTCCGCTTCTTTCCATTTCTTCTGCTGCTGGTAGATTTTGCTCAACTCAGTACGAGCTTGCAAATTCTCCTTATCTAAATCCAATAATTCTTTTAGAATACTTTCGGCTTCTTTCCATTTCTTTTGCTGTTGGTAGATCTTGCTCAACTCCGTACGAGGATGTAATCCTTCTGGATCAAGTTTAATATATTCTTCCAGATATTTTATTGCTTCTTCCCATTTCTTCTGCTGCTGGTAAATCTTGCTTAACTCCGTACGAGGATGTAATTGCTCTTTGTCAATTGTCAAACTTTCTTTTAGGATATCTTCCGCTTCTTTCCATTTCTTCTGCTGCTGGTAAATCTTGCTTAACTCCGTACGAGGATGTAACTGCTCTTTGTCAATTGTCAAACTTTCTTTTAGGATATCTTCCGCTTCTTTCCATTTCTTCTGCTGCTGGTAAATCTTGCTTAACTCCGTACGAGGATGTAACTGCTCTTTGTCAATTGTCAAACTTTCTTTTAGGATATCTTCCGCTTCTTTCCATTTCTTCTGCTGCTGGTAGATTTTGCTCAGCTCAGTACGAGCTTGCAAATTCTCTTTATCTAAATCCAATAATTCTTTTAGAATACTTTCGGCTTCTTTCCATTTCTTTTGCTGTTGGTAGATCTTGCTCAACTCCGTACGAGGATGTAATCCTTCTGAATCAAGTTGAATATATTCTTCCAGATATTTTATTGCTTCTTCCCATTTCTTCTGCTGCTGGTAAATCTTACTCAACTCTGTACGAGCCTGCAAATTCTCTTTATCTAAATCCAATAATTCTTTCAGAGTATCTTCGGCTTCTTTCCATTTCTTCTGTTGTTGGTAGATCTTGCTCAACTCAGTACGAGCCTGCAAATTCTCTTTATCTAAATCCAATAATTCTTTCAGAATATCTTCGGCTTCTTTCCATTTCTTCTGCTGTTGGTAGATCTTGCTCAACTCAGTACGAGCCTGTAAATTCTCTTTATCTAAATCCAATAATTCTTTCAGAATATCTGCGGCTTCTTTCCATTTCTTCTGTTGCTGATAGATCTTGCTTAACTCAGTACGGGCGTGGAGATTATTAGAATCTAGACCAATAATTTCTGTTAGTAGTAGTTTTGTAGCTTCTGGTTTATTTTCCCTCGCAAAAATTTTTGCCAATTCTAAACGAGCAGGTAATTCTATTGGGTTATCAGAAATAAATTTCTTAAGACTTGTTATTATTTGCCCCTTATTCAAAATATCTGTTAAATATTCACAGCGCTTGAAATCGCTGTTCCTATATGTCCAAAGCAATAAATTTTTAGCAAATTGTGTGCTGATATTACTAAACCATTCCTTATAGATAGCTCTTACATTATCCTGTTGTCTTTCATCTTCAATATACCAATCAGCTACTTTTTCGTGGCGCAATTGCAGGTAATCTCCATTCCTGATGATTGGCTGATCAGGGCTTTTGTCAACAGCATCACGAATATCTATGGTTGAAAGCCCGGCATAATCTGAAAATTGCTTACAAAAATCAATAGTTATACTATTACCAAACTGGTAAAAGGAAGCCACCAATAAATATAGGTTTACGAGTGCAGTACCGCGATGAACCTCTTTCCATTCGTCCCAGTCAAATACAAAAGATATTCTTTTAGTATCATGTAATACTTTTAGTACCTTGAATATGCGTTCTGCTACTGTATGACTTTCATCCGTAATAAAAACCTTCGCAGAATTTACATAATCCTCATTCGTAAGTACAGCATTTTTTTCTTTTAGCAGGCTAAAGAACTTTTCAAAAATCTCACTTGCATTTTCTTTTGATCTAAAATTGAATTGAATTGCTTCGCTTAAAAATTTATTTTCAAATGCATCTTTACCACGCATTTGCTGGTATCGATAATATCGCTCCGATAAAAGAACTATGAATGGTATTTTACTATTTGCCAATTCTTCGCCATACGCTTCTATTTCAGCCTGTTTAGTGCTAGCATCATCTATAAGCAAAACAGGTGCATTTTTATTGTCCAGTAATGCCAGGGTTCTCTCAATTTTTTGTAAAGTTTCTCTTCGCCATTGGTTCAATAAAAAAACCGGGCGTTCCTGGCAAAGGTCATAGCCAACACTAAATAAAAAAGTAGATTTACCTTCACCCCCATTTGACAAAATTTTAATCAACCCTCCTTGTTTTTCCAATTCCTTCACACGATTAAACAATCCAATCTTAGCCTTCATATTAGGTATATGATAGTTATTTGCCACCACTTCCTTCAATCGCTGCTTATCAGAATCAAGTCTTAAATAATAATTAGAAAGTTTTCCAAAGTTGGTTTCAGATTTTATCCGGTTCCAATAAGAAGGACTTAACAAGGTAAAATCAAAGTTCTTCACACTGCTGAGAAACACCTGCAATCGGTCGAGACAGCGAGCTTTTAGTACAAGTGATGCTTGTTCAAAAGTTCTCACAGGCGCATACCCCATAGTAATAGGTTCTAAAATTTCTTTACGATAATTGAGAATATCTTCATCATTTCCATTGTATGAAAGAAACAAATCCAGTATATCGTTGTTACTGTTTTTACTTCCCATCATATCTATTATGCAGAAAGGATAATCATCTTCTTCAACCGCCTTCTCATCATTGGCATAATCAATAGTCCTTGTTGGAGAAAAGAATAAATGCACATCCTTTACCTGGAAGTTATTACGTTCCAATTGTTCGCTCTTTATTGAAAGCTCTCGTTTTGCAATCTCATTAAATGTTTCTGATCCCTTACATTCTACAAATACATGAATAGGCAAGTACTGTTCGTTGTAAACTTTCAGATGAATATCAAAACCATGTTGAGTTCCACTTTTTTGTCTTTTAAGTTCTTCAATTCTGTAACCCCATTCTACAAAAAGCAATTGCAGCATTCTAACTGATGCTTTTTCGAATAGGTCACCTATTTTACTTGAATTACTCACGAATTGATTGGTTTTAAGAGAAATCGCAATTAACGCTACAATTTACAAAATAGTAAAACATTAAATCTTATCCTCAATTAACCATCGGCGTGACGCACCTCATTCTAAAAAATATAACAACCTCTTTCAGAATGATCACTTTAGTTTTTTTAACTGTTCGTATTTATAAATACGAAATAGTCCTGGCATTTTGTATTGTGGGATAAAAAGATGCTGATTAATAACAGGAATGCCTTCATAAAATTTGAGATAAAGATATAAAGCTGAAAATAAAATACCGCAAACAATTTTGCAAATATGCTTGCTGTAAGTTAACGCGGGTAATCTAATTATTTGTTGACCCCATTCTGTGCAATTGCCATTTGCCATTTATTTTTTTAAATACGGCCAGCCAGGCATAATGCGTAGTATCAAGTTGGTTATTTCCTGCCCTATGTCTTGTGATCACTAATTTATCAACCACAGATGTGGCCATTGTTGCATCGTCTGAAAAACTAATAACAGGTGGAGAAGCATCATCCCATTTTACAAAATCGACCTCATCAAAATAAGATTTGAATCTTTTATAATTTTCAGCATAAGTTGGCTTTTTGATCAGCCCCCTGTTTACCTCAATATAATCTGTAGAACTATCGCGAAGCAACAACGAAATATCTTTTCCAATATGCGCCTTTCTTTGATCTTCATGAATAGCTAAAATTGCCTTTTTCTCGGCTTCTATATCTACGGCGTTATTAGAAGAGTGGCATGCGGCAAGGAAGGAGACAAGAATCAAAAATCTTTTCATGGTTATGTTAGTTTATGAATTTATACCCAATGAAATATAATATTATGTTGTTTGCTCATTTTTTTTCGCTATCCTGTTCCATAACTTGTTTGGTAGAATTGGCTTAATGAGTTGCCCGATATAAGTTGAAGGAAATGTCTCTTTAATTCCAAACTCTTTGGGTTCAACAGGAGGACAAACATAGGTTCCAAACAATATGTCCATTAAAGGAGAAATGTTTGCATAGTTGCCTCTATCTCTTTCTTTATCGTGATGCCAATGATGCAAGTCTGGCGAACCAATGATCTTTTTTATTACACCAATGCTAAGCCTCACATTTGAGTGAATGTAAATTGCCCAGATACCCCTGAAAGCTACAATAACAGCCAGTGTTTCCAAATCGAAACCAAGGATAAGTGCCGGAAGGTTTATTATGCCAACAGTATAAATTGAATCAATCGGATGCTCCCGGTGAGCTGCAAGCCAATCAAGCGTTTCTGCTGTATGATGAACTTTATGAAACCTCCAGAGAAAATCGAATTTATGTTGAAAACGATGACCCCAATAAATGAGAAAGTCGCTGAGAAGTAATACTTCAATTACCTGTAACCAAAAAGGCTGATCACTAATAGTATTTCTGAAAGCAAGTGATATATTTTTATCAAACCAAACTCCCAGGTAATTCAATGCTTTAAGAACCAACGCACTCCATAATAAGTATTGCCCCAGGAAATAACATAGATCTAAAAACCATTTTGGCCTGAAAACTTTTTGATTTGTTTTTGCGGGAAATACTTTCTCCATTGGGATAAATACCAATGCTAAAAAAAACAAACTCAGACCTGTTGCTAAAATGGTATTTACAAAGCTCATTGTTGTTGCTTTCCTTTTAGTTTGTCTCTCTTTATTTTTGAGCTATCTGTTACGAATACTCTCCGATCAATGATCATTCCTGACTTTGAACTATACATTAATTGCTTTTCTCTTTCTGTTAAAGGACGTATTGAATCGATTATTAACCTGGGAGAATCTAGCTTTGGTTTTAAATTATCAATAATTACCACTGATTTTGAAGAAGGAAAGAATTGTTTATGCAAACTATCTTTTCTTTTTGGCGTGGTATCATTTACTATTTTGTTTACAGTACCACCGTTAGGACTTGTTAATGCTGATCCATGCTGATCAGAAAAATTTTTATCAAAATAACCATACCTGAACAATAAGAACAGGATCAACAAAATAATAAAGTTTGTCAATGCCAGGCCTTTGAAAATTGTTTTCTTATTCATTGGTTATAAAATTGAATGATACACGGTGTTACAGCTTGCGTTAGTTGGACATAATTCAGCGTATCCGTAAAGGAACAGCAAAATTCAGTTAAATAAAAACAAAAATTCGGAGAATTAAAAACCCTCATCCGGAGGACAAGAATGAAAAAGCCTGCCAGTCAGCAAACAGGGTTTGTGTAGAGATTCCCTGCGTAAACTAAGTTTATTTATTCACGCAAAGACAGCAAAGAAAAATACAAAAGGCGCAAAGAGATACCTTTCCTTGCGCCTTTGCAAATCCTTATCATCCTTGCGTGCCCTCCTTTCTCTACAGTGAAAAAAATGTCAGCAAAATTTCAAAGCTGTTTCACTTCTCTCTATTGTTCTTCAAGTATTGAATTTCCTTCGCTATGATCTTCACAGGTCCACTTCCATGTTTCATGTAATCTTATTTTTCCATTGGGTAATATTTCAGGTTTTGATCTGCAGGTGCCTGTCATTAATTCATTTTTATCATTTACCTGGTGATAACGCATTTCTATTTCGCCGTTATCGTCAACCAGGCCAATCAGATGTCCTGCCCTGATTTTTCCACCTGAATATTCAGAAGTTAAGATATTATCTTGCTGCCTGTAAATAAAAATAGTTTCCTGCGAGGTTTCTCCATTGTCAGTATTAGATACAGGCTTGAAAATTTTTTTATCGTAATTTATCATCAATGATCTTTATAATTATTTTATAATTTCAAAATACAAGTGTTGATTCGTATTGCAGCCTGTCCGTTGCAAATACCTGCCAGCTGCGTTTTTTATTCAAGGTTTGTTATATAGTCGATCGCTTCGTCATTATTTTCCCTGAAGTTTTTTATTGAATATTTTATTTCCACATCTGGTTTTAATGCTCCATCATAACCTTTCCATACTTCCCAGTATTTTGTAGAGTATCCAACAATGATCTTGGAATTTGGAAGCCTGAATCCCCTGGTTTCCCCATAATGATTTACTGTACCACTTGTTGATTTCCCAACAAGGATCGACTGGTAATCTCTTTTTAAATTTACAGCATTCATGAGTGCAGACGAAAAAGTACTTTTCCCGATAAGAACATATAACGAGCCTCTTTGGTTAAGATAACTATCATTTAATTTATTCAAAAACGGAATTAATATTGCCGAATTACCCCCACTGTTGTTTCTCAGATCAATGATCATTTTCCGGGGCTTTTCTTTATCAATAAACCCCCATAATTCATTGTTGAAAGCTTCAAATGATTTACCATCCTGTTCGGAACAGCGTTGGTAGTTGAAGTACAGAATTTTACCATTATCAATTTGTTCATACCAATAATTATCTTTTTTACTGTTCCGCAAAAGCTTTGTCGCCGATGTTGGAAAAAATTTCTCTTTCTCAACAGCTGAGACCAGGTATTTCACATCATCCAAAATAAAGTTTACACCTGGACCAGGTTGCGAAATATTCATACCGCTTAATATTCTTGGATTATTAATGAAATGCAGGAAGTTAATATCAAAATAGGATTGATTATCGGTCTTTATAATTTTTTGAAAGCCCCTCTTCAATTCTTTCATTGAATTGTTTTCTATACCGGATAATTTCTTATAAAGCAGGTCGGCATGCAACTGATCTGTATTTACAACAAAAATTCCTTCTTCGAAAGAATCAAATTCAACAGGAAAAGTTGTTTTATATACAGGTTCAATTCTTGTATGTTCATCCCCGATCTCTTTGATCAGTTTAAATAGTTCAATTTCAAGACTTTCATTATTTAAGTTTTTACTTTTTTGTTTGATCGCTTCAATTTTATAATTAAACTTTTTTTCAGAGATTTTTGCAAACAGGTTTTTATGTTTAGCAGGTAATTCTTTTTTCAAAAATTCAAGGTCTTCAATAAACTGTTGCGGTGTTAGTTGTTGGCCATTCAGTTTCGTAAAACAAAAAAGAAAAAGAATAAATATTGGTAGAAATTTTATACTTTTTATTTCACTGGTTAATGCATTCATACCTGGTTTCTTTATAAGAGAATTTAAAAAGATTTTTTTACAACATTTCCGCTAACGGCACGCTTTAATGAAGAAGTAATTTTTTAATTAATCGCAAGATAAGCCGAAGCGTCCTGACATAATCGGACCAAATGCTGACGGATCAGGCTAAAAAATGATTTTCAGTACAGATTGGTTGTTTTGGAGATAACCTGTTCGAGGAAAGAGACCCAGGATCGTATGCATCTACAGTTGCAAACAAAAAAACAGGCGTATAAAAATTGAGAAGTATCAAGGTAGAAGCTATGCCGCAACACTAATAAATTATTTCAGCGTGTAACATATAAATACAGGAGGAATAAAGCAAGCGAATAAATCTATGCTGATGGCAGCAGTGGCATGCAGTCTACCTTCATATGGATAGTTTATTTTTCCTGCTCACCGTTTCCACCTTACCTATTTTAGCCTTAATGCTTTATTTTTTTAAATCTTCTAATATTAATTTTTTTTGCTTAAGGGTATTTCTCATAGCTTTATTTCTAACAGTAGTATCTGTACTGTGAATCAACTCAAAGTATTCGGTTGGCACAACCTGCCATGATAAACCATATTTGTCTTTACACCAACCACATGAACTTTCTTCACCACCATTAGCAGTAAGCGCTTCCCAGTAATAATCTACTTCGTTTTGGTCTTTACAATTTACAACAAAAGACGTGGCTTCATTGAATTTAAACAATGGGCCTGCTGCCAAAATACTAAACTCCATTCCTGCTATTTCAATTACAGCAGTTTCAAGCCCTGCATCATTTCCACTTTCCTCATTTGAGAATTTGCGAAAGTCTTTTAGTTTACCGCCTTTAAAAATGGACAAATAGTATTCTGCTACCGCTTTGGCATCTTTCTCTACCCACAAACAGGGTGTAATTTTTTGATTTATACTATTCATTGTTTTAGATTTATTGTTGTTAATACATGATGTTACCAAGGTTAATACAGCCATTATAGTTGCAGACCAAATGATAAATTTATTTTTTTTCATTTTATTATTTGCTTATTTTTTTAATAATAATGCTAACGCGTTTAATGTTACTGTGAATCCTTCTTTGAAGCCCATTTCTATCAGTTTTTCCAATCTTTCAAGTGAGTCATTATAAATTATAATATTCACTTTAGTGATACCATTTTGTTCACTAAAGGTCAGGTCCCAGTTTGAACCTGGTAAAAAGGGATTTTCGTCCTTATCTGTAAACACACTAAAGCATTTAAAATTTGACTTGGGTGTTATTGAAGTATAATCAAAAATTTGCCAGCCTACTTCCACTCCTTCCGGGCTTACCATTGCATAAAATCTTCTTCCGCCAACTTTAAATTCCATATACTTTGTTCTTGAAATAAAAGGTTTTGGGGCCAACCATTGGTCCAGAATTTCCTGCTTTGTAAATGCATCCCAAACAAGAGAAAGTTCTGCATCAAATTCTTTGTCTACAAATACAGTGCTTGTTGATTTATCAACTGTAAAATTGAATAATAAACTACTGCTCATTTTTTTTGGTTTTAAGTATGAAACTATTCGGTTGCAAATATATGCGCAACTTTTTGGTTTCGCAATATTTTTTCCTGTTTTTTTCAAATTATTGGAAAGTCGGTCGGAATGGCCTGTTGATAGTGCGTTGTTAACATTGCCAATAACAACGTGCATTACACAGTTGGGAAGATAGAATTCCCTTTGTCAAGCAAGCCGCAACACCAGGAGCTTGGTCAAAAGTTGCGGCTATAATTAAATGGTCAAAGCTCAGTTACCGAAGTACAAGATAGATTTGCATTGTTTTGAATTTAGTTCGTCAGGGATTGCGTAAATGTTTTATTATTGGGAGTTAGTATTCAAGCAAAGCTATGTTGTTGGATTGCCCTTTACCTGCTTTTATTCTGAATTGCATCTACAAATTGGTAGTCTCCATGCAAGGTTGGAAACGAATAGGGCATCGTTGTTTGATTGAATTCCTCATTAAATGCTTTACCGAAGTCATGCACTCCTTTTATTACCTTTTTTACATACTGATGAAAAACATAACAATTACCATCATCCTCTTTAATTATATTTTCTTGTTTGCCTATAAAGGTTACAACTTTGTGGCTTTTCAAAGAAAAAAAGTCGCAGGTAATTAAAGCGGTTACATCTACGCAATCATAATTTTTTTCCCTAACCTTCATCATGCTTAACTCATTATCTGTAATGGAACACAATATCCCATTGAGATGAGATGCTTTCTCCGGGATAATATTTAAAAAAATGCCCTTTACTATTTTAGTTAGTTCCATGGCAATTACATCGTCAGCAATATTCCATTCACGGATGTAGCCCTGTAGTGAAGAAGGATAAACATCATGCTTTTCCAGCTTGCGTTTTAATGTTTTTGAGGCGCTTTCAAGATTGATCAGGGAACCATATCCAAATAGCAATGTATGCATATAGAATTATTGATTAGTTCTGTTAAATGCCATTTTCGGCAGGAGCAAAGTCGAAACCCAAGACTTCCTCTTTTTTCATATTTCTTTTTTCAGTAAAAAAAATACCTGGCGCCAGCATTGTATATTCCATAGGCATTTCCGTTTTCTTTTGCTCGTTGTCCTTAAAATAGTAATAAGTGAGTTTAGGTTTTGTTGAAATCAATTTATCGAAATTGGGTATAGAGGAGAAATCAACCACGAAGCGTGCAACTCCTGTATCCTTTTCTACCTTCATTTTCAGATCAAAATCACCAGGTTTAAAACCGTTATAGGTGTGACCTACAATTATAAATGTATCAGAAGGCCCTTTTACGATCGGTTCAACCCATATAGGATTTTTGTCGGTATCCTCAAGTTCGGCGCAAAATGGTAACAAGCCCATCAGTTCAACAGCATCACCACTTGTACGATCACGACTTTTGAAATTATGAACAGGGGTATCAAACTTATTTACCCTGATGGTCATCACTTCGCTTATTATTGGTAAATTCTTTCCCAGCAAGTTCAGATACTTTTCATAAGCTACTTCTTGTGGGGATAGCATACTCTTCAGGTTTAAAACCTTGAATATAAAGGTCTTTTCCGGTTGATATTTTACAGCATCGAATTCTACAACCTCACGGGCAGGAGCAGGATGAGTATGCCGGTACTTGCTGAAGATATCTGTCGCCTTCCAGTCAGCAGCTTCAATGTCCTTTATGAAAGCTATAATCTTATTCTCATAAACTTTTTTCTTTAAGAAATCAGGATCAAAATCATACGCTATACACCTGAAATCGCTTACATCGAAAGGAAGATCCTCCCCCTTTTTTATAAGAATAATAACAGGTCGGTTAGCACTTTGCGCTACAGCCAGTTCATAAAAAACATTAGGGTTTTTGCCGGTCAATATGGCAATACACAGGTCGGCTGTATGAAGAGCTTCAAACATCTGATCCGAAATTTTACCAGGCTTATCCAAATGATCTGATCTCCATGGTTCAACATTGCATTTTTTTGTAGCAGGTTTAATGATGAAATTAAAAACATTATCTGCTTCTTTCCTCACGTCAGATCCTTCCTGGCCAATAGGACTAATAATAAAGCATTTTTTCATAAAAAGATTTTATTTAGTTGCAGGCAGTTGGCTTCAAATTGCCGATAACGTAACGGATTTGCGTCATTTCGGGAAATATAATTCCGTCTACCTGGTACGTCTGTCCCATAAAGAAACGAAAATTTTATATAACAACAATGCAAGCCTCACCTGGTGGCGGGACGTATAAAGAAACGGTGTGGCTTTACGAAAGATGAAAATGATTTACTGCCCAGATGATTTATGTTTGCCCCATTTGCCCCAAACCGAATGTTGTATACAGTTCAGCTAAAAGAAACATAATCCACATAAATTTGCCAGCTCTAAATATCCTGTCACAATACTTTTTTCTCATACACAGAATTGCACGAAGCATAGGCCTGGTAAATTCATAGCGTTCCATTAACGATAATTCTTTAAATAGGCTTTAATCTCATTTCATGATTTGATGAACTCAATACTGTCATTTTTTGGAAACAGCATGATCTACAGAATTGCATACAGCATTCCAATTTACGAAACAGGACGAACATCTAAATTTCATCAAAGTGAGATCGGGTGGTCAATGACTTATTATAGTTGAAAGGGATTTGTACTCGATTATTCACAAATAATTTCAAATGTGCAACATCGTTGAACATTGAATATTGAGCATTGCAAATTAAATATTTCATTTTAAACTAAAACAGCCACCCTTTCCAGGATGGCCGCTTTAGTTTTTATTCGTAGGAAGTTTAGAATTTCTGTATCTTCTTTATTGTAATATTATCTCCTTGTTTGATTTCTGCAAGATAGGTTCCTGCTTTAAGATCGGCGCCGATATTGATCGTTTGATAAGGCATAACCAATACTGATTTTAATTCCCTGCCCTGCATATCAAGTATCCTTACAGTGATCTTTTCATTCACAGGGGTTAAGACCTTTAACCTGAAATCACTAACAGTTGGGTTTGGATAAACCTGTGCGTCAAATGCTGTTATAACTACCGGTAATGCATGGCCGTTCTTACCCGTATTATTTTCATTTGTTTTACTAAAGCCCGAAGGGCATGCAGGTAATTTAACGGCACTGTTGCGGATCGTACTGCTGCCACAATTGCTAAACGATTGGGCAGTAACACTACCCTGCACAGCCGTGGATGGATAAGAAACGGTGATACTTGTTGACCCCTGGCCAGATACAAGTGCTGCACCCTGTGAAGTTGGAACTGTCCATTGAACAGAAGTTGCATTTGCAGGCATAGCAGCAAGTGTATAGGTATATACCCTTCCACCCGGATCCCCGCAGAATCCAACCTGGATGACATCTACCACGCTTGGCGTTGCCGGGTTAAGTTTAGTAATTGCCAAAGACCTTGTTCCGCTTGTTCCACAACCATTCGTTGAAGACACTGATATATTGCCACTGGTAAAGCCAGAAGGGAACTGTACCGTGATCGTATAATCATTAGGTCCGGCTCCATTCGGATGTGTAACAACTGATCCTGGCGGCGTGATCCATGTATAAGAAGCTGCTCCACTTACCGGGGCCACCGAATAAGTAGCAGCAGTTCCCCCTGGTAAAATATTGGCACATGCATTTGTTGGGCCATTGATCAGGCCCGGTGTTGAAGAAGGCGTTCTTTGTATGCTGATGCTCCTGGTTCCGCTTATTCCGCAACCATTTGTCGCTATCACACTGATTGTACCTCCCGTAAAGCTGTTGTTGAATTTCACATTGATGACCGTATCGTTTATACTACCTGCAGGGTTTGGATGCGTAGTATCAACCCCTGCTGGTATCGACCATGCGTAACCGGTAGCCGCCGTAACCGGGCTGACAGAATATGATGCCGTATTTTCGGTACCTATAAGATTACAGATATTAGTAGGACCTGCTATAGGATTGGGTGTATTTGGAAACTGCGTCAACAAATAATAAACACCCAGCGGGCTTGTACCGCAGGTATTGGTAGCTGTAACACGAAGCTGCTTGTTATTCTGTGCTGCAAATGTATTATTAAAGGTCAACGTGATCGTATTTGTACCCAACCCGGAAACAGTGTTTACATTTGGCGGCAATGTCCAGGTATAAGAATTGGCCCCGAATGCAAATGCCGTGTAAGTAAGTTGTTCACCGGTTCCAAGGTAAGGACATACATTTTGAATTCCTGTTACTGTAGGAACCAACAGTGGCGATTGTATGTTAACGGTAGACGAGCATGTATTTGTATTATTATTACCATCTGTTACCGTCCAGGTAATTGTAGAAATACCCGGGTTGAAAAGTCCGCTTGCATCCGTACCGGTTCCACTACGTGTAGTCGCTCCTGTTACTTCGTAAGCAACGGAACTTATCGTGCAATTATCTGAAGCAACAGCGGGAGTAATGGTAAAATTATTGCCGGGCACCGAACATGTTGTTAGTGTTGGCGGGCAGGTAATATCCGGTGGCGTTATGTCATTTACTATAACGGTTTGATCCTGTGTTGTTGTATTTCCTTTCAGATCGGTGAAGCTCCAGGTGATCGTAAATGTTCCCTGGGTATTATAAGTAAGTAAATCCGTCGTAGTACCTATGATAGCACCATCGCATGCATCCGTTGCAGTCGGCACGTCTGTAACAGTAACTGAACATTCGCCTGTTGCATCAGGTAAAACGCCCAGGTCTGGTGTAGGCCCTTCTTCATCATTTACCGTAACGGTAAAGCTGCAATCTGCATCAGGCGCACAGGCACCTTCAGCCAATACCTGCACCGTTGTAGTTCCTAACGGGAAGTCATAAGGGAAGCTGATAAAATTACCGTCAACCAGGTATGACACTGTAGGTGCCGGGAAGCCGGTTGCAATGGCCAGGTCATAGCTCCTGCTTGCCAGGCAAACACCTGGGTCAGTGGTTGTAACCTGGTTGGCAGGGCAGGTAAGGGCCGGTGCTGTATTCACGGTTAATGTGCCACTCAAAGATGGATTTACACATAAACCCGTTGTTGTCACCGTATAATTGAAGTTTCCAAACTCAGTTGGCGTTCCTGTTATCGTGAACACTCCTGCGCTGTAAGATGCTGTTAGTCCTGCCGGCAAAGCCCCTGCCGTGATTGAAGCTCCTGTACCTCCTCCGCCAACTGCATACGTTATGTCTGTAATTGAACCGGGCATACAAATGGTCTGCGAATTTGTGCCTGCGGGTGAAGAGAGAGAAATGGTAGAATTTTGATTTACATTAACCGTTGCCGTTATGGTACTCAGTCCACAGCTTGTTGCAGCATCCACAGCTGTAACAGTATAAGTAGTGGTAGCTGTTGGATTAACCGTTATATTTTTATTGGAAGCAGATAATGTTCCTGCCCCGGCGGGTAATCCATTGATACCTGCACCCGTACTGGCCGCCCACGAGAATAATGGAAGTGGAACGCCATTAATCAATACATCATCAATGGCCCACCAGTTATTGCCTATTAAAGCAACATTTGCAACATAATTAAACCTTATCCTGAAATTGGCATTATTGATAAACGAAGACAGGTTAATGCCCTGCGTTACAAAATTATTATTAGCCCCCTGGTTTGCAGTAAAAGTATTGGTTGCGATGGTAGCACCTGCTGTTGAAATATTCGACCAACTGCTTCCACCATTTGTAGATACCTGTACGGAAACACCAGCCTCGTCACCCTTCTGGTAGGTGTGCCTGAAACTTAAATTTAAAGATGAGTAAGCTGTGGTATTGATCACCGGGGATGTAAGTGTAGAATTGGTTGATGCCGCCCCAAAATTAGCTGTAACAGCGATCATAAAACGGCTTGCGTCGTTATTGGTTATTGTTGTTATACCGGCTACATAACCGCTTGATTGTTGTGAAAATGCTGTACCGCCTCCACTGTTGGTTCCTGCGGCTGTGTAAGTAAAGCTGCCCGCTGTATTAAAATTTTCCGAAGATAAGGACGGGGTCGAATTTATAGTAGCCGCAGCCGTTAGTGCCTGGTTGTTGCCAATACAGATCGTGGAAGAAGATGGGGTTATGCTTATAGCCGTTGGTGCCTTCTTAATATTAATTGTCATCGCATCCGACACCGCCGGGCACGCTCCTGCAGGGTTATTCGTTGTCAATGTAAGTGCTGCCGATCCTGCAGTGATCTCTGCAGCCGAAGGAGTATAAATAGCATTTAAAGCCGTGTTACCGGGATTAAAAGTTCCCGTACCCCCTGACCATGTTGCCGAAGTTGCTGTACCACCTATTGAACCGGCAAGTGTTACATCAACTGCTGTGCAAACGGTTTGATCACCACCTGCGCCTACGGTTGCGGCACCGCTGATTACAACTACAGCCGTATTATTACTGATTATGCTGTTTGTACAAAACGTACTCGTGGTGGAGCCGATACTGGTAACAGTGATCGTAGTGTTTCCTACTACTGTTAATCCTGCAGCAACAAAGGTTCCTGTATTTGCAGTACTTACCGTCATACTTGCTGTTAAACCGGTTGCGGCGGGTGAACTGCGATTATACGTAACCGTGTAACTTCCTACAGGAAGGTTTCCGTTCAATGTAATCGTTGAGTTGGCATTCGTTTCGCATCGCGGCGTTACTGCCGACATAGAAGTAAGTGAGTATGTTGGGCAATAGGTAATAACCACCTGCCCAGCTCCGCCTGCTCCACCTGCTTTGGCACCACTAAATAAAATAGAATAGGCACCGCCACCGCCTCCACCAGGCGCAGCACCTGGCAAACCGGTATTACCACTTGTTCCACCCCTGATTCCTCCACCCGTACCGCCTATATAAGGAGCACCATTAGGATTGCCGGTCCCGCCTGTACCGGCTGCCGAATTTGATCCTGCATTTCCTGCACCTGCGTTTCCACCACCACCACCACCACCGGCTCCCTGGCTTGTAGCAAGACCTCCGGCACCTCCGTTAAAAGTTCCGGTACCACCTGTGCCGGCTGTACCGCCCCTTCTTCCGCCACCGGTTCCGGGATTTGCCGTAACTGAACCACCGGGTCCGCTAACGGAAGATGCTGTTCCTGCTGTACCATTCGCATCAGACGCCGCTGTTCCCCCAGCCCCTACCGTTATGGTATAATTTTGCCCGGCTGAAACATTTAATACACCCGTATTATATGCACCACCGCCACCGCCGCTTCCGAAAGCCGTCCCAAACACGGAGTTAACTCCACCGCCGGCACCGCCGCCGCCCCACACTTCTACTTTAATTTGGCTTACCCCGGCCGGCACCGTCCATGGACTTGCGGGGTTGGTGAGCACTGTTTGCGAAATGGCTTTTTGAACTGGTAGAAAAGCCATTCCGATCAATGCGATGCTAAAGAGGCGTAAAATTTTAGTGTTCATGGTTGCATTTTTAGAGAGTGATTAATTGTATATGTATAAACAGGTGTTTTATTCTATGATCAATTGCCGGTATTGTTTGGTTCCTTTAGGAGCGATTATGCTTAACTGGTAGCTTCCACCGGCCAATCCTTTTCCAACAGGAAACGATTCAACCTGGTCATCATTCACCACAGTAATACTGCGGCTGTATATTATCTCGCCGAGTTTATTGCTCAATTGCAGTTTGTAAATGCCTGCAGGCTGGTTCCTGAAATAAATATGGGCCATTCCATCTTTAACCGGGTTTGGATAGATGGTAATATCGTGTTCGTTGGTATTGATACCGGCTACTTTTACAATATTGCTGTAGCGTATATAGTTGCCCGATCCCATAGCTTTGATACGATAAAAAATATCTGTTGCAGGAGCATCAACATCCTGGTAATTATACAATGAAGCAATTCCATTATTTGATCTTGCTACAACAGAGCCGATACCAACAAAGTTTCGTCCATTGATACTTCTTTCTATTTCATAATGATCCATATTGATCTCATTTTCTACATTCCATTTTATCATGGCTGACCGGTCAGTGAGGCGATTTGCAGAAACATTGAGGAGCGTAACAGGTACGGTGCCACTTACCCTGAAAACAACAAAAAAGCGGTCAGGTGCAAAAGATGCTGCATCAGTAGTTATATTAAAATCGATGGTGTTGGTATCGGTAAGGCTTACCTGCGTATTTGTACCTGTGTACCTGTCTACAAAAAATGCTTCCTGACCGGGTATTTGCATATTATGGGGCACTATTTTAAACTGGTAGGGTTGCACACGTAATCCACTGATATTGTAAAAGACAGTATCATTGTTGGTAACAGGCATGCGTGCATCCACAGACAGTATATTGTTACTGTGGGCAATACCAAGGTTTTCAGATGCATTATTCAGTTTCAATGCATCATCGGAATCAAAATCATTTGAAAACATTGGGTCAAAGGCAACAGTATTGCCATCAGCAAGATTGCCGGATGTATTATATAAATAAGTATTTAAGAATTGGCGGGCGCTGTCATTGGTTAGCCGAAACACCGACTGGCTCCCGGTCAATTTATTATTCTCATTAAAATTGAGTGTACCACCGGGAGTAGAAAAAACAAAAAATGCCTGTCCGGATTGAATCTTGGTATAAGGCACACCAGAAGGATAATTAGCTGTTCCACCCGGCATAGGCGCCCATCCCGTAACACTGCTGATCGTCTGGTAAGCACCCAGGCCCAGCCCGTTACTTCCTATAAGCAAAGGATCCCATAAATAATACTTGGTATCAATACCCGGAGAAGAAGCTGAAACATTTGTAAAGTCAATGGCAGACGCATAAGGATTTCCCGCCGTACCGAATTTAGCAGGTGCAACTGTTATGGAAGCAGGTGCATCTGTTCCGGGTGTATACAGTTTTCCCCTGGTACGAAGTGTTGTAGGATTTGCTGCTGTAGCAGATGTTTGAACAGACCTGTCACCCCTTACCAATACCATGTATCCCTTACTGTTAGCCAATTGAAGGGCACTGGTTGCAGTAGTTCCATCATCTATACCATCCCATAACCCGTTTGTGGTATTGTAGGTTTTTATTGATGGGCCGGGCGCTGTGTAAAAATCATATCCCCTGCTTACGGCACCGGTCTTTTCACTCGATAAAGTTGTTCCCAACCCGGCCGTACCAACAATAAGCGGTGCATTCCCTTCCTGCCAGCTTGCATTTACTGTTGAACCAAATGCAGGTGTTGCTAAAAATTGCCATGATTTCGCATGGGCTGTCCCGGTGGCTATAAAACGCTCTACTATGAACCGGCCTGTTCCACCATAAGCAATGCTGTTTGCCAGGAGTATTTTGTCAACTGCAGCTGTACCCGCAGCACTTGACCTTAAAGTAATATTACCTGCAAGCAAATTTAATTTTCCTGCTGTACTCAGCGAAAGAAGATTTGCTACAGAGAGGTCGCCATTAACATTCACATTAACCGGGTTTGAAGCAGTTAAATTGTACCATGCAAGTGTTGTCCCGGCAGAATTATAATCCTGTGCAGCAGTACCACCAAGAAGCAATGTTCCGTTATTGTGCGCAAAACCACTGTTGTTATTTGACAGGTTACCCTTAACTGTTAGTATGGTTGCCGGTGCCGTTTTAACGGATGTTCCTGAAAAATTAAGATGGTAATAAGGTAATACATTGGTAACAGTTTGTGCATTGGTTCCCGCAGGCCCTCCATAATATTCAACTGTTGATCCGTCTTCCAGTACAATTGCCGGGCTATTCGTATTGGCAACAGAAGTAGCTGCCCCGCCTGAAAATCCGGTACTGTTCCCTAATTTAAAAAGGCCGCCATTTTTAACCGTAAATGTTCCTCCAGCCTGCATTTTGATACCCGTACCCAATGATGAATTGGCAACATTTGTTCCTGATACCACGAGGTTGTAATAAGTAGGAGCACTTAATCTTACGTCTTCTGTGGTTGCAGCTGCGGTATTGGTAAATTCAACCGTTGTACCGGTTCCCAATGTATAGGTTCCCTGTGCATCGGGTTTGGTTGCGGTACCGGCTGTTTTATACAATGATGTTCCTGTCATGGTGAGATTGGTACCGGCGCCGCCCATGGTATTGTTGCTAACGTCGAGGGTAACACTATTTTGTGTAAGGATCGTTCCGGTGATGGATGTTATAGCAGAAGAAACCGTTTTAATACCGCTGGTTGAAAATGTAAGATTGCGATAAGCCCTCGAACCCCGCAACACCTGGTCGCCTGCACCATATAATTCGATGGTACCGCCGGTGAGATTATAAGATGCAATGGCAAATTCAGGAAGCTGCGTAGCACCGGTCCTGGCCAACTTCAAAAGCCCGGAGGAAATATTGAAACTGCTTGCAGCACTGTTAAAACTAAATGTACCTGCATCAAAAGTGCCGTTTGAAAGTGTAAAGGAAGAAGTACCGCCGCCTTGTACGGCCACATCTGAAAGCAGGGTTGTGGTACCGGCCCCGGTTTTATTCAATGTATAAAAGACATCTCCTCCTGTTGTATTGATGGATTGGGCACCGCTGCCATTAAAATCAACCGTGCTGGTTTGTTCACTAAAACCAACCTGGCCATAATTGGTCCAGTTGCCGCCTAACGCAGTAGTATAGGTGCCCCCCTGCATGATGGCTGCTCCCTGTATCGTTATATTCTTTTGAACGGTTGTGTTCCCGGTAATTGTTTTATTACCTGAAGTACTCAGGTTTAAATTTCCATATAACGGTGTTGCAAAAACGGTTTGCCCCGCCGCCGCATTATAATCAACGGTACTTGTTGCATTAAAATTAAAACTGCTGAAGTTTGAAGGAAAATTGCTGGACCCCACTCCTCCATTGTTCCTTCCCAGTTTCATAAAACTGCCTGCTGCCATATTAATGGTACCACCTGCAGCATTCCGGTTCATACTTTGCGTTGTGCCAATATCCAGTGTAGAAGTATTATTTATATCCAGGTCCCCGATATTTCTAAAACCATTTGTACCAGTACCAGAAAGTACTACAGTAGGAGAATTTGTTTGACCGATCATGGTTGTACTTGCAGCCAGGTAAATGGGTTGCGTTCCGGAATTATTTGAAATGGTTTGAGTTCCTGTACCGTTAAAAATAACCTGTGCCGGTTTATTGTTCGGATCATTTCCAATTCCTGCCAGGGAAGCATCCCCATTCAGGTACATTTTACCTGTATTGTTAACATCAGCATAGAAAGGATAATTCTGGCAGTTATTGCTTTGCAATGTGGTAAGATTTCCGCCATATGAGATCACTCCACCCGGACCTACACTGATAAATCCGCCTGCAGGCGCAGAGAAAAAACCGGTAGTATGTGTATTTAAAGAAGTGTTGTTTAAAATATTAAGCGTATTGGAACCGGCATACAATTTAAAATTACTTGCTGAACTAAAAGCTGTGGTTCCCCCGATATCGATACTTAGCGATTTTATTGTAACACTTGAATTCAGTAAAATATTTAGTGTACCAGAAAAAACGTTGAAGATATTGTATATATCCATGTTGATAATAACATCATTGCATGCGCCCGGTACACCCGCAGGCGACCAGTTAGCAGCATTATTGAAATTGTTATCAGGACCACCACCGGCAGTTCCGCTTCCGATCCAGGTTTTTGTACCGCTGCCACCCACGCTGATGGTAATCGCATCAGTACCTACACAACCCTTACTATCGGTTACGGTTACCGTATAAGTTCCGGGAGGCGCTGTAGGATTTGCAATAGCTGTATTGCTAACCCCGGCTGACCATAGATAGGTATAACCGGGTGTTCCGCCCGAGGCTGTAGGAGTACCACCGATCGGAACTGATACTGCTGCACAACCTGACTGATCAATACCAGCATCTGCAACTGGATTGGCATTAACAGAAACCGAAACGGTAACAGGTGATGCAGAGTAACAACCAATACCACTTACAGCATAAATGGTAAAGTTGGTAGTTTGTTGGGTGGTTAATAAGTTGGTTAAACTACCGGTAATGGTTGAAGGCGTAGTACCAGTAAAGCCCATCCCGGTAATGGCAGCATTATCACGTATCCAGCTATAGGTCGTTCCTGCAATAGCATTTGGATTTGAACAGGTGATCGTACCAATTGGCATGCCTGAACATGTTTCCTGCGAGATCGGGGAAGCACTCACCGTTGGTAATATGCCAATGCTAACAGCATAGGCAGGACTGGAAGTACTGGTACCGCAGGAATTTCCGGCAGTAACAGAAATATTACCTCCTGTTGCAGTGGACGTTACTGTTATAGAATTTGTTGTGGCACCGCTTGTGATTGTCCATCCTGCCGGTACGGTCCACGTGTATGTGGTAGCGTTAGCTACAGCTGTTACACTATATACATTACCAATAGAGTTGGGGCAAACAGATGATGGGCCCGTAATTGTTCCGGGTGCAACAGGTTTGGGTGGATTCACTGTTATCGCAAGTGTACGCAATGAAGCATATGTAACAGCCAGTACCGGCACATTTGCGCCGGAAGAATAACCCCAGAAATTTGCAATGGCGGTACCGGTCAATGCTTTTTGCAATCCCATAGCAATATAACCAGGACTTGAGATGCTGCTTTGAATATCGGCATTGGCTGCTGCATTCAATGTTAATGATATGGTACCTGTATTGCCCCAGGCTCCTGTGAAATACTGCGTACCGGTTGCAGCAGCATTAAAAAGTGTTGCTGCTGCTGTACTTACCGGGTCGTTGGTTCCAAGTGCATTGATGAAATTGGCGGCACCACTTACACCCGAACCATTATTTGTAAGTTTTAAAATAGAAGTGATCGTTGCTGTTCCGGGAATTACACTTAAAGCTGCCAATGGAAATTTAATATAGCCCCTGCGAACGGGAGTTGTAACAGTTGCGGCAGTTATGCCATCACTGAACTTCGTAGTGCCATCTGTATAACCGGTATTGTCAGTTGCATTTACCGGGCTGATATTGATGGTTTGGCTGGCAGCACTGGAGCCGCATCCGTTCACCGCAGCCACAGAAAGATTACCACTAACGGCAGCGGCTGTGGTAGAATAAGTTATTGATACTGTTCCTGCTCCCGAAGTAACCGTCCAGCCCGTGCCCGGTGCCGTCCAGGTATAACTGGTTGCATTGGGTACGGCTGTGATACTATATACAATGCCCGTAGTACTGGGGCAAACACTGGCAGAACCGGAAATGGTTCCCGGTGTAGCAGGAATGGGAGGATTCGCTGTTACTGCTTTGGTTTGTGCTGCACTTGTACCGCAGGCATTCCCGGCAGTAACACTTACATTTCCGGAATTTACACTAGTCGTAACCGTTATAGAGTTGGTACCCGTACCCGTATTGATAACCCAGCCAGCCGGCAATGTCCAGTTATAGACCGTGGCATTTGCAACCGCTGTAACACTATAGGTTTGTGATGTAACAGGGCACACAGTTGCCAGGCCACTGATAGTACCCGGCGTAGCTGGTGTAGCTGCATCCACAGATTGAACAAGTACAGGCGATGTACTCGTAGTGTAATTAAGATCTCCTCCATACACGGCGGTAAGCGAATGAGATCCTGCCGTGAGCAATGAGGTACTGAATGTCGCAACCCCACCGCTCAACGCAGCAACCCCAAGCAGCACGGCGCCGTCATAAAACTGGACAAGCCCGGTAGCAAGATTAGGTGTAACGGTAGCGGTTAGCGTAACATTGGATCCAAAGCAGGAAGGGTTCGTGTTTACTGAAATCGCAACCGTGCTCGGTGCAGCAGTAATAATATAACTATTATGAATAGATGCTTTTTTTCCAGGATCTCCGGCAAAAACACATAGTACCGGGAAAAACAGCACCAGGTATAATAAACAGGCCTTTCTTAAAAAAAGAATATTAAAAAATGCTGGTAGATTTTCGTGCATAGGTTGTTATTTAGGCATTCGTTTAGCAGGCCACCCCTGGCACCCGTTTAAGGAATACCAGTGAAATAGCTACATCAGTTCTTCTATAGCGAAATCTATTAGTAAAGGATCTTAGTAAAGGATATTGTATTCACCAGGTTATTGCGATGTAAATAAACAGCAAATCATAGTTAAAGGAACTGCCAGTTTGGTGACAAAGAAGTAAATAAATAATGATCTTTTACGAATTTACTAAACTATTACCATATGCGTTAAATAATTGGCCTAAAATCGACGAAAAATGATAACCATTTCGGGTACTGATTATCATTCTATAATACAAGAACCCTTATTGCTATACGTTAGGTGATTATTCAAGGTTGCTTTATTCAATTTTTATTTCCTGTTAATGAAATTTAACAAAGACTATGCCCGTATAATTTTTTAAGAGGCTTTTCGAAGAATGTATCGACAAATCAATCGTTTATGCCGGAATTGTAATTATAAACTGGGAATTATGTAAGTAATCATTACTGTACGCTTTAAAATAATTTTATTCAGCCTTCCTCATAAGTTCCACTATTCCACAATAAGTCATTTATACCATATAGTTCGTTATTGGCGGGGAACGAAGCAATCCCGTTCCCCGTAATGAGGATTATTATAAATATGAACCAGGTGGCATAATTTTTATTCCTACTCCTAACATCATTATATTATGGATATTAATAAATTTTATGACAAGGCTTATAACTGGTTGCTTTCCTTTGGTCCAAGGTTATTACTTGCCATTGTTATGATCATTGCAGGTATATGGCTCATTAGAAAGCTCTCAGGTTTACTTAATAACATCCTTGTAAAACGAAAAATTGACGCCTCACTCCGCCCCCTTTCTTGACGGTTCTGTTTCATTGATATTGCAGGTATTGCTTGTATTTGCCGTGATGCAGGTATTGGGTATAGAACTCACCGTATTTGCTGCATTGATCGGTGCTGTTGGCGTTGCTGCAGGTCTTGCCTTATCGGGTACATTACAAAATTTCACAAGCGGTATACTTATTCTC
This sequence comes from Ferruginibacter sp., assembly GCA_047601875.1. Classification (GTDB taxonomy): domain Bacteria; phylum Bacteroidota; class Bacteroidia; order Chitinophagales; family Chitinophagaceae; genus Ferruginibacter. The sequence goes on along the minus strand of JASGIL010000001.1, from coordinate 3,981,588 downwards.
CTGCTAAAGCCTTTTCGGGTTGGTGACAATATTATATCCCAGGGCATGGAAGGAACGGTGACAACTATACGCATTTTTTACACAATTGTTACCACGTTTGACAACAGGACCGTTGTTATCCCAAACAGTAAATTATCCAATGAAGTGATCATCAACCTGAGCCGGGAAGGAAAAAGAAGACTGGACATTGAACTCAAACTGAATTTTTCACAACCATTCGAAAATGTGAAAAGCGTTGTTGAAAAAACAATAAATACAAATTCATCTTTACTTAAAGAACCATTGGCAAGAATTGGATTGCTGGAAATAGAAAAAGAATTTTATACAATTGTGATCAACGTATGGGTAAAGGCGCATGGTTTTTTAGATGTAAAAATGCAACTGCAGGAAGCATTGGTGGATGATCTTTTAAAAGCCGGGGTGAAATTTCCTGAGAAATGAACATGCTGTAATAGAAATGTATATCTTTTAATCCTTGGGTATCCAATAAATTTTCAATATTCAATGTACAATGTTCAATGCTCATCGGGAACCCGGTTATGTGAGATCATTGAACATTGAATATTGGTCGTTGAATATTGAAAATTTCTTTTTGTTGAAACCTCGAATACCAATATCCGCAAACAATATACAATGCCAGGTTCAATGGCCCGCCAGTTTACTGATATCAATTTTCTCTAGGTAAGGATCCAGCCATTTCTCATCTGTGATTATATACAGTTTCACCTGGTCAGGAAATAATTTGAACAACCTCATTTCAATATAAAAACTATCCAGTTGAAATAAGATGTTCAAATAAAACCCACTGTCATAACTGGCAACTTTTACTGCAAGCCCGAGCCATAATATATAACGCTGTTCATCATTTAATGATATGTATTGTGTAAGTGTCATCACTCAGCATTTACACAATTTCATGGTTTAAAACTGTGCCAAGTATGATCTTTGAGAAGGGTTAAATGTTAAACGTTTAACGTACAGCAATTAATTATTCAAAGCGTGTGGAAGTTTACTGTTCTTCCAATATTCAATAATGGCCTTTGCAATATTGCCGTATTCGTTGAGCGCAGTTGGCTTTTGAAAATAACCCTGCACGCACAAATTAAAAGCCTCATCCACGAGATAGCTCGCTGCTGAAGTTGATAAAAAAACGAAGGGGATCCGTTTGGCATTTAACAAGGCGTCATCATTCAGGAACCGCTTAAAAGCCAGGCCGTTCATGCCCGGCATATTGATATCACTGATGATAATAAAAGGTATTTCGCTGGTGTTCCTAAGATATTCAATCGCAGTGATTGGCGATGCAAAGCACCTGATCTCGTTTGTTACACCGATCTCCGATAGCGCATTGATAATAAATTCGCAGTCATCCTTATCGTCTTCAACCAAAACGATTGGAAATTTACTCATAAACATAATAGTAAGTCAAATTAATCCAATAAGATTCTCAAACCAAAAATTCGCTTAATGATTTTGGGTACTTGATCGTTAGGTAATTGTTTGTAAATGGGGTTCACAAAGTTGACAGGTTGATAAAGCTGGTTGGTTGATAAAGGTTGTATACTTTTCAACTTATTAACCAATCAACTTTGTCAACTCAGCACTGGTATATTGTTTGTTACAAAATATTTTAATATTAAAAACCTCCTGTTTATGACACACGCTGAATTTATTCAATTAACCACTGCGAAACAGTACGAAACCATCATTACCAAGGCTGACCCGATCGCACAACGCAGCGATGGAATGTATAATTATTACCTCTATCAACTTGATTCTTTTTATGTTGAGGAGAAATACCATTCCAGGCAACACAGCTTAAGTGGTATCAGGTCATTTACCAATATACTTGGATTAGAGAGCTATCTGTCCAACATCAACATTGGCAGCCTTGGAGTTAGTTGCTGAAAATTGGGTAAAAAATTCCCTGCTTTGGTAAATAAGTTTAAAACGGGCTTGTAACAAACGATATATTCGATCAATAACCGAAGGGGTATTGTACACATATTTTGTACAATACCCCTTTGTTATTAACTAATCAAATACTTAAGGAGTGATTGTTCCATTTTGAATGAACCTGATCTGTACAGCTTTAGAAGTATCTGTTGCGGAAGGAAGACCCACAAATAATAAAGTATATACCTTATTTTCATCGAGTGTGATCGTGCGGTTAGCAGCTATATCACTGCCATCGTTTACCGATGTACTCACCTGGCCCGCATTCACCTGCACGAAATTAGATACGCTTGCATATCGTGTGCTATCACTGATGGTATTATCACCTGCAGTACCAATATTGATAACTGAGACAGCATTTGTATCGGGTATGGCATTCACATAACGCACCCAGGCCTTGCCGGAAGCAGCTGTAAGCGGTATAAGTTTATCCTCTACGATCACATTCCTGTAATTACCATTTGCACCCATCAGGAAAGTAGAATAATAACCACTGTCTGCAAATTGGGTATTGTTGAAGGCAAGTGTTGAACCGGAATTAAAATCGAAGAACCTTACTTCATGACTACCTGTATAAACAGGCAAATAACTACCGGTGTAATTTGTATACCCGAGGGCAGTATTGGAAAGCCTGGCAGATGAAACATCAACAGCAACAGCAGGCTGATCGGGTGAAAGGTTGAAAGCCATCAGGCCCGATGCAGGTACAACCGGTTGATTATAATCAATATGATCCTTGTTACACGCAGCAAATAAAAACAGCATCAAAAACAATCCTGTTAAAACAGGAAAAACATTTCTTAACATATTTATGGATTTTTTCATTGTAAAATTTTTTCGTTTAAACATTGCCAATGAGAAAATATCCTGCCATCATAAAAAAGAAGTTTTAAAATTCTGTTATAGCCGGGCAAATATTGCAATCATGTAAACAAATTATACTACGCGACCCCGTTAGTAGGTATAAATTTAAAGCAGCAGTAATATTTACATATGGCTATTACTGCCAAAATTGCTTATTGGCAGAAAACCTGCTTAAGTTTGTCATTGCAGGAAATTCGTCATTGCGGGTTATTCGTCATAGCGGGTTATTCGTCATAGCGGGTTATTCGTGATAGCGGGGAACGAAGCAATCTATCCTTGTTATGCAAAAAAAGATTGCTTCGTTCCCCGCTATGACGTCTCTTAAACCCGTGCAACTAGGTAAACTTTCAAAAAAATACCTGCATTCTTACAGGAATGCAGGTAATGAGATAAGTGGGGGCACCGAATCAATTATAATATATTCAACCTATACTAGTTTTTAACTACCCTAAACGTACCAAGACTACTACCTTCCTCATTTTTATATTGAAGTATATAAGTTCCTGCTGCAAGTTTATCAAGGATAACTGTTGTATTATTAAATCCTTCATTCAAAGAAACAGCATTTACCTGTAGTTGTTTTCCTGTAATGTCAAATACAATAGCAGTAACTGTTTGTTTTTTTCCTGCCTGCAACTGAACATTCAATACATCCTTCACAGGATTTGGGTATAACTGCGTAATGGCCAATTGCTTTTTGCCGGTCTCTAACTTAACAATGTTCGAGTAGGCAAAACTTCCATCCCGGTCAACCATTTTGAGCCTGTAAAAATTGATGCCTGCAAAAGGATATGGATCAACTGCGCTGTATGACGCACCATTGCTGTTTGCAGTTTTAGGGCTCACATTCATCAATGAATTGAAACTAAGTCCATCTGTACTTCTCTCGATTTCGAAATGGTCAAAGTTTTCTTCTGATGCAGTTGTCCAATACAACGTTGACTTGTTATTATCAACTTTCCCGGTGAAACTAATAAGCTTTACAGGTACTATACCACAATTGGGAAAAGGAAAACATGAACGACGTTTGGTAACTCCGGTAATATTATTGTAGGTATTTACAAATATATCTCCACGCTGGCAATTATCTTTCAGGTAATAATCAAGAAAAGGCGACACCAGCGATGTTGTCTTGGCTAAAACAGTCTGGGTACTGAGGCCCGTAAAACCACAACCTGCAATGATCTGTCCTGCCTGGCAAATAAGGTTATTATTGGCAAACTGGCAATGAAGTGCATCTGTAATATCAACATAGGTCTTGCACGCCAGGAAAATATTATTGTACATCGCATTCTGTATCGAATCTTCTGCAACACAATCGCTGCTGCCACTAAACATCAACGTTGGTTTAAAATCGAGGAATGCAGCAGTACTGGCCGGTGGTGTTGTTTCTGCAGCCGCAAAATTGAATACAGCCTTGATCACACTGTTTTGTAAGGCAGCAGCCAGGAAGCTTGCTCCACCACCCATTGAATGTCCAGCAACTGCAGCTCTCTTTGTTACACGCTGGTATAAAAAAGAGGAGGCAGAATCGTTTAACGAAGTGACACGGCTGCATAAAAAATTCAGGTCAAGTCCAAAATCCAGGTGCGATGGAATAAGGCCATCTTCTGTTGTTGGCAAAGCCACGATATATCCCGTCTTTACAAGTGAATCTGCAAGCCATTTATAAGAAGATGCAGGTATTAAAAACCCATGCCCGAAAACGACCACAGGAAATTTTGCTGATCCTGTTGCAATAGCAACGTTATTACCTGCTGTATTTGCCGGGTAATAAATATCTGTTGGAATGGGCCTGTCTGTCCTGGAATTATCAATAAATGTTAATGACCTTTTCCCGGTTGAATAGGTTTGCGCTGATAAATTGTAAATACAAAAGAACAGGAAAATAAATGTAAAGATCTTTTTCATAAAACCATTTTAGTTTATAAATAAATGAAATAAAGCTTTACATAGAGTAATGGAATAAATAGACCTGGTCAGAGGATAAAAGGAAATACAGCAGTAAAGTTTGGGGGGAATCTTTACTCAAAAATACTCTTTTTTAAAAGAAAACAAAACTTATTTGCGATAAAAATTATGAGATTAGGGTACCAATCCGGTGAGTATTGAATTTTGTACGTTGAATATTGAATATTTCTTATCGGCTTTCCATATAACCACGTTCTCTTTTATTCGAGGAAATTACGCTACAAACAAAACATTTCGTTTACCCGGTGCATTTAGTTTGTTTAACGGAATCTCCTTTTGCCCGCTATTTTCTTAATCAAAGCTGCCCAATGCCACTGGCTTGTAATTTGAAATATTCATTGTATTGTTTACATTAAAAAAAATATTATGGACGAAATAATCAATCTCACTAACGAAGAAGCTTCCAAAAAATTAAAAACGTTGACCAAAGAAATCAATATCTGTATGTTCTCTACCGATCTTAAGAATGAAAAGGGTGCAGTAACAAGGCCAATGGCGGTACAGCAAACAGATTCGGATAATTATCTTTGGTTCTTCAGCAATAAAGACAGTGATAAGAACAAGGAAATAGCCAGGAATCGTTTTGTTCAATTGTATTTTTCCGATCCCGGGAAAAGCACGTACGTATCCGTAACAGGTATTGCAGAAATTATAAATGATGACAAACAAAAGATAGAAGAAATGTGGAACCCATTAATGAAAACATGGTTCCAGGAAGGAAAAAATGATCCAGCAATATCGCTTATAAAAGTAATACCGCAGGAAGGTTATTATTGGGACTCAACCGGCAACAGGTTTACCAATTTCTTTAAAATGATCGGATCTGTAGTAACAGGAAAAGATCTTGTCGGAAGTGAGGAAGGAAAGTTAAATCCTTAAGCTATTGAAAGCTTTAATCTGAAAATATTCAATATTCAACGTACAATGTTCAATGCTCATCGGGATGCAGTTGAACATTGAACATTGTACGTTGAATATTGAATATTTCCTTCCGGCACAGTTTAACGTTGAACATTTAGTGGTCTCACCTCTATCTTGCTTGGTAATGTTCTTGGATCCATGTACAAGAGATCTGCCACCATCTGCCCGATGTCTTCAGGTTGTATCTTCCATGCATCAGCATCATTGGGTGTATGGTTATTAAAATGCGAAGTCACCGATCCTGGCATGATGGTACTTACCTTTATTCCATACTTACGAAGATCAAGCATGACAGCCTGTGTAAAACCTACCAACCCGAATTTACTTGCATTATAAGCAGCGCCATTCTCAAAAAAGTTAGTACCTGCCAGGCTTGCGATGGTAATGATATAACCTTTGCTTTGTTTCAATGCATCCATGCACGAACGCACGCTGTTAAACACACCCGTTAGATTGGTATCAATGGTTTCATTCCACTCCTGTTCTGTGAGTTGATCGATTGGATTGAAATGTCCTACGCCGGCATTTGCGATCAATACATCCAGTTGCCCAAAATGTTTGATTACAGCTTCAACGGCTTTTACTTCATCTGCCATAGACGCAACATTGGATTCGATCGCAAGCACTTTACCTGCATCATTGCTCAATGATGCCGCTGCTTCTTTTGCTGCCTGCATTGTTCTGCTGCTTATGGCTACCCGCATTCCATGGTCAAGTAAAACCTTTGCGATACCATATCCGATGCCTTTACTCCCGCCTGTTATGTATGCTACTTTGTTGTTGATATCTCGTTTCATTGTTGTGTGTTTAGAAGATTGAATGTTTTAAGACATTACAAAGGTATCAAAGGTTGTTGAAGAGCGGGGAAATATTCAATGCTTAACGGAATGCATTTGAATATTGAGAATTGTATGTTGCACATCGAACATTGATTTCACATCAACCGCTTCGTTTCGTGATATACGAACCGATGAAAGTAAATACTTGCCGTATTCAACCACAATGATTGTCGCATCTGCACCATGTTAGTATGGCTTTTGTTATTGAGATTTGTTGCTTAATTAACATCAAAAAATATGAGAAAAATAATTGTCTTATCAACGATCACATTAGATGGCGTAATCCAATCACCAGGTGCAATTGATGAAGATGTATCCAACCGTTTCAAATATGGTGGTTGGCTTGCACGGTATGTTGACAAAGATTATAGCAAGCTGGTACAAGAAGAACTAAAGCCTGCAACATATCTTTTAGGCCGAAAAACATTTGAGATCTGGGAAGCCTATTGGCCGCATCATGCAGACTTTTGGCCGGGCATCAATGACGGCACCAAATACATCCTATCAAAGACAAGAAAAAAATCAGGTTGGAAAAATTCTGTTTTTCTTAAAAGTTTGCCTGGTATCAAAAAACTTAAAAACTCAAATGGCGGAGATATCCAGGTTTGGGGTAGTGGCCAGCTTATTCAATTACTGCTTAAAAATAACCTGGTGGATGAACTTCGTTTAAAAATTTGTCCTCTTACTATTGGTAAAGGCAAAAAGCTGTTTGACAGTGGTACGGTTCCGTCAGCCTTTACATTAGTAGAAAGTTCTGTTACACAAAGTGGAGTGATCATCGCCAATTATGAACTTTCCGGAAAAGTTGAGACCGGTAATATTGAAGTATAATATTCCCGCAGATTTAAGATGATTAAGAACACGCAGTTTAGGAATATCTTCGGGCATTAAAATTTCAAATCACCTCTAACCTATGTTCCTTAATCTTTTTTGATCTGCGGGAAAACGCTCCGGACAGATAAAGGAAATACCTGCAGGTATTTCTTATTCTTTAATTCCGGGGATCGGGGTATAAAAGTTGCTGTTAAAAAGATGTTTATGAAACAGTTTATCTTCCTGATATTGATCTTATCCGGTAGCATCTTTTCAAATGCACAGGCATCGAAAGATCAGCTCGCCGAACTTCCCGATTTTAAAATTGTAAACAGCAACGGTAACGTTATAAACATACGTGACCTGGCGAATAACAAAGTTGCTTTTATTAACTTCTGGTATATCCCATGCGGACCCTGTTTCACTGAAATGAGTTTACTCGAAAAACTTTATTTAAAATATAAGCAGGACTCCAATTTCATTTTCATTTCAATAACAGCATCTGATCCAAAAGCGGTAAAGAGTTTACTCACAAGATCCGACAGTGATACTTCCATGCATGTCTTCTTTAAGAGAGTGGCGCAAATGGATACGGTGACCTTCCCCACCTGGTATCTCAATACATGCATGGATATCGTAACAAAAGATGGCGCCGGCATGTATGATTTTCATATTACTCCTCCCGAAAGAAAAGATTGCCCCTATGATGTATTTAAGTTTAAAGGATACCCTACTTCTTTTATTTCAGGAAAAAATAAAAAAATATTGTTTGAGAAAACGGGTGTACTAACATCTAAAAATGATAAGGTCTTTAAAGAGATTTGTGATCTTATTGATGCTTTGTTGAAAGGGAAATAATACATGCACCGGCCCAGGCGGAATAAAACAGTTTCAATAATCAACGTCCAATATCCAGGTACATTCCGTTGAGTATTGAACGCTGTATGTTCATTATTGAAAATCCTTACCTGTGTTTTATTTTTCTCATTACCACTTTTTTTCTTCTCTTCCACCCTGCAACCGGTTCTCTGTCATAAGTTGATTTTCCTTTATTATCCACGAGGCCCAAAGCCCGGTTCAGCTTATTGCTGATGGACTGTATTGATTTATTGGTTTTCTTTCCCTGTGATCTATGAAATGCTTCGAATGAACGGATGGCACGATTAATAACATTTAATTCCTTTTTATATTCTTTTAATTTCCTGTAAAGGATCATGATCCTGTGATACGCTTTTTCATCCAGTGGATTTTGTTTGATCCTTTTTTCATACTGATCCGGCAACTCCAATTCACCTTCTGATGCATTCATTGCTTTATTAATTGCCTTCGTTCTTTTTTTACTTTCCAGTTTGATGATTTTTGCCACCTGTTGCGTTTATCTTACCTGCTCCAAAAGAATGCCATGGTACGTTGTTTGTTTACAAACAGTCATGCATGTTATACAATCACAACTCGTTAATTATAGTTACGACAACCATTCACAAAAAAATATTAAACTGGTACGCTGGTGGATACTTGGCAATGACCATGAATCATTGGCAGGCGATGAGATCATCCTCCCTTTTAACAAAGAACAGGAAGACATATTTTTTAAATTTATGGATGATCATCCTGCTAATTTTCCGCCAGGGAAAAGAGAGCGGTTTGATTCGCAAAATTTGAAAATTCCTGATCTTGATTACAAGGACCTGGAATCCGATATTGAAAAACCATGCATACTATTAATCCGTGCCAAAGCCGATAATAAAATAACCGGCCTTTGCAGGAGGATGGATATCGTTCTGCAAAACGACGAGCTGTCCATTCAACTTCCTTTTGATCTTGCCGGGGAAATAATACTTGAACATGTATAATATATGATGTATGATGTATGTATGACGTATGATGTATGATGTATGATGTATGATGTATGATGTATGATCTGTCTTAACATCATATATCATACATCATACATCATACATTTCATAATTCCTTAGATCTTAAATCCAAAGCATTTGTGGCATGTAGCTTGAATTCAAAATCAAAAAAACATGGAAAAGAAGATCAGCCATTCAAGTGATAAATTGAAGAGCCAGGATAAACCCGGATTTCACAGGGCGAAAGGGAAGCAAACCTCGCTGACAATAAAAGAAAAAAAACAATCGGAGCAAGGCGTTCATAAAAAACATAGTACCAGGCTCAAAGATAATTGATGAGTATTTGGTATGTGATACCTGTTACATATACAATAGGAATATATAACATCTAATAATACATGCCCTGGCATGTGCCCCCGAGTATCATGTTTTACTTCGAACTGTCGCGTAGCATTTTGATCTTATCGTGGCTTTTTTTCAATCTTGCTTTTTGCGATGTAATGACTTCTCTTGTTGCCACATCTATTTCGGCATCCGATTCCAATGCAGTTTCATACGCTTTTTGTGCCTGGTCCTCGCCGAATTCACATGCGGCAAGCATTGACTTCCTGTCCTTACCTGTAAATGTTGCTTTAATATTCATCCACGCATGATATATTTTACCTTTCATCGTAGTTCCGCTTTCTGCATCTGCACCTGACTGGCGTACCAGTGCTGTTAATTCAGAAACATTTGTGCGGCTTTCATCTGCCATTTCATGAAATACAGGATGAAGGTCTATGTCAAACTTTTTGCTGTCTTCACCGGCAATACGATAGCCTTCTATGCGATCGTAATTAATTTTGATGAGGTCATTTAAAACTTCTGTCAATTCGCTTGTTGTTGATGTCATCATGATTTTTGTTTCTGATCATTGCTTAATTTTTGTGCCAGTGTTTCAGCATTCATTATTTAGCGTTTAAAATTGTAAAGGGTACTCCTTTTTTTTGCAATCTCAACATTACGATTTGTGTATTATTATGTACATTGTGTGCAATGCAATATTCCGGTAAGCCTCAAAACCATTACTCTTTTGAAAAAAAATGTTTATTGAATATTACCTGCCTGCAAATTTTTAGCACACGCATAATGCTCCTTGTATGACTGATAAGTTTAAAAGAATACTTATTATAGACGATGACATCGATGACCAGATGATCATCCTTTCTGCCATTAAATTAATAGGCCCCGCATATGAATGTGAATTTGCAAGCAATGGGACCGAAGCGATAGAATATGCTGAACAAAGCATGCCATACGACATCGTATTGATCGACCTGAATATGCCACTGATGAATGGGTTTGATACATTACGCATACTCAGATCCATAAAGTTATACGACGACGTTCCGTTAGTTATTATCAGTACTTCCAATAATAACTACGACATGGACCGTGCAAAACAGCTGGGTGCAAATCGCTATATCATTAAACCTGATACTTTTCCCGGATTGGTAAATGAATTGAAACTTGCATTGGAGCTGTAATCTGCCAGTTATTAGCTGTTAGCCATGAGCCCTTCTCACGCTATCCTACAACACATAACTCAAAACTCACAGCTCATAACTCACCTTGGCATCCCTTTTGAATTTTTGTATTTATTAAGTACAAATTCTAAACTTTCCAAAAAATGCATACGGTTACTAATTCCCTGCTCGCAGAATTCATCGCTGATTTTAAACTCTATAATGACGAGGAAAATTTTGTGTTTGAAAGCAGGATCATGTTTTTATCAAAAGGATTACCAAGTTATTACGATTGTAAGGTCACTATTGTTTCAGTGGCAGATAAACAAATTGATATTGTGTATTTACTGGACGCACAAATCAAAGAAGATGGCTTTGAAGATTTTTACAAGGTGGAAGCGAACAACGCTCAATACCTTAAATATGAAGCCTTTGTTATTGAGCAAAAAGACAAACCATCACTCTATATTTTTCCGCTTAATTGCAAACCGAAAAAAAAATGCCTTGCGGAGCACAAGCAAAAAGAAGATACAGTTGTACAAAATCGCACTATCGGCTTTTTAAAAGATGCTAATAACCCGAGGAGAGCTATGCCTCAACATTGATTAATTCTTTCATTCCTGGCAGTTTGAAATTTCACCGCAGGAAACGGCGTGAAAAAACTGTGTGCCGGCAAACATAATTTGTGAAGCGTTTATTCGCCTAAGCCATCTTTTATGCTCATTGGGTAAAAGAATACTACAGTTGGCATCATTTTTTAACGATCATTTTAAACGATAGTCATGAAGAAAAATACCGTAGCTAAAAAGATAAAAGAAAATACAGCACAAAAAGGAGCCGAACTGAAAAAAGGACTTCCAATAAAAAATACAACCAGCGACCCCGTCAAAAATACAGCGTTAAACACGTCGGGATTAAACCAGGAAAAAACTTCCCGGGATGACCTGTTTCCTTCGGATGCTGACAACTTAACTCAATAAACGATTTAATGTTTAGCCTTAAACGTTGATTGGCACAATCATTGTCATTTTTCAATACCTGTTAACCCTTGTAAAAAAATACTGTGTCAAAAATTTTACTTGTAGATGACTCCCCCGATTTCCTGGATATTTTTCACTGGTCACTCAAACGAAAAGGGTATTTGTGTGAAACAGCCTACTACCGGGAACGAATATTTGATAAATTGACTAAGTTCTCACCCCAGCTTATTATTATGGATATAAACCTGCCCGGTGATGATGGAAGGTATATATGCCGGGATATCAAAGAAAACAAAGTAACCATGCACATTCCCGTTATACTATGTTCAGCACGTCATGACCTGTTAACCGAACATGCAGCATTTCTGGCCGATGACTTTATTGAGAAGCCTTTTGAAACAAGTGCTATCCTCATTAAGATTGAAAAGTTAATTCCTTCAGACCTGGGCGGGAAGTTATGATGTACCAGCCGGGTTATTAGCGGGCTATCATTGTTTGCGTTTTTGTATCCAACGCTTTCCAATCATTCTTCTTAATCAGCATTCGTAGTAATTCGCATTGATTGCTGCTATTCACATCCTCATCTTCATAAAAATAATCTCATCGCCAGCATTATAATGCTTCCCATTCTCTTTAAGACCACCGGCAGTTTGCCGCTTTCACAATGAAATTGGTTTGGGATTACCCGAACCAAGCTGAGCAGGCGGAGCCGAAAGAATTATCACTTAATGTCCCTTGACTGTGTTTTCACATTCAATTCTTTCCAATCCTTATTACTAATAAGCATTTGCATCAGCTCACATTGATTGCTTTTGTTAACTACTTGTCCATTCACAGAAATAATTTCATCACCAACATTATAATCGGTCATCCCTACCCGCTTTAAGGCCACCAGCAGTTTGCCGTTTACAATTTTGGGCAGGTATTTATATTCTATATTCGCCACAGCTTTTTCTTCAGCTACCAGCTTCCTGGTATATATTTTTTTATGTTTATAATCAATGATCCAGTTGAAGCCTTTTATAAATCCCATTCCCATGTTCTGCACTTTTATGCCTGATGAAACCATCAGGGAGGAAGTTATTGGAAGGCCATTGAAAGACAGCGCCATCTCCGGGTAGATATCGGTGAGCCCGGTTTCAATACCTGTTACAGAAATAGCAGACATACCTTCAAAACTTACATGTGGGTTGCCGGCAAAAACAATGGATTCACCGGCAGGCATCGTAAAACTGCCGTTAAACCCCATATCAAATCCAAACGGGTATTCCTTACCGTTAATAACAACATACACCGTAATTCCATACATACTGAATTTCGATTTGATTAGCTGGTATTCGTTTGCAATTTCATTTGCAAATGCTGAGTCAGTAAGGTTGCATAGTTTTTTTTCCTCCATGTTGAGCAGCAATATCGTTTTTTGACCACTGAATATATTGGCCCCATATAGCCCGGCAATTTTTTCCTCCAGGCTGCAAAGATCGCTGCTACGCATAGCCGGGTTATCAATTACCGTAAAAACCTTATTAGCTGATGAAAACAAATTGTCATTGATGGATAATGGAACCTGTGTTATTTTTATTTTCCCGGATCCGGCACCTTTTGCGCTCCCGAAATTTGCTTTTTCTCTTTTATAAAAATCATTGATAACAGTTGTATCATAGATCACGCAGGCGCTGGCTCCAAGATCAAGCATTAAACGTTGGTCTTTTCCGTCCAGCCGCGTGGTAATGATCGCCTGGTTCTTAACCAATTCAAATTTTTGGTCGGTGTTTTTAACACTGACATTCTCTGCAAATGAAAATTTCATGGATTTGCAACCTGTAAGGGATAAAAGCATACCCATATACAGCAGTGTCATGAGTTTTTTTGACATGGTTGATTGTTTTTAAGTTTGAATTCGGCAATCGGGAATCGGGAATCGGGAATCGGCAATCGGGAATCGGGAAATGTGAATGGCGACAACTTTGCAGCATAGCGGGCAAGTGCGATTCATCCACGGAATCAGCCGGTTTCCGGAACCCCATTTTTAATTTTTAATTTTTAATTTTTTTCTATTGAGATACTTCGTAATATTTTTTCTCAGCGGTCCTGCTATAGTGATCGCATTGCGAATCATCCTATGCGTTAGTGCAGGATACTTACTATGCAGGTATTCTACTTCAGAGGCATCTTTAGCGTCTACCCGTACCCGGTCTTTCTTCCCGGTATATTTTTTATTGTCTTTCATACTTTTGCTTTTTTTATGTAAGCGGATCTTTCTTGCTTTTAGCGTTCCGGGCGGGAGATCAAATTGTTCATTTGATACGTAAAGCAGGCCCCAGGCTGTAAACACCGCATCTTTCTTTTGCTCTCCCCGTTGTATGTAAAATGTTGAGATCATGTATTGAAAACTGCTTAAAATGATTTCAGGATCCCTGCTGTTGTAATCCTGCGCCAGCCTGTATAAGACCCCGGCAAACTTTGCAGGCTCCACGGTTTCAATGGTAAATTCAAAAGGTTTCAAACTTGCTGGTGACGGCACTGAGTAGCATAGATCTGTGCAAACGTTGTGCAATTGTTGCGCAGCATATGCCGCCCAGCCAAACTCCAGGCTATTGTTCAAGGATATATCGTCTATCCCGGCTATTTTTTGTCTTGGGATAATGATTTTAAAATCAATAGAGGGTTCCCGTACAATAGAAATATTAAGATCATCGAAGCTCATCGATCTTAATGTTACCAGGTTGATTGTTTTCATAGTGTCTATTTAAGTTTAAAAGAAGATTGTCATTGATTTATTTCTTCAGGGAAACCAAAAGTTTCAAATATGATCTTCAACTGGGCCGTACTAAAGTATCTTCCATGTAAGGGGCCGATCTCCGCTTTCATAGGCCGGAGCCATGATGCAAGTGCCTTATAGCTGATCCCGTATAATTTCAACAGGTCCTTCTTGCAACATGGTTTGGTATTCATTTTCTTTGGTTGCGGCTGACCGGCCCCGGTTTCCATAGTTGGTTTTTATATTGGGTGTTTTTCATAACCGCATGCGGATATGAATTAAAGCGAGACAACGATTAATTAAGCAGCCAGTTTGAAATACTGCAGCATTTTTTTCACCGCAGGAAACACGAGGAGCTGCGTTTACGCAGAACGTCTATGTATAAACGCTGTAAACTCCTGTTCCCTGCGGTAAAATCTAAAAGCGCTGTATAATTCGTAATGACGGTGTAATGTTCTTCAACAGGTTGTTAAAATAAACAGAGGGTTGTATCCTCGTGGCCACTCCCGCAAGACTGAAATTGCCCAACCCGATGCGAAAGGTATTTTTATCATACAGGTTTCCTTTTCTTCCCGCCAGGTATGAAATAATGATCGACGGGTAAAACCGGACCCTGTGTGGAACGCTGGTAAGCGGGATGGCGTTGTACTCCAGGCCCGTAAATACATTGATGCGTGTTTTCCTGCTGCCGTCGGCCATTTTTTCAAAACCGAAAGCAGCTTCCACGCTTAATCCAAACTCTCTTTTCACATAGTCTTCCTCTTTCATAAAAAGCGGGGTGCAACTTACAGATGGAACAAAACGATCTTTATAATTTTGTATTTCGACCGATCTCCTGAACCAAAATGTTTTTGGCTGGAAAACATAACCCCTTGCTGTAGCCGAAGTTATTTCAGGATATTTTTTCAATTGCACCTGGTCGTCTTCCCTTAACTGCCATCTATCCTTATAATATTGACGTATAATTCCGATCTTTTCATTAAGCCGGCCATCCCTGTACCCGGCGAGGTCCCTGATATCATTCAGGTAAAAGCAGATGCGGAAATAATGCCGCTCTGTAAATCGTGCCCGCCTGCCCCTGCTTCGTGCCAGCAGCTTTCCGGATATCACGATCGTATCCTGGTGCATTTTCAGGATGGCGGCCCTGCCATTAACAAAGGCAAAATAATTTCCCGCAGGTTGCATTTTCCTGATCCGCATCTTTTTCGCAGCCGGGTCATCCATATTGTAATCGATGTTTTTGTACCAGCCGGCCGGCAGCGAAGAATCCTTTATCCTGGCCAGGTCGTCGGAGAAGATTTGTATTATTGAGTCAACGTTGCTGATATAAGCAAGGTCTGCCATATCAGTTACGGATACCTGCACCTGGTTTCCACGATCAAGCCCGATCGTAAACCGGCGCTTCAAATAACTTTCCGGGATATCAAATACAGGATCAAAGTTGTTTTGAGCAAGACAAAGCTCTGCCTCCGTAATACCCACAAGGAGCATCACGCTGATGAAGATCTTTTTCATTTTTAATTTTGATTTATGGTTTGTCGTTCCGGGATATTTTGATTTTTCTTTGAGGACTGCTCACTGGTCATATCGGTTCCGAACAGGCGGATCATTTGTTTCACGCCAATACTTTTCAGGGAAATATTTTCGGGAAGCTTTTCTTTTTTATGAATATCATTAATGTATATCGTTGGCATTTCTTCGGGTTCCGACACTACATCCTCTCTTACCAGTTGTGTATCGGGAAGGATCCCGGCAGGATGATCCACGATCATGAAGGATTCATTCCTGGTAAAACTGTCTTTTGAAGGAACCAGTGGCAACCTCATTTTTATTACGGGCGCTTTAGCAGGAACAGCAGCCCTGGCCGCTGTTTCAACAAGTGCGTCTACCTGCTTTTTTTCTATCTCAACCTTATTCCTTTTTGTTACCGCTTTCATGTAAATGTCATTGATCCTTTCGCTGTTAAAATAAGGCGTAAGGGCCAGCAGGTTTATTATAAAGGCAGCTGCTATCCAGTACCAGCGTGATCTTTTTCTTTTAGGTGCAGGGTGCAATCTTTGCTGTATTTTTTTCCAGGTCTCCTCTTTACTGTTGGGCCTGCTGCTGGTAATCCTGTGTTCCCGCAAACGCCTTACCCAATCGTGGTCGTTATTTTGAAACGTGTTTTTCATGGTCGTTTTTTAAAAATGATAATTTTTTTTGGAGCAACTGCCGGGCCCTGGCAAATTGTGATTTCGATGTACCTGTTGATATGCCTAATATATCAGCGATTTCATTGTGTTGCCATCCCTCAACAACATACAGGTTGAATATGATCCTGGCCTGTTCCGGCAATGTGCATATGATCGCCTGGATTTTTTCTGTACTTAATTTATCCAACATGTCGTGATCGAGTACTGCATCCGTTTCAATGGGTTCAGCAATGATGTTGAAAACCTGTTTTTTCCGTAACTGGTGCACACACTCCCGTACCATGATCTCAGCGAGGTATGCATACAGCGCACCGTCCGATTCATATTTGAAATACTGCAGCTTTTTGAAAAAAATAAAGAAGCCGTCAGCCATTCTTTCCTCTGCATCTGCTTCATTTTTTACATACCTGCAGCACATTGAAAAAAAAGTACCGGATAAATGATCATACAAAGCTTTCTCCGCAGCCGGGTCGCCATCCTTTGCCTGTTGTATGAGTTGCTGATAGTTCATTTAAAATTTTTCGATCGTGAACATCCGCCTTCGGGCGGCGTTTATCCTTTAACGATTGTTGATGCTCTCTTACTTATATATAAAGGCGGGTAACAGAAAAAAGGTTGGAATCTTTTAAATATTTTTTTTAAAAAGCCTGCACAGTATCACTTCCTTACTCCAATACCCGGAGAAATCTAAAGTTTTAAGAAGCCGACCAGCTTTAGCAATAAACAAAGCTTGTCAAAAAATTTCAACACTGCCAGCCAGCCTTTAAAATTCCGTGAAAGCACCCTCCCTACCCTGTGTTTTCACTGTTTTCGTTCCTGTACTTTTTTCCATGCCCATTTGCAAAACAGCGACATAACAAAACTCACGGCAGCGCCTGTTGCCGCCAGCACGCATGACCTTATAATATCGGCTGCGCTGATACTATATAAAAGTACCAGCAGGGTTCCATTGAGGGTTCCTATTTTGGTATCGGTTGAGATGATGTTGTTGTTCATGTTATTTTTATTTAAGCTGGTGAATAGTGAAGCTGCGGGCTATGAGTTGTAAGCTTTTAGCTGTTGGCTTTTAGCTTTGAGTAGTTCTTAAAATGCGACTTTCCTTTGCAATGAATTTTATTTGTCACAGCATCTATAACCTCACAACTGTTATACAAACTTATAGCTGGTAGCGAATAGCCTGATTGTTGATTCATTCAAAAAAAAAATGGCAGCCAGGCAGAAAAACGCTTTTCATATTAAACGTACAATGTTCATTACTTAACTGAATGTCCTTGAACATTGAGTATTGAACGTTGAATATTGAACATTCGATTGAGTGCCGATAGAACCTGCACTACCTGTCACCATAAAGATCTGCCTTAGTACCGCAATGGAAAGAAACCCTCCCGCATAAACGCAGGAGGGCTCTTCTTAACAGCTAAGCAGCCGGTAACTCGTTCATCCTTGTTGTAAGGGACTGGATAAATGCATCGGTTTCAGCAATCTGTTGCTCCACACAGGCAATATCATATTCCTTGCCTATCAACGCAGTAGAACCGTAGTTGCCTTTGCGCTGTTCGAGCAGGAATTTTTTATACTCTGCCTTGGTGAGTTTCACACTGGTTTCCTCCCTGGTATTGCCCGGGGGCAGGTTAGCAATCACCGTGTTAAGTGCCTCGATCTCGGCCACTGCTGCGGCAAGATCGGCTTCAATACCCACCGTATTGCTGCTGGCAGACTGCATTTGTCTTTGCAGGCCGGTTTTACGATACACCAATGAATCTTTGTCATCATTGGCTGTATCGATCAGCGCCTGGCAATCGGCCCGGCTGCTGATCAATGATACTGTGTAGTTCATTTCTTTTTGTTTTAAATGTGAAATAATAGTTGGTTTTTCATATCCTGTATGTACATAACGGGGATGGATACTCTGGTGTAATGCTTCTTCAGCACGAAGCAGTGCGATCTTATTTCTTAGTATGGTTTGTGCCGGCAAACTATATAGGGCCAGTTTTTTCTCCAGCCGGGGGCGGGCGAAAAAAATATTCCTGGTCAACGGATCTCTTTTATCAAGATTTAGCTTTTCCATGGTATCCATGTTTTGCAGGCTCGCCACGATCTCCGCATATTCAAGTTCCATTTTCCTCAATTTTTTTCCGAGCACCATAGCCTGTCGCCTGCAGCGAAGTATTTGAAAGTTTGCTTCGGCTACATACCTTTCAGTTTCTTTATGATTTACCAGTTTTATCGAAGCAGGCTGATCCCGCTTACTGTTCTCTTTGAGGCCGATCATCTGTATTTCAAGTGCTGCCAGTTTTATAAGCCTGTTGCCGGGCAGGGATTTTCGATTTGTTTCAACCTGCTTGACCATACTTACGGACATGCCTAGTTGCATGGCGATCTGTTCCTGTGTAAATCCCAACCGGCACTTGCTGATGCCAGTACGTTTTGTTGCCTGATCTTTTTCATAAAATTTGTTTTACTGTTGAACAAATGCGGTTACCGGTTTTGTGATCAGTAACCTTTTTATTTCTGCGATTAACCTGGGTTACCTCATTCCTGTTTTCAAACGCTTTCATTGCTTTCGAAAACAAACATACAATGGCTAAAAAACGGCAGGGACAAAAAGGGAGAAGAAGGGACACAAAAGGACACAAAAGGATACAAAAGGACAAGAAGGGACAAAAAGGGAGAAAAAAGGATACAAAAGGACAAGAAAGGATAAAAAGCAGGAAAAGTACGCTTCATTATCAATAAAAGGGCGCTATCTCCTTACTATATCGTGTTTAAAAAACAAGGTCATATCATTCATAGAACGATGTTTGTCGAAACCTGCGCACAAAATGCCGGTCTTAAAAAACCGCGGTCGTCCTTAGAAAGAATTACAGGAGTTATGCAAGTTGATTCAATATTATCCGTCCTTTAAAAAGCTTGTACCGAGACGATCCCAAAAGTGGTCTGCTGCGCATTGACGCATCAAACAATTTAAAAAATCAACAATTACCTTCTTGTTACTCAGTGTCAATTAAATTTGTAGATTCGTCCTATTGCGCAAATCACTGCGTAAGGCGAATCACCGCCGCAGGCGCAAATCTCAGCAGTTGAATAATAAAATTTATAGCGCTCTAAAAATTGTTGCAATCAGCATTTGAATAAATCCAGGCAAGACAAGTCTCTAATACTTTATAGTTCGTTATTGAAGGTGTCTTCGCCTTACATACGGTTTTGCGCAAGTGGGGCAGACGATTAAACTTCGGCATTTGTTTTTTCTTAGGCTTCAGTTGTTGGGCAGACATTTTATTTATACCGCAAGCTGCTTGCTACGCGGTTGAGTACGCAGCAAGCTAGCTTTTGTGGTTATATAAAAATTGTGTTTCTTTATGGGCAGACGAGCCGGGCAGACGGAATTCTAATTCCCCACCTGACGCAAAGCCGGTTCGTTATACATAATATGAAATCGACAGCCGTTTTATATTTGGCAATCTTAATATTGACAATATCTTTAAGTATTGTTTCGTATAATTATTTTCAGGCTATAAAACGGGAAAAGGAACATAAAGCTCTTTTGATAAAGTCTGCTTATATAATTGATAGTGACAATAGATATTTACATGATGACTTATGGATGATTTTAAATAGCGAATATTTTGCAGAGACACGTCCAGATTTACCTCTAAAGAAAAAGCTGTTCGACTCTTTGGAGAACAGTACAAGAACAAAGGATTCTATTTCACTTGTGAAGAATTTTATACCTGAAATTCGTTCAAAATTGGCTTTTCATGATAGCTTATATTATATGAGAAGTAATTGGGCAATTGATGGTACTCCCGATTATTCTTATTGTATGTTATATAATTTTGAGCACGAACCTAGTTATAAGTTGGGTGATACAGTTAATTTCAAGTTTTTACTCATTGAGCAATTAGGATATAAAAGCAGTAGTTATGAAATAGTAGATTTTTCTCCGAAAAATTATGGAAAACAAAGCGGCACTTCTTTGCGTTTTAGTATTCCTACAAAATCGTTGTTCAAAAATCTAGAAAAAAGTATTGAGTATGACTTTAAATTTTGGTATATCCTACGAAATAATTACACAAATAAACAAGATACTTCGTTCCATTCTCAAACGTTTACAGTAGTACCCTGATTCATATTACGTATAACATCGGTTTTGCGCAAGCGGGGCAGACTAATAAACTTCATCATTAAATCTTTATTGTGCTTCAGTCAATCGGCTTGACAAGTTCTTAAGCCGCCTGCACATTAGGCTACGCATGTAGTGTGCAGGCTGGCATTGTGATTTAGTCAAAAGTTCGTTTCTTTACGGGCGGACGGCCAGGCAGACGGAATTCTAATTCCCCGCCTGACGCAAAGCCGTTTCGTTAGCTGCATTCATTCAAACTCTTCTCAGGTTGAAATTATTTATTAGTTAATGCTTCGATTTTGAAGTTTATGATTGATCATAACTAGTCTGCTTTGGATATCAATCTTCCTAAATCTTTACCTGCATTAAAATAACATTGAGCTATTTGTGTGCCTGGATCATACCGACTCTCAAAAGTACCTCCTTTCTCATTTTCTACAGAAAGCAAGGCGATTTTATTATTACGGTTTGCGGTTTCTACAATTATTACTTCTCCATCGATGGAAACTTGTCTTCCAGATGACCTGTTGACACCTGTTGGATTAGGCCCCATATCCATATATGTTGTATGAAAAATGATCGTATATTTAGCTTTTGAACTTACTTGGGTTTTCGAATACTTTTCAAATAATAAATTAAATTTTGGTTTGTATTTACTTTCTCTATCGCTTATCCAACGCTCTGCTTGTTTATCTCCTCCTCCTTCATATTGCTTGTTATAATAAGCTGTTATGTACGCTACATATTCAGCCTCATTGGCAAATTTTTTTATTTGTAAACTGTCGTATGTAAACTCAATATTAAATTCACTTTCAGAAGTTATTTTGTCGAGAGATCCTTCTTTTAATTTTATTTTTTGGGAATAAGTAGTGAAAGATAATGCAAGTGTGCATATGCAGAATGCTATTATTGATTTTTTCATTTTAAATTTAAATTTGACTTTTTCAAATATAACAAAATCTAGGTAAGTATAGGCTTAATAGATTGAAGTGTATAAAAATGCAGCTAACAGCGGTTTTGCGCAAGCGGGGCAGACGATCAAACTTCATCATTTAATCTTTATTGTACTTCAGTAAATCGGCTTGACAGGTTCTTTATCCGCCTGCACATTAGGCTACGCATGTAGTGTGCAGGCTGGCATTGTGGTTTAGTCAAAAGTTTGTTTCTTTACGGGCGGACAGCCGGGCAGACGGAATACTAATTCCCCGCCTGACGCAAAGCCGTTTCGTTAGCTGAAATTGCCAATCAAAATACAAGTCCTAAATGACATTCTTTTTAAAATATTTTAAACTATTTGCTTTCGCACCGTTAGTATTAAACATCATTATAGGAATAGTTTTAAATGCTTTTCATGATGGCAGTTCTTACAAAAGCGAATGGGCGACTGATGATGGTTTCGGACTGACAATTTTGCTGACAGTATTTTTATCCTTTTTTATTTACATAACAAGTGCACCTTTCTTTTTAAGTAATTTAACCAACTTAGATTATGATCGACTACTTAAATTATCATGTTGGCTTATATTACCAGGTTTTATTTGTTTAGTTGTTATCTATAAAGAATTATTAAATTTTATACAAGGATCTGATGATTTTGACAGGAATCAATTGCTTGACGGCTATATACTTTTTGCAGTTGTTAGTCACCTAATAATTATGCTACTTGGTCTTTGGGTTCTACAGAGTAAAACTAAAAATTCTGACACAGGCAACTTCAGCTAACATTGCATTGGCGCAATACGGGCCGACGAATAAACTTCAGCATCAAATCATTATTGTACTTCAGTTAATTGGCTTGACCGTTTACTTATGCGCCGCAGCTTTTTGCTACGCTCTTAGTGCTGCGGCTTGCATTGTGGTGTAGTCAAAATTTCGTTTCTTTACGGGCGGACGCACCGGGCAGACGGAATACTAATACCCGTACTGCGCCAATGCATTTCGTTGTGCGACACCTTTTATTGGCATCCCGTTAAACCTTAAACAACTGCATATGAAAATTGAAAAGATTAAAGTTCATAATTGGAGATCAATTGCTGATGAAGAAATAACTTTCGAAAATTTAGTAATCTTCATTGGGCAAAATAACTGTGGTAAATCCAATATTATTTCTTCATTATTGTTTTTCTTCGGCACTATAACTTCAAATGCTTTAGACTATCATAATAATTCTACCGAAGCATTTGTTGAAGTAACTTTTAGAGATCTTGATGATTTTGACAAAAACCAGTTCAAAAAATACCTTTCAAGTGATAATAAGATTTGTGTGCGCAAATCTTTGAATGCTGATGGCGAAACTTCTTATAATGGCTACCTTTTTTCACCCAAAGCGGACTTTCTCAAAGAAGATGCTTTAAGTATGAAACGAGAAGAAATTGAACAAACACCTTTAAAAGATTATATTCCTTCAAGTGGTAGACTTACAAAAGAAATTATCAAGACAGCTCAAGAAGAATATCTAACTAAAACAGAAAATATTGAACTTGAATACATCTTAGAATCGACTCATTTTCTGGGAGCTAAAAATGTCGCGAAAGGAATATTTGGGGAAATATATTTTATCCCCGCAGTTAAAAATGCATCTGATGAATTTAAAACAACTGGGAGTACAATATTTAATCAGCTATTTACTCAAATTATATCAAAAATGTCTGAAGAGAATGACCATTATAAAAATGCTCGAACTCAAATGGAAGCATTAACTCAGATTTTAAATAAACTTGATAGTAAGGGTAACGAAAACAAAGAAAGACCTGTTGAAATTAAAAGTCTAGAAGCTAATTTAGAGGAAGAATTAAAAAAATGGAATACAACAATCGATATTCAGATTACTCCACCAAATATTGACGAGGTTCTTAAAGTCAACACCTCAGTTTGGATAGATGATGGCAAAAGAACAGATATTGCTCGTAAAGGACATGGATTACAACGATCTTTAATTTTTGCCTTAATCAAATCATGGGCATCTTACTTAAAAAGAGAAAGAGAAATTAAGGAACAACAGGAAGCAGAAAAGGAAAAACAAAAAACTTCAACAAAGCGTAAATCTTCAGATTCGACTTACTTTTTTTTCGAAGAGCCCGAACTTTACCTTCATCCACAAGCGCAAAAAGAATTGTATGCTTCATTAAAAGAACTATCAATATCAGATTATCAAATTGTACTATGTACCCATTCTAGTTCATTTCTTGATTTAGCTGATTATAAATCTATTTGTATCGTTAACAAAATTGATGTTACCGTCGGTTCCAAAATTAGACAATTCACCAATGAGCTATTTGGTGAGAATGAAAGCGCTAATTTTAAATTAATTTATTGGCTGAATCCAGAGCGAAGTGAATTATTCTTTGCAAACAAGATTATTCTTTCTGAGGGGCCGACAGATAAAACAATCATTCCGAAATTGGCAAAGATGGTTGGAGTTTTTAAATATGATTATACAGTTATTGAATGTGGCGGTAAAGACAGTATGAAGCTTTATATAAAACTTCTGAATAGTTTTAAATTGCCTTATGTTGCAGTCTATGATAAAGATCATCAGGCTTACAAAGACCAAAACGCTAAAGCATCCGCTGATACTTCATCAAAAGCCATAGAAGATAGTTTAGATAAAAATATAGGGAAGTCAATAATTCTTATTAATGACATCGAGGAAGAAATCGGAATTGTAGAGAGAAATGATAAAAATAAACCTTACGTAGCTTTAACTACAATCTCAAATGCAGCTTTTACAATTTCGGAAAGCTTAGCGAATAAGGTAAAAGAAATTTACGGTTAAAAGGCGATCGCACAACAAAGCAATTGCCGCAATCGGGGCAGACGATAAAACTTCAGCTGTAAATCTTTTTTCATCTTCAGTTAATTGGCTTGACCGTTCATTTATGCGCCGCAGCTTTTGGCTACGCTCTTAGTGCTGCGGCTTACATTGTGGTGTTATAAAAAATTCGTTCCTTTATGAGCAGACGGCCGGGCAGACGGAATTCTATTTCCCCGCCTGCGGCAATTGCCGTCGTTAGCAGAAATATTTAATCGGCATCATACAGAAAATAAACATTTAAAAGCACTTTTAAAAATGAGTAACCAACATCCACTATCGCCAGCCAATATTATCGCAGGTTTGCTAGTAACTATTCTTGGTGGAGTCGTTGTTGCATATTTAACAAAAGAAAATAAGTCTAGAATGCCTGATTCTAAACAAACTGCAGATACAGTATCAATAAAATCACTTCCAACAAAATCAATTCAATCAATAACATATCATCCAGGCGGCACCACTAAAGTTAATCAATCCTCAGCATGGATTTATTCAACTGACTCTGTAAAAGAAAAGACATTGACTTATGAAGGAAAAGTATGGTTTATAAATAAATCAGAATATGATAGCTTGCAAATAAAGCTGTATCCAAGTCCAAAGAATGGTAATATATATACTCTCTACTTGCAACAAAAATACTATCATAATAAAAACGGCTTTTCTATGCCACTAGGTCTTTATAGCTGGGAGGTTTTATCTGGAAAATCAATATTGCATGGAGGATTAATAACAGTTACAGCGGGATTTGCTAAATCAATTACACTTTTGAAATTAAATAATCGTGATAGTTTTTAGTTATTTGCATTTTATATTCATATTGTGAAACTTATATCCCCACTAAATATTTCTGCTAACATCGGTTTTGCGCAAGCGGGGCAGACGAATAAACTTCATCATTAAATCTTTTTTGTGCTTCAGTTAATCGGCTTGACGAGTTCTTTTCCCGCCTGCACATTAGGCTACGCATGTAGTGTGCAGGCTTGCATTGTGGTTTAGTCAAAAGTTCGTTCCTTTACGGGCGGACGGCCGGGCAGACGGAATACTAATTCCCCGCCTGACGCAAAGCCGTTTCGTTAGCGGTTATTTCTTGCGACTCCCTAAAAGTTGTAGTTTCTAGTATGAAGAATTTATTTTTGATATTATTCTTTTTTCTTTGCAAGGTATCCCTGTGCCAACTAGTAATTCAAGGAGATGTAACCGATGCTTTTCAAGGCGATACTCTTTATAATTCTCCAAATGAGGCATTTAACGATAAAGCTAAAGTTCGACAGATTAATAAATCAAAATCAAAGTTTGAAATAAGACTCTATACGCATCGTTCGCTAAGTAATACTACTGTAGTCAGAATAATATCAATTGAAGACACAACTTGGCAGGCGATTGAACTAAATGAAAAAAATAGACCGATATCAATAAAGCGAAAGAAGCTTTTTGCGATTCCAAATTTTGAGACGGTGATTAAAAAATTACTGTCTTATAATATTTTGAATTTGCCAAACCAAAAGGAGATCGAATATAAGATGAGAAAGGATACTATAGAATTGGTTGATGGGGAATATCAAACAATTACTAAAAAAGTAGATGTGATGGATGGGGAAAGTTATTCTATTGAAATTAAAATTGGTGATAAGTTCCGCATTTATAGGTTTGAAAATCCAGACACATACTTAAAGTATTATCCGAAAGTTAATGAGTTAGAAAATTATGCAAACATAATTAGGACTTTTGAAAGGGAGCTTATGAATAACAACCGCTAACATCGGTTTTGCGCAAGCGGGGCAGACGAGTGAACTTCATCATTTAATCTTTATTGTACTTCAGTTAATGGGCTTGACAAGTTCTTTATCCGCCTGCACATTAGGCTACGCATGTAGTGTGCAGGCTAGCATTTGTGGTTTAGTAAAAAGTTCGTTCCTTTATGGGCGGACGGCCGGGCAGATGGAATTCTAATTCCCCGCCTGACGCAAAGCCGTTTCGTTAGCGGTAATTTATGAAAATTCTGATACTAATAATCATATTTCAATTCGCATGCTTATTAAGTAATGGGCAAATTGATTCTGGATCAGAGATTCTGATGGAAAAAATATTACGAAGAGATTTTAAAGAAGGGACGATTTATTATACAAATAGACTTGAGGATATTCAAATTAAACAGATTAAAAGGGCATTGAATAAACGAACCTTTGTTTGGTCGAAAGATTCGAAAAAATATGACACACTATTTTTAACTCTGAGAGAAAAAAAATATCTTGATTCTGCAATTGATAAATTATATAAGACTTATTGGCCTGACTCTTTATTTACAAATTCGAGAAGAATTCCTGTCGATAGCTTCTATTCCCATATTGAAAATAGGAATAAGCAGCTTTCTATGCGAAAAGATGGCTGGAAGGATCAAGTAAATTATTCGAGCACATTTCAATTTTCTCCAATAATTTATTTTCGAGATAAGTCAATCGCATTGTTTTTCTATGTTAGAATGTGCGGAGGTTTATGTGGTGTAGATGACTTATGTTTTTACAAGTTGGAAAATGATCATTATAAATTTTGGATTCTTGTATATGGCGGGGCGTATTAGGCACTTTGGACAAAAACCACCGCTAACATCGGTTTTGCGCAAGCGGGGCAGACGAAAAAACTTCATCATTAAATCATTATTGTACTTCAGTTAATCGGCTTGACAAGTTTTTTAGCCGCCTGCACATTAGGCTACGCATGTAGTGTGCAGGCTGGCATTGTGGTTTAGTCAAAAGTTCGTTTCTTTATGGGCGGACGACC
This sequence comes from Ferruginibacter sp., assembly GCA_047601875.1. Classification (GTDB taxonomy): domain Bacteria; phylum Bacteroidota; class Bacteroidia; order Chitinophagales; family Chitinophagaceae; genus Ferruginibacter. The sequence continues at coordinate 3,954,218 of JASGIL010000001.1, read as the reverse complement.
AGGCAGACGGAATACTAATTCCCCGCCTGACGCAAAGCCGGTTCGTTAGCAGTAATTTTTATTTAACTATATTGTATTTAATAAACTATTTTTTATGAGACATTTTATATTTACTATCACTTTCGCATTACTTATTGCATCTTGTGGACAAAGTGATAAGGAAAAAGAATTGGCTTTGAAAGAGAAAGAATTAGAGTTGAAAGAAAAAGAGCTCAAATTAAAAGAAGATTCAACTACAGTTGTAACGCCAATTTCTACTTCATTGACTCGAGAAAAGGCTAAAACCGCAATAATAGAAAAATTCAAATTTCCTTACACTGAAAAAAAGGAATATTCTGCATTTTATTCATCAGATGAAATCCAACAAAAACGTTATTCACTTGATAAACTTCAAGAAGCTGGATTAATAACTTATGTTGTTAAGCCTTGGTATATAATTGTTACCCTCACAGATAAGGGGAGACAATTTGTTATTAGCGAATCTCAAAAAAGATTAGTGACTGCAGATTACGGTAGTATTTTCATTCTGAAGGCTTGTGAAATTGATTTTCTTGATGTTACCGGTATTCAAGAAATTCCTAATCAAAACGCGGCTGAAGTAAGTTATTCAGTTAAAAGGACAGTGAATCTTTTCGGGCAATATTTATTTGATTTAACTAATGACACAGTGACTAGAAAAATCGTTTTTAAGAAATTTGATGATGGGTGGCGAATTGATCAAGATTCTGATAAAAAAGATTCATAGCAAAATGGAATGTATTGAATTACCGTACAATACTACATCTCGTTCAAAAACTACTGCTAACATCGGTTTTGCGCAAGCGGGCCAGACGAAAAAACTTCATCATTAAATCATTATTGTACCTCAGTTAATCGGCTTGACAAGTTTTTTAGCCGCCTGCACATTAGGCTACGCATGTAGTGTGCAGGCTGGCATTGTGGTTAATTAAAAAGTTCGTTTCTTTACGGGCGGACGGCTGGGCAGACGGAATACTAATTCCCCGCCTGACGCAAAGCCGTTTCGTTATACGCAAGGCTTAACAGCAGCATCATATTAATGGGCTTTTGAATTAAGCGAGTAATTAGAGCAAAATAAATCAGAAAATGATACATAAAGTTGAAAGGCTTATATCTATAGGAAAGTTTAGAAATTACCAAGCAACTGGCCCAGTTAATTTTCACAAGTTGACCTTAATTTACGGTGATAATGGCGGTGGTAAGACAACACTAACATCTGTTTTACGATCACTGACTTCTAATAATCCTTCTATAGTTCAAAGTAGAATTTCTACAAACAATACATCACCGCAAGCTGCTCAGATTATCCAAAGAAATTCAACTGGTGATGTTTATCACACTTTCAACCCTACAAGTGGATGGTCGATACCTTTTCCTGGAGTTGAAATATTTGATATTCACTTTGTAAATGAAAATATTTATTCTGGCTTCGATTTTAATGATGATCATAAAAAACAATTACACCAGTTCATAATTGGTGCAGCAGGAGTAGGTGTTAGACAACAAATAGAGCAAAACAAAATCGATAAAACAAATTCAAGGCAGACACAAGCAAATATTGAACAACAAATTATTCAACAGGTTGGGAATAATCTAAGTACAGATTTAATGACTTCTTTCTTAGCAATTACTTCGACTCAATCTAATAATATAGACCAACTTATTGCAACAGCAGAGGCTGCCTTAACAAGTGCAAATGCTAATGCAACAATTCGAACATTGCAAACTTTGGTACAAATATCTCAAGTTAATTCCGGAATTAATTTTACTTTACTGATATCAGATTTACAAACAACGTCTCAAACCATTCAAAATTCGACTTTAGAATCGCTATTTTCTTCGCACTGCCAAGAATTAAGTGATAATGGACTTGAAGCGGCTGAAACTTGGCTTAAGAAAGGATTTGCTTATGTAACAACTAAACAGTCTTCTACTGGAGAGGAAACTCAAGATTTAATTTCGTGTCCATTTTGTCAACAGGCTATTGGTAATACATTGGATATAATAAATGCATATACTCTTAAGTTTAATGCAGCATTTAATTCATTAGTTCTACGTTTAGAAGCGCATTTAGAAAGCATTCAAAATATGAATATTGAGGCGGTAATTCAATCATTAAATAGTGTGAATCAAACGAATTCCGGAAGGACAGTAACATGGGATGCACATTTACCTAGTTCAGTACAATTACCGACTTTTAACATTATTCCAGATGAAAATACTTTAAGAACAGCATTTCAAGCGTTAATTACAACAGTTCGAACGAAATTACAAAACCCGTCTGCAAACATTGATAGTGCTAGCGTTAGTGAATTTCAAACATCGTTACAACTTATTAACACCAATATACAAACCTATAACCTTGGCGTAAATAATTATAATACTGCCATAAGAACTTTTATTGCAGGAATGCAAACTGTTGCAAATGCTCAATTAGAAGTTGAAAGACTAAAGCGAATTAAAGGAAGGTTTACGACACCAGTTATTTCTCTTTGTACACAATTGACAAATGAAAAACAAAATCTTAAAAATTTAGAAACTGCTTACACCACGCTGATTCAACAGCAACAAGCTGCAGCAATAACCTTCTTTAATAATTATCAGACTCGTGTAAATTATTATTTGGTAAACATATTTAAGACGCCCTTTAGAATTGATAACGTTGTTCATGTTCCGCCAAAAGGAATGGCAACACAAAGTAAAATTGGTTACAAGCTAACAATAGACGGGAAGGACATTTCTTTTCTACCTCATCAACCGTTTAGTGCAAAAGAATGTCTAAGCGAAGGAGATAAAAGTACAATTGCACTAGCTTTCTTTTTATCCAAACTTGATATTGATCCTAATTACCAAGATAAAATATTAATATTTGATGACCCATTATCAAGTCTTGATACAAATAGGCGAACATATACTATCGGTATCATCAAATCCCTGGCCCAACAAATGAAACAAGTTGTAGTTCTTAGCCATAACGAGTACTTTCTACATGAAATAGGTAAAGATTTTGGCGCTGCCGATAAAAAAACCTTGCGAATGACTGAGAACTTTGCGGCTAGAGCTTCTTCCATTGAGCTTTGTGATTTAGAAGAGCTTGTAAAAAATGATTATTTTAAACAAATCGAAGCATTAGAAGAATTTCGAGTTCATCCAGACCATGCTAAAAAAGATACTGTTTTGGGATGGTTACGCAACGTATTGGAATCGCATTTAAGGTTTAAGTTTTATAGAGAGATTCGTAGTATGACTGGTCAGAAAACTTTTGGTAGGCTTATTTCATTCCTAGATACTTCAGGAGTTGTATTTAGAAATAATTCAAATAGGTCTTCAATAATAGCAAGCTTAAATTTAATAAACAGTGTTTCTTGGATGCCACATCATGGTATTCCAATGCCAGATTTTTCCGCATTAGGAATTAATCCAAACACAATAACTGCACCCGAGTTAGACAACCTAATACAAGACACACTTAATTTGATTCAAACCGAATTATAGCAGTATAGGAAAGCCCTGCGTATAACAAACGGTTTTACGCAAGTGGGGCAGACGGAAGTGCAATCGCCAGCAAATCTTTTCTCTTCTTCAGTTAATCGGCTGACATTTGTTCTATTGCCGCCGCAACTTTTTTGCTACGCTCTTAGTTGTTGCGGCTGCATTGTGGTATCATCAAAAATTCGTTTCTTTATCGTGTTGACCGGCCCAGCAGACGGAATGCTATTTCCCCACCTGCGTAAAGCCGTCGACGTTGGCAGAAATAATCGCAACCTCTCACGGATTGTGGCTAAAATCAAATGATCTTTTCGGGAAACAAAAAAGGGTGAAAACACCTGTTTGAGTGACAAAAAATTTTTGTTGTTTTATATAAAGGAAACTTCATGACTTAATCCAAGTCAACAATACTTGTATAAAAATAATTACCAGATATCCCATAAACAGGGATGAATGCTCAATAAGAATTCAATATAAAAAAGCGATTATGATTTTTAAAAAACTACTGTTCGTACTGATACTATTGTTTGCTATTTTATTTTATATTTCCTGTAAGAAATCAGATACTTTTTCATCTACCGAAACTGTCAACAAACATTCTATAGAAAAAGATTTTTTTGAAACACATCGCACAACCGATCCTACCGAAAAAGTTTTTGTTGAGTTTCTGAAACGGCTAAATGACAAGGAACATTTTGTTGAAAAGACTGTTGAACGAATCGGCTACCCTCAATGGAATAAAGCTTTCACCACACCAAAGAAAAATATAGCGACTTCTTTTCAGTCAAACCTGCAGGGTGATTCAACTGAAACTTATTATATTCCTTTTGTGAAGGATTCTCAGAATTTTGTAGATGCTGCAATGATTATAAAAGCATCCCAGACAGACACTAGTTTTAGCTATAAAGTCGCCTGTGGATATGGTGACAAGAACAATACTGCAAACAGTATAAGCGATGATGCAGAATATTATACTGTATTTTTTATGGTGATGGATAAGCGGGTGTTTGGTTACAATAAATTTAAACCTGCCATTCCTGAACTTTTTAAAGCAAACGGGCATGTTGCAAAAGAACTTACATTAACTTCAGCAGCAGCCAATCCGTTTTACAACAATCTTTTTGATGTTATTGGGTTTGTCAAGATGTTCAAGTATCATTTCCTGCCTGTCCGGAAGATCCTGGACATTGTATGGGGCCAGGCGGCAGTTGTGATGGCTGCGCTGAAATTTGTACCGCTTCAATCTCATACACCTATTGTTGGGAAGAATGGATCTATACCAGTGGTGGTGGTAGTGGTGGTACGGGAGGTGGCGGAGACGGTAGTAGTTCTCCAATACCACCAAGTTCCTGTAATGGCGGCGGCGGTACTATTCCAATTCCCCCTGATAATCCATCACAACCACCTCAAGACCCATGTGTAATCGCATTTAATGCTGCAAAAAAACTTGATAGTCTTTACACGAATTCCAAGGCAGACTCTGTGTTATCTACAATTCCTAATTTAGCCACCGAAGTGTTGGAGAAAGGTTTTGTAATTTTTAGAAAATTTTCAGTCAATCCACAAAATTCAACTGATACTACCTTTACAGGATACAAAACAAGTCCGGTATTTACGGGTACAGATTCTTCTATCAACTTTAGTTATAACGTTCCATATTTAACTGTTGTAGCTAGCTTTTTTCACACACATCCTCCAAAAGGCTACGCTGCACAATCAGCTATTGATATCTATAATTTGATTGAAAGTACTATTGGTGAACCACACACAGTTGGAAACTTTGTTGCTGCGGCGGACGGAAGTCAATACGGGATAACGATAACCGACCCTTCTTTAGCGTTTGCGTTTCTCGGAACAAAAAGTCAATTTCTGGACGGTACAAAATGGAACACGGAATCTGATATTGGTAAAGCTTTTGATAAGGCAAAAATATACTTTGAAAGACTTTATAAAGGGAACCCAAATCAGACTAACCTTGCCTATGAAATGGCTATGGCAGCAGTGTTAAATCAATTTAATACTGGCATAACACTAAATAAAAAAGATGGAAGTCATTTTAGACCTATTATCGTGAAAACAACCCACGATCCTCAAAAACCCAAAAAAATAATTTATTTGCAGGAATGTATTTCAAATGATTAATTTTAACCTAATAAAGATGAAAAAATTTCTTTTTATAATAATCTTTTTCTTGTCTGCTTTCATAAAAAATGCAGATGCACAAACTTCAGGAGTGCCGGATACACTTGCTTATTTACAGACAATTGTAGCTAATAAATCCCAATATATTGGTCAGCCATTCTCTGTTTTATTGAATAGTCTACAGATACAAATAAAGTTTTTTACCCCACTTGGTAATATTCCTCATGATAAGACAAAAGAAACATCTACACATTTTGGATTCCATTTTCCACAAAACGCAAATGAAATATATTTAACCTATCCAGGTTTAAAAATATCATGGCAACCTTGTTTGGATAACATAAGTAGTCATTCTTTATATAATCAATACAATGGTGCATGGGTTTCGGCAGTATTATCATATTATTCAAATGGCATCATTGCGGATATTCAAATAATAGAATAAGAATTACTTTATTTCCATAAAGCAGAGTATTAATAATAATGGACTGATAAATTTTTTATTAGTCCATTATTTATCAATTTACTTCTGCCAACATCGGTTTTGCGCAAGCGGGGCAGACGAATAAGCATCATCATTAAATCTTTATTGTACTTCAATAAATCAGCTTGACGAGTTCTTTATCCGCCTGCACATTAGGCTACGCATGTAGTGTGCAGGCTAGCATTGTGGTTTAGTCAAAAGTTCGTTTCTTTATGGGCGGACGGCCAGGCCGACGGAATGCTAATTCCCCGCCTGACGGCAATTGCCGACGTTGTAGGCAATTTTCAGACACACTACACTAACAAATGAGATTTGACAAATTTATACCGACAGACAAGCTAAAACCCTACATCAAATATTATGTAGTGACGGAGAATGATATTGAAAGCGAATACAAAGTTTTCCCGTCTTCTGGCTTAGTTATCGGTTTTCAATACAAAGGACAACTTGCAACTATAAAAGACAATAGAGAAAACAAATTGACATCAGCAGGAATTACAGGAATTTCTGACGGTTATAAGATTTTCAAAAATTCAAACTACATTGGAACTGTTTTGGTGTTTTTTACGGAAATTGGTTTTACACATTTTGCAACGCATCCTGCTAATGAACTATTTAATTTAAGCATATCACTTGACGACATTTTTAACAAGAGCAGCGTTGCAGAAGTAAAAGAAAAATTAGAAAATGCTACAACTGACAAACAGCGAATAAGAATTATAGAGCAGTTTCTACTGGCACAGCTCAAAGACATAGAAACCGATAAATTAATAATAGAAGCGGTCAAACTCATTTATCAATCAAAAGGAACCATCAGAGTAAAAGAACTGAACGAAAAGCTATTTGTCAGCCAAAGCCCTTTTGAAAAGCGATTTAGAAAAGTAGTTGGAACAACTGCCAAAAAATTTTCTTCCATTGTTCGTTTTAATACTGTTCTTAACAGTCTGAATGAAACCAAATCGCTGACTGAAATTTGCTACGAAAACAATTTCTTTGACCAAGCACATTTCATCAAAGACTTTAAACAATTCACGGGCGACACTCCAGAAAACTTTAAACGGTTTTTGTAGAAAAACGATTTTTTACAATTACAGGGATTTTAGCCATTGCATCTTTGCATCGTAATCATAAGGCAACAGCAATGAAAAAATCAATTCTAAAATCAGCAATCATTTTGACAGGAATGGGTACTATGGTTGCATGTAATTCAACAAATCGTTTAACAATCAAAAACAAAGAAAAAATGTTTACAGTAGAACAAATCAAAGAGAAAATGATGCAAGTGAAAACAGGTGCCGACTTTCCTGTTTTAGCTATGAACCTTAAAAATATTGGGGTAACCTATTATGAAACCAAAATGAAAGACGGACGAAGTGTTTACCACGGAGAAAGTGGTTACGAACTATTGGCAGGACCAAACTATGAACCCATTGCTGTTGCTGACAAAGTAAATTTGGAGCAACTTAAAGTGGATATCGCAAATCACCAACAAGGAAAGTCCGATTACTTTGAAATTAGCCGGCAATGTGCTGACCACGGCATTGAAAAATGGGCGGTATGTTTAACTTCAATGACCTGCACTTACGTTGACAAAGGAGGGAACAAAGTTTTGGTTGAACAAATTCCTGATGCTTCTATTAAAACAGCCTCTTTTACAGTAGAACAATTGAAAGCTGCTCACAACAAAGTGAAATCGGGAGCTGACTTTCCGGCTTACATCAAGGAAATTAAAGCCATGGGTGTAACTCATTATGAAACTTATGTAAACGATGGTCATATCAATTATTACGGTGCAAACAACTACACGGCAAGGGTGCCTAAAAAATATGAACCATTGACAATCGCTGATAATGCTAATGTTGAGAAATTCAAAGCAGAACTACTTGCTCATCAACAGGGCAAAACAGACTTTTTGACCTTCATTAAAATGTGTGCAGAAACAGGAATCGAAAAATGGGAAATAAGTATGGACAAAATGATTTGCACTTACTTTAACAAAGCAGGAACTGAGGTTTTGGTTGAACAGATACCGCAATAAAAACTGCCTACAACAAACGGTTTTACGCAATTGGGGCAGACGGAAGTGCAATCACCATCAACTCTTTTCTCTTCTTCAGTTAATGGGCTGACATTTGTTTTATTGTCGCTGCAACTTTTTGCTACGCTCTTAGTTGTTGCAGCTGCATTGTGATATCATAAAAATTTCGTTTCTTTATTGTGTTGACCGGCCCAGCAGACAAAATGCTAATTCCCCTCTTGCGTAAAGCCGTCGACGTTACCTGCAGCTACGTGACACTCAACTATGCAAGAGAAATCTATTCAAATAGAAATTTTACGATAAGCGACAGAAAATGTCGACAACTATACCCGTTAAAAGAATTTCAGACTATATTTTTCGGGCTGCTGAGAATGGCTATTCAATTGCCGGTTGACATTGGGAACTGAATTTGAAACTCGTATTAACAAAGATGGTAAGCATGAAATTATCAGAATTGTAAAAGATTCTGACTACATCACAAAGCGCTTTTTCCTGACTTCTCAATTTAAACAATCTGAATATAGACTGTTGGGTGACGAAATAATAAAACAAGGTGGTTTTTGGCAAGTTGACTTTGGAGGTATTGCAACAGTCAATTTACCAAAAGACAGCAAACTTGACTTAGATGAAATATTTAAAACTTTTGATTTCTATCCCACTTACATAGTTGATTAGAGAAAACCCCTCTCTGGCGCAAATGTTCGGAACAATCACTTGTGTCTTTTTAAGAGTACAGGTCTTTGACCGGCCTTAGCACTGCAAATGCTCAATCAATATACGGCCTTTTTGATTTGTGCAGTATTCCACAGCGCTGCTATAAACAGAATGCTGCGGTTCAAATACAATACCTGCCCTTACAGGATTCTCATGCAAATAATCTAATTTCTGCCTAAGCATTCCGGGATTGCTTAACTCAATCGGATGATTGTCCTGCTGCCAGCATTGAAAAGCCTTGATATTACCGTTTCGCTTACCCGCTCTTTCAAACATGCAGATCATCAATCCTTCCTGCTTTCTTTCGGATTTTCTTTTTATTGAATTAACTATTTACTTGCTTGTAAACTTTTTCAAATCACGTAAAATAGTACTTATTGTAAAACGACATTATTGCTCATGATGACCCACGCATTTAATCGCATCCCTTTATTTTGAATACAATGCTTTAAACTTTCTACAATGATATCCTTGTACTCAGTTCTTCTCAAAGCATCGAGCCCCGCCTGCATAGCGTAGCGGGCAGGCATTCAACTACACTAAAAGTAATAAAATGTGGTAATTCATCATCTCCTGTTTTGTATTTAACAGGCATAGTAATACTTTTTGGCACTAAGATATATATTGAAAAGTACGTATTCCTGTTTTAGAACCAATAAAAATTTAGGTTAGCGAGATAAATATTTAGTCTTATCCCAGCCACAGGCTGGCAAGCTTAAAAGACACAAGTCATCCTGCAGAAGACTTGCGCCAGATTGGTGTACGATTTTGATACACTATGCATATACAAAAACTGGTTCGTGGCTGGCCGAACCGAGGTGAAGAATGAATTGAATATATACGAAACGAGGAAACCATTATTTTATAACAAGCCTGTCAAACTGAAAAAGATCTGATTGAACTTTTTTGGCTTTTATTTTATCGTAGCGTAAAAAGATTTTTCAGTACAGCATTAAATTTATCATGAACGTTTTCAGTGTATTTAATCCAAAAAGATTTTTTTCAGCTATTATGCGTTACCGTAAAAATACTGTATTCAAAAAAAGTTATGCACAAAAAAAAATCATTTTATAAAATAGGCCGATGTAATAATGTGATTTATTTTCTGTTATAAAATCGAAAAATTATTTCATCAAACAAAATAGATTATCATCAAAAAACCTCTTGTAAGAAGCGTAAAATAATTTTACGTTTGAAAAATAAAATATTGAACTCCTTCTTTCTATCTAAAACAAGCTGATTTTTTACTAACCATTTTTTGCGAGTTGATGATAATCATCAACCAGGTCTTTCATGTGTGAAGTAATCAAAATATTTATACTCACACGATCCGATAAAGACTTCTCAATCGCATGGCCTAACAATTCCATGCCCTCTTAAAACATTTATACGTACGCTTGCGATCCTACTTTATTTCTAATTCTTAAAACCATTGAGCCGCATGCATGTGTCTATAACCATACGCCATCTATATATTCAAAATCCTCCTGGTATTGTATTGAGATCATTGATCCCAAAACTCTTTTCTGCAAGAGGGCAACCTGCTATTGATGCTAGTAATAAATAAAACCTCTTTTATAATATCAAATACTTTTAATCATGAAAAAATATAAAATAACCTCATTCATTTTTGTTTTTCTTTTTATCAACTACTGTTATGGGCAGCCTGCAGGATTGACGACAGCCGGCACACCCGTGTATACTACTACAAATGCGCTCACTATTAATTCCGTGTATGTAGGAAAGGGAAATACTAACGGTACGGGATGTACTGCATTAGGAGCAGCAGCCATGAACGGGGGTTCTACTCCCGCCGCCAGCAATGGTAACAATAACACTGCTCTTGGATACGCAACGTTATATACTTTGAGTGGTACGGGAGCAGGAGGCAATACTGCTCCTAATAATACTGCTGTAGGTGAAGGTTGTCTTTACACATTAAATTCAAATTCCCTGGGTGGCAACACAGGTTCAGGCGTAAATTGTATGGTTTCATTAACAGACGGCAATAGTAATGTTGCAATGGGTATTTCAGCCATGTATAACTCTACAAGTACAAGCAGTAATTGTGCAATTGGAGCAAGTGCACTTCGGTATGGACAGGCAGATGAAAACACAGCGGTAGGATTTAATGCAATGCAGGGAACTACCAATATAACCGGTGCAAATAATGCTGCATTCGGGAGTAATTCGTTATTGGTAGTTAGTTCAGGAGCAAATAACGCAGGTATGGGATATCGGTCTTTATATGCCGCTACCAGCGGCGGTTTCAATAGTGCATTGGGGTCAAACGCATTATCAGGTGTAACAACAGGTAGTCATAACGTTGGTATTGGAGATGCTGCAGCGGTGCCGAGCAATACAGCCGATGATCAGCTTTCGATACAGAATGTTATCTATGGTGTGAGTATGAATAGTTCTAATGCCTGCATTGGAATCAACCAAAGTTCCGGGTTTGGATATACCAGTGGTGCATCCCTTACATATGGAATTCCATCAACACCATCTAATTTTAAACTTTCAGTCAATGGCTGGACAGCCTCCACGGCATTTGTTGCTTTGTCTGATGAACGATTGAAAAAAGATATCAGGAAGATCGAAAGTCCGATAGAAAAAATTTCCAGGATATCAGGATACACTTACAACTGGAATAAGGAATTTAAAACCACCAGGCAATTGGATGATAACAGGCAGGCCGGTTTTTTGGCGCAGGAAATTCTAAAAGTATTACCTGAAGCAGTTGTAAAAGCAGCAGATGGAGTTTATGGGTTGAATTATAATGCCATTATGCCGCTACTCGCAGAGGGTATTAAAGTTCAACAATCACAAATTGAACAGCTTCAACTCAAAGTAGCCGACCAGGATGCAGCTATGACTGAATTACGAAATAGAATTAATCAATTGACACCTGGTAATGCAATTGTACAAAAGGATAATTTCAACGTTACTCCTAATCCCGTAACCGGCTCTTCCATCATCAGCTATGCGATAGATGCTAATCTTTCAAATGCAATGTTTATCGTGTATGACCTGCAAGGAAAGATGCTAAAAAAATATACAGTTACACACACCGGAGAGGGGCAGCTTCAAATAAACAAAAAAGAATTTGGTAATGGTATGTATATCTTATCACTGATATCTAATAACAACGAGATTCAGTCAAAACATTTTTTAATTGTAGATTAAATCTTTAGGGTTGGGACGTTATACGGCAGGGCTTTCTCTGCCGTATTTTTAAAGACCAACGGCACAGCCGTCTTAAAGTAACCCATCATTCAACTACCCATGTAATGAGTCAACATCTTAAAATCGTCTACCTCACTATGATAGAACTTCGCTGAAGAATAATAATATTCTTCAGCATACTTACACAATCCCGCCTTTACCGGATTATTATGAATATAATCCAATTCCTGGTAAAACACTTCAGCTGTAAAAAGTTCCACACCTAATGGTTCACGCTTCCAAACCTGGTATTCACGATCTCCTTTGTTTACTTTAAATTCAGCAAGCATTCCTGGCTTATCTTTTTTAACCAGGCTCAATAATTGCTTTGAAGTATATTTCATGAAACTTGCCTGTACATCTGAAGGAGTAAATTCGTTAAGCGCCTGCCATATTAAATGATTGTGATTGCTCATGATCACAAATCCATTCAATTCAATTCTTTCATGCTTTACCAACCATTGTAAACTTTCAATAATAATATTCTTATACTCATCTTTTAATAATAATTCCTTCCATTCGTATATGGTTGCTGTATAAAACTGTGGCCAGTAAACAGGGTATGGAGTTTTCATACTCCGAATTTAACCTAAATAGTTGGCTCGTGCTTTAGTTCAGCGCCGTTGGTCTAAGACCAGACGGCGGCGCTCACGGGTTGTTACGACTTGCTCGTAAAGCTAGCCGGAACACCAACGGCGGCGAAAGCTTTTGTTTTAGCATACCAGGATTGCTTAACTCAATCGGATGATTGTCTTGCTGCCAGAATTGAAAATCTTTGTTATTACTGTTTCGCTTACCCGCTCTTTCAAACATATAAATCATCCACTCCCTCCTGCTTTCTTTCGGATTTTCCTTTATCGCTTTAACTATTTGTTTGCTCGTATACTTTTTTAAATCCCGTAAAATATTACTTATAGTATAGCCAATCTTTGCACTCATTATTAAATGTACATGATTTGTCATGATCACCCATGCATTTAATCGCATACCCTTATTTTCGATACAATGCTTTAAACTTTCTATAATGATATCCTTGTACTCAGTTCTTGTCAAAGCATCGATCCACTCAACAACACTAAAAGTAATAAAATGTGGTAATTGATCATCTCCTGTTTTGTATTTTACAGACATCGTAGTAGGTTTTGGCACTAAGATATCTATTGAAAAGTACGTACAGCTATTTCTTCGCTAATGAAAATTTAATGTAACGAGATAAATATTTAGTCATAATCCAGTCGAAGACTGGCAGACTTAAAAAGACACAAGTGATCGTTCCGAACACTTGCGCCAGAATGGGGACCTGTACTACACCCGAATTGGCTGAAGACTTGCGCCAGAATGGGGACCTGTACTACACCCGAATTGGCTGAAGACTTGCGCCAGAATGGGGGGCGGCGCCCACGGATTGTTACGACTGGCTCGTAAAGTTAGCGGGAACACCAACGGCGGCGAAATCATGCTTCGGAAGATTTGCACCAGTGAGGGGAAATATTATTTTATCCTGAGTTAAAAACTCAGGATAGCACGTTAAGGAACACTACGGATAGCTGGGACACACCGAACCAAGGCGAAGGAATGCGCCAGAATGGGGGCTATAACTTGGCAAGCTCCATCCGATACGTTAAAATCGGATGTTCTGAAAAATATATGTAGCTAGCCTTATTCTTATTTGTTTTTCTTTTATAAAGCACCCCCTTAACAATACCACCATGAAAATCGGTTGATTCAAAAGTCAACAACCTAACACTATCCTTTTCTATTTTTGATTGGTTATTGATATTGAATATAGGAATTGTGTCGTGCTTACCCGATTCAATACGAAATATTATTAATATCCTTTTAGTAATATCTATTTGCATCTCCCTTTCTACAAAGGGTGTAACTTCTTTCCAATCATCTTTTATAACTGCAAATGAATTTTTTAAAGTAACATAATCCGTTAAAACTCTAAATTTCATTTTCGATTGAGAAAATCCATTAAAAGGAAAAGAAATTACATAAACAAAAAATATGAGTTTGAGTATTTTTTTCATTTGTGTGATAATAAATTTATTAAAATTATTTTGGCCTAGGAATTTGCATATATATCAAGGGCGCTAATGGTAATGCCATTAGTTCGCCGTTATTAAAATAAAATCCGTAACTAATTGTCAAAATTACTTGACCAACACCATTTGCTGGTGTTACTGTTACTAACGAAACGTTTCCATACCAATAAGCGTTTCCATTGGCTTGTGATACATTCCTTCCTGGAGTATCATTAAAGCCGGCTGTTGCCTCTTTTCTTTTTTCCGCAAGGTCGTAGTACCTCTTTTGTCGATAAATGGCTGTTTCTTTATAGAAAGGTTCCTCGGAACAAGGATTTACCTTATCTGTAAAATATTCGTCAGTAGGCTGTAAAAACCATCCACCACCTTCGTGCTCACTACAATTAATTGCTTTTGGTGTATTAGTTATTGCTGTTTGAACCCAATTATAATTATTCCAGTCATCATTAGGATTATCACTAATAAAAGATAAGGACAACGCAACTCCGCCAGAGGGAATATCCTCACTCGGATAAGCCACGCCATAAAATCCATTAAGTATTCCAATTTTATTTTTGCCCTCATATACATTTGCAGTAAAATAAAATCCGAGATACCCATCATCATTTAACACTGCCCCTCCATTAATCATATTCCTTATTGCAATAAATTTTTTTGCCGCTGCACTTAATCCGCCGCCTCCTCCTACAATGTCAGCCATCATATCATCCCACATAGATGTAATTTTCATACCGTTTCCGTAATCGCCCCCACCACTAGTTTCCCGATAATGCAATGCCCATTGAAAAGTATTTAGCATCTGCTCTACTGGTTTTATCAATACAAACTTATCTCCCATAGGGTCATTATATAAAACTGGATTATTATTCCCAAACTGAAACGGTGTCAATCCCGCAAATGATTCCGTTTCAATATCAATCCCCGTAAACCTCCCAATCTGCGCATCATACTTTCTATAAAAGGTATTATAATAATCAAGACCGCCTTCATCTTCAAACTCACTGCCTCCATTTGCTTTATAAGGTGTTAATGCTTTCAAAACAGCTTTACTACTAATGCCAGCCATCTGTAACCCGAACGGATAGTAGCTTTGTTCCTGTACCAGTGGGCCGGTATAATGCTTCACTGTTATATCGTCAAAGTAAACATCCATGGGGCTTTCGTTACTTACATAAATATACAGAAATCCATTTTTAGATATTGTTTGCAATGGAGCTATAAGCGGTTGTTTTTCTGATCCAGCCTCAACCTGCACTACTCCAGAATTAGATGACACATAATTGAATTGCTCATCAAACAATATCCAGTTAAGATAAGCTTTTGGCCTTGCATCGTCATATGGTCGGTCGTTGTTTAGGAATTCTGTAACATTCGGGCTCAGGGTTCCTTCCAACGCAGTTGCATTTTCTGCTGCTAATTTACCGCTGCTATTCCCGATAACAGCACCCGGTAGTATGGCTAAAATATCAGTTAATAGATTAACGCCGCTTTGCGGTTGTTGTACCGTGGT
Organism: Ferruginibacter sp.; assembly: GCA_047601875.1. GTDB lineage: Bacteria > Bacteroidota > Bacteroidia > Chitinophagales > Chitinophagaceae > Ferruginibacter. The sequence continues at coordinate 3,938,550 of JASGIL010000001.1, read as the reverse complement.
ATTATAAAATGCATAAGTATTCATTTGCACTTTATCCCCCGCCATTACTTTTAATACGAGTGAAGGGCCGGTTCTTTTATTTACAGAAGTGGACCCGTTAAGCATTGAAACTTTGTGATTATCACTGTCGCTATCAAAACCGGAAGGCTTATCATGCCTTGTTTCTACGGGTGTTTGCACATAAGCAAACAATGCATCTTCTGTACCAGCATTTGCAGTCTCCATGGTAGCCTGGTAAATGGCTGTATCCTTTCCTTCTGTGAGCACAGTACGTACATTGCCCTGGTGGTCTTTAATAAAATAATCGTATTCATAAGCATAGTATGTTGAGCCGTTCGCACTGTTTCGTTTTTTTGCATACTTAATACTTCCTTCTTCCGTAAGCAAGTATTGCAGGGTATCGTTCATGTACACAAAGCCACTCATGTAAACATAATTCTTTGAAACAAGGCTGCCGGATGTATAATCATTTACCTGTTTGCGTAAAGTACTTCCGCCAGCATCGTAATAATAGTGTGTACCAGATTTACCTGCAATAACCATTGAATCCGGTTTGTCAAGGAAATTAAATACAGCACCGGGATCGCTGCCGCTGTGCATATGCCGGTTATTGTCTCTTGTGATATTACCATTTACATCGTAGGTATAATCATCACCTGATGCAGTAGTATCTTTGAAATCTCCCAGCGGGCTCGTGTCTGTTATGCCATCAGATACTTTCTCCAATAAGTTGCTATTGGAGAAATACTGGTAAGTAAGCGAATCTACTGTTGCAGAGCTGCCAACCATCAGGCCACGTTGTTTCATGCCCAAAATATTTCCATTCGCATCATAGCCCAGGTCACTAACGGTATAGTCTACCTTATCTTTTGTCCAATCGGTACTACCGGTATTTTGCTGGTAAAAATCTGCCATATTGAGCCTGTTGGCCTTATCATAACTATAACCATAAGCCCGGGCAATGCCATCTCCTTTGGCTTTCCATTGAATACCGGCAATATTGCCATTGTATAGTGTATTCACAAAGCCTGAATCATAAGAAAGTGTTTCGCCAAAATAATTCGATGTTGATGAACCGGTCTTTACATAATCACTATTAATGCCCAACACCCAGCCACGAATATTGTAACTGTATTGTTGTGTTTCAATACTGTCGCCAATGATTTTTTTGTCTAACTGGCCTAGTTCATTATATGAAACACGGGATATTGTTTTATCGCCAAGTCCGTCAAGGTTCTTTGTAACTGATCTCACCCTGCCGACATGATCGTAGGTGTATTTGGTAAGAACTATATGTGTTTGTGCATTTGTACCGCCTTTAACGTGTTTTAAATGGCTGCGCAATATTCTTCCATTGAATGCATATTGTATGCTTGCCACATCTGTACCGCCACTATAATTGGTTTGCTGTGTTTGAACAGACCTTCCCCGTTCATCGTAAAAAGTAACTGTATATAAATAATCACTGCTGTTCAATATTGCTTTTTTCATGCCCGTAGCGGCGCCCCTTATGCGAAGACTTTTGCTTATTTGTTGAGCGTAGTCAGGCGAAGTATTGTAGCTGGCAATAAAATTGGTACTGTCAATATTTGTTTTATCCAAAGAATCCAATACCGGTGCGCTTGTTGATGCTATCCAGCTATAATCGTCATAATAAGTTTCCCCCAGTATTTTATAAGTACCGCTTAATGTTGGGTAATTTTTACTCCGGCCCGCCTGTGCCCATACAGAATCTTTGGAAAGTGATGACGTGATCAATCCTGATTTTACGGGCCTGCTTTGCCCATCATATAAAGCGAAACTCCATTGCCCTGTGGTACGAAGATTTGCATCCTGTGTCATTACTACTCTATTCAACAAGTCGTAAGCAATATAAGTTTTGCCCTTGCCTGGAATTCTTTTCATGATCACACGCCCCAGGTCATCATAATAATAAGCATAACAAAGATTTTTATTGATGGTACTATCGGTTGACATGTTCCAGTTAATGGCTGTGCTTTTCAATGCTTCGCTTGCTTTGGGGGGTATTACCATACGCAAATGATTCATTTCATCATACACATAATATGTACATAACCATACGGGATTACCTGATACCAAACAACTACTTAATAAAGTTTTGGTCATTACGGTCCTTCCCACTTCATCTGTGTATTTTACACTTTGCATGTTTGATTCATCACGCACCTCCTGTACACCCAATGATCCGGCAACATAATAACCATTTGTATAAGGTATATCGTCTTCTCCATTGATATCAATGCTCCATAACCTCACACTATCAAGACCATTATTAGCCCTGCTGCTGTATACTGTTTTCCGGTCAGAACCGGCCCAACTGTTACCGGGTGCCTTGGTTGAAACAGCAATATTGAATGGAGAACCATCATAAACCGTTTCGCTGTAATTGATCTTCTCATTTGGGAAAAGGGATTTATAAAAAACAGAATCCTGGTAAAAAGGATTGAATTTAAAATTTCCATCACCGGTTGAGGCAGTATAAGGCAGGTAATTTACCGGGCTTCTTCCAAACTCGTCGTAGGCGGTGGCAACAACATTGTCGTGTTTTAAGGGAGAGGTTTGTCTTGTTACTGCTTCCACAGTTCTGCCATATGTATCGACATATACTGTTGAAATACCTACATCTTCCACGGTAGCGGTTGTATCGATAACCGCGGTATCCTGTATGGGAATATTCGGCACATAGGTACGAAGGTATTTTACGTCATGTTTGAAAGCAGGTATTACAAAAACATCCGGTAATTTTTTGGGAATGACCGTAATGGCAGGCAGGTATGGATTTACCCCCGGCTTTAATACGGGAGCGTAACCACTAACGGTTATCTTTACACTATGAGTATATACAGTGTCGCCATTACAGGCCACGCGGCAACGGTAGTAGCGGGTTGCGTATAATGGGTTATCGAATAAAAGTGAGTCGGCTGTTCTGCCGATAAGGTTTGTGTAGGTAATACTATCGGTTGAGAATTGCCATTGATAGTGATAAGCTCCGTTGCATAAACCGCCGTGTGCCGTATCATGTAAATTTTGCGGATACTGTCCACCAGCTATGGATTGGTCAGAAGGTGAGATCGCTCCTGCTGATAAGGTATCCACGAGGTAGACCATTATGCTGCCTGCGTAAGCAGTATCGCCGTTGCAAATTACCCTTCGCCGAAATGCAACCTGGTAATGATTGTTTCTTTTTAATGTATCAATTGGATTGTGAACGATCAATGAATCAGGATTGGTGGCACCGGTAATGTTTACAAAACCGGAACTGTCATAAGCTGCCTGCCATTGATAATGATATAAAGAGTCGGCATGACAGGTACCACCACTTGCCCCGGTAGCTAAAATATTAACAGCTGTATCCAAAATTGTAATGGATTGATTGCCCGTAAGAATTGTACCAGCTGAAAGCGTGAGACTATCCCTGGGATCATACCATACTGTATCCATTGCAAGCAAATAATCATTATCGTCGAATATCATAATAACATATGGCTGATCAAGCGCCAGGTTTTTAAAATAAATAGTGATCATATCGTCGTAATAATTGACTACGCTGTCATCACTCACATACCACCAATATCCAAGACCCAATCTACCAGACAAATAAAAACTCTGATCGGTATGCCTCGATGCTACGTCAATGCTATCCCCGGGGCGGCCTTCGCGGGGACCGAGATATCCTTCATCTACGGCTATTTTATTTTCGCCGGATATTTTCCAACGGGGCCTTCCTTCTAATTCTTCATTATTACCAGCTCTCTCCCTTCTCGCAATGGAAGAATCAAGCACATCCTGGGTTATATAAATAGCCCTTGCCTTTTGTTCTGGTGTGGCAAGCGTGCCTTCACCAGAAGGAAATTCAGAACCCCCACCGCCACCTACTTCTCCCTGGGCCATTGATTTGTTGCAGTAAATCATTGCGAACATGCAGAGTGCAATTAGTTTGAGATTAATTGAAAAATATTTTGACATAACGTTAGATTATTATGGTTGAGTTCTTTTTGATTCTAATGTTTTTCATTTATTGGCAATTCAGTTTTTCATTATGCCTTCGACAAGCTCCGGTTGACAACCAGTCGGGATAATTGTCAGTCAGCTACAAGACCGGCCCCTGCCCTGGGATTACGCGGACAATTTGAAAAATCCATTTCTATATTTTCGTCTCCCATGATGCCATCCGAATATTTCCAGAACCAGTAACACCTGAATTCATGTGTACCTGTTGCAGGGTTCCATACAAGACCCCGCTCGTATGTTTTTACCGGGCTGGTGAGGTTGCGTGTAATAAGGCTGTCGGAGTATTCGTATTTTTTCACTACATACCTGTCTTTATCCCTCAATACAATCAGCCGGTTGGCACCATCGTATTCATAATAGGAGATGGTATTATTTGCATCGCACGTACTGGTAACACCGATCAGGGGTTCATAGGTACTGGTGGCCATATTTGCATCTTTGGGATATAACCTGAGTTCATCGATAAGGCCACTACCGCTAATGGATACACTATCTACTGATGAGATTGTTTGTGTATATAATTTCCAGTTGCCTTGTTCTGCTATCAGTTTTACATCAGCAGCATTGGAAACCGTAACGGTTGCTGTATTGTATTTCCAATATGAAATAATGTAGGTAATACTATTATCGAGACCTGCTTTGGTTATGATCCCATTTGCAAGGCTGTAGCATTTTTTTCCGGTGATTGCATTTGAATCGAATCTCAATGTTGAAGCAATTGACCAGTTGCCGGTTCCGTCTGCTTCAAAACTTGTATAGGCTACGTCAGTAAATTTTGCATTGCTGATCTTTGCTATGGGGAAACGGTTTTGATAGTCCATAATGATCGCGTTTCCCTGGCCTGAAATTGCATTTCGCATATCAACACAATTTCCTGAACTGTCATAGGCAGCAAATTCCTGTTGTTTTTTGAAATAGGTTGTATTACGTACGAGATGGGCCGCATCAAACGTATCAATGGTTGCTAACGGTACCGGTTTTTTTGTTTGAAGTGCATAGGTGCCAAGTGGTTTTATAAAACCTGTTGTTAGTTGCTGAAACTCGGTGATGTTGGCAGACAGCATTCTTGGTATTGAATCACCGGTTATCCAATCTTCAGAAGCAACAACAGTATAAATGCCACTATCTCTTAGTGCACCAATCGTTCCACCTATTGTATAATTATACGGATAATACATACGGCGTTCCAACGACAATCCTCTTGACTGATCATAACCGGAAGTCATTTTTACGGGATTGTAATTTGAATCATATTCCACTGTTTGTGTTTTTGTTTGCGTGGAGTTGTCAGTATGATAAAAAGTTTCTGTTGTGCTCACCAGGTCGGCCCGCCCGCTTTCAGGGAAATAATACTGCCCCGAAAAATTTTCATCCGGGGGTGCGGAACTATGAAAGATAACCCCGGTCAAACCTAATTTTAATGACCTGAAATTTGAATCACTATAAGATTGGGTTATGGTATTGTATGTATTTACTGTTTGCTGGATAAGCCTTCCTGTGCTATCAAACACAGAAACTTTTTTATTTAAACCGATTGCCCAATCTCTTTGAATTGATGGTGCATACGGAAATATTAAAGGATTTACAGCTGAACCTGCATCCTGCATTGTAGAAAATTCATAAACCTGTTTTCCGAGGTTTTTAGTGAGGCTGCCTTTTATCACTTCTACACGGCTATAGCCAACCGGGCTGCCTTGCGTATTGCACATACCACTAACAGGATCACCTGATACTAACAAATAGTTAGAAACCGTTTGCAGGGGATTAGATGGTGATAGCGTAGTTTCTCTGTAAGGATGATAATAATTGGGAGTGACACCAAGAAAACCTGAACTCCTGCCGTTGGGAAGTATGTATTTATAGGAAGATATTATATCCGTTTTGCCACTCACAGGATCATAGTGAGATATTTGTTTTATTCTTATCCCTCCAACTTTTGTTTTGTTTTCATTTGTTGCTTTCTGGTTCAACCATGATAAGGTCAATAAATATCTTTGTTTACCAACAGTCGTATCTAAATACGTTCTTGCTGAATAACTTAGCACCCTGATCAATACCGTATGTAATTTGTAATTGCCATTGGCCAGGTTATTTACCGTGAATGAAACGGGGCTGTTAAAGATTGACATTAAACCCAGGTTCAGCGTATCACTGGCGTATATAACAGAACTATCTGCATTGGTCAGGCTCCATATTATTGCTGTGGTATCATCATATATGTGTAAAGTGTCTCTTGCAACCAGGGAGGGTGAAAAAGTAAAACTGTCTGTTGTATTGGTACCATGACTTAACGTAATATCGTATACGGTGTCCACAGTACAGTCGATGTGCAGGTATTGCGGAATGGTATTAAATGGCCTGTATACATCATTATTCTCATAACTGTAATAGGTTTTCCCTCCTGAAGGATCTGTAATGATTGCAAGGCTGCTGGCGATGGCATGTTCATTCGGAGTTCGGTCTGTTCCGTGAAAAATGCCGGGTATTAAGGGAAGCATTGATGTATCGTTTGATGCGGCATTGTAGAATCCCCAATGATCTCTTTTGTTGCCTAACGTATCAGCTGTAGTACCGAAATCGGCCAGGTAAGGGAGATTGTAGGTAAATTTATATCCGGGGTTGATATATTTATTTGTATAGGAATAGACACCGGTGAGGAATGTACGATGAAGTGTATCCAAATCAAATTTGTAGCCATACCTGAAAACGCTGTCCCCGATATGGATACTGTTCAATGCAAAATCGTGTTTATCATATCTTATAAAAGGATCGTAAACAAACTTAACCAGCTTTTTATCCGGGAAACTAATGATGGAGATTTTTTTTGTAATGACGGATTGGTATCCCGACCATTCTTCATGTCTGCTCATTGTAGTGTCGCCTTCCACTATATAACCAGTGTACTGGGTACTAACGGGTGTTGTTTGTGTGCTTCCCCGGTAAATAAATTTTATTGAATCTGTACTAAAAGGAGCAACGATACTGCTTAGATCCCAGACCGAAGTATAGGTTGAGTCAGTATAAATGCCATATTCACTTTGTTGTTTCTCTAATTCATTGAATGAATATTTTATGCCTTGTTCTGTTGTAATGTAAAAAGCTGTGATACTACTATCTACCGGTGACGTGGTATAAGTAATGCGCAATTTTGATAATGGGATCAAAACAATTTGTTTGTTTTTGCCTATTAAAAATTTTCCTGACCTTCCATTAATATTGAATTGAAAGATATCCTGTTCTGCGTCGAGGCTATCGTGATAAAATTTAGCAGCCTGTTCTTTGTAGTCTGTTGGGACAGATTCTGCATAGATATATCCATGCTTCCTGAAATCATCAGGCAATCCACGTACTGTTCTTACAACGGAGCCCCCTACATTAACGGCCCAGCCAAGGCCGGCTGTTGTTGGCATACTATTAACCGGAATTCCTCCTGATGCATAATCCAGCGACATATTCAGGCTAAGTCCATTTTGCTGGCTATAATTAAATAAGGGAATGGAAATGGAAGGCATACCGGAATAATAATTAATGGGCGTGTTCTCGAAATTGCTGGCAGCCATGGCGTTTCCGCTTATCGGGGCGGCATCCTGGGAGAAAGCTTTGGTGATTGCCAGGGATATTATAACGGTGATGAATAGTAGTGAGGTGGTAAACTGTTTCATATTTTATAAGTAAGTTTATTTTAGACATTGTTGGTGAACCTCTCCCCAGCGCCTGGTAAGTTTTTTTTAAATGTTGCTGCAAATCCTGCCGATCTTCTAAAAAGTATATCCCGTTCGGAAAACAAATGGTTGACTAACGGGTATATGCTTATTGCATAAAAAATCATACATCAACTGGATGCTGGTTCCTTTATAAAATTTTGTTTTTAGTTTTATTTTTTTTGTAATGCCGAGCAATACGGATTGTTGCCAGCTATCATAGCCTTTTAACTGAGCAATATTTTTAAATGATGAATTGTGGTTCATTTCATATCCGCCGCTTATAAAGAATTGCTTTTTTAGCTTCCATTCTAAAAAGCTCCTTAGGTCAATACCCTGGTTGCTGAATTGAATTTTTTCAATTGTTCCCATCCCCATTTTGTATGCAGCTCCCAACCCTATGATACTTTTATCATTCAGTTTATAACCAATGCTAAGGCCGATATCGGCTGTAGAAGGCATATAGCCAGTGCTTTTTCCGAATTGAAAATTGCATGCATATTCGAGGCGTTGCGCAAAGGTTTTTGTTTTTTGTTTGTTGGGTTTAAAAGAAGGCATGTCTTCATCGGCGTTTCCTGAACCATTCTTTGAAATTTTGTCCTTTAATTTATTGAGTTCTCCCTGGGCGGCCTGCATTTGTTCGTTGATCATCTGTTTTACATTGGGACCACCAATCGCAATTTTTTCCTGTATCAAGCCATTGATGCTTGCTCTTGTTTGAAGTCCCGAAACATTCGCGTTTCCGTAATTGGATGAGCCGCCAAATAAGGAAGCAAGCGCACTGTTCTCTTTGGTAAATTTTTGAAACGCAGGGATTTTATTCAGGATGTCCATAGCAGTTTGCTCTGCTTTCTTAGGATCAGAAAAAATGTTTTTGTAATTACGCAGCGTTTCAACATAGTAATAAGATTCTTTGTTGATCTTTGCCAGGTATTTACTTTTTCCAATGTATTTTATTGATTCATTGATCAATTGTTTTTTTCGCTCCCTGATGATCTTTGATATCTCTTCTGAGTTTGCGATATCCTGGTCGAGTTCATTTATTTTACCCGCGGTCTTTGTTGCAGGTTTTATGATATCTGAATTAAGTTTATCTTTCTGTGATTGAATGTATTTGATGTTGGTATTTAATTTATCGCGATACTTGTCATACTGCGCTTCTGAAGATGACATAAAATTCTCTCCTTGCTTTAGTTTAATGAGCATGCCGGAGAAGGTCAATTGATTTTTACCGAATAGTCTTGCTGAAGTTTCGGGGCTGGCCTTGTCGAGCAGTTTTTTTATCTTGTTTTCCCAGCGGCTGAGTTTGGTTAATGTTTTTTTTGTTTTTGAAGTAACACGATTACTATATTTATCAATCTTTTTATTTACCTGTTTAAAGTATTTTGTTGGAATGGTTTCTATAGATGTTATGGCACTATCTGTTTTCTGAGTATAATTTTGAACACTATTACCTGTTTTAGCTATCCCTGTTGATGTTAAGTTTGCAACAGTCTCCGTTATGTTATTTATTTCCGCAACATTTTCTCCGGTAGCCGGATTAATTTTTTTTATATCAAAGAATGAAGCACTATCAGAAGCATTCACTATGCTGTCTTTTCTTTGCGTATACTTATTAATTAGATTTTGTTTTTGTTTTAAATCAACCAAAGAAGTATCTATGCTATTGGCGAACATACTTCTGTCCTGTTGAGCGTGACTGGTTGAAGCAATCAGCAATAGGATAACGATATAGTTGAGCCGGGGGAGACTCATAAAAAGTAGTTTTGGAAAGACCAGGAACAAACGTCTGTAATTGCAATGGGAAAAACAAGGGTGTTTTAACGGTTTTTTCTTTTGAGTACCTGAAATAAAATTGAGCTTATGCGGTAGATTGCCGCAACTGACAATCAAAAAAGGCAATGGCTAATATGTTCATTATTTACGTCGAAATATTTCTGGTATACTGCTTATGGCGGAAATTACATCGTTATGCGCTACTTTTCGAACTCTCTAATAATTTAAAGAAAAAAATGAAGTATTTAATTTTTGTTTTTACTTTTTTCATTTGCGGATGTTGGTTTGAGATGACTATGAAGAAGGTTTATACAAAGCAATTAAAAGATAATAGTATCATTGAAGTCTATTATTCTGGCGGTGGTGCAACCGCTGATGATATTATATGGATTAGGAAAATTAGTGGAAATAAAAAGAAGTATATTGGTAAAATAAAATGGGCAGACAATTATCAAATTGATATTTATGAAATAAATGATTCACTTATTAATATAAAATTTACAGACACAACAATTTATAAGAGTAAGTTCAGAGAGTTTAAAATAAATACCAATAATAAGATTGAACCAAATGACGGATCAATGTTTGCTGACAGCACTTATTGAGAATTATGATTGGCGTTTATAATTGCAGCGCATAACATCGGTTTTGCGCAAGCGGGGCAGACGAATAACCTTCATCATTAAATCTTTATTGTTCTTTAGCTAATCGGCTTGACAAGTTATTTAACTGCCCCGCCATCGGGCAGGGCTTGCATTGTGGTTATATAGAAATTTCGTTCCTTTATGGGCAGACGGCCGGGCAGACGGATTTTAATTCCCCGTTTGACGCAATGTCGTTTCGTAGCTGCAAACAAGCGGCCGCTTCATTAGAATGAAAAATTTCCGATACTTTAATTTGAGAAAATTTGAATTGAATGGTCGCATTTATGAAAAACTGGGTATTCGCGTATTTAGAAAATTTGCTACAGCAGGTGATTACTGGAATAAAAAACGAAGAAGACACGAACCTGGCTTCAAAAATATAAAAAACCATACTGCTGCTACTGAATGGGAACCACGAACGCGATTTAATGAATTTATACACTTATGCAGCCTGGTCTTTAGCTTAATCATGATCATTTTCCTTTACTGTAAAGAAAGATATATCTGGTTAATCCCAATTTTCATTCTCACTGTTATTTTAAATTTATACCCTATTATGTTACAGCGCTATAACAGGGCAAGGATTTGGAGATTACGTTCTCTGAAACGAAAATAAAACGATTAGAAAACACTGCGTACAATACCCGGTTTCGCAAAGCCCCAATGCCTCTATTCGTTAGGGTTAAGATTAAAATAAAAGGGAGTTGATGATTTTGTTTCTCGTATACTAAGTTTAAATATGTTGATGCCAGTAATGCTCCTGGCATTTCGGTTCCCGGCACGAATCGGGGTTACAGATTTCATTTGGATAATTGCCTGGAAAGGGTGCAAAAAATTTAATTTTTCAGTTGGCCACATGTTTCTATTTTCGAATACCAACAAATAATACTATGGGCTTATCAAAGGAAGAAAAAAAGGAAAAACGCAGGCGAATCGCACATATTATTTCAGGTATCGTGATCCTTGTTCATGCCTATGAAAAATATGAGGGCAAACACCATTCTTACCTGTTCTTTGCTCCGGCGGGCATTGTCTTCCTCATCATTGCCTTGTTTCACCCGCTGATCGAAAGAAAATTTCCGTGGGTTGATGGTGTTTTTTTTGTTATTGAGGGATTGCTTTCCGTTATTGTTGCATGGGAATTTTTTCATGCGGGCAAAAAGGCGCTTCCCTATTGTTATGTTGCCCTGGCCGTGTTCCAGTTTTTTATGGCTTTCAGAAAAACAAGAAAAGGTATCGCCAAACATAAGGCGGGACAGCATACCGTTTGATCAACATCTTTTGACCAGGCATCATGATACCGCTGATGAAGCATAAAAGATCAGCAAGGATATACAGGTAAAATAGCCTATTGAAATAAAAAGTGCCAACTCCTTTTTATTTTAACAGGTGAAGATCAGCAAAACCGGCAGCCACCTAAGTGCACGGCATTTACCAAAATCATAGTTTCAGCATCACCGATAGTAAAAAAACTTCGTTTATACTTTACCTGGAATAACGTCCATCCCCGGTTATTTCGAATTACAAATAACCCTTTAAAAGGCGAATATTTTTCTTATTAAGCTTAACGAATGCCAGGTCAAAAGAAAATATTCTGGCATGAAATCTGCATTTTTTAAAATACATCAATCGTAGGTAAAACAGGAAGCAGGCAGTAAAGCAGCCAATTCATAGACCTTCTCAGAGACAGTAATGACGATGACCGGGCCTGTATTTTTACTCGCTTTACAATCCAGATCTTCTTCTTGCTTACCTATAAATACACATCGATGTAAGAAGGCGCTGTTTCGCAGCGCTTTTCTTTTTAACGCAAATAAAATTCTATATGAAAACGAAAAAAATACTCCGTCTTGCACTCGGTGCATTTTTAATAACGGCCGGCATCGGTCATTTAACTTATGCAAGGAAGGAGTTTCGGGCACAGGTTCCTGGTTGGGTACCGCTGGAGGTGGATGATACCGTTGTTGCGTCGGGTGTTGCGGAAATAGCGCTCGGAACAGCCCTGCTTATAGCAGGTAATCATCAACGTGAGGTTGGCAATATTGCGGCAGCATTTTTTGCGGCGGTATTTCCCGGAAATATTTCGCAGTACGTAAACAAAAGAAATGCTTTTGGTTTGGATACGGATGCAAAACGTTTTGCAAGGTTGTGGTTTCAGCCGGTGTTGGTGTGGTGGGCGTTGGGGAGCACACGGGAGGAGGTATGATGTAGGATGTATGATGTATGATGTGTGATGTGTGATGTGTGATGTAAGATGTAAGGTGTGTGGGGTGATGTATTGGATTTCTCGCCTGGGGAATTCTTTCTCGTTCTTTCGCGACGGTGATATGTTGCACAACCTGTAACTGGCACGCCTGGCCCCTATAATTGTCGCAATCACGGCGTGTGATCCTCATATTTGTTCGTGAAATTCGTATTATTAAAATAAAACAACAATAACATGAGAAAAATAATTGTTCTATCGATGATCAGTTTAGATGGGGTTATGCAGGCACCAGGCGGAAAGAAAGAAGATACATCCGGGGGCTTCAAATATGGCGGTTGGACCACCGCTTACGGTGATGAAATATACAGCAAAGCCGTACAGGAAGAATTGAAGCCTGCTGAATATCTTCTTGGCAGAAAAACATTTGAGATCTGGGAAAATTACTGGCCAAAGCATGCAGATTTTTGGCCGGGTATCAATGAGGGCATGAAATACATATTATCCAGGTCCAGGAAAAAATCCGGTTGGAAGAACTCGGTGTTTATCAAAACCGTTGCTGATATCAAAAAACTCAAAAAGTCGAAAGGCGGTGATATTCATGTTTGGGGAAGCAGCGAGTTGATCCAGCTGTTATTGAAACATGACATGGTTGATGAACTTCGGCTGAAAATTCATCCCTTAACCCTGGGCAAAGGGAAAAAAATATTCAGCAAGGGAGTAATTCCTGCGGCATTTACATTGGTTGAAAGTACCGTTACAACAAAAGGGGTGATCCTGGTGAATTACAAACGGGCCGGGAAAGTGAAGACTGGTAACGTTGGGGGTTAAATGAATGCTGTTTCAAAGCATATCACCGGCAACAGTATAGCGGGATTCACGATTGCGATAAAGGAAATGCCCCGGCCAGGGGCATCAATATCAGATTATAAAACGGGTTGTGTTTTATGGCAGCGAATGTTTAAAATACAGAAGCGGATTCAGGACGGCTAAAATAAGTATCATTTTCTTTCGTACAAAATAATATCGACGAATTCCCAGGCGAAGGTACCGGGTACGGGTACCCGTTTTATGTTGTATGTATAAAATCCATTGCAAGCTGGTTGTTTATTTACAGGTGTTCATCCTGTTATCTGCGTATATGCCAAAGTATAATTAATGCGTACCGAGGCGTTGAATGCCACAACTTATGTTATTGGTGGAAACGAAGCAATCCTGTTATAAAAGATTGCTTCGTTCACCGCAATGAAGGATTCATTAAAGCAAACGATGCCAGCAGGAATCATCATATATGAACCCTTTTTACCTGGCCGCGGACATTATTCAAAAGAATAGATAGTGGAAGTGATTGCCTTTTTTATCACCTCGCAATAATGTACATAACTATTGCCTTTTGTAATAAAGTCAACTGCTCCCAGTTCCTTTGTAATTTTTTTATCTACCTCTGAGCTTGAAGTAGTCAATATGATGATTGTATTGCCTGTTATCCTGCCGGATTTATGAAGTTCTTCTAAAAATTGATAGCCATTCATAACCGGCATATTTAAATCGAGGAAGATGGCTTTATACGGAGGGTTTACATCCATTTTTTGCAATGCCTCTTTGCCGTTTCTTGCAATTGTCAAATCAATATCCAGCTTGCATTCCGTTAGGGCCTCCTGGAAAATTTCTATGTCGTCCAGATCATCCTCTACCAGCAATACGCTTTCTTTTCTCATTTAAAAAGTTTTGGGTGTCAAATCTAATTATTTCTTTGCATGCATTTCAGAAATGGTATTGGAATCTAAATCCCCCCGCTGCATCGGTCAAATTTGATACAATTGAAGGATTGGTTCGTGCGAATGCGAACCAGTCGGGACAGGTAAACACAACGGGTACCCGCAATTCTATCGAATACTGCAAAAAAAGCAAATTAATTATTGGTCTTTCACCATTATTGCAAATATCTCTGAATTGTATAACAATTTTTGACTTAATGCATGTACCTTGCGACTGGTTTTTCATAGGATATTGGATTTTAAAGCGGGACCAGGTTTCTACCTTAGTCCCTTTTTTATGCCTGCCAGTTTGTTGTTTTAATATTGGGCTTTTGAACTTACTATATACAGCAGCAGTATTAATTCTGCCACAGGTAACATGAGTTAATGGAGCTGCCTGTCGGCAGACAGGGTTTCCGCGTAGGATCTCTGCGTAAACCCAGCGCCTCTTTTTCTCTGCGGTAAATATTCGGGACGCTCATTTCAGAATGAGCTGGAGGGTGCCAACTTTTTCGTCCTCCAATAACTGGTTTGCATTTCTTCGATCACCGCTCCCACTTGTTATATTTTATATTTATTGTTTTGCATTTTACATTTCACCAATGCCAAAGCATTTTTGAAGCCGCTTAACCAGGTCACTTAAAATTCCTCGCCTCCGGGAAAATCTGTTCCCCTACCCGTTGCCGTACCTGCGATCTTTTATTTTGTGCATGTGGCGGAATAGATTTTTCATCGGATGGAGATAATGTAAGCAGTGGCAGGTTTTCATTTTGTGCAGGTGTAAGATTGCGCAACAATTTTGAAAAATCGTAACAACGTTTTACAATTACATGTATCACTTCTCCTTCTACCTGCAGTTTACCTTCTGCCATGATGAGCCTTGATTGTAAAATTTCTTTCCTGAATGTATCAAAGAGCTTTTCAAAAATAACCAGGTTGGCAAAACCAGTTTCATCTTCGATGGTCATAAAACAAACACCACCTGCGGTGCCGGGGCGTTGCCGCACAAGTACAAGTCCTGCTACTTTTACAAACATACCGTTCTGCAATGCTGATAATTGTTTTGTTGGAATGATGCGAAGCTGCTCAAGTTTTTCACGCACAAAACTTACCGGGTGTGCTTTTAATGAAAGTGCCGTTGCAGCATAGTCCTGTACAACATGTTCAGATGAGGTCATCAATGGCAATGCTACCTGTTCATTTTTTGCATCTGCGGGTTGTTGTCCTTTAAACATTTCAACGGGTTTGTCTTTGGTAGATACTTCCCATAATGCTTCCCTCCTGTCGAGCCCGATGGAACGGAAGGCATCGGCATCGGCTAATTTTTCCAATGCTGCTTCGGAAAGATGGAGATCGCGGATTTGGTTGATGTTGGAGAAAGGTTGAAAAAAACTATTACTGTTATTTTCATCAGCCCCTTCGACAGGCTCAGGGTGACATTGCTTTTGGACAGTTTGATTGTTATTGGGCAACCCTTCGACAGGCTCAGGGTGACATTGCTTTTGGGCAGGTTGCCAGTTTTTTTGTAGCAGCAATACTTTATTGCGTTCTTTGATCAAGAGTTCCATATCCTCCTGCCGCAATCCTTTTACCTGGCGAAAACCCAGGCGAAGCGCATGTTTATTTTTTGCGTCTATTCGTTCCAGTTTATTGTCCCAGTTGGAATAATTAATATCAACGTGCCTTACTTCCACGCCATGCTTTATTGCATCCCCTACCAATTGTGCAGGCTGGTAAAATCCCATCGGCATACTGTTTAGTATGGCGCAGCAGAATACATCGGGATAATAACACTTGATCCAGGAAGACACATACACCAGCAGTGCAAAGCTGGCAGCATGGCTCTCAGGGAAGCCATAGCTGCCAAATCCTTCCAGCTGTTTAAAAACCCGTTGTGCATATTCCAACGTGTAGCCGTTCTTCATCATCCCATTGACCAGCTTTTCGCCGTATTGTGTTACCAGCCCCTGTGCTTTGAATGTTGCCATGCTTCGCCGCAAACCATCAGCTTCCGAAGGTGTAAATCCTGCCGCAACAATGGCGATCTTCATTGCCTGCTCCTGGAATAAGGGCACGCCCAGCGTACGCCCCAATATATCTTCCAGTTCTTTTGAAGGATATTCAACAGGTTCTTCGCCATTACGCCTTCGTAAATAAGGGTGCACCATGTCGCCCTGTATGGGGCCTGGCCTTACAATGGCAACTTCAATAACGAGGTCATAAAATGTACGTGGCTTTAACCGTGGCAACATGGATTGCTGCGCCCGGCTCTCGATCTGGAACACGCCAATGGTATCGGCATGGCAGATCATTTCATATACTGCGGGATCATCCTGTGGGATATTCGCCAACGTTAGATCGAGCCCGTAATATGTTTTTGCTGCATCAAAAGCTTTGCGGATACAGGTAAGCATTCCCAGTGCCAGCAAGTCTATTTTCATAAAGCCCAGTGCATCGATATCATCCTTGTTCCATTCGATACAGGTCCTGTCTTCCATTCTTGCATTCATGATCGGCACGAGGTCGGATAATTTTCCCCGGGTAATAACGAATCCTCCTGTATGCTGGCCAAGCTGCCGTGGAAAGCCCATATACGCCCGCGTTAGTTCCAATACTTTTAATAAATGCCGGTCGCCGGGATTCAATCCCTGCTCTTTAATACGCTTACCTTCAAACCATTCATCTGTAAATTCCCAGATCGACCCGGATAACCCGTTTACTGTATCAACAGATAAACCCATTGCTTTGCCAACATCACGAATAGCGCCCTTCTGGTGTTGCTGCGTTACCGTTGCAATAATGGCTGCCCGGTCACGGCCATATTTATTGAAGACATATTGCATTACTTCTTCCCTGCGCTCGTGTTCAAAATCAACATCAATATCGGGTGGTTCATTTCTTGCAGAAGAAATAAAACGCTCAAACAACAGGTCGAATTTTGTTGGATCAACAGAAGTGATACCAAGACAATAACATACGGTTGAATTGGCAGCAGAGCCCCTGCCCTGGCAAAGGATCTTTTGCTGCCGGGCAAAACGAACAATATCATATACGGTAAGAAAATAAGCTGCATAGTTCATTTCCTCTATGAACTTAAGTTCATAATTAATGGCATGCACCGTTTTTTCGGGAACCGGTTCACCATAACGGTCAAGGGCACCCTGCCAGGCAAGCATGGTTAATTCTTCCTGTGGCGAGCGGCCGCCGGTGGTTATTTCTTCGGGATATTCATATTTTAATTCATCCAGCGAAAACCTGCATGCGTCAGCGATCTCCTGTGTATTTTTTATTGCTTCCGGGTATTGCCTGAACAGGCGAAGCATTTCATCCTGCGGCTTTAAAAATCTTTCTGCATTTGGATACAATAAATAACCTGCTGTATAGATCGTACATTTTTCACGGATGCATGTCAACACATCCTGTAATTCTCGTCTTGCAGGTTCATGATAATGCACATCATTGGTTGCCACCATAGGTATTTGTAATTGCACCGACAATGCTGCAAGCTGGTACAAATATTTATTGTCATCCCCAAGATAACGGCGTGAAGCAGCTATGTACAGATCAGCTCCGAAAGCTTCCTGATATTCTTTAAGGGAAACAATAAGTGATGCATCAAATTCAAACAATTCATTGAGTTCAGGCGGGGGCAAGACGATCATTTTTATTCCTGTTGCGTATTTAAAAACATCGTCCTTATACAAATGACATTCTCCTTTTTCTGCACGGCGGTTGCCAAGGGTAAGCAGGTTTGAAAGTTGCGAGTAAGCCTGTAGGTTAGTTGGGTATGCCAGTAAGGATAAACCATCCAGCAGGTCGAGGCGGCAGGCTGGTATTAAGCGAATGTTGTTTGTTCTTGCGGCTGCGTGGGCACGGACGATGCCGGCAAATGTATTTCTATCGGTGATCGCAATGTCTTTATAACCGAGGGCGCCAGCCTGTTGAATGAGTTCTTCGGGATGGGATGCACCGCGGAGGAAGGTAAAGTTTGAGGTGATCTGGAGTTCGGTGTAGTTCATAAAAATTTTAATTTTCTTTTCTTTTTGCTTCGCCAAAAAGAAACAAAAAGGCGACCCGCAATCGATGACAGCCCGATTGCGGGAGTAGCTATGTTGAGCAGTTGTGCATAGTGATCCCAACTTTGGTAATTCTGGTGTGAGTTCTATGCCAGGTCTGCAAGTGTACATACGACCTATAAGGTTTTAAAAACCTTATAGGTCTGGGGGAACCCCCTGCGTAAACTCTCTTAACTCATGTTCTCCGCGGTAAACATTACAATGTATCATAAAAACACAAGGTCTCCTGCCTCACGCAAAAAATCCATGAATGAACCATTGATAAGATCTTTCTGCATCATAATGGCCGGAACGGAAGAGCCAGTATCGCTTCCCTTCTTCATCTTCCACTGTATAATAATCACGATGCTGGCCGTTTTGCAGCCACCATTCCTGTTCGATCCTTTCGGGCCCATCGGCTTTTACTATTTTATGTAGTTTGCTTTTATAACGAAACATCATGGGCGGGTAATCAGGTATAGGCGCTGTTACTTCTATTGGCTGTGGCCTGGTCAACATTTGAACAGGTCTTGGCCTGTCCATCTTCCACGTTGTTTGTAATTTTTCGTTGATGGAAACTGCCGGTTTGAATGACCACTCGGGCCAGTAATGTTCATCGGGCATATAACGGTGAACGGTGTCCGAACCAACCCTGCCTTCTATGCGATCCAGTAATTCTGATAATTCAATATCATCCATACCGCCTGTACCCTCCCACAATTTTTCCTGTACCGGGGCAAGGTCCTCTACTTTTAATGCATCCATGGTAAACAATTCAATGCCCATGGCCGGTTCGATGGAATCGATCTTAATTTCGAATAATTTAAAAAGATGAACAGGATTGCAGGAAGCACGGTTGGTACCG
This sequence comes from Ferruginibacter sp., assembly GCA_047601875.1. Taxonomy (GTDB): domain Bacteria; phylum Bacteroidota; class Bacteroidia; order Chitinophagales; family Chitinophagaceae; genus Ferruginibacter. Next base: position 3,919,517 of record JASGIL010000001.1, on the reverse strand, counting down.
ATCTCTGTTTTCCCGATCCTCCCATCCATGCGATAACATTTTAAAACAGCAATACGCAATCCCTTACCTTCCTGTTTAAGCCTGCTGCACAATCCATCGAGCAAACGTTGCAATGCTATTTCGATTCCCGTGGCCGTTACAATGGGTTCCATACAGGGCAAGCGTTCCTGGTAAGGTTCGACAGGCTGTACCGGGATGATCCATTCTGCTTCATAACCCTGTGCCTGGTCAAGCCTTTCCAAAAGTTGTTTTCCAAACCTGCGTCGCAAAGATGGCCGCGGCATATGCATAAAACTCCTCACCTGCCGAAGGCCCAGTTTTTCCAATCGTTCTACGATCGCCGGTTCAATCCGCAAGGCAGCTGCAGGCAAAGCAAGTAAGGCTTCTGTTTGTTTACCGGGTTCAACAATCACCGACGTTTTTCCAAATCGTGCAACGGCCCAGGCCGTACCGATGGTATCAGCGATCGCCAGCCTGGTATCATAACCAAATGATTTCAATCGTTTATATATATCCGTTAGGTATTGTTTCTCATCGCCCCACAAATGGGCACAACCTGTAACATCCAGTACCAACCCATCGGGTTCATCAAGTGCAACTGCCGGTGTAAAACGAATGCACCATTCCGCAATGCCTGCCAGTAATTTTTTTGAAAGTGCCGGATGATCATCGAATACTTCCAGTGATGAGATGATCGCCCGGGCATCGGCAACGACCATACCGCTATGGATCCCCTGTGCTTCTGCCTGTTTGCTGGCAGCCGTTACCAGCATTCTTCCATGAACGGGTGTAGCCAATACAAAGGTTTTGTGTTGCAGGCCGGGGTTGCGGCGAATAAACCAGTCTGTCCTGAGATGGCGGAACCATATAGTAATAAATCGTTTTGACATTTTTACCCCGTTTTCTTTTTCTGAACAAAGGGTATGGCAGCAATTTTTGAAACGTGCCGGAAGCGGCCGGCAGCAAATTCGATCTGCCATTTACCCGGGGTACCGTTCCTTACTTTCAACAATTCAACCTGCCAGCGTGGAAAACCAACACCTGGCATACCATGTAAAAGTTCGCTTTGCAATGAACTTACGTGCCAGCGTGTAAGGCATGCCGTTGTATTGATGCTGCGTGGATTTCTACGCAGTACAAAACCTGTTACCCTGCTTTCTTCTACCACCAGTTGCAAGCGCCTGGAAGCAGTAAAATCCAGTTCCTGCATTTCGCCAATGACGGCCGATAGTCCCTTGCATTTCAATGCCTCTTCCATTGCCCAAAGGATCTCCTTTTCTTTTTTGAGGTCGATGAAAATGATCCTGTCGGGCGATATCCCAAAAGTTTTTAAAGCAGGGGGAAAAATAGTTCTTGAAGTACTGATCCATACCAGCGCACCACTGTTACGCATAAGTGCAGCGATGATTACTGAAATGAAGCCGGCCGTTGCTGCCCCGTCCTCCGGGTTGTTTGAAATAAATTCATGAATAGCGCCCAAAGGAAAGGAAGCATTTGGGAAAGCATTTTTTACAGGGCCAAGCATATTATCCAGCGCAGCGTTTTTTATGGCTGTTTTGTAGCCTTGCAGGGAAAGCATCTCCCGTTGCAATTGTGCGATGATATCTTGTTTGGTATTTGTCATTTGCTGCGTCTCGATATGTATGATCTATGATGTATGATGTATGATGTATGATGTTTTAAATTCATGGAATTTTCATTGTTTAAAACTTGCTTCATCTTAAAATAAATCATACACTATATAATATAAATCGGACCAGGCAGAATACTCCAAATACATTTAATAGTAAAAGGTTCGAATTTAAAATTGCTTCGAATCTGTATCAGCACCTGCATAAGGCGTTTCTTTTTGTTGCGTTCACGCCTGCGGCGTGATTGTCCCGATGCACAGCGTATCGGGATCAAAGCTTCAAAAAGCAGCGCCGTTGCAGGTGCGCAGCCCGCCGGCTGTGGAGGCGAAAACTGCGGATTTGAACAACTAACTATTAACTTATAAAGTCAAATATGTATTTACGGCCTAATCCACTAATAAAATTTCATTCAATCAGGATGGCAAAATACTAATTTTTTTAGTATTTTGCAGCATAAATATTACCTTAATAAATATTATAGTATCAAATGAACACACTCTTTGATATAAGCCCGGTATTGCCTGCAGGTTTCAATTATTATCCCGGTTTTATTACAGTGGAAGAAGAATGGCGGTTGTTACGAACCATTGAAAAGTTTGATTTGCAAAACATGCAGTTTCATGAATATACAGCAAAAAGAAAAGTGATCAGTTTTGGTAAAGGATGGAGTTTTACAGAGCAGCAATTAAAGCAGGGCAATCCCATTCCCGGTGAATTTGAATTTCTTGTTGAGAAAATTGCAGCAAAACTTTTGATTGCAAAAGAACAGGTCGCACAATTTTTAATTACAGCATATCCTGTAGGTTCTGTTATTAACTGGCACCGTGATGCTCCGCCATTTGATATCATCGCTGGTGTATCATTGCTTGCAGATTGTAATTTTAAATTGCGGCCGCATGATAAAGAAAAACAAACCAGGGCGGCTACGGTTTCTTTACCGATACAAAGATGTTCGCTTTATTCAATGCAGGGAGTGGCAAAAACGGAATGGCAGCATTGTACGGTACCGTTGAATAAAGTGAGGTATTCGCTGACATTCAGAACGCTGAAATAAAAATTAAAGCACCATGTTTGAAATTGTTTCTGCATTGACGAACTTGTAAATTTAAAAAACGTACTATTATTCTTGTGGTAATCAATGCTGATTAAATATAGGTGTTTGAATTATTGCGTAAATTACAGAGTTGGCTGCAATTTGTTCGTGGCTCTCTAATGGTTAAAGTTTAAAGATTTTTTTATGAATAAGATTATTCTAACTGCTGCATTATTTTTTGGAATTAGTGTAACATGTTATTGCCAGAGTGACTTAACTGGTAGTTGGCGTCGAGTAAAGCCGTACTTAAAAAATCAAGACTTTAAAAATAAAAAACTTCAACAAGATGATCTTGAAATTAATTCGGACTCTACATTTCATATACAAGGTAACGCGACCAATCTAAATTCAAGAATCCCTGGTTGGGATATTAGTGAAGATTATAAAGGAACTTGGCAACAGAAAGGCGTTGATTATTTGACATTTTGGATCGAGCCTAAACAAAATAAATTGTTTGTAAATTTTAAAATAATTTCCTTGACTGCAGATAAACTTGTATTAAGATTTTTACCTGAAAGTAACACCGATCAGGATATTACATATTTGCATCTCTAATCACTGCAGCCAACATCGGTTTTGCGCAAGCGGGGCAGACGAATAAAATTTCATCATTAAATCTTTATTATACTTCAGTTAATCGGCTGGACAAGTTCTTCAGCCGCCTGCACATTAGGCTACGCATGTAGTGTGCAGGCTAGCATTGTGGTTCAGTAAAAAGTTCGTTCCTTTACGGGCGGACGGCCGGGCAGACGTAATTCTAATTCCCCGCCTGACGCAAAGCCGTTTCGTTAGCGGCAATTCTATAGTGACAGCACGAACATCAATTGACCAATTAGAAACAGCTTATGAATACAATAAAAGACTTTTTCACTGACCCTTCAATATTGTTTCAATTATTTGGAGGATTAATTGCGCTGACTGCGGCTATATTTGGTATCTTTTATAAGGACACAGTAAATAAAGAAACAAATAAACTCACTAAGTGGGGACTTGCGGCATTGATATTTTTACTAATTGGTGCAGCAATTAATAGTAGTTCCAAGTTTTATGATTTCAAAAATGAAAGACGAATTTCTGCTCGCAGAGACTCTATTCAACACATCCAAGATTCTTTGAGAGATTTGCAACTTGACAAGTTGGAAAAATTAACCTTTAGCCTTGACACCTTAAAAGATACTTCAATTGCCAGTTATGAAGCAACAAGTAAATCTTTTAAAGAAAATTTGGATAAATTGAAAGATGTTAACAAAGGAGTTGAAGAATCTTTTAATTCAATCAACCCTATTTTTCCGCTCTCAATCAAGTATGGGCTTGCGGTTGACTTGACCAATGAAAGTGCAAAAGCTTTTCTTAGTTTTCTTCAAAGTAATTCAAAAGATATTTTACTACTTTCGGATAAAGAGATTCGTAAACTTTTATCAGACTTCAATAGCAAACCTTTAACTACAATATTCACGCAAGGTTCTTCAATAGCCAACTATAAAATATTCTTTGTTAAAGGAGAAAAAACAGAGATTCAATATTTTTGCAGAAGAACAAAAAGTCAATTAAGTATTCAGAAAAGTGAAATAAACAACAACTATTATTTAGTTGACGAATCGGAATATTATACATCTTCAAAACCCTTAGGAGTTACCGAAATCAAAAACTCAACACAACTTAGAGATAAAAATCTGTCTCTGGTTTTATACAGATATTATGTTCCTGAAATCCCTCAAGATTTGTATCCTACAATTTGGTCAGATATGGAAATTCAGTTAGCAAAACAAACGCCGTTTGTAATTAAGAAAAAAAGAAGAGCATCCTGGCGAGAGTTAGACTTTTCAGTTACGCCACATTTTCGTGTGAAAGGACAGACTACGTTAGAATATAAAATTGAAGACTGGGACAAGTTGGAGGATGATTACTGAAAAGAACTGCCGCTAACAGAGCATTGGCGCAATACGGGCGGACAATCTAACTTCAGCAGCAAATCATTAATGAACTTCGGTAAATAGGCTTGACCGTTTATTAATCCGCCGCAGCATTTGGCTACGCTTTTAGTGCTGCGGCTTGCATTGCGGTGTAGTCAAAATTTCGTTTCTTTACGGGCGGACGCACCGGGCAGACGGAATGCTATTACCCGTACTGCGCCAATGCATTTCGTTGGCAGCCATTATTGCAACTTCTCAAGATAGGTAGTTTTGAAAAAATTAATTAGTTGGGGATTCAATATTGTATTATATATTGCATTATTAATATTAACAATATGAAGCCTAAAGTTTTTATCGGTTCCACAAAAGAGTCTTTAGATATTGCACATGCCATACAATATAATTTAAGAGAGAGAGCAGAATGCAAGGTGTGGGATCAAGCCGGGTTTACAATAGCGGAAAATGCATTAACCTCTTTTATTTCTAAACTAGAAAATTATGACTTTGCCATTTTACTTTTTACAGGTGAAGACAATTTAGAATCACGAGGATTTTCTTATCAGTCCCCTCGTGATAACATTATTTTTGAACTTGGCCTTTTTACTGCGACTCTAGGAATTAATCGAACTTTTATATTTTACGACAAAAAAGCAAAACCGAAAATTCCCACTGATTTGCATGGGATCACGTTTGCAGAATTTGAAATTCATTCAGACAATGATATAACTTCTGGAATTGGAACAGCTTGTTACCCAATTAAAGAAATTGTTAATTCTCTGGGCTGCAGAAATAATTTGAATGCAGAGTTACAAGAGAGAGTTAACAAACTTCAAAAGGAAATAAGTGAATTGAGAGAGGAAATTCCAGGTAAAAGACTTTATCAACATAGAGGATATTATCCAATAGAAATACAACCAGTCACCAATATCCCGTCACTTAAAATAGAATTATATGAAAAAGCTCTTAATTATTTCATGAATGATACTTATGATAAGCTAGCTGCAATGGACTTAGTTTATTTAAGAGAGGATAATATTGACGGACAGGGAGATGTTCTTAAGACTGATGACCAAATTTTACTTTATGAGAAACTAATAAAAAAATATGAACTTGAATCTTTTGTTGAGAACTTTGCAGAAGAAAAAAATTACCTTTTTCAGAATTTAAAGAAAATAATTCACGATATTGGAGATACTCTTCAAGGATGTAATATTGAAATTTTATTGCACAATATTAGAAATCCAATTAGATCAATAGTAGCACTTCGAAATACTGCCGAAATATCTGGGCGTAAAAAATATGATCCTTCGACTAGATTCGTAGTTCAATTTGTGAAAGATCAAGGAAGAAGATTTACAGAGGGAATGAACGAAGGAAGCAAAATAGCTTATCCCAAACAATTTAATAAAACTAAAAGAGTAAAAGCTACAACTACACCTATAATGCACCCTCGTTACGGTTTAATCGCAATTCTATGTATTAATATTGATAAAGATAGAATTGAAAAATTCTCTAACGACGAAAAAGAGCAGTTTTTTATTAATTATACCCAAACCTTCGGAGAAACTCCGGACTATGAAAAAGATGATTGGGGTGTAAAATGAACGGCGCCAACATCGGTTTTGCGCAAGCGGGGCGGACAAATAAACTTCATACTGCGCCAATGCATTTCGTTATACTCAATTTTTAAACAGCATTCGATACTAACTAAACCAAGCCCATTTAGTGAAAATAATTTTGTAAATTAGTAACAAACGATTCGGGAATGTTCCGTAATGAAGATCCAACTACTTTCGAATTTTATGATGATAAAATTTCACAGAATATAGTAATACTGGAAAATTACTATCGCAAACTTCATGGAATGGAACTTGAAGCGAACAATATGATCTCAAAAATTGATGAAACGCTAAAGCAAATAGCAATAACCAGGAACAAGGCATCAATTAAGCTGTCATATAATCCACAAAAATGTAAAAAAGTAACAGGTGATGGTTTAAGGTTTAAGGAAAAATATTGTTGTGGAATTGATTATGTTACGGATAGCTTGTTTAAACATTACACGATTATGGCCTTAGGTCGGTTTGATCAATCAAATAACAAATTTGAAGTTGCGGAAGAAAGTTTGTTCATGAGTATGAAACTCTGGGCCGAATCATATGGGCATGCGGCACTTCTTTATCAAAGAATCAGTACGGAAATGGGCTTTAATCCGACCAGCTATCTTGATATTTCCAATACAATACCGGAAAGGTTTTACAACGATAATTTATCTGCTTATGACATAGATTTTATCCGGCTGGAAGAGTCGTGATCGTTATGTGTTAGCGATAATATCTGTTTATTTTGCCTATGATACATGAACAACCTGGAGTTCCATACAACTTTCAATAACAAGAAAAAAAATCCCCACAACATCGGTTTTGCGCAAGCGGGGCTTACAATCAAACTTCAACATTAGTTCATTCATGCACTTTAGTAAACCGGCCTGGCCATTTATCTATTCGTCCCGCCGCCGGGCGGGGCTGGCATTGTGGAATATAAAAAAATCGGGTATTACAAAAGATTGGAGCGGTATCCTTCGTGAATTTATATTGTTGAGATAACGTGTTTTGCTATGGGTTGGGTACCGTCGCCCCAGGGTTCGGTGGGCCTATGAACCAGGCGATGCAAACCCGTCATTCCCGCTCACTGCTTTAGTGGGTCAAATTTCTTCACTACTTTATCCAGGTTAATCCCTTTTCCCAATACCGGCTTAAACAAGTCCCCCGTTTTTGTTATCCTGTCGATTGCATTAAATATGGTAAAGTCCTTCATCTTTAATCCTTTTTTTACTTCATCCCAATGCAAAGGCATCGAAACAGTGGCGCCGGGTTTTGGGCGGAGCGAATACGGCGCCGATACGGTAGCCTGTGGCCTGTTTTGCAAAAAGTCGATATACATTTTTCCCTTGCGATCTTTTACGGCTCTTTCGATACTCGTAAACTTTGGCAACTGTTCATGAACCAGCCTTGCAATTACCCTTGCGAATTCTCTTGATTGTTCGTACGTATATTTTGCGCCAAGCGGAATGTATATGTGAATTCCCGTTGAACCGCTTGTTTTGGGATAACTCTCTACTCCCAGATCATCCAATATTTTTTTTGTAACCTGTGCCGCTTTTATTACCTGTTCGAAAGTGTTTTTTGCGGGATCGAGGTCAATGATGCACCAGTCAGGATAATCTTCATTATCCGCTTTGCTGTTCCATGGGTTCATTTCTATACAACCAAGGGAAGCCATGTAAAGCAGGCTGGCATCATCCTTTGCCACCAGGTAATTTCTTACCCGGCCATCAGTATCACTTTTGTATTGATAGGTCTCTGCCCAGGAAGGCGCTCTGCCGGTAACATCTTTAAAATAAAAGCTTTCACCGTTAATACCGTCGGGATGCCGGTTCATGGATTGGGGGCGACCTTTCAGATATGGCAATATAAAAGGTGCCACCTGGTAATAATAATTGATCATATCCCGTTTACTTATCTTTTCTTTTGGCCAATATAACTTACCGAGGTTTGTAAATTTCAGATCGTGCCCGTTGATTGTTTTTACCTGCGTTTCATCTGAGGGATTTAATAAACGGTTACGCATAGACGCGACAGGTTTTTGTAAGAGCTTGTTTCTTACAGCCGCTTTGGGCTTTTCAACAATCTTCCTGGTAGCTGAAGCTTTTTCCTGCTTAACCCCGGAAGCAGCTTTATCCATCCTTAAACCTTCGAAAGACGGGTGCCGCATAACGCCATCACTTGTCATCTCGGCAAAACTTACTTCGCATACCAGTTTTGGTTTTACCCAATAAGCTTTTGCATGTGGAGGATTGGGACGAAAACGGGAAGGCTTGTTGATATCCGGCACTTCTGTAAAAGGCGCCCTGCCTGTAGACAGCTTTTTCAATTGTTCCAGGATATCCTGTTGTGTAGCCACATCGAATCCTGTACCTACCTTTCCCGTATAGACGAAATTTTTACCCTCGAATACGCCAACCAGCAATGAGCTGAATGGCTTTGCGGTGTCTTCATTGATCGTGTAACCGCCTATCACCATCTCCTGGCGCTTATTCGATTTTATTTTCAGCCATTCCTGCGAACGCAGACCCGGCAGGTACATGCTGTCATCTTTTTTTGCAATAATGCCTTCCAGCCCCATTTTTTTTGCCGTTTCAAAAAATTTGATCCCGCCGCCGGTAAAAGACTCACTGATCCGCAGCAGGTCGGTTTCTTTAAGAGCCTTCTTTAATATCTTTTTTCTTCCTGATAAAGGCAATGATAGCAGTGTGTCATTTTCAAGCCATAGTATATCGAATACATAATAATACAATGGACCGTCGGCTTCACTTCGCCAGTTCTGAAGCATGCCAAAATCCGATTTCCCGTTTTTATCAAGCACTACAATTTCCCCATCCAGTATCATTGTCTTTTTTTGTTTTGACAGCGCTTCTGTAACAGGGTAAAATTTTTCATTGAATGATTTATTATTCCTGGATTTAATTTCTACTTTATGATTGTTGATGAATGAGATTGCCCTGTACCCATCCCATTTTACTTCGTAGATCCATCCTGGTTTATCAAACGGTTTGTCAACCAATGTGGCAAGCATTGGTTTTAAATTCTTCGGAAAAGCCTTTGCTACCGGCGTATTCTTGTTTATTGGCATACAACTCTTATTATAAATTTTATGCCAGAAGAATAACTACGGAAACGGGAACCTGCCCGGGAATCGCCGGAATTCATGTAAATAAAGCGAAGCCTGCTTCGTTGATAATTTTGTTGTTCGTACAGGCAATGGAGTTTGTTTTCTTGCATAGAAATCAAGGGACGAGGTTATCAAATCATATGGAATGAGCAAGCGGAGGATTTTAATTTTTATGAAAGGTTTATAAAACGTTTGATGTTGAATGAGGATGTAGCATCCTGGTTCGTGGGGTATAACCGGGGCGGATGGCGCAACTTTAATGCCCTGGCGCACCAGGATTTATAATTTCATTCAGCAATTCCCGGTATTCAAATATTATTATTCACGTTTTATCTATTCAAAGTGTTTTATTTTATTTAGCGTGGCCTGAATAATTAACTTGCTCTTTATATAAATCATATTTATGAAACAATTCTTTTTGATTTCTTTTATTTTTATATTCCATGCTTCCTATGGCCAGGATACCAAACCATTTACCCCGGATGGAGATGCGAAATATTTTGACTTTTGGGTAGGCACCTGGTTTGAGATGAAAGATGATCATTCTTTGGATAGTAATTCCTTTTTTAAAGTTACCCGTAATGTTAACGCTTCAAGCTTTACAGAAGAATGGCAGTTTTCAAACGGGATGAAATCCATCGCCATCAGGGCATGGGATAAGACAAATAATAAATGGGGTTTTGTTTGGGTAAGTGATAACGGGCTTTACCAGGTATGGGACACAAGGAAGGTTGATGGCAACTGGTATATCTACAGGCTATTCACCATTAATAATGATAGTTATCTTTCAAGACAGAGTTTTATCCTCCAGCCTGACGGAACAGTTCTGCGGACAAGTGAAAAATCTTACGACGAAAAAAAATGGGAGGTTCGTTTTAAGCAAAGATTAAAAAAAGTAAGTTAATGCAGAAGTGCATAGCTTTACGTACAGCCCGTTGCAACCGGCTTTTTTTGATATGAAATACTTACTGATCATTACAGGCATTTTATGGACAGGTTTTGTTTTTGCGCAGGCAAAAAATTGTGATAGCATCGTATGGTCAAAAGAAAGAAAATTATCGTGGGTGGATTTTAGAGCTGTGCCTGATACCAATACCAAAGACACTGCTCAATCATTTATAAGGTTGTATAAAAAATGGTCATTACGGGGCGACACGCTTACAATAACCATTCTAAATTACTTTAAACCTTGTATGGCCTGGAGCAGGTCTAAAAATGCCGATACATTATTGATACATGAACAGGGCCATTTTGATATCTCTGAATATTTCAGGCGGTCAATGATCAAAAGATTGTCTGAACAAAATTTCAAACGGCAGACCTACAAAATGGAAATGCAGGCAATCTATACTGATATTGAAAAGCAGCAGCAGGAATTTATAGCGCTGTATGAATTAAAAACAGGTTATAGTAAGAACAGGGAAATACAAGTGGAGTGGACAAATAAAATACAAGCACTTATTGAATCACTTGCAGTATTTGATACAACTAAAATAGTGAAAATAATAACCGAATAAATATCATTTACAATACCTGCCAGAACCGGGAAGAACGGCACATCAGTTCAGGTTCATTTCAGTAATTATTCTCTGAACAAAAATTTTATTACCCGCCAATAGTTGCCAGTCATTACGGTCAACCTGCAGGTCTTCACATGTTCCTGTATTGCTGTTATAAGCATGAATGACCGTTATATTAAGTGTATTATTATTCAACACGGCACCACATAAAGGACAGGTTTGATGTTTTGATGAATGCTGCATAAAAAAAGATAAGGTTTGATTTAATGCCGGAAGCGGGGTTGCAATATCTGCAAATGTTTTGATGCGGTTATTACACAATTAATACTTTTATTACAGCTGGTATGGAAACAAGGAACACGAATTTTTTGAACACGAATTTTAGAACACGAATTACACGAATTTGCATCGCAAAAAGCTCATAGCTCATAGCTCATAGCTCATAGCTCATAGCTCATCGATATCACGGCTTCAAATAAGTGAATCAGTGTAAAGCAACTTCCGGATTATCGTGGTAATACATTTTTCCAAGCCCTGTAGGGGTAATACAATCACGGGTCTTTCCTTTTATTTCTGCCTGTTTTAAAGTTATCAATCCTCTTACAAGAAGTCCTTTGGCATGTCGTTGCTCGTGAAATTTCAATGGAGGGAGCCCGTTTTTCTCTGTACGAAAAATATCGGCTAACAATTTCATCATACCCGGTGTCAAATTACGCATGGCAATTAAATAATGATTCTTATACTTATTCATAAAAAAACCGAAGTTGAAACTTCGGTCGGATAGAGTTGTCTTTACTAAATAGAAGGTGAAAGTAAAAATTTAAAACCAGCTTCCCGTGGCAATACCCATATTGATCATAATTTTATAAGGCTCTCCTGTATAATCCTGATTTACGCCCGTATTCGTTCACGAATGCAAGGTGCTGTAAACTGCTTTAGGGATATGTCTTGTACCATGCCTGTGTAATCATGCAAGCGCATACATAAAGCATGCTCATTCCTATAATTTGTAAAACTGCTTTTTAATGATTGTATCCTGGTCCCGGATACATAACTCCAACGAATACATGCCCTTTGAAAGGCAGGATATATTCACATGTATATTTTTAGCCTGCACCGGTAATGATAACTGCTCCTGTTGCACTAACCGCCCGGATGCATCATATATCAACAGCGTAGCCTGCCAGGCGACCTTATTATCCATTTCGAGGTGTAATTCATTTGCTGCAGGGTTGGGATAAATGGAAAGCAGGGAAGAAGGCAAACTGGTTTGCGGAATATAGATGATTTTACTAAATGTATGCTGTCCCGACGTATTCAGCTGGTTCAGCCTGTACCAGTAGCCTTTCCTGTTACGGTCCAGGTTGTTGTCGAGCCAGTAATAATGTAGTGCTGTTGTACTGTTTCCCCCGGTCGCCCTTGCCTGTATAAAATGAATGTTGCTGAAATCCAGCCCGTTTACAGAACGTTGCATTTCAAACCCGGCATTATCCTGCTCCTGTGACGTGGACCAATAAAGGCGGTTACCCTGCGCCAGGTGTGTACCGTTAAAATCGTTGAGTGCCACCGGTACAACGCTACCGGGTATTCGCCATACCGACCTCGTATCTGTACCGCCAAAAAGGCCGCCCCCGGAAAACAAGAAACACATCACCCGTGCATTGGGAAACATACCGGCATTCAGCGCCTGCCAGCTTGCTCCTGCATCTGAAGTACGGTACATAGAAAATCCCGTGAGCACCGTCGGGCCATACTGTGATGTATAAACGATATTATTGGCAGCATATATTCTCCTGTAATTACCACCCGGCAGCGAGAGGTTCCATTGATTCCCGGCATTACTGCTCTTATATACACCATCGTCGGTAGCTGCATAAAGTGCTCCCCCCGCCTGCACGATGTCACGCACTGTCCGTGCAGCCGTACTTAGGCCCGTGTTAACGGGAACCCAGCTGGCACCGCCATTACTACTCTGGTAAATACCTTCCAGCACGGTACCAATGTACAAAACCCCATCCTGTTGCATGATGCTGTTAACGGTCACGATACTGCCCCCGAATTCTGTCGGCAGCCCGTTATTGATGGCTATCCAGTTATTACCGTTGTCTGTAGTTTTGTAAACACCATCCCATGTAGCGGCATACAACACGTTATTATAATACAGCAGGTCTTCAGTAAAATGGGCAAACGTAGCCGAGAGTCCGTTGTTCACCTGCGTCCATGTGTTGCCGTTATCAAGGCTCCGGGTTACACCATATTGGTCGGTACCCAGGAAAATACTGTTACCGTTATTCTCCATGCAGGTAATGGGCAGGCCGAAAGGCAGGCCATTTTCCATCTCCGTCCAGTTATCCCCGTTATCGGTCGTGTAAAAGAGTCCCTGCTGCGTTCCGGCATATACCTTTCCCCCCTCTTCCATCAGCGAGTAAACGGTAGCGTTAGCAAGCCCCCTCCTTGCCTCGTGCCAGTTTGCCCCCTCGTCTGCCGAGCGGTAAACGGACGCATACCAGCCCATGCCCGCAAAAATGTATCCCCCCGCAGCTGTATAAGCAAATGCCTGCTGGTTATTATTGTGCAGGCCCGTTGAAGCCGGGGAAAAACTGTTGCCATTATCTGTACTCTTATATATTTTGGGACTGTTATCCGGGAAAGTGGTGCTTACATATACTACACCATTGTTCGACCATATCTCACCTGTGTTGCCGTTAACGATCTCAGGAATTCCATTATTACATTCTTCCCAGGTTGTACCATTGTCATTTGACCTGTACAAACCGTAATCATATTGCGCAAAATCCCCAGTACAACTAACAAAAATCGTATTCCCGTTTACTGCAAATTTGTGGGGATTTGTACCCAGGGGCAGCCCTGTATTGGCGAATTCCCAGGATGCACCATTGTTGGAAGAGCGATACAACCTAGCTGAACCTCCGCCACCCTCCGTGGCAAGGAGTATATTTCCATTGATGTACTCAATGTCATATACAATTACGGTACCTGCATTTTGCAGTACACCGGTGTTCATCGGTTGAAAGGTTAATCCATAATCAATACTTCTGAAAATTCCGCCGCCGTCGGTACCACACCAGAATGTGTTTCCAATTGCTTCAACACTTAGCGATGTTGCAAACAACCCAAGCGCCTGCGTCCAGGCATTTCCCTGGTTAATGGTTCGATATACACTGAAAACATTTGCAGAAGCAGCAATGATCGTATCACCGATATTGGCAAACTGCAGCACATAGGCGCTGCCGATACCATTATCAGCTGCTACCCATTCCTGCCCGAGATCACTGCTTCGGTAAACCCTGCCATCTGTTGCACCATTGTCGCGGTTGGCTGCGTAAATATTATTGCCAACGGTAGTCATGGCTGTTGTCCTTGCCGCATAAGGGCCTTTTGTTTGCTCCCACTGTGCGCATGCATTATCGTAAATAAGAAAAACGAAAATTACAGAGAGCGTAAAAATTTTTCTCATAGAACTTTTTAAGTTTAAAACAAATTTAATAACCGGTAACCGGATTCAAAGTTTATGCCATGGCATATTAGGGTACTTCCTGCTGCAGACGGGGTAATAAGCAAGGACAAATTTTGTCATTCTTTCATTCCTATCCCGACAAACCAGGTGAAAGCGATATCGCGATCACCTGTAAATCATTTGCTATGATTGGTTAATCCGTTTGACCATCCTGTTATGCGCAGCAACGTATGCGAGGCTTTGGGTACTGCAGCCTGCATGGTAGTTTCCAAATGCACGGGTAATCAAAAATGATGCACTTAACCGGGTACTCCCGGTCGCTTTAAAGTTGTATAACGGCTAAGGGTACCCGTAACCGGTGAAATTGACCTGGTAAAAGAAGCAGTAATCTTATCAGGAGTACCCAATTTATTATGCTGTCATTCCCCGTAAGGCATAAAAAATGCATGTGTACAATGATTAGCAGATTTAGCCGCAACATGACAAGCCATTTTATTATTTTATTTTATTGCATAGGTATTGGTACAGCCGGACTTATTTTATTAATGTCACTTACTTCCAATAAAAGCAAAGACAAAGATGGTCGTAAAAAAAATAACACCGGCCACTGGTAGCGGCTTGTGTTTACTGTTTATTTAAATATACGTTAACCGAAAAGCTGTTGGTAAGCCCGGTATGCTACGTTTAATAACAGCACGTTTTCTTACATATAAAACAGACGGATTATAAACCGCCAATTAATTTGAAAAAACAGTAAATATATTTTTCAATATCATGACATATAAACAATTTTCTGAGCTTTCATTCACACAACAATGCCTGCTTGTTAAAAATGCTGCAATAGAACTGGCAAGAAGAAGTGACCCGTTGAACGGGTATATTTTATTCCAGCTTGATTCATTTTATATAGAGATAAAAACAGACCCGTATTTCGACATTGCGAAAGAGCTGATCGCTTTTGAATGCACCGATATGCTAAATAATTATGTTGAAGCAATCGATATCTCCACTGTTTTTCCATAACCTTTGCCGGGCTGGTTCACGAGGTACGAAGCAGTGCATTCGATCCTATTAATGTAAATGGTTTTATATACCGTTGAACGTTTAACGATTGCAAGTTAGGTGATCAACTTACAGGCAACACCTGGTTCATATTTATAGCACAGTAATGTAAACTATAAAATACACCCACATAGGTAAAACAGGAAGACAGCAAAGCAGGCAATTCATAGACTTAATCAAAGACAGTTATGACAATGAACGGGTCTGTATCTTTCCTGGATTTAAATCAAGATCTTCTCTTGCTTACCTATCACAACACCAGGTGTAAGAAGGCGCTGTTTCGCAGCGCTTTATTTTATCCAATTTTCTCCCCCTGGATTTTTGAAATTCATTAAAAGTTTTCCAGGATTATTGATCATGATTGATGCGAACAATAGGAATTGATGTTGCTTTGTAGCCTATAATCAATACTACGCTTCTGCACCTATTGCCCACCGATACGATCCTGCTCCTCCCCTGCACTACCTTCCGTTCTTTTTATAGCTGAAAGTTTTTTTCCTTTATTAAACTGGTAAGTAAATCCAAGTACCAATACACGGCTATCGCTTATCTCCTGCATGGTAAAATCTACGTTGCTGTATTTCCCAACAGCCTTAAATTTCTGCGTATAAAATATATCACGAACAGTGAGCCGGATCACGCCCCTGTTCTTCATTATTTGCTGGCTAAGACCGGCCCACACAAATCCTGTTGCCCTGGCTTTGATGATCCCTTCCAGCCAACCGCTGCGATACCTGCCGCTCAATTCCGTTGTGAGGCTTTTGGTAATTTTGAATTGCTGTGTGATCATCACTACGCAACTTGTTGCAGATTTATTTACCATCATACCGGATACCACCGTTTTATAATTGCTGCGGTATACATTGACATTGATATTACTTGCCCATCTTTTTGTAAAATTATTATTTGCGTTAAGGGTTATTCCCAACTGGCGAAGTGAAGCAATGTTTTCAGGGCTGGATATGGCTTCACGACCGTTTTGTTTGATCACGGTACTGATGATATTGCTGGTTGATGAATAATTGATCGTTGCGGAAAACAGGTTGCGGTGACCATATGTTAATTCATAGTTATTGCTATAGGCGGGTTTGAGAGCAGGATTGCCCCTGTTATAAGTATAGCGGTCAATAAAACTAGTGAAGGGATTAAGGCTTTGATAGTTTGGCCTGCGTGTCCTTCTTCCATAACTGGCAACAAAATTATTTTTTTCATCAGCCTTGTATTGCAGGTAAGCAGTGGGAAAGAGCTGCAGGTAATGCCTGTTGGAATTTTCATTGCTGGTCAATTGTCTTCCGCTTGCATTTGTATTTTCCAGGCGAAGGCCCAACTGCATGCTTAGTTTTTTATTGATGGGCTTAAGCATGTTCACATAAGCTGCATTAATATTTTCCTCGTAAATAAAACGATTACTCCGGTTATCATCGTGCACAATATGCCCGTATTGAATACTGTCGTAATTGATATTATTATCCGTGCGTACAATACCGGCCTTGATACCTGCTTCAAAACGTGCATTTTTCTTCAGCGGGTGCACATAATCGATCCTGCCACTATATACCCGGATTTCCTGTGGTATATATCCCAGCAAAGTATCAGCTTTCGGAATAATACCGACAGCTGTAAAAGGATAGGCATTTACCATGTACTGGTTAACGTTAGTGTTTGAATGAACATAGTCAATGTCGGCAGTAATTTCCCTGCCTTTTCCATTAAGTATTCTCCGGAAGTTGAGGTTGCCGCCAACATTGCGGAGTTTATTCTTATTGCTTACCCCCGCGTTTGTAACACTTTCTATTTCTTTGGAAATGCTGAAAATATTTGTTGTGGTTTGATTGCGTTGCGTAAAGCCGTTTGCTGTGCCGTTGATCATGACCCCCAGGGTTGTTTTTTTATTTATAAAGAAGTCTATCCCGGCTTTCCCGTTGAATGCATTGCCTCCTGTTGTTTTATCTATGTACTGTTCAAAATAATTTCCGGGTTCATTGCTGTTACCGTGTATATTCCGTTCGATGGTTTGCGTTTCAAATCCTTTGCGGTAATTATAACCAATGTTGGCAAACAGGTTTATTTTCTTTTCCCTGAAATTGAAATTAAAACCTTTATTTGTTTTGGGATAGCGGCCCTGCGAATAACCAATATTGATGGCACCGTTATAACCCATGGTGCTGTTCTTTTTTGTTTTGATATTAATCACACCTGCATTACCCTCTGCATCATAGCGTGCAGGCGGGTTGGTCATTATTTCAACCTGGTCGAGCTGGCTGGCGTTCAGGCCTCGTAAATAATTAGCAAGGTCAGTTCCGGCCAGCTGTACCGGCCGGTCATCCACCAATACCAGCACGCCTTCCTTACCTTTCAGGCCTATGTTTCCCTCACGATCCACACTTACACCAGGTGATTTTTCCAGCACCTCCAGCGCCGAGCTCCCAATATTCGTGATGGCCGCATCAACATTTACGATCGTGCGGTCAACACGTTGTTCTATAAGCGGGCGCCTGGTTGTAACAGTAACGCTACTTAATTCTTTGCTTAACATGGTTAAGTTAATTGCAGGAACTTCAATGACTGGTTGTTCGGGTGTTATTGCTATGATGCCCGAACGGCTTTTCTTATAACCAACGGCCGTTACAAAAACAATGTATTTACCGATCGCCATGTTTTCAAAAATGTATATGCCGTTTTTATCGGTTGTTGCAAGTTTAACCATGGAAGAATCTTTAAGCCGGAACAGGCTGATCGTTACAGCCGGGAAAACATTTTTATTCTCAGTGCTGATGCTCCCGCTTATTTTACCGCTTTCCTGCGCAAACAGGAGAGGGCTGAGCAGCAAAAACAATTTGAACAGGATGGCGCTTTTAATAATATTCATTGTAATCAATTTTATTTTGATAAGATGAAGCAAGATTAGTCTATGATTTTATACATCCCTTTTCATATGTGTTTAAAGCCGGTAATGATGTGACAAAAAAAAATTTCTTTGAAAAAGATCATGAACGGTAATGCGCATGGCCCTTTAAATAAAAGAAAAATGTCCGGCCGGGTATTTCATCACATTTTACGGTTGTTTCATCCCTTTTGCCTTTACAACTGTAGCTTATCGATTATCATTGCATTGTTTATGGACACAACAAAGCATCTACTAAAACCAAACGAAAGTTTTGCCCGGGTTGAATTCTGGGCCTCCGCCACCATTTTTGCATTTATACTTTATTTCTTCATCGCAAATGCGATGGATGAAAAAACAGCGGATTATAAATACCTGTTCCGTGAAGCAAATCTTCCGTTTGATTTTTACACAAATTATTTTATACCTCAAATGGCCAGGAACCTGGGCCTCTTCCTCGCTTTTTTATTTCTGAACTTTATGGTTGTGCCGCAATTGGTAAGCAAAAAGCGGGTTACCGTTAATGTTATATTGTTTGCGCTGGTTTTAGCCGCGATGGTATTGCTGTTCGGCTATACAGGTTTTTATTTAAGGAGATTTTTATATGCTGCCGGCAGTACCGCTACCGGCGATACAAGATTATTTTTTGACGGGCTGGATGAAATTTTCGCAGTATTGATGGTATTCATTATTTACACGTTTATAAAATATACGAGCCGGTACCTTATTGCAAATTCAAGGACCATTGAAGCAAAATACAGGTTTATAAAACGGGAAGGCACAATCGCTGCTGTTATTTTCACCATCGTTTTGTTGCTGCTGATCATTGCAGGAATACCAAGGTTGATCATTGCGTGCTGGATCATCGCTGTTCCTTCTGCAATACTTTTATACCTGGTTGGTTTTTATTCGTTCATTCCAGCTTCCCTTGATAAAAAATATCCTTTTGTTATTTACGAATTAAAAAATGCAGCGGTACTTTTTGTTGTATTGATGGCCTGGGGACTGATATTAAAAATAGTAGTGGGCGGCGACCAGGCACACCTCGCTGCACTCTGGATATTTAACTCCATGCTGCAATTGTTTATAACTGCACCGGTAATATGGATCTTATACAAGCGACAAATGAAGGGCAATGAACAATTGAATGTATTAAAGAAAGAATTAGGACAGTCGAATGCCAGTTTTGATTTTTTACGTTCACAAATCAACCCGCATTTTCTTTTCAACGCACTGAACACACTATACGGTACTGCCATGCATGAAAAAGCCGAAAGAACCAGTGAAGGCATACAAAAACTCGGTGATATGATGCGATTCATGATGCGGGAAAATATGCAGGAAAAGATCTCCCTTAACCGGGAACTTGAATACCTCAATAATTATATCAACCTTCAAAAATTGAGAACAGATACAAGTCCCGGCATCCGGATAATTACAAGCATACCGGATAGCGAGAACAGTTTCCAGGTGGCACCAATGTTGTTGATCCCATTTGTGGAAAATGCATTTAAGCATGGGATCAGTTTCAGGGAACCTTCATATATAAAAGTGAGCCTGGAACTAAAAAACAATTCGGTTGATTTTAAAGTACACAACAGCAAACACATACGGCCCGACAATGATCCTGAAAAAAATAAAAGCGGGATCGGCCTGGAAAATGTGAAGCAGCGATTAAAACTTTTATATCCCGGCAAACACGTGTTGAGCATAGAGGATACGGATACATCATTTTTTATTCAGCTTACATTAGAAATACAATAACGATTAATCATTCAATGAAAGCAATAGCGATTGACGATGAACCAATAGCATTAGACATCATAAGGTCTCATGCTTCAAAAGTGCCTTTTATAGATCTTGTTGCCACGTTCACCGATGCATTTAAAGCAATGGCATATTTGCAAAAGGAGCCGGCGGATTTGGTTTTCCTGGATATAAAAATGCCCGACATTTCAGGCATCGATTTCTACAACAGCCTTCAGAAAAAACCGCTCTTAATATTTACAACCGCTTACAGTGAACATGCTGTTGCCAGTTTTGAATTGGATGCAGTAGACTACCTGCTAAAGCCATTCGCCCTGGCCCGCTTTCTAAAAGCCTGCAATAAGGCTTTTGAATTGTACAAATTCAGAAACGGGAACGACAATACCGATCATCTTTATATTAAGAACGGTTACGAACAGGTGAAAGTGATGTATGATGACATTCTCTACCTTGAAGCAACGGGTAATTATGTAACATTTGTTCTGAAAGATAAAACCATACTGTCCCGGAGCACATTCGCAGAAGCCGTTAACCTGCTTCCACCCGGCAAATTTGTAAGGGTACACCGTTCTTATACAGTCGCCATCGATAAAATTGATAAGGCTGAACGATACCAGGTGGTTATTAATACACGAACGATCCCCGTGAGTGAAGCCTATAGCGACCAGCTCGCAGCCATATTTAAAAAGAATCTTTGATCAATTTAATCCAGGTGGCCGATCAACTGTAATGACTGCAGGCAAATGATACAGGTAAAATAATTAACTGTGATGCATAGATGCAGTTTCCAATCAATGAGCTAAAAAAGGGCTGTGCGATTGTATGTACATATAACAATATTATTTAAAAAATAACCTATGCCAGACATCTCAAATCCTTTTTTCAAACTACTGCTGCCCGTTTTGCTGATTGCGGTTGTATATTTTATCGCGACAAAAAGACTGAAATACTCTTTACAGGACGATCTCCTCATTGTAACGCCGAAATTCAACAACCTGCTATCCTGGATAATTGTATACTTAATTTTTATGCTGGGGACAGATATGATCTTTCACTGGAGAGGTGCCTGGAATTTACAACCGTGGAAAGAGCAGCCAGTACTTACTTCAATCGAAAAAGTATTGGCCGTAGGTATACTGGGCCCGGTTGCGGAAGAAATGATATTCAGGGGAATTTTACTGGCAAGGCTTAACCGGTTAAACCTTAACCGGTATATCAGCCTGTTAATTATTACTATCGTATGGACACTGATCCACATCGATTATACGATCGGTATAAAGGTTTTGATTTTCTTTAATGGTATATTACTCGGACTTTCTCTTTACAATTCCCGTTCGCTGGTTGTACCGGTCATCCTGCATATCATTTGGAATTTATATTCGGTGTGGTGATAAGACCAACCAGGCAAATTTAAATAAAGGGATCATTTCTCTTATCATTACAAACAGGCTTACAATTGCATCTATCCCTTACCGGTATACATCCGGGCGTTAGAGATAACGCCCGGATCATGTCCCACGGGGCTGTTTGGAGGAATTTTATAGTTGAATAAATTTATTTACCGCTATGATGGGAGCACGGATGATATGAATGAACGGATGAGCACGGATAAATGCTGCTGGCGCAGCAGGTCGCTGATAATGATCCTGATCTATCATTTTCCGGGACAAAAAAAAATAAATCAATGCGATAGCCACCAGGATCCATTGATAGGTATCACACAAATTTTCCGTGAAAATCTTTTAAAGGTTCCGATGAATAAGCAGCGCAAACCTTCGCCAGGTTATTAATTATCCCAACATCCCATTCAACCTACTCGCAATAAAGATCGCTTTGGCACAATTCATGAATCATACATGAACCTGGCAGTGCGATACAACTGTAAATAAAAAATTCAAAAATCGGTAAGTTATTACCCCGGGAAGTTTTAACGCTTTAACTGATCCCGGCTATTCGGCAATGCATTAAAAAAGCTTCCATGAAGCAGTAATATTCTCATCAAAACAAATGTTATGGTTTTGTTGACAGGCGACACAAACTTTATTAAAACAGGGCAATACTCAATTTAAAAATACATACATGAGAAAGCTAAAACTTCAAATGCATATTACTTTAGACGGCTTCTCCAATATGGAAGGAGGCGGGAAAAAATTTAAATGGGATCATAAAGTGATCAGGTTTTGCGTGGATAATTTAAAGGATGTGGACGCTTTATTGCTGGGTCGTAAAACAGCAGATGAATTAATACCATTTTGGGATACAGTAGCATTAAACAAAAAACACCCTGATTATGCACTGGGAAAAAGAATTTCCGAACTGCCCAAATTTGTTTTTTCAAATACTGCTAAAGAGAACAAATGGCAAAATGCCACGCTCATAAAGGGCGACCTGGAAAAAGAAGTCAAAAAGTTGAAAAGGTTAAGGGGCAATAATTTATTGGCCTATGGTGGCGTCTCGTTTGCATCGGCACTTATTGAAAACAGGCTTGTAGACGCTTTTTACTTTTTAAAAAATCCTTTTTGCCTGGGAAAAGGACTATCCATATTCAAGAGAGAAAAAAATGTGCCTGCATTTACATTAGAAAAATCAAAACCATTTCCATGCGGGACAATCATGCTTTCTTATACCCCGAAGAAATAATGGGAAGAAAGCAAACCCCTTGCGATCAGTTATGGTTGCCTGCTTTAAAAAAATCAGTTTAGCAAAAAAGTAAAAGAATACAGGCTATACCGCCAGCCTTTATTCGTATCCTCATCAAAACCATTCGGAAGATCATTCATAACAATTTATTCAAATCATTGCAAGGTTATACAAACGAACGCATCATCTCTATACTGGTCATCCAGGCACATAAACCTTTTATTCCGGGTACCTGGATGACCAGGAACCAATGCACGGGATTTTTTTAAACTGCAAATAGTCGTTACCCGGATTCATGGCAAAAATCCCAGCATCATTATTGCAAAATTCCTGTAAATGAAATTTATACCATGGAGCAGTTTATTGTAAAAAAACATATCGCCATCAATGCCGAACCATCCAAAGTCTGGGATGCATTGACGAACCCGGAGAAAACAAAAGAATATTTTTTTAACTGCGAGGTTTTTTCTGACTGGAAAGTTGGAAGCCCTATTAAATTCAAAGGCCGGATCATGCTTGTAAAAAAAATTGAGATGAACGGAAAAATTCTTGCCATTGAACCGGGCAGGCTTTTGAAGTATGAACTCGTGAATGATAGTGACGACAATGATTCCAAATCCACCGTTACGGATGAATTAAGCTACAGCAATGGCATTACAACCTTATCCATTACAGATGATGTGGGTACCGGGGAAGATGCAAAAGAAAGGCACAAAAAATCGGAGAAGGGTTGGGATAAGGTTTTGGAAGGATTAAAAGAACTGGTTGAAAAAAACAATTAACGGTGATTATTACATGCGGATTAAAAAAGGGCCTGGCCATATGCACATGAGGTGTTGTTGGGAAGATTTTCCACACTGATCATGCTTGTTCGCACGAGCTGCGCTTTCTTTATTAAAAAAATATTGCCGGTCATCAATGCAGCCTGTATGACAGCCGCATAATAAATATAAACACGCTTATTTCAATTAAGTGGTATGTTTTTAGTTCTTTACTTCCTGCTCTAAGCCCCAGGCACATAGCACGCCTTTGGTAAAAAGCGGCCCTACCCTTTTAAACAGCAGGTTTGTCCCGGAGACCGGAAAATTCAAATTGTATCATTAGCCGGGTCAGGAATGTTTAACAACTTAAAAAAAATGCCAATATGGTTTTGATTGTTGATGACAATCCGGGTAACTTATTTACACTGAAGACACTTTTGGAACTTAACCATTTCACAGTGGACACTGCTGCTTCCGGTGAGGAGGCTTTAAAGGCTATTTTAAAAAAAGAATATTCATTGATCATACTGGATGTACAGATGCCGGGCATGGATGGTTTTGAAGTAGCGGAAACAGTATCCGGTTATAGTAAGTCGAAGGACATCCCTATTATTTTCCTTTCGGCCGTGAATACGGAGAAACGTTTTATGTTCAAAGGTTATGCATCCGGCGCCGTTGATTATATGACCAAACCTTTTGACCCGGATATACTGGTGATGAAAGTAAAAACATTGTACAGGTTGTCGAAGCAAACCAGTGCCCTTAAAACCATGCAGCAGGAACTGCTGACCGAGATCGATACCAGGAAAAAAGCCGAGGCACTGCTTTCTCAAAGCCATGAATTGCTTGAACTAAAAGTAAAGGAACGTACTGCTGAACTGGCCACCATGAACCAGGCATTGAAAACCAGCAACGAGGAGCTGCAGCAATATGCTTATCTCGCCTCACACGACCTGCAGGAGCCGCTGCGGAAGATCACCACTTTCAGCAGCATGCTGTTGGAAAGCAAGCTTTTGATGGAAACAAGGGAAATGCATTTACTCGACAAGATCGTACAGGCTGCTAACCGTATGCGTGACCTCATACATGACCTGCTGCTGTATTCGCAGATTTCGCAGGAACAGGGCTGCATCATTACCGATCTTAACGACATCATCAAAGGTGCCCTGGTTGATTTGGAGCTACCTGTTAAAGACAAGCAGGCTGTAGTGAATTATACGAACATGCCTTCACTGGAAGGTGTAGCCGGGCAGCTGCAGCAGGTATTTATGAATATTATCAGCAATGCCATCAAGTATGCTAAAATCGGCCTTCCCCCCGTAGTTAATATAAGCGCAGAACGGGTTGATTCGAAAACATTTAATGCTGCAGTTACAGAACAGGGAAACTTTTACCGGATTATGATCAGTGATAACGGTATTGGCATAGACGAAAAATATGCTGATAAAATGTTTGCCATCTTTCAGCGGCTGCATGGGCGCACCCAGTATGAAGGCACCGGCATCGGGCTGGCAATTGTGAGAAAGATCATTGAGCGCCACCATGGTATTGTACAGGCAACGGGAAAAGAAGGACTGGGAACTACGATTACCATTGTATTGCCGGTAAAACAACCTGTTGAAAAAACACCATAGTAAACCGGTATTACACACAAACCGGCTGGGCAACACCTGGCTGACAGTATTGCACGCAAACAACAATTACTTATTATACATTGTAAAACATGAACTCATTTAAGCGAAACCTGGTCATTGGCTACAGCTTTTCACTGCTGCTGCTGCTGGGCAGCGCAGTTGCTTCGTATATCAGCATCAACAACCTGCTTTACCACAACGAGCTCGTAGAACATACCAACCTCGTGATCACCAAACTGGAAAATACGATTTCCATTCTGAAAGATGCAGAAACCGGCCAACGTGGATTTTTACTTACAGGAGATGAACAATTCCTTGACCCTTATAAAGGATCGTTAACCAAAGTGTATGACGAGATCAAGGTATTAAGATCGCTGACAAGCGACAACCAGTTGCAACAGCTCTCACTCATCAAACTAACCGATGTGGTGCAAAACCGCATGAATATATTACAGGAGCTTATTGATAAAAAGAAACAGAATATAATCATCAGCAACGAAGATTTCCGGACCGGGAAGATCTATATGGATCAATGCAGGCAACTGGTAACACAGATGGAAGAACGGGAAGAGCAGCTTTTAGCTGAACGTACAAAAAAAGCAAAAAGATTTGCCGAAACAACGCCCCTGTTCATCGTACTGGCATCACTGTTGGCTGTATTCATCACCGTTATCTCATTTATTCGCCTGGTCAAGGATTATGAACGCCGTAAAGTATTGCAGGATGCCATTATTCAAAAAGACAAAGACGTTACCGAACGGATCAATATCATATCCGGCATTGCAGAAAAGGTTACAGATGGAAATTACCAGGTACGGATAGACGAAGGATACAGCGACAAACTCGGCAACCTGGCCACCTCCCTTAATAAAATGACGGGTTCGTTGCAGCATGCATTTGGCCTGCTGTCAAAAAAAGAATGGCTGCAAACGGGTATTTCCGGGCTGAATAATAAAATGCTTGGAGAACAAACCATTTTATCGATCGCAGAAGGCATACTCAACCATTTAACAAACTACACCGAAAGTGATATCGGTGCATTTTATCATTACGAAAACGACGTGCTGCGGTTTATTACCGGGTACGCTTACCAGCCGGAGGAAGATAAAAAATATATCCTGCCCGGGCATGGCATGGCGGGCCAGGCAGTTGTGTCCCGCAAACTGATTTCACTGAAGAATATTGAACGTTCCGATATACTTATCAACTACGCGGCCGGTGATATCAGGCCAAGGCAGATCATAGCCCTGCCTGTTTTATTTGAAGGGCAGGTTAAAGCTGTGATTGTGCTGGCAGCCATAAAACCCTTCGGGGAAGCACACAAGGAATTCCTGCAGGCTGTCAGCGAAAATATCGGGATCGGTGTTAACACAGCAGAAACAAGAAAACGGCTCAATGAATTATTAAATGAAACACAGGCACAGGCAGAAGAACTTGCTGCACAGCATAGCGAACTGGAAGGAATAAACGCAGAACTGGAAGCACAGTCAGAAAAATTACAGGTGTCGGAAGAAGAGCTGAAGGTACAACAGGAAGAATTGCTGCAATCCAACAGTGAACTGGAGGAACGTACAAGGCTGCTCGAAGAACGCAACCAGCTGATCGCGGAGCAAAACAGGGATATTGAGCTCAAGGCGGAACAACTGGAACTGGGTTCAAAATATAAATCAGAGTTTTTAGCCAATATGTCGCACGAATTGCGCACTCCCCTGAATTCAATTTTACTCCTGTCGCGGCTGATGGCAGAGAACAACCAACATAACTTATCCGATGAGGAGGTTGAATATGCCAGGGTGATCCAGTCTTCGGGAAAAGGATTGTTACAGTTAATTGATGAAATACTGGATCTTTCAAAGATTGAGTCGGGCAAAATGCAAATGAATTTTTCTGATGTGCCTGTAAAGGCGCTCACAGAAAACCTGCAGCTGCTTTTTAAACAGGTTGCCATCGAAAAAAACCTTGATTTTGAAATAACGGTGGCAGATGCTGTACCGGAAATTATAGAAACAGACGAGCTGAGGCTTGAACAGGTATTAAAAAATCTTATTTCTAATGCCCTGAAATTTACTGCAAGCGGCTCGGTAAAATTATCAATAAGCCGTAACGGGGAAATGATCTCCTTCAAGGTAACAGATACAGGTATTGGCATCGCAAAAGAAAAACAACAAATCGTTTTTGAAGCATTTCAGCAGGAGGACGGTTCTACCAGGCGTAATTATGGTGGTACCGGTCTTGGATTGTCGATCAGCCGTGAACTATCCAGGTTGCTTGGCGGTGACATTGCTATAGAAAGTGAACCGGGGAAGGGCAGCAGTTTCACACTCAGTATTCCTTTAACGAAACCTGTTGCTTCTGCGCAACCGCCCGTAGCGGAACAACCCCTATACATGCCTGTTGGTACAGCTACGAACCAGCGCAACTACAACAATATCAGCATACCGCCCAATATACCCGACGACAGGAATGATACCAGCCCCGTGGACAGGGTGATACTGATCATTGAAGACGATATCGTATTCGCAGGTATGCTGCTTGAATTCACAAGGAAGAATGGCTACAAGGGAATTGTAGCCGTGCGGGGCGACGAGGGTATTGAACTTGCAAAAAAATACAGGCCCGAAGGCATTTTGCTGGATATCTACCTCCCCGTGATGGATGGCTGGACGGTTATTGAATCGCTGAAAGCTGATAAAAGCACAAATCGAATACCCGTTCACGTTATGTCGTCGGTAGATTTAAAAAAGCGAAGCCTGCAGGCGGGTGCCGTTGACTTCCTCGACAAGCCACTTTCAACAGAATCGATGGCCGATGTTTTCCGGAAGATCCGCCAGTTGGGAAATGATGCATTGAAAAAAGTACTGATCGCGGAAGAAAATGAAGTACATGCCCGGGCCCTGGCTTTTTACCTGGAAGCGAACGATATCCGGGCAGTGATCGTAAATAATATGCCTGGTGCCGTAGAAACATTACAATCACCGGAACATGATTGCGTGATCATCAATATCGGGGAAGCCGGCGTTGAAAATTACGAAATGCTGGCGAAAATCCGCAGTACAGCTGCAGTGGCAGGAACTGCTATCATCGTATTCACCGGTAAAACACTCGTGCCCTCCGAAGAAGCCAGGATCAAAAGATATGCAGACAGCATCGTTATTAAAACGGCGCACTCCTACAAACGCATGCTGGATGAGGTATCTCTTTTCCTGCACCATATGGATGCAGGCACCAAACCTGCCTGGACAGGTAAACTTAAAGACGTATTGAAGGATAAAAAAGTATTGCTTGTGGATGACGACGTACGAAATATCTATTCACTTACAAAAGCCATGGAGCAATATGGTATACAGGTAACCAGCGCAACGGATGGTAAAGAAGCCTTAAAGGTATTGGAAGAAACCAGTGGTATTCAGCTTGTGCTGATGGACATGATGATGCCGGAAATGGATGGCTACCAAACGACTGCGGCTATACGCAATTTATCCCGGTACAAAAACTTACCCATCATTGCAGTAACAGCCAAGGCCATGGCGGGTGACCGGGAGAAATGTATTGAAGCAGGAGCATCAGATTATATCACCAAACCTGTGGATACCGACCAGCTCGTATCATTATTGCGGGTATGGTTGTACGATAAGCACTAAGAAACACAAAGGCCGGGGAAGCCCGAAAATGTAAACCCAATCATAGCCGCACATGACGCAGGAGAGTATAACTGATACAGGTACTGAAATAGTGATCGAAGAATTGTACCGGCTTTTCGGATATGATTTCAGGAATTATGCCCGTGCATCCTTTAAAAGGAGGCTGAACAGGTTAATTACCCTTGACAAACTTGGAAGCCATCTCGCCTTGTTGCAAAAGTTAAGGACTGATCCCTCCTATCTTCAAAGATTTGTAGACGAAGTAACCGTAAGTGTGACCGAGATGTTTCGTGATCCTTATTTTTACGCAACCATTATCAATGAGGTGTTGCCGGCACTTACACCAAAACCGCTCATCAGGATATGGCATGCCGGCTGTTCTACCGGGGAAGAAATATATTCTATGGCGATTTTGCTGGAAGAGGCCAATCTTTTGAACAGGTCGTTGTTGTATGCAACAGATCTCAGCCCGCAGGCGTTGTCAAAAGCCCGGGAAGCTGTTTTCCCGGTGAGCCAGATGAAACTATATTCAGAGAATTACCTGAAGGCGGGTGGGAAAAAAGATTTCTCATCTTACTACACGGCCAACTACGGCTTTGCAAAATTTGATGAACGTTTGAAAAAGAATATGGTGATCTCTTCGCATAATCTTGTATCAGACAGGTCATTCAATGAATTCCAGCTTATCATTTGCAGGAACGTTTTGATCTATTTTGATAAAGAGCTGCAGGACCGCACCTTAAACCTTTTTGATGCAAGCCTCGAAAAGCTTGGATTTCTTGCGTTGGGGAGTAAAGAGAATATAAAATTCTCCCCGGTGTATAACCATTACCGGGACTGGGACAGGAAGGCAAGGATATGGAGAAAGATCGCTTAAACAATCAATGATGGATACAACAGGCAGCCAAAAAATATATGAACTATTATTACTGGGTGGATCCGCAGGAAGCCTGGATAGTTTGCTCTCTATAACAGCAAGCCTTACACGTACCGATATTGCCGTGATCATTGTGATACACCGAAAGGATGATAATGACAGCACGCTGGCAGACCTGGTAGCCGTACGTACAAAGCTCAGGGTAAAAGAAGCCGAAGACAAAGAAAGTATCCTGCCCGGCACCATCTATATTGCCCCGCCTGATTATCATTTACTGCTGGAAAGTGACAGGAGCCTGTCACTGGACGTTTCCGAAAAAATACATTTTTCACGTCCATGCATAGATGTAACATTTGAAACTGCTGCAGATGTTTATGGGAACAGAACCGTTGCCGTACTTTTATCCGGTGCCAATTCAGATGGAGCAGATGGTTTAAAAAAAATACAGGAAGCCGGTGGGATAACCATCGTTGTAGACCCGTCGACCGCAATTGTTCATTACATGCCTCAACATGCATTGCAAACCTTCATCCCTGCGCATATTATTGCCGCCGGTGAACTGGCAGCGTTTATCAGTGAGTTGTAATGCTGCTTAGTATTTTTTTGTATTTTTTACTATTCGAAGACTGGAAGACGGATGATACTGAATTAGCGGATTAATACGGATTAATGTTGCTTACGCAACATAGTACTGATGATAGTAAATATAAATCTGCCATTTTTTGTTCCCCAAAATTAATCCGTGATCATCCCTGGCACTGGTTTGCGGAGACACGAACCAGTGCCAGGGATACGCATATAGTACGCAGGCTTACATTGTGGTTAATTAAAAATTTCGTTTCTTTAGGGGCGGACGCACCAGGCAGACGGAATACCAATACCCTACTGCGCCAATGCATTTCGTTGCCGGCAATTTGCTGACACGCTACCAAAACAAACAGATAACACTTAAATAAGATAAAATTATCAATATGACCTTTACAATATTTTTAGTTTTACATATTTTGGGTGGATCTGTCGGACTATTGTCGGGTACAATAAACCTTGTAAGAAAAAAGGGCGACAAAAGACATAAATTAGTCGGAAAGTTTTTTCTTTATGGAATGCTGACCGCAGGAATTTCATCATTGGCGTTGTCAATCATTCATCCAAATTACTTTCTGTTTATTGTTGGCCTTTTTACTATTTACCTGATTGCGACAGGTAGCCGTTATTTGCATCTGAAAATGTTGGGGCACAACCAACAACCAGCAAAAATTGATTGGGCAATTACTATTATTATGTTATTAACAGGATTGATTTTTATTGGCTTTGGGATAAAGCTCCTGGTTGTCGGTAAGCTATTTGGAATTGTTTTTATCGTTTTTGGTGCATTGGCTATATTTTTAGTCAGGATAGACTTTAAAAACTACAAAGGAAAAATTGTTGCGAAAAACTATTGGCTGCTTTCCCATTTACAGCGAATGACAGGTGCATACATCGCATCTCTTACAGCTTTTTTGGCGGTGAATGCAACTTATTTTCCTGAACAAATCCCAGGTTTTATATTTTGGCTATTGCCTACAGTAATCCTCGTTCCATTAATATTTAAGTGGACGAATAAATACAAAGTAGATAACAAGTAACAGAAATAAAAACTGTCACCAACATTGCATTTGGCGCAATACGGGCTGATAATTAAACTTCAGCTTCAAATCATTCATGTACTTGAGTAAACCGGCCTGGCCGCTTATTTATTCGTCGCAGTATTTTGTTACGCTTTTAGTGCTGGAGCTTGCATTTTGGTTTAATAAAAAAGTTCGTTTCTTTACGGGAGGGCGCACTTTAATTTACCAGCTGCAACAATACATGTCGTCATGAGTCATTGAACAACCGCCTGACCTGAAAAGTATAAAAATCAAATCCATGGAGGCAAAATCAACAGATAAAAAAATATTTAAGCTCATTGAAAAAGAAAAGCTGCTGGGGGAAATCATATACGAAAACCTATTTCATCTTAAAGCGATCCTCCAATTACCGGGTACACAACATAGCACTGATGATAATAAGCACCAATCTGTAATTTTTTGTTCCAAAAAATTAATCCGTGACCATCTGCCTATCCGTATCATCCGTCTTCCAATCCCTGCCTGCCGACAGCAGGCTTCGTACAGGTAAAATTTAAACTTCCGAACACGTATGGTGTCCCAGACAGGAAGATGTAATTGGATAAAATGTTGCGAAGCCAGTATTTATAAAAAGGTTGCTATGTGTGTTTTTTGTAAGACAGTTTCACGCAGCAAAAAATAAAAAAATTATACCTGCCATGGTTACAATACCTTAACGATGTTAGGTATAACCCTTTCTTAAATTATCCTGTTGAACCTTTAAATAAAATTGAGATAAAAAAAGAATCGTGTAACAAGAATTACAACGGATGCGTATCAACGAACCCGGCACAACTCACTAAACAAAATGAAACCACGGGCATGATTTTTCCTTCAATGTATCCAGGGCGTTACCGGCTATATGCAAATAAATGATTTCTAAACAGGCTTTCAGGTCCTGGAAGCGATCCGGTTTGGTAAAAAGGAAAAGAGCGCCTTCATGTTTAGCCCTTTCTATATCGATATCATTTGAAGAAGTGGAAAACATAATAACAGGAATGCTATTAAATAAATGATGCTGCCTTGTTGCATGGAGAATATCCCATCCGCTCTTTGGCGGCAAATTGATATCGATAAACATAATATCCGGCAACTGTTCACCCTCCTGCTTCCATGATTCAATCATTTTTAAACCATCTTCTATTGCTATGCAAATAACATCATGTCCCAATTCTTCGATCGCCAAACAAAAAACATCCTGTCGTCGCTGTCATCATCTATCAAAACGAATTTCATTTGCATAGCCATTTTTTTTAAGTTGGCAAACGGATCACAAACAGTGCACCTTCACCATCTTTTCCTTCAGCCCGGATGGTTCCCCGGTGCCTGCCAACGATCTTCCTGCACAATGCAAGCCCCAATCCCGTTCCTTCATATTGATCTTTTGAATGGAGCCTTGAAAATGTTTCAAATATTACCTCATTATATTCCGGTTCAAACCCTATACCATTATCAGCAAAACAAATCTCTATATAATTGTTCCCGTCTTTTGTAATAAACGAATACGTCACATGCACGATCACAGGTACATTTTCCCTTGCAAATTTCAAAGAATTGATCAACAGGTTGTAGAATAATTGCTGCAACAGAATTTCATTTCCCCGCAAAAGAGGGAAAACAGGCCGTACAACAGCAGCATTTTTTTCGTGTATTAAAAATTCAAGGTCCACTTCAATATCATTGAAAATACCGTTCAGATCAACAGATCCGGATGTTTCTTCAGTCATGCCGATCTTGGAATATTTAAGGATTGCTTCTATCATGTACCCGATCCTGTTAACAGAGCGATTGGTCTTATCGAGGTATGATCTTGCTTTCTCCGGCAGGTCATTGCCCAATTGGGCGGATAACAGTCCCAAAAATGTTTTAATTTTTCTTATTGGTTCTTTCAGGTCATGGCTGGTAACATGTGCAAATTGTAAAAGATCCTGGTTAGAGCGCCCCAGTTCTTCTGTACGATGCAATACCCGTTGTTCAAGTTCAATACGATATTTATTTTCAGCTTGATGAAGTATTTCCTCTGTTTGTTTGCGTTCGAGCAGATCGGCAGCCTGCCGGGCGAGTAAATCGAACAACCTTAGTTCCCGCTCAGAAGGTTCATGTACGGTTTTCCAATGGGTAGACATCATACCCACAACATTACCCCTTCTTGAAACTAACGGAGTAGACTGAACGCTCCTGATGCCCGAAGCTGCGTAAAAAAAAGCATCATTTGTACCGGCCATATCTTTGTTGCTGTTGATATCCGCAACAATGAATCTTTCTTTATTGTTAAGTGCCAGGGCACAGCTGCTGTTTGAGTCGAGCCGCACCCATTCCCAGAACCTTGCTGATCCTTCTGCAAAATGCTTTGATGCAAGCAGGTAAAGTGCCTCTTTTTCTGGTACATATTGCTGCAGGCTCGCAGCATTGGCATGCATCATCGCCATGGCTGCATCGAGTATCTGCTGGTATAATTTTTCCATGGTATCTTCTTCGATGATCTGTGCACTGATCATTTGCAATTGCCTGGTATCTGCCAGTTCATTTGCAAGTTGTTCTTCTGACAGACGCAAAGCTTTTTCAACCTTTGCTTTTTCAACCGCGATCCATGTGCGCTCCACGATCTCGTGCATTAAATCGATCTCTGTTTGTTTCCATTGCCGGGGTTCAATATTATGTACGGCCATGATGGCTACCCATTCATTGTTCTTTATTAATGGCATGGCTATATAGGCGCCAATACCTGCGGATGCAAACACTTTTTTCTCTTCGGGAGAAACATCAGTATCTGTTGCAGTATTATAACAAACCTGCGTTTTACCTGCCTGGAAGCATGCACCCAGTTTTTTACCAAAATCCTCGTAATGAATTTTTCCCGTCATTGGAGGAACAGCATTTGCATAACTATAGTCGATATAGATATAATTACCAACCGTTTCACCATAGTGTGCCTGGTTCACTTTTAAATATTTACCCAACAGATTTGCAGCAAAAGTTTGTATTTCCAGTGGATCGCTAATGGACCGAAGGACATCACTGAAATTCATGAGGCATGCCTGTCGTTCTTTGAAGTTTTTTTGTTCCGTGATATCATCGTAGATAATAGCCACCAGGCTGCTGCCGCTACCTCCCACCCTGTTGGCCTGCACTTTGTACCATTTTTGATTTGCCTCCGACCAATCTTCAAAGCTTATGGATTCACCACTGCGTGCAACATTCGCATAACGTTCGACCCATTTCATTTCAATATCCGGCAGTATTTCACGAACACGTTTACCAATGAGCGCCGCTATGCCATCAATACGGTTTTGGGCCGCATTGGCATCCCGGATAATTACATCGTTTGCATTCCCTTTTTCATCAAATTGTATATCCAGCAAACTGAACCCTTCATTCATGGAATTGAAAATCGCCCGGTATCTTTCTTCTGATCTATGCAGCGCCGCTTCTGTTTTCTTACGTTCAGAAATGTCTTTGAAAAGAACAGCCACATGATGCAATGCAGGCTCATCAATACAAAAAGCAAACACTTCATAGTAATGACCGATTGCTGCAGCCTTATTTTCAAATCTTTCAGATCTCCCTGTTTTGGCAATGCGTCCATAAATATCAAACCAGTATTGTTCATGACCGGGCGCAAGCATTCTCATTGTTTTACCTACTGCACTACGCAAACCGGTTTGCTTTTCAAATGCGGGATTTGTTTCCAGGAAACGATAGTCATAAGCCTTTTCTTCATGATCAAACATCACTTCTATAATACAGAACCCTTCATCCATTGAATTGAAAAGCGTTTCATACTTGCCGGTAGCCTGCAGTGCAAGTTTTTCCTTCAACAGCAATAGTTCCTGTTCAACTTTTTTATAACGGGTAATATCTTTCGTCGTCATGATAACACCATCTTCAAACTTCACCAGTGTTAAATAATACCAGTTTCCCTGGAACTGTTCGAAAGTATAATATTGCTCATCTTCGTAAGTATTGCCCGTTTCTACAACATTGCACATACGATCAAAAATACCTGATACGACCATGCCCGGATTTTGTTGTAGTACACGCTTACCCGTTACATCCCCGTTTTGTTCAATTCCTTTCTTATTCTGTGTGAGCCAGGTAAAATTTATTATGTTTCCTGCTTCGTTCCTGTTTGCCCGGAAAACCTGTATAACATCGAGGGAACTATCTATGATATCCTGCAGGTAACCGGAACCTGTTGTTGCAGGATCAGCCTCTTTTTTTGTTGATTTCCGGACGGACATCTGGTTAAAAAAATGATATGGTTAATGAATAGGCTTTACGACAGCAGCCGGGCTCGTGTTCGAATGCCATCGTAAAGATAATTGTTATGAAAACATTCAAAAATGGTACCCTGTTTATCCAGGCAGCACTGTTTTTACAGCGGCTACTCATCGTTCCTGTTATTCTACCGGCAAATTGCCAAGACCATTAACCTGCATACAATAACCATGTGTATTTGTATTGCTTACCTCTTTTCACAATTTGTCATTAACTGATCATTTTTTTCCACGGTGTATCAAATTCCCGTGGCATTATTTTTCAGGCATCCATTTTGTTTTTCAGACATTAAAAATTAATTTATGAAAAAATCTTTTTTATTGATCGTTTTAACGATAGCGGGTTTTAGCCCTCTTTTCTCACAGGCACGTTTCGGGCTGCATGTTGGCGGCAATATGTCGTTCACACAATTTGAAATTGATGGTAATGATGATCTGAGCAACAAGGGTAAGTTTGGCATCACCGGCGGATTTTTAGCAGATATTCCAATGGGCCGGTAAGTTTCCGCCCGGAAATTGATTTCATTCAAAAAGGGTATAAGAATACTTATCAATCAGGGGCTGCTTATGTTAAAGTAAGGCTCAATTATATAGAAGTTCCGCTCAATTTTGTTTATAATATTCCCGCCGGTGCCGGGAAAGTGTACCTTGGCCTTGGTCCAAACTTTGGTTTGGGTTTATCAGGAAAAAGCAGGTACTATGTCAATTCAAACCTGCTGGAATCAAGGGATGTAAAATTTGACGGGGATACAGACGACCCCAACAGCAACAATGACCATTTGAAACGTTTTGATTTTGGCGGCAACCTGCTGGCAGGATACACCTGTAATATGGGGCTAACCTTTGGCGTTAGTTTTACCCTGGGACTTACAGATGTTTCTCCTAATAAACTGGATTCGAATGATCCGGACGCAGATGGCTTTACAGAAAAAAATCATTCGCTGAATTTTAAAATAGGTTACCTGTTTGGAGGAACAAAGGGAGCTGGTAAAGCAACTACGTCAACAGGTACCACTGGCTCAATTATATTTTAGCGGATTTTGTAAAGGCAGGTATTTTCAATGTAGATATTCAATTTTTAATACTCAACATACAATGCTCAATGTTCAACGATCATCCCGTTGAACATTGAGCATTGTGCGTTGAATATTGAAAATCTCAATGGCAAAAATTAAAATACCCGATAATAAAAAGGGTTGGGAAACCCCAACCCCGACTAAAAATAATAAAACACGAAATACAACGATAAATATTTTCCCCGGTTCGCATCCAACACAAACTTGACGCAATATGAACACAAATCTACAAAGCTGCTTTTTAAAAACAGGCAGGCAAACAAACACAATTACAGGTTTATCGGGTGCTTAAACAAAACAAGAAAGAATATATTAAGTACCCCCTTTTTTTAAAGTTTTATACTTTAACTATATTAATTTCATGAAATGCCGAAACATCCAATTATCATAATTGAAGATGACGAGGACGATTTCAGGTTTCTCCAGGATGTTATCGAAGAACTGAAAGTTCCGGAACCTGTATTGTGGTTTCGTTCGTGTATGGAGGCACTCGATTATCTCAGTAAGACTGATGACACTGTTTTCCTGATCTTTTCTGATATCAACCTGCCGCGTATGAGTGGCATGAAAATGCGCCGTCTCATTGACGAAGATGAAAGATTGAGAAAAAAATCGATACCCTTTGTTTTTTATACTACGTCAGCAAATAAAAAAGAAGTGGATGAAGCATACGATATGATCGTGCAGGGATTTTTCACAAAGGAAAGTGATCCTGCAGCAATAAAAGAAACAGTTGATGTTATAATAAGGTATTGGAGGCGATGCCTGCATCCAAATAAAATGTGATCCCTGTTGCGGGGAATATACTATTTACACACCGCATCATAGCCGGCAGGCTTAAAGAATAATTTTATTTCTTTGCCCATATTCAGTGAAAGAAAATCCGGAGGTGGGTTTCCCCCGCGATAGCAAATATTGAAGAAATGAAAGTGATACCTGTTTTTATTATGCAGGCGAAAAAAAAAATATAACAGTTGTCATTAAACGCTGGGGTTCACAATACCATCATCCACCTGGTTAAGCGGCTTTTTAATTTCTTCTTTAACTCCATCAACAAGCCTGGCGACCGGCACTTTTTTACAGGCCGTAATTTCTTATGATCTCTGAAAACATACCAGCCGATGAGCACAAGGATAGAAAGGTTTGCAAGTTTACTTATCTTCATAAACTAAATTTATTGTTTAAAACATCTCCCAA
The DNA here is from genome assembly GCA_047601875.1 of Ferruginibacter sp. GTDB lineage: Bacteria > Bacteroidota > Bacteroidia > Chitinophagales > Chitinophagaceae > Ferruginibacter. Next base: position 3,881,689 of record JASGIL010000001.1, on the reverse strand, counting down.
TTTTAAATTAATCAATATGCCCCTATCGTTGCTGCACAGAACTTTTCTTTTGGGGATCTACCTGCTTGCAGCGTACGCAAAAAAAGAAACGCCTGTTATTGCAAGCAGGAAAAACAGGAAAAAAATATTATTCTTTTTATTTACCCGGGCAGATACCCTGTACAAAAGCTGGTATAACCAGTATCCTCCCTGCGCCGTCATCAATAATAACGCATAGCAAAACATTATTAATATAATTGTATTCATTGATCGCTTTTACCATGATTAAACAAATATTTCGCCAATGAGTGTAATGAAATAATAATACACAGAATCTTTTTTTTGTGTATGTTTTTTCCCGATGCTTCGAAACGCTGCTCATTACCGGGGGAAAATATTGCATGAGGTCATATTACCACGCGGGGAGTTGCTGTAAAATAAGATGCCGGTAAAGCCTCAAATATATTGCTGTAGGTTTTTGAAAATAAATTTGTGTGTGTAACAGCGTTTATGCAGCGGACGAAACGGATGAACGTATCATCCACGTTCCAATCATTCCCATGGTTTGAATTTAACGCCTATGCGTAATTGTGGGTACCATGTAATTCTCCTGCATTTCTGGTATCAAAATAGTATTGATCAACCTGCTAACATTATTCATCATTCTTTAATATACAATTATGAAAAAGACGCTTTATTTTTTTTCGATCCTCGCATCACTTCTGTTGTTTTCCTGCAGCAAAGAAAAAACAACGGCGGGCAGCAGTAATACTGCTACAGTACAATTTGATTTTACCACCGACAAGACAGGTAATTTTATAGGAGAATACTTAGCTGACAGTTCTCAAATGACTGAAAACTTAACCACCCTAAGCTGGTCAAAAACAATTACAATCAATAAACAAAATTCCGGGTCACATACGATCATCTTTACAGTGCACCCACCATCTGAATGGGAAAATACCGCAGACCGTGCGAATGTAGCAATTAAGATCTCTGTGGATGGTGTAGTGAAAAGTTCCAATGCGGGCACAATGGGAGGCCTTGATCACGCAGCGGGTTTAACAACTACTACAGATTTTTAAATTGAAACATGAATGTTTGTTGTAGTCATTTTTGATAGCATCGGGGAAATTCTATCCCTAACCAATAAAAACTTACCCAAATTGTAATGTAATTATTATAATAGATACAGTAAACATTCATGGCAGATAATTTGAAAAACAATATGCGTAATCATTATACAATCATAAATTCCAAACAACATGAATAATTCAAAAAACACAGCAACAAAAAAAGGGAATGGTACAAAATCAAAAACAGCAGCGTCTGCAGGTAAAGCCGAAGGAGATAATATGTTACAGGGATTCTTTAACGACGAACTGAAAGACATTTACTGGGCAGAAAAGCATCTTGTAAAGACCCTGCCTAAAATGGCAAAAGCCGCCAATTCTGAAGCATTGCAAAATGCATTTAACGATCACCTTGAAGTTACCAAAACGCATGTTACAAGGCTTGAAAAGGTTTTTGACCTGCTTGGGAAAAAAGTGCAGGCAAAAAAATGTGAGGCCATGGAAGGTATAACAAAGGAAGGTGAAAGCATTATTGAAGATACGGAAGCTGGTACCAGTACAAGGGATGTTGGACTGATCCTTGCCGCACAGAAAGTAGAACACTATGAGATTTCAACTTATGGTGGCCTGGCCCAGCTTGCCACAACGCTTGGCCTGGATGAGATCGCTTCATTATTACACGAAACACTGGAAGAAGAAAAAGAAGCGGATGTTTCTTTAACCGGTATCGCAGAGAATGATATTAATTATGAAGCCGCTTCAGAAATGGAGTAGCCAATTTATTCATTTTTAAATTTAATATTATGAGCAGTTTACTTTATACCATTGCTACCATACTTGTAATCGTGTGGGCAATTGGCTTTATCGGCTTTCATGCAGGAGGTATTATTCATTTACTTCTCGTGATCGCTATTATAGCTGTTTTATTCAGGGTTATATCAGGGAGAAATCCTGTGTAAGAACTATGATGGAATATTTAAAATGCATTTACGTGAGTAGATGCATTTTTTGTGGGGGGAACCGGGCTTGAAATATGAATTTTTAAACACGAATTACACGAATTGCACAAATCTGTTGGTGAGGTTATGTACGGATCAAAAATAGTATACTCAAATCCAGGGAGGACAGGGATAAATAATCGACGGATTTTAAACAGATCGCTCTATTGCCGCATTGACGATGACCAGGAAGAAAATCCGGCACATTTTTTTGTTTTCTAAAAGTATGACACGTGAACAATTTTTGATGATTCCTTTTAAAGAGCAATGCCTGGTAATAGAAGATTTTGCTGTGTTGGTTGCAGAAAGAGCTGATGTAAAATTCCGTTATTATCTTTTCCAACTGGATTCGTTTTATATCGAGATCAGTATACAGCTGCATAACGAGATCATTGAAGGCATTTATCCATTTTCAAGCATGGAGTTACTTGATAAATACCTTTTGCAGATCGATATTTCCAGGGCAATGTCATAATCTTATAAACTGCAACGCGATGAAGATTTACCTGCAAGCATGCATCACCTGCATTTTCCTTTCGGTTACCAGCCATTCGTTTTCACAAAATAACGATTACCCCTACCCTGTTTCTTTTTTTAATGCAGGTGTTGAAAGAACGATCGCAAAAATGGCCTATATGGATATTAGTCCCATCAAACCGAACGGAAAAACCATCATGCTCCTGCATGGAAAAAATTTTGATGGATATTATTGGAAAGATGTTATCCCGTTCCTGTCGGATATGGGATACAGGGTGATCGTGCCTGACCAGGTTGGATTTGGAAAATCCGGTAAGCCAAACATACATTACAGCTTTCATCAAATGGCGGCAAACAGCAAAGCATTACTTGATTCTTTAGGAATTAAAAAAGTGATCTTGATCGGCCATTCAATGGGTGGCATGCTTGCAATAAGATTTACATTGATGTATTCTTCTTTTACTGAAATACTGGTATTGGAAAATCCGATCGGCCTGGAAGATTATAAAACATTTGTGCCGTATACAGCACCGGATAGCTTATATAAAAAAGAACTTGCTGCCACATATGAATCTTATAAAAAATACCAGCAAACTTATTACCCTGTATGGAAACCCGAATATGAACAATATGTGAAGGAGCAGGCAAAGGCACTCTTGCAGGATAATTTCCCGGAGATAGCATGGGCAAATGCACTTACCTACCAGGTGATCTATGAACAACCTGTTTGTTATGAATTTAAAAATATAACAGTAAAAACAGCGTTGATAATCGGAACCGCCGACCGCACCATTGTAGGGAAAGATCGTTTGACAGCGGCGCTCATAAACGAACATGGGCAATATCAATTACTGGGCAAGCAGGTGCGATCACAAATAAAAGGAAGCACATTAACAGAACTACCTGCCGTAGGTCATATACCACATATACAGGATCTTCCTGCATTTAAAAATGCTTTAAGCGATATTTTAAAACAGGAACATGAACAATGAACTTATATCTGAGATAGCCAACCTTGCGCTCACATTCTCGTTTGTGGTAGCTGTTATATTTGGCATCACCCAATCGCGTGCAGCTAGCCGTAACAGTAAAGAACGCTTCACGCTGGAGACATTGCGCAATTTCCAGACACGCGGGTTTGCTGAATTAATGTTTTATATGAATTCGAATGAACTGCCTGTCGATCGTAAGGGCATGGAAGCGCTTCCAAAAGATGAACAGGTATTTATATTACAGTTCTCACAACAAATGGAATCATTGGGTATCCTGGTAGCGGAAAAACTTGTTGACATTGATCTGGTAGACAAAACCCTGGGTGTATTCGTTATAAAAACATGGGAGAAATACAGACAAATGTTTTTGAATATGCGGAAAAATAATCCCGATCCGTTCCTTGGTGAATATTTTCAATGGCTGGCTGAGAACATCGAGGAGCGAATGAAAAAAAAGCCAAGGGAACCTTTTTACAATCATGATATGGTTAAGTAAAGTGTTGGCTGTACCACATTAACGTCATTGCGAGGAACGAAGCAATCTTGCTAATAAAAGATTGCTTCGTTCCTCGCAATGACGAATGTGGCAGATTGCTTTGTTCCCCGCAATGAAGAATCGGAAAGAAATATAAACGGTAATTGATCACAAAAATATAGAGCATCTGATATTCTCACTATTACCCATTTACAAAATCACTTATTATGTTTCGATTGGGTAGTACTTGTCTTTTCCTGGTTAAAAAGGCTGTTTAGTGCCTGTGATCTGGCAGCAGTAAGTGCCTGCTGTTCAGCAAGGGCCTTATTCTTTTCTGCAAACATATCTTTAACAATATCCTCAGCTTTAAATTTAAAAAGATCTGCATAGTGATAAAAATTCCATTCGAGTTGTTTCAAGGGAATTTTATCTTTTGCCAATTTATCAAGTTCGATGATAATATTATTTAACCCGGCATCCGTGGGAAAACCTGAATGCCATCTTGATATTTGCAGTCTTTCAGCCTTCAATTTTTCGTAAAGATGTTTTAAGGCAAGAACAGATTCTTTATTCCTGAACACCTTCTTATTGCATTCAGTTATCAACTGAACCATACCGGTATTGATATCATAAGAACCTGCTTGCATGCTATTGATTGATGAGGTAATAACTAACAAAGTAATATCGTGCCAATGAATGCAATGATGATTTCGATGTTAGCTTTAAAATTAATGGTTATTTACGGTAAGTGGTTTTTTATTACCCGAATGAAATTAAGATTATTTGCACCGGGTGTGGATAAGCTACAAGTCTTTTGTAATTATTTAACCGGTTTTTTCCCATCGGTATTCAGTAATGACAACAGACTTGAAGCTTGAGGCTTGTAGCTTGCATCTTATAGCCAAAGAGGGGCTAACTGTAGATACAGTGCCCCGAACCGTTAAACTTGTCTATTCTATGAAAGAAAAATCCCTCTATAGGAAGTTGATAAACGCAGCAAAGCGAATTAAAATTATATGCTGAAGAAAAAAGGTTCTTTTCGGGACTTTGGAAATAAGAAATAAGGAATAATTAAAATAAAATAAGGAAGTAGTTGCCTTTGAACCATATCGTTTCTACCCTACTTTTTATTCCTTATTTCTCATTTCTTATTTCTTATTCCCCTGGGCTTCCTGTATCGATTCGTGCCCGGTCTCTATTTCAACCTGTTTCGTTGTTACCGCATAATCGTTTGGATGTATCTCATCACCGTATTTCAATGCATATATTTTTGTAAACTCTGCGCCAAGGTATAAGATGACCGAAGAATAATATATCCAGACAAGTAAAACAACAAAAGAACCGGCAGCACCATAGGTAGTACCCACTTTTGTTTTTGATATATAAAATGAAATGGCAAATTTGCCGAAAAGAAATAATAAAGCAGTTATCAATGCGCCAACAGATACGTCTTTCCATTTGATCTTTGCATCCGGTAATACTTTAAATATAACAGCGAAGATGAGGGCGCTGATACCAATAGTGAGCAGCAAATTAATTATGTAAAAGACCACGATCGTTACCTGCGGGAATGATGCCTGTAATTTATGGTTCAATCCTTCAATAAGCCCGGTGATGGCAAGCGACACCAATAATAAAAATCCCAGTCCCACAATAACTGAAAAAGAAAGAAAACGGTTTTGTAACATTTTCAGCCATCCTCTTTTTGGCTTTGGTTTTACACCCCATATACTATTGATCGAATCCTGTATTTCTGCAAAAACACTTGTAGCACCAATCAATAAAGTTATTATTCCAATAACAGCGGCTATATTGCCTGTACTTTGTATTGCTGCATTTTTAATGATCTCCTGCATTTGTGATGCTGAATCGGGCCCGATGAACGTTGATAGCTGGCCGTATATTTTCCCCTGCACGGCTTCACGCCCCAGGAACAAACCACAAAATGAAATGATCACCACCAGCAGCGGTGCCATTGAGAATACAGTATAATAGGCAAGCGCCCCGCTAAGTTTGGGTATCCTGTCTTCAGAAAATCCTTTGAAGGTATCTTTGAATAAGGCAGGTGTTTCTTTGAATGAGAATTTCTTGCGCATTGCAGTTAGAGAGATTAAAAAATCAAGCCAAAAAAATGAATGTATGATGTGTGAGGTATGATTTTTTTATAGATGAAGGCCCCTAAAAAATTGAGATGATTTTCAGAATGAAAAATATCATACATCATACTTCATACATCATACATTTGCTCTTATGAACAAAATTTTACCATTTATTCTTCTCAGTATTATTTTCTCAGTACCACTACATACGTGTGCACAGGATACAATTAATATGAACGAGATCAGGGTTACATCCTGGATGGTAAACCAAAGTTTACAACGCACCACTACGGCAGCAGCCATTATCGATAGTTCAAAAATGAGGATCCAGCATGTTGCATCACTCGTTCCTGCATTCAATGCAGTACCTGGTGTAAGGATGGAAGAACGTTCCCCGGGCAGCTATCGCTTGTCGTTACGCGGAAGTTTATTGCGGTCGCCCTTTGGTGTGCGCAATGTAAAAGTATATTTCAATGAATTCCCGTTAACGGATGCCGGCGGGAACACTTATATAAACGTGATCCCACCAACTGCCATTAGTGATATTGAAATATTAAAGGGACCTGATGGAAGTTTGTTTGGCGCTAACTCAGGTGGTGTTGTAAACATTCACAGCAATGGAGGAAAAGACAAGTTAACTGCCGAAGCTGCGGGTGGATCTTATGGATTGTTCAGGCAAAATGTTGCTTTTACAAAGCAGGCCGGGAACCAGGTATTCAGCATCGCCGAAAGCTATCAACGATCTGATGGCTATCGTGCTAATAGTAAACTTCATCGTTTTTACATACATGCCACGGACGAATGGCGCTATTCAAAGAACAATACTTTAAAACTATTATTCTTTTACGGCGATCTTTATTACCAAACACCGGGCGGTTTAACAAAGGCGCAATATGATTCCGCTCCTTCGCAATCGAGACCCAATACGGCTACATTGCGTAGTGCAAAAGAACAGAAAGCTGCTGTGTACAATAAAATGTTCTTTGATGGTGTAAGTCATATCATGGAGATCAATAAACATATTCAAAACGTAACGGCCATTTTTGCTTCTACGGTTGATTTTAAAAATCCTTTTATTACCAATTTTGAAGTACGCAAAGAAGATACTTATGGAGCAAGAACATTTTTTACTTTTTCAAATACGCTGAGATCAATGATAGAATGCCAGTATAATATCGGAATTGAATGGCAGCAGACGAAATCGTCTATTTCTAATTACCGCAACAATTTTGGCGATAAAGGAGATCTTGTATCGGCTGGCAACATTACAACTGACCAGCATTTTATTTTCAATAAACTTAAGATTGATATTCTTAAAAAATTGCTGATCGAAGCAGGATTGAGCGTAAACTATTATAGTTACCGTTTTAAAGATTCCGCACAATTAAACAACAACTTTAAGCCTCAGTGGATGCCCCGGGTCGCTCTCAGCTATACTGCACTTAAAAAAATTACGTTACGGGCGTCCGTTAGTAAGGGCTATTCAACACCAACAACAGCAGAGGTTCGGCCATCAAATAATCTTATCTACCGCAATTTACAGGCGGAAACCGGTGTAAATACAGAAGCCGGGATAAGGTGGAGTGCTTTTGCAAACAGGCTTTGGATCGATATCGCAGCCTATCAATATAAGTTAAGTAATGCAATTGTTCAGCAACAGGATTCATCAGGTACTGCCTATTTTGTAAATGCAGGTGGCACCATTCAGAAAGGCCTGGAGTTCCAGGTTAATTACCAGGCAATTGCCCCGGCGAAAAAAGGGTTCATTAAAAAACTGCAGTTCAGCAATAGCAGTACGATCAACAATTTCAAATTTCAGCATTACAGCATTAACCAGTCGGATTATTCAGGAAAAAATATTACGGGTGTACCTAAATATGTTTTTGTAAGCAGTGTATTTGCAGAAACAAAACCAGGCCCATGGTTATTTATACAACACAATCATACTTCCAATATTCCATTAAATGATGGTAATAGCTTTTTTGCCAAAGCTTATGATCTTATACAAATGAAGCTGGGATACCCGGTTCAATTAAGTAGATGCAAACTGGAATTGTATGCAGGCGTTGATAATATTTTAAATGTGCACTACAGCCTGGGAAATGATCTTAATGCTGCCGGTAATCGGTTTTATAATGCAGCAGCGCTGAGGAATTATTTTATAGGATTTACTTTTTCGAGATAATATTATTATTTGTGTATTAGTTTCTACATTTCAGTTTAAAAAAATGTTTGGCGTTTGTAGTTTGGCGTTTAGAACGCCAAACTACAAACGCCAAACGCCTATTTAAACGATGGCATCCTAGTTGTTACCCCTTAACCGTTCAACTAAAATGACATTTATGAAAAACATTTCTTTTAATTCATTTGTAACAGCAGTTTTCATTTCTATCATATTTTTTTCCTGTACTGAATCAAAGCAAAAGGAAGAAGAGAAAAAAGAAGAAGCTAAACTGCTCACACCTGCGGATACGGTGAAAGATAAAGTAGAAACAGTGAATTTACCTGAACCATATGCAACAAAGTCGGTAATAAATTTCAGCAAAGTAATTGGCTGGCCCGCAGGTAAAATGCCCGTTGCCCCTGCCGGCTTTACTGTTTCCAAATTTGCTGACAGTCTTGACAATCCAAGATGGATATATGTTGCTGATAATGGTGATGTATTTATAGCTGAGTCAAACAGCCCGCATTCTGCAGTTGAAAAAATCACTGGTAAAAATAAAAGTGCAGACAGGATCACCCTGTTGAGGGATGCAAATAATGATGGTATTCCGGAATTGCGTTCTGTATTTTTAAAAGGATTGAATAAACCATTCGGTATGCTAACGATAAACAATAATTTTTATGTTGCCAATACAGACGGCATTATGTTATATCCATATACCGCCGGCGCCATTTCCATCAGTGATAAAGGAAGGGAGATCGTAAAATTGCCGGGCGGACCAAGGCACTGGACACGCAATATCATCAGCAATGATAAGAAAGACAAGATCTACATCGCTGTAGGATCTTCCAGCAATGTAGCCGAGGATGGAATGGAAAAAGAAATAAGACGGGCAGATATCCTGGAAGTGAATACAGATGGCAGCAATGAAATTGTTTATGCATCGGGACTTCGCAATCCTGTTGGTATGGCCTGGGCACCGGGAACCAATACACTATGGACAGCAGTAAATGAACGTGATGAACTGGGCGATGAACTTGTGCCTGATTACATGACATCGGTAAAGCAGGGAGGTTTTTATGGTTGGCCTTATTGTTATTTTGGTCAGCACCTTGATCCAAGATTAAAGGATAAGGACGATCCTCAAATGGTAGCAAAAACCATTGTGCCCGATGTGGCACTTGGGTCGCATACAGCATCACTGGGTCTTGCTTTCTATACCGGCACAAGTTTTCCGCAAACCTACAGGAACGCTGCATTTATTGGCCAGCATGGATCATGGAACAAGTCAACATTTACAGGTTATAAAGTAGTGTTTATTCCTTTTAGTAATGGTAAACCCACAGGCAGGATGCAGGATTTTCTTACTGGTTTTATTGCTGATGAAAATAAAAAGGAAGTATATGGAAGACCTGTGGGCGTTGCTGTTTTAAAGGATGGCTCTTTGCTTGTGGCAGATGATGCGGGGAATTGTTTGTGGCGGGTGAGTGCGTCAAAATGATAATGCAGTTTATACTTCTTTTACCGTCTCTTAAGTGAATATTCAATAAGCAACGCACAATGTTCAATATTCATCGGAATGTACTTGAACATCAAACATCGTACGCGATCATCTGAAAGTAATGTCATAAATCATTTTGGTTCGTATTTGTATATATGGTTCTGCAATTAAAAAAGCAGGGGGCATATTATTTGTTAAGTTTTTTCAACATCCCTAAATCAAAATCATGCTCATGCATACAAATCTATTAAGCAATACCTGGTCAGTCCTTACAGGATTGTTTCTTTTTACAGCCGGTCTCTGGTTTTTTTTCAGTGAATCTGTGTTTGAAATTTTAACTACCAATACGTTGCATGCTTTTCTCTACATCAGTATTGGTATTGCCGGTTTGTATTTTTGGTCGAAGTCCGATACACGATCCTTCAATATTGTTGTGGGTATCTTTTTATTAACAATCGGGATATTGAGATTTATACCGGGAACAAACCAGGTAATTGAAAACGTACTCAATGAAAATTATGCGGTTGCGTACCTGAATATCGGGGCGGGCGGCATTGGACTTATCATTGGTCTATTGTCGCCCAGGCAAAAGCAGAAGCATAATGTGGCACTGATATTTTAGCATGCGAATTTTTAAATACAATTTTGAACACGAATTGCACTAATTACACGAATTTGCATCGCGATAATTCATAATTCGTAACTTTCAGCTACTTTCCAAACTTCACCTCATCATCCACCTGGTTCTTAAACGGTTCTATAAATCCATTTCGAAAAATATTGGTGATCAGTTTCCATAAGTTTATGTTGGGGTCATTAAGATCCCCTTCAACCGGGATCTTGGTAGCAAAAGAATCTTTGGGTTTATTTTTAAGCACAAAACCAAAGAAGGTAATAACGCCTTCCCATACACGCTTTAGAACAGAGCTGTTTGGCTTGCTGAATTTATCGGGTATGCGTATATTATGGAACATGGGTTTAAAATATCCTTTGATATAACTCTTGTTGATCGTAAATTCAGAATACAATTCAAATTGTCCTTTTTCAAAATCAAATCCTGCCGTAGCAAGCGACAAAGTATTCAATGCTGTTACATCGGCTTTTTCCAGGGAAACATTTACGTCCATATCCGGTATTTTCTTCAGCATATTCATATTACCATTAACGATCAGATTACCATTGCCAAATGAAACAGCAGTAACATCCACTTTTGATGGCAGTGGCTTTGACCTGTCGACTACATTTCCAAGATTGGTTGCAATAAGATTTATTTTTTCGATGGCAAGATTGATGTCAGGACTTTCAACGATATCAGCATATAAGAATTCACCATTCTCTACTTTAAAACGGTTGATCTTAATGGGAACAAGCTTGTGCAATGCTTTTGTCCAGTCATTTTCCACAGGTTTTTGTGAAGAAGGAAGTTTATTTGCTGTAACATAAAAATTAAATGCCGGATCGTACATTTCTATTTCGCTTACAATCCTTCCATGAAACAATGCCCGCCATTCTATAGAAATATCTGTTGCCGGGAAATCAAGCATCGGTTTTTTATCACCATCCTTGTATAAGTAAAGATGGTTGATGACATAAGCACCGCGGTACAGGGCGATGTCGATATCTGTCACCGAACCGTGGTAGCCGGGAATATTATTGAGTACTTTATTTACATAGTTCTTTACGATCAATGGAAGAAAAAGACGAAAGATGATCAATGCAAGTATAATGATCGTAAGAATAAGCCTTGTTCTCGTTCCGAAAAAAAAGCGGGCAATATTCTTTTGTTTTTTCATAGTTGGATCACTTCAAAAACAATACCTTAACCCCTAAGTCCCTGGAGGGCGTTGTTACAAAATGGAATAAGATTTGCGAAAATGCTTCTTTGTGAAACAGGAGACCGCCCCCTCATATCATTCATAAAAGATTATAACCTGGAAAAACCAAACGGGTATATTTGTTTTAAAACAAGCATACTTTCTAGGGATGTTTCGAGATAAAGGGAAGATCAAAAATTATATAGAAAATATTCGATCTCGATCATACCGATCAATTCCAGTTGTGAAGATGATGTTGTTTATGAGTTGAATGCAACGAAACTGAATTAGTATTAAAATCCATCGGCTGTGGCAAATGGGTGAGCGATTGAATAACTAAATAAGTCAATTGATGAATTTACTTATTCATTTATTCACTCATTCACAAGCGAACCCGGTCAATTAAAAAGTAAATTATGGATAAAGTTAAGATCAGGAACACACGGCTAGTTGGTATTTCATTGCAAAAGCCAACAAGCAATACCGGTGGTCAATCAAGTGTTGACTGTAAAAATCTTTGGGAAAGATTTGTGAATGAAAAACACATCGACACGATTACCGGTAAAATCAGTGAAGATATATTTGGCGTGTATTATAAATATGAAGCTGACAGCAGCAAGCCTTTTTATTATTTCGTTGGATGCGAGGTAGACAAGGATGCACACATTCCCCATGGGCTGGAAAGTATAACGATCCCGGAGGGTGTTTATTTAAAAATAAAAGCAAAAGGAAAAATGCCGGATTGTGTTATTAACGCCTGGAAAAATATATGGGTATCCGGTCTTCCACGCACTTACCAGGTGGATTTTGAAGTATATGATAAACGAAGTAAGGATTGGAATGATGCGGAGGTTGATGTATATCTTTCCGTTGCGTAATTTGAAAATTTGTAAATGACGTTGGTGCTACGTTTATGATTTCAATACAAGGGATCATCACGCATTTTGTTTGTTGGAAAGCACTCCAACCATGAAAAAATTTGCTGATAAATATATTTTGGATCTAAATACATTACCCAGCTTTTTCATTTTCAAATTTCCAAATCATCGTATTACCTATACAACCAGTTTTCCCTCTATCGAATCATCCATTGTTTTTCCCGTAATTGCGCCAATCGTCATTTTTACAAACGCTACAGCATTCCCATGTTTATTATCCCAGTAATAGCCTTCTTTCGGTTTAAACATAATAACGGTAATGCGGGGATCATCTTTCCCTTCTGTAAACCAGGTTTTATAAATGGGCTCCCAAAGTGCATCGATCATTTCTTTATTACGTGATATGCCTGCCACACCAACGAGGTTCATAAAATCTGAATGCGCCGATCCCTGGAATAAAAGCTGAACCTTGTTATCCATTTCTATTTCTTTATTCAAACTGCTGTCTGAAGCACTTAAAAACCATATACACCCTTCATCATCTACTTTTTGCACCGACATGGGCCTTGTTTGAAAAGAATGATCATTACCCAATGAAGTGCAGAAAAAACATGTTTTGTTTTTCTCTGCCAGTTCTTTTATTTTATTGACCGCCGAAATGCCGTGCAAATCTTCGTGGTTTTTTTCTTGTTGTTGTTCGTTAATACTACTCATGATAAATTTGTTATTAATTAATGATAATGTACAATTATGATCGTGTGAGCATGGTATCATTCACAAAATATGCCAACAATAAATACTAATCATTGATCATTTTCTGCAGAGAGATTGCATTTTCAAATGCTGCCCCGATCGTATTATTGAAATATGCATATACGTCTTTACCTTTTGCAAGCCATGCTTTTATCTTAACCGCCCGTTCCTGCAGCAATTGTTTGTTATAGCTTCCACGATAATCACCAACTGGCCCATGAAATCTTATATAGATAAAAGAAGCTTTTTTATTTACGCTCATGTTCCTGGAGTTCGGTATATCATGTAGCACAATTGAAGTATTGTATTCGTCCATCAATTCAAAGGTTTCGCCTGTGTACCATGATGGATTTCTAAACTCAACGGCTACCCGCCATTTATTCCCGGGATCATATTCATTTATGTACTTTAATATTTTTTCTACCTTGTTGTAGTATTCAATACCTATTTTTCCAGGGAACTGTACAAGCAGGCAGCCTTTTTTATTGCCCAACATGTTTGCTGCTTTTAAAAACCTTTCAATATCGCTATGGCCAACTTTCAATTCTTTCACATGCGTGATCTCTTTCCAGAACTTTACACTAAACCGGAAATGAACAGGAACATCCTTTGACCATTTTTCAAAAGTTGCGGGCATAGGAATTTTGTAAAAACTGCTATTGATCTCAAGCGAATTAAAGAACGAACTGTAATAATTGAGCCTGCTCTTTCCCTGGAATGCCGGTGGATACGATTGCTTGTTACCGGGAACAACAATATTGCTTGTACCAATTCTAAAAATTCCTTTCCTGCGTACCATCATTGTTAAGGCTTATGATTAAGACCTATAAGGTTTTAAAAAACCTTATAGGTCTTTTCATCATTGTGCAAGACAAGTGCCAGCTAACGTCATTGAGGGGAACAAAAAAATCCTATATATGCCAGATTGATTCGTTCCCCGCAATGACAAATTGAAAAAAGTAATTTCCGTACGAAAGTTATAATTGGGTGTTCTGGTTTGTTGGTCTGATATTTTCATGATTAATTTTCTGAACTACTAATCATGCAAAAGAGTCATAAAAAAACACCACTACGTAAACCGCAACATCAAAACAGGCCGGGTATAGAAAACAAAATGAAACCTGTGCCGGTATTTGATCATCCTTTGAAGGCGGGATCAGGAAAGCTTACAGGTAAGATCGCATTCATAACAGGTGGGGATAGCGGCATTGGAAAAGCCGTAGCTATATTATTTGCCAAAGAAGGCGCAGATATTTCCATTGCTTACCTGAAGGAAGAACAGGATGCAATGGATACAAAAAACATTATTGAAAAAACATACAAAAGAAAATGTCTTTTAATTGCGGGTGATCTTTCCAAAGAAAAGAACTGCATCGCTGCGGTGTTAAAAACCCGTAAGCATTTCGGTACGATTGATATAGTGGTGAACAATGCAGCCATTCATTATGAAAGCAAAGGATTGACTGAAATCTCTACCGAACAACTTTTAAAAACTTTTTCAACGAATATATTTTCCTATTTCTGGGTCACAAAAGCGGCACTTCCATTTTTAAAAAAAGGCGATTCTATTATCAATACTACTTCGGTAACAGCCTACCGGGGAAGTGCACAGCTGATCGATTATGCAGCTACCAAGGGAGCCATTGTAGCATTTACAAGAAGCCTTTCTTCAAACCTGTTGGACAAAGGAATCAGGGTGAATGCTGTTGCGCCCGAGCCGATATGGACGCCACTGATCGCTTCAAGTTTTAAACCTTTGAAAGTTGCCAAACATGGAAGTGATGCACCTATGCAACGGGCCGGCGAACCTGTTGAGGTTGCTCCATCTTATTTATTTCTTGCCTGTGATGATTCATCTTATATAACAGGACAGGTATTGCATCCAAATGGCGGTGAAATTGTAAACGGTTGAATAAATTAAAAATTAAAATGCCGGGAACATCATTTTTAATTTTTAATTATTAATTTTTAATCATTGATCACCCCGGGAATAATTAGTCCCATCATGCTCTGCTCTCATGTAAAATCCATACAGATATGTTGAAGGTTTTCTACAAATAAAATTTTTACTGCTATAACCCCGCTACATTTTCAGGATTTTATTGGACAAATAAAAAAGTATCGAAAATATATCAATGATAATCCCCGATACTTTTAAAATAAACAAACCAAACAAAACCTACAGGCTCTTGCGAATCGCCTGTGCAGAATCAAGATGTTTTTGCAAAACAGGGAGGGTCATTGTTGCAAATGTTTTATAAGAATCTTCTTTCAGGTCAGCACTTGCCTTTTTAAAATTGCCGATCGTCTCTTTGTGGCCGTCAACCATCATATCCATATAAGCTTTATCGAAATCCTTACCGCTTTTCTTTTCAAGCATATCAACATGCATTTGTTTGTCTTTTGGCAATGCAGATGGTACGGGAATATTATTGGCTGCAGCCATTGTCTTTAATTTATCCCCTGCAGCAGTATGATCAGTTACCATCATGTTCCCAAAGTCTTTCACCCGCTGGCTTGCGCCATGTGCCGCTGCATATTTACCCAATTCCACTTCCATCATGCCTACAGCCGATGTATTGTTTACGAAATCGGTCACATCCTTATCCGTTATTGTTTTATCGGATGACATTTTACCGGATGAATCAGGTGCTGTTGTTGCCTCAACGTTGTCTTTTTTGTCGATAGCCGGGATCGTGCTGTCTGCCGCCGGCATTTCTGATGTTGACTTATTATCATTGCAGGCAAGGAACATGGCAGCAGGTATCAAAGCTGCATAAACGATTTTTTTCATAATATTTTTTTTAGTTGATTGTTATGCCTGGGTGGCATCAAATGATAAGCCAAGGAATGATTACGGGGTTGTAAGTAGTGAGTGGGGTTGGCATAAACTGAATTCTTGCTTTTTTGTAAATTACATAAATGCAATAGGCACTAATGTTGCAACCTTAATTCTATAATTTTAAATAAACGATCGGATATGAGTAAAAAACTTACCATACTGTATGCAGATGATGATCCGGATGACAGGGACCTTTTCTGCCAGGCCTTAACAGAAATAGATCCTGAAATCGTATGCCATATGTTTGAAGATGGAAATTTGCTGATGAAATATTTAAGCGATCCGTTAAATGAGATTCCTGATTATGTTTTTCTTGACCTGCGTATGCCGAAGATGAATGGAAAAAAATGTTTGGAAGCAATAAGAAATGATGAACGCCTGAAACAATTACCTGTTATTATATACACTACTTCCGGTGATGTGGAAGAAACAGAAAATCTTGCTGAATCCGGCGCTACTCATTTCGTTACCAAACCTACTAATCCCGAGGAGATCTATTACCTTATATCAATGGTATTAAATGAAAAATGGGCTTAAGCTCATTTTTTTAAAACCGATTTTTCATTTTTAACTGTGTTAAAAAAGTTTCCTGCCTTACATCATATGGCATGATTTCTACATTATAAAGTGTGGAGATAAACAGACGAATATGAGATTGTATATAAAAAATCTATACGAAGACGAACAAAAGAAATGGCTCCTGGATGAAATGGAAAACCTGGGTATTCTTCATGATAAGAATATTAAGCTTTGTGAAGTATCCCTCCATGCACTTATACCCCAGGATAAATTGTCAACACTGAAAGAGATGCTTGCAGGCAAAGGACTCGAGATCGTTTACGATCGCAAAGAAATACTTGCCGAACAGGTAAAATGCCTTGTACATGAAATGATGAAAAAAGATGAACGACCTGAGGAAAATTATTCCCAATACATCAGTAGCAGGCTATTCCTAAATTATACTTATATCGCAAATGTTTTTTCTGAAACACAGGGTATCACTATTGAGCATTATATCATTAATAATAAAATAGAAAAAGCCAAAAAATTATTGAGCTTCCATGATTATAGCATTGGACAAGTTGCGGATAAAATGGGATATAGCAGTATCGGGCATTTATCCAACCAGTTCAAGAAAGTTACGGGTATGAGTCCATCTGAATTTAAAAAACAGCTTCAAAATAATCCTCCTCTTAATTCTTAAGTGGCCTGGTTTTAGTTTCTCATTAAAAGGGGTACGGTACCCGTAAATCATGTAAAGGATAGTGTGAACTGTGTAAATATTTTATATTATAGATAAATATTTTTGATTTTAAAGTTTTAAAATTCAATCTCGTATGAGTGATCGTATTTTACTGAGTAAGCAGGAAAAGAAAATTCTTATCTCTTTATCGTCGGGAAGCCTTTACAAAGAGATAGCAGCTGATCACAGTATTTCCATTAATACCGTAAAAAAACACCTGAAAAATATTTACCGCAAGCTTCGGGTAAATAAGCGTACGTTGGCAATTGAAAAATTCCTTGCAAATCCTGCTATGTTTGATATTGCTGTGAGTGAAGGAGCAGATGTAGGAAAAACAGGTTGACGGTATATTTTGTATTGCACAAAAGCACATTTTATGGAAAATAACAGCAAGATCGTTTCAGCCGGGCTCATTTGCCTGTTACACGAAATGAACAACCCGCTTACCAGTATAAAATTGTGTTTGGAATTGCTGCAAACAGCCAGCGAAGAAACAAGGGGACAATACTATGCTATTATCAATAAAAGCGCCGAGCAGCTTCAGCATGCGGTACATGAACTTTCTGACACTTTTTTGAAAGATGGTTTTTATGTGGATTTCCATTCCGAAGAAGGGATCACAATGAAGATTGCTCCTGATGCAGTAGTTTGATGATTAATTAAAGTTAAAGCAGGCCTGGTAAAATAACGAAGCCGTCAAACTGGTGACGGCTTTCTTTTTAGCCAGTATTTAAAACGGGAACATCTTACTGCAAATTAAATTATGGTTCAAGGTGAAAGGGCAATGGGTGAAATTGTTTATTGCCGATTTTTTCAAAAAGATTATTTCCATGTTTATCCGCTTTTAAATGATCCTGCTTTTCTTTTATTGTGGACAGGTCATTTTTATTCTTTGATTTCTGAATGTTGGTTGCTTCCTGGTTTTTTTTGATCTTGCTCATGGCCAAATGGATTGTTTGATTATTATATTGATTGAATCTCTCTATTAACTCAAATTCTTTGCCATTCGGATAGCAGAGACCCGATATCATAAAATAATAACAGTAAACGCTGATTCCTGGTTCCTGCCTTCAACAAAAACGGACTAGCTTTTTGATGCCGCTTTCTTTTTTGTTACTGTTTTCTTTTTTGCTGCTGATTTTTTAGAAGCAGTTTTTTTAGGAACCTTAGCCCCTGCTTTTCTTGCTTCTGAAAGACCAATTGCAATGGCTTGTTTGCGGCTTGTCACTTTCTTCCCATTCCCACTCTTTAATGTACCCGCTTTTTTTTCTTCCATTACCTTTTTTACTTTTTCTCCTGCTTTCTTCGAATACTTTGCCATAATAAATGTTTAACGAGTTAATGATATTTTTCAATTAATAAAATTGTGCCATCTTATAACTTACATTATACATGACTGTATAACGAATATTCTACGACATATAACAAGACAGCATTTATTCGTGCGTGTTAAGCCTTAGAGACTTATTAAGGGGAATTATTTTTAAACCTACCTGTGTGAACTGCCTGGCTTACTTTTATAAGCCGCGGTGTCGGTTGGCAATGTAACATCACCGGAATCGATCTTTTGTTTTGAAGCTTTGCCGGAAGAATCCATTGAACCATTTGCTGTATCGGGTCCAACCTTTATTCCTTCATTCATGTTTCCACCATTACATGAATATAAGTAAAACATCAAAAAAAAGTAAAACGTCTTTTTCATTTCTGCAATTGATTTAAATGGTTAAACCCGGAACAAATGCCGGGCCTTATTGAATGATATTACGATTAATAAAATGAATTATGTAAATACAGGGTCGTAACTGTTGGTAGATTTGTGTACACTTCATATATCATTCCCTTTCATGTACAAAACAACCCATCTAAACAAGATCAAACCACTAACGCAAAGAATGAAGGATATGCTCCTTGAATGTCATGAAAGAGAAATGCGTCAAATGGCCCCGCATAGTATTTATTATTCCCAAAGCGCAAAAGGGCTGGTTGCAAGAGGGCTTTTTTATGCGCAGGAATACAAAGGCGGGGAAAAACCATATATGGGATTTTATATTACGCAATTGGGTATCGATTACCTCGAACAGTGTAAAAAATCTTAATCAATAATACTCCCGGTTAGCACTATCCGTATAGAACTTTCCCAATTGCAGCTGGCATATGCTTTGAGATTTTTTTTGTTATAATATTTATTAAAATAAATCTCTTACAATGAAAAAAACAATCGTACTATTTATTTTATCTTTTTGTTTAACTCATCATTCGCAGGCACAGATTGATACAAACAGGATGAATAAAGACACCAATACACTCGGGCAAAACAAAGTACACAATAAACAAAACCTTGACAGCATCAATACCAGGATAAATAAGGATAGCATCAATAACAAAAAGAAAATGCCTCCTAAAAAAAGCAATGGCGCTTCAACGATCAATGAAAAGAACTTATTGTATTCCCGAAAAGAAATGATTGTTTGAGCGGGTTAACAGGCTGATTGACTGAAAAGGCAAAAAATTGTCAGCCTGTCAACTTAATCAACTAAAAGAAAACAAGTTTTAAATCAAAAAAGTTACGATATGAAAAAGTCAATGTCGGTTTTAATATTCTTCTTATTCACAACAGCGCTGCAGGCACAGGTCGCCGATAGTGCATCCCAAAAAAACAAAAAGAATAATATGGCTCAAGGTTCAACGAGGTATATTTTCTTTCCCGAAGAAAACATATACCTGAATGAGGCCAACGGCCAATATGCTTACTATGATCCTGCTACCAGCATGTGGACGACCAACAGCAAATTACCCTCAACTTATTTCATAAATAATAAGACGCCGAAAAGCATTGTTTATTATAGCGGAACAGATGTATGGAAGGATAATGCCACCCATCAAAAGAATTATGCGGCGGGCAATAATAAATCGCCGAAACCATAAAGAATGCTGAATTATGAATGCTGAACTTCTGAGCGTTTTGTTATTGAACTCTATATCTTGTTATTGAATTACCAGATAGTATGTCAAGCATTACAAAAGAAATAAAGACCACCTACTATTATTATCCAGACGCTAACATCTATTATAATAAACAACAAAAAACCTATTCCTGGTATGACGAAGCAACAAAAACATAGATGACGAAGACAGATACCGGTACTATAACGATCACTAAAACCACCGAAAAAGTTCCAATTACATATAACGGCAATACAATTTGGGTTGACAATATTGCACACCAGAAAAAATACAGGAAGGCAATGAAGAAATTGTCGAAAGCAAACTAAAAAACAAGCCGAATTAAGAATTAAAAATTAATGGAGTTCAATAACCCGGTGATCTTTAATTTTTAATTCTTAATTTTTAATTCTGCCCTTCAGTTCAGAGAATCATCCTCTCACCTCGCCCAACTATAAAAAACTATTGCCGCCTGTACCATTTCAGCCTATAATGTGTTTATTTAAGTAGACTTTACACCCCGATCCCAAAATTTGGCCATGAAAAAAATAACTGCCCTTGTAGCTGCTACGCTATTTTCACTTATCATTTTTGCCCAGGGTAAACCCGGAAAGATCACAGGTAATATTACCGACAGCGATAACAAACCAATTGCAGGTGTAACAGTGTCGCTTATAAAGCAAGTAGAAAAAACGCTTGTAAAAGTTGGATTGACCGATAAATCCGGTTCATTCTCATTTGAAAATATTGCAGCAGGAAAGTATATGCTTTCATTGACTGCTACAGGATATGAAAAAAAATTGAGTGAACCTTTTGAAATAACTGCTGAACAAACAACCGTTGCAGTTAGCCCGATACAATTGGCCATTCAACCAAAATCAATAGGTGGTGTAACTGTTGTTGCCACAAAGCCTTTCATTGAGCAAAAGCTCGATAAAATGGTTGTAAATGTAGATGCCTCACCTTCCAATGCCGGCGCAACAGCACTGGAAGTTTTGGAAAAATCGCCCGGTGTAACGGTTGACAATGATGGCAACATCAGCCTTAAAGGAAAACAAGGTGTTATCATCATGATGGATGGAAAACCTACTTATCTTTCAGGAGCCGATCTTGCCAACGTACTTCGCAACCTGCCCGCTTCTGCGCTTGACCAGATCGAGATCATGACAAACCCTTCATCAAAATATGATGCTGCAGGTAACTCCGGCATCATCAATATCAAAACAAAGAAAAGCAAACAAAAGGGATCTAACGGTAGTATTTCAATTGGAAATACCAGTTCGCTATTCAGGGATAACGGCAAAGAAGAGTTTCTCTGGAAACCAACGCTAACAGTAAATTATAACTACAAAAAAAATAAAGTAAACTTCTTTGGAAACTTTGTTTACAATTACAGGGAAGGCCGTGGTGCACTCGATATTGTAAGCAGGTATTATCGTGATGGGCAACAGATCGACAGCATCAATAACATCAAAACACGTTTTAATTTCAGGAATAATAACTATACATTAAAACTTGGATTGGATTATACACCTAATAAGAAAACTACTTATGGCATCGTATTGAACGGATTTTTATTTGCAGGTCGTCCAAGGCCAACCACATTCACTACTTATACAAATCTTAAAGGAGATGCTTTTTCTAAATTAAATTCAATTACAAAAAACAAACTGAGCTTTAATAATTTCAGCGGCAACTTTAATTACAAACATACTTTCGACAGTACCGGCAAAGAGATCACACTCGATCTTGACTATGCTACTTATGACAATACATCGAATCAACTACTGAGTACCGGTTTTTTTGATGGTAATAATGTACGCACTGCAGATTCAATGTTCCTGCGTGGTCATCTTCCTTCCCTGATCGATATCTATTCACTTAAGTCTGATTTTACAAAACCATTTAAAAATGGGTTGAGGCTGGAAGCAGGAATAAAATCAAGTTATGTAAGATCAGATAACCTGGTAGAATATGAAAGAAAGACGGCAACAGGATGGATACCTGATTCACGTAACAATCATTTTGTTTATACTGAAAACATCAATGCAGCTTATGTGAACCTTATTAAGAAAATTAAAAAATGGGATCTGCAGGCCGGGCTCAGGATGGAAAACACCAACAGCAAAGGCGTGCAATCATCCGGTAACTCTACTGTAAAAAGAAGTTATGTGAATTTATTCCCGACTGCTTTTGCAAGTTACCCACTGGATAAAAAGAACTCTCTTACATTTTCTTTCAGCAGGAGATTACAACGTCCCAATTACCAGGACCTGAATCCATTTACATTCTTCCTTGATTCATTGTCGTATCGCCAGGGCAACCCTTATCTTACGCCACAATTCTCTTATAATTATGAACTAACGCATAACTATAACGGCAAACTAAGTACAACCATAAACTATACTACTACAACAGATGTAATCTCCAATATCATCCTACGCCAAAGAGGTTCAAACAACGAGATCATCGGTTTCCTAACGTCCGACAATATTGCCAAATACACAAATATTGGTATCGCCATCAATGCTCCATTGAAATTGGCAAAATGGTGGAACGTGAATTTGTATGGAAATGTTTACCGCAATCATTATAAAGGAACCTATATTTCCAATGAAACAGGAACGGCAGAGGTTGTTCCACTTGATCTTTCTTTTACATCTTTCACCATTAATATCAATAATAATTTCAACATCGGCAAAGGATGGAGTGCTGAGCTAAGCGGATTTTACAGGTATAAAACCATTGAGCAATTGTCATTATCGTATCCAATGGGACAAATGAACATCGGACTTGCAAAAAACAATCTCTTAAAAGGAAAAGGAACACTTCGCCTGAGTGCACGTGATCCTTTTAACTGGCAATATTATAGCGCACTTACAAAATATGGCACTGTTGATATCGATATTAAAAACCGCTGGGACAACAGGCAATATGGAATAACCTTTACTTATAGGTTTGGTAAGCAATCGCAGCAACGCCGGAGGGTATCTGCAACAGCGGAGGAGCAGAGTAGGGTTGGAAATGCAGGGCAGTAGAGCTGCTGTAAGTCTCAAGCTATAAGCTACAAGTCGATTTTTTGAATAGTTGCTTTACTCATTTTATAAAAACCCATCCATTCTTGAATACTTGACTTATAGCTTGAAGCTTGTAGCTTGTAGCTTGCAGCAACTAGCTAACAGCTTGTTCTCATTTCAACCATATGCTTAACAAACCCCATTTTCTCATACGCACTGATCGCTGAGATATTTTTACAGTAAACATCCAGCCTCATTTCGGTTAAGCCCTTTGCACGCACCCATTCTTTTAAGGTTTCAATTATTTTTGCATTCAGTCCCTGGCCACGAAAATCGGGGTGAACGAACATAAATCCAAAATATGCATGTTCATTGTGGGCGAGATAATGTTTCGCATCTTCTATACGTGCGTAACCACAGGCTACTATTTTTAAATCAATTTCTCCCACAACAATTTCTATATGATCAGCCACGATCATTTTTTCTATATCATAATAATTGATTGGCGCTTCCTTCAAAGTTGGATCAAAGGGACGTTCTGCATTGATCAGCCCTTGCTCATATTCAAGTAATGTGGGAAGATCTTCAAGCCTTGCTTTCCTTATTAACATAGGTAGAAAGTTTAGAGTTATGAGTTTAGAGTTATGAACCGCTGATTAGTATTTCAACACACTGAACTATTCCACAAACTTAGGATTCATTTATCATTTTTATTTTATGAATAAATGATCAAACAATTCTTCATTCTCAACAGGCTTTATTTTTTCTTCCTGTTGTGATGTTTCTTTTACTTTTAATAATGACAGTAAAGATGATATTAGTGATTGCATTTTTTTAATTTTTATTTGTTATTTGTTTACCACGAATTTTGGGCACGAATTGCACGAATTGGATATCATACATCGAACATCATACATCATACATCCGTTTTATCTTTTATACAGTGGCGTCCTCCTCAACAAGTACCTGATCGCAAACTTATAAGCATCTGCATCAGATAAAATTGATTGTCGTGAATTGCCATATATTTTCTGACCTGTTTCTGAATAAATAGCCAGCGTAACATTTGTTTCAATTTCCTGTGTTGTTGTTTCTGTACCGTGGCTGTTGTTGTTGCCCCTGATCTTTACTTCATTACCATCGCGTTTTATTGTTTCCCGCCTGTTGTTGTTATTGTTAACATGTGTTACAAGCTTTCCCCTATCCTGCATTACGCTACCAACGATAACGTATTCAACCTGCAGCATTTTTGCCAGGTCAGTCGGGGTATATTGAGCAATGTTTGAATCATTGATCTCATTTTTTAAGAGCATCGCATTAACATCTGCTGCATCAAGGAATTTTAATTCAGCTGCAGATTTTGCCATGAAACTGATCGTTATTTCCTGCAGGAAAGAGCGCATATAATCTATCTTATCTGCATTCCCGTCAGCAACATATTTCATTGGCAATACCGCTACCCTGTTCCTGGTATTAACAGGATCGGCATGCACCATTATTTTTTTTGCAGTAACGGATTCAGTTCTTCCACTTGCAAATTCAATTTTTTCAATCTCATTCTTATTGAATTCATAGCCCAGCGTTTCATCACAATGAATAAATTTTACTTTATCATTTGTAAGGGCCGTTATTGTTCCTTCTTTTACAATACCATCGAGGAAAATTATTTTATCATTTTTTATTGCATTATTGCTTTGAGCTGAAGCCATCATAATTAAGAGTAAATACAAGGCTGTCATTATAATGCATATCAGGGTTATTCTTTTCATGACTATACTTTTTATTTTCTTTGAAACACGAATTTTTTGAACACGAATTGCACGAATTACACGAATTGAATATCATACATCGCAGATCATACATCATACATTCTTACAGATGAACAAGATTACCCGTTCCGGAGATGTGTGTTGTAATTGATGGATAGCCGCTATAATAAACTGAGCCACTTCCATCAACTGTTACATCAAGACTATCCAATACTTTTAATTTTATATCGCCCGAACCTTTTGCATGTGCGGTTGCTGTTCTTGCCGAAACGGCTAGCATATCTATTTTTCCACTGCCATAGGTTTGTAAAGTTTCAACAGATACAGTACCGTCTATCGCCTTGATGGTTCCCGACTGGTTGCTTTCTGCATCAATTGAATTTACAAATACCCTTTTCAACTGGATACTACCTGAGCCGTATGAACGCAGTGTAAGCACCGACTGCAGAATATCATTTGTCGCATAAATATTCCCTGATGTATTCAATGACAGGCTGTTTACATCCGGTGCCGTAATATTGATACGAATGCTTTCATCTTCATCATAGGTCTTTCCGTTTTTGTAACGTATCACAAGCCTGTTGTCAATAACTGTTGTTTCCAAAATTGAATGAATACTTTCTTTGGCTGATATTTCAAGCTTTGTTGTTGGCCCCTGCGTGAAATAAACATTTCCGTTCATTTGCAGATCGATGGCCCTGAAATTTGTTACAAACCTGTTTTCGGTTGTAACAGGCCCTCTCCTATTGTATCTTTTTTACAGGAAATGCTGCCCAATACTACTGTTGTTGCTAAGATCATTGTTGTTAACTTTTTCATTTTTTTAATTTAAATGCTGAGATAATTATTTTGAGAACACAAAACTATCATCGGTAAACAGTCCTTTGAGATCAATTATAGCAAGCCGCCCGGGTTTTATACAAACACCTCTCTTCTATATTTTACGGGAAAAATTTATACAAAAACAGCCGTTTTCCTGTTTTGTATAAGAAAAGGGTTGTTTCGTAGAAATGAAGAAAAAAAAGCAGTGTATTTGAGTAGATTTGTTCTATGGCAAAAAACAATGACCAGGTAAAAACATTTAATAATCCACTGATAAGATTTATCGCCGAAAAAAAATACAGGTGGCTCAGACATTTACTGTTTATCCTGGTTGGGTTGATCCTTGCTTTCAAAGGCGATTTTGGAGTATCCAATGATCCCCGTTCACCAGCGCTTCTTCACGCAGTAATATTAAACGACAGCATTACTTATCTTTTTATAATGGGCATCATGTATTGCATGCTCCTGTTTTTGATACCGCGTTTGCTGTTCCGTTCAAAAGTATTCCTTTTTGCACTTTCATTCTTTGTTGCGCTCATACTCATTTATTTGATCGTATGGTGGCTTGAAAATAATCTTATAGAACCTGTGCTTCCGCCGCACAGTCAATTGCAGCGGATCGATCTTTCTTTTGTTGCTTTTATCCAGATCGCTGCTATTACAAGTGTATTGCTTGGATCTGTAGTGGGCATGGCAATATTTAAAAAATGGATCAATGATATTCAGCGCATGAACGAATTGCAGCAGGTGAATTTAAAAACAGAACTCGAACAACTAAAGAGCCAGGTTAATCCACATTTTCTTTTTAATACATTGAATAATTTATTTGTATTGATGAAAACGGATACAGAAAAAGCCTCACAGGTTTTGCTTGGCCTTTCTGACCTGTTGAGGTATCAATTATATGACAGCACAAAAGAAAAAATATCCTTATCAAAAGATATCGCTTTTATGAAAAACCTGTTGGCACTGGAGAAAATCCGTAAAAATGATTTTGTTTTTACAATCAATACTTCGGGAAATATTGAAGGACAAATGATGCCTCCGTTCCTCTTCATTCCTTTTGTTGAGAATGCGATCAAACATGGTGCTTCATCAATCGGGCAGTCTTACCTTACTTTGGATTTTGGCATCGCTGATGGTAAACTTTATTTTATTGCTGAAAATAACAAACCAGCTGTAAAGCATGATACCATTGGTGGCCTCGGTCTTTCAAACATAAGAAGAAGACTTGATCTTTTATATCCGGGCAAACATAAACTTGAGATCATCGACAAACCAGATAAATATATTGTACACTTAATTTTACCGTTATGACATGTATCATCGTAGATGACGAACCACTTGCACGCCAGGGAATGGAACTGAACATTGCAAATGTATCGGGGCTGCAATTACTGGGGTCATTCAGCAATGCACTGGCAGCAAGTGATTTTTTGCGCAAGTCAAATGTTGACCTCATGTTCCTTGATATCAACATGCCTGAACTGAGTGGGCTCGATTTTTTAAAATCACTCAGGGATGCACCACTGGTGATATTCACAACTGCTTACCCGCAATATGCATTGGAAAGCTATGAACTGGATGCCATCGATTACCTGGTAAAACCAATACGCATTGAACGTTTTTTAAAAGCAGTGAACAAAGCAGAAAACCATTTGCGCCTGTTGCAACAGGATAACAGCAACAACCAGGTGGAAAAGATCGAAGAAGATTTTGTTTATATAAAAGCTGACCGGAAATTTTTCAAGATCTATTTCAAGGATATACTTTACATAGAGGGCCTAAAAGATTATGTGATCATTTATACAAAGGATAACAAGATCATTACTTCCATGAATGTAAAGACGATTGCAGCTCAATTGCCGGTTTCTATTTTTGCACGTGTAAGTAAATCATATATCGTGAATACATTACACATTACTTCATTCGACAACGAAGTGATATATATTCACACTACTGAAATTCCACTTGGACAAAGTTTTAAGGATGATTTTTTGAAACAGTATATTGATGGAAAGATTGTGAGGAGGTGATGCTTCACCCCCGCAGCGGTTGCAAACCCTGTCGGCGGTTTTCCTCTTAAATGAAAATGTTCTTCACCTAATGATCAATAATTTTCTAAATATAATTACTTCAGTCTCTAAAAATGCTCAATATTCAACGTACAATGTTCAATGCTCAACGAAGTGCACTTGAATATTGAACATTGTACGTTGAATATTGAATATTTTTTCCCGGCATAAAGTTTAAATAGAAAAAAGCGGCCGTTCAAAAACGGGCCGCATGGCTAAACTTTATCTTACATTTTTCTTTCATTGCAGTTTATCAAGATAAAATGTTCCTTCTTCATAAAGGCCATCATCAAATCCCCATACACCGCTTATTTTTCCTGTTGCAGCATCGTAATTACCTTTCACCTGGTACTTTGTAAATAAGGGGGCTACAAACTGGTAATTAGCTTTGAACTCAGTTCCATTCAATGTCCAGCTTCCGCTTCCTTTTACAGCACCAGATGCGTTGGTGGCATCAATGGCGCCGCCAGCTTTAATAGTAAAACGGAAATCATAACCAGGTGTTTCACCTGCATCGCCTCTTTTACCGGCCCAGCTTCCCTCTATTGAAGAAGATGAAGATCCTTCTGCTTTATCCTTTTTACAGGAAGTAAGCGCCGTTGTTAAAAATAATACCAGCCCAGCCATTGCCGTTAGTTTCAGGATAAAATGCTTTGAAATTGTCATTGTTTTAAATTTTATAAATTAAATATTTTGATTACAGGGTAAAAGTAGGATGAGGCGTGGTGGTGAAAAATGGGTGTTGAGTGAATGGTGTTTTTGAATGAGCAGGCAGTGGCAATCGGCAATCGGCAATCGGCAATCGGCAATCGGCAATCGGCAATCGGCAATCGGCAATCGGCAATTAAAGATCACCCAATAAAAACAAAAGCAGCAGCGGTTATAAAACAAATTGCAGATAAAAGTATCCCAATGAAAGGAATACGGAACCAGTATTTTTTTGCAAGCCCGAGATAAAATAAAACGGTAAAAATATTGAGCGCAAGAAATAAAAAATTTTTTAAGATAAAATCATATTGAACAGCGATCAACAAGTTTATGATCCCAATGAACATTGCGCCGGAAGCATGGCTGGCATTGAAACCAATCCAGGCCTTCCAAATAGTTGTTTCTTTTGTTAATACGGGGAAAGCATTTTTCATTTCTTCATCAATGATAGCATTCCTTGCTGAGAATTTATTGGTAAAAAAAGTATAGAACAGGTGAATCGTTCCAAGAACAATAAAAGGAACTGTCCCTGCCATCCAAAAATATTTTGCTATCATACTTTACCCATTGCTAGAACCTGGAGAACATCTCGAGAAACTCCTGCTTTTTTGTTCGTGAAATGCTTACAATCGTTTCATCATTCATCACAACATAACCGCCATCTCCTTTTACAAATTTCTGTATATGCCCCAGGTTAATAAGAAACGAATTATGTATGCGATAAAAATCAGGACCGGAAAGTGTTTGGTCGATTTCTTTTAATGTTTTTGAGATCAGTAATTTTTGGCCACCTGCAAGCTTCACGTTTGTATAGTTATCGTTCGATTCACAAAAAACAATATCTTTTGTTTCTACAAATAACATTCCGTAGGATGTGGTTAAAGCAATTCTTGAGATCGTTTGATTTGTTTTATTGTTTACACTTTGCATCAAAAGATCCATCTGTTCACGCAGCGGTATTGCTTTATTTTTTTCTATCCGGCGGATCGTATCCAGGAGATCTTCAGGATCAACCGGTTTCAACAGGTAATTAAGTGCACTATAACGAAATGCCTTAATGGCAAACTGGTGATACGCTGTAATGAACACCACGTTAAAAAATAATTCATCAAAATGCTCAAGCATATCGAAGCCATTCATGTTTGGCATTTCTATATCAAGGAAAACAACATCGGGCCTGAATTGGTTGATGGCAACAATGCCTTTTTCCGCACTATTGCAAACTGCTTCTATCTTCACCTGCGGGCAATAGGTTTTCAGCAGCATTTCCATTACTTCAAGGCTATCTGCCTCATCGTCTATTAATATACAACGTATCATAATTTCAATTTTAAAAAGGTATTGTAATAATCACTTTTGTTCCTGTTGGTTCACAATGCTCGTTCTGCAGATCAAGAATACTCACAGTAGCTTTGAATAAACTATTCTTATTAAGCATATTTATTCGTTCTTCAGTTAATTTCATTCCCATAGATTTATTTGTGGTAGCAGATTTACTTTTCATTTCTCTCGCTTTAATGCGGCCAATTCCATTATCTTCCACGCAACATTGGAGCATACTATCAATTGTTCTTCGCACAGATATCGACAACTTACCTTCTGTTTCCTTGTGCAACAATCCGTGCCATATAGCATTTTCTACGAAGGGTTGTATTATTAAAGGAGGAATTTGTATGGTATCTGCAGACACATCTTTGTCAACTTTTATTTCGTATGAAAACTTATTTGTAAAACGCAATAGTTCCATTTCAATATAAAGTCTTAATGCCTCCAGTTCATCAGAAACTGCAACTTCCCTGCTGTTTGAATTATCCAATATTAACCGGATAAGTTTGGCAAAACGGGTAAGGTATTTGGATGCATTGACCTGGTCGTTCGTAAGTATATATTTATTGATCGAATTAAGAGAATTGAAAATAAAATGTGGATTCATCTGCGCCCGCAAAGCTTTCATTTCTATTTCGGCCTGTTTCTGTTTTGTTTCCAGCAATTCCAGTTGTATGTTTTTTTTATCTTCTATTGACTTTTGCCATTTCCTGAAAAAGAACTGGGCCGATAAACCAAAATTCAGCAGGATAACGATCACTATTGCAAGTGTGAAAGCCAGGGAAACGAATTGTTTTGATGCAAATGCCGGCATATGTGGACGACCAAATAAATATAGCATGATCATTAAAGGAATGGTCAGCAGCAACGAACATCCTATTTGTAACATGATGCGTTTTCCAAAATCTTTTGCAGATGGGAATTTCTTCTCAAAATATTTACCAACGATCTTAATGATGAACCAGAAAACAAGCAGCAAAAAAAATTGCCCGGCAGAAACAAACAGGTGTATTGTAACCGGCCATTCGGGGATCATAAAATAACGGATCTGTCCAATAAGGATGGATAAAAACAATACCGTTATATATGGGGCATATTTCCATTTCATGATCTGCTGCTCGAATAAAAACCAGGAATGTATTATTATATATGAAGTTAGCAGGTAAAATTTCGCAGGCAGTGCTCAATGAGTAAATGGTAAAGGGGAATGAGTTAACGGCGAAAAAATTCTGAATGCTGAGTTGTGAGTAATTCCCGGATTTAATAACTGGTTTAATTAAAAAACATCTTAACAACTAACTAGAATTCAGAATTCAAAACTCAGCATTCAGCATTCCTTCCATTTACCAGGCAGATAAACCCATTTACTCAAAGCAGCTTTCTCATTCATTGCTGCGACAATAGTTTTGTTCTATCATTTAATTAAAACAAAAAAGTAAAGCAATGAAAATCATTAAAATTTCGCTCACAGCATTCGTGCTCTCTGTAGGTTTTGTTTCCTGTAAAAAAGATGTAGATGTTACGCCGCCAATCGTAACACCAGTACCTGCACCATCTTCTAACCAAAACCTGGTAACAGGTGTTTGGGTTGGCGAATCTACATCAACCAGCAGGACTCCACCCGTGTATTTCAGTTTTGAGTTACAAACTGGCGGCCATCTTATATTACTAAATGCAAACAACCAGGATATTGGTTCAGGCAACTGGGCACTGAATAATTCTGTATTAAATGCATCTTACAACGTGGCTGCTACCGGGATTACATATACGCTGACTGGTGAGCTTGATACTTCTGCTACACCTGTTCGTCTCTACGGGAAATGGCAGTACAGCGATCAGTACGAGGATTCAGGATACTGGACGGTAGAAAGGAGCAATTAGATGTAAAATATTCAACGAAGTGCTCTGGAAAATTGAACATTGTACGTTGAATATTGAATATTTCTCACCAGCACAAACTTCAAATTATTACAAACCACAAAAAAGGGCTCCCTCTCAGGAGCCCCGGTTTATAATGGATATTTGTTGTTGTTACTTAAAAGAAATACTTGATCCCCATTTCCAAT
This sequence comes from Ferruginibacter sp., assembly GCA_047601875.1. Classification (GTDB taxonomy): domain Bacteria; phylum Bacteroidota; class Bacteroidia; order Chitinophagales; family Chitinophagaceae; genus Ferruginibacter. The sequence goes on along the minus strand of JASGIL010000001.1, from coordinate 3,849,675 downwards.
CCTGCATTGATATCATGTGAACTTGTTCTTCCTGTGTTATAACCATGATGGTTTTTCTTTTCAGTGTTTGTAAAACTTCCGTCGAAGCGTACACCCGCATCAAGCACCATCTTTTCAGTTAAACGCATTCTTACACCGGTGCCGATCATCGCTCCAAGGGTCAGTTTTTCATACTGTGATTTTACATTACCGTTTAATTTTGGATCAGATGCTTTTGAAATATCAGACTTCAATAAGATACCCAACTGCGGACCTGCTTTTGCAGTAAACATAAACTTACGGTCCGGGTTTGAGTTGTAAGTAAATACCACTGGTATTTTCAGGTAATCAAAACGCTGAGTAAAACGGGTTGTGTTATCAGAATATTTCTGTTTCATGGTACTGTACATTACTTCTACCCCTACCCCCATGTTCTTTGTAAAATTGTAACCACCACTCAATCCAAATGAGGTTCCTAATTTCGATTTGTAATCAGCTCCTGGTTTGTTTGCATCTGATTCATTGAACATGATGTTGATTTGCGCCACCCCCTGGGCTCCTGCATAAATTCCTTTTTGTGCTTTTGCTGTTGTAATAACAGTTAATGAAGCTACTACTGCGATTGCTGCTAATAAAATTGACTTTTTCATGATCTTACTTTTAGTTTTTGTAAATAATTTTTTTGTTAATTGATTTGATTTAAGGCCGATATGTTTTTTTGATCCGCCCTGTTTTAAAATTTGTTTTCTTTTTTCTGAAACTTTCAATGCGCATTGATTATTGATCAGGACACAAAAATATACCGGCTACAGGCGGCTTTAAATTGAATTATACAAACAGGGTTGTATTTTCTACCAATGAGCGACAGGAGTATTTTTCATATAAAGTATGGAGTGTTGAAGAAGGAAATCTTGCTATTTGTCATTTCGTAGGCAAAAACTGGCATTTGGTAGAAGAGAAAATCTAAGATGTAAGATTTAAGGTCTAAGATTTCCTTATACCTGGAGCTTTCTTATAAATAGAAATACCTATCGAATTGAAGACATCTTAGATCTTACATCTTAGATCATACATTTTATCTCCTTTTACTCTACAGCAACAACCGTTTACTCATTTTGATTTTATTCAGCAGCCAATAATAAAACAAGACCTGCCTTTTACTTATTCATTTGCTGCAGGGAAATAGTAGTATATAATTTCGAACTGTTATAAATATTAAAACTTCAAACAATGAACTTTTTAAAAATCTCTGTTATTGCAGCATTGCTTTTATTTTGCCTTATATCATGTAAAAAAGATGATGCGATCGTTAACCGCTCACCAGGTAACAATTCAGTTACTAATAATATTGATATTATTAAAGGTCTTTGGATCGGTGAATACAAAATAACAACAAGAAGTACCCCTGCTTATTTTAGTTTTGATATACAACCTAACAGCCAGTTGTACCTGCTAAATGCAGCGAATGAAGTTATTGGTTCAGGCAGTTGGGCACTGAATGATTCCACTTTCAATGCTTATTATATAGTAACAGCTACACAACAGTCGCATTTTGTAACGGGGTTGTTACATACCTGCCCAACAAAGCTTGCCGGTAAATGGCAATTCAATAATAATTATGAGGATGAGGGAGAATGGTGGATGGAAAAAATGTGAGATGTATGGTCTATGATGTATGATCTGAGATGTATGATGTATGATGTCATTCAATTCGAGATAATCTCTTCAATCCAGGAGACATCATACATCTAACATCATACATCACACATTTCGAGATATCACCTCTGCACAAACTTACTTATCAATCCATCCACATTCCCATCATCCAATACCAATGTATCAGATAAAAATGTATAACTATACTTTTTATCCCCGGTATGAATAAAGAAAAGATTAAGATAATCTGTAGTTGATGAGCCAGTGGTTTCCTGTGTGGTAGAATAGATACCGGTATCGCTGCCGGAAAAATTACCGGTTTGTATAAAACTCAGATCTGCATTTAATTTTAATCCCCATGTCTGTCCCGTACTTTGTGGCGTATAGCTCATTCCTGCAATGCCACCGAAAGAACTTACCCATTCCCATTGCCCGGCAACCTGTTGCTTAACATCTTCATGATGCTTTTTGCATGCTACGAAAAAACAAAATATAAGCGGAAGGAATTTAAGACGTTTCATAGTTGGGTGTTTTTATTTCAGACACTCTGTGTGGCGAAAAAGCTGCTTTTTCGAATTAAAAATTAAGAATTAAAAATTAAAAGATCATCCAGGCAAAACGATATGCTTCGGGGAATCATAATTGAATTCTATATCTAAAACCATTCATAATTTTTAATGCTTAATTTTTAATTTTTTAAAATAACTTCAAACCATGGCAACCTTCATTTCCAAAACTGTAAAGGCAGGCTTATTGGTTGGAACACTCGATATTTCTGCTGCATTCATCCAGTATTATATTAAAAACGGCAAGAACCCATTGAATGTACTCACATTTATTTCAAGTGCAGTCTTCGGCCCGGCCGCATTTTCAAGAGGAGATGAAATGAAAGTATGGGGATTGCTTTTTCATTTCGGGGTTGCATATTCATTTACATGTTTTTTCTTCCTGGTATTTCCAAAACTATACCGCATTTTAAAAAATAAAATTGTAATCGCCATATTGTATGGACCTTTCATGTGGGCCGTTATGCAATACATTGTGCTTTCCTTAACAGCAGCACCCAAAATTACCCCTACCCTTCAAAGTGCAACCATTGCAATATTGATCCTTATCTTTTGCATCGCTATCCCGCTTTCTTATATTGCAGGAAAATATTATCGAAATAAAAAATGAGTATGCCCTATTCCATACCATTTCTATCAGCAACAACCGAACGCACATATCTCAGGCAGTTAACAATTGCTGATACGGAAGCCATTTTTAAATTAAGATCCGATGATCGTGTGAATGAATTTCTTGACAGGCCAAGAACACAATCATTGGAAGAAGCGACCAGGTTTATTGAAAAGATCAACAGCGGTATAGACAAAAATGAATGGTATTATTGGGCAATCACATTAAGGGAAGATCCTTCTTTACTCATCGGAACAGTTTGTCTATGGAATTTTACCGGCGACCGCTCTGTTGCAGAAATAGGATATGAATTGGATCCGGCTCAGCATGGCAAAGGCATCATGCAGGAAGCGATCAAAGCTGTGCTCGATCTTTCATTCAATAAAATAAAACTGAAAACGATAAAAGCTTATACACACATCAACAATCTCAATTCTTCAAAACTATTGGAGAAATTCAATTTCAAAATAAAAACGAACATTGAAGCAAGCGATGGAAATGAAGAAGAGCTGAAGAATATGGTTATTTATACTTTAACAGTGAAGTAGTTTTGGCTACAAGCTTCAAGCCACGAGCTATAAGCCTGTTCATTATTGTTGTAGACTTTTAAATTATCAGAACCAACTTGCAGCTTATAGCTAACAGCTTGTAGCTTTATTGGCAGGCATGATTTGCAATCGTATCGATTGTAGTATGCGTCCACCCCGAATACGTCAACTCATCCTCGAGTCGCAGATCGTTCAGTGTTAAATTTGAGGGACGACATGACATCGCATACAGATCACCACACTCACCGATATGATGTCCTTGTGCAGTTGTTACCTGCATCTTGTAATAATATTTTGTATAAGTGGAAGGTAAAGTGGGCTCAAAATAATCAGTATGGGTTGTCCCTGTAAAAACAACATTGTTATTTTCATCATAGATCGTAAGTATGTAAGATGATCCGCCAAAAACAATACCCCGGCAAACATCATTCAAACCATCCCCATTAGGAGTAAAGGCATTTACCATATATATTTTTGCAGTATCACCCGTACCCAACGTATCAGTTACAAGTCCGTCACAATTGATCGGCACCACATTATCATGATGTTTTTTACAACTGCAAACAAAAATGAGAGCGGAAATTAAAATAAAAGAAATCGTTTTCATATTGCGACGTTTTTTGGAAAGTTAATATATTTTATAGAGAATGCCAATTGACAGTTGGCATGGACAATTACCGATGCGAACATTACCAATACTCATATTCAAATGATGTTTTAAAAACCCTGCCTTCACCATTCGTAGTTGTAATCTCACTTAAAAGACCATTCTTTAAATAAGTATACTCATGTTTTACCGGGTAAGCCAGCGAATATGTTGTTTGAGAATCGAAAGGGGTTAATGATGTTTTTACTTTTCGCTTTTTTAATCTGCCGCTCTTGTTATAAATATTTTTATATTCCATAAAAGAGGAATACTTCAGCTTCCCATTTTTGTCATAAGTAGTACTGTTAATATTTTTTTCCTGCAAGTATTCATCGTATTGAATCACAATGACTGTGCTATCCGATTGCCAGCCGAAATATTTTCTTGTTTTAATATAAGGATCATATGAAAAAGAAAAATCAGCATACACTTTCATGGATGTATCGGCAATATTTATTTTTATGAGTCTGTGTAATGAATCATGTTCTAATTTTAAACTATAAATAGTATCGTGAATATCAGGATACGGTTTTTTCGAACTATCCTTAGGAATGATCCTGTAACAAGTATCCGTTATGAGATTTTGTGCACTGTCGTATTCGAATCTTTCGCCGTAAATATAATTTTTTGCAGGCCCGGAAATATTTATTATTTCTGATAACAACCCGTCATGGTTAAAATAATTAATAGCCTTAAATAGTCCCAGCCGTATCCTGGCCTTAACATTATTTTGTTTGTACACAATTGGCAACTGGATTATTTCAACGTCTTGTGAAAAGGCTTTTAAGCTTGCCAACAAAATAGTTAATAGAAGAAGATTTATTCTCATAGTTTGATAAAGAAAAAGAAAATAATTCAGAGTTTTGAATTTATAACTTTTAATTTTAGTTCCCCGGTGTATTTTAAGCTTCACCTCTAAACTCAATTTGGTGTAACTTGTATCGAAACCTTACAGTTATCCATTATGCCGGCATCAAATAACCAGGTTAAAGCGACGATCATTTTTTTCATGCTTATTTATATGGCTGTGTTTCTTACCGGTTTGCGGGCATACCAGGAACTAGAATTAATTTCCCTTATCAATTTCATTACATCACTTTCCATATTATTATACTGGATAAGAAAACAATTGCGCATCACGCAACATATTTACGAATTGCGTGAGATGGTCTTACTGGGCATTGAAATTTTATTTTTAGGAGTTTCTGTTTTTAGCTTTTTCATTCATACACCAGGATCATGGACTGCAATAACTGCCTTTGCTATTTTCATAATTCATTTTGTAGTGTTGTTACTTGCTTTGATCTTTATGTTTACTTTTAAAATAAAAAGATTGTTTTAAGGTTTCACGCAAAGACAATTAAGATTCGCTAAGAAGCAAAGGGATGACCCATTGCGATCTTTTGCATTTTTTCTTTGCGCCTTTGCGTGATACCCTTGTTACTGACTCATCATTTTTCATATCTTGTATACCAAATCTAACCAGCAACATGAAATATCTCAAAAGCCTTTACATCCAGGTATTGATCGCAATTGGGATTGGAGTATTGCTTGGACATTTCTATCCTTCTTTCGCTGTTGAATTAAAACCCCTCGGTGATGCTTTTATCAAGCTCATTAAAATGATGATCGCTCCCATCATTTTTTGTACCATCGTAACAGGTATCGCCAATATGCAGGATACAAAAAAAGTTGGACGTGTAGGAATAAAAGCCATCCTTTATTTTGAAATCGTAACAACCATTGCATTGATCATCGGTTTGCTGGTGGTTAATATTTTAAAACCGGGTGCAGGTATGCATGTTGATCCAAAAACTTTAGATGCAGGTTCAGTAGCGGGCTATGTTACAGAAAGTAAAGGACACGGTGTGGTGGATTTTATTTTGAATATCATCCCGGAAAATATCATAAGTGCATTGTCAACAAACAGCCTGTTGCAGGTTTTACTTTTTTCTGTTTTATTTGGTTTTGCATTATCAAAAATGGGCACTCGCTCTTCAACATTATTAAAAGGCATTAAATCATTTGAGCAGGCATTTTTCATTATTATTAAATGGATCATGAAACTTGCTCCCATCGGGGCACTGGGCGCCATGTCTTTTACGATTGGAAAATATGGGCTGAGTTCACTCGCTTCATTGGGACAACTGATGCTTTCATTTTATATTACCTGCATCCTGTTCATTATAATTATCCTTGGAAGCATTTTAAAAATATATGGATTCAATATATTCCGCTTATTAAAATATATAAAAGAAGAATTGTTCATTGTGTTCGGCACTTCGTCTTCCGAATCCGCATTGCCCAGCATGATGCAAAAATTAAAAAACCTCGGTGTTTCAGAACCTGTCGTGGGCCTTGTTGTTCCAACTGGTTATTCTTTTAATTTAGATGGCACATCTATTTACCTTACAATGGCTGCAGTATTTCTTGCACAGGCCACAGATACGCCACTCGACATTTCACATCAAATTACTTTATTGCTTGTACTACTACTTACTTCAAAAGGTGCTGCCGGTGTAACAGGAAGCGGGTTCATAACACTAGCGGCTACACTACCAGCTGTTGAGCATATTCCAATTACCGCCATTGCACTCATATTTGGCATTGACAAGTTTATGAGTGAAGGACGTGCCATTACCAACATCATTGGGAATGCAACGGCAACAATCGTGGTTGCAAAATGGGAGAAAGAGATAGATGCTGAAAAAGCAAAATTGTTGATAGGATAATAAAAATACTTAATAGCTGTCTTATGATTTTTCTTTTTAGAAAATGTTGGCACTACATATACTAAGTACGATTTTTAATTTTCAATATACAACGTACAATATTCAATGTTCAGGTAAAATGCATTTCGGTGAATATTGAATATTGTACGTTGTATATTGAAAATTCTATTAGTACTCTTTGAGATAAGTTTTCTTCTCTTGCAAATACTCCGGCGCACTTCCTTCTTTCACTTTGAATTTTGTAGTGATCGTATTGTTTCTCTCAAAGCCATTAAAATAACATGCAAAATGCAAATGTGGGCCACTACTCCAACCCGTGTTTCCGCTGTAAGCGATCAGGTCGCCTGCTTTCACCTGATCTCCTGGTTTTACCCTGGCCCCATTGTATTTAATGTGCGCATATGTGGCAAACGTTCCATCGGGATGGTAAACAAATATCTCGTTATTGTATTTCATACAATCTTTATTGGGACAGGATTCCGTATTATTTTGCACTACTTTAATAACAATACCGTCGCGTGCCGCCAACACCTCAGTTCCTTCCGGCATGGTAAAGTCCAATGCATTTGCATCCTGGTGAGAAAAGTTGCCGTTATAACCCTGGTAAAGAATAAAACTTTTACCTTTTTGAAAAGGTAAACTGTAGACAAAATCATTATCATAGCTCTTGAGATTCCTGTCACCGTAATTAAAAGTATAGTGATAAGAATATTTAGTTCCCTTTTTTGGATCTATTACATTCAGTTCTCCAAGATTAAAACTATCCGTTTTAGGAGGTATTACAATGAATTGCTTTCCTTCATTTGTAAAACCCAGGTTTTTCAAATTCAATTCAAGCGAAACTGATACCGGGCAGAATGCATCATTCTTTCCATAAATGATGGCTCCTCCGCCGGTTTTCTGTGCTGCAAATATTTTTAGATATGTCTCCTGTGCAAATAAGCAGGTAGAGCTAAGAAAAAGAAAAAAAGTAATGACTGCTTTCATATGAGTATAATATTTTGGTATTCCCAAAGAAACTGATTTTTAATTTCCCGGCAATAGATAAAATATAAAAACAAAGCTACATCATATCCAATCATAACTTTCTACAGTAAGTTCATGCTTTACTTCACCTGTATGTTTAGTTGCAATGGGCTCAAACAACATTAACCATACTTCTTCTTCCGCAACAGGTTTGTGCTCTACTCCTTTTGGAACAATGAGCATCTCTCCTTCATTTAATTCAACGGCTTTATCCCTGAATTCAATTTTTAATTTCCCTTTTACTATGAAGAACATTTCATCCTCATCTTTATGATCATGCCACACAAATTCACCTTTCACTTTAGCAAGCTTAATGGCCTGTCCATTTAATTCACCAATGATCTTTGGGCTCCAATGATCACTAAAGAGATCGAATTTTTTGAGAAGATTAATGGGTTGCATCTTTATATTTTTATTGATTTCATGCAAAGGCGCAAAGATTATCGCAAAGACGCAAGGTAATAATAAATTTTTTGCGCCTTTTTTATTTAACCTTTGCGCCTTTGCGTGAAATCAAATTTTTAAAACAATTAGTTCATTTTATTTTTAACCGGATTTTTCTTTACAGGTTTATATTTGATTGTACCATCAGTCATTATCCAGTCGCCATTTTTGAGGATGATCGTTTTTCCGCCTTTGGTTTTTATTGTACCATCTGTCATTACGATCGTTCCGTTCTTAAGTGTAATATCTTTTTCAATTGCTATAGCCTGGCCATCTTTCATCTGCATCATTTTCCCATCTTTCATCAACAAGCCATCTGTTTTTGTTGGTGATAATTTGGTATCTTCTTTTTCCGTCATCTTTGTTTGTGCATGTAATGGCATGCTAAGTAAAAATCCAATGACAATAATTAATAAACGTTTCATATTACTTTATTTATGATGATTGGTTGTTGCAATTAAAAAGTTACAAAAGCCAAGCCACAATAACCACAGTCGCGTAAAGCCGCTGAGTATTTTACTCTTTGCGTCTTAGCGACCCTGCGGTAAAAGTTCGTAGCGATATCAGGATCATCCATTAAATTTTTTACTTTTATTCAACAAATCATCACCCCTAATCCCAACTAACATGCTACAACTCGCCAGGAACAAATATTTCATTGGCTTTTTTATAATTTACTTAATATCTGTATTGGCATTAACCTTACAATTTAACCAGCCATTTTCTGATCCGCTAAGTATCTTAATTTGTTTTGGAATAATGCTTCCGGTTGTTTCATGGTTATTATTAAAAACGAATGAACCCGCCATTTCTGACAGGCCTTCTTTTACAATGGAACCAATACTGGTAACCGGTCTTGTATTTTTTTTCGTGTGGTATGTAACCTATGGAACTGCGATGATCAACAAAATGATACCTGGCAGCCTTTTAGCTGTTCATTGGAAAAAGGAAATTGTAATATTCATAAAAAAGCTATTGGTTTTTGTGATCATACCATTCATGCTGTATAAGGTCGCGGGATTTTCTTTAAAGGACTTTGGATTTGCACCGAAAAAAAACAGCATTAACCGTAAAACAGTTTTGCTTTTTATTATTCTTTCTGTATTAATATTATTGTACCAGTATTTTTTTAGTGGTGGAGCAAGACCGCTTCGTGGCAGGATGTTTACTACTAAAGAACTGATCACCGGTATGCCACTTGCATTCCTGTGGCTTTTTATTGTTGCCGGCCTGATAGAAGAATTTTTCTTCCGGGCGGTATTGCAATCCAGGATCACGGTATTGCTAAAATCACCGGTTGCAGGTATCCTTATCAGTGGGTTGATCTTCGGGCTTGCACATGCGCCGGGTTTGTATTTACGTGGCGCAGAAAGCGAAGGCATCAGCGAACAACTTCCATTTGGATTTTTTGCTGCGTATACCATTTCCGCCATGTCATTGGCAGGAATTTTTTTAGGGATCGTTTGGTACCGCACAAAAAATATTTACCTGGTGATGGCACTTCATGCAATGGTTGACCTGTTTCCGAATTTTGATGAAGTTGTAAGAATGTGGCAAATCTAAGATCTAAGATGTAAGATCTAAGATTTGTATTGAAGCCTATTTGTAAATATGAATACGCTCCGAATTGAAAGACATCTTAGATCTTACATCTTAGATCTTAAATTTTAGCATGCAATAGTCTATCGATTGAGAATCTCCCACTACCCTTTATCAGTATCACCACCGCAATCGCCACAAACAACAGGTCAAACTCATATCCTTCTCCTTTATGGTTGCCAAACCAGTTCATAAAAAACCCATTGGGTAAGTGATCAACAAAAAAAGCCCCTGTTATTACTGCGATCATCAAAACCGCCTGTACCCTTCCTGCAAAACCAAAGATCAATAACAAGGCCCCAAGTGTTTCAATCAGTATGATAAAGCCTCCCAGTGCAGCTGGTACTCCTACTGTATCGGTAAAATAATGAACGGTATTTGTCCAGCCAAAACCGCCAAACAATCCGAATGCTTTTTGCAATCCATGCCCCAACATCACAATTCCTAAGGTGATGCGCAGGATGGCAATACTGATATCGTTATTGGTAAAAAATAATTTCTTTGTCATAAAATAATTTTAGTTGTTGTACAAAAATTGTTCGTGAATGATCTTACCATCTTTCCAAAGTTGTTTAGAAATCTGTGTGTAATTGCGCACGCCCCATTCTTTATGCGTGTAATCGAATTTCCATTCCACAAAAGAAACATCATCACCAACGGCCATATTTAAAACTTCTGCGTTGCGGAATTCAACAATGTCTGAAAGGAATTGTTTTTCTCTTGCTTCATTTGCCTTCTTGCCGATAGTTGGCTGCATTTCATTTTCCTGCATTTGCACATCGTCGTGGTAGTATTTCTCAAATGCGTCCAAAAGTTGCCCGTTTAATACCAGTTGGTTAAGATCATTTAATTTTTCTGTTAAGTTGTTCATGTCATTTAATTTTTAGCTGTGATTAATTATGACACAAAAATAGCTTTACCGGATGCCGGTATCCAATGAGGTATGGTAAGAAAAAACGTTGATGTAGGATAAGAAGCTGTGAGCTACGAGCTGTGAGCTGTGAGCTACGAGCTGTGAGCTGTGAGCATATCTCCAATTTTGGAAGCTCATACTTTTTAAGATGGAAACTAAAAATATAATATACTGGCTCAAAGCTCATGGCTCATAGCTCGCAGCTTATAGCTCTTAGCTCTTTCGTACGGAAAGCTGTTTACGTATACGACTCAACGATTCAGGTGTAATACCAAGATAAGATGCAAGCTGGTGCTGTGGGATACGTTGTTCCAGTTGCGGGTATTTATTAATGAACTCAACATAACGATCCTCAGCTTTTTCTTTTATCGTATTCATAACTCTTTTTTGAAAAGTAATGAGGGATTTCTGCATGAGAATGCGAAAAAAGCGTTCAAATTTTGGAACAGTTACATAAAGTTTTTCCAGGGAGTCATTGTCGATCTGCAATACTTCTGTTTCTTCCAATGCTTCAATATTATAGTAAGAAGCTGTTTCGGTAAAAAAACTATGCAGGTCGCCGGTCCACCAATCTTCTATTGCAAATTGTAACACATGCTCCTGGCCCTTATCATCAACAGAAAAAGTGCGGAGACAACCTTTGATCACGAATGATTCATAACGACAAATATCGCCGGCCTGTAACAGGTATTGTTTGCGTTTTAGTTTACGATGTTTTAATAACGAAGTAAATATTTCAAACTCATCTTCGGTAAGATTGATAAAACGGGAGATATTTTTCCTGATGAGTTCGTACATAATGATCAAAAATAGATAAATATTTCACGCAAACCTGTCTGCCGGCAGACAAGGGGCACAAAGACTTCTTTGCCTCTTTGCGAATCTTCACTACTTTGCGTGAAACCCCCGCTGCGTAAAGCTATAAAAGTACAAGGGAGTGACACAACGATGCTGAGACCAGATTTAATGCCGGCAAACAAATAACTAAAAAATGAATGCTGAACAACAAAGATTGCAAGACCCCACCTGGAAAAAATGGGGACCTTATTTAAGCGAGCGTCAATGGAGCACAGTGAGGGAAGATTACAGCGCTAACGGCAATGCATGGGATTATTTTCCACATGATCATGCAAGGAGCCGTGTATATCGCTGGGGAGAAGATGGTATTGCGGGCATCAGCGATGACCAGCAACATATTTGTTTTGCAATTGCATTGTGGAACGGGAAAGATCCCATCTTAAAAGAAAGATTATTTGGATTAACAGGTAATGAAGGCAATCATGGAGAAGATGTGAAAGAATTGTACTACTATCTTGATAACACGCCCACACATGCTTATATGAAGCATTTGTATAAATATCCGCAATCTGCATTTCCATATGAAGATCTTATAAATGCAAATAAGGATCGTTCAAAATTGGAAGGCGAATATGAATTGCTTGATACGGGCATTTTTAATGAGAACAAATATTTTGATGTTGTAACCGAATATGCAAAAAATGATGCAGAAGATATTTGCATTAAAATAACGATCAGTAACCGTGGCAATGAACCAGCTTATATTGCATTGTTACCAACTACATGGTTTCGCAATTTATGGAGCTTTGGATTGATGCATAACAAACCAAACATGTACCTTAAAGAAGCTTCAGCAAATTTCGGCCAGGTAAAAATTGATCATTATTGGGAAGCTGGTTATCATTTTTATTTTGAAACGCCGGTGCGAACACTGTTCACCGAAAATGAAACAAATACTGAACGGCTGTATGAACAACCCAATGCACAGCCCTATGTAAAAGATGCATTTCACAAAGCCATTCAGCAACAGGATTTTAAATGGCTGGAAGAAAAAAAACAGGGAACCAAATTTGCACCGATGTATGAATTCAATATTGCTGCAACATCGTCGGTAACAGTTAAACTCAGGCTGTGTAAACATCATATTAAAGATGATCCTTTTGATCAGTCTTTTAGTGATGTATTTGTTAACAGGCTACAAGAAGCTGATGAATTTTATAAAAGTATAACGGCTGCAACGAACGAAGATCAAATGAACATACAGCGCCAGGCATTTGCAGGTATGCTTTGGAGTAAGCAATATTATAATTTAGATATTACCCGTTGGTTACATGGCGATCCTGGTTTACCGGCACCACCCGAAAGCAGGAAAAAAGGACGCAACCATTTATGGCCCTCATTGAACAATGAAGATATTATTTCGATGCCGGATAAATGGGAGTATCCATGGTATGCCGCATGGGACCTTGGTTTTCATTGCATCCCATTGGCCATGATCGATCCACAATTTGCCAAGGATCAGCTCATTTTATTTTTAAGAGAATGGTACATGCATCCCAATGGACAATTGCCGGCATACGAATGGGCTTTCGGTGACGTGAACCCGCCGGTGCATGCATGGAGTTGTTTGCAGGTGTATAAGATCGATAAAAATAAAACAGGTAATCCTGATATTTCTTTTTTAAAACGTGTGTTCCAGAAATTACTTATAAATTTTACCTGGTGGGTAAACCGGAAAGATGAAAAAGGTAACAATGTTTTTGAAGGCGGTGTATTGGGACTTGACAATATCGGTTTGTTCGATAGGGGCAATGATATACCGGGTGGAGGTATCCTTGAACAAGCTGATGGAACAAGTTGGATGGCGATGTATTGTTTGAATATGCTGGAGATGGCTTTGGAGATCGCTCAATACGATGACAGTTATGAAGACGTGACCACTAAATTCTTTGAGCATTTTGTTTATATCGCCGAAGCACTGAACAGGATGGGAAAAGACTGGACAGGAAGCTGGGACAATGATGAAGGTTTTTTTTATGATGTACTAGAATTACCCGGGCAGGGTTTTATTCCTTTAAAAATACGCAGCATTGCGGGCCTGTCAACATTATTTCCCATGTTTGTTTTAAAGAAAGATCTTTTAGAAAAAGTGCCCGACTTTCACAAGCGTTTAAAATGGTTTCAAAAACAAAGAGAAAAGAATAAAGAGTATGTTGTGATTGAAGAATTGAATGACAATGCAGATATACTTTTATCACTTGTTCCGAAAGTAAAACTTGAAAGGTTATTAAAAGCATTGCTGGATGAAAAAGAATTTTTATCAGGCGGCGGTATTCGTTCTATTTCTAAAGTACATGAAAAGGGTTATGCCGTTACGATTGAAGGCAGGCAATTTGGTTTATCGTATGAACCCGGTGAAAGCCATACATCCCTATTCGGAGGTAACAGCAACTGGCGCGGGCCGGTATGGATGCCGATGAATTACCTCATCATACTTGCATTGGAACGTTATGGTGAATATTATAAAAATGAAATTAAGATTGAATACCCTACAGGTTCAGGAAATAAAATGATGATCAATGAAATTGCCAATGAATTAAGTAAACGCCTGGTATCTGTTTTTGAAAAAGATGAAAATGAAAAACGAAAGATAAATGGAAGTGAAACTATTTACCAGTTGAATGAAAATTTTAAGGACCTTGTTTTATTTTATGAATATTTTCATGGCGATAATTCGAGGGGCGTGGGCGCTTCACATCAAACGGGGTGGACGGGGCTTGTGGCGGAGTTGATTAATAGGATCAATACTAAAGCTTTATAGTTTTTTTGCACAAAGGCACAAAGGTACCAAGTAACACGAAGCATTCTATTGTATTTTTCCTTTGTGCAACTTTGAGACTTTGTGTCTTCGTGGCATTTTTAAAACTTATTATTAGAATAAAATAATAAACCAAAATGTCTCAAAACAAAACCAGGATACTAGGCATTTCCGGGAGCCTTCGGCCAACTTCTTCTGCAAGTGCCGTATTGAATGTGGTAGCAAAACCGTTCCCTGCTCATGTTGATTTTAAAATATACAACAGCCTTGCGGCGATCCCTGCTTTTAATGACAGTGACGAGATACCTGCACCGGTTGCAAACTTTATAAAACTCGTAACAGAGGCCGATGGTGTTTTCTTTTGTATTCCTGAATATGCATTTGGTGTACCGGGCGCTCTAAAAAATTTGCTCGACTGGACGGTTGCATCAACTGCATTTTCAGATAAACCAGTTGCTTTGATCACGGCAGCATCACAAGGTGATAAAGCACATGCTGCATTATTACTTACATTGTCGGCAATTGGTACAAAAATGGAAGATGGTGCCGGGCTTGTCATTTCATTTATCCGTACCAAACTAAATGAGAACAATGAAGTAAAAGATGTGGTAACGATGGATGCGATTACGAGGGTGGTGCAAACGTTTCTGCAAGCGGTGGAGATGAGTTCTGAGTTGTGAGTTATAAGTTGGGTATTATTTTTTTGAAGTATATAAATTGATATCAGAAATCAGATTTCAGCTAAGAATATATGTTGAGATTGTTACCTGTTTATTTACCAATTCGATGCAAACAAAAAAAACTCATCTTTTCACCATTCAATATTCACCATTCACAAACACCAGGCAGAAACCTTCAATTGCCGATTCACGATTGCCGCCGTCTACTTCACCCATTTCCTGTCAATGATTCCCGATTGCCAGTTCTCATTCTTTGCCACATCATTCAACCCATCCTTCGTTCTTTTATCATTGACTTTTTGTGAACTAAGAAAAAAGGTTAAAAAAACAGCTACCCAAACAAGGGCCTTCTCCAATCGTATCTTAAATGTAGCATAGCTTAAAATTTATAAGAATATAGACCTGGTATGCTTCTAAATAAAACGGGTATATCGGAATGATCCAGGGAAGAAGATTAAAATTTCTTTGCAGTTTGACCGGGGTAGCGTAACCTGTAGAGCATGCCAAAATTATCGCTTTATTATTTTTTATTGGCGTGCATTTCTGCACAACAAATGCACAGTTCGATTTGAAAATGAGGAGATTTGAAGATGACTGTATTTTCCAGTTCAATATTTTCAACCCAAGTTTTATCAGCACATTTTCAAATCTTATCCAAAACATATGCACATACCCGTTTTCTCTTTTGCCTTTTGCAGGGAATGCTGTAACTTATGTTCGGGAGTTGCTAAAAACGTATATAAAAACATGCAGGTGCATCCAGGACAGTACATGCATACAGATTGGATTTTTTACAACCTCCATTTTATTTTGTTATGGTGCAATATGATCAAGTCGTTGCAATTATTAAAAAGTCCCTTGTAAATAAGTTCTATTCCCGGTGGTAAATTGAATCGAGGACCTCTTGATAAAATCAAGTTCACGGTTACGTACAGCCGCCAATATCATTGCTCAAACTTAAAACACTAGTATTTATGAAACCAGTTAGCTCACCGCACATCAATCCCAAAAAGAAAACGATCGCGTTTTACATTCACAACAATTGTGCACGCCATATTTCACTGGCAGGTTCTTTTAATCACTGGGCTCAGGATGAATTGTTAATGCGTCCCGGTAAAAATGGCATGTGGAAAATTGAAATACCGATCCTTCCGGCCGGGCGTTATCATTATAAGTTTTTCCTGGATGATAAAATGTGGATGGAAGACATCGACAATCCATACCGTGAACCGGATGGAGTGAGTGGGTTTAACAGTGTGTTGTTGATTAATTAAAAAATCACATCAGTTAATTTTAGACGGTTTACCTTCTTTGGTTAGTTCTCGTTTTATCCCGTTCAAAATATCTTCAAGATAAATAATTAGAAATGAAGCCTGCTCATGACAATTTAGTCTTACAGGTGATTCTATTCTTCGTTGGTATGCTTTAAGGCAGGCATAGTGCATAATGTTATTGATGTTCCCACCTGTAAGTTCGAAATCCTTTACGGCGTCCAAAACAATTTCTTCTTTTACAGGCTCACCTGCTTTGTCCCTGAAAGACCTGTGCAACGGAAACATTTTCTTCCAGATACATTTTCGTTCATCAGCATTGGGAACCGGGAATTTTAATATAGAATTGAAGCGACGTATAAATGCATCATCGATATTATTTTTCATATTTGTGGCGAGGATCACCAACCCGTTATAATCCTCAATTCTTTGTAACAAATAAGATACTTCCTGGTTGGCATATTTATCATGCGCATCTCTTACGTTTGTACGTTTTCCAAATAGTGCATCCGCTTCGTCAAAAAATAATATCCACCCCTTATCTTCTGCACGTGCAAATAATAGTTCAAGGTTTTTTTCTGTTTCACCAATATATTTTGAAACGATCATAGACAGATCTATCTTATATACCTCTTTTTGCAGATCATTGCCCAGTATCTGTGCTGTAAATGTTTTGCCTGTGCCCGGCGGGCCGTAAAACAATGTCCTGTAGCCTTGCCTGAATTTATTGCGCATAGCAAAGTCATCCAATAAATGATCATTGAACTTCAGCCAGTTTTTAAGTTCACCGATCTGGCCGTGCAATTCTTTTGCAATAACCAGGTCTTCAAAAGTGGAGGGATCATCTTTTTTTTCAGGTGCAATTTTTTTAGCGGGAAAGCTGATGCTGAATTGCGGGGATGTATGGCGGCCATATGTCAGCAGGTCAACATAGTCAGGAGATATGATCAAACGGCCATGCATAGACGGTTCTCCATGTTGCATATCTTCAAGCCAGGTAATTTTCTTTTCCCAAAAAAGATGTTCAGCACCAAAGATTTGTTGAACCTGTAAGCGGCGTTTAATATCTTCCCCGGCAATAAGAAATAAAACAGTTTCACCAGTGGGCAAAAAGAAACGACAGTTCTTTCCGCGTACACCACCAATACCAGGAAAATCTCTTGAACCGTTTATTTTTTGTTCAATGGCCCTGTCAAACAGACCTGGCTCTATATGAGGTGTAATGCCGATCAATAACAATACAAGTTCATCCTGTTTATCCTGCAAATTATTTTTCTGAATAAAATCCTGCCATGGAAGGCTCCATGTTTTTATTTCCGGGAATGGTGGCATGATGCTGTCATCCGGATCATTTGCATTGTTGGGCTTATCGGAAGGAAAATAAAAGTTCAGGCGATGTTTTATTAATTGTTCGAGGTAATCGAATTCGGGTTGATTTGTTGTGGTTGTGTCCCGCTGTTTTGTTTCATTTGTACTCATAAAAGAAAGATTTGTGTTCAATACTTGTGTTTGATCCTGGTCATACTGGTGTATTATTGTTTCCTCATAATGACTTGGGTTATCAGGAGGGAATTTCTTTTTTAGAAAAAATTTTAATTTTTTAAAACACATAATAACTTCTCATTTACATCAGCACGATTTTTTAGAGATAATTATATTCAAAAGTTTCTCAAATTCCTCAAGGCTTCTTCAATCTCAAACATTCTTTCTATTTCGTCTGCATCTGCAATTTTTTCTGCCGCATCCACTATTCTGAAAACCCTATCTGCCTCCTCTATACTAACCCTAATTTTTGCAATTGTCTGTTGAGCTTCGGCTGCAGCAGATGCCTCTTCTGCCGCCATTTCCGCCACATACTCAACTATTGAAGGAGCTACAAAAGCCAAGACTATAGCAACTGCTGATATCTCAATTGCATGTTCCATATTGACAGTTGCCCCTTCTATCCCATCTTTCCACTCTGTATATTGTTTTAGTGCAGCTAAATAATGTATCCTCGCATCAATAAGATAGCTTAGGGCTGCTGCGGGATCCTTTTTATCCAACGCAACTCTGGCTTGCCTTATTTTTGAGAAAGTACTACTCCATATGATCATGAGCGGAGCATCCCTATTGAATAGCCGGTTGGTCCAAAATCCTGCGAATCCAATAAAACTTGGATCATTTATTAGATGAAGTTGTGATTTATGTTCACTGCTGGCCCGCTCAATTGAGTTAGAAAGAGTTTGCCAATAATCTTCAAGGTTACTTAATGACTCTTCCCTTGTAACCCGCATTTCTAATTCTTGAACCCTCACAAGAATAGGATCTCCGTTATAATCATTAATTGCAAATTGACAATGTTCGCATATACCGCGGGACACAACCATAGCTTTTACTTCGAATTCGCTTTCGGTATCGTTCATCATTCGCTGCTCTGCATGCCCAATACTCCTATTTTGTCCTTTCATAACTTTATTGGAATCAAAATTTATTCTCATTAGCCCCAGGTTTTCCATTACCGTTTCCAGAGAAGGGTTTTTCCAGTTTCCATTAAGCGAATAACCATAAACTATATCGCCATCCTCATCTACAAGAAGAGCAATTGCCAAAGTTTTATTCTTTATAAGTGTTTTTAATGTATTGCTGTCAACTAGATCATTTACCTGTCTCATAAGATTACTAAGTTCATCGAGGTCTTTATCAGTTGGAGTATAACTATTCTGTGGAGAATTATTTGCAGCAGATGGAGGTGATATCTCAGGAACAGTTAATTGTGCTACTTGTGAATCGGGGCCTACAGACGCATTATCCAATGCCCCCT
This sequence comes from Ferruginibacter sp., assembly GCA_047601875.1. Lineage (GTDB taxonomy): Bacteria > Bacteroidota > Bacteroidia > Chitinophagales > Chitinophagaceae > Ferruginibacter. The sequence goes on along the minus strand of JASGIL010000001.1, from coordinate 3,830,586 downwards.
TATGTATCTTTGCGATTTGTTCAGGAGTAACTTGAGCAAGGCGTGTGTGTATATCGTCAGCATTAAAAGCATTGAGTTTTTCTGCGGCTGTAGGCCAGTCATTGGATTGCACTGCAGCGGTATACTGTTTATCAAGATCAGATACAGTTGTAGAAACTGGCTGTACAATAGAAGGCGTAATTGCTGGCATTGTCATTTGCGCTACATTTGATTCCGGACCTACATTAGGATTATCCAATGCACCCTGATGCAAAGATTTAACTTCATCCATAGTAAGCTGTGCAAGGCGAATTTGAATATCTGTAGAACTAAATCCATTTAGCTTTTCAGCCGCATCTTTCCAATCTCCTGACTGACGTGCATCACGTACTGCTTTATTATATAGATCATCAAGAGTAGGAACATCAAATGTTGCTGGTGCAGGTACTGGATCTGGTGAAGCTGTAGGTTCAGGTGCAGGTTCTGACGGAGCTTCGGATAAAGCTTTCAATCCCAAAAAATTTCTAATATTTTCAACCTGGTCCGTAGGCAAAGTATCAAGAATCGCCTGGTTGTTCGTGATGAATGAATTTTTACTCCCGTTTCTTTTTGCCATTATTGCACGCATAGCAACCATGAGCCTGCTTCCGCCAACACTTTGCCCTTCTTCTTCATCAGTTAAAGTATCTTCCGTCATGCTATTCAATTGTGAAAGCAGGTCGTACATGGCCAGCCCCTGTACATCAGCCAATGGTTGCGTATTTTCTTCCCGCCGTTGAAGCATTTCTCTTTGAACCGATCCCTGCTGAACCGCATGCGTTAATTCATGTGCCAGCAGTTGTTTTCCAGAATCTGAATTGGTATCATACTTTCCTGAATTAAAATAAATATCACTACCATATGTAAACGCTTGCGCATTTAACTCTTTATTCATATTTTCAGATTCGGTATCAGTATGAATATTCACATTACTAAAATCAGCACCAAAAGATGTGTTCATTTCCTGCAATGTATTTTTTGGCAGCGGACTTCCTTTCCCTCTTGCGCTTTCTATCTGTGATGAAAGTTGTGGCGAAGCCGAAGTTTCCCCTTGTTCAGATTTCATTTGTACCGAAGCGGACATTTTTTCATTTTCTTCATCGTCTCCCCGAATAGCAGCACGCTGAATATCTTTATCATGCTTCATCCTCTCATCATTGGTATTTAATTCTTCATCCTCTTCAGAAGTAGCCAGTCGTTGTAGACGGCTGATTGCTTTTTGTTGTATTACAGGCTGCCCGGTTTTGTTATTTACAACTGCATCCGCAACGCTATTTGCTTCCTGCTCATATTGATCCCCTGGTTCATTTACCGAAAGTTTTGTTTGAAAGAAAGCAGGCGTGCTGTTCTTTTCAAAAGATGCCTGCTTTCCCCGGAAAAAAGGTTTCTTAATATTTCCTTCCGGAGATTGTGCATTACGATGATTATAAAAACGTGAACGATACGACATGGCTCCCTGTTTAATTGATCATTATTGGTATAACTATTAAAACATGTTGTACATTTTTATTGATTGAACATTTCTGTTTTTTTTAAAAATTCTTTTGCCAGGCTCATATAATCAATAGCGCCATTGGCACGTTTATCAAAACTAAAAATATCCAACCCGGCCCGCTGCGCATTTGCCAATTGTATATTGCTGCGGATATGTGACTGGAATATTTTTTCTTTATACTCGGTTTCCAATTCTTCACGTATCTGCTGGTTCATCTTTTTATAATTATCATACCTTGTAAATACCAAACCGATCACATCGATTTCTCGATGTAAAATTTTATCCGGCTCTATTTCATTTTTAATTTCTTTGATGCCCGGAAGTTCATTCAATAATCTTTTCACTCCCTGCAAGGGAAGAAACTCTGCCTGCAAAGGCATAAGCACATAACGGCTGGCCACCAACGCATTTATCGTAAGCATGTTCATCGATGAAGGGCAATCAATAAAAATAAAATCATACTGATCGTTCAATGGCTTGAGCAACCAGCTAAATAACTGTTCTCTTTCATAAACACTCACGAGTTTAGGCTCTATAGCTGCCAGTTGAATGGAAGAAGGAATCAATGGAATACCGGATCTTGTTTGAATAATTGCAGCCTGCAAATTCCCTTTATCGCCTTTTTTTACTTTAAGTAATTCTGTATAAAGATTCAACGATGGTTCATCATGTATGCCTAGTGACTGGGAAAGATTAACTTGTGGGTCTGCGTCAACCAACAAAACTTTTTTACCCAGCTCATGCAATGCGGCTGCAAGATTTATGGAAGTTGTGGTTTTCCCGGAACCTCCTTTAGGGATAGTAATTGAAATGATTGGCATTTAAAATTATTTATTGATATAGCAAACGTGATAAAAAAATTAAATTTGTTTATACCCCAAAATATTCTTGCCTTTCTTTTTAAGAAAGAAAAATGGATTAGTAATTGATATTGTAATTTTCTATTCTCACATCTTTTAAATTGGAGTAGAACACAGCGCCAACATCAATCTATGTGCAAGTCATCACTTATGTCATAAACTGTCCTGATTCCTTTAAGACCTAACAATACTAAATCCAAAAAAGCTTCAGGATTATTCCTGTATTTCTCTTGTGAATAATATGCGTTTAGAAAAAACTCCAATTTTTCTAATGCTAAGTCGGTCCCCTTTCTATCATTCAAAAATATTTTCTCAATAACTTCTGCCTGTAAATACCAAAAAATATCGTCCTGATTTTTTGAATTTTGAAAAAAGGTCATGAATTCTTCAATCTTCTTTTTTGAGAGAATTTTTGAAATAAGATCTATCAACAAAACCAAATAAGCATTAACGATAGGCTGAACTTTTATTTGTTCAGATTTATACATTTGTGTTGGCAAGGATATTATTTCGTTTAGCTTCACCAACGATGACGAAGCGGCAGAGGCATAAATTGCCCGAATATATACCCATGGATTTGTCATTGATTCATCAATAAAAACATCTTCCTCTGAAGATTGTAAATAGCCGATTTTATTAATGGTCGTATTTTTTAACTTATATACATTTAAGGCATGTTCTGCAGCTAGTCTTAAATTTATTATAATGTCATTTTCATCTAGTTCTTCTAAGGCCTTCCCATACCCAGCTATTCTAAGCATGTCTTCAAAGAGATAATACTCTATGACCTGCAGATTTGTTGTGCTACCTGACTCGAGTTCTTTAAGTAGTCTTTCTGATCTTTTTTTTGTAGCGATAAAATTGTTTTCAACAATTTTTTTATCAATTTCATTTTTCATCTTTATTAATTTTTTGTCACAAAAATTCTCTTAAAGTAGTTTCTAAAGATGTAGTTCCACGCGGGATTGGTGTCTGGCTTAACATGTATTTAAGTTTTCTTGGTGGTCCTAATGCATCAATCAGATCATTTGCAATTGCTTCACCCCTGTTACTCATGGAATCCAATACTGAGCGCAGATAAGTAATTGTTCCTTGTTGCGCTTCTACCCCAGGTGATATCTGGCGAGTAATCAATCTTCCACGACCTCCTTTAGCTTCAACGACAATAAAGCTACCGTCTTGCATTTTAAATACAAGATCGAGTGTGCCCGAACCATGCCCTTTGTACACTCGGGTAGCTCCAGCAAATTGTTTTTTAACAGCTAATTCCGCTGCTTCTTCTCCTATTTCTTCGGAAAGTTCTATTACATTTTGCCGCAATGTTATTGCTAAGACATCGTTGCCAGCAGCCCTTGCTGCTCTTCCGGATCCTTGCTGCGATACTCTTGAATGAAGAAGTGCATCTATAGTCGGATCATTCGATATTGTATTCTTCAAAACCTGCTTTCTAAATCTCGCCAATAAAACATGGGATCGTATTCCATACAGAGCTATCCATTCACCCTCATCAATTACTTCATAGGATTTAAATCCAAAACGTTCAAATACAGTTTTTGCCCAATTTTTTACTGATTCTATAAAATCGGCAATCAATCTACGGATTGCTTGGGCAGCATCTCTTGCTAAAGACTGCCCTGCTGTTTGCCCAACTCCTTCAATAATATCTTCTCCAAGTTCGCTTACAACTTGTCTTTGCCTAAGCTCCCTGGCTACTTCTTCCGCTAGCTCCCTTCGGCTATTAGCTAATAATTCTTCTCGTCCAACTGTTGTTATGGCCTTAGCTGTTGAACCAGCTCCTGTCCTAATAAGTCTTGCTGCAGGTGCGTAAAGATCTACAAAAGCAAAAATTGTATTTAAAATCGCATCAATAAAAGCTGCATCTGCCTGACCACTTGTTACAAGAGCCGTTTCATCAGACACATTCGTTCTTGCAGCCTGCGCCAGATCAAGATAATTTTCCCAACTAAAAGCTGCCTGTCCGGCTGAAATTCCTACTCCTACACCTGCTGCAATAAAAAAAGTCGCTGTGCCTGCTGTAGCCAGTTCCGCCACAATAAATGCCGCAGCGGCAAGGGTGGAAAATCCCAATTGTATCCAAAACTCATGTGACTCATGATCCGATAAATCATCTTTAGCTACCCATTTATAAAAATCATTATTCCAGGCAATGCCTGAAGATCCAATTGTAGACCCTTGAAATAGCTGTTGATGAATAGGGATAAAATCATAATATTCCATATCCTCATTATCAATTTTCGGCACTGTTTCATCAATATCCTGTAAGACACGAAGAAAAGAACTTCGTACTAAAGAAAGTGCTGCACCGGGCTGTATCTCATCAGAGGCAATATTATTAATCCCTTCATTACGAATTAAAGCATATACAGCTGGGTATCTATTTCCTAAACCAGCAATGATCGCTGATGCCCTATCGTATTCGACTTTTACTTCTTCCCATTGTATTGTGCCAGATTGAAATGTTGGTTTTTTATCAGGATTAAAATAAGAAGGTATCTCTGAAGGGGTATTATCTTCAGCATGCGAGTAGTATTCTTCATATCCAACCACAACTTGCTTTAATCTCGCCTGTAATTGTTGTGCATCACGAACCTGTCTTGAAGCTTCTTGTATTTCACGCAAATAAGATAATTGGTCTTCTGTTCTCGCACCAGCAACGGTTTCGCTGATTCCAAGCATACCCATCTCTTCTAAAATATATGTTCTATTTAGATCAAGGTATTCAATTACTTTTTCTCTTACGTCATTTTTAAATTGTTCTTTGATACTTTCAACTTTATCCAAATCATCTACTTCCGCTCCTCTTTCAGAAGACATTTCCCAGAGATAATAATAAGTAGATGCAATATTTGGTAAAGCTTCTCCAAAACTATCCCAGATTTCTTCAATTGCATTTTCATCTAAAGGACCAACCCAAGATTGATTGAGAACTATTTCAATTAAAAGCAATCTTTCATTTACTGTAGCTTCAGAATAATCACGTATTCTTTGAACGTCAAGCGGCTCGCGACTAGTCAATGCCTCGTCAATAAGCTCTCTGTTAGGGACGAGAAGAGAAGGAAGATCCCACCTTTGTAAGCTTGCCCCGTGGTTGCTACTTTGTTGCACAACATGTGTCAACTCATGCGCCAATAAATGTTTCCCGGATTTCGAATCATTATCATATTTACCAGCATTAAAATAAATATCATTCCCATGAGTAAATGCCTGCGCATTTAAATTCTTACTCATTTGAACAGCGCTGCTATCATTATGAATCCTTACAGCAGAAAAATCGGCTCCAAACGAACCTTCCATTTCCGAACGTGTATTTTCCGCTAACGGTGTACCAGAACCTTTTGAAGCATTTAAAGTATTTTCAACAGATGGTGAAGCAATTTGTGATGAAAGAGCTTCTGTTTTCTTTTGTAATTTTTCCTCCTGCTCACATTCTTCACATTTTCTTTGGATATTATTTTTATCATCATGCTGCTCTGAATTGCTTTCAAAAATGGGTTTTCTTTGAAGTTTTCCTTTTGAAAAACCTGTTTCTTCTTCCTTTTCATTCTTTTGCAGTTTTTCTTCCTTCTCAGATTTATCACGTTTTCTTTGAACATGATCATTATTCTGGAACTCAGCATTACTTTCAAAGATTGGCTTCCTCTGAACTTTTTCTTTTAAAAGACCTGTTTCTTCCTCCTGTTCTTTCTTTTGTAATTTTCCCTCCTGCTCACATTCCATATATTTCCTTTGCACATGATCATTATTCAGCATTTCAACGTTGCTTTCAAAGATTGGTTTTCGCTGAATTTTTTCTTTTGAAAGATCTCTTTCATCATCCTTCCCTTTCTTTTGTAATTTTTCCTCCTGCTCACACTCATCACATTTTCTCTGAACATTATCATCATCGGGTGGTGTAGCATTGCTCTCAAAGATTGGCTTCTTCTGAAGTTTTTCATTTGAAAGATCTGTTTCATCCTCTTTTTCTTTCTTTTGAAGTTTTTCTTCCTGCTCATGTATATTGCTCTTTGCCTGTACAAGCGGAGTAATTGATGAAAGGAATGAAGCAGGCTTTTGCTGAACGGATACTTCTTTCGCAGCCGGTGAAAAAAAATTATTTCTTTCAGGCTTTGCCTGTATATTGTTTTCACTTAAACGCTGTACAACCTTATCGGCCATTGCATCTGCCTCCTGTTCGTATTTATCATTTGGTTCCCCAACGGTTAGCTTTGTTTGTATTGTAGAAGAAAAAAATGGTTTGGTATTCTTCCCAAAAAAATCATTGCTGCTCTCCTTATGAAAAAAAGAAGCATCTGATAACCTGGCAGCATTGATATTTTTTGGTTGTGCCGATTTCATTTTTTAAAAACAATTTATTACTATGAGCCGCTGTTATATTTTTATCTTGTGATACACACCTTCAGTTTTTCCCTTTAATCATCGAAAAAATAATTTATCACTTTGCCATCACCGGCATTTCTGGTTTTTGATCTACATGAGGAGCCGCTCCGCATTTCACTTCCAGTTTCGAAATAGAAAGCGTGGCAGCCTGCCCCTTATTTACGTCGGGTATTATTTTGGAGTAATCTTCTTTTTCCCAACCACATGTTTTATCCCACAAATCATACGCAAATAATTGCATGTAATAGGTAAGAAGTGAGCTTACGTATGAATCCAATTGTGCCTTCGGTATCTGAACCGGCGATTGCCGGTTGGGTAACTTAGACAGATCGCTCAGCAAAGTCTTCTTAAAGCTGGTAATAACATTGTTATACCTGGTAAAATGTTCTCCGGCATGTGTCCTCAGCCTTCCGTCTAAACGTCTCCACAATATCCTTTCGGCGGTGGTTTTTGTCTGGTCATTCATATTGTCTTCAATTTCTTTTGAAATCAGAAATTCAAAAACCGGGTCAGTATAACCGAACGTAATCTCTTTAACATAACTTGATTGTTTTCCTGTATCAATGCATTCGTAGGTAGGTAAAATAATAGTACGGCTAAAATTCGCTTCCTCCCAGGTACCGTGCTTCACCGGCTTGTCTGAATAGATCACCTTGTAAGGATCTGCCGGTTGTTCCATAGAGACGTTTAACGTTATCAATGCCGGTTGCACTGCAGCAGTGGTTGAATCTGCAGCAATAAGTTCATCCTGGAAACCTGGATCAGAAGGCATCCATACTTCTCCGTTATTGGGAACTCCGGTAGCCGGGGCCACGGGACTTCTTTGAACACGTGTATCTTCGCCGGCAAAAAAATCAGCTTTCCCTTTTTCAGGGAAGAAAGTATTTTGACTTGTTACAGCCGGGTCTGTTTTTTTTCTTTCCGTTTTCATTCAAATGAAATTATTCATACTAGCGCCATTCCACTCTCAGTAAATTCTTCATCCAAGGTAATTTTATCATCCCAATCGTCCAGGGCAGGTGATCCAGGAGCATATCAATGGAAGATGATTCAATTTGCAGGTATTCATTATTGTTATCCCGGAAAAATTTTCCTTTCCGGTGCAGGAAACCTTCACGCAAACCTGCAAGCGATGTGTTGCCCAGCTTTCCCCACTGCCTGATAACTTCTGCCAGCATATTATCTGCCTCTTCCATTTCCTCAACAAGTAATTCAATATCCTTTTCAACTACACCAGTAAATGGATAAGCACAAAGCAATTTGGGAATTACCAGTTCATATTCTTCTGCAACTGGTTTACCGGTAGCCAGGTAATGCAAAAGATATAGTGCTTTTTGCCATGCAAGCTGATCTGTAAATTTGCTTCCAGAAACAAGATTCAGCTTCCCGAAAAAAAATGGTAAGAAAGGATGCACCAAAACAAGACCTGCATACGCACTAAAAATCTCTGCGTTTACCTGCTCTTTTACTATATTATTATCGTCTCCCGGCTTACCAGATAAGAATGTTTGTTTAATCTCTTTCACTCCGTCTTTCTTTGCATCAAACTCATTTTGCAGAACAGTTTCATTTTTACTGTTCATCATAATGTCTGGCTGATGACGTTCGTTGTTATTGTCGCTTTGTTTATTTTCCTGCGATAAACCTTTATCCGTTTCCGGCTTTAATTGATCAACAGGTATATTTTGCGAAATAGTTATTTTTTCATTCCATACTTTCTGTAAAAAAGGTCTTGTAATTTTAATTTGCTGCTTCAAAATATCTGCAACTTCATCCTTGCTTATTTGGTCATTTATAAACTGTGTAAGAATGTTACCAGAGATCATAGCAGTTGTAAGTTTTCCTGAAAAAGGAGCCGCTGTTATCATAACCAGTTCCCAGATTTTTTTCCTGGTCGTTCTTTCAGTAAAAAAAATGCTGCCCGATCTCCGATGTATTATCTTAAATATCATACCTAGTTCATCAATGGCAGTTATTAACTGCGCTTGATTTTCTGCGGTCAACAATTCAACTAATTTTACCAAAAGCTGTTCGGGATGTTGCTGTATAATTCTTTTCAATGCATTCGCATCAGAAACTATAAGACTGCGTAATGCTGTAACACTATCAAAATCGCAGGCAAATGCTTCAAGTGCCTGGTTGTACCAACTTTCATTTGTATCAACTGTGTTCCATTCAAAATATCCATGCTTCATATAAAATAACCATTGCCGGGCTGTGCGCAATGATCTTCCTGTTTTAGCAGGCTCGTTCACAACACCTGAGTTTTTTATCATTTCCACAAACCGGGCACTAACTGATTCATATAATTTATTTGCAGGAATAGCTTTTTCAAAATCCTTTAATGACAGTGTGCCAATATCAATTTCAACTTTATCGAGCTGAATAATTTCATCTTCTGCGGAAAGTTCATCCATTACTTTTTCGAGTGTTGCCAGGATCAGCTTGTCATTGTATTCACTCATCTTATGTTGGATACGAAAAGCATCCAACCCGTTATCAAGCTGAAACTCCAGGATTTGTCTTTTGATTATGTGTTGCATACACACGCTTTATTTCGTAAGAAGTTTCTCTATCTCACTGAGATTTACTTTAGGGCTATATTTTTTAACAGAAGCTGGCCGCCAGTCATGATATAATTTAGCAGTATTGACTTTACCCACCTTCATTGCATCAAAAGCATTGCGGAATTCAAAAAGATCCGTAACCTTTCTTTTGTTAAACGTAGCGTTATCAAGCAAAAAGAAAGTAATGATTTCGATCAGTTGCAACGCCAGTTTATGAGAGATCAATACTTTTTTATCTTTCTTATTTACAATCTTCAACAGGTCCGTTATAAGACTGCTATATACATCTGCTTCAGGTATATCAGAATCGAGAAACCGGCTGGACCGTTTTACCAGGTTGTTCTTTTGAGAATCGCGGGGCAGGTCCTCTATAAATTTCTTGTACGATTCAAACCTGCCATTCACAAATTTTGATTTACTGATTGTATCAAATACTACTTCTTGCGTTTCATTGGTAACTGTTTTTTCAACACTTATTTCCTCAACGGGTGCTGAGTTAAAAACATCTGTAGCCGGAACGGGAATATCTTCCTCAACTGGTTGCTCCTCGGTTTTTAATTCATCGCAATCAATAAGTGTAGTGCATTCGCAATTAAAATTTTTCCAGCAGAATAATTCAGTCACCTGGTCAAACCAAACCGGGTTGCAAATTGCTTTCTTCGTATTAAGTTCAGACTCTTCCTTTTTGATTTTATCAATACAGGTTTCAATGCTGACACCAGTTTCGCAGGTTTCACATACTGCACGCTCATCCAAACATTCAAATTCCTGTTTAAATAAAAAATCGATAAATGGCTGGCCAGAATAATTTTCTATACATGATTTTTTATATGCCATCCACATCAACCATTCTTTTAAATACTTTTCAAAACAGCAAAGATCATGGGGTGTAAGCCAGAGTATACGTAACAGCACATGTGCCGGCGCTTCTCTTTGCAAAATATTTTCTACCAATAGGCGGTTCTCGTTATTTCTGAATTTTTCTGACCAGGCGGGCAAAGCTACCGTGGCAATAAAAGAATAGGGATCATGACCTGGCTCAAAGCAAACAACTTCTCTTTGATCGCATGGATCATTAGCATCATTGTCTTTCCAATATGGCAGTTTACAAAGATCAAATTTATTGGAACATTGTATGAGCCTTGAATCACAATCCTCTTTACAATGAGGCCGTAACAATATATGTTCTATAAGATGTACGCCTTCAGGATTGATCAGTTTTTTAGCTCTTTTAACAGCGGCACAAACAATATCAGGGTTTGTATAACACTGAGGGTTAACCGCAACTATATGAGTAGGTTTATCATAAGTTACTTCTGCTTCTTCGCACATACAATTACTGCTATCATCATGCAACAGTATTTCATAAGGTCCACAATGGCAATCAAATACCTGCCTGTAAAAATGAATATCTTTTACCCAGGATATAATACTATTATACGCAGTAATTAACTTATTACAGTCTGTATAGCAACATTCACTGATCCAGGCAGCCTGGCAAAGCGTTGTTCCTTTTACATTCCATTTATCTGTAGCTTCCTCATCAGTACCACAGGTATTGCAGTGATTAAACCCCGGCAAACGTATTTCAATGCAATATGAAACGGAACCATTTTCTTCTTTATAGCTAAACGGAAAATAGCATGAAAGCCATAACAGCTCTTCCTTTAACTCTTTCAGCGAGTTGATACCTGATCCAGGAAAAATTTCAAAATAAATTTTACCTTCCGCACCAGGTACGTATACAACATTATCCGCAATGCATATTCCACTCCTTAAAATGGCGCTTATGATAGTTGTATATGAAGACAGTTTCGTTGTTGTCTTTACTGGTTTTTCAAAACTCACAGTAGCAATTATCTTTCCATCCATTGTTTGCAGTGTTTGATCCCAGGATCCGCAAATCTCATCTGCAGAAAAGAAAGCAGCGTATTTGGCTGCATGATACAATTTATACATTGCATGATTGCGCATTTCCGTTGTATCATATTTACAGGGATGAACCGCTATTGTGTTCTTGCAGGCAACAAAAAAACTGTAACAACAATCCTCTTTTGCAAATGCATGAAAGGATTCTTTTGACTGTGATATACTAATAAATTTTTGCATCCCCTTTTTCCCCCATGCGTCGGACTTTGTTTTAAATCTATCGATACTTTCTGCCAGCACTTCACGGATAAATATTTTATACTGACCACTACAATCACAATCAACAATATAATTTCCTTCATATTGTAACAGAAGCAGGAAAAAGCGAAATGCATCTGAAGCTTCCGTAACAGTTTCAAAAAAGCCAACACTTTGCCAGTCTTCTTTATCTTTTATTTTATTATACAGTACAAAATAATATACAGGCGGTTCGCTATCGGAACAACAATCATTTTCAACAGGTACACATTCAGTATCGGCGCAGGAATTAAACCGATTTTTAAATTGTACACAATCACGCTCCCGGCGGATGCTTCTTACAGGATAGCTTTTTGAAATCTTTACCAGTTCTGTAAATGCTTTTTCAGGATAGTTAGCAAGAAACAGAATCGTGTCCGCGGGAACGTACACAATACTCTCCATATTGTTCACCGGCACCTCGGGGAGTATAAGTATTTCTTTATTGCTTATTGGTTTCTTTTCTCCATAATTCTCCAGGTCTGACCCAAGATTTAAAATTGAAAGATAATTATCAAGGAAAGCCTTTTTTGCTTCTTCTATACTATTGTATGCTCTTGCACTTTCAAACAATACAATTTTTTCCGAACGTCCGCCTCCCGGCTTTCTTATTTCATTTGATGATTTTACCTGGTACCGGTACAGGTTTGTTTGCCTGCATTGAACAGTCTCTTCAATAATGTTGTCAGAATGTATGTTCAACTCAAGGAAATTATAATCATCAGCTTTTATTTTTACAAGCTGTTTCCTTTTATTTTCTGCAACTGCTTTATCCTTATCTCCTGTTTTATAAAATGCATATACATGGTCTTTATCTACGAGCTGATATACATATGAGCAAAGACTTTGCTCATCTATCATAACGTTTGAAGCAAGTAACGCTTCGTTTCGCGGTTCAACAGATAAAAGTTTTACATCTTTCAATATTTCCTGGAGTTCTTTGATACCTTCACTTGTTATACTTTCATTCTTTTCTCCTGCAGGCATTATAAATTTCCCGGAATATTTTTTTGTACGTGGTGATTTTATAAACCAACCATCTTCGTTTTTTTCAGGGATTGCTATTGGTAATTCTTCTGCAAATAAATTCAAACTGGCAATGGCTTCTGTTTCTTTATAATAAATATCCTGGCTGCGAATAGTATATACAGTTCCCATTTCATATCCAAGATAATGATCGAAACTCCATGAATATGGTTCAGATGTAACACAAATACGATACTGGTGTTTCCAGATAATATGCCTTATTTCATTTTTTACCCTTTCTGCTTCAGACCTGGTTTTAAAATCGGTGGAACTGGCTTGCTTCCTACCATTTTCTTTAATAAAAAGATACCATTTACCATCTTCATCGTCCTGGCAGATATCGTAGTTATCATCTTTTGTCAGAAGCAAGAGAAGGTGATTACAATCCTCTGCGGCCATTGCCTTGTTTTCAAATTCATGTAAAGAAATTAATTTAAAGCTATTATCCTGGTCCAGCAATTCATATGTAAATTTATCAGGCTTACCTACAATTGTATTATTGATATCAATTTTAAAACTTTCAACATCTACTAACAGTAACCCGTTTTCATGATTTTTCTCAAAAAATAATTTGCCTATCTTCCTGCTGTTATTTATATCCGTTAGCCAGTATTCGGGTTGGTTTATTTTTTTTATTGACTTCAAAGCGATAGTTTCTGCTTCCTGCCGCTGCAAAGGTCTTTCTACAAGTTTCCGTACAATCCTTTCATCACAATCTTCCAGGTGAGCGCTGTACTTATAATCAACAATAAATATTTTCCCATCAATACAGGAAGGAGAAAATATTTTATGCAAGCGCACCGATACTTCTTTACAGGTAACTTCTTCATTATAAACATTGAAGAATGTTGCATACTTTTTATCTGCATAAGCTACACGTAGTGTATATTTTTCTTTAAATGGTACCTTAAGCATTGAATAGCTTTCCTTTTCAGCCAGCGCTTTCACAAGGTTGCCGGTATTTTCTGTTGCCTCCTGAACAGAATCGAATTTTTCTGAACAGGTAAAGAAGGTTTTCCCGGCAATGTTTAATTTGAAAGTATATTTTTCATCGTACTTATAAATATAAAAATTACAAAGGCTCTGCCTGTCAAGATCCGCTGCCCCAATCAATGCCTTAAACTTTTTCTCAATGCCTGATACATTATCATTGTTCCATCCGTTTTCAAGATAATTGAATGCCTTTCCCCTGCCGCTGCTTAGCAATGGATAATTGGACAAGAAAAATTCCTTTGCCTGGATATCATTTTTTTGCAGGTCAAACCCGTTACCATTGCCAAAGGAAAGCAATGCATAGTCAGTAAATCTTTCCGCAAAACGGGCCAGTAAGTGATTTAAAAATGACTTGCGCCTTCCCTGGTAAATATTTTCATCTTCTACCAATAATTGCAGGTATTCGGAATAGATAGAATCCTTAAGCTCTATACTAAATGAAGATTTTTTTTCCGAAGCCGAAAAATACAAGCGGTAATTAGATGCAACCGGGGCCGCAAGTAAAAGATTGGTTGCCGCTGTTTTAGCCGAACTTTCATCTGCATGGTATTTACTACCGATCAATGCATATTCATCAGAAGAACCGACAGCATAATAAAAAACACATCCATCATTTTTCGTGGTTATATAGTGAAAACTCAGTTGTTCACTTAAAGCATCCTCCTGTAGCTGGCATACAGCAATATTTCTTTCTGCAGCTGTTACAAATACATAATGTTGAATTTTCTCAAGATCGATATCAGCTGCATTTCCGGCAGCAATGGTAGATTCCAGTTCTTTCCTGTTAACAGGAAATGCCAAAAAACTTCCCCCGGCAGTGACAGATGAAATATCACTACCTGTTATTGGTAACCGAAGAAGTTCCTGCTCATCAGAAACACCTGATATCTTATTAATAAAATAAGTTTGGTTATTTTCCTTTTTTGTTCCGAGCTTTAGTGTAAAGAGGTTCCTGATGTTTTTTAATTGCCCAAGGTAGTTAGCAAACAACTGGTCAAAGAATAACAAATACCCTTTTAGCTGAAGCGCCTGCGCTTTTCTTTGTGTGCTTGCTGAAGAAGGCAATCCATCATTTCCAATTCCATACACACGTGGAAATTCGTTTTGAATAGAATACCAGTCGCCCAGGTCGCTGCGATAATATCCATTAGGTATCGTTGTATCAAGTTTTCCAGATGTATCCTTATACAGTATTTTACCGTTATGTTTGAAGTCAATATCAATGATCCCATCGTACTTACTAAAATCAAATGAAACCGGTAATCCCTGCCGTACAAACTGGAAGCCTGAACATGTAGCAGAGAATTCAGGAACATGATCCTTCGGTATTTTCACAACCCATTCATCTTTCTTTAATTGGTTTCCTGCATCACAGTTTTTAAGGCGCAAGCGCTGCACTTTTGAAATACCCGGAATTGAAAAAAGTGTGTTGTAAACATCTGATATGTGTATGGATTTTTTTAATTCCAGTTTTTCAAATTCTTCGGTATCAACAAACCCATGACTTTCAGTAATATTATAAGGACGTCCTGCAAATACCTCGTCGATTGTTTTGTTTTTCTCAATCAGCAGCTGCGATAAATTATAAAAACGTGGAGAGGGTGAAAAAAAACTTCTTAACTGCTCCATCATTGCGAGGTAAACTTCCTCGGGATCAGCATCAGCGGTAAGTTCAATTTCAGCACAAACACCTATTTTCCATTTGCATAAAATCCTGATATCAATGAAATCTTCACAGATATTTCTATGCGAAAGAAGTGCTTGTTTTATTTTTTTTAAAAATGCATTCCTTACTTTGTTGGTCTTATCATCTTTGATTTCTTTTTCTTTACTTTCTTCAAGATCGATCAAAACATGATATAGTCCATTCAGGTAATTAATGCAACATTGCTTTTCATCACCTTCATTATTTTCATTTTCCGGAGCTGTAGATGTGGAAACCAGGGCATTATCACCCGTACAAAATACTTCGGGATCAAAATCGGTAGCAACTTCCAGCCATGCATTTTTAACACCATCAATATCAATCAGCAGTTTCCTGAAATCTGTTATAGTTAGCGGGTTACAGGTAAGTATTTTTGATGCCGTAAGAAAATTATCATCATCAGTATTGCCGTTATCATTCGTAGCAAAAATATCACTCGCAGGCAGGTTGGTGCGATACCCGATATCAAGCAATGCATAACAAAGCATTTCAAGGATGGTAACCCCCGGATCATGCATATTGTGGTCGGTCCATATTTTTCCTGCTAATTTCCCCAGATAATCTATACCCTCCCTACGTAGCTTGTCAAAATCAAGATATCCCGGAAAAACAGGGTCATTTTTTTTGATTGTTTTAATATCGTTTGTCACATCTGCCATAATACTTCCTGGCTATTCAATGATTTTTATTTACAAAAGCTGATAACAGGTTCACTTTTATTCGAACAACAATCAATTAGTTGTTGTTGATCGTTATAACATTTCCCCCATTCTTCACAATCATCCTGTTTAATACATATATCTATTTCACCAGCGAATAAAATAGAACGGGGTGTTTTAGGACATACTTGCTGATTTACTCCATCCATAACAGCATCGGTTTCATGCATCATTTTTAACTCGATGATATAATCGAGATATTCAAGTCCTTCAATAAAACGTAGCAGGTCGGATCTGTTGATACATTGCCCGAACCTGAGTTTATCAAATTCCCCGATAGCCCACGGTGCTAAAAAATCACGCAGGTCGGTCTCCAGTTTTTCTTTGTAATAATTTTCATCTTTCCCTTTAATTAATTTTACTTTAAGGCAGAGATGAACTTTTTCATAACGGGGATTCATAACGCGTAAACGCACAAACGGCGAAGTTCTTTTTCTTACATACGTGCTGATGTCTTCCAGTAAACTTACAGGCACTTTCGGCTGAAAGGAATTTCCTGATGCAAGTTTTGTAAGATCAGGTATCACAGCAAGCAATACATAACCCGGTGCCAGCGGAAAATCGTTTTTAAATTCATTCGCATTCAATGCATAGCTATGATTAACGCATTTTGCTTTAAATACCTGGGGAAATGCTTCAAGTACAATGTGTTCATAATCCCATTTTTGAATAGCCCTGCCTTTGTGTCTTAATAATTCACTAACCCTTAAGTAATAATGTTTCTCTACTTCCGGCTCTCTTCCCCCGAATGAATCATAAGGCTGTTCCACTTTTTTCACATTGGCATCTGCCTCTGTAAGTTTGGAAATAGATTTTGCTGGCAATGCTTTATCAAGCCTTAACCTATCGTTTTCTTCTTCATTGGTAAATACTACCTCTATGGCCTGCGGATGAATGCCTATCGTTTCGCTTACCGATTTACTATGACTTGTAATGGTCGCTTTTATCCAATGAATGTTTTTGGGCATGATCGTATTGTCCTTCGTCATGTTCTCAGGCATCGCAAATTTGATGATGCCGGAAGTGGTTAATCCATTTGTTGCATCATTAAGCACTTCAAATCCATCGCGTAGATTTTTCCATTGATTTTTATCGAGATAATACCAACGCAATTCTTCTCTCTCCGATTCTGAATCGGCTGTCGCTTCTGCTAATTGAAAAAGTATGTTGAGGTTTGTTCCGGGAACAAGTTCTTTCAATCCGATGAATAAATTTCCTTCATCACAAAATGTTGGGAAGAGGGTTGGCTTTAATTCGATTTCTTTTTGCTGATGTGTTCCATCGAATGGATGAAGATGAATTAGATCGATGTCGGAAATGGTGGCTGTAGCAGTGTAATCAAGTGCAATTTTAGTAATAATTGGAGTCCATGGTAAATTGGGAATAACTACACCTTTCTCCTTAATATCTTTAACTTTTGCCGCCTGAACGCTTAACCAATCCAATATTTTGTGCAATACATAATAATAATAAGAATGACTTTCATCCAATGGAGATGGAGTGGTTGCAAACGGACCAGTAGAAAAAGTAGGAACAGGTAATCCTGGAGCGGGTATTGAAGGATCATTAACTGTAAAAATCTGGTTCCAGATATTTTGTAAGTCCGGATCTCCCCTATGTGCAGGATCTGCTGCAACAATAATATTATTAATCAGATTGATTGTATTCTGATCTAAATTAAATCCTGCCGGTGTAATTGACGAATTATAAATATCTAACAATTCCCTTAATAAAACGGGAATGTTTAGTATTTCAAAATGAGGAATCACTCCGTTTAATTCAACTCCAAAGTATACAGCGCCATCAACTATGTTCGGTAATTTTCCCAAAGCAGTCATTTGTCGCGCAAGCACAAATGGATATTTGTCATGCTTAAAATCCTGGCACTTTAATGTAATACGTATAAAACTTTGCCGGGTATCAACATTCAATCTTTTCAGGCCTTTAAAATATATTTCTTCTTTTGGGAAAACCAAACCATCAGGCACCGGAATAAAATCATTTTTTCTGTCTATTTGGTATTGATAATCATAATTTAAATCATCATCACATAAAACTACTTCTGGTCTTTCCTGAAATAACTTGGATTTACCACCAGATCCATCACAGTTTACACCATAGCTCCATGGATTCCATTGCCCATCCTGAAGAATAGCTATTTCCATCTGAAAATTATCATCAATAACAAAATCTACTTCGGCAGCTGATTCAATAAAAAAATCCTGGTAACCGTTATAATAAGCACGAAAACGAGTCCCAAAGAGAGGTGCAGGTAAATCAGAAATGGGAGGAACATCTTTCCAGGTATGATTTATTCTTATACCAGTCCATTTTTTAAAGAAAACCTCTTCACACCCAATATAAAAATTAGCGCCTTTTTTGGGTAATGCCCCAAATGCATAAATTGGACTATTAACATCCTGAACACTTTCGTCATTTTGAACAATAAAATTCTTAAGCCCACATACTTTTACATCGATTTTTGTTATGTCAGTTTCAATAAGTTTATCAATTCCTATTTTCTCAATTACCCTTGCATACTTAAAAAAATGATATAGCGATAACTTATCTTTACAATTCGTTATTTCGTTAAATAAACAACAGGTTATATCAGACTTAACAAGTCCCAGTTGTTTCCGTAGCTTTTTATTCATCACAAGCCCGATATCATTATCAAGCTCAATTTTTACCAGTGGCAACTTAGTATCAAAATCTTCTTTTAGTTTTTCCGCATCATAAAATGTAACTGCAGGTTTATCGGGTTTTAAGTTTACCTCCACCGTAAGAACGAACTTATTGCCTATATAGGTTACCAGATCTATGTTCAATATATCTTCCACATCAGGCTGAATCCATTCTTTTTCACCACTGAAAAATATTCTCAATGCACGGCGTTTGGTAAATACTTCATTCAGGATTTTTTTATCTGATAATACCGGTACGCTGCGCCGCAAAAACCGTGACCAGTCACACCAGGATACAAATGATTCGGACAAATATTTTCTTTCATTACCGCAGCAGGCTGCGTGATAACATTGATCTGATAAAAATCTGTTCCTGATTTTTTTTAAAATAGCTATATCAATTCCTTTTTTTCCGGCTTCTTCTATTAGGTCTTCATTTATAAAACAATAAACCTTTTTGAGTGCCGTGCTTACGTTATCAATTATAAGTGTGGGGTCAATAGGAAGGTTTATTGGCGGCTTGCATTCCGGGGCTATTGCATCATTTGTGTTGGTCCGGCCGCAACAGGGATCAACCGGTACATCAACGATTCCTGCTCCGTCACAAACAGTTTGATCGAGTTCACATGCAAGCTGAATGGTTACAGTTCTTGTACCTTCATTCAGCAATAATACCTGCGAAGCAAGAATAAATCCAAGCCTTGCAAAAGGGTAAGGTTTTATTTTCTTCTGTTCAGGTAAAGTATACTTACTGTATTTGGCACCTACTGTGGGCCAGTTCTTCGGTGCATCGTCTTTAAAGTCAATTTTTACTCCATCCGCTTTGCGTGCATCCGGTGCGATATATGCCCCTTCAATATAAGAGCTGTTAAATACATTTTTGTTATTCAGAAATAAAGTTTTCACATCAGCTACTTCCGTTTTATTCACAATGATCTCATCATCGAGCGAAAAATTTACTTCTGCTTTATTTATGTCTTTACCGTCTTTAACTGCCAATCCTTTTACAAGCCTGTATTTATCCAGTTGCTTTTGTATCTCAAAAATAATATGCGCTTTATCAGGAACAGCTTCCCTTGGTCTTATCTTCAATACATCCTGGTAAAAAAAATCAAGATGTTTTTTCGTAAACCCATTCAAATCAGATTGCAGATGCCCGAAGAGTTTCAGGAAAGAAAACAAAAGAGCAAGATGTGGCGAATGCAGTTTTTGAAACTCTTCTTTTACGGGAAACATACTCTGTTCAATGCTTAGCTCTGCGGCATTGCCTGCAACTGTCATTGCGTTTAGAAACCCGCTAAAAGGTTCAATTATTTTATTTCGCAAAGCGATCAGCCTTTTACGTTTGGTAGGTTCATTGAACACAAAACCGGAACTGGCTGAAGTATCATTACCGTTTAATCCCCAGGCTTCGTTGTTACGAAGTGGGTTAAAGTCAATTTTTTTTATCCTGTACTTTTGAACAGAAATATTTGTAAGGCAAATGAATTGTTTTACATGTTCTTTCATTTTGTCCTTTATCAGCTTTTCAATCATTACTTCTACCTTCAATTCACTTCCTTTTACTTCATTGTGCCATTGATTTACCTGTTGTACCGTGTGATAATAGATAAAATGAATAAGGAGCTGAAGGGAATGCCTGCCGGGTTCTTTATCGAAAAGCCTGTTATAATGTTCAAATTTTTTCCTGGTTTTTGCAAGATCGTATTTAATTATAGCAGCCAATGAAAAAGGCCGGCTTCCTTTAAAAAAGCCCTTCCAGTTGGTTTTAATAAGATTATTATCATAGTAATTAACCTTTTGCGAAAGTTGTGTAAAGTAGTTGAGCAGATCGGCCATGGTACGCCCGTCAATACGGGGCGCCCCGGATAAGAGATCTTCAATTACCCGTTGACGTTGGCTAACACCAGGATCATTCTGAAAAGGATGTATCAGGTTATCACAACAAATCATACTAAAATACTGTGACGCCTGTAGCGTCGGTTATCAATGAATTTCTATATAAGCTCCAATGCTTCATTCTGGTAATAGTCGTACACGTAATTAAATCTCGAATTCGTACCGGGAATGGAATATTCGACCGTTATTGTGAATCGTCCTTCAACCAGGTCAAATGCTCCATCATCGGTAACTTCAACATTCTCCGTCATAATTCGTGGTTCATAAAACATAATTGCACTTGTTACCCGATCCTTAATATACCCGATCATGGTACTGCTCAATGGTTCGAACAAATAATCTCCCAGGTTGCATCCATAACGTGGCTGCATCACTCTTTCACCGAGGCTGGTAGAGAGAAGTATATTGAGGCTTTGATTAATGTCGTCTATATTACTTACAAGCTGTACGCCTTTTTCCGCATCAAATGATGGGGGAAATGCCCATCCTGTTCCGAGAAAAGAATTAAAATTCTGGTTCATTTTACACTTTTTAAATTTTCCTGGTTCATCCACCGATTTGTACGGTGGGAAAACCAGCTACAATTACACCTCCGTGTGCCGTAAGATCTCCCTGCCGGGCTGCCGGCCTGCCACCAATCATTACCGTTGCCGATCCTTTTACAATTGAATCAGGGGGGCCGGTGCAAACCAATAAATCTCCTACAACCGCTGCAGGAATATTTCCTATCAATACTGTGGCTATACCCGGGCCCGTAACGGAGCCGCCTACATGCGGCACAACTCCGTTTACCATTGGGCAAACATGCATGTCTGTTAATCTCGCTGCTGATGGCATCATTATAACTTTATAGTTAACTCAATTGATTAATACAGGAAGCCCGCTGATCGTATTTGGTCCTGCGAAGCCAGTTTCATAATTGCTCCTTCAATCCCTACATTGGCGTCTGCTTTTATCGACAAAGAAGGGCCACTGATTGAAAGCGATGCGCCTGCTGACAATGTTAAAACTGCTCCCGCTTTTATATCAATATTTGCCGGGCTTTCCATTTTTATACCCGAAGCCTCCATGGTAATTTTATTATTACTCTGGTCTTTGATCTCTATTTTCATAGCACTTTCATCGAGCATGATCTTGTTACCTGAGGGTGTATCAATCGTTATTGTTTTTGTGTCATCATTAAAATGAATATGCATTTTACTGCGGGTAGTAAATCCTTTTTCATGATTTGTATCCTGTGCAGTGATCGGTGCAGGTTTTGCACTACTGTGTAACATGCCCAACAAAACAGCATCACGGGGATCATCATTTACAAATCCAACAATTACTTCATCGCCAATTTCAGGAAGAAAAAAAGCGCCTCTTTGCGAGCCGGCATCAAGACTTGCAACCCTTGTCCAAATGCCCTGGGCATTATTATCTATCACAGGAATTTTTACAAGAATACGATCCTGCCCGTCAGGATCATTTTGTAATTGCACAACTTTGCCAATCTGTAATCCGTGAATCGCACCAACCAAACCAGCTGAAGGAGCATCATGAATATCGGGGTGCGTAAATGTGTAACGACCTGGGTCTAACCCAAACTGAATATGCGTATTCCATAGACCCGCTCCTAATTCCTGTTTCACTGCAGTAACAAACGCTTTGCCTTTAAAGCGATCACCAACACCTTCCAGTTTCACCATGTCTCCCGGTTTAATACCTGAAAAACCAGCAACCTTTGCACGCCCCCTTATTTTTGCAAGACGACTTCTAACCATAATACCATTTGCCCAATCCTGCAGCTCCTGCTCTAAAAGGTGTCCGCTGTGATGAAGCTCGTATTTAGGAAGATCGATAGCACCAGCCAATTCACTACCTGCTATATTTCCCGGCTCAGAAAAAGATGAGGCTACCGAAGCATTTGCAGAAAAAAATTGCTGGTTGCTGTAATCCCATGATATTGCTTCTACATCTTTCCATTGATTGCGTGCATCCATTTCGGCTTCAAATTCCAATACCGATGAACCATATGTAACCTGCAGAACAGGATCAGCAGCTGTTTTTGGTTTGAAAACTTTTATGGTACCATCATCTACGTTTACAAGCATAGCGTTAGCTTCTGCACGCAACAACATAAAATCCCAATCAGAGATATGATGCTGTACAAGTTCCTTGTGTTCTAAACTGCTTGGCTCAGTATCGCTTTTCAATCCATGGCTTTTATACTTTCCAATAAGCGTGTCGAATACCTGGCTGTCTTTTACATGTTCAAAATATTTGCTGTGTCTTCCTATTGTCATCCGTATAGACTCGTCAAAACATTCTACATGTAATTCTGAATTACCATTTGCTTTTACCTTCACAGCATGCTTTACAATAATACCTTTGAAGACCTGCGTATTGGTTCCATCAAAACCAATTTTTATTTTAATTTTTTTCCCAGGTGCAAAATCTCCGGTATTACTTATCTCGAAATCTTTCATTGCTGCTTCTCCATCCCTTAAAACAATTTTTGCTGTTGGTATACGATTGATCTCTTTAGTGACCACCAACGATAATACCTGGTATGAAGAATCAATGGCAGTATCATTCACCAATATATTATAAGTGGATACATCGTGCTGTGAAGGATTAGGGATATACAGCTCTTCCATTATACTTCATTTTTATCAAAGGGTGGAAAATATAGTTCAATACCTGGTTTTAAATGGCGAATGCTTGTTAATACATTCGCCAATCCTACCTGTAAAAAATACTTTGATTCATTATAAATATTATAAGTCATAAGATCAAGACGATCTCCCTGTTTGGCCCGGCGGTAATGTGTAAGGTCAGGAGAGCTGAGCTTTTCTTCTTCGATCAGTTCTTTACGTGTTTTATGTTTCAGGAAAGTAGCGCTGATCTTTACACGTAAAGGTTTGCCATCTGGTTCAAACAGTGTATAATTAATATCAACGTTAGACAATACGCACCTGAAATTAATTTCCGACCCCCAAAAAACAATCAGAAATCTTGGACGATGTATCAAACCATCCATGTTATAAGCACAGTTAAGAAAATCCTTCAGCTGTTGTTCAACAGGTTTATTGATATAATCTTTATTTTCTCCCCCATACCCTTCCATTGTTTTTGTGCCATCCAATACAAATTCAATTTTTAATTCTTCCGGTACCGTCGACTTGTATTTCACTTCAGCTCCGGGGCTTCCATGTCCCTGTTCCGCAGCGACTGACACTTTATAATTCTTCGTAAAAGATTCGGGATTGATAGGTGTACTGAACTTTCTGGATTTGTCTTCTCCTGAAAAGTCCCTGTTGGCAAACGACGTGATCACCAGTTTTTCTAATTTTTTCCTATCGCTCATTTTTTTCTTTTAGTATTTGAAGAACCTTTTCCACGCAGGTATTGATCAATGTTTCATTGGGGGTTTCACCTGATGCAGGCGATGCACTTCCAGCCTGTGAGCCTGTTGCGCCGTCCTGGTTTACAGTTGCTTTGATAACCAATTCACGAATTTCTATAGGCATATTACCAGCTTATGATTAATTTATTACAAGCCTGTTATAATTTAATTCGAGTGTTTCTATCAACACTTCACCTCTTTCTGCATTGAGCTCCCCTATTTTCCAGCTCCTGGGCCATACGTTATTAATGGTCCATGAAAGAAGCGTTTTATGCTCTTCATTCAATAATAAAATATCTACTGTTTCAACCGGCAGTACCCTTTCTTCATCAAATGCTTTTTTCAACCATGCAGTTATGCCCTTATCTTCAGGCTTTAATAATCCTCTTTTTAATATCAGTGGCCCGTATTTTCTGCGCACAGGAAGAACATGTTCATAACGGTTCTCACCACCTTCTTTTACAGGTTCTGTATCAATCGTTGAATCAAGCCCGGTAACAGACTGAAAGCGTACATCCATTTCTTTCAATGGACTGAATTCTGCTATCTGTGGCGTATGCACGTTGATATTGAATACTACCTTAAAATGGAAGTTTACATTCTGATATACACTATCCGCCATTACATCTTATTTATTGTTCCTCTTAATTTGCTTCTACAATCGATAATCCTTCGTGTGTAAGGATCATCGTTTCAATTGCCACTTCATTACCATCTGCTTTCAGATCTGTAGATTGTATTTTAGTGGGCCAGGCATTCACGAGTGCCCATGAGATGATGGGTTTATGTTCCTCATCCAGGAGTTTAATAGTAACACTGCGTCTGAATTTTTCTTTACCTTCCTGGAACATGAATGTTCTTTTCCATTGCTGAAAAAATTCAAAGTCGCCGAGAAACGTACCCCTTTTCAAAGTAATGTCTGTGTATTTTGTCATACCCGGCTGCTTGGTTTTATGATACAAAGGACTGTTTCCCTCACGGTACTCGATAGGGGTTGTTTCGAAATCAAGTCCTGACACTTCTGTAAAGCCTATGCGGCTACCATTCCATTCCACGAGGAAATGAAACTTGGGAAGCGGATAATCTTTTTTGGGATCTGCCATATTATTCAGTTTTAATGATGATTAATTTTATTTACACCTGGTTTTTGGATCCACTTCATCAATGGCTTTTTGCAGGCTTGCCTGACATGCAGCCAGGGCATCACGGTCTTTATTTGCATCGTTCAGATTCTTTGCCGTACATTTTACTTCTTCTTCTGATTTTTTGAAACATTTTTCCAGCTCACATTTATAAGTATTATTGCAGATAGGAAATTCAAATATGGGCTTAAGGTCACAATGATCTGAACACAGGTTAAGTTTGTATGGCCCTTCCTCATTGCCGTGTCTTCTTCTTTGCTGTTCGTTCAACTCTTCACATGGAACACATTTTTCATCACACTCAAATGCACAATACCATTCACAAATGATCGTCTTAAATCCATAGTAAATATGCTCGGGTGCACAATTACAATTGCAGGGCTTATGATTTTTATCACAAGGGTTGTAATCTTTTGGACAATCCTGTGTAGACATGTTGTTCCTGATGATATTAGATATGTGGATCGCTGCAACAATTGCTTTGATGATCTCATCTCTTGTTTTAATGATATCATCAAGTTTTTTATAATAATCAGCGAGACATTTTAATATACCCTTATCTTTCTCCAGGGAAGGATCGGTATTGACATTAATGCAATTTTGCAGTACATCATAACGTGTTTTAAGACAATCAACCTGTATATAAAAGTCTTTGATCATGCAGTAAAGGATCTCTATAGCGTCTACAGCTTTTAGAGAGTTATACCATATTTTTTCTGTTTGTCCTGCAATAAATTCCAACTGGTAACAGATTTTCCTGGCTATCTCTTCTGCATTCTTAAATTCTTCGAGCCAGCTTTTGAAGCGCAGGTTTTTGTCTACAGCAAAATCTGCTTTTTTCTTTGCCTGTATAGCCAGTTCGTCTGCCTTCGTATATTTTTGTTTTACTTCTTTCAACTCATCATTCCATGTATCGTAACAACAATCAGTACATTTTGGATCATCAGGAGCATCATCTTTTTTACAACAGATAAAAACATTATTATTAGGCTGATTAATACTTTGGGCCTCGGTAGAATTTTGATAATTATGTCTAGTTAACATTTTATAAATTTTTTAATAATTAATAATGTAGGTGTTGATTATTTATTACCACATCCGCAATCATTATCTCTTTTTTCCGGGTCGCAGCAAAATGTTTCTTTAACATCTTCACAGATCTTACAAATCTTCTTTTCACAAACCAATAACCTTGGAGTGCAACCTTTTTCACATTCATCATTGTAGTTATCCGGAAGTTTACCGGCGCAGCTGCAATCAGGACAGCAGAGCATTTCCACGGCGTCGTAGTTTCCGTTAAAGTTGCTTCTTGCCGTATTTCTATCCATCGCAGCTTTTGTAATATCCCTCACAGTAGTTACAAGTGCTTCCTGTTGTTTTTTCATATCTGCTTCACGCTGCTTTACTATTCCTTCGATCAAACTCTTGAATGCCTTTGAATGTTCTTCAAGTGGTTTCTGCATTTGCTCCAGCGTTTCTACGTTTGAAAATACCTGTATACCTACAACATCACTTGACGATTTAAAAATTGAATCAATATCTGTCCACAATCCTTTAGGTTTACAGATCAGCTCATCAATGATTGTTCCTGCTTCTTTACACGCATCCGGAATTTTTGAATCGCTGTTACAATCTTCAAGCCTGCCGGTAAGCGCTTTTCGTTGCGCTTTGTTACAACTATCGTTCAAACAATTATCAAGATCGTTTGCCGCCTTTTGCAGGTCATTAAATTTCGTTTTAACATCCTTAATGCCTTTTGCTATGTTCTTAAGTGTGGTATTAAGTTCTTTGTTCCATTTAGTAAAAGAAACAACATTGGCTTTTACTGATTCGTTTGTCTGAATCAATTCTGTTCCCACAGAAATATCAAGATTGCGGAAACGCCTGTAGTTATCTTCTGTATTTACAAAAAGGCATTTTTTCTGATGGTAAAGTTTATTTTCTTCATCAAATTTTTCTACCTGCCTTGCCAGTTCAGCCGCTGAATCATATAATGCATTACATACTTTTCTACGTTCTGCCTTTATCGACTTTTGGGTTGCATTGTCTTTGTCATTACATCCCTTGCAACCAGAATCGGTTGATGAACCCTGATTAGTATTTTCGTTTTGTGTTGACATATAAAAAAATAGTTTACTTGTTAAAAATTGGGCTTAAGATTCCTGTAACATTTTATGCATGAAGCGGAGGATAATAAATTCTGCAGGTCTTACAACGGCCATACCTATTTCAATAATCAATCTTCCTTCCCAGATATCGAGTTCGGTCATGGTTTCGCCAAGGCCTACATGCACAAAAAAAGCTTCTTTCACCGAAGCACCCATCAGGGCACCGGCCCGCCACTGAAGCATAAGATAATTTTGTATCATAGACTTTACCCTGACCCAGGTATTCTCATCATTGGGCTCAAACACAAATTGCTGTGTTGCATTCTTTACAGATTCTTCGACCATATTAAAATAACGACGCACAGAAATATAGCGCCACTCGTTGCTATTGCCTGCGAGTGTACGTGCACCCCAAACAATTGCCGGGCCACGACCCTCAAATTTCCTGATCACATTAATTGATTTGCCATCCTGCGCATCAACATTCAGATCGCCCTGGTCCTTGTTTGTAATTAAGTATTCGGGTTCGATCACGTTGTCTATATTTACATTTGCAGGTGCTTTCCAAACACCGCGGGCATTATCCACCTGTGCATATATACCAGCCATTGCCGAAGAAGCAGGCAAAAGCATTTGAATATTGGTAATAGCATTCTTCGCCTTGAAATATTCTGCATTGTTTCCTTTTTTAAGATCAGCAAGTGTTTGTTTACCAGAAACACCTTCTATCTTTATTGATTCGTCATTATCATACTCCTGGCTACCTGCCTTTTTATAATTATAATCAACACCTGTGCGGATGCGGGGGAAATATGCTGCTGCATATTTTAAATCATCAGAAGATGCAACCCTTGTACGAAACTCCGTAATATCAGCATCCCATCTTGTTTCATTTTCATCATCATGGTATACATCCATTACTGTGAAGCGATCCTGGAGATCGACACATTGGCGAACAGCATTATCATAAACATCATAATAATCAGTAGAGGTACTCAGGTTGATCGCATCAGGAAATAGCAATAGCGTGACTTCATTTATTTTGGCAACTTCTGCAAGGCCTTGTTTCAGCAATGCAACTTCAATCAATCCGCCGCCGGTTACATAATCTCCCACTGAAACAATCCAGCAAGGCCCTCCTCCGTTTGCAAAAAACATTTGCATTGAATAATGCATCAAAAATTTTGATCTTGCGCTTTCGTCGATCTTCCCATTCACTTCTACTTTGCTACCCGAATTTTTAAATACAACTGACAGGCTTGCTTTTTCCGGATCCGGATAACCAAAGTATTGTTCATACTCCAGCAAAGATTTTATTCTCCAAGGTCTGAACGCCAGATCCTTTTCCGATTTCCATTGTGCTTTTTCCGTATAACCAATAAAAGCAGGTATAGCTGTTTCTACCGAAGCGACTGATGGAGGGAGCTTGGGGATTTCCTCAATATATACTCCCGGGGTTTTGTATTCTGCCATAAGGTTTATTTTTTGTATTATGATTTATTAAAAAAATCAGTTTCAGTATTTAAGGAACAATCGGAAAAAGATCTGATTGTTGTACGATGATATCATAACACAACCTGTTCTTTTTATCCTTTTTAATATCATAGTTAACCGGGTTGGGAACATACTTGGTTGCCGACCCTGTATTGTTTTCCATTAAAAAAAAAGATTGTGTAATTACTCCCGGTTTTAAACTTATCAGGTTTAAAGCATCATCTTCTTCCAGGTATCCATTTAATTCACCAGCGAGTTGCAGTTTTTTCCCACGGTTATTAATATATCTCCAATATGCAGACCTGCTCTTAACAGGAATTTCAAACAGCGGAGCCCTACTCTCTGTACCTAACAAAAATCTTTTCAGGTAACCTTCTTCTGTTAAAAGTTCAAAATCTTTGGATGCTGTTTTTGGATGAAGCCCCACCATACCCCATATATCTTTGCTGTAAAAATTATCAGAAAGGAAGACTTTGTGGCTGGCAGTATATCCATCGTTGCCATTTACCTCAAGTGTAAGAATAAGATCAGAAAAATCTGCCACCAGCGGATCAGGAAGTGAACCCTGCAATGCCGAGAGATCAATGACACATTTATTTATTTTGCTGTTACTGCTGGTCGTTATTGATTTAATGGTAATGCCATTTTTATTTTTCAGCACAAAGTCAGCCTCAGAAATATCCCTTTCAGCAGGAAATGAGTAATAAAATTTCAATGGTAAAAACAAACGGTCGTTTTCATTTACAAAATCTGATCCCTTAAAAGATGCCCATTGATCCCCGTATTCATTTTGGTAATACGCACGGATATCAGAAGAACCAAATGATGCCAGTTCGCCCTGCTCATACTTATAACTGGAACGTATGGCCGAAATATTATTCGTCAAAAAAGGAAAAGTTTGTTCGCCGGCAACTTCATCATTAGAGAAAAAATAAAGAGCAGGCAATGCTGAATTTATTCTTGTATTTGAGATACGATCAATACCATTATCCTTTTTATTAAAGAGGACATAAATAGCAAATTTATCAGGCAAGGCAACCATAGGTTCATAAACCAACGACCTGTCAGCGAGGTTTCTTTTATTTACTCTTACAGCAACTTTAAACCCTGAATATGTTGAAACAAGTTTTAGGTTATAGTGACTGTAAGTCTCTGCAAGAAAAGAAGGGAATACAAAATCCAGGTCCTTGTTGATTGTATCTTTATCATTCCGTTCCTGTTCATTTAAAAAACCAATCCTATCCTCCTGGTCAACCCTGGCAAATATGGTTTTGCCATCAATATCAGTATGATAATATTCATGCAGGATTTTAACTTCAAATAATGTTTTATAGATTATTGACATTACTTAATTTGTTTGAATTTTATTTGCACCCGTTTCTATCTCTTCTATTACAGGAACTGTACGAACTGTAGCATGCTCTGTAATAGCCACCAACCTTAATTTATACATTACAAAAGGCACCTGTCTTCCTCCAAGTGATCCCCACAAATGATTGATCTGTTCAAACGTAAGTGTATACAATTCCATAGTAAATCTCAGATCAATAGCATCAGCTGTTGGACCGGTAACTCCCGAAGAATTTCCTGAGGAAAAAGAATTGCGGCTCTGAAAAAACCTGATCACAGCAGCTAAACGCTCAAGCGCATGAACATAATCGTCGCCATTATAATTACAGGAAACCAATACATACAGGTTAAGAAAGACCGGGGGATTTTCATACTGTGCAAAACCTGGCGGATTCTTTTTTACAGGATTAATATTCTTTAAAGTACTTTCCTCTTCTACATTCACGAGCGTGATGACAATGCGCTTTGTAAGTGAATCACTGCTGGAGGTCTCAAGCAATCCAATATTATCTATAACCACATCCGCACCCCCAATAGAGAATGAAATATAATTTTGAAGCTCATCACGAAGCAACGAAAGTGCCAGGTCAATCATTCAATTAACAATAAATAGTAAAAAAAGTATTTATAGAAATAAAGCAGCGATTACGCAGTTACACATTGATCCCATCTACACATATACGCATAGAAAATAATAACCCTCTGCCCGGGTTAAAAAATATTTATAAAAAAAGGATGAATGAATAAGAAAGAATAGATGTTTACTTAAAGTATTTTAAAGCGAACGGCTGTTTACCTCTTGGTTTATTTTTTTTTCTTTTTTTGTATCTCTTTAAAAACACGATCCGTCGCGGCCTTTACCTTCTTATTTGACAAAGTAGATGAATCGTCAGGTTTTTCCAACTCAGCTGCGATAATCTGTTTTAAGATCGCTTCATTTTTATCCAATTTAAAATAAAGCAAAAGCGATTGCACCTGTTCGGGTGTACATTGGTCATTCAGATAGAGCCTGAAGAGTTCTTCTATTTTTGGTGAGTTTTCCAGAATCAAATAATCATTTGAAGATCAAAATTAATCAAATGGGAAATGAACACATTTCATTTTCAAAAACATTTATGTTTATTAAATCAACATTCTCTGCAAAAAAGTGGTTGATTTAAAATAAAAAGCTTATCCCTGCATCGGAAATAGTATAAAATTTCCCTGAAAAATAAAATATTTACTGGTATAAATACGAGCAACATTAAAATCTCCTCTGCTGTAAAAAAAATTACAAGAGGTTCTTGTTTAACAGTTCTGATTTTTCCAGTAACAAATTAAAAGATTAAGTAATCACTTGCTTGTAAAGTACCCGAATATTTTTACGGGTTAAAATATTAAAAGTTAGCTGATGGAAGGAAAAAGCCTGGTACGAATAAAAGAATTGGCTTTTACAATATGATCACTTATAGTAGACAATGAAATACCCAGTTCTTTGCTAACTTCTTCATAACTCTTACCATCCACTTTGCAAAGCCTGAAAATAATTTTTCGCTTTGGGGGAAGTAATTCAATTGTTTGAAGAAGGATCATGGATTCCTCTTTGTTTATATAATCCTGGTTGGTTTCTCCCGCATGATCAGCTGATTGCGTCAGTTTGAAAAATAATTTTTTATCGCGGGATATTTTCCGAAAGTGATCATAACATTTATGTACTGCTATACAGGATAAGAACGAGCGAAAGCATTTACACGGATCAAGTTTATTCCTGGTGTTCCATACAATAATAAATACATCCTGCAGGATATCTTCTGCAATGCTGGCTGATTTAACGATCTTTAATAACCGCTGGTATAGCCCGGGGCTGTATTTACGATACAGCGTTTCGAATGCCAGCTCATCTCCACCAGACAATTGCATGATAAGCCGGGGCTCATTATATTGGTCTTCGTGTAACAAATTATTTCAATTACAGGTAAATAAAATTATTGCAGGTTGCAATGCGGTGTTTGTATAGCGGCTTCCTTAATATAGAAACTGTTTATCAGTCAGTAGCTGGAATTCATAGTAAAAAGAATATCAAGAGGACGGTTGAAAAAGTATTTCACTAATTCTTCGATAAACATATATTATTTAACTAAAAAACACAAGGGGAAAACCACCGAAGATATACGGGTGATTTCACGGTAAAAAAAATTTAATTTTTATGTATAGATGAATACGGATTTTATTTTTTGTCAGATCCCTGCTTTTTTACTTCTTCTTTCCAACAAAACTGTATCCCGCCAGGCACCATTCATCTGCCCTATTCTTTCTCTTGTGCCAATGATCCGGAAACCACATTTTTTATGAATGCTGACACTTGCCATGTTTTCAGGAAATACACCGGCCTGCAATGTCCATATTCCGTTGGTTTCACTTTCCTCAATTAATTTCTCCAACAATAAATTACCAAATCCCTTTCCTCTTGCTATATCACTTACATAAACACTTACTTCTGCAACGCCTGCATACACACAACGACCGGACACAGGCGTTAGCGCAGCCCAACCTGCAACAACACCATTTTCTTTTACAATAATGCGGCTATGCAATAAATGATTATCATTCCATTCTTCCCAGGAAGGAGCCGTCGATTGAAAAGTTGCATTACCTGTTGCAATGCCCTCTTCATATATTTTTTTTACTTCGGACCAGTGTGTTTGTTGAAGTGGTTCGAAGACGATATGTTCGTTCATAACTGTTAAGCTATAAGTTGCAAGCTACAAGCCGCAAGCCATAAGTCAAAACAAATTTAGTTGATGGGTAATAATTGACAATGGGCAATTGACAGTTGGCAATGAACTGCCTATCCCTTAAATTGAATATTCTACGTTAATATTGAAAATTAAAAATTGATGTCTTTAAGATACAAAAAGTACTTCCAGGTAATATTCACAGCTCACAGCTATTTAAGCGCCATCATTACTTCTTCCTTCCTCCTCCTGCTGATCTCCACCTTGCTGCTATCTTTCAAAACAGCAAATCCTTCATGATCAACAAAAGAAATAAAGTTCTTGTTTACGAGATGGCTCTTATGTGTGCGAATGAAATGATGCGGTGTAAGCAATGAATCATATTCACCCAATGTTTTTGATATGAGGTATGTTTTATTTCCACCTACAAAAAATTTTGTATAATTACCAACAGCTTCACAACGGATGATATCTGCAGGTTGTAAAAAATGTACACCTTCTCTTGTTGGCAATGCCAGCCTGAACTCATCAGCAGAAGGTGCCTGTATATTGTGCATGATATTTTTTAAAAGCTCATACTGTTGTTTAAAATCTTCATTGCTATCGAGGAAACGGCGCACCGACAATTGCAACTCTTCTATATCGATCGGTTTTAGCAAATAATCAAAAGCGCTGAAACGAATTGCCTGTATCGCATATTCATTATATGCTGTTGTGAAGATAAGTTTGAAATTTTTGTTGGGCATTTTCTCCAGCACCTGGAATCCATTTAAATGTGGCATCTGTATATCGAGAAATACAAGGCCAGGCTGATACGCATGTATCATATCTGCCGCCTGCCGGCTATCATTACAAACCATTACCTGTTTTATTTCAGGTATTGTTTTTTCAATCATCAGCCGCAGTACATCTGTGGCCCTTACCTCATCATCAATTAAAAGTACTTTTAGCATAACACTAATTTTGAGTTGGGAAATTTATTTCAATCCTGGTACCGGCAGCTTCACCGTCGTTACCAGTTATGTCAACAATGTTTATACTGCCTTCACGACCATCCGTTGCCCGCAATGTTTTTAATCTTTCTTTTGACACTTCAATGCCTTTGCTTGTATGTTTTTTTTCCTGCCCGGCAATGTTCTTCATTTCTGCTGATCTTTTTCTTCCAATGCCATTGTCTTCAATAATACACTTAATAAAATCACCTTGTTCTGTAAATTCAACAAGCAGGCACCTGTCACCTTCTTTGTGCATCAGTCCATGCCAGATCGCATTTTCAACAAATGGTTGTACAAGCAATGTCGGAATTTTTATTTCTTCCGCATCAATATTCTCATCACATTCAATCTTGTATTGAAAAGATTCTTTGAAACGGATAGATTCAAGTTCAACATACAGTTTTAATATTTCAAGTTCTTCTCTCAACGAAATCGTTTCTTTATCACTGTGTACAAGAATGGCACGCAGCAGTTTTGAAAATCTTGACAAATACTTTGTAGCAACCATTTCTTCATCTGCCAGTATCATTTGCTGAACCGAATTCAATGCATTGAACAGGAAGTGTGGATTCATTTGCAGGCGAAGGCTTTGCAGGCGACTCTCTGTGGCCTTCTGTTTATTTTGCAACAACTCGATGGTTGCCCTTTGTTTTTCTTCTTCTGCTTTTGTTTTTTGAATTTGATTGGCACACAGTGCAGCTATTGTTGAAAGTATTTGCAAATGCCTTTGTGTAAAGAAATTTTTCTGGCGATGCTCGCTATCGATCACCCCAACAACTTTTTTATTGATGAAAATCGGGACAGCAATTTCAGAAGATCTTTTTCCATCGTCAATAATATAGCGTTTATCTTCGGCTGTATTGTTTACTATTTCTGCAATGCCTGTTTTTGCAACTGTTCCCGTGATACCGTTGCCAACGGGTATTTCGATCGGATCATGAATAGCAAACGCTGTTTTGTTCTTGGGACCATAAGCAGCTTTTTGGACCAACACATTTCGTGTATCATCCAGTAAATAGATCACACAATCTTCAAATCTCAATTGACTAATACAATTTTTTGCAACATCCCACAACAAAGTATCGGTTTGCTGGTGACTATTGATCTGCGATGCAAAATAATTGATCACTGATTCTGTTTCCAGTCTTTCACGCTGGCTCTTTTGTTTCTGTCGATAATAGTTTATAACGATCCATATCAGTCCAAGCCCAACCAATACAGCAATGAGTTTGAACCACCA
Source organism: Ferruginibacter sp. (assembly GCA_047601875.1). Lineage (GTDB taxonomy): Bacteria > Bacteroidota > Bacteroidia > Chitinophagales > Chitinophagaceae > Ferruginibacter. The sequence continues at coordinate 3,795,625 of JASGIL010000001.1, read as the reverse complement.
GCTTTTATAAAAAGGAGTTGCAATGATGATCGTTACCTGGTTCTCGGCATCCTGCCATTGCTTATTATCATTGCTAACCCTTACTTTAAATGTATACGTACCAGGGGGCAATGAATTATAACTAACTGAATTCCGGTCGATCACTTTTACCCAGTCTTTGTCTATCCCCGTAAGCATGTATTCATAATAGGTACGTACATGTGGTGAAAAATCAACAGAACTAAAATAAAAGCTGGCCTGGTTGTTTGATGCAGGAAGATCAAAGGTTTCTGTTGCTGCAATGTTGCTGGTGATACTCTTTGTTTCAATTTTATTGATCAACGCATTCAGCGTGATCTTCTTATTGAAAAGTGAATCAGGTTGAAAATATTGCAAACCATGCGGCGTGCCGAAAATAAATTCACCATTGGATGTCTGGAAATAAGAATTAACACGGAACCCATAAATGCTCAATCCATATCGTTCATCAAAAGTAACGAGGCTTGAATCTTTTGGATCGTAACAGGCAACGCCGATATCATTACCGATCCACATCCTGCCATATTTATCAAGCAATAATCCTTCTGCACGATCGATCAGTAATCCATCTTTTTTTGTGATCGTTTTGGTTTTACCGTTAGTATAAAAAATTGTAAGCCCGTCAACCGTACCAACATAAATATTTTTTTGGTTGTCATAATTCATGTCAAAAACAAATGTGCTGGCCAACCCGTCCTTTTTACTATAGTTGTCGAGTTTTTTTGTTACAAGGTTATAATGATAAATACCGGCACCACAGGCGGCAAACCAAAGATCGTCTCTGCCGGGAAAGATCAATCGTTCTGTATAGCAATTATCAAATTGAGCCAGCGGTTGATTTTCAAAATTATTGACAGAAAGATCATCTGTACCGATCTTACACATCCCATATCTTCCGGAGGCCCATACATCGCCGTCAGGACCTATTGTCATGTTAACGATCTCGACCAGTTTAAAGCCTTTTTTATCCTTATTATCTTTCTTAAAATGTTTTACCAGGTTTTTGTTCTTATCAATTACAACAATGCCGTTGCTTACCGTGCCTGCCCATATCCTGTCTTTCTTATCAATAACGATTGCACTTACTTCTTCTCTTTTAAACAAATGACCATCGTTTTCGCCGGGAAAATCAATAAAAGTAGTTTGATTGATATTTCGTTTCCATTCAAGCAGGCCCTGTGCTGTTCCAACATAGTAAGTATTATTGTCTTTTGTAGCAATACCGGCAACATACCCATCAAACCCCTTACCGTGACCGTCAGTAAAAACACTTTGTGTACTGATCACATTGTTTGTATTGAAATAACTTATACCATTTGGATTACACATCAGGAATACCCAGCCTTTTTTTCCGAGTGTAATTTTTGTTTGAATATCGTTACCCAAAGAGGAAGGATCAGCAACATCATGCCTGTAATTAATTATTTTTTTTGTTTCTGAGTCGTAGGTATAAATGCCTTCATAAAAAGTTGTGAAGAGGTATTGCGTAGCGGTTATTTTTTCTGCTGAATAGATATAGGCTTTAATCGGTTTTCCAAACTGGTCCTTCAGGTCCCTGAATGGATAACTGATCTCGTTTGTAGTGAGATTGATTGTTTTCATTTCGTAGCTCACACGATCATGCACCAGCAATTCATTATTCCCCCAATCGATAAGCGCCGTACAATTGGGGATCGAATATTTTTTTTCGAGCTGCCTTGTTACGAAGTTCACTTTAAAAAAAACACTATCCTGCATGAAGAGATAATGCTCATTATCGTAAGGAAAAAATTGTCGTAAACCCTGTGCCTGGATCGTATCAAATCCTTTTACAGAAAAAAATGACAACTGGTCCCTTGTAATTGAATCGCCTTGTGCCAGTGAAATGTTTTTATCATATTGATAGAACCCTTTATTTGTATAAAGTATTACGCCGCCGTTGGGTGCATGCATTACCCATCTCGTTTTAATAAACTCATTCTTTTCGTATAGGCCTACCCGGTGAAGCCTTCTTTTTTCATCCAGCATGGTTACATTGCCGCTCCAGGTGATCACCCATATGCGGTTCCTTTCGTCGCAGGTTACATAACCCACATCATTGGTTTGAAGTTCCGGGTGTTCTGCTACAAAATATTTTTCAACGGTCTTCCCGTTGAACATGTTGAGACCATTGCCGGTGGCGATCCAAAGGTTTCCTTTTTTATCGGCACACATACCGTTAACCCCGATATAAGAAAGACCATTGCTGGTATTAAGATGCTGGAAAACAATATTGGATTGGGCCGATGCTTTAAACATGCCCAAAACAGTCAGTAATATGGCAGCCGCCTTTTTCAATAAAAAATTTTTAGCAAAATAGTCAATTTCAATTGCCGGATGAAACAGGGTCCTGGTTCATGATATTAGACCTATCGGAAGTAAAGTATTGAAACAGACGGAATTATAACCCTCGTAATTATTCTGCGGTAGGTCCTGGGGAGCGAACGGCAAGCAGTCAATTTGAAAATGAGCTGATTTGAAGATTTGAAAATGAAAGAAAATCTTTCCAGATAATGGTGTTCAAATTCAAAATACTTTCATCAGCACATTTTCAAATCTTCAAATTTTCAAATTATCTCATATCAGCCGCTCAATAACCAGAACCTTCCATTAACTAGGATTTCGGGGGAACCCTTATTGCTGCATCTTAGTTTTGCTTCAGAAACATCACTAAAGTTGTGCAGTAGTTATGAAGCCGTTTGGAAAAATAAAATTCAGCAAAGAGAAGATAATGGATTGGCTGATGTTTTTTTTGCTGGTAGTGGCCATTGCTTTATTGGTGCTCGTTTTGTAGATGCCACTGATTCTTGTCTGAACCATGATTTTTTTGATGAAATGAAAACTATGATTAATACATAGCCCATCAAAAAATCATTTTAAATCATAGTTCAGACAAAATCAGTGAATCAGTGGCATTTCTTATCTAACCAGAAAATAACGCAGTATGAAACAAATCATCTCATGCTTACTCGCAGCTTTCGTTTTCATTTCAGCAAGCAGTTTTAATCTTAAAAAAAATGAGCCGGAAAAAGAAAGAATTGAAATTGTATTTACACGCAATATGAAGTATGCTGACCTGGTGAATATAAAAAAGGATCTATTTGCAAAAGGCATTTTTATTGAATACCGTGTATTGGAATTCGATAAAAAGCGAAATTTAAAAAAGATAGGATTCTTTGTCGATTGTAATGATGGATTTACCGGGAGCGCCATCACTTCACATTTTGTAAAAACGAATAAGTTTGGTTTTTACAGAGATTATGATGATAAAGCCAACACTCATTTTTACGCAGGATATTTTTAATAACCTTTTTGCAGCTTTGCGAATCTTTTTGCTTTGCGTGAGGCTGTATTTTATTTCACGCAAAGGCGCAAAGATTAATGCATAAGACGCAATGGTGATATCAATCATTAATCTTCATCCCATATTGTAACTATCTTATTTGTGTGAAGGCTTTTAAATACATAAAACAAAGTTGAACACTCACTACTCTCTTCATAATTCTTTATTTCTTTTTCCGGCATTGATTCATCCCATAACATTTCTGCTTCATCGGGATCATCCAATTTTTCATATAGAGATCTAGCGAAGAACTTCATTGGATCAGCTTTTCCTGCAAGCTTTGTATATAGCGGAACAGAGCCATAACCAATAAATATACAATAATCACCTCCTGCAGCCGGCCAGTCCCAGTCCTGCCAGCTTATTAATGGCGGCGTGGTCTTTTCAAGTTCGTTTGTTTTTTCGATAGCAAGTTGATCGATCTGCTGGCTACTTAGTTCAGCATTCAATTTTTTAAGCTGTTGTTTTAAAGTTGTAATATCTCCGTTGCAGGTTGATATATCTTTATCGTGCAGTTTCCCTCCTGCTAAACAGTCGCCGCAAATGGCTTTTATTGAATCTTCTCCTATAAAAGTTGAGGCATCAAAACATTTTGTATTACTATTACAGAAATCGCAGTCACTCGTTTCGTCAATATAACTGCTAAAAAGTTCGGGTTGTTCAAAATACTTGAATTGCATGGATTGATCATTTTAATCCTAAAGATGAAGACCAAAAATGTAATTGTGAAAGCTGATTCACAAACGGCAGTATTGAATTAACCAACGATGAGAATTCTATTTGATCCAACTTCGCTCAAAGCTCAACCGCTCCACTTTATTATTACTCACTTTCAGAATAAATGTTTCAATGGCATTGGCCGTACCATTGTGATAAAGGCGTGTAAATTTAAAATCATTTATTCCGTCTTTATCGTAATCGACAAGTTCAATTTCGGGAGTATTGATCTTTAATTCTTTTTTTAAGTTTGAAGGAACGGGTTTTCCTTTTTTAAGGTCATACAAGGCGTAGATATTAAAATCAATAACCGTATCAATAACCGACTTTGTTTTATTATCATAAAAAAAGACCTTGCCGTTTAATTCATCACCGGGTTTGTGTTTTAATAAAACCAGGTAAGTAGTAATAAAACTATCACGCAACACAAAAGTGCCGGGATAGACATGCACCAAACCAAAATTAGTTTCATTACTATCTCCTGCGCATTCATTAAAATAATAAGAAAGTATAATTGCTTCTGTTTTCGATTTCACTGCGGTATCGGTCTCCAAACCTATTTCTACATTTTTTTCATTTAATTTATCCAGGAATAAGGGAAACTTTGTTTTAGCAGCACCAATAGCCGGAAGTTGCATCAATCTTTCCGTTTGTGCATTTGCATTCATTAATAAAGCTGCAATAAAAAATATCGTCAGAAAGTTTTTCATGCGATTACAATTTTTGTTAGCCGCTGCAAATATGACTCATCAATACTTGCACCCAACCCATTCTTTTCCGGAACAGTAACAACGCCCTTGTTATCATAACGCACGCCATCAACAACAGGATCTTCTACAAACATCAAAGGTGTATCAAAATCACAATGAAGAATATGATCGCTTGTTAATGCAAGATGTGCTGATGCAGTGAATCCCAATCTTGATTCAAGAAAACCACCAACCTGCATATTCATATTTGCATGTTCAGCAAGTTTGATGATCTTTTGCGCTTTAAAAAGGCCGGATGATTTTCCAAGCTTGATATTGAACATATCACATGCAGCAAGATCAATCAGTCTTTTTGCATCATTGTGATCGCAGCAACATTCATCTGCCATCACAGGGATCGGGCTTTGTTCTTTTACTTTTGAAAGTTCCATAAAGTTCCAGCGTGCTATGGGCTCTTCACAATGTTGAATGTTATACTTACCCAGTGTACGAAGTATTTCAATTGCTTCATCTATACTCCACCCCTGGTTTGCATCAATCCTTAATGGTATATCGCTTCCTACTGCTTCCGTAATAAGGTGTATTCTTTCAACATCCATTTCTTTTGTTCCGCCAACCTTTACTTTAATAGCCTGGAAACCGTTGTTCTTTATTTTTAATGCATCAGCTGCCATTTTTTTTGGATCAGCAATGCTAACGGTATAATCTGTGATCAATGTTTTATTGTTATTCCCTCCGAGAAAAGCATACAATGGTAATTCAGCATTTTGTGCGGCGATATCATACAAGGCAATATCGAAAGCGCTTTTTATACTTGAGTTGCCATAAATAATTTTATCCATCCACAAAGTACATGCTTCAATATCCAATGCATTTTTTCCTATTAAAACTTTTGCAAGGTATTGAGCAACGATGAAACAGGTATCGATGCTTTCGCCGTTGATCGTCATGAATGGACTGCACTCCCCAAAGCCTGTTATGCCTTTATCGGTTCGAATGACTACGACGGTATTTTCTGCGTAATCAAGCGGACCTAAAGAAGTGATGAAAGTTTCTTTGAGTTTGATGGGGGATTTGTAGATCTCGATTTGTTTAATAATCATAACACGAATTTAAAACACGAATTGCACGAATTACACGAATTTTTAAAATGCAGTTCATGTAAAAGTGTAGTATACATCACTGACCCGGCTTTTCCATTGGTTGAGGATTCATGCATAAATGTTGGAAACCTTTTATTTGCTCCATCGGGCATTTCGTTTATAGAATGCATTTGTAAAATGGAATTCGTTCCCTAGGAACGATTCGTGTTTATCGGGCACAATACGTTCCTACGGAACGAATGAATGATTTAAATCATCATTCTACAAATAAAATGCTCTGATGGAGCACGATCAAAATATTTGTGGTTAACACCAGTCAATTTCAAACAATTATATAAAAGTGTAGCCTATACAGTTCATCTAAGCTCCCTGCGTGGTTAGATTACCACCATAAATGTTCAAAATCTTTTATTTGCTCCATCGGGGCATTTCGTTTATAGAATGCATTTGTAAAATTGAATTCGTTCCCTAGGAGCGATTCGTGTTTAACGGGCACAATGCGTTCCTACGGAACGAATGAATGATTTAAATCATCATTCTACAAATAAAATGCTCCAATGAAGCACGATCAAAATATTTGTGGTTACCACCAGTCAATTTAAAACAATTATATAAAAGTGTAGCCTATACAGCTCATCTAAGCTCCCTGCGTGGTTAGATTACCACCATAAATGTTCAAAATCTTTATTTGCTCCATCGGGGCATTTCGTTTATAGAATTCATTTTGTAAAATTGAATTCGTTCCGTAGGAACGATTCGTGTTTATTGGGCACAATACGTTCCTACGGAACGAAATGAATGATTTAAATCATCATTCTACAAACAAAATATCCCGATGGAGCTGATCCAAATATTTGTAAGGTCACCACAAGCCGCTTCTAAGAATTATGTAAAAGTTCAGCTTACACAGCTGGCCCTCTCCCATAGCCGGTGTCCCCACCGACAACATTTAATACTCACTAAGTAAACCTATAATCAACTCCACTCACCTGGCTCAATAAAGTTTTAGGTGCATCGAGTATGATCGCATTGGACTCCGGCATGGGTGATACAGGCGAATGTTGTGCTAAATAATCTTTTATTACATCGTGTAAAGCATACGGTGAGTTTTGTGCATCTTTTACGTTCGTCATCCTGCAAAGCATATCGGGTGGATCACCTTCACGTTCGCATGCACAAATGGTATATTCTTTTTGCGGATCAATGGGCTGATTATTGATCATTACAGATTGTACCCTTTTACCAACTTCATCAAATGCTTTAAACTCAACCTTCATGCCCTTAAATTTTACAACCCATCCTCCCAGTCTTTTTGAAGCATCAGAAGAAAAAACATTTTTTAATTCTTTTTCCAGCCAGTCCCGCACCTGTGTACCTGTTGCTTTTCCTGTACGCACTTGTGAATTCACAGGAAGCATATCATACAAATATCCTTCTGTGATAGGTATATTGCCCGTTGCATCTTTTTTCATATTGGGCGGACAAAATCTAAACCCATTTGAAAAAACAAAATCAGTTCCTATTTTCCATTTCAGTGCATCAATAATAAGTGTGTCGATCGTATTTTCAACAACGAAATAACGATACAATGGTATCTTACTATAACCAATCACTTTATTGATACCACCTGCAAATGGCTGCTCTGTATTTTGCACAATGGATAAAACTTTTTCATCAGGCTTATATTTTGTCTCATCTACTTCTACCAAAGCATAATTCGTTTTAATAACCTTTCCATTTTCAACTATTATATCGAGCCTACCAACAAAAGAACCAAATGCACCCGGCTCAACAACTTTTGCGTATTTACATTCAATGGGCTTGCGCACCCTTTCATGTGTGTCGCCGCCAAAAATATAATCAACACCTTCACATGCTTTTGAATTGGCCAAAGCAATTTGCTGCGACAAGCCAAGATGCGAAAGCAGTATAACAAAACTGCATTGCTCCTGTTCCCTCAGCACATGAATATAGTGCTCAAGGTTTTCTTCCGGGCTTGCATAAATAATGCCTTTACTGTATGCAGGTGATTGGCGAATAGGAACTAACGGATCTGTATAGCCTACAAAACCAATCTTTGTTCCTGCTACGCTCCAGGTATAATAGGGTGGAAATATTAACTCTCCTCTTTTACCGTCACCCAGGTCATGATACATGTTTGCGCATATTTTTGGCGCATTGAGGCCACCAAGTAATTTTTGCATGGCCTCTTTGTAGTAGATCACTTCCCAATTACCCGGCAGGTATAGGTTATAGCCCATTGCATTTAAGATCGGCTGCAATGCTTTGCCTGTTGTTTCCACGCTGAGCTGGCTACCCTGGAACATATCGCCGGTATCGATGATGAAAGTATTTTTATTTTTTTCTTTTACTTCTTTGAACAGTGTTGCAAGATTTGCGTAACCACCTGTTCTGCGAAAAGCAATTTGTTCGTTCTCCCAAAACAATTCATCATGCGGATGCACCTGGCAATGCACATCGGTTGTTTGCAGGATCGTTATTAGTTGTTGTCCTTCAGAAAGATCATCCTGTTCTATTGCCTGATCTTTTTTTGTTGCCATCGGTAGTGCAAAACCAGAAATCGGGTTAAGGCTCAAACCCAAACCGGATAAAGTTGAAAAGCGAAGGAAATTTCTCCTGGAATGATTCATCATTATTTTTTTATTAGGCCGGCATTTAAATTTTTATAATAATCATCAATCGGTTTGTAGGGACCATACTTGTGTTGCAATTCAGAATAACCATGAACATAAGGTCCAAATGGTTCATCAATTGCCTTTTTGGAAATGTTTCCCCAGTCGCCGCTTTGATCTTTATGTGGACGTGGTTGCGAATTTACAAAAGCCGCAACATCCCATGCCTGGTCATTGGTAAGCGTTGGATTGTTATGCGTAGCCTGGTCATAAGGCATATTGCTTTTAATAAAAGATGCAAAGCGGGATATCCTGTAAAGTCCGGCGCCATCATTATAACTATCGTTGCCCCATAGTGGCGGATATTGGTAGCCTGCCAGGCCTACATATTTTACACCTGCCCCATTATTACCATGGCAACGCTGGCACGTATTTGTATAAACAAGTTTTCCTTTTTCAACATCTGCCGCCCTATCCATAAAAGTTAATGGGGGCAATCCTGAACTATATGGCTTTTTCCCACGCTCAACATTTTTACCGAGCCATTTTATATATGTGTATATACATTGCATTTCATAAGTGCTTGTATCAAGAGACTGCCCATTCAAACTACGTTCAAGGCAATCATTGATCCTGGCATAAATACCATCTACCTTATTACTTCTTGCACGATATTTAGGATAAGTAGAATACACGGCACCATAATTATTGCCCCATGGCAAAGTACCTGCAGCAAGATGACAATTCTGGCAATTCATTCCATTAGTAATATGAGCAACGGTTCCGTTTGGGCCAAGGTATTTTGAAGTATTAGCAATCAGCTGTTCGCCATAAATGATCATTTGTCTTTCTTTTCCTTTTGTTGTCTCGTCAAGGTATAAGCTTGGCGCTTGCCATGTACTATCTGTTGTAACAATTGAAAGATCATTATTTATTTTGGTCCTGGTAAAATACTGATAAGCTGTAAATAAAAATATGAATGTAAAAAGCAAATAGACAAACCAATTTGATTTGAACGAATTCATGTTGAGAAGAAATTATTTGGTATGCGTGAACGAGGGATAAATTTAGTGTTTTTTTAGCCTCTACCTTAATGGCTTCATTATTTTGGTTTGAACAATTTAGATTCTTATAGGCATTTTTTAAACCACAGAGGCGCACAGAGTTAATGCAAAAGAGGTTCACAGCGTTTTGCATTATTATAAACCAAAACTCTGTGAACCTCTGTGAAAAACCTCCGTATACTCTGTGGTTTAAAAAAAATTATTTATACTTAAGAAATATCCCCGTATCAAAAGCCGTCCACAAACAAGCTTTTTGCCCGCATCTTTTCAGGCCGGTATTGGCCCATGTATTACAGGTACGAAACATACTATAACTCCCATTGGCTTCATAAAATGCATCTCTTTCATCATAATTTGCATTGGTAACAATATTGATGATATGCCCCGATGCGTCGTGCTGAAAACTTTCATCTATATATTTTAAAAGCCTGCTGTATTGATCTTTGCTGATCATAATTTTTTTGCAGGATTCATTTTCATTCATGCTGTTGTAAAACGTTGCATGGATCGCTGTTGTACTTAATGCAAATGCAGCTTTGAATGCAGTACTAAACTTCAGATCGTTCCATGTTGGTGTTTCAAGATAAAAGCCTTTATCGCCCCAGCCCATTGCTACATACTTAATGGCAGCAGTATCTTTTAAGTGCGTATTTGAAAACTTTATTTCGTTGCTCCAGTCACGCTGTTCATCTCTTAATGGAACAACGATATCTGTATGCACACCGTTCGTTTTAATGTATATGGTTACATCAGCTGAAGTTCCCTTTTCTTTATCGACTGTGATTCTTGATAAACAAAATGCAGTAAGCAGGTATAGCAATACAAAAGAGATAAAGAAGAGCAGGAAAAATCCGATCCACTTAAATATTTTCTTGATTGCTTTCAGCATGTGATGTTTTTTAAATAATGTACCAGTTTGAAAATTTATTATTTAATGAGTTGTCAGCCTGAGTTTGCTAAAGCCGGGCTGAGAACTAACATCGCCTTCAACAAGCTCTGCCTGGCAATTTTCGAACTATCCCATCTCTAAAACCAAATTCGTATAATTCGTGTTTTAAATTCATGCCTCAAAAAATCTACTTGCAATACTTATCCAAATATTCCTGTCCCTGTATTTTATCTAAATTATATAGCGACATAAAATCACCACAAGCTTCCTGTTTTTTCGACATCCCAATAAAAGCCATCCCTCTTACTGTTAATGCATATGTATTATCACGAAACCTGTTCAATACTTTTGTACATTCTTCCATGGCTGTTTGGTATTGTTCCAGTTTAACATGGCAAAAAGCAATATTTATATAAGTAGTGTAATTAGCTTCCATGGATGGATTCATGCTTAATGCCTGCTGGTAAACACTGATCGCTTCTTCAAACTTTCCCTGCTTTTGTATTCCATAACCACGATTGCTTACATATACCGACTCATTCGGTTCCAAAGAAATGGCCATATCTTCATCAGCGATCCCTTTCTCCAATTCTCCAAGTTGAATAAAGGTAACCCCCCGGTTGTCATAAAAATATGCAACATGTGGATCTTTATTAATTGCTTTGGTAAACCAAATGACTGCAGAGTCGAGTATTGATTGATACAAATAAAATGTGCCGATCTCTTCAAAAGTCTTTGCAGCAGTTGAATCCAATAATAAGGAATGAAAAAGATTTTTTCTTGCAGCATTTTCATCTCCCAGTCTTAACCATGAAGAACCAATATACCTGTAGCTTTCAGCTATCTTATGTTTTTTCTCTATTGATTTGCTGTACCAGTAAATAGCATCATCAAATTTTTGTTTTGCAAAATTATTTCCACCAATACTAAAAGCAAGGCTATCCTGTGCATGGCAGTTGGTAATGAGAAAACACAAAACAACAACACCCCCTCCGCCCCCTAAAGGGGGAACCAGGCGTCTCAAAAGTTGAATAACTTTCATTTTAGCAATATTAATTCTCTATCCTTACAATTCGTCTGATAACTGATATCTGGCAGCTGATATCCTGTTTTCAGCAGCATTATAAGTGAAAAAAAATTAAAATAAAATTTTTTATCCTCTGCAGTTTTATAATATATTTATCGCATGGAAGAAAGGTACAAGACGCTGCAAACAATTTACGACATCACCAGGGAGGATCCTCAACCGGAAACATATAAATGCAGGCCAAGAGAAATCATTTTACGCCAGTATCAAAGCTGGTCTGCAATAGAAAAACATTTAAAATCACTCGAAGCTGAAGGCATGCTTATTATCAAGCAGGAAGATACTGTTGTAATAAGCATTACCGCCAGTGGTATAGAGAAAATTGAAAGCGGGAGAAAATTCAAATACAAAGAATGATCCCCCACTCAAATTTTTAATTAAACTCCTTTTCTATATTTCCCAACAAGTCACCCACTTTAAAAATAAACAGGTCATTGTAATGATAAAATGACCATTCAAGGCTCCTGCGTGGTGCCGTATTGAAAATATCTTTTTGTAAGTTCTCAATAAAAATATCGAGCTCAGTATCTTTTGGAAAACCAGGAGAACTTTCTATTATTGCCTGCCTGTGATCTCTCAGTTTTTCATACATCTTCTTCAAACTAATTAACGAGTCTTTGTTCCTGAATACCATTTTGTGATATTCTTTTTTAAAGACATCCAATTCATTTTTAATTTTCATTATATCCGGTATCATAAAATTTGCACAGTTTGGTTATGATTGGCCATAGGTCTTATTTCATTGCATGGTACGACATGGCAAACGATCTGTCAAAGGCTGATACACACGGTTAAAACAACAGGGATCGTAATGACCGGCAGATCATCCTTTAAAATGAGTGAAAAAAATTGTGCAACTGATCACCAAAAATTGTGGAAAGGATAAATATGAGAAAGATAACTATTGCCAAAATGTTCGGCAAGTGTATAATTTTCTAAACAAAAATGTAAAGACGCTGTAAATACAGTTTTTTCATTATCAGGCAAATGAACTGCCAGCCGCTGGAATCCATGATTGGTTTTTGAACCGTTCCTGTGGTAAAAATGAAAATGGGCAGTTCCAATGCCTCCTGTATGATGAAAGTCCTTTTTTAAATAAGTATACGCTACAGGGCTGTTTTTGAGCGTCGTTTTATTTATTTCACTATAAACAACACCTGCATGAATATATGCGGGTATTATTAAAGTAAATAAAAGTATGGACAGGTAAAAACGTTTCATCACCCCAAATAACGAAAATTGTTTTAAATTATTTTACCTGTTAATAGCTAGCACTCCCACCATGCAGCCTGGTTTGCAATAATTTTAAAATATGCTAATTTGAAAATTTGAAGATAAAAAGATGCTTTTGCATGGCAATCCTGCTCAATTTTCGGGCTTTCATCAACGCATTTTCAAATCCTTAAATTATTTCCTGTTAAACAGTATACCTTGTTGCCCGATATTTCCAGCCGTTTGCAAAATGCATTTATTATTTCTAAAAAAAAGTCTGATATTCATCCATACATCTTTCAAAAACCAGGACCTGGCTAAAAAATACATTCCATGGAGCAAAATGAGCACCTCGATATTACCCGTGAAGAAATAAAAAAAGAATTTCAACTCGAACGAATGATCCTGTTCAGCGATGCTGTGTTCGCCATTGTTATTACACTTATGGCGATAGAGATCAGGCTACCGGAAACACATGATGAACTCACGATTGAAAGCCTGCCCGTAATGCTCAAGCATCTTTTGCCCGTGATATTTGCTTATATGGTCAGCTTTTTTTTCATTGGCACAGTATGGTACCAGCACCTGAAAATTTTCAGCATACTTAAAGATTATGACAAGGGCCTGGTGATCAGAAATCTTTTTTTACTGTTCCTGGTCGGCCTGTTCCCTTTTTGTGCATCACTACTTACAAGAGCGAAGGGAAATTCACTCGCCTTTTTTATATACATCGGGATCATTTTACTTTGCATCATTGCGCAATATTTTCTTTATCATTATATAGTGGTGCAGCGTCCTGCATTGCGTGTAAATGTCAACATCGATGAGCATATTGCAGAATTAAATAAAAGAAAAATTTCTTTGATAGGGTTCATAATTGCTGTTACATTGATCGTGGCCACTTATGTACTTATTCCCAATAAGGACCTGAAGCCTTTATCTACATTATGGATGACTTTATTTGCCATCATTTATAGCAGGTATGCGAAAAAGAAAAAGAAGCAAATGGCAGTAGCCCCGGTTAATAGCAACGAGGATAATAAGACAATTTGAAAATGAATTGATTTGGAAATTTTCCAAATTACTTCTCAAACACCAACGCATCCGTTACAGCTCCTGACTTTTCCAATATTGCAGTAATAGCCAGTATCATTGGATCAGGGCCGCATATATAAAAATGCTTATCAAAACGATCGATATGTTCTTTAATATATTTTTCATCAATATGCCCATTGGTATAACCTTCCTTGTTTTCTTTACTTAAAATAAAAACTGCATCTTTTCCCAACATGCCTGCAAGTTCTTTTTCATAAATAATATCTGCTGCAGTTTTATTTGAAAAAAAAAGTTTATTGCCTGCGAGCTTGTTTGCTTTGTACAATGATCTGAATATTGAAATAAATGGTGTTATCCCGGCTCCTCCTGCGATAAAATATCCCGGGCCCTTGTATTCGATCGCACCCCATGCATCTTCAATAATGATCTCGTCGCCGGTTTTCAGTTGATGCAGCTGATCCGTTACGCCATGATGATCCTCATAGCGCTTGATCGTAAATTCAAGATATGCTTCTTCATTCAATGCCGTAAAAGTAAAGGGCCGTTTTTCTTCTTCCATGCCCGGCTTATTGATCGCTACATCTGTTGCCTGGCCCGGGATAAATTGATAGCCCAAAGGTTTTTCTATCCTGAAACATTTTACATCGTGGGTTATTTGTTGAATGGAAATGATCTTAACTGTATTTTTCATGATGGTAATTATTATAGATTGAAAAAGTAGATAAATCGAATACAAATTTATTTACTACGGGCTATTGTAATTGCCTTTATATATGTTTTTTATTATTAATTGCCAGGTTTTTGGTATGATTTTAAATACAGTAACTTAAAACATGTATTATGCCAGTTAATAAAGAAATCATACTCAACCAGGAAGACGACAAAAAACCTTTTAGTGATGAACAAACTGATAAAAGGATCCATGAACATCTTTCAAATGAGAAAGATGAGATCTCTGAAGATGACATAAGGAATGTAAAGACAGATCAGATCATTGAGAATAATGACGATGAATCAATGCCTGATAAATTAATAGGTGATGATTTGGAAATACAGAAAGTAAAAGATAATGAAGATCCGGAGATTGATAGCAGTTGGGATATATTGGAACCGTAAAATCTAAAATGTATGATCTAGATGTATGATATCATTCAACTCAAAAGGATCTCTTTACCCACTGATATCATACATCTAACATCATAGATCATACATTATTGTTATTGCTGGATAGCATCCGCCGCATTCTGCTCCCCTTTATTCGTTTTTCTTTTGAAAAGCGAAGCATCCAGTTTTCCAAAACGATACGAGAAATTCAATCTCACAAATTGCGGGTCACGCAGGCGATCATAATTCTGGATAAAATAATCGCTGCTTGAATATTGACTATTCGTTCTTGTTTTAAATATATCGCTGATGCTAAGTGATACCGATGCTGCATTGTTTTTCAGGAAACTTTTTTTGAAAGCGATATCCATTCCCCATGATGGCTTGATATAACCTTGTGAAGAACTCTGGCTCTGCATCATTGGCGGCCCACCCTGGTTTCCATTGTTATTTACAGGTAGATTTGTTTTTGACTGGTAAGTAGTTGTTAGTTGTACAGAAAAATTAGATGGCAGTTTAAAATTACTATTGAATTTTCCAAACAAACTCCACAATGCATCCTGCGATACAGCACTTACATTAGTTGTATTTACTTTTGAATTATATAAATTAAGATTGGTACTGATGTCCCACCATTTGGTAAGATAATTAACAGCAGTAACTTCTGCACCTGTTGCATAACTTGAATTGGCATTGATATAAGTATTGATCAATTCTGTATTTCCACTTACAGCATCTACTTCCTGCGACAGGTAACGTGTTATCAAATGATCTGTATGT
Source organism: Ferruginibacter sp. (assembly GCA_047601875.1). GTDB lineage: Bacteria > Bacteroidota > Bacteroidia > Chitinophagales > Chitinophagaceae > Ferruginibacter. Next base: position 3,779,891 of record JASGIL010000001.1, on the reverse strand, counting down.
TTATAATATACTGATGCCAGTAAAGTGTTATTCTTTTTAAAAGTTTTTAAATAAGACAATTCAACCGATTGCGTGAATTCAGGAACAAGATCCGGGTTTCCTCTTGTGATGTTAAGTTTATCCGTATAATCAGTAAATGGTATCACCTGGAAAAAGTTGGGCCTGTTCACACGACGACTATAACTTAATTGTAGTTCCTGTTTGTTCTTTAATTTCTGGCTAAGAAATACGGAAGGAAACAAACTAACAGGATAATTGTTTTTAAATTGCTCCCCGCTTTTAGTAAGTTCTCCTGTATAATTTGAACTTTCGGCACGTAAACCCAATTTATAACTGAAATCCTTTATACTGTTGCTATAAGTTCCGTAAGCAGCATACACCCTGTCGGTATTTTTATAATTGCTGGTAGCAGATGGCACGAGTTCGTATTCATTGCTGATATCATCGTATAAATAGTTATCGTTGTTATTTAAGTTCGTACGTACCGATGCCCTGAGCCCTGTTTCAAGTTTTGCTGTTTTACTAAGTGGTAATGTATAATCAGTTGCAACACAAAGTTTTTGGTGTTACCTGAACCCAATGCTTTTTGCAGGTCTGAATTAACAACAGCGCCGCCACTGCTTAAATAATTAGTAACATATAAACTGTTGCTGTTGTGTTTTCCGCCGAAATAATTCGCATCTACTGTTAGCTCTTCTCCATCTTTGGGAAAAAGCTGTTTAAATCCAAATACAAGGCCCTGGCCGTTAAACTCACGTTTACCTGTAGTGGTACGATTGCTAAGGGTACTGATCTTACCATTATTATAAAGACTATCTGTAGTTATATCGATCGTTTCATTTGGTTTAAATTCCCCATGTACTTTTATCGCTGCTAAAGAAAGCGTGGTACGATTGGTAGCAAAATAATCAACCCCCACCTTTCCGAAAATAAATCCACCAATGGTTTTATTATAGTTGTTTTGTGCAACGATGGTTTGCGGGTCGGTACCAATGCTTGTGCGATCCGTTGTTCCTGTTGTACGGCTTTTATTCTGGTTGCCATTAACAGAAGCGCTGAAATTAATTTTACCCTGCCTTACATTAAAATCAAATCCGCCATTCAATGCGCCACGTTTATCAACGCCCGCTCTTACATTACCGTTATATCCTGTTTTTTTATTCTTTTTTAAAACAATGTTTAATATACCGGCGCCTCCCCCTGATGCATCGTATTTAGCTGACGGATTTGAGATCACTTCAACAGTTTCAATTGCATCTGCAGGGATCTGGTCAAGTGTAAGCGTTGTAGGCCTGCCATCAACTAGTAATTGCGGTGCACTGTTGCGCATGGTAACATTGCCATCAATATCTACATTTACCGATGGTACATTGCGCATCACATCCACAGCTGTTCCACCAGTACTCATAATATTTTTTTCAACGTTAAATATTTTTTTATCCCCGCTTAATTTCATGGCCGATGAAGATGATGTTACTACTATTGCACCGAGATCTTTTATATCGCTGCTTAATTTTATATTACCAAGATCTTTATCAAATGAAGGCATAGCGCTATTATTACCAGGTGCTCCTTTTTCAAAAAAGGAAACAGGAACGTCGAGTGATTTAAACCCTGTATTGCTTATTTTCAAAACATAGGGCGAACCAACAGGTAATTCTTCAAAACTAAAATCACCATTATTTGCCGTAATCATACTTTTAAATAAAAGCTGTTTATTCTTTTTTGTTGCTGAGTCGAATTTATTCTGCATTAATATTACAGTAGCTTCACTGATTGGTTTACTGTTCATGTCCGTTATTTTCCCGTAAATATGCCCTGCAGCAGGGGCACTCATTTTCCATGGTCCGCCCGGCGGCATTTGAGCAAATAAATTACCTGTTAGCAATAGCGCTGCGATGATTGTCCATACTTTTCTCATGTCATTAAATTTATGGATGCAAATCTAAACGGATGCAGAAAGTAGTTTACAGCAAAAGAGATAATACGGCTAAATGTTGCGACGAAATGAGAAAGTATTTAAAAAGTTTGAGAAAGATATTCACTTTCCCGTAATCGCCGTTATTGCATCACGATAATTTTCGCTAACAGGCAATTCGATCTTATCAATGAATACGCTTGTTTTACGAACAGCCGTAATATGTGCGATCGAAACGATGTACGATTTATGAATGCGGACAAAACCACCGGCAGGAAGTTGTTCTTCGATGGTTTTTATGGCCATACGCGTTACAATGGGACGTTGGTTACTTTGCAGATGTATTTTTATATAATCTTTCAGGCCCTCTATATAAACGATATCAGCAATGGTGATCTTTACCTGGGTATATTCTACATTCACGAAAATATAACCTGGATTTGAAGGGGGTAAATTTTCTTTCCCTGCTGTACGCAGATCAAACAATTCTTTTGCTTTATTGCAGGCTTTAATGAAACGTTCAAGTGATACCGGTTTAACAAGATAATCGGTAACATCAAGATTAAATCCTTCCAAAGCATACTTTTCATACGCTGTGATCAAAATGATCATAGGTTTAACCGTCATACTTTGTATGAATTGCAACCCTGTTAAACCAGGCATTTGTATGTCAAGAAAAATAAGATCAACAGCCTGGTGCTCCATTATTTTCATAGCATCAATGGCGCTATCGCACGAAGCTACCAGTTGCAGGTAAGAAACCTTGCTGATATTATCCTGCAATAATTCCAATGCAAGTGGTTCGTCATCTATGGCAATACAGCGTATCATTAGCTCAAATGTATTTGTAATGAAACATTAAAAGTATCCTCATTTTTGCTGATCAATAAACCATGTTTATTGTGGTACAACAATTCAAGCCTGCGTTGTACATTGGCCAATCCAATACCGCTTGCCTTGTCTTTGATCTCATGGGAAGTGGGATCATATTTGTTACTCACATTAAATCTTAAAATATCTTTCTCCGCTTTTAAACTGATGTTGATGGCTGCATTATTAATGGTTCCCGTGCCATGCTTAAAAGCATTCTCAACAAATGGTATCAGCAACATTGGTTCTATATCATACTGTTTATCGAAGGAAGGAGCAGCAACATTGACCATTAGTTTTTTTCCGAATCGTTGTTGTTGCAGATCGATATAACTTTGTAAATAATCAGATTCTTTTTCAAGCGATACTTTTTCCTCTCCTGTTTCATACAACATATAACGCATCAGCGAAGAAAGTTTAATTAAAGAAGGCTCAAGCAGGTCGGATTGTTTACGTGCAAGCGCCACCATATTATTCAATACATTGAACATGAAATGCGGGCTCACCTGCATACGCAAAAGCGACAATTCTGTCTTGAGATTTTCATTCTCTCTTTCTTTTGCAAGATTATCAGAGATAATTTTATCCCTGATGGTTTTATAAGCAATACTACAGGCAAGGATAAATATAAAAACAAAAGTGCAAAAGAAAAGGTGTTTCCTGAATGTGAAATAAGGATCTGTGTATACAAAATTTATGGTGAGTAACCAGCTGATAAATGAAAAAATGGCAAAACAAAATATCAATGATATTATATAAAAAATGATCTTTCTTTTAAACAAAAAACGTGGCATCAATATAATCGCATTGAAATAAAAGAAAGATATCAGCAAAAGATCCGTAGCCCGTGCTACAAAGAAACTGGCCAATGTACTTACAGGTTCAGCATGCTTTGGCTGATCAGGATTATAAGATGGTTTTAATAAATACGGGAGTGAAAATAAGAGCACCCATGCAAGCACATGTATCAATACTGCGATCCATTTTTTTTGGTACCATATTTTTTTCATCCCGCTAAAATAGCTATAGAATTTTGTTATTTACCCTTTCCGGGCAATTCCTGCGACGAGAAGTACATATGTTGCTACGAAATCCCTTGTTACAGGACCTATAAACCCAGGGCTTCCCTGATCTTTTCTATATAAGTTATCCCGGATGTGATCTTTGTTCTTTTATTGTCATTTAAAGTAATGATGAGCCGGTTGCCAAAGTATTTATGGATCTCCGTAATGTACGCTGTGTTAATTATGTACGACTTGTGTATTCTTAAAAAAGCTCCTGGCAATGTTTCTTCAAATTCGTTTAAACGTGTATCAGATAAATGTTGCTTACCCGAAGAAGTAACAACATATACATATTTATCTTTTGCCTCCAGGTATGCTACTTCTTCAAAACGTAGTAATATGAATTTATTACCTGCTTTTATTGGGATCGCTGATGGTCTTTTGGCCTGTTGCAGATCGGAAAACAATGTTTTAAGCTGAGACAACTCATGCTTCTTATTTATTTTTGCAAATCGCAGTAATTTTTGAATACCAAGGTCAAATCTTTTTTCTTCAATAGGTTTAAGCAGGTAATCAATTGAATTGGTTTCAAAAGCTTTGATCGCATATTGTTCGTATGCGGTTGTGAAGATCACAAAGGGTTGATAATTGATCACCGACAACAGTTCAAATCCATTCATCCCGGGCATAGTGATATCCAAAAAAATAAGATCGGGTTTCAATTCATTGATCAACCTCGTCGCTTCGATCGCATTTTTTGCCTCGCCAACAATTTCAATCATTTCAGCATGGTTAGCCGCAAGGCTTTTCATCATAAGCCTTGCGGGATATTCATCATCTATAATAATAGCACTGAATTTATCTTTAGTACCCATCTTTTTTCTTTAATTCATGGATGATGATCCGGATTTCCTTTTCAGGCATATTGGCAATTTGAAAATCATGTTTTCCAGGTAAAAGTAGTTGCAGTTTATCAATTACATTCTTCAAACCAAAACCAGGAACTAATTTTTCGGGAAAGGGCAAACCATTATCATGAATTGATATTGACAATTGATTGTTTGAAGCTGTTACTTTTATTTGTACAAAGTGATTCGATGCCTGGCCTGTGAAAGCATGTTTAACACAATTCTCTGCAATTGGTTGAAGAATAAATTTAGGCACTAAATAGCATTCAAGCCCGGGTTCAACAATCATTTCATAATCCAGGTCATCTTCAAAACGTATCTTTTCCATATCAAAATATGAACGAACGATTTCCATTTCTTCTTCAATAGTAACAAACCCTTCTTCATGATAATTCAAACTATATCGCAACAATTTGCTAAGTGCAATGGTCATGTCTTTTGTCTTTTTGCCATCAACCATTGCAAGGCCGGCAATTGAATTCAGTGAATTGTATAAAAAATGCGGGTTCAGTTTTGATTGCAATATATCAAGTTGCGCCTGTGTATTTGACTGTTTTACTTTTACAGTTTCAAGATCTTTTTGCCTGCGTATAAATTTGTTTAGCAGGCTCGCATAATTCAAAAGCATTCTTGCTGTATTAAAAAAGAAAGCAACAAGGAAAGCATCTTTCACATCATCAAATCTAAAATGAGAAAGACCAATAAGATTAATAATTTGCGAGCCGATGATTATCCCAGCAAGTATAGAAGCAAAGTCTATGATTTCCCTTATTAGTTTACCTATACGAAGTAATATAGCCGCCTCATTTACCAGGTAAAAAATATTATAGGTTAAAAGTGGCAATATGGTGAATACGGGCAAATTCCTTAAAAAATAATGTGGGATGATGAATGGAGTTAAGATTGCTGCTGCCAGAATTCCAAATACAAATAGTATTAAATTTAATTTAAGCCATTCACTGAAGCCAGGTAATTTATTTTTAAGGAAAAAATAAGTTACAAATGCAAGTGTAAATAAAACGGCTAAAATAAATATGGTTATAGCAGGCATGATAATTATTCAGAAAATTAATCTTAGTTGTTTACTTCTCCTTAAAAAATTTAATAGCAAGTTTCATTTCAATCGGAACAGCATCTTCGTGGCCACCATCAACTTCAAATGCCTGCACATCCAGGCCTTTGCTTTGAGCAACGGCAGCAGTCTGCATCGTTGACAGGCGCCAATGGCGTTCATTAGATCCGTAATACAATCTAACAGGACATTTAAAACTTCCTGCATAACACAATGGCGAACGAACTTCAAATTCTTTTATGTTACTCGTATCAAAAGGGATGAATTTTGGATTGATGCCATACTTACAATAAATAGCCTGGTCTGGTGAAGCAGATAATGAAACCGCTTTCCTGAAATAATTTGTTGACATCGCTGCAAGCAATGCCACTGTACCTCCAACGCTATGGCCTGAAATATACATATTGTTCTTATCAATATAAGGAAGTGTTCTTAAATATGCTGCGAGTGAAACAATATCATCCACCTCGTTATAAAACATAGAAAATATTCCTGCCTGGCCATCTTCAGCCCTTAATACAGGTGCTACAACAATGAACCCCGAATCCCGGAAAGGTTTTGCCATATCCCAATCTTCTTTTTCAAAAGCATAACCGCCATGCAGGAAAATAACAACGGGATGTTTTTGATTGCGATGTTTAAAAGGCATATTTATCCATGCTTTTAGATTGAGTGTTTCTTTACCCGAAACAGTTGCAAATTCAATTTGCGTAACCCCTTGCGGTATTGAAGCAATACTATCGATCCTTGAAGGAGCATGACCCTGTTTTATTAGTTTTGTTTTGAACAAAGATCTTACTGTTGCGTAATCTTCATTCCTGTTTTGCAACAATGGTTTTATTGTTCCGTCGTCCGAAGCAGTATCAGCTGCCTGTTGTGCAAAAGAAGCACTAGCCCGGGTTAATAAAACAAATATCATCAGCAATATGTATTTGCAGAAGAAGGCATTTTTTTTCATTATTATACTTTTTAAAAATTTATTAAAAGTATAAGCAATACCGTTTAATGAAAAGAGATTGCTGATGAAGTGAAAGAAATGAAGGATGAATTAATAAATGCCATGAAGTAGTTTCAAAAAATCAACTTATCATTTCGTTGACTGAAGTCAACGGCATGGATGCAAATTATGATTTGTAAACCCTTGTAGCAATCCCGGATTCATCTTCAAAAAAACGGCTTTCAATACTCATTGGATAAGGGCTCAGCACCTGTATATTTTTTATGCTATTATTTTTTATGAATTGAGAGGGACTTACACCAAACATCTGCAATAATAATCTATGAAAATGACTGCTATCGGAAAATCCACATTCAATTGCAGCATCCTGTACAGTAGCACCATTCACGATCCTGCCAATCGCCTGCATGATCTTGTTCCATATAATATACCGGTGCAAAGGAATACCAGTTGTTTTTTTAAAAAGCGATCTTAGCCTGCTTTCAGATAAAAAAACTTTTTTAGCCAAATAGCTGACCGGCATTTTTTCAATGTTATCCATTGCAAGTAATTTAATTACTTTTTTTACCCGCTCATCTGGTAAACCTGCATTTTCTTTATCAATAAGGCAACCTAGTAAATGCTGCACCAGTTTTTGCAACAATGCATGATCGGTTTCTATCAGGCATTTTTCCAATTCTCCGGCTTTGATATGATCAACAAGGTCGATATCAATAGAAGCAATATCAGCAACAGAAAGGTATTTAGCACGAAGCTTTCCTGCTATCATCGTTTCAGGTTCCAGGTAAACGAGCAATTGTAACCCATTGTTGGGATCGAGCTGGTGAATGGCATTTTCTTTAATAATAGCATTCTTATACGTTTCCCAACCTGTATTTGCAAGTTTGCACCTGAAACCATTTCCAAGATCAAATACAAGTTGCATTGTATTGTGGCTATGCGGGGGCGTTATGCCTCCATAATAAAACACTGCTGAAACACTGTTCCATATATACAGCGTCTTTGAATGTGGGCTGGTTTCAATTTTCATTTAAAGATGATCATTTTATACAATTTTTATCCGTGGCCACATAATACCTTTACCACACAAAACTATTATAAAATGAAAACAATCGGTGTAATGCACATGCTATTGGTGCAGGATATGGACAGGGCAATTGATTTTTATGAAAAAACATTTGACTTTAAAACATTACAGAAATCAGGATTCTGGTCAAACCTTGACAGTGGCCACGGTAAAATTGCGTTGTGCACTTATGGCAATAAGACGGAGCACAAAGAAACAACACTGATCATTGAAGTGGATGATCATAAAGCAGCGGTTGAAAAGATCAAAGAAAATGGCGGGCAGGTGATTACCGTTGCAGCACCTTATGAAGGTGCACCTGTTTATAATGTGATCATGGTTGATACTGAAAACAATCGGTTGACGGTGTCTGAAATGGTGCATGTTTAATTTTCAGTGTCAACTCTATGAATGAAGATTAAAATAAATTTTCAATATTCGACGTACAATATTCAATATTCAACGGAACACACTTGAATATTGAACATTGTACGTTGCTTATTGAATATTTGTTTGGAGACCAGTAATAAAAATACCTTTCTCAGGTGTTTTCACGGTTTTTTGTAAACAAATATGTATTGAGTTTGAGCGGTTGTTAAGTATATGTACATTTACGATTCTTGCTCAACCAACAATTATGTTTATGAAAAAAATATACTACTTTTTTAATGCTATTGTTTTTATAATGATGGGCAGCATACTGATCATTACCTGTAAAAACGCTCCTGCAAAAAAAGAAAATGAAAAAGCAATGGGAATGATAGGCGCTGTACAAAAGCCTGCTGCTCCTGCTCAGCCATCATTCCTGTTTATTTCTGATATTCATCTTGAAAGTACACAAGCTGTTACACGTCCATTCGAACACGATGATACAGGCATGGACCTTTGGAAAAATTTCCTACTGAAAGCAAATGCTGTACTTGCACAACCCAATTCACCCAACTTTATAATCTACACAGGAGATTTACCCGGTCATTATGGTTTGGGATATTTACCTGCAGGTGCTCCCAGGGCAGCACACGACACCAATATGGTACTGGTTCTCGATAGCTTACGCCAGCTTGCAACACGTAATCATAAATCATTGTTTTATCTTCCGGGCAACAATGATGCTGTAGCAGGTGATTATTTCCCATTTGGTTACGGTAATAACTATACGCCGTTTTCACTTATCGATGAAACAAAAAACCCTTACCCTGCTGTTAACATTAACAAAGGCACTACAAATCCTCCCTACATGATCAGCCAGCCTGATACAAGTATGGGTTATTATTCCGCCTGCCCGGCAAGCGGCATCAGGCTCATCGCTATGAATACTGTAGTTTACACAAATAGTTTCTTTAACGCCTGCCGTGGTAAGTATGTAAACCGGGATCCACTGGCTTATTCAGACAGCCAAATGGTATGGTTAAGTGCCCAGCTGGCCGATGCCAAAAGACTGGGTGAAAAGGTTTATATCGCTATGCATGTTCCACCGGGAGTTAATATTCATGCAAAAGGATCTTACGATGGGAACTGGGTTAATGAAAAAAGTCCGACAAGCAATATGAATTATAACGATTGGTTTCTCACAATCGTTGATCAATACAAAGATACCTGTATCGAAGCTATCCTTTACGGGCACACGCACATGGACGAATTACGCCGTATGTACAATAGCAATGACCAGGTGACGGCTATCGGTATTTCATGTCCCGGTATTTCACCAAACTATGATAATAACCCTGGCTTTAAAACCGTAACATATGACCCGGCCAGCAAGTCCTTACTGGATTTTACTACCTATTATATGAGCCTTAAAAATAGCTATTGGGGAAATGATACTTATACCTATAGTGCATCATTCAATAAAACTTCTGGCAGTCAAAGCATCTTCCAGCAATTATCTGTGATGCCACTAAGCACAATAAATACCAATATGCATAAAATATTTATGGTAAAGAATGGCTATGGAAGCAGTAATATGCAGAAAGGAATTGAAGTGAAATTTACGGGAGGTAAATAAGCCTGAACTATGATTTATCTGATTAATCATGGTTCAAGACAAAATCCTGTAAGAAACGATTATATCTTTCTTTGTAAATTGTACAAATGAAAGCCCTCATTAATAAAATAAGTATATCATTAAAAAAAGACGGATCAGATAAAAATTGCAGGGCCTGGGCAAACTTTATTGTAAAAAATAAAATCGCAATAACTGATCTGCATCCCCTTATACATGCAGAACACCCGGTTGCAATGAGATTTAGCTGGTTGTTGGGTGGCATTTGTGAATCAAACCCAAAACTTGTTTATCCTTCAATCATATATTTTTTCTCGAACCGTGATAAAATAGAAATCCTGAATTTCAACCGAAGTTTAGCTAAAATGTTTTGTTATTGCGGTGTACCGGATGAAATTGAAGGTGAGGCGATGGACAACATGTTTAAATGGCTGTCTGATCCAAAATCCATCGTTTCCACAAAAAATTTTGCAATGTCTGCCTTGTATAACTTCACGATCAAATATCCTGAATTAAAGAATGAATTAAGAACGATCATTGAAGAACAGTTAGATAAAAATTCACTTTCATTTCAAAAGCAGGCAAGGAAGCTTTTGGAAAAATTATGATGTTTTTTAAAGTTCCCGTGTCAGACCTGGTTAATTTTTAATTCATTATTTTTAATTTGTCCTCCGTTATTATAACATGTGGTATCTTTTAAAACTATAATGCTCATATCATGACTAAATATCTTATACATACAATTGCGCTTTTCTTCATAGGGATCAATATTTCAAAATGCCAAACATTCAGCAAAGAAACGATCCTCATCAGTACTGAGTATGGCAATATGAAAGTGAAACTTTATAATGAAACACCACTTCATCGTAATAATTTTATCAAACTGGTAAAACAGGGATTTTATGACAGTTTACTTTTTCACAGGGTGATCAATCATTTTATGATACAGGGAGGTGATCCCGATAGCAAGTTTGCAAATGATACGGCGGCATTGGGCAATGGTGATGTTGATTATTGGATCCCGGCTGAATTCAATAAAAAACTTTATCATAAAAAAGGTGTACTTGCTGCTGCAAGAGAAGATGATGAGGTTGATCCGAATAAAGAATCATCCGGATCACAATTTTATATTGTTATGGGCAAAACTTTTGATTCAGTAGCATTGCGGAAAGCTGAATTACGCATCAATAAAAGCCTTATACAAAAGATAAATTATAATGTTGCTTTCAGCGGCAAAAGCCCGGAACTCAGGAAATTGTATATACGCCTTACCAATGAAGAAAAAACAGATAGTTTAAAAATGGTGAGCCGTCAATTAACAGACCCCATCTCCATTGCACGTTATATGAAAACGCCACATTTTACTTTTACCCCGGAGCAAAGAAAAACGTATGCAACATTGGGCGGAACACCACACTTAGATATGAACTATACTATTTTCGGCGAAGTGGTGGAAGGACTTGATGTAATTGATAAGATCGCAGCAGTTAAAACGGATAAGAATGACAGGCCGAAAGAGAATGTGAGGATGAAGGTTTCAATTATTAAAGAATAGGAATTCAGTACTTATAATTAAAAAGTCAAAATTAAAAATTAAAAAATCTTTGCGAAGTACTCAATTTTTAATTTCGCTTTTTTAATTTTTAATTTAATAACAAGGGGTCAAAACGTTAAACGCTTTTTCAACACAATCCCTCCTGTATCGCAATCTTCACCAACCCCGCTGTATTTTTTACTTTGAATTTTTGCAACAAATGATTGCGATGATTTTCTACAGTACGTAAACTTAAGAACAGTTTATCTGCAATTTCTTTGTTTGTATATTCTTCAACGATCAATTGCAGTATTTCTTTTTCTCGACGTGTAATTACATTATTCCCTGAGCCGGAATCTGAAAGGTTCTTCATTAATTTTACCTGCACCTGTTCCTGTATATACATTTCCCCGTTGTGTACGGTTTCAATGGCTTTTACAATGATCTCAGGTTCCACATCCTTTAAAAGATAACCCTGGCAACCCTGCTGCAACATTTTTTTTATTTGTGCAGGTACATCAAAATTGGTGAGTGCAATTATTTTTATGGATGGATATTTTTTGGCAATGATACCCGCAAGTTCAATACCTGTCTTACCCGGCATTTGTATATCGAGTAATAAAACATCGGGCTGCGCAGCCGCCAGTCCGTTCAGCAATTCATCTCCATTGATATAAGTTCCGGTGATCGTTATGCCAGGCATGCCCGATAATATTTTTTGCAGGCCATTTATAATGATCGATTGATCATCGGTGATCGCAACGTTAATCATGTTTTAATGTTTTCGGGTTGAAATTCTATATAAAAACCTGTTCCGTTTTCAGGGGAACTTTGTATGTCAATTTTTCCTGATAGTTCTTTTATCCTGTCTTTAATATTTTTTAATCCCATTCCTTTTGCATTGTTGAATGAAGCATCCGGTATACCGGTGCCGTCATCCTCTACCGTTATACTAAGGCCATCATCATCCTGGAAATTGATCTGTACCAATGCCGTCTTTGCCTTCGCATGTTTTACAATATTATGAATAAGTTCCTGCAGGATGCGGTAAATGGGCAAATCTGTAAGCTGCCCAATATTTTTCTGTGTTCCGAATGATTGAAAAGTGATCTGTGTATTACTCTTGCTGGCCATCCTTTCACAAAAAGCCCCAACAGCTACAGCCAGTCCTTCTTCCAACAACACTTCGGGCATCAGGTTATTGGCCACTTGTCTTAGTTCGCTACCGGCGGTCTCCAACAGTTCTACCCCATCAATAAAATCTGCTTTATTTTCTGCAGGTATCTTATTCTTTAATATTTCAAAATTCATTTTTGCTGCCGACAATAACCCACCAATACCATCATGTAATTCCCTTGCCATACGTGTACGTTCTTTTTCCTCACCGGCAATGCTGGCATGCAAGCCTTCTATCTTCATCTTCTGTTGCAGGTTGCTGATGTTTTGCTCCTGCAGCTTTTGTTTGTGTATATTCTTATTTCTCCACAACCCAAAGATGAGGATACCGAGCAACGAGATCAACAGGATAAAAACGATCCAGAAATTTTTGTAACGAACCTTGCTTTCTATATCAGACAGGGTTAGTTTCTGTATCGCAAGCTCTTTGTCTTTTTCGGATAACCGGTACCGTATTTCCAACCTGCTGATCATATCTACCTTATCTTTCTTGGTAAGGCTATCGTATAAGGAGAGATAAATATTCTTATACTTCAATGCCTTTTCATAATCATGCATGGCCTCGTAAGATTCTGCTGATAGTTTATATGCTTCTATTACTTCGAGCCTTACATGTTTACCTGTTTTTTTTAATTCCTCCTGTGTTTTATTCAGCAAAGCTGCTGCTTCCGCAAATTGTTTTTGCTGGAACATCGCTTTGGCTGTAAGAAAATCGATCAACGTTAAATAAAATGCAAGGAACTGCGTATTCTCAGGATCCTTTCCTATCTCTTTGATCTTATTGATATAGATCACCGCATCAGCTGGATTATTTTCCTGCAGGTAAGTATCTGCAATATTGAACAGCGTTGATATTTTTCTTGTGATGCGCAACTTACCAAGTTGTTCCCTTTCAGCGATGTACTTAAGATAACAATATCTTGCGCTGTCGAATTGTTTTACGCCCTGGTAATAGGCGCCCTGAATAAACAAAACACTGGAACTTGCATCCAGCGGATCTTTAATTTGTTTTGAAACCTCCTTTGCTTTTTCAACAAGGCGTTGCGTTGTTTTTACATATTCAGGGTTGGGTGTTCCATTATCAAGATTCATCCAGAAAATAGCAAGCTTGGTACAAACAGCGATCGCAAAATCCGGGTCGTTAATGTTTCCCGCACTCATTTCATCACTCAACAAATAATAAAAATAGGCGGAAGAATCTGTATAGCCGGTCTCATCATATGACTCTGCAAGCAGCAAATGCACTTCTACCAAATTATCAACGGTGCTCCATGAATTGGCTTCGTAACTGTTGAGAGCCTGCCTTCCTAAATTAATTGCTTTATTGATGTCATTGCCAAAATACCATTTGCCCAGTTTTGCAGATGAGAGTGCAATGCCCTTGGGATAATTTATTTGCCTGCTTTTTTCAAGTGCTTCATTGAGGTATTTAAGTGCTTCATTTGGCAACTGGTCGGTAAGCTGAGAACCTTTATCAATAAGGCGAAGTATGGAAGCAGTATCTTTTGCCTGTGCCGATAAAAATAAAGGAATGCTGTTGTATATAATAATGAATGCTGCTGCGATCAGCTTTTGAAAGACAGTCTTGCTTACTATTGAATATCCGGCCGCAGGCATTGATTAGCAGGTTTTGGTTTAATTCCGGCCCTAAATGTACAAAATCAAAATTTTAGATGGATTTTAGGGTGAACCACAGAGGAAAGGGAGGTTTTTCACAGAGGTTTCCGCTTCTCAAGCAAATTCGTGTAATTCGTATAATTCGTGCAATTCGTGTCACAAATTCGTGCCACAAAAAAAAACCGCAACCCTACCATGAGTTACGGCAAAAAAAACCAAAACGTGCTATCTAACTATTTTATAAAATTATACCTCAGCATAAATTCATGTCCATATGATCCTGCATCAAATGTGCTGACAGGTGTGAGATAATCATTAAACGCATAACCCAATGTAATTTTCTTACTGATATTAATGCCGGCAGAGAGAATAAAACTTTGTTTTGATTTATATCCCACGGCCCACCACAATGTTTTATTATGTTCAACTTTTACCGTTGCCTGGTAATCTGTTGGCGCATTGGGTAAATATATAACCAGCAATGAAGGTGTAACTGTAGTAACATTATCTACGTTCCAGTTATAATTTCCATGAAAATAATAATGCCTGTAAAAACGTGCTTCTTCCGTTCTTGAAAGACTGCCTTTATAATAATCAAGTTTCGATTGCATCAGTTGTGAAACAGAAGCGCCCAATTGAAACCTTTTATTTGTATACGACATACCAAAAGCGACATCGAATTTCATTTTGTTATCTACATTTCCCAATGCAGCATCATCGCCAAGCGTTTGCATTAATTTATTTCGGTCAATAGAATATTGCATAACAGAAGGAGCAATACCAATAGAGAATTTAGATCCGTTCTTCCCAACAATATGTTTCGCCAGCGAAAGCTGCAAACCTGTTCTTGTTGTTGGGCCGGCCTGGTCATTGTAAACAAATCCACCAATACCAATTTTTTGTTTTGGCAGATCGAATGATGCAAATGCAGTTGCTGTTTTTGGTGCACCACTTATACCCTTCCATTGCGACTTGTAAGTAATACCTGCCGTGTTGTATACACCCACACCGGCTGCAGATGGATTATGCAGGATCCCATGCATATCCTGGAATGAAGATGTTTGCAATTGTTGCGCAAAACTTTTTGTTAATGTTGCCAACGCAACACAAAGTATTGTTATCAATATAATTTTTCTCATCGTATTTTTTATTTAGCAATTCAGATCTGTTATCTAAGAATGGTTAGATCTCCTTTTTTTACAGCTGTTCTGCCATTTGTTAGTTTATAGGTATTCACATAATAGTAAGTAGCATCCGGTAAAGCTTTTCCTTTGTAAGTACCATCCCAATCATTCTGGTAATTATCGTTTTTATAAACAACCGTTCCATACCTGTTGAACACACTTACAGAAACCTTCTCTGTACAACCATTGCCGGTAGTGGCGAGCCACCTGTCATTCTTACCATCACCATTTGGTGTAAATGCATTCATTGGATTTGCACATAATACATCTTCCACGATAACTTTGGTTTCATCAGTGGCAATGCAATGATTATTATCTGTTACCGTCATCGTATAAACTGTGGTAACGGTTGGTTTTGCAATCGGGGTAAAACTATTTGCTCCTGTTAAAGTATTATCCGGTGTCCATGAAATGGATGCTGCACTACTGCCGTTTCCTTCAAGCATTACCTGGTTGCCTGCAGCAATGTTCTTGTCTGGTCCTGCATCTGCAAATGGTGCGGGAAATACATGGATATTTATAGTAGCTGTTTTTTCACAGGCGCCTAATGTGCCGGTTACTATATAAGCTATATCTGTATTTGCAGTTGCAACAGGATTACTGATAGCGGCATCAGACAATCCCATTGGCGGATCCCAACTGTAAGCAGTAGCCGCACCTGAAGCAACAAGTTGAACATTGGTACCGGGACACACCGTTTCATCTGTTATGTTCGTATTTACTACAAGGTCATTGGTGAGATCTATATTCACTGTCTTTGTCATTAAACCGCATTGTGCATCTTTTATATTTATTGTTTGTACACCTTGTGTCAAACCTGTAAATGTATTGGAAGACTGGAACCCACCACCATTGATACTATAAGTATAAGGGGGAATACCACCAGTTGCATTTACAGTAATGCTGCCTGCATTGGGTTGTGTACAGGTTGTATTTACAACAACATCATTGGAAGAAACATTTATTGTAGCGGCATCACCATACTCCATGATATGTCCGCCCGGTGTAGAGCCAAAACCAAAAGTAAGTGTCCCCATAAATAATTTCCTGTTGGCAAAAGGCGTACCTGCAGGCACGGTCCTGTTGGCAAAAGCAGCGCAGGAAAGCATACTGTATGGACCTATATCATATGTCCAGCTGTTACCCCCATCTGTTGTGATATACAAAACGCCTCCTGTAAAAACATAGCCATTATTCGCATCATGCATGGCAATACCATTAAAATAACCGGAAGCAATATTGGTAAAGGCAGGGCTTATATCTGTCCAGTTGGCACCACCATCCGTTGATTTATAAACGATCATTCTCGGGTAACCGTTACCGCAAACAAATACGGTATTGTTATCTACAGCTTGTAAACCTGAATAAGATATATCTGCGTTCAATGCAGGAAAGGGGCTGATATCAACCCATGTTGTACCTGCATCTGTTGTTTTATATACCCTACCCTTATCACCTGCAGCATAACCGGTATTTTGTGTAGGGAACTTAACTTTAGTTACAGCTGCTGCAAGATCTCCGAGGGGAAATGCTTTAATACTATCCCATGTTGCACCTGCATCAACAGAGCGAAGGAATATTGTTTTTTCATCAACACCCGTTGTCCATGCGGCTCTCATACCAAATGCATAGATCCTGTCGCTGCCAAAAGTTGTTAAGCCGGTTATCTGTCCATAACCTGAAAAATCATCATAGTAAGGATCGGTATAAAGCGGATCAAGCGTTGTACCCTGGTCTGCAGAATTATAAATGGTACCAATGGAAGTTCCCATTACGAGTTTTGTTGCTGTTGCATACGACATACCATTGATGTAAATATAATTGTCAACAAAATCCTGCCTTACTTTATCGATCCATGTTTGCCCGCCATCTGTAGTAACGGTGATCTGTCCACCACCCGTTGCAACACCATTATTACAATCTAAAAAATCAATATCCTGGTAACTTGCGTTCAGCGTTGTTGCATGGTAATCACTGGCGCTTGTCCAGTTTGTTGCATCTGTTGAATTTGCTTCAACACCATTTGCACCAAGAACAAATATTTTTCCATTCGGTGTAATATCCATCCCAAGCACATCATTAAAACTATAAACATTTCCTGCCGGAATTGCCTGCTGCATGGTCCATGTAGCGCCACTATCTCTTGAAATACCAATTTGTCCCTGCCCGTTTGTAACAAGTATAGATTGATCGGCTGCTTTTCTCATATTCCACATATTTGAAGGAAGCAAGGTTTGTGTAGCAGGAATGGAAGGTGCGCCTTGAGGCGGGTAAGGATAGTTAAGCATATCGAATTTGCCCCTGTCGTACGTACCCGGCACTGCAATATTTTCTGTACTATCGTTTACGCCTGTATGAATTCTTACAACGATCGCGTTGTTGAATGAAGCTACAAGCAGGAGTGAATCATTAATAGGTTGAACGGCCTTTATCGTTTGTTGTGCAGGATCAAGTGGATTGTATGTAGAAGAAGGATCAATTGGTAACCATGCAATGCCTTCATAACCTGTTCTTTCTTTACTGATAGAATAATCAGTAAGTGCACCGTTTTTAAATTTCCATACAAGGCATGCAGAAACTGCATAGCTGTCGGAGATACCACCCCATTCATCCTGGTATGGAGCAGAACTGCTACCACTGCCAACGATATAACCAATCGAATCATTTACAAAAACGATCCTGTGTATCTCTTTATCTTTTGCTGTTACATTTACGATCTGTGGTGGTAATGATGGGTTAGCAATATAACCGATCTTCGTTTTGGGACCCATTGGCGCAGCAATAGAATCCCATGTGCTACCGCCGTTCTTTGTAAAATATAATTTAGGCATTGCATCAGCAGTATTGTTTGCCATACCGCCAATATATCCCGTATCCCTGTTTATGAAATGAAGACCATAAACGGTTTTACCATTTGCAAACAAGGGGTTGTTTACTGTTGTCCAGTTTAAACCACCGTCTGTACTTTTTGCAAACAGACCATCATCACCTACTGCATAAGCAAGACTTGTATTTACAAATTGTACATCATAAAAATTTGCACGCTTGATCATGTTGTCTGCAGCAGTAAATGTAAATGCTGCATACTTCCAGTTAACACCTGCATTGGTTGTTTTGGCAATACCACCATATCCAACAGCGATGCCATTGTTATCATCAACAAATGAAACATCCGTTACCGTGAATCCAAACTGCTTGGGATTGCTGAATTTCCATTTTGAATTATTCAGCTGGGATTTGGCAGCAACGCTCAATAACATGCATACGATCACAGTAAAAAGATGAAAGCCCGCAGTGGGAACTTTCATCCTGTTTTTTTGAGTATCATTAAAGATCATGGATATAAAATTTAAAGCGGAAAATCAGTTTTGAGCAATGTGCGAAATTACTCCAGGCCCATGCATAATATTATGAGCATAAACCCCCCATTTTGAAAATGAGTATTTACGCTCATTTTTACAAAACCTGTCCAAATACTTGCTGGGACTGCATTTCAGGTTGTTTTAAAAAGCTATTTTGCGGCCTGTTAATGTCTCGTCATTACGAGGAACTGAAGGGAACTCCAATTTGAAATACTTCCCTTTTGATTTAATCATGAAAAAAATCATTTTTTTATTTACAACCCTGCTTTTTTTACAAAAGCTCTCTGCCCAGGATAAGTCAAACCGGGGCAGGGAATTTTGGCTGGGCTATGGAAATAATTACGATTTCACCAATGAACCTCCCGTGAACGGGCAAACGCTTGCCATTTATATCAGCACGGAAGCAGCAGCTGTTGTAACTGTTTCAGTACACAATACCAGCTGGACACAAACACTCAACATACCAGCGAACAGTGTTGATTATTCAATTGAAATTCCAAAATCAGGCGCTGATGATGCCCGCATTTTAACGGAAGGTTTATCAACACATGGGATACATATTGTAAGTGATGTACCTGTTGTTGTATATGCACATCAATATCGTTCACAGCTTTCAGGAGCTACAATGCTGATGCCGGTAGAAACTTATGGCTATAGTTATTACTCGCTGAATTATACGCAAACCTCTTCCAATGTGCAGGATTGGTATTCCTGGTTCTTTGTGGTAGCAGCTGAAGACAACACAAGATTAGAGATCATGCCTTCGGATTCTACACAGGGAGGTTGGTTGCCCGGACACACGTATACGGTTAACCTAAACAAAGGCGAGATATACAATGTATTTGGCAAAGCCATTTTTGACGGAACGCCACAGGGTGCAAGCAAGGACATGACGGGTAGTAAGATCGTTTCTGTTACCGGTGCTGACGGAACCTGTCATCCGATTGCGTTATTTTCCGGTTCGAGTGGCATCAGGTTGTGCAGTGGTGATGGTGGCGAATTTGTGCAACAACAGGTTTTTCCTGCAAATGCATGGGGCACACGCTATCTCACTTATCATACTTTAAATAATGCAAATACAAATGTAACATTACCCAACCTGAACATTTACCGGATCGCTGTACAGGATCCGGCAACTGTTGTAAAAAGAAATGGTGTCGTATTAACAGGGTTGACAAATAATTTTTATTACGAGTACACAGGAACATCCGGCGATTACATTGAATCAAATAAACCAATATTGGTTGCACAATACATGATGAATGCAAACCAATGTACAGGTACAAGTCAATACGGTTACGGTGACCCGGAGATGTTTTACCTGAGTCCAATTGAACAAGGTGTAAAGCAGGCCCGCTTTTATAATTCAAGGCACTATGGAATTGATTATACGTATGTGAATATACTTTTACCAACTGCCGGGCTTACATCACTTTTATTTGATGGTGCAGCATTGCCGCCGGCAAATATCATTGCACATCCGGTGCTGGCAAATTATTCTGTTGCAGTTGCAAGACTTACCGGCCCCGGCGCACAGCATACCATCAGCAGCGATTCAACTTTTACTGCAACGGTTTACGGCCTTGGTATATTCGAAAGTTATGGATACAATGTAGGTTGCCTGGTAAACAATTTAAATAGTTATACAGCTATTCAAAATACATATAACAGCTCAGGCAATATTGATACATTTACCTGTCCTCGTACAGAAGTGAAATTTTTTATAAAGACAGCATATGCCTTATCCAATATTCACTGGAAATTGAGCCAGGCCGGTGGCGGTCTTTTTCCAAATACAGATTCCGTGATCGCAAACCCGGTTCCTGTTGCAACAGGTTTAATAAACGGAAGAACTTATTATACTTATTCCCTGCAACAAAATTTTACATTTACTACGGCAGGTACTTATTTTATTCCTATCACCTATGAATCGCCGGCAATAGACAATTGCGCACATACAGAAACAACCACACTAAAAGTTGTTGTAAAGCCGGGACCAACAGCAGATTTTTCTGTTTCAGCAGTGAATTGTATCGCAGACAGTATTCATTTCACCGGCATTGCAAGCGCAGCAGGATTTAATATCTACAGGTATATATGGAACTTTGATGACAACAGCAGCCAGTTGACGCAAAATGCGGTAAAGTTATTTTCATCACCAGGTGACCAGAACGTACGTTATCGTGTATTCGCAGACAATGGTTGCACAGGTGATACTACAAAACTCATTCACATTAATGACAAACCTTCTGCTTTATTCAATATAACAGGCAATCCATGTACCGGGAGCAGTTACCTGTTTACTTCAGCAACCACATACAACAACAGCGTTTCTTCAAACTGGTATTGGGATTTTGGCGATGCACAAACAGCCAGTATTTCAACAGGCAATACTGCATCACATGTATATTCAAATCCTGCAACCAACATTACAGTAAGCCATGCTGTATCTGTTGATGGTTGTAAAAGTGACACGGTCAGAAATATCATTGCCATTATTCATCCAATTCCTGTAGCCAATTTTAGTATGAATGCTGATACAGCCTGTGAACAAAAACCAGTTTACTTTACAGCGGTATCAAATCCCAACATAACAACATGGCAATGGAATTTTGGTAATGGTACCGGAAACGATATCCCCCCTTTCAGCAGAATTTATAACAATGCAGGTATGTATACTGCCACACTGGTTGTACAGGATCTGAATGGATGTAGTTCAACTCCACTCAGCAATTCAATGACCATTCATGCAAAACCCAATGTAGATGCGGGGCCTGACCTGTCTGTAACTGCAGGTAGCAGTAAGATCATACAGGCAACCATTAGCAATCCATCACAACATAGCTTTTTATGGACACCTGCTACTTACCTGGATAACAACAGCACATTAACACCAACCACAAGACCGGATCATTCATTGGTATATACAATTACCGCAACCAATAATACAACTCATTGTGTAAACAGCGATAGTGTATCCGTAAAAGTTATCACCGGAATTTTTATTCCAACAGCTTTTACACCGAATTTCGATAACCTGAATGATGCATGGAACATACCTGCACTGGAAGCATATCCAAATTCAGATGTATCAGTGTATAATCGTTTTGGACAAATGATCTTTCATTCAAAAGGCTATTCCAAACCATGGGATGGAACTTACAAAGGAATGCCGCAATCATCTGGTACGTATATTTATATTATTAATGCCGGCGATAGTAAGATTGGTCTTTTGAAGGGGACCGTCACAATAGTGAGGTAGACGTCAATCCTGACCTGCATGACCTAATCCTTTACATTGCTCAACAATTTATTCATGATCACCCATTCACCGTTTATTTTATTGAGTGAAAGAAAATTAAAATAATTGAATTCAAACATCGGCACACGCACTTTCGCAACAGCAATTGAATTAATAATTTCTATCGCCAGTATTTCCATGCGAAAAGTTTCATTGAGCTCAGATGGGCTTTTTCGATTTTTGACTCCCTCTATGTATTGATCCACTGTCTTAAAATAAGGCTGACCATTCACATCACCCGCAACGAGTGCCTGCGGATGAAATGTACTGCGTAACAATTCCGTATCTCCATTAAAGATGGCTTTAAAGTAATTTGATAATACTGTAGTTACAGCAATTGCATTGGCACTATAGCTATTCATTGTTTCCTGTTTATTGATGATTCTTTTTTGCTGTTATTCCTTTTTCCCGAAGCACAGATACCTGTTCACCGGCAAATCCCCAATTATCCAGTTCAACTTCATGTATCACTACATGTGTGAGCTTTGGATCTTTATCCAATACTTCTGTCATCAGTTTTGTAACGCCAGTAATCAATAATTGTTTTTGTTCACGTGTAACACCTTCACGGGTTACTTCTATTTTTATGTATGGCATAATATTTATTTTAAGGTGTTACTATGCAACTAATTTTACATCCAGTTCAAAATCATTGTAAATAAGTGTGTCGCCAAGGTTGGTAAAAAAATTACCCGAGCGAAACTTAATATCGTGTTTCGTACGGTCCACAATAATTTTTCCTGATGCAACAACACGATCATTTTTCGTAAGCACTATTGCTTCAAACTTTACCTGTTGTGTAATGGCTTTGATCGTCATATCGCCTGTGATGATGTAGCGATCTCCACTAATGTGTTCCGCATTGGTAATAATAAATGATGCTTCAGGGAAACGTTCTATTGCAAAAAAGTCATTTGAAAAAAGATGACCTGCAAACTGTGCGTTGAGTGTTGGGTCTGTAATGTCGAGTATTTTTATTGAACTTGTATCAATAACAAAATTCCCGCCGGACAATTTATCCTCATCAAATAAAAGTGTTCCTGATTTAATAGAAATGGTTCCGTTGTGTGAGCCGGTCATTTTTTTCCCTGTCCAATCGATACTGCTTTCTGCACTTACGATATCAATTTTTTTTGTTTTCATTTTTATGTTGCCAATTGTTTAATCATTTGACAACACAAAGGAAGGAAGCAAGTTAGAGTTCATTGTGTGATGTACATCACATTCTTGTGAGGGTATGATTTTTTGAGCATTTTTTGACAATAGGAAAATCCCTGTTAACTAATCAACATGTCAACCTTTAAATCTTTTCTTTAGGATGAGAAATCCACAAATGAATTGATCGTTTCTTATAACCGTTATTGATGCGAATTATAAAGCCTGCTCAATGTTTCCCTGGAAACACCCAGGTAGGCAGCAATAAGATGTTTGGGAACAAGGCTATAAAGCTCGGGATATAATGATAACAATTCTTCATAACGTGCACGTGTATCATTATTCATAAGTGATAATAATCTTTTTTGAGAAGCTACATATCCCCTGTTGGTGCGCCAGCGAAAAAAATATTCTACAGGGTGTATCTCACTGCAAAGTTTTTCCCTATCCTCGCTGGAAAGGCATAGTACTTCAGCATCAGCAACACAATCGATCGTAATTGTAGCGGGTGTATGGTTGTACATCGCGGCAAAATCAGATGTCCACCAGGTAGACATGGCAAATTGCATGATGTACATTTTAATATTATCGTTTGTAAAAAAAGCTTTCAGGCAACCAGACAGCACAAAATATTCTGCATTTACTTTTTGCCCCTCACTGATCACAACCTCGCCTTTTTTATATGACTGAGGTTTGAAATGCGAAAAGAAATAATCAAATTGTTCGCCTGTTAAACTAACTGTTTTGGAGATATGTTGTTTTAAAATTTCTTTCGCTTCCATTTGCAATGACAATCAAAATTGTTATGTAACTATTTAATCACAATCTGTATTATGCCCGAATCGAATTATATGGCCGTCGGGACATTCTACCAGCATCTCCCGCATATTCCATTCCTTACTATTGGGCTTTTCTAAAATTTTCGCAGCACTATCTTTTATCAATTCATAGTATTCATCTACATTGTCTACCATCAATGACAACCATGTACCTGGATTTCCCTGGTCAGTCTTGCAAAAGAACAATTCAACATCATCCCTGTGTACACCCCCAAATGTAGCAGGTTCATCCCATTCCCATTTGCTATCAAATTTTAATTGTTCTGTAAAATAGGCAATGCTTTTAGCAACATCTTTTGAATATAAGATAGGAACTGCTTTTAAAAACTTCATTGTAAAATATTTTTTTCAATTTACTGTTCTACAAAATTCAACATATTCCGTCTATTTCAAAAATATTCACTTTCGCCATGACCTGGCATTTTCACCAGCTATTTCATAAAAAATCCCGGCTGGTGAAAACACCAGGCCGGGCGATAAGGCTGTAAAATATTTTTCTGTTCATTTACTATGCATCCAGCAATGTTTGAATATCAAACTTCGACATTTTCATAAATGCTTCAACAACCCTTGGCGCTTTATTAGGATCAGCCATTAGCTTATGCAAAATTTTAGGAACAACCTGCCAGGATACACCAAACTTATCGTCAAGCCAGCCGCATTGATCATATCGGCCATCTTTTCCTAATTTTTCCCAATGATAATCGATCTCTTCCTGGGTTTCGCATTCTATTACAAAAGAAGTAGCAGGCGTAAATTTATATTTCGGCCCACCGTTTAAAGCCATGAATTTATGTCCATTCAATTCAAAGGTTACTACAATCGGGTTCTCGGAAGTAATTTTTGAATCTTTAAAAATGGAGCAGTAATATTCTGCTGCTGCCTTGGCTTGTCCATCAAACCACAAGCATGGATACATTTGATTCAACATCTTGTTTATTTTTTGATTAATAATGTTGGGCAAACTTAAAACCGATCTAAAGATTAAAATAGAACAAAACCGACATTCTGTAGAAAGGTTGAAAAGTTGAATAGTTTCGGAGGTTCAAAAGGATCAGTACCCTGTTAACTTTTCAACTTTTCAACCTTTCAACACTTCCCTATTTCCCAAAATTGAGATACTCTTTCGGTGTAAGATTGGTAAATTCTTTGAATGCACGGATATAATGGCTCTGGTCCGCATAACCATTTTTAAAAGCGATGTCTGATAATTTAGAATAATTCTTATGGTTCAATTGCTGAAATGCCGCATCGAACTGGCAGATGCGCCTGTAAATATTGGGAGCAATACCAATATGATTTTCAAACATCCTTTGAAATGTTCTTTCCGTAACATGCAACTCTTTTTGAACCGACACCAAAACTTCCTTTGATTGATCAAGAACAATTTTGCCTGTTGCATATTTAATGATCGGGTTATCTGTTTTTGAATTGGAGATTAAATTGAAAATATAATTATCCAATAAAGCGATCATATTTCCTGTTGTACCGGCATTTAATAATTGTTCCTGTAGTTCAATTGTTTTTTTAGGTGCCAGCAAATTCAGGTCAACCGGTTTATCAGTCAACTCCAAAGCTGTTACTCCAAAAATTGAATTCAATGAATAAGGTTTAAAAAAATAAGCGATCAAGGTAAAGTCTTCGGTAAAAGTTATCGCCTCAGGAAGGATCGTTTGACCAAAAAGTGTAAGATTAGAAGTAGTATTATTTCCGAGTATTCCTCTTGTTGATTTAAAAAGTAAGGTTGGTACACCGTTAGCGAATAATGGCAATGAAAATGGATTGGTAATCTGGTAATTCTCTATTACCAGGATCCTTTCCACATACGCTGCGACCTTTTCGTTTGGTATAAGTTTTTTTACTTTCATTTTCAATCATATAAACCGCATCCAACTGTTCTGATTTTGTGCTTTTAGTTTTGCATACCATTTACAAACAAAATATAAGATCGCCACATCAAAGATCCATATAAAATATAGCAATGGTAAGCTCCATCTTATACCTTCTGCCTGTTGCGTATAAAAAGGAGCCATACCATACCAGTCCTGGTGAATATTACCGCTGCGTATAAAATTTACAACAAAGGCTGATAAATGAATTAAGATAATATGCATTAAGTAGTAGAACATGGGAACCTTCCCAAATATGGTAAGCACATTTGCCAGCCACCCTTTTGCCTTTTCTGCAAATGGTACAAGTGCAATCAGTGGTCCCAATGTCATTAATAAAAATAATTGCGATGCCGGGTATTTATTTTGATTCAATAATTTAAAGATAAATGGCTGGGTATTTTGCGGATCATTGTTTTTTAAAATAAAAATACTTCCAATAGCGATGAATAAAACAATACAGGCAATACCGGTTTGTATACAAAGTTTATTGCGTTTCTTTTCTTCCTGTTGCATGATCAAACCAAAACCATAACCCGCTGCCATTACACCGATCCATGGAACGATCACATAAAGAATGGCAATATTTTCCGGCATTTCAATTCCCGAGGGATAAATAAAATTCCAAAACTTTCCGAATGATGTTTGAAAGGGCTGAGAAAACATTTGCGGTAAATAATGGAATGCCTGCTGGCCGGCAATAATGATCAATCCAATGATACCAACTGTTACTGCCCGAAAACGTACCAGCAATGCCATGATGACCATGCACCAACCCAGCATCCATATTACGCCTGCTAAAAAGAACTGGTTCCAGTTTACATGAAAAGCCCATAAAAAGCGAATGAGTGTTACTTCAAGCAATACAAATAATAAGCCTCTTGTTAAGAGGAATACTGATAATTTATTTATGTTGCCCAATTTTTTCGCAAGAAAAAAAATAGAAGTTCCGGCGAGGAACGCAAAACCAGGTGCACTAAAATGTGTTACCCATCTTGTAAAAAACAAATCGGCCGTTGGGCCACCCGCAGGTACACCTCCATACAGGCGCACATGATCAATAGCCATCAGCACCATGATCGCACCACGTAAAATATCGAGTGAACGAATTCTTTGCATGGAATTGTTTTGGTATACTAAATGTAAGCTAAGAATTCAGAAAAAGGGAATAAGAGAAAATGGTTTTATATAAATGGTGAAAAGTGGTTGGTGATTTTTTCCTGTTCGTTTCCCGCAATGACGTTTTAGCTCTTCTCCTGTGGTCGGTGTCCTCACCGACCGAAACACGAGTAATTTAATAGTGGTGGCCGGTAAGGACACCGACCACGGGAGAAGCGGCTATAAATTTTCAGAGACAACTCACAGCTTACCAATTAGCTTTTGTACTTATAATAAAGTTTTGTTCCTTTAATGATCGTCATAAATAAATAAGTTACTTAGTTGTTATGAGTACGAGTCTAAAAACTTTTATAAGTAAGTATGTTAACCTTTCAGACAATGAACTGGATGACATCGCCAGTAAGTTTAAAACCAAAGTAGTTAAAAAAAATAATTATTTACTGAGACAAGGAGACACATGCAAAGACCTTGTATTTGTTGAGAAGGGTTGCATACGACTATATTATTTAAAAGATGGCATTGAAGTGTCGGTATGGTTTGCTTTTCGTCAATCATCGGCAATTGAGATCTATAGTTTTATCAGTGAAGCGCCTTCAGAATATTTTCTACAGGCAATAGAAGATAGTGAAGTGTTGTTTCTTTCAAAGAAAGAACTGAATAAACTTTATTTATATCAACCAAAAATGCAGGAGATGATGAGAAAATTCTGGGAAGATGTAATTCTAAATTTGATCAACAGGTTTACAGCACTTCAAAAAGATTCAGCAGAAAAAAGATATTTAGATCTTTTAAGTAAACCAACTTATATGGAAACGATACCACAAAAATACCTCGCTTCTTTTATCGGTGTAACACCAACTTCATTGAGCAGGATCAGGAAGCAGATCATTAAAAACCAAAAGTGATTTGAAGATATGCTGATGAGTGTTGTAAATTCCACAATATTGCAATACAAAAAACGCTGTTCATTTCCAGATCTTCAAATCAATTAATCTTCAAATTATTTTATCATCAAAGCCCCTATCCTTCGTATAGATAAAATTCAATCTTCCAAACAGTTTTAACCAAAAACCATTAGTTGTCACAGGACAACTTTTTTGCAAAAAAAGATTTGAAGTTTTGTATTCATAAAATTTTCAAACATGAATACAACAAAACTCAAATTGGTAGAAGCAGAAAATATTGCTCAGCAATTATTCAATGCCATCGAAGAACGTCGCTTGATAAAACCAGGTAAATCAGAGGACCAATTAAACGAAGAGGTCTTTAAACTCGCTGAAGAATTATTTGGAATCAAAAAATTCTGGCACAAACGAATTGTAAGGGCAGGTGTTAATACATTAGTACCTTATGATGACAATCCGCCTAATCTTGTCATACAGGAAGATGATATTTTGTTTTTAGATTTTGGACCCATCATTGAAGATTGGGAAGCAGATTTTGGAAGAACCTATGTTATCGGCAATGACCCACTGAAACATAAATTGAAAAATGATATTGAGTTGGCCTGGCATGAAGCTAAAGATTGGTTTGGCACGCAAACTTCCCTCACAGGTGCAGCGTTCCATCAATACATTCTTGAACTTGCAAAAAAATACGGTTGGGATTATGGTGGACAACTAGCCGGGCATCTTATTGGTCATTTCCCACACGAACGATTAGAACCAAATAATTATGGCCTTTATGTTCATCCCGGAAATCCGAATGATATGTTTTTACCGGATGAAAATGGGAATAAAAGAGAATGGATCTTAGAAATTCATTTTGTGGACAGAGAAAAAAAGATCGGGGGATTTTTTGAGCAGTTGTTAACCTGACATGTTATCCTGAGTTTAAAACTCAGGATAACAGCATTTCCATTTTGGATACAACTATCTCCAATTTGGATAATTCTCAAAAAAACAGTTGATCCATTTTTGTGTTTCAAAATTAAATCTAAAAAAAATGAACACAATTTTTATCACAGGTGCATCAACAGGTTTGGGAAAAGCAACAGCAAAATTATTTGCTTCCAAAGGATGGAACGTGATCGCCACCATGCGCAAACCGGAAAACGAAAAAGAATTGAATTTGATCAGCAACATCAGCTTATTACCATTAGATGTTACAAATCCTGAACAGATCAAAGAAACAACACAAAAAGCAATTGCCACCGGCAATATTGATGTAGTATTTAACAATGCAGGCTATGGATTGATGGGACCACTGGAATCCATAACCGATGAACAACTCACACGCCAGTTAAATACCAATATACTGGGAGTGATTCGTGTTACACAGGCATTCATTCCTTATTTCAGGGAAAAGCAAAAAGGACTTTTTATTTCTACAACATCCATTGGCGGACTGATCACTTTCCCTTTCACATCCGCATATCATGCAACCAAATGGGCATTGGAAGGCTGGAGTGAAAGCATGGCTTTTGAATTAAAGAAAATAGGTGTTGGCATTAAAACTGTTTCACCAGGTGGTATTAAAACTGATTTCCTGAATCGTTCTGCAGATATTGCTTCACACCCTGCTTATGAGAAATGGGTAGAAAAAATGTTTAGCAGTTTTAGCGAAGACAATTTTACAGCTGCAGAAAAAATTGCTTCTGTTGTTTATGAAGCTGCCACAGATGGTAAAGACAAGTTAAGATATGTTGCAGGAGAAGATGCAAAAGCACTCTATGCACAACGCTTAGAGTTGGGTGATGAAGCATTCAGAAAACAAATGGAAGAAACTTATCTATAACTTAGATAAAGCATTACAGTAAAACGAGCGTAGCAAAAGATGAGAAAGGTATAATTTGAAAATTAGGCGATTTGGAAATGTTTCTATTAAGATACCACGTTCTGTTTGTAAGAAACCAATCTTCAAATTGGCTAATTTTCAAACTACCAATCTTCTTTCTAAAACGAACAATAATCATAAAAATCAGTTAACTTAATAAAGTGAAGAAAACAGGAAACACACCGCTGAAAATAGAATCTATATCAGATCTACACCGGATGCTGGGCTTACCCAAGCCCCTGCATCCATTGGTGAGCCTGGTAGATAATACAGAGATCGCTTTGGATAAAGATCAATTACCCGTAAGCTTCTTATTGAATTTTTATAAGATCTCCTATAAAAAAGGACTTCGCGGAAAAATAAAATACGGACAAGGTTATTATGATTTTGATGAAGGCGGTATGGTTTTCACTTCACCCAATCAATTGCTGGCGGCTGAAGACGACACAGAATACACAGGTTATACTTTGCTCATCCATCCCGACTTTATCAAAGATCATCCTTTAGGAAAGAAAATAAAAAACTATGGCTTCTTTTCCTATGCCGTGAACGAGGCATTGCATCTTTCCGACAAAGAAAGAATGATCATCATGGGCATTTTTAAAAATATTGAAGATGAGTTACAGTTATCGATAGACGATTTTAGCCAGGATGTGATCATATCTCAAATTGAATTGATCCTTACATACAGCAATCGTTTTTACAAACGCCAGTTCATTACCCGCAAAGCAGCAAGCAACGATCTGCTTGCAAAACTGGAAACCCTGCTCAGCGATTATTTTAATAAGGAAACAGCATTGATGAAAGGACTGCCAACTGTTCAATTTCTTTCAGAACAATTAAATGTCTCTTCTCATTATTTAAGCGACATGCTGCGTTCCTTAACAGGACAAAATGCGCAACAGCATATCCATGACAAACTCATTGAAAAGGCAAAAGAAATTTTATCCATCAGTAATTTATCCGTTGCAGAAATCGCTTACCAGTTAGGATTTGAACATCCGCAATCTTTCAATAAATTGTTTAAAAGAAAAATGAATGTATCGCCGTTGGAGTACAGGCAGTCGTTTAATTAAGCTAAATGATCTTAGTTTTCCCGGCGCTGTTTTAAAGGTGATCTTCTATTTGTAATAAAAATATAAGTACCTTTAAAACAATTAAACGTACATCAATATGAAAAAAATCTACCTGCTTGGTTTGAGTTTTATTTTGTTTTTCCTGCATAATAGTTCAGCACAAATAATAACAGTAAATCTTGCCGTAACAAATTGTTCCTGCTGGCCATTGGGTGATGGTTCCGTAACCGTTACAGCTTCAGGTGGCGTTGGCCCATATATTTATTCGATTGATAGTATGTACTGGCAAGCAGGAAATACGTTTATAAACGTGGTAGCCGGCCCTCACAATATTTATGTAACGGATGCCGGGACCGGATTTGGCTCTGCGGGATTTTCTGTAGATGAAGGCCCACATTTAAGCACTACTTCTTCTACTACCCCCACTTCCTGTTTTAATGGTCCCGGTGGAAGCATTACTGTAACGGCTTCCGGCGGTACCGCACCATATACTTATATTTATATGGGATATGTAAATGACACAATAACTGGTTTGCAAGCCACTTTCACTGAATATCCGCAACAGCCCATTTATTCAGGCATGCATACTGTAGCAGTGTACGACACACATGGCTGCTTTGAGGCAGCTTACCCAATTGTAGAAGATGGCGATTCATTAAGAGGAAATATAACTGTGATGGCGCCTTCCTGTACGGGCGCAGCGGATGGGTATGCGCAATTTCATATTGACAATGTAAGCGATCCATTTACAATATCGGATTTTAACCTGGGAGCCTCATACTCACTTTATAACGACGATGCCCTGCAGGAATTGGAAGCCGGATCATACTCCTGGTGGATATTGGATGCTGTGGGTTGTGAAGGAGTTATAGATATGGTTATTCCTGTCGGAATTCCAGCAGTTACACATGCCGGTGCTGATGCAACGATCTGTGCCGGAAACAGCATTCAACTAACGGGATCGAATAACGGCACATTTACTTTTAACCAGGATTATTCATGGTCACCTGCTGCAGGATTGAGCAGTACTTATATTGCTGACCCCATAGCAACCCCGGCTACTACAACAGACTATATTTTAACTACCTATGTAGGTCTGAATACCGGGAATTATTGTATATCCAGCGATACTGTAACCATCACAGTTGTTGATCTAATAACACCATTGATTGAATTCAATGCACCCACATTAGCTGTTACAAATGTTGAAACAGGCGTAACATACACATGGCAACAATTAACCGGAACAACATGGGCAGATATTGCAACAGGAACCACTTATCCCGTTGGTTCAAGTGCTGATTACCGGGTAAAAGCTTCCAATGCCGGATGTGAAAAATATTCAGAGCCAATTACTGCCACCGGATCTTCATCAAGAAATACATTTGCCATTACCTTATATCCAAATCCTGCAACAAATGTTTTGTTACTGGATGATCTTAAACTAGCTGATCAATGGCAGGCGCTTGAAATAATCAATTCCCACGGGCAAAAAGTAATACCTTCAAAAAATATCAGGAATCAAACAAGTATTCATGTAAATATTGCTTCACTCAGTAGTGGTATTTATATTGCAAAACTCACAAAAGCTGATGGCTCAACAGTAGAGACGAGGTTTATTAAACAATAAGTACTTTTATTAATACAGAAAGTTGTTATCCTGGGCTTAAAACCCAGGATAACATACAAGCTTAAATCCCAACCTACATACGCACATATCCTGCAATTTGCACAATATGATTGTTTGTAAAAGCATTTCCTTTTCCATTGATATATTGATTCATATACCCTGCTTCAAGATCAAATGATTTGCTGAACCGGTAACCGGTGGCAACATAAAAACGATTCTGATCAAATGTTTTTCCATTTACGTTTTTTGTATTACCGAAATTTAAGAAGACTTCATTTTGTAAGGCAGCAAAGGGCCCTTTTGTAAAGACTGGTTGCTTTTTTAGCGGTATAATATTTCTCAGAAAGTAGCGTATCCTGTTTGCGTAAACATAACTATCCGTTTTCAGTTCATTATTGCTAACAACTGTTTTTGAAATGTACCGTTGCTCCAGGCGGAAACGATGTGCGACCAAAACCTTCTTTATATTGTGGGTATAAAGCAATTGCTCCCAAATGCGATGCTCCGGCGCATAACCATCTACGTTTCCCGATTTCCTGTAATTACTGATATAACCATATCCTGCTGTAAGGGTTAATTGTTTGTTTATGTGAACATTCAGGCCCGTACGTAGTATCAATGTTTGCAGGTGATCCAACTGGTCAGCGCTTCTTACCTGCACTTCTGCATGTATGCTGGTTCTTACTTTGCCTGGTGCGGAGATACCAGCCTTTGTATTTAATTTAAATGTATTGAATGAAGCCAGCCAGCCCGTAAACTGTGCCTGTGCATAAAGTATGGTAGAACCAGTGCACATCAACAAAGCGGTAAGTATAAAATTTTTCATTACTGCAAAAAAACTAAATAAGTTTCAACAACAGGCGATCGAAGCATTAGTATTTATCATCGTAAAGTAAAAAAATACCTGGCAGGGTTGTGTACTTTATAAACGGCAACATTCAACTACTCACATCTTTCTGTAAGTGGCAGAATTTATTTAAGGATTTAAAATTTATGGCAATGTGCCGGAAACATGAAACAAAAAAGTACATCATGACTCTGCCATCGTCATTTTATTATACTTATTCCTGTATTCAATGGGTGTAAGGCCGGTTAATTTTTTAAATATATCGCGGAAAGCCTTGGTATCGGTATAACCTACTTCATACATCACTTCAGAAATATTTTTTCTGCTGGTCTCAAATTGTCGTTTGGCAACTTCAATTTTTATTCTTTGAATGTATTCCAATACTGAATTGTTGGTTGCCTGTTTAAATCTTCTTTCAAAAGTGCGGCGACCAAGTGCTGCCTGTTTTGCAAGTTCGTCGATTGACATTTTCTCGTTAATATTCGCTTCTATATATTCCTGTATCACCAGGATCTCTTTGTCCTTATGATCTTTTTGTCCTTTGAACATGGCAAATGCTGCCTGACTGTTCCTGTCGATATCGATCGCAAAATATTTGGATGCAAGAATTGCAGTATCCCTGTCAGTATATTTTTCTACCAGGTGCAATAATAAATTCCAATAAGAGTTTGCACCACCGCTTGAGTAAATTTGTTTCTCTTCAGTAACAATATTTCCTTCCACTACTTCCACATCAGGGTACATTTCCCTGAACTCGTTTTGAAAACCCCAATGTGTAGAACATTTTTTCCCTTTAAGCAACCCTGTTGATGCAAGCAAAAAAGCACCTACACATAATGAAGCCAGTTCCGCTCCATTATTGTATTGCTGAATGATCCATGGGATCGCTTCTTTGTTTTTCTTTATAGCAGTGGACATATCTCCAAACAAAGCCGGTATAAATACAAGATCTGTTTTCTTTATATCTTTCAATTGCCTGTTGGTATGTACCGAGTACGATCCATTGTTTAATTTTATTTCTTTTTTTATTCCTACCAGTTCCACTTCAAACAATGGATCTTTTCCAGCAGCAATTAAAAACTGGTTGGTTGCAGTAAACAGGTATTGCGGATCTGCTATTGCCTGCATCACTGATGATTCAGGCACAAGAATAGATACTTTTTTCATGTATCAAAGATAAAACGCTTTGTTGTCATAATCTGCCCTCTAAATTGTCTTATCTCCCACCCGGAAACATAGTATATAGTTTCCATCTTTGTGTTGTCAAAGGTTCCAACAATTAATTAATATTTAAAAAACAACATCATGGCAAAGCAAAAGATCATGCCCTGTTTATGGGTAGAAAAAGAAGCAAAAAAAGCAGCGCAGTATTACCTGTCCATTTTTAAGAACGGGAAAATAAAATCATACCAGGCATATAAGAATACGCCCAATGGTGATTTTGATACCGCTACCATGGAAATACTGGGAATGGATTTCCAGATACTGGCAGCAGGACCACTTTTCAAGTTCAATGAAGCTGTATCATTTGTAATAAGCTGCAAGGACCAGGCAGAAGTGAATTATTACTGGAAAGCACTTACAACAAAAGGCGGAAGTGAAGGCCCTTGTGGTTGGGTAAAAGATAAATATGGTCTCTCCTGGCAAATTGTACCGGTGCAACTAAATAAATTACTTACAAATAAGAATGCGGCTAAAAAAGAATATGCGATGCAGGCATTATTAAAGATGAAAAAGATCATTATTGCCGACCTGGAAGCGTGATGAAAAATAAGAATATGAAATCAATTCACCCATACCTTACGTTTAGCGGTAATTGCAAACAGGTAATGAAATTCTATCAAAGTTGTCTCGGCGGCAAACTTAGTTTGCAGTACGTGGGAGATACGGACCTTGCTGAAAACCTGCCGGCAAAAATGAAAAACTGCATACTGCAGGCCATACTAAAAACAGATAACCTTATGCTGTATGGTACGGATATGACAGGCGACAATGGTTTATTGAAAGGAAATAACATTTCATTGCTGTTGCATTGCAAAACTGAAAATGAAATAAAGGGTTACTATAAAAGTTTATCGCGAAGTGGAAAGCAGACACACCCGCTTAAAGAAACATATCACGGAAATATTTTTGGAGGATTAACGGATAAGTTTGGAAATCACTGGTTGCTTTCTTATGAAAAAAAGCAAAGAAGGAAAGTACTATCCTGAGTTTTAAACCCAGGATAGCATAAGAGAGAATAATAATTTCAAACTTATCCCTACTCAATACATTAATCTGAAAATTAAACAGTATTATGAAAAGTTTATTTAAAATACCTGGCACTTTAAGATTGCTACTAATGGTTGTAGTTATGTTTGCAGCATTTCAGTCAAACGGGCAACAAACCAAACCTTCCGGCACTGGCTATGCACCTGTTAATGGCATCAAAGTTTATTATGAAGTATATGGTGAGGGCAGGCCTGTTGTTTTATTACATGGTGCTTTTTATACCATTGATATGAACTGGAGCCAATTGATCCCGGAATTGTCGAAGACCAGGAAAGTAATTGCTGTTGAAATGCAGGGCCATGGCCACACGCCTTTCTCAGACAGGAAAATGTCGATCACTACTTTGGCAAGTGATGTGGAAAAACTAATGGATCACCTGAAAATCGACAGTGCCGATATAGTGGGATACAGTATGGGTGGCTCGATTGCTTACCAGTTTGCAGTACAAAGCCCTAAGCGTTTAAGAAAATTAGTGATCATCTCTTCTACTTATAAAACCAATGGTTGGCTACCAATTGTAAACGGTGGGTTTAAAGATTTTAAACCTGAATTTTTTGATAACACTCCATTAAAGACCACATACGATGCGGTGGCACCTGATAAAACAAAATGGAGAAGTTTTTTAAAACAAATGTTTGATTTCGCAGAGGAGTCATTCAACGTGGGTGATTCCAATATTGCAAAAATTACGGCACCTGTATTGATCATATCCGGCGATAATGATGGAACGGATAAAATTGAGCTGATGAAAACATATCAATTATTGGGAGGTAACGTTTCTGCTGATCTGCAACCAATGCCGAAATCGCAATTGGCTATTGTGCCTGCACAGGGACATGTAAGTTTGATGATGCAGGCAACAACGATTTTAGGCTATTTGAACAATTTTTTAAAATAGCTCCAGGCCATCCTGAATTTAAAACTCAGGATAGCTGTTTAATAATTTAAGATCATTTTTGATCTGCGTGCCTTTAAATCATTTTTAAGCCTACAGGAAATCATACGCTTATTGAAACGGTCCATTTAAATATATTTCAAACTCTTTAATATCCCTTTACTGGCGCAAGTCGTCCTTCGGAAGATTGTGCCAGTAATAATTTTTAGTGTGCTACCCAACCATTTTACCCTTGCAGCCAGTTATACAGGTATTCATACTACAGCATAACAAATTTCCTGATAGTTTATCGCCGTTTATAGCCAGTTAATTATAATGATCACAGAAAAGAATGAAACAAAAAATACGTACAAAATTGAATTTATGGTTTAATTTATTATTGCTGTTTAGTTTATCATACACGACTGGAAATGCACAAATTTTTGAATGGACAAAAGCCGTAGGTGGTGCTAATAGAAGTACTGGGAAAGATATAGTAGTTGATTCCCTGGGAAATATCTACACGATTGGCGAATTTATTTATAGTCCTTTCACCGGCCCAGCTGATTTTGACCCCGGGCCGGGCACATACAATTTTACCGAAAGCGGTTCATTTGTTTTAAAGCTTGATAAGCACGGGAATTTTGTTTGGGCAAGGAATTTTGACGGTGTCCAGGGCGGTACATCTAATAAATCCATTACCATTGACAGAGATGGCAATCTTGTACTTGCAGGAATTATCGGCGGCACAGTGGATGTAGATCCTGGTCCCGGAACTTTCTTAATAACTACAAACAGTGTCATCGATTTTCTTGTAGTAAAGTTAACTGCTGATGGAAATTTTCTTTGGGCTAAATCCATGCCCTGCGATCACTACAACGATGTGTACGATCTTACGACAGATGTGCAGAACAATATTCTTTTGTGTGGTTATTTTATAGGAGAAGTTGACATGGATCCGGGACCGGGTGTTTATTCATTGGGACCTGCCGTTTCATCCAATGCTTTTATTCTCAAACTAAATAATAACGGAGATTTTCTTTGGGCCAAAACATTATATGACCTTACGGGATCGGGGGCGGGGGCCATCAGAACAAGCAATACAGGTGATGTATATGTTTGCGGAGGATTTTACAATACCATATTTGATCAGCTATCGGGCACCGTTATTAATTCACAGGGGCAGGCTGATGGATTTATATTAAAGTTAACGGCAAACGGCGATTTTGTTTGGGTGAGAACTTTTGGTGGCAATGACAATGATGGAGCAATTGCTATAGCGATTGGTAAAGACGACATGATATACAGCACAGGTAATTTTAACAACACCTGTTTATTTAGCGATGGCATCAATACGTTTTCACTAACCTCGGCAGGTTACGACGACGCCTGCATTTCCAAATTTAGTCCGGATGGAGATTACCTGTGGGTGAAACAAATTGGAAACGCAGATCTAACGCTTGGCGATGCCTTTAATGATATTACGCTGGATACTGCGGGAAATATTTACTGTATGGGTTTGTTCAAAGACAGCCTGGATGCTGATCCGGGACCTGCGGTGAACATGATAGCTTCAGAAGGTGATCAATCTACTTATGTTTTAAAGCTAGGCAATTCCGGAAATTTTAAAAGCGTTGGAGTTGCCAAAGGCATAAGCTATGTTTTTGGCCGCTCATTGGCAGTGGATAATGAAAATAATATTCTATTTACAGGGCGGTATGTTGCTGGTTGGGCAACTGGTACAGGTATTGATTTTGATCCTGGCCCCGGTGTTTATCCTTTATTTTCACTGGCCGGTACGGCCGGTGGTAACGAGACTTCTTTTATAACCAAATGGAGCCAGTTAAATATCGTGGTTCCCTTAACGTTATTATATATTGAAGGGGCTAATAAAAATACATACAACCTCGTTCAATGGAAAACTGCCAGTGAGGTCAATACAAATAATTTTATTGTACAACGAAGTGTGGATGGAATACAGTTTTATGATATTGCCGATGTTGCTGCTAAAGGGTATAACAATAATTCATATGAATTTGCAGATCTCAACATTGCAAATAGTTCATTTTTTTACTACAGGTTAAAAATGAGGAACAACGATGGCAGCTTTACTTTTTCCAAAACGATCTTTATTCAAATTGATACAAAACAAATATCGTTCTCAATAACACCAAATCCTGCTCAAGATCTTGTAACAATTAATTTTCATACTCCCTTGCCAAACACAGAAGTTAATATATACAATACATTGGGAAGTATGGTAATGAGCCGATCATATAAAATAGCAGCAAACAGCATCAGGATAAATACACGGCAGCTTTCATCAGGCGTATATTTTGTAAAAGTAAATGCTGGTGGAAAGGTTTATCAACAGCAGCTTGTTATAAGTAAATAAAAGGTTGTTATTGAGATCATGCATTCAAATAAGATTCGATCTCTTTAATATTTTTAATCTGCCTGAATTGTTTATCCGTAATATTAACATCAACCAATTCATGTTGCCATGTTGTATGATAAGGTATATGAATAGCATGACCACCAATACTTAAAACAGGTTGTATGTCCGATTTTATCGAATTACCGATCATTAAAAATTCCTGCGGAGCAATATCAAGGTGTTTAATAAGTTTTAAATAATCTGCATCTTTTTTATCACTCATGATCTCTACGTGATGAAAATAATGATCGATGCCTGATCTTTTTAACTTTTGTTCCTGGTCGAGTAAATCCCCTTTCGTAGCAACTACCAACCTGTACTCTTTTGAAAGTATTTTCAGCATATCCTCAATTCCCTCCAGCAATTCAATTGGTTTTTGTAAAAGATCCTTTCCATATTGCATGACCTGGTTGATCATTGCAGGATGAATTTTATTATCGCTCACCTCCAGTGCCGTCTCTATCATTGATAATATAAATCCCTTAACCCCATAGCCATACAGTGCAAGGTTCTTCATTTCATTTTTAAAAAGCTCTTTTGAAATGCTGTGATGTGGAAGATAATCTTCCAGTAAACCACAAAATTTATTTTCAACTTCCAGGAAATATGGTTCATTTATCCAGAGAGTATCATCCGCATCGAATGCGATTACTTTTATGTTCATTTATCAGTCTTTTAAAATATTTATCTACTGGCTGCAAATATCAATAATACATTGTGTATAATCAGCCACATATTTATGCGGTTTATAAACACAACAATGAAGTGTGCTTTTAACTGCTGTTTTACCGGCAATTTTAACTTTTACTTTCCGGGCTAATCCATAAGCAATCACGAGGCTAAAATATTACTGAAATGTGAAAAATGCATACCGAAAAAATATAACTGCGACAATAATAGAATTAAGTTTGACAGCGGTTCGTTTAAATTTACCGGGATCAGATAAACCGGGAAAAAGATTTATCGTTAAAAAAATAACTCATGAAAACCTTCCTGGTCCTTTTAGTGATCACATACCATAGCGTAAGCTTCAGCCAGCAGGTAATAAATGTTGACAAGAGTGATATCAACATAAATTACTCTCCATCCGATATGTTGCATGGACATTCTATGGGCAATACACATTATGTAACAGTAACGTCCGGCTCTCCTTATTTCAGCGAAAACTGGATGGTTTCGGATATTTATATAACTGATTCCATGGTTGCAAGAAAAGTACGGGTTAAGCTTAATCTTTTAAACGGCAGTTTTTTATACATGAACAACAAAAATGAAGAACTGGTTTCGGAGCAACCTGTTTTAAAGATAACGATGAGCGATACACTAACAAAAACCAATTACTCTTTTTTGCATTTTTCCGGCACAGCAAAAAATCCAGGAAAAAGCTGGTACCAGGTATTGGCCGGTAAAAAATTTATTCTTTTAAAAAAGTATAACAAAAAAATTGTAGAAAGTAAAATATATGCTTCCTCCATAACAGAACAGGATATCCGTACCACCGAAGATTATTTAATCGGGTATAGCAATAACTTAATACCGTTAAAAAAATTTTCGGCCATTATTGAACTGGCTGGCAATAACGGTAATAAAATAGAGCAATATATCAGCATGAATCATTTAAGCGTAAAAAAAGAAGCAGATCTTATTTCTGTTATTAATTACTATAATTCATTGAATTAAATTCTCCGGGAAAAGGACAGGCTTTTTCCAATACAAGTTTTCTGCAGGATAACTTGCCAGGCAAGGGAAATATCCAGCGTACGCCTCTTAAACTAAAAACGAACAATACACTGTCCGTTTTTGATACATTTTGTTTCACTAATTCTATATCAAATGATTGATAATCAAACCATCATAAAACTGGTATAATATTTCGGATTTTTTTCCAAATTTCTTTATGACCGGAACTTACTTTAAAACCGCCTTACGCAACCTTTTTAAAAATAAAGGATTTACCGCCATTAATATTATTGGTCTTTCCATTGGCCTCACGGGCTGCCTGCTTATTGTGCTGTATGTAGTAGACGAAATGAATTATGACAGGCACAATAAAGATGCTGACCGAATATATCGCATTACAGAATTTGCCAAACTCAACGATCATGAAGGATCCTATGCCGGAACCGAAAAGCCATTGAAAGAAGCATTGAGATCATTCCCGGAAATAGAAAAAACAACGAGACTTATTCCAACGAATTCATTATTTCTCTCGCCAAAAAAATTCCATATCCGGAAAGGAAATGATAATATACAGGAGACAAAAATTGTGTATACGGAATCAAGCCTCTTCGATGTTTTTACTTTACCGGTCATTGAAGGAAAAGCTTTACTGGATGAACCACACACTGCCGTGATAACAGAAAGCGCCTCTAAAAAATATTTTGGGAATACAAACGTTGCCGGGCAGACGCTTGTAGTAAATGACAGCGGTTTATATAAGGTGACCGCAGTAATAAAAGATGTTCCTTCACAATCACATTTCAACTATGATATTTTCCTCTCTTTTTCATCTGTTCCGGAATATGCCGTGAACGGATGGGGATATAGCGGTATTCATAATTATGTTTTACTAAAACCCGGAACAGACACAAAGAAACTGGAAGCTGAGCTGGAAAAACTTGAATACAGGAATTATCCGGCCTCCATGCACACTAACGGAAACTACCTGGCAATAAATCTCACGCCTATCAGGGACATACATCTCAAATCAACCAGTCAATACGAACTTTCACCTACAGGCACATTACAATACGTTTATATTTTTTCTGTTGTTGCTGCATTCATACTCCTCATCGCCTGCGTGAATTTTATGAATCTTTCCACTGCACGATCTTCAAGCCGTGCAAAAGAAGTGGGTGTAAGAAAAGTATTGGGCTCAGCAAAAAAACACCTGGTAGCACAGTTCTTAACAGAGTCTTTACTCATCACTTTAGTATCTACTATACTTGCCGTTATTTTAAGTGTAATGGCATTACCATACTTCAACGAGGTAGCCAATAAGCAACTCATTCTTTCTGCAGAGCTGTTCAAATGGTTAATACCTGCTTTATTGGGCATTGTGATCGTTGTAGGTTTGCTTGCCGGATCCTACCCTGCTTTCTTTCTTTCAAGGTTTAAACCTACAGAAGTGCTAAAAGGAAAACTTAGCATGGGATTTAAGTCAGGCGGGGTAAGAAATTTCCTGGTGGTGTTTCAATTCTCGATATCAGTCTTTCTCATCATTGCTACGATCGTTATCTACAACCAGCTTAATTTTATACACAAAAAAGATGTAGGCTATGACCGCAACCAGGTATTGCAGATAAAAAACGTAAATGTATTGGGTAAACAGGCCGCATCCCTTAAACAGGAAATTAAGCAGCTACCCGGTGTAGTGAGTACAACCATGTCATCTTATGTACCTACAGGAGAAGAAAGAAAAATTACCGGCATGTTCCCGCAATTACCATTGGATATTAAACAGGATGTGTTGTCACAATTCTGGGAAGTAGATGAAGATTATCTGCAGACGATGGGAATAAAACTGGTTAACGGTCGAAATTTTTCTCCTGCAATAGCGTCTGATTCGATGGGGCTTATCGTAAATGAGGCTTTTGTAAAACGTTTTGGTTTTAAGGATCCGTTGGATAAACCCATCTACCGTAACAGTGTCGGCTTGCAATCATTTCATATCATTGGTGTGATGAAAGATTTTAATTTCAGCTCCTTACGTGAAAGCATAACGCCGGTTGCATTGTCGTTCAATGAAAACAATGGCGCTATTAATGCACGTGTGCAAACGGGCAATCTGCCTGCATTGCTGGCAACAATAGAAAATAAATGGAACGGTTTTTCTCCGAATCAAAAGCTATCTTATTCTTTTATGGATGATGATTTCGATGCCATGTATCGTTCCGAACAAAGGATCGGAAGCATATTTATTTCATTCAGCCTGCTTGCTATTTTCATTGCATGCCTGGGCTTGTTTGGACTCGCAACCTATGCAGCCGAACAACGTATTAAAGAAATAGGTATTCGGAAAGTATTGGGAGCAAGTACTTCCCGCATCATCCGCATCTTATCATTCGATTTTATAAAGCTGGTCATTATTTCGATATTGATCGCTTCACCGTTAGCGTGGTGGTTTATGCACAACTGGCTGCAGGATTTTGCTTACCGCACCAACATCCAATGGTGGGTAATCGCCGGAGCAGGATCTGTTGCTTTGCTAATCGCTTTTGTTACAACCAGTTTCCAGGCAGTGAGGGCTGCGTTTGCAAATCCTGTTGAGAGTTTGAGGAGTGAGTGACAAATATTTTAATGGTACAAGTCTCCCTGCGGAAGGATGCACCAGTGTGGGGAATAAGCTACTTTGCCGCTTTAAGCACTTTTACGAATACACTTCCTGAAGATATGATCAAAACTTCTACGGTATCGCCCGGATTGGCAGGGCTAGGGCTGTCCTTACCGGGATACTGATCATTAGGATCCGGGTGAAGACGGAAAAAAATTTTGTCACCCAGCTTCCGGCCGAAATTATTTGATTCAAGTGATGAAATCGATATCATCCAACCCCCAGGGTCATTAGTTACAATTCCCTGCGATGCTACATATTTTTTAGTGATATCGCATTGCGTTGCTGAGATCATATTCAATTCGACCGTGTCGTCTATTTGCAACTCCCCTCCTGATTTATTTTCATAATCAATTGCAGGGTATTTACCCTCTCCAAAATCATATTTATCGGCTGTCACAACCGATACTTTGCCCTTATGAGTCAATGTAGGGTGAGATATTACAATTCCTTTTCCTTTTGCCATGATCTTCGGGTTAAAATTGGATGATCAATTTTTATTATATTCGTCTAACCTACTTAAAAATTTTGAACATGGCAAAATATTCTATGGATTATTTTGTAAAAGCGACAGCAACGTTGCTCCTTTGTTTGAATATTTATTTTACAAATGCGCAGGTAAATGAGATCGACTCCTTAAAACATATTTTGACGGGTTCATCTTCCAGTGAGCAGGCAAC
The DNA here is from genome assembly GCA_047601875.1 of Ferruginibacter sp. GTDB lineage: Bacteria > Bacteroidota > Bacteroidia > Chitinophagales > Chitinophagaceae > Ferruginibacter. The sequence continues at coordinate 3,735,994 of JASGIL010000001.1, read as the reverse complement.
TATTAATTATCAAATTGGATCTCTTTTCTTCAGCTCAGTTCCTGATTCGGCCATATACTTTTACGATGAAGCATTAAAATTATCGCGTGCGCTTAACAACGATACGCTTGCAGCGAAATGTTTAAACAGGATCGGTATCCTGAATTATAATGCTGGAGAGTATGAAAAGGCGATCGGCAACTTATTCAGTGCACTGAAAATATTTGAACACCATAAAGATCAACCAAGATCCATTCGTTGCCTGCAATACCTTGGGATGGCGTACAATGAACAAGGTATGTATGATAAAGCGGTGGACTATGCCAAGCAATCTCTCGAAATTTCAAAATCGATTGGCGACAAAGCCTCTACAGCTGTGGGTATGACCAATATTGGTTCTGTTTATTATGCTCAAGGCAACTATGATAAGGCGCTTGAATATTTCCAGCAGGGACTTCATATCATGGAGGAAATGGAAAATCAACAGGGAATTGCTGACGGACTGAATAATGTGGCCTTAATTTATGAGGAGAAAAAAAATTCAGCCAAAGCACTTGAGTTTCACCTGCGATCACTGGCACTGGCAAAAGATATGGATGAACGCCGTGGAATTGCAGTAAGCTATCACAACATTGGGCGGGTATATAAAACCATGGCAAAATTTCCTATAGCGATCCAATACCTCGATAGCTGCATAACGCTTGCAAAAGAAGGAGACGATATGGCCTTTCTGAAAGATGTATACAATACACTTTCGGAAGTGTATTCAGACATGGGCAACTTTGAAAAAGCATACCAGGCACATTTGGCATATTCAAAGCTCAACGACACCCTTATGAATGCTGAAACCAAAAGGCAGTTTGCTGAAATGAATGCTAAGTATGAAACAGAAAAAAAGGACAAACAGATCGGCCTGTTGAATAAAGACAAAGAGATTGCGATAGAAAGAATGCGAAAGGAAAAGATCATCCGCTACAGTTTGATAGGTGGCTTTGCCATTGTGCTGTTGTTTGCCGGCATATTTTTCTGCCAGCGTAATAAAATCAAAAAAGGAAAACAACGCAGCGATGAATTGCTTCTTAACATTCTTCCTTCAGAAACAGCCGAAGAATTAAAATCAACAGGCGCTGCACAGGCAAAACATTTCGATGCAGTTACTGTCATGTTCACAGACTTTAAAAACTTTACACAAACAAGTGAGCAATTATCTGCAACGGAACTGGTGCAAAAAATTCATCATTACTACAGTGAGTTTGATAAAATAATTTCACGTTACGGACTGGAGAAAATAAAGACCATCGGCGACAGCTATATGTGTGCCGGGGGATTACCGGTACCGGATAATGCGAATGCAGAACAAATTGTGAAGGCTGCATTTGACATTTGCGATTTTATGAAGCGTGAAAAACTAAAAGGGAAAGCGGAGCATACACCATATTTTGAGATCCGCATCGGCTGCCACACGGGACCGGTAGTAGCAGGAATTGTAGGCATAAAAAAATTCGCTTACGACATCTGGGGCGACACAGTAAACATTGCATCCCGTATGGAACAGCACAGCGAAGCAGGAAAGATCAATATCAGTGCTTCAACCTATGAATTGGTAAAAGACAAATTTAACTGCACACACCGGGGAAAAATACAGGCAAAGAATAAGGGGGAGATTGATATGTATTTTGTGGAGGGGGTTGCGGGGAAGGGGTAATAGGTTCTTTGCGTTTCCATCCCACATCAATATAAGTTCCCATTTAAAAAACATCTGGCCGTTTTATATCTGATAAAATTTATTTTATAAAGAAATATATTAGTACTCATCCAGTTGCAGGCTGGCAAACTTGAAAAGACACAAGTCATCTTGGAAGACTTGCACCTGTGAGGGTGAGTTGGGTAAATAAAATAAGATGTTGAAAAGTTGGATCAACCTTTTCGCGGGCACAAAATCCCTAAAACAACTTAGTTTTTCTAGTGCATCAGCTTTTACTATTGTAACTTTAGTTGTCTTCCATTCTTTTAAAAAATCTGTATTCTCCGAAAAATAAAGTTCCGCTGAAGAGTGCGACTGAAAAAAGTCCAAAATATCCCCAAAACCACGGATCACATGGTTTAGTGTGTAATTGAGCAATGAGCATTGCTAAAGTGTTAGTATAAAGGGTGATGGCTATTGAAAGACACCTGCTTGCTTTTATTGAGTAATTTTTAGCCTGTTTCATTTTTACTATTTCTTACTTAAGAGACAGGGACAATAGCATTTAATCGCAAAAAATAGTTTCAGTTTTTGGGGATTTTCAGAGATCAGTACCGTCATCAAAGCAGAATGTAAGGAAATGAGAAAAAAATCAGAAGACTCAACCAGCAGACAAATATCAAGAGATGTTATTTCTCCGGATAATTATGAGATACTTGAGTATACTTTAGATACAAATCATCTTAATTTTAATGAACGAAATTTTGCTTTTTTTATATTTGAAATGAATGAATGTAGCAAAAAACTTAAGGGAGATTTACAGGAAGCGGATTTCGAAGACATTTTTCAAGAATCAGTGATTGCCTTGTTAAAGGCAGTAACTAAAGGCTTACGGCTAAGAACTCATTCCACTACTGTAGCTAAAAGATATTTTATCCGAATATTCAAAAATAGGAAAAATGATTTTTTTAATATTAAAAACAGACAGGGATCAGAACAAATTTTACAAGACAAAAACGACATAATTCAACCCGATATTTCAATTTCTTCTGAAGATATTACGAATGCTCTATTAAAAGTCTTACCTTATTTTCCAGGAACTTTATCAGCAGGCGAGGTTAATGTTTTGAAGAAATATGGTAACAATTTTAAAGATGAGGAAGAAATTGCAAAGGAATTAGAGATTACTGAATTTAGACTGATGAAAAAAAGGAGTAGGATTACTGTTAAACTGCGATCTTTAAACGCAAATACTCCTGAATTCTGGAATAAAATTGTGGAGGCAATTGAAAAGTAAAGGAAAATTTTTTGACATGAAAAAGACATTATGCGATACTGAAAATATAAATTGGATTTTTAAATCCGATTATTCTTTCGTTGATAATATGGAATTAGAATCAAAATTAACAGGAACAATTCAGAAATTATTTTCAGGTTCTGAATCGAAGACTTCAAATTTTTCTAATTGTATGGTGCAAGGAAGTTATGGAATGTGTTCAGTTTTGAAGAATCAAACTCAGCCTAACTCTAATAATTTTTTCTTAGAAGATAGAGACCATGAGGAAAACCATTTGGTTTGTCGAACCTTTCCTACCTCAAGAGAGTATGGATTAGAAACAAATGAAAATAATATTTGTTTAGAGAATGCATTTGATTACATGTGGGCAGCATTAGATCCTCCAGATATAATAAAACATGCGGAAAACGACAAAAAAAGACCAACTCTTGTAATGGTGCTGCTTATAGAAATAAAGGTGGGCATTACGTTTTGTTATGGTGGAATTGATATTGATTATAATTTTAGGGCTAGAAATATTAAATCTTTCAGAAACGTTATTATAATTCATTTTCCTTCGCATAATGACATTGATTTAATGTTTCTCTTTAAAAATGTACAAACAAATAGATATAATAGTTTAATCGAAAGTTTCTATAAAACTCAAAAACATTTCGTTGATTCCCCTTGTCAATTTATGCCTTGGAAAACACAGTTTGATAAAATGAAAGATTTTGATCTCGACTGTGATACTACGTATAATGATGAGTTTAAATCATTTTATAAAAGATTAAAGTCCAGATTAAAAGATGAAGGATTGGGTTTTTAAGTCAAGGAATAATTAATTTGGAGAAACGAAGATAATGTTACTTTAAGTTTGACTTTTGCATCCTTTGTTTTGAAGACATTCATGCTCCCCTTTCTTGGTGCAATTGATCCTGCGGAACACTTGCGCCAGTGGTATAAAGTATTTCTGTAAAAACTCCTAAACAAAAAAGCCCCGGCATTACACCAGAGCTTTAGCGGACCGGACGGGACTCGCTCGATCCACTATATTTATTTAATAAACAGACAGTTATAAAAGCCTTTTTCTTTGCTAACCGAAAAGCTAACCGATTTTTGCGGCTTGAACTACTTTGAATAATAAAGAGCTAAAGTACCTTTATAAAGATAAAAAAAAGTTGCCGAAATTGGCCATTTTAGTATTCAATTTATAGCTCGAATTCTATCAGAAGGTTTCTTCAATTGTTACTTAATAACAGTAACATTTTTACCAAGCGTTTTAAAACGAACACCGTTTTTTTGCTCAACAGTAATTGTGATGTGTCCTGTTTTGCTTGTATTGATATCCCTTACCGTACCGGATTTTCCTAAATGTGTCCCTCCTATAACTTCACATTGATCACCGTCTTTTAATTTTTTTGTTGTATTAGTTTTCATTTTTCAAAGATTCATATGTTAATTAGTAAGAAATGTATCGCTATATTTTATAAGCTAAAATTATTTCTTTTGTCTAAATAGCTTAACCTTAGTATAAACTTCAAATTCTTTGTTAGGTTCAGCAATTTCGAAAATTTCCTCCATTTCATTATCGTTTAGAATTTTATATGTTTCTTTTGCTCTAAAGCCCTTTGGAATATTCTCTATACTTTCTGTTATAAATACAATCGTCCTTTTATCAGGTGAAATACTGTCCAGGATAAATGTATTTACAAATGATTCTGTATGAAATTGCCTTAACATAAATTTCTTTCTTCCCTTATCATAACTGAGAAATCCCAAATCTTCATGCACTTCGCCTTTGGGTAATTTATCAGTTGGAGGATAGGTGGATTTATTCTTTATCTCGATAAAATTATTGTTTAAAATTAATTTATAGGTTCTTTCATAATTTCCTTTTCCGGGTTCTCCTTCGCCGGTACCGGTCCAGGTTCCCAAAAAGAATTTCATCGGTTGCCAAATACTATCTTTCCTGCTTGTCTGTGCAAATGAAACAAAGGGAACAAATAGTAGAATTACAATAAATCGTTTCATCTTATTTTATTAAGGACTTGATAAATGGAGCTTGTTGAATGTTTACCCAGGCTTCAAATGGCATGGCAATACCAGTTCTTTTATTTAACTCCTTTAATGACAAAACTATTTTATCATTATTACCGGGTATGTCTTCCCTCTTTGCAGATTTTTTAATCCAAATAAATTCCTTGCCGAAAAGTTTCAGGATTGCTTCACGATCTTCTGCTTTGGCAATCGGTGGATTGTTTTTTATATCTGAAAGAAACAATAAACACACACGTATAAAATCAGTACAGCTTTCGTACTGCAGGATTGCATTCCCTTGCCAATCTTTCAGTTTCTTTGATCTTATTTCCTCCGTCCATTCAATAAACTTAGGAACCCAATAATCAAATGTGAGGCTTGTTTTTTTATATATAGACGGGGTAGGTTTCGCATAAGTAAAAAGCCCTTTTGATTTTCCCGGAATCATTTTAATTGCATCAAAATCTTTTGGTAATTCCTCTGCATCAAAATTCACTTTGTGTGAAGCGTTAAAAAGGCTGCAAACCTCTGCCATTTGCAGGAACATTATTTTACAATTGTTTTTAAACTTGTCAGGCATACCGGCTACCGTTCTAACAATTATATTGCTCATGCCTTTATCCTTATCCCTTTGAGCAAAATAAACCTCTTTAAACTTAATGAAATAAACATCACTCCAAACTTTATCTGCCGGGTTGCTCATGCTCTTAAACAATGTATCGAACCGGGTAAAAGCAAGCCTCCAATCCTGTGATTCTGCAATTAGCTTTTTTACTTCACTTTGGTTATCAGTAAGAGCCTTGACAAGTTTATCCATAGTATTTTAATTAAAAACAAAACTAATGAGTAAACCACATTCAAAATTGTATAAAAGAGACAATCAGATTTCCGAGAAATAAATATTCTCTTTGTCATAAAACTCTTTAGGAGTAAATCCTGAGAAAGCTTTAAACTCTTTTATAAAATGTGCCTGGTCATAAAAACCGCATTCGTGTGTGAGCTGGGTTAAAGTTTTGTCCTTTTGTTCTTCAAGATTCTGGCAAATGTTTAAAAAGCGGGTTATACGTGAAAATAATTTTGGAGTGGTGCCTACTGTTGAAAGAAATTTTCGTTCAAGTTGTTTTTTTGAAAAACCAGTTCTATCACAAATAGCTTCAATGCTTAACATTCCCTTTGTTTCCCGAATTAACTTAACTGCATTATCTGTATTCGTATCAGCCTTGCTAAATTGATCTAGCTTATCTAATAAAAATTGTTGAATGATCTCAAAGCGTTCATGTATCGCTTTTTTATTCTTTATTTTATCAATAATCTTTTCAGCGTCGTTTCCCCATAGTTTACCCGCTTCGATTGTTTGATCCAAAAAATGCTGAATAGGCTTATCAAAAAAATGATAAGCGCCCCAGGGATAAAAACGAACAGAAACAAACCCAGCTTTTCCATTGGATGCTATTTCGACAAATTTTTGCATCATAGAAATAGCGAAGCATTCAGGCTGCAAAAACTGTTTACTGTCCTGCCATGTATAGAAGGGATTTTGATAATGGAAAATAATTTCTACAATTCCATCGGGCATAATCAAAGAACGCGGATATTCGTCATTCTCTGATTCTGATTCCAGCCCCCAAATGGATTGAATATAATCAGTCAGTAAAGGATCCAATTGAAATTCATGGTACTTCATTATTAAGCTAGTTCGCCCTTTTTACGAAAACTGCAAAAGATAAAATTTTGTATTGTATCAAAAGGAGTTTTATGATCTACTGAAATACATTTTATTTTCTCAAAGAACTTTTTAAGAATGCCCGTTAAGGCATTTTCTGAATATTGTTTTATATCAATACCACTGCATTTTTTGGGGCCGTTTTCTGAGAACGTACCAATTACCAAAACCCCGGCTTTGTTAATACTCTTTTCAACCATACAAACATAAGCCTCAATTTCATCTTCGTGCGTTAAGAAATGAAAGGCTGCACGATCATGCCAAAAATCATATTTCTCAAAAGGAATAAAATTAGCTGCATCAGCCACAATCCATTTTACTTTTCCTGCATTATCACCTAACCGCAATTTTGCTTTTTGAATCGCTGTTTCTGAAATATCCAATACGGTAATGTTTGTATATCCTAACTCTAACAAATTATCGACTAAAAAGCTATCCCCTCCTCCAACATCAATAATCTTTGCATTTTTCTCTACTTTGAATTGATTTAAAAATTCAAGGGACGTAACAGGCTTTTGTTGATACCAGCTAACATCTTCGAACTTTTTTGTCTTATAAATATTCTCCCAATGTGAGTGCTTATCAAACTCTGACATACAATTAATTTTCAATAAATTTAAGGGCTTATCTCAAAATGACCAATTCGGTTAATTATTCTACTTTATATAAATTTTATTTTTCCTGCTACAAAGATTTCTATCCAAGATATAATAATAATTTTTCAGGAGAGGAGAATGCATTGATGAATATTTTTGGCTACTGACAAGAAGGTTTTAGGTTTGAATCCTAACGTGGTCATACAATACAGGAAAGGGTTTCAGCCAAATGACTGAAACCCTTTTTATTCAAGTTCCGGCACAACCGCTTTTATATGATAATTTCTTGCTTTTAGGTTTTGACGTAAATAGTATGATTTATAAACTACAAAACCTCAACAAACATCTCCCTTGCAACAAATGAGTTGCCACCTGCAAACAGTTTACTTATCTGCTTTCCATTTGTTTCCACATTTACATAGATACGGCTGGTAGATGGTGACTGCATGTATTTGCCTTGTTCAATTATATAGTTAGATTTATTATGAATAGATGTGTAAAAAAGGTAAGATGCAAGTGGCCCTGCTGCCATTCCAGTGCCCGCTTCTTCATCGATTCCATAAAACGGGGCAAACATACGGGTAGTAGCATCGATATTTTTATCAGGAGGGAAAGTAAATAAATAGAATCCGATCAAACCATACTTTTCAGAAATTTCAGTTACTGCAGATTTATCATAAACAACTTTAGATAATATAGCTTCATCTTTAACGGGCACTATTAAAAATGAATTTCCAGTATTAACAATAGTTGGAATCATGCCAGGGATAAGATCAGAAAACTGAATGCCTAAAGAATTCAATATTTCAGTTTGATCCTTTTCCGGCACATTAAATACAGGTGATCTTTGCTCCATAAAAGCTAACTCATTCTTAAAATATATAGATCTGGTTCCGTCTATTGTTTCTTTGGATGATTGATCCGTTTTAATACCTCCCTTCTTTTTGAGAAAAGAAAAAGTTGCGATGGTAGCATGTCCGCAATGAGGAATTTGCTTTATTGGTGTAAAAAAATCCAATTTGAAATCTGCAATCTTTGATGCAGAAACAAATGCAGTTTCTGGCAATCCAACTTTTGCAGCTACTTCCTGCTTTTGTGAAGCAGATAAATTATCTGCATCAAATACAACTCCTGCAGGATTTCCCCCTGTCCCATCGATACTAAATGCATTAATAACCTGAACTTGTACTTTCATAACCCTATCGATTGGAATATATTTTTTGATTCTTTTTTAATTGTTCGTCCATCCCTAACCTGTCGCTTTGTAGCCAGTATTCTTTGATTTTACCATTTTCAATACGATAAACCGCACTTGTATATTCAATCAATGGGAGTTGTGTCGCTTTGTAATTATCTATGTCTTTTTGATGCATTCCTTTCTGAATCCATCGTGCATACACTTTATCACCATCTGCAAGTAATTCAGTAATACTAAATTCAAATTTCCCAAACAGGTCTATAAATTCTTTAACGTGGGCAGTATAATTTGACGGGGTTCTCTCAACTGTAACAGGATTTTCGGAGTTGACCTGGTGCGCCAAAACTATGTCTGCCATATACTCATTTGTTTTTTCAGGATTTCTTCCTGAGCGAACTTCTGTAAGAAATGCCTGAACAATTTCTTTAGGTGATCGTGTTTGCTGTTGCATAAATGCGTTTCTTTGACTTAAATAATATGAAAATATCGTCAGAATAAATAATGGGACTAAAAAGATTTTTTTCATACAGTTATTACTTAATAAACAAATTGCTTTTTTTCCTTAATAACAAATGCTCCATTACTATCCCGTTGCTCTTTTATTACCTGCGATGGGTATCCATCAAGATCATATTGGTATTCATATTTTACTTCTTCAGAAACCAGGTCATCTACCCTGTATTTTTGCACTTTAATATTATTATTTGATTGTCGGCTAAACAACAAATCAGGCCAATTCAAATGAATATAGGGATTGATATTTTCGTCATAATTATAGATGTCGCTATAATCTCCATCATCCATGATCGTGGTACGTTCTGAAAGATTACCGTTGCTGAATTGTAAATAAAAATGAAGGCCGGAAGGATTATTAATCCCTTGTGTAGATATCCTGATTGAATTTCTACCTGGTATATAATCATTCAGAAAAGCATAATTGGTAATCGGAAAGCTTACTTCAGTTTTACTTATCTGGTTGTAGGGATTATAAGAAAATATCCTTTCATAAGGTTGAACAGGAGAATTGTTCAAATAGGTTTCCTTAATTTTTACCAGTGAAGATGTATCATAAAAAAACTGTTCTTTTTTAATAAGTTCAAATTGTCCTGCGGTAAATCCGTATGATACCACATTGTTCAAAGTATTTCCATTATAACTGTATTTTACTTTGGATCTAAGTTGGTAAGTCCCTGAAGAAAAGTCATAAATCAATTCTTCTTTTAACAGTTTTGCTTCTTTGTTAGCGATTATACTATATGGGGTATTCTCTTTCACATCTACTGCATCCAATTCCATTGAAGCACTGGTTCCCCACTTATTCATTATGATCGAATACTTTGTTGCATTCTTAGGTAGAAATAACTGATTCAATCCTGAAGGAAGAAATGTTTCTGATTGTATTACTTTATCCCCGTTAAATGCTTTTACAATAAATCTTGCTGAAATGCTGTCATATACGATTTGTCCTATTTTAATTTTTCCAATGATTTTAATTTTATAGTAATCATTTTCGTTTAGCTCTGGTTTATCAGGAGCTGGTTCTTTGCTACAAGCAGCGAGCAGCACCAATGAGAATAATAATAAATTCCTACCTGCTTTAGTCTTAAAGTTCATCTGTTGAGTTTTAATTAATATGAAAAAATAAATGTTATACTTAGTTGATATGAGAGCTGATTAATAAGTAAAAGTAATTCCGGCTCCTATTCCCATATCGCTATCATAATGTGTAGAGAAATTTATATACTTTGTAATTATATACCGAAGCCCTGCCATATATTCCTTATCGGTATTTATCATCCAGTTGAAGCGTAATCTTGGAGTTAGTGAAATGTCTTCTCTTGATAATTGAAACCGGAATTTTCCATCTCCGTCAACTCTTAAATCTGCTACTGTAAGTGTTGGTAAAGTATAAGCAACACCAGCTACTATCGTATGCCTTTTGTTTTTGTTACTCTTTTGCCCAAACCAGTTTTTGTCTTCGTCACCAAAAATATTTTTTGGGCTATTATGCATATCAAAGAAATTTTTTTGTGACATACCCTCTTTTTTATAATGATAGTCGAAACCAATATAAGGGAACCACCACTCCATTCTTCCCATATAGCGCCCGATCATTGTTTCGCTTTCAAATCCATGCATGTCATGATAACCAAGATGCCACATCGTACTAATTCTCCATCTCGTTTGAGAAAGCATCGCTTCCCCATCGCTCCCATTGCTTTCAATTCCTATTTTTGCCATTAAATGAAATCCATTGTCATCGGCATTTAATTTTCTTCTTGCAAGCTTTGCACTGGTTATATCAGTTTTATCTGTTAGTGGATTATCATAACTAAAAACCCTTCCCATTCCACTCATCATGTGGTATAGAATATGACAATGAAAAAACCAATCGCCTCCGGGTTCTGATGCAGTGAATTCAATAGTATCTCTTTCCATTGGCATAATATCAATTATGTTTTTCATTGGTGAATATTCACCCTGGCTTGTAAGCAATCTAAAATCATGTCCATGCAAATGCATCGGGTGACGCATCATGCTGTTATTGAATAAAATTATTCGTACGTTTTCGCCTTTCTTAATAAGTATCTTGTCGCTTTCTGAAACAACTTTATTATTTAAGCTCCAAACATATCTATTCATATTACCCGTTAAGTCAAATTTTAATTCTTTCCACGATCCTTCAGGTAATGTTGTTTTCTCCGTAGCTTTCAGCATTTCATAATTCAGTGTAACAATATCGGAGCTGTTGTCCATATTCATCATTTCATGATCATGCTTCATTTTTGTAGTTACTGTATTTTCCGGCCCGGTAATTTCCTGGTACATTACAGTATTCATATCCATCATTTGATTCTGCATGTGCATGTCTTTCATTTCAATCATATTGCCCTTCATATCCATCATATCATTCATCATTTTCATGCCTGCGAAATACTTAAGCTTTGGAAGCCTTTTCGCTTTTACTTTTTCGCCACTACCAAGCCATAGAGATGCAGATTTTGTTCTGTCTTCGGGGGTTACTAAAAATTCAAAGCTTTTATTTTCCGGAACCGTAACAACAACATCATAAGTTTCAGAAACCGCTATAATTAACCTGTCTACTTCAACCGGTTCAACATCATTGCCATCGCTCGCAACAACAGTTATTTTTCCGCCTGCATAATTTAGCCAGAAGTAATCAGAAGCCCCCGCATTTGCTATTCGTAATCTTACTTTATCTCCTGCTTTGTATTGTAGCTGTTCATTTTGATTTTTTCCGTTTATTAAAAAATTATCATAATAAACATCACTAACATCCATTGCATTCATGCGTTTCCATTCATTTGTCAACTTTGTTTTCAATTGACCTTTTCGGATTGCCTCTGAAAAGCTTTGAGTACTGCCTTTTTGAATAGCAAACCAATCTGTTGCAGCCCTTAAACTACGGTGTACTTCTTCCGGTTTCATATTCGTCCATTCACTAATTACAACCGGAAGCGTTGGAATATCCCATTCTTCCCTTTTGTTCATTATAAATGCTCCATACATACCGATCTGTTCCTGTAGTTTGCTATGGCTGTGATACCAATGCGTTCCATGTTGAACTATAGGAAACTTGTATGTATATGTACTGTGGGCTTTTATTGGCATTTGGGTCATGTAGGGAACTCCATCCATTTTATTAGGTAGAAACAAACCATGCCAATGCAATGAAGTACTTTCATTCAATTGATTATGCACAATTATTTCTGCAGTATCACCTTCTGTAAAAGTTAAGGTTGGCATTGGAATTTGTCCATTCACAGCAATTGCCCGTTTCCTCTTTCCACCAAATGTTACAGTTGTATCAGTAATATATAAATCATAATGTACCGTATGTGGAGGATCAATACTTCTTATTGATTTTACTTTTTCAATTTCAACTTTAGGCATTTGCATACCCGGCATATCACTCAGTTCCTGTTTTGAAGTAGTATCTGACTTAATACTTTTTTCGGTTGTATGCATTTCATCCATGCTATGCTTTATAGCCGTAGTTGTATCAGTAATATTCTTTTTACGTTTAACCGGTTGATTTTGTTTTTTTGATTTCTCTTTCACTAAAGGCATTCCACACTTAGGGCAATTGCCTGGCTTTGCTGAATGAATTTCCGGGTGCATGGGACAAGTATAGCTTACGCCGCCGTTATTTACATTTTGCCCACTTGAAACAGAATAGGTAAATAAAACCACCAATAAGATTAATACTACTCTCATTTTCTTTCTTTTAACTGATTAACCTGCAAAAATTATTTAGTAAGTGGATTTCACAGAACCGCAAGTAAGCATTGCACTACCGTAGTATGGATTTTTAATAGATTTTTCATTACTAAGCCAAGATGCCTTTTTCATTGGGCAATACTGTTCATATACAGGATCAGAAGAAAGTTTATTATTTTTTGCTAATTCAATCATGTTAACAGATAACAAAGCAAATTTTTCTCTTTGTATTTTTATATCCTTTGATTGAGCTATTGCCGATGCATCTTTAAGCAAGGCATTTTTTGATTCATCATTAATTATTTTATTATCTGTTGCATTAAGTGAATTAATTAACTCGGAAGCACTTTCACCCGCTGCGGTTGAATTACTTTTTACCAGGTTATCTTTGAGATGATAATAGCTGTTAAGTATAGCTGTCTTTTGTTTATTAACACTATCCTGTGCAAATAAACTTTGAATTGATAATGACATCATTGCTGCTAATGTTACAAGTAATTTTTTCATTTTTTGGTAGTTTAGTTGTAATGTGGATTGAATAGAAATTGAGAATTGAAAAGACCAGGTCGGTGCGTATTACCCGACCTGGTTCAGTTTTTACAGCTTTGTTGCACTATAGCCTGCCTGTTGTATTGCATTGATTAACTCTTCGTCAGAAATTTCGTTTCCTTCAACTGTAAGTATTTTTTTAGGATCAGAAGTATTTACATTCCAATGCCCTGAACCGATTACCTGGTTGATTGCCGGTGTAACTTTTGCTACGCATGCAGCACAATTAATGTTCGTCTTAAATTCTGTTTTTTTCATTGTTTCTTATTTTAATCTATTATGTAAAATTATTATTGAATTGTCAGCACCCGTTACAGAAAAAGGGTTTTGATTTGCACAATTTTGGGATTAAAGGTGTTTTGCTCTAAGTCGCAAGCTATTAGTTACAACTGAAACTGAACTAAGCGCCATTGCAGCACCTGCAATCATTGGATTTAATACAAATCCATTCACAGGATATAAAATACCTGCAGCAATAGGAATGCCGATAAGATTATAAATAAATGCCCAAAAAAGATTTTGCCTGATTGTTGCAACTGTATAACGAGACAATTTTATTGCCTGTGCTATCTTGTTTAGGTCAGATGAAATAATAGTCATTTTTGCAACATCCATCGCAATATCACTTCCTTTTCCCATTGCAATACTTACATCAGCAGTTGCAAGCGCATTACTATCATTTATCCCATCTCCAACCATTGCAACGATTTTACCTTGCTGTTGCAGTTCCTTTATGAATGCTGCTTTATCTGCAGGCAAAACTTCTGCTTTGTAATGATCGATTCCTACCTGGCTGGCAATAGTCCTGGCTGTAGCTTTATTATCCCCCGTAAGCATAAATACATCGATGCCATCAGCTTTTAACTTTCGTACAGCTTCAATCGAAGTTGCTTTGATCTTATCTGCTATTGCAATTACTGATAAAGCTTTTTCTTTATCTGCAAACCAAACAACAGTCTTTGCTTCATTCAGCCATTGTATTGATGTCTCTTGCAACTGTTGCCCTATCGTAATATTATTTTTTCTCAATAGTGCTTCATTGCCTGCAAAGTATATTTTGCCACCCACCTGTGCTTTAGCGCCGAATCCTGTAATGCTTTCAAAATGTTCAACTGCCAGTGAAGGAATTTTTCCAAGATAACCAGAGATGGCTTCAGCAAGTGGATGTTCAGACTGATTTTCCAATGCAGCTAAAATATTGCTTGCTGTACTGTCATTATTCAGCCATTGTATATTTGTAACTGTAGGCTTACCTTCTGTAATAGTACCTGTTTTATCAAGCACAATCGTATCTATTTTTTTTGCAAGTTCAAGACTTTCGGCATCCTTAATCAGAATACCATGTTCAGCCCCTTTACCTATACCGGCCATAATTGCGGTTGGAGTTGCCAGGCCTAAAGCGCAGGGGCAAGCAATTACCAATACAGTAATTAATGCAAGTAAACCCTGTGTAAACCCATTTTCACCACCTAAAAAAATCCATGCAACCATACTTAATATTGCTATCATAATTACTATCGGAACAAAAATCCCGGCAATTTTATCGACAAGTTTTTGCACTGGTGCTTTGCTACCTTGTGCTTCCTGCACCATCTTAATTATTTGTGCAAGAATGGTATCGCCCCCTACTTTATCAGCAATAAATTGAAAGCTACCTTTTTGATTTATTGTACCGGCAAACACTTTATCATTTATTTTTTTCTCAACCGGTATTGGTTCCCCGCTAATCATGCTTTCATCTACAAATGAATTTCCCGATTTAACTGAACCATCAACAGCAATTTTTTCACCGGGCCTTACTAAAATTGTATCACCAACTTTTACTTTGGCAATCTGCATTTCCATTTGATGCCCTCCTTCATGGACTATCATTACGGTTTTAGGTTGAAGTCCGATTAGTTTTTTTATGGCTGATGAAGTATTGCCTTTTGCTTTTTCTTCTAATAGTTTTCCTAAAAGAATAAAAGATATAACGAATGCAGCTGCCTCAAAATATACATGCGCATGAAGACCTTTATTATGCCAATAATCTGGATATAGAGTATTGAACACACTAAACAAGTAAGCTACACCGGTACTTAATGCAACAAGTGTATCCATATTAGTGGACCTATGCTTTGCCTGTTTCCATGCATTAATGAAAAATTGTCTGCCAAATATCAAAATAACCGGTGTCGACAAAAACCACATAAGATAATTTGCATATACCCAATCTTCAAAAAATAACATTATTGCAGAAGTGGGTAAAATGAGAGTGAAAGATGCAATAGTCTTCCTTTTCAAAATTGAAAACTTTTTTTCCTGTAGAGCTTCGAGTTGATCTTTCGCATCTTCACTTTCATCTATCATTAAATCGTAGCCAATACCATGCAGGGCTATTTTCATTTTTTGTGGATCTGTAATCGTTGGTATGTACTCAACCATTGCAGTTGAGTTAGCATAATTTACCGAAACTTGGATAATTCCCGGAACATTCTCTAAAACAGTTTGTGAACTTATAGCACATGAAGCGCAGGTCATATTCAATACCGGGAATGATTTTTTTATAGTATTAAAATCATATCCCAAATCCCTCACTGCTTTCACCGCTTTAGGTAATACTTCCGTAGCATCAGTAGTAGTTATAATGGCTCGTGTGTTATTAAGTTCGACTTTGTGAGATGCAATACCACTAACTTTTGCAAGCCCTTTATCGATAATTATTGCACAATGTTCGCTCTCCATGCCATCGAGAGGCAACACAAATGATTGATCGTTTCCGCTATTCATATACTTTGTTTAAGAATACAAAGCTATGACAGCATGATAGGGCAGTTATTGTACAATTATGGATTTGAATTGCAATATTTGGAAAACAGGCTCAAACAATTGATTTCCGTTTCTGATTTAATTGCTTGAATTGAGTAGGTGTAAAGCCGGTAATTTTTTTGAATTGATTGGAAAGGTGAGCAATATTACTATAGCCTAATTTGAAAGCAATTTCGCTGATACTTAATTCGTCGTATGTAATCAACTCCTTTGTTTTTTCTATTTTCTGTAGAATGAAGAATTGCTCCAGCGTCACACTTTCTACCTGTGAAAATAATTTTGAGATGGTACTGTAATCTTTTAAAATAAGCTTCGGAATATGATCACTTAAAGTAAAATGTTCGTCTATATCAGCCTTTTGAACTAAGTCTGTCAAATAACCTTTTACTTTTTCAATCATTTGGGTTTTCTGATCATCCAACAACTCAAAACCTAATTCACTCAGCCCGTTTCTGAATGCTAACAATGAGTTTTGACTTAACGCATCTTCTAACATCACTTCACCAAGTTCTACAGTTTTATACTTTATATCCAGGTTCCCAAGCAAAGTTTTTACCGCCATGACACAGCGGGGGCAAACCATATTTTTGATATGAACTTTCATTGAGTAAATTTAAAAAAAATGGCTTACAAAATGAGTATGCGATAAAAAAACCTGCACTACTATGCCATGTTGTAAAGACGCATAATCAAATCTTATGTTGATTGAAAACCCATCACGAAAGTGGTGGTTTTTTTATTTACTATTTTTTTAATCTAAATATTGAATTATGCATCATCCTATTTCTTTAACAATCAAAAAGAACAAAATTCGCAAGGACGGAACGACATTAGTTTTTATTCAATACTGTTATAACCGGACACAAAGAATTATTATTGGAAGCGGTGTAAGTATTCCCGCAGTGTATTGGAATGTAAAAACTCGTTCAATTCTAAATACACTTCCTGAAGAACTTGGTAACTATGAAAAACTGCAAGCCGAGCTAAGAGAAAAATTAAGGCGTGCGGAAAAACTTATCGACTATGCTTTGTATCATGCTAATACTTGTCCTGTGGCTTTTCTTAAAAAGAATTTCAACGAACCAGGTGATAACTATTTCTTACCCAAAGAAACCAATCGTGAAAAGCTGGATGTTTTTTACCAGATAGAGAAATATATAAGGGATAAAAAAGATGTAGTACAGCCAAGCACCCTAACAACAATAAGAAGTATGAAGAAGCATTTATTGTGTTTCCAGGAATATAAAAAGATGTCATTAAGTTTTGATTCATTCGATGCTTACTTCTATGAACATTTTACAAGATACCTGGCTTTTGAAGTCCCGTTACTCAGAAGAAATAAACTACAGAAAGGACTTAAAGTAAATACTGTTGGAAAAACGATAAAGCATTTCAAATCCTTTTTGAAAGACAGGATGGCAAGAAACATTATCCCCTACTCCGATCTTAGCTTTTTAAAATGTATGGAGGAACAAGTTGATGCGGTTTATTTAAGCTGGTTGGAACTATCAAAAGTTTACCATCTTGATTTGTCGGCAAATCCATGTTTAATAAAATACCGGGACCTGTTTGTTTTGGGTTGCCTTACAGGATTTCGGTTCAGCGATTATTCTAACATTCAACAAAATCAAATACGGGATGGGATGCTGTTTACAGTTCAGAAAAAAACACTGAGCAGCGTGATCGTTCCACTAAGAGAAGATGCAAAGAAGATCCTGGTTGACAAGTACGACATGCAAATGCCAAAATTGAGCATGGTAAATTTCAATTATTATATAAAGGAAGTGATCCGGTTGGCCGGCATTGTTGAACCAGTTAAGATTTGCCACCGAAGAGGGAATAAAATAGTTGAAGAGATTAGGCCCAAATATGCGTGGATCTCGTCGCATACTGCACGACGTTCATTTTGCACCAATGAATACCTTGCTGGTACCCCGAGCGACCTTATTATGGCAATCAGCGGACACAAAACAGAGAAAGCATTTATAACATATATCAAAGCGGATAAAGTAAAAAAAGCATCAATGATAAAACAGCTATGGGATGAGCGTCCGGGATTGTAAGTGTGAAACATCTATATTTTGGTAGACCAGGAAGTAGACCAAGAACGACGAAACCCGCTACAGTAGCGGGTTTCACTCATTTGTTCAGCGGACCGGACGGGACTCGAACCCGCGACCTCTGCCGTGACAGGGCAGCATTCTAACCAACTGAACTACCGATCCTTCGAATTCCCAAGATTAAGTAAGGAGACTCAATTTTCTTTCTCAATCAGTTTTTAGGGACGGCGAAGATAGGTATTTTTCTTTTTTTCAAACAAAACTTTTATAAAAAAGATACAACAACTATTTTTACAAACTATCTTAGGGTTACCATACAAATAACTGTAATATAAAACTACATGCCCCAGCTAAAAAACAGGCAATTCCTGGACTTCGAAAAACCTATCAAGGACCTGTATGACCAGGTAGAAGGACTGAAGACCACACAGGAAAAATCCAAAACCGATATGTCCGGTGCCATTGCCGCACTGGAACAAAAGATCGTTGAAACAAAAAAACAGATCACTGGCAGCCTTACGCCATGGCAAAAGGTACAACTGAGCCGTCACCCCGACAGGCCGTATACATTAAAGTATATCGAAAAAATGTGTACAAACTTCATCGAGATGCATGGCGACAGGAATGTAAAAGACGATAAAGCTATGGTGGGAGGCTTTGCACAACTGGGTGATCAGACCGTGATGATCATCGGCCAGCAAAAAGGCAATAACACCAAAACAAGGCAGCTCAGGAATTTTGGTATGGCCAATCCTGAAGGCTATCGAAAAGCACTGAGGCTGATGAAGCTTGCCGAAAAATTCAACAAACCTATTATTACATTAATAGATACACCGGGCGCTTATCCCGGCCTGGAAGCGGAAGAACGTGGACAGGGCGAAGCCATTGCCCGTAATATTTACGAGATGATCAGCCTTAAAGTGCCTGTTATCTGCGTGATCATCGGCGAAGGCGCCAGCGGTGGTGCATTGGGCATTGGCGTGGGCGACAAAGTGGTGATGATGGAAAATACCTGGTACACCGTTATCTCTCCCGAAAGCTGCAGCAGCATCTTATGGAGAAGCTGGGATAAAAAAGAAACTGCTGCCGAACAATTGCGGCTAACCGGTACAGATATGTTGAAGTTTGGCCTGGTGGACGATGTAATACCCGAACCATTGGGCGGCGCTCACTGGGATTATGATGAAGCTGCCGCGATCGTGAAAAATTATTTAATACCAACGATCAAAAAATTACAGGCGATGACGCCGCAGGAAAGGATCGACCAGCGCATTGAGAAATTTGGACGCATGGGATTCTATGAAGAATTATGAATGCTAAATTCTGAATTTATCTATACTTATGTGAACTCCGCTAATTAAAAACAATTCTGAATTCAGAACTCAGAATTCAGAATTAAAACAAAACGCGAATGCTTAAAATTGCTGTCTTCGGTACGGGCCATCTTGGAAAATACCATCTTAATAACTGGCTCGAAATACCGGGTATTGAACTTGTAGGTTTTTTTGACCCGGACGACCACAACGCAAAAGCCGTTGAAGAGAAATACAAAATAAAAAGATTTACCGACGCAGGTGCGCTTATGGATGCCTGTGATGCTGTTGATATCATCGCTCCCACCATACACCATTTTAAATTATGTGATGCTGCTTTGCGCAAAGGAAAACATGTGTTCGTGGAGAAACCCCTTGCGAATACGATGGATGAAGCAAAGGACCTTTTAAAGCTTGCAAAAGAATCGAACCTTAAATTCCAGGTGGGACATGTTGAAAGATTCAACCCTGCTTTTTTAGCAGTGAAAGATGCATCGCTGCAACCCATGTTCATCGAAGTACACAGGCTTGCACAATTCAATCCACGTGGCACAGATGTAAGCGTGATCCTCGACCTGATGATCCACGATATTGACATCATTTTACATTTGGTTAAAAGCAATGTGAGCCATATCTCCGCCAATGGTGTTGCCGTAATGAGCGATACACCTGATATTGCCAACGTTCGTATTGAATTTGATAATGGTTGTGTTGCGAATTTAACCAGCAGCCGCATCTCGATGAAGAAGATGAGAAAGATCAGGCTCTTCCAGAAAGATGCTTATATCGGTATCGATTTTTTAGATAAGAAAACAGAGATCATTCGCCTGAATACACCGGGCGATAAAAATGTTTTTACGTTTGATATAGAAACCAACAATGGTAAAAAAACGATCGCTATCGCAAGCCCCGCCATTGCAGATGTGAATGCAATAAAAATGGAACTGGAAGCATTTAAAGATGCGATCATTAATAATACAGAAACAGCAGTTACCGTGCTTGATGGGTTCAGGGCAATGGAAGTAGCGCACCAGATATTGGACAAGATCAGTGACAAGCAGCATTAATATTGGTTGAAAAGTTGATAAGTTGAAAAGGTTTCTAAAATTAAAAAGCTTCACCAGTTCAGGCATTATCAATATATCAACAGGTTAACTTGTCAACCCATAAACTTATCACCCAGTCAACCTGTTAACCTTTCAACTTAACAAACCGCCTCCGTGAAGCAACAGCCTAGAATAAATATCACCTGGTACATACTCGCAGACATTATCGTCTCTGTATTCACATGGCTCAGCTTTTATTATTTAAGAACAAAAATTTATCATTACCCATTTAGTGTTCCTGCAGGTTTTTACTTAGGACTGTTCTTGTATACAACAGGATGGAGCATGCTTTACTTTATCAGCGGCACGTACAATTCGCTGTACCAGAAATCGAGGCTTGCAGAATTTTTAAAAACGTTATTGGTTAGTTTTATTGGCTGTATTTTTTTATTGTTCTTTTTTATCCTCAAGAATCCCCATATAAACAATCATGATTACTACGCAGAATTTTATGCATTGCTGATCCCTGTTTTTTGCTGCACGGTATTCGTACGCATGATCTTCTTAAGCATTGCTAAAAAACAACTCAAAGAAAAAAAAGTATTCTTCAATGCGTTGCTGATCGGGTCAAATAAAAAAGCGTATAAATTTTACAGCGATTTTATTAGTTCAAAAGATGATGGCGGTTACAGGATCGTTGGTTTTTTAAATACAAATGGAAACGATCATCTTGAATTACCCGTAACATTAAAACGTTATAATGATCTTTCCAATCTCACAAAGATCATTGATGAAGCTGCTATTGAAGAAGTGATCATCACCGTAGAAAAAAATGAAAGGGACCTTATCACAAAAATATTGCAGGTGCTGAGTGATAAAGAAGTGAATATTAAAATAACACCGGATACTGTTGATATCATCAGTGGTGCATTGCAAACAAACAATGTAATGGGTGTACCACTCATAGACATTCACTCAGGACTGCTCCCCTCCTGGCAACAAAATATTAAAAGAGCGATCGATCTTGCTATATCAGTCATCGCAGCTATCATCTTATCGCCTTTGTTCATTTATACATTGATCCGGGTTCGTCTCTCTTCAAAAGGGCCGATCTTTTTTTCGCAGGAAAGGATCGGGTACAAGGGCCGTCCCTTCATCATGTACAAATTTCGTTCGATGCATGTAAATGCCGAACCATCGGGCCCGCAACTCAGCAGCGATACAGATGAAAGGATCACGCCATGGGGAAAAGTAATGCGTAAGTGGCGACTGGATGAACTTCCACAATTCTGGAACATACTAAAAGGCGAAATGAGCCTTGTGCGGCCCAAGGCCCGAAAGGAAATTTTATATCGACCAGATCGTTGCCATTCACCCTGAATTCAATTATTTGTTTAAAGTAAAACCAGGTGTTACCAGCTGGGGCATGGTTAATTTCGGTTATGCATCTTCGGTAAATGAAATGATCGAAAGAATGCCTTATGACTTATTGTACGTGGAGAACGTTTCGCTGGCGCTGGATTTTAAAATTATGTTTTATTCATTGCAGATCATATTCGCAGGAAAGGGGAAATAACCCCCCTGTCCCCCTAAAGGGGGAACTTAGGATGTTGCTTTATTAGTAATTCGAAAGTGATTTATAATTATTTCTGTTTAAATTTAATTTCATAAGAAAATCTGCTTCATGAGTTTTCAAAAATGTATAAATCTGTTTCGCATTAAATTATCTTCTTTGAGGATTGAAGGGATACGAATTAAGGTTCCCCCTTTAGGGGGACAGGGGGTTTTATTTTTTCTTTTATTCTCTTCTTCATCATTTTGCCAGGGAAATTACTGGCAACAAAAAGTCAACTACAAGATCGATGTATCATTAAATGATACTGCCAAAACACTGGATGGTTATATCATCATGCAGTATTATAATAACTCACCGGATACTTTGAAATTTATTTGGTTTCATGTTTGGCCAAATGCATATAAAAATGATCACACTGCTTTTAGTGACCAACTTATTGAGAATGGAAGAAAAGATTTTTATTTCAGTAATGATGACAAACGTGGTTATATCAACCGGCTGGATTTTAAAGTTGATAAAACAACAGCACTTATTGAAGATCATCCCCAACACCAGGACATTATAAAATTAATATTACCGAAACCACTTGCACCAGGTGCGACAACAACCATTGAAACGCCTTTTCATGTAAAACTTCCCTATAATTTTTCAAGAGGCGGTTATATCAATAAATCATTCCAGGTAACACAATGGTATCCCAAGCCTGCTGTGTATGATAAAAAAGGATGGCACGAAATGCCTTACCTGGACCAGGGAGAATTTTACAGTGAGTTTGGAGAATACAATGTGCAAATAACAGTTCCAAAAGATTATGTTGTTGCTGCTACAGGTAAAGTAAAGAGCGAAGATGATAACGGCGCAACAAAAACATTTCATTACCTGCAAGACAACATTCATGATTTTGCCTGGTTTGCAGATAAAGACTTTTCTGTTTTACATGACACATTGCAATTAGGAACACGCAGCATTGATGTGTATTCTTATTTCAATAAAAAAAATAACGAGGGCTGGAAGAATAGCATTGGACTTACAAAAGCTGCAATCAAAACAAAAAGCGAATGGGTTGGTGAATATCCTTACGATATTGTAAGTGTTGTGGAAAGACCAGGTAAAAATGATGCAGGCGGTATGGAATATCCAACAATCACTTTAGTGAGCTACCCGGGCAATGAGAAAGGATTGGATGAAGTGATCAATCATGAAGTGGGGCACAACTGGTTTTATGGTATACTTGCCAGCAACGAACGCCAACATCCATGGATGGATGAAGGGATGAATACCTTCTACGATGAACGATACCTCTATGAAAAATATCAAAAGGGATCAATGGAAGTAGTAGATATCAAATCTTCTTTTATAAAGAAAAGAATACCGGATGATTTCCTGGATCTTGGATTGAGAACAATGGTAGCGCTAAAAAAAGACCAACCCATTGAAATGCCTGCTGAAAATTTCACTTTGATCAATTATGGTACTGATGTGTATTATAAAACCGGGCAGTGGATGAATACACTTGAAATGCAACTGGGAAAATCTTTATTCGACAGTGTAATGCATGTGTATTATAAACAATGGGGATTTAAGCATCCTTATCCTGAAGATTTTAAACTTGTAGCCGAATCCGTTTCCGGTAAAAACCTTGATAGTGTTTTTAGCTTGTTAAATAGCAAAGATTATATAAAGGTTTATCGAACCCAAAAACTGCACGAAGATCCTTTTAGAAAAAAGAAAATAAAATTCACTGCTTTCTTTAATCTTAAAGAAACAGATAAATATAATTATGTTGCATTCTCCCCGGCAATCGGTTATAATTTCTATGACAAATTCATGATCGGTGCATTGATCCATAACTATTCATTGCCGCTTCCTAAATTCCAGTTTATTCTTGCTCCATTATATGGAACCAGCTCAAAAGAATTCAACGGGATCGGAAGGCTCGGGTATAACTGGTATGGAAACAATGGAAGAAAAATTGAACTCGCTGTTTCAGGCGCAAAATTTACCGTAGATCAATTCACTGATTCCACCGGCAAAAAAAATAATCAACCGTTTTACAAAATTGTTCCTTCATTGAAATATGTTTTTGCAAACAAGCGGCCACGCAGCACTGTTACAAAGTACATTCAATGGAAAACTTTCTTTATCAATGAGACCGGCCTTTTATTCAAGACAGATCCTGTTACCCAGGAAGATGTGATCTCCTACCCTACAGCTAACCGCTACGTCAACCAGCTGCAGTTTGTAATTGAGAACAATCGTGTACTCTATCCTTACAAGGGTGCATTACAGGCAGAGCAAGGCAAAGGGTTTATAAGGCTTAATTTTACAGGCAATTACTTTTTTGATTATGCAAACGGTGGCGGACTGAACCTTCGCTTCTTTGCCGGTAAATTTATTTATACAGGAGATAAAACTTTTCTTACTCAATACGAAACCGACGCTTATCATTTAAATTTAAGTGGGCCGAAGGGATACGAAGATTATACGTACAGCAATTATTTCGTTGGAAGGAATGAGTTTGAGGGTTTTTCCAATCAACAGATCATGAACCGTGATGGTGCATTCAAAGTAAGAACCGATCTGCTTGGTGATAAAATAGGCAAAACAGATGACTGGCTTTCTGCATTGAACTTTACAACATCGATCCCGAACAAAGTAAATCCACTCTCAGTATTACCAATAAAAATTCCGTTGAGAATATTCTTTGATATTGGCACCTATTCAGAAGCATGGAAAAACGATGCAGGAACGGGCAGGTTCTTATATGATGCAGGCTTCCAGCTATCGTTCTTTAAAAATGTATTGAATATTTATTTCCCGGTATTGTACAGTAAAGTATATCGTGATTATTTTAAATCAACCATCACTGAAAATAGATTCAAAAAAAATATTACATTTAGCATCGACATTCAAAATATTTCACTTAAAAAATTATTCCCGCAAATCTCCCTATAAAACTTGAGTATACAGTTTGTCATACACAAAGAGATAGATAAAACAAAATGGGATAACTGTATTCAACATGCAGTGAACGGGTTTATCTATGCCAACTCTTTTTACCTCGATGCACTGGCGCAAAACTGGGATGCACTTGTACTGAACGATTACGAAGCGGTGATGCCGCTTACATGGAGATCGAAATGGGGTATCCGTTATTTATACCAGCCTTCCTTCATTCAGCAATTGGGAATTTTTTATACAAATGAGCTTTCTGAAAAACATACAAGGGCCTTCCTCGAAGCAGCTTTTGAAAGATTTAAGTTTGCAGAAATAACTTTAAACTATTCAAATAAAATTGATTGGGCCGATGACAATATAAAAACCAATCAACGTAATAATTTCATGCTCGATCTTAACAGGTCCTATGAAGCACTCTATGATAATTACGATCCTTCATTTACAAAAAGCCTGAGGCGTGTAAGAAAATTCAATCTTGTTTACCTGGAATCCATGAATTTTAAAAGGATCATCGACCTGTACAAAGAATTATACGGAAGGAAGATGTCCTCTATATCCGACAGGAGTTATGTTCAGTTACAAAGTATTTGCAATCGTTTATTAAAAGAAAAAAATGTTATTGTAAGACTTGTGCGTAATAGTGAAAACAGGTTGCTTGCTGCTGTTGTGATGCTTAAATATCAAAACAGGCTCTATAATATTATTTCATGTATTTCAGGAGAAGGAAAAAGACGGGAAGCAAATTATTTGTTATACGATAATCTCATCAATGAATTTGCCAACTCGCCGCTTATGCTTGATTTTGAAGGATCGGATATCGAAGGCGTTGCTGCTTTTTACAAAAAATTCAACCCGGTTAATCAACCTTATCCTTTTGTGAAATGGAATAATTTGCCATGGTATATTAAAATATTTAAGCGTTAGTAATTGCCACAGATTTACTGATTTTTTTACTTTATTATTCGAAATATGCTCCATCCGAACACTTCGTTTATAGAATGATGATTTGAATCATTCATTTCGTTACGTAGGAACGTAGTGTACAGCCATAAATACAAATCGTTCCTACGGAACGAATCCAATTTTATAAATATATCCTACTAATGAAATGCTCCGCCGGAGCAAATAGAAGATTCGCTTTATTAGCGCAGGTATAAATATTTAAGCGGTAATAATTGCCACAGATTTACTGATTTTTTTACTTTATTATTCGAAACATGCTCCATCGGAGCACTTCGTTTATAGAATGATGATTTGAATCATCCATTTCGTTCCGTAGGAACGTATTGTACACCGATAAATACAAATCGTTCCTACGGAACGATTCCAATTTTATAAATATATCCTGCAAATGAAATGCTCCGCCGGAGCAAATAGAATATTCTCGTTATTAGCGCAGGTATAAATATTTAAGCGGTAATAATTGCCACAGATTTACTGATTTTTTACTTTATTATTCGGAATATGCTCCATCCGAACACTTCGTTTATAGAATGATGATTTGAATCATTCATTTCGTTACGTAGGAACGTAGTGTACAGCCATAAATACAAATCGTTCCTACGGAACGAATCCAATTTTATAAATATATCCTACAAATGAAATGTTCCGCCGGAGCAAATAGAATATTCGCGTTATTAGCGCAGGTATAAATATTTAAGCGGTAATAATTGCCACAGATTTGCTGATTTTTTATTTTATTATTCGAAACATGCTCCATCCGAACACTTCGTTTATAGAATGATGATTTGAATCATTCATTTCGTTACGTAGGAACGTAGTGTACAGCCATAAATACAAATCGTTCCTACGGAACGATTCCAATTATATAAATATATCCTGCAAATGAAATGCTCCGCCGGAGCAAATAGAATATTCGCGTTATTAGCGCAGGTATAAATATTTAAGCGGTAGTAATTGCCACAGATTTGCTGATTTTTTATTTTATTATTCGAAACATGCTCCATCGGAGCACTTCGTTTATAGAATGATGATTTGAATCATTCATTTCGTTACGTAGGAACGTAGTGTACACCGATAAATACAAATCGTTCCTACGGAACGATTCCAATTTTATAAATATATCCTGCTAATGAATGCTCCGCCGGAGCAAATAGAATATTCTCGTACAATATTCATTTATTTAACAACTGCATCTAATAATTTTTCTGCTATAACCAGGTCAACCGGTCTTGTAATTTTAATGTTGTTGTCTTCCCCTTCCACCAAATAAATTTTAAGTCCAAATGCTTCTACAACGGTAGCTTCATCTGTAAACTTATCTTTATAATCTATATTAAATGCGGGGAGTAATATCTTGCTGTAAAAAGCCTGTGGAGTTTGTACGAGTTTAACAAGATCACGATCGATCGGTTCATTACCATCTTCGGTAACGATCCTTAAACTGTCTTTGGATGCAATTACAGGAACTGCAGAACCAAACTCAATCACTGCATCATAACAGCGATGAATAAGTTCTTTTGTCAATAAACAGCGAACAGCATCATGAACAAAAACAACACTGTCTTCATCTACCAGTTGCAAACCATTTTGAACAGAATGAAAACGTGTGCGACCGCCGATAGCGATCTGTATCCTGCTATAATCAAAAAAAGCATCAATGATCTCCTGGCCAGCTGCAACATGATCCTCAGGTAATACCAATATTATTTTGCAGTCGTCGTAAGCATTTAAAAAAGCGCTGATCGTATAATATAGTACAGGTTTTCCTTTTAAGAGAAGAAATTGTTTCGGTAAAGAGCTATTCATCCTGCTGCCACTACCACCGGCTACAATTATTGCAAATTTTTTCATGTGCTCAAATAAAACGTTTGGTGTTTGTAGTTTGGTGTTCTATTAACACCAAACTACAAACACCAAACTACTATGCTTAAAAAATAGATATTGTACGTTGAATACTTATTTAGTCCTTATAAATTCCGATTACGATCTCCCCATCACTATTCTTCATCGCCCTGTACATCCCCGCACTATTAAACGCCATGGCTGTATTCCCCTGCGCATCTACCCCGATCATACCGCCTTCTCCTTCCATTTCTACAAGTTTACCATGCACTACTTCATCCATTGCTTCCTGCAAATTCAACCCTTTATATTCCATCAGGCAACTTACAGTATGTGCTGCAACCGCTCTTATAAACGGCTCACCGTGACCGGTACAACTGATTGCACAGGTTTTATTATTCGCATAGGTTCCTGCTCCAATGATGGGACTATCTCCAATGCGGCCATATTTTTTATTGGTCATACCACCGGTACTCGTAGCCGCTGCAATGTTTCCAAAAATATCGCACGCCACTGCTCCAACGGTTCCGAATTTTTTATCCTTCATCAATTCTTCCAGTCCCTGGTGGGTATGGTCCAAAGAATAATTATCACTGTCACGCATTTCCTTCCATTGATCATAGCGGAACTGTGAGAAAAAATATTCGTCGGGTTCTAATTTTATTCCTTGCTTGATGGCAAAATCATTGGCGCCTTTGCCACTTAAAAAAACATGGTTGCTGTTTGTCATCACTTCGGTGGCAAGTTCTATCGGGTTTCTAACGTTACGCACTGCAGCAACTGCACCTGCTTCCAGCGTTTGCCCGTCCATGATAGCAGCATCCATTTCCTGTAGCCCCTTCTTTGTAAAAACAGAACCACGGCCCGCATTAAACAATAGATTATCCTCCAGCACTACGATAGCAGCTTTCACTGCATTTGCTGAAGTACCGTCCTGCTCCAGTACTGCATAGCCGGCATTCAATGCATCTTCCAATGCAAGAATATAAGCTTCCTCCAGTTCAGGAGTCATATCTGATTTCAGGATCGTTCCGGCACCGCCGTGTATTACAATTGAAAATGGTCGCATATTCCTTGTTGGTTTATGGCACAAAAATATTTAATTAATGCCCAAATACCATCGAATCTTTTAGAAGAAAGCTTAAATGGTCATTAAAGAACAATGTGGTTTGTTTAATATTTGCTAATGGGATAAGAAAGGCTATTTATCAGAAAATGGTAAACTTAAAAATAAGTGTAGCGTTTTTATAAAACTCATTGTCCAATATCCTCTTTATCCCACCTGTCATTATTTGAGTTTTACCAGGTAATTCATTTTCCAATAAATGCTCTACAGAATCAAACTTATTTTTCTGAAGAAAAGGATCATTTAGCTTCAACTCCAATGATACAGGCAATGGATTATCTGTTATAAATTTTCTCCATGTAGTATCATTTTCCTCCTCCCATTTCTTTGCTGCCTTTTCAGAAGACATAATATCTATTTCTTTGAATATTTTCATTGCAGAAAGTCTAGCAGAATCTTTTTGGAGCTCTTCAAAACTGTGATCTTTTGAAAAATAAACGGTAAAATGAATTGCATTCTTGAAACTGACAAACAGGTATTTTTTGAAATCCATTTTAATATAACCAGTAGAATTCGCCCCTAGTGATCTTGCAAAATCATAATTGCTTAACTCCGGTTTAAAAAAGGATGCAAGTGCATCAGGATCATGAATTGAAGAAGAATCTATCTTATTACTATCATTATTTAACCAACCAACTAATTTTAAAACTACTTTCTTATTTACAGCCGGATCTTCGGTAATCTTAGTAGTTATATATTCATAATAACCAGCTGTATCAATGGGTTTCCATGAAGTTTTATGAAAATCAATTTCCTTATTTTGATTGCAGGAAAATAATAAAAGGGAAGACATCAAAAGAACAAGAACAAGTCTCATACTTTTTATTTTAGAAGTTGCTGGCATTCCAGCAGAAATTTATTCTTATCGATAGCAACTGTACCTACTTCTTCGCAAACCAATCCACCGGCAATATTTGCCATTTCGGCCATTAGCTTAATATCTTTTGTTGCTGCATACACTACCGATGCTACTGCAATAACGGTATCGCCTGCACCACTCACATCTGCAATGCTGCGGATATGTGTTGGTATGATTGCCTTCTCATTATTGGTTTGATAAAAAACACCTTTTTCAGAAAGTGTTATAAAAGAGATATGATGATTTAATTTTTCAAACAGTGCTGCGTGAATATTGGAAAGCAGTTCACCTGTTACTTCATCACTGATGATATTCAACCCTTCCTTCGCCTCATGAAGATTTGGTTTAAAAATATCTGCAAAGCGATAAGCAAAAAAATTCTTTCGCTTTGGATCTACTGCTGTCAAAATATTATTGGCCTTACAAAGAGAAATTACCTTTTCTATTACCGCAGGTGTAAGTACACCTTTGTTATAATCTTCCAGTATTACGATCTGTGGTTTTTCTTTCTTTATATATTCTTCAAAACATGCTACCAGTTTTTCTTCTTCTGTTGTTGCAAGTTCTTTGGTAATCTCTGCATCAAGCCGCATCATGTGCTGGTTGCGACTTATGATGCGAATCTTGTTCGTGGTAATACGACCACCGCTTTTAAGCAGGTAACCAGTATTGATATTATTGCTTTTTAATAAATCTGTAAGCTGCTCCCCATCTGCATCATCGCCCAACACACTGATCGCATGAACTGTTGCACCAAGTGATTGTATATTCAATGCAACATTGCCTGCACCGCCAATACGTTGTTCTTTTTTGCTTACCGCAACAACGGGCACAGGTGCTTCAGGTGAAATGCGATCTACCCTGCCCCACCAATAAGTATCCAGCATCATATCACCGATCACACCCACTTTAATTTGTGTGAATGATTGAAACAGTTTATTAAAATCAGTAGCACTCATATTGATCAGGCTTTGTTTTTATTTGCAACTGCAAGATAATAAATAGGAATTCCTATCAATACAATGATAAGACCCGGCCATGTAAATGTTGGTTTGAATTTGATGAGCAATACACAAAATGCAATGGCCATCAGTATATAGATCGCCGGTAAAATCGGGTAACCAAAAGCTTTGTATGGGCGTTCTGCATTGGGTTGTTTTTTTCTGAGAATGAATATGCCCAATATTGTTAGTGCATAGAATAGCACCACAACAAATGATATCATATCCAGGAGATCGCCGTATTTACCACTCAGGCACAATGCACCGGCAACAACACATTGTATCCACAATGCAAATTCCGGTACGCCATGATCATTCAGCTGTCCTGTTTTCTTAAAGAATAAACCATCTTTTGCCATTGTATAATAAACCCTTGCCCCGGCAAGTATCAATCCATTGTTACAACCAAAAGTGGAGATCATGATCATCACAGCAATAACATAGGTACCGATGTTTCCAAAAATCGCATTGCTTGCTGCTACGGCTACACGGTCCTGTGGTGCATAAGCAATATCATGTAAAGGCAACACATTTATGTACATCAGGTTTGCTGTTACATAAATAAGTGTAACGATCAATGTTCCAAAAAATAAAGCCAGCCCGATATTTCTTTTTGGATTTTTCACTTCTCCTGCAATGAATGTTACGTTGTTCCATGCATCACTGCTGAATATTGAGCCCACCATAGAAGCGGCTATTGCTCCCAGTATGGCACTTCCTGCAACACCGGTCATCGTTCCGTCTGCACTCAAACCTTTCATACTCCATGCATCGGCCCAGTTTGCGCTCCACACGCCAGGCTTTGATGCCATCAAAAAACCAAAAATGATCAACCCGAACAGTGATACTAATTTTACAACTGTGAAAGTTGTTTGTATTGTTTTACCACCTTTTACACCTTTTGTATTAATATAAGTGAGAAAGATGATCAGCACGATCGATACGAGTTGTGCAGGATAAACCTTAAAACTTCCAAGCTGGAAAATAATATTGCTATCTGTAACTTCCAGTGCCGGTATAAAATATCCTGCAAATTTTGAGAAGGCTACACCAACTGCTGCAATGGTAGCTGTTTGTATAACGGCAAAAAAACTCCAACCATATAAAAAACCGGCGAGCGGGTTAAATGCTTCTTTTAAATAAACATACTGGCCTCCTGCTTTTGGAAACATGGAACTTAATTCTCCATAGCTTACTGCCGCGGTAAGCGTCATAAATCCTGTAATGAGCCATATCGCTATGAGCCAGCCTGCACTGCCTACATTGCGTGTTATGTCTGCACTAACGATGAATATTCCTGAACCGATCATAGAACCTGCAACGATCATTGTTGCGTCGAATAAACCAAGTGTTGGCTTAAAGGAAGGAGTTGTTTCAGTCATGCTGCAGTTTTAAATTTATTGGATGTGTAAATGTAAAAATAAAAAATCCCGTTTGGTAACGGGATTCAAGTTAAATAAATCTATCTACATTATTGTTCGCCCAACGCCTTCATTTTTTTATTCATACCCTCTATCACATCATCAGTGATATTCATAGACGAGTCTTTATACACCATATAATCAAGCCCGGTGCCTGTAGTAAAAATGTACATGTAATTTTTTTCTTTGTTGTATTCAGCCAAAAAGTCTTTCAATTTCGTTTGAATGTCATCCATAAACTTGTAACTTTTTTCATTCAGCTTTTGATTAAGCGCCTGCTTCTTCTCGTCTATTTGCTGCTGTTGCCCCAATAAATGATTTTGAAACTGCTGGGCTTCTTCCTGTGTAATGGCATTACCCTTCTTTAAAAAATTATTCTTTTGTTCTTCCAGTCCCCTGTAACCGGTTTCCCATTCGGATTCGATCGCATTTTGTTCTTTTTCCAATTCCTTTCTCCTGTTCTTTATATAGCTTATTTTTTCATTCAATGAATCAAGTTCAACATAAGCGATGGCTGGACGGGTCATATTCGTTCCGCCGGCTGTTGGCACAAATGCCGGAGCTTTTTTATCAACTGGTTTTTTATTGGAAAAATGGAGGAAAAATAAGATGCCTACCGCGATGATCAACACAAAATTCAATACTAAGGATAAATGCTTCATTAATTACGCTTTGTTTGGCGGCAAGATAATTACAAAGCCGTACAATACCATATTTCCCACTATACTTTTATGAAAGGCTTAACCAATTCGCAATTGACAATGAACAATGGATAATTGACAATTAAATACAGGTTTTCTATATGTGGGCATTGTCAATTGTCCACTGTCAATTGTCAATTAAAACTACCGTTTTAAAAACTTTCCTTTCACGATCCTGTCCATCAGTGCATCTTTAAGGTTCCTGCTTATGGGTACAAGATGCGATCCTATCTTTATCTCGTTCCCGTCAATATGATCGATCCCCGAAATGGAAACAATAAAAGATTTATGTGATTTGATAAATTTATCAGTGGGTAAATAATCTTCAACCGATTTGAAAGTAAGGTAAGTCATATAGCTTTTCTCTTTGGTATGTACCATTACATAATTTTGTAATGCCTCAACAAATAATAATTCATCAAATAATATTTTAACAAGCCTGTTATCTGTTTTTATAAAGAAATGATCGGGCGCCTGGTTTTCCTGGCTTGATACAGTAATATTCTTTTGCCGCACTTCGTAAAATTCTCTTGCTTTTACTGCTGCTTTAAAAAAACGTTCGAAAGAAATTGGTTTAACCAGGTAATCAAGTGCATTCACTTCAAATCCTTCCAATGCGTATTGTGGATATGCAGTAGTAAAGATAACGGGTGGCGGATGCAATAAAGTTTTAAAAAAATCCAATCCCGTTATCTTGGGCATTTGTATATCAAGAAAAAGCAATTGCACTGTACCTTTATTCAATAGTTCCATAGCGCTGACAGGATTATCAAACTCTGCCTGCAGGTTTAAAAATCCTACGTCGGCGATGTATTCTTTGAGCCCTTTCCTTGCAAGTGGCTCATCATCTATCACAATACAGTTGATGTCCATGGTTTACATCATTATATTTTAATACTTAAATCTACAGTATAAATAGCAGTTCCATTATTTATATGCAATGAATGTTTTTGTGGATATAAAAGCGCTAATCTTTTCTTAACATTTTCAAGGCCAATACCACCCGGAGCTCCGTTTTTTTGCATTGTATTTTCTTTTGAGTTTTCTATGCTGAATTTAAATTCTCCCTGCTGATACCGCATATTTATCTTGATAAAATCATTTTGATCCTTGTGATGAGAAATATGTTTAAAAGCATTTTCAACAAAGGGTATCAGCAATAATGGCTCAATTGAAAAACCTTTTACTTCCGCAGCACAATTGAATATTATATTATGTTGCTCATCCCTGCGTATTTTTTGAAGATCGATATAATCGTTCAGGTAGTGTATTTCTTTTTCAACAGGAATTCGATCTCCACTCATTTCATACAACTGGTACCTAAGCATGTCAGAAAATTTGTGCAGTGTATTCCTTGCTTCGTGGTTTGATTTTTCAATGAGGAAATAAACAGAGTTCAATGTATTAAAAAGAAAATGCGGATTGATCTGTGATTTAAGAAAATTCAATTCAGCTTCTGCTTTTTCTTTTGCCATCTCTACTACTCTTTGTTGCATCCTGGTGTAATCGATCATTAGTTTTATCGCAGCGCCCGATGTAACAAGAAAGAAATGAGGAATTACATTATCATATATTCTTGCTTTGATATTACCGCTTAATGATAACAATGCCGGGTTGTTCAAAAGGCGGCCAAGTATATACATTTTTATAACACTACTGATCACGATCATCAACACAAAAACAAGCAGGAACCATCCATACTTTTTTTTGTACAACAGGTTTGGAATGAAAACATAATTGGTGAAATAAACAAGTAAAGCAAGATCAATCACTTTAATGAAAGTAACCTGGAATGCTTTCAGGTTTGTAGAATAGTCTTCGTATCTTAAAAAATACCACAGCCCGAATAGCATCATCCAGAAAAAAA
This sequence comes from Ferruginibacter sp., assembly GCA_047601875.1. GTDB lineage: Bacteria > Bacteroidota > Bacteroidia > Chitinophagales > Chitinophagaceae > Ferruginibacter. The sequence continues at coordinate 3,701,166 of JASGIL010000001.1, read as the reverse complement.
GATGGTGGAGTTTATTCCTGAATATAAAGTCCGGGTATTTCATATATCAAAATGAAAGTAAGGCCTTAGTTTATTTTTCTGGTTCGTCATTGCGAGGACAACTGTTCAAAAATTTTCATTTTTATCTACAGCTATGATTGGAACGCAGATGATACGGATGAACGGATGAACACGGATTTATTTTTTGTTCCAAAAAATTACGGATCAATAGTAATTTATTATCAGTGATATGCTGCGTCAGCAGCATTGATCCGTAATTATCCGTTCATCCGTATCATCTGCGTTCCAATCCTCGAAGTAGATCATCATTAAGAAATTTGCTCGCAATGACGTTTTTTGGGAAATAAGCCACCAGCAAAATAAAAGTACAGATTCTACACGGTAAAACAGATTACGCCAATGGGCATTTTTTCATGACGAATGACCATTTCCACAGTTCATCAAGTATTGCATGCTATTGATGTAAAAGATTTTTACCCACCTTTTTGTTTGAACAAATTTGTGTTTTAAAACTTAAGTATATGAAATCATTTGTTGCGATACTTTTTACAATGTTGCTTTTTACATTGAGTGCCTGTTCTCAAAAAAAATCTCACACGCAGCGGGTAGGCGAACCTTGTGAAGGTTGTACAGCTGTATTTGAAAGCCCTGTACCATTTGATAAACTATCATATGTTGATACACTTCCTGATTTCAATGAACCTGGCCCAAAACTCATGATCAGCGGCGTGATCTACAAAGCAGATGGAAAAACACCCGCAAAAGATGTGGTACTTTTTATCTATCATACCGACCAATCGGGAAACTATTCAAATAAAAACAACGAGAAGGGATGGGCCAGGCAACAAGGTTATATACGTGGCTGGATGAAAACAAATGAAAGAGGTGAATATAAATTTTACACGTTGTTACCTGCATCTTATCCAAATTCAACTGTAGTAAAACACATTCATACAATTGTAAAAGAAACAGATAAAAATGAATACTCCATCGATTCATATTTATTTGATGATGATCCTTTTCTTACTCCCGAAAAAAGAAAAGAAGAAAATACAGGAAAAGCCGGTAATGGAATTGTAAAACTTTCCAATGAAAACGGGATACTTGTTGCACACAGGGATATTTATCTTGGTAAAAATATTTTGAACTACCCAACAAGTTCAAATACCGGTTTACTATCGGGGTTAGCCATTGGTGCTAATTGCCCGGCTTTTGATCCCATCCATCTTTCTGGTATCGATAAAGAAAAGAAAGCATGTCCCATGTGTAAATATGGAAAGGGCCAGGGTATTATGGTTTGGTTCAATCATAAAAATCTTGAACAAATGAAAAATTTTGTCAGCCTTCTGGAAACAACCATGCAACAAAGAGGAGAAACAAATTTCAGGGTTTTTCTTGTATATATGAATCCGGCGTATAAGTACAATGATGAAACAGGGCAAAAAATTCTGCGTGGTAAATTAATAAAATGGGCAGAAGAACAGCAATTAAAAAAAGTTGCATTGTTGTGGGTTCCTTCACCGGTTGATGCTGAAACCTGTGGGATTTACCTGATCAATCCTGGTGCAAAAAACACAGTATTCGTTTATAAAAAAAGAAAAGTAATTGCCAAATACATTAATATGGATTATACAGGTGATGCTGTTAAACAAATGCTTGAAAAAATTGACTCAGAAACTATTTAAAGTATAGCCATGAAATATTTTCTTATTCCTTTTTTGACACTTGTTATTTCTTATGCTGTTCCTGCACACCCGGGTATCGGAATTGTAAAAGACAGCAAAGGAAATATTTATTACACAGACTTAAAAAACATCTGGAAAATAACCGTTGATGGAAAACGAGTCGTTGTTGTAACAGGCGTACACACGCATGAGCTATATATGGACGCAAACGATGACCTTTATGGCGAACATCTCTGGTATAACGGCAAGACACTTAATACATGGGGGCGTTATGTATGGTGCCTGCGTCATACCGGTAAACTTGATACCATCCTCAATCAAACGGGAGAATTTTTAAATGATTATTCTTTTGTAAGAGACGGTGCAGGAAATATGTATTGGGTGCAGAGATTCACCGTTAGTAAATTTAAAAAGAGAACTAAAAATGGCCAGGTAATAACAATCGCAGAAGGAAAATTCAAAAACATCAGGTGGATGCATGCCGCAAAGAATGGCACGATCTATTTTGTGGATCTTACCGATCTGTACAAATTAGAAAATGGAAAATTCACACTGTTGAAAAAAGATCTTCATGAAAGAACCTCTGTTCTTGAATATACTTCACTGGATCATAACGTATATGGAATATGGCTTGATAAAAATGAAAACATTTATGTTGCAATAATGGGTGGCCAGGTTGTAAAAAAAATAACAGCAACAGGAACGGTTACTAATGTCGTTTACAGTCCCGGCCCATGGAAACCTTGCAGCGGTTTATTTGATGATGAAGGCGCAATGTGGCTGATGGAAACAAATACAGCCAATGAAGTGAGGGTTAGAAAAATTAAGAAATAGCTGCTAGCCATAAGCCCAAAGCTACAGGTCAGTATCTGAAAAACAAGTACATTAAATGTTTGATCATATCTTAAAATGAAGTTTAACATGCAAATAGTGAAAGCCTTTTAACTTATAAAACAGCTTGCAGTTATAGCTTGTAACCTGAAGCTTAATCCTTTGCTGGCATATAATCCATCGGCAACAGGTCTCCTATTTTTTCCCAGGCAAGATATCCCTCTACAAATAATTCAAGCCCGGGATAATAATAGCCACCCGGTGCTATCAGTATTATTTTGTCATCATTAAGAATTGTAAATTTTGATAGCTGGAAATCTCTTTTTGGTTCAAGCCGGTATGTGCTCCTGTACTCTGCCGGTTCCTTCTCCAACATGTATTGAACATACAGGAAATTATTAAAAGACAAAATATCTTTTATATTATCGGCCCCACTGAAAACAATGCTATCCCTCGATAATAATATTGTATCTATTTTATCCCTGTAAGTTTTCCTGATTATATTCCGAGTAGCCTGTTTATTACCAGCCGAATCGACCACATATAATTTATGCGCTGATCTCCTGTCGTTGATTATCGTATCATCAACAAGTGTTCGAACCATTCGCATTACTTTAAATCCTTCTTCTTTTAATTTATCAGCATACAGGCTTCGTATAAAATGCATAATAGAACCATTGTATGCTTTTAATCTTCTTCGCCTGTAATCAGCATCCAATGGCTGGTTGGGTTCCATTTCCTGGAACAAAGGGTAACCAGAATAGCTAACACGATTTTTTTTGAAATCCAAAACAAAATTTTCCAACTGGTATTTTATAAAGTATCCGAGTTTATAATTCCTGATTATAAGCATTTCATCAGATGATGCTTCCAGTACACCTTCCTTCTTATTGTACCTGAATTTAATATTGCGGCTATTCTCTATCTCGCAACCATAACCATTCTCTGATTCGCCAAGAAAATTATTCATAAAGGTTCGTCCCCATTTTTCCCAACCACGTGTATCGACAGGAATGATCACCAGGTTGTTCATCTCAACGATCTTGTTATTCAAACTGATCTTCAAATTAAGTGGCAACTGCGTAGAAGAAAATGTATAGGTGAAAGTTTCGTAGCCGATACAGGATACAACGAGTTCCAGCGATTTACCTTCCGGTACATTATACAAAGCGAATTTTCCTGCGTTATCGGTTATGATACCTTTGTTTGTATTGCTGATAAACACATTGCTGTTTGGCAATGGCAAACTCTTTTCAGCATCTATAACAACTCCTATAATTGCATTTGTTTGTGCAACTGCTATGTTAATACAGAGTAATGCTATAAGAGAGAAGAAAAATTTCATAGCACAATCTTACACATTAAAACCTGATTTGCTGATACATTAACTACAAAGCTTTAAAAAAAAATATTCGATATTCAACGTACAATATTCAATGTTCTGGTGTAACTCCGATGAGTATTGAATATTGTACGTTGAATATCGAATATTTCTTAAAGCAGAAACTTTGAAAATAAATCATTTTCTATTTAATGCACTTTACTCTTTTTTTTCTTCTCTGGTGGGGTATAATCGAATGGCAGTAGATCCCCTACTTTTTTCCATGTCATATATCCCTCAATCAGCAGATCGAGTGCAGGATAATAACGACCGTTGGGCTCTATCGTAATTCGTTTTTCGTCAGTGAGTATGTAGAGCCTGCTTTTTTGTTCGTACCCGGTAAACTGTGCGTATCCCTCATCTTCGGGTTCATTGATGGTAATGGATAAATAATTATCGAATGACAAAACGTTTCTTGTGCTGTCACTGCCTTTAAAAAGAATATCCTTGCGGGTAATATATTTTATTTCTTTTTTGCCTTCCTGCTCTTCGTTTACATTCTGGGATCGTTTATTTTTCTTTGGCTCATTGCTTGCAGCACCACCAATATCAATTTGAATGGCCCTGCCATCATTTCCAAGCGTACCATAACCGGCCTCAGGTTCGGTTTTTACTACTTTATATCTTTGTTCGGCGAGTTGATCATTGTAAACGGCCCGCATGAAATGAAGCATTGATCCAATATAGGTTCTGCTTCTTCTTGCTATATAGGCTACACGTTTATTAGAATCAGGTTCCAATTCTTCAAAAACCGGGTAACCAGTATATCTTATTGTTTGTGCATTCATGTTATAAACAAAATCTTCCAACTGGTATTTGACAATATAACCAAGCCTTACATTTTTTATAATGAGAATTGAGTCGGCATCAACAGTCAGTTTATTCTCTCGTTTGTTATAGCGAAATTTAAGTACTTCAAAATTTTCAATTTTACAGGAGTTTCCATTGTCTGATTCACCAAGAAATTTATCCCTGAATACCTTGCCCCAGTTTTCCCATCCATTAGGATCAGCATTTGTTATGACCACTGCAGCAAGATTAATTATTTTCTTATTGAGTTTAATGTTCAGATCCAGTGGCAGGTCTTTTGTTGAGAATGTATAAACGTAAGTTTCATATCCTGCGTTTGATACAAGAAGATCAAGGGAATTTCCTTCCGGAATTTGAGATAAAGTAAATTTCCCCTCAGCATCCGTCATGGTACCTTTTGAAGAATTACTTATGAAAACATTACAGTTTGCCAGTGGAAAATTTCCATCTGCGCTAACAACAATTCCTTTAATTGTGTTTGTTTGTCCTTCGGTACTGGTAATAAGAAAGAGAAAGAATAAGACGAAACAAAATCTCATATACAATCTTACTTAAATTAACCGTTTTAAACAAAAAAGGAGCGGTGTATTTAACACCGCTCCTCACATTTTAGAATTTATAAAGTATGTTCAGTTATTCTTCTTCATCAAAGCTCATCGCTTCTTTGGTAGTCATCAGCAATTCATATTCTTCCTTGCTTCCAACGATCATATTTTCAAACTCACGCAAACCTGTACCTGCAGGGATGTGATGGCCGGTGATAACGTTTTCTTTCAATCCAAGCATTTCATCTGTCTTACCTTGTATTGCAGCAGAGCTTAATACTTTGGTCGTTTCCTGGAATGATGCTGCAGATATCCAGCTATGTGTTCCCAATGAAGCCTTGGTGATACCTTGCAACAACGGTGATGAAGTTGCAGGATGTGCATCGCGGTATTCAACAAGTTTCTTATCTGCTCTTCTCAATACAGAATTTTCTTCCCTGATATCACGAAGTGTAACGATCTGGCCTGTTTTTAATTTGCTGCTGTCTCCATGTTCAGTAACAACTTTCTTATCATAGATATAATCATTCTCTATGTTGAAGTCCAGCCTGTCTTCTGTATCTCCTTCAAGGAATTTAGTATCACCTGCATCTTCGATATTGATCTTACGCATCATCTGGCGAACGATTACTTCGATGTGTTTATCATTGATCTTCACACCTTGTAAACGATAAACTTCCTGTATCTCGTTCACAACATATTCCTGAACTGCAAATGGCCCTTTGATCGCAAGAATATCTGCCGGTGAAGTCTGACCATCACTCAATGCAGCACCTGCTTTTACGAAGTCACCATCCTGCACCAGGATCTGGCGGCTCAATGGAACCAGGTATTTGCGAACAACACCATCTTTTGCTTCAACAATGATCTCCCTGTTACCACGTTTGATAGCCCCGAAAGTTGTAACACCATCGATCTCACAAACAACCGCTGGGTTGCTTGGGTTTCTTGCTTCAAACAATTCTGTTACCCTTGGAAGACCTCCCGTGATATCTTTCAGTTTGCTTAACACCCTTGGAATTTTCACAAGCACCTGGCCACTCTTCACTTCTTCATTTTCGTCAACAACGATGTGTGAACCTACCGGTAAGTTATATGCTTTCTTTTCTTTTCCTTCTACAATGATAGATGGAAGTTTGGTTTTATCTTTTGTTTCGATAACCACTTTTTCACGGTGACCTGTTTGTTCATCAGCTTCATCACGGTAAGTGATACCCTCTAATACGGCTTCAAACTTGATCTTACCATTTACTTCCGCAACAATAACGTTGTTGAATGGATCCCATGTACAGATAACATCACCTTTTGAAACTTTCTGTCCGTCCTTAACATTCAATATAGCTCCGTAAGGAATATTCATCGTGTTCAGTAAACGATCTGATTTAACATCAAGGTTTCTAACCTCACCTGTACGGCCAATAACAACTGTAATTTTCTTGCCTTCAGCATTTTCAGTATGTACCGTACGCAATCCATCGAACTGGATCGTACCATCAAACTTAGCATACAATGAAGATTCAACAGAAGTAGAACCGGCCACACCACCCACGTGGAAGGTACGAAGTGTAAGCTGTGTACCTGGCTCACCGATCGACTGTGCAGCGATGATACCAACGGCATCACCACGTTGCGCCAGGTAACCTGAAGCAAGGTTCTTACCATAACATTTCACACATACACCGCGTTTGCTTTCGCAGGTAAGTACTGAACGTATTTCAACTGTATCAATTCCTATTTCATCTATTTTCTTTGCCTGGTCAATACTGATCTCTTCACCTGCACTTAAGATCAACTCTTCAGTTACGGGGTGGAATACATCGTGTAATGATGTACGTCCTTCGATCCTGTCTGCCAATGGTTCGATCACATCCTCGTTATCTTTCAATGCCTGTGCAGCAATACCACGAAGTGTTCCGCAATCTTCTTCATTAATAACAACATCCTGTGCAACGTCCACCAGCCTACGTGTAAGGTAACCGGCATCCGCTGTTTTCAACGCTGTATCTGCAAGACCTTTACGGGCACCATGCGTAGAGATAAAGTATTCCAATACACTCAAACCATCTTTAAAGTTTGCAAGGATCGGGTTCTCGATGATCTCAGATCCTGATGAACCTGATTTACGAGGCTTAGCCATCAATCCCCTTAAACCTGCAAGCTGTTTGATCTGTTGTTTACTACCACGGGCGCCTGAATCAAGCATCATATAAACAGAGTTGAAACCTTGTTTATCAGTTGCCAGTTCGCGGATAAGCGTTTCAGTTACTTTCGTATCTACACGACTCCAGATATCAATGATCTGGTTGTAACGCTCGTTGTTTGTAATAAGCCCCATATTGTAACTATCCCAAACTTCAGCAACCTCACCTTGTGCATTTTCTACCAGTTCAGCTTTAATAGCAGGGATGATCAGGTCATTGATGTTGAACGATAATCCACCACGGAATGCCATGCGGTATCCAAGTGTTTTAATATCATCCAAAAATTTAGCAGTGATCGGAACACTTGTCCATTTAATAATATCACCGATGATTTCACGCAATGCTTTTTTAGTAAGCAATGCATTGATGAAACCAACTTCTTTAGGAACAAACTGGTTGAAGATCACCCTACCAACAGTTGTATCAATTAATTTGAAAACAAGTGTACCATCATTATTACGCCAGTTAACCTTTACTTTAATGTTTGCGTGAAGGTCGATTTGTTTTTCGTTGTAAGCGATGATCACTTCTTCCGCAGAGTAAAATGCTTTTCCTTCTCCTCTTACGATATCATCACCCATTGTTTTCTTACCCTTGGTGATATAGTACAGTCCGAGTACCATGTCCTGTGAAGGAAGTGTGATCGGTGTACCGTTCTGTGGGTTAAGAATATTGTGTGAAGAAAGCATCAACAATTGCGCTTCCAGAATAGCAGCATTGCTCAATGGAACGTGAACCGCCATCTGGTCACCATCGAAATCCGCGTTGAACGCCGTAGTTACCAATGGGTGCAATTGTATTGCTTTACCTTCGATCAGTTTTGGCTGGAAAGCCTGGATTGACAACCTGTGAAGAGTTGGGGCACTGTTCAATAATACAGGGTGACCTTTCAATATATTTTCCAGGATATCCCAGATAATTGCTTCTTTTTTATCAACGAGTTTGCGTGCACTCTTCACCGTTTTAACAATACCTCTTTCGATCAGCTTACGGATAATAAACGGTTTAAATAATTCAGCCGCCATATCTTTTGGAAGACCGCACTCGTGCATTTTTAATTCAGGACCTACCACGATAACCGAACGACCAGAGTAGTCAACACGTTTACCAAGAAGGTTCTGGCGGAAACGACCTTGTTTACCTTTTAATACATCGCTCAAAGATTTCAAAGCACGCCCACCTTCAGCTTTTACAGCATTTGATTTACGGCTGTTATCGAACAATGAATCGATCGCTTCCTGCAACATCCTTTTTTCATTACGAAGGATCACTTCAGGTGCTTTAATTTCCAATAACCTTTTCAAACGGTTATTACGGATAATAACACGACGATAAAGATCATTCAGGTCAGATGAGGCGAAACGGCCACCATCCAATGGAACAAGCGGGCGAAGTTCCGGTGGAATAACCGGGATGTATTGCATTACCATCCATTCAGGACGGTTGTTAATTCTTGTATTAGCGTCACGGAAGCTTTCTACAACGCTTAGACGCTTTAACGCATCTGCTTTACGTTGTTGTGAAGTTTCGTTTGCTGCTGCGTTGCGAAGATCAAAACTCAACTGGTCAAGATCAAGACGCTCAAGCATTGCATGAACGGCTTCAGCTCCCATTTTAGCGATGAATTTTTCAGGATCTTCATCAGGCAACATCTGGTTGTCTTTTGGCAAAGTATCCAGGATGTCGAGGTATTCTTCTTCTGTTAAAAGATCACCGTAGTTCTGCCCTTTATCAGCACGAATACCAGATTGAATAACTACAAAACGTTCGTAATAAACAATCGTTTCTAACTTTTTAGAGCTCATGCCCAATAAATAACCGATCTTATTTGGAAGCGATTTAAAATACCAGATATGAACAACAGGAACAACCAATTTGATGTGTCCCATTCTTTCACGACGTACTTTCTTCTCTGTTACTTCAACACCACAACGGTCGCAAACAATACCCTTATAACGGATACGCTTGTACTTTCCGCACGCACATTCGTAATCTTTTACCGGCCCAAAGATCCTTTCGCAGAACAAACCATCTCTTTCAGGTTTGTAAGTACGATAGTTAATGGTTTCCGGCTTTAAAACTTCACCATAGCTTCTTTCAAGAATACTATCAGGCGAAGCCAAACCAATTGTGATTTGAGAAAATGTTGGCCTTGGACGATTTTCTTTTTTGAATGCCATATTTATTTAGCTTTTAGCTGTAAGCCTCAAGCTTCAAGCTTAAGACTGTGTAATTATTTAATAATTTTTAATTCGGAAAGGGCGGCTTGCAGCTTGTTGCTTGCAACTTGCAGCTCCTTACTCAAACTTCAGATCCAATCCCAACCCACGTAATTCATGTACCAATACATTGAACGACTCCGGAATACCTGCTCTTGGAATGTTATCACCTTTTACGATGGCTTCATAAGTTTTCGCCCTTCCGATGATATCATCCGATTTAAGTGTAAGTAATTCCTGCAGGATGTTTGACGCACCATAAGCTTCAAGTGCCCAAACCTCCATCTCACCAAAACGCTGACCACCAAACTGGGCTTTACCACCCAAAGGTTGTTGCGTAATGAGACTGTATGGCCCGATTGAACGTGCGTGCATTTTATCATCCACCATGTGGTGAAGCTTGATGATATAGATGATACCTACTGTTGCTTTCTGATCGAAGCGGTCACCTGTTTCTCCATCATATAAATATGTATGCCCGAATTTAGGTAAACCTGCTTTTTCAATATTCTCAGCGATCTCATCTACAGAAGCTCCGTCGAAGATTGGCGTTGCGAAACGAACACCTAATTTTTCTCCGGCCCATCCAAGCGCTGTCTCGTAGATCTGTCCAAGGTTCATACGACTTGGTACGCCCAATGGATTCAATACGATATCAACAGGAGTTCCATCTTCAAGGAATGGCATATCTTCCTGGCGAACGATCTTGGCAACAATACCTTTGTTACCGTGACGACCCGCCATCTTATCTCCCACTTTCAATTTGCGTTTAACCGCCATGTATACTTTTGCAAGTTTCAATACACCAGCTGGTAATTCATCCCCAATAGAGATATTGAATTTCTCTCTCTTATAACGACCCAATTCTTCGTTGAATTTGATGTTATAATTATGAAGCAATACGTTGATCAGGTTATCTGTTTTTGCATCACCACTCCATCCTAATGGATTTACGTTTTGATAGTCGATGTTCGAAAGGTTCTTTGGATTGAACTTAGCTCCTTTACCAATCAACACTTCACCGAAGTTGTTGCTAACACCCTGGCTCGTTTTGTCTTTCAACAAAGTTTGTAGTTTGTTTTGCAACAGTTCCATCAGGTCCTGTTCGTTCTTCTCGTGTGTCTTTTCAATCTTATCCAATTGTGCTTTTTCACGAACCTTTGCATTCTTATCTTTCTTTGCACGCTGGAATAATTTCTTATTGATAACAACACCTTCAGTTCCACTTGGTGCTTTCAATGAAGCATCTTTTGCATCACCCGCTTTGTCACCAAAGATGGCACGCAATAGTTTTTCTTCCGGTGTAGGATCGCTTTCTCCTTTTGGAGTTATCTTTCCGATAATGATATCTCCTTCCTTAATATTTGCACCGATACGGATAATACCATTCTGATCAAGGTCTTTGGTAGCTTCTTCACTTACGTTTGGAATATCCGGCGTAAGTTCTTCTTCTCCCAATTTGGTATCACGCACTTCTGTTTCAAACTCACTGATATGGATAGATGTAAACCAGTCGTCTTTTACAACTTTTTCAGAGATAACGATCGCATCCTCGAAGTTGTATCCTTTCCATGGCATAAATGCCACTTTCAGGTTACGTCCAAGAGCGATCTCACCACCTTTTGTTGCATAACCTTCGGTTAAGAAATCACCTTCAGAAACCTTCTGGCCTTTTACAACCGCAGGGCGGAGATTGATCGTTGTTTCCTGGTTGGTACGAACAAACTTGGTTAATTTATATACTTTAAGATCGTCTTCGAAGCTTACTAATTGTTGAGTTTCGTTTCTCTTATAACGAACATGTATTTCAATTGAATCAACATACTCTACCACACCTTCACCATCTGCATGGATCTGGATACGTGCATCACGTGCAGCTTTTGCTTCCAAACCAGTTCCTACGATCGGAACTTCAGGACGCAACAATGGAACTGCCTGGCGTTGCATGTTCGATCCCATCAAGGCACGGTTAGCATCATCATGTTCAAGGAACGGGATCAAAGAAGCACTCAAACCAACGATCTGGTTCGGAGCAACGTCCATATATTCCACTTCATTTTTTGGAAGGATCGGGAAGTCACCGGTTTGACGTGACTTGATCATATCTTCAACAAAGTTTCCTTTATCATCAAGATCAATATTAGCCTGTGCGATCTTTGCTGTATCTTCTTCTTCTGCACTCAGGAAAGTGATCTTCTTCATATCCACTTTACCCTGTTCTACTTTACGATAAGGCGTTTCGATAAAGCCCATATCGTTTATTTTAGCGTGTACGCATAACGTTGAGATCAAACCAATGTTTGGTCCTTCCGGTGTTTCGATGGTACAAAGACGGCCGTAGTGAGAATAGTGTACGTCACGAACCTCGAAACCAGCTCTTTCCCTGCTCAAACCGCCGGGTCCGAGTGCGGAGATACGACGCTTGTGCGTGATCTCACTCAAAGGATTTGTCTGATCAAGGAACTGCGACAACTGTGAAGTACCAAAGAATGAATTGATAACAGAAGAAAGCGTTCTTGCATTGATCAGATCAACTGGCGTAAATACCTCGTTATCCCTTACGTTCATCCTTTCACGGATGGTACGTGCCATACGTGCAAGACCAACTCCGAACTGTGCATACAATTGTTCACCAACGGTACGAACGCGACGGTTGCTTAAGTGATCGATATCATCCACCTCACTCTTACCATTGGTTAATAACACCAGGTATTTAATGATAGAGATGATATCTTCTTTTGTTAATACTTTTTTCTCTAATGGATAATTCAAACCAAGACGACGGTTGATCTTATAACGACCAACTTCTCCAAGGTCATAACGTTTATCGCTGAAGAATAATTTATCAATGATACCACGTGCAGTTTCATCATCCGGAGCATCAGCACCACGCAATTGCTTGTAGATATGCTGAACCGCTTCCAGTTCACTGTTGGAAGTATCTTTATTCAATGTGTTATAAATGATCGCATAATCACCACTTACTTCTTCTTTCTGGATAAACACGCTCTTTACATCCATTTCCAGGATCATTGCAATGTTTGATTCATCAAGAATAGTATCTCTTTCAAGAACGATCTCATTTCTTTCGATAGAAACAACTTCACCGGTATCTTCATCCACAAAATCTTCTACCCATGTACGTAATACACGTGCAGCAAGACGTTTGCCAACATGTTTCTCTAAAGTCTTCTTATCAGCTTTTACTTCATCAGCCATGCCGAAAAGTTCCAGGATATCTTTATCCGTTTCAAAACCGATTGAACGTAACAAAGTAGTTACCGGGAATTTTTTCTTACGATCGATGTAAGCAAACATTACGTTATTGATATCAGTTGCGAACTCCATCCAAGCTCCTTTGAAAGGAATAACCCTTGCAGAGTAGATCTTGGTTCCGTTCGGGTGCATCGACTGACCGAAGAATACACCAGGTGAACGGTGAAGCTGGCTAACAACAACCCTTTCAGCACCATTGATAACAAAAGTACCACGTGGCGTCATGTAAGGGATATTTCCTAAGAATACATCCTGTACAATTGTTTGGAAATCCACATGCTCTTCATCATTACAACTAAGGCGAAGTTTTGCTTTTAACGGTACCGCATAAGTGAGACCTCTTTCAATACACTCTTCAATGGTGTAACGCGGAGGATCCACGAAGTAGTCAAGAAATTCCAGTACGAAAATGTTACGTGTGTCAGTAATAGGAAAGTTTTCCTTGAACACACGAAACAATCCCTCAACGTTACGTTTATCGGGAGTGGTTTCTAACTGAAAAAAATCTTTGAACGATTGGATCTGAATTCCGAGCAAATCTGGTTGTTCTGCCAAAAGTTCAACTTTTCCGAAATTGATACGTTTAGCAGCGGGTGATTTTGTTGCAGACATATATTAATTAAAACTTTTAGTGAAGGCCTTTTTCTGAAGAGATCACAGCTTGCGCCACTGATCCTAAATTAAAGGAGGGCAAAGTTACGGAATAATTCAGTACAAATCTATTCCGAAATATGAAAATTATGTGATTGGTAAGATTTTTGATAAAATGACAAATTTTACATTAAAATTTTTAATAAACTAAGGTTATTTGCTATTACGATGCTTGTCCAGGTTATAGAGTAAAGTGAACCCTCCTGAGGAAGACTGCTGAAAATTTGGCAATATGGTTAGCCTGGCGTTTTCAAAGTGCCGTATTTTATGGAAATAAGGGGTCAATAAACCAGAGAGGGTACCTATTGCAGCCCCGGTCAAAACATCAGTTAAAAAGTGTTGACCTGCTTTAAGCCTTAGATATCCTGTTGTAGAAGTTATTAATCCGGCACCCGTATAAAGTATCCATTTATTTTTCATTTCAGGGTGATAATTGATATATGTCTGGGCGGTAAAAAACATGGATGTTGCTACAATCGCCACGTGACCGGCAAAAAAAGAATTTCTTGCTCCCCCCCTGGTACGTTTACCCATATCAACATCGGGATTGTAGGAATAAGGACGATGGCGATCAGCAAGCATGGCCGATGTGACATATACTGCGCTTGTGATCCCAATCGCTTCCAGGTATAAAACGCCTACTTTAGGCCCATCTTTTCGTATTTTTTTATCAAAAAGCAAGATCAGTGGAAAAGGCATGCTTCCAACAAAGAAATAATCGCTGACCTTCGCCGCAGCTTTTGAATAATTGTAACTCACCCACCTGTCTACATTATTAATTGTCTTTCTATCAAGTCCCATGATTTCTGAAGATGGAATGGTATCGCGACCATATATCTTTTGTGAACCCAATATTCCCCACGCAGCTGTTGCAATGGTTAAGGGATAATCTATTCCCTTTTTTATTTTATATACGGGTTGATTGGCAGCTTGTTTAACTGTAGTGACACTATCAATAACGGGTACCTCTTGTGCTGTTGAACGAATTGATGAAAATATTATCAATGCTGTTCCAAATATTAAAGCCTTTCTCATAGATCTTTTTTCTATGAGAAAACAAAGGTTGTACCGTTGTGCCAAAGGAGAGAATACCACAATAAAAAGCCAACAAAAGCACTATTATGGGGAAGCTGCACCTCGTATTTATGGGAAATGCTTAATTGTGGTATTTTCCGATGAGTATTGAATATTAAGTATTGAATATTCAATATTCAATGAAAGCAAAAGCCCCCGATAAACCGGAGGCTTTTGGAATTTATTTCAATTGAATTAAGCGATTTCAACTTCAGCACCTGCTTCAGTTAATTTAGCTTTTAATTCGTCAGCTGCTGCTTTATCAACACCTTCTTTAACTGGTTTTGGAGCTGTATCAACTAAATCCTTAGCTTCTTTAAGTCCCAATCCGGTTAATTCTTTAACGATTTTTACAACCGCTAATTTGTTAGCGCCACCGCTCTTAAGAATAACGTTGAAAGAAGTTTTTTCTTCAACTTTTGCAGCACCACCACCATCGCCGCTTACTACTACTGCAGCTGCAGCTGGTTCGATACCGTATTCTGATTTTAAGAATTCAGCTAATTCCTGAACATCTTTTACTGTTAAGCTTACTAAGCTTTCTGCTAATGCTTTTACGTCTGCCATTTTGATTTGATTTTTTCCGACTTCATATCCCGATTTTCCGGGATCCGTCGGAGAGTTTAAAAAAATATGTTTATGCCTTTATTGTAACATCCGGCCAGTTAATTATTTAAACTTACTCAGCTTTTGGAGCTTCGTCAGTTGTTGCTTCTGGTGCTGCATCAGCTGCAGGTGTTTCTGCAACAGGTGCTTCAGGAGCTGCTGCTGGGGCTGCTTCTGCTACCGGCGCTGCTGCAACAGGTGCTTCTTCAACTTTACCTTTAGCATTGTCCTTGTTTTGCAAAGCACCTAATACACGTTGAATAGGTGATTGTAACAAACCGATGATCTCGCCGATCAATTCGTTCTTCGTCTTGATCTGCGTAAGTGCTTTCAATTGGTTGTCGCCAACGAATACATCACCATTAATGAAAGCTGCTTTCAAAACAGGCTTTTCATTATTGTTATCCTTACGGAAACTGCTGATGATCATTGCTGGTTCTTTAGGATTTTCGCTGAAAAGCAAAGCAGTTACTTTATGTAAAGAATCATAAACACCTGCATATTTTTCTGCGTCTATTCCTTCCAGTGCTTTTTTGATCAAAGTGTTCTTAGCCACTTTCATTTCTACCTGTTTATCGAAACAAACCCTGCGCAATTTACCAACCTGGTCAACTGTAAGGCTTTCTGTATCGGTAATGTAGAAATTATTGTATTGAGAGAATTTGCCTTTCAGCAAATCTATCACTTCATTTTTCTCTTGTTTTGTCATAACAAATATTTTGTAAACCCGATAATGACCGGATTAGTTTTGAACAGATTTTGTGTCAACCAGGATGCCGGGGCTCATTGAGCTTGCCATGCTAACACCTTTCAGGTAAGTACCTTTAGATGATGCTGGTTTTAATTTGATGATTGCGTTTAAAAATTCCTGGCAGTTTTCAGCGATCTTTTCAGGTGCAAAACTTACACGGCCAATAGATGCGTGAATGATACCAACTTTATCAACTTTAAAAGCAATTTTACCACCTTTAAGATCATTCACTGCACCAGTGATATCATTGGTAACAGTTCCTGTTTTTGGATTCGGCATCAGGTTACGTGGACCTAACACTTTACCCAACTTACCGATCTTAGGCATCACCGATGGTGTAGCCACGATAACATCAATATCTGTCCAGCCACCTTCAATTTTTGTGATGTATTCGTCCAGTCCAACGAAGTCAGCACCTGCAGCAGTAGCTTCTGCTACTTTATCAGGAGTACAAAGTACCAGCACTTTTTTCGTTTTACCTGTACCGTGAGGAAGTGATACAGTACCACGGATCGCCTGGTCTGCTTTCTTAGGATCAACTCCTAATTTCACATGCAGGTCAACTGAACTATCAAATTTTGTTGTATTAACTTCTTTAACCAGGGATGATGCTTCTTTAAGCGTATAAGCTTTGTTAACGTCAACCTTAGCGTTTGCTATTTTTCTTTTTTTAGTAATCATTTTTTTTAGAAATTTTTAGGTTGACAATTAATTATCCCATGGGGCTTTTCCTTCAACAGTTAAACCCATGCTGCGGGCTGTACCGGCAACCATGCTCATTGCACTTTTCATCGTGAAAGCATTTAAGTCAGACATTTTATCCTTGGCGATCTCTTCAACCTGCGCCCAGGTAACTTTACCAACTTTTACACGATTGGGTTCTTTACTACCGCTCTGGATCTTGGCAGCGTCCATTAACTGAACTGCAGCTGGAGGGGTTTTGATAATGAAGTCGAAAGACTTGTCTGCATACACAGTGATCAACACTGGTAATACTTTTCCGGGTTTATCCTGTGTTCTTGCATTGAATTGTTTGCAGAACTCCATGATGTTCACGCCTTTGGAACCAAGGGCTGGTCCGATTGGCGGCGCCGGGTTGGCTTGTCCTCCTTTACACTGGAGCTTGACAAAGCCGGTTACTTCTTTTGCCATTTATAAAATGTTTTTGGTGTTAACGTCTTTCCGCATCTTACGGTCTGACTCCCAAACCTGTCCGTTTTAGTGGGACAAATTCAATAAAGAACTAATTGGGGCGGCAAAAGTAAGGGAATTTGTTGGAATGGAGAGAGGAAATGGGGGATTTTTTTCATTCCTAAGTTTGTGTGTCGACTACAAATCTGCACGAAAGACTTTTGAAAAACGCAGTTTGTTGGTTATCAAGCCTCGTTATTGCATAAAAAACATTTTTGAAAAAATGTGCAACCAGTATTTTTGTTCAACTACCAATATCTGCAATTCTTTATTTGGCATAATGATTCAATTTGATTTAGCGTACATTTTAATACTAAGATATCTATTGAAACTTCTTTGAAAATATATTACAACTAATGAAAATTTAGTTTGGTAGGAGAAATATTATATCTTAAACCAGTTGCAGACTATCAGATTTAAATGACACCTGCGATACTCCTGAACACTGGCTCTAGTTAAGGTAGTCACATTTTCCTCGATTTGGAAAAGTTTGCATCTTAGTTAAGATATCCCCCTAATCATTTAATTTTTGAACATTACAGAAATTTAAATTGTATTTTAGGGATTTCGCAAATCTTTGTAAAAGACATAATTACAAAATCGCATTTTGTATGAAATATCATTTTTTTATCGCACATTCCGCAATAGATACTCTTTTAGCCAAACAATTGTTTAATCTTTTGGACTTACAGTTTGAGGTTTTTTTAGATTCAGAATCGCTACTGCCGGGGGATTTATGGGATGTAAAAATACCAGAAGCACAAGCTCAATCATATATTTCAATTATTCTTAGCACTGAAAATACAGAAACTTCTTTTTACGAAAAGGAGGAAATAAGTACTGCGATTGCATTAAACAGGCAGAACCCTACTAAACATAAAGTTATTCCATTATTTGTTGGAGATACTTTAAACCAAAAAGATGTGCCTTATGGTCTTCGAAGGATATTTGGAATTCACGTTAAAAATGAATTAGATTCCACATTAGTCCAAAGATTACATAAAAGCTTATCGCAATTTGGAGCTTTATCAGTAAAATTTAAACCATTTGATTATTTAGATGATCCGGAAGGCGTTGAAAAAAAATTAGTAAAAACAGTAGATAAGTCAGCTTTTACAAATACTATATTAAAATTGATGTTTAGGCATTTCTCTGAAAAACGAATTACTTTTTTAATTTACTTTGATATTGATAATTTTAACGCTATTAATCGAATATATAGTAAAGAAATTGGCAATAAAATTTTGTTAGAAATAAATAAGATTGTCGCAAGCGCTGCTCCAGACTCTTTGCGAAAAAATATTAATAGTGACGAATTTATAATTTGCCCAACATTTTACGGTGAGGATATGACTGTTAGATTAATAGAACATATTCGAGAGAGCATAATGAGATTTGACTGGGAAATAATATCACCAAAATTGTATGTAACAGCTAGTTTTGGATATGCAGAGCTTCTATTTGATTCTTATGGTAAATCACAGATCGAACAAATGAATCAATGGATCGTAAGAGCTATACATGGATGTTTTCGAGCAAAGAAAAAAGGCGGAAATTGTTATTTTAAAGGGCCGCTATTTTTGCCTCCTAACACATTAACAGATTATGAAAAATACGGGTCTTAAAATATGAGTATCGTGGTGGCAATCCAAGTGAGATAATTTCCCTTTTTATATGGTATTAAGGTAACATATACAAATCCGAAATATTAAAGCACAAAAAACCAGCCCTAAACATGAGACACCCTCCTAACAGTTAATTTATACATTACTAAGCTTTCAGCTGCATATAATTAATTCTTCCGAATTAGCCCTGCCAGATACCTTTACCTTTAATTTTCTTTTTTTCTCTTACATGGATTACAGCATTGAAATCATTGAACGATTTATCGATGATTCTAATGTTATTACAAATGCTCCATTAACTTATTTTACCCGCCGCCTCTTCCCCGGTATCAATCGCCCCTTGCATAAAGCCCTGCCAATCGGCCAAATGTTCACCGGCAAAATGGGTATGTAAAAATGATTTACGTAAAATGGGTCTTACATCAAACCATTGCCCGACACCATATAAAGCATATGCCCCCATTGAAAATTCATCTTGCCCCCAATAGTAATTGAATTGTTTTTCCACCAACGATTTTACGTCCCCGAAGCCCGGCGATAATGCTTCCAGTACATTACGGCCATTCCATTCCTCCGATTGATTACTGATCATTGCCGCTTTATCACCAATTGTATAAGAGATCAACACTCCTTTTTGTGAGGGTTGGTTTTTGGTAGCATGATAAATATAATGCGCCGGGGTATCAGTGATCATGTCAAAAGACTCATCTTTCCAAAAACGTTGATTGAACAATACAGGGTGCTTGTTGATCCGGGCATATTGCAATTCATTCATTGCCTGCATCACATTTGCAGGTAAAGCAGGCTGCCAGTTTATTTTCTTCGCAGCAAAAGTGGGGGCTGTGCAAATCAGTTTATCCGCAGTAAATGTTTCGCCATTGGCGCAAACAACTTTTACTTTATCGGTTTGATTGATCGTAACTACTTTATAACCGGTTTTGATAAATTCCCTTCCAACTTTATCTGCCAATGCTTCCGCAAGTTTACCATTGCCTCCCTTTATCTTATAATCCATTTCGTTCTTTTTGCTGCTCTCGGCGTATTCGGCCAAAGCTGCAAAGGCAGAAACATGGCGAATACTCTCACCAAAATCGGTGCTGTCGAGTAGCTCCTTTATTTCGAGATCTGAAGCTTCACAACCATTATTTACAAGGTATCGCCACCAATCGTATTTATCCAGTTTTCTCTTATCAACTTCGGTCAAATGTCTATAGGTTTTTAGCATGCTATCCCATTTCTTTTTCCAGGGTTCGGAATAATCCCATTGCCCTTGCGGGCTGTATTTTCCCTTGTACAAAAGATGCGTATCGAATTGATTGTTCTGTAATTCAAGGTTGAATTCCTTACAAAGGTCCATCAGCCTTTCATGCGATTTGCCCACCCATTCGGCCCCCAGTTCAATCACTAATTTTTCTGCCGGGTCCGCTTCAAATGAAAATACCCTGCCGCCAATTCGGTTCCGGGCTTCCAGGATGACAAAAGGAATTTTCTTTTTACTCAATGCATAGGCAGCCGCCAAACCTGCAAACCCGGCACCGATAATAATTACACTTGTCTTTTTAGAAATATGAAAGGATGCAGCAAGGCTGTTTGAAAGCACAAGTCCACCGGTAAGTATTGTTGAATGCTTGATAAAACTTCGGCGGTTCATATTACAGTTTTAGCTTTGGAAAAATGAATGCATATCTAAATATAAATAAAGGTCGGCATATAAGGAACGATTGGCAGGTGGCGGATATGGTTTGAAAAATAATTATAGACTTATACAGGTAAGCGTACCCGGTACATTTAGATAACAAAACTAACATTGGTCCAAACAGCTTAACATCATCAAGACTGGCAAACTTAAAAAGTTACAATAATAGTTCCGGGCATTTATCCGCTTGAGAGTTCCTACAATTAAGCTAGCAGGAATTTAATTTGTACTATTTTTAAAGTCATTCATTAATTGGGTGTACAAAGAATCTCCTAAAATATTTTCGATACTTTCATCTGTTGGTACATTTAAATCATCGTATCCTAAATCTATTGCCATTTTAAGATTTGTAAGAGCTTTATTTTTCTCATCCCTCAAAGCATAGTATATGCACCAATCTTTAAAAACCTTGCTTTTATCGTTAGAAAGGTCCTCAAATTCAGTAAAGGCTGATTTAGCTTTATCGAATTGCCCGCTTTTGGCAAAGGCAATACCAATATCATTATAATAAAAAGAATCTTTTAGGACGGGAGAAATTTTGACTGATATCTGCAAGTACTCTATAGCCTGCGAGTACTCTTTTAAATATAAGTAACACCGGCCCAGGGAATAATTCGTATGGGCCAAAGTATAGTGACCAGGCAAAAGCACCTCTTTAAATTTTATTCCTTGTTTATAACACTCAATTGCCTTTTCAAATTGACCAGATAAATAGTAAATGTCTCCTGCATTTGTATAAGCGAAGGCCAGGTCCGGTTTCTTAGGACCTGAACTTTGCTCTATTTTTTCGATGACTTTCTGATAAATGGCGAGTGCTTTTTCTTTCTCACCAGTAACGTTATATATATTACCTAAATTTATGTAAGAGCCAAGCAAATCAGGATGTGTGGAATCTAAAACCTGGGTAAAAATTTCAGTACAGTTTTGTTGATATTTCATTGCCAGTTCATAGTTTCCCATAGCAAGGTAAGTGTTTGCGATATTACCATAAGAGCCAGCCAAATCTGTATTATTACTATCTAAAAGTTCTTGCAGTATACTAAGATCTTTTTTTTGATAATTTAATGCTTTATCATACTCATGTAAAGAATAATAAGCACCACCAATATTGCAATAAACAAGTGCTAAATCCAAACTCTTACTATTGGAAATTTCTCTTAAACTATTGAGCGCAGTATCCTGGTATTTTAAAGATTTTTCATATTGCCCTAAAATACTATAAATAATGCCGATCAGGGAATAGGATTTTGCTATGGCAGCGTGGCCTATCTCAGGAATTTCTTCATGAATTTTAATATTTGTTTGAAGAAGTTTCAGAGCCTTTTCAAACTGTCCACCATCATAAAAGGCTTTAGCTGCTTTTAAATAATAATTAGCCAATTTTTCACTGGCAGGATTATGAGAACTGTATTTTTCAATTATTTTTTCATAAATCGTTGCTGAGCCGATAAAATTAAAAGTCCAACTAAATGATGCTGCCTTAAGTTCTAGACTTTTGATTACCTGATCTATCTGCAAAAGGCTTTTCTCCTTTATATCTTTACCTAAATTATCTAATCTCTCCCCTTCAATGAAACTTTCCTTTGCATTTTGATAAGATTTTTCCAGTTGTGATTCATCTAATTCTTCAATGGCTTTTTCAATGTTTCCTTTTTCAAAATATTCATACGCTTTTACATACATATCGGAAGCAAAGTCCAGGTTCTGATAAGCCATGCTCTGTGCAAATTCCGGCAATCGTTTTTTTAGTTCTTCAACTTTTGCATTTAATAATTTTTCAGCCTCAAAACGATCTGCAATTTTTCGTCCGAACTTCTTCTCCAATTCAGCGATAATAATTTTACTTTCAGCCACGCTTGCAGATAATTTTGTGATTTTTGCGTCTCTCTCTGCATAGATTGCTTTTAAACTAATATTATAAAATTCGGTTTGAGCAAATGCCAGTTGCCCTTTGGTAGTCAAATACACATTCAATGGCAGCTTCCTTCCAATAATAACTTTTCGTAGATCATCATCATTCACAACTTCATAACCATTGGTCTCTACGTTAATTTTTATCGGTGTACCCAAAGCAATGTTTACAAACTCAAGTTCAAATTTGCCACTGTCCACAACTTTAAAGGGTTTCGAATAAGGAGCAGTAATAAATGAACCATTTACATACTTAAGTTTATCCTTACTAAGTTTACTGTTATGGAGACAAATTTGCCCATACAATTTCACTTGTTGAGAATGAGCATAAAAATTAAAAATGATTAAACCTAATATTACAAAATAATACCTCACTTTAATCCTGTTTAGGTTTCATTACAATTGGGAATTCGCTTTGGGTTTGTACCGGAATATTGTTAAGCTCAAATAGTTCATATCCTTCTTTGAAAGCTCTAACTGTTTGGAATTTGCGTTGATGTTCACGGGGGATCAACAATGTAAATTCTCCATAATTATTGGACATTGTATCTATACCAAGAATACTAATACGAACGTTCGGAATCGGGTCGCCTGTTTTAAAGTCAGTTACAATTCCTTTTAACATGTCTAATCCGTAAAGTTTTACAGTTAAATCTATGTAACTGGCTTTTTTAAGATGATAAAGCGAATCTGGCTTTACAGCACGATAAGGTTCGCCACCTGGATCAAAAAAAAGTATTTCAACGGTTAAATCTGAATTGAAGAATTGACTGGGAATTTGTTTGAACGTTGCTTCTCCTTTATCATTTATTGTTTCCAATACATTAGCGTCGCCATAAATTAATTTTACTTTTCCCCGGGTTGGTAATATTAAATCATCTTTACCATTTTCTCCATGAACCAATACTGTTACCTGCTGTGAAGCTTTATCCTTACCATAATAATATTGTACTATACAAAATATTGAAAAGGACCAAACTAATACCATAAAGAGTATGATAATTACGTAAGACTGTTTTTTAGTTAGCGTTGAAAAAATTATTTTACCAATAAGTTCCCGAAACAAAATAAGGAACACACCAATGGCCATCCCGGCGATACCTGCTATCATTCCCCACTCTTTTATAAACTCCATACTCATTTTTTTAAAAGATAAATTTTATACTACTATTCATCATAAAACTTCATTTCAAGCCAATTACACTTATGATACTTAACGCGACTTGAGACATAAGAAAAAATTTATTTTTTTTGTAGTTTTCAAACGAGACTATAGTGAGTTAGCTTATGCTTCTATATCTATGGTGACTTTTTTCATCAACGAATTTCAGGCAATATGTTACTACAAAAATTTATCAAAATAGCATTTTATCTTTTACCACCTCCAATTTTATATCAATTGATATAAAAAATTACTCAAAACTTATGGGTAAAACAGGCAACTACAGATTTAAGGCTAAACATTCCCGATGTTAAAGACAAAAAAAACCGCCCTAAAAAATGGAGCGGTTTGAAACAGTTGGTTTGATAACTTTGATTGATTACGCAAGTTTTTCCACCTGCATATAACTTAATTCTACCGGGGTAGCCCTTCCGAATATTTTTACCTGGACTTTTAATTTTTTCTTTTCATCACTCACTTCTTCAATCACACCATTGAAATCATTGAATGGTCCGTCGATGATCTTGATCGTTTCGCCAATAATAAATGGCTCACTCATCGTTACACCGCCGATATCACTCATCTCATCCACCTTACCAAGCATCTTATTAACCTCAGCTTTTCTTAAAGAAATGATATTTCCTTTAGAACCTTTACCGTCCGTTAAGAAGTGCATAACGTTGCTGATATTGCTTACGTGCTGGATGATATCATCATTTAATTTATCACCTGCAACTTCGATCATGATATAACCAGGATAGAAGTTCCTTTCACGCATTACTTTTTTTCCATTAAGAACCTTGTATACTTTTTCTACAGGCAGGAATATCTGCTTAATAACCTTGTCCCATCCATTACGCACAATATCCTTATCAAGGTATTCTTTTACTTTACGCTCTTTACCACTTACTACCCTAAGCACATACCATTTGCTTTCCTTCTCCGCTTTATCTGCAGGTTTGCCCTCAGTGAGGTTATCCAGAGGTGTTGTTGCTTCCATAATTACTTAAATAAAGAGTAAATAAATTTCATAGATCCATTAGCGATCAGGTCCATCAGGGCCACAATTGCCGTGATGAATAAAGTAGCACCCAATACGATCATGGTAGATTGTTGAAGTTGTTCCCATTTAGGCCAACTCACTTTCTCCATCATTTCTTTGTAAGACTCTTTTACAAAAACACTGAATTTGTTCATAATAACAATTTGAAGATTTGAAGATTTGAAGATTCGTTGATGAGCAGTATTTAATCAGCTCATCTTCAAATTTTCAAATCACCTCATTAATTAGCACGGGCACTAGGATTCGAACCCAGATCAAAGGTTTTGGAGACCCGTATGCTACCGTTGCACCATGCCCGTAAGAAAGCTAAAAGCTATTAGCGGTTAGCCAATAGCTTTTAGCATTATATTTCAAAGATAGTAATTAATTATTAGCAATGCCTTTCGGCTAATAACTAATAGCTAAAAGCCAAAAGCTATCTTATTTAATGATCTCAGTAACCTGGCCAGCACCTACTGTACGGCCACCTTCACGAATCGCAAACTTAAGACCTTTTTCCATCGCAATTGGCTGGATCAAAGTAACTGATAAGCTTGTGTTATCGCCTGGCATAACCATTTCAGTACCTGCATTCAAAGTAACTTCTCCAGTTACGTCCGTAGTACGGAAGTAGAACTGAGGACGATATTTGTTGAAGAATGGAGTGTGACGTCCACCTTCTTCTTTGCTCAATACGTAAACTTCACCTTTGAATTCAGTGTGTGGAGTGATAGAACCTGGTTTGCAAAGAACCATTCCACGACGGATCTGGGTCTTTTCAATACCACGTAACAGAAGACCTGCGTTATCACCAGCTTCACCTTCGTCAAGCAATTTCTTGAACATTTCAACACCTGTACATGTAGTAGCAAGTGGTTTTTCCTGTAAACCTACGATCTCGATCGCTTCACCAACTTTGATACGGCCTCTTTCGATACGACCAGTAGCAACGGTACCACGACCAGTGATAGAGAATACATCTTCCACAGACATCAGGAACGGCTGATCAACTAAGCGTGGAGGTAATGGAATGTAGCTATCAACTGCAGCCATTAATTCATCGATCTTAGCAACCCATTTTTCTTCACCAGCCAGAGCGCCCGTTGCAGAACCCTGGATGATCGGTGTTTTATCGCCATCAAAACCATATGAAGTCAATAATTCACGGATTTCCATTTCAACCAGTTCCAATAATTCTACGTCATCAACAAGATCAACTTTGTTCATGAAAACAACGATCTGAGGTACACCTACCTGGCGAGCCAAAAGGATGTGTTCTTTTGTCTGAGGCATTGGTCCGTCAGTAGCAGCAACTACAAGGATCGCTCCGTCCATCTGAGCAGCACCAGTGATCATGTTCTTTACATAGTCAGCGTGACCTGGACAGTCAACGTGTGCGTAGTGACGAGTAGCTGTAGCATACTCTACGTGCGCTGTATTGATCGTAATACCCCTTTCTTTTTCTTCAGGAGCACCGTCGATATCGTCATAATTTTTCTTTTCCGCTAAACCTTTTTTAGACAAAACATCGGTTATAGCGGCTGTAAGTGTCGTTTTACCATGATCCACGTGACCGATAGTACCAACGTTAAGATGGGGTTTATCCCTCTTGAATGATTCTTTTGCCATTGTTTATATTTTATTGTTTGTTTTGAAAATTGGTCTTCAATTTAATGTCTGTAAACCATCGACAGTATTTTTTCGAGAGCCATAGGTGAGAATCGAACTCACGACCCCTTCCCTACCAAGGAAGTGCTCTACCCCTGAGCTACCACGGCTTATTAGTTGTAGCCAGAGAATCGAACTCACGACCCTCCCGATATCATCGGGATGCTCTACCCCTGAGCTACCACGGCTTGCAGAGCAAAACCTTTGAGTTTTACAATGAACTTAAATGAGCGGAAGACCAGGCTCGAACTGGCCACCTATAGCTTGGAAGGCTATCGCTCTACCAAATGAGCTACTTCCGCTTAAAACTTGAATATTGAACATTGAACGTTGTTTATTGAATATTCAATGCTCAACGTACAATTTTCAATGTTCAAAGAACTTGGTGGGCAGAGTAGGGTTCGAACCTACGTACACTTACGTGAACAGATTTACAGTCTGTCGCCTTTAACCTCTCGGCCATCTGCCCTTTCGGAAAGAAGTTGAAAGGTTTACCTGTTGACTAGTTACCTAATTAACAAATCAACCTGCCAACTTCAAACTGATTGGAGCCGAAAACTGGAGTCGAACCAGCGACCTACTGATTACAAATCAGTTGCTCTACCAACTGAGCTATTTCGGCATTAGTATGGTTTAAAGGTTGAAAAGTTGGAAAGTTAACGAGTTCGAAACCCTGTTAACCTATAAACTTTTAAACCAGTAAACTATTTAAAAGAGCTTCCCACTATTTAAGGCTCACAACAATGCACCCTATTTTTTGGGAAGGCAAAGGTAAGAGAAAATGATTAATACAAAAACTTTGTAAAAGATTTTTTTAAAGGATTTTGAAATAAAAAAAAATCCCCCGGTTTGCGGGGGACTTTTTTCTCCTAAAAAAATATTTCCTTACGCCGCGAGTCTTTCTTTTTTCTTTTTAATTTGATTGATCACTGCATCCATCGCCCCGTCAAAACTTTCTTCAAATGATTTGGAAGATTGTTTTACAAAAAACTCGTGTCTCGGTATCATCACTTTTATCTCTACCACTTTGTCTTTAATGTTGTGTACAATATTATCCAACTTTAAATAAATATAAACTTTCGTTATTCGCTCGTGAAATTGATTAAGCTTCGTGACTTTTTTCTCTATTAACTCCAATAACTTACTGTCTGCGTCGAAATGCACAGTCTGAATGTTTACGTTCATAACATCTGATTTTAAATGAAAAATAAAAATTAAAAGGTAGCAATTATACCATAGGCAATAGATTGGGACTTCACCTGATTTTTTCTCTTATGTTCAAGTTACCGCATTAAACGTAGTTTTCAAAATAAAATTTTATAGGCAAATATTTTATTTTATAAGATGTAACGAACGTCATTACGAGGAACGACGAATTAAGTTACTAAGCTTTGGGATGAGCTTTTTTATATACGTCTTTTAATTTTTCGATCGTATTGTGTGTATATACCTGCGTTGCAGCAAGGCTGCTGTGACCAAGTAGTTCCTTTACTGCATTCAGATCAGCACCATTATTCATTAAGTGAGTAGCGAACGTGTGCCTTAATATATGTGGGCTCTTTTTATCAATAGTAGTTACAAGGCTGAGGTATTTTCTAACTACATTATATACATATTTAGGATCCAGTTTCTTCCCATGGTCGTTTACCAATAAATGTATTTTATCTGGCTCAACGAGTGTATTATGTTTTAGCACCATGTATTGTTGAAGGACCTCTATTAGTTTTTTACTAACCGGTATGATGCGTTCTTTACTCCCCTTTCCCAATACTTTTATGGTACTGTTCGATACATCCACCTGGTTTTCTTTTAAGCTGATAAGCTCAGCCTTTCGCATGCCCGTATTATATAACAGGTTTATCAGCATTCTTTCGGTATTGCCATTCCAGTCATCCGGGAATTCAACATGATCAAATAAAGTGTCTATATCCTTTTCTTCTACAAACTGCGGCAGTCTTTTATTGATCTTTGGAGCAATGATGGTCGCCATGGGACTTACAGTTATCGTTCCTTGTTTTAGCTGCTGCTTAAAAAAGGACCTTAAAGACGATATCTTCCTGTTGATGGTTTTGGAACTAATGCCATTTGCCTTTGCTTCTGCCAGCCAGCTCCTGACGAAAGCAGGCTTTATATTTTCTACCGAATTTTCCTGGTACTGCAACTGCAGGTAATCAAAAAAAGCAACGAGGTCGGTTTCATACGATATAATGGTATGCCGGGAGTATCGCTTCTGGTACTTCAGGTAATCGAGAAAGCTTTGTATATGTTGTTGTGGAGTTAGGGGCATAAAAAAACTGATAACGAAGTTAATTCAACCTGTTATCAGTTTAATATATTTTGCCGGCTTATTTAATATCTTATTTATCTAACTGGCCTGTAGTCAGTTGTTGCTTGTACACAGCTTTCAAAACTTCGGTACGACGCTTTACAGATGGCTTTGTAAAAGCTTGTCTTTCCCTTAATTGTAACAAAACGCGGCTTTTTTCAAACTTCTTTTTGTACTTCTTAAGTGCTTTGTCGATGTTTTCGCAATCTTTTGAATCGATAATTAACATGTTGTATATACCTCCTTTAGGTGATTAAATTCTGCCCATTTTGGACAGGGGTCGCAAAGATAATAGAA
Source organism: Ferruginibacter sp. (assembly GCA_047601875.1). Lineage (GTDB taxonomy): Bacteria > Bacteroidota > Bacteroidia > Chitinophagales > Chitinophagaceae > Ferruginibacter. The sequence goes on along the minus strand of JASGIL010000001.1, from coordinate 3,672,218 downwards.
TTATTGAAAACAACAAATATCTAAGGAAGAAATTGCCGCCAATTCACTGATTAAAATATTGGAAATACTATTTCGGTAGGTGGCGCCACCGACCAAAGCTTTCAGGATCAATCATAGCCTATCAAAAAATCATACAAATCATAGTTCAGACAAAATCAGTGAATCAGTGGCAAATACCCGAAATTTGAAAAATGTTTACAGGCATCATTGAACAAACCGGCATTATAAAAAAGATCAAAGAACAGGGAACCAACCGTAGTTTTTGGATAAAATCGACCCTGGCTCCTGAATTAAAGGTGGACCAAAGTGTAAGCCACAACGGCGTTTGCCTTACCATTGAAGAAATAGACGGAAACAAATACCGTGTTACCGCCATAGATGAAACGCTTCAAAAAACAAACCTCGGCAAATGGGAAACCGGCGCAAGCATCAACCTGGAAAGATGCATGCAAATGAATGGCAGGATCGATGGCCATATTGTACAAGGCCATGTTGATACTGTTGCCACATGCACTTCATGCATTGCAAAAGAAGGAAGCTGGGAATACCGTTTTAGTATTGATAAAAAATTTGCGGCGCTGATCATTGAAAAAGGCTCGATCACACTCAACGGCATCAGCCTTACTATTTTTAATGTAACAGAAGATTCTTTTATGGTTGCGATCATTCCCTATACGTACGATCACACCAATATGCAGTTTATAAAAGAGGGCGACCTGGTTAATATTGAATTTGACATGATCGGTAAATACGTGAACCGGCTGATGCAATTGAAATAAACGACCCTACATGAGTAACCCGTTATCAAAACAAATTTATTTCAATAATCTTGATGCGCTTAGGTTCCTTTCATTTTTGGGTGTTTTCATTACACATACTTTAATTATTCCTGGCCCAGGGTTTGGTTTTAAAGGATTTTTGTTTTCAGTTATAACACTGGATTCATTAATGGTTCCTTTCTTCTTCACCCTTTCAAGTTTCCTGATCACTTACAGGTTATTGACAGAAAAAGAAAATACCGGGAACATCAGTTTGCTGAAGTTTTATAAGAACCGCATCTTACGCATCTGGCCTGCTTATTATTTATTGATCATCGCCTGTTTTCTTTTAATACCATGGATATCTTCTTTATTAAATATTCAACAGCTCAGCCTGCCACCAATCATTCCCTTCATTTTCTTTTATGCAAACTTTTATATCATTGAACATGGAAGCGCTTTTACATTTGGCCTCTTAATATTATGGTCCATTTCAATTGAAGAGCAATTTTATTTGGTATGGGGATGGTTCCTAAAGTTCATTACTACAAAATGGATGAGTGCATTCATTGCAGTTCTTTTTATTTTCAGCATTGCATTCAGTTATTATTATTTACTGGTACAACATAAGCCCGCCACCAATCTTGCCATTCACAGTATATTCATCTTACAAAATTTTTGCACCGGGGCCATGATCGCATTTATATGTGTAAGAAAAGGAAAAGCCCTTTCTTTTTTACAAAAAATACCAGCTGCTTCGTTCCTGCCAGTATATGCAATACTCATCGTAAGCAATTACTATATAAGTGATATGATATTACGCAACATCATCAAAAGTATTTGCTATAGCTTGATCATTTACGACCAGGCCTTTAATGAACACCGGATCTTTCACGCAGGTAAAATTTCATTCATCAATTATCTTGGAAAAATATCGTACGGGCTATACCTCTACCACGCTATTATTTTTGTGCTGTTGCAAAAACAGTTTCATTTATTCAATTATAATGGACAATCACTTTTATGGATGAATATATTTCACATGCTGATCGCATTTATTCTCACTTTTATTGTTTCGCATATTAGTTATAGGTATATGGAATCGAAGTTTCTTAAGCTGAAGGAGCTGTGAGCTACGAGCTGCGAGTCAGTTCACAATACTTGTAGCCTTATTACTAAATTGATGTTTATAAAATACAGCTTACAAATTTTCAGAGACAAGCTCAAAGCTCATAGCTCGCAGCTCACAGCTTTTTCATAAAACTTGGCTAATTTTATCCTGCTGGAACAAACTACACGCCTGTAAATGCTAAAAAAAATCTTTGTAAACCCCTTTACTATTTTCTGTGCCAGCGCTCTTGTATTTTTTTGGCCGATCAGCCTCTTTCTTTTTACACTGAAAAATGATGCACTTACTTATTATTATCCTGTACGCACTTTGATCAGTGATGCACTTCACAATGCTGAATTACCACTCTGGACGCCTTATATTAATATGGGATATCCTTTACATGCCGATATGCAAAGTGGAGCATGGAACCCTGTTATATGGATCCTTGGTTTTTTAAGTAATTACAGCCTTGCTGCTTTTCACGTTGAACTTTTATTTTATATTGCTTTTGCAGGAATCGGGTTTTATTATTTATGCAGGAACCTTGGCTGCAGTAAACCAATTGCATATGCCATTGCATTTGCTTACCAGTTTAGCGGCTTCATGATCGATAGTGTTCAGTTTTTTACATGCATAAGCTCAGCCTGTTATATTCCATGGATCTTTTTATTTTTCAGGAGAATGATCATGCAATACAAGATCCCGGATTCATTGGGATTGGCATTGTTTCTTTTTTTATTATTCACCGGCGGCTACCCTTCTTTGTTTATCATTACAGCATATACTTTGATCGGCTGGTTTTTATTTATCTTTTTTTCAAGCGGAAACAAATTGCTTTTCCTGAAAAAAATATTTGCTCCTATACTCATTGCATGCATATCTTTTTTATTACTTGCTCTTCCAGCATTAATATCTTTTATTGTACACCTTCCAACAATAGCAAGAGGAAAAAGCCAATCGCTATCTGTTGTTATGGAAAATTCAATGAATCCTGTTACCCTCATCTCACTACTATTTCCTTTCGCCACAACTGCAAATGACCATTGGCTGAATTCATTGATATTAATGAGAAGCATTTACATTGGGGTTGTTCCATTGATGTTTTTAGTGTCTGCATTTTTTTATAGAAAACTCATTGGCAACAAAGAGTTGCGTTTCTTTTTTATCTGCGCATTGGTAATGATCGCAATGGCATGGGGACAATTCTTCTTCATAAGAAAACTTGCCTATTATGTACTTCCATTGATGAACAGTTTCAGGCACCCGGCTTTATTCAGGTTGTTCGGTATCATTTTCCTGCTTTTAATTTCGGCCATAGCCATTAAAGAATGGGAAAACAATAAAGAATCAAAAACATTACTATTTAAAAAATTAATAGCTGCATTGTTGATCATTGCTGTGATTGCAGGTATTGGTTGCATCGTTTTTCTTAATAATAAAATTCCTGCTGCAGATATTACAGTAAGTAATCTTAAAAATCTTTTGGCCGAATTTAATTTTCAACAACGTTATTTAATTCAGCTTCCTTTTTTATTAATAACCCTTAGCCTTACATATTTTGCTATTGTAAAAAGAAAGCATGTTGGTTTGCTCTGCCTTATTACAATTGCCGATCTTTTTTTTGCAACACAGTTAAACACACCTGTTACGATCATTGGTGCAAAAAAATTTACAGATGTTGAAAAACTGATCAACAGGAACCATGAGAAATTTCCCATACCCGGCAATACATCTATTGAAGAAAACTCAATGAATTCATCCGGTGAAAATGTAATCACAGGCACCATACTTCACTTCACAAAAAAGATCGGCCGTAATAATTATTTCATTACACCGGGAAACCTGTCCTTACAAGACAGCTTTTATGAATCTGGAATAAAAGATGCTGTTTTTAAAAATCCTGTACTCTATATTTCTGATACAACAGTTAATGGTGCATTGGTTTCAAAAAAAGATGCTGCTACTTCGAATAAAATAACCATTCATTCTTTTTCTGCTAATAACATAAAAGCAACGGTTGAAACAAAAACAGGAGGGATGCTGGTTTATCTTCAAAATAATTACCCGGGGTGGCAGGTATATGTTGATAATAAAATAAAATCAATCTCTACAGTGAATATAACTTTTATAGGAACCTATGTTGAACCGGGCGTTCATGAAGTTGTTTTCAAATACAAACCTTCTAAAGTTATTATTGCATGGTATATCTCAGTTACCAGTCTTGTTATTGTTTTATTATGGATGGCCATTGTTTTTTTTAAGAACAGCGATCAAAGAAGCACCGAAGGGGAAATGAAATAATTTCATTGTTGTTAATTCTACAGCAAATATTTTTTTAAGTATGCTATTGCTTAAAGAAGAAGTTTTAAAATAAGTAAAGTCAGATTCTGTTTGCTTTTTGTTTTTCCTGAACAGGTTCGACATTTTTCTTGTCATTAATATCGGCAAAAATAATAAGCTGTTGAAATAAGTTATTTCAATTGGCTTTAATAGTATTGTTTTTTCAAACAAAGATCGCAGGCCATTTTTTTTATACCTCCTGTGATGACCATTCACAACATCATGCTGGCTCCATAAAGACATAAATGCCGGAACCGTTATACAAATAGATCCATCTTTTTTACAAACCCTTTCCATTTCTTTCATTGCCTGTACATCATCAGCAACATGTTCTATTACATCGAATGCACAAACAAGATCAAAACAATTGTCGTTGAAAGGAAGTTTTGTAATGGATGCTTCTGTAACAACAATGTTTTGTTGCCGTAAATATTCAATGAATAATGGTTCTGTTTCAACTGAAACAACATCGCCAAATGCTTTTAAAAATTCACTTGATGCACCGCCGGCTGCACCGACATTTAAAACCCGGAGTTGTTTACCAGGAGAAGCGATATGTTTTTGTAAAAATTGCAGGATAATCTTTTGCCTGACCAAAAACCACCAGTGTTCCCGTTCCAGCTTAGCGTATTGTTGTACATATTCTTTATTCATTCGCTGGCTTGCCGTTTGTGATCTTTGATTTAACTATATAAAGCGGGCGGTTCTTTACCTGGAAAAAAATACGCAGGATGTATTCACCGATGATCCCCAATGAAAGCAACTGCACGCCACTAAACAACACGATCGCAAAGATCAATGTTGTAAAACCTTCGGGCACCGTACCAAAAACAAATTTCTTATATAGAACGATGCCAATATAGATCAAGGAAAAGATGATGGTGATAAAGCCAAGCATTCCAATAAACCTGATTGGAAATTCACTGAAATTGAAAATACCGTTAAAAGCTAATCTGAATAATGAACGCAGGGAATATTTTGTTTCTCCTCCTGCACGTTTATCTCTTTCATATTCCAGCCCAACTTGTTTAAATCCTACCCAACTTCTTAAGCCTCGCAAATAGCGACTCTCCTCCGGAAGGCTATTGAGTTGCTTTACAACCTTATTGCTAATTAAAGAAAAATCGCCGGCATCGAGCGGCATCTTAATATTTGAAAATCTTTTCAGCAGCCTGTAATATAATTTGTAGCAAAGTTTTTTCAGGATACCTTCCTTTCTTTTTTTGCGGATACCATAAACAACATCATAACCTGTATTCATTTTTTCAACAAACTGTGAAAGTAATTCAGGCGGATCCTGCAGATCACCATCAATGATAAATACAGCATCACATGCATCACCTACATTGGCAAGCCCTGCAGTGATCGCCATTGCATGGCCGAAATTCCTTGATAAAAAAATGGCTGAATATTTTTCTTTACCCATGATGGTATCTTCCAGTAACATTGTTGATCCATCGGTACTGCCATCATCCACCATGATCACACTTATATTTAAACCTGCATTTAATATGAGCGTATCCAATCTTCTAAATAATTCCGGCAGTGATGCTGCTTCATTATAAACAGGAACAATGATGGTAATATTTTTTACTGGTGTCATGAGGTTGAAGATACAAATTATTCAGGCTGTCGCATATCAGTGATCAGAAATCAAACATCAGAGATTAGCTTTGATCTAAATCGATTTCCCTTTCATTGCGCCGGCAATAGCATTATCCATTACCCTTTCTGCATAAGGACGTGAGACATCATTCAACTCTTCAATTTTTTTATGAACAAGGTCCTTATCATCCATTGTTATTGCAAGCTGTAACGCCTGCATAGCAGCAGCAGTTTGCAACAATTCTTCTTTTAATAACTGGTCAGCATTTTTTTGAAGAAAGCGCTCTGTTGTTTTTAATAACTGCTCCCCTTCTGTTCTCGCTTCTGTTAATGCTCTTATTGAAATATCATCTTTTGCATGCGTGATCGATTCAAGCAACATCTTTTCTACTTCTGCATCTGTTAAACCATATTGTGGTTTTACTTCGATGCTTTGTTCAACACCACTTCTTAATTCTTTTGCCGATACCGTTAATATCCCGTCTGCATTTATTAAAAAACTTACTTCCACTTTCGGAAGTCCCGCAGGCATACCCGGTATATTTGTAAGATTGAATTCAGCCAGCTTCCTGTTATCTTTTACAAGATCTCTTTCACCCTGGAAAACACTGATACGCATACCCGCCTGTCCATCTACCTGCGTTGTATATTGTCTTGCCGCTTTGGAAGGGATCTTTGCATTACGTGGTATCAATACATCCATTAAACCACCTGCTGTTTCAATGCCCAGGCTCAATGGCGTTATATCAAGCAATAAAAATTCTTTGTTATTGCCCGATAAAATATCAGCCTGTATGGCTGCGCCCAATGCAACTACTTCATCAGGGTTCACAGAATCATTAACGGGCCTGCCGAAAAAATTACTGACCGAATCTTTTACCAGCGGAACCCTTGTGCTGCCGCCAACCATTACCACTGTTTCAATATCGCTTGCTTTTAATCCAGCATCTTTTAAAGCATTGCGACATGAATCAATAGTTTTTTTTATGAATGGTTGTATGAGTTCTTCAAATTGTTTTTTTGTAAGTGAAACCGGTATTCCATTGATCTCATCGTTGTAACTATCGCTACCGGATAATTGCTTTTTTGCCGCTTCCGCTTTCAACCTCAGTGTTTGTGCTGTTGATGAGTCGTTATGCAACTGCGTTTCTGACAACCCCATGATGCCCGCCCAGTATTTTACAATGCTGTTGTCAAAATCATCGCCACCCAGATAAGTATCACCATTGGTTGACAATACTTCAAATATTCCACCTGCGATCCTCAATATTGAAATATCAAAAGTGCCACCACCAAGATCATACACAGCAATTATCTTATTTTCATTTTTATCAAGTCCAACTCCGTATGCAAGGCTTGCAGCTGTAGGTTCGTTGATGATGCGCAACACATCAAGTCCTGCAAGTTTTCCCGCATCACGTGTTGCCTGCCTTTGTGCATCATTGAAATAAGCTGGTACGGTGATCACAGCTTTGTTTACCGGCGTTTTTAAAATATGTTCAGCACGATTCTTTAATTCTTTAAGGATAAAAGAAGAAAGATCAACAGGCGAATAAAATTTATCGCCAACCTGCACTTTCACCAAACTTTCGGTATTGTCATCAATTACTTTATAAGAAAAAAATGATGCATTGTTCTTTATGTCGTTATAACTTTTTCCCATCAAACGCTTGGCAGAAAAAATAGTACGCTCCGGTGAGATAAGCAGGTGTTGCTTTGCATTTTCCCCAACTACTACATTTCCTGTTTCATCAAAATAAACGATTGATGGCACAAGGGAGGAGCTATCATGTTCCTTTAATGCTACCGCCTTTTTTGTATCGGGATGGATGATCGCTATTAAACTGTTTGTTGTACCAAGGTCGATGCCGACTATTATTTCTTCCTGTTGTAAACTGCCTGTTGCTATATTGATTGCAATCTTTGCCATTGTGGTGTAGCTCTTTTTTTGGCAAAGCTAATGATTGATAGGGACTTTATCTTAAGGATAGCTCTTGTAAAAAATTTTCAATATCCAACGTACAATGTTCAATTTTCATCGGAATTTCCTGAGCATTGAACATTGTACGTTGGATATTGAAAATTCAAAAAAGCCACATTCGAAATAAACTTACTATTAATAAAAAAGCTGCCCCAGAGAGAAGCAGCTTTTTATTTTCCAATTTATGAGCACTATCTCATCAAATACATTTTTCCGTATCCTTTATTAAATAATTTATCGGTATTCTTTTGATTAGATCCGGTGCCAAAGAGCGTTTTATATTTATCCATTTTCTTACCGTTTAAAGAAGTGATCACCCTGTAAATGTAAACACCGTTTGCAAGTTTTTGTCCGTACATATCGGTACCGTCCCATTTGTAATCAGTGATATTATTCCCGATATGGATATTACCGAGTTCACTCCTTGGAATTTCTTTTACAACTTTCCCGGTGATCGTTAATATCTGGATACGCATTTGCGGAATTTCACTTCCTGTAACAGTAAATACAAATGCTGTTGATGTTGTAAACGGATTTGGGTAGTTGAAAAGGTTTGAGATCATCGGCTTGTTGATCACTTTGAACATTACATGATAATCGAGATCGCCTGCTTTATTTCCTACCGCATCTTTACCGGTAACGATCAACTCATAATCTTCACCCTCTTCCGACTGATCAGCAGTTATGAAGTTTGGATTAAAGTCGATGCTGGCGCTGTTCTCACCATTTGCTAAATTAGCTGGTGTAAAGCGCATCGTATCTCCAAAGTAATAAGTGTGCAGGCTGTTGTCAGGATACCTTACCTGTAATTTTATTGAGTTGGTATCTTTCAATTCAAGGAAACGGCTTTCATCTTTCAGTTTAATAAGTATATGTGGTTTTGCCGATACGATATCCCTGTTTAAAATATGTATACCATCAAACGTTACATCCAGCAATGGATTGAACAGGTCTTCTTTCACATAAAATTCTTTGAACAGTACATTGTTGTAATGATATTGTTCAGGCTGGTCAAAAGCAGGATTCACATCTATGGCAAGTGTATTAAGGCCTGGAAGATCTTTTGTATCAATTGTATAACTAATGATCAGGGTATCGCCTGCTACCAATGCTTTACGTTTTGGTATAGGCAATGGATGATCAACATTATTCCTGTCTTTTACAACCAGGTTCACTTTTAGTAAACTGTCAAATGCAGTCTGGCTGATATTTTTAAATGCAAGTTTAAACTCAATGGGCTCACCCTGCAACACGCTATCTTTCATCTGGTATACGATGCCCGGTGCTACCGCTCCTTCCGGAACGAGGTCGGCATTTACACGCAGGTATCTTAACTGGTGTGGTGTAATGTGTAGCCTATCTGCATTCTTCATTTTCAGTCGCAGGTATGGATATGTAGTTGCATTCACAAAGTTCAGTGTTGTATCCTGCGATGGATTTACAGTTGCAAGTGAATCTGCTGTACCATTTACCCTCACACCCCAGACCTCAACCTCTACACTATCCGTTTGCGGATCAGTATCCACACTCGACCCACGCCAATGCATAGACGTCCATGCACGTGCAGGACCGTAATTCACAGACTGTATCGAACCTTCTGTACTGATCGTTCTTAATGTAAATGTTTCATCGATCTTAACAGTATCGGTTGGTCCCATCACCTGCCTTGGTGTATAGCCAGGCATTCCTTTCTGATAAAAATAAAGGAAGGGAAGGTTGTGATAAAAACTATCTATCTGGGTAAACCCGATATTTTTTAAGGTATGATACAATGAATGGCCCGATCCCAATGCTAGTGTATCGTCTTTCCAATGCCTGATGAAAAAAGTATTGGTCGTTAACCCAAGGTTGGTGATAGCAACATACATTCCATCGGGAATTGAATCTGTTATAAAGTCGATGGCAGCTTTTCTATGCGGTGCATCATAATAAGGGAATTCAAAAAATGCCCTTGATGGATCATTTGGCGTAGCACTGTTTTGACATACGGGGTAACTACCAAACCTACCCGATAGTCCTTGAGGAGTTGTTACATTGTAGTTGCGCCATGGCCTGAGCGTGGTGGTATCAAAAACATAAACCTGTATACTTCTATACCTGCATCCATATAATTCCAATTGCTCAACATCAAGGTTAACGTTGATATCGAAGGCCGCAAAATAAGGATAGAGTCCTGTACGGATAATCAAATTTCTCGGAAGTTCTTTAAAACGGAATTTCCTGTCTGCATCCAGCGTAATGTTTGAATAAGTAGATTTTAAATGCTGGTAATAATGCGACTGGTTAAAACCAGTTGAACTATTTGGAAGGTATATAAATGAAAATCCATTCCAGATATAAGCAGCAGATCCGCTTGGAACCATTGCAACACGCCAGTAATAAACAGTACTATCGGTAAAGGTTATATTCGTTGGTGTAAATTCTACGATACCACCCCCGCCTGTTTGGTTATAGGATTTTTTAAATGGAGAGTTGAATAATTCAGTTGTATCAATCTCCATTACATATTGCCGTTGCCCGGCGCTAAGCGGATCGGCCGTATTGGCAACATAAGTAATATTTTGCTGGTTGATGATAGAGTAATCATATGGGAACGTAGGACGTAACTCATCTTCAAAAATGTAAAATTCTTTGGTAACGGTATTGTTTGTTTCATACAATTCATCAACCCTGTTGGTTTCATCAAGCGTAACAATGATCTGGTTCAATCCTTTATCCGAAGTTGGGATAATAGTTACAGCAGGAAGAACAATTGAATCGAGGTTCCTTATTCCACGGATCAGTTCATGAGATAAAACACGTATTGAATCATTTGGTAGTTTTCTTTTTACAGAAACCCAGATAGAATCGTTTGTTGCACGTCCTAAATTGTGCATTTTAATGTTAACAGAAAAACTGGCATCCGCAACCGTTATAATATTCGGGCTGATCCTTACATCCTGGTCCTCGATCGCATAATCCGGTTTTTCAAATGTATTTATTTTAAGCGCCGGGTCACCATGAAGTGTCAGCTCTTCTACGTGTATCCTTGTATAATAGTTCAGGCCAGGGTCTGCACCACCTAAATTTTGTATTGTACGTACCATCTGGTTACCGATGGTATTACCGTACATCGTTCTTGAAATGGCTGTATACAATTGTGTATTATACGGATCCAGAACCTGTGGAATACCATAGTGCGTATCTGCAAGGAACCCGATACTTCCACGTTGATGTGCTAAAACATATTTTTCTGATAATGATAAATTACCACTTAACCTGAGTGGATCGAAAATAAAGAAGTTACCTGCGCTACAACCACTCACATTAAAGAATGGATATTTACCGGCATTGGTATATATATCCGGGTTGCTAAGATTGAATTCAAATGTATTTGCCGATGAGTGACCGAAGTAACCAATGAATCCAAGTCCGCCATTGATCAATTGTTCAATGCGATCACTGCTAGCCTGCTGCACGGTACCAGTCGAATTTTTTAAAAACGTTTCAACATTACCACCCCAAAGTGTATCTTCAGCGATCTCTTCATAACCTTCCATATAATACTTAAACATTGCATTTTCTGCACTGTCTTTTCCACCTACGATGTGCATGATCTTTTTCATCCATGCCCTGTCGGCGATCGATGAAGAAGATGATTGTTGCACCTGTTCATACTCAATAATTTTTTGCAGGTAACTACTTACTTCACTACCATTAATAGCCCCCAATCTTCCGATAGGAACCAGCGGTAAAGATGTTCCCGGTAAAGATGCAAGCAAAACATCTGATGCCGGCCAGCCAAAAGTAGGCACCAGGTCAAGCTGTGCTGCCAGCGGGTTTGCTTCGTTTTGTTTCTGGCTTATATAATCCATACCCCTTCCTATAATAAATACGTATTGTGGGTGTGGATCAAAATGGTTATTTGTATAACGTATAAAATCTCTTATTGCACCGGGATGATTTTTTATGCCAAATCCAAACTGTTCTGTCAACTCATTGATATCATAAATTTTTGCATTATACCCTCCGCCTGCTACAGAGCTACGGTATTGCCTGTATTGATCAACGTAATTATTACCACTGCCATCGTTATATAAAACAGGGTTGCTGATAATGATATAATTTCCCTGGTTTGCAGGAGCAGAAAAATCTGTAAAGTTCTTTTGTGAAAGGGAATTGATTGGCATAGATCCCTCTTCATTCACAAGGATGAATTTTCTTTCAGGATCTGAAGAAGGAGGAAGTACAAATCTTACCTGTGGTGCTGAACTGATATCTCCTGTATAACGTGCACCTGTATTAAGATCATACAATACCGGGGCGGTGCTGCCGTAATTAAAATTATCTATCTGCAGGTAATTACCCGAAGCAGATGGTGCCAGGCTAAAAGAAAAGTACTTCTGGCTATTGAAATTAAAAGTTGCGGGATAGGTTACACCAAGGCTTGCAACAACGAGCCTGTCATTTGAATTCGTAGATGTATTGCCAATATTGACCAGCAACAATGATGTGCTTTGTAATAATGAGATTGGAAGACCTGTAAGGTTTACCTTTTTGTAAGTGAAAAGAGACAGGTCTATCGGCGAACCATAAGGTGTCTGCGTAATATCATTTGAGAAAAGTTTTATCCTGAGGTTCCTCACATTATTGGCTGTACCTGCGGCATTAACCCTTACCGATAGCCCGTTTGTGGGCCCGGCGGTATATACATTCAGGTTATTTATTTGTTGTGTAAGGTCGCAACAAGGGGCAATGGTATTGCTTGCCCATCCTTCAGCAGGATCATAGGATGAAGAATAGATATATTCTGATATGATCCTTGCCTCTCCCCTGTTTATCTGGTTCCTGTAAGCATAATCAATGCTGCGCATGAAATACGGATCAGACGTCATTGAACCGGGGTTAGGATTTGCTGCATCTGTAAATCTCAGGTTTCCTCCTGCAGGATTTACAGTAAGATAATAACTTGATGTATCGTTCTCCAGGCTATACCTGTCTGCAAGCTGAAAATCGGACTGCCTGAAGAGCTGGTTATCAGGTTTACCGTCGTTCATAAGTCCCCAGAATTCTATATAACCACTGCCACCTAACGGGCCGGCGCTAACTGAAGTGTACAAACGCACTTGTTCACCGTTCCTCCAAAGCTGGAACTGTTCCGCAGGTACGCTTCCAAGCCCCACAGTAGCAAGTGTACCCTGCGAGATCCTGCAAAGCGTATCTTTTGCAAGCCTGAACTTATAATAAGTTTTACTGTAGTCTATCCATTGATTATTCAGCTGGGCATACGTTGCTGAAGCCAGCAACATAAATAGGGGGATGAGTAATTTTTTCAACATTTGTTTTATGAATTATTATTTTTTCTTTTTCTGGCTCACAATATTGAGCCTTATAGAAAAAACATGCGTATACAATGGATTGTTTTGATTGGCAAGATTTGTAAATGCATAATCAAAACTAAAATTTTTGATCTTGAAACCTGCTCCTAAGCTTGGCTGGTAGATCCATACTTTCTTTTGATTCAAAGTATCTTCATCTGCCAGTGCTCTTTGAAAATTGGTAATACCTGCACGCACAAAGAATATATCCTTTATGCCTGCTTCAAGGCCAACATGCGGGTCCACACTAACAGGTTTGCTGCTTATGATCGTATTGCGTTTGCCGTCGAAAGTAACATCAGCATTTACTTCTGCCATTAAACTTACAGCCTTGCTGATACGGAAATTATAACCACCGCCAAGTATCATTCTTGGAGCTGTTAATTCTGTTGATTTCACCGGTATATCATTGTTGGTGAGGTATAAAACCTGTTTCTCCCTGTCAGAGAATTTAAATGTCCATGCATTGTAGGTGGTTGTAAGATCACGTACAACGAGGCCGAGATGCCACCTGTCCACATGCATTTGTAATCCCGCATCAATACCCAATCCCCATGCATTTGCAAAATGGCCAACTTTCCTGTAAATGATCTTCGCATTTACACCAAAGCTTAATTTCTTTTTTTCTGTATCCTTTATGTTTTGTGCAAAGGATAAAAGAAAAGCATAGTCTGCCGAAGAAAAAGTTTCTATGTTATTGTAGTTAACACTGCCATCTGGTTGAACCAGGTAAAGTGTGTTCGGAATATCGTCCACAGCAAAACGTAAAAGAGAAAATCCAAGCGTTCTTTTATTATCCTGTACCGGAACCGCTACGGAAGCATATTCATATTTTGCAATGCCGGCAAAATACTCGGCATGCATGGCAGAAGCATTTACGTAATCTTTTACACCGGTAAGCCCCGCAGGATTCCAATAACCTGCAGTTGCATCTTTTACAGAAGCGACCTGTGCATTACCCATACCAAGGCCCCTTGCACCTGCACCTATGTTTAAAAATTCATTGGAATAGATCCGGAATTGTGAGAATCCGACTAGTGGAAATAGAAATAGAAGCAGAGTAAAAGCAGCGAGATTACGTCTCATATGTTTGGATTGTAAGCCTGAATTTTGGATAACTAATATTTGTAAACGTAATTTTACTTTACAAATTGTGTAAATATCTCATATACAGCATATATAAAGCTATTTCAAATTTACGATTAAAACCCGCTTAAGGCTTAATAATTTATTCACTAAACTGGTCTTTTTTAAGATACTCTTTTTAAGTAAAATGTTGTACGGAATTCGATTTGAAGATTTGAAAATTTGAAGATTTGAAAATTTCATCATGTGATAACCAGCATTTGGGCTCATCATCAAATCTTCAAATTTTCAAATCTTCAAATTAATCCTGCATTTTTGCATTCCAAAACGATCGACAAAAAACATGAAGAATCTGATAAAGGAACTTGAATGGAGAGGAATGATACAGGATATTATGCCGGGTACGGAAGAACAATTGATGAAGGAAATGACCACGGCTTATATTGGTTTCGATCCAACGGCAGACAGCCTGCACATCGGCAGCCTGGTACCCATATTATTGCTGGTGCATGCCCAACAATGTGGCCATAAACCCATTGCATTGGTAGGTGGCGCCACGGGTATGGTTGGAGATCCAAGCGGAAAAAGTGAAGAAAGGAACCTGTTAAGTGAAGACATCCTGAATCATAATGTTGCCGGCGTAAAAGCACAACTTGAGAAATATTTGAATTTCGATAAGTCATTGCCGAATGCGGCCGAAATGGCCAACAATTACGATTGGTTCAAAGAAATGAATTTCCTTGATTTTATTCGTGACACCGGTAAACACATTACGGTGAATTATATGATGGCCAAAGACAGTGTAAAGAAAAGGATCGAAGGCGACGGGATGTCATTCACTGAATTTACTTATCAACTGGTACAGGGTTATGATTATTACTGGTTATATAAAAACAAGCATTGCAGGTTGCAGATGGGTGGCAGTGACCAGTGGGGAAATATTGTTACGGGTACTGAACTGATCCGCAGAAAAATTGGTGGTGAAGCTTTTGCTTTCACCTGCCCGCTTATTAAAAAAGCAGACGGAGGAAAATTCGGCAAAACAGAAAAAGGAAATATCTGGCTCGATCCCGTAAAGACAACACCATTTCATTTCTACCAGTTCTGGTTAAATGCTTCTGACAGTGATGCGGCAATATGGATAAAGATCTTTACTTTTTTGAGCGAAGCAGCAATAAATGATCTGTTGGAGGCTCATGAAAAAAATCCAGGCGCAAGGTTGGTTCAAAAAAAACTTGCTGAAGAAGTTACCTTGTTTGTTCATGGAAAAGATGAACTTGATAAAGCAATTGAAACAACGCAAAAATTATTTTCAAACCAGCATGCAGCTGCGGAAAGTATGAGTGAAGAAGACCTGGAATCAATTGAAGGAATTGTAAAATCAGATTTTTCCGCTGCTGTTTTTAACGCAGGTATTGATATTGTTAGTTTTCTTGCTGATAATTCTATTTTTCCAAGTAAAGGAGAAGCAAAGAAAATGGTACAGGGGGGTGGTGTAAGTATAAACAGGAATAAGATAGATAACCTGCAAATGAAATTGGATGCATCAATGTTGTTGCATGATAAGTATCTACTGGTTCAGAAAGGGAAGAAGAACTATTATTTGGTGAGGGTTGTATAATTCGATGACTCTGCAAAAAAAGAAATGTTCAATATTCAACGTACAATGTTCAATGCTCATCGGAACGCACTTGAATATTGAACATTGTACGTTGAATATTGATTATTTCTGAATAAAAAATGCTACTAAAAAGTAGCATCAACATTTTCAAATCAGCTCATCTCCAAATATCCAAATCATTCCACATGCACCTGTTTCTTCACAACTGCACCTTCACTGGCTTCGGGAAGAAACAAACGTTCTTTCACCATATAACCATTTCCTTTTTCACAGAAATGCACTTTTAAATTTTCTATACTGATCGGGTTGCCATCGGGGATATCTGCAATATTGCTGTGACGAATATCATGCCCGTCAACAATGATCACAAGTCCGCTACCGATCGCTTCCATCCTGTTGCCTTGCGTGATGAGCATGCCGGTATCTTCTCCCAAACCGATACCGATGCAGGATGGATTTGCTGCGATCGCCTGCGCAAGCCTTCCAAAGCGACCACGTTTTTCAAAATGAGAATCGAAGATCACATCATCCATAAAACCAAGGCCGGTAGTTATTTTTACTTCACCTTTTAAATGTGCTTTTGTCGCATTGCCTTCATAGATCATGGTATTGCTCATGGCCATGGCACCTGCTGAAGTTCCTCCAACAAGAAAGCCCGCTTCATCATGATAACGGCTCAATACTATTTCAAGAAACTGTGTACCACCAAATGTACTTGTGAGTCGCAGTTGGTTACCACCGCTGAACATAACAGCATCACATTTTTTTATTCTATCAATGTATTCTTCATTCATTGCATCGGCACGATTGCGGATATGCATTACGCCAACATCTGTACAACCTATTTTCCCAAACGCATCCAGGTAATTTTCGCCTACTTCATGTGGTATCATACTGGCAGTAGTAATTACTTCAATACGTGAATCTATACCACCCGTTTCTTCCACGAGTCGTTTTAAAATTCCAAGTTCAAAAAAATTGAGATTGTTGCGGTGAATTTCTCCTTTTTCAAGATCGGTTCCTTTGTCTTCTGCACCTCCAATAGCAAGCAATTTTCCTTTAGCAAATTCCATCTAGTTTTTTTTGGTAAAACGCAAAAATAGGGTAAATCGTATTTGAAAAACGGGCATAACTTATCCAGCTATGTGAATTACGATTTTGTTCTTACAGGCATGCTGATATAATGATTAGATGTACGTTAGGGTAGCAGCATTCAAAATATTCAATATACAACATCCAATGTTCAATGCTCAACGGCATTCCGACGAATATTGAACATTGTACGTTGAATATTGAACATTTATTTAAAAGCCCCATTTTTTTGAAAAGCAACTGCTTTATCCTAAATTACTATCCCTTATAAACCAAACTACATTTATGAAGATCGTAGAAATAAAAATTTTGAGAGGCCCGAATTACTGGAGTGTTCGCCGCACCAAGCTGATACAGATGAAACTTGACCTTGAAGAAATGGAGCAGCGTCCTACCAACGAGATTCCCGGTTTCAGGCAGCGCCTGGAAAAAATGTTCCCTACAATGATCGAGCACCGCTGCAGTGTTGGTACACGTGGTGGTTTTTTTGAGCGTGTGGATGAAGGCACCTGGATGGGTCATGTGATTGAACACATCGCCCTGGAAATGCAAACACTCGCAGGAATGGATACCGGTTTTGGAAGAACACGTGGTACAGGCAAAGCAGGCGAATATTATGTATGCATCAGCTATATGGAAGAAGATGCAGGTGTTTATGCAGCCAAAGCCGCAGTGAAGGTTTGCCAGGCATTAACTGATGACACGCCTTATGATCTTGCTGCTGATATTATGCGTCTCCGTGAAATACGTGAGGATACCAGGCTGGGACCAAGCACGGGCTGCATTGTAGATGAAGCTGCTAAAAGAGGTATTCCTTATATCCGTTTGAATAAACATTCATTGGTACAGCTGGGATACGGTGTTCATCAAAAAAGAATAAGAGCCACCATTGCCAGTACAACAGGAAATATTGCTGTAGACATTGCATGCGACAAAGAAGAAACAAAAAATTTACTGGGCGCTGCTGAAATTCCTGTTCCTAAAGGAGATGTTGTAAGAACTGAAGAAGGATTGAAAGAGGTGATCAGTGATATTGGATACCCGATCGTAATAAAACCAATCGATGGCAATCATGGTAAAGGAAATACAACCAATATTACCGATTGGCCAATGGCACTTACAGCGTTTGCTGCCGCCAAACAATACGGCCGCAGCGTAATTGTTGAAAAATACATAACGGGTTTTGATTTCAGGATACTTGTTATCAATTATAAATTCATTTGTGCTGCATTGCGTACACCTGCGTCAGTTGTTGGTGATGGCAAGAATACCATTCAATATTTGGTTGACGAAACAAATAAGGACCCACGCCGTGGTTATGGACATGAAAAAGTATTGACGCAAATTACCATCGACCAGTTCACACAAAAAATGCTGGATGAAAAAGGATATACATTGGAAACGGTTCCAAAAAAAGGAGAGCTGGTTTTATTAAAACCAACAGCTAACCTTTCTACAGGTGGAACAAGTACCGATGTAACGGATGAAGTACATCCTGCAAACATCATCATGTGTGAGCGTATTGCAAAGATCATCGGCCTGGATATTTGTGGCATCGACATCATGGCGACCGATCTGCGTACACCCGTTACCGAGAATGGCGGTTGTATACTTGAAGTAAATGCAGCACCTGGTTTCCGTATGCATATTGATCCTTCTGTTGGTTTGCCTCGCAATGTGGCCGAACCGGTGGTTGATATGTTGTTTCCAAAAGGAAGCGCAGGCAATATTCCTATCATTGCCATTACAGGAACAAATGGTAAAACAACCACCACCCGGCTCACTGCCCATATTGCAAAAACAGCAGGTTATAAAGTTGGATACACAACCAGCGATGGTGTGTATATACAAAATCAAATGATGATGAAGGGGGATTGTACTGGTCCTGTTTCATCCACATTTGTTTTAAAAGATCCTACGGTTGATTTTGCTGTGCTTGAATGTGCAAGAGGTGGTATTTTAAAGAACGGGCTTGCATTTCAGAATTGCGATGTGGCCATCGTAACAAATATCAGTGCAGATCATATCGGCCTTGGTGGTATTGATACTATGGAACAGATGGCAAAGGTAAAGGCTGTTGTTCCCGAAACAGTATTCAAACATGGTTATGCAGTTTTGAATGCCGATGATGACCTTGTTTTTAATATGCAGAAAGGGCTCGATTGTAATATCGCATTATTCAGCATGGATGAAAACAATCCAAGGATCATTGAACATACAAAGGGCGGCGGCTATGCGGCAGTGTTTGAAAATGGATATATTACCATCATGAAAGGCACCTGGAAAATTCGTGTTATAAGAGTGGCCGATGTTCCTGTTACTTATGGTGGCAAAGCGGTACATAATATCATGAATTGCCTGCCTTCAGTACTTGCCTGTTATTTCTGGAGAAATATTGAAATAGAAGATATCCGGCTGGCCCTGCAAACATTTGTACCATCTGCTGCACAAACCCCGGGAAGGTTGAATATGTTCCAGTTCAAACAGTTTAAATTCCTGGTTGATTTTGCGCACAATCCTGCGGGACTTGAGTTGCTTTGCGATTTTGTAAGTAAAATGGATGGCGAACCAAAAGTGGGTATCATCAGCGGAACAGGTGACAGAAGGGATGAAGACATTAAAGAACTCGGAAGAATTTCAGGAAAATCTTTTGATGAGATCATCATCCGCCAGGATAAAAACCTGCGTGGAAGAACCGCTGAAGAGATCGTTGGCCTACTGGTAGAAGGCATTAATGAAACAAAGCCAAAAGATATCCCTTTAACGATCATATATAACGAAAAAGAAGCAATTATGCATGCATACAATACTGCAAAACCGGGATCGCTGGTTACGATCATGTGTGATGTGGTTGCAGAAGCGTTGGATTTGATTAAAGGGCTGAAGGAGAAGGAGGATATGGAGGTGCTGGCTTAAGGAGAAGCTAAAAGCTGTTAGCTGCAAGGTGCAAGTCTGGCTAAATATTATTTGGAATAACTAAATAATATTTAGCTTTTTTTATTGCCCCCTATGATCAATCAGTTTATTTTAGCCTGGTAAATAGTTCTCACATGAGAAATTTTAAGCAATTAAAAATTTGGCAAAAAGGCATCCAAATAGCTATTGATTGTATCAGGATAACAAATACATTTCCCAAGCAGGAAAAATTCGGCATCATATCACAACTTAATCGTGCATGTATATCTATTGCTTCTAATATTGCCGAAGGAAGCAGCAGAAGTAGTAATAAAGATTACAACAGGTTTATTGAGATATCACTCGGCTCTTGTTTTGAAGCAGAAACTCAATTCCTGATTGCCAGCCAATTAGGATTCGGTAATGCTGAATCTATAGAAGCAATAATTTTACAAATCATCGAGGAACAAAAAATGTTTACAATATTTAGTGCCAGACTTAAAGCTTGAAGCTAATAGCCTGAAGCTGTTCTCAAAAACTTTTGGAACATCCTCTCCCATCCCCTATTTTTGCACTCCCAATTTAAATTGGAATACGATTGGGTTATGGTGTAATGGTAGCACAACAGATTTTGATTCTGTTTGTCTAGGTTCGAATCCTAGTAACCCAACAGAGGTTTAGAGATCAGTTCTTTAAACCTTTTTCTTTGAGTATGAAGTTGATAAAGTTGACGAGGTTAACAAGTTAATAAGGCCCTTACCTTATCAACACTATCAACTTGTCAACATATCAATTGAAAACTGGCATGTAGTGTAACGGTAGCACCACAGATTCTGATTCTGTTTGTCTGGGTTCGAATCCTAGCATGCCAACGAAAGTTAACAGGTTTAAAAGTTGAAAGGTTGATAAAAGAGCATTCTCCTTATCAACCTTTCAACTTATTAACCAATCAACTTTACCTGACCATCTCCTCCAACACCTTCCCCACATTCCCACTCGGCATTTGTACCTGTAACATCGCTGCGATGGTAGGCGCAATATCTGTCATGTATGTTTCGCGGTTGGTTTTGCCTTGCTTTACGTGCCAGCCGAAAAATAATAAAGGAATATGTGCATCATAGGGGTTCCATGCTCCATGAGTAGTTCCTTTTAACAGGGCATCGAAATAACCTGGCTTTACCATGAATTGTATATCCCCGCTTCTTTGTGCATTGTAACCATTGATCATGTTTTCTCTTTGAGGTTGGGTAATACTTGCAGCATTGATCTTAGCTGTTTCTACAGCATCAATAATAAATGGCTCTACTTTCAAACTACTGATCACATCACTTATAATATCATCAGCATTCTTTCCCTGTTCTTTTATTTTATTCCTGTTAATATAAACCTGGTAGTTTTGAATAGAAGAAACACAGGAAACAATTCCATATTTGCTTTCAATCATTGCATTCAACTTTGTTCGCAGGTCTGAATTTGAAAATGTACCTGCCGGAATATTATGTTCTGTAAGAAACCCGGGAACATGTGCCACAGCATGATCTGCTGATAAAAAAACAAGATAATTTCCTTTGCCAAATTTACCATCCAGGTATGTAAGAAAAGCGGCGATATCTTTATCAAGTCTCAGGTAAGTATCTTCTTCTTCAATAGAATTCGGACCGAAATGATGACCTGCATAATCTGTAGAAGAAATACTGATCGTAAGAAAATCTGTAACATTATTTGCACCCAGCTTTTCATTATCAACAATCGTCTTTGCAAAATCAAAAGTGAAAGTAGCTGCAAAGGGCGTGTATTTAAATGATTCGTATTTCCCTTTTGTTATTAAAGAAAGATCATACGGAAACGTTACTGTCTTTAAACCAGGAATGGGATCCTCGTATGTTTTATCATCAGCTGTACTCTGCACATATTTATTTATTGGCAATAAAGTTTCCCATGTTGTGGTCATGTATTTACCCGCAAGATCTTTTTCGTTGAATTCATTTACATAAGCAGGTAATTGATTCATGTAATGAGTACTACTAATGAATTTACCTCCCAATGTATCGAACCAATAAGCAGCATTGGCGCTATGCCCCGCAGGAAGTATTGCACCACGATCTTTTAATGCAATTCCAAAAACCCTGCTTTTAAAATTATTGCTCAAACGCAGTTCATCAGTAATGGTTGTTGTCCACATATTTTTCGGGCTCATCTTCCCGGCCTTCCCTTCATTGCCGACTGTTGAAACGGTTGAATCATCTGTACAATAAACAGATTTGCCTGTCCTTTTATCATACCAGTAATTGCCAATGATCCCATGAATTGCAGGAACCGAACCTGTGTAAATACATGTGTGGCCCGGCGCCGTATAAGTAGGCGTATAAGGCACCATTGTATTTTCATAACTAAACCCTTCATTCAACAAACGTTTAAATCCATCATTGCCATACAGGTCGCTGAAACGATACAAATAATCCCAACGCATCTGGTCGATCACCAAACCGATTACCAGCTTTGGTTTTTTATTCTCGGTTGTATTATTCATCTTTTGCTGAGCAGTTCCGTTTTTAAAACAAACAGAAAATAAAAGAATAATAAAACAGGATCTGATCCTCATAATTATCAATTTAATTCTTCAAAGATAAGTGCAAGCAAAAGAGTTGACACCTCTCATTAATAATTTATCTTCTTTTAAATATAGAGATGTCAACTCTTTTACTTCGTTCCTCGCAATGACGAATCAAGTTAACCAAACTATGCCAGTGGTATGTTAACTGAAGGTTATGCAATTAGCCCTCAAACCCTTAATTTTGCAGCACATTCAATACAAATATTAAATAGTAAACGGATATGGACGTATTTGAAAAATTAGTGAAAGATGGTGGCCCGATCGGCCAGCATATGGACAAGGCACATGGCTATTTTGCATTTCCGAAACTGGAAGGCGAACTGGGGCCACGCATGCAATTCAGGGGAAAAGAAATGATCGTATGGAGCCTGAACAATTATTTAGGATTGGTAAATCATCCTGATGTAAGAAAAGCAGATACAGAAGCTGCCGCAAAATACGGAATGGGAAATCCTATGGGTGCAAGGATGATGAGTGGCAATTCAACCAAACATGAAGCGCTTGAAAAAGTGATCAGTGAATTTGTGAACAGGGAAGATACCATGTTGCTCAATTTCGGCTACCAGGGAATTATGAGTTGTATTGATGCGTTGGTAAACCGTCGTGATGTGATTGTTTATGATGCAGAGGCACATGCATGTATCGTTGATGGTGTTCGTTTGCACATGGGACACCGTTATGCTTTCAAACACAATGATATTGAAGATTGCGAAAAACAATTACAAAGAGCAACTGAAATGGCTGCTAAAAACGGTGGAGGTATTTTGCTTATAACAGAAGGTGTGTTTGGCATGGATGGTGAACAGGGTATCTTAAAAGAGATCGTTGAACTAAAGAAAAAATTCGAATTCCGTATTTTGATCGATGATGCTCATGGCTTCGGTTACATGGGACCGACAGGTGGTGGCGCTGATGAAGCACAGGGCTGCCAGGCTGGTATCGACCTTTACTTTTCAACCTTTGTAAAAAGCATGGGAAGCATTGGTGCCTTCATCAGCGGACCAAAAGCAGTAATGAAATATTTACGTTACAACACACGCTCACAGATTTTTGCAAAAAGTCTTCCGCTGATCATTGTTGATGGCATGTTGAAAAGAATGGAAATGGTAAAAACAATGCCTGAACTGAGAGAGAAATTGTGGAACAATGTAAAAAGACTACAAACTGGTTTAAAGGAAAGAGGATTTGACATCGGCCATACCAACTCTCCCGTTACACCGATCTACATGAAAGGCGATGTACCTGAAGCAACACAAATGGTAATGGACCTGAGAGAGAATTACCACATCTTCTGCTCAATCGTTGTTTATCCTGTAATTCCAAAAGGAGATATTATTTATCGCATCATACCTACCGCTGCACATAGTGATAAAGACATTGATGAAACTTTAAAAGCTTTTGAAGAGACAAAGAAAAAACTGGATGCAGGAAAATATAAGTCGCATGAGATACCAAACATGGCCGAGGTAGTTTAATTATAAATAAAATATTATACAGATCAATTTAAAGCTTCATTTATTTGAAGCTTTTTTATTGAAATAAATACTTCGTTATTATTCATTGCGTCTTTTGCATTTGTCTTTGCGCCTTTGCGTTAAATAAAATATTGTTTCACGCAAAGGATCACAAAGCCGCAAAGAGCAAATTAAAATTTGAGAAACTGTATAATGGAAATTTATTTGTACCGAATATTCAAACTAACAATATCCGCATGCAACCCATTGCTCCTTTTATAATGCCCATACCTTATCTCGATCATGTTCCAGTGTTTTAAACCAAACAATCCTTTCGGCGGTGCCAACCGAATTCCTCCTCCAAAGAACTGGCTGTTGAATTTTGAAAGATCGTAATTGCTGGTATAATATGATTCTGATTGCTGGTGTTGTTTGTAGCCGGCAAAATAATCAATGGCAGTTTGTGTATAATACCTGTAAAATGGAGAGACAGAAAAAAACGGGGTTATCTTAAATGAAGTTTCAATATCTGCAGTATGTGCATTCAATCCCCAGTCATCTTTATAAAAACGATACAAGCCACGCAAGATGATCCTGTCTCCTAAAAAATAATTAGCCCTGACTGCAACAGGTATTTTAAAACGTGATGATGGCAGCTTCTCTGTTGTAAGTACACTACTATTAAAATAAATGCGATGAAAAGGCAGCCCCAGGAACCCATGCTGGTAAGTAAGATCCAGCAGTGCCATTAACTGAAAGCGCTGATTAACGACCTGTGAAAAAGTAAATGCACTGCTGAATGTGTTGCGTTGTTTATGTGGATAGTTAAACTCGTTGGGTGTTCCTGACAGGCCACCTGTAGTAGCGTCCCGCAATTCTACAGGCAAAATTATTTTCACCTTATCAAGATAAACCTGCGCCTTTGCAGTAAACTCACTGTTATTGTCTCTTGATTTTTTTGTAAATCCAGTTGCCAGTCCAAATGATTCATAATCGGACTCATGCGAATAAGAAAGGTTCGTTAAGAAGGCATTTCCTTTTTTTTCATTGGTAACGGTACGGGTAATGGATGGATATATTCGCAGGTCTTCATGAGAGGCAGATGATATTGTATACGGATTGATATTATCTGATGAAGCTGATGTATAATAGTCAATACCTACATTAACATCTAAATTTACTTTTCGCTGGCGCTTATCGTACTTTAAAAATTTCACTTCAAAACTATTTGAATAATCTTTTAGTTTTTCTGTGCCGATGCCACCTGTTACTGCAGAATTATTTCCATCCTGCGAATAATAACTGCTTACAAAATTTATTTCATCCAGGCTAAGTTTTCTTTTTTTATAATTCACAGAATCTTTTACCTGGGCGAAAGCGCCGAGTAAGTTTAAATATAAACCAACAACTACAAGACAAATTCTTATCATAAAATAGATTTGAAAATTTGAAAATTTGCTGATTTGAAAATTAAGGAGACTTACTATTTGATAGTCTCTTTACATCTTCAAATTTTCAAATCAGCTAATCTTCAAATCAATTACATCCACAACCGCCCCCGGTCTTCCCTCCGTTCCCACCTGAAGCACCTTCCCTATAAACCTGGAAACTTGTTTCCGTTTTTTGGATCTTCCTTGCAGCAAGTTCCATTTCGGGATCATTGATGCGGATCTTTTGATATTCTTTTACGCAACTGCAGCTGCTTATTAAAAAAGCTAAAACACAAACCGCTATAAAAAAAAGAATACTATTTTTCATCTACTTAAAATTTATATTTTCAGATACATGAATATTATCGTGTTCATCAATGATGATGCATGCCATATTTTTCATTTGATTGATCATATCAAGTCCGACATCTATTCCCATGATCATAACCGGTGTTGCCATGGCATCTGCAATTTCTGCATTTGAACTTATGATCGTAACAGATTTAATTCCTTCTACCGGCAACCCCGTTTTAGGATCAATGGTATGCGAATATTTTTTCCCATCTACTACGATGAACTTTTCATAATTACCGGAAGTTGCAATAGCAGCATCTGTAATATCAAGATAAGAGAAAGGCAAATGATCAAGATCAGGACTTGCAATACCGATCGTCCATGGATCTCCATTTGGTTGAAGGCCCCAGGTAACAAGATCGCCTGCAGCATTTACAACACCACTCGCAATTCCTTTTTGTTGAAGTAGCACTTTTGCTCTTTCTGCTGCATAACCTTTACCAATGCCACCAAACCCAATGAGCATACCTTTTTCTTTTAAAAAAACAGTGCTATGTTCTTTATTGAGAATAATGTTGCGGTAATTAATAAGCCTTACCATTTTTTTTGCAGTAACGGCGTCGGGTAAGGCCGTCATGTTCTTATCAAAATTCCATAAGCATTTATCAATGGACCCATAGCTGATATCAAAAGCACCTTGTGTAATGTCAGATATTCTTATCGAACGTTGGATCAGTTCAAAAACTTCTTTATCAACTTTAACCGGGTGAAGTCCTGCAGCTTGATTAATTAAATTTGTTTGGCTATGATCATTGTAAGTGGTAAGTAATTTTTCGATGCGTTGAATTTCTTCAACAGCTGCATCAATAGCCTGTTCAGCAAACACTGCCTTATCATCATCAGTCACAACACTTATTTCAAAACGATTGCCCATCAGTTTGAGCACACGCTTAAAGATTGCCTGTTCAATTGCTATTGCTTCACTTTGCGTTTTCACTGATGAGCATTATTTGTTTTACAAATTCATTTGCTTTTAGCCCGGCTAAACCATCCCATTCTTTTACAATATCTCCTTTTGCATTTAATAAAACGGTGTAAGGAAATTTTCCAAGCGGATCATATTTATCAGCAAGTTTTTCATTGTGTAATAACTGCTCGCTGCTTAATTTATTTTTCTTGTAACGTGGAAAATCTGCATTCAATAAAACCAAATGTGCTTCAGAATAATTTTTAAATGCTGTTGATTCAAAAATCTCTGTCTTCATTCGTATACATGGCCCGCACCAATCTGACCCGGAAAAATTAAGCAGGATGTATTCATTTTTTTCCGCTGCTATTTTTTTTGCCTCATCAAAATTTGTAAGCCAGCCCGAATCTGTATTGAACAATAAAACTGAAAAGAGAAGAAATAATAATTTCATCATTGCGCATATTTTACAACAACCCCATCGGAGGTACATGCCCAGCCATGGCTCGCATCGGTAAAACAAATTTTACTGACGATCTCATTTCCCAATGCAACAACAACGGTCCAGTTACTGCCACCATCTGTTGTTTTATACACTTTATTATTAAAAGCGATATAGCCTTCATCTGCATTTATAAAATCAATGTCGGTATAGTTTGCAAACCCGGTTTGATATACGGGCAACCATGTAACTCCACCATCAGTCGTTTTATTTACCGTACCATAGAAAGTAAAATAACCAGTATTGGGATCCGGAAAATCGATACTGCCGTAGCCATTGTTCAAAGTTGTATCAGGAATCCATGTATCTCCGGCATCTGTTGTTTTATAAACAGCATCTTCACGAACGATCCAACCATCGTTATCATTTAAAAAGAACAAAGAGCTTGTTGATGATACAGTAGGAAACTCAAATATGGTATCAACGGTAAGTCCGCCATCAAGTGATTTCCATGCAAATTGATTGCTGCTGAAATAACAATTATTTGCTCCTGTAAAAAAGCAATCATAAAACCCTACTGAGCCACCACCAGGATAAGTATAAGTTGATTGTGAAAATGTAGTGCCTCCATTCTGTGTTACAAAAACAGGAAAATCATTATTTACAAAACATGCACGGTCGGGGCTGGCCGCACCAATACCAACCATGTTTAATGAAGAATTGATCTTTGTCCAATCGGTTCCGCCATTTACAGATTTATAAATACCATTATTGCTAACCGCAAAACCATTTGAATTATCGGTAAAAAAAATATCCCTGAAGTTTTCTACAGGCAATGTAGTGATCTTTGTCCAGCCGGCAGATAATGTATCAGGCAATAATACAGCAGATGAACCACCATTGCTGCCATTGTTCTTTGAACAGGAAGAGATCAGCAGGACAATAAAGAGTAAACGGAATAATTTTTCCATCAGGTTTTTTTGAATAGCGAATATAATCAAAATACTTTTATGGGAGTTGGCCGGGCTTGGCAGAAAATGGCCACTCCTTCTTCATATTAGCCAGGAAAAAATATACTACTAATCCACTGCCAAACACAATCAAAAAGGAAGTAACGATGGTTAGTCCTGTTGCATAAAATACAAATAACCACATAGCAATTGCCAACACAACCGGCAATGGATATAACGGCATTTTATATGGAAGTGCTGCTTTGCCATTTCTTTTTCTAAGCAGGAAAACACCTGCTGCCTGCCCGATAAACTGGATCATAATTCTCATCGCAAGAATACCACTTATTACATCTGCCATTTTAAAAAGCAGGCTAAATACAAAAGCGAATCCTGCAAGTACAAGCAAGGATACGTAAGGAAAATTTTTCGTTGGATGCAGCTTTGCAAATATTTTAAAAAATGCGCCATCAACAGCAGCTGCATAAGGCACTCTTGAATAACCAAGCATTACTGCGAACAAAGATGCAAGCGCCACCCATAATATCATGATCGTTGCAACAATAGCAGCAGTATGTCCATACAATCTTTCAATAAAAACACTTACAACAAAATCATTAGTACCTGTGCTTTGCCAGTTCTTTATTTCCTGCCATGATATTACACTGCTCACGCTCATGTTCATTGCCAGGTAAAGTATGGCAATACCAATGACTGAAATAAACATACTGCGTGGAATATTTTTTCCAGGATCTTTAATTTCGCCACCAAGATGACAAACATTGTAATAGCCAAGATAACTATAGATGGTTTTTACACATGCCTGGCCGAATGCAAATGAACCAAGTACCTGCCAGCTAAATGAACCGCCCATTTCTTTTAATGGTTCAAGAATATTACCATGACCAATGCCTGCAAAGATGATCCATCCAAGCAATGCAATAACGCCTGCCCATAGCAGCACCCCGATTTTTCCAATACTATCTATTTTACGGTATAAAAGAAATGTAATGAAAAGAATAACGGCTGCTGAAATACATTTTTTCTGCCAGTCTTCCAGCGGCACCAGGTAAACAAAATAAGAAGAGAATCCAATTGCTGCGGAAGCTGCTACCAGTGGTGCCTGTATCACGGTTTGCCATACATAGAGGAAACTCATCATCCTGCCTGCTCCATTTTTTCCGTATGCTTCTTTTAAAAAATTATAACTACCGCCGGCGAGTGGATAAGCGGCCCCGAGTTCGCTCCATATCATTGCATCTATCATAGAAAGAACAGCTCCTGCGATCCATGCATATAGATACATACCGCCGATCAGTCCCATTACAATTGGCAATGTAACGAAGGGACCAATGCCGACCATGTCTATCATGTTCAATACCGTAGATTGAAAAAGGCCCAGGCGACGCTGGAGCGATGAAGGACTTCCCATGGGTTGAAGTTACGGAGACGGTTGTTAGTTGGTTTACGAAAGGCGGAGGAAGGTTATTGTTCGATATTCTAAAATGTAATCAAAGTTTGTGCTGTAAACAAATATTCAATATTCAACGTGCAATGTTCAATATTCAAGTACATTCCGATGAGCATTGAACATTGCACGTTGAATATTGAACATTTCTTCAGAAACCTCAGGCAGAATAGAATATCGAACAAGGAACACGGAATATCAAATATTGAAGTACAGATCACATCACCACTCCTTCTTAAGACCTTTATTGAACTCAATAAATGTTTGTGTCTTGGGAGCTTCTCCCCCAAAATACTTCAATGGCGCTTCCATTTCCTTCGCTTTCATATAGCCTGCTAACGGAGCCGGTTGGCCGTCGATGGTTGAGAGGAATACGGTTGTGGGATATTCAAGTTGCATGGATAATAAATATTCTGCCAGCTGGTTGGATTTATACCTGGCATCGTAGCCATAAGTTTTTTTATTGAAAACGATCTCATCTTTTGATTCTGCATTGAACTTTACCGCATAATAATGTTCATTGACATATGAAACCAGCCTGGAATGCTGGTATGTTGTTTTATCCATATGCTTGCACCAGCCACACCAGTCTGTATAAACATCTATTAAAATGGGTTTGGGATTTTTATAATACAATTCATTTAGTTCCTGGATGGTTATCCAGTTGATCTTATCCTTGTTTGGCAAATTGAAAGAAAATGCTGAAACAGCAACAATGAATAATATAAAAAAACGAATAACTTTTTGCATCGTGAATTGTTTAGTAGCTTAGAAGCCTTATAGTGGTTGGTGCTGGCACCAACCACGGGATAATAAACGGAAAAATAATGCAAAAAATTGTAGTAGCGGTCACCGGGGCAAGCGGATCTATATATGCAAAGGTTTTATTAACAAAACTTAGCCAGTTAAAAGAGTATTGCAGCGAACTTTCTGTGATCATGACCGAAAATGCAAAACAGGTTTGGCAAACAGAACTCGGCAATGAGGACTGGAAACATTTTGACGTACAATATTTCACACAACAGGATTTCAATGCACCCTTTGCTTCGGGATCGGGACAATATAATACCATGATCATCATTCCTTGCAGCATGGGTACACTTGGACGCATTGCATCGGGTATATCGAATGATCTTATAACAAGAGCAGCAGATGTGATCTTAAAAGAAAGAAGAAAATTAATATGCGTGATAAGGGATACACCTTAT
This sequence comes from Ferruginibacter sp., assembly GCA_047601875.1. Classification (GTDB taxonomy): domain Bacteria; phylum Bacteroidota; class Bacteroidia; order Chitinophagales; family Chitinophagaceae; genus Ferruginibacter. The sequence goes on along the minus strand of JASGIL010000001.1, from coordinate 3,641,545 downwards.
AATCTCATCCATATAAAAAACATGGAAACGGTAACACTGGCAGGCGGCATTATTTGCCCGGCTACGCCATCCTTTTATAGCAAGCCAACTACAATTGAAGAAGTTGCCGCAACGGTGGTTGACAGGGTAATTGATCTTGCGGGATTGCCGGTGAATACTTTCAGATGGGGATCCTAAGGAAAATGTTTGTCAGCGATTAGCATTGTGAGTTCTTTCAGCATTTTATTAAAAATGTTCAATATTCAACGTACAATGTTCAATATTCAACGATGCTGCTAAGGAACGATCCGTTGAGCATTGAACATTGTACGTTGAATATTGAATATTTATTAAAAAAGCTCCCATAAAGAGAGCTTTCAAATTTCTTATAAACGTTCCGTTATCAAAAAGATCACTACCTAAGATCTACTGTTTCTACTCCAGGATATTTCTTCGCATCAAAAATAAACGTTCCATCATCAATCACTCCATTGGTGATCATGCTGCTAACACTGTAAGTATAACGATTGCCGGTTTTCTCAAAAACTTTGGTTGTATTGATCGATGATTTATCTACATATACCAATACTTTATGAAAGGCTTTTGTTTTGTCGATGGGTGTAAGTTCAACCTCCTGCATGGTTTTCCCATTAATTTTTACATTCTGATTTAGCTTGTATAGAAAATCCTTGTCGTAAAAATTGGTAAATAATTTCTGAGGTGTGATGGAATTCGCAGTCGGATCAATTTTATTGATGGTTACTTCGTTGGCAGATTTATCATAGGTCCAGGTATTGCTGCCATCAGAAAATATTTCCTGCCCGGGGATCGTAACCCTGTATTTATTTCCTTTCATATAAACAGTTCCCTTTTTACTACCCACATTCTTACCCTCTGCATTTTCAATATTCAATAAAAACTTGGCTGTTACCGATTTGAAGGATTTAAATTTTGCACTCACTGCATCGAGGACTTTTTTCGCCTCGGGATCGCTGGAACCCATTCCTTTGGGTGCCTGAGCCTGGACTCCTGAAATAATTAAAATCATTAATACCAGGCTACTGTATACTTTTTTCATTTTGTTGGTTTTTGTCCTAAAAAGGGCTTTTATTTTGGTAGGCAAAGATAAGTATTACACTCATTTAGCATCGCTTTGTTGAAATAACCTTGATAACAAACTGTTAATCTATCAAGCTTTGCAAATAAGCTGCCAATAGTTCCGTTAATCCAACAAAGAATAATTATTTTGCAGTCACTTCAACGCTATATTTCTACTCAACTCAACTATTGATCCTTTATTCATTTTAAAAAAAACTAAAATGACAGGAAGAAATATAGCCTTGTCTCAAAGAGAATCTTATACCCCTTCACCGTTTACCGAATTTTTATGGTGGCTATCAACTGCCGAACGGGAAATATTGATCGATTCTGTAGTTGACCGCAACCGTTATCGCATCATTGGCATGACGGTGCTTGGCACCTGGGCATTTGCAACATTTACCTGGACCTATTTTTTTAGCACGCTGGCAACTTCATTGTTTGTTTCTATATGCCTTGGTCTATTTATGGGTTTCATTATTCTTACAATCGACAGGGCATTAATAAAGGGGATCACAAAATTCAACAAAAAAAGATTTGCCCCACTTTTATTCAGGGGCTTATTGGCACTTACGATTGGAACATTTATGGCACAGCCCGCGGTATTGTATATGTTCGACAAAGAGATCAGGTTGCAAACCTCTCTTGATAATGAAAAGAAGAAAATAGCCAAGCGCCAGGAACTGGACCTGCTTTTTAAGAACCAGAAGGATGAACTCAACCTTCAAAAAGAAACTACAAAAAAAGAACTGGCTGCCCGCTATGAAGCAGTTGAAAAAGCTAGGTTGAATTTTTTAGCTGAAACAGATGGAAGCGGCGGTACCGGCAAGATCGGTATCAAAGACATTGCCATTGCAAAACGAAATGAATATCAAAAACTGGATGAAGCATACCAGTTGTTATTTAAAAATGATCAACCAAAAATTGACAGCGCAGAAGCAGCCCTGGAGACCCTTGAAAATAAAATAAAAAAGGAAGAAGCAAATTTTGAGCTTTACCTCAACAATGGTTTTTTAACAAGGGTTGAAGCACTCAATAATATTCTGCAAAATAATTCTGCACTCGCATTTCGCTATTACCTCATCGTTTTTATATTAATGCTGATCGAACTGATGCCCGTGATTGCAAAAACGATGTTGCCTTCCGGCAGTTATGATGAAAAGGTAATGTTGCGGGAAGAAATGGAAATAGAGATCGCCAATACAAATATCCGGCACGAACAACAACTAAAAGAATTGTACAATCAAATGGCTTTTGAAAATGATGCCGGTGCCATAGCCAGTTTCTTTTCACTCAGCAAAGAAGATAGGGAAGAAAAAATGAGAGCGTTTAGTAAGAAGTGGAAGGAAGGAAATAATCAGTCTTTTGATGGATTATGGGAAAGTATGAAAAGAGAGGTGCTAACAAAACAGGAAAATTAGTAGAAGCAGGAAATCAAATTTCAGAAATCAGACATCAGTTATTTGTTATTAATGAAACAACACGATATCCACATACTTCTAAGCTGATTTCTGACACCTGATTTCTGATATCCTATTTCCGTATTTTTGCGCTCCCCCACGGTGGTCGGTCGTCTGTCGTCGGTGGTCTTTTCTTCTATGGCAAAAGTGGCAAGTGAAACACCGTTAATGCAGCAACACAATGCGATCAAGGCTAAATATCCTGACGCAATATTGCTTTTCAGGGTTGGTGATTTTTATGAGACCTTCGGTAAAGATGCCATCAATGCAGCTGCGGTTTTAGGCATCACATTAACCAAAAGAAATAATGGTAATCCAACTGCTGCTGAACTTGCAGGGTTTCCGCATCATGCGTTGGACACCTATTTACATAAGCTTGTAAAAGCAGGCTACCGGGTAGCAATATGCGACCAGCTGGAAGACCCGAAAACCGTAAAAGGAATTGTAAAACGTGGCGTAACAGAACTGGTAACACCGGGCGTTGCCACCAACGATAAATTGCTTGAACACAACAGCAATAATTTTCTTGCAGCATTGCATTTCCAGGATGAAAAGATCGGGATCGCTTTTCTTGATATTTCAACAGGAGAATTTTTTATTGCTGAAGGAGATAAAGAGTATACTGATAAATTATTGCAAAGCCTGCAGCCTGCAGAAGTTATTTTCCAGCGAAACAAACAAAAGCTTTTTAAAGAATTCTTTGGCAATTCTTTTTTTACATACACACTTGATGAATGGATCTTTGCCGAAGCCTATGCTACAGAAAACCTGTTGAAACATTTCGGCACCCATAGCCTGAAAGGGTTTGGTGTAGAAGGACTATCCAATGGCATCATCGCTTCCGGCGCTATTCTTCATTATTTAAAAGATACGGAACACCCCAACCTGCAACACATTACTTCGCTGCAGCGCATTAACAGGGACGATCATTTGTGGATGGACAGGTTTACCATACGTAACCTGGAACTATTGGGTAACGACAATGCAAACACGCTTTTTAAAACGATCAATAATACGGTATCACCCATGGGTGCCCGCCTTTTAAGGCGTTGGATGCTCATGCCTTTGAATGATATCATCCGCATTAATGAAAGATTAAACCTGGTGGAATACCTGGTAAAAGAAACCGATACCCGTACAAAGATCGCACAGCACATTAAACAGGCAGGCGATATTGAAAGGCTTGCAGCAAAAGTTCCATTAAAAAAAATAAACCCCAGGGAAGTATTACAGGTTGCAAAAGGATTGCAACAAACGGAAATAATAAAAACGATCTGCAGCAGCTCAGGCAATGAATACTTAAAAAGACTGGGAGATTCACTGAACAGTTGTAATTATATCCTTGAAAAAATTGTAAAAGAGATCAGTGAAAATCCGCCTGCAATGGTAAATAAAGGTGGCCTGATCGCTACTGGTATCCATGCAGAACTTGATGAGCTCAGGTCCATCGCAAGTGGTGGTAAAAATTACCTGCTTGAACTGCAACAGAAAGAAGCGATCAATACAGGCATCTCTTCATTAAAAATAAGTTTCAACAATGTATTTGGTTATTATCTTGAAGTAACCAACCTGCACAAAAATAAAGTGCCCGATACCTGGATCCGAAAGCAAACACTTGCCAATGCTGAACGCTATATCACGCCGGAATTAAAAGTATACGAAGAAAAAATTGTTGGCGCAGAAGATAAGATACTTCAAATAGAACAACAGCTTTTCCAGGAATTATTGAATGAGTTGCAGGATTATATTGCTCCCATGCAGGTAAACGGCAGCGTAATGGCCATACTTGATTGCATGTGCTGCTTTGCCAACAATGCCATCCAATTCAATTATAAAAAACCGGTTTTACATGATGGCAATGAAATGGAACTCAAAGACAGTCGTCACCCCGTTATAGAAAGAAACCTGCCGCTTGGTGAAAATTATATCAGCAACGATATTTCCTTATCCGCCACCGGGCAACAGATCATTATCTTAACCGGGCCAAACATGAGTGGTAAAAGTGCGATCCTTCGCCAAACCGCACTCATTACCCTGCTTGCGCATATGGGAAGTTTTGTTCCGGCCAGTGCTGCAAAAATTCCACTCACTGATAAAATATTTACACGTGTTGGTGCCTCCGACAACCTTAGTGGCGGAGAAAGTACGTTCATGGTTGAAATGAATGAAACAGCAAGCATCATCAATAACCTTACTTCACGCAGCCTGATCCTGCTCGATGAAATTGGTCGTGGCACGTCTACCTATGATGGTATTTCCATTGCATGGAGTATTGCCGAATACCTGCACCAATCGCCTTATGTGCCAAAAACCTTATTCGCTACCCATTATCATGAATTGAATGAACTGGAGAATAAATTTGAACGCATAAAGAACTATCATGTCACCAATAAAGAAGTTGGCAATAAAATTATTTTCCTCCGAAAACTTGCTGCGGGTGGCAGTACGCACAGTTTTGGTATACATGTGGCACGTATGGCTGGGATGCCGCCTTCGCTGATCGACAGGGCAAACGAGATCCTGTTGGAACTGGAAGAAAGCAGGGATAGCCAGGAACATGGTAAGAAAAAGAACATCGCAGACAGCATCAGGAATATCAATACCCCTAAAATGCAGCTAAGTATTTTTGACGCCCATTCAATAACATTTGAAGAAATACGTTCTTTACTGGATGCAGTGGACATAAACCGCCTTACCCCCGTAGAAGCGTTGTTAAAATTGCAGGAGATTAAGAGTAAGGTGAAGTGACGGGAATCGGCAATCGTGAATCGGCAATCGAAATGTCTTAAGGTTGGGGTTCTTGCCGATATACAATTTTCTCAATTATTTTATAGCCTTCGATTCCCGATCGCCGATTGACGATTCCCGCTTGTTAAATCTATACTAACACTTGCAGCGTAAATCCGTAAAATAGCGTCTATAAAATATCTTTACAAAGTTCATGAGGAGAGGTTTACTTATATCATTTGTTTTTCTTTTAGCCAGCGTCGTTAAACTGAATGCGCAATGTACGGCGTTGGGGCAAAATCCTTCCACGGCTTTCCCGGTTTGCGGTATTCAAACTTTTCAACAAACAACGGTTCCCATATGCAGTTCCAGTAGTTTATTTGTTCCCGGTTGCACAGATAATGATAATGCCAATTATGCAAATAAAAATCCTTACTGGTATAAGTTCACCTGCTACCAATCCGGTACCATGTCATTTACAATTACTCCGAATGTAATGTCAGATGATTACAACTGGCAGTTATATGATGTTACCGGGCATGAGTTTAATGATGTTTTCACCGATCATTCATTGGTAGTGGCGGGCAACTGGTCGGGTTCTTCCGGAACTACCGGCGCATCTTCCACTGGTGTTCATGGTATTCAGTGTGCATCTGACCCTTCTCAGAACACACCTACTTTTGCCGAACTGGTGAACCTGGTAGCCGGCCACAATTATTTATTATTGATTAGTCATTTTACAGATACGCAAAGCGGCTATTCATTATCGTTTGGTGGTACAGCAACCACTGCAAGCATCACTGATCCAAGAATGCCAAAAATGGATACTGCTTATGCACCCTGTGATGGTTCAGTGATAGTAGTCAACCTGAATAAAAGATTAAAATGCAGCAGCATCAGCACAGGAGAATTTACGATATCGCCTGCGCTGGCAACAGTTACCGGTGTTACTGGTCTTGAATGTAGCGAGGGTTTTGACATGAGCTCCCTTACACTTACACTGAGTACCCCGATCCCCCCTGGTGATTATTGGGTTAAGATACATAATGGTTCCGATGGCAATACTTTACTTGATTATTGTGACAAGTCAATTCCTGATAATGATTCTGTAAAACTGGTCGTTCTTCCTGTTTTTCCAACGCCAATGGATAGCATTACCAAACCAGGGTGTGCACCACAAACACTGGAACTCGTTTTTAAAAAACGTATACGTTGTGAATCAATCGCTGCAGACGGGTCAGATTTTACTGTTCATGACCTCGCTGGTATTGTACCGGTAACGGTAACGGGTGCTGCAGGTGGCAATTGTGTAGATGGTTTATCATGGAATATTATTGTAACACTGAATGCTCCATTACAAACAAAGGGAACTTTCCAGATAAGATTACAACAGGGCGGTGATCATAATACGATCATTGATGAATGCGGGCAGCAAACGCCTGCGGGACAGTTTTTAAATTTTGATATAAAAGATACGGTAAATGCAAACTTTGGTTCTATCATAAAATTCGGTTGCACACTTGATACGGTTTCATATTCACACAATGGTTTGAACGAAGTAAACAGTTGGTTATGGGATTTTGACGGCCTTCATACAAGCACTTTGCAAAATCCCGCTGTAGCATATAATATGTTTGGTCATCACCAGACAACGCTCATTGTTTCAAACGGGGTGTGTAGTGATACTGTTTCAAACGATATCTTTTTAAGAAATACATTAAAAGCAAAGTTTGATGCTACACTACTTGTTTGTCCAAATGATCCTGCAAGTTTCAAGGACCAGAGCATCGAAGCAAGTCCCGGCAATTCCATTGTAAGCTGGTCATGGAATTTTGCAAATGGGAACACGAGTATTTTACAAAATCCCCCGCAGCAATTTTATCCTTACCGAGCTGCAGATTATTATGCCCCGGTACAATTGGTCGTAACAGATTTTCTTGGGTGCAAAGACACTGCTTTGATCAATTTAAATATCCTTCATAATTGTTATATCGCCGTACCATCTGCATTTACGCCTAATGGTGATGGCCTCAATGATAATCTCTATCCCTTAAATGCATACAAGGCCATCAATCTTCGTTTCACGGTCTATAACCGCTTTGGTCAAAAGATATTTTATACCCAGAACTGGAAAGATAAATGGAACGGCAAATTCAGGGGTCAAGATGCCGATCCGGGAACCTATGTATGGATGCTTGATTTCTTCGATACGGAGACGAATAAGCATGTTTTTCAGAAAGGAACCACTGTTCTAATAAGGTGATTTGCAAATTTGAAGATTTGAAAATGTGACGATTAAAACACATGATCAAACTCAAATCATTTCATGCCACAATCACCGCATCTTCAAATTTTCAAATCTTCAAATTGACTAATTGCCTAAGTTTGCAGCAAATTTTACGACATGTCACACAAACCGGTTTATTACGGCGAATATTTAGAACTTGAAAAGATCATTGATGCCCAACACCCGGTAAGTTTTGAAAAAGGCAATGAGCCTGCCCATGAAGAAATGCTTTTTATCATCATTCACCAGGCTTATGAACTTTGGTTCAAACAAATATTGTTCGAAGTTAATTCGGTGATAGAAATGATGAGCAAACCTTCGCTCAATGATAATTCGGCCGAATTACAAACCATCGTTCATCGCATGAAACGTGTAGGAACCATTTTAAAAGTATTGGTTCACCAGATAGATATTTTAGAGACGATGACCCCGATGGATTTTCTTGATTTCAGGGATATGCTTCGTCCTGCATCCGGTTTTCAAAGCTGGCAATTCAAAATAATAGAGGCAAAACTGGGGCTAAAGTTTGAACAAAGACATGGACAAGCGTATTATATTTCTCAATTAAAGCCAGCCGATATAGAGATCATAAAAGATGCAGAAAAAAGTCCTTCTGTTATTCAATTGGTAAATGCCTGGCTGGAACGCATGCCTTTTCTTGACAATGCAGCTTATTGGAAAAATTATCATGCTCCAACTGATAACAGTATTCATCCATTCTGGGAAGATTATCAAAAAATTTATACCGATAGCCTTTCTGAAGGCGAAAGAAACAATATCGCTTTCTTTAAAAACATTTTCTTCGATACCGATCAAAATCCTGAAAGAAATTTAAGTCCTGCGGCCTGCCGTTCTGCATTGTTCATCATGCTTTATCGTGGCCATCCAATGCTGGAACTTCCTTTTCAATTGCTTGACACACTGCTTGAAATAGACAACCAACTTGGCAACTGGCGCTATCGTCACATCAATATGGTTCGCCGCATGATCGGAAGCCGTGTAGGAACAGGTGGAAGTACCGGTGCCGGCTACCTGCAGGGAGCGATGGATAAACATTATATTTTTAAGGAGATATCACAATTAAATAGTTTTCTGATTGATCGTAGAAAACTGCCTGTGTTGCCGAAGGAGCTCGGAGAGAAACTAGGATATAACTTCTAGAAGAGTTTGGGGTTTGGTGTTGATGAACCCCAAACCCCAAACTTTTTTATATAATGCTTTAACTTAGATCAATTCTTTAAGTTTAGCAACTACTGTATCTATCTCTTCTTTTGTATTATGCTTTGAAAAACTAAAACGAACAGTTATCTGGTTAGGATTATTATTGATCGCAGTAATTACATGACTCCCCTGTTCTGCACCCGATGTACATGCACTACCGCCACTTGCACAAATATTATTGATATCTAGATTGAATAATATCATCTCCGACTTTTCTGTTTTTGGAAATCTTACACTCAGTACAGTATATAAACTGCGCCCGAATGTATCCCCATTAAAATCTATTCCCTCAATATGCTTCTTTAACTGGTCATGCATGTAAAGTTTCAATGAGCTTATGTATTCCTTATTCGCTTCATGATCATTGGTTGCAATTTCAAGTGCCTTTGCCAAACCTGCAATACCATAAATATTTTCTGTACCTGCACGCATATTCCTTTCCTGTGCACCACCATGTACAAGTGGTTTTATACGCACGTTCTCATTTACGTATAAAAGCCCCACCCCTTTTGGCCCGTGAAATTTATGTGCAGCGCCTGTGATAAAATGTACAGGCGTATTGCGAAGATCAAATGGAAAATGACCTACAGTTTGTACCGTATCGCTATGAAAAATAGCATGGTATTTTTTGCATAGATTTCCTACTGCATGCATATCAAGTATATTACCGATCTCGTTATTTGCATGCATCAATGATACCAATGTTTTTTCTGTTGAACCCGCCAATAGTTTTTCAAGATCATTCAGATCAACATGACCATCGGGCAATAATTTTACATAGCAAACTTTTACAACGCCCCTGTTATCCAGGTACTCAACGGTATGCGTAACTGCATGGTGTTCTATTTTAGAACTGATGATCCTTTTACATCCAAGGTCCTTTACAGCAGCCTGTATAGCAGTATTGCTGCTTTCGGTACCACCACTGGTAAAGAATATTTCTACGGGATGAGCATTTAAGATTTTTGCGACTGATTTGCGTGCAGTCTCGATCGCCATTTTTGTTTCCCTTCCGTAAGAATAAATAGAAGAAGGGTTGCCAAATTTCTCCGTGAGATATGGCATCATTGCTTCAAGAACGTTTGGATCCAACGCTGTAGTTGCTGCGTTGTCAAAATAAATGCGGTGGTTCATCAGATAATTAAATTTTATTCGGGCTGATCTTACATGGCTTCCTGTATATCCTTCATCAGGCGCATAGCGATATTGTCAGCTGTTTTTTCAAAATTACTTTCTGCATAAATACGAATGATGGGCTCTGTATTGCTTGTACGCAAATGAACCCAGTCCTGGTCGAATTCAATCTTTAATCCATCTTCATTATTAATAGGATGTGTTTTATATTTCTTCTGGATCTTTTCAAATACTTTTTTTACATCCACACCATTGTTCAATACCATTTTATTTTTACTGATAAAATAATCAGGATATGTATTGCGCAATTGCTTGATGCTTTTTTTACTTTTTGCAAGATGGGAAAGAAACAGCGCAATGCCAATCAATGCATCTCTTCCATAGTGCAGGTCGGGAACAATGATGCCACCATTTCCTTCGCCGCCAATCACTGCATTTACTGTTTTCATTTTATTCACTACGTTCACTTCACCTACAGCGCTGGCGAAATATTCGCCCCCATGCTTAAGCGTTATATCTTTTAATGCTTTGGTAGACGACATATTACTAACCGTATTACCTTGCTGTGAACCCAATACATAATCTGCTACAGCAACAAGTGTGTACTCTTCGCCAAACATGCTGCCGTCTTCACAAACAAAACAAAGCCTGTCTACATCAGGATCAACAGCGATACCAAGTGATGCTTTTTTAAGACATACTTCCTGGCTGAGGCCGGTCAGGTGTTCAGGCAATGGCTCGGGATTGTGTGCAAAATGCCCGTTTACTTCTTCATTGATCACGATCACTTCTTTTACGCCCAGTTCTTTTAATAACTGTGGCACTGCAAAAGCGCCCGTACTGTTTACTGCATCCACAACGATCCTGAAGTCGGCTGCAGCGATTGCTTTTTTATCTACCAGTTTATTTTTAAGGATAATTGCAATATGCTCATTCAGCATATCATTATTTAAAGTGATGGTTCCTAATTTTTCTACTGGAGCAAAATCGAAAGCTTCTTTTTCTGCAAGCTCAAGAATAAATTTTCCTTCATCACCGCTGATAAATTCTCCTTTGTTGTTCAGCAATTTCAATGCATTCCATTCCTGTGGGTTATGACTTGCAGTAAGAATGATACCACCATCCGCTTTTAAAAAAGTGACCGCCATTTCTACTGTTGGCGTAGTACTGAAATCAAGATCGATCACATCTATACCAAGAGCACACAAGGTTGAATTGACCAGGTTCTTCACCATAACGCCACTTATTCGCCCGTCTCTGCCGATGACAACTTTTTTATTAATTGTTTTTGATTTTTTTTCACCCTGCTGCAGGATCCATGTTCCATATGCAGCAGCAAATTTTACAATATCAACTGGAGTAAGGTTTGTGTTGGTCGTTCCGCCGATTGTACCACGTATTCCCGAGATGCTTTTTATCAATGCCATGAGTGAATTTTAAAGAGTTGCAAAGATAGCGAAGAGTTATGAATTATGAGTGCTGAGTTAGGAAGGTACCTATACTTTGAAGTCTGTTAGCTGAAATCAGACATCAGCTTGAAAACACAGCAATTATTAAAACCTGCTTACACCTGATCTTTGATATCTGATTTCCAATGGCAGAGTGCCCATCATATACTAACTTCGTATTATGCAGACATGGTTCAAAGATTGGTTCAATACCACTTACTATCACCAGCTTTATTTTAAAAGGGATGATAAGGAAGCTGCTGCTTTTATTGATAAATTAATTGAACATGTAAAACCGGCCCTGGGTTCATTAATGCTTGATGTGGCATGCGGTAAAGGAAGGCATTCTATTCAACTTGCAGGAAAAGGTTATGATGTAACAGGTATCGACCTCAGTGAAGACAGCATCCTTGAAGCTTTAAAACATGAAACAGAGAACCTGCATTTTTATCAGCATGATATGCGGCTTCCATTCTGGATAAATTACTTTGATTACGCATTTAACTTTTTTACAAGCTTCGGTTATTTTAAAACACAACGTGAGCACGACAATGCGATCCGTACCATTGCACAATCACTCAAACAAAAAGGCTTTTTTATAATGGACTACCTGAATGTTCATTATGCAGAAGACAATATGGTTCATCAATCAGAAAAAGAAATTGAAGGAATCAATTACATCGTTACAAAATGGTATGATGAAACACATTTCTATAAAAAGATCATGATTGAAGATGAAACACTGGAAGAACCATTGGTGTACACAGAAAAAGTTGCCAAGTTTTCATTGGGTGATTTTACAGAGATGTTTGCTTACCAGGGAATGCAGATAAAAGAAGTGTATGGGGATTATAACTTCAGTAACTATTCAACAAAAAGTTCATCGAGGCTAATTATGATTGCGGAGAAAGTGAAATGAATTCTGGATTATGAATGCTGAGTTCTGAATTGATTTCAAGTTTTAAAAAATTTACTGTATTGCAACCTTCAAATAGTTAATGCCTCTCAGAATTTAATACAGCTCACATTCAGAACTCAGCATTCAGAATTCATTTATTATTCACAAGCATCCACCTCGCTGTTTCATAAATTGCAGATGTAAGTTCTGATAAATGTTTTTTTGCAGAGTCAGTTTGTTTTTGTGTGAGGGGAACAAGACCGGTTTTTAAAGGCACAAACTCTTCTTTTTTTATCCTGATATTTTTACGGTAGAAATAATCATCACTTACCACACCGATCCAACCCGGCGCATGATAAATGATGAATGCAGCATTTTCTTTGGTGCATGAATCCAGCAAATCACGCCCAAGTGTAGAATTTGTATAGGGTTGTTGCAACATGCCTGCAATGGTTGGCAATACATCTATTTGTGAAACAGGTTCACTGTGTTTTGCAGGCGAGAGTAAAGATGGTGCATAAAACAACAATGGAATGTGTTCATCACTCAGGCGCTGTTCTGTCCATGCATGCGGGTAAATGGCATCTGCATTGCCTTCAACACCGTGATCGCCAACAAAAACAAAAATGGTATTATTGAAGTAAGGTTCTTTCTTAGCTGTTTCAATAAATTTTTTGAAACAAAAATCAGTATAAGCAAACGCTGTATATTCTTTCTGCGATTCAAAGCCATATTTTAATAACTCTTCATCAGGAATAATTTTTCTTCTGAAGTCTGAATCTTCTTCCGGTATATCAAAGGGACGATGATTGTCTGCTGTTTGAATGATGCTAAAAAAAGGTTTTGTTTGTTTAGCCAAAACTTTATTCGCTTCTAAAAATAAATTCTTATCGCTGATGCCCCATACATTTAATTTTTCAGACTCATAACTTCCTTCTTCATACACATGAACATCTTTGATATTTTTTATCAGTCCGGCAAAATTGTTGAACTGTGTCCTACCCCCAAGAAAATAAAATTTTTCATAGCCTTCAAAATCATTGATGATCATACGTTGGTTCACTGAAGCTTCATTGCGTGTTGCAAATGTGCTGAGCTGAACATCCGGCGTACCGGTCAATGTTGCAAATACACCCCGTGCCGTACCAAAAGTTGGAGAGAAGCACCTGTCAAAAAATATTCCCTGGCTGGCGAGTTCATTAAAATAAGGCGTACTGTTCAGCGGATTGCCACTCATACTGCTTTTGTACATGCTGAAACTTTCGCAGATCACCAATACGATATTGGGCTGGCATTCCAATGCTTTGCTGCCAGGTTGTACGATACGTGTATATTTATCCGTTACCGAAGCCGGGTTCTTTAGACTTAAAAAGCGGCTCATGACAGGATAATATTCTTTCGCCCTTGAATTATAATCGGGTGCCCTGAAACGAAGTGTTGTAAAAAAATTCTGTAAAGGATTTAAAGCGAGATTACTTTTAAATTCATCATTTAAACTGAATGCCCTGAAAAAATTGAGTGGCGACGCAGTAAAAAAACCGTACATGAACCAGCCCAATATCAACAAAGCTGCTAAATGCCACCTGCGTTGGTAAGTAAACTTATGAACATTTACATTCGCACCTTCAACACCTACATGGGTGCGCCTAAACATCCACGTTACCATCAGCACAGCACCAAACAAGCCGATGAGTATCCATACAACGGGGTAACTCTGCCATACCATTTGCAGGCTTTCCTGCGGATCTTCTGCAAAGATCAAAGCATCTGCATTGAGTCTTGCATTTATGTAGGCAAATTGACCGAAATCGGCGCCATAAAAAAACAATACCAGCAAAGTAATGATCCCAAGATAATAGGTCCAGAATTTTTTTAAACGCTCACTATAAAAAGGAGAGAACTTTGGATACAACGAAAAAACAGCGATCGGGAATAATATAAATGCGATCCACCGAAGATCATATTTCAAACCAAGCCAGAATGATGGCCACAGTTCAAAAATACCAATGGCTTTCGGCTTAAAGCAAATAACCGTTGCTATTCTGAAAGCAGTAAAAATAAAGAGGTAGATAAAAAACAGTTTAACCAACCACTGTACTGTTTTTGGTACCCGCCATTGTATAAGCATAATTCAAAAACTTCTTAAGCAATATTAGTTCATTACTGCAAAGTTAATTTACTGGTTATATAAATGGTATTAATTTTTACTCAACTTAATGCCAGGAGTATCCGACACATGCTCCATCGGAACATTTCGCATATAGAATCGTTTTCAAATGATCATTTTGTTCCGTAGGAACGTATTGTGCACCGATACGCACGAATCGTTCCTACGGAACGAATGTAATTTTATAATTACATTCTATAAATGAGTTGCTCTTACAGAGCAATTAAAAGGCCTCATGCAGCTTACGTAAACCAATCTTTAGCAAACAACCAAGCGTGTTCGACACATGCTCCATCGGAGCATTTCGAATGTAGAATCATTTTAAATGATTTATTCGTTCCGTAGGAACGTGTTGTGCACAAACATCCACAAATCGTTCCCACGGAACGAATGTAATTTTATAATTACATTCTATAAATGAGTTGCTCTTACAGAGCAGATGAAAGGCCTCGTGCAGCTTAAGTAAACCAATCTTTAGCAAACAACCAATCGTGTTCAACACATGCTCCATCGGAGCATTTCGTTTGTAGAATTATTTTAAATGATTTATTCGTTCCGTAGGAACGTGTTGTGCACAAACATCCACAAATCGTTCCTACGGAACGAATGTCATTTTATAATTACATTCTATAAATGAGTTGCTCTTACAGAGCAGATGAAAGGCCTCGTGCAGCTTAAGTAAACCAATCTTTAGCAAACAACCAATCGTGTTCAACACATGCTCCATCGGAGCATTTCGAATGTAGAATCATTTTGTTTAAATGATTCATTTCGTTCCGCAGGAACGTGTTGTGCACAAACATGCACAAATCGTTCCTACGGAACGAATGTTATTTTTATAATTATATTCTATAAATGAATTGCTCTTATAGGGCAAATGAAAGATCTCGTGAAGCTTAAGTAAACTAATCGTTTATCAGCATTATCAATTTTTCTTTTTATTATTCAACAAAAGATACTTAGCCGTTTCATACCACGCCTCGGTTAATCCTGCCAAACGATTCCTTATACTATCTGTAATATTATTTTGCGGTACAGGATCATTATTGATCACTGAAACAAAATCTTTTTCATTCGTCTTCAAATTTCTCCTGTAGTAATATTGATCTGTTACCAAACCAATTGTTGACAAATCAGGATCTGCAATGAAAGCAAATTTTTGTTTTGGATTTGTACTATCGAAAAGATTTCTTCCGAAAGTATTATTGGTATAAGCCTGTTTTGTTACAGACGCCAGTGAGGGCAATATATCAAGTTGTGAAGCAACATGCCTGATCTTTTTTGGCTTAAGCAAACCCGGCGAATAAAAAAGCAATGGCACATGTTCATTCAATATTCCCTGTTTTGTAAATGCCTGCGGAAAAAGATCACCTGCATCGCCATGCAAACCATGATCACCTACAAAAACAAAAATGGTATTGTTGAAATACTTTTCTTTTTTAGCAGCTTCAATAAATTTCCTGTAATTAAAATCAGTATAACGAAATGCATTCAATTGCCCGTTATCATCAAAGCCATATTTCTTAAGTGTATCTTTTGGATAATCCACTTTCTTAAATTCATCAAGGTCTTCTGAAGGAATTGTATATGGGCGGTGGTTATCGGCAGTTTGAATTACCGCAAAGAAAGGTTTTGTTTCCTTGCTTAAAATTTTATTGGCTTCAAGGAAAAGATTTTTATCACTGATACCCCAAACATCTTCTTTTTGTGATTTGAAATCTTCCTGTTCAACGATCTTAAGATCGCTGATATTATTATGCAACAATCCCCTGATATTCGCCCAGGTTGTACTTCCTCCTAAAAAATAAAATTTATCATGGTCCTTAAAATCGCTGATGATGGTATGTTGGTCAACAGCAGAAGGATTTCGACTTGCCGTTTTGGGTTGCTCAACATCAGGCGTACCCGTTATTACGGCCCATACACCCCTCGCTGTTCCAAATGCCGGTGTAAAACATCTTTCAAAAAAAACTCCGTCATTGCACATGCTATTGAAATAAGGCGTTGGATCCAGTTTGTTTCCAAACATTGAACTCTTGTATGCACTAAAACTTTCACAGATAACAACAACAATATTCGGTTTTACTGTTGGCGTATCTGTAAAACTGTATTTCCTTTCATAATTCAGTTTTGTGCTATCGATATCTTTCACCTCCAGGTAATCGGCCATCAAAACATAATTTTCTTTCACTTTCTTAATATCATAACCAGAATTCTTAAAGCTCAATGAACTGAAAAAACTTTGAAAAGGATTCAGCGCCGTACTCGATTTAAATTCATCTGTAAAAATGAAAGCATCACTCCACCGCAACGGGTACTGGCCAAGTTTTCCAAATGTAAACAGGCCAAGTATTATCATGAACAATGTATAATAAACAGTATTTACTTTACTTTTTGCAACAGCCGGTTTGTTTTGAAATTTCCCGATCAGCCTGCGGTGCCACAAAACAAATAACAGAACCAACACAATAAACAACAATGTTATTTTCAGCAATGGGTATGTTTCCCACATCATATTTACAGAAATACCCGCATCCTGTAAATAATTAAGAACAGAGGCGCTTAACCGCTGGTGCAGGTAATCGTAATGGTAAAAATCTGCACCATAAAAAAACAGGCACCATATAAACACAAGTGTCAATATAGTTGTCCAGAATCTTTTTGCGCCTGTTTTTTTAAATGGGTTAAAAAAAGGAATTGCACACAGGATGAGCATGCTTAATCCAAGTATTGCTACCAGCCTTGCATCGTATCTTAATCCCAATAGAAATGAAGAGCCGCTGAAAGGCCTGTTCAATGGACGATAATGAAAAAAGAAAAAGAGCCGGTAAATACTCATCAGGATCAAAAACATCAACATTACTGAAAAGACCCAACGGAGAATACGAGGAATTTTACTGAGAAAACCCATTAATACTGATTTAAGATTGACGATAAAAGTTTCAGAGGTTCCAGGTGTTCCAAAGGTTCCGGAAGTTATACTAACCTTCGGAACATCTGGCCCCCTGAAACCTTTGGAACCTTTTACGAGCGCTAAATTAGATTAATTATTTTTGAACAAATATTAATAACAGTTAATTGTAATGTACATTGCTTTTAAATGGGTAAACTACTCGAATTAGATAAAGACCTCTTCAAACTAATTAACGGCGGTAACTGGCACAATGACTTCCTTGATACCATTATGCTTTATACAAGGAACAGGGATACCTGGTGGCCATTGTACCTCTTTTTACTTTCCTTCGCTATTTTCAATTTTAAGAAAAAAGCATTCTGGTGGATACTGGGTGCCGGTATTACGGTATACCTCGCCAATATTATCAGCAGCGACATCATAAAAGAACATGTTTTTCGCCTGCGGCCATGCAATGATCCCCGTATGGCAGAGGGGATACGCGTACTCGTTAACTACAGGCCGCAAAGTTCAAGTTTTACATCTTCGCATGCCACCAACCATTTCGCCATGGCAACTTTCTTCTATTTTACCCTGGATAAGGTTATTGGCAAATGGGCCCTGCTTTTTTTCCTTTGGGCAGGACTTATCTGCCTTGCGCAGGTATATGTAGGGGTACATTATCCACTAGATGTTCTATGTGGGGCACTTATTGGTTTTATTTTCGGATATTTGACCGCAAAACTGTTCAACAAAAGATTCGATCTATCATAAATCATTATGGAGATATTCATATTACTGCTGCTTATTTTACTCAACGGACTTTTTGTAATGAGCGAAATTGCCCTCGTAAGTGCACGCAAAGGCAGGCTCGAAGCAATGGCAAATAAGGGAGATGAAAAAGCAAAAGCTGCACTTGACCTTGCTGAAAACCCGGAGAAATTTTTAAGTACTGCACAGATTGGTATTACATTAATCGCCATTTTAACGGGTGTATACTCCGGTGAAAAATTCGGCCACGATCTACAACCTTATATTGAAAGGATCGCTTTTCTAAAACCTTATGCCAATACGGTTGCTACGAGTATCGTTGTTATCATTGTTACTTTTTTATCCATCATTTTTGGTGAGCTCATTCCCAAAAAATTCGGATTGATAAGGGCAGAAAAAATTGCACGCCATGTTGCAAGGCCAATGAACGCATTATCAACTGTGATACATCCGTTCGTTTGGTTCTTATCCGGCATTACAAATTTGATCTTTAAAATATTCAATATTAAAAAAGCAAGTGATAATTCGGTTACAGAAGAAGAGATCAAAGCAATGATATCGGAAGGGAGTGAACATGGAACCATTGAAGAAGATGAAAAGGAAATTATTGAAAGGGTTTTTCACCTGAGCGACAGGAGCATTACTTCATTGATGACTCACCGTACAGATATTGTTTGGGTTGATATCAATGATACTGTAGAACAGGTAACTTCAAAATTTGAAGATATTGTTTATTCTACTTTTCCTGTGTGTGAAGGATCGGTTGATAATATCAAGGGGCTGGTTTATGTAAAGGATATGTTGAAAGCCTCGCCTGGTACTCCTGTACAAAAACTAATTAAACCTGCACTTTTTGTTCCTGAGAACAACAAAGCCTACCAACTGCTTGAAAAATTTAAAGGCACAAAAATACATTCCAGTTTTATTGTAAATGAATATGGCACCCTTGAAGGCATGATCACATTGAATGATATCTTAGAAGCCATCATTGGTGATGTACCGCAAACCGGCCAGGAAGAATATGAGATCACCAAACGTAATGACGGAAGTTTTTTAGTTGACGGCCAAATTCACTTTTATGATTTCCTTTCTTATTTTGAAAAAGCCGATTGGATGAATGAAGGTGAACAGGAATTTGATACGCTTGCAGGTTTTGCATTGCACCAGCTTGAACATATTCCAACCACCGGTGAAACATTTGAATGGCGTGATTTCCACTTTGAGATCATTGATATGGATGGACAGCGAATAGATAAGATCATGGTGAAGATATCGGATGAGTTGAAGGATGGAATGGAAGAATAAAATGCAGGATATCAGATGTCAGAAATCAGATGGGTTTATTAATTTGTTGGCGTACTCACTTATCACTAAAATATATTGTCGGATATTTACAAATTGCCATTTCTGCTACGGATTCAAAACTTACACTTCATTTAATAACAACAATCAAATAGAATTGTATTTACAAGCTGATATCTGATTTCTGACATCTGATATCCTGCTTCTAAAAATCAACACTCACCTTCTCATCAGGATTGACCAATTTGAAACTCTGTCGTTTCCCACCCACCGTTATATGCACCAGGCTTATTTGTTGTGATTGATACTCATAAAGGATATTATCATTAACGGTTATGTTCTTTATGGCAGGCACATCATCTGCTTCAAGAAAACAGAGAATACCTTCTTCATCCTGTTCAAACCCCAGGAACTGTAATTTCTGTGCTTTCTCGTTTACAGTGATCTTCAGGTGCTTTTCAATATAGTCGCTTACCAGCTTGATCATGGCATCTTTCTCAGAGGCTTTTAAAAGATCTACATGTGTATTGTAAGCCGCACGCAATGCTTTCTCAAAATCATCGGTGAATACTTTGCAGCTTATCTCAAGTCTTGTATCTTTTTCATTGTACTCAATTTCGGTTACGCTTACATATATGGGATGGGATACCAATGATGAATTCAATATCCATATTGCTCCGATAAAAAACCATTTAAATAATATTGATCGCATTTCAGGAGGATTTTAATATGTTTGATTTTAATACACTAACCACAGAGGAAAACGAGGTTTTTCACAGAGTTACACGGAGGAAATCCATAATTAAATAAAACTCTGTGAACCTCTGTGAAAAACCTCCTTTTCCTCTGTGGTTTAAAAAACAAAAGTACACAAAAGCCCACTGCTTATATTGAATGAACGATTTTAGTTTTTATTTTAGCCTTGGATGGCAACACATCATCAGTTGGGATGCTGCTGATCACCTGCTTTTTATATTAGCATTGGCATCTATTTATTTGTTCAATAACTGGAAACAGGTTTTGATCTTAGTAACTGCTTTCACCATCGGGCATTCGCTTACATTGGCATTAAGTGTATATGATATCATAAGGGTTAATGGTAAATGGGTTGAATTTTTAATACCGGTAACGATCATTGCCACTGCGGTATTTAATTTGTTTCAAAAAGATTTTAGTCCTTCTTCATTGAAGCTGAATTATTTTTTAGCATTGTTCTTTGGGTTGATCCACGGCCTCGGTTTTGCAAACACGATCAGGTTCATGCTTGCAAAAAGCCAGGGCATCGGCTTGCCATTGTTTGCTTTTAATGTTGGATTGGAAGCGGGTCAGATCGTTGTCGTATTTTTGATCCTCGTTTGTTCGTTCATCCTGGTGAACAAACTTGGTTTAAAAAGAAAATGGTGGGTTTGGATATTATCAGGCGCCGCATTTTCTTTTGCAGGTTATATGGCTGTTACAAGATGGCCGCTTTAAAAAGTATTTAAGGTTATAAAATATAAAAATGAAAAATCTATTTTTAATTACATGTTGTTTGTTGTGTACGTTCATTTCTTTTGCGCAAGACATCAGGAACAACCCCGGCAGTAACCATGGCAATCGTTTTGAACAACTGGGAACGATCTTACCCACACCAAATGAATTTCGTACAGCAAGCGGTGCACCCGGGCCAAAGTACTGGCAGCAGCGTTGTGATTATGATATTGTGTGTGAATTGGATGAACCCAATCGTCGCCTGAATGGTAAAGAGACCATCACATACTATAATAATTCTCCCGATGTATTGACCTATTTATGGTTACAGTTGGACGAAAACCAACACAGCGCAAGAAATAATTCCGGGTATCCCAGTAGCAATACAATGCCTAAGTCTGTAACCGAACGTGATCTTGGATTAACACCTGATCCACGTGAATATGGCGACAGCATTTTAAAAATTACAACTGCAACCGGCACGCCGTTGAAATATACCATCAACAGAACCATGATGCGTGTGGATCTGCCACAACCATTAAAACCAGGTCAACAATTTATTTTTAAAATAGACTGGTTCTATAATATTATTGAAAGAACAAAATACGGTGGACGTGGCGGCTTTGAACCTTTTCCTGAAGATGGTAATGATCTTTATACAATGACGCAATGGTATCCACGCTTATGTGTGTATAGTGATTTCCAGGGTTGGCAAAATCATCAATTCACTGGTACCGAGTTTGCACTTACGTTTGGAAATTTTAAAGTAGCCATGACTGTTCCTGCAGATCATATCGTAATGGGTACGGGTCAATGCCAAAACTATCAACAGGTACTTTCTCCTGTACAACTTGCACGCTGGCAATCTGCACAAAATGCAAAGGAGCCAATAGAAATATCAACACTTGATGAAGCAAAGGCAAGAGAAAAACAAAAATCAACAAAAAAGAAAACATGGATATTCAAAGCAGATATGGTAAGGGATTTTGCCTGGGGCAGCAGCCGTAAATTTATCTGGGATGCAATGCCAACTTATGTTGAAGGAAAGAAAGTAATGTGCATGAGCGCCTATGGGAAAGAAGCTTATAATCTTTACCGCAAATACAGTACAAAAGTAGTTGCACATACCATCAAGTCATATTCAAACATGACGATCCCCTATCCTTACCCGGTAGCCCAAAGTCTTGAAGCAGCGAATGGAATGGAATACCCAATGATCTGTTTCAATTTTGGAAGATGTGAAAAAGACGGTACATATAGTGAAGGCACAAAGAATGCGATGCTCGGTGTTGTAATACATGAAGTGGGCCATAACTTTTTTCCCATGATCATTAACAGCGATGAAAGACAATGGACATGGATGGATGAAGGATTGAATTCATTTTGTGAATACCGTACCGAAGAATTGTTCGACAATAAATATCCTGTAGGACGTGGCCCGGCATACAAAATGATCGACTATATGAAATTGCCAAAGGACCAGCTAGAACCGGTGATGACCAATGGAGATAATATTATTAATTCAGGTGCCAATGCCTATGGAAAAGCATCTACCGGGTTAAATATCCTGAGAGAAACCATTATGGGCAGGGATGCATTTGATTATGCTTTTAAAGAATATGCAAGAAGATGGGCCTTTAAACATCCTACGCCTGCCGACCTTTTCCGTACCATGGAAGATGCAAGCGCAGATGATCTTGATTGGTTCTGGAGAGGCTGGTACTTTGGTACCGAACCTTGTGATATTTCATTGGATACAGTAAAATGGGCCAAACTAAGTACCGATGCTATTGAACAAAAAAGCAATATTGCCACCACTACACCTGTAGCAAAACCGATCCTGAATAGTTTTGAAGATATCTCCAAGATCAGGAACAGGGAAGATAAAAGAATTGTTTTTGCAACTGATGCAGATACATCGTTAAGGGATTTTTACTGGAGGTATGATCGTGGACTTGCACAAGTTGATACTACTCCTTTCGTTAATAATACAACTCCGGCACCATACGAAGATTTTACTGCTGAACAAAAAACACAAATGGCAGGAAGTAAAACATATTATGAACTAACGTTTAGCAATAAGGGTGGCATGGTAATGCCGATCATCATTGAGTGGACATATAAAGATGGCACAAAGGAAATAGAACGTATTCCTGTATATGTATGGCGCAAGAATGAAAATAAAGTGGTCAAAACATTTTTAAAAGACAAGGAAGTTGCATCCATAAAGATCGACCCACTCAGGGAGACAGCAGATATAGATGAAAGCAACAACAACTGGCCTCTTGTACAGGAACCAAGTAAGTTCCAGCTGTTTAAATCGAAAGGAGGCAATGCACCAAGAGGAACGGGAGGAGGAACCAACCCGATGCAGAAAGAGATAAAGTAAATGCAAAATGTAAAATATTGAATGTAAAATGTAAAAGTGAAGAGCCTTCGTATATGAAGGCTCTTCACTTTTACATTTATTATTTTACATTTTAGATTTTACATTCCGGTACGGCCATCTCTCATCGCATTCTTCTTCCCCCTGTTCTTCTTTTCCCATTCAAGCATCGCATCTGTTTTTTCAACTTTCTTTGGTTTTACATAAGCTGCAGGATTTGCTTTGGGTGCGATAGGATTGACCAGGTTATTTCTTTGCCATTGTTCTGTTCTTAACAACCGGCCGGAACCTGGCTCATAATATTTCCATTCTCCATCTTTCACGCTATATGGTTCTGCTTTCACAATCTTATAATCAATGATCTCACCACTTCCTGTTCCGTATACTGCAACGGTATCATAAGGCGCATCGGGATTATAACCCTTCCACATTTCTTCTCTTTCAAGATCACCGAGATAATTATAGTATTGCTGCAGGCCATCTTTACCACCAAGTACAAAATTTTCTACAGCCAGCAGATCGCCCTGCAGGCTGTACCTGCGCCACATGCCATCTTTTTCATTTTTCTTATACATGCCTTCTTCTTCATAACCGGGATTTCCCCTGAGCTCAGCCGTATGAATGACCCATTTGCCCGTTTTCAAACCATCTTTGGTAATGGCATTGATGGTATCACCCCTGGGGCCGATCTTGTATTCTTTGTATTGTGCATTGCTGGTTGCAACAAATGTAAAAAGCAATAAAGCAAAAGAAATGAATGGTTTCATTTTATAAAATATTGATTTTTAAAAAGGCCGATTAATAAACAATTTTTTATCCCGGAAATTGTGTTCAAATTTACAAATATTCCTTTTAGGATTAATGTTAATTTGACCACATTAAGGCACATATTATGAAAGATTATAAAAAGTATTTTTTGATTGATGCTCCACCAGCGGATGTATATAATGCACTTACAAATGCAGCTACCATTCAGTTATGGTCGGGCGAGCCTGCAATGATGGAACCATTGGCAGGAACTGAATTTTCTTTGTGGGATGATAGCATTTCAGGAAGGAATTTGGAATTTGTAACGGGTAAAAAAATAGTACAGGAATGGTATTTTGGTGAACAGGAACCTGCATCCATCGTAACCATTATCTTACATGAAAATAAATCGGGTACTTCTGCAGAATTGAGGCATACAAATATTCCTGATGAGGATTATGAGAATATTGTTGATGGGTGGAATACGAATTACTTTGGGTCGTTGATTGAATTTTACAGTTGACAATTGACAATTAAAAAGTTTCTAAAGAATGTCATTTACAAATAAGATCATTACCGGTATTAAAGTTCCTTCATTGGTATCGGGCATTCTTAAAAAACTTTCTGTACAACGATCCTTCCTGCAAAAAAATATACAACCCATTTTACTGGATACTGAAAAACAAAATGACGGCAGTCTTGATGCTGCAGATTTTAAAAAGATAAATGAATATTATGGTCTTGCCGTTCCTGCTATTTTAGGAGAAGCATTTTGTTTGCTTCATGGTAAAGAAATGAGTGATGATGAAAGAATGGCCAGTACTTCACAAGGTGCCATGACGGGATTGTTTGATGATTTTTTTGACAAACAATATTTATCGGATGATACCATTGAAGACCTGGTGAACAATAAGATCATTCCGGGTAAAAGATCAAATGAAAAACTCTTTGATGTATTTTATAAAAATGCACTGCAACTTGTTCCCGATAAAAAAAAATTGCAGGATGCTTTGATGGAAGTTTATAAGGCACAACTGGAAAGTAAAAAGCAAACACAGGAAACGATCTCTGAAAAAGAAATACAATCAATCACGTTTTATAAAGGAGGAACGTCGTTGCTTTTTTATCGAACAGCATTTTTACCGGTTCCATCTACTGGAGAAGAAAAACTTATTTACGACCTTGGAAGCCTGATGCAATTGTGCAACGATATCTTTGATGTTTATAAAGACAGGGAAAACAAGATCAAAACACTTGTTACCGAAGTTAAGCACATTGCAGAAGTACGTGAATTGCTGCAGGAATTATTATCAACCTATTATCTAACAGCGTACGACATTGGTTTTCCTAAAAAAAATATGCGACAATTCCTATCCATACTTTCACTGGGAATTTTCAGCCGTGCATTTGTATGCCTTGATCAGTTAGAAAAAAACGAAGCAACAACTAATAATGTTTTTAATGTTCAGCAATATTCGAGAAAGCAGTTGATATGTGATATGGATGTTGCTAAGAACAAGTTGAGGTCGGCGTGGTATCATGTGAAATTAGTTGGAGCAAGTGCCTGATATCAGATGTCAGAAATCAGATATCAGCTTGCTTCGCAATGTAAAAAATTTAGCTTACGTCTGATTGCTGATCTCTGATTTCCTTCACGATCTGCCTAACTACTTCCTGTAGGTCCTTTTTTCTTTTCTTCACCTCTGCTTCGCTATGAAAAAGTGCCAGTCTTCTTCCATCTGCATAATCCCCTTCCAGCAAACCGGATTTATCATTTACAGATGCGCCTCTTAAAAAGATAAGCCTGATACAATCTTTTTTGAAATAGTTGAAGCCTACAATAAATCTTTTGTACTCTTTGGGTTTAAAGGGCTTCATCTTACCTGTATAAAAAAAGCTCGGTGCATTCCAGTAAATTTCTTCGCCAATCGTTTTACTTGTACTTAAAATAATTTGTCGCAATGATTCACTAACATCTTTGAGCGGATGTTTGAGCTTCTTCATAAAATCATCTACAAGCTCTGGCTGAGATGATTTTGTTTCTAAAGTTGGTTTTGTTGCTGTTGCCATAATATTGATATAAGATGTCAGAAATCAGATGTCAGAAAACAGCTTCAAATTTTAAGAGTCAAGCTGATGTCTGATATCTGACGTCTGAGGCCTATTAATTAAAATCTTTTTTCTCCTCAAGCGTCTTCATAAACTTCTCTATCGCATCTGAATTCTGTTTGTTGGGAGCTTGTGGCAATGCAAGTTTCAGGTATTTCATTGCATTTTTAAAATCACCATTCGCAGAATAGCCTCTTGCCAAACCCATGTTCGTGGTATAAACGTTGGGATTTTTTTGTGCATTCAATTTAAAAGCTACAAGTGCTTCAACAGGTTTTTTATCTGTGATCAGTTGCCTGCCGTATCCATGTAGTTCCTGCATGTTTGCCAATGGCATTGCTGATGCTTTTAATGAATCGGCTTCTGCTTTTCTTCCAAGTTTTTCCAATACAGAAGCTTTTGTATTGAGGGTGCCAAAGGTTTTTTGTCCAACGAAAACGCCATTGATCGCATAATCACTCCATGCAAGTGCTTCTTCAAGATTGGTGTTGTTTGCAACACAAAAAGCGGCGGCCTGTGTATATGCATCTTTATCAAAACCTTTGTTGCTTCTTAATTCATTCCTGAAAGATTCAAGTTGTGTTTTTACATAATCAACAGAAACAGTGAATGAAATTTTTAAGTTTTCCCATGCCAATGATACTACGGCGCTATTGTCCTTTTCATCTGAGAATTCAAATTTTAATCTTTCGGTCTTGTCATTTGTGCGAACCGTTTTTACGGTTACCCTTAATGCATCTTCTTTGGGATCGTAAAAGAAAGAACCCCATGAACCTGAATTCTTACTGAATATCAAAGTTGCTTCTGTTTCTGCCATGGCAATGAAAAAACCATAAGTACCCGCAGCAATGGGTTTGCCTTCTACCTGCGCATCGGTACTAAAACTGAAGGTTGTATTTTCATTGGCGCCAGCTCTCCATGGAGCAGCTTTGCTGGTACCAAATCCCAGGTCGGTAAAACCATAAGGAACAAGCTTGCCCCATATTTGTCCTTCTCTTCCTTTTACAGCGGGCCTGTCGTAATGAATAGTAACGTCGGTGATGCCGATCCGTTCACTTACAAATGCTTTTTTATTACCACCATCGGGCATGGTAGTAAGGCCCTGTGCAAATATGATGTTGGAGAAAAATAAAAATAATAATGGGAGTAAAAATTTCTTTTTCATATGCATAGTTTTTCTAAATGTAGGATTCTATGTAAAGATGTTTGATAATATAATGATGAACGGCGGGGTGAATTATGAATTCTGAGTTCTGAATTATATGCAAAAAAATAGCTCTGTAATAATACAGAGCTAAAAATCTTATGAATCCATTCAGCATTCAGAACCCAGCATTCAGAACTATTTAACGTCAAACTTCAACATACTCTTCCCTTCCAAAAACGCTTCCAGTTCATCACCTACCACACACTCCCCCACACCTGCCGGTGTACCTGTAAATACAAGATCACCGATGTTCAAAGAAAAATAATTGGAGATATGTGCAACCAGGGTATCAAAGCTAAATATCATGTTGCCTGAATTGCCTTGTTGTACCGGTTCGTTGTTTTTATTAAAAGAGAAATTGATATTCTTTTTGTTCAGGTCCGGGGTAATATCAATGAATTTCCCAACGGCAGCAGAATTATCAAATGCTTTTGCTTTTTCCCATGGCAAACCTTTTTTCTTACACTCGTCCTGGATATCACGTGCTGTAAAATCGATCCCTACTGT
Organism: Ferruginibacter sp.; assembly: GCA_047601875.1. Taxonomy (GTDB): domain Bacteria; phylum Bacteroidota; class Bacteroidia; order Chitinophagales; family Chitinophagaceae; genus Ferruginibacter. The sequence goes on along the minus strand of JASGIL010000001.1, from coordinate 3,613,734 downwards.
TACCCCGTTATAATAATTGGAAGCATGGCGTTCCTGGATATATTTCCCATTCTTACAGATGCGTAAAACCAGTTCGCATTCGTAATTGAGTTCGTTGGTAAATTCAGGGTAATAGAAAGGCGTGTGCGCCTGTAATAAAGCGCTCTTGGGTTTCATAAATATTACTGGTTCATCCGGTATATCGTTTCCGAGTTCCTTCGCATGATCCGCATAATTTCTACCTATACATATTATCTTCATATTCAAACACTGGTTTTATTAGGGACTTTGGTTCCGAACGACGAAAATAAAGAAAAACACATTAAAAAAACCATATGTTTGAATTATTATTCGTCTTTATAAGTCCTGTTATTTACATTGCTCATTGTCCGCTCAAGACCAATAGCAGCAAAGCTTTCAATAATTTCAATACAAGCCTGGATTTTTAGGGTGACCAAAGAAATTTCCTCTTTTCGCCATTTCCCTAACACAAAATCGGCCTGCATACCCTTTGGAAAATGATTTCCTATCCCAAACCTGAGCTTGGGATATGCATCTGTTCCCAAAGTTTGCTGGATATCCTTTAACCCATTGTGGCCCGCATCACTACCCTTGCCCCTTAATCGCAGTTTCTCCAAAGGTAAAGCAAGCTCATCAACAATGGTAAGCGTATTTTCCAAAAGCACCTTTTCTTTATCCATCCAATATTTAAAAGCACGACCACTCAGGTTCATGTACGTGGTTGGACAAATACAAACAAATGTTTTTCCCTTCCACTTTACTTCGGCCATATAAGCAAGCCTGTCAACCTTGAATGTGCCCCCATGTTTTGTTACAAATGCGTGAACCACATCAAAACCGATGTTGTGCCTTGTATTCGCATATTCATCGCCCGGGTTGCCAAGGCCAACAATTAAGTATTTAGACATGATAGCTTATTGTTGCTAAGTTACTTAAGCACTGGCAATTTACTAAATGAAAAGGAGAAACTGACTACTTAAAAAGAAGTAGTCAAAAGTTGACAGGTTGATAAGTTGATGGGTTGATAAGACTGTAAAGTTTATTTAGTTAGGGTGAAGTTTATTTGGTTGGATGGTATTTAGATGTTGGTTAGATTAGAGAAAAATAATCATGGCTTATCATGGATTTGAGGACTTAGATGTTTGGAAGAAAGCGAGGATTTTGAAAAATGAAATTTTCAAATTGGTTAAAACATTTCCAAAGGAAGAAAAATTCAGGTGATCGGATCAACTAATACGAAGCACCCGATCTATCGGTTCGCAGATTGCAGAAGGGCATGGCCGTAAAACTTTTCCTGATAAATTGAGATTTTGCATCATCGCCAGAGGATCATTAAGCGAAACCCTTAACCATCTTATCGATGCTTTTGATTGTAGTTATATTGATGAGAACATTTTGAAAAGCTTCAAAAATGAAATCACAGAATTAGAACGATTCTTAAACGGCTATATCAATTATCTTGAAAAAAATGTAGCTACAAAATAACTCCAATTTTTTACTTTGTTACGCTGTCATCCCTGTTAACCTTTCAACTTTTCAACCTGTCAACTCTTCAACCTGCCAACTATATCAACTCACTCAAATGCTGCTGCAAATCCGAATCCGTCTTAATCAACACATCCCTTACCTTACTTCCCTGGCTGGCGCCAACAATACCGGCTGCTTCCAGTTGATCCATCAGTCGGCCGGCACGGTTGTAACCGAGTTTCATCCTGCGTTGAAGCAATGAAGTACTTCCGCTCTGGCTCGATACGATGAGCCTTGCAGCATCTTCAAACAAAGCATCTTTATCATTTACATCAAAATCTTTTCCCTCCATTTCTTTTTCATCGATGTACTCTGGTAACATAAATGCCTGGGCATAGCCACGCTGGTCGCCGATAAAGTCTACGATCTTATCTACTTCGGGTGTATCCACAAAAGCACATTGAAGCCTTACCACTTCACCATTATAACTGATAAGCATATCTCCTTTACCTATTAATTGCTCTGCACCACCCGTATCAAGAATGGTACGGCTATCAATTTTACTACTCACTTTAAATGCGATACGTGCAGGGAAATTCGCCTTGATGGTACCCGTAATAATATTTACAGAAGGTCTTTGTGTAGCAATGATAAGATGGATACCGATTGCCCTGGCCAATTGTGCAAGACGTGCGATCGGCATTTCTACTTCTTTACCTGCGGTCATGATCAAATCTGCAAACTCATCCACCACCAATACAATAAAAGGAAGGAACTGGTGTCCTTTCTCAGGATTCAGTTTACGGGCAACAAATTTTTCATTGTATTCCCTGATGTTCCTGCAACCGGCTTCTTTTAATAGATCATAACGGTTGTCCATCTCAATACACATAGCATTGAGGGTATGAACCACTTTTTTTGTATCTGTAATGATTGCATCTTCTTCACCCGGGAGTTTTGCAAGAAAATGTTTTTCGATCGTTTTATAAATACTCAACTCTACTTTCTTCGGATCAACCAATACAAATTTTAATTGTGATGGATGTTTACTGTATAGCAATGAAACCAGTATCGCATTCAATCCAACAGATTTACCTTGTCCTGTTGCACCTGCCATCAACAAATGCGGCATGTTTGCAAGGTCAACAATAAAATTCTCGTTATTGATCTTTTTACCAATGGCGATTGGCAATGAAAAAGCATTATTCTTGAACCTGTCTGCATCCAGTAAAGTACGCATGCTCACAATCGTTTTCTTTGCATTCGGCACTTCAATACCGATCGTTCCTTTACCAGGAATTGGTGCAATGATACGAATGCCCAATGCTGCAAGGCTCAACGCAATATCATCTTCCAGGTTTTTAATACGTGAAATGCGTACACCCGCTGCAGGTATGATCTCGTAAAGCGTAACAGTGGGCCCTACGGTTGCAGATATTTTTGATATCTCGATATCATAGTTGCGAAGTGTATTGATGATCTGGTTCTTGTTATTTTCAAGTTCGGTAGGGTCCTGTACAATTTTTTCGCTACCGTGATTTTCCAGCAGGTCAGTAGTAGGATATTTATAATCACGGAGATCAAGGATCGGATCATAAGGTTTTTGTGCCAGTACTTTTTCGGCAGGCGAAATTTCTTCTGTTGGTTTTACTTCAACAGGTGTTATTTCAAGTTCAAGCCCTGAAGCAGGAACAGGTTTATTTTTTTGTGTAACTATTTTTTCCGGTTGTGGGGGAATAATCTCAATTGGTGTCTCAAGTACAACTGGTTTTATTTCTTCCTTTACTGGTTTTACTTTAACTGGTTTTATTTCCTCAGGCTTTTCAGTAATGGTAAGTTCATGTTCCAATGGAACTTCTTTTTGCTCAGGAATATTGATCATTCCTGCATTACCCTTCGCTTTATTTCCTTTCATTGTTGCTTCAACAACTTCTTCTTTTACCGGTTCTTCAGCTTTCGCAAGAGAAGTATCAACCATCATGGTATTTACAGCAACTTCTTCTTTATTTGCTTTTGATGGAATTTTAAAAGATGGATTAAAACGCCAGATAACATAAGTAAGGAACGAAATGGCGATCACGCCAATGGCACCTATCTCACCAATCGTCCTGTACATCCAGTTTCTCATCATATCACCAACAGCGCCACCCCATGCAAAGGCATTTCCATTCATGATCACAGAAGCAGTAACGCTTATCAATGGAAGACCAAGTATGATGTATTTGATATTGCGGGAAATAGAAAATACTTTTTTCCCAAAAAATAAATTAACGCCAACAACAAAGAACAAGCTGCATAACAAATAAGATGCAACACCAAATCCTTTATAAATAAAAAAGTGAGAGACATAAGCACCAAAGCTTCCCATCAGGTTGGCAACATGTGCATCGGTGCCGATCAATAAACGGGAACCACTTTGAAATACTTTATCCTGGTCCTCGTCCCAGGTAAATAAATAAGATGTAAATGCAATGAAGAGGAAGATCGCAAGCAACAGGCAAATACTGCCTGCAATTTTATGGGTGCGTTCATCTTTCAGAAGTTTTTTTACTTCTACTTTTTCAATTTTTTCCTGTGGTAGGGTTTCCGTATCGGAAGATTTAGATTTTTTTTTAGCCATCGGTTGCAAAGATATTAAATCCTATAGTGTTATATACTGGTCATTGGTTATGCAAATGCGAATTTATATAGGATAATTAGTAAACGTATTGATTTAATGATTTTTTGCAATATTTTTTTTATAACAGGGTGTGGATTGCGCCAATCGGCAATCGTGAATCGGCAATGGAGAAAATTAATATTGCAAAAATTCAGGAGTTTATAGAGGTTGCATTTTCGATTCCCGATTGACGATTGTCGTTTCTCGTTTGCCGGCTATACGTGAAGAAAAAAACTGTATCAAATACAGTCAAAACACGCTTGTATCCCAAAATAATTTTTTAAAGATTTGCCTTGTTGATACAAGTTATTGATCATTGTTCAATGGGAATTCGCTGAAAATCCTATCAAAGAGTAAGCAACAAAAAAATATATTATGCCAACAAAAAATCTTGATGTGCAACAACATCAGCAGGATACAGATTATTATTGCGGAGCAGCATGCGCCCAAATGGTACTTGCACAAATTGGTGCTGGCTTATTGGACCAGGACGATCTTTATACAGATAATCATAACCATAGCGTTACTGAATCAGGGTGGTATACGGCCCCTGATGGTTTGCAATGGACAATGGTTAACAGGAAGCCTGCTTCATTCACCAATACTTTTGTATTGTTTGCATTAAACAATGAAGATTCCATTTCAAGAAAAATTGTCTGGACAATTTTTCATTACCAGGTTGCCCCAATTGCAATGGTATACCATGCGGCGCACTGGATTGTTGTAAGGGGTTATGATATAAGTGCCGACCCTGCAAATTCCACAGATAATTCTTATTCCATCAACGCATTTGATATAAATAATCCATGGCCATATATAACATTGGCAGCGCCACCACCACCCCACACTGTTGGTGACACATGCGGAAGTGGCGGGGTACATGGTGTTGCCAATGAGCATATTTCTTATAATACCTGGCAAACAGATTATATGACCGGTATTAACTTTGGCCACTGGAACGGAAAGTTTGTAGCGATATGTGACCCATTGCCGGCATCAGAAATTCCGGGTAAATCAGTAAGGCACCAATCTCCCTTTGATGGAAAAAAGATTATTGATAAAAAAGAAATTGAAAGACTGGCATTTGATGGAATTAAGCTTTATGGATTGACCAGGAAAAAATGGTGGAAAAAAGCACTCAGCGAAAGCAAGGCCGGCGAGCCTGTGCTTGTTCAACGACTTGATAGGGCAAATAGCTATTATTACATTATACCATTCAACGATACAGAAGCAAATTCAAATGCCCTAATGAGCATTGATGCAAGGTATGGCGATTATAAGCAAGGCGTTATATTACCCAAACCTGCACCACACCTTTCATCTGCATATAACAGGAAAGAGGTTGTAAAAAAGGTTGTAAACACAAAAATTATGCATGATGATGATAAACTTGGAAGAATGGTCATCCACCCCGAAGCATATTGTCTTTATCCTACTTTGGTTTGGAAACCTTGTCGTGAATCATTATCACCATTCTGGCCCTTTCATATGTTTACCATTGGTTCAAGGCACGTTTACGTTCGCATAGATGGCGCTATATTTACACAGCTTCATGATGACGCAAAAGGCGTTTAGTAAAGCAGCGTAAATAAAGAAATAATTACTAATGACTGAAATAATAGAAACAGAAGCTATTGAATCAGCAAGGAAATTTTTTGACCTGCTACCATCAGTACCTGCATATGCTTATAGAGTAATCAATTTAAGTAACGAAGGGTTTGACTATTATTTAGTGATTTTTGGAAAAACAGATGCATCCATTGCAATAGCTGCTATTGGAACAACGAAAGGAGATATAAGAATTTCTGCCCGGCTGCCAGGCACTTCGGCTCATTTAACTATAAATAAAAACCGTGCCCTGGAACTATGTAACTCAGATAATAATGTTACTGCTGAAATGGTTTGGGAGCCGGGCAATTTATCAAGGTCTCCACTTTACCCTATCTGGAAAATATACACTTCACCAAAAGAAAAATATATTAACCAGCAGGGAATTATTTCCGGTAAGCCCGGTAGCATAACAGCTGTATAATAAATGATGACCTGTAATGGATTATTTTTTAAAAAATGAAACAAACAAACAGATCCATCCCGCAATAAATGCAAGGCCACCCACAGGCGTAACAGCGCCAACAAAATTATAACCCGGTATCACAGCAGCTTTCACCCACGTTAAAAAATAGAGTGAACCGCTGAATAAAATAATACCAAGAATAAAAAGCCTGCAGGCCCACGCTGTTGTTTTAAAAGGAAAATCTTTATATAAAATAGCTGCAATCAATAAAGCAAACACATGATAGAACTGGTAACGAACCGCAGTATCAAAAATGGAAACCGCATCCTGCGTTACATTCATCTCTTTTAAAGTATGAGCACCAAATGCACCAAATGCGATGGAGATGGCTGCGAGGAGGGTGGCTGTTTTGAGAAAACCTTTATGCATGTTTAGCTGTAAGCTGTTAGCTATAAGCTGCAAGCTTGTTCTTTTTGATTAGTAAATTCTTTTATAAAAGCGTTATCAATTACCAAAAGAACCTTTGAAATTAAAACATCAGACTTACAGCTCGAAGCTTATAGCTTGCAGCTCCCAGCTATTTCAACGGCGACGATACCACCCTCCTCAAACTCTCCTCATTCAACTCCTCCACCCTCAGTCTCAGTTTCGCTTGTTCATAAAAATGAATACGCTCTTCCAGTTTTTTCTGGATAAAAAATAAAAGTTCTGCTTCATTTACTTTATTAAGGAGTGGACGTTTGTCTTTTTCCTTCATGATATTTTCCAACAGCTCCGTCGGGGATGCATGCAGGTAGATGGTCAGGCCGTTTTCATTCATCCAGTCGATATTTTCATCAAAGCAGGCGGCACCACCACCACAGGCTATGATACAATTATCGTATGCCGTCATGGTTCGAAGCGCAATGGATTCTTTGAACCTGAAATATTTCTCACCATTCTTTTCAAAAATATCGAGCACGGATTTACCTTCCGACTTTTCAATTATTTGATCGAGGTCGTAAAATGGGATCTCATGTACGTCGGCCCATACCTTACCCCAATGTGTTTTTCCGCTGCCCATGAAACCGATTAGAAAAATTCTCATGTTGCAAATGTAGGGAGCTATTAGCTAAAAGCTGCAAGCTGCAAGTCTGATGTTTTAATTTTGAAGTTTTAATTTCTTCATCGAAAGCTCTTTAAATACAGATAGGATTTACAAGCTAAAAAAACTTACAGCTTGAAACTTATAGCTTGCAGCTTAAATCAGCTTCTTCCTTCCCATTCCTTATAAAATTGGTCCAAATACGTCTCCATAAACACATGCCGTTCCTCCGCCATTCGTTTCCCCGTTCCCGTATTCATCCTGTCTTTTAGCAACAATAACTTCTCGTAAAAATGATTGATGGTTGGAGCCGTAGATTTTTTATAGGTTTCTTTATTCATCTCCATATCAGGTTTCACACTGGGATTGTACAACTCCCTGTTTTTAAAACCACCATAGTTAAAAGCACGTGCAATGCCGATCGCACCCAATGCATCGAGCCTGTCGGCATCTTGTACCACGGCCAGTTCAGGAGAAGAAAAGTCTGCTTTAAAATTTCCTCCTTTAAAAGAAATATTACGCATGATGGCTTCAACATGTTTGATCACTTCATCATCTACCTGCAGGCTTTTTAAAAATTCAGTTGCTTTTTCAGGGCCGATATTTTCATTACCATCATGAAATTTTGCATCAGCAATATCATGCAACAAAGCAGCAAGTTCAACAACGAACATATTTACCTTTTCCGTTGCGGCAATTGTTTTTGCGTTTTTCCATACACGTTCTATGTGAAACCAGTCGTGGCCGCCTTCGGCTCCTTTGAGTGTTTCTTTTACAAAGTTGATCGTTCTATTGATCGTATCCGTTTGCTGCATACTGTTGTTTTCTTGATTGGCAAATATAGTATCGGGTAGGGATATCAGATGTCAGAAATCAGATGTCAGCTGATCTGATCAATTTGAAATGTATTCATAAAATTGATTCGAATTAAAAGCACAGCTGATTTCTGAAATCTGATATCTGACATCCAATATCTAACTTGCACCCGTGATCTCCCCCAACAAGCAACAACTCCGCTATTTCTTTTTCAGCCAATACCTGGCAGACGGAATTCGTGTTACCCTCGAGATCATATTACCCGTGATCATCTTTGCACAGTTTGGTGAAATGGCCACGGGACTTACCATTGCACTGGGCGCATTTTGTGTAAGCCTTTGCGATATTCCGGGCCCGGTTGATCATAAACGAAATGGAATACTGTACTGTATTGCTTTCGTTTTTGCAATGTCATTATTAACAGGATTTTTAAACCAGAACATCTTTTTTCTTGGATTGCTTGTAGCAGTGTCTGCCTTTTTCTTTACCATGCTGAGTGTGTATGGTAACCGGGCCGCGTCTGTAGGAACGGCAGCTTTGCTGGTGATGATCCTTCGCATGTCGGATATTACTGCAGCGCAGGTAACCTTTACTGATAGTTTATTGATCCTGGCCGGCGGAACCTGGTACCTGCTCATCGCTTTGCTTTTTTATAGGCTTACGCCTTATCGCCCTGCCCAGCGTGCATTGGGTGATTGCATACATGAGACCGCAAAATTCCTTCGCATAAAATCAGAACTGTATGATACCAGGATCGATTTTGAAGATGAATACCGCAAACTGGTAACGCAACAAATTGTTGTAAATGAAAAACAGGATGCTGCCCGGGAGTTATTGTTTAAGAATAAAGATATTTTAAAAGAACCATCCCGTACAGCACGTTTACTTGTGCTCACTTTTGCAGATACCGTTGATCTTTATGAACAGATCATGGCAACATGGTACGACTATAAATTATTAAGACAAAGATTTGGATCAACAGGTATTCTTGATGATGTATCTCAAATAATAAAAAATATCGCACAGGAACTGGATGAGATCGGCCTGGCCATTCAATCAAACAGTTCTTATAAAAAACAATACGAACTGATACCTGCACTGGACGAATTAAAAAAGAAAGTTGATGCACTCGAAGACAAGAACAACAGCAACCTTGTTTTAAAAAAGATACTTGTCAACCTGCGCAACCTTGGTGAGCACATTGATGAATTGAGCAATTATTTCAGCCTCACCATTTCACCTAAGGGACGCATGCGTAGCCAAAGTGATTATTCCAAGTTTGTATCACATACTGAAATAGACCTTGTCATTTTCAGGAACAACCTCACGTTAAGCTCAGGTGTTTTCAGGCATGCATTGCGTATGATGATCACTTGTGTGGCTGGTTTTACGATCACGAAACTGATATCTTACGGACACCATAGTTACTGGGTATTGCTTACTATCATTATCATTTTAAAACCTGGTTTCAGTCTTACAAAAGAAAGAAATATTCAACGTTTTGCAGGTACACTTGCTGGTGGTGTGATCGGATTGCTGATCCTTTATTTCATACATGACCGTAATGTATTGTTCGGCATCATTGTCTTTTTTATGCTTGGTACTTATACTTACCAACGCCTGAATTATATTGTAATGGTGATCTTCACCACACCTTATATTCTTATTCTATTTAATTTACTTGGGCTTGGAACGGTAAAAGTTGCAGAAGAGCGGCTACTGGACACCGGTATTGCCTGCGTACTTTCTTTTCTTGCCAGTTATTTATTGTTTCCACATTGGGAATCGGTACAGCTGGATACTTATATGAAAAATGTATTAAAGGCCAATACCAATTACCTTGACAAACTGCTATCCTTTTTAACAGGCAAACAAATTCCCACACTTGAATACAAATTGGCAAGAAAGGAAGTGTATGTCAGCACTGCAAATCTCTCTGCAGCATTCAACCGAATGTTATCTGAACCAAAAAACAAACAACGGAATGGTAAGATCATTTATGAGTTTGTTGTACTGAATCATGTATTATCATCCAATATTGCCAGCCTTTCTGCCGATATGTTGCAAACAGAACAAAAACATTATCCAAAAGAAATTACGCAGCAGGTAAAACGTTCTATCAATACACTTAAACAAGGATTACAACAACTTGATAAGGATTTTAAAATAGATATTAATGAGACTGCACTTTTGCAAACTTCAGCGAAAGATATTCCCCCTGACAAACATTTAGCAGAGCAAATTGATTTTATTTATAAGGTTACGTTGGATATTAATAAAGTAACGAAGCTGATTAGTGTTTGACATTTGATTGATGCGGAGGATTGGAAGACGGGTGAGACTGGTACGGCGGATGAACACTGATATATTTTTTTGTTCCAAAAAATGTAGATAGTTAGCGATTTCTAGTAAATATTTTTCTTTTAAAGGTTGGTTTTTTACCAAAGTTTAAAATCAATCCCACTTCAATATCTGTTGCCTTTAAATAATTATGAAGTTGAAGCTCGTGCTCTTTGATTATTTCGCCATTTAAGACTTTTACTTCCAGTATAATTTTATTATCAACAACAATGTCGGCAAAATAAATTCCTGCTATATTATTATCATAATAAACATTAATGGATACTTGTTACAAGCAATTAAGCCCTTGTTTTTTAAGTTCTATCATTAATGAGTTTTCATAAACCCTTTCAAGGAAACCATAACCAAGTTTATTATAAACAGTATAAAAGCATTGAATAATCAGCTCTGTTTTTTCTTCAAATAATAACATGATTTTTTTAAAGCCAAAATAAACCCATCAGTTATCATTTCAAATCAAACAGCATCTTAAAATAGCGTATTTTTCTCAACAAAATCAGTTGGATAGCCCATCATTACCTGGGTTAATAATCCGATATATTTTCGAAGCAAATATAAAATCCGTGTTCATCCGCCCAGCCCGTATCATCCGTCTTCCAATCCTTCTCATAAACCATTCGCACCAATAAAAAAAGCTCCGTTCCTAAGAATGAGACTCAATTTTTTATGCAAACACTTTATATGTAACTACTTTATGTTATTGTTTAATAAAAGGAATTGTTTTTTTATTGCCATCTATAACAATATGTATGAAATAATTGCCCGCACTCAGCTCTTTTACAGATAGTTTAAATATCCCTGCAGCATTCGTAGTGATGGATTGTGATCGCAGTATTTTACCATTAGCATCAACAAAAGATATGTTTGCTGATCTATTCATGTGCTGAGTTTGAATATATAAGATATCATCAACAGGATTAGGAAAAACAGAGATGCCTGTTTTATTTATTTCCACCGTAAGCGTTTTGCTATAATTGAATTTTCCATTTGTATTATACAATTTCAGGCGGTAATAATTAATACCCTGTGCAGGTTTTGTGTCATTGAATGAATAATTTTTTAAGACATCGCTATTGCCTGCTGCATGTACCTGCCCGATCGTTTTAAAGTTTCCATCGCCTTCGTGGCGTTCAATCATAAATTCAGTTGTGTTCTCTTCAGCATTTGTTTGCCATTGGAGTTTTACTTTTTCATCTTCATTTTTTGCAGTAAAGCTTATTGAGGATAACGCTACGATCTGTGGATCGTTGAGAAATGCTGCAAATGCAAAATCATAATTAGCACCGGGATTATTAGCTTCGGAATTTCCGGCTGCATAAATTGTATCGCCAACTAATTTCACATCATAAAGGCCTTCATACCCAATCCCGAAATCTGCATATGCCACCCCATTCACACCAAAACTATTGTCCAATACTCCTGCACTTGTATACCTCAGTAAAACACAATTCCTGTTAGCAACATTATCATCAACACCGCCAACTGCTATTATTTTCCCGTCATTTTGGATCACCAGGTGTTGAATAGAATTAAATGTATACCCTGCTACAGGTGTGATCACTTTTCCATTTCCATTAAATGAATTATCGAGGCTGCCATCCTGCTTGTATCTTGCCAATGCAAATACTACGTCGCTACCAACGGTGGCTTGCCCGGCTACTACGATATCCCCGTTAGCCTGTACAACGATCGCCCTTCCCTTATCATCCGTAACTCCCAGGTCCGTAGTAAGCATTCCATCTCCGTCAAAACTATCATCTAATGTTCCATCGCTATTATAGCGTGCGATCGCAAATTGATTTTTGATGCCATTACTTGACCAACCACCTATCAGGAATTTTCCGTCGTCTTGCATAACCATCTCTTCATCAAAATCATTCTCACCATTAAAATCCGTTATTCTTTTACCATCTCCATTGAAGCTGATATCCGGGCTACCGTCACTATTATAACGGGCAATAAAAAAATCATTTTTTACAGAACCATTATTCCTGTGATGCCCGTCTACAACTATTTTACCATCCGGTTGGATGACAACAGATGTTCCAATTTGTGCTCCCCCGTTAAAATCTGTGATCACCATTCCATCACCATCAAAGCTATTATCCATGCTGCCATCAGGATTCAAACGCACAATCAAAAGATCATAGCCACTTGTGCTGCTATTAATAGAAGTATATCCCACCAACACTATTTTTCCGTCTGTCTGTAGCGCCATACCAAAGGCATCCTCATGACTTGTAGCTTCAAGGCCGATTATAAGCCTGCCGTCTCCATCAAAACTATCATCCAATGTTCCATCAGGATTGTAGCGGGCAACTGCAATATCATATGTTGTAAGAAAAGAATTTCCCGCAAGTAATATCTTATGATCCGGTTGTACTACCATGCATTCAGCAGCTGCATCTATAGCAGGTGGAAATGCGGTAGTTACTTTACCATTCGTTCCAAAACCCGGCAAAGGAACTGGTGCCTGGGAATAAGATATCAATTGAATTATTGTAAAGAAAATGAGTAGAATAGTTTTCATGTATGCGTTTTTAGGTAAAACTGTACATTGTAAGTAAAGGCGGTTTAAAGGTAGTGAAAACACCCGACAGCTGTTGTCTGAACTATGATTAGTGTGATCAAATGATGGACGATGATTTTAATTTCTTTCTAATCATAGCTTTCATTTAATCAAACAAATCACAGTTCAGACAAAAAAAGCCTCGTTCTTTCGAACGAGGCCTTATATCATAAACATCCAGGTTTCAACAATTGCCGATTCCCGATTGCCGATTATTAATCTTCCACTTTCAACTTACCCTTAGACTTCGCTACCACTTCTTCTGCAATATTATTTGGTGCAGGAGAATAGTGACTGAATTCCATGGTTGAAGTAGCACGACCTGAAGACAATGAACGCAATTGCGTTACATAACCAAACATTTCGCTCAAAGGTACTTTTGCTTTGATAACCTGTACACCGTGTTTGCTATCCATACCTTCAAGCATACCACGACGGCGGTTAAGGTCACCCGTTACATCACCCATGTATTGATCAGGAGTCAACACTTCTACTTTCATAATTGGTTCAAGCAATACCGGTTTGGCTTTTTTACCAGCTTCACGGAAACCTTGCTTAGCGCACAATTCAAAAGAGATCGCATCAGAATCCACATCATGGTAGCTACCATCAAATACCCTTACTTTCATATCGATAACAGGATATGCTGCCAGTACACCAGTGTTCATACTTGAAGTAAAACCTTTGATGATCGGTGCGATGAATTCTTTTGGAATACTACCTCCGAAAATATCGTTTACAAACTGTAAACCACCTTTTGGATTTTCTTTCAGCCATTCTTCATCTGCTGGCCCGATCTCAAATACGATATCACCGAATTTACCACGACCACCCGTTTGTTTCTTATACGTTTCCCTGTGTTGGATCATGGTGCGGAATGCTTCTTTATAAGCAACCTGTGGTGCACCCTGGTTGATCTCAACTTTAAATTCACGTTTCATCCTGTCGATAATGATCTCAAGGTGTAACTCACCCATACCACTCAAAATGGTTTGGCCTGTTTCTTCGTCTGTACGTACACGTAATGTAGGATCTTCTTCAACAAGTTTTGCGATTGCCATACCCATTTTATCAACGTCGGCCTGTGTTTTAGGTTCGATCGCGATAGAGATAACCGGTTCAGGGAAGGTCATTGCTTCAAGAACGATCGGGTTTTCTTCGTTGCACAAAGTATCCCCCGTCTTGATATCTTTAAAACCAACTGCTGCACCAATATCACCTGCTTCAATGAAATCAACAGGGTTTTGTTTGTTTGCATGCATCTGCATGATACGGCTGATACGTTCTTTTTTACCTGTACGGGTATTCAAAACATAAGAACCCGAATCCAAACGGCCGCTATAAGCACGGAAGAATGCAAGGCGACCTACGAAAGGATCAGTCATGATCTTAAATGCCAATGCACTGAATGGTTCTTTTGCATCTGCATGACGTAAAATTTCTTCTCCGTTATCAGGATTTGTTCCTTTTACTGCTTCAATGTCCAAAGGACCAGGCAGGTAACGAACGATCGCATCCAATGCAGTTTGTACTCCTTTGTTTTTAAAAGAAGAACCACACATCATCGGGATGATAGAAATATCGATCGTTGCTTTACGGATCGCTTCATGTATTTCAGTTTCAGTGATCGAATTTGGATCATCGAAGAATTTTTCCAAAAGTTTATCATCATAGTCAGCAACAGCCTCAACAAGGTGTTGTCTCCATTCGTTCACTTCTTCCAGCATATCATCAGGAATAGGCACTTCGTTGTAAGTCATACCCTGTCCTGCTTCGTCCCAGATCATTCCTTTCATGGTAATAAGATCTACCACGCCTTTGAAATTATCTTCAGCACCTATTGGTAACTGTAATGGAACTGCTTTTGCACCCAGCATTTCTTTAACCTGTTTAACCACGTTTAAGAAATCAGCACCAGAACGATCCATTTTATTTACGAAACCGATACGTGGTACTTTGTAACGGTTAGCCTGGCGCCAAACGGTTTCAGACTGAGGCTCCACACCAGATACGGCGCAGAATAAAGCCAATAAACCATCAAGCACACGCAGTGAACGTTCTACCTCTACGGTAAAATCCACGTGACCCGGAGTATCGATGATGTTGAATTTATATTGCTTGGTATCAGGCGTTTTTTTGTTTTGTACCATTGGAAAGTTCCAGAAGCAGGTTGTTGCCGCTGAAGTAATGGTAATACCACGCTCCTGTTCCTGTGCCATCCAGTCCATGGTAGCGGCGCCATCATGCACCTCACCAATTTTGTGATTCACACCGGTGTAATAAAGGATACGCTCGGTAGTAGTGGTTTTGCCCGCGTCGATATGCGCCGCAATTCCAAAGTTTCTTTGATAACGTAAGTCTCCCATTGTTTGTTTATTTAAATGTTGATTTTGAATTTGTTGTTTTGACTCGCTACAGGTCGATTCCCGATTCCCGCCTGCATACACTTTCCCCGTAGAAGAACAGCTGGTTTTCAAGCTATTCGGGGTTCGATATGATGTATTATGCTCTCATGTTATGCTAAATAAGTGCTCCGGGAAGCCGGGTGGAGAACCTTTTAGCGGCGCAAAGGTAAGGAATTTGTACAATAAAACAACTTGATTATTGAAAACAGTAACTTATAAATGATGGCATATCCAATAGATGTCCTCGTTATTTTTATGATAATAAATGTATATTTGATTTGGCTGATCTGTATTAAATTGAAGACGCAGTGAAATCAAAACTAATATTTTTCTTTATCCTTTTTTGTGGAAACAAATTATTCGCCCAGCAATTATCTCTTAAATGGGCAAATGCTTTTAGCGTTGGATATGCAACAGCTACAACTAAAGACATTTCGGGAAATGTTTACACTTCAGGAATTTTAATAGGTACAGCAGATCTTGATCCGGGGCCAGCGGTTTATAATCTTACTTCTGCAGGTTATAGCGATGTTATTATCGTCAAATATGACCCTCTTGGAAATTTTATATGGGCAAAACAGATTTCGAACAATTATATTTTATTAAATGACGGGGCTCGTGCTATTGGCATAGATGGTTTCGGAAACGTTTATCTCACTGGTTTTTTCACCAGCACTTGTGACTTTGATCCCGGACCGGGAGTATTTAATCTTACCTGTACACAACTCGGGGGCTATGCAGCTTATTTACTTAAACTTGATGGTAATGGCAATTTTGTTTGGGCCAATAAGCTTGCAGAATCATCTCCCATTGCCGGAAACTCAGGTTATTCTATAACTACCGCCGCTTCAGGCAACGTATATGTTACAGGCCTCTTTACCGGCACTGCCGATTTTGATCCTGGTCCCGCAGTATACAACATCAGTGCAACTGGTTCGGACCAGGATGTGTTCATTTCAAAGTTTGATAATAATGGCTCCTTTCTTTGGGCAAAACATTTTTCTGGTTATTCCATAGTTTGCCATTCAATTACTGTCGATGCGCAGGAAAACGTTTACGCAGCAGGGTTAATTTATGGTATTTGTGATTTTGATCCCGGTCCCGGTGTTTACAATCTTAATGCAGATCCCGGATGGTCCGATGCCTTTATATCAAAATTGGATTTTAATGGCAATTTTGTTTGGGCAAAACAGATCACAGGAAGTTTTCATGAAATTAATCATGGAATTGCATTAGACAATTTTGGAAATGTGTATGTTGCCGGGGAATTTGCTTCTCCTACTGACTTTGATCCAGGTCCTGGAACATATTTGCTAAATCCCATCGGAGTAAATCGCCAGGGTTTTATACTTAAATTAAATCCGGCAGGTGATTTTGTATGGGCCAAACAATTTGAAGGCACAGGAGATTGCCAAAGTTATTCAATTGCTGTTGATCATGATAATGCAATATATGCTTGCGGCCCCTTTTCAGGAGATATAGATTTTGATCCGGGCCCGGCTGTTTACCAGCTTTCTGCGACCAGTTCATTTAGCATATTTATCGTTAAACTATTGAATGACGGTAGTTTTGTTTTTGCGACCAGGATAGGCGGTACGGAAAATACTGCGGCCTTGTCTATGGCATTGGATAACCTGAAAAATATTTATTTATCGGGTTGGTTCAATGGCACTACGGATTTTGATCCGGATATAAGCACTTATAATCTTACTGCCAGTCCACAGGGCGGATTCACTGTTAAGCTTAGTCAATGCGCTCAAAACACCAATTCCCTGATCAGCGTGAATGCCTGCAATTCTTATACATTGAATGGACAGACCTATTTTACAAGCGGCACCTATAACCAATCGTTGTTAAATTCTTTTGGTTGCGATAGCACAATAGAATTACAACTGACCATTGGCGGGTCGATCAATACAAATACTGTTGTTGCATGTGATAGTTATTTGTGGGAGGGACAAACGTATACGGTTAGTGGTAATTATTCAGTTACACTTACCGGTGCCGACGGATGCGATAGTATCCTTAATTTAAACCTGACAATAAAACAAAGTTCTTCTTCCACAATTAATATTTCCATCTGCGAAGGTCAAAATTATGCGGGCCATAATACTACCGGTACTTTTATTGACAACTATGTTGCAGCCAATGGTTGTGACAGTATACGAACCTTACACCTGACAATTATACCTGCAGCGCATTCCTTTTACAATGCCGTAATTTGTGAAGGAGAAAATTATTGGGGATATAATCAAACAGGAACTTACTCTGATAATTTTCCAACAGCAAATGGTTGCGACAGCATTCGTACGTTGAATCTATTAGTAAATCCTAAAAGCAGCACATCTGTAAGCGCTTCAATTTGTGATGGTGAAAATTACTTTGCCGGAGGTGCGAATCAAACTGTTTCCGGAATTTATAAAGACACGCTTAATAACTATCTTGGCTGTGATTCTATTATTACCACATCATTAATTGTTAACCCGAAACCCAATCCTCAACTGGGCGGGGATAAAGACATTTGCAATGGCACTTCGATTATACTTAATCCAGGAACTTTCTCTCAATATGAATGGCAGGATTTAAGTTCTTCGCCTACTTTTTCAATTTCAGAAGCTGGTATTTATTGGGTACAGGTTACAGATATGAATAATTGTACATCGACCGATAGTATAAGGATAAATAACTTATTACCTATTCCGTCAGATTTTCTTAAGCCGCTCGATTACGTTTGTGAATTTGAAAAAATACAATTAACAGCCACAAATGTATATACACATTATCTATGGTCCAACGGCTCCGAAGAACCAGCAATTTCCATTAACCAACCTGGCAATT
The DNA here is from genome assembly GCA_047601875.1 of Ferruginibacter sp. Lineage (GTDB taxonomy): Bacteria > Bacteroidota > Bacteroidia > Chitinophagales > Chitinophagaceae > Ferruginibacter. The sequence goes on along the minus strand of JASGIL010000001.1, from coordinate 3,595,521 downwards.
ATATTCTTACCGTAAGAGACGGGGCAGGATGTTCCGGCAGCGATACTATTACTATTGTTGCCAAAGATTGTATTGAAGGAATTTTTATCCCAAATGCGTTTACCCCTAATGGTGATAATATAAATGATCTTTTTAAAGTAAAAATATTTGGAGAACTAATTTCTTTTCAATTAGAAATTTTTAACCGGTGGGGAGAAAAAATATTTTCAACCAATAATCCAAATCAAGGTTGGGATGGCAATATTAACAGGGGCAACTCAGACATGGGTGTTTATATCTGGCAATGCCATTATCAATTAAGAGGGCCAGGCCAGGTTATAAAAAGGGTATGGTCACGTTAATACATTAATCACGCACCTCATTTGGTAAGCCACTCCGTACTTAATAACCTGAATCTTACAAACCCTTGGCGCTTGCCTTACGTACCGAAATTCACAAACCAAATAAACTTCCAAATAATAATAATATACTTTTCCGGCAACCTGGCTAAATGATTATTTACCCCACACACAATCACCAAAAAAATGGGTGAAAACACCCTCCATTCTGGCTCCATTTGTGCTCATAATTTATCTCTCCATTTTTTAAAAACAATAAAAATAAATTGTATGAAAAAAATTCTTTTTCTTTCCGTGCTCGTTATTGTAATTACCGCGGCACTTTCAGGATTTAGGTATCTAAATCTTAAAGACGCCCCTAAAAGATGTTCAATTGATTTCAGATGCTACACTTCTCCCGGGCAGGGTAATGGTGTTAGCAAAATGCGGCTGATCAATGCTGCCACAGGCGCCAGTTCAGGTGAATTATCGCCTGAAGCCGGGGAAATATTTAAATTTTCCGGAACCTCTGGTGTTACTGATAATTTTTATGGAGAAGTACTCATCAATTCCGGCACATGGGCTTCTAATGATATTTCATACTTTCCCAATCCTGCACCCGATGCAACTACAACGGTTGTATGTAACCCTTCAGTAATACCAAAAGGCAGTAACTGGTATCGGTGTAATGCAACAGCGCTTCCTTACGGTTGCCGTGCTTCAGGACTTTATATAAGCCAGATTCATCTTTTTAATGCTACGCCTTGTCATAATTAAAATCTTTGAATACTGTTTTCAGAAACAACCCCGGGTATATTGATTCACAGATCAATTCGTGGTTACCGTATTTCCATTTGTTGTTAATGTAGCTTTATCAATTATTCCCTGCCCGGTAGGTGGGGCAAGTGGGGTCATTCTAAAATCAAAATGTTTTCCCGTGATGGAAGGACTCATGGATACAAATTTGTTTAAAAGATAGTTTACTCCTGATGAAGGTAATTTTGCATTGATGTTAAAGTAATCGTTAGAAAACTGAACCAAATTGCCAAATTCAATATTGGTTAATAACGTGCAGTTTGTTATGTAAGAGCCAATATCCTGTGTTGGTAATGGTGCAACAGCCGTAATTCTTGTTAAAGCCGGGAAGGAAATGCTCGTGAGATAACTCCTATTGATATATATCTGACCTATCGAACTAAGAGAAGGTAAAGATAATGTGCTAAAGCCTGTTGCAAGATTTCCTTCCAGGTAAATAAAATCGGCTTTTGTTAATTCCGGAGCCAACAAACTTGTAAGATGGCTATTCCATGTCATACCTAAACTTGTCGCTTCTTTCAATAAAGGAAAACTGACGGTATTTAATGATATATTGAAAGACATACTCATGGCACCAACAATCTTTTTAAGAGCAGGAAAAGCCAGGTTAACTACATTGATTTTATCTATTGCTATAGCATAGTCTGAAGAACCGGAATTCATAAATACACTTTCAAGCGATGAAAGATTTAAAGAATTAAGTAAGGGACAATTGTGAAAATAAAGATGCCCGACAACAGTTTTTAAGTTAGAAAGATTAACCGAAGTAAGTACAGGATTATCTGCAATAAAAATATTGGTAGTGGTAGTGATCATTGATAAATTCAAACTGGTAAGTTGCGAACAACTATAAACGTAAATTTCCTGCGTATTGGGCCAAAGTCAGAGGCGATGATCGCCTGGGCCTGTGCATTCGTTACAGAATCAACAATGATTATTTTATTTTTTCCTCCAACAGAATTTGTATATGATGAGGAATAAATATTTCTCCATTGCACACCATCAAAATGCCAGAACCCTTTTGTAGAATCTTTTTGATATACCATTAAACCTTCTGGTGGACTTTGAATGGCCAAACGTTGGACCATTGTTAAACGGGGGATGAGCAATCCCCTTGCAGTGTCCTGTATTTCCAATGCAGCAAGATTGTTTGGCGTTGTTGTTCCAATGCCTACCTGTGCATTGGATGAAATAAAGATCGTAAGTCCGGATAAAATAGAAAGCAAGATTTTCATTTATAAAAGTTTAGGGTCTTTAATGATCTTGCCGGTAACAGAGGTTGTGAATTCAGTTTTATACAAGTAATATTTTTTGATCAATATTTATTAAATAAAACTCAATTTGTTGTAACTGTATTTCCATTTGTAATCAATGTAGCTTTATCAGTAATTCCCTGCCCGGTTGGAGGGGCACCGGGCGTCATCCTGAAATCAAAATTTTTCCCGGTGATCGCTGGTGCAATTGATACAAATTTATTTAAAAGATAATTGACGCCCGATGATGACAGTTTACACTTTATCTGAAATCCATCATTTGAAAACTGTACTATATTCCCAAATTCTATATTTGTCAATAACGTACAATCGACTATGAATGAAGTTGCACTATTATCATATTGGGGAACCTGGGTGAATCTTGATAAAACCGGGAAGCTGAGGCTTGTAATATACATCCTTCGCATAACAATGCGGCCCACCGTAGTAAGGGATGGAAAAGATAATGTACTAAAGCTCGGGTGATTATTTGCATCCAGGTAGATAAGGTCACATTTTGCCAACATAGGGGCTGAAAATGTGCCAAGGCGTGTATTCCAGGTGATGCTTAAGATCGTTACTTCCGTCAATAATGGCAGAAGAATAGTACTCAGTGATATATTGGAAAAAAGACTAAATGCACCATCCACTCTTTTCAAAGCAGGAAAATTTAAAACCGGCAGGTTTACTTTAGAAATATAAACTGCATAATCGGATGACCCTGCATTAAAATATATATTTTCAAGCGATGAAAAATTTATACTTACCAATAAGGGGCAATTGTTGAAATAAAGATGCCCGGCCGCGCTTTTTAAATTAGATAAATTCACACTTGCCAATACAGGATTGTCCGTAATAATAATATTGGTACTTGTTTTAAACATTGAAAGGTCCAAACTGGTAAGTAATGCGCAACGATAAACATATATCTCCTGCGTATTGGGACCAAATTCTGCTGCAAGTATAGCTTGCGCCTGTGCATTGGTTACCGAATCGGCTATCACTATTTTATTCTTTCCTCCAACAGAGGTTGTATAGCTGGAAGAATAAATATTCCTCCATTGCACACCATCAAAATGCCAGAATCCTTTTGTAGAATCTTTTTGATATACCATTAAACCTTCCGGTGGACTTTGAATGGCCAAACGCTGGGCCATTGTTAAACGGGGAATGAGCAGCCCCCTTGCAGTGTCCTGTATTTCCAGTGCGGCTCGATTGTTTGGTGTTGTTGTTCCAATGCCTACCTGTGCTTTGGAGGAAATAAAGATCATGAGTCCGGCTAAAACAGAAAGCAAGATTTTCATTCGTAAAAAATTTAGGGTCTACAATGATCTTGCTGGTAACGGAGGTTTGGGATTGAGACTTTATAAATGTAATATTTTTTGATCAATTTATTTATTGAATAATCGGGACCGTTCTGAGTTTATAAACTCAGAACAACTACAGGAGAAAACTTAATCATCTCGTAAACGTGGCTGCTGAAAACACCACAAGTGTTCGGAAGATTTTTTATTTAAGCGAAGGATTGGAAGACGGATGATACGGATAAGCAGATGATCACGGATTTAATTTTTTGTTCCAAAAAATTACGGATTTACCCCTGATATTATCAGTAATATGTTGCGCCAGCAACATAAATCCGTGGTCATACGTCCAATCCTTCGTACAGGTAAAATTCAAACTTCCGAACACTTATGGTGAAAACACCAGGCTACGGCAGCATTTCTATTGAACAACAACCTTCCTCCTCACAACTTCATTTCCAATTTTCAATTCAACAATATAAATACCTGTTTCAATTTTACTGCCGTCAATATTTATTGAAAAGAAACGGCAGTTTAATTTGCCTGAATAAATATCCATAACCTTCCTCCCATTGAGGTCATACATTTTTATGGAAGCAATTCCTTTGAGATCACCGGAAATATTAATGGCAGCCTGTACATGTACCGGGTTCGGCGCAATGGTCATTGTTGTATTTGCAGCATGAACATTATTGATTGAAATAGTATTTGATAATTGTTTTGTTCCATTTACATCTACCGATTCAAGCCTGTAAAAATTTTGTCCATCGTAAGGCTGCTTGTCATCAAAATTATAAAACGAACCATTTGTTATTCCCGAAGCAGCAACATTTCCTATAATTGAAAAATCTTTTCCGTTATTACTTTTTTGTATGTTGAAATGACCGGCATTTATTTCGTTCACGGTTTTCCAGTTTAAGTTTACAATGCCATTGTTTTCTTTTGCAGAAAAATTTAAAATCGAAACAGGCAGCAACTGCATGCTCTTCATAAAGAAACCTGAAAAACCAGTTACATCAAAACTTACTTCCCAATTGGCAGTAGCAGCATTCCAGGTAATATTATTGTCATCCGGATCAATAAGCACCGTACTGCCGCTATAACTGCCAGGCACACTCGTTAAACTTGTACCGTGATCCTGTTCAATCATGATATGTGAAATACCAACATTATCCGCAGGCCCAATCGGCAAACGTGGAAAAGTGGTTGCTACGGCATTGTAATTATTAAAATCCTGCTGGGTAAAATAAATGGTTATGCGTGCAGTTGCGTTGGCAGCATTGTTCAATGGTTCAATATCATAATGCCTTTGCACGTATGGTATACCGTTAATTACCGGCACCGTTGCATTATTGGTTACACAAACATGAACAGGCCCGCTCACCGCATTGGCTCCAGCAGGAAGTATGGTACTCATTGCATGGCAACTTACAGTATCCATATATAATGTAGCATTGCTTTGTACTGTGTATTGCGTGCAGGTTTGCATTGTACCGTTGTATAACCCCGGGGCTGCAGATGAGGATGACTGGTATTCGTAAGCACCCATATCCACGCGACAACCCTTAACTCTTGATTTGCCTGCGAGATCGGTATTTATATTTGAAGCAATGAATTCGTTCATGCCCCTATCAACACAGGTTGATGCAGCCGAGAGATTGTTACCATCATCTGCTGTTCCCCAAATATTATCTGCCCCGATTATGTTCGTATTATTTACAAAGCCCGGGTCAGTGTTGATACAATTGCGCATGAGTGCCGGCACTGTTCCTCCATCCTGGTCCTGGAACAATGATCTTTTTACAGAAACCTTATTAGCACCTGATGCGATCAAAATATTTGACACAATGCCATTAGAATTATTATCCCAGAAAATACTGTTATTTATATAAAGGCTATCTGTAAGATTTTCCAGTGATAATGCAGGAGGGTTTTCCCATTGTGCATGGTTGTTGGCAAACGTACAATTATTGATCGTGCCGGCAGCTCCACGGAAATAGATACAATTGGCAATGGCGCCGAATTGTGAAGTCATGCAGGTATTGAAGATACAGTTATTGAATTGCGGTTTGCATGCCGAAACTGACATGGCACCAATACTTTGAGAAAAATTATAATAAAAAAAACAATTGTTGACCTGTGGAACTGCATTCAATGTAGATGCATTGCCTGATAAATATAAAGCACCGTAATTGGCAAATGGATATACATCTGAAAAGATGCAATTGCTTATTACAGGCGCTGTCGAAACATTTGCTGCAAGCGTAATAATAACGCCGTCGCTCAACACATCAGAAAAACTTAATCCATCAATCACTTCCCCGTTACCTGCATTTTTATAAACAAGCAGTGTATTTACATTATCACCATGAAAACCGACGGTATTTATATCACCATTAATATTTGTTTTGTTGGTACTGTGGATCAATGTCGGGTCCCTTTCCTGTATAGTATTTTCAGTACCTGCAAATCCACCATATAGGCTAACACCATTAGGGACTGCAAAGCTTGCCATAAAATTCATATCGGATGTGAGTGTGGCACCGTTCACATCTTTTACAGGTTTGTATGATCCCTTCGCCATCCAGATCTTTGTACCAGTGGCTACGGTATAAATATTATTGGCAAATTCATTCTGGCCCCAGGCATTCGCCCAGCTTGAACCATCCTTTGTACCAGCCCCGTTTTGTGAAACATATTTAACCTGGGCAACCGAATTAAAAAAAAGCAGTATGCCAACAACAGAAGTATAAACAATTTTCATAGTCATGATATTGAATCATTGAGAACGTTTTTTAGTTATAAAAATTGTGTTGCTATTCATGTAAAAAAAATCCTCATGCTACGGCCGGGTAAGCAGCAGCGATTTTTGTCTACCAATACTTATTAACCTGGTTGCTGATAACAACATGTCATACCAAAAGATTTTCATCAACAGATTTTCAAATCTTCAAATCTTCAAATTATCTTGTCCTTCAAACGCGTCTTTTCAAATGCCATCACCAAAAACCAAAAGGAACATCACCCGCATCATTCCCTTTGGTGTGATATGGCTGGTATTCAGTATCGTTTATACGTTGCTTGAAAGAGGAATACTTGGCCATTTACAAGATTATCCATCAACAGGAAATCCATATAATTTCAGCGGTACTATTATTATTACACCTGTTGCTGCTCTTATTGCAGGATTGTTGATTGGCATGATTGAAATACTTTATTTCAATGCTGTATTAATGCAAATGAGTTTTGGTAAAAAGATATTCTATAAGTCGGTCATCTATCTTCTGCTCATTTTATCGTTCCTGGTCATACTAACTGTTACGGTTAACACAATCGAACTTAAGACCGGCATCTTTAATAAACAGGTTTGGGATAATGTTTGGGCTTTCATGTCTAACTATTCATTTTTAAGTGTGATCATATACATGGCTGCCATCATCGTGGTTTCACTATTTTATGCAGAAGTAAGTGATAGCATGGGCCAGGAAGTTTTGCTTAATTTTTTTACTGGAAAATACCACAAGGCCACAGAAGAGGAAAGGATCTTTATGTTTTTAGATATGAAATCTTCTACAACAATAGCAGAAAATTTAGGACATGTTAAATACTTTGATATGCTTAAAACATACTATGCCGATCTATCGGGGCCGGTTATTATGTATGCAGGAGAAATTTACCAGTATGTAGGTGATGAAATGGTTGTATCGTGGAAATTTAAAAAAGGATTAAAAAACAATAACTGCATCAAATGTTTTTTTGCGATGAAAGCCGCCATGAAAAAACAAAGTAAAAAGTATCGTGAAAAATTCGGGCTCGTGCCCGATTTTAAAGCAGGTTTTCATTTTGGAAAAGTAACTACCGGCGAGATTGGCGCACTTAAAAAAGAAATTGTTTTTACAGGTGATACACTTAATACAACTGCACGCATACAAGGGCTTTGCAATAGTTATAATACTGACATGCTTATTTCCGGTGACCTTGTTAAAGAACTTAAACACAATAGTCAATTCCAGTTTATATCATTGGGAGAACATGAACTGCGGGGAAGAAATGAAAAGATAGAATTGTTCACAATTATCCAGGCATAAAAAAAATTACATTTTTTGTTTCGTAGCCGATGTTCTCACCATAAGTGTTCAGAAGATTATTTATATTTTTTATTTACGCGAAGGATTGGAAGACGGATAATACTGGCTGGGCAGATGAACACGGATTTATGTGCTTGCGCAACATAGTGCTGATTACAAGAGGCAATCCGAAATTTTTTGGAACAAAAATTAAATCCGTCCCCATAGCTATCGGGATCCGTTCATCCGTATCATCCGCGTTCCCACCCTTCACATGGATAAAATTGAAATTTATGAAATAATGAGCCATTTCAAAAAACAATTGTTGCTTATAATTTTCTCTTGTTCTCAACGTGAAATTTCAAACTGGCCTACTACCGGATTTACCGCCCCTGCCGTAAATCCAAAATAATGACTTACCTTAACCCACGTTTTTGTCCACTTATAAAACTAATAACATGTACCACCCTACCGCAAAAGACCTGTCGTCAAAATTTTTTATTCTCACAAATTTCCAAAGAGCAGCAATTGTTCTTTTTATATTCTTTGTCTCGATAAAAACACAGGCACAGGTTGGCATTGGTGTTAATCCTCCCGACCCAAGCGCCATGTTACATGTGCAGGCAACTGATAAAGGATTGCTGATACCAAGAATGACGGATGTGCAAAGAACTGCCATTGCCAGCCCGGCTGAAGGTTTACTTGTTTATCAAACAAATGCGAACGTTGGTTTTTGGTATTTTACCAATGGCCAATGGCAATCCCTTAGTTCCATAAATAACGGTGGCCTACACACGATTTATTTAACAGATGATATTACAAATGCTCAAGCGGTAGCAAAAGTTGCTGCTGAGTACGGGCCAAATACACGGGAGATCAGGATCGTATCATGCAGTAATCTTACAACGATTGACCTTTCTATGTTCACCAAGCTCAGCGAGGTTTATATAAATGGAAACACCGTTTTACAATCTGTCGATCTTGGTAATTTGCAAACTGTAGACGGTGGTATCAGTATTGAGCAATGTCCGGCACTAACAAGTGTATCATTATCTAACTTAACCAAAGTAGGTATCAGTGCTTATAATTCTATGGGGTTAGCCCTAAGGTACACAGGTGTTACAAACCTTAGCGTGCCATTGCTCACAAAGCTTGGCGGGTTTATAGATATAGAGTATAACAACGATCTTACTGCCATCAATTTTCCATTGTTGGCCAGTCATAATCTTATAAACGGTACTCCCATATTGATCGTCTGGAATGCTGCATTAACAAACATTTCTTTTGGTGCGCTGCAATCGGTTCGCGACCTGCAAATATCATCCAATCGCAATTTAGCAACCATTAATTTACCGGTACTTACAACATCACGTAATTTAACCATCAATAATGCACTATCACTTACTTCCCTTTCGTTGCCTGTTTTAACGACTACCGAGCAACTTCTGGTAAGCGGTGATTCGGCACTTGCAAATTTTTCTGCTCCATTATTAGCAACTGCTTCTAAATTGTACGTTCAAAGCTGCGTTGCCCTTACTACGGTTAACTTGCCGTCTTTAAATACTGTAAGCGATGACGTACATCTTTCAGGCAATACGATACAGACCACCGCATCTTTTCCTGCTCTTACAACTGCAGCTAATTTATATATCAACGGTTGCCCGGCATTATCATCGCTTTCGCTGCCATTATTAACATCATCAACTTTTAACATGAATGGCCCCAGCGCATTAACAACCATCTCCCTGCCTTCTTTAACTACCATTAGTGGAAGTTCCGCGATGACAGGTTTATACTCGTATAATATGATAGCAGGCCACCAGAATCTTACATCTATTGTAGTGAATTCACTGACAAATTTTACAGGATCTTCTATCCAGTTTGTGAGCAATATATTACCATCCGCCCAGGTAAATTATTTGCTAAATAAATTTGCTTCTATAACGCCGGCGCTTAGTGGCAAAATAATTAACTTTGTACAATCAGCAGCTGCCCCTCCTACAGGCCAGGGACTTATAGATAAAGCAACCCTTATAACGAATGGCAATTCTGTTACTACGGATTAATGAAGAAATTTTTATAATAACGCCCCTTTAACCGGGGCGTTATTTTTGTGATCGCTTTATTATTGTTTGATAAGGTATCCAAACAATCCATCTGTTTCCTGTGCAGGCCCTGCTGTAAAATACAATCTTGCCGGATCAATCGTAGTTACAGTAGTTGGTGCAAAAGAAAGCGCCCACAATCCGTCAATAACAATCGTATTATGATTTCTGCCTTTTAGCTGTCCGAGATATCTTCCTTCAAGGTCAAATACATTGATGCGACCATCTCCAAAATTACCAACAAGTATTACCGGTTCCTTCGTGTCATGGTTTCCGTTATGTCCATTGGTCTTATAATTTCCATTAACCTGGTTATCGTCTTCGAAGAAGTTACCGGGGGCCATTGTTACACCCCATGGAACATTCAATGTACCGTTTGATGCAAATCTTTTTACAAAAGATCCATCCGTCTTAAATACACTCACGAGCCCGTTACCATTACCGGCAACGCCATGTCCATCTGCTCCTAATTTTGCATAGATAACAAAAAGCAGGTCGCCAACGGCTTGTATATTATAAGGTGAATAATCAGCAGGTAAATTCGGATCTGTAAAAGACATGGGTACCGGAGCAAATGTTGTATCCCATACGTTGATCTTCTTATCGCCGAAATTAGCCGCATAAATTAAATTGCGTCCCTGGTTTGATGCAATAGCAAGTCCTGTATAACTCGTGTGGGCATTAAAAGGTCCTTTCAAACGTTTTGCAGTATCGCCCGAGGCCGGGTTCCAGCCAGACAATACGCCATCAAATCCTGCAAAAAGAAAAACGGATGCCCCGTTCGAAAGACTAAAACCTTTACCGCCACTGAAAACAATGCCACACGGAAATCCACCTCCTGCAGTTGTAGGTGATGGGATATTAACCGGTGTCCTGGCAATGACACCATCAGGGCTATAAAGTTCACTTACATGGCCACCCACAGAATTCACCCATGCCGTACCGTTAGGGGACCAGGCCAATCCAAAACCATTCAGCAAAGTTGGGTCCACCGTCACAGGATAATAACTGGATTTATTTGCAACCAGGTTCACCTGCTTAAAATCACGCAGGTCGTTATGATCAACATGTGGCTTATTGCATCCAAATGCTAACGTTACTAGAGATAAGATCAGCAGGGAATTTTTTCCTGCTCTAAGGCCAACACGCATTAATTTCTTGTTGTTCATGTGAAACAAAATTTTTTGATTAAGATTATACAATACCATGCAGCAGTGAAAGATCAATGACCTGGCAACTTCATTTTTTAATCCAAATCACCCGGTAATTCTCTTTCTTAACTGCAGAACAAACGTACACCCCGTTACGTTAGTTCATTAGCCGGTTCTTCCGAACGGTTTTGGTTTTCTTCCTAAAGAGCAATCAAAGAATAGTTACAAAAAACTCCCATTCATAAAACAACAAAGCCCCACTTATTGGGGCTTTGTTGATAAATTATAAATCAATGTTATTTACTAACCGCGATCTCAGGCAGTGTAAATTTTGCTACAGCATTCACCATGTCCTTCTTATTTGATTTTAATGACACTAAAAACTGGTCAATGTCATTTCCATAACTTCTTGTACTTACTCCAAACAACATAATACCTTTGTTGCCCGATTTATCAGTAAAAGATTTATAACGATATACATTTCTTTCAACAACACTGGTTTTTCCATCGGGACCGTTTGCACTTAATAAAAAATCGATCATATACTCCCCTGTCTTTGGATTATCAAAGCTGTTATAGTTCACAAGCGGATTGGAGACTTTCATTTTTTTGATCTCTTCAATTTTTGAAGCAACAACGGCTTTAATATCTGTGTTATCTGTCGTAACATCAAAAAGGATCATTGCATTGAACCTATCCGGGTTCTCTCCTTTTTGAATATACTCTTGCTTATAAAATCCGGCTGAAGGATGCGAGGTCCACGATAAATTATATGATTTATTTTCAAATATAACGGGACCGGGTATGTGCAGGTAGTCTGTCACTTTTTTATTTGTTTGTGCGTAAACAATTGTAGAAAAAATAACTGTTGGTACTAAGACGAAAAGCGATTTAATTTTTCTCATTTTTATTTTTATATAAGTACGGTAATTTATTTACTAGGCACAAGTTTATCGATCAGGTAATTCATTAGTTCGGCTGCAGACCTGATCACCGGCCCACCCATTGCATCCTTTTCCAAAACATTAAATGGCCCTTCGCCAAAATAAAGACCATCGGAAACCAGGAAGCTGAGGCGTACATTTCCCTCTGCAGGAGCAGGCCTGCGTTCACCATCCCATGGCCCGATCTTTCTCAAAACATAGTCGCTATGCAAAAAAAGCTGCTCTACCAATTCATTTGATTCGTCTGTTTGTGTATCCCACACCAACAATTTTCCTGTGTAGTTTATATAACGTGCAGTTCCGTCCTGGTAAGCAGCGATCACATCAAGCCCTTCCGGTAAACCAACTTCTATAATTACGCCTAATAGTTCTTTATTATTTATTGTTGCGCCGTTTTTAGAAAGTAAATGATACGCAAGTATCTTATACCTTGTATCAAGGTCTTTATCGTTTATGATCTCGTTCAGTTTTTCTGTACCAGGAGTTGATGAAAGCAATACATCATGTGGGTAAGAAGTTTTAATGCTTCCTGTTTCATACAAACCTGCGTTATCGCAAAACAACATGTTGTAAATTTTATTGATTGCTTCATTTCCATATGGCGCTATTGCCAAAGATTGATCTGCCACTTGCATATAATTTTTTTGATTTGATTAATAAAAACCAAAGAGAAAAAATTTTATTCCGCTTGATCAAAGCAATTAACAAACGGCAGGCAGGGATTTAAGAACGGGAGAATTTGAAGATTTGAAGATTTGAAAATGTGCTAATTAACCCTCTCAACATCAAACAACATTATGATGTAAAGCATCTTTTCATTTTCAAATCTCCAAATTTCCAAATTGTCAAATCATTTATATTTGATGAATGACATGGACATGCCCCATATGCAACCGTGATTTTATAAAGAGAAACCAATCTCACTCCTGCAATGAGAAAACCCTGGATGATTTTTTAAAAGGGAAGTCCGCTCATACTGTTGAATTATTCAGGCATTTCATAAATGAATACCAATTGATCGGGAAAATTTCTGTTCACCCAAATAAATCAATGATAACCATTTCAGGAAAAACCGGCATTGCGTATATTACCCAACTTGGGAAAAATTTTATAGATATTGTATTTCCTTTTAAAGAACCACATGAAGACAATTTATGCTTTGTAAAAATAAACCGGGTACCCGGCAGCAATCAATACAATCATTATCTGCGAATGTGTTTTAAAGAAGATATCAATGAAGAGGTCATTCGGTATATGAAGCTTGCATTTAAAAATGGGAATTAAATGACACAGTGCACCGTTTATCTCCCGCGAACTGCTAACCCTTTTTCTGTGACCCTAATACCAAAACCACTACCCCGGCTGCTATCGCGATACCGCCGGCATACATCGGCCAATCTACAAATTTCTTTTCCTTTTTATTTATTTCAATAGGGCCGATATCCACTACTTTTTTCTCTTTTGTAAAACTAAATCCCCTGAATATCAGCATCAGGATACCGGCAACGATCAATACTATTCCAAAAGCTTTCATAACTGTTTTTTTAGTTGAGAATGAGATGTACGGGGTAATAAAAACAAAGACTGTGCAGGATTTCTCATTCACACTTGCCAGGCATCAGCAGCTGTTTACATCCCATAAAAAGCCGGTTTCGCCTGGTTTTCACGAAATAAAAAAATTTTTAATTTCAGGCAACTCAAACTGGTGATGGAGGGTCTTGTTTCGTTACCCGGTGATTACATTGAAAAATCTCTATTTTCAGCCTTATTTTTAGTCACAAATCGGGATTTTCTTCAAAGATTTTCTTATATTAGCATCATATTAAAAAAACGAAGATTCTACCGGCTTCTTTTTAACTGACTGCTATTATTTTTTCTATCCGATATCCTTTAGTAAACAATCTTTTTTAAAACTATTCACTTATGTATAAATTTCTATCCCTGCTGTTCTTTTGTATGATGGTTCAGGCAGGTAGCACTTTTGCTCAAACACAAAAGAGCCAGTTATCTACTACGCATGATTATTATATCGTCTTGTCGGGAATAAAGAGGCCGGCGGATCTTGAAAAAATTGAGAGCAGTATATTGAAAAAAGAGGGTGTAACTTTTTTCATGGGCGACAGGCTCCCTGTAAGATATTTTACTTTGAAATCTGTAAAACCTGTTTCACAGGAAGAATTTACTTCATGGATAGCTGAGCTTTCATTATACAAAGTAGAATTTTATGGGGCAGGAATAGAGAATAAAGAATTGGCTGCAAATGCCGGCAAAAAATTTCAAAAAGACTTCACTCCTAGAAACTAATTTATGTACAAACTACTGCTATTACTTGTCACTGTTTTTTCTTTTAGTTTTTTACATGCGCAAACATTCAATGGAACAGGTGGCCCGGTTGCTACCGGTACCGGCACAGGAATTACAACCTGTTATTCAATAACAGTAACAGGCGTAGGGGTAATAAATGCTGCCTATGGCCTTGCTTCTGTTTGCCTGAATATTACGCATCCTTTTGATGGTGATCTTACCATATCACTGGTAGCACCAAATGGATATGTGGTAACACTTTCTAACCAACATGGTAATTCACAGGATAATTATACCAATACCTGTTTCGCCATGAACGGTTCAGTAAACATCAGTGGAGGCGCTCCTCCTTATACAGGCACGTTCATACCTGATCAGAACCTCGGAAATATGAATAGTGGGCAGGATGCCAATGGTGTATGGTCGCTTTGTGTAGCTGCGTCTTTCAATTTTGATATAGGTACACTGAATAACTGGAGCCTTACTTTTAATAATACACCTGCCCCACCCCCTGCCGTAATTCCAAACTGTGGTAGTAACCCCCCCGCAGGAGATGATTGCCAACATGCAACACCTGTTTGCAATTTTGATGGATATTGTGGTAACACATCTGCCGCTTACCTGGTAGACGTATGGCCTGAGTTAACAAGTGCATTTTGTGGTTCTGTCGAAAATAACTCCTTTATTACTTTTGTGGCTTCTGCTACTACTGCAAACTTTAATGTATTTGTATCCAACAGCCAGAATGGAGATGGAATACAAATGTTCTTTTATGACGGCAACTGCGGATCAGGCGCTATCAATACTTATGGTTGTTATTCGCCACTTCCCCCTGATGTAATATCACCTGTTACGGCAAATGGCTTAACTCCGGGTAATACTTATTATTTAATGTTTGACGGGTGGTCAAACGATGTTTGTGATTTTACCATTATTCCGCTGGATGGGGTTAATATATTATCCATTACCCCGGATGCCGCCAGTATATGTGTAGGACAAAGTGTAGACCTTACTGCATCGGGTGGAAATGGAACCTATAACTGGGCAGGTCCGAATTTAAATACTACCACGGGGGTAACTGTTACTGCATCACCAACTGTTACTTCTACCTATACGGTTACTTCTGTCGATCCTACCGGCGCCTGCCCGGTGACCAAGACCATGACAATTACAATTACGAATACACCGCCACCACCAACCGTTACAAGCCCTGTTATATTTTGCCAGGGTTCAACCGCAACAGCACTCACCGCTACGGGTTTGAACTTAACATGGTTTACTACTGCAACGGGTGGAACAGGTAGCACCACTGCACCTATACCTTCTACAGCTACTATAGGAACAACCACCTATTATGTAAGCCAAACATTGGTATGTGGAGAGAGCGTCAGGGTTCCCCTTGATGTTAATATAGTTGCAGTACCGGCAGCACCTACTGTCACAACACCGGTTACCTATTGCCAGGGTGCTACCGCATCATTACTAACGGCTACGGGTACAGGATTATTATGGTATACAAGTGCTACAGGAGGAACCGGGATTGCTGCTGCACCACTTCCTTCTACAGCTACTATAGGAAATACGGTCTACTACGTTAGTCAAACTGTTGCAACATGTGAGGGACCAAGGGCTGCAATAACTGTAACCATTGCAGCAACACCAGCAGCTCCTGCTGTTACGAGCCCGATATCGTATTGCCAGGGAAATACTGCTACACCACTTACCGCCACAGGTACTGATTTATTATGGTATACAACAGCAACGGGCGGAACTGGCAGTGCGGTAGCACCAACACCATCTACCGCTACAGTTGGAACTGCTGTCTGGTATGTAAGCCAGGGAACAGGTTCATGCCGGGGGCCAAGGGCAGCAGTTATTGTAAACGTAGTTCTGGCAACACCTGCCCCAACAACCGCTCCTGTCACTTATTGCCAGGGAGGTAGTGCATCTCCATTGACAGCTACAGGAACGAGTTTGCTTTGGTACACTGTTGCAACAGGTGGTACAGGTAGTGCTACTGCACCAACACCTTCTACTGCCGCAATTGGAACTACGACTTACTATGTTTCGCAAACGCTTAGTTGCGGAGAAAGCCCAAGAGCAGCGTTGGTAGTTACAATTACAACTACGCCTGCAGCTCCAACAGTTACAACTCCTGTTGCATATTGCCAGGGCGCAACTGCTACGGCTTTAACTGCTACAGGAACAAGTTTACTTTGGTACACTGCAGCAACAGGCGGTACAGGTAGTGCTACCGCACCAACACCTTCTACTGCTACTGCTGGAAATACGATATATTATGTAAGCCAGTCAACAGGCGCCTGTGAAGGACCAAGAGCTGCTATAACGGTTACCATTAACAGCATTCCGGCAGTACCCGTTATCACAACTCCTGTCAATTATTGCAAGGGTGCAACAGCTACTCCGCTTACTGCCACCGGAACAGGTTTGTTATGGTATACTGCAGCAACAGGTGGTACAGGTAGTGCAACTGCGCCAACTCCTTCTACTGCTACAGTTGGCAACACGATTTATTATGTTAGTCAAACGGTAGCTTCCTGCGAAAGCCCAAGAGCAGCATTAACTGTAACAATACTTCCTCCTACAGCAGCACCAACAGTAACCAGCCCGGTTACTTATTGCCAGGGGGCAACAGCAACAGCGCTAACTGCTACCGGCACCACGTTGGTTTGGTATACAGTTGCAACCGGCGGTACAGGTAGTGGTACCGCACCAATACCTTCTACTGCAACAGTGGGAAGTACCACTTACTATGTGAGTCAAAATACACTTCCATGCGGAGAAAGTGTAAGGACCCCACTGGTAGTAAATATAACTTCAACACCAGGAGCTCCTACAGTTAACAGCCCTGTTGTTTATTGCCAGGGAGCTACTGCAACAGCTTTAACTGCTACAGGAACAAGTTTACTTTGGTATACTACTGCTACGGGTGGAACTGGTAGCGCAACTGCTCCGATTCCTTCAACTGCTGCTACAGGAAACACCATATACTACGTGAGTCAAACAACAGGCGTTTGTGAAGGGCCAAGAGCTGCAATAACGGTGACCATTAATAGCATTCCTGCAGCACCGGTAGTGAATCCAGTTACATACTGCCAAACAGTAACAGCAACTGCACTTACTGCTACAGGATCTAATTTACTTTGGTATACTGCAGCAACAGGTGGTACAGGTAATGCAACCGCACCAACACCTTCTACTGCAACTCCAGGAAATGTGAATTATTATGTTACTCAAACTGTAAATTCATGTGAGAGCCCAAGAGCTACATTAACAGTAACAACACTTCCTTCAACACCGGCGCCTACTGTAACCAGCCCGGTTACTTACTGCCAGGGCGCTACAGCAACAGCCCTAACAGCTACGGGTACTACATTGGTTTGGTATACAACTGCAACGGGTGGTACAGGAAGCGGCGCTGCACCAATACCTTCTACTACAACAGTAGGAAGTACTACTTATTACGTAACTCAAAATACACTGCCATGTGGAGAAAGTGTAAGGACGCCTTTGGTAGTAAACATAACGTCTACACCGGGAGCCCCTACAGTTAACAGCCCTGTTATTTATTGCCAGGGAACTACAGCAACAGCTTTAACTGCTACAGGTACAAGTTTACTCTGGTATACTACTGCAACTGGCGGAACTGGTAGCGCCACTGCTCCAATCCCATCAACTGCAACGGTAGGTAATGTTATTTATTACGTTAGCCAGTCAACCGGGGTTTGTGAAGGACCAAGGGCCGCGATAACAGTAACCGTCAACAGCGTTCCTGCAGCACCTGCGGTAAATCCTCTTACTTACTGTCAAACGATAGCGGCAACAGCACTCACTGCAACAGGATCCAATTTACTTTGGTATACTGCAGCAACAGGTGGTACAGGTAATGCAACTGCACCAACACCTTCTACTGCAACTCCAGGAAATGTGAATTATTATGTTACTCAAACTGTAAATAACTGTGAGAGCCCAAGGGCAATATTAACGGTAACAACACTTCCTGCAACACCAGCACCAACCGTAACCAGTCCTGTAACTTATTGCCAGGGTGCTACAGCAACAGCCCTAACGGCTACGGGTACCACATTGGTTTGGTATACAACTGCAACGGGTGGTACAGGAAGCGGTGCCGCACCAATACCTTCCACTACAACAGTAGGAAGTACTACTTACTACGTAACTCAAAATACATTGCCATGTGGAGAAAGTGTAAGAACACCTTTGGTAGTAAATGTGACTTCTACACCTGGAGCTCCTACGGTTAATAGCCCTGTTGTTTATTGCCAGGGAACTACAGCAACAGCTTTAACTGCCATAGGTACAAGTTTACTCTGGTATACTACTGCAACTGGCGGAACCGGCAGCGCAACTGCTCCAATTCCATCAACTGCAACGGTAGGTAATGTTATTTATTATGTTAGCCAGTCAACCGGGGTTTGTGAAGGACCAAGGGCCGCAATAACAGTAACTGTAAACAGTGTTCCTGCAGCACCTGGAGTAAGCCATGTTACTTATTGTCAAACAATAACCGCGACTGCTCTTACTGCTATAGGATCTAATTTACTTTGGTATACATCTCCAACAGGCGGAACAGGAAATGCAACTGCTCCAACGCCTTCTACAACAACTCCCGGAAATGTTAATTATTATGCTACTCAAACCGTAAATAACTGTGAGAGCCCAAGAGCTACATTAACGGTAACAACATTACCATCAACACCAGCTCCAACAGCTACAAGTCCTGTTATTTTCTGCCAGGGTACAACTGCAATTGCACTCACGGCTACGGGTACATCTTTATTGTGGTATACTACTGCAACAGGTGGAACTGGTAGTGCTACTGCACCAATTCCTTCCACTGCAGCTATTGGCAGCACCACTTACTATGTGAGCCAGACTACGGCTCCTTGCGGAGAAAGTGTACGAACTCCTGTTGTAGTTAACATCAATGGAGTACCTGCAGCACCAACAACAAGTCCGCTCGTTATTTGTGAGGCCACAACGGCTCCAAACTTAACAGCAACTGGTACAAATTTATTATGGTATACCACAGCAACTGGTGGTACAGGTGTTGCAACAATGGCACCATCCACAACCAATATTGGAAATACAACTTACTATGTAAGTCAAACTATAGCTTCTTGTGAAGGACCAAGAGCCCCACTTGTTGTAACAATCGTGGCATTGCCTCCCGCACCAATCGGCAGCGGACCATTTACTTATTGCCAGGGTGCCACAGCCACACAACTAACGGCAACAGGTACCGACCTACTTTGGTATACAGTTCCAACAGGTGGCATAGGAAGCGAAACAGCTCCGACTCCGTCTACAGCCACTGCCGGTACATTTACTTTTTATGTTACTCAAAGCATGAGTTGTGGAGAGAGTGTAAGAACACCTATTATTGTTACCGTTAATCCTACGCCGCAGGCACCATCTGTAAATAGCCCGGTAACTTATTGCCAGGGCACAGTAACATCTGCATTAACGGCCACAGGAAGTAACTTACTTTGGTATTCAGCTGAAACAGGAGGTACAGGAAATCCTGTAGCACCGGTTCCTTCAAGCGTGAATGTAGAAAATACAATTTATTATGTTAGCTCAACATTGGGTGTTTGTGAAGGCCCAAGAGCTCCACTAACGGTAGTCATTAACGTTACACCCGGGGCACCTGCAGTTGCAGGCTCAGTAACATATTGCCAGGCTTCTGTGGCTCCTCAACTAACTGCTACAGGAACTAATATACTCTGGTATAACAGCCCAACGGGTGGAATAGGAAGTACAAATGCACCGGCAAATTATACAGATATTGTTGGCACCACAACCTATTACTGCACCCAGACAACGGGTGTATGTGAAGGCCCTCGTGCAGCGATCAACGTTACAATAAACCCTTATCCTAATTTTGGACCTAACCAGGCTGATACTGTTTGCTTTGGTGATTCTGTTAACCTTTCCGCTAAATTTAATACAAGCGGTTATGCAATTAAATGGACACTTGAAGGGCAGGAAGTAACAACACCGGAAGCTGTCAGGGTAACCGGCGTTTATCAACTTGAAGCAACAAACAGTTTCGGTTGTTCCGATACTGTATTGGTTGTTGTTAAGATCCAGCCTCCGGTTCCTGCGTATGCCGGAGGTGATACAACTGCAGTTAAAGGAGTACCGCATATGTTAGTGGGAAGTGGTGGGGTATCATACACATGGTCTCCGTCTTATCCTTTAAATACATCAGATGCGCAATATCCGTTAGCAACGCTTGATCATGATCAGCTGTTTACACTTACCGTTAAAGATATTGCGGGTTGTATCGGCACAGATAAAGTGTTTGTAAAAGTATATGACGGTCCTACTTATTATGTTCCTAATGCATTCTCACCAAATGGAGATGGATTGAATGATATTTTCCGCGTAATCCCTGTAGGCATTGTTTATACAGATTATTTCAAAGTATTCAACCGTTATGGTCAATTGGTTTTTGAAACAAACGAATGGATGAAAGGTTGGGATGGTTCTTACAAAGGCAAGAAACAGCCGGTAGGTAATTATGTATGGGCACTCAGGGGATTGGATAAATATGGTAAGGTTATAGAAATGAAAGGAACTGTATTGATCGTTCAATAAATAAAATATATTACTATAAAAAAAGATCGGTCCCGTTAACGGGACCGATCTTTTTTTATACATGCTTTTACCATTCTATATAATAAATAAATTTCCAGGGACCTTTTATTGCATAAGTTTCACTGTGATTTGTAAGTGGAACCGGTTTGGAAATAGATACACTTATCTCGCTATTTGTAGAAGTAATGCTGAGCTCCTGGAATGGTTTGGCATAAAGCCTTACATTTCCAATTGTTGTTGTATTTTCTATAAACTCATTGTTTGTATTATCACTGTATGAAATACCAAACGTATTTCCTTTCCCATCCCTGTCAGGATCACACCATTCATAATGCCGGTAAATAGGATATGTATTTGCAGGATACGCAATGTTTGCATATGAAGTTGTAAGATCTATTGTTACAAGTTTTGGGCGTTTGTTCCTGCTGTTCTTGAAATGCCAGTCTCCATGATCCGGAAATTGTGATGACAATACGGTTCCCTGTTCGTAATCATTGCTCAATTCCGGCGGAATGCGCAGGAGTATGTTACGGCTAAACCCATGATTATTTCCTGGCAACGAATCGAATTCTGTTCTTAAATAATAAACACCATCCGACCAGATAATAGAATCAAATTGACCTGTTTGTTGTAAGCCATTTCCGATCTCAATATGATATTTACCAGCTGTATCAGTATTTATTTTGTGGCGCTCTGTATAAATAATTGCCCCTGTTTCTGAATTTTTAAGAATACTTAACCGTAAACCTGCTATTGCGCTTTTTATCAGCTTATCGTTGTTTAATATTCCATCGTAACCAATGGTTTGCCTTTTTTGAGAAAAGCTCATTGAACTGAGCCAGATCGATAAAAAAGAGAATACAAGTTTCTTCATCCTTTTACTTAATAATTTATATAAAATTACAAAGGTACAGGAACAAGTTTACTCACCCGAAATTCCTCCTGGAAAGTGCCCGGGATCATCATTTTACGGGCAATAAAAAAAATATGAAACCGTTTATGAATAAATGTGCACCCTATGCATAAGTTTCTACACCTCTGCCTGCTTATAATAGCAATAAATACAAAACTTCCTGCTCAACCAGTTGTAAGAAATAATACTACCACCCACGAATATTATATCCGCCTTTCAGGAATTAATTCAAGACAGGATGTAGAGAACCTGCAAAATATTATAAGCAAAAAAAAAGGTATTCGTTTCTTCATGGCAAACCGTTACCCGGTAAGATTTTTTTTAATGAGATCTGATCGTACAATAACTGCAGCAGAATTTACACATTTCCTGGATGGTGTTTCAACCGGCATTGAATTTTATGGAGAAGGTGAAAAAGGCAGGGAGCAGGCTATCCTTGTTTACAATAAATTAAAAGCACGGCAATAATGAAGTTTAAACTACTACTTTTTATTGGCGTCCTTTTTTTACTGAATACTTTAAAGGCACAAACATTCAACGGCACCGGTGCTTCCATCCCGGATAGTGGATCGGTACAGGGAATTTATCCAATAAATGTAAATGGCATTGGTGCTATTTCCAGCGCTTTGGGTTTGGCTTCTGTTTGTGTAAACATAAATCATCCTTGGGTATCAGATCTTGAGATATCTATCGAAGCTCCGGATGGCACCCTCGTTCCATTATCAATACAAAATGGCGGATCAGGCGATGATTACAACGGAACCTGTTTTTCCGGTACTGCTACAATTGCAATTGGTGATGGCGTTGCTCCATTCAACGGAACGTTTATCCCTGACGGTTATATTGGAGCTGTAAATAACGGCCAGGATGCAAATGGTACCTGGAACCTGCTTATCAAAGATGTTGCTGCCGGCCAAACAGGCAATCTTGTTAGCTGGAGCATCAGTTTCAGTACCAATCTTCCGCCTGCCCCACCTGCATGTAATGGTAATTTGCCTCCTGGTAATACTTGTGCAGAAGCTACCCCTATCTGTAGTTTTTACGGATTTTGCAGCGCAACTTCATCTTCATATACAGCAGATTCATGGCCCGGACTTGACAATGCATTTTGTGGCACTGTTCAAAATAATGCTTTTACAAAATTTGTTGCTACCGCTGCTGTTATGGATTTTAGCGTATGGGTAACAAGTAGCACAAATCATGATGGTATACAAATATTGTTTTATGATGGTGGTTGTGGTACAGGAACAGTTACTGAATATGGCTGTTACTCTCCTATTCGTCCCGGGGCTTCTCCTACTGGTATTACAGCCGCGGGTTTAATTCCCGGTAACACATATTATATGATGATAGATGGATATGCTGGTGATGAATGCAATTATATTATAGAACCATTTCCTGCTATTAATGGTTTGTCAGTCACTGCAGCATCTCCATCGGTATGCGAAGGCAAGTCAGTACAGTTAACAGCAACAGGTGGCAATGGTATTTATTCATGGACAGGTGCTGGTCTTGATACATACACAGGTAATATTGTAAACGCATCCCCGGTAAACAATACAATTTATACAGTCTCTTCTGTTGATCCGGGCGGTATGTGTCCAACAAGTCGCCAGGTAAGTATTTCTGTAATAACATTACCAACCCCTCCAACAGTGACCGATACACTAAGATATTGCCAGGGCTCATCAGCACTACCTCTATCTGCTGTTGGTACAAACCTGCTTTGGTATGCTTCGGCAATAGGTGGTATTGGAAATCCATTACCGATAACTCCCTCAACAGCAGCTGCAGGCATAAATACTTATTATGTAAGCCAGGTTAGTTCCTGTGAAAGCCAAAGGATGCCAATTACTGTAATAACAAACATGAATCCTTCTTTAGGTGTTGATAAACAGAAAACAATATGTCACGGAGATTCGGCTGACCTTACCCGTGAGTTCAATACCAGCGGACTTACAAGCAAATGGTTCTTCAAAGCAGCAGCTATAGCCCCACCACGTTCCGTCAACATTGCAGGATCGTACAAATTGGAAGTAACGAACAATGATGGTTGTTACGACAATGCTTCTATTCAACTGGATATTCAACCACCTTTACATCCTTTTGCAGGAAATGATACAATAGCTGTTAAAGGAGTTCCACACCAATTACATTGCAGTTCGGCCACTTCTTATTCATGGTCACCCGCAAATCTTTTAAATAATGCGAACATTCAGTATCCACAGGCAACACTCAACAATGACCAGGAGTTTATTGTAAATATTACAGACCCGGCTGGGTGTACAGGAGCTGATACGATATTGGTGAAGATCATCAAAGGCATTACTTACTACGTTCCAACTGCATTTACGCCAAATGATGACGGATTAAATGATGTGTTCCGTGCAATACCGGTTGGTATAGCACACACTGAATATTTCAGGGTGATCAATCGTTATGGAAAAACGATCTATGATTCCACCGACCCATTCAATAAAGGATGGGACGGAACTTATATGGGCTACAAACAACCTTCAGGAACTTATGTGTGGCTTATTAAAGGAAAAGATATACATGGCAAGGTTGTAGAAATGAAAGGTACTGTTGTATTAATTCAATAGTGCTTAGCTCACCTGGTGATTTATTCTTTCAGGCAAAATTCCTGAACTGCATTTTCCCGGTTATTTGCTTTTTAATATATTCGTAAATGATAATTATACTTCCAGGTTTATGTCGTGAATATTTAAATAACATACAATGAGAATTTTCATTACACTGATACTTTTATTCTCCGGGTTAAAAGCTTACGAACAAAAGCTAAAAGATTCTGTTCCTCCTGTCCCTTTTGATTATTCAAGAGATTTTAAAGTAATTCTTGAAAAAACAAAAGACAGAACCAGCGAGCTTTACTACCATAAACTACTGGTAAAATTACTGAACATCGATTCATCCATTAGCCGCCCGGAAGTGCTGGCCCTCATGATTGGATTTACTGAAGATGCGCATTATAAACCATGGGAGGATATGCAAACCGAAAAAGAGATTTTCGACCTTAATGACAGTGCTGACTACCAGGGATCATTAGACGCTTCTAAAATATATCTTGCAACACACCCACTCAGTCTTAGGGTGAACAAAGAAAGATCATACTCTTACCATCAACTTAAAATGAAAGACAGTGCAGACTATTTTATGGACCTGGTAGATAAAATTATGGGTGCGATGATTTACAGCGGTAAAGGAAGAACTCCCGAAACGCCTATTTTTTCACTGGGCCTTGATGATGGGGAACATTTTATCCCAAATGTAGGGATGACTGTTGCTGCTAAAAACACAGAATGGAATAAACGGAACCAATTTGTAGAAGTTATTGACGCCATGGATGAAATGGGAATACATAAAAATTATTATTTTGTTATCCAGCATGCGAAAGATAAGGTTGATGATGACACCATTAATGATTCACAGGAAAAGAAGCCTAAAAAAACCAAGAAAAAAGAGTCAAAGAAGGAGTCAAAAAAAGATTCAAAGAAAGATTCAAAGAAATCAAAAGCAGGTGCGGCTACAGATACCATTCCCCCAGCTGTAGACAGTATTCCTCCTGTTGTAAGTGATAGCATACCACCGGCTGTTAAAGACAGTGTTCCACACTAAGAATTCAGAATTCAGAGTGGGGTTATTAATTAAAGGGGATCATCCTGCGGATGATCCCCTTTAATTAATTCTTATTTATGTTCGAATGCCGCAACTTTCTTTTAATAAGCCCATTCATAATTCAGCACTTAGAATTCAGAATTATCTTAAGATCGTCAGATCCCCGTGCAAAGTAACCTTGCGTCCACTATTGGTTTTATACTCGATAACAAAATAATAGGTACCATCAGGCAGGGTCTTTCCTTTATAAGTCCCTTCCCAGTTATTTTGATAATTATCTGCTTCAAAAACCGGTGATCCATACCTGTTATACACTTTTACATTTGCTGCACTTGTGCAATTACCGTAAGTAACCAGCCATTTATCATTGATCCCATCACCATTTGGAGTTATTGCATTCATTGGCTTTCCGCATTCAACAACTGCTTCATCAACCTGTACTTTTACATCATCGGTTCCTGTACATCCCTGTGGAGTTGTAATTGTTAATGTGTATGTTGTTGTAACAGCAGGCGAAGCAACCGGGCTAAGGATATTTGTTGCGCTCAATCCTGTTGATGGTGTCCATAAATAGGTGCCTGCACTACCGCTGGCTTGTAATTGTGTCGTTTGCCCGGAAAGGATCGTTACATCTGTTCCGGCGTTGACATTAACTGGCGACGCTACTGTCAAAACAAAACTACCACTCGTATTACAGCTTCCTATTGAGGCAGTAACATGATATGTTGTTGTTGTTGTCGGTGAAAAAACCGGATTTAGTATTGATGGATCACTTACGCCTTGCGTTTCCTGCCATTGAAAATTTGTTGCATTACTTGTAAATGCGGGAGTAAAGGTATTGTTGTTGCAAATGGTTGCATTTGAAGTATTCAGTGTTATCTGTGGACTAACATTTACAGCTACTGTTGCAGTAGCGCTTGGGCAAGTTCCTAGTGTAGCCGTTACCGTATATGTTGTTGTACCCGTAGGTGACAATACAGGGCTTGCAATGGAAGGATCACTTACACCAGTTGCAGGCGACCATGAAAAGATTGTGGCATTACTTGTTGTATTGGTATTAAAAGATCCACCAAAACAGATAGAAGCAGTTGCATCTGTTGTGAGTGTCAGATTATTATCCTGTCCAATAGAAACATTATGTGTACTCGTACAACCACCCGCATCAGTAATGGTAGCAGTATAAGGTCCGCTGGGAACATTGGAAACAGTAAGGCCATTTTGCACTGGTGTTGTATTCCACGAAACACTATAAGGAGAACCTGAACCTGTAACACCAATCGTTGCACTACCCCCTGTTGAACAGTTTGCATTGGTAATATTATCATCTGTTACATTGAGTGCATATGTAGTAGCCGATACCGCAAAAAATACTGCATTGGGGTAAGGTGCATTTGAACCTGCGGTTGTAACATTCGCTATGTTTATTCTTTGCAGATTTTTCTGCCTGTCGGTACAAGACAGCGGTATGTCAATGTAGTACATCCTTGGGTTATCGGGATAATTACCGGCCCCGGTTGCCGGCGTCGCTCTTGTGCAACGACCCATGCCTTGTAAAACCAGGTTAGTTGTTCCATTAAACCAATCACCAAGAGAGTAGCCACTCAATGCTGTTGTTGAACTACCATCAGAAAAGAACAGGTTGATATTAAGCAGGCTTGTTCCTTCTGTTGAAAAACAAAGCAGCCTGATATGATCGTATTGAGCAGGAGTAGTGATCGTTAAATCACCCGCCTGGCTTCTCTGTACTATTAATGCATTTACATTCGCATAATCAGCCAGTTGGTATGTTCCTGCAGCATCTGTAATAATACCATCGTCAGGAATACCACCCCCGCCAAATGCATTCAATGTTCTAAAGTTTACGGTATACATCACTTTGTTTGAAACAGTAGTTCCATCCAGTGCGCTGGTAGTAGTTGTTAATGAACTGGTACCCGCTTCTGCAACAACATCATTATTAAACCCGCCAATGGTAACAGGAACAAATTGAGAAAAACCGTTTAAAGAAAGTATTGCGAATAATATAGTTCCCAGGAATATTTTAGGGAAAGATGATTTCTTTTTCATAACAAGTAGTAATGGCTTTGTTGGATAAGGTTTTGACAGAATGAATATACCAAATGTTAAAATCAATTTAACATGTTTATCTAAAAAAAGCGATATTTTAAGGGGGACAAAAAAGGGACAGAGACAAAAAAGCCTCCCAATAAATCGGGAGGCTTTAATATTTTATCAAATTTACTTAGATCCTGAAGTGAGCAAATGCTTTATTTGCTTCTGCCATACGATGTGTATCTTCTTTCTTCTTGAAAGATGCGCCTTCACCTTTACTTGCTGCCACGATCTCGTTTGCTAATTTATCAGCCATGCTGCGACCATTTCTTTCGCGACTGTATTTTACCATCCATTTGATGCTAAGAGATATCTTTCTGTCTGGACGAACTTCAGAAGGAATCTGGAAAGTAGCGCCACCAATACGACGGCTGCGAACTTCTACACCCGGAGTAATGTTAGCCAGGGCTTTTTTCCAAACTTCATAACCTTCCTCACCAGTTTGTTTACTTACTTTATCCAAAGCATTATAAAAAATATTGTATGCTCCACTCTTTTTACCTTCCCACATTAAATTGTTTACAAAACGGGTAACCAATTTATCCTTGAATTTAGGATCTGCTGCTAATGGAATCTTTTTCGGTTGTGTCTTACGCATTGTATGTTGTTATTTAATTAATAACTACTGCGTGTAATTATTAATCTTTAATTATTAATTTTTAATTACTTCTTAGCTTTTTCTTTCTTGGTACCGTATTTACTGCGGCTCTGTTTACGATCTTTCACACCAGCAGTATCAAGGCTACCACGTACGATATGATAACGTACACCCGGAAGATCTTTTACCCTACCACCACGGATCAGAACAATAGAGTGCTCCTGGAGGTTATGGCCTTCACCTGGTATATAGGCGATCACTTCAATTTTATTTGTCAAACGAACTTTGGCAACTTTGCGCAAAGCTGAGTTTGGTTTTTTAGGCGTGGTAGTATATACCCTGGTACATACACCCCTACGCTGAGGACAACTGTCCAAAGCCCTGGATTTGCTTTTCGCCTTAATGATTTCTCTACCTTTTCTTACTAGTTGTTGTATTGTTGGCATTTATAACCTTTTATTTTTCGGACGGCGAAGGTAGGGAAAAATTTGAATTAAAAACTAAAAAATAAAAAGATTTCTTCCCGAAATCTCTTTACCCTCCAACCCTTAAATACGCTCTAAAATCTATAGAAACCCGTTCACAGCCCGAAGCTTACAGTTTATAGCTAAATTTTGTACATCCAGCCATGTTTATCTGCTGTTTTACCGTACCTGATATCGTTGAAACGTTTCTTTAACTCAGGGGCCGTCTTCCATTTTTCCACGTCAAACTCCATCGTAAAATCCTTATAACGAAGCTCTTTGATAAGAGAGATGGTGGCAGCCGTACCGGTGCCAAATACTTCATACAATACCCCCGCTTTATAAGCATCCATAACATCATCAATACTTAATTGCCTTTCTTCCACATTGAAGCCCATATCTTTTAAAATGCCAATGGTGCTGTCGCGGGTAACCCCGGCTAATATGGTCCCTGCCTGCAGATCAGGTGTGATGGCTGTATTTCCGATTATGAAGAATACATTCATAGTACCACATTCCTGTACATATTTATGTTCATAAGCATCTGTCCACAAAACTTGGTCATATCCTTTTTTCTTAGCCTCAGCAGTAGCATACATGGCGGCTCCATAATTACCCGCCGCTTTTGCATAACCTACTCCACCTGGTACGGCACGTACATATTGTTCTTCTACATATATGCGCATTGGCGTACTGTAATATGGCCCCGTAGGGCTTAAAATGATCATGAATTTATACTTTTCACTGGGCCTTACACCAATCATCTCGTCACTGCTAAACATAAATGGCCTGATATATAATGAGTGATCTTCTTTTGCAGGGATCCAGTTCTTATCAAGCTCTACCAGCATTTTCATACCTTCCATAAATATTTCTTCCGGCACCTGCGGCATTTGCATTCTTTCAGCGGAAATATTAAAACGTTTAAAATTATCTATTGGCCTGAAAATATAAGCCTCTCCTGCAGCATTTTTATACGCTTTAATTCCCTCGAAAACGGCCTGGCCGTAATGGATCGCTGCCATAGAAGGTTCCATTAAAAGTGGCTGATAAGGCTTTATTTCAACCGTTTTCCACTCTCCATCTTCATAGTCAACTTCTAACATATGATCTGTAAAATATTTTCCAAAAGGAATATTTTCCAGGTTTATATCAGTAAGTTTACTTCTTTCGGCTTTTGTAATATTAAAATCTGCAGCAGCAATCATAATCGTTAATTTTACGCAAAGAAACGAAAAAACAGCGACCCAAACCCCGCTTTTATGAGTTTAGACAATTTTCAATTACCCCCATTTTTAGCAGGCGAATTATACAGGAATTCACTGGTAGACTTAGATAGTAAACAATTAAAAAACAAATCCTTGAAAGGGGCCGATAACCTCCTTTACCTGGGGAGCAATAAAAAGAATATCCTCCTCATTGTAAATGAGGAAAATGCGGTTTACCTGCCTGAAGATGACCTTAATTTTTTGATTGATATTCTTACTGCCTGCAAATTATCATTGGCGGATACGGCGCTTATCAATTGCCATAAAAATCCCGGCATTAGTTATAAAACATTACAGAAACATTTTAAACCCGAAACGATCATTTGCCTGGACATAGATCTTGCTTCCCTGGAATTCCCACTTGAATTTCCTAATTACCAGGTACAGCAATATAATAATCAATCATACCTGGCAGCTCCTTCTTTGAAGAAACTCGCTTCAGATAAACAGGAAAAGATTCAGTTATGGAATTGTTTAAAAAAGATTTTTTCAATTTAGCATCACCAGTACAATTATGCAATCATTCGTATTTGCCACAAACAATAAAAACAAGGTAGATGAGATCAGGTCGGTATTAAACAACGACTTTGAAATAATCTCATTAAAAGAGGCCGGTATCAATATCGATATTCCCGAACCCCATGATACACTTGAAAAAAATGCTTCTGAAAAATCGAGAACGATCTACCAGCTCACAGGTAAAAATTGTTTTAGTGAAGATACGGGCCTGGAAGTAACTGCCCTGAATGGAGAACCCGGCGTAAGAAGTGCAAGGTATGCGGGTGATGAAAATGATTTTAAAAAGAATGTCGCGAAATTATTAGAAAACTTAAAGGATGTGCAGAACCGGGAAGCACAATTCAGAACTGTTATTTCATTAATTATTGATGGTAACGAATTTCAATTTGATGGCATATGTAAAGGTGAGATCATTGAAAAAGAAACCGGCTCGAATGGATTTGGGTATGATCCCATTTTTATACCGGAAGGAAGCAGTAAAAGTTTTGGAGAAATGACCATGGAAGAAAAAAACAAATACAGCCACAGAAAAAAAGCAACTGCTAAACTCATTGAATTTTTAAAAGATCATCATGGGTAGAATTAAAATTGACATGCCGTCAAAAGTTATTGGTACAATAGATATTCCTGTAAGGATAAGTGATATCAATTATGGAAATCATTTGGGAAATGACTCACTTGTAAGCCTCATACATGAAGCAAGGGTGCTTTGGTTAAAAAAACATCATTATACTGAACTCAACGCAGCAGGTGCCGGACTTATCATGGGTGACCTTGCTGTAGAATATTTAAATGAATCTTTTTATGGCGACATATTAACCATTTCAATAGCAGCAGGTGAAATTTCAAAAGTTAGTTTTGAATTATTTTATGCGATACAAACCAGCAGGCAAGAAAAAAACATTTTCATAGCAAAAGCAAAAACAGGAATGATCTGTTATGATTATACAAACAGGAAAGTGATGTCAATTCCTGCAGATCTGAGAGCAAAGTTAGAAGGCTGATCAAAAAAACCTTCGTATCCTACGTAGAGCATCACTTACCATAATATCTTTTGTTGCATTAAAAGTATGCAGGTTGTAAATTCCTTTTCTTTTGTCAGGATATATCGTTTCAATAATCTCTTCCCGGTAATCTGTTTTTGTTAGCGTAACAATTTTTGAAACTGTGATCGCCTTTCCATAATACCCGCCAGAGTACTGCGAAAATCTAATAAGATAACCATCTTTTGTCGACAACTTTCCTGCGTTCCGTCCACAGCGTGCATCTGAAATAACCGGGTTCATTGGATGTGGCTTCCATTCAGTTGAACAAAGTTCATCTGAATAATATGCATGTATCTCTTCATTTATTGAAGCATGCTGTGCAGGTTTCTTCGAAAAAAACATCCACCACGTATCATCTACTTTTTGAACAATTGTATCAACACATTCAATACCTGTTAAGAGATCCATTTTCAATTCCCATTTATACGGGAACTGTGTAGCGACATATAATTGCACTTTGGCTGCCTCCATGGTTTCCGGGATCATATAATACACGCCTTCACTTTCAAAAATATAAGGAAAGGAAAGATGGTAAGATGCTTCTATAATTTTAACAGGAACTGTTGTTTTACCGTCAGTTGTTATCTCCATAACAGAAACATAACCTCTTTCGTTTTTAAATTCGAGTTCTTCAAAAAAAATATAATGAATACCGCTTGCTGAAACAACAAAGGGGTCTGCCTGGAATTTTGTTTTAGAAATTTTTAATTGTGAAAAGCTGTTTACGTCTTTATAAGTTTTATTGCCTGATAAATTATATAAGAGAACCCATTGTTTTTTAAAAAAGAATTTATCGAGCAGGTAATAAATAAAACTAAAATAGAAACTGAAATAATTACGCTTATGAGTATGAGTAATGATTGTTTCAACTGGCTGTTTAATTTCATTATACTTGCCAATAAAAAATCTTTCAAAAAGCACTGAGCATTTTGCCAGTATTGTATTGGCAGCCTGGATCGTAAGACTATTTTCAACAGAACAAAAAGTAGCATGCACCAAATCCCGTTTCCCGCCTGGATGTTGAACGTGTATGGATACCTGCATCAACGCTTCTTTATTAATCACTGCATGGGAAATTTTCCGAAGCGGCAAACTTTCAAATTGTTCACCAAAGTATAATTGAATGATCTTTGTATTAAACTTTTTTGCATAAAGATCTAACTCGTTAAAATCAAGTGATGCAAATGAAATAATATAATCAACCTGGCTTTGACCGGCTTCACTCATTTTTTTCTGCGGCCAATCATTATCGTTATAAAATTCGAATCCGGTAAATTGTTTAACCGAAGAAACTTTCAAACAATCTGCATTGCTCCTGAGTATTTTTTTTTCAAACCATAGAACTGGTTTTAAAAGAAAAGGAAAGTTATCCTGCCGCCCTGCTTTTGCAGGATCTTTTATTTGAATAAAGAAAATTACCTTTTCGATATTTATTAAACGATTACATGCATCGACCTGCCATGCCTGCATTGCTTCATCATTTACCAGGACACCGATCATATTATTGTGCATGAAGAATTGAGTGAAATGTTTTTATGTTTCTTTGAAAATAGTGGCTGAATGTTGTATGCAAATTATCTATTGCGTTGCAGAATCATTCCATATTTGCCAACTTGCCTCCGCTTGTAAAATTAGCATATCATAACCATTTTTTATGGATGCTCCCTGCGCCAGGCCGAGTTCGAGGAAACGAGTCATAGCTGGCGCATAGATCAAATCAAAAAGCAGGTTTTTACCAGTGAGGTGTTGGTATGGTATTTCAGGACAGCCTGATGAATTTGGAAACATTCCTACCGGGCTTGCATTGATGATAACCGGGTATTCTGTGATTGTTTTTTTATCCAGTCTTGAATAAGGAATAATATTTTCATGAACTGAATTGCCACGGCTAACAATGAGGTAAGGAATTGCTAGTTTTCGCAAAACATATTGCACAGCTTTGGACGCACCTCCATTCC
Organism: Ferruginibacter sp.; assembly: GCA_047601875.1. Lineage (GTDB taxonomy): Bacteria > Bacteroidota > Bacteroidia > Chitinophagales > Chitinophagaceae > Ferruginibacter. Next base: position 3,562,101 of record JASGIL010000001.1, on the reverse strand, counting down.
CCAATACCAATGCTTTTTTATGATGAGATTGTAATAATGGACTGAAAGATTTTTCAAAACCAATAATATCGGTATTGTAACCTGATAATTTTTCCCCGTCTATTTTAATACTGTTTACTGCACCTGTTTCTTTTGCTTCAGGTTGCAGCGAATTTAAATATGGGATCACCGTTTCTTTGTACGGAATTGTTACAGACAAACCTTTCAATTCTTTTTCCCGGTTTAGAAGACCCGGTAGCCTAGAGATGTTTTCAATTGGAAATAATTCGAACCTGCAATCATTTCTTTTCTCATCTTCGAATTTCTTTGTAAAATATTTTTTTGAAAAGGAGTGTTCAAGCGGATAACCAATTAGCCCATAAACATTCATTATGATCTTATTTGTCGAGGTATAATTCAAAAGTATCTCCACGAAGGCCAATACGCATGGCTTCTAAAGGAAGTACTTCCGAAGGAGCAATATTTCCCAGGTTAACATTGCAACCAATCAATTCAAGAAAGTACAATTGCTGTGCTTTTTGGGGAGCTTCCCATAAAATTTTCTCCTGTGGTATCTGGGTTAAAATTTCCTGTACCAGCCCTTCTCTAACTTCGCCCGTACCCCTGTATATACCAACATTTCCTGCTTCCCTTGCTTCTGCGATCACGTAAGTTGAACCTGCATCTAATTCTGCACGCATGAGTTCGATCCATTTATAAGGGGGAATGATATGCGCTGCATCTTTACTGCCCACTTCACTTAATACCACACCGTGTTTGGTTAATTTTTCTATATACCCACATTTTTCTGCATGTGGGATGGTCACAGATCCATCACTAACTTCCATATAACTAACGCCAAATTCTTTGCAAACGTTTATGTAGTCATCAAACTGGTTTCTTATTAAAAAAGCTTCAAATAAAGTACCTCCAAAATATACCGGCATATCGTAAGACTTATATACTTCCAGTTTTTCTTTGAGGTTAGGAGTAACATAAGAAGTACCAAAGCCTAGCTTTACAACATCCACATGAGGGTGAGCAATACTCATGAAATTTTTGGCTTCCTGGATGCTTAAACCTTTATCCATTACCATTGTAATACCGTTCGTTCGTGGCTTAGCTGTTCTTTCCGGAATTTGAGTCAGGTTAAAATTCATTGCTGGTTTTTTGTGCCGGCAAAGATATTTAATGCGCCTGAAATAAAACACTAAAATTAAAAGCTGACAAAAAGATGATTAACGGGATTTTTTCTTTTTATACTGTGCAATGAGTTCTACAACTTGCTGATGTTGTAAAATAGCGGGATTGATTTCTATAAATTGTTTTATCAATTTTGAATTGATGGCCATTCCATTTTCAAGACATAACAGTGCCTCTTTAGATTTGCCTGTTGCAAAGAGAAACATGCTTTTAAAGAAAATAAAAATTGGTTTTGAATCCGTTTGCTCAAAAGCGAATGCTGCATATTCAAGTCCTTCTTCAAATAATTTACCTAAATAAAGACATTTTAATAATTCAACCCAACCGGTAATATTTTTAGGCCTTACTCTTACAACATTTCCGAAATAAGTTATGGCCTCATCAATATTTCCAAGTTGCATATAACAGCGACCCAATGCAAGGTTATATTCCGGCTGCATTACGTGCATTTTGGATGCTGTTTCCAGTGATTTTATTGCATTTTGCCAGGTACCTTCATTCATATAGGTACAAGCTATTTTATAATGCATCTGGCTATCTTCGGGATTTAAGTGACAGGCTTTTTTATAATTAAACCTTGCCTGGGCATAATTACCCATTTTATCATTACAATGACCGATGGCTTCGTAAATAACAGCTTCTGGCCTTGTAAGTTCCAATACCTTCTCTAATACTTCGATCGCATCTTTATACTTTCTCAACTTAATATAGGCATCACCCATGTTGCGGTAAGCATAATCAAATTTCTCATCTATAGCAACTGCATACTGGTATGCATCTATTGCTTTTTCATAAAGTTTTAATCCCTGGTATGCCGCTCCAAGATTAAACCAGGCCAGTTCATTAAATGGAAATTCTTCAATTATTTTTTGATGAAGCTTGATCCCTTCTTCGTTTCTTCCTGTAAAATCGGTCCAGAAACAGATTTTATACAATGCTTCTTCATTTGAAGGATCCTGTTCTAATATTATTTTCAGGCAATCAAAAACCTTTTCGAAGTTTTCATAGTCATCGTAAACATCTGCCAGTTCAAACAAAAGGTCTATTTTTTCTTCTCCCTCGAAGCTTTCAATGGCTGCTTCCAATAACCCGGCTGCTTTTTCCTGTAGATCAAGTGCCAGGTATGCATCCGTTTTTAATATGTATAAGGAAGTATCGGTACTGTCCAATAATTCTGCCTGCTCCAAAATATATAAGGATTCCTGGTACCTGCGAAGGGAAATAAGTAGATCGGCTTTTTTTATAAGGAGCGCAGCAGAATAAGGGTACTGTTCCATAGCAGCTTCTGTAGCTTCCAATGCCTGGGCATACTGCTCTTTTTCATCAAAATAATCGATAATACGCTCGAAGCCATCTTCTTCTATGAAGGAATAGCTTTTACCGGCTTTGAGGTTAGCATATTGCTGTAATAATTCTTTTAATTCTTCCCGGTCCTGTCTATAAGGGTTTTTACTCATTATGTATAGGTTATTGTAATTTAGGCATAAAACTCCTGGTTAGCAAGTTTTTAATGGGAATTTTGGAAAATTTATCTTGTTAATAATTTATTAATAAAAAACTTTGATGAATGGTATATGAATTGGCTGAAAATATTAGTATATTTGTAACAATTAATAATTTTTAGTCATGAGCCAAATAGCAAAATCAATACTTCTTATAGGTATTCTTGCAGGGAATATGCTCATGTCATTTGCCGACCGCGGAGTTGGTAAAAAAACAAAGAATAAAATTAACCTGAATATTCCGTTAAATACATCCCTAAAAAGTTCACTATCTTTTAATTTAAAAGCTGGTTTAAAATATAAGGGAAGTTTATTAACCGGTATTCAAAAAGAAAATGATCTGTTGATATCAAACAATATTGTTACTTATCAAAAAGGAAGTAATATTTATATTGTTCCTTACAAACAAAAAATAATTATTCCTGAGGTAAAACAAGGATATACAGGAATGAAACTCATTATAAAATCAAAATAAAAAACCGCTTTTAAAAAGCGGTTTTTTATTGCAGTTATCTTTAGAATTTAATTGTCTCCCTTTTTTAATTGTTGTGTTTCTTCATATGTCATTATTCTAAATCCTGTTTTAGGAATTTCAAAGTTTGTTGCCGGTACAGGATCATAATTCACATTGCTTAAAAGATATTTAAATTTCAATTTTCCGGTTTGTAATTCGTACTGGACAGGTAGCCCGGGTAATTGCACAAATGAATTATCATACTCTTTATTCGACAATATAATATCAGGAGCAAAATAAACAACAACTGTATTCCCATCGGGTGATTGACCAGTTGCTTTCTTACACTTCAAACCTGCAATGGTCTGTTCTGTATTATCTATTTTAAATTTCATGTTCTGGTAAAACTGGTTTTTCTGCGCCCAATTGCCAGCTGTTAGTGTTATCATGAGTTTTTGGCCACTGTATTGTTTTAAAATGGTGCCTTTACCTGATTTTGAATCGTATAAGTTTGATTCAGTTCCCAGCGTACTAACCATATCTGTTCTGCTTTGTGTGCCTTTCACATAAACTGTTAGTGTAGCTCCTTCCAATGATTTTGCCATTGCAGCTTTATCATTCGTTGATTCTGTTGAAATCTTGTAACTAATTGTGGCTTCACTAACATTTTTCTGTGCAAACAAATAATTAACAGCAATGAAATTGAAGGTTAAAAATACAATGACTAGTTTCCAATTTCTCATAATTTAAAATTTGATTCATTAAAGATAATATAAACGTATGCCAAATACTAAACTATAGATACTAATAAAAAACCCACGTTTAAAAAACATGGGTTTTGCCTGGTATATTAACTTTTTATTTCCCTTTTGATTTATTTTTTAACTCCTGCAACTTCTTTTGACTTTCCTGCATCGCTTCAATGCGTTCTGCCATTTTCGATTTTTTAACTGGTTTCTTCCGGTTTTCGCTTATTTCTGCCAATATCTTTTCATGGTTAATGATATATTTCTGAATAACGATCTGTAATATTAACGTTATCGTATTTGATACGGTGTAATACCATGTTAAAGCCGCAGGCAGTTTATTAAATACCCCCAGCAACAATACCGGGAATACATATGGCATATACTTCATTACAGGATTACTATTATCCTGCATATTGCTCATACTGTAAATAGATATCAATAAACTGGTAACCACCGCCGTTAGTGTAAATAAGCTTACATGATCCCCATAAAAAGGTATACTAAAAGGTAATTTTGCAATAGAGTCGTAAGATGCAAGGTCATGAGCCCATAAAAAATTCTTTCCCCTAAGATCAATATTTGATTGAAAGAAATAATAGAGTGACATAAATATGGGTATTTGCAGCAAGGCTGGTAAACACCCTCCTAACGGACTAACGCCTGCCGAGCGCCACAACTTCATTTGCTCCATACTAAAAGCCTGTTGATCATCTTTATATTTGGCTTTTAATGCGTCAACCTCAGGCTTTAGCACTTTCATCTTGGCTCCACTTAAATAACTTTTATACAGAATAGGCGATGTGATAAGGCGTATCAGTAAAGTGAGCAGTAAAATCACAATACCCATACTTGCAATATTGTTTTGAAAAAAATCAAAAACAGGCAAAAGGAAATGACGGTTTATGTATTTAACAAATGCAAAAACACCACTCCCGTAAGGAACAATGTTTTCCATCTTATTATCATACTTTTTCAGAATATTATAATCACTCGGACCATAATAAAGCTGGAGTTGAATCTCTGGATCATTGCCACTAATATTATAGCGGGCATTTGTAGTAGCCCTTGCCAAATACCTTGCAGCTGTATCTGACGGAACGGCCCAGTTAGTGTTTGCAGAAACAAATTTATTCTTTGACGCCAATGCAGCTATAAAAAACTGTTGCTTTAAAGCAATCCAATCTACCGGTTTACTGAAATCCTTATTACCGCCACTTCCCACATACTCAAAATCATAATCGTTATCTTTTACATAGCAGATATGGGTTTGCGTTAGTTCATAAGCATGATCTTTTTCAACTTGCTCTGCCTCAGTTTGCCATAAAAAATTAATTGAATTCTGGCTGAAAAGCTGATCCGCTCCTACCACTTTTATATTAAAGTCTACAAGGTAATTATTGGGTTTAATTACATATTGATGTGTAACCTTCCTTCCTAAAGTATCGCCTGCCGTAAAGCTGATCGTTTGGCTTTTATCACTATTTGTAGTTATAGTGCCTGCAGAAAATATAAGATTCGCTGATTCATCAGTATGATTGCCGGCCGTGTTTACTTTGTATGATAATTTATTAAAATCTCCTTTTTGAATAATAACAGGGCTTCCGTCAAGTTTTTTAAATTTTTTTAATTCTACAATTTGTGGCTGTGCTCCTTTGTTAGAAAAGGTAATTTTTAAAACTTCATTTTCTACAACTATTGATTGTTCTGTATTTAGATTCGATTGAAATGCACCTGCTGTTTTTGCAGCTTGCATTGCAGCAAGCTTTGCAGAATCTATCTTTAAAGCTGTAGTATCAATTTTTGATTTGGCTACTGCAGCTATTGAATCTGCAATCCTTTTTTGCTCTCCTTCATAAGCCAGGCGACTTTTGCTATTAATAATAAACATGCCAATCAACAATGCGCCTATTAGTATAAAGCCGATCACCGTATTTCTATCCATTCCCATTAGAAGTAATTTTTAGGAATGCAAAGTTAACTAAGTTTAACTGTGCAGAATTGTAAAAAATAAAAAAGCCCTTTGAGTAAAGGGCTTTTTCAATATACTATGCTTTATTTATTTCTTCGCAGCGGGAGCTTTTGCAGCGGCTGCAGGGGCAGCAGCTTTAGCAGCAGCAGGGGCAGCAGCAGGGGCAGCAGCTTTAGGTGCAGCAGCTTCTTCCTGTTTAAGCTGACGCGTCATTGTAACAGATGCAATTGGAATTCTTGGAGAATTCAATACCTCCATATTTTCTGCAATAATATTTTCTACCCTGATGTTTTCGTTTAACTCCAGGTGTGTAAGATCTACGTCAATATGTTCTTTTAAATATTTTGGTAAGGTCTTTACTTTTATAGCCTTCATTTTAGTTACCAGCTTACCACCGGCTTTAACACCTGCAGGAACGCCAACATATTTCAAAGGCAAAGTCGCAATTACTTTTTTATCTTCTACCAATTCTAAAAAGTCTACATGCGAAAGCAAGTCTGTTACCTTATTAAATTGCAAGTCCTTTAAAATGCAACGGTAACTTTTTCCGCCTACTTTAATGTCTGCCAACATAAATTCTGATGTGTAAACGATGCTTTTAAAAGCAGCCGCAGGGGCAGAAAAATTGATTTCTGATTCGCCGCCATAAATTACACCTGGCACCATTTCCTGAGAGCGAAGTTGGCGGGTGGCTTTTTTTCCGCTTTCGGTCCTCAGTTGTCCTTCGATTGTAATTGATTTCATTATTTTATATTTTTTTATGAGGCGCAAAGGTAGGGGAAACAATTGACAATTGGCTACGGATAATTGACAATTATTGTAATAAATAAGAAGGATTTAATTAAAAGCATTCATAGTCAATTGTTCATGGGCAATTGTCAATTTAGCCCTGTAAATCAAATATTTACTTTACCTTTTGACCTGCCTCTTATGAAGAGACTATTGATACTCTTATTTTCATAAGCATTTCTGAGTGCTACTGCAAAAAGCTCATCTGTGGAAAGTACTTTTATTTTGTCGCAAATTGGCTTTACCGGAATTGTATCACATACTACAAGTTCATCCAAAACACTATTCTGAATATTTTCATAAGCCTTACCACTTAGCACAGGGTGTGTACAAAGCGCCCTTACACTTCTTGCACCCTTTTCTATCATCAGGCCTGCACTTTTGGTTAAAGTGCCTCCAGTGTCACATATATCATCTATTAACACAATGTCCCTATCTGTAACATCACCAATAACTACCATACTGGCTATCTCATTTGCTCTTTTGCGGTGCTTATCACAAATCACCATTTCACATTCAAAAAATGTAGCAATTTCCCTGATCCTGTTAGCACTCCCTACATCAGGTGCAGCAAAAGTAAGGTTGGCAAGATTTAAATTCTCTATGTAAGGTATAAATATGGCAGATGAATCCAGGTGATCAACAGGAATATCAAAATAACCCTGGATTTGCGGGGCGTGCAGATCCATTGTTACTACTCTATCTGCTCCTGCTGCTGTGAGCATATTTGCAACCAATTTTGACCCGATAGCGACCCTTGGCCTATCCTTTCTATCCTGCCTTGCATATCCATAGTATGGTATAACAGCGATAACTTTATAAGCAGATGCTCTTTTAGCCGCGTCTATCATAAGCAAGAGCTCCATCAGGTTCTCCGTTGGCGCAAATGTGCTTTGTACTAAAAACACAAATCTCCCTCTTATACTTTCTACAAACTCAACCCCAATTTCTCCATCACTAAAGCGCTGAATATTTACCTTCCCTAAAGGTTCTCCAAATTTTTTTGCAATTTTTTCAGCTAAATATTGTGATCCCCGGCCGGAAAAAATTTTGGCATTTGATTGCATGAGAATAATTATTGAGTTAAACTAAATAAAATTTACTGCGAAAATACATTTAGTTTACTTGATTTAAATTTGAATTTATGGAAAAAGTTAATCCCCTACCCATATCAATAAAAAATTGGCCCATCGACGATCGGCCCCGAGAAAAACTTATAGCAAACGGAGCTTCATTTCTCAGCAATTCTGAATTGCTAGCCATCCTTATTAATAATGGAAACAAAGAAAGGTCTGCAATAGAATTAGCAAAAGATGTATTACAATTGGGAAAGAATAACTTAAATGAGCTGGGTAAGATTTCTTTAAAAGAATTTCAGAAAATAAAAGGTATTGGAGAAGCGAAAGCAATTACAATAGCCGCAGCGCTTGAACTTGGCAGGCGAAGACACAATTCCGTAGTGATTGGAAAAACGATGGTCAGAAACAGTAAGGAAATTGCGGAATACCTGAAAACTGTTTTAAAGGATTTCAACTATGAAGTATTTGTTGTAATTTTTCTGAACCGGGCAAATAAAATAAAACATTTTGAAATAATAAGCCGTGGTGGAATAACAGGAACTGTGGCTGATCCAAGAATGATACTGAAAAAGGCAATTGAAGAAGAAGCTACATCTATTATTTTAAGCCATAACCATCCTTCCGGAAACTTAGTACCTAGTAAAGCTGATGAAGAAATTACCCAGAAAATAAAAATGGCAGCCACTTACTTTGACATTAAGGTACTTGACCACATTATCGTAAGTGATGAAGGTTATTTTAGTTTTGCTGATGAAGGAATGATCTGAATTATGAATTATGAATTATGAATTATGAATTATGAATTAATTGGACCTGCAATATTAAACAAGCGTTGCGTCGAAAAAGAATAATTCAAAACTCAGAACTCTCTATGCTTGTGCAGTGGGGCCACCAAAGTTAAATGGTATTTCTACCGATTCCATATCTTGTATTGTACCATTTGCAGCTTCAAATTTTTTTACGTTATCTATCATAGCTTTCATGAAACGCTTTGCATGAAAGGGAGTGAGTATAATGCGATTTTTTATCCTGCTTTTAGGTGTCCCGGGCATCACGTTTACAAAGTCTACAACGAATTCTGCGTGGCTATGTGTAATAATAGCCAGATTAGCATATGTGCCTTCTGCTACTTCTTCTGAGATCTCTATATTGAGTTGGTTTGGAACAGGGTTTTGTTCTGCCATAATTATTGATTGATTTACAAAGTTAAGGTTATGTAATAAATCTCCGGGGTTTTACAGGCTTTATATCAAAAATAAAGAGGCTGTTTCTTTCGAAACAGCCTCTTGCTTAAAATAGCTTTATAGATTACCGGCATCTCTGTATTAGAGAACCAGTTTGTTTTCTTTATGGTCTTGGCTCTTTAAATTTCAAAACAATTTCATAATCCCTTGGTGCACCAGCCGTATTAGTCCATTGGAAAGCAATGTGGAAGGTTTGAGTTGCAGGATCATAAAAATTATCATGCCCAGCCCAATTTGCAAGATTCGCAAGTGTTGCAGATAATATAGATGTGTTATTACTTCCATCAACAGTAACTTCCAAGCCATCGATACCTGCAACTGAAGAATTACTTCCTGCAGCCCATGCTAACTGACCAGGACCTGGAGGCGCAGGTATTCCTACACTGTAAGGGCCCGTTGTAACTAAATATACATCCGGGTTTCCTGTTAGATCTCCACTTAAGGCATCGCCCAGCGGTATTCCACTTGCGTCATACCTTGTGGTCCAACCTGATTCAACAGTATAGATACCATCATACATGTTCCTGATATTAATCTGGATTACGATACTTTGTTGAGGAGAAACGATCTGGAAGCCATTATCCACGCTTGCAATTTTTACTCCAATTGCATAAGTATTATTTGGATCCAAACCAGCCAGGTTATTGATAGTAACAACAACACTATCATAAGCATGCCCGGCAACAATTGTACGGTTAAGATTTAATACATACTCTGACGGATTAAGTACGATTAAGCCCAAACCTGGGTTGTGCACATTTGCACTATCTACCAAAGCATTGTCAACTGCAAGGGTAACATGTACATCAGATGATATCGGTCCGGTTCCTTCAAGTGCAATGTGTGGCCCAACCAAATCAAAAGGAGTTGATTGCGAAATTAACCCATAAGGGATAATTTCATCAACTGCTGCTGCAGGAATTGAAACTGCAGGATTGTACCCAGGCTGGGTACCATAAACCTGGTCTTCAAAATCCTTATCTTTTAAACATCCTGTTCCCAATATTGCCAGGGCAATAACTGATAACGATGATACTAGTAATTTTTTCATATTTAATGTGTATTATTATTTGATTAATTGATATCCCAGAATATTCTTCCAGTAAGTGGCGTAGCTGCCTGTGTTACGTCAATATCACCCTGATCTATAACATTAGCAGCATTATAGTTATATTCATTCTGAGGGTAAAATAAACGAATTGGAATTCCTGCATCGTTATCCCTTGCTGGGTTTATAGATACTGGAGGACCTGGATCAGTCATATAACCTGCACCACTTCCTAATGGGAAATCAGTTCTTCTCCAATCTGTCCATGATTCCAATGTGTTAAAACCGTTAAATGCGAACCATTTCTGCGAAAGTATAGTAAATAGTCCACCTGCTGGTAAGCCTGTACCTTGAGATACCCCTTGATAATCAACATCAGGATAAGTTGCATTAATAGTCCTGTAGTTATCTGCGTCAGCAGCTGTTAAGCCTGAAAAAACGAATGACTGTGTTATTCCGGAATTTAAAAGCGTCTCTGCGTCACCAGCCATAAATCCTCTCTCAACCGCTTCAGCCTGAAGGAATAAGCTTTCAAAATCAGTGAATATCCATGAACGGGAATTAGCCCCGTCTGGTACATAGCCTGGTCCACCTACTGAAGATAGTTTATCTCCTGTATTTCCTGGATTTGTACCGGAAATTTCTCCATAACGAATTCCTCTGTGACCCGAAGCAGGAGCAACATAAAATTGATCTAAACGTGCATCCCCGTTATATTGATAATACCCTAAGTTCATGAAAGCACCAGGATTAGGTCCAATACAATAAGCATTAGCTCTTTCAATAGCACCATTCGCTGCTGCAGTGCCGGTTTCTGTAAACACGTTGGCACGATAGAAAGGATTTGGTTTTGTAGAAGTATAACCAGGAAGAAGGATAGCAGACTCACCGGCACCAAGGAAACCGCTTCCTTCTGCAAGGATAGCCGCCATTTTACCTGGAACATCGAACTCAGGAACCTGGAACGCATGAATAAGCATACGTAGTTTCAAAGTATTTGCAAACTTTATCCATTCTGTAAGATTACCGTTATAAACCTGGTCGTTACCATAAGGACGTGCAGCAGGGTTATCTACATCACCAACAAGTCCTTTGTTCTTGTCCGGGTCAGTAGCGATAGGATCTTTCAACAAAGCAATTGCCCTGTCAAGATCAACGAAAAGGCTATCATATACATCGATTCCTTTATCATAAGCAGGTGTAATATCAGCATCCCCTTTGAAAGCCTCTGTATAAGGAACATTACCATATATATCTACAAGCATTTGAAAATCCATGCATTTTAAGATACGGGCAATTGCCTCATAAGAACCAGCTCCCGCCTCATGCGCTTTTTTTACTACGAAATCATAATTGGTTGCGTTCGTGTAAAGGCTATTCCATACACCAACGTTAAAATCGTTATTAAAAGAATATGATTCTTCGTCAGTAACATCCTGGTAACTTCCTGAACGTGCCCAATAGCCCATCCAGTTTTGCAGGAATTTAAAGTTTGCACCTTCAATAACAGTCGCTGTTGCTGTCATTGAAGCAGGCAATACTGACTTGAAATCAACAGTATTCTCTGTGTTATTATCAGGATCTGTATTGCTGAAATCCTGCTTTTTACAACCCGTAGTAGCTACAGCAAATGCTGTTACAACCAATCCCAGGTTTATTATATTTTTAAATTTCATATTTATGATGTTTATTTTTTATTAAAAATTAACTACTACGTTACCACCAAAAATGCGTGTTGGAGGAAGGTTGTATCCTGTGCTCCTTCCTGTAGCATTACCGCTGTATGCAGCATTACCATTTGCAGAGAACTCAGGATCAGTCCAAACATTCGATTTTGGTAACCAGGTAAGTAAATTTCTACCAGATACAGCAACAGTTATACCTTTTACAAAGTTACCCTTGAAAATTCTTGCTGGTAAAGAATAGCTAAGAGATACTTCCCTTAATTTCCAGAAAGCACCACTGCAAAGATAATTACTAACGATACCAGTATTTAGGTCTGTATTGTAAAACAACCTACCATAATCTTCTGTATAAACTGAAGTATTAGGTACTAATTTGCCTGATGCATCTTTATAAACTGAGTTAGGGAATATAAATGCACGACGACCATTTGCAGCGCTACGTGCAGAAATTCCGTTATCATCAAGGAATCCGCCCAATTGATCAGCAACGATTTGGTTACCACCACGATATTCAGCAGTTACACCAAAAGTAAAACCTTTAAATGTAGCATTCAGGTTTATACCGAAGATATCTGTTGGAAGTGTATTACCAAAAGTGTGTAATTCCTGAGCTGGTGAAGGCATACCACTCTTTGCATCAACAATAACTTTTCCTGTAGCAGAATCTCTCTCGTAATCCGTCAATTTGAAAGTGAAAACTGGTTTTCCTACGATAGCGTAGTTAAAGTTACCAATTCCCAATTCTTTAGTATCACCAATAACTTTCGTCATTTTATTGGTCTGACGTGAGTAATTAAGTTTAAGATCAACAGAAAGCTGTCCTATTTTAACAAGTGGAGTCAATTTAAGATCAAGTTCCAAACCATTGTTATGGAATGAACCTGCATTTGCGATCAATGTAGTGTAACCAGTTGTATTTGACAATGCAATATTAAGGATCTGGTCAGTGTTATCCTGTGCATAATAGGTTGCTTCAAGGTTGATCCTGTTTTTCAGGAAGCCTAATTCGATACCTACTTCATTGCTCCTAACATATTCTGGTTTAAGTGGGCTATACTTTGTTGTTCCCTGTTGGAATCCAAGTACAGAACCATAAGGGAAGAAGGTTCCCAATCCAAATGTTGTAGCATTGCTATAAGCAGCAACAGAGCCGATATTACCTGTTTTGGTAACCGCACCACGTAATTTGATATAATTCAAGATTTTGTTTTCTTCCAAACCTGGGATTAATTTATGTATCAATATAGATGCATTTACACCTGGGTAGAAGAAAGAAATATTAGAATTGGTCCAGTTAGTACCAGTTGGCGCTAACCTGCTATCTGTATCATAGCTTCCTGTTCCTTCAAGGAAGATCATGTTTTTGTAATCGATTCCAACACGAGCAAACCACCTGCGCAGTTTAGTGTTGTAATGTGTTTCGCCGGTTGTTGGTTCACCAGCACGGTTTGCATAAGTTAAGAATTCTGAGAATACAAGGTTATTACTACCAACCTGTGTAATTCTTCCTTTTGTATCGCGTAATGACCAACCTAATGTACCGTTGAAACCGAAGTTTTTAACTTTAGTATTAAAGTTGGTTAAGAACTCCTGAGTGTACCTGTTTCCGAAATCAAAACCTGAAGTTCTTCCGGTAGCGATTTGATCAGAAACCTGCGCAGTAACGTCTTGTGCTGCAGGATCCCTAAGTGTCTGGCTGAAAGCACTACGTTGGAAAGGCTCCTGTGTAGAATGTGTAGTTTGTGTTGTAACATTCGCACCAACACGATAAACAACATTCAACCAGTTTGTAAGTTTGTAATTTAACTCCATGTTACCGAAGATATCATCCGCATTACCATTTTCACGCCTTGAATCTTTAGCGAAATATGGAGTCTTTCCGTTGTTATCAAGGTAAGGAGTATAATAACCATCAGGACTTGAGAAATAATCAGTCCTCCAGTTTTTAAATCTTGAAAGATCATAATTTCCTGGTGCACCAGTTACACCATAGTAGATAAGTGTGTTGTTACCGGTAACATCATACTTTGTATTGGTATAACGAATACTAAGGATTGCTTTGAATTTGTTGAATTCTTTTTCAGCCCTTAAAGTAACTGCACGACGTCTTTCAACATCGCCCGGTACTGTTCCTGAAATGTGCACGTTTTGCGCACCCAGGTAAAATCCTTCAGCTGCATAAGATGCATCTGTTTGATTGGTAACACCTGTCTGGAAGAAATTCACCCTTCCTTTTGGATTGTAAGAATTTGCAAGCATCAGCTTTTCGCCATTAGGACCTGTTTGGCCATACTGCCTGATTGAACCATCAAAGCGGATACCCCAGCTCTGTTGTTCAATAGCTTCAAATGTACCATCACCTGTAAGTGGATCCTGGTTGTATCCACCACCAAATTCGGTTTGGAATTTTGGCATATAAGCAATTTTCTCCAACTGTGTAGTTTGAGAAAAAGTTATGCTTGCTTTTCTGCCACCACGTTTTGTAGTAACGATCACGGCACCATTAACACCTTCAGGACCGTATACTGCAGTAGCAGAGTTTGATTTTAATATATTAACATCTACGATGTCGTTTGGATTGATTGAGTTGAAATAATCCAGTGGTAAAGGAATACCATCCAAGATCAACATTGGCTGGTTGCTTCCTGTGATAGAACGAATACCCCTTAAGGTAATACGTGTTGTTCCTCTTACACCACTATTTGTTTGGTTGATGGTGGCGCCTGATACCTTACCATTTAAACCCTGAGTGATGTTTACCGGCGTAGCCTGGGTTAATTCTTTCGCCTTTACTGTAGCTGTAGAATATCCAAGGGAGGCTTTTTGACGAACCTGGCCCAGTGATGTAACTACTACAGCAGTAAGTTCCTGCGTGTTTCTAACTAATGCTACTGAAACATTACTTCCAGGAGCTTCTACTTCCTGCTTGTCATAACCAACAACGCTTACAACCAAAGTAGCAACAGCCGATTTTACTTTAATAGTAAAATTGCCCGCCGCGTCAGTTGTTGTAGCATTCGTGGTTCCTTTTTCAGTTACAGAAGCAAATCCAACAGCATTACCCTGTAGATCCCTAACCTGTCCTGAAATTGTTCGACTTTGCGCAGATGCTAATATCCCACTGAATATTAACATGATGAATAACGTGAAAAATCTTCTCATGTGCGGTTTATTATTAGTTTAATGAAATGTAAAAATAGGGGAAATCTGTTAACGGCAAAAAAATGTTAATTTTTTCTGACATCGCCCTATCAACCTTTAAAATGACAAAATCATAAGATGAACTGCTGCACGAAACTTAAAAAAAGTTAAAATTTATATAACAACTCTAACCTGGCCTCGGATTTTATATGGCCATTTATCTCGTCTAACCCAGACCCAATGCTGGTTTTACCCGGGTAGATGAACTGTCCCCATTTTCCCCAAAGTGATAGTTTTTTGGAAACATCATAATTAATATTGAAGTAATACCTGTAGCCTTTACCATATAAAACGGGGATAGAAAAATAGTATAGAACATCCGACTCATAGGCATATATCCTGCTGTTATACCCCCCAGTCTCAAAATACTCAAGACGCATATTCGCCGAAACGCGGCTTTGCAGAGGGCTATAGAATACATCAGCGTAAATTGAGAAGCCTTCTTCCTGTGCAGGGCCATTTTTGTCGAACCAAACCATTTCCGCCCGGCTCCTCATGGTAAATCTCGGGCTCAGCTTGTAGCTAACCTGCATGCGCCAGTCTTTTCTTGGCTGGTAAATAACAGGATTCAGCACTGATTCATCGGGGTTATAATTAATAGACTTGGATTCCCGTTTGTACCTGCTGTACATTTCCAATTGCTTATTGGGCTTATAGGTAACCTGCACAAAGTAATCAGAACCGGTAGAAGGCGCATCCACCCTGTATTTCAGCCAGGGGAATTTATAAATATCTGCGTAAGCATCGATTTGCCAATATATGGCCGGCCTTACAGTTATTCCTGAAAAAAATCCTCTTTCGTTACTGGGTGTCGTACTTTCTGTAAATGCATTGGTATATAAAGACTGGTAGGCTTTTGAAATATTGCGGTATAAAAAACTCATATCAACATTATTTGAAACACTCACAAGAAGGCCGTTCACAGATGCCAGTTTTCCTTCACTTGAAGTAGCTGTTTCACCAAAGAAATGCAGGTTCTTAAATGTATAACTATAATCAATGCTATAATTACCAAAACTTTTCCCGTTTAAAGCATACATATTGTATGGCAATGCCTGTTTTACCAATGGATATTTAAGCTGAAACTGTACGCCGCTTAATCCAAGATGAAGCCTGCCTAATTGAACGGATGCATTGGCACCAAACGCAAGCTGGCGTTGACTTGCCCTGTCTTCTACTTCACTTTTTGTACGATGGTAACCGGATGTTTGCAGTGAGCTAACAAAATCATCTGTTGTTATTAGTGTGTCTGTATTAAAATTAGCGTCTGTTTTCCTGTAAGAACCGAATACAGTAGCCTGCCAGTTCTTCTTACCGATTGTTATTCCAACACCCCGGTGAAAATTTATTTCAGCTGCAGAATTATATGGCCTTAATACAGCAGATTGCCGTTTAATTGCCAATACATCGGGGCACTTTTTAAAAGCAAGGCTTTGCCATTGTGTTAACCCCTGTCCAAAATTCACAGTAAAATCACCAAGTGCCAGTGATTTTATGATACCAAGGTTTCGAATAAAGAAATGTGCAGAATAAAAATCAAAGCCTCTTTTCTGGCTTCCTTTAAAAAATTCTTCTCCTGCATCTTTCTCTGCTACAATACCATATTGCAAAAGGTTTTTATAAACATATTTATACCTGAGCATTAATTTTTGAGGAGAACCCTGGTATGGATGATCAGGGGGCGGGGGTGTTGAATCTATTTCAATGAAACCTCTCGATCTTTCCAAAGTTTGCGAAACCCTGGCAAGGATCGAATGCTGTCCCCCCCTCAGCCTGGTTCCAATAGTGGTTACAACATTTACCGAATTGCTTACAGTAATATAAGGAAGTATCTTTTGGATGGTGCGTACGTTCCATCCCGGAATGGCCTGGAGTTCATAAATATCGATAAGCCTGCCCAATACATTTCTGTACGAAATAAGATTTTGTATCTGCAATGGCGTAAGTACAAGTAATTCTTTGAGAATTGCTTCATCTGCCGAATTCAAATCAACAGGATTCTTTTGAAACTGTACCATCTCCTGTAAATAAGAATCATCCTCGGTTTCAAGGTCCTCATTGTTTTCAGTAACATTTTCAAGCTGTTGCTCGGTGGAAGAATTTGGAGGCAATTGATCAACATTGGCTTTCACAGAATCTTTCACCTGTGCAAGTACAATTGCATGGAATGCCAGTAAAACCAGTGTAGCAATCGTTTTTCTCATTATTTTTTGCCCTTAAAATTTGCAATGAGTGATAACCCTGGTGAAAATCCGAGTTGTGGATGATAGTTTGCAGCAATATCCAGCCTGATGCTTTTCCATGATAACCCTACCCCGCCAAAAGCGCTCCCCGTTTCACTTACAAATCCAACCCTTGCAAAAAACTGTTTTTGAAATTGATACTGCACGCCCCCTGTAACGTTCAAAGATTTGTCTTCTTCTTTAATGGTTTCAATACTAATGAAAAAGTTTTCTGAAGCATCGTAACCGAGGCCGAATTTATAAACCGAAGCAATTTTTTCATCTCCTGATTTACCAAGTTTACCACCAACAGGATTATAAACATGAACACCTGCATTGATCTTTTGTGTCAGGTGCAGGATAGCGCCGATCTCAAAATTGAGCGTTGATGCATTATTATAAGATGGGATCTTATAACCATAATAATTAAACTGAACGCCTATATCTACTTTTTTACCGAGGCTTCTTGCGTAAGCAAGACCAAGCGCATTTTCATTAAAATTTGTAAAGCCGGCATAATTAAACTTTATACCAAAATTTCCCAGCCTGCTTGTTGGAAAAGCAGCGGCCAATGCATACGCACTGTTATCTGCCAACATGAACCTTTGTTCACCATAAATACCCACAGCAGCATTTTTTTGTTGGGCAAGCGCTGCCTGGTTAGCTGTAAAAGAAAAAACGTCGTTCTGCTGCTGGCTATACGCTCCCAATCCTATAAATGGCATGCTCACAGAATAGCGCAGTGATTGGGAATAAGAAAACTGTGTAAGGATGCAAAACAATATTAATGTAAGTGTTGGTTTTTTTCTCAATGCATTATTGTTTACGAATACTCAAGTTAGTTAAAACCGCATAAATTAAGAATTAAGAATTATGAATTAAAAATTGTATACAAAATTTATAAATCCGTAAGACCTGCATCACTTCTATAATTCTTAATTGTTAATTCTTAATTATTAATTCTCCCTACTTTTGCGCCATGGAAATTTTAGATGGAAAGATCGTGTCACAGGCCGTAAAAGATGATCTTAAACAACAGGTTCTTTTACTAGGCCGGGAAAATAAAAAAGCCCCTCATTTAGCTGCAATACTAATAGGTACAAATGGCGCAAGCGAAACTTATGTTGCAAGTAAAATAAAAAACTGCGCCGAGATCGGTTTTCAAAGCACTTTAATAAGGCTTGATGAATCTGTGAGCGAAGCCGAGCTCGTTGAAGCCATTCAAAAGCTGAATAATGATGATAGCGTGAATGGTATATTGGTACAATTACCACTGCCAAAGCAGATCAGCGAGGAAAAGATCATTAACCTGATAGATCCTGGAAAAGATGTTGACGGTTTTCACCCGCAGAATACAGGAAAGCTTGTGCAAGGGTTGCCATCATATATTCCTGCAACTCCTTATGGCATTATGCTTATGCTTGAACATTATAAAATTGAAACAGCGGGTAAACATGCTGTGGTCATTGGAAGAAGCAATATCGTAGGCCGCCCCATGAGTATCCTGCTCAGCCAGAATACAACACCGGGAAATTGCACAGTAACGTTGTGCCATAGCCGAACAAAAAATTTAAAAGAACTTTGCCTGCAGGCTGATATTATCGTTGCAGCGTTGGGCAAACCAGGATTTCTTACTGCAGATATGGTAAAAGAAAATGCAGTTGTGATCGACGTAGGTATAACAAGGGTGCCGGATGCTACAAAGAAATCAGGATTTGCAATAAAAGGAGATGTTGATTTTAATAACGTAGCACCAAAGTGCAGTTTTATAACACCGGTTCCCGGGGGGGTTGGATTGATGACGATTGCGGCTTTGTTGAAGAATACGTGGAACGCGTATAGGAATGCAAGCTATTAGCTATAAGCTGTTAGCTATTAGTCTTTTTTAATTCCTTGAAGCTTATTAAACAAAACTACTAAGATTAATGAAGCAAAAATGCATAATAACATTCTCAACCAGTAAAGAAGGACTAATAGCTAACAGCTAATAGCTTTCTTACCAACCTAAATTTAACTATTGAACGCAACCGCTATAAATACTACAACTGAACTACCGATCGTAGAACACTTCTACACCCTCCAGGGCGAAGGCTACCACCAGGGACGTGCAGCTTACTTTATCAGGCTGGGCGGTTGTGATGTAGGTTGTGTATGGTGTGATGTGAAAGAAAGCTGGGATGCTTCTGTTCATCCATTAATGAAAGTTGATGAGCTTGTATCATTGGTTAAGCAAACAGCTACGAAACTTGTTGTTATAACCGGTGGCGAACCTTTGATGCATAATTTGAACAACCTGACAGAAGCATTGCAAAAGCAAGGGCTCGAAACAAATATTGAAACATCAGGCGCTCACCCAATGAGTGGAAAATGGAACTGGGTATGCTTATCTCCAAAAAAATTCAAAGCTCCTTTACCTGCTATCCCCCCGTTGGCAAATGAATTAAAAGTTGTGATCTTTAATAAATCAGATTTTGAATGGGCCGAACAGTATGCAGCATTGGTGCCCGCTCATTGCAAACTTTATCTGCAGCCTGAGTGGGACAAAGCTGCTATTGTTACTCCATTGATCATTGATTACATTAAATCTCATCCGAAGTGGGAACTTTCGTTACAGATACATAAGTACATTAATGTTCCTTAGTAGCATTCCTTGAATATTGAACATTGTACGTTGAATATTGAACATTCTTGATATGCAACTATCAACGTACAATGTTCAATACCCGGAGCGCTGTTCATATTTAACAACAATGCAATTATAATAATCCCATTTCGTTTTACCTTCATCCTCTGAATCAAAAACAGCCACCGTGTATCTTAAAATAATTTCCTTATTGCTTATTTCCAATTCCTTATTCCTTATTTCCCCAGCACAATGGTACGACCCGGAAAGAGTAAATAAAAAAGCACATGATATTTACATGAAGGCTTACGATGATGCTATGAATGGAAAATTCAAGGAGTCTATGGCACACCTTGATGAGGCACTTAAAATAGAACCAAACTATGTAGAAGTATATTTATCACGTGCAGGCATATACGCTGACATGAAGAATTACAGTGCATCGGCCAGCGATTTTGAAAAGGCCTTCCGGCTGGATTCGGTTTTTTCGTCCACTTACGAATTACCCTATTCCATTTCCCTTGCAGGTATTGGAAAATTTGACAAGGCCCTGGTTATGATAAACAAATTCCTGCAAACCCCGGGATTGAACGAGCGTAGCAAAAAATCAGGCAGCTATCGCAAAACCACATACGAGTTTGCCATTGGCTATGCATCACAACATCCTGCCGGCGAATACAAATTCGTTCCGCAGAATTTAGGAGACAGTATCAATTCAGAAGCTTTGGAATTTTATCCTTCCCTGACAATAGATGGAAAAAAAATGATCTTCACCCGGCGTAAGGACATGGATGAAGATTTTTACGAAAGCAATTTCATTAATGGCAAATGGAGTAAAGCTACTCCCGTCGGAGGAAAAATAAATACGAATTTTAATGAAGGTGCACAAAATATATCCCAGGATGGCCAATGGCTGATATATACCGGCTGCAATTATCCCGAAGGCCAGGGCAGCTGCGACCTTTATATCGCTTATAAAACAAAAAGTGGTGGCTGGACAGAACCAGAAAACTTAGGCCGCCTTATCAATACGGATTTCTGGGAATCCTCTCCCTCTCTATCACCTGATAAAAAAGACCTTTATTTTTCCAGCGATCGCCCCGGTGGATATGGCGGAAGGGACATTTGGGTTTCGCACAGAATCAATGGCAAATGGGGCCGCCCCGAAAACCTGGGACCAACTGTAAATACAGATGGTGACGAAGCATCACCATTTATTCATGCCGATAATCAAACATTGTATTTCAACAGCAATGGTTTTATTGGATATGGCTCAACAGATCTTTACCTCACAAGAAAAGTAAATGATAGTACCTGGGGAGAACCTGAAAACCTTGGTTACCCGATCAATACCATTGATGACGAAGGATCCCTGGTCGTTTCTTCCGATGGAAAGACCGCTTATTATGCAAGTGACGGCAATGAAAGCCGCGGAGGCCTCGATCTCTGTACTTTTCAATTAAGAGAAGATATCCGGGCTGCCCGCACATTATGGGTAAAAGGTAAAGTGTACGACAAAAAAACAAACAATGGCCTGCCTTCTGCAGTGGAACTAACGGACGTAGATAGCCGCAGGGTAATTTCAAAATTACAAACAGATGAAGACGGAAACTACCTGATCACTTTACCAGAAGGAAAAGATTATGCATTTAACGTGAACCGAAAAGGATATCTTTTTTATTCCGACAATTTTTCCCTTTTAAAAAACACACCCGATTCTTTTTTTGTTGTAGACATTCCGTTACAACCCATTGAACCCGGAGCAGCGATCGTACTGAAAAATATTTTCTTCGATGTAAATAAATCAGAGTTGAAACCTGCTTCTGCAAGTGAACTTGATAAAGTAGTCATTCTTTTAAATGATAATCCCAAACTAGCCATACAGATCAGCGGCCATACAGATAATGTTGGTAAGGATGCGGACAATCTAACACTCAGTTTAAACAGGTCCAAATCTGTGATCAATTATTTAATAAGCAAAGGTGTTAATCCAAAACGTTTAACTTCAAAAGGATTTGGTGCAACGAAACCGATTGCGAATAATGATACGGAGGAGGGGCGTTCGCAGAACAGGAGAACGGAATTGAATGTGGTGTCGAATTGATCTGGAGTTTTAAGTTGATCAATGCGGGTTTGTAAAACACCAATTCTATATGAGTATTTCCTCAGCATTTTCCAAGAAATAAACCCAACTACTACTTTCCTCTTTTTTCCTATCATTGCTCATCCACTTTTATGAACAATGATCTGCTTTATCAAATAGCACTTACCCTGGTGCCAAACATTGGTGATGTGCGCACCAAAACACTTATAAATATTTATGGTGATGCCATGTCTGTTTTTAAAGCAGCGAGAAAACAGCTTGAAAACATTGAAGGTATCGGCAGCATTGCAGCAAACAGCATTAAATCGTTTAAAGATTTTGGTGCATGTGAAGAAGAAATAAAATTCATTGAGAAATATAAAATATCGCCGCTGTTCATTACTGCTGATAATTATCCAAAGAGATTATTGAATTGTTATGATAGTCCCCCATTGTTGTACTATCGTGGCACTGCAGACCTGAACCAATCAAAGATCGTTTCCATTGTAGGAACAAGGAATAATTCTGTATATGGAAAACAGGTTTGCGAAAAAATGATCGCTGATCTGAAAGAACACGATGTGCTGATCGTAAGCGGCCTTGCATTTGGTATTGATTCGATCGCTCACAAAGCTGCATTAAAAAACAATATGCAAACCGTAGCTGTATTGGCGCATGGGCTCGACAGGATCTATCCGCCACAAAATAAAATGCTCGCCAAACAAATGACAGAACAGGGCGGCCTGCTGACGGATTTTAAAAGCGGTACCGTTCCCGACAGGCAGAACTTTCCTAAACGCAATCGCATTGCAGCAGGAATTTGTGATGCATTGGTTGTAATTGAATCCGGGAAAAAAGGTGGTTCATTGATCACTGCAGAACTTGGCAACAGTTATAATAAAGATGTATTTGCAATCCCCGGCAGAACGAACGACAGCAAGAGCGAAGGCTGCAATCATCTTATAAAAAATAACAAAGCACTTTTAATAACCTGTGCCGATGACCTGCTGGAGATCATGAACTGGAAAACAGTAAAGCAAGCAACGATAAAAAAACAAAGAGAACTTTTTATTGAACTAAGTGCTGATGAAAAATGCATCGTTGAAATCTTACAACAAAAAGAAAGTTTTCAGATTGACGAATTGTATTTTAAAAGCGGGTTAAGCAGCAGTGCTGTGGCAGGAGCATTATTGATGCTGGAGATGCAGGGGGTGGTTCTTTCGTTACCGGGGAAAATATATAAGCTCTCCTGATCCGGTAGAACAAATACGAGATACAGGATACGTGATCTTGGATGGAATATCAGATCCCGTATCCGATATCTCGTATCCCATATCAATTTGGCAATTCACAATTGTCCATTATCTTTGCCTATGGCAACAATAAATAATCCCTCCGGCAACAAAAAATCAAAACAATTTTTCGGTGAAGGCCTGACGTTTGACGACGTTTTACTCATGCCTGCCTACTCACAGATCCTTCCGCGTGATGTAGATATTAAAACAAATCTTACTAAAACGATCAGCTTAAATGTTCCTATGCTCAGTGCAGCGATGGATACAGTTACTGAAGCACAACTTGCTATTGCATTGGCGAGACAGGGTGGACTTGGTATCCTTCATAAAAATATGAGTATCGAACAACAGGCTGAACAGGTGCGTAAAGTAAAACGCAGTGAGAACGGGCTTATACTGGATCCAATAACATTAACTCCTGATGCAACCATTGGTGAAGCCATGCGGTTAATGAGAGATAATAAGATCGGTGGTATTCCAATCGTTGATGCAAAACACAGGCTGGTTGGTATACTTACAAACCGTGATCTGCGTTTTGAATCCCACCCTGAACATAAAGTAAGTACCGTGATGACAAAAGACAATCTCATCACAGCACCTGAAGGAACGGATTTAAAAAAAGCTGAGATCATTTTTAAGAAAAATAAAATTGAAAAATTACCGGTTGTTGATCAGTCGGGCAGGCTCATCGGCCTGGTAACGTTTGGGGATATCCTAAAACTTAAGAGCTATCCCCAGGCAATAAAAGATTCTTTTGGCAGGCTGCAGGTTGGTGCCGGCATTGGCATTACCAATGATATTCTTGACAGGGTTAGTGCACTGCACGCAGCAGGCGTAGATGTGATCTGCCTGGATAGTGCGCATGGACATACAAAGGGCGTAATGGATTCATTGAAGAAAATAAAAAAATCTTTCAAAGGCATGCAGGTAATTGCCGGGAACGTTGGAACAGGGGCAGGTGCTAAAGCATTGGCAGATGCAGGCGCTGATGCAGTGAAAGTGGGCATCGGGCCAGGTTCTATTTGTACAACACGTATCGTTGCAGGCACAGGCGTACCACAAATAACAGCTGTGATGGAAGCTGCTGCTGCACTTAAAAATAAAAATGTCGGCATCATCAGTGATGGGGGCATCCGGTATACAGGCGACATGGTGAAAGCACTTGCTGCAGGTGCTACCTGTGTAATGATGGGAAATGTTTTTGCAGGAACAGAAGAAAGTCCCGGCGAAACAATCATCTATGAAGGACGTAAATTCAAACAATACCGCGGCATGGGTTCATTGGGCGCTATGGCACAGGGAAGCAGCGACCGTTATTTCCAGGACGTGGAAGATGATATCAAAAAATTTGTTCCTGAAGGCATCGAGGGACGTGTTCCATTCAAAGGAAATTTGAAGGAAGTTGTACACCAGTTTACCGGTGGATTAAGAGCGGGTATGGGTTACTGTGGTGCGGCCAATATCAAAGCACTTCAAAATGCAAGTTTTGTTAAGATCACCAATGCAGGAATGAGGGAAAGCCATGCACATGATATTGCGATCACGAAGGAGGCGCCGAATTATAGCAGATAACAGACGGGAATCGGCAATCCGGAATCGGCAAATTATCACAAACTTTCAATTGCCGTTTGCCGATTGCCGTTTGCCGAAATACTTTCACATAATGAAAATAACGCTCCTCAGAATACTATTGCTTATTAGCATTTTCACTGTCTCTGATGTAGGATCATTCGCCCAGGATTCTTCCCACCTGCGCATATCGTTGCTCACCTGCACACCGGGAGATGAATTGTATTCAACATTTGGACACAGCGCCTTAAGGATCGTTGACAGCAGCCGCAGGGACGATACAGGTAAATTTTCAGACATTGTATACAACTACGGCACTTTCAATTTTGATGATGAAGGTTTTTATTTAAAGTTTATCAGGGGTAAATTATTGTACTATATCAGCAGGGCTTATTTTGATGAGTTTGTTTACGAATACCAGGAAAGCAATCGCGGCATAACTGAACAGTTGCTCGATCTTTCTCCACAGGAAAAAATAAATATCCTGCACACACTGCTTGAAAATTTAAAAGAAGAAAATAAATTTTATAAATATGATTTCTTTCTCGACAACTGTACAACAAGGCTGAGAGATATCATCATCAAATTAAAACAACCAACTCCCGCCCTGCCTGCCGTAATGCCATTGAATACCACTTTCAGAAATGCCATTCACCTTTACCTTAATAACAACAAGCAATACTGGAGCAAACTGGGTATAGATATTTTATTGGGCGCACCAACGGATGCGGTAATGACAAAAGAACAACAACAATTCCTGCCCGATAATCTTATGAAGGCGCTCGACAGCACACGCAATGTAAAAGTTGTAAGCTCCTCTTCAAACCTGTATCGTTTACCTCAACCCATCAGCAATTTTAGCTGGTTCACACCAATTGTGTTTTTTGTGTTGCTCTTGTTGTTGTTTATTGCATTGGGTTTATCAAAAAACAAACGTGTACAAATGATATTGAGCGGGCTTGATGGATTTTTATTTTTTATCGTTGGCCTGCTTGGTATACTGTTAATATTCATGATGACAGCAACGGATCACAGCATGACAAGAAATAATTATAATATACTTTGGGCATGGCCAACACATATTATTATTTCTTTTTTTATCAATAGCAAAAGAAAGATCGTTAAGAAATATTTTCTTGTATCAGCTGTATGTCTTGTTTTTTTATTGCTGAGTTGGTTCTTTCTTCCCCAGCAAATGAGCCCGGCATTGATCCCGTTTGTGGTGTTATTATTGTACAGGTCGGTAAGCAGGTACCTGGCAGCGTAATTTGAAGATGAGCCGATTTGAAGATTTGAAAATGAAAACACTTTTACACTTCAATCTTTTCAAATCAAAGAGCTTGCATCAGCACATTTTCAAATCTTCAAATTTTCAAATCAAGCAACATGTCAAATAGCAACGAAAAATATATTGAATATAACGGCTCCTCACTTCATTATATCATAACAGGTGCAGGATCGCCGGTAGTTTTAATACATGGTTTTGGAGAAGATAGTACAGTATGGGACAATCAAATTGCAGTTTTAAAGAATACTTATAAACTCATTGTTCCCGATCTGCCCGGTAGCGGAAGATCAACCCTTTTACAAAAAGAGCGTATTAACCTTGTGGATCATGCTGATTGTGTAAAAGAGATATTATCTGTAGAAAATATCGAACAATGCATTATGATCGGGCACAGTATGGGTGGTTATATTGCTTTGGCATTTGCAGAAAAATATCCGGGACTTTTAACAGCGCTTGGCCTTTTTCATTCAAGTGCCTATGCGGATGATGCTGAGAAAATACAGGTTCGAAAAAAAGCGATCGAATTCATCCAGAAAAACGGGGCTGCGGCATTTTTAAAAACCAGTATTCCCGGCCTTTTTTTTGACCAGGAAAAAAGCAGTTTTGATATTGAAATGCTACTCCAAAAAGGCAACAATTTCAGTCCCGAAGCGTTGATACAATATTATGAAGCAATGATCGCCAGGCCAGACCGGACAGAACTATTAAAAAACACGCATTTACCAGTTCTACTCATCATTGGCCAACATGATAAAGCAGTGCCTTTTAAACTAAGCCTTGAACAAGCTAAAATGCCCGGTCATTCACACATACATATTTTACGCAATAGTGCACACATGGGTATGCTGGAAGAAACCGTCGATTCAAATAAGATTTTGGCAGATTTTTTACAAATGAGTGACCCAAAATAAAAACCCCAGACAGCTTTTTGGGGTATTTTACACTCTATAATTTTATTATACTGATCTGATGAAGCAAACGCTACTGATATCCTTTTTACTTTCGCTTTTTATTACGGCGGAAGCGAAGCATATTACAGGTGGCGAGATATTATATGATTTTGTAAGTGCAACAGCAAATACAAGAACTTACCTGATAACAGTGCGGCTTTTCAGGGACCAGGCCTGCGATGCAAGCGCCAACTGCGCCCCGCTGCCGGCTACCGTAAAGGTCTGCATTTTTGATAGAGGCAATAACCAGCAATTTGGTGATTGTTATGTTGTCAATCAAAGCGGTATCCAGGACGTTCCCATTGTAGTAATTCCACCATGCATTACAAATCCTCCCAGCCTGAATTACAGGATGGGAATATATACTTTCACGGTTACACTTCCGAATAACAGCAGGGGATATACGGCTGCTTTTCAAACATGTTGCAGGGTTGAGGGTATAGAAAATGTACCTACCGGCAGTGGTACCAATGTAGGGGCCACTTTTACAGCCGATATACCAGGCACAGATGTTCTTGGAACTACATTGCAGGATCACAGCCCACGATTTGAATCGGGCCTTTCAATCATTTGTTTTGAAAAACCTTTCAATCTTAACTTCAGCGCAACAGATCCTGATGGCGATTCGCTTGTTTACTTTTTGTGCAATGCTTTTGGCGGTGGTTCAGCAGTAAATGCTGATGTGAATCATCCGGCCGATCCACCTCCATATAATGGGATCCCTTATTCAGGTGGTTATTCAGATAATTTTCCGCTTGGGCCAAATGCTTCTATCAATCCACAAACCGGCATCATTTCAGGAATTGCACCTGTAGCAGGCAAGTATGTTGTTTCCGTATGTGTGGCATCATACCGAAATGGTGTTTATTTAGCAGTTCACAGGAAAGACCTCATTATTACCGTTGCACCCTGCGACCTGGCTGGCGTAAAGCTCGATCCTAATTATATCACCTGTGATGGCTTCGATTATACTTTTGAAAACCTGGTATCATCACCCTTAAACCTTACTACTTATTGGGATTTTGGTGACCCCACATCTCCTGATAATATAGCTCACGACAATCCCCATAACCATGTATTTACCGACACCGGTATTTATACCATCAAACTTGTAATTAACAGGGGTGCTGCCTGTGCTGATTCTGCATATGCAACGGTAAAAGTTTATCCCGGTTACCACCCGGCAATGAGTAATAATTCACCGAGATGTAAAGGAGCCCAGATACAACTATACGACAACACAACGGCTGATTATAGCACTCCCAATTCATGGATCTGGAACTTTGGCGATATTAATTCGACAAATAATACGAGCCTGCTTCAGAATCCTACACATGTGTATGCACAGGCCGGTACTTATTATCCAACATTAACCGTAGCAGATGATAAAGGCTGCGTGGCCACCATTAAGGATACTGTTATTGTACTTGACAAACCACCTTTTTCGCATACGAATGATACATTGATCTGTTCTGTTGATGGCCTGCAAATGTTTGCCCAGGCCACCGAAAGCTGCTGCATAACCTGGTCGCCGAATTATGCGATCAACAATATACATAGTTTCACACCTTTTGTTCATCCGCTGGTAACAACCACGTATTCTCTTTCCTATAGTGATAGCCGCGGATGTTCGATCCAGGAAACAGTAGTGGTTCGTGTAGTGGATACCGTTACACTTAAAACAGCACGTGATACAACCATCTGCCTCGGCGACGCCATACACCTCGGCATTGCGACAGATGCTTTAAAATTTATATGGACAGAGATCCCTGCGGGACCAACTTTGAATGATCCGAGAACGCAAAGCCCGCTTGCTACACCAACAGCCCCCTTTACCACTTACTATGTAACGGGTAATATTGGTTCATGTCTTGACAAAGATTCCATACATGTAAAAACAGTTCCTTACCCTACCCCATATGCAGGCCCCGATCAAACAATATGTGCAGGAACTTCTACATCGTTGCAGGCGAGTGGTGGATCCATTTATTCGTGGAGCCCGCCAATTTATTTAAGCAGTACAAATACGGCCAATACAAATGTGGTCACCCCACACATGTCAACGCCTTATGTTGTTACTGTATCAGATACACTCGGTTGTCCAAAAGCAGTGAGTGATGGTGTAATGGTCACTGTCAATTATGTTACTGCTGATGCAGGCCCAAGAGATACTTCTGTTGTACTTGGTCAAACCTTACAATTGCATGGCACCGGTAGTACTAATTTTTTATGGTATGGCTTACCGGAAACACTTTGGCTGAGCAATACCACGATCGCATCGCCAACTGCCCTGCCTGAAAATGATATCGCTTATGTTTTACTAACTACAGATAGTATTGGCTGCGCCGATACCGATACCATCAACGTACATTATTACAAGATGCCTCCTGACCTGTATGTTCCTACCGGGTTCAGCCCCAACGGCGATGGGCTCAATGATATACTAAAACCACTTGCATTGGGTTTAAAATCTGTTGATGCTTTCAAGGTTTACAATCGTTGGGGACAAGTGCTTTACAGTACCACAAAAATTGGCGCCGGCTGGGACGGCAGATTCGGAGGCGCTGATCAGGCTCCGGGAACCTATGTGTGGTTTGCTGAAGGGACTGATTACAAGGGCCAGAAACTATTCAGGAAAGGAACGGTCGTACTCATAAGATAATTTATTCACAAGCTGCATTTTTCTCAAGGCAACCCTCTTCATAAGGTCAGCGTTTTTACTTATATTTACTAGACATTCTGCTATTCCGGATGAAAAAGTTTTTACTATCTGTTGTACTCTTGATAATGTCGTGCTGCTCATTTGCAGCGCATATTATAGGTGGTGAACTGAGGTATGAATTTGTAGGTCCCGGCACTTTACCAAATACAAAAATTTATAAGATCATTCTTCTCCTGATAAAGGGAGATGCAACAGGCCCCAATGTTGCCCAGCTGGCAGCTTCCTATGTGGTGGCTGTTTTTAATAACGACAATAACCAATGGGTTCCGGGAACACAACCAGATCCAAATGGTAACGGGCACATGTTGTGGTTAATGACAATGGATAATCCGCCTGGTATTTTATCTATGCCCATTACCGCTTCTCCCTGCCTTGCAAACCAACCAACCCTTGCATATACATACGCAACTTATTCAATGACCATTGAACTGGCAGATAACAATAACGGTTACACGATTGCACACCAGACCTGTTGCCGCCAGGCAAGCATGATGAATGTAGCGAATAGCATGGGTGCCACTTATACCTGCGTGATCCCGGGGATACTGCAATTACAAAGCGAATTTGAAGTTGATAACGGTCCGCAATACCACCTTCCTATTTCTGTGATATGTTTTAATTCTCCATTTGTAATGGATTTTAGTGCCGATGATGTTGATGGTGATTCACTTTCTTATAGTTTTTGCGATGCTTATAATGGAGGCCAGGCTGTAAACTCAGGGTACAACGATGCTGATCCACCGCCATATGGCCCCGTTACATACATAAATGGGTATAATTCTTCAGCACCATTAGGTAACCTTGCTACAATTAATCAACAAACAGGAATTATTTCTGGTATTGCACCCGATGCAGGTAATTATGTGGTATGCGTTTGTGTGCAGGCATGGCGCAACGGAAGATTGTTAACTACACACAGAAAAGATCTGTTGGTAAGAGTTTCGCCATGTACCCCAACCGTCGCCAATCCAGATCCTGGTTTTACTACATGCGATGGATTTAATATCCAGTTCAATCACAATAGTAGCGGCGCCAATACTGTATTCTGGGATTTCGGTGATCCAAATACATTGGCTGATACTTCCTGGCTCGACAATCCTACTTACCAATATACAGATACAGGTATTTATCATGTAACATTCATTATAAATAAAGACGGAAACTGTACCGATACCGCTACAATAGAAATGGGTATTTATCCCGGCTTTTTCCCTGGCTTTATGGCGAGTGCACCTTATTGTGCCGGGCAGTCTGTTCAATTCACAGATACAACACATACGGCTTATGGTGTTGTTGATTCATGGAGCTGGAATTTTGGTAACACGACAACGCTTGCTGATACGAGCCATGAACAATTACCGCAGTACACATACCCGGCGGCAGGAACCTATCACACTACTTTTATTGTAACCAATAGCAAAGGTTGCATTGATACGGTTTATAAAGACATTACCATTAATGCACTTCCAAATGTTAATGCCCCTCCCGATAGCCTTTATTGCGGGCTCGATAGCCTGCACCTAACGGCAACGGGCACTGCCGGTGGAACTTACAGCTGGCTGCCGGCTACCAATATTACCGGGGCTTCTACAGCGACACCCATTGTATTCCCAACAGTTCCTACAACTTATTATGCAACGATCACGGTGGCTGGTTGTAAAAAAACAGACTCTATCCGCGTAACTCCCGCTTTTGATCTTACCAATTCCATTGTAGCAAACCCGGCAACCATTTGCCAGGAAGATACGCTCTTACTAACGGGAAGCGCTAACCACACTTCAAATATCAGCTGGCAATGGAGCCCGGCAGCTTCAGTACTATCGCCAACAGGTAATCCAACAAAAGCATTTCCAAATACTACAACAACCTATACTTTATTAACCAAATGGGGATCGCATTGCACTGCAACCAAAACTGTGAATATACCCGTAATACCACTTGCCAATCCTTTTGCAGGTGATGATAGTTATATCTGTGCCGGCCAAACAACCACAACGTTATCGGCAAGTGGCGGCGATAATTATACATGGACGCCAACAGCCGGTTTAAGCAACCCGAACATCGCTAATCCAATTGCATCGCCTTCAGTTACCACCAATTATGTTGTTCATGTAGGTGTAAACAACTGTACTAAAAAAAGAACGGATACGGTAAATGTTTTGGTAAGACCAAGGCCCCCGTTAACTGCCACAAACGATACATTGATATGTGTTGTTGACGGGCTGCAATTAAATGCTACCGGGACCGGTACGATCCATTGGACACCTAATTACAATATCAATAACCAAAACATAGCAGCACCTTTTGTAACGCCTGCTCACGATACCATGTATCATGTACTCCTTACCGATACTTATGGTTGTTACAATAAAGATTCGGTAAAAGTCAGGGTAAGACCAAAAACGATCATCAATGCAGGGAATGATACTTCGATCTGCCGTACGGAAGGTTTTTTCTTAAACACGAGTGGCGATGCGAATCATTTTTACTGGTCGCCAGCCTGGTGGCTCAGCAATGACACGATCATGCACCCGTATGCACAACCAGCGAATACGACCACGTATACGGTTATCGGAAATATAGGCACCTGTTCGGATACCTCACAAGTAACCATTAAAGTAGCACCTTATCCTGATGCCAATGCCGGACCTGATTCGATCGTATGTATTGGTTTCAATGCACAATTGCATGCAACAGGCGGCAGCAGTTATACCTGGAGCCCTGCTACTTATTTAAGTAATCCCAATATTGCCAATCCAATGGTGATACACCCGGATGTGAGTACTACTTACACAGTATCGGTAACGGATACCCTGGGATGTACCAGGGCAATGGAGTCTACTGTTAACATAACCGTGATTCCTTTACTGCATGTTGATATAACGCTTCCAACAGATTCTGTGATCGTGGAAGGAGAACCTGCCCCATTAACAGCTTCGGGTGCAGATCATTTTTTATGGACATGGTCACCTCCATCTTTACCAAACTGGCTTTCCAGTACCAATACAGCTACAACCATTGCAACTCCATATGATAACGTTACTTACATAGTACAGGGAACAGATAAGTATGGTTGCAGGGGAACAGACAGCATAAGGCTGGTTGTTTATACTGTTGATCCTGGCATGTATGTACCAACGGCCTTTACGCCGGATGGTGATAACCTCAATGATATCATCAAGCCGATCATGCTTGGCATGAAATCACTTAAATACTTCCGTGTATACAACCGCTTTGGCGAAATGGTATATGAAACACATGAGCAGGGAAAAGGCTGGGATGGCATCTACAAAGGAAAGAAACAAGGCACTGCAACCTATGTATGGATGGCACAGGGAGAAACATATAAAGGCCAGTTGATAACGAAGAAGGGATTTGTGGTGTTAATCCGATAACATGTTCAATCTAAGATCGAACATGTAAGATCTAAGATTTCTTCAAACTTTAAAGAACATCCATTTATTTTGCACTTCACAACATCTTAAATCTTACATTTTTTAAGCTTCAATGAATAAAATAGTTTTAATCACCGGCGCCACCTCCGGTATCGGAAAAGCATGCGCAGAAAAATTTGCAGCTGCAAAATATAACCTCATCATTACAGGTAGAAGGATAGAGCGCCTGGAAGAACTAAAACTTTATCTTGAACAAAAACACAAGGTCGATGTATTTGTATTGTGTTTTGATGTACAGCAAAGAACTGCTGTTTTCAATGCGATCAATGAACTTCCGGATACGTGGAAACAAATTGATATCCTTATTAACAATGCAGGACTTGCACTGGGAAGAGATAGTTTTGAAAACGCTGACCTGGATGATTGGGATACTATGTTGCACACAAACGTTGATGGTTTATTGTATGTAAGTAAAGCAGTATTGCCTTTTATGATAAAAAATAAAAAAGGGCATATCATCAACATCGGCTCTGTAGCCGGCAAAGAAGTATATGAAAACGGAAACGTTTATTGTGCAAGCAAATTTGCAGTTGATGCCATTACAAGATCCATGCGTATTGACCTACTGAAACATAAGATTAAAGTTACCAGCATCAGCCCCGGTGCTGTAGAAACAGAATTCTCCATTGTAAGATTTAAAGGCGACGAAACAAAAGCAAGCGCTGCATACGATGGATATGTACCGCTTACCGGGCAGGATATTGCCGACACCATTTTTTACTGCGCTGAATTACCTCCACATGTTTGTATCAATGATATCGTCATCACGTGCCTGGCGCAGGCGGGAACATATTACTTCTATAAGGAGTTGTAAAGTTGACAGGGTTGATAAGTTGGCAAGGAAAGGTCTATCAACTTATCAACACTATCAACCTGTCAACCTTATCTACCCATCAACAATATTGGCTTCTATTTTACGTTTAGTATATACCTAATCATATTGGGAAAGTTATGTAGTTATCCCCCAGTACCCTAAACATGAAAAAACACATCCTTACACCCCTCTTATTATCAGCCTTTTTAGGGCTCGATTCCAAGGCACAGGATGTTATACGACAGGTTCCCTGCTCCAATGAAGCCATGACACACCAGGCAGATAGCATCAAACAGTTTTTCTCAGAAAAAGGTTATATGGTTGTAAAAGAAGCTACCATGACCATGGAAAGCGAATATGAAATGCCCATTATTGTTCCACTTACAGCAGGCAGCTGGTACCAGTTTATTTTTATTGGTGATATTACTTCCAGGCTATTCGAGGTACGCATGTATGACTGGAACGAGAACCAGGTTCATTATGAAAAGAATTTAAAGAAAGATATCGACGGTAATATTATCAACTATTCATACATACCACAAAGCAGCGAATATCATATGATAAAACCGGTACAGGTTAATAATAAGAAGAAGAAAGGGTTGTGTGGGTATGTGATGTTGCTGAAGAGAGTTCGTTAGAAATGTAAAATATTGAATGTAAAATGTAAAAGTGACCGGGATGCTGGTCACTTTTACATTTATTATTTTACATATTATATTTTACCTTCTTAAGGCGCCAGTGATATACGTATCTGAACCCCCGCCCTCGTATTCGTTGTTGGTGCACTTGAAGAAATATAAGGTTTTACCCTTCTGCGGTCATAATACAATTTAATATTTACACGACTGTTGAGGAAATAATCAACCGTTGGAATGATGGATGTTTCCCTGCTGCCACCTGTTGCAAAATTATTATCCTGGTCGAGCCTGCTGTTGGAAGTAACATTATCCCTCACTTTATAATCTATACGGAAATTGATCTCGTTTTCAAGTTTCTTTCCACCGCCTAAGAATTTAGGTAGTTTTAATCCTCCTAATAATTTCAATCCTCTTTTACGATAGCCGGCACCAATAGCAAATTCTGTGCTGCGTACTTCACTCAACTGGTAATCATAAAGGCTTAAACTGAGTGTTCTTGATTTTGAATACTCGAATTTCGCCTGCATCTGGTTGCTGAACATCATATCAAAACCAATCAATGGAGAGAACTGCTCCTGTATCGTAACGTTTGGCACAAGATAATACGGAGTATAAGAGTTGGCAGTTGAATCATAGAAGGATGGATATCCAAATCTTGAAACGTCCTGGTAAAGCAATGCAGATGTAAATCCATTCATAGAAAGATTACCGGTATATCCATGAGAAACTGTAAAGCTTGTAAATAGCTTGTCCAGTCCTTTTATTTTTGTGAGACCATTGTAATCAACTTTCCAGTTTGGCCTTGGTAGAATATTTCTGAAAGGATTTGTTTTTGTTTTTTCATTGCTTTGTTTGATCAATGAAACCTTGTTCGGATCCTGCCCGGTATAAGCGGCAATGAATGAAGGGATCAAAACATCAACAGAATACCTGCCATATCCGTAATAATAATCACCTATCTGCCTGTTGGCGGTATAAGGATTTGCTTTACCGAGACGTGCTGATAGTATTTTCCTGTTCTCTTCAAATTTTATAAATGTTTTAGACACACTGTTCGGATCAAATTTTCCAAACAAGGTCTTGAATGCAATGTATGATACATCAAATCCGCCACCTGCATAAGGGTTCAGGTGATTGAATTTAGGATTAAGACCTGTGCCGCTTGTATCAATATACCTGAACGTTTCACTGTAATTTTTACTAAAGCTCTTGCTCCAGTTTATTGTTATCGACAGGTCCCTTACAGGTTCCAGTTGTGCGCTTATGGTTATCCGTTGGTCATAGTTTTGCTGGAACACGGAATTGAAAGTTGTGTCTTTTGTGATCAATCCCTGCTTCGCTTTTTTATTCAGCCAGTTTGTATCGGGTTGCATACCGAGTATAAAATCAAACCCTGGTGCCATGCTCTTAAAGTTCTGTCCAAGGAATTTTGTACTATCTGTATAACCCGGCAGCCTTGTATTACCAACTTCAGCTACAGAAACGTTAACCTGTTTTATACTTGTCAATAATTTTCCGAATATTTTTGGTACCGTTGAAATATATGGAACAGCTGTTTGATCAACGATCCTTCTTTTTTGCAATATGCGTTTACCACTTTTTGTAGTAACAGAGTCTCTTACGATCTTAACCCTGTTCTTCCATTTCTCTTTATCTGCTTTATTGGATGGCAGATCAAGTTGTTTCAACCATTTTGATTTCTGGTAGATCCTTGTAAAATCAAACTGGCCCGTTACTTCTTTTTGTTGCCCGTTCTCTAAGAAATTACCAAGATTCGTTGCAAGCCTTGAAGCACCGATCCATTTATATGTTGCCTGGTATTTCAGGTTAACGGTTGTCCAATCTAGTGCCGGTATTTTCATTGTAGGAACTGTATAAGAGAAGTTCGCTGTCTGGTTATACAATGTATTCCTTCCACCTTTCAACAGGTTTTTCCATACAGTATCTTTCTTCTCTTTGGTATCAAGGCGACCGTAAGGTTCATCTATCCTTGAATTATTGGTAGCAGTAAAATCAAGTGCGATTGAACGTGTAAAGTTCCATCTTAAAATATAATCACGCTGGAACGTAAAATATTTATCATAGGTTTCCGGAATTGCATATTTATCCTTACCTACGCTTCTTGGTTTGATGGCACCAAACTGCCTGCTCACATCTGCACGGAAACTTAGCTGT
Source organism: Ferruginibacter sp. (assembly GCA_047601875.1). Lineage (GTDB taxonomy): Bacteria > Bacteroidota > Bacteroidia > Chitinophagales > Chitinophagaceae > Ferruginibacter. The sequence goes on along the minus strand of JASGIL010000001.1, from coordinate 3,525,365 downwards.
GATGGTATGTAATTAAAATTAAAATCTTTGATGGCATCGAACCAATGTGTTTTTCTTTTCTTCTTAAATAAGCCTTTGAATGGTTCAATATATTTTGGTTGTGGCGCAAAATTATATCCAAGCGCCCCACGGTGGCGTGTAACCTCGTTCTTTTCTATAAGCGGGTTGTGATTGGTAGTTTGGATATATGAATAACTGATATCTATGTTTTCAATATCATAGATCTTCGGTTTTTTACCATTGGTTTTATTCTTTCTTACATTGGTAAAATTCAATGTCTTTACAGAAGTAAAATCAACAGCAGCATCTCTGATCGAATCTTTTTCTGCTTTGCTTCCTGCAGTATTGATCTTGTCCTTTAGCTTAATATCAAGATCATAAGGATCATATTTCGGCGTACTTACTGTTTGAGAATAACTTGCAAAAACAGGAATAGACATCCCGATCTTTTTCGGAAGCAATTTACCAAGCTCAAGATTTGCTGCTATATCAAATTGATAAAAATCATCGCGGTAACGTTCATTGGCCCTTTGTTCCAGGGTACCAAATCCGGCGCTGTGTACATTTCCTGAAAGTGAAAGCGTTCCGAGGTCTGCCAGGTTCACATCAACCCTTGCCAGTGCGGCCCAGCCTCCTTTTTCATCAATGGATGAAAGCCTTAATTCATTTACCCATATTTGACCGCATGCACCACCCGGCACTGTTGAATTTGTATTTTCAACCCCTAGCAATATGCCTCGTATTTCACCAAGGTTAGGATTTCCTATTACAGAGTACACCTGCCCGTTAGCTTGTGGCTGCCTGAATATATGTGTGAGGTCGATATTGGAAAGGTTCCTTGCCTGCTTCATCCTGGTGAGTGTTTCAAGATCAAGGTCAAGGGAGTTACGTGGGTTCCATAATGTATCATTATAAGCGTCCGTATCCGGCTGTAAACTATTTGGTATATTGGTTAACGTTAGTGGGATCCTTATTTCATAATAGTTACTTACAAAATCAGTTCCCAGCCTGATCACGGCTGTAAGGTCATTATCCTTAATGGTACCTCTTGGCGTTGTGTTACTGCCGTTAACGGTTGCATCTTCGGCATGAATAAACATATTTAATTTCCTGAACTGCCTGAGATCCCTGTTTGCAAATGTTTGAAAAACTCCTTTAGCATCGTTCTTTGCCAGGTCGCAGAATACAAGGCTCATTGCCTGTTCATTCTGAAGCAGGTTAACGCCATTGTTACTTTGTGTCTGAACCCTTTCAATTTCTCTTGGGGTACGATAAGCCAATGGAAGACGGGAATCGTTTTCTTCTATATTTACTGCACCCACATCAAAGGTGGTACTGCTTGCCTGTGTATACTGGTTGGTACTATCGATCCTGTACTGGAATTTACGCCATGTATTTCTTGTCAATTGCAATAAACCAAAACGCATTACAACGCTGTCAGAAAAACCGGTTGCATACATACGCATGAACCTGATGGACCTGAAGTCGGGCACGTTGCCAATATTAGCATTGTACGCTTCAATAGGTATTTTAAACTGGTACCATGTTTCACTTCCTGAAGTGCCGTTTACATAACTAACAGGAACACTTTTTTTATCGACAATGAAATTCTGGCCGATATTCATCTGGTCACTATGGTCGATATTAACTGAATATTGATAGTACGCTTCCGTTTGCACCATATCATTATCCTTATTCAGATCTTCGGCATCCGGATATAATGTGGCAGCATTTGTAAATTCACCTCCACCTGCTATTGCAGAATTACCATCAGGACCATTATAATTTTTATACCTGGTCAAGATACCATCACCTCCACCGAAACCACCGTCACGATAATTTTTAAAATCATCATTGGACGGATCTCTCTGGGCATCCTGGTAAGCTTTGGAATTTGCTCCGAAAGCAGCCTGCATATTATTAAGATAGATGGCACGTTTTCTTACTTCACCTGTATCACTCAAACCATCAAAACCAACATCCTGGAACAACCTGTCTTCGGGTTCATTATTGAATGCATTGGTAACCTGCGTTGGATTGAGTGGCACCCTACCCCATATCGTTGTTTCATCTGTTGGCACAGGATGGTTGGGGGTACTTAAACCATTTTCAAAAAAACGTTTTCCATCTTTCAATACATCTTCAGATACAGAACCAAGGTTAAAATATAATTTACCAGGCGATGCCGAAGCGGCGTTTGGATTTTGCGGAGATACAATGAAAGGATCCTGCATCCAGAATTCGATGAATTCAATATTGGCAGTTTCAAAATCTGTTTGGTCAAGGCTACGCATTAAACCGCCGAATTTTTTCTGGCGTTCATCAATACTTGCCTGGCCATGTCCATCATAATAACCATTTGCATCCAGTTTAGCCGGATCATCATCATAGTTATATGGCCCTTTTTCTCTTGGATAATAAGCAAGGTCAAAAGTCACGAGTTGACTTTCACCAAAACCTGTTGTCTTTTGGGGGAATATTTCTTTTTGATAAACCTGTCTTACCCTTGGATCGCTTAAGAGATCGCGATTGTCGATTGGATTGTTGGCACCGTCAATCTGCTGCAATGTTTGTTCTATCTGGTACCAGGCGATCTTTGCCCTGTTCTTTCCATAAACCAGGCTGTTGCTGGAATCAGATTCAGGAAAAAGAATCTGGTTTGGATTGGGACCTGTAGGATCAGTTGCACCACGCGGCACAGAAGCCAATGACCAGCTTATGATCGGGAAACGAAGATCAATACCTGACTGGCTTCCTTCAAAATCATCTATATATACAACGCCGTTCTTACCTCTTCCGATCTGCGGGGCATGGCCGGGTTTAAGTACGGCACCTTCCGCATACACGTTAACGGTAGATGGTGCAGTAGTTGTATAAAAAGGAAGTTTGTCTAATATTTTTGTAAGCCTCGGAACATCTTTCTTATAATTCACATCAAGACCGTACATGGTATTACGGATAGGATCCTCATTGTAATTCACTTTTGTAAAGAAAGGTCTTTCGCCCAACCTTACCAGCGTACCTCCCACTGATAATTGTTCTTTAACTGTATTCTTTATAGCATAATCCAGCCGCAACCCGAGGTAATTTCTTTGCTGCAAACCAAAGGAAGCATTGTTCTCAAAATTTACCTGCACCGGCAAACCTGCATTCAGGATCGCCTGGTTGGTCATTTTAATTGTTCCAAGATCGTAGTTGATATCATAGTCTACCCCTTCCTGTAAGGTACGTCCTCCTGCTGTTACCGTAACAGATCCTTTTGGAATGTTATAACCAATGCTGATATCTGAAGAACCCGATGTTTTTGCAGTACCTTTTAAAAGGAACCTGTTGAGATTTGGATACTGTTGTGCCACAGCTTTAATCGAATCATACAATGCATAAAACAATGTATCCTTGATGGTAGGCAATGAAGGGTCAGTATATATACCTTGTGCAAGATCCCTTCCGAAAGGTTCAAGTACCGGGAAAATAACCCTGCTGTATTGCGAATTGACAGTATAACTTTCTACATAATCAAATACACCATCAGGTTGCGGGTCAAGCTGGCTGTTCAGCCTGTCGAGGTTTATCAATGAAATGATCGGCGTTCCAAGATTCTTATTACCAAAAGGTACATAACGTTTTTCACCAAGACCAGGTTGTTGATAAAGTACATCCAGTTTAAAATCTGTTGGTGATAACACGCCATAGCCGATCGTATAAACGTTCTTCATCATCAGGTCCCATATCGGCAAAGTAGTACGCTGTGAAGTTGCTTTTAATAATTTCAGGAACAATACGGCCTGTGTTGCAGTTGTTGTATCTGGTGGAACATCCTGCGAGAATTCTCCCACCTGGTAGATCTTTCCATTATAAGAATATTGATAGGCAACGCCCAATACTTCATCAGTTTGTAAAGGCTGGCTCAATGAAAGCATACCTACTGCCGGGTTATAAACGTATTGCGTTGAATCCAGTTTACGGGCATATGTTTTTTCAAAATCCTGTACAGGTACCAGGTGAACAAAGTTTGTAAGGTTATTATATACCTGTGAAGGATTGCGTGCATTAACCTGGCCCAATACCCTATCATAAAGATCGTTGGTTCTGTTCGTTGGCAATTCACTGCCGGTAAGTGGTGTTACTGCTGTTGAAAACGGATGCGTTTCCCCAAGATCTGCCAACCCAACCACATCTCTTGTTTCAGTAGTGGTACCATTCCTGTTGGTAACCCAAACTTCCATTCTTAATATCTGTACCGGTGCCGTAATGGCCGGCAGGTTCGACATTACTTTATTGTAATTATTTTTAAAGTACTGGCCAACCAGGAAGTGACGGTTCTCTTCATATTCATCAGCCTTTATTTCAAAAGGTGTTGCTGCAGCACCGCCCTGTAAATTCACACTTTGTCTTTGTGATTTTTGGTTTGCCAATACACCACTGATAAATAATTTACCAAACTGCAATGTTGTTTTCAAACCAAAAAGCTGTTGGGCACCCGGTATCAATGTTCCCCTAGATGGAAATGCAACGTTACCAGCTTCAAAACGTTTCAGTATTTCATCATCCTTTCCTGAATAATCAAGTTTTAACTGGTTATCAAGATCGAAAGTTGCCTGTGTATTATAATTGATCGGGAATTTTAGTTTATCGCCAATGCTTGCATTCACATTAAGCTGTGCATTCATGTTGAAATCGAGTCCACCATTCTTCCTGGCTCTTTCAGGTAATGTGGGATTGTCGATGCGCTGGCCCTGGTAGCCGGCAGTAATGTCAACATTACCCTGTGGCTGGATATCTATCTTACCATTACCAAATAAGCGGTTGAAAAGATTGTCGGTCAATCTTAATTTGGGTCTTAAAAGTTGACCCCTGTTTAATATAGATGTTGTATTGCTACGGTCCTGGAAATACTTTACTTCTGCCTGGCGGTTCCTGTATTGCCAGTATTCTTCAAACGAATAAGTTGTTGGAACACGGTAATAATGCGTACCGATCTTTTGATAAATGGTATAGGTTCTTGTTATTGGATCAAAAACGGTTGAATCCGAAATATTCGCAGGATCATGAAGGTCATATATGTTTTTGTATTCGCCGGAAAGATTGTCGCCGGGCCTGTCCTGTATGGGATAATGCAAACCAGATGTGTCAGGATTTTGTTGCGCAAAAGATGCGCTGCTCATAGTAAGCAGGCTCAGAAAAAAACAATAACCTGATAATCTAAGAATTGAATTTTTGATAAGCAACATTCGGTAAATCAGTTAAGGTAGTATTTTCTCAAATGGCTTTTAGCGCTTTTTTGATTAATTCTTCTAAGTTTGAAATATCAGGTTCTGAACGGATTATTTTTTGAATTGATTGCTCAGCTTGTACCCTTGAAATACCGAGTGCAGTTAGTGCTGTTAACGCATCTTGCTCCAAAGTATTGCCCTTCAAATATACATTTCCTGATGAAACTGCCTGTTTATTTATTTTATCTTTTAATTCGAGTACAAGTCTTTCAGCCGTTTTCTTTCCTATTCCTTTGACGCTTTCGAGTAATTTTATGTTGCCTTGTACGATGGCTTTATTCACTTCTTCGGGCCTCATAGAAGACAACATCATTCGTGCTGTTGCTGCTCCTATACCCGAAACGCTTATCAACAATAAAAATATTTCCTTTTCCGCTGCATCAAAAAAACCGAATAAAACATGGCCATCTTCCTTTACCTGTAACCAGGTAAATAATTTACCTTCACTTAAAGACTGGATGGAAGTGTACGTATTTAGACTGATATTTACTTCGTACCCAACGCCATTCACATCTATATAAACCTGGGCCGGACTTTTATAAGTAAATTTTCCCTGCAAATAAGCATACATAGTTTCCTGATCTGTCAGTAGCGAAAATAAGGATAATTTATTAGCTATCAATTGAAAAAAAACAGGAAGCTTTTTTACATTATTTTTGAGCTCCTAAAAAAGCCTTAATAAATTATTAAAAACGTTCATTCATGCAAAAACTAACTGCTGCAATTACCTGTGTTGGAGGATATGTTCCGGAATATAGGCTTACCAATAAGATCCTCGAGACAATGGTTGATACAAATGATGAATGGATCAGGACCCGTACAGGTATTGACGAAAGAAGAATTTTAAAAGGTGAAGGTTTGGGCAGCAGCGATATGGCAGTAGAAGCTGTAAATGAAATATTCAAAAAAAGAGGTATTGCTCCTACTGAAATAGATTGTTTGATCTGTGCAACAGTAACACCCGACATGGTTTTTCCTGCAACCGGAAATATAATTTGCGATAAAGCTGGTATGACGAATGCATTCAGTTATGACGTTGGTGCAGCATGTTCCGGATTTTTATATGCACTCACAACAGGTACCGCACTGGTAGAAAGTGGGCGTTATAAAAAAGTGTTAATTGTTGGCGTTGATAAAATGAGCAGCATCATTGATTACAGCGATCGTGCCACCTGTATTATTTTTGGAGATGGTGCGGGTGCTGTTTTGCTTGAACCAAGTACAGATGAAAACGGCGTTCTTGACAGCATTTTAAAAAGCGATGGCAATGGACGACAGTTCCTGCACATGAAAGCAGGCGGTTCTGTAAAACCTGCAACGGTAGAAACAGTGCTTGCCAAAGAACATTATGTATACCAGGAGGGCCAGGCTGTTTTCAAATTTGCTGTAAAGGGAATGGCCGATGTTAGTTATGAATTAATGCAACGAAATAATTTAACTGCTGATGATATTGCATGGCTGGTTCCACACCAGGCAAACCTGAGGATCATTGATGCTACAGCAAACCGAATGAACCTGCCGAAGGAAAAAGTAATGATCAATATTCAAAAATACGGGAACACCACTGCCGGAACCATTCCATTGTGTTTATGGGAATGGGAAAGTAAATTAAAGAAGGGAGACAATATTGTGCTGGCAGCATTTGGGGGTGGATTTACGTGGGGGGCGACGCTTGTTAAATGGGCATATGATAGTAAATAGCAGGCAAAATCCTTAATATTACTTGCTCCGTTGAACATTGAGTATTGTACGTTGGATATTGCAGATTAGAAAATATCATAAATATTCAATATCCAACGTACAATACTCAATGTTCAACTTAAAAAATCAGTGAATCAGTGACGCATATTTTGCCAGTGGTTACTATCCTCACCAACCATTTCCTATTTCAATATCCCGATCGGTGTAAACACCAACCCGATAGAAAATTGCAACTCCTTTCATTGTCAATTATCAACAGCCCATTGTCAATTATTAAGTAAATTTGGTGAACGAAAAGCGCCTCTATGCAAAAAATTTTACCCCTGTTCCTTTTAAGCATCTTCATTTCATTTGCCGGGCATGCCCAGTTTTCCAGGTACATTATAAAATTCAAAGACAAAGGGACCAACCCTTTTTCTTTAAGCAACCCTTCACAATACCTTAGCCAGCGGGCGCTGGATCGCAGAGCAAGATATAATATCGCTATCGACAGTACAGATCTTCCCCTTACACCACGCTACATCGATAGTCTTCGTTTAGCTGGCAACGTTACCATCCTCAATGTTTCCAAATGGATGAACCAGGTTGCTATACAAACAACAGATGCAGTGGCGCTTAATAAAATAAATAATTTTCCTTTTGTATTAAGCACAGCTCCATTGGCTGCAAGATCTCCTGTTGGCACAGCAGTAAACAAAGAACTTGATCTTACGCCCGGTACCGCACCAACAAACAATTCAACACAGTCTTTAACCGGTTATTATAATTATGGACAATCCCAAAGCCAGGTAAGGATTCACAACGGTGATTTTTTACACAACCATGGATTTCGTGGTGAGGGCATGCAAATGGCGATCATGGACGCAGGCTTTTATCATTATCTTTCTTTGCCAACATTCGACAGTGTCCGAAATAATAACCAGGTTTTGGGAACCTGGGATTTTGTTGCCAATGAAGCAAACGTAGATGAGGATTATTATCATGGCATGCAATGTTTCAGCACAATTGCTGCCAATATGCCGGGAACATTTGTTGGTACCGCACCAAAAACATCTTTCTATTTATTTCGTACCGAAGATGTTGGAAGTGAGTACCCGATCGAAGAACAAAACTGGGCCGCCGGTGCTGAAAGAGCAGATAGTCTTGGTGTTGATATTACCTCTACATCCCTTGGTTATACCCGGTTCGACAATTCGATATTTGATCATACTTATGCGGATATGGATGGCAATACAACCATCAGCGCCCGTGCCGCAGATATTGCTGCAAAAAAAGGGATATTGGTCGTAGCTGCCAATGGGAATGAAGGCAACAATACATGGCATTACGTGATCACACCTGCAGATGCAGATAGCACATTAAGCGTTGGCGCAGTAGATATTATGGGAAATGTTGCTGGTTTTAGCAGTTATGGTCCTTCCGGTGATGGGCAGGTAAAACCATCAGTGGCTGCTGTAGGACAAGCAGCTGTTGTAGCTAATACAGGCAATGGCCAACCAACTTTTAACAGCGGCACTTCATTCGCATGCCCGAATATGGCTGGTATTACTTCATGTCTTTGGCAGGCCTTCCCCGAGGTAAATAACATGAGTATTATAGAAGTACTTGAATTATCCGGAACAAGATCGAATAATCCTGATGATCGTGTTGGTTATGGTATTCCCGATGCAAAAAAAGCATTTGTGATCCTTCAAAAAAGAAACTTACGGTCAGCAATCAACTGTTACAGATTGTAATGTTGCACTTCAACTTACCATAAAGGCAGACAATACCATGAGTATTATGGTAGAAAGAAAACTTGAAGGAGAAACTGGTTATTCAGCAATAACAGCCATTCCAAATACAGATAGCTACGGTATGCATAACTTTTCATACAATGATGATATCAGCAATATTGTGCAGGGATTGATCAGCTACCGTTTTAAAATGATCATTGGTGCAGATACAACTTTTTATCTTGATTCGATGACTGTAAATCATGGTGAAAATTGTAATGGCATTGCCCCGGTTAATGATATAATGATCACGCAACAAATAATTCAAGGCCAGGTTTCCGAAAATGTAGACATCGGGATCAACAGGATCACGCCAGCTAAAATAAATATCGTTATACAAAATTCAGTAGGACAAAAAGTTTATAGCACGCAATTGCAGCAACCTGCAGGATCACAAACAACAACCATCTCCCTGAAAAAGATACTTGCTACCAGGGGCGCTTATTTTATAACTGTATTTGTTGATAATAAAAAAGTGAAGACGAAGGAAGTGTTGAGACCGTAATTTTTTCAAGCGTAGCGTTTAAGTTTACGCTTGAAAGACCGCCACAAACATCGTATCAGCCCTTTGCTCATAACCTTTTAAATATTGCATTTGCAACAAACGCAGCTGGAATTTTTCATTTATAAAATCAACTACTTCTTCATTTTCTTTTTTAAAAACAGAGCAGGTAATATAAAAAAGCAATCCGCCGGGCTCTATATGTGGGATAATGTTTGAAACGATTTTTTTCTGCTTTTCAGCAAATAGATCAATTGAGCTTTCATCAAAATAAAAAAGCTGTTCGGGCGTGCGGCTCCAGGTTCCGCTGCCTGTACAAGGTGCATCACAAAGGATCAATGAAAAAAGATCTGTTGCCGGTAATGAACTTTCTTTAGAGAGATCTGCGATGAATTTTTTATGGATATTAACGCCTGCTTCCTGGAATCTTTTAACAAGATTCAATAAAATGTTTTCTCGTATATCCGATACAGTTAATCTCACCTGCCCTTTTAAAACATCATACAATAAAATTGATTTACCCCCACTGGCGGCGCAACAATCCCAGGCATTTATTTTCCCCTTCCCTGTAAAAAAATCAGGGTCCTTTTTCAAAAAATCAAGCACACGCTGGGAATTCGTATCCTGTATAACTGCTTCTTTATTTATTTTTAATATACTGTCCAAAGAAGTGTTATTAGAAAATTCCAGGCAACTTTCATTTACAGTCTGGAATGGTATTGATGCGTCATTTAATTTATCAAACACCTGTTTTTCTTTGCCCGGTCTTATACGGAGATACAGGTCTGGTTGCTTCAAAAAAGAAATTGAAAATGCAGCTTTGTCAACATCATCACCAACTTGTTTTGAAAAAGGAAAAATATCAGCATGGTTTATTTCGAGTAAAGACAATTTATCCATAACAGGTAGCAACGACTGCTCATTCCAGTTGGGGCGAAGCAATGCAAGCATATCATTGCTTTTATTTTCTGAAAGAAACAAACCGGTAAGAATTCTATCTTCTATTGAAGCATTTTTTAATGCATGGCCGATCCTGAAATAACCATAACACAAAGAAGTGATCGTCTTCCTGTCGCGGGAACCATATTTTTTTTCAGCTGAGAAAAAATTTTTTAAATGATACATCAACGGCTTAGCGCCATCGTAGGTCTCAATGATCCTTGTTGCAGAAGAAATATAAGAGTGGAAACGACTCATGTGAGAATATTCAAATCAAACAGAATTATTTTTCATAATTCTTCGATAATTGAACTCTATAATAAATATTCAATATTCAATGTTCAAGTAAAAAAGCATTTACCGTTAAGTATTGAACGTTGAATATTGAAAATTCCTTTTTAATTTTTAGATCAAACAGAAGTTACAGGTTCAACAGCGCTTCAACAGGATCTTTACCAAATAATAGTAACGCAGGATTTTCGAGCAATTGTTTAACCATCACCAAAAAACCAACCGATTCCCTTCCATCAATAATCCGATGGTCATAACTAAGGGCAACATACATCATTGGTTTTATAACAACCTGCCCGTTTACCGCCATTGGTCTTTCAACGATATTGTGCATACCTAAAATAGCGCTTTGCGGAATGTTGATGATCGGTGTACTCATCATAGAACCAAATATTCCTCCATTGGTGATGGTGAAGGTTCCGCCAGTCATTTCTTCGATCGTAAGTTTATTATTTTTTGCTTTTGTAGCAAGGTCAACCACGGCCGCTTCTACTTCTGCCATGCTGAGGCTTTCTGCGTTTCTTATAACAGGAACCACCAGTCCTTTGGGCGCACTAACTGCAATGGATATATCACAGAAATCATGGTAAATAATATTTTCACCATCGATATAGGCATTTACAGATTTGTATTGCTGTAATGCATAGCAACATGCTTTGGTGAAAAAACTCATGAACCCGAGATTTACACCATGCTGTTCTTTGAATTTATCCTTGTGTTTTTTTCTTATCTCCATGATCGCACTCATATCTACCTCGTTAAAAGTAGTGAGCATGGCCGTTGTATTTTTGGCTTCTACCAGGCGGCGGCTGATCGTTTTCCTCAGGTTACTCATTTTTTCAGGCCTTTCGTTCCTGCTGAATAATTCTGTACCTGGTTTGCGCCCCGGGTTGCTTATTGCTTCCAGCACATCCTGCTTGATTATTTTTCCATTGCTTCCTGAAGGGGTGATGCTCTTACTATCTACTTTCTTATCGGCAATAATGGCTGCAGCAACGGGCGTTGCCTTTACATCTTTTACCGCTGCTAGCGTAGCAGGTTCTTCTTTTTTGGCAACCGTTTCAGCAGCTTTTGGTTTTACCTTCTCCTTTTTTTCAGGAACGGCTGCGGCAGCTGGTTGAGCAGCTTCAGTATCTATTGTGCATACAAGGTCGCCAATATTGAGGGTATCTCCTTCCTTAGCTACCTGTTTCAAAATACCGGCCTTTTCGGCATTGATCTCGAAAGTTGCTTTCTCACTTTCCAGCTCAGCAATCACCTCGTCACGCTCTGCCCATTCCCCATCTGATTTAAGCCATTTTACCAGTGTTACCTCACTGATACTTTCTCCAACGGTAGGTACTTTTATCTCTATAGCCATTTTAAAAAAACATTAGTGTGCAAATTTCGGGGAAAAAACAGGATAATTAAAAATTGATTTGAATATCATGTTCATAAAATATTTTTTAAAAAACACCCTGCAGGGTTATTTAATTTGCGAATATTTCATTTATCTTTATTTTGTTTTGGCGGCCGTTCTGCCGGAACGATTGTACTAAGAACTAATCCTATCCTACCAAATACTAATTTACAAGAGCAAAGTTTATACTTCCGCTTATTTTTATTTTTCTTAAATTGAATCAGGATTATAAGACAATACACCATTAAAAGTTTCTTTATGAACAACAAATTACTCTGTGTTCTTGTTTTTTCATTGCTCGTGGCCTCTATGGAAACCCGTGCGCAACTGAATATTAACAACGCAATTTTTACAGTTGAAGCTGGTGCCGTTGTTACGGTACAAGGCAACTTAAGCAGCAATGCCGACATTGGTGGCGGTGGCAGGATATTAATGAAGGGCACCACTTTGCAAACAATGAATATGAATGGTTTCAGCATTCCTAATCTTGAAATTGACAATAATGCCAATGTAAGTCTTACAGGCGAAGCAAAAGTTGGTACATCACTTTTGTTTACTCATGGCAAGATCCAGACAGGAAATTATAATCTTACATTATCCAGTGTTGCAACTACCAGCGGACAGGGAGCAGTAAACACCAGTAATTATGTTGAGACAAATGGTACGGGTCAATTACGCAAAACACTTACTGCAAATGTGACCAATTTTGAATTGCCTGTTGGAGGCAGCTCTTTTTATGAACCCGTATTTATTACTACGAATGGTACTTATGGAGCATCTGCTTATGCTGCTGCACAGGCAAAAGGCGCTGCACATCCAAATAAACATCCAAGAAGCACAGATTACCTGAATTGCTACTGGCCTGTTTCACAAAGTGGAATTACAGGTACACTGAGGGCAACAGGAAAGTATACTACTCACTTCGTGGGTGTAGAAGCTGATATGCGTGGCGTTGTATACGCTGGCGGCGACTGGAACCTTGCTAATGGAAATATAAACACCACTGCAGATACTGCCGGTTCTTTGATCCCTTTAACAGGAGGAGACCTTTATGCAATGAACAGGTTCGTATTATTAAAAGATAAAGTGTTTTTACAGGGCGCTTATAATACTACCACCGGCCTGATGAATGATAATTTACGTACACTGGCAACATTCCCAACTACGGATCCATACAGGTCGGCTCCTTACAATGCATACTTTACACATACTACCAATACAGTACCTGAAACGATCGCTTCTCCGGCAACTGTTTTAGGTGTTCAACCTTCAACAAATAATAATATTGTTGATTGGGTATTTATTGAATTGCGTAATAATGTAACTCCAGGCAATGCTATCATACAAACAAGAAGCGCTCTTTTACAAAGAGATGGTGATATTGTTGATATAGATGGCGTGTCTCCTGTATATTTCAAAAATGTAGATGCTTCTAATTATACAATAACTGTAAGACACAGGAACCACCTGGGACTTAGCACAAACCCTTCTGCATTTACTGTTGATCTGAATGAAAAGAATTCAACCCCGGGAATAGATATGACCACAGCTTCAGGTACACAATTACTAGGTGTGGCAAACACTAATTATGCCGTAACCAGCGGAAAAAATTTATTATATGCTGGTAATGTAAGTGGTAACGGCATTGTAAGGTACCAGGGTACAAATGGTCCGGGAGCTACCAATGTGAGTGACAGGATCGCTCTTTTGACTGATCTAGGCAATAACGAAATAAATACACTCGACACTTATCAACGTGGTGACGTAAGCATGAACGGCATCACAAGATACCAGGGCACAAACGGCCCCGGCGCAAACAATGTAAGTGACAGGATCTTTATTCTCGGAACTGTTCTTGGAAATAACGAGATCCAGACCAAAGCACAAGTACTACCAAACTAACTTTATATAACTAAGCAGAAAATTGATTTACACAAAAAGCACTATTATGAAAAAAATTCTAACCCTGGTATTAACATCAATATTACTCGCAGGGGTGTTGTTTTCCGGTAAAACGTCAGCACAGACTTTTAAATTATCTGGCTACTACGGAAGCACTAATACCAGCCTCGTTGTGACCTTAAAACCTGATTTTAATTTTAATGATAAATTAAATGAAGTTGGTTTCGTTATACAGGTTCCTAAAATGATAGGTGCTACCCCGGTTACGCCTATGCCTACAATAACTGTATTAACCAATTTCCTGTCTACAACATTTGCCGATTGGGTACAGGTATCTGAATCTGCATCTGATCCTGATTTTTATAATTATAAATTCGGGGCAACAGGCTTTGCATCGGCACCGGTTTTAACCAAAAACAGTGGCGAGGAATTACAGGTGGTTGAATTGCAGATATCGGGTGCACAAGCTGCTGCTGCAATGTCAACTGTACGCATTGCTCATTTGTCAAATGGTGGTCCTTTTTTCCAATATGGTGTTGCAATTTTTGACGGATCAATCAACGACCGCACCAGTTACCGCCAGATGTTTTATGGCACTGATGTAATACCTGCCGTGCCTGCTCCTGATGAAGTGTCTGGCTATGGCACTTACCAGCACGCAAGACTTTCTAATGCTGCACCGGTAAAATTCACCACTTTCACTGCTGTTAGAAAGAATGATGATGGTATCCTTAACTGGAAAATTGAAAACGAAGGCGATCTGACAGACCGTTACGAAGTAGAAAGAAGCTTCAATGGTACAGATTTCACAAAGATCAATACAGTAGCTCCAAAAGATAATGGTAGCAGCAGCAATAGCTATGACTATATTGATAAAAAACTATCAACCCTTGGTTCAAATGGTGTGATCTATTATCGCATCAGGCAGGTAGATAAGGATAGCAAATTTGCCAATACCGAAATAAGATCAATAAGACTTGATGGAAAAACATTTGATGTTAGCATCTATCCTAACCCGGTAGTTACTGGTTCAGGTAATGTTTACATCGACCTGGCAAAAGCTGATAAGATAACTATCAAATTGATCGATGCAGCAGGAAAACAAATCCAGTCTGCAGTTATAAATGGAACAGACGGATTGAATACCTACACACTAAACATGAGGTCGCTGGCAACAGGCACCTATTATGTAAAAGTGGTGAGTGGTGAACAAACTAAAACCATTCCTGTTATTAAGAAATAATAATAAAAGCTTGTAAAACAGAGAGCCCGGGCGATTGTCCGGGCTCTCTGTTTTTGAATATTCAATAATCAACGTACGATGTTCAAGTACAGTTCCGATGAGCATTGAACATTGTACGTTGATTATTGAATATTTATTTAGAGCTCTCAAATTTGTTGAAACATCATCCCAATAAAAAAGCCGCAACATAATAGTTCCGGCTTTTCGAAGTATTAATAATTCTTTACGTTCCAAGATACGTCCTCAACAATTTGCATCTTGAGGCTGTTCTCAGCTTCGTAATTGCCTTATCTTTTATCTGTCTTACCCTTTCCCTGGTAAGATTAAATTTCTCCCCAATGTCTTCTAAACTCAAAGGGTGATCAATACCGATACCGAAGAAGAAACGAATTACTTCTTTCTGCCTGTCGGTAAGCGTGCTTAGTGAACGTTCTATTTCTGTTTTGAGTGAAGCATTTACTGCAAGTTCATTATCTGTACTTGTTGCATTCTGATTTTCCAAAACGTCAATTAAGGTTCCTTCTTCACCTTCAAAAAGCGGTTGATCCATACTCACGTGCCTAGCTGCAACACCAAGCGTGGCGGCAACCTCTTCCGTTTCTATATCAAGCAATGTTGCCAGTTCTTCTGGTGTCGGCTCCCTTTCATATTCCTGCTCTAACTGGGAATATGCTTTACTGATACGATTGGTAAGTCCAACTTTATTTAATGGCAGCCTTACAATACGTGATTGTTCTGCAAGTGCCTGTAAAATGCTCTGCCTGATCCACCAAACAGCATAGGAGATAAATTTAAACCCACGGCTTTCATCGAAGCGCTGTGCTGCTTTTATTAAACCAAGGTTTCCTTCATTAATAAGATCGGGAAGCGTTAACCCCTGGTTCTGGTACTGTTTAGCAACAGAAACAACAAACCTGAGGTTTGCCTTGGTAAGTTTTTCTAATGCCCGCTGATCGCCTTTCTTTATAAGAATGGCGAGTTTCACCTCCTCTTCGGGGCTAATTAATTCTACCTTGCCAATTTCCTGTAAATACTTCTCTAAACTCTGACTTTCGCGGTTTGTGATGGATTTTGTTATTTTCAGCTGGCGCATACTCATAAGCTGGTCGGTTTTGGGGTTTACTGATTAAATTCTCAAAATGATGAAAATATAATAAGCTTAACGTAATTTAATCAATTATGGTATGTAAACAAAAAAATTAATGTGAGCTATTCTCCATTTTTCTTTCTTAACCGTTTAGAAAATAAATGAGGTTGCGGGAAAAATAGTGATACAAATATTTTGTCAGGTTAATTATTTTTCTATAATTGCACCCATACAAGGGCATTTAAAAAATAAGAATGAGTAAGAAAGTTTTATATACGTTGGAATACCCGGTAAGATGTTCTCCCGGAATTTTATATGAATTTTTAAGTACGCCTGCAGGATTGCAGGAATGGTTTGCTGATAAAGTTGATGAACGTGATGGTATGTTTAGTTTTTCTTGGAATGGTACTGAAGATAAAGCCAACCTTGTAGATAAAGAACTAGATAAATATATCCGTTTTCATTGGACACATGCTGGTAAAGATGAATATTTTGAATTCAGCATTGACAGGTCAGAAGTTACTAACCAGACAATACTTATTGTAAAAGATTTTGCAGAAAAAAAAGATATCAAAGACCAGAGCCAGTTATGGGAATACCAGGTCAAAGATCTTTTTCACAGGATTGGTAGTTGATCAATATGCCTGCAATTCTTTTATAACCTTCATTTAATAGTGCCGGCATTTCATCCCATTGATCAAGACTGAATTTCATTGCAAGCTTGATAAAGTCATTTTTTTCGAATAATGCTATGCGTTGTTGTGGATCCATTTGAGATACAGGAAAAAAATTATCCTGTTCGAAATGATGCTGCCATTGGTTCTCATTAACCCCAATAAAAAGATCGTCTAAGGCTGACAGTGTTGTATTATATATATTCTCTTTTATAAATTGTTTGTATATACCACTAAGGTGAAGCGTGATGCTGAAAAAATTTCCCCACCAAAACATGGTGCGTACCGCAAAAATATTTTCTTTCTCAAAACACCGGGGATAATCCATGATTACATAAGGAAGCTGCAGGTAATTTTCTCCTTTATATATTTTAGGAACCGATTGCCTTACATTTCCAGGCAATGATGATGTTTGGATGAAAGCTTCCCGGATCGTATCAACATGATCAGCAAACAGGTCGTATACCTTCTGAATGATCACTTGTTTCGTTAAAATCCATTCTGTATTCTTAATCAGCGAGCGTTCCTTATCAGAAAGAGTTATTTTTGTTTTTTCTGGCATATTGAAAATTAGTGATTTTTTTAAGACTGCTTTTAGAAATTCAGGTATGATAAAAAAACTAGACAAGCTCATCATCAAATCTTTCATCGGGCCATTTGTTGTTACTTTCTTTATTGCCTTTTTTGTATTGATGATGCAGAGCCTGTGGAAGTATATCGATGACCTTGTTGGCAAAGGACTCGACTTCATTACGATCGGGCAATTTCTTTGGTATGCCAGCGCTTCGCTGCTCATGCTGGCCATGCCGATCGCCATACTTATCTCATCCATCATGACCTTTGGCAACCTCGGGGAAAGTTTTGAGCTTGTTGCCATTAAAGCTTCCGGTATCTCCCTGCTTCGCTTTATGAGGCCATTGGTATTTGTTTCAATATTTCTTTGCGGGATAACATTTGTATTTGCCAACTACGTGATCCCGTATGCCAACTTAAAATTTGTAACACTATACAATGATATCTTTTATAAAAAGCCCGCATTCGATCTCAAAGAAGGACAGTTCTTTACTTATATCCCCACGTATGCAATAAGGGTTGGTGAAAAAGATCCCGATGGCAAAACGATCAGGCATGTATTGATCTATGAACAAACAAATCCTTTACAGGATAATTGTATTGTTGCCGAAAAAGGTGTCATGAAGATTTCTGATGATAAGAATTTTCTTGAATTCAATCTTGAGAACGGATACCGTTACCAGGAAAGAGGCAATTCACTCGATTCCGCAACTGAATATATAAGACTTGGCTTTAAGAATTTTAAAAAACTTTTTGACCTGAGTGTTTTAAAAAAACAAAATACCAACGACAGTGTTTTTAAAAATAATTTCAGGATGCTAAGCTCAAGGCAACTCAATAAAAACATAGACTCTTTGACAAAACTCTACGATAGTTTATCAAAGAACATGACCAAAAGCCTTGGTTCATATTTACATTATACCAATATACCCGATAGTGTTTGGAAAAAAACACCTGCCGCTGAATCATCATTACCAAAGAACAGGCTCATCCCCGATTCAGCATTGGACAAGGTTCACGACAGGGCAATATCAATTGCGGGTGACCTTAAAAATTCCATCCAGTTTTCAGCAGTGGACGTGCAGGCAAAAAAAAGAGATATCCTTTTTCACAAAGTAGAATGGCATAGAAAATTTTCTTTATCACTTGCCTGCCTCGTTTTATTTTTTATTGGTGCACCACTTGGTTCTATCATAAGAAAAGGCGGACTGGGTATGCCATTGGTTGTGGCGATTATTTTCTTCCTGATCTTTCACCTGCTGAATACTTTTGGCGAAAAATTCGTAAAAGACAGTATACTCAGTCCTGTAATAGGAATGTGGCTTGCGATCATCGTGCTGGTGCCAGTAGGAATATTCTTTACTTATAAAGCAATGCATGATTCGCAATTGTTCAATAAGGAATATTATTTCAGGGCGTATAAAAAAATAAAAGGCCTGTTCACTGCATCGAAATAGTTCTGAATTATGAATTATTTTAATTGAAAAATTCAGAACTATAAATTCCAGCAGTCAAACTCAGAATTCAGTACTCGGTACTCAGAATTTATTAATTTCTAAATAAACAAACATGGACAATTCTCAATCAAATGGCCGCAGAAAATTCATTAAGAATACTGCAGCCGGTACAGCAGCGCTAACATTTGGATTAGCAGGAATGAGTTCCTTACTTGAATCTTTTTCTGAGCCTGGCATTCCTGTTACACTACAATCAGGTTCACCATTGAGCACAGGTTTTGATCAGAAGCCATTAGCCTATAAATACGACGCACTGGAAAATATTATTGATGCAATGACGATGGAGATCCATTATACAAAACATGCAGCGGCTTATTCAAAAAATTTAAAAGAGGCTGCCGCCGCTGAAGGCATTGCAAGTGACAGAACGGTTGAAAGTGTATTGGCAGAAGTTTCTAAATACTCTGCCAAGCTAAGAAACAATGCAGGTGGTCATTTTAATCATGAAATGTTTTGGCAAAGCATGCGTCCAAAAACAACAGATAATAAACCAACAGGTACATTGGCTGCTGCTATTGAAAAAACTTTTACTTCATTTGCAAATTTTAAAACAGTTTTTGGAGATGCAGGTAAGAACAGGTTTGGAAGCGGCTGGGCCTGGTTATACAAAGATGCTTCGAAAAATTTAAGGATCAGCAGTACCCCCAACCAGGACAATCCCTTAATGGATATATCTGATGCCAAAGGTTTTCCTATACTTGGACTGGATGTTTGGGAACATGCTTACTATTTAAAATATCAGAACAAAAGAGCCGACTATATTGAAGCATGGTGGAACGTGGTGAATTGGGATTATGTGGGGCAACGTTTCGAAATGGCGTGATGCAGTTGTAAGTTGATAAGTTGACTGGTTGATAAAGTTAATAAGTAAGGAGCTTTGTAAAATTGTTTGGTGTTTGGGGGTTTGGCATTGTGAAAACCAGACGCCAAACACCAAACTGTTTTATGATATCCTTCGTTTATTAGTAACTATATTAACTTTATCAACCATATCAACCTGTCAACTCCTCCATGCAAAAATTTATCTTCCCCTTCTTTTTCATCGGCTCCATCACAATGGCCCTGGTTGTTACTATGACCGGCGCTCTTTTAACTACCGATAAAACACCACACGGTATTCTTGATCTTGAATTAGCATACAATGTTTCAAAAGTGGATACTGTTATTAAAGCATGGTCGCCTGCTCCAATGAATACGATCAATAAAATTGAGGTTGCCAAAATAAATACCTGGTGGGATTTTCTTTTCCTGGTTTTCTATGCCCCCTTTTTATTTATAGTTTGTAAAAAAATATCACGGAGTTATAAAACAGGAAGCATGGTATCCAAAGCTGGGATCTTTTTTGCAAAAATCATTTTACTGGCGGGTGTTTTCGATGCAATAGAAAACATTGGAATGTTTCAAAGTTTAAATGGAAATATTTCATCAACCACTGCATTGTTTACTGCATCGGTTTCATTTATTAAATGGGGAATTGTTGTGTGTTGCCTGCTGTTTATAATACTTAGTTTTCCGCGGGCAATTTATCTAAGTAAAAAAAAAGTCTGAACCATAATTCGTTTGATTTTCAGATGGACTATGATTAGAATACAATCATAGTGTTCAATTAATCATTTAAATCACAGTTCAGACATTCTATAAATAGACTCAGCCTTTGCTAGAAACTTCCAAAAGAAAAGGAGGTAAACAAACAAAGGCTGATAAATTGACAAGCAATCGTGGTGCAAATGTAATATCCCGGTAATTAATTTTCCAAATTAAACTCACAAATTTTTTGTAAGAATTTTATTGTATAAAACATCAAAAATATTTTTATTTTTTTATTGTGTTGATGTTCAAAAATTGTATAATAAAACGATTAGATTTGTGTCCCTCATTAAAGATCAAACTTAAAAAAATTACATATGCAGGTTTGGAAAGATTACCAGGAAAAGAATAAGGACCGTTTTTTAAACGAACTACTTGAACTACTCAGGATACCAAGTGTGAGCGCTAAAACAGAACACAAAGCCGATATGATGCGTTGTGCAGAATCAGTTAAACAAAGACTATTGGAAGCTGGTGCCGATAAGGTTGAAATTTATCCAACAGATGGCCATCCTGTTGTTTATGGCGAGAAATTAGTTGATCCTTCAAAACCAACCGTATTGGTTTATGGACATTATGATGTACAGCCTGCCGAGCCACTGGAACTTTGGAAAAGCGGGCCTTTTGATCCAACGATTGTAGATGGTAAGATCTTCGCAAGAGGAAGTTGTGATGACAAAGGGCAGATGTATATGCATGTAAAAGCATTTGAAACATTAATGAAAACGAATACCCTTGTCAACAATATAAAGTTTTGTATCGAGGGTGAAGAAGAAGTTGGTTCTCCCAATCTTGGAAAATTTGTTACTGCAAATAAAGAACTCTTAAAATCAGATTGTGTTTTGATCAGCGATAGCGCTATGATCAGCCTTGATACACCAAGTCTTGATATGGGTTTACGTGGGCTTAGCTATATCGAAGTAGAAGTTACAGGCCCAAACAGGGATCTTCATAGCGGCGTTTATGGTGGAGCGGTAGCCAACCCGATCACCATACTTGCAAAAATGATCGCATCACTTCATGATGAGAACAATCATATTACCATCCCGGGATTTTATGATGATGTGTTGGTTTCAACAGATGCAGAAAGAAAATTAATGGCAAAAGCACCTTTTGATGAAAAGGAATACAAAGAAGACCTTGGTGTAAATGAACTATGGGGTGAAAAAGGTTATTCTACAAACGAAAGAACAGGTATCAGGCCAACACTTGAATTAAATGGTATCTGGGGTGGCTGGACAGGAGAAGGTGCTAAAACCGTATTGCCATCAAAAGCATTTGCAAAAATTTCTGCAAGGCTTGTTCCAAACCAGGTATCAGGTAAAATGGCTGATATACTTATCAATCATTTGGAAAAAATTGCGCCGCCCTATGTAAAAGTGAAAGCTACACTGCATCATGGAGGTGAACCATATATCACACCTATTGACAGCGCTGCTTATAAAGCCGCAGCAAAAGCAATTGAAGCAACATTTGGCAAAGAGCCGATACCCGTAAGAGGTGGTGGAAGCATTCCTATCTGTTCTTTATTTGAAAAAGAATTAGGAACAAAGGTAGTGCTAATGGGATTTGGACTTGATAGTGATAACCTTCATAGTCCTAATGAAAAATTTGACCTTGCTAATTTTTATAAAGGCATTGAGACCATTCCGTATTTTCATAAGTATTTTACGGAGATGAGTTAATTTGTTTAACGTTTAAATCGTTTAAGGGTTAATGCCGAAGCAATAAATGCTTTAGGCGTTAACCCTTAAACATTAAACGACTTAAACCTTCAACGCTGCTTACGCAACTTTTGCAAGTTGAATATTGGCTACCAGCTTCACATCTTCACCCAAGGCGAGCCCGCCTGTTTCTGTAAGTGCGTTATAAGTGAGCCCGAATTCTTTCCTGTTGATCTTACCGGTAACTTCAAACCCGTGCTTGATATTACCATGCTGGTCCCTTTCTGAACCACCATATTCCACGTCCAGGTGAACAGGTTTGGTAACGCCTTTCATGGTAAGGTTTCCGTTGAGTTTATAATCGCCACTTGCTGTTTTTGTAAATGAGGTTGATTCAAAATTGATTGTTGGATATGTTTCTGCCTCAAAGAAATCGCCGTTCTTCAAATGTGCGTCCCTGTGTGGCTGGTTCGTATCAATGCTATCTACATCCATAGAAAATTTGATATCGGCTTCATTAAAATCATCTTCAGATGCTTCCACTTCGCCCTGGAATTTTTTGAAAGAACCTGTTACCGTGGATATCACCAGGTGTCTTATTTTAAACAATACTTCTGAATGTAATGGATCTACTGCCCATTTTGTTGTTGTCATATTAGCTGCTGTTGTCATAACTGTGTGTTTTAAAAATTATTTTTTAATACTGCAAAGCTATTGTACATTTGCTATACAAAGTATAGTACTATACCGTTGTATAGCACTATACAAAAGTAAAGTACAATTCACGAGTAAAGCAGTTCGCTATGGCAAAGAAAAAAGAAGAAACACCCCGCACGCACGAAACATGCACAAAGGCAATGCTGCCGGTAAAGGACGCATTGGATATATTGAGTGGCAAATGGAAATTACAGATCATCATATCCCTTTCGTTTGGCAATAAACGTTTTAGCCAGATGGCAAAAGAGATACCAGGCATCACGGATAAAATGCTTTCAAAAGAGTTGCGTGATCTTGAAATGAACCAGCTTGTTAAGAGAACAGTTTATGATTCCGTACCTGTAATTGTTGAATATTCAATGACAACGTATGGTAAAACACTCGAGAAACTGATTGATGAATTGCAACAGTGGGGAACGCGTCACAGGAAAAGGATCTTAAAGCAGGTTTGATGATGAGCCAATTTGAAGACCTGCCTGCCGACAGGCAGGTTTGATGATTGCCGCTTAAAGTATAAACACCGTAAATAATTACAAGCCTTTCATTTTCAAATCTCAAAATTTTCAAATCTTCAAATCAACAACACAATTTTTTCTTATCGTTTTGCGTTATATGAAATAATTAGTGTTAACCTCTAAATGTTACCCAATGAAAAAGATCATTGATTCACTTTTTGCATTTTTTGGCGTATATAAAGTCGCCAGGCAATAGCAAATGAATTCATCAAATCCCGGTTATACCGGGATTTGTAATTTTAGCTCATTCATTATCGTATAATAGTAACATCTCCCCTTAGGGTTTGCCTGCGGCCGTTCAAATAAATAACTTCAATAAGATAATAATAAGTTCCATCCGGGCAATTCTTCGATTTATAAGTCCCCCTCCAATCGTTCTGGTAATCGCCCGATTCATAAACAGGACTTCCATAACGGTTGTAAACTTTTACAGCGCATTTTTTTACGCAGGCCCCGTCAAAAATTTTCCAGGTATCATGAAGTCCGTCACCATTTGGTGTAAATGCATTTGGAGCAGTTACAAAGCAACTGGTTTTTGTCAATACCTTCAAAGTAGTGTGAATGATACTATCGCACCCGTTTACATTTATTAATGTGCTTTCATAATCACCGGCGGCATTTACAACAATTCCTGATGGCAGTGTATAGGATTGTCCCTCATAAATAGAATCAATCACATTTGCAGACGAGATATCGTTAACCCTTATATTGACTGTTGTTATTACACTGTCGCAACCATTTATACTTCTTGTTGTATCCATAATTGTTGAAGTAGTTGTGTAAGTGATACCGTTAAACACAACATTGGTGCATCCATTTACTGCCTGTGTTTGTGCAACCGGCACAATTGTTTGCAGCATTTGCGAAACTGTTTGTGAACAGCCTGCTGAATTAGTAACCGTCACACTAAATGTGCCGGAAGCAGATACAGTAATTGCAGGATCTGTTTCATTACCCGGCAACCATAAGTAAGTATATGCACTTCCATAACCAGTTAGTGGCGTGGAAGCAGGCACCACCCATACAGGACTATTTATTAATGAGGCCTGCAGATTATTACCAGACAAATCTGCAGTTACATTTCCGGTGCCTTCATCAAAGCGGTAATAGGCATATAAATTTGCCGCTGGTAATGGCTGAATAATTTTATTGTAATCAGCAAGTATTGTTGCAGGCGATAATGGAACATCCCATAAGCGGAATTCATCTATCTGTCCATTGAAATAACCATAATTACCACCACCAATACCACCGGAAAGATTATAAAGATTTCCCGGCCATTGACCAAGGGAAGGATAAACACGATTCTTGAGACTGGTTAATCCTGTTTTTACAAATACACCATTTATATACAGGGAAGGCTGTTTATTGGTATATACTACGGCAATATGGGTCCAGCCTGATACAGCTCCGGCCCATACCAACAATGGGGCCAGGTAAGAAGCTCCGTGCTCGTATACTGCGATGCCATTAGTTCCAACTGAAAGACCAGCACCTGCATCAGGATTACCAGGGCCGGTAATTGAATTATTGCTGCCCCCCCATGTAGGATACAGCACATAACGTTCTCCGCTGGTGCCTTGCGTGCCACTGGTAGCTTCGGGTGCCAGTACGATCGTAGCAGTTGGATTTACCCAGCATTCAAAACTGAAATTATCATAGAAAGAAGGAAGGTCGTTGGGATGAACGTACTTGCCAGTACCGGTAAAATCAAGTGCGTTATTAGTAACCGTTAAAACCGGCGCAGACAATGTTACCGAACCTCCTGAACAAAATGTTGTGGGACCTGATGGCGTTATGGTAATACCGGTTAATGACTGTATAACAATGTTTGTAACATGGTAAACACTATCACAACCTGCAACAGCCCTGATCGTATCTGTAAAAACAACAGATGAATTATAAGTATTACCATTGTATGTAACACTATTGCAACCACTCAGGGTTGTCGTATCTCTTGGCACATTGCTACCTGAGGATTGGCGCAGGCTATTTATCCAGTCTGCATTTAAAACACTATTGGGAGCTCCTGGTGTTTCATTGGCAGGGGAAGCACCCACGTCCCATGAAGCTGATGAGCTATATTGATTGTCGGTTAAGTAGTAACATTTTGCCCCACCTGAGGTAGATTTATATACTGTTGCATTGCTGCTGTTATTAATGCCTCCGTATCCAAATGAAAAATAAGCGACAGCAAGGTTTGCTGCAGAAGTGATCACAATTCCATCTCCCCCGTTTGCCAGGCCCATTCTCGCCCAACTGCCACCTGCATTAAACCCGGTTGTAGGATAAACGTAAGTTGGTGAGGAAGGAGCCGAAGGTGTAGAACTATTATTTTCCAGTTCCGTTGACGATGCAGGTACTATATAAACATAGTCGTGATTTGCATCTGTTGGATCATCCGGCAAACTAATGCTGCTATTTTTATCGCCATCATTATAAATAAGAATGATCGATCCATAAGGTACATGTTCCCAGGTGGCAGCATTTGCAAAACGCATGCAGCCCTGTGCGATACCCTGGCCTGTGGCAGCACCCAGCCATCCATTGTTATCATCAATAACCCAGTTACGAATATCCGCCGTACTATCTGTACAGGTTCTGTTTCCAATTACAACCAATTCAATATATTCTTTAGTACCAGATTGTCCCTGCGACATTTCATTTAGTACCAATTGAGCATTAGTATCACATGCTAAACATATCAATAAAATGATCGCATTTAATTTTATTAAATGGCTATACTTCACATAAGATCTTGTGATGATCGTAAATAACAAGGCGTAGATCTTCTTCATTGGTTGTTGTTATATAATCAATAAAAACTATTTAATCCAGATCAAATAATAACTGAAGAAAATTACTGGTAGCTTTTCTCAATTTTAGGTGGCTGTGGTGGCGCAAAATTATATAAGCTGTATAAACAAATTGCTAAGTAATTATTACGCTTTTTGTAAATAGCCGAAGGTCGGTTAGCCATATAATAAAGTCATTGCGAGGAAAGAAGCAATCTTGTTGATAAAAGATTGCTTCTTTCCTCGCAATGACGATTGCTGTAGAATTTGATGCTTTTAAATTTCAAAATGTGCAAATACAATAGCTATAAGACTGATCAAATCGTGGAAATAATCCGGGTCGAGAAATATTTCAAATCATTTTTTCATCTACCTTAATTTATATATTTTTGCACCCCTTTCAGGATGTCGGGGTAGCTCAGCTGGTTAGAGCATCGGATTCATAACCCGAAGGTCGGCAGTTCAAGTCTGCTCCCCGATACAAGCCTAAATACTTCATGTTTAAGTGTTTAGGCTTTTTTATTTATAGTTCACAACGTTTGGAAAAATTTGTACGCAGAGGCGCAAAGATTACTCTGCGTCTTTGCACCTCTGCGGTAATACTGTAATTATTTTTTTATTAAGGTTAATGTTTCTGGCTGCCCGCCCCTGTTCATATCAAACACCAAACTATCCTTTGTAAGCTTTGTAATTTTTACCATTATTTCTGCCTCACCTTTAGGCGTGGTAAACAACATATCATTCTCTACTTTATAAGTGCCTTCCTGCTTCGTTCCATCATAATCGAAACTATATCCTCCTTTATCATCAAAACTAAAAGCTGTGGTTTGAACCTTTCGGTCCGATGGCTGCCCGTTTATCAGCCACTCAGCGCCAGACCAGTTACCAACGATCAGTTTATTATTCACCGTATTATTATTGCATGATGATAACACGATCAAAAGAACCAGGGTAATTTGGAGAATTATACGTTTCATCTTTTTTATTTTAAGTTTATTAATTTTTTTCAGCGGTTATAAATAAATAATCACCCAGTTCATTTTCATATTGTTCTTTGATTCGCCCGAATGAATTAGATTCAATATCTTTTTTAAGTTCAGCAAGTCCTCTTTCAACTTCTTTATTATTGGCCAAAGCGGCAAATGAGGAAATACCATTGCGTATTGATTCATTAAAATAAAGATGCGGCCTGTTTTTCCCAACATATAAAAACTGGTCCTGCAGGTCATCTTTAATAAAATATTTTTCAGTGGCCATTACATTAAAGCCTGCATGTATCAAAGCATCATTGATAACATGTATTGACGGCATTTGCAAACTTGAGTTCTGCAGCATTTTTGGAAAATAATGATTCAGCCAATATCCATTTGTTTGTTCTGCGGTTGAGGTAAAACAAACAAATCTTCCTTTATTATTTAATACCCTGAATATTTCTTTAAACGAACGTTGCAGATCTTTCCAGTGATGAATTGTAAGTGTAGCCATTACTCCATCAAATGTATTGTTTGCAAAAGGAATATTTTCAGCTGTCCCGGTTAACCATTCAATTTTAGCATTTCTTTTTTGCGCTTTATTGAGCATTGCTTCCGAAGGCTCCACACCATAAAACCGGTATCCTTTTTCAGCAAGTGCAATGGTATAGTTACCTGTACCGCAACCAATATCAAGATAAGTTTTTCCTGTTACAGGTTTTAAAAAATGTAAGAGCCTGCTTACCAAAAAAGGATCTGCATTTCTTGTTGCATTATAATCAACACCAATTTTATCATAAAGCGTTTCCTGCATGTAGATTTAATCTGCTTGTTTTTTTACTTTCTTTTTAGGCATGTGAAATTTAAAACTCACAATAGAAGGAATGGTATCACCCAATAAAAAGCCCCATGGCTTTAATGGCTCTATCCTGTCGCACATAACTTTCACAATTGCAGTAAGTGGTATCGACAGGAACATGCCCGGGATTCCCCATATGGCACCACCTACCAATACCACCACAATGGACACAAGTGCATTGATCTGTACTTTAGATGCCACGATCTTTGGAACAAGAAAATTATTGTCGATAAACTGAACAATGATATAAGCTATGAAAACATAGATGGCATACTCAGGAGATTTTGTTGCAATGGCAATGATCATTGGTAGCGTGATAGCTACAATGCCACCTATATAAGGTATCAGGTTCAATAATGCGCCGATGATTCCCAATAAAACTGCATACTGAATTCCTAAAATAAGCAGGCCGGCAATATTAAGTATTGCCACGATCACCATTTCAAACAATAAACCAACAAGGTAATTGGAGATGAGTGCCTTAGTTTGTATCAATACTTCGGCAACGGTTGCATGCTTTTCTTTCGGAAAAAGCCTGCTGATAAATTCAACCAGTAATGGTTTGTAAAATAAGATCATGAAAATATATACAGGCAACAAAAAGATCGTAACCAATACACCACCGATGGTAGTAATTGTTTGCCCAATGAGTACATTGCTGTTTTGCATGCCACTGCTCTTGGTATCGTTCGCCCAGTTATTGATTCTTTCAGTGCTGATATTAAGATGATCTGATAACCAGCTTACACCTTGCTGGTAAACCAGGTTGAATTTTTCTTTAAGCTGGGGAAGGTTATCACCGAATTTAATGATCTGCGATGTAATAAAATATACAGTAGCCGTTACGAGTATAAATGCAAGCAGTATTGCCAGCAAAATTGCCAGCACCCTGTTGAACCTGTACCTGCATAATAAATTTACAAAGGGATTCAATAATACAGCAAGCAACATTGCATAGATCAATGGTAGTATTATATCCTGCCCGATATACATCACAAAGAAGAAAGTAACAAGGCCCAATAATATTTGCGAGATCTTAAGATAAAAAGGCAAATGGGTATTCTCCATACGATATGATCATTTATTTTTTACAATCAGCCATATTATTACAATATCATGCCTGTTATTTTATAAAGTTAATATTATTGAATGTAAATGCTCTTACACTTTAAGCGTAGAAATAAATTCCCGCTTATTCCCCGTTCATATGTTTAAGTATGGCACAATATTTTTAAGGGAATAAATAAAAATGAAAAAAGAAAACAAAGTATCTGGGAAAAAGAAAGAAACTGTTTCTTCATTAAAGAACGAAACACATAAAAAGAATGCGGTAAAAAAAGGATACAATGAAAAAAATCCGACACAACCGCAGGGTGCATTTAAACCTGATTCAATGAATAAAAAGAGTTGATTGTTTATCGGAATAAAACTTCCGTGTTCGATATTCTATTTTGCAAACGAAGTTGCGAAGAATAGAATATAGAACACGGAACTTAAGTTATTTTTCGAATAGAATTTATACCCGGGGCTTCCACGGAACCTCCTGCACATTCAACAAATGCCCGATATACCTTGCCAATACAAAAAGATAATCGCTTAAACGGTTCAGGTATTTTATAACAAGGGGTTCTATAAAAAGATTTTCTTCCTGCATATGTACACATATACGTTCTGCACGCCTGCATACACAACGCACCACATGCGTGGTTGAAACTGCGGGATGACCACCTGAAAGAATAAACGATTTCATTGCAGGAAGTGTTTCGTTCATTTTATCAATTTCATTTTCCAGTGCAGTAATATCAGTTTCTTTCAGATCAGGGATCTTCATCAATGTTTCTTTATCGGGATCGCAGGCAAGAGAAGAACCAATGGTAAATAACCTATCCTGTATTTCTTTTAATATAGAACGGGAATGTTCATCAGTGATCATATCGCTTACCAAACCGATATATGAATTCAATTCATCAACAGTGCCATAACTTTCAATACGCAAGTGGCTCTTGAGCACTTTTGTTCCGCCAATGAGACTTGTTTTACCAAGGTCGCCTGTTTTTGTATAGATTTTAAAAGCCATAATAAATGTATGATGTAAGATCTAAGATTTAAGATGTTGATTTTGCACCTAGGCTGTTTGCATTGAGGTGATGGGCTCTGTATTTATTTTATCTGATTCTATTAAACCGTCTTTTAATCTTATGATACGGTGTGAGTATTTTGAAATATCATCTTCATGTGTTACCAGTACAACTGTATTGCCATCGGCATGTATCTTACCGAGTATATCCATGATCTCGTAAGAAGTTTTGGAATCAAGATTACCGGTTGGTTCATCTGCAAGAATGATCGCAGGATTATTGATCAGTGCACGGGCGATCGCTACTCTCTGGCATTGTCCCCCACTCAATTCATTTGGCTTATGATGCATGCGATCCGTAAGCTTTACTTTTTCCAATACTGCTTCGGCCCTTTCTTTTCTTTCCTTCTTTGGTGCACCGCTGTAAATAAGTGGCAATGCTACATTTTCAGCAGCTGTTAATCTTGGCAACAAATTAAATTGCTGAAAAACAAAACCGATCTCTTTGTTCCTTACTGCGGCAAGATCATCATCAGGCATACGGCTCACATCACTGCCATTCAAAATATATTTTCCGCCCGTTGGTGAATCAAGACAACCCAAAATATTCATCAGCGTCGATTTACCGGAGCCGCTCGGTCCCATCAACGAAACATATTCATTTTTAAAAATGTCCATAGAAATGCCTTTCAATACCGGCAACTCCTGTTTGCCCAGGTAATAGCTCTTACGGATGTTTTCTAAACGAAGTATTGATTGCATATATGATTTGATTGTCGGCTTATTTCTTTATCACTTTCGGTACTTTAAAAAACTGCGGGTCCTTTACCGGGGAATTGAGTAAAGCTTCGGTCCTGCCGGTATTTTGCAGCACACTGTCTTCTCTTAAAACATTTATATTTTCGGTAATGTGCAACAGCGGCTCCACATTACTCGTATCCAGTTCATTTAATTTATCAATAAAACCGATCATTTTTTGCAGGTCGGTTTTTATTTCCTGCTTTTCAGCATCATTAAAATGCAGCCGGGAAAGCATTGCCAGTTTATCCACCAAAGCATCATTTATTTCCATCAAACAAAAATAAAGCTTTAGGCTGACAGGAATTTTGCTTTTATTTTAAATGGCCAATCTTTTCTGTTTCCCGGTGCCAATCAACTATCGACTTTTATTATCTTCGCCCTCTTTATTATATTTTAGCAATGAGTGTACAAACGGGAGCGGCTATGGCTGACACAAAGAATAATGCAGGTAAAATTGTAATGGGTGGAATAAGGCCAACAGGTTTTTTACACCTTGGTAATTATTTTGGCGCCATCCGCAATTATATAAAATTGCAGAATGAATTCGAATGCTATTTCATGATCGCCGATCTGCATTCACTTACAACACACCCCGATACCAAAGAGCTTAAATCAAATGTGCAAAGGGTGCTGGCAGAACATCTTGCTTCGGGCCTCGACCCGGATAAGGCTGCAATCTATTGCCAGAGCCATATCAAAGAAACCAACGAATTGTATTTGATATTGAACATGCTTGCTTATAAAGGGGAACTTGAGAAGACGGTAACATTCAAAGAAAAAGTAAGATTGCAGCCTGATAATGCAAATGCAGGATTGCTCACATATCCAGTATTGCAAACAGCAGATATTATTTTACATCGTGCCAGCTATGTGCCTGTTGGAAAGGACCAGGAACAGCACCTTGAAATGGCAAGAACCTTTGCAAACCGTTTTAATTACAGGTATGGAAATATATTCCCTGAACCTGAGGCATTTAATTTCAACCAGAAATTAGTGAAGGTACCTTCGCTCGATGGCACGGGTAAGATGAGTAAGAGTGAAAATCAAATGGCCACGCTTTATCTTTCGGATGATGATGACAGCATCAGGAAGAAAGTGAAAAAAGCAAAGACAGATTCAGGCGAACCGGGTGCAGGCAAATCGGAATTTATTGAGAACCTGTTTTTACTGATGAGCCTTGTAAGTAAGGATGAAGTGATACAGAAATATGAAAATGATTTTAATAACGGCACCATCCGTTATGGCGATATGAAGGAGCAGCTGGGAAATGATATGGTAGCATTCATTGCGCCCATCAGGCAAAAAACAATTGATATCCTTGAGAATAAAAAATACCTGCAGGAAGTAATGGAAAAGGGAGCTGAAAAAGCAAGAAAAAGTGCAGTGACCACCATGGAACTGGTAAGGGAGTCGATGGGTCTGAATTATTTTTGATCCGAAGGCTTTTTGGTGTGGCAGTATTATAAAGTTTGCATACATTCAACGTATTAAATAAATAAGCATTAATAACATTAAATAGCTCCGCCGGAGCCCGGGGAAACATGGCAAAGATCAAAAAACCAAAACACATTGCGATCGCTGGAAATATTGGCGCAGGTAAGACCACGCTGACAGAAATGCTCAGCAAACATTATAAATGGATCCCGCAGTTTGAAGATGTTGATCACAATCCTTATTTGAATGATTTTTATGAAGACATGCCACGCTGGAGTTTTAACCTGCAGATATTCTTTTTAAACAGCAGGCTCAACCAGTTGCTGGAGATACATCGTGGTACCGAGACCGTTATACAGGATCGTACGATCTATGAAGATGCAAATATTTTTGCGCCCAACCTTCATGATATGGGACTGATGGGAAAAAGGGATTTTGATAATTACTATCGTTTTTTTGAAACACTTAAGTCGATGGTAAAACCACCGGACTTACTTATCTATTTAAAAGCTTCCGTTCCTACACTTGTGGGCCAGATACAGAAAAGAGGAAGAGAGTATGAAGAAAATATCAGGCTCGATTATCTTAAAAAATTAAATGAACTGTACAATACCTGGATCGATTCTTACAAAGAAGGGCCATTGCTGATCATTGATGCAGATACAAATAAGTTTGCGGAAAATGAAGAGGACCTGGGTAAGGTGATATCGAGGGTGGATTCTACTTTGTTTGGATTGTTTTAAATGTAAAATATCGAATGTAAAATGTAAAAGTTTAATACATGTGAAGAGAAGCAATTCGATTATAGAGAATATTCAACTTTTACATTTTAGATTTTGCATTTTAGATTTTACATTTAATCTATAAGCTGATTTTTCATCGCATAAAACACCAGCCCCACTGAATTCTTCACACCAAATCTTTCCATTAGCCTGTCTTTAATGGCTTCTACTGTACGGGCGCTTATGTCCATTTTTGCAGAAATTTCTGATGCAGTGAATTCCATACATACAAGGGTAAGTACCTCTTTTTCTCTTTCACTCAATACAACTTCAGAAGTAAGGCTTGGATTGAATTTTTGTTTGGAATAATTTTTCTTGATGAGTACTTTGTTTACGAAGGGGTTCAGGTAAAAACCTGTACGCATTACATCGATGATCGCCCTTTTAATTTCTCCCGGATCAGTACTTTTTAATAAGTAGCCAGCAGCGCCGCAATCCATCAGGTGCCCTACAAATCTTTCATCCTCGTACATGGTAAGAATGATCACTCTTATCTGCGGCCATTTTTTTGTGATCGCCTTGGTTGCATCAATACCATCTTTTATCGGCATTTTCAGATCGCATAAAATAACATCGGGCATGGCATCCGGTATCTTTTCAATAAGATCATCCCCATTATCGGCCTCCATTACAAATTTAATATTGGAATAAGGACGCATAGAAAGAATAACACCTTTCCTGAAAATCTTATGATCGTCAGCTATTGCTACTTTTATTTGATTCAGCTGCATATTTAAAACATAAAAATAATAACATCCTTCAAACGAAAACCATGAAAGCGGAAAGATGTGATCAAAGGTAAACTCAATGTTTGTAAGATAAATAAATTATTAAACAATCGTCTCTTTCGGCACTTCCAAAGTTATTTTATAATAGGTCTGGCTCGGGTCGATCTCAAAAAATATTCTTCCGTTCAACACTTTCATCCTGCTGGCAATATTTTTTAGTCCAAGCCCCTGGGCACTGTGATTGAGTTTATCAAATTCTGCCTGTACAATTCCTTTACCATCGTGGTGCAATCTTATATATAAATTATTACCACTTGTATTTTGCGTAAGGTGTATAAAGCCCGCATTGCTATGTTTGATAATATTATTCACCAGTTCCTGTATGATACGAAACACCAGCATTTCCTGTTCCACTTTTAATCTTTCCCGGTAATCATGAAACCTGGCACTTGCATTCAGGCTGCCACTGCCACTGATCTTTTGAAACAGGTCGGTAGTGGCACTTTCCAGTCCAAAGTTTTTAAGCGTGGGAGGCATCAGGCTATGGCTGATGTTTCTTATGAGTAAGATCGCATCATCAATGATCTGCTTGGCGCTATAGATACTTTGTAATTGCTGGGCCTTTTCCTGGTTCACCAGGTTCTCGTTCAGGTATAAACGGGCTGTTGCCAAAAGCGGCCCCGCATCATCATGCAGATCAGCGGCTATACGTTGGCGTTCTTCTTCCTGGAAACGGATGGAGGCATTAAGTAGTATCTGTTGTTTTTCGGTTTCCAGCCTTTTCATCTGCATCTGGTAACGGATAACTTTGCGCTGGTGGAAGATCACAAATACGATAATGCCTATTGCAAGCGTCAGCATACCCATTGTACCAATGAACATGAGTTTAGTAATACCAGTATTAGTCGCTTGCAAAAAAAACATTTATGCTCAGGATTTTTTAAGGTTAGTTAGAGTAAAATCATCTAATTCCATTTCCATTGGAATTTTGAGACTTTCATCGTTATTTTCTATCGTCTCATTTGCGAACAATGCAGAACATAATAATACATTTTTTGTTATTGTAACTATAGAATATATGTTTTTAATTTGTGCGATAACATCTGGATCAGAACTGGAATTAATAAACAAAAAGAAAAAGAAATTGCCTGTGAAATAAACAAATAAGCCAACACAAATCCAGAAAGTAATACTTTGGTAAAGTGGATAATGAACAACTGTTTTCATTTTTTCATAAAAGAAATAAATGATAAACATGAAGTAAGCTAAAAATTCAACTAAGGATGGATAATTGCTGAATGGTGATTTATTAATAAAAAAATCTAGAATACAAAATAAAATAAACGGAATTGTAGAAAATAATATTATCTTTTGTGCTATTGTATTTTTATAGAGCTTGCTAAGGAAAAGAGCAAAGAGCAAATATTCCACTGGAGTATATATCCTAACAATATAATAATATATTTTTTGGCTCTGTAAAAAAAATGCAGTTGTACTTAAAGTTATTGATACAGCAAGAATTACTGAGTATATAAAAAAAACCTTTAATGCTTTTGTATTCAGTTTCTTATAAAAAAGAATACAAAAGATTAAAGGCAGTAGTTCTGATGATAAGGTAATATAAGCTAAGAGATTTAGGATAAATAGGTTATTTTCGATCAAAAATAACCAACAAAAGTCCAAAATCAAAATTTAACTTAAAGACCTCCAAGTAGCCATCTAATTAATTGAAACATGACGAATAATTTAGTGGTTTACGATTAATTGCTCAGTAAACTTCTAACAATTCAACCTGTCGTACAACGTCTAAATATGTCACGTATTTGTACTAAAAATAGCAAAACCCTTTACAGGATTGAGTTTCAGAAGAAAAAAGGCAATTTTGAGGTAATAAAACTTGGGTAAATGTACGAAATCGAAATAGTAATTTTACTATTTATTTTTTTGTAAGTTTACCTCGTAGATTTACAGATCGTTCGGGGTAACTGTTGATAAGTGGAAAACTTTGCAAGTGAAAATAGCTGTTTTAACGGCCAAATCGCTCATTTAGCCTAGAAGAATTGCTATTTTTATGCAGATTTATAAATAATCAGTGTAAAATACGCAATTAGATACGTATTTTTACTAGGTAGATAACGCAGATAGCTATTGATAGTCAATGTGGTATTAATTTTTACATATTACACATTAAATTACTTAATTTACAACCTGAAACCTTTGATTGAGTACTTACTAACCTCAACTTACCAAAATAATGTCTACTGAAAACCTCATTAAGATTGCCATTGCAGACGACCATAAGATCTTCCGGGACGGGATCAAAATGGCCCTGGCTGGAAAATCAAATCTAAAAATGCTTTGGGAAGCAGAAGATGGCAAGGATATGATGCATAAAATTGCCATTAAGAAGCCGGAAGTACTGCTAATGGATATCCGAATGCCGGAAATAGATGGTATCAACGCCATACAGTTAATCAGAAAGGAATTTGAAGAGATCAAGATCATTGTGCTAACCATGTATGATGACCAACAAATGATCAGCAAGATGATGGAAATGGGCGCCAATGCTTACCTGACCAAGACAACCGATCCTGAAGAAATTTACGAAGCCATATTAACCTGCATGAATGATGATTTTTATTTTAATGAATTGGTGAATAAAGCTGTGATGGGAAAGCTGATGCAGAAAAAAAATGTAAGGCAGCATTATGGCACCAATACACCCGTGAATTTCAATGAAAAGGAAATAAAAATACTTCAACTGCTTTCAGAAGATAAAACCACGGAAGAGATCTCGAAGATAATCTTTCTCAGCCCTCGTACCATTGAAACGATACGCCAGAACATGAAAACAAAGGTCAATGCAAAAACAATTGGCGGACTTATCATGTACGGAATGCGTAATAAACTGATAGAATAATAACTAAAAGGTTACAATCCCATTCTTAACAGCATAAAGTGCTAACCCCACCCTGCTTTTTACATCCAGCTTCTCAAATAAAGCATCGCGATAGCTATCAATCACACGAGGTGTAATTTTCATTTGATCAGCAATTTCTTTATAAGTCAACTCTGTACTGGCAAGCTTTAAGAAATCAATTTCGAGGGGTGTAAGAATGGCTTTTTCAATAGAGGATTGGTTATTGTGATTTTTTTGAAAAAGCGAGGCGAGTTTTCCGGTGGTGTTATGCGAATAGTAATACCCATTTTCTGCTACAGATATCAATGCAGTTTTTAAGTCTAGTGGATGAATATCTTTTTTTAAAAAACCTTTTACTCCAGACTGCAAAAGGCGAATCAAAGCAATCTCCGAATCGTACATGGTAAGGATAAGTATCTTTACAGAAGGATGCATTTTTTGGATCCAGGCAGCCGTTTCAAATCCATCCATTTTAGGCATATTCAGATCAAGCAAAACAACATCTGGCACTTGGCCTTTTTTAAAAATTTCCATTAATTCTTCCCCATTCCCTGCAACAGAAACAACTTCTGTTTCTTCAAACGAATTAATCAATGTTGATAATGCTTCTCTTAAAAGCACGTGATCATCCGCGAGCATAATTTTATATTTTTTTATCGTTTTCATAAAGTGGAATTTCAATTTTGATAGTAGTACCCTCCCCTGGCATTGTTTCAATATTACACAATCCATTAAGCATCTTAGCCCGCTTATTCATATTTATAAGTCCATTGTTATCATTATTATTTTTAGAAAACCCCTTCCCGTTATCAGCAATATCTAATGTTAGTTTATCATTAAGAAAATGAAGTCGAATACATATCTCGGTTGCTTCTGCGTGTTTTACAATATTATTAAGTGCCTCTTGGGTTATACGAAAAAGTATTAGTTCCTGATTAGCGTGAAGAAAAATTGGTTCTCCTGTAACAAAAAGCCTTATGTTATATAGACCTGTTTTATTTAACTGAGTTACTTCAAACTCAAGTGCTTTAATAAATCCATTATTTAGAATGATTTCAGAACTCATACTTCTACTGATATCACTTAAATCATTAATAGCTTCGCCAATCATATCAACACAATCATTTATTTGCCTCGCTATATCTCTCGAGGACGCAAGATGTAAAGTATTTAAATGAAGTTTTGCGAGTGTGAGTTTTTGACCAATGTTATCATGAATTTCCCTAGAAATGTTTGCAAATGTTTGCTCTTGTATTTCAATTTTTGATTTGAGCATCGCGTTTTCATGATCAATTTTAATTTCTTCTAGTTTTTTGAAGTAAGCATTTTGCTTTTGTTGATACTTATATACAATAAAAGTTATAAATACTGTTAGTAAAAGAATTAGAATTGTACAAATTACTATAAAAACTACTACTTCTTGCGCATCTGTGTTGAACATATGAAAGCTTTAATAAAAAATAAGTGCATTATCGCATATCCTAAAGGAAGGGTATTACCAAGCATAATATAATTAATATAGGAAATCTTATTATATAAATAGTCGATAGTTGCTGCTGCAGGTATAAATAAACTCATAGCGAAAAAAATACCTGTTACAATCCAAAAAGATGGTTCTTTTAATAAATTAAATAATGGAAGGTTATTAAGAAGTTGATAATAATAAATGATACATAGAATTACTAACCCTATTGAAGAAATCGAAAAAATCTGGAATACAGTTCTTGAAATATCAAACTTAAATAATAAGAAAACGATTATAAGAAAGAAAAACCAAAGGATAATTTTTAAGAATTTTATTTCTTTATTTTTAGGAATAACTGTAATAATAAAATTTCCCAAAAATAAAAAATGAAAAGTTATCGAAATATTTGTAATGATTAATGCAAAACGGATATAGAGATTAAAAAAGGAAGCCAAAAAAGAGGGTATTAATAACAGTATTGCAACAAGATTATACCAGTAAAAATGCTTCATGTAATATGGGATATTTTTGTTGTTTATTAATCTTATTGAAAATCCAAATGATGTGATTATCAACACTGATTGTAGACAATAAAAAAAGTAACTAATTATAACGGCCATATATATCAAAGTTTATACTCTAATATTGAAATTCCATAAGAAAATCCCCCAATAATTCTGTTGTTTTTCCCTTGCTCCAAATTCCCAATCTTGCCACCTTTGTCCAATCAAGTTTTCAACCCG
Source organism: Ferruginibacter sp. (assembly GCA_047601875.1). Classification (GTDB taxonomy): domain Bacteria; phylum Bacteroidota; class Bacteroidia; order Chitinophagales; family Chitinophagaceae; genus Ferruginibacter. The sequence continues at coordinate 3,486,431 of JASGIL010000001.1, read as the reverse complement.
TACCCTATATTCCCACAGGTAAGGCGGTTTGCGCCTTACCTTTTACTTTCCTAATAACATCGAATTTTAAAAGAATTTCTGCCCATCATATTAAAATTCCCAATAATATCGTTAATTGCATTGAAAATCAATTTTCTCATTTCTAAACAGGCCAAAAAATGCGTAAAATTCCCATGAAAATCAAAGGGTAATTCCCCCCTTTCTTAATTACAATTATAATTAGACCTTGCAGTTGAACGTTATAGTATCGTAAACTTACTATTCCGAAAAAAACCATTAATTTCACACGAGATAAAAAGTTATGAAAGAAGAGCTATCAGAACCGATCAAAGTCATTATTGCAGATGATCATGTTTTATACCGGGCCGGTGTAAAAACAGCGCTTAGCACAAAAAAAGACATCAAAGTAATTGCAGAAGCCGATAACGGCATGCATTTACTCAACCTCATCAAGAATATACCCGTAGACGTTATCCTCCTTGATATACAAATGCCGATCATGGATGGTATTGCCACCCTGCCGGAAATAAAGAAAATAAGCCCACACACAAAAGTGATCATGCTTACCATGGTAGACGATCAGAGTATGATCACCAAACTGATGGAACTGGGCGCCAACAGTTACCTTACCAAAACAAGCGACAGCGAGATCATTTACGAAGCCATTAAAACATGCTTTGAACAGGAATATTATTTCAATTCACTTACCAATAAGGCCCTGCTTGTAAATTTAAAACAGCGCCATGTTGGCCCGCCGCAACACATGGTATCTCCCGATGTTCAGTTAAGCGATAAGGAAACAACGATCCTGAGGCTGATGTGCGAAGAAAAAAGTACCAAGGAAATTGCAGATATGGTTGACCTGAGCCCAAGAACGGTAGAAGCCATCCGCGATAAACTAAAAGTAAAAACAGGCTCAAAAAGTACGGCAGGACTGATCATGTATGCCGTTAAACATAAAATCATAGAAGAGATGTAATCCCCACATTTTTCTAGAAAAGATCTCCGCAAGCCGGAGATTTTTTATTTTCACCCCATGTTATATTTTAATTATAATGGAAAAATGTTTTTGGAAGACACCGCCATCACCGGGCCGGATAACCGCGGACTTCGATATGGGGATGGCCTTTTTGAAACCATTAAATATAAGAACGGGCAACTGGTCCTGCTGGACGAACACCTTGCCCGCCTGTGGAAAGGCATGCAACTGATGCAGTTCCAGCCATCAAAACTTTTCAGTCCCGATCTTATTGAAACAGCCATTATACAGTTATTAAAAAAAAACAACCATACCGATGCACGTGTAAGACTCTCCGTTATACGAGGCAATGGCGGCCTGTATGATGCAAAGAATCATTCACCGCATTATATCATTCAATCCTGGCCACTGGAAGAGAAAAACAATGCACTCAATGAGAACGGGCTGCAGCTTTGCATTTATGAGGATGCCAAAAAGGTTGTTGACAGGTTCAGTAATTTAAAACACAATAATTACCTGCCTTATTTTATGGGTGCGTTGTTTGCAAAACAGCAACGCTGTAACGATGCCATCATACTCAACAGCTTTAACCGGGTAGCAGATACCTGTATCGCCAATATTTTTTTAGTGAAAGACGGTTCTATCTATACCCCGTCCACAGCGGAAGGATGTGTGGCCGGGATCATGCGCAATTTTATAATGCAACAACTGGTACATCATGGATATGATATTACAGAAACTGCCATAACTGTTGAAACTTTACTGGAAGCCGATGAAATATTTTTAACCAATTCCATGTATAACCTTCGCTGGGTAGCAGGCATCGTTGATAAAAAATATTCCAGCCAGCTCACACAAAAAATATATCAGCTACTTGGTCAAACAAACCCGCTTGTTTTTTGTTAGTTCAATGATCTACCCAGTTTAATAATGACAACAGCCATAAATATTTTCTGGTTCCGCAGGGACTTAAGGTTGGAAGACAATGCAGGTCTTTACCATGCTTTGAAAAGCGGGCTGCCCGTTGTTCCCGTTTTTATTTTAGATACCACCATTCTTGACGAACTCGAAAACAAAACAGATGCCCGTGTTGAATTTATTCATGAAGCCATTATTGCATTACAACAAAAACTGGAAAAACAAGGATCAACACTTGAAGTGTTTCATGGATCGCCGGCTGATTGCTTCTCGAAACTTGTATCGAAATATAAGATCGCAACAGTTTTTACCAACCATGATTATGATCCTTATGCTATTTCAAGAGATGCAGCAATTGCAAAGCTGCTTAAAGAAAAAAACATAGCATTCAAAACTTATAAGGACCAGGTAATCTTTGAAAAAGATGAAGTAATAAAAGATAACGGCGAGCCATACACTGTTTTTACCCCTTATAGCAGGAAATGGAAAGCAACCCTGAAAGATTTCTATTTAAAACCTTATCCAACAAAAAAGTATTTTAAACATTTTTATAAACAGGCTCCTAAAAAAATACCATCTTTAAAACAAATCGGTTTTAAAGAAACAGGAAGAAAATTCCCTTCTGCAAACCCGGATGCAGATCTAATCAAACATTATGGGAAACAAAGGGACTTTCCCGGTATTAAAGGCACATCAAGGCTTGGCGTGCATCTTCGTTTCGGCACCATCAGCATCAGGCAACTTGCCGGCAAAGCCATTTCTCTTTCCGAAACTTATCTGAATGAATTGATATGGCGTGATTTTTATCACATGATCCTTTGGCATTTTCAATATGTGGGCAAAGGGAAATCTTTTAAGCCTGCCTATGACAACATCGAATGGCGCAATGACAATGGTGAGTTTGAAAAATGGTGCATTGGCCAAACAGGCTATCCGATTGTAGATGCTGGTATGCGTGAATTAAACGAAACCGGTTTTATGCACAACCGTGTGCGCATGATCACTGCTTCTTTCCTTTGTAAGCATTTGTTGCTCGACTGGAGACTTGGTGAAGCATACTTTGCTGAAAAATTACTCGACTTCGATCTTGCCGCCAACAATGGTGGCTGGCAATGGGCCGCTGGCAGTGGTTGCGATGCTGCACCCTATTTCAGGATATTCAATCCTTACCTGCAAACAAAAAGGTTTGATCCCGATCTTAATTATATAAAAAAATGGGTGCCCGAGTTCCAGGAATTCAGCTATCCCAAACCGATAGTGGAGCATGAATTTGCAAGAAAACGATGCCTCGAAACGTACGCAAAAGCTTTAAAAAGAATTGACAGTTGACAATGGATAATTGACAATTGTCAACTGTCAATTGTCAATTGTCAATTGATCATAAACTTCCATTAATTTATTCACTGCGCCTTTTCCTTTCGGGCCAAGATCCAAAGAATAATCATTTACATAGAGGTCAATATGTTTTCGCATTACATCTTCACTCATTTCCTGTGCATGGCTCCTTATATAATCGTTGAGAACAGGATAATTTGAAAATGCATACTCAATACTTTTTTTAATGAGCCTGTCGATCCTGTGTTGCAGGTCAGCAGGAAGATCTTTCTTTATTACAATACCTCCAAGCGGAATGGGGTTACCGGTTTGTTGCTCCCAATAGTCACCAAGGTCCGTGATCTTGATCAATCCTTTTTGCTGATAAGTAAACCTGTTCTCATGTATAATTACTCCAAGGCCCTTATTATCCAGCACAAAATTTTCTATTTCATCATAACGGATAAAGATCTTATTTTTTGCATTTGGATAGGCCAAAGAAAAAAGTAAATGTGCTGTTGTATTTTTTCCAGGTATTGCTATCGGAATAGCTTCTACATTTTCATTCACATTGTTTTTATTGGCGATCAGCAATGGACCAACGCCCCTTCCAAGTGCACTACCACTATTCAATAAAGCATATTTTTCCAATACCAATGGCAATACGCCATAACTGAGTTTGGTAATATCAAGCTTCCCTTCCAATGCCCATTGATTGAGTGTTTGTACATCTTCCAGCACGGGATCAAAATGAATGCCTTCGGTATCGATCTTATTATTTACCAATGCATCGAAAATAAAAGTATCGTTGGGACAGGGAGAAAAGCCGAGGGTGAAATTCATTGTTTGGTGTTTATTTGTTGTATGGTTTGTTATACTAAATGATCTGTTATTTTTAATAATGCTTCATTTAAATTTTCAATAGATTCTTTCATTTTCCATTTTGATTTATCTCTTTCACCTACATAATTACTGATACTTCTCAATTGCACAAACGGAATTTTTTCAAGCAGGCACACATAATGCAAGGCTGCACCTTCCATTGTTTCTACTGCAGGTTGAAATTTAGCTGATAGTTGTTTTATGATTGCCGCGTTATCCGTTACTGTATTTACAGTAATGCCGTTCACTTTTTCAATTGGAAAAATATCCATCAAGGGTTCATGGTTTTCCAGCCTGCCATTTGAAAATGGAAATTCATTTTCATTTGCAAATCCTTTTTCAAATAAAGTAGAAAAATGAGTTTGTTCCGATATACCGAGGTCCGCAAAATGATCCTGCTGCACAAAAACGATCTGCCCGGGTTTGAGTGATGGTACAAAACTTCCCGCTATACCTGCCTGTATCACCATGTCGTAATCTATTTGCTGCAATCTTTTTGCAATATGATAAACTGCCATTGGAGCACCTACGCCGGTAATTAAAAAATCTGCTGCCGGCCTTGCTTTTAAAAAAGGAGCGATCTCAAATTCTGTAGCTGCAACACATAAAATATTCATGCATACAAATTTCGTGATAATGCTTCAGATTTTACCCAATACTGGCTACCTTTGCGAAAATTTTAGCCCTTCATGTTGTACGTAACGAGGATAGAACATTTCAATGCTGCACACAAGCTGTTCAACCCGGCCTGGAGCAGGGAAAGAAATGAGGAGGTATTTGGCAAATGCGCCAATGAGAACTGGCACGGGCACAATTTTGAACTACATGTTACGCTTAAAGGAAATGCAGATCCTGAAACGGGATTTGTATTTGATGTAAAAAGATTAAGCAGTATCGTTAAAGAACACGTGATAGAAAAACTGGATCATAAAAACCTAAATATTGATGTTGATTTTATGAAAGACAAGATCTGTTCAATAGAAAATCTTGTAACCGGTATCTGGAACCAACTGGCTCCGAATCTTCCTGGCGGTGTTAAACTTCATTGTTTAAAATTATATGAAACCCCCAGGATTTACGTGGAATACTACGGGAATTAAGTTGATTTGAAAATTTGAAGATTTGAAAATGACTGGTTCTTTTGAATCGGTCCTTATAATTTCACTTATTGCGTTTGAATGCCCCCCTATAAACCAGGACCAAAGTAAAGATATAAGAACCTGCTAAGCAAAAGTCTTCAAATATTATTGTAATTGTCTAAATAATTTGAGATCAAAAGCATCATTTCATTTTCAAATTTCCAAATCTCCAAATTGACCAATTGACTAATTATTCTTTTTGCCCGAACAATTTGTACTTTTAGGTTGTAATAATAGCGTGATAAAAAACGGGTTTGAAATAAAAGAATCTTTCATTTTCAAATCTTCAAATCACTCAATCATCAAATCAGCCAGTTTTCATGGATAATAAAGTTGCCGTTTACAGGAAGGAACATTTCAACGCAGCACATCGTCTCACCAACCCTTTATGGGATGAAGAAAAGAACAATGCCGTATTTGGCAAATGCAATAACCCTCACTATCATGGACACAATTATGAGTTGGTAGTAAAACTTACAGGCGTTCCCGATCCCCAAACAGGCTATGTAATGGACCTGAAATTATTAAGTGATGTCATCCAGGAACAGGTAATAGAAAAATTCGATCATCGTAATTTAAATGAAGATTGCATAGAATTTAAAACACTCAATCCTACTGCAGAAAATATTGCGATCGTGATCTATCATATTCTAAGAGAAAAAATAAATAAGGATCTTGACCTACAGGTAAGATTATATGAAACAGAAAGAAATTTTGTTGAATACCCGGCGAATTAGTTCATGACAGATGGCTCATAGTTCATAGCTTAAAAAATAGTAAATGGCTTATACGAAAACAGAACAGTATGATGATAAGATAACATCATTACTCGCAAAAAACTACAAAGACAGTATCAATTTATTGGGCGAAGATGCAGAGAGAGAGGGCCTTTTGAAAACACCTGAACGCATGGCAAAAGCAATGCAATACCTTACACAGGGATATTCAATGGATGCAAAAGCGATCCTTGAGTCTGCAAAATTCCATGAAGAAGTGAGTGAGATGGTAATCGTAAAAGACATTGAATTGTACAGCATGTGCGAACACCATATGCTTCCTTTTTTTGGCAAGGCACATGTTGCTTATATACCAAACGGGTATATCACCGGCCTGAGCAAGATCGCACGTGTGGTTGATGTATACAGCCGGCGTTTACAGGTACAGGAAAGACTGACGCACCAGATCCTGTCGGCAATAAAAGAAACCCTGAATCCTTATGGTGTGGCAGTGGTTATTGAAGCATCCCATTTATGCATGATGATGCGTGGCGTTTCAAAACAAAATTCTGTAACAACTACTTCTGCATTTTATGGTGAGTTTGAAAAAAATGAAACGAGGAGTGAGTTTATGAAGTTGATCAGTGCGAAACTGCATTGAGGCTGGAGGCGGCAATCGTGAATCGGCTAATCGACAAATCGTGCAGCAGCTGCCCACCATAACGATTACAACCGCTCAGTTGCTCCATCGGAGCATTTCGTCTATAGGATGCATTTATAAAATTGCATTCGTTCCGTAGGAACGATTCGTGTTTACAAGGGTACAATATGTTCCTACGGAACAAAATGAATGATTCAAATCATCATTCTACAGACAATATGCTCCGATGGAGCATATTTCAAATACAGTGGCTGCAAACCCGGGCAGCAGTTAATAAATAAATAACCAGGATTAAAAAATTTTCAATCCTTTTTAATGAGGGATTTTTTATTTCTTTGCAGCAACATAAACCGACAGACATGAAACATGCATTTATTTTCCCCGGCCAGGGCGCTCAGTTTAGCGGAATGGGCAAACCATTGTATGATAGCAACGAAGTTGTAAAAACATTGTTTGAACAAGCCAATGATATTCTTGGTTTCAGGATCTCGGATGTTATGTTTACCGGAACCGATGAAGCATTAAAGCAAACCAATATTACACAACCTGCTATTTTTATACATTCTGTTGCAGCATTCAAAACAATTGAAAATGCTATGCTTTCTATGGTGGCCGGACATTCACTGGGTGAATTTTCAGCGCTCGTTGCAAACAATACATTGAGCTTTGCAGATGCATTGGGTCTCGTTTCAATAAGGGCAAAAGCGATGCAGCGTGCATGTGAACTCAATCCTTCCACAATGGCAGCCGTACTTGGGCTCAATGATGCCAAAGTAGAAGAAGTTTGTAACGCAGTTTCTACCGAAACAGGTGAAGTTGTGGTAGCAGCAAATTACAATTGTCCCGGCCAGCTTGTAATAAGTGGCTCCATGAAAGGAATTGAAATTGCCTGTGAAAGAATGAAAGCTGCAGGCGCCAAGCGTGCACTGGTACTTCCTGTTGGCGGTGCTTTCCATTCTCCGTTGATGTTACCTGCAAAGGAAGAACTTGCAGCAGCAATTAATAAAGCAGTGTTTAATACGCCTACTTGTCCTGTGTATCAAAATGTGGTAGCTGCCGCAGTTAATGATCCTGCAGCAATAAAAGAAAATCTTATTGCCCAGCTAACGGGACCGGTTAAATGGACACAATGTGTTCAGGCAATGATTGCTGATGGCGCTACCCGGTTTACAGAATGCGGTCCCGGAAAAGTTTTGCAGGGATTGGTGCAAAAGATCGAGAAGGGGGCGAATGTGGATGGGGTGAGCTGAGCGCTGTGAGTTAGCGGGCCAGCCAGCTGCTTCCTTTCGCTGTAATACTTTCAAAAATCCTCCTGGTGCATTGAAGTTTAGAACCTGGAATGGCTTTGTAAAATTTCCATCCACATCTTTTAAACTTTTATTATTTGCATTTACGCAACGATCCCCCTTAAAAAAATTATAGTTTGGGTCATCATTAAGGCGAATGATTCGGATTTTGATGGATAAACCCGTCCGAAAAAGGGTGATTTCACTGTTGCTTTAATCCGGTTGGTTCAATAACTTAGAATTATTAAGTAGAAAAAATATCTACATTTCTGATAGTACTATACTGAAGCGATCTACTACCTATTTCTTTTTTACCAGGGATAGTATTTAAGTACATAAGGATGTAAAAAAATTTGAAAAATAGAATTAGTAGAAATTGGAAAATCACTTGTAAAATTAACCTGGTGATATTTTATAATGATTGTTTTTTTTAAAAACAATCAGTCTCTACAGTTTAATTACATCTGGTAAGTTTACTATAAGCAGATTAAATATATATTCCATGGTGGCACATATTGTACTAAGACCTTATGGACAATTTTATAAATAAATTAATGGGGTTTGTATTTTTTTTTCTTATCCACGCTGTATGCTTTGGACAAGATTCTACACAACAATATATACCCCGGCACAAAATCAAAGTAAAAAAGAATAAACAATTCAATTATGAAATTCCTTCTAATCTTGGAAACGGATATAGCTGGACTTTATCTGATACAACCAATATAAAAATCTTAGAACATTCTTCCAGATCAAATAAAGTTTCTTCAGAATTTTCTGATATTGAAGTTTTCAAACTGGTATGTTTAAGAAAAGGAAAATACCTAATGACATTTTATTATTCCAGGGTATTTGATAAGGACAAGGATATTTCAAAACTTAAAAAAATTCACCAAAAAATAATTGTAAAATGAGACATGTATTGGTCATTTTGATTTTTCTGGCTTCAGAATTTTGTTACGGTCAGCAATATACAAATGGGTTTGTACCACCAACAGAAATTCAGGAGCAGTCAATCTTGTCTGCGCATGGAGTTTTTTTTGGAAGTGAATATGATGATTACGAAAATCATGACAACCCTTTTACATTGATCGATGTCAATTCTGCACATATCGACCTACGGGACTATAATTATGTAAGTCCGGTTAAAGATCAGGGAATGTGCGGAAGTTGTTGGGTATTTGGAACCATTGCCGCATACGAATCATCATATGCCTTTAGAAACAATAAAACAATGATAAACCTGTCTGAACAAAATGCTCTAAACTGTTCAAACGCCGGTAATTGCGGAGGCGGCTTTCCCGCATTACTACTTAAATGGTGGGTAGAAGATGGTAATGCTGTTAAAAGCGAAATCCAGGAACCATATCGTGCAAGGGATGGTTATTGTTCGGGGCGAATTGGGAAATATAAAGCCATGGCATGGAATTTTGTTGACAGGGGCAGAAGATGGAACGTAATTCCAACAGTTAAAGAAATTAAAGAAGCCCTGGTTCGGCATGGAGCTTTGATTACATGTATAACTGCAACAATTGGATTTCAAAATATCAATTCCTCCAGAACTTTTTTAGAAACAACTTATCAAAATATTAATCATGTGGTCACTATTGTAGGCTGGGATGATGATAGAGGTGCCTGGCTTATAAAAAATTCTTGGGGCGTTAGTTGGGGTGATAATGGATATGCCTGGATAGGATATCGAAGTAACAATATTGGAGCATGCACACTTTGGATTGACGCTGAAGTTGATAACAACTCACAAATTGATGACAATACCACCGGATCAGGAGATTTTATTGTTACAGACAAACTGGCCTCTGACCAGGTTTATGAAGAAGTGTATCTGACCATAAATGGAAACACACAGGTTTTTAGCATAGGAGCCCAGGGAAGTCTTACTATGGCAAAAACATTCCACTACGACATTGCAAAAAACGTCAGTTATAAAATAATTTCTAAAACCATTTTTAAAGATGCAAATGGGAACACAAGAATTGGAATTGGAGAAGGTACCGGGATCTTAGAAATAAAAAACGGGCAGAACTATGGGATTTTTATAAAGCGTTTTTTAAATACTGATAAGACCAAATATGAAATTATAGTAAAACAAAAATAAAATTTATTGTTATGAAATATTTACTGGCATTCGCTGTATCATTTATTTTCATCTCAACAACATTTTGTCAAATAAATTCCCTCCCATCTGAATATGAGAATGAAGACATATGTTTAGAGGCAAGCCGCAATTGGTCGTTAGATGTAACAACAGCAGAAGAAAACTTGGAAAAAATTTATTCTAAATTAAATTTCAGTGAGTACAGAATTGAGGTTGTAAAATGTGACCGCATTCACACATCTGCGCTCGCATGTCGTCACGAAGGGAAAAGATATATTCTTATAAACGAGGACAGGCTCCAAAATTTAAATTATCAATATTTCGCCCACTTGTTCGTAATTGCCCATGAATTTGCGCACCATGCATTGAAACATTTTGAGTCTGGTATGATCCCAAGCAATGAAAATAAGAGAAAATGCGAGCTGGCCGCTGATGAATATGCGGCTTCGATTGTAAAAAAAACGGGTGGAAGTGTCCAGGACTGTTATTATGCTTTAGATCAAATGAAGCATCCGCTAAATCCGCTCAATTCAGATCACCCTTCGAAAGAAGATCGTATAAATGCAGTTGACAGGGGCTTCAATACTGATGTTGATATAAATAATGGCGGAGAGAACCATAATTACGTAGACTACTTTAGTAGTTTATCAAACTATTCTTTGCTTAAATATGACGACCAGGTTTCATCAACTGATGTATCTGAATTTTTTAATAAATACAACATGGTTCCCAAATCAATAATGTATTTTCAAAATAGTTATTGGATTTATTGGAAAAAAACACCATCAAATGTAGAACGTTATAAGATAATGTGGAACTATGATGAATTTCCTCTTCAAATTATCCAGGAGTATTTTGATAAAAAATACAATATTGTCTTTTTAGAAAAAATGAATAATAAATGGTTCGTGGTTATGTTGAAATACGAAAATCAATTTTCTCAGAAAACCCTTGAATTAACAAAATCAGAATTTAAAAATAAATACGGGGCATATTGGGATTTGGAAAAAAAATTAAATGACTCCTACAGTATTCAGAATATTGTCGAAAAAGACCCATACACTTTTACTTTCCTGCTTAAGCTGAGCTCCGGTACCGGATGGTCATGGGGCATTTTTAATACTTATGACCAGTTTTCAGATTGGGTAGATAAAAAATCAAATAATGGATTAAACTATTTAAGCTTTTTTAAATACATTGATGGAAAATATTACTCTTTTATGAGAGACAGAGAATCTATAAAAACTACGGCTGTAATCAGTTTTGATGGGAATGATGTAAGTGAAATCCTGGACCGCCTGAATAATGGTTATTCAATCGACAATATTGTTGTTGATAATTCTTATATCAGGTTCACCGTTATTAAATAAGGATTATTAAGACAAAACAGGTTCGTTCAAATAATGGCCAATCTCAAAAATTAATGTTTTTTCCAGGCAGAATCATGTTGTTGCAATACTTTCAAAACGCCACCATAGTGTTTTGATCCGTAGATAATGGCGATCTTTGTATTGCTGTCATTCATAATTTTATCAGCAACGGATTCATTCCTGTAATCGATCAGCAAAAAGTTTTTCCCGTTTTTATTTTTGTAATTTGAACATGAATATTTTTCATTGAGAGGAGTATTAAAATCACAACCAGTTAAAATTATATTTTCAAATCTTTTTTCAAATTCAGGGATCATATCAGATAAATACACATCAGCCCATGTGCTTTTCGCTGTATCGATACCCATTTTTATATAAGGGGGTTGATTTACAAGATCTTCTTTGGTCAGGATTTTTAGTTTTTTATGAAAAATAGTATGGTTCACAGTATCAATATACCCTCCCTGTGATTTTAAAGCAAAAACGTCTGCTCCCAATACATATCGCATCTTTCTTCTAAGGCTGTCTGTTTTGAGTGAATCTTTTACGGGGCTAATTCTTACCCCCTCGTAATAAAAACGGTATCCAATATTTTGTAAGGAATCAGCTACTCTCTTTACATCTTTATAAAAATCACGTTTGCCAATGTGATGCATGGGAATAAATACAACTTCTTTTTTTGTGTTGCTTATTTTTTCAAGGGATACAGATTTATCCAATACTCCTAATGATGACAAAGCGACCCTGTAACATGAGGAGCAATAAAAAACTGTAAAAAACAATACGCATGATCGTAAAAGCTTTTTCATAAAAAATAATTTTAAAATGGGGGCCATTAATTTTATTAACAGCCCCATAAGATTATAATACGTATTAAAATTAACTAACTCAAAAAACTTCGGCTTTTATGGGAACAGCGTCATTATAAAAGTAATAATCTGGGATATTGTTGGCCAGTTAGCCACTACCCAATTTGCAAACTCCTGTACCAAACACCAGAACTGATACCAATGACAACCATTTGCATTTTTTGCCAAACCACTGTTACTAGTTCCTGTCTTTCCTCCAAACAATTCCGATCCATCAGACTCAACGCCTTTTTTGTGTGCATTTTGTAAATAATTCATTACATCTGCTACTTCCCGGCCTCTATAATTTTTAATGATAAAATCATTTGAAGCACCCTGCGTAAGGAAATTATATGCAACCTTTAATTGATTGCCTCCTTCTGCTGTAGGTTGTAATTTCCCACACAATGTCGTTTGAAACTGGTCATACGACATTCCTTTTTTATAAAACCCCGAAACAGCTTTTGTAAAAGCAGCCATCTCCTGCGCACAAATTGATATCGCCTGTTCTTTGGTTACCTGTTGTGCATGTCCTGTAAAACAATAAGATACGATCGATAAAACAAGAAATAATTTTTTCATTTTTACGTAATTAAAAAAATTGGCCTTCAGTTTTGGTGACGCTGTGGAATAAATAGTAAAATAGCTTACCATTTCCGCCAACAAAAAATATTCAACAACTCATCCGATTCGCAGCAACCGATCCTTATCTCCGGAAATAATTATTGATTGTTACTTGTACAGGATGTTTCAATTGTTGAGTAAATTTTGATACCACAAAAATGAAAATGATTTTTACGTCTTGAAAATTTTCCGTTTTACAAATTGTAAACGATCGTTTTACATTTTGTAAAGTTGGCTGATCATTCTATTGTAAAGAAGGGAAAAACACCAAATTTTCGCAGTGATTTTCTCATTTTATTTATTCTTTTTAACTCGTATAAATTAGTTCACTTTTTCAATAACAGTATTCCTGGTATTGTTAATTTAAAATAAAGAGGTTATCACCTTATAGTAATAACCTCTTTCAGAATAAATTATTTTTTAAGCAACTACGGCGCAAATATCGGTAAATCAAATGCACCTGCTATCCCTGTAATAGTGACCCATTGCATTACAACCCAGTTTAACGCAGCTTGTACCAAACACGAAAACTGGTACCACTTGCATCCACCTTCTGCATTTTTTGCAAAGCTGCTGTTTGCAGAACCTGTTTTGCCGCCAAACAATTCCGATCCATCAGATTCAATTCCTTTTTTGTGTAAGGTCAATAAATAGTTTAATGAAGCGGCAACTTCTTTTCCCTGGTAGTTTTTAATGATTGCATCCGTTGATGCTGACTGAACTAAAAAAGCATACGCAATCTTTAATTGATTAGCTCCTTCTGTTGCTGGCTGAATGTTTCCACATAAAGCAGCCTGAAATTGTTCATATGAATTACCTGGTTTATAAACAGGAGCAATAGCTTTTGTAAATGCTGCCATTCCTTGCGCACAAATCGTTCTTGCCTGTTCACGGGTTATTTTTTCCTGTGCCATTCCCGGCAAATAATTTAAACCGATCATTAAAATAAAAAATATTTTTTTCATATTGCATGATTAGAATATTAACCTTCAGTTTTGGTGACGCTGTGGAATAAATAATAAAATAGCTTATCATTTCCGCCAGCAAAATTTATTCGGTATTTTATATTGACATTAATCTCACTATTTATATCCGGATATAAATTGAATGATCATTATTATCACAAGTGATATCAATATATAATTGACCTATAATTTTTGATAATACAAAAATGAAATAGAATATGATCGTAAAATGGTTTTACATTTTACAAAATGTAAACAACCATTTTACATTTTGTAAAAACCATTATTTACAACATGATTAATCCCTGAAAATAACAGGCTTTTCTGTGGTTTTTCCGCTTTGTATGTTTGTATTCCTGTTTAATTTTATTTTATGAATCAACAAGTAGCACTAACAGTCGGAATGAAAATAAAAAAGTGGAGAAGCTTTAAAGATTATAAGCAGGAGTCTTTTGCGAAAGAGATAGGTGTTAGTCGTATTATGCTAAGCAGGTACGAAAATGGAAGATCCAGGGTTTCTATTCTGCAATTACAAAAAATTGCAAGTTTGCTTGAAGTTGAGATTTCTGTCTTATTGTAATTCTGAATGCTGAGTTATGAATACTGAGTGAGTGTAATATAATTTGTATACACTTACTAAATCGAATTCCAATAAGTCAAAACTTACATTCAAAATTCATAACTCAGCATTTAGAATTATTGTTTTATCGGAATCAACCCCCTTATCCCCATATCCACCACCACATCTCCATCTGCTGGTTCATAAATCCCATTTCCGTTAAGATCATTCCATTCAAAACTTTTATTTGTAGATAAGGAAACGACAACCGTTACATCGCTGGTTTCATTACCCGTAATTACAAGCGGGTTTGCAAATTTTCCTGTTACAACACAAGAACCCGCCGGTATGGGTGAAGTAGCGGCCAACGGATTTGGAACTGTTGTTGCACCAGCAGGCGCCTGGCCCGTAGAAACAAAACCACCTACGCCCGGTACACTGGTTTCAAAGCCCCAGTATCCCTGCAGCTTATTGCTGTTTAATGAAAGTGTAGAATCTTTGATCTGGTAATTGCGCACATAGGAATTGAAGCCGATAAAGGAGGCAAGCGTACCCGTTAGGTCATAACCTGCCGCACGAAATTTAATATCATAATTCTGGTATGCCAGCGATACCCTTAACCAGTTGTATGAACCGGCCGCCATTGATTTTATCGGTACACTTAAAAAAGTTTCTCCGTCGCCTTTGCGAACCGATTGATCAAAATCAATTGCATTGGTTCCGCCTGCCGTTGTTTCGGGGGCATGGTATAAAACAGCACCCTGGCCGAGCAATGTCCATTGATCGGGTGCCAGTTCCACATAATGCGAACTCATTGAATTGAACACCGGGGATTGTGCCGAATGACCGGCAGGAATAACAGAGGCCTGGCCCAAATTGTTTAATCTTTCCTGGGTGGAGTCAAACTTAAATACAAAATTGATTTTGGCTCCTGTATTGGCAGGCTCATCGTCTTTTTTGCATGAAGCAATTAGTAACAATAGTGCCGCAGGAACTGCAAAACATTTCAGTGCATTCATAAGTATATATTTAAGGGATGAAATTTGATAACAAAATAACGGAAAAAAAATTGTAGTGGGGGTGCTAAGGAAATGCTAAAGTGAAAGCCAATTTGGAAATTTGATAATTTGGTGATTTGTAAATTAAGTGAGGCTGCTTCAACAATAACCGTCATTGCGAGAAATGAAGCAACCTGGTTGATAAAAGATTGCTTCGTTCCTCGCAATGACGAGTTAACGTAAGATGAATAATGTAAGATGCTTTTTTATTGAACGATCGTAGTAGTTCCTTTGCGTTCTACAAGGTGGCCCCTGTAATCAATACCGGCAGCGATCCATACGAAGCTGCTCAGATACTGCATGGCACCCTTTACCCTTCCATCCCATCCTGTATTTTGATTGGTGGTACTGAAAACAAGCTGGCCATAGCGATTGTAAATATTAAAATATTTGAAAGACTTTATACCTACGGTGATGGCTTTTAAATAATCATTCTTTCCATCGCCGTTTGGTGTAAAGGAATTGGGAACATATATTTCAGGACCGCGATAGGTTTTTACATTGATGGTATCAACGCCCATGCAATGATCACGTGTATATGCGGTAACAATTAGATCGGTACTGGCTGCTGTGAGTGATGCAAGCGGGTTATAGATAAAAGGATTGCTCAATCCCTCTGAAGGGCTCCAGCTGTATTCAACAAACCCAACATGGTTGATATCTGTTGCCATTAACTGTAATGGCTGGTGAAGGGCAACTACTGTATCATAACCAGCAAACAATGTTGCAGGGGGTAACACATTCACACGTACTGAACTGCTTGAAAGCGATCTGCACCCATGCGCATCCGTTACATCCAGGTAATAGGTAATGGAACTGGCCTCACTTACAACCGGGTTGCTGATGGCAGGATCTGAAAGATGTATAGCAGGGTGCCATAAATATTCAACAGCACCACTTGCATTTAACTGGGTTTGCCCGCCATGACAAACAGTAACATCATTGCCTGCATCCGGAACAGGTGCAGGGTTTACATTCACCGTAACAGAATCCCTCAGAAAACATGAACCCAGTGTAGCACGAACATAATACTTTGTGGTAACTACCGGGTTGGCCGTTGGCGTAAATGAAGTAAGACTGTTTAATGTATTATTCAGCGCCGGTGTTTCTGCGGACCAAAGCACCGCTGTTGCATTCGTTGTTGCGGTTATGACCGTGTTCCTGCTTTCACAAATGGTTGGGTCGGGGCTCACATTTAAAACAATTTCATTGATAAATGGTACCGTTACTGCCGGCATATCTTTGCGGCAATTGTTTGCATCCATCACAGAGATCGTATACACATTTGCACCTACATGAAAAAGATTGCTTATTTGAAAATTCGTTCCATCGATAGAATACCGGTAAGGAGGTTTGCCACCGGCAGCTGTAATGGTAATGGTTCCGTCTGAGAAACTGGTGCATGTAGCAGGCGTTAATGCAGTATCAGTAATCAACAGGTCGGGCCATGCCTGTATGATATTTACAGGTAAACTATCTGAGCAGCCACTTCCATCGCTGATGTGCACCATATAGTTTCCAACAACAAGGTTATTAAAAGTACCAGCGGCCTGGGGAGGTAAATTATTAATACTGTACTGAACCGGGGCTGTTGTCCATTCGGGCCCGCCGGACACAATGATCTGCCCCGTTGCGGCATCATGGCAATTTACATTTGCCTGGCTATTGAATTCTAATGCTCTCCAGTTAACCCTTACAGAATCCCGGCCATGGCAGCTACCAACAGACGCAGTACATGTATACGTAACACCGTTTTGTAAAGGTGTTGCAACCGGGTCGGCGGATGTATAATTATCCAAACCGGGAACTGCATTCCAAAGGAACGTGCTCCAGGCTGCTGTTGCGTGTAATTGTAAAGATCCGTTCTTACAAATGTATGCACTGTCTGCAGGCAGGATCGTAAGCGTATCATAATCCCGTATTTGTATAACAATGCTATCTACCGGTGCCGGTGAGCCGCAGCCTGGTGCTGCAAATACTTTAATTGATTCAATGCCTTCGGGCAGGTTATCTATAATGGGAATAACATTTATTGTTACAATTGTATCGTTTGCAGGAATGGTAGCAATAGCAGGCAGGGTTTGTACATCCACGCCATTTACAGCAGTGCCACCATAAGTAAGATTTACGGAAAGCGGGTAGTTGGCCAATTGCGGACGTTTTACAGTGAAAGAGCCATTGATACAACCTTCCACGATATAACCATTATTGAGCACGTCTGTTTGTGTATTACTGCTTAAATGGATAACATTTGATGTAAGACTTTTTGCATCCAGGAAAACGCCGCTATCCAATGCACCATCGCCCACATCGGCGATCACCAGTTTTAAATGATATGTCTGGCAAGGCTGCACTGCTGCGATCGCAGTCATTACACGTGTATGACCATTGTGTGTAAAATTCACATTGGTTTCGTTGTTGATATAGTATTGCCAGTAAGGCGCACAGCCCTGGTCGTTTATGTTATGAATTGTTACCGGCGCACTTGTACCGGGTATCAATGCAATATTTGTTTTTACCGGGAAACCGGGACCCTGGATAAAGAAAGCAAATGCATCGTTATAAACGGTACCACTTCCAAACGGGCACGCATACTCGGGGTATTCTTCGGAACTGAATACATAACGAAATTTGATGGTATCACCCACAGGTACAAAATCAAATTCCAGCACCGTGGCATCATGCGTGGAATCGGTAGTTGTATTGATTAGTTGCGCCAGGTCGGCATCGTGCGCATCATAGTTCACTTCGTTGTTTGCAAAGGCGTCGCCAAATATATCATTTGCCTGGGTAACCCCATCTCCATCCATTCCTATTTCAAAATTTGTAAGTGATTGCGTTCTCGCCCGGCCATTGGTTAACACAATTCCGCTATCAAGCACGATATTGGTGCCGGAAATATTATTGAAGAATCCTGTAGAGATAGAATCGCCGGAGAGAGAAACATTGCTGATCGTTACGCCATAGCCAACAAGTTTTTGCGCCAATGCCTGTGCGTTGTTTTGAGTTGTTACAATTAGCTGGGCATTACAGGCTCCTGTAATAAACAATACCCCTAAAAATAATAATACAATAGATTTCATTTGTGTGAAATAAGCAGTAACGTGATCTATGGGGGTGAGTTCCAAGATACTCATAAAATCCCGGGTTTTCAAGAAAAGGGAGGAGAATTTATCCGGTAAATACCGGTCTTTTTCGCAGAAAAAAGGCAAGATCTTGTCTTGCCTTGTAAAATTTCTATTAGATCCGTCATTGCGGGGAACGAAGCAATCTTTTACCAGCGAGATTGCTTCGTTCCCCGCAATGACGTACTATGTTTGAGCTTATCTCAAAATGGTCACATCGGTCTTTACTGTTCTTGTTTTGCCTGACAACATAGTAAATTCTATGATCGCATAGTATGTGCCATCCGGAAGTGTTTTACTTCCAAAACGGCCCTCCCATGTGTTCCTGTAGTCATTTGATTCGAATACTTTACTTCCGTACCTGTTAAACACCTGTACCTTTACGTTTTGCAGGCATGAAAAATCATCGTAAACAAGCCAGCGGTCGTTGATGCCGTCACCATTAGGCGTGAAAGCATTTCTTACCTTGATACAGACAGGAACGATCTTAACGATCAGTTCATCTGATGCAGAACAACCTGAAGTATTCGTAACCGTGATCGTATATACAGATTCTCCATTTACACCTGGCGGTGTAATAACCGGGTCAAGAATATTTGTATCGCTCAACCCTTCAGCACCCGTCCACAAAATAGAAGCTAAATTGGTGTTGGACCCACTTACAACTGGTGCAGCATGCACATTGCCACCTGCATCAATATAAAGCGGTCCTCCTGCATCTACTGATAAATTTTTACCAACTTTTACTTCCACAGTTGCAGTTTGTGTACATCCGTTTAAAATTCCGGTAACAGTATAAATCGTGTTATCATCCGGCGCTGCAAAAGTTGTTTGGCTGTTTGGAGAAGTAAGCCCGGTTGTTGGCGACCAGCTATAAGTATCAGCCGTACTGTTAGCAATCAATTTTACTGACTGACCTGCGCATACCGTAGTATCCGGACCTGCTGTTATGCTTAGATCATTTACAAAAGGAATTACCACTCCTGGCAACGATGTTGTGCAATTATTCACATCGTTTACCGTAATGGTATAGGTATTTGAATGTAGATTAAATACATTGCCTGGCTGGAAATTGATACCATCAATTGAATACTGGTAGGCCGACAAACCACCGGTCACGGTTACGGTTACACTACCTAGAGAATCAGTGCTGCATTTTCCTGCAGCGGATGTTGTATTTGTAATCAACAGGTCAGGATAAGCCTGGATAAGGTTTACCGGCAGGCTATCAACGCAACCGCTTGCATCACTGATATGAACCATGTAGCTACCTGTTGGCAGGTTACCAAAAGTACCGCTTGCCTGTGGAGGCAGGTCATTAATAGAATACAGAACAGGCGGAGATGTCCATTCCGGCCCACCCGAGACCACGATCTGGCCCGTTGATCCATTATGGCAATTTATATCTGTTTGGTTATCGAATTCCAGTTGCTTCCATTCTACATAAACAGAATCTCTTCCGTTGCAGGTTCCCACTGTTGATGTACAGATATAATTCACACCATTTTGAGTGGGGGTTGCAATGGGATCTGCTACTGTATAATCACTCAAACCTGGCACAGCATCCCAGAGGAACGTGCTCCATGCTGCATTGGCAACCAATTGTATCGAACCGCCTTTGCAAATTGTAGCATTATCAGCAGGTGTAATAGAAAGCGTATCATAATCCCTTATTTGTATAACAGCACTGTCTGTAATAACAGATGAGCAACCGGTGCTTGCATAGATCTTAATGGTTTCAATTCCTTCAGGCATATTGTCGATGATAGGGATAACGTTTACGGTTACCACGGAATCATTTGCCGGAATTGTAATAAGCGTTGGTAATGGCTGTACATCCACACCATTTATAGCGGTACCACCATAAGTAACGGCTACGCCGAGGGGAGAGCTGGTAACGGTTGGTCTCTTTACAGTGAAAGAACCGGTAATACAACCTTCCACGATATAGCTGTTGTTTAAATTATCTACCTGGGTATTGTTTGTTAACCTGACAATATTTGAAGTAAGGCTCCTGGCGTCGAGAAAAACGCCACTGTCGTATGCATCATCCTGTACATCTGCTATCACCAGTTTTAAATGATAGGTTTGACAAGGTTCTACCCTTGCCTTGGCTGTTAATATTCTTGTATGGCCATTGTGTGTAAAGTTTACGTTGGTCTCATTGTCTATATACAGCGCCGGGTATGGTGCACAACCCTGGTCATTGATGTTATGAATACTTACTGGATCATTTGTATTAGGTACTAAAGCAATATTGGTTTTTGTTGGAAAACCCGGGCCCTGGATAAAAAAAGCGAAGGCATCATTGAATAGCGTTCCGCCCCCTGAAGGACAAGCAAATACAGGATATTCTTCCGAACTGAATACATACCTGAATTTGATACTGTCGCCATCGGGTATAAAATCAAATTCAAGTACCGTAGCATCATGGCTTGAATTGGCGGTTATACCAATGAGTTGCTCAAGATCGGCATCATGCGCATTGTAATTAACCTGGTTGTTTGCAAATGCAAGATCACTCAGGTCATTTGCCTGCGTTACACCATCTCCATCCAAACCAATCTCAAAATTGGCGGTAGATTCGGTTTTTGCCCGCCCGGTTGTCAGTACGATCCCACTGTCGATCCCAATCTGGGTACCGGAAATATTCCTGAAAAAGCCTGTGGAAATTGAATCAGCAGACAATGTAACATTGCTGATCGTTATTCCATCACCAACCAATCGCTGGGCCAAAAGCTGCCCGTTGTTTTGTGTTGTGATCTGTAATTGTGCATTGCAAATGCCTGCAAATAGCAGTACACCGAGAAGAGATAAGATAAACTTCATGTTAGTGGAATTAAGCAGTTAATGTAGTCTCGGGGGAGCACCAAGGTAATTATTTTTTTTTAACATACAAAGAAAGCCCCGCAATATTTGCGGGGCTTTGGGGCATCAGTTAAGGGCTTTTAAATTTCCAGGCCCTTAAATTGAATATTCAATATTCAACGTACAATACTCAATGTTCAAGATGGAGAGACCTACATCTGCATTATTTTGACCTGGATTTTTATATGGTTAAAGTACTCAATACGCTATTCATGCTTCTTACTGCTTCTGCACTTTTGTTCATCGCTGCTTTTTCTTCGTCATTTAATTTATAATCAACGATCTTTTCCCAGCCGTTCTTACCGATGATAACAGGCACGCCTATGCAAATATCATTAAGTCCATATTCACCTTCCAGCGAAACGCAGCAAGGCATCATTTTCTTTTCATCCCTTACAATGGCTTCAACCAATAAAGCTCCTGCTGCACCCGGTGCATACCATGCAGAAGTGCCCAATAAGCCGGTTAATGTAGCGCCACCAACCATTGTATCAGCTGCTACTTTTTTCAACGTTGCTTCATCAAGGTAGTTTGCCGCAGGGGTACCACAATAAGTAGCAAGCCTTGTTAATGGGATCATCGTAGTATCACCATGTCCGCCCACAACGGTTGCCTGCAGGTCATTTGGAGAACAGTTCATGGCCTGGCTCAGGTAATAACGGAACCTGGCGCTATCCAGGATTCCCCCCATTCCAATGATCCTGTTTTTAGGGAGCCCGCTCGATTTCAAAGCCAGGTAGGTCATTGTATCCATTGGGTTGCTGATAACGATTATAATAACATCGGGAGAATATTTCAATAAATTCTGGGTAACTGTTTTTACAATACCTGCATTGATACCGATCAGTTCCTCACGTGTCATTCCTGGTTTACGTGGAATACCGGAAGTAATTACTGCTACTGTGCTTCCCGCTGTTTTAGTATAGTCATTGGTACTTCCAATGATCTTTGTATCAAAACCTTCTATCTGGGCAGTTTGCATCAGGTCCATTGCTTTTCCTTCTGCAACCCCTTCTTTAATATCAACCAAAACCAGTTCATCGCAAAGCTGTTTGCGGGCGATATTGTCAGCACAGGTTGCGCCTACCGCTCCTGCACCTACTACAGTTACTTTCATAAATATCTTTTTTATTTAAAATTGAATGACGTTTGCGGCGCAAATGTAAATGATTAAATATTTTGATTCGTGAAGCTTTTAAATAAATTTTATACCCCTTTTCCCCCTGGAGCAGGAACTCCATCGTAATTTTACTAAGTAAACTTCCGATATTACTCTTTAACATTATGCGTCCTGTGATTACCCTACTTTTGGTAAAACTAACTAGCTTACCAGCTTCTCTTTCGATGAAACCGTTCTTATTAATTGCATTGGTATTAATGCAGGCTACGGGCTTTGCTTCGGCCATCACACCCAATCTTTCGGCGGTGTATGATGCCGAAAAGAATGTCATAAAATTAAAGTGGCAAAATAACGATCCGAGGACAACGGGTTTTGTACTTCAAAAAAGCAATAACAATTATAACTGGACAGATGTTTATATACTTGAGGCAAGCGCATTCAGTGAAAATAAAATTGAAAAATACGTAGATGAACACCCGGATCCAACCACAAATTATTACAAGTTAAAACAGGTAATAGACAAAGATAATATTGAATTTTCGCCTGTTATTACGGTGATCATGGGCCAATCCACCAATAGCTGGGTCGTTTATCCTGTACCAGTAACCAGTTTTTTAAAACTTCAATACACCGGCAGTGAACCCATCACAGATGCGATATCAGTATTCATTCTTAATTCGTATGGAAAAATACTAACCCGGTTTAGAAGTTCTTCCCTGAGCAGGATCATTAGTGTACCTGTATCCAACCTGGGTAAAGGTATTTATGGAGTGAGGATCATGTTGATGGATAAGGTGATCTGGAACCAGCAGTTTGTGAAGTAGGCTCGCTGGAATATTGAACATTCGTTTTTGTAGGACTTCGTTTAATATTCAATTTTCAACCTACAATAATCAATGTTCAACTATAAAAGCTCTGCAATCTTCTCCACTGTTATCCCGGTATCAAGCCGTTTTAAAAAATTCCCATGTTTATCATACACAATTAAGGTTGGGAACATTCTCACACCCATAAAGTTTCCCAAAGTGTAATTGGTATCCCTGCCCATTTTTATTGAAGGATAATCAGCGATCTTGTAATCATCATAAAATTTCTTTATCATGTTATAATTTAAAGCCGATACCATTACGATCTGCGCATGTTTTACCATATCATATTTGGCAAGCAGTTCTTTTGTAAAGTGTTTGCAATGATCGCAGTCCGGGCTAAAGATGACAATTATAAGTGGCTTTTTGTGCTTAAGATCATGATTGGTGAATGCGCTACTGTCGGGTGCAGCTTCAATACTAAATGAGGGTATGGTTGGGTTGCGTTCATAAGCAGGGATACTGTCTTTCATTTTAGTAGTGCTGTCTTTTCCAACCTGTGCATCTGCATATTGAAAGCCCAAAATGATAATAATAGCAATGACTAGTCTTTTCAATTTATTTTTTTTATAAAACTAAATAGTTTCGGCAACTAATGGGGTTAAAATTTCAAAATCTAGGTGATTGGGCGTTTTTACGCGGCGAGGACGGGAATCGTTGGGCAATCGGGAATCGGCAATCGATAGTCGGTTTGAAGTTTTTTCGATTTGTTATTAAATTCTCTGCGAAGATTTCACTATTCACCATATAACCGCTGTCGGGGTTTAGAACCGCCGACAGGTTAAACCAATTCCCAATTCCTAATTCCCGATTGCCGATTGCCGATTGCCAATTCCCGAATTACTTTTTCGCATTTAAAATTACTATCGCTACTTTTGCAGCCTGATCAAAATTGAAACAGTAAATAATATATTATTATGGCAACTACAGCAGATATGCGCTCAGGGCTGATCCTTAAAATTGATGGCAGCCTTTATACCGTGATTGAGTTTGGACAAAATAAAACTGCACGTGCTGCAGCAAAGGTTTGGGCTAAATTAAAAGGTGTTGATAACAGCCGCACCATTGAAGTTACCTGGAACAGTGGTGAAACCATTTTTCCTGTAAGGGTAGAAAAGAAGGCTTATCAATACCTGTATAAAGATGATACCGGTTATAGCTTTATGGATACAGAAACATTTGAGCAAATAACTGTTCCTGAAACAATGATCGATGCGCCGGCATTTTTAAAAGATGGCCAGGAAGTATCTGTATTGATCAATGGCGAAACAGACCTGCCAATGGGTGTTGAGTTACCTGATAAAATTGTATTGCTTGTTACTTACAGCGAACCAGGTATGAAAGGTGATACAGCAACAAGAACGCTTAAACCTGCTACTGTTGAAACAGGTGCCACCGTAAACGTTCCTTTATTTGTAAATGAAGGCGAATTGATACGCATCAATACAAAAACGGGGGATTATGTTGAAAGGGTAAAAGAATAATTAATTTGGAAATTTGGAGATTTGGAAATGTGCCAATTGGAGGCTGTAATTTCATTTCCAAATTATCAAATTTCCAAATCTCCAAATTATAAATGATAATAGTAAAATGAAGAGCTCCTGCAAAAGGAGCTTTTTTATTTTTGTCCAAAACTGTGCATTTTCGGTCGGTTTTTACTCATTTTTACGCCTTTTTCGGGCTTTTTTGTCGATTTTTCTGAAATGAGTGAATTTAATTCTTGTTAATTTGGATAATGATTTCCTATCTTAGCTGCCCGTTTCTGTTTCCTTTATTAATCATTTAATAATATCACATGGACATCAAACAAATTCAAGAGCTTGTAAAACTCATTAATAAAACCTCCATTGGAGAAATTACCATAGAAGAAGACGGAAGAAAGATAACCATCAAACAAAAGAAAGATCCGGTTCAAAATATTAATGTAGCTGCAACAAGCACACCTTCGTATGCTCCTCAACCTGTAGCTGCAGCAGCACCGCCCCCACCAGCGCCCGTTACTAACGGCGCACCTCCTGCAAAAGCTGAAGCACCAAAATCAGACAATTTAATTACCATAAAGAGCCCTATGATCGGTACTTTCTACCGCCAGGCAGGGCCAGGCAAACCTATTTTTGTAAATGTAGGTGATGAAGTGGCCCCGGGTAAAGTAGTTTGTATCATTGAGGCTATGAAACTTTTCAACGAAATTGAAAGTGATGTAAAGGGTACGATCGTAAAAGTATTGATAGAAGATGCGAGCCCTGTTGAATACGACCAGCCTTTATTCCTGGTTCAGCCTGCTTAAGTAAAAATTAAAAATTCAAAACTGAAAACTGTTTCAGCCGCTTCGAATTTTTTAATTTTTAATTTTTAATTTTTAATTGTCCTATCGTGTTTAAAAAAATACTAATTGCCAATCGCGGAGAAATTGCTTTAAGAATCATACGCACCTGCAGGGAAATGGGTATTAAAACCGTTGCTGTTTATTCTACTGCAGATAAAGATAGTCTTCATGTAAAATTTGCTGACGAAGCTGTTTGTATTGGTAAACCTGCCAGTGCAGATAGTTATTTGAATATGGCTCATATTATGGCCGCTGCTGAAATAACCAATGCTGATGGTATACATCCTGGTTATGGATTTTTAGCAGAAAATGCCAGGTTCGCCAAGATATGTGGTGAACATGGTATTAAATTCATTGGCCCTACACCTGATATGATCAATTCAATGGGTGATAAGATCACTGCAAAAGAAACAATGATCAAAGCAGGCGTTCCTGTTGTACCGGGTGTAGAAGGCTTATTGCAAAGTGTAGAGCACGCAAAAAGTTCTGCAAAAGAAATTGGTTACCCTGTTATATTAAAAGCAACTGCCGGCGGTGGTGGTAAAGGTATGCGTGTGGTTTGGGAAGAAAGTGAAATTGAACGCAATTATGAAATGGCAAAAGTAGAAGCCGGTGCTGCCTTTAAGAACGACGGCATCTACATGGAAAAATTTGTAGAAGAACCACGCCATATCGAAATACAGGTAGCAGGCGATCAATATGGGAATGTTTGTCACCTGAGTGAAAGGGATTGTTCCATTCAACGCCGCCATCAAAAACTGGTAGAAGAATCACCTTCTCCGTTTATGACAACGGAGTTAAGGGAAAAGATGGGCGCTGCTGCTATCAAAGCTGCGCAAGCAATCAATTATGAAAGCGTTGGTACCATTGAGTTCCTGGTTGATAAGCACCGCAACTTCTATTTCATGGAAATGAATACCCGTATACAGGTTGAACATTGTGTTACGGAAGAAGTGATCAATTACGATCTTATTAAAGAGCAGATAAAAATTGCAATGGGAGAAAAGATCGTTGGTAAGGCCTACTACCCGCAAATGCATGCAATAGAATGCCGCATCAATGCAGAAGATCCTTATAATGACTTCAGGCCATCGCCAGGAAAGATCACCGTATTGCACCAGCCGGGTGGACATGGTGTTCGTGTAGATAGTCATGCTTATGCAGGATATATCATTCCTCCATATTATGACAGTATGATCGGGAAATTAATTTCGGTTGCCCAAACCCGTGAGGAAGCCATCAACACCATGAGCAGGGCACTGAGTGAATACGTGATCGAAGGAATAAAAACAACCATTCCCTTTCACCTGCAATTGATGAAAGATGAAAATTTCAGGTCGGGGAATTTTACAACTAAATTTTTAGAAACATTTAAAATGCAATAGACACGGCAATCGGCAATCGGGAATCGGCAATTGCAGACCATATTCCCGTGTCGATTCCCGATTCCCGATTGCCGATTGCCGATGCTTTCCACAGATATACTCCTCAAAGCTTACCGTTTAATGTGTACCGCCAAAGCAATGGCCGACACTTACGAAGCAAACAGGACCATTTGCAAATACGTACACAGTACTTCCCGTGGTCATGAAGCCATACAACTTGCAACAGCGTTCCAGTTATTGCCATGCGACTATGTAAGTCCTTATTACAGGGATGAAAGCATTATGCTTGGCCTGGGATTTTCTCCTTACCAACTCATGTTGCAACTTTTGGCAAAGGGTGAAGATATTTTTACAGGCGGAAGAGAATATTACAACCATCCTAATTACAGGGGCACAGATAAACCAAATATCATTCACCAAAGCAGTGCAACCGGCATGCAGGCGATCCCTACTACCGGTGTGGCACAGGGGATAAAGTACCTTGAAAAGATAAACTCTCCTGTATTAAAAAAAGGATCTCATCCCAATGACCCAATTCCAAATTCCCAATTACCAATCGTCATTTGCTCCCTTGGCGATGCTTCCGTTACCGAAGGAGAAGTAAGTGAAGCATTTCAATTTGCAGCCCTTCACCAGTTACCTGTTATTTATTTAATAGAGGATAATGACTGGGGCATCAGCGTTACTTCTGCTGAAGCAAGAACTTCCAATGCATACGAATTCATCGAAGGTTTTAAAGGCATCAAAAGAATAAGCATTGACGGCAGCAACTTTGAAGAAAGTTTTACTACCATGGAAAAGGTAGTAAATGAAGTAAGGCAAACAAGAGCTCCTTATCTCGTTCATGCTAAGGTCCCGCTTCTTGGTCATCACACGAGTGGTGTAAGAAAAGATTTTTATCGCTGGGATGATGAACTGGAAGCATCTTATGAAAATGATCCGGGGCCTAAACTTAAAAAAAGATTACTTGAGTCAGGTATTAATGAAACTTCGCTTAATGATATAGAAAGAGAAGCAGCAGCCAGGGTAAAAAAAGATTTTGATGCAGCTGTTGCATCACCTGAACCTGACCCTGCTACGGTTAGTAATCATGTTTTTGTTCCCACAAATATTACAACAGAAAGCGGCCAAAGATCACCGTTAAATAAAGAAAAAGTATTGATGGTTGATGCTGCATTATTCGCCATTCGTGAAATAATGGAAACATATCCGGAAGCTGTATTATACGGGCAGGATGTGGGACGCAGGCTTGGTGGCGTTTTTAGGGAAGCGGCCACACTTGCTGAACAATTTGGTGATCACCGTGTTTTTAATACAGCCATACAGGAAGCATACATCATTGGTTCTACAGTAGGCATGAGCGCTGTTGGTGTAAAGCCGATCGTTGAGGTACAATTTGCGGATTATATTTACCCGGGCCTGAACCAGCTTGTGACAGAAATTTCGAAAAGCTGTTATTTAAGTTGCGGAAAATTCCCTGTTCAAACACTCATACGGGTACCTATAGGTGCTTATGGTGGTGGTGGCCCTTATCATAGCGGGAGTGTTGAAAGTACCTTACTAACCATTAAAGGAATAAAAATTGTTTACCCATCCAATGCCGCGGATATGAAGGGCTTGTTGAAAGCAGCTTTCCTTGATCCCAATCCTGTTGTAATGCTTGAACACAAGGGACTATACTGGAGTAAGGTTCCCGGAACAGAAGATGCGAAAACGACCGAACCAGCAGCCGATTATATTATACCGCTTGGCAAAGCAAACATTATATTGCAGGCCAGCCAGGATAAGACAGATAATGGCGAAACCTGTTGCATTATTACTTATGGTATGGGTGTATATTGGTCAAAAGCTGCAGCAAAAAGTTTCCCGGGGCTTGTAGAAGTGATCGACCTGCGTACGCTTTTTCCTTTGGATGAAGAACTGATCTTTGCTACTGTAAAAAAGCATGGCAAATGTTTGATCGTTACCGAGGAGCAACAAAACAATTCATTTGCTGAAGCGCTTGCAGGCAGGATATCGAATGCATGTTTCCGTTACCTGGATGCCCCGGTTGAAGTGTTGGGTGCCCTGAATTTGCCTGCCGTTCCAATGAATATGATATTAGAAAAAGCAATGTTACCTAATGAAGAAAAAGTAAAACAAAAGCTGCAGGCAATATTTTCTTCTTAAATTTATAACACAATCATATCCCTTTCCCTTTTACTGTTAAGCTTCGCACCCGAAGCGAATAGAAAACTATCTTGAAATAACAATATAATTTTATTCAACATGGTAAAGGACTATCCAGGCGAAAAATGGAAAGCCATCAAATTTGATTTTGAGTATATCAACGATCTCGAAATGGAAGTATCCAATTTCGGACGTATACGATCATTTGGCAGGCTAACCCACGGCAACATTCTAAAAGGATCGATGATCAACGGCTACAAGATCATCCGAACCAAATTCTTCACAAAAAGAGATGCGAAAAAGCAAAAGGAATTAGACAATTTAAAAAAACAGGTATTAAAGCTTTCGAAACAGATCAAATTGTTGAAAGAAAACAAGGCAGGCAAAACTGCTATTAAAGAGGCAACTGAAAAACTTGCCAACTTAAAAGAATCAGTAAGTAAAAAATTTAAGGCGGATGAGAAAAACAGGACCATCTATTATCATAGCCTTATACATCGGCTCGTAGCGACTTATTTTTTAAGAAAACCATCGGCTTCACAAACCATCGTTGCACATCTTGATTACAATAAATTAAATAACAAGGTTAGCAACCTGAAATGGATGACAGCTGATGAAAATTATCTGCATCAACAAAGCAGCCCTTATGTGATCGCAGAAAAAAAACTAAGAGAAAATAAATCAGGCGGGCATTCAATAACAAAACTTAACGTAAAAAAAGTGATGCTGTTGAAAAAATTGCTCAATCAAAACAAACCTGTAAGGCAATTGGCAAAGAAATTTAAGGTTACCGATACACAGATCATCAGGATCAGGAAAGGAGAAAACTGGGGAGGGGTAAAAGCAGCTCGTTAAGTTGTTGCTTCTTAAATAAATGTTCAATATTCAACGTACAATGTTCAATGCTCATCGGATCGTTGCTTAGTAACATCATTGAATATTGAACATTGTACGTTGAATATTGAATATTTTTATTTAGAAGCCCAAACCACTAAAGCATCTTACCATCCTTCATATGAAGTATTTTGTCGCTCATAGAGGCTAACTCTTCATTGTGTGTAACAATCAAAAATGTTTGTTGGTATTTATCCCGGAGATGAATAAAAAGCTGGTGAAGTTCTCTTGCATTGGCTGAGTCCAGGTTACCGGTAGGTTCATCGGCCATGATGATAGCAGGGTTATTTATTAAAGCTCTTGCTACTGCAACCCTTTGTTGTTCGCCACCTGATAATTGGTTGGGCTTATTTTCCAACCTTTCCTTTAAACCAAGTGTTGTTAATAATTCCTTTGCCCTGGTTTCAGTTTCTTTTCTTTTATTACCTGCGATCCATCCGGGTATACAAACATTTTCAATGGCAGTAAACTCGGGCAACAGGTGATGAAACTGGAAAATAAACCCAATATTCTTATTCCTGAATTTTGCAAGACCTTTTGCTGAAAGCTTATCAGTTCTTTCATTGTTCAATATAACCTGTCCTTTATCTGGCTTATCCAGGGTACCCAGTATATGCAGAAATGTACTCTTACCTGCACCTGAAGAGCCTACAATACTTACAATTTCTCCTTTATTTATATTAATATCCACTCCTTTTAATACATGCAGTGGCCCATAATTCTTTTCAATACCTTTTGCTATTAACATGTGCCGAAAATAACTAATTATTGCCAGCAATGCCGCATAAGCAGAATCGGGAGACGATAAATCCTATTATATTTTTTTAATAAATACAACGTAAAACAGCATTTGATCGTCTTTTAACAAACAATTGAAATATTGTTCAAAAAAACACTTTTGGTTATTACGTAGTAACTTATACATTTGCAAAAAAATAAACCCTCTTAGAAGATGTTTTGGACACTAGAATTAGCCTCTCACCTGGAAGATGCTCCATGGCCGGCAACAAAAGATGAACTGATAGATTACAGTATCCGTAGCGGTGCACCAATTGAAGTAATTGAGAACCTGCAGGAACTTGAAGACGAAGGAGAGATCTATGAAGGACTTGATGATATCTGGCCCGACTATCCGAGCCAGGAAGATTTCTTTTTTAATGAAGATGAATATTAATTGAAAAATTGAATGTATAAAAAAGCCCCTGCTTAAAAGAAGGGGCTTTTTTTATTGCAATAGATATTTTACTGTAGTTGAATATTGATGGATCCATCCGTAATCTCTTTTGAAGTAATGGTTGAGCCAGCATTATTTTTCCCGGAAAAACTAAATGACCCTTTTACATAACCACCGCTATCTGAATCTATGGTGATTGTACCAGAACCCAGTACACCCGATGCAGAATAACTTTCAAATGGAGATGAAGTAGTTGTATAAGTAGCAATCGTTCCCATATTGGTACTGCTGATTGTATAAGTACCCGGACCGGTATAACTTGAAATACTTACATTTATTTGTCCATCTGTACCCGTTCCCGCAAACGCAAGTACTTTATTGGTAGTTCCCTGTAAAGTAGCTGTTGTAGCCAGCGTTGCACTAAAAGAAGCGCCATCAACTTTTGCACTCATGCCATTTCCCCCGCTAACTGCATTGGCCGGTGAATTCTTCTTACAGCTGGTAAAACACAATGATAAAATTAATCCCGCAAATAAAAGTTTACAATACTTCATAGTTAAAGGTTTTGATTAAAAAATAAAGCGGCAAATTATTGCCGCTGCTTTAAACGTATTAATGATATTTTTATTTTATCAGTACCTTTTTTAACGGGGAAAAGTGAATTTAAAATAGATGAGTATTATTGATAAAAAGCAAATGATACTATTGCAAATGATAACAGGAAGTAATCCTCTTCCAAATCCATATATGAGCCAAATGACCGTGCTGAAAAAAACAATGAATAACATCGCAAAACTAAGATCGGCAACACTTTTTGTTTTCCATGCTTTATAAACCTGTGGCATAAACGTAATGCTGCTGAGTGCAGAAGCGATGAGGCCGGTGAGTTCTGTCCAGTCCATGGTGAAAGGTTGAAAGGTTGATAAAGTTGAAAGGTTGATAAGGTTGGCCATGTTAACCTTTAAACTTTTCAACCTATCAACTTGTAAACTACTTCTCCATCTGTTCAATCACCGCCTGCGTAACACCTGTATTGGAGAATCCTCCGTCGTGAAATAAATTTTGCATGGTTACCATACGACTCAGGTCACTAAACATCATTACGCAGAAATTGGCACAATCTTCTGCCGTTGCATTACCCAATGGGCTCATTTTTTCTGCATAACTGATAAACCCGTCAAAACCTTTTACACCACTTCCTGCTGTAGTGCGTGTAGGCGATTGCGATATGGTATTTATTCTAACATGTTTTTTAACACCGTAGTGATAACCAAAACTACGGGCCACGCTTTCCAGCAATGCTTTTGCATCTGCCATTTCATTGTAATCAGGAAAAACACGTTGCGCTGCAATATAAGTAAGGGCTATAACGCTGCCCCATTCATTTAAAGCTTCTTTCTTCATACAACATGCAAGCACACGATGCAAGCTCATAGAAGATATCTCGAAGGTTTTAATATTGTGTGCGTAGTCTATTTCTGTATAATGTTTTCCTTTGCGAACATTTACACCCATACCAATGGAATGAAGAATAAAATCGAAGCTGCCACCAAAATGTTCCATTGTTTTTGTGATAAGATTTTCCACATCGTCTCCATTGGTAACATCACATGGAATTACAGGCGCTTTTATTTTTTCCGAAAGTTTATTTATTTCACCCATACGCAATGCCACGGGTGCATTACTAAGCACGATCTCCGCACCTTCTTCATGGCACCTGATCGCAGTGATCCACGCAAGTGATTTTTCATCCAGTGCACCGAAAATAATTCCCTTTTTTCCTTTGAGTAAGTTGTATGGCATAGTTGGTTTGTTGTAATGATTAATATTTGGTAAAAATAAGGCAGATCGTTCAAAAAGTACAAGATCCCTGATACAAGATACGGGATACCGGATAAGAACTTTCTATCCTGCATCCCGTATCTTGTATCCCGTATCCTGTATCGCATTTTGGCATTTAATTCGCCACCATCTCCCTCGCATTCTCCATTGCTGCCGCTGTAGGCTTTTCACCACTCAGCATTTTAGCAATGGCAGTAATGCGCTCGTCATTATTCAATAAACGAATAGAGGTAACGATCTTATCAGCTTTAATTTCTTTGAAAACAAAATAATGAGCAGTTGCCCTTGCTGCTATCTGTGGCTGGTGCGTAATGGCAATCAACTGGTGTGCCGCTGACAGATCTTTCATAATGATACCAACCTGCTTGGCAGCTTCACCGCTGATACCGGTATCAATTTCATCAAATATCAATGTTGGTAGTTCAAGCCTGCGGGCAACCAATGATTTTATGCTCAACATCAGCCTGCTCAATTCACCCCCGCTTGCAACTTTACTAACCGGTTCAAAGCGGTTGCTTTTGTTTGCATCAAAAAGGAAATCAATCTCATCGGTTCCTGATACAGATAAAGGCGCTGCTTTTAATTGCACTTTCAATTGTGCATTCGGCATACCAACCTGGACCAGCAATTTATTTACCTTGGTTGTAAATGGTTTTATTTGTGCGGCCCTGTTCTCAGAAATGGCCTGGGCCGTTTTCATACATTCAGCATATATCCTTTTTGCTTCTGTCTCCAGTTCTTCAATAGATGATGATATATTCAAAACAGCTTCCAGCTTTTTTTGCAGGTCTTCCTGTATAAGAAGTAATTCGGCTGTACTTGTTGAATTGTGTTTTTTTAAGAGCTTATAACCAACAGTGATCCTTTCGTTAATGATCTCTATGCGTTCCTGGTCGAAACTAACGGAGTCATCTATCCGTTCCAGCTCATCGGCCACATCCTGTAATTCTATAACGGCACTTTGGATACGTTTGGAAAGTGTTTCAATATCGGGATGATACTCATACAACAACTTCATTTTATTCTGAAGTGATTTCAATTGCTGCACAACCGGTGTTTCACTATCCTTTAATTCAAAATAAATGGCACTCAATTGCTGCTTTACATTTTCAGCATTGCTTAAGAGTTTTAATTCCGCATCCAGGTTTTCCAGTTCATTTTCTTTTAAAGAAAGTTCTTCCAATTCATCAAATAAAAAACGATTGTAGTCCAATTCTTTATTTGCATTGCTTTGCTGAAGTTGTAATGCTTCCAGCTCGGTTTTTGTTTTTGTATATTTTAAGAATTGATCTTTTAATTGTTGCAGCAATGAACTGTTTCCTACAAATGCATCCAATACCTCACGCTGAAAATTTTCTGTACTTAGTTCAAGTGTATCAAACTGCTGGTGCAGGTCTACCAATAAAACCGCAAGCTCTTTAAGTTGTGAAAGATTTACCGGGGTATCATTGATAAAGCTTCTTGATTTTCCATTCGCAGCAATTTCCCTTCTTATCAATACCTCATCTTCATGATCGAGGTCGTTCTCAGTAAAGAAATCATTCACCAGCTTATTCTTCTTTACCGTAAACCATCCTTCAACAATGCATTTTTTATCCTGTTGTTGCAACACGCTGCTATCTGCTCTTTGTCCCAGGATTAAATTCAATGCGCCCATTAAAATACTTTTACCGGCTCCGGTTTCTCCTGTTATAATATTGAGGCTGTCAGCAAAGTTGATCTGCAGGTCGTCGATGATGGCGTAGTTCTGTATATGTAATTTCGAAAGCATGCTGTAAATGTAAAATGTAAAATGCAAAACGGGAAGTAAATTTTATTTAGTGAAATGCGGCAATCGGCAATAGTGAATCGGTAATGACCGGGTATAAAATTTTCGATTAATAAAAGGCCATCCATTGCCGATTCACGATTGCCGATTGCCGTGTATAAAAAAAGCCCATCCAAAAATGGACAGGCTTATAAATAAATATCTTCCTAACTAAAATTATTTCACTTCAACAGAATCATTCAGATCTGCATCAACAAGGATACGTCCGCAGTTCTCACAAACCATTACCTTCTTACGAAGTTTGATCTCACTTTGTTTTTGCGGGGGGATAGCGTGGAAACAACCACCGCAGCTATCTCTTTCAACAGGTACAACTGCAAGCCCGTTACGATAATTTTTACGGATGCGGTCGTAGCTCGTTAATAATCTTTCATCAACATGACTTCTTGCAGCAGCTGCATCTTTGTTGTAATGTTTTTCTTCTTTTTCTGTTTCGCTGATGATCTTTTCAAGCTCAGCTTTTTTACCGCTAAGATTGGCTTCTTTTGTAGCAACTGCTTTTTTTGCAATTTCAAGCGCCCTTGCTTTATCGCCTATTTCTTCTGTAGCGTCTTTAATGTGTTTTTCGCAAAGCTTTTCTTCCAGCTGTTGCATTTCAATTTCTTTATTGATCGCTTCAAACTCACGGTTGTTCTTAACGTTCTCACTTTGCTTCTCGTATTTTGCGATCAATGCTTTCGCTTCTTTGATACCTTCTTTCTTCTGCTCAATGAATTCCTGGATACCATTTATTTCTTCTTCAACCCTTGTTTGTCTTGCATGAAGCCCTTCAATTTCATCTTCAAGATCTTTTACTTCCATCGGCAATTCACCTTTGAGGATCTGTACTTCGTCCAATTTGCAATCGATCTTTTGAAGGCGAACCAGCGAAGACAATTTTTCTTCTACTGAAAACTCTTTAATTGCGGCCATATGTTATTGTTTAATTTTTTTGTTTGCCGGCGGTGCTCCTGTTCCACTTTTTGTTGCATCAACACTATTCAACAAAATCTTAAAAGTAACTGACAGGATTGGTATTCACAGCCGTTTTAAGGACGGCAAAGTTAAGGAATTTTTCCCTCAAAATATCAATCAAAAGGTCGATTGTGAACTGTTCGCTCTCGTAGTGGCCGATATCTGCCAGTAAAAGCCGGCCATCGGCATCAAAAAACTCGTGGTATTTGATATCGGCACTTACGTAAACGTCCGCCCCTGCTGACTTTGCGGCTGAAGTAAGAAAACTACCGGCACCACCACATAGGGCTACTTTTTTTACCGGTTTACCCGTCATTGCTGTGTGACGTATTACAGAAAGTTTGAATTCTTTTTTCAGTAGTTTCAAAAATTCGGTTTCTTCCACCGGATTTTCCAGTTCACCGATCAAACCGCTACCGGTTTGTTGGAAGCTATTGGCGAGATTATAAAGATCATAGGCAACTTCTTCATAAGGATGTGCCGCGATCATTGCTTTTATCACCTGTTGGCGCAGCCATGCTGGAAAGATCACTTCAACTTTTACTTCATTTTCAGCATGTCTTTCGCCGATCTTACCAAGATGAGGGTTTGTATTTTCACCGGCTTTATAAGTACCTGTTCCTTCAGTACCAAAACTGCATTCGCTGTAATTACCAATATTACCGGCGCCTGCTGCAAACAATGCATTCAATAATTTTTCTTTGTCACTCACGGGAACAAACACTGCCAGTTTCTGTAACAGGTTTTCTTTTGGTGCAAGTATTTTCCTTTTAATAAGGCCAAGCTTATCTGCAATTTTTCCATTTACGCCATCGATCACGTTATCAAGGTTGGTATGAATAGCATAAATAGCAATATCATTTTTAATGGCAGTAATGATCGTTTTTTCTACATAATTCTTTCCATTGATCTTTTTCAACCCACGAAAAACAATTGGATGATGTGCGATAACAAGATTGCATTTTTTTTCAATGGCTTCTTTGATCACATCTTCTGTTGCATCCAATGAAACAAGTGCACCACTACATTCCCATTGTTTATCACCGGTGATCAGGCCTGCATTGTCATAGTCTTCCTGTAGTGAGGGTGGGGCAATCTGCTCAAGAAGATCAATTATAATAGATATAGTCATAATTAAAAATAGAGCATTTTATCTTTTTATAAACTGTTGGTTAAAAAAAGAACATGCCCTACAAACAAACTGCTGTGAAACGTACACATTATGCTGGTTTTATCTTTATTTACCCGTTTTTTCTGCCAGAAGAATATGGCTTCCACACAGTGCTTTCAAACCCAAACATTTATTAAAAAAGGTTAGCTTCGCAAAAAAATAACACATGAAACGTATCCCGTCCCTGCTTACCATTGTAAGCATTTTGGTGATTTCTTTTATTTCCTGCAAAAAAGATTCGAATGCTGACAATTCAAACCCAAATCCATCAACCAGTAGCAATTATTTATCAAGGATCTCTTTTTATAGCAATGATGGTTCGGGAACTGAAGTTTTAGATGGTACCACGACTTATGTTTTTGATAATCAAAAAAGAGTTACTAAAAAAATTGACTCTTCCCTGGTTGGTTCATCTGCGAGCTTCGTACTATGGCAAACAACTGAATATTTTTACAATGGAAATGATACATTGCCTTTTAAAGAAGTTATAATTGGTAATCCTGCTGCTCAAATAGAATACGATACAACAATAAGTTATTTCACTTATAATAGTGCAGGATTATTGATACGTGATACAGGTTTTTATGTAAGTCATGGAACAGGTTATTTTGCTGTGAATTCAAATCAAACCTTCACATATTCAGGTACCATGATAACCGGGAGGATGGATGCCACCATTACACAAACTTCGGGATCATATACGGAAACAAGAATTGATACCGCACAAACAGATGCTAACGGAAATATTATTCATAACATTAAGCATAAGGGTATTGAAAATATTAATTCTACCATAACCTGGGACAATCATCCATCCCCGTTTTCGAAACTCAGCAACTTCCGTTCTTCATTTATATTCCCTTTTGGAGAGACTTTTTTCTATGAAATGCCACAGTATAATAACCGTTTGCACATAACTGAAGTTCAAACGGGCGGCAGCACCCATACCTATGATGAAGATCTTACCGGCAATTATACATACAATGCTGAGGGCTATCCTTCACAGATCCTTGAACAGGATCCAACTACAACTGGTGCATATGAAAAAGTAATTTTTGAATACAGGTCACTATAAATAAAGTAATTTGGTTGAAAATTACCAATGGCCAACACAAACAAACTTTACGATCAATATAAACAAACCCTTCAAAAAATTGCCGATGTAAAATATGCATCGGCAGTTTTGCAATGGGACCAGGAAACTTATCTTCCTCCGAAAGGAAATGATTTTCGTGGAAGACAAATTGCAACACTGAGTGAAATTGCGCACCAGCAATTCACTGATGAAAAGTTTGGCGCCTTGCTAAATGAGCTGGCTGGTAAAGACGACCTGGCTGATCGTGAAAAAAGAAACGTGATGCTTAGCCTGGAGGATTTCAATAAGAATAAAAAGCTTCCTGCCGATTTTATAAGAAAGATGAGTGAAACAGTTAACAGGAGTTTTCATGCATGGATACAGGCAAGAAAAGAAAATTCATTTGCTGCTTTTCAACAACCATTGGATGAACTGATATCGTTGAAAAAGCAGGAAGCCGATATGCTCGGATACGAAAAGCATCCTTATGATGCGCTGATGAATGATTATGATAAAGGATTAACCGTAACGATCACCGATAAATTATTCGGTTCACTCCGGCCACAACTCAGCAGTTTGCTTGATCATATAAAAAACCAGGAGCAGGTTGACAATAGTTTCTTATTCCAGCATTTCAACAAAGACGATCAATGGAAATTTGGAATGGATATTTTAAAAAGAATGCAATTCGATTTTGAGGCGGGACGGCAGGATATCAGTGAACATCCGTTTACAACCAACTTCAACAGTAAAGATGTAAGGGTAACAACACGGATCAGCGAGGACGATTTTGCCAACATGACCTGGAGTTGTATTCATGAGGGTGGCCATGCATTATATGAACAGGGATTGCCCGAGGCTGAATATGGATTGCCATTGGGTGAATATTGCAGCCTCAGCATTCATGAAAGCCAAAGCCGGCTTTGGGAAAATTGCATTGGCAGGGGCCTTCCTTTCTGGGAACATAATTTTAAATTATTAAGATCTTATTTTCCAGCACAATTAAAGCAAATAAGTACTGAACAATTTTACAAAGGGATCAATAAGATCGAGCCTTCACTTATCCGCACGGAAGCCGATGAACTTACCTATCATTTTCATGTTATGATAAGATATGAAATTGAGAAGCAATTAATAGAAGGAACATTGCTTACAAAGGACATCCCTGTTGTTTGGAATGAGTCATACAAGAAGTATCTAGGAGTAGTCATCCCTGATGATAAACACGGATGCTTACAGGATGTTCACTGGAGCCATGGTAGTTTTGGATACTTCGCCACATACAGTATTGGCAGTCTTTATGCCGCACAACTATATGCTGCCATTATCAAAGAAAACCCTTCTTTATCAACACAGATAGCTGCTGGTAAAAATGACATGGTTTTGCAATGGCTGCAACAACATATCTATCAATATGGCCGTTATTACACTTCAGAAGAATTGTGCAGGAAGGCAACAGGGGAAACTTTAAACAGCCAATATTTTATTGATCATGTTACAAAAAAATATTCCGATATTTATAAAAAAATATCTTAATAGTATGCCTACCCTGTTCTTTAAAACCAGGTTTTTAATAGCCATGGTTTTCTCTGCTTTAATATTGGCTTTTGGTTGTAAAAAAACTGTTGAAACACAAACTGTTGATATTCTCCAGCAATATTTTGATCAGAATGTTTTGAACCGCGATTTTGTGGTGGATTCTGCCACTGATAACGGAGTGAACATAACCCATCAATATGATAGTTATGTTTTTCGTTTAGAAAAAAATACCACTACCAATAGCAACACCGATGGCCCGATGACAGCAAAAGTAAACGGCACCGTTGTATGCACCGGAACCTGGAGCTGTACCGAACAGTTCGGTAAACTAGGCATTAATTTAAATACACCTGCCATACCTGAGTTTAGCTTCATTAACCGTGACTGGAAGTTTACCAGCAAAGAATGGCCGATCATGAAACTGGCCCCTGGGTAGCTTCGGCCAGGGTTTTATGGATGGAGCGATTGTAAATAAATCACCCCTTTTACACAATTTTTTTCTTTTATATGAGTTATTAAGGATGTTCCACTGGGAAGTGGGATGATTCAATATTCATAAAAAGCAAAAGCCAATCCCTATGAACCTTACTACATTGGTTAAAACCAGTTGTATGTCGGTATTATTAACCTTCATGAGTTTAATATGCCTGGCGCAACTACCACATGCCAATTTCTCTGCAGTTCCAACTTCAGGTTGCGCTCCCCTGGTTGTTAATTTTATCGATCAATCTACGGGAAACCCTACCAACTGGAAATGGACACTTGGAAATGCCACAACTTCCTTCCTTCAAAATCCATCAGTAACGTATTTCAATCCCGGAACCTATACGGTAAAACTTGTTGTTCAAAATGCAGCAGGAAAGGATTCGATTACGAAATTTCAGTACATAACCGTTTATGGTAAACCAACAGTAGATTTTACTGCCTCGCAAACTGCGGGTTGTTTTCCATTAACTGTAGACTTTACTGATCTTAGTACAACAGCTGCGGGGATCATCGATAACTGGCAATGGGATTTTGGTGACGGAAATTTTGGTACAACCCAAAACCCATCCCATACTTATGCAGCTTCGGGTACATATAATGTATCGCTCAGGGTAAGAAACACGAGCGGCTGTTATCAAACCTTAACGCGTCCTCAATACATAACAGTAGGTGTGGCGCCTGTTGCGGGTTTCACAAATAGTATTTCTACAAATTGTACAGCACCAATAAATATCTATTTCACAAATACATCAACCGGTGCCGGTACGCTTACCTATTTCTGGGATTTTGGTGATGGTCATACTTCTATTATGGCCAACCCATCGCACAGTTTTGGTGCAGGAACATTTACAGTAACATTGGTTACCACAAATGCCAATGGTTGTAAGGATACGTTTGTTATTCCGAATCCTATCCAGATAGGAAATATGCAATCATCATTTACATCGCCGGCAACCGTATGTGTTGGTGAAAGCTTTACGATCAATAATACTTCTTCGCCTGCATCGGTAAGTTATTTCTGGGATTTTGGTGATGGAACAA
This sequence comes from Ferruginibacter sp., assembly GCA_047601875.1. Lineage (GTDB taxonomy): Bacteria > Bacteroidota > Bacteroidia > Chitinophagales > Chitinophagaceae > Ferruginibacter. The sequence goes on along the minus strand of JASGIL010000001.1, from coordinate 3,445,133 downwards.
ATGATAATGTAAGAAACCCAACAAAGAGTTATGCAACATCGGGCGTTTATCTTATTAAACTTGTCAACAACTTTGGTTCATGTAGTGATTCATTAACAAAGATGATAACGGTATTACCTAAGCCGGTAACTGCTTTCTCGGCTGATGTAACAGGATCCTGTATGGCACCATTGACCGTGCATTTTACAAATGCAACTACAGGTGCTACACAGTATCATTGGGATTTTGGTGATGGTAGTAGCAGCTCACCACAGCAAAATCCAACACATACTTATACAAGTACCGGGGTATTTACTGTAACATTAATTACATCAGGTTCTAACGGTTGCTCAGATACACTTGTAAAACCACAGTATATACACATACAACCACCGGTAGCGAGTATCAATGATCTGCCAAAACAGGGTTGTGCACCTTATTCATGGACATTCTCTTCAACAAATGCATCTACAGAACCTGTGGTAAGTTATCAATGGGATTTTGGTGATGGTGGAACGTCAAACCTTCCAAATCCAATCCATGTATTTGGTCCGGGTTCATATGATATCCAGCTTATCATTACAACCGCAAGTGGTTGCAGGGATACGGTGTTCGTTGGGGGTGGTATCAAGGCAGGTACACAGCCGCATGCAAATTTTGTAGGAACTCCACGCATTACCTGCGCAGAGTTGCCGGTTGTATTTACCGACATCAGTACGGGTGAAATACCTGCATCAACCTGGCTATGGGATTTTGGTGATGGTGGTACTTCTATACTACAGAACCCTACACATACTTATCATGACACAGGATATTTCTACGTACAATTGATCGTGATCAATAACGGTTGCCCTGATACGCTCCACATCGATAATTATATTTATGTAAATCCGCCGATAGCAAATTTCCTTGTGACAACAAACTGTGCTGAGCCATATAAAAGAGTTTTTTCGGATCGTTCTATCGGGGCCAACACATATAGCTGGGTCTTTGGTGATGGCGGTACTTCAAATATTCCAAGCCCGACGCATATATACCCGGCACCAGGCATCTATGTTACTTCTCTTACTGTAACCAATACAACCACGGGCTGTTCGTTTACAAAGTCTGTAAATGTGAGGATCATTGATGAGCATCCAACTTTTTCAGCTGCTGATACAACTGTCTGCAGGGGAACGCCTGCTTTATTTACTGCTACTGTTTCCAATATCGGAAACATAGCATCCTATGCATGGACATTTGGGGATGGTGGTACCGGTACTACGCGTACTCCGTCACATACATATGCAAATACCGGTTTTTATAGTGTTCGTTTGATCACCGTAGATATTAATGGGTGCAGGGACACCATAGTGAAACCGCTTTACATGCGGGTGAACGGGCCAATAGCTAATTTTGGCTCTGCTGTACCTGGAACCTGTTTATTAAGCACGGTAACTTTTTCTGATAGCTCACGTAATGACGGCATCAATCCTATTGTAACATGGATCTGGAATTATGGAGATGGTATCAGGGATACTTTACATGCGCCACCTTTCCAACATAATTATGCAGCAGCGGGTATCTATACAGTTACACTAACGGTAACAGATAGTACCGGTTGTTCCAATACGATTGTAAGGCCCAATTTACTCGTTGTTTCAAAACCTGTAGCTAATTTTAACTCATTGGATACAGCTACTTGTCCGGACAGAGATGTTTCTTTTACAAGTACATCAACTGGTCCAAACCTCACTTATACATGGAGTTTTGGTGATGGCGGAACCAGTAATGTAGCGAATCCAACACATAGTTATGCTGCGAATGGAAACTATACAGTTAAACTTGTGATCGTTGATCAGTATGGTTGTACTGACTCCATAATAAAGACAAATTACATTGCAATAAGAACGCCGCAGGCAGACTTTACCGTAAGTGATTCTGTTGGTACCTGTCCGCCATTGGTTGTTGATTTTACAAATACATCTCAAAACTATGTTTCCTTAACCTGGGATTTCGGTGATGGGTCTACAACACATGCGCCTACACCTTCACATTTTTACTCAATACCAGGAACATATATTTCTACACTCACAGTTGTTGGGGCAGGTGGTTGTACGTCTGTAAAACAACAAACAATTGTTGTAAGGGGCCCGCAAGGAACATTTACTTACGGTGCACTGAACGGATGTTCGCCATTAACTGTAAATTTTGTTGCGACAACACGTGACCAGATCTCATTCATATGGGATTTCAATGATGGTAATACCCTGATCACAACTGACTCAGTGGTTTCTCATATTTATACGATCCCGGGTGAATACATACCGAAAATGATCCTGAGGGATGCCGGAGGATGCGTGGTTCCAATCATTGGACCTGACACTGTAAGAATTGGTGGTGTACTGGCAGACTTTAATTTTAACCCACAGCCTTTATGTAATTCTGGGATTGTGCAGTTTAACAACAGCATCACCGGTAATGATCCTGTGATAAGCTATACATGGAACTTTGGCGATGGCAACACTTCGAATCTTGCAAATCCTTCAAATCTTTATGCAACTACCGGTATTTATTACCCGAAATTAGTTGTTCAGACACAGGGTGGATGTACGGATTCTGTAACAAGCACTACGCCTATAAAAGTGGTTGCTACACCACAGGCCCTGATCTCTCAAACTGCAAACGGCTGTGTGCCTGCAACAATAACCTTCAATGGTACACTTGCTGTAGCGGATACTTCAGCAATAAACTGGAGCTGGGATTTCGGCAACACACATACCGCATCAATAAACAGTCCTGCTCCTGAAGTATATGATGTTGCAGGCATTTATAACGTGACCTTATTGGCTACAAACAGCAGTGGTTGTATAGACACAGTTCAAACTACCGTTGAAGGATATGCTATTCCTACGGTAGATGCGGGAGTGGACACACTGATCTGCCAGGGAACCGGAAGAATGTTGAATGCAACCGGTGCAGTAACATATGTTTGGACGCCTTCACAGGGATTGAGTTGTACTACCTGCTCAAACCCGGTGGCTACCCCAGGTGCCCAAACAGTATATTTTGTAACAGGAAATTCAATACATGGTTGTAGCAACAGGGATTCAGTAAAAGTTGATGTTATATACCCATTCACAATGAGTCGTGGACGTAGTGATACATTATGTACAGGAAGATCTGCAACCCTTGCTGCTTCTGGCGCATTCAGTTATGAGTGGAGCCCGGCAACAGGACTAAGCAGCACAACAACAGCAAGCGTTGTAGCAACACCATCCGTAACAACAACTTACCAGCTTGTTGGTTCTGATGCGAAACATTGCTTTACCGATACTACATATTTCCCTATAAAGGTTTATGATATTCCTACCGTTGATGCGGGACCTGATAAAACGATCAATGTAGGCGAACAAATAGACCTGGTACCAACCATATCGCCTGACGTAGTAGATGCGATCTGGACGCCTACAGATGCCGGTTTCAGAAGCGTATTTCCATCGATGACGGTTAAACCAAGGGAAACAACTACTTACAACATAAGGGTTCTTAACCGCGGCGGATGTGAAGCACAGGATGCAGTAACGGTAAACGTTATATGCAACGGGTCAAATATTTTTATACCAAATACATTCTCTCCAAATGGAGATGGTTCGAATGATGTTTTTTATCCAAGAGGATCTGGTGTATTCAGTATTAAATCAATGAGAATATTCACACGCTGGGGTGAAGTTGTTTATGAAAAACATAATTTCCAGGCCAATGACCTGTCTTCAGCATGGGATGGTACTTACAAGGGTAAAAAGCTTAACCCGGATGTATTCGTGTATATTATTGAAGTTTTATGTGATAACAGCAGTGGCCTTACATTCAAAGGGAATGTTGCACTGATAAGATAATTTTTAGCTCGCTTTTGTTTTATGAATGATACGGGGCTTGCATTTTTGCAGGCCCTGTTTTTAAAAAATAAAGTATATAGCCAAAGTATAAATAATTTAAAAACAAATCATAGAATAATCAAAAAGCCATTTGCATTAATACTAAACAGCCTCTAAAAACGTTTAATATATTGCGATACCATCCATAAATCCAAACCTATTATGAAAAAACCTATACTGCATTTTATAGTACCGCTACTAGTCATGTCGTGTCAAAATGCTACATCACAGGATATTCACTTTTCACAAATATTTGAAACGCCATTATTGCGCAATCCTTCACTTGCGGGTCTCTTTGCAGGCGATGTAAGGGTGCAATCTGTCTACCGCAGCCAATGGAGCAGCGTTACAGTTCCTTACCAAACTACATCTCTAAGTGGTGAATTTAAAAAGCCAGTCGGGAATAGTAATGACTTCATAACGATCGGAGGCCAGGTACTGTATGATAAGGCAGGAACAATAGCACTCACGTCAACGCATATACTACCAACCATGAATTACCATAAATCCATGGGATCGGAAAAAAACACTTACCTGTCGCTTGGTTTTATGGGCGGCTATGTGCAACGCAGTATCGACAGGAGTAAAATAACCACCAACAGCCAGTATGATGGCACAGGATTTAACCCGGATCTTTCAGACGGCGAAAAAATGGCAAAGTCTTCTTATTCATATTTTGATGCAACTGTGGGAATGAGTTTTAATTCCCAGATCGGTGAGAATACAAATAATAATCTTTTTGCAGGACTCGCCTATCATCATTTCAACAAAGCAAAGAAGATAACATACTATAGCGACGGTACCAGCGAAATGATACCAAAGATCATTGGTTCTGCAGGTGTAAGAATGAGCATGTCTAATTTTTCCTATTTCACATTACAAACTGATTATTCTTCACAAGGGCCCCATAAGGAAATGATAACAGGGGTACTTTATTCCTATAAGCTCGATGATACTGAAAACCCAAAATACAGCCTCCATATGGGTGCATACCTGAGATGGAAAGATGCAGTGATCCCGGTAGCAAAAGTAGAATGCAGGCCACTAGCCATAGCTGTTAGTTATGATGCGAATATATCGCAGTTAAAAACCGGCAGTAACGGACGTGGTGGATTTGAAGTATCACTTACTTTCCAAAAATATAAGCAATTTAACAGCAGTAGTGAAGCTGTCAGATGTCCAAGATTTTAGTCCTGTAACATCCATTTCAAAAGTCCTGTCTAACAATGTAAGATTTTTGTTTTTATGGATTGTTTGGATAACAGAGGTCCTGCCGTGAGGTGGGACCTTACTGTTTTTCATTGAAAATTGAGTATTGTACGTTGAATATTGAAAATTTATTGGAGACTTCGCTTATTGGAAAGCCGAAAAGAAATATTCAATATTCAACGTACAATACTCAACGCTCAACGAAAATGCCCGGTATCTTTGCAATTCTAAATAAGTAAAAATGGCACTATCACCAGGACAAAAAGCACCTGACTTTACACTTTATGATTCAGGAAAAAATAAAATAACGCTTAGTGACTATGCCGGTAAAAAAAATGTATTGCTCCTGTTTTTTCCGCTTGCATTTACGAGTACATGTACAAAAGAGCTTTGCGAGGTAAGAGATGATATCCGGAGCTATGAAAATGATCATGTACAGGTTTTTGGCATTTCTGTAGACTCCACTTACGCACTTGCGAAATACAAAGAGGAGCAACATTATAGTTATCCCCTGTTAAGTGATTTTAATAAAGATGTATCTGCCTTGTATGATACGCTGTATGGGTCTTTTGGTAGTATGGGCATGAAAGGAGTAAGCAAAAGATCTGCTTTTATTATTGATAAACAAGGAGTTGTGCAATACGCCGAAGTTCTTGAAAATGCCTCGGATGTTCCCGATTTCAGGGCAATAAGAGAGCAGCTGGAACGTTTAAGTATATAATAAACCCGCTAGGGCAGGACTTTTTTGCGTAAAAATTAAAATTTGGCATAAATTGTAGTATAATTATAATTGATTATTGAAAAGAATTTGCTACTTTTAAATCGTTGAAAAAATTTATTTACATACTAACATTATTAATTGGAATAACTTTTACATCTTTTTCGCAGGCTAAATTAACCCCAGATCAGGGTTCGTCGTCGACAAAATTTATAAAGTTTTATCCCAATCCAGCCTCTTCGGTGATCAATTTTGATTTCCAGAAAGACTATGATAATTCTTATTCCCTGCTCATTTTTAACTTCATGGGGAAAAAAGTATATGAATTAAAAAATATCTCTCCCCGTACAAATATCAACTTAGAAGATTTCTACCGTGGTATCTATGTTTTCCAGTTAAGGGATAAAAGCGGTGTTACCCTGGAATCGGGTAAATTTCAGGTTGTTAAATAATATCTTTCCTCTCCTTTTTCAATTAATGTCAATTTGACCGCAAAACATGCATTGGCAAAATGTTTGACTGTTGTACCTTTGCAAACATTTTAAATATATACAAGATTAAGATATGGAAGACAAATCACCATTGAATGAAGATATAGCGATGGATATAAATGCCGATGCTGATATTCCTGGTAATACGCATTTAAGCAATTCAGAGTCTGATAACTCTTTGGAGCTGGAAAAACTTACGGCAGAATTACAGGAACAGAAAGATAAATACTTACGGCTTGTTGCAGAATTTGATAATTATAAACGTCGCACTGCGAAAGAAAGAATTGAATTTGCACAAACAGCCGGAAAAGAAATCATTGCTTCCTTGCTTGAAATACTGGATGATTCGGAACGTGCGGAAAAACAATTGCAAACCAGCGATGAAATAAAACCCATAAAAGAAGGTGTTACACTTGTATTTAATAAACTAAGAAATCTTTTACAACAAAAAGGCCTCACCCCGATGCAAAGTATCAATACTGATTTTGATGTTGAAAAACACGAAGCTATTGCAGAAGTTGATGTTGATAATGCTATGAAAGGAAAGGTAACAGATGAGGTGCAAAAAGGGTATTACCTTAATGAAAAGATACTTCGCTTCGCAAAAGTAGTTGTTGGAAAATAAAAAAATATAAACCAATGACCGTTAGCTGCAAGCCGGTTATTGGAAAAGAATTGCTTGCAGATAATGGCTAATAGCTAACAGCAATGTCAAATAAAAGAGATTACTACGAAATATTGGGTGTTTCCAAAACTGCATCGCAGGAGGAAATAAAAAAAGCTTATCGTAAAACAGCCATGCAGTTTCACCCGGATAGGAACCCGGGAGATAAAGCTGCAGAAGAAAAATTCAAAGAAGCTGCAGAGGCCTACGAAATATTAAATGATGCTGATAAGAAATCTCAATACGATCGTTTTGGTCACAATGCATTTTCACAAGGACGTGGTGGTGGAGGAGGATTTAGTGGTGGAATGAATATGGATGATATCTTTAGCCAGTTTGGCGATATATTCGGAGAAGATGGATTTGGAAGTTTTTTCGGTGGTGGAAGAAGAAGCACCAGTGGCCAGGGACGAGGAAGCAGGGGCACGAATCTTCGTGTAAAACTAAAGATGAATTTTGAAGAGATCGCCAAAGGTGCCAACAAAACCATCAAGGTAAAAAAACATGTAAAATGTACAACCTGCCAGGGAAGTGGTGCTAAAGATAAAAACAGTGTGCAAACATGTGGCACCTGTCATGGAAGTGGCCAGGTAAGAAGGGTACAGAATACCTTTCTTGGGCAAATGCAAACCGTTACTACCTGCCCTACCTGTAGCGGTGAGGGAACAACGATTACGAGTAAGTGCAGTAACTGTAAAGGTGAAGGACGTGTTTACGGAGAAGAAACAGTAACAATAGATATTCCTGCAGGCGTACAGGAAGGAATGCAACTCAGCATTAGTGGTAAGGGTAATGCCGGCGAACGCGGTGGAGCTCCGGGCGACCTGATCGTACTGATAGAAGAAGAATCACATCCACATTTACAACGCGATGGATTGAACGTGGCATTTGAACTGTACATCTCTTTCCCCGACGCTGTATTTGGCACACAGATAGAAGTACCAACCATAGACGGAAGAGCTAAAATAAAGATCCCTGCAGGTACGCAAAGCGGGAAAATATTCAGGTTAAAAGGGAAAGGCTTTCCTCATGTAAATAGTTATGAAAGAGGTGACCAGTTAATTCATGTAAATATCTGGACGCCACAAAATATTTCTTCCGAAGAAAAAGCAATGCTTGAAAAAATGAATCATTCTCCAAACTTTGAACCCAAGCCGGAGAAAAATGAAAAATCTTTTTTTGATAAAGTGAGGGAAATGTTCAGTTAAAGAAATGAGCAAAACTTGCAGGATCATATAGAATTATCGCAAAGCCAGTAATAATTGTCGTTGCGGGCCATTTAAGCAATTAGGATTCTGCGTGTCGAAGCAACCCAACCTGGCTACCTAAAACACAATTTCTTATAATCGAGATTGCTTCGGCACAGAAGCTCTTTATTAATGCTGACATTTATGTGCCTTTCAAAGATAACCTTAAACACTTAATCGGTTTTGCCTGGTTTCTTCTTTTTCTTTTTGATATCGTATATCTTCTTTGCTTTTTCTATTAGCTCAAGGAATTGCTTTTGCAAATAATTATTCTTGTCTGCAGACCCCTGCGCAATTTTTGTAATGAGCTCCCAGTCGGCCTCATTGAGAAATTTAGACTGCTTTAATTTTAACGCAAACATACTTACCGCTGCTGCAAATTTCAGGTCCTTATCAATACTGTCGATGCCTGCATAATTACTCTTAACATCAAATATTATTTTATTACTAACGGTATCGTTGCAGAGCGAATATTTTAGTTCCAGTTTTGCAATATCATCGGCTACAGAAGTTTTTTTGGTTAATAGGTTTTGTTCTGTAGGTAATATCTGGAAAATAGCAAGTGTACTGTTACCACTGCCGATCTCCCCTCCTTCCACATCATTGGAAACATCTGACAACGCTTCTTTTCTATTATCAAATCCAATAAGCCTGTATTGCTTTACCATGGCAGGATTGAATTGCACATTCATAAAAACATCATCTGCCACTGCAAAGAATGTTTGTGTAAGTTCTTTCACCAATACTTTTTCTGCTTCATTGATATCATCGAGGTATGCATAATTGCCATTTCCTTTTTTTGCGAGTGTCTGAAGTTTTGAATCCTTTAAATTTCCCATCCCTACACCAAGACATGTAAGGTAAACACCTGTGCTTCTTTGTTTGGTGATCAGCTCGTCCAATGATTTTTCTGAGTTTTCTCCAACATTAAAATCTCCGTCGGTAGCAAGAATGATACGGTTATTTCCACCCTTGATAAAAGATTTTTCCGCAACCCTGTACGCCATTCTTATTGCTGATTCTCCCGGTGTATCACCAGCAGCCTCCAGTTCTTCAATGGATTTCATGATGGTATCTTTTTCATCACCAGGTGTAGGTTCAAGCCACTCACCTACTACTCCACCATATGTTACAATAGATACTTTATCAATGGGCCGAAGATTCTTTACAAAAAGTTGAAACGCCGCTTTAAGCAATGGGAGCCTGTTGGGCATATCCATACTGCCGGAAACATCTATCAGGAAAACAAAATTTCCCGGCGGCACTTTATTAAGATCAAGTTTCTTTGCACTGATATTCAAATAAAGTAATTGTTCATCCTGGTTCCATGGACAGGAAGTTAACTGCGATTCGATCCTGAATACATCTTTATCTGCCGGCTGCCGATAGTGAAGGTTAAAATAATTTACCATTTCCTCTATACGTACCGCATCAGGTGGTACAGGACTTTCCTGGTTTATAAAGCGACGTACATTACTGTAAGAAGCCTTATTTACATTCAAAGAAAAACCTGTGTTGGGATAACCGGCAGTATTTACAAAATCATTCTCTACCAATTGAAAATATGTTTCATCATTGGTGATCCAATTTATTTTGGAAGATTGCTTAAGATCTTTTGTAACAGAAATTAATTTTGGTTTGCTTTTACTTGCATCGGCAGCAGATATTTTCAGCGTGATGTTTTGCCATACATCTGATTTAACAGGAATTGTTTTTGTTTCATAACCATCCAGGCTTACCGTAATGGTATCATAAAGTCTTTGCATGGTAATACCAAAACTTCCATAAGAAGCGCCGGAATAAAAAAAGGCTTTTGCTGAATGAACGAAGATCTTTGCATTTTGAAGAGGCTGGCTTTTTTCATCTTTCACTTCGCCACGCATATAATACTGGCTAAATGCAGGCAATGCAAGAAGAAATAACAAACAATATGAAAAAAGTTTTTTCAAGGAATAACGATATTTAGTTTCTTGTGTTCCGTTCTGTTCTATTCTGCACCAACCAACTTATATATTTCTTTCAGGTTCCTTCCAAGGCCATCGTAATCGAGACCGAAACCCAACAGGAATTTATTTGGTACGCTGAATCCTATGTAATCAATTTCCAAAGGATGAACCAATGCATCAGGTTTATGAAGCAAGGCAGCGATCTTTAATGATGCGGGATGATGGTCCTTCAATTGAGGTAAAAATTCATGAAGTGTTTTTCCCGTATCTACTATATCTTCTATAATAACAACATGCCTGTCTTTCAGCGATTCATCGAGACCGATAGATGTAACAACATGCCCCGTACTGCGTGTGCCTTTATAAGAAGCAAGTTTTATAAAACATATCTCTGCATCTACTGTAAGCTCTTTGAAAAGATCAGAAGCAAACATAAATGAGCCATTTAAAATGGCAATAAACAAGGGGCGCTTGCCTGCATAGTCCCGGTTGATCTCTTCTCCTAATCGTTTGATCTGCTCATCAATCTGCGCTGCTGTTAGATAAGGTTCAAAATGTTTATCATTTACCAGTATTTCAGGCATATAAATTTTATTTAGAGATAATTAATTTTTGGCCGATCTTCAGATCATCCGACGTAAGGTTGTTCCATTCCCTCAGATCCTGTACAGTAATATTGTATTTTCTTGCGATCGCATATAACCCTTCTTTCGGTTGCACTTCATGTATCCTGGCATCAGCTGTGGTATTTTTATTTTCCACTCCGCCTTTATCTGCATTTGCCCTCAACAAAATTTTTGTCCCTGCTTTCACAACATCTGTTTCTTTCAGGTTATTGTATTTAAGAACAGAAGAAAGCTGTATACCATTTACCTGTGCAATGCTATGAACCGATTCATCTTTTCCAGGAATATAAAAATCACGGTTGGCCTGTGCCTGTTTCTTTTCAAGAAAAATCCATGAATCTTCTGTAAGCAACCCGTCTTTTTCAAGGTCATTGTATTCCAACAATTTTACGAGGGGAATATGATAGTCTGTTGCAATGGCGAGTAACGAAGTTCCATTGGCAGCATAGATCGCTCTCAAACCATTGAACTGCGTTTTTACATTTCCATCATTTGCAGTCGGTGTTGGTCTTGTTACATTGTTATCTGCAACAGGTATTGCAGTTGTTTCGGTTTCAGGTTTATCGTCTGTATATTTTGACGCATCAAATACCGGTACTTCTCCCAAACCCATCATCGTGTATTGCTGTAGGTTATAGTCTTCAATACTTTTTATTAATATCGCAGGATAAGCGGGGTTGGTGGCATAACCAGCTTTCTTTAACCCGTAGGCCCATCCTTTGTAATCTGTAGGTGATAGTTTAAATAAAGAAGCATATCGCTCACTCCCTCTTAAAAAATTACTATGGTCACGGTAACTGTCTTCTGCACTATTGTATTTTCTAAAACATTCGCCATTTTCATCATCATCATGAGAAACACTGCTGCCACTCCAGTTGCTTTTACATTTTATACCAAAATGATTGTTTGATCTTTTTACCAGGTCGCCATTACCACTTTCCGTTTCCAACAAACCCTGTGCAAGTGTGATAGACGCAGGAATTCCCATCCGTTTCATTTCCCGGATCGCTATGTCTTTATACGTATCGATATATTGTTCGGCCGTTATCTTCTGTGCACTGATGCCCGAGTAAATAAAAGTCAAAACAATAAAAGCAAGCGTCTTCCGCATTTTATATATTAAAGTTTTCTAATTAACATTACTCCATCCCTAACAGTAAGCATTACCTGTTCAACACGCTTATCGGCAGCCACATGATCATTGAACTCCTGGATGGCTTTTGCATTTTTTCCTTTTATTTCATCTTCCAATACCTGCCCGTGAAACAACACGTTATCGGCAAGTATCCAGCCGCCGTTCTTTAAAAAAGGCAAAGTTAGCTCGTAATATTCAATATAGCTCACTTTGTCAGCATCAATAAAAACAAGATCCCAGTTTTCTTTCAGCCCGGGAATGATATCCAGGGCATTTCCAATATGTAATTTTATTTTACTTTCTGCACCTGCTTTTTTAAAATATCCGGCAGCAAAAGCAGCATCTTCGGCCCGTAATTCTATGGTATGGAGCATACCATTTTCGGCCAGGCCCTTAGATAGACATAACGCACTAAAGCCTGTAAAAGTGCCTATTTCCAGTATTTTTTCGGGCTTTATCATCCTGCTGATCATCTCCAGGAACCTGCCCTGCACGTGGCCGCTGTGCATTTGGGCATGTTCATGAGATGCCAGTGTGACGGTCTCATTTTCCTGCAATATTTCATCTAATGGAGAGGAATATTTTTTTGAATAAGCTTCCGCTTTTACGTTGAGCAGTTCCATATATTATTTATTAAGCAACTGATCTTTTGGAGATCATTAACAGTCCCACAAAGGTAAGCACACCATTGATGATGAGTAATTCGGAACCGACCTGGAAATTACCAAGGATCTCTTTCTGAAATTTGTCAAGAAAAAAACAAATCAGCGGCGCACAAATACAAACTATCGGAACAAGTTTATCTGCAACCTGTCGTTTGGTAATGATGCCAAAGGTAAATAAACCCAACAAGTGCCCGTAAGTATAAGCTGCTACTTTCAGTATCACACCGATCATACTCGGATCATTGACCTGGTAGAAAACCATTACAAAAATTAAAAAAACAAATGCGACTGTGAGGTGAACACGTTGACGCAATTTTTTCTTTTTTGCTTCTGTCCAGTCGCTCCTGCGTTGCATGCCAAGTATATCGATACAGAAAGAAGAAGTAAGCGCCGTAATAGCACCATCGGCACTGGGAAACAAAGCAGATATCAATGCAATGATAAAAATGATGGATACAATTTTGGGCATGTGGCCAATGGCCAGGTCAGGAAAAAGTTTATCTCCGGAAGAAGCTACTCCCTGTTGTGCTGCATACAAATGAAGCAATCCACCCAGGAAAAGAAAAAGCAATATCACAAATACCATGATAACAGAAAGCGTAATGATATTTTTTTGAGAATCCTGTAAACGTTTTACAGAAATTGTTTTTTGCATCATCTCCTGGTCCATACCGGTCATGGTGATGGTGATGAATGCACCTGCAAGAATTTGTTTAATAAAGAAAAGTTTACTTCCGGGATCTGTAAAAAATATTTTAGAATAACCTTTTTCACTCAATGTGGAAACAGCTGTTCCAAAGCCCATATCCATTGCGTGTAAAATATAAACAACACACACGATCAATCCTGATAACATGAAAGTAGTTTGCAACGTATCTGTGAATACGATGGTTTTTACACCACCTTCGTAAGTGTAGATCAATATCATTATTAAAATGATGATCGTTGTAACCCAGAATGGAACACCAAAACTGGAAAGGATGGCATCCTGTAAAATTTTCACAACAAGGTAAAGCCTTGCTGTGGCGCCCAATGTACGGGAGAGTATAAAAAAAGAAGCGCCTGTTTTATAAGAAGCGATGCCCAACCTGGAACTTAAATAATTATAAATAGAAGTGAGATTGAGCCGGTAATACAAAGGCAGTAATACATAAGCAACCACTACATAACCTACAAGATATCCAAGCGTGATTTGAAAATAAGCAAAGGCATCTTTCCCTACACCGCCAGGCACACTAACGAAAGTAACGCCCGATAACGAAGTACCGATCATACCAAATGCAACCAATAACCAGTTTGAATTTCGGTTGCCGATAAAAAAAGAATCGTTGTTGGAATTACGGCTGGTATACCAGGCCACTGCAAGCAATAAAAGGAAATAACCAACTACAAATGACAGTAGCACGTATGGAGACATAGAGGTTGTTTAAGCAAAAATAAGATTGAAAATATAAAAAATCTTTGTGTCTTTGCTTTTAATTAAATTTTTGAGTTTTATGAGCATACGATCCATTGCCGTTTTTTGCGGAAGTAAACCAGGGAACAACCCAATATTTGAATCGGACACAAAAGAATTAGGCCACATACTTGCTGATAAAAACATCACGCTTATTTATGGTGGTGGCAATAAAGGGTTGATGGGCGCTATTGCAAATGCAGTGCTTGAAAAAAATGGAAAAGTTGTAGGCATCATTCCAAAAATGTTGTCGGACCTGGAACATAAACATGAAGGCTTATCAGAACTTACCATTGTAGACAGTATGCATATTCGTAAACAAATGCTTTATGAAAAATGTGATGCAGCCATTATCTTACCCGGTGGTTATGGAACGATGGATGAAGTATTTGAAATGCTTACCTGGAACCAGTTGAGCATTCACGATAAAAAAATATTCTTTATGAACTCAGGTGGTTTTTATGATCACCTTATTGCACATATACAAATGATGGAGAAGGAAAATTTTTTATACGGAAAGCCTGATGAAAAAATGACGGTGTTGAGAACACCGTCAGCATTATTAAATTATTTATGATCGATCATCTTTTTTTCCCCTGGAACAAAGGTATCTGAATGCCTGCACGAAGAACAGGAAGGTATGTTACGTTTACAACTTCGTAATTACTATTAAAAACCTGTTGAACATACGGTGATCTCTTATTTTTTAATACATCAATAGAAAGTGAAATATAGTAAAATGCATCTCCCACGTTTTCCCTTCCTCCACAATAGCCAACACCCATGAGTAAACTGCTAACATTGTAAGCATTTTTCTGAATAGTAACTCCGCCTTGAATATATTTTGCGGTAATAAAATTTTCTTCAAACTGCGTCTGGATAAACATAAATTTTAAAGGATAGAACTTTGCAAAGGCAAAAGGAGCATAATCATTTAACCTGGTTTTATTCCCGGTTAAGTATACATTATAACCATCGTCAAAAGCTTCTTTTTCGGAAATATGAAGGTAACTAAACCCAATACCTGCATCAAACCACTTATTAAAGCTATAACCAATAACAGGACTGGCTCCAACAACAAAATCATAATTTGACAATGAAAGCTGAACACCACCTCCCGTAAAAAGATGATCTTTTTGAAAACCACCACGCTCTTCATCTTTATTCTCGTGAGGTTGCACTTCTTTATATTGAGCAAAACTGTTTACGCTTAAAAAAGAAATTAAAATAAATACAATAATATTTTTCATATACAGGTTTTATAAAAACTAGAGATCAAATATTTTACCGCTATTGAGAATGTTATTGGGATCGAATGTTTTCTTGATTCCACGCATCATTTGCAGGTTGGCTTCTTCAAATACAATATCCATGTATTCTTTTTGAATAAGCCCGATCCCGTGTTCACCACTGATGGTGCCACCTAATGATCTTACCAGTTGAAACAATGCTTTCAAAGCAGGAATTACATCCGGGTTATTTAAACTATAAATACTACCTGGTTTTTTTATACGGATGTGAAGGTTTCCGTCGCCTGCATGGCCATAACAAACCACTTCAAAATGATATTCTTTTCCAAGTTCCTTAACGCCTTTTATCAGTGCCGGAAGTTCTGCTCTCGGAACCACCGTATCTTCTTCAATTGTATAACCATCCAGTTTTACTGCTTCGGCCACGCGGCGCCGTAATTTCCATAGTTCTGTTTTTTGTTGTGCATCATCTGCAAAAAACAATTCACCACAATCATATTGTTCCAGTAAAGCTGCGATGGCTTCCATTTCTGTCATCAATGTTTCCTGGTGGTTTCCATCCAGCTCAATAATGAGGTGTGCCGCCATCTCATCACTAACGGGCACTACTGTACTATCTACAAATTTGCTTACGATCTTTAGTGCATTTATTTCTACCAGTTCGAGAGCACTTGGTGTAAACCCTGCACGAAAGATAGCGCTCACTGCTGCACCTGCTTTTTGCAGGTCGTTAAAAGGAACCAGCATCAGCAGGTCGTATTTGGGAAGCGGCAGCAATTTTAAAACGATCTTTGTTACAAGACCGAGTGTACCTTCACTGCCAACTACCAATTGTGTGAGATTATAACCAGTTGAGTTTTTTAAAACGTTTGCTCCTGTCCAGATCACATCTCCATTGGGCAATACCACTTCAAGGTTAAGCACATAATCTTTTACAACACCATATTTTACTGCTTTGGGACCTCCACTGTTCTCTGCAATATTGCCGCCAATGAAACAACTTCCACGGCTACTTGGATCGGGCGGATAAAACAACCCTTTTTCTTTTACTGCATTTTGTAATACTTCGGTAATAACACCCGATTCAGTTGTTACCTGCAGGTTGCGTTCATCAATTTCAAGAATGGTATTCATGCGTTCGAACGAGATCAAAACGCCGCCCTTATGTGGCAATGCGCCACCGCTTAAACCTGTACCTGCGCCTCTTGGTGTAACAGGAATTTTATGCTCATTACAGATCTTCATAATGCCACTTATTTCTGCTGTTGTGCGTGGCTTGATAACAATATCCGGTAAAAAATGAAGGTTCTCTGTTTCATCGTGGGCGTATTTGTCAAGACTTTCTTCATCTGTAAAAACAAATGCATCGCCTGTAATATTCTTGAACGCCGAAAGGTATTCGTGGAAAGTATTTGCTTCTCCTGCACTGATCGCCATGTAATTTTTTTAATTAAGCGAAAATCGTAAAAAGTTAGGAATTCTGAATGTTGAATTCTGAGTGCTGAATTATTATTAATAAATCTTACAGCATATTCCTGGTGTATAATTTTTTATTTGAATAAATCAGCCGTGAAGTATATCACTTTAGAAAAAAAGGAATTAATTCATAATTCAGCGTTCAGAACTCAGAATTTAGGACACAGCGATTGCCTGTCCTGGTTATCCTTGTAAAAACCTTTTTTAATGAGGCTGAATTCAAGCGCTCCGCGTGACCCATTAAATTCTTTGAGCCTGGAAATGGTGGCATCATAACTAAAAGTAAAACGGTAAGCACTGATCTCCAGGCCAAGCATTGGTATCAATGCATCACTATTACGGTAATATACACCTGCTATCAATTGTTTTTCTCCAAACTCACTTAAGTTATAGTTCATGTTTACGCCTAAAACAAGTTCAGATGCTTTTGTTTGCCTGGTATAATAAACATTGGGATTGAGTATAACGCTTGGATTAACTTTCAGGATCGCATTCAGGAAAGCGATCTGCCGCACCGGAATAAACTCCTGTTCGGTGGTGGTTTTATCATTAAAAAAAGACTCTCTTGGCTTATTCACATGGTGAATAGAATATCCTGCATTGATGTACACATCTTCTCCCGGGAAATAAGCATAATTCACCCCCGCCTGTATATCAAAATAATTTATACTTGTACGTGACAATGTAACTGTAGTTGGTATTTTACTGTCAAAGAAACCAATGTTCTCATCAAACTGGTCCGGAAATTTTAATGCTGTCGGGTCGATGGTTTTATTGGCCCATCCCAGATTAAACCCTGCACTGAAAAGACTGCTTTCTCCCAGCATTTGGTGATATGCGATAGAACCATACACTTTATTCGAACGAAGGCTACCACTACCTGCAACGTCACTTAACAATACTGCACCAACACCAAGCCAGCCGCTTTCAAACCTGTCCCTGAAAACCTGTGCATCACCAAAAACACTCATTGTTTTATATGGTACCGCCATGATATTGCTGTACTGGTTGCGGTATTGTATGCCGATCCTGTAATCTGCATCCGGTATAAAACCTGTGTTCGCAGGGTTTGTTGTAAGTGGTGTATTGAAGAATTGTGAAAAATGAAGATCCTGTGCCTGCAAGGTCACAGGCATGAACAGCAACATGCAAATGAGTTGCATCCATGCCCTTCTATTGCTCTTCTGTATGATCGTGGTCTTATTCAACAATTATCTATTGTGTTAATCTTTAATAATGGTTAGCGATATAATTTAAAATTAAAAACTGAGAATTAAAAATTAAAATCTTCCTAATTCAGCCTTAATTTCCATTTGCCATCCATTTTTAATTTTTAATTATTCATTTTAATTCCTTCCAAAGCTTCTACCTCAACAAAGTAATATCCCCTGTCTTTCGCAATTTCTTACCATCAGTAAATATCACATCAAGCGTGTATGCATATACGTCAGTTGGAAGTAATTTCCCTTTATACATACCGTTCCATGATTGTTTCCTGTTATTGCTGTGGTAAACCAGCTGTCCCCACCTGTTGTATATTTTCCAGTCCATTTTACCGATACCATAACCCTTTACACCTACAACTCCATTTGTTCCAAAGCGTCCCGGTGTAAAGGCGTTGGGTACATCTAATAACGGATCAACAAGTGCGCTTATTACAACCGAAACCGTTGAATCGCAATTATTCTGGTTATAAGCGGTCAATGTAACTGTAAACGTTCCTGTTGAGTTAAACTGGTGCCTTGGATTGACCTCAGTAGAAGTTTCACCATCTTCACCAAAATCCCACAAATAACGCACAGCTCCCGTGGAGAGGTTTGTAAATTGTGTGGCTGTATTTCGCTGCGGCGGATTGGGTGCCCAGGTAAATTTCGCTACCGGTTTTTGTAAAACAGTTATATTGAACCAGGCGGATGTATCAATTTTATTACAGGTATTGGTATCCCTGACAATTAACTGTACAGCGTAAACACCCGGGTTTGCATAATAATGTGTGGGATTTGCATCGGTTGAATCGGTAGAATGTGTTCCATCGCCAAAATTCCAGAAAAAATCTGTGCCTGCCTGCCCGCCTGTAAATTGAAAATGTGCCGTATAAGGCGCACAGCCGAGTTGTGATGTTTTAAAGTCGGCTTTTACAAGCGGAAATACACGCAACAGCATGGTATCCGAAACAGGCGAGTTGCAATAATTCGTATCACTTAAAGTAAGTATCACAGTATATATTCCGGGACCCGGAAATGTATGCCTTCCATTGTATGATATCTCTGGTGCCGATCCATCCCCGTATTGCCATGTAAAAGACTGGGGGCTAAAACTGGGCGGAAACAATGATGTGGATTGATTATAAAAAGTATACGTGGTACTGGTACAGGGTGTATCTTTTACAGCTCTGAAATCCAGCGAGGCCACATTATTGCCTGCCCGGATGATCACATAAGCAGTATCTCTCATGTTACAGGTATTCAGGTCTTCTGCAATGAGCATTACGTGGTAATGGCCCACATTGTTATAGGTATGGATGATATCCAGGCTTGTTGTCGTATCTTTTACACCATCTCCAAAATCCCAGTAAAATGTTACACCAAGCGCAAGCGTATCTCTTAATTTAACGACGAGGGGAACGCAACCCGATGTATCATTGATGACCCCATCAATTTCGGCCTGTAAGCCGGCACCAACACCTGCATAATTCATTTTTATTTTTACAACTGCTTCATTACAGACATCGCTCATGTTATCCGGTTCAACTGCATTGGGTGTAGTAGGGAACGCCACATCATTTCCGCAGTTTGCACATATTGCCTGGTATATAACTCCATTCTCGTCAAACCTGCTTGTGCCTCCGTCTACGTGATCACCAAAACCCCCAGACTGGCCGAAGTGTGAGCCAAACAACTGGCTGCTTGCATTTTTTGCCAATACAAAAAAGTAAAAGTCTGCACCATCAGGAGGAAAATTCTGTAAACCCGGTAGTGGATCTACTTCCGGCAATCCAAAGGTTGATCCGAGATTGTATGACTGGGTTTTATTAACACCACCACCCCACCCGGATACATATACGTTTTCACACCTGTCAACAAGGAATGCTACCGGTGAAATATTAGGTGTAAATCCGCCGGTTCCAAAAATTGTTGAATAAACATATCCCGAAAGATCGGGTTTTAGTTTACTTATGAACTGGCCACTGTTTGGAGTTGGGTGATAACTCGAATTTGGTATAATACTTATTATGGGCCAGCTTCCGGTTGTAGTACCCATAATATAAGGGTAACCGGATTTGTCGAATTTGAGCCCATACACCATATCGGCCTTATTCGTACCGAGGTAAGATGTTTTAACAATGGCTGAACCATCGGGTGTAATTTCAGTAATAAAACCATCTGTTTCACCGCCATTATAATTAGGTCCTATCACAGAAGTTTTATCGCCCGGCAGATTGCTGCTTGTTGTTGCACCAGCTACATAAATATTCCCTGTTGAACGATTAATACTGGTAACAAAACATGCGTCATCTCCATTTCCGCCAAAATAACTGCCGAATATATAATTTGAAAGATTGTAATTGAATTTTAAGATCACACCATCCTGCCTGCCGCCGCCAAAAGTAGATTGAATGCCAGCTCCGGCTATAGGGAAATCAGTGGATTGTGTACAAGATGCAAGAATGATATTGGTTGCCCCATCATAGATCACTTCACTTCTTGCATCATCGCCATAATTCCGGCGGATAGCATCTGTACCTGGCGGTGCTGTGTATTTGGGACGAATGTTCACACCATCATTACCAGATCCTCCAATTACTACTGAACCTATTAAACCAGCGCCTGACGGGCTCAGTTTTGTAATAAAAATATCATAGTTGCCACCGGGGCCGCGACGACTGGTTGCAGGAAAATTACCTGAATTGGTTCTACCCGCTATTATTAAATTACCCTGTCCATCTTCGATCAGGCTATGAGGCTGTTCATTACCGCCGCCGCCAAGGTAAGTTGCATAAATCCTTGCGTTACCAGTTGGTGAATATTTAAAAATGCCCACATCGTAGCCGGGAAAGTTATTTTCATATGCACCACCTCCAAAAGTTGTCTGGAATGCGCCAGGAGTAGTAGGAAGCCCGGTATTGCCGGTTGCAAAAACGATTCCTCCCCCATATAAACAACCATCATGGCCGGGTGTTGCGGTGTATCCCCAATTGTCGGCAGTACTTCCGGAGAAAGATGAAAATATAATTGTTGGATCGATTACCAAAGTCTGGTTGGGATCATAATCTTTAACGCTAAATGTAAGCACATTGTTTTTGAGTACATATTTACATTCTACCTGCTGCCTTCCATTACCCGAGGTTTGATAAGTATAAGGATACAATTCTTTCAGATCGCCAACCGGTGTTTTAATTAATAGTTCTCTTCCCTTTATAGATAATTGTGGCCCTCTGAACTGCATGGCAATGGAAGAGACATTACCGCCGGGGTGAATAATAAAATCATACTTAAGTTTGTCCGCATCGCTATGATAACGCACATCAATATTGGGATAAACATTTTTATAAGTGATCTCATTGAAGATCTTGCATTTTGAGGCCCATTTAGCAGGATCATTCCCCAGTATATAATTATTGTATGAATCTTTGGGTTTTGCGGGTGTTGATTTGGCCCCGTCTGAGGCATCCAGGAAGTCGACCATATAAACAAATGAATGCAGGGTAACGGGCCCTTCTTTTTCACCATGTCCCCATGAACTAACTGCACTCAGATCTTTTGCATTGTGTAATAGTACGGTGAACCCTTTTTGTTGAAGGAAAAAATTACCTGCCTTAAAATCGCCTTTGTATTGAACTTTTTCATCCCATTGCCCTTTATTTTCCACGAATTCCATTTGGGCTTTAGCGGATTTTGAAAGAGAAAAGCTTAAGAAAAACAGCAACAACCCACCTAATATTTTATACACGCTGATCAATCGGTTAACTTTTTTACAATTTACTCATTATAAACGATAAAATCTATTGCTTTGTTTGAGCCGGCCCTATCTTAAATCTGGTTTAACTATTATTTAATGGGTCAGGCTATTTTACTCCAAAGGGTCTTGCCTTTTTGCTGCTGGAGATAATTTTTTACCGGCAAATTTTCTTCCAGCTGAAGGTCGGCATCTTCTTCTATTATTTTTTCTACTGCTGCCCTAGCTGCTTCCAGCATGGCTTTGTCCTGCACGATACTGGCAAGCTTAAAGTTCAATACCCCGCTTTGCTTTGTACCTTCTATTTCGCCGGCCCCCTTATTTCAAGATCTTTTTCTGCGATCTTAAACCCATCATTTGTACTCACCATTATTTTAAGTCGTTCCCTTGCATCATTCGATAGCTTTTGCCCGGTGAGCAGGATACAAAAACTTTTATCAGCGCCTCTTCCAACCCTGCCGCGTAATTGATGCAATTGCGACAGTCCAAATTTCTCTGCACTTTCAATCACCATCACCGAAGCATTGGGTACATTCACCCCAACTTCAATTACTGTTGTGCCCACCAGTATTTGAGTATCTGCAGAAACAAATCGCTGCATGTTGGTCTCTTTTAATTCTGCAGTTTGCTTTCCATGCACCATACTGATCCAGTATTTGGGTTCGGGGAAAAAAGATTTTACTTCTTCAAACCCTTTCATCAGGTTCTCATAATCGAGTTTGCTGCTTTCTTCAATCAACGGGTAGATGATGTAAGCCTGCCTGCCCTCTGCGATCTGTTCCTTAATAAAATCCATTACCTGTGGCCTCGCTGTTTCATTACGATGAACGGTGGTGATTGGTTGCCTTCCTGGTGGTAATTCATCTATTACACTGTAATCAAGATCTCCGTAAGCCGTTAGTGCAAGTGTTCTTGGTATTGGCGTGGCGGTCATCACTAAAATATGCGGAGGTATTGTGTTTTTTTTCCAGAGCCTCGCCCGTTGGGCTACACCAAATTTATGTTGCTCATCTACCACTGCAAAACCAAGGTTGTTAAAAATGACCTTATCTTCTATGATCGCATGGGTGCCGATGAGTATCGTTAGGGAACCATCTTCGCAATTTTTAAGGATCGTTTTTCTTTCTTTCGCTTTTGTTGAACCCGTTAAAATATCTACTGTGATTGGCAATCCATCCAGCAATGCTTTTATACTATTGAAATGTTGTTGTGCAAGAATTTCAGTAGGCGCCATCAGCACACTTTGAAAACCATTATCTGCAGCGATCAGCATGCTTAGCAAAGCAACCATTGTTTTGCCGCTACCTACATCGCCCTGCAAAAGGCGATTCATCTGGCGGCCGGTACCTACATCCCTCCGAATCTCTTTCAATACATTTTGCTGGGCACGGGTTAATGTAAAAGGAAGTTTGTTTTTATAAAAATCATTGAACAACCCGCCTACTTTTTCAAACACAAGTCCTTTGCTGAAACGGTGTCTTTCTATTTTTATTAATTGAATGCGTAGCTGTGCAAAAAAGAATTCTTCAAATTTTAAACGGCGCAATGCGTGCTGGTAATACGCTTCTGTTGCCGGAAAATGAATGTGTTTGTATGCATCAAATCTTTTAATGAATTTATACTGTGTTATAATGGATGCAGGTAAATTCTCCGGCAGATCTTTTTCTGAAATTTTTTGAAAAAGTTCGTGTGTGAATTTTCCAATGCCCCTTCCCGTAATTCCTTTTGATTTTAATTTTTCTGTAGAGGGATAAATGGGTTCCAGGTGCGCTTTTCCATCTGCATTCTTTGGACTGTAATTTTCCAGTTCCGGGTGCGCTATCTGCGGCCGGTTCATAAAGAAACTGAGTTTACCAAACACGAGGTATTGCTGCCCGACATGCAATATTTTTTCTACCCAGCTAATGCCCTGGAACCATACCAGTTCGATAATACCTGTATTGTCTTTCAAATGTGCCACCAGCCGGCGACCGGCTTTTTGTCCAATGATCTCCATGTCAATAAGCACGCCTGCCACCTGCGTGTACTCTGAATCGTAAGATAAGTGTGCGATCTTATCAACCGTTGTTTTATCAATATGACGAAATGGATAAAATTCAAGCAGGTCCTTAAAGCTGAAAATGTTTAGTTCTTTGCGCAACATGTCGCCCCGCAGTGCAGTAATGCCTGGCAGATACTCAATGGGACTTGATAATATATTGGGAACAGCGCTGATAAAGATCCTTTGTACAAATATATTGGCTAAAAGGACAAAATGGGGAGGTTTAACAACACTAAATCATGTTGAAAAAAACACAAATATTTATGGGGATATTTAAAATGGAAAAGTTTGTGAGAAGAAAAAAAACTAATCTGAGTGTTTTTTTTCTTGCAAAAACAGAGATGTCAACTGGTTGAGTTCTGGTTGACATCTCAAAATTAAAAACATTTTACCTCTTGCTCCTTTATGCTTTTCCTTGCTTGCATGAGATCAATTAAGGACTACCGGACCTCACGCAAAGGCGCAAAGGAAAATACAAAAGCCGCAAAGATTTTATAAAAAACCTATGTTGTGTGAAGTTGTTATAACACTAGTATGCTCCTCCAAGTTGCACATCCAGTGCATTCGGATCACAGTTAATGATCCTGGTAAAATTTGCTCCGCTTGTATCGCATGAATAAATTCCGTAAACCATATTCGCCGTTTCACGGCCCTCAAAAAATATTTTTGTTGCATCAGGAGATAAAACAGGATGTTTGGTACTGGATGTGGCAAACCCTGCAGGAAAAGGAATGTTTAAATGTTGAATTCCCGACCCGTCATAATTGGCAATTGAATAACGAAGAACTCCTGGAATTGATTCTGCGTAAATAATTTTGCCAACCGGGGTAGCATTTGTTGCGTTGTTCTGATTATTTTGATTATTCTGATTTTGAAACGCCTGCGCTTTTGCTTTTGAGCAACTGATTTGAACCAGGCTCAGCGCAATTGCAAAACATGAAAGAGTAATGGCTGCCATTAAAAGTTTTTTCATTTGGATTGTTTTATTTGGTTAAAGTAATCAGGTTTTAAAATAATTGTTCGGAAAATATTTATTGATTTCTCCTGAATGATTTATTTTGAAATCGTCTTGGCTTTTTTGAATTCTTTGAAGTAACAGGATTGTACTCCGGCGTCTCACCAAATTCAGGCGGCACCTGGGCCTTGGGGACAGGCTTGCCCAATAGTTTTTCAATGCTTGTAAGCTTGCGTTGTTCTTTCACACTTACAAGTGTATAAGCGCTTCCTTCTGCGGCTGCACGGGCGGTACGGCCAATGCGATGAACATAATCTTCACCATCATGCGGCACATCAAAATTGATAACAAGATCAATATCGTCGATGTCAATACCCCTGCTCAGGATATCTGTAGCAACAAGTACCGGCAAACGGCCGCTTTTAAACTGCATCAATACTTCTTCACGTTTGTCCTGGTCAAGATCGCTATGTATCTCATCTGCATTTATCTTATTTCGTTTAAGCTCACGTGTGAGTTGCTTTACACTTAGTTTGCTGCTGCAGAAAATCAATACCATTTTAAAATCACGCTTTTTCAATAAATACAAAACAAGCGGAATTTTTTGCGGCTCGTGAACAATGAAAGCTTCCTGTGTTATTTTCTCATTTGGTTTGCTGATAGAAATATTTATTTCTTCCGGTTGATGAAGGATCTTTCTTGCAAGTTCTCTTATCTTCTGCGGCATGGTGGCAGAAAAAAGCAGGTTTTGTCTTTTGGCCGGTAAATGTTTTATGATAAACATGATGTCGTCATAAAATCCCATATCAAGCATCCTGTCTGCTTCGTCAAGTACCAGGTATTTTAATCCATCCAGTTTTACATAACCCATTTTAATATGGGCCATCATTTTACCGGGTGTACAAACAACAATATCTGCACCCATGCTTAGCGCTTTCTTTTCCTGCACAAAAGCATTGCCGTCGCCACCACCATACACTGCTATCGAACTAATGCTTGCAAAATAAGACAGCCCCTCAAGATGCTGGGCGATCTGTATTGCAAGTTCTCTTGTCGGCACAATTACCAGTGCATTGATCGTATGCTGGTCGTGTGTTGAAGTAATGATCTTATTGATCAATGGGAGTAAAAAAGCCGCTGTCTTACCCGTGCCTGTTTGCGCAGATGCAATGATGTCTTTTCCTGAAAGTATGTGTGGGATCACCTGTTGCTGAACCGGGGTGGCTTCTTCATATCCTGAAGCGTCGATGCCTTCCATGAGCCGGCTGTCAAATCCGAAATTCGTAAAGTTCAAGGGTTTCTTAGTTTGGTAGCGTGAAGATAGTCATGAATTTTTGAATTATGAATTCTGAATGCTGAATTAAGAGCTCTTCAATACCTTAAAACTATTTTCAACATTTCCAAAGTCCGTAAATTGCTTTTCACATAGTATCACACAGCTCACAGCTTGCAGCTAATAACTAACATCTTAACTTGCAATTAAATTAATATCATGGTAAAAGTCGGCGAATATAATTTATTGAAAGTATTGCGTGCTGTAGATTTTGGCCTCTACCTCGATGATGGCAATGAAGGTATATTATTACCCAAAAGATTTGTACCTGCAGGTGCAAAAGAAGGAGATGAATTAAAAGTATTTGTTTACCACGATGGTGAGGACAGGCTTATTGCCACTACACAAAAACCAAAAGGTGTTTTGGGAGATATTGTAAAAATGCGTGCCGTGAGTGTTACGCCCCAGGGCGCTTTTTTAGACTGGGGATTGATGAAAGATATTTTTGTACCCAAATCAAAACAGCAGCATAACATGTTACCCAATGGCGAGTACCTGGTAAAAATTTACCTAGATGAACAAACAGGACGCATAGCCGCTACAGAAAAAATTGAATCATATTTAAGTAATGAACAACTTACGGTAAAAGAACTGGAAGTAGTTGATCTTACTGTTTACCGCAGAACAGATATTGGCTATGTTGTTATCATCAATAACAGGCATACCGGTGTGTTGCATCACAATGAAATTTACCGCAACATCACGGTGGGAGATAAATTCCCCGGCTTCATCAAGAAAATTTACAATGCCGATAATAAAATAGATGTGGCAGCCGGCAAACCTGGCTACAATCGTGTTGAAGATGAATCAGAAAAAATACTGAGACTACTTAAAGAAAATAATGGTTACCTGCCTTACTATGATAAGAGTGATCCTGAAGAAATCTATTCGTTCTTTGGCATGAGTAAGAAAACGTTTAAAATGACGACGGGAAATTTGTACAAACAACGAAAAATAACCTTTGAAAAGACTGGCATAAAACTTACAGATGTTTAATTTAAGATGTAAGAACTAAGATTTAAGATTTTTAGCATGCTGAAAGTAGATATAACAGGCGGTAGTTTTCTTATGCGCCAGTTGAAAAAATTATCATTAGAGCTGGTGGTGCTTGTTATTGTTTTTATTATTTGCCTGTGGGTATTGTTGTCTGTTGCTGATATGGTTTTTGAAGACAAGAATACAGCATTTGATGAACATATATTTTCCCTGCTTCAACCTCATATTAACAGCAGCAATACTGCGTTAATGCAATTCATCACCTTCTTTGGATCCGTAAATTTTTTATTACCGGCCAATATTATACTTGTGGTAATCTTCCTTTTTATAAAAAAATATCGATTGTATTCAATAAAGATCGCTGCCATATCTTTAACCAGCACTGCTGTAATGTTCCTGTTGAAAGATATTCTAAAAAGACAGCGGCCAATGTTACCCGTTATAGCCAAAGTGCACGGTTACAGTTTCCCCAGCGGGCATAGCTTCTCAAGCATTGTATTTTTTGGAATACTTGCTTATATCGTTTCAAAGACGATAAAAAATAATTTCCTGAAATGGTTGCTGATCATTGGCTGTTTTGGCTTTGCCTTACTGATCGGTTTCAGCCGCATTTACCTGAAAGTGCATTTTGCCAGTGATGTGATTGCAGGATTTTGTTTGGGTATTATTTGGTTATTGTTAGCAAGGTGGCTGTTGGTGAAGACGGAGAAGATGGCAGATAAAAATTAAAAATTAAAAATTAAAAATTAAAAATTAAAAATTAAAAATTAAAAATTAAAATCGGATTGCTGATGCCTGAATTCTGATGCCTATTATCCTGTATTTTTTATGCATGCGAAATTAATCCTATTGATCTTGAATGAGCGACTGCCTCTGAACTATGAGTAAAATAACAACAGTGTATACCTTTCTTTTCTATTGTGTTTAATTTCTCAGTAACATCCTGTTTTGATATTTTACCGACCTTCCTGATGTAGACACAAAAAATTTGTGAAGAAAAATGTTCGGCAGCTGATGCATAAATAGAGGGATCGGCCTGCGAATCATCACCAAGCAATACAAAGCGATGTTCAGGATAAGCTTCCAGTACACGGGTGATGCGCATGAATTTTGTACCATGGTTATTTTGGCCGGTCTTAAAAACCTGTTTGAACTTTTTTACCTGGTTCAATAAATAAACACCTTCCGGTAATTTATTCTGTGCCGAAAAATCCCTGATATAAGTATATAAATTCCACTCACTGCTTGATACATAAAAAAAAGGATTGCTTGTATTTTCCGGAGCATGTGCATTTGAAAGCAATTGATAATGATTCACCACCCCATCAAATGGTTTCCTGCTCAATGCATTTTCAGTAAGCAATACAAATAAACGTTTTCGAAGATTGGAAGAATAAGAAACAAGAAATGTATCATCAATATCCGATATAAAAGCAAACTCATTGTAATGAGGTATTATTAAAGCAGCTTTAGCGTTAGCAATAATATTTCCATCAATGCCATCAAGCATCGCTACCTCTACGTGATGGGTACCCGCTGCCAGTGCAACTGCAGGTTCCCATTCAAATTTAAAGAACCCATCTGCTTCTGATCTTGTAATGTATTTTTTTCCTGCCCATACAAATTGCAGCACTACTCCTTTTTTTGTTTTTACCATGAACAATCGCAGCAAAGCAAGCGTATTCAGTAAAATATCTTTCCTATGTTTTTTTCTTGGAAGCGGGCTGAGTGAGAAGACATGTCCATATAAAAAACAATGTGTTTTATTTCCATAACCGGTATACAACCTTACCACAGGTTTGTTGGTCAACCTGAATGTTTTTAAGATCACCCCTTTAAATCTTTTAAATAAAGATCTTTTTTTTACAGTGCTTGTTGTTTCTACATTCATTACTCATAAATTTAATAAATGAATGGCAGCTTAAAATTATTATTTGTGATAAATGCCCGTGCCGGGGCAAACAACATATCATGGCAGGATATGATCAGCAATTATTTTACCGGAAAGCAACATGACATCAATTATTTTATTCTTGAAAAAAATGTCAGTGAATTAAAAAAAAATATTGCTGCTTTGCAACCACACAGGGTGATCGCTGTAGGTGGAGACGGAACTGTTGCACTTGTTGCAAAACTAATTGCCGGAACGAATGCTGCACTGGGAATTTTACCCGCAGGTTCTGCAAACGGCATGGCAAAGGAACTGAATATACCAGTAGACCCAACTGCAGCACTTAACATTATTGAAAATGGAGAAGTGCTGATTTGTGATGCAATCAAGATCAATGATAAACATATGTGCCTGCACCTTGCTGATATCGGTCTGAACGCACAATTCATTAAATATTTTGAAGAAGGAAAACTGAGGGGCTGGCTTGGTTATGCCAAAGTGATGATTAAAACTTTGTGGCGTTCGCAAAAAATTACAGTAAATATTCAAACAGCTGATGCGCCTGTTAAAGAAAAAGTGTTTATGGTTGTTCTTGCCAATGCAAGTAAATATGGGACCGGCGCCACCATTAACCCTGAAGGAAAATTGGATGATGGGAAATTTGAAGTGGTACTTGTTCGCCAGCTCTCATTCATAGAAGTATTAAAAACATTGTTCAGGCCCAAAAGCCTTGACCCAAAAAAGATAGAAGCCATTCATGTAACTTCTCTTAAGATACAAACAAGAAGGAATGTGCATTTTCAAATTGATGGAGAATACCTGGGGAAAGTGAAAAACCTGGATGCTGTTATTTTACCAAAGTATGTTAATGTGATTCGTGGGAAAGAGCAATAAGATGTCTTATGTTTTGATGCCTGATTTCCTTATAATTTAATGCGTCTTAGTCTTATCATACACTTCACAAATCATACATCTCACATCATACGTCATACATCAATCATACATTTTATATAGTTTTTTCGCCTCTTCCAAAGCCTTTTCGCACACTACTGAAACTGCTTTAATATGCTCATTCAATTCCCCATTCCCCGATGAATCATTTTCGATCGCATCTAAATGTTCATTTATCAAAACATTCAGCCCCATCACAGAAACTGTTGTTTTTAAATTATGGGCGATTTGCTTCACTGCTTTTGCATCATTTGCTTTATGTGCTTTTAAAAGAGAATCTATTTCAACAGGGATCATTTCTATGAACTGTGCGGTTACGATCTGTTCGTATTCTTTATTGCCATTACTTATCTCCTTCATATAGTTAAGATCGATGGTAGAAAAATGGCCCACCACATGTTCGATATTATCTTTTTCATTTTTTGTTTTAGCAAACTGCGTGATCAGTTTATATAGATCCATTTCCCTTACCGGTTTCGAAATATGATCATTCATTCCATAACTCAAACATTTTTCCCGCTCTCCGGCCATCGCATGTGCTGTCATTGCAATGATCGGCGTATTTATTTTTAGCTGTTGCCTGATCTTTTGTGTTGTACTATAACCATCCATTTCCGGCATCTGGATATCCATCAATATAAGATCGAATTGCTGATCCTGTAACATAGCTATCGCCTCTTTTCCATTATTTGCAATCGCATACTCAATTTTCCATTCTTTAAAAAGATGCGCTATAAGTCCCTGGTTTATCAGGTTGTCTTCAACAAGCAATACCCACAAGGTTGTTTCAAATGGTTTTACCGTAATTGTATTTATATCTTTTGCATTCGCAGAAGTGTTACCTGATATCTTATAGGGAATATTAAATATTACGGTTGTTCCAACAGCTGGCTCGCTCTCTATTTGTATATCGCCTTTTTGAATCTCTATGATGTTTTTTACAATAGCAAGGCCGAGCCCGGTACCACCAAATTTACGTGTTGTAGTTTCTTCAGCCTGGATAAAACGTTCAAAGATGGTTGACAGTTTCGACTTTTCAATTCCAATACCGGTGTCTGATACACGAAATAAAATATCAGCCTTACCATCATTGGTAATTCTTTGAGTTACGTTTATTGTTATTGAACCTTTATCCGTGAATTTAATTGCATTGCCTACGAGGTTTACCAATACCTGGGTTAATCTTGTGGCATCACCGGATAATATGTCAGGTACTTTTGAATCAACGCTTGTTATCAATGACAATTGTTTTTCCCCTGCCTTATTCTTAAACATTACTTCTATTGAATGAATAAGTCCTCTTATACTGAATGGTGCTTCTTCTATCCGCATCATGCCTGCTTCTATTTTGGAAATATCCAATATATCGTTGATGATGGATAACAAATTCTCCCCGGATTTTTGTATGGTTGACAAATGAAGCTTTGAATCTTTATCCAAATTATTCCTCAGCAACAAATTAGTGTATCCCAGTATCGCATTCATGGGTGTACGGATCTCGTGGCTCATGTTAGCAAGAAAATTCTCTTTTACCGTCATGATCTCCTTTATTTTTTTCTCACTGGCATTTAACTGGTCTATGAGATCATACTGCTTTTTCATTCTCGTAATGATGAACCAGAAAATGACTGTGAACAGGATCAATACAACAGCGATCATGATCACGCCCCAGCGAAACGCACGCTTACCACTATTGTCGATCGCATTGGTAGTTTGTGAAAGAATGAGCTGCCTGTTCTTATCAATCTTTTGGGCCACTAAAAAAATATCCTGCGACAAACCTGTTCCTTTACCCGTTGCAAATAATATTTCAGCAGCCTCTTTGCCGGAATGACTAAAAGTGTTTACAACATCGTAACTGAATTGAAGTTTATGATGAACAAGTGTATTGAGTTCGCTGATATATTTTTGTATGCTGTCGTTGTCACTTGCGTTTTCAAGTTCAGCAATATCATTCTCTATTTTTATAAGTCCTGTTTCAAAATCTTTTAATTTATTGGAGTCACTGGTAATGATGGCACTTTTAAGTTTATTATCAACAACCAACATATCTTTTTGCAACATGGTAAGTTTGTTGCTCAGTTGAAATTCGTTCAAAAGATTTTCATTGCCGGAGATAAGCTCATTCACATTTTTACTGGTAATGTATTGCATCCCGATAAGGATCATTGTACCTGCAATAAATACTGATGTGATGTAATAAATAAGCTTTTTGATCTTCATAACATTCCCATATTGCGGTTGGTGGGGACACCAACTGCGGCTAACCGCTGTGGCGCTTGTCCCCACGGGCCACTTTTTTGATATAATAAAATTCTGCTGGTTATTTTTAAACAGCTGCTAAGGGGGCGTTAAGTTAAAGCTATTTGTGGTTGTCCCAAAATGGTAATTTAAAAAACCTTGCTAAAAAAAAGAAGAGTAAGAGAATGTTTACAATGATCCCAAAAACCGCAAGCAGGATCATCCATGTGCCTTTGTGCCCGTTTAAAACAGAAAGGAAAATAAAATCCATCGCAAATAATCCCGCTATGGATAATAAGAAAAATACAGTGTGTCCTGCTTTCATGTGTAAAGTTTCCCTGCTGTTCATTAAAGATAAAAAGATGAAAGCTGTGGAAAGTATAGAAAAGATATATCAGGAGGAGCTATCGTTCAACAAGGAAAATGAATCGGTGAGGGGCAATTATGTATGCGAAGAGTCTATAAGAAATATTCAATGTTCAGGTAAATGATCAATGTTTAAATGAAATGGATTTTCCGATGAGTATTGAATATTGAGCGTTGAATATTGAATATTTCTTTTGAATTTTTGAAGCTTAAAGAATCTGCATCCGTTTATTCAACACTGCTCTATACGCATCCGCCACCGGCACAGATCTTCCGTTTATCTGCAACATGCCTCGCTGAACCGTATCGATCTTACTCAGCTGTACAATATATGACCTGTGTACACGTAAAAATTTATTGGCAGGAAGTTTTTCTTCCACAGCTTTTAATGTAGAGTGAATGGCATAATATTTTTGTTGCAGGAATAATTTTACATAATCACCCATTGCCTCTGCAAATAAAATATCGTTGATATTTATCCGGCGCACAATATTTGAATCTCTTACAAAAAGAAATTCATCTTCTACAATTTTTACATCTTCTTTATTGCTTTGAAAAACGTCTTTTGCTTTTTCAATGGCCTGTAAAAAACGGATCGGGTAAACGGGTTTTGTTATATAGTCAACAACATTCAGATCAAAAGCTTCTGCTGCGTATTCTTTTTTTGATGTTGTAAAAATGATCAGTGGCCTGTTCAAACCTAAATTTTTCACAAGATCAATACCACTCATGCCCGGCATTTCTATATCCAGCAACAAAAGATCTACCGTTGTAGCCATGATTTGTTTATAGGCTTCGGTAGCATCTTCACATTCTGCAAGCAATACCAGGTCTGGATTCTGGCTAACCAGTTGCTTCATGGTTGTCCTGGCTATTTTATTATCGTCGATGATTAAACAGTTCATGTTATTTAGTAAATGTTGAGTGCAATTTATAAATTTAAGTCCTACCAGAAGCAGGAAATCAGCGATCAGACATCAGGAATCAGCTAAAGAAATATTAAATAATGGTTGCTTTCTGATGTCTGATTTCTGATATCTGATGTTCAAAACTTTTCAACGATTGTTTTTGCCTATCCGGCTACAATGGCTTTTATTTGCATTTATACTCATGTAGTTTTAACCAGTAAAATTTATTTAATCAAAACCTACAAACAATGAAAAAAGTAATTCTTGGGTTTTTCTCTTTACTTACCATTTCAGTTGCTTCGAATGCACAAACAGCAGCGCCTGCAAAAAAAGAGGCAAAAATGGAAACTAAAGCGAAAGCAGCTTCGCCAACAGATGACAAAATGAAACCTGCTCCTGCGGAAAAGAGATTGGCAAAACCAAAAGCGGATAAAGCAGCTACAACTGCAGCTCCTGCAAAATCACTTGCTCCGGCAGCTGCGGCTACACCAGCTCCTGCTGCAACAAATGCTGTTACTCCATTGAAAAAAGATGGCACTCCTGACAAAAGATTCAAAGCAAAAAAAGCTACCCCAGTAAAAAAAGACGGCACACCTGACATGCGATACAAAGAGAACAAAGACGCGAAACCTAAAAACTAAGTTCTCTTGAATGAGGCCCTGGAATTACAGGGCTTTGTTTTTGGTTTCACGCAAAGTCGCAAAGAAAAATACAAAAGGCCGCAAAGATTATTTCTTTGCGGCCTTTGCGTTTCTTACCTGCTTTTGCGTGAAACCAAATGCATTAAATTTGATCTATAAACTCAGACAATGAAAAAAGTATTAATCGCCCTGGATTATAATCCTTCAGCACAAAATGTAGCAGAAACAGGTTATGCATATGCAAAAGCAGTTGGTGCACAGGTTTGCCTCGTACACATTATTACCAATCCTGAATATTATGCTGTGGAATATTCTCCCATTATGGGATACAAAGGTTTTTATTCGAAGAACAGTGATATACTGATGGAAGAAATCATTAAAGAGGCAAAAAACTTTTTGTCTTCATCTGCACAACATCTTGGCGACAGTAATATTGAAACATATACACTTGAAGGTGATACAACCAATCGTATTCTTGAATTCGGAAAAGAATGGAATGCAGATCTTATTGTAATGGGATCACACCGTCATCATGGTATTCAAAGATTATGGACAGAGGATATTGCGACACATGTATTGAAGCATAGTAGTATTCCTTTGTTGATCATTCCTACTAATGATAAGTAAACATCTTAGTTGAAAGAAATTACTATTCGATGCGTCACTAATTTTTAGTAATAGTTATCATTTATTTTAGTGCGTTAAACCCTCAATATGTTCTCAACATAAAAACCACTTCTAACTTTATCATTTTTTGCAATAAAAGGTGTATTCACTGTTTTTTTTATAAAATCAAAATCTATATTTGAAAAAATAGAATAAATAAATTATAAAAAATTATGGAAAAGCCTAGGGCTATATTAACACTTGAAAAAAGAATTGTAAAAGTATTACAAAGAGTAGAATTTACATACGAGCCCCAAATAAGAGGTTGTTTTAGTGTTGATAATGAAAACGAAGTCATTGGATTACACTTGACTGATTGCAACATTAAGGATTTAACGATATTTAGTGAATTTTCAAAATTAAAAGTATTAGACATCAGTTACAATTCAAATAATGATTTTAATACTATACCAGCTTTGGAAAGTTTAGAATATTTATCCTTAAGTGGAAATAAAATTACGGATATTAAATTCTTAGCTCGTTTTAAACACTTACGTAAACTAAATCTTTACAACAATAATATAAAAGATTTTTCCGTATTAGAAGGATTTAAAAAATTAGAATATTTACTTCTAGAAAATAACGACCAAAACATTGACCTAAGTTTTGTTTCTAAACTTTCAACGCTCACAGAATTTCTATTAAGGGGAAAAGGCACTAATATTTCTTCATTAGTCAATTGCAAGCAATTAGAATCTTTGTATTTAATAGCTTGCAACCTTACTGAAATAAACTTTCTTTCTGATTTAAAAAACTTAAAATTTTTATACTTATACGATAATCCAATAAAGGATGCAAGCTCTTTGAAAGTCTTGAAAAAACTGGAAACATTAAATCTAAGCAACACAAACATTGCCTCATTAAATTTTATTACTGAATTAATCAACCTACATACGCTCAAGCTTAATGATATTACAAACTTGTCGTTTGATGGCTTGTCTAAACTGGAAAATCTAGAAAACCTTTACCTTAATAATACGAAATCATTAAGTTACAATTTTATTTCCAGCCTTAAAAGATTAAAAACATTAAGTGTTAGTAATAATAAAATTGATGACATTAGTTTTTTAACAGACCTCAAAAATCTTAAAGATGTAAATTTAGATAATAACAATGTAAAGGATATACTACCGCTTCTTGACCTAATAAAAAATGGTGTTACTATTGATTTATTTGGAACAAAAAATAATGTAATAAAACTAAGCAATAATTCAATAGACAAATCTTTACAAACCATAATTAAAAATGGAAATGAAGCAATCCTTAGACATTTCGAAAGAATTCAGAATGAAGGAATTGATTTTATTTATGAAGCCAAAGTGACTTTCGTTGGAGAAGGAAGTGCCGGAAAAACTTCTTTGCAACAAAGATTATTAAATCTAAACGCCGGGTTGCCAACCGAAGACAATCGAACTCGTGGAATAAAAATTTACGATTGGGAATTTGATCAAAATTCAGGAAACAAATATATAGCCCACACATGGGATTTTGGAGGACAAGATGTGTATTATCCTGTACATCGTTTTTTCCTAACCGCTGATTCAGTTTTTGTTCTTTTGGCATCCTCACGACAATCAAATCACAATTTTGAATATTGGATACCAACTATTTTTCAATTTGGTGGTAACAGCCCTATAATAATTGGTCAAACCTGTCACGATGGAAATAAAGTAATGTGGAATGATATCGGTTATTATTTATCTAATAATAATTTCAATATTATAAAGACAGGGCAACTTCCTTATCATGAATTGAATTTACCTAATAATAATGAGGGTCTAAAGGCAATGAAGGATTCAATTATTAATCAAATATTTAACTTACCCCATTTTGGAAAAGGAGTTCCAAAATCATGGATTCCTGTACGTGAAGCAATTGCTTCTGAAGCGAAATCAAAACCATGCATCTCTTTCGATCTGTTTGCTGAAATATGCAGAAAAACAAACTTTCAAAAATTTGAAGAGTTAACTAATGTCCAGGATTTAGCCAGTTTTCTACATTCTTTGGGAATTATTTTATGGTATTCTGACAATAAAGACTTGAAAGATTGGGTAATTCTCCAACCTGATTGGGCGATGAATGCCGTTTACGAAATCATAGATGATAGTGAAATACAA
This sequence comes from Ferruginibacter sp., assembly GCA_047601875.1. Lineage (GTDB taxonomy): Bacteria > Bacteroidota > Bacteroidia > Chitinophagales > Chitinophagaceae > Ferruginibacter. The sequence continues at coordinate 3,408,292 of JASGIL010000001.1, read as the reverse complement.
AATCGCAGAGGATTTATATTATCAACAGATTTCAAAAGAATATGGCAAGGCCAATCTTATGCAGGCAAACATAATATCTTAAAAAAAATGCTCGAGGTTTTTAAGATCGCATTTCCCAAAAAACATATCAAGGAAGATTACATAATTCCCGCACGTCTTGTTTCTATGCCTCCTGAGTATGAATGGCCTGAAACTGAATCTTATTTGCGCCTCGAATATCAGTATGAATTTATGCCCAAGGGCCTTGTAAATCAAATTAGTGCTGAATTGAGTAGATCAATCAAATCGGATAATGATGTATGGAATAACGCCGTAAACTTAAAAAATGACACAAATACGGCTTCGGGTCAGATAATTGAGAACTTTTATAATCGCAAAATAAGTATTAAGACTAAAGGTAAAGATGCAAGGAGTTTAATTATAGTTATAATGAATGCTATGAAGGATATAACGGACGGTTATAAAGGAGTAACTCCAACAATTATAGTTCCTTGTAATTGTATCGAATGTCAAACCAATAATAAGCCAAGTCTTTTCCATTATGACAGGTTGATAAGCTGGTCCGAAAAGAGGGATTATGTTGTTTGCAATGAAAGTGGCGAAGAGATATTGATTGAAGCTTTGCTATTCACAGTGGGTTTATCAAATCCTAAAAAAGAAACAAAAGAGAAAGCTAATAAAGCAAGAACTAAGCCGTTAAAAACTTTTATATCATATTCAAAATTTGATGGTGAATCCAATAAAGACGGAGTTAATTACTTAGAAGATTTTAAAAAACATTTGGCTCCCTTAAGCACCTATAATAATTTAATTCAATCATGGGATGACACTCTTTTAATTCCTGGTGAAGATTGGAATGATAAAATTGAAAATGAATTACGAACCAGTGAAATAATATTTCTATTAATTAGTAAAGATTTTTTGAACACTAAGTATATCAGGGAAACCGAATTAAAAATTATCACTGAAAGACAGAAAAATAAAGAATGTGTTGTAATCCCTATAATTATTAAAGATTGTGGCTGGAGTGATATTGAAATATTAAAAAATCTAAACGCATTACCAAGAAAAGGGAATGTGATTTCGTCCTGGCAAAATAATCCAAATTGGAAAACAATAGATCAGGCATGGCTGCATGTGTATGAAGAAGTAAAGAAAATAATATCTGATTTTAAAAATTAACTACACTCAACGTTTCCTTCAAACGAATATCCCTCGATGAAGCCCCCATCATAATACGAAAATCACCAGGCTCTACAACTTTTTGTAAACTTTCATTTAGCATACTCAATGATTCCGGCGTGATCATAAATACAATTTCTTTTGTTTCGCCTGGCAAAAGATGTACCCGCTGAAAACCTTTTAATTCCATTACAGGACGGGCAACAGAACTTAACAGGTCTCTTATATACAATTGCACAACTTCATCGCCTGCTGTTTTGCCTGTGTTCTTTAAAATAAAACGCACACTTGTAGAATCATTTTTAGAAATATTGTTTTTATCAACATGCAGATTGCTGTATTCAAAATGCGTATAACTCAAACCAAAACCAAAAGGAAATAAAGGAAGACCGGATAAATTATTATAATCATCTCCCCTCCCCGTTGGTTTATGATTGTACACAAGTGGCAATTGTGCTTCTGAAATTGGATAAGTGATCGGCAGACGACCTGCGGGATTTGCATCACCAAATAAAATTTCAGCCACAGCATTACCGCCCTCTTCGCCGGGATACCATGCATTTACAACTGCACTTACTTTATTTAACCATGCGCTCATGGTAACAGCGCTTCCCCCTGTTAATACAACAACTACAGGTTTACCCGTTGCTGCAATTGCAGTGATCAGTTCTTCCTGGTGGCCGGGCAATGAAAGCGAAGCCCTGTCCTGGAATTCTCCTTCCTTTATTCCTGTTACAATTACTGCAACAGATGCTTTTGATACAACAGCAACCGCTTCTTTGATCTTTTGTTGCCAATCGTTTTTAATACCTGCACTCCAGATCAATTTAATGTGACCATTACCGTTAGGTTCAAAAAATTCAACCTTTAACTTATACATTTTATCTTTATCAAAATGATAGTTTGCAAGCTTTGTATTGTAAGTTTGTTTTTGCCAGTTATCAATGATCAGTTTATCGTCGAGGTAAAGGCGGAATCCATCGTTGCCATCCAGGCCAATTTTATAGTCGCCCGTTTGAGAGCAGCTGCAAAAAACCTTCCCAACGGACAGAATAAAAATCAAGATTGATATTTGTTGCAGGTGGAAATAATGTCCAGTTAAAATCAATCAAATGATCAACCCTTTTAACAACCGGGCTACCTTCCATAGAAACATTATTGAAATATGATGCCTGTAATCCCGGTGTCATATTTCCTAAATCGCTATTGCTTAAAAAATTTGCAGGTACTGTTATCCATTCTTTTGTTTCCCTCCCACAACCTACAGCATATTCAACCTGAATTTTATTGCCAGCTCTTTTTTTAATACCATCTAAAATATTTTGCTTGCCATTGCCGGGTCCGCTGTATCCACCCAATCTTGCTTCAACGGCATCAGCACCAATAACAGCAATGGATTTTATATTTTTATTTAAAGGCAAAACAGCTTTTTCATTTTTTAAAAGCACGATCGACTCTATTGCTGCTTTTTTAGCCAATGCTTTATAATCATTTTTTTGTTGCCGGGTTTCTATATTGTTTTCACGAACATAAGGATCTTCAAAAAGGCCCAGTTCAAATTTTGCACGCAATATGCGTTTCACGGCTTCATCAATTTTTTTTATGTCGATCGTTCCATCTAAGAAGGGAGGAATAAATAATTCATAATGTTTATAGTCTGTTTGAAAAATAACATCGAGTCCATTGCGGATCGATTGCCTGCTCGCATCAGGATAATCTTTTGCTGTGTAATGCAACACGTTGGCGCCGCCTACTGCACTTGCATCAGAAATTACAAAACCAGTAAACCCCCATTGTTTTTTTAATTTCTCATTCAGCAGCCAGTTATTGGCTGAACAGGGAATTCCATCTAAGGAATTATATGCGGTCATGATTGACCTTGCACCGGCTTTTTTTATCACTTCCTCAAAGGGAGGAAAATAAATTTCCTCCAGTGACCTTTCATTAAAATGAATGGGGTAACTGTCACGACCACCATCACCAACATTCGCAATAAAATGTTTGGGTGTGGTAATGATATTCTTTTTTTCAAAAGCGCTGATAAATGCAATTCCCATTTGTGAAGTAAGAAACGGATCTTCACCATAGGTTTCTTCTGTACGCCCCCAACGCACATCATTTGCAATATTGATCACGGGTGAAAGCACCTGGCGGATACCACGATCCTTTGTTTGCACAGCGATCGCATTTGCAACACTACTCATTAATGTTGTGTCCCATGTTGCTGCCAATGCGATTGCCTGCGGAAAAGATGTAGCACCTTCTCTTACCAATCCATGCAGCACTTCATCGAAGAATATAACGGGAATGCCCAGCCTCGAACTGTCAATAAAATATTTTTGAATGGTATTGATCTTTTTTGCAAGACCTACTGCAGTTTCTTTTGTATTGTACTGAAGTATTTGTTGCGCTGCGTTGTTATTGGCAGATGCAGCGCTTACCTGGAAACCAAAAATACCGTGATCATACTGCCCGGGCTTTGCATGATCGAGATCACCTGGTATCATGAACATTTGCCAGAATTTTTCTTCGATGGTCATTCGTTGTAACAAATCGCTGACACGTTTTTCTATACTAAGTTTGGGGTCTTTATATGGAAATTTTGATTGTGCGTGAGTACAAACAATTAAAAATAAATTTATCGCACTAATGAAAATGGATTTTATCATTTTTTCTTTTTAGGATCTAACAGACATTTTTTTAAACCACAGAGGAAAAGGAGGTATGCACAGAGTTTCACAGAGTCTGTTCTCACTCTGTGAAACTCTGTGGAAAACCTCTGTGCACTCTGTGGTTAAAAATATGCTCATAATTTTTTACTGTTGCACTTTAAGCACCCACACATATTCACCAAGCTGTTTCATATTTTGTGGAACAGCGATTTCAATTCCATGCTCCGTTTTTTTCCATGATAGTTTTTTATTTGAACCAATCATTTGAATAGTTGCGCCCTTATCAATACCAATTTTAGTAAGCAACACTTTATCATTGGGAAAAGATGAAAGGAAAATAAATTGTGTCTTCTTATCTTTTGATTGCGTAAAATGAATGCTATCATTTTCACCAAACACATGATACATTCTTGTTCCATAGATTGCTTCCCCGTTTATTTTCATCCATGCGCCAATTTCTTTTAATCGTTGGTAAGCGATGGGGTCCAATTCTCCATTGGGACCGGGGCCGATATTCAATAAATAATTTCCTCCCTTACTAACAATGTCTACCAGCTTTTGAATGATTTCTTTTGCAGGCTTATAAACATCATTGGGAACATAACTCCAGCTTGTTGCCATGGTCATGCATGTTTCCCATGGGTAAGGCAACCCTGTTTCCGGAATATGTTGTTCGGGTGTAAGATAATTTTGATATGGCCCGGGAACTGCACGATCAACAACGATCAACCCTGGTTGCTTTGCTCTTGCTGCTTTAACAAGACCCGCCATATCAATATCCTGGCTCTGGGGATTGCGTGCAAAACGATTGTTTTCATAAACCTCGGATAATTGCGTCTTCACTTCTTCATCTGTTTTTTTACAAACCCATCCCCCATCCAGCCAAAGAATATCCATCTTACCATAATCACTCATCAGTTCATTTACCTGGTTGTGTGTGTAGTCAACAAATTTTTTCCATTGCGCAGGATATTTTTGTATGGAATAATTTGCATTACGATCACCTGCAGGAAATTGTTTCCACCAATAATAATCACTGTGCCAGTCCGGCTTTGAAAAATAAGCGCCGATCCAGAAATTATCTTTTCTAAATGCATTGAATACTTCTTTGGCAATATTGCTGTGTGGATTTGTTGAGAAGGGGCAATCTTTATCCGTGATCTTATAATCTGTGTACTTACTATCAAACATGCAAAAACCATCATGGTGTTTTGTAGTGAACACGAGATACTTCATTCCTGCTTCTTTGGCTGCATCTGCCCATTTTTGAGGATCAAATTTTACAGGATTAAAAGTCGTTTTAAGTGCGGTATATTTTTTTACGTACTCATCATAACTGTCAGCGATACCCGGTTTTCTTCCTCCTGTTGCCCAGCTAAGATCTTCGGGACAAATGCTCCAGCTTTCCACAATACCCCATTGGCTGTATGTACCCCAATGCATGAGCAGGCCGAATTTAAGGTCCTGCCAGTCTTCCAGTCGTTTTTGAATGGCAGGATCAGGGTCGGGAAAATATTGTTGTTCCTGGGCAAATGTGTTTGTTGAGAAAGAAATTACTAAAGCTGTTATAACTATTCTAGTAAAATGTTTTTTAAACAATCTCATTGATTTGTTTTTATAAATAAATATACACATAGAATTGATCGCACATTAAAGCTACAGGTTTTTCTTAGCGCTACTTTCTGTCCTGGTGTCTTTATGGTAACAATTCGTCACGAAGTCAAAAAGACACTAAACAACATAAAGCTTAAACTAACATATTTATGTGAGTGCATTACATTAAAAAAAATATATTTTTGCCGGATGCCAATCTACATGGATGTTCATATTGTTCCGGGTGTTAAAGCCAAAGACGTAGCAGACGCACATCGTAAAGACTTATTGCACCAGCATGACCATGGTTGTAATTGTATGACCTATTGGATCGATGAACAAAGGGAAAGTATTTTTTGTTTGATCGAAGCACCCAACAAAGATGCTGTGGTAGAAATGCACAACCAGGCACATGGGCTGGTGCCCAACAGGGTGATGGAAGTAAGCAGCAATGTGGTAGAATCTTTCCTTGGCAGAATATATGATCCCGAAAATGCAACCGTTTCCAATGATGGGTTGAAAGTTTTTGAAGATCCTTCTTATCGTATAATCATTGTGATCGATCATGAGGACCCTGTTTTATTACAACACAAACTTGGAAATGAAAAAGCAGCGGCGATGTTACATGCTCAACAACAGATCGTGAGGAAACATTTGACCGAGTATGGTGGTCGTGAAGCAGAACATGATGGTACAGGATATATTCTTTCTTTCGTTTCTCCCGGCAAGGCGATCGAATATGCAAACAGTGTTTTGACAGATCTGAACAAAGCAGCCTTGCATGAAACCGGTTATCGTTTGGCATTGCATGGAGGTGAACCCATGGAAAAAAGCAATACAATATTCGGCGACACCATTCAATTCGCCCGGCATCTTTGTTTTGTTACGGGCAACCGGCAGATCGCTGTATCCAATACAGTTAAAAATTTTGTGGCAAAAGATCATTCATTAAAAGAAGCGCAATACCTGTGTTTTTCGTTGCAGGATGAAAATCTTCTGCGTGCGTTATTTGATAACCTTGAAAAATACTGGCAGGATGCAGATTTTGATATTGATTCCTTTTCAAAGGAAATGGCCATGAGTAAATCGCAATTGTATCGTAAGATCATTTCACTTACCGGCTCATCTCCCAATACACTTCTTAAAGATTATCGTTTATTGAAAGCAAAAGAACTTATGAGAAAGCAATGCTATAATATTGCACAGGTTACTTTTGATTCAGGTTTTACGAGCGCCTCTTATTTTACAAAATGTTTTAAGCAAAAGTTCGAGCTTTTGCCGATGGCTTATCTTGAATTACTCAAGTAAGAATACTTAGCTCAATAACAGATTGTTTTAGCAACATATTTAGACAACCTCCCCCAACCTCTCTCCAAAGGAGAGGGGAGTTTCATTTCTACCAACGAAAATTCAAAGAAATAAAATTACCGATAGCATCGACAGTTCGTTAGAAAAAATATTTTAACGAAGTTGATCAGACTTGCAGCTCTAAGCTTCCCCTGAACTGTTTTTACCATTCAATGAACGATTTCTATCATACCCTTTACCATTACCTGCATGATTTGTTATAGCCTTAGCCCCCATGCCGGTACTAATTTTACATCATCAAATAACAACAAAAAAATAATCATGAAAAAAGTCATTAAAAGCTGCTGTTTATTATTTGCAGCATTTTTATTCACAACACAAATGTCTTTCGGACAAAAAAGCAAAAACAATTTAGTAACAACAAAAACAAACAACATGAAAACGTATGTAATCGAACGTGAAGTAGCAGGTGTAGGAAACTCAACAGCTCAACAATTAAAAGAAATGTCACAGAAATCCTGTGCAGTATTAAAAGAAATGGGATCATCAATCGAATGGGTACACAGCTATGTAACTGGCAATAAGATCTATTGTGTGTACAGGGCGCTCAATGAGGACCTGGTGCGTCAACACGCAAAGACCGCTGGCTTTCCTTGCAATTCAGTAGAAGAAGTTGCAACAGTAATAGGTCCAAAAACCGCTGAGTAATCCTTATTGCTTCATGCAGTATGATGAGGCAATGATATTCATATGAAAAACCCAAACAACAATTATTAATCATGGAAACAGAACAAATAGACTCGTATTTTTTGTGGTTTGTGGTGATCACTCTAAGCGTCCTCATCTGCTCGATGTTCTGATGCGGAAATAAATACGGCAATTAAAAACCGGCCCCGTAAGGCCGGTTTTTTGTTTTACTTCGTGATTCAATATTCCGTGTTCGACATTCTTTTTAATTAACTATATAGAATATCGAACAAGGAACACAGATATCGAATCACGAATTTTAAAACAAGCATTATTTTATAATAATGAAACTACTGCTGCCATTTACTGTTTCAAGCACATACACACCTGCAGCAAGCTTGCTGATATTCACTGTTTCAGTTTCATTTTTCAAATATATCTTTTGAACAACCGATCCCTGTGCATTAATGATCCTCGCTGTTGTATTCATTAAAGCAGCATCCTTTATTGAAATTTTCAATACATCTTTAACCGGGTTTAGAACAAAGCTAAAGCCAGCTGGTTCGGTTTTCATTTTTACAGTAACTACCGGCCCATAATAAAAGCGGCCATCTGTATCCGTTATTTTCAGCCGGTAATAAACAACCTTTGCTGCAGGAACATGAACTTCCTTTGTATAACTGTTGTATTGTTTTTCTTTTGGAAGTTCAGAAGCGATTGCTGAATAATTGCTTCCATCAGTGCTGTTTTCTATTACAAAGTTCTGCAGGTTGTATTCATTAAAAGTGGACCAATAAACATTTGCAGTGTTTTTTGTTTTAGGTTGTACAGTAAATGAAAGCAGTTTCAGTGGGACAGTACCCAGGTTTGCAATTTGTGTTATAGCGGTATTGGTAAGTACCGGCAGGTTGTAATCAAAGTAAATGTTTGCTGCATTTGGTATATTGGTATTCAATGGCACACTTGATTGTGGTTTTATTTTAAAGCTCACATAACCATGGCTTTTTAACTCATTAACGTTGCTGTCGGGCAACATGATATTGAGGAATTCAAAACTTACAGCATTACCAATAACTGTTGCTTTACATGGATGAGAAGTACCAATCATTTGCAATGTTGAAGGCTGTAAAAAGCTGCTCAGCGTATCTGTTATAACAACATTGAAAGCAGTATCGTTACCTGTATTCTGAAACCTGATATTATAACTAATGTATTTTCCATCGGTAACCTGTTGGGGAGTTAACACAGGTGTGGCGTATTTATCGTTGGGATCAAATGATCCTGTTATTCGACTTACAACGGTATCTGCCATTGTCGCCGCATTTGCAGTTATAACCCCAATTACCTGGACACTATCCCCAAGTGTTGCACCTGCATTTACATGAAAATAAGCAGTAAAATTTCTCCGGTCACCCGGTTCCATAGCGGATTCATTTAACTGAAGATTGGTTGCATTATTAATAACAGCCGCATTTGAACTTGAATCATAAATGAGCTGGCCATTTGGGTAATTGAAAACAATGGTTGGCGTAAGGGTTGTTGTGCCTGCATTTTCATAAGTAATATCATAAGGCATTGGAAAACCAGGCCTGGCTGTAAGACGATGTGGAATAACTGAAATGGATACACTATCTACCGTTGCAGTTGCCTGCAAAGCAAAATTATTTTCGATAAGTGTATCATAAGAATTGAAATCATAATTATACGCAGGAGGTACAGAAGCAAAATAATTCGGTGGCAGGCAGGTTAATGTATGTACCCCGATTGTGTCTGATACGATCTCATAATATCCATTATTATCTGTGACGGTAAACTCGCCGTTGGATAAAGCAATTCTTACATTGGCCCGGTAAGGTTCATTCGCATCTTTAATATTGTTATTGTTATTATCGTTATATACATGGCCAACCATTGCAGGATAAGCATTGCAATGATGAATATTACTCGTTACGCTACATACCGGAAAATGATTCTCACCCGGACCCGATTGATAATAATATACTGCATTGGGATTAATTGTATCAGTTACCTGGAATGTATAATCGGGAGGTATATTGGGCATACAACCGATCCTGTTATCCATATAGATTGACCAGCTTAAGCTGGTAGTCCTTGTCAGATAAGGTAGACACCTGATATAATTTGATTTACAATTAAGAACACTCATCGACGCAGGAAATTCCGGTAAAGAAGTAAGCTGGTTGAATGAACAATCCAAACTCTGGAGTTCAGGTGGCAATGCCGGTAACGATACCAGTTGATTGCTGCTACAATGTAAATCCTCTAAATAAGCTGGTAATGAAGGAAGGCTTGTAAGTTGATTTGTGTCACAGTATAAAGTAAATAAACCTGCAGGGAGTGTTGGTAACGAAGTCAACAGGTTATTTTCACAATGAAATAATCCTAAGCTTGAAGGTAAAGCCGGTAAACTTGTAAGTTGATTTGAATTACAGTATAAAAAAGCAATGTTATTAGGTAGTGCCGGCAATGTCCCTATGGGGTTATTACTGGTAATTAGAATTCCCAACGCAGCAGGCAAGGCTGGTATGCTGGTAATATGATTGTTGCTCACATCAATTTCCGTCAAACTTGCAGGGAAAGCAGGAAGCGCCGTTAAGTTATTATAACCACAGGAAAGTTTTTGAAGACCTGTGGGAAGCGTAGGCAAAAAGGAGACCTGGTTACTACTGAAAGATAATGTTGTTAACAATGGTGGCAGGCTCGCAGGCAGAGACGAAATGCTGCATCCCCCACAGTCAAGTTCTATTAACGAAGCCGGTAAGGCAGGTAATGCCGTTAATTGACTATTCGCCACACAAATCAAGGTTTGCAATCCGGCCGGTAACACAGGAAGCGTTGTAAGATTGCCTTGCGTACAGTCTAAAAATATTAATGATGCTGGCAGCGTGGGTAAAGTGGTAAGTGAATTAGCATACCATGCGAAACGTTCCAATAATCCAGGTAAAATTGGCTGTGTTGATATTTGATTAGAAAAAATAGTCAGGTCTATTATCCAGTCTGGCAAGGTGGGTAATGAAGTTGAAGCAGTTATTATAGTCAACTTTTTGAGTGTAGCAGGCACGATGGATATTGACGGAAATGTACCGATATCCGTATTGATCTCCAATGCTCTGAGTTCGTCAAAATACTGGATGCCATCCCAGTCATTAACAGTTCCTGAGGTAATATACAAAACAGTGTCACTTACAATAGCAAAATAAGTTGTATCCATCTGTTGTGATGCGTTGAAAGCGCCCGGGTATCCCTGCATCAGTGAAGTTTTGAAATTTGCATCCGGTATTGTTACATACTGTGAGCGGCTGGAAAAAGAACAGATCACTGTTAACAGTGTAAGAAAGTATAATTTTCGCATGCAGTTATTTTTAGGGTGAATGAAGTTAATTAATTCCCCTGTAAAACTGGAAAAAGCAGCAAGGTTCGGCTATAAAAAAGCCTTCCACATAAATAACAATACCCTGGTTAAAAAGCTGAATTATATTTCAATAGCATTTTATAGCAAGTACTATTTTATAACAATGAAACTACTGCTGCCACTTACTGTCTCAAGCACATAAGTACCTGAAGCAAGATTGCTGATATTCACTGTTTCAGTTTCATTTTTCAAATTTATCTTTTGAACAACCAATCCCTGTGTATTAATAATTCTTGCTGTCGTATTCATCAAAGCAGCATCCTTTATTGAAATTTTCAACACATCTTTAACCGGGTTTAGAACAAAGCTAAAGCCAGCTGGTTCGGTTTTCATTTTTAACGTAACAACCGGCCCGTAATAAAAGCGGCCATCTGTATCCGTTATTTTCAGCCTGTAATAAACAACCCTTGCTGCAGGCAAAACAACTTCTTTTGTATAATTATTATACTGTTTCCCTTTAGGAATTTCAGTAGCTGTTGGCGAATAATTGTTTCCATCAGTGCTGTATTCAATCACAAAGTTCTGCAGGTTATATTCATTGAAAGTGGACCAATAAACATTTGCAGTATTCTTTGTTTTGGCTTGCACAGAAAATGAAAGCAGTTTCAATGGAACCGTTGACAGGTTTGCAATTTTTGTTATCGCTGTATTGGTAAGTACCGGCAGGTTATAATCGAAATAAATGTTTGCCGCATTGGGTATATCGGTATTAAGCACTACACTCGATTGTGGTTTTATTTTAAAACTTACATATCCATGGCTTTTTAACTCATTCACATTACTGTCTGGCAACATGATATTGATGAATTCAAAACTAACCGCATTACCAATCACAGTGGTTTTACATGGGTGAGAAGTATTTATCACTTGTAATGATGACGCCTGTAAAAAGCTGCTCAATGTGTCTGTTATTACAACATTGAATGCTGTATCATTACCTGTATTCTGAAACCTGATATTATAATTGATAAATTTTCCTGCCGTCACCTGTTCTGGCGTTAATACTGGTGTTGCAAATTTATCATTTGGATCAAATGGGCCTCTTATCTCGTTGACCGCGGTATCAGTTCCCGTTGCACTACCGGCTGTTACCATTCCATCAACATGGATACTATCGTCAATTGTTGCACTTACATTCACATGAAAATAAGCAGTAAAACTTCCACGATCGCCCGGAACCATGGCTGTTGCGTTTAACTGCAGGCTTGTTCCATTATTAACAACAGCCGCATTTGAACTCGAATCATAAATGAGCTGTGTATTTGGGTAATTGAAAGTAATGGTTGGTGTAAGTGTAGTTGTTCCTGCATTTTCATAACTGATATCATAAGGCATTGGATTACCAAGCCTTGCTGCCCAGTATTGAGGAGTAACAGAAATGGAAACACTATCCACGATCGCGGTTGCCTGCAATGCAAAATCATTTACGATGAGTGTATCATACGAAGTGAAATTGTAATTGTATGAAGGAGGCGCAGCTGCATAATAATTTGGCGGGTTACAGGTTAATGTATATGCCCCGATCCCATCTGCAAGGATCTGGTAAGATCCATTATTATCTGTTGTTGTAAAATGACCATTGGATAAACTAATCCTTATATTGGCCCGGTAAGGTTCATTGGCATCTCTTACACCGTTATTGTTATTATCATTATAAACCTTGCCCTGCATTACAGGAAAAGCGGCGCAATGATAAACGTTATTGATCACGCTGCACAAAGGAAAATGGGATTGTCCGAAAGAAGAATAATTTATTTCCATGCCTACTCCTGCTGTATCAGATACATGAAAAGAATAGTTGGTTGGCAGGTTAGGCATACAACCGATCCTGTTATCCATATAAATTTGTATAACCCCTTGCTCTGGTAAAACCGGCAGGCACCTGATATAATTATCATTGCAATAAACCATCTGCAATGTTTGCGGAAAATCCGGTAAAAATGTAAGTTGATTACTGACACAGAGCAGATCCTGGAGATTGGGAGGTAACGCTGGTAATGCAGCCAGTTGATTGCCTCCGCAATGCAATGTTGTTAAACCAACCGGTAATGATGGAAGGCTTGTGATCTGGTTATAATCACAATTAAGAAATGTAAGGCTGACCGGAAGTGCAGGTAAACCCGTTAGTTGGTTGTTTACACAATCCAAATGCTCCAGCGATGAGGGAAATGCCGGCAATGCGCTTATCGGGTTATAACTGGTACCCAGACTTACTAATCCGGGAGGCAATGCTGGTATGCTCGCAATATTATTATTCCCAACTTCAATGGATGTAAGGCTATTTGGAAAAGCAGGCAATGCCGTTAATAGATTTCTACTGGCAATAAGTGTTAAAAGCCCCGCAGGCAATGCTGGTAAAACACTTACCTGGTTATTATCGAACCTGAGATTCGTTAATAAGGGTGGTAATGTTGCCGGAAAGGAAGTAATGTTACAGCTTGCACAAATAAGCTGGGTTAATGTAGCAGGCAAAACAGGCAAACTGGTGATCAGTGGATCATTATAACAAGCCAGGCTTTGCAATCCGGCAGGTAATGCAGGAAGTGTCGTCAATACATCGCCATCCGAAAAATTCAAAGACAATAGTGAAGCAGGTAACGGGGAAATGGAAGTTACATTATAATCACCACGACATACAAGGTTTATAAGCGAAGCAGGTAACGGAGGTATTGCAGTGAGATTGAAACAGTAAGAAATTTCCAGGTCTGTTATCCAGTTAGGCATAGCAGGTAAGGAAGTTATGGTTGGTATATCGTGTATATTCAATTTTTTGAGCGAAACTGGTACATATGGCATATCCGGAACGCTGCCGAAAGACGATGAAATACTTAATTGAGAAAGATTATCAAAATATTGAAGTCCATCCCAATTGGAAACAGGGCCGGCAGAAATGTCCAACCACTGTTCACCTGTGATAAGGCTGTTTGTTGTATCAAGTTGCCCTGATGCATTGAAACAGGTTGAATACATCACCATCAGGGAAGCTTTCAAATTTGCATCCGGTATTGTTACATACTGTGAGCGGCTGGAAAAAGAACAGATCACTGTTAACAGAACGAGGAAGGATAGTTTTCGCATGATAATTATTTTAGGGGTGACTGAAGTTAATCAATCCCCGGAGTATAACTGTAAAAAGCTAAAAAATGGTTGGGTTGAGAAGAAAAAGAAATTCCGGGGCAACAGATGTGTTGAGGCCCGGTAATCACTTCATATTTTTTTAGCAAAAGCAAAACTATTTTTTCCGCAGATCTAAAGTGATTTATTCTTCTTAAATCTGCGTGCATTTTAATCTTCTTATATCTGCGGGAAAATTACCTGGTTGCTCAGTTTCATATTTCATAAACCGAAATCGCAGCCATCATTCACCATCAAATACGATGTAACATTCCACTCCATTAATCGGTAAAAAAGTACGATCTAACCATATATTTTGTTTAGAAAAATAAGGCAACCTAGTTTTACTGCCTTCGTTTAAAATAAAATATTTTATGAAAAGGAAAGACTTTCTCAAAGCCTCCGGCCTTGTTGCAGCAGGATTAGGAGTAGCCGGCAAATTAAAAGCGGCAGATTCAAAAAATGAACTTTCAAAATCTGTTAGCAGGGAATATCCGTTCGATCTTCCAACTTCTCCGTTGATCTGCATTTTAGTACCATCCGAAACACTTGGACCTTTTCCTTCTTTACCAAGTGGCGATGCGATGTACTGGAGAACGAATATTGTTGATGCCATGGCAGGCATTCCATATACATTTACGATTAAAGTATTTGGTACCGACAACTGCGGCATTATACCTGCATATCGTGTAGATGTGTGGCACTGCAATGCACATGGCTATTATTCGCATTATGCATCAGGAGGTATGAACAACGGGCATTCGGGACAAAACTCCCCTGGTGCTAACAATGCATCATTAATATATTGCAGGGGTACTGCTGTTACTGATTCTAATGGTGAAGTGACATTCAATACCATATTTCCAGGTTGGTATCCCGGTAGAACATGGCATATTCATTTTGCCATCTACCATGGTGGTACTGTAGGTACTTCCAACGGTTGGATCCTCGACAGGGTTTCACAATTCACACTCCCGATAGCCACAAAAAATGCTGTATTAACAGCAAATGCTCCTTATAGTTCGTATGGTGCAGATCCCCAATCTCCCGATACTGACAATGTATTTAATGCACCTGCCGGCGAATGGTCAAATACACAACTTGCCACACTTGCAGGTAGTGGTGCCGGCCCGTATAGTTCTTATTACGAAGTAGCCATTGATGCGTTTGGCGTACTATCGTTAACGTTATTAGGGTTTGATGGTTCCTTATATGGACAAGGTTGCCTGTTGCGCTGGAGAACGGAAAATGAAACAAACTTCTGTCATTTTGAACTTGAGTATAGCCCCGATTCCGACGATTTTGAATTTCTTGCACGTGTAGAAGCGAAAGGAAACAATGCTGTTACAAAAAATGATTACCTCTACGAGGATAAAGACAGGTTGTTGCAGGGCAATGCGTTTTACAGGCTAAAGATGGTTGACATCGATGGAAAATACAGTTACTCATCTGTTGTATCCATACACAACAATCTCAAATTACCGATCCGTATCAGGACCAACCCTGTTACTGATAATCATTTAGTACTCTATCATCCTTTGAGTACAGGGAATGAAAAGATCATGATCACGGATAGCATCGGCAGAAGTATTGGTGTTGGTAAGCTCAGTGCCAATGTTAACTACACACAAATAGACCTGGGTCTTTGCGGTAAAGGAATACATTTTCTTATTTATTCGGATGGCAAATACACACAGACATTGAAGTTTTTGATTCAATAAAATTGAATCGAAATAAAATGATGAAAGTGTAAACTTTGGTATAATGATAAAATAAGAAGAGGCTGTCTCAAAAGAGACGGTCTCTTTTGTTTTATAACTTTTAGCCACACAAAATCAAACCCGCCAGGAAAACAACAGATGAAATTTTCGTTATCAAAAAAAATAGCGCCCGTGTCGGCGATTTAATGCCGGTATTTTCTGTAAATTGTATGACTTAAAGCATACGATTCAAAACTCTCTCTAACTGCTTTTGATTAGATAAATCTTCTTGTTCATTATTGCGTGTCATGCAATAATAATTTGATGCAGGAAAGCATCAGTAACAACCAATGTACCTGTTGGAAATAATTACTTGCCATGTATACAGCTACAGGTTATCTTTTATTAATAACAATTTAAAAAACAAAAAAAAATGAGTACAATTAAAACAAAAGACGGAACTGAAATATTTTACAAAGATTGGGGAACCGGGCAACCAATCGTTTTTCATCATGGCTGGCCTTTGTCTGGTGATGACTGGGATGCACAAATGATGTTTTTTCTGAACCAGGGATACAGGGTAATTGCACATGACAGAAGAGGTCATGGAAGATCTACGCAAACAGATGTTGGTCATGACATGGATACCTATGCAGCCGATGTTGCCGAACTGGTAAAAGCGCTCGATTTGAAAAATGCAATTCACATCGGCCATTCAACCGGCGGCGGCGAAGTGATCCGTTATGTAGCAAAACACGGACAGGGTCGCGTAGCAAAAGCAGTATTGATCAGTGCAGTTACACCACTAATGTTAAAAACTGCTGATAATCCTGACGGCGTTCCCATGCAGGTATTTGATGAGATACGTATGAATACTGCAACACGGAGACAGGAATATTTCCAGGAATTTACGATCCCGTTCTTTGGATATAACCGTGAAGGATCAAAACCATCACAAGCCATACGTGATAACTGGTGGCGCCAGGGAATGATGGGAGCCATCAAGGCACATTACGATTGCATTAAGGTTTTTTCTGAAACTGATTTTACAGAAGATCTTAAGAATGTGGATGTACCCGTACTCGTTATGCATGGGGAAGATGACCAGATCGTTCCATTTGAACTTACAGCCGTAAAAGCAATGAAGCTGTTAAAAAATGGTAAACTTATTTCATATCCAGGCTTCCCGCATGGAATGCCAAATACGGAAGCTGCAAGGATCAATGCAGATTTGCTCACATTTATTAAAGTTGAAGCTCCTGTAGGTGCAGGTGCGCTTAATTAAAGTGAGCAGGAGTTGTTTATTGCAACATAAAAAAACAACGGGCAATCAACTAATAGTTGATTGCCCGTTTATACCTACAGATCATACTCATTAAGTCACCTGTCTTATCCTTTTATCAACGCCTAAAATTTTTCCGAAAAATGCCAGGAAGGGGTGTATGATCTTTTGAAGGAAGATTGGAATACCCGAACGATAATACTCTCCTTTTATCTGGTTGAGGATATAAGAATACTCGATCCATGACATTAGCTTAGACTGCTTTCTTTTTGTTGACGCGATCATCTCTTTGGCCATCCATTCAATATGCAATGCAGGTTTAACAATGGTTTTAAAACGTACAGGTTTTTCATCTGCATTGTAAAATGCATGCTCTGTATTTTTGGGTATCTCATAAGGAAGCCCCGGTGCTATTATTAATCTCCTGTCTGGCAATATGATTCCAAGATCTCCATCAATGGCTTCGAGTTGTACAGTTTGTAAGGGATGGACATGCAATTTTGTTTCCCTGCTCCCGCTTGGCATGGTAGCTTCCATTTCTGCATATTCACCTTTTGAGTTGATGGAAAAATTGCTGAATACAGGATTTGTTTCAACAGTATTGATCGTTAATTCGTTCATCATTTTATAAAGCTTTAATATTCGTTTTATTTAAATTCAGCACCAGCAACTCCTTTATTATTGAAGACGGAACAGCTTTTAAAATATTTTAGGGGTACTAATATTTTTTTAAAATGATAAAGGCTGTCTCTTTCGAGACAGCCTTTTATTAATCTGTGGTTTTTAATTATTTTAAATCAAACCTGTCGAGATTCATTACTTTACTCCATGCTGCAACAAAATCATTCACAAATTTTTCATTTGCATCTGCACTTGCATACACTTCTGCGATCGCTCTTAATTCTGAATTAGAACCAAACACAAGATCAGCACGTGTTGCAGTCCATTTGGGTTGACCAGTTGCACGATCACTTCCCAAATACGATTCTTTATCATCACTCATTGCTTTCCATGATGTGTTCATGTCAAGTAAGTTCACAAAAAAATCATTGGTTAGTTTACCAGCCTGTTGTGTGAATACACCATGCTTTGAACCATCAAAGTTTGCATTCAACACACGCAATCCGCCAACTAAAACAGTTAATTCAGGTGCTGTTAGTGTAAGCAACTGGGCTTTATCTACCAGTAACTCTTCTGTTGAAACCGATGAATTTGTTTTGCGATAATTGCGAAAACCGTCAGCAGCAGGTTCCAAATAACCAACAGATTCAATATCAGTTTTCTCCTGTGAAGCATCCATGCGGCCAGCATTGAATGGGACTGAAATATTATGTCCCGCATCTTTTGCAGCCTTTTCAATAGCAACATTACCTGCAAGCACAATCAAATCTGCCAATGAAACTTTTTTACCTGTTGCATTGAAATCTTTTTGAATTGCTTCCAACACACTCAATACTTTTTGTAATTGTACAGGATTATTAACCTTCCAGTCTTTTTGAGGAGCAAGCCGAATGCGTGCACCATTGGCGCCACCACGTTTATCCGATCCACGGAAGGTTGAAGCAGAAGCCCAAGCTGTTGAAACCAATTCAGCAATGCTTAAACCAGAAGCCAATATTTTTTCTTTTAGTGCTGCAACATCAGCAGTGTTAATTAATGTATGATCAACTTTTGGAATCGGATCCTGCCATAATAATTCTTCCTTCGGAACATCAGTACCTAAATAACGTGCTTTCGGTCCCATATCACGATGCGTTAATTTAAACCATGCTCTTGCAAATGCATCAGCAAATGCATCAGGGTTTTCAAGAAAATGCCTTGATATTTTTTCGTATGCAGGATCAAGCCTTAATGAAAGATCGGTGGTAAGCATTCTTGGTGCATGTTTCTTTGTTGCATCATAAGCATCGGGAATAATTGCATCGCCATTTTTTGCAACCCATTGATGAGCGCCACCCGGGCTTTTTGTCAATTCCCATTCAAACGCAAATAAATTCTCAAAGAAATTATTACTCCATTGTGTGGGCGTTTTGGTCCATATAACTTCTAACCCGCTTGTGATGGTATCAGCGCCTTTACCACTGCCAAAACTATTGTTCCAGCCAAAACCCTGCGCAGCAATATCACTTGCCTCAGGTTCCTTACCTACATGGTCAGACGAAGATGCCCCATGTGTTTTACCAAAGCTATGGCCGCCGGCAATCAATGCAACGGTTTCCTCATCATTCATTGCCATACGACTAAATGTTACACGAATATCATGTGCTGCTGCAATAGGGTCAGGATTACCGTTAGGTCCTTCAGGATTTACATATATTAAACCCATATGTACTGCTGCCAGCGGGTTTTCGAGTTTTTCAGAATGCATTTTTCCGCCGGGATCTTCATCCGATGAAACCACACCATGCCCTTCCACACCAGCCGAACCTTTTGCATAACGAATGTCATTTCCCAACCATTTCGTTTCTGCACCCCAGTAAACATCTTCCTGTGCTTCCCAAAAATCTTCACGCCCTCCTGCAAAACCAAATGTTTTAAAGCCCATTGATTCAAGTGCAATATTACCGGCAAGGATCATCAGGTCGGCCCAGGAAATTTTATTTCCATATTTCTGTTTGATTGGCCACAATAACCTGCGTGCTTTATCCAAACTCACATTGTCCGGCCAGCTATTCAATGGCGCAAAGCGTTGCATGCCTGCGCCGCCGCCACCACGCCCATCCTGTACACGATAAGTACCTGCACTGTGCCATGCCATTCTTATAAATAACGGTCCATAGTGGCCGAAGTCTGCAGGCCACCAGTCCTGTGAATCGGTCATTAATGCATGCAGGTCTTTTTTCAATGCTTCAAGATCAAGGCTTTTAAAAGCTTCCGCATAATTAAAATCTTTATCCATCGGGTTTGATAAAGATGAATGCTGGCGAAGAATATTCAGCTTTAACTGGTTTGGCCACCAATCACGGTTTCTTGTACCACCGCCACCAACATTTTGATGTAAACTCCCGTTATGAAAAGGGCATTTACCGGTTTCTTTAGATTCGTTTGACATTGTATGAGTTTTATTATTAAATGAAGGTTGAACTATCTGGCTATAAGCTGCAAGCTATTAGTTGTTCATTACACACGAAACAATTTTATAAAACGAAACAAGACTTAAAACTTGTTGCTTGTAACTTATAGCTTCTTTACTAGCAAACTTAGAATATTACACAAATAATTATAATTGATTAATTTTATACTTCAATAGTTTAAACCTATTATGACCTTAGTCCAGTTAGAATACATTGTTGCGCTAGACTCATTAAAACATTTTGCCAAAGCTGCAGCACATTGCCATATTACGCAACCATCCCTAAGTATGCAGGTTCAGAAACTGGAAGATGAATTAGGTGTTAAAATATTCATCCGGACAAACCCGGTTACAACAACAGAAACGGGAATGATCGTTATAGAACAGGCAAAGAAAATTTTAGCCGAATCAGGAACGATGCATCAATTGATCCAACAGGAAAAAAATATTGTTACGGGTACATTAAAGATCGGGATCATACCAACATTAGCGCCTTATTTATTGCCGCAATTCCTTCAATCATTCATAAAAAAATATACGCAGGTAAGATTAAGTGTTCATGAACTAACAACAGAAAATATTATTCGCCAGTTAAAGAACGGATCGCTGGATGCAGGCATATTGGCAACACCATTAAACGTTGCAGAACTGAAAGAAACATTTTTATTCAATGAAGAGTTTGTTGCGTACGTATCACGCAAAGAAAAATTATTCAATAAGAAATATTTACTGCCCGGTGATATTGATGTACACAAAATGTGGCTGCTGGAAGAGGGCCACTGCTTACGCAGCCAGGTAATGAACCTTTGTGCATTACAACGTGATGCATCTATTGAAAATCATTTTGATTATGCTGCGGGAAGTATAGAAACATTAAAACGATTTGTTGACAAAAACGGTGGCATTACTTTATTACCCGAGCTGGCAACCTTTGATATGAGCGCTTCAAAAAAAGCAATGCTTCGTTATTTTAAAAGCCCTGCCCCTGTACGTGAGATCAGTTTGGTTACTTTAAAAACATTTACAAAAACAAAACTGATTTCGATCCTCAAAGAAGTTATTATGGAAAATTTACCGGCGCAAATAAATCAAAAAAAGAAAGTAGAGGTAATGGCGATATGATCTAAACTTCTGGTTGATAAGGTTGACAAAGTTGACTGGTTAATAAGGATCGCAGCCCTTTTAACTTGTCAACCAGTCAACTTTGTCAACCTACAGATTACTTCGTTCCTCGCAATGACGAATAGTGTTTATTTCTCTTCATGCCCCGGTAAACAATTCAACAAATTGAAATTAACAGCCTTAAATTTTTCCAATACATTTTTCCCATAAGAAGTAAAATAGCTATGACTGGCAAACATCCTGCAATTTTCTTTCAACCATTCATCGTCACTATATTGACGTCCAAGACAAATTTCAAATTCCAGTCGCAATGCTTTTTCATGAGTTGGGTAATCAGGCTTCGTAAGGTGATAAAGATCAGCATCGCAAATTGCTTCTTCTATTTTAGTAAGTGGCTTTTGAGGATAGCGTGTTGCCTCTATACAATTTAAAACAAGTGAAACAAAATCCGGTTCACAGGATCTTGCTTCCAGGAATTCTCCGGCAATCTTTTTACTTTCCTGCTCGTGACCTAAATAAGTGATCGCATAACCACAATCGTGAAACCAGGCTGCTGTTATAAGGATATTCATTTCTTCCTCCGAAAAATTACAATTCTTTCCGATCTCCTTCGCCGCCTCAACTACTCTGTATGTATGTTGAAGATTATGAAAATGAAGATCGGCAGAAAGATGTTTCCTCAAAAAGGAGTAAACATATCCCGCTACATCTTCTATTATATCACTACAGAACATACTTTATACTTTTAAAACTTATAACTGTATCCGATCCGAATAACCTGTGTTTCGTAATAATCATCACTCGTATATTTAAAACCAGCACCATGAACTTCTTTTTTTATAACCATTGTATTGAGAAGATCTGTTGCATTCAGGAATAATTCTCCTTTTCCTTTTTGAATAGTTTTTTTTATTCCCATGTCTATAGAAAATCTTGATGCTATTTTTCCCTGGGGTATAATATCCGGCGCCAGGTAAACAGCCGTTAGTTGTGCGTCCATTGCTTTGGCCAGGTGAAAGACGTTATTCAATTTTATATTTCCCGATACCGCCGTTTGTTGTGCATCTGAAAAAACAGTTGGTTGCGGATACAAATTTTGAACTGTAAAAGCATTTATCTGGTTGCGGTAAATATTGCCGTTTACATTAAAAGAATAAATTCCTGAGACTTTGTAATTCCAAATAGCTTCAATGCCAGAGTTATAACTTCTTCCTGCGTTTTGAAATACGGCATATACCAATGTACTCCCGGGAACAATACTTGAAATACGTGTAATGGTACCATTGGCGAAACGATGGTAAACAGCTGCATATAAATATCCATTCTTTGAACCATGCTTATATCCCAGTTCAACAGAATTGGTGAATTGCGGGCGCAATGAAGGATTACCAACTTTTATAATTTCTGCATCATCGTATTTTGGAAAGATACGTATATCAACTTCATTGGGCCTGTCTACCCTGTGATTATAAAATACAGACAATTTATTATTCTCATTTACTTTATAGGCCAACCTGAAATTTGGAAAAGGTTGTGTGTAATTATAGCCGCTGCTTTTATAAGTATTGTGATTGGGATTAACATCATATTTTATATTCACGTATTCTACTCTTAAGCCCAGCTCTGCTTCCCATTTTTTATTTTCAAAAACATAATTGCCATACACAGCAGGTATCAACTCTTTATACACAGCCCAACCTCCCGCAGTGCTATCCAGAACAGAATTTTCTCCCGGAATAAAATGCATGTTGGTTGGAATGTTTCTTTTGCGAAGCTTGATGCCCGTTTCTATACGCCCATATTTTAAAGGTTTTGTATAATCTACATTGAGATCAGATACGCTTTCATCCGATAATAATTTGAATGCATCGGTACCGGTAGACCTTGGCAAATAATTATCGTAATAATATTTTTCATCTTCACGATGAAAAGTGTAGTTAAATCCAACATTTAATAAATGACCTGCTTCCTTAAACCTATGTTGATAAGACGCAGTGCCCATCACCGTCGTTTTTAATTCGTCTTCAAGAAACTGCCAAAGACGGAGCCTGCCGGACAGATCTTTATTAAAAAAAGGTTGGTCACCATGATCAATAACTTTTTCACTTCCGAATAAACCAGAAACAGTAAAAACATTTTTTTCATTGATGTTCCAGTCAATACCGGTTTTACTGGTAAAGTAATTTGTGTTCCTGTTTCGTTTCAATTGAGATCTTATTACAGTCTGATCATCATAAGTGCGTGTTACAAATTCATTTTTATTGAGGGTATGTGTATAATTATTGTCGGCCTGTAAAAAAATATTCACCTTCTTCTTCCTGTAATTAAGAGATAAGGAAGGATTGAGTTTAGGTGTAAAACTATATTGTGGTCTTATCGTCGGGAGATTTTCTTGTCTCACCCAAAGCGCACCTGCGCCCATATTAAAACCAATTTTTCCATTGAACCCTTTTTGTTTATTCTTCTTCATAATGATATTGATAATACCGGCATTACCATTTGCATCATATTTTGAAGATGGGTTATTAATGATCTCTATCTTATCGATAGCAGATGCAGGAATATTATCCAATCCCGCCTGGCTGCCAAACCCGGTAAGTGCAGTTTGTTTCCCGTCGATCAATATGGTTACTTTATCGTTGCCGCGTAACTGCACTTTTCCATCCTGCAGTGTAACACCGGGTAGATTTTGCATACTCTGTAATACAGATCCGCCTGCCTGGCTAATATTATCCGATATCGAATATGTTTTCTTATCCAGCTTACTACTTACATCCGTTGTTTTAGCTGTAAGCACTACTGCTTCCATGGAAGTTGTTTTTTCTTCCATCTCAATTGCAGGAATATCTAAAAAAGAAGACAAGCTACCAATATATAATGGTTGTTCATTGGTTTGATACCCTGTATAAGTAGCAACCAGTATATAAGTTCCTGATTTAATATTCGTGAGAGAGAATCTTCCCTCCTCGTTCGTAATTGTACCAGATATAAATGAGGAATCAACCGCATTCTTTATAACTACATTTACATAAGGTATCGCAGCTTTGTCATTCTTTCTTTTTACAATGCCAGAAATAGTTACAGTAGCATTTTGTGCAAATGAAGCAAAAGAAAATAGTAATGAGGCCAGCAAAAAAAACAATCGCATCTTTTTCATTTTAATCTTTTTCTTTGATCTCTTTTAGAAAATTACCTGTACGATCAAAAATGACATCCGTTTCATTGATCTCTACTTCATAAGTAATTACACCTTTCGCATCCGTGATCTTAGTGGCTTCCTTAATTTTTTTATTGGGATAATTTTGAGCAATGTATTTTGAAATAGGCGCTAAAAGTGTATTACTGTTTATAGAAACTTCTGTTTCAAGAATACTACCCGAATTATTAATCACAACAGAATATTCTATACCATTCAATTTAAACCCCGCTTCATAATCTGCTTTTTCTTTTTCCCACTTAATATTTTTTGCATCTGGAAATTGTGTGTGCAAAGCTTTTTCAACTGTAGCAGGTACATCTTTCTGCTGGATCTTTTGAGCATGGGCGAATGATACGCCTGCTGATACAAATAACAGGAGAATTATTTTTTTCATTTTCGTAGATTTTTATAATACAAAATTCAGAACCGATTTAGAAGAAATTTAGAATTATGGTATGATGAGATCTGCCTTAGGCGGCCCTGGTACTTAGGATAAAAAATATTAGCATTCTATGAAAAAATAATTGTGAAATATCGTATCTAAATCGCAGGGTCCCACAAGAAAGTTTATTTAATGCGACAGGTTATTTGTGTAGAGACCATGCTAAGACAGAGAAGAAATTTAAAATTGAAGATCATGGTTACGGATACTGGATCTATTCCATTTATATTGATGTGTCCAATATGATAATTTAACAGATAAAATTCCAATACCGGCACCAACCAATACATCACTGATGTAATGCTTATTATTTGCCATGCGCAATAACCCTACAGATGTAGCTATTCCATAAGATACATAAGGCATCCACTTTAATCTATGTTTATATTCTTCGCTTAAAAAAGTTGCTGCCGCAAATGCCTGTGCAGTATGTCCTGAAGGAAACGAAGCATAATTTGAAAGATCGGGCCTTTGTTCATGCGTGTATTTTTTTAACAGGAATGTTACTGCTGTCATGCCCAACTCCCCTTTTATTAATATGGCGGTACGATTCTTAATATCAGTACGGGATCTAACCCCGGCTGCATCGAGTGTATAAGCCAAAGCAATGGGACTAAACTGGAGATAATCGTCTATATGCGTTCTGAAACTTAACCAATGTTCATTTCGCTCTTCTACAATTTCTTTTTTTATTCTTTCCGGGTTATTACTATTAACAGCAACACCGGCAATGATCAATAAAGCCGGGGCATAAAGTTTTTTTATTTTGAATTCATCTTTTGAATGAATTGTTTTGTTTAAAGTATCAATACCAACAGGTAAATGGTTGTCATTTTTTTGTGAAAAAGATAACTGCATGCTCGTCAGCAATACCAATACTATCGTAATCTTCCTGGTCATTTTTATACAATATTAAAAATGGATTTAGAAGATATTTTGAAGGAGATTCATAGGATTAGGTAGAATGAACGCATATCCACATAAGCTTTAGTTTTCATAGAGCCGTAGGCTCAAAGCATTTTGTAATAACGGACTTCAGTTCGTTGATTAAAACAGGTCATAGTATAGAGAGCCAAGCCACTTAACTAAAAATGAAAAAAGATTTACAGCTGAAGTGCTATCGTCTGCCCCGATTGTGACAATTGTTTGTTAGCGAAATCCTATACACAGATGTTAAGGCCTAAACATGTTTTTTATCTTATAATAATTAAGTGTAAATTCAATAGAGAAAATTGAATCAATATGAAACTTATACATTTCGTGATTCTATGTTTGGCTTTTTTTGGATGCAAAAAAAATGCTGATCAAAATTCAAATTCTGATTTAAAAGGTAAAATTATTGCTGATATTACAAGAAATGGCGAATCTTCTCATTTTGAATATTTGGAAACAATTGGCTATACATTTAGATATGTTGCGAATTACGGTGAAGCTCCTTACACAAGTATCTACGTAAGAAAACATCTTGACGGGTCAAGTACAATTTATGAAGAAATCTCTATGGTAATTCCGGATTCAATTCGAGGTACATTTAGTTTTGGACCCTCGGGTACGGAAAGTCGTTCTATCGATTACCGGCTCTATAATAGTTCAAACGATACATATACAACCTATAGTAATGATCCAAATGTAAGTTCTGGTCTTTTAACTATTGACAGTATTTCTCATGATTTCATAAAAGGTTCATTTAATGTAACATGTTGGAATGGAAACGAATCTGCAGTTCTGACAAATGGAGAATTTTGGGGAACTCTTTATCATTAATCATGTTGTTCAAAAAAAATCAATCTTACAAAAACGCTGATTCGGCTTCAGCCAGCATAATAATTTGCGCTTATTCTACCTAATCCTATGAAGCACTTCCCGGTTGTGATCTTTTAAAATGCAACAGAAAAAGAATGCGTATTATTCTTAAAACTATAATTGACCTGCCATTGATAACGACTACAGATCTCCTTTACGATCGCCAAACCTAATCCACTATTGGTTGCCTGTGAAGACGAAATAGCGAAACGTTCAAATAATTTTTCACTATTGATCTGATCTTTGCCTGTATTTAAAACGGTGAGTGTTTTATTTGCAAGTTCAATTTGCATATTACCGCCTTCTACATTGTGAACAATAGCATTAATAAGCAAATTGCTAATGAGAATTTCAAGCAACATCCTATTACAAACAATCAGTGTATTGCTGGTAATTTTTTTATCAACTGTAATTTGTTTTTCTGAAATATAACCGCCAAGAAGTTCAAGTGTTTCATTGATCACATCAGTTAATTCAAGATTCTCAATATCTGCAAACTGGTTATTTTCAATTTTTGCCAGTATCAAAAGATTTTTGTTTATCCTCGACATCCTGGATATTGGAAGTTCTATTGCAGCCAGTATTTCCAACTGCTCTTTAGAGATATCTTTATTTTGCAAAAGCAATTCCATTTTTGATCTCAAAACAGCCAAAGGTGTTTGCAATTCGTGCGAAGCATTTTCTATAAAAGTTTTTTGCTGATCATAGGCAGAAATGTTTTTATCAATCAATTTCTGCAACGAATTATTTAATTCTTCAAATTCTTCAATACCTGTTTTATCAAAAGAGACCCTTTCTCTTTTTGCAAGGTCAAATGACCTGATCTTCCCAAGTGTATTTTGAAAAGGACTCCAGATCTTTCTTGCTATTTGTTTATTTAAAATAATAAAACCAATAACCAATAGTACAAAAAAGAAGATCGTTACGATCGTTATGGCCAATATTGTTTCATTGGTTTCTTCAATGTTGGTCTCTATCTGCAAATGATAATATTTGCCTTGTATATTGATGTATGTAGAAAGCCCCCTGAAACGATCTACTTCATCCCTCCCGGAAATCTTATTCAGCTTTGTAAGTGTATATATACTATCTGCTTTTTTATTCGCAAAAATATCGGGGGCAATGGTTATGCCTGGTTGCAGTTTGCCCCAATTCATCAATAAGCTGTTTAATTCATTTTCTGTAATTGAAATATTTTTAAACCCTTCTTCGATCCGTTCCTTCACAATTTGATTGTGTTCGTCGAGTTCATTCAGCCAGATAAAATCAACAACAAGATAATATACAGGAATGCTACACGCCAGGATGATCAAAGCGTAAATAGTAAATGCCTTAAATGGTTTGGTTAGAAGCTTACTCATATTTCCCATTTATATCCTGTTCCATAAATTGTTTTCAGGTAATTGTGACAACCGGCTTCCGTTAGTTTCTTTTTCAGGTTTTTAACATGGGCATAAACAAAATCGTAATTATCAAACATATCAGCAATATCTCCCGAAATATGTTCTGCAATTGCGGCTTTCGAAATAACACGATTCTTATTACCAATAAAGAAAAGAAGTATCTCCAATTCTTTTTTTGTGAGGTTGACTTCAAGTCCATTTACTTTTACGGTTTTGCCAAACAGGTCGATAGCCAGTTCATTCTGTTGAATGATATTGGAACTGTTAAATTGTTTTCGCCTGATAACAGAATGAATTCTTGCAGCCAATTCAGCATGATGAAAAGGTTTTTCCAAATAATCATCAGCGCCTGTTTGTAAACCCTTTACTTTATCATCAAGCGAATTTTTTGCAGAAATAATAATTACACCATCTTGCTTATTCTTTTGTTTTAATAGTTCCAGTAGTTGAAGTCCATTTCCACCAGGCAGCATCAGGTCCAATAAAATACAATCGTAATCATAGATCCAGATCTTATCTGCTGCCATTTCATAGTTAGAAGCTACTTCACACAAATAATTCTGTTCGGATAGATATTTCGAAATATCCAAAGCCAGTTCCTTTTCATCTTCCACAATTAAAATTTTCATCCGGCTAATTTACGGTTTCAATTCTGAAGAAATTTGGAGAATGCCAATTACCATCATTGCGGTGAACGAAACTATCTTTTATCTAAGTTCCGTCGGGGTCTGCCATAGGCGACCCCAACGCTTAGAAAAAAAAGTAAGTTTAGATGAACGATGATTGTATGATGTTATAATCAGAACCGCTGGCTCCCACAAAAAAATTTATTTAATGCGGCAATCCATTCGTATGAAGACCCGTTAAAACAAAAAGCAATTTTTTATCAAAACAACGATTTTACCTGCTGTATTTTCATTTTTAAATTCTTTTTACTACTTTGTTAGGGTTAATTCGTGAATATCTTCATACCAAACAATCATTTTAATTACTGCTCGTACCAAAAGCCCAAATCAAAAATTATGAAAAAGAACTTAATCCTTTTATTGAGCATTTTATTGTCAACCTTTTTTTCATCAACTGCACAAACGAAAACTACAACAAAGAAAAGTTCGCCAGCTAATGCAATAACCAATTATGGACTACCCTACGATAAAAATAAATGGCAGTTCTATATTGCAACAGAAAATCTTGGTTATTCTCATACCAGGAGAAAATACGACGGAGCAACCCTTGGAAAACAAGGTGATCTTTTGCTCTCATTGGGAACCAACTATTTTTTCATGAAGGGCCTGGCACTGGGGCTTAGTCTTGATACCCGTTTCACTACTGTGAAAGATGACAACTCAAAACAAACGAGCAACACCTGGATAGCCTACGCAAACCTGACCTATCAAACCGGGCTTGCTAAAAACCTGGGATTTCTCGCAAGAGCTGGCGTGGGCGCAGGAAGCGGTACCAGTAAATATACAAGCAACGTTACTTCTTATACCAATAAAGAAAAAGTTAATGAATTCGGATATAAATTTCATATAGGCTTTCCTATCGGGATTGATCGCAATGGACCATCTTACATAACTCCTTTGCTCACTTACCAGCATTTGCGTGATAAGGTTGACAATGGTTCTTATACCGGTAATTATTTTCTTTTTAACCTGGGGCTTGAATCGTATCTCAGTTGTAAACAAACTTCCTGCGATGGACATTCAGGTGAGCGCATATCAAACAGCAGTTACAACCAGGGAAGCAGTTATATTGGTATCACCAGTGGCGGAGTGGTTTCTTTTGGCACGGTAAAAAGCAAGAATAATAATTATCCCGGTGATGATTATGAACAAAAAGATTCACGCCAACAAGTTGCTGCCAGTTACATGTATTATATATTAAACAACCTGGCTGTAGGAGCAGATCTAGATCTGCTACATGCTTTATCGAAAGATAAGAATAGCAAAAATAAAAGTACAGCTACAATGATAGGAATTACGCCCATGGTTGAATTCAACATGCCTGTAAAAAATTCTTCGCTTCATAATTTATCATTGAGAGGCGGTATAGGATTTGGTTCCGTACGTAATGAAGATACAAATGGATTTTCCTCCAACGTTGACAAACACAGTTTCTTCAAATATAGAATTGGTCTTGCATACAATATACCATTCACTCCAAAACTTGCATTAAGATGGGGAGTAGAATATGAATCGATAAAATATAAAAATAAAGCTACTAAAATTAGCCAAACTTATAACGGGCCACAAGCGATCGTGGGTGTGATAAAATTCTTTTGATTATGTTTCTCCGTGGTTTGCCCCCAGGCAACCCCGGGACTTAGAACAAAAAGCAGGTGTTACATTAAAAGATAATTATAAAATATCCTTACCTGGTCGCAGGGTCCCACAGGAAGTTTATTCAATACGGCAGCCCATTTGTGTGGAGACCCTGCTAAGACACAATGGATGCGATAAAATTCTTTTGATTATGTTTTTATGTTTCCCCGGAACTTAGAACAAAAAGCAGGTGTTACATTAAAAGATAATTATAAAACACGCTTACCTGGTCGCAGGGTCCCACAGGAAGTTTATTCAATGCGACAGCCCATTTGTGTGGAGACCCTGCTAAGACACAGGTCCTGCCTTAAGTGTGTAGGTTTTCTTCTTTATCAATATCAATTCAGGAATATGAATTTTGATTGTCATCGGCTTCTGTTTCCGAGGCAGAAACAGGGAAAAGATTTTTCCTGCGTTCAGAAATATCATTAAAGATAACAGCTACATGATATTCCCCGGCCCCATTAACCTTAAAAGCATATACATCATAATAACGACCGATTGCACTTGAGTTATTTTCAAAGCGTTCAGCCTTTCCCGTTTTAGCAATTCGTCCGTAAATATCAAGCCAGTATTGTTCGAGGCCAGGTACCAGCTCTTTAATGGTCTTTCCAACAGCATTTACCAATCCTGTTTGTTTTACAAATGATGGATTGGCTTCCAGGAAACGATAATCATAAGCATCTCCGTTCTTATCAAACATTACTTCAATGATACAAAAGCCTTCATCAATCGAATTGAAAAGCATTTCGTATTTGCCAACAACCTGTTCTGCGAGTTTTTTGTTGGCCTGTAATAATTCCTGTTCAGCTTTCTTGTAACGCGTAATGTCTTTCGTGGTCATGATCACGCCATCACCAAACTTTACTAACGTTAAGTAGTACCAGTTTCCTGAGAATTGTTCAAATGAATAATATTGTTCTTCGTCAAACGGAACGCCCGTTTCAACAACAAGGCGCATACGATCAAAAATACCGGAAACTACCATCCCCGGGTTTTGTTGCAATACCCGCTTACCGGTTACATCCCCATTTTGCTCCACCCCTTTCTTATTATTGGTAAGCCATGTGAAATCTATAATTTCCCTTTTATCGTCTCTTACGGCCTCGAAAACCTGTATTACATCCAATGAATTATCAATAATGGTTTGTAAATACTCAAGCTGCACTGCAGCAGGCTCTGTTTTTTTTGCTGATCTTTTTCCGAACATACTACCCGTTGATTTATAATTTATCCAATAATTCCTATAAAGTTATTGCAATAAATAATAAGACGATGTACCGGGTCTTCAATCCACCCTGTTTTTTTGGCTACAAGAAAAATAGATTCGGCTACAGCTACGAATCTACGTTGGTCGAATTTTGTGTCTATAAAAAATAAAAAATGAAAATCGTTATCACAGGTTCATTGGGACATATCAGTAAACCACTCGCTCAATTACTAATTAAAAAAAATCATACTGTAACTGTTATCAGCAGTAATGCTGAAAGGCAGAAAGAAATTGAAGCAATGGGGGCCGAAGCTGCCATCGGTTTCATGGAAGACACAGACTTCCTTACAAAAGTTTTTACAGCTGCAGATATTGTTTATTGCATGGAATCATTGGGCCATGGGTTCTTCTTTAAGCAAGACCTCGATTATATGACTGTGCTCAGCAATATTGGCAATAGCTACAAACAAGCCATTCAACGATCAGGTGTAAAAAAAGTAATTCACTTAAGCAGCATCGGTGCACATACAGGTAAAGGAGTTGGCATGCTTGCATTTCATTACAATGTAGAAAAAATACTGGCACAACTTCCCCACGATGTTATTATTAAAACCATGCGGCCCGTCGGATTTTACTATAACATGCTTGCATATATTCCAACCATAAAAGCTGCGGGTACGATCATTCAAAATTATGGTGGTGATGAAAAAGAACCCTGGGTTTCCCCCTTTGATATTGCAACTGTTATTGCTGAAGAAATGGAATTGCCATTTGATAAAAGGATGATACGTTACATTGCCAGCGATGAACTTTCTCCCAATGAAGTAGCTAAAATTTTGGGCCAGGCCATTGGTAATAATGAATTGCAATGGCAAACCATTACCGACGAACAGATGCTGAACAGGATGATCGCTAACGGCATGAATCCAAACATAGCAGAAGGTTTGGTAAAGATGAATGCAGGCAGAAGAAGTGGCGTGCTTTACGAAGACTATTACCGAAATCGTCCGGCACTCAGCAATACAAAACTGAAAGACTATTCAAAAGAATTTGCAACAATATTTAATCAACAGAAATAAAATTTAAAAAATGAACAAGAACAAAATTGCGTTGGTAACCGGCGGAAGCAGGGGACTTGGAAAAAACATGGCCATTGCTATTGCTAAAAAAGGAATAGATGTGGTGATCACTTATAATGCGAATAAAGAAGCGGCAGATGAAGTGGTGAAAGAGATCCAATCACTGGGACAAAAAGGAATGGCGTTTCGTTTAGACACCAGTAACATACAACTGTTTGATGGTTTCATGCAGGAACTTACCAATTACCTCGTGACAGAAACAGGGGCTACTCATTTTGATTATCTTATCAATAATGCAGGTACAGCGTTGTATGCACCAGTTACCACTGTTACCGAAGAGCAAATGGATGACATATACAACGTACATTATAAAGGAGTATTTTTCTTAACACAAAAAGCATTGCCATTTATAAATGATGGTGGTGGCATCATCAATATATCGTCGGGGCTTACACGCATTACTGCACCGGGTTCGTCGGTATATGCATCCTTAAAAACAGCTGTTGAAAGTTTAAGCAGGTATTTCGCAAAAGAACTTGGCAGCAGAAAGATCAGGGTGAATACTGTGGCACCGGGTGCTATTGAAACTGATTTTGGCAATGGCAGGGTAAGAGATAATAAAGACATCAATGATCATATTGCAGGCATCACTTCCCTGGGAAGGGTTGGTTTGCCGGATGATGTTGGTGGCGTAGTTGCCTTTTTATGTACACAAGATGCATATTGGATCGATGGACAGAGAATTGAAGTTTCGGGTGGGCAGGCTATATAAAAACGGGAGATTTTACCACAGAGAACATGAGTAAAAGAGTTTGCGCAAAGATTCTCTGCGTAAACTCAGCCTCTCATATTCGCTGCGGTAAATAAAAATGTCGTTATATTTTAAACCAGTCCACTACTTAAAAAAATTTACCTTTATATAATGCCAGACACAACACCAGTAAGAATAAAATCAATAACAGAATTTCACCGGCTCCGCGGGCTTCCACCGGCTGCGCATCCTTTGATCAGCGTGGTTGATTATTCCCTTCTTGAACCCACGAATGGAAGTGCAGTATTTGATTATTATTCTGTCTCCATCAAAAGAGGTGTAGGTAAAATGTTTTATGGTCAACAGGAATATGATTTTGATGAAGGTGTAATGTATTGCATGGCACCCAACCAGGTGTTAAGAGTTGACGCATCACAGCATACAAATGAAAAACGCTCGGGATGGATCCTGCTGATCCATCCTGATTTTCTATGGGGAACTGCACTTGCAAAAAAGATCAAGAAGTATGAGTTCTTCGATTATTCAGTACATGAAGCATTGTTTCTTTCAGAAAAAGAAGAAACCACCATCAACCAGATCATCCAGAATATTCAACAGGAATACAATACCAATATTGATAAATTCAGCCAGGATATCATCATCTCACAGATCGAAACATTATTAAATTATACTGAAAGATTTTACCAGCGACAATTCATCACAAGAAAGATCAGCAATCACCAGGTGCTAGATCGCCTGGAAGAATTGCTGAACGACCATTTTAATAATGATGATGCATTGAAAAATGGATTGCCAACTGTTCAAATGATCTCTGAAAAATTAAATGTTTCTCCTAATTATTTAAGTGGCCTGTTGAAAACACTTACCGGGCAGAGTACACAACAACATATTCACAATAAGGTTATCGAAAAAGCAAAAGAGAAATTATCTACTACCGAATTATCAGTCAGTGAAATTGCCTATGAGCTGGGCTTTGAGCATCCACAATCTTTCAGCAAACTTTTCAGGAGCAAAACGAATTTTACACCATTGGAATTCAGGCAATCATTTAACTGAGTAACATCATTGAACGATCCCCTGTTCAAGATGAAGCAGATGACTTGACAATAAAACCCGTTGATTAATTAGCGGGTTTTATTATTTGAATATGGTTAAAAAAGGGTGTTTTAACGCTTGACAGGGTGAATAAAAATTTCAATCTTTCTCAACAAAATCTTCGCCCCATTAATATATTCAGTTATGAAAGAAAAATTCTGCTTAATAAAAGCAATTGAAGCTACACCGCTACAACTTGCAACAATAAGAAGCTTATTATCAAACCTGGTGTATATCGAAATTGATAATAATTTTATAGTAAGCTGTTCAAAAAGTTTTAAAGATTCAGTTTCGAAAAACATGAGGGACCAGGGAATCAATTTTATTCTTATTTATGTAAATGTGAAAACCGGCTGTGATGTTTTTGCTAATGGTCTTAATGATAATGACAGGGCGAAGATCAAAAATATTGTGTTAGATAATAACTAAGCAATGAACAAGACAATAATTATTTTACTGCTATCCGGTATGTTATTCTTTGATTGCGCCGGACAAAAAAATATTTTTAATGCTGTATATCCTATTGGAGACAATCCAAGCATCGGTTATAAAACAAGCATGACGCCTTCACTGGAAAAAATTCTATTTGAAGCCAATCCCATTCTCAGGATGCCGCTCTATAATAATATACTCAGGCATTTTCAGAATAGCGCAAGATCCGGTTCAACACTATATTTTGGTTTTCGTCCGCAGCTCAGGATGTACACTGACAATTCCCTTCCCGTAAAAACGCCTTCTTATAAAATAAGTATTCTTGGCTATCAGAAATTAATAAGGCTTCGTGAAAGCAGGTTTGCCAAAAATCACTTGCTGGCATTTGCCATTGAATCCGGTCACTACTCTAATGGGCAGGCAGGTTGTGCATTCGATAAAAACATTCCTGATGGCAGCCCGGCTTGTGACAGCATCTACAAATTAATTACACCTGGTACCGATCTGTCAAAATTATTAAATCGTGAAAGCGGGAATTTCTCTACCAACTATACCGAACTTATTATAAACTACAGGTATATTACTGAAATCGATGAAGATAATATTCCAAGGTCGGGCTTATCAGTGAAGGCTGGCTGGAACAGGTATCATGACAGGCTTCTTTGGATAGCCAACATAGGTGGATACAGCGATAATGATATAAAAATTTATGGAAGGAACAGGTTTATGTTCGGAATAGATTATTTTAAATCTATTAATAAATCAAATTGGTTAAAACGCAAACTATCGGTTGACAGGTTTTCCGGAAATATAAATGCAGAATATATTTCTAAACCACACCCTTTTGTTAAGCCGTTAAGAATTGAACTTACTGCTACCGCATATTTAATAAATAATGTTGGCATATTCATCTCAGGAATATTTGGACACGATAATTATAATTTTCGTTTTGTTGACAGCGGCTCCCAATTTTTTGCAGGCATTTGTTTTGATATTTTTCCGCCAATAGAGATCAAATAAAAGTTATTGTCAGCCGGGGTCTGCCTTTAGGCGACCCCGGCCTTTAGTACCAATGACGCAGATGATTAATGAAATGCTGGTTGCATTTCGGAACGCGGGGCTCACAATAAGTTTATTAAAAGCAATGGTACACTTGTGTGGAGACGCAGCTAAAACACAAAGCAGTCTTACAATTTATATTACACAACCGGTTAAAGTAGCTGCTATGATTATTGAAGCAGCGAAAAAAATAACTATGGCGAACTAATTTTTTAATCATAATAACAAAGCACCATTCGTTAATGGTGCTTTGCTGTTTTTAGGGTTTTAAAAGGATATTTGGTTTTATTTCTTCTCAAAAATTCTATAGTTCTATTGAATCACCAATACCGTACCTTTCTTAAAATGCTTTTGCCCTTTATAATCAATGGCAGAAACCATCCATACATAAGTGCCCATACCCTGCTTTGCACCCATATAAGTACCATCCCATCCTTTTCCCTGGTCGGTGGTAGAAAATATTTTTTGCCCATAGCGATTGAAAACAGAAAAATCAAGCAAATATTTAATCCCTACATAAGTTGGCTTTAATACATCATTCAGCCAATCTCCATTCGGTGTAAAGGCAGTAGGAATATAGATCTCGGGGCCTTTGTACGCTTTTATTTTAATAGTATCATAGCTTTCACAACCTTCTGGTGTAGACGCAACCAGGTAATAAGTCATATCCTGGTTAACCGTTGCAACCGGGTTTCCAATATTGGTAGCACTCAATCCCTGCGAAGGCGACCATTGATAGCTTATACCACCAGTGGCATTCAATTGTACCGGTTCATTGATCGCAGCAATAATATCATTACCGGCAAATGCATTTGTTCCATATACATGTACAATACCGGTTATTACATCACTCGAACATCCTTCTGTTGAAATAGCGTATAAACTGATCGTATAATTTCCATTCGCATTGTACGTATGAGAAAAATTATTTGTTGACGCTAAATTTCCATCACCAAGATCCCAATGCCAGATTGTAATGCCAATATTTGTGGGCGTTTCCTGGGCAGAAAAATTAATAGGTGCATATTTACAGGTATCAGTAAAATGCATAGCAATTTGCGGTTTTGTCAACATGGTGAATGAATGGTAAACCGTATCGCTTTTACATCCCAGGCTGCTGGTAACAGATAATCCTACCGAATGTGTGCCTGCAGCAAAATCCAGCGATGATTGTTGTGTATTTGCAAAAACGCCGTTATTATATATCCACTCCCATTGGTTCACATTTCCTGCTGAAACAGTTGATATATCACTGAACTGAATATTATTGCTTGTACATAACGGTGCCGTGTGGCTGAATTCAGGAACAGGTTTATCTGCTACATTAATAACAAATGTGAGTGTATCCGATTTACAACCATGCGAATTGAACACAACATGATGAATTGTAACAGGGCCAGGTGTTGTGTATGTTACCTGCGGATTTTGTTGATTGGAATACTGGCCATTACCAAGATCCCACCACCATGATGTTATTGCAAGCCCATCTGTTGTATAAGACGAATCCAATAGTTGCACCTGCTGTTGTTCACATGGAATGATCACTTTAATTCCGGCCCTTGGTTTATCAATGACAAATACATTGTGTGTAACAAATGCAGGACATGCATTCGTAGTTGTAGACGATACCGTCAATGTTACTGTATGCAAACCAGGAGTGCTGAATATGTGCGAAGGATTGTGTACATGCGTTGCAAATGCACTGTCATCATATACCCATGACCATGCGTTAAGCGTTCCTCCTGTAATAGTACTGTTGTCAAAGAAAGCAGTAGCAGCACCAAGGCAAACAGAATCAGTAAAACTAAACAATGCTGTTGGTCTTGGGATGATGTTGATCGGTTTTGTCAATGTATCAGACTTACATCCGGCAGCACTCATAACTGCAAACTTTATTACTTTAACACCCGGAGTTGTATAAGTAGTAGCAGGATTCTGGATCGTAACAGGTGGGTTGCCATCTGCTAAATTCCAGTACCAGCTTGTCGCTGCCGGGTTATTGGTAAGATCTGTGAACTGGATACTATTGTTAACACAACTATCATTATAACTAAATGCGGCTACGGGTTTGGGTGATACATTAATGATCTTTGTAAGTGTATCTGATTTACAACCGCTGGCATTATGTACCACGAGATGGATCGTTACCGGCCCGGAAGTAGTATACGTTACAAGTGGATTTTGCTGGTTAGAGAATTGGCCGTTACCAAGATCCCACCACCAGCTTGTTATGGCAGAGCCATCTGTTGCATAAGATGAATCCAGCAATTGTACCTGTTGCGCCTGGCAGGGATATAACACCCTGATGGCAGCCCTTGGTTTGTCTACAACAAATACCTGGTGTGTAATTGTTGCAGATGAACAGGAACCACCGCCACTAGTCGCTGCCGTAAGTGTTACGGTATGTAAACCCGGAGTTGTAAATACATGCGTTGGGTTTTGAACATGTGTTACAAAAGCACTGTCATCATAGGTCCATGACCAGGTACTTAATGCAAGGCCTGAAGAACTACTGTTATCATCAAATATCGTTGGTGAACCAAGGCAAACTGAATCAGTAAATGCAAATGCTGCTGTAGGACCGGCATAGATCGTGATCGGTTTGATCAATGTATCTGATTTACATCCCGCCTGGTTGGTAACTGCGAATCTGATCTGTTTAATTCCCGGTGTAGCATAACTGGTTGTTGGATTTTGAATGCTAACAGGAGGATTACCATCTGCAAGGTTCCAATACCAATTGTTCATTGTTCCCGGCGTAAGATCAGTAAACTGGATATTGCTTGATACGCAACTATCACTGATCGAAAATGAAGGAATAGGTTTGGCACCGATGGTTATGGTTTGTACATAAGTTTCTTCACAACCATCGGCACCACGGACTGTTTGGCTAACGGTATATGTACCCGCTGTTGTATATGTATGTGTTGGATTAATATTCACCGAATCAAGATTACTTCCATCGCCAAAATCCCAAATGATCTTTGTAATCGTGCTGAATGAAACAGTGGAATCAACAAAATTGATCGCCTGGTTCACACAAAAGTTCTGGTTAGGACCATAATGATAATGTGGGTCGAGTGTGGTTCTGAAACGCTGAAGATTATTCAAACCACCTGTTGAACCAGTGAAACCCCAATAAACCAACGGATCTGCTGCAAATGTAGTGTTGATAAAATCTTCCGTTGCTGTTACCCTGAGCGATCCGTCAACATATCCATCTAAGGTTGTTGTTGCAGGGTTCCAAACTATTTTAAGTTTATGCCATTGCCCGTCTTCTATATTATTATTACCATTGATAGCAGTTACAGGACCGGCAAGATTATTTGTAGTGAGATGACTTATATCCCCGTTTTTTTGAATAGCGATATGATCGAATGTAGGGTCTCCATCGGTACTGTTCTCATAAGTATCAACTGTTACAGCAAGTGAAGGACTCACACCTCCGAACCCAAGCCCGTTGCCGGTACTTCCAATGCTCGTACTTATCGGTTGAAGAACAAATGCAATACCGTCTGCACCTCCGTCATTTGTTCCCAGGTAAACATCAAAAAGAAAACTGAATGGCTGGCTAAGGTTTATCTTATTGTTGTTCCAGACAGAACCACCCTGGGTATTTACGGCATTGGTAAGTGTATACGTATGGCAATCATTCTGCACTGCTGTACCATTCGTAGTATAGTTCTGTCCCGGGTTAAAAGCATTACGCTTTCCCAGTGCAAGCACATTCACTATAGCTGCAGAGCCTGTATTCGTAATGGTAATGCTATTGATCGTTCTTAAATAATTCGACGGGCTGATAGATATCGGAACTTCGTACAGGTATTGACAAAGTGCCCCATCACATGTTGTTGATGTTCTGTGAATGCGGTAATACTGCGTTCCTGTAAGCCTGTAGATGGTTGAACCGGCACACCAGTCGGGCGCATTGGAAGAAATTGTTTCTGAAGTACCATCAGAAAAGTTAACCTGCGCACTGAAAGGAGCATTACCACTACCACCCAGGCAAACAAGAAAAAGATTAGAAGCAGTTGTTGGAGTAACAAGTGATAAAGTTCCATTCGCTGCAGGGTCCAGGCGCAACGAGTTGTTAGCGGTGGCAGGCTGAAAAGTATAAGTGATGTTTGTAGTGGTAGTACTGGTAACTGTTGGATTGGGAAAACCATTTGCTGAACAGGCGGTACCAGCTGCTGATGGATAAAATGCAGCATTTACAAATACATAATCCACTCCATCCACATCAGCAGTCGTGCTGGCAGTCGCATCCGGATTGGTATTTCCATCTGCCACAATATCAGCATTAAAACCTGTA
Source organism: Ferruginibacter sp. (assembly GCA_047601875.1). GTDB lineage: Bacteria > Bacteroidota > Bacteroidia > Chitinophagales > Chitinophagaceae > Ferruginibacter. The sequence goes on along the minus strand of JASGIL010000001.1, from coordinate 3,367,996 downwards.
ACAGGCACATTAGAATATTGAGCCCTTACCTGTAAAGGCAAAGAGCCCACAACAATGCCCAGGATCACAACCAGCCAGTTCCTGGTAAAAATTAAAAGTTTAAACCTCACCTTGCTATTTTTTTATATACAACCGGGTGCGAATCATTTCTATAGTAAGATGCTTATTTAAGCTAATGATATGTATATATAAGGGGGGACAAAAGGGAGACATCTGCTTTATTTATATACAAAAAGCCCGGGGGACAAAAAGGGGACAAAGTTAAAGATAGGACCAGGCAGAATAAGTGCAAATTATTATCAGATGCGTACATCGATCAATTTTGTAACAACGGACTTCATTCCATTCCTTAGAATACTAGAGAGCCATAGGCTCGGCCCATTTTATCAGCTTACAATTTAATCTATATGAATCGAGCCTACGGCTCTTTATAATTAAGGCCTATTTTAATCAACGGACTGAAATCCGTTGTTACAAAATGCGTTGAGCCTACGGCTCTATGAAAACTATAGCTTATGCGAATATTCTATTTAATTCTGCTTAAAGGTCAAAACAATAAACGCATCTTATTAAAGCCGTTTTATCCCGGTTGAAAATTAAAACACAGATACCCAAATTTTTAAATATTCTTTCTTCAACAGTTTTTACAAACACGAGTTCTCCGTATATTTCCATTTTGTAATAAGATCCGGTCCTGGAAATCCTGCTTCCCCTACCACTGCTTTAATAAAAACCAAACTTGCAAATGAAAAAAATCACTGCTAAAAGCTGCAAACAATCTTTTGCCTGCTTCGTCATTATTGTATTGTTCATGTCGGTATTACCGTCATATCTTTTTGCACAAAAAAAAGTGCATCCTGCTTCAATTGACAAAAGCGAAGCGCCATCACTTTTCAAAGTGTTTAGGAATTACAGTTTATTCAGGATCAACACAGCTGAAATAAATGCCTTTGCTAACGCACATGAAAAAAGCGTTAGTGAATTTGATTTTGAGTTTGAAGGTTTATCAAACTTGCATGCATTCATGTATGAAAATGACATGGTGAGTGATGATTACAAAGTCTATGCAGGATCCGGGAAGGAAAGACAATTATTACCAAAGCTACAGGTTAAAACCTATTCGGGAAGAATAGAAAATGATCCAAAAGGTTCCGTTTGCCTAACGCTTGCGGATAATCTCATTAGCGGCTTCCTGAAAAAAAATGAAAAAATGTACCTTATTGAACCATTGAGGTATTTTGATAAAAACGCGGATGCATCTGTATACGTTGTATATGAAGCTGCTGATGTGGTTCCCAATTCCGGCGTATCATGTGGCTTAACGGAAGCCAATGAACACCGTATACAACAGCAACGGGCAGGCGAAAACAGCACATCTTCAAACCTGGACGGCTGTGGTTTAGTTGTCGATAAGATAGCCATTGCTTCCGATTACAGTATGGTTCAAAAATACGGTCTCGCGGATGCACAGGTACGTGTTATATCAGCAATGAACATAGTAAAGTCAATTTACCAGGCCGCTGCATTTGCCAAACCAACTACTATACGGGTAGTGGGACAATACTTTTCCACCTCAGTTGCCAATGATCCATATTCACCATTATATACCGGTATTGATGCAGAGATCATGCTTTCCGATTTCAAAACATGGGGACAGGCAGGTAATTTTGGTTTTAGCTATGATATGGCGCAGTTGTGGACCGCGAAAGATATCGGCACAGAAACGGCTCCCGGTTCGGGCGTTTACAGTTATACCACAGCTGGTCTTGCCTTTGTAGGAGCAAGTTGTGGTGCAAACAGGTATAGTTTAGTGGAAGATTATACAACTAATATCACAGCGGTTGCCGCCAACTCTGCTCATGAGATCGGGCATCTGCTTGGTGCTCACCATGATGTACTTCTTCCTACAGGTCATATCATGTCAGCAACTTTAAGTACCAGCTGGACTGGTATCCCTCTTGTTAGCGCTGAAACAATATCGAGTGTAGATTCATATGTTAATACTGTAAGCTGTTTTTTCATGCCTTGTGGTATTACCGGGCCGCCAATACCAATAGCATTATTTACAACATCTAAAAAACTCCTTTGTGTGGGTAACAGTATGAGTTTTACAGATGTGAGCCAGGGGGCAGCAACCTGGAGCTGGACCTTTACCGGGGGAGATATTTCCTCTTCAACAGCACAAAATCCCGTTGTTACATATACAACGCCAGGTTTAAAAACAGCCACACTAACGATAACGGGTAATGGCCCAAACAGCCAGATGACCCGGCAATTTATGGTGAATGTGGCCCCGCCTGCGGCTTCTCTTTCCCGTATTCCAAACGGCTTTGCTAATGGAACACCTCTATTACATGGTTTCCATTTGGCAGATATCAATCACCCGGGTAGTCAAACCGTTACAGCCGGTGGAAGTTATACAGATAACGCCTGCCCGGAAAATACAGAATTGACCCAAAACACTACTTATACTGCAACTTTTGACATAGCTATTTTGCCGGGTATAAATTTTTGGTCGAGATTGCTGGCATTTATTGATTATAACAATGATGGTGATTTTTCAGATGCCGGTGAAAATATTTTTTCGGATGATACAAATTGTAACAATTCTGACTTCCCATCGGGGCAGTTTGAATTTACAACACCCGGATCACCTGTTAAGAACCAGTTTTTGAGATTGCGCCTTGTTGCTATTTGGTGTTCCGAGTTCACAACCAACGGAAATGTTGTTTATAACAGTTCGCAGGTAGAGGATTATGCCGTATTTTTTACAGGGCCGAATACTTATACCATTACAGTGAACCCGGGAACAGGTGGCTCCATCAGCCCCGTAACAGGTTCGTTCACCGAGGGCAGCAATAATACTTATACCATTACAGCCAGTAATGGTTATGCAAGAACGGATGTAATCGTTGATGGTGTTTCAGTAGGTAACGTTCCTACATATACATTTACAAACATACAGGCCAATCATACCATCAGTGCAACATTTACTCCCACTTCATACATTGTAAATGCAAGCGCCGGAGCCAACGGTTCTATTTCTCCAACTGGTACCAGCAATGTTTCAGCTGGTGTACCGTTAACTTATACCATTACGCCAGATGCATGTTATGCTATTGAAGATGTATTGGTGGATGGCGCATCAGTAGGTGCTGTTGGAACATATACCTTCAGTGCCAGTACAGGAGGAAGTCATACCATCAGCGCCAGTTTTGTTTTGAGAACCTATACCATTACTGTTAATGCAGGAGCAAACGGATCCATCACGCCAGGAACCGCTTCATTGAACTGTGGTTCCAATGCAACTTATAACATCACCCCTGCAGCATGTTATTCAATTGCAGATGTAATTGTAGATGGTGCATCACAAGGTGCCATTAGTTCATACACATTTTCAAACATTACTGCAAATCATACCATCAGTGCAACATTTACATTGATCAGTTATACCATAACTGTAAACCAGGCAATCGGCGGATCCATTACACCTGTAACGGGTTCGGTTAGCTGCGGTAGTGATGCTACTTATACTATTGCATCCAATCCCGGCTATGTAAGAACCGGCGTGATCGTTGACGGAGTACCAGTTGGCAATCCTTCAACATATACATTCAATAATGTACAGGCTGACCACTCGATCACCGCAACATTTGTTACTAGTTTCTATAGTGTAAGTGCAAGTGCCGGGGCAAATGGCTCTATTTCACCAAATGGAACCAATAATTTTTCCTTTGGCATTCCTACAACTTATACCATTACGCCAAATGCATGTTATGCAGTCGCAGATGTTTTGGTTGACGGTGTATCAGCAGGTGCTGTTACAACATATACATTTAATGCAAATACAGTAGGAAATCATACTATCAGCGCAACATTTGTTTTAACAACATATAATATCATTACAAGTACCAGCGATAGTGATGTTGGTTATTTAAGCCCGGGAAGTGGTACTGTAAATTGCGGTGATAATGTTACTTATAATGTTGTGATGAATGAAGATTATTCATGCTATGAAGCATTCGTAGTTGTGGACGGAGTAGCACAGGGCATACTGAGCAGTTATACATTTACGAATGTATCATCCAATCATACCATATCGATATCAGGATTCCAGGAAAAAACTTATTCTATTACTGCCTCGGCAGGAACAGGCGGATCTATTACGAATCCGGGTGTAGCTACGGTAACATGTATGAATTTCCTTGGTTATCTCATTACACCCGACGCATGTCATAATATTGCTGATGTGGTCGTTGACGGCATATCTCAAGGCCCGGTTAGTACTTATTTCTTCAACACCGTATTGGAAAACCATACCATCAGCGCAAGTTTTGTATTGAAGACTTATACCATTACAGCAACAGCAGGATCAAACGGATCAATCAGCCCGGGTAGTGGTTCAGTAAATTGCGGAGACAATGCTACCTATACGATCACACCGGATGCAGGTTATGGCATTGCCGACGTATTGGTTGATGGCGTATCGCAGGGCACAGTGGGTTCCTATACATTCATCAACACAACAGCCGATCATACTATTAGTGCAACCTTTGTAAACGCTACCACATTTACGATCATTTCAAGTGCAGGAGCAAACGGTTCTATCACGCCGAATGGATCAATAACCGTTAACAGTGGCGCCAGTCAATCTTACAGTATCATACCTGCAGCATGCTATCATATACAGGATGTATTGGTGGATGGTTTATCTGTTGGTGCTGTTAGTTCCTACAACTTTACAGGTGTAACAGCCAATCATACCATCAGTGCAAGCTTTGCTATTAATGCGCCACTAACAGTATCGGTTAGTGGCCCTGTAAATGTTTGCCGGTATATTGGCAGCGGCGAACAGGTTGTATATACTGCCACTTCAACCGGTGCAACCGGATTTACATGGATAACGCCGCCGAACGTAACAGTTTTATCAGGAGCAGGAACATCAACATTAACAATAATGTTCCAGAATGGATTCCTTACACAAGCCAACAAACAACTTAAAGTAACGGCATTGTCTGCCTGCGGCAATAGCGCACAATTTATCTACTATCTTGCTGCACAGGCTCCGGGAACGCCGGGTCCGATCGTTGCCGGTAGTAATAATGTTTGTGCTGTTATCGGAACAACAGGTACTATTACTTATACTATTAATTCAGTACCGGGTGCAGCATCTTATAACTGGACAGCACCATCCAATACAACGATCAATCACCCTAATGGTGCAGGCACAATCAATGATACAACGGTAACGCTTAGCTTTTCTGGTTTATTCAACGGAGGTAATATCTCTGTATTTGCTTCAAATGCAGGTTGTGGTTCCGGCGGTACGAGAAGTTTTACCATTACTAAAAGCAATCCTTCAACACCAAGTCCTATCTCCGGCCCCACCAATGTATGTGCGAACATACTTCCGAATGGAACAATAGCTGAATATAAAATAGCCGCAATAGCCAGTGCTTCTTCCTACAATTGGAACGTCAGCCCTGCAACAGCAGTAGTAACACATCCGAATGGAACAGGTGCAGGCGATACAGTGATCAATGTTATTTTCCAGGCAGGTTTTACAACGGGATCCGTTTCCGTATCAGCCGGCAATGGTTGTGGAACAAGTGGCACAAGATCATTATCACTAACCAAACTCAACCCCGCTACGCCCGGGGCTGCTGATGCGATACAAACAATGACTTGCCCGGATCGGGCCTTTACTTATACACTGGCATCAACACCTGCCAATTCCGCAACTGTTCAATGGACAGTACCGGCAACAGCAACATTAATAAGCGGGCAGGGAACAAGCAGCATTACTGTTTCTTATCCTTCAACTGCAATCACGGGTAACGTTACCGTACAAGCGCTGAATAATTGTGCCAGCAGTTCTGTAAGGACCATTCCTGTTAAATTAGCAGCCTGCCCGGTTATCACTTCAACTAAGGGAACAGTTCCGGCATTTGAAAATAAACTTTCTTCAACAACCACAACGGCTGGTGATCAAATGCAGTTGAATGTTTATCCTAATCCATCTACCGATATGTTTAACCTGCAGGTAAAGAGCGTCAGTCAACAACCAATATTTGTTTGTGTATTCGATCTATCCGGACGTCAACTGGAAAAATTAAATACCACAGCTTTTGCACCTGTACAAATTGCAAAACATCTTAAAGCAGGTGTTTATTTGTTGGAGGTAAAACAGGGCAATGAGGTTAAGACAATGAAGCTGATAAAACAATAGATCACTATTATAGATAAAATAACAGCACTGTTAATCTTATAACAGTGCTGTTGTTATTTTTAGACAATATCCTGCATGTATCCTATCCCCCAGTTATGATTCAATCATCAGATAAGCCAGGTTTTACAAAAACTGAATAAAACATTTCCGAAAAAAGGGCAATATCTCTCCCCAAAAACTCAAAAACCGTCAAAAAACCCTCAATAAACCGTCTAAACCAAAGTTTTTGGCCGGAACATTTTTTATAGATTTCCGAAAAAATGTTCCACACTTTGGTAATTAACCCTGTTGGAACGTTTTTCCTCCTCTTGTAAAAAAATGTTCCACTCAAAAAATTTAAAAAGATGCCGTACCAGAGAAAAAAATATCGAAAAATAGCAAAAAAAGTATCAGTCGATATCAATTTGAGAAAAAAGACCGGTATGACACAGGCCCAGTTTGCAGCACTTTTAGGAATTTCGCGGCCGCAGCTTACGCGTTTTGAATCCGGTAAGCGGTCACTGGATCCCCAATCCAGCGCAATGCTTGCCGACATGCAACTCCAGTTCTTTGAACTCGAAACCGGCAGGCTGGCCGACTACCGTTCCCTGGAAACAAGGTTGTTTTTAAATGAAGGATACAAAAAGGTATTACCAAAAATGAAAGCGCTGGAACAGGAATACCGGCGTACGATAACAGCAATGAAAAAAGACCTGGCAGGCATGAAGCAACAGGCAACAGATCGGGAACATACCATCATCCTATTCACCAGGTATGTTCATAAGTTGACAGAGGAAGGAAAACAGGATCAAAAAACCCTACAAAAAATTACCGGCTTTAACCTTTTTAAACAGGAGGCGTATATGCAACTGTTAAGCTGCTGGGAACCTGAACAGGCAAAACTGCATGCCCGTATAGAAGCACTTGCGGGTGAAGCGAGGGCATTGCGCCGGTACAGGATAAAAATAATGAGAGAACACAACCCTCTTAAAAAAGCATGAAAATTAAAATCATGTATTATTAAACGTTAGCATGTTGATTCCCGGTTAAAAAGTACCTGATTAATCAGTTTTTCGTTCTATAGAAACTATTATCATGATTTATAACTTGCAGGCAAGGCGAAGCTTTTGTTATATAAATTTCAAAATGCCCAGGCTTAAATCTATTTTACAATTTTTACAAACACCAATATCATTTCCTAAAACATTTTATGAAAATACAAGCATACCATATTCCTTAATGCTTAATACAGGAACGGTTGCCCTGTTTATTATTTTTTGTGCGTGCGGACCAATAAAATGGGGCTTTGATATCGCATCAATTGCTGAAGTGAGTATAATAAGATCAGGCTTTGATTGTATCGCATAATCAAGAATATCATCTGTTACATAGCCGCTTTTACCCCAACTTGTATGTACGTCCACTTTATCTGAATTTAGTTGATCCCGAATGCCTTCTACTATTTTATCTATAATGCCGGTATTTCTCTCGATATTTAAATATGACAACCCCAACACCTCGAGTTTTGCACTTGCTGACAGGAAATGACAAACAACGTTATATCTTTTAAGAGCGCCTGAAACGGGGCGTATCGGAAATAAAACTTTCTCAAATAAATTAAATTTTCTTTTTGGTGGAATGGTTAGCACCGGGCACCGGGCGAATTTGATAACGTCATAAGATTTGCTACCAATAAAGCCTTCGCGAAATCCTGATGCTCCGTGAGTGCCGACAACAATAAGATCGCACTGCTCTGATTGAGAAAATTTAATAATAGAATCAACAACGTCTCCTTCCAGCTGGATAAATTGCGATGCTACTTTACCGGAACTGGAAATACTTTTTGTCAAAGCTGTAAGTACATCGGAATTTGACTTGTTGATCTCAGAAAGAAAACGGTTTTCGCCATTTGCATATAAGGAACGTTCAATAATATTTAATACCTGGATGGTCGCATGGTGTTTTTTAGCGATAGCAACGGCCGCATCCAAAGCATTCAATGAAGTATCACTCATATCAACTGCCACTAATATTTTAGTAATATTATAGTTCATTTCGATCTGCCGGTTTTTATATTAGCAATTGAACCTTCCTTTGAATTGGATTGTCTTGTTTCTAATTCATCTGTAAGATTTATGTTTACTCCAATGATTGAATCGTTTTGAATGATCAGTTCCCTGTTGTGCTTTTGATAGCATTTACTTTGTTTATAGAAATATCCTGTAGTAAATACTAAAACAACCAGCAGCCCCGAAAGCAGATAAACAATAGATTTTTTTTGAGACTGACCCTTTAGCATAAGGCAATTTGCAAAATACCTTTTACAGCGGGATTAATTATTCATTAGAATCTTATTAGAATTGTTACTTCAATGATTGAGCAGTAGGTAAGAATATGGTAAAGCGGCTTCCAACATTTAATGTAGATTCTACTTCAATGCCTCCTTTATGCACTTTGATGATTCTTTCTGCTAATGAAAGACCGAGGCCGAAACCCTCCTTTGAAATGTTATCATCTACCCTGAAAAATGGTTGAAAAATAGTTTTTAATTGTGAAGCAGGAATACCTTTACCATTGTCTGAAATATTGATCAATATAAGGCTATTCTTCACTTCAAGCGAAATTTTTGCTTTATGGTCATCAGCGTATTTGCAGGCGTTAAGTGCAATATTCCTAATAGCGGTAAAGAGTAAAGTTTCATTTCCAAAAACAAGCAGGTCTTCTTCGTTGTCGGGCAAATCATTAAACTCAAGCAACACAACATTTTGATTATTACTCTTAACCATTTCAGCGGGAAGTCTCATTAGTATTTCATCGATCCTTACAAGATTGATTTCAAGTCCTCCAAGATTACCTGCTGCTTTCGCAAATTCAAGCAATGTGTATGTAAGATCATTCATATGCCGCACATCATGGTATATAGACTTCATTACTATCTTAAATTCATCGGCAGTTCTTTCTCTTTGCAATGCAACTTCAATCTGGCTGGAAACTGCAGTTAATGGTGTAGATAATTCATGCGAGGCATTTGAAATAAACCTTCTTTGCAGCTCAAAACTTTCCTGCAACCTGTCCAATAATTTATTAAGCGTGTCGGCAAGGTTAAACCATTCATCTTTTGACTTTCCGGTTTCAATTCTCCTCGTAAGATTCTGCGCAGATATCTCAGCAACATCAGTTGTAATCTTTCTAACTGGTTTTAATAATCTTGATGAAAAGAAATAACCGGTGATCATGATAAATGCAATACCAATAAGAAAACCAGATAGTAATATTTTAAAGAGTGTATGCAGGCTTTGTTTGCCATCATAGTCCTCGGCTGCCGATACAACAACGATCCTTGCATTATCGTCAACGTAATGGTAAGCCACTGCTTCTTTATCAGAGATCAGGAAAAAATATCTTCCATTCACCCGGGCATTATCAAGTATTGTTTCATCAACTTTTAACGTATCTGCTGCCACATCACTATAACTGTAAATTTTCCTGTTTTCATAGTCATATGCCTGTACAGTTTTATTATGAAGTGAAATGGTAGTTAATGAGTCTATCCTTTGTACCAGCTTTTGATCAAAGATTTCCTTTTGTGCAAGTAGTTTTGCCGTCGTGATTGCCCTGTTCGTTAAACGTGTTTTGATCGTATTAATTCTTGCCTGGTAAGAAAAATAATAGGTCGAACCACATACAATACCGAGGATGATCATAACGAGTACCGCAAATAAAACAGTAATACGTATCCTTATCGGCATTATTAATAATTTTCTTTTAAGATATAGCCCATGCCAACCTGTGTTTGCAAGAGCTTTTGATCAAAAGGTTTATCAACTTTATTGCGCAGGTAATTTATATAAACATCTATTACATTGGTATTGGTATCAAAGTCAATATCCCAAACATTCACCGCGATATCAGCCCGGCTCACCACCCGGTTTTTATTTCGCAAAAGGTATTCAAGTAATTGAAATTCCTTGGCAGTTAAATTGATACCTACATTCCCTCTTTTAACTTCTTTACTGTCTAAGTTCATTGAAAGGTCTGCTGCAGATAATATTAACCCGGTTGGCATTATTTGATTGATCGTACGTTTAAAGAGCACTCTTATCTTCATCAAAAGCTCTTTAAATTCGAAAGGTTTAATAATATAATCATCTGCGCCGGCATCATATCCTTCTATCTTATCATTTAAAGAACTCAGAGCAGTTAACATTATGATCGGAACCTGTTTATCCTTAGAACGAATTATTTTACATAATTCATAACCGTTTATACCAGGAAGATTTATATCAAGAATTACCAGGTTAAAAGATTTTGTTTCATAAAATTTTAAACCAGCTTTCCCATCGTAAGCAACTTCCACATCATAATTATGTTCACTTAAACCCTGTTTAAGCGTATCCGCTATTTTCTGTTCATCTTCTACAAGTAAAATCCTTATTTCTTCCATACATGCAATGTACAAAATTCGATTTTGAGGATGTTCGATTTTAAAGTGAGCAATAAATTCTAATCTGATTCTAATGTCGGTTTAGCTTTATTTTTTCAGATGAACAGTAGTTTTGCAAAAAAGCAACGGGTATACATGGCAACTCAAAATAAAAATATTTTAATACCTGTTGATTTACGATCGGGCACAGACGTAGCGATAAGAAAAGCGATCGAACTGGCCGGTGATGGCATTCATATTCATTTATTTCACGTATTGCAATATTCGAAAACAGGTATTTCCGAAAAGGTTCAGCAATATTTTTATGAATTATACCAACGCCCCGCATATATGCAGGCTGAAATACAAATGCATCAGTGGAAAGACGCCATATGTAAAAATAAGGAGCATGCAATGGTTACTACCTGGATCGTAGATGAGACGCCCGTACAACAGGCCATCGAGAAAAAAGCTGCGGAGTTAAGAGCGGATTTAATAGTATTAGTTAAGAAAAAATATTTTTCTTTCTTTCCCTTTTTAAATAGGGTTATCCCTGCCCTGCTGTCACAAAATACCGGAACAATTGTTCTTTCAATTAAAAGCAACGCAACGGGTAAGAAAGCAGCAACGGTTGTGCCCATTACAAAGGAAACTTCATTACAGGAAAAAGAGATCATCTCACTAATTTGTAAAAATGCTGCATCGAAAATTCACCTGGTCAGCTTTATTAACAAAAATAAAGAATCGGTTAATGCACACGCACCAGTATTTCAGTTTTATGAATGGCTGAATGCATTGCACCAGGAAATTGAGTATGCTGCAATTCAAGGTTCAAACAAATCAAGAGCGCTTATACATTATGGAGCAAAAGTGAATGCCAACAGCATTTTATTTCATAATATATCTGAAACAAAGATCATTTCACAAAAAAAGAAATTAAGTACATCCTGGGAAGATAAAGCCGGATTCATCATGAGCACAGGATAGTAATATTTTTCTATTGTTTGTTTTTTATATAGAAGGCATTGTTTGATTAATTGCTGTTTTCCAAAATGCTGATTTAAAAAGAAGGCATATTACCTTAAAGCATCATGCCGGTAATATGCGCTTCTTGTTTTACTGGTTTACCCGGAGTTTTTTATACCGGTTTTTCATAGAGGGTTGTTTAGTTTTTTGGGGATTTAAATTTTACCCTAATCTTAAGATTTAAATAAGGCATATTGTCTGAACATAGGTTCGCAATATGCCTTCACCCTGAAACTGCATTGGTAAGTATGAGTTTTTGAAATATTAATTGACTAAAATGAATTTTAGCGATTACCAGAAAGATGATTTACTTATTAAATTATTGCTACCTGTTGTACTTGCTGTGATTGCTATATTTATTTGGTGGTTTGTAAAAAAGCGTAAGGAAAAAGATAATTGAGACTACTTCAAATTCTGCCTGGGTCCACGTTCAGAAAGATTATCAGTATGTTTTTAAAAGTGATTGTTCTTCAGCAAATCAATGAACGCATGCAAAAACTGGTTTGAAAAGACGTTACTTTCCGATACAAAAAATAGTGAACCCTTATATATCAGGGCTTTCCGAAGATTGGGCAACAAATAGCCAACAACAACTGATTAAGCAAGGGAAAACGCTACACAAAGAAAAGAAAAATCTTTGATGACGGTAGGGTGTGCTGTGCCTTATCATAGACAAAAGCAAAGATAAGATTTCTACTTACCTAAGTTGCTTTGCAACTGTTTCCGGTTGCAAGCCCATGTACTGGCAAAACTCATCAACAGTAACAACCTGGTGCTGCTGTTTCTTGAAGTAATCTTTAATCTTCTTGATGAGGTTTCTTCCATACCTGTCGCTTCTGCCTGTGATTACCTGAATGTCCTTCGGATAAATGCACAGTCTATTCATTATTTCAATTATACTTCTTAATACACTATCCATACCGATGATATACTTCAAATATGAAAGTGATACTGCAAATATAAATCATTTTCATAGGCGGTGAAAGTGTGTTTGTTGGAATAATGCGGAAGAAACGGAACGGATGACTTTCAGCTTTTGCATAGCCTAAATACTGCTTCTATTTTTGTTTTCAAATGCTGATAAAACAGCTAAAAAAGAAACGGTTTTACTAACTCATAAAAATTTTAAGCAATGGCAAAATTAAAAGGTATTCTAAAAATTGAAGGAACTCTGGATGAGTTAACCTTCTACAAAACACAGGATGGTCACCTGGTGAAAACCAAAGGTGGTGTATCTGCTGACCGTATTGCAAATGATCCAAACTTTCAGCGTACCCGTGAAAACGGTTCTGAATTTGGAAGCTCCGCAACTGCCGGTAAAGTTCTCCGCAATGCAGTTCGTAATTTGATGATGAACGCTGCTGACAATCGTGTTACCAGTCGTTTAACGCAAATCATGACGCAAATCAAAAATTACGATGTGGCTTCTCCTCGTGGTGAACGTACCGTTGCCGATGGTATTGCTGATCCTGCTGCATTGGCTTTGTTGAAAGATTTTGATTTCAACGACAAAGCCCTTTTGAGTGGTGTGATGTTTGCACCCTTTACCGTTGTGCCTCTTACCGGGGTAATCAACATTCCTGCGTTTGTACCGATTAATGATATTTCGTATCCTTCAGGGGCTACACATATCAGCATGAAAGGTGCTTATGCAAATGTTGACTTCGCAAATGAAATCAGTGCAATTGAGTACAGTCCTGTAACCAATCTGCCGATTGACGGAACCAACACTCCTGTAACGCTTACTCCTGCCGGTGCTCCTGCTGGCACAGGAACTAAGTTTTACCTGTTGCTGATTGAGTTCTTTCAGGAAGTGAATGGTATTCAGTATTCGCTTAAAAATGGCTCATACAACGTGCTGAACATCGTTGATGCTGCATAAAAATTGTTCGTTCTTTCAGTTAGGAAAAAGCCCTGCCGATTTGGTGGGGCTTTTTCTTTTAAGCAAAGCCCCTAAAAGGGCAATGCTGAAAGCTGGCGAACACCTGATGGATAACGCCAAAGGCAACAACCACAAGGAAGGCGATAAACCCTAACGCCTGTGTGATGCTGGGCAATGATAGCCGACTTGCGAACATAGCGGCTATATGCATGAGGTGAAAGCTGCAAGAACTGATGAAGGACCTGCGGAGTAAATGGGCAAATGCCTGGATGGCTGCCGGAACTGATACGAGGATGCTTTTGCATAATAAATAAATTTTATGTGCATCTCTCAGCATGGCGGATAAAAAAACCAAAAGGAAACGGAATAAATGATAGCCTTGTGCGTTGGCCTTGTGTTTATGCCGTAGTCTTTTGGTTTTTTTAGGTTGGCCTTGTGCGTCTGCCCGCCATGCTACCTTTGCACATGAAAATTTATTTATGCAACGAGCAGTATCATGTAAGGGGCTGCCCTACATTTTGCTTTTTAAGTGCCGGTATATCATGGCTCTTTTCAAGTCATTGATTAAAGCCAACTGCTGCCGGATATTCTTTTCCCTTTCTTCCAGCTGCTTGATTTTATCAACTGTTGCGGTGTATTCGCTTTCCTGTGTGCTTACCACTGCTGCCTGAGTGCTTACCTCTTGCTTAAATTCAGCAATCCGAATAAACGGAATAACGGAACCAGTGAGCAACTGATGAAAATGCTTTGCTTTCCACAAACCGAAAAGCAGCCAGAAATAAAAATCCTTTTGCTTTTGATTTTTGCAGATGCAAACAAATGAATTTGGACATGGTGCAGTAAGTGGCTTACCGCTGTTTAATCCTTTGCAAAGGATGTAAAACTCAAACTCTGTGGCTTGATTTTTTGGGCTGTACGTTTGAAACTTCGGACTGTGCATGATTGTAGCTTTAAATTTTAAGCTGCTTTGAATCTTTGCAACTGCCGTGCTTCGCTTACGCTACGCAACACATATATAATTTGACAAAGAAAAAAAACAGAAAAAAAAAGAAAGCAATCGCAGAGGTGGCGTGGCTAAAAAACCAAAAGGAAACGGAATAAGTCCCGAAGGGTGAAAGGCAAATACCAATAAAAAAATAAACAGATTATTTGCCTTTCATTATGCCGTAGTCTTTTGGTTTTTTTCAAGCGTTGGGCTGTGCCAGCCACCTACCTTTGCTGTACTTTTTATTTTTATTTTTTTCAGGATCATCATTTCTACTTCTATTCTTCTTTAGAAAAAAGAAATCCGAATTGTATTTCTACAATGCTTATCAATCACTATTCAATTTCAATTGGAACGGAGATGTCTTTCGTGGGTCGGCTGGGGTAAACACTTCGCAGGAAAAAATAAAGCATACCGCTTTCAATCGTGCGGTGGGTCAAGAGCAAATGCAATGACAGAACGGAATGGAGCAAACCGGGTTGGTGGCTTGGAGAGACATGAGCAGTTTGCTTAGAAGCGTTGGCGGCTTTTGTAACTTTTCAAAAAACAAAAGCCATTGTAGCGTGGGATAAGCAAATGCCATGACATGGAAAGCCTGTGTGATGGCTTTGCGGAATGCAGAGAAGGAATTGCTTTTGCTGTGCGGTGCTGAGGTTGGTGAAATGAACGTAGGCGGAATGTAGTGAAGGATAGTGTAGAGAATGAAGCGAAGCGGAAAGAACGAAACGCCTGAACGGAATGGAGATGAAGTGAATGAACCTACCGCAAGCACATGGCTATAAAACAAATCATGCTTTATTTTTTACTGCACCATTGAAAGGGTGGAGGGGTGTGTGGCTCTTGGGGGGTGCGGAGGCAAAAAGCACGGCTTCATCCCGTTTTTCACGGGATGCTATGGTGTTGGCTACTTAACATAATGGCGACTTATGTGACAGCCACTGCGGTGGGATGCTTGCATTAGCGATGGGTGGCTGTGCGAAGCGAACACATAAGACCGCATTATGTTTAAGTATGCTTCCGCCAATTTTTATACTGGCATAAGCGAAACGGTGGTGGTGGTTGGAGTGCAGCGTCTTTTTGTTGCTATGCTTGGGTTGGCTTGGCTCTTTGGCTGTGTAGCGAAGCGGAACAGGCAATGTGCCAAAAGAGTGGGGAGCATAGCCACAAAAAGTATGACAGTTAAAAATGGCGGCAACACCATAGATGCAGTGGAAGCGTTGGTTTTGTGGAGTAGCCACTGCATAAGCCGTGCTTGTGGGCTGGCTGGGGGGTGCTAAATCATAAACAAAAGGAGCTTAAGTTTAAATCAAAGAGATCCTTTCTTATTAATCGCATCAAGCTTGCCTAAAACTTTATTTAAAGGATTTACCATTTTGTTATGAAAAGCATAACAGTAGAATATATCAATGTCTAACTCTTTGCATTTTTCAATAATAGTAGGGCTTGGAAGAAATCTGCTAACTAATATTGATTTGGAAATAAGCCCACCGTAGGTCTGCTTAATTGCTTTCATTTTATTTACATCTTCTTGCTTTACATTACCAGACTTGCATTCAACGAAAATTAACTTTTTACCGGTATTCAATAAAACATCAATTTCATTCTTTGCACTCTTAATATCAATTTTAAAGGGTAAGACACAATTGATAAGAAGCTCTTTTGATTTGCTCCAATTTGACATTTCTTTAGCAACTTGAAGTTCCCACCATGCTGAATTAAAAAATAATTGAAGAATGTTTTTTGACTTTAATGACAATAGTTCCTTACCATTTACTTTTATTAATACAGAGTTAATACTCCATACCACTTCAATATTATTAGGCAGATTTTCCTTACCAGCTGGTGGTAATTTCTGATTATAGTTATTATATTTTTTTCGGAAATGATTTGTAATGACAGTATATCTTCTATCACTATTTGCAAATGTTTCGATAGCTAACGACATTTTAAAGTCATCTGCTGTAAAATCATACAAAACATTTGAGGATGAAATATTATGACCACTTAAATCGAGAAATTCTTTTGTAGTTAACTCTGAGCTGATTTTTTTTCTTGCATATGAAGGTAGTTCAAGTAATGTATCATCTTGATTTATATAAAAGCCATCAAGCCCTTTTTCAATTATCAAGGCTTGGCAGGCAAGTACCATAATTTTTGTGCCGCCAGTGAGATTAAAAGTTATGCTATCATTTGAATCTATTTTATCAATAATCTTTTCACATGTTGCTTTGATTGCAAAGAAGTCAAAAGCATCACAATTATGTACGCTGTGTTGTATGTTTTTTAAAAGGGGTTTTAGGACTGCAATACTACCTATTGATTCGTTGGAAACAATAAAATGCACTTTGTCAGGATTAAACTCCTTTATACCAACGTAAATAGGTAAAAGCTGACTACCTACAATTGAGATTTGATGATTCATTTTAGAAATATTTCTGGCTGGTTTTCAAATGGATTATAAACAATATTCAAGATTTCAGAACCTGGCATGGGTTTCCTTAAATCTTTTATGTATTCTTCAAAATCAACATAAACTATTTTACAGCCGTAATCCTTACCAAATATAGCAGCAGAAGCCACCATTGACTTTTTACCACCGGTTATATCTAATGTTATCTGGGAAGAAGGATTCAAAACAAGTTGTTCTTTTAATGCTTTATAAATAGTGTTGAAATTCTCGTCCGATAAATAAACCATTTCATAATTGGATTCAAGATACCTTACAAGATAATCGTTGCCCTCACTTTGATTATTTGTAGTGAAAATTATATGGGTATCAGGCTCAATTGTTCTTGCCGTCAAAATAATTGGCTCAGGAGAAAAGCCTAATATTGAAAAAAGTATGCCACCCATCGGCAACTTGCTGGAGTGCTTCAATTTGAAATTTTCTACAACAGCACCAAATAGTTTGTCATAGTAAATTTCTTGTGCTTTTTCGAAATTACCTGACCTTGCAAGGTTAAGCCATTCGTTTAAATATGGTATTTGAGTATCCATTAGTTTGAAATGATTTTAAGATTGAAATATTTAAGACTATACCTTTCCAAATCAAAACGAGGTTTAACCTCTTCAATAATCTGAAATGTACCGTTATTGTATTTTGCTTTATAGTAAATATCCCCTGCAATAATAAATTCCGTGTCTTTTGCCTTACCATAAAACAAGGGTAACCTTGACAGAGAGTTTAAATTAAGAGTAGCATTTATTAGTATGATTATATCCTGGGCGAAAACTGGAGCATTTGTCCCCTTCTTCATCTCATAGTTGATATAAGTTTTGAAAAAGTCAATTCTTTCGGGGTTACTCTGGAACTTATAATAGCTTGTTTCTATCAAGTAATTATGAATTTCTAAAAACTCTTTCCTCTGCTCTTCATCTAGAATGTAACCAACTTCAAAACCATTTTTTAAACCATGATTACCATCAATATTTGCGGTGAATATCATTCCCTTGGTTTCGTTAATTACTCCTTTAGAATGATTATACATATCACCATATAATTCTGAACCACATAAAAACAATATTTGAGAACCTTTCAAATGGTCATGTCTGTAATTCATCCCTCTACAAAATATATGTATCTTGACATCCCTGTCTGCTGCATTTTTAATTGCTCTTGTAAATTCTGGCAGGGATTCTAATGCAACTATGCTGAATGTAGAAATATATAAATACTGATTTGCATTATCTATTAGTTGTATTATTTCATTATAGAGGTTATGTGTTAAAGTTTCATAAGTGTAACGTAAATTAGATGCACTCGGTAGTGGTAACAATTCCTTTTGGATTCTGATTTCAGATTGGACCACAAGCATTTTGTGCTTTTTATTACTACCTAGGAACTGGCGATAACTTGTGCCACGTTGGAAAATAACATCAAAAAGAATATCTAATTCCGAACTACTTTTTTGATCAAGATACACTCCAGATTCAGTATTTAGCGTTAAGGAGGGGGTAGTTAAATTTGCACTTGTAATAAAACCTGTTTCCCTATCGCTAATTATAAATTTAGCATGTGCTGATATTGAAGCTCTAACATGAACCCCATTATCAAATAGTATTTTAATGTACTTTAAATGAGTTAAAGCAGTGCTTTCCTTTATTTCTTCTTCTGTGAGAAATCCTAGAAGAGAAAATGAATCGGTTAGTTTTGTTTGGTCAAGCTGAGTTAAAATAAAAATGGCAGTATTTGTATTTTGAGCTTTGGAGAGTATTGCTTCAAATATTTCCTTATCAGTTATTATAAAACTACAAATTTTCAAAACATTAATACTGTTTTGAATTATACTCATTATTTCATCTTTAAGATTTGTATTATCCTCCTGTGTTAAATAAATTCTTGATGAATGCTTAAATGGAGCATACTCTAGCATTTCTTCGTTAAGAAGATACACACCGCAATCGAGACAATCTGTATGTTTAATGTTTACTTCCATCTAATTTATTTTAGTCATATATTTTTCTATATCCAGTTTTTCTAAAATCTCATACTCTCCTGAAGCTATAAGAAGTTGACGGAAATTTTCTGTAAGAGCCGGATGGTTATTTTTTATCCAATCATTATTTACTTCATTAGGATTAATATTGGTTAGTATTTTTTTAAAATGAACAACCTCATTTACAAATTCATCTGAACTAATAAAATAGATATATAATAGAAAAACGTTATTGTCAACATTGCCGAATTTATAATCCCTTTGCCTAATCATGTCATTGATTAATTTATGACGGTTAGGAGAATTTAGAAGCATTTTTTTATCTATATTAATTACAATTTCATTGTCTTCATTTACTATACTTTCCTCTATAACAGGATTAATCATGAAAATTTCACCAATTACTCTAATAAGGTCTTCGCTGCTGAATGAAAAGCATTTGTTCTGTGAAGATTTATACTTATCAATTTCTTGCCAATTAGAGGCTATTATTGGTTTGGGCTGTTCGCTTCTATCAGCCCTGAAAGAAGGGATGTTTATTTTAAACTCCAGGTTGTCAATTTTGTCTTTTATGTTATTCTCAAACGACAAAATATTTCGCCTTAAGGCCTCGTAATATGTAATATTATCAGATAAAGAGTAAAGTGCAAAACCATCAATAACCTGCTTAGTTAAACCATTGTTACCAGAACTAACGGAAACCAAAAGTTGAAGAGTCAATTTGGTAAAAGAAATATCATTTATTTCACTTAAACCTTGCGGTATTGCAAATGATGTCCTTTCGGATTCTTCAATGTTAAAAATATTATCAACCACTACGTTCTTTTCGGGCGGGGTATGCACAAGGTCTGGACCAAAGGGCCTGACTAAATATGTTTCGCCCTTTCTTTCACCTTTATCAATTGTTCTGTAATATGAATCATGCTCACTAATAAAACGAGAACTATAATAACCGTAAAATATTTTTTGTAAAGGCTTTAATGTTAATCCATCCAAATAAAAATCATATGATTGTTTGTGCTGGCGTATTTGTTTCTTTTCTTTAAAAACTAATACACCAAGTGAACTTAATAAACAATTATCATCCTCTACAATTATTAAATCATCATTGAGTAATTTTCTAATTCGTTGTTCTATTAGAACTTTTGATGTGCCCATCAAACTAGCAATCTGAAATGGTGTAAAGTCAGGTTTTGCAATCAGGAAATCTACGATTGCCCTGTCCAAATTATCCAATGGATCAGGTGTTACATCAACAATATTTGCATGGATACAATATATTGGATATTGAATACAGAATATGCCTTTTAACTGTTGGTCTTGTTCCACTAGTTCATCGTAAAATCTATCTATATCTATGCTAAAAAGTCCCATTTACCCTATTTTAAATTTTACTTTCTGATTTAAAAAATCTACACTAGTTAAGATAACATCAACTTTATCACCTAACTTTTTGACTGGTGCATTGCGGTTAAATTTTACATTTAACAAACCAACTATACCATTAGGGGTTTTTACTAAAAAACCATTCGGTAATATTTTAAATATTTCAACCCTTAATGCTTTAGAATCATTAATTGCCAGTATTTTCTTATACCATACATCTTCCATTATTTGCACTACAACCTTTTTACCTTCTTGGTCTATGTCAACAACTCTTACTACAACTTCATTACCTTTATTATACTTAGTAAAATTTTTATTTAAAACGCTGTCTACATGGTAATATGGAGCAAGAGTTCTTAACCCTGCGACCATTATAAATATCCCGTATCTATTGCCTGTGTTTTTTGAAACACCGATTTCATCAATGATTCCATAGGTAAAATCATTTACCTTAAATTTCTCTGTAAATGCATCAAATGGGGATTTAAAATCTGAATAGTCAGCAATATTTACAAATCGTCCTATTTCTTCGTCTTTACTTAATTCAACTAACTTATTGAATAATTTAGTATAGTTGAATAATCCATCAAAATGTGATTTACTATCAATAAGGGTTGAAGAATTACCTATGAAAATCAATTTCTTCTTAGCTCTACTAAAAGCAACATTTAAACGCCTAGCATCATCCAGGAAGCCAACTTTTGTATACTTCTTTCTGCCGTTAACAATGGGGGCTTTTCTGTGGTTAGATGACCTTGTAAAGCTGAATATTATAACATCGTATTCTTTCCCTTGAAACGAATCTAATGTTGAAATATCAATATTCTTGAAGTTACAAGATGAAGAGTTCTTTAGATACTGCTGAATATTTGCAACTTGAGACTTATACGGAGCAATAACTGCAATACTGCTTGGTGCAATGTTATTTTCAAAAAGCTTAGGCAATATTATTTCACAAACAGCTTCTGCCTCGGTGTTATTCTTAGCAGAATACCCGTCATTTTGTTCATATGGATTATTAGAATTTGAAGTGTCAAAAAATATAACCTCCTTATTAAAAGGAGCAGGAAGTTCAAGCCGATTCAAGTGAGTTCTACTACCCATTAACACTAACCCATCATAAAATGATTCTGAAACAAATTTCCCAATGTTAGGATGCATTCTATGTTGATAATTCAACATCACCTTATTTTCTGATGGGAATTGACCAGATTCAATTCTGTTTATAATAAACTCAAAAAATGATGTCTTTAATGCATGTACTATTTCATCCATTAAATAATTTCCACCATATATGGATTTAGGAAAGCTAGAAGGTTCTTTTTCATCAATAAGGGAACTATCCATATAGGGGGGCAGCTGCATTTGGTCGCCAACTAGAATAACTTTTTTACCCAATTCAATTGCAACAAGGGTCTCAGCTATGTTGGCTTTCCCAGCTTCATCTATTATTACTGTATCGAATTTGAATTGCGAATCTTTAAATACATCATCACTCTTAATACCAATGCAGGTGGCGAAAACTACATCAACTGAATTATAGATTAAGGGCTTAAGTAAAATTTCATAATCGTTATTATTTGAATCAATCCAAGAGTTTAATGAAGTTATAGATTCAGCAATTTCCTGACTATTTAACTCATTCAATCCATCTCTTAGAATAAAATGCCGCTGCTTAAATACTTCTTTTAATTTCCCATATTCATTTGATAATTCATTAACCTTTTCATTAAATATTTTGGCAAATAATTCTTTTGAAGTACTGTTATTTTTTAAGACCAGATATTCTTGTGCTAGGATAACCTGATTACAAATGAATTTATGATAGTCAGCCTTGTAGTCTTCCACCAAATTATCAATGCTGTAACGAACTAAATCTTTATCAATTCTGTCTGGATTGCCAACCCTAAGTAGATTGAGCCTAGAAATATTGGCTATCTTACTAAGAACATTATCAACTGATACGTGATTTTGGCCTGAGACTAAAATCTTTTCCCCTTTTGCAACCAATTGTTCAATTATTTCAGCAATAACTGTGGTTTTACCTGTACCCGGAGGGCCTTGGATTAAAAAAACATTTTGATTGCCAATTGCCTTTTTAACTGCTTTAATTTGGTTGTTATCCGGTTGTTCCTTCTCCGTTCTAACCAAATCCTGATTGTAAAAGGTTACTTTAGGAATAATAGGGGTTTTGATTTTATCAGGGTTTACCAACAAAGATTCAATGTGGTCTATTTTTATTTTCTTCTCTAAAAAATCCTGAATAATTTCTCTTTGTATTTGGAACTGACGTTTTGATATTCTTTTGTCAATGTAAAAGCCGTGTTGCAGAAGTTCTAAATTTATCTCTTTGTAAAACGTGATTTTACAAGCATCATCAAAATAGGATATTATGCCATCTGTAAGTTTCAATAAATCATCATCTTTCTTCAACCTAATATTAACAACTGTTTCTTCTGTAAACTCTAAACTATTTGCAATATCTATGGGAAGCTTTATTGAAATGCCACCTGATTGACTTGGGATTTGTTGATACTTTTCTACATAGACATTGTTATCTTTTTGGTCATCAATCAGGCTAATTTGGTATTCTAGGAACTTATCTATAATTGCTAAAGTCCTACCTTCTTGCTTTAATATTTCACCAGCATCCAGCTTTAATTCATTTATTAAATTAAAGCATTGCGTTTTTAATAAAGCATATTCAAGAATTTCGCTTTGAGAAGATCCAAATGGCAATGTGCCAAATGGAGAAAGGACTTTTAATTGATTAGAAAAAAGGAATGAGCCATATTTTGCATTTCTCTTTTTCGCATCTGAAGCTGATGCAAAATTATGACCGAAGCTAAAATTTCTTATTATGAACTTCTGCTCCTTCTTATCCTTTGAAATAAGCACTTCGCCAAAAAAGTTTACTTGCTCATTAAATAAAGAAAACTCTATTATATCAGATGCGTTTTCGGCTTTATCTCTACGATTATTTGGTCTTCTATTTATTTTAAACCAATAGCTTTCCTTTGATAGTTTTTCTAAAACTAATTTTTCTGAATCCTCAGATATTTCAGAGCTGTTGGTAAAAAACGGAATAGCTTGCTGTTTAAAAATTGATTCGTAAACAGGGCTGTTTAATTCAAACTGAATGAATAAAATATGTTTGGTAGAAAATTCTTTGGAAAATATTTTATCATCAGCATCAAAACCTGATTGGATAGTTTCGCATTGACTGTCTGAAGCATTTGTACCCAGTAATGACCTTTTGAATTTATTAAATGATTGCAGTTCATCTTCAATAAAACTAAATTTAACAAGTGGATCTTCCTCACTTTCAGCTTCAGCTTCTATTTCTAAAAAAGCTGGCACAAAAGAAATCAAGTCACTATAATCTAATTTAGAATTTACTTTTACTTTTAATTTGCCTGATGAATCATTCATCAGGGATTTATGCATAAGGCCGTAAATTCCCTTATCTGTTTTTAGAATAAAGGAATTATTTAGTTCCTCAATTATTGATGCATTGTATTCATCGCCTCTTTCAATTCTTTCCCATTTTATACTATCGCTTATTGGCTTTATTAAGTGTTTTTGGCTTAATTGTACTTGCTTATTTCTAAAATCAATACTGAGAACTACACACTGAATCCTATCGCCCTTTTTTATTTTTTTAAATAATTGCTCTGCATCTGGTAAACACCATGACATATCCAAAACAGATAGCCTGCCAAGAAAACCCTCATAAAAGTCGGTAATGATTTGTGATGGAAGTATAATGTCTGTAACAGTTGTTTCAATAACGGTACCCTTACCAAATTGCTTGGTAAATTCTGTTTCAAATTTTGATATTTCTATTACAGGTTCCATTTATATTTCATTTACAACTGGTGACTTAATTGGTATTTAATAGAAGTTAATATATTCATTGATTGATGTAATATGTATTGATTTAATTATAAAAACCAAAGGCTTTCCTGCCCGAAGGGTGATAGTTTTTCATGCTGAAAGTAGGGGTAGATTTCTGCCACCATTTCAGGGTATTTGATGGTAACCGGCAAGCTCTGTTGATTGGTACTTTTCCAATACATTCTGCTGAACTGGTAAACCTGATCTATTAATTGCTCCACCAAATTCATATCATCCAACATGCCTTCAACGGTGCATGACAGGGCTATCTTCACCGGAAAATGATATTCCTTTTGTGCCGGTTTGGCTGCTGCATCGTAACGGGTATTGTTGAATAACAGGTATTCCGATTTGCCCACTTTCAGTATTGTGCCACTATATGGCATCAGATTTTCACTGTCCTTTAAATCAAACCCTATGAGTTCCTTGCTTTCCGTTTTATTGATGGTAACAACAATTACAGGGATGTTTAAGCCCAATGTGTGTAGGGTCTTCAGGATGGGTTCTAATTCCTTTTTGCCAATGTCTTTATAGAAATGGATGATGAGCCTCGAAGCCGTGTAATTAACTGCAATGAACTTAGCCACTGCCTCCCTGATGGAACCTGCAAGACTTATGGTATCATTTCCTTTAAAACAGTCAAAGCCTTTGAAAATACCTTCGTTATTGAAACAGAAAGCTGAACCCACAAATCTTGATTTGCTGGTAATAGAATAAAATGCTCCTACTCCCACAATCAATTCATTATTGGTTGGCCGGTTCAATCTCCAAGGCACACCACCCAATTTTGCCAGCATGGCAATTTCGATGTGTGGTAAAAAGGTATTGAAAAATGAATTGGGCTTTCCGTTCTTATACAGGTGTTCGCTTTTAATTACCTGCGAAAGCACACCTTCATACAATAGGATTTCTTTGATTTTGTAATAGATGTTCTTTCTTGTTTCGTCCTTCTCCAACTTGGGCACAGGGTTAACAAACAAAGCCATGTACTGTGTATCAGGAAGCCACTCCGCATTTTTAACGGCATTCTTAATAGTAGCCACTGCGTTTTCTACAGTATCAAATTCCACATTCTTTGAAATATCTAACTCAAATGGAACTTTGATGTAGTCCTGCATTTTGGGGAATGGGAACCGATCATCTTTATAGCCACTATGCAGGTAGCGGTATAATTCTGTAACGGCAGTTGCCTTATCAGCAGATTGGTAAATGAAGAAGAATTTAAAGTTGCTTGGCTTTTTTGGTAATTGATAAGGGCCTTTGGATTTGAAATCTTTCTTTGGCTCTTTGCCTGTTTTTCCGCCAGCATACAGCAAATCGTTTGATGTTGAATTAATCACCCTGAACTGCTCGGCTTTTGGCTTATAAAAACCTTCATCCGTTATGGGTATGATGCTGCGGAAAGCATCGTTGTTTAAATACTTGCTGTAAAAATCCTGTAGAATGCCGAGGTACTTCGGATAACGGTTTTTTAAGTCCGGTACATCAAAGGCTATTTCCAAATGAGGTTTGAGTTCATTACTCAGAATTGGATAGCAATTCTGCGGCTGGTTGATTACTCCGTCTGGCCTGTATTTCCATTTGTAGATGACACCATTGCAAACAATCCAGTTGTACAGGTTCGTATTGAAGTTGTAAATCTCAGAAACAGGCTTTGCAAATATTTTGGTAGTGCCATCATAAGAAAGCACCAATTCGGGTTTATCACTCACCCTGCCGAGCTGTACCTTTATTGTAAACTGATTGTACACTTTGTATTTGACAGTGCTTTTATCGGGGTTGTGAAACCACACTTCTGTTTCACTGGTGAAATTTTCGTGCATGATGTCTGCAATACCCTCAAAGTAATTTCTAATTAGGTAGCGGTAATAGTGGTTGGCAAACCTTGCAGAAACTGATAAATCAATATCCAATTCTATTGCACCGTCTTTTGCCGGTTGAAAATCGGTGTACAGCTTTTGTAATTCCAGCAATTCTAATGGAGTGAACTTATCATCAAGAAGCCCTTGCAAATCATCTTTGAACACAGGAAAATAACCTGCCTGCTTTTGCTTGTAAAATGCAAATGTTTGTTTCCCTGCCGGAGGGTTAAACGGGATGATATTTAAGAGTAATTCTTGCTGCATCGGCTTGTATTTAATTCATTATTTTATTGCTTGTTTTATCAAACTCATTATGTATTCAAGGTCTTTATCTGTTTCAACCTGTATCTGATAATCTCCATTGCCCCAATGTCCTTTTTCTGATACGTCTTCTGCAAGCTGCTTGGGGTCATCTAACTTTCCCTTTTTTAGGTTGATCCATATTTTAAGAGAGTTTTTCAAAATGCATATATCCGTAAATACTTTGCTGTCTTTACGAAAACCGATTTCCATTTTCTTGGGCTTAATCTCAATGTCATCTGCTAATTGTATAACCCCTTGTTCTGAATTTTTGATAGAGTTCGGCAATGAGTTCAGTTGTCTTTTGGATATGCTCTTCTTCGGTGTAAACCTTAATTTCTTCCGTTACTTTTTTGAGTGCTTCTTTATTTTGGGTTAGTGGTTTGATACTTTCTGCTGCGTTAGATTTTTTAATAGGATTGATGATGATAGTATCATTCTCAAACTGCTTTACTTCCCATAGCTCAATGGCAATGTCTTTGAAGTTTGTTGCCTGAACTTGGTTTTCGGTAAAGTTTGTTGATACAAAAGCAACCCTTGTCTGGCTCCAATCCACATCTTCTCTTTTCATGTTTTGTCGTAGGCTCTCATTGTATTCTACAATAAAATCAGCCTTGTTTTCAAGCATCAAGCTGAGGTAAGTAAAGCCCTGGTCAACCACACTGATGTTTTTGTCCCTTTTGTATTCTATAATGATAAAGGCACATGCCTGTGGATCATAAGCCAATGTATCTATCCGCTTATTTTTAATGGTGAACTCACTTTTAACTAATACAAGCCCCATGATGGCAGACAAGTTTTCCTCAAAGACTTTTTGAATGTCCTTCTCCAGTTTAAAAGGTTTTTCTTTTACCTCCTTTAGTTTGCCAGTTTGATTTGTGTATAGTGCCATTTCTTTTTGCGTTTTGTTTTATAAGCTGTTACCGTATTTATCAAGCCAATTGATTGCATCCTTGTAATCGGGATAATACGACTTGAGCATTGTCCAAAATTTGTGAGTATGATTCATAACAACTGTATGCAGCAACTCATGTACTATCAGGTAATCAATCACAAACATTGGGGCTTTTATCAAACGCCAATTGAGTGATATGTTTTTTTCTTTTGAGCAATTGCCCCACTTCTTACGCTGATTGCGGATGTATAACCTGTTGTATTTAAAATTTAGCTTTCCTGCTAATTCTTCGGTTCGATTTACAAGGTATTTCTTTGCAACATCGGTTAACCAAAGCTGCTGAATAGTTTTATCTAAAAGATTTCGCTTTGCCCTAATGGTTTTATACTCATGGTCAACTATCACTTTATGCTCATAGGTTGAATCATAAAAATAGGTGTACCGGTTTCCATACAACAGTATTTGATTTCGTTGAAGGTTTATTTTTGACATGCCTTTGAAGAATTTCAAATGCCTGTCAATCCATCTTTGTTTTTTCTTTATCAATGCCTCCACATCTTCCTGAGAAAACGCTTGTGGAATAATTACACGAATACGGCCGTCTTCACTTACCCGTAAACGGGCATGTTTAACTTCCTTTTGTATCAATATGTAATTATCCGGTAACTGCATTAGTTTAAACTATAATTTACTAAGATGGCTTTCATGATTCTTTCTATCAGTTCTTCCTGTTCATCAATTTTCAATTCTTCAAATTTTGGGTTAGCAGCCAATAATTCAATGTCGGTTTGTAGTCGTTCGTACTCTCTTGGAACATCCTGCCATCCGATGTATATTTTCTTTTTAATGACACTATCAAATGCACTCAATGAAAAATCTCTCGTAAGTTCTTCATTGAAATCAGCCTTTGAAGCGTTTTTAATCAGTGTGAAAATTTCAAACGTACCCTTGTCAGGGAAGCCCATTCGCTGCGGCAATGATGCAACTTCATCCAGTTCTGAATACAAAACTCCTAACTGATTCAGTATTTCCTCTATTGCCAAACTCTGTTCCTGCTTTTGCTTAATCAAATCATCTAAGCGATTTTGAAACTCCACATAAATAGCAGAGTTGACTTCATTCTGCCTGATTACTGTTTCAATATCTCTGATGATTTTTTCTGCTTTGTCAGAAGGATTCAGTTTGGTTTCTTTGAGCTTGCTCAAATAATCAGAATCAATTTTAATCTCCGGCAGATGTCCCTTAAAGTTTATTAGCTTGGCAGTTTCCTGAATGAGTTTACGGGTTTTAGCTGCATAAATCTCTGCATCAAAATCTACCCGTTTAAATTCTTCAAGGTATATTTCGTAAATCTCATTTAGCCACAAGTACTTTTCCCTATGCTCTCTGAGTTTTGGATGCGGTGAAATTGATTCCCAAAGCTGAACTACTTCCCTAAAGGAATTTTCAAACTTGCCATGATCCAGTTCTGTCAGTTTCCTTACGATATTCATTGCACACTCGTAACTGTCTTCCAGTTGAATATCTTCAAATGGTTTAAAGGCATCATCTAATACTTTAGGGAAGGTGGCCACTAAACTTTCTACATCTTCAAATTCACCAATGTCTTCGGGGTCATAGTTTAATGCCTCTTTGTAATTTGTAAATACACCCACATAATCTACGATACGCCCAAACTCTTTTGATAACTTGGACACTTTATCATCATAGGGTCTGTTTGTCCTTGCAACAGCTTGTAATAGGTTGTGGTCACGGATTGGACTATCGAGATACATTGTTTGCTCAATAGGTGCATCGAAACCAGTGAGCAGCATATTGCATACAATGAACACTTTTAGGTTATTGCCTAATTTCTGTTCCTCTTCTGTAATCCTTCGCTTAAACTGCTTGATTAATTTTTTGCGTTCAGCATCCTCTTTGTAGTGGTCTTTATAGAGTTCATATTTTTCCCCTTCATCATATGCACCTGTTGAAAAAATGATGGAGATTTCTGAACGGTCGAAATATTTGAGTAGTTCGTTGTAATACAAAACACAGGCTTCTTTATCACAAGCCACTACCTGGGCTTTGTAGCCCTGCGGCTCAACAACACTGCGAAAGTCTTCTGCAATATCCTTTGCCAAAGTTTGAATCCTTTCCGGGTGTTTTAGAAAAACCTTCCAAGCCTGAACTCTTTTCTCAACCAATCTTTTTTGATCTTCATCCAATTCTGCTGTGATTTCATCATAGCCCTGCTTCAGCTTTTCTTTGTCTAAAAACCACTCTTGCGGACCAAATGTGTAACGTATCGGCTTTGTTGCTCCATCGTCAATTGCATCCTGAATACTATACCTGTCCAGGTAATACTCATGCTCGCCTTTTTGCCTTACTATACCAAACTCCTGATGTGTTTTTGGAATGGGAGTACCTGTAAATGCAAAGCGTTTTGCATTTGGCAAAACCGACTGCAATTCGATTTGAAAATCACCATACTGTGAACGGTGAGCTTCATCTATCAAAATGATAACATTATCCCTTGTGTCCTGCCGATTGCCTAATTCCCTGAACTTTTGGATTGTAGTTATGAATACACCGGCAGGTGCTTTATCAATAATGTATTTTAGGTCGCCAATGTTATTTACTGCTCTTGCATTCGGAAATTCGCAATCATCAAAAGTGCCACCAATTTGCTCTCTCAAATCCTTTCTATCTACAACAATGTAAACAGTAGGGTCTTTTAATTCTTTGCTCTGCCTTAGTTTAAATGCTGTATAAAGCATTGTCAAACTCTTGCCTGAACCTTGTGTATGCCAGATTACACCTTGCTTTAAATCGGAATTAATAACACGGTCTGCAATTTTGTTGGCAGCCCTTAGCTGCTGGTAACGGGCCACTTTCTTAATAATCTTGCCTTCGGTTCTTTCAAACACCATAAAGTGTTTTACAATATCCAATACCCTTGCAGGTTGCAGCAATCCTATGATGCCGAGCTTCATTCTCTCCAGCACTTCACCATTGGGTAAACGTGCTACATCAAAATTCCAAAGGCTGTCTTTTTCATCCTGATAGCATGGACATAAATCATTGGTGGGTTCCATTATCGGGTTCGGCTGGCTTACATCTAACAATGTACTTTTCCACTCATTGAAGTAAGAAGATGATGCACCCGGAATACCATACTTTGCAATACGACCATTGCAGGCTACTCCGAATGAATGGCACATATACAATTTATCTGCCCGTTGGTCATAAGTGGAAAACTGAGCAACCCCTTCTAACCAGTTTGTGCCTTTTCTTGCCCTTTGCTTTGCTTCGATTGGCACTAATGGAATACCGTTTACAAGCAGCACTATATCGGTTTTTACCATTTTGTACCCTTGCACCCAGTATTGATTGGTAACTATAAAATCATTGTTCCAAATATTTACGTAGTCAATAAAATGTACATCAATATCATCTCCCTCTACTGTAATGGTAACATGAGAAGCCAGCTTGTCTAAAAATGATTCGTTGCCTAAAATTGGAATAGGGTTGTTGAGGTTTTGAAGCAATTGCTCAACCGCAATTTTTGCAACCGCCTGACTGATGTTATTGATAAGTGCAGTTCTCTCTATGAGAATACTATCAAGCACCGGATTGGAAAATGGACGGTTGTAAACTTTCAAATCATCATTACTTTTGAAAGTCCAGCCCATTTTACTGAGCCATTCGGTTACTGGTTTTTCAACCCCTTTTAATTCTGATAGTTTGCCCATGTTATGAAATGCTTTTTATTATGCGGTTTATAAATTCTACCTCTGATTGGCGGTGATGTTCATTCTCCACTTTCTCAGCTAACTCAATACCATCTATTGAAAAATTCATTTTTACCCCTTCTTCATTAATCAGGTTAGGGCTTTGGTATTCGTCAAAGTTTGGTGTGGTTGAAATCGGGTAAAGCAGACCACCTGCTTTTACGGCTTTATGATTTAGCTGATACTGGATGTAAGTATGTATCTGGAAAAAATCGGAACAATCAACATCAAAGTACCTGCCCTTCATCCGTTTGTATTTGGCATCCCAAACAGCAACTTCGTTTTCTTTTTGAAACACCAAATCAGGTATCAATTCCCTTTGAAAGAAATAGCCCTTGTAAGCAAGCTGTTTATCTTTCCTGTAACGCCAGCCATAAGGCATAAGATTTTTCTTTAGAATGGCTCTGAGATATTGCTCCCATACTTCGGCCATGTCAATAAAAAAGCCGAATCCCTTTTTTGCTTTGTCTTGTTTTAAGCTGAATTGTTTTCGTTTGATAATATCCCAGGATAAATCAACCAATGGCTTCCAGCTTAAATAAATGTCTTTGTACTTAATGTTTTTGTAATCGCTTTCGCTGATGTGTACTTTGTTTTGAACTACGCTGTGAACCTGATTGATTGCTTCCCTTGCCGAATCAGGAATATTGATTTTACCAATTTCAAAGTCTGACTTTAAAATTTGGTAAGCCTGAAATATAATTTGTGCAATGTGTTCATCAATCTGCTTTTCACGGAAGGTTGAAACCACTTCGTTACTTCGATGCAAAGGCTTCATTGATTGCCTTACATCTAAACGGCCTCTGATTGCCTGGCCTCTGTATTCTCTTTTTACCTGTGTTTTAGGAACGCCATGTAAATTGGCATTGGCTAATTTTTGCAGCCATATAAATGCAATGATTCGTTTAATGTAATGTTGCCAATCAACGCTTTTACTGGTTTGACTTGCCGAAGTAGTAATCCGAATATTGAAAATCACTTCCAACATTCTGAAAAGGAATTTTTCGCCAAATCTTGGCTTGATGGTTATTTTATAATCTGTTTGGTTGTGATTGAAAATTGCTTCACCAACAAATCTTCCGGCTGTCCAGTTATTATTACGGTAATCGTATTCAGCTAACTTAGAATCATCATCTGCATTGTAATTGGCAGAGAACCAAAACACATACTTGCTTTGCGATTGTATGAACTCCTGCAATACATCGGCTGTTGCCGTTTCATTATCAAAAGGCAAGCAATCAAAAGCTGTGATATGTTTAAGCGTTTCAGCCATTAATCAATACTTTCTGTAAATCGCTTATTTTATCTCTTTTAGAATCTGCATCCATATTGCCCAGGAATGCCTGTAAAATTGGTTTTATGCTGATTTCCCAGAGAATGTTTACCGGTTGGTTTAAAAAATAGAGGCGACCTGAATGGACACCTTTCAGTGACTTGAATATATCAACCACTTCTGCAAAGAATGTATGACCAACCTGATAGTTTTCACCCAATTCAGGCATGGCAGAAACTTCTTTATTCAACCGTTCGCAGCGATTGATAAAGGTTTCAATATCTGCATCGCTGATATTCATACCTAATTCCTTTTTCTTTTGCTGTATCATATTCCAAAGAATGCCTCTGTCAAAACCTTTGAACTGCCATAGAAACCTTCTGCGGAGGGCAAAGTCAATACGTTCGAGTGAAAAGTCTATTTCGTTCATTGTGCCAATGAAATAGAGATTGGCCGGAAGGGCTATCTCCAAATCACCAATAGAAAGTCTTATTTTTTTATTGCGATACTCTAATGCAGAAAACAGTTCACCAAACAGCCTTGAAATATCTGTACGGTTTATTTCATCGAGTATTAAAATATGAGGAAGTGGATCAGCTTTTATTTTCTCAATTAAGTTTAGAAGATAGCCGGGCTTTACCACACTTCCTTTATCTTCAATGTGCATACCGGCAATAAAATCTTCGTAATTGTAATTACTATGTAGTTGCAGGTGGTGTATGTGTTTTTCAAAAATCTTGTCAGAATTTTCAAAATACTCTTTGATGTTTTGCTTGTTGCGGAAATATTGCTTTGTAATTAGCAACTCAGCCAACCGGGTGGCGGAATGTGTTTTGGATGTGCCCGGAGGACCATAAAACACCATTGCTTTTTTATATTCAAACAAGGTAACTTCTGAAACATCGTCTTTGCTTTCACCAAAGTTCCAGGCATCCTGAATATCTTCATCATAGAAACTTACTTCATAGCCAAATACCTCATCCAGTTTCTTACGTATAGCCAATATGCTTTCATCAATATCATCCCACAGACCTTCTGTATTCTCTTTATCTAAAAGACTAAAGAAAGTATTGATGATGGCATCCTTGTGTTTTTGGGCTGCAATCGCCTCGTATTTATCAGGGTCGCATAAGTGTAAAAGAATATGGTGCAGGGCAAGAAATTCCTTCCCTGCTTTTTTCAGTTTTTCGTCTGCGGTGGCGGTGGTAGCTTCGTTGTTATAATATAGTTCCCTGCAAAGTGTTTCTAAGTATTTTTTTAAAGAAGCAACATCATTGATATTCTTAGCTTGGAGGTTGCTTTTTACATCTCTGAAAAGCAAAAGCAAATAGGATATTTCAAAGGGCTTATTTAGTTTGTGGCGTTGACCTGCCGAACCTATACCACCATCTACAAAAACATTGGTGAGTTTGTCGCTATAATCATCGCCTAAAAATCTTATAACTGTTCCTTTCTTTCCTGAACTTGTCATATCAGAAGCTGGCATTCCCCAAAGCCAAATGAAATGAGCAAATACTTCCTGAACCTCTTTTGATGTTCTTGAAAACTGGTCTTTTGATTTAGCATCAAAATTGCGGTCGCCAGTATCGGGATTATCTACAAAAGCTGTTACACAGGCATTGAGGTTGTCAATGGTGAAAATGCCCGGATTATCGGTTATGTAACTATCGTTATTGAGGATACTCTTTTGCAGAAAAGCATCAAAGTTATTGTACACCTCTTGTTTTGCCCAGCTTGGTTTCATATCAGTTAATTAGGGTTTTTAATTGTTTCCAAATGCTTTCATCCCAATAGGCAAATGCTTTAGGTGAAGTAGAAGGAGCTATAAATATTTTTGTTTTA
This sequence comes from Ferruginibacter sp., assembly GCA_047601875.1. Classification (GTDB taxonomy): domain Bacteria; phylum Bacteroidota; class Bacteroidia; order Chitinophagales; family Chitinophagaceae; genus Ferruginibacter. The sequence continues at coordinate 3,333,808 of JASGIL010000001.1, read as the reverse complement.
TTAATGGTGGCTTTATTTAAGCCGTAGGCTATGAGCTTTGTATCAGCAATTCCTAAATACTTTGATGCTGCTGTTTTACCATTAAAGCAGATGTACTCGGGCTGATGAATCAAAATCTTTTCTTCAAAACCTCTTGCATCATAATCCTCATGTTTCAGATCCTTATCCATACCAAACGTGAATTTTGCTAAATCGGTTAATCCAATTTGATAGTTCAGCAATTCAGGAAATTCATGGGGCTTTAGGATACGAGGAGTAAAACCACAACTTGCTAAGGTTGGATAAAATAAATTACCTGCACCGGCATAGTATGCCTTGCGTTCGGCAGATTTGTTTCCTGCGGCCGTGCCACAGAAAACGATTTTTAAATTATCTTTTAGCAAATCAGGTAATATCATTTTATTGTTCTTGTAATAATTTTTCAATTTTGTTTACATCCACTCTTACTTTACCAGTGAGCAGATTTTGCATGAGTGACTTTTTCAGCCGTTGTAGCATCTTAATTCTTAATAACTTTTCATCCTTTAATCTTTCTGTTGAAATAATGGCAGTAGTTATTAAATCCATTTCGTTATCATTTTTGGGAAATGATAATAAAAATCGTTTGACATCTCTATAACTTGCCCTTGGGTGTTGAGTACCTGCTGTTACTGATTGAGTAAAATCCAAAAACCTTTTTGATTGAAAATTCAGGTAAACCCAGTTTGAATATTTATTGCATTCAAAAACTAAAAACTCAGTTGAGCCAACTCCGTTTATATCTGCTATCCACACCTTGTTTAAATAAGGCCTGAGTTTACCGAGTAGCACATCTCCAATAGAGAATTTAATTTTTAATGCAAGAGTTTCATCAGATTTGCCAACTCCGTCACGTCTAAACTCATTTGGTAGGATATGCTCCAATCCTATGTAATCATAGCTCTCAGATGATTTAAGCGGATCAAAGTTGTCAGTTCTACGATTTACTAATTGTTCAACTCGTTTCACTTCCCAGCCCTCTGGCACATTACCAAACTTTTCATCCTTGTAAAACTCATCTTCTTTACGCCAGGTGCCATCTGGTTTTAGCTTGCCTGTAAGGAGGTTTTGCATCAGGCTTTTTTTGAGTTTCTCTGCGGCTTTAATGCTGTTTTCGGTGGCTTTAATAGCTTCATCCACTTTGGAAAGGATGATGGCTATAGCTTTTTGTTCAGGCTCATTATCTGGATATTCAATATCCATATTCCTCAAATAGCGAATATCAAGATTTCCTAAACCAGTCGTTCCTTCAGATACAGATGTAATTCGTTCCTGAACTACATGCGATGAAAACCATTGAAAAAAGTATTGAGGAGTAATATCAGCATCTTGTTTAGGTTTGAACGCTGTAAGAAATGATGCAAATAAATAATCGGTATCATCACTTATAAAAACAGCATTCCCAATTCTCTTCCTGTTTCCATTAGAACTTACTGCAATTGTCCAATCCTTACTTACACTTTTTTCTTTCCTATCTCTATCCTTTACATCTTTTAAATACAGTTCACTCGAAAGGTCTAATTTTTCTTGAATATTGGTAACTGTCAATACACGGACCGAACCATCTTCTGGTTTATCCAATTCCTGTTCCTTTCCCCAGGTATATCCAGACTTGTGTTCAATTAGTCTTTTAAATTTCTCCTGTTTAAATCCCATGTTAGTTTTGAATTAATGTGTTTTCAAGAGAAATAATTGTTTGGTCAATAGAATTTTCAACAGCGACTACCGACCTAAAATCTGCAATAGCCTCCTTCAAATCAATCTCTTCCTCAGGTTCAAATGTGTCCACATAGCGGGGAATGTTGAGGTTAAACTCATTTTCTTCCAGTTCTTCCATATCTACAACAGAAAAATATCTTTTCCGTAATTCCGGGTCTTGCAACATGGTAAGCAGCTCCTGTTCAACTTCATCTATTGCTTTGCGTTCTTTTTCTGCCTGGGTATGTGCTGCATGAATTTTGTTTTCTTTTTCGCCTTGCAGCTTATTAAATGCAGCTTGTGCCGTTTCAATATTTTTTAGTTCAGTCTTTGTGGGCTTTTTATCCTCTGCTTCTTTATCGGCTATGATTTTCTTAGCTTTTAATAGTTTGGCAGAAAGAGTGGTTAAATCTTCGTGGTAGTATTCTTCAATTTCAGATAACTTAAATTCTAAATCTTCCAATATCAAACCCTTTAACCTTGTTTTTTGAGAATCAATCCATGTTTGAGCAATAGCAGAATCGCCCCAGCTTTCTAAGATGGTAGAAATGCGAAGCATATCATGCGGAAGCAACGTATTCATATTAGCTTCTTCTTTGTACCAGCCCTTTTTGGCAGCGTAAATCATTAGCACTTTATCCTTGCGATGTTCCGGTTTGTTTTTGTTGATGAATAAAATTGAACCCGGAATGGTAGTGCCATAAAATAAATTGCCGGGTAATACTACCACCGCATCAACAATGTTGTGCATGGCTGTGAACTCTCCATTGTTATCAATGGGTCCCTGCAAAAAGCCTCTGCGTATTAAATATTCATCATCGGCTTTTCTATTTTGTCCATCTTCTTCTTCGGTTTTCTCGGGTTGCCCTCTGAACAATACACCTTGCGGACAAACTACACCTGCTTTACCATCATCTTTTAAGGAGGCTACAATGTGCTGGAGAAATGCAAAATCACCATTGGAAAATGGGGGATTGCCATAAACAAATCTTTCGTAAGGGTCGCTGAAATCTTCTTTGCCGGGATATTCTAATTGAGGTGAGCCGTCTTTTTTATTTACCGTTTTTCCTTTTGCATCTTTTTTGGGTTCACCATTCTTCCACCAGTTTTCCTGAGAGAATGGAAAATTAGCCATTACCAAATCAAACTTTTTTATCTCCAATTCATTGTCTTCCTCTTTAAACTTCGGGTCAAGGATGGTATCGCCTTTTTCAATTTTGGCATCCAACCCGTGAAGGATCATATTGATATTTGAAATCGCCCAGGTGTTCCAAACATCTTCCTGCCCGTATAAACGAATAGCTTTTTGATTGCCATAGTTTATTTTGCAATACTTAGCTGCATCAATTAAGAAACCACCTGAACCACAAGTTGGGTCATACACTACATTGCCACTTTGCGGTTTTAAGTAACGTACAATTATATCCCGTACTTCGGTTGGTGTGTAAAATTGTCCGGCAGTAGTACCGCCTTTGTTTTCATCCGCAAATCGTTTTATCAAATATTCGTATGCATCGCCTAACACATCTACACTTGCATTCTTATTGCTCAAGTCAACTGCATCGAGATAACTAACCAATAAGGAAAGCACTTCGGGGCTTAGCTTCTTTCCACCTGAACCATCTGGTGCAGGTTCGTTCCAACGAACAGTATTGATAACACCTTTGAGAAAAAACTTACCATCTTTATCTACGTTGGCTTCTGCAATACCATTTACAGCTTTGTGCAGGGCTTCATTCTTTTTATCAATTGGAGCTTCCCGAACATCTTTCCAAAAACATTCCTCAGGAATTTTGAAGTCGTGTTTCTTTTTGTAAATAACAGCTTCTTCTTTTGCTGTTGGCAGTCGGTCGTGTTCCTTCTCAAATTCAGCGATGGCATTTTTATTTTCCCATTCGTAATTGTCGGAAAGTCGTTTGAAGAATAAGAGAGAAAGGATATAGGCTTTATAATCCTCTACCTTATCTCTTAGTATATCGGCCATGCCGAAAAGGGTACTGCCCAGGGCTTGCTTTGTTATCATTACGTCAGTTACTTTTTGGTTCGTTTTTTACTATTAATTTTTTTCTCTGCTACCTGCATTGCTTCATTTGCCAATTTCTCATCTTTTACGACTGCATAAATTTGGTCGGCTAACCATAGCGTCATTAATTCATCGCTACTGGCTTTAAGTATTCCGGCAATGATGGGTATCTGTTCCCGTTTGAGTTGCCGCAACCCTTTTTCAATTTTACTCAGTTGTGCCGTGTCCATTTCAAGCAATGGTGCAACCTGTCGCAGATATAAATGCTGCTGCTCTCTAAGTGTCCTGATCCTCTCACCAAATTGACTTTGCATCGTTTTAATATTGACTTGTCAAATATTGGCAAAAATAAGAAAACAAAAGCAACGATTTACTAAAAAGAATAGCAAGCCCACCTCATCGGTCGGGCAGGGCTGCAAACCTTGCAAAGTCTGCAAACAATGCAAAAACCCCATCCGTTTGACAGTATGGGGATGCAGGAAAGGGAAATGAGTTAAATTTTTCGGTAATGCCCGGCCTTCAGCTTTTCCAAAGCCTTGCCGGTAGCATTGTGGAGTATATCATCCACGGTACGTGCAGAAAGCTGAAACTGCTTGCCAGTTTCAACGGCTTGCTGGCGGGTAAATTCTGCCGGTAAAGCATCAAAGAATTTGCGTTTGCTGTCTCCTGTTTTGAATTGGGTGGCTTCGCTTTGTTTTGGCAGGTTGTTGAACATTAAAATACTGTGGTGGAGGTAGATTTCGGCCAACCGCAAAGCGGTGCTGAAATCTTCATCGGTGCAAAGCACCTGGCTTGCTGCTTCTCCGTTCTCAAATTTCCGCAAGGCGGTAAATAGCATTGCCATACGGTACAGGATCAAGCCCAAGCGTTTTACAATACTGGCGGCTTCTTCGGCTGTGAACATGGTTACTTCATTGAGCCATGCCTCACAGGTTTGGTTTAGCTGTTGCCATTGCTGATTGGTTAGGGTTACGATGGTTTCTTCCCGTTGCAGGAACTGGACCATGTTAAAGACCTTTAAGGACAATACTTTAAAATGCTCGGTGAGGTTGATGTTATTGGCATTGGGAGAAACGTCTTTCCATTTTTGCTCCACCTTAAAAGCATAGAAAATAAAACGGCTGAATAAGCCATCTTCGGAAGAAGATATTAAGCCCGTTACCTGATTGGGTGTACCGGATAAAGCAATAGACAAGCTGGGTGCATTTACCTCTGTAAATTCATTGTTGCCTTTCCGGGAACTGGAAAGCCTTTCGTGGTGAAACGATTTGCGAAGCATATCGGAATAGGAACCCCACTCTTGTTTAAATACATTGCCCAGGGTGTCGGCTTCGGTTTCGCAAATAATGCCTGTGCCTTCGTTCTGTTCCAAGTGCCAAAGAATTTTTGCATAGCTTGTATTTGCAGGAATGTACACCACTTTAAAAGTGGGTTTGGTGGGTGCTTCTTCGGTGGAGGTGTCGCCTTTTTTCTTGCTGCTGATTTTTTGCTTGTGTTCGGATAGTTCCTGATTGTATTGTGATTCTGCTTCACGACTTGCTTTCAGTACAAAGCTGTGGTATTCGTCTGCCAACATCTTTGCGAATTTCAAAGCACCTTTTCCACTGGCGGCAGGGGCAATAGCAAATGAAAAGACATTCGGAAAAACTTCGTTACCTGCATACACTCCTTTTACACCGGGCAAACATCCGCTGAGAATTGCCAATGCTCCAGTAAGAAAAACATCTCTTTCCCTTTCATCTGTAAAAGCCATTGCACCGTGCTGCAATATTTCAGGCATTTGCAAATACAATTCTTCGGGAATGGTTAGAGTGGCTTTTAAATAGTCTTCCTGCGGTGTTTGCTGTTCTGCACTTTGCAGCTTTGCAGTGTTTGCAAACTTTGCAAACTCGGGTTTGTGGTGGGAGTATGCACTTTTTATCGCTTCTTTAATTTCTCTTTCAGGTAGGTCAAAATGTTGCGTACATAAAAGTTCAGTATCGGACTGCGATAAACCAGCTCGGTTGCAATTAGAACCAAGCCGATAAATATAATTGTTCCTGTTTCCATCTGTGTATTGGGTTTTTTGATTGGTGAATTGAATTTGTTGATTGAAAATAAAAGCGATGTTCAGATCCTCTTCGGGTTCATCCTGAACTGGTGGGATAACTGGCTGTGCTTTTGGCTGTGCATCCGGTTGGGTGAAGATTTCGGGCAACTGCACTTTGAACTTTTCGTTACGGATGTTCTTAAACAGTCCAGGGTGATAACTCATAAAGCAAAGCCTTGTAATGTCCTTGCAGCTTGGGTCTGCTTTTAAACCTGTTGCTTCTTCGTAATGCTTCTGCACCTGCAAATAGGCAAGGTCGTGGTGTTCAATTTCAGTATTCACCTCGATGAACACTTTAAGGCCGTTACCGCTTGGGCTGATAAAGCATAAGAAGGTGTAAGGGATTTCGGCAATGACTTTGAAAGCTGCATCCAACTGTTCCGGTGTCAGCTTGTCAAAATCAAGATGTACAAAGCCGCTGTACATTTCAAGGAAAGGCATTTTCCTTTTCTCGCTGAATACTGCGGATGGAGTGAAAGCCAACAATTGTTTTTTCTTATTGGCAGCTTCTTCCGTTTTGCCCTGTTCCAGCAATGCCCTGATTTCTTCTACCTCCGCTTTGTATTTGCCGGAGGCAATATCATTGGCAATTAAAAGCAATGATTTTTTTTCCACCGGCACGGTGAAATTTTTAAATATGGTACTTGATGCCATTGTTCTGTTCGTTCAGTTATTAAAAAATTCTTACTTCTTGCGTTTGTTGCGGATAACATAATCGGCAGCCATCTGATCAATTTCATCTGCTGCTGATTTGCGGTTACGTTGTAACCAGGTATCCAACTCCTCCCGTTTGAAGTAGAGTTTTTTGCCCTGAGGACAGAAATGGGGAATGTGCTTTGTACTGGTGAGTTTGTACAAATGCGATGGGCTTACATCTAAATATTTGCAAGCCTCATTAAAGTTCAGTACTGTTTTTTGTAACAGGTTTTGCTCATCCAGCTTGTTAGCGATTTCGGTGAGCTTGTCTAAGATTAATTCTTCGTGTGCCATTGTAAATTATTTTATGATTACAAGGCAAAACTCCGAAGCTGTGGAGGGGTAAAGGTTGAGTTACTAAGCACTCAATCTGCTATCTCAACCTACTCAATATTTTTTATTGCATTTGTTTTAGAATGTTGTCAATAGTGCCCTTTTCTTTGGGGTTATCTACCTTTCCTGCTGATAGATTCTGTGCAGTTATTTTGGTTCCATTCTTTGAGAAAAAAGCACCGGTTTTTTCTATGGCTTTCAACTTCAGGTTGGTGAAGTGTGGGGTAAGTTTATCAATGATGTAGCGAAACTGCGTTGTCTCACAACCTAAGTACACTTTGTCGGTAATTGCTTCCATATCCCGGGAAGTAAATATTTTGAACAGGGTATCAGAACTTGTCTGATCCACATTCAATAATTCAATCTTTTGGCAAAGCTGAACTATCACAGCTTTCAACCTTTCTTTATCACCAGTGAAGCCAAAGGAAAGTTTATCCTGAATATTGTTGTTGGAGTTTTGTGCCCCGCTGTTATTAGTGGCTTCGCCTACAAGTTCTAGATACAAAATGTTTGCAACAGGCTCTTCCAAATCCAGCAAGTAAAAATCTTCAATGGTTGTTGTTTGTGAAAGGCTTGCCTTGAACTGTTCCTGTATGCTGAAATAAAGCTGAATGAGGCTATGTTTTAAGTAATACAAAGCGAAGTGAACAACGCTGCTTTCTGCATCTGGAACCGCTGTAAAACCTTGCTCATTTAATTCTGTGGTAACCTGTTTGGCTAATACTCTCACATTGGTAAGAGTCTTGCCAACCTGATAACGAATATCAACTAACTCAGTCCAGCTTGCAGCTTGCTGCAATACTGCATTGAAAACACGAAGTGTTTCTCCGGTGATTACGAATAAATAAAAATGGGTAACTGCATCTTTGTACTTGGGCAAATCTGTTTTGTATAAAAGCGGCTGCAATGCTGTGTTGCCTATGGTTTCATCAGCCACTATTTTTTGAAGCGAAGGGTAATCAACCAACAACGCTGTGAGTTGCGAAAGCAAATCTGCATTGGTGCTGGGTGAAGCTGCTTTTGCAGCTTTCACCAATTCAGTGAACCGCCTTGTGTTGGTAGTGTCTAATTTCCACGGCTTCAATACACCGTGCATGATGCTGTCTAATACTTTTACTTCCATCGCTATAAGTCTAATTTAATTTTATTGGCGGCCTCCTGTTTTTTATGGTCAATTACCTTAGCGTAAATTTCGGTTGTTTTTAAATGCCTGTGACCTAAGAGTTTTGAAACCGTGTAAATATCTGTTCCCAATGTAATTTGTAAAGTAGCGTAGGTATGCCTTGCACAGTGAAAAGTAATGTGCTTGGTGATACCTGCTTTCATTACCCATTCACGGAGTTTTAAGTTATGCCAGGCACTGTAATACAATCCTTCAAAAACTTTATCATCCTGCTTTCTTCTTTCACCTAATAGCGAAAAGGCTTGTTCTGAAATGGGCAATGTTTCTGCTCCCTTTGTTTTCTTCTGCCTGAAACGGATGTAATACCCGGACTGCTCGGAGTGCTGCACTTCTGACCAAACTAACTTTTCAATATCCGACCAACGCAAACCACTCAATGCAGAAAAGATGAAAGCATTTTTGAGCACCGGCATTTCACATTCCACTTTAGCGGCTGCCTGTAGTTCTTCCAATGTGAGGAACTCTCTATCAGGATCATCTGACCTGATGCCTTCCACCTGGTTTGCAGGATTGGTTTGTATGATGCCTTCTTTTACTGCTTCCTTTAAAGCTGCGGTTACCTTACTGAAATAGGAGGACTGTGAATTTTGCGAAAGGTGTTTATTGGTTTTGCTCTTGGCTTCGGATATGAGGTAGGTTTTAAAATCTTCCAGCCAGTTTTTATCAATCTCTTTAAACGATGCACCATTCTTGGCGAACTTCTTCAAGTGTTTCAGCACACTATCCCAATTGCCCCAATTACCCTCGCTGCCTTTCCTTTTCTCGGTAAGTCTTTCAAAGTAGGCAATGAAACTACCTTTGGCTTTATCGGTATCCCGAAAGCCATATTCTTCATTCTTTATCTGGAGCAATCTTTTTGACCGGATGGCTTCTGCCAGGATCATTGTTTTACGGTTCTCTTCCTTCTGCTCTTTGGTGAGCTTGCCTTTCTCCGGCTCGGGTATCAGGTACAGTTGCAGGTATTCGTAATCTCTTTTACCATCACAATAGTAATCAAGATACAGGCTGATTTTATCGCCCTTTTTGCGTTGTCTTAATGTTACTGTCATGCTTCAGTTAATTTGAATAGTTCGTTGATAGCTGTTCGGGGGATACGGGTACTTCTGCCCAACTTACCTGCTTTGAGTTCGCCTTTGTCAATGAGCCTGTAAATGGTCCATCTGCTGGCGTTGATTAACTGGCAGGCTTCATCAACGGTTAGAAATTCCTTTTGATATATGGCAGGGTTGTACATGGCTTTCTCGGTTTCTTCCTTGATGGCCACTTCAATTTTTTCATCCCGCTTCCGCTGTTTGTATGCTCTCTTGGCACAGGTATCTGAGCAAAACTGTGTAACAGTAGTCTTGGCGGTAAACCGGTTACCGCAGTGCTGACAAGTTTTTTGTAGTCGAATGTTGCTGCTCATTTTGTTGCCTGTTGTTGCTACATGTAGCAGCTTGTAGCTGTATGTAGCATGTTCTCTTCCGAGTGTTGCCTGATTTGTGGGCAACAAATCTGGGCAACAATCAGGCAACAAATATAGGTAAAAAAGAGGGGTTGGGCAACAAATAAAAGAAAGATAAATCAGCTAAAAGCTAACAATAACAGGCATTTATAAAACAAAGGAAAGATAGTTACTTTCCAATACAAAACTTACTAAATATAAAATCCAACACATCCTCATTCGATATATCTCCCGTTATCTCAGAAATATAATGAAGACAACGACGTATGTCCAATGCCAACAGATCTCCGGGTTCAGCACTATCAAGCCCGGCTTTAATATCAGCCAATGATCTGTCAACTTCCTGCAATGCTGCATGATGACGGGCATTGGTAACGATGGTGCTTTCGGTATTGATGTCGGTTGATACCGCTTTATTATACAACAACGTTTTTAATTCATTCAACCCTTCTTTATTTTTTGCAGTGATATAAATTCCTGCCGCAAGATCAACAACGCCCCCTTCTTTGCTGACTTGATTTGCCCATTTATCATATTTGTTATGAATATGGAGGGTCTTGTCTTCATAAGATTTTAGCCAGCTGATGGGCTCATCGCTTTCATCAGTCATGTCAATCAAATGAATAATGATGTCTGCACGTTCTGCATTGGCTTTTGATCTTGCCATGCCGATGTCTTCAATAACATCACTCTTACTTTCACGGATACCAGCAGTATCGATCAGACGAAAGATTACTCCATTGATATTGACTGTTTCTTCAATACTATCCCTTGTTGTACCTGCAATATCACTTACAATGGCACGGTCTTCATTCAACAATGCATTCAGCAATGTACTTTTACCTGCATTGGGTTTACCAATGATGGCAACGCTTACACCATTCTTAATTACATTACCCAATTGAAAAGATGAAAGCAATTGTTGCGTGGTAGTTTGTGCATGATTGATCAGTTCATAAAATTTTTTCCTGTCTGCAAACTCAACATCTTCTGTTGCAAAATCAAGTTCAAGTTCTATGAGTGCGCTGAATTGAATAAGATCTTCTCTCAATTGTTTTAATACATTACTAAAGCCCCCACGCACATTGTGCAATGCAGTTCGTTGCGATGCTTTGGTATTGGATGCAATAAGATCGGCTACAGCCTCAGCCTGTGTGAGATCAAGTTTGCCATTTAAAAAAGCTCTTTGTGTAAACTCTCCTGCTTTGGCGAGCCTTGCACCTTTACTGATACATGCCTGTATAATTTGCTGCTGCACGTATGGGCTACCGTGACAACTTATTTCAATTACATCTTCACCGGTGTAACTCCTGGGTCCTTTGAACAATGATACCACCGCTTCATCAATAACATCTTCCCCGTTTTTAATGATACCCACATGAATAGTATGTGATGATTGTTCCAATAAATTCTTTGAAGGAAAAAGTTCATTTGTAATTTTAAACGCACCGGCCCGCTTAAACGTATCACACCAATGGCTCCAATACCGGGCGCAGTTGCCAGTGCAACAATGGTATCGTCCCAGCCGGATAATTTGCTACTCATGCTGCAAAGGAAATAAGAAATATGGAATAAGAATTATTAAATAAGGAAGTTTCCTTTGTGCAACTTTGAGTCTTCGTGTTTTGGTGACGATTAATGGCCACAAAGACACGAAGACTCAAAGGAACACAAAGCCTGTAATTATCATCATTAAATCCTTTATTTAAAATCTTAAATGCTAACTGGTGTTTTTTAAACCACAGAGGAACAGGAGTTATTGCACAGAGGTTCACAGAGGTTTTATTCCTACTCCGTGAACCTCTGTGAAAAACCTCCGTGTCCTCTGTGGTTTATGGATTTCTCTAATAAAAAAAGCCCGTTGAAATTTCAACGGGCTGCTTATTAAAATAGTGTTTGATTATTACTGAGGCTGAACAACAAATGTAATCGGTTGACGACGATAAGCATTTACCTGTCTTCCGTTTTGGTTTGCCGGTGTCCATTTCGGCCCTTTCTTAATCGCTTTAACTGCTTCTGCTTCCATACCATATCCAAAATTGGTTTCCGCCTGTACGTCACTGATAGATCCGTCTTTACTTACAATGAATCGAACGATCACTGTGTAAGTTCCATCAGGTGCACCGCCTTCAACAGGCGCATCTGCATTAAGGTTATTGGTAAGATATCTTCTCCATGCAGCATCACCACCAGGGAAAGCCGCTTCAACTTCTACCTTTGTAAATATCTTGTTTTCATCATCGCCCTTTGGCGCTTCTACAACCTGTGTTCCCTTATCTTCAACAGGAGCCTGTACAACCTGGTTGGTATTTTCAGTCTCTACTGTTTTAGTACTGATGGCAGCGTCTTCTTTGATCTCTTCGATTTTCTCGTCCGGTTTTACTTCCTCATCTTTTTTTACAACCGGAGGTACAAACTGAACCTGCTTAATTTCCGGCGGAGGAGGTGGTGTTGGAGGAGGAGGTGGTGGTGGCGGTGGTGGTGGTTCATCTGTTTTGATCTCGGCCATTTGCGTATCTAATACATCAATCTCTTTCTTGCTGTTATCATTGATGAAATTTGTAAGCAAAGTTCCGAGGAATATCAATAAAAGAAATGAACCTGTAATAATCAACGCTTTTGTAAGGCGCTGACTATAGCTCTTTCTAAGTTCATAGGCACCATAGGCTTTATTTCTGTCTTCAAAAATAATGTCCAGTATATCTGCCGTTAAAATTTTATTTGGTTCCATTATAATCTCTTTGGTTAGATTAGATTCAAAATTGTGTCAAATTCCATACTACTTTATACCATTTGTTTCTTCCGTTTTTTGAATAAGTGTTCTTTCCACCGGTGAAATATCAACTTCAGCATAGTGGCCGGGAGGAACTGCAGATATTGTCATCTCGTCTAATATATCAATTGAGTTTTTAAAAGTTGACAAAGAATCTGATTTAATGATATACATGAGATCGTCGATGGGTGTAGCTTTTTTCTTATCAACGATCAATTGGCGGACTTCTTTGAATGTTGTGCTCTTAAATTGTTCACTTAGTTTAGCCGGATCCAGGATCCCATAATAATAATAAACCTGGTTGCTCTTACCGAGGAGTATGGTCATAGCACCCGATTGTTTTACATCTTTCTTGTCATTCGGATCACTATCTTTTGGTTCATTCATATTCATTGCGGTGGGTGTGCTCATTGTTGTTGTAAATACAAAGAAAGTGATCAACAAAAAGCCAAGGTCCACCATTGGGGTAAGGTCTACCCTTGTAGACAATTTCTTACCTTTCTTTACGCCCGGGCCCTTCTTATGCCCGCCGCCCGACGAAGTATCTATTTCTGCCATGGCAATATTTTTTTATATTAACTATAATATTTTAATTACTCCTTACTGGTTCCTACACGTTCCAGTTCAGAACCCTTAGGAACATCTTTTGTGCTTGTTACGATCCTGAATTTAAAGATCTGGTTTTTCTTGAAAGCCTGCTTAACTCCTTTGAATGTTGGGTATAAGGCATTATTATCTCCTTTTACAAGAAGCATTTTTTCAAGTTCTTTCTGATCCGTACCCTTATAGGCATCTGTAACAGCACGCATCCAGTCTACCAATTCATTTTTAGTACTATCCAGTACAGGTATTCCATCCATTCTATCAGGTGGAATTACTTCGGTAGAGCTTAATGCCGATTTTAATTTATTAGCAGGCAATCCAATGAAATCTGCCTTTCTGAGTTTGGCAATTTCTGCAGGAGCCAGCTGTAGATTTTTTAACGTATTGAAATTATCGATTATCTGGTTCTTTTTTGTGTCGTCTCCCAATGTAAGAAACACTTTACCGTCTGCGGTCATCGTGATCAGAATTGATTTATCCGGTGTTGCTTTATTAGAAACAGAAGAAGGCGTACTCACTGCTAACACCTCCGGTGGTTTCTGTTTTGTTGCAAGGATAAAAAAAGTCAACAGCAAAAAAGCCACATCGCACATAGCCGTCATATCTACGTTTGTGCTTTTCCGTGGAATTTTAACTTTTGGCATAAAAATAATTTTATTAGAACCGTGGATTTAGATACAAAAACTGCGTTTTTCCATACAATTATTTGTACAGAGATGCGAATGTTTGTGTTAAAGTAAATCCTGATTCATCAATACCATAAGTGATACCGTCGATCTTTGTAGTAAAGATGTTATAGAATACGATCGCAACGGCAGAAGTACCGATACCCAAAGCTGTATTATACAAGGCTTCAGAGATACCTACTGAGAGGGCCTGTGCAGATGCACTACCACCACTTTCAGCACCCAATGTTGCGAACGCACGAATCATCCCGATTACCGTACCCAATAGCCCGATCAGGGTTGCGATGGTAGCGATCGTTGAAAGGAACACGAGGTTCTTTTCAAGCATTGGTAATTCAAGTGAAGTAGCTTCTTCAACTTCTTTTTGTATAGCAAGTACTTTTTGTTCAGTATCAAGATTTGGTTCAGTGATCATTTCTTTGTAACGACCCAATCCTGCTTTCATTACATTACCAACAGAACCTTTTTGTTTGTCGCATTCTGCCAAAGCAGCATCAACATTTTTATTGGCAAGATGATATTGTACTTTGCGGATAAAATCAGCATTGCTGCTTGTACCACTTGCTTTTGCTACTGTCATAAACCTTTCAATAACGAAAGTCAACATGGTTAAGAATGTTCCGATCAAAATAGGTACAATGATACCTCCGAGATACATTCTTGAAAGCGCTGTTTTTGGATCATTCCTGTCAGGCCAGAAACCACCATTGTTTTTTCCAACTCCGAAATTATCAGGATTTCCCAATACAAATCTCCAAATGCAATAACCGATAACGATACAAACTATCGGAGCAATAAGCGAGATAATATTGCTTGATTTTTTTACCTGGACTGAAGTTGTTGGTTTTACTGCTGCTGCTGAAGGTCTTGTTTCTGCCATAACAATCTAGTTTTAATTAGTTAAGATTTTTGATTTCTGTTTTAAAGTAATTACAATAAATAAAAGATTTTGTTCGTATTTAACTAACACGGAGCACACAAGTTAATAAAATAATCGAAAGCAACAATTTTGGAATATTAATTTTTTATTTTAAAAAAACTGCCTGTAAGAGGCAACTTTTTCACTCATCTTCTTGTCCCCTTACTCGTATCTTAATGCAACGATCGGATCAAGTTTAGATGCTTTGTGAGCGGGATATAAACCGGCGCCAAGGCCAACAAATGAGCAAACAAAAATACCGGCAATTACCCAGCCCCAGGGAACAACGAAACCGGTATCCAACAAAAGTGCTACCAGATTTCCAACCAGTATTCCTGAAACAATTCCGGCAACAGCGCCCATAAGGCTTATCAATACAGATTCAAATAAGAATTGAGAGCGGATATCTTTTCTTGTGCCGCCAAGTGCTTTTGCCAAACCTATTTCCTTGGTCCTTTCATTTACAGCAACAAACATAATATTCATGAGGCCGATGGCAGCACCAATCAATGTTATAAATGCAATACCAATCGTACCTTTTTCCAAAAAGCCAAGATTGGTTATTAAAGATTCAGCGATGCTGTCACTTTTATCTACATAAAAATTTTCAGAATCCTTCGTCTCCAGTTTTCTTATTGGCCTGAAAGTTCCTTTGGCTTCACCGATGGCAATATCCATCATCTTCATATCTTTTACCATCACGGTTATATTAAAACTTGACGTTTGTGTGGCATACAATCGCCGGATGTTGTTGAATGAAGTAATAACGATCTTGCTTGTATTAAAAAAAGCGCTGGAGCCCTTGTCCTGCAATACAGCTAC
The DNA here is from genome assembly GCA_047601875.1 of Ferruginibacter sp. Classification (GTDB taxonomy): domain Bacteria; phylum Bacteroidota; class Bacteroidia; order Chitinophagales; family Chitinophagaceae; genus Ferruginibacter. The sequence goes on along the minus strand of JASGIL010000001.1, from coordinate 3,318,521 downwards.
TATACGATAAGGAACCTCGTCAACTTTAATAACTGCATCCAATGCCCTGGCATTGTTATCAGGAAATAATTTTGCAGCAACACCACTTCCGATCATACATATATTTCTGCCGGTCTCTACTTCTGTTGGGGTAATATTTCTACCATAGGCAAGTTTATACCCATTTAATTCAAGGTAGTTTTCATCACCACCATATAGTGTTACATCGGGGTTTGTTTTTCTGCTGTTTGTATTCGCAATAATATTAGAGGGGCCACGCAGCCCAAGGCCAACCTTAGTACCGGGGAACGCATATCGTTCTTTGAATGATCTTGCCTGGTCATAAGTGATCGGAAGGCCATCATTTGACTTTTTTTGCTTGAGTGATTTTTTTGTTTTTTCCGAACTCGTCTGGTTTCCGCCGCCACCGCCAAAATGTATATTCTTATCCCTGAATCTTATGCTGAATGAATTTGCTCCCATCGTTGAGAAACTTGTAGTGAGGCTATTCGTCGCTGCTTTAATAGCAGTAATGATGAGGATGAGTGCAAAAATTCCAAGTGCAATGATAACGATGGTGATGCCGGTTCGTAGTTTATTACCGGTAATATTTTTCCAGGAAAGTGATAAAGAATCTTTGTAGGTCATTCCATCTTAATTGTACCTAAAGATAAATAACGTAAACGCCGTTTGATTAAAAACTTTTATAGGCGGTAGAAAAAATGTAAGATTTAAGATCTAAGATTTTTCTAACACTGAAACAATCTCCTGGATAGGATAATTTCAAATCTTAGATCATACATCTTAGATCTTAGATATTTTAGTGGTATTTCCAGCCAATAATGAACTCAGGGTAAATACCGAGCACAATGATGAGAATAGCAGTGATTACCAGCACTATTTTAAATGAAGTTGTTATTTCACTTGTATGAACAATATCCTGTGTTGCTTCTTTGAAATACATGGCTTGTATCACCCTGAAATAATAGTAAGCGCTGATGGCTGCAAACAATACCGCTACAATTACGATCCAGAAATTATGTGCATTCTGAACAGCTGCAAGCAACATATAAAATTTACTTTGAAAACCTGCTGTTAATGGAATACCTGTAAGTGAAAGTAAAAATACAGTTGCTGTTAATGCCAATACAGGTTGTTGTTTTGCAAGTCCTTTAAAACCATCGATCGTATAATCTTCCATTTTTACAAGTATCGCAAAAATGCCGATCGTTGCAAGGCTGTATGCTGCTGAGTATAAAAGCAATCCTTCTTTAGCTCTTTCATTCAGCGCAAATAAAGCGAATAACATAAACCCTGCCTGTGCAATACTTGAATAAGCAAGCATTCTTTTTACGCTTTGTTGAAAAACGGCTGTTATATTTCCAATAAGTAAAGTTGCAACTGTAATAATAACGATCAGGTTTTGCCATTGCATTTGCATGGCGCCAAAAGCATTTTCAAACAAACGAAGGAACGCAAAGAAGCCTGCTACTTTTACGATCGTACTCATGAAGGAAGTAAAAACAGTTGGTGCCCCGTCATATACATCCGGCGTCCAGAAATGAAAAGGTGCTGCCGATACTTTGAAAGACATGGAGACCATCAGCATCACCATACCCACTGCAATCATTGTTGGCATTTTACCAACTCCTAGCTGTATGTTGGTTATAAAAAATGATGCATTGGATGTACCGCCATATATAAAAGCAATTCCCATGAGCATAATGCCCGTTGAGAACGCTCCCATTAAAAGATATTTAAGTGCGGCTTCATTGCTTCTTAAATTACGTTTATCGCTCCCGGTTAGTACATATAAAGGAATGGAGATAATTTCTATACCAATAAACAACATCAGCAGCGTATTATAGGTTGCTGCAAGTGCCACACCGCACAAAATAAAAAATATCAACGCAAAATATTCACCCACATGCGGACCAACTTTTTCAATGTCGCTGCCGCTTAATAAGAAATAAAGCAATGTACTTCCAAGTGCTATCGCAATAAAAGTGAGATTGAAGCTATCCATGCGAAGCATATCATGAACATCAAACTTAAAAAAACGAATCCCCGTATTCAGTTCATAAGCATTCGCAATAAAAATGAGTAGAATACCCAGCAATGCCAACTGTTTTGATGCAGCTTTACTTTTAATAAAGACGCCCGAAAACATCATAACGACACCCCAGATTGCAGATAATATAATTGCGTTCATAATAAGCTGTGAGCTGCGAGCTATGAGCTGTGAGCTTTTTAATTTTTAATTTTTTAATTCACTTTACCAACCAGGTTCCCCACCGCTGCTTTTGTAAGATCGATCAACGGTTGCGGATAAACCCCCACAACGAAAATGATACAAACAATAATTCCCAATATTAATTTTTCATTCCACGATATATCCTTTACAGCATCTGTCACTGTATTGGTATCACCATAAAATATCTTTTGGATCATATTCAATGTATATATGGCTGCAAGAATAATTCCTGTACATGCAACAGCAGCATACCATGCATTATAAGTATACAAACCGCTGAACATTAAAAACTCTCCCGTAAATGCGTTCGTAAGTGGCAATGCAATATTTGCCAGCGCAATGATCACAAGCATAATGGTCAACACAGGCGCTTTATTGGCGATACCACCAAGCTGTGAAATATTTTTTATGCCTGTTTGTCTTTCTGTCATTTCAACCACGATCCACAACCCGATTATATTGATACCATGATTAAACATTTGTAACATCACACCCTGCACACTCACTTCATTCATTGCAAACAACGCAGCGCACATCAAACCAATATGTGCAATAGAAGAATAAGCAACAAGCTTTTTCAGGTTATCCTGTACGATCGCGATGCAACTTGCATATACAATTCCTGCAATGCACATGATCATTACCAAATGTTTAAAGTGGATCGTTGCCAGCGGAAACATAGGTATCAGCCAGCGTATCACACCAAACAATCCCATCTTTACCATTACGCCGCTAAGCACCATCGTTACTGAGGTTGGTGACTGATCGTAGGTATCCGGCTGCCATGTATGAAAAGGGAATACCGGCATCTTGATCGCAAATGCAATAAAGAATAACCAGAATAACCAGTTCTGTTCTGTTGCACCCAGGTTGGCATTGTAGAATGCATTCAAAGCAAATGAATGAGCCGCCTGTGTACCGTCTTCGAAAGCACGAGGTGGTGTATGCAGGTAAACATATATGATACCGATCAGCATCAGTAAAGAACCTGTGAATGTGTAAACAAAGAATTTAAAAGTAGTTTGAATGCTTTTTTCTCCGCCCCATTTACTGCACAAAAAGTAAACAGGTATCAATGCAAGTTCCCAGCAGAAATAAAACATCAATGCATCTACGGAACAGAAAACACCCATAAGCCCCGCTTGTGTAAGCAACATCAATCCGTAAAAAGCCGGTGCTTTTTTAACTGTGTTTTTAGAAGTTGCAATAAAAATGATTGGGAATGCAATGGCGGTTAAGAACATAAGCATTGCTGCAGTTCCATCCATACCAACATTGAAACTATTGCCAATGTATTTTAACCAATAATAATTTACATAGTTATAGGAATTGAACTTAGCATTCGTAAAAAACAAACTTGTAACAGAGACCCCAAGCGTTAGCAAGGATGCAAAAATGGCAACTGCCCTTGGAGCAGCTTCACGTTTTGTAAAAAAACATAGTATGCCTGCAACCAGTGGTAACCAAAGCAGCAATTCCGGAAATGTAAAATACGTGCCTAACATTTAATATTTTTTACAAGAACATTTTGTTTTCCATCCGGTGGTTGGTGTCATCACAAACCACTCTATTTCTCGCCGTGGTTCGTTTCCTCACGAACCACTTATTTCATTTTTACAAAAACAACTGCACAACAAACAAACACAAAATCCCGATCACCATTAATAGAACATAAGCGCCTACCTGCCCACTTTGCAACCATCTTAACTGGCGGCTTCCATAATTCACAGCCTTTCCTGCACCATTAACCAAACCATCGATGCCTTTTCTTTCAATAATATTATTGAAGAATGCCGAGATCCCTTTTAAAGGTTTTACAATAATGGCATCATACAATTCATCGATATACCATTTGTTTTGCAAAACTTTTCCAAATCCTGTTGCTTCACCTTCTGCTGTATAATTCTTAAACTTCGACCAGGCAAATAGTATTGATATCAATACAAGTCCGCTCGACAAAGCCATTAATATATATTCAGTATTATGATCCAAATGATGTTCTGCAGTTTTTACAACAGGCGCTAAGAATGCACCCAGTTCATGATGGCCACCCAATGATTCAGGCACACCAACAAAACCACCAATAACACTTAATACTGCCAGTATGATCAATGGTAAGGTCATTGCCCACGGGCTTTCGTGTAAATGATGTTCCTGTTCATGCGTACCACGAAATTTACCGGTAAATGTGATCACATACAAACGGAACATATAAAATGCAGTAAGCAATGCAGCAAATAATACGAAACCATAGATCACTTTACTATGACCGTATGCACCTGCCAGTATTTCATCTTTTGAAAAGAAACCAGAGAAACCAGGAATACCTGCAATAGCAAGGCAACCTATAAAGAAAGTAATACTTGTAATTTTCATGTGCTTGTGCAGGCCGCCCATCTGGCGAATATCCTGTTCACCGCCCATTGCATGAATAACACTACCGCTTCCGAGGAACATCAATGCTTTAAAGAATGCGTGCGTTAAAACATGGAACACCGCCGCAACATAATTTCCTGTTCCCAATGCAATGAACATAAAACCTAACTGGCTAACGGTAGAGTATGCCAGTACTTTTTTAATATCGTTTTGTTTGATAGCTATGGATGCAGCCAGCAATGCAGTTGCCAAACCAATGATCGTTATTACATGGTTTGTGAACGGCGCCAAAGAAAATAATGCACTGCTCCTTGCTATCATGTAGATACCGGCAGTAACCATCGTTGCAGCATGGATCAACGCACTCACGGGTGTTGGGCCGGCCATCGCATCGGGCAACCAGGTATATAAAGGTATCTGTGCACTTTTACCTGTTGCACCAACAAATAATAATAAAGTAATACCAACAACTGCGTATGGAGATTTCTGTAATGTCTCCAGCGACGTTGCTGTAAAAATTTCATCGTAGCTAACTGTACCCAATACTTTAATAAGCCAGAAGATGCCAAGCAAAAATCCAAGATCACCAATACGGTTCATGATGAATGCTTTCTTTGCTGCATCTGTATAATTATTATTCTTATACCAGTAACCGATCAATAAGTAAGAACAAAGCCCTACTCCTTCCCAACCGATGAACATGATCACAAAATTGCCACCCATTACAAGTAGCAACATGGAGAATACAAAAAGATTGAGATAAGAAAAATATTTTGCGAAATCTTTTGAATCCTCATCATGCATGTAAGCTGTTGAATAAAGATGTATTAAACAGCCTACGCCGGTAATAATTAATAAGAATAGAGAAGAAAGCTGATCAATTTTAAAATCAAACCCGATCTTAAGGGTAGTAAGTTTAATAAAATTAAATAGATGATGCGTTTCAAAAATCTCAGCGTTCCCTTGTTTTATAGCAATAAAAACAAACAGGCTCAATATAAATGAACCCAGTACAACTGCACTTCCGATAAATCCTGAAATTCCTTTTGACAACATCTTACGCCCAAGCCCGTTTATAAGAAATCCTATAAGCGGAAGTATTGGAATAAGCCAGATTAGTTTTACTATGTTCATACCCCAACCCCCTAAAGGGGCTTTTAGGCTAAATCCCTAAAGGGATTTAAGCAGTTAATAAATATAAATCTCTTCTCACCAGTCAATCACTCTATTTTATTCTATTCAAAATATAATACTCCATCCAAAAAAAATTCTCTTCAAAGTTCCTTCCTTTTGGGGGCGGAGGGTGTGTTTTTTAATTCTTCAATCGATTTAAAAAATTCACATCCACCGAATGCGTATTACGATACAGCATAACAATGATCGCCAACCCAACACTTACTTCTGCCGCTGCAACCACCATGATAAAGAAAACAAATATCTGTGCATCGCTTGCGTAAGTAGGAAGCGCTTTTGCTGCCGGGCTTGCTGCATGCATTTTTGAAAAAGCAAGCAACAACAGGTTCACTGCATTAAGCATTAACTCTACGCACATGAAAATAATGATTGCATTGCGGCGCACAAGTACACCAATGATACCGATGGTAAATAATGTAAGCGCCAGGGCGATATATGCTTTTATGTCCATTTTTATAAAGTCAGGCTGTGAGCTGTTAGCGATGAGCTGCGAGCGTGAGCTTTTTAATTTTTAATTCTTAATTTTTAATTCCCCATGACTTGTGTCTCCACGAACCACTTTAGAACTTAATCTTTTTTTCCAATCACTACCGCACCAATCATCGCACTTAAAAACAACACACTGCTTATTTCAAAAGGCAAAACATAATTTGTAAACAATGTTTTACCAAGTACATTGATTAAACCCGCATCTCCCACTTTCATTTGTACCAGTTGTTGCTGATCTGTTTTCATTAATGCCGAGAGCAACACAAGCAATAATGATCCACCTGATATTACTCCTATTAATTGTAATCGATAATTTTTTACCGGTTCAGTATCTGCATTCAGGTTCATCAACATCACAACAAACAGAAAGAGCACCATGATGGCCCTTGCATAAACAATGATATTTACAATAGCAAGAAATTGTGCATTGAGTAAAATATAATGACCGGAGATGGCGAAGAATACCACGATCAGCCACAATACGCTATGAACCGGGCTCTTGCTCGTGATCATCATGATGGCGCTTCCGACTGCCATCGCTGATAATAAAATAAATGCCAAAGTAGTAATGTTCATGCGTTGTTAATTAGCCGTTTCTTTTTTAGCCCTGTTACCCAATGCTTTTTTATATGCTTCAGGATCTTCCGTAGGGTGTGGTATCAACAAATCTTTTTTACCATAAATAAATTGTTTGCGCTGGTAATCTGCCGGCGTAAAAGTTTCACTCAGGTAAATAGCATCTTTTGGACAAGCTTCTTCACACAATCCGCAAAAAATACAACGAAGCATGTTGATCTCATACTTGGCTGCATATTTTTCTTCACGGTATAAATTTTCTTCGCCGGGTTGTCTTTCTGCAGCTTCCATGGTAATGGCTTCTGCAGGACAAGCAACAGCGCAGAGTCCGCATGCTGTACAATTCTCACGGCCCTGTTCGTCCCTGTTCAATATCTGCAATCCACGAAATACCGGGCTGAACGGCCTTTTCTTTTCGGGATAATTGATCGTTGGTTTTCTTTTAAAAATATGGCTGAAAGTGATCATCATACCTTTAATGATCGCAGGCAAATACATCTTCTCCCACAAACTCATCGGCTTGCGGTCTACCTGTTTTACTCTGTTGGTTAATGCTTGCATTTATATAAGGTTTGCAAAAGTAATGGTTATCACTTTTACTATTTATGAAAATATAAAATAACGCCGCCGGTCACCAGCATATTAAACAATGCCAGTGGAATCAATATCCTCCAGCCCAGGCGCATTAGCTGGTCATACCTGAATCTTGGTATTGTCCATCTTACCCACATGAAAAACAATAAGAACATAAATGCCTTTGCCATGATGGCGATCACACCTACGATGGCAGCAGCATTTGCTGACAATGCACTTTCATCAACAAACGGCATATCATAGCCGCCGAAATATAATGTTGACATGATCACACTGCTGATGAACATATTTATATATTCAGCGAATAAAAAGAAACCCAGTTTCATGGAAGAATACTCTGTATGGTATCCGCCGATCAGTTCGTTCTCTGCTTCGGGAAGATCGAATGGCGTACGGTTACATTCTGCAAATGCGCAGATAAGAAAGATCAGGAATCCCAGTGGCTGGTAAATAATGTTCCAGTAACCCGATTGCTGCTGCAATACCATTTCCTTAAGGCTAAGCGTTCCTGTTATCATGAGCAAAGCAATCATAGAAATCCCCATCGCAAGTTCGTAGCTGATGATCTGAGATGCTGCACGCAATCCACCCATCAAAGAGAATTTATTATTACTTGCCCATGAACCGATCATGATACCATACACACCAAGGCTCACTACGCCAAAAACATAGAGGATACCGATATTAACGTCTGCGATCTGCAATGAAATTTCTCTTCCGAATAACTCTATCTTATCGCCCCATGGAATGACGGCGCTGGTCATGGTAGCCGTTAGCATGGCAAGTGCCGGCCCCATCACAAATAAAAATTTAGAAGAGAAGTTTGGAATGATCTCTTCTTTAAAAAATAATTTCAATCCGTCTGCCAGCGGTTGTAAGAGGCCAAATGGTCCTGCCCTGTTAGGACCACGCCTGTCCTGCAGAATGGCGGCCACTTTTCTTTCTCCCCATGTTGCATACATAGCAACAACAAGTGATGCTGATACCACGATGGCGATCAGTACAAATTTTTCAATTATAAGTGCAATGTCAATAGCTAAAAGCATAATTTATTTATCGATCCGCTTTGCGGAGTATTTATATTATTTACCGATCTATTCTTTTCCGTTTGTTGCCCGCTTTCCAAACTGCGCCGCTATTTCATTTTCTTTTTCATTGGAAGGATGCTGTGTTGCTTTCTTAAAATCATCTCCATGAGCAGGCCTTTCTATTTCACTTAAATGAATATTAGGATTGTTCACTTCACTTACGTTGTGAATATTCATCAGCAATTTTGGTTCAATGCCATTCATTACTTCCTTAACCGTTTCATTTGGCATTTCAAGTACCTTATACTTATTAGCACCAATTACTGAATGACGGCTGATGGTTGTAATACCTTCGATCGTCCAGTCGCTTGTTTTCTTTTTATCGAAACGACAAACATTGCAGATCCATCCCGGTTTGCCTTCATAACTCTGTACTTCGCCCCATTGATCTTTGCGTGCGGTAACACGGAATACTTCATTCCCTCTTAACCACAATGTTGCTTTACCGCAGCATTTAGGATTTTCACAATTACGATGCGCATCTACCGGTTTTGTAAACCATACCCTGTTCTTAAAGCGGAATGTTTTATCAGTAAGTGCACCAACCGGGCAAACATCGATCATGTTCCCGCTGAAATCATTGTCAATTGCTTTGGAGATATAAGTTGAAATGGCAGCATGATCACCACGGTCTACGATACCGTGTACACGCTTATTGGTGATCTGGTCTGCAACATAAGTACAACGATAGCAAAGAATGCATCGTGTCATGTGCAATTGTATGTATGGACCAATATCTTCTCTTACGAAAGTTCTGCGGTTAAATTTATAGCGTGTGCCTTCTTTACCATGATCGTAACCCAGGTCCTGTAAATGACATTCGCCAGCCTGGTCGCATATCGGGCAATCAAGCGGGTGATTGATCAACAAAAATTCAACAACACCATTACGTGCATCAGTAACTTTTTCGCTGGTGATATTTTTTACGATCATACCATCCATTACTGTCGTGCGGCAACTTGCAACAAGTTTGGGCATTGGACGTGGATCAGCAGTTGAACCAGCAGCAACTTCTACTAAACAGGTACGGCATTTACCGCCACTACCATCAAGTTTGCTGTAATAGCACATTGCAGGCGGAGCTACGTCGCCACCAATTGTACGTGCCGCATTTAATATAGTTGTACCCGGTGCTACATCGATGGTAATATTATCGATGGTAACTTTAAAATTTGCGGGTGGTTCTTTCTTTATTTCGTCAGCCATGTTATCGTGTTTCACGCAAAGGCGCTAAGTTTTCGCCAAGACGCAAAGGTTTATAAATATTTATTCCCTTTAATTATTTCATTAATTACCCTTTTACTTTAGTCTTTCCTAAATTTCAATATGCATAGCGCCTTTGCGAACCCTTTGCGCCTTTGCGTGAAATCTAAGCAGTAACTGGTACATGAATTGGATCAGCATAATGCCCCAATCCATAATTCTTCGTTCTACACAGTTCAGGGTTCTTCACATGCCATTCAAACTCATCACGGAAATGACGAATCGCTGCAGCAACAGGCCATGCAGCTGCATCACCCAATGGGCAAATCGTATTCCCTTCAATCTTTCTTTGTATATCCCAAAGCAGATCAATATCACTCATCTGTCCTTTTCCTTCATCAATATTTTTTAAGATCTTTTCCATCCAACCTGTTCCTTCACGGCATGGACTGCATTGACCGCAACTTTCATGGCGGTAAAATCTTGCTAATGTATAAGTATGTTTAACGATACACTGGTCTTCATCCAAAACAATGAATCCACCAGAACCCATCATGGTTCCTGTTGCAAAACCACCATCACTCAAACTTTCATAATTCATCAAACGCTTTTCACCCTTGGCGGTAGTCAATAATAAATTGGCAGGAAGAATAGGAACAGATGATCCGCCCGGTATACAGGCTTTTAATCTTTTACCATTGGGAATACCACCGCAATATTCATCACTGAAAATAAATTCCTCAACAGAGATCGTCATGTCTATTTCATAAACGCCGGGTTTGTTGATGTTACCACATGCGCTCATCAGTTTTGTACCGGTAGATTTTCCGATACCTATCTTTGCATAAGCATCTGCTCCATCATTAATAATTGGAACTACAGCTGCCAGCGTTTCTACATTATTAACCACCGTTGGCCTGTCCCATACACCTTTGATTGCGGGAAATGGCGGTTTAATTCTTGGATTTCCTCTTTTACCTTCAAGGCTTTCTATCAAGGCAGTTTCTTCACCACAGATATAAGCGCCTGCTCCACGATGTGTGTACATTTCACAATCAAATCCGCTTCCCTGTATATTTTTTCCAAGCCAGCCATTTTTTCTTGCTTCTGCAATTGCTTCATCAAGAATATCAGTTACCCAATCGTATTCTCCACGGATATAAATATAACTAACGTTACTTCCTAACGCGTAGGAAGAAACGATCATTCCTTCGATCAATAAATGTGGAATAAATTCCATCAGGTACCTGTCCTTAAAAGTACCGGGTTCGCTTTCATCAGCATTGCAAACAAGGTGACGTGGTACGCCTTCGGGTTTTGCAATAAAGCTCCATTTCATTCCTGTAGGGAAACCTGCACCACCACGTCCACGCAAACCACTTTTCTTTACTTCCTCCACGATATCGGCAGGTTGCATTTTCAAAGCTTTCTCCACACTGCGATAACCACCTTCACGGCGATACACTTCGTAAGAACGAATGCCGGGAACATGTGCTTTGTCTAATAATAATTTTTTACTCATTTATTAACCCCTTGAACTTATGATTTATCTTCTTTTTTATAATCGTGATTGAACATCCAGCTCATTCCGAATTTATCGATCAGCATTCCGAATCTTGCGCCCCAGAATGTATCCTGCAGTTCCATCGTTATTGTAGCACCTTCAGATAAAGCCTTAAAAGTTTCTTCAATTGATTTTACATCTGAAAAATTAAGCGAAAGGCTTACACTATTTCCATTTACTGCTGCCTTGTCGGGGGGACAGTCACTCACCATCAACGTTAGCTGACCAGCCTGGAATGAAGCATGCATAATTTTATCTTTCATGTCTTCACCGGAAGGCATTGGCGCTTCGCCGAATGTTTGTTGAAACAACACTTTTCCATTCAAAGCCTTTGCATAAAATGCCAACGCTTCAGCAGCATTTCCATTGAACAATAAATAAGGCACTATCGCTTCCATGATATTTTTTATTATTTTTTCAGATCTGTTTTCTTTAAAATATACTTATGTGCCATTTCTCCCTGGTGTTCTTTGCCATCTACATCCAATTGTATCATTTTATTTTCTGCAAGCAAATATTTCGGGGCTATTTCCCGAACAGCTTCCAGTTGAATGGTTGAGGCATTGATCCATGTAAATTTCCCGTTCCAGCTATCTTCTTTATTCTCTTTTGGTCTTAAATGTTTCGTTGTTGCGATGTAAGAACTATCGCTATTCAACACGATCTTGATCACCTTTCCTGCACAATCTTCACAAGGTAAAATCCCTTCGTACGTACCTTTCCATGCAGGGCCGTTTTGCGAATTCGTAGTGTCGATAGCCGCAGTAATACCATTTGAATCGGTAGCAAGTTTCATCGTACTTAATGTATCAGTTTCAGATGCGTCTGTTTTCTTGTCTGAACCTGTGCAGGCAGACAATCCAATAACAGAACCCAGTATGATGATCCTTAACATATCCATTATACTAATTTGCTTTTGACCTGCATTCTTCAATGATCGCATCTACTTTTTCTTTAGTAAGATGTTCCCTGAATGTTTTTCCAAACTGCATCATTGGTGCATAACCACAGGCACCAAGGCACTCAACCGTTTTCAATGTAAACAGCCCGTCTGCGGTTGTTTCACCAACTTTAATATTTAGTTTCTGTTTGATGTAGTCGATGATATCATCACAGCCACTAACCATGCAGGGACCGGTTTGACAAACTTCAAACATATATTTTCCTACAGGTTTCAAATTATACATACTGTAAAAACTTGCCACCTCGTATACTTCTATTGGTTCTATATTTAACAACGATGCTACATAATCCATCACCGGCACGTCGAGCCATCCACCAAAAGATGCCTGAGCAATATGCAACACTGGCAACAATGCACTTTTTTGTTTGCCTTGCGGGTAACGGGAAATTAACTCGTTAACCTTATTTAAATTCTCTGGTGAAAACTGAATACTCATAATTCTTAATTCATAATTCTTAATTCATAATTCCTATGCATCCAACTCCCCTGCAATCAAATTCAAACTACTCATCGTTATCACCGCATCACTCAGCATTCCTCCCTGTATCAATTCAGGATAAGCCTGGTAATAAATAAAACATGGCCTGCGGAAATGAAGGCGGTATGGTGTTCTGCCTCCATCGCTGATCAGGTAGAAACCAAGCTCACCATTTGCACCTTCTACTGAATGATACACTTCACCTGCAGGCATTTCTATTTCTCCCATTACGATCTTGAAGTGATAGATCAATGCTTCCATCTTCGTGTATACATCCTGTTTAGGCGGAAGATAATATGCAGGTGTATCAGCATGGTATACTTCTGCTTCTGCTCCTTTAAATTCTTTTACTTTTTTATATGCCTGGTTGATAATGCTGAGGCTCTCCCACATTTCTTCGTTGCGGACAAGGAACCTGTCGTAACAATCGCCTGTTTTTCCAACCGGTATCTTAAAATCAAAATCCTGGTAACTGCTATAAGGCGTATGCACACGTACATCATAATCTACACCAGCTGCTCTTAAGTTAGGCCCGGTAAATCCGTAATTCATGGCTCTTTCAGCTGTGATAGGACCGCAGCCGATGGTACGCTCCATAAAAATACGGTTGCGTGTGAAAAGTTTTTCAAACTCCCTCAGCGTTGGAGGGTAACCATGTTTTTCATCAAGAAATTTATCTAATTTTTCAAAAGCAGTATTGGTAAAATTTCTTTCAAAACCACCGATGCGGCCAATGTTGGTCGTTAGTCTTGAACCGCAAACTTCTTCATATATTTCATAGATCAGTTCACGGAACTGCATGAGGTATAAGAAACCGGAATAAGCGCCGCTATCAACACCAACGATAGAATTGCAGATCAGGTGATCGCTGATGCGTGCAAGTTCCATGATGATGATGCGTAAATAGTCAACACGTTTTGGCGTTTTAACGCCCAATAATTTTTCGCAGGTAAGGTGCCAGCCCATGTTATTGATGGGCGACGAACAATAATTCAACCTATCGGTAAGTGGTGTGATCTGGTAGAGCGGCCTTCTTTCAGCAATTTTTTCAAATGCCCTGTGAATATAACCTACCGTAGAAGTAGCTTTCATAATGCGCTCTCCATCCAGTTCCAATATATTCTGAAACACACCATGTGTAGCCGGGTGCGTGGCCCCAGGTTGAGTGTGGTTGTTTCTTTTTCTAAACTTCCTTCTGGTAATAAAATATGCTCGCTCATAAATAATTAATCAATTTGAAGATTTGAAGATTTGAAGATGATAGCATCGGCACATTTTCAAATTTTCAAATCGGCACATCAACCTCGTCCAAACATCTCATCATCCTTATCCACCCTTGTCTGATCTTCCAACGGAAATTCTTTTCTCATTGGAAAATAATCCATTTCATCAACATTTAAAACTCTTATTAAATTAGGATGGCCAACAAAGTTTACCCCATAAAAATCATAAGTTTCCCTTTCCATCCAATTGGCGCTTTGGTACAATGCCGATGCACTAAAAACATCTGGTTTTATTATATCTGTAAATACTTTGAAACGGATCCTGACATTATCAACCAGGTTATGAAGATGGTAAACTACAGCAAGTTCTCCTCCTTTGTTGTCGGGATAATGAACCGCCTGCAGGTCAGTAAGAAACCTGAAACGCAATGTTTCATCATCGAATAAAAATTGTAAAACTTTTAAATTATTTTCTTTTGAAGCTGTAAAAGTCAGCATTCCATAAGGTTCCTGCCAATCAAAAAGCTGATCAGCAAATTTCTCTGTTAGTTTCTCTTTTATTATATCGTTGCTCAAAGACATGTGTAAAAATTAAGAATTAAAAATTAAAAATTAAAAATGAAAGCTTATAGTTTCATGAGCCATTCATTTTTAATTATTAATTTTTAATTTATTGAATACCATAACTGCTCATTAAGTCTTTGTATTGATCACTATACCTTCTCCTCAAACCTTCTGCATTTACAAGTTCCTGCACTTTCATAAATCCATCAAGAATTGCTTCGGGCCTTGGGGGACATCCAGGTACATATACATCAACCGGTATTACCTGATCGATTCCCTGTAAAACAGAATACGTATCAAATATACCTCCGCTGCTTGCGCATGCTCCTACTGCAATTACCCAGCGTGGCTCGGCCATTTGCACATAAACCTGTTTAAGTACGGGCCCCATTTTTTTTGCAATCGTTCCCATTACCATTAGCAGGTCGCATTGGCGTGGTGAAAAACCAACACGCTCTGAACCAAATCTTGCCAAATCATAGTGACTTGCCATAGTGGCCATGAACTCAATACCACAACAGCTTGTAGCGAAAGGCAAGGGCCAGATAGAATTTTTACGTGCAAGGCTTACCACCCTTTCGAAATTGGTAGCCATAAAACCTTCACCCATGTATCCTTCGGGGATACCTTCAAATTTTACTGTGTTATTATATTGAACCGGACGACCCATGATTAATTAGTTAATTTGAAGATTTGAAGATTTGAAGATGAAAACTTACTTTGAATAAGTACCTGTCATCTTCAAATCTTCAAATCAAATAATTTTCAACTCTTTATTCCTCCCACTTTAAAGCCCCTTTTTTAAATATATATATAAAGCCAGCCAAAAATAAACCAACGAACAATACAACAGCAATGAATCCATCCCAGCCAAGCTCCCTGAAATTTACTGCATAAGGATAAAAAAAGATTACTTCCACATCAAACAAAACAAACAATATGGCTACAAGGAAATATTTAATGGCCATGGGCTGGCGGGCATTGCCTCTTATTTCGATACCGCTCTCAAAATTCTGAAGTTTATCCGTTGTTTTCCTTTTTGGACCAAGCAGATCGGAGCCAATTATAACAGTAGCAATAAGCCCCAATGCAAAAATTACCTGCAACACAATTGGCAAATAACTTTCCGCACTACTCATACCTACCTGTAAGAAAAAAAATTGCATTCTGGTTACGCTTTTCGTTAGTCCGCAAAAATAAGACAGCGTTAGTAATATACAATGCTGAAAGTCAAAATAAAGGAATAAAAAAAGCCGCACATTATATGGCGGCTTTAATTTGAGTAATTTATGCTTTAAATGATTTTACCTGTTACCTGGCTTTGCAGGGGTAGCCGGCCTTTGTGGCGTAGTCGCCCTTCTGGGCGGAGGAGGAGCTTTGGGATCATTTTTACTAATGAACTCCTTATTCGTTACCAATTGCGTATCGGAAGGATCAAGCGCCAGCGCTTTATCGATATAACTCAATGAAGTTGCCTGGTCTTTCTTAACATTATAGTAATATTCAATAAAGAATTTATAAGCACCCATCAGCTGCACTTTTACTTTTTCTTTATCAGGCGCTTTTTCGCCGATCTCTATTGCTTTTTCATAAGAAGGCACGGCAAGGCCTAGAGCACCTGTGGTATCAATACCTGCATTCGCCTTCCCGATCATATAATAACCAAAAATATCTTCCGGGAATTTTTGTGTATACATATTAAATACACTGATCGAAGAATCAAATTGCGCACCACGGAAATAATCATAGCCTGCATTATAAAGATCCGTTTTGGTCAGGTTCTTCTTTACAGATAATATTTTTTTAAACCACTCTGCTGATTCCTTATACTTTTTTTGGCTTTGATATACACCAGCAATCGCTTTTAAATAAGAAACTTTATTTGATTCGATGCTATCCAGTGATACAGCCTTATCTATATAAGTTCCCGCCTGTGCTTCATTACCGGGGAATTTCAATAGCAATAAAGCAAAAGTTGAGTAGTCACCACCGCCAATTTTATCCGGCGCCTGGCGTTTAAAATATTCTTCAAAATATTTCTTTGCATTGATAGAATCATTCAGCCTGTTATAAGCATAAGCGATCAAACCATATAAATTCGGATAAGGATTCGCTCCGCCTGCAGTAATACATTCATTTGCTTTTGAAATTGCATCATTAAACAATCCCTGTGCGTATTTTATAGAAGCCCTGTAATAACATGCCTTAGGATCATCATCAGCATTGGCCAGCCATTTTTCAAGATATTCTGCCGATTTGGGAACATCTGTTGTATAATAATACTGGTACAAATTACTGTATACTGGTGCATATGCCGGATCCTGTGCAATAGCATCATTGTAATACTTCATGAAAATGGAAACCTGTCCACCTCCCTGAGATTCATATACCTTACCCATTCTATAATTTGCCCTTGCGTATTTTGGATCTGCAGTCAATGCTGCCTGGTAAGATAAGATGGCATTACCACCATCCTGGAATTTACGATAAGCATCACCAAGATTTACCAATACATCAGGATCATTGAATTTCTTTATTTGCGTTGCCTGTTTTAATTTATCAATAGCGTAGGCAGGATCACCATTCTTGGAATCAAAATCTCCATTTGCAAAACCAATTGCATTCAATACCGGGATACTTTTTCCCTGGCTTAAAGATATAGCAGCCTCAAAATGATTGCGTGCATCCTGGGTCTTGCCTTCCAGCAATTCAATATGGCCAATACCTGCCATTAATAAAGCACTGTTAGGGTTAGCCGCCAGTTTTGTTTGATACAAAGATTTAGCATCCGCAATATCCTTAGCCGTTTTATCATCGGGCCTAATCATTGCCTGTCCGAGCCAGTAAGCAGCTTCATCATTATTTGGATTTGCAGCAAGCACTTTCTGAAGTACATCTTTTGCACTTTTGTATCTTTCATAATAGATGAACTTCTTTCCATCATCAACACTTTGAGCAAAAATTAAATTTGTAAAAAGTAAACAAGCCAAAAACATTACTCCAACTTTGATCTTCTTCATTTTATTAATTTTCATTTTAAGACTTTGCAATGTTATAAAAATATCTAAGAATTGGTTAAAAAACTCCTGTTATTTTGTAGGTAATTTTTGATTGAGCTTTACATCTCTGACTGAAAAACCCATCACGGCTCCCAGGTAAGCCCTTTTAAAGATCAATTGACCTCGTTCATATTTTAAAAAATTTACAAAACCATTTCCAAGACCCTGGTAATTTTCTTTTAAGACGTAATACAAACCACGTACCAAAGGGTACCTCCTCGACAGGATGCTCTCCTGCATTGGTTTTACATAAGGCGAGTCCTTACATTTATCACATTGTACGTATGCAATTTTTACTTTGTGCAACATATTTACCTGGGCAGTATCTTCAGGATTACCGATCCAGCTGATGCCCACCAGGCCTATTGCATTTTCATGTTCAGAGACATAGTCGATCACATCTTTGCTGCTTCTTGTTGCCTTTACTACTGAAGTATCAAATGGTTGTCCTTTTAAAATAGAATCTTTAATATAACGTACCGTACTTGTTGCATTGAGCCCGTCAAAAACAATTGGCTGATCACGTTTGACCTTCCCGGTCAATTGTTGATAAAGACGATCTGTGGTAAACAATGTATCATCGCTTTTGGCATTTACAATGATCGTGATGGCATCAGAAGCTATATCATTCCATGCCGGGTAATAACCAAGCGTATCCATCATATAGTTTTCTTCTGTTGCTGTTAACCCTCTTGTAATAATAACCATCCTGTTGACTGTATCCCTGAAAAAATCTTTCAGGCAATCAGCTTCAGTTTTATAAGATGCAATGATATGTGTTCCGGGAAATGAAGATTCATACACATGTATCTGTTCTTCCATCACAGGTTTAAAGGATTCATCAACGCTGATATGTATCGTGCCCTTTGTTGGGCTATCATCACGCGGATCTTCTTTTTTTTCATCAGCACATCCTGCCCAGAGAAAAACGATAACCAGGAAAGTTCCAGCCGCTAAATATTTTTTCATCATCTTTCTCGTAAATAATTTTTCTTGTACCCCCGGTATATCCTGAATGAGCCGTATAAAATACAAATGCCGCCAAAAGCATACATGGTAACATCATCAAAACGTGCTTCAAGACCTGTATTGAATTTTTTAACAAACAGCATAAAAATACCCATGCCGAGCCACAACAATCCCATGCCATAATCCATGATGCTGCGCATGCGGATAAATCCCTTATCCCGTTCACTCATGTTTTTCCGTTCAAATTCTTCTAATGACATCTTAATTTTTTTATTGACGATTTGTGCCGCAATTTAACAAGTTTAAACTATTTATCTTCTGCCATAAACTTTACGGGTATTGAATAGTAAACGGAAACATTTTCACCATGCGCCTTGCCAGGTATCCATTCCGGCATTTTCTTAAGTACCCTGATCACTTCCTCATTAAAAATGGCTCCGCCATCTTCTGTTATTTTAAAACCTTTTAATGAGCCATCATAACCAACAATGAACTGAACCGTAACAGAAACAGTTTCATCTGGATCAAGATCTTTTGGTGTAACAAGATTTTTCTTAAGAAATTTTCTGAGTGCTTCTATTCCTCCAGGGTAAGATGGTTGTACTTCGGCTGCTACCGGTATGGTTTTGTCAATTGGTTTAACTGGTTCGGGAATCACTGTTGATGTTACTGTTGATTTAGGATCACCTGTTCCTGCTGGGCCATTGCCAGCAGGCGTATCCGTTCCCTCTCCAACAGGATTATCAACAATATCTCCTTCATCATGTAATATGTCAATAGGTTTAGCCAGGTCATCTTCAACAACAACAGGATTTAGATCAATATTTGAAGCTAATGGCATTGAGAGTGTTTTTGGTGGCCTTGGTGGTTCAGGTGGCTTGGGTGCATCTACAGGCATTTCATAAAGAACAGCTCCTTCAGGATCTGGTATTTGAAAAATATTTACACCCGTTTTATTTTTATAGAAATAGCCAAACAACCCAAGAATAAGTGTTACAAGAAAGATCGCTCCTAATGACTTATACAATCGCTGATGATAAAATTTACGCAGTGTATAGGCGCCATAATCTTTATTCTTTCTTTCAAAAATGATATCAAGGATATCTGCTTTTAAAATATAATCCGCTTTCATTTTATTTGTTTTGGTGATGGAATATTGTTTAAAACCATGGTTGTTACATGAGATGCCCTCATCATAAGAATCCATAAAGCCGTTTGAAAATTGAAAGCGCCTTTTACAAAAGCATTATTCCTTCTAAACCCTAACAACTTATCTTTGCGCCATGAAAATTTTGATGGTATGCCTCGGCAATATTTGCCGCAGCCCTTTGGCGGAAGGCATCTTGCAGGAAAAAGCAAATAAGGCGGGGCTTGATTGGATTGTTGAAAGTGCAGGCACAAATGGTTTTCATACCGGCGAACCGCCACACCCACTGAGCCAGAAAGTAGCAAGGTTGAACGGAATAGATATCAGCAAACAACGATCAAGAAAATTCATCAAATCCGACCTGGAGCAATATGATAAAATATATGCAATGGCCGAAGATGTGCTTGATGAAATGAAACGCATCCATGCCGGTAAGCCACATGATAATAAAGTTGAATTGTTTTTAAATACTTTATATCCTGGTAAGAACATGGACGTTCCTGATCCATGGTACGGACCCGAAAAAGGATATCATGAAGTATATACATTAATTGAAGAAGCCTGTGATGCCATTATTGAAAAATACCTGGTATCCGCAAAACAAACAGAACAGCTATAATGTCCAAACCATCTATACCACAGGGCACACGTGATTTTTCTGCAGAAACAGTAAGGAAGAGAAATTTTATTTTCTCAACCATTAAAGATGTTTTTGAGTTGTATGGTTTTCAGCCGCTGGAAACACCTGCCATGGAAAACCTTGATACGCTCATGGGCAAATACGGTGAAGAAGGTGATAAATTAATTTTTAAAATTTTGAACAACGGCCTTAATGATCCAAAAAATATTGATAAGGCCAAAGAAGGTTTTGAAAAATTAATGCAGGGAAAAAATACGGCAGCACTTACAGAAAGAGCGCTTAAATACGACCTTACCATTCCATTTGCAAGGTTTGTTGCGATGAACCATGGTCAACTAACGTTTCCTTACAAACGATATCAAATGCAACCGGTATGGCGTGCAGACAGACCACAAAAAGGAAGATACCGTGAATTCACGCAATGCGATGCGGATGTAGTTGGAAGTATTTCTTTATTGAATGAAATTGAACTTGCCAATATCTATCATACTGTATTTGTTAATCTGGGTCTACATAAATATGAATTAAAAATAAACAGCAGGAAAATATTGGTAGCACTCGCAGAACTTTGTGGCGGTGCTGAAAAGATGATCGACATTACCATCGCTATTGACAAGCTTGATAAAATAGGATTGGATAAAGTAAAAGAAGAATTGAGCCAGCGTGGATTGAGTGCTGACCAGATCAACATCATTGAAAAATATCTTGGTATAACAGGTAGCAATGAAGAAAAATTAGCTTCCGCGAAAAATCTTTTTGGAGACAATATAGAAGCAAAAAAAGGAATTGAAGAACTCTCATTCATTCTTTCACAAAGTAAAAACATCAACCTTGATATAGACTTTACCCTTGCAAGAGGATTGAATTATTATACAGGGATCATTTTTGAAGCAAAGGGCCCCGCAACTGTAAAAATGGGCAGCATCGGCGGCGGCGGCAGGTACGATGATCTTACCGGATTATTTGGCGTACCCGGAATACCAGGCGTGGGTATTAGTTTTGGGGTTGACAGGATCTATGATGTAATAGAGGAATTAAATTTATTCCCGGAAGACCTGCAGGTTGGAACAAAAGCGCTTTTTTTCAATATGGGAGAAAATGAAAGTCTTTTTGCTTTTAATACTGTTCAGCAAATGCGTCAAAATAAAATTGCCTGCGAATTGTATCATGAGCCGGCAAAAATGGATAAGCAATTTAAATATGCTGAAAAAAAGAACATTCCATACGCTGTTATTATCGGCAGCAAGGAAATAGAAAATAAAAATGCTGTTGTAAAACATTTAAAAACGGGCCAGCAGCAACAAGTACCGCTGAATGAACTAACTTTATTTTTTACCAATATATAAATATATAATTCGGGTTACCAAAACAAAAATCCCGTATTAACAAAAAACAATTTTATGCAAACACGATCTCGTTTATCGATCTTATTTTTTATTACCGCATTTGTGGTGTTTTCTTCCTGCAGTAAAAAAACAAACAAGGAAGGCCGCTATATTCCTAAAACAGCAGGAGTTGTATTTCTTTTGAATGGTGAATCTATGTCAGCCAAACTTCCATGGGAAGAGATAAAACAAAACGACCTGTTCAAAAGCCTTAGTGCAGATACAAGCCTGGAATCATATATAAAATCAACCCTTGACAATCCAGAAAATACTGGTATTGATACAAAAAAGAATTTGTTATTCTTTGTTGTAAAGGATTCACTTGGTGGTTATGTAGGGTTTGAAGGTACCGTTAAGGATGCAGCTAAATTTAAAGCATACAATGCGGCTGTATCGAAGGGGGCTGTTGAATCTGATAAAGATGGCATTCATTTTTTCAAAACTGAAAGAATTACCAGTTCTTACGATAAAGAAAAGTTTGTTGTTATAATAGATGCGCCTGAAATGAGCAATACAAATAGTTTTGGCAGAAGTTCATCTAAAAGAGATGCTATCGCTACTGCAACACAGGTTTATAATTTGTCAGAAGACAACAGTCTTGCAAAGGACGAAAAATTCAGCAACCTTGTTAGTACAAAATCAGACATACTTTTCTGGGTAAGTGCACATTCGCTTATGAGCGATAATGCAAGCATGGCTGCATTGAGCATGCTTAATATCGGGAAACTGTATGAAGATTCTTATATGACAGGCGCTATCAATTTTGATAACGGAAAGATCAACGTGGATGTTAAATCTTATGCAGGAAAAGAATTGACGGATCTCTATAAAAAATACGGCGGTACAACACTTAACACAGATATGATCAAACGCATACCTGCAAAAGACGTTGTTTTCTTACTTGCAATAAGCTATAAACCTGAAGGGTTGAAAGAATTTTTGAAAATAACCGGCATGGATGGATTTGTGAATATGGGCGCTGCCAAATTAGGAATCACATTTGACGATTTTACAAAGGCAAATAAAGGAGACGTACTTGTTTCCGTTTCGGATATAAAGAAAGACAGCAGCGGCAGAACAAATGTGAATGCATTGTTTGCTACAGCCATTGCTGATAAAAATGCTTTTGGAAAACTAATAGAAGCGGGAAATAAAATATCTGCTGAAATGCTCGGGCCTGATGCAGATAAATTTATTTCATACAAATCCGATGATAAGTTTTTTGCGATTGGCACAGACAAACCATCAGTAGAAAAATTTGTAAGTTCAGCCAACAACAGCAATCCTGGTTTTCTTGATAAAATTTCAAGCGCATCATCTGCCCTGTATTTGAATTTACCATTGCTGATGACATCGCTTAACGACCAGTCATCAAAAGACAGCCTTGATAATATTGCTTTTGAAACTACCATAAAAACATGGGAGAATATCATTGCAACAGGAGGCGGATTTAAAGATGGCGCTTCTACTTCTCATATAGAATTTAATCTTATGGATAAAAATACAAATAGCCTTAAGCAATTAAACAAATACATTGGTACAATAGGAAGCATTGAGGAACAAAAAAGATTAAAAAGAGAAAAGTGGATGAATGAAGCAATGACCGAACCTGCAACAGTTGATACATTATCAGTTATTCCTGAGACAAAATAAAATTTATATCAAAAATAAGTTGTACTTCAAAGCCGTCATGACGAATATATGACGGCTTTTAATTTTATCCCGATATGATCATAAGCCTGCAACATGTAATTCCCGGTTTTTTAGAAAAGGAAAAAATTGAAAGATCAAAGATCTGGAACAACGATATTGAATTTATAAAAGGAAAGAAAGTACAGATCGTTGCGCCTAGTGGCAGCGGTAAAACATCTTTGGTGCATTTTTTATATGGTATGCGGAAAGATTACAATGGCAACATCTTATTTGATAAAAAAAATATTGCTGCATTTTCTGCTGAAGATTTTTCCGGTCTGCGTAGTAAAAACATAAGCATCATTTTCCAGGACCTGAGGCTTTTCCCCGAACACACTGTTCATAAGAACATTGAAATAAAAAGATCGCTGAATCCATTTCATGCCGAAAGCCGCATTGCTGAAATGGCTTCACAACTTGGCATCGGGAACAAACTGAACAAACTGGTAAAGACCTGTAGCTATGGCGAACAACAACGTATTGCGATCATACGAGCATTGCAACAACCATTTGATTTTTTATTGATGGATGAACCCTTTAGTCATCTTGATGAAAACAACAGGAAGATCGCAACAGGATTGATAGAAGAAGAAGCAACAAAAAGAAATGCAGGAATAATACTGGCTGATTTAAAAAGGGTGGAGTATTTTAATGCAGATGAAGTGATGCATCTTTAACCCCCGGCCCCTAAAGGAGGAGTTGAACTTAGCGAGTAAAATGATTTTAAATAAAGAAAGATGATTGAATAATAAAATGGCAAATTCTTTTAAAAATATCGCCCCGTTTTTAGATATGGGGCAAAACAGAGCCTCAAAATTCTTCAGCTATGCGGGATTGGGGATTGGTGTTTTCCTGTTGTTGACCTCTATACAGGTTTACATTGATATTAACCAACTGTTGAAAGAAAAGAATCCACGCAAAAATGGATATGATTTTATTTCTATTACGAAAACGATCACCAATGACAATATGGGAAAGGACAATCGTTTTTCGGATGCAGATATACAGGAAATTAAAAAACAACCTTCTATTACTGATGCAGCGCCATTATTAAGCAACCAGTTCAGGGCAAAAGCAAGCGCCGGAAAAATAATTCCTTTCAGTACAGACCTTTTTTTAGAATCATTAAAAAATGATTTTATTGATACCGTACCACCCAATTTTTCATGGCAGCCCGGGCAGGCAGATGTGCCAATCATTTTTTCTGCAGATTTTCTGGAAATGTACAATGTATTTGCCCCGGCACAGGATCTTCCACAACTTTCGGAAAAAAGTATATCCACCATAACAGTTACCCTTGAGTGTTATGGGCCTACGGGCATTCAAAATTTTTCCTGCCATATTGTAGCATTGAGCGACCGCATCAATTCTGTATTGGTTCCTGAAAGTTTTTTACAATGGGCCAACAAAAGTTTTGGAAATGCAGTGAATACCCCGGCAGCACGTGTATATATAAAAACAAGTGATGCAAATAATGCAGATCTTTTGAATTACCTGCAACAAAAAAATTATCATGTAAATAAGGACAAAACAAAATTCGGCAGGGTTAAACAGGTTTTACAAGCTGTTGTAAGTGGCCTGGGTGGTTTTGCAATACTCGTGATCTTGTTAGCAATGATGCTTTTTTCTTTTTATTTACAATTGATGATCGCAAGAAGCAAGGACAATCTTCAGTTACTCATCACACTTGGTTATTCGCCAAAATGGTTAAGCAGGACAGTTGCAAAAAAATGGGTGGTGGCTTATACGATTATTATCTTTTCTGCACTCATCTTAACAGCGATCATTCAATGGATCTTTCAGCATTTTTCATTGAATGGGAAAGATGAACTTTCGCCTTTTATAGATAGTAGTGTAATATTACTGGCTGCGTTGCTTTTGATATTATGTATCTGGATAAATTATAGGTTGGTAAAAAAATTGTTGTACAAATTATAAAGTAAAACAGAGATGTCAACCAGAACTCAACCAGTTGACATCTCTGTTTTTGCAAGAAAAAAAACATTTTTATTACGTTTTTTTCTTCTTACAACCTTCTTCATTTTTTACAAGCTTTCATAAATAATCGCCGCCCCCTGCCCCACTCCCACACACATCGTAGCAAGCCCATATTTACTTTTTCTTTTTTTCATTTCATGAAGCAAGGTGGTAGATATTCTTACACCACTGCAACCCAACGGATGTCCCAATGCAATAGCGCCGCCGTTCACATTTACTTTTTCAAGATCCAGGCCCAGGTCATGTATACAGGCAATGCTTTGAGAAGCAAAAGCCTCGTTCAATTCTATCAGGTCAAGGTCTGCAACGGTTAGCCCTGCTCGCAACAGTGCTTTTTTAGTTGCAGGCACGGGCCAATTCCCATTACAGCCGGATCCACACCAACAACAGCCATGCTTTTGATTTTTGCCATCGGCTGCAGATCGTATTTTTTTACCGCTGCTTCGCTGGCAAGTAACATCGCTGCTGCACCATCGTTTATACCGCTGCTATTCCCCGCTGTTACTGTACCGTCTTTTGTGAATGCAGGTTTTAATTGCGCCAGTTTTTCAAGTGATGTTGCCCTTGGATGTTCATCATTTTCCATATCAAATATTTCTTTTCCAAGTGTAACACGCAATGGAACAATTTCTTCTTTGAACCTGTCTGCTTTGAATGCGGCCGCATATTTCTGCTGGCTTTCCAGAGCAAATTCATCCTGGGCATGGCGGCTAATGTTCCATTGTTTTGCAACATTTTCAGCAGTTTCGCCCATCGTATAAGGATAATGCAGGTTCGATAATTTGTTATTGATAAAACGCCAGCCCATAGTGGTATCAAATATCTGTGCGTTCCTGTCAAATGCACTGCTGCTTTTTGGCATTACGAACGGAGCCCTGCTCATGCTTTCTTCGCCACAGGCGATCATTAATTCTGCATCACCGCAGGCAATGGCCCTGGTACTATCCATGATTGCCTGCAGGCCGCTTGCACAAAGCCTGTTCACGGTTGTGCCGGCCACGCTAACGGGTAGCCCTGCAAGTAAAGCCGCCATACGTGCAACGTTGCGGTTGTCTTCGCCACTTTGATTGGCTGCACCTGCAATCACATCTTCAATAGCATTTACATCGATATTAGGGTTCAGGATCAACAGGGCTTTGATCACATGCGCCAAAAGATCATCGGGCCTTATGCTGGACAATGCGCCTCCATATTTTCCAATGGGCGTCCTTACTGCATCAACTACATAAACTGTTTCCATTTTCTTTGATTTTTTGCTGGTCTTGTGCAATTCCTGGTCACTATGACTTCGGAACTCACTTGTATTGTTTCCTTTTATTCAACAAATATAACATTGGCAATGTTTAACATATTTAAAATAAATGTGAATATATTAAACCATCTTACCAAATACATTTAGGGTGCAAGTTAGAAGTTTTAGCATTATCGTATCTATACGGATTCTATAATCCTGAGTTGACATCTCGACAGTTGACCCCCTCAACGATGTTTTGTATCTTTGCCCGATGTCAATTACAAGGAATATACGTGAGCTTAGTTTACCAGAACTAAAAGAATATTTTGAATCCATCGGTGATAAAAAGTTCCGTGCCATACAGACCTACGAATGGCTATGGAAAAAAAATGCACGCAGTTTTGATGAGATGAGCAATCTTTCGCTGGACCTCCGTAAAAAATTGAATGAGGATTTTGACATGCATGCGATCACCGTTGATGCTACACAACATAGCAGCGATGGTACCCTGAAATCAAGATTTAAAACTTTTGACGGTCATTTGATAGAAGGTGTAATGATCCCTACTGAAAAAAGAAATACAGCCTGCGTATCCTCGCAGATCGGTTGCAGCCTTACCTGTGCATTTTGCGCTACCGGCAAGATGGAGCGCAAACGCAACCTCAGCTTTGATGAAATTTATGACCAGGTAGCCATATTGAACGAACAGAGTGAGAAAGTATACGATAAAAAATTATCCAACATTGTATACATGGGTATGGGTGAACCACTGCTCAATTATAAAAACGTATTGAAGTCGATCGACAGGATCACAGCTTCAGATAGTATGGCGATGAGTCCAAAACGCATTACCGTTTCTACAGCCGGTGTGGCAAAAATGATAAAACAATTGGGTGATGACCAGGTACGTTTCAACCTGGCCTTATCATTACATGCGCCTACTGATAAAAAGCGCAATGAGATCATGCCGATCAATGAAACAAATACCATCGAGTTGCTGATTGAGGCATTGAATTATTTTTATGACAAAACAAAGAATGACATCACGCTTGAATATATTTTATTCAAGGATAAAAATGATTCGATACAGGATGCAGATGATCTCATAAAAATTTATCGCCAGGTACCCACTCATCTTATCAATGTGATAGAATATAATCCCATTTCCGGCGTATCATTTGTAAAACCAGATGAAGATGCTACACAAATGTTTACAGATCGCCTTGCAAACAACAGGGTGAATGTAAGGGTACGCCGTAGCCGCGGAAAAGACATTGATGCCGCATGCGGGCAGCTTGCGAATAAGGATAAAGCGTTGGCATCGTAACGAAGACAGCCACCGTTGACCACAATTTTCGTTGATCGATCGTCAATGGTCAGCATCAATTAAACGAACCACTTCATCGACAGTCTATGTCGCCACTAAAATAAATACAATGAAAAAATTATTCTTATTTGTTGTTGCTATTGTAGCTATCAGCATTGGAACATTTGCACAGGATACCACCGCAAATAAAAAACACGATAAAAAATCACTTAAAGCTGCTTATAAAAGCGACAAGAAAGAAAAAAAAGCAGCAATGAAAAGCCTCAACTTAACAGAGGAGCAAAAAAATGAAATGAAAGCAAACAAAGATGAATATAAATCAAAAGCTGCTGCCATTGAAAAAGATCCCAATCTTACTGATGCACAAAAAAAAGAAAAGAAGGATGCACTAAAGAAGGAAAAGAAAGAAAAAAATGAAAAGACGCTTACACCTGAACAGAAAGAAAAAATGAAAGCGATCAAAAAAGAACATAAGAAGGATGGTAAATTAGCAGCTCCTCAGAATTAAGGAGTAAAATATTCAGATGTTTATCTTAAAAAATCATTCCACAACCTATCGTTCTAAAAAATAAAATGATGAAAAAAATATTCATATCGATCTTAGCGCTTGTTTTTATAAGTTTATCCGTTGCTGCACAGGATACAACCAAACCAGCAAAAAAATCAGCAGGTGCTCAACACCGCAATGCAAAAAAACATCGTGAAGAAGTAAGCAAAGAACTTAATCTTACCGAAGCGCAGAAAAAGGAACTCATTGCGAATCGCATGGAGGCAAGATCAAAAACAACAGCGATCAAAAATGATAAAAATTTAACCGAAGCGCAAAAAAATGAAAAGTTAGCTTCATTGCACAAAGAACAAAAAGAAAAAAAGGATGCTGTACTTAGTGCTGAACAAAAAACAAAACTGGAAACCATAAAAGCAAAACACAGGGAAGAAGAAAAAGCGAAAGCAGAAAAAAGAAGGGCCATGATGAAAGAAAAACTTTCTTTAACTGATGAACAGGATAAAAAATTAAATGAACTGGCAAAAGAGAATGAATTAAAGATGAAAGCCATCAGCGAAAATTCATCATTGGATGCTGATGCAAAAAAGAAACAAATGCAGGAATTGAAAGAGCATGCAGCTGAGCAACGCAAGGAAATCCTTACTCCTGAACAGCAGAAAAAACTGGAGGAATTGAAAAGCCAGAAAAAAAATCACGACGGAAAAAGAATTCCGAAAGCTTAGAAATATAAAAGATAATTTTACCGGGGAGGCACAAAGACGTAAAAAAACTTTACGTTTTTGTGCTTCCCCGGTTCTGATTTAAAAAGTTATCTTTGTCTTTCATTACTGTTGCAAAACAGCATAAAACTTCAAACATGAGCCAGTCTCCATTTCAAAAATTCATTTCCACTAAAAAAAACAGTGTAGTTAAAGAAGCCTTCCGCCAGGAGAAAAAACAGGCGAGAAAAGAAAAGAATGCCTATTTCGATAAATTAAAAGAAGAAAAATACCAGGCAAGAGTGGCCGCGAAAAATAAAGGCTTTTCAAAACCTGCAGTTGATGAAAGCAATAGTAAGAAACCATCTACCAATGCTGATAAATCAAAAACAGCTACTTCTATAAATGAATCAATGCCGCTGAATAAATTTTTGGCGCATTGTGGAATATGTTCAAGAAGAGATGCAGTTGCATTGATTGCTGAAGGGAAAGTAAAAATAAATGGTAAGATCGCAACAGAACCGGGATATAAAGTTCAACCTGCTGATGAAATTATTTACAATGGCAAGAAATTATTTGTAACAAAAAACCTTGTTTACATCTTACTGAACAAGCCAAAAGATTATATCACAACAACCGATGATCCACAGGGGCGCAAGACAGTGTTGGAACTTATTCAAAAAGCAACGAATGAAAGAGTATATCCAATCGGAAGGTTAGATAGAAATACATCTGGTGTTTTATTATTAACGAATGATGGCGACCTTACTCAAAAATTATCTCACCCCAGTTATGAAATAAAAAAGATCTACGAAGCAAAACTCGATAAGGTATTAAGCAAAGATGATTTTGAAAAAATAATGAATGGATTAACGTTGGAAGATGGACCGATACATGTTGACAGTCTTGCCTATGCAGACTCAAAAGACAAATCTATCATTGGCATTGAAATACACAGTGGCCGCAATCGCATTGTTCGCCGCATTTTTGAACACCTGGGTTATGATGTGAAAGGTTTGGACAGGGTAATGTATGCAGGCCTTACCAAGAAAAATGTTGAACGTAGCAAATGGCGTTACCTGAGTGAAAAGGAAATCCGTTTGCTTAAATACATGAATGAATCGAAGAGTAAAAAATCAAATGCAGCAGCAACTGTTGTAAATAAAACCACCAAACCTGAAAGGGAAAAAGAAAGAAGGTTAACGGATAAAGAAATTGCTACAGCAATTGGCGAAGCTTCTATTCCTAAAAGCAAAAAAATAGTGCATGACAAGGATGCGATGATATCAAAGGATCGGAAATTCAAAACACATTCTGAAAAAAAGAACTTCAAAAAATTTAACGGTGGCAAGAAATAATGTAACGATCGTTTTTGAGAACGATGATTTTGTTGCTATCAATAAACCTGCGGGTTTATTAACCATTCCTGATCGTGAACAATCCGAAAGATCACTTAAAGAAATATTAATTGATAAGTACGGAGCCATATTCACTGTTCACAGGCTTGATAAAGACACGAGTGGTCTTGTAATATTTGCAAAAAATGAAACGGCACATAAATATTTTTCCAGGTTATTTGAAGAAAGAAAAATTGAAAAGTACTATTTAGGCATTGTTCATGGCTCGCCTGCAAACAATACAGGCGAAATTGATGCACCCATTGCAGAACATGGAACCAACAAAGGCATGATGACGGTCAACAGGAATGGTAAACCTTCATTAACTACTTACGAGGTATTGGATGCAAATCCAAATTATTCGCTTGTTTCATTCCAGCTGCATACAGGCCGTACACACCAGATAAGGGTTCATTCAAAAAATATTGGCCACCCGCTTGCCTGTGATCCGCTCTACGGTGATGGTAAACCGCTTTTATTATCTTCTATAAAAAAGAAATTCAAACTCAGCAAGCACGACGAGGAAGAAAGACCCATGATCAACAGGCTTGCATTGCATTCTTACAAACTTATTTTTACAAATGAAAAAAACGAGCGTATTGAACTCACTGCAGAAATGCCGAAGGAGTTTAAAGCGCTGATGCAACAGTTAAAGAAATTATGAGTTCTGAATGGGTTCCTAATTAACGAGAATTTCATTAATAATAAACCAATTCAGCATTCAGAACTCATCATTCAGAATTCAATCAACGTTTGGTTGTGGTGTATAACGCAAATATGGTTTCACAATATTTACTCCTTTTGGAAATTTCTTAATAGCATCTTCTGTACTTACTGCAGGAACAACGATCACATCTTCACCATGTTTCCAGTCGGCAGGAGTTGCCACACTATATTTTGCCGTTAGTTGTAATGAATCGATCACACGCAATACTTCAACAAAATTTCTTCCTGTACTGGCAGGATACGTAAGTGATAGTTTTAATTTTTTATCGGGGCCGATGATGAACAAAGAACGAACTGTAAATGTTTCGGATGCATTTGGATGAATCATGTCGTACAATGTCGCCACTTTTCTATCTTCATCTGCAATCAAAGGAAATTCAACATTGCAATTCTGTGTTTCATTGATGTCTTTTTGCCAGCCCATATGTTTATCCATTGGATCAACACTTACAGCCAATACTTTTACATTTCTTTTTTCAAACTCATGTTTAAGCAAAGCTGTTCTGCCCAACTCTGTTGTACAAACTGGTGTGTAGTCTGCAGGATGAGAAAATAAAACACCCCAGCCATCCCCAAGGAACTGATAAAAATCTATTTCGCCTGCTGTTGTATTAGCAGTAAAGTTTGGTACAATATCTCCAAGACGTAAGCTCATAAAATATAATTTTAGGATACAAATATAATAATTTGAAGATTGGCTGATTTGAAGATTTGAAAATGAAAAGACCTTTTGAATTGAAATGACTTTACATTACAAACTTTCATCATCACATTTTCAAATCTTCAAATTTTCAAATCTTTTTATCCGGAAGAAGCCCTTTTAACAAACGTTTTTCCAAACCTGTTCTTTACTTCATCAATTGCTTTGTACAGGTCAGACTTTCGTTCCACATCATCAAATAAATTTGTCTGCACAGCATTATTGGTAAGTTCACTCAGCCTTACCCCGAGCAATCTTATAGGTGTACCTTTCTTGTACAATTTTTGAAAAAGATCTTTTACTACCGGAATGATCTCATCATCGGCACAGGTATATGGTATCGTTGTTTGCCTGGATGTAGTTTCAAAATCAGGATAACGGATCTTCACTGCAACACAACCTGCAACTTTTTCATCTTGTCTTAATTCAAAACATATTTTTTCCGTAAGTCTCACCAATTCTTTTTTTATAAATACCAGGTCCGTTTTATTTTCTTCAAAAGTATTTTCTGAAGAGATTGATTTTGCTTCATGATAAGGACTCACTTCACGGTGATGAATGCCCTGGCTTTTCTGCCAAAGATCAGTACCCCATTTACCAAGCCGTTCTTCCAGCACTTCTATTCCTGCTTCCTCAATTTGCCCGATCGTTTCTATTCCCATTGATCTTAAAATGAGATTTGTTTGCTCACCAACACCCGGAATATCTGAAACAGGCAATGGTGCAAGGAATTCTTTTTCCTTTCCAAACGGGATCTGCAAATAACCATTTGGCTTCGCCTGGTTGGTGGCCATTTTCGCCATCATTTTATTACTCGCCAGTCCAAATGAAATAGGAAGTTTTGTTTCATCAACGATCTGCTTTCGCAGATCAATCGTCCATTGTAATGGTTTAAAAAATTTATCCATTCCTGTGAGGTCAAGATAAAATTCATCAACAGATGCTTTTTCAAACAACGGTGCTTTTGCTGCAATGATCTGTGTAACCCATCTTGAATATTTACTGTAATCGTGGTAATGGCCTTTTATAAAAATGGCATGCGGGCAAAGTTGTTTTGCTTTTGCAGAAGGCATAGCAGAATGTATTCCGAATTTCCTTGCTTCATAACTACATGCTGCCACCACGCCCCTTTCGCTGCCGCCAACGATAACGGGTTTACCTTTCAGTGAAGGATCATTTAATATTTCTACTGAAACAAAGAATGAATCAAGATCAAAATGTGCTATGGTGCGTCGTGGTGTTGTCAAAATTGAGAATGAAGTGATCTGTCACAAAACTAAAAAGAATTATTAAGCAGCAATTGGTTATTTAAATGTGTCTTAGATAAAAAAAGAGACCCATATGAAACATCCGGTAAAACTTTACATCAGCATCATTTTATTATGGTTTATTGTCCGCGGAAGTGTTTGTGTAGGCCCAAGACCAAACGGTTGCGACGATTATAAAACTGATACTACATTACTTTCTTCTGTAATAACGAATGCCGCTCCGTTGAATCATATATTGGATACGGTAAATTTATTTTCAAGTATCTCTGATACTTTACATGCTTTATCGGGCGCTACAATGATAAGTGATATTAACAACCTTGCATTGAATATACAAGCTTATAAAGTAGTTTCCGTGGGGGCTGGATTTGTTTTAAATTATGCAAACATTGAATTTAATTATTTGGTAAATACAGGGACAATACAAAATAGTGGTGGTACAGGAATTAATATACTGTTTGAAAGGAACCAACCTTATAATACAGCCGGTATTTCATTTGTTCCAGGGTATGCCGGGCTTTACCTTATTAAAACAGAAGCCAATAACGGTTATTCAGGTTATGGTTATGCACAGTTTTATAGTGGCACTAATTATTGTAATAGTTTTATTGGCGAATTTGAGATACCAGAAGCAGATCAAAACAAACAATATTGGGATTCCCTCGGCATTACTTCTTTGGCTTTGGAAAATAGCAGTTCTTATTTAATTAATAAAACTGACAGGGATTATTTTTTTGTGAAGGTAAATCCGTAGCGGGAATCGGCAATCGTGAATCGGCAATCGAAGTTTGCTTTATTGAAAGAGTTATCAATTTCAAATAAACTATTGCCGATTCCCGTTTGCCGATTGCCGCTATTCATAAATTTCCAACAACCCTTCCGGCACTTCCACATAAACTTTTTTATTCTTCTTATCTATTTTGATAAGATTTGCTTCATGCACCGGGACCATTGCTTCCTTTCCTTTATAAAGAATGGTACATAATACCTGGTGTGGTTGTTCAATTACTTCTATTATTTCGCCAAGATCCGTTTCAGTATCGATCAATGAATAACCTAGCAATGCGATGGGTGCAGCCTTGGCAGTAAATTTTTTAAAATCAGCTTCTTCAAGCCAGGCTTCTTTGGGTGTAAGTTTCCGGGCAACTTCTTTTGTTTCTATGCCTTCTAATTTTATATAAGTTTCCGTGTCGCTTTTTATAGATGTTTTTTCAATGAAGTAAGGAAGAAAATTCTCTTTTGTTTGTTCAACATAAATTGTTTCCAATCCTTTGAGTGTTGTTTTTTTCCCGAGACTATGTTGCAACACAAGTTCGCCATGAAGCCCATAGCTGGCTGCAAATTTTCCTATTTTAAAATATTGAGGCATAATGCAAGTTACTTGATCCGTTTTATTGAACATTGAATATTGAGCATTGAATATTTCTTATCAACATTTTTGAATTTTCAACACTCAATATTCAACGTTCAAGGAAAGAGACATTTCGTCATAAAAAAAGTCTCCCATAATGAGAGACTTTAAAAGAATTGACTGGAACAGATGGTATTATTCTTCTGTTTTGGTTTCTTCTGTAGCTGCTTCGCTAACTTTTTCTGCAACTTTCTTTACTACCGGAGCATCACGGCGATCATTACGTGCTTTTTTATGAGCACCCTGGCGCCTGTTGATGTTCGCGTCGTGTTCCTGGCTCCATTTGGTGAATTTCTCCATTGCTGTAGCTTCATCAAATAAACCAAGTCCTACTCCACGCAAAAGATGTTTCAGGAACAACACTCCTTTGAAAGAAAGGATACGGCGAACAGTGTCGGTGGGTTGAGCACCTTTCTGAAGCCAATCCAATGCTTTCTGACGATCGATCTGGATTGTAGCCGGAACGGTCAGTGGATTGTAAGAACCTAATTTTTGAATAAATTTTCCATCACGTGGGGCGCGGGCGTCCGCGATAACGATGAAATAGAATGGTCTCTTTTTCGAGCCATGTCGTTGCAATCTCATTTTGACAGCCATAAAAAATAGAAATTTTCTTGGTTGTGAATAAATAGGGTTTCTAGCCTTTTAAAAAAGGAAGACGAAGATAAGCCCCTTGTCCAAATAATCCAAAATAAATTATTTAAAAATGTTGAGTACGAATGTTTTAACGTTTACCCATTCCCGGCATCATACGCCCCATTGGCATTTTATTCATCGTTTTCATCATCTCTTTCATCTGTTCAAACTGTTTCAGGAATTGATTTAGTTCGGCTATATCTTTCCCACTTCCTTTGGCAATCCGCTGTTTACGAGCAGGGTTGATCACATCGGGATTGCGTCTTTCTTCCAGTGTCATGGAATTGATCATGGCTTCAATACCTTTGAAAGCATCGTCATTTATATCAAGATCTTTTATCTGTTTTCCCACGCCCGGGATCATCGCCATCAGGTCTTTCAGGTTACCCATTTTTTTGATCTGTTGCAACTGGTTCTTGAAATCCTCAAAATCGAATTGGTTCTTGCGGATCTTTTTCTCAAGTTTCGCCGCTTCAGCAGCATCAAATTGTTCCTGGGCCTTTTCAACAAGACTTACGATATCTCCCATCCCGAGAATACGTTGTGCCATCCTCTCAGGATAAAACACATCGAGCGTATCCATTTTTTCACCGCTACTGCTAAATTTGATTGGCTTGTTAACCGTGTATTTAATAGACAATGCCGCACCACCTCTTGTATCACCATCTAATTTTGTAAGTACAACACCACTAAAATCGAGGCGCTCATTAAATGCGGCGGCAGTGTTTACCGCATCCTGGCCCGTCATACTATCCACCACAAATAAAATTTCCTGCGGGTTAACAGCAGCTTTTACATTGGCAACTTCTGTCATCATCACTTCATCAACAGCCAAACGGCCGGCAGTATCTATGATGATCACGTTCTTATTTTTCGATCTTGCTTCTTTGATCGCATTTTGTGCAATGGAAACAGCGTCCTTGTTTTCTCTTTCACTGTAAACGTCAACGCCGATCTGACCACCCAATACTTCTAACTGATCGATCGCCGCAGGACGGTAAATATCTGCAGCAACAAGCAATGGTGATTTTCCTTTTTTTGTTTTAAGATAATTGGCAAGTTTACCACTAAAGGTTGTTTTACCACTACCCTGTAAGCCTGCAATTAAAATGATGGCAGGACTTCCCGTGATGTTGAAATCACTTTCTTTGCCGCCCATTAATTCTGTCAGTTCATCCTGTACTATCTTAACCATTAACTGGCCCGGACTAACGGCTGTGAGCACCTTTTCTCCAAGCGCTTTGTCTTTTATCTTATCGGTAAACTCTTTGGCAATCTTATAATTCACGTCAGCATCCACCAATGCACGACGAATGTCTTTTACTGTATTGGCAATATTTAGATCCGTAATTCTCCCCTGGCCCTTAATATTTTTAAATGCTGATTCTAATTTTTCGCTGAGATTTTGAAACATGTGTTGTTACTATTATACTTTTTTGTAAATGAAATAATCTTTGTATGTCTTTTTTTGGCAAGCTATAAGCTGTTAGCTGCAAGCTTCAAGTCTGATCAATAATCTATTGTTCTTTACTTTGTATGAATGCTTTTTCAATCACGGACTGTTAAGACTTGTAGCTTATAGCTAACAGCTTGAAGCTTCTACATGCTAAACGCCGCATCAATGATCCCCGCCTGTTCCTTTGCATGCACTTTCGAATAACCAGTAGCCGTAGCCGCACTTGCCTGCCTGCTGATGATATAAAAATTAATATTTTTTAAATTCATACGCAGGAATGTTGCAGCACCCATATTCTGTGGTTCCTCCTGTACCCAATACCAGATGGCTTTGCTGTATTTTTTATACAATGTATCCAGTTGGTTTTGTGGCAATGGATATATTTGTTCTAGACGAATGATCGCAACATCGTTGCGGTTGTCTTTCTGTTTTCTTTCCAAAAGATCAAAATACATTTTACCGCTGCAGAGTAATACTTTCTTAACAGCAGCTGCGTCTGTTACAGCTGTATCATCATACACTTCTTTAAATCCGCCATTGGTAAATTCTGAGATATCACTATAACTTCCCGGATGACGAAGGTTTGCTTTTGGTGAAAAATTGATCAATGGTTTTCTGAAGGACCATGCAAGCTGGCGACGCAATGCGTGGAAGAAATTAGCTGCTGTAGTAATATTTGTTATTACCATATTCATCTCTGCACATTGTTGTAAAAAGCGTTCAAGTCTTGCACTGCTGTGTTCCGGGCCCTGGCCTTCATATCCATGAGGTAATAACATCACCACGCCATTCATACGTTGCCATTTTGTTTCTGATGCAGATATGAACTGGTCAATAATGATCTGTGCTCCATTTACAAAGTCACCAAACTGTGCTTCCCAGATCACCAGTGCATGAGGATTTGCCATAGCATATCCATATTCAAAACCCAATACTGCATATTCGCTCAGCAATGAATTAAAAATGCGGAAAGGTGCCTGGCTTTCGGTGAAATGATTCAACCTGTTGTATTCTGCGTTTGTTGTTTCATCATATAATACAGCATGGCGATGACTAAAAGTTTCCTCTCTTCACATCCTGCCCGGTCATACGCACATCCTTACCTTCTGTTAACAGGCTTGAATAGGCAAGTAATTCCGCAGTTGCCCAATCTATTTTTTGCTGATCTGCATATAATTTTACTTTATCCTGGATCAGTTTCTCAACTTTTTTTAATGGCTTAAAATCAGCGGGCCATTTCATCAGGCCGTCAAATAATTTTTTAAGTTCTGATTCTTTGATCGCGGTAACAGGTGATGCATTAAAATCTTCTGCAGTGGCCCTGCGCAAGCTTTGCCACCATGTTTCTGATTTTTGATACGTATAGGGAAGCTGGTTTTGTTTTACTTCGTCCAAACGTTCCTGTAACTCTGCCAAAAATTTTTGTTCCATTTCTTTTGCAAGTTCCTTTGCATCGGTTTCGCCATTCTGGATCAGGAACTGTGTATATACTTCTCTTGGGTTAAGATGTTTCTCAATGATCGCATATAACTGGGGTTGCGTAAATTTTGGTTCATCACCTTCATTATGTCCGTGCTTGCGGTAACAAACCATATCTATAAAAATATCGCTGTTGAATTTCTGGCGATAACGTGTTGCAATTTCTGCTACTTTAACCACAGCTTCCGCATCATCACCATTCACATGAAATACAGGTGCCTGCACCATTGCTGCTACAGATGTACAATAATCAGCACTGCGTGCATCATCAAAATCAGTTGTAAAACCGATCTGGTTATTGATCACAAAATGAATGGTACCACCGGTGAAATAACCTTTTAGCTTACTCATTTGTAAAACTTCATACACAATTCCTTGTCCCGCCACAGATGCATCTCCATGAATAAGTACAGGAAGTATTTTATCGTAATCACTATTGTACAATACATCTGCTTTACTGCGGGCAAAACCAATCACCAATGGATCAACCGCTTCAAGATGTGATGGATTTGGGCAAAGTTTCAGGTGAATCTTTTTACCTGATGCTGTATCCACATCACTACTAAAGCCAAGATGATATTTTACATCACCTGTTCCCATTGTTGTATCAGGTGTAGCGGTTCCTTCAAACTCAGTAAATATCTGTGCGTATGTTTTTCCTAAGATGTTTGCAAGCACATTCAATCTTCCCCTGTGCGCCATTCCAATAACAACTTCTTCAACATTATTTTCTGCTGATGTACTGAGGATGGCATCCAATGCGGCGATGGTTGTTTCACCACCTTCAAGGCTAAATCTTTTTTGCCCGATATATTTTGTGTGTAAGAATTTCTCAAATATTACTCCTTCATTCAGTTTTTGAAGGATGCGCTTTTTTTGTGTGATGCTAACAGGCTCAAGCAATGTTTTTTCCATGGCATTTGTGAGCCACTCCACTTTCTCTGCATTTTTAAGATAACTAAACTCAACCCCTACATGATTTGTGTAGGCAGCCTGCAGGTGGGCAACAATATTCTGGAGAGATGTTTTAGCTATATTGGCAAATTTTGCCGCTTCAAATTCAGTGTTAAGATCAGCATCACTCAATCCGAAATTATCTAAAGCCAGGTTTGCGTGCCTGTTCTTTCTTTCGCGGATCGGGTTTGTCCTGGAAATTAAATGTCCTTTATTTCTGTAAGCCTGGATCAGTTTATAAACTGCGAATTCCTTTTCCAACTGTCCCGAAGGTATTACAGCCTGGCCATTTGTTTTTGCAGGTGCCGGGCTACCAACCTTTGTTTCCGACACAGCAAAATCATACCCTTCAAAGAATTTTCGCAATTCA
This sequence comes from Ferruginibacter sp., assembly GCA_047601875.1. Taxonomy (GTDB): domain Bacteria; phylum Bacteroidota; class Bacteroidia; order Chitinophagales; family Chitinophagaceae; genus Ferruginibacter. Next base: position 3,278,921 of record JASGIL010000001.1, on the reverse strand, counting down.
GTATCAACACTTTCCGGATCTTTTACAAAATCATTGTACAGGTTTTCTATATAACCCGGATGGGCATTGGTAATAAATTGGAAATCTTTCATTTTAGCTTACAATTTTATTATATATGGGTTGAAATCGGGAAGCAAATATCGGCTTTTAAACTGAGCAAAAAAGACGATAATTAATAAAAGATGAGTGAATTTTTGTAGTTAACCTGTTAACTGGTTAACATTGTTAACAGGCTAACTGGTTCCAAAAAAAATCTAAAAAAAAGCAGATAATCAAATGTGATCCCTTATCTTTGCAGCCCAAAAAAAGAATTAAATGGCAAATCACTCAGCAACTAAGAAAGATGTACGTCAGAGCGCAAAACGCAACGAGCGTAACCGTTATTACGGAAAAACAACCCGTAACGCTATACGTGACATCAGGGCTATTGAAGATAAGAAAGCAGCTGCAGACAAATTACCAACCGTAGCTTCTATGATCGACAAATTAGCTAAACGTGGTACGATCCATAAAAACAAAGCTGCTAACCTGAAAAGGAAATTAGCTTTGAAAGTGAATGCTTTAGGAGCAAAATAATTAGTTGAACGACTTAATATACCAGCCTGCTATTTTATAGCGGGCTTTTTTATTTTATTACAGCAGAGACCCGAAGGCGTTGCTTTTTCTTTTACACTTCCGCATCTCTGCGGTTGTTTCCTCGACTTTGAGGAGTGGTTAGTGATCTTTCTTATAAAATCACTAGCTTGAAAAAAATATGATAGAATGTATATCCGCTTTCTAGTGCTTTGTTTGCTTTTGTCTTCAATAACACTTGCCCAGCTTTCCCCATTCGAAAAAAGCAATGGTAAAAAAACTGCCACTTATTTTGAAGTTATTAACTGGTACAAGGACCTTGATAAAACCTCTTCCAAAATTTTCATGAAGCAAATGGGCAATACAGATGCAGGATATCCCCTGCACCTGGTAATGGTTAGTGCTGATGGTAAATTTGATCCTGCAGCATGGCACAGGCAACGCAAAGTAGTCATCTTAATAAACAACGGTATTCATCCCGGCGAGCCTGATGGAATTGACGCAAGTATGATACTTGTAAGAGATATAAAAACGGGTAAACTTCTTCTTCCCGATAATGTAGCACTTGCTTTCATACCTGTTTACAATATTGGCGGTTGCCTGAATCGTAATTCATATACGAGGGTCAATCAAAACGGGCCGGAAGAATATGGCTTCAGGGGCAACTCCCAAAACCTTGATTTGAACCGTGATTTTACAAAATGCGATAGCAGGGAAGCAAGATCGTTTGCACAAATTTTTCACTTTCTTGATCCTGATATTTTTATCGATAATCATGTGAGTGATGGTGCGGATTACCAGCATACGATGACACTAATAACTACTCAATATGATAAACTAGGCACATCACTTGGCGCCTGGTTAAAAGATAATTTTGAGCCGAAATTATATCGGGGAATGGCTCAAAAAGGATGGGACCTTATTCCTTATGTTGATTTTGAAACTACAGATTTTAATAAAGGGATGAAGATGTTTTATGAACCACCAAGGTATTCTTCAGGATATGCCGCCCTTTTCAATACACTTTCATTTATATCAGAAACACATATGCTAAAACCGTATGCACAGCGAGTAAAATCAACTTATGATCTGATGCTTACATTCATACAGGAAGCATCCGTACATGATGTAGCCACGGAGCTGATTGATAGAAGAATCATAGCAAAACAAGTATTGTCCTGGCAGAATGATTTCCCTTTAAGCTGGAAGGTAGATTCAACCAAGTTCTCAGAAATAAAATTTAAAGGTTATGAACAGGATTCAATGATCAGTAAAGCCACCGGACTGCAAAAAATGTTTTATAACCACGACAAACCCTATACAAAAACAATAAAATTCTTCAATGTTTTTCAACCATCGGTCACAGTAAAAAAGCCAGTCGCTTATATCATTCCGCAGGGTTGGCACGAAGTAGTAGATCTTATGAAATTAAACGGGGTTGTTGCAAAGCAACTTGATCATGATACAATAATGAACCTCGATGTTTATCATATAGATGATTATAAATCCCAACAGCGACCTTATGAAAAACATCATAAAAACTATGCAGTAAAAACATCTGTTTCCAAACAGCCAATCAAAATATTAAAAGGCGATTTCCTGCTAGAATTGAACCAACCTTCAAACAGGTACATTGTAGAAATGCTGGAACCAACAGGCGATGACAGTTTCTTTGCATGGAATTTCTTTGATGCTATCCTTCAACAAAAAGAAGGTTATAGTGATTATCGTTGGGAAGATATTGCAGCCGATGTTTTAAAAAATGATCCGGTGCTTAAAGAAAGGCTTGAAGCAAAAAAGGCTTCCGATCCAAAATTTGCCCAGGATTCAAATGCTATCCTTGATTTCATATATAAAAATTCGCAATACTATGAGAAGGCCCATTTAAAATACCCCGTTTACAGGCTTGAAAATTCCAACTAACAACCCAGTCTTCTCATCCTTGAATATTGGCCGTTGAACATTGAATATTGAACATTCAAACTGCACAAAAAATACGTAATCAACAATATCAGGCCTACAATGCCAAAAAAGTACGTTCTTAGTCTTAAAAAACCTCCATCCCAGCAAGGTTTTCCCAGCATTTTCCCCTACCTTCGCTGCCCGTTCAAAAAACGGATCAACAATTTTAATTACAAACAAAAAACAGGTAAATGAGCAACTACGAATTGATGGTGATTTTTACCCCTGTGCTTTCTGAGGAAGAATATAAAGCTGCCCAGAAAAAATACGAAGCCCTCGTTAAAGAAAATGGCGGCGAAGTAGCGCACAGCAAACCTTGGGGACTAAAATCACTGGCCTATCCCGTAGCCAAAAAGACCACTGGTCTTTATTGGGTTATGGAGTATTCAGCGCCAACCAGCTTCAATGAAAAGTTGAAAATTCAACTTTTACGTGACGAATCAGTTATGCGTCACATGTTTACTGTACTCGATAAATACGCCGTTGAGTACAATATCAAAAAGAGAAGTGGTGTACAAAATTCAGTAACAGAAAAAGCGGAGGCATAATCATGGCAAAGACTAATGAAATAAAGTACTTAACAGCCATCAAGGCTGAGAAGCGTCCAAAGAAATATTGCCGCTTTAAGAAAATGGGGATCCATTACATCGATTATAAAGACGGTGAATTCCTTAAAAAGTTTCTGAATGAACAAGGTAAATTATTGCCACGTCGTATTACCGGTAACTCATTAAAGTACCAGCGTAAAGTGAGCGAAGCAGTAAAGAAAGCCCGTCAAATGGCTATCTTACCTTATGTAACTGATTTATTGAAATAGAATTTTTTCACCACCCTAATCCCGATTTTATCTGGAGAAAGTCGCAAAACGATTGGGTAAAAATGCAAAACAATGCAGGTAATATTAATACAAGATTTAAACAACCTGGGACAGGCAAATGAATTGGTAACTGTAAAAAACGGTTATGGCCGTAATTACCTGATCCCACAGAAATATGCAGTAGAAGCAAGTCCTTCCAACGTAAAAATGATGGAAGAAAAGAAAAAGCAACAAGCTAAGAAAGAAGCCAAATTAATGGCTGAGATCAATAGTGTAATTGCTGTTCTGAAAGATGGTGCTTTAAAAATTGGTGCAAAAACCGGTACAAGCGGAAAGATCTTTGGTAGTGTAACAGCTGTTCAGATTGCACGTGCAATTAAAGAACAAAAAGGATACGAGATTGATCGCCGCCGCATCAGCATCCTTGATGAGGTTAAGGAACTGGGTACTTTCAAAGCTAAGATCGACTTTGGCAATTCAAATGAAACAGAAGTTGAGTTTGAAGTAATTGCTGAATAATTTCGAAACTGATTAAAATAAAAGAGGCTATCAATGATAGCCTCTTTTTTATAATATACCTTTTGGTTATTTGTTCTTTTCAAGCAATAATTTTTGCTGTGTAAAGTCAAAGATCGCATCTGTCAGTTCCATCATCTTTGACCAATTGGCAACAGGCTGATAATTTTTATTTAAAACCCTTTTTATAACAAAATTTACTTTGTCGCCTGAAACTGTTGCCGTACTCGTAAACTCCCCAACATCATTTTTAATATTCTTATTGAAATTTTCAATTCCTTTTGAAGTAAATCCGGCAGGTACCGCGATAGAATAATTATACTGAATTGTTCTTGCGAATTGCAGGTGTATATCCAATGTCCTTTTACGTTCAGCCTCATCTAACTTGGATGCATCCCCGATAAAGCGGCCCGCCTCTACTATATAATTATTACCTGCTTTCTTTACCCAGTTATCCATGGTAAAAGTTGAAGAGTACGCAAATGCATCCGCAGTGAGTCCATCAATTTTATACGAACTTAATTCCTTAGGCTCCTGGTTAAACCATGATTCAATTTCAGATTTGAATTCTTTCTTTTGACTCTCACTCGGTTTTTGTGTTTCATCCGCCACAGGTGCATTATCCTTCTTCTTATTACTATAATCTTTTTTCATTGTAGCGCTTAATGCATCCCTGTATCCATCCATCGTTTCCAGGTCGATCATGGTGCTTTCTATATAATTTCCGGTAAGTGTTGTTTTCCTGTTTACCTGCAATATTTGCATATTTGATGCAGGCAACGAGATATCCATGTTTTCTAAAATAACATTATCAGAAGCTTTACTAACCGGGAGCCTGTAACTTGCATCCTTCCATCCATTCTTAACAGAAAAGCCTTCTGCATTTTCACCCTCAAGCCAGAAAGGTACCCTGTTGCTAAAAAAAGTGGTTCTTCCAAGGCTTATCCAAATATCTTTATCGCCGGTTAAATGCAGGATTGGTTCCAATGAATTTCCACCTATGAGGATATTGTTTTTACTTGGGCCATAACGTGGCGTTACAAATAAAAATTCATGCGGCAGATCGCTCCTGTCGAGTGCAATACTGAAGTTGAATATCGACATATTGTCAACCTTACTTTGCAGTTGAGAAATATCTTCTGTTGTTGCAGCAGCTTGTTGCAACATTTTATTGTATAACACTTTGATCAATGAATCGGCTGGTGTTTTTCGCAACTCCTTTTTTCCTTCAAAAAAATCTTTTGCATCATTCCAATAAGCCGGTGCCGGCCCAACCATGTATGAATTGAAAGCACGTACATAGGTTTCTTTTAATTTTCTAAAAAAAGTTTCCCAATCTTCTGCCGACTTTACTTCACCCCTATCGAAATCAGAGGATTTGTCATCAGATTTATTAAACAACACTTTGTATTCAATACTTACATATGGGAGCTGGCGCATGGGTATGGTCCATTTTGTATCATTTGCTTTTGTAAGATTATTGAGTTCAAGATCTATAACAGGTCCATTATCATTTTTTGAGATCTTCGGTTTGGGGGCACCGTTAGCACTTGCATAAATGGCGCCTGCACGTTCATCCAGTTCCATATGAAGTTTAAATGACAGCACCGGGTAATCGGAATTTAAAAAATAAGTATAAGGCCCTGGATACTATTACCCATTTCTGTTATTACTTCCTCTCTTACGTAATAGTCAAGAATATCACCAACCTGCAAACCGCTGATAGCGAGTTTGCCTTTTTTGGTTTTGTCTTCATTTACTGTCAGCACTTCCTCATCACCATTTACAATTGTTTCTTCGCCACTGGGTTTAATAACTTTAGCACCAACAAATGTGTATTCCTGGTTATACATTTTTGCTCCCCAACCCTGGCGGGTATTTCTTACAAGCTGTTTTTCATACTCGATATAGGAAAATTCATTCAGTGCAGCTTTATCATTGATCTTAACCCGAAGATGAATACTATTATCATAAGTAAGTTTATCTGTGATCTGGGAACCAAAGATCGGGCGCTTCTTTTTTGCAGTATTGATCATGGTAATTGATTTTGCAATGATCACTGCGCTTTCGTTCTTGTATTGATCAGGTACATTGCTTACAGCAAATTCAGGGGCTTTAGTTCCCCATATTTCCGCAGCAATTTCTTTTGAATGCTCACGGTATTCTTTTTCATTTTTTGTCTGGGATTTCACATTGATTGCAGCAAAAAGAAGCAATGCAAGTGTTGTTGTTTTTTTCATCAAAGCTTGTTTAAACATTTTTATTAGATAGAGGTGTTTTATTATTATAAAAACGACGGATTCAATGGCAACATAATTTCAATATTGTGTAACATTTTAGATGCTGGCATTATTGGAATACCTTCTTAAAAAGCAGTTTTGGTGCAGCAAGATATTAAATATTAGGAATCCAATAAACACCAATGATTGTAACAAGTAGTTGAGTTTTCTATTCTTAAAATCACTTTATTTATTAAAGACCGATAAATTACTTTTAATTACAGTAATAGATAAAACAGAGCTTTTGCAAGTATATTACACTAATAATTAGCTAGTTATATCACTTATACTTACCACAAATAACCTCCTTCATAATTGATGATTATTTTTTATAAAACTACCTTATTAAAGAGAAATCCCTTATCTTTAACAAGTACTTAATGGTTTTAGTTTTTTTGCTATTGGCTGAAGTAGCTTTTTTTGAAGTCGGATTCAGTTTATTGTAACTACTAAATCATTTTATTTTAATTTATTATTTTTTAAAAAAGTTTTTACAATGAACATCTATGTAGGAAATCTTAGTTGGACAATGACTGACGAAGATTTAAGCAATCTTTTTACCCAGTACGGTGCCGTTACAAGTGGTAAAATTTTGAAAGACAAAATGAATGGCCGTAGCAAAGGTTTTGGTTTTGTTGAAATGGAAGACGATGAAGCAGCTCGTACTGCAATCGCTAACCTTAACGAAACTGAAGTTATGGGTCGTAAGTTGATCGTTAACGAATCTCAGCCACGCCAGGAAGGTGAAGGTGGATACAAAAAACGCAGCGGTGGCGGTGGCTACGGCGGCGGTCGTGGCGGTGGAAATCGCGGCGGCGGTGGATATGGCGGCGGCGGTAATCGCGGCGGCGGTGGATATGGAGGTGGTGGACGCAGCGGCGGCGGATACAACAGGGATTATTAATATAATTAAGATATCACCTAATAAAAAAAAGATCCTTCACTGAAAAGTGGGGGATTTTTTTTATAAAAAAATATTCACTGTACAATTTTCATATTTGCATTAATGGAAGGTGAAACCACAGCCGGATTATTCGGGATAAATTATTTGTATCCATTTTATTTGACCCATTCAAACAGGTACAAATAAAATGGATACAAACGAATGCTTCTATATTTAGTGATTCATTATTAATTACCAAACAACATCAATTCTTCGTCCTCTCCCGGGAAACTAAATTCTTTAATAAATCTTAGCCCTATTTTTTCTAATAGTTTTATCGATGACTTATTATTTGGAAGTGTGATCGCAAAAATAACAGGCAGCTTTAAATTATTTTTTGCATAAGCAATTGTTGCAGCTGCTATTTCAAATGCAAAACCTTGTCCCATAAATTGAGGTAGAAATGCGAAACCAATATCGGGATTTTCTAAATTATCCCGCTTAAGAATGCCACACATTCCAATAGGAGTTCCATCTTTCATTTCAACCATTGACAAACCAAATCCATTTAATTCATAACTTTTTAATGGCCCGTTTTGAAGATATATTTTTGCTGCTTCGGTTGTTTTAATGTCCCTGTCGCCAATATATTCTATCCAGCCCGGGCTGTTAAGCAGTTCGATGATAAATTTTGTATCATGAAGCGTAAACTTTCTTAACGTCAATCTTTCCGTTTCCAAAATGTATTTCATACTGCAAGTTAAAAAGTTTCCTATAGTAATAACCTGAATCCAAAAACAGGAAGTTCGCCTTGCATAAAATCCAGGTCTTCCGATCTTTTAAAGCCCATATGCTCGTACATGTTCCAGGCTGGTTTCATAGCCATTGTTGTATGGATGATCACCTGTGCAAGTTTTTTATCTTTTGCTTTTCTGATACAAGCATTCGTAAGCAGTTTGCCAACGCCAGATCCTCTTGCTGATGGATCTACTGCCAACAACCTGAACCCCGCGGCATTTTCTTCTTTGGTAGCAGTTCCACCTGAACCATAATATTTCATATCACTAAAATAAACAACTGCTCCGGCAATTTTGCTTTCGAAAGAAACAGCTACCAATAATTCTGTTGCCGGTTTATTTGTTAGCTCTCCAACATTAGCAAGCATTTTATAATAACCGGGTTGTTCAGATTCTTTTGGAAAGCCTTCGAGCTGCGAATAAACCTGCACCATTAGTTTACCAATTTCCAAAAACTCAGAAGGTTCTGCGTTTCTAACTGTATACACTTCCTTATCCATCATTTCATTTTGTATTCAATTTATAAAAGAAATAAATCGATACAATAAAATGTCATCAAAATAAAAAACAGCATTAATAAAATCTGGAACTTTATCAATGCTGCCCGAATTATTAAACAGGAATTCAAAAATTACAGATCATGCAAGGCCTGCACATCTGCTGCTGAAAGTGTACGACTGTAAAAACGAAGATCATCCACGTACCCACGCCAGTATTCATTTATCCCTGATCCAACAATATAATTAGCATATACAGGACCATAACTACCTACCCATGTAACAGGCACAACATAACTTGCATCAATATATAATTTTATTTCACCCCCGTCATACGTTGCTACAATGTGGTGCCATCCATTATAAGTATCCCTGGAATATGCAGCCTGTGTTCCAATGCCTGGAATGTATACGCCTTCGGTCCATCTGAAGTTTTGTTGTGAAATAACTATACCGGCATCGTTGGACCTGATAAAAGGACAAAAAGGAACAACGTTACCATATTTTACCCAAACAGAAACAGATGAATGCGTTTGTTGTACAACGTTAGCGATCCTGACAAAATAAGTACTATCCAGTTTTAATGCCGCATTCGCATGCCCCTTCCTGTCTGTTGTGTACAATGGGTTCCGGATAGTTGCACTGGCATCATGTAGTTTACCTGTATTGTCCTTTAAATTCTTGTCAAATTCAAACCATCCTTCAAGACCATTTGTTAATGGATCTGCTTTACTAGTTGTAGTAACGTTTACCAATGTGTTGTTTGACGGAACACTATTTACCGAAGTATTGTTTTCATTTTCTTGTAGCCTTCCGCCTGGTGCTTGTGGTACTTCTTTGTTACAGGAAATAAATGTAATTACCATAAATCCCGCCGCCAATGTTAAGATCTGCTTCTTCATTTTGTTTGATAAATTTTGATTAAAAAATAAGTTGATAATAGTTGATCGTTTTATTACGCTGATCAGTAGATCACTTATTTAATGCTAAGCTATGTGGGCAGGCAGCAATTTTGTTTACAATACTATTTTGCGGCAATTAAAAATGATTAAACGGAAATGACTGGCTGCAATGCATGTATATCATTCGCAGCTTTGAATTGTTCAATATACTTTGCCGGCAGTTTCGCAAAATTCCTTGTCGAAGCATCTAATCGAACTCCTTTATTGTCTTAAAATCATACTATATTTATATTGTACAGACCGAAACTCTTCCTGCATGAAAACAATTCTACGATCCCATAAGCCTTATGTAAAAAAAATTTTTCTTATTGTCTTCTTAGCTTTTTTTTCGCTTACATCACAGGCACTCAATTATTATTGGATTGGCGGCTCAGGAAACTGGACCGACCTGAACCACTGGGCTACCAGCTCAGGAGGAACAACTTTACAAAATGAAATTCCCACTGCGGTAGATGATGTATTTTTTGATGTCAACTCATTTACATCAGCAAATCAAACCGTAACTTTTGATGCACCTACATTATTTGCACATGATATATCTTTTGTTGGCGTTGCCAATAATCCTACAATTATATTCCCTGCTTCCGGCATCTTAAAAATATATGGTTCGCTTACACTGGCTGCAAACATGATAACACAGTTTAATGGCGTTATGTATTTTGAAGCGACAAATGCCGGGCAAACAATAACATCCTCCGGTCATATGATTCAAACAGGAAGTCACTATAGTGCACTTATTTTTAATGGCATTGGTGGCAGCTGGACATTAGCAGATGATCTGAGTTTAAGCGGTACCATTACACAGAATAATGGAACATTGAATACAAATGATAAAACTGTGAATGCTGCTAAGTTTGAAATACCGGCATCTGCCGGTGCAATACTTAATATGGGTGCATCTGTTTTTAATCTTACAGACCTTGTAGCGTGGAATATTTATGGTATAGGGGCGACTGTGAACGGGGGCACATCCGTTGTAAATGTATTATTTAATGATCCTATACTTAGAAGTGTATTTATAGGAGGCAATCAACATTATTATAACGTAAATTTTTCCGGTAATGGAAATCTTTCCGGTACGAACTTTTTCCATGATGTAGTATTTCATGCATCCGGGGGAATTTCAGGAAATAATAACTTTCATGACTTAACATTTCATACAGATGGAAGTATTGGTGGTAATAACATTTACAACAACCTAAATCTTGAAACAGGGTATACGTATACGATTTCCGAAAACAAGATACAAACGATTAATGGCGTGTTAAATGCGATTGGTAGTTGTACATCGATGATTGGCATCTATTCAGATCCGCAAGGTCAGCTGACAACCATTAGCCACCCTGCAGGAAATGTAAACTTGTCGTATGTGCTGCTGAAGGATATAAGTACAGCTGGCGCAGCAAACTTTACTGCAAACAATTCAGTAGACCTTGGTGGTAATACCGGCTGGACGTTTAATGCACTTACTGCTCATAACTTATACTGGATAGGAAATGGTGGAGATTGGGATGATGGCAATCACTGGTCTTTTACAAGTGGAGGTGCACCGTCGGGTTGCTCACCAACACCATTGGATAATGTTTTCTTTGATGCAAATTCTTTTTCTTCACCCGGGCAAACCGTTTCAATAAATGCATGGACCGCTTATTGTAAAGACATGGACTGGACTGGCGCAACCAACTTAGCAACTTTAACCAGTCCCTTCCCGGCCATCTCACATGTTCTAAAAATTTATGGGTCGTTGACATATAGCACAAATATGAACCTGTCGTTTTATGGCTATACTTATTTTGAAGCTACTTCAACAGGTAAAACAATTCGCACGAATGGGCAAACATTTGGTAATGATATTATCTTCAACGGCATTGGCGGAGAATGGATATTACTGGATGAATTAAATAGTCTTGCCGGGCTGGTTCTTAATTATGGTACGCTTACTACCAATAACCAAACCGTTAACGCAGATTTCTTTTCTTCCGAAGTTTATACAGTAAGGGGAATTAATTTAGGGAGCTCCGTTATTAATTTATATGCACAATCATTCTGGACAGTTTATGGTGCAAATATGACCTTAAACTGCGGAACATCTGTCATCAATGCATTCGCCTTTTACGTTGAAAACTTTGTGGGAGGAAACCTTACGTATTATGATCTAAATTTCATGGCGGACAATGCGAATGCTGGCATTGAAGGCAATAACAGGTTTCATGATGTTGTTTTCCATTCGGAAACAGGCCGTGTTTTTAAATCCAATATTTTCCATAACGCAACTTTTTACCAGCACGGTGAATTTTGGATGAGTAATACTTACAATGATTTAAATCTTACTGCTGGATTTACTTATAAACTAACCAACAGTACTACACAAACAATTAATGGCAACCTGAATGCAAATGGAAACTGTGGTGCTTTGATCAATATAAATTCATCTGTACAGGGTAACCAGGCAAATATCAGTCACCCACCAGGAGCGGTAAATATATCTTACACAATACTTAAAGATATTAACGCTACAGGCGGTGCAAATTTTACAGCAAGTAATTCTATAGATCTAGGCAACAACAATGGGTGGATCATTACTTCGCCCGCTTCACAAAATTTGTACTGGATAGGAGATGCCGGCAACTGGAGCGATGGCAGTCACTGGTCCTTTACAAGTGGAGGCAGTCCATCCGGCTGTTCTCCTACACCGTTAGACAATGTTTTCTTTGATGCAAATTCTTTCTCTACAACTTCACAGGTTGTTACAGTAGATGTTAATACAGCTTATTGTCGCAATATGAACTGGACAGGAGCCTTGTATAATCCCCAATTGAGCATGAGTAATAATCCTCCGAATTTTTTAATGATTTATGGTTCGCTTACACTTATAAATGAAATGGATTGGCTTTTTGGCGGATCGGTTTATTTCCAGGCTACAACACCCGGGCAAACGATTACAATAGCTGGTAAAGTGTTTTTCGGAGACGCTATATTTAATGGGGTTGGAGGTGAATGGACTTTGATGGATGAGTTCACTACCACCATGAAGCTGTCGTTACAAAACGGCACACTAAATACAAATGACCAGATAGTAAATGCCAAATATTTTATTTCTAATAATAGCAGTTTAAGTAATCCACCACGCACAATTAACATGGGTGCGTCTGTATTTAATCTTTCATATTTCGGCAGCCAGGCATGGTATGTAGGCTACCTGGGTGTTATTGTGAATTGCGGTACATCTGTAATTAATTGCACGGGAGGTAATACATCATTCGGCGGAGGGGGGCATACTTACTATGATCTTAATTTTACCGGCGGTTCTGCTATCCTGTACGATAACAATCATTTTCACAATGTCAGGTTTTATAGTTATGGCGAAATTGATGATTCAAACACATTTAATAAAGTAACTTTTGACAATGATGGAGTCATTGATGCTTCCAATACTTACAACGACCTGAACTTTACTAGCAGTTTTACTTATACACTCGATAGCTACAGCAATCAAACCATAAACAATCGCTGGCAGATCCAGGGATCATGTGTATCTTATATCTTATTAAAATCATCGTATACAGGTGTTCCTGCTACTGTTACAAAAGCCATCGGCGATGTACAGGGTTTTAATATACATATGAAGGACATACATGCTACAGGTGGTGCTCTTTTTCATGCATATAACTCTGTTGACCTTGGCGGAAATACCGGATGGGATTTTTCTTTATTACCACCATTGCTGAGTCCAAATCCTGTTGTGGGCCCAATCCACCGTTTGCCCGGGAGCTACAGGCGTTATATACCATTCAACACCTGTTGCAGGGGCAATCTATTATGAATGGTCCGTACCGCCCGGTGCAACTATTGTAAGCGGCCAGGGGGATACGATCATTGTTGTAGATTTTGGTCCGGGTGCAAGTTCCGGTAATATTATTTTAGAGTCTTTCAATGGATGTAATTATGGTGCTAACGCAAGTGTATATACGATTATTGTAGCCGCATCAACCACGCCCACTATCAGCTTAACTTCACTGCCTGCCGGACCGGTTTGCCCGGGAATGCCGGTTACATTTACTGCAACATTAAGTAATACCAACATCGGGGCCTTTACCTATAATTTTAAGGTTAATAATATAAGTGTGCAAAACAGCAGTTCGGATAGTTATACCTCATCTGGTTTATCAAACAATGATGTTGTTGTATGCGAAGTCGCAATAGCTGCTACATCATGCAATGTTGCCAGTACAGTAGTATCAAATTCGATCGTAATAACAATTGCTCAACCCTCCACTCCTTCTGTAACGATTGCCATAAGTCCCGGCGAAACAATTTGCAGCGGTGAATATACCAGCTTTACTGCTACTGTTATGAACACCGGCAATGGAAACGTCACTTATAATTTCATGCTCAATGGTATAAGTGTTCAAAATGGCACATCAAATATTTATGCTGACAATACTTTATCAGATGGCGACCAGGTAAGCTGCGTGATTACTATTGACGGGGGAAGCTGTCTTTTAACCAATAACAGTTCGTCGAATATCATTGCTGTTACAGTAATTCCTTTATCTGCTCCTTCAATAAATATTGTAACAGCCTCAACAGAAGTTTGTTCACATGATTCAGTTAGCTTTTCATCAAATATTAATAATGGGGGGAATAACCCGGTTTATCAATGGCAGGTTAATGGAATTAATACAGGTACAAACAATTCATCTTTTACAACTAACAATTTACACAATGGGGATATTATAACCTGTTTACTTATATCTGATATTGCATGTGCTTTTACTAACACCGCACTATCAAACAATATCAGGTTGAAAGTTATTGACTGTGATTGTTCTCCCATCATTCCAAATGCCATTACACCAAATGGAGATGGTATCAATGACCAATGGGTAATATCACGTGAAAATTGTATTAAGAAAGTATCCGTATCAGTTTATAACAGGTATGGTAGCCTGGTATATCATTCGGATGATTACCACGATGATTGGAATGGTAAATACAAACAAAAAGAATGTCCCGATGGAACTTACTATTACGTCATAAACGTTTTTTATTTATACAAACATGAACAGGTACTTCGGGGAAACATTACCATTTTAAGATAATTAAAAATGATTAAACGGGAAGTTGAAGTAACCGGGTCCTATGTTCCGTAAAAGTTCAACAAAAGGATATAAGTGCTCAATAATTTCTTTAATAATGCACTTATTTATTAACAAATCGTTCCTTTTCTGCAATTCCTGCATTGAACGTATTATCGAATTAAAAAATTTGTTACTTTCATTTTTTACATATCCCGCCTTATAAAAAGCGATCCCGCCCTGTTTTATTAACCACTACTAAAACTGTTGTATGAAAAAAATCCAGGAATCCTTTATAAGGATCATTGCTGTTATTTTATTTTACTTACCGCTATCCGCAAACGCACAAGTTGTGATCACACAATATTATGAAGGCGGGGGCACCAATAAATGGATCGAGCTTACCAACCTTGGAAACAGTTCTGTCAATCTTTCATCACCACAACTAAAGCTTGGCTTATGGGCTGTGACCGGTTCAACAGGAAATATAACATTTACGGGTTCCGCGTCCAATACATATAATCTTACTTCTACCATTCCTGCAAAAGGATCTATACTAATTGGAAATACCAGCAATGGTACTGAAGTACCTTACCTTACTGCAGCCAGTGCAAACGAAACCTCTAATTCTGTAATTAATTTTAATGGAAATGATGGAGTAGCATTACTCGATGCATCCAACAACATCATTGATAAATTCGGGGAAGGTATCAATGCAGCCGATATAAGTTATGTAAGAAGTACCAGTATAACCGGTCCCAATGCAACTTATACTTCTAGTGAATGGACAAATACTTCTTTATCTGCTGTGCAATCAGCAGGTGCTTCTACTTCACCAAGGCTGGGATACCAGTTACCCCCACTTTGTGTTGCACCATCATCACAAGCCACATCATTAAATTTTTCTTCAGTAACCAGTAGCTCAATGAATGGTTCTTTTACAGCAGCTACTGCTGATGGTTATGTAGTGATACAAAGTACCAGCAGTTCATTAAGTGCAAATCCTGTTGATGCAACTACTTATTCAGTTGGCAATAGTATTGGCGGGGGTACAGTTGTAAGCAGCGGCTCGTCCACTTCATTCAGCACATCAGGATTAAGTTCCAATACAACCTATTATTTCTTTGTGTTTGATTACAACAATAGCAATTGTAGCAATGGACCAAAATATTTAACTACATCTCCGTTAAGTGGAAGCCAGGCAACGCCTTATCCTCCATGCACAACACCATCATCACAACCGACATCATTGGGTTTTTCATCAGTAACAAGCAGTTCAATGAATGGTTCATTTACAGCAAGTACTGCGAATGGATATGTAGTGGTGCAAAGTATCAGTAGTTCATTAAGCGGTAGCCCGGTTGATGCAACAACGTATTCAGTTGGAAATAGCATTGGCGGTGGTACAGTTGTAAGCAGCAGTTCATCAACTTCATTCAGCACATCAGGATTAAGTTCCAATACCACTTATTACTTCTTTGTGTTTGCTTATAACAACAGCAGTTGTACAGGCGGACCAAAATATTTAACCACTTCCCCTTTAAGCGGAAGCCAGGCAACGCCATACCCTCCGTGCAATGCTCCATCCAATAGCGCCACATCAATGGTATTCTCATCAGTTACAAGTACATCTATGACTACTTCGTTTACTGGTACCAGTGGTGTTGATGGCTATTTGGTCGTAAGGAGCACAAGCAGCTCATTAAGTGCCAACCCATCAAATGGCACAACTTATACAGCAGGCAATAGCCTTGGTGGAGGAACCGTCTTAAGCGCAGGTACAGGTACTTCTGTTAATTCAACAAGCCTGAGCCCATCTACTACTTATTATTTTTATGTTTTCACTTATAACAATGTAAACTGTACGGGAGCACCTGCATACAAAACAACTGCATTAACCGGTAACAGGGCAACAGATGATGCAACGTTGAATTATTATTTTGGTAATCTTCATGCTCATAGCAGTTATTCAGATGGTAATAAAGAAAATACTTCTAAAACGCCTGCAGATGATTATGCGTTTGCTAAGAATGCGATGTGTATGGACTTTCTTGGAATCAGTGAACACAATCATTCGGGTGCAGGCATGCATTTATCAGACTGGCAGCCTGGCATTACACAAGCAAGTGCTGCAACTACAAGCACCTTCATCGCCATGCATGGACAGGAATGGGGCGTCATCGGAACACAGGGAAGCGCAGGAGATCATGAAGGACATGTGATCGTATATGGATTGGATTCATTGGCGGGATGGGAATCAGGAAATTACCAGATCAATGTTCCGCAAACTTCGTATTTAGGTACTGGTGGTTTATTTGATATTATCAACCGCCATGGTAATAATGCTTTCGCCACGCTTGCTCATCCCGACAATTACGACTACAATGATATTTTACACAGCACCTATAATTCAGCTGCTGATGATGCCATTGTTGGTTCATGTGTTGAAACGGGACCTGCATTCTCTACGGACACTACTTATACGGACCCTTCTTCATTAGGCTTTTTTGCTTTCTATAAAAATATGCTGGGTAAAGGTTATCACCTGGGGCCAACCATGGATCATGATAATCATTACCTCACATTTGGTAAAACGGCGAAAACAAGACTTTGTGTGCTGGCGACTTCTTTGAGCGAAGCAAATATTCTTGATGCAATGAGGAAGATGCGTTTTTATGCAACAGAAGATTGCGGTGCTAAAATAAATTTCACCATCAATACAACTAACCCAATAGGAAGTATTATTACAAAAGCAGGCGCACCAGTTATAAATGTTACCACGATCACAGGGAGTTCGGTTAGTTCGATCAAGCTCATGCATGGTGTACCGGGAAGTGGCAGTGCTGCTACAACATTGACTTCTACAACAAGCAGCTCTTTAAGTTATACGCATACTGCGTTGGCTAACCTGGCAACCGAATATTATTTCCTTGATATTACTGAAAGTGACGGCACAAGGATCATTACTGCTCCAATATGGTACACCAGGGACAACAGTGCATCAAGGCCGGCATTTGTAACTTCTTTCTTTACAATAAACGAGGCGGACAGGGTAGTATTAAAATGGACAGCAACGAATGAACCTGCAGGTGAAAGCTATGAAATAGAACGTTCAATTGATGGAAAGAATTTTACCAGCATAGGTAACGCAAACGGTAAGGGGCAGTATCAATCTTCTGAAAACTATGTTGTTGAAGACAATGATCCAGTAAATGGTCTTGCATATTACAGGCTGGTAAACAAAAATGGTGGAGCCGTTGCTTATTCAGAATTGAAAACAGTGAACAGGGGAACACTACAACCGGAATTCGTGATCGCTTATCCCAATCCCGTAAAAAATATACTTAGCGTAAAGATAGCCGCAGTTCAAAATGAACATACAAAGATCAATATTTTGGATATGTCAGGAAGAATATTAAAAAGCATTCCTGTTAAACTAATCAGCGGCGAACAAATTTTACCTGTTGATGTATCGGCACTCAGCAGTGGAACTTATTTGATGAAAATACAACTCGCCGGAAAAATGCAGGTACAAATGATAAGTAAGTTATAGCTTATCAAAAAATAGCAAGCAATGGATAAGAGATATTGAATAAATAAGATCATCCATCATCTTCATTCAATATCTCTTATTCCTTGTTTAGTTTTTAATAATTTCCTCTATTATTTTAAGATGATGCCTTGCATGTATGCGCATGAATTTCATGGCATGGGCATAATTTAAAATACCAAGATCAGGGTGCTTGAAATGATTGTTGGCATTAAGATCTTTTGTCTTACTGATCTTTTCTTTTGCTATTTCAATATATTTCATCAACCTTTCCTTACTCATGTTTTCTGAAGGCTGAACAATTTTGGGTGCTTTTGCACTACCTCTTGGAATTTTGTTAATACTAAACACGAACAGCCGGTTCAGGTTAAATCTCCATTTATATTTGGCAGGATCTGATTTTAAGAGCTCATCAATAATAAGTACCGTTGCCATTAAAGTATGTTCAATATGCCAACCAACATTAACAACTGATACATTTATATTCAGCTTGTCCCGTTGCAGAACCATTAATTCCAATTCTTCTACTAATAACAAGAGTTTATCCATACCAGTATATTTTTTAAACTATCAACAATCGGCACCTGGCATTGTTCATTTAGTTTTACTTTTTTTATAAAAAAAGTAAAACTAAATATGACGCATAAACGCAAAAAAAACAAGACCCGCGGGATACCGGCAATAGCCACACCCGGCTTGCTTTCCAGGGGATTTTGCCCTACCTAAAAAACATAAGTGATTCTGCCTGAATGCTTAAGAATTCGAGCGACTTTTTTTGAAGGCCACATTAAATAATTCAGTAACTTCAAAAGCTTTATTCGCATATATTCAATAACCTTAAATACAGGCACATGAAATCAAATTTACTTTCATTGTTCTTTTTCCTCTTAATTGCTATAATACCTTCCAGGTTACTTTCTCAAAACTGCATTACGCCTTCGAGTTTATCTGTCACTAATACCAGTACCACAGGTGCAACCCTTTCGTGGGCGGCTTCTTCCGGTGCAGTTGCTTATACAGTTCAATACCATGCACCTGGTGCTGCATGGATAACTGTTACTACGCAATTAACATCCGCAACATTAACCAATCTTGTATGCGGAACCACATATGAATGGCATGTACAGTCTATTTGCAATACAACAGCAGGCGGCACAAGTCCATATTCAGCAAGTAATACATTTACTATGTTGCCTTGCCCAACACAATGCCTTCCTCCTACAGGTTTAGTTGCGGGAACAATCACTACTACAACTGCGACGGTTTCATGGATCCCTCCCGCAGGTTCATTTGCTTATATTGTGCAATACCATGCTTTAACATCACCGGCATCACCATGGATCAGTACAACAGTTCAGGCACCAACATTTACATTTGCAAATCTTACATGCGGCACTTTATATGAATGGCAGGTAGCTGCTTTCTGTAATAACAATACATCAACACCTGGCACTTTTTCCACTCCACTTAGTTTTATGACAGCGGCTTGTACTGCAACATGTCTTGCTCCAACTGGCTTAACTACAAACAACATCAGCACAACAGGTGCAACCCTTTCATGGACCGCAGCTGCAGGTGCACTTTCTTATATTGTTCAATACCATATTGCTGGTACAAATACATGGATAAGTATCAATACACAATCTACTTCTGTTGGCTTAACCAATCTCACCTGCGGCTCGGCTTACGAATGGCATGTAGCAACAGTATGTGGTACAGCAGCAGGGAGTACAAGTCCATATTCAGGTGCTGTAAATTTCACTACGCCGGCTTGTCCTGTAAATTGTATTGCCCCACAGGGAGTAGTTGCAGGAAACATAACAACGACAGGGGCAACACTTTCATGGACCGCAGTTCCGGGAGCTACAAGTTATGTTGTACAGTACCATTCATTAACACCTACAGGTTCTCCATGGATAACTGTTACAACACAATCACCAAATACTATATTAACGAATCTTACCTGTGGTACAATATATCAATGGCAGGTAGCAACAATTTGTAATACAACCGGTGGTGGTATGAGTCCATATACAACAGCAATTACATTTACAACCTTACCATGCACAAGTTGTGTGACCCCAATAAATCCAACAGCTACAAGCACAGGTACAAATACGGCTGTGCTTACATGGACAGCTCCTGCTGGTTCAACTTTATTCCTTGTTCAATATCATGCTCCCGGTGGAGCATGGATCAATGTTACTACACAATCATCAACACTTACATTAGCCAACCTTCTTTGCGGAACGACTTATGAATGGCATGTTGCTGCATATTGCAACAATAGCACAACTATCATCGGCCCTTATTCGGGCACCGTTAGTTTTACAACTGCTGCATGCGCACCAACATGTAATCCTCCAGGAGGATTGCTGGCATCAAACATTACAACAACAGCTGCAACCATTTCATGGACCGCAGTAACAGGTGCACTTAGTTATGTAGCTCAATATCATGTTGCAGGATCGAATACATGGATCAATGTTACTTCGCAATCAAACTCAGTAACATTAACCAACTTAACATGCGGAACTGTTTATGAATGGCATGTTGCAACAGTTTGTGGTACATCTGCAGGAAGCATAAGTCCGTATTCAACACCCATTATTTTTACAACACCAGCATGCCCGATACCATGTAATCCACCAATAAGTCTCGCTACAACAAACATTACTTCAACAGGCGCAACCATTTCCTGGGCAGCTGTTACAGGTGCACTTGGTTATATTGTTCAATATCATACAGCCAATGGTGCATGGATAAATGTTAATGCAACATCAACTTCTATAACGCTCAACAATCTTGCATGCGGTACTGTATATGAATGGCATGTTCAAACACTTTGCAATACGGCAACAGGTACAACAAGTCCATACTCGGTAAGCAATACATTTACTACACTACCATGTAACACAACATGTGTTCCTCCTGCAACTTTAACTACAAGCAATATCAGCTCAACAGGCGCAACACTTTCATGGACCGCTGTTGCAGGAGCAATTGGTTATATGGTTCAATATCGTACAGCAAATGGCGCATGGATAAATGCTACTACTCAATCCAATTCCATAACATTAAACAATCTTGCTTGCGGAACTGTATACCAATGGCATGTGGCTACTTATTGCAACACTACATCCAATCCTCCAAGTCCATATTCTGCAACTGTTGCATTTACAACACTACCTTGCGCCCCAACATGCGTTCCTCCTTCGGGCTTAAATACAACTAACATTGGTACAACAAGTGCAACCATTTCATGGATCGCCCCGGCCGGGGCGCTTGGTTATATTGTTCAATACCATGCCCCTGGTGGCGCATGGATAAATGTTAATGCAACATCAACTTCTATAACATTAAACAATCTTACATGCGGAACAACTTATGAGTGGCATGTTCAAACGCTTTGCAGCACTGCAACAGGAAGTACAAGTCCATATTCGGTAAGCAATACATTTACAACCTTGGCTTGTAACACAACATGCGTTCCTCCCACTGCTTTAACTACAGGCAATGTAAGTACAACAAGTGCCACGCTTACATGGGTGGCACCATCGCCGGCATTTGCGTATGTTGTTCAATACCATGCATTGACATCACCGGCTTCTCCATGGATAAACGTTACAACACAAACCAATTCAGTAACACTAACCAATCTTATTTGCGGAACAACTTATGAATGGCATGTTCAAACATATTGCGGAAGTTCAGCTACCAACCTTAGTCCGTTTTCTATAACAGTTCATTTTACAACTTTGCCTTGTACAACACCTGTTTGTCCTATGCCAACCGGGTTAACATCTGTATTGTTAAGTACAACAGGTGGCGGAAGCAGGATGCTTAGCTGGAATCCAACCGGCGCCATCTCGTATAATATCAGGTACAGAGTTACCAATACGACAACCTGGCTAACGATTACGTCTACCAGCAATTCTAAATTGATAACAGGATTATTACCGCTTAGTAATTATGAATGGCAGGTACAATCAGTTTGTTCTACGGCGAGTGGAGCTGTATTGGTAAGTGCATGGTCAGCATCGGCATTTTTTACAACTCCACAGGCACGTTCCATTTATCCAAATCCTGCTTCAGGCAGAACAGTTCAACTCCCCATTGTAACACAAAATGAAATGAGGTTCAGCATTATTATTTCAGATCGTACTGGCAGAGCAGTAAGGGTGATCAATAAAACCATTGCTGCAGGTGGCGAGTTCCTTGATATAGATATTGAAAGTCTTGATGACGGGATGTATTTTGTTCAGATCAAAGGTGGTGGTAATATTGAAGTGCAGAAATTATTTATTGTGAGGTAGTAAAGCTTTATTACAAAAAATTAAAAGATCCCGGGCCAAAAACCCGGGATCATCAATTATGTTTCAACTTGTTTATAATGGTCCGCCGAAAATTTGGTTACTGGAAAATACACTATTCGTGATTTAAATAAAGTTCTTTCATTAAGTTAAGAGGACTATTTTTTCATTAGCTGTTTTGATGATTGATACTAATTTCCAGAAACATAAAATATGCAGTGAACCCCATGATCCCCGTACACTTCTATTCCGGTGATCCCCGAATTTTGACCAGTTCCGCCACCTGACAGTGTTACCGTTTGCGGGCCTGTTGTGGTAAATGTACCACTACCTCCGAAACTAATTCCAAGCCCCGCTGCACTGATTGACCAGGTACCTACAACAGATACATCAACATATACGTATGCGGTTGCATTATTAACAGGAACGCCAAATGGAAAATTTGGGCCGCTACCACAATCGAGGCTACTTTGAAAATTGTAATAAGCCGAAAGGTCGGGGTTTGTAGTTACATGCACCGGAACCGTACAACCAGTACCTCCATTTGATGCATGGGTGGTAAAGACATAGTCACCACCTGCAAGTGGTGTACCTGTTCCATTCAAAACTACTGTCGGAGGAGTATTACCTGTATAGATACCAGAAGCGGAAAATGATATTCCATTGATAGTATCTGTGTGGATGTTATAGTAGCCGGGACTAATAAAATTTACCTGCATATAAATATGACCACCATTAGTGCCAGGTACATTTATAGAACCTGCTACAGTTGCAGTACAGGCGCCCGGCCCTCCCATCTCAAAAACGGCCGGAGGCGCTGTAAGGTCTACATGAAAATAATACCCGTTCATACCAAGGTAAGAAGGCCGGCAACTGGCTACACCACTAAATGCAGTTGGTGTACCCGATCCCGTTAGTACAACATTTTGCACGCCAAGGGTAGTAAAAGTACCAGTGGCTGAAAAACTGATACCATAACTTGTATCGGTAGTAATATAATAAGTTCCTGCAGCAGTAACATCAACCTGTAAAGTAACCGTATTGGTCGAATTCAATGGCACGCTACCAGCATATGTACCGGAAACAATTGTTGTCTGCCAGTTGGTACTAAATGTAAATGCGGAAGGCTGTACATCACATACATTCATAACAGGAATATTCACAGTATTACCTGTAACAGCTATATTGCCAGATATTGCCTGTGCGCCCGATGTATTATCGATTGCTGTTACATTCACCGAAGGGAGGTTTCCACACTGTGGTATCGTAAAAGTATAGCTTCCATTAACGATAGAAGCATAGTAATAGCTATAATTACCAGAATAAAGGGCGGCCGTTCCGCTTTGTAGCGGCTGGCCTGAGCAATTTGTTACACTACCGGTAACGGATAGCTCCTGTTGTGAGGAAATATTTAATGAAATTGTATCTGATGCATTATTATTAAATGGACCTATATTTTGTGAAGCAATGGGAGTAGAACAACCGAATATGTTTGCGAAAAAGTTTGCCTGTATCTGGTATCCGGCTGGCACGATTCCTGAAACATTCCCCAAACTGTCAGTTATACCGGAACTATTGCCCCAACCCCAGGAATTTAATATGACAGTTGTATTAACCAACGCATTACCATCCTGGTCCTGCACATGCATGTTAAGATAAGCGGCATTGCCCATAGCATCACAATTCCAAAATGAGAAATGTGTCACAGAAGCTTCATAAAAATTACCATTCTTTACTGCCATTCCTTCTTTGATCCAAATACCCCGATCGTCGAGACTCCATGTATTAATACTGTCTGGCACATGGTTTAAAATTGATGCAGGGATATTGAATTTTATTGATGCAGGTTTACCGGCAGCCAATTGGAGCGATTCGCCGGCAGCAGATTCCAGTTCTACTGCCATCATAGCTGCGGATCGTAAGCTGAACATATTCGTACCGTCTTCTCCCATAAAACTTCCCGGCACGCGGGCACTGATATCACTTGCAGTTGGATCAATATAATCGACATAAACATTCACAGTTCCCGTATAAGGAGCGCCGGTAGCTTTTACCTGCATGCTGTTTGCCTGGAACGACAATGTTGTGCCATTGCTTAAACCAACAGACCCTGTACTGCTGCTATTTACAGTACCTGCAAGTGTTTTGGGGATCAGTTTGATACAAACATAATTCCTCGTAGCATTGGCACAAAAAGAACGAATACCTTTGAAATAACCTGGCATATTAACCGTAATTGTGGTGATATATTTATCAAGTGTTGTAGTGGGAAAATTAAATAAACCTCTTGCATCAGTAGTTATAACAGTTGTGCCTAAACGCACTTCAGCCCCGTTTACTACGGCATTGTTTTCATCCACTACAAGGCCACTCACTGACCCGGTAACGGGAGAAACTGCCGGAATATGAAATAGATTACCAGGTTGATTAACAGCAGGAGTATCAACAGGGTCAATTACAGCAGGCTCAGTTTTCATATCTTTTTTACATGAAAAAAAGAAGACTGTAGTAACAATGGCTAAGAAAATGATTGGGTGAAGGGAACGGAATTTCATTTTAGTATGTTTTTGTTTTGGCAAAAAATGAAAGCTGGTACTTATTATATAACCTGAAAAATTGCCGAGAAGGTTGGGTAAGGCAAATTTTATTTTGAAGTATTCTGTGTATTGATAACGGGATATTGCTCCAGCTATAAAGAAATATAGTAAAGCCCCGGGAGACAGCTCCTCTTAATTATTCACCATTATACCTACGGAGTTCGCAACTGCCGACAGGATTATTGCCGATTCCCAAAGACCTGTATAAATAAAAAGAGTCCCGCTTATAGGCGGGACTCTTTTTTATCATTAAAATATACGATTAATAAATAACGATCCTATCGGTCCTTATTCTTACTCCCGCTGCATCGGTAATCTCAAGTACATACACTCCTTTTGCCAAATTGCTAAGGTCAATTGGAATTGTTTGTATAGGAGTAGTAAGATTAAATTGTTTTTGATAAACCCTCGATCCTTTGCTATCAAAAGCACCAACACCTACCCTGTTTGTAACACCCGGTGTACTCTGATCAAATACAAGATTGAAGATACCCCTTCCCGGATTTGGATAAATGAATGCGTTGCTCGCAGTTGAATCCGTAATGGTTAATGTGTTTGAAGTGTTTGAACAACCATTTACATCTGTAACTGTAGCATAATAATCTCCAAGTTCATCATGAGTAACAGTAATGGTAGCACCTGTTGCACCAGAGATCAATACGCCATCTTTAAACCAGCTGAATACTGTTGAAGGCGGTGTTGAAGTTGCCGTTAAATCAGTAGTCATTTGTGTTGTGATGGCGGTTGATGTTGCGCTGATCGTTACAGCTGGCAATGCATTTACTGTAAGTGTAGCAGGATCAGAAGTCACGCCGGTAGCCGTACAATTGTCGAGTACCATAACACGATACTGGTTATTATTCATAGAGGCAGTTACAGCTGAAAGCGTAAGTGTTGCTGCAGTCTGACCACTCATCGTCACAAAATTAGCACCTCCATCGGTACTTTCCTGCCACATATAGCCAGTGATACTACCTGTTGCTGTTACACTAAATGTTGCATTAGAACCTTCACATGTTGAAGCATCAACAGGCTGCGCAGTTATCACAGCTACTGATGCTACGGTAAGTGTAGCGGCATTTGATATCAATGATGCTGTACAACCATTGCTTAAAATAACATGGTAAAGATTTCCATTCATTGCTGCGGTAACACCTGGAACAGTAAGGTTTGCTGTTGTAGCTCCGGCTATTGGAGTATAAGTAGCACCTCCATCTGTACTTACTTCCCATTGATAAGTAAGTGGCGTTGAACTGGCGCCTGCTGTTGTTGAAAAGTTTGCATTATTGCCAATGCATGCAGTTAGATCAGCTGGCTGCGTAGTGATGCTTGCTGCATCATTCACCGTTAATGTTGCTGCTGCTGAATTAAGTCCTGCTGCTCCGCAACTAAATGCTACCAGCCTATATTGATTACCATCCATAGATGGAGTAACAGCAGTTAAGGTAAGGTTTAGACTTGTTTCTCCGGCAATATCAGTAAAGTTTGCACCACCATCTGTACTTACCTGCCATTGATAAGTTACTGCAGAAGCCACAGCAGTGAAAGATGCATTTGCGCCTTCACATACTGTTGTATTTACCGGTGAGGTAGTAATAGTAGCAACATTGCTCACCGTTAGTATTGCATTTGTTGATGTAACACCGGCTGGCACACATGCATTGCTTACAATAACATTATACTGGTTATTATTCATGCCTGATGTTACTGCAGGCACAACCAACGTTGCACTTGTTGCCCCCGCTATAGGAGTAAAAGTAGCACCACCGTTGGTACTTACCTGCCATTGATAAGTTAGTGCAGACCCTGTTGCAGTGGTTGTAAATGTTGCATCATTACCTACACAAGCTGTAACGTTGGCCGGCTGCGTTCCAATTGTTGCCGCTTCGTTTACAGTTAAAGTAGCAATGCCTGATGTTACAGAACCGCAACCGGTAACACTCACTACTACCTGGTACTGGTAGCCGTTATTTGCAAAAGGAACATTCGTTAGCGTAAGACTATTTGTTGTTGCTCCACCATAAATTCCACCGTTTGAGATATCTGTAAATGTAGTACCGTTATCAGTACTTACCTGCCATTGATAAGTAAGCGATGCACCTGTGGCTGTTGCTGTAAATGAAGTATTGGTACCTGAACATACTGTTACACTTACCGGTGATGCTGTTACAGCCGGTGAAGCAATGATTCCTACTTGTACGGGCGTAGAAGTACCAGGTGAACCAGAGCATGTTACCACAAGCTGGTAATAGGTAGCTGCAGTTTGTGTTGTTGTTAAAGTAGCAGAAGTTGCACCCGCAATATTCGCGTATGGGCCACCGGAGGTTGCAGATGATTGCCATTGATAAGTAATTCCGGCAACAGAAGTTGGATTGGCAACTGATAATGTAAACGGTGTTCCCGCACAAACACTAACAGCTGTTGAAAGCGTAGCACCTGGTACGGGTGTGCCGGCACAACTGGCTGTATAATTTATTTTGAATGGCATATCCATTTCCACTGTATCTAATAGCGCCGGCGGATTTCCAGGATCCTGCACAAGTCCCCATTCGTTAGCAGTAAGATCGTGCTGCATTGCGTTAGAACCAGGTACCGTTCTTGCACCTACCGGTGTGTTTGGTGGAGAAAAGTGATTGCCTGATGTTACACCTGTTTGCCATTCGATCCAATAAGTGCCTGGTTGCAATGTGAGACCAGTAACATTGGCTTCCAATGTCCATATTTTACGGGTTGTTCCTGATGCTGTTGGAGTAGGTACCAATGTATTAAAAATACGATACATCAATGCATCATTGGAAGCACTTAGCCTGTTGGTAGTAAGATCTCCAAAAAGAACAGTTGAGGTTCCTGTAGAAGGATCGCTGTTGTGGATCTGTACCCTTAGGTCATTAAATGGTGTAGGCGTTGCAGGTGCGCCGGTCTGGTATGCATAAAATATGAGCTTGCTGATGGTCCATGCTTCTCCCGGTGGAATGGTGAAGTCGTCGGCAACACTAACATTTGCTGCCAGGCTCGATACAATACCCGAAGCGGTATTACTGATTGTTGTAACACCAGCATCATTTTGAACCTCACTCCATGTAGTACCCGTCGGTGCGGCTGTACCATCATTTGCAGTAGCACCTGTACTAAGATTACCATTCGTATAGGTTTGTGCCTGTACGCTGGTTACCAGGATAAATAAAAAAAGGATCATAAAAACCTGCCTGGGAAGTTTAATGATCGGGTCAAGTGTAGATTTTAATTGCATAAATTGTTTTTTGCGTTTATAAATAATGTTTCACAGACAGAAATACTGCCAACTAAGCTGCATAAGTTAGCCAATATTAAGAGGGTAGGAAGTATTATAGTGATGCCCGGTTAAATAAAATGATATAGAAATACTACATCACCGGCAAAAGCATGTTTTTGTTGGTCCTTGATCTCTAATTGAATAAAAAGCGTTGCTTTTGTAACGCCCCTTAAATTAATAATTGAAGATAAAGAAACCCTGCATCGAACCTCGCTGTCTACAACAACAGCCTGGCCGAATTTCAGGTGTTCAATTCCGTAATTAACCTCCATTTTCAGATTCTGAACATCCACGATCTGTTTCCAGAAAAACGGGACAAGGGAGAGCGTCAGGTACCCATGTGCGATCGTAGCCTTGAACGGACTTTCGGTTTTTGCCCGCTCAGGATCTGTATGTATCCATTGATGATCGATGGTAGCATCTGCAAACTGATTGATCTGTTCCTGCGTGATCTTGTGCCAGGGAGAAACACCCAGCTCCTTACCCAAGTGTGATTCAAATTCTTTGTGCGTTTTTATAACAACCATAGTTGCTAAGGTATAACATTATTAGTGGGTTGAAAAAAATATTCAATATTCAACATACAATATTCAATGTTTATCGGAATGAATACAGAAAATTTAAAATGCAAAAGTGATCAGGGTACCACTCACTTTTCATTTATTATTTACATTTCTGTTTAGGAGATAATTTTCATCTAAACCAAAATGTAAATCCATTTCGAAAATCATTCTAAGGAACGCTCCCCGATCAAAGTAAACACTCAATACTTAACTTTCCATTGTTATATAATCCAGGTTACCATTTTCATCAGTAACCAGCACGACCAAATAATCAGTAAGTGTTCTCCCGATCGAATAATCAAAAGTTGCAAATTGTGTTTCGCTGTCGGGATACAATCCAACACGTACTAAATGCAATTGCTTTAATAAAAGTTTGGGTTGGTCCGAAGTTTTTGTATTTGATCCTATCAGCTCTTCCAGATCATCTGTAGCAATATCTTCCAAATGATTTTCTATGTAAGAACGAACTGTATCACCGGTCTTATCATCAAAATCATTTTGAATGTGTTTTTTATTGTTCAGATCATGGATCCTTATGTTCTCAATAAAGTGGTTAACTGTTTCCAGCCTTTTGATGTCGATCGTACCATTGTCAAAATTCAGATCCAGGTTTACCTGCCTGCCATTGAATTCAAAGGTTGTATCATAATATTCATTAAGGGATGATGCATCTATTATTCCGAAATAAGGTAATTTGATAGCCATGTTTTATGCTGTTGTTTACAAATCAAATTTATGAAGGACTTAGTGATCCAACTTTATCTTAAAATAATTCCAAAGAACCTGTCGAACTTCTTCTTCGTTGCTTAATTGATTTTCTTTTACTGATCCGTTTTCCGTTATTTTCAGTGTATTACCTGTCAAAGTTATTCTTCCGTTTTTTGTTGGTAAAGAACAAATTCTTTTTTGCATGAAATGAGATTCATTGTTTGTTTGATGATAGTTGCATCGCTCATAAAACTCCTCCATATTTCTTTCCTTTTCTGAAAATATATATTCAGGAATGAAATTTCCATCGGCATGCTTTTTCTTTATTACGATGTGTGTTGAGTTGTAAACTTCTATCCTGAAAATTCCCATTGGATCATTTATTTCTATATCAAATGTTATTGGAACAGGATGAAATGTAAATGCACCAAATCCCACATCAACGAGATAATTGTTTTCTTTTATTGTTACGATCAACGCCATATGGTCAAACTCGGGGCTATAATCTTTTTTACCATCAAATACTTTTGCAGATACCATCTTAACGGCAAAGCCAATTTCCTTTAATAACTGGTAAAACAATCCATTCAATTCATAACAAAAACCTCCCCTGCCCCTGGTTACTATTTTATCAAACAAATTTGCCAGGTCAATTTTTGTATTGTTATGTATGTCCAGGTTTTCAAAAGGGACATGTAATAAATGAGTGAGCTGAAGTTTTGAAAGTGATTCCAGGCTCGTATCCGGCGAATCATCATATTTAATTCTTTGCAGGTATTGTTGAATGTTCATTAAAATCGATTTGAAGATTTGAAAATAAGTCAATTTGAAGATTAACCCGTCAACCCGGTTGCAATTCATATTTTCAAATCTTCAAATTTTCAAATCTCCAAATCAACCTCTCATCGAAAAATATTTCAGATAACGAATAATTTAATTACCTTAAATTTTCAAACCAACATTTAAAATCAAAAACCAATGCGGCTTAAATTTATCTCTATTCTAATTGCATTTTCAGGATTAGTATTGTTCTCGGTTTCCTCATGTAAAAAAGACAAAGCAGGATCAGGTGGTCCAACCATCAGCGTTTCCAGCCCCAACCTGTCAGAGGACTTTGGGACGGTGCAGGTGGGTAAAACATTAACCAAA
Source organism: Ferruginibacter sp. (assembly GCA_047601875.1). Classification (GTDB taxonomy): domain Bacteria; phylum Bacteroidota; class Bacteroidia; order Chitinophagales; family Chitinophagaceae; genus Ferruginibacter. The sequence goes on along the minus strand of JASGIL010000001.1, from coordinate 3,248,385 downwards.
ACCTTGAGCATAACCGGCACTCATTTATCAGGTGCGATCGCAATTTCTTCCAGCGATGGTTACACCATTTCATTTGATACTACCAGTGCCAGCTTTTCAGGTTCTATAAGTATAGCTGCCTCAGATGTTGCATCAGCAAAAACAATGTATATAAAATTTACGCCAACAGTGCTTGGAGTAAAAACAGGCACTTTACAATTTCAAAGTACAGATGCAGAAACCATAACAGTAGATCTTACAGGAACCGGTGGCATTCAAAGAAATTATACAACTTTTTCAAGTGAGCACCTTGCTTTTGGATCCGGGTTTTCACAATCAGCCGAACACCAGTACCAAATGCCACAGGATGTAAGCACTGTAAATAAAATAAATATGTATGTAAAGCTAAGATGCCCTTCTGGTAACTGTGGTGACTGGGACGTATATGCGCACATACAAATAAAAGATCCTGATTCCAATGAATGGTATGAAATGGGAAGGTATATTACTCCCTATGGTGTAGACAATCATGCTTTGGCAAGAGGTTTTGAAATTGATGTAACGGATTTCAAATCATTGCTACATGGAACCGTTACACTCAGGGCATTCATTGAAGTATGGACCGCCGAACGGATGGTTGTTATCAGTAGATTTTGATTTCCTTGAAGGAACACCTGATTATCAATATTCCTCCATTACAAAAGTGTTGCAATACAACGAGAATTCTTTAGCAGGGGTTATTTATGGTGAAGATGCTTCATCATTTGATCTTACTAAAACCATTACCATCCCTACCAATGCAGAAGCTATAAGCTTCCGTACCATCATTACAGGATGGGGAGAAGCAACACCTTATGATCCGGGCGGCAGGCCTTGTGCAGAATGGTGTTTTCGTACACATAAGATCAGGATCAATGGTGCTGATGCATTTTCCCATGATCTGGATGAGATCGGTTGCGCTACCAACCCGGTAAATCCGCAAAATGGTAATGACTCAGATGAAAGAGCCGGCTGGTGCCCGGGCATGGCAGTCCCGGTAAGAGAAAACCAATTATCATCAAGCATGGCCGGGCAGTCATTCACATTTGAATATTATTTTACACCATGGGTAAATGATCTCTCGTCACCTAACCCCAACCCACATGCGTACTATGCTATTTCCAATTATGTGGTGGTGAAAAGTAATACGCCGATCGGGAAGGCAACTGTTACTAATTAAAGGTTCAGGAAGTTTCAGATGTTCCAAAGGTTTCAGGTGTTCCAAAGGTTGATCAACTTTTGGAACACCTGAAACCTTTGGAGCTTTATGGCCTGGGTATTTTTGGAAATCCAAATTTGTCCAGGGTCTTCTTAACTTTCTCTATTTTTTCCTTTTTTTCATCTATTTGTTTTTTTGTATCATCTATTTTTTTCTTTGCTGCCAATACTTCCGGTGGTAGCATTTCCATATAAGAATCACGCTCGATCTTATGTTTATCTATGAATGATTTTTTCTCTTCGGTGGACATCTGTTTTACAATGCTCTTTTTCCTGATCGTAACACTATCATTATCTACAACGGCCCAATCATTGAATTCATTTTCTTTGCGTGCAGCTGCTCTTTGTATTTTTGCAGCTTCACAAAAACCTGAAAAAACAGGCACGTTCCGTATAATGTAATTTTGTACTTCTCCAATAGTAACTACTGCATTGGAATCAAAATCTGCCTTAGCCTGCACTACCCCATCCAACACGCAATAAGTGAACACACCATGTTTTATTTTTTCACATTCTTTAGCAGCTTCCAAACCTCTTGCAGCCACAATTATATTTGTGCCATTACCCTGGTACAGATCAGTAAATAATTCCAGCACAAGATCAAACGGATCTGTTTCACCAGGATTGCGCATCTCAACAGCTTCTCCTTTATCAAGGTCCGCATCGCTGGTAGCAGATGGCAATTCATTTTTTTTCTGTTCATTATCTTTTACAGGCTTGTTTTGTTTCCATGCCATTTTATTTATTTCGCCGCTATGGCAGGCATCCAGGAAAACAGCTTTGTTCCGCGAAGGAATATTTTCCATGATGTCATTAAAATCTTTAATAGAAATTCCTCTCTTTGACGGGTCATTAAAATCCATATCATAGGTTCCAAAAAAAGCTTCGGCCTTATCAATATCTATTTCTCCATGGCCAGAATAATATGCGATAACAATATCATCAGGTTGCGATCTTGCCAGCCTGGCCCTTAGCTTCCGGATGTTTTCTACCGTAACCTGGTTATTAAAAAGTGTATCAATAATAACACGCCCCGGAAATTGAACGTTTAAAAAATCGAGTACTCCCGTTATATCGTTCTTTGCCCAATTCAGGTTTTTTCCACTATTGCTGTATTTTGCTGCACCAATACCAATAAAGTATACGTTCTTCTTTATGCGTGTATCGGGTGAATATTGTATATACACAGGTTGGCGATAACTTTCAACACCTGTTACATCGAACACAGAAGCTTCAACAATATTTTTTCCTTCAGTAAGATTTAATTTAATGGTAGTATCCATCGTATATGCTTTGTGCAAAAGCTTCATTCCTTTTTCTCCATACATAGGATTTCCATTTATAAATACAGCGAGCCTGTCTGGATACTGGTTATTTCCTTTCATGCGTAACTTCAATGAAATTTCTTTTTGTTTTACCTCACCATTGATCTCCTTATCATTTAGGATCACCACCTCGGGCGCATTATTAAAATTCATTGAATTCATATTTTTTATTCCTTCCCTTCTTTTTCGAATACTCAATACAGAATCATAGATCCCGAGAAATTTATTGTCTGTATTTCCAAGTGCCCTTAAAACTGTGTCGGGCCTGTTGCTGTTAAAATCAAATTGTTTATACGATAAAGATTTATCACCATAAATATACCCGAGGTTGCGTGTAGCAGATTTGCTGCCGAAGAACACATCGTTTGGAAGCATGAAAACAGTTTCGCCATTGGTAAAAGGGATCATGCTGAACCATTGCTGTTTATCATTGATCCTGTAAAAAAAGAGTTCGCCATAATAACAGGATATTAAAAGATTATTTTTCAGGTTGAAATACCTGATATCTCCTTTTGTTTTAAATGCATTCAACAACCTTCCATCGGCGCAGGAATAAATGGATGCCGAATCATTGTAACAAATAAACACACTGTCACCACTATCATTGAATTGAGCTATTTCCTTGTTGAACATTTCGTTGTTTCCGCTCAAAAGGGTACGGAACATTTTACCCATACTCTGTAAGAGCCCCAAACCATTTGCTCCCGGAACAAGCCCCTTGTAAAGCGAGTTGTTTTTATTGACTGTATTATATATAACACAATTACCGGCGTATAACTGTAAATTGATATAAATACCATTCGGGCTAAGTGTTGCTTTTGTATAATGATTTTCAGTGCTCATGTTTGTCAGCCTTTGTGTATCCTTCGGATTTGCAATGTCTTTTATATAAACGATCCTCATTGCATCCCAAACAATCAATGAATTTGTATTGCGTGCAAAACCTACCCTGTAATTAAACCGAACCTTACCGGGTTCAACCTGTTCTTCCTTTTTGCCAGTTTCAAGGTATGCCTTTTTGGTTGTGAATATTTCGGCAGAATCTTTTTGCGTGTATACATGAACAGACCCATCGGAAGCATTTACAAAAGCATATTTGCTCCCGTCTTCAGAGGGAAAATAGCCACCAATGGTTTTTCTCTCCTTACTCAATGCTGTATTTTCCACGTTGATCATACTGCAGTCACCCTTATTATTACTTATTGTAACTGTTTTACTATCGCTTGAAAAACTAAGTACCAACAGTGTTCCTTTTTCATAAGGTATGCGGTAATTCTTTATTGAGTCATTCACAAGGTTGATGATGATCACTTTGCCTGAATCGTTTGTTAATTGCACAAGCCATTTGCTATTGGGGCTGAATATCGTATGGCCATACATGGAAGGTTTTAATGTTACCAGGATTCTTGCATATGGAATTGAATACGCTGCGATCGTTTTACCTGAGTTCAGCAGCATAATTTTTTTATCCGGCGAAAAACCAATATCCCCCGTTAGTTTTATCAGCGACTGGATCTTACTGATCGTTCTGCGGTTATACAGGTTAATGATCTCGCCTGAATTGGTGAAAGCATTTTTTGTATCATCCTTCATTGAATTTATCATATTATGCATCGGGTTGGGCATTTTAGGTATAAAGCGTTTTAAGGGCTTCGGTACATTAGGTGCCGGCATTGCTACATCCATGCGATCAAATACCGCCGCCATTTCATTACCCTCCGTACTCGTTCTTGTTGCATATATGTAAACAGGAAATCCTTCGTAATCTTTTTCAGGAATTGAAGTTGGCTCCGAAACATCTTCTGTTTTAAATATCCTGGGTGATTCACTGATGTATTCAATCAACATCAGCGTTCCTGCTTTATTAAAACTGATCCTTCTCACGCCATCCACTTCATAGTATTTTTCAGTTTTTGCAAGCAGGTTACGCAGCGTTATCATTTTACTGCTGTAGGTAACCTGGTAATTGTATACCGGACTGATAGATTCAAATTCCAATTCTTTCATTCCATCAACCTCTATTTTAACCGGCCGGCTCCATGACCCAACATAATTGCCAAACTCATTGTAACAATAGGTAGTTTCCTCGGAATGATTTTCTATGTTTCTGCCATCCAGGATCTTTACACTTGGGTCAATTTTTTCGTTTGCTTTTTTATCCGGGCTTTCCATACATGCGTATGAAGGTTTATCATAGTTGCCGATCGCAAATGTTTTAATAAGGTTGGTATAAATGATACGAATGCTATCGCCTTGCTGGTTAAACCATGATGCATAAATATTGCAAACTGTTTCAACGCAGGCCTTGCAATTGGCTTTGTTGTCTTCTCCTTCTTTGTTTGAAAAAAAATCATGTTGCTTTGTTCCGCTTATAAAATCCCATAAGCTAACATTGCTCAATCGCCTGTCAGGATCAGGTTTTGATCCCGCTCCCCCGGCATTACCCATACCCGTAGCTTTTCCAATTGAGATTTCAGATTCTTCTACAATAAGTAAATTTTTAGTGGAATGAAACCTGGTTTGTTTTGCTTCTATATTATGTGGAAGTTCCAAAGCACGGAGTAATTTTCCTCCAGCAACGTTCCATATCAATACAAAACTATCCTGCGATGTTGCAATGTAATTATCGTCGGCACTGATCGATGGCCGCACACCATTCAGGTAGTATAATGGTTTACCTGAACGTACATCAGAGATGATGGTCAGCGCTTCATCGGATGTTACAATGAATTTATTATCGTGGCTGAATATCGTTCTTTCAATACCATACTGGTGGCCAAAAGGAACAAGAAGTCTTGGCTTTTCCTGCTGGCCATATCCATAATGGAAATTAAAAAATAATGCAACTGTAAAAAGATAACGAAGTAGATTGATCGCTGTTTTCATGCTCAATAAAATTTAAAATAGAAATATAGCATTTATTATATAAGTTTTTTTAAATTAGTGTTATTAATTAAAAATGAAAATGTTCAAAGCAAGTTTTTTCGGGATACTCCTGGTTCTTTCCGGGTATAATTGCCTTGCCCAGAAGGTTAGCCTGGTTGAAAAAAGCTTTAAATGCGTGAGTTGTGGCAATCTAAAACCCAAAGCATTTACTATAAAAGATGCGGATCCGCTCCTGGTAAACGAACACTCACTTCTTTCAGCTGTTAAAAAGATAAAACCATATTTTACATATCCTGGCGATCATTTCATACTTGCATGCGATGACTGCCCGGGTAGAAAAACACTTGGATATATTGTTGAAGAAGAAAAATCATCATCGCAAAAAGGATTTGGCACTTTTATCTATTCGTCAGGTTCAGGCAAAACAAAAGGAAGTGATGTGTTTTATAAATTTTCTGACCTGCTAACTTTTATACAAGACAGCATTTTAATTTTCGATTCTGTTCAGTTATCTGTTGCCTTAATGGTTGATAAAGATCCTGCCATTTTAAATACACTGAGGGCCGGCTTTTTATACAAAGACAAAATGAGGGAAAGAATAATTCCTTATGACGAAGCAAAACAATTGATCAATATCAGTTACAAAACATTGTTCGGGGATAAACTGGATCGCAGCATTACCGATACCATTGATGTACACTTGATATATTATAACGCTGCCAATGAACGTACATTACTTCCGGGATCATTTAAAATATATTTTGCAACAACAGAAGAGAAAAAAATCATTGCAGATATGTTTGCAATGTACAAAACCACATTTCCCGAATGGACAACTGAACAGGTTGCAGAAGAATTAATACCCGTTGTAACAGGTAAGTATAAAAATGTGTCTGAGAAGAATTTTATTAACTGGTTAAAAAGCTTGCCACAAAACTGATTGCGTGAAAAATATTTTCAAAAAACCGCATTTAAAAAGACCGCATGCCAAAGCCTTCTTATTTGCTTTGGCATTTACGATCCTGAATCATTTTGTGATTTATTTACCCGGTATTCCTTCTGAAAATATCATTAAACGGGCAACCAGCAATAAAAAAGGAAATACAGATTATTATGATGCAAAGGATACACTTAATCATAATTTCCTGATCGTTGACATTTCTAATGATGCAGCTACTGTCTGTGACAGCAGCATTCATGAAAAGACCGGCATCCTTACCGATGACAGTGTTCCTGCATATTCACCTTGTTACCCGGTAGCTGATATTAATAAACTTGCCGAACTGTTTAAATGGTTGGCGGAAAATCACGACAAATATGGAGTGATCGTATGTGATATGATTTTTGACAGGATGGAGGTTCAAACAAAAGAAGACAGCATGTTACTCGGGTATGTTTTAAATATTCAGAATACCCATGGCGATAACAGCAAGATCATTTTTGCCAGTATTTATGATTATAAGAATGAGCATTTTATTTCCAGCGAATTTTCCAATAACCTGAAACCAGTAAACAAAGGAGCCGTAAATGAAGACGATGAAGGAAGTATATTTTTCCGGTATGACGCAACTTATAATAATGGTAAAGTGAAATCACTTCCATTGCTGATGTTTGAAAGAATTGACCACGCAGTTATTGGTAATGAAAAATTAGGGTTCTATCGTTATCATAAAAATGATAATTCCTGTTCAATTGCGCATGACCTCTTCATTCCTGAAATGCATTTTTCGAATAAAGATATTGATTCACTGGTTACACCGGGAAATTATGCAGAAAGAACGTCTACCGATTCTACCATTAATAAAATGGACCTTTGGCAATGTCTTTTACGTTACAACAACACAGATAATTATTATCTTGAACAGGCATTAAAAGGAAAGAAGAAAAATATTTTTATCGGTTCGTTCAATCACGATCACGAAGACACGCACAAAACATTATATGGTGATCTTGATGGAGGTACAATACTGCTGAACATTTATTTCAACTTTGCCATCGGGCAGAACAATTTTAGCTGGAAATACCAGGTATTGTTGTTCTTTGTTTTTTATCTCATTTCATACCTCATGATCTTTCAACCCCATTTCCCGCTAACCGGAAAATTTTTCCTTGCCAGGTATATATTTGATCTTATTTTAGAGAGTTCTCATTTTTTAATTTTGTTCTTCCTCACAATATGGCTGAACCAACACCATAAAGTAACAAATGTACTTGCTATGGAACTGTTGCTCTATTTTGTGAGTATGTTCCTGAAAGCATATGAAAAACATTGGGAAGAGGTTAAAAACAACATACCCAAAAAACCAACAGCAAGTAACAGCATTGAACCTAAGCATTGAATACTTATTTCAACCTTCTGCTAAAATCAATGATGTATAATATATTTTTTAGCAACTGCTCTACACTTAAAATAGTATAAACCCGGAGAAAGATCGATCACGTTTCTCAACTGATCACCTGTGAAAAAATAAACTTCCCATTAAGGTCGGGCCCGTGAAGCAAATATTTTAGCTTTTCTTTTAAACTAAAAATTATTTCTTTAAGTTCTCTTCATATAATAAGTCAACTTAAATCTACCGCTCATGAACAACTTAAAACTCGTCGCCGGCTTTCTTCTTTTATTTTCTTTCAAAACAGTAAATGCACAAAAGCCATCCATTACCATAGATACCATTGTCCTGAAACTTACCATCACAACAATGGAAGGAAAACCACTTAAGACAAAAGTACTTTTTGAAAATTTGGAGACACATAAAATAAAAAGCTGTGTGAGCAATGCAGCAGGAAAAGCAAATTGTGTTTTACCAACAGAAAACACTTACAGGATAACCATTCCCAACTCTGATAATTATTATGATTACGAGATACCGGAATTCGTTATCTCTCCTGTGGAGCTGAAATTTAAATTCAGTTTGAAAGCTCTTTCAAACTGAAGCGCTTTAATGAATACTAAGTTCAATATTCAACATACAATGCTCAATACTCAACGGGCCACACAATGATGATCCGATGAACATTGAGCATTGTACGTTGAATATTGAACATTTATAACCAGAAGGCTCATCAAGCCTGACAGTTTTCCAAAGTACTAGGTCTTTCGGTCTTTTTATTCTATATTTAAATAGTCTTCTTAACAATGAAATTCTTTCTATGCCCGCGTATGAAATAGAGATCATTCTCACCCGTCAATGGGCCGATTGTCTTTCAATGCCCGCCTTTTTAACAGACACATCAGGCAATCTCATTTTTTATAATGAACCGGCAGAAAAACTTTTAGGAACACGTTTCGAAGAAACCGGTGAAATGAAAGTGGAAACATGGGGCACCATCTTTAAACAAAAAGATGACGAAGGGAATTTAATACCACCCGAGAAGCTGCCACTGGTAAGAACGATACTGGACCAGTATCCGCATCACAAAACATTCTGGATCGAAAGCATGCATGGAAAAGCAGAAAAGATATCTGTGACCGCATATCCTATTATTGGCAGGACAGGAAATTTTTTAGGAGCGATCGCCCTATTTTGGAAAGCAGTTGATATATGATAATTTCAATAAGGGGTGTTCGTGGATCCATTCCCGTTACCGGCCCCGAAACAGCACATTATGGAGGAAATACATCCTGCACGGTTGTAACAGAAGATGATTGCATATTGGTGCTGGATGGCGGATCGGGTATGCAAAAATTTACTCTTTTAAATAATACTGTTATTAAGAGGATCGATATCCTGTTAACACATCTTCATCTTGATCATATACAGGGACTTGGATTCTTCAGCCCATTTTATGACCCATCTGTTGAAGTACATATCTGGGGACCTGCAAGCAATAATAGTCTGCATTCGAGGTTGAGCCGTTATCTTTCACCACCCTTGTTTCCGATATTGCTCCGCGATCTTCCCTGCAAATTAATCTTACATGAGATCGGGAACAGTTCTTTTGAGGTAGGGCATTTTAAAGTTGAATCGCGTTATATTATACATCCTGGCCCTACCGTAGGATTTCGCATTACCGGAAAACATTCTGTTTTTACTTATATCCCCGATCATGAACCCGCTCTTGGAGCATTGGGATTAAATGCTGAGCATAAATGGATCTCAGGCTTTGATCTTGCGCATGAAGCCAACCTGTTGTTACATGATGCACAATATTCAGCAGAACAATATAAAACCAAATTTGGATGGGGACATACAAGCATGGATGATGCATGTAAATTTGCTGCATTGACAAACGTGAAACATCTTTTATTGGCGCATCATGATCCTGCTCATACGGATCATCAGCTTGAAGAATTATTTAAAGTTTTGAAAGCGGGGAACAACTATGCTTTTGAATATGAGCTTGCTGTTGAAGGGATGAAGATTGAGTTGAGATGAGGTGTAATTATTTATCCTGCTGTTAAATTGATGAAAGCTTCAATGAATTTTCAATATTCAACGTACAATATTCAATGTTCAATGATTGTTGCTAAGCAGCAGCATTGAACAATGTAAATGTATCTTGAATATCCTCTCTTAAAAGTATTCATTTAAGTTTCCAGAAAAAAATCATTTCACAAAAACCGATGTAGCATAACCGTGAATATTTGATAACGATGTAGCCACCCCGTTTTTCCATATCGTTGGGTAAGACGTCGTCATATCTTCCTTTTCTCCTACAACATAAACATCTGTTCCAAAAACATACATTGAATATGGATGTGCATCGAACAAACCATCTGTTAGCGGGGTAGATATTCCATTTTTCCATGACGTTGCAATGGCGTGAGAGCTATTGGAATCAGTTCCTGCCAGGTAAACATCAGCCCCTGAAACAAATACCGAACATAATTCACTTCCGGTAGCACTGGCAGCAACGGTAGTAGAAATTCCGTTTTTCCAAAGCGCTGCAACCCTGGGTACTGCGCCGCCATCATAACCTGCCACATAAACATCTGTACCTGAAACATACACGGAATTCGCAGCTGCGCCTGCAGTGCCATTTGATAAAATAGCTTCCACGCCATTTTTCCAAAGCTTGGCAACCCAATACATCCCTATCTCTTCATATCCTGCAGCATAAACATCCGTGCCCGAAACATAAATGGAATTGATCCTTGCGGGCTTTGTACCATTGGTCAATAAAGTAGGAGTTCCGTTTTTCCAGATCGTTGCAGCTTCATAACTTCCTCCCTCTGTAGACCCACCGGCATACACATCGGTTCCTGAAACAAAAATTGTAGCTATATAGGCAGCTGTTATACCATCTGATAAAGATGTAGGAACACCATTTTTCCAGATCGTAGCTACCTGGATCGTTCCATTGTACACAGATCCGCCAACATACACATCTGATCCCAAAACAAAAACTGAACTTGCATATGAATTACTGGTGCCATTCGTTAATGGGATAGCAACAGCATTTTTCCAAACCCTTGCAATATCGTATCCGCCGGTAGTATATTCCCATCCTGCTACATACACATCTGGTGCTGAAGCTGTGGTTGTAATCGTTATTTCATTACCGTAAGCTGTTCCCTCGCTATTGGTTGCATATGCACGGGCATAATAAGTGGTAGATGCAGTGAGCCCGCTGATGCTGCTTGAAAATGTGCCGGTGCCTGTACCATCAATGCTATGATCGCCGGCTATAGTAGGGTTTGAAACCGTACCCCAGCAAACACCGCGGCCGGTAACAGCTGCACCGCCATCAGTAGTAATGTTACCACCCGACAAAGCAGTAGTAGTTGTTACAGCACTGGCAGAAGTGGTAGTAATTGTTGGCAAAGAAGCCGAAGCAGCTACCTGGGTTTTATCTTTATTGCAATTGAAAGAAACAATAGCTAACAGGCTTATAAAAATTATTTTTCTCATAAAGTGGCAGGATCGTTTTAAGATATCATGAAATTACCGAAAACTTTAATACCTGCTTCAAAAAATAAATAATTAATTACAGATCTAAGACCTGCAAAAAGATCAGACCCGTTTATGGATATGCAATTGCTTCGAGTTCCAGCACCTGGTGCAAATGATGCAGTAAATGTTTATTATAATCAGCGGCGAGCCATTCTATGGTATGCAGGCTTTCTGTTTGCACATCACGGTTTAGCATAGTCTCCGGAATATTTTTTAATACACGTACTACGTGCATGTTCAGCAGTATCCATAAACGTATGAGATCTATAAAAGGATAATCATTGTATCCGGCTGCTGCTACCCAATGGTCCTGTGCATACCTGATCAGCGGTTTGTCTTCATATTGTGCCACAACAAAACGACGAATATTGTTTTGTGCAGAATCAATCATGTGGCCGATGAGTTCTTTCTTGCTCCATTTATTGGGTGATGATTTATAAGAAGCTTTTTCTTCGTCAAGCTCTTTTAATAATGGCCAGTATTTGTTGATAATATTTTCCAGTTCGGAGATAATATATTGCATAATAGGAATTATAAATATTATTCCAGTCGAAGAAGGTTCTTGTCTCTCTCCTTCGGAGAGGGGTTGGGGTGAGGTTATTGATCCGGTAACAATTTAAAATAGGTAACCTTGTATTTATCTTTCACAACCTTACCCTGCACTTCTGCCCTACGCACTTTATTACAGAGCCCGTCTTTAGCATGTGCATCTCCATAATTATCTATGGAAGCTCCGTCTACAAAATATGGTTTATCGTTTATTTTTACGGCAAGCGTACAACCTTTTCCCTTCATTCCGAATTTACAACTGCCACATGCAACATCAACAACCTGTATGGGTTTTGATGAGTCTGCGGTAGATAACTTGTTCTTGCCGCTTTGTGCAAATGATGCAGCAGAAAAGAAACTAAATAATAAAAACAAAACTGTTCTCATGTAGATCATTTTATAAAATGTAAAAATAAAATCTCAGCGCAAACTCTTTTAACTCATGTTCTCTCGGTAAAATTTCAAACGTAACTCATTTCCGAATGCTACAATCTCCAAAGCCCGAATGTTCCTGAAATGGTTTTCACACCCGGCCCTGCACCTCCATTGTCTTTAACCGTACCGCTATAGTTTCCTTCTATGCGGCCTGCGGTACAAAAAGTAATGGTTATGGTAAAAGGTGTTGCCTGCACCGTTCCATCTGTTTCTGCGCTATAGGCAACATTTGAATTATCGGTATAAACAGCTTTCACATGCATAGCAGGAAAATCGTTGCTGGTATATATAACATCTGTGCTTGTTGTATTAAAATCTCCTCCTGTTGGTAAACCGATCGTAAGTTCAACACTTTCATTACCGGTAGCAGCGCTGAATCCTTTCCATCTAACAAGGTCATACCCTGGCAAGCTGCTATTATCATTGACCACATCACTTAAAAAAGTAAAGTTTCTATAAGGAGACACATCTACTGAACATTTCAGGAATTCATAATAACAGGAAGTAGAACATGGTGTTGGATTGGTAGACTGCGGTGAACTGATATTATAAAAAACAATGCCGCCCCTGCTGGCAGTACCGTTGGCGCCTAGCCGCAATGTTTGTACTCCTGTAGTAGTAAACACTCCCGGTGCAGAAAAGGTCACACCATCAGATCCGCCCAATCCATATGTTGTTACTATTGTGTAGGTGCCAGGTGTAATTACATTTACCTGCGTAGTGATCGTGTCTATATTAGGGTCCAAAACCTGGCCCAAACGAATACGTTCACCTGCTACAGGAAAAGTAGGATCCATTGTACTGCAATCGAAAGTAAAACTGGCAGGGCCTGTAGGTACGCCTGTATAAATTACATTAAAAGTACAACTGCCGGTTCCCAATGTAACATTATAAACGGAAGTAACATCGGTTGATGATGCAGCCGGGCTGCCCGTTGCCGTTAGTACGATTGAAGTAGTGCCTGCAGTAGCCATGCCCGATCCTGAAAAGCTAACACCGTTATCAGCACTGGTAGTAATATTATATGGACCGGGCGTGTTTACAGTTACATTGAGCGTTACTGTATTGGCTGTGGTCATAGCCGTGCCTGATGTATAGTTTCCGGCTAATACTGCACCGCTGCAGGATCCGCCGTTACCACCAAGCGTAATATCAGCTGGTAATGTGGTTGACGAGATCACTTCTACCAGTACGTTACAACCTGAAGACGAACCGTTCAGGTACATATGAAAAGTATCAATGCCGGCTACGATCGGTTGGCCGGTTCCATTTAATCGAATTGTAGAATTGCCGGTGTTGTAAACAGTTCCGTTGCCGGTAAAATAATAACCGTTAATGGTATCGGTTCTTACCGTATATGCACCTGTAGTAGTGAAATTAGCCGCGGCATCAATATAATTTGAGGTTTGCAATACACTATCTTCCTGGTAAACACCCGCCACCACTGTTGTATAACAATTACCCGACGCATCGCTCAAAGAACCAAGAGCGATCGTTGTACCCGGATCGTCAATTTCATTTTGGCAACTGGCAATGAATAATACAAATGAGAAGAGAAGCGGGATAAAACGGATGATTTTCATTTGAAAAAAATTTTAGAAAATGAAGGTAGGAAAAAATTAAAGATCCGATCCCTGGCGGGAGTACTGCTACTATCCTAAATTGAAAATTGCCATGTTGAATTTGCCGAATCCGGGTAATTTTCATACTCATCTATTAAACCCTAATTAAACCAAACTGCATATCCTTGCTTTCGTAAACTCCATGCAAGTTTTTTCTCCATCTCCAATGCTTCTTCCCGGTTCATTGGTTGCAGGTTTAAATGATTGTAAAGACTTGGCCGTAAATAACCCCCATATTTTTGAACGATGTTGGCCGATAGCTTATGTCCTTTTTTATTTACATAACCTGTCTTGTGTTGTTTGAGTCTTTCCTGCGGCGTTTTGCTTGTCATACCAACATACAGGCACTCAAGCACACCATTGAATTGTGGATTTGCCTCCCGGAATTTCCAATTTTCGGTAAATACTTTTTTTGAAAGTTCGATGACGTAAACCTGGTAGATGAGTTTCGGCAAGAGGATTATTTTCAGTGCAAATTACTGACTAAAGATCTATAAGGTCTTAAAAACATTATTATGGCTACTTATTATAGGCGAAGTGTTTAATAAATTTTCAATATTCAACGTACAATGTTCAATATTCAACAGAATGCCATTTGAAAATTGTAAGTTGTATCTTGGGTATTGAACATTATTTATTATCCCTGAAATTTTAAAACCTCATAAGCTATTTCATTATGTTATTACAGGGATTTTTGTTCCAGCAGTGTGGTTGGCGCATATCCAAAATGTTTTTTAAACGCATAAGAAAAATGCGACAGGTTTTCAAATCCTACTTCATAGCAAACATCAATTGGTTTTTTATGTTTTTCCACAAACTGGTAGTGAGCCAATTCAAGTCGTTTTTGAGTGAGCCATTTTTGTGGTGTAGTATTGAACGTTTTTTTAAAATCGCGTTTAAAAGTGGTTAGGCTTCTTCCGGTGAGGTAGCCAAATTTTTCTATTGGCATATTGAACATAAAGTTCTTCTCCATATAACTTACCAGTTCCATTTTACCAGGTTCTTCAAAATTTGCCAGCACATCATCTATACTTTTATCGATTGTCCTTAAAATACTGATGGCCTCGGTAATTTTTAATGATGCAATATTTTCCGGAAGATCTTTCATTTCAAAATAAGGGATCAATGAAGCGAGGCAACTTTCCAGCAAAGGATGATTGTTGAAACTACGAATCTTTTGTGTTGCTGAAGTTTTCGGTTTTATATCCAGTCCTTTATAGAAATCTTTTAACCGCTCAGTTGATAAATGCATCACAACTGTTTTATGCGGCTTTCCTTCTATGGGGTAATTGATAATGGTTGCCAGTTGATTCCTGGGAATTAAAAAGATATCACCCGCCTTAAACAGGTATGTAATATCCGCCTGTACAATTTTGGTTTCACCAGAAACGAACCATATTAGCATGTGCTGATCAAATGTAATATCTGATTTGAAAAAATGATCCCCATAGCTGGAAAGCTTAATATCTGCTGTTATATATTTTGCTTTATAGTCCATAATGGTCATGTCAATTTGGTTTTCCCTGTTCGCTTGCTGCGAAGCAAAGAAGTTATTAGTACAAAAATATAAAGTATCATATGCATTAAGTATTAATGAACAATAAATATAAAAGCTCTCGCAATTATAATTCGCTCCAACCAGTTCCCCCTTTAGGGGGCAGAGGGGGTTTCCATAAGCTCTTCACTCCACATCCACAACCGTTTCGCATTGGCTTCATCTAACGA
Organism: Ferruginibacter sp.; assembly: GCA_047601875.1. GTDB lineage: Bacteria > Bacteroidota > Bacteroidia > Chitinophagales > Chitinophagaceae > Ferruginibacter. Next base: position 3,232,713 of record JASGIL010000001.1, on the reverse strand, counting down.
ATAAGGTTGTACGCCACGTATTGTGGATGGATCATCATATTTGTGTTCAATATTTCCAAGATCTAATTCTGCAACATCTGCATTTTCACAATAAACACCTCCGATATTATTTAACAAAGGACTGGTAGCACACCAAACCGAAGTAGCTGCACCTTGTGGAATGGATTTCAACTGTGCCGCTACTTCTGGTTTAAGATTGCCATTAGCATCATGCGTTCCCATTTGTTTGAATAATTCTATTGGTTCCTCCCTGGCCAGGTCAGTTCCGTTCACACTACCGGGATGCAACGAGTATGCTCTTATATTGAAAGCTTTGCCACGATTGTCTAACTCAACAGCAAATAAATTATTCGCCGTTTTAGACTGGCCATAACCTTGCAGCGTATGATATTCCCTATACAAAAAATTAGGATCAGGGAAATTGAATGGTGCCATCTGGTGACCAAAAGAAGACACGTTTACTACTCTTGCACCATTGGCTTTTTTAAGTGCAGGCCATAATCTCGCAACGAGTTGAAAATGTCCGAGGTAATTGGTTGCTAATTGAGATTCAATTCCGCGACTATCCCTGCGCAGCGGCACCCACATAATACCGGCATTATTGATAAGCAAATGAAGTGCCCTGCCCGATGCTAAAAATTTTTCTGCAAACGCATCAATGGAAACCGGATCTATCAGGTCCATTGTTTCCAATTCTACGTTCGCAATGCCCTGCAGGTTCCTCTTTGCTTTTTCAGTATCCCTGGCAGGAACGATCACGATTGCTCCTGCTGCTGCCAGCACTTTTGTTGTTTCTAAACCGATACCTGCATTGCCACCTGTTACGATCGCAATTTTTCCTGTAAGATCAATGCCATTAATTACTTCGCTTGCTGTTGAGTTTGCGTTAAACCCTGAATGTACTGGTTGCTGTAAAGCCCCGTTATAATTGTTCTGTTTCATTTTAATTTGTTTTGTTTACACAAAAGTAGATTGCATGAAAAGCGGTCGTTTTGTTTAAAAGACCTGATTTCTTTGTTTAAAAGACCAATTAAAAGGGAAAGTTTTAGAAAGATCAGGGGTTAATAAACGTGTCATTAAAAAATATACCAGGAACGAATATTTGGGCTTTTGATGAGATTTAATAATTTGCAGCAACCTGTACGATCCTATTCACGTACTAACATTTGTAAAACTGATCTAATAATAAAAATTTTAATTGTATGAAAACCAAACATTTCTTTGTCGCAAGTATTTTATTGTCTGCCTTCCTGTTAATCATTGGAAACTCCTGCAAAAAAAGTGATGACTCCAACAACAATACTCCAACCACGAAAAACATAAGCATTGTTGGTATGACCTATTCACCAGCATCACTTACAGTAGCAAAAGGAACGATTGTAAAATGGACAAACAACGACACCAACCCACATACAGCCACTTCTAATGATGGAACCACTTTTGACAGTGGCAATATGAACACAGGCGATACTTATTCATATACTGCAAATACTGCAGGTACTTTTCCATATTATTGCACCATTCATGGAGTGATGATGTCGGGTACGTTGATTGTGAATCCATAGGAATACGGTCCATGGAATGCAGACCTATAAGGTTTTTAAAAGCCTTATAGGTCTGCATTTTTTTTATTAATACCACTTTTACTTATCTTCGGATAACGTTCCTGTACACTTTATTCAACTGCTTAATGCTACAATTTTTTTTATGAAAACTAAATCTATTACCCTTTTACTTTCTGGTTTAATATTATTACTGGTCTTTACTACATGTAAAAAAAATACGATCGACAATAATAATGTTACCCCACCAACAAATAATTTCCCAATACCATCTGCCTCTCCCTTAAGAGGATCTGTAAATGGTACTGTTGTAGATGAAAACAACAGGCCTGTTCCTTATGTGGAAATCAATTTATCTGGTGTTACTTATCTTTCAAATGAAAAAGGATTTTTCAATATTGAAAACGTCATGCTGGATAAGTACGTTTCTACTGTAACAGTTACCAGGGCGGGCTACTTCAAAGCAATCAGGTCATTTTGTGCTACCGCAACAAGAAATTATCTTTCTATAAAGCTCATTCCAAAAAGCATTAGCGGATCGATCGATGCAAACAGTGGCGGATCGGTTAATTTATCAAACGGCACTTCAATAACCCTAATAGCCGGAAGCGTTGTAATAAAGGGAACAGGGGAAGCATACACCGGTACCATAAATGTATATGCTTCCTACATTGATCCCACGGCTGCCGATATTAGTGCAACCGTTCCCGGTAGTATGACTGGCCAGGACGCAACCAATATGTATTTTCTTCGTTCCGCCGCCATGATCGCTGTTGATCTTGAATCACCTGCCGGGCAGCCCCTTCAGTTGGCTGCGAATAAAACTGCCACGATACAACTTCCCATCCCTTCATCACTTGCGTCCGTTGCACCGGCTCAAATTGACACATGGAGCCTGGATGATCGTGGTATCTGGATCAAAGAAGGACAGGCATCTAAAAATGGCAACAATTACACGATACAAGCAACTCATTTTTCTTTTTGGAACTGTGATGCACCGATTGCTGCTGTATATCTTCAAATCAATTTAAAAGATGACCAGGGAAATCCAATGCCTAATGAACTTGTAAAACTGGAAATTGACAATGGCTGGGCACCTGCTTGTGCAGTGACAGATAGTTTGGGAGTTGCATCAGGAATTGTTCCTGCAGCCACACCGATCGATGTAAAAGTTTACCAGAATATTTTTAATAATTGCAATACCCCTGATTATACAGGAACCATTGGACCTTTTGATAACAACACAACGGTTGACATCACAATCGCTACAAACCTTTCTAACTATACAAAAGTAAGCGGAACTGTAAATGACTGTAACAATCAACCCGTACAAAGCGGCATGGCTGTTATTTATGCAGGTCCTTATAATTTTATTTATACAAACATTATTAATGGTACTTACACAACAAATTTTTTCCATTGCCAGAATAATGATTCTGTTACAGTAGAGGTTTATGATTATTTAAATAATACAACCGCTGTTTCCAATACAATACCCCTTAGCAGTAACAATATTGTAGTGCCTTTACTTACTGTATGCAATTCAGCTGCCCCCGCAGATTTTTATTTGACCGCCGGGGGACAAACTTCTGCGGGCATTCGTTATCCCGGGGTGCCGATAGATAATAGTACGGAATATGCGTATGTGATAGTGGATATAATGACACCTGGTTCATATAGTATACAGTCGGATTGGGCCTGGGGCATGAGTTTTTCGTCTTCAGGAATATTTCCAAATGTTGGTTCAAGAAACCTCTGGCTCTATACAAGCGGCGCACCGGAAGGCCCGGGCGATTTTAATATATATATGCGCAGTGGTTCGCAGGCAGTAATAAGTGCAGTAGTAAATGTAGAATACCCCCCTTCTACCATCGCAGCCACTATGGACCTCGTTTCTGGTTCTGCATGTTCATCGGCATCCATTACAGGTAGTTACCAGCATGGAACAGCATTAAATGCAACCAATACCATAACACTAACGGTGCCGGTTATTACCACTGGTCAATATTATATTTATACACAAAGCGAGAACGGAATTGCTTTTACTGCCAGTGGCAATTTTAGCAGTACGGGTAATCATACAATAACCTTACAAGGACACGGAACACCACAAAGCGCCGGAACCACTCAGTATATATTGCATTACAAACCCGGACCGGGAAATGATACAGCCATCAACGGTTGCCCGATCTCAATAACAACCAATTAATTTTTTAAACAGGTATTTTTAGGATAGATCAAAAGGCCTATAAGATTTTTGTTAAAGGAATTATTTTATGTGCCCCGCAAAGACGTACATGATGTGGATGGGTGTTTCATTTGCGCTTATTCTACCTAATAATTATATTAAATGTTCAACACGACACCATATAGATGTATTTCCGATTAATATTGAACATTGATTGTTGAGTATTGAAAATTTCTTTTAAATTTCAATTCAAACAGTTTCATCTCTTACAAATGATCAATGATCGAAGTCACAAATAAAAAAACCTCCCGTTTAAACGGGAGGCTTTTTTATTTGAATTTATTTATTAAAGATTTAAGATCATGAACGATAGTATATTTTTTATATCCGGTGCTATTACACCATTTGGTTCATTGTGGAAGGTTGTAAAATAAATACGGCCATTACCAAGTGTATTGTCGCAGGAACCGCTGGTTGCACCGTTAGCAATGAATAAAGGAGCATCAGCATTTTTTACGCTCAGCGTTATATGCTGACCGTTATTATCCATCACACAGATCAAACTATTTTCGTTGTTTGCATTGCTGCCTGTATGGAAACTCCCCACATTTGGGTTGGTATATAAGTTTGTTCTAATTGCCAAAGGTTGGCCTGTTTGATCAGCTACAAGGGTTTCCCAAAAATTTGGATCGGCATAATTTATTTGTTCCCATACACCTAAATTATAATAGATCTCGTTAATGGTTGTTTGATTCAAATAAGCCTGTAGCGAAGCAGAAATAACATTTGTATTCATTATTGAACCGGCGTAGCCTGTCCTTCTTGTACAAAGCAAGCTATCTGCAATAAACCCACCTGTTGGATGTATGCTGCATGGATCAGCTGCGCTTGTTGCAGTACCTACTAGGTATCCTACTGCCCAATCAGATACGTATAAACTACCGCCATTCGCAACATAGTCGCCAAGGTTCTGGTCACTGAGTGTTCTGTCTATAGGCATATCGCTGCTGCTGGTGCAATTAATAAAGATCGCATCATAAGCTGCGATGGTTGGAAGTGTATCGAGCGTATGCCACGTAATGGCAGTTGCAGTATAGCCCAATGAATCTACCAGTATGTTTTCAATTTTATCATAAATGCCGGGTATGTATGCCAGCGTAGCTACCTGTGTCAATGAAACCGGTTGGCTGGCAATGGCAGTTGTTTGATTTTCTTTTACAACAACATCTATTTCTGTTCTGAACATTGATCCATCACCCGATTGAATGGTTATATGCCTGTTGCCGGCTGGAGCATCCAAACTAAAATCGCCGTTTTGATCAGCATGCGTAATATACAATTGCCCATCATTATGGGTAAATACAGTTGCTGCACTGATGGGTGTGATATTATTGGCCGCAACTATTTTTCCCGTTATCTTTCCCAATAGTGGAGCAGGTTCTGGGCCTGGTTCTGTATGATCTTTTTTACAGGAAATAAAAAGAGTTAATGGAATTGCCAGGTAGAAGAAAATGTTTTTTAAAGTTTTCATGATAGAAGTTTTGGTTGTTTCTAAATAATCGTGCCGTGATAAAACCAGCCTATATAAATCCTAAACTACACTGAAGTTAAAAAAGGTTGGGTACATATTTTCTTTTTTAAAAAATCAGGGGCCAGGTTCAACAAGAGTAGGAGCCGCCGGTTTTGATTTTTGCTGCCTTGTTCCTGTTTGAATATTGAGCATTGAATATTATCCATGCTTTTTGATAATTGAAGCCCCTAATTGAATCTTCAATATTCAATACTCAACGGAAAATGCATTTCACCTGGACATTGAACATCGTTCATAGTTCAGTTAAACAACCTCTAAAACCCCTCCCAGGTTAATTCACCCCGGTAACCTGAAATAAATTATATTCGTTCCTCTAAATACAACGCTTAACAACCAATCCCTGCTGCATATGAGATCATCCGTCTTTTTCATACTTTTCTTTTTATTACTTACACATGCTGCAATGGCCCAGTTTCCACAGGAAGAATGGAGCATCCGGTATGGGAATATAACAGCCTCGGCACAGCCAACCCTTCAGCCCCTGCCAACTTCTGATGGTGGTTTTTTAATCATTTCAAGTGAGTATTCTATTTCGGGCAACAATCCTGCACCCCGGGGAGACTATGACCTGGTGCTTACCAAAACAAATTCAACAGGGTTTATTCAATGGCAGAAGGTATATGGTGGTTCGGCAAGTGATTATAGCCCCAGTATGAATTTTTTAAAAGCAAATGATGGCGGTTACCTGATTACCGGTAATTCAAGATCGGTGGATGGAGATCTTCCTGCAACCAACGATCCAGATAAAGGCAATTTATGGATCCTGAAAATAGATGAGGATGGCAATATCCTTTTTTCAAAGATCATAAACTCCGCCTACGATACGTATGAATATATACTCAGCATCATACCTGCCAATGATGGTAATGGATATATAGGCATCCTGGACCTGAATGACAATGCACCCGGCACGCACCCCGATGGATTTTTCAGCAATTGCACGGGCGGTACAAAAACTGCTAAACTTATCAAGCTGAGTAATGCAGGCGATGTTACTTATCAAAAATGCCTGGCTACAGACTATGGATGTTGCGGCGATGGGTTTTCGATCACCAATGGTCCCAACAGAAAATACTTACTATCGGTTACGGGCAGGGGTTTGGCCAACTGTTCGGTCACCCGCATGGCGTCGCTGTCGATGATCGATGACACCTTACATTATTTCTGGCAAAAAACAACTGATCAATATGCACTTTCCAGTGGATTCTATTCCGCAGGCTGGCCTAAGTTTGAAGTATTGGTGAAGGACAATAATTTCATCATCCCATTAAGAGATAATACCAGCAGTGGCTGCCTTTCAACATCACCGCTTGTTTTACTTTGCATTGATACTTTGGGGAACCAGGTTTGGAAAAATACAATTCCGAATATTCGTTCTTCAGTGATGGTATCACCGGTTGATGCAGGTGATAACAACTCTTTTTATATTATGCAAAACGCCGGCATCCTTAATAACTTTGATGATACCAGCTTCATTTGTAAATTCTCATACAGCGGAACGCTGCTGGCAAAGAAACAATTATCAATATATAAATACAACTTAAGGCTGCTTGACTACAGGGCGATCGAATTATTTAAAGTAGGAAGTACTTTCTATTTCTGTGGAACAAATACCTGGCACAATTATACTCCACCTTTTTTTTATAGTTCTACAAAACCGATGTTTGGCAAACTAGGTCCCATAAATACTGTTGCAGGATATGCATTCCTGGATACAAACCATAATAATATCAAAGATGCAGGCGAATCATTTATCAGGGGGCTTGAAGTATTGGGCCGAAAATCAAACGGGCACTTTATGATGGATGTTACGGATAGTGGTGGCCGTTATAGGATGGTGGCTGATACAGGACTCTATAACTACACAGTGTCTGCACAAGGTATTGGCAATTTCACCGTACTGCCTGCAGCGGCCAGTACAAACCATTCATCTTATTTGTTTGCAGATACCATCAATTTTGCATTGACGGCGATACCGGGCAAATATGACCTTTCGGTAAACCTTATTCCTGTTAGTACTGTTATCCCGGGCGGCCAGTCTACTTACCAGCTAAGGTGCAGGAACAACAGTGCAGTTCCTTTAAATGCAAAGCTGAAATTCATTAAAATGCCGGCAATGACTTTGAACAGTACATCAAAACCATATAGCAGTCTTGTTGCCGATACCATAACATGGAACTATACAAACCTTGCCCCGTTAAAAACGGATACGATTAATTTAACTTTTGATATTCCCGTTTCACCGGTAGTAAATGTAAATGACACGTTCAACTTACTTGCATTTGTAAGTATTGATTCAGTACAGACCGATTCCACGAATGACAGCATTCGGGTGAAGCAAGTTGTACGAAGTAATTATATTTCAAATGACAAAACAGAAAAAAATGCAGGGCATTTTTCATTGGTGCAGCTAACCAATGGCGATAGACTTGAATACACGATCCATTTTCAAAATACAGGAACTTTTCCTGTTACAACGGTGATCGTACGTGATACACTTGATGCCCGCCTTGACTGGAGTACATTGGAAATAACAGGTTCCAGTTATGCGGTCGATTTTATGTTGCATGATGAAAACAAAGCAGAATGGAAATTTGATAATATTAATTTGCCTGCTGCAACTTCCCCGGATGATGCGGCAAGCAGCGGGTTCATTACTTATTCCATCAAGCCTCGTTCAACAATACAGGAAGGAGAGATCATTAACAATAAGGCTTCTATTTATTTTGATTATAACCTGCCCACTACTACTGCTGAAGTGGAAACGCTTATTTACAATTCCAACCCTATAGCACGCAATTTTACTTTTACTGGTAATGGCAACTGGACCAATGCTGCCAATTGGCTTGGCGGTATTGTACCACCTTCCACGCTTCTATCGGGGGATCATGTGATTATCAATGGTAGTTGCATACTCAACACAGTAGTACATGCAAATGCTGGTTCAAGCGTAGTTGTGGCAACAGGGAAAAGCCTGCTTGTACAAGGTAATCTCATTGTGCAGTGATGGGGCTTTTCCCTTGATGAAAGTCGGTAATGAATGTTCAAGTAAAATGCTTTTTCCGTTGAGTATTGAATATTGAGCGTTGAATATTGAACATTTCTTTTAACCCTTCAATCTAAACCAGCTTAGCACCAATAGAAAAGCTTCACTGAATTCTTTACGGCTGCGTTATTTGCGCATCCACTGTCGCATGATAAAGCGTACCTCCCCAATCGCCGGAGAAATCAATGCCGCAGAATGTAATTCTTTGTTTGCCACCAACATGAGAAATATATACCGGCTTATCCGGTTCTGCGGTCCAATATATACTTTGGTTCACATCGCTGATGTGTATTTTATCAATCTCATAATACTCAGGTATTGGTGAACTGCTGGTATAATAAATACCATCCTCAAGATCATGGTCTGTCCAGTATCCTGACATGGTAATGTTCATATCGCCATTCATGCTGTTAGCAGTAATGCCATAGCCGCCCGTAGCCGGGCCAAAAGAAACAAAATAAAATGACTGGTCGCCTAATAACATTGCACTATTAAAAGTTGCATTGTTATCGGCTGGTGAGCAGGCGGGTGTTCCCTGCGGAAATTTTACATCTACATATACACTATCATGTTTGCTTTCGCATTGATCGTAAGAGATGTTCACATAGTACCAACCCCTGTTAAAATAATCGGCATAACCGGACACTGTATTATCCTGCGAATAACTTTGAAAATTATTAGGACCAACCCAATAGTAATTTGCCCCTTCCATGTTATCAGCTGAAATAATGATCTGCTCTCCTTTTAAAACGGGTGTAAAAGGGTGCGCATGCAACTGGCCCAGTTGATTACAAAGTTCAGTTATGGAGGGTTCATGCTTTTGTTTTATGCAGGATGAAAACAATAAAGTTAACAGGCAAAGACTGATAGAGGGTAACAGGATTTTTTTTCTCATTGAATTAAGTGTTTGGTATTATTAAAATGAAATTAGCAAGAAAGGAGGGATTTTGAAAATTATTCCAGCGATTAAAAATGTTCAATATTCAAGTACATTCCGATGGGCATTGAAAATTGTACGTTGAATATTGAACATTTCTTTTTAAACTTCGATTAAAGAACAATTCCCCCTATAATCCAAATGCGCTAACTTCTTGGTCTCACACCTTAACTGTTCAGAAATTTTATATATTTACAATCCCACCTCCTGAAATGAGTTCTACGGGTAGCCACTGCCTGGCGAAATGGCCGGCAATAACTACAGCAGCCAACTCTTACAGCCACAATCACAAAACAAAACAACCTTAGTTATGAGATCATTTCTACGTACCCGCATCCGTATTTTTATTGTAATAGTATTATTGTTCTCAGCTCCCACCCTTTTGGCACAACAGAAAGCTGATACAGCTTCCTGGCCGGGCAATGCCGCAATCAACAAGCGACTAACCGAATCTCAGCCGGCAAGTATAAGCAACGATATATTCAGTCGTGGTGTTGTTAAATACGAAGAACTGGTTCAGCGGGCTAACAGTCACCCATACATGCCCGGAGAAATAATCGTTGCGATAGAATACAGCCTTGCAAAAAATAATGTATCCGCAGCGCTGGCGCAAATTAACTGGGCCGAAGTATTTACTGCAAATAATGTTGTTCCGCATACGCTTATGATAAAACAAAAATCCCCATCATATTCCGTTGCACTCGTTCACCTTAAGTTGCCACCAAATACAAATGTTTTTTCCGCAATGAGGATTGTCAATGCAAGACCCAACGTTATATGGAGTTCACCTAATTTCTACTATCCCGGGAACCCACGTGATATTGTTCCCAACGATCCCAGTTATGGTTTACAATACCATCATGGCCTGATGGATAATGACCTTGCCTGGAATACAACTTTTGGTAACGCTTCTGTTACCATCGGCATTACCGACGACGGAGTGGATCTTCTTCACGAAGATCTTGCGCCAAATATCTGGACAAACCCGGGGGAAATTGCAGGAAATGGTATTGATGATGATGGCAACGGTTATATAGATGATGTGCATGGCTGGGATTTCAGTAATGTAAATAACGATCCTTCACCAGAAGGCACCAATAATCATGGTACTCATGTTGCAGGCATAGCTGCTGCACGAACAAATAATGGAATTGGTGTTGCAGGCGTTGCCGGACAATGTACGATTGTACCGCTTCAATTTTATGGCGACATAAATCCGTGGACAGCTGCCCTGATCAATGAAACATATAGCTATGCTGCAGACAATGGTGTTAAAATATTAAGTACAAGTTATAATGTAGATGGCTTTGTTGGCGACCCGGTATTTGAAGCCGCTTTGGATTATATGTATGCCGCCGGCATATTGCATTTTAATTCCGCAGGAAATAGCAACGCAGCTAACCCGCCCCGCCAGGTATATACACATTCTCTTTTTGTGGCAAGTACAACCAGCACTGATACCAAGAGCAGTTTCAGCAACTACGGCACGGGCATCGATATTGCAGCACCGGGAACCGATATTCTTTCAACAGTGCCTTCCAACGATTACGTTACTTTTTCGGGCACGAGCATGGCAACACCAAATGCATCAGGTGCCGCGGCACTTATCTGGTCGGCATTTCCCACATGGACCCGCGAACAGGTGGCCGCAGCCTTACTGGCGAATGCAGATAATATAGATGCCTTAAATCCTGCTTATGCAGGTTTGTTGGGTACGGGTCGTGTTAATACTTTCAAGGCAATCAATAATCCACTTCCGGCGCCGCAGGTAAAAACAATTACCGGCCTCCCGGCAGAGGGTGGATCTGTTTTAGCAAGTGCGCTCGGGAATATTACTATACAATTTAATCAACTGCTGGATCCTGCGGCTGCAAATACGATTACTAATTATCGTCTATTGTCTGCCGGTAGTAATGGTTTATTTGGCGATGGCGATGATGTAAATATTCCTGTAACCACATCAGAAATATATCGTGTGGGAACCAACATGCAAAATTTTCAAATCAATAATACAGCATTGCCTTGTGGCAATTATCGTTTTATCCTGGTATCGGGTGGATTAAAAAATCCTTTCAATACTTCGCTTGATGGTAATGCTGATGGAACAGGTGGCGACAACTATGTTAGAAATTTTAGTGTTGGCAGCCTTTATTATGCCGATAATGATGGCGATGGTTATGGTAGTGGGGCCGCTGTGAGCCTTTGTCCACCAGGTGCCGGGTTCGTACTGCTCAATGGCGACTGTGATGATAATAACAATGCCATACATCCCGGCGCAACAGAAATTTGCAATAATATTGATGATAATTGCGACGGCGTCATTGATATCGTAGGTTTCCCGTTAAGCACTCCACAAACATTTACCAGTACTGCAGTAATAAATATTCCTGCTTCAGGTTCAGGTAGTGCTACAGGTGCACCTGCCGACCCCTATCCTTCCACTATCAACGTATCAGGTTTTACAACGCAGGCGGGTAAAATATTGGTACGTTTGAATCAATTCAGTCATACTTTCCCAAGTGATGTAGATATTCTTTTAGTGGGACCCGGTGGGCAAAAATTCATACTTATGTCGGATGTTGGGGGGAGCAATCCTGCAATCGGTGCGAACATAGTATTTGATGATGATGCTGCAACCCAGGTGCCTGCAACCATCGTGAGTGGTACATTCAAACCTACCAATGGTGGAACGGGAGATTTGTTTCCTGCCCCTGCGCCCGCAGCTCCTTATCAAAGCCCTGCAACTGCAGGCACAGCCACACTCCTTTCTACTTTTAACGGAATTCCTAATGGTACATGGGCATTGTATGCTGTTGATGACATCAGTGGGGACTTAGGAACCATCAATGGCTGGGAACTTACGCTTTATCCACTTACAGACCTGTGTTCGGTAGTGCCACTTACCTTACTTTCATTTAAAGTAATTGAAGAAAACGACATGAGTGCAAAACTGCAATGGAAAACTTCCGGTGAATACAACACGCATTCATTCGAACTTTTAGAAAGTACTGATGGAGTTTCTTACAAAACGATCGCTGTTGTTCCTGCAGTAGGTTTGGGCGATAATAGCTATCTCCAAAAAGTTAACCTGCCCGCCGCTGTTAATTATTACAGGTTAAAAATGATTGACAAAGACAGGCAGTATAAAAATTCGGATGTAGTTGTAATAAGAAGAAAGAATGGGAATGTACATATTACAGAAAATCCTGTAAGGGATTATCTCAGCATTGTTTCATATAACAGGCAGCCGCTTTCATTGTATAACAGCAATGGGCAGTTGCTGAAAACATTTATTACGCAGGGAACCATAGAAAAAATGGATGTGCGCAACTATGCAGCTGGAGTTTATTATTTAAAAGGTAATGGCGTAATGTTGAAGTTTGTAATTGCGAGATAGTGTAAAAAAGACCTATAAGGTTTTAAAAACCTTATAGGTCTTTGATAATTGAAGTCTCTAATAGAATGTTCAATATTCAACGCTCAATACTCAACGGAAAATACATTTCATCTGAACATTGAATATTGAGCATTGAATATCGAACATTTCTTTTAAGTTTCTACAAAATACATATCAATCTCTCCTTTATTCTTGGCTAGTATCTTTCCCCTGTAGGTACAGGTAAACTTGTCTTTTACCAGTGCATAGGTATCGCCGCTTATATTGATCTTACCTGCTTCACCGGAAGATTCCATACGTGATGCTGTATTCACGGTATCTCCCCATATATCATACGCAAACTTTTTAATACCAACAATACCTGCTACAACAGGCCCTGTATGAATTCCTATTCTTACTTCAAAACTCAGTTTCCCTTCAACGGATGCTTTTTTATTACGTTCATTCATAAACTTCAGGATCGCCATTGCTGCTCTAACGGTATCGGGTGCATGTGTTTTGTTTGCAACAGGTATGCCGCCTGCAGCCATGTAAGCATCGCCAATCGTCTTAATTTTCTCCAGCCCGTGTTCCTGCATAATACGATCAAAAGCTGAAAAGCATTCATGAATTTCTGCAACGAGTTCCTTAGGCCCCAATTGTTCAGTTACCTGTGTAAACCCTTTAAAGTCGGTGAATAAAACAGTGACTTCATCAATAAGCCTTGCTTCAGACTCACCTTTTAGTTTAAGTTCTTCGGCTGTTTCTGCAGGTAAGATATTCAACAATAATTCGTCGCTCCTTTGCTTTTCTTTACTGATCTTATTTTTCTGGTAGAAAACAATGGCAAAGAACAAAGCACCAATTCCCAACGCAATAAAACTCAGGATGATCTTTATCCTTTGTTGCCTGTTCTCACTTTCTTTCAGTTCATTTTCACGGTTGAGTTTAATGATCTGGTTTTCCTTTTTTTCTGTTTGGTATTTTGTCTGCATTTCCGAGATCTGTTTTACCTTTTCATCATTAAGCAGCGAATTAGTAGTAGAAAAATATTTTTTGTACGCATTCAAAGAAGCTTCAAAATTTCCCTGGTGCTCATATAATTTTGACAATGCTTCATAAGATTCTACCTGCATGCTCATATTACCTGTTGCTATTGCAGTAGCTATACTTTTATTAAGATAGTATAATGCAGAATCAACATTTCCCGTTTCTTCATACACTGAACCGAGTGAATTGTAAATACCGGGTATTTCAGCCTCGATCTCATTTTCTGTATAAAATGCAAGTGCCCGGTGGTAAAACGATATTGATGGAGTGTACTTCTTTTCAAAAAAATAACAGGCAGCGATATTACTAATATTCTGTGCCGCCGGGATCGCATCCCCGATTGCTTCATAAATGCTGAGAGCTTTAAAATAATTCACGATTGCAGAATCATAATTGTGGGTGCTGAAATAAAAATTCCCCAGTTTATTATAGGCTGCACCGAGATAACCGGAATCATTTGCTTCTGTCAGAATAATAACTGCCTTATCAAAGTATTGCCGGGCTTCCTGCCCGTTCCCATAATCCAGGAATAATGCCCCGATGTCCTGGTAATTCATTCCCGTTTCGGATTTATTTCCAATGGCCTCGTTTATTCTTAACGCCTGGAAACAATACTCAAAAGCTGAATCAATTTCAGACCTGGCACGAAACGCATAACTGATCTCCCGAAGTGCTCCTGCTGATCCCTGCTGATCGTTTAGCCGTTTACGTATGGAAAGTGCGCTTTTAAAATAATACAGTCCTGAATCTGTTTTGCCTTCTTTACCCATAACAACGCCGAGGCGCATATAAGCACGCCCGATACCCTTGGGATAATTTGCTTTTAATGAAGCGGCCAATGCCTTTTTTGCAACAGCTTCGGCCTGTGCAATATCTGAATCCAGTAAATTACGTGCCTCATTCAGCCACTTGTCAATAACAAGTGTATCCTGCGCAGATGCACCAAAAGAAAGCAAGAATAAAAAAATGAATACTTTTTTCATTATGCCTGATTGAACCAGGTAACTTTATTCATTGATAGGATCATATCTATCGGGAGTTGTTTTTGAATAACTAATGATCTTAGATTCCATATTTTGCGCCTTTAGGTCAAGCGTGTAAGAAATAATTTGTTTATCGATTGGAAATAAGTAAAGATGCGTATCCCAGTTTTTTGAAACCTGTTTCGATGAATCCACACTTATCACTGCAATACCATCCCAGGTGAGTGATTCAGTCACCAGTTGGTCTCCTTCATACAGGTCTATCATGAAACCCATAACTGCTGCCGCTTCAGATGTTTCCTCCGACCTGCGATCCCACACAATCAAATTGTGTGGATTGTAAACGTCTTCTACATCGTCATCCGGGTGGCCCTGGGTTGACACAACTTTAATTTTACCATATTGTTCACCCGACTTATTATCAAACGAAACATCCACTTCTTTGGGCCTGCTATTTTTTCCGCTAAAAGTATAAGGAGGTAATAACCGCGGACCCACATCATCAGTTTTGATTTTTTGGTTTTCTGTATATAGTATATAAGGTGGATTTCCATCCTGAGCCGGATAAAAAGTTCCGGGATTGATCGTACTTGAATTGCCGTCAGTCATTCTTACAAACCCGGTAACAAATGAAGTTCCGGCAACGCTTTTAGAATCGATTACAACTACCCTAGGGATATCGATGGACATGCTGATTAATTTTTAAGGTTAAAAGGGGATAGAAGGTAGACATAAAATTTTATATTACAAAATATGATTAATTAAAAAACCATTATTCTATGTGCAGATAGGGTACTATTTCAGACCTGTAAGGTTTTAAAAACCTTATAGGTCTGGCTGTATTAAATTTTCAATATTCAACCTGCCTACCGGCAGGCAGGCGCACAATATTCAATGCTCATCGTTTTTTTTAATTATTGGCAATAAGATAAAATTCATTGCTTACTGATATCAGCAACAAACTCATCATAATAATCAGATACTCTGCCTGCATATACCAAAGCAAAATTGACAACTTCCTGTAACCAGCTTTCATCGGTTCCAAATGAAATAAGCTCATCGGCTATTGCAGAGCCTTGCCTACCGGCACTTCGCAGCTGGGCAGATGCAACCAATACTGCCATTGTCCTTATTACATCACTCATGTCATGATAACGATCACAGAATAAATTAAAATCCAGCCCATCTTTTTGTGGTTGCAATTCTTTAATAATAAAATGCTCATCTTTGAAAACTGCGGGGCTAAGCAATGCTGGCGGACAATTCTGCATACGCTTTTGAATTTCTGTGATCCTGTGTGCTTCTGATCTCCATGCTGGTTGAGGTATATCTACAAATGCTGCGGTAGCAGATGTTCTCACTTGTTTCATATCAAGCAATAAATATTTTGATTCGCTTTCATCAGATCTTTTTAAAAGAAATCCATATCGCTTCAAACCAAAACTACCGGTTCCGGCAAAACGAAAAGCGCAATCCACAGGTTTATACATTGATAAGCCATTTGCATGATCTGCCAGCCAGTTTTGCATAAAGACCAATAATTCTTTGCGCAGTGGTTTTTCAATTTTAGCATATTTCAGATCACGCAAAGCGATTTTCAGATCACCATCTATTTGTATAGTATGTTTTTCAATTACATTACGATGCTTTTTCAGGCTGGCTTGTTCCAGGAAATCGCATACAATGCCTGTTGCTGTCTGGCGTTCTATATAAAGTGCTTTACCGTTTCTTAGTGTAGCACAATAGGTCTTTAAAAAAAGGTTGGCAAGTTTTTCGGCCTTTCTTCTTTCAATTTTTAGCGATTGCAGTGCAACGAAAATACTTGTAACGATCCTTACCAGTTCCCAATGCAATGGTGCTAATACAGATTCATCAAAATCATTGATATCAAAATAAACCAGCCTGTTATCGCTTTTAAAACTTCCGAAGTTTTCGAGATGAAGATCCCCGCATATCCAACCTGGCGGTGAAACGATCTTTAATTTTTCTTTTGAAAGATCTTCGTAAAATATATGGCAGGTTCCCCTGAAAAACCTGAACACATTTTCGGACATGGCTTCATATTTTCTTTGCTGTAGCGCTGCTTCCCTGTCCTTATTAAACTCTTTTATTCTTTCAGTAATTGTATGCATTGGTATAAGGGTTTATCGGGGTGATCATGTTAGAATTGGACACCGAACATAATCATTTTCACTGATCCTTGTATGTCCCGAATCCATGAGCACAAGGGTCTAAAACGTGTTTCATCGAAGCACTTTATTTGTAGAATAATGATTTAAATCATTCATTTCGTTCCGCAGGAACGTTTTGTGCATGGGTAAGTACGAATCGTTCCTACGGACGTATGCAATTTTATAAACACATTCTACAATCGAAATGTTCCGCTGGAGCAAATAAAAAGATTCGAACAGCTATGGTCTATAACCGAGGCCTCTTACTATGGGACTAAAGTATAAAAAATTAAACGAGAACCATTTATAATACTAAATAGGTTTTTTATTTTGTATTTGTACGTCGAAGACTTCAAAGAATGAGTCCTAAGTCACAGGCTCAACACAACTCATGTAGCCCTTTCCGATGCAAGTGCTCCTACAGAACACTTGGGAACGTTAAGTAAAAACAAATTACAAACTATAACGCAGCCTCATCTTAACAGGCTAACATTTCCTTTCAAAAACATTCTTTTATTATCCATAAGAACCAGCTCTAGCACATAATAATATGTACCATCCGGCAATGTCTTGCCTTTATATTTACCATCCCAGTCGTTTTGATACTCATTTGCATGATAAACCACGCTGCCATACCGGTTATACACGGTTACAGATAAACGCCTGAAACAATCATATGTATATAATACCCAGCGATCATTTATACCATCAGCATTGGGTGTAAATGCGTTTTTAAGCGTTAAACATTCCGGCGATGCACTTTTTAATTTTAATGATGTTGTAATAATGCTATCGCATCCAACAGCATTTGTTAAAATACTTTGATAAGTTCCTGCATTACTAACGGTAACACCTGATGGTAGAACATAACTTTCCCCTGCATATATAGAATCAACCAGGTTTAACACAGAAGCCTGGTTCACATGCAGGTGAATGGTATAAATGATACTATCGCAGGAATACTGGTTCCTTAATGTATCATTATAAATACCTTCCAAATGAATCATCTGCCCTGAAGGTAGCTGGTAGCTATCGCCTGAGCATATTGCTGCCCTGTTATCCAGGAATGCAACACTATACGTTGATAAATGGACGGTATATATAATACTATCGCAGGAATGCTGGTTCCTTATAGTATCCTGGTAAACACCCTCGCTGCTCACAGTTGTGCCGGAAGGTAATTGATAGCTTTGGTTTGCACATACGCTTACATTCATGGTTGTACTAGCTGCGGCAGGACAGGGAATACAATTTGAAAAAACATCTATATTATTGGGCAGGCCGAGCTTTGCTTTTCGCGGAAGTAAACTAAAGCCGGCATCAATCACATTGCACGCAAAGCCTGCAACATTTGGTTGATCAATAATACTAAGAACAGATTCATCGAACCAGTTTACATATATTTTATTATCCGGCGCCAGCTTTAAAGCGCCATACATAGCAAACACGTTCGAAACCACCGTTTGTGAGTTTTGAATGTCTGTTGGCGAACCGGCTGAAAGGTCATACTGGTACAGCCTGGCATCCAGGTTGGTGCTTATATATAATTTACTGTTATCGGGAGAAAATTCAATTCCATAAGGTGAAATACCAGGTAGGTCGATGGGGTTGCTAACGGTACCGGTTGCCCTGTCAAAATCATACAGAATTGCTTTTCCCACTGCGTTATTATGTGCCACACACAATTTTGTGCCGTCGTGGGAGAACCTTATATAGCCCACTGCATCCAGTGGATCAATACCACCGGTATTGAAAATTACAGGTACAGGGTTTAAGCCGGCCGCCGTTAAACTATATACCAGCAAATTGCCGGTAATACGCTCTTGTGTGATTATCCAATAATCTATACCATTGGCCTGTAAGGTTGCGGTAAGTCTTTCTGTAACATTTTGATGCACCGTTAAGTTTTTAACAGTAACCTCACCCAAGCCTCCGTCGAGGCTAAGATCAACAATCGAATAACAAAAAAGACGGGGGCTTTCTTCCTGTCCTGTTACCGTGAAAATATAATACTGATTACTGCTGCATGGTAAGGGAACGATGATGGCACCTTGTGTGGCAGATGCATATACGCCCCCTGCAAGGCCGAAACCATAAGGCATCATTGTATGATTACGGTTCCAAACCATATCTCCATTGGTATAAAATAATAACTGTCCGCTGTTATCACTTATGGTAGCAGAAGCTTCATACGAATACATACCTGAATTAAGTAAGAGTGTGGGAGGATTTGTATTGAAATCAATACCCGTAGAATCACCAAAATACCAGATGTTATTCCTGTTCTGTGAAAACACATGTAACAACTGAAAACAACCAATAAGGCAAAGTAATATTTTCTTCATAATAGTTTGGCAGGCAGGCATGGTTGTTAGTCCACCTATCGGACATAACTATAGTAACAAAGAAAAAGGTTGGGTATATTAAAAAAATTTGGAGACAAGGCGATTTGAAAATGAAAGCAACTTTTTACCAAAGTGCTTTAAATCAAAAAACTTTCATCAGCACATTTTCAAATCTTCAAATTTCCAAATTAGCAAGTATTTTTACCGCATGAAGAGCATTGTCTTAAATAAAAACATCAGTAAACGTGTAGAACAGGGACATCCCTGGATATTTGCCAATGAGATCAACAGGGGAAAAGAAAAAGATACCAATGCCGCACCCGGTGAGGTTGTTGATGTATATACTTTCGATAAGACATTTATCGGAAGGGGTTATTACAATCCCGGATCACTCATTGCTGTGAGATTACTTACCAGGAATAAAAGCGAAACGATCAACGATGCATTTTTTAAAAACAGGATTGAACAGGCATGGCAGTATCGCCAGCGTTTAGGCTATACCGAAAACTGCCGCCTTATTTTTGGTGAGGCAGATGATATACCGCAGCTGATCATTGATAAGTTCAATGATTATTTCGTAATACAAACAATGGCATTGGGCATTGATGTATGGAAACCATCCATTGTAAAAGCATTAAATGAATTGTTCAATCCAAAAGGTATTTACGAAAGAAACGATGTACCTGTAAGAGAACTGGAAGGCATGCAACAACAAAAGGGATTTTTATCCCCTGAATTTGACACCAGCATCATCATCACAGAAAATAAAAATGAAGACGGAAGTGGCGGTGTAAAAATGCATGTTGATATTGCCAATGGACAAAAGACAGGTTATTTCTTAGACCAACAGGATAATCGTCGGGCCATCCGCAACATTGTAAAAGATGCAGATGTTTTAGGCGCCTTTTGTTATACAGGATCGTTTGAGATCAGTGCTGCCTATTATGGCGCAAAGTCGGTATTGGGCCTCGACATATCACAAAGTGCCGTTGATATGTGTAATAAAAATGCTGCATTGAATGGATTAGAAAATATTTGCCGTTTCGAATGTGTAAATGCATTTGACACTTTAAAAAACTTAACAAAAGAAGAAAAGCGCTGGGATGTTGTTATGCTCGATCCTCCATCTTTTGCCAAAAGTCGCAGCAATATTGACAAAGCCGTAACAGGATATAAAGAGATCAACCTTCGCGGAATAAAACTGGTAAAGCCCGGGGGTTTTCTTGTTACTTCAAGTTGCACCAACCTAGTGAGCCCAGAATTATTTTATGACACGATTGTAAAAGCAGCCCGTGATGCAAAAAGAAGAATACGCCAGGTAGTATTTAATGCGCAATCTGCGGACCATCCGATTATTAGCGGGCAGGAGAATACGCATTATTTGAAATTTTTGATTGTGCAGGTGTTGTAATGAAAATATTATTATTGAATTCTTAAAACTTCAACATTCCTTGTTCCGTGTTCCTTGTTCGATATTCTACCACCTATCCTGAGTTATAAACTCAGGATTTAATTTATTATTAGTAAGTCCTGAGCTATAAACTCAGGATAAAAAAAATCCCTCCCGGAAAATCCGGCAGCGATTCATATGAATAAAACACCAGGCCGAGACGAGAAAAGTTTTATTCTATATTCATAAAAAACGGTGTTCCTGTACAATTAATATTCAAATTATCCAGTTTATCCATCAAATTAAAAGTCTTTACAATCTCCATCTGCGCAATATGAATATACTGCATCGTAAATAATACAGAGGAATGCCCCATCAATTCCTGTACTGTAAAAATATTATATCCAGCCTCTATCAGGTGTGTTGCGAAAGTATGACGTAGAGTATGTACTGAAATATTTTTACTGATTCCTGCTGAAGCTGCAATTTCCTTCACTAGTTTCTGCAAACTCCTGCGCCCGTCTTTCAAAACAGAAGTATCTTCACCATTTCTCTTTTTGATCCAGTTAAACATCTTGTCAAGCGGCTTATACATGTCGCAATAGCGAATAATCATTTCTTTCATCACATCACCCAATGAAATACACCGGTCTTTCCTGTTTTTTGATCTGCGAATGATAAGCATATTTCGCTCAAGATCAATATCGCATATGCTGAGATTTACTAACTCACCACAACGCATACCACTGCTGTATAGTAATGATATTATAACTTGATTTCTGAAAATCCCTGCTTGATTAATCATACGTTTCACTTCCTCTTTTGTAAGAATAACGGGAATAATTCTTTCAGCTTTTATTTTAGGAAGACAAACATTTATTTCAGGTACTTGCTCGATCCTGAACAATGCTTTTAAGCCATAAATGGTATGTTTAAAAAACGTAGCTGAGATTCCTGGTCGATTGTTTTTTATATAAAAGAGATAATCGGATATTTCGTCAGCACTAAGTAACGATGGAATTTTTTGATAATGCATTGAAATGCTGGCAATATTCCTGCTATAATTTATCCGTGTACGTATTGATTTACTTTCTACACACATCCTACGATTAAATCGTTCAAGCATTTCTTTTAAACCCGAAACCTGGCTGCATGCCATATCGATCCTGTTCTTTCTTCGTTTGCAAACAAGTGCAACGGAATATTCACTAAATAATTTCTGTTGAATCATGTAATTATTTTTGAAATAACACAAATCACAAATAAGTAACAAGGGTGTTTTCACGGTATTTTAAAATTCAAGAAAAGCACGATTTAAGCCAATAAGATTTTACCGTCATACATGAAAAATCCCCGCCGGAAAACTCCGGCAGGGATCGTCATGAAAAGAAAACACGGTTATAAAGAAGCCCTACGTTCATTCACACCCGCAATAAAAGCATTGGTCTCTTCAATATCCTTGTCAATACAACCGATATCAACTTCTGCATCCAGTAGAGAGATCACGCCGTGGCTTTTCTTACGCTCGTTCAAAGTAAATCTTTTGAACTCGAGTTTTGTCTTCCTGCTCATGTAATCCTTCTTAGTGTTGCCTTCAGGAAGGCCGGCGATCACCGGTTCCAGGGCAGCGATCTCTGCGTTTACAGATTGCAGTTCTGTTTCAATTCCGACAGCACTGCCTGTTGCCATGTCTTTTTTGTGGATGAGCAAGTACTTTTTGTACTCGAACATCGCTTTGTTTTTGTTTGCGATTGCAATCATTGCGTCGCAATCTTCTTTTGAATTCAAAAGAGTAAAACTGTAGTTCATAATCTTATATTTTATTTTTTAGCAGGCAATATCGCCTGTTGTATATAAGATTATGTATGGATAAAAAAGACATAAAAAAAAAATTGCTTTAACAAAGTTTTAGACTTCAATTATACTACTAACTCTAATTAATAGCCGCTTTTCTCAAAGACGTCATTACGAGGAACGAAGCAATCTTTTTTCTACCAGGTCGCTTCGTTCCTCGCAACAAAGATTAGAAATGAAAATTCAAACGCAACACCCTACCAAAGTATATCTTACAAACCTTCGTTTTCTAAAATAAAAAAGACGAAGAAAAATACATTTTCCCGTCTTATCAGCCATCCAAACAAACATGCATCATAATTTCTTCCTCATTACCTTTATTGTTTCCGTAAAAGTGGTTGCAGGATATCGCCTTGCATAAGCCACACTAACAAACCTGCCCGTAACTGCACTCTCGCAAACTTTCAGGAAATAAATTGTTTTTGTAGAATTTTTCATTGTACATCATTTTTTGGTAAATAAAATTGTTTACGGTAGAATGATATGGGGGAAGGGGGGGAAGTTATATGGGGAGGTGTTAAAAGAAGTATTATCGAAAATGTATTCTAATGTTATATGGTTCAATATTCACTATCGGATGGAACGAACATTGCCAGCTTACATCGGTATTTGTTACGCAGTAAGTTAAAAACTCAGGACAGCACTTGTAGCATGGGATTTGTAAATTTACTCTGTGTCGACAATTTCATCGAAGTTCTGATCGTAATAATCTTTATATTTTTTTTCAACTTCAACTGCTAATTTATTAATAATATCTTCTAAAAAAGGTGCAAAATCTGCTTCTTTGGCAACCTCAGCAGAGGCAGCAAATAATGCTTCATAAAAGTCCTCATCACCAGTAAAATGGTTCCAAAATTCCTTACCAACAATTACCGTAATATCTCGTGACTCAAGTAATTTTATAAAGGAATTCAATTCTTCTCTTTCACCATATAATAACCCGAAAATCAAATCCCCATATTGTAAATTTAAGTTATTGGTCCTTGCCAAATTTCTGATAGCCTGAAAGTCATTATCAATTGTAGTAACATCTGCATTATTCAAACTGTTAGGGCCTGATTTTAATTGACAATATTTTTTTCTACCATCAACTTGATCCGTGAATTCTATATCTATACCCGCAGTAGTTGAGCCATATGCCCCTAGAATTTGTGAAATGAATTTTTGCATGCCATGACCAAATGTAGTGGTTACCGACGTACCTAATATGCGTGGATATAATAAAACTTCGGCAACGCTCCTTGGTGAAGTATCTCCTTTAAAAAATTTTGCTAAATAAAAAACAGTAAAAGGATTGATATTAAATTCAGAAATGTCAATTAATTTTTTAGTATTTTTTTTGTGAGCTATCATGAACGCGTCTCGAAACCATTCTTTATATCTCTCTAAGATTTGAAATTTCTCTTGTTTGGTCATTTTTAAAAATGTCTGTTTTTAGTAGTTGAACCCCCAAGTTATAAATAACAGACGTTGAAACCGCGTTTCCGAATTGCTTTTTTGCGAGTTTTTCGTTTTTATGAACTGCAAACCATTTTGGAAATCCTTGTAATTTACCAGCTTCATTGGCCGTTATTGGCCGATATTTTTTGGATTTAATAATCTCTTCTATGAACTTTTCTTTATACTCATGAGGCGTTTTAGCATGAATATTTTTTAAAGCAACCATATCTTTTGTTCCGGTTGCAGTTAAAGTTGAAAATATATTTGATTGGGGTAAATAAATTCTATAAATACCATTAATTCCTGCCGAATTTTTAGAATTGACAAATACATACCCTTCGTCGGCTTGGAATTTTAATATCTTTTTACTTATCAAATGCTTTAATTCAGATTCTTTTAACTTAGGAATCAATGCTTTCAAATCTTTAAAGGAAAGCGGATTCCCATCGGAACTACCATAGATACTTTTACGTCTATTTTTAAGTATCGTCATGCAAATTTCTTTTTCTCGTTTTGAGGTTCTTATTATATCCCAGGAATGTATAGTTGTATGACCATTACGTGTATCGCAAAAAATAAAAAAATCATTAAATTCATTAAGCTTTTGAAATCTATTTCTGCTCATGGGTATTTTATCACCAAATAATTGCTTAGGGTCAATAATCTCTTTTTTATAAGTAGGATCATTCGAATCTATTCCATTAATTATTTCATTTAGAAATGATTTTTTGTTTTGAGGTAACGGAAATTTAAACGAATTTTTTACTCCGTACTTCTTATTTATTCCGACAATAAATATTCTATCTCGGTTTTGAGGTAATCCAAAATCATATGAATTAAGTAACTTAAATTTTACAAAGTATCCCGCATCTTCAAAACTTTCAACAATTAATTGAAGACTTTCTTTGTTTCGAGGATCTATTAAGCCTTTAACATTCTCAAAAATAAAAGCCTTAGGTTTATTTAATTTTACTACTCTTAAAGTATCATTCCATAATTTTCCTCTTGGATCATCAAAACCTCTCATTTTACCCGCCACAGACCAAGCCTGGCAAGGAACGCCTCCAACAATCAAATCAATTTTCGGAAAAGGAAGTTTTTCAAGATTGGTAATGCTTCCTAATTCTATCTCATCAGAATTTTTGAATCCCAAGAAATTTGTTCTATAAGTTTCTATTGCATGTCTATCAATCTCTGAAAACCCAAGACATTTTCCGCCTAATTCTTCTAAAGGAATTCTAAATCCTCCAATTCCTGCAAATAAATCTACAAAAGTGAATTTGAATTTTTGGTCTTCTTCTACCTTGCTAATATATTGCTTAACCTTGTCTATGCATTTTTGGGAATTTTCTTTTATTTCATTTTCCCAAAATCTAAAGACCTTCCATTCCTTTTTATTAAGGCCATAATTTACTTGCTCATCTCTTAAAATATTTCTCTCTATTTTTCCTGTCCAAAATTCTGCGTTGTTTTTTATTTTCATTTTATCAAAATCTTTACCGTGCCAAAATTCTCCGTCACAAAAAATTGCAATTCTATACCTTGGTAGAACAAAATCCGGTTTACCATCTATATTTTCAATCAGCAAGTTTGAAGTTGTGTAGCTTATATTATTTAAAATAAGCTCTTGTTCTATTATTTTTTCAATTTTAGTGTTTGAACTAGGAATTTTTTTCATAGTCATAGACACGACTTCGCTCGGAGAATTAAGTTTATAGACTACGTTTGCAATTTTTCTGGTAACTCTTCTTGGATACTTTAGTGAATCAGTGCTATTCATTTCAGATTCTTTTTCAAATATTGTTAATTGTTTGGGGTCATAGACAAAAGAAGATATTTCAGATGCTATATATTGATTCGTATGTTCCATGCAAAATAACTTTAAAAATTTGTAAATAATTATTACTACCAAGTATGTTAGCAAATATACTATTACTAATAATATTAGCAATAAAATACTAAGAAAATAAGTTATGTTGTAATTATAAATTTAGTCGCTTGATTAACACTTAACCGAAGTAGCTCTTAATAGCAGCTTTTAACTTTTCCTTTTTAACCCAACCGCCCTCATTTTGTATCAATAAATCTGTAACAATTGTTACAAAAAAAATGTTACATCTATGAGCAGCTTAAAAAACATACGCGAAAAATTTGGCATTAGCCAAGAGGATGCAGCAAGTTGGCTAGGTATTTCACGCAGCCTGGTGGCACTTTATGAAAGGGGAATACGCAATTTGCCTACGCATGCATTGCTGCAGCTTGGAAGGCTGGAGATGATGGTGGTGGAGTTTGAGAAGGATGATCCGGAGTTAAAAACTCCGGATAGCACGTTAACAGGTTCAAGAGGTTCAAAAAGTTCAAGAGGTTATGAGGCATCTTCTGAACTTCCGGAGCCTCTGAAACCTTTGGAACATAATCTTCACCCACGTCTGGCTGTTGAATTGAACAAAGCCAACAGGCTACAGCAGCAACTATCCGTAATAAAAAACAGGCATGCCGTACTTCATCAGCAAATGTTGCTCATTAAAAAAATGATGGATAACTGTGATAAACAAACGAATGAAAAAGAAAAACTGTGGTTGCAAATGCTTTACCATGGGGTGTGTTGCAAGCTTTCAAAATTTGATGAATCGAAGCAGTTGCCGTTGAAGGCGAAGATCATGGTGATGAGGATAAAGCAGGAGTTGATGGATAAGAAAACGGGATAAAAAGTTAAATGGCTGTTTTTGCCACAAAGACGCAAAGGCACGAAGTGGCACAAAGGCAGTATTTCTTAGTGCAGCTTTATGTCTTTGTGCCTTTGTGGCTCCAGGAAAAAATCGAACCTATTTCGATGCTTCAACCGTACTGGTAGTTTACATAAATCTTTCAATTGTTTATACATAGAATCTTTTTCACTGAATAGATTGTTAAATAGTACCACAGGCTACGTTATAAAAAAATTTCACAAATACCAGTATGGCTTTTGTTGTAGCTAGTAATAAAAAAAGGAGTATATATGTTAACCAGGTTATTAAGAAATGCGGTGCTGGCGGTTGCAGGAATGGTCTTTGTTTCGTCCTGTGCCAACACTGCACACATAGAAAAAACACCGGGTGCAGATCTTTCAAAATTCAAGACCTACAGCTGGGCACCCGAAGATGACACAGCGCAGGCAAAAAGCAGGAGAAAGCAGATCCTCGATGAGCGTATACACGATGCCGTTGATAAACAGCTGCAAAAAAATGGCTTGAGCAAAACGGATGCAGACCCGGATGTATTTATCAGTGCAGATGTGGTTGTTGAAAAAAATGCGGAGGAAAGAAATAATCCTGTTTATTCACAGCCTTACGGCAGAACGTTCTTCAACAGGCGTAACGGGCGCTTTTATACTTATTATTTCCCTTCGCAGTTTTTGGGATACGATACTTATACCACCACTACGAGGGAAGGAAAAGTAACGGTTACCCTTATTGATGCAAAAACGGATAAGGCGGTTTGGCAGGGCTGGGCCAGCAGGGAACTTTCGGATAAGCATGTCTCTGATAAGGACATCGATAAAAATGTAGAATCGATCTTTAAAAAATTTGAATAAAGAAGCTGAAGGTT
This sequence comes from Ferruginibacter sp., assembly GCA_047601875.1. Taxonomy (GTDB): domain Bacteria; phylum Bacteroidota; class Bacteroidia; order Chitinophagales; family Chitinophagaceae; genus Ferruginibacter. The sequence continues at coordinate 3,205,192 of JASGIL010000001.1, read as the reverse complement.
AAATGAAAAGTGCCCCGGTAGCGGGGCACTTTTTTTATGTTGGTTTGTGGAGATGTGATAATGTATATTAGTTGTCGGAATGCTTTGCGGCTTTGCGAAACTTAGAGGCTCTGCGTGAGGCCTCACGCAAAGGCGCAAAGAGGAATGCAAAAGGTGCAATGACAATTTAATCGTGTCATTTTTTCTTTTTGGGTTTGCCCCAGTTCTCCTGCATTTTTTTATAGGCTTTGTCTGAAATGGTAGAGTCTGCTTTGCTCCGGGAGGTGCCGGATTTTTTTCTTGCATTGATATTTGCTACAAGGGAATTTTTTAGGCCGGATTTTTTGGTGGCTTTGGTTGGCATGGTGAGCGTTTTATACGTTTAGCGTTTGTGTAGTTTATTTTTTTTGATGGTGCTTGCAAACGTTGAACGTTGAACGTTTAACGTTTCCTCACAAATGATCTGTATACTGCTTTTCATCAGCCGACGGCCCGTAAATAGAAGGCACTGCAATTTCATTCAGCCGCATATATACCGTTAACTGTCCACGATGATGCACCCAGTGATTGAGGGTGGAACCAATACTGTCCATCACAGCTGCGCTGAACAATTTTTGCCCGTTGGCTTTTAAAACAAATTCCCTGTTTAGCTGATCATCGGTTGCATTGTTCATAGCTTCAACAGCGCTTTGCAGGTTTTGTTCGAAATGATCGAGTATTTCTTTTGTGTTTTTTGGCTGTGCATGTTTGAACGTTGCAAAATCAATTTCTCCTTTTTCGATGGTGTGTGTTATCCAAAGTGGAATTTCTGCCACAAGCAGTACCAGGTATCCCATTTCCATGGATTTTGGATGGGGTTTGAAAGCGTATGTGCTTTCTGAAATTCTTTCGAGGCATTTGCGGGTGGCAGTGGCTTCTGCCTGCATTTCTTTAAGATAAGCGGCTAATAATTCTTTTTTATTCATAACAATTGATTAATGTTTATTACAAATAAGATTGCAAATACTTTTCCAGATCATCAATGTGTAGGGTAAAGATTTGATTCAATACTTTTCAAATGTTTAAAAGTTTCAAAAGTTCTCTGCCTTTGCAGGTTTACACTTTAAAAGGTCGTGCCCCTATTCACTTTAAGGATTTTAATTCACTTTAATATTGCTGTATGCACACCTGTTGATATTTTAAAATAGAATTTAATTATCAGTTTATGATTTTTGAAAAAGTTCTTTGATCCTAATACTTTTCCAACTCAACTCTTAAAGTGTATTTATTTACACAGCACAGCTTTCTATTTGGGGGCGGTAATTGAAATAGCCAGGTGTTTATCTCAGGTAAGACGATATTATAACATGAGTTGGTGTTTGGGGGCGGTGATATTACCTCCAACTCAAATTTTCAAAAATGAAAAAGAAAATTAAACGTAAACTATTACGAAAAAGTATTACAAAATCTGGATTAAAGTTCTACTACGAATTATCTGAAACAGAGTATGTGATTTATGCCGGAAAAACAGGTGAAAAAAGCAAATTAAAAAGCAAAGGTCATTTTTGGTTTGTACTTAAAGATCTATTATTTTCTTTAAGTCGCTTTGCGGTAATTTTAAAAAGCTTACTCTAACCCTGGCTTTTTTTTATGATAAAAAATATTGAACAATTATATCATTTTTTGGGTGGATACCGTCAAGTCAATTACCTGATGCATCAAATAGAACAGTGCTATTATTACCAAAAGAAAGAAAAGAAAAAATTCGGAGAGTTTCAAAGACTTAAGGGTGAGATACAATACAGAGATCTTTTTATTCCGGAAAAGATTTTAAAAATAATGCAACAAAAAATTTCTGAAGAGTTATCCGGAATAAAATTGCCTGATTACATGTATGGATCTATAAAAGGCACAAACAATATAGATCATGCCTATCATCACCGCAATAAAAAATATTATCTCAAAATTGATTTAAAGAAATTCTTTCCGAATATTAAACACGACCAGGTTTTCAGAACGCTTGTCAAAATTGGATACTCCTGGGAAGTAGCGAGAATAATAACGAGACTGACTACATGCAATGGCTCTTTGCCTCAAGGAGCACCCAGTTCACCTATAATCTCCAATCTCGTATTTATGGAAACCGGAAATAAGTTATACGATTTAGCAATATCTCATAATATAGAATTCACTACTTTCCTGGATGATCTTGTATTTTCGTCAAATAAAGATTTCAGATCACTCACTACAGGGTTTCTCGATATTATACGCAGCGACTATTTCGCTCCCTCTAATAAAAAAATCACTTATCGACTAAATAGTTGTGAAATCACTGGAGTAATTGTAAATGGCAATACGCTTGATGTGATCAGGGAGATGAAAGAAAAGGCAAAAAATAATAAAAACCTGGATGCATATGTGAAACATGTTTTCAGGTATAACAAATAAAGCCCCACGATGTATAAAATCAGGTTGCTTTTACAACAGCAATGTAAGGGAAAACAAAAAGCATTTCGTCTTTTGAAGTACTATCCCTGTTTTTTAGTGGGCCATGGTCTTCCTGTAATACGGCCCTGTAGCAAAATAGTAGCTATAGATAAGAGTATTTTCATCTAACTGCTCGATCGTCCAATCCTGAACCGGGGTAACCCCTGGAGTATTGGTAAGGGTAACGGTCATATGCGTTTCATTATTGGCAAACACCCATGTTCCGCTTTCAAGTGTTTGCGGACTTGTGCCACAGTCGGTTGCTCCATCATCCCAAAGATATGAGCCAGTAGATCCAAATGTAAAAATATCATCCATGCCGCAGGGCTGCATGCTGAAATTATTTGTTTCCCAGGGATCGGAAGGGCTGGATCTTTTTTGCACCAGTGTATGATACCAAGGAGCCTGTGTGAGCAGCGTTGTTTTTGATTTTTGCTGGTTGTTATTGTTGTTATCATCACTGCTTTTTTTACATGAAAAAAGAATAGTTGTAAAGAGCAGTGCTGTTAAAAGATGTTTCATAAAGTTGTTTTGGTAAGTGATTAATAATTGGAGCAAGATACAAAAGTTTCAGGGGTTCCAAGGTTTCGGAGGAAGTGTTTGTTTTCCGTTGAGTATTGAATATTGAGCGTTGAATATTTCTTACAGGCCTTCTGATAATTGAAGTTTCCAATTGAATGTTCGATATTCAACGCTCAATATTCAATGTTCAACGACATCCTTAGAGACATCCGTAAAATAAAAAAGCCCCACGATAAATCGTGAGGCTTCAATGAATATGGCAGCTACCTACTCTCCCGCATTTTTGTGCAGTACCATCGGCCATGAGGGGCTTAACTTCTCTGTTCGGTATGGGAAGAGGTGAACACCCTCGGCAAAACCACCATAAAACGTTACACGTTGAACGTTAACCGTTAAACGTTAATAAGGTGACATATTGGAATAAGATTGTAATAAAGAGTAATTGTATTATTTACAACCGAAGTTGAAAATAAAAAAAATAAAGCTTACGGGCAATTAGTACTACTCGGCTTTGATGTCACCACCTTTATACCTATAGCCTATCAACGTCATAGTCTTTGACGACCCTTAAAAGTAAACTCATCTTGAGGATGGTTTCACGCTTAGATGCTTTCAGCGTTTATCCATGCTGTACGTAGCTACTCTGCATTGCACCTGGCGGCACAACAGATACACCAGCGGTACATACGACCCGGTCCTCTCGTACTAAGGTCATGTCCTCGCAATTTACTAGCGCCCATCACAGATAGGGACCGAACTGTCTTGCGACGTTCTGAACCCAGTTCACGTGCCACTTTAATCGGCGAACAGCCGAACCCTTGGGACCTTCTCCAGCCCCAGGATGTGACGAACCGACATCGAGGTGCCAAACCTCCCCGTCGATATGAGCTCTTGGGGGAGATCAGCCTGTTATCCCCAGAGTACCTTTTATCCTTTGAGCGACGGCCCTTCCATACAGAACCGCCGGATCACTTTAGCCGACTTTCGTCCCTGCTCGACTTGTAAGTCTCACAGTCAAGCTCCCTTATACTAATACGCTCTATGTACGATTACCAACCGTACTGAAGGAACCTTTGCAAGCCTCCGTTACACTTTAGGAGGCGACCACCCCAGTCAAACTACCCACCATGCACTGTTTCCCGTTAGGGATTAGATTCTAAATGTTTAAAGGTTGGTATTTCAACGTTGACTCCACCATGCCTGGCGACACAGCTTCAAAGTCTCCCAACTATCCTACACATCAAAAATTCAAAATCAATGCAAAGTTGTAGTGAAGGTTCATGGGGTCTTTCCGTCCCGTGACGGGTAACCGGCATCTTCACCGATACTACAATTTCACCGGGCTCTTGGAGGAGACAGTGTTCAACTCATTAGACCATTCGTGCAGGTCGGAACTTACCCGACAAGGAATTTCGCTACCTTAGGACCGTTATAGTTACGGCCGCCGTTTACTGGGGCTTCAGTCAGAAGCTTTGGATTGCTCCGAACATCCTTCCTTAACCTTCCAGCACCGGGCAGGTATCAGGCTCTATACGTCATCTTTCGATTTTGCAGGGCCCTGTGTTTTTGCTAAACAGTTGGTTGAACCATTTTACTGTGGCCCGCCGAAGCGGGCACGCTTTATCCCGAGGTTACAGCGTTAATTTGCCTAGTTCCTTCTCCAAGGCTCACCCGAGCGCCTTAGAATATTCATCCCACCCACCTGTGTCGGTTTGCGGTACGGGCTGCTTCTACCATAACTTAGAGGTTTTTCTCGGAGGTTTGATTAGGGTCACTATCAGCGCTGCCGAAGCTTTGCCGTACTATCAGGTTCGACAAGTCGTGCGGATTTGCCTACACAACCTATATCTACACCCTTTAACGTTCTATTCCGTAAGAACGCGGACCTTTCACTACCCCGTCACCCCATCGAAGTAAAAGCAGGTGTTGGAATATTAACCAACTTGCCATCAGCTACCCCTTTCGGGTTCGCCTAAGGACCCGACTAACCCTGATCTGATTAACATTGATCAGGAAACCTTGGGTTTACGGCGTTAAAGTTTTTCACTTTAATTATCGTTACTTATGCCTACATTTTCTTTTGAAATCGCTCCAGCATGCATCGCCACACACCTTCACAGCTGATTTCAATGCTCCCCTACCGATATACTACGTAGTAGCAATCTTAGAACTTCGGTTCATGGTTTGATGCCCGATTATTTTCCGTGCAGGATCTCTCGACCAGT
>JASGIL010000001.1:0-3195000 GCA_047601875.1 Ferruginibacter sp. | reverse complement strand
GGCTTAAATTTTTAACCTGGTCAGTAGTAAAGCATTTTGATTTAAATCCTTTTTTTGCAACTGCCAGCATATCTTCATCTTTCCCGGCTGCAGCCATTTTTCTGCGCATATTTAAAAAGTCGCTTTCTGTTGCTGTTGATCTGCAAGCAGGATTTACAAGGGTAACTTTGTATTCATTTTTATTTGATGGAACCGGGTTTATTGCAGGTACAGTAATATTATCTTTATTTATAGTTGAACCAGCCAGCCCGTTAATTGCCGCATCCGCTTCATTTGCATTGTCCTTTTTTTCGTATGGGATAAATACCCTGATGCTATCAACCCCACTACCATTATTCAAAGTATAAATTGCTGATCTCCCATTGCTGTCTAGAACAGACAATACCTGGTTTGCCTGTGTGGGCTGTATTGAAACAGGAGTAGTTTCATCTTTTACCGGGGGTGAAGCATCACCTGCAACGATAGCTGTGGAATCTTTTGGTTCCTGTTGCCCGATAGATGGCGTATTGGTTACTTTAGCAAGCGTATTAGAAAACGCATCTGTTTTTTGTATAGGAGCAGGTGTCGTTATTATTGCTGAAGCCGTAGCCATAATTATATCCATTGTTTGTATATCAAATAAGCCCCATCCCTTCGATTCAAAGTTCTTTAATAAAAAGCCTTTGTCTTTATCGGTTATATTGATATCAATATTTTGTGAAGGCCATTCATTTTTAGGAAATCCAATGTTCAGTTTATATGTTCCTGTTAAAAGTTTTGAAATAATTGCATAACCCGAAGCTGAAGAACTGTATATTTTTTCATTGATCTTCACATAAAAAGCCTGTTTATTTTCGGTTTGGATATACACAAAGTGAACATGCTGGGCCTTTGCATTCGATAAAAATAAAAAAGAGAAAACGAGGTAATTAAAAAATCGCATACATTAATATAAGTTTTCCGTTCAAAGCTAATTAATATGGCTCACTTACCATTTATAAAAATATTTAGAAATATTAAATAATCAGACTTTACTTTTACGCCTCAAAATTTTAAATATGAAGAAAGTTCTCTTTTTGCTTGCGATTGCGGCAATTCCTTTTTTAGCTAAGGCACAGCCCGGAGATGATGATGAACCCAAGGATACTTCCTGGAAAAAAATATACCGGGAAAGCAATCCAAAGATCAATGACCTGGTACATACAAAACTGGATGTAAGATTCGATTATAGCAAATCCTGGATGTATGGAAAAGAGTGGTTAACCCTTCAACCACATTTTTATCCTACTGATTCCTTGTTGCTGGATGCAAAAGGAATGGATATAAAAGAATTATCTATAATGAGCGGAACCACGAAGACCCCATTAAAATATACATACGATGGTATGCAGTTGCATGTAAAACTAAACAGGTTGTACATGGGTGGCGAAAAATATACACTGTATATAGATTATATAAGCAAGCCTGATGAATTAAAAGCAGAAGGCAGCGCTGCCATTACAGATGCAAAGGGCCTATATTTCATCAATCCAAAAGGAGAAGACAAAGACAAGCCCACACAAATATGGACGCAGGGTGAAACAGAAGCCAATAGCGCATGGATGGTTACCATTGATAAGCCCAATCAAAAAACAACAGAAGAGATCAGCATGACGGTGCCTGATAAATATGTAACGCTTAGTAATGGGTTATTGATCAGCAAAAAGAAAAATGCGGATGGCACAAGAACTGATTACTGGAAAATGGATCTGCCACATTCTCCTTATTTGTTCTTTATGGGTGTAGGCGATTTCACGATTACAAAAGATACCTACAAAGGAAAAGAAGTTAGTTATTATGTAGAGAAGGAATACGAGCCGTTTGCACGCAGGATCTTTGGTAATACTCCAGAGATGATGAAATTCTTTTCAGAAAAAACAGGTGTAGATTTTCCATGGCCAAAATATTCCCAGATCGTAGGAAGGGATTATGTAAGTGGTGCGATGGAAAACACTACAGCTACACTTCACCAGGAAAGCGCCAATCAAAATGGCCGCCAGTTGGTTGATGGCAATGGCTGGGAAGAAACCATTGCGCATGAATTGTTTCATCAATGGTTTGGAGATTATGTAACGGCTGAAAGCTGGAGCAATATCACCGTTAATGAAAGTTTTGCCAATTACAGCGAATACTTATGGGATGAATATAAATACGGAAAAGATTTTGCCGACGAACATAACTATGATGATATGCTTGAATATTTTCAAAGCGGCAGCGAAGGAAAAGACCTTGTAAGGTTCCATTATTTTAATAAAGAAGATGTATTTGACAGGGTAAGTTATAATAAAGGCGGCCGCATCCTTCACATGTTACGCAATTATGTTGGAGATGATGCTTTTTTCAAATCACTCAACAATTACCTGACAACAAATAAATTCAAATCAGGCGAAGCCGGCCAGTTGCGTCTTGCATTTGAGGAAGTGACAGGAAAAGATATGAACTGGTTTTGGAACCAATGGTATTACGGAAGCGGGCACCCGAAATTAAAGATCGACTATAATTATGAAATTCCGGGTATGACTGGCGTTGCTGAGGTTGTTGTAACACAAACTCAAAAGAGCGGTAAAGTATTCACTTTACCGATTGCTATAGATGTTTATACTGGTGGTACAGCAAAACGTTACAATGTGTGGTTAAAAAATCAATCAGATACTTTTTACTTTAATGTAACCAGCAAACCGGAATTGATAAATGTTGATGCTGAAAAAATATTGTTGGCTGAAAAAACAGACAATAAAACTGACGAAAATTTTATCAATCAATTTAAATACGCAAAGAATTATCTCGATAGAAAAGAAGCGCTTGATTATTTCGCAAAAAAGAACATGCCTGAACTGGCGAAAGGCCTTCATGATAAATTCTCAAAACTGAAGATCACTACCATTCAGAAGATCGCTGCTTCTCCTTATAAATCAGATCCTGTTGTTTTATCAGACATTGAAGAAATGGCTAAAAAGGATAACAATAAAAAAGTGAGAGCTGCTGCTATCAACTATCTTGTAAAGAACGGGGATGCTAAATATTTACCAATATACCAGGCTGCAGTTTCCGATTCTTCTTACAGTGTAGCAGGTGCAGCATTTAAAGGCCTTGCAGCACTTGATGCAGCAAACGCATATACGCTTGCAAAAAAATACAGCAGCGATGCAAAAGGTGATCTTGGCAAACAGGTAAACAAAATATTGCTTGAAAACGGAACTGAAGCAGATTTTGATTTTATTGCAAGTAGTTACAATAATGCTCCTTTAACCCAGGAAAAACTTGGTTTAACCAATCAGTTTGCTGAATACCTTTTGAAAGTGAATGACATTGCTAAACTAAAGAAGGGCGTTGACTATATGATGCGTTTCAGAAATGTTATTCCAGAACCATACAGGGTTTATGTAGATCCAACTTTCAAATCTGCTTTTGATAAAATTTCTAAAGCTAAGGGAAGTGAGATTGAGAATTATATCAAATCAGTGTTTCCGAATACATAATAGGGTTAATAAAATTTATAAGTTAAAGCAGTCTCGTTGTGAGACTGCTTTTTTATTAGGTACTTATTCGTTTAAAGGTTTAAGTCGTTTAAGGTTAAACCGTTTTTTCGAATTGAAAAAACCTTTAAACGTTAAACGTTACTAACTTTGCCCCATGCCACACGACCACTCCCACCACCATGATCATTCAGTTAAACCAGCTGATATAAACCGGGCTTTTATCATTGGCATTTCTCTGAATTTTTTATTTGTTGTGATTGAAGTAATTGTTGGGCTGTATATCCACTCACTTTCATTGCTTTCAGATGCAGGACATAATCTTGCTGATGTTGCAACGCTGGCGCTTTCTCTTTTAGCATTCCGGCTTTTAAAAGTAAGATCAAACAAACACTATACTTACGGTTACCGCAAAACGTCTATTCTTGTAGCGTTGTTTAATGGGATGGTTCTATTGGCTTCTATTGGCGCCATTGTATATGAAGCGATCCATCGTTTCCTTAACCCCGAGCCCATGCCTGGCCAAACGATTGCATGGGTAGCGGGAATAGGTATCCTGATCAATGGTATAACTGCTCTTATGTTTATTCGTGGTAAGGATAAAGACCTTAACCAAAAAAGTGCTTACCTGCATTTGTTAAGTGATGCTGTTGTTTCGCTCGGTATCGCTGTAGGTGGCATCATAATATTCTATACAAATTTGTATTGGATAGACAGCCTGCTGAGCATTATTGTTGTGCTCTTTATTCTTTTAAGCACGTGGAAATTACTTAAAGACAGTTTGCGTTTATCCCTTGACGGTGTTCCGGAAGGCATCAACCTTGATGATATAAAAAATACTGCCATAAAAGTTGCAGGTATAAAAGATATACATCACATACATATCTGGGCGATCAGTACAACTGAAAATGCATTGACTGCACATTTGGTTTTACTTAAAGAAACAACAATAGAACGGGAGCACGAGATAAAACACCAGTTACGCCATCAATTACAACACAAAAATATTCAGCATATAACTTTGGAAACAGAACGTGAAAATGAACCTTGCGAAGAAAAGGTTTGCTGATTACTGATAAATGGATTTCACGCAAAGGCGCAAAGAATCGCAAAGGCCGCAAAGAAATTAATCTTTGCGGCCTTTTGTATTTTTCTTTGCGTCTTTGCGTGAAATTGTATTTTGTCTTCAAACATGTTATGTTCTACCAGCTTCCACTCGATCCACCACCACCAAAACTACCTCCACCAAAACCGCCGAAGCCGCCGCCACCAGAGCTTCCTCCACCCCAACTACTACCTCCTCCACTTCCGCCACCACCAAGCATATTACCAAGTATGAATGGTCCCCAGAAACCGCTTCCCCTCCTGCTCATCATTCCACCGCCACCCCTACCGCCCGAGCGAAGGATCAATACAACAATGATGATAATAATTATAAAGATCAACTTACCGCCACCTTTTCCAATTGATTTTCTTGCATGCGGTGTATTGAATGTTCCTTTCACTGCTTTTATGATCGCATCAGTACCTTCATCAATACCGCGATAGTAGTCTTCCCCCTTAAAATTGGGCCTGATAATATCCTGGATGATATCACGACATTCTGCATCCGTTAATGCTCCTTCCAATCCATAGCCAGGCGAAATATTTAGTTTACGATCATTTTTTGCAATAAGTAATACAACACCACTGTTGTTCTTCTTATTACCTACTCCCCATGATCTTCCCAATTCGATCGCAGCATCTGCTACATCCTGTCCATTTGTTGAAGGAACAATAACAACTGCTATCTGAGTAAACGTTGAATCATCAAGGCGTAGTAATTTTTGTTCGAGGTGCTGTTTCTGATCTTCTGTAAGCGTACCTGTATAATCATTCACCAGTCTTGCAGGTGAAGGCGGATTTTTAATTACATCAGCCATTGAAACATTGTTCCTGTTTTGTGCATTCACAAAAAGAAAACCAAGAGCCAATATTAATATGCAGGAAAGTTTTTTCATTTATTTCAACAATTCATTATTTACCAAAAACAATATTATCAGGTAATTCATTCTTATCTTCTGCGGCCATATAAGGAAACTTTTCTGTAAGTGTTGTACCTACCTGCATAATGCATTGTTCAATTCCTTTGCTTATGTTATCTTTTACAAAATGAGAAAGCATATTTTTTACTGCATCATCCCAATATTGCGCTCCTACTTTTTCATAGATCCCCTGGTCCGCAAACAAAGCTAGTTCATGGCTATCCATGGCGATGTATAAGAGCACCGCATTACGATGAACCGTATTCTGCATTTTAAGTTTAAAGAAAATTTCAGAAGCCCTGTCAAGCGGATTTACAAAAGGGTTTTTACTTTCCACAAACACACGTATTTCACCACTGGTTGTTTTTTCAGAAGCCTGGATCGCTTTTACGATCTGCGCCTGTTCATCAGCAGTAAAGAATGCTGGCTTTTTTTGAAAAATGGAAAATATACCCACGTGTTATGATGTTTTGCCTCACTACGACCCTCTCCTAAAGTAGAGAGTGTTAGAAGCATTTTTACTAAAATTTTATTTCTACCGCTTTATCTGTTCCGCTATCGGATTGAAAGCCATCTTTTGGAGCGAACCCAAAAAGTCCTGCAACTATCTTTGTTGGGAAAGCTTTTACAGAACTGTTATAATCAGCAATCGCTCCATTAAAATCTTTTCTTGCCACTTTGATCCTTCTTTCAGTACCTTCTAACTGTGCCTGCAATTCAGAGAAAGCTTTTGTTCCTTTTATATCAGGATATTTTTCTGCCGATATGATCAACCTGTTTGTTGCACCAGCCAGTTCATCCTGCGCCGCAGCCTGCTTGTTATATGTATCCGCAGATGGCCCGGCTTCTACATTTACAGAACCTGCTTTTGATCTTGCCTCAATCACTTTTTGTAAAGTAGACTGTTCATATTCTGCACCACCTTTCACAGTGTTCACAAGATTGGGAATAAGGTCCATCCTCCGTTGATAAGTATTCTGAACCTCGTTCCAATCCAACTTTACGAGTTCCTGTTTTTTTACAAGGGAATTATAAATGACGATCATCCAGATAGCAATAACAATTATTATTGCGCCAACTATATAACCCAAATAGCTTTTTTTCTTCATTGCTGAAAATGCTTTACCGGGTTATTTTTTCATGTCATCGAAATTCACATCTACTTTCTTTTCTGCACCTGCATCTGCTTTAAATCCTTCTTTAGCGTGGAAGCCAAACATTCCGCCAAGGATATTCATTGGGAAAGATCTAACTTTTGTATTGTAAGTATTTACTGCATCATTAAACTCCTTACGGGAATTCTTTATGTTATTCTCAATACCTTCCAACTGGTTCTGAAGTTGCTGAAAGCCTTCTGTTGCTTTTAGCGTAGGATAACTTTCCACGGTAGCGAGTAAACGACTTAATGAACCACTAAGTTGTGACTGTGCCGCCTGGAATTCTGCAACTTTTTCCGGTGTAAGATTATTGGCATCAATATTTACACTGGTTGCTTTGGCCCTGGCTGCAACTACATCAGTCAACGTTTTTTGTTCAAAGTTTGCAGCACCTTTTACAGTGTTTACAAGATTCCCAACTAAATCAGAACGGTTTTGATATTCAGTCTGCACATTATTCCATGCTTTCTTAACTGACTCATCCTGCTTTACCAAACCATTGTAGCCACTGCAGCCCCAGAAGCAAATGATTATTACAATTCCAAGTATTACTAATAATCCCGTACGTTTCATTTTATTAAGTTTTAAAGTTTAGAGTGTAAAATTAGTGTTTCTAGCCTAACAGGCGTTGATTATTCGGCTAACAATCCGGGATCGTAGGTTAACGATACTAATTCAGAGGTTAAAGAGGTTCCAGAAGTTCCAAAGGTTCCAGAGGTTAATAATTTTCTTTAACTTCTGGAACCTTTGGAACGTTTGAAACCTATGAAACTTTAATAACCTGCTTTTGCTCCACCGATATTCTCAATCGGATGCCATGTTGTTTTAATTTCCTGCAAGTCCATAATGAAATAAGGTGATTGCGCTTCATCGGATGTCCATTTCATTTTATCATATATAACAACACGTTTTACATTCAATGCCGATTTATCTTTGATCATTTGTTGTATGGCAGTATCCGTTTCGCAATAAACAGTTGCATTTACGTCCATATGATCAGCAAAGAATGGAACAAGTTCTGAAACCTTACCAGTAAGAATATTCACAACGCCGCCCGGCAGATCAGAAGTGTTAAGTACTTCTGCAAATGTTACTGCACAAAGTGGTTTTGCATTGGATGCCAGTACAACACAAGTGTTGCCACCTGCAATAATTGGTGCAATTAATGAAACCAACCCGATCAATGAATCATTTTGTGGGGCGATGGCAGCAACTACTCCCATTGGTTCCGGAACTGAAAAATTAAAATGAGATGATGCTACAGGATTTACAGAACTGAATGATTGTTGGAATTTATCGCACCATCCGCTATAATAAATAAAACGATCGATCGAAAGATTTACTTCTGCTTCTGCCTGCGCTCTTGTTGCATCCTGCTGCATCAATTCATCAATGAACTGTGCTTTTCTTCCTTCAAGCATTTCTGCAATGCGGTATAATATCTGTCCACGATTAAATGCGGCCCTTCCGCTCCATCCACCAAAAGCACCCCTGGCTGATCCAACCGCGTCACGAAAATCTTTTCTTGAGCTTAAGCAACAGTTTGCAAGCTTGTCTCCTTTGCCGTTAGTAGCGAGATAATATCTTCCGGATTCAGTTCTTGGGAACTGTCCGCCAATGTATATTTTATATGTCTTTAAAACTTCAAGCCTTTTATTCTCAATACCATTTGTGCTATGGCCATTACCATTAAGGCTTGTAGATTCTTTTTTTATAATTGATTTTGTTGCCATGATCTTTTTTTTATCCGTTGACTAAAGTCAACGGCCATTGATAATAAAATAATTATACAAGATTTGTATATGCACTCAATCCATGTAACCCTCCTTCTCTTCCATACCCACTCTCTTTATATCCACCGAACGGTGATGTAGGATCGAACTTATTGTAAGTATTTGCCCAAACAACACCGGCTCTTAATTTGGTTGTAAGATTAAAGATCTTTGAGCCCTTGTCTGTCCATACGCCTGCTGAAAGACCGAATGGCGTATTATTTGCTTTTTCAATTACCTCATCATCCGTTCTGAAACTTTGAATGGTAAGTACCGGTCCAAAAATTTCTTCCTGTGCAATGCGATTTGATTGTGCAACATTTGTAAAAATAGTTGGCCTGCAATAAAACCCTTTTTTAGGAATAGAACATGAGCTCTGGTACATTTCTGCGCCTTCCTGCTGGCCGATCTTTAAATATTTATTTACAACTTCTAATTGTTCTTTTGAATTGATTGCACCAATGTCCGTATTCTTATCCAATGGATCGCCAACAATAAGCGTTTCCATCCTGTCCTTTAATTTTTGTACCACTATTTTAAAAACAGATTCCTGTACATATAACCGTGAGCCGGCGCAACAAACATGGCCCTGGTTAAAAAATATTCCATTGATAACACCTTCTACTGCCTGGTCAAGTGGTGCATCGTCAAAAATAATATTGGCAGCTTTACCACCTAATTCAAGGGTTGCTTTTTTGTTTGTTCCTGAAATGGCTCTTTGAATTATTTTTCCAACAGTTGTTGATCCTGTGAAAGCGATCTTATCAATATCCGGGTGATTAACAATGGCAGCGCCTGTTTCACCAGCACCTGTAATAATGTTTACAACGCCGGGGGGAAGATCTGCCTCCTGGATGATCTCAGCAAGTTTTAATGCAGTAAGTGAAGTTGTTTCAGCAGGCTTTAAAACAACTGTATTACCGGTCGCCAAAGCAGGTGCAATTTTCCATGCGGCCATTAATAAAGGAAAATTCCATGGAATGATCTGTCCGGCTACGCCCAGCGGCTGAGCATTACGGTTAGGAAATGCATATTCAAGTTTATCCGCCCAACCTGCATAATAAAAAAAATGATTGGCTGCTGTTGGCACATCAAAATCGCGACTCTCACGAATAGGTTTACCACCATCCAATGTTTCAATTACCGCAAACTCCCTTGCTCTTTCCTGGATCATACGTGCAATGCGATAAATATATTTTGCTCTTTCTTTGGGAGCTGTTTTCTTCCAGACATTTTCATATGCAGTTCTTGCAGCAACCACGGCTTTGTTTACATCTGCGGCATTTGCTTCTGCGATCTCTGATAATTTTTCTTCTGTTGCAGGATTGATCGTTGCAAAATATTTTTTGTTTGATGGCTTTTCAAATTTTCCATTGATGAAAAGATCGTAGCGTTCGTTGATCTTTGCTGCGCTTTTGCTTTCTGGTGCAGGTGCTAAATTCCTTGCACTATCGAATTTTAGTTTTATTGTATTGCTTTTTTTAACTGCCATATCTTAAGTTTTTACCGCAGTGATGCGGAGTCGCAGAGAAAAAAACTTAGTGTCTTTGCTCCTCTGCGGTTATAATTAATTTAATCTATAGAAAAATAATCCGGTGACTGATAAACTCCTGATTTCTGTTTCATCAATTGCATTAAAATATCATTTGCCAAACTACTTGCGCCAAAACGGAACCATTCATTATTCATCCACTCTTCTCCCAATACTTCATTCAACATTACGAGGTAATGCAATGCAAGTTTTGCTTTTGAAATACCGCCAGCAGGTTTCATCGCAATGCGCTTTCCTGTTTTATAATAAAAGTCACGGATCGCTTCAAGCATTACCAGTGTTACAGGCATGGTTGCAGCAGGTGAAATTTTCCCTGTAGATGTTTTAATAAAATCTGCGCCTGCATACATGGCAATATCACTGGCTCTTCTTACTTTATCATACGTAACAAGTTCTCCTGTTTCCAGAATTACTTTTAATCTTGCATCACCACATGCTTCTTTCACTGCAGCAATTTCATCGAATACAAAATTGTATTCGCCCATATGAAATTTACCTCTTGAAATAACCATATCAATTTCATCTGCGCCCTGGTCAACAGCATATTTTGTATCGCGGATCTTTACATCTCTTGGTGCCTGGCCACTCGGAAATGCGGTAGCAACTGCTGCTACTTTTATTCCTGAATTCCCAAGTGCTGTTTTTGCGGTCTTTACCATTGACGGGTAAACGCAAACTGCAGCAACAGTTGGAAGACCTGGATAAGTATCATGTAAATGTTGTGCTTTGTAGCAAAGTTGTTTTACTTTTCCATCTGTATCTTTTCCTTCAAGGGTTGTAAGGTCGATCATATTGAGCGCAAGCTTTAACCCGTTTATTTTCGTTTCATTCTTAATGCTTCGTTTTGTAAAACGGGATGCTCTTTCTTCAATACCAACCTGGTCCACTCTTGGAGATAAAGAAAAATCGGGTATTGTTTTGGTTGCAATCATTGAGGCTAATTTAAATTGTAGTTCGTTTGTAATGAGCTATTAGCTATAAGCCGTTAGCTATTAGTCTGATACTAATACTTCTAAGGCTTTTTTAATCAGGTTTTCTACAGCGGCATTGCTGTCTTTGGAAAATTGTTGTACCACCCTGTTTGCTACAATCGCATTTACACTCAGGCATTCGTGGCCCAACAATTTTCCAAGTCCATAAATGGCAGAAGTTTCCATTTCAAAGTTAGTGATCCTATGGGTATTGAAGCTGAAATCAGTAAGCTTATTTATGAGACCCGGGCTATTCAAACCCAGTCTTAAGATCCTTCCCTGCGGCCCATAAAAGCCGGGACAGGTAACAGTTATTCCTTTATAAAAATCATTATTGAATTTGTTGATCAGAGATTGACCTCCTTCAAAAACGTATGGAATGGTTATCTCTTTATTGAGTTGTGTTTGCGAAATGAATGCATCTACCAGGGCAAGTTCATCAGCCGATTTTTTATAGGAATAATAATTCATAAGATTATCAAGCCCGAGCCCGTGTGTAGAAGCAACAAAACTATCTACAGGAATATCAGCCTGTAATGACCCTGAGGTACCAAAGCGAATGATGTTCAATTTGCTGAACTGGCTTTTGATCTCTCTTGTATTGAAATCGATATTTGCGAGTGCATCCAGTTCATTGATGGCGATATCAATATTATCAGGCCCGATACCGGTAGACATTACGGATAATCTTTTATTTCCGATATATCCTGTGTGTGTTATGAATTCACGATGCTGCAACTGGTGTTCGATCCTGTCGAAATGTTTGCTTACTTTTTTCACCCTGTCAGGGTCACCTACAACAATGATCGTGTCGGCCAATTCTTCCGGCCTTACATCAAGGTGATAAACGGCTCCACGGTTATTAATGATGAGTTCTGATTCTGCGATCTTCATATTTTAATTTTATAAAGGAGGATAAATATAACACGAATTTTGGTAACACGAATTACGACAACACGAATTGCACTAATTGCACGAATTGAAAGCAGCTGACTTATTGTCGATTCACGATTACCAATTGCAGGGTCTATGCTTTTTGAAACAGGAACGAAATAAGTCTCGGTGTTGTTGACCTGTTATCATCATCAAACCATTCCTGCAAATGAATACATTTTAGATTATTCTTTGAAGCGGCTGAGAAGAAATCTGATATATGGTGAATAAAATATTCTAAGTGGATCGTTTGATCATCTTTTTCAAACCTTGCACGACTTCCTTCAAGTTGTTTGTACGGATGCAATTCACAAATGTAAAAGCAACCATTCTTTTTTAATGTATTGGCTGCCTGTTCAAAAATGAAATCAATATTTTCAATGTGCTCTAAAATAAGACTACAGGTGATGAGCGTGGCTTTTTTAAAAGACCATGGTTTAGTAATATCAGCCTGTTGAAATTTTATGCCTTTTGTATTTACTTTTTTACGGGCTATGTTCATCATCGCTTCTGAAAAATCAACAGCTGTAATCTTTTTTGCTTTTTCAGTAAGCCATTGTGTATTTTTTCCTGTGCCGCAACCGAGTTCCAGCACTTTTGAGAAATCAGCATTTGCCAGTAGTTGCTGCCCGGCAATCAATTCAAGGTCGCGGGTTTTGTTTGTGACAGCATCGTAGGTGGGAGCCCAGTTGTTGTATGCGTGTTGGGTGTTCATAGTAGTGTATACATAGTACTATACAATTTAACTGGTCAGACCGGTCTGACCTTTGCAGCTATTTTTGAAAGTATTGAAACTGAAATATTTATTCAAAAAAATAACAATGTTGGTGCATTTTTGATGAATAAACCGGTCTGACCGCTTTACTTAATAGCAGCAATACCCGGCAATTCTTTTCCCTCAAAATACTCCAGCATAGCACCGCCGCCAGTAGAAACATAACTTACTTTTTCGGCAAGATTAAATTTGTTTACAGCCGCTACACTATCACCGCCGCCAACCAGGCTAAAAGCACCTTTGCCTGTTGATTCAGCAACTGCCAATGCAATCGATTTTGTTCCGTTCTGAAATTTTTCCATTTCAAAAACGCCCATTGGACCGTTCCATAAAATGGTTTTTGATTTATTGATGATCTCGCTGAAAATACCAACAGCTTTTGGACCAATATCAAGTCCCATCCAACCTGCAGGGATCGCATCGCTTGGGCGGGTTTCAGTATTGGCATCTGCTGCAAATTTATCCGCAACAACAGAATCCTCCGGCAGGTGAATACTTACTCCCTTCTCTGTTGCTTTCTTTAATATCTCCAATGCAGTATCAAGGCGATCATCT
Organism: Ferruginibacter sp.; assembly: GCA_047601875.1. Classification (GTDB taxonomy): domain Bacteria; phylum Bacteroidota; class Bacteroidia; order Chitinophagales; family Chitinophagaceae; genus Ferruginibacter. Next base: position 3,181,767 of record JASGIL010000001.1, on the reverse strand, counting down.
TCACAAAGCGAATTACCAATATTGCCTCCTCTTGCTTTTAAGAAAGTGTAAGCCATTCCGCCGCCAATGATAATATCGGTTGCCCGTTGCAGTAAGTTTTCAATGATCAGTATCTTATCAGAAACTTTTGCGCCACCAATAATAGCGGTAAAAGGTTTTTCTGATCCATGCAATACTTTTTCTGCACTTTTTACCTCTCCTTCCATCAACAAACCAAACATCTTTTTATTGGAATCAAAAAATTCTGCAATGACGGCGGTAGATGCATGTGCCCTGTGTGCAGTACCAAATGCATCGTTCACATATACATCACCAAGCTTGCTTAATTTTTCTGCAAATCCTTTATCTCCTTTTTCTTCTTCTTTGTAAAAACGTAAATTTTCCAAAAGCAATACTTCACCACCCTGGAGTTTATTGGCAAGATCGGTAGCCTGCTGCCCAATGCAATCATCAGCGAAATAAACTTTTGCTCCTAATAATTCGTGCAGATGCACCACCAAGTGCTTTAATGAATATTTATTGGTGGGACCTTCCTTTGGACGACCAAGATGACTCATCAGGATAGCACTACCACCGTCGTTTAATATTTTTTTAATAGTTGGAAGTGTAGCTGTCATTCTTGTATCGTCAGTAATGTTGAATTGTTCATCTAAAGGAACATTAAAATCCACACGGACAAGGGCCTTAACGCCGTTGAAATTAAAAGAAGAAAAATTTGGCATAAATAGTTTTTAAAGAATAACCGCATCGTTGCGGGGGTCAAAGATATTTATTATAAGACAAAAAATAACCGCGAAGACGCAAAGACGCAAAGAAAATAAACTCTGCGGCTCTGCGCCTCTGCGGTTAAAAGCTGAATAAAGATATGCCGTACAAGAGTGCGACGCCAATGAAGCATCATAGCAGTACTCCTGCCGGGTAAATAATTATTTAGAGATCAGCCCTGCAAAATGTTGCACCGTACGTACTAACTGTGATACATAGCTCATTTCATTGTCATACCAGCTAACAGTTTTAACCATTTGTTTGTCGCCCATGGTCATCACCTTTGTTTGGGTTGCATCGAACAATGAACCAAAGCGGATACCGATCACATCGCTGCTCACGATCTCGTCTTCATTATAACCAAAACTTTCGTTGCTTGCTGCTTTCATAGCCGCATTGATCGCTTCAGCGGTTGCAGGTTTTTCCAGGATGCTGTATAATTCTGTAACAGAACCAGTGATAACAGGAATTCTTTGTGCACCGCCATCCAGTTTACCTTTTAATTCCGGTAATACAAGGCCAATTGCTTTTGCTGCACCTGTACTGTTTGGAACAATGTTGGCCGCAGCGGCTCTTGCACGACGAAGATCGCCTTTCGGATGCGGAGCATCCAATGTATTCTGGTCGTTTGTATAAGCGTGGATCGTGCTCATGATACCTGTAACGATACCAAAACTATCGCTCAATACTTTTGCCATTGGAGCAAGGCAGTTGGTGGTACAGCTTGCGCAGCTGATGATCGTTTCGCTGCCATCCAATATTGCGTGGTTTACATTATATACTACTGTTTTAAGATCGCCGGTTGCAGGAGCAGATATTACCACTCTTTTTGCACCAGCTGTAATGTGCGCAGCAGCTTTGTCTTTATCGGTAAAGAAACCTGTACTTTCAATCACCACATCCACATCATGTTTTCCCCATGGAATTTGTGCAGGATCTTTTTGTGCATATATTTTTACTTCATGCCCGTTAACTACGATTGCGCTATCTGTTGAAGTTACTTTTTCTTCAAAACGTCCCTGTGCACTGTCATACTTTAATAAATGAGCCAATACTGCGGGGCTTGTAAGGTCATTGATTGCCACAACATCAATACCTTCCATATTGTGTATCTGGCGATAAACTAAACGGCCGATGCGACCAAATCCATTAATTGCAACTTTTACTGTACTCATAGATAAAATTTGAAAGTGTGAACTGATTTTTTTGCGTGTGCAAAAGTACATGAAATGAGAGGATTTTCGTGAGGAATATTTGAAAAAAAACTGATATGGTTGTTATGGAAGAAACTGATATAGGATACGTGATACGAGATACGGGATACTGGCCAGCGGATGCGTGATATGAGATTTTACATGTGAAATACCTGAACTTCTTAAAAAATTTGGCTGCAAAACTTCAGCGTGTTATCTTTGCCGTCCTTTAAAAGAGATGCCGCGTTGGTCAAGAGGTTAAGACGCCTCCCTTTCACGGAGGAATCACGGGTTCGAGTCCCGTACGTGGTACCGATAAAGCCTGCAATTTTGCAGGCTTTTTGCATTGTAATCCAGTACCAGCAACCTTTCCCGGTTATTTTAGGCTGATTTTCAAACTGTCCAATTTTGACCACCTTTTTATACTGAAGTCCAGTGTGAAAATGCGTAATAAGTGCGTAATGATTACACACTTGAAAAATACCCCCTTCAGACCTCCTTAACCCTTCATATATACCATGATCAAAAAATATTTAGACACAAAAAGTTGGCATTGATCAAACCTGTTTGGTATGTTTGAACAAATCCAATAAAAAATAAACCATTATGGACATTCATTTCAACAACGGTATTAAAGTGGATTATACACCACTACCAAAAAAGAATAAAACACAAACATCAAAGTACTGCATCTTTATAAAGTTTGTTATCTATCAAAACGGACTTCCAGTTTTCCAACCATACACGATCAGCACCGGCCTTAATATTGAAATAGCGGATTGGAGCAGTGGAAAAATAATAGGAAGGGGTTTAAAAGCAAAAGTAGCTGATAAAAGACTTGACGATTATCTTTTGGAAGCTGAAAAGCTGTTACATGAGCTATCGCTAAGAACTATTAGCAGCTGTTCAGACCTCCTTGCAGAAATACAAGCCAACGCAAAACAAAGGATTACTGGAAGAGCGCAACGAGGAATGAAGCAGGCTAAACTTTCTATCCTTAAGCAACACGGATATGGAGATATCATGAAACGGCTTTTTGAAGAAAGAAACCTATCAAAAGGAAGAAGAAGAGGCTATGAAACAGGTTTTAAGCGTCTTAATGAATACTTCAACAATAAGATACCTCCAATCAATACTATAAGTGACACTGATCTGGAAGCCTTCAAAGCATGGTTTTTAAAGACACATAAAAGCAAAAGTGACAGCAATGGAAATGGCGCGGTTGACTACCTGTCAAAGATTGCTGCTGTTTTTAAATATGCTTTAAGGATTAAAGCTATTACAGTTTCACCATTGCCACCTTTGTTTCGTGGACAATGGAAAGACGGCAATAGAAAGCCATTAACAGAAGAAGAATGTTTAGCAATCATTGCACTTGATGATTCAAAGCTATCAATGACACAGCAGGTTGCGAAGTATTGTCTATTGGTTCAATTGTTATCAGGTATGGGTTATGGTGATATGGAAGAAATGACATTAGATAACCTTAAGTATGATAACAATGAATGTAAGCATTACATTGAAAAGGAAAGAAACAAGACCAATGTGAAGTTCAAAGTATTTCTTACTGATGGTGCATTGTATGCAGTAAACAAACTTAAGGAACTAAGTGGTAATGATCATAAGCCTTTCAACTTGCCAACCATTGATTATAGTCTTAGGATGTATAAGGAAATTGGAAAGGCTGCTAATGTTAAAACACACATCACAACCTATACTATGCGCCATACATTCGCTGTGAACTTCATGGAAAACGATGGACAGTTGGAAGACCTGCAAAAGATTCTTGGTCATACTAATATCAAGACCACTGGTATCTATGGTAAAATATCCAACAAAAGGCTTGTCAGGAAGACACAGGAATTACAGCAGAAAAGCAAGATGCACCAGCTACCAACGATCAACAAAAAAACAATACTTAAAGCAGTATAAAAGAAGCCTTAGAGCATAAGACGGTTCCATAAAGACAATGAAGATGGAAAACACACAATGGTTATCAACCAAAGAAGCAATGAAGCTATTACACATCACAAGCAGACAATCTTTGTACAATTACCTGTACAGATTCCAAATTAGGCGATCAAAGCCAAGAGGAAGAGTTTACTACAGCAAAGAAGATATATTAGCCGTAATTGTCAGTAACGCTACTGTGATAGCTATTTAAGAAAGGGGGATTGTCCCCTTTTTTTATTTGTAAATTTGTGCCCATGACAAAAGCACTTAAAATGTTCTACGCCTCTTGGATGGAAAAAGCAAATAATACAAATACAGATACTATAAATGGTATTTTTGATAAGTTTATATCTCTTTATGTTCCATATAATGCTTTATACGACTCCATACCAGCCGTCCAAGTTGGTGGTTACGGCGATCAACGAAAGGCAACACAAGAAGTTGTAGCTTTCCTTGATGCAAATGCTCTCTTGAATGAACTAACGGCAAAACACAATGATGACATAAATGAATTTATAGACATCTTAGCAAAGATGCGATTCAATATAAGGCTTAAACAAGGCATGTTTCACCGCCCTTACGATGTTGAACTTTTAAGAGAATTGCAATCAGCAGATGTAACAACTAAGGTAACAGCTATCTTGAAGTTTATATATTTTGTAAGGTGCAATCTTATACATGGCAGCAAAGAGTTAGACCCAATTCAATCACAGGTGGTATTACCAGTAACAAGAATACATACGACCGTATTGACAAAGCTTTACGACAAATTAAATCTATAACCCAAATGAATACTTTAGACTTCTTTAAATCGGATATATTAACCTTACCGAAAAAGCACGATGGAGTAAACTTCATTTTATACGTGGAAGACTTGTATAACAAATTTTTGTTTGAGGTCGATAAAATAAATGAAGGAACAATCGTTGATCGAATCGATCAATTAAAAAATACACTAAAAGAATTTTGTGATAAGATTCTTTTAAGCCTCAAAACATATTATCAAGGGTTCCCTGCAAAAGCTTACTTCATTTTTGAAGAAGCTATAAATGAAACACAAGATTTTTTTTTACCTAAAGGCAGTGTTACAGAATCATTCAATATTCCCTTCTTTAGAGCAAGAACAGGAAAAAATTTTCCTTATGAAAGACATCAAATGTTTCACCTACCTTTTGATATGAGAGAGGAAGTTACAACACAGAGATTCAGTGTACCCGGACTTCCCTGTTTATACCTTTCAAATTGTAGCTATGTATGTTGGGAAGAGTTGGGCAGGCCACTTATTTCTGAAATGCAAGTATCAAGATTCAAGCTTGAGAAAAAAACGTTTAAATGGCTTGATATTTCCTTGACACCAAATACCCAAGCTTTTATGATGGAAGTACTAAGTAGTGAGCAAGGCACCAAATTAAGCGGTAAAGATTTACAAACAACAATAGACGATCATGACGCAGTTAATATGACTTTAATAATGCGTTGGCCACTTCTTGCAGCCTGTTCAATAGTAGTAGCAAAGAAGGAAGGAAAATTTAAACCTGAATATATATTCCCACAATTTTTACTTCAATGGGTTTGTCATTCAAAAAAAGCAGATGGTATAAAATACTACTCTATTGAATGTAAATCATTACTTGAACCATATCATGCGAAATTGATCAATTATGCTGTCCCTGTTAAAACAATTGGATATAAAGGATATTGTCCAGAATTGGTAAGCACCTTTTCTTTGACGCAGCCTGTTTCATGGGAACTTTTACAAGCTGTAAATCCAAAAGTCATTGACCATGATCATGAAAAATACAAAAGTGTAGTCTATGAGCTTGGACTTGATACAGCGATGTTTTATTTACAATTGATAAAAGGGAAACAAACACTCTATACACATTCAACCTTTGGTAAAATAGATATTGAGTTATCGTCTATGGAATATGCTCAAATAAACACTTAACTAATCTCTTTCAAATTACCATCTCAGGCTTGACTATTTCCTCTAAAAGACCTACTCTTTAAAATAATTTTAGTTCCGGGGGAACTTTCTTCCGGCTTGCTAATATTTATTAAGGAAAATAACCAAAATTCTAAAGGAGCCAAGACGGTTTCCTAAAGATTTTGGACTGTTCTATAAAAACCAGATGATGATTTTACAAGAGTATTTTACAGCAAAAGACCTTGCCTTACAAAACAAAGTAAGTGTAAGACATATAAGACATATCATAGAGAAATTGAAGGAAACTGCAACACCACAGTTAATATGGAAAGACAAGAATGGTAGATATATGGTACATCATATACTAAGCTCTAAATTTAAGCCTGTTCGTAACCTGACAAGCAGGTATTATGCTTTAACCATTAATCCAACAGAAAGCTATTCTGAACCAGCGATACATAATATTATGGGTTTCGTTGCAGACAGGATGGAAGGTGCAGACCTTGAGATAAATTATTCCATTGAGAAGAAAAAAGCTACCGGAATAAATCACTTACACTGCTATATCAAATGTAACCAGAAACGTAAGCTTTTAGAATATATCAGAGACGGGTTTTTCAAAATACAATACCATGAGACGGAAATTTTCGACCTGTCGACATGGAAAAAGTATATCACAAAAACTGGTAGTAAAATAACGACCATTAAAAATAATTAACACAATGAACCCAAAAGAGATAACAATTGATGAGATCAAAGAATTACTAAGGAAGCATCGATCTACCTATGAGAAATATGATTATAAAAAATATAAATCTATTTACCCTAAACTTACTGAGGAAGTCTATAAACACTTATACCAAAATAGAAGCCTGTGGAAGATAAAATTGGGTATAGAAGTACGAACAGATTGGGGACAGGTGTTGTTACCTGCTGCGCCAATTTTATTTAATAAGGATTATTATGATAGAAGATTTTCACATGGGTATGATGGATACGTCTGGTAAAATATCGCTTAAACAAAAAGCTATCAGCCTTGAGCAGGACCCAGCAAAAAAGCAGGACCTACAAAAACAATTACTTAAGCTCCGTTTCCGTCAGCAAATCGAAGCATTACAAAGAAAAATTGATCAGTTGACTCAAGCAGGAAATTAAAGGATATGCCCCGCCCACCCTGGGCGGGTCATATGCTATTTGCAAATACAATCCTGTTACCTTCCTTACTTAGGATAAATTTTGTTTGAAAATGTGTAGGGTTATATGACGTTGAAATTTTTTTTTGAAATTTTTGGTTTCCGAAATGTTCCTTTTATACACCTTAATAACACCTCCCATGCTGTGATAAAAAATACTCAGCTACGTAAAAGGTAACGGAAATAGAGGAACCTGATCATATGGTCTTCAGTTTTACTGGAAGTTTTCGTTCTAAAAAAATGGCCGTTTTGTTACGGCCATTTTATCAATCAGGTCTATTTTATATTAAGCAGCTTTTGCCAGAATAGCCTGAACCCGCTGCGCAGTGCCAAGACTACATTCACCAATAGCAGCTGCCCTACGCAGTGATTGTCCGGCCTTAAGTTCCTTTACTACCTTCTTATACTTTTCAAGCAGGTGGCTATCTTTCATTTTAGAACCATATAAACGACCTTTATAAACACCTTTGGCTTTTGCCACCTCAATACCCTGTCTTTGTCGTTCCAGTAGAAATTCCCGCTCCATAGAAGCCACGTTAGCCAATACAGAAACGATCATAGCAAAGGATGAGTTAGGTTTTGAGTTGATCAGCGAATACATACCAATAGCCTCAACAAACAAATTCACTCCATGTTTATTAAACAGTTCAATCGTGGTGAGAACGTCTATAATATTTCTGCCTAATCTGTCAATTGCTGATACGTGTACTTCAGTTACCTTCCCTGCCTCAATATCTTTGATTAGCCTTCTACCCTCCTTACGTTCGCTCAGTTTAATGGCTCCACTACACCTATCAAGATATACAGCTGAAAAGCTGGTTTTATTTTGCTCCTGTCTTTGTGAGTTTTGTTGTACACTACTTACTCGGTTGTATTTTACTTTCATGTCTTTTGGTTATAACATAAAAATAGTGTATTATTTTAGGATGGCAAAATAATACACCTGCTTTTTATTCAAAATCTTTTCATTTGGTGTATTATTCTGTTTATACCCTAATCTTATCAATTACTATCAGGGACTATATAGTTTTGAGTACTCCCATATAAGACAGTCCCCGGCTCCAGTGGTTTTACTTTAACAACTCTATATTCAAAATAACCAGAGTTAGTTAACTCGACCTTGTTGATCGTTACACATATTGTGCATACTTTCCCTGTCATATCGTTGATAGCTTTGTTGTAATATATTTTGTCCACACGAATTGAAAGATCAGGTTTCCCTAATACTTCTTCTACCTGCTTTTCATTCTGGCCAACTAATAACCCACCAAGTGTACTTAGCTTCTTTAGTCCATCAGCATTATTCGTTGTAGGTTGTTGACTTAGGTAATCTTCAGGTTGGTTGGCTTGTCCTCGATCTCCAAGCAAATCAGTTTTAGTATAGGCATAATAAATCCCACCTGTTATAAGCAGAAGTACTAAAGATATTACCGTGATTGAAATTGCTTTCGATTTGTTTTTATTGGTTGGCATGACTAAAGGGTTTTTGTGACAAAGAACCAATCAAAAATAACACTCGTACAGGTACGTGTGAAATATTTTTTCAAAGCCTGCTTCTTTGTATTTAAACCATTTACCTGAATGTCAGAGCCGATAATAACCCCAATCGATCAGTATGTTATTGATACCGTTAAGGAGATGCGGCTTAAAAAAGGTATGTCTCAAAAGGACCTTGCCTTTGAAATGGACTTATCAATTGGCTTTATTGGAGATGTAGAGAATCCAAACTACAGAGCTAAATACAATCTCAACCATATAAACCAGTTGGCTAAAATATTCAGCTGTTCGCCGCAGGACTTCCTGCCGAAGAAACCTTTATGAATATAACCTACTCAAATATTGCTTCGTAATGATCAAAACTATTCTTTCCTTATTCAACAATATTTTCAGCAAGACTTTTGTTCTCAATTTGTACTTCTTCACGTAATGTCATAAGATCAACTGTTTTACCCCCTTGAGTTGTTTGTAGTATTCTACAATGTTTATTTGCCGGAGTTTCCACAAGAGAGGCTTCCTCGATTGTCATTTCAGTAATTTCTCTTACACAAAGTTCTCCATTGTAAAGCCGTCCTTTTATATGATCACATTTATTATAAGGTTCTTTACAAATCGAACAGTTGCTTTTCTTAACTATACCTCCAACACTCGAGAAGAACATTTTTGGGAACAGCAATTTTTCATAAGCTTCTAATCTTTCTATATAACCATTTTCAGTTTCAAATTCAAATGGATAATTACTCACCACGGTACCGTAAATCACCTGTGCGTTTACTAAATTGCCCCATGCTTCGCTCATTTTGTCTTCTTTGATATTTACAAGCATTTGCAGCTCGTATTGAACAGCAAGTAAAGAATTTTCAATACAATAAACCAGATTCGCTTCATTCTCTAACTTCCTCTCAACAAATTCTTTTTTGAGATCACACAACTCACTTCTGTAGTTTTTTATTGTTGTTATTTCTTCCTTCTGAATTTCAATTCCAATAGTTATAAATGCCTTTGTCTGAGCAATGGCTGCCATTTCATTGAATTCTCTGATTAATAAGTTTGGATTTTCTATAAAAACTTTCATTTCATTGCTTTAATAATTTTCTCTAATTCTTTTAATCCTTCGACGCTACCGTTGTAACTGAGCTTTTTTAGTTTACCTTTCTTTTCTGTTTCAATGTACAAGTCAACATGCGCCGTCTTTTTACCTGACGAACCTTTACAAAGATCGTATATGTAATTTGACAAAACATTTAATGAGACTGATACGAATGTTGAATTTTCTGAAATTTGAGAAAGACCAAAAAATATTGCTGGCAGATAGATATCCGCACTCTTTCGGCTCCTATACAGTTCAGTATCCACTCCTAATACGGGTATTGTGATACCATTGTCTTGCAGAAAAATTTTACGTAAATCAGACATACTATCTGTAAAAACAAAATCTTCTTTGCTATTTGCAGTATCGAAATTTTCAGGGAAGAAAGTTAAGCTATCAGGAAATGTTAACTCTAACTCGTCAAACCTATTTGCAATATCTAATTCTTCAATTTTATAATCCATAATCCAGTTTTAAACAATTAAAAAGTCATAGTAATTTTGCTACTACTGATATGCCTGATAAAGTTATCGACTTTATTATATGTGGCTGATCAATTTAGGTATCTCATTTACCATCTCGTGAAGACCTGCTTTAATAACTTCTTTATATGCGACTTCATAAATAGCTTTAAAGATATTCATACCGAATTTCTTTGACTTCGCAACAATCTTGACAAATTTCGAAACGACTTGTCCTTTAGATAGTCTTTGAACGTTATCTCGAAGCTCTTCTGTATCCTTAATTATTTCTTCTACTTCTTTTGATTGTGGTAATTCTTTAAGTTGTGTAATTGCTAATTCTAAAGCTTCATAAATTATTAGTTGTTGTGAAGTATTATAAGCTTTGCTCAGATCATCATCCTTTTTAAAATTGAAGTCTTGCAAAAATTCCTCTTCAGACTGTTTCATTAATTTATCTGACAACAGCTCTAAACTATTTTCGCTAAACAGTTTTCTCATACCAGTGGCTTTAGTCCCTGTTGTAAACCACTCGCATAATACCTCACCTGTTTCCACCGAAGGTTGCCAATTATTTCCACCAGAAAAAGCATTCATTATAGCTCCTGTATGATTTATCTCGTATCCTATAACAACCATTTGAACACTCCCAGATTTTACTTGTACCAAATCGCCGGGCTTAAATTTTCTTTCCATAAGAAATTTGTTTTGATTAATTGCAAAGTTAGATGATCACTCATTTATCAATTTTATTTTGATTGTTAAAATATCAAGAGCTAAACGATTGGTGATCAATAGATATAAAAAAATTGTATCCACAGAAGTGGAAAATACCAACTCGTGACAGGTGCCGAATGAGTGAAACGCTTTTTGTATTTTTAAATAAAAAGTATGTTTATTAATATTTACGCCGCATGTATGGAATGTGAAAAAATTAAGTATGGAGATCATTTTCCAGATGGTGTAGTTCCAGAGACAAAACACAGAAGGGTAGAAATACAAGATGATCTAACATTAAGATTTGAATGTGAAAAAAATCATAAGGCAATTATTCAATTAGAACAGGAAAAGTTTGAAGTATTGTTTGAATTTGCTACTATGGCTTTGATTGATGGATATACTAAAGAAGCTGTATCTACTTATTCAAGCGCATTGGAAAGGTTCATAGAATTTTATATACTGACCATCTTCATGGTGAAGAAAAAAACGAAACATGATTTTGACAGACTATGGAAAACCATGGTGAAACAATCTGAACGACAACTTGGAACTTATCTGACTTTGGTGACCTTAGAAGGACATACTAACTTATGGGACAGTGAAAGATCAGGTTTTAGGAATTTAGTTATTCATCAAGGGTTAATTCCTACATATAACAAAGCTATTGACTATGGTAATTATGTTTTAAAGTTTATAAGGAATGGTCTGGAAGAATTAAGAAAAACCGATCAATACGCTTTAAAAACAGCTGTATGGGTTAATAGGAAAAGTCTTTTGATGAGCATCTATCAGGAATACAAACAGGCTCATTGAATGTGCCAATGGCTATAAACTTAGATATATATATTGAAGATCATCGAAGCCCTTCATTGGATTTGGAAAATTTAATACGGCTAATAAAAACTAACGCAGCCCATAAATGGTTTTTCAGCAAGTCATTTAAACAGGAAGGCCGAGGTTAACTTAAAGTGCGTAATAAGTGAGTAATAGATATTTTACTATCTTTGATAAAACTGAAAGCCTTATCAGCACTGCATTTCAACATATTTTTAAACAGGTTTTTGTACTCGTACGTGGTACCAGGAATAAGCCTTTTCATTATTTGAGAAGGCTTTTTTATGCCGTTATGGTGCTTAATTTGTAGCTTCTTAAGAAATATTCAATAATCAACGTACAATTTCCATGTTCAAGGATCTTACAATTTCTGAAATTAATAATGTGATGGATGATGCCTGGGATGCGTTTCATATATATAGCAAACGATCGCTTAAACAAAGGGCTGATTTCATGCGTAATATTGCCATTGAAATAGAAAATTGCGGCGATGCATTGATAAAGACCGCCATGCAGGAAACAAATTTACCCGAAGCAAGATTGAAAAGCGAAAGAACAAGAACTATTTTTCAACTGAATAGTTATGCGGCATTTTGTGAAAGCGGGCAATGGATGGATATCAGGATTGATAGAGCCAATGCAAATAGAAATCCTCCTAAACCCGATCTTAGAAAAATGCTGGTGCCACTTGGTCCCGTGGTTGTTTTTGGCGCCGCTAATTTTCCATTTGCTTATTCAACTGCAGGTGGTGATACTGCCTGTGCATTCGCAGCTGGCTGTCCCGTAATTGTAAAAGCACATCCTGCCCATGCAGCAACAAGTGAAATGGTGGCCGTTGCAATTTTGAAAGCAGCTGATAATTGTAATATGCCGAAAGGAATTTTTGCACATGTTCATGGCGCTTCCAGTGCTGTTGGTGAAGCGCTGGTAAAACATCCTTATACAAAAGCGGTTGGCTTCACGGGTTCTTTTGCGGGCGGTAAACAATTATTCGATTGGGGTAACCAACGCAAAGAACCCATTCCTGTTTTTGCCGAAATGAGTAGCGTAAACCCTGTTTTTTTATTGCCGGAAAAAATGAAAGCATCAGCTATACAGGCAGCAAAAATGTATGCTGCATCGATCTCTTTGAATGCAGGGCAATTTTGTACAAATCCCGGGATCATGATTGGCATTGACAATGAAGACCTGGAAACTTTTACAAGTGTTTTAATAGAAGAAATAAAAAAGGTTTCACCTGCAGCTATGCTCAACAGTGGTATCTATAAAAATTATGAGAAGAAAAGAACAGAAGCACTGAAACAGGATGGCGTGGAAATTCTCTTTGGGGAGGATCCGTTATCGTGGTCGGGCATTGATAACAGGGATATTGTTCCAACGATTGCCAGTACCACGGCAAAAACATTCATTTCAAATCACCTGTTGCAGGAGGAAGTTTTTGGGCCTTATTCTATTATTGTTCGTTGCAATGATATAGATGAAGTAAAAACAGTTGCAAAAAAAATTGATGGGCAACTAACAGCTACGTTTATAGCAACAGAAAACGATATTGTAAACAACGAAGAACTGGTTGATATTGTAAAAAATATTTGTGGAAGATTTATTTTGAATGGGGTGCCTACCGGCGTGGAAGTTTGTCTTGCTATGCAACATGGAGGACCATTTCCTGCAACAACAGATAGCAGGTTTACTTCAGTAGGTGGAGATGGTATTAAACGTTTTGCAAGACCTGTTGCTTTTCAGAACTGGCCGGATCATTTATTACCGGAAGAATTGAAAGAAGGAAATCCGTTGGGACTTGTGAGAACGGTCAACAATGAATTCTGAGTTATGAATTGATCTTTAAGGATAATACTTATTATTAACTATAAGTATCAAAAAATTATTAGAGACCTACCATAATTCAGAACTCAGAATTCATAGCTCTTTCAGCGGTAAAATAATTCCATTCATCGATACTCGCTTTCAATTAAAGTATTTTTCCAGTATTTTTGCAGCGCATTTAGAAAGTATTGAGGGTTTTAAGTAACTGATCGTTAAACACCAATTAATAGCTCCGTTTTGGGATCGATATCCAAAGGGATCATATCTTAAAAAGACATGATCCCTTTTTAATTTTCAGCCCTAACTCACAATTCATAATTTATAACTCGTTATACGAACCTCATTCCGAATTTCGCCGAACATGCCAGCAATTTTTTTATTTCTTCATCAGAAGGTTTTCCTGTTACAGGAACACCCTGTTGTTCGAATGACAAACTGATCTCTTTAAAAAATTCTTCAATGCCTCCGGGCGTTGCAATAAGTGTGCAATGTGCCGTAGGAGATGTTACTACAAAATGATGAGGAACGCCACGCGGCATAAAAACAATATCTCCTTTTTTTGCATTGATGATATCATCTCCAATAAAATAAGTGATCGTACCATCATGAATAATATTTGTTTCATCTTCCCTTTCATGCACATGCCTTGGGGGTTCGCCTCCTGGTGTAATGCGAACATCTATTACAGATAAAGCGTTGTTTGTTTCCTGTGCAGTAAGCCTGAAAGACATTCTTACTCCCGGGCGTGTGCATACCGTATCTTTTAATGTTGGTTTTATTAATGTTGTTTGCATAATGTTATTTTATGCAGTAAAAATAAATGCAGTGAATGACGGGCACAATGGAAGGATGTATGAAATGGGGAAAGGGGGATATGAAGTGCGATTTTGTCTGAACTATGATCGAAATGATTAAATAAAAACTATGATTATGAAAAATCATAGTTCATCAGAAAATCAAACTAATCATAGTTCAGACGATTTATTTTTCGAATGATCATTAAGCGTAAACCATCCCGAAATAAAAAACGAAAGTATAAAGTATGTGATCAAAATATATTTGATATAGACTGCAAAAGTATTGGCACCAAACCAATCACCTGTATAAAGTATTATTGAAATCCCAATTGCGCATTTTAAAAATTCCCAGAGATAAGCATATTTATTTTTGTCCATTAATTCAGTGAAAGCATAGACATATAAAAAAATAAATCCGCCATAAATAAATATTCCCGGTTTGCCGATCAACGCGATGTTTCCAAAAAGATAACTGACAAATAACAAAAGCAGGATCATCTGGACCCAGGTCCAATGCTAAAAATAATTTTGAAAAACCAGTGTCGTATTTTTCAAACGCATATACATTTTCAATTTTATAAACAGGATATTTTTCTGCAACATCTGCGGGCCGCCATCCTGTAGGTTTATACCATACCCGCAACTTATCTTTCCAGTTCTTTGTGCGCCATGCATCCTGTATAAGCAACAGCATGTGCTGAAAATTTATTTTGATAGGGTTCCATGTTTGAGCCGGCCTGGTTATTCCATAAACAGCAGGAACTTCTTTTAATTCTTCCTGGAAAGTGCCGAACAATTTATCCCAGAAAATAAATATCTGTCCATAATTTTTATCAATGTATTCTCTATTAATAGCGTGATGTACCCGGTGATGTGAAGGCGTAACGATGATCTTTTCCAGGAAACCCATTTTATTTATATGCTGAGTATGATACCAGAATTGCGCAAACAAATGCAATGGTGCTACCACAGCAATAACAGTTGCGGGTACGCCTAACAGTGCTGCAGGCAACAATAAAATAACAAACAGCCTTACAAAAACAGAAACACTTTGTCGCAACGCACAGGCAAGGTTAAATTCTTCACTGCTATGATGTATGATATGACTGTTCCAGAAAAAATTTATTTTATGATCAAGTGCATGCACGGTATAACCGGCAAAATCCAATACAATAAAAGCTACAACATACGTTAACCAGGTAGCGTTGATATGAGTAATTGCAATTTTACTCAATAACCATTCATACGTGATCAATGCAACACTTAATCCCAATACATCTTTGGTTACGTTGGTAACACCGCTGCTGAGGCTGCTGATCATATCCATGCTACGCACCGTATCTTTTCCTTTGCGCCAGCCGTACCATTTTTCAAATAGTACCAGCAATAAAAAGATCGGCATTGCGATCAATAATATTTTACCGTAAGCTTCCATGGTATAAAGTTGATTCAAGTTTTGGAGAACACCAAAAGCAAGCTATGAGCTGTTAGCTATGAGCTTTGAGCTCGTCTGTAAATATTTATAGCTTGTATTTAAACCTCAATCCAGGAATAAACTTAAAATATTTTGAATTGACTCGCAGCTCGTAGCTCATAGCTCACAGCTTTTTCCGCAAAATTCAAAAAAAATCAATACCTTAACTTAGTCTCTCTTCAATCATATTATCAAACCAAACCTACTTTATGCAAAAAAACTCTACTCAAAAAAAATTTCCTGCTTTTTTAAAAAATCTCCGGTTATTGTTCAGCATATTTTGCCTGTTGGCAGGTACGGCAAATGCACAGGTTTATATCAATGGAAATTTAAGCACCGGCACGATTGCCAGTTCCGGTGAAGCTGCTCCCCCGGGTACTACCTGGAGCGAAATTCAATCAGGTAATACCATTGCAGGTTTTTCATCAGGCCTTGTGGCCAACATAGCTGTGGCAGATGATTTTACTGTGCCAGCGGGCGCAACATGGAACATCTCGTCGCTCACTTTCTATGCTTATTCAACAAACTATGCAGGTACTACTTCTCCATTTGATGACCTGAGGATAAGGATCTTTGATACTGATCCTTCCGTTGGAAATCCAACGCCCATTTTTGGGGACCTTACCACGAACAGGCTAACGTCTTCTTCATTTGCAAACATGTATCGCATTTTCAATGCGACTGTTGGTACCACCCGGATGATCTGGGATCTGAATGCCTCTGTATCATTATCATTAACAGCCGGCACTTATTGGATACAATGGCAAACAGGCACAACGCTCGCTGCAAACTGGACCCCGCCAAGCACCGTTGTTGGCACAGTTACACAACCCGGGAACAATGGATTGCAATTAGACCTGTCAACTAATAGCTGGACGCCACTATTAGATGGCCCACAGCAGCAGATCCGCAGGACATTCCTTTTAAAATAAATTACACTTGTGTTGGTGGTGGTGTAATTCTATCCCAACCCCTAAATGTTATGGCTTGTGCCGGAAGTGCTGCAAGTTTTTCATGCCTTGCGGGTGGCACCAATTTCACTTATCAATGGCAGGTTAGTAACGGCGCCCCATTTACTGATATACCAGGTGCTACTTCAGCTATATATACCATAGATCCGGTTTCAATAAATATGAATGGTAATCAATATCATGTAATTATTGCGTCCGCTTGCGGATATGTTGTTTCTGATATGGTTCATTTAACTGTGGTTGATGCGCCAGTGATCACCATACAACCTCCATCTTCAACTTCTGTTTGTTCGGGCAGTAATGCCACACTGGCTATTACAGTTACCGGTGCAAATGTTCAATATCAGTGGGAATATAGTAATGCTGGTTGTGCCGGACCTTATACAAATATTCCAGGTGCAACTTCCTCCACACTTACAACAACAGCCATAACAACCACGGGCTATTACCGCTGCAGGATAGACAATGGTTGCGGTGGTGCTCCTATTTATTCGGATTGTGCAACAATAACGGTGGACGCTACACTAAATATAACTACACAACCTGTTAACCAATCTGTATGCAGTGGATCAGATGTAACATTTACTGTTGCGGCCAGTAGTGGTTCTGCTACTTATCAATGGGAAGTAGGTGGCGGTGGATGCGCCGGAAGTTTTTCAGCTATCGGGGGAGCAAATTCTCCCAGCCTTACACTAACAGGAGTAACAACAGCTCAAAACAATGTTGCATACCGATGTATGATATCATCTGCATGCGCTGCATCGATTAACTCTGATTGTGCTGTTTTAACAGTGAATGATCTTGATATTACTACACAACCTGTTGATCAAACCGTATGCGAAGGAGCAACTGCTGTTTTTAGCGTTGCAACAAGCGGCTCCGGTGTCAGCTATCAATGGCAGGTTAGTACAGATGGTATTATCTTCAATGATATTGTGGGAGCAACCACGAGCACACTATCAATACCTAATGTAACATCTTTGGAAGATGGCAATCTTTACAGGGTATTGCTTACTAATAGTTCCTGCCCTAACTCGAATGTTTCCAATACAGTAATACTAAATGTTGGTCAGCCCACATACATTGCGGCCCAGCCCGGTGATGTAACAACCTGTGAGAATTCAACGTTTGAATTTATGGTAACGGCTTACCAGGCAACTTTTCAATGGCAGGTAAATACCGGCTTTGGATGGAATGATCTGACTGGTGAAACAAATGATCTTTTATTTCTTACAGCAACAGCTGCCATGAACGGAAATCAATATCGTGTTTTGGTTACAGGAATTTCATGTCCAACAACGCTTACATCTAATGGTGTAACGTTAACTGTCTACTCAACTCCTGTTGTTACTATAACTTCAAATCCTGCAAATCCCTCTTTATTACCGGGGCAAACGGCTACACTAACGGCTACGCCTACCCAACCCGGCACTTATTCTTATACATGGCAACTCGATGGGATTGATATACCTGGTGCTAACAGCAATACCCATGTTGTAGACTATGATCATGCGGCTGCTGATTATACGGCTACAGTTACCAGTCAGCCCGGAAATTGTATCGGCGTATCCAATACCATACATGTAACAGACGCTATAACTGGTTTAAGAATGCAGGTTTATTCAAATCCAAACAATGGAATTTTCACAATTGTTTATCCAGGTCTGCCTGCTGGCAGCAGCGTGGAAATTTTAGATAGTCATGGTCAAAGGGCTTATAGCAGAACCAATCTTGCAGCCAATTTACCAATATATGTTGATATGCATGCTAAGGCTTCAGGGATCTATATCATTGTAATTAATAACGGCGGTGCTGAGCGATTGGCTACGGAACGTGTTGTTATTATTCACTAATAAGAGTATGAGTTTAGAATTAAGAGTTATGAGTTGGTTTGTTTTGCACCAACTCATAACTCTTAGCTCATAATTCTTAACTCTAAATTCCTCATTGCAAAACTTCCACAGTCCAGTACCCGTTTTGTAGAATAAAATCCAAAAGAAGATGATCATCGCAATAATGTTTGCCTCATTCCCGTTTAAAACATAGTGCCATAAATCTGGTACAATTTTTAAATCCAAATTCATAAAACAGGACGATGAAAAAGCAAACCAATAATTCCAGTAATGCCAACATAAGGGTTAACAATAAAAAAACAGCTAATAAACCTCATTCCCGAAATATGTATACCGAAGCAGACCTGGGTGAAGACATTCTTAACGTATCATTGTGTTCCGTTTATACAGCTGCAAAACAACTTGTAAGTAATATTCAGAACAGGTCCTATGTTTTCCATTATTAATTAAGAATTAATAATTAATGGTCCATAAATATTTAATCTATCCACTCACTGGCAAGCATTAATTTTAATTCTCATCATATTTTATATATAAAAAAACTTCTGTCAAAAAATGACAGAAGTTTTTTTATGCAGATGGTAAACAGGTATTGTTTACATATTTTGACAATAACCTAAAAATTCGTTCCTTTAGACGGGTTCTTTTTTGAAACAAGTTTCACCTGCATAGTGAAACGATAATGTTTAATATGAAGAAAGCAATCTTCGATTTTTCGTTTACCTGGCAATCGGGTTCCTGTGTGCCTTTTTATACAGTCAATATAAAAGATCATGAAAAAAATTTTATTGCTGCTTATTTTTCCAATTGCTGCTATTGCGCAAAAAGATCATGCAAAGTTGTTGGCTGAATATATGTCGGGCCAAAATAAATATTTTCAATTTAATGGAAATGTATTGATCGCAGAAAATGGCAAGCCTGTTTATAAAGCTGCACTTGGTTATGCAGATTACAATACAAAACGAATGTTGAACGACAGTTCAGTTTTTGAGTTGGCTTCTGTTTCCAAACAATTTACCGCCATGGGTATCATGATCCTGAAAGAACGTGGCTTGCTCAGTTATAACGATAACATAAAAAAATTCTTTCCGCAATTGCCTTATGATAGTATCACTATTAAAAATTTATTAACGCATACATCCGGCATACCTGCATATGAAGAACAGTTTGAAAAGAACTGGGATCATAAAAAAATTGCTCATAATAAAGACATCGTTGAAATGCTGCAACAACAAAAAGAAAATTTATCTTTTACACCCGGCAGCAAATGGAAATACAGCAATACCGGCTATGCATTACTGGCATACATCATTGAAAAAGTTTCGGGAATGAGCTATAATGATTTCATGGCAAAAAATATTTTCAAACCACTAGGCATGACCCATAGTTTTATTTATAACACCCGCCGTGAAACAAATAAGATACCTGTAAACTATGCATTGGGATTTGTATATTCTGATGATTTGAAGCACTACATTTTACCCGACAGCATTCCTGATTTTGATCTTGTTTATTATCTCGATGGCATCGTGGGTGATGGTTGTGTAAACTCCACTATCGACGATCTGCTAAAATGGGACCAGGCGTTATATTCAAATACACTTGTTAGTAAAACTACATTGGATGAAATGTTGTCGCCACTCGTACAAATGTCTGCGACTGATACAAGTTCTTTTTATGGGTTTGGTGTAATGGTATCTCCACATTCAGAAAAAGGAAAAATAGTTTCACATACAGGTGGATGGCCGGGATACCGCACTGCGTTTGTACGTTTCACCGATAAGAACGAAACGATCATTATCCTTTCCAACAATGAATCGAACTCAGGACTTTTTCGTGCAGCAATTGAATCCATTTTATCTGACCAGCCAGTTATAATGCCTTATGAACACAAGGAAGTAAAGATCGATTCTTCAATACTTACAAATTATATTGGCAAATATTCAGCAGGACTAACATTGCAGGTCATTAAAAAAGATGGAAAACTTTATCGCCATCGTAATGGAACACCGGATATCGAATTAAAGCCAGAGTCGAATACAAAATTCTTTTATGCTGATGGTTCGGACAGGCAACTGGAATTTGAAATTGATAGCAGCGGGAAGGTTATAAAAACATGGTTCATTAATATGGGGCAAAAGGGGGAGATGAAAAGGCTGGAGTGACGACCGACAACCGACAACTGGCCACCGCTAAAAACAATTGAAAAATTAGAGGGTGATTCGTGAAGACATGAAACAATTCCTTAATTATTGAATTATCCCGTCAGAAATAAATCGCTCATCATGAAAAAATACACACGATTAATTTTACTGGTAATACCAACCATTTTATTTTTTTCCTGTGCTCAAAAGAAGAAGAATAATACCGGTACAATCCCAGGTTATCCTGCTGCCCAATTAACAGATTCTATCCGGGAACAGTTTACCAACCTGGTGAATAATAGTTATTCAAATAACGATAGTGGTATGGTGGCCATGGCTATTTATCTTCAGCGGGGAAATGAACGTTTGGTAGATACCAACTATTTTTTCAGCAATAACAATATGCCGTTACCAAATGACAGTACTATATTCCAAATGGGATCGGTAACGAAAACCTTTACTGCGGCTTTAATAGCAAGACTGGTAAATATTGGAAAGATGAAACTTGATATGCCGGCACAAAACTACCTGCAACCAGGAGAAAATATTCCTGTACCAAGATTGCCTGATCATTTTAATGGACAGCCTGCAACCATTACATTAGGAAACCTCGCCACTATGAATGCCGGGCTGGCACGCAATGCACCTATACAACTTTCAACAAATACCACTCCTTACCTGTTTGCATTTAATCACCTGGATAAGGATTCGTCATTATTATTTAAACCAGGGAGCACATGTAATTTGTACAGCAATCTTGGTTTTGGTATACTGGGATTAGCAGCCTGCTTGCAGGCTTATCCTCACTCAGCTACTTATTATAACAATTACGAAAACCTGGTGGTCGATTCGCTAATTACTCCACTATTAATGCATGATACCCGTATTACCCTGGATGCAAATCAAATGAGCAGGAGAGCCAAACCTTATGGTGCCAATGAATTGCCAACCAGCTACGATAATCCAAACTGGCCTTTTAATTATGCCGCAGGTGCGCTATACTCAACGCTTAGGGATATGCGCTTATATGCAAAAGAAATGGCAGGTCAAGGCAACTATCTTACACAAAGAGATATCGATACCCTCTTAACGTTAAGAGGATATGTATATAAAGATACCTGCCAGGTTCAGCATGGTCATCCTGCAGCAGGGCAAGCTATGGCATGGGTTATAACCGAAGACATGAAAGGGAGCAATGACACAACTTTCACCCGTTATTCAAAAGATGGAGGCTTAGGCGGTTTCAGTACGTTCATCACTTTCAGTACGCCAACTATTAATAACATTCAATATAAAGCCTGGGTTGTATTGTGGGCCAACAGGAAAGATTTTCCGGTACAATCAAACGCAGCCAGGATTATGCAACTGGTTTATGATTTAGCGAAATGAGGGTAAAGGATTCTATTCATTGTTATGTATGCGGAAAATTGAAGGTAAGAAAGCATAGATCAATTTTCCGCTAAGAGTAATACGCAAAGAAACACATTAATTGTTATTTCCCCTCCACTCCTGCGGCGTTACACCATATTCCTGTTTAAATACTCTTGAGAAATATCCGGGATCGTTGTAACCACAATCAAGCGCAATAGATGCAATGCTTGTATTATGATCCTTTAAAAGTTCTTTGGCTTTATTCAAACGAATAATACGAATAAATTTATTTGGTGAACAACCAGTTAACGCGTCAAGTTTTCTATGGAGTTGCGAATGACTCATGAAAACATGTTTGCACAATTGTTCTACGCTAAAGTTGATATCTTCAAGATGTTCTTCAACAGCCAGTCTTACTTTTTTTACAAACTCATCTTCAGTTTTATTTAATACCGGCGAGGTATCTTCGGTAATGGTTGATAAGGTTTCTATGCTACTAACGGCAAGCCCTGCCCTCCTTGCATAAAACTGCTGAAGATTCTTTCTCATCTCAAGCAGTTTTTTAATCCGCACCAATAATTCTTCCTTGTGAAAAGGTTTTTCAAGGTAAGCATCGGCGCCTTGTTCCAGCCCTTCTATCCTGCTTTCAATATCCGCTTTGGCTGTGAGCATAATGATCGGGATATGGCTTGTACGTTCATCCATTCTCAGTTTGCGACACATTTCAAATCCGTCAACAAAGGGCATCATGATATCTGTAACAATGAGGTCGGGAATAATTTCTGTTGCGATCTCAAGCCCCTCTCTCCCATCCTTTCCTACAGCTAAGCGATAATCAGGTAAACAGGAAGCTGTATATGCAACCACATCAGCGTTGTCTTCTACCAATAAGATCAATGATTTCCCGGTAACGGCGGAATCATTGATCGATCCATTTTTGTGTTCAACAACATCATTTATCTTTTTCTGCTGAATCTCATTTGAACCGATATAAACCAATTCAGTTTCGTCAGCAGTTATTTTTTTTACCGGGAAGCTAACAGTGAATTCGCTTCCTTTATTTGCTCCCGTGGGTGGACTTTTTACTGTGATCTCACCTTCCATTAATTTCACCAGTTCTTTGGTGAGTGATAAACCGATGCCGGTTCCCTCCATCTTTCTTGTATGGCTGTTGTCCAACTGGTAAAAGCGATCGAAAATATTTTGTAACTGGTCGGCCGGAATTCCAATGCCAGTATCTTTTACTTTTATGATCAATAATGATCCTGGTCCTTTCGCTGTTTTATCTTCACTGATGGAAATGTATATATTCCCTTTTTCCGGCGTAAACTTCAATGCATTGGAAAGTAAGTTGGCAACGATCTGCCGCATTTTTTCGGGATCATAGGCAATGATCAGTGAATCCATCTCTACAAGAAAATGCAATTGTTTTTGCTGGCTCTCTGCCAAAGAATTAAATGACTCTACGATGTATCTTAAAAAATGAACAATATCGCCATGCACCAGTTGCAAAGACATTTTACCGGTTTCCAGTTTCGACAGGTCAAGCATTTCATTCACCAGCTTCAATAAACTTTCGCCATTGCGAATGATCATGCTCATACCATTATTGAAATGTTCTGTAGGATTATTGACCACCTGCTGCGCCATTCCCAAAATAACAGTGAGTGGTGTACGAAATTCATGGGTAATATTTGTATACAGTTGGGTTTTTAAAACATCTACTTCTTTTATGCGCTTTGCTTCTCGTTGTTCAAAGTTTAGTTGCGATCTTAATTTGGCCCTATTCACACTGAATTTAAAATAAGCGACGCATGCCAGCACCAGCAATAATGCATAACATACATATGCCCACAAGCTGCGCCACCATGGCGGCAATACCGTGATCTGAAGTTCAGCGATCTTATCACTCCAGATCCCCTGGCTATTGGAACCCTGCACTTTAAAAGTATAATTACCGGGAGGTAAATGAAGAAATGTTGCAGTACGCCTGGAGCCGGCTTCTATCCAGCCCTTATCCGCACCTTCTAACTGGTAGCGATACCTGTTTTGATTGGGCGCAGTAAAATCAAGTGAAGAAAATTCAAGCGTGAGTATATCCTGCAGATGATTAAGTGTGATACTTTTGGTTTCTTCAATATTACTTTGAAGCACCGCTGTTTTATCACCAGGTGCTACCGGCGCATTATTTACCATAATATTGGTGATAAATACATTGGGTGTAAAACCGGCTGTAAGAATTTCCTTCGGATTAAAAATATTCAATCCGTTCACACCGCCAAATGCCAGGTTACCATTGGGCAATTTCGCAAAAGCACCTGTGTTGAATTCATCATCCTGTAATCCATACGCTTTTGTAAAATTCCTGAAAACCCAATGAGATGAATTTTTTTCTTTATTTGCAAGCAAACAAAATATACCCCTGTTGGTACTGCCCCATAAGTTGCCTGCGTCATCAGCGAGGATACCATATACCACATCGTCGGGCAAACCATCTTTGGTAGTTAGGTGAATAAAATCACCGGTGGTTTTGTTCAGCCTGTTGAGGCCGCCGCCTTTTGTACATATCCATAAATATTTTTCGGGCGCTGCTGGATCATCAAGGAAACAGGAAACGTGATTATAATTAAGTGAATTGCGATTGCTGCTGTTATTATAGTACCATTTTACCTGCGGCAATGTATTCTCTATATTTCTGAATACCACTCTTGCAAAACCTTCCTGTGTACCGATCCAGTACGCTCCATTTTTATCTTCGTACAATGCAGTACAAAATGCTTTTAGCTGAATGGGCTTTGCAGGATCTGTATTTACGGTAAAACTATCAAGCTTATTCGTAGTTGTATTGAGCCTCATAAATTCACCACCAAGTCCCGCGAACCAGATATTGTTCCTGCTATCTTCCAAAAGTGATTGCTTACTACCGATATTGTTGTTGTTTTTGATCTCAGGATGAGGGATCAATGATCCGGAAGCGGGATCGTATTGAAAATATCCCCGTGTATCGCTTTTTATCCAATAGGTTCCTGAGCGGGCAATTAAAAAATTATCGATCTCGGTAACATCCCGTATTTTCCTGAACGGATCTTTATCAGTTGAATCATTCGTTATCTTGATCCATCCATATGCATAGTTTCCCAATAATATCTCATTTTTTTTATTGGGAATGATCCATCGTACACTGTATCCTCCCTGCTGCGCTTTGAATTTGCTGCTGGCAGTATTGAATTTTCGTAAACCGTAACCGATGGAACCGGACCATAAAATGCCGGAACGATCAATGATGAATGGATAAATCAGTTTTTGTTCTTCCGGAATAACAATGTTCCATTCTATTTTTTTCCCTGTCTCCCATTTACTCACATCATAAAAATGAGGTTCCCTGTGATGATTCACCCAAAGTTTTTCCCGGGGATTAAAGATGATATTACCCACTGGTATTTTATTCACATCAAACAAAGGGTACACATCCTTTCCATCTGACAGAAAGAGGTAACTGTTTATAAAAGCATTCCCATCCTTATTTAAGTAGCCGTTATTAAAAAGTTTTCCATTATTAAGTTTAATAAAATTATTTTTCAAAGGATCAAACCTGTAAACAGCACCATCCATACTACCGATCCACATACTTCCATTTTTATCTTTTCCCATTCCATAAACCTGCTCATCATCCGGCAATGCCAGCCTGGTTATGGTTGGTGCTTTATCTTTAGCAAAAAAATCATTCGGCAGTTCTACAATATTCAAACCTGCGCCATCCGCACCTAACAACATTCTTCCATCGGGTAGTTCTTCCATTGTCCTGATCACATTGCCCGAAATGCTGGCAGGATCCGAACTCCTGTACGTGAGGCGGTAAAATTTGCCACTTTCTTTATCATAAATATTTACACCGGAATTTTCCGTGCTAACCCAAATCCGTCCCTTCGAATCTTCAAAAAGTTTTAAAATAGTATTGCTGCTAAGTGTATGAGGATCGTATGGATCGTTTGTAAAAACCTTGAAGTCGTAACCATCATACCTGTTTAACCCATTCTTTGTTGCCACCCAGATGAAACCATCTTTATCCTGCAGGATATCAAACACCATTCCCTGCGACAACCCCTGGGCGATAGATATGGTTTCATATGCGCTGCCTGGTTGGGCAAAAACCATTGATCCTTTTAAAATAAAGGCAAATAGCAAAAAGCTTATGGTAAGTTTCGACCTGTTCACAGTGCTATAAATATAAACTGAAAAAAAATTCAGATACATATATACAAAGGATAAAATTGCTGGTAAAGTGAAAAATGACGAATAAATCCTGTTCATGCACATTTTATCCTATAGTTTGATATGATTGTACAACAGGTTGGTTAATATCTACACAGCCGCTGCAATAACGTGACTGATCTTTATCATCAAACTTTTATTACCCAAAACCAAAACTATATGCTACGCAGAAATTTTATTAAGAACACCGCATTATGTGCCGTAGCCGTTAGCGCAAGCGGTTTTATTCGCTTTGATGGCAAGCGTTACGTTGGCGATTGTGAAACAACCACCGATATACTTGGCCCTTATTATCGCCCAAACAGCCCGGTGCGCACAAATCTTGTAATACCAGGAGAAACAGGCGATGCCATTGAATTAAGCGGTGTAGTTAATCACAATGACTGTATTACTCCATATAAAAATGCAAAAGTTGAATTATGGCATTGCAGTGGAAAGGGAGTGTATGACAATGCTTCTGAAGAATACCGTTATCGAGGAACTACTTATACTGATGATAAAGGAAGATATTCATTCAATACCATTTTACCCGTTCCTTATGATATTGGGGAAGGGAAATTTCGTCCTGCTCATTTTCATATGATGATCACCGCCGAAGGATACCAGCCATTGGTAACACAACTTTATTTTACCGGGGATGCCCATATCGCTGAAGATGAATCTGCTTCTGCCCCTGCTGCAAAAAAGAGAATACTGGATATAAAAAAAGCAGGAGACGGCTCAAAAAAAGTTGTATACAATGTTGGCATGTCGGAAAAATTATCGGTCGAACCAGCATCGATCGAAAAATTAACCGGTGTATACATCAATGAAAAAGATGAAAAGGATAAAATAGAATTCTTTAAGAGCAACAATATGCTATGGATAAAAAATGAAGTGTTTGGAATGGGACTCAATTATACAGGAGATAACAGCTTTGAATATCCCGGCCTTGCAAAAGGAAACTGGACAATGCATTTTGAAATAATGGCATCGGGCTCGGTAAAACTTACACAAACATATGTTGATACAAAAGGAAAAAAAGAGGTCGCTATATCATTCAAAAAAAATTAACAACCAATCATAAAAACAAACAAAATGAAAATGAACACATTTAAATTATTATTTACAGCAACGATTGCAAGCATGCTTTTTTCATGCACCAACAACGACACTACTGAACCTTCAAAAGAAGAAGCGGCAACAGCAGACACAGCTACCAGTATGCAAATGACAGCACCACCGGAAGCACCTGCATTTAAACCATTTGATGCAATGGAAATAAAGCACAGCGTGAAAGACTATGACAAATGGAGGCCCGCATTCGATGCAGATTCAACAGAACGCAAGGCAAGTGGTATAGAAAAATTAGTTGTAGCAAGGAACATGGACAAACCAAATGATGTATACATGGCATTTGAAGTATCCGACATTCAAAAAGCAAAGGATTTTGGTGCAGCGCCAAGACTGAAAGAAGTAATGGATAAAGCTGGTGTAAGTTCAAAACCAGCTGTAAGCTTTGTACATGTGGTCAGGTTCAATCCCGAAGCAAAAGAAAAAAAGTGGGTGATCATTACACATAAAGTAAAAGATTTTGATGCATGGGTAAAGGTCTTCGATGCTGAGGGAACTGCAGCCAGAGCAGAGCAGGGCTTATATGATGCAGTAATGGCACGTGATGTCAATGATCCAAACATGGTCACACTTGTATTTGATGTGAAAGATGTTGAGAAAGCAAAGAAATCGCTCATGTCGGAAGAAAAGAAAAAATTAATGGCGAGCGCCGGGGTGGAAGGAGCACCTGTTGTTGAATTCTATAATTCTGTAGACTAAAAAATCAATCAATAATCTTAAAAAAAATTTATGGAAACAATCGTAGTAAGTCACAAAGTAGGTAACATCGATGCATGGCTAAAGGGCCACAAAGAGCGGCAGGAAATATTTGCACCTGCGGTATCGGGTTTTAAAACATTCGTGGATGCCAATGATTCACATTCCGTTTCATTGGTAATAGACGTTATAGATATGGAAAAACTTGGAGCGATCATAAATGATCCAAAAAATGATGCGCTAAAAGCTAAACATACAGTATTGGATCCAATCAGGATATCAATGGCTGCAGAATTATAATCCCACCTCTGTGAACCTCTGTGAAAACCCTCTTTTCCTCTGTGGTTATCTTTCCACTTTAGTTAAACCACAGAGGACACTGAGGGTTTTCACAGAGGTTCACAGAGGAATAAATTTTTTATAAACCATTCAAACAATCAACATGAAAAAAATTATCAAATTCAGTTTGCTGTCAGCATTAGCCATTGCAGCATTCATCAACCCATTAAAAGCACAGGATGCTAAGGCGGAATTGGCAGCCTATGTCAAAAAATTCCAGGATGCTTATAACAAAAAAGATGATAAGGGATTAAAGGAAATGTACACAAAAGATGCAACACGTACAACCATGGATGGTAAAATCCAAAATGGAAATGAAGCGATCGGGGCCTGGTTTGCCGATTATTTAAAAAATAACAAAGTAACACTAGCATTAAAACTGGATAAGGTAACAGAAAAAGATGGCGTTACTGAAATAACAGGCACATTCCATGTTACCGGCACTTCCGCAAAGGGTGAAAAGATAGATACCAAAGGTGGGTTTACCAATACAATGGTAAAAGACAACGGGCATTGGAAAATATCCAAAAGTGTACTTATCGCATTATAAAAGCATCATGTTTCCCAATTCTATTCGCCGTTGTAAAAAATATAACGACGGGTCTATAAAATCAATAAAATGAAAAAGACATTTCACTCATGCGTATTATTGGCCTTAGTGCTTTTAATAAGCTCTTGTTATTTCAAAAAACATTCGATCGTTGATGACAATACCAGGTTCTATTCACACACATGGGATGAGATCCTGAACAGGGGAAATGTAAAACTATTTGATACCGATTTTTCACCCAATGTTATTTATGATAACGTTACAACACACCTGGAAGGCATTGATGATGTAAAAAAATATTTTGCTGAATATATAACGGCTTTCAGTAACCGTTCATTTAAAATACTCGAAATATATGGCCAGGGCAATCGTGTTATCAAACGCTGGTCATTTACCGGGACGCATACCGGCAGCTTTGCCGGCATTAAAGCAACAGGTAAAAAAGTTACTGTAGAAGGTATAACCATTGCAGTTATGAGCCAGGACAAGATCATTGCAGAAAGAGATTATACAGACGACCTGGGTTTGATGCAGCAATTGGGGGTTGTTCCGAAATTTTAAAATGTATTCTTCTTTGCGCCTCTGCGTCTCCGCGGTTAATTTTTACTGCAGGGACGCAGAGGCGTTAATAGAATAAGAACAAATCGTATATTAACAGGCAATTAGGGTAAGCCAAAAAACGAAGAGAAAAAAGAGACCACCGACAACGGACAACCGATGAAACTAATTAACTGAATGATGAAAAAAATTATAGCAATTATTTGCTTTGTTGTAAGCACACAAATAACGTTTGCACAAAAGCTGAATATAGATTCGATGCTTCAGCAGGTATCACTCGAGAAGGATGCCAATAAAAAAGTAGACATTATATCCCGTTTTTACAATAGCGAGATCAATAACAATCCACCATACATCATTGAAGTTGGCCGTAAGATGCTGAAACAATCGCAGGACCATAAAGATGATGTGGAAGAAGCTTCTGCATATAGCGTGCTGGGGCAAGGTTATCGATTGCTTGGAAGCAACATCAGGGCGCTGGAATATCATCACAAAGCCATTGCAATGGCAGAAAAAAATGGCAACAATTCATTGCTCGGGATTGCTGAAAACCAAATCGCCCATATTTATAAAGACAGGGAGCAATATGATAAAGCCATCCAGTTTTACAAATCTTCCGCAATGCATACCGAAAAAGGAAATATTGAAAGAATAAAAAGCTGGCCGCTCTCAAATCTATCCACGATTTATCTCTCGGTCAATGACCTGGATTCTTCTTTAATGTATGCACAAAGAGGTTATGAAATTGATCATAAATATAATCCTACAGAAATGATCTTTAGTTTCCTGAACCTTGCCGGCGTACACAGCAAATTGGGAAATGCACAACTTGCCGTTACCTATTATAATATGGCGCTCGGGGAGGCGGAAGGCACCACGCTGGTAAGGTACCTGAACATGATATATACAGGACTGGCACAACATTATCAAAGTGTGAATGAAAAAGACTCCTGCGAAGCATACGCACGGAAAGGCATAGCCGCCGTAACCAATACTTCCTTCTTTTACCTGAGCAGTAAGCCTGCACAATTACTTGCTGATATGTATGAAAAAACAAATTGCGACAGCACATTGAAATATGCAAAGATCTTTAAAACAGCAACAGATTCTTTGAACAGCCGCAAAGCCAACCAGCAAATACAATTAATGACATTTGATGAAGACCTTCGCCAGCAGGAATTAGCAGCAGAAAAAATAAAAGCATATGAAGAACGTAAAGAGAACATTCAATATGCTTTAATTGGATTGGGCATTATTATTTTATTGTCGCTTTATCTTTTACTCAGCCGCAGTTTTATTACCAATACAAAAATGATCGAATTCTTAGGTGTAGTTGCCTTATTGATCGTGTTTGAATTTTTGAATTTATTGTTGCATCCTTTTTTAGAAAGGATAACGCATCATTCGCCGGTATTGATGTTACTGGCATTGGTTTGCATTGCTGCGTTGCTGGTTCCGTTGCATCATAAAATAGAACATTGGGCCACACATAAATTAGTTGAGAAGAATAAAGCGATACGATTGGCAGCAGCGAAGAAGACGATTGAAAAATTGGATAGTGGTTCATGAGTATAAAACAATAGCATCATATTAAACTCCGTGTCTCTGCGCCTTTGCGGTAAAATAACCGCGGAGACACAGGGACGCAAAGAATAATAAAAACAACACATGCAACCAACACTAACGTTGAATACAAAACGCATTGAGTCAATCGACCTCTTAAAAGGTTTGGTAATGGTGATCATGGCCCTTGATCATATCAGGGATTATTTTCACTTCTCAGCTTATTATTATGACCCGGGTGATCCAACACAAACTACGTTGCCCATTTTTTTCACAAGATGGATCACGCATTTTTGTGCGCCATCATTTAGTTTTCTTGCCGGGCTCTCTGCATTCATGGTTGGAAGGAGAAAAACAAAACGGGAATTATCTGGCTTCTTGCTTAAACGTGGGCTCTGGCTTGTTTTCATTGAATTCACCATTGTAAACTTTGGCTGGTACTTCAATATTCATTTTAGCAATTTTGATATGATCGTTATCTGGTCGCTCGGCATGAGCATGGTAACACTGTCAGCATTGATACATCTTCCACAAAAATTTATTTTACTGTTCAGCTTACTGGTCATCTTTGGCCACGACCTTTTTGATCATATTCATTTTAATGGAAATTTTTTATGGTCGATGCTACATGAAGAAAAATTATTTAAAATAACAGAAGGTGTAAACCTGTATGTTGGCTATCCACTGATCCCATGGATCGCTGTCATGTCACTAGGCTATTATTTCGGTTTATTCTATGATAAATCTTACGATGCCGACAAGCGAAGAAAAATATTCAACATCATTGGCTTGTCTGCATTAATACTTTTTGTTGTACTAAGGTGGATAAACATATATGGCAATCCCACCGGCTGGTCATGGTACGATAGCTTTTCAAAAACCCTCATCTCATTCTTAAACCCGAATAAATATCCACCATCATTACAATATTTATTAATGACCCTGGGAGTTGCATTCCTGTTCTTAGCCAATGCAGAAAACCTAAAAGGCAAACTGGTAAATTTCTTTTCCACCTTTGGCAGGGTTCCTTTTTTTTATTACGTCCTCCATATATATATTATTCACCTCATCGCCATGTTGCTTGCACAACTGGCAGGTTTTGGCTGGCAAAAAATGATATTGTCGCAATGGGTTGGCGGGGACCCATCAATGAGAGGATATGGTTTTAGCTTATGGGTTGTTTATGCAGTTTGGGCAGGTATCATTTTATTATTATATCCGCTATGCAAAAAGTTTGATCAATATAAATTAAGCCACAAAGAAAAATGGTGGCTGAGTTATTTGTAATAATTAACGGGATAAAATAAGTTCCGCGTCTCTGCGCCTTCGCGGTAAAATAACCGCGGAGACGTAGAGACGATAAAAAAAATGAACGATCAAAATCGCCTTTTTGACACTTATAAAACCCAACAACAACTAAATAATAGTATATTACTATACCCAATAAAATTGTTTAAAATGAACCAACCATCAAAACCAATTGCAATTTTAGTTTCCATTGTATTGTTATTCTGTTCATGTTCATGCCCACAAAAAAACAATGATACCTCTGATGTTCTTATAAAGAAACAGGTTAATACCTTATTGGATTCACTTAACCTGGCAGCAGCACATGCTGATTTCAAAACCTATTTTGATTTTTATACGGAAGATGCCATTTTCACCGGCACAGATGCAACGGAAAGATGGGATAAAAAACAATTCATGGCTTTTGCAAAACCTTATTTTGATAAAGGGCGTGCATGGAATTTCACATCCATCGATCGTCATATATATTTTGATGAGACCAGGAACATGTCGTGGTTTGATGAATTGCTGAATACACAAATGAAAATTTGCAGGGGATCAGGTGTATTAATTAAAGTTGGTAATAACTGGAAAGTGCAGCAATATATTTTATCAACCACCATTCCAAATGAACAAATTGATTCTATTGCAAAAAATAAAGCAGCGATCGAAGATCCGATCATAAGCAGGTTATCAGCAAAATGATATCGATTGACAATCCGAATAAGCAACAATACTCCGGTACAGATGCGTAGCATCGCCCGATATTGTAACAACGGACTTTAGTTCGTTGATATAAAAAAAAGTATAAAAGAGAACCGTAGGTTCGATACATATTATCCAATAAAATGGATCGTGCCTACAGCACTCTTAAAAAAAGCCGACTTATAACAACAGGTTAAAACCAGTTGTTATAAAATGTTCCGGGCCGATGGCTCTACAAACAAAAAACTATGCAGGAAAATCTTAAACGGGAGATCGGGACCTTCGGCCTTGCCGCGGCAGTGATAAACATCATGGTAGGCAGTGGCATTTTTGTATTGCCTGCATTGGCTGCAGAAAAAATGGGCGCTGCAGCGATCATCAGTTTTTTAATTTGTGGTGCGCTCATATTTTTAATTGCCCTTTGCTTTGCAGAAGTAGGAAGCAGGGTTGCCGTTAGTGGTGGCACTTATGCTTATATTGAAAAAGCCTTTGGCCCCTTTGCCGGTTTTTTGGCGAATAATGTTTTCTGGTTTGGTTCCTGTGTTTTATCCGATGCCGCAGCAGCAAATGCATTGATAAAAACACTGGCATTTTTTTTACCTGCAATAGATTCACCGTTATACCGTCCTTTGTTTTTTCTTTTATTATTTGGCGGACTTGCTTGGATCAATATTCGTGGCGCCAAACAAGGGGTAAGGTTCATTGTGTTTATGACCATTGCTAAACTACTTCCGTTGTTATTGATCGTTGCATTTGGAACCGGCAATATTTCAATGGAAAATTTATCATGGAAATCATCATTCTCATTTTCCGATATTGGTGCATCCTGCCTTGTTTTGTTTTATGCATTTTTAGGAATTGAAACAGCCGTTACCAATGGGGGTGAATTTAAAAACCCGGCAAGAACAGTTCCACTGGGTATCCTGTCAGGTATTTCGTTGGTATTATTATTATATATAGCGCTTCAACTTGTTTGCCAGGGTGTAATGGGAGATCAATTATTAGTAAATAAAGAAGCACCGATCGCTGCAACTGCGGGAGTGATCTTTAAAAATGCCGGTATTGTATTGGTGGTTGGGGGAACGGCCATCTCTATACTTGGCAGCATCAGTGGCGAAATATTTGCTATTCCAAGGGTATTGTATGCAGGCGCAAGAGATAGTATTCTTCCTAAGCAACTTGCAAAAACACACCCGAAATTTCTAACGCCGCATATTGCGATTATCATTTACAGTTTGCTGGGATTTTCATTTGCAGTATTTGGTGTACTTAAGCAATTGCTGATTTTATCAAGTGCGGCCACATTGCTGATCTACCTGGGTGTGGTACTCGCTGCCATTAACCTCAGGCTGAATAAAACAGGAGAAACTCAAAAAGGATTTACCATTCCCGGGGGGATAACCGTTCCTGTTATTGCCACCATCATTATGATCTGGCTGCTTTCCAATTTATCAAAAGATGAGATAAAAGGCAGCTGCATTTTTATTGTTGCACTTTCAGTGATCTATTTTTTAATGACCCTTGTTAAGAAGAAAACAATATAGAAGCAGAAAGAAAATTGATTAACTTATAAAAATAATCCTCTCAGCGTCTGCGTCTCTGCGCTTCTGCGGTAAAATAACCGCGAAGGCGCAGAGACGCAGAGAGAGAACACAAATAGAAAGTAAATTAATGAACCGGCATCTTAAAAACATACTCTCCAACATTCAACAAGATAAAAATTTATCCGAAGCAGATAAGAGTGCCATCATCCAATCATTAAAAGATACTGATCAGGAATTTGAAGCACAAAACCGTGAACTTGAAATTGAATCTTCTCTCGAAAGAGTACGTGCCGTAGCCATGAGCATGATGAAAGCAGATGACCTGTTAAAGATCTGCGAAGTTCAGTTCAATGAATTAAAACAATTAGGTTTTTCAGAACTGAGAAATGCGCTGATCGGTATTTTCCATGACGACAAAAATTACTTTAACGATTACGACTACTCAGACTTCGCAGGAGGCAATATTCATAAAATACCGTACAATATGAATTCGCTGGTTGATAGGGCAGTAATGAGAATGAAAAGCGCCAACGATGCATTTACTGAATTTATTGTAGAAGGAGAAGAGTTAGAAGAATGGAAAGCCTTCAGGAAAGAAAACGGCGAATATGACGATACGAGAATAGAGCATGCAGCTGTGCTGTATTATTATTTTTATTCTATCAATAGTGGAAACATCGGCATTTCTACTTTTAAAAAAATAAGCGAAGACCAGCTAACCATTCTAAAACGTTTTCGCAATGTATTTGATCTTGCTTACAGGCGATATGTTGATATCAGTACCGCCGAAGCACAGGCCAAAGAAGCAAGAATAGAAACAGCACTAGAAAGGGTACGTGCCGTCGCCATGGCAATGAGGGAGCCCGCAGACATGCTTGACATATGCAAAGTGATCTGTACAGAAATGGACTCCATGAATGTAAAAGATATCCGGAATGTTCAGACAGCCATTTTCAAAAAAGAAAAAGGAACTTATATCGATTACGAATATTACAGGTTACATGATAAAACATTTATCACAGAAGTAGATTACACCAAAGATGAAATATCAATACAATTTGCCGAAGGAATGATGGGTGGATCTACAGAACTTTTTACTCGATTTCTAAAAGGGAAAGAAGTAAAAGACTGGTACGAATTCCAAAAAACAACAAATGTATTTCCCGATAAATATCTTGAAACGGCAACATCACTCAACTATTATTGGTTCTCACTTGGGCCTGTTGCACTTGGTATTTCTACATATAAGTTATTGAATGAAGAAGACATTAATCTCTTCAAACGTTTTAGAAATGTTTTTGATCTGTCTTACCGTCGTTTTTTAGATATAGAAAAAGCGCTTGCACAGGCAAGAGAATCACAAATTGAACTTGCATTGGAAAGAGTACGTGCAAGAACGATGGCCATGCAAAAAAGCGATGAGCTGCTTGAAACATCCTTAGAATTATTTCAACAATTAAAAGAATTAGGCGAACCAGCCGAGCAGCTTACCATTGGCGTTATAAAAGAAGAAGGAAATTATGTAGAAGTATTTGCAACCGTACATGGAATGAAACTGCTTCAAACTTACAGGCATAATATCAATGAGCGTTTTGTAATGTACAAAATGGTGAATGCCTGGAAGGCAAAAGAAAAAACACTTGTTATTGAGCAGGACTGGCAAGAATTGATCGAATACAATAAATACCGCAATAAACTTGTACAATCAGATATGTTCCCGGTAAATCTACAACCTGGGAACCGAAGGTTCTTATATGTTGCATTTTATTCGAAAGGAACAGTGGCATTATCCAGCAATGAACCAAGATCAAAAGAAACATTGGAACTACTGGAAAGATTTGCAAAAGTATTTGATCAGACCTATACACGTTTTCTTGATCTGAAAAATGCAGAAGCGCAAACAATAGAATCGCAAATTCAACTGGCGCTGGAAAGAGTGCGTGCAAGAACGATGGCGATGCAACATAGTAATGAATTACCCGATGCTGCAAATTTATTATTTCAGCAGATACAATCTTTAGGCATGCCTGCGTGGAGTGCAGGTTATTGTACATGGAACGAAGACAAATCTGCCGTTACTGCATGGATGAGCAGCGAAGGCGTTTTGCAACCGCCATTTACTGCTCCCACAACAGAAGATGCATTGTTCATTGAAATGCGAAAGGGACATGAAGAAGGTAAATCACTTCATATTGTAGAAATGGGGGGTGATGAATTGGTAAAGCATTACCAGTATATGCGTACACTACCGGTAATGGACAAGGTATTGGACTCGATCATTGATGCAGGATATCCCCTGCCTTCATTCCAGATCATGCACAAGGCTTATTTCTCAAAAGGGTTTTTATTGTTCATTACTTATGAGCCTGTTCCGGAAGCACACGAAATTTTCAAACGCTTTGCAAGTGTGTTTGATCAAACCTATACACGTTTTCTTGATCTGAAAAAAGCAGAAGCACAGGCAAGAGAATCACAAATAGAAGCTGCATTGGAAAGAGTACGAAGCAGAACACTCGCCATGCAAAGATCAGATGAACTTGCAGAAACAGCAGCTGTACTTTTCAGGCAATTGATTCTGTTAGGCATTCAACCAAACCGTTTATACATCGCCATTGTAAAAGATAATGATGGCAAGGCAGAATTCTGGATAACTGATGAAGATGGAACCAAAGTAAGTTCTGCATTTGAAACAAATCTTAATGATAATCCTACTTTTAAAAAAATGTTTGATGGATGGAAGCAGGAAAAAAGAACTTTGATCATCGATATGCAGGGAGATGAACTGCAGCATTATTTTAAATACCTCACCAGCATCAATGTTCCATTCAAAGGCGGGCTTACACAAATGAGAAGACTACAGGACATTGCTTATTTCAGCAAAGGATTTATTGGCATGGCTTCACCGGAAGAACTACCTGTTGAAACATTGCAATTGCTTGAAAGATTTGCAGCCGTATTCAACCTTACCTATACACGTTTTAATGATCTGCAAATTTCAGAAGCACACGCTATACAAGCCGAGCAGGACCTTATCGCCATCAAAGAAGCCAAACAAAAAGCTGAAGATGCACTCACAGAATTACAATCTGCACAAAAGCAATTGATACAATCAGAAAAGATGGCTTCGTTGGGTGAACTTACTGCAGGCATCGCCCATGAAATTCAAAACCCGTTGAACTTCGTCAATAATTTTTCAGAAGTAAGTGTTGAGCTGATAAAAGAAATGATTGATGAAGTTGAGAAAGGCAATAATGATGAAGTAAAAGCAATTGCTGATGATCTTATACAAAATTTAGAAAAAATAAATCATCATGGTAAACGTGCAGACGGGATTGTAAAAGGAATGTTGCAACACAGCCGTACAACAGGTTCATCAAAAGAGCCTACTGATATTAATAAACTGGCCGATGAATATTTACGTCTCGCCTATCATGGCCTTCGTGCAAAAGACAAGTCATTCAATGCAACATTAAAAACTGATTTTGATGAATCGATTGGAAAAATAAACATCATTCCGCAGGATATTGGAAGAGTGATATTGAATTTAATTACAAATGCATTTTATGCAGTGAATACCCCCCAACCCCCTAAAGGGGGAGTTGCAGACGTTCCTACTGTGAGCGTAAGTACAAAAAAAGTTAATGGCAAAGTTGAAGTAAAAGTGAGTGATAATGGAACTGGTATTCCAAAAAACATTGTAGATAAAATCTTCCAACCCTTCTTCACCACCAAACCAACAGGCCAGGGAACAGGATTGGGTTTATCATTGGCTTATGATATTGTGAAAGCGCATGGTGGGGAATTGAAGGTGGAGACGAAAGAGAATGAAGGAACGACATTTATTATTCAATTACCTGTTGTCTGAACCATGATTAATTGATTAAACGATAACTATGATTATACTTTTCAAAATCATAGTCGTTAGCAAATCATAAAAATCATAGTTCAGACAATACATAATATTGCGAAAGCGCATTGTGGTTCCGATAGTTATCGGGATGAAAGCAGAAACAAAAGAAATGAAGGAACAACATTTATCATTCAATTACCATCAGCATAATATGAAATCATTAGTACTGGCATTTGGTTTTATCGTTGCAGCATTATGTTGTTCTGCGCAGGATACAACACTCATTATTTCCCGCAACATGATGGATCCGAAATACGATCAGTTGAAACTAACGGACAAGAATGGCTGGATATTTCACCCGGGAAATGATACCAGTCAAAACACGAATGGCAACTGGATAAAACTTAAACCAGCTGATATTTCCATTAAATATGCTGATGAGCATGAAAGAGTGGAAGGCTGGTTTAAAATAAATATCAGGCTCGACAGCAGTTTTGAAAATGTACCTGTGGGCATACGTATGAGTACATGGGCAGCTTTTGATCTTTATATTGACGGAAAATTAATAAGCTCATTTGGCAGCACCGGCAGCTATGGCAAACCGTATGAAGAGAACATGCCTTATAATAAAGCCTCGATCCCAACAGGTTTAACACCGGGAAAAGATCATTCCATCGCCATTCATTTTGTAGATTATGAAATACATTTTCCAGTCACAAAACTTAAATCGCAGGTACTTGATATTAATTCACTGATACGCCTTACCGGTCCTGCTTACAACACAGCCGTTTTAAAGTCTATCAGGGAAACGATTATATATGATACGATATGGATAACAGCGTGCGCCGTGTTAAGTATTCTTTTCTTTTTGTTGTTTATTCAAAATCCATTGGAAAAAAATATAAGGCTGATGGCATTTACATGTGCAGCCCTTGGCGCTCTTATGTTTTTCCAGTCTTCATCGCAGGGATTGATAAATTTAACTTACCGGCTCTATTCCCTTTTTACTTTTTTTTCAAACCTGTCTTTTTCGGTGCTGCTCTGGATGGTGCCTGTTACGATCGCAGGTATTTTCCAGAGAAAAATCACATTATTCACAAAGAGTATTTTGATCATAAGCTGCCTGGTGGCGTTGGCAGGAAATTATCTTGGGAACAGCATGATCATTTTAGCAGCAGTTTTTACTGCTTTATTGGTTTGTGCCTGGTATCTTTCAACATCATGGAAAAAACTGAAAGGAGCTCAATGGGCCGTTGTAATAGGTTCGATCATTTCGTTTGTATTGGGAATAATATTTATAATCGTTTCTTCTATTTACGGGCGTGAGATGCCCGGATTTTATTTTTATGTTACCGGTTATTGCCTGTCGATCCCGTTATCACTGCTTGTTTATATGTCGATGCGGTTTAAGGAAATAATTACTGAAGTACAGGAAAAAGCAGCACAGCTTGTACAACTTTCTTCCGAAAAAGAACAGCAGGCCCTCAACCAGCAAAAAATACTGGAAGAAGAAGTTAAAAGACAAACTGCTGAAATAAGATCAGCACTCGATCATTTAAAATCTACACAATCGCAACTGATACAATCAGAAAAAATGGCTTCACTTGGTGAACTCACGGCAGGCATCGCACATGAAATTCAAAACCCATTGAATTTTGTAAATAATTTTTCGGAAGTAAATGCAGAGTTGATCGAAGAATTAAAAATGAAAAATGAAAAATTAAAAATTGAAGATGAGGAAGTAAAAGAATTGCTTAATGACATAAAAGATAATTCAGAAAAAATAAGCAACCATGGTAAACGAGCAGATGCCATTGTAAAAGGAATGTTGCAACACAGCCGCACAATAGGTTCAACAAAAGAACCAACAGATATTAATAAACTGGCTGATGAATATTTACGGTTGGCATATCATGGGTTAAGAGCAAAAGATAAATCATTCAATGCAACATTGAAAACTGTTTTTGATGAAACGATCGGCAATATCAATATCATTCCACAAGATATTGGAAGAGTGATTCTCAATTTAATCACCAACGCATTTTACACTGTTGCAGAGAAGAAAAAACAAAACCCCAACAATTACGAGCCAACTGTCACTGTGAGAACATCGCAAACTCACCCTTTAGGGGGCCGGGGTGGTGTTAGCGTTACCATTACAGATAACGGCAATGGTATTCCCCAAAATATTATAGATAAGATCTTTCAACCCTTCTTTACCACCAAACCAACAGGACAGGGAACAGGATTGGGATTATCATTGGCATATGATATAGTAAAAGCACATGGAGGTGAATTAAAAGTAGAAACAAAAGAAAATGAGGGAACAACATTTATCATTCAATTACCAATTGTTTAAAGTAAGATGAGACCAGCAATAAATTTTTTACTGCTTTTATTTTTACCTGCATTTATAAATGCACAGCAATCAATCGATAGTTTACGAAACGTTTATTTAAATGCGACGAGCGATTCTGCCCGTTATACAACGGCCAAATACATCTATGATCACTACGAGGAATCCAATAAGGATTCTGCCCTTTATTACGCACAGCAGTCTCTACAGCTTGCCCGCAGAAATAATGAAATACTTGCCCAGGCATATTACATGGATAATACTGCCTATCAATTAATAGGAATGGGCAAAGATGCTGAAGCGCTTCAATACATACTGGAAGCATTTAATATTGTTGAAGATCCAAAAAACGAAAGGCCATTAACATGGATAACGTTTTCCATTCCATTTAATGGAAGCAACAGGCTATTACTATTGGCATACACACATCACATGTTTGCCATATTGATGCGGGAAACTCAAAATACGGAGCAGGAAATATTTCATTACAAAGAAGCAAGGAGGATCGCTTCAGAGATCGGTCACCCGGTGAGACAAATGCTTGCTTCCATGAACCTGGGAAGAAGCTATATGACTATTAACAAACTGGATTCTGCAATGATGTACGAAAAAGAAGCCGAGCAATTGAATCTGAAATCCAGCTTTAGAAAATACTTCGGGCAGGTTTACCTCACCCTGGGAAATATTTATTTCGAAATGCATAACCTCCCGCAAACGCTGGAAAATTATTATAAAAGTATGCAAGTGGCGAAAGAAGAAAATAATCTGAATGGATTAAACAACACTTATTTTTTCCTTACGAAATATTTCCTAGCAACCGGGAAAAAAGATTCGGCACTTTATTATTCTATGCTGAACCTGCAAACAATTCAGCAACTGGGAGTCGTAAGATGGTTTAGGGTAAACCTGGGAACTGTCTACGAGAACGTGTACCTGTCATATAAAATGAGCAACCAAACAGATAGCTTATTAAAATACCAGGGACTTACATTGGTTGTTAAAGACAGTTTATATAAAGTCCGTATCAAAAATTTATCAGACTTCCAGGCAGTAACTTTGAATGAACAACTACGTTTGCAGAATGTAGAAAAAGACAAGATCAATTACCAGAATAAAGTGAGAACCTATTTTTTCCTGGGAGGTATTGTTGTATTACTCTTGCTTGCTTTTATATTTTACAGGAACAACCGGCAAAAGCAAAAAGCCAATAAAGTTTTAGAAACAACACTTACTAATTTAAGATCCACCCAGCAACAACTCATCGAAAGTGAAAAGCTGGCTGCCTTTGGAAGTGTTGCCACACGTATGGCGCACGAAATTCAAAACCCACTAAACTTTGTAAATAACTTTTCAGAATTGTCGAAGGAGTTGGTTGATGAAATTGTTGCAGCAAAAAATGAAAATGAAAGAACAGCGGCAGCAAAGCTGCTTGCTGAAAATCTTGAAAAAATAAATCAGCACGGCAGGCGTGCAAGCAATATAGTAAAGCAACT
Organism: Ferruginibacter sp.; assembly: GCA_047601875.1. Classification (GTDB taxonomy): domain Bacteria; phylum Bacteroidota; class Bacteroidia; order Chitinophagales; family Chitinophagaceae; genus Ferruginibacter. Next base: position 3,139,374 of record JASGIL010000001.1, on the reverse strand, counting down.
CCAGGAGCATTCAAACAAAGGGACAACGCATGAGTTTTTTGAGAAACCGTAAAATGTATGCTATGTAAATATTAAATTTAAAATACTGATCTACTATCTATAGATAAGATCATGAACATTATTTAACCAGTACCAACAACTGTAAAAATATTATTATCAATAATCCACCATGCAAAAAATAATCTTTGTATTCCTGTTGTTTTTCAGCCTTACAGCAAAAGCACAATACAAAAATCCTTACTTCAATACTTTATCAGTAGAGAAAGGTTTGCCCGAAGGAAATATACAGGCTTATTTACAGGACAAATTTGGTTACATGTGGTTTGCCACACAAAATGGCCTGGTACGTTACGACGGTTATAACCTGAAACCATATTCATTTTTAAACGATAGAGGCGAGCCATTAATTTATTCCAGTATAAATTTTATTCATGAGGATCGTGCAGGAAAGATCTGGGCCGTTGCGAGGCTGGAAGGTTTATATTGCCTGGACCGGCAGAAAGATGCTTTTTATAAAGTAAAGATGGACACTGCAACAAGCAATGCTATCAGCGATGATTTTTTTCAAAAATGGATTGAAGACAATGCTTCCGGCATCCATGTAATTGTAAGCTACGATACGATGGCACACCTGCTTTTATTTGATGCAGTTAAAAACAATGTCATAGATTTTAACCCGGCAGCGAAAGGAAAATATTTTATTCCTTCTAATACAAACATAGAAACCACCAAAGATAATTATGGAAAAATATGGGTAAGCACGGGTAGCGAATTAAACCTCTATGATCCGGCAACAAGAACGATCAATAAATATGCTGCCATTCCCGATAGTATAAAACAATTCATGCTTTATGGATTGGTGCCTGATCCTTTGCATCCCGATATTATCTGGTGCAGTTTAGCCAAAACAGACAGCGCCCATTTAAACACTCCATTCAGGAAGCTTGCACGGTTCAATACAAAAACAAAAACATGGAAAATATTCCCGCCCCCCGATAACAGCACCGGCTCAATTGTATCTGGTTGTATTCACGTTTTTTCTGATTCACTGAAACGCATATGGTGCAGTACTGAAAAAGGAATGTCATTATACAATCCTGCAGAGGAAAACTTTACCAATTATGCATTGGATCTTCCTCCTTCATTAACCGATGAAAAAACGCATGTTGAAGTGATTGCGGCAGATAAGGAAGGAAACCTCTGGCTTGCTGGCTTTTTTAAAGGAATAGCTTATTTAAATGTAAAAAATGGGCTGGCCAGTTTATACAAACACAATGATGAACCAGGCAGCTTACCTGATCACCAGGGTATCAACTTTCTTTTTTTTGACAGGCTTGGAACACTATGGGTTAATATGCCTTATAGCGGTATCGCTTATCTCGATAAACAAAAATCTTTATTCAATCCATTTTCTGTCAGGCCTTCCCTGGTAGAGACAGGTGGAAAAGCAAGCCCTGATGAATTCTATATCTATTGTAAATACCAGGATAGCCTGTTCCTTGTAAAAGACAGTATTGGTATGTATGCATGGAACTATCATCAAAACAGTTTTACAAAAATTGATCTGGCCAAATACAGAATCTATAAACAGATCAATTGCATTTTGGTGGCTAAGGATAACCGTATATGGGTAGGAACCAGCTCCGCTGGCCTGTTTTGTTATGACCCCGTAACCAAAGCGGTTAAGAATTATAAGAAGGATGCAAAAGACAGTTTATCGATCAGTAGCAATAATATTACTTCACTTGCAGAAGATAAGGAAGGAAATATCTGGGTTGGTACAGGTGATAAGGGACTTTGTTGTCTTAATAAACAAACAGGTAAGTATACCCGCTTCCCTTTTATCAATAACAACGGCGCCATGAAAGCCAACAATGAATTGGATGACGCTAATGCTCAATGCCTTTTTTTTGATACAGATGGTATCTTGTGGATAGGCACCAATTTCGGCGGGCTCAACCGTTTTGATACTAAAACAAATCAATTCAAATCATATGGTGATTTCAAAAAAGGGTTTGCGTGTATCACAACCATTTATGAAGATAGCCGTAAGCGCCTGTGGGCAGGCACTTATCTTACGGGTTTATTTTTGGTAGATAAAAAACTGGGTAGTGTAAAAAGATATACCCAGGAAGATGGCCTTTTGCATAATTCAATCAGCAACATTATTGATGATGCAGCAGGCAACCTGTGGGTTTGTACACCAAGAGGATTATCACGACTTGATGAGAAGGCTGACCATTTTATAAGTTACAACATTTCCACAAAAGCAAATCTTTTGACGAGCAGCAGCATGTTCAGGGCAAAAGATGGTGCGCTACAGGTTTCAGTTCCCAGTGGCCTTATCTTATTTGACCCTGATCACATGAATGAAAACAAAATCCCTCCTGTTGTAATGATTGAATCGGTCAGTTATCGTCCCGGAAATAAGGAAAATAAAAAAGATACATCAGTTTATACTCATGGCCTGGAAAAAACAGAACTGCATTATAATGAAAACAAGATCACTATTCAATATGTAGCATTGCATTATGCTGATGCCCCATCGAATCAGTATTTGGTTAAACTGGATGGCTATGACAATGATTGGATACCAGCCGGCACACAACGTTCGGCAACCTATACAAACCTAAACCCGGGAACTTATACATTTCATGTAAAAGCATGCAACAGTGATGGTGTGTGGAACGAAACAGGCGCTTCTTATGTCATCACCATTCTCCCTCCCTGGTGGAAAACATGGTGGGCCTATACATTGTTTGCACTAGCATTTATCGTTATTATTCTTTCATACATCGGTTATCGTTCGGCCGCATTAAAAAAAGAAAACAAAGTATTGGAAGAAAAAGTAGAACTACGTACCTCCCAGCTTCAAACATCCATTGCAGATCTGAAAGCAACGCAATCGCAATTGATCCAATCAGAAAAAATGGCCTCCCTCGGAGAACTCACTGCAGGCATCGCACATGAAATTCAAAACCCGTTGAATTTTGTGAATAATTTTTCGGAAGTAAATGCGGAGCTGATCGAAGAATTAAGAATTAAAAGTGAAAAATTAAAAATTGAAGATGAGGAAGTAAAAGAATTGCTTCACGACATAAAAGATAATTCAGAAAAAATAAATCATCATGGCAAACGTGCCGATGCCATTGTAAAAGGAATGTTGCAACACAGCCGCAGCAGCAATGGAGTAAAAGAACCAACAGACATCAATGCATTGTGTGATGAATATTTACGATTGGCTTATCATGGTATAAGAGCAAAGGATAAATCTTTCAATGCAACGTTGAAAACAGATTTTGATGACAAGATTGGCAAGATCAACATCATTCCGCAGGATATTGGAAGAGTGATATTGAATTTAATTACGAATGCATTTTATGCAGTGAATACCCCCCAGCCCCCTAAAGGGGGAGTAACATACGTTCCTACCGTGAGCGTAGCTACAAAAAAAGTTAATGGCAAGGTTGAAGTAAAAGTGAGCGACAATGGTACTGGTATTCCCAAAAACATCATTGATAAAATTTTTCAACCATTCTTCACCACCAAACCAACAGGCCAGGGAACAGGATTGGGATTATCTTTAAGCTATGACATTATAAAAGCACATGGTGGAGAACTCAAAGTGGAAACCAAAGACGGTGAAGGAAGTGAATTTATCATTCAAATACCTGTTGCCTGAGCCGTGTATTACCTAGGTTGGTAACATAGATTATTTTTGGGATGCAAACAACAAAAGCCAAAATAATTATTATTTCGGGTAGACAAATTATTAAATTGTTAGGTACTTAACTGTAGCATTATTTTGAAAAAAAGCAAAATGAAGAATCTATTAATTAACATGGTTATTGGTTCTATGCTTTTATTTTGTCCTTACCAGGGGTTTGCACAGAATAAATTTCAAGACTCTCTTCGCAGGATCTTACAAAAACAACCAAAGGATACCAATAGGGTAAATACGCTAAACGAACTCGCCTATGATCTATACATGAGCAGCAAGTACGATAGTTCTATTCTATGTGGGAACCAGGCACTGTTACTGTCAGAAAAATTGAATTATCAAAAAGGTAAGGGATATGCCCTGTTATATATTGGATGCAATTACAGTGACAAATATGATCAGCCCAAAGCGGATAGCTTTTACCGGCAGGCTTCGCTGATTGCCCATGAAATTAAAGACAAAAAACTTACCGGGTTGGTTTACCATTCCTTTGGCGGTGGCTTTCTTTATGCAAATAATTTTGTTGAAGCGTTTAAATACTATGACTCTGCGATGCAGATCTATGTGCAGGTAGGTGATAAACGGCTTATCGCGTTAATCATGCGGATATATGGAATGATGTATAATTACCAGAGCAACTATCCTGAAGCGTTACGTTACACGGGCCTGGCGTTAAAGTATTTCGAAGAGATCAGGGATGAAGAAAAAATGGCGGAATGTTATGGTTTCACCGGGGACGTTTATAAAGAGCATCGGAATTTTACGGAGTCGCTAAAAAATTATATCCAGGCGATCAGCATTTATCGAAAACTTCTGAACAGTACTGATGCCACTTCTAATAGCAGGCTCGGTCTTTTCAGGGTTACTGTTTCTTTAGGAGAAGTATATCTTTTACAAAGAGATCCTCAAAAAGCACTAAATACTTATACAGATTTATTAAAAGAAGTGACACCACTGGTTGATAAAAAGGATGACGCATTTCAAATAGACTTCAATATTATATCATCTGACTGTTACATCGGAATTGGTTCCGTGGCAGAGTTGAAAGGCGATCTTGCTAAAGAATCAGGTAATTTGCAGGCTGCAAGCGATCATTTTGAAGAGGCTGAACAAAATTATCAACGATCATTAAAGATCTGCCAGGATATAAACACGGAAGTGCAAAGCCCAAAAGTATGCATACGCCTCGGCAGTATTAATCTCAAACTCTCCAACTACGCAGTGGCAGAGAAATGGCTGCAAACAGCTTTGCAAATAGCAACCGCCAATGGACTACCACTTATTGAACGCGACTCCTACCTGGATCTTTCAAAACTGTATGAAGAAACAGGTAATTTCGAAAAAGCCCATCATCATTATCAAAAATATATATTGTACCGGGATAGTATTGTTAATGAAGAAAGTATCAGGAAGACTGAAGGATATAAAATGCAGGTGGAGTTTGATAAGAAACAGGCGATTGCAAAAGCTGAACAGCAAAGAAGAGATTCTGAAATAAAACGTACAAAGAAAATACAATACCTCACTATTGCTTTCCTCGCCATTCTTGTTTTGGCAATATTGATCATTGCATTAATACAATGGCGGAATAATAAACAGAAGCAAAGAGCAAATCTTTTACTCCAGGATCAAAAACAAAAAATAGAAACCACTTTAAACGATCTTAAAGCAACCCAGACCCAGCTTATTCATTCAGAAAAAATGGCTTCGTTGGGTGAACTCACTGCAGGCATTGCACATGAAATTCAAAACCCGTTGAACTTTGTCAATAATTTTTCGGAGGTAAGTACTGAGTTGATAAAGGAAATGGTTGATGAAGTTGATAAAGGAAATACAAACGAAGCTAAAGAGATAGCAGCTGACCTTGTTCAAAATCTTGAAAAAATAAATCATCATGGTAAACGTGCAGATGCAATTGTAAAGGGCATGCTGCAACACTCACGCACGAGCAGCGGACAAAAAGAATTGACTGATATCAATGCATTGTGTGATGAATATTTACGCCTCTCTTATCACGGCCTTCGTGCAAAAGACAAATCATTCAATGCAACATTGAAAACTGATTTTGATGAAACGATTGGAAAAATAAATATCATTCCGCAGGATATTGGAAGAGTCATTCTCAATCTAATCACCAACGCATTTTATGCAGTGAGTACCGCCCAGACCCTTAAAGAGGGAATGGCATACGTTCCTACTGTGAACATAAGTACAAAAAAAGTTAATGGTAAGGTTGAAATAAGAGTGGGTGATAACGGTACTGGTATTCCTAAAAATATTGTAGACAAGATCTTTCAGCCTTTCTTCACCACCAAACCAACAGGACAAGGAACAGGGTTAGGATTAAGTTTAAGTTATGATATTATAAAAGCGCATGGTGGTGAGTTGAAAGTAGAAACAAAAGAAAATGAAGGATCAACATTTATTATTCAGTTACCTGTTGTGTGACCATGGTTAATTTGATTTAATGAATACGATGATTATATTTTTCGAATCATCGTATTCAATAAATCATAAAAATCATAGTTCAGGTAATGTATGATCTTGTACAAAGCTTATTATGCTCAATAAAATTTTATGAGAAAAATTATTGTTTTTTCTTTCTTGTTGTTTTTACAATACTCCTGCTTTTCCCAGAACAAGGCAACGGATTCTCTTAACATACTATTAAGTAAAGCCAAAGAGGATACGGCAAAACTGGGCATTTATATGGCGTTGGTAGAAGCCTGTGAAAGAAAAGACAACCTGTTGTATGTTGAACCTGCATTAGAACTTGTTAACAGGCTGCTTATAAAAAACCATAGCGAATTGAAAAGAGATACCCTGGTTAACCAGGAGCTTAGTTTATTATTTTCAGTAGTTACATATTATACAATAAATGATACTACTGATTGGAATAAAGTAATGCAGTACAATGAAAACAGGTTAAGCAATATTCAGAAAACAGGTAATCAGAAAAGGATAGCAGAATTTCTTTTTGATATCGCAGCAATAAGCCTGGATGGAAAAAAAGACTCTGCTATGTTCTTTACTAATATGCAGAAAAGCCTGGCTATTTTCACTAAGCTTAAAGACAGTGTGTTTATTATAAACGGGTATTCATACATTGCTGCCTTTAGTCGTTCTGCAGGAAATTTTGAAAAGGCATTTGAAGCTGTTCAATCAGCCATTTCCATTTCACGGGAGTTGGGTTATTCAAAAGGAGTTGCGCAAATGCTTATTAGATTGGCTGACCTGTACCGTGATTATGACGAGTATGACCAGGCACAGGAAAATTACCAGGCAGCATTAAACATTTTATATAAAACAAGAGATACGAGTGAACTTTTAAATGCACTTGCTGCGATGGGAGGATTTTTTTACAAGCAGCACAATACTGTTAAAGCACTTGAATACTATAACAAGTTGATCGGGATCTGTGAAAAGCAAACAAGACCTGGTTTTAATGCTGGATCGGCATATAAGTGGATCGGTATGTTGTACAGTGATCATAATGATTTCGAAACCGCCCTGCTCAATTTTGAAAAGAGCCTGCACTTGTTTGATTCTGCACGAAATAGTTATGAAATCGCAAGAGTGCTAAATGAAATAGGATCGGTATATAATAAGCAGGGAAATTATGAAAAGGCCCTTGGTTACCATTCACGCTCTGTGAGAATTGCTGATTCATTACATTGGACCGGCACAATGTCGAACTGGCAATATTTACAGGCACTGGATTATTATGGATTGAAAAATTATAGTAAAGCCAAAGAAATCAATGAACGGGCTCTTGTTGATTTCAAAAAACAGTGGTTTGATCTTAAGACAACAAGCGACATGGAGCTACTGGCTTCACAGATCGATTCTGCATCTGGTGATGGAATGGGAGCGCTCGCTCATTATAAAGAATATGCTTCACTAACTGACAGGCTTAAAGGCGACGAAGTAAAGAAGCAGGCACAAAAAGAAAGATTTCAAAATGCACAGGAAAAACAGCGATCTGAACAGGAAAAAAAAGATGCCATTGCCAAACGTACGAGGAACCTGCAGTATATGGTGATCGGAACTTTTTTGTTGTTGGGTATTTTTCTTTTGTACGGGTATATACGGAAGAACAAGGATAAGCAACGGATAGAAAAAGCTTATTCCGAATTAAAATCAACACAGGCTCAATTGATACAGTCTGAAAAAATGGCCTCGCTTGGTGAACTTACTGCAGGCATTGCACATGAAATTCAAAACCCGTTGAACTTTGTCAATAATTTTTCGGAAGTAAGTACTGAGTTGATAAAGGAAATGGTTGATGAAGTTGATAAAGGAAATACAAACGAAGTAAAAGAGATTGCAAATGATCTTGTTCAGAATCTTGAAAAAATAAATCATCATGGTAAACGTGCCGATGCAATCGTAAAAGGAATGCTGCAACACAGCCGCACAACCAATTCAACAAAAGAATTAACTGATATTAATAAACTTGCTGATGAATATTTACGATTGGCTTATCACGGAACGAGAGCAAAAGACAAATCTTTCAACGCAACATTGAAAACTGATTTTGATGAAACGATCGGAAAAATAAATATCATTCCGCAGGATATTGGAAGAGTAATATTGAATTTAATTACGAATGCATTTTATGCAGTGAATGAAAAGAAAAAACAAAATGACGATAATTATGAACCTATTGTTACAGTGAAGACGTCACAAACTCCCTTTTCAGGGGGCCGAAGGGTTTTGGTAACTGTTACCGATAATGGCAACGGCATACCCGAGCAAATAAAAGACAAAATATTCCAACCCTTCTTCACCACCAAACCCACCGGCCAGGGAACAGGATTGGGTTTATCATTAAGTTACGATATCATTAAAGCCCATGGTGGTGAACTGAAAGTTGATACGGACAAAGCAAACGGAACAATATTTAGCTTTCAATTACCTTTATAAATAATGAAAAAACATTTCCTTCTTTTATTTTTTTACTACTTCCTGCATGTTTATAACCTGGCCGCTCAGTCTAACTTGGCTGATAAAAGAATAATTGATTCATTAAAGATCGAATTGCAGAAAACCAAAGAGGATACAAACCGTATAAATACTCTTATTAGCTTAACCGAAAGACTTGATCATGAAAGAGACGCTGCCATGCAGTATGCGAAAGATGCGATAGCCCTTTCAAAAAAATTACATTTTAAAGCTGGCGAAGGCAGGGCTTATTTTCAATATGCTGTTGCACTAAAAGGCAGGTCCTATTTTGGGGAACGTGGCAGTTTTGAAGAAGTGTTAAGCAACCTTGAAAAAGCACTGGAAATATTTAAAAGCATTGACCATGAATCTGAAACAGCAGATACTTATCGCCAGATATCTTATTGTTATATTAACCTGAAAAAAGATTTTGTTTCGGCTTACAAATACACAATGCTTGCACTAAAAATTCATGAGAAGCTGGGCGAGAAAATAAAAATGGCATACATATATGAGGACCTGGCAACTTTTTATTCAAATGAAGACAATCGCCCGGAACAGATCAACATGCTTAATAAAGCATTGAGCATTTATGAGGAAATGAAAGATTCCATATCTATTAACAACATGAACATTTACATAGGTGAATGGTACCAGGCTGAAAAGAATTATGAAGAAGCTTTAAAGTATTACAGGAAAGCCAATAAGATTTACGAGATCATGCAAAGTGCTCCTGATTATGGAATTCCATGGTCAAACGGAAAGATCGCCGACATATACCTCATCCAGGCAGACATAAATATTTATAATGGAAATAATGACAAAGCACAAACCCAATTACAAAATGCGCTCGGCTTATTAAAAAGCAGGTTGGAAATGGAAGAAGCCGGGAAAATGTCGCACCGGGAAACCTATCCCCAGCTCGGTTACTGTTACAGGTTATTGAGTAAAATAGCTCAGGGAAATGAAAAACAAAAAGACCTTACAGAAAGCCTGAAATATTACCAGCTTTCATTGGACCAGGCAAAAGCCAGTAATAATAAATTTTTAAATGTTATTGCATATGAGGGGTTAATGGAAGCTTATGAGCTACTTGGCAACTATCAACTTGCGTACGAAAATCAACGCATGTATTTTGTTTACCTTGATAGTGCCAAAATGCAAAAAGACGACAAGATGATCCTTAAACTCAAAATGCAATATGCTTTTGAAGCTGAAAATGCAAAAACAAAATCTGAGCAAGACAAGAAGGATGCAGAAGCAAAACGAGTAAAAAGCCAGCAGCTCCTGGTAATTGTTACACTCGGAATTATCGTTTTAGCAGTAATAACAATCCTGGTAATATTATTCCGTAACAATAAACAGAAACAGAAAACAAATACTTTGCTAATCGATGAAAAACAAAAAGTAGAAAATACATTATCAGAATTAAGATCAACGCAGGCTCAGCTTATACAAAGTGAAAAAATGGCTTCCCTCGGCGAACTCACTGCCGGTATTGCACATGAAATTCAAAACCCATTGAACTTCGTCAACAATTTTAGTGAAGTTAGCAATGAACTCATGGATGAAATGAAAGCAGAGTTAGACAAAGGAGATATCAATGAAGCAAAAACAATCGCCGATGATGTAAAACAGAATCTTGAAAAAATAAATCATCACGGTAAACGTGCAGATGCCATTGTAAAAGGAATGCTGCAACATTCACGTACAAGCAGTGGGCAAAAAGAACTGACGGATATCAATGCATTGTGTGATGAATATTTACGTCTCTCCTATCATGGCCTACGGGCAAAAGACAAATCATTCAATGCTAAATTTGAAAGTCATTTTGATCCATCGCTACCCCAAATAAATGTGATACCACAGGATATCGGAAGAGTGTTATTGAACCTGATCAACAATGCTTTTTATGCCGTGAACGAAAAACAAAATATTCAGCGTTCAACGTTAAACGTTTCCTACGAACCAACAGTTTCCATCAGTACAAAAAAAATAAACAATAAGGTTGAGATCAGGGTTAAAGATAATGGCAATGGTGTACCACAAAAAGTGTTGGATAAAATTTTCCAGCCTTTCTTTACTACCAAACCAACGGGCCAGGGAACCGGTTTGGGCCTGTCTTTAAGTTACGATATCATTACCAAGGGCCATGGCGGCGAATTAAAAATTCAAACAAAAGAAGGAGAGTTTGCTGAGTTTATAATAACCTTGTAGATTTATAGATAAATTAATGCTTTCAATATGTCTTTTTCAGCAGAGCCGTTCATTGTTGGTTTGATGCTTTCACAACGTTTGCGCAAGCTCGCAAAATTCCAGGAGCTCCCAAAACTTGAAAACACATTCAAGTACTTGTTCATTGCTTCTTTTGTAATCTTTTTTGCAGATGGATTAAGCCAGCTTGGCTACATCACCAAATGGATATGGCATGTATTCCTCATAGGAATTTTAGTATTCGCACTCAGGCAGGAAGCATTAAAAGTGCCTCGTATGTTAATATGGGCTTTTATTCCTTATATCCTGGTAACAGTTCCCGGAGACATCGCGGCATTGATTATAAAAGATTATTATAAAAAATGGGACGACTATTTCGAAATAGCAGAACTGCTTGCGTTCATATGGATGGCCGCTATTTTATTCAGCCAGAACAGGCAAAATAAAATAGCAGAAAAAGAACGTATCAAACGACAACACGAAGATGAAGTGAACAAGGCAATAGCGATCCGCAAAGTAGAGTTGGAAGGCCTCGTAGAGGAGCGAACTGCAGAATTGACAAGACAAAAAGATGAACTGCAACATGCGCTTACCGATCTGCGTACTACACAAACACAACTTATTCAATCAGAAAAAATGGCTTCATTGGGCGAACTTACTGCAGGCATCGCCCATGAAATTCAAAACCCTTTGAACTTTGTAAATAATTTTTCTGAAGTAAGTGTTGAGTTGATAAAGGAAATGGTTGATGAGGTTAATAAAGGAAATATTGTAGAGGTAAAATCAATCGCAGACGATCTTGTTCAAAATCTTGAAAAGATAAATCATCACGGCAAACGTGCAGATGCCATTGTAAAAGGAATGCTTCAACACAGCCGTAGCAGCAGCAGCGTAAAAGAACCAACAGATATCAATGCACTTGCTGATGAATATTTAAGGTTGAGTTATCATGGCCTTCGTGCAAAGGACAAATCATTCAATGCAACATTAAAAACAGATTTCGATGAAAGCCTCGGGCAAATAAATATTATACCCCAGGATATCGGAAGGGTTATATTGAATTTATTGACCAATGCTTTTTATGCGGTAACTGAAAAGAAAAAAGAAAAGGTCGAAAATTATGAACCAACCGTTACGATTAGTACAAAGAAATTAAACAAGCGGGTTGAGATCAGCATCCAGGATAATGGATCTGGTATTCCTCAAAAAGCCCTTGATAAAATATTTCAACCATTTTTTACAACAAAACCAACGGGACAGGGAACGGGGCTGGGCCTGTCTTTAAGCTACGACATTGTTACAAAGGGGCATAGTGGTGAATTGAAGGTACATACAGTAGAAGGTGAGGGAACAACTTTTATCATTAATTTGCCAATGTAAGTTAACAGGTTTACTAGTTAACCTGTTAACTAGTAAACCTGTTAACTTACCAGATCACATAAAAAAACTATATTCACCAATAAAACCAAGCAAAGCATGAAAATACTAGTAGTGGACGATGAAAGAGATGTACAGGTTTTATTTGAACAGCGTTTTCGCAAAGAAATAAAAACCGGCGAGATTGAACTGGCATTTGCATTTTCCGGTGAAGAGGCATTGGGATTCATGAAAGATCATCACCATGAAGCCGTACTCATTCTTTCCGATATCAATATGCCGGGAATGAGTGGACTAGAGTTGTTACAACATATCAAAGAGAAATATGAAAAGCCACCACCGGTTGTAATGATGATCACAGCTTATGGCGATGACGAAAATTATAACAATGCCATGAAACTGGGAGCAGATGATTTTTTAACGAAGCCTGTTGACTTCGTTGCGTTAAAAGAAAAATTAAAAAGCCGTATCGCATGACAAAGATTTTGGTAGCTGATGATGAAGCGGATCTTGAAGTATTGATCAAACAGAAATTCCGCCAGAAGATCAGGGAACAGAAATATGAATTCCTATTTGCCGCTAATGGCAATGAGGCATTGGACAAAATTCAAAGCAATCCTGATGTGGATATTGTATTGAGCGATATCAACATGCCCGAAATGGATGGGCTGACCTTACTTACAAAACTTGGCGAAGCAAGTCCACTGATAAAAGCAGTCATGGTATCTGCCTATGGTGACATGGACAATATACGCACGGCAATGAATAGGGGCGCTTTTGATTTTGTAACAAAGCCGGTAAATTTTGAGGACCTTGAGCTTACAATCGACAAAACCATCCAGCATGTAACCCAGGTGAAGGAAACATTAAAAGCGATCAAAGAAAATAATATCCTTAAAATGTATGTTGATGAAAATGTACTGCATTTTATGGGTGGACGTGAATATGAAGCATCTTTAATGGCCAATGAAACCATTGAAGCTTCTGTTGCATTCATCGACATCTGCAGTTTTACTTCCATCAGTGAAACAGAATCAGCTGATAAAGTTGTTACATTGTTGAACATGTATTTCGACCTCATGGCAAAAGAGATCATTGCACAGGGAGGTTTAATCGATAAATTCATTGGCGATTGCGTGATGGCCGTATTCAAAGGAGCTTATCATCTCGACAGGGCCGTTGATGCATGCCTGGCCATAAGAAATAAAATAGAATCTTTACCACGCAATAGTGATTTCTTGCCCAAGGTTTCTATAGGCATCAATAGTGGTGAGATGATCTCAGGCAATATAGGATCTTCAACCATAAAAAGATTAGACTATACTGTGATCGGTGATACAGTGAACACAGCACAACGTTTACAAAGCGCTGCAACAGCTGGTAAGATACTTATTAACGAATCCTGTTATGAAAAAGTAAACCAGTCTTTCAATTGTCAAAAGATAGGAGCTGTTAATCTTAAGAATAAATTGGAGGAGGTTGTGGTGTATGAAGTACTAAATTAAAGCTGCAAGCTATAAGCTACAAGCTACAAGTCGAGTTTGTTATTCGAAGTCCCTGCACAATATGCCGGGATTTTTAATTTCTAATTTCTAATTTCTAATTCACGATCTTTCTTCCTTCATCCCTGCTGCCACAGTTCATCCCTCAAAATCCTCAACACACAACATATCCCCTCTTGTTTAAGCCTTCACAGCAGCATTTTTGTGTACAAAATAAATAGTCATGAAAAAATTGTACACAGTAATTATTATTCTATTATCCCTGCAGGCCTCTGCAACAGCACCTACATTGCCTGCAAGCAATCTTGGTTTTTTCCAGGTTGATGGCGGATATTTTAATTTAGGGTGGTCACCGGGAAATGGTACCAGGCGTGTTATTATTTGCAAGGCCGGTGGACCGGTAACCTTTGTTCCGCAAAATGGTATTGATTACACTGAGAATACGATCTTCGGTAGCGGTCAACAGGTTGCACCAGGTGAATATGTGGTTTATGACAATGCATTCACCAGCTTTTTTGTTACAGGTCTCACGCCTGCAACACAATATTTCTTCGCCATATTTGAATATAATGGAACCGGCACTACAACAGAATATCTTACCAGTAATTTTTTAACTGGTAGTGCTACAACTTCTGCTACACCAACAACGCAGACAAGCAATGCAAGTTTCACTGCTATTACCACCAATTCAGTAACGGCTAATTGGAATAACGGTAACGGGCAACGACGTTTGATCGTAGTAAGACAAGGCTCAGCAGTAAACAGCGATCCGGTAAATAGCCACCAATATTCAGTTAATTCAACATTTGGAAACGGAGAACAGGTTGGCACAGGAAATTTTACTGTTTATGCCAGCAGCGGAACAAGCACTGTTGTAACAAACCTTCAACCAGGCACTCAATATTTTTTCTCTTTTTATGAATTCAATGGATCAGGCCAGCCGCAATATAAAATACCTGCTCATACTGCAAGTGTAACAACGAGGAGCATACCTACTGTTCCATCGTCGAATATTGTTATAACAAAAACGGATGGCAAAGAACTTGGCATAAGCTGGACCAACGGCAATGGTCAACGCCGCATCATTGTAGCAAAGAAAGGAAGCGCCGTTACCGGTATTCCTGCGAACGGAACGGATTATGCTGCCAATGCTATTTTTGGATCAGGCCCGCAATTGAATGCAGGTGAGTTTGTAGTTTATGATGATAATTTCAATGAAGCAACGATCAGCGGACTTGAACCGGCTACTATTTATTTCTTCAAAATTTTTGAATACGACGGCACCGGTACAAATACCATTTATCTGACCAACCTGTTTGCAGAAACAAGTGCATCTACTGCTGTAAGGCCAACCGTTCAATCAACAAACATTTCAGCAACAAATATTACCGGCACTTCACTTAATTTATTATTATCTGCAGGAAATGGAAGGGCACGTTTGATCATTGCAAAAAAGAATTCAGCTGTTAATATTGCTCCACAGGATTTTACTGCTTATACCGGGAATGGTGATTTTGGCAATGGCCAGGATCTTGGTTCAGGTAATTTCGTTATCGAAAATTCTACAGACAATGTTATAGGCGTAAGCAATCTTGAATCAAACACAACTTATCATTTTGCTGTTTATGAATTCAATGGAATTAATCAGCCGTTATATCTTTCGCCGG
The DNA here is from genome assembly GCA_047601875.1 of Ferruginibacter sp. Classification (GTDB taxonomy): domain Bacteria; phylum Bacteroidota; class Bacteroidia; order Chitinophagales; family Chitinophagaceae; genus Ferruginibacter. The sequence goes on along the minus strand of JASGIL010000001.1, from coordinate 3,123,949 downwards.
CTGCTGTTTTTAATGCAACTACTTTGGGTGCCGTACCTGTTGTATTAAAAAACTTTGATGCAACAATTTTTACTACTAAAGTAAAACTGCAATGGACAACAACATCAGAAATAAACAGTGATCATTTTGTTATTGAGCGTAGTAGTGATGTCATTCATTTTTCTGAAATAGCAACAGTCGCATCAACAGGAAATAATAGTCTTGAAACAAATTACAGTAAGGAAGATGCAGCACCATTACCGGGCAAATCATTTTACCGTTTAAAAATGGTTGATAAAGACGGGCAAACAACTTATTCAGCAATACGTACCATCATTTTTACAAGTAAAATTGCTGCTTCAATATTGGAAAATCCTGTACGAAATACATTGACATTGATAAATGTTACAACAGCTACTACTAACAGTGAGTGGCAGCTTATATCTGCTGTTGGGCAAGTGATCAAAAAAGGAACATTACAAAATGGAACGAATAAAATAAATGTTGATTTATTGGCACCAGGAACTTATTGGATAAAAATGTCTAATACCCGGGAGACGCTATTATTTATTAAGCTATAATTAAACCGCAGAGAACAGGAGAAAAGAGTTTACGCGGAGAATCTCTGCGTAAACTCTTTTCTCCTGTTCTCTGCGGTGAAATTTCAAACCAGCCCACTATTGTTATTTCTTATTGATCTGGCTGGTGATCGTAGTATCTGTTATTTTAGTATCCTCTGCAAGCAACATCGCTTTACTCAATATAACAGAAAGGCCCGTGTCTCCTTCAAATGGAAGAAAAACATTTTCCGTTGCTATATGTTTTCCCCTCTCGGGAACAATACAGAGGTATTGATCATTGGGTTCCATTAAAATATTTGTACTGCCGAGATGAATTTTATAAGTACGCAAGCTACCCTTCACAACAAGGAATTTATCTTTTATAGAAGCTACTTTGGCGATCTTTAATCTTGGTAAAAGATTTTCAAGAATTGCCTTGCGTGTTTTTGCAACTTCACCCAATTCACCGAATGAATAAGCTTGCCAGTAATCACGGTAAGCAGGTAAACCTCCGCTGTCCCGCCAGTTAGGATCATTGCCTACACTGGCTACACCAACAAAGAGATCAACATCACGCATCACTTCTGAAAGTAATACTGCAGGTACTTCTATTAGTTCTTTTACACCACCTGAAGCAATGTCAATAAATCTTACCTGGTCGGTGGCAATATAAAGCCAGATACCTGTTTCGTTAAAGGCATCATCTGCATTCACTTCATTGATCCAGAATTCGGCACGCAATCCAAATTCTTTCAGATCTATAGAAGCAACCTGGTTTTCGATACCGTTATCATACGCACCCATCAGGCTGTATTTCCATCCCCTGGTCTTTGCAAGCGAATTGAACTGGTGTTGTTTTAAAATGTGTGCAGCCATGCGGTTGCTATAGGTACGCGTATTGATTTCTGCATCCGTGAGCAGGTACACTTCACGGAAAGCCTGCTTGAGCGGTTGAATGATCTTATGCTCCATCATAAATTCACGCCAGGTTGCTATCTCTTCAACCGTAGCAAATACAGGGTGCCACAATGAAACATTTACACCATCATCCAGGTTGACAGTAACGGGTTGTCCATTTTTAGTGCACCAGTTTCCATTGTGAAAAAACAATGTTTGCTTATTTCCGTCCTGCTCAACAAACCATATGATCTGCTTCGTAAGAAAACACATCAAGCCGTGTGAGAAATAAAATTCATTGAATTTTGTACCGCTTAATGTCCTGTTGGATTTTAGCATGCGGTCGATCCTGTCACGTTGTGCACTAACGGTAAGTTCTACCTGCCCGGAAGTTTCTTTTATCTTTTTTAATTTCGCAGCATATTTTTCTTTAATGGCAGCGGGAACAGATTTTTGTGGCGTACCATCGGGTTTGAACCAGCTTACCGTTGTTTTTCCTACGGCTGTTATTTCCAATATTGCTTTATAACCATCAAACTCGTATGCTCGTTTTCCATCCTGCAGGCCATAATCGTCAACAGCCATGTCTTCTATTTCATAAACCGATACAGATTGTGCATCGGCAGCTTCCTGCAAATATTTTTCAATCAGGTTTTGTGTGCTGCTTTGTTTGATCCTTAGTCTTAAACGTGAAAGCTGCCCCACACCATCAAGTCCTTTGGAATTGGCAAGCACATACAGGCATGCATTCCCGATACCAGATGCTGCCGGCCCTTTGCCGGGAATTTTACGAAAAGCACGTTCTGCAAGTTTAGCCACATTGAATAATGTCAGCTTATCATGAAAATGGGTACAGTTCCAGATAAGGCCCTTTATCATATCAATATTGGAAGCGTTCAAAAATTCTGTTGTGGTATAAGTATAGCTCCTGTTATTGTATTCATGCGTGTGTTGTTCAGTCTTTTCTTTCATCCCTGCAAGAAACAATATCCAATCGTTTATTTTTTGTTTGAATTTATCTGCACCAAATTCTTTAAACAATACTTTCGCTTCATCTAAGTATTTCTTTGATGGTTTTGCTCCTGAACCTTTTTGTGCATGCAACATTAATTTATACCAGCCTTGTTTATCTGCTTCACACAAAGCTTTGATCTCTGTATTGGCATAATTAGCAAACTCATCATCACCTGGAAAAAAAGTTGGTTTTACACCGTCACTTCCCGTTGCACTAAACAGGATACCATTGATCTTGGACAATATTTTTGCCTGGTCTTTTTCCATGTGTGCAGGGGGCTCCTTACTTACATACTTGTGAAGTTGTTCCAATACCACTTTCAATTTATCGGAAACGTTTCTTTCTTTAACCTGCTTTTCTACCTGGTTAACGAGTAAATTCACCGGCCAGTAAATAATATGCTCTGTATGATCATACATTTTATTGGCAGCAAAGCTGCTGACAATATTTTCTATATCCTCGTCATCCAAAACCAGTTTTGTTTTTAATAAATAGTTGTTAAGTGAATTACCAATAGAGAAAAACCAATATTCAGGTGTATCGGAACCGTAACTTTTTTTCCCTTTGAGGTATGAGCTTACTTTATAAGTGGCAAAAGAAATAAAGTTCGCCCTTTGTTTATCCGGCAATACCATCAATTTTTTCTCTACTGTTACAAGTTCATTTGGTTTAATTGCCCACCACGAGTTATTACCGCTCGCTTTAATTTCATGATAGCAGGACCGGATGATCTCATCACAGAAATCATCCTTGACAGTAATGCTATTAATTGCAGATTTGATTAAATCGAAAATACCCATATCATGTACGGTTAGCCGCCTACAAGCGGAGTTAGTTTAATAAAGCTTACCTGGGTTTGGTTATTGATCACGAGCATTTGATCAAGAGAGTCTGACTGGATATTATCTATCAATATAAAAAATCCGTTGTTCTTAAATGCTTCCAATGCAACCAGCACCTGCTTTTCCGCATCTACTTTTTTTCTTTCTTTTAGTTTATAACCATTCAGTGTTCGTTCTGCATCGCCTGGTTGTACAAGCCCGCGATAGTATTCGGGCATCTTATTGTTATAAGCATTTACTTCGGCGATCACCCTTGCTTTGATGATATCAGCAACGGTTGTGAGTTCGCTATCAAAACTTATTGAGAGCTCGTTGGTGGTTTGTCCTGAAGTGGTTTCATCTTTTACTGTAAGGGTAATAACGGACATAGAAATATTTTTTTAAATGAGCATATTTTTTAGAAAAACTACGAAGAATAGCTGCAACCAATATACTGACTTCATATCTATGTCTTCTAGCACTTGAACATTGAATATTGTTCGTTGAATATTGAATATTCATTCAAAGACTTCAAATTATAAAAAAACTTACTCCCCACACTCAAAGTCCAGCACTTCAATTGCTTTATCATAGAATTGTTTGGCTCTTTCCGGGCTGCTGCCGATGCAAACCATCCCGATCTTCCCGAATTCAGAAAGGGCACCAACAAGATGAAACATTACACCTTCCTGTGTTGTACCATCATACATGAGCCCGTTGAACATGGCAATATCAATAAGGTCAGTGGGAGTTAACCCTATATAATGCTCACTGGTAACATTATCCGAAGCAAAATAAAAACGTTTGTTGCCACTGGCGGTAATGAATTCACCGTCTTCAGCATGGTATCTTCCGTCCGTTAAAAACTGCAGCATTAAATAAGGATGGGTCGTTCCACCCTTCCTGAGATTTATTTCTATTGCATAATGTTTCCATGATCCATCGTCCTCTTTAACAGAAAGAAAATCGATGGCAAATCTTCCCATTACTCCTTTTTCCATTAACTGCTGGGCGATCTTTCTTCCTGCATCACCTATCTGGATATTATAAACAGGATCAGCAGGGAAAATAGCACCAATAAATATTTGCCCCTCATCGCCACCAAGCATTTGATCATGCGTACTTACAATATCAATTCTTTTATTCGGATTAATAACACATTGAACCGAAGGAGACATTTTTATTTCTCCATCTAAAAAGATTTCAACGATGCCTTCCATTTTGGTGAACTTATCAAGAAACAATTCAACCGTTACATCATTTGAAACTGGTTTTAACTGCTGCAATAAAGTCTGATCAATATTTTTTTCAAGCTTATCATCAACCTTAATATCATTATACCGGTATATCGCATTGCCATCACCACTAAAACCATCATTCATTTTTACAACTGCTTTTTTCAATGCTGGATATTTTCTTTTAAGGTCGGCAAGCGATTTTACGATGCCTGCTATTGAATTAAGATCTTCAAAACCATCAGGCAGGTTGATGCCGGCGGCCCTGAATGTTTTCCTGCTACCCGACTTTGAACCTTCGTAAAATTTATCAGGATCAGTTCCAAACAATGGAATGCCCAAATGAACTGCAAGCGTTTTTTCAAGTGGGGTTATATTAAAACAGGTAAGATGTGCTGTGGCGGGATCAAAAATATTTTGTTTAATGGTTTCGATCAATCTTGGTCTTGCGAGAATTTTTTGTGTTAATGGTTTACTCGAAGAATCATAACAACTAAGCATGGTCAGCCTTTTTCTTGCATGATGTACCGTAATGCCTGGCAACAGGCTGAGGTAATAATCAACTATGGCTTCTGAAACCGGTACGCTGGTGATATAAATGATCTTTGTCTGCGGCATGCGTAAAAGCATTAGCAGGCAAAGCATTCTTTCTTCATAGTGAACAGCGCCTTTTATTTTTGAAAGAATTTCCTGGTCGAGCGAAAATGAAGGAAGTATTACAACAGTTCGTTCTGCAAGTTTATCGGGAAATACTTTTTCAAATTGCTCATTGATGGTTTCCTGTATTTCATTAAATGCAAGTTTCTCTTCCTGTGAACCAGGAGCCGGTAATTGTGTATTGCGTATGAATGTTTTCCTCGTAGGTCCTGTGCCAAAATTCATGTAAGGTTATCTTTCATAGGAAGATAAGAAAATCTTTCGATTTGAAGATTTGAAAATTTGAAGATTTGAAAATTAAAACGATTGCAGCATAATACCAGCCTGGGTTTCATCCGGCAATATCCAATAAATATAAAATTATTTTCATTTTATAAAGGATCAAATAATCATCACATCTTCAAATTTTCAAATCTTCAAATTAACCGATTCCAATCTCCCAATGTCTTTCCGGTATTTCCACATCTAAAAAACCTTTTTTTACAAGCCTGTTCTTAAAATCGATCTGTACCGGGTATTCGCCATGGACAAGGAAAAGTTTTTTTACTTTTCTTGGATCCTGGCAACTCAGAAGAAATTGTAAAAGATCCTCGTAATCTCCATGTGCGCTCATGCTGCGCATTTCGCCGATCTCGGCATTTACTTCATGTATTTGTCCAAAAATGCCAACTTCTTTTGGATGCTTCATTAAGCGACCACCCAGTGAATTTGGTTCGCAATAACCTGTAAGCACAATACTGTTGCGGCTATTCTCAATATTATTGCTGATATGATGTTTGATCCTTCCTGCATCGGCCATACCACTTGCAGAAATAATGACGCATGGATTTTTATAATAGTTGAGCAGTTTGGATTCATCAACCGAATTAATAAATTTTAATCCTTTGAATGAAAACGGATCATCATCGCTCTGCAATACTTTCTGAATACGTGCATTGAAATATTTCGGATAACTTTTTACAATTTGCGTTGCTTTGATACTAAGCGGACTGTCTACAAAATATTCAAGTTGTGGGAGACGGTTTTCCAATTCAAGCTGATTCAATGTATACAACAATTCCTGCGTACGACCCACACTAAATGCAGGCAATATTAGTTTTCCTTTTTTCTCAAGGCATGTGTGTTTGATCCATTGCAGCAATGCATCTGCAGTTGGATTTGATTCATCATGCAAACTGTTACCATAGGTTGACTCCAGTAAAATATAATCAGCTTGTGAAAAAGTAGCAGGTGATCTTAAAATAAGATCACGGTAACGGCCAACGTCGCCGCTGAATGTAATGCGTGTTTGTTTACCTTTCTCTGTAATTTTTAAATGAACAACAGCGCTACCGATGATATGACCTGCATCAGAATAACAAACCTCAATTCCCTCTTCAATTTTATACCATTGTTCATAATCTACTACAACAAATCTATCGGCTGCCAGCAATGCATCTGCAGTTGTATAAAGTGGTTGCACATAAGGAAGTCCCTGCAATGCACGTTTTTTATTTACAAACTTCACATCATTTTCCTGTATGCCTGCTGAATCTTCCATGAGTATCGATGCAAGATCTTTTGTTGCAGGTGTTGCGTAAACATTTCCTGCATAACCATCTTTGATCAGTTTTGGAATAAGTCCGCAATGATCAACATGCGCATGCGAAAGAATTAAATAATCTATTTCTGAAGGATTAAATCCCCATGTCTTATTGAGCTCTTCTGTTTCATCGCCCATACCCTGGAACATACCGCAATCGAGTAGGATTTTTTTACCGTTGCTTAAAGTTAAAAGGTGCTTTGAGCCGGTAACGGTTCTTGCAGCCCCGTGGAAAGCTATTTTCATTGCGTTATCGTTTAAAGGTTTAAATCGTTTAACGTTTAAAGGTTTGGAGAGTTCGATAATAGTTAAAGTGTTCCATCTGAGAAAACCTTAAACGTTTCAACCCTTAAACCTTTAAACAACTATGCGTTTACCGCCAGCCAACTCATCATCCCTATCCCTTGTTCTATAGCAGCTTCATCAATATTAAACGTTGGCGTATGAACGTTGCTGGTAATATTTTTTTCTTTGTTTCCTACCCCGAGGCGGAAGAAACAACCAGGGATCTTATGAGAATAGAAAGCAAAATCCTCCGCACCCATTCTTAATTCAGTTTGCGATACGTTTTCTTCACCGGCATATTTTGCTGCATTGATCTTTGCAGCTGCACTCAATGCTTCATCATTTAATACAAATGGATAACCAATATCGATCCTTGCATCCACTTCTGCTCCCATTGCATGAACAAGTTCGTTGGCATGTTTGATGATAAGTTCGTGTGCTTTGAAGCGCCACGTTTCATTCATGGCCCTGAAAGTACCCATCAGTTTTACTTCAGAAGGAATTACATTGGTAGTATTGCCGCCCTGAAAAGAAGTAATTGAAAGTACAGAAGGATTGAAAGGATCATTGTTCCTGCTGATAATTTGCTGAAGACTTATTATTAAGTGAGAAGCAATTAAGATCGGATCAGCAGTAAACTGTGGCGCCGCTGCATGGCCACCTTTCGCTTTGATCGTTATATAAATTTCATCTGCACTCGCCATTACCATGCCGCCACGAAAACTGAATTTGCCTACTTCCATTCCAGGATGCACATGCAATGCAAATATTTTTTGTGGTGCAGGATTTTCGAGCACGCCTTCATTTATCAATAAACTTGCTCCGCCCGGATTTCTTTCTTCACCTGGTTGAAAAATTAATTTTACTGTTCCCTCCCATTCATCTTTCAGTTCATTTAAAATTTTTGCAGCACCCAGTAAACAGGTTGTATGTACATCATGGCCACATGCATGCATCACACCGTTATTACATGATTTATAGGAGACATCGTTTTCTTCGATAATTGGTAATGCATCAATATCAGCCCTCAATGCTATTACTTGTTTTGAAGGATTTTTTCCTTCAATCAAACCAATCACACCCGTTGTTGCTTTTACTTCAAAAGGTATTTTCCATCCAGCTAATTTTTGCTGAATGAATTTTGAAGTTTCAAATTCCTGGTAACTCAATTCGGGATTGGCATGTATATGATGACGTACTTCTATGAATTCGGGAGAATAGGTAGCGGCTAGTTTTTTTATTTTTTCAAGCATTTCAATTTGAAAATTTGAAGATTTGAAAATTTGGTGATGCGAAATTAAAATGATTTGTAAGGTATTTATAAATAGGAAGAAATGCTAAAATTATCCTGATTGCTCATCTTCAAATTTTCAAATCTTCAAATTTTCAAATCAATTATTACCGGATGATTCTTCTGTAGCACCCGGCACCTTTGTTTTATCCGGCTTCACTTCCACCATTTCAGGTACTACATAAATATTCCCTGCAATGATCTTCATATCGGCAATTTGTTTCCGCATTTTTTCTGCATCTTCCTGTTCGAGGTAATCGCCGAATTTCAATTTTATATAGGGAGATTGAAAAGTCATGTAAACATTCTGGTCGGGAAACTGTTGTAGTAATTTAGAACGAACCTGTATGGCCAGTGCCATGTCGGTGGTATTTAACAGCATGAGCCTGTAACCTTTTTCCATGCGTATCTTCAATGCAAGACTCTCATTGTACTCAGCCATTTTTTTTCCAAGAATATCTACCCGATCATCTTTGGTTATTTTAATTGTAGGTTTTACAACTGAATCCGATGATTGTGCCCATGCAGCAGTCATCATTATATTCATCAATGCAAACAGGAAAATTTTTTTCATCTTAATTTTTATTACTGTGTTCGTTGTCAAAAATCATTCCATCCATATCAGCTGTCATTTCTTTAACTGCCTTAACAGGATCCTTACACACAATTCTATTTGCCCCGTTCCACTTATTTAAAGATACAGCATCGATCGCATCGCCATGTTTTATTTGTATGGCATTTGCAAGATGTGTACGTATCAATGCAAAAGTTTCTATACTAACCAATGTTTGTGAAAACCCGGTTGATGTTTGAATATAATCAACTGCAGCCGCACCATAAATATCGCAACATGCTATGATCTCTTCGTTACTCAATGAACCAGCTTCAATAATAACTTTTATTATTTTACCTGCCTTTCTCACCACCGTTAATATGGTATTAATTTCTTTGGCCAGGTATTGCCAATCATTATTTTTTAATGCAACCAGGTTGATCATCATGTTGATCTCGTCGGCGCCATCAACAATTGCCAGCACAGCTTCTGCAACTTTTGCTTCTATTGCATTATAACCAAATGGAAACCCAATAACAGTTGCAACTTTTACATCTGTTCCTGTAATTATTGCCTTTGCTTTTTTTACAAACATGGGCGGGATACAAACTGCGGCAAATTTATATTGTATGGCTTCATTGCAAACACCTTCTATATCTGCTATGGTAGCGGTTGGGGTTAAAAAACTATGCTCTATTAATGAAGCAATTTTCATGTCGCAAAAATAGCTAAGAAAAAATGTAAAATGTAAAATATCGAATGTAAATGTAAAGGAATGCCAGTAGACGTTTAGTTTGAAATATAGAAGCATTTTTTTGACCGCTGGGAACATGAGTTAATAGAGCCAACGCAGAGCATATCTGCGAAAACCCAGCTCCTCATTTTGTCTGCGGTGAAATTTAAAAAGAGCTACAAGAAATTTTAAGGATCAACTTTTACATTCAATATTTTACATTTATATTTTACATTTACAACATGCTTAAACATTTTTCTTTTTTTCTTGTGATCGTATTCACATGCACGACTGCTTCGGCACAAACCCTAAAACCCGGTTTTGAAAAACAGGAATTCATCGAGCTTTTAATTATTGGTGCAAGAACTACTGTAGACAGTTCTTTTTATAATAAACTGCCGGCACCACAACGCTCAACACTTATCTATCAATCTCAAACTGCCGGTTTTGATAATCTTTGGCAATTGTGGCGCACAAAAAACAATATTCCTGTTATCAGTATAAGAGGTACAACCAAAACATCGGTTAGCTTTCTTGCGAACCTTTATGCAGCCATGGTTCCGGCAAAAGGAAAGTTAGAGCTGGAAAAAGATTTTACTTTCGATTATAATTTATCCAACAACCCCAAAGCCGCTGTGCATGTAGGCTTCCTCGTGGCGATGGCATATCTTTCAAGAGATATTTTGCCAAAGATCGATTCCTGTTACAAAGCGGGATCAAAAGAATTTATCATTACGGGACATAGCCAGGGAGGCGCTATCAGTTATTTACTTACATCCTGGCTTGAAAGTCTGAAAAAAGAAAATCGTTTACCAAAAGACATTCGTTTTAAAACCTGTACGATCGCCTCTCCAAAACCAGGGAATTTATATTATGCATATGATTACGAGGACCTGACGAAAAATGGCTGGGCATATCATGTTGTTAATTCGGTTGACTGGGTTCCTGAATTGCCTTTTTCTATTCAAACCCTGGATGATCTGAATGAAACGAATCTATTTGTCAATGCAAAAAAACTTATTAAAAAACAAAAATTCCCCAATAGCATGGTGCTTCGCATTGCTTACAATCAATTGAGCAAGCCTGCAAAAAAAGCACAACGCAAATATGAAAGATGGCTTGGAAAAAGATTCGGAAAAATTGTAAAGAAAAGCCTGAAAGAACTTAAAACGCCGGATTATTTCAGCAGCAACAGTTATGTAAGAACAGGAACAACCATTGTAATGATCCCCGACTCATCCTATTTTATAAAATTCCCGGAGATCAGGGATAGTATCTGGCACAATCACACACAGGTACCTTATTTATTTTTAGCACAAAAATTACCTGGTAACGGTGAAGCAGGAACGCAGGGAAGTTCTTCCGGCAGTATTGATGGCTATTGGAGGCTCGATTATATTGCAGGACAAAAAACGCCTTTCGACAGCTTATTCCCCAATAAGAAACCTTTAATATCTTTTAACATCAGCAAAGGCGAATTAAGTGTTTATAGCCGTTGTACTTCCTTTAGCGGAAGATTTATTTTCACTGCAAACAAAATAAGCTTTAATACACCTCCTGCCAGTACATTAAAGGATTGCCCGGTTGAGGGAGAAAAAGTTTTACTCGAAGCTCTAAAGTCTGTTACTGGTTATTCTGTGAGTGAAAGCGGGCTTACTTTGATTGGAGGAGGAGACATGGCGTTGATGCATTTTACCAGAATTAACAATTAAGTATTGTCTAGAACTATGATTAATTTGACTGAATGAAAACCATGATTTAATAATCTCCTGATCATAGTCCATCATTAAATCATTCACATCACAGTTCAAGACAATAAAAAAGCATTCACTTCCATGAATGCTTTTAATTTTTAATTATTAATTTTTAATGGATCACTTCTCATACCCTATCAACGCAAATACCGAGAAAGAAGAAAGCCAATGATCCACATCATAGTTTCCTTTACCAATACTTTCCTGTGCGTAATCCCACATTTCTTTTTGTGCATCCAGCCATGCTTTTCTTACTTCTGGTTTTAATGCTGTTGGAGAAAGTGATTTAAACATAGCATTGATGCACCAGATGCGGTTCAAATGAAATCCATCCCAATGCGATGCATAGCCTGTATGTTCCTTAAGTTTTTCTACTGCAAAAACTTTTTTTACGCCTTCAACGGTAAACATATCTTCATTAAAAAGTTTGAGCCATGATTCATATTCTTCAGCATTTAACACTTTACGCATCAGGTCGGTGATCAATAAACCGGCAGACATGAAATCATATCCAAATGGTTCTTTCTCCAATGGAAATCCTTTTACCCTTGTATAATATCTTTTTGCGGCATCAATGGTAACCAGTTCAAGGCTGTCATTCTTTACAGACCTTGCATAATCGAGTGCAAAAGATAATCCCAGTGAAGATGCATAGTGATTACCTGTATAAGTTGCTTTTTCTATCTGTGGCCAAACAGCAATATATTTTTTTGTAATAAAGCTGGTAAGTGGTTCTAAATTTTTCAACCATTCTTTTGCTTTCGGGTCATTCCAGTTGATAAGCTCATCAGCAACTTTTAACAACCATGATGTACCATAAGGAAATTCAAACTCTTCATCATCATGCGATTTAAAATACTCAACTTCTACAAGGATCTTTTTGGGATCAAAACTTTTTTCAAGCTTCTCTCTTATTTCTTTTGCCTCCGGTAATTTGGGATATGTTTTTAAAAGTTTCACCAATGCCCAGTGATTGTGAACACCCGAATGCCAGTCGAAGCAACCATAAAATGATGGCCAGAACTGGTTGGGTTCTTTAAGATCAGCAGCAGAACTTACCTGGTGTTCATTATAAAAATGCGGGTATACCTTATTGGTACACGCCAGTGATAGTTTGGCAAAATAGGAAGCACCATCATTGCTTAATGTTAATCTGCCATCACTGGTTGGAGTGGTTAAAGATTTTTGAGCGAATAATGAAAATGATTGTGCAAGAAATAACAGGGCGATTAATTTTTTCATGTATATGATTTAAATTTTCAATTGGTTGGGTTAATCTTAAATTTATGAAAAGGCGTTATCTTTGTTTTACAATAAAGGGCTACTCAAATTAACGAACTTATATTAAGAATTGGCCCCGTTCTCCAAAAAAATAAATATATGGGAATGACGAAGGATGTTAGAATAAATGTTTTGAACATTGGATTGATGATCATTAGCTGCATTGCTGCATTTGTTATGCCTTTTGAAGTGTTCTTATTTGCTTATGCATTCATGGGACCTTTACATTATTTAACTGAGATCAGCTGGCTGCACGACAGGCAATATTTTGCAAAAGGGAAATATGATTATCTTGTTTTACTGGCCATTGGTGTTGTGTTGAGCTTATGGGATCTTGCCGGTAATTATCATATCTGGCCTTTTAATACGGAGGAGAATAAATTAATGGCGCAAAACTGGAACATCTATCAAAAGCTAATGTTCATTGCGTTCTTCAGTGGTATTATTGTAGCATTTGTAAAAAATCATTTATTAAAGATTGTTGGAATTGCATTCGTATTCTTTGTATCACTTGGTATTTACGGGCAACTATATACAGATAGGATGGCAGAAACCAGGGACGAAGGAACAATGACCATGCTATTGACCTCATTTGTACCTACGCTTATTCACGTATATGTATTCACCGGTTTCTTTATGTTGTTTGGTGCATTGAAAAGCAGGAGCAAGTCGGGCGTATGGTCCGTTGTTGTTTTTATAATATGTCCTATTTTACTTTTTTCATTATTCAGGGAAATGACGTTTGTACCCGTAACCGAATATGGTCAAAATGCTTATGGCAATGCACTTTCGGGTGAAGGATTTTTTGGATTGAACCAGGAAATACTGGAGAAATTTTTCGATCAGAAACTGGTCATCCCCGATAACATCACAACAGATGCACAGTACCGTGTATTTTACAACAACGAATGGTCACGCCTTGTGTTCCATTCTTCAACAGGAATATTGGTAACGCGTTTCATCGCTTTCGCATACATGTACCATTACCTCAACTGGTTCAGCAAAACAGAAATCATCCGCTGGCACAAAGTTCCAAAATCAAGGTTCATTATTGTGATCATTCTATGGATCGTTTCACTGGCGCTTTATGGTTACAGTTATAAAGTAGGATTACAATGGTTATTCTTCTTAAGCTTTACACACGTATTGCTTGAGTTCCCGCTAAACTTTACTTCCATCGTTGGCATTGGAAAAGAATCGTTGGTGATTGCGAGGAATGGGTTTAAGCCTTTGCCGAAGAAAATATAATTGACAATGGACAATTGACAGTTGACAATTGAGTTCTAATCATAGTCCATCATTTAATCGCTCTAATCACAGTTCAAGACAAAAAAAGCATTCAGTATACTGAATGCTTTTTAATTATCAATTGTCCATTGTCAACTGTTAATTGCTAAGCGTCTTTCCCATGACACTGCTTAAACTTCTTCCCACTTCCACAAGGACAAGGGTCGTTCCTTCCTATCTTTGGCTCTACTCGTACAGGTGCTTGTTTAACCGGTGCTGAAGGATCATAATAATCATTTTCGTTGGATGCATAATCACTTCCTGCTGCTTCGATCTCACTCTTATTGACATTCATTTTACTCATGTCCGTCTTTTGTTCCCTTCCTTCACGAATTCTTCCGGCATTTGTCTGTTCGATCGGGATACCTGCATGACTTAAGAAACTTACGATGTCTTTATTCACCTGGTCATTCATTTGCTTGAATGCATTGTATGCTTCTATCTTATAAATAACCAATGGATCTTTTTGTTCGTAACCTGCAGTTTGTACACTGTGGCGAAGATCATCCATGGCACGTAAGTGTTCTTTCCATGCATCGTCTATCAGTGATAGTGTGATACTGCGTTCCAGTGAATTGCCCAGTTCCCTTCCCTCTGTTTCAAAATATTTATCAAGATTGGCAAGCGCCTGTATACCTTTCTTACCATCGGTAAATGGTACAGCTACATTTTCAATATGATTGCCTTGTTCCTTTCTTATATTCGAAATGATCGGCATGGTTTGTTGTACCAATGCTTTTTTCTTATGAGCAAAATGTGTAACTGCTTCGGTATACAAACGATCAGATAAGGTCATTGCATCTTCCTTATCCAGTTCATCCTGTGTAATGGAAGTATCAATACCGAAATTCATAATAGCCGCAAGTTTGAACCCTTCAAAATCCTTTAATTCTTTAAATGAATTGATCAATCCTTCTGCAACAGAATAAAATGCATTATCAGTATCCAGCGCAAGCCTTTCTCCAAACAAAGCATGGTTACGTCTTCCGTAAACTACATTCCTTTGCTTGTTCATTACATCATCATATTCGAGTAGGCGTTTGCGTATGCCGAAGTTATTTTCTTCTACTTTCTTTTGTGCACGTTCAATACTTTTTGTGATCATACTGTGCTGTATCACTTCACCTTCTTTGTAACCCATCCTGTCCATCAGGCTGGCGATACGTTCGCTACCGAACATACGCATCAGGTCATCTTCCAGTGATACAAAAAAGTTTGAAGTTCCCGGATCTCCCTGCCTACCGGCACGACCGCGAAGCTGCCTGTCTACACGACGGCTTTCATGGCGTTCTGTACCAAGAATGGCAAGACCACCTGCTTCCTTCACACCAGGCCCGAGTTTAATATCTGTACCACGACCAGCCATATTGGTAGCGATCGTTACAGCTCCTGCAAAACCTGCTTCAGCAACAACCTGTGCTTCCTTAGAGTGTTGCTTTGCGTTCAATACATTGTGTGGAATTTGTTTTTGTTTCAACATCCTGCTCAGCAATTCACTTACTTCAACAGATGTGGTACCAACAAGACAAGGCCTTCCCGCAGTACGCAATCTTTCAATCTCATCAATAACTGCTTTGTATTTTTCTCTCTTTGTTTTATAAACAAGGTCCTGCTCATCTTTACGAATAACATTAACGTTTGTTGGAATGGTAACAACATCCAGTTTATAAATACTCCAAAGTTCTGCTGCTTCTGTTTCTGCAGTACCGGTCATACCAGCCAATTTGTGGTACATCCTGAAATAATTCTGCAGGGTAACGGTAGCGTATGTTTGTGTAGCTGCTTCGATCTTTACATTTTCCTTTGCTTCCAACGCCTGGTGCAATCCATCAGAATACCTTCTACCATCAAGGATACGACCTGTTTGTTCATCAACAATTTTTACAGCGCCATCCATTACAACGTATTCAACATCCTTATCAAATAAAGTATATGCTTTTAATAATTGCTGAACAGTATGAATGCGTTCTGCTTTCAATGAATATTCAGTCAGCAAATTTTCTTTACGCTGTAATTTTTCTTCCGGGTTAAGATCGGTCTTTTCAATTTCTGCCAGCTTGGTAGCGATATCGGGAAGTATAAAGAATTCAGGATCTTCACCACTTCTTGTTATGAGGCTGATACCATTATCTGTTAATTCAACCTGGTTGTTCTTTTCATCAATAGCGAAATACAATTCCTTATCAACCTGCGGCATTTGTTTTTGCTGATCAGCGAGATAATAATTTTCGCTTTTCTGCAATTTCACACGCATACCCGGTTCACTCAAAAATTTGATCAATGCACTGTTCTTTGGTAAACCACGGTGTGCACGCATCAAAGCAAGACCGCCATCTTTTGGATCATCATTTCCGTCAGCAATTTTTTTCTTTGCTTCAATCAAAAATTGTGTAGTTGCTTTTTTTTGTGCTTCAACAAGTCTTTCAATTCTTGGTTTAAGATCGAAAAATTGCTGGCTATCATCATTGCGGCCAATCGGGCCACTAATGATCAATGGCGTACGGGCATCATCAATCAATACACTATCCACCTCATCCACCATTGCAAAATGGTGTTTGCGTTGAACCATTTCATCAGGTGTATGCACCATGTTATCTCTCAGGTAATCGAAACCAAATTCGTTATTGGTACCATAAGTAATGTCCGCATTATAAGCTTTACGTCTTGCATCACCGTTTGGTTCGTGTTTATCAATACAATCTACTCTCAGTCCGAGCCATTCGAAAATAGGGCCGTTCCACTCACTATCCCTGCGTGCCAGGTAATCATTCACTGTTACAATGTGAACACCTTCACCAGCAAGTGCATTTAAGTATGCAGGCAATGTACTCACAAGCGTTTTACCTTCACCGGTAGCCATCTCGGCAATTTTACCTGAATGCAAAACAGCACCACCGATGAGCTGCACATCATAATGCACCATGTTCCATTTAACAAGTGTGCCGCCTGCGAGCCAAGAATTTTTATAGATTGATTTATCGCCATCAATGGTGATATGATCTTTTTTACCGGCAAGTTCCTTATCCAATTCGGTAGCCGCACTTTCAATTGTTTCGTTTTCTTTGAAACGGCGACTGGTTTCTTTTACTACAGCAAAAGCTTCGGGTTGAATTTCCAATAGGATCTCTTCAATTTTCTTATCGCGGTCTTTTTTAAGCTCATCAACTTCCTTGTATATATTGTCGCGACCGTTAATATCTTCTGAGGGTAATTCTTCCGCCTGCTTGTTTTTTTCTGCAATTGTGGCGTCGATTTCGGTCAAATGCGCCTTTATGCGCCCCCGAAATTCGTTGGTTTTGTTCCTGAGCTGGTCGTTTGTAAGGCTTTGAAACTTGTCATAAGCCTGTTTTACCTGCTCGATCTGGGGCATGAGCTTCTTAACGTCCTTCTCACTCTTATTGCCTCCAAATAATTTTGATAAGATTCCTATCATAAACTTCTGTTGTGGGATACCTGTAAATAATTAAGATCCTGTCCTGCAATTCAAATACAATGCTACAAGCAAATCCGGGCCAAATTGACAGGGGGAGCAAAGGTAACCAATTGTCAACTATGAATGGATACTTGTATTGTAAACAATTTCAAAATTTTGACTACCATTTTAAATATTGAATTCCTGGCCTGGGGGAAGATTTTTTGCCACTGATTCATTAATTTGAAATCCGGAGTTGACATATCATGAGATGTCAACTCCGGGCGAGGGGGTTCACGAACCTGCACCCGTTCCGAAGCAGTTATTAACTTTAATTATTTAAAATAATATCTATATGAGGACTACTTATGTATCAATTCACTGTTATTAACAGGGGGCTAAAAACATTTTTTTTATGCTGTGCCCTGCCAATAAACTGGTTATTATTGATCTTATGAAAGAGGGCAGGAAAAACCTTAACTTCTTCATCCCTTGTGTCAAATAATAATGATTTCGTCAAAACGCCCTTATTATCCAGTTTGGATACCACAACCTGGCCACCATAACCATCCATGTGATATTTAGGAACTTCATCGGTCTCAAGCTCCATATTTTTCTTATTGTCCAGGTAAAGAAAATAGTACCCACTGGAATCACTAATGAGTTTAAAACCCATCGTTCCCCTTCCCCGTAGTCCTTTTTGCTTTTTGGGTATTTTACGTAACCATTCAAATTCCCCACCTGCGTTGATCTTAACCGCCAGGATATCTTCATAATAATAAATAGTTGTCCTTGTAGTAAACCCGCGTGAATCGGTAGAATAAGTGGTTTCAATAAAATTTTCTTCACAAGCCATAAAAACACTGCCATCGCTTAAAATCTCTACATTTCTAACATTGATGTTTGGAGCTTCATAATCATTCTTTTTTTCTATTTTTCTTATTGATCTTGCCGATTCAAATTTCTTCAGCTCCTCGATAGGAAATTCATAATACCCGTTTTTGTACTTAATAACCTTGCCTGTCTCATCTATCGTTGCCAGGAAAATACCATCGGTTCCTGTTCCTTTCGATTTTTTACTGTAAGTACAGGCTATCACCATTTCATGAAGTGCACTTTCGATAAGCGACGACTCATTAATAAAATAATTATCAAGAGAAATAGTAGCGCTAACGATGCTTTTATTTCCATTCATGAATTTCATTATTTCAAAATGGTAAGCAGGCGTGCCCGTTTCTTTATTCTTTTCATTTCTTTTCTCTGAATCATACACTTTCGCAAGCAAATAAGCATTGCCCTGGGCATCTAGTGAAAAGTCGGAGTTATCCATGATCGCCTCTGTATATGGCATAACAAATTCATTGGCCCAAAGCTGGTTCATTTTTTCATCGTACACGCATAACCCTATCTTATCATAATTTTTTTTGTCACTTTTGAATTCCGGAACCAGGCGATAACTAATCAAAACTTTATTACGATCTGCATTGAAGTTAAACGTGTATTTCTTCATTCTTACACTTTCATAAAAACCTGTTGCAGAACCATACTCTGATATTTTTGTTGTCTCAAACAATTTCTTATTCGATTCATCTATTTTGCCCGCTGCTATATTGATCTTGTCGTAATAAAGATATTCTTTGCCCTCACTTTTATTATAATCACTATGCATCCAATAGCAGTTGTTGCCAAAATCAATAACCTCCTCACTATTAAAGTACCTCGTTGCTTCCGGCAGCTCAATCACCATATCACTGGTTTGTGCAAGTGTTTTTGGATTAAATCTCATGATCGTAAGCGCTTCCTTTTTCAAACTCAGGTTAACGATACCATCTTTGGAATTCCCGAAAAATGAAAGATCCTCCGTTCTCCTGGGCAGTTCATATTCACTACCTAATTTAAAGCTGAATTTTTTGTTTTGGGCGTTCAAAAAAGTGAACGATAAAGTAAGTATTGCTAAGAATAACCACCTCATAAAAAATTAGTTTTGAACTTGTAATGTAAGTCCTAAAAAGAACACAGCCTATTTATTTCCCTTAAAAAACCAGCCGTTAAGATCTCACGAGATGTCAACTCAGCAGATGCTAACCCTTTTTGGAAGCGGATGCCTGGTAAACAAACATTTTAATTACAGAATTATCATTGCCAACTGTCAATTCTCAATTGTCAACTCTCAATTAAAATCCCTTGAATTTTGAGTGATTTGCCCTACCTTCGCGGCTCGAAAATTATAGGTTAATAAAAGCATATAAGATATGAGCGGCGCCTTAAAAGAAGTAAGAAACAGGATAAAAAGCGTACAAAGCACACAACAGATCACCAAAGCCATGAAAATGGTGAGCGCAGCAAAATTGCGCCGTGCCCAGGATGCCATTACCCAAATGCGCCCATATGCACAGAAATTACAGGAAATGCTGAGCAATATTGTCAGCAGTAGTGAAGGCGATGTAGCGATGGACCTGGCAGTAGAAAGACCCGTAGAAAAAGTACTGGTAATTGTTGTAACCAGCGACAGGGGACTTTGCGGCGGTTATAACAGCAATCTTATAAAACTTGCCAAACAAATCATCAGGGAAAAATATCCTACACAATTTGAGAAAGGAAATGTACAGGTTTTGCCAATTGGTAAAAAAGGATTTGAGCATTTTACAAAAAATGGTTTTAAGGTAGTAGACAAATACTGGGATATTTTTACCGGGCTTAGCTTCGATAAAGTACAGGCTGCTGCACACTATGCAATGGATGCTTTTGCAGCTAAAACAGTAGATGCGGTTGATGTTGTTTATAGCGAATTTAAAAATGCAGCAACACAGCGTTTTGTTTCCGAACAATTTTTACCTGTTCCAAAAGTGGCAGAAACTGAAAGTAAAAAGAAAGCAGACTTTATCTTCGAACCAAACCAGGCGGTATTGATCGAAGAACTGATGCCGAAAATATTGAACACGCAATTGTACAAAGCTGTATTGGATGCCAATGCAAGTGAGCATGGTGCCCGTATGACTGCCATGGACAAAGCGAGTGACAATGCGAACGAACTATTAAAATCATTGAAAATAAGTTACAACCGTGCAAGGCAGGCTGCCATTACAACAGAGCTTACTGAGATTGTGAGTGGGGCCGCAGCTTTACAAGGTTAATCCAATTTGAAAATTAATTGATTTGAAAATTTGAAGATTCGAAACACTTCAAATGATTAGGGTCTTTTCATCTTCAAATCATCAAATTTTCAAATTTTCAAATCAACATGGAACTCTCTCAAATTATTCCACATATTGAAGCACTGATCTTCGCCAGCGATAAACCGCTGACAGCAACCGAGATCACTGAACTGGTAAATACGGCGCTGGGTTTTATTGAAGACCGTGCAAGCCTCGACCAGGTTGAAACTGCCATTGACGGAATAAAAGAAAAATACGAAGCCGAGTTCTATGCATTTGAATTAAAACAAAGTGGTGGCGGCTGGCAATTTCTTACCAAACCAGAATACCACAAAACAGTTGCTTTAATCAACGGCGACAAATTCATCAAAAGACTTTCGC
This sequence comes from Ferruginibacter sp., assembly GCA_047601875.1. Taxonomy (GTDB): domain Bacteria; phylum Bacteroidota; class Bacteroidia; order Chitinophagales; family Chitinophagaceae; genus Ferruginibacter. The sequence goes on along the minus strand of JASGIL010000001.1, from coordinate 3,103,071 downwards.
AGGCTTCGCTCGAAACACTTGCTATCATTGCATACAAACAACCCATCACAAAAAGTGAGATCGAATCCATTCGTGGTGTGAATTGTGATTATGCTGTACAAAAATTACTGGAAAAAGATCTTGTCATCATCTCTGGCAGGAATGAAGATGCAGTTGGTAAACCGCTCATCTATTCAACTTCTAAATCATTCATGGATTATTTTGGTATTAACAGTGCTGATGAATTACCGAAGATCAGTGAAGTGTTGATGGAAGAATTGGTAAAAGCTACTGCTGTAAGTGATAGTGCAAAGGAGGCTAATGAAGAACAGGAAATACCTTCTGGTGTAGCAATAGCTTCACAAAACGGAACTGAACATGAAGGCATGAATGGTGTGTCCATGATCGAAGACGAAGAGATCGATCACATAAAGGCGAAGAGCGAAGATTCATCTGATAAGGATGACAATAGCAACGATGCCTGATAAAGAATGAACAATATTTTTATAATAAAGGCATACATTTAGATGCCTTTTTTTATTGAATAAACTTTCAGCTTACAATTCATAACGCCAAACTCATAACTCTACACTCCTCATGAACCCCGAACTTTCACCAACGCAACTCTCCTCCATCGCCAACGAATTCGGAACACCCGTTTACATTTATCATGCAGAAAAAATTGCATCACAATATGATAAACTGAAAAAAGCTTTTGGTTCGTGCGATGCAAAAATTTTCTATGCATGTAAATCACTCACCAATATCAATATCCTGAAATACCTGCATTCACTTGGGGCTTCGCTCGATTGTGTCAGCATCAATGAAGTAAAGCTTGGGTTAATGGCAGGTTTTACAAAAGAAAATATTTTATATACACCCAACTGTGTCGACTTTAGTGAAATACTTGAAGCGAAAGAACTAGGCGTAAACATCAATATCGATAACATTTCTATTTTAGAACAATTTGGAAACAGGTTTGGTGCTACCTACCCTGTTTGCATCAGGCTCAATCCGCACATCATGGCCGGGGGAAATTTTAAAATTTCTACCGGGCATGTTGATAGCAAGTTTGGTATTTCCATTCACCAGATGCGGCATATTGAAAGGATCGTAAAAACAACCAAACTTCATGTTGAAGGTGTGCACATGCATACCGGCAGCGAGATCAAAGACATCAATGTTTTTTTAATGGGACTGGAAGTGATGTTTAGCATGGCCGAACATTTTCCAGAATTAAAATACATTGACCTTGGCAGTGGTTTTAAAGTTCCTTACCAACCCGGCGAGTCGGAAACAGATGTTAATCTTCTGGGTGAAAAAGTAGTTGAAGCTTTCTCAAAATTTGAAACAGAAACCGGCAAAAAGATACAGGTCTGGTTTGAACCAGGTAAATACCTTGTGAGCCAGGCCGGTTACTTTGTTGTGAAAGCAAATGTGATCAAACAAACGCCGGCAACAGTTTTCGTAGGAGTAAACAGTGGCTTCAACCATCTTATACGCCCGATGATGTACGATGCTTATCATCACATTGAAAATATTTCCAACCCTGCCGGCATTGAAAGAATTTATACAGTTGTAGGTAATATTTGCGAAACAGACACTTTTGCCTGGGACCGCACCCTGCCTGAAGTGCGTGAAGGTGACCTGCTTGTTTTTTACAATGCAGGCGCTTATGGTTTTGAGATGGCTTCCAACTTCAACTCACGGTTAAAGCCAGCCGAAGTAATGCTGAAAGACAACAAAGCAATCCTGATTCGCAAGCGTGACGAGTTCGAGGATCTGCTCAGGAACCAGGTTTTGTAAAGTTCGAAGTTTCTCTCTTTTTGAAGTTTCCTATGTTGATATCAGAAATCAGATATCAGCTGGTACCCTAATTTTTGAGGTCGGACTCGCAGCACATGGCTCATAGCTCGTAGCTTTCTTCTTTAGTTAATTATTAACAGCCGCATGCAAATTCACATTTGTACATATGAAATTTTCTTACAACATTTATGTGGCGATTAAAAACGCTATTAAAACCTACAATTATGGACTCCGCTCACTCGCCGATGGCGAACAAAAAAAACATCTCGTATTTTTCTTTTTTGATCCTCTTCTTCTTCTCTTTCTCTTCCTGTAAAAAAAACGATGCAAAATGGCTCGACGTTGATCCTGCTTATGCGAAATACATCGAAGCATACAGCACAGGCATCATGTCGAAAACAAGCACCGTAAGGATCCAACTTGCTGCTGATGCAGCAACCACACACACAATTGGTCAACCGGTTAAGGAAGAATTATTCACGTTTTCTCCGTCAGTAAAAGGAACAGCAGTGTGGCTCGATGCAAGAACAATTGAATTTAAACCAACAAACAATTTATCACCTGATCAGTTGTACGAAGTAAGTTTTAAACTGGGCGATGTAACAAAAGTTCCAGCGGAATACAAGCTTTTTAAATTCAGTATTCAAACAACAAAGCCTGCATTCAAAGTAACACAATCAGGTTTGCGCAGCAGTGGTGAAAAAAATAAAATGTTTTTAAATGGCGAATTGCTTACTGCTGATGCAGAAGATGCAGCAATCGTTGAAAAATTATTAACGGCTTCTCAAACAAATAATAACTACAAGATCATTTGGCAACACAGTGATGCAAACCGCACACACAACTTTACAATAAATGATATCAACCGTGCAGAGAATGCATCTGAACTAACATTGAAATGGGACGGAAGTGCATTAAAGATCCAAAACACAGGTGCTGAAACACTTGCTGTGCCTGCCATTGGCGACTTCAAAGTATTAGCCGTAATGCCTGTAAATGATGTACAACAATTTGCGTCTGTACAATTCAGTGATCCCATCGCTATTGGCCAGGATCTTACCGGGCTTATTAGTGTAAGCAATCAATCAGATATTTCTTATACGATCATTGGCAGTGAAGTAAAGGTTTTTGTAAGCGGCAATCTTGATGGAAATTATACAGTAAATGTAAATGCCGGTATCAAAAATATATGGGGCTCAAGTTTGCTAAGTTCATTTACTTCAAACATTGTTTTTGAGAACAGGTTGCCATCTGTAAAAATTTATGGCAAAGGAAACATATTACCTACTTCAGGAAAATTAGTATTACCATTTGAATCGATCAATTTAAATGCAGTAGATATAAGTATCATAAAAATATTTGAGAACAATGTTCCCCAGTTCCTGCAGGAAAATGATTTGGGTGGAAATACCGAACTACGTCGCGTGGGTAAACCGGTTGTTCAAAAAACGCTCAGGCTGGACAATGATAAAACATTAGACCTTCATAAAAAACAACGCTTCACACTTGATATAGATAAATTCTTAAAGACAGAGCCAGGCGCAATTTATCGTATAACCATTGGCTTTAGGCCACAATATTCTCTTTATACAAAAGCCAGTGTAGACACTACGAAGAAAGATGACGATGAAGAAGCTGATGGTGGTTATGAAGATGAATACAATTCTTATTCACAATATGCACCCGATGATGATGAGGATTTCTGGAACCGTTATGATAATTATTATCCTTACGGGTATAACTGGGAACGCAGGAATGATCCTGTCAGCAAATCTTATTACAACAAAGAGAAATGGGCAACTAGAAATATCCTTGCAAGCAATATCGGTATCACTGCGAAAAAAGGAAACAATAATAATCTTATCGTTGCACTCACAAGCATTCTTACTACTGAACCATTAAGCGGTATTGAGTTGGTTGTAATGGATTACCAGCAACAGATCATCAGTAAAGGTACCAGCGGAAGCGATGGTTTTGCAAACATTGTAGTAAAACGCAAACCTTATTTACTCATCGCAAAAAAAGGAAATGAACGAGGCTATTTAAAATTAGATGATGGTAGTTCGCTTTCTTTAAGTCGTTTTGATGTAAGTGGTGAAGAGATCGTGAATGGAATCAAAGGATTCATTTTCGGCGAACGTGGCGTATGGAGACCAGGTGACAGTATGTATATCAACTGCATCATTGAAGATAAAACAGGTAACCTTCCTCCTGATCATCCTGTTGATTTTAGTTTGATGACACCGCAGGGACAATTATATCGCCATGCAGTACAAAGCAGTGCAACCGATGGTTTTTATGTATTTAAAACTGCAACTGATGCCTCAGCACCAACAGGTAACTGGGTTGCTAAAGTTAAAGTAGGTGGCGCTACTTTCGACAAAAGGATAAAGGTAGAAACGGTGATGCCTAACCGCTTAAAGATCAATCTCGACTTTGGCAAAGATGCGATACTGGGAATGAACAGTACCAATACAGGAAGTCTGAAAGCTGCCTGGTTATTTGGCAGTCCCGGTAAAAACCTTAAAGCAAAGATCGATGCATCTGTAAGTTCAAGAAAAACGGTTTTCAAAAAATTTGAAGGATACCAATTTGATAATCCTACTGCAAAATATACAACACAATCAAAAACGATTTTTGATGGCACGCTGGATGAACAGGGAAATGCCACTGTAAAACCTGATTTCGAAATTGGTGAGGATGCACCCGGTATGCTTACGGCTAACCTATTGGTAAAAGTGTTTGAACCAGGCGGAAGTTTTAGTATTGATAATATGTCTGTGCCATATAGCCCGTTTCAAAGCTATGCAGGCATTAAAATGCCTGAAGGTGAAAAACCTTTCAATTATTTATTAACCGGGAAACAACATACGATCCAGGTCGTTGATGTTGATAGCAAGGGAGATCTGAATACCAGTGCGAATGAAGTAGAAGTACAGTTTTATAAAATACAATGGCGCTGGTGGTGGGATGAAGGCAGAGATAACCTCAGCAATTTCACACAGGACCAATACAACAAATTAATAAAGAAAGAAAATGTTTCCTTAACTAACGGAAAGGGACAATGGACATTCAGCACCGGTACTACCGAATGGGGACGCTATCTAATTTTAGTAAAAGATATTAAAAGCGGGCACACAAGCGGGGAAGTATTTTATATTGATGAACCAGGCTGGCAAAGTCGTTCAGGAAATGATGACCAATCTGCCGCTTCTATGTTATCATTTACCAGCAATAAAGAAAAATACAATGTAGGAGAAGAGATCAGTCTTTCTATTCCAAGTTCAAAGGGTGGCCGCATGCTTGTCAGCCTTGAAAGTGGAAGTCATGTTGTAAGATCATTCTGGCAGGAAACAGCACAGGGACAAACACTGGTAAAATTCAAAGCAGAACCAGGCATGGCTCCGAATATTTATGCTACCGTAAGTTTATTGCAGCCACATGCACAAACGATCAATGACCTTCCAATAAGAATGTATGGTTCTATACCATTGTTCGTCGAGGATAAGAATACAATATTAAAACCTGTTCTTTCCATGCCAAATACAATCAGGCCCGAGCAACAGGTTTCTCTTACAGTTAGTGAAGAAGAGGGTAAAGAAATGACTTACTGTATTGCTGTTGTTGATGAAGGTTTACTTGACCTTACAAGATTTAAAACACCAGATCCACACGCAGCATTTTATGCAAGAGAAGCACTCGGCGTAAAAAGCTTCGACATGTTTGATTATGTAATTGGCGCCTGGGGCGGTGATCTTGAAAGAATACTTACCATCGGTGGTGATGCCGATGCTATTGCTGCAAAACAAAAAAGAGCCAATAGGTTTAAACCTGTTGTGAAATACCTTGGGCCATTCACTTTGAAAAGCGGTCAAAAGCAAACACAAACTTTTACATTGCCTGCATACATCGGTTCTGTAAGAGCAATGGTTGTTGCGGCACATAAAGGAAATTATGGTTTTACTGATAAAGCAGTTGCAGTTAAAAAGCCATTGATGGTACTTACAACATTGCCAAGGGTATTATCTCCGGGAGAAATTATAAAACTTCCTGTTACCGTTTTTGCAATGGAGAATAATATTAAGAATGTAAATGTGAATTTACAATCCAATAATTTCTTTGAAGTTGTTGGAAGCCCAACACAAACGATCAGTTTCAATACAACTGGCGAACAGCTGGCTTACTTTGATGTAAAGATCAAGAACGCAGTTGGTATTGGTAAAGTAAAAGTAACAGTTGCATCTGGCTCAGAAAAAGCTAGTGACGAGGTAGAGATTGATGTACGTAATCCAAACCCGGTGATCAGTAATGTACAGCAAATAACATTAACAGCTGGTCAGTCATGGAACACAACAGCCTCACCTATAGGCATACCCGCTTTGAGTACCTCTGTGATTGAGGTATCTTCTATTCCATCTATGAACCTGGAAAAAAGACTGAATTACCTGATCGAGTATCCATACGGATGTATTGAACAAACAACATCATCTGTATTCCCGCAGTTGGTATTGAACCAGCTTACAGAACTGAGCGATTATCAAAAAGCACAGGTTGATAAAAATGTAAAAGCAGGGTTAAGTAGGCTTCAGCAGTTTCAAAGAACAGATGGTGGATTTAGTTATTGGCCCGGTGGTACGGAAAGCGATGACTGGGGCTCAAGCTATGCAGGACATTTCTTATTGGAAGCAATGAACAATGGTTATTATGTGAGCGATTACATGATACAACAATGGAAGGTTTATCAAAAAGGAAAAGCAAACAACTGGATACCTACCACTACAAATTTTTATGGTGGTGATCTTGCCCAGGCATATCGCTTGTACACACTTGCATTGGCTAAGTCCGCTGAACTAGGTGCTATGAACAGACTGAAAGAATTTAAATACTTATCTCCGGAAGCAAAATGGCGCCTGGCTGCTGCATATAAACTAGCAGGGCAAAACAATACAGCACTTGATCTTATAAGTGGTCTTACTATTGATTTTCCTCAACGCCCGGCAGCAGGTTTTACTTTCGGTTCACAATTAAGGGACCAGGCGATGGTGTTGGAGACACTAACAATCATGGATAAACGTGATAAAGCCGAACAGCTTTTGGCAACCGTTGCTGCAAGGTTATCGGAAGATTACTGGTACAGTACACAAACAACTGCTTATTCATTGATCGCTATTACTAAATTTTGCGGAAAAAATAAATCCGGTTCAAAGATCATGGCTACTGCAAATATTGCCGGGTCGAAAACTGACCTGGATACCAAATCATACATGAAACAAATACCCATTGCTTTTAAAAATGGAAGCATGCCTGTTGTGATCACTAATAATGGGAGCAACACTCTTTATTTAAAACTCGTAACCCGTGGTCAACCACTTACAGGCGATAGTAGTAAACCAATCAACAACACTGCATTGTTGGCAATGAACGTAGATTATATTTCACGTGACGGAAAACCTGTTGATATTTCTAAATTATCTCAGGGTTCAGATTTCATTGCCAAGGTAACGATCAGGAATACGGGCAAACGTGGCACATATACAGAAATGGCATTGTCGCAGATCTTTGCTTCCGGCTGGGAAATTTTAAATGCAAGGATGTCGGAAACCGAAGGCGATGGTGCAAGTGGATTCAAATCATCGTGGATGAGTTACCAGGATATCAGGGATGACAGGGTTTATACATTTTTCAATATCAGGGAAAATGAAACCCTCACCTACTATGTGCAGTTGAATGCCACATACCCCGGACGATATTATTTACCACCTACCATGTCGCAGGCAATGTATGATAATACGATCACGGCTTCGACAGCGGGAAGGTGGATTGAGGTTGTCGGAAACTAATCAATTTGGAAATTTGGTAATTTGACGATTTGGTAATTGAGCTTACAATTTTAGCGGCTCTTTACATTTTCAAATTTCCAAATCTCCAAATTTTCAAATTGTTTTTCTTGAAGCATTTTTTTCCATATATCAAAACAAGCTTTGCTAAATATTCAAAGAGAACAAAAATTCTTTTTACTTTGGCATTGCTTGTTTTTTTATTATTCTGGCTGATGCTCCCGGGAAAACTTTTTAAAGATCCCACAAGTTTTGTTGTTGAAGACGCTGATGGAAATCTTTTGAATGCTTCCATCGCATCAGATGGACAATGGCGTTTTCCTTATAACAAAAGTGTTCCGCAAAAATTTACTGATTGTATTACCACGTTTGAAGACAGGCGATTTTTTTATCATCCCGGCATTGATGTCATTGCTATAACAAGATCTGCAATCGCAAATGTTCGTCATAGACATACAACACAGGGAGCCAGTACGATTACCATGCAGGTAGCAAGACTTGCCTGTAAGAATAAAGTTCGGAGCATCTGGAATAAATTAAAAGAAACCACGCTTGCGCTCAGGCTTGAAATGTCTTATTCAAAAAAAGAGATCGTTGCACTGTATGCTGCCAATGCACCTTTCGGTAGTAATGTTGTAGGACTTGATGCTGCAGCATGGCGTTATTTTGGAAGAAGCGCAAACAAATTAAGCTGGGGTGAAATGGCTACGCTTGCTGTGTTACCAAATGCCCCTTCATTGGTTCACCCGGGGAAGAACAGGGAAACGCTTTTATCAAAACGAAATTTACTTTTAGATAAACTTTTTCTTGCAGGAAAGATAACAGCTCAAAATTGCGAGCTTGCAAAGCTTGAACCATTACCAGTAAAACCATTGGCACTTCCACAGGATGCGCCTCATTTGATGGAACGATATAAAAAAGAATACAGCAAAACAGGGCCAACTAAAATAAAAACAACACTCGATGGAAATTTACAAAGATCAGTCTCAAGAATTTTACAACTGCAACAACAATCATTAAAAGGAAATGGCATCAATAATATTTGCGCATTGGTATTGGATGTTGAAACAGGAAATGCGCTTGCTTATGTTGGAAATATTTATCAACCCGAAAAAAAAGAACTGGAAAGTGATGTAGATGTTATTGCGTCACGCAGGAGCCCGGGCAGTACACTTAAACCAATTTTATATGCGGCCATGCTGAGTGATGGGTCGATATTACCCAACGCACTGGTACCTGATATACCTACAGAAATTGGAGGTTACACGCCACAAAATTTTGATCTTGGTTTTGATGGGGCCGTTCCTGCAAACAAAGCTTTATCAAGAAGCCTTAATATTCCTGCTGTTCGTTTGCTGCAACAATATAAATACCAGCGTTTCTATGAAGTGTTACAACAATGCGGTATTACAACGTTAAACAGGCCGGCAGATTTTTATGGATTAAGTCTGATACTCGGTGGTTGCGAAGTAAGCATGTGGGATATTGCAGGTGTGTATGCTTCTTTTGCAAGATCACTCAATCATCAATCAAAAAACAAAGGCATACAGGATGCTGCAGATTTTCATTCAGCTAAATATTATGCTGATCAAAAAACAAAACGATCTCTTCAGAATACAAATTCAGTAGATCCAACATCCATCTACTTTACTTTCCAGGCAATGCAGGAAGTGATGCGCCCGGGCGAAGAAGGATTGTGGCAACAATTCACTTCTTCACAAAAAATAGCATGGAAGACCGGTACCAGCTTTGGATTCAGGGATGGCTGGGCCATTGGCGTAACACCTAAAAATGTTGTTGCAGTGTGGGTGGGCAATACTGATGGTGAAGGAAGGCCTGGCTTAATCGGGGTAAATACAGCCGCACCTGTTATGTTTGATATTTTTCGGCTACTGCCCAACGTTAAGTGGTTTCAGAAACCTGTTTACAATTACAGTTATATTCCTGTATGCAGGCAAAGTGGGTTCAGGGCAAATATTGATTGTGCGGATGTTGATACTTTGTTCATGCCTGGCAATGCAATTAAATCTGCGCTTTGTCCTTATCATAAGATCATACAATTAGATGCCACAGGTAATTTCCAGGTAAATGAAAATTGTGAACACCCTTCCAGCATGTTGCACAAAAGCTGGTTCATACTTCCTCCTTCCATGGAATATTATTATAAACAGCGCAATCATGATTATAAAACATTGCCAGTCTTTAAAACTGGTTGTATTGTCGCTGAAAATACAAAGCAAATGGAACTGATCTATCCGCAACCGGATGCAAAAATTTATGTGCCAATAGAAATTAATGGAGAAAAAGGGAAGACAGTTTTTTCAGCTGCACATCGTAACCGCAATGCAAAAATATTCTGGTCGCTTGATGATAGCTTTATTACGTCAACAACTACTACTCATCAAATTGCAATTAGCCCTGCACCGGGCAAACATATCATCACACTTACAGATGAACAAGGTAATTCTGTTTCCAGGAATTTTGAAATAATTGATAAGCAATAACCTTTAAGCTGAATTTAAAATTTCCTATTTACCTGTGTATATTATTCTAATATTTCCATTTTATATTCATCAAACCTGTCTTTGATGATCGTAAACCCAATATCGGGTTCAAAATAATAATATGTGGGATTGTAAATTCTTCCTTTAGGAACCCCACCGTTACAATCTCCGTCGCTCACGTAAAATTTATAAAAGATTTTTTTTGCTGAATCAATCTTTTCTACCGGCGTATATGAAGTACATGCCCCATATCCATAGAATTTGCCATTAAATTCATAGGCTTTTTGAATGATAGGTACCTTTGCTATAAAACTATCTACATTAAAAAAAAGTTTGAAGTTGCCCTGTAGTTTATAATACCAGTTCCCGTTAACTATTTTAAATGTATCCTTAATAACGGGTTGCCTGCTATTCGAATCTCTATAAAAAGCAATTTCATAGAAAACCGAATCATTTAGAAAAATTCTTTCATACTCACCACTTACCTTATGCGTAGCAATGTTATAGTATTGATATTTTTTTATTTTTTTTATCCCACAACCAGGAGCCTGGCCATAACCTGTGCAAACACCCATAACCAGTGCAATAAAAACAAGCGCAATTAAAAAACAATACTTCATTATACTTCCTTTATTGTTCATACATAAGTTTTGCTGCTCTTTCCTTCAATAAGTCCAGGTATTTATTCACATCAGTTGCGTTCTTTTTGTCAATGGTAACATTAAATACTTCTTTTGCATAATCTGCCGCATAATCAGCCGCCTTGTTGGTATCGTACATTCCCTGTATAGATAAAGCCCTGATATCCCATTTTTCGAGTTTAATATTATTTGCTGTTGCATAATCTTGAATACCCTTTTCCTGCATTAGGATATAATTTGTCATAACGAATTCTCCTTTTTGATTACGTGCACCGTCTTCATCAAATTCTGCCTTAGTAGCATCACCATAACTATATGCGTGCCCCAATTCATGCAACAGCACAACAGCTCTTCCTAAATCTGTCATTTTCTTATTCTCTTTTCCGGGCAAAAAAGTGGAATATGCATCATACTTTACAAACATTGGATCGTCTGGTCCACCACCCCAGCCAAGATTTCTCAGATCATATGCGGTTATACCAATGGCTTTTTTATCTGGTACTCTTCCATTTTGTGTGTACACATTTATTTTACCGTCTGTGGATAATACTGTTTCCGCATCATTCACATACGAAAGCGTAACGTTTCTATCTTTGGTCCCTTCAAATTTACTAAGAAGCGCTTGAAACGTTTTGTTGCTAAGTGCTAAACTTTTGTAAACAGATTCAAATGCTGACCCCTTAAAACCTACGCCTATAATAACATCTTTGCCATCGGGGTCAATAAACAGAACAGGATTATTTGACGTAAAGCTATATGGACTTAAAGGCTGGTAGTTTTCCGATTTGGGATCGATATGGTTCCATCTGCCAATTTGTGGATCATACATTCTTGCTCCAAAATCATTCCATTCCAGGCCGCTTCCGTCAGCCAACTCGTTACTTTGTTTTTCCTTGCTCATGAATTGAATTTTGTTTTGAATTGTTCCGGCCGCTTCAGAACTTATTCCATCCATTGTTAAACCGTAAGGATAATAATGTGTTTCTTCCAGCAATGCCCCTTGCCTGTGAATCACCTGCAAATTGTCGAAATAAACAGGCATATTACTCTCATTACTAACATATACAAATATGTATCCGTTTTTAGGAACAGTAATATTTTGTAATTGGGCGTCTGCCTGCCAATGATCTTTCACACTACCGCTGGCGCCTACCCTACTGAAATTACCTCCGGCGTATTTAAATTGTTCATCAAGGAATATATAATTAATATAAGCCTTTGGAATAGTTGTTGCCGGTTCTGAATTATTTCCCCTGATAAAGCCCGGCGGAATCAAAGTTGAATTCATTGTATTCAACAACGTTGCTGAATATCCTTTTACAGGAGCAGGGTTTGCTGGTGCTAATAAAAAATTAGTCATGATGCTTAACACATCGAGGGCTGTAGAGTTGCTGTTTGTGATAGCAGTTGTATTAAGATAATATGATTTACCAAAAATATCGATCTTATCTCCAGCCATTACTTTAGCTATATACTCAAGACCTGTACGGTTAGCCGTTGCATTCAGCTGGTATAGTTTCGTGCTGCCGTCGGTTTGTACAGGTGTGCATCCTGAAGGATAATTTGTATTGGAGGGCGGGTTACCATTATGGTTATAATACAGTTTTGTGTTGCCAACAGTTTCTGTTCCCCAAGATGCTATTGAAGTTTCTGTTACGATCTTTGTATTATCAATATTGTAAAATTGCTTCTCAAAATTAACCATACTGTTTGTTTGGGTTGTACCAGTGGCATTATAGGTACCTTCAAGTGTAGCGGCAGGATAAATATTTTTTGGAATATCTTCCGTAAGCACAGCCCTTACATTTTCAATATTATCCTTAATAAAATAATCGTATACAAATGAAGCCGGTGTAGTTCCAACAGTTGGAGCTGGTTTGAACCTTATCCTTCCTTCTTCCTGCAAACAAAACTGCATACGATCTGTATAGTCAGGGCTATTTGGATCTGCAGGAGATGTTGTTTTGCTTTCATAAACAAAACCGCCAATATATTTGGTAGTTGTAGTAACTGTTTTACCGGCGGCACTCACATCAAGCACAACCTTCTGTAATTTTTCCCCAAGAGCATTGTAAGTAAATGTAACCGTTCCTTTATTATTGGTTGCGTCCTTTTTTAAAGTAACTACCGTTGGGAGATTAAGATAGTTGTATTCAATACCATCAGTGGTTGTATTACCCATATCTTTATTATAATCCCTCTTTAGATTTCCATTTGCATCATATGTATAATCGGTAATGGCATCTCTTAATGCCTGAGTGGTTGCTGCTGTCTTTGCGCTGCTTTGAGGATGCAATGTACTGGTTCTGAAATCCCCTATTTTAGTATTTGCATCATTAACAGCATCCCATACATTTTTAAGTTTATTTGTACCCGGCAAATATGTATATATCATATCATCCACGTATGGACTTGTATTTAGTTTTAGTCCTCTTTGCCTCATTGTTTTAATATTCCCATTGAGATCATAAGTTAAATTATCCACACTAAAATCAACCTGCTCTGATACATTAAAAATAGCTGTACTACCGGTACCGGATATGTATTGTCCAAAAGCCGCACCAGTAAGGCGATTCATTGCATCATAAGTATAATTATATTTTCGTTTTTTCTGATCGCCTTCACTTTTCCATAGCGTTCCGCTTATATTGCTGTTGTATTGAGGTGTAAATGTTCCCAGTATGCCATTCTTATCATAGCCCAGCTGCATACCGAAGTACTGATCTGCATTTGTTGAACTTGTTATATAATCTTTGTTTATAGAAACCAGCCAGCTACGAATATTATATTCATATGCCAGGTTGCCCAAAGGTTGACGTGTGGTGTAGTAATCATTTGTAAGCGGATCCTTTTTACTTCCCAGCGTTTTTTTCCTTATTTGCCCGATGGCATCATATTCTATTGTAGAAGTGGTATTGAATGCGGACATCGCATTTGAATTTACCAATGTATTCTGCAGTTTCTTTTCGGTTTTTACCAGCCTTCCAAGGTTATCGTAGGTATTCTTTGTTACCACAACGGTTGTTTGAGCATTTGCACCCGTAATATCTGTTTTTGCAATCGTAAGCAATGGTTGTCCCGACCAATTGTACTGGGTTGTATTTACATCCCAACCGCCTGCTGCATTTTGACTTTTACATTGAATAAGCCTTCCTTTCTCATCATACATATTAACCGTAAGTAAAAAAGTATTACTGTTTAAAACCCTTTTATTTGTCCATGTTACACGACCCTTTGTAACAGTACTTTGAACAGGGGTTTGAGGATAAGGCCATACAGTATTGCTCGAAGGCAAAAGATAACTATTCCAGTCTGTCATATAATTAGTAGGTATCCATGGAGCAAAGCCTGCATAGGTATCGTAGTGAATAGCAGTTACCCAGTATGGATCAGTACCATATGGATAAGTTAAAGTAGAAGTGTAACCACTGGGTTTATTCACATCAATATTTTCACAACGTCCAAGCCAGCTTTCATTTGCAACTACGTGAGCCTGGATAGCCGCCAATGTTGTATTAGTGGGATCTGTGTGAATACCGGTAACGGCTGGACGATTTAAAACATCATATTTTATAAAAATCCATTGATTAAGCGGGCGCAAATTTCCGTCCTGTGTCAGTATCAATCTATCCCAACGGTCGTAAACCATATAAAAATCTGCAGCACCTGGAATTCTTTTTATTATTACACGTCCCCTTTGATCGTATTCATATCGAAAACACTGATCACTTAACTGTGTTGCAGAAAGTGTCCAGTTACCTGCAGTTGCCATTGCGTCTACGGCTACTGGTTGTATTACGCATCTGAGTTGTCCTAACTCATCATATATATAGTAAGTGCAGGACCACCCGGGGTATCCCGAACCGGCTCCTGCGTCAGAAGTTGCGGTCAGCTGTACTTTCCTTAAAATAACCTTATCATTAAAATCTCTAAACTCAATCACCTGTTTTTTATTCTCATCGATTGTTATTTTTTTTGAAAGCTGCCCTGAAGTATATGATGATGTTGTTGTATAACTTGTAGATGAAACAACATTCCATTTTTTAACGTCATCTGTTGTAGTATTGTTCAGGTACTTTGTCTCGATGCATTTTTCTGAAGCTGTTCCACTGCTTTTTACCCAACTGTCACCCGGTGCATAAATTTTAGTGATCCGTCCCAATGGTGAATTTTCAAATTCAGTCTGGTTGTAATAATATGTTTCTCCCTGTCCCCTTATAGGACTATTTACATTGGCATCGCTGTAAAAATAGGCCTGCTCCTGGAAAGGGTTTAATTTAAAATTACCGTCATTGATTGATGTGTTTCCCCCGGTATTATTTGCCTGTGTTGGCAGGAATTTATTATATTCTCTTCCCATCAGATCATAGATAAAGGGAAACACCATATCGGCATTTGTTCCTGAAGAAGTTTCTAAAGAACCTCTTTTTACAACCGTCTGAAGCGGACGTCCGAGTCCATCCAGGTATTGCGTTGTCTGTCTCACATCCTGGAGCGGTCGTGTGGTTAATGTATTGGGATAATATTCCGGCGCTGTTGCTTCCCATACCCGTATAAAATTGGAGGTACCGGTTGTGTATGCAGGAGGAAGTAACTGGGCTGTTGCACTTGTACTTATTAATAACAATAAAAATGAACTGTATAATAAGGATATTTTTTTCAGCGGTGTGCCGAAAGAGCGCAAATGAAATTTGAGATTTGTATTCATAAATATCATTGAAGTTGTTATTACTACTTATTAAAAAATGATCAGGTACTTACGGGCAATTTTGCGAATAGGTAGTTGACTGTACAACTCCCTGGCTATTGATTGCATAAATTACTTTCCCGGTTCCGCTCCATGGACGCACCCAAAGCATGTTATTAACACGTTGCGTTTTCGCCGCATCATAATATAAAGTGGATCCTGGCCCGATAACCTGGCTTGTAGAATAAACATTTGTAGTACCCGGGGCACCCGTACTGCAAAAACCACTCATTGATAAAGGATTTGCACTTGCAGTGAGGCTACACGCAATATTCCATACCGGGTAAAAGCTAAAAGTTATGTTGCTATTTACTGCCAATGTAAAATTTGTTCCGCAACTCGCCGGAATGGGCCCGTTAAGAGGAGACATTGCAAAACTCGAAGTGGGTCCACAAGGGAACATGAACACATGGTTTCCCGCAAGTATATTGGCAACCTGCACGTTTGATACTCCATTGGCAGGGAAATTATACAATACACCGTCGATATACATCGGGAACGTATAACCGGTATAACCAGAATTATTTGTGAGGTATATTTTCCAGTAGTTACATGGTAATGCATCTGCAATTGGCTGACCCGATAGTGTAATAGCATCAATAGCCATCTGGTTCGCATCTTCCTGGCTTATATAAGAGGTATAGGTTCCCGCTGCCGCAGAAGTTGTATAAGTTGGTGCATTTGCACCAGGTAATACACAGGCCGCATGACTTGTGAGTGTTACCTGCTGAAATGTATTTGTATAAGATTGGCTTGCACAATTTTCTACTTGCCCGGCCAGGTTATAGCAATATTTTTTCAGTATATTTTTATCCTGGTCCCTGATTAACGACAAACGATTAAACAAATCATACTGGTAATAAGTTGTTTTACCATTCACATCCGTTTCGCTGCTCATTCCTACCAGGGGCTTATATGTATATGTTGTTGCACTAACAGAGCTGTTTCCCGAGAAAGCATTTCTTATTTTGTTCAGCTCGGTCCGCATTACATTATCGGTAGTATTTGAATTATTCAATGTGTATGTATTTACTGCACTTGCACTAAGCGCAACGCTATAAGGTATGTTCGTAACTTCTGCTATCGGGTATTGCCCGTTGTATCCCCAGAATACAGCCCTTACAATAGCATCTTTTTTCGTGTACTGGGTAATGTTAGCTTTTGTATCATAACCGCCAATGGTTGATTCTACTTCAAGAGGATTCCCACCCAGGGATTTCGCAACAGTTGCCGGTGCAATAAGTGTATTACTATTCCACCACTGGTAATTTGTTTTGGTTTTTGAAATTTCCTTGCCCAGTGTTACGTTGGTAACGGTTTCTTCTATTACAGGTGTGATGATATTTTTTGTGATCATATCATCATATGGATCTGTTGTACTGAAGTCATGAACAAATTTATTCGTAACAGATATTGTTTCTCCTTTTGAATTCAATACCGTGGTAGCGGAAAGCCTGTTATAACTGTCGTAAGTATTATTGATCTCAGTTGTGATGGTACCTGCTGTTGAAGTGATTACATCTTTTTTGTATCGCTGATGGTTTGGAAAATAATACTGGGCATATGCAGATGAGCGGTAACCGGCGCCTGACGATGGATCTCCCCGCTTCAATCTTACCGATCTGATATAACGGGTAGAATTAGGTTCGTATTGATCCTGGTATTTAAATTCGTCTCTTTTTACTTCTGAATTTAAAGTGTTATAATAATATATTGTTTTTACAAGCCCGCGTTTAAAATTATTATCTGTATAAGGAACCCTATCCACAAAAGCAGGAGCATTATTCTCATACATAGGCACGGCATCATTACAGTTGGCAGTATTATAACCGTAATAATCATACTTCACATAACTACCATCACGGTTCTTTTCAAATACTGTTGAATATGTGATGTGGCTCCTGGCCCTGTCGAGCGGAATAAAACTTCTTGTAGAAAAAGTATATGTACCTCCTGCTCCATCGTAAAAATAATTTGGAGTTGGTATTGATAAAATACCTGACGAAACGGTACCCGTAAGTGTAGTTTTATAGATATATTCCTTATCGCTTACAATTGTACCATCAGCATTATAATCTGTAATTTTTGAAACCCTTATTCCGCCGGTATTGGCATTTGCGCCGGGGGTTGTTACAGCAAAGGGCCATTGCGTAATTGAACTCGAATAATCGTTGGCTTCATAAGTATATTTCCTGTAGCCACCGGTTGGAAAATAAACTTTGTCAAGTGTTTCATACTTTGAATAAGTAAAATTAGGTGCCCTGCTTGCCATATAGGCAGCTTCAAATGCAGCACGGGTAATCGAATAGGAATTCGTTGTATTATCAGTGAAATACCTTGTATTATTAAAGAAACCAAAATGATCAACTTTTCCTGATGCATAGTCAGGCAATAATCCTGCATTATATTGAAATGTATAGGTAGCATTTGCCTGCGCACTTCCATCAGGGGCCATTTCTTTAAAGGAGTTAAGTTTTAATCGTTCAGAAAGATTTTCGATATAGCCAAATTGATACGACTTAACAACATTGCCTGACGACTTAAGCTTGATGCCTGTAAGCTTTTGCATATTATTATTCTGGCCCACGATATCTGCTGATATATCAGCATAATCGACAAAAATAGAATTGGATGCATCCGTAGCCGTTAGTAGCTTATCAGTTCCTAATTGCTGGGAATTCTGAAAACTAAATTCAATTGTATTTCCTTCTGAAGTTGATATTGTAGTCAGGTACCATGGTTCCGCCATGGATCTGTGAAGCGAGCCCGGGTAAGAACGGTTAAAACTGGTGGCAGTTCCATCACCCCATGGAGCATCAGCGTTCATCAACTGAAGTTTGCCCTTTGTATAAAACAGGTCGATAAAACGATTATCTGGTGTTTCAATTTTGGTTAAATGCCAGGCATTGGGAACAACATTAAGATAAACATCACCAAATAATACTGATGAATTCATACCTGCATAACCCGTTGGGCCTCTCCAGAACTCAACATTTGCGAGTTTATCAGAAGTTGTTCCGCCAAAAGTGTATTTTATTCCATCAGGTGCGATGATAGTGATCCTGTAAATCAGCCTGGGAACATTGAGTACACCTTTCTGTGTTGAACCTATCTCCGGAACTACTACACAATTTCCCATCGAAGATTCGCATATCCAGTTGCCAAGATGATTCAAATAGAATTTTCCGGAAAAACCTGCAACATTAAAGTTGAATTCATCTGCCTCGTAATCATAATTCCTTAAATTATCATAAGATGTTAAATCAGTAAACGTTGTTTGATTGGTTGTATAGTTGGTTGTGATTTGCGAACTGGGCATTACCTCAAGTGCAGGTTCTGAATTTAGGGTACCAAAAAGATATCCACTCGTATTCCAATTCGAAACATTAAGCTTGCCATAATTGTTTATGTAAGCAAAATCATGCTCTGTAAAAACTTCAAAATACTGGGTCGAAGATCCACTGGGATAACCATTACCACCAATATCTACTGTTCGAAGGAAATATGATTTGGTTTCCCGTAGTTCGTCGGGCTTGCCCCGAACAATCCTTGTAACCTGCCCACCTGCCTGTAGATCCCATCCAAGTCCAACCCAACTCGGAATCTGGTCTACAGGTACCGATTTATTGGTATAGTTCAATGTTACCGGAAATTTATATGCCCCCACTGCCAGCTCGCAAACAGGTATAGTTAACCGTGATGATCCTACAAATAAATCATTACTTTGATTTACATCTGATAACAGCCATCCAATATTTGGCGAAGGATGTATCGTTGACGGTTCCTGTGCACAGGCCAGTTCTCCATACAAAAACATAAGCAGGCTAACTAAGGATACTAAGCTGGTTTGTTTCATAAACAATTATATTTTTTTATTCACGGTTGTATTTTAATTCATAAATCTCCAATCAATATTTTACTTCTTTAGTTCATGCATTATTTAAAATTATACCCCATTCTTAAAACCACAGGCTGGCTTACAGGTACATGTTGCCGGTATAAAAAATCAAATAAAAGCTGTATGGATGATCCCTTTGTGAATTTGGTTTTCACAGGTATTTTCTTACTTATTCCAATTAAACCCGAAGATTGCCAGGCATTATAAGCTTCCAGTTCTTTTATATTTTTAAACCCGGCATTATAGTTCATTTCAAATCCTCCGGCGAGATAGAACTGCTTTTTCAGTTTTAATTCTGCATAACTTCTTAACCCCGCACCCTGGTGCGTAATACTTATGCGATCAATACTGCCCAACCCAAGTTTGTAGGAAGCACCAATACCAATACTGCTTTTATCATTTAATTTAAAACCAGCGCTTAATGCAATATTTGCTGCACCTGGTATTGATCCTTTTTTTTGGGTAGTTTGAATGTTACAGCCAAATTCGAGACGCTGGAGAAATGTTTTTGATTTTTGATCATTCACTTTAAAATCGGGAATTTCATCATCAGCACTCGATTTACCAGCTTTTGCAATTCTGTCTTTAGCCTGGGATAAGGTAGTCTGTGCCTGCCCTATATTTTCCATCATCATATCTCTTGCACCAGCTCCACCACCTGCAATTTTTTGTTCTATTAGTTCCTTTGTGCCAGCTCTTGTTTGCAATCCATCAATATTTTGAGCAAGCCCATCCAAAGAAGGCTTGCCAAACAAGGATGCCAGCATGCCGTTCTCCTGCAAAAATTTTTGATATGCGGGAATTTTATTTAAAATCGCAAGTCCTGTCTGCTCTGCTTTTTTGGGATCTGAAAAAATTTCTTTGTAATTGCGCAGGCTCTCTGTATAATAATAAGACTCTTTACTAATCTTTGACAAATACCTGCTTTTGCCAATGTATTTCAGGGATTCTTCAACTAAAAGTTTTTTCCTTTCTTTTATAAATTTTTTAGTCGCTTCGCTGTTGGCTATACTCTGATCAAGTTTATCCGACTCAACGATAGTTTCATTAATTGGTTTTATATAAGACGAGTCGAGTACACTTTTCTGTGAAGCAATATACTTTAACCCGGTACTTAACTTGTCGCGGTAACCATCATAAGTTGTAGTGAAATTTTTCTCAATCGCTTCTCCTTCTTCTAGTTTCTGAAGCAATGAGCCAAATGTAGGCTGGCCGGGAGCAAACAAATTGGCAGTGGCCCCGGGGCTAATCTTTTCAAGTTGCTGTTTTATTTTATTTTCCCAGCGACTAAGTTTCGCTAACGTTTTTTTTGTTTTACCAGAAACCTGGCTGTTATATTTATTTATTTTTTTATCTACTTTTTTTAAATATTTATGAGGAAGATCTTTTAAAGTGGTTAAAGTAGTATCTGCTTTAGTTATAGTTTTTACTTCCCCGTTTGTGGTATCCGGTAAAAAGATGAAGTGCGTTGATGAATTATTTTCATACAAACCTGCCGCTACGGGCAGTCTGAATACAATGAATAACGATATAAAAAAACAAGCAGTTTTCATTAGGGTCTTTTTGGTAGGTGATTAATTGTAGCGTGTAACAAAAGTATTGGAAAGCACTTCTAAAAAAAAAATATTTCTTTCAAAAAAAAATACTATTTTCTAAAGAAAAAAAACAATGCTGATAAATTTTAAAAGGCATGAGTAAATTAAATTGTAGCTTGCAGCATCAATAAAAAAAATGAAAAAGACCTTACTAATCACAATACTCGCTTTCATAAGTGCAGTATCATTCGCACAGGAAAAAAAATTATATGACCCCACTGCTGATGCAGAAAAAGATATTGCAGCTGCTGTAAAAAAAGCAAAGGCAGAACATAAATATGTTTTGTTACAGGGCGGTGGCAACTGGTGCAGCTGGTGTATCGAGTTTGCAAGGTTTACCAAAGCCGATCCACAACTTGATTCTGCCATGAACGCAGGATTTATCTGGTATCACCTGAATTATAGTAAAGAGAATAAAAATGAAAAAACATTTGCCAAATACGGCTACCCGCAACGGTTTGGATATCCCGTGTTCATTATTCTCAATGAAAATGGTGAAAGAATAAACACCCAGAACAGTTCCTACCTGGAGGATGGCAAAAAAAGTTATGACCAGAAAAAGGTATTGGAATTCCTGGAAATGTGGAGCCCATCTGCATTGGATCCGAAGAATTTTACTAAATAAGTTTTTAATCAGTACAAGCATTATTCATCACAGAGATTCTCTGCGAAAATTCAGCTTCTTATGTTCTCTGCGGTGAAATTGAAATTTTCTAATTCAATAACTTTTCTAAACGAAGTTCACAATTCAAATTCGTATATGGGTTCTTCTGCTACTAAATTTTTGGAGATCGTACAAAACCCTATAAAATTCCGGCTGTTTTTACTTTCAAAATTACCAAGCGCATTTTTTAGTGGCGTAAAGATCCGTTATGCAGATGAAAGCAAAGCCATTGTAACGATCCCCTATAAATGGTTCTCAACAAATCCATTTAAGAGTACCTATTTCGCCTGTTTAAGTATGGCTGCAGAAATGAGCACCGGTGTTTTGGCTATGGCATTTACCTATGAACAAAAACCTTCCATCAGTATGTTGGTAATAAAGACCGAAGCTGTTTACATGAAAAAAGCGACCGGCATTACTACTTTTACCTGCGAAGATGGCCCCATGCTAAAACAAACGATCAATGAAGCGATGGCGTCTGGTAAAGGAACCAGTTTTGCCGCAAGATCGGTTGGTAAAGATAAAGATGGTGCTACTGTTGCAGAATTTACCATTACCTGGTCGTTCAAAGCCAAAGCTGAAACAATTTAAAAATTTGAAGATTTGAAAATGTGATGATTATGAACGCTTAGAATTTGATATCCGTCCTTCATCTTCAAATCATTCTCACCCATGTTAATAAATAGAAGAAGAACTGCTTACTAGCGTTAAATCCGTAAATTGCAATATCAATTATTCAATAATATTTTTATAGGTAATGTGAGATCGCATTATTGACATTGACAAACCATTATTATGGCAAAAGAACTTCGTAAACAGGAAGCGTTAGAATATCACTCCAAAGGAAGACCTGGAAAAATAGAAGTTGTTCCTACAAAGGAAGCTAAAACCCAGCGTGACCTTTCATTAGCTTATTCCCCCGGCGTAGCCGAACCCTGCAAAGAAATTGCTGCAAACCCAGATGATGTATTTAAGTATACTGCAAAAGGAAATCTTGTTGCCGTGATCAGCAATGGAACTGCTGTACTTGGATTGGGAAATATTGGTCCCGCCGCAAGTAAACCGGTGATGGAAGGAAAGGGTGTACTTTTTAAAATATTTGCTGATATTGATGTATTTGATATTGAAGTAAATGAAACAGACCCTGAAAAATTTGTACAGATCGTAAAAGCATTGGAACCAACTTTCGGTGGCATCAACCTGGAAGACATAAAAGCACCTGAATGTTTTTATATTGAACAGGAGCTAAAAAAGCAATGTAATATTCCGGTGATGCACGACGATCAGCATGGTACTGCTATCATTTCATCTGCAGCATTATTGAATGCACTCGAAATACAAAAGAAAAAAATTGACCGTGTAAAATTTGTGATCAATGGTGCTGGTGCTGCCGCCATGGCCTGTATAAAATTATATGAATCCTTGGGTGCGAAAGCTACCAACTTCATGGTGTTTGATAAAGATGGTATTTTGTACAAAGGTCGTCCCGATATAGAAGAACTTAAACACAGATTTTGTGTTGATGCAAAATACAAAGACTGGGATCTTACAAAGGCAATGAAAGATGCAGATGTATTTGTAGGACTGAGCGTAGGAAATGTAGTAACCCCCCAGATGATCAAATCAATGGCAAGGCACCCGATCGTTTTTGCCATGGCAAATCCTGATCCGGAAATAACTTATGAAGCGGCTATTGATTCCCGTAAGGACCTCATTATGGCAACCGGCCGCAGTGATTATCCAAACCAGGTGAACAATGTACTTGGTTTCCCATACATTTTCCGCGGAGCACTTGATGTAAGAGCATTGCAGATCAATGAAGCCATGAAACTAGCAGCGGTACATGCTTTGGCAAATCTTGCAAAATCACCGGTGCCGGATATTGTGAACCTTGCGTACAATGAAAAAACAATTGCCTTCGGCCCTAATTATATTATTCCCAAACCTGTAGATCCACGTTTGTTAGCAACCGTTGCACCTGCGGTAGCGAAGGCCGCTATGGAAAGTGGTGTTGCACGCATTCCTATCAAAGACTGGGATGCTTATGTGATAGAACTTAATAAAAGACTCGGTCTCGATAATCAACTTAGCCGTGTTATTGGTGCAAAAGCAAGAAAGGATCCGAAACGTGTTGTTTTTGCGGATGCAGAAAATCCAAAAATATTAAAAACAGCCGTGCTGGTTTTGGAAGAAAAAATAGGCTACCCGATATTGTTAGGCAATGAAGCTAAAATAAAAAAGATTGCCATCGCCAATTCACTTGACCTGGAAGGAATGCCGATCATCAATCCAAAAGACGATGAAACGGAAGAAGTGAGGAAGCAGTTTGGAGAATTGTTCTTTGCAAAAAGACAACGAAAAGGTATCAACAGGTATGAGGCATATAAACTCATGAAGGACCGCAATCATTTTGGTTGTATGATGGTGGAAACAGGTGAAGCAGATTGTATGATCAGTGGGTTGAGCAGGAATTATCCTGATACAATACGCCCCGCCATACAGATCATTGGTACAGAAGAAGGCGTTAAGAAAATTGCCGGTATGTATTTATTGTTCACCAAACGCGGCCCGCTGTTCCTTGCAGATACCACGGTAAACTTCAATCCTACTGCAGAAGAACTGGCAGAAATAACATTGCTGGTAGCCAAAGAAGTAAAACAATTTAATATCGTACCAAAGGTTGCCATGCTTTCTTATTCAAATTTTGGCAGCAGCGATTCACCGGAAGCAAACCTGGTGAGAAAGGCCCGTGAAATTGTAAAACAAAAAGACAAAAATCTTATTTGTGACGGAGATATACAAGGCATACTTGCTTTTAATAAAGAAATATTGAAAGACAATTATCCATTCACTGAGTTGGTAAACGGGGAAGTAAATACCCTTATCTTCCCGAACCTTGCAGCAGGTAACATTGCTTACAACCTGTTGCAGGAGGTAGGCGGCGCCGATAGTATCGGGCACATCCTGCTTGGTTTGAAAAAACCAGTACACGTATTACAGTTGGGAAGCTCCATTCGTTCTATCTTTAACATGGTTGTGATAGCAGTTGTTGATGCACAATCAAAAAACAAAACAAATACACAGGAAGATATAAAGCGAAGCAGGTGGTGGAAACGCCCACAAAAAAACAATGGCACAATAAATGAACCGGTAACAGGTCATGTATAATTAAACTTTAGAAAGGCCCTGTTTAAAAGATAACTGAATGAATTTTTTAGAACATTTCGGAAAATATATTTTGATGTTGAGGGGCATGTTCAGCAAGCCTGAAAATGCCAGGTTATATTGGAAGGAATTTATGCACCAATGTTCGGAGATCGGTGTTGGTTCTATTGGGATCGTTACCTTGATCTCTGTTTTTATGGGCGCTGTGAGTACCGTTCAAACTTCTTACCAGCTTGTGAGCCCATTGATCTCGAAGAGTGCCATTGCCCAGATTGTTCGTGATACCGTTATACTTGAATTTGCACCCACACTTGTTTGTATTGTATTGGCTGGTGTGATCGGAAGTAAGATCGCCAGTGAGCTCGGAAATATGAGGGTGAGTGAACAAATTGATGCACTTGAAATCATGGGTATCAATACAAAGACCTTTCTTGTAATGCCTAAAATAGTTGCTTCATTGGTAACCATACCCATGCTGGTTGTTTTGGCAATGGGATTGGGCATCTACGGTGGACGGTTAGCAGGTTCTGCTGCCGGCATTTTATCTGTAGAAGATTATGATCGTGGCCTGATGGAAAATTTTGTTCCGTATAACGTGGTCTTTGCATTGATAAAAGCATACACATTTGCATTTATTATAAGCACCATTTCTGCATACTATGGATATTATGTAAAAGGTGGTTCACTTGAAATTGGGAGAAGCAGTACAAAATCTGTTGTTGTAAGTTGTGTGATGATCTTACTTGCAGATTATGCACTTGCTGCAATTCTATTATAATGTCTATATTCATTTTTAATTTTCAAAAAGCTCCGATATAAAATAAGTTTTGCCAAATGATCGAATTCAACAACCTCAAAAAAAGCTTCGGTGAAAAAGTGGTACTGGATGGCGTTAGTCATGTAATGGAAACCGGCAAGACCAATCTCATCATAGGTACAAGCGGAAGCGGCAAAACAGTTTTGCAAAAATGCCTGGTAGGATTGTTTGAACCTGATGAAGGAGAGATCATTTACGACGGCAGGAGTTTCACAGACATGACAGAAGAAGAACGCAAATTATTGCGCCAGCAAATTGGAATGCTTTTCCAGGGATCAGCACTGTTTGACAGCATGTCGGTACAAAACAATATCAAGTTTCCACTCGATATGTTTACCAAAGATTCCCACGCAACCAAAGTAAAAAGAGTAAATGAAGTATTGGAAAGAGTGAACCTGGTAGGAAGCAATAAAAAATTTCCATCTGAGATAAGCGGGGGTATGAAAAAAAGAGTTGGTATCGCAAGGGCAATCGTACTAAATCCAAAATATTTGTTTTGTGATGAGCCAAACTCAGGACTCGATCCGCAAACATCCATGCTCATTGATAAACTCATTGCCGAGATCACAAAGGAATACAATATGACGACCGTGATCAATACACATGACATGAACAGCGTGATGGAAATTGGCGATAATATCCTTTACATGAAAGAAGGAAAAAAAGAATGGACCGGTAATAGTAAAGACATTATTTTCTCCGATAACAAAGGATTGAATGAATTCATCTTCGCATCCGAATTCTTACAGGATGCAAAGAATATGCGCAAGCTGGAAGCCCAGGGCAAGATCGATCCAAATGGCGATCTCCGTAAATAACAGCTTGTACCTTGAATATTGCAAATTTCCTTGTGGCTTTCTAATATTTGACATCTTCAATTAATTTTCAATATTCAACGTACAATATTCAATGTTCAATAAATCATCTCCCCTATCTTTGCGCAAAATTGAAAACCTCACTATTCTTATATGTCTGTATTAGTAAATAAAAACTCGAAGATCATTGTACAGGGATTCACCGGTACAGAAGGTACATTTCATGCAACACAAATGATTGAATACGGTACGCAGGTAGTTGGCGGTGTTACGCCGGGCAAAGGCGGTAGCAGCCACCTGGACAAACCTGTTTTTAATACCGTAGCAGATGCGGTAAAAGCTACAAAGGCTGATACCAGTATCATATTCGTTCCGCCGGCTTTTGCAGGTGATGCCATTATGGAAGCGGCTGAAGCCGGTATTGGCCTGGTGGTATGTATTACAGAAGGTATTCCCGTACAGGACATGGTAAAAGTGAAGAATTACCTGAAAGGTAGCAGCACGAGGCTAATCGGGCCTAATTGCCCGGGTGTTATTACAGCAGAGGAATGTAAGGTAGGTATCATGCCCGGCTTTATTTTTAAGAAGGGACGCATTGGTATCGTATCAAAATCAGGAACACTTACCTATGAAGCGGCTGACCAGGTTGCCAAAGCAGGACTAGGTATTTCAACGGCAATTGGAATTGGCGGCGACCCAATTATCGGTACCACCACCAGGGAAGCGGTTGAATTATTAATGAACGATCCTGAAACAGATGCGATCGTAATGATCGGTGAAATTGGCGGCGGCATGGAAGCAGAAGCTGCTCAATATATAAAATCAACAGGCAATAAAAAACCTGTAGTTGGATTTATCGCCGGCCAAACTGCCCCTCCGGGAAGACGTATGGGACACGCTGGTGCTATCGTTGGTGGAGCCGATGATACTGCTGCTGCAAAAATGAAGATCATGGGTGAATGTGGAATTCATGTAGTAGCGAGCCCTGCAGATATTGGGAAGACAATGGCAGATGCGCTAAAGAAATGATAATCATCAATCGAAATAAAAATGCCTGGTTTATGCCGGGCATTTTTTATTTTGCCAATTGTCTTCTCCGATAAAGATTGAATATTCAACGCTCAACATTCAATACTCAAGTAAAAAGGGCGGAACCCACGTTCCAACCCTTTACTTAAAGTACAGCCCTCAAAACATTAATACCTCTCATTTCCAAATCGCTTCATTTCTAAATTACTTTGACGTTTCTAAAAATTTCGCCAGTTCCTGTTTACTACTTTCAAAACAGAGCGCATTGCTTACAACATAATAATTATGTTTATCGATGCAACTCCTGTAAGCTGATTTTGCAAGACCAAGTTTATTATTTTCAAAACTGAACAATTCGATCATATCTTTTACCTGCGCAGCAGTAAAGTAGTTACAACCGATGGCCTGGGTTGCAACGGCAAGCTTTGTATTATCAAAACTGTTGTTGCAGATCGTTTGTTTGAATTCGCCGAACTCAACTTCACTCATCGGCTCTTTATGATCGTAGTGATCGTTCCAATCATTACTGTCATCATCATAAGATGCGTTGATCTTTTTTTCATCAATGAATGCTTTTCCAAAACGGTTGATCGTTACATCTACATGGAAACCGGGCCTTACATACACATTACCACTATAGATCAATTGCTTTTTGCTGTTAAACTGGCTTCTTTTATCGTAAGGCATTTTGTCCCTGTAAACCTTAATGCTATGATAACCTGCGTTAACATCCTTCATGACGATATCGTCTGAATTTTTATCTGCACAGTTCCTGTTATCAATGCTCACCGAAACAGGATATTTCGTATTGCTGCTAACACTAAGCATGCTTTGTGGAGAGAATGCGAAAACAGAAAATGAAAGGATCAGTGCCGTAATTAATGTAGAAAATTTTTTCATAACAATTTTTTTACTGGTTAAAAAATAAAATGCCTTTTTTAAAATCCATACTTTGATTAGTACCGGGGCCGGAGGTAAAAAATAGCAGGTATAATAAAAAGTTAAAGAAATAGATACCGGGATATTATGTAATTGTAATGCTGGTTACATCTCTTAGCTTACACACTCAAAACAACAAATTGTATCTTGTAAATAAATAAACAGTCTATGCTTGTAAAAAGACTTTTACTACTCGTAGTTATTTTATCTGTTATAAGTAAAAATGGTTTCTCACAAAAAACCGAAAGCTATTCTGCAAACTGGAAAAAAGTAGAAGCATTGGAAAAAAAGGGGCTTACAGCTTCCGCACTTAAAGAAGTAGTGGGCATATTTGAGCTTGCCATTGCTTCAGGTAATGATGCACAGCAAATAAAATCTGCTATGTACCAAATGAAGTATAGAAATATGGTTGATGAAGACAACAATGAAAAAAATATCTTTTTTATAGATACACTTATAGCAAAAGCAAAAGGCGCCTCAAAAAATATACTTCAGAGTATGCAGGCCCAACTGTTTTTAAATTACCAGGTACGCTACCGTTACAAACTTTTACGACGTACTCAACTATTACAAGAGAACGGAAAAGATATCAGTACCTGGAGCATGGAAAAATTCAATAAAACCATTACTGCTTTGTACAAGGCTTCTTTAAAAAATGATCATCTTTTGAAAAATATTTCTATTGGTAACTTTGATGTTATTATAGAAAAAGGAGAGAATTCACGCAATTTACGTCCTACTCTATATGATTTTCTCGCATACAAAGCATTTGGTTATTTCACTAATACGGAAATAGACGTAACAGCTGCTTCTTATAAATTCATTCTGAATGATGAAAAAATATTTTCTCCCGCTGCTACATTCATTCAATCAGTCTTTACAACAAAAGACAGTGCATCTCATTTTTATTCTGCCTTATTGGTATTACAGGATATATTAAAATTTCACATTGCGGATGCGGATCCTGCAGCTTTTCTTGATGCTGATATAACAAGGCTCAGTTTTGTAAATAAAAATGGCGTATTTACAAACAAGGATAAACTTTATGAAGATGCATTAAAAAAAGTTGAAGCAGCATATAGTAATAATCCATATGTGGCACAGGCAATGTATTTAAGGGCTTTGCTTTATAAAACAAAAGGGGAAAATTATAACCCTCAAAATCAAAAGGAATTTCAATTCTATATAAAAGATGCAAAGGAATTATGTGAGCAAGCGATAAATAAATTTCCAAAATCCGAAGGAGCCATTAATTGCCAGGCTTTGCTGGAATCTATTAAACGTCCTTCACTCGATCTTAAAACAGAAAAAGTAAATATTCCCGATGAAGCTTTCAGGTCATTTGTTCAATATAAAAATGTAAATACACTTTACCTGCGTGCTATCAAAACAAGCAGGAGCCAACTAAAAGATATTGAGAAAGATGGTTATAACAGGTCATGGCAGGCAATGGTAAATCTAAAAGCAACAAGAAGCTGGAGTATCGATCTGCCCAACCAACACGATTATCAATATCATTCTACTGAAATAAAGATCGATGGTTTACCCAAAGGGACTTATATAATATTGGCAAGCATCAATCCCGATTTCGATTTTAACAATAATATCCTTGCCCGTGAAATTACTTATATAAGCAACATTGCTTACCTGTATAACAACAAAGACGAATTATATGTTTTGGATCGCAACAATGGTCAGCCACTTGCAAATGCAGAAGTTCAGTTATGGCAAAATGCGTATAATTATGATACCAGGATATATACTGATGTAAGATCTTCAAAATACACAAGTGATAAAAACGGGTATATCAAAATAAAAAAAGGTGTAGAAAATAATTACAATTATTATTTCCAGGTAAAGTATAAAGACGATGAACTTTATACAGATGACGTACATTACAGGAATTCATATAACAGCTATCAAAAGTCGAATTTCAAACATGATTTTCTTTTTACTGACAGGAGTATTTACCGTCCCGGCCAAACTTTATTCTTTAAAGGCATTTTAATTAACAGGGACAGTGCGACACAAAAGAGCAATACTATTGAAAATGAAAAAATAACTGTAGCGCTTTATGATGCCAATGGTCAGAAAGTTTCAAGCTCGCAATTTACATCGAACGAATATGGCTCTTTTAACGGAAGTTTTAAATTACCGGAGAATGGATTGACTGGCCAGTTTTTTTTATATGATTCTTTAAACAATGCATCAAAATATTTTAATGTAGAAGAATATAAACGTCCGAAATTTTCTGTTGAAGTAAAAAAGCCGGAAGGAACCTACCGGGTAAATGATAGCATATCGGTCACAGGTATCGCAAAAGCCTATGCAGGAAATTATATTAATGGCGCCAAAGTAACTTATAGGGTTGTACGAACGATCAAATTTCCCATTTGGTGGATGCCAGGTAGCAACTGGAAAAGAGGAACTCCTTTCAGAACAAGTGAAAGTATGGAAATTACGAATGGAGAAACAACCACCAATAATAAAGGAGAATTTTTTATAACATTCAAGGCCATACCAGATGAGTTGGCCGACAAAAAAAACCAGCCAGTTTTTTATTATGAAGTAAGTACAGACATAACCGATACCAATGGCGAAACAAGGAGCGGCAATACTTCCGTAGCTGTGGCTTACCAGGCATTGGAATTAAATATTCTTTCAGAAGAAAAAATGCCTGTAGATAGTTTGCATACCATAAAGATCAGCAGTAAAAATATAAATGGGTTGTTTGAAAAAGCATTTGTAAATCTCAACATACAAAAACTTAAATCGCCAGACAAGATCTTTCGTGAGCGTTATTGGGAAACGCCTGACCTGTTTACAATGACAAAAGATGAATACGCAAAAAATTTTCCCTACGATGCTTACGGAGATGAAAACGAAGTTGCAAAATGGCCCATATTGGAAAAAGTAATTGACATTACAGATAGCACTTCTGCGAATTCAACGTTCAAAATTCAGCATTCAAGATTGAATGAAGGCTGGTATAAAATAGTTATAACAACAAAAGATAAATATGGGGAAGAAGTAAAAGCAGAAAAATACATTAAGCTTACTAACGATCAACAACGCATCAATGATGAACCAATTATTGTTAGTACAAAAAGTAAAGTTGCAGAACCAGGGCAAAAAATCAGTTACAACATCACAACTGGTTTTGATAAAATATGGCTGATACATATTTTATCCAGGCCAAATAACGCTGACAATTATGATTATCCGGTAATTAGCAATACAAATCCTTACACACGTGAGGTAAGCATTACCGATAATGATCGTGGCGGGATCGGAATGAATTATGCATTCATATTTCACAATCGCGTTTATAAGGGAAGCCAGGATTTTAATGTTGCATGGGACAATAAAGATCTTGATATCAGCTATGAAACATTCAGGGATAAAATTTTGCCTGGCAGTGAAGAAAAATGGAAGCTAAAAATTACAGGAAACAAAGCAGAAAAAGTTTCCGCAGAGGCATTGATCAGTATGTATGATGCATCACTGGACCAATTCAGTCAACATAGCTGGTCTTCTTTCAAATTTATGTGGCCATTGTATTCAAATGAATTTACCTGGTTAGCAAGCACATTTGTAGCAGTAAATTCAGAGGAACAAAGTAATATAAAAGCTAACAACTTTGCTTATTCAAAATGGTATGACGATTTTTTAGACAATGGATGGAATGATGATGATTACCGAAATGTAAGGCATATGAAATTGCCAAAACCAGTCTTTGATGATGCGGATGGTGATGGGATTGTTGATCAGTTGGATAAAGAGCCTAATACGCCTATGGCAAGCCTGAATGTTATGTCTGTAAAAAAATCTTTAAGAAGAGATGCTGCTGTTGATGAAGCCGTTTTAGCAGACCAAGTTTCTTTGGATTATAAAAGTGTATCTGACACAATCGTCTTTAACTTTAAGACAGGACCAGTACAAAACGGAGGATCAAACGTGCAGGTCCGCAAAAACTTCAACGAAACCGCTTTCTTCTTCCCTTCATTAAACACGGACGCAAACGGCAATATTGAATTTTCATTCACCATCCCCGAAGCATTAACGTCATGGAAGATGATGACACTTGCACATACAAAAGACCTTGCAAGCACTTATTCAGAAAAAACAGTTATTACACAAAAGCCATTGATGGTGCAACCAAATGCACCAAGGTTTTTAAGGGAAGGCGATCGCATGGAATTTTCTGCAAAAATTGTAAACCTTGCAGACAGTGAAATAACAGGAACCGCACAACTTGAATTGTTTGATGCAGTAACCAACAAACCTGTTGACGGCTTGTTTAAAAATATGTTCCCGGTACAATACTTTACTGCAGCTGCAGGGCAAAGTACTTCTGTAAAATTTCCTATTGATATTCCTTTTGCTTTTAACAGTGCCCTTACATGGCGTATCAAGGCAAGTTCTAAAACCGGTGCATTCAGTGATGGTGAAGAAAATGCATTGCCGGTTCTTACAAACCGTATGCTTGTTACCGAAACATTGCCACTGAATATGCGCAATGAAACGACAAAAAATTTCAAATTTGAAAAATTATTAAACAGCAACAACAGTGGTTCATTAACCAATCACGCCATTACGGTAGAATATACCAGCAACCCGGCATGGTATGCTGTGCAGGCATTGCCTTACCTTATGGAATATCCATATGAATGTGCCGAACAAAGCTTCAATCGTTATTATGCAAACGCATTGGCATCGTTCGTTTGCAACAGCATGCCCAAAATAAAATCTGTATTTGAGAAATGGAAAACAACTGACACTGCTGCGTTGTTAAGCAATCTTCAAAAAAACCAGGAATTGAAATCAGCCCTGCTACAGGAAACACCATGGGTAATGGCTGCACAAAATGAAAATGAACAAAAGAAAAACATTGCTGTGCTTTTTGATATGGTTCGCCTGGCAAATGAAAAAGAAAAAACCATTGCCAAACTTAAAGAGATGCAAACCAGTAATGGTGGCTTCAGTTGGTTCAAAGGTGGAAGGGATGACAGGTACATTACTCAATATATTATTACAGGCATTGGTCACCTTCGTAAATTAAATGCCATAAACAACAATGATTATAACAAACTAAAAACAATCATAGAAAATGCTCTGCCATATCTTGACGCAAGATTAAAAGACGAATACAACGATCTGAAAAAATACAAAGCAAATCTTAAATCAAATAATTTATCCTACAGTGCGATCCAGTATTTATACATGCGTAGTTTTTTCCCGGAGAATAAAATAAGCAGCAATACACAAACAGCTTATACTTACTACTATAAACAGGCCCAGCATTATTGGTTAAGCAACAATAAGTACATGCAGGCAATGATCGCACTTGGATTGTACCGGACCGGCGATGAAAAAACAGCACATGAGATCACAAATTCGTTAAAAGAAAATGCTATTTACAAAGAAGAGATGGGTATGTATTTTAAAGAATTTACAAATGGTGGCTACTACTGGTACCAGTCGCCGATAGAAAGCCAGGCAATGATGATTGAAGCATTTACCGACATTGATAAAAACATTACAACCGTTGATGATCTTAAAACATGGCTGCTAAAACAAAAACAAACGCAAAACTGGAAAACAACAAAAGCCACTTCAGAAGCATGCTATGCATTATTACTAAATGGTAGCAACTGGCTCACAGAAGAAAAAGAAGTTACCGTCAATATCGGCAACACTACTATAAAAAGTGTTGATGAAAATGCCGAAGCAGGAACAGGTTATTTCAAAAAAACAATTCCCTCAGACAAAGTACAGCAGGGAATGGGCAACATAACAGTAAACATCAAATCATCACAGAGCCAGGTTCCCCCTTCAGGAAGCAGAGGGACCAGTTGGGGCGCTGTATACTGGCAATACTTCGAAGACCTCGATAAAATAACCTCATCAGAAACACCTTTAAAACTTGTAAAAAAATTATTTATCGAAAAAAATTCTGACCATGGACCGGTATTGCAGGCATTGAATGACGGAGATGAATTACACATTGGCGATAAAATAAAGGTCCGCATTGAATTAAGAGCTGACCGCGACATGGAATATATTCACATGAAGGACATGCGTGCCGCCTGCATGGAGCCGGTAAATGTGATCAGTGAATATAAATGGCAGGGCGGACTTGGCTACTATGAATCCACAAAAGACGCCAGTACCAATTTCTTCTTTGGCTGGCTCCCACGTGGGACTTACGTATTTGAATACCCGATGTTTGTTACACATGCCGGTAATTTCAGCAATGGCATTACAACCATACAATGTATGTATGCACCGGAGTTTATGAGCCATAGTGATGGAATAAGAGTAAGTGTGGAATAAGCTGCAATTAAAAATTAAGGATTAAAAATTAAAAAATTTCTGGTAGCAGGTTTGTATTTTTAATTCTTAATTTTTAATTATTAATTCTATACGCCTGGCATGTCAACAGAAGAAACCTACACCATCCCCCTGCGTTACCGCAAAATGGAAAACCTTCATATTGTATTCTGGCTTTTTAAAGATATCAGCTGGTGTATGATCTGGCGCCCGTTAGGCATTGCCATGATCTTTCCAACACTCATCATAGCAATCGTTATCGCATGGCGCACCCGGCAATATATGAGTGAGCTGTGCCATAATCTTGCCATCACAGTTTGGATTGCTGCAAACAGTTACTGGATGATCAGTGAATTTTTTCATTTCGACACAGAACCGCTTTTTGGAGATTATACGTTCAAACATTTAGCCATTATACCATTTGTGTTGGGCATATTATTCCTTGCATTCTATTATATCATCTGGAAACCGAGACATAAGGAGGAGATGGAGACAATGTAACGGGAATCGGCAATAAATAACTTGTGAATGATGAAAGCCTTGAAGTTCACCCAACTCATAATTCTAAATTCATAACTCTAAACTCCCACCGTTCATCATACATACTCTACCATTTGCCCAACCGCAAGTCCCATTCAACGCTGATTCATTTGCATGATGACTGCTGCGTATATATCTTCACATTTCAAAACTAAATGGAGCCTCGCTCCAATGCAATATGTACCAGTTTTCGGTGATTTTCTCTTCAACAGTCTAAGTGAAATCATTCTGCATTTGCTGTTATTTTCCTAATTAGTTTTTATTTTTTATTAGCCCAGCTGCAAAATTACCATGTATCTTCGGTGGAGTCGCACTTATTTAGATTGGGAATACTCTTCAGCGGTTTGTGAGAAATAAATGATCGACAATCAGCTGCTGATGTATACCACGCCTGCCTGAATGAATTTCATCCGGGCGAACCACTGAAGCTGAAAAGAGCACCAAAGCTGGTACAAAAATGAACCCTATACATTAACAATAAAAAGAACAATTATGGACTTCGCAAATTTTTTTTCACATTACTGGTGGATATTTATTATTATCCTCTCGATCATTTTATACAAATTTATATTACGGGTTTTCTTCGGTATGGTGATCGTACCGGAGAACAGGCTTGGACTTGTTACAAAAAAATTCGTATTGTTTGGTTCCAACAGGGAATTACCCGATGGCCGTATCATTGCCACAAAAGGTGAAGCAGGTTTCCAGGCACAAACGCTTGCACCAGGATTATATTGGGGCATGTGGCCATGGCAATATGGTGTGGATATGCAACCATTTACTATAATACCTGAAGGAAAGATCGGTCTTATACTTTCCAATGACGGTACTGAAATTCCAACAGGAGCTATCCTTGCCCGTAAGGTTGCCTGTGATAACTTCCAGGATGCACAGAGTTTTTTAAACAATGGAGGACAAAAGGGACGTCAGACTGCTTATATCACCGCTGGTACTTATCGTATCAATACCTATGCATTTACCGTTACGATTGCCGATATGGTGATCATACATGAGAATATGGTTGGTATTGTTACTACACTTGATGGGCAACCCATACAAGGCGGCCAAATCGCAGGTAAGTATATTGATGGTCATAATAACTTCCAGGATTTCGATACGTTTCTTGAACACAATGGTAATCGTGGTCTGCAGCCTTCTATTATTCTTGCAGGTAGTTATAACATCAATCCATGGGCGATACAAATTGAAGAAGTGCCGATGACAGATGTACCTATCGGTTATGTAGGCGTTGTGATCAGCTATATTGGTGAAGATGGTAAGGACCTTACCGGTGAAAGTTTCAAACATGGTAACATCGTTAGTAAAGGACAACGTGGTGTGTGGATGGAACCATATGGCCCCGGTAAATATCCATTCAATAAATACATTATGAAAGTGGAACTTGTTCCTACAACAAACTTAGTATTGAATTGGGCAAACACCAGGAGCGAAGCACATCAATTAGATAAAAATCTTTCTACGATCACTGTGCGTTCGCAGGACGGTTTCCCTTTTAACCTCGACGTGTCGCAGATCATACATATACCTGCGAATGAAGCACCAAAAGTAATTGCACGTTTCGGAAGTATGAACAATCTTGTGAGCCAGGTATTGGAACCAACCATTGGTAATTACTTTAGAAACTCCGCACAGGATAGTGATGTGATCGCCTTCCTTGCAACACGTAAAGAAAGGCAACAGGCTGCAAAGGATAACATGAAAACAGTACTGGATGAATACAACGTTAATGCAGTTGATACACTGATCGGTGATATCGTTCCTCCCGAATCATTGATGAAAACTTTAACAGACAGAAAGATCGCACAGGAAGAAGAAAAAACATATAGCACCCAACGTATGGCCCAGGAAAAACGCCAGGGTATGGAAAAAGAAACCGCGATCGCAGATATGCAGAAAGAAATTGTAAAAGCACAACAAAGTGTTGAGATCGCTCAACGCACTGCCGATGCTGCTGTTAAAAAAGCAGAAGGTGATGCAAACAGTTTGAAATTACAGGTAGATGCTGAAGCTACCGCAACAAAGATGCGTGCAAATGCAGAAGCGGAAGCAACAAAAGCACGTGCCGGTGCACAAGCCGAAGCCACAAAATTAAATGCTGCTGCAGACGCTGAAAGAATCAGCAAAACAGGTTTGGCAGAAGCTGAAAAAATTATGGCGATCGGTAAGTCAACTGCTGAAGCTTATGAATTACAGGTGAAGGCGATGGGGGGCGACAACTTTACAAAATACAAGATCACAGAAGAGATCGGTAAAGGACAGATAAAAGTGATACCTGATATCCTGATCGGCAGCGGAACAGGAACTGATGGTGGTATCAATGGTTTATTAGGAATGAAATTAATGGAGATGATGGATACGAAGAAGAATGATAAACCTGAATCGAATTAACAATCCCGACAGCGGTTAATCCAAATTTCAAAAGCCTCACTTCACGTGGGGCTTTTTTATAAACTAAAAATATTTTAAAAATAATAGTATGAAATAAGGTTACTAAACTCATCTATTGGAATTAATAATAAATCCTGTTTATGAAACGATATCTTTTATTGATCATTGCTATCACCATTTTTCTTTGTTCCTGCAATAACAACAAAACAGGAATTTCAAATATCCTGAACCCGGATCACCTGGCAACTCAAACTTTTTCTCTAAACATAAACAGGGATACAACACTTGTTACAAGCAGCAATTGTATTATTAAAATACCGAAAGGAAGTTTAGCAAGTGATAGCCAGGATATAAAACTTGAAATTAAAGAAGCACTCAATAATACGGATATTGTTTTGGCGGGCCTTACTACCCTAAGTGGTAAACAGGCATTGAGCAGCGGTGGCATGATGTATATAAATGCTGCAACCGGTTATAAAGTTTCAATAAAAAAAGAACTGGAAGTATTGATACCAACAAAGGATTACAAAGCGGATATGAATGTCTTCAAAGGAGTTGATTCAGCAGGAAAAATAAACTGGGCCGATCCTCAACCATTGCCAAAAGATCCGCTTCAGTTAAATATAGAAACAGGTAAACAATTATTCAAAGCGAAATGCGCTAACTGTCATAAACCTGAAGCAGATTATACAGGCCCGGCATTGGCAGGCATAACAAAAAGAAGTACGCTGCAATGGATCTATCATTTTATTTGGAACCCGGCAGGAATGTCAGATCCGGAATCCATGCAAGTCAAAGACAAATGGAAACCAACAGTTATGACTGCATTCGCAAATTTATCACCCACTGACATAAACAATATACTCACCTATATAGAAACAGCTGGTGATAAGAATTGGAAAGTGCCCGATCAATATTTTGCAAAAGACAGCGCTGCTGAAGCAGAATTTCTTTGTGTAGACAGTTGTTATAAATACCGTATGGCATTAGAAGAAGTAGCAAATAAAAGAGTTGAACTTGAAGCCGATGCCGATGATTTTTTTACTTTAGATCAAACGATACCGGTTCCGCCACAAACTCAGCCTGTCAATACAAATACCGATCCCCCAATTCAAATACAACAACAAGAAGCAACACCAGAAAAAGAAACAGTACAACCCTCTTCCATAAAAGCTACTTTTTATACCATCAATATAAAAGCATTCGGCTGGTGGAACATTGATATCTTACTGAAAGAACGATCAAATTGTTCTCCCAGCGAATTGTTTGTAAGATTACAGGGAAATTATGAAGCAGATTTCCAGGTGATGTTAATGGTACCATCAGTAAAAGCCTTTGTACAAGGTGGCAAATTAAAAGACGGTAAACAATATGGTTTTGATGAAACCAATGGAAAGATCCCATTACCACAAAATGCACCTTGCTACATCATTGCCTTTGCAGAAGTTGGCGACAAGCTCATTTTTGGTAAAGCATCATTTTTTGCACAGCTATCACAAACCATTGATATCTCATTTTCCGAAACAACAAAAGAAGGACTAGCCAATCAAATTAAAACATTGAAGCTTGATGGAATTGGTGCAGAAGTAAAGGATTCAAAAAATGCTGAAAATATAAAAACAATAGAAAGAATAACTACGGAAGCTGACAAGCTGAAACCGAAAAATTGCAATTGTGAACTACCCGGCACGGCTTCAAGTGATACGACGGCTATAAATTATTCACTAAAGTAGCTATTTACATAGAAATATATCATAAAATATTAGATAGCTTTTCCAAGATAAAAGCCACACAGCTTATCTTTGCCGCTCAATAAAAACATACAATGTTCAGAACTCATACATGCGGTGAATTAAGACTTGCAGATAAAACAAAGGAAGTTACCCTTGCCGGCTGGGTACAAACCGTACGCAAATTCGGATCAATCACTTTTGTTGACCTGCGTGACAGGTACGGCATTACTCAATTGCTTTTTTCTGAAAGCCTCAATGGCCAGCTTGATGCAAACCCACTTGGCCGTGAATTTGTTTTGCAGGCAACCGGCACCGTAAATGAACGCAGCAGTAAGAACAGCAATATTCCGACCGGTGATATTGAAATACTCGTTACTACTTTTAAAATTTTAAATAAATCTGCTACTCCCCCATTTACCATACAGGATGATACAGATGGTGGCGATGATATCAGGATGAAATACCGCTTTCTCGACCTGAGGAGAAATGCAGTAAAGAAAAATTTAGAACTACGTTATGCAGTTGCACGCAGCGCAAGAAATTATTTACATGAAAATAATTTTCTTGATATTGAAACTCCTTTCTTAATTAAATCTACGCCGGAGGGTGCAAGGGATTTTGTTGTACCAAGTCGTATGAATGCGGGACAATTCTATGCATTACCACAATCGCCACAAACATTTAAGCAATTGCTGATGGTAAGTGGTTATGATCGTTATTACCAGATCGTAAAATGTTTTCGTGATGAGGACCTTCGTGCCGACAGGCAACCTGAGTTCACACAGATAGATTGTGAAATGTGTTTTGTTGAACAGGAAGACATCATCAATACGTTTGAAGGAATGGTAAGGCGCATCTTTAAAGACGTAAAGAATATCGACTATTCAGAAAAAATAGAAAGGATGACATGGGAAAACGCCATGTGGGTTTATGGAAATGATAAGCCTGATATTCGTTTCGATATGAAATTATGCAACCTGAAATTCCCGGCACATAGTTTTACTACACAAAAAGATATTTCAGCATTGATCTCGGGTGTTGACTTTAAAGTATTTGATGAAGCAGAAACAGTAATAGCCATTGCAGTACCTGGCTGTAGTGAATACACACGCAAACAAACAGACGAACTAACTGAATGGGTTAAACGTCCGCAGGTTGGCATGAAAGGTTTGGTATTCATTAAATGCAATGCAGATGGAACATATAAAAGCAGCGTAGATAAATTTTACGATGCCGAAAAATTAAAAGCCATTGCAACTGCTGCCAATGCAAAACCAGGCGATCTTATTTTGATATTAGCAGGTGCTGAAGAAAGAACACGTAAAGCCATCAGTGACCTGCGCCTGTATATGGGGCAAACACTGGGCCTTCGCAATCCTGAAGAATTTAAATTATTATGGGTATTGGATTTCCCTTTGTTTGAATATGCAGAAGATGAGAATCGTTGGGTAGCACGCCATCATCCATTCACATCGCCAAAGCCTTCCGATATTCCAACCATGATCAACAACAATCCTGTTATTGAAAATGCGGCTGAATATCTGAAACACCCTTATGCCAACATCAAAGCAAATGCTTACGATATGGTGTTGAATGGAAATGAAGTTGGTGGTGGTTCTATCAGGATCTATCAACGTGAATTGCAGGAAAAAATGTTTGCCGCTTTGGGAATGGATGAACAGGAACAACAACATAAATTTGGTTTCCTGTTGGGTGCTTTTGAATATGGCGCACCACCACATGGTGGCATTGCATTTGGTTTCGACAGGTTATGTGCGATCATTGGCGGCAGCGAAACCATTCGTGATTTCATTGCATTTCCAAAAAATAATTCAGGAAGAGATGTAATGATCGATGCTCCGGGTACTATTGATGAAAAACAACTGACTGAATTAAATATAAAACTCGGAAGTCCCAATGGCTGATCCTGGTTCCACATTGCGGTTGGTGGGGACACCAACCGCGGCGGGTCGCCGTGGCCAGTGTCCCCACTGGCCACTTCTATGGATTTAGTAAAATATATTTTAAACGCTTATTCAATTTATGCCAGATAAAAACGATAATAAAGCGAGTAACGAAGAGATAGAAAAATTACAGCTTTGGGGAATTGTTCTCGAAAAAGAGATCAGTAAATTAAAAACGGAATTCAGCACCTTAGAAATAAACTATAAAAACCTATTAGAAGAAAAGAAAAAAGTTGAGCTTGATCTTGAAAAAGAAAAACAAAAGCTTAATGATATTTTTAATGATGATACGCTCATCAAACTTTATTATTCAAAAGACTGGAAGCTTGTATTAAAGCTGTATTCTTTTAAAAAGAAATACCTGTCGGGTGATTCTCCTGTAAGCAAAAAAATAAACAGCTTTGTAAACTTATTCAAATCAAAAAAGAAACGCAACACAACCGGGAAAGCACATGCGAAAGTTTTAAAGCTGCAAAAAAATGTAGACTATTCCAAAACACTTACCATTCCTTTTACTGATAACCCTGTTGTTTCCATCATCATCCCGGTATACAATACCTGGGAAATGAATTACAGGTGCATCAAAAGCATTATTGAAAATACTTCAGGGGTTTCTTATGAGATCATACTTGCAGACGATGGCTCTACGGACCAAACAAAAAATTGTACAGACAAGATTGTAAACCTTGTTCATGTTTATAATCCTGTTAACCTCGGTTTTTTAAAAAACTGTAATAATGCTGCAAAGAGTGCACGCGGCGAATTCATTTTATTCTTAAACAACGATACCGAAGTAATGCCCAACTGGCTTTCACCATTGGTTGGTCTTATAAAAAGTGATGATAAAATAGGAATGGTGGGTTCGAAACTGGTGTACCCTGATGGAAGCCTGCAGGAAGCCGGCGGCATCATCTGGAACAATGCCAATGGATGGAATTATGGAAGGAACCAGGACCCTGATGCACCTGAATACAATTACGTAAAAGAAGCTGATTATATTTCCGGCGCTTCGATCATGATCAGGAAAGATCTCTGGCAACAACTTGGTGGCTTTGATGAACGATATGCTCCCGCATATTGTGAAGATTCTGATTTAGCATTTGAAATTCGTAAAGCTGGTTATAAAGTAATGTTTCAACCTTTATCGGAAGTTGTTCACTTTGAAAGTGTGTCGCATGGAAAAGAAGAAGAAAAAACAGAGGAGGGAAAATTATCTATTCAATCTGTCAGGGTATTGAATCAAAAGAAATTATATGAAAAATGGAAGGAGGTTTTAATAACAGAACAACTTCCTGATGGACAAAAAGTATTTTATGCCAGGGATAGAAGCTCCCGCAAGAAAACAATTTTGGTTGTAGATCATTATGTACCTGAGCCAGATAAAGATGCAGGCTCCAAAACAGTTTTCCAATACCTTGAACTTTTGGTTTCATTGGGACTGAATGTAAAATTCATTGGCGATAATTTTTTCAGGGGCGAACCATACACAACGCTGCTTCAAAAAATGGGCATTGAAGTTTTATATGGAAAATGGTACAAAGAAAACTGGAAGACATGGGTAGAAACAAACAAAGATTTCATCGACTTTGTTTTCCTGAATCGTCCGCATACATCACTGAACTATATAACTTTTTTCAAACAAAATACAAACGCAAAGATCTTATATTACGGGCATGATCTTCATTTCTTAAGAGAATTGAGAAAATACGAGATCGACAAAAACCCGGAGACATTGAATTCATCGAATCAATGGAAATCGAAGGAGCAGTATATCTATGAAAATTCAGATTATATTCTAACTCCCAGCCCGGATGAAACAGAAGCGATCCGTGAAATCAACCCTTCTTATAAAGTATCAACAATACTCCCTTATTTTTTTAAAGATCCTGCTTTACCAATCACTGATTTTTCAAACAGGAAAAATATTTTATTCGTTGGTGGTTTCGGTCATCCGCCGAATACAGATGGTGTGTTATGGTTTTGTAAACATGTGTGGCCTATCGTTAAAGCAAAGATCGAAGGCATTAAATTTATCATTGTAGGATCAAAAGCTACCAATGAAATAAATAATTTACAAAGCCAGGATATAGAGGTAAAAGGTTTTGTAAGTGAATTTGAGCTGAAACAAATATATGCGCAAACAAGAATGGCAATCATTCCAATGAGGTATGGCGCCGGTGTAAAAGGAAAAACCGTAGAAGCAATGTATAATGGAATTCCACTTGTTGCTACCACCATTGGTTTGGAAGGCATGCCGGAAATAGCAAACGTTCTCAGCGCTTATGATGATGCAGAAAGTTTTGCCAATGAGATCATTACTGTATACAACAACCAGGAACAGCTTATTAAAATGAGTTTAGCCGAAACAGCCTACATCAATAAATATTTTACATGGAACAATGCATACAGTCAATTGAAAAATTTGCTGCTCCCTAATACTCCTTAAATTTATTAACTTTAAAAATAGTTAGGAATGAAAGACACTATTGCAGAAATATTGAAAATTGCTACAGAAGTAATTCCCGGAGAAAAAAACTCAGACAGGGATTATCTTATTGCTCAGTATTATCAATATCATCCTCGTTTTTCTTCCATAAAAAATTGCGCCCCAAATGCAAAAGTGCTTGATGTAGGTTGTGGTGCCGGTAGCCTGGGCCATTGGAAAAATCATCTTTCACCAAAACGAAATGACATTCATATTACGGGCATTGATCTTTATTCGCCAACGCAAAAAACAACGTTGGATGCTTTTTTCAAAGTAAACCTTGATGAAGAAAAACTGCCTTTTGCCGACAATGCTTTCAATTTTGTTTTTATGAGTCATCTTATAGAACATGTACAGGATTGGAAGGCCTTATTATCAGAGTGTGACAGGGTTTTGAA
This sequence comes from Ferruginibacter sp., assembly GCA_047601875.1. Taxonomy (GTDB): domain Bacteria; phylum Bacteroidota; class Bacteroidia; order Chitinophagales; family Chitinophagaceae; genus Ferruginibacter. The sequence continues at coordinate 3,058,773 of JASGIL010000001.1, read as the reverse complement.
AGAAGATGGTACGATCTATATAGAAACACCATCATTGCATACCATTCATTTACCGGCACGAAGTGAATTTATTGAGAAAGGTTTTACCTGCACTACCATCAATTTCTATGATGATTCCACGCATACTGTTACAGTTGACCTGGATGAAGTAAAAAATTACATGAAGGATAAAGGTTATTATACGATAAGCCAGGGTTATTGCAAAAATGTTTACCTGGAAGATGCGCTTATAAGACACGGATTTCATAACCAGGATGATGAAGTAACATCTTATGGCATTTGGTCAAAGCTTTTATTTGCATCAGGTATTTTATTGCAGAAAAAAACAGGATCCTCATATTAATATTGATGTCGTTGAAATCAGATTAAGAACATAAATGATTCATGAAGCGTATCGTTAAAAATATACAACAAAACAGATTGTACCAGTTGGGCAGAAGGTTCAATAATGATAAGGCATTTGCAACCGTAAGTGAACTTACCCAATTGGAAATGGCAAAAGATCCCAAGCGGCATGATGTGATCAATTTTTTATCCGGTAAGATCAATGCACAGTATTACCTCGAAATTGGCGTTAGAAATCCCGATGATAATTTTAACCTCATCAACATTAAAAACAAATATTCTGTTGACCCGGGATTTGAGTTTGAATCAAACCCTGTTGATTTTAAAATGACATCAGATGATTTTTTTCTGCAGCTCAATGAAAATAAACTCAGCATTTCAAATGATATAAAGTTTGACATCGTCTTTATTGATGGTTTGCATTTGGCATACCAGGTAGAAAGGGATATTGTTAATTCATTTCAATTTTTATCTGAAGACGGATTTATTGTTATGCACGACTGCAATCCACCAACCGAATACCATGCAAGAGAAACATACGATTTTGTAAATAGCCCTGCCGATGGTTTTTGGAACGGCACTACCTGGAAAGCATTTGTAAAAGCACGTACTATGTATTATTCATGCTGCATAGACAGCGATTGGGGTGTTGGAATATTGAGCAAAAACAACAGGGGCCGTTTCAGCATCTTACCAAATAATGAAAATGCGTATTTTGATTTCAATATATTTAGTGAGAACAGGAAGGAACAATTGAACCTGTTAAGTTTTGATGCATTTTCTGATGGTTTCAACTAAAGTTTCGCAGAATGCTTGCCTGTATTCGTCATTGCTTCGTTCTCCACAATGACGAATTGGTTATTTACATTTCACACTACCTTAAGTTTGACTAAATTTGCCGAATAAAGACTGGCTCATATACAATACAAACTTAATATCTTTACACGCCAGTTATTAATCAAACCAAATGTTAGCAACCAAACGAAATTCAATTCGGAACCGCCTTATTAAAATGTATAAAGCAGCAAATGCCGGCCATGTGGGTTGCTCTTTATCCTGCCTCGAGATCATCACTTTTATTAAGTTTCAACTGATGAAAGGCGACGATGAACTTATCCTGTCAAAGGGCCATGCGGCAGCATTACTATATAGTGTACTTGCAGAAGACGGTGTTATTCCTGAAGCAGAAATAGAGAGTTTTTATAAAAATGGAACATTATTATCTGCACATCCGCCTGTAAATAAGATCAAAGGCATACCATTCGCTACAGGCAGTTTGGGGCATGGATTGTCGATAGCGGCGGGTTTGGGTTTGGCAAACAAACTGAAAAGAACGGATAAAAAAATATATTGTATCACTTCCAACGGCGAGTTGAATGAAGGAAGTACATGGGAAGCTGCATTATTTATGTCGCACCATAACCTGAAAAATGTGCTCTGGTTCATTGACAGAAATTTTATCCAGGGATTTGGCAGAACAGAAGACACCATGAAACTGGAACCACTTGATAAAAAATTAGAGAGTTTTGGATTTGAAGTAGTAACAGCAGAAGGTCATGATTTTGATTCTTTAAAAAACAGTGTTGCACAATTTCACAATGAAAAGCCATTGGCAGTGATCTGCAATACAACAAAAGGAAAAGACCTAACGCTGCAGGATACTGTAGATTGTCATTACCTTCCATTAACAGACTCAGATTTTCAAAAACTAATAATGCAATAATGCGGAAAGAATTTGCACAGGCGATCGTAGATATTGCTAAAACAAATGACAAGATTGTTTTCCTTACAGGCGACCTTGGATTTATGGCATTGGAAGGTGTACAGGAAACACTTGGTGAAAGATTCATTAACGCCGGTGTTGCAGAACAAAATATGGCAACGATGGCGGCATCGCTTGCGTATGAAGGATTGCTTCCGTTTATATACAGCATTTCACCTTTTATTACTTTAAGGCCATACGAACAATTACGAAATGATATCTGCCTCCACAACCTGCCGGTAAAGATCATTGCTAACGGTGGCGGTTACGGTTATGGCATTATGGGTAGTACGCATCACAATATTGAAGACATTGGTACCATGCGGATTTTGCCAAACATGCAGGTTTATGTTCCCTTTACTGCTGAAGATGTTGCATCTACTTTGAATGAGATGATAAAAGATCCGTCACCCAATTACTTACGCTTAAACCTTGCATCTGCACAACCGGGCATTCCTGTTTTTGCTCAATGGAGAAAGATCAAAAGCGGCAATTCATCAAAAGCAATTGTTATTGCTACCGGAACCGTTGCAGATAATTTATTTAAGTTACCGCAGCAAATACAGGATGAACTTGAAATATGGCTGGTAAGCAAATTTCCTGTTTATGATATTCCTGCTCAACTGGTCGAAAGCATCAATAGTATAAAGAAAGTAATTACACTGGAAGAACACCAGGGACAGTGTGGTTTGCATGAAACACTGGCAAGTCTTTTATTAAAACAACTGAATATCCCGATTAAATATCATACGCTTTTTGCATCAGGTTATCCAAGTGGCAGGTATGGTTCACAAGGCTGGCACCAGGAAGAAAATAACCTGGGTGGAAAAAATCTTGAAAATAAGATCATAGAATTTATACGCAACTAACATGCTGGATGCACAAATAAAAACGGAAGTACAAAAACTTGCAGGCCCCATTGTAGTATTTGGTGCAGGTGGTTTTATTGGAAGCAACCTGTTCAGGTATATTCTTAAATACAGGGATGATGTATACGCAATCACTTCCACCTCGTATGTTCCGTGGCGCATTGATGATTTGCAGGAAGACCGGATAATAAGGGCTGATATCACCAATAAACACGAACTGGATAACTTATTTAAGAAGAATAAATTCAAAACTATTTTCGACCTGGCTGCATATGGTGCTTATTCCAAACAAACAGATGTAAACTTAATTTATAAGACCAATGTAATTGGATTATTGAACCTGCTCGAAGTAAGTTCTGCTTACAGTATAAGAGCGTTTGTACATGCCGGTAGTTCTTCAGAGTATGGATTAAATTGTGAAGCACCTCTTGAAAGTGATGAATTGAAACCCAATAGTCACTATGCTGTTACCAAGGCTTCTGCAGCAAACATGATAAAATATTATGGTACTATTTTGCAGATCCCTGTTGCCAACCTAAGATACTACTCTATCTACGGTGAATATGAAGAACCCGACAGGTTGATACCACGTATCATTGAAAAAGGAATGCAGCAGGAATATCCACCATTGGTACAACCGGATATATCAAGGGATTTTGTTTATATAGATGATGCTGTTTATGCAACACTGCTTACTGCCAATGCGGATTATAAGATCATTGGCGGCCAATCGATCAACATTGCATCGAATATAAAAACAACCATCAGGGATATTGCAGCAACGGCAAAAGAAATATTTTCCATCCCTGGTGATCCTGTGTGGGGAGATTTTGCCAATCGTAAATGGGATCTGAAAGAATGGTATGGAAATGCCGCTCTTGCAAAAAAATTATTGGGATGGGAATCTGTTACAGGTTTAAAGGAAGGATTGATAAAAACATACAACTGGCAGAAAGAATATTCGAAACCACTTTATGAGAAGAAGGTTTACCAGGATAAGATCCAACATAAAATTACGGCTATCATTGCGTGTTATAAAGATGCGCAGGCCATGCCCATCATGTATGAACGATTGGTAAAGACATTTCATACAATGAATGTTGATTACGAAATTATTTTTGTGAACGATTGCAGTCCTGATAATACCGCGGAAGTATTGCAGGTATTGGTGCAACAGGATAAACACGTGATTGGTATTGAGCATTCCAGGAATTTTGGTTCGCAAAGTGCATTTATGAGTGGAATGGAAATATCAACCGGCGATGCTGTTGTATTATTAGATGGCGACCTGCAGGATCCACCTGAATTGATCGCAGATTTTTATGTAAAATGGGCAGAAGGTAACGATGTGGTATATGGCCAACGCATAAAAAGAGATGGCAATCGTTTTTTAGTACGGTTGTATAAAATATTTTACAGGATATTCAGGAATCTCTCTTATGTACCCATACCATTGGATGCAGGTGATTTTTCTATGATGGATAGAAAGGTGGTGAATGAATTGATCAAGCTCCCGGAAACAGATCAGTTCCTGAGAGGATTAAGAGCATGGGTTGGTTTTAAACAAGCGGGCGTTCCATATGTAAGGCCGGAAAGAATGTTTGGTGTTACTACCAATAACTGGAGAAAAAATCTTGCATGGGCAAGAAAAGCAATTTTCTCTTTTAGTTATGTGCCGTTGGAATTATTGACTTACCTCGGTTGGACACTCACGCTTGTTTCATTCCTTGCGATCGTTGCTCAAATTATTTTATACTTTGCCGGCGCACCGGTACCTCATGGTATCACAACTATTATTGTACTTATTTTATTTTTTGGCGGACTTAATATGTTGGCGGTTTCCATCATCGGCGAATACCAGGCTAAAATACTGGAAGAAGTGAAAAAGCGGCCTAAGTTCATTCGTCGGCAAATCATTCAATCTTCAAACTAAAAACTGTGACTGAAAAATTTCAGCCAATTTCAAATACACCACCTGTAGGTTTTGTTGGTAAAATAAAATTCTATGGCAGGATGTTATTGGATCTTCAGATACTAACGATATACAAGGATATAAAAAAAGTATTACCGTCTTTTTCGGGGAATATATTGGATATCGGTTGCGGACAATCGCCGTATAAATTCCTTTTGAATAAGGAAACAAAGTATCATGGCATCGATATTATTGAAGCAACTGAGTTTGGTTACAACAACAAAGACATCACTGCATTTGACGGCAAGAACATTCCTTTCCCTGATAATACATTTGATGGCATTATCTGTACAGAAGTGTTGGAACATGTACAGGAATATCAATACCTGGTTGATGAAATTTACAGAACGACAAAAAAGGGAGCTGCTATCATTGTAACAATTCCATGGTCCGCCAGGTATCATTATATTCCTTACGATTATTTTCGCTATACACCAAGCAGCCTTAAAACAATCTTTGCTAAATTTTCTGAAGTCAACATAAAACCAAGGGGAACGGATTTTGCCGTGATCAGTTCTAAAATAATTGTTTTATTCTTTCGTAATTTTTTTCCTGTTGAAAAATGGAGATATATTTTTCTCCCGTTTTTTTTAGTACTATCACCATTGTTGCTGGTTGCAGTTTTGATTGCACATATTGCGCTGTTGTTAGGTATAGGTTCCACTGAAGATCCCTTGGGATATACGATATTGATCAAAAAATAGAATTAAAAATTCATTCTTATGTCAGCTATAAAAGATGATCGGGGGTTTAACCAGATATTTGAACAAAGCGAATCTAATCTCATCCGGCTAAAAAGAAGAGCTGAATGGATGATCAATGCAATGGATGTAGCGGCTGGCAAAAAAATTCTTGAAGTAGGCTGTGGTACCGGTTATGTAGCTTACCAAATCGCCCTGCAAACATCGATGCAGGTCATTGGTTCCGACCTGTGCGAACCATTTATAAAAAAAGCAAGAGAGGATTATAAACTTCCCAATCTTTTATTTGAGGTGCTGGATTTCAACAAAGCTGCAGAAAGCATCCATAATAAATTCGATTATATAATTGGCAATGGTATATTACATCATCTTTATTATAACCTTGACGAAGTGTTCAGGGTGTTCAGTAATATATTAAACCCCGGGGGTAAAATTATATTTATGGAACCAAATATTTATAATCCTTATGTGGCTGCCATTTTTAAAAACAAAGTGTTACGCAAATGGGCACACCTTGAGCCCGATGAAATGGCGTTCTCCGGAAATTTCATTCAAAAAAAATTAGAGGCTGCGAAATTCAGGGATATTAAAATTGTGTATAAAGATTTTCTTTTGCCGGGAATGCCTGGCTTTATGGTGCGTCCATCAATTGCAATTGGAAATATGCTTGAAAAAACACCGCTAAAGTTTATAAGCCAGTCTATATTGATCAGCGCAAAAAAATGAAAGCTCAATTAAATTAACATCGTTATGAATGAAGACAGAATAGCTAAAGAAAATTTTACAAAGAAAAACATCATTTATTTTTCTTTCTCATTTCTCTATCTCTTTTGGGTATTGGCCACGTATAGAAATATCGTCCACATGGACATGGTAAGAATTATCGGCTCCAAGGTCAGCCACTTATTGCAGCATCAATTAACCATACAGGATTTTATTTACCAGCCTTTGTTCCCTGCCACTATTTCCACCGTCTTTACTTTTTTAAATGCATCTTTTTTTCATTTAAATACTGTTATCGAAACAGCAGTCGGCACGCTTTTTTTAATAATGCTTGGATATAAGTATTTAAATGTTATGGTATCATTTGTGGAAAGCAAAAAGGGAAAAATAATTTTCTCTTTTTTGATCGCATTTATAATATTCGGGCTGCACAAATGGGAAGCAGCTTTAACAAGCTTCTTTAGTTTTGCTGTATTTTTTATTCTTTGTATCTGCTTTTTTAATTACTTCTTTGTAATAAACTTTATCCGAAAAGACTCAAGCTTAAAAAAGGATAGCAATATTATCCTGTTTATCCTTTCTAACCTATTGGTCATTATTGAAGCACCTGCATATTTTTATTCTTATATGCTGGCAATTGTAATTTTATTATTGCTGGTAAAGTGGTTTAAGATCATGGACACGAATAAAAGAAGATGGTACATACTTCTTTGCGCAAGCCTGGCTCTTTTTATTTTTACAGCATCTCTCACTGCTTATTTAGCAAAAGACCCCTACTATTCACGGTTCGCTTCTTCAATGAGTATAGGAAATTTCTTATCTTTTTTTATCCAGAATCCTTTTTGGGTAATTAAATTTTATTTGATCGCACAGTCGGGCACTTTTTTAGGTGAAGCCGAACATCATCCTAATTTTAGTGCATGCTTCGGGCTGCTCGTTCTTTCTGCTTACGTGTTGGCTATTTATCATGTTATAAAAACAAAAGATAAAAGATTACTGGTTCCCTTAATGATGATCTTTTACAATCTTATTTCATACGGTTTTATAACAATGGGCAGGTACATATTTGATGTTATTGTATATGGATCTTCGTCGCGGTATACTGCATTTAATATGTCGGGGGTATTGGGATTGGTTACAATATTGTTTTTTATGGCGCAGGATCAGAAAACTGGTTTTAAAAAATATATTAACTGGTCTTATTTAATATTGATCATCGCTGGTTATTTATATGTTGATGTACGGCAGGTAAATATTTCTCCGGGTAGAGTGCACTCATTCAAACAAATAAAAACAGCGTTGTTAACCGGTGAAAATCTTGAAATATTACAAGTTGATAAAGAGTCGGCTTTGATCGGCATCGAGGTATTAAAAAAATACAATTTGAATGTTTATTACGGGAGAGATAATAACAATACCCAGGCAGCAAAATTGGGTAAAACTTCACCGATCTATTTTATTTCAGGAACGGATGAATTCAATGCGCTTGAAAAAATTGGCTTTTATAATAATGAAAATGGCATATCATGGACAAATGGCAATAGCAGTCTTTTTTTGAATCAGCCAATTCAGATCAGCGACAGCATTAGTATAATATTAAACACCTATATGCCGCCAGCCTGTAAAAATGTTAATCCCAGGTTGAGTTTTTTTGATGAGAACAAAAAAGAATACCTGCCGTTTAGTTCGGCCAGGGAAGAAGATAAATTCTATTTTTATTTTGATAAGTCCATAACTGGTATTAAAAAGATATGTATATCATCCGATACAATAAATGCATTGCCTGATCAAAGAACTTTATCCTTTCCTTTTAAAAGCCTTGAAATAAGTATTACACAGAAAAAACATTAAACTTGTATTTGAAATTTGTTGCCATCAATTCTCAATCATAAAATATTTGGAAGTAGAAAAATTAAATATTATTCAAAAGTTTTTTTTAAAGTATACCAATCGACCCGCATATATTAATTACAGGGCTGCGAGAAGAAATATTAAACTCAACAAACGTTTTTTTAACGGCACAGAAACATTTGATCGCTCATTGATCACACATGCTTATAAAGAACGAACAAGTTTTAAACATAGCGGAAATTGCGGCGACATTATTTATTCACTTCCTGCAGTATGGGAGCTTGCAAAGAATGGTAAGGCCGAATATTATTTGCAGATCGATCAACCAACAAGGTATAACAATCATCACCCGCTTAAAAATGTAATGCTGAACCAGAAAATGGCGGAAATGCTAAAACCACTTCTGCTTTACCAGCCTTTATGTAAAAGCTGTGAAATTTATAATGGTGAGCAGGTGGATTATGATCTTGATGTGTTCAGGAAATTCATCCTGCTCCCGGATAGGGGGAATATTGCCAGGTGGTATTTTAATGTTTTTGCTGTTTCCGCTTCTTTGTCCGAGCCATGGTTAATTGCTCCTAAAGATCCAACCATGAAAGACGCAATCTTAATAGCAAGAAGCCATCGTTACCGGAACCCGAATATCAGCTACAGTTTTTTACAGAAATATCCGAACGTAAAATTTATAGGGGTAGAAGAAGAATTCCTGGATATGAAATCAAGCATTCCAAACCTGGAACACAAACAGGTTAATGATTTCCTGGAAATGGCTACCCTGGTAAATAGTTGCAAGCTTTTTATCGGCAACCAGTCCTTCCCTTTTGCAATAGCTGAAGGCCTAAAAACAAACCGTTTACTCGAGGTTTATTATCAGTCTCCCAATGTAATTGTTGAAGGGAAAGGTGGTTACGACTTCCTTTTTCAACCCCATTTTGAATTAATGGTTGAGCACTTATTATCAATTGGTTAATGCACTACCATCCTCCCGGGTAAACATATATATAGAAAGCGCTATTTTTTAAAAAATCCTAAAATTTTTTTTCTCATACAGCATTGAGAACCTAAATATTGTCTGTCATCAAACCTCTGATTAATATTAGTTTTGTTAATATAGAGAAAAAGGATAATTTAAATGCTTGATAAGGGCATAAATTTTGTAGATTTGACCTTCTTTAAACTTAACGCATCTCTAAATATGAAGCATTTTGTCCTAGAATGTGAACGCATGAAATATGCGGATTTTGGGATTTATCATTACTGTTTAAACCTCGGCAATCATTTAATGGATGCTGTAAACAAGCGCTCTGAAAAGCTTACTTTCTATGCGCCAGCCAGTGCGGAAACAGTTTTGGGTAAGGAAAATGACTTCATCAGGCAAAATTCTTTTCATAAATTATTGATGCCTTCTCTTGATAAGTACGACCTGTGGCATGCTACCTACCAGTTGACAAACTATATGCCTGCACGCAACAAACGCATCAGGGTTTTACTTACGATACATGACCTGAATTTCATGTATGATGACCGTAAACCTGAGGCTAAAAAAATGAAATACCTGCGTCACTTGCAGGATAACATTGACAGGAGTGATGCCATTGTATGCATTTCAGAATTCTGCAAAAACGACGTTTTAAAATATTGTGAAGTAGGTAACAAGCCTGTTTATATTATTCACAATGGTACCAATTCACTCAATAAACCATCGCTCTCTTTAAAATCATACAGGCCGTCAAATCCTTTCCTGTTTTCAATAGGTGTGGTAACGATGAAGAAGAATTTTCATTCATTATTGCCCTTATTGCAGCAGGATGATGATATGGAATTGCTGATTGCAGGAAGAGATGACGATACTGAATACCTCAATTACCTCATCAATACAGCCAAAGAACTTGGCGTAGAAAATAAATTAAGAATACTTGGTTCTATTTCTGAAAATGAAAAAGCCTGGTATTTTGAAAATTGTTATGCTTTTACTTCTCCATCGGTAGCAGAAGGTTTTTGTATGCCGGTTGCCGAAGCCATGTCTGTTGGTAAGCCATTATTCTTATCAAATAAGACAGCACTACCCGAAATTGGTGGAAATGTGGCTTTTTATTTCTCCGATTTTAAGCCATCCCAAATGATACAAACCTTTGCTGACGGCATGAGTTTGTATAAAGAAACCAATATGCAGGACGCCATTAAAAAAAGAGGCGCCGATTTCTGCTGGGAAAAATCCGCAAAGGAATACCTCGATATTTATCGCTCCCTCGTTTAATTATCCCTTTTTTAACGATCCTTTTAAATGGTGATTATTTTCTATCCATTTAATGAAGTACATTTGCGCCTTAATATTTTCTGAATGAAAACGTATCGTCGTTTAGTCAAGCATGTTAAGCCATACGGAGGTCATATTGTACCCTTTTTCATATTTACGCTGATCGGCGTTTTTTTTAGCATTTTCCAATTTGCACTGATCATTCCATTGCTGAATTTTCTTTTCAATTCTCATAGTGCAACAGAAATGGCGCAATATGCCAATTTACCTCACTTTTCTTTTTCCGCCACTTACTTTAAAAATCTCTTTTATTACGAAGTTTATCATCTTAAAACATTAAACCCGGTTTATGCGCTGTATTTTATAGCCGGAATTATTGTGGCGACTACCATACTTGCAAACTTGTTTAAATACATGGCCCAGCGCTCACTGATCAGCGCAAGGACCTTGCTTGTAAAAAAACTCAGGGAGGCCATATTTGGTAAGATCAATCGCCTGCATATGGGATATTTTACAAAAGAACATAAAGGTGATTTGCTGTCGCGAATGAATTCCGACGTTTTTGAGATCGAAGCAGTTGCATCAAACTCACTGGAAGTTCTGTTTAAAGAACCATGGGTTATGATTGGTTATTTTGCAGCACTCTTTGCTATTTCTGTAAAACTTACTTTGTTTACACTGTTGGTTATTCCTATTTCGGCATTTGGTATTGCCATGGTAACAAAGCGATTAAAAAAGGAGGCGCAGGATATGCAATCGTCCATTGGCAGATTACTAACGATCATCGATGAAACGTTGATGGGTATGCGCATTATACGTGCATTTAACTCCACTGATTTTGTATTAAAGCGTTTTAGCAGGGAGAATGATTTTTATCGCAAAGCCAGCTTGTCGGGCTTTAAAAGAAGGGAACTTGCTCCTGCATTTTCTGAAGTGGCCGGTGTAATGGTGGTTGCCGGGATTTTGATTTATGGAGGAAGTATCATCCTGAACAATCATGGAGCCAGCGTAGGGCTTGAGGCCAGTGCGTTTATCGCTTTTATCGCTATATTCTCACAGGTAATGCGCCCGGCGAAAGCCATGGTGGTTGCTATGGGAAATATCCAGAGGGGTGAAGCTGCTGCAGTACGTATCCTTGAAGTTTTGGATACACCTGTATTGGTTGATGATAAACCAGGAGCAACACTGCTTCCTACTTTCAGCAAATCAATTGAATTCAGGAATGTTAGTTTTGGTTATTCTGAAACACCCGTTTTAAAAAATATCAACTTCACACTTGAGAAAGGAAAAACACTTGCACTTGTTGGCCCATCTGGTGTTGGTAAATCAACCATTGCCGATTTGTTACCAAGATTCTATGATGTAAATAGTGGAAGTATTTTAATTGATGGAACCGACATCAAAGATGTTACGATGGAATCGTTGCGTACCCAGATGAGTTTTGTTACACAGGATATCATTCTATTCAACGATACTATTTTTAATAATATAGCCTTAGGTAAACCAGACGCTACAGAAGAAGACGTGATCAATGCAGCAAAGATTGCAAATGCTCACGACTTCATCATTCAAACAGAAAATGGATATCATACAAATATTGGTGACAGGGGTGTAAGATTATCAGGTGGTCAACGCCAAAGGTTAAGTATTGCACGTGCTGTGTTTAAAAATCCTTCGATATTGATATTGGACGAAGCTACATCTGCACTCGATACCGAATCAGAAAAATATGTACAGGATGCATTGGAAAATTTAATGCAGGGAAGAACTACACTTGTAATTGCACACAGGCTAAGCACCATTAAAGAAGCCGATGAAATACTCATTTTACAGGATGGCGAAATTGTAGAACGTGGAAGCCATTTTGAATTGATAGAAATTGAGGAAAGTATTTACAGGAAGTTGACGCTGATGCAGAAAATTGCATAAGGCGATTGACAGGGTTATTAAAATTGAAATAGTTAACAGGTTTTCTTCAAACAATAATTTATGAAAAGATCATTTGTAGTTATTTCATTGATCATTCTCATTGCTGCATGTAAAAAAACAGATACAACAGACTCTACTGTTTCCCTTCAAACAAATTACACAGATGTTGCTTATGGCAGCGATCCTGCACAGGTAATGGATATTTATTTACCGCCAAACAGATCTGTTTCCAAAACCAATGTATTGGTAATGATACATGGTGGTGGCTGGAACGCCGGCGACAAAACAGATTTTACAGCTTATGTAGATACAATACAGGCAAGGTTTCCTGGTTATGCCGTTTTTAATATTAACTACCGCCTGGCAAATGGCCTTACCAATCTTTTTCCTACACAATCTGATGATGTAAAAGCAGCAATAGGATTTATTTATTCAAAAAGAAACGATTATAAGATATCAGATAATTATGCATTGCTGGGCGCAAGTGCAGGTGCACAACTTGCTTTATTGCAGGCATACAGGGATACAGTTCCCGTAAAAGTAAAAACGGTAGTTGATTTTTTTGGACCGTCTGATATGACTGCTATGTACAATAACCCAACACTTCCAGGTGGAGAAATTCCTATTCAAAATGTAATGGGTACAACACCATCTCTTAATAGTGCTTTGTATGCTGATAACAGCCCGATCAATTTTATTACTTCACGTGTTCCTCCAACAATTATTTTTCATGGAGGATCCGATATCGTTGTAAGACACGAACAATCCGATAGTTTGTTTGCTCATCTCGATTCAGCAAATGTGAGGGCTACTTACGTGATCTATCCAACACAGAATCATGGCTGGACAAACAGTGATACGCTTACAAATTCTTTTAATTATGTGCAGGCTTTCTTACTTGAAAATATGCCCTAACATTTAAGATGTATGATTTAAGATGTAAGGTGTAACTACCCTATTAACTTTATCAACTTGTCAACCTTATCAACCTGTATTTTATTTCATCAATGAAGCAACTTCACCTCGTCGTTACTTTTTTTCTAATTAGCTATAGCAGTCCTGCCCAATCAACTCCATTTTTTTTAAAAGGCGCCTTAAAAGAGAACAGGCAACAGCTCTATCGCAACATTGTAAATAATACCATCATTAAAAACCTATCGGTACCATTAACAGATACAACAGAAGATATATGGCAGGATGCTTTTTGGGCAATGGAACTGATCAATTACAAGTCACCGTGGATTGACGGCCGGATACATATTGCCTTTACTGATATTCAAGATCGTACTACTGATTTTCAAAGAGCAATATTGGAACTTGCTTATACAAATTATAAAGACATTTTTATTGATCCTGTAAGATCATTGTTGCTTCAAACAAAAGATGCGAAAATATTTGCAATGTGTGCTGTGTATATTTTATCGTCGCAACAACAGCAAAATGAAAGTTCCTTTTTAGCAGAAAAAATAAAAGAAAAAATATCAGGTGATAAAGACAATCCTATTCTACAACAATTGCAATATCAAATACAGAACGATTCAAAAGAATTTATAACTGCGCCTGTTCAAAATTTACTGAATAAAGATTTTTTACCCGGTAATGCTTTAGTGATCAGTTTCCAACGAAAGAACAGGAATTACCCCGGCCTTGTTATTGTAAGAGATGCAGCTGGAAATTTTATAAAAGAAAACGAACAGCTTTTTTCATTACCACAACTTGCAAGAAGTATTAGCAATTTGCCCGGGTATTTAACCAATGGAAATACACCTGAAGGTATTTTTCGTATGGATGGATTTGATACATCCAAAAGTAGTTTTATTGGACCTACTACCAATATACAATTGACGATGCCATTTGAAAATAAGCCATCACATTTTTTCAGGGATTCAACATCAACGGACAGCAGCTGGAACATTGATCAATACAAACAACTTTTACCAGCAGGCATGAGAAATGATTACTCATTATTCCAATCATGGTATGCAGGCAAAGCTGGCCGCAATGAAATCATTGCACATGGTACCACAATAGATCCCGCTTATTATAAAAACAAAACATATTACCCACTTACACCAACTCAAGGTTGTCTTTGTACAAAAGAAATATGGAATGATGAGAACGGCAGGTTAATGGCAAGTGATCAGCAAAAACTGGTTGATGCGGTAATTAAAGCTGGCGGGCCATCTGGTTATTTGATCGTGGTCAATATTGATGATCAGCAAAAACCTGTTGAACTGAATGAAATTTTATATTTATTGCAAATTGCAAGTCATTAATAATACCAATTAGAAAATAAAAGGATACAAACAATAAGCTGCCTTATTGAATATTTATTTAAGCGCTTCATTTTTCATTACACTTCAGAATTAACTTCGCAGAATGAATCTTCCTCCATTAGCAGAACGAATGCGTCCACGCACATTGGATGAATTGACCGGGCAGCTACACTTAACCGGCAAGGGAAGTATTTTACGCACTGCGATTGAAAATGGAAAAGTCCCTTCGATGATATTATGGGGACCGCCAGGTGTAGGAAAAACAACCATTGCCAATATCATCGCAAATACATTGCAACAACCCTTTTTTAACCTCAGCGCTATTTCATCCGGTGTAAAAGATATTCGTGAGATCATTGAAGAATCAAAAACAAAAAACGGCGCCATTCTTTTTATAGATGAGATACATCGTTTCAACAAAGGGCAACAGGATGCTTTACTTGGTGCTGTAGAAAAAGGGATCATTACGCTCATTGGTGCCACAACAGAGAACCCTTCTTTCGAAGTAAACAGTGCATTGCTTAGTCGTTGCCAGGTATATGTTTTAAAAGCATTGAATGAAAATGATCTGAATGATCTTTTAAAACAAGCGATAAAAAATGATCAGCAATTATCTAAACAAAATGTATCTCTTAAAGAAACAACAGCACTGCTAACGATATCAGGTGGTGATGCAAGAAAACTATTAAACTTACTTGAACTGGTGATCGATGTGATGGGTAAAAATGCAGTAGTAACCGATGATGCTGTAATGGAAATTGCCCAGCAGCGTATTGCACTTTATGATAAAAAAGGGGAACAACATTACGATATCATTTCTGCCTTTATTAAAAGCATGCGTGGAAGCGATCCTAACGGTGCGGTATATTGGCTGGCAAGAATGATAGAAGGAGGAGAAGATGTAAAGTTTATTGCAAGGCGCATGCTCATTTTTGCAAGCGAGGATATCGGCAATGCAAATCCAAATGCGTTGTTGCTGGCCACCAGCACATTCCAGGCAGTGAATATGATCGGCTATCCTGAATCAAGCCTTATCTTATCACAATGTGCTATCTACCTTGCTGCTTCTGCTAAAAGTAATTCTGCAACCGTTGCCATTGGCGAAGCAATGAATGCTGTAAAAATGTATGGAGACCTTCCTGTTCCGCTTCATATTCGCAATGCACCTACAAAAATGATGAAACAGATGGATTATGGAAAGAATTATAAGTATGCACACAACTATGACAATAATTTTGTGCTGCAACAATTCTTACCGGATAAACTTGAGGGAAAAGTTTTTTATACACCACAGAAGAATGTGAGAGAGGAAGAGTTGAGAAAGTTTTTGAAGGAGAGGTGGAAGGAGAAGTATGGGTATTAGTTGATAGGGTTGACAGGTTGATAAAGTTAAAATGGCCTTAGTCACAGTTGTTATCCTCACCAATCGCAAGATGAAAAACGAAATAATAATAAGTTGAATTATGGACGAGATAAAATGGGTATACAAATCATTTAATGAACTTTCAGTTTCGGAATTGTATGATATCTTAAAACTGAGAAGCGAAATATTTGTTGTGGAGCAAAATTGTGTTTATCTCGATGCCGATGATAAGGACCAGGCCTCCTTTCATCTTTGTGGCTGGCTGGGTAATAACCTTGTGGCCTATTCGCGGATCCTTCCGCCGGGTCTTGCTTTTAAAGAGGCCAGTATTGGTCGTGTAAGTACGTCTCCTTCATACCGGAAAAATGGTGCAGGCAGGCGATTAATGGAAAAAGCGATCGACATCACACTAAAACAATTCCAAGATGCTGGAATACAGATCGGTGCACAATTATACCTGGACAAATTCTATTCCTCACTGGGCTTTTATCAAATTGGTGAAGGATATATAGAGGACGGCATCCCCCACATACATATGCTTTTCTCCAAATAAATAGGTTTTTCAGACAATATTTAGCTTAAAACAACGTTTCAGAACAAGTGACAGTAGTGTATACTGTTATGAATCCGTTACCTGTTGAAAGGCTAAAACCGAATCCTGATGAAACCATCTTTACTCAACGTTGTTGGTAAAAGCGTACTGCTAACTTTCCTCTGCTTAACCCTGGTTACAGCATCACATTCCCAGCACTTATCATTTGGAAAAGACAAAGTAATATTTGAGGTCGGTTTGAATTTCGGGCCAACTTTCTTTTTAGGAGATCTTGGTGGTCATCGTGGTAAGGGTACACATTTTTTGAAAGATCTTAATTTCCCGCTTACAAAATTGATGAAGGGAGCATTTATTGCTGCTTATCCAAACGACTGGTTGGGTATTCGTCTTGCCGGGCAATACACATATGTAGAAGGTCGCGATAATATCATTGATACAAAAGGCGAAGATGAACTTTGGAGAAAACAACGAAATCTTAATTTCAGAAGTGATATATGGGAAGTATATGGTGCATTTGAAATTTATCCGACCATGTTATTCAACTCTGATGAAGACTACGACCCTACAATACGCCCTTATGGATTTATAGGAGCTGGTATTTTTCATTTTAACCCTGAAGGTTCGCTTACTGATTCCCGTGGTAAGACCACGTGGTATAAGCTTCATCCTTTAAAAACTGAAGGAGAAGGTATGCCACAATATCCTGAGAAACTGCCATACTCACTCACGCAAATGAACATTCCATTTGGGTTGGGTGCAAGGGTAAAAGTCAGCCCAAGAGTAAATACAAGTCTCGAATTATTATACAGGAAAACATTTACAGATTATATAGACGATGTAAGTACAACTTATATTGATCCGAATGACTTTGATACAAATTTATCTCCACAGGATGCAGCAGTCGCCAGGCAGATCTCTGATAAAACAGTTGGCATTCTTACACCTGGCATTAACCGTTATGAACCAGGAACGCAACGCGGTAATCCCAAAAATATGGATGCCTATTTTTCATTTGTTATAAAACTGGGAATACA
This sequence comes from Ferruginibacter sp., assembly GCA_047601875.1. GTDB lineage: Bacteria > Bacteroidota > Bacteroidia > Chitinophagales > Chitinophagaceae > Ferruginibacter. Next base: position 3,041,138 of record JASGIL010000001.1, on the reverse strand, counting down.
ATTAGGAGATGTGATGGACAACAGGCCCGACCGCCGGGCACGCAGGCAAACAAGGTGCCCGCACTTCTTTTAATCAAATCAATAGAAAAATGAAAAGACTTTTTAAATATCACCCGAATGTTTACAGGATCATTTTATTGGTAGCATGTGCATTGATTGTTTTGTTATACAACAGCACAAGGAGTTGATATTTTAAAACATAACCACTTACTAACTGCTTTTAAATTATATGATCAACAACAAGAAAAGATAAGTGCAATGTTATATAACAGAAGATAACACCCCGGAGATACTTTTTTGTGACTATCTCTGAAACCACAAACCCTGTTTTCGTTACTATGCTTTGCCTTATTTTGAGCGCTGTTGAGAAAAGTTGACAAGTTAAAAGGATTAAAGTTTGCAGCTTTTGAAAAGGTGTAAACTTTAATCCTTTCAACTTTTTAACCTATTAACTTTATCAACTCTATCAACCTTTCAACTCTGCCTTCAGGTACTTCGCAGTAAACCCTTCCTTAATATTCGCCATCGCTTCCGGCGTTCCTTCAAATAATATTTTACCACCACCTGCACCACCTTCAGGACCGATATCAATAATGTAATCACCTGTTTTTATCATGTCGAGATTGTGTTCAATTACAAGCACTGTATTACCCCTATCAACAAGTTTATTCAATACATCCAGCAGATGCTGTATATCCTGGAAATGGAGACCAGTAGTTGGTTCATCCAGTATGTAAAATGTTTTACCCGTATCACGTTTACCCAATTCAGTTGCAAGCTTTACACGTTGCGCTTCACCACCACTTAATGTTACGGCACTTTGGCCGAGTGTAATATAACCAAGGCCCACATCCTGCAGCACTTTTATTTTCCGGTAAATGAAAGGGACCGCATTAAAAAATTCTACCGATTCATCAACGGTCATATTTAAAACATCGCTGATCGATTTTCCCTTATATCTTATTTCAAGTGTTTCCCTGTTGTATCTTTTACCATTGCATTTTTCGCAATGAACATGTACATCTGGTAAAAAATTCATTTCGATCACACGCATGCCACCGCCTTCACACACTTCGCAACGGCCGCTCTTTACATTGAAAGAAAAACGCCCGGCATTATAACCACGGATCTTTGCTTCTGGTACAGCTGCAAATAAAGTACGTATGTCTGTAAAGAAACCACAATAGGTTGCAGGATTGCTCCTTGGTGTTCTTCCGATCGGGCTCTGGTCAATTTCAATTACCTTATCAATATTTTCCAGGCCGGTGATCGTTTTATAAGGAAGTGCTTCTGTTTTTGAATTGTAACAATACTTACTTAATAAAGGATACAATGTTTCATTGATCAATGTAGATTTTCCGCTTCCACTCACGCCCGTTACTAATATAAATTTCCCCAATGGAAATTTTACAGATACATTTTTTAAGTTATTACCTGATACGCCTTTCAATTCTATAAATTTCCCATTACCCTTTCTTCTTTCTTTTGGAACAGCGATCGATTTCTTTCCACTCAGGTACTGTGAAGTTTCAGAATTGGATTTGAGTACTTCCGCAGGTGTGCCCATTGCAACAACCTTACCACCATGCACACCCGCTTTCGGGCCGATATCAACAAGATGGTCAGCAGCAAGCATGATATCTTTATCGTGCTCTACTACCAACACACTGTTGCCAATATTGCGCAGGTTTTGCAATGCTGTGATCAATCTTTGATTATCCCGCTGATGCAACCCAATACTTGGTTCATCAAGGATATAAGTAATACCCTGTAGTTGTGATCCGATCTGTGTTGCGAGCCTGATACGTTGATACTCTCCCCCACTGAGGCTCTTAGATGGACGATACAGTGTTAAATAAGTAAGTCCCACATCCAGTAAAAACTGTAACCGTTCTCTTATTTCTTTTAAAATATCTTTTGCAATTGTATTTTGTTTATCGTTGATTCGTTTTTCCAAACCATTGAACCATTGAGCAAGTTTGTCAAGATCCATTTCACTCAGCTCTGCAATATTTCTTTCATCAATTTTAAACCAAAGGCTTTCTTTTTTAAGCCTTGTGCCGTTACAGGTTTCACATGGTCTTAACTGCATGAATTGTTCTGCCCAGTCACGCACAGCCTCACTGGTAGACGTAGCCGAAAACCAGCGCTTCACCATATTTACCACACCTTCATATTCTGTTCTGTAATAACCGCCTTCTGTTTCTGCCATATCCATATCTACAGAAGTGTTCATCGTTTCATCCATTTCTTCTTTTCCATAAAGCAATACATTCAAAGCTTTTGAAGAAAGATCCTTTACCGGTTTATCAAGATTGATCTTATACTTTTTTGAAATTTCCTGAACCTGTTTAAAAACATAAGCATCACGTTCTTCACCAAGCGGCGCAATGGCTCCTTCTTTTATGCTTAGCTTGTTATCAGGAATAATGCTATCCATGTTTACCTGGTAAACCGTCCCTAAACCTTTACACGTTGGGCATGCCCCATAAGGAGAATTGAATGAGAATGCGTTTGGAGATGGTTCTTCATAACTGATACCTGTTTCAATACACATCAGCTGCTTACTGTATTGCACCACTTTATCATCATCATTAATGAGCAGGAACAAAAGGTCCTTTCCCATCTGCAAAGTTTTTTGCGTGCTTTGGCTGACACGCAATTTCATATCATCTGTAACCTGCAGCCTGTCAACAACAACTTCTATATCATGAATTTTATAACGGTCAAGTTGCATACGTGCCGTAAGATCCAGCACTTCACCATCTACCCTTACTTTTAAAAAACCTTTTTTACGAATGTCTTCAAACAATTCCCTGTAATGTCCCTTACGGCCACGAACCAGTGGCGCCAACAAACTGATCTTTTTGTTCTTGAATTTTTTATAGATATCCTGCACAATTTCCTCTTCACTGAACTTCACCATTTTTTTGCCGGTGTTATAACTATACGCTTCTGCTACCCTTGCATAAAGCAAACGGAGAAAATCATATATCTCGGTGATCGTACCAACAGTACTTCTTGGATTTTTGTTCGTAGTTTTTTGTTCAATGGAAATAACGGGTGAGAGTCCTGTTATTTTATCAACATCAGGTCGTTCCATATCGCCAACAAACTGGCGTGCATAAGCAGAGAAACTTTCCATGTAGCGGCGTTGCCCTTCATTGTAAATGGTATCAAATGTAAGCGAAGATTTTCCGCTGCCACTTACACCGGTAAATACAACCAACTTATTTTTTGGAATTTGAATATCAATATTCTTAAGATTGTGCTCCCTGGCACCAAACACTTCTATAAATTCTCCTGCTTTATCCTGGATTGAAACCTTTTCTTTCTTAGTAGCCATCATTTAATTCCTTGTTGCAAAGATACGGACAAATTGAAGCCGCATATTATTTTGAAAAGCTGTCGATGCAACAATAACTTTTACTTTTAATAAGTGAAGAGACGTAGCCTCGGCTCATAATTTAACAACGGGTTTCAACCCGTTGTTATTAAATAAAAACAAGCCTCCGGCCCTGCTTTGTTATTCTTTAAAAAACTTATTTGTAGACAATGTTCCTCATAAAATGAAAATGCAAGCGCAAATACGGGTACTTATTATATAGAATTTATCATGGCGCAGTACTTGATTTATTAGCCGCATGGAACGGACTTGGTTCCAGTAAATATTTTGCTAATTATAAAAAACATTATTATGACAATGAATGAAAAATTAATAAGTGTGTTGAATGACCTTATTCAAATAAATAATGACCGCATAACAGGTTATGAAAAGGCAGCGGAAGAAAGTGAAAAGACCGATGTTGATCTGAAAGCCGTTTTCAGTAAAATGGCAGATGAAAGCAGGAAATACAAATCAGAATTGGATGGCGAAGTAAGAAGATTGGGAGGAACGCCGTCGACAGATACAACAAGCCTTGGAAAAATATACCGTGTGTGGATGGATATAAAAGCCGGCTTTTCCGGCAACGACAGGCAGTCGATACTTAATTCATGTGAATATGGAGAAGACGCTGCACAAAAGGCATACAAGGATGCACTTGCTTCTGATGCGGAAATTAATGTGGCCACACGTCAATTGATCACTTCGCAACAATCTGCGCTGAAAAGCTCTCATGATCTCATTAAAAAATACCGGGATGCAAATAAAGCAGTAACAGTTTAGGAATAATAAATGGTCGCAACTAAAAGAGCTGAAGATGATCCTTCAGCTCTTTCTACTTTTAATACTTCTGCTTATTATAATCTATTATTCATTAATTTTAATTGGAATAAAAAAAGCATCAAGTTTGTATTTCCTTACTACCTCAATTGCTTGATTTTGTAATTATCTACTGACCCGATGCTTTTGTGATTGGCTTCTATCTTTTTACAGATTTCAGCCTCTCTTTTGTTTTATAAATGTACTACTTTGATCAATGCTTTTCCAAATTTTTAACCTGCTTGTTGTGCACCTGTTCTGCACAGTTTTATGCACATCGTAATTATGTAAATGAGTAAAGAACCTAACCGTTATTTTATCCTGAACAAACCATACAATATGGTATCACAATTTGTAAGTTCTCATAAAGTGAATTTACTGGGTGATCTTGATTTTGATTTTCCGGAAGGAACACATGCAATAGGAAGGCTGGATAATAATTCAGAAGGTTTATTGTTGTTGACCACGAATAAAAAAGTAACAAGGCTATTATTCAGCAGTGATGAAAAGCATGAAAGGGTTTACCTGGTACAGGTGAATAATATATTGAGCCAGGAAAATTTACAGCGGCTACGGTCAGGCGTTATGATACGAATAAAAGGGAATGAAAACTATACAACACCTGCCTGTGATGTAACATTGATCGAACATCCCGAAACCTTATACAATTTCGAAAAAGAGATCTCAAAAAATTACGGCCCACACACCTGGTTGCTGATAACATTAACAGAAGGAAAATATCACCAGGTAAGAAAAATGATCGCTGCAGTGCGACACCGTTGTAAAAGACTGATACGTGTGTCTATTGAGGATATCCAGTTGAAGGGACTTGCTCCTGGTGCAGTGAGGGAAATGGAAGAGAAAGATTTTTTTAATAAATTAAGAATAGGTTGAGGGGGGAAGTTGATAGGGTTGATAAAGTTAACAAGGACTTTCCCTTGCAACTTTATCAATCCTATCAACTTATTACTTCTAGCGAAGCAATAATATCGTTCCTTTTTTAGAGACTGGCCTTTGCCCACGTACATTATATGTCGCAATCCACACATAGCCACCTGCATTCACCCGCAAAGCCTTAAATGTGCCATCCCATTTTTTATAGGGGTCGGTGGAACTAAAAACAAGTTCTGAGTAGCGATTATAAATTTTAAAATCATAATGCTCTAATGAACCCAGGTCGCCGATAGGACCGAATGCCGGGTTTAACAGATCATTATTGGGCGTAAATGCTGTAGGAAAATAGATCCCTTTACAATCTACAGTTACGTTTATTGTATCGGTACCAGTACATCCATCTGCATCTGTTACAACAACAGCATATGTCCCGGTTTTTGTCACAGAAAAAGTTTGTGCTGTTGAATTATCCTGCCATTTATATCCTGCAAATAAACCAGGAGATAATAATAACTTTTGACCAGGGCAGATTGTAGTATCATTTCCAAGAAAGGCATTTATTGGATTTACAATAGCCAATACCTGTATATTATTTATTGGTAATGCAATGCAACCATTTTGATCTGTAACAGCTAAATCATAAGCGCCTGCCGCAAGATTATTAATAATGGATGTTGATTGACTGTTTGACCATGTATAAACATAAGGAGGAGTTCCTCCTGTAACATTTGCTGCAATGGTTCCATTATCATGACCACATTTGGCGGGCGTAACTACCGGGTTGGCAATTAACAAAGCTGGTTCTGTTAAAATAACAGGAACGGATACACTACAGGCATTCGTTGCAGTTACTGTTACTGTGTAAGTAATTCCGCCACTAAGATTATTGATCACCGGGGTATTTTGCGGCGGGTTTGTATCCCAGCTATAATTATAAACACCTGCAGGATTTACATTAACAGTGATCGATCCATTTTGATCGCCATTGCATGCAATATTTGTACTGGTAGTTGTAACACCTAAAACAGTAATTGTTTTAGGAGGAATAGTTACTTGTGTACCGGTGCCATAAGTAACGGTCAGCGACACACTGTATGTTCCTGCTGTTGAAAAAACATGTGATGGGTTTTCTGCAGCAGAAATATTATTACTGCCCGAAGCAGGATCGCCAAAATTCCAGTTCCATGCAACCTGGCAGGGTTGAGTGTTATTGGTAAATTGTGCCGTATTGTTTGTACCACAAGTGTAAGTAAAATCCGGTGTTGCTGCAGGAGGCGTTTCATCAATGTGAACATCATCAACAGCGAATCCATCAAAGTAATTGCATTGGTTTCCCGCCCCAAAATAAAACCTGAAAATAACGCTGCTTTCCCCTGCAAGCATTTGCATATTGTGTTGTGCAGTTACCCATCCACCACTACCCAATCCGTAAAGACAGGTTCCAGGACCACCGTTGTCACCTCCGCTGGTTTGAATATTTCCTGACCAACCCGGTTCACTATTCAAATAAGGATAAATAGGACCATAGGTAAACCAGTTTGTTCCCTGGCACGAGCTATTTGAATTTGTTGACCCCAATGTTGTCCATGTATTGGCTCCATCCAACGAATATTGAAATGTACAACCATCAAACCTTAACTCTGTTTCCCAAAAAACCTTGAAGGATATTTGAGGATTTACAAGTGATGAAAAATCAAAACATGGACTTCTTAATTCAGAATTTCCGTTTGAATAGTGACTGCTATTCAACCCTCCTACTACCCAACTCTTTAATCCTCCACCAGGTGTAACGATCACTTGCTTGCCTGGGCCGGGTGTACCGCACTCCCATATATTCGCAGGAATGGATGTCCAGTTTCCGTTATCACTATCTTCAAAACTTTCGTTATATGGAAATGTATTTATCGGTGCGGTACATTGCGCAAAAACGGATTGCTGTGTGCCTGTACACATCAACAATAAAAAAATATACAACAAAGTGTTTTTGGTTAAGCGCATTTTGATTTTGCCTTTGGGCAAGCGGCAAAGCTACAACTATTGATTTGAAGATTTGTCAATTTGAAGATTTGAAAATGTGTAGTTGCTTTCAAACCCGAAGTGTTAATCTTCAAATTTTCAAATCAACTAATTTTCAAATTAATTACCCCCCGTTGATAAACTTATTCAATTCCCTTTTACTTGTTTCAAGGCTGAGTGCCTTATTTACCTCGGAATAATTTTTCCTGTCGATGGTAAACTTATATGCATATTTAGCAAATGCAAGTTTTGATTTTTCTGATTTGAAGAGGCTGCAAAATTCAGCTACCTGGCTTGTCAAAAGACAATTGGAAGCAATGATCCCTTCTGCTGTTGAAAGTTTGTCTTCTTCTTTAACTGCATCTCCGATCATTTTTTTTGCAGCAGCAAGATCTCCTTTTCCCATTGGCCAGCCATTGCATTTTTTATTTTCAGGAATTGGTTTTGCAGCTTCTGGTTTGTTATCTGTTGCTATTGTTTTGGTTGAGCTACTAACGGCAGTGCCTGCAGGCTTATTTTTTTCTGCAGTTTTATTTGCTGGCTTATTGGAAACTGTTGATGAAGACGACGGTTGTGTTGTCACTTTCACATTTGAAATCGTTCCTTTTACCGTAGAAACTTTTGTTGCAGCAGCGACTTCTCCCGATGCTTTTTCATACCCCTTTACATACATCCCGGCAGGAGCTGTAAAATTTGTATTTACCGCCGTCATTGAATAAAAATTAAGCCTTGGTTTCCCTGTGTTATCACGGCGTATCCTATAAGTAGCATCCATCATTTTATCATCAGCATCGGAAACAACTAAATTATTTTTAACGATCGGTGGAATGCCGGCGTCTTTGAAAACGATCTTTACGTTATAGTAAAGTCCCGGTATATCCTGGATACGCACATTGGATTGCGCCGTCTCATTTTGTTTAACCCCATTGAGGTAAAGAAAAAACTTATCCTTATTCTGAGAAAAAACATTCAGGCTTCCAAGAACGATTGGCGCAGGCGCTTCAACCGGTGCAATTTCTTTTTTCTCTACAACAGGCATGGTTTCAAAAACTGCAGGTTTGCCAAAATGAAAAACATACATATCTGAGCCCGGAACGAAGTTTTCTTTTACCGGCAGCATGGAATAAAAAGACAATTTTGCCCTGCTGCCTGGTTCACGGCGTATCCTGTAAGTAGCATCACGCATAATGTCATCGCCATCTGATACATACAAATTATTCCTGGTAATAGGCGCAATCGTACTGTCTTCGAAAATTATTTTTACTGAATAAAAAAGATCAGGAAGTTCCTGTACACGGATATTGGAACGGGCAATATCATTCTGTTTTTTACCGTCGAGGATGAGGTAAAACTTGTCGCCATTTTCTGAAAATACATTGAGACTTCCCTGTGATTGGGCAAAAACGAGGCAGGGCAACGACAGGAAAATTAAAAAAAACAACTTTTTCAACAGGTGCATATTTTAGCTTGGGCAAAGATAGACCACGATTTTGGCAACCCGGATGGTGCTGGAAAGATTGTTATTAATTTATTTAAAACACCCGTAGTTTATCAATTTGAATTTTATTACCGGGATAATTGTCGGCCTGGCCTTGCCGAAGGCAGATTGAGTATGAAGATCATACCGACTTCGACAAGCTCAGGCTGGCAATTTTGCGTCCCACCAACCGCAATATTGTGTAAAATGAAGCTTTTAAAATTCACTCTCAGAATATCGATAAAATATCGAGTATAAATCAAATAAAAACTTATTTTACAGGCAACAAATTAGCCTTACCGGGCGTCTGTTTACAAGGAATTCCCGCTTCCTGGTTATAGATAAAAAAATGAACATGAAATTTTTAAGAAAAACAACTTTTTTACTCCCGGTTCTTATATTGATCCTGATCAGTTCCTGCCAGCGTAATATTGATACATATGTGCCCGACAATAACAATCTCGGGCAGATCCTGTACCCAAGCCCTGTACAAGCTTCTGTGAGCGGGCAGGTAACAGATGAAAATAATGCTGCAGTATCCGGCGCCGTTGTAAAATCAGGCACCCAAACCACAACTACTGATAGCAGGGGTTTGTTCAGGTTCAGCAATATCACCATGGATAAATATGCATCTGTTGTAACCGTAGAAATTAATGGATATTTTAAAGGCATACGTACTTTTTCGGCAACAGAAGGTTCTTCCAATTATGTAAGAGTAAAACTTACTCCAAAAACATTGATCGGCACCGTTGATGCATCAACCGGGGGTTCTACTTCCCTTTCAAACAATTCAATTGTTACGCTTCAGGCGAATAGTGTGGTGGTAAAATCTACGGGCCAGGCTTATACAGGCATTATCAATATTTATGCTGCTGATATTGATCCAACGTTAATCGATATCTCATCTACCATTCCCGGCAGTTTCCAGGCAATTGATGAAAATAATTACAGGGTGCTATTGAAATCTTACGGTATGCTGGCAGTTCAGCTTGAGGGCCAATCAGGTGAACTGCTTCAAATATCTACCGGCAAAACAGCTAAACTTCGTTTTACCATACCTGGCTCTTTATCAGCAGATGCTCCTTCAACCATACCATTATGGTCATTAAATGAAACAGATGGTTTATGGAAACAGGAAGGTTCAGCAACAAAAACAGGAAATTATTACGAAGGCGATGTGTCTCACTTTTCTTTCTGGAACTGCGATGTAAGCGCCAATACCATCTACCTCGAATTAACAGTGAACACCGTTGCTGGTCCGCTTCCAAATGCAGAAGTAAAACTTACAAGACCAGGCGGATGGAGTTCTTATGGATATACTGATTCAACCGGGCACGTGGGAGGATTGGTATTCAGTAATGAAGCTATTCAGCTGGAAGTACTGGATAATTGCCATGATGCTGTGTACTCGCAAAATATCGGACCATTTACCCAAAATACAAACCTGGGAACAATAAACGTAACCTTGCCTGTTCCTTCACAGTTTATCATGAATGTTTCGGGTGTTGCAGTTGATTGTAACAACTCAGTGGTAGCAAATGGAGTGGCTTCTATTTATTGGGAAGGACAAATGATCAATACACCAATAACGAATGGCAACTTTTCAACAACAATCACCAGGTGCGCCGGAAGTAGTTCTCCAATAGAAATTATTGCTTCAGACAATGCTACACTTCAGCAAAGCCATTCATGGACAGGTACTGCGACCAATGGAAACATTCATACAGATACGTTAACTGCGTGTGGTCTTTCTACAGAAGAATATATACGCACTACAATCGACCTTAATGATTACAACTATGAAATACCAAGCTATTTTATGCAGTCATCTCAACAAGCTGGCTTGCATTCAAAGTTTACAGCAATGAATGGAGCAGACTCAGTTCAGTTTACAATAAATTATACAAATATTGCAGTGGGCAGTTCACAACAATTGTATTCATTCACTTCTGCCCATATTAGCGCGGGCCTTAGTTATATGTGGTCACCAACCGCATTTGTAACCATTACTGAATTTGGAAATATTGGAGAGTATATTGCAGGTACCGTTACCAATGCTCAATTGGTCATAAGTGGTCCGCCGGCCTCTTATAACATTTCATTTTCATTCAGGATAAAGAGAACATTCTAAATAATAAGAAATAAAATAAGAGCAAAGAAGGCCGCCAATTTGGTGGTCTTTTTTTATTGGGAGACTGAAATGAATGTTCAATATTCAACGTACAATGTTCAATACTCATCGGAATGCATTTGAATATTGAGCATTGTACGTTGAATATTGAACATTTTTTTTGTCCTTTCACTTAATAAAAATCCCCGGTTAAAATCAACCGGGGAGCATTCATTTATTTATTTTGAATTACAAATTATCTACATGGTCCTTGATCGCCTGCTGAACGGAGGCAGGTAAATTAGAAAGCAAATTTAATCCCGTTGCCTGCTCGATATCATGTACCGAAACCCTGAAACCTTTCCAGTTTGTAGTTATACCAATTGAATTATCATTCGGCATTATTACTGATATCACCCTTGTATTATTATCAATTCTTGAAAAATCGTTGTTACCATTTGGTAAAACAACAACTACTTTCCAATTGTATTGCGGTACAGATATTCTTCCGTTATCAATCTCGGTCATTAATCCATTGGTACCGATCCCGCCAACACCATAGCTACCGCAGATTATATACACTTCTTTTCCTTTGTTTGTAACCATTTCATTGCAGGAATCTTCCAGTTTTTGCCATCGGCCCTGGTTAAGAAAAGGAGCCTGTGGTGTCATGTTTGTCATTAAAAAGGTAGAAGAATTTGCAGCAATTGTTGAAGTACGATCATTGGAAGGACATGAATGACCACGATCAAAACCTGAATTCGAATAGCTTACATCTGATACGCGGTACCAGGTTGCAGGCAATGCCTCGTCAGATCTGAAATCATCCTGTCTTGGGGTTGTTCCTATATCAGACGGGGCCAAATGCCAACTCACCCAATTGGGTAAGCTCAGGTTTTTATTATATGATAAAATGTAATAGCCTTTATCCATATAGTATTCCAGGTTCTGGTTGGATATTGATGGTGTTGCACCGTCGGGGTTTCCAAGCAACAAATGATTATCATCAGCAAAATTTGGTGGAAGCGGATCAGCAGTAAGGATGGTTTCTATATCATCTATGTTAAGACGGTTGGCATCACCCGAAACTTTACGAATAGAAAACCTCGCTTTACCCGTTGTACTTACAATGATGGTATCATTTTGTAATGCAGCTGATGATGTAACAATATCGCCACCTACCTGCGTATAGGTAGAGCCGCTATTATAAGAAGCCCATAATTGCCATGTGCTTGGACCATCAGTACCATAAGTACCACTTGCAATTGCGATCCTATATACACCACCTACCACATCAAAGTTCATTGATATCTTTCCTGCTCCCTGGATGCGTGCGCTTTTGGTGCCATTCTTCCTGTCGTCTGCCGTATTGCCGATCACTGCATTATCAAAACTCCATTTGCCTGTGGTTAAAGCAATGGTTGCAGAAGCATAATCATCTTTTGATCCTGTTTCAAAAGTTTCCTTTGCAGGAGATTGAATAGGGTTGGATGTACTATCTGCAGGGGGTACAACAATAGGTTGATCTGTGGAATCCGATTTTTTACAACTTGCCAGTGTAAAAATACCTGCGATAATGTACAGGCCTAATCTTGTGTTCTTCCTCATTCGTTTAAAAAATAAAATGATTAAATAAAGTGTTTTTAATGATCGTTTTTACAGGGATGAATAGTGCCGCAAGGTAGCTAAATAACGGGAATCGGCAATCGGGAACCGGCAAATCTGCTAAGTATATTTGTTTTGATTTATAAAAGCTGACCAGGTAACAGATTTAGATTGCCGATTGCTGCCGCCGTTATTCAAAAACACTGAAAATCCGAATGACCTTTACAAACCGTGTGATGAAATAATCGCTCATCCCCGATATCACTACTCCTTTACCTCCTCCTGAAGCAGCATGAATAAATGTTATATGCTTATCACTGTTTTTTGTGATGATGCCCATATGGCCAACAACGCCACTGCCGGCATCGCTGCCGGTAAATAAAATAATATCGCCCCTGCGGCATTCTTTGATTGAAACTTCTTTGCCTGCATTGGTAAAATCGGCAGAGCTGCGTGGAACAGATATCTTGTAATGATTAAAAACATAATTGATAAAACCCGAACAATCGAAACCTTTCTTTGCATCTGAAGAACCATATTTATAAGGAACCCCCTGCAATGATTCTGCAAAAGTTACCAGCTCATCAGCAGGAACATTCCTGGTATCGATGACACGGGATGGAACTTTATTTTTTATAACAACTTTGCTTTTGATCTCAGCATCGTTGGTTGGACGTGTAGTTGTTTTGCGGGAACTGCTGCAACTTTCGAGAATGATGAAAAGGGAAAGTGAGAGTAAGAAAAAAAGTGATTTCATATTGTAAGAAATGATTTTGATATCAGATTTCAGAAATCAGCTATCAGCTTAATAAGTTATTTCTTAAGTATCGGTAAGTTAGTAAATTTCATATTGAAGTAACAGCTGACATCTGATTTCTGAAATCTGATATCAAGTTACAACCGCTCAATATTCAAAATATCAATCTTCTCATCAAACCTATCACCATGACTATTTTGATTTTGTATCTTTCTTACAATGCTCATTCCTTTGAACACCTCGCCAAAAGCTGCAAACCCCTGTCCATCTTTTGTGCCACTATTGCCTGCATCTAAAGTGGTTTGATCTCCTATACAAATAAAAAATTCTGTAGTTGCAGTTCCGGCGCCAAGGCTTGCAAAAGAAATGGTACCGCTTAAATGCGACAAACCTGTTTGCTTTGTTGATTCATGCGGAATCGGTTTTACTTTCCCGATCCGATCACTTTTTGATTGATAAATACCTCCCTGTATAATACCAGTATTAAAATCATTTGGCAATTCGTCTGCTTTTAAAACACGATAAAATGAACTATTCTTATAAAATCCCGAATCAACATAAGATAAAAATGCTGCTACTGTTTTGGGTGCTTTATCGGGAAACAATTCCACCTCTATATCTCCAAACCTTGTATTAATAATTACATGTGGGTTTTTATAATGAGGATTATTGCATGAAACCAACCCGAGCAAAGCAATTATAATTGCTAACTTATTCATGGGATGAATTAAGAATTAAAAATTATGAATGAATAGCGTGAAGCAAATTACAGTTTTCCCTTTTACGAATTACATCTCAATTAAATAATCTGTTGCAACAATAATGTATCAACTTATAGCTTGTATACAGAATGCTCGATAATAAATACCATTTACTCATCATTAATTTATTTCACTTGTTACCATGCATAGTTTTGGTCATTGATCAATTCATAAAACAAAGCAGATGAAAACATTCATACTTTTTTTTGCGTCAATATTTTTTTTATTGCAGGCCAATGCTCAAAGTGTTGGCATCAACACAAATAATCCCGATCCAAGTGCTGTACTTGATATACATGGGTTTGATAAAGGAATACTCTTACCGAAGGTTTATTTATTATCAGTAAATGACAATACAACCATCACAGCACCTGCCACTGGCCTCCTGTTATACAATTATGATGCTGCTTTACCAGCAGGCGTTGGATTTTATTATAATAGTGGTACTGCAACTGCCCCGGTATGGACGAATTTAAAAACGGAAAAATTTTCTTTACCATTTAAAGATACCATTACCTCAATTGCTGATGCTTTTTCGATCAGGAATGCAGGAACAGGAAATGCACTTTTTGTTGATGGGAAAATAAAGATCCAGAATACATTTGAACCGAATGGAAAATTCCTGATGACATCCTGGCCCGATGGAAATGTAAAATGGGAAGGTGGACATAATTTCTGCGTTAAAGACGCCGGCAATACTAATTTTCCGGTCAGCCCGAATACAGATACCAAAGTACCGTTTTATATGGAGTTGTATGATATGGGTAATAATTTTTTAACTGCAGATGCATTGATCAACAACAGTACTTTCATCGTACCCAGCGGAGGTATTTACCATTTTGATGCAACCATCATGTGGGCCGAATTTACAGGGAGTACTAATAATGTATATGCTGCAATAAATATTTTTGTGAATGGTAATCTTTATTTGTCAAGTCGTCAAAGTGTTGGTTCTTCTTACTTCTCAAATTCAATAAGTACAGACATACTCTTAAATACCGGGGCAAAAGTATATATAACGGCTTACCATAACAGCAGCGAGGTTCAGCACATCATGCAGGATGGATTGAGTAACCGTTTTTCCGGCAGGTTTGTTTCTACTTTTTGATCTTATGATATCTTCCTGTATTTTGTTCCGATATAATCCAGGAAATCAGGTTCAAGTCCTTGCTGTCGAATCATCGTTTGCATTTGTGCCCGGTGATGTATGGAATGATAATTCAATTGCAATGCGATGTCCATAGGTGTAGCTGCATACAAGCCACCATCAAAACCGATAAAACTAACTTCTGTAGACATTTCCTTTTCAGTGGTTGCATTGATGTATTTGATCCATACATCAACAGATTTATCCCATGCTGCTTCAAGTTCATCTAATGGATAAAGCGGATCCCACCAACTCATGGCTGCTGCTCCTTCTTCCTGTTGAATCCTTGCCATCCATTTGTATTGGCAATTGATCAAATGGCTGAAGAGTTTTATGCATTCCTGTTTATCGGGTAACTGTTTTATTTTTTCAAGCAATTTTTTATTTGCTGTACGGTTGTAGTTGAAAGTGTTTATTAAGTAGGTGTTCATTGTTACACAAATTTTTAATCACGAATTGCACGAATTACACGAATTTGCATTTCCGCAAATCCTGTTAATTTTTAATTTTTAATTTTTAATTTTTAATTTTTAATTTTTAATTTTTAATTTTTAATTTTTTAATTCAGAATTCAAAACTAACAATTCAAAATTCTCCTCACCGTCCCATACATTACTTCCGTTCCCAACGCAAGATCTTCGTACGATGAATATTCAAGCGGGTTATGACTAATACCATCCTTGCTCCTGATAAATATCATTGCATAATCACACACATATGAAAGTGTAAGTGCATCATGAAAAGGACCGCTCATTAATTCAGGCGCATCCAATCCCAATGATTTACATTCACCGTGTATGATCTCTTTGATCCAACCTGCACAATAACGTGGTGCGCTGTTGGTATCTTCAGAAATCGTATAAGTAAGCTGGTGTTTTTTTGTAATGCTTTCTATTTTCTCCATCAATTGTTTTTCATAACGGTTACGCCTGTCCAGGTCGATGTCTCTTAGATCAATAGTAAAAGCTACTTCTTCTGCAATGATGTTCCTGCTTGCAGGAAAAACATTCATGGTTCCTACTGTAGCAACCGTTGGGTCGCCAGGGACCTGCGTGGCAATTTGATTCAATGCAACAGTGATCTCGGCAGCGCCAAGCAATGCATCTTTGCGCAATGGCATCGGCACTGAACCTGCGTGTCCTGCCATTCCTTTTAACTTAACTGTTAACCATAGCGGCCCGGAAATTCCTGATACCACACCAATCGGTTTGTTTCCAATATCCAACACAGGTCCTTGCTCAATATGTAGTTCAAGAAAGCAATGAATACTTCCTGATTTATATTCTGATTCTTTGAATTTCGTAGGGTCACAACCAAAATCGATCAATGCCTGTTCCCTTGTGATACCATCTTTATCGGTACGCTGCAATTCGCCTGCTTCCAGTTTTCCCAAGATACCCCGTGAACCAAACAGGCCTTTATTAAAACGCCATCCTTCTTCATCTGCAAATGATATCACTTCAATACTTCGTGCAGGTTTTATATTATTTTCCGATAATGTCTTAACAACTTCTATTGCACACAATACACCGGCAACACCATCAAATCTTCCACCATAAGGTTGTGAATCGAGGTGAGAACCCATCATCAAAACAGGTAGCGACGGATCAGTTCCCTCGAGCCTGCCAATAAGATTTCCAAAATTGTCAATACGGGTTGTCATGCCTGCTTCCTTCATCCAGGAAGCGGCGAGTTCAAAGCCTTGTTTTTCAAGTGGCGTTAATGTGGGGCGGCAAGTGCCGGTTTCTCCGATCTTTCCAATAAGGCTCATCGCTTCAAAATGTTGCTGTAGCCTGCCTGCATTTATTTTCAACATGAATATTTTTCGTAAATATATTAAAATGATCCTTCTTTAAAGCGGCCGCCAATTCTTATATTTACAGTCTTAAAATTTTCTCCTATGAGATTTTGCCTTTTACTGTCGTTGTGTTTTTTTCTTTCAAAAACCAACTTCGCACAGTCAACCAACCCTGAACCATCATGTGCAGGAAAATGCAGCCACGTCAGCAACCATGCACGCAATCCCGAAACTGCCAATTACTACCAATATCCTTCCATGGATAAATATGATGTGAAATACCTGAAACTAGACCTAAATGTTGAGGCGGGTGATGCATATATTTCCGGTACTTCAACAACGGTTGCAACCGTATTGGCAACATTGGATTCATTCAATATCGAACTGGTAGATAACATGATCCTTGATTCTGTTTATATAAATGGAACAAGAAGAAATTTCACAAGGGGTATTGATTATGTTTTTGTCCCGCTTTCTCCTGCTTTGCCAGCCGGTTCAACGGTGACTGCAAAATTTTATTATAATGGAACTACCAATGATGGCGTGTATGAAGGTACCACAGGTAGTGGCCTTACTTATACCGCTACACTTTCTGAAAGCTACCAGGCAAGAGAATGGTTCCCGGCAAAACAATTTTTAAAAGACAAGATCGATTCTGCTGATATATGGGTTAAAACAGATGCTGCAAATAAAGTGGGTTCAAACGGAACGCTGGTAGCCATTGTAGATAGTCCCAATAATAAAAAACAATATCAATGGCATTCCCGTCATAAAATGAATTATTATATGCCAAGTTTTGCGGTTGGTAATTATATGCAATATTCCATTTATGCAAAGCCGGCAGCAATGGCGCCTGATTCTATATTGGTACTTAATTATGTTGCCAATGATATGCCCAGTTTCAATTCTGTAAAACCTGTTATTGACAAGACCGTTCCGTTCATTGAAAAATTCAGTGAGCTTTTTGGATTGTATCCATGGTATGATGAAAAATACGGGCACAGCCAGGCAAGTATTGGCGGTGGTATGGAGCACCAGACTATGACAACGATCAGCGCCTTTGGCTCTGGTATTGTTGCCCATGAACTTGGTCACCAATGGTGGGGGGATCATGTTACCTGTGCAACCTGGAACGATATCTGGCTCAATGAAGGATTTGCCAGTTATTGCGAATACTTAATGATAGAAAAACTTCCTGCTTTATTTCCTACTACCAACCCGGCTACTTATATGCAATCAGTGCATGATAATGTAATGACCCAACCAACCGGCAGTGTGTATGTTCCAGATGCTTCTTTGTTCGACGAGAACAGGATATTTAGCAGCAGGCTTTCATACAATAAAGGCAACGCCATTATTCATACCCTGCGCTTTGAAATGCAGGATGACAATGTATTTTTCCAAACACTTAAAAATTATCAAACCCAATACGGAGATTCAGTTGCCTCAGCAGCTGATTTCAAACTTGTAGCAGAACAGGCAAGCGGAAAGGATTTTACCGACTTCTTTAACCAATGGTATTACGGTGAAGGATACCCTACTTTCAACATTACTTATACAAGGCAGGGAACCGACAGCATTATACTGATGGTAAATGAAGATGTAAGTGCTCCTGGCGTTACGCCATTCTTCAAAGGACTATATGAATTTAAGATCACATCGGCACAAGGAGATACTACAGTAAAAGCATACATTTCACACAATAACCAGGAAATTAAATTCCCATACAGCAAGGTTCCGAATGGAATTGTTGTTGATCCAAATAACTGGGTGTTAAACAAAACAGGATTGATCGTAGATGGTGGTACTGTGTTACCGCTTCAACTTTTAAGTTTTGATGGAACTGAATCAAACTGCACCGTTGCTTTAAAATGGAAAACAAACAATGAGCAGCAAACCAAACAATATGAAGTGGAATATAGTACTGATGGCGTGAATTTCACCAATGTAGCTACCATTAACAGTAATCACAGCGATAGTCAATCATTGTATCAATACAATTATGCACTTGGAAGTGGAAGTGTACATTATTTCAGGTTAAAAATGGTTAGTGAAAATGGCAGTTATACATATAGTCTGCAAGTAAAGATCGACAAAAATTGCAGTAGGCCATTTGCGGTAATTATAAAGCCCAATCCTGTTTCAGATAACCTTAAAGTTACAATTACAATTCCTAATGCCGGCAATACAAGTATCAGGATATTGAATCATGCAGGTGCACTTCTGTATAAAGAAACAAAAACACTTAATGCAGGAGAGAATAACGTAGAGTTGGATTTTGCAAAAAAACTTCCAAAAGGAGCATACATTCTCAGGATTGAGAATGAGCATAACGTTATTACGACAAGATTTGTGAAATTATAAGCTTCAAGCCACAAGCTGCAGGCTATAAGTCTGCTCGTTTGTATTTAAGAATTTCAAATTTAAAGATCAGACTTATAGCCTGCAGCTTATAGCTTGAAGCTGAAGCTTACCATCTATATAAAAGAAACTCCACAACTAATAATACTTTGCTAACTATGAAACAAATTCATTGTTATGCAAAAGTTCAGCCTGCTTGTTTTTATCTTATTGTTTTTGTGTGCAAGTAATATTTATGCACAGCATGTAACCAACATGTTCCGTGGAACGGCAACACATGTTCCTGTAAAAGAAAACATACAGAATGATTGCTTTGACCAACTCAGCTGGAAATTCAATGCAGGCGCTACGATACGCTCCACACCTGTAACAGACAATAAGAATATTTATATAGGAACAGAAAAAGGAACATTCTTCTGTGTTGATCAATCAACAGGAAAAATGAATTGGAAGTTCAATGCGGGTCGCCCCATTCACTCATCTCCTGCAGTACATAATGGTTTGATATTTTTTAGTGATGACAAACAAACATTGTACGCTTTGACAACATCTACAGGAAAAATAGCATGGCAAACTTCTCTTGGAGAAAATAAACCTTACAACTGGAAGTTTGATTTTTTCTGGTCATCACCAACCATCGTTGATAATAATATCTTTATTGGAAGTGGTGATGGAAATTTATATGCAATCAATGCAGCTACAGGTTCGGTACTATGGAAGTTTGCCGCCACCGCTCAAATAAGATGCAGCCCGGCGGTTTTTTACAACAAGGTTTTCTTTGGAGATATGAATGGTGAATTTTATGCTGTTAATAGTAAAACCGGAAAAGAAATATGGAACTATAAAACCAATGCGATAAAATTTGTGAATGATTCTTTTGGTTTCGATCGCAAAGGCATTGTTTCTTCGCCTGTTATCATTAACAATAAGATCATCTTTGGTTCGAGAGATGGTTTCATGTATAACCTTGATGTTGAAACCGGAAAAGCAAACTGGACATTTGATTATAATGTTACATGGGTATTAAGTTCTGTTGCAACAGATGGAAAAGTTGTATATGCCGGCACTTCTGATGGTAAATATATTAATGCCATTGATATTGAAACAGGAAAAGAATTATGGAAAATAATAACCAGTCTTGTATGGTCATCTCCATTACTTGTGAATGATAAATTATATGCAGGCGGCTATGATGGCTACCTATATTGCCTGGATAAAAAAACAGGTGCAAGGTCCAATTCAGTTCTTTATACGGGAGGAAGAATCCAGAGTTCGCCAATACTTACTAAAAATAATATTTTTGTCGGCTCTGATGACGGCTATGTTTATGCGCTAAAGAATGGCAACGGCTGTAAGGAAGAAAGATCATCATTTCTCAAATATGTTTATTATGACCGTGAAGCACCCAGGCTTTATTACCGCAACGGAACTGACCTGTTGCTCAGGGCAAACCTGGCAAATAATGGTTTTACACAAATAGATTCAAAAGCACTGGAAGCTTTATTACAAAAAGATATTCCTGCTGACAGCAATGTAGTGATCGTTCTTGCAACCAATTATCTTCCTGCAACTGTTTTAAAAGATGGAAAGAATGGATCATTCAGAAAATTCTTGAACAAAGGCGGCCGTGTTCTTGTTACAGGGCTTAACCCGGTTGTATATGATGTTGATCCGGCAACAAATGCTGTTAATACTGATTTTACAAAGCTGAAAGAGATATTGAATATTGATCTTAAGTACAATGATTCACGGGCACATGGCGGTATTGTTTATTGTGAAGCAACAAAGCAAGGTAGTGATGCAGGTTTACCGAGCTGGTGGATGGCACCATTTCCTGTTGCTAAAAACCAGGTTGATATTGTACTCGGAGAAAATGTAAACAAAGATGCTTCGGCTTATGTAAAAAAATATTCGTCAAAACATAATTCAGGATTGATACAAATATGGATTGATTCAGATTTTGCACCTACGGATATTAATTTTGTGAAGAAGATTGCGGTAGCAAACTTTTAATTGTCTGAACTGTGATCTGTTTGGTGAAATAAATACTATGATTAAAAATCGCAGTCTGTAAAAAAATCATTTAATCATAGTTCAAGCAATTGCCACTGATTCACTGATCAAATTTTAGTAGCTTAGTTGTATGCGGAAGATACAACATGGCATCGCAGGATTTTTTTCAGGTGTTTTTATTGGCTTCTTAATAATTCTTATTGAAAGAAAATTCATTGACAACAATGAACATGCTGCTTTATTATTTATTGTAAACGCATTTACTGTTTTAATTTGTGGAATTGTCGGAATTGCAAAAGGCCTAAGGATCGAAAAAAGAAAATCAAAAAAATAAAATACCAGAAAGCTTCACGAAGTTTTTTCGATTGCCGATTGCCGATTGCCGATTCCCGTTAATGATCATTCAACGGCAATCCTCTTTCCTGCCATTGTTTCCAATTTATATATTCAGGAGCAACTCTTTGTTCCTCCATTGTTATACAATCTGTAACAGGGCACATGAGTTTACACAAATTGCAACCAACGCATTCTTCTTCTTTAATTGTATAGGTATTGTAAGGAGTTCCTTTCGTTAAATTGATCGCCTGGTGCGAAGTATCTTCACAGGCAATATAACAAAGCCCACAGTGTATGCATTTATCCTGGTTTATATTTGCCACCCAGTGAAAATTGATATCAAGATCTTCCCAATGCGTGATGGTATCAACAGATTTACCAATGAAATCGTCCAGTGTTTTAAATCCTTTTTCATCCATCCAGTTATTCAGGCCTTCGCACATATCTTCCACAATACGGAAACCATGTTTCATTGCAGCCGTACATACCTGTACGTTAGATGCGCCCAGCAACATAAATTCAGCAGCATCTTTCCATGTACTGATTCCACCAATACCTGAGATAGGAACTTTTTTTGTTACAGGATTTTGTGAAATGGTAGAAAGCATTTTTAATGCAATTGGTTTTACTGCAGGCCCGCAATAACCACCATACACAGATTTACCTGCAACATAAGGATTGGGAACAAGTGTATCCAAATCAACACCAGTTACGGATTGAATCGTATTGATGAGTGACAATGCATTGGTTCCTGCTTCCACAACTGCTTTTCCTGTAGGCACAACAGAATGTACATTGGGTGTAAGTTTTGTAATAACAGGAATTGTTGCAGCTTCCATTACCCACTCAACAACCATCTTTGCAATTTCAGGATCCTGCCCAACAGCAGCACCCATACCTCTTTCTGTCATTCCATGCGGACAACCAAAATTTAATTCAAAACCATGCGCTCCCCTGTCTTCAACTTTTTTTATTAATTCATGCCAGCTCTTACGATCATTATCTGCCATCAATGAAACGATCATGGCACGGTCAGGAAATAATTTTACACATTCTTCAATTTCCCTCAAGTTAATTTCGAGCGGACGATCACTGATCAGCTCAATATTATTAAATCCCATCACTCGCTGCCCACCAAAATCAACAGCAGAATATCTTGATGAAACATTCTTTACCTGTGAGCCAAGCGTTTTCCAAACAACGCCACCCCAGCCTGCTTCGAATGCACGGAGTACATTTATTTTTTTATCAGTTGGTGGAGCACTCGCAAGCCAGAAAGGGTTGGGAGATTTTATTCCTAAAAAGTTTGAACTAATGTCTGCCATAAAAAATAAATTAAAAATTAAGAAAACTGACTCTGTCAATTAAAAATTAAAAACTAAAAATTAATAGCACTTCCTGATATTGAAGAAACCATTAATTTTTAATTCCTATATAGTTTAAAATAGCAATCGCTCCATCCTTACCAGCTTGCACCGCATCAACAACTTCCTTACCGCCGTTTACACAATCGCCGCCAGCAAAAACACCTTCAATATTTGTTGCACAATTTTTATCGATGGATACTTTTCCGTAATTATTATTTAGTCCACTTGCTCTTACCATTGAATCAAAAGGTTCCTGGCCAGCGGCTTTGATCACCATGTCAACATCAATAACAAACTCTTCTCCTGTTGGAACCGGCGAGCGACGGCCGCTTGCATCTGGTTCGCCCAGTTTCATTACTTCACCCTTTAAAGCAGTAAGTTTTCCGTTAACACCCATTGCTTCTTTGGGTGCAGTAAGCCACATGATATTGCAACCATCCAGCATGGCAATATCCAACTCCTTCTCTGTACATGGCATTTCTTCTTTTGTGCGCCTGTACAGCATCGTTACTTCTGATGCACCAAGTCTTTTTGCCTGGGTTGCTGCATCGATCGCTGTCATACCCATTCCTATTACAGCAACCTTATCGCCGACAGCAACTTTGTTATATCCCTTATCTCTTATATCATAAATAAAATTGATCGCATCTACCATGCCTTCTAAATTTTCTCCGGGAATATTTAGCTGGCGTGCAAGTCCAACACCAAATCCCAAATAAACGGCATCGTATTTTTTTTGTAGCTCTTCAAGCTTAATATCTTTTCCCAACTCTTTACCATATTTAATATCAATACCGCCAATGGAAGTGATATAATCAACTTCATCTTTGCAGAATTGTGGTGTTACTTTATATGCAGCGATTCCATAAGTCATTAAACCACCACCCAATTTTTCTTTTTCATAAATCGTTACATCAACACCCTCACGGCTCAGCACATGCGCACAACTTAAACCTGCAGGTCCTGCACCAACAATGGCAACCTTTTTTCCATTGCTTTCTTTTCTTTTAAACAATTGCCATTTCTTTTCCATTGCTTTTTCTGTACTGTAACGTTGTAGTTTAGCAATTGGAATTGGTGGCTCATCCATCAAATTAAAAACGCAACTGCCTTCACACAATTTTTCTACCGGGCATACCTTGCTGCAACCTGCTCCCATGATATTTGATAGAAAGATCGTGTGCGCACTTCCTTTAATATTATCAGTCGTAATCTGCTTGATGAACTTTGGAACATTGATACTTGTGGGACATGCTTTGATACAAGGTGCATCATAGCAAAACAAACAACGGTTTGCTTCCACCAATGCAGCTCCATGCGTTTCAAATGGCGGATGAATGTCCGAAAAATTTTGTTCGTATTGGTCTTTTGTTAGACGATTGTTTTGTATTGACATTTTAAAAACGTTTGGTGTTAGGTGTCTGGTGCCAGGATTCTCTTAACACCAAAACATAAACAATATTTAAAGCTCAGTTATTTTATTATACGTCTCCGGTCTCCGGTCGCGGAAGAACTGCCATTTATTTCTTACTTCTTCAATCAGATCAAGATCAAATTCAGCAACAAGCAATTCATCTTTGTCTTCAGATGCACAGGCGAATATTTGTCCCAATGGATTTACAAAATAAGAAGTACCATAAAATTTTCCAAGATTCCATGGCGCTTCGGTACCAACACGATTGATACATCCCATAAAATAACCATTGGCAACTGCATGTGCAGGTTGTTCAAGTTTCCATAAATATTGCGATTGCCCTACAGTAGTAGCGGATGGATTGTAAACGATCTCTGCGCCATTCAATCCCAAACATCTTGCACCATCAGGAAAATGACGATCATAACAAATATAAACTCCAACCTTTGCATAGCGGGTTTGAAACACGGGATAACCAAGATTACCTGGCTTGAAGAAAAACTTTTCCCAAAAACCACCTGTATGTGGAATATGATTTTTTCTATACTTGCCTAAATAAGTTCCATCAGCATCAATTACTGCTGCAGTATTATACAACACACCTGCCTGCTCTCTTTCATAAACAGGAACGATGATCACCATATTGTATTTTTTTGCATAAGCAGCCATGCGTTCTGTAGTTGGGCCCGGAACTGTTTCAGCAGAATCATACCATGCTTTATCCTGCCCCGGGCAGAAATAAGGTGTATTAAAAATTTCCTGGAAGCATAATATTTGTACGCCTTGTTTTCCTGCTTCTTCAATAAGCGGGATATGTTTTTGAACCATTGCCTCCATAATTTCTGCAATTGTTCCTTCGCCTTCTGTTTTTGGAAGACTAACTTGAATCAATCCTGATTTAATAATTCTAGGCATGAAAAGAGTTTTGAATTATGAGTTCTGAATTTATTTTTGTTAACCATCTTTAAATCTATACTCAACATCGTTGTGTCACTCACTTGTGCTTGCAAATCTTTATTCATCTTATTTGCCACTAAGGCTCAAAGGCAGAAAGAATCACAAAGACTTGGTGCAACTTTGAGCCTTCGTGTCTTCGTGGCAAACTAAATCACCTGCGACACTTTATTTCTCTTAATAAACTTACCATATCCCTTCTCTAATAAACATTGATTATTATCAATTGCAACCAGCCCTCTCAATAAAACTGTTTTTACTTTTCCTGTAAGTTCCCATCCTTCATATCCACTATAATCAACATTCATGTGATGTGATTTTACAGAGAGTGTATGTTTTTCATTTGGATCAATGATCACAATATCTGCATCACTGCCAACAGCAATCGTTCCTTTGCGTGGGAACATCCCAAATATTTTTGCGGGGTTTGTACAGGCAACTTCAACATACTTATTCAATGTGATCTTTCCTTTACTAACGCCTTCACTGAATAGTAATTCCATTCTATTCTCAATCGCAGGATGTCCATTCGGTATTTTTGAAAAATCATCTTTACCCATCAGCTTTTGTTCCCACATAAAAGGACAATGATCAGTTGCAACAACATTCACCAATCCCTGGTTGATACCTGCCCACAAAGTTTCCTGGTCTTTCTTTTCACGAAGCGGCGGGCTCATTACCCATTTAGCTCCCTCAAAATTTCTTTCATATAAAGAAGCATCAAGAATTAAATACTGAATGCAGGTCTCAACAAATATTTTTTGGTTTCTTCTTGTTGCATTGCGAACGGCATTCAATGCACCTTCGCAGGTAAGGTGTACTATATAACCGGGGCAACCTGTAAAGTTTGTCATATCAACAAAACGTTCGCTTGCTTCGGCTTCAGTTACTTCTGGTTGAGAGAGGTAATGATACAGTGGCGATAATTTCCCTTCGCTCCTATGCTTCTGCGTAAGGTAATCGATCATGTCCCCATTGGTCGCATGTACATTAATAAGGCCACCATGTTTTTTTACTTCTTCCATCAGGCCAACCATTTGGCGATCGTCGATCATCAATGCGCCTTTATAGGCCATGAATGTTTTAAAAGAAGTAATGCCTTCATCTTCGATAAATTCCCTGATCTCTTTTTTTGTATCATCGTTAAAATCGGTAACTGCCATGTGAAAGCTATAATCACCCACACAATTATTATCTGAACGTGACCGCCAGTCTTTCAAAGCATCATGCAATGAACTTCCCTGCTTCTGCAAAATAAAATCGATCACCATGGTGGTACCGCCATATAATGCGGCCCTGGTACCGGTTTCATAACTATCGCTGGAAAATGTCCCCATGAAAGGCATATCAAGATGCACATGCGGATCAATGCCACCTGGCATAACTAATTTACCCGTTGCATCAATTTCCTTATCAGCTTTTACATCTAGGTTTTTACCGATGGCTGATATGGATTCACCCTGGATGAAAATGTCGGCTACATAATCGTCGGTGGCGGTGACGACACGTGCATTTTTAATTAAGACACTCATGATAGGAATTAAGAATTAAAAATTAAAAATCAAAAATTGATAGGATTTGTTACTATAGAGAGTTAGAAACTATAAAGCCCCATTAATTTTTAATTCTTAATTTTTAATTCACTTTTTATTTTTCATTAATAAATAATATACAACCCCGCTCACCACAAATCCAACAAACCAAGCATAATGATACAAATGCGCTATCCATTCCGGGAATGTTGTTGTAGAAATTACTTTTATCTGCAACAAAAATCCGGGGAAGTTTGGTAAAATACCCAATAGCAATGCAATGATCGCTGTTCCATTATAGCCGTTCTTATAAGTATATGCACCATTTGTGCTATAAAGATCATTAAGTAACAAATTCTTTTTTCGTATAAAAAAATAATCAACGATCATGATACCACCAACCGGGCCAAGTAAACTTGAATATGCGATCAGCCAGGTAAAAATATATCCATTGGGATCAGACATTAATTTCCATGGGAAGATGATCACTCCAATAACACCGGTGATATAACCTCCTGTGCGAAAGCTTATCTTTTTAGGTGAAAGATTTGAAAAATCATTGGCAGGGCTAACAATATTTGCTGCAATATTTGTTGCCAATGTAGAAATGATGATTCCGATCATTGCAAAACTTACAACTATCTTACTTGAAAATTTTCCTGCAAGTTGTACAGGGTCCCATTCAGGGCTTCCATAAATAATAGCAGACGCAGAAGTAACTACCACACCTACGAATGCAAACAATGTCATCGATGGTGGTAAGCCAATCGCCTGTCCTTTTAAATGAGCAGCCTGGCTTTTTGCATACCTGGTAAAATCAGGAATGTTCAATGAAAGTGTTGCCCAAAAACCAACAACTGCCGTTAGTGCCGGGAAAAAGAATTTAAAAAAATGAGCGCTATCAGAAAATTTTGACGGTTGGCTTAATATAGGGCCAAGTCCTTTTGCAGTAACCACGGCCCAGCAAAATAAAGCGATCGCTGCCAATGGTAAGAAGATCGCCTTGAACACAAGTAATTTCCTGATGCTTTCTACGCCTTTATAAACAATGAACATGTTTAACAGCCAGAAGATCACAAAACATTCTAACGCCAATGTCTGGGGGAAAAGTGATTCTGTATCGATAGATAATATCGCCGGGTTCCAGGCTCGTATTAAATTATACAACGATGCACCACCGATCCAGGTTTGAATACCAAACCATCCGCAGGCTACAACTGCACGCAACATCGCTGGTATGTTAGCACCACTTGTTCCAAAACTTGCTCTTGCCAATACGGGGAATGGAATACCAAACTTCGCTCCTGCGTGACCGTTGAGTAACATTGGCACCAATACTATGGCATTGCCAATAAATATTGTAAGTACTGCCTGCCACCAACTCATTCCTTCATTGATCATGGAGCTTGCCATGGTATAAGTAGGAATACAAAGACTCATGCTTATCCATAACGCGGCAAAGTTCCATGTTCCCCATGTGCGTTTGCTTTGGGGAACGGGAGCAAGGTCCTCGTTGTAGAGAGAAGAGTTCAGTTGTTCTGGTGAAAGCATGGTATAATTTGGTAATGAATCGATTTGAAGATTTGGAAATTAGAATACCTGAAAATTGAAAGTTGTTTTCATTTCCAAATTTCCAAATTAGCTAATTGAATATCGTCAATTAATTTCCAAGTCCGCTATTTTGATCGCTTCGCTGATTATCGCCAACCCTTCATCAATCTGTTCTTTCGTAACACAAAGCGGCGGAGCAATAAAAATATAACTCCAGCGAACAAAAGTGTACATACCGAGTTCTTTTATTTTAGCAGCCACTTTGTTCATCACAACCATTTCATCCGGCTTTGCATTAAAGGGAGCCATTGGTTCTTTTGTATTGCGGTTCTTTACCAATTCAATACAACCAAGCAACCCTGATGTTCTGAAATTTCCGATTGACGGATGAATTTGTTTTAATGCTTCAACACGTTCCTCAACATATTTACCCATTGCTGCTGCATTTTCAATGAGGTTGTCATCTTCATAGATCTTCAATGTTTCCAATGCAGCCGCACAACTTACAGGGTGGGCCGAGTACGTAAGGCCAAGTGCCAGCATATTATCATCATATTTTGCTGCGATCTTATCTGATACCATTAAACAACCAAATGGTAAATAACCACAGGTGAGGCCCTTTGCCATTGCGATCATATCAGGAACGATACCATGATTTTCAAATCCAAACCATTTACCGGTTCGGCCAAATCCACTCATTACTTCATCAATGATCAAAAGAATACCATGTTTGTTACAAATTTCTCTTACTGCTTTCAAATATCCTTTTGGATATTGGAAACAACCCGATGAACCGGATTCTCCTTCAAGCAAAATAGCAGCAATGGTTGCAGGACCTTCATAAGCAATTATGCGTTCCAGTTGGGCAACTGATTCTTTCAATAGATTTTCTTCACCATATTCCCAGCGATAAGCATATGGAAGATCGAAATGTACAAAGTTGGGCGCCTGTTGTGCATCAACCGGGATCCTGCGTGGATCGCCACTTGCTGATATTGCACCGATTGAAGCACCATGGTAGGACTGGTAGCGACTTAATACTTTATGTCTTCCTGTATATAAGCGTGCAAGCTTGATCCCGTTCTCAATAGAAGTTGCACCACATAAAGTAAAGAATGCTTTGTTCAGGTCACCGGGGCAGATCTCTGCCAGTTTTTTTCCAAGTTCACCACGAACTTTTGTAACACAGCTTGGCGTTACATAACTTACTTCACGCATTTGTTTTACAACTGCATCGGTTATACGCTGATCACCATGACCGATGTTCACGTTCATTAAACCAGATGAAAAATCGATATAACGCTTATCATCGTAATCATATAAATAAACACCTTCTGCGTATTTAACAGCAATGGGTGCAATCCCTTTTTGTTTGCTCCAGCTGAATAATGTGTAATCGAGATTGTTTTGAATGATCTCTGTAGCTTCTGAGATTGTTTTTGTTTGTGACACGTTTTTTTAATTAAGAATTATGAATTAAAAATTAAAAATCAAGTTTGTGGTTTACACATCATTAATTTTTAATTTTTCATTTTTAGTTTAGATTAGCTCATCCAGTTAACACCCGCTTCTGCATTCCATTTGGTTGTAGATTTTTTCAACTTCGTCCAGAATTCAATAGAACTCTTACCTGTGATATCTCCTACACCAAATTTACTTTCATTCCAGCCACCAAAAGAAAATGGTTCACGAGGAACAGGTACACCAACGTTTACGCCGATCATACCAGCACTTGCCTTTTCAATAATATATCTTGCCATGCCACCATTTTGTGTAAACACACTTGCAGCGTTTCCATAAGGATTTGCATTTTCAATGGCGAGCGCTTCATCAACAGTATTGGTGCGCATGATGCTTACAACAGGTCCGAAGATCTCTTCTTTAGCAACGCTCATTTCAGGTTTTACATAATCAATTACTGTAGGGCCTACATAAGTGCCGCTTTCTTTTCCACTTACTTTTGTATTGCGGCCATCTACTAAAATTTTTGCGCCATCTCTTTCAGCTTCTGCAATATATCTCTCTATGCGTTGTTGTGATTCTTTGTTTATAACTGCACCAAGGTTTTCACCAGGAATGATCTTTCTTGCTTCTTCGCATATCTTATTGATGATATGATCAACATTTCCAACACCGATCATTGCACTTGCTGCCATACAACGCTGGCCTGCACAACCACTCATCGAAGCCGCAACATTTTGTGCAGTCATTGCCGGAATCGCATCTGGCAATACCATCAAGTGATTTTTTGCCCCGCCCAATGCAAGGCATCTTTTATAATTGCTGGTTGCACGCTGGTAAACGATCTTGGCAACCTTTGTTGAGCCAACAAAAGATACAGCTTCAATATCCGGGTGATCGCATATTGCTTCTACAATTTCAACATCACCATGTACCACGTTAAATACGCCATCGGGCAAACCGGCTTCTTTCAAAAGCTCTGCAAGTCGCATGCAACTTAAAGGTACTTTCTCTGAAGGTTTCATGATCATACAATTTCCCAATGCAATTGCATTTGGTAAGGTCCAGTTGGGTACCATACTTGGAAAATTGAATGGAACAATTGATGCGACAACGCCAAGGGCTACATGTTCCGTGCGACATTCTACACCACGACTTACTTCAAGTATTTCGCCGGTTACCAATTGAGGTAATGATGTAGCGAATTCAGTCAGTTCGATAGACTTTTCTATTTCAGCAACCGATTCACCATAGGTTTTGCCATTCTCCTCTGTGCACAATGTTGCTAATTCTTTCAGGTTTTTTTCCAATAAGGTTTTATATTTGAAAAAAACCTGGACTCTTTCTTTAATAGGCGTTTTGCTCCAGCCTGGAAATGCCGCTTTAGCAGCAGCTACAGCCTGGTTCAAATCGGTGGAAGTGGATAAAGGCACAGTAGATAATAAGCTTCCGTCTACCGGTGAAATGACATCCAAATGCTTATTCGATTGTGCGCTAACCAACTTTCCGTTAATAAAATTTTGGGTTTGTTTGTATTTCATGATGATTGTCTAAATTATATATTTTTTATTTTTTAAGGCAAGAACTAAAAATAATTTATTTTTGGCGATAAATAAAGAATTAATTGTAGTTTTTTCTAAAAAACCCTCTTTCCAACATGACCAATACCCCTCCTTCTACCAGCGACCAACAACATGTGTTGGATAAACTCGATTTCGAAATACTATCCTTCCTCCAGGAAGATGGCAGAATGTCCTTTACGGTGATCGCCGATAAACTTGGCGTTTCCATTGGTACCGTACGTACCCGTTTCAACAAGCTGATCGAGGAGGGAACGGTGAATATTATCGGCCGGGTAAACCCTGATAAAGTGGGTTTTCGCTCTTATGCACACATTGCTGTTTTTGTGAGGCCTGCAACCATGAGAGAAAAAGTAGCACAAAAGATCGTGAAATTACCTGAAGTAAGCTTTTTGGCTATGACATCGGGGGATTATGATCTTGAAGTAGATGTTATGTGTCGCGACAATAATCACCTGGTTGATTTTATCAATAACATCAGTAAAATAGAAGGAGTTGCCCAAACGAAGACCACCATGTATTTTAAAGTTTACAAATATGCACAACCGGATCTTAAGTTGTTAAAGTGAATGGTGAATGGGCAATAATGAAAATGCGAAGTTTTTATAATTAATATTTAATCTTTTAAATAAAAAAACCTGTCAATTTAAAATGACAGGTTTTTTATTGGGTTGGTTTTAATTTTATTATTTGATGAAGGAAGTTATATAATTAATTTTTCCGCCGGATAGTTTTACCTGGTATTTACCGACTGGTAAATTTTCTTCAAGCGGGAAATTGTATTTAAATGCTCCGCCATTATGTACGATCGACAATCGTTTTATCATTTGACCATTTACAATTGTCATCATGATTGTATACATTCCTTTTTCAAGGTGAGGCAATTGCAATGAAGCAATATTATTCTCTACCGGGTTTGGATAAACAATCAAGTCGTTCGCCGTTTCCTGTTTTGCGATATTCACTTTTACAACTTCGCTATAATTTTTTTCACCGGCCAATCCCATCGACATTATCCTGTAATAATGGATCCCTGGAATTGGATTTTTATCAAGCCATGAATAATCTGCTGCACCGCCGTTACCTGCTTTTGATGATACAGATACTGAAGTTGTAAAATGCTGGCCATCTAAAGATGATTCAACATTATAGCCGGTAATATTGATCTCGTTCTCTGTGTTCCATTCAACCAGGATATCATTTTTATTTTGATATGCCTTCAGCTTTTTAAAAGTAACCGGTAAAATACCATGGCTCTCAAAAACGATACTAAACCTGTTAATAGCATAAGATGCAGGATCAGCATTAACTGTAAAGGGTATCATCGTTATACCATTCATATCAAGAAGCAAATTATTGGTTGTGTTTGAATAGTTATCTTTTAGTACAGCAGTGGTATTTCCGATATTCATATTAGCAGCAATCACTTCCAGTTTATAATCCTGTGCCCTCATTTGATAAAGGTTTAAAAAGGTTGTATCATTTCCACTGATCGTTTTTCTTCTTTCCATAGCAAGAAACTGGTCATTCCTTTTAATATTAATACTTTGGTTGGATGACCATAATTTTATCGGGTCGTCATTGTCTACTTCATTTGAATTATCATCAGCATAAGTGGTCAACACGCCATCCAATAAAAATGTTGAATCATTAGTCCCGGCAGCATAGAGGTTTACTCTTATGCTCTGATCTACCCCTTGTGTGCGATAAACCTGGTCGCTTCCCAAATTTGTTTTATCGGTTTCTTTAAAAGTTAGTGTTCCGGTATTAATTCGGTCTGATGATCTTACAAAAAAAGCTTCGCCGCTTTGTATGTATTGGCTTACAGAACTTATAGATGAAGTTTTATCATAAACATGTGTACTGTTGTTCCAGCTTAATGTAACATAACCTCCCAAACCGTTCGTGCCGGCCATTTTAGGATCCCATACATAAAATGTGTTACTAACATTACTCCTTGTTAATGTTGCAAAATCAATGGCTGATGGATAAGGGTTACCCACAAATGTATATGCTGTATCAATCGACACTGCCTGGTTGCCTGTCTTCATTTGTCCTTTCATGCGTAAAGTTGTGGAAGTAATTGCAGCACCCAAACCCTGCATCAGGTTTATGCTTCTGTCGCCCCTGAAATATATACAATAGGCCGGGTAATTTGTAATTGGTATGTTGGTACCAGGTGATGCAGGTAACCGAACAAAAGTATGCGTGGTTGCGTCAAAAGTTTTTATAGATGCGAAATTTGTCAGGCTCTGATCAAAACCATTTGCAGTAGTGCCGCCGGTAATGAATCCGCCATAACCGGGATTTGGATTTGTATTGGAAGAAGCTGTTGTTACACCTTCCTGCCATGCCTGGTTTATTGTTGGCGCTCCTGTTGATGTGATTGGCACACTTAAATAACGCCAACCCCTGGCCGCAGGAATATAACGTTCAATCGTAGCCTTTCCATTTATTGTTGCGCCTGAAGCAATGGTTGCCAGCCTTGCCGTTCCTGAAGCATCGCTTTTAAAAGTAAGATTATCATTTGTATTGAATGTTCCTCCATTTAATGTTACAGATCCCGGAGCACTTCCTGCAGTGATGGACAAAGTGCTTAATAAATTTATATTGCCGGCCTGTACAGAGAAATTCTTTATGATATCATTTCCACTTTGAAAATAAAGATTTGAAGTATCCCTCACAGTGAGGTTTGATGTTGCTGTTCCTGCCAATGCCCCTGTTCCTGAGCGAATAATTTTGTTTACATCTAATGTTGTACCGGCAGTGATCGTTGTAACAGCATTTGCAACATCCAGTGTTCCTGCAATGGTGAGGTTTCCACCCGTAGCTGCATTGTTTTTTACTATAAAGGTATGTTCAGACCTTGTAAAATCTACCGGAGAACTTCCACTACCATCGGTTGCCACTCCCCAGGTTGCCGGTAAATTTAAATTACCACTACTTTTAGAATAAAGCGTTTTAGAGCCCGTTACAACTACTGTGTTACTTGTAACGTTAGCACAACCTCCACCTGCCGAATTGATAACACGAACAGAATAGCTTGCAGTATCCGCAGTATTTACCGGGTTGATTGTATAACTCGAGGAAGTAGCTCCTGATATATCAACACCTGCCTTTCTCCATTGGTAGCCTGTTGCATTGTTGGCACTTATTGAAAGCGTACAACTGGCACCGGTAGCAATAACCTGTGCAGATGGTGAAGGTTGTACAGCAACAGAAATATTTAAATATGCAAAATTACTTGCAACAGATCCAACAGGATTACTTACTACCACATTATATGCACCGGCACTTGAAGAAGTAACATTTGAAATTGTATAGGTAGAATTGGTTGCCCCGGTAATATCTACATTGTTTTTTCTCCATTGATAACTAAGGCTTCCTCCAGTTGCTGTAACGCTAAATGTAGCACTGCTAGATACATTTGGACACACAACCTGCGTAACAGGCTGTACAGTAATCACCGGAGCCGGAATGGTAAATGCATCGTTGTTATAAGCAATGAATGCAGGATCACTCGTACCGCTTGCCTTTAAAATAAAACCTGTAACATTTGTGGAATTGCCCGCTGTAATTCCAAAATCTGATAATTTAAAAGCGAGTAAACGTATCTCTCTTGTTGTTTCTTTATCAAATGTTCCGGTTACGTGAGCAGTATCACACAATGTTCCAATAGGAAGACTGTATAAATCGAGATAGTAAGTTCCCAATGTACTGATCGTTGTCCAGTTAATGGCAAGTTTATTTCCCACAACTGTTCCGCTATTATCAATAAAATATAAAGTATCGCCGGTGGATGTAGGCTGTGCGATCTGTGAAACAACAATGTCGGGTTTTGCATCTGATATAGCTGCTGCATTCACTGTACTTATTGGAAAATTAATCAAAGCAGATGCAGGAATGTTTGTTGCTCCTGTTCCAAGATCAAGGCCGTGAATCCCATCAATTAAAACATCCTTTATCCTTAAAGAAGGAAGCGGGCTACTGTAACCGTTAGGTACTCCGTCATACCTGCTCGCCAATGCAATGTAAATGGAAGATGCTGTAATGGTACCTCCTACGGTTGCCACCGGGAATGCCCTGAAATCACCGGCAGTATAAGTAATTGAATTGGCAGTTAATTTACTGTCGTCGACCCCTGTTGAGTAAACAACAGAATTATATTTAAATGAAAGTACATTATGACTCGTGTTTGGATAGGTTGGATTTATTGCGGCGCCGGTACCCGATTTCCAGAAGCCGCCAAAATCGGTAATTACTTCAGATACCTGTTGTGCATTTGTTTTTGAAACAGAGAAAATAATAAACAGGATGAATAACTTTTTAAGGATAGAAATTGGTTGATAATTTCTTTTTGAATTTTTTAGGGACATTTGGACTTATTTATACTGTCCCGCATAAACGCAGTAATTCAAGAATTAGTATGTGTAAAAAGTACACACCAGGCATTGGCGGATATATAAATAAAAAACGTCCCGGAAATCCGGAACGCCTTTTTATTGTCAGTTAAAAGCTAGAGACTATTCTTTGATCATCGATGTTATATAATTCACATTGCCACCGTCAGTTAATTTTAACTGGTATTTACCTGCCCGTAAATTACCATCAACCGGGAAGTTGTATTTAAACGTTCCACCGTTGTGTACGATTGACAAACGTTTTACCATCTGCCCGTTTATATTTGTAATCTCGATGATATACATTCCTCTTTCAAGGAAAGCAAGTTGTAACGAAGCGTTGTTTTTTACCGGGTTCGGATAAACGATCAGTTGTTTTGAATCTTCAGCAACAGTAGTACCTGCAATCGTTACTTTAACTGTGCTGCTGTATTTCTTATCTCCATTTACTCCTGATGATTTTATCCTGTAATAATGATCGCCTGCTGAAGCATTAAGATCAAACCATGAATAGGATGAACCACTACCGGCTTTAGAAGTAAGTGCAGACAGCTTTGTAAATTTCGTACCATCAGCAGAACCTTCTACTTCATAATTGCTGATCGCTGATTCATTTTCAGTTTGCCACTCTACTGAAACATTTTTTTGTTGCAGTGTTGCTTTTACAGATTTGAATGCGAATACAGCTGTTCCTGCTTTTGAGAAAACAATGCTGAAACGATCTGCTGCATAAGAAGCCGGGTTATCAGTTACAGAAAATAATATCTCTGTAGTTCCATTGGCATTCAAAACTGTATTATTAAGCTGGCTTGAAAACTTATCTTTTAAAACAGCAGTAAATCCTGGTTTTTCAAAACGCTCTGTTATGATCTCAAGTTTATAATTTTTTTGTTTCATTTCTGCGATACTTAAAAAGCTTGTATCATTGCTTGCAATTGTTTTTCTTCTTTCAATTGAAAGCACACTTGCTTCTCTCAGGATGCCGATGCTTTCTCCACCCGTAATCATTTTCTTAACATCAGAATTATCAAGATGGTTTGAGTTATTATCATCATAAGTAGTTAATGTACCATCAAGCAATGAAGATGATCCATCTGCATTTTGCTCATATAAATTTGCACGTAGTTTCTGACCCAAAGAAGTCGGGCGACCAAATTGGAAATCACTTCCATTAGCGGTCTTATCCGTTTCTTTAATAACGATCGAACCGTTATTGATGCTGTCAAGTGATTGTACCAAAATAGCTTCACCACTTGGTATATACTGACTGATAGGGCTGGCCGAAGTTGTTACATCATATGAATTGGTTCCGCTGTTCCAGCTTACAGTTACGTAAGCACCCAAACCATTGCTACCGGTTAATTTTGGGTCCCAGATAAAAAAGCTGTTTTTTACATTATTCCTTGTGAGTGTAGCAAAATCAATCGCTGAAGGATAAGGATTTCCCACCACCGTAAAACCAAATGCATTTACTGTTGCTGTTTGTTTACCGGTTTTGATATCACCTTTCATTCTAAGTGTAGTACTTGTTACGGGAGCATTATTTCCCAATGAAAGATCAATACCCCTGTCTCCTCTTATATAAACCAGGTAACCAGAATAAGTATTAAGCGGAACATAAGTACCAGGTGTAGCAGGCAAAGGCACAAAACCAGTTGCCGGGTTCCATACTTTTATTGTAGCTGCATTAGTAGGGCTTTGGTCAAAACCATTTGTATTTGTACCTCCACAAAGATGTACGCCATAACCCGGGTTTGGATTTGGATTGCTGATCAATGCAGATGGAGGGTAAGCATTTTCCTGCCATGCATCCTGTAATGTTGTTGTTGTGGTTGCGATCGGGGCACTTAATAAGCGCCATGCTTTACGTGCAGGTATGTATCTTTCAATACTTACTTTACCTGTGATGAATGCGGTTGCATTACCAGAGCCATCTACAGGCAATGCTGCAACACGTGCTGTTCCGTTTGCATCTGACTTTAAAACAAGATTGTCATTTGTTACAAATGTTTTTGCATTTGCAACAGTAACGGTACCTGTAACTATCGTACTGGCATCTAAGCTTACATTATTACTGATTGTAAGATTTTTAATTGTATTAGAAGTAAAAGAACCGGTTGGAATGCTTTGTGCTGAACTGCCATTGAATTCTATCGTTCCGGCAGTTGCATTAATATTAGCTACACTTGTTATGGTTCCTGCGATTTGTAAAGTGCCTGAACTAACGGTAAGGGTAGCCGCATTATCAACAGTTATATCACCAACAGTTCCCGTTCCGCTATTTATTACCGGGTAAACCCTTCCTGAAAGAAGCCCGTTTGGTATAGTTGTAGGATAAGCTGTTGATGGAACAAGGCCCAACCAGTTTTTAGGTGTAAACCAGTTTGAAGTCAATGCAGCACCGGTCCATGTTGACCTGCCTATAATTTCTCCTACACAAAAATCTCCCAGTGCTGTAACGCCTGTTGCCTGTATTGAAGTTGGCAAAGCTGTATTACTTGTAGGCAATGTCCAGCTTGCACCATTGTATAAACCTGTTTTAAAATTTGTTGTTGTTGCACCTCCGTCAATATCAGTTGCTGTCCAGTTAAAGATGGTAGTTGCTGTTGTGAAAAGAATGCCTGAGTTATTGAACGACCAGTAACGATTAACATCCTTTACTGGGTTAATTCCTGAATAATCAATTTCAGAATGATCAATAGAATTAACAGTGGCAGTAAGTGTACCGGCTATTGAAACGCTCGAGAAGAATATTGTTACAGGAGAATAACTTGTTGCACCTATTTCAAATGACCTTACAACACCTACCCCTGTTGTAACATTTTTTTGCAGGTTACCACTTACCCAGCCTGTGCTTTGGCCGGCACCGGTAACAGATCCTGTTGTAGGAACGATCACATTATAGCTTCCTGTTTGTATATTTCCGTGTATGAAATTTAGGGTAGTGTTGATCGTTATATCTGAAGCAAGTACTATTGTACCTCCTATATTATTGATCGTAAGTTTTGAAATCGGTGATATCAGATCCAATGTTTGGTTTGCACCACCGTTTAAGCTGAAAGTATAATTGGTACCTGTAATAGAACCACCACTCATTGTAAAATTTCCTGCAATTGAATGTGTAACTACAGTTGTGTTTGTATTAAATGTACCGTTTGTAATTTTTAAATCTCCAGTTGTACTAAAAGCTGTGGTTGCTGTTTTAATACCGGCAGTTGAGATAAGCAGGTTGCCATAAGCCTGGGCAGATATAGTTTGATCTACACCATTATATTCAACTGTACTTGAAGCGCCAAAGGTCCTTGTAGAAAAATTTGCCGGAAAATTATTTATGCCTCCAACTTTCATTATTCCTCCGTTGGCAATATTAAGTTCACCACCTCCGGAATTGGTTGCCCTGTTTGCCGTAAATGCTCCAAGGTCAAGTGTTGTTCCGGTGCTCACAATGATCTTACCATACGCAGATGCTCTTCCGTATAAATTAGGCAGGTTTGCTGCCAATGATTTTGTACCTGAACCACTGATCATTAATGTTGAATAAGAATATGCAGAACTGATGGTTTGGTTTCCGGTTGTAGATGCATAATCAACTACTGCACCCGCGTAGATCGTAGTCGTTCCCGTAAGGCTATAGTTAGATGTAAAATTGGCTGTATATACTTTTAATGTTCCATAAAGCTTTGTAATACCTGTTGATGAAAGTGTGTACGCCGGGCTTTGGCCTGGGTCGATTGTTCCATTTACAGTTAAGTTACTGCTGGCACCGGTTACGCTACAATTTGTTGCAAGCGATACGGTAGAACCTAAATTTATGGTCACCAACCTAAATGCAATCGGTGAAGTTCCTGCAATTGTTTGATTGGTTCCATTAAAAATGAATCTTGAACTCGTAGCAGTTGCGGTATAAGTTCCGTTATTCGTGAAGTTACCGGCTACATAATGAGTTGCTCCGGGGTGTATAACGGTTCCGTTTGCATTTATTGTAAAATTGCCACTCATGGTTAATGCCCTTGTCGTGGTAAGCGTTGTTGCAACAGCACCGCCAATCGTAACTGATTTACAGGTTCCGGCTACGTTTACTTTGGGCTGGTTGATACCGGTAAAGTTTGCATCGCCAAGGATAGCATCTTTGGTAGCATCAGGTATTCCGTTTGTCCAATTGGTTGCAACATTCCAGTTTGCATTGGTGGTACCTTTCCAACTTGTTGATTGGGAGAAACTTTGAGTAGTACTTGAAAGTACAGCGAGCAGTAAAATGCTTAGGTAACGCATTTGTTTCATAGAATAAGGATTACATGTATAAGGATCGAAATATATCGAACCAATACCAGTAACGCTGATTAAGGTAGATTTATTTCAGGGAAAGCAGTATTTATTATGGGTTTGGGCAATATTTGAAACTTTAAGGGATGTGGGTTTCAGCAAAAAAGAAATTACCCGCTTTTATTATTGGATTACAGATATTTGAAAGCCATAGCGTTAAGTCAGCATTTTCAAACCTGTTAGTATGATGAAGCATTTTCCTGGTTTTTTTTTATTCATATTCTCTTATCTGCCGGCAAATTGCCAGATCCATACAGATTTTCAGCCAGATTCAATATTCAGATTCAATAAGGTTAAAACAAGGAATGTTTTTTTAGAAGGGCGTTATTTTGCTGATTTAAATAAAAAAGAAACTTATGATGAAGCAGGGCATTTAATTGAAAGTACCAGTTATGATCCTGCTTCCGGTAAAATACCATGGTATAATACCAATTATAAGTATGATTCACTTGGACGCATAAATGAAACGATCACAAAAGACCTTACCGAATCGCATCACATAGTAATAAATTCCAGGACCGGTGGAAAGGCTACCAATTTTAGATATTGCAGCTATGAATATGATTCTACAGGTTTATTGT
This sequence comes from Ferruginibacter sp., assembly GCA_047601875.1. Taxonomy (GTDB): domain Bacteria; phylum Bacteroidota; class Bacteroidia; order Chitinophagales; family Chitinophagaceae; genus Ferruginibacter. The sequence continues at coordinate 3,000,496 of JASGIL010000001.1, read as the reverse complement.
GCAGGGGAATAATATCTGATTCAACAAGAGAACCTCTTGATACAATTATATATGACGATAAAGGAAATAAACAGACAATAAAAAAGTATAGCATTTACGGTACATTAAGTACAGAGATTATCACCTGGTATGAAAAACCGGATATTGTATCTAAATCTTCCATTCGGTTCGTTTATAAGGATGGAAGTGAAAAGACCAACACAAGTGAGTATAAAAATATTTACAATGAGGAAGGACAACTTAAAAAATCATTTGATATCAATGGAATTGATCCAAGAATCATTAAGTACTTCTATAATTCCTCAGGTTTATTGTCTAAGATAAAAGTGATTTACCCGGAGTATACCTATAAAATGATATTTAGTTATCAATACCGGAAATAAAAGAATATCGAACAAGGAACATGGAATGTTGAATTACGAACGCATTTCCGATGAACATTGAACATCGTACGTTGAATATTGAATATTTCTTTTTGACATCCAACGCTTAAGGTATCTACTTCCTTTTATTAATTGTATTATCAAAAAATTCAGGTTCTTTTTTACTCACCCATTTTATGAACCTGGCTATTTCTTCATGCTCTCTTAAACGATCGACAGTATTATAATAGTTTTTTTGTTCCGTTTCTGTAAAAACAGCATGCACTTTGGCCTGGCAAATTTTGTGCATGGCCACTGTAGCTGTATCCCTGCCGCCCTTGCTTGGCGGTATCAAATGATGGCGAACAATTGGTTCAGCCAATTCACGATTACAAAGAGGACAGTTATTAGTTTCAGACATTGTTGATCAGTAGTTGAGAAGTAAATATATTGTTTGATTGGCAGTTGATAAAATTTATAAACTGAAGAATATTGAATACACAATTAGGTAAACTTACTCATAGCTTCTCTATAGCTAATCGCAAACTCTTTTTATATCAGTTGGTTTGCCTCCACAGCCGGCAGGCTGCGCACCTGCACCGGCGCTGCTTTTGGAAGCTTTGATCCCGATACGCTTCGCATCGGGACAATCACGCCTGCGGCGTGAACGCAACCAAAAGATGCGCCTTATGCAGGTGCTGATAGAGATTCGAAATGTTTTTCTATTCGAAATATTCACTTTACTAAAATTTGTGAACGTTCTATCTAATCCAGTTCCGATGAACATTGAATATTGTACGTCGAATATTGAATATTTCTTCTAGACTAACTAATTAAACAAAACCCCAATTATAAAAATAAAAAAGCCCCTCAACACAAATTGAGGGGCTGGAGTCGGGATGGCAAGATTCGAACTTGCGACCTCCTGGTCCCAAACCAGGCGCGATAACCGGGCTACGCTACATCCCGAACGATAAACAGTTAGTAGTAGCCTTTAAAAAGATCTTTCTTTGTTGCGGAGAGGGTGGGATTCGAACCCACGGTACAGTTTAACCCGTACGACGATTTAGCAAACCGTTCCTTTCGGCCTCTCAGGCACCTCTCCTTTTGAAACCTACACCTTGTTTAAGGGGCAGCAAAAATACGGTTGAATACTATACCGCCCAAATCAAAATGAAGAAAAAGGAAAAAAAGAAAGCTGTGAGCTTTGAGCCATGAGCTTTGAGCTGATCACTCACGGCTCGCAGCTCATGGCTCACAGCTTTTTTATGCTCAAAAAAAATCCAGATCATTATCGACCTGGAAAAATGTTATTTAGAAACACCTAATATTTTACATTGCCGCCAACTGCACTTTCTGCTGCAACTCCAGCACACTTTCTTTAAAAAGATTATCTGTATCCATAAGATCCTTCACTGTTTGACAACTATGAATTACAGTAGTATGATCGCGGCCCCCAAAATGTTCACCAATTGTTTTTAAAGAATTTTTCGTGAATGCTTTTGAGAGATACATGGTTATTTGTCTTGCCTGTACAATTTCACGCTTCCTTGTTTTCTGTAATAATTTATCATAAGGCACATCAAAATATTCGCATACCATTTTCTGGATTGCATCAATGGTAATTTCTTTACTGGAAGATTTTACGAAATTTCTAAGTACTTTTTTTGCCAATTCAAGGTCAATTTCCCTCTTGTTCAGCGAAGATTGTGCCAACAGGGATATCAATGCACCTTCCAGTTCACGCACATTACTATTAATATTATAAGCAATATACTTTACAACTTCACGTGGCATTTCAAGGCCATCCTGTTTCATTTTATTCTCAAGTATCTCGATCTTGGTATCATAATCCGGTAATTGAAGATCGGCACTCAATCCCCAACGGAAACGACTTAGCAATCTTTCCTGTACACCTTCAAGATCTTTCGGAGATTTATCACTGGTAAGAATTAATTGCTTACCACTTTGATGCAGGTGATTAAAAATAGAGAAGAATGCATCCTGTGATTTTTCAGCACGATTGAAGAACTGAACATCATCAATGATCAATACGTCTATCAACTGGTAAAAATGTATAAAGTCATTGATCGCATTGTTGCGACCATGATCAATGAACTGGTTGATGAATTTTTCTGAACTTACATATAATACCACCTTATTATTATAAAGGCGTTTTACTTCATTGCCGATTGCCTGGGCCAAATGTGTTTTACCCAAACCAACACCACCATAAATTACAAGCGGATTAAAAGAAGTAGTTCCAGGTTTTTCTGCAACTGTTTTTCCTGCACGGCGTGCAACCCTGTTACAATCGCCTTCTATGAATGAATCAAAAGTATATGAATGATTAAGCTGCGGATCAATCTGCATTTTCTTGAGCCCCGGAATTACAAAGGGGTTCTTTACAGGATTATTTATGACCAGCGGAAAATCCATTTCGTTGTTTGAATATGATTTGTAACCATTACCCGGAATGTCCATGGTTAGTGGTTTGTTCTTACTGTTCCCACTATCCACCATTATCCTGTACTCTAATCTTGCTTCTTTACCAAGTTCTCTCTTTAATGTTTTTGCAAGGAGTGAAACATAATGTTCTTCAAGGTACTCATAAAAAAACTGACTTGGTACTTGTATGGTAAGAATTTTTTCTTTTAATGCTACAGGCTTGATGGGTTCAAACCAGGTTTTAAAATGTTGCCACTCTACTATATCTTTTATGATCTCTAAACAATTCGTCCAAACTTTATCAAAAGACTTCTCCATTATTCCAAAAGCAATTTATATATGTTGAGTTATTATTGTCCCCCCTTGTATTGACCAAAAACCAATTTGTGGTACGATGAAAATTAATTTTTAGCAGGACAGCGAATATCAAAATAATTTGTTGAAAAAAAAACTTTTTATTCACTTGTTTTTTTACTTGTAACCACAGTATGGCATTTTTTGAAAAAATAAATTTTTTCATTGGTATTTGCAGGATAAAATCTTAAAAAAAGAACAAAAAATTTTCCTGGTTTTCATAAAATATTTTTGGAAAAAAGGAATTATAAACATATGGAAATGCATCTAAAAAATTTTAACCCATCCCGGGTGAATTAAAATCCCCTTTTTTGATGGTGAAAACATCCTTTTTTATCGTCAAATAGGATTACATTTGTTACTTAAATTTTTTTTATGGGCTATGAACTTACTGGTAAGCTGGTAACAAAGTATGATACCGTACAGAGAACTGAATCTTTTAAAACAAGAGAATTTGTTGTAGAGAAATCAGATGATGTTAACGGCAGAACGATCGTTAACTATGTAAAATTTCAATGTGTACAGGATAAAACAGCCATTGTAGACAGGATCAATACCGGTGACGAGATCAAAGTGTACTTTAATATAAAGGGTAGCAAATGGGAAAAAGATGGTAAGACCAATTATATTACCAACCTTGATGCATGGCGCATTGAACAATTGCTGCAGCCGGGTGCCAAAGCTCCTGATAATGATTATTTAGAACCTTTAGATACATTTTCATCTACTGCTCCTGATGCAGTTGATGATCTTCCTTTTTAAGGTTAGAAGGTTATATGCTTAGGGGTTTAGAAGGTTAAGAGTTTAGGCTAAGCGATCTAAACCCATAAACTTCTAAACCTTTTTTATTAATTGTTTTTAGGATAATACCTAACACAACCATGCAACAAAAAATATCACTCCGTTTATTGCCTTCAGAGGCTGCAGATGAAATAACTGTCAAAAGAAAAATTGCTGAGGCCTGCTCAAAAAAACAATCTGCTATCAGCGGTTTTCATATTCTGAAAAGATCCATTGATGCCCGCGGAAAAAATGTACTCATTAATCTTACACTTACTGCTTTTATTGATGAACCCTTTCATGAAAGGGAACTGAAAAACATTTCCTTTAAGGATACAACCAATGCTTCCAAAAAAGTGATCATCATTGGTGCAGGACCGGCAGGCTTGTTCGCTGCACTGAAATTACTGGAAGCCGGTATACTACCCATCATTTTAGAAAGAGGCAAAGATGTAAAATCAAGACGCCGCGATCTTGCCTTACTGAATAGAGAAGGTATTGTAAACCCCGAGAGCAATTATTGTTTTGGTGAAGGTGGTGCAGGTACCTACAGCGACGGAAAACTCTATACAAGAAGTAATAAGAGAGGCGATATCGACAGGATACTAAACCTGTTTGTTCAATTTGGCGCCCCTTCAACTATTTTATTCGATGCGCATCCGCATATTGGCACCAACAAATTGCCCGGCATAATCACCGCCATGCGCAATGCCATTCGTGATCATGGAGGCAAAGTGTTGTTTGAAAAAAAAGTAGTTGATATTGAATGTAAGGGTGATAAGATCGTTTCAGTAAAAACTGCTGATGGCGATGTGCATGTTGCCGATGCATATATTCTTGCGACAGGACATTCGGCCCGTGATATTTTTGAATTGCTCCATAAAAAAAAGATACAGATCGAAGCAAAACCTTTTGCACTTGGTGTAAGGGTTGAACATCCACAATCTTTTATTGACAGTGTACAATACCATTCAGCAATAAAAAATGAATTGTTGCCGCCGGCATCTTACAGTCTTGTTGAACAGGTAAATGGCAAAGGTGTATTTTCATTTTGTATGTGCCCGGGCGGTATTATTGCGCCGGCATCAACTTCACCCGGCGAAATTGTTGTAAACGGATGGAGCCCTTCTAAAAGAAACAATCCATTTGCAAACAGTGGCATGGTTGTCACAATCAGCCCGCAGGATGCATTCATGGCAACCAAACATTTAAAAATAAAAGAAGATGATCCATTGTTGTTCATGCATTTTCAAAAAATGGTAGAACAAAAAGCCTTTGAAGCAGGTGGAGGAAATATGGCCGCACCTGCACAAAGAATGGTTGATTTTAGTGATCGTAAAATTTCAGCATCATTACCTTCCAATTCATATTTACCCGGCTTAAACCCTACAGACCTGCAACATGTTTTGCCTGCATTTGTTTATGATGTATTGGCAAAAGGTTTCAAAGCATTCGGAAAAAAAATGAAAGGTTATTATACTAATGATGCAAATGTTGTTGCAACAGAAAGCCGTACTTCAAGCCCGGTTCGTATTCCAAGAAATACAGATACCTATGAGCATCCGCAATACCAAAATCTTTATCCCTGCGGTGAAGGTGCTGGTTATGCAGGAGGTATTGTGAGTGCGGCGATGGATGGGGAGAATGTTGCTGCGCAGCTAATTTGGAAATTGTCCGATTTGAAGATTTGAAAATTAGTTGATTTGAAGATTGCTCTTTGAACCAGGTTTACATTTACAAGGGTAAGCAATCATTTTATTTATTCATAAATCTTTAGTTTAAAATCCTCGAAACCGATCCTGTAAAATTTCAAAGTGCATTTGAATTCGTTTTATCTTCACATCGCCAAATTTTCAAATCTTCAAATTTTCAAATCGATACATGAACATATTAGAGCTCCACAACCTCAAAAAATATTTCGCCACACAAAAAGCCGTTGATGATATAAGTTTCAACATTGAACAGGGAGGCATTTTTGGATTACTTGGTCCCAATGGTGCCGGCAAAACAACTTTGCTAAGAATGATCACCGGCATTTTTTATCCCGATAGCGGCAATATCATTTTAAATGGAAAAAAATTCGACGCATTGAATGATGCGATGAACATTGGTTATATGCCTGAAGAAAGGGGCCTGTATAAAAAAATGAAAATTGGTGAACAGGCATTGTACCTGGCACAATTAAAAGGAATGAGCAGGGCCGATGCAATGGCAAGTATAAAAAAATGGTTTGTAAAATTTGAAATGGAAACATGGTGGAACAAGAAAGTAGAGGATCTCAGTAAGGGTATGAGCCAGAAACTACAGTTTGTAACAACTGTATTGCACCAGCCCAAACTGATCATACTTGATGAACCTTTTAGTGGGCTCGATCCTGTAAATGCCAATCTTATCAAAGAAGAAATTTTTAACCTGGCACAAAACGGAAGCACCATCATCTTCAGTACGCATCGTATGGAGCAGGTTGAAGAGATATGCGATCATATCGTGTTGGTGAATAAAGGAACAAAAATATTAGATGGTACAGTTACTAAAGTGAAACAGGATTTTAAAGAGAATCTTTACAGGCTCGGCGCAAAAGTTTTACCTGAACATTTAATGACACATATTTTTGAAGTTGTAAAGCACCAGCCCGATCAAATATTTTTAAAATTGAATAATGATACCAGGCCAAATGATGTTTTAAGATATTTCATCAATCAAAATGTGAATATCAATTCTTTTAATGAAGTACTTCCTACATTGAATGATATATTCATCAGGCTGGTAGAAGGAACAGCTGCTGCAAGACAATTTCAAAATGTAAATTAATTCCCTTAAAGTAATTTTTATGAATAAAATCGGGTTGATCATAGGCCGTGAATATTTTACACGTGTTAAAAAGAAATCTTTTTTACTAACAACGATATTGGTTCCATTGATCATTATTGGCTTTTATGCTGCCATCATTGCAATTGCTGTAAAAGGTGGTACAGATAAACAAACTGTAGCTGTTATTGATGAAGGCAACCTGTTCAATGGAAAAGTAGATAGCGTTGATAAGTCGATCAAATTAAAATTTATACAAAACGAAACTGAAACAGGTTTTGTAACAAAATATAAGGACCAGGGCTATAATGCTTTTTTATTTATACCACCTGTAAATATTGATTCGCCAAAAAATTTCAGGTTACACTCACAATCATCACCAAGCTTTAGTACAACATCTGCATTGGAAGATATCATCAACAAAGCGATCCAGAACAAGCGATTGGTTGCACAGGGAATCGATCCAAAGAAATACCAGAACATCGCCGCCAATGTTTCGCTTAAAACAATTGATGATACAAAAAAAGATGGTTCGGGCAGCAGTGTGTTGGCAGCTTTTATTGTATCATATGCCTGTGGTATTTTAATTTATATGATGATGATCATTTATGGAACACAGGTGATGCGTGGTGTTACCGAAGAAAAAACGAATCGCATTGCTGAAGTAATTGTTAGTTCCGTAAAACCATTCCAGTTAATGATGGGAAAAATAGTTGGTATCGGTGCAGTGGGCCTTACACAATTTGCTATTTGGATCATACTGATGTTTACGATGCAGCTTGCACTTCCATTGATCTTTCCTGATATGTTGCATAACGTAAACGCTGCTGCTAGTGCTGCAGGCAATTCATCTAAAACCGCGGAAATCCTTGCCGGTATTGCATCATTGCCATTATTAAAAATTGTAGTTTCATTCGTATTTTATTTTATTGGTGGTTATCTTACTTATGCGTCTCTTTTTGCAGCAGTTGGAAGCGTGGTGAGTGAAGACCAGCAGGAAGCGCAACAATTAATATTTCCCATACTAATGCCGATCATCCTGGCATTTGTTATTATGACAAAAGCAGTAAACGATCCCAATAGCAGCCTTGCGATCTTTGGTAGTTTGTTTCCACTAACATCTCCTGTTGTTATGATGGGAAGAATTACTTACGATATTCCCGCATGGCAATTGATCACTTCAATCGCTTTATTGATCGGTTGCTTTTTACTCTTTACCTGGATGACAGGAAAAATTTATCGTACAGGTATTTTAATGTATGGTAAAAAACCGAGTTGGAAAGAGATGATCCGTTGGGGATTTAGAAAGAGTTAAACAAGGAATAAGAAATAAATAATAAGGAATGAGAAAGTTGAATTCATCAAAGGTTTAACTTTCTCATTCCTTATTTTACATTCCTTATTTCTTATTCTTATGCAGTCGTAGTAGTATTATTCACCTCCCCTTCCGGCTCCCCAAATATCGCCTGCTTCGCTTCCTCCTTAGCATAGCCATACAAAATTCCCGAGATACACAACAACGCTACCAGGATCATTCCAATAATAAATCCAATGAAGGCAAAGATGACTGAAGAAGGTTGTTTAATATCAAATGGTGGATCTGGCTTATCAAGTATAGCGATAATGGGCGTTTGTTTCTGCAACCTCCACAATGCTTCCTCACGGTTATTGGTAGATGCATCACGTTGCCTTGAAACCCTTTCTTTTTCGTTCGCAAGATTTTCCTTCGGCACCTGGAACTCGAGTTTATCTGTTGCTACAAACAGTGTTGTATTTGCCATATGAATGGCTCTCTTATCAAAACTGTCCAATACTTTATCCAAAGAATCAATTTTATTCACCGTAAAATCATAATCAAGTTTCGCTTTCTTTATTTTGAGTTCTTTATAAAATTCAGATATCTTATCAATGAACACATACGTGATCGGCGATACAAGTGATATATCCTTGGAACTATAATTAACTTCCAGTATCCCGTTCTTATTTATCTTGGCTGTGAAATCTGGTTTTAATAAATTACCTCCTATTGAAGCCAATGCAACAGAATCAGCTGGCTCTTTTATTTTAGGTACAAAAGTTTCTTTTGTTTTATTATAATTCTCAATAAGCAGGCTTGCAATGGTTCGGTTTCCACGATCGGGTAAATGTGCCAATGCAACGGCTTCTCTTGTATTACGGCTTTGTGCCAGTTCAACAATATTGATAGAAGCTTCCTGGCTAAAACTTTTTGGTGTTTCTGCCAAACCAAGCATACTTGTCAACGCACTGGTGGCTGCAGAATTATCCGGTGTTGCATTTAACGGGAACACAGTTGCACGTGATGTATACACCGGCTCTACTCTTTTTGCATAGATGAACAAAAAAACGGCACCAATAACCCCTCCTAAAATGATCAACAATTTAAAACGGGATATTCTTAAAAATATTTTTTTAACGAGTTCGTGATTTGTCACGTGAACCAGGTTTTATTTTACGTATTTAAATATAATTGCTGTAAGTATAACCGGGATAGCAGCAACGATCACTGATTTTACAATATCGCTTCCTTCTCCTCCGGCAGGACGCTGAGGAACTACTATCACTGATCCTTCCTGTACCCTCGGGTAAAAATGCAGGAACCCAAAACTTCTTGTTCTTCTACTTTTTCCATTTGCATATTTCACATACACACGTTTTCGCCAGGGTTTTATTCCGTAGCCTCCTGCTTTATCGATATAATATGGTAAATGGGTGTGTTCTTTATCAAAGGCCAATTTCAACGGTGATTGAACAATACCTGTTACCGTTACAAACGGATCTATTTCAGGAACAAATATTACATCCTTATCCTGTAAAACAATATCATGCTTTGAACCCCTGTTTTGAAGTGCTTTATTAAGATCAATGCTTATAGGTTCGTCAAGATATTCTGATATCGGCGGCAGGCTGTCTTTAATAACAACACCATTGGAGTCTACCTTAAGTTGTTTTGCTGTATCTGCAAGTGCCTCTCTTTGTTCTTTTGTTTTTAAGCGCAACAATACAGCTCCGGCGAGGTTAGCATTTTCTTTCAATCCACCAGCCCTGTCAATATAAGAAGACAGGTGTTCGTATTTATCAAGCCTTGGATAAAGCCCCGGGTATTTTATCAATCCCCTCAATTCAATATTTTGTTGAAGTTCAAATGTTGGATTTTTCCTTACAAATACCTGGTCGTATGGCTTTAGAATAACACGGGCCGAAGCCGAATCTATTTGCAGGTTTGGCAGAATGGAATAAGATTTTACTACCGTACGTGTTGGCAATACTCCTTGTTTTGCGGAATCAATATTTACAATGCTGGAAATTTCGAGCCTGCCATATTCTGCAGATTGCTTTAAGCCGCCAGATAAATACAAAAGATCCTGCAGGGTCATGCCGCCATATTTTATAAATTTTCCTTCTTTGCGTACCTCGCCAAAGATCTCTACAAATTGCTGGTCACCGAATTCGCTTTGAGCAAAAAGTTGTATCACATCGTTTGATGTCAACAATACGTTGCTGATACTGTTTGAATCGTTTTTGTTGATCTCTGATAAATTGATCTCGAGTTTATCTGATTTTAAATTTGTTGAATCACCCGCACCCCTGAAAACATAAGCACGTGGTAAATAAGTATTGCGGGTAACACCACCTGCACGATTGATGATATCGAATAAACGATCACCATCTCTTAGTTCATATATACCCGGGTAAGTTACTTCTCCCCTGATCTCGATCTTATTGGATATACCTTCTTTTATTAAATTTACTTTTATGATATCGCCATCTTCAAGCATGTAATCCTGGCCAGGTATTCTTATGATCGCATTTGCATTAACATCATGTTGTACCTGTTTTTCATTTTCAGTGCGTATCACTTTTAGCCCGGATGCAAGACCGCTTGAACTTATTCCCCCGGTATATTTCAAAAGTGCTCTTACACCTTCATCTTTTTTTAGTTGATAATACATGGGTCTTTTAAACTGGCCGGTTGCCAATACTTTTTTCTCTACAAATCCTACGATCACAAAATCATTATTCTGCAGGTAAATATGTTTTCCAAAATCTCCTGTTGTTAAATATTTATATACATCCAGTTCATCGATCACACGGCCCGCTCTTTTGATCTGGATATTACGCAGGTTACCAAATTCTGTAACGCCCCCTGCAACAGATATTACATTAAAAGCATTTGAAAAAGCTGATACAACAAACGGACCTCCATTAACTACTTCACCAACAACATTCACACTAATGCTTCTTGGTTGTCCCAGCGAAACAGAAATATTTGTACCGGCAGGCACTACGCTTCTAAACCTAGCATCAACTATAGAACGCATATTATCGAATGTAAGTCCCTGTACATTTATTTTTCCCAATCCCATTGGAAAGATGGCCCATCTTTTGCAACGATATAACTTTCCTGGAATTCCGCAGCGCCCCATAATGATACTACAATATTATCGCCTACCCCTATCGGGTAATCCAATGGTGGTGTAGACATTTCATTTACATCTGTTATAGAACCGTATTGAAAAACATTTGCCCCATAGGTTTTATCGGCGCTGTATTCATTCTGCCTCACGTTATCTTTAACGATACTATCCTTTTCCAGTCTTGTCTTCTTGCTTAGGTCAGCATTTTTATCCTTGCCCTGGTTCTCTTTATTTTTATCACTTAATAATGATGTAAGCTGTGCAGGTGAAAGTGTTTTGGGATCTATTTGATTGGGCAACATTTCTTCTGGAACCTGGGGAACCTGGCTATATGTTGTAACAGAACAAAGAATAAGGAAACCGAATACCAAAAATTTTAATACAATCCTCCAGGGTGATCGTTGCATTTCTTGCAGGGGTTAGTTTAGAAAATAGAATCAGCGCAAATATAATATATTATTTCTGAGCCTGATGTTTTATAGGGTTGTCGGCAGTAGGTCAGTTTGAAATTCACCCTCTCTCGTTCTGTGCGGTGAAAAATATTACTTTACTTTAAACTGTTTTTTATTGCATTGTACTCCTGCCATATCTCTGCTACAATATCAGCTGCAGGCTGTATTTTATCTAGTAAAGCACTTACTTGCCCAATTTCCAATTCGCCTTCTTCGAGATCGCCTTCAAACATACCACGTTTGGCCCTTCCTCTTCCTAATAATACTTCCAGTTCATTTATAGGTGCGCCATGCAATTCCGCTTCATGTACTTGTTTATAAAAATTATTTTTTAAAAGACGAACGGGTGTAAGTTGTTTGAGTGATAAAATGGTATCACCTTCTGCTGAATTTACAATCGCATTCTTAAAATTAATATGGCTCGATGCCTCATTGCTTGTAACAAACCTGCTGCCTACCTGTACGCCCGATGCACCCAGTATCATTGCTGCAAGCATTTGCCTGCCGGTTGCAATACCACCTGCAGCTATTACAGGAATTTGTACTGCCTGTGAAACAGCAGGTATTAAAACAAATGTTGTCGTTTCTTCCCTACCGTTATGACCACCGGCTTCAAAGCCTTCTGCTACTACTGCATCGCAACCTGCATCCTGTGCTTTTAATGCAAACTTGCTGCTGCTAACAACATGCACTACAGTAATACCATGTTGTTTCAATGTTGATGTATATGTTTTGGGATTGCCTGCAGAAGTAAAAACGATTGGTACTTTTTCGTCGATGATCGTTTGAATGTGTTTATCAATATCAGGATACAAAAGCGGCACATTCACACCAAAGGGTTTATTGGTTGCCGCTTTGCATTTTTGAATATGTTCTTTTAAAATATGCGGGTACATACTTCCGCTTCCCAATAAACCAAGTCCGCCTGCATTGCTTACGGCACTGGCTAATTTCCAGCCACTGGCCCAGATCATGCCGGCTTGTACAAGGGGAATATCTATTTTGAATAATTCTGTTATGCGGTTTGGGGTGGCGTTCATGGGTGCAAAATAATGCTGAAATGAGAATTAAAAATTAAAAATTAAAAATTAATAGCTTATAAAAGCAGAAGTGGCTCCGGTTATCAGAGCCAATTAATTTTTAATTCTTAATTTTTAATTATAGGAAAAAAGAAACTGATCATTTACTACTACCCCCCAGGTCTATCGCCGTATTATCACCAATATTCAGATTCCTGCTTACACCTTTTACTTCAGCATCACTTCCGATGAGAGAATTATTGAGTACGATCTCGAATAGATTTGAATAGGCACCTATAATAGAATCTTTAATGATCGCATGACTTACCGTTGTATTATCACCAATGGCTACATTGGGACCAATAACAGAATTTTTAATATCGCATCCATTACCAATACTAACCGGTGGAATGATAATGGTGTTTTTATATTTACCTGCATCCTGTCCATTGCCGCCAAATTTTTTCAGCAGGATGGCATTTGATTCAAGCAGGCTTTCTTTTTTACCGCAATCAAACCAGTTGGTTACTTTGAATGATTGAAATTTTGCTCCGTGACCGATCATACATTCAAGCGCATCTGTAAGATTAAAATCTTCATAGCTTGTTTTACCCTGCACAATTTTATCGAGGCAACTGTACATGAAATTTGTTTCCTTGATCTTATAAACACCCACGAGCGCCATATTGCTTTTTGGAATAGATGGTTTTTCAACAACACGGCTGATAGAACCATCTTCTTCAATTTCGGCAACTCCGAAGTTGCGTGGATCATCTACTTTTTTAACCCCAAGCATTGAGTAAGGTGATTGAAGAATTTCTTTTACATCATATTCAGCAATGGTATCACCCAGTACGATCAATACTTCATCCTGTCCAACAATATCTTTTGTAAGATCAATGGCATGCCCGATCCCATGACGTTCGCCCTGTGTAATGAAATGGCAGGTAAGTTCAGGATAATTGTCTTGCACATAATCCTGTATTTTTTCTCCGAGGTATCCAATGATAAAAATGAAATCTGTTATGCCTGCATCTTTGAGTTGATCGATGATAATACTAAGTATCGTTTTTCCCGCTAATGGAATTAACGCCTTGGGTTGAGTATATGTATGCGGGCGAAGTTTTGTGCCTGCGCCGGCTACTGGGATGATGGCTTTCATTTATTTTTCCTGCTTGGGGACGTGAAAGTAAATAAATTTTGTGTAAAATGAACACATTAGGGTCGGTTAACAGGTTAACATGTTTATAAGTTAACAAGGAGTTACTTAAACCCCCAACCCTGTTAACCTGTAAACCTATCAACATTGCACTCCTCATCTTATATTTGCGCTATAAAAATAATTTATGCAAAAAGACAAGGTAATCTTCGACCTCATAGATAAAGAATTAGAAAGACAACGCAATGGCATCGAACTGATAGCGAGTGAAAACTTTACAAGCTTACAGGTAATGCAGGCAATGGGTACATCACTTACCAATAAATATGCAGAAGGTTATCCCGGCAGAAGGTATTATGGGGGATGCGAAATCGTGGACCAGGTAGAACAACTTGCTATCGATCGACTGAAACAAATATTCAATTGTGAATATGCAAATGTGCAGCCTCATAGTGGCGCCCAGGCAAATGCTGCATTGATGAGTGCTATTTTGCAACCGGGCGATAAAATACTCGGACTTGATCTTAGCATGGGTGGCCACCTTACACATGGTTCTCCTGTAAATTTTTCAGGTAAATTATATAAACCATTATTTTATGGTGTAAAAAAAGAGACCGGCATTATTGATTATGAGATGCTGGAAGAAAAAGCACGCACAGAAAAACCGGTGTTGATCATTTGCGGTGCATCTGCTTACAGCCGCGATATTGATTATACAAGAATAAGAAAAGTAGCAGACGAGATCAATGCATTTGTACTGTGTGATATGGCACATCCGGCCGGGCTGATCGCAAAAGGATTATTGAATTCTCCTTTTGATCATTGCCATTTTGTTACAAGTACTACACATAAAACATTGCGTGGACCAAGAGGCGGTATCATCATGATGAAGAAAGACTTTGAAAATCCTTTTGGATTAAAGGACCCTAAAGGAAATATCCGCATGATGAGCCATTTATTGGATATGGCTGTTTTCCCCGGTACACAAGGCGGCCCACTTGAACATGTGATCGCCGCTAAAGCCGTTGCATTTGGTGAAATACTTACTGATGATTATACAATCTATGTTAAGCAGGTTCAAAAAAATGCACAGGCAATGGCGAAGGCTTTTGTAGCGAAAGATTACCAGATCATCAGTGGCGGTACCGACAATCATTTAATGCTGATCGATCTCAGGAATAAAAACATCACTGGTAAAAAAGCGCAGGAAACTTTAGACAAGGCGCATATTACCTTAAATAAAAATGCAGTTCCCTTTGATGATAAAAGCCCGTTTGTAACAAGTGGAATACGTATAGGTGTACCAGCAGTTACAACACGTGGTATGAAGGAAACAGATATGCAAACGGTTGTAAATTTTATCGACAGGGTGCTTATGAATATAGATGATGAAAAAACAATTGCAGCCGTAAAAGAAGAAGTGAAAACTTTTATGCAGCAGTTTCCACTTTATCCCGAATTAAAATAATTTTTTACCTCAGTGCGAAAATGTTTGGTGTTTAGTGTTTGGTGTTGATCAACACTAAACACCAAACTAAAATATTTCTGAGGTTGACTTTAAAATATTTTTTATGATACAACGTATACAATCAATCTGGTTACTACTTGCATCGGCCTGTGCATTTATAAGTTTGAAAGTACCGTTCTATAGTGGTACGAACGGCGTGAATGTTCCTTCTTACAGGTTATTGGGAACAGAAAATTTTACACTGATGCTGCTTACCATTGCAATTGGCGTAGCCGCATTGTTTACTATTTTTTTATATAGCAACCGTGCATTACAAATGAGGTTATGTATTTTGGGAATTTTACTTGAAGGACTGCTTATTTATTTATACTATAGAGAAACAACAACCTTTATTGCCGGCACAGGAACATTTTCGTTGACTGCAATTCTGCAACTGCTTATCATTATTTTTTTCATCCTAGCAATTCGTGGAATAAACAAGGATAATAAGATCATTAAAGAAAGTAACAGACTTCGCTAAGGTATCAGAAATCAGATGTCAGATATCAGCTGTGTTTTCTGATTGCTGACATCTGATTTCCTCTTTACAAAAACTTCGCAGTATAACTCCCCTTCACTTTTTTAAGATCAAGTGGTTTACCGGCAAACACCAAATTACCACCATCAGCTCCGGCCTCGGGACCGAGATCAATGATCCAGTCACAACTTTTTAATACATCTGTGTTGTGCTCAATTACAATGATCGAATGACCTTGCTCTACCAATGCATTAAAAGACGCCAATAATTTTTTTATATCGTGAAAGTGTAAACCAGTTGTAGGTTCATCAAAAATAAAAAGTATATGACCCTGACCTTTTCCTTTACCAAGAAAAGATGCAAGCTTTACACGCTGAGCTTCACCACCACTTAATGTATTGGATGACTGGCCGAGTTTTACATACCCCAATCCCACATCACTCAATGGTTGTATTTTTTTTGCAACATCCTTTCCATCTTTCGGATCTTTGTTAAAGAATTCAATCGCTTCATCAACACTCATCTCCAGCAATTCGTAAATATTCTTGTCGTTGTATTTTATATCAAGTATCTCTTCTTTAAAACGCTTGCCATTACATACATCACATACCAAATGAACATCCGCCAAAAATTGCATCTCAACAATTTGTTCTCCTTCTCCTTTACATGCATCGCATCTTCCTCCATCAACGTTAAATGAAAAATGCTTTGGTTGGAAGCCTCTCATTTTACTCAATGGTTGCTTTGCATAGAGATCACGTATCTCATCGTATGCTTTAATATAAGTAACAGGATTGCTGCGGCTGGATTTACCAATTGGGTTCTGATCAACCAGTTCAATTTGTTTGATATGGTCAATATCGCCGGTAATGCCATGAAACAAACCTGGTTTATCAACAAACTCCCCTTTTATTTTTTGTAATGCAGGATAAAGAATTTGTTTTACCAATGTTGTTTTACCACTACCGCTTACGCCACTTACCGCACACAATATATTTAATGGAAATTGTACGTTAATGTTCTTTAAATTATTCTGAACGGCTCCTTCAATGGTTATCGACCTGTTCCACTTACGGATATGCTTAGGTGGCTCTATTGTTAGTTTGCCAGATAAATATTTTCCTGTTAAGCTGTCCTTATCTGCGATAAGTTCATCATAATTTCCTGCAGCCACCACTTCGCCACCAAGATGGCTTGCCAATGGGCCCATATCAATGATATGATCAGCTTCACGCATCATCATCTCATCGTGTTCTACCACAACAACCGTATTTCCAAGATCTCTTAATTCTTTTAGAACAACGATCAATCTTTCTGTATCCCTGCTGTGAAGACCGATAGAAGGTTCATCCAGGATATACAATGAGTTGGTAAGGTTGCTTCCAAGGCTGCGTGTAAGTTGAATGCGTTGGCTCTCACCGCCGCTTAATGAATTAGCAAGACGGTTTAAAGTAAGATATCCCAGCCCAACATCGATCAATGTTTTTAAGCGATGATGAATCTCAATCAAGATTCTTTTTGCCACCTGGCCATCATATTCACTTAGTTTTAATTTATTGAACCATTCCTGCAGATCTTTTACAGGGTACTCACACAACTCACCAATATGTTTACCGCCAACTTTTACATACAGTGCTTCTTTGCGTAAGCGATAACCTTTACAATCTGTACAAAGTGTTCTGCCGCGATACCTGCTCAACAACACACGATATTGTACTTTATATAAATTCTGTTCTACTTCTTTAAAGAAAGCGTCAATGCCTTCTACGTATTGATTTCCTTTCCACAATTGTTCAAGCTGTGTTGCATTCAGGTCCATAATTGGTTTATGAACCGGGAAATCAAATTTCTTTGCTGCTCTTACAAACGCATCACGCCACTGGCTAAGTTTTTCTCCTTTCCATGGGGCTACGGCACCTTCGTACACGCTTAGCCGCTTATCAGGAATGATAAGATCGGGATCAATACCAAGTATCTGAGAAAAACCTTCGCAGGTTGGGCAGGCACCAAAAGGATTATTAAATGAAAAAAGATTGGGTACCGGTTCTTCAAACTGTATTCCATCCAGTTCAAACTTATTGCTGAAGTTCAGGATCTTTTTTCCATTGATCTCCATTTCCATCATGCCCTCTCCTTCATAGAAAGCTGTATTCAAAGAATCGGAAATACGATGAAGATCATCTTCTTCAAAATCTTTTTTAATTAACCTGTCGATCAATATGTAAGAAGCCGAACCTTTTTTATCATCCAGTGTTGAAATAAAAGATTTAATGTCTTTCATTTCCAGCAAATCCTCTATCCTTAATATTTCATTGTCCTGGTATAATCTTGAAAAACCTTTTTGCAATAAAATATTCAGCTCTTCTTTTATATCACGGTTCCTTCCTTTTTTAAACGGAACAAGTATTAATATTTTATCTCCTTCTTTTAATGTATTGATAGCAGCGATCACATCTGCCACATCATCTTTCTTTACTTCTCTTCCGCTAACAGGTGATATTGTTTTTCCTGCACGTGCAAACAACAGGCGCAGGTAATCGTAAATCTCCGTCATGCTGCCAACAGTACTACGTGGTGTACGTGTAATTACTTTTTGTTCAATCGCAATAGCGGGACAAAGACCTTTTATATAATCAACATCAGGTTTGTTCATACGTTGCATGAACTGGCGTGCGTATGCACTAAGACTTTCTGCATAACGACGTTGCCCTTCTGCAAATAAAGTATCAATGGTGAGTGATGATTTTCCCGAACCGGAAACACCCGTAACAACAACAAGTTTATTACGTGGTATCTCTACAGTTATGTTCTTTAGGTTGTGAACACGTGCACCTTTTATTAAAATATCATTACTTGATTTTACAATAACTCCCTCTGGTGGATATTGTGCAACTTCTTTTTTTTTCCTTACAATTTTTGCTTCCATATTACGATGCAAAATTACCGGTTTATAGAGTAATTACTGTCAATTGTGAAAATATTGGTAAAGTCACTACGTAGATATACGAATGATTTCGAGAACAAGTACTTTAGTTTTGGATTTTACCAAAAAAAGCTTCGAAAAGATTTGGCGGTTTATTTTTTATCTATACTTTCACAGTCCAATATCCAATAAACGAAAAACCGCAGATGCCTATCACGACAGACTTCTACGCAACTTTTCCCACTTATTGGACCCAGTAACAAAATAGTCCTAAACCACTTAAAACTGTAGAAGTTTATGAAATGCCTTAACAACCTTACCGACCAGCAACTAGTTCGTTCATACATGGACGGCGATGCAAATGCCCTTGCAACTTTAGTAGTTCGTTACAAGGACAAAATTTACACATCTATTTACTTATTAGTAAAAGATAAATATCTCGCTGAAGATATTTTCCAGGATGTGTTTATCCGTATAATTGATACGCTTAAAGGCGGTCGTTATACAGATGAAGGAAAATTTCTACCATGGGCAATGCGCATAGCCCACAACTTATGCGTGGATCATTTCAGAAAAGTAAAGCGTAGTCCAAGTATTAAAACAAGTGACGACCGCGACATTTTTGAAGTACTTAACTTCTTTGAAGCGGGTGCTGATCAACGCATGATGGCTGATCAAAGTCATGACCGTGTTAGAAAAATGATCGATATGTTACCGGAAGATCAAAGAGAAGTAATTATTCTTCGTCATTATGCTGACCTTAGCTTTAAAGAAATTGCAGGTTTAACAAAATGCAGCATTAATACAGCGCTTGGCAGAATGCGTTATGGTTTGATCAACCTGCGCAAGATGATGACTGAAAAACAGATCGCTTTATAATAATAGCTTGTAACCCCCATATTGAAGTCTCTTCTGGAAACGGAAGGGGCTTTTTATTTTCTAAAGCCAAATAGGAACGTTTCTATTGAACATTGAATATTGTACGTTGGGCATTGAATATTCTGTTCGGCATTTTCAAATTTTCAATATTCAACGTACAATATTCAATGTTCAAGTACAGCACGGTTCAATATTCGACATTCCGTGTTCCTTGTTCGATATTCTATAAACTTATTTTTTATTAAAAGCATCAACCCCACATTGCAGCCATTCCAAATATTCTTTTGCAGAAGGAGTATATCCTATTGGACGTGTTAGTAAAACTTCATCTGTATTTATAATTGCATACAAAGGTTGTGAGTTGTTGGAAAAATTTTCCGTTTCAAATGTTGCCCATTTGTCGCCTACGGTATTAATTTCTTTTTCTACACCTTCTTTTGTTTTATAAGTAAATTGGTTTGCAGCAGGCAATTTTTTCTTATCGTCAACATATAGGGAGATCACGATGTATTTCTCCCTCATTAATTTATAAACATCGGGTTGGCTCCATACTTTTTCTTCCATACGGCGACAATTGACGCAGGCATATCCTGTAAAATCAAGTAAGACCGGTTTGTGTTCTGCCTTTGCCATTTTTAATCCTTCTTCATAATCATGAGAACAATTTAATCCCAACACACAGTCTGATTCTTTTTGATAAATACTATAATATAACGGTGGCGGAAAACCACTGATCAATGTAAGATTAGCATACTTTGTATTGGTAACACCTGGTAAAAGATAAAGCGTGAACAGGCCGACGATCAATCCTAAAACAATTCTTGTTGACGCCAGTTTTTTTATTGGCGAATCATGTTTAAACTTAATTTTTCCAAAAAGATAAATGGTCAACCCTGCACTGATGATGATCCAAAGACCAATAAAGATCTCACGTTTCAGCAAGCCCCAATGTTTTACAAGATCTGCATTGGAGAAAAATTTCATTGCAAGCGCCAGTTCAACGAACCCAAGAACAACTTTTACTGTATTTAACCAGCCACCCGATTTAGGCAATGAATTTAACCAGTTTGGAAACAATGCAAACAATGCAAATGGTAAAGCTAACGCCAACCCAAAGCCGCCCATGCCTGATGTTAATTGCATGGCGCCACCATCACCCGATAATGAGCCTGCCAATAAAGAACCAAGTATCGGGCCCGTACATGAAAAAGAAACAAGCGCCAATGTAAGCGCCATAAAAAATATTCCGAAAATATTTCCTGCACCTGCTTTGCTATCGGCTTTGCTCGACAGTCCCGCAGGCAATGTGATCTCATAGTATCCAAAAAATGAGAATGCAAAAAATATAAAAATGGCGAAGAAGAAAATATTCAGCCAGACATTGGTTGAAATATTATTCAGTATCTCCGGGTTCAGTTTATCAAGAAAATGAAATGGCAGACTTAACAATATGTAAATAAAAAATATAAAGAACCCATATAGGAATGCATTGCGAATACCTGATTTTTTTGTTGTTGCTTTTTTAGTGAAAAAAGAAACAGTTAATGGTATCATTGGAAACACACAAGGTGTTAACAGTGCCACCAGGCCGCCAAGAAAACCAAGTAAAAATAAATTCAGGAGCCCTGTTGATTTTGTATCTGAATTAATGGCAGATGATGTACCACAATTTGTTTGTGTATGATTGATATCAATAGATGGAATTAAAATCCTGTTGACAGTTTGCGTAGCAGCAGTTGCATCCAGTGTAATACTTAACTTTTGTTCTTCGGGAATAAAATTTGTTGCATCCGCAGTTTCATAATTTATTTTAACCTTTACAACAGGCGTAACTTCTTTTGCAAAATGAATTGTTTGAATGATCTCGATTGCACCAGTTGCAACATTTTTTTTCTTTTTTTCAAAAACCGCATCTTCAATAACGGTGTAGGTAGTATTGAATTTTAAAGTACTTTTTGTAATTGAAGAATCATCGTAAGAAAGTGTTATTCCTGACAATCCTTCTTCATCATCTTTATCAGTATATAAATGCCAGCCGTTCTTTATTGTTCCTTTTAATTTTATTTCATACTCTTTATCGCTGATCTTTTTAAAAGATGGTTCCCATTTTATAAATGTGCTGTCCTGGGCATGCGAAATTTTTGAAAAGAGAATAATTGAGAGAACAAATAAAAAGGCTGACTTAAAAACATGCATAATAATCGAATAAAAAATCCCGATTAAATCGGGATCATGAAATTAAAATTTATTTGCCTTCTACTTTTATGGAAAAAGGAATTTCTTTTGGCGGCAGGCACTTTTTATCATCACATGTCATATAGGTGACAGTTCCCTTTACGACTGTAGAAACCGATGATTTTAATTTAACCTTCTGTACAAAATCAACTTTATTGGCGTAGAATTTCAGCGTGGAATTGAAGTTGGGATCAAATGATTTTTCAAGCTTGCCTTCTTCCTTTACTGCTCCATCCAGTTTTACCAATGGATTACCGGTAAATTTAAATGAAGTCGGTTCAGGCCCTTCTCCGGCATCCTGTGCATATATATGCCATTTGTTATCCAGTACTGCGGTCATGTGCAACTCATATGTTTTATCAGCAATTTTTTTTGCCGTGTAAGTCCATTGAACAGGATCTATCAATTGGGCACGGGTGCCGGAAACAATGGCTAAAAGGAGAAAAGCAAAGAGTAATGTTTTTTTCATAATTCGTTTCTGTCTAAACGTAAAATATCCTTCAAAAATATAATTCTTATGGGGGTTTTGGAAGTAAAGGTTGTTAATATTTGATTTGAAAATTTGACGATTAGGGGTTTCAAAGAATTGAGATGTTATGATCTTCAAATTTTCAAATCAGCCAATG
This sequence comes from Ferruginibacter sp., assembly GCA_047601875.1. Taxonomy (GTDB): domain Bacteria; phylum Bacteroidota; class Bacteroidia; order Chitinophagales; family Chitinophagaceae; genus Ferruginibacter. The sequence goes on along the minus strand of JASGIL010000001.1, from coordinate 2,978,030 downwards.
CCAAATAACGACTTAAACACCACCCTCCCATCATTATTGCCCAAAGCGGTACTACAAGCTCTTTCAGGATGCGGCATCATTCCAACTACATTTCCTTCTTTATTACAAATTCCTGCAATATTAAGCATCGCACCATTCGGATTACTTTCATCTGTAATATTTCCGCCCTCATCACAATAACGGTATTTTACCTGGTTGTTTTTCTGGATCAGTTCCATATCAGTATTGCCTGCAAAATACCTTCCTTCTCCATGAGCCACCGGAATTTTTAAAGCCTTCCCCCCTGAACTGCTCCCATTTATTAAATAAATATTTTTACAAACAAATTGCTGGTGGGCATTTCTTAATAAAGCGCCTGGCAACAAACCGCTTTCGCATAAGATTTGGAATCCGTTACAAACGCCCAATACCTTTCCACCTTTTCCGGCAAATGCGGTAACACTCTGCATCATCGCGCTAAACCTTGCGATGGCACCGCAACGCAGGTAATCGCCATAACTGAACCCGCCGGGCAGCACAATACAATCATCGGTGTTAAACATGCTGATATCTTTATCCTTGTGCCACAGGGTTATCACTTCCTGGTCAAGGTCATTTTGCAATGCATCTACCATGTCCCTGTCGCAATTAGAACCAGGAAACATTACTACGCCAAATTTCATTGTGAGGATTTTTTAATTTGTTAGAACCATTCACCATTACAAAATTACGGCCTCTGCGCAACATTATTTTATAAAATATCCAACTATAATTGCCAGCAATACGAGGCTCCAGTGAAAAAAAATGGCGAACCATTTTCTTTCGGGAAATAAAAATGCTGCAGCACTAAAGGTTGCGATCGGAACAGCCGTTAATATCCAGTAATCGAAATTGTGTGTGGCATTTAAAAAAGGGACAAGCATCGCCACCAATAAATAAAGGTAAATAAGGCTCCAGCTTTTTCTTGATTGTACCAACAGGCGCCTCATATTGTTTTGAATAAATAGTATTCCCGTAAAAATTATGATCGATACAAGTATCAACACTGTATAAGCTGAAATGTTTTCATGAAACACCGGTCCGTTAATAGAAAAGCCTGGAAATGTATAACTCTCCCACCTGCCTGTTAAATAAAACCATGATCCAAAAAAATAATATGGGGTAAGTATTCCCAGCAATGCGATGATCCACTCAGGTAATTTAAAAGGACGGGTAATAATCACACCCACAATGATCAATAAAGAAAAACCAATAGATGGAAAATAAAATAATGTACCCAACCCCGTTACCATACCAATGTTAAAGAGTATTGTCTTGGCATTGGGATTATTGTACAGGGTACACAATCTTGACAGCACCCATATCAAAAATGTATTTACAATAAGTGGTGCAGACAAACCGTACCATTCCGAAAAGAGAGAAGTAATGAGCAGGTAGCTCATGCCCGCAAGATAATTTGGCTTCGGCAACAGGCGATGCGAATTCAGCAGTTTGTTTACCGAGATCGCCTGTATATAAAGTAAAAAGAATGCAAGAAAACTATAAACAACGGGTATTGGATCGCAATTGGGAGCAAGCCATTTTAATAATGCCCTGTATAAGAACCCATCCAGTTGTTGCGCTTTAGGAACCCTTGGATGTATGAACATTGGCAGCTTTAATACAAGCCCATATAACAGAAGCAGGAAATTATTATATGGATTGTTGGCTTTGAATGTGCCTATCACAGAAGTTGATTATTAGCTTAAGAGATAATTGTGATGCAAAAATAAGGTTTAGCCATGAGCTATCAGCTATAATCAGTGAATCAGTGGCATTCCTAAAAATCAACTTTTGCAAACATGATACGGCCACCATAAACCAACGGAATGATCATTTGTTTGGCGCCCGTTTGTTTGGCAAGTTTCGGCATAAATCCATAACCAACTTCATTGCTTTTTAAAGTAGGATATCTTTTTACCTGCCCGCTTGGCAAAATGCTTTGGTTGGTGATCACCTGTTTCTGCCTGTCCCGGTCGATAAATAAATAATGAATTTCTCCTCCCTGGTTCATAAGACCGAAAGAAAGATAATTTTCATTGTCTACATCATATTGCTTTTTATGAATAACGCTGTTCCATTCCAGGTGCAGTGCACTGTCAACACTTAAAACTGCTACGTCATTATAATAATAACGTGTTGTTGCTTCACCATCTGACCTGTATGGCCTGTAACCATAATAGTAAGGACTCGAAAGATAATAATCATAAGAAGAAACAAAGGGGCTGTTGTAGTATTGCCTGTTCCATGCATTATTAAAAAGACTCTCCGTATAAAAATCTTCGGCAGACAATATAAATCCACCATTTTTTTTCACGATCGCATTTCGGATAACAAGATTATCAAAAACGAAACGTGCCTGGTCATCACTGTTTATTGAATATCGAAATGAATCTGAAAAATGATTGAATGCTGCCCTGATCGGTTTTTCCCCGTTCATATCAATAAAAGAAGTGAACAACCCTTCGATGCTCCCTTTGCGTTGTCCATAATAAAACGAGTTAATGATAAAATGTTTATTCAGGTTATCTGGTTTTATTTCTATTTCTTCAATGATCTTTCGTCCCAGTGATATCTTATAAGTTCTGAAATTTCCCAGCCCCGGTTTGTGTAAAGTAATTTCGAGATCGGTAGCTGTATCTTTTCTTGATCGTTTTGTTTCTTTTGCGAAAACGATGATCCCGTTGTTATCCAACGCAAGATCACTATATACTTCTTTGTCATCATTAAATTTCAATGCAGCCCTTGTACTATCAAGCAATTGAAGATTTGAATCGTATAATTTTGTTACAAGTGTAAGGGTTTCATCCTTTAATTGTCTTTTATAGACCAGTATCTTTTGTTTATCCTCGCTAAAAATAGTTGTGTAAATTTTATTATCTGCCAGTATGCTGATCCTGGTTGTATCCAATTGCAATGGTTCGTTCAATTGTTTCCCATTCAGATCCATTTTCATGGCCATACAGTAAACAATACTATTTTTCTGGTATTGCCATACGAGGTAATAAAAATTGCGGTATACAATAAAGTCGATATTAAATGTTCGTTCAGGTACAAAATCAAGTGGAATATTACCAACAATGTTCATTTCATTGTCGTATTTAGTAAGCAGGTGCTTTTGTCTTACGTTCTTATAAACAACATAATTGCTATCAACCTTACCAAGTATTTCAAAAAAAATATCACTTGTTTCGTTCTTAAGATATTCTGAGTAAGTTATTTTTTGCGCATTGCCATTCGCCTGTAAACACAATGTGAAGACCAATATGAATCCGAAATATTTCATGTAGCAGTTCTTTACTTTAAAATTACGATAAAAAAGGATGCCAGATACGGGATACAAAAATGCAGGATACGAGATAAAAACATTTCCAATATTCTACATCTCGTATCTCGTATCCCGTATCCCGTATCTTTATACCATGCAAACAATCCTCATCACCGGCGGAACAGGTCTTATAGGTAAAGCGCTTACAAAACTGCTCTGCGACCCGGGTTATCGAATAATTATTCTTACGAGATCGCCATCTAAAAAAGAAAACAATAAATTGATAAGTTATGCTGCATGGGACATAAAAAAACAGCTCATAGATATTGAGGCAATACAGGCCGCAGATTATATTATACATCTTGTGGGCGCTGGTGTGGTAGAAAAAAGATGGAGCGAATCATACAAAAAAGAAATTGTTGAAAGCAGGACGCTCAGCAGCAAATTATTGGTTGATACTTTAAAGAATAATACCAATAAAGTAAAAGCCATTATCAGCGCTTCCGCCATTGGCTGGTATGGAGCTGACAAAGAAGCGGGGCATTATTTTGTTGAGACCGAGCCGGCAGATGCAGCTTTTTTAGGACACACCTGCCTGTTATGGGAACAAAGTATTGAGCCTGCAGCAGCATTGGGTATACGTGTATGTAAATTAAGAACAGGCATTGTTTTAAGCAATGATGGTGGCGCATTCGTGGAATTTAAAAAACCAATAAAGTTTGGATTAGCGGCTATCCTTTCCAGTGGCAGGCAAATGGTAAGCTGGATCCACATAGAAGATCTTTGCAGGATGTATATACATGCCATCGAAAATGAAACGATGAATGGAAGTTACAATGCTGTTGCTCCAAACCCGGTAAGCAATAAACAACTTACACTTACATTGGCAAGATCGATGAGAAAAACTTTTTTCATTCCCATGCATGTACCTTCTGTTGTTTTAAAAATAATGATGGGGGAAAGTAGTATTGAAGTATTGAAAAGTACTACTGTAAGTTGTGGGAAGGTTGTTGCTGCCGGGTTTAAATTTCAGTATTCAACTATTGAAGGTGCTATTGAAGGGCTGCAAGCTGCAAGCCGCAAGCTATAAACTGGGTCCAGCTCTTCGAAGCGTATTTCTTAATTGCGAATCTTTATCGCATAAGAATTTGAGTTATTAAAAACCGCCTCAATTTTTATACACAACTTGCAGCTTGAAGCTCATAGCTAGCAGCTTATGTCTTCAGATCCGTCTTCCTAAAATAACTCACAATAATATACCCAAACAAAACCGAATACGCTATAACAGTTCCTATCAAAGCAATGTCCGATATTGTTCTTGTTTCCATTTGCCTTGGCTTAAATGGGTTTGGAACGAGTGAGTCTGCGCATTCCAGGGGAAGAAAATATCCAAACTGGCTTTTCTTAAAAGTTAGTATTGCCCACAACACATTATCAACAATACAAACAAGCGCAAAATAAATAATGATCGACAGGCCGGTTCTTTTTATAAGTATTGCGATGAGAAAAGCTACCATCAGGTAAAGCGTTGCCATCAAAGCAAAATAACCGATGTAGTAAATTTCTTCAAACATATCGTAAGAACCGGTTGTGTAAACAAGCCCTACGAGTAAACCTGCTAAAAAAACAATGGCTGTCGCAGTTAAGACAAAAAATATAAGCAACGAAAGTTTTGCTTTTAAATAATCGAGCCTGCTCCAGCCGTCGATGATATTTTGCCTGTGCGTTCTGTATTGAACTTCATTTGTGATCAGCAGTATATACAACATACCGATCATTACAAAGAACAAACCGCCGATCCATGCTGATGAATGCCATACTTTCGGAAATACAAAAGGCGAACCCAGGAATGCTTTGAGCATTGCTTCCTGCTGGCCTCCGCCATGGCTTTCCATATACTTGCTGGCGAAAAAATAAAATGCCAATGGATCCATCACTAAAAAAATAACGAACAGGCCCCAAAAGGTTTTATACTCTTTGATCTTTAGCCATTCTATCTTAAAAAGTTTCAACATACTGTTATTATTAATTTTATAAACTTATCTGTCGCTTTGATTTCCTGTTATTTCAAGAAACCTTGTTTCAAGTGATTTTACTTTCAGGTTAAGCCTGTTAAGAATAATTCCTTTTTCAAAACAATATTTATTTACCTGTTCAGCTGTAATATTTTCATCACAGTTAAGGAACAACCTGTTTTCGGAAATACTGATCTTTAATATGCCAGGCATTTGTTGCAGGACATTTTCCAATGCAGCCAGGTCATTGGCTGCAGCTTCAATAACCTTACTGTTAGTAGTAGATGCAGATAATACTTCAGCTACTGAACCAACCATTTTAAGCACGCCTTTTTGTATAATGGCAACATGAGTACAAACCTTTTCCACTTCATCCAGTATGTGGCTTGCCATGATGATCGTTTTTCCATTGCGGTTCAATTCCTGTATCAGGTCGCGTATTTCTGCAATACCGGCGGGATCCAGTCCATTGGTAGGTTCATCAAATACCAACACGTCCGGGTCGCCCAGCAATGCTGATGCAATTGCCAGCCTTTGTTTCATACCCAATGAATAGGTATTGAACTTTGAATTCTTTCGCTGGTAAAGATTAACTGCCTGCAAAACCCTTGGAATATCATCCTTACCACGGCCCTTTATTTCGGCAGCAATCTGCAGGTTGGCTTCCGCACTCATATAATGATAGAAGTTGGGTGTTTCCAGCAGTGTACCGATTTTCTTTCTTTGATGATGGCTACCCTTTTGTCCATTCCATGAATATTCACCTTCAGTTGCTTTCAATACATCCATGATGATACCCAGCAAAGTCGTTTTACCACTTCCGTTAGGCCCAAGTATTCCAAACACAGTACCAGCAGGAACAGAAAAACTAACCTGGTTCAGTGCTTTTAATTTACCGTAATTTTTAGTGATGTTATCTACTGTCAATATAGCCATGGGAAGAGTTATGAGTTATGAATTATGAGTTATGAGTTGGGGTTTTTAAATTACGGGCTTCAAATTATTATTGATCAACTCATAATTCAGAACTCATAACTCATAACTTTTTTCAAGATAAATGTTTTTATCAATCAATGACCAGATAAATTATAAACGGAAGTTTATTGTTGATGAGCCTCGTGCCATACCGAACTAAATGCGCCAAGTACAGCAAGGCCGTTTTTATCAAAATCAAGTTTATCAAGGCGCAGGTCTTTGATATCATTCAATAGAACTTTTCTTGTAAATGGATTTAGGGTTCCACCGGGTTGCATAGGTGCTGCATTGGGATCATATTGAAATATAGGATCAACGATCGTCCCTCTTGGATACATGATACCAGGCGTACCGGCACCTCGTATATCAAGTATTTCCGGGTGCTCCAATCCAATGGTATGACCAAATTCATGCGCAGCAGTAGTGGAATTATCAAGCAGGTTATCCAATTTAAAATAACCCGTGTTGCTGTTTATGTCATCAACAAAAGAAATGTTCCCGTTTGCAAATGTTTCTACGCGAAAAAAATTTTTCCTGTGATCTGTGTTTTCATACACATCGGTTTCTGTAAGTGTTGGTGCATACATTCCTTTTATTAAGAACTGAACACGGTACCACTCATGATGAATCTGAACGGATGCATTGGGTTCATTCCAATATCTTTCTACATCAGCTGCTATCATCTTACTCAATTGCCCGCTTGCAGCATTGCCATAAAAGATAAGGTCGGCGTGTATGATGAGCAACCTGTTTTCCTTATCAAGCTGCGCCTCGCCCATTATTTTAAATTTTGCATGAAGTAATCAGTTACTTTTTGATAAAGATGTGCCCTGTCTTTACCAAGTACATTGTGTTCATGACCGGGATAGATCATATAATCAACCTGTACACCCTTATCAATAGCCGCTCTTACAAACATAACAGAATGCTGTTGTAACACAACGGGGTCCTGCAAGCCATGAATCAATAATAATTTGCCTTTTAATTTTCCTGCCTGTTTAACCAGGTTGGTTGATTCGTAACCGTCAGGGTTTTCCTCAGGTGTATCCATATATCTTTCTCCATACATGATCTCGTAATATTGCCAGTTCATTACCGGGCCGCCTGCAACTGCTGCTTTAAAAACGCCGGGATGATTGAGCATAAAATCCGTTGTCATAAAACCACCATAGCTCCAACCGAAAAGTCCCATGTTATCTTTATCCGTATATGGAAGACCTTTTAAATAATTTACGCCAGCCATCATATCTTCCATCTGTGCTTCACCTGCCCTGCGGAAAATAGCCTGTTCAAATGCTCGCCCACGATTGCTGCTGCCTCTTGGATCCAAAGAGAAAACAACATAGCCTCTTTCTGCCATATACTGGAACCAGTAATCGCCGGCGCCGCCGTTCCATGCATTAGATATAAGTTGCACATGCGGGCCACCGTACCAATAAACGATCACAGGATATTTTTTTGTTGCATCAAAATTGGCGGGCTTAAACAACCTGCAATACAATTCTGTGCCCTCATTGTTTTTAATGGTGAAAATATCCATCTGGCCAAGACTATAATCTGCCAGCGGATTTTTAGATTGTAACAAAACCTTTGATTTGCCCGAATTAACATCAATAAGCTTTATTGTTTTTGCATTTTGAGGATTGCTGAAATTATCGATCACAAAACTACCATCAGTGCTAACAAGTGTACTGTGCAGGTCTTTACTATCAGTGATATCTTTTGATTTAGCCGTTTTTAAATTAACACTGTAAAGATTTTTAGAGATCGGTGATTCTTCTGTTGAAGTATAAAAAAGATTTTCTCCTGTTGCATCAAAACCTTTTACTTCCAGCACTTCCCATTTTCCACCGGTAAGTTGTTTAACAAGACTGCCATCAGCGTTGTATAAATACAAATGGTTCCAGCCATCTTTTTTACTTTGCCAGATAAACTGCCCGGGATTATTTTTTACAAACAGCATGGGTACTAACGGTTCTACGTACTTGTTATCTGTTTCTTCAAAAACTGTTTTAATAAAAGCGCCTGTAGTTGCATCATATTGATTCAACCACATATCATTTTGTCCACGGTTCAATACAGCGATATAAATGTATTTATCATCCGGGCTCCAGGCAATATTGGTAAGGTATTGTTCTGCCGGCCCTGAGTTTTTACCCAAATGGTAGTTTTGGTAACTGCATTGTAAATACCAAGTGTTACATGATGGCTCGGATTACCCGCCATTGGATAACGTACGTTATTCACTTTTGCCGGGCGTTCGGTCCAGTCGATGATCGGGTAATCGGGAACCATACTTTGATCCATGCGATAAAATGCAAGCATCTTTCCATTATTACTCCAGAAAGTTCCTTTTGTAATTCCAAATTCATTCTGGTGAACAGAGGATGCGTAAACAATATCCCTGCTTCCATCCTGTGTTACTTTTTTTGTATCACCGGCTTTGGTAACATACAAATTAAAACTATCAAGGTAAGCTACATAACCATCACTACTTTCCTCTACATTTTCTTTTTTTGAAAGGTTTTTATTAATGATCGTTTTATATTCTTTGGTTGATGCATTGAAAGAAATTTTTTGTCCTTTAATATTTACTGTCCAGTTATCACTGCCAAACTGTATTGGAGGCAATGAGGTCATCGTATCGAGGGAAGCGGCACGCAGTTTTTCATTGAACTGTGCAAGAGTAAGAAAAACCACATCTTCTTTGGATTTAAAATCTCCTTTTAAATAGGTATCTGTCCCCTCTGTTTTTTTCAGGTAAACATATTCATTTGTTCCTTTTATAAATTGAAGTTGCCTGAGCGTTTCCGGTGCCAGCGTGGTTTTGGAATTCAGCATCGCATCTTCCATGGTCAGTGTTTTCTGCTGGGCAAATGAAAAATTGGCTACAAATAGTGTAAATAAAAAAAGGAAAGTTCTTTTCATGTGTGAATGTTTTTTTGCGGGCGGTAAATGTAGGAATAAAAGTGGTAAAGAGGATACGGGATCCGAGATACGGGAATTGGGAAATCTATAATTAAATGAAATCAATATCAATTAGTAAACGCTTATCTGCTATCTCGTATCCTGTATCTGCAGTTTTCATCTTCTATACCTCTTTCAAGAAAACCGTATCAACCGACACCCTCATCTCATGCATCACCCCACACTTCAACGCAACATTATTTTTTTGATGGCCCACAGGAAAATCGAAACAAACAGGATAATTGTATTCTTTTACTTTTTCTAACACAATTTCTTCCAGCATTTTTCCAAACTCCTCTCCTTCATCATCTTTTTTTAATTTAAAACCGCCAATGATCAATCCTTTTAATTCAGATAATTTTCCACTGCGTTTTAAATTCCAGAACATGCGATCGATACTGTAGAGATATTCGCCGGTATCTTCTACAAATAATATTTTATTTTTTGTGATAAGATTGCTGGCGCTTCCTGCAAGGCTTTCAATAGTTTTTAAATTTCCACCTGTGAGCCTTCCTGTGCAAGTACCTGGCTTGTTTCTTGAATTTGGTAAAACAGTATACTGCATTTTTTCTCCTGCAAGACATTGCCTGATGGATTCAATGCTATCCCGCTGTACTTGTTCGGCCAGGTTCCAGTCATCGGGAAAACTGTTGCACATTTTTGAATGAATGCCTGCAATATGATAATTACTGCTGATGTGGCTATGGATAACCGTTATATCACTAAACCCAATGATCCATTTTGGGTTCTGTATAAATTTTGTGAAGTCGAGCTTGTCGATGATCCTTACTGCACCATAGCCGCCTCTTGCACACATGATTGCTTTTATAGAAGCATCATCCAGCATTTGCTGCATATCGGTGAGCCTTTCCTCATCTGTACCGCCAAAAGTAAAATCCCTTTTACCAACCGTATTGCCAATCTTAGTTTTAAAACCCCATTCCTGCATTTTATTTATTGCAGGCTGTATCTCATCTAAAGTAATAAAGCCTGCAGGGCAGGTAATGCCGATCACATCTCCATTTTTTAAATAAGACGGGGTCTTTGCATGCTCCTCATCTTCCAGTTTTTTTATCTTGTTTATCGCATTATTTTTTCCAAAGCATGAAGCACCTGCAACAAGTGGAACAATGGCGTTTAAAAAATATTTACGGTTCATGTAATAAAGTTATCTGAAATCGATGAAGAGCGAATAGGCGTTTTAAAACTTATTTCATTCTTTTAATATTGCTGTTGGTGGAAACATTAAGACTATTTGTAAGATTCTAATAATGATCTAAGCGAAGGATAGGAACGCGGATGATGCGGATGAACGGATGGCCACGGATTTATTTTTTGTTACAAAAAATTGCTAATAAATATTCATATACTTTATTAGAAATAAAAATCTATCAATCCGTACATGCTGCGCCAGCAGCATAAACCCGTGGCCATCCGTTCATCCGCATCATCCGCGTTCCCATCCTTCGCTTAGATAAAAATTTATTCTCCGAATACTTTTAGCAGAAACACTAACCACGACGTAGTACAATATTATTTTTTTGATTTTGTAAGATTTGTTACACAAACTCAATTACAAATAACTACTTTAGTATTAAATCTTTTCTTCATTAATACTTCACAATTTTATGGACAGTTCTATTTACTTAGCAGACCTGCATAAAGTAGGTTTAAAGGATATCGACCAGGTGGGCGGTAAAAACGCTTCACTTGGCGAAATGCTGCAAAACCTTACCCAGCTTGGTATACAGATACCTGGGGGGTTCGTTATTACGGTAGCAGCTTATCGTGAGTTCATCAGGTATAATAATCTTGATGAGGAGATACATCGTATCATTAATGCTATTAAACTGGATGACATTGAATCACTGCGCCGTGGCGGATTACAGGCAAGACAACTTTTAAAGAATGCTAAATTCCCGAGAGAACTCAGTGAAGCGATCATCGAAAAATATTATGAGCTAAGTAAAGGGTATGACCAGGATATAACGGATGTGGCTGTTCGTTCATCTGCAACTGCAGAGGACCTGCCTGATGCATCTTTTGCCGGGCAACAGGAAACTTACCTGAACGTTCGTGGTCCTGCTCCGTTAATGAATGCCGTACGAAATTGTTTCGCATCTATTTTCACCGACCGTGCTATTAGTTACCGGCAGAGTTTTGGTTATGATCATTTCAGTATTGGTCTTTCTGTATGCGTACAAAAAATGGTGAGGAGTGATCTTGGTGCATCGGGTGTTGCATTTTCACTGGATACAGAAAGTGGATTTAAAGATGTGGTGGTGATCAATGCGTCCTTTGGTTTGGGAGAAATGATTGTGCAGGGCGCTGTTTCACCCGACGAATACATCGTATTCAAACCCGCCATGAAAAAAGGTTATAGCAGCATCATAGAAAAAAAGCTGGGCAATAAGGATAAGATGATGGTGTATGGTGATAATCCTGATGAAAGGGTACAGATCATACATGTAGAAAAACCTTTGCAGCAACGCTATTGCCTGAAAGACGAACGCATTATTCAACTTGCCCAATGGGTTGCAAAAATTGAAGAATATTATACAAAGCTAAAAGGTCATTGGTGCCCGATGGACGTTGAATGGGCCGTTGACGGATTGAGCAAAGAATTATTTATTGTGCAGGCCAGGCCCGAAACGATCCATTCACAAAAGGATTTTTCAAAGATCACGGAATACAACATGGATGAATCGGTTGCAAGAAAACAACTGGTAAAAGGAATTGCTGTTGGTGATAAGATCGGCCAGGGAAAAGTATCCATCCTGTTCTCACTTGATAAAAGGGTTACAGAAGGACATGAGTTCCAGCCGGGGGATGTACTGGTTACAGATATGACTGATCCTGACTGGGAACCCATCATGAAAAAAGCCTCTGCCATCATAACGAATAAGGGTGGCCGCACCTGCCATGCCGCTATTGTAGCCCGTGAGTTGGGCGTACCTGCCATTGTTGGCTGTGGCAATGCAACTGAAGTGTTGAACGATGGCCAGGTGGTTACCGCTTCATGTGCAGAAGGCGATGAAGGAATTGTTTATGACGGCGAAGTACCTTTCAAAAAAACGGAGACGGACCTGAACGATTTGCCGAAATTGAAAACACCTATCATGCTGAATGTTGCATCTCCTAATCTTGCATTCAGGTTTTCTCATTTACCCAATGCAGGTGTAGGTTTGGCAAGGGAAGAATTCATCATCAACAATTTTATACAGGTTCACCCGATGGCTTTGTTGAAGCATAAGGAACTAAATGATGCGGAATTAAGCGCCACGATCAAAACAATGATCCGCGGTTTTGAAAATGAAGAAGATTTTTTCATTCAAAAGCTGAGCTATGGTATTTCCAAAATTGCAGCTTCTTTTTATCCCAATAAAGTGATTGTTCGATTCAGCGATTTTAAGAGCAACGAATATTTTAATTTATTGGGTGGAAAGTATTTTGAACCGCATGAAGAGAACCCGATGATCGGCTGGAGAGGCGCCAGCAGGTATTATTCTGATAAGTACAAAGAAGCATTTGGGCTCGAACTAAAAGCTATTAAACGTGTAAGAGAAGAACTTGGTTTAAGCAATGTGGTTGTAATGGTTCCATTCTGCAGAACGGTAGAAGAGCTTTTAAAAGTGCAGGAAGTAATGAAAGAATACGGGCTGGAAAGAGGAAAAGAAGGACTTGAATTATTTTTAATGGCCGAGATCCCTTCCAATATTTTAATGGCCGAACAATTCTCAAAACACATTGATGGGTTTTCGATCGGCTCCAATGACCTTACACAGTTAACGCTTGGCCTCGACCGTGATTCATCGCTGGTTGCACATTTATACGACGAACGCAACCCGGCTGTAAAAGAAATGTTACGCATGCTCATTACAACAGCCAAAAAGATGAAGGTAAAAGTGGGTATTTGCGGCCAGTGCCAATCAGATTTCCCTGATTTTGCACAATTCCTTGTTGAGTTGGGAATTGATAGTATTTCTGTTACACCGGATTCGATTGTAAAAACGGTGAAGGCGATTGCAGAGGTGGAAAAAGGAGTTTCCTGATTGAATTATAATGACTTAGATAGGCTTTACAAAGTTTGGGGTTTGGAGTTTGGTGTTTTACACACCAAACTCCAAACCCCAAACTGCATTTAAAAATGCCGCTAATGGCAGTTCCTACAACCCGTATAAACTCATTTCCAAAAAAACTTCAAAAAAGTTAGAAAAATACCCAACCATTTCGGAACTTAATAGAGTTATATATACAGATGGAACTACTTTCCCCTAAAAAGCGATTCTTGAACATCAATCTCCCGATAATAATAAGGGGATGTCAGCAGAATGACATCCTTTGCCAGGAGCAGCTGTATAAGCTCTTCTATCCGGAGATGATAAAGGTCTGTTCCCGTTACGCAACGGATTCAGATGGGGCAGGTACGATCTATAATAATGCAATGCTAAGGGTTTTTAAAAGCATTGGTGAATATAAAGAAGAAGGAAAATTAAGGGCATGGGTTAAGACGATCGTTGTTCATTGCTGCATCGATTTTTGTAAAAAGAAAATGGTACTGGCAGAAGAATTATCGGAAGATACGAATGAAGAAGTCAGTATCAGTTCAGATGTTTTTAATGTCGTTTCGGCAAAAGAGATCCAGAAGATCATTGCAGATCTGCCGCAGGCCACAGCCGTTGTATTCAACATGTATGTTTACGAAGGCTATACGCACAAACAGATCGGGGAAAATTTAGGCATTAGTGACGGAACAAGTAAATGGCATTTTAGTGAAGCAAAAAGAATATTAAAATCAAAAATAGAAGGCTTTTCCAGTACCTCAACAAAATCAAATGCAGCAGGATAATAAACATATTGAAAACGAATTCCGCAGGCTGGAAAACCAGCAGTTGCCCGATCTGAGCAACATGGACAAGCATTGGCAGGATATGGAGCAAATGCTCGCGGCCGGGCTTGCGCCAAAAGCTACTAAAACAGGATCATTTATAAGATTTAACCTAAGAAAGTTTTTTTTAGCTGCATCTGTTATTGCTCTTTTATTTGCTGGCTGGTGGTATAAGTTTGCTCAAACAAATTCAAAAGAACATAGCATTCTTCCAATAGCTAAAACTGGTACAGGTACAAAAACAACCGGAGCCCCATCGAAAAATACAGCACAGATAGAAGCAACTGTTGATGTAAAACAACATGACTATAATACTTCATCACAACAAAAAGGCCAGGCTACAAATACACCAACAACAGGTACCACAGCAAATGCAAATGACCTTGCCGTAAACAATACAGCGATAGATGATTTTACAAAAGAAACATTGGAAGAGTTTTATAGTAAGCTTCAAAAACCAATTCAGGAATTTGAACTTAATGTAGATGAAGGTGGTATTATCAGGGGTAAAGAAGGTACAGTACTTACCATTCCGCCATCTGCATTTATTGATGATGATGGAAGGGTTGTTACAGGTACCGTGAAATTCATGCTGGAAGAATTCTACAAATATTCAGACATGATCGCTGCCAATCTTACAACTGGTTCTAATGGAAAACAATTGGCAACCGGCGGTATGATCAAGATAACAGCAGTGGCTAACGGTAGCAGTTTATTGAACGTAAGAAAGAACAAGGAAATAAATCTTGTAATGCCAACCAAGTCATATGATCCTGAAATGAAATTGTTTACTTCAGAAGGTGAAGCAGGAGATAATGCTGGTATCGCAATGTATGCAGGTTACCCGATCAATAAAAGAAACATAAACTGGGATCTGAGCGGGCGCCAGAATTCTTTTCCTGAATTTGATGGTAAAACAAATTTTCCAAATTACCTCAACCTTCCTTACAACGTAATCAAGACAGGAAAAAAACGTATTGCAAAATTTGCACTTTCTCATAAATCATCGCTCACTTGTGATGAAATGGAAAAAATATTGAAAGAAAAATTCGGCGATGAATATGATGTGATAAAAGTTAAAAACGAAGAAGGATCCGGTAAAGCTTCCAATTTCTTACACAGGGGAACGCTTGATAAAGAAAATGTGATCGGCGATTCAACAAGGATGACACTTGAACAGGCATTAAGATCAACCAGGTATATCGATAGAAAGGATAGTGCATTTTATGCTGAAAGAATAAAAGCAGACAGTGCTGTATTCATGAAACAACTTTTTGCAGCCAGGTTCTTAGGTTCAAACGTAAAGGGAATGTCGGCCGATTCATTGGATAAATACTATGATCAATATGTGAAGGCCCAAAGATCTTATTCATTTTCTGTAAAGAATATGGGATGGATCAATTGCGACAAGTACTGCAACTACAATCATAAAACAAGTTTCGTTCTTAACCTGCCAGCTGATGTAAAGGCAGAAAAATTCGTAAGCCAGGTCGTTTTTATTAGTACCCACTCTGTTATGCCCGGACGAATGATCAGCAATCAAATTGGTTTCCAAAACATCCCGGCCAATATGGGTGTATACCTTGTTGGTGTGGGTGAAAGAAATGGGAAAGTAGTTTCATTTATGCAAAAACTCCAGGTTGGTAAAGCCGAAGTTAACATAACTGATCTCCAGGAGACCACGCCCGCGGCTTTCAGGAAAAAAATTGCTGAACTCGACATGAATTAAAACTAAGTTGTTTTTGCGGGGTTAAAGAAAAAACGGTTTGCGTCTGCAAACCGTTTTAGTTTTATAGATACCCGCCACTGATTTTTGTCTGAACTACGATTTGTTTGATTAAATGATAACTATGATTATTTATTATTAGTGAAATAATCATAGTCAATCAAAAAATCATTTATACCACAGTTCAGATAAAAAATCAGTGAATCAGTGGCTACTCCCGATACATGTTTGGGTAATGCCGGCGTTTCCGGTATTTTTGCTTTTAACCGCAGAGAAGCTGAGTTAATAGAGATTTACGCAAAGAAAAAAATTCTCTGCGTAAACGCTGCCTCTCTTGTTCTCTGCGGTGAAAAAGACAAACTGATGAACGATCCAAAAAGATATTTAATTACTGCCGCATTACCTTATGCAAATGGCCCGGTGCATATTGGCCATTTGGCAGGCTGTTATTTACCTGCTGATATATATGTGCGTTATTTGCGTGCACAAAAAAGAGATGTAAAATTTATTGGCGGCAGCGATGAACATGGTGTGCCCATTACCATCCGTGCCATGAAAGAAGGCATCACACCACAACAGGTGGTAGATAAATTTCATGCGATCATCAAAGAAAGCATGGAACAAATGGGTATTTCTTTCGACATCTATTCACGTACATCCAACAAAGTTCATCATGATACTGCATCTGCATTCTTTAAAAAAATGTATGATGATGGTTTGTTTGAAGAAAAAGAAACAGAACAGTATTACGATGAAACAACCAAAACGTTTTTGGCCGACCGTTATATTGTGGGCACCTGCCCTGTTTGTTCCAATCCCAATGCATACGGCGATCAGTGTGAAAGATGCGGCACATCTTTATCGCCTGAACAATTGATCAACCCACGCAGTGCATTGAGTGAGGCCGTGCCTGTAAAAAGAAAAACCAAACACTGGTATTTTCCTTTACAAAATTATGAAGCATGGTTAAAGGAATGGATCATTGACGGCCACAAAGAATGGAAGAACAATGTTTATGGCCAATGTAAAAGCTGGCTCGACAATGGCCTGCAAAGCCGTGCCATGACAAGAGACAGCAGCTGGGGAATAAAAGTGCCCCTACCCGATGCCAAAGGTAAAGTACTGTATGTATGGTTTGATGCTCCCATTGGTTATATCAGCGCAACAAAAGAACTAACAGAGCAATGGGCCGATTACTGGTGCAAAGAAGATACGAAGCTGGTTCATTTTATTGGAAAGGATAATATCGTATTTCACTGCATTATTTTTCCGGCAATGCTGAAAGCACATGGCGGATTTGTTTTACCCGATAACGTGCCCGCCAATGAATTTTTAAATATTGAAGGCGATAAGGTTTCAACAAGCCGTAACTGGGCCGTGTGGGTTCATGAATACATAAAAGATTTTCCTGGTTGTGAAGATGTGTTGCGTTATGTTTTATGCGCCAATGCGCCCGAAACAAAGGACAATGATTTTACATGGAAAGATTTCCAGGACAGGAACAATAGTGAACTGGTAAGCATATTCGGCAATTTTGTTAATCGCACATGGGTACTCATGCATAAGTTATGTGGAGGAAAAGTTCCAAAATTACATGAAGCTCTTTTAGATGAGAAAGATAAAAATCTTATGGATGAAATTCAGCATTCAAAACTCAAAATCCAGAATTTATTAGAAGAATTCAAATTCAGGGATGCATTGTTTGAAGTGATCGATCTGAGCAGGAAGGGAAATAAATACATGCAGGAGAAAGAACCATGGATCGTGGCAAAGACGACGACCGACGACGGACGACCGACAACCGAAGCGCAACAGTCGATTGATAATTGTTTGCATTTATGTTTACAGTTAACTGCAAACCTTGCCATATTCATCAATCCTTTTTTACCAACTACTGCAAAAAAAATGTTGAGTATGATGAAAGTGGTAGAAAAAATGCTGGATTGGGAAAATGCAGGCAAGATAAAATTGCTAAGTGTCGGTTATAGTTTAAGAGAACCTCAATTATTATTCAGAAAAATAGAAGATGCAGAGATAACTGCGCAGGTAGAAAAATTAAAAACAGGATTGATTAAAAGTACAAGTAATACTATGACCACCGACAACGAACAACCGGCAACCGAAATTGCAAAACCGGAAATCAAAGCTGAAATACAGTTTGATGATTTTGCAAAAATTGACCTGAAAACAGGAACTATTCTCTCTGCAGAAAAAGTAGAGAAAGCTGATAAACTATTAAAACTGGAAGTAGATCTTGGTTTTGAAAAACGCACGATCGTTAGCGGTATCGCTTTGCATTTTGAACCTGCTGCCATCATCGGCAAACAAGTAGTTGTGGTTACAAACCTTGCTCCCCGTAAAATGCGTGGCATCGAAAGCAATGGAATGATATTGATGGCCGAAAACAAAGCAGGCAAACTGATCTTTGTAAATCCTGATGAGGCTGCTGATAATGGAAGTGGAGTGAGTTAAATTGCCACCAAGACACAAAGGCTCAAAGTCGCACAAAGAAAATACATCAAAATACTTCGTGGCACTTTGAGCCTTTGTGTTTTGGTGGCAAATCAATTTTATTCCCTCCTCTGCTGAAAATTTTCCCCACCAATAATTTACCTACCTTAACTGGAAATTCTTTGAAGAATTTACCATTCTCTATTGCCCATTCACCAGTTTGGTCGGTTTTTTGATTTAAGCGACAAACAAAAACAACTTATTATGATCAGTAAAAAACTTTTGTTGGCATGTTCATTATTAATTGCTGCCAACAGCTTTGCCCAACAAATGGATATGTCATTGATCCCTTACAGAAGCGGCGACAAGTGGGGTTATTCAACACCCGATAAAAAAATTGTTATAAATCCCGCTTACAATGATGCCAACTTTTTTTCAGAAGGATACGCAAGTGTAAAAGTTGGAAATAAATATGGCTATATCAATAAACAAGGCAAACTTGTTATACCTGCAAAATTTACTGTTGCAAAGCCATTCAGGAAAGGGTATATGCCAAGCAAAACCAAAACTGATGGCGATAGTGTACTATTTGCAGGCGCTTCGCTACAGGCAAGTGGTTATGAAATATGTATAAATACAAAAGGGGTAACGATGCCGAAGTGCCCTGCAATAAATGAAAGTTCTGCATCGGAAAACAGTACTCCTATTGCCACGGCTGTTAAAGAAAAAAACTATAGCCTACCAAACAGTGAAGGATTGTTTGATAAAGTAATTGATGATTATACCATCCCTGGAAGCAATGAAAAATATTATATCGCCATGAAAGGAGACAAGTATGGCGTGTTCAACAGCAAATTTGAAACGATCGTTCCTTTTGAATACAATTCCATAAAAATAAACAAGAATGATACGGATCCTTTCTTACAGGTAAACCAGGCAGGCATGTTCGGTATCATATTACCAAATGGAAAAGTTACGATCGCACCGGAGTATACTAACCTCAATGTTGTTTCAGCTAATAACGGAAAAGAATATTTTATCATTCAGAAAGGCGGTAAGACCTATGTAAAAGACATCAGTAATACAGATATCATCTCTACGGGTTATTCTGATATTATGTACGACAACGAAGGAGGATTTGTAACAACAGGCGATAACAATACCCGTGGATTTTATTTTATGGATAACAGTGTGATACAACCAAAGTATAAAGAAATAAGATTGTTACCCGGCGGAAAATACCTTTGGATTAAAACAGTATCGGGGAAGAATGGTTATATAAGTAATACGGGGGAAGAATATTTTACGGAATAGTTTACAGCAATCGGTTAAGCATTTAAAAAAGAGGTGACACCTTTCATAAAAGGTGTCACCTCTTTTTTAAATAGGAAATATTATATCAAGCATGCAACCTTTTCCGGGAACAGAACTCACTTCAACCTTTCCATTGTATGCTTCAATGCGGTTAAAAATATTTACGAAACCAAGGCCATTCATCTTATGCGTTTCTTTATCAAAACCTTTTCCATTGTCGTTGATGATAAGATTCATATTATCGTCTTTCTCTCTTAAAGAAATATTTGCACTTGTTGCACCCGAATGCTTGATGATATTACTGGTTTGTTCCTGTACGATACGGAATACCATTAACTGCTGTTCCGTTGATAGTTTTGAGATAAGTTCCCTTTCTATGTCGACCACTGTTTCAATATTATTCAGTTTCCCCATATTGAAAGCAATGTCTGTAATACTTTCCAAAAGCCCCACAGACGAAACGATATGAGAGTTCATCTTCTTGGAAAGCCTGCGTATCTCTTCAACAGCCATCATTAAATATTCTGTTGCTTTATTTAATAATTCAGTTTGATTTTGGGGATTGTTCTTTGCAACGCCAATGTGTAGTTTTGTGCTGCTCAGCAACTGGTTTACATTATCATGCAATTCACCGCTGATCCTGTTGCGTTCTTCTTCCTGTGCATTGATGATCGCCTGGTTAACAAGTTTTTGTTTTTGTACCTGTTCATAAAGCAACTGGCCCTCCAGTTTTTTTCTTTCCGTAATGTCCTGCATAGAACCTACCTGGCGGACAGCAATACCATTTTCATAAATAGCAAAGCCTTTATCATAGATATACCTGTATGTTCCATCCGCATGTTGAAAGCGGTATTCATCTTCCCAGTTGGTACTGCAATTTGCAAGATCGGCTTCTACTTTTGTATTCACACGCTCCTTATCTTCAGGATGAATTTTATCAAACCACCATTCAAGTGTGGGTTCAATTTCTTCTTTTGAATATCCTGATATTTTACTGAATGCATCACTACGGTAAATTTCATTTGTTCGAAGATCAAGATCCCAAATAGCATCTGAACTTGCATTCACAACATAGGTAAAACGCTCGTGCATTTTATCAATGTACTCGTGGGCAAGTTTTTTTTCTGTAATATCGATGGCCTGCCCACCGATCAGTTTTTTTGTTTTGCTATGGATCAAAAACCAGTTGGCAACAAAATATTTTTTAGTACCGTCTTTAAGTATTAATTCATCTTCTGTAATTACAGATTCTCCTTTTTCCAGCACTTCTTTATTTCTCGCAAGTATACGTTGTGCTACTTCGGGAGATGAAATTTCATACAGGTGTTTTCCGATAGAAGTGTTCTTTAGGCCGACCCTTTCAATAAATAACGGGTTACCATAAACTAAGTTTCCATCTTCATCATATATCCATCCCAGGGTTGGGCTGTTCGACATAAAACTCCTGAACAACAATTCACTTTCTTTAAGTCTTTCAGTTGCATTTTTTTCTTTGGTAATATCTTTTATTGATGCTACCACGGCATCAGGTAAAGGCATTCCTTCTTTAAATATCGGCCTGCTGTTAATCGATAACCATACAACTTCGCTATTGGGTTTTTGAAGTCCGAGTACCACATCATTCATTTCTATTCCCTGTGTCAGCGAAACGATTGCCGGAAATTCTTCCGGGGGAAAACGTGTTCCATCCACCCTCATTGCATTCCAGCTCGAATTCCCAATAGCAGCTCCTTTTAATTGATCTTGTGTGAGCCCGAGTATCTGCGCAGCTTTATTATTTGATGCAACAATCGTTGCATCAGCATCAATCAGCAATACGCCTTCCGAGAGCGATTCAACAACGATCTCATATTTATTCTTAGCTGATTGTAATTTTTTTTCCTGTATCTCTTCTTCAGTAATATTGTGATTTACAAAAACGATCGAACTGACTGCTCCCTTTTCATCGTATAATAAAGAAACATTTGCCTTAAAGATGTATTCCAGGTTGTTCGAACGCCTCACTACAATATCGCCGTTCCATACGCCTGTTTCAAACAAAACACTCATTGCTTTTTCTGTAGTGGTATGCCTGAAATTAAAATCAATAGAATCTCCTAAAACGGTTCCAATAAAATGAGAAGCGGGCAAACCAAAAAAAGATTCACCTGCATGATTAAAAGCTTTTATAATAAAACTGGGATCTGTAATAACAACAACATCCGGCAGGTTCTTTAAAAAAGAATCAAGCGTTGCCGATGCCTTATAACTAACCTTGAGCTTATGCTCAGGTTCAATGGCACGCACTGTATTTGGTCCTTTCATAATACTCAGATATCGGATTAAAGAATAACTTTTTCAGTAATTGGTTCTATTTTATATTACTGAAATATTTAATTTTTTCTTTGTGTTGTTGGTACACATAAAAAGATTGAACGCCGTTTTTAAGGATTAAGTATGTAAAACCCACATTATTATGAGTTTTTCAAGCATAAAAACTAACTTCGGTGAAAAATAGTTGTTTAACTAACTAAAGTTTATGTCCAATAGAATCATTAAGAAAGTAGCCGTTTTGGGAAGCGGTGTTATGGGAAGCCGTATTGCAGCACATTTTGCAGGTATTGGTTTACCGGTATTGCTGCTTGATATCATGCCGAAAGATCTTCCTGCTGATGCAAAACCGGCAGAGAAAAATAAGATCGTAAATGATGCACTTGTTGCAGCGATCAAATCAAATCCATCTCCTGTTTATCACAAAGATGTAATTAAAAAAATTACAACTGGAAATTTTACGGATAACATGAAAGATATTGCTACTGCTGACTGGATCATTGAAGTAGTAGTAGAAAGACTCGATATCAAACAGGCCATTTTTACAGAAGTAGAAAAATACAGGAAGCCCGGCACGCTTATTACTTCCAATACATCAGGCATACCAATACACCTGATGGCAGAAGGAAGATCGGAAGATTTTAAAAAACATTTTTGTGGTACACATTTTTTTAACCCGCCACGTTATTTGCGTTTGCTGGAAATAATTCCTACGCCATCCACAGATCCGTCAGTGATCGATTTCTTAATGCATTACGGTGACCTGTACCTGGGAAAAACAACCGTACGTTGTAAGGATACACCTGCATTCATTGCAAACCGTATTGGTGTATTTGGTATCATGGCCATTATGAATGCAATGGAAAAATTGCAGTTGAGTATTGATGAGATCGATGCACTAACGGGACCGGTTATTGGCCGGCCAAAGTCTGCTACTTTCCGTACTGCAGATGTTGTAGGTATTGATACGTTGGTTAAAGTTGCAAAAGGAGTTTATGAGAATTGCCCGAATGATGAAGCAAAAGAAAAATTCATCATTCCATCATGGCTCAATAAAATGATAGAAAATAATTGGTTGGGTGATAAAACAGGACAGGGATTTTTTAAGAAGGTGAAATCAGCTGATGGAGCTAAAGATATACAGGTGCTCAATCTTACAACTATGGAGTATGAGCCACGCAAAAAACCAAAGTTTGCAACGCTTGAAGTAGCAAAACCCATTGAAGATCTTAATCAACGTTTAAAAGCATTGTGTGCCGGGCAGGATAAGGCCGGTGAATTTTACAGGCAATTCCATTACGCTTTATTCTCTTATATATCGCACCGCATTCCGGAGATCAGTGATGAAGTGTACCGCATTGATGATGCAATGATGGCTGGCTTTGGCTGGGAGATCGGCGCTTTTGAAAGCTGGGATGTATTGGGTGTTGCCCGTACAACTGAAGCCATGAAAGCTGCAGGTTACACCGTAGCGCCCTGGGTAGATGAGATGATCGCAAAAGGAACAAAAACTTTTTACAAAGTAGAAAATGGCAAGCGTTTGTATTATGACGTTAGCTCACATACATACAAATCATTACCAGGCGCAGATGCATTCATCGTAATGAAAAATTTTGAAAATGATACTATATGGAAAAACAGCGCCTGCCGTACTTATCACCTGGGTAATGATGTGCTTGGTTTGGAATGGTACACAAAAATGGGAAGCATTGGTGGTGAAGTATTGGAAGGCATTCAAAAGTCCATTGCATTGGCAGAAGAAAAATACAAAGGCCTTGTGATTGCCAATGAAGGACCGAACTTCAGTGCAGGTGCAAATGTTGGTATGATCTTCATGCTTGCGATTGAACAGGATTATGATGAGATTGATATGGCCATCCGTCTTTTTCAGAATACAATGATGAGGGTGCGTTATTCTTCCATACCAGTTGTTGTTGCCCCACACGGACTGGCACTTGGTGGCGCATGCGAAATGAGTTTGCATGCAGATAAAGTAATTGCTGCCGCAGAAACATATACCGGTTTGGTGGAAGTAGGTATTGGCGTTATCCCTGGTGGTGGCGGCACAAAAGAATTTGTTTTGCGTGCCGCTGATGAAATGCATCACAATGAACCGGAGACGATCACTTTGCAAAATCGTTTTTTAAATATTGCCACGGCTAAGGTCGCCACATCTGCACACGAAGCATTTGATATGGGCATTTACAGGAAAGGCAGGGATGAGATCAGTGTGAATATTGCACGGCGCATTTCAGAAGCAAAACAGGCAGTGATCAATATGTATGATGATGGTTATACAATGCCTGTTCAACGAAGCGATATAAAAGTACTTGGCCGTTCGGCATTGGGTGCATTGTATGCTGGTATCAATGGCATGTGGCGTGCGAATTATGCAACGGACCATGATGTAACTGTTGCAAAAAAACTTGCCTATGTAATGTGCGGTGGCGATCTCAGCGATCAAACACTGGTAAGCGAACAATACTTACTCGATCTTGAGAGAGAAGCATTTCTTAGCCTGACAGGTGAGAAGAAATCTTTGGAAAGAATACAATCAGTTTTGAAAACTGGAAAACCTTTACGCAATTAGCCGATTTGAAAATTTGAAGATTTGAAAATTTAAAAACCACATCTTCAAATTTTCAAATCTTCAAATTTTCAAATCAACATGGTAACAATCCCCCCATACATAAACCCCGGCAACACGATCGGCATCACATGTCCCGCAGGATATATGGCTGCTGAAAAAGTAAGTACATGCATTCAAACTTTACAAGCCTGGGGTTATGAAGTAATGATTGGTAAAACTATTGGCAGTACGTCACAGAATTATTTCAGCGGAACAGATGAAGAACGCATTGATGAATTACAGGCCATGCTTGATGATAAAAATATTCATGCAATCTTATTTGGAAGAGGTGGTTATGGAATGGGCCGCATCATCGATAAACTGAATTTTAAAAAATTTATACAGCATCCAAAATGGCTGATCGGTTATAGTGACATAACAATATTGCATACCCATTTATTGAGTAATTACAATATCGCTTCCATGCATGCTCCCATGGCGGGTGCTTTCAATGATATTGAAAATTCTAAAGAATACATCGAAGCATTGCACAATGCAATGACGGGTAAAAAAGCATCTTACTCATGCATATCACATCCATTAAACAGGAAGGGTGATGTTGAAGGAATTTTAATTGGTGGTAATCTTACATTACTAACAAATATTATTGGAACAGCATCCGACTTTGATACCAAAAATAAAATTCTTTTTATAGAAGATATTGGTGAATATTTATACAAGATAGACCGCATGTTGTACCAACTCAAACGCAGCGGAAAATTTGATAAACTGCGTGGATTGATCCTTGGTGGTTTTACAGATATGAAAGATACAGAACGTCATTTTGGAAAAACGATGGATGAACTGATTAAAGAAGTTGTTGCGGAATACAATTTTCCTGTTTGTTTTAATTTTCCTGTGGGTCATTCAAAAGAGAACCTGGCGTTGAAGGTTGGAGTTGCTTATCGGTTAAAGGTAGGCGGTAAAAAAACGATTCTTAAGGAACTATAGTAGAGAAGAGCTGTGAGCTACGAGCGATGAGCCATGAGCTTGATTCTACGGGTTGAAAAATTTATACAATAAGTAAGCTTTAATTTATTCAGAATATCATCGCAAATCAGCTCAGCTCATAGCTCGCTGCTCAAAGCTAACAGCTATCTTAGCAGCGAATCCATCACATGCCTATACACTTCCTTCTCAGCAAGATCATTATGCAACCCACCTGGAATTGTAAAAAACTTATCACCTGCCTTCATTGAACCTTTCAACTTCTCTGCACAACTATAAGGAATGATCTTATCATCAGTACCATGAAAAAAAGTAACAGGCACTTTTACATCTTCGAGGAATTTCCATGTAGGGATCTTATACTTGATCATGAGTGATACAGGAAACACGAATGCATAATGATTAAATAAGTTTGTTATACTGTAGTACGGTGTTTCAAGTATGAGTTCTTTGCATTTTGATACAGAAGCTGCATAAGCTGCAATACCTGTGCCCAGCGATTTTCCATAAATGATAATGCTATCGCTGTGAAATTTACTCATCGCAAATTTCTGAACCAGCCATGCATCGTCATATAATTTTTTTTCAGTTCTTTCGCCGGTACTTTTACCATAGCCGGGATAATCCGGCACCCAAACTTCATAACCGTATTTTGTAAACGCCGGTACAAAACGTTCATAATATTCTACATTTTCCATGTTACCATGATAGAAAACGATCAATGCTTTTGGAACCGAATCAGCCGGAAAAAATTTAACCATACTGATCGTATCGGTTTTATTAACCGGTATCTGTACTTCTTTAAAAGGAATATCGAAATTAAAAGCGTGATCAGCAGGAAGTTTTTTCGGATGAAATATAAATGTTTCCTGCAGGTAATACAGGGCGATACCGCCGCCGCAATACATGATGATCATGATCTTGACAAAGAGAAAAATTCGTTTTTTACTAATACTCATCTTTTATAAGTTTAGAGGTTTAGGAATTTAAAGGCTTAGGTTCTAAACCCCTAAACTTATAATCGGCTAAACCTTTCAGAAATTTAATATTGTAATATATCCCTGATAATATTATGATACTGCGGAAAGGTCGGTAAATTATTATGCCCTCCGCCAACAATTCTTATCAATGTTATTTTTCTTGGATTGATCGCCTGCAATTTTTCACTGTTGCTGATCGGTATCAACCAATCTTTTGTTCCGTGTAAAATATAAGTATGACAATTTACATACCTGATCCATTTATCAGTACGCAAATGAAACCTCAATAAAAAACGAACGGGAATGATTGGCAAAAAACGTTCCAGCACACCCCTGAAATTAAAATAAGGTGCATCCAATATAAGATAACGTGGCTTGTTATCGCTTGCAATCTTTGCTGCGAAACCACTGCCAAGACTTCTTCCATAAACGATTAGATGCTGTTCATGATATTGTGTTGCAAGCGTATCATATACAAACTGCATATCACTTAACATCAAAGCCTCTGTTCGCTTACCGGTGCTTTTGCCAAAGCCGCGATAATCTACCAATACCACATCATAATTATACCGAAAAAAATCTCTTGCATATTTGGCCCAGCCTTTAATGCTGCGTGAATTACCATGAAAGTATAAGATCAGCCCGTTGGGATTTTTTACAGTAAAATGCAGGCCATTTATTCTTACACCTGGTTCAATATCGAAAAACAATTCTTTGAATGGAGTATCATACTTGTAAACAAAACCCTGGTCCAGTTTTTCAGGCTTAAAAATGACACGCTCCTGTAACAAGTAAGTAATGGCTAACAGCAACAAATAGCCTAAGATGATATACAATAATACGGGGTTCATTAAGATGTAAGATCTAAGATGTAAGATATATCTTAGATTTTTAAAGATTTAGTTTGATTTCCAAAAACTAACGATTAAACCGCCGGCAACTATTAGTACGCCGCCCACTATTACCGGCAAGGTTGGAATTGATTTAAAAGATATATAACTAATAACCTGCCACATTACAAAAAGTGTAGCGATGTATAAGCCTACGATCTTTCCAAACTCAACCGGGGCTAAATTCAAAAAGAATCCATATCCAAATAACATGATCATTCCCACAAGACCAAATAGGATTCTTGCTGTTCCTGTATGTTCA
The DNA here is from genome assembly GCA_047601875.1 of Ferruginibacter sp. Classification (GTDB taxonomy): domain Bacteria; phylum Bacteroidota; class Bacteroidia; order Chitinophagales; family Chitinophagaceae; genus Ferruginibacter. The sequence continues at coordinate 2,950,389 of JASGIL010000001.1, read as the reverse complement.
TACATACATTTTCTTATGATTGCATCTCCGCCAACTTCCAATGAAGTTGCTATCAGTAAAAAAACAATGGGATGTATATTCTGTATAAACTTCAGCATGAGTGTTTCGTTTATTGCAAAAATAAAAAAAGCTGCTAAAAGCAGCTTCCATATCTATATTTAAAAGATCAATTCGAATCTTCTTCATTGTCCCATACCCGTTTTAATTTCAGCTTACTTACCGGAGCAACAACAAGCGGGAATTTTTCAACAGCCACATTGCTTTGTTCCAAGCCAAAACTGCGTTCTTCGCTAACACTTAGTTCTTTTAACCAGAAATAAAGTTTCATGACAAATGTTTCAAAGAAAGGAAGTTCATTATCCTGGCTCATGAATTTTTCCATTACGATAAATTGGAAATCACCCTTTATATTATTTTTTTGCTGGCTCTCGTAACGGCTCACAATATTCACCTCCCTGTTTGTAACCAGGTCCTCTACCACTTTTTTGAACATAAGATTCAATCTTGGCTGTACCCTGAAACCAAGCCTGAATTCAACCCTGATGATATCGTTGGGTATAATGTGTTCAACAATGTATTCACTTGTATACGGGTCATCCAGTGTATCTACGTGAATGAACCAATAAATATCGGCACGTTTGGGTTTACCGCTAAGAATGCTATAGATGATCTTGTGTTCAATTTCTTTTGGGTTATTCGCACTCGTTAGGTACACGAGGTGCGTTGCATATTTTGAAACCGACAGGTCATTGCTTAACTCTTCCAGTTTAGGCACATATTCTTCCACACGAACAAATTCCACGTAACGGTTCTTGATCTTTCTTGCCCTGAACCATACATACATTACTGTAAACATCACCGTACCGATCATAAGCGTGATATAACCACCATGTATAAACTTATCCATTAAAGCTATAAGAAAACCAACTTCGCCAACAACCCAAAATGCAAGGAAGAAATATATCAGGCCTGGTTGTACCCTATGCAATACCATATAATTTGCAAAGAGTATGGTCGTCATCAACATTGTTGTAATGATCGCCAAACCATAAGCAGCTTCCATCCTTGCTGATTCTTTGAAATAAAGTACTACTGCAGTACAGCCAAGGAACAACAAGAGATTAATGCCCGGTATAAAAATTTGTCCCCTTGCTTCAGAAGGATATTTGATCTTCATCTTTGGCCATAGATTCAAGCGGATGGCTTCATTGATCAGTGTAAAAGAACCGGTAACCATTGCCTGGCTGGCAATGATAGCAGCGGTCGTAGCAACTATAACGCCGGGTACTATGAACCATTGCGGCATCAGGTCATAAAAAGCATTGATGCCGGCAGTTTCTCTTGTTACCTCATTCATCACCGTTCCTGTGTGATGTTTTAAAAGGCTGGCGCCCTGTCCAAGATAATTCAGCACCAGGCATATCTTTACAAAGATCCAGGAGATGCGTATGTTCCCCCTGCCGCAATGACCAAGATCGCTGTACAATGCTTCGGCACCCGTGGTACAAAGGAAAACTGCTCCCAATAACCAAAAACCTTCCTGGTATGTAAATAAAAAATGAAGTCCATAATATGGATTGATGGCCTGGATGATAGAAAAATCATCTGACAGATGCACAACTCCTAACACAGCAAGCATTCCAAACCATATACTCATTACCGGCCCAAACATTTTACCAATGCTGGAAGTACCGAATTGTTGTGTGAAGAAAAACAGCACGATGATGCCGAGAACGATGTATACCACGGTATCTTTTCCGAGGTCGTGAAATCTTGGAAGTTCTTTTAATCCTTCTACTGCTGAAGTAATAGATATAGGTGGCGTAATGATACCATCTGCTAAAAGTGCCGCCCCTCCTATCATTGCGGGGATGACCAGCCATTTTCTTCGGCGACGCACAAGTGCAAACAATGAGAAGATACCTCCTTCACCCTTGTTATCTGCACGCAAAACAAGGATCACATATTTGATCGTTGTTTGAATGGTGATGGTCCAGATGATGAGTGATAAGGTTCCCCAGATGAGTTCTTTAGTAACCTCCCTGTCTTTGATAATAGAGTTAAAAACGTATAACGGTGAGGTACCGATATCTCCGTAAATAATTCCAAGTGCGATTAGTAACCCTGCTCCTGTTACCTTATTGACGTTCTTCACAAAAAATTTTAGTTTTCTTTACAGTCATGCGTTGGCCGTACAAGGTACATAAAACTTCGGAGATCGGATGTCAGAATTCGGAGATCAGATATCAGAAGTCAGAAATCAGATAAGTTCATGCTTTGAAAGTACTTCTTAAAATTAATGGTCAAGCTGATGTCTGACTTCTGATATCTGATTTCCTACTGATAAGGCCACGAATCTAAAAGAACTTCACAAAATAGACAAGCAAAAAAGCAAAGATCAGTATGTCCGTAACCAACGCAAATTTTTCATTGATACCTGCGGCTTTTTTAAACAGGTGTTGTAAGCCGGCAATGCCATAATATATACCACTTCCAAAGGCGCTTACAATTCTCCATGATGGCTGAAACAAAGAAATGATCCCGATCAATCCGAAACAAAGATTGGCAAACCCGAGTTCTCTTACTATGGGAAAACTTTCAGAACTGTCAATATGAAAGATTTGTTTTGCAGTAAATGCCGGGTCAGTTGTTTGTTTAATACCTGCAACAAAAAGTCTTAAACCTACAGCGGAAAAGATGAACCATTTTCCAAATAAAGAAAATGAGAATTCGGTTTTGTTGATCATTATTTCTGCGAAAGAACAAACAACGGGTAATAAAAAAGTAAAAACAGCAACTACGATGAAGTAAGTTTTATTAATAGCAGTTGGTTTTTCGTTTTGCATATTATCTTTAAATTTAAAGATCGTTCAACTAAAAACAAAAAATGGAACCTCTTTCTTTTCCTGGTGGAGCAGAGTGGTTAATTGTTTTGCTGTTACTGTTATTGATGATGCTGATCTAATTTAAAAGCCTCTGCCTCTTTTGTATTTTCCTTATTTACTTTGCGTGAGAATTAACCATCACTTCACACAAGGTCGCAAAGAGGAATACATAAGAGGCAAAGATTGAATAGTTAAATGAAATCTATTATCAGCTATCGCTTTAAACTTCAAAACAAACCTATTGTATTTTTATTTTAAAAAAACGTATCGCTAAAATGATCAGCCATATTAACCAAAGTGTGCTTCCAATAAATCCCGCCATATCCCAAACAAAAAAACCAGGTATTACTGTTGCAAATAATTCTGCCTGTGCCAGTAAATAAATAAATGAACTTATGTAGCCAAGCCAGCTTATCCAGGTTGGAAGTAATTTCATTTTTGCAAAAGCTACAGAAATTAAAACTGTCCATGCAATGGTAAATAATTGTCCTAGATGTTCGCCGAGTATTACACCTGCAAATTGATGGATCGTTTTAAAAGCAACGATCGCTGCTGATCTTGTTCCTTCATCAGTTGCATGCACGAATGTATTTGCTAAAACAGGAACTACAAATGTCCAGCGCAACAAACCGATCATTTGAACGATCAAACCAATTACACCAACCGTGGTGGCGATGCGGATCAAAGATGATCTATTCTCCAGTTTTTTTCCGATCAATATATAAGCAGGAATCAAAGGAATACCTGTTACAGCAAATGCAAACCATGTTGCTATCAACTTGTTTCCACCTTCGTGAAATTTGGTAAGGATGGTTGCAGTGTCCTGTCTTAAAATAACAGGATACTCAAATATTATTGTAAGGATCGTATAAGGAATGAATACGCCAATTGCGCCAAGTAATATTAAGATCCCGATCGTTTTTTCAATTTTCATACCAGCAGTTTTTGTTGTTATTGATGATACAAAGATGCGGGGGGGAAAATGGTTCTTGATGGACAAATGTCCATAAATTCAGAAACGTCTTTTCACCGCAAAGAACAAGAGAAGCTGAGTTTACGCGGAGGCTCTCTGCGAAAACTACTAACTCATCTTCTCTGCGGTAAAACTTAAACCAGCCTATGAGAACAAACGCTGTTATCAGTAATTATTACGAATGCGACTTAAATGCCTGGGGGTAACACCCAATATAGAGGCGAGATATTGTAACGGTATCTGTTGCAGCAAAGCAGGTTCTTCTTTCATCAACAGCGCATATCTTTCTTCTGCAGTTAATATAATAAGATTGGTTCTTGTTTCATCCATACTGGTAACAAGGTTTTCGAGTGCGCCAATATAAAATGCCTTAAAGGCTTCGTTGTTTGTTTTCAGTTTTACAAGATCATCATAATGCAGTACCCAAAGTTCTGAATCTGCAAGCGCACGTACATACTCTTTGCTCGGCTTTTGTTTAAAAAAGCTGTATAATGAAGCAAGAAAAGTATTATCACCACTTACATAAGTTGTAATTTCTTTTCCATCTTTTATATAGAAATATTGAAACAAGCCCTTATTGATAAATGCAAGATGTTTGCTTGTTTTACCTTCTTCAACAAAATAGTTTCCTTTAGCAATTTTTTTTACTTTAAATGCTTCGACTATTTGTGAGATCTCTTTTTCGGGGAACCCTTTTCCTATAAAATTTGAGAGTAATTTTTCCAATCGCCAGGTTGTTATGATAGGGTTGAAGATAAATATTATTTTATAATTGGAAATTCAGTAAAGCTTTCCTGTAAAACCATTTCTATTTATACCAGTTTTGGGTTTTATATATCTCTTCAAAACAATGGTAAATCATACGAAGAGCAATTGTTCCACCCCAGCCTTCTCCTTTTATTTCTTTAATTGTTCCATCTGTAAATTTTATTTCAAGGTATAGCGTTTGACCATCAGTACCTGTTTCTCCATACCTTTCTTTTAATTTCTTTGGATTGATATACTTTAATAAGTCGAAAATTTCCCTGAATTTTTTTTCTGTAATGATGGATTTATAGTGGCCACGTAGAACAGAATGATCGTACCCATCAAGCGTAATATTTTTACTTTTATCAATAGTGATTTTATATTGCGGGCACGGGATCCAACAAGAAGAATTGGAAAAAGAAACAGATTGTATCGCAGGGCAAATACTATCTGTATTGTATTCAATAAAATGATCGAACTTATAAATTAATGTATCCTGCCTGGGTAATTGCGTACCTATAGTATTTCCAGACGAAGTATCGAAACTAACCAGGGTTTCCATTTTATGTGAAATTAAAAGTTGCTGTTCGCCGATTTTGAAGGGATAATAAGCAAGACACGTAACGTTTAAATCCAATGGGGCCGGTTTATAAGCAGTATCATCAATATTGATAAAAACAAATGCATTAAAAGATGGTCGAAAAACTCCTTCATTAATAAGTACAAAAAGATCTGCAAACCCGTCATTATTAAAATCAGGTTTTTCCCATTGTTTTATCTTCCATGCTGATACAATATCACTGCAACCATAATATTTGATAATAGTATCGAGAGGCGTTTTTTTGTAATGCCTATAATAAGAAGAATCTAAATTGGCTGAGCGAAGATATTTGTTAAATGCTTGATTAACGAATTCGAATACTTCATCGTCATCTTTTAATTTGCTTATACTCTGTCCACTGCTGAACATTGCATGAATTACCAGTGAAATAAATAAAATAAATCTCATTGTTGCAGAAAAGTCTGGTAAGGAATATTATTACTCAAACCCAATTGCCATCTTAAATTCTTCTATCAGCATGTTTGTTGTTTGAGTCATGTAAGAATAGAACCCACGCAGGTCATTATAATTGGATGTGGCGCTATCAATATAATCCTGGAACACAGTAATGAATTTTATAAATTCTTTTTTCTGTTCTTCCGGTAATTCTGAAAAGGATTCAACCAGCACGCCGAAATTACTGATCATGCCGCCCATTTTTTGAAAGAGCTCGGTTGAGTTGTCCATGTAGGGAGCAAATTTATCAAGCACTTCAACTGATAAATGGGCTTTTTCTTTTGCTGCGATTAGCATATTCCAGGTTTTAGGGTGTGGTGAATTTATTTAGTCTTCTAAAATAATCAATCAAGTTTATACGCCTGAGTAAATATTTAATTTTAACAATCTTCAAATAATGTACGCTATTTTAAACCACAGAGTAGCGCAGAGGTATTCACAGAGTTCCACAGAGGATTTAAACTCTGTGGAACTCTGTGAAAAAACTCCTTGTCCTCCGTGGTTTTAAAACAAAAAAACCCCTTTCAAAAAGAAAGGGGTCACATACAAACAATAATTACAAACACATAGTTATAAAAAAGCAGCCATGCGTACACAGCTGCTTAAAAAATATTAATCTGGTTTTTTCCCGTCAAGGAAAGTATTGATGGTGCTTATTTCTGCCTGGTTGTTATCGTCGGATTTTACAGTATAGTTGCTGTAAAAATTTTCTACATCGGCAATCTGGTTTGTCATGTCCATATTGCGGCGAAGGTACGCTGGCACCGTTTCAAACTCGTTGTTGGGATCGGATGCGTTAATATTGAAAGATAAATTCCTCAATTTCGCTATCCTTTCAGTAGCCCGGCGCCTGAGTTCTTCTGTTTCGTCCTGCGGCGCAGGTTCCTCAACAGCTGACATCATGATAGGCTGAGTTTGTTGTACTATTGGTGGTTGCTCCTCCGCCGCTTTCTGGGAATCTTTAACCACCATCTGCATTGCAATAACAGGTTCGTCTTCCTGTACTGGTTTCTGCAGCGGCAGTGGTTCCTCGTTCGAATTGGATTCTTGGATCGCCGGCGTCTCCTCCACGTAAATTTGTGCAGGTTTTGCCAGGTAACCCCCCGACGAAAGAGAGCTACCTTTGCTAGCTTCTTTATTTAAATCATTATTGGTTTTATTATTTTCTTCATTTGTATCTGCAGGCAGTTTTGATATTGGTGCAGCAGTTGGAAGTTCTAAATCAAATTCAACAACAGGAACCTGATCTGCAGCCGAAGATATTTCAAAAAACACAGGTATTGCTTCTGATTTATCAACAGTAGTTTTACTTAGTGGTTCTACGGTAGTTGTTTCCAACTCGATCGGTTCAGAAAGTGTTGGCATGAACGGATCAACAACTTCTTTCGGTTCTTCGATGATCAGTTTTATTTCTTCTGTAACCGGCGCTGGTGGCGGCGTTTCGTCTTTTATTACTTCTTTGATCTCTTCTTTAATAACTTCTTTTATCTCTATTTTCATCTCCTCTTTTACCGGTACCAGTTTTATTTCTTCCTTCACTTCAGGCACTTGTCCCAAAACAAAGATCTCTTTTTCTTCTACTTTAGGTGTTTCAATTACTTCTGCTTTTGCAACTGGTTCTTCAGTTACACTAACGGTCAGGGATGTTGGCTTTTGTTTTACCGGCTCCGGCATTTCAAGTGCCATTACAATTTTATCGATCGCTGGTTCTTTGGCTTTTTCTTTCTCTTTTGCAAATGGATCCTTGTGCTCAAAACCTGTTGCGATCAATGTGATGCTGATCTCCTGGTCAAGTGTATTATCATAACCCAAACCAAGGATAACATCTGTATCTTCTCCTGCATGTTCAAGTAAATAATTTTGTATCACTTCTACTTCATCCATTGTGAATTCATGTTCACCTTCTGCAGAATTAATATTGATAAGTATCCATTTGGCACCACGGATGTCGTTATCGTTAAGCAATGGTGAAGCAAGCGCATGTTCAATAGCAGTGCTTGCCCTGTTTTCTCCTTCTGCAGTGGCGCTTCCAAGTATAGCAACGCCTCCGTTCTTCATTACAGTACATACATCCGCAAAGTCAACGTTGATCTGTCCTGTGCTGTTGATCACATCTGTTATACATTTAGCAGCAGTTGCCAAAACATTATCTGCTTTGCCAAATGCTTCCTTCATTTTTAAGTTACCAAACTGGTGACGCAGTTTATCATTGCTGATAACAAGCAATGTATCTACATGGCTCTTCAAAAGCATGATGCCTTCTTCTGCCTGTGCAATTCTTCTTTTTCCTTCATAAGCAAACGGCGTGGTAACAATACCTACCGTTAGTATACCAAGGTCTTTACAAATTTTCGCAATGATGGGTGCCCCACCTGTACCGGTACCGCCACCCATACCTGCAGTAATGAATGCCATCTTGGTATTCACTTCGAGGATGCGTTTTATTTCTTCTAAACTTTCTTCTGTTGCCTGTCTTCCAATGGCAGGATTAGCGCCAGCACCAAGGCCTTGCGTAAGGTGCGGCCCGAGCTGTATCTTATTAGGCACTTTACTCAATGCAATTGCCTGTGCATCGGTATTGCATATAATAAAATTTACGCCTTCTATATTCTGCGAAAACATGTGGTTTACCGCATTGCTTCCGCCGCCACCCACACCAATAACTTTGATGATGGAGGATTGTTCTTTAGGCAAATCAAAATGGATCATGGTTTTTAGTTTGTGTTTGTTAGTAAGTATTGTTTTTGTATGAGTTCTGAGTTGTGAATTCTGAATTCTGAATGCGTTCTCTCAATTCAGCATTCAGAATTTATAATTTAGTGTCTTCTTCTTCCTTGAACATTTCAATAAGATTGTTCTTAAAAGTGTCCATGAAACCTTTTAATGTTTTTCTTGATTTCATTTTAGAAGGAACTGTTTCTTCTGTTACTGCTACAAATTCAGGAGCAACAACCGGTTCAACTGGTTCTTCCTGCATGATACCTTTGGTTTCAACCTTTATGAAATTACTTTCTAGTTGTTTATTCTTATTTTCGTAATCATTGTAGCCTTTTAATATCAAACCAATACAGGTACTGTACATTGGTTTTGCAAGTTCATCAATATGACCGCCTGATAAATGTTCGTTAGGGAAACCGATCCTTGCATTCAATCCGGTTACATATTCAGTAAGCTGTAGTAAATGTTTAAGTTGCGATCCACCTCCTGTAAGTATCACGCCGCCATTCAACATGCGGTTGTCAAGACCAACCTGTTTTAAATGATAGGTCACAAAATCCATAATTTCGCTCATGCGTGCCTGTATGATGTTGGCAAGATTCTTTACAGAAATTTCTTTTGGCGCCATTCCACGCAAGCCGGGTATAGTAATGAATGCATTTGTTTTTGCTTCATCACTCAATGCACTTCCGAACTGGATTTTCATTTGCTCAGCCTGTGTTTTTAAAACACCCAACCCTGTTTTAATATCATTGGTAATATTTTCTCCGCCAAAAGGAATAACAGCAGTGTGCTTTAAAATGCCTTCATAAAAAACAGCAAGATCTGTTGTACCACCGCCGATATCCACAATAGCAACACCGGCTTCCAAATCCTGGTCGCACATTACGGCAGCTGCAGAGGCAAGCGGTTGTAATACAAGATCCCTGGTTTGTAGGCCGGCTTTTTCAACACTTCTGTTTATGTTGCGTATTGCGTTTTTATCGCCGGTTATTATATGAAAGTTTGCACCCACTTTTACACCACTGTATCCAATTGGGTTTGGTATGTTTTGAAAATTATCTACGGTGAATTCCTGTGGGATCACATCAATGATCTGGTCGCCTGCGGGAATATAAGTGCGATACTGATCTGCAATCAACCTGTCAATCTCACCCTGGCTGATTTCTTCTTCAATATTCTGGCGAACAATATCACCTCTTGTTTGTAAACTTTTTATATGATGTCCTGCAATACCAACATAAACCTCGCTGATCTCAAGGTTAGGGTTAGACGCATAACAATTTTCCAATGCGGTTTGTATGGCTTTGATCGTTTGATCAATATTTAGCACCATACCATGCTGTACACCATTGCTGTTTGCCCGGCCAAAACCGAGTATTTCCAGCTTGCCGAATTCATTCTTGCGGCCGGCAATTGCTGCAATTTTTGTAGTACCGATATCTAAGCCTACGATAATGGGTTGTTCCTGGTTCATAATTGTATGTTTTGTTTGTATGTGTTTGTATGTTTTAAATAAAATATTAGTAGTCGTTCTTTTTTTGCATTACCGCTTTTGGTTTCTCTTCCGTTTGTTTTACCGGCGGTGGCTTCGTGATCACCGGCTTTTGCGTTGTTGCTTTTGCCGGGGACTTTACCGCTGGTTTTGTTACAGGTTTTGTTACAGGTTTTACTACTGGTTTATTATTAGTGACAACCGGTTTCTTTACAACAGGTGTAGCCTTAACCACATTTTTTTCAACTGGCTTCACCGGCTCTTCGGTCATATCATAATTCTTAAACGGATGCAGAGGCTCTTCATCATCTCTTTCCATTGATTGTTCTATAAGCGATACACTTGTTGTGTTCCTGTCATTATCCTGCATAAACATCAGCAGTGAATCACTTGCAGCTTTCGCAGAATTGAATGCGATCATGCGCATGATCTCCTGTGTGCGTGCTGAATCAGCTGAAACATCATCCTTGCCTTTTAATTTCCCGATCACTTGTCCTTTGTACTGCAGGTTGATCACGCTATACCTGTTCCATCCGTATTTCAACATTACTTTCCTGTAAAACAGTTCAAGCTTTTTAAATTTTTGTTCAGCATTTGTTGCATCTCCAAAAATGATCGTCTGGTCTCCAACCTTTGGCACCATTTCAAAAGTTCGTTGCGGAGTTATGTCTACCTGGTCGATCATTGCCATTAAAAAAGCATCCTGTTGTATGAGTGTGCTGATATTATTGATATCCTTTACCAAATTGCTATCAGCTTTAGTCAATACTTTATTCTCTGTTGGAAAACCTGTAAATACCGGCAACCTTGCAGATAATTTATCACTCAGCGGCAATATCATATTGCTGTTATCAATATAAAAACTGCTGCCACCCGGAGTAAATATTCTTGCGATGGGTTCTCTTTCTTCAACATTTGCCTGCAATACTTCATTATTATCAAAGAACAGTTCCGCATTTTTTATCCATACATCTCTTTTTAATTCCTTCTCCATCGATACAAGATTGAAACCTTCAATTTCCATCCCGGTAATATTATCGCCTACATAAGAACTGATGATATTTTTTACATCGCTTTCATCAATGAAAAAATTATTACTTACACCATGAATATGAATGTCCAAACCTTTACAATGCCTTATCTCTTTTGTGTGAACAGCTGCAACCAATAATGCAAGGCAGCCTGAGCCAATTACTACCCACATCGCTGTGAGCAATATGCTCTTTACATTGTATCGTTTAAAAATGTTCACTTTATTTTTATGACTGTTTATTAATTAAAATATTTTTTATTGGTTCAACCAACGTATCAATATCACCAGCTCCACTTACAATGAGTAATTCAACTTTGTTTTGTTTGATCTCATTCAATAACGCTTCTTTACTCAGCACTTTTACATTTTTCATTTTCATTCTCTCAACGATCATCTCGCTTGCAACACCTTCCATCGGCAATTCTCTAGCAGGATAAATGGGAAGCAGTAACAACTCATCCGCTATGCCAAGTACTTCTGCAAACCCGTCTGCAAAATCTTTTGTCCGGCTGAATAAATGTGGTTGAAAAACAACCGTACATTTTTTTCCCGGAAACAATTCCTTTGCTCCATTTATCAAAGCCCTTAACTCCTCGGGGTGATGTGCGTAATCATCGATCATCACCAGCTCTTTCTCTTTTATAATATATTCAAACCTTCTTTTTACCCCTCTGAATGCTTCAACAGCATATTTTATTTTTTCATCTGTAAGGCCCACATGTTTTGCTGCAATAACAGCGGCCACTACATTTTCAATATTGTGCATACCACCCATGTTCAACACAACATCTTTTACCACTTCATTTTTTATCCGCACATCAAACTGGTAACTGCCGTTACTTATCTTAATATTTTCTGCTGCAGCATCTGCTTTATCATTTTGCAAACTGTAGCTTATATGGTTTGGTACTTTGAATTCATTGCTTCTTTTTAAACCGTATTTACTTATTAGTAAACCACCGGGTTTTATTTTAGAAGTGAATTCTATAAATGCATCCTGCAAATTTTCTGCAGTGCCATAAATATCGAGGTGATCCGCATCCATGGATGTTACCACTGCGATATCCGGGCTCAATTTCAAAAAACTCCTATCGTATTCATCAGCTTCTGCTACACTCACATTTTTTTCATTGCTCCAGAAATTTGTATTGTAATTAGAAGCAATCCCTCCTAAAAAAGCATTACAACCAAACTCGCTGTGCCTTAAAACATGTGCGATCATTGAACTCGTGGTTGTTTTACCGTGAGTGCCCGCTACACATATACTGTAAGTATTTTTTGTGATCATGCCCAACACTTCGCTTCTCTTTAAGACCGTATACCCATGATCCAAAAGATAATTGTACTCCTTATGATCTTTCGGTACTGCCGGTGTATAAACAATAAGCGTTGCCTGTTTGTCAATGAGCTCAACATTATCTTCATAATGTATGTGAATACCTTCTGCAACTAACTGCTTCGTTAATACCGTTTCTGTTTTATCATAACCACTCACTTTTATACCGCGGCTATTGAAATACCTTGCCAATGCACTCATACCAATACCGCCAATTCCTAAAAAATAAACAGATGATATATTATTAAAGTCGTTCAATTTTTTCTTCTTTATTTTTTATCAGCAGCTTTTCAAAATTGCTTCTGCAATTACCTGGTCCGCATTTTTTACACCCAACGGGCTGATGTTGTTTATCAATTTTTGTTGCAATGCATTGTCATTCGATAAAGCAATAATTTCCGGAACAAGCTTTGACAACGCCTCGCTATCCTTTATCATCATCGCTGCATTTTTATTCACCAACATTTGTGCATTCACCGTTTGATGATCCTCTGCCGCATGCGGATAAGGAACAAACACAACCGGTTTTTTTACAAGGCATATTTCTGAAACTGCCATGGCACCACTCCTACTGATGATGATATCTGCAGCAGCGTACCCAAATTCCATTTGAGAAATAAAATCATTTACATAAATGTTTTCTTTCCCTTTGCAGCGATCCAGTGCTTTGTCCAGGTATGGCTTGCCGGTTTGCCATATCAGTTGAAGGCCGTTCTTTTCAAACATGTCTATGTTGCTGTCGATCGCTTCATTGATATTTTTTGCTCCAAGGCTACCTCCAACACTTAATACCGTTTTTTTTCCTGCACTAAATCCAAAATGTTTTAAAGCCTCTTCCTTTGTTGTATTGTGTTCGGATATTGTTTGCCGAACCGGGTTTCCACTTATCATTATTTTAGAGGCAGGAAAAAACTTTTCCATTCCTTCAATGGCGGTAAATATTTTTGTTGCCTTTTTCCCAAGTATCATGTTTGCTTTTCCTGCGAAAGAGTTGCTTTCATGAATAAATGTTGGAATGTTCCTTGTTTGCGCATAACGCAATACCGGGAAACTTGAATAGCCACCAACGCCGATCACGGCTGTTGGTTTAAAATCTTTGAAGATCTGTGCTACCTGGAAAAAACTGTTGAGTAATTTCCATGGCAATGAAATATTTTTTATCAAAGAGCTCCTGTTAAATCCCGCGATCGTTAATCCTTTTATATCATATCCCGCCTGCGGTACTTTGTCCATTTCCATTTTTCCTCTTGCACCTACAAAAAGAAATTTCGATTCGGGCGATATTTTTTTCAAAGCATTTGCAATTGCAATTGCAGGAAAAATATGTCCACCTGTTCCTCCACCGGCAACTATGAAGCGATGTGCCTTCATAACTTTATCTTTATTTTTATTTTCCATTCCTTCGCCGGTTTCTATTCAACAAATAATTTATTCTTCTGAATTCTCTACTGCCGTTTCTGCTACTACCAGTGACTGTTGCCCTTCCTGTTGTTCAACATTTCGTGCCACGCTTAAAATAATACCGATCGATAAACAGGTGAACAAAAAGCTACTACCTCCCATACTCACCAATGGTAACGTTACACCTGTGTTTGGAAACAGGTTAACATTAACGCCCATATTTGCGATCGCCTGTATCACGAGTGTAAAGCTCAACGCCAATGCAAGGAATGCACCGAATGCGAACGGGCACTTTCGATACAGCCTGATACAGCGATATAAGAACAACAGGTAAATACAAATGATAACTGCGCCACCTATCAGTCCATATTCTTCCAATATGATCGCATAGATAAAATCACTGTAACTATGCGGTAAAAAATTTCTTGCTTCGCTGTTGCCCGGACCTTTACCCAGCCATCCGCCATTTGCTATAGCGATCTTCGCCTGGTTGATCTGGTAATTTTTTTCTCCATCATCTTCTTTTGCACCGTAAACAAAAGTTTGAATACGGCTTATCCATGTAGGTATACGACCACTTGCCAGGAACGCAGGAAGTTTTTTGGTTTCATGCGTTTGTTTATCATAAGTAGAAACAGCAAGTGTTATCAATAAAACAATCGGTATCATTGCAATTCCGATCGTTGCAAGAATATGTTTTGTATTTACCCTGCCAATGAACATCAGCATAAAACTTGTTCCTCCAATAAGTAATGAAGTAGACAAATTAGCCGGTGCAATCAGCAAACAAATAATACCAACAGGAATAACGATCGGTAAAAATCCTTTCTTAAAATCCTTGATCACATTTTGTTTACGGCTCAACATCCTGCTCATATACATGAACAGTGCAAGCTTGGCAAGATCAGAAGTTTGAAAGGTCATGTTAACTACAGGCAGTTTGATCCACCTGCTTCCGGCATTTAACTGAACACCAAATAAAAGTGTATACAAAAGCAATGGTATCGATATCAAAAACAAAACAAGCGCTACTCTTGAATAAAGTGTATAGTTGATGCGATGTGCAAAATAAATAATGATCAAACCAAGCATGATGAAAGCGAACTGTTTGAATAAATAACTCTCATTGCTTTTGCTTAACCTGTATGCAAGTGAACCCGTACTGCTATAAACCAGCAACAAACTTGCAAGTGTTAAAATGATAACGATCGCCCAAATAACTTTATCGCCCCTTGTTTTCTTCACAAGGTTATCGCCCATGTTGGTGAACGCGGGAGTGATGAGGGATTTTATATTTATGTTTTCAGCCATTTACTTTATTAGTTCGTTTGTTATTTAAAGGTGTAACCTTTTGAAAAGGTTACACCTTTAAATAACTGTATTATAAATTCTTCACAGCCTGTTTAAATTGCTTACCCCTGTCTTCATAATTTTTAAACAGGTCGAAGCTTGCGCATGCAGGACTTAACAATACCACATCACCTTTATTGGCAAAATGAAACCCTGCCTGTACTGCTTCTTTAGCGCTTTCTGTATTTACCATTAATGGAACGATATCGCCGAATGCTTCATGGATCTTCCTGTTATCGGTTCCCATGCAAACAATTGCCTTTACTTTTTCTTTTACCAGTTCTTTCAACAGGTTATAATCATTTCCTTTATCAACGCCACCCAATATGAGAATTACCGGTTTGGTCATACTTTCAAGTGCAAACCAGGTACTGTTTACGTTTGTTGCTTTGCTATCGTTAATGAATTCTACTCCTTTTATGATACTTACCGGTTCCATGCGGTGTTCCAGGCTCTCAAAAGTTTGTAATGCTTCACGGATCTTTTCCTTTCGTATATCTATTGCCGTTGCGGCCATACTTGCAGCCATACTGTTATATTGATTGTGTTTTCCTTTAATTGCAAAATCCTCTACACTCATTTGCATTTCTTCGCTCTTCCATTTGAGGTGCATTTTCGCATTGATCAAATATGCACCTTGTGGTAGTTCTTTACTCATGGTAATGGCAGCTTTGGTTGATTTTATGGGATAGGTATTAATATTCTTCATTGTTGTTTCATCATCCAGGTTGTAAATGAACACATCATTGGCAACCTGGTTCTCAGCGATCTTAAACTTACTCGCTATGTAATTCTGCACTTTGTAATCATACCTGTCCAGGTGATCTTCTGTGATGTTGGTAAGCACTGCTACATCGGGCCTGAACGTTTTAATGTCATCTAACTGAAATGAACTGATCTCTACAACATATAACTGCTTCGGATCTTCTGCTACCTGCCTGGCGAATGAAAAACCAATATTTCCAACCATTGCACAATCTTCTCCTGCATGTTTGCAAATGTGATAGGTCAATGCCGTTGTTGTTGTTTTTCCATTACTGCCGGTGATAGCGATCACTTTGCTTTTTCCAATATGCCGGAATGCAAATTCTATTTCACTGATCACAGAAATTTTCCGCTCCCTGATCTTTTTGATGATGGCCGCCTTTTCAGGAATGCCCGGGCTTTTTATTACCTCATCAGCTTTTAATATTTCATCCTCTGTGTGTACTGCTTCTTCAAAGCGGATCTCTTTTTCTATAAGTTCCCGTTTGTAATCTTCTTTGATAGCAGTTGCATCGCTTACAAATACATCATACTGTTGTTGTTTGGCAAGTAGAGCAGCTCCAATACCACTTTCCCCGGCACCCAGTATGACGATCTTTTTTTTCACGAGCCTCTCATGAGATTAATAATAAAAGTTGGTTCTTCAACGGTATTGATGATTGCAGGTGTAAGCTTGCAATACGATACCTCGATCAGTTCAGGATAAAAAATGGTTCTTCAATGGTATTGATGTTTACAGGACGAAGTCTTGATAAACAATACCTGTTGTTCGTTCAGGATAAAAAGTGGTTCTTCAATGGTATTGATGTTTACAGGACAACGACGTCTTGCTCAATAAATACCTTAGTACATTTCTTAAAATTGGTTTTTCAACAGCATAGAATTTAAGGGTCATTGCGTTTCCTTTCGGGTTATGTCATTATTGAAAAACAATGGTTACCGGTGCCTGTTAGGTTAGTGGTGTCTTTCTTTTTTTGTTTTTCAAAAATCATGTTAGAGCATCTCTGAAAACTTATGCTGTTTAAATTTCCTCTTGATCGCTCTCAAGGAAAATTTTCAGACATGCCCTATCTCAACTTGAGTGTTACGATGGCCATCGCAATACACAATATTGTTATTATCCAAAAACGAACTGCAATTTTACTTTCATGATATCCCAGCTTCTGGTAATGGTGATGTAAAGGGCTCATTAAAAAAACCCTCCTGCCTTCACCATACTTCTTCTTGGTATATTTAAAATATGACACCTGTATCATCACGCTTAAATTTTCCACCAGGAAAATGAAACAGAAAATGGGTATCAATAATTCTTTTCTTACAATAATTGCCAACGCAGCAATAATGCCTCCCAATGCAAGGCTACCCGTATCTCCCATAAAAACCTGTGCAGGATATGAGTTGTACCAGAGGAAGCCAATACATGCACCAACAAATGCTGCAATAAAAATGGACAGTTCACCAATATTGGGTATGTACATGATATTGAGGTACTCTGCCAGTTTTATATTACCACTCAGGTAAGCAAATATGCCAAGGCATATTCCTATTATCGCACTTACACCGGTTGCCAAACCATCAAGACCATCCGTGATATTTGCACCATTACTTACTGCCGTTACAATCAATATCACAATGATGATGTAAAGTATGTATGTAAAGTCTCCAAGGCTTTTTGGTAAAAGTTTGGCATAATTAAATTCATGAGTCTTTACAAAAGGAATTGTAGTAATAACCGTTTTCACTTTTGCAAAAATGTGTTCTTTACCATCGAGCTTTACTATATGAAAAGAATCACTCATTAATTTATCACCCTGGTTTAAATGACTTTTTACATAATTAATATCAGCATTATAAACTTCTCTTTCCACCACAACACTTTTAGTAAAATAAAGTGTAGCACCTACGATGATCCCCAACATCACCTGGCCAAAAATTTTGAATCTCCCTGCAAGCCCATCTGCATCTGTCTTCTTATAATCGATCCCTTTTTCTTTTGCAATTCTTTTCGCCCGGATTTTCAGGTAATCATCTATAAAACCAATTGTTCCAAGCCATACCGTACAAAGCAGCATCAGCCTGATATAAACCTTATCCAAATCAGCAAGCAACAATGTAGGAATGAGTATTGCAAGCAGCAATATGATTCCGCCCATTGTTGGCGTTCCTTTCTTTTGTTGTTCACCCGCCAGGCCAAGATCCCTCACTGTTTCGCCTAATTGCTTTTTTTGCAGGAAGCGAATGATCTTTTTACCGTATACTGTTGTTATTACCAGCGACAATATGGTTGCCAGCAACACCCTGAAGGTGATGAACTGGAAAAGCCCACTTCCGGGGAAATGGAAGTTTTGTTTGGCAAGCCAATTGAATAAATGGTATAACATTCAGTTAATTTGGTAATTTGAAAATTTGAAAATGAGTTATTTACTTTAATGTTGACTTTTTAATCAGCACATTTTCAAATTTTCAAATCAGGTTATTTCTCTAATAGTTCAAACATCTCCCGCAACACTTTCTTATCATCAAAATCATACTTCACTCCTTTTATATCCTGGTATTTCTCATGTCCTTTGCCTGCTACTAAAATGATATCTTCTTTTTCACCCAGGCTAACGGCGGTCTTTATTGCTTCTTTTCTATCCTCGATCGTAATACATTTTTTTTTTGCTGCTGCATTTACGCCTGCTTCCATGTCTTTTAAAATCAGTAATGGATCTTCATTACGTGGATTATCGGAAGTGAAGATCACTTTATCACTATACTGGCATGCTACTTCAGCCATGATGGGGCGCTTGGTAGTATCGCGGTTGCCGCCGCATCCCACAACGGTGATTATCTTTTCAACACCCTGTCTTAAATTTTTAATGGTTGCCAAAACATTCAACAATGCGTCAGGAGTGTGAGCATAATCAACAATGCCAACAATATTTTCATTTGCACTTAATATATAATCGAACCTTCCTTCTGCGCCTGATAAACTACTCAACACCTGCAACACTTCATTCTTATCTTTTCCCAGGCACATAGCTGTTCCAAATACTGCCAGTAAATTATATGCATTGAATGCGCCGATCAATTTGAAATGAACATCTATATCGTTTACCAGCATATGCAACCCAAGCAAACTATTTTCAATGAGCTTTCCTTTAAAATCAGCCATTGTTTTAAGGCTGTAGAAATATTTTTTTGCATTTGAATTCTGCAACATCACCACACCTCTTTTATCATCCGCATTGCTGATTGCAAAAGCAGTTTTTGGCAAACCATCGAACCATGATTTTTTTACACGGATGTATTCTTCAAATGTTTTATGATAATCCAGGTGATCATGTGTTATGTTGCTGAATATGCCGCCGGTAAACTGTAGCCCTGCAATGCGTTGCTGTTGTATTGCATGACTGCTGCATTCCATAAAAACATATTCGCACCCTTCATCCAGCATTTGCTTAAGCAGTTTGTTCAGGCTTATTGCATCCGGTGTTGTATGAGTTGATTCAATAATTTTTTCTCCAACCTGGTTTTGAACTGTACTGATCAAACCGCATTTGTGGCCCATGGATGTAAACAATTTCCAAAGCAATGTGGCGATCGTTGTTTTTCCATTCGTACCGGTTACGCCTACCAGTTTAAATTTAGAAGATGGTTCTCCATAAAACTGGTGACTTATTAAACCTGCAGCTACAGAACTATTATCGGTTTCTACATAAGTAATATTCTCAACAAGGTTAGCCGGCATGCTTTCACATATAATGGCGGCAGCGCCATTTGCGATCGCCGTTTCAATAAAATCGTGCCCATCAACTGCATTGCCACGGATAGCGATAAAGCAGCTGCCCTTCGAAACTTTCCGGGAATCAACCTGCAAGTCATTAACAGCAATATCCATATTGCCATACGTTGCCCTGATGCTTACTTTATATAATATATCCTTCAACATGCTGCGCTCTTAATTGAGCAGTAGTGTTATTTTTTGTCCCTTACTGAAACTGGTACCTGCTGTTATACTCTGGTTGACAACCCTTCCTCTGCCTGAAACAATTGTTTTAAAACCTTTATTCTCTAATAAGTAAACTGCATCTTTTAATCCCATGCCTTTTACATCAGGTGTTACAGAAGTTGATGTCATAGCCTGCACCGGAACATTTAATCCTGCAGCATTGTTCTTAAGACCTGCAACTCTCCAGAAACCATTTGTAGTTGAGTCCTGGAATGGAATGCTTAAATAACTGAAGATCGATGACCAGTCATTTTTAATTCCATAGTAATTATAAAGTGTGGTATCAGAGGTAAGGTTTTCTTTTAAAGGTGCTTTGCTTACGAAGCGGGCATAAATATGGTCACTGATCTCTTTAAATACAGTACCAGATACGTCCGCTCCATAAATCAATCTTGATTCATTACTGTTTTGGATAACAACGGCCATGGTGTACTTTGGTTTTTCCGAAGGGAAAAAGCCAATGAATGATGCCTGGTAAATTTTATTTCCTTTATTATAACCTTTGTTGTTTAATGCTGTTACTGCTGTACCTGTTTTACCGGATATAGAATAAGCAGTGTCAAATAATATCTTGTGCCCGGTACCGTGAGCGCTATCCACAACGGCTTTTAAACATGCTTTTGCCTGTACCAATGTTTCATCACTGCAAATCTTATCTACCAATACAACTGGTTGATTGGTTTTAATATCAACACCATAATCCCTTACAGAATTTACCAGGTATGGTTTCATCATCCTGCCGTTATTGGCAACTGCATTGTACAACATCAACATATGAAGTGGTGTTACCAGTTCTTCATATCCATGTGCCATGAACGGAATCGTTGTTTTGCCCCAACTCTTGTTCTTTGGTGTTTTGATGGTTGGCTTGCCGGATGATGCAACGATATCAATACCTGTCATTTTATTCAGCCTGAATTTATCAAGATGATCCGTGAATTTAGTTGGCTGATCCTGGTAATACTGTGTTGCCAGTTTTGCAAACGCAACATTACTACTCTTAAAAAATGCTTCTTTGATAGAAATACTTCCTGCTCCCAAATGCGAATCTTTAATGCGTAACCCTGAAAAATATTTTACGCCGCCTTCGCAATCAACTTTCGTATCTATGGTTACATACTTATCTTCCAGCAAACTCAACAAGGTTGCCAGTTTGAATATGGATCCTGGTTCTGTGGCCTTACCAATACCATAGTTCAGATCTTCGGTATAAATGCTGTTCCCGTTCTCATCTTTTTTAGCAGTGATGCCATCAGGGTTTTTTACCTGGCCCAGGTTTGCGATCGCTTTTATTTTCCCTGTTTCGGTTTCCATTACAATCGCAGTACCATGAAGGGAATTATTGCCTACCATCATTTTCATGAGTGCATTTTCTGCAACATCCTGCATATAAGTATCCAGGGTAGTAATAATATCCTTTCCATTTACCGGGTCAAGTTCTGCACCTTCCACCGGCATGTATGCACCAGCGGTATAACGCATCAGGCGCTGGCCGGTTGTTCCTTTTAATAAACTATCATAAGTTTTCTCAAGTCCCACATTCTTTGTTGAATCAAGCCTGGATAAACCGATGGTCCTGTTGGCCATCAATACATACGGGTTGATCCTTTTATCACGAGGGTCGATGATAAAACCACTTTTATTCCTTCCCTGTCTTACCAAAGGAAAATCACGAAGCGCTTTGTAATCATCAAAGGAGATCTTTCTTTTTAATAAATAGTAGCGCTCTTTGTTTTTGAAAGCAAATTTTAATTCTTTGTTGTATTCTTCACTGGTCTTATCTTTAAAGAGGTTGGCAAGGCATATTCCAAGTGAATCAACATTATCTTTAAAACGTTTGCCGTCTTTTTCTCTTAAGGCATCAGCACCAAAATCAACATAAATATCAAAGATGGGTACCGATGTACTAAGCATATTTCCATCTTCACTGTAAATCGTTCCGCGTTCCGGGTTTATTGGCCTGTATACCAAATGAAGGCTATCTCCCATACTTCTCCAGTACTTTCCCTGTGCAGTTTGAATGTATATGGCCCGTCCGAGAACCATGACACCGAGTATGATCATGCTTAAAAAGCATAGATACACTCTCCATAATATGTCCTTTTTAATTTCCAATTCTTAATGAGGGCTAGGTTGTTATCTTTTTTGGTTAGGTTATTTAATACTATCTGAAATATTCGTTGGCGCTGTTTTCAATTCTTTTAATCCAAGTGGCTCTACTGCTTTTACCAATTCACTTGCCTTGCTTCTGAATATCACATCACTTTTAACAGCCTTGTATTCATATTCCAGTTCTTTGATATTTTTTTCACTGGTAGATATCTTTCGCATAAGCTTATCCGCATAATGTCCGTTATAGATATACAGTACTGCCAGTGCCGATAAGAACAGGAAAAAAGGAATGTTCTTTACGATCACCTGGTAATTGAAATATTTCTTCCAATCAGTTTTAGTATTTGTTATCTGAACATCTTCTGTTTCTGGTGTGCTCATGTTGGTTCTGGCAGTTATTTTTTTTCGGCTATGCGGAGTTTCGCACTTCTTGATCTTGAATTATTCTTAAGCTCTGCGTCGCCTGGTATTATTGGTTTCCTGGTAATTATTTTTAGTTTCGGTTCTTCTTTTCTTCCAAACACATCATCATTTTCTTTTTCTTCAAATGTTCCGTTTTTAAAAAAGTTCTTCACCACCCTGTCTTCTAAAGAATGAAAGCTGATGATTGCAACTCTTCCACCGGGCTTCAAAACATTTATTGATTGTTCCAGCATTTCTTTCAGCGCTCCCATTTCATCATTCACTTCTATTCTCAATGCCTGGAACACCTGTGCTAAATATTTATTGGGATTCCCTTTTACTACATTCTTAATTGCTTCTTTGAACTGGCTGATCGTTTTTATTGCAGCAATACTTCTTTGTTCAATGATCGTTCTTGCCAGTGTTTTTGCATTGGTAACCTCCCCGTATTTTTCAAACATTTTCTGAAGCTGTACTTCTGAAAGTTGTTTGAGCACATCTGCTGCGGTTGTTTGTTGCCTGTTATCCATCCGCATGTCGAGCGCTGCATCAAAACGGGTAGAAAATCCACGATCTGCTTCATTGAACTGGAAACTTGAAACGCCAAGATCTGCCAATATACCGTCAACGGATACCTGCTTATTCACTCTCAGGAAGCGTTGCAGGTGCCTGAAATTTTGCTGAACGAAAATCACCCTTTCATCATCCGGCAGGTTTTGCTTTGCACTCACATCCTGGTCAAACACGATCAATTTTCCGTTACTACCAAGCTTATTTAATATTGCTTTACTGTGGCCGCCACCACCGAAAGTGCAATCAACATATACGCCTCCTGCTTTGATATCAAGACCATCGATCACTTCATTCAGCAAAACAGGAACATGGTAATCGTTCGTATTTTCAGTTGATTTGTCTGCTGTTACTATTTTCCCAGGTTTTTGCATACTTGATCAGCATTCAATATCAACTTGTAATCAATCACTAATTTTCCCTGCCGTTAAACAGGTTTTCTGCTTTTCTGTTCATTACCTCATCTGCCAGTTTGCTGAAAGCTTCCGGTGAAAAGGAATCAAAGAACTGTTGGTATTTAATTTTATCCCAGATCTCAATTTTGTTAACCGCCGATACCAGCACAATGTCCTTTTCAAGAGAAGCATGTTCCAGTAAATTCTTAGGTAAAAGCAACCGGCCTGCATTATCCAACTCCACTTGTATGGCCCCATTCAGGAAATAGCGGCGAAACTCCCTAACTTTAGGGTCGAAATCACTTTTTTGACTTAATTCCTTATAGATTGGTTTCCAACTCTGTAGAGGGTAAAGCGTGAGGCATTTTTCAAAACCCCTGCTTATTACAAAAGACGCAGCATCTTCCCCCGGCAATTGTTTTTTTAGCCCGGAAGGAAGCAAAAAGCGTCCTTTTAGGTCAATTGTGGATTCATATTCGCCAATGAAGGAGATCATGAAATGGGAAAAATTTATGGGGTTGTAAAAAAATTATTACCACAAAATAACACTTTTTCCCACTTTGCAGGATAAAAATTAGAATAAATCTTTATCCACAACTGTTTTATGCAGAACTGTGGCGGTTTTTACCTCTCATTTACACAATTATTAGGTTAATTGCCTGTGCATTCATGTGAATTACTGTGGATAAACCCAAAATTGAAAGTTTAGGTGGGAGAAGCTGGATAAAGTAAATCAGCGAATTGGGTGGGAATTTATTTTGCCAATGGAATCGTAATGACGAAGGAACTACCCTTCCCTAATGTACTATCTGGCTTGATGGCACCGTGATGAGCATCTACCATGGTCTTTACATAGCTAAGCCCGAGACCGAATCCTTTTACGTCGTGAATATTACCTGTATGGCCCTGTAGAATTTTTCAAAAATCCGGTTAAGTGTTTCTTTATTCATACCGATCCCGTTATCCTCTATTTTAATCCGGAGCGCATTTCCCTGGTTGGATGTATGTAATTGTATCAAAGGCTTTTCTTTGGAATATTTTACAGAATTATCAAGCAGGTTATTGATGATGTTTGTAAAATGTACTTCATCAGCCAGGATAATATCTTTTTGCGCATCAAGGGTTGTTTCAACCCTGCCACCTTTATCTTCTACTGGTAAAGCAATATTATTAAGGGCACTTTTGATCATTGCGTGTGCAGATAATTTTTTCAGGTTCAACTGTACTTCCTGTTTATCTAATAGTGCCGCCTGCAGTATGGTTTCAACCTGCTTGTTCATCCGTTTATTTTCTTCCTTGATGATCCCCGTAAAATAATTTGTTTTGTCTTTATCTCCGCTCACTTTTTCATTTTTCAATGCATCAACTGCGAGAGAAATTGTAGCCAAAGGAGTCTTAAACTCATGCGTCATATTATTGATAAAATCAGATTTTATTTCGCTTAGTTTTTTTTGCTTGAGCAATGTTCTTATTGTTAGAAAAAACGCGGTTGTAATAATGATCGTAAATAAAATGGCGCCCATGATGAACCATGTTATTTCTTTTAAAACAATTGTTCGGGAATGAGGTACGATCACGGCAAGAAATTCTTCTTTTGTAAGATTCTCAAGGTTACTGCCACTGGGTGGTATTAATTGAATGATGCGCCTGATATTGTGTGCGCTGTCCAAATAATATTTGAAGAAATTATCTGTTGCAACCTGGTCGCCGGTGAGTGAATTTTCAGTGACTGCGAATTCAAATGGAATATCTTTCAGCAGGTTTTTTTTCAAAGAAGCCCTGAGTATTTCGTAAATATCGTCTTTGGAAAATCTTTGTATTACAGAGGGCTTGAAAAATTCCATTTTAATTTTATCCTGGAAACGGAGATCAGGTTTTTTTTGAAATGGGAAGGAGCTTTTATCTGCTACCAGTTTTTCTGCAGCTTCGGAAACGGCCTTGGTAATATTGTCATCGAGTTGCTGTTCTTTGATCTCTTTCGCACTTTTTAACCATAGAAATTGAAAAAATATCAACCCAAGTAATGAGAGAAGGATCAATACAGTAATAATTGGGAAAACTTTTTTCATATTTTCTTTAAAAAGTGCGCCCGTGGGCCAATCCGCAAAAATAACATACTAAATGCTAACAAAATATAGAATAAACAACTACACAAAACTTTAACTAAGATAACCAACAAAAAATATTTGATTTTTAAACCTGTATTGCAATAATATCTAACTTTAGAAATATGATTGAACCAGCACAAGACGTACTATTGATCGCCGACCCCTTCTTAAAGGATCCAAATTTTATGCGTACAGTTGTATACATATGCAGGCTTTCCGAGGAAGGCTGTTTTGGATTTGTTCTGAATAAAGTATTTGACCAGACATTGGGCGAACTCATTACCGATCTTGAAGATTTTGAAATACCTGTATTTACAGGCGGGCCCGTTCAACCAGATACTGTTCATTACATACATCAATACCCCGACCTTATTCCAGGCAGTTATAAAATATCGGATGAGATACATTGGGGTGGAGATTTTGATGTTGTAAAAGAACTGATCCGTAATAATCGCATTGACCTTAGTAAAATAAAATTCTTCATTGGTTACAGTGGCTGGGAAAAGGATCAGCTTGACAACGAGATGAAAGAAAAAAGCTGGATAACGGCAACCTCTACACGTAGAATTATTTTTGATGTTCCTGCGGAACAAGTCTGGAAAGAAAGCATTGAACACCTCGGTGGCAAATATAAAATGATGGTCAATTTCCCGATTGACCCACAGTTAAATTAAAAAATATATCTTTCAGTAAAATTTATTTTGTTTTATAAACTGCTTAAGATACCGGCAAGATTTGCGATCTGGCTATATTGTAGAAAGATTGTTATCAGCAACCCGGCTATCCTGAGATCCAAAGGTCCATTGCTGATCGCATCCAATCATCCCAATTCTTTTCTTGATGCTATTATACTTGCAACATTGTTTGATAAACCCGTATATTCATTAACAAGGGGCGATACTTTTAAAAAGAAATTTTATGCTACCCTGCTTAATTTATTGAACATGCTGCCTGTTTACCGTATGAGTGAAGGCGCTGAAAACCTTGAGGAGAATTATAAGACATTTGAAAAATGCAGGGAGATCTTTCAACAAAATGGTATCGTTTTAATTTTTAGCGAAGGCCGTTGTATAAATGAATGGAAGCTGCGCCCATTGAAAAAAGGCACGGCCAGGCTGGCAATGAGCAGTTGGGAAAGTGGTATCGGTCTTACCATAATTCCAACTGCTATCAACTATCAATCCTTTACATCATTTGGGAAAAACATACAACTCAACTTTGGAAATACGATCAGTGAAAAAAATATCAGTAATGCCATCGGCTATGGAAACACGATCAACGATTTTAATGAGAAATTAAAAACTGAATTGAAAAAAATTACAGTAGAAATTGAAAGCAATAACAAAGCAGCAATTCAAAAACAATTTGAAATAAAACAATCTTTATTCAAAAAAATATTTTTGTTCTTACCCGCACTTATCGGTTATTTAATTCATGCACCTTTATACATGCCCATTCAAAGATTAAGCTGGAACAAAGCAAGGCATGTTGATCATTACGATTCCGTTATCGTGGGTTTGCTTTTTATATTGTATCCTTTTTATTTAGTATTATTTGTCATACTTGCCTGCTGGTTAATTGGCGGCTATTGGTGGGCGTTGGTATTTTTAGTTTTGCCGTTTTGTGCGTGGAGTTTTTTGCAGATCAAGAAACAATTTTAGGGAACACGAATTTTTAGCACGAACTACACGAATTGAAAACGTACACGAATTGTACGAAATAAAAAAGCCCATACAATGTGTATGAGCCTTATTGTTGTCCCACTCTAAATATTTATTTTTCTACAGCACCTTCTACCAATACAGTCGTTTTGTTGTTCAGCACTTCTACAAAACCACTGAGGATCGCATAAGAAACTGTTGCATTTTTATCCTTTAATATTTTCAGGTTGCCTGCTTTCAAAGCGCTTACTAATGGAGCATGCTTGTCCAATACTTCAAACAAACCGCTAATACCCGGAAGTTGTACGCCGTATACTTCGCCGCTGAAAATTTTTTGTTCTGGTGTTAAGATCTCTAAAGTCATAATTACAATTTGAAGATTTGAGGATTTGAAGATTTGAAGATGCCTTTCATCGGCTCATTTTCAAATCTTCAAATTTTCAAATTATGCTTGTGCTGCCGCCATTAATTTCTTACCTTTTTCAATAGCATCTTCCAAAGTACCTACAAGGTTGAATGCTGCTTCAGGATACTCATCCACTTCTCCATCCATAATTGCATTGAAACCACGAATTGTATCTTCAATCGGAACCAACACACCTTTCAAACCGGTAAACTGTTCAGCCACAAAGAAAGGCTGGCTAAGGAAACGCTGTACTTTACGAGCCCTTGATACAACCAGTTTATCTTCATCACTCAATTCATCCAAACCAAGGATCGCAATGATATCCTGTAATTCTTTATAGCGCTGAAGGATCAGTTTAACCCTGTTAGCTGTATTATAATGTTCGTCACCTACGATCAATGGAGTAAGAATCCTTGATGTTGAATCCAGTGGATCCACCGCAGGATAGATACCAAGATCTGCAATCTTACGACTCAATACCGTTGTCGCATCCAAATGCGCAAAGGTTGTAGCCGGAGCCGGATCGGTCAAATCATCCGCAGGTACGTATACAGCCTGTACAGAAGTGATCGAACCATTTTTAGTAGAAGTAATTCTTTCCTGCATCAATCCCATCTCGGTAGCAAGCGTTGGCTGGTAACCCACCGCACTTGGCATACGACCAAGAAGTGCCGATACCTCAGACCCCGCCTGTGTGAAACGGAAGATATTATCAACGAAGAAAAGGATATCTTTTCCCTGTCCGTCGCCTTCACCATCACGGAAATACTCAGCAATTGTCAATCCGCTCAAAGCCACACGAGCCCTTGCTCCCGGCGGTTCGTTCATCTGTCCGAATACGAAAGTTGCTTTTGAATCTTTCAGGTTTTGCAGGTCCACAGCGCTCAGGTTCCATCCACCTTCTTCCATGCTATGTTTGAATTTATCGCCATAGTTCATGATACCTGCTTCGATCATTTCTCTCATCAGGTCATTTCCTTCACGGGTTCTTTCTCCCACGCCTGCGAACACGGATAACCCACTATATGCTTTTGCGATATTGTTGATCAATTCCTGGATCAATACTGTTTTACCCACACCGGCACCACCAAACAAACCGATCTTACCACCCTTTGCATATGGTTCGATAAGGTCGATTACTTTAATACCCGTAAAAAGTACTTCACTTGCCGTACTCAGGTCTTCAAATAATGGTGGTTTTGCATGTATCGGGCGGCCATTTGCCTTGCTAACCTGTGGCAAACCATCAATGGCGTCGCCGGTTACGTTGAACAAACGTCCTTTAATTCCTTCGCCAATTGGCATCGTGATCGGCTTACCGGTATCAACTACTACAGTTCCACGAACAAGCCCCTCGGTACCGTCCATCGCGATGGTACGTACGCTATCTTCTCCCAAATGCTGCTGCACTTCAAGAACAAGTGTATCGCCGTTTTCACGCTTAAGTTCAAGGGAATTTAGAATTTCAGGAAGCTTTGAATCGCCGTCAAACTGTACGTCTACAACGGCTCCGATGACAGATTTTACTTTACCAGTATTGGCCATAATAAGTATTTAAATTATGTAACGTATTATTTCAGGGCGCAAAGGTAAGGGCTGAGGGCTGGAAATAAAAATTAGAATGGATGTTTTTTTAAGGCAGGCCCCAGTGAGTATTGGCATGCATGCTGGTAAAGGGTACGAGTAGCAATAATGAACATTTACGAATATTCAATAATCAATGTACAAGCTCAATGCTCATAGGAGCCTCTTCGACCAGTTTTAGAAGGCGTAGGTGTTTTTAAAAACCTTATACGTCTTTGCTTATTTACTTTTAGGGTGTTTTTTATCTTCTTTTGGGTTTTTTCACTCCCAGGTAATTTTTAAGACTTTAGTATTTTCCACACCGTTTGGTGGACCTGCCCATATGTACTTGGAAACAATCCCAAAACAAAAGCTTCATGACAGAATATGGTCATCGTTTACAAACCTGCTAATGAAATTAAGAAGGGATAAGAAAAATGAGAAGCTACCTAAAGCTGTTGGTGATGATAAATTGGATGAATGGCTGAAAGAGAATATGAAGTACCAAATGAAAATAATCATTACAAACAACGTACAACTTTACTATGATAAAATAATGTAATTATGCCCAACTGGATTAAAGTTTACAGGGATAGATTTGATCCCGAATATCAAAAAAAGCTACGTGAACTTTTGGATATAGAAAGTTTAAAGGAGACGTCTAAAATGGCCTATAAATGCGGTCTTCACAGCCGGCAAGAAAAAAGGATAACAATTAAATTTTCAGGTTTGTCCAGTTTAAGCCTCTTAGGTGGAGCTGAAAATCGCTTTTTTAATGAAAATGAAACTTACCTGGCGTTTAAAAATCTTATACTAAATACAGATCAGCTGGAAGATTATAAGCTGGATATTGAATTATTATTTTCATATCCATTCTCTGACTTTAATTACAACTTGATTTTAAGTGAATTAACCCGGCAGGATGGCGATAGCGTGGAATGTTTAAATAGAAATAACTCATATGCATTAAATTTTTATACTCCAAAAAAGTTAACTGAAAATGATCTTCAGCAATCTAATCTTTTTAAAAATTTAAAAAGTTCACTTAACAGGTTGCAGGATCTAATTATCGAGGCTAATAAGCCCAAAGAAGAACGAAGCAATGAAAATCCCGACAAGAAAATTTCTGCACTCAATTCAAGAAAATCCAGGCATAAAATTATTGAGGCCAATAAATCCAAAGAAGAACCAGGTAAAGAAAATTCCGATGAAAAAATCCCTGCATTTAATTCAAGAAAATCCAGGCATAAAATTGTGGTGAAATTTTCAGTCCTTAATATAATGACTTGTTTCCTGAAAATAAATAACCAGATATTTATAGACCCTTACACTTATTCAAAAGACGATAGTCATTCCAAAATTTTAAACCTTTCTTCGCCTTTAACACATATTGTGCTGGAAAGTATTGATGAATGGAAAAAACTACCCAAAGAAAACCCTCCTAATAATAAGGTAATAGATAGTAATGCATTGTATTTGTATAAAGCTCATAAAAATCATTTCCTCAGCCTAATTGGACATTTCCGGTATCTGTGGCATCATCCCTTATCAATTATTGCGCATGATGCAACATGGGTAACAAGGAGCGTACCTGAAACATTGGGCGAATTCAAATTACCAATGGAAGTTAGTTTTAAAGGAAAGGCATCTTTGATCAGGGATTTTTTAAAAAATAAAGATAAACTTACATCAAGTAATTCTGAAATAGACCTATGGTCACAGTATTTGAAAAATGAATTCTTAAGACATTCAAGTAAATTCATAGCCCATGATTTTAAAGAGGTTGATTTAATTTCCAGGAAGCAAATAAAACTATTAAAGATCCCGATTTTCATAGTAGGAGCCTGGAAAAAAAGTGATCTGAACAATTACATGAAACTGGTAAAAGATTTTTTTATTAATCCATATAAATATTCCACTCAGTTTATTACTGAAATAATCAATGAGTTTAGCTTAAGTAAGTTTCTTGAAAAGTATATTGAATTATCCGAGATAAACTTTACTACGAAAATAGAATATGAAAATAGAAGAAAAGTCAAGCATCTTTTTAACAGGTTATTATACAGGTTGAGTGACGTAATGTCCCTGTACGAGCAGGAGAGCAATGACTTTTTTACCAAAATGCATGAAACAATTACTCAATTAATCGGGAATAATAAGACTGAAGAAACTGTATTAGAAATATTATCCAGGATATTCGACAAAGAACTTGCTTTGAAAATTTCAAAATTATTTTCTCAAGGAAGAACAGAAGGGCAGATAAACGAAGGAATATTGACAGAGCTAAAGTCTTTTTATAAATGCTTCAATAAATCAGAACTGGAAAAGAAACAACTCAAACGTTTTGAAAATTCAGAGCTACAGTTTAATCCGATCATTATTGATACAGATGACACTGAAGAGATCATGAAAACGATTTACAGGAATCTTAATCAATCACAACTTGGTTTTGTAATTCAAACAAATGACATTAGTGATTCGTCATTTCATAGCATCCTTTCGGAAGAAATAAAGAAAAATATTCCAAAAGGGGAAAACAGCAAGCTCTCTGATGATTCAATAGATGCTATTATCAATAGTGTTGTTAATATCCTGAAATCTGAATACTATAGTAAACCAAATGTTTACCTGGAAAAGGGATATTTAATGGGGCGGCTCGGAAAACGCAAAGACAGGATAGGAAGGGATATTGAAGCAGTATGTGTTTTCAAAGAAACACTCTCTCATACGGAATCAAATAATTTAAATTTTTCAAACACCTTGTTTGCGAATTACCGGGAATTCCAGATAGAATTATACAGGGTTATAAAATGGATATGGAATATTACAGATTTTAATTCAACGTATGCTCTTAAAATATTAGATAAAATACAAAAGGTAATTGAGTTTAAAGATGCCTGCCAGGACTTACATAATCTTTCTGAAAGTATACATTTAAAAAATACTTACCTGCCCGATAAAGGGGAAGAATTAAACAAGTTTATCAGCTACCTGCTTACAGAAGAAGATAAAAAAATTAATTTCCAGAGGCATAGTTATAAAATATCTTCCTTTATCAAAGAAATAAAAAACTGGCAGGATAAATTCTTCGAGCGATATAATCACAATTTTGAATTTTATTCCCCGGATTTTAGGACGCCATCGGATGCAGAGTTAGAAGAAAATTATGCCGAATACGAAAAAGATTTTCTTTTAGCATTTGAATGGCTTTTAAAAACAGGATTGAACAAATTGTCGAGCATTAGGAAGAAAGCCAATAATTTAATAGAAGGATGGATTAAGGTAAACCCTGAAATAAAAAGCAAAATTGACACTCCTGCATTTGTTGATGAATTTGAAAAAAAATATCCGGGTATGTTGGTTATATGGAAAGGCGGATGTGTTTATTACATGATTAAAAATAAAGATTCAGAAGATACAATTATGAAACAAAAGGCCGGGCTCAATAGCATGGCAACCGTGTATAAAGCCAGTAAAGGAATAAAGGCAGATAAAAAAATGAACGAGCTTCTTAAAGCCGTTGATGGTGGAAAATTGGATCAATGGATGAAAGCGAATATGAAGTAAATTTCATAGTATTAATTTATGGATAAAGTCATTCAATAATAATAACCGTTCTTTTGAGTATTGGACAAAAAACCAATTTGAATTCTCATTGATAATAATCAACGTACAATGTTCAATATTCATCGGAATGTCGATTCGGGCATCACTGAATATTGAACATTATTAAAAAAAATGAAGCGTACCCTTAACGGATACGCTTCGATCAGTTCAGTACTTTAAACGAGCTTAAAATTTCACCAGCTTTGTCGTCTTCACAATCGTTCCCTGTTTTATTTCCAGGATATATGTACCCGCTTTCAAATCTTCACCAATATTATTTATTTGATTGGCCACAGTAACAAGTTGTTTCAACACACGTCCCTGCATATCTGATATGCGTACATATATTTTTTCAGCAACTGTTGTTAATACCTGTATTTTAAAATCGTTTATCGTAGGGTTAGGGAATACTGTTACGTCCATTGTTTTATTATCAACATCTTCTTTCGCCCCGGTTCGTGTCTCACGAGCCGGAATACTTATAACTTTATTTCCTGTCTCATTAACCGGCCCTTTTGCAAATGTAGTAGCACAAACTCCCATCTTCACAAACAGTGAACGGATTACACTTACATCACAATTATTACTTGATTGTGCAGTAACATTACCTTCAACAGCAGTTGAAGGATAAGAAACTGCAATGCTGGTTGTTCCCTGCCCGGACAGTAACACAGCTCCTGCCGCCGTCGGTACTGTCCAGTTCACAGCAGTTGCATTGGCCGGCATTGCTGCTAATGTATAAGTATAAACCCTTCCTCCAGCATCACCACAGAAACCTGTTTGAATAACATCAAACACACCAGGCGTGGCCACATTCAGTTTTGTAATTGACAATGATCTTACGCTACTTGTTCCGCAGCCATTGGTAGCCGTTACTGTAATGTTTCCTGAAGTAAATCCATTTGGATAAACTACTGTAATACTGCAATCATTTGCTCCTGCTGCAAAATTATGTGTAACACTTGCACCGGCCGGAGTTGTCCATGTATAAGAAGTAGCACCTGCAACAGGAACAATTGAATACGTTGCTGCCACACCGCTAGGCTCCATATAAGCACATGCATTGGTAGGTCCATTGATCAGCCCTGGTGTTGCTGCACGTACATAACCAATAGCTAAAGTTCTTGTTCCTCCTGCTCCGCAGTTATTGGAAGTAATAACAGAAATATTGCCGCCGGTAAAGTTTGCAAGAAATGTTAATCGCACTGTTGTATCATTCACACCTGTTCCGTTCGGATGTGTAATGCTCGTTCCTGCAGGAATGGACCAGCTATATTCTGTAGCACCAGCAACAGCGGGAATTGTGTAGGTTGCTGTTGATGATGTACCAATCAATTCACAAACACTTGTCGGTCCGGTGATAGGACTTGCCGTATTGGGCTGTTGTGTGAACGTACTGAATATCATAAGCGGGCTTGTTCCACATGCAGAAACTGCACTCACCCTGAATTGCTTATTATTCTGCGCAGGGAATCCGCTGCCAAAGGTTACCGTTAGATTAGCTGTTCCTTGCCCTGATACGATCGCAACATTCGTTGGCGGTATGCTCCATGTATAACTTGTTGCTCCAACTGCTGATGCAGTATAAGTAATTTGTGTTGCTGTTCCTGTATACGGACAAACATTGGTAAACCCTGTTGTTGTTGGCGCCGCAGGAATGAATGGTTGTGGATCAACTGTAACACTTGATGTTAATGCAGCAAAACAACCTGCAGTACTTTGTACAGATAAAGTATATGTACCAGGGTTAACAGTTGTAAAAGATGGATTGCTTTGATAAACACCACCAATGCTGTATGTATAATCTTCACCCAGTGGTGCAGTAACATTGATGGTTCCTGTTGCAATTGTACATGTTGGTTGTACCACTGTTGCTGTTGGTATTGATGGCAACGGATTAACTGTAAGATTTAAAGTTGCCGCACTATCGCATCCAACCGCATTGGTAAGATGTGCCGTTTGTGAACCTGTTGTTGTAAACGTTAATCCATTCCATGAATAAGGCAATGCATTTGCACAGATACTGATATTGGTCGTTGATGTTGATGGCTGGTTAACATTAATCGTAACACTTGCACAATTACCTGCTGCTACACAACCACCTTCTCCCCTTACATAATAAGTGGTAGTTGTTGCAGGATTAACAATTATAGAGGTTCCTGTGCCAACTAACGTACCCGCACAACTGCCGCTATACCATTTCCATGCTGTTGCACTATTAAGCGATCCTGTAATAATACTCAATGTAGTATTTTGTGATGCGCATGTGCTGGTAGCTGTTGCATTAATTGTTGGTACGTTTGGAGCAACGCAGGCAGAAGCACAATCCAGTTTGAACCTGGCTATGCCATTAACAGTAACACTATTGTAGGTTGTAAATGATCCACTTAAAATTATTTTGGCATCTGTTTGCACAACAATGGAATTGACTGTACTATTTGTTCCACCCGGTGCTATATCTTTTGTTCCATTTGAATTTAAACGTATAATGCGTAAAGCAGCAACGCCGTTATAAGTCGTAAATGAACCAGCAATCAGGATCTTTCCATCAACCTGCAAAACAACTTTATTTACAGTGCCGTTAGGACCAGTACCCGTCGTAAAGCTGTTATCACGGGAGCCGTCTGCATTTAAACGCATGATACGACTTGCAGCACTGGCATTATAATTTGCAAACGCACCCACAACTAGTATTTTTCCATCCGGTTGTAAAGCAATTGAAGTTACTGCATTGTCGGCCCCTGTTCCAACATTAAATGTATTATCCAATGAGCCGTCTGTATTTAAACGTGCAATACGGTTCTTTGTAGTTGAATTATATGTTGTGAATGCCCCCCCGATCATTATTTTTCCATCGGATTGTTGTGCAATGCTGTTCACTGTGCTATTTGTCCCGGTAGCTCCCGGAGCAAAACTATTATCCAGCGTACCATCTGTATTCAAACGTGCAATACGGTTCCTTGCAGTTGAATTATATATTGTGAATGACCCACCGATCATTATTTTTCCATCGGCCTGTAGCATCAGTGAGCTTATTGTAGTATTGGTTCCTGTTCCAGTAATGAATGTATTATCCAGGCTGCCGTCTGTATTTAAGCGGGCAATACGATTTGCGCTTACTCCATTATATGTTGTGAATGCGCCTGCGATGATTATTTTTCCATCAGCCTGCAGCGCTATAGCATTTACTGTAGAATTTGGTCCGGTTCCTGTAACAAAACTATTGTCGATACTACCGTTGCTGTTTAAACGAACAAGATTGGTAATTGCTGTTCCATTATAAGCGCTGAAACTACCTCCGATGATTATTTTTCCATCGGTCTGTACTACTGCCGGAGAAACAGAACCGTTGAATCCTGTTCCCGAAAGAAATGCCGGGTCAATGGCCGTAGGGTAGTTCGTGGCATCATTGTCATCACAATCATCGCCTGAACTAACAAATCCGGAAGGTTGTGAACAGGACAACATTGAAATCGCCTGGTTACCATGGCCGTCATTGTCCTGGTCTATATACCATGTGCTGATCGTAATGTTTGTACCCGCTGAACCAACCACTCCTCCACTGAAAGTACCGGTAACTGTATATGTCCCGCTTTGCAAAAATGAATTAATGGGTACAACAGGATTTTGTTGTGTGGAAGTAAATCCATTCGGGCCTGACCATGAATAACTAAGTGCTCCATTGGATGCATATAAATTAAAGCCACTGCCCCCGCAACTATAGTTAGCCCCGATCAGTTTTTCATAAGCACCCATTTCCACAGTTGCCTGTATACGGTTGCTACCGGTTATATCCTGTAGCAGGTAAGCAGGAACATCTGCATTATTCCCTGTTGTGTAAACAAAACTGCCATCCGATAAACTAACCCCATCATCTGAAGTGCCCCATATATTATCGGCCCCATCGCCATCTGATGAATTAAAGAAAAGCGGATCGGCATTCGTATTTCCTGCGCCTGTTAATGTACCGGAAGTCATACCAACATTACAATTATTAATTGCATAATTACCAGGTACAACATTCTTGGTCAGATCTGTCGCCCATACAATAGAATTTTTCATGGTGAGTAATCCTGTACCGGAAT
Source organism: Ferruginibacter sp. (assembly GCA_047601875.1). Taxonomy (GTDB): domain Bacteria; phylum Bacteroidota; class Bacteroidia; order Chitinophagales; family Chitinophagaceae; genus Ferruginibacter. The sequence continues at coordinate 2,913,727 of JASGIL010000001.1, read as the reverse complement.
TCAATATTGAAACTGCTGATGAAGCAGTTCCTGGTGCAGTATTGAGCGCAATCGTACTGTTAAGAATCGTTGCATTTGCTGCCCCGCCCATAAACAAGCCGCCTGCCGAAGCCTGGAAATAATTTGTTGCAGTATTTGCAAACAAAACACACTGCACAAAGTTGGTACTGCCGCTTGCTATATTCATTGCTCCCCCGTTACCGGTGTTGGCAGTGTTGAGTTGGAATACACAGTTTAAAAAATACAGGTCAGATGTTGCTGTATAAATCCCACCACCATATGTTGCACCGTTGCTGATAAAATTTACAGAACGAAAAGCAATTTTCGCCGTATTGCTGTTTATGTTCACGCCGCCACCCTGCGATTTAAAAATGGTTGCCCCACCAATAACAAGATTCGTTGAACCGGTGCCGCTAGCATTGCCGCTGCTGATATTAAAACCGTCTACCACTATACTATCGGTTGCACTATTAGCACCAGTAATGATCATACCATGAAAGCAACCCGATGCATTGATGGTTGTAGTATTTGTTTTTACATTTCTTGCAGCACCCCCGGAACTATAACCTCCATATAAATAAATGCCTGCACGTTTTATTGTAAAACTTTTGTCGCCTGATTGAAATGTACCCGTGGCAATATTCGGACTTGCTAATAGTGTTGCGCTCGTTGGAACATAAGACCCCTGGGCAACATACAAATTGTATTGCCCGGTTCCGGCATTGGCTGTTACCAGTGCAGTATTCAGATCAGTATATGCATTGGACCATGATGTGCCATCGTTACTGCCGGCTGCAGCTACATCAACATATACATTGGTTTGTGCTTTTACGCAGGTGGCAAAAAGCCATGTCATCAACATTACAAACAACATTCTTAAAAATAAATTTGAAGCTCTCATTGTAGTAAATTTTAGTTTGAATTATTAACCCGGCTACAATGATAGAATGCTAAATGAAGGTTTTTTGAGGAATGGGGTGAAGGGAGGAGGTTTGTATGTGAAAGTAGAAAGTTTGTATGAGTTCAATGGACAATGGACAATGGACAATGGACAATGGACAATGGACAATGGACAATGGACAATGGACAATGGACAATGGACAATGGACAATGGACAATGGACAATGGACAATGGACAATAATGGATGCCAAATACAGTCGAAATGTTACCTAAGGAATAAAATATTTTTTAAGAACAGGGATCACTCATTGTCCATTGTCAACTGTCAATTGCTATCCCAATTTTAATTTGCCAAGTAGTTCTTCCCTGTAAGACTTTCCAATGGGTAACTCTTTCTTATTGATAACAACGATCTCGGAGTTGATCGTTTGAATATGATCGAGATTGATTACATAACTGCGATGTATGCGAAAGAATTTTTTGGGATCGAAATGTTCGATATAATTCTGTAATGAAGTTCGAACGAGATGTTGTTTTTCGATTGTGTGAACAGTAACGTAATTGTTATCACTCTCGAGATATAAAATGTCTTTAAAAAAAGCTTTATGAAAATAATAGCCGTCTTTGATGAACAATGCATCTTTAATTACATAATCGTCTGATGAACGTTCTGCTGTTTTTTGCTCCTGCTTTCTTTTGCTGAAATTATAAAGCGCAATTTCTATCGAAGTATATAAGTCATCTTTATTAAAAGGCTTTACAAGATATGCCGGTGGATCTGTTTGCTTTGCACGTTCTACAGTTGCAGCATCTGCATTGGCGGTTAGAAAGATAAAAGGAATATCAAAGTCATCTTTTACTTTCCAGGCCAGATCGATCCCATCTTTTCTTCCACCGAGATTTACATCAAGCAATACGATATCAGGCTTTTCATTTTGCAACATTGTCAAACCTTCATCATAAGAAGAAGCAGGCTCAGTAACATCATAACCCAATTGCTCAAGTATATTACAGATATTATCTGCAATGATCACTTCATCTTCTACCACACCTATTTTTATTTTAGCCATTGATCCTTGTTTCTGTATTGGTAAAATTAATGGTAAAAACACTTCCCTTATCAAAACTATAATTGGCAATGCCACCAATTTGTTTTGACAACCTGTTGATGAGACGTAATCCTAATGATTTGCTTTTGTTCAGATCGGTGCCTGCAGGCAAACCATTACCATTGTCGGAATATGTCATTATGTATTTGCCGGTTGATAGTGTAGACAGATCAATCTTTAATTCATTTTTCTTATCAATATCAAAAGCATATTTAAATGAATTGGTTAATAGTTCATTCAATATTAATCCAAACGGAACAGCAGTATCAATATCGATCAGCGTTTCAGGAACAGAAAAATTTGTTTCTATCGTTTGCCCTTTCTTGATAAACACACTGGCTACCTGGCGGTAAAGTTCATTCACAAAATTATTGAGTTCAATGGCTGCGAGATTTTCGTGCTGGTATAATTTCTGGTGAATGAGTGCAATTGATTTTACACGGTTCTGGCCTTCCGTTAGTGCAGCTTTTGCATTTTCATCTTCTACACCGCCGCTTTGTAATTCAAGCAGGCTGCTAATTACCTGTAAATTGTTTTTTACACGGTGATGAATTTCTTTTAATAATGTTTCTTTCTCTTTATTCTGTTGTTCTACTTTTTCTTTCTGTTCGCTGATGATGCGTTTTTGTTTTTGATTGCGCCTTAAACTTCTGAACGTAACCAGTGCAATGATCAGCACAAACAATAAAACAATGCTAATGATATAGGTGACCAGGTTTTTTCTTTCCTGTTCTGCTTTGGCTGCTGCTTCTTTTTTATCAAACTCATATTGCATGGCGGCCTGGGTAAGTTTTTTATCTTTTTGAATATTAAAAACTTTTTCTTTTGCATTAAAACAATCCTGGAAACTTTTTAATGCGCCTTTATAATCACCCATTGTAGCCTGTATATCGCTCAACTGGTAATAGTCAACATACAAACTGTTATAGTTGGTCATCGTTATTTCTATTGCGATGGCACTATCAGTATACATCTTTGCCTGTTGCAATGCGGTGGTATTTTTACCGGCATAGAATTCAACTATTTTTTTTGCGGAAGGAGAATCCCCGCTATCAACCGCCAGGTAATAATAAACATCGCCAATCCTGGCCAGGTAATTCGCAGTGTTAGGTTTATCATCCGTTTCTTCACTGATCCTGAGTGCTTTTATAATATATTCCAATGATTGGGAAATATTATTCATCGTGCTGTAAATGGTACCGATATTCGCAAGGTTTCTTGCCATATCAGTTCTGTCTCCTGTTTCTTCATTCATTTTTGCTGCACGGAATATATACTCCAACCCGGTTTTATTATCACCCTTATCACAATACAATGCCCCGATATTGCCAAGGTTTACTGCAATACGTTTTTTATCATTCAATTCCTCTGACAATTCAAGAGACCGTTTCATATAGTACATGGATTTTGCAGTATCTTTTTGCAGGCGATATATTGCCCCCATTGCCCCGTATACTTTTGCAAAACCAGCTTTATCCTTTACAGATTCAAATATTTTTAATCCTTTTAAATAATAGTCCAGTGCCGTAGGATAATCAGATAATCCACGGTCATAACTTTCAGCAATGGTGGCGTAAGCATATGCTATACCTTTTGTCCAATTAATTTTCTGAGCCAGTTCAAGTGCCTCATTGCCTTTTTTGATTCCCTCGGCAGGATTTATTTTGCGATATGCATTGCTGATCTCATTCAATATTTTAACCTTGTCGCTATCTGATTTTGATTTTGGTAAAATAAGAAGCAGCGAATCGGCCCTCGAAGAATCACTTAACTGCTTCGTTTGTGTTTGCGAAAAAAGATGAACATGCAAACAACAAACATTTATAATAAAGAAGAAAAAGAATTTTCTCATGCAAGCCATGTTTTAAAATCAGTGTTGGTAATGTTTGGTGAACATAAACAAAATCGGTCTATTTATGAAATATGATAAGGGTTACCTAAAAACGTCATTGCGAGGAACGAAGCAATCTGGTTAATAAAGACCAGGCTATATCTACTTACACACAAGATTGCTTCGTTCCTCGCAATGACGAATAGAAAAATAATCAGTGAATCAGTGGCGATAAATTCATTGCCACTGATTCACTGATAACCTATTAAAAATAAAGCAGTGATATTTTTTATGAAAAAAATTAATGTTACAGATTTTATGATGGCATTTTCTTCACCCTGTTAGCAAACCACACACCTGTAAGAATAACCAGCAGACTCACTATTTGCTTCCATCCAATTTTTTCTCCATATACAATTCCCCAACCAATGGCAACAATAGGTATTGCATAAGTAACCATGGACGAAAACACAGTACCTGCTCTTTTGATCAACATATAAAACATAACGGATGCGATCGCTGTACCACAAACACCGAGGATAAAAGAATACCCCGTTGAAAAAAGAATTCCTTTATTCAAAAGATCATACTGAAAATATCCTGTGAAATATAAAACGATCAATGCAGGAATTGCATTTAAACACAAAGCAAGTGATGCAATTTGTATAGAAGGAATATCATGCAAATAACGGCGCACCAAATTGATATTGGTTCCATACATGATGGTTGCAATAACGATGAGTATAACATCCATTGCATTGCTGTTGGCAGAAAAATTTTCCTGGCTCAGAAAAAGTAAAATACTTCCTGTGAAAGCGATAAGGATACCGATCACTTTATTGGTAGAAGTGGCGGCCTGGAAAAACAACGCTCCTACTACAATTACAAAAATGGGCGTAAGTGAATTCAATACACCGGCCAGTGCGCTGTCGAGCCGCTCTTCAGCAATGCAGAATAAATAAGCAGGCAACAAACTTCCCAATGTACCTGAAAGAAATGTATAAATGAGCTTATCTTTTGGAATTTGCTTATAACTTTTATACGCAACCGGTAGTAACACGATGCCCGAAGAAATGATGCGTAAAGAAGCAACCTGGTAAGCTGTGAGATGTAGCATTCCTTCCTTCATCAGAATAAAACTGCTACCCCATATAAATGAAAGTATGATAAAAACTAGCCAGTTAATTAACCGATTGTTCAATTCTATGGTATTTTTTTACAATGTTTTTAGTAAAGTTCTACAATTTTAATTTAGTACCCGTTATTTAAATATAATGTGTACGTTTGACAGCTTATTCTATTTTTTAACCTAAAACTAATAACCATGGGATTCTTAAAAGAATTTAAAGATTTCGCTATGAAGGGAAATCTTGTAGATATTGCCGTTGCCTTTGTAATGGGTGGCGCTTTCGGAAAAGTTGTCACTTCTTTTACCGAAGGTATCGTTTCCCCGTTAATTGGAATGATCGGCGGTGCTGATCTTTCAAAGAATATGTTCACGTTGAAAGAAGAAATTAAAGATGCCGCCGGGAAGGTCACGCAGGAAGGCGTCTACTTAAAATACGGTGATTTCTTAACTGCAATCATCAATTTTATTATCGTAGCATTTGTTATGTTCCTGGTAATAAAAGCGATCAACAGTTTGAAGAAGAAAGAAGAAGCTGCAGCTCCTGCAGGTCCATCATCTACTGATGCGTTGTTGATGGAGATCAGGGACAGTCTTAAAAAATAAATAAATTGCCACTGATTGAATTTTAAAGTTTACACCTTTCTATTAAAGGTGTAAACTTTAAAATTCAATCAGTGGCATTCTTGTCTTTAGTTGAATGCCGTTTTATCTAACCACAAAAAAACGATTATGAAAAAAATACTTTTTTTCTCCATGCTGGTTTTTATTTGTACAGCAGCGAGCGCCCAGGATGCAACAGTAACAGAATTAAAAAAAGCTTCCGACAAATCGATCAAGAAAGATGCAAATGATACCATTCCGCAAAAATGGAAACTCGGTGGCAACTTCAGCCTCAACATCAACCAGGGTTCATTGAGCAACTGGTCGGCAGGTGGCGATAAATTTTCTTTCTCTTTGAATTCATACCTAAACCTGTATGCATTTTATAAACAAGGTAAAAGCAGCTGGGACAATAGCCTCGACCTTGCCTATGGTATTGTAAAAACAACGAGCCTGGGTAACCGAAAAGCGGCTGATCGCATCGACTTTCTTACAAAATATGGATATGCGATTGGTAAGAAAGTAAATGTTGCAGCTTTATTGAATTTCCGTTCGCAGTTTGCAAAGGGATATGCTTACTCAAAAAATTCTGTTGGCGCCGATTCAGCCACATTAACTTCAAAAACATTCCAGCCTGCATACCTGTTACTTTCTTTGGGTATCGATTATAAACCAAATAAGGATCTTTCCATATTTGTATCACCACTTACTCAAAGATGGGTGTTTGTTGGTGACACACTTCTTGGACCAGGATATGGCCTTGATCCCGGTAAAAAAGTAAAATCTGAACTGGGTGCGTTCCTTACTGCGAATTACCTGAAAACGCTGGGCAAGAATTTTACTTTTAAAACAAGGCTCGACCTGTTTTCTAATTATAAACACGAACCACAGAACATCGACGTGTACTGGTCGAACGTGTTGACGGCCAAACTAACAAAGTATATAAATTTCTCATTTAACCTGGATATGATCTATGACGATGACACGAAAAACATCAATCCAAACAAGGGCCCGGCGCCACAATGGCTTGAGTTAATGGGAGTTGGATTTGCATATACTTTTAAGAATAAGAAATAAGGTATTTCCGATACTAAATCAGTGAATCAGTGGCAAATTCATTTCCTCACTGATTCACTGATTTTTTTTGGATAAAATCGCGGCTATTGAAGAACGGGAGTCTTAAAATATTGTTGATAATCTTTAACTTTGTTCAGTCCCGAAGTCATTATCTTCGGGACTTTCTATTACATTAAATAAGTAAGCGAAGTGAGCCAGAATCCAGAAACATACCAGATCAAGTTGGCCGAGTTTGAGTGCCCTTTCGACCTGTTGCTTTTCTTTATCGAAAGAGATGAGCTTGACATCTATAATATCCCCATCACAAAGATCACGAACGAGTTTTTAGATCATATTCATCAATCTGAAAAACTGAACATAGAACTGAGCAGTGAATTCATTTTGTTCATCAGCACGCTCATGCGTATAAAAGCAAAAATGCTTTTACCACGCAAAGAACTTGATGCTTTTGGTAATGAAATTGATCCGAGGCTTGAACTGGTTGACAAAATCCTTGAATACAAGAAATTCAAAGAAGCTTCAGCAAAACTGGCCGAAATGGAAGCTGTACGTATGCTGATGATCAAGAGAGGAAACCTGCAAAAAGAACTTTCACAGATCGGCGAAGAAGCTGGTGAAGGAACAGAGATACAGACCGTGACGATGTTCAAACTGATGAAAGCTTTTGAAAAAGTAATTCAGCGTTTGCATGAAAAAGCGAACAGGCCGGTTCATACTGTTATTAATTACAGTTATACCATGGAGGGTTGCAGGGTGTTCATGCTTGATATCTGCAGCAAAGAAAAAACATTGTCATTCGAAAGAATATTTGATGATTGCGAAAATCGTATTCATGCTATTTTCCTTTTCTTAAACATGCTGGAACTGGTACAACAGAAATACCTGCACATTCTTATTGGTGAAGGCAGGAATAATTTCATTATTGAATACAATGATGAGAGGGAAGAAGAAGTTCATATTCCTTTGACTGCTGAAGATTTCGGCCACCCGAATTAATAGCTTTTTAAAAATGATTGTTTGCCACTGATTCACTGATTAAATAATCATTGAATCAGTGGCAATTTTTATTACGGTCTTTAAATTATTAAAACATTGGAAAAAGATTTACGAAAGAACGTTGCGCAACTTTTATCATCGATGAATGCCAGGGCTGTGATATTTGATCTTGATGGAACATTGATAGACAACAATGCCTTTCATCTTATTGCCTGGAAAAAATACCTTGAAAATATCGGGATCGATATTGGTGAAGAAGAATACCGCACAAATATAAACGGCCGCACAAACAAAGATGCCATTGAATACATCTATAAAAGAAAGATGACAGATGAGGAAGCAATGGTTTTTGCTTTGGAAAAAGAAGCTGTGTACCGTAATATTTATAAAGCAGCTATAAAACCAGTTGATGGGCTTATTCCATTTCTTGAAACTTTACATGAACTCAATATCCCGATGGCCATTGCAACATCAGGCATACAGGTGAATATTGATTTTATGTTTGAGCATATTCCCATCAAACAATATTTTAAAGTTGTTGTAAACTCGGCGCATATCAGCAAAGGAAAGCCTGATCCTGAGATCTATCTTAAGGCAGCAGCATTGTTAGATGTTAACCCTGCCAATTGCCTTGCTTTTGAAGATGCCGCTGTTGGTATTGCATCTGCAAAAAATGCCGGCATGAAAGTAATTGCTTTAACTACTACACAAACAAAAGAAGAATTGGCAGGGGCTGACAGGATTGTTGAGGATTATAACTTTATTGTCTGAACTGTGATTTGTTTGATTAAACGAATACTATGATTTTGTATTTCATAATCATAGTCCATCACAAGATCACTCTATTCATATTTCAGGCGCATGCAAGTTTGGCAGTTACGCCATTTGGTATTAAATTTGATGTTTAAACATCAATTAAATTTATTTATATGAAAATGTCAATACAAAGGGCTTCTGAGAGAGGTGGTGCAAACCACGGCTGGTTGAATGCAAAACACTATTTCAGTTTTGCGAGCTATCACAATCCTGAAAAAGTACATTTTGGATTGTTGAGGGTTTTAAATGATGATACCATTACGGGCGGTGCAGGTTTTCCTCCGCACCCGCATGACAATATGGAGATCGTAACGATACCGTTAACGGGTGCGTTGCAACATAAAGACAATACTGGTGGCGCCGGCGTAATAAAAGCTGGTGATATACAGATCATGAGTGCTGGTACAGGTGTGCAACACTCTGAATTCAATGCTTCAAAAACTGAGGAGGCCACTTTGTTCCAGGTTTGGATATTTCCTAAAGTAAGAAATATAAAACCAAGATATGATCAAAGAACTTTTGATCTGAATGACAGGATAAACAAATGGCAGATCGTTGTTTCACCCAATGAAACGGACAATGCCTTATGGATAAACCAGGATGCCAGATTTTCACTCACAAAATTAGAATCGGGTAAGGTGCTAACTTATGAAAATGCTTTTAAAGGAAATGGTGTTTATTTAGTTGTTGTGAATGGCAGCGTGGAAATAGACGGAAAACAATTCAATAAAAGGGATGCAGTTGGAATTTCAGAATCAGACCAGTTTTCAATAAAGGCAAGTGAAGATGCGGAGTTGATGGCGATTGAGATACCGATGAACTAACAAATCGGCAATAAGGATGTTGAATGTGTAGTGAAGAATCGTAAAAAAGTCTCTTAATAAATTTTAAGAGACTTTTTATTTCAGGGAATTCAACAGGATAGGTTTTCAAAGGGAATGCTGAGTTATGAGTTCGGAATGCCGGGTTGATTTAAAATCAAAGTGTTTTTTAAACCGAAAATTTTAAACTACTAATTCAGAATTCAGCACTCAGAATTCATAATTCAATCATAGATATTCAATAGGATCGGTTTCTCAGAGTGATCAATATATTTCTTCAGGCTTTTCAAAAATGTTGGTGATACAGTAGGGCAACCCCAGCTTTGACAAATAGGTTCCGGATAAACTTCTGCATCTGGTATACAATAATGTGAATGCAGCACTACAAATCTTTCAAAGGCATGGTTATTTGTTTTATCAAGTCCGTATAATTTATACGCCAGTCCAAATCTTCCATTATATGGTTTACCCACTTTATATTTTCCCAATGAAGTACAAAGGCTTCCGGTAGTATTGGAAAAGAAACATGCTGTATCTGCTTTATCGGATCCGCTTCCATGTGTTACAAGGCCGCTCATTTCAACAGAATCTTTTTCCAGGTTATAAACAAAAAATCTTTTTTTTCCTGAACTGATCTTCATGTCTATCATAAAGCAAACAGTAGTATTATAATTTACTGCGGCTACATATTTACGTATGGTTGCCGCTTTATCTTTCAGTCGCAATTCAGTTATTGTATTAGCGTTATTGGCCTTTACATGAAACGAATATTTCTTACTAGCAAGGTCAAATTTTGGTTTGTTCCAAAAAAAGTATCCTGCTGTTGTAATTGTTGCTATCAACAACAATAACAGCCCGGTAATTTTCATAAAAGATTTATGTAAATGGATGAGACGTTGAGATGAATAACGAAGGGATTTCCATAAAATTTTTTTCAGGATGTTAAAGAAGATATAAAGAGTTTTGAGTTTTGAATTATGAGTTTAGAGTTGGTTGCTATTGAATTGAGGTGCAATTAAGTCCCGTGGTCGGTGTCCCACCGACCACTTCTTTAAATTGCCACTGATTTACTGATTTTTTGATTGACTATGATTATGCTCTTTGAGATGTAATAAATAATCATAGTTTTCATTTAATCAAACAAATCATAGTTCAGACAAAAAATCAGTGGCAATAAAAAAGTCCCGCAAAGCGGGACCATATCAATAAACAAAATGTAAACTCATTAAGCCAACACCTTCACCCCTGCCATTTCTCTCAACGTTGCGGCAATGGCATTTGCATCAATACCAATCTCATCATACAATTGTTTTGGCGTTCCATGTTCAACCAAACGATCAGGAATACCCATGATCTTTACAGTTGCTTTGTAATTATGTTCATTCATAAATTCTAAAATAGCAGAACCAAAACCACCTACAACTGTTCCATCTTCAATCGTAATTACTTTGTTAAACTTACCAAACACCTCATGCAACATTTTTTCATCCAATGGTTTTACAAAACGCATATCATAATGTGCAGGATTGATGCCTTCTGCTTTTACATCCCTTATTGCTGCGGCTGCAAAATTTCCCGGATGTCCAAAAGAAAGTATTGCGATCTCTTCACCATCTTTTAATTTTCTTCCTGTGCCCACTTCAATTTTTTTCATTGTTGTTTTCCACTCAGGCATAACACCTTCACCACGTGGATAACGGATAACAAATGGAAGTTTATTGCTATCAAGTTGTGCTGTGTACATCAGGTTACGAAGTTCGGCTTCATTCATCGGCGCACTTACGATCATGTTTGGAATGCAACGCATATAAGCAATATCATAGCAACCGTGGTGTGTTGGGCCATCTTCACCAACAAGCCCTGCCCTGTCCAGGCAAAATATAACCGGTAGTTTTTGTATGGCCACATCATGTATAACCATATCGTATGCACGCTGCATAAAGGAAGAATAGATATTACAGAACACTTTCATTCCCTGTGTGGCGAGGCCAGCACTTAATGTAACAGCGTGCTGTTCACAAATACCAACATCAAAAGCACGATCAGGCATTTGTTCCATCATGTATTTTAAAGAAGAACCACTCGGCATGGCCGGCGTTATACCAAGTATCTTTTTATTTTGTTCGGCAAGTTCAATGATCGTACGTCCAAATACATCCTGGTATTTTGGCGGCTGTGGCAAATCAAAAGCTTTTTTGCGGATCTCACCTGTGGTTTTATCAAATAATCCCGGTGCATGCCAAAGTGTTTGATCTTTTTCTGCAAGATCATAGCCTTTACCCTTTACTGTTTTGATGTGAAGGATCTTTGGCCCAGGTATTTTTTTAAGATCACTGAGTGTATCAATTAATTTATTGACGTTGTGTCCATCTATCGGTCCGAAATAACGAAGGTTCAATGCTTCAAAAAGATTGGCGCTGCTGCTAACCATCCCTTTCAATCCATCCGTTAATTTTTGTGCCATAGAGCGTGAGAAAGTTTTACCAACAGGTAATTTTCCCAATAGTTTCCATACATCATCTTTTACTTTATTGTAAGTATGAGATGTAGTGATATCAGTCAGATATTCTTTTAGTGCACCAACATTGGGATCAATGCTCATGCAGTTGTCATTCAGTATGATCAACAGGTTGCTATTTGCTGCGCCAGCATGATTCATTGCTTCAAATGCAAGTCCGGCTGTCATTGCACCATCACCAATCACGGCAATATGTTGTCTTTCTTTTTCACCTTTATAATAACTGGCCATGGCCATACCCAATGCGGCACTTATTGATGTGGAAGAATGACCCACACCAAAAGTATCGTACTCACTTTCGCTGCGTTTTGGAAAACCACTTAATCCATGATACTTCCTGTTGGTTGGAAAAACATCTCTGCGGCCGGTTAATATTTTATGACCATAAGCCTGGTGACCCACATCCCATACAAGCTGGTCATCAGGGGTATTGAAAACATAATGCAATGCCACACTCAATTCAACCACGCCCAGGCTTGCACCAAAATGCCCGCCATGCACACTAACAACGTCAATGATATACTGGCGAAGTTCGTTGGTGACCAGTTGCATCTGGTCCTTGCTTAATTTTTTGAGATCTTCGGGGCTATTGATTTGTTGGAGTAAAGCGCCGGGTTTGATTTCCATTTTGAGTTAGGCTTTATGGTGCAAAAGTACTGTTTTAACCGGGTTTTACATAGCGTTTCGCCCTGTTTAACGCTATTATATACGAAATGTTCAGGCTTACGGCCGCATTTTTAGGATAAGATTCGGGTCCGGGCAGTTTGCCAGGTAGAAATTTGCCTCACTCATTTTACAAACACCGGGATAATCGCCATCATAATTTCTCATGTCCAGGATGACCTGGAAATGAAGATGCGGCGGCCAGTTGCCATTCTCTTCCCAGGGCCAAAATGCGCAAAATTTTCTCCTCTTGTTATGAATTGGCCAACACGCTTTTCTTCCAGGTCCTTTAATGAAAGATGACCGTAAAGCGTATAAAAATTGATCGTGTTGAGCTGGTGTTGCAAAATGATTGTTGCACCGTAATCACCAAAATTATTATTATAAGCAAAGCTGTGGATCATGCCGCCAAGTGGCGCAAAAACTTTTGTTCCTGCTGCTGCCCAGATATCGATGCCAAGGTGAAGACTTCTTGGTTCATCTTTGATAACAACATCTTCCGAAACATTCTTATCAAACAAATTACTGCGCCTGTACATTTCACGATTCTCCTTATAGCCACCTATAAGATAAGTCGCATGATTCTTCATTCTCTCATTCTCAATAAAAGCTGAAAAAATTCCCGGGGCACTGTAAACAGATTCATTAAAAAAACGATTGCTTGCAGAAAGATCGAGTGCCACTATTTTATCTGTTGACCTGTTTAATGGAACAACATTGTGAAAATCGTGGGCGTGTTTTTCAAGTATATGTACAATTGTATCGGTAGCAATCTTCATGTTTCAAAATTAAACTTTATAAGCAAGGAAAAGGTTAACAGGTTGATAAGTTGATAAAGTTAAAAAGGTTGATGAGGTCCAAACCTTTATCAACCTTTTCAACCTATCAACTTAGTTAACTTTTCAACTACACTACTACATTCACCATCTTCCCCTTCACAAAAATTATCTTTTTAGGCGCATTCCCCTCAAGCCATTTTTGAACAATATCATTGGCAAGTACGATCTTTTCAACTTCCGGCTGCAATGCATTTACATCCATGCTGATGGTGGTACGCAATTTTCCATTGATAGAAATCGGATATTCTTTGGAAGTTTCAACCAGGTATTTTTCTTCCAGTTTTGGATAAGGCGCATTTAAAATGGTTCCTTCATTTCCTAACTGGTGCCATAGTTCTTCTGCAATATGCGGCGCATAAGGAACAAGCAATACCAATACCTGTTCTAGAATTTCTTTCTTATGACATTTAAGATCAAACAGATCATTCACGCTGATCATAAAAGCACTTACAGCCGTATTGAAAGAAAAATTCTCTGTATCTGATTCTATCTTTTTAATTGTTTTGTGCAACACTTTTAATTCTGCATCGGTTGCTTTATCATTGTTCCAGGTCTTTCCTTTTAATTCATCAAAGAATAGTCTCCATAATTTTCTTAAGAAACGATGTACACCTTCAATACCTTTTGTATCCCAGGGTTTACTTGCTTCTACGGGGCCGAGAAACATTTCGTACATTCTAAACGTGTCGGCGCCGTATTTATCTACAAGATCATTTGGGTTGACAGTGTTGTATTTGGATTTGGACATTTTTTCGGTTTCGACACCGCAGATGTATTTATCGTCCGACTCTTTTATAAAAATTGCATCGACGTATTCTGGTTTCCATTTCTTAAATGCTTCGATATCTAATTCCACACCATCAACAATATTTACATCTACATGTAGCCTGCTATAAGCAAATCCGTCTGCTTGATAATTATCATCGGGGTAATATTTTTTCAAATAATTATCAATCTCATCTATAGCGCTTTGAGCTTCTAATTCTGTAAATTTTGCCAGAACATTATAAGATAGGAATATTGTTTTATTTTTAAATTTTTGATCAGGGATATCAACAATTAACCTATACACAAACCTGCTACTCCCCTGTATCATCCCCTGGTTCACCAATCTTTTATACGGTTCATCATAGCCAATCAAATTCAAATCATACATTACTTTCGTCCACATACGGCTATATAATAAATGGCCAACTGCATGTTCTGTTCCGCCGATATAAACATCTACCTGGTTCCAGTAGTCGCTTGCAGACCTGTCGCAAAATGTTGAATCATTTTTTGGATCCATGTAGCGAAGGAAATACCAACTACTACCAGCATAACCTGGCATTGTTGATGTCTCATATTTTTTATCTCTCCATTCCTGGATATTTGCCAACGGCCCCTCTCCTTCCGGTCCCGGCCCATACTTTTCTACAAATGGCAATTCAAGTGGTAATTCATTTTCATTTAATGGTACTGCAACACCATCTTCCCAAATGATTGGAAATGGTTCGCCCCAATAACGCTGGCGGCTGAAGCCTGCATCACGCATGCGGTAATTCACTTTGCGTTTACCAATACCGAGTTCTTCTATTTTATTGATGGCAACGCCTATCGCATCTTTCATCAGCATACCATTCAAAAATCCTGAGTTTTGAAGTATGGCATCTTTGGTTGGATTTGCTTCTTCGCCATTATAATGCTCACCAATAATATTTGTGATGGGAATATTAAAATGTTTTGCAAACAAATAATCACGCTGATCACCGCAAGGCACAGCCATGATCGCCCCTGTACCATAACCAGCCAATACATACTCAGCGATCCATATCGGAATTTGTTTTCCATCAAATGGGTTCAATGCATAAGCGCCCGTAAAACATCCTGTGATCTGTTTTACTTCGGCCATGCGTTCCCGGTCGCTGCGGCTTTTTACGTAAGTGAGGTATTCATCTATTTGAGCACGTTGATCCTGCGTTGTAATTTTCGAAACAAGTTCATGTTCAGGAGCAAGCACTAAAAAATCAACGCCAAAAATTGTATCAGGGCGGGTGGTGTATACATTAATTCTGAATTCTGAATTCTGAATTCCGAATTCAGCTTCCGCTCCTTCCGACTTGCCGATCCAGTTCCGTTGCATCTCTTTCATACTCTCACTGAATTCAACTTTCTCCAGGCCTTCCAACAACCTGTCAGCATAAGCAGTAATTCTTAAATACCATTGGCGCATTTTCTTTTTTACAACAGGATAACCGCCACGTTCGCTTACACCATTTACTACTTCATCATTGGCAAGTACGGTTCCGAGTGCTTCACACCAGTTCACTTCGCCATACGCCGAAAAAGCCAGGCGACGTTTCATCAGAATATCTTCCTGTTCTTTTTTCGTGTAAGCGTTCCATTGATCCGCCGTAAAATCCTTCGACCCTTTTGTTTCGTATTTTTTTATTAAGTCGGTTATAGGCCTTGCTTTCTTCTGCGTATTACAGAAATAACTATTGAACAATTTTAAGAATAACCATTGTGTCCATTTGTAATACGATGCATCACTGGTACGCACTTCCCTTTCCCAATCGTAACAAAACCCGATCTTATCAAGCTGCGATTTAAAAGTGGTAATGTTTTTTTCAGTAGTGGTTGCAGGATGTTGGCCCGTTTCAATCGCATATTGTTCCGCAGGCAAACCAAAACTATCAAAGCCCATCGGGTGCAATACATTGAAACCCTTTAGTCTTTTATAGCGACTGTAAATATCACTGGCAATATAGCCAAGCGGATGACCAACATGCAAACCAGCACCACTCGGATAAGGAAACATATCCAATACATAAAACTTAGGCTTGGCTGGCTGTCCCACTGTTGGGTTATCAACTTTATAAACTTTATTTGCTTTCCAGCTTTCCCTCCATTTCTCTTCTATTTCCCTGAAATTGTATTCCATTGCTTTATTTATATAACGTGTTTTATTTTTTGTCCCGGCTGTATATTATCATTCAGCTGCGGTGGCGTCGCACTCTTGTACTTTCAATCGCTATTCAGCAAAAATAAGAGGGAGAAAATTTATTTTAACAAATAAATAAGCCGCTCCACTTCAACAATCAAAATATATTTGGCGGGCAATCGTTTTTTGTAGACTACAAAAGTAAATCAAACCACGTAAAAATCTTTATTTTTGTCCGCCTTTAGAAACCAGGGCGTACGTTTCATCCATTATTTAAGAAAAATATTATGGCTCAATTCGGAAAATCATCCAGTAAAAAAGGAAAACCAAGTTATACAGGTGCGATCATCGGGGTATCACTGGTGTTGTTCTTATTTGGCATCGTTGGCTGGTTTTTTCTAAACCTTCGTAAAACAGGTGATTATTTTAAAGAGAATATACAGGTACATACTTATCTCAACAGGGATGCATCCAAAAAACAGATTGACAGTCTCGTAAATTATATTTCATCCATTCCTTATGCTAATCGTGTTGAATACGTGGACAAGAAAAAAGCGATTGAAAGATGGAACACAGAAAACGATACTACCTGGAAAAAATTCCTCAATAATAACCCATTGCCTGAAAGCATCGACTTTTATGTAAAAGCAAATTATGTACAACGCGATAGCCTTGATGCATTATCTGCCAATTTGCAGGGCACATTTCCAGGCGTGATCTCTGAGTTCCAGTTTCCAACAGAGACAGTAAGTAAAGTGGGTACTTATGTAAAAACGGCCGGGATCATTTTCCTTATTGCTGCCTGCCTGCTTACCATCCTGGTTGTTTTTTCCATTGATAATACGATCAGGCTCGCTATGTACAGCAATCGTTTTTTAATAAAGACCATGCAAATGGTGGGCGCTACCCGTTGGTTCATTGCCCGGCCCATTAATCAAAGAGCAGTTGTAAATGGCCTCATTGCTTCTGTTATTGCCATTATTGCCATTTGGGGAACCGTATTGTTGATCGAAAGTTTCCTTCCGGATTTTAAATTATTACATGATAACAATGGGATGCTGATCCTGTTCGTGATTATATTTTTACTCGGCATCACCATTTCATTGGCAAGTACGCACCGCTCGGTAATAAAATACCTGCGTATGAAACTGGACGATCTTTACTGATCCGGCTTTAAAATTTGCATTATATTGCGCACTCAAATATTATAACAATGATCAAAGAAAAGAAAGAGGTTGCAGGGAAAAATAATTTATTCGGAAAAGAAAACTATATGTGGATGCTGATAGGCTTTGCCGTACTTGCGCTTGGCTTTTTTTTAATGGCAGGTGGCAAAAGTGCTGATCCAAATGTTTTTGATCCAAAGGAAATTTATAGCACAACAAGAATTACCATTGCACCAATGCTCATTATTGCAGGTTTCGTAATAGAAATATTTGCGATCATGAAGAAGTCAAAAAACGCTTAACCCAACATAATTTGGAAATTAACCGATTTGGAAATTTGAAAATTCATTCAGATTTACAAATCGGTTTTTCATTTTCAAATCTTCAAATTACCAAATCAACCAATTTACATGGATAGTATACAAACCATCATCGTCGGCATCGTGGAGGGCCTTACAGAATTTCTTCCTGTTTCATCTACCGGCCACATGATCATTACTGAAAAATTAATTGGCATACCGGATAATGAGTATACAAAAATGTTTACCGTTGCTATACAATTGGGTGCCATTTTAGCGGTGGTTGTATTATATCATAAGAAGTTTTTCAATTTTAAAAATTTACCATTCTATTTCAAATTAGTGGTTGGTGTTGTTCCGGCGATCATACTTGGATTGTTGTTCTCAAAAAAAATTGATGCATTGCTTGAGAGTACCATCACCGTTGCTATTTCGCTTTTGGTTGGTGGTATTGTTCTCTTATTTATAGATAAGATTTTTAGCAGAAACACGGTTGCTTCAGAAAAACAGGTTTCATATTTACAATCTTTCATCATTGGTGTATGGCAATGTCTTGCGATGGTACCGGGTGTAAGTCGCAGTGCCGCTTCCATCATTGGTGGTATGCAGCAAAAACTTACAAGAAGTGAAGCCGCTGAATTTTCTTTCTTTCTTGCAGTACCTACCATGCTTGCCGCAACCGGTTATAAGTTGTACAAACATTATAAAGAATCAGGCGGGTTTACCGGCCATGAAATAAAACAACTTGCCATTGGTAATGTAGTTGCTTTTGTTGTTGCCATCATTGCAATAAAGTTCTTTATCGGTTTTGTAAAAAAATATGGTTTCCGTATCTGGGGTTTTTACAGGATCATTCTCGGCGCTGTTTTATTGCTATTGATATGGAAAGGTGTTTTACAATGATCCATTTCATTTAAATTCATGTTGCATTTCCCTTTTTAATTACTAATTTTTCATTCTTAATTATCAAAATGCAAACTGCTTCCAAAAAAGTTATCAATGGATGGGCCATGTATGACTGGGCAAACTCCGTTTATAATTTAGTAATTACTTCTACTATTTTTCCTGCTTATTATGAAGCCATCACCAAAGAAAGAACAGATAGCGAAGGAAACGCTTATGTTCATTTCCTGGGAAGGGAATTTGTAAATACATCATTATATAATTATGCATTGGCTGTTGCATTTTTGATTGTAGCCGTTATGTCTCCCTTACTTTCTTCCATTGCAGATTATAAAGGCAATAAAAAAAGTTTCATGAACTTTTTTTTAACAATGGGTAGTGTTGCCTGTTGTTTACTTTTCTTTTTTAAAACACATGATAATCTTACCACTGGTATAATATGCATGGTGGTTGCCTGTGTAGGCTATTGGGCGAGTCTTGTTTTTTATAATTCTTTTTTACCTGAGATCGCAGCGCCGGAAGACAGGGACAGGGTAAGTGCAAAAGGTTTTTCAATGGGATACATTGGCAGTGTAATACTGCAGGTTATTTGTTTTGTTTTTGTATTTAAACCTGAATTGGTTGGTGGTGATAAAGATTCTACCATTCAATTCCGGCTTTGCTTTTTATTGGTTGGAATATGGTGGTGGGCATTTGGTCAATTCTCGTTGAGCCGTTTACCAAAAAGTATTCCTGCAGGTGAGCAAAATCAAAAAAACATTTTAACCAACGGGTATAAAGAACTTGGAAAGGTTTGGCAGCAATTATTAAACCTGCCAGTATTAAAACGTTACCTGTTTTCATTTTTCTTTTACAATATGGGTGTACAAACGGTAATGCTTGCAGCCACTTTATATGGAAAAAGCGAATTGCAAATACCTACAGATAATCTCATCATTGCCATACTTATTATACAATTGATTGCTGTACCAGGCGCTTACCTTATTTCTAAATTATCCGGCAAGATTGGAAATTTTAAAGCGCTTATTATCTGCGTCGTAACCTGGATCGGGCTTTGTATTGCAGGGTATTATCTACCGGTAAAAGGCATCAATGAATTTTATGCACTGGCAACCTGTGTTGGTTTTGTAATGGGTGGCATACAAAGTTTAAGCCGCAGTACTTATAGTAAATTAATGCCGATAACAAAAGATACTACTTCATTTTTTAGTTTTTATGATGTTACAGAAAAGATCGCCATTGTGATCGGAATGTTTAGTTTTGGATATATAACAGAACTAACAGGTTCACAACGTGGATCTGTATTGGCACTTATCGTATTTTTTATTGCAGGGCTTATTGGTTTATTCTCTGCACTTCATAAACAAAATAAATTATCCCAGTAATTATGAATCTATATACAATCAACACCGGTCATTTTAAATTAGATGGCGGCGCTATGTTTGGCGTTGTTCCAAAAAGTATCTGGAACAAATTAAATCCTGCTGATGAAAACAATATGTGCAGCTGGGCACTCAGGTGTTTATTAATTGAGGACGGGAACAGGTTGATCCTTATCGACAATGGTATGGGTGATAAACAGGATGCAAAATTCTTTGGCCATTATTATTTACATGGCGATGATACACTAGATAAATCTTTGGCTCAACATGGATTTACAAAAGATGATATTACAGATGCATTTCTTACGCATTTGCATTTTGATCATTGCGGCGGAAGTATAAAAAGAGAAGGAGAAAAATTAGTTCCTGCATTTAAGAATGCCACTTACTGGAGCAACGAACGCCACTGGAAATGGGCATCAGAACCCAACGATCGGGAGAAAGCATCTTTCTTAAAAGAAAATATTTTACCCATAAAAGAAAGTGGTCAATTAAAATTTATAGAAACAAGTGCTGCTGATTTTCCCGATGCGGTAAAAGTGCGCCAGGTATTCGGGCATACAGATGCGATGATGTTGCCGCAGATAAATTATAAAGGAAGAACCATTATTTATATGGCCGACCTGCTTCCATCGATGGCACATATTCCATTACCCTATATCATGGGTTATGATATGTTTCCTTTGACAACATTGAATGAAAAAAAATCATTTCTTACTGAGGCGCAACAAAATGATTATGTATTGTATTTTGAACATGATCCACTGATGGAATGCTGTACGTTGGAAATGACAGAAAAAGGAATTAAGAAAAAAGATGCGTTTAAATTAAGTGAGTTGTAAATGCTGTTTATCTGAAACTCCTCAACGAAGTAAGCGGATAACGCAGGTTTTGATAACCCATCATGTCTACTTTTATACTCCCAACAGAAATGGGACTTTCTACACGCAATAATAAATGATTGGGATCATCACTTACCCATGCGTTCATTTTTTCACCACCTTCAAAAATGGTTCCTTTAACGAGTAATGGTTTAAATTTTATTGCATTGAATTTACCATAACGCGTTTTGATCTTTTCTTTGCCGATATACCTGATATAAAGATGATAGATCTCATCATCTAAAAACATATCGAACGGAATTTTATCACCTGGTTTATATTTATTAAAATCGATATTGCGGGCATAGTAAACAGAACTTACAACATCCTGCATACATTCTGATATTTTAAAAACACCATTCGTACTTACGGCCGTATGTTCGTTCTGGTTAAATGTTACGTTATTGTATTTTTTATAACCTCCCTCATCAATGTTTCGGATGAATTTATAAGGTTGCATGGTTGCTGTATCAATATAACTTTCATACCTGTCTCTTACTTTAAAGAAATTATCAAAAAAAGAATAGGTCTTTCCAACGCCTACGCAGTGATAAACAGGCTTGCCATTGAAACGTTCAAGTGTAGTGGTAAATTGAGCTTCTCCTGCTGCTACATATGCACCAAGTGTACTGTAGTAAACCACCATGGTAACATTTTCGCCCGCATTGAAAGCAGTATTTTTTATTCCGCAAAAATTATCTTCGAGGGGGGTTACGGTTACTGTAAACAAACAGATCGGTAATAAAAACAGCCTTGTAAAACTTTTCATCTTTCCTTCATGATTTTGATTCCAAAAATTAATAAGCTTCCTATTATTGCCGGGATTACCAGGTTGATCAACCATATTCCAAAAGCTGCTGCCTGGATACCTAAAATGTTGCTGCTATAAACACTTAATAATTTCAGGCTTGCTGTTGCTCTCACTGGTAATTCTATAAATCCGATTGTGGGTAACAATACCATCGTCAGGTAAAAAATAGTAAGCACCCAAAAACTCAACACAAAAGAAATATTCACCCCCATTACCTGCAAAAGCAGCACATATTGCAAAATAAATACCATATAGCGGAAAAAAGATAAAAATAAAATTCTTAACAATTGTTTACCGCTGAATATGTCTACCACATCAATATACTTAATTACTCCCTTTAATATCTTTATCCTTGCTATAAGTTGTATAAAAAAATGAACTTTAAAATATACAAGTAACAGGATAACGGTTACGATGAAACTAAAGTAAATAATTGCATTATTTAAAAACCCAGGCAATGAACTCAACAGCATACCGCCGTCAGAATCTCTAAGAATGACCAGGCCAACAGTGCCCATGAACATTGTTACTGTTAACTGGCTGATGCTTCCAAGTATGGTCAATGAAATTGCTTTCAACCTGTTTTCTTCTGCAACATACATGATCCTTCCTCCATATTCTCCAATGCGATTGGGAGTAAGCATTGTAATACTACATCCTGCCAACACAGATTTTACGGATCGGGAAAATGAGAATCGTTCTAAAGGAGATATCAATCGCCGCCATTTAGCTGCCTCGATGCCCCAATTAATAAACATTAAAGCAAAAACGATCCAGAACCTCATATCTGTCCAGCTGTGCTTTATCTGCATCCACCGAAGCCGAAGATCAGGCTGATGAACGATCTGTTTATATAAACTCCACGTCAATACAACAAACAGCACGGGCCCGAGCAGGTAGTTGATTATTAATTTGATATTTTTGTTCAAGAAAAAAAATTATCAGTAAAAATAGGCTGCACTTTGCAAAAAGCGACAAAAATCATTTTGGGAATCGATCCCGGCACCATTATTATGGGTTATGGACTGATCAAAATTAAGGGTAATAGCATACAGCTTTTGGAAATGGATGTGCTTAAACTGTCATCGAAACAGGATGCCTATGAACGCCTGGGTACCATTCACAAAAAGGTTTTACAGCTGATAGAAACTTTTAAGCCCGACAGTTTTGCCATTGAAGCTCCTTTTTTTGGTAAAAACGTACAAAGTATGCTAAAACTTGGCCGGGCACAGGGTGTAGCCATTGCTGCGGCTATGCATGCAGGATTGGTTGTGTGTGAATATTCTCCAAAAAAGATCAAGCAATCCATTACAGGAAATGGCAATGCAGGCAAAGAGCAGGTTATGAAAATGCTTCAGCAATTATTAAACTTCAGCCAGGACCCCAAACATATGGATGCATCAGATGCGTTAGCCGTAGCCGTTTGTCATCACTTTCAACAAAATAGTTTAATACCTACTGCGGGAAATAAAGTAAATGGCTGGAAAGATTTTATATCGAAGCACCCAGAAAGGTTGAAGGGATAATGTTTGGTGTTAATCGTTTAACGTTAACACAACAACACCAACCAACGATAATCAAAATGCTACTATTAAGTTTAAAGATTCCCGATTATTCTTTTTTGAAATTCCTGCAACTCCCCCGGTGTGACTTTTATTTTCGGTTGTGTAAAATTCAGATCATTCGCAGTATTGATCGGAAGCAAATGCATGTGAGCATGCGGTACCTCAAGTCCTACTACGCTAATACCACAGCGTTTGCAGTCGAATGATTTTTCAATTGACTTTGCAATCGGTTGTGCAAACAGCATCATAGATGATAAGTAATCTGCAGGCAGGTCAAAAATTTTATCTACTTCTATTTTTGGTACTACCAATACATGCCCTTTTACGAGTGGAAAAATATCCAGAAATGAAAAGAACCTTTCATCTTCTTTTATTTTATAAGAAGGTATTTCGCCTGATATGATCTTTGAAAAAATAGACATTTTGTTTTTTTATTAAATATACAACACAAAAAAGCCATTCAAAAAAATTGAATGGCCCGGATTTCATTTCGTAAATATCAGATAGTGATATTTTCAAGTTTAAATTTTAAAACACCTGCAGGTACTGCTACTTCAGCGATCTCTCCAACTGTTTTACCCAGCAATCCTTTCCCGATTGGCGATGTTACAGATATTTTTCCTGATTTCAAATCTGCTTCACTTTCAGAAACGATCTGGTAAGTAACAGTTTTCTTTGTACCAAGATTTGTAAGTGTTACTTTGGTAAGAATACTCACCCTGCTTGTATCAATGGTTGATGCATCAAGTATCCTTGCATTTGCCATAGCGCCTTCAAGTGAATTGATCTTTGCTTCAAGCATACCCTGTGCTTCCTTAGCTGCATCATATTCTGCATTCTCTTTCAGATCGCCTTTTTCCCTTGCTTCTGCAATTGCTGCACTTGCTGCAGGTCTGTCTATCGTTTTAAGGTGATGGAGTTCTGCCTGCATTTTATCAAAGGTCTCCTGTGTCACATAATTTGTTTCTGCCATAAAATTCTTTTTACCAGAGAGAAAAAAAATACAACGCCTCAGACGAGCTAAAGCGTTGCATATAATTAATACAAATATACTTAAAAAGTCTATGCTGTGATCATATGAGGAAAATCGTTATATGCCAAGTTTATCCAGCAATACTGTACCCATTTTAAGAAATGCTTCATTTGAATAGCCGGCGATATGGGGCGTTATCAATACGTTTTTCTGATCGTTTAAAAAGGCGAGCTGAGCTGCTTCATTTGCATCCAGGTTGCTGATCTTTTCATTCTCCAAAACATCAAGAGCCGCTCCGGCGATACTGTTGTTTTTTAATGCAGTTATGAGAGCACTTGTATCAACAACCGGCCCGCGGGAAGTATTAATGATATAAGGCTTTTGTTGAACCGACTTAAAAAAAGTTTCATTGGCAAAATGAAATGTTTCTTCATTCAATGGCAGGTGAAAACTAATAACATCTGCATACCTGCATACCTGTTCCATATTTGCTTCCTTTACAGCCGCATTTCCAAAGCCAAATTTATATTTATCGTATGCAAGAATGCTTACATCAAAAGAAGAGAGCAGTTTTGCAAATGCTGAACCCGTGTTACCAAAACCAATGATACCAATAATTTTTCCGCTCAATTCTATGCCCCGGTTTTGTTCCCTCAACCACAAACCTTGTTTTACTTCGGTTGAACTTTTAGAAATATTGTTCATCATGTTCAGCAACATTCCCAATGCATGTTCTGCAACTGCGTTCCTGTTTCCTTCGGGGCTGCTTACGCAAATAATATTTTTTTCAGCAGCGTAATTGGTATCTATCAATTCCATTCCACTGCCAAGTCGCCCGATCCATTTTAATTTTTTTGCTTTATCTATGATCTGCCTGTCGATCTTTATCCTCGTTGTTACAACGAGCCCTGTTGCATTTTCAATTTTGTTTGATAATTCATCATAAGTTACTTCAGGAACATACAAAACCTCGTACCCTTTTTGTTTGAAGGTATCAATAAGATGGTTGTGTACTTTAGCTGTGATGATGATCATATTACAAATAAGCTGTCATGCTTATTTCCACGTTTACATTTTTAGGAAGGCCCTTTACTGCTACTGTTTCCCTGGCGGGATAATCTGACTCAAAATATGATCCATAAATTTCATTTACCTCTGCAAACAGGCTCATATCACTGAGAAAGATCGTTGTTTTTACCACGTTATGAAAACTTGCCGATGCTGCATATAGTATTGCTTTCAGATTGCGCATTACCTGGTGCGTTTCTTCTTTGATATTGCTATCAACCAATTCAGAAGTTCCGGGTATAAGAGCGATCTGTCCCGAGATGAATAAAAGATTGCCTGCTTTTACTGCCTGGTTATAAGGGCCTATCGGGGCCGGCGCATCTGTTGTAATAAATATTTCTTTCGCCATATTTTATTATATTTTTATCGAACACAAAGATATCTTTAATCAACAACCTATTTTTGCAAAAATTTTTTTGATGAAGATTTTAGTGATTGGAAATGAAAGTTCCTTAAATGAGTTAACTGCTGACAGCAAAAATATACAATGGTTAAGCGTTGACAATATCTCCTCTTTTTTTGAATCGAAAGATGCTGATGCATTTTTTAATTTAACTACTGATGCACACTTGCACGATTACAGTAAAATAAATAAACCTGTTTTTATTAATAGTGTTTCCAAAACTTTGGCTGAAATGAATGCTTCTAAAAACATTATTAGAATTAATGGCTGGAATGGTTTTGTAAAAAGAACTTCATGGGAAGTAGCCGGTGATCTTTCTTCATCGCATGCCGAAATATTAAATGCTTTGCAAAAAAAAACCATTGTTACTCCTGATGAACCGGGATTTATTTCTGCAAGGATCATTGCCATGATCATCAATGAAGCATTTTTTGCAAAAGAAGAAAATATCAGTACAGAAAATGAAATTGATATCGCTATGAAACTTGGTACAAATTACCCGCATGGTCCTTTTGAATGGGCCGATGAAATTGGAATAAAAAACATTTACGACTTGTTGTTCAATCTTAGTAAAAATGATGCCCGCTATAAGCCTTCTGCATTACTGGAAAAAAAAGCAATTGATCAATGAGCCTTATTCTAAATATTGATGCTTCTGTTGAAACGGCCACTGTAAGCCTTGCTGAAAATGGTAATGTTTTATTTACAATTAAAAACCAGGATCAAAAGGATCATGCTGCTTTTTTACACAATGCCATCAATGATATTATTAAAAAAAGTTCCTATAAACTAAAGCAACTTTCTGCAATTGCGGTTATAAACGGCCCCGGATCTTATACCGGCCTTAGGGTGGCCATGGCAAGCGCAAAAGGACTTTGTTATGCCCTTAATAAGCCTTTTATTACTCTTGACTCACTTTCTGTAATGGCTAATGCCGTAATTGGCCTCCAGGAGACTGAAAGCGACAATTTATTATATTGCCCGCTTATTGATGCCCGGCGCATGGAAGTATATACGGCCCTGTTTAATGGTCAATTGGAAGCATTGATAAAGCCTATGTCATTGATCCTTAATGAAAATTCTTTTAAAGACATTTTAGAAGCGAATAAGGTTTGCTTTTTTGGTAACGGTTCGGCGAAATTCCAGGCTGTTTTATCGAATATAAATGCCTCTTTTGTAAATCTTCCGGATTTAGCAAATTCGATCAGCAGGCTTAGTTTTGAGCATTATTCAGCGAAAAAATTTACCGATCTCGTTGATAGTGAACCATTATACGTAAAAGATTTCCACTCATCCCCGGATTTTTCCAATAAAAAATAAATTAAACATAAGTATTATTTTAACAATACAAAGGAAACTTACATAATATATCGTTCGTATATTTGCATCTGTAAAAAGTATTGTTTAAGCATTTTAAAATTTACCTATGATAGTTGCGACACAGGCTAATGAGCAGGCAATCGAGTCTTCAAATGGCACCCCGGAAACACTAAAAATCAATTTTCACAATTTGAAAAAAGCGGCGTTGGTATTAAGATCTTTGAATCATAAGCTACGCCAGCAGATCCTTGCATTGATTGAGACAGAAAAGAAAATTACTGTAACTGAAATTTATGTGCGCATGCGCCTTGAGCAGTCAGTAGCTTCTCAACACCTGGCTATTTTAAGACGTGCAGGAATTGTAACGACACAGCGTGATGGAAAATTTATTTACTACACAGTTAATTACAAAAGGATTGATGAAATAAACCAATTTGTTCAGGAACTTGTTGGTTAATGGTATGTTTTTAATGAAAGAGCGGGTGTGAAAACATCCGCTTTTTTTATCTTTGTATTGCATATTTAAAATTTTCAGAGATGTTTATTAAGCAACTATATACAAATTGTTTGAGTGAGGCGGCCTACTATATAGAAAGTGAAGGAGAAGCAGCCATCATTGATCCATTAAGAGATATTGAATCATACGTGGAATTGGCTAAAGAAAGAAAAGCATCCATTAAATATATTTTTGAAACACATTTTCATGCAGACTTTGTAAGTGGCCATCTTGACCTAAGTAAAAAAACCGGCGCACCAATTATATACGGCCCTGGTGCTAAAACTAATTTTAAGATCCATAATGCAACAGATGGAGAAATATTTAAACTTGGTAAAATAAGTATTGAAGTACTGCATACACCCGGCCACACACTTGAAAGCTGCTGCTTTTTATTAAAGAACGAGGAGAATACAGCACATGCTATATTTACAGGTGATACATTATTTGTTGGTGATGTTGGCCGCCCTGATCTAAGCAGTGGAGAAATGAGTTCCGAAGAACTTGCAGGCATCATGTATGAAACAATTCAATCAAAAATATTACCGCTCGATAATAGTATAATAGTATACCCTGCACATGGCCCCGGAAGCAGTTGCGGAAAAAATCTTGGACCAAATACTTTTAGCACCATTGGTGAAGAAAAGAAAACAAACTATGCATTACAGGCTCAAAGCAAAGAGGAGTTCATTGATGTTGTAACAAAAGGACTTCATGCAGCTCCAACTTATTTTGCTATCAATGCAAAGATCAATCAACAGGGATATGAAGATATCAATGATGTAAAAAATAAAGGAACAAGACCTTTGTCTATTTCAGCATTTAAAGCTGCAATGAAAGAAGATAAAATTATACTTGATACCAGGACCGCTCCAGAATTCACTGAAGGATTTATCCCGGGATCAATTTTTATTGGTCTTGAAGGAAGATTTGCAGAATGGGCTGCTACCATATTGGATTTCGAAAAACCCATCATCTTAGTTACCCCTGCAGGAAAAGAAGAAGAAACTGTGATCAGGTTGTCAAGGGTTGGTTTTGATAAAATGGAAGGCTACCTGCAAGGAGGTTTTGATGCATGGAAAAATGCAGGAGAAACTGTTGACATGATCATCAATGTAGAAGCTGATGAATTATTAATGGATATACCGCATGATCCTAATCTTTTGGTCGTTGATGTTCGTAAAGAAACAGAATTTGGTGAAGGACATGTAAAAGATGCTGTTAACCTTCCATTGGATGAAATGACAGATGTAATGCAGCTTGCACAATTTGAAGACAATCAAAATTTATATGTACACTGCGCAGGTGGATACCGTAGTGTTATTGCATCCTCATTGCTAAAACGACAGGGCGTTCATAATCTTCGCAACATAATTGGAGGATGGGGTAAGATAAAGGAACAGGAAGGAATCAAAATAGTAAAAGAAGCAAGTATGCTTAATTGATCATTTACTTAAAAAGGGTGTTTTAACGGTTTTTTTATTGAATGAAATGATTAAGATTTGTAGTGTCATCATTACAAATACTTACTCATATGAAAACGAGTTTATTTAATCCGGCAAAAACAAATGCTATTAAAAAGTTTCTCAAACAAGTATCTAATAGCACATTATTAAGGAAGAATTTTTCTCAACGAATTTATTAGCGTTATTCAACCATAGCAGGAAACATTGCAGAGTACAATAACTGCTTCCAGTAAATTTGAATACACAACGTTTACTTATAACGCTTATCCGGATCATTTCACCTTCTTTTTATCTTGTCATATTTAATCAATTAAAACCCTGTTATTATGAAACTAAAAAAAATCAGCATCATCACATGCTGCATACTATTGTTAATTGGATTCTATTCCTGTCAAAAAGATAGATCATCGGAAAAACAATCTAATTATGATGTACAACTGGTCCCTGAAAATATTGCAAAATCAATAGCAGAACATTTTTCTATGAAAATGCTTCATGAAAATGAAGCGCCAACAACAAGAGAAGATGATAGCACTTTTATTCCTGATCGTGCAATCGCTTCTACCCATGTAGTTAATGATAAATATAAAAACCCGGCCCTGTACATTTTTAATTTTTATGAACAAGGTGGCTACGTTATTATTTCTGCAGATTTAAATCATGAACCAATTTGCGCTTTTGCAGATGAGGGCACTGTAGACATGAAAGACAATTTACCTGGTGGGTTTTTAATCTGGTTAAGTAAAACAGTAGAAAACATTGAAATCATCAGGGACAAGAAATACGACAATTCAAAAAACGCACAACCTGCCTGGATTGACCTCGCTAACCAACCTGGATTAACTTTATTAAAAGCTGAAATATCTAAATATTTACCGCTTGAAGCTCCCCCGGCCCCTGATGATCCATGTCCTGGTTCATATTACTCGAAGGTCGGTCCTTTTTTAACTACAACATGGGGACAGGGATGTCAATACAATGCCCTGTGCCCTGATAAAAATTGTACACAATGTGGAAACAAACGTCCACAAACAGGCTGTGTAGCTACTGCAATGGCACAAATAATCCGTTATTGGGCACCTACTAATAATAATTTTGGTTATAATTATGGTTCTATGCCATCAAGGTGCACAGATGCTACTGTTAATACAGAAGTACAACGATTAATGAGGGATGCAGGGCAATCTGTAAATATGCATTACGGTTGTGATGCATCAAGTGCGAGTGATGACGATGTTCCTGCGGCTTTACGCTGGACTTTTGGATTTCAACCCATGCAATTTGGAACTTACTATAATGACAGCTATTTAACGGTAAAGAATAATCTACAACATCACTGGCCGGTTTTGTTACAGGGATGCACAACTTCTGATTGCCATGAATGGGTTTGCGACGGATATTTAGCAAACGGTAATAATTGCTACGGTTACCTGTTCTTTCACATGAACTGGGGCTGGGATGGAATGGGAATGGCGTTTAACGGTGGTGGTTGGTTTGCTTTCGACAACTGGAATTCATATATCGGGAATTCCGCTTATAATTATGCCAGGACCTATACGCATGAAATTCGGTTATAATTAAAATAATTTAGGATTTATAAAATATCAAAGGGTATTGTTCCTGTAACAATACCCTTTATATAATTTTAATCCGTACCTTATTTATTCTACCGGTGGGGGAACCTTATCTATCCATTTGTGCCTGTAGCCAGGTTGATAATCCCATTTCCACCGGTTATGGCTCCACAAATAATTGTCAGGATGTTCTCTTATAGTTGCTTCAAGATAATCCCTGTATAATAAGGTTAGCTCCCCTTCTTTTAAGGATGACCCGTTTTCAGTGATAAGAGTTGGTACAAATTTGTAATACCCTCTTTTTAACTTAACAAATTTTGCAAAAACTACTGCTGCATTTGTTCTTATTGCTCCTTTGTCTGGCCCTGGTACAAAAGGAGTTGCCTTCGTAAAAAAATAAAGCCAGTAAGCGCTACCGGGAGCACCTGGATTTTGATCTGCTGCAAGGCCCAATGCATAGGGCTTGCTGAATACCTGGTGCATACGTGATTTAAATTCCTGCGCCGCTACAAGTACTGTTCCCTTTCTTGATCTCAGGTTAAAGAATAATCTATCCAGGGCCTTGTTATTAATTTTCATATAAACCCCCACCCATGGAATATTCATATTCTGCGACATCACCCAATTACCATACTCCCAATTCATCTGGTGGCCACAACTAAATTGTATGCTCTTACCTGTTGCAGCAAGGGCATTGTATTCATCAAGGTCCATGATGGCACGTTTATTAAAAGCTTTATCAGATATACTCAGTAGTTTGATCGTTTCAATAAAAGTATCCGTAAGGTTTTTGTAAAACTTTTTTGCTATTTGTATCTTTTCTTCTGTAGATTTTTCCGGAAACGCAATGCCAAGATTCTTCATTACTACTTCCTTTCGATACCCGATTACGTAATAGATCAAAAAATACGCAAAATCACTTATGCCATAAAGAATAAAAAACGGTAATAATGAAATAAGATAAAGAGGTGCGTAAATAATATAATACATGCCTGGAATTGTTGCGCAAAGTTATGTTGTAGTAATCATAAATAGAAAATAGAAAATGCCAGATTTTTGTTATACAAAGATCAATAAAGATTTACGGTACAAGGGAGTGACACAACGATGATGATCAAGGAGCCAATGCTCGTTACAAAATTGTATTCTGAAGTATTTCTGCCCTATATGGATAATCAGTATTAAAATGTAAGCCGCGGCTTTCTCTTCGCAGCTCTGCGCTTTTTACAATTAGGTAAGCAACTGTGATCATATTGCGCAATTCACAAAGCTGTGGCGACACTTCGATCCTTTGATACAAAGCTTCTGTTTCTTCATGCAAAAGATCGAGCCGGCGATTGGCACGTTGCAAACGTTCGTTATTTCTTACAATACCAACATAATCACTCATCAGTAATTTTAATTCTTTCAGGCTTTGTGTGATCAGGATCATTTCACTTGGTGCTGTTGTACCTTCTGCATTCCAGTCAGGAATATGATCATTGATTGAAATGGTTTCAATTTGCTTCATTGCAGCTAAATAACTGCGATGTGAAAATACCATTGCTTCCAACAGTGAATTGCTGGCAAGCCTGTTGGCACCGTGAAGGCCGGTACTGGCGCATTCACCCGAAGCAAACAAATTTTTAATAGAAGTGTGTCCCCATTCATCTGTTTTTATACCACCACAGCTATAATGTGCAGCCGGTGAAACAGGTATCATATCTTTTCTAACGTCAATGCCAATACTCAAACACTTTGCATGAATATTTGGAAAATGTTCCAGGAATTTTTCATAATCCATGTGCCTGCAATCAAGGTAAACAAACTCGGTACCATTGATCTTCATTTCACTGTCGATAGCTCTTGCAACGATGTCTCTTGGGGCCAGGTCTTTACGAACATCATATCTTTCCATAAAAGCTTCACCGGCTATGTTACGAAGTATACCGCCATCGCCCCTCACCGCTTCCGTTATTAAGAATGATTGTCCACGTACACCTGGTTCATACAATGCAGTTGGATGAAATTGAATGAACTCCATATTTTCTATACGCCCCTTTGCCCTATACATCATTGCTACTCCATCACCGGTTGCAATAGCAGGATTGGTGGTACTACGATATACCTGTCCATTTCCACCTGCCGCAAGCAAAGTAATACCGGCTACTATTTTTTCTATTTTTTTAGTAGTGAGATTTAATACGTATACACCGTAACATTCAATATCAGGAGTTGATTTTGTAACAAGGTATCCTAAATGGTGCTGTGTAATGATATCAAGTACAAAACAATGATTGATGAGTTCTATGTTACTGCATTTTTTAATGGCTTCGAGTAATGTTCGTTCCATTTCCCTGCCCGTTACATCTTTGTGGTGAAGGATTCGGTTCTCACTATGGCCGCCTTCTTTCCCAAGTTTAAAATCTCCTTCCGGTTCTTTATCAAACCTGGCTCCCCATGCAATAAGCTCTTCTATTCTTTGCACACCTTCTTTTACAACGATCTCCACGATATGTTGATTGCACAATCCATCCCCGGAGATCAAAGTATCTTCTATGTGTTTTGAAAAACTATCATGATCAAAATCAATCACACCTGCAATGCCGCCTTGTGCATACTTTGTATTGGTTTCATCACTTTGCGTTTTAGTGAGGATCGTAATTTTTTTATCGGGGCGTGCTTCTGCAACCTTTAAAGCATATGTAAGTCCTGCAATACCGGAACCAATAACCAAAAAATCTGTTTGCATAAATGTTGTTTATCAGGAAGGAGTGGCATCAACCCATGCGTCACTTTCTTTTAATAAATTGATCAGCTCATCCACTGCTACTTCACTGTTCACATTTCTTTTTACAATTTCCTTACCACGATACAATGTTATTTTTCCAACGCCACTGCCTACATAGCCAAAGTCAGCATCCGCCATTTCACCTGGGCCATTCACAATACAACCCATAATGGCGATCTTCACTCCTTTTAAATGATTGGTGACTGCACGAATCTTTGCAGTTGTTTCCTGCAGATCAAATAAGGTTCTTCCGCAACTTGGGCAACTGATGTATTCTGTTTTGGAAATACGTGTACGCGTAGCCTGTAGTATACCAAATGCAATGCTGTTCAATAATTTTGTTTGAGGTGCTATTGCGTTATTTCCAAAATGATGGCCAAAGCAAACGCCATCACAAAATCCATCTATTAATAATGCACCAGCTTCAACAGCGTAGTGAATAAGACTTTCATCGATTGTGGCATCTGCGCTGTCGCATATCAGTACCACCGGGTTTTTAATATTATTATTTATTAACTCAACAAACATCCTGCGAATACTTTGCATGCTGTTCTTATTGGTAGAACTCAGGCAGATCACAGCGGCTTTGTCAGTTTGCAATTTTGCAAATACACTTTGAAGTCGTTGTTGAGGATATCCTTCAGAATAGCAATCGATCATTACAAAATTTAATGAAGCCGATCTCGTAATTGTATCATCGAGGTATTGATCACCATCCAAAATGGGAACATTCTTTTCCTTATCATTCGCTTTTATCCAGGGTTGATGGTATAATATAACTTTTAAAGTGCCGGGCAAATCAAAATCCAATGCTTCATTACAAAAAATATAATCTGCAGCGGCATCACCAATGTTCCATTTATCTGTAGCAGCATCATAGCTGTACCCAATATTTTGCAGATCAGCAGGAGTAATTTTTTCGATCTTACTAAGATCAGCAACAACAACCGGCACATGTTTTCCGCCTATATTACTTACTTCAAATGTTTCTCTTCTTTTATATTCAAAAGGAGAATAAGGCAATTTATCTAAAGAAGCCGCTCCATTGCCAATTCCCGATTGCCGGTTACTGCCGTATCGTTTCACCAAATCCTTACACACCGGAATTTCCAGTTCAGGATCTTCAGTCAACGACACCCTGATCGTATCACCAATTCCATCTTCCAATAATGTCCCAATACCAATAGCAGATTTTATTCTTCCATCTTCACCATCCCCTGCTTCTGTAACACCTAAGTGCAATGGGTAGCACTCACCGAATTCATTCATCATATGATTGATGAGCAGCCTGTAGGCTTGTACCATTACCTGTGGATTACTGCTTTTCATGCTGAGCATGATGTTATGATAATCTTCGCTTCTTGCAATACGTAAAAACTCCATGGCACTTTCTACCATACCATTTGCAGTATCCCCATAGCGGCTCATGATGCGATCACTAAGGCTGCCATGATTGGTGCCGATACGCATTGCAGTGCCATGTTCCTTACATATTCTTATCAATGGCGTGAACCTTTCTCTTATTCTTTCAATTTCTTCTGCGTATTCTTCGTCTGTATATTCAAGTTGTTCAAACTTTTTCTTATCAACATAGTTACCTGGGTTCACCCTTACCTTTTCCACGATCCTTGCAGCGATCTCTGCCGCGTTGGGAGTAAAGTGTATATCAGCAACTATCGGTGTATAATAGCCGCGTTTGCGCAGCTCATCTTTTATTTGTTGTAAATTTTCTGCTTCTTTTTTAGAAGGTGCTGTTATACGGATCAATTCCGCCCCTGCTTCAATACAACGAATACTTTGTTCTACCGTAGCCATTGTATCCATCGTATCAGTCGTGGTCATGGTTTGAACCCTGATAGGATGCCCGGCACCAAGCAAAAGATCTCCCACTTTTACTTCTCTTGTTACCAGCCTTTTATATTCCGTTAATGATTCACAATAAAATTGCATAGTGATTGCAGCCTGTTTTACAACTGATCCTTAAATTAAATAATGTTTATGCAAAGATAATGCAAGGCTATTTGCAATAGCGCTAAGAGGGAATGTCTTACCAGTCTTTTTCGGGCTTATTAACAGATACAGCATTTACTTTATGTAATTTATCCTGCAGGTTTTTCTCCTGCTGGCTAAGCGCTTTTAGTTTATTTTCCGCATCTTCTTTGGTCAGCTTTGAAGGCTGAGGTTTGGGCTCCTGTTTCTTTTGTTGTTGCTGTTGTTGTTGCTCCTGTTTCTTTTGTTGCTGCTGTTGTTGTTGCTGTTTTTGCTCCTTTAAAGCTTTTTGCAAATTCTGCCTAGCATCTTCGTTCCCGGGTGCAAGTTTGAGTGCATTCTTGTATGCATCAATACATTCCTGCAATTTTTTATCATTCTGGAAAACAACTCCTTTATTGTAATAAGCATTGCTCTTTTCGTCGGGTGCATCCAACTGTTTTAATGCATCCTCATATGCTTTAACTGCTTCATCCTTTTTATCTGATTTGTACATGGCATTGCCAAGATTGAATTGAGCTATTGGACTCGATGGATTTTTTTTAAGAGCATTTGTATACTCAGTTGCTGCTTTTACAAAATCATTTTTCTTATATGCCTCGTTGCCTTTTTTAATAATTGCTTTTTCATTTTGCTGGGCAAAGGTGAAACTACTTACCAGGATCAATAAGATCGTTACCGCTGGTTTTAATGTAGAATAGCTGTTCTTTATTTTTCTCCTTTCTGACATAAAAAATTCGATCAGCAAAAATAAAAATGCTGCAGCAAGAAAATATTGAAAATAGCTTTTATAATTTACCAGTGAGTCATCGGTTACGCTTCGCTGATCCATGCTGCTTAATTGAGATGAGATGCTCGAAACAACTGCATCCGTATTATTGAATAAAATATATTCTCCATTTCCTTTTTCCGCAATGGTTCTTAATTCTGCTTCATTCAATTTTGAGATAACGGTATTTCCCTCCATATCGAGCTTGACTTCATTGGTTGTTTCGTCCAACAGCGGCGATCCCTGCGGTGAACCAATTCCTATAGTATATATAACAACTCCTGATGCTGCCATTGTTTCAGCAGTCTTCATTGCAGTCTCATCATGATCCTCGCCATCACTGATAAGAACAACAGCTTTGTATTTTTTTTCTTTCGCATTAAAAGATGCATTGCATGTTCTTAATGCATCACCAATTACTGTTCCCTGTGTAGGCACTGATTCAGTATTGGCGGCAGACAAATACATTTTTGCCGCTGCATGATCACCTGTTAGCGGCATCTGCAAATATGCTTTCCCTGCAAAGATCACAATGCCGATCCTGTCATTATCAAGTTTATCTACCAACCTGTTCAATACCTGTTTTGCTCTTTCAAGCCTCGTTGGTTTTATATCCTGTGCCAGCATGCTTTTACTTACATCCAATGCGATCATGACATCGATACCATCCCTGCTTATCTTTTGTTCACTCGCTGCCTTGCGAAGATTTGCCAAAACAAGTACCAGCATTCCAAATGCCAATACGATCAATAAAAATTTTTTGGTGAATGCTACCCTGCTATATCCCCTGGTTAGTTGCCTTACCAACATAGGATCGCCTATTTTTTTTATTGTAGCTTTCTTTCTTGATAGTGCGTAAAGAAATATAGCAAACAACAAAGGAATTATGCAGAGCAGTAATAAAAATTGTATGTATTGGAATTGAGGCATTGGCAAAGTTGAAATTAATCATTACAACAATAAAAAATCGTTAAGGTATGATCATTTTTTTCCTTCAAAGAAACCAAGGTCTTTAAGAACATCTTTTGTAACGTCGAGCCTTACTCTTTTCATATCAATGTCCTTGTCTGCAGACCTTACCATGGTTACAAAGAAATAAACATGCCTGTTTTCTTCGATCCATCCGGTAACCCAACCGATCGATCTGTTTTGTTCATCAAATCCCCAGCCGGTTTTATAACTTAATTTATACGCTGTATTATCTTCCTGCAACATTACATCACGAACGATCTGTTGTGCAGATTTACGAAAAGGCAGTTGGTCAAAATATAATCTTTTGAGTAAACCAAGTTGTTCATCGGGAGAAATTTTCAATTGATTATTTAACCAGAAAGAATCTATCGGCCCGGAAATATTTTTATTGCCATAAGAAAGACTATCGATCCATCTTTGCATGGTATCTTTTCCAATACGGCGTGCTACTTCCTGGTAATAAGGAACACAGCTTACCTTAAAAGCTTCCTTCATATCCATGTCTTTGTTCCAATCTTTGTTTGAACGTCTTATACCATCCCATTTAATAACCATGTCCTCACCTGTTATTGCGCCGGTTTGAAGTCCTATTAACGAGTTTACAATTTTAAATGTTGATGCAGGTAATACCCTCATCGTATCGAATGGCATATTATAAACTGTTATCTGGCCGTCCGTATTATCAAGCATCGTAAAACAACCTTCAACATTTTTTGCGTCGAAGTATTTTTTCAGGTTGTTATCGATCTTAGCCTTGTTTGCAGAACAAGAAATAAGAAATAAGGAATAAAAAATAAGGAATAAGAAAGGGGTTCTTTTCATGGAGTTGTTTTATTCAGTTGGCGTGTTAGGTTATTTTTTTAAATGTGTGGCAGTTGCATCCAATGCGTCATAGAATTTTTTTCCGAATTTTCTTATCAATGGTTCTTTTAAAAATTGATATACCGGAACTTTTAATTTCTTTCCTAAAACACAG
The DNA here is from genome assembly GCA_047601875.1 of Ferruginibacter sp. GTDB lineage: Bacteria > Bacteroidota > Bacteroidia > Chitinophagales > Chitinophagaceae > Ferruginibacter. Next base: position 2,875,721 of record JASGIL010000001.1, on the reverse strand, counting down.
GCTGCTTTACAATGGTCTTCCCTCGGCTCATAATTTGCAAATTCAGTAACACCATCTTTACTTTTAGTAACGATCACCGGGAAAAGATGGCAGCTTATTGGCTTTTTCCATTTTACTTTACCATCTATATATGCCTGCTCTATCCCACATTTTACAATACCATTTTTATCTTTAATGCCATAAACACATACTTTGCTTTTAATGGTTGGTGTCACCCATCCGAATTCCTTGTCATACACATACCTTCCTTGTCTTTCCAGCTCCATTTTACTTTCTTCATCCAGGTATGGAAATACTGCATCGTAAACTTCATCGATCTTACTAAGTTCATCTTTATTCAATGGTGCTCCGGCATCGCCGTCGACACAGCATGCTCCTTTGCAACTATTAAGATCGCATACAAATTGTTCTTTAACAACCTGGTCGCTTACCAATACATTATCGATTGCTATCATGGCTGCAAAAGTACAAATAAACTATTGCTTAATAGGGCTAAAGCCTATATAAAAGATTCTTTATCCCGATGACTAAAGTCAACGGCAATATTTTTTTATTTAATGTCTTTCCAATGGAAACTGTTGATCATCCGCTCCATATCAACCTGTAAAAAATCTAATACAGGTTTTAAAGAATCTGAATTGGGGGTTGCATCAAAATACAATGCGCCACGCAAAAAGTTTTTAGTGGTATCGCTTAAAAAGAATTGCCTAGCCGTTGCTGCATTACCACCCACTTTAAAATACACTCCTGAAATACCATTTTGTGTGCGGAACACACTGTCCTTAATGGAACTTGCTACAGCTTCATTTTTATTGGTAAGGTTAAATGCATCGTTCACCATTTTATCGAACCGGTTAATGGCAGTAGAATCTTTATAAGTTCCATCTGCCTGTTTAATCTTATAAAAAGCATTTCCGCCGATGATCTTATAGCTTAAAAAAATACGTGCATTCATGCCGGGAAAATCAACATTTACCCAATAAGGATTTTCGGGACTGCTATCAAAATAAGTACTGTCTTTGATAATAGCTCCATACGCCGGATAATCAAAGCTGAAAGGAAAATCCGGCTTATCGAAAGAAACATATTTATGTTCGGGAAGATCGATCTTAAAATATCCTTTCTTTTTTGAAGTATAGGTTGAATTACATGCTGCAAATAAAACGCAACTGCAAATAAAGATCACAATAATTGACTTGGGATTGTTCATACTACACTCTATCGGTTTTATCTGCCTGGATAATAACTTTTACTTTATCGATTCGGTTCTTATTTATTTCAAGTGGGATAAAAGTAAAATCACCGCTAACCAATGTCTCGTTTATTTGCGGAAACTCCCCTGCTATTTCCAATACAAGCCCGGCGAGTGAATCACTTTCTCCCCTGATACCATCGAAGGTATCAACCGCAATACTCATTGCCTTGCATACATCATGTATCATTGTTTTCCCCTCAAAAATAAAATTGAAGTCATCTATCTTTTTATTACCACTTTCTTCATCATCAAATTCATCTTTGATATCGCCAATGATCTCTTCCATAATATCTTCCAATGTAACAATACCTGAGGTGCCACCAAATTCATCAACAACGATCGCAAAATGTATACGCTTCATTCTGAATTCCTGCAGCAGGTCTTCAATTAATTTTTGTTCGTGGATAAAATATGGTTTACGCATTAATGAATGCCAGTCAAAATCCGAAGCTTCGTTCAGGTAAGGAAGCAGGTCCTTTGTATGCAACATACCGGCAATTTCGTCGAGGTTATTTTTGTAGACAGGTAATCTTGAATAATGAACTTCTTCTATCGCTTTTGTAACTTCTGCAAAAGAACTGCTGGTTGATATTCCGCTAACGTCGAGCCTTGTGCGCATAACCTGTTTTACAGTTGTATCGCCGAATTTGCGTATGCCTTTTAATATTTGTTTCTCTTCCATTGTTGCTTCATCTTCCGGCAAAAGATCAATTGCATAATCCAGGCTGCTGTGATCAACAGAAGAAGCACTGTCTGATGTTACTTTCTTTTCAATATTATCGCTGAACCGTACAAGCCTTTTGCTGAGCCTGTAAAAAACACTGTTGAATATTTCTATGATCAATGATGCTGTAGCGGCAAACCATATCTTATGATGCGTTGCCCATACCTTTGGCAGCACTTCAGCAAATAATACAAGCAATATTGTTATTGAAGCAATCTTGATCAAAAAAATTGTATAGAACGGAAGGTGATATGCCGCAACCCAATCGTTCACCAATAAGTTTGAAATAAGTATGATACCAATATTTACAAAACTGTTGGTGATGAGCATGGAAGCAAGCAAGGTCTTTGGTTGCTCAAGCAGGTTCACAATTCTTCTGAATGAAGGTTGCCTTCTTGTTTTTAAAATATTGATATCTTTTGATGTTAAAGAAAAATAAGCCACTTCACTTCCTGCCACAAAAAATGAAAGGATAAGCAGGATCGCCATAATAAAAAGGAGTATGATATTAGCGGCAGGAGTTATTGCCAGTAAAGTAAGCGGTAAATTTTTTACGGTCAGAAGAACCGAGTGAGTATCCAAGGCAATGTATTTAAATAAAAAATTATTTACAGTAAAAATCAAACTGCAAATAGTAAATTTTAAAAGGGCAATCTTTCTTCGCCATTTTCATCAGTAGGTAATTCATCCGAAACACCTGGGTTATCACCCGTATTCAATGGGTGATCTGCATGTGTACCATCACTTCTTTTATCCAGCATGATCAGGTTATCACCTACTATTTCAGTAGCAAATTTTTTATTCCCTTCTTTGTCTTCCCAGCTACGTGTTTTTAAACGTCCTTCAATGTATACCAGGCTCCCGCGGTGTAAATATTTTTGAGCAAGTTCTGCAAGACCACGCCATAAAACAACTGTGTGCCACTCTGTTTGAGAAATTAATTTCCCACTCCTGTCTTTATAGGTTTCTGTTGTAGCCAATGAGAATTTTGCTACACCAATATTTCCTTCCAGGAATTGCATGTCGGGATCCTTTCCAAGGTTGCCTATAAGCATTACTCTGTTTACGCCTCTCATATTATTGTGCTTTTGATCTATTCCCTTATTGCCTTACAACAAATTTAAAGATACAATTTTTATCATTTCTGTCCCCTACTATAAATTTAAACTTTTGTCTTAAAAAAATTGCTTTCTTCAAAATAAGCTGTTATAAACCTTGGGAATGGCTGCAATAATAAAGCCTGTTTTTCCAGGAGTTGGTATCCATCCAATAATGGTGCTTTTTTTAACCTGGTATGAATAAAAAAACCATGTATGGTTTGATGCGTCAATTGTTGTTTAAATACCCTGGAAATATTGATCAGTTCACTATGTTTGCCTGCGACTTCTTTAAATGTGGTTGACGCAATTATTTCATCAGCAGAAAATTGTTTCCCCGTTTCAATTAAAAAAAATTCATACAGGTTTTGCCAGATATCTTTTTCAATGCGCTTTCTAACAAAAATTTTTCCTTTGTATTCAGCAACAATGTAATAAAGCCAACGCTGCTTTTTTACCAGTTTCTTTGATTTAACAGGATATTCATTCACAGCATCCTGCAGATAAGCTTCACATTTAGTTTTTAGCACACACTGGGGGCACAATGGCGATTGTGGTTTACAAATGGTAGCACCAAAATCCATGATTGCCTGGTTATACAAACCGGCAACTTCTTTTTCAATTAATTTATTTGCAAGCGAGAAGAAAAATTTTTTCCCTTCATTATCATCGATCGTTTTTTTAATCCCAAAAAATCTCGACAACACCCTCATAACATTTCCATCAACAACAGCATACGGAAGATTGAACGCAAATGATGCAATTGCTGCAGCTGTATACGGACCAACACCTTTTAGTTTTAAAATAGATTCATAATCATCCGGAAATTTTCCGTTCAATTCATTTGCAATAAATTTTGCAGTAGCAATTAAATTTCTGCACCTTGTATAATAACCAAGTCCTTCCCATAATTTAAACACATCTTTTTCCGGGGCGAGTGCAAGTTTTTTTATCGTTGGATATTTTTTTATGAACCTGTTATAATAGGCCCAGCCTTGTTCCACACGGGTTTGTTGTAATATTATTTCACTCAACCATATTTTATAAGGATCTTTTTCTCCTTTCCATGGCATGGTACGCAGGTTCTGCTGTTTGTCCCAGTTTAGCAGGTTATGAGTAAAAAATAATTCCTTTTTGCTATTGCTCATGGGGGTATTAAAAAAATTATCTGCAAACCTATTGATTATCACCATCTTATTTTTGGATTTTCAACAATTTTTTCTAACTTACTGTTTAAAATATTTCTAATATGAGAAAGGCAGACCTTATCAACAAAATATCGGACAAAACCGGTATCCCAAAAGTGGATGTACTTGTTACATTGGAGACGATGTTCAGGGAGATAAAAGCTTCACTTGCAGGCGGAGAAAATCTATATATAAGGGGATTTGGAAGCTTTATAATCAAAAAAAGAGCAGCTAAAATTGGTCGCAACATCAAAAAAAATGTAGCTGTAGCCATCCCCGAACATTTTATACCTGCTTTCAAACCTGCTAAGGAATTTGTACAGGAAATAAAGACTTCCCCTAATATCAAAGAAGAACCACCAGTGAATGATGATGGCGAAGAGTAAGAACGTATCTTTGCGCTCCCGCTTAATTGTAGGTGGGATTCAAATTTCATTCTGGAGTGAAAAAACAATTTATTTTAGCGGGAACAGGAATTTTATTGGTAGTATTCCTGTTTATTTTCGGGCGCACATCTGAGCCCCAAAAACCGGCCTCTAAAATGCCGGAAAAGCCCCAAATCAGCAGTTTTAATGTTGAGGAATTTATCAACACAGCCAAGCAAAAGCTCAGCCCATCGCAGCTTGTGTACTTATCTTCCCTTGAAAATAGTGTTAAACGGGGCGACGTCCGCTCACAGCAAATTACAGCCTATAACAATCTCGCCAGTTTCTGGAAAGACAGTGCCGGTCTTTTTGAGCCTTATGCATTTTATATAAGTAAGGCTTCTAAGTTGGATAATTCAGAAAAAAACCTCACCTTCGCAGGCCAATTATTTTTACAGGACCTCAGGGGGGAGCATGATGTGGCGAAATTGAACTGGGAAAAGAATGAGGCAATATCGTTATTTGAAAAGGCGATTGAGCTAAATCCAGGAAATGATGACCTCAGAATTAGACTTGGAAGTTGCTATGTTTTTGGCGCAGGAGGTAATGGAGATCCGCAGGAGACAATGAAAGGGATCAAAGAGCTCTTAACAGTAGTGAGAAAGGATTCTACCAACATGAAAGCACAAATGGTGCTGGGTGTTGGGGGATATGTTTCCGGGCAATACGACAAAGCAATCGAAAGGTTTCAGAAAGTAATTGCAAAACAGCCGGACAATATTGAAGCAATTGCATTTCTTGCTGATACTTATGCTGCCAAAGGAGATAAAGAAGACGCGGTAAAATGGTACACAATAAGTAAGCGGCTTGTAAATAATCCAGACTACTCCAAAGAAGTAGACGAAAGGATCAAAATGCTGAAATAATAAACTGAATACAAGAAAATATTTAAAATAATTATTTAAAACAAAAAAAGACTCGGTATGCCTTGTGGTAAAAAGAGAAAACGTCATAAGATCGCTACACATAAGCGTAAAAAACGTTTAAGAAAGAACCGTCATAAGAAGAAGTAATTCCTTTTTCTTTCCCGGTATCCCGATTCTTCATCGGGATCACTCATTTTATATGCATGAATAACTATGGCTATAAGCCGTACTTATTCATGCTATTTATGTTTTCCTTCCGTAATGCATTAAGGTCTAACAAAAAAATTTCGCTTGACCAAGGAATTAATTATAAATGCGGTACCGCAGGGCGTGGAAATTGCCTTGCTGGAGGATAAGAAATTGGTGGAACTGCATAGTGAAAAAGCTGATGCCAGTTTTGCTGTGGGTGATCTTTATCTTGGAAAAGTAAAAAAACTGATCCCCGGACTGAATGCTGCTTTTGTAGAAGTAGGTTTTGAAAAAGATGCATTTCTTCATTATACAGACCTGAGCCCTTATGTTAGGTCCATTCTCAAATTTACCAACCAGTCGATGAATGAAAAGCCTGGTGATAAATTTGAATTCGCAAAATTTAAGGTAGAACCTGAGATCATAAAAACAGGCAAGATCACCGAAGTATTGAGCGGCAAGCCCAATGTTTTGGTACAGATATTAAAAGAACCCATTGCGGCAAAAGGCCCACGCCTTAGCTGCGAACTTTCACTTCCGGGCCGTTTTGTTGTTGTTACTCCATTCAATGATATCGTAGCTGTTTCAAGAAAGATTCATTCTTCTGAGGAAAGAAAAAGATTGCACAAGATCATCGAATCCATCAAGCCAAAAAATCTTGGCGTTATTGTTCGTACAGCTGCCGAAGGAAAACATACAGCAGAACTTCATGAAGATCTGTTGAGCCTGGAAAATACCTGGAAAACGATCCAGAATAATTTAAAAGGCGCTGTTCCCCCTGCAAAAATATTGAGTGAGCAAGGCAAGGCAACCAGTATGTTGCGTGACTTGCTGAATGAAGATTTTAACCGCATCGTGGTAAATGATAAAACCATTTTTGCTGATACAAAAAATTATATCCAACGCATTGCGCCCGATAAAGCCGATATCGTTGCATATTATAATAATGGCTTACCCATCTTTGACAATTTTGGAATTACAAAACAGGTAAAAGCTTCTTTTGGAAAAACAGTAAACCTTCCCAGTGGCGCTTATTTAATTATTGAACACACAGAAGCTTTACATGTAATAGATGTAAACAGTGGTTATAAGAGTGTAAGCAATAACCAGGAACAAAATGCATTGGAGACCAACCTGGAAGCTGCCGAAGAAATTGCACGCCAATTAAGACTGAGAGATCTTGGTGGTATCATCGTTGTCGATTTCATTGATATGAAGTTGATGGAGAATAAAAAGAAACTGGCTGATGCTATGGACCAGTTCATGAGAACTGACAGGGCAAAACATGCAGTACTTCCCATCACTAAATTTGGTTTGATGCAGATCACAAGGCAGCGTATGAAGCCGGAGATGAATATCAATACCAGCGAGATCTGCCCAAGTTGTAATGGAACAGGAAAAATTTCATCTACATTAATTCTTGAAGATGAAATAGCAAAGAACCTAAGTTACCTTATTATGCAAAGGCATAAAGGGCTTACCATTGAAGTACATCCTATCTTATATACTTATCTCACCTGCGGTTTCCCATCACGCCGTATGAGGTGGAGCTGGAAATATAAACAAAAAGTAAAAGTAAAAGCAAATACAAACTACCATCTCACTGAGTTTAGGTTTTTTGATGATAGTGACGAAGAGATCAAACTGTAGCTCTGTTTATTTTATAGCTTCCAAGTGTTGAAGAATTATTCAATAATCAACGATCAATGTTCAATTTTCATCGGGATGTTTAATAAGAACATCGTTAAACATTGAGTATTGTACGTTGAATATTGAACATTTATTTTAGACTTCCTACTATTAGGTTTAAGCAAATCCCTCCACAAAATACATATCGATCTGTCCTTTATGTTTCGCTTCAATTTTTCCGCGGTGTGTGCAGGTAAATTTATCTTTTATTAATTCATACGTGGTGCCACTGATATTTACTTTTCCAATATGGCCACTGCTTTCCATTCTTGAAGCAGTATTCACCGTATCACCCCAGATATCGTATGCGAATTTTTTGATACCAACAATTCCGGCAACAACAGGTCCTGTATGAATTCCAAGACGTAATTCGAAATACGGTTGTCCTCTTTCTATTCTTTCCTGTTTATTTTTTTCGATGAATGCAACCATTTCCAGTCCTGCAGATACAACATCAAAAGGATGCGTATTATTTTTTACCGGCAATCCACCCGCACACATATAAGAATCACCAATGGTTTTTATTTTTTCAATTCCATGTTTGGTTATTATACGATCAAACTCGCTATAACAATGATTGATCTCAGCAACAAGTTCTTCCGGCGTAAGTTTTTCACTGGCCATGGTGAAGTTTTTAAAATCAGTAAATAACACCGTCACCTGGTCAAGGCTTTTTGCTTTTGCAACACCTGTTGCTTTTAATTCTTCGGCAGTTTCTTCAGGTAAGATATTCAACAATAACTCATCACTTCTTTTCTTTTCTTTACTGATACGATTTCTTTGTGTAAAAAATACAAATGCAAATAGAAGTACGATTGCAAATCCGCCAATGAAACTGTTGCGCACTATTTTTTGTCTTTTTATTTCCTGTTGTTGTATCTCTTTATCCTTATTGAGTAAATTTATTTGAGATTCTTTCTTTTCAAGATCAAATCCAAACTGAAGCGTTCCTAATTTTTTGGTAGTATTTTCATTATATATCTTAACCCTGATCGCCAGCAAAAGATTTTGATATTTAAATGCATTTGAAAAATCCGATTGTTTTGAATAAGCATCTGATAAACCTGAATAAGCAGCTTCCATTTCTGTCATAGCTTCCAGCGGTGTGGAGACATCGAGAGATTGCTTATAAGCTTCAATGGCTAAAGCAATGTCTCCTTTTGCGTAATAGGCTTGTCCCAAAGCAACAAGTGATTGCGTCATATCTAAACGCGTATCAAGTTTTTTTGCAAATTCGAAAGCTTCTATATGCGTTTTTACAGCTTTATCAAATTGTTTCTGTCTTGCATAAACACGGCCGATATAATTGAGTGTATAAGGAAGATTTTCTGTGCCCGTATATGCTTTTTGGGATTTGTATAAATACAACAGGGCTGTAGAGTCATCTCCCAGCTTATAATATGTTTCGCCAAGGTTAACAGCAGATCCGCCAATCGTATTTTGATCATTTATAACCACACTTAATTTATAGGCCCGTAAAAAATAATCCAATGCTTTTTTATACGTTACTTCTTTATTTAAATAAACACCACCAATGTTGTTCAGTACAGTTAGTATCCTCAAAGTATCATTGAGCTCCTCCGACATTTTAAGCGATTGCAAATACAACTCCATTGCTTTGGCATCATCGCCCTGGGCGAAATAAACAGCACCCATATTACTCAACATATTTGCGACGCCTGTTTTATCATCATTTAATTTATAAACATCCAGTGCCTGTTGCCAGGATATCACTGCATCTTTATACTTGCCCTGGAGATAATATCCAGCGCCTAAATTTTTATTTGCTTGTGCCAGGCCTCGCTGGTAATTGATCTGCTCAGCAAGTTTCTTTGATGTAAGGGCTATTGTAACTGATGTATCGGGGTTATCATTAAAAAAAGCTTTGCTTAGTGCATTCAAAACGTTTACCCTGACACTATCATTAAGATTTGTAGAAAGTAAATTTTTCAGGCTATCGATCTCGCCCGAATAAGCATTGGTATGAGAACAAAAGAAAAACAGAAGGCTTACAATTATAAACCTACAGGTTTTATTGATCATTCCATTGATTGTTTAAGGTATTGTAAAACTAAGAAATGATATTGATTGAATATAGATTTTATCTGTATTATATAAGTTCAACAGGTCTTTTCATTCAAACTCATTTCATGTAATTATACTTTCTACAAAAAATGGAGGCTATTCTGTATAGCCTCCATTATAAAAATTAATGATATCATTTTAATTACCGGCTTTTATCAACTTAACTATTTTCCGGTCACGGCCCTGGGTAACTTCAACAAAATAAATTCCGCTCTTCCAGTTTTCAGACGCGATCTTTAGCGTACTGTTGGCTTGCGTTTTTTGTGTTGAAATAACTTTACCGTCTATATTCAGTATCCTTATATCAACCGGTGTATCATTATCGCTTGCATTGATAGCAAGATTAAAGAAACTGATAACCGGGTTAGGACTAATGAATACATCAAGTCCTGCAACTTTAGAAGCAATCACTGTTTCCTTAACTTCTTCATTAGACGTCCATACAGGCGGAGGATTATCGTTACCACCCTTCGCAGCAGTGTTGGAAGTTCTCAGACAGAATGCATCCATCTTCAGATAGTTGCAAGTGATTGAACCTTGTACTCTCACTTTAGTAGTACCCGTTGGTGCTACTGCAGTAATTGTATAATAAGCCAATTGATTAGAGTTAGCATCTACGTCCCTTGTTACCGCAACATCTACCTGGCTTATCACAGCCCCTGTTGATTTCAGGAATATCAAACTCAATTTAGGACTACATGATAATCCTGCTGTATGCGTTCCGGCAAATCCATTAAAGATTACTGTTTTACCTGCAGCAACAGCTACATCCTGGTAAACAGTGGAAAGTTTTCCTGAAACAGCATTGTTAAATCCATTCTTGCTTCCGCAGGCAATGTATCCTGTACCGGTAGTTAATGAACCATTCGAGCTGTTCCATGTCCAGCCTGTTGTTCCACTTTCAAAGCTACCATTGGTCAACAGGTTTCCTGTTGTATTGATACAATTACAATCTGGTAACAATCCAAAATCATATGTATTATTTGCATTGCCGCTGCTTTCCGGTTCTGTGGTCAATGCTAACGTTATGGCCTGGCCTCTTATTTCAGTTCCTACTAAGTTCACACCATTGTCATCAAGGTTCGTGTTATTATCAGGGTCAGCGCCATTTACGCTGCTGCTGATATAACCATTAGGAACAACCACTCCCACGATATAGTTACCTGGGGCAAGCGCTGTGAATTTATAATTACCATTTGCATCTGTGGTCTTGGTTGCTATTGTGGCACCATCTGCCACATTATCATTATTCGCATCATTATACAAATTCACGGTAACGTTGGCGATACCATTTTCACTGCTGTTGTTGATACCATCATTATTCGCATCATACCAAACCTTATCACCCAATGACAGGATCGAAGGAATAAATCCTGCATCGATCGTTGTATTTGTCTGACCTAACGTGATTGTATAAGTTGCCGTTGTGCCACTTACAGGATCACTGTCTTTGGTATCATCAGAACCTACATTACTTAATGTTGGTGTGTATCCTGATGGCGTGGTAAAGTTGACCTTATAAGTATTCGGTGCCAGGTTGCTGAAGCTGTAAGCACCACTGCTTGAAGTAGTAGTTGTTGCCAATACAGTTCCTGCATTGTTCAATAGTTTAACTGTTACACCTGAGATACCTGTTTCACTTGCATCTTTAAGTCCGTTTGCGTTTGCATCGTTGAAAACAAGATCGCCAATTGTTGAACAGTTAACATTAGCAGTTAAAGTAACGCTTGTTGCTGCAGATACACATCCTGCTGAATTCTTAGCAGTCAAACTATATGTTCCTGGCGCTACGCTTGTGAATACGCCTGTTGTATTTGTATATCCGGATCCTGTAATACTAAATGTCAACCCGGTTTTTGATGACGTAACTGTTATTGTTCCGGTAGTAACAGAACATGTTGGTTGCGTTGTGCTTGCTGTTGGCGCTGCAGGAACTGCTTTTGGAGCAGATGTGCCGCTACCTGTTGCACTTGTACATCCGTTCACTATTGTTTTTACAGTATAAGTAGCTGCATTGGTTACCGTAATAGATGAGGTTGTTGCACCATTGCTCCACAACAATGTTCCTGCTGCTGTTGTTGAAAGTGTTGAGCTTCCACAGTTATTCACTACCGTTACAACAGGTGTTGCAGGAGTTGATTTAGGTGCTGATGTGCTACTTCCCGCTGTACTGCTGCAACCATTACTTCCTTTTGCTACTACTGTATAGGTAGCAGCATTGCTTACGGTGATGGATGCAGTTGTTGCGCCTGTGCTCCACAGTAAACTTCCTCCTGATGGTGCTGCTGTACTTGTTAAGGTTGACGTTCCATTGCAATTATTAACAACTGTTACAACAGGTGTTGCAGGAACTGCTTTTGGAGCTGATGATCCGCTACCTGCTGTGCTTACACATCCGTTCACTGTTTGTGTTACAGTATAAGTAGCACTATTAGTTACCGTGATGGATGGAGTAGTTGCTCCATTGCTCCACAACAATGTTCCGGTTGCTGTTGTTGAAAGTGTTGAACTTCCACAATTATTTACAACTGTTACTACTGGCGCTGATGGTATTGCTTTAGGTGCTGATGTTCCGCTGCCTGCTGCACTGGTACATCCACTTGCATTTTTAGTTGTTACTGTATAAGTAGCAGCGTTCGTTACTGTGATCGATGAAGTTGTTGCTCCATTGCTCCACAATAATGTTCCGGTTGCTGTTGTTGAAAGTATTGAACTTCCGCAATTATTTACAACTGTTACAACAGGTGTTGCAGGAACCGCTTTTGGAGCTGATGCGCCACTGCCTGCTGCACTTACACATCCGTTTACTGTTTGTGTTACCGTATAAGTAGCAGTATTGCTTACTGTGATGGATGGAGTAGTTGCTCCATTGCTCCACAACAATGTTCCGGTTGCTGTTGTTGAAAGTGTTGAACTTCCGCAATTATTTACAACCGTTACAACAGGTGTTGCAGGAACCGCTTTTGGAGCTGATGCACCACTGCCTGCTGTGCTTGTACATCCGTTCACTGTTTGTGTTACTGTATAAGTAGCTGTGTTGCTTACTGTGATAGATGGAGAGGATGCTCCGTTACTCCATAATAATGTTCCCGCAGCTGTTGTAGAAAGTGTTGAACTTCCGCAATTATTTACAACTGTTACAACAGGCGTTGCAGGTGTTGTTCTAGGTGCTGATGTTCCGGTACCGGCAAGACTTGTACAGCCGCTTGCATTTGTAGTTGTTACTGAATAGGTCGCTGAATTGCTTACGGTGATTGATGGAGTGCTTGCTCCATTACTCCACAACAATGTTCCTGTTGCTGTTGTTGAAAGTGTTGATGTGCCGTTGCAATTATTCACTACCGTTACAACTGGTGTTGCAGGGGTAGCAGGTACCGTTAATGTTCCATTTTCATAAACAATATTGTAATTAGGAACTGTGCCTTGTTGAACCAAACCGGAAGGTACTATTTGATAAGCACCACCTGCAAGATTTCCGGAGCCCATGTTGGTACTACCGTTATAAACATTATATACCGGGCCACTTGCTACCACATTGCTATCCGCATCTTCATATTGATAAACAGATTTGGTATTTGAATACAGTGGTTGTACGCCACCGCAGGCTGATGCCGTATCATTTGCTTTCACTGTCAGCGTTGCAGGTGTAATTGTTAAGTGTCCTAAAGCATAACTGATATCAAAGTTTTCATTGATCAATACACCCGGTCCAATTAACCAGTTACCCACTGTGTATCCCGAGATCATATTCACTGATTGCAAATTATACAATGAGTCTGAGCCTGGTCCATATACATCCAGCGAATCAACAATCACTACTGTATTCTCATTGGTCACATCGTTGAAACTATTAGCATTTATGATGGCTTTGGCATTTATAATTGCCTTGGCATTTATAATTGCTTTAGCATTTACTGTTGCATTGCCATTGATGATTGCTTTGGCATTTATAATTGCTTTGGCATTAATGATTGCTTTGGCATTTACCGCTGCGCTGCCATTTCTTAAAGTACCATTTGAAGAGTCAGCCTGGTAATCAAATAATGATTGCGGTGCCAAAGGAATAATGGATGATGTATCAAATACAACTCCGTTTATGATTGCCTTGGCATTTATAATTGCTTTTGCGTTTATGATTGCTTTTGCACTTGTCATGAAACTCATGTTGAGGAAGTCTGCAGCATTCAATCCACCCGGCGCCTGGTTTGAATTGATCAATACGACCGCATCAGACATGGCTGCCTGGTGAGACGCTTTCAATGAATCTAAGAATTCGCCTTGTTGAGCAGGATCGATATTAGACGCATTGTAAGTATAGTTAAACGTGAGTTGTTTACCCTTGATCGCTTCACCATATACATATGATGTATCACGAGGGGTGATGGTGATCGGTAACCTGTCAATTGTTAATACACCATCTACAAACTGGTAGTTATAGAATGCAGATAATGCAAGCGAATTCGGATTCGACAGGTCAGTAACTGCAGAGCTTGCACGCCTGTAATACAAACCAATATTGCTTAAATTATTTGCTGATGAAGAATAAGTGATATCATTTAAACCGAGACTTGCCATTGTTGTTCCGGGATATGCTGATAGTGGCTGATTGTTGATTGTAACATCAACACTATAAGCAGGAATGATTTCACCATAATGTTTGGTTGCGTTGTTTACAACGATCTTCACATTTTTTGGAATGGTTCCAAAGAAATACAATGAATCACTCACACCACCGTCCAATGCACTGTTCGTGAGTGGTGGATTGTAAACAGTGAGTGGTGGATTACCCATGAACGGAGGAATAATAGCAGTAAGTACTGTACCATTGTTTGAAATGGTAGCCGGAATGGTATCGTAATGGAAAATAACAACTGCATTTGGCGAGAAGTATTGTCCGTTCACAACAACAGTAACTGGATCTGTTCCCGGTGTAAACGATGAATCCTGTAAATGCATACTATCTGTTAATGGGAATGGATTGGAGAAACTTTGCAATGCATCATCAGCCTGGATAAATCCGTGGCCCACATTTGTTTCTGTACCTCCTAAAGCAAGCGAAGTATTTTGTAACAACGATTTCATTTGCGGAGCAGTAAGTGATGTATCATTGAAATACCTTTTGTGTGCTTCCTGCAACAATGCACCTACTGCAGCAGCATGAGGAGCAGCAGCAGATGTTCCGAAGAAATTATAGAATTGATCGTTGTCAATATTTGGTGCATTTAAATTCACCGTGGTGTTGCCACCGTTAGGTGCTGCGATATCAGGTTTTTGCCTGTCTACACCATTTACAGGTGTACCTCCACGTGATGAGAAGGATGCGACAGTAGGTACACTTACTCCATACGCAGGTGTATTCAAATACAATACGGCGCCTACAGATATTGCACTTTCCGCATTGGCTTGTGCAACTACAGTTCCTGTACCCTGGCTATATGTATCGATGGTACCTTCGCCCCTGAAAATAATGTATTTAAAAAGAAGGTTACCAACACCTGACCTGCGGGTGATGATGATCTTTGCTTTTACAGTTGCCTGTACAACAAATGGTAATATTTCAAGCGGATCGCCACCAAGGTTATTCCTGTTGAACCCAAATAGTTTATGACCGAACTGGTCAACCAGGTAAATATCAAGGTCATTGGTAGCGCCGGTTCCATCACCTAAAGAATAGAAATTATCATCCCATTGTAACGCTATCGTGTAGGTGCCTTTTGTAAGTGTCAGGTCCTGGAAGTAATTTCCGCCACCAAAGTTGTGAACATCCTGGGCAACACCAACATAATCCGCCGGCGGAGTTGTTGAATTAAAAGTACCCTGGTAAGATTTAACACCATAGTTACCTGCTGAAGTAAAATAATTTACGCCGGACGCAGTAACATCTTCTACAGCCTGTGCAACAACACCATCTTTAAAGAATGGCTCAGTGATATAAGTAACATCATCAACAATGATATTACAACCTGCATCACGAAGTGTTTTTATACCATCTGCAAAATTACCCGCACTTATAAAGCCGGTACGGAACATCAGGTCTGCGCCTGGTGCCACGTCATGTACAATTTGCAACATCGCACGACCTTCATCTGTAGCCTTTCCATAAGGATATTCAGCAGAAACAACAACCGGGTTAGGGAAGTTAGGATTTCCTGTACCTGGCAGATCACCATTCACAACATCAAGTGCTGCCGGGTTACCTGTTAGTGTATTATAACTATCAGACATTACGCCCACTTTAATTCCTTTACCTGTGATCTTCCATGCTTCTTTAGCAAGATTAGCAGCCATCGCCGTATCACCTCTTGTAGTTGTTAAACCAGTAGCAGGCCATGTGAAATGAGCTGCTATCGGTGTATAATAAGGACGTACATAATTAATATACTGTGGCAATAAATTCAGCTTCGGTAAATTGGCAATCGGGAACATACCTGTAATGATCAGGGTTGTGTCTCCATTGTCAATAAAATTATGCATGCCGTATTCAGGTGTTTGTAATAAGTTAAGCAAATAATCATGTTGACCAACATTTGCAATTACTTCAATTAAAACTTCACCCAGCTGGTCATTAATCAGGAAGATATTATTTGTAGCTGTTGTATCAACCAGTGAACCCGGAGCATTATAAAGCTGCGTAAGTTCTGATCCGATCAATACTGTTGTGGTATCATTTGTTGGTGGTTCGTAATAAGGAATGATACAATTGGTCAGGATCACCGTTAGTGTATCCTTTGCAGTGCAGCCAGTAGCTACATCAGTTACTGTATAGTAATAAGTATTAGGACCTATATTGGTCGTATCACCACCAGTGAAAGCATATTGACCTGAGCCACCCGTTGCAATAAGGTGTACACTTCCGGTAGTAGCACCGCTTTCTGCACAAATGATCAGGGTATCGCCAACTGAAGTAGTAAGATGCACATTACAAACACATCCTACATGGATAGCTGCATCATAATCATTACAATCTGTATGTTCTAAAATAAAGCCTGTTGGTTGTGAGCATGCATATACAGGATAATCAGGATTACCAAATCCGTCTGCATCCCTGTCACGATAATATTTTGTTGCAGGATTTACAGTAACAACCTGGAAGCAGGTATCAGACAAACCGGCCTGGTCGGTAGCGATCCATCTTACCTGTGTAGTACCAACAGGGAAACATGCTGGAGCGTTATTAGTAAGCGTTACATTGCCTGTTCCACCGCTTCCAACAGGATATGGATTACCAACGATTATTACGCCGATCGCATTGGCAGGGTTATTATCATAATAGAATTCCTGGCAGAAATAATCGAGCGAATTTTTCTGGATGAGATAATATACGCCAGGTGATGAAGGAGCAGTAAATGTTACATCAGGATGGGAAGTATATCCATTGCTAACAGATGATTCGCATTGTAAAGTCTGGAACGTTGTACCAAGACCAATATAAGTTTGCACCACACAACCCGGGCAATATCCACCAGGGAAAGTATATAAGTAATCATAAGTGAGGTGTACGGATGAGCCCGGAGCTACATTTACAGAATCACCTCCACCATTTATTGATACATTAGAATATGTATTTGTCCTGTCAGCAAATGGAATTACAGCTGGAGCAGGAACTGTTTGAGGGAATATCTGCAGATCACAAACACCGGATGCGGAATTTTGACAAACAGTAAGTGTATCACCACAGCTGATTACTGGTGCACCGGGACCTACAGATACAGGTTCACCAACCTGGAAATCGCTGAGTGTTGTTTCTTCATAATGCGCCGAAATTGAATTGGTACCTAAAACAACATTATCTAATTGTTCCCATCCTATCGGAAGCGGATCCCATTTTTTCACAATGAAATTTGCCGGATTTACACCCTGGTTAATGATATCACCAGGAACCCAGTTTAATGTAATATCATACTTATGAAATTCCGCACCTGCCGATTCAACATGCCATGTACGGAAAATTGTTTTGGCAGGATCAATTCCGGAACTGCTTATTTCATTATGATTTCCCGGAGTTGTATGTGCAAATACAGAGCCCGGTGTAGTAACAATGGTTGGAGTAAATGTTACAGGTGTATATGCATCATCATCTCCGATATCAAACTTCTTCGAATCACCAATACTAAAATATTGTTGCAGATCACCAATAACATAACTGGTATCTGATGCATTTTGTACGAGAACATTAAATCCTGCAATCAGCTTTTTACCTTCAGCTACTCTTACTTTTCCATCGATTAACTGTATTCCTCCGTAAAAAACAGTTTGTATTCCATCAAGATTAATGCCCGCATGATTCTGAACAATAAATGTCCTGATCTGTCCATTCCCAGATAGCGTTTGTTGTGTTGTTCCGCTCATTTCCAAAGCTCCTGTTGATTCAAATGAACCGGTTCCAATACTTCCATTATTATTAACTGAAGATCCTTTGAACTGGATACTATACGGTGCCGTTAGTGTAGCCCCTAGATCGATCTGGATAGTTCCCTTATAAATCCCGGGATTGCTGCTGATATCAAATGTGCCTGACTGTACAACAAGCGCTCCTTCATTATCAAACGTAACAGTCTTAAGCGTAGGTGGCTGTTCGCCGTCATTAAATTCCTTTATGGCAGCCGGGCCATTTCCTTTTTTATTCAATGTAGCTCCTACATCATTGCGGAATACTGCATTGGTTGCACTGTTATCGAGTGTTATAATGGTTGGTTCGTCGCTGTTGGTATTGGTTATATTAACAGTATCCTGGTTATTGAAAGTTGTGTTGCTACCAAAGAAAGTTATGTTGGCACCTGAATTTATATTACAGGTTGTATGGTTATTGATCGTAATTCCATCTCCTATATTGTTGTTGTTTTCAATATCGAAATGCGCTCCGGCATTCACGTCTATTGTTCCTCCGCCCAATATATATGCACCATCCCAGTTGAACACAGACTCATCTTCAAAAACAGCGTTCGCTCCCGTTTCAACCTCCAGTGTTGCTGTAGTGAAGTTCACTGAACCAAAACACTGGAAATCGGTTCCTGGTCCATTCACGATATGAACACCAGATTCACCAAGATTTAATGAACCACCTGATTCAATTACAAACTGGTCAACAGTTATACTGCTCACACTGATCACATTGGTACTTCTTACCGTGATCACATTTGCATTTACATTGTTAGGAATTTCAGTTGCCGGAACCCATGAAGTACCGTCAAATCTTTCCCATGTGAAAACATCATCCCATTGCCCTGAAGTAATCGTTCTGTAATCATTAACAGTAGCAGTACAATTGGTATGATTGCTTGGATTGCGATCGTCACAATCAGAATTATCTGTAGCATAACCTTGCGGTATTGAGCAATTTGATCCAACAACCAAAGGCACTCCCTGGTTACCCCAACCATCTTCATCGATGTCCTGGTAATAGGTAGTTACTGAAGTAGACGGCGTACATGCGGTACCGGTTGTTATAGCGTGGTCTGAAACCCAGTTGGATGTTGCTGATGTTAAACCAAAGTTGACAAGCGTACCAGTTATATTATTACCACTCGCATCTGTCAAAGTATTTATAGCTAAATTGTTTCCACCACCAGTACCCTGGTTGAAATTATATGATGCTAAAAGTCCAACGGCAGGTTGTGCTATTTCACATTGGGAAGGAGTAAATGCTGCTGTTATTTCTGCTTCACAAAGAGGGCGGTTCCATATTCGTAATTCATCAATGCTGCCATCGTATTCATCACCCGGGTAAGCAGAATTACCGCCAATAGTTGTAAAATTACCATTGCCAGTAAAGTCCGATTGAGTTCGTTTTTCGCCAATTTTCAAACCGTCTCTATAAATTTTTCTCGTGTTTGTTGCAGCATCATAAGTACATACCCAATAGTGCCAGCCATTATCATCCGCGACCTCTACTTCAAGATCATTTGCCCCACCCCAGAAATTAAAAATAAATTCATGATCGCTGGAAAATCCAATATGCAGATTTTTATTATCGGCTCCCTCACTGCCTTGTGTAAAGGCAGCATCATAAGTATTAAAACTGTTCCTTTTCAGCCACATTTCAACAGTGAAAGATTTATTGCTAAGATCAATTGCAGGGTTATTGACAGTTACTACATCACCATCGCCATCAAAATTTAATGCAGTACCAGGCAGTACTGCCGGCTCGCCCACCTGGAAATCGCTGAATGAGGTAAGACCGCTAACTGTTATGGATGTTGCAGTATTAGCATCAACTGTTGGATGTGTCCACGATGGAGCATCAAACTTTGCAAGAATAATATTATTTGTATTTACGCCATAAATATTATCTGTTGGCACCCACGTAAACGTAACCACGCAGGAATTGAATATCATATCCTGTTCTTTTTCAAGATGCCAGGTACGTGGAATTCTTTTGGTTAGATCAAGACCTGATGAAGCAAGTTGCTGATGATCTTCCGGATCTGTCCTTGCTGTTATTCCACCCGGAGCAACAACATCAGGAGTAATTGTAACAGGTACATAATAATTAGCATCGCCTATATCATAAGGAAGTGGAGTGCTTGAAGAAAAATTCCGTTGCAGGTTTCCATTTATATATGATTGACCATTTTGATTGTTTACAGTTACAATTCCTCCTTCGGCAATGATGATCTTGTTTGCCTGGGTATGTATCCTGCCATTATTCAAAACAAGTTCATTAGCTACTGTTTGATTTCCGTCAAGGATTACGCCTGTGGGATTATTAATTTTGAGATGATTGATCGTACCACCTCCGGTTAATCTTTGTTGACTGCCATCATTATCATAAACAAAATCCGGGACACTTATTAATCCACGGTTAGAGACCTGCGATCCCAGGAATGAAATGGGCTGCGTTCCTGTTAATTCAGCATTTGGATCAAGATTAATTGTCCCCGAGTAAGTATTATTTGCCTGTGTAACATTGAGCTTTCCTTCAGAACCATTATCAATACCCACAGTTAGATTCCCCTGGTTCAATAATTTAACAGCCAATGTAAGATTCCCCCACACATTCAGGCTTCCTGGTATAATGTCGTAGTTATTGGCAATATAACTTTCTGAATTACCTGTAACCTGGTGCGTGCCATAAAAATTTGTGATTGCATCATTATTGGTAATGTTCGCACTCTCTCCATTCAGATCTATATCGCCCTGTATATTGAGTATACGCGTATTGGTGATACCCGAGTTGCTGCTAATTACAAGTGTTCCTGCATCAACAATACAAATACCTGCGTTCTGAATAGTAACTCCATCCAGGCTTGATTCTCCACTGAATACAAGAGCTGGCTGTGGATTTGGACCATTATTGGTATCCACCACAACAGTTGTGGTGCCACCATCTGCATCTAAGGTTGCATCAAACACATTCAATAAACCACCGGGGAATACCCTGATAAAACCTCCGATACTTTCAGCATAGAACCTGATAGTAGCACCACTTGATGCTGTAAGAATTCCACCGTTTTGAACCTCTACATTATCTACTGTAACCGAGTAACCGGTAATGTTAACCTGGTTGCGGATAGAAATTGTTCCGGCATTAAAATTCGGAGAATAAGGTGCTGCTACCCAGTTATTGGTACCATTCTCATATTGCCATATGGATGGATCATTCCATTCACCGTTGGTTATTGTTCTGAAGTTTGCATTTGTGGTGGTTAATTCACCAAGCTGGAAATCGCTGAAGGAATCAAAACCTCCGGTTGTTAGAGAGGTCATTGTCCTATCATAAACGGAAGG
Source organism: Ferruginibacter sp. (assembly GCA_047601875.1). Taxonomy (GTDB): domain Bacteria; phylum Bacteroidota; class Bacteroidia; order Chitinophagales; family Chitinophagaceae; genus Ferruginibacter. The sequence continues at coordinate 2,854,477 of JASGIL010000001.1, read as the reverse complement.
ATAAGTCCATGTTGATCCATCCAGTTTACCAACTTCAAGGTTGCTGATATTTGTTCCGCTGCTAACTTCCGTTGCCTGATCCCAGGTAAACTGGAGCGTTGCATCTGTAAATTCAAGACTTGAATTCACTACATGCCAGTTACGTGTAATCGTTTTAAGAGGATTGATCACCGAATTACTGAGATCACTATAATTACCAAAAGCAGTAGAAATGGTTACGCCACCATTACCCGATACACCTGTCAAGTCAAGTCTGACAGGCCTGTATCCTACCGCATCACCAACAGGATAAATTTTAAAGTTATCGCCGGTTGGGAAATTCCATCTTACATTACCCTGCACATAGCTATCATCTGAAGCTCCATCTGCAGTTGCATCTTTATCAAGAATAAACGTGTTGGCACCAGTACGTATCTTTCCTGTACCCAAATGCAGCCAGTAATAAATTACCGGGTTGCCGGTAATATCAATTCCTGCCGGGTTATTCATGGTAAGCACTTGCATTTCACCGTTACCAATTAAACTCTGCGCAGCGGAACCACTGAACTTTACCTGAAATGTTGAAACCTTACCATTATTTGTAAAAGTTGTTCCTGTAAAATCAAAGTCCGGAATTCCTGAAAGTTCTGCACCAGGCTGGATCTGAACAGTTCCCGCCCTAGTTCCTGCATCATTCACCACTAACATTCCCTGGCTAACATGTAATAAACCGAAAGTATTTAGTGTAACAGACGCCGGAATGGTAACTGTTGAGCTGGTTGTTTTTTGCAAGATCCCGCCACTGTTTACCTGTATTACGCCAGATCCGGTAAGTGAATTCGCTGGAACCGATACGGTCGATAAAAGGGCAAGCGTTCCGCTAACTGATATATCATCTCCTGCACCATCGTTAATTTGTAAAGAGCCGCCGTTCAAAGTAAGTGTCGCTCCTGTTTCCACTACTGTTTGATCTGTCACTACAGTTGTAGTAATTGAAACTACAGTTCCATTTTTGATTGTAATTACTCCATCAGAAGAGGTGGGTGCAGCAGGGGCTGCCACCCATGCACTACCGTTATATCTTTCCCATACTCCCGGAACAGTATTCCATGATCCGCTTGAAATACTGCGGTAATCACCTGTTACAGCGCTACAATCGCTGCCTGATACAACACCACCAGGCGTTATCCAGTTAGAGGTTGCCCCACTAAGTGCAAAACCGTTAAGCGTTCCATTGTAATTGTTGCCACTGGCATCGATTAAAGTTGTTACACCTGCATTATTAGCTGAGGCAGTCCCCTGGTTAAAATGATAGTTAGCCAATAGCCCGGTAGCACTTGTTGGGATTTCGCAATTACTGTTGTTCTGGATTTGCGTTTGGCTACGCACGGTATTCCAAATACGGACTTCATCTATTGAACCGGGAAATGCGTAATGGTTGGTGAGAATATTTCCAAAGGAACCAATATTAAAAAGGGTTGGTGCAATAACATGAGATATCGTACCGGTTTCGTCTAACACTCCATTAATATATAAGCTAATGCTTGTATTACTTTTTGTAACGGCCACATGTGTCCATGTGCCGGTATTGACAGAAGTATTACTGGTTACCTGTTGAAATGAAGTTCCATTCCAGATTCCAAACAGCAGCTTACCATTCTCTGTTCTGAATTCAGCCGACGCAGCCAAACTGCTTCCAATAAAATCTGACCAGCCAACAATTTCTTTATCAACCTGTGAAGCCGTAGTATTGATCCACGCTTCAATCGTTAGTGCGCCTGAGCTGTAAGGCACCATTGTGCCGAACGTAATATAATCGTCGTTGCCATCAAAGTTCAATGCGGCGCCTGCCTGTGCATTCACTTTAACCGGGCTCATTGCCAAAAGACATATCAATGAGATAAAAACCGGGATTGAAATTTTCCTTGCCTTAAGAGCATGTAAACTGGTAGCTATACCCTTGGCGAAAAAAGTAATTGTGTTCATATTCGTTAGGTTTGGTAGATCTGCGATCTTATTTTATTAACTCTGTTTTTAAATTATTTTGACGTATTAAAGTTCATTATCATTCTGGAAAAAGGCGGGCACATTTTCATCTTCTTCTTATACATTTCGGCCAAACTGATAGGATAAATTGTGCATCAATTGGATTTATTGACCATTTTATCGTTGAAAATGAAATCGTTGATCGGGTAAAGAACTCATGCGCCCAAAAACCGGATAGCGAATCAATAATGGAATAACAGTTCTTTTTTTGTTGGAAAACGGGTGGCCTGCAGCCATAGTGCGGGCATAGAATGCTAGTGTGCTTAATAGGTTCATGTCAGTTATTTAATAATAGGTCAAAGTTTGTTAGCTTTTTCAAGGAGGGGACTTCGGGAGAAATATACATTCCAGGCTATCATAATTCTTGTTATGATACTCAAAGGGACATATAAATATTTAATTTGGGAGAGTACAAGAATAGGCAATTTTTGTGATATATCAAAGCGTATTTTAAACTAATTCAGGTATTTGGAAGCATTTCCTGTAAGTGAATAGTCAATAGTGAACGATGAAAGCTTTGAAGGTTTCACCGTTCACTATTGACCATTCACTAATTTATGGTCCTGGTTTATCTTTTTATGGCCTGGGATTATCGTTAATCAAGGAGTTCACTGGTCATTTGGAGACCTTTTCTGCCAGTTACTTTTATGGTCTTTGAACCGCCGTTTACATTTATACTGATCGTGTTTTCACCGGCAGCAAGTGGAATGCGTACATAACTCACAAATGCGGGCAGGCTCTGCCAGTTACGGGTATCGGCCTTTTCAGTAATTGTGTTTGCAACATTTACCAGGAACCCAGCAATTTCACCGGCTGCTTTGGCATTGTCCTCGTTTTGTTTACGCTTCTTTTCTTTTTCTGCTTCTGTTGCGTTATCATCAGCCTTCTTCTCCTGGTTCTTTGCGATGCCCTGGGCTGCTGCCTGTGTGCCTTTTTCCAATAACTTTTTGGTTAGCTGCCTGGCAAGTGCGTTTGTTATTTCTACGAGAAATCTTTCTTTTAAAACATTTACCGCAAGGCTATTGATATTTTCTGCCAGCTGGGGCGCATATACATTTCCATTTATTGAAACGGTTGTGCTGCGTTGTTGTGGATATGCAACCCGGTAAACGGGCATGGCTACCCTAACTGTTCGCACAGAACTTAATTTACTTTCAGAAATTCCGTAAGAGTTATAATTAAAGGGAATATTTGCGTTGTTACCGTCCTGGTCAACAAAAATAAAATTGCCAACAGTACCGCCAGCACTTGTCAATACAAAATTGCGCTCCTCTTTTACAGGGGCACGGCCTTCTTCCAGGAAAAGGATCAATTCGCCGTTTTGAGTACTGTCTTCTTTATAACTAATATTAAAAAGTTTTTCGTATTGCCCTGCTTCGCTGCTAAAGCCCATTGCGGTTGCTGTTTTTAAAAGATCTTTCTTTAATTGTTCGGGCATTTTTACTCCATAATAATCATTAGCGCTTTTCATGTACACATCAGCAGCATTTCGATAAGATATAAATGCATTGTTCATGTCACCCGCCATTTCATAGATCATACCCTGCAGGTTTAAAGCAAATGCATCGGTGCTGTATCGTTTATCCTTGTTCCTGAATTTATCTGATTGTGCATTTACTGCCAGCGTGATCCTTCTTGCTTCCACTACAGCTTCATCCGTTTGCCCAAGTGCAGAATAATTTAGTGCCTTATAAAAATGAACCATGAACTGTTCAAAATCTTCTCCACGGTATGCCTGCTGCATTGGGTTCAACAGGTTTCCAACAATGACATCTCCGGCGGATTTCCTTGAGCTCTCAATAAGATTGTCGGCCTGGTTAAGGTAATTGTTGCTTGTTGTAAAATCATTTTTAAGGCGATACATTTTACCTGCTTCCAAACAATACAACAATTGGTTGCGGCTGCGGTTTATGATCTTACTATTATTAAGCTTGCGTATTGCTTTATCATAATCATGTGATTCAACAGCCGAATAATATTTTTCCATCGACATGTTGTAAGTAGTACAGGAATAGAAAACGGGCAGCAATAGCAACGCCATACATGCCCGTTTTACACTAAGTTTCATTTTGAGAGATATTATTTTATCAGCATTTTTTTGAACCACAGAGGAAAGGAGGTTTTTCACAGAGATTCACAGAGTGCAATAGATTATTTGAGTTTTAAAACTCTGTGAACCTCTGTGAAAAACCTCCTTATAACTCTGTGGTTAATTCATCGCGTAAGCGATATTAATTTTTTACAAGTTTGGCGATCTTCTTATCACCGATCCATACCACTTCATTGGTTTCAATATTGGTGAGTTCAAGATTTATTTGATAAGTAACTGATTTTTTCTTTTTGTATGCGTCTACAATAGAATTAATAGATCCCTGCAAAATATAATCAGCGCCATTTTCAAGACCGAATTTTTTCATAGTGCTTTGTGAAGCATTGGTTTGCTGATCTGCTTTTTCGGCACGCAGTTCTTCACGCTTCTTCCCACTTTGTACGAGGCCCACTTTGGAAGTTGTTATGAATGATCTTTCAAGATCGTTCATAAAAGTTTCCGCTTCTATATGCTCGTGACTTTTGTTGGTTACCATACCTACAATAACTACAGGTTTTTTTCCTTTTGCCTGTGTATGATTTGTTAACCAATCGGCAGTCAATGCCTGGTTGATCATTTCTTCTGCTGTAAGACGGCTATCCGTATTGTTCCAGCTACCACTAATATCAGGGGTGGTTGCAGGATCGATGCGTGTTACCTGGCGGCTGCTACATGATGCCGTTATTAAAACGATTGATGTGATGGCACAAAAAACTATTGATTTCATGATTTATGTATGTTATGTTGATTAAGATTGAATGTTGATGACCTTACCTTAACCTCTTTCCAAAGGAGAAGGCCAATTACTTTTAAGAAAGCGCAGGAAAATATTTACCAACGCCTCCAGTAGTGATGACGAAAGTTGTATGGTGAATAACGAAATGAAATAGCAAAAGGATCGTATAAATAATTATACGGGTTATAAGGATTATAATAATTACCATAATTCTGCAACTCATACAACCTTCTTTCACGACGGTCAGCAATTCTTTGTTGTTTGCGTTCCTGTTTTGCTTCATACCAGTCGTAAGCTTTGTAAGTATCCTGCACCGTTGTATTCATGGTTGCAAGTAATTTATCCTGCTGGCCTTTGTATTTCTCCAGGCTTTGTTTGTAATTGGGATTTTGATCAGCAGCGACGCTATTGTCCTGTGCATGAATTGCCACAGTAATTAAGACAAGAAAATTAAAGAGTAATATTTTTTTCATAATAATAAATTTAAATTCCGCGTCAAATTTACAGTTGATTTTGATTATTAAAAACATTCATTAAATAATGCATTACGATTAACAAAAAATTATCACGGAAAGCTGATCGGTTAAATAGTAAACAGGTTGAATCGTTCATTCGCTTTGAGAATTTCACCTTCTTAAACGAACGAACCATTCAACCTGTTACAGTAATTGCAAAATTTATATTTTCACGTTGGAGCCAAACAGCTTATTCATATCAGCTGCTGATATTTCTTTAAAATTCACAGAAAGGGTTTTGTTCTTTCCAATTACATAATCTTCTTTGGCCTGGTATATTTTACCATTCTTTTTTGTAAATGCTATCAACGTTATATCTTCCCCTTTGGGCATATCAGCCAGTTTGAGTTTTGGGCTTTCATCAATATCTGCACGGCCATTTATCAAACCATTGAATCTTTTGAAAAGAATAAAATACTCAATACGGCTGTTATTAAATGTATAAGGCATCTGAACTTCTGTTTCTACATTTTCGGGAGCATTATAAAACCTGTCGCAGTTGATCCAGCCAAGCGATGTTAGTGCAGTAGGCGCATAATTTTTTTGTATTTGCCCGGCGAGTGTTTTAGGTTGCCATTTTTCCAGTTCAGCTTTTCGTTGCTGATCTTGTTTGTATGTTTTCAGTATATATTGTTTTCTCGGGCCGTATAACTTTACGAGGTGATTTGTATCCAGCACCCTGTCTGTAGGCAAATTCTTTGGCCAGTAAGAAATGGTTTGCAGGTAAACTTTGGGTTCATTTTTATTGAGCAGGTTTACCAGGTTTAAGACAGTCATTCTTTTGTTATAATAATAAACAGCTTCATCAAGACCTTTGTATATCCTTGGTTGAGAAATTTCACTTAATGAATTTGTGGCCGGGTCTGTAACGCCTTTGCCGGAAAAACTGATCGTTTCATATTGTTGTTTAAATGAAACATTGGCTGCTTTCCAATTCATATCATCCGATCCATTTCGCTCGCCATAAAACAATTCCATATCATCTTTCTTTAATCTTGGAAGCGCTACTTCTATAGTTTCTCCGTTTTTTATCCTGATCTTTTCTCCCCCATTCTCCATCCCGATAAAATAACTTCCGCCCGATGCAAGGAGCCTGCCATCACTAACAGTAGCGGCATTACATCTAAACAAATCGTTTACATTGCTCACTTCAATGATGCTTACGTTTATATTTCCTTCTATACGCTTTCCATTCTCCTTTTCCAATGCAGCCGGGTCCACTGTTAACTTTAATCCTCCCCTGGAATTAAGTACAGAAACTCTTTTTGATGAAACAGAAAAATGTTGCGTTGCTGCATCAACGAATTTTTTTTGTAAGGCTGCAATATCCAAAGTTTCTTTTGGCAACACCTGGACTGATTGTGAACCCATCACCGGCAAATCCTTGTCGGCAATTTTGTTCTTTGTTTTTGTGCTGCAGGAAAATAAAATAATGGCTGAGAATGCGCATAGGGATGCGCTGCGTAGAGTTGGCATTGCTGTAAGTTTTTTAAGTTAGATAAATGTGGGAATAGAGACGGAACGAAAGAAGAAAGCGTTATTGTATGTGGGTGGCGCTAAGAATATGTTAAACGAAAAATAGTGGAGATCAATCGGCAATCGGCAATCGGCAATCGGCAATCGGCAATCGGCAATCGGCAATCGGCAATCGGCAATCGGCAATAAATGATCTTTGTAAAAAAATTGTGATGCCTGCTTTTGTTTTTTTTGTTTACTTCTTAATTATTTTTTGGGTAAATATTTTTTCACCGATTGGCATACTTATAAAATAAACACCGGGCGGAAGTGATATAAGATCAATTTTAATTTTATCAGCGTCTGCTGAGAATTTAAATGAAAGCCTTTGTCCAATGCTGTTGAACATTGAAATATTTTGAGCCTTTATATTTTCTATCGCTACATACAAATACCCCGTAACAGGATTTGGATAAATACCAGTTGGAGTTGGTGGAGTGCCGATAACAATAATTCGAAGCAGTCAGTTTTACTGTGTAAATACCATCCGCTGTATAGGTATGAACAGGATTAATATCTGCAGAAGTATTATTATCTCCAAAATCCCAGGCATAATTACTGGCATTTACTGATGAATTGATAAAACTAATTTCGTTGCCTGTTCCTGTAACAAAATTAAATGCGGCCACCGGGTCATATTTTCCGACCTGCCATTTCATCAAACTATCGTATACAATGTTTTTTACTGCGATCCTGATATTAGCAGCATCTGTTGGCGGCAACCCATTGTCGAAAGTGATGGCCAATGGATCTTTCTTAAACATGCATGTATAAAAACAACATGCCGCAGCATAAGATCCCGAAAGGGAAGGATGACTTTGATCAGGATGATATAATTCGATCGTAGGATAATGTTGCCTTATATATTTCCATACTTGTCCAACAGGAGAAACAACTGCATTGTTATCGTTTGTCATTTTCATATAGCGTTCATATAACAAACTATCCATTCCTTCATAAGTACATACAGGCGGCCACCAGCCGCAGTTGGAAGCATCGCCATTCTTTCTTCCCCATGTCATGTAAAACATTGTTTCACCACAATTATTATAAGCATTGATTAAACTATCAAGAAGATGTGCATATGGATACACCCATACCTGCACCGAGTTCTCCGGGTATGAAGGAAGCTGGCTCTGTTCCTGTAGTACAACAAAATCCCATCCACCAGCTTTTATTTTATTGATCGAAGTAGTATTGTCATAATGATCTTCAAACCTGAAACCGCCGGGAACATTTTTTTCAAAGTACAGATCATCACCCATTGAATGTGCGATACCAACAATGATCTGTGGAAGGTTGTTTACATCCGTATAACTATTTCCAAGAAACAAAGCTCTTTTGGTTATTTGACAATATGAAACCGATGAAATAAATGTTACAATCAATAAAGCGATAAGGCACTTTTTCATTTTTATAATTACTGTATCAAAGGAACGAATTTTTGGTCTCACACCCAACTACCATCAATAGAATAAGTATCGCAGTATTGTATTTAAAGAACAAAAAACCCATCCTGGTTAAGATGAGTTTTTTGTTTACTATTTCAACTGCGTTAGAAAACGGCCGGCTTATCATTATTTTATTTAGCCAGTAAAAATTGTTTCGTGTCAACCAGTTTTTCATCAGCAATTAATGAATAAGTATAATTGCCGCTTGAAAGTTTTGAAGCATCTACTTCTAAACTTCCCTGTCCACGTGAATCAATTTTGATCGTTGCCAATTGAATTCCATTGATCGTAGCTATTAAGATCTTTGCATTCTTTACATCAGCAGGAATGTAATAACGTATAATGGTTTTATTATTGAATGGATTTGGAAAGTTTTGATCCAGCAATGCAATTTTACCATCAGCATTTAAAACTATTTTTTGAAAATTGGATGATGGTTGATTGTTTGCCATGCCAAGCATTGTTTCAATTTTATCCAAACGATCTTTTAATGCTTCATTTTCTGCTGTTAGTTTTTTATTTGTTGCATCAAGTTCCTGCATGCCTTTTACCATTGGCACCACAAACTCTGCATAACGCAAGCCATAAAAATCATCTACATTCTTTGGTTTATCAACGCCGCTAAAATCATAGCCGGTTCTTTTTGCAGCATCTTCTACTTCCTGTGCAATAAAACCGGATTGTAATTCTGTTGCTTTTGTTTTTACAGATGCTGCATCCGCATTTTCAACTTTCACAAATTTGTTTATTGCTGTTATATCCAAATGATAGGTTACCGGGCGAAGTTTATTAATGAATTCCATACCTGGTACAGATTCCTTTACATCTTTTTTGAAACGGCCATCGCTAACGTTGGTCCAGTTTGCAAAACCTCCGATGCTGGTTACTATCGAATTTCCAATACGAACCTGGTTGCTGGCTGTTATACGTGATGTATTACCCAGCCCTGTTGAATTGCTAAAATCTGTTGTTACCACCTGGTTTGCATCATTACCAATTAATGTGCAACTACTGTTTCCGTTATTAAAATCGCCGGCATTAAAACCAACGTAACAATTATTATTGCCGGTAGTATTTGCAAAACCAGCAGCTTTACCAATAAATGTGTTATGATTACCTGTATTTGCAACACCTGCTGCTGCTCCAAAAAAACAGTTATTGATGCCACTAACATTTGAAGCACCTGAGCTTACTCCAAAAAAACTATTATTAGAGCCTCCTGCAGTTGCTGTACCCGATCCTGAGCCGAACATAGAATTTCCCTGGGCCGTAGTTATCGTGGTGCCAGCATTCGCACCATAAATTGAATTGTCTACACTTGTCATGCTGTTGTTACCTGCGTTAAATCCAAACATCAGGTTTTTTGAAGTCCCGTTTTCAATTCTTCCTGCCCTGGTATTATTAACCCTGAAGTTCAGGCTTACATTATCTGTAGTTCCAATGAAGTTTGTATTTGCATTTGTTCCGGAATTACCATTAACAGACCAATCTGTAGATGCAACAGGTAATGAAGCAGGAGCCCATGATGTTCCGTTGAATGATAATACCTGGCCGGATGTTGGTGCTGTTGAAGCAACAGCAATGCCCTGCAATCCATCTACAGTTGGGTTGGGATAAGTTCCATTTAAATCGCCATTAGCCGTTCCTGTTGGAGCTATTGGAGGAATAACCTGCCAGGTTGCTTTTCCATTTGCATCACTTGTTAATACTTTTCCCGCGGCCTGGTTGCCATCGTCCATTCGTATATTTCCGATGATGTGTAGCTTATCGAGTGGCGCAGATATACCAATACCTACTTTTACTGCATTACCCAGTACAAGACTACTATCAGCAGTTACAACAGCATCTGCGCCTATTGCAGTTGCATTGGTTAGGTTTGAAGAATTCGGGTTTGCGTTACTACCTACAAAAGTATTTCTATTACCAGCTCCGTTATTAACTCCTGCTAAAGCGCCAATAAAAGTATTCGACAAACCTGTGCTTTGATATCCTGCACGATATCCAAAAAATGAATTGTTCGATGCTGTAGCATTTAAAACGCCGGATTCAGCACCAAAAAAACAATTAAAAGTTCCGGTGGTATTTGATACCCCTGTAACGTGACCAAAAAACGAATTGAGACTTGCTGTATTGCTTTGCCCGGAAGAGTGGCCAAAAAAGCAGTTCTTTTGTCCATCTGTATTTGAAAGTCCTGCACTTTTTCCGAAAAAATTATTTGATGAACCTGTTGTATTGGATTGGCCCGCTACTTCTCCAAAAAAACAATTAAGAGCACCGGTTGTTGTTTGCAAACCACTGCTATTTCCAAAAAAACTATTGCCCATGGCTGATGTTACGTTCATACCACTCCTAAAGCCAAATGTCGTTAACGTAAGGGATATTTTTCCAGATTGCAAATTGTTCATCCGAAAACTAAGCGGCTGTAAATCTATGTTTCCAATAAAATTAACATCGGGATCTGTACCGGTATTTCCAGTAAGGCTCCATTGTGCATTTGCGATTATGGATATAAAAACAAATGCGAAAAGTAAAATTTGCTTTTTCATTTTTTATTTTTTTAATGAAAACAAAAATGAAAAAAAACAAACCCGCCTACAATCCACTTTTGTGGGGAGAAAGGGAAAGATTGTGTTGTATGATCTCACGCAAAGGCGCAAAGATGAAATGCAAAAGGCGCAACAAAAACTTTGCGCCTTTGCGAATCTTTAATGCTTTGCGTGAGGTCTACGCTACTGTCACATCTTTAAGCAAATAAGGAATCATTGTTGCGAGGGTAATAGCTAACAGCTTCAATATAATTTACCTTCAATAGCGATCTGAACACCTGCGCCAGGTGTACTTACAAGTCTTAATAAAGCATGAATTTGTTGAGCACGCATTTGCATATTGTTTAAACCGTTGCCAAACTCATCCTTCCTGTCTTCATCGATCCCCTTTCCATAATCTTTAATATGGAGGTTGAACTGTTGGTTGGAATTATTAAAATCGATATCGATCTTATCTGTACCGGAATATTTAACTGCGTTGTTCAATGCTTCTTTAAGGATAAGAAATAAATTTCTCCGAACGATGGGATGCAATTCAATTTCTCCCACATCATAAGGAAAGTTAATGACGGGCCGTATATTGGTACCATCAAAAAACCTGTCGATATACTGCCGCATGAAACCAAGCATGCTTTTCAAATTATCATTCGCAGGATTACTGGCCCAGATGATCTCTTTCATGCCTGTGATCACTTCTCTAGACTGCATAGCAACTTTATCAGCCAACTGACGCTGCTGATCATTTACTGCTACAGATATTAACTGTTGAGCATTCAAACCAAGCTTTGTAAGATTTGCTCCCATGTCGTCGTGTACATCGCTGGCAATTTTGCTGCGCATGGTTTCAACGGCGTTTTGTTTTTCAAGAATGGCAAGTTGTTTTTCTGCTTTTCGCTTTTTTTGAATATTATTATAAATAACAAAACCCGCGGCCAGTATTAAAACGGCAATAGCAATTAATGAATAATTGATTACCCGTTGACGTGAAAGCTTTGCTGCATCCAATAATTTTTCCGTGTTTAATTTATTGATCTCATTTTCTTTTTTTTCTGTTTCATATTTTGTTTGCATTTCTGCAACCTGGCTGGTATAATTACTTGCCAATACAGAATCATTAAATACATTGTACAATTTCAGGTAACGCAATTCTTCACCCGGTAATTTTTTTATCTCGTATATTTTTGCCAGGCTTTTATAAACATAAATTTTCAGGGCACTCAGTTCAAATTTTTCAGAGATATATTTTGCGTTTAAAAAGTTAGCCAGCGCTTGTTCCAGGTATTCCGGTTTGGAAGATTCTTTGTATTTGGCGAAAAGCGCATCGCCATAACTCCATAAAATATTGCCCAATGCAATGCTGTCAACATTAATAAGCCCTGTTGTTTTTGCCAATTCGAGATAATGCAATGCAGAATCCAATTGATTCACCAACTGGTATTCCGCACCGAGATTTGAATACGTTGTAGCAAGTTTCGATTCAACCTTAAACTGTTGTTGCAATGGAATAGCAGCTTTGTATGCAGCAATGGAAGAGTCGTGTTTATTTGCACAACTATAACTATCGCCCAATGTTCCATATGCATCAGCCATACCCATTCTATTATTGGTTTGAATACATATAGCCAACGATTTCTTGTGATAAAATACAGCAGAATTGCAATCATTGAGATAGCGGTTAACGGTCCCAAGGTTGGTAAGACATACCGAAAGCATCCCGGAATCCTTAAGCATTTCAGCCATTTTCAATGCATTGATATAATTTTCGCCAGCTACTTTATAGTTTCCCTGTCGCAGATTTATGTTGGCAATTTGTATCGCTGTCTTTGCCGTGATGCTGGTATCATTTATTGTTATTGCTTTTTTATAAGCAATTTTCGATAATGAATCAGCAAGCAGAAAATTACCAAGCTGGTATTGCAATTTGCCTTCATAATACAAAGCGATGTTACTGTATTTTTCTTTTTTTGTTTTAGCGGATAGCCCGCTAAGGCTGCTCATAAATTGCCTTGCATGAATACTGTCATTTGTTTTTACATAAATAGCTGTCAGTCTTTCATAAGCTTCTGCCTGCCCTGGTAGGTTATCCTGTTTTACAAAAAGATCGGCAGCATATTTAGCAGCTTTAGCGGCTAATTCATAAGAGCCTTTTCCAAAAAGTGTTTTACTCAGATTCATTAATTGCTTTCCTTCATCCTTACTATTTTTTAAAGTGAGTCTTAAATTTTCTACTGTATCTGCATTTTGGCAATAGCAATCAAAGCGCAATAACGATATACAAAAAACAAAAAAGAGTTTAACTACAAAATGTTTCATACCTGCAATTTTTGTTTGTAAAATACTAAAGCGGGTAACTAAAATATATCCTCATTTGTGGGGTTTTAATTCTTTAAAAAAACCTTATTCAATGCATCGGTCCTTGAATGTACCTGCAATACATCATAAATATCACGGCAATAGGTTTTGACAGTTTCAAAAGAAAGGTTCATTTTATCAGCTATTTCTTTGTAACGAAATCCCCGATCTAAATAATTAAGAATCTCCCATTGACGTGCTGTGAGATTTTCTATTTCGCCTGCCTGCACCTTCCTGCTTTGAAAAGATTCCATAACCTTACGGGCAATAGTAGCCGACATCATGCTTCCTCCTTTATAAACCGTATGAACAGCATCTGAAAGTTCTATCGCCGATGTATTTTTCAAAATATATCCTGTAGCGCCTACACAAAGTGCATTAAATACTTTTTCATCATCATCAAAAACGGTACACACGATAAATTGCACACCGGGTTTTCTTGTTTTCGTTTCAGCAATTGCCTGCAATCCATTCTTTCCCGGCAACCCGATATCCATCAATACAACATCTACATTAATATCCATGAAAGCCGAAATAAATGTTTCTGCAGTTGTAAATGTTTTCACAACCACAATATCAGTGTCTTCTTTTAGTATTTCCAAAAGCGATGACAGTATCTCTTTATCATCTTCTACAATGGCAACCCGGATCATATATTCGTAGTTTAATAACTTATAGCATGAATGGAAATTAATACGCAGGCGTTGGTTATAGGCAGTAATGAAAATTTTCAACACAAAAGAAGAGAATTTATTATAGACTGCCAAGCTGTTTTAGCATGTGAATAAAAAAAGGGTAGCAATGCTACCCTTTATAAATATTATAGAATACGATTAATGATGATGATTGTGTTGCATCGCCATCAACTCTTCTGCTGTTACGATTTTATCCTTTGTTTTGGTTTGTGATTCCATCCAGCGGAATAATTTTTCCGTGATCAACCTGCGATAAGTAGCATCAACCTGTTTCTCATCTTTCATCATCCTGTCGATATAGCTATCCAGCCAGCTCATATCCTGGCCCATATTCATCTGGCCAAAATAACGCATTACTTCTGCCTTCATGCTTTCTTTTAATTCGTCTTCGCTTACATCAATCTTATTTTCTTTCATCAGTTTATCGCTGATCAATGTCCATTTAAGCTGGTTGCTGAAACCTGGAAATTCACGTTCTGCTTCTTCAGCTGTTTTTGGTTTTTCTCCGCCATTCTGTAACCAACGCTTTAAGAAAGATTCAGGGAATTCCATTTTTGTATCATCTATCAACAAATGATAAAGCTGATCATGCAATTGGTTGCGGCTTTGTGATTCCCAGTATTTTTCGATCTCTGCTTTCAATTCACTGCGAACTTCAGCTTCTGTTGTAAAATTCTTTCCAGGAAAAATTTCATTGAAGAACTCTTCATTCATTTCTCTTTTTTCTACCAGGCCGATCTTAACTACATCCAGTTTAAAATATTTTGCAGCAGCTTCCTTATCATCTTTTGCAAAACCAAGATCCTGCAACATCATTTCCAGTTTGTCGCCTTCAAAGGTTTTGTTCAATTGAAAAACAAAATGATCACCTGTTTTTTTACCCATCAATTGCTTTTGCATTTTTGGTGTAAAATATTTCAGGATCACAGAGTTTTCTTTTGAGATACCGCCTTCAATTGTATTACCATCTTTATCAGATTCAGTGAATAAAACGTTCAGCACATTTTCTTCATTGTCGATGGTTCCAGGTTCAGTCATTTTACCGCCCTTGATCTGCATGCGGTTAATTTCTTCATTTACCATTTCATCCGTAACTGTTACTTTATGAAATGTAAGTTTCGCTTTTGAAAGATCAGGAACCTCGAAAGCTGGTTTAAGACCGATCTCAAATCCGAAATCATAATCAGAAGGATTGTTGATGTCCATTTTGCTCATGTCGCTTTCCAAAGGAAGTGGTTGCGCAAAAATATCGGGCTTTTCTTCATTCAAATAAGTATACAATTGCTTTTCAACTGTTTTCAATATTTCATCATTGAATATACCGGCGCCATACATTTTTTTGATCATACCGGCAGGAACCATCCCTTTTCTAAAACCAGGGATATTTGCTGATTTGCTGTATTCTTTAAGCTTTTTTTCAAAAGAAGGCAGGTAATCTTCTTTTTTGATCTTCACTGTAAGTTTATCGGTCAACAGGCCGATATTTTCTCTTTCTACTGTAGGCATCTCTATTGATTTGATATTAATAATATTTGAACGGAACCCCGAATAAAGAACAAGGAACAAGGAATTATGAACTTCGAAGTTCGGTATTCCTTGTTCCTTGTTCAGAATTCGAATGTGCGGATAATAGGGGTCGAACCTACATGGATTGCTCCGCCAGATCCTAAGTCTGGTGCGTCTGCCAATTTCGCCATATCCGCAAAGGGGCTGCAAAACTAAGGATTTTGTTTAGAAAAAAACGTCTTACCTGCTATTATTTAAGACATTTCTATTTTTTTATATGTCTTCTCTTTTGGTTTACAAAATCAGTGAATCAGTGGCAATTATAACTGCCACTGATTCACTGATTAATTTTATCCGAAGCCCATGTCCCTCATTTTTTGACTTTGGGCTTTTTTAAACTAAATTCGTAATACTACATGGAAGCAATAGAACCCATACAAGCCTACAATCTTTCGGAAGAAGAGGAAAAAAAAGAGATCCTCAGGCAGTACCGTGCCTTATTAAGAGTACTGAAAGTAAAACTCAAGCCCGGTGATAAGATGATGCTGCGCAGGGCATTTGAAATTGCTGCAGAGGCACATAAGACCATGCGGCGCAAAAGTGGGGAACCTTATATCCTGCACCCGCTGGCTGTGGCAAAGATCTGCGCAGAAGAGATCGGGCTTGGTATACGAAGCACCATTTGTGCATTATTACACGATACTGTTGAAGATACAGATCTCACCCTGGAAGATATTCAACGTGAATTTGGGGCCGAGATCGCCAAGATCGTGGATGGATTGACTAAGATCTCGAGCGTAATGGATGCCAATACCAGCCAGCAGGCAGAGAATTTTAAAAAGATATTACTTACCCTTACCGACGATCCCCGTGTGATTCTTATAAAACTTGCCGACAGGTTGCATAACATGCGTACCATGGACAGCATGAAACGGGACAAGCAGTTAAAAATATCTTCGGAAACAGTGTATGTATATGCACCCCTTGCACACAGGATGGGTTTGTATAATATTAAAACAGAAATGGAAGACCTGTCCATGAAATACATGGAGCCGGATACTTACCGTTATATCGCTCAAAAATTACAGGATACAAAAAGAGAACGCACCCGTTATATCAATGATTTTATCAGGCCATTAAAAGAAAAGCTTGATAAAACAGGTTTGAATTTTGAGATTTATGGCAGGCCAAAAAGCATCCATTCCATCTGGACCAAAATAAAAAAGAAAGGTGTTTCTTTTGAAGAAGTATATGATCTCTTTGCAATACGCATCATTGTAAATTCTATACCTGAAAAAGAAAAAGAAGATTGCTGGAAAGTGTACAGCATCATTACCGACGCATACAATCCATCTCCTGAAAGATTGAGAGACTGGCTGAGCAATCCCAAGAGCAATGGTTACGAAGCGTTGCATACCACCGTTATGGGACCGACAGGGTAAATGGGTGGAGGTGCAGATACGCACACTTCGTATGAACGAGATCGCAGAAAAAGGACTTGCCGCACATTGGAAATACAAAGAAGGAAAAGAAGACGAAAGCCGTTTTGATAAATGGTTTCACCAGATACGGGAAGCGCTCAGCAACCAGGATTCCAACTCACTCGATTTTTTACAGGATTTCAAAACATCTTTTTTAGCCGAAGAAATATATGTGTACACACCAAAGGGAGATGTAAAAATGCTCCCGATCGGTGCAACGGCACTTGACTTTGCATTTAGTGTACACACTGCCGTTGGTAGCAGGTGTATTGGTGCAAAAGTGAATCATAAGCTGGTGCCAATCAGTTATAAATTGCGTAGCGGCGACCAGATAGAGATCATTACCAGTGCCAAACAAAAGCCAAATCCTGAGTGGCTGAATTTTGTTGTTACCAGTAAGGCTAAGAGTAAGATCAAGGATACTTTAAAAGAAGAAAAACGTGCTATTGCTGAAGATGGCAAATACATTTTACAGCGCAAACTGGAAACCATGGGCGCTGCCATGAACCAGACAAATATTGAAGAGATCGCTACTTTTTATAAGATCAACAGCAGCCTTGATCTTTTATATGATATTGCTATTAAGAAGATCGACCTGAAGGAATTAAAAGATTTTACAGTTCATGGCGATAAAGTAATTCCACCAAAACCAATAAAACCTGTTGAAGAAAAACAGGAGTTCATTGATACCAAACAGGTAGGTAAAAAAGATGCTGAGCTCATCATTTTTGGTGAAAGCAGTGATCGTATCATGTACACACTCGCCAATTGTTGTAAACCAATACCGGGTGATGACGTATTTGGTTTTATCTCTACCGGTGAAGGATTGAAAATTCACAGGACCAATTGCCCGAATGCGGCAAGGTTGCTGGCAAATTATAGTCACCGTGTTGTAAAAACAAAATGGGCCAAAAATAAAGAGATCTCTTTCCTTACCGGTTTAAGAATTATCGGGCTGGATGATGTGGGTGTAATACACAAGATCACGAATCTTATCAGTGGTGAATTGAGGGTGAATATTTCGGCGATGACGATTGAAGCAAAGGATGGTATCTTTGAAGGGAACGTAAAAGTATTTGTGCATGATAAGGAAGAACTGGATGAATTGGTTAACCAGTTGTTGGCGCTGCCGGGGATCGAGAGAGTTGATCGGTACGATACGGAGTAAATGTATGATGTAAGAAATATTCAATATTCAACGCTCAATGTTCAAGTAAAACAGTAAAATAATTTAAAATCGTTTTCAATAATTTTCACTCACAACTAAAACTAAATCTTATGCAGGAATTAATTGACAAACTAACAGAAAAAGCCGGTATCAGTTCTGAACAGGCTCATACAGCTATACACACGATCAAAGATTTTATAAAAGAAAAATTTCCAATGATGGCGGGAGCGGTAGATAATTTTTTCCCGGGATCGCCTTCAGAAACAATAAAAACGCAAAATACGAATGCATCTTCTATGACCACTTCGAGCGGCGGCATGATGGATAAGATCAGTGATTTTATTCCTGGCGAAATGGGAGAAAAAGTAGAAGACTTCGCTAAGGGATTATTTGGAGATAAAAAATAATTTCAGGGAAGTGGTTTGTGAGGACACGAACCATAGCAATAAGAAATGACCTGCAACAAATTATTATAAAAGCCGCTTGTTTTTTACGAGTGGCTTTTTTTATTGTGCGCTTTCGCAGTACTGTAATATGCTATCAATTTCTTTATCAGTTAAATTCGGAAATGGTTGCATATATGCCTGTTTCCATTTCTCAAACAGTTTTTTTGCATATTCATCTCTTACGATCACCGACTGCGGATCTTTTATAAATTCATAGAGCATTGTTTTATTCGTCCATCTTGCAGCAACATTTTTCAATGCTGGCCCTGTAAGATCTTCAGTTGGCCTGTGGCATTGTGCACAATTTATTTTGAACAATTGTTCGCCGGAAACGGATGAATTTTCTTCTTTAGCATTGTTATTACTGTTACATGAAAAAAATAATGTTGCAATACTTATTGCAAAAAAGAATGTGAGCTTATTCATGCTGCAAATTTATATTAATCAAATAAAAAAGTCCGCCAGAGCGGACTTGATCAATTTATCTAAATACATTACATAAAACTTATCTCAGCAAAAAATTACCTGGTAAAGTAACCATGATAATGCGTGTATGTAGAAGGTACACCATCCCTGAACCAATATTCAAAACGGGTATCAGTTAATACAGTTATCCTGGCAGTATCATAACCAAAAACAAATGTGGAGTCATTTAATATAACGTAAGCGGTAGTATCGTAATGTGGGGCGGATGGAAGATATTGATAAATATACCTCTTGTTGTCGGCCCTGTAATCAAAATAATCACCTGGTGTGCCATACAAGGTTACCGCATTGAGGACTCCTCCGGCAGCATTAAAAGTTGTATCATCTTCGTGCTCATAATACCATTTATGCTGCATTCTTTGTGCAATAGTTTGTGGTTGTGTAGTGGTATCCGTAGGTACGACGGGCTGTGGTTGAGTATCATTATTTTTCTTGCACGCAGAAAAGCAAATGATAAATAATCCCAGTACAATAAGCGGAAAAAAAGTAGTTTTCATTTTTTACATTAAAAAGGGTAATTATTTTAAAACCTCTCTCGCAATTACAAGCTTTTGAATTTCACTGGTACCTTCCCCGATCGTACATAATTTACTGTCACGATAGAATTTCTCAACAGGAAAATCTTTTGTATATCCGTAACCACCAAATATCTGTACCGCATCTGTGCTTATTTCCACAGAAATTTCGCTGGCATAGTATTTAGCCATCGCAGCTTCTTTCGTCATTGGCAATCCTTTCATCTTAAGATCGCAGGATTGATTGATCAGCAATTCAGCAGCAGCAATTTTTGTTGCCATGTCTGCAAGTTTAAAAGCAATGCCCTGGAAGTTTGCGATTGGCTGATCAAACTGGTGACGCTCTTTTGAATATTGAACAGATGCTTCATAAGCTCCTTTGGCAATACCAAGACTCAATGCTGCGATAGAAATTCTTCCCCCATCCAATACTTTCATTGCCTGTTTGAACCCCTCGCCTACTTCACCCAGGCGGTTTGCATCAGGAATAATGCAGTTATCAAAGATCATTTCTGCTGTTTCACTTGCACGCATGCCGAGTTTATTTTCTTTTTTCCCTGCACTAAACCCAGGAGTATTACGGTCTACAATAAACGCAGTAGAATTATTCTTTGCCCTTGGTTCTCCGGTACGGCAGATCACAACTGCTACATCGCCTGACTTACCATGGGTTATCCAGCTTTTTGTACCATTGATCTTCCAGTTATTGCCATCTTTTACAGCCACTGTTTTCATATTACCTGCATCGCTTCCTGTATTGGGCTCGGTAAGTCCCCAGGCACCAATAAATTCGGCAGTAGCCAGTTTTGGTAAATATTTTTGTTTCTGCGCTTCATTGCCAAAAGCAAGGATATGGCCGGTGCAAAGTGAATTGTGAGCAGCAACCGATAACCCGATCGAACCACATACTTTAGCGATCTCCTGTATTACAGCGCTGTATTCCAGGTAGCCAAGCCCTGTTCCGCCATAGGCTTCAGGCACCAATACCCCCATCATTCCAAGTTTACCTAACTCTTTGAAAATGTGGACAGGAAACTCCTGTGACTCATCCCATTCCATTAGGTGCGGCTTGATATACTGTTGTGCGAAATCCTTGGCAGACTGTGCTACCTGTAGTGTAAGTTCACTTTGTGCAAATTCCATCATATGGCAGTTATTGAGGGCGCAATTTAGGAAATATAAAAATAGGAATGGCTGTTGGTTGGAATTGATTTACCGAACGGTAATAAAAAGATATTTATGGTCGGTCAATCAATGATCTTTAGTTTTTACCTGTTTAATATTATTGCTTCGTTTTTATTAATTAAACCACTTTTATTTTTGTTTATATGGACCGAACCTACGGTTCTCTTTTTGTTTTCGCTATGCAATCAACGGACTAAAGTTCGTTGTTAGAATATTGGTCGATGCTACGCATCTTTTAAAGCTCGAATTTTTCCGTTAATTTCATTGAAGAGCCGTAGGCTCGGAACATCTTGTAAACAACGGATTGAAATCCGTTGTTTACAAGTAGCCCTACAACGAGAGCCGTAGGCTCGACTCATATTCAAATGAGCTCTTGAAAAAGATACTTTTCATCATATTCGATCTTAAATTTTTTCAGGGATTCCAGGTATTCATTTTTAAAACTTTGCTTTTTATGATGCGCTTCCTGGTTTTGTATGTATCTATATACTTTATCAATCTGTGATTGGCTATAGGAAAATACGCCATATCCTTCCTGCCATTCAAACCGTTCTTCTGTTAATGAATGGTCATTTACATATTTCGAAGATTTCGCTTTTACTGTTTTCATCAGTTCAGAAACTGAAACAACAGGTTTCAGTCCGATCATGCAATGAACATGATCCTCAACACCATTTACAATGATGTTTTTACATGATGTTTCGTTTATTAAATTTCCAATTACAGCGTACAGCTCTTTGCTCCACAACTTATCAATGATCGCATTGCGATATTTCACCGCAAATACAGTTTGCAGGTAGATTTGGTGATAGGTATTTGCCATGGATTTTTATTTAATGGATTTATTAATTTATATGGACCGAACCTACGGTGCTCATTTTTATTTTTGTTGCCTAATTAACAGATTAAAATCCGTTGTTATAATACGGGTCGATGCTACGCATCTTTTAAAACTCGAATTTTGCCATTAATTTCATTGAAGAGCCGTAGGCTCGAGGCATTTTCTAACAACGGATTTCAATCCGTTGTATTGGCCAATTACATATGCTCACTTCACAGTCAAATACGGCGCTACTTTCCCAAACACATCCCCTGTAACCAACATGATCTTTTTTATATCATCCACCGAAGAAAAATTTCCATGCTGTGTACGAAATTGTATGATCGCATTTGCAAGCTGGTACCTGATATAAGGATGCTCTTTCAATTCATCCAATGATGCATTATTGATATTTATCTTCCTTATATTTTCGCCGGAAACCTGTAAATAATTTTTTATTTTCTGAAATGTGGAATCAGGCAAGCCAAATGTTTCTGCCACCTGTTCAACTTTATAAAATCCGCCAAGCTTATCCCTGAACTTGACAATGCGCCTTGCGTAACCTGGCCCAATGCCTGGTAAAGAAATATATGTGGACGAGTCTGCATTGTTGATATCAACAATACCAATCGTTTTTTCAGGAAATTCTTTTTTCTCAAAAGTTGGAAAACCGGAAGCGGTCGCAGTCGCTTGTTGTTCAATTTTTACATAGGGCAACAATTGATTCGCCAGTTCTTCCCGCAGTCCCCATATTTTTTTAATGTCTGCCGGCTCACGAAATTTTCCTCCTTTAAATAAATAATTTTGTATGGTTGCAATGGTTTTATCTGTTAATCCTAATCTTTTCCAGCCTGCACCAGGTAATGTATTGGGATCAAAATAAAATAAGTCGTGTGTAACTGTATGTTCCTTTGATGAATAAGCATCATTGGGTTTATAATGATCTTCCGCAGTATAATTTTTATAATATTTTTTTTCAGTACTGTCCGCTGACTTCATTTTTAATGATGCCATTTCATTTTTAAATTCATTTGCATCAATTGCCTTTTCTTTAAAGATGAGAGAATAAATAAATGGCGTGCTGGTCAGCAAAAGAATAATGAAAAGCAATAATAATGTTCCATTTTTCTCTTTGCGTGTAAAATGTAAAAAATGATGTGAAGCTCTTTTTAGCATGATGCTAAAGTAAGCGCCGTAAGAAAAAATATCAATGTGAAATGACCAGTGTTTTAAGAGAAAATCAACTCCTGTTTGTCGTATGCAAGCTGAATTCCGGGTGGTAAAAGCGGGCTAATATCCTGGTGTTTTCCTAACTGGTGACTGATGTGTGTAAAATAAGCTTCAGGAATTTTTAGTTCCTGTACAAGTTCTACTGCCTCCTGGAGGTTAAAATGTGAAATGTGTTTTTCGTGCCGCAATGCGTTTAATACAATGGCCTTGCTCCCCTTTATTATTTCTTTTTCTGCATCATCAATTTTGTTCGCATCGGTGATATAAGTAAAATTTCCAAACCTGAAACCAAGCACCGGCATTTTCAGGTGCCATACATTAAAAGGGATAACGGGTATATCTCCAACTAAAAAAGGTTCATTGGTAATATCAATTAAATCGATATCAGGAATACCGGGATACTTAAACTCAGAAAAAATATAAGAGAATTCTTTTTTAAGTGCATTCTGTGTGAGCTCATTGGCATACACTTTCATCGGCTGTTTCTGAAAATAATTGTATGCTCGTATATCATCAAGCCCGGCGATATGATCTTTATGTGGATGTGTAAATAAAACCGCGTCTAATTTTTTTACATCACTCCGCAACATCTGGTACCTGAAATCAGGTGTAGTATCTACTACGATCCTTGTTGTATGACTCTCTACCAATATGCTGCTTCGAAGACGTTTGTCCTTTGCATCCGTGGATGTACACACCGGGCATGGGCATGCGATCATCGGTACACCGCTGCTTGTACCAGTACCCAGGAATGTGATTTTTAATGATGGAAAAGACATGGAAATAAGAAATAAGAAATGTAAAATAAGAAATAAGAAAATGAACAATCAAAATTAATTGCAGGGAAATAAGGAAGTACTACTTTCTTATTTCTCATTCCTCATTATTCATTTCTTATTTACTTCTCGCTGCCAACGCTGAGCAGCTCTTCGTACAGTTTCTGGCTTTCAAGTGTAAGTGCGTCAAAACTTATTTCAAGTTGAGGCAGGAGATCGATCAAAGTATTTATCCTTCCTTCTGTCTGGAAGAATTTATTCAATACTACAACCTTTTTTGCCTGTAGAATACAATAACCGCTTTGGAAAGTACCGCGTTCATAGCGAATGATATAACCGCCTTCCTCAATAACTCTTTCGATCTTATCTAGTGTATGTTGTGTATATTTCATAGATGCCGCCCCTTGGGCCATTCAATTTACTAATAATCCGCAACTTCCCTCAATAAAAGAGGAATTGGAAAAAAGTTTGTTCACAATTGTGGAGAAAAGGAAGCACAAGATAATGGATAATGGATACGGGATGACGGATACAGCGTCTTATCAGCCATCTCGTATCCCGTATCTGGCATCGGGCTTTATTTGTTCGACATCCTCACCACCGGAACGATCATCTCTTCCAAACTAATTCCCCCATGCTGAAACGTATTCCGATAATAATTTACAAAATGATTGTAATTATTAGGATAGCAAAGAAACAGGTCGCCTTTTGCAAAAATGAACGAAGAATTTACATTGGGAACCGGCAGCCCGGCTTCACGGGGATCCCTGAAAGCCAGTACATCCCTTGGTTCATAATTTAAATTCCTTCCATGTTTATAGCGAAGATTGGCTGTTGTTTGCTTATCGCCGATCACTTTTGCCGGGGTTTTTACCCTGGTAGTTCCGTGGTCGGTTGCAACGATCAGGTTCAGGTTTTTATCGGATATTTTTTTAAGCGCCTGGTGCAAAGGACTGTGTTCAAACCAGCTTTCTGTGATACTGCGGTAACTCGTTTCATCTCCTGCAAGCTCTTTCAATACTTCCATTTCTGTACGGGCATGGCTGAGCATATCAATAAAATTATAAACGATCACATTCAGATCATTCTGCAAAAGATTGTGCATATTATCCACCATCTTCTGCCCGTCGTGGTTATTGGTGATCTTTGTATAAGAAACTTTAAGGTCTCCTTTTCCAAGTCGTTTTAATTGTGCCCTTAAAAACTCTTCTTCGTATAAATTCTTTCCACCTTCTTCATCATCATTTTTCCATTGTGCCGAAAATTGTTTTTCAATATCTATTGGCAACAATCCCGCAAATATTGCGTTGCGTGCATATTGGGTAGCTGTAGGTAAAATGGAATAAAATGTTTCCTCTTCCTGTATCCTGAAACTTTCTGCAAACATGGGTTGGATGATCTTCCATTGGTCAAAGCGCAGGTTATCGATCAGGATAAAAAATAAAGGTGTTCCTTTTTCAACATGTGGCAACACTTTAAATTTTAAAAGTGTATGGCTCATGATGGGGCCATCAAGACTTTTAGGGGTCACCCATGAAGCATAATTTTTTGAAATAAACTTAAAGAACTCTGTATTTGCTTCCTGCTTTTGTGTTTGAAAAACTTCCTGCATTTCCGGGCTGTCACTTTTTTCCATTTCAAGTTCCCAGTACACGAGTTTTTTATAGATCTCCATCCATTCATTATAATCCGGGTTATTGCTTAATGCCATGAATAAACTTCTAAATTCCTGTTGATATGCAGAAGTTGTTTTTTCTGCCACGAGCCTTTTATTATCAATGATCTTTTTCAAACTCAACCATACCTGGTTTGGATTTACAGGCTTGATCAAATAATCACTGATCTGGCTCCCGATGGCTTCATCCATTAAATTCTCAGCTTCGTTTTTTGTGATCATTACCACGGGAAGATTATTGTTCACTTCCTTTATCTGTTGCAAAGTTTGCAGCCCTGTGATACCCGGCATTGTTTCATCCAGCAACACAACATCAACAATATTATCTTTTACAAACTCTACTGCATCAAAACCATTTGTTTTGGTCTGCACTTCATATCCTTTATTTTCAAGGAACATGATCTGTGAATTAAGGCTGTCTATTTCATCATCTACCCAGAGTATTTTTGCTACATTCATATTCGGTAATTAATTTAAAAGTTTTGAAATTTCAATCAACCAGGGATTGGCAAGAGAACAGGTAAATAGGTCAATAAGTGGATAAAAATCTTCTATAAAAGGCTATTTGATAAAGCTAAAATAATTCAACTAAGAATGATAAACAAGTATTGCAAATTTAATTTTTTACAGCTATGGTTTGTAGCTTTGCGGCACTTTGTAATTAGTTTAACATATAAACATTCAATCCAAAATTAATTAATGCGCTTTCATAAAATAATCAATGACCCGGTATATGGTTTTATAACAATTGATGATGAACTGATCAATGAAATAATTGCCCATCCATATTACCAGCGTTTAAGGCGCATTCACCAGATGGCAATGGCACATCTCGTTTATCCCGGTGCCGTACACACAAGATTGCATCATTCTTTAGGGGCTTATCATTTGATGCGTTGTGCATTGCAGGAACTGATCAGCAAAGGAATTGATATCACGGTTGAAGAACAGCAGGCTTCAAAAATTGCGATCCTGCTTCATGATATTGGCCATGGCCCTTTTTCACATGCACTGGAAGGCGTATTAGCAGAAGGCATGCATCACGAAGAGATATCTTTATTAATCATAAAAGAATTAAACAAACAGTTCAATGGGCGCCTGCAAATGGCCATTGATATTTTTACAGGTGTTTATCCAAAAAAATTTTTACAACAATTGGTAAGCGGGCAACTGGATGTGGATCGAATGGATTACCTCACGAGAGATAGTTTTTTCACCGGCGTAAATGAAGGTGTGATCGCTTATGACCGCATATTAAAAATGCTTACGGTTCACAATGGCGAATTGATGGTAGAAGAAAAAGGAATTTATTCAATAGAAAAATTTCTTGTAGCACGCAGGCTCATGTACTGGCAGGTATATTTACATAAAACAGTTTTAAGCGCCGAGCAAATGCTGCAACGGATCATTAAAAGAGCAAAACTTTTAAAAGCCGGTTGCCAGGAACCATTGAACAGTTTTATCACGGGCGCCTTGTCAACAGTATCGCTTCAGCAATTTTGCGATATCGATGATTACGATGTTTTGATGGCAATAAAAACATGGTGCAATCATGAAGATCCGATATTATCCATGCTTAGCCGGGGCATCATCGACAGGCGGCTTTTGAAAGTAAAATATTATGGCGAGCCCATTGATGAAAAATTAGTTTCAGAAAAGATAAAAAAAGCCTGTCTTGACCTTAATTTACCGGAAGAAGATGCCCGCTGGCTTATATTTACGGGCGAGGCTTCCAGCAGTACCTATAATTTTGAGAACGAACACATCCATATTTTATTTAAGGATGGAGTTGTAAAAGACATTTCTGAAGTAGATAATGCGCTAATTAATGAAAACCTGAGGGGCAAGGTTAAAAAATATTACATTTGTTACTTAAGATAGCCAAAAGCTGTTAGCTGTACACTGCAAATATGAGTTTCTAATGGTAGTTTATTGACTAATATCTGGAGGCAAAATGCTAAAAGACATATAATATGAAATTCAGCGCAGCCCAAATCGCCCACATCATTAGTGGCACACTCGAAGGTCCGGCAGAGGCTTTAGTAGGATCTTTCGGAAAGATCGAAGAAGCAAAAAGCGGCCAGCTTGCATTCCTGGCAAATCCTAAATACGAAGACTTTTTATATACTACCAAAGCATCCATCATTATCGTTAACCAGTCGTTGCAATTGAAACAACCAATTGCGGCTACGCTTATCCGTGTTCCTGATGCTTACAGTGCCTTTGCTGTTTTATTGGATAAATACCAGCAGATAAGAACGCAGCAACTCACCGGCATCCAGCAGCCGGTTTATATGGATCCGTCTGTAAAAGTTGGTGAAGAAGTTTTTATTGGCGCATTTGCTTACCTGGGCGAAAATGTAGTGATTGGTAACGGAGTAAAAATATTCCCCAACAGCTATCTTGGAAACAATGTTACTGTTGGTGAAAACACGATCATACATGCCGGTGTAAAGATCTACCACG
This sequence comes from Ferruginibacter sp., assembly GCA_047601875.1. Lineage (GTDB taxonomy): Bacteria > Bacteroidota > Bacteroidia > Chitinophagales > Chitinophagaceae > Ferruginibacter. Next base: position 2,826,799 of record JASGIL010000001.1, on the reverse strand, counting down.
AATGTGTGATCGGCAAAAATGTAGTGATACATGCAGGAACTGTAATTGGAAGTGACGGTTTTGGTTATGCGCCACAACAGGATGGAAGTCTTAAAAAAGTTCCCCAGATCGGTAACGTAGTAATAGAAGATGGTGTTGAGATCGGCGCCAATACAACGATCGATCGTGCAACCATCGGAAGTACTTTAATAAAATCAGGAGCAAAGCTTGATAATTTATTACAGATCGCCCATAATGTAGAAGTTGGTAACAATAGTGTGATCGCTGCTCAAAGTGGCGTAAGCGGAAGTACAAAAATTGGAAGGAACGTTATGATTGGTGGCCAGGCTGGTATTGTGGGACATATACAAATTGCTGATGGCAGTAAAATAAATGCACAAAGTGGCGTAAGCAAATCAATAAAATCTCCTAACAGTGCAGTTACTGGTTCTCCGGCTTATGATTACACTGCGGCTTTACGCAGCCAGGCAATTACACGCAACCTGCCTCAGCTTGAAAAAAGAATTATGGAACTTGAAAAAATTATAAAGGAGATGCTCGTCAATAAATAATTGTATAATAGAAGTGGTCGGTGTCCTCACCAACCACATCATATTAATAAAATACTCGTTCAAAAATAATTTCCCTTGAAATTTGTTAAAGTGTCTGCCAGGTAACTTTTTGTTAAGCGGAAAATAAGGATACTTGCAAATACAATAAATTCGCTCACCCATTTATAACTGAATAACATATCTCATCTTGAATTTTTCGGCGAAATATATTTTACTCCTGGCCATGTTTTTCATTTCAGTAAGATCGGGGGCGCAGGTCACGTTAACCGGTACGATCCAGGATGCACATACAAAAGAACCTGTTCCGTATGCTTCTGTATATTTAAAAAAAACCGGGGCCGGTCATACGGCTGACAGCGCCGGAAATTTTACCATTCGTTTTAGCCAGTTTGAAAAAGACAGCCTCGTTATAAGTTATGTAGGTTATGAGGTATATATATTACCTGTTACAGATTCAAATAACAATCGCCCCATCAATATCCAGTTAAAAAGAGGTGGTTTGACTAATGCAGTTGTCGTAAAAGCAAAATTCAATAAAGGTTTGTGGTTATGGAAGAAGATCATGAGCAAGAAGAAATTGTACAATCGTTATAACCTCACAAACTTTGGTTATGAAGCTTATAACAAACTGGAAGTTGATATTAAAAATTTCAAAGTAAACAGGGTTAAAAAGAATCCGCTATTAAAGCCTTTCACTTTTGTGTTGGAAAATATTGATAGTACTTCTGAAAAAGATCCGTTCTTACCGGCTTATCTTTTAGAAAGCATCAGTGATTACGCTTTTCAAAAAAATCCAAAAAGATATTATGAGAATATAAGAGCCAGCAATACCAAGGGTTTTAAAAATGAAAGCATTTCGAAACTTACCGGTGTAATGAACCAGAATGTAAACATCTATGGCAATTTTGTGAATGTGATGGATAAGGATTTTATCAGCCCATTCAATGATAATGCAGATGATTACTATACTTTTTCTGTACCCGATACGCAAATACAAGGCGGCAAAAAAATATTTCATTTTGTTTTCCGGCCAAAACGTGCTGGTCAAAATACCTTCGAAGGTGATGCGTGGGTAATTGGCCAAACATACCAGATCCAAAAAATATCGCTTTACCTCGGTAAAGATGCAAACATTAATTATATCGACAGGATCAGTGTGTTCCAGGAATTCATTCCAATCAACGACACCATCTTTTTTTTAAACAGGGATAAATTCTTTGCAGACTTCCGTGTATTGGGTAAACAATCACTCACATTGATCGGAAGAAAAACAACTTCGTATAAAAATATTATCATCAACAACGATTCCATTACCAATCTTTTTAAAGATCAGAAAGTACAGGAAATAGTAGTAACAAAAGATGGACTTACCAATATATCGGATTCTGCATGGAATGGATTGCGACACGACACTTTATCTACAAATGAAAAAGCCATTTATGCAACAGTTGACAAATTGCTGCAAATGCCCAAGTTTAAAAAACTGGAAAGACTGATAAAATTTCTTGCAACGGGATACAAGGAAATTGGCAACATAGAGATCGGGCCATGGTTCAACTGGATCAGTAGCAATGTTTGGGAAGGCACACGTTTCAGGTGGGATCTTGGGACCAACACTGGGTTCAACAAAAAAATATATTTACACGGTTACCTTGCTTACGGTACCAAGGATCAAAAATTTAAAGGCCTTGCTGAAGCATTCTGGATACTTAAAAGAGATCCTTATTTCCGTTTGCATGCCTCGTATAGCAACGATATTGATAATGGCATCAGCCAGGTTGGGCAGGTTAGCCAGGACAATGTTTTTTCACTTGCTATCCGCAAACCAAATACGAACAGGAAATTCATTAAAACAAAAGATGTAAGATTTGAAGTATTTAAAGGCTGGGGCAAGGCTGGTTTTTCTACTGAATTATTTTTTGTACATCATGCTTATGATCCTTTATTGAACCTTCCATTTAAATCAGATTTTCCTACAACCAGTGGAAGTCCATTAACAAGTTTTGAAGTTGCACTAAAATTACGTTGGGCATATCTTGAACAATTTTTCGAAGGCGATTATTTCCGCTATTCACTTGGAACAAAATATCCCGTTGTTGAATTGATGGCCACACAGGGAATAAAAGGCATAGCAAACAGCGCTTACAATTATACCAAACTGAGTGCTTCTGTTTCTGATAAAATGAAGATCTCGCCTTATGGCACTTTAAGTTATAAAGCGTCTGCCGGAAAAACTTTTGGAACCTTACCATTTGCTTTCTTAGAAAATCACCCCGGCAATGATATTTATTATTATAACAGGGATGCATACAACCTTATGAATCGTTTTGAATACCTGAGCGATAAATTTGCAGGCATTAATGTTGAGCACAATATCGGATCTGGTTTGTTTCGCTTTATTCCATTAACAAGAAAATTAAAGTTTCGCCAGTTCTGGACCGCAAAATCACTTTGGGGATCTTTGAGTGATGCCAATACAAAACTTAATAATTCGAAAAACAGTTTTAAAACACTTAATAGTAGAACATACCTTGAAGTTGGTACCGGTATCGACAACATTTTTAAACTGCTGCGTTTTGATTTTGTATGGCGCTTATCAAACGATCCCGTTGGACTTAAAAAAACATCGAGGTTTGGTATTTTCGGAAGCTTCCAATTCCAGTTCTGATTTGAAGATTTGATGATTAAGGCTTTATGAAATTGAATATTACTTGATGCGAAAGGAACTTTCATCTTCAAATTTTCAAATCTTCAAATTTTCAAATCATTTAAAATATCTTTGCGCAAATTGAATTTTGGCGAATGGATAAAAATTTCAACCCGGATAAGCAGCATACACTTAAGGACCCCATAAATATTTCAGGAACCGGCCTTCATACTGGTGTTAATGTTGACATGACCTTAAGGCCCGCCCACGCCGGCTTTGGTTACCAGTTTCAAAGAGTGGACCTGCCCGGGATGCCCATCATCAAAGCAGATTGCGACCTGGTAACCGATACTTCAAGAGGAACAACGCTGGAGCAAAATGATGTAAGGGTTAGTACCGTAGAACATGTGCTTGCAGCATTGGTAGGTATGGGTGTTGATAATTGTCTGATAGAAATCAACGGACCTGAAATTCCGATCATTGATGGCAGTAGCGGCCCTTTTGTTGAAATAATAGAAGAAACAGGCGTGGTAGAACAAGACGCTGCCAAAGCCTGGTACATGATCGATACCAATCTTTCTTTTTACGATGAAAAGAAAAGGGTTGAATTAACTGCACTACCTGCCACGCAATATGAAATAACAACACTGATCGATTTCAATAGCCCGGTGCTCGGAACACAACATGCCAGTTTAAAAAGCATGAAAGAATTTCAAACGGAAATAGCTACCTGCCGTACTTTTGTTTTTTTACATGAACTGGAAATGCTGATCGATAATAACCTGATCAAAGGTGGTGATATCAATAATGCGATCGTTGTTGTTGATAAACCTGTTACAGAAGAAGAAATGGATCGCCTTGCAAAAGCTTTTGGCCGCAGTAAGGTAGAAGTAAAAACAGAAGGTTATTTAAATAATCTTGAACTGCGTTTTCCAAATGAACCTGCACGCCATAAATTACTGGATGTAATTGGTGACCTGGCGCTGATAGGTTATCCCATCAAAGGACATATCATTGCCAACAGGCCAGGACATAGCAGCAATGTGGAGTTTGCAAAAAAGATAAAACAGTACATCAAGAAAAATAAGCACACTAAAAATATCCCGGTATATAACCCCAACAGGCCGCCGGTATATTCACTTGATTACATTGAAAAAACCTTACCACACAGGTATCCGTTTTTATTCATTGATAAAATCATTGAACTTACCGATAACAGCATCGTAGGTATAAAGAATGTAACTTTTAATGAGTCATTTTTCCAGGGACATTTTCCCGGTAACCCGGTAATGCCTGGCGTATTACAGGTAGAAGCGCTTGCACAAACAGGTGGTATCCTTTGTATCAATGCAATGCCGAAAGGAAGTAGTTATGATACTTATTTTATAAAGATCGACAACTGTAAATTCAAACAAAAAGTTGTACCCGGTGATACAATGATCTTAAAAATGGAATTGATAGAACCGATACGAAGAGGCATCTGTACAATGAGGGGCAGCGTATATGTTGGCAATAAACTTTGTACAGAAGGAGACTTTACGGCGCAGTTGGTGAGGAGAGACTGATTTGAAAATTTGAAGATTTGAAAATGTGATGATTGGGATGCAACGTTTTAAATGCTTTTATTATCATTGATAAAATATTTTTAATGAACATTGTGACAATTGCTAATTATCAAATCACCAAATTATCAAATCACCAAATCAATTAATTTTCAAATCTTCAAATTTTCAAATCAATAAATGATCCATCCGCACACATACATTCACCCCAACGCCAAACTGGCCAACAATGTAAAAATTGATCCCTTCAGTGTTATACACCAGAATGTGGAGATTGGCAAAGGAACCTGGATCGGCAGCAGTGTTACCATTATGGATGGAGCACGCATAGGAAATAATTGCCGTATTTTTCCAGGCGCTGTAATTGGCGGTATTCCACAGGACCTAAAATATGAAGGAGAAAATACAACTGTTGAAATAGGCGACAATACAACCATTCGTGAGTTTGTAACGATCAACCGTGGTAGTAAGGACAGGTGGACAACAAAGGTTGGTGATAATTGCCTGATCATGGCTTATAGCCATATTGCCCATGATTGTATTGTTGGAAATAATTGCATCATGAGCAACAATACACAAATGGCCGGGCACGTGGTAATGGGTGATAATTCTATTCTCGCTGGTATGTGCGCCATTCACCAGTTCGTACATATCGGGCAGCATGCATTCGTTGCCGGTGGTTCGCTTGTAAGCAAAGATGTTCCTCCTTATATAAAAGCAGGGCGTACACCATTAAGTTATGCAGGTGTAAATTCTGTTGGTTTAAAACGGAGGGGTTTTTCATTGGACAGGATCAACCAGATACTTGACATTTACCGCATCATTTATAATAAAAACCTGAACACATCACAGGCGCTTAATTTTATTGAAGAAGAACTGGCTGCTACAGATGAAAGAGACGAGATCGTAACATTCATCAGGGAAAGCGGGCGTGGTATTATCAAGCGTTTCAGCAAAGGAAGCATGGATGATGAGTAAGACCTTCTCTATTTTTGTGGTTGAATATTGGTTGTAATTTTTATTGTTGATGTTTCAAAATGAATATTCAATATTCAACGTACAATGTTCAATATTCAACTGTAATGCAAATCACACTCACTAAAGCTGGTAAACGCTACAACAGGGAATGGATATTCCGTGGTGTTGATTATACATTCTTACCAGGAAAAACATATGCTATTACAGGGCCTAATGGTTCGGGGAAATCTACATTACTGCAGGTTATAGCAGGGGCCATCATGCAAACAGAAGGAAAAGTTGAATACAATAATACAAGTAGCAACAGAGCGATTCCTTCTGTTAAAGCACATGAACAACTTTCATTTGCATCTCCCTATCTTGAATTGATAGAAGAAATGACGGCGACAGAAATACTGCAGTTTCATGCTACATTCAAGCCACTTACCAAATCAATTCCAACAATACTTACAGAAGTGGGTTTAGAAAGATCTGCACACAAACAGATCCGCTATTTCAGCAGCGGAATGAAACAAAGGCTTAAATTGGCGCAGGCTTTTTTTTGCAATACACCTGTTTTGTTATTAGATGAGCCTACTACTAATTTAGATGAAGATGGAATTGCTTTGTACCATCGGCTTATCAGCAATTATGCAAAAGATAAAATGGTTATTGTAAGCAGTAATGATAAACAGGAATATGATTTTTGTGGGGAAGTGATATCAATAAGTAAGTACAAATAATTGACAATTGATAATTGACAGTTGACAATTAATTAATCTGCAATCTTAAAAGCATTGTCAATTGTCCATTGTTAATTGTCAATTCCCTTATCTCCTGCTCGCAATCAGTAAATTCAGATCCGTATACTTCAAATCAAACCTTTCACTCAGATATATATTCGTAAGGCTTCCTTTGAATAAATAGATCCCACTTCGGATATTTACTTTATACCAAATAACGTTGTCGATGCCGCCATCTTCCGCAGTTTCCAGTAACAATGCAGTCAATACATTGCTGATGGCCTGCGAAGCAGTTCTTGCAAAACCACTGGGAATGTTAGGAACACAATAATGAATAACATCGTATTTTTTAAAAACCGGTTTTTCATGTGTAGTTACTTCGCTTGTTTCAAAACAACCTCCATGATCAATACTAACGTCTACAATTACACTACCCGGGCGCATGTTGCTTACCATTTCTTCGCTAACAACGATCGGCGTTCTTCCTGCTGCACCACTTAAAGCGCCAATGGCCACATCACAGGTCTTTAATTGCTTACCCAGTATTTTTGGTTCTATCACCGATGTCCATAAACGGCCGCCGATATTATTCTGCAAACGTTTTAACCTGTAAATACTATTGTCAAATATTTTCACACTGGCACCCATTGCCAAAGCAGTTCTTGCTGCATACTCGCCAACAATACCTGCACCGATGATAATAACCTTTGTCGGCGGAATGCCGCTGATACCTCCTACCAACACGCCTTTACCATTATTTGCATTGCTAAGGTATTGGCCCGCTACCAGCATAACAGCGCTTCCTGCGATCTCACTCATGCTACGAACAATCGGGTTGTGGCCACTACCATCTTTAAGGTTTTCAAAACTGAGGGCCGTAATTTTTTTGGCCATCATTTTCTCCAATATTTCCCGCTTCATAACGGCAAGGTGTATAGGAGAAATTACATATGTATTGGGTTTAAGCAACTCACAATCCTCATCGCTCACCGGGCCGCTTTTTACAATCACGTTGCAATTGAATATTTCTTTCTTATCGTGAATGATCTTTGCACCGGCATCACTATAATCCTTATCGCTGTAATTAGCCCCTACACCGGCATTGCTTTCAATATTCACTGTATGCCCGTTTGCAATGATCACGCCCACAGCTTCCGGAGTAAGTGCTATCCTGTTCTCGAAAGAACTTTCCTTTGGAATGCCGATGCACATTTCCTCACCCTTGGGTTTTACATCCAGGGTTTCTTCCAGGGTTTCGTATGAAAAAGAAGGGGATACAAAAGGTTTTGATGTTGCCATATATAAAGATTGTGAGAGCCTGCTTGCAAGTATCTAAGTACTTAAGCTGTTTATACTACAAATTACAAATTTATTTTCAGCTTCCGCCTATTATGATCAATAGAAGTTAAATAACAATGAACCGTATCTATAGGAAAAATACCAGGGGCTTTTTCTGGCCATTCCACCAGGCATATATTGCCGGAATACAAAGCATCTTCCACACCGGCATTGATGGCTTCCTGTTCATCTTTTAACCGGTAAAGGTCCATATGAAAAATATTTGCCCCGTTGGGTGTATTGTATTCATTAATGATGGAAAAGGTAGGGCTACTGATCGAGTTTTCTACTTCCAGTTCATTGCAAATAGCATGAATGAATGTCGTTTTACCTGCTCCCATTTCGCCATGAAAAGCAATTACTTTTTTTACGCCTATCATCGCCAGGAATTCCTGCGCAGCATTTTCTATGTCTTCTAATCGAAAATCAACAACCATGATGCAAAGATAAATTTCATAATTAGTAAATGCATGACCATCGCATAAGATAATTTTGCAGAATGGAAAAAGTAGACTGGAAAGTGGAAGGAATGACCTGTAGCAATTGTGCCTTGTCTGTACGCAAATTTTTACAGAAAGAAGGCATGCAGGAAGTAAATGTCAATCCACTTGACGGAGCGGTGAGTTTTATTAAAAAAGAAAAGACAGAAATATCAAAACTAAAAAACGGAATTGGTTCACTGGGTTTTAAAGTTGTTGATGAAACTGCAGCGATCAATGAGAAGAAACCATTCCTGTCAAATAACAAACAACGTTTCCTCTTTACACTCCCTTTTACATTGGTGCTGATGTTGCACATGCTGCACAGTTGGGTGCCCATTCACTGGCTGATGGATCCGTGGATACAATTATCTCTTTGCCTGCCAGTCTTTATGATTGGTATGTGGTTTTTCGGAAGAAGCGCCTTAAAAAGTATTTTGAATGGAATGCCAAATATGAATGTGTTGATCGCATTGGGGGCATTGGCATCATTTGTTTATAGTCTTACAGGCGCTGTTTTACATCTTGGTGATGAATACCTGTTCTTTGAAACAACCGCTTCCATTATCACGCTTGTATTTTTTGGAAATTATATGGAAGAAGCGTCCATGCAATCTACGCAACGTGCTATCAAGTCACTGACAAGATCACAAAAGCTAATGGCGAATATGATCGCTTTTGATGATGAACACAAAGAACATATTTTCCCAATAGAGAATACACAACTAAAACATGGTGATCTTATCTTAATAAAAAATGGTGAGCAGGTTCCTATCGATTGTAAAATTTTATGGGGCGATTGTATGGTAAGTGAAGCGATCATAACAGGAGAAAGCGCTCCTTTATTCAAAGAAAAAAAAGATTCTCTTATTGGTGGAAGTATTTTGGAAAATGGAATTGTAAAAGCGCAGGTAACGGCTACCGGTAAAGACACCGTGCTTTCTGCCATACTCCAAATGGTTCAAAATGCACAACAGGAAAAACCGCCAATGCAGAAGTTGGCTGATAAGATAAGTGCCATATTTGTTCCGGTGGTGATAGGCATTGCATTGCTGACATTCATTATAAATTTTACACTGTTTGATATTACAGGTGGCGCTTCATTAATGCGTGCGATCGCAGTATTGGTGATCTCATGTCCCTGTGCAATGGGTATTGCAACACCTGCTGCCATTGCTGTCGGCCTTGGTCGTGCGGCTAAAAAAGGAATTCTTTTTCGTAATGCGTCAAGCCTTGAATCATTTAAAACGATCAGGCAGGTTGTGTTTGATAAAACGGGAACACTTACTACTGGTTTGTTCATTATTCCAGGATACAAGTCTTTTATTGATGAAAATGAATTTAAAAAAATTGCTTTTTCCATGCATAAGTTTTCCAATCATCCTTTGGCGAAAGCTGTTGCAGCAGAATGGAAAAGCAATCATCCGATAAGATGGAAAAATATCAAAGAGGTAAAAGGAATTGGTTTGATCGCAGAAGATACACATGGCAATGTTTATGAATCCGGTTCTTATAAAATATTATCGCAGAATTCTACAGATAACAACCACAATATTTTTATTTTAAAGAACAAAGAACTGATCGGGTGGATCGATGCAAAAGATGAAATAAGAAAAGAAGCCGCGACTGTTATAAAATGGTTGCATGATCAAAACATAAAAACAATATTACTGAGTGGTGATAAAAAAGAAAAATGTGAAGCCGTGGCAAAAGAACTTGGCATTGATGACGTGATCGCTGAACAAACACCACAACAAAAACTTGAAAAAATTACTGCCTTAAATGAGATCATGCCAACAGCCATGATTGGCGATGGCATCAATGATGCTCCTGCACTGGCAAAAGCTACATTGGGAATTTCTTTAAGTGAGGCCACACAAATTGCCATGCAAAGTGCCGACGTAATTTTAATGAACCATGGTTTAAAAAATTTACCGGAGGCATTAGGACTTGGAAAGCATACTTATCTTACCATCAAACAAAATCTCTTTTGGGCTTTTTTATACAACATCGTAGCGATTCCCGTTGCAGCTGTTGGATTGCTTACGCCAACATTCGGTGCATTGGCAATGGGTTTAAGTGATGTGGTTTTAGGATTAAACTCGGTAAGACTTTTTGTAAAAAAGGTTTTATGATCAAAGCGTAATTTATTGATGCCTTAAAAATATTTCGTCATCACATTAATGATGCCGCCGCTGCATTTGCTTAACTATTACTGGTTAATTGGAATAGGAATATGAACACTTTGAGAATCCATCTGTACGTTATAGGTTTTTATTAAAGCTGGCTCGTAACTTTTGTAATCCTCTACAGAAAATTTCATCTTGAAAAATGCCATTATATACTCTTCCAAAGTTTGATAAAAACCAATCTGCTTCCTATATAAATTCACTGAGTCCAGGTTTCGAAGGGGATAAACTTTGAGGTCCTTTCCAAGGGCCATAATTTGAGTCCCATAATATTGAGGTCGTTTTTTATAATAGTTTATCCGATCTTCTAACATTGCAAGAGGTCCACCAGGTACCTTACCTTCAAAAAATGCTTTAGCAACATAGGGGAGCATTTCTTCCTGGAACGCTACGGGAGCATGCTGAATGACAAGATTTATGGTTGTTTGTACTTTTATCCCCACAAAAAAACAAGAAGGATAACCGTATTTATTTAGAAAGGATTTTATTTTAATAAGATTAATTGAATCCAACTTTTTCTGCTCCGGATGTTTTCTCATGAGATATGGATCCAGGTAACTTCTATACTTTTGATCATCCAGGTAAACGGTATCGAAATAGGCGATATACTTTTTCATGGAGTCAGGAACGCTGTTCAGGAAAGGTTCCTGGAGATTGATAAATTTTGTTTTTCTCGCTTCATCTTTTTTTGCAGCATCGCCCCGACAAGTGCTAATTGCAAGAATTAATAAAAGATATTTCATAGAAGAGGTAATTTACGTAAATAAGGCAGAAAATAATTTCTGCCTTATTACTTTACTTGCCGCGGTTTGATGTTTTCACCAACCTCGTTATTAAATGGCTGGTGAAACGCCGGGTCATGGCAACAATTTTCCAGTAGATTAAGATGATTGAAGACACGCAGATTAGAAAGATTTTAGAATATAAAATGATAAATCATCTTTAATCTGCGCTACTTAATCTTTTTTGATCTGTGAGAAAATCTTCTAAACTGTTATGGTGAGTTTGCTCATAAATCTTTCTTTCATTCCACTAAATAAATTTTACACTGGTCAATGTGATTTTAAACGAATCAACATACTAACTTCATAGCTTATCGATAAGAAATTGGGTGACGCATATTTCATATTAAAAAAATACTGGGGCCATGATCATTTCCGGCCGTTGCAGGAAGATATCATACAAGCCGTCATTGCAAAAAAGGATGTACTTGCATTGCTGCCAACAGGTGGGGGTAAATCGGTTTGTTTCCAGGTTCCTGCAATGATGATGGATGGCATCTGTCTTGTGATAAGTCCGTTGATCGCATTGATGAAGGACCAGGTAGAGAATCTTAAAAGAAAAGGAATACCTGCACTGGCCATCTATTCCGGCATGTCCTTTTCAGATGTGAAACAAACATTGCAAAATGCAGCATTTGGAAATTATAAGTTTTTATATGTTTCTCCTGAAAGACTTGAAACTAATTTATTCCTGGAATTTTTACCGGCAATAAAACCTTGCCTGATCGCCATTGATGAAGCCCATTGTATTTCGCAATGGGGTTATGATTTCAGGCCACCTTATCTCCGTATTGCTACTTTGCGTGAGGAATTGCCAGGCGTGCCATTTATTGCACTAACTGCATCGGCTACCCTACCGGTTCAAAATGATATTTGTGAAAAATTAAATTTTAAAAAAGACCAGGCACGCTTCCAGCAATCATTTGCAAGACCAAATCTTTCTTATAGTGTTTTTGAGCCTGTATCCAAACAAACAAAATTGCTGGAGATATTAAAAAATGTAAAAGGCACAGCCATTGTTTATTGTAAAAGCAGGAGGCAAACCCAGCAGGTTGCCGATTTGTTGAAACTAAATAGTATCAATGCTGCATATTATCACGCGGGCCTAAACAATGAGCAAAGAACTTTACGACAGGAAGACTGGATCAGCAATAAAACAAGGGTTATTGTTGCTACCAATGCGTTTGGTATGGGTATAGACAAACCTGATGTAAGGGTTGTTGTACATTATGATGTTCCTGATAACCTGGAAAATTATTACCAGGAAGCAGGAAGAGCGGGAAGAGATGGGAAAAGGGCCTATGCCGTTTTGCTTCACAACGCAAAAGAAACAGAAGACCTGTATGCACTTACCGACATCCGTTTTCCTGAAGAAGCAGCCATAAAAAAGATCTATACTGATCTAATGAATTATTTACAGGTACCCGCAGGCATTGGTGAAGAGCAATCATTTGATTTTGACATTGCCACGTTCACAGAAAATTTTAAGCTTAATATTTTAAAGGCCAGTTATGGGCTGCAGGCCTTATCGCAGGAAGGATTGATCAATTATTCGGAAGTTTTCTTTAAACCCTCTACAGTTGTTTTTACTGCGTCAAAAAATGACCTGTATGAATTTGAAAAGCAGCAACCATCTTTGGAACCATTGGTAAAAGGACTGCTCAGGACTTATGAAGGAATATTTGATTACCCCGCAACGATCTATGAGACCTTATTGGCTAAATTCCTGGGGGAAGAGGTTGACACCGTAAAGGAACAATTATCAAAGCTTCATCAATACCATATTATTCAATATGAGCCACAACATGACAAGCCGCAAATAATCTTATTAAGAAACCGGATGTATGCTGATAGTTTTAAAGTAAACAGCAGGGATATTTTGTTGCGTAAACAAAACTATAAAGCAAGAATTGATGCCATGGTAAAATTTGTTGGCGATACAAAAAACTGTCGCAGCATTTTGATCGGTAACTATTTTAATGATACGAAGATGGGAAGTTGTGGCATCTGTGATAATTGCATTAACAATAAAACAGATATCCTTACCGATGAAGAATTTAAATTAATCGCTGAAAATATATTAAAGTTTCTAAAGACCGGCCCACAACCGGCAGCCATGATTGAAAGCCAGTTAAGCAACCACAAAAGACAAAGACTTTGGAAGGTTATTAATTTTCTGAGGTCAGAAAATATTATAATAGCTGATACAAAAGGCGATATGGCCCTGGTGTGAGTTTAAAGATGAAATAGGCGTTCTATAAAATAAAAAAGGGACCAAGATAGAAATCTAGTCCCGCTTTAAAATCCAATATCCTATGAAAAACCGAAACGAAGATAATGTGGTTTTTACCATTCTCCAAGTCATTTGGCAATTATTTTAAAAAAAACTTTAGGATGTGTACAGTTAACACATGCCTATAAATTACTGATTAACAAATATTTACAAAGGTATTTTTGGCTGATTTTTTCCTTGTTTTGGTACCCAAATGAAAGTTCTGTTTTAAGTATAAATCTTATTAAAACCATTGAGCAGGCCGCCCGGACCGGGTTATATTTATCTCCCTGTTTCTAACTTTAGAACCAACCTGATTTTTTTGACCTGCTTTTTCCTCCAAGTCCCAATGCGCCGAGCAATCCACGTACAAGGCCATTGCCGGCGGTTCGAAGCATACTTTTAACGACAGTATTGTTTGCTACTTTTTCAAGCGCTGTAGATTCTTCTTTGGCTGCTTTGGTGGAAGTGGCTTTTTCAACTGCTGCGGTCTTTTCTGTTGCCTCTTCCAATTTGGCCGTAAGTATTTCGTAGGCACTAACGCTGTCTATCGTTTCATTGTATTTTGCAACGAGCTTTGATTTTGCATTAATGTCGTTTACTTCTGCATCTGTTAGTACATCCATGCGGCTTCGTGGTGAACAAAGCATGGTATGTGCCAGTGGCGTTGGAATTCCCTTTTCGTTTAAAAGTGTTACCAGTGCTTCACCAATCCCCAATTGTGTGATCAGGTCCTCCGTTTTATAAAATTCTGTTTCAGGATAATTTTCTGCAGTTTGCTTTATTACTTTTCTATCTGCCGCAGTAAATGCCCTGAGTGCATGTTGAATTTTGAGTCCTAATTGTCCCAGTACACTTGCAGGAATATCCATTGGGTTTTGTGTACAAAAGAAAATACCAATGCCTTTGGAACGAATAAGTTTGATGATCGTTTCAATTTGTTGAACAAGTTCAGAACTTGCTTCCTGGAAGATGAGATGAGCCTCATCTATGAACATGATCAGTTTTGGTTTATCCATATCGCCTTCTTCAGGAGATGTTGCATATAGCTCTGCCAGCATCTGCAGCATAAAAGAAGAAAAAAGTTTCGGTTTGTCCTGTAGATCTGCAACCCTTAGCACATTGATCATTCCCCTACCATCGTTGCTCATCCGCATCAGGTCTTCAACTTCAAAACTTTTTTCACCAAAAAAGATATCGGCGCCTTGTTGCTGCAATTCAATTACCTTTCTTAGTATCGTGCCGGTTGATGTTGTAGAAATTTTACCATACATCTTTTCTATTTCAGCCTTGCCTTCATCACCAACATATTGGAGCACTTTAATAAAATCCTTCAGGTCAAGCAAAGGCATTTTGTTATCATCGCAATATTTAAAGATCAATGCCACTACGCCACCCTGGGTATCATTAAGCCCTAATATCTTGCTTAACAACACAGGACCAAACTCACTAACTGTTGCCCGTAGGTGAACGCCGTTCTTTCCTGTAAGCGTTAATAATTCTGCCGGAAACAAGGCAGGTGTATACGTAAGATTTAATTTCTTGTAACGATCAACCACTTTATCATTGGAACTTCCCATTGCAGCAATGCCACTCAGGTCGCCTTTTATATCAAGTAACAATACAGGCACACTTGCATCACTCAGGAATTCGCTGATCATTTGCAGTGTTTTTGTTTTTCCTGTACCTGTAGCACCCGCGATCAGGCCATGCCTGTTCATGGTTTTTAATGGAAGAAAGATCCGTGCTTCAGGAACCACTTCACCATTAAGCAATGCAGTTCCAACCTGTACGCATTCTCCTTTAAAACTATACCCGTTTTTAATTGCTTCAATAAACACATTTTTATCTGCCATGGTAATAAAATTTATTGCTGAAAGATACAAGGAAAAAGAGGTTTAAAAGTTGAAAAAGTTGAAAAGGTTGAAAAGGACTAGCTCGCAACCTTGTGAACTTTTAAACCTTTCAACCTATTAAGCTGCTTTTCCCTTTAACAAAAAATTAGGCACTATCTTAGCTAATTGAAAAATGAATTAATTTTATTTGTAATTATAAATAAATCAAAAAACAATGGAAGCAGCAAAACCAAAAATTCTATTGTGCGAAGACGATACAAACCTTGGCATGGTATTGAAAAATTATCTTGAATTAAACGATTATGATGTTACACTGGAAAGAGATGGCCGGCTTGGACTTGCTGCTTTTCAACGTGAGAAATTCGACATATGCCTGTTGGATGTAATGATGCCAAACATGGACGGATTTACACTAGCAGAAGAGATCAGGGATATCAATCCTGATGTACCATTATTTTTCCTTAGTGCAAAAACAATGAAGGATGATATCATCCAGGGATATAAACTTGGTGCAGATGATTATATCACAAAACCTTTCGACAGCGAAGTATTGCTGCATAAGATCAAAGCTATCTTAAAGCGCAATGAAGAAATGCACAGGGAAGAAGTAAATGCTGAGTTTGATCTTGGCAATTACCATTTCAATCCACGCCTTCGTGAATTGACCATTAACGGGAAAGTACAAACGCTTTCTCCAAAAGAAAATGAACTTTTAAAAATGCTCTCTGAATATAAGAACGACCTTTTACCAAGAGAAGCCGCCCTCAAGAAAATATGGGGAAGCGATACTTACTTCAATGGTCGTAGCATGGACGTATATATTGCCAAATTACGCAAGTACCTGAAAGAAGATTCCAAACTTGAGATTGTAAATATTCATGGTAATGGATTCAGGCTTGTAGTGTCTGAATAAATTAAAAATTAAGAATTAAAAATTAAGAATCAGGCAACCCCTTTAATTCTTAATTTTTAATTCTTAATTTCTTTTTAGCGCTCACTAAACAAATCACTCTGCCCCCCTCTGCTCGCCGGTGGAATTTTTCGCAAATGTTTATATGCCTTGTCAGTAACTTCACGTCCCCTTGAAGTACGCATAATAAATCCTTCCTGGATCAAAAAAGGTTCATAAACTTCTTCCAGTGTGCCCGTTTCTTCACCAACAGCGGTTGCAATTGTTGTAATGCCAACAGGGCCGCCTTTAAACTTTTCGATGATCGTACTTAAAATACGGTTATCCATTTCGTCCAGGCCATGCTGATCTACATTCAATGCTTTTAATGCATGTTCGGTAATGCTCATGTCGATCACACCATTTCCAATGACCTGTGCAAAATCCCTCACCCTTCTTAATAAGCCATTGGCAATACGTGGTGTACCCCTGCTGCGCCCTGCTATTTCGGCAGCAGCATCACTTGTAATTTTTGTATTGAGGATTTTTGAACTTCTTAATAAAATATTTTTCAGTGTTGCTGCATCATAATATTCAAGCCTTGCCTTAATACCAAAGCGTGATAACAATGGCGCCGTAAGCAAACCACTTCGTGTAGTGGCACCAATTAAAGTAAAAGGGTTTAAAGTAAGTTGTACACTTCTTGCATTGGGCCCACTGTCGATCATGATATCAATACGGTAATCTTCCATGGCTGCATAAAGGTATTCTTCCACTACTGTACTCAACCGGTGAATTTCATCTATGAACAATACATCATTGGGTTCAAGATTTGTGAGTAGCCCTGCAAGGTCTCCGGGTTTTTCTATAACCGGGCCCGAGGTCTCTTTTATATTCACTCCCATTTCATTTGCAACGATCCTTGATAAAGTTGTTTTACCCAATCCCGGCGGGCCGTGAAACAAAATATGATCCAATGCCTCACCTCTTAATTTAGATGCTTTTATAAAAACAGTGATGTTTTCGATGATCTGGGCCTGCCCGCTAAACTCATCGATCAGGCCCGGCCTGATATTATTCTCAAATTCTTTATCTGCAGGTTGCAAAAAATCTTTATTTGTGTTTAAATTGGGATTGCCCATCTATTTGTTTTTTCTACTTTGTAAAACTAAACATTATGGGTGGTTGTAAGGTTGAAAAGTTGAGAGGTTAATAAGTTTATTTCTTTGTCAACTCTGTTAACCTGTCAACCAATCAATTTTTTAACCGATCAACTAAAAAATCAACAACATGAAAATAGGCATCATTGGTTCCGGCATCGTAGGCCGTACACTTGGCAATGCTTTCCTGCAGGAAGGATATGAAGTAATGCTTGGCAGCAGGAACACATCAAAAGATGAAGTTATAAAATGGAAAAATGAAAACACAAAAGGACTGACCGGCAGTTTTGAAGAGACCGCAATATTTGCTGAAATCATTGTGCTGTCGGTAAGCGGCCTTGTTGCAACCAATGCAATACAAATTGCAGGGCCACAACATTTTTATGGAAAGATCGTGATCGATACAACCAATCCCATTGCAAAAGATCCACCGACTGACGCTGTTCTAAAATTCTTTACTGATCTGAATGAATCGCTGCTGGAAAAATTGCAAAAGAAAATACCCGCAGCAAAATTTGTAAAAGCATTCAACATTGCGGGAAGCGGAACCATGTATAAACCTGATTTTGCCGGTACAAAACCGACAATGTTCATTTGCGGAAATGATGGAGACGCAAAAAATGTTGTTGCCAATATATTAGATCTGTTTGGCTGGGAAACAGAAGACATGGGTGTTGCTGCTGCAGCCAGGGCCATAGAGCCTTTGGCCATTTTATGGTGCATCCCTGGTTTTATAAATAACGATTGGTACCATGCATTTAAACTATTAAAAAAATAATGAGTTTAAGTTTCATTAACAGGCACAACACCTTTTACAACAGCATTTCGCCATTAATCAAATCCGTCGTAAATTAACCTTTCAAGCTGTATAGCTTTGCATTAATAATATGTTTAATAAAGTATCGAGATATTGGTGGTGCCAGATTGTAGGGTGGTCAGTAAATGTTGCCATAAGTGTGTTCTTCGTATCAACATTTGGCAAACCAGGAAAATTATATTTCACCAGTTTAATTCTTACATGTGTACTTGGCCTTATCATTACACATATCATGCGGCTCAATATTTTTTTTCTGAAAGTATTGGAAAAGCCTTTAAAAACACAAATCATTTACTTCGTTGTCCTCACAATTATTTTTGCCATTTTACTTGGCGTAATATCAGAATCCGTAGATTATTTAATTGGCTATAATCCCGAACGGTTACAAAAATTCAGCAAAGCAGAGCGACTTTTTCTCAGCAGTTTCAATGCACTCTGGCTGATCCTGGTATGGAACCTTATCTATTTTATTTATCATTATGTTGAAAGCAACCGAAGACAGCAACTCGATACTTTACGCCTTGAAGCAGTTGTAAAATCACTGGAGCTAAAAACGATCAAATCACACATCAATCCACATTTTATTTTTAATGCGCTTAACAGTATTCGTGCTTTGGTAGATGAAAATCCACAACGTGCAAGAACGGCTATCACTGAATTGAGTAATATTCTTCGCAGCAGTATGCAGGCAGAAAAAATGGAAACGGTACCGCTGCAACAGGAGCTCGACATTGTAAAAGATTACCTGGCACTCGAACACATGCGCTTTGAAGAAAGATTAAAAATAGAATTGAATATTGATGAAAATACACTCAGTCAACCTGTACCTCCAATGATGTTGCAAACACTTGTTGAAAATGCCATCAAGCATGGTATCAGCAAACAGATCAATGGTGGTATGATCCGTATCATTTCTGATTTTAAGAATGGGCATCATGAACTCGTTGTACAAAATTCCGGAAGGTTGAATGGCCATAAAGGAAACAATGATGAAGGGTTTGGTATTAAAAGCACGCAAGACAGGTTGAATCTTTTATACCAGGGAAAAGCAAATTTTGAAATACACGATATAGAAGGAAGTATGGTTGAATCGAAAATTATTATGCCGGTTTCCAGTACTTACCTCATGGCAACTTAAAAATTAATAATTAAAAATTAAATCATGCACAAAGCGCTGATCATTGACGACGAAAGACTTGCAAGAAACGAGCTTAAAAAACTATTACAGGATTTTCCCGAAGTAGAAGTTATCGGGGAAGCAGCCAATGCAAATGAAGGCATTGAAAAAATTGAGAGCCTTTCACCAGACCTTATTTTTCTTGATATACAAATGCCGGGAAAAACCGGCTTCGATATGTTGACCGAACTTGAAAGAGCTCCACATGTGATCTTCACAACTGCTTACGATGAATTTGCATTGAAGGCATTTGAAGTAAATGCACTGGATTACCTGATGAAACCGGTAGAGCCCAAACGTCTTGCAGACGCTTTACATAAATTACAACAGGCTGAAGAAAAAGAAATGGCTGCAACCATAGCAGGCATTCATCGTGGCATGTTGAGCGAATCGGACCAGGTATTTGTAAAAGATGGTGAAAGATGCTGGTTCGTAAAACTTTCAGAAGTGCGGCTATTCGAAAGCGTTGGCAACTATGCAAAAGTTTATTTTTCTACCAATAAGCCTTTAATATTAAAATCACTCAATGCACTGGAAGACAGGTTGGATGAAAAAACATTTTTCCGGGCAAACCGCAAACATATTGTGAATCTTAGAATGATCGATAAAGTAGAGCCTTATTTCAATGGAGGTTTGTTGCTTGATCTTAAGGGTGGTGAAAAAATTGAAGTAAGCAGGAGACAGGCGGTGAAGTTTAAGGAGATGATGAGTTTGTAATAATAAAAGATTTTAACTGCGGAGACGCAAAGGCGCCAAAGAAGTTCTTTAGCGCCTTTGCGTCTCCGCAGTTTTATTTTTTAAGTAATGAACTTTGTCTCATAAATTCATTACTTCCCCATCAGCCGGAATAATAATTTTTGATTCCAATTTATTTTCTTCAAGTATTTTTTTCAGATCCACTCGTTTAGCAAAACAATGATTTACCGTATCCATATGCACCGCAATTAATTTTGCTGCAGGAATTGTTTCATGAACTTTAATAATATCCTGTGGTGTCATCGTAATTGGATCACCAGATAAAAATTTCGCAGCACCTGCATTCAATACAATTGTTCCTGGCTTGTGTGTATGTATTGCTTCTTCAACATCATTACACCAGATCGTATCCCCTGCAACATAAATTTTTTGTTTGCCATCATTAAAAACAAAACCCGAAACTTCCCCCATCTTTTTTCCGATCTCTCCTGTTCCATGCTGACCTTTGGTTCTGCAGATCGTTATTCCTTTCCAAACCATCACATCATCAATGACTGTTACATTGATAAAACCCTGGCTTTTTATTTTATCTGCATCCGAAGGTTGGCAGAATATAATTTTGTTTTTATTTACCAGATCCTGCGCCACTTTATCCCAATGATCCCTGTGCGTATGTGTTATTACAATTGCATCAACTTCATTTAGAATTTTTTCCAATTCAGATTTAGTAAACGGCAGATCTACCATTGGTATTCTTATGTCATTGCCACAATTCTGTACAGGATCCATTTCATCTTTTGCAGCAAGCATGGGATCCACAAGCAATTGTATATTTCCAATTTTAATAACCAAAGTAGCATGTCGCAGTAAACGAATATGATCCATAAAAAAATTTGATCGTGTAAATAATGATCCTGGTGTTGCAGCAAGAAGAAACAAACCCTGTATAAAAGATTTCCTGTTCATACACTATACGCCCCAAAGATGAAAAGACACACGTGGATGATTGCCTGCTTTTGTAGCTAACTCTTTTTCCAACAATGTCATCCTTTCTATCGTTCGGTTATTTTTTAATTTACCTGCGTCAAAAATTCTAAATGGAATTGGTTGTAACAACTCCATTATTTTCTTTCTTTCCTCATCCTTATCAGCAGTTACATAAATATCGCTTTTAATGCCTCCGAATTCAGGCTGATCAAAAACAACCCAATATGTGTTTTTAAAAGCACCGGCTACAATTGTTCCGGGAATAAGTTTCTGTATTTCTTCTGCTGATGATGTATTGTAGTCAATAACAAAATCATCATAATTTTCATTGAATGGATTGGTTATATCAACCAGTATTTTGCCTTTTAATTCCTTTTCATATTTTTTTATCCAGATCAATACATCCTTGTACCATAGTGTATGTATAATAATTGCTGCATTGAATTGTTGGGTTTCATTTAAAGCAATAGCATCAACCTGCAGTTCATTGATCAACGCTTTTGCTTTTTTAATATCCCTGCTAAACAAACCGATCTTACCAGGATATGCTTTTGCCAAAACACTTACAATACCTCTTGCCATGCGGCCCGTACCTATTACAATTGCTTTCATATTGTAAATGTAAACATGGCCATTAAGAGGGAAAACTTATACCGGATGAACTGTAGGTAAGAACGGATAAATTGTTGAGAAGGTTGTAACGGCAATAGATAATGCCAGGTCGATTGCCGATTGCCGTTACTGAGTTATAGCCTTACCGGCACACTATGTATCGCCGCAGAAATTTCTTTAATAAGTCCTGCATCTTTTTCAATCGCATTACCAACAACGATCACATCGGCGCCGGCTTTGCAATTCAAATATGCTTTTTCTGGATTGGTAATGCCGCCACCAACAATAAGTGGAACATCAATACAACCTCCAACTTTTTCTATCATTGATTCTGAAATGGCTCTTTTAGCGCCACTGCCCGCATCCATATAAATCAATTTCATACCCAGCATTTCACCAGCCATGGCAGTACACATAGCGATCTCATTTTTATCTGAAGGCAGTGGGCTTGCATTGCTGATATAAGAAACAGTGGTTGGTGCGCCACCATCAATGACCATATAACCTGTCGACATAATTTCCAAGCCACTTTGTTTTACAACAGGAGCAGAAACAACATGCTGGCCTATCAATAATTCAGGATTACGGCCGCTGATGAGGGAAAGGTATAATAATGCGTCTGCATACTTGCTAACCTGCGATGGACTGCCCGGGAAAAGAATTACAGGTATATCGCAATTTTTTTTGATCAATTGTACACAGTCGTCCAGGTAGTTGGAAATAACGAGGCTTCCACCCACGAACAAATAATCCACTTTTGCGTCTACAACAAGGGGGATCAATTGTTCCATATAACTGTCATTCACTTTATCAGGATCAACCAGCACAGCAAAAGATTTTTTGTTCTGCCGCTTGCGTTCTTTGAGTGAATGATAAATTCCGTTCAGCATATCCTGGGTCGTTTCATGCAAAAATCTAAAATTTTTCTCTCTTTCCGAAATATTAACCTTACTAATGAGCTTATACGCTGCAATTTCAGTGCTTTTATCGGTAATTTTGGCAAGATGACTGATATATCTACGGAAATAAAGTTTAAAACGGCCAGGAGCGGTGGAAAAGGTGGTCAAAATGTAAACAAGGTGGAAACCATGGTAGAAGGCTATTGGCATGTGGAAAGCAGCGCTTTTTTTACGGGTGAAGAAAAAACAAGGATCATAGAAAAACTTGCTAACAAGATAAATTCAGAAGGTTTTTTATTGGTAAAAAGCCAGGCAGAAAGAACACAACTGGGAAATAAAGAACTGGTGGTAAAAAAAATGAACCTGTTAGTAAGCCATGCATTGGTTGTTCAGAAAAAAAGAAAAGCAACAAAACCAGGTAAAGCCATAAAAGAAAAAAGATTGGAGAACAAGAAAAAAGCTGGCGAATTAAAACAGTCAAGGAAAAAAGTAAGCGCACATGACTAGATCATTTTTACATATAAAATTTTATAGCCTGGTTGTGTTGATCATTTCCTGCATAGCTGTTCTTTCATTTAAGAATGCAGTAAATAAAACAGGTACACTAAAAATTACTTTTGTAAATACAGCAAATGGGAAACCTATTGTACTGCGTGATTCACTTTATACAAATGCCTTTGGTGAGCAGTATAGCGTAAGTAAGTTAAAATATTATATAGGCAATGTACTTATTCCGGGCAGCAATCAATTGCCTGAAAATGATGTTTACCATTTAATAAATGCTGCAGAAGAGAACAATAGTTTTGATATAACTCTGAATGCAGGTAATTATAAAAAAATACAATTTTTATTAGGCGTTGATAGTGCTCACAATTGCAGCGGTGCACAAACAGGTGCGCTGGATCCAATGAACGATATGTTCTGGACATGGAGCTCAGGATATGTAATGTTCAAACTTGAAGGAACATCATCAGCTTCTACTGCAGATCTTAACCGTATAGAACATCATATTGGTGGATACAAAGCTGAAAACAATGTAGCTACTTTAATTAAACTGGATTTTCCGCAATCACTTTCTATCAAAGAAAATAGTGTTACTGAACTTATCATTGAAACAAACCTCGATCATTACTGGAAAAACAATGCTGATATAAAGATCAGCGAAACACCAATGTGGATGACCATGGGCGGTATGGCAAAAAAAATTGCTTCCAATTTCAGCAGTTTGTTTTCCGTGATGACAATAAAATAAGCATTGAAAATAAAGATCATCATATCGATACTCATCGTTTGTATTGCAGCATCTTTTTTTATTAGTGCCGTCAATAATGATGGTTATGGCCCTTATGCCCCAACACCAATAAAACTTAAAATTCCGGAAGGATGGCCAAAACCTCCAACAGATATTTATGCAAAAAATAAATTGACTGAAGAAGGTTTCCAGCTTGGCAAAAGATTGTTTTATGATGGGAGACTGGCAAAAGACAATGAAACAAGTTGTGCAAGTTGTCACCAGCAGTTTGCCGCTTTTGCAACTTATGATCATGATCTGAGCCATGGCGTAAACAATACATTCAGCACACGCAATGCGCCTTCATTGGCAAATCTTGCATGGATGAAGGAATTGCATTGGGATGGAGGCATCAATCATATAGAAGTACAACCATTGTCGCCGATAACTGCTCCAAATGAAATGGGCGAAAAATTAGACAGCGTTATATTCAAATTAAAAAAAGATACTTCTTACAGGCGCATGTTCAAAGCTGCGTTTGGCGATCCAACGATCAATAGCCAACGTATGTTGAAAGCAATTGCACAATTTACTGGTAGCCTTATCAGCTGCAACAGTAAATACGATAAGGTACAACGTGGCGAAGCAAAGTTTTCAGCTTATGAACTGGATGGCTATAATATTTTTAAAGCAAAATGTGCCAGCTGCCACAAAGAACCATTGTTTACCGATAATAGTTTCAGGAATAATGGTCTTTCACTTAACAGGTTCAATGATATTGGAAGAGAAAAAATAACAGGGCTTTCGGCTGATTCATTAAAGTTTAAAGTGCCGACACTCAGGAATGTACAGGTAACATTTCCTTACATGCATGATGGCCGCATTTTCAGTCTTTACCAGGTAGTGGATCATTACAGAACAGGTCTTATCAATTACCAGCCAACGCTGGATACTTCTTTACAAAGAAGGATCGACCTGACACCAAGGGAAAAAAACAATCTTGTTTATTTTTTGTATACGCTAACGGATAGCAGCTTTATTAAAGATCCAAGATTTGGCCCGAGCCTTCTTTATGCAAATGATATTGTTCCGAAAAAAATTCATGCTGAACCGGCAAGACAGTAATTAGACAATCTGAAGATTTGAAAATTACACTGAAACAGGTCAGAGACCACAACTGTTAGAAACCCGCTCCGGTGGAGCAATATATTTATAGCATGTATAAATAAAATTGTATTCGTTCCATAGGAACGATTTGTGTTTATCAGGGCACAATACGTTCCTACGGAACGAAATGAATGATTCAAATCTTCATTCTATAAACAAAATGCTCCGATGGAGCAGGTTTTGAACCTTGTGATCATAGACGTATAAAAGAATAGCGATATTTCAATACAAAAAAATACTTCTCATTTTCAAATCTTCAAATCTTCAAATTAAATTTGACCTTTAAAGAAATTCAATATTGAGTGGAATAAAAAAATTAGCCGGGCAAACGGTTTGGTACGGGGGAAGTACAATAGCTGCAAAGTTTATCAACTACCTGCTTACACCTTATCTTACTTATACACTTGCCAATGCAAGTGACTATGGTAAGATGGGCATTATTTATTCTGCCATTCCCATTTTTAATATCCTTTTTACTTACGGATTTGAAACTGCTTATTTCCGTTTTGCATCCAAACCCGAATATAAAAATACCATTTACAGTACGGCTTCTTTGTCATTGATCTTTTCTACGATCCTGCTTACAACATTATTATGGTTCAATCAATCCATATTTGCAGGCATTACCGGCCTGGAAGCATTTCCAAAAATGATACAGTATAGCATTATTGTAATTGCTTTGGATGCATTCACTACCATTCCTTTTGCTAGATTGCGTGAACAGGGAAGACCGAAGAAATTTGCGTTTGTAAGGGTATCGGGAATTCTCATCAACATTTTTTTTACCTGGTTCTTTATAAGTTATTGCCCGCAACTTTATAAAGCGGATCACAACAGTTGGGTAACACTTTTTTATGATCACAAGACAAATCCCATCGTTTATGTGATCCTCGCCAACGTGATACAATCGGGGTTAACACTTTTATTACTTGCACGTGAAATTTTGGAGATCCGTTTTAATTTCGATTCAAAGCTTTGGAAAGAAATGATGATCTACGCATTACCACTTTTAATAGTAGGAATGGGCGGTATGATCAATGAAACTTTCGACAGGCTGATGCTTCGTTGGTGGTTACCCGGCAAAATTGAATTCAGAGAACAACAGGTTGGTATTTACAATGCATGTTATAAACTATCTATTCTTATTACCTTATTCATACAGGCATTTAAAATGGGCGCCGAGCCTTTCTTTTTTAAACAGGCAGAAGCAGCAAATCCACAAAGAGTATATGCAAGGGTGATGAAGTTTTTTATTATCATCATATCATTGATGTTCCTGGTAGTAACTTTATTCATGCCTATTTGGAAACATTTTATTGGTCCAAAATACTGGGCAGGACTTTCTGTAGTGCCAATACTTTTACTGGCAAATATGTTTCTTGGTATTTATTATAACCTGTCTGTGTGGTATAAACTTTCCAATAAAACTTTATCAGGCGCTTATATTACGTTATTTGGTGCAGTGCTTACCTGTGTATTGAATTATATTTTCATTCCGCATTATAGTTACACAGCCTGTGCATGGACCACTTTCTTTTGTTATGGCAGTATGATGGTTATCTCCTATAAATGGGGACAGAAAGAATACCGTATCCCCTATGCATGGAAAAAATTAGTGGCTTATATAATTATTGCTGTGATATTTTATTTTATACAGCGTGGTATTATTTATATAAAAGACAATGTTTACATTAACCTGCTTTCTGGTGCAGGATTGACAGCCGTATATTGCTGGTTCATTGCTACAGTAGAAAGAAAAGAACTTGAGAAATTACCAGGAATAGGAAGATACTTTAAAGTAGCTACATAGCTACAGTATTTGTGATACCGAATACTTGATACTCGATACATTTAGCTAAATACAAACAGATCGTAATTCTTTGAACAAATAAGTTGAATGGGATTTGTGTAATTCGTGCAATTCGTGTTTTCAAATTCGTGTTTTCCAAAAATTCGTGCTCACATATATTTTATCATTAAAGCACACAACACTTTCTTTTCTGGTTCGGTTAATTCGCCTGTTACATCCGAAGCCAAAAAATGTTGCCTGAATGCCTGTATCGTTGCCCCAGGTTTTGAAACATCATACCCAATGATTCTCAATGCCATGATCGCATTAAAATTCTCCGGCACAATAACATTCGTAGTATCACCAAACCATAACCCATAGCCGCTATCTGCAAAGCGTTTCCATGGAAAATGAATGCTGGGATCTATTTTTCTTCCGGGTGTAATATCTAAGTGGCCGATAAAATTTGCAGCAGGAATATTGTATTTCTTTTTGAGTACAGCAAGCAGGTTTTCTAAAGTATGCAATTGCGTTTCCGAAAAAGTATCAATACCATTATTGTCCAATTCAATACCAATAGAAGTTGAATTGATATCTGTTGAATTGCCCCATCTCCCGATACCAGCATGCCAGGCTCGCAGGTAATCGTTCAGCATATGATGCAGTGTTCCATCTTTACAGATCACATAATGTGCACTCACCTGTGTGCTGTCCTTTGTAAAAGTCAAAAGCGTCTTTTCACAACTGTTTTGCGCTGTGTGGTGTATAATTACAATATTGGGTTTGCGCATGCCAAAATTCGTGGTGCCGATCCACGCTGTATTGTTTTGAAGTGAATCCAGTGCGTTGTCCTTCGGCTCATCGCTGATCGTTTTTGCAAATGAATTTGCTTTTTCCTTATAAATTTTATTTGTGGATGCATATGGTTTTGGTGCGCAAGAATAAAAAAGCAAACACAATAAAAATGGAATACTATTATAAAAAGGAAATTTCATGTTTGGTTATAATTAAGAAGGTTTACTTAACGGCATAGCCTTTGCATTTTTTTATTCATTGTTCACTATACAAATTACAGCAATGAACATAGATAAAAAAATAAGCACTGATACAGATGCTACAGCCATTAGCCCCGCAGAAAGAAAATTACTTGATGAGAGTTTTGATATAACTGGCGACGACCTTAACCTGAAAAAAGCAGCACTTGATCATACTGATAATGATGGTGAATTGTTGAACGAAGAAAGTTCAGCAGATGATATAAGTGGGCACGGACTTGATATTCCCGGTGAAGCAGATGATGATGCTGAAGAATTTATCGGTAAAGAAGATGAAGAAAACAGCGGCTACAGTGAAGCTGATACCGAATAATAAAGTCATTAAAAAACCCCGTGTGAGCGGGGCTTTTTAAATATCTATTTTCACAAGGTGTATATCGTAACAATCTAACGAACATTGTTACTTTATAGACAGCGAATATTTCATTTCTGCTGCACAGATGAAAATTATTTTTCATCCGTTATAAGAATGCCGTTTTTGAATATAAATCCCCCTGCAATTTGTTGCTTGAAGCATTTCACTACAGCGTTAAAGCAGTCGTTTTACAAGGCTAAAAAATGAAATTTTCCAGTACTTTTCTGCATTCTTCTGGCTTAATTGTTGAGTCATAACGAGTGCTAAATCTAAGCATATGGCTTTTATGATCGCAATTACGGTTTTTGCCATGCTGATATTATTACTGGGCCTTGCAGAAATAAAAATACCTTTCATTTCTGTAAAAGAAGAGCAACCTGTAAAGAAGGTATCTGCAGCCTTCAAACAAAAAGTAAAGATCAGTGAGAAGCTTGTAAAGAATTCAATAGAAGAAACGATCCTGAGAACAAAGATCCTGAAAGATATTGTAAAGGAAAATGCGCTTACTGGTAATGAATAAGGGGGCTATTTTATGATCAGTAAATTGAAGCCTGGAAATCAATTTCAAGCAGTTCATGAACTGCGTTGTATACCTGGTTCCTCGTAAAGGGTTTTTCGAGGAACATATCTGCACCATGTTTTATTGCACGTTCTCTTTCAGCTGCTGAATGGTACGCAGTGATCATAATTATTTTAACTGAGGGATAATTCGATTTAATGTATTCAATAAAATCGGTGCCGCGACCATCAGGTAAACTGTTATCCAAAAAAACAAGGGATGGAACTTTCTCACTTAAAAATACCTTGGCCTGGGAAAGTGTGTTTACATGCTCAAGATTGATCTGTTTTTCTTTTAAAATAACATTCAATAGAAAACAAACGTCGCCTTCATCTTCAATGATAAGTATATCTTTGTTTAGTTCTTTGGGCAGTTTAGTTGCTGTCATGTTAAACACTTTTCAAAAGAAGATGCAATTTTATAACCAATCGTTGGCTGAACTATAAAAAAAATAAAATGGGGAATTTATTTCCTGTTTAAGAGAAAAACAATCCCCTGCCCAATAAATTATTGGGGTTTTGTTTCCCTTCTTATTTTGACCAATCCGAACCTAAACATCTCACGATACAGGATGCCTGCTATATTCAAACGCATCAAGCACCTTCACAAAAGCATTGTAAATACTATGTAATTCTTCTACATTGGTTATATCACGGTCGATACTAAGCTCCAGTGCCGAATGCTTGTCGTCGTGATCATAATGAGCAATATGAAGATTGAATCCTCCCATTGTTTGAAATGTTTTTCGTGTTTGCTCATCTGCAAAAACGGCTTTTACCTTTTCAATATCATTTGTTTTTACAACAAGTTTTTTATCGAACTCAGGATAGCCTGTCTTTACATCTTCCATTCCGAAAAATTTTCCCACTTTGTCAATAAAGTCTTCATCATGCAAGCCAAAGCGAAAACTTTTTGGTTCATTTAGCCTTGAGCTAAGTGTTGTAAACTGTATGGGAACCGGTGCCATAAGATTTGTACTCTCAAATCCTGATTCAAAACCCCCGCCCATGTCCGCTTCAATATTCAGGAACACAGAATTGTTTTCCTGCTGGATATTTGCTGCATATACCAAAGGATATGAAACTTCACCCAGGTCCTGCCTTATTTGATCCCAGATAGCCTCTTCAGATGGCCCCTGACGATTTTATATTTTTCCATAGAAGGTTTTTAATAACTGTTACAAACTTATTGCCAGTGTTAAAGGTTCCAGATGTTCCAAAGGGAAACAAAGCGTTGACATCTCTCATCTATAATTTATGGCTCTTTTAGAATAAAGAGATGTCAACGCTTTACTTTCCTTTGGAACCTTTAAATAAAAAAGGGCCAAGATGAAAATCTAGCCCCGCGTTAAAATCTAATATCCTATGAAAAACCTGAAACAAATATAAATGCGCCTTTGGTTATAGTAAGATTATTTCTAATAAACGGCGCGTGTGGTTTAGTGAACGGCGTTTCAATTGACAGTGGGCAATGGATAATTAACAATTAGCGGTGCTCGTGATTTGGAATTTGTGGTTGGGAATTAGGCAAGGTTTGAAATAATCGGAAAGTACCTCAATTAAATTGATATGACTCACAGCTCGCAGCTAATAGCTCATGGCTAAATAAAAAAAGGGCCAGGATAGAAATCCAGCCCCGCTTAAAATCCAATATCCTATGAAAAACCAAGGCTAAAGTATAATGTTCCCTGGGAAAAAAGTAAAATGTAAAACAAACGGTAAAGATGGTCTTCCCAGCGGTCATATTTAAGGAAGACATGGGATCTTTATGGCTTAAATTGCCTGGATAAATAAAAATTGTATTATTTAAAATATCCCCACTCCTCATTCGTCCTTTATAATATACATGGAGGATGTACAGACGATAACAATACCAATGGCTGCTGAGCGCAATAATAACATAACGAGAACCATTAAGGCGATCCGCAACCAGTTGCTGGGTTTTATTAAAAAGCGTGTGAGCAATAATGAAGATGCGGAAGATATCCTGCAGGATGTTTTTTACCAGCTTGCCGGAAATACAGAGCCCATTGAACAGGTTACCGGCTGGTTGTATAAAGTGACACGCAATAAGATCATCGATAATTATCGCAAACAAAGATTACCATTGGCCGAAGATATGTTTGGCAGCAACACAGAATCGGAAGATGAAATGGAAGATTGGAAAGAATTCCTTTTGCCCGATGATAACAATCCTGAAACCAGTTACCTCCGCAATTTATTCTGGGAAGCATTGCAATCGGCATTGGATGAATTACCGGCCGAGCAACGTGATGTATTTATACAAAATGAAATGGAAGGAATTCCATTTAAAGAAATTGAACAGCAAACAGGTGTAAGTGTGGCCACACTCATCAGCCGTAAACGTTATGCAGTATTGCATCTCAGGGACAGGCTCGCAGTATTAAAAGATGAACTATTAAATTATTAAAAATAAACGGCGCTGGAATAAACTACTTTATTTGAGCGCCTGATTCAAAACAAAAAAAATGAAAAGTCAATTCTCAATTCAGAAAAAAATAAAAATCTTCTTTATAGTAATAATAGCATGCCTCGCATTTAGCGCAGCTGTAATGGGATTATGGAATGCAATATTACCAGAAGTACTAGGAGTAAAAGCAATCAGCTTTGTGCAGGCGGTTGGTATATTGATACTAAGTAAAATTTTATTCGGTGGTTTCCGTGGCGGTGGTGGTTGGGCCGCACACAAACGTGGCCGCTGGATGGAAATGCAGGAGAAAATGGCAACTATGACGCCTGAAGAAAGAGAAAAATTCAAAGCTGAATGGAGAAACCGTTGTGGCCACAGGTGGAGGCCGGGTGCATCCAATACAACATCAACTACAGAATAAAAATATTGCCACGGGTACACGGGTTTTTAGCCAATGATTTTCTTAACCGTGTGCCTGTGGCATAACTTAAAACCAACAGTATGAGTATGCAGATCTTAGTCTTTAAAACAAATCTTACTGATACAAAACGTATCAGTGATGTAGAAGTTTCTTTGGACATTCATCCAAATATCATTGGCTGGAATGTTGACCTCAATGACAGTGATAATATTTTACGCATCGTATCAAATAATATTGCAGCTGCAGAAGTAGAATCGATGTTATTGAGTGCAGGATATTATTGTGAGGAGTTGCAGTGACGAAAAAAGATACCAGTAGTCGGCAATCAGATATCAGTTGTTAATAATAATTGTCGCTCTATTCGGAATCTGAATAAATAATAATCTCCAACAGAAAATTTTCTGGCATCTGATTGCTGAATCTGATACTTCATTACATATTCCTCCTATACTGCCCACCCACACTATACAACGCATTCGTTATTTGCCCAAGCGAACAATACTTAACTGTTTCCATCAACTCTTCAAATAAATTTCCATTTTGTACCGCTACCTGTTGTAATTTTTTTAGCATGGCTTCACTTTGATCTGCGTGCCTTTTGTGAAATGCATCCAGCGTTGTGATCTGGAATTCTTTTTCTTCTGTAGTAGAGCGTATAACTTCTGAAGGCAGGATTGTAGGTGAACCTTTTTTACTTAAGAAAGTATTTACACCAACAATTGGATACTCGCCTGTATGTTTTAATGTTTCGTAATACAAACTTTCTTCCTGTATCTTATTACGCTGGTACATGCGTTCCATGGCGCCAAGCACGCCTCCCCTTTCGGTGATGCGGTTGAATTCTGCCATTACCGCCTGTTCAACAAGATCGGTTAATTCTTCAATTAAGAAAGACCCCTGGTTGGGATTCTCATTCTTTGCAGTACCAAGTTCACGGTTTATGATAAGTTGTATTGCCATTGCACGACGTACACTTTCTTCAGTTGGTGTAGTGATCGCCTCATCATAAGCGTTAGTATGAAGTGAATTACAATTATCATAGATCGCATACAAAGCCTGTAACGTTGTACGGATATCGTTGAAATCTATTTCCTGTGCATGCAAACTCCTGCCACTTGTTTGAATATGATATTTTAATTTTTGACTGCGATCGTTTGCCCTGTATTTATTTTTCATTGCCTTGGCCCAGATGCGCCTTGCAACACGGCCGATCACGCTATATTCGGGATCCATACCATTGCTGAAGAAAAAAGAAAGATTGGGTGCAAAGTCATCAATGTTCATTCCACGGCTCAAATAATATTCTACATAAGTAAACCCGTTTGCCAATGTGAAAGCAAGTTGGGTAATTGGGTTTGCGCCGGCTTCGGCAATATGATAACCACTTATACTTACACTATAAAAATTCTGTACGTCCTTGTCAATAAAATATTGCTGAACGTCTCCCATAAGTTTTAATGCAAACTCGGTTGAGAAGATACACGTGTTCTGTGCCTGGTCTTCTTTCAAGATATCAGCCTGCACCGTACCTCTTACAGTTGAAAGTGCTTTTGCTTTTATTGTTTCATAAACATCAGCAGGTAAAACATCTTTTCCGCTCAGTCCAAGCAATCTCAACCCAAGTCCGTCATTACCCTCGGGAAGGCCTCCTTTAAATTCACCTTTGAATGGAACAACGGGTTTACCATCCACACCCGTGTATCTTGGCAAAATCGTGATATCATATTTTGCCTCTATTATTTTATTTACACTTTCCTGCAAATTATTTTTAGCAATGTATTTTTCACATTGCTGATCAATAGCAGCATTCATAAAAAATGCAAGCAGTATTGGAGCAGGACCATTGATGGTCATACTAACAGAAGTTTTAGGATCGCAAAGATCAAAACCACTGTATAATTTTTTTGCGTCATCAACAGTTGCAATACTCACACCGCTGTTACCAACTTTTCCGTAAATATCAGGTCGATGTGCAGGATCTTCTCCATACAGTGTAACGCTGTCGAATGCCGTACTGAGGCGTTTTGCAGGCTGCCCCACACTTACATAGTGAAAGCGCCTGTTTGTTCTTTCAGGTCCGCCTTCGCCGGCAAACATACGTGTAGGATCTTCCCCTTCACGTTTCAATGGAAATACACCTGCAGTATATGGAAATTCTCCTGGTACATTTTCCTGCAATTGCCATTTTAAAATATCACCCCAATCGTTGTATTTTGGTAAATAAACTTTCGACAGAATTGTTCCTGATAAACTTTTATACGTAAGCGGTTGTTTGATCACTTTATCACGAACCTGGAATTCATAAAATTCCTTTTTATAACGTTCCTGTACAAACGCCCAGTTGGCCAGTAATTTTTTAGACGTTGCATCAAGATCATTTTCAAGTTCAGCGATCTTTTTATTAATGGCATCGTGGTTTTCATTCTGCAAAATGGTAACTGCACCTTTTAACTTATAAATGTTTCTTGCAATTTCTGCCTGTGCATTTACATGATTATCGTAATCAGTGATCGCTTCTGCTATCTCTGATAAATACCTTACTCTTTTGGGAGGTATGATCATCGACTGGCTCGCTGTATCTTTTATATGAGCATGATGTTCAACAGCGCCATGAAAAGTAATACCGGTCTTTTCAGCAATTTTTTCCATCAGCCTTTCAAACAATTCATTTACACCTGCATCGTTGAACTGCGCCGCAATGGTTCCAACAATTGGAAGTTCTTCATCCTTTGCGGTCCATAGTGTATGACTACGTTTGTATTGTTTGCGTATATCATGCAAAGCATCTAATGCGCCTGCTTTATCAAATTTATTAAGACAGATCACATCAGCATAATCGATCATGTTGATCTTTTCTAATTGTGACGGGGCACCATATTCAGGTGTCATCACATACATACTGATATTGCAATAATCAAGAATCGAAGCATCACTTTGTCCTACACCGGCACTTTCTAAAATGATAAAATCATAGGCTGCTTCCTTACAAATATCAATGGCATCCTGTACATATTTACTAAGTGCTTTATCACTTTCTCTGGTAGCAAGGCTACGCATGTAAGCACGCGGAGATGATATTGCATTCATACGGATCCTGTCGCCCAACAAAGCACCGCCTGTTTTTTTCTTACTTGGATCAACAGAAATAACAGCAATTGTTTTATCAGTATATGCATTTAGAAAACGGCGAACGATCTCATCGGTAACAGAAGATTTTCCTGCTCCACCCGTTCCCGTTATACCCAACACCGGGATCGTGGTTTTATTTGAAGGGGCTTCAATTTTAATTTCAGCATTGGCAGCTGAATTTCCATTTTCAACATTTGAAATGGAGCGTGCTATTTTTCTTATATCTCTTGCCTCACCCAATTTCAATTCTCCGTTAATCGCAAAATTTCCGTTCACAGGAAAATCACATTCACGGATCACATCTTCGATCATTCCTTCTAGCCCCATTTTTCTTCCATCATCGGGACTATATATTCTTGTAATACCATGCTTGTGTAATTCTTCTATCTCACTTGGTAAAATGGTTCCGCCACCCCCGCCAAAAATTTTAATATGTCCGCAACCATTTTCATCCAGCAGGTCTTTCATGTATTTAAAAAATTCCACGTGGCCACCCTGGTAACTTGTGATGGCGATCCCCTGTACGTCTTCTTCAATGGCGCATTCAACAATATCGGCAACGCTCCTGTTATGACCAAGATGAATGATCTCGGCGCCCTTGCTTTGCAGAATGCGGCGCATGATATTGATCGCTGCATCATGTCCGTCAAACAATGCAGCAGCAGTAACGATCCTTACTTTTTGTGTTGGTGTGAAACTCATTGTAATCGAATTATTTTTTTCCTGCATGATCTCTTTATTCAGCTTTACCAGTTCCGAAACATCCGGTTATATTTTCACCCGTACATTTATTCGTCATTGTACAGGACTGTTATTAAAATCATTGCTGAGGGAGTATGCAACCGTGCCGCAAATTACGAATTATAGACGTAGGTACAATTACCACTTGAAAGGTTGGTACTTCTGCCATTTGATGAGTTTGGGAAGATCTAAATAAAGGCCAATAGCCATATTGATCGGTTGGTACTTTATAAATGAACCGCGGGTCATTGCAGCTGCAGCTATCTGTACTTCGATCCTGATACCGGGCAGCCTCCTGAACCCGAGTGAGCCGATAATACCTGGTTCAATGAACAATACAGAATAGCGATCCAGGCTATCTAAATTAAGATTTTGGCTTTCTCTTTTTGTATAGTTGCTTCGTATCCTGCTGAATTTTGCAATCGTTGCTCTTGTAAAGACTGAACCGGTAAATGCTATTTTGGTTCGAAAGCTCAATGAGGGTTCAAGAAACATTTTTGTAATGTTTGCATCATAAGAACGGCTGTAAGCGTGCAGACCAGTATCCATGCCTGATTCACGGATGGTTGTTTTGCCAAAACCTCCGCCGGTATATAACTGGAAAAACATATGCTGCTTTTTATCCAGTGGCGTATAATAGCCGAGCCCAAATTCTATTATCTTGTATTTGGATATGATCCTGCTATCTGCAAAATCAGTTTTTGACATTGCTGTTCCATGCTCCCGGCGATAATAATAACCAAGCTGCAGGGCAATGCGATTTGTAAGCGCTAAACCACCCTGTATATCAAAGCCATCGGAGCTGCTTTTTTCTCTTTCGCTGCTATCTTTGCCGCTATAAGATTCGTTTCCTCCATCTGTAGCAAAATTGGCTGCGATCTTGGAATCAAATTGTTTTGTAAATACAGGAATATTATGTGCCGGCGAGAAATATGTATAACGATTTTGCGCACCAGAATCAGTAAATGCAACAATAAAAACAATTGAAAAGACAGCAGCGATCGTTTTCATATTTTATTATTTATGGCACAGTAATATAATCTTTGTCCTGGTCTATTAAGCAATTTTTAAGATGAATAATCTTAATCCTTTTTTGGCCCCTGATCAGTTTGCCAATGTCGAACACCAATCCGAGTGAGAAATTAAAAGGCCTGTAATCAAGAAATGATTCCTGGTATAATACACTGAAACCAGCCTGCAACTCCACCCTGAAGCCAGGTGCTTTAGGGAACCCAAATGAACCTACAAAAGAGGGTTCGAAGAAAATAACAGGATAACGGTCAAGACTATCTAAATTCAACGACAGCTTTTCATCATTTGTATAATCAGTCCTGATCTTTCCAAACTTGATAATGCTTGCCCTCGTAGCAACGGTAGCTGCAAAGATATCCTTGGGTGTTCTGAAAGTTAAGGAAGGTTCAAGATAAAATTTTGTAAGGTTAGTATTATAAAAACGAGTGTAATAATTCTGGTTAAAATCCGTGCCTTTTTCCTTAATGGTTGCTTTGCCTAATCCCGCACCTGCATAAAGCTGGAAAAGCATATGTTCTTTTTTATCAATGGCCATAAAATAGCCTGCGCCAAACTCAAACATATTACGTTTGTACTTGATCGTGCTGTTATCGAAATTACTATAGTTTGAATTTGAAGTTGAACCTTCACTGCGTATATAATAACTTCCCTGCAATGCGATATTATTGGTTACAGCAATAGCTCCCTGTACATCTGCGCCATGGGCAGTGGCTTTATCATATTCATTTCCATTATCGTCTGAATAGGAAGATGCACCATTGGTAGAATAATAAGCAGCTATTTTGGAATCACCCTGTTTGGTAAATATAGGTACATTGTGCGCCGTTGGGCTATAAGCATAGCGTGGTGTATCGCAACTTGCGAACACAATAATAAAAACAAAAGAGAGAATCACAAGAACTGTTTTCATGTTATATCATTTTATAGGTTAAGGTTGCAAAATCTTCTATAGTCAGAGCTTCTGCACGTTTATTAAAAATATCATCTTTTAATGTTTCCTGCGTAAACTGTGCTTTAACTGCATTACGCAATGTTTTACGGCGTTGGTTAAACGCTGTTTTTACCAACACCCAATAATCACGTTCCGATCTTACAGCCAGGTTGGTCCTGCGCCTTGTGAGCCTTATCACGCCACTCATTACTTTTGGTGGCGGATTAAAACACTGTGCATCTACATCAAATAAATATTCAATATCGTAATAAGCCTGTATCAAAACGCTTAGAACACCATATACTTTACTGCCCGATTTAGCAGCGGCCCTTTGCGCCACTTCTTTTTGAAACATCCCGATTATTACCGGCACTTCATCTTTCCATTCCAATATCTTAAAAAGAATTTGCGTGGAAATATTGTACGGGAAATTTCCAATGATCGTAAAGGGTTCGTCAAATGGTTTATCTATTTCTAAAAAACTTTTATGAATGATCTTATCCTTCAGCTCCGGGTATTTTTTGTACAAAAAATCTACTTTTTCATCATCCAGTTCTACCGCTTTAAAATGAATGCCAGGCAGTTTTACAAGTTCTTTCGTTAACGCTCCTCCACCAGGTCCCACTTCCAGCAAATTAGCAAATGGGTTTTCATTCAGTGCATCTATAATTTTCCGGATAATATTTTCATCCTTTAAAAAATGCTGACCCAGCGATTTTTTTAATGTGTACATAGTGACAAAAATAGGCAAACGGATGCGTCAGCGATGAAATGGCCATAAAATAAAAGGCCTTCCTTTCATCAAGGAAGACCGCATAAGGTTAAAACTAGCTGCTTGGTGATTACTGTTTAACGAATTTTTCAGTAGCAACTATAGAATTTTTGCTATCACTTATTTTTAAAAAGTATATGCCGATGGGCAATGCTTCTACATCCATTTTAATTTGATTGCTACCGGTTCCTATCGACCTGGTTTGATCATAAATGGTTCTGCCGGCAGCGTCGGTAACAAGTAATTTGTAATTATCACGATTAATCACATTTCTTATGTTTACGAAAAGTTCTTTTTTAACCGGGTTTGGATAAATGGTTGCAGTAATATTAGCCTGTACTGTTACCTTGATCACATTGCTGTAAGTTACTTTTCCTGTATTGTCTACTTCTTTTATCCTGTAATAATTATTACCTGTTACAGGTGTATAATCAAAGGCATAATAAGGCGGTTGCATTTTTATTTTTTCGATCTTTTTGAAACCATCGTTCTTATCTGTTGCTCTTTGCACTTCAAAATAATCATGTTGAGCATCTGTATAGGCTTCCCAATCCAGGCGGGCAACATTATTCA
This sequence comes from Ferruginibacter sp., assembly GCA_047601875.1. Taxonomy (GTDB): domain Bacteria; phylum Bacteroidota; class Bacteroidia; order Chitinophagales; family Chitinophagaceae; genus Ferruginibacter. Next base: position 2,788,001 of record JASGIL010000001.1, on the reverse strand, counting down.
TTAATAGCTGCGCTCTAAAGTCACCGAATTTTACAGAAACTGTAGAAATGCTTGTTGTCTTTACAACTTTGATATCGTCGATATAGAAACCATCATCCTTTTCAAAAGCAAATGAACTTGCATCGTTATCAGAAGTAAATCTAAACCTGAGGTAAACGATCGGGTTACCTATGTAATTACTAAGATCAAACAATTCACGGGTCCAGTTTTCACGTATACCTGTTAAAGCCGGTTGCCCGCCAAGTGTACCTCCGTTTGTTGTATTGTCTTCCTGTACCGTATTTGAACCACACATTGCCACCCATGTACTTCCATCTGTTGAAACCTGTACCTGCAATTTATCGCGGAAGTTCTCTGCCCTGTGTTTTGTCCAGAAACTTAAATATGCCGCCGTAGCATCAAACAGGTTAAATGTATTTTTATACGTTACTGTACGAGTACTGCTGGTTGTATAATTTCCTGATGGAGATTCTGTCATTGAATGTGTTCCGCTAACTGCATTCAAATTGGTGAAATCCCATGCAGTGGATCCCGATGATGGTGATGATGTCCAGTTTGTACTGAAACTTCCCTCCATATCATCATTCAATAGTATTAATGGGTTATAGAATTTTGTGACAGTATCGTAAGTGGTAACTCCGCCTGATTCTACTTTCCAAGCAAACCTGATCTTTTGTCCACAAACAAATGTTGGCGGCAATTTAAATTTTATACTGTCAATATAAGTATCATAATAATTTGGAAGTGTTTTACTGATCGGGTCTCCAACAGAGTATATATTGGACAAAGGCACCAATGAAACCGTTACAGGATCTGCGGCTAGGCCTACCCGTTTTACCTGGAAAGAAAAGTAACCGGAGTCTTTGCTTATTCCAATATCATTCCTGTCTTCAATATCATAGTAGTCACCTGCAGCATAAGCCAGTTGCAGGTTCTGGAAACAAAGTTCTTTGCACAACTGTATGATCTGTGAAACCGGCGCCCAGAAATCGCCACCTCCTGCTTCTCCTGTCATACCATAAACTTTTCCTTTTGTTCCTGTACCGATATCACCCATCAGCAACCAGTCTTTGATACCACCGGCAACTTCATAATTTACTGTTTCGGGACTGTTACCGGCACGATGGCCATTATATAAACCCATCAATGCAGGTATATAAGTATAATAAGATGAATCAAGATGGCTCAATACCGGGTGCAATGAAGGCCTGCCATAAGGCAATGAATAATAGGGACCGAAGCAATGCTGGTCAATTGCATTTACAAAATGTTTAGACTGAACAAAACTGCGAAGCGCCTGTGTTTCCGGTTCTGAAAAAGCACTGGTTCCATAATAAGTATCGTCTGACTTTACATTAGATCCGCAAGAGCTTGATGCACCTGAACAATTTCCCCAGTCGATACCGTAATTCCGGTTAAGATCAACACCGATATTTGCTGCGCCACCGCCAGTATTTCTCCTGCTCTTGCGCCAAAGACCTCCACCAGTTACAGGATAAGAAGCACTTGAACCACCATAGTTAAAAGAATAACCATCGGGATTCAAACATGGAATTATATAGAGTTGCCTGTTATCAAGCAATTCTCTCACCCTGTCATCCGAGCTAAAATTTTCAGCAAGGAATTGCATAAAGAATATAAGACTTGTTCCACCAATTGCTTCTCTTGCATGTTGTAAACCGGTATATAAAACCTCAGGTTTATTTTCAGATGGATCGCTGTGTGAAACTTTTACACCGTAGATAGCATTTCCATTCGCAGAATTACCAATTGTATAAACGCTTACAAGAGACGGGTAAGCCGTTGCAAGGTTTTGCATTTTGGTGATCATTTCAGCATATGTAAAATAACCGGGGTTTCCTGCGGCTGCGCCTAAACGTAAGGAGCCGCCAATACCGAAGGAAGCAGGTGTAGGAATGATCGATGCTACTTTTTGACAGCTGTTGCTTTGAAATGCTGCCCTGTTTGTTTCTGCTGATGAAGGATTGCTGTTAACTTCTATTGTATGTTTTACAACATCGTCGATGAGCAGATCAAATGAATAGCCCGATTGACGCAGCCTGTTCATTTCTGCAGTGTTCAATACAGCAACGATTGCATTTGCATCCTGTTCGTAATGATCCAACCCAAGATTAGCAAACACAAAGTTTTTAATAGCCGCTGATGTGACAGGGATTTTTACTTTACTGTATTTTTCCTGTGCATGGCTGTTGAGAAAAAAAAGTACGCCTGCAAAAAAAAGCAATAAGCATTTCCTGGGATTCATAGTTTGGTTTTGGTTTCTGGATATTTGTTACTTAACTATCACTAAGGTAGTAACAAATTCCTCATCGTTAATTTTTAGTCTTACTTTATACATGCCATTGCTTAGTTTCTTAACCACAGGCAGATCTATTTCATTTGTACCATTAACCAGGTTTACATTTGTTTCATAAGTGCTTCTGCCGGTATAATCCAGTACTGAAATATGGCCTATGGCTGCAACTGTTGTTTCTATTTTTAATACTGCTTTACTTCTTGCAGGATTTGGTGAAAGACTGATTAATGTTTCCTGTTTAAAGTCTATCTTCTTTGTCTCGCTAAATTCAAACGCCCCGGAATTCTTTGTTACTTTCACCCTGTAATAAGAAAGTGGCAACTGCGGTTCTGCATCTATATAAGTATAGGATGCAGGAGTACTTCCACCTGCTGTTGACCTGTTGTTAATTGTCTGCCATGAACTTCCGTCATCGCTTCTTTGCAATTCATAAGCGGTATTGTTGTTTTCCTGGTTAAGGTTCCATACAAGGCTTACTTTTTTTGAAGTTAGTTTTTGCGCTTTTAATGTAACATTCTGATCGGGTAACAGTAAGCTAACCGAAACAACGTAGTCTTCTATTTCCCCGTTATCGAAATAGCCATTCATATCAGCTGTGGTCATTCCCTGGTCTACCGTAGCAATACGGAGGCGCATAAACGTTGTTGAATATTGTGGCAAGGTTACATTAATGCCGCTCCATAGCAAGCTGATCGTTTGAGTTGACGAACTGCTTGGTATAACAATAGATGTCCCTTCTGATGCCTCAAAAGTTCCGTTTCCATTTGCATCAACCCAACCAACTATTGTGGCACTCCTTCCTGTGTTATTAAAGGCTTTTACAGATACAGTAAAATTAGATGAGCAGTGGTAATTATTATAGCCCCCGACACCCCATCCTCTTCGGCACCATCACCTGTTGCATCGCCCGATGTATGTTTGGACCACTCTATTCCAGGTTTGGTAGGACCTAAATAAATACTATCATTTCTTTCATGTGTTCCCGGGTCCACAGCCGCAGGATCATAAGAAGCGGGTGCATCACCGTAATCGGTTTTGGGTTTGAATGCTTCCGCAGCATCACCCCAGCTACCGGTAATGGCTACCCCCTGGTATTTCATGGTATACAAACGACTGTTATCAACTGTTCCGTTTCCGTTATAAGGTACTTCCGTACCGGAAGAAGAGGAACTTGGAGAACCACTATTATACATCTGTCCCTGCCAATCAACACTTACCTGGCGGGGAACAAGTGAGCTTGGTGAAGGATTGTAGCGAACACATGAGCCCGTTAGCAGATCTTTATGATAAAAGTCTGTCTGGCCCGAAGCACCATCAAAATCATATAGAATACCATTATTGATACCAATATCGCCCCAGTCATGCGTACCGTTGCCATTTCCATCATCAGCAGGAACAGCATACACCTGTGCTGGGTTTGCAATTGGTCCGTAAGTAGGAGTTAAATCTACTTTCCATACAATTGATTCACGATTGGATTTATCATCACCCATATTGGTACCTTCTATACCAAGGTAATAACTGCCATTATAAAAAGCTGCTGCCCCGGATTCCACACCACTTTCAAAAGTGGGAACACCTATGTTATTCACATTCGAAATAAAAACACCCAGTGTGTCCAGGTCGTAATCATATCGCTTGATTGTTTTATCTGTTGATGGAGATGCAGACAAACTAAATGCATAATAAACCATATGCCTGTATGGATCATAAGCAAGCGAGTTGATATTTGTATGAGCAGGATCTGTAAATAATTTTCTTGCTACACCATTTGCCACGTTAACATAATAGATCGTATTATTACATACAGACAGGTAATAAGCCGGCTGACGGGTATAAGGTTTTGCAATCTGGTAATAGTTAGCAGGAAATGAGCCAGCAGAACAAGCCGAAATATCCGATATGAAAAACGAACCATCCTCACTCGGCGAACCGCCACTGGTACCCGTACTCGATGTTGTAATGGTAAAACTGGTAATAGGCCCCGCTATATCAACATTCAAAGTTCCATTTGCTGAAGGGGCATTATCTGTATAAGCTACCAATGTGCTGTTTGAAGTTGCAGTAGCAGTAGGAGTTCCATTCGTTCCAAGTGTAAGAATAGTTCCGCTTAATGTTGAAAGTGTAACATTGGCACCTATAGCGCCATTCAATGCACTGATACTTGCCCTTTGGTTTTTATCGATATCATACATTGAGAACTTCACAAACTGTACAGGATTTTGAAAAGTAAAAGTAACAGAACCGTTGCTTTTAAATCTCAGGTCGGCACCTGCTCCATAAGAACCCGTTTTTGCAGTAAATGAATTATCATCACCAATAACGTTACTACCTGAAAAATTATGTGTAATTGTCAGCTTTTGGGCGCCAAATGTAAAATACTGGGTTTGACATTGCGCAAGCGTTACAAAAGCAGTCGGTGATAAGTATGCGCCGGAATTTGGAATAAAGTCCAGGTAATCCCAATTCAGCGTATCCCTGGTATACCCAGCGCCGCATTGAGCATTCGCTTCACCACAATTAATGAAGAAAAGCAGTCCTAAAAAAAGGAATTTTTGAAGTATATTTTGTTTCATAGTCCGGATATTAAATTATTAAAGGATATTCACTCTCATCAAGGTTGATTCACGCTACCCTTTTCCGGGGGATTTAAATCGCACAAGTTCCCAAAGAAGATTTTCATCGATCTTTAGCCTCGCAATATTGAGACGGGCCTTACTTTTTTGAAGCAAAATAGCAGGCATAACCTTTCTCATAGGACGGATTTTAGATAAAACATAGTATTTAACATATAGAATAACGACTACAGGCCGGAAAAAGTATACAGGATTTTCAATAAAAAATAAAAAAGTACCGGAAAGGTGCAATTACTTAGGATTTATACTTTAAACTGCGTTTATACGTTGCGTTTTTACCCGTAAAAGCTGTTTATCCAAGATGTTGTATTTTTACGTTTTAAGCCATAATTGAAATTCATGAATCCATCTACAGAAAATAAGCCGATCATCGGTGTGAGTTGCGGAGATATTAATGGAATTGGTATTGAACTTATTATAAAAGTAATGAGCGATAACCGCATTCTCGAGATCTGTACACCCGTGATCTTTGCAAATAATAAAGTGATCAACTTTTATCGTAAGAGCCTGCCAGATATTAATATAAATTTTTCTGCTATAAAAGACTCAACAAGGGTGAGCCACAAACAGGTAAATGTTTATAATTGCTGGGAAGAGGATGTTGCTGTTACACCAGGTCTGTTAAATGATGTTGGTGGCAAATATGCAGTGATGAGCCTTAGTATTGCAGCCGAAGCATTAAAAGCAGGTAAAATTGATGGGCTGGTGACAGGGCCGATCCATAAAAAAAATATACAATCAGGCAGTTTTAATTTTGCCGGCCACACTCCTTATTTAAAAAATCTTTTTGGGGCCAATGAAGTAGCCATGTTCATGGTGGCAGAAAATATGAAAGTTGCGCTGCTTACCGAACATGTTCCGTTAAAAGATGTTGCACAATACGTAACAAAGGAAAATATCATCAGCAAACTTATTGTTGTAAATAATTCATTGAAAAAAGATTTTGGTATCGCTAAACCAAAGATCGCAGTGTTGGGATTAAATCCGCATGCGGGTGATGAAGGTCTTATTGGCAAAGAAGAAATTGAAATTATTAAACCAGCAGTAAAAGAAGCAAAACAAAATAAAGATGTGTTTTGTTTTGGACCCTATAGTGCCGATGCTTTTTTTGCCAGGGGACAGCATGAAAAATTTGATGCAGTATTAGCCCTGTACCACGACCAGGGACTGATCCCATTCAAATCACTTGCAGTTGGAGAAGGCGTAAACTATACGGCAGGGCTAAACGCAGTAAGAACTTCGCCTGACCATGGTGTTGCTTTTGATATTGCCGGAAAAGGTACTGCTGATGAATCATCTTTCAGGGAAGCTATATATAAGTGTATAGACATATTGCGCAACAGGCAGGAACACGCCAATCAATATAAGAACCCATTGAAGAAAATGGGATCGGCTGTTATAGCAAATGCAGTAGATGAAAAAATTACGGAAGATTAGGTCCTCACGCAAAGCCGCTAAGATTCGCAAAGCCGCAAGAAATTCCTTGCGGCTTTTGTATTTGATCTTTGCGCCTTTGCGTGAAATTCTTATTGAAAAACAGATTCGGCAACTCCTTTATTTATTATGTAACTATTAAGTGTGATCTCCGCACGCCCCTTTTTATTTTTTAAATCTTCTTTGGGCTTTTTTTGTTCCGTCCCGTCATCAAAATCAAATGTTACCCCTTTCGGCAATTTATAGTCGCGGGTATTGAAAGAAAAAATGATCTTATCGGGTAAACCAAACTCAGCATATTTTCCATAACTGAATTCCAGTTCATAAGTTCCATTTTCTTTGGTAGTTGTTTTTGCTTTTTGGATAAGGGCCGTTGTTTCATCAATGTATAATGTACTCAACACAATGTCACTGTTGTCATCTTCAGGTAATAATCTTATAACCCTTACAGCTATCTTACCAATCTTATCCATACCTGCATCCAACACTGTATATTTATTATTGCTCATGATTCCCGACATGTTTAAGTTTACGGCTCCTTTGGGAATAAAAGATATTCCTTTCTCGCTTTTAACTTTCAACCGGTTTGGTTTTTTAAAATAAACTTTTACGTTTGCGACAGGTACTTTTAAAAAAGCCACATTGGTTTTCATTCTCCCGGAAGCTTCATAATCGTTTACCTTATCTATTTTTTGTTTTACGGTTTGAAGTAATGCATTCACATCCTGGGCATGAATGCCTGAACCAAAAAACAATAGTGATATGATGAATATTATTTTTTTCATTACTAAATTTTAACTGTCACTGATTAACTGATTTTTTATTTGTTATTTATTTCCCATATCATATTGTTGTGGTTGGTGAGGACACCAACCACGGGGATAGGTTTTTGGCCACTGATTCACTGATTAAAATAAAACCAGTGAATCAGTGGCATTTATTCAGGACAAAATATCTTTTCTTCTAAATGCCACAATTGCTGCCGATAAAAACACAACGATATAAGCCAATAAGCTAAATAAACTATTTCTTACCGCCGGCCAGTTTTCCATCGTGCCTTTTAATGTTTCCCCATCTTCTGTTGTATTAATATAAAAAAAGCCTTTCCAGCCTACGAGGTAGGAAGTAAATAAATATGGCTTTGCATATTTATCAATGATCGGGACATTAATATTTGATATTACCGTACATACGATCACAATGCAAACTGTGGTAATGATCGGACCGATCGAATTCTCTGCAAAAACAGAAAGCAACAATGCAAGTGATGCGATAACAGTAAGTGCAACTGCTGCATAACCAAATGCTGCAAAATACCGCCACATCACATCATCCTTAGTAATCTGTAATATTTGCGACATATCTCCTTTCGACCTGAATATGATCATATCATCCACACCAAATATCAACATGCTTAAAAACAATGCGGTAACGGCCATCCACACAAGTAATGCAACCGTAAAAATTACTGATGCAATAAATTTTACCAACATGACCTGGATGCGGCTTACTGGTTTTGTCAGCATCAATCTCAACGTTCCCATATTGGCTTCCCCGGAAATGGCATCCCCTGCTACCAATGCAACCAATATAGGAACCTGTACCAGTAATGTGTTCAATATAATATAACACATGAAGTATCCATTAATGGCTTTGCTTTTATCGAATTGAAAACTTTCTGTTACATCCTGTGCCATAAAATCCAGGTACGCTTTTCCATCAGCTTTAAACGCAAACTGAAAAACGAATACAATTGCTGTGATCGCAATAAAAGCAATGTAGGTGCGTGACTTCCTGGAAATTTTATATAGCTCAATTTGTAATAGATTCCACATTGTATTCTTTGTTTTCATTGTTTTCGTCGTCTTCTTCTTCGTCTTCGTCGTTTGTAAGAGATAAAAAATAATCTTCCAGTGAATGGCGGGGTTGCAATGCAATGATACCAATATCTATAGCCGTTAAAACCGTTACAAGTTTTGGAATTTCGTTCTTATTAATATTGAGGTATATAAATTTATCTGAAGGTTTGGTCCTGGCTTCCCAACCAAGCTCAAGCAATTTTGATAATGCTTTTTGGTTATTAGTTGTTTCAAGTACCACAACTGTATTGGAAGGATCAAGCATTTCTGAAACAACTCCCTCTGCCATTTTCTTTCCCCGGTGAATAATGATCATGCGGTTTGCGATCAATTCAATCTCACTTAAAAGGTGTGATGAAACAATAACCGTCTTTCCCATTTCGTGGCTAAGTTTTAAGATCAGTTTCCGCATATCTGCGATACCTTGCGGATCAAGCCCATTGGTAGGTTCATCCAATATTAGCAGCGCCGGGTCATGCACCAATGCCACGGCAATCCCTAAACGCTGTTTCATTCCCTGGCTGAAAGTTTTTGCTTTGCTGTGGCTCCTGTCGGCAAGTCCCACCATTTCCAATTGATCCATGATGAGTTTTCGGGAAGTTTTTATACCGCTCATCTTTGCAAAGATGGCCAGGTTATCGTATGCAGAAAGATATTTATAAAGATCAGGGCGCTCTATAATAGCACCTGTTTTTTTTAATATTTCATTCCTATGTTGGCCAAGTTCTTTTCCAAAAATTTTTATTTGTCCTGCTGATGGTTTTACCAAAGTTAAAAGCATGCGAATGGTTGTAGATTTCCCTGCACCATTTTGTCCAAGAAAACCATAAACATCTCCTTCATTTACAGAAAAGGAAAGATCATTTACTGCTTTTACATCATCAAATTGCTTGGAAAGATTGTTTACCTCTACAATTACACCCATGGAAAAATAATATTAGTAAAGGTAAATAAGATAAGGGATATCAGATGTCGGATATCAGATGTTATATAAATCCATGAGATACTTTTTTAATACCCTGGCATATACTTCAAAGTTTTATAGCCTGCTGATATCTGATTTCTGATTGCAGAGATTACTTAGCACGGGGATTGGTGTAAGATTGAAGTGCCTGCACATATTGCTCAAATGCATCAATGCCCTTTTGTGTGATCTTACAAATAGTAAGTGGGTATTTGAAACGAAATTGTTTCGTTACTTCCAGGTATTCTGCGTCTTTAAGTTTATTGATCTGTACACTTAAGTTACCCGCAGTTGAATTTGTTTTTTCTTTAATAAAAGTAAAATCGGCCTCAGGTACACTCATGAGAATATTCATTACGGCCAGCCGTAATTGTGAGTGTAATATGGGATCGAGTTCTTTAAATTCCATTTGGGCTTGAATTAACTATATGTTTCTTTTCTATTGCCAGGGTGAGCTTGTCGAACCCGGTTAAATAAACCCGTCTTCGACAAGCTCAGACTGACAGCAGGAAATTTATTTACACTGCTCTAAAAAATACATTGTTGCAGCCTTACCCCATGTTGGATCAAGATCTGTTTTGGGTTTAAATGCTTCAAACATAAGCAATGCTTTTTCAAACAGTTCTTTTGCCGGGGCTTTACCACCACCAAATGCTTCGGGAGTATAAAACTTTGCCTGGCCTTCCAGGTAAATGGGTCGTGGATTTGTTGGGTCCAGTTCTTTTGCACTTGCAAGATTCTCTGAAGATGTTGCACCATATTGTTGCCATCTTGATTGCGGATCTACCATCATGTGTGCAGATGCGATCATACTCCTGATCACATGTGTTTCTGAATTTGGTTTTCCTGCAAGTACTTCTGCTTTAATAAGGAGCTCTTCTGCTTTATCAGCGATACCATCTTTTTTTGAATTGTCTTTTTCTACAAAGCTGCTCATCACCGTGCAATAAGCCGCATAATAATAAGGGAGCCATTGTGTTTTTTCAGCATCAGCAATCCTGGTAAAACTATTTGCAAGATCCGTCATGGTGCCATTTTTCATAGCAGAATCAAGCAATGCAATGTTCTTTTGCATAGCGCCTGTGTACTTTTCACTTTGAGCAAATAAAAAATTACCGGAGGCGATCATTGCGATTAATAAAAATGCTTTTTTCATTTTGATGATTTTTTAGATATTTAAATACAGTTTATAAATTATTATTGATAGCATCTTCAGTTCTGTCTATCCCGATGCTGATGAAACAACCAATGTAAACAAATCTTTTTGAAGGCGGAAGTATTGGCAGTTTATTGTCGGTGATATTTCCATAATTGTATCCATACACCTGCTTTTCTCCCAATACATTTGAAATTGATAATACCAGCACGGTAAATGCTTTTGCTTTTGGCTTGCCGAGATTGGGAAGATAATTGAGGCTAAATCCAAGTGCGCCGTAATTGATCGTACGTCCATGATCCCCTAAGTAAGTATGTTGGTTTGCATCATACTTAATATTATAATAGGGCCTGCCGGTTGCAAATGTATAGCTGGCATTAAAACCTGTTTTCCAGGGAACAACAAATTTTTTCAATACAAGCGATGCTGTATGTGTTGCTGCAAAAGAAGGCTGGAGCTGGTAAGGATAATTTAAGAAATCCCTTTTGGTATCCAGGTAGGAATAAGATATCCAGTAGTCTAAATTTTTAATCGATTTTTTATCACGCCAGAATATTTCGATGCCTCTTGCAAAACCATAGCCATCATTATTTGCTGCTGATTGCCCTGCCTGGCCGGATACTGTTTTAAAAAGCTCCGTGTATTTTTTATAGAACAGTTCGGTTCTAAAAGTGCGCTTGCTTGAAGTGCGCTGGTACTGTAATATGTAATGTGCCGCTCTTGCGTAATTAAGCTTGTTGTTCGCGGCAGGTAAATACTTGCTTTCGGGACTTTGGTAAAAAAGACCGTATGCAAAAGATGCCTGGCTATTGTCTGGAAATTTATATGCAATAGAAGCACGTGGTGCAATATTCCATTTTGCCATAATATTCGAATACTCAAGCCTACTGCCGATCTTTGCTGCGATATTATTTGTTATGTAAAAATCTGCTTCCGCAAAAGCTGCTGTAAGGTTTTCTTTTATTACTTGCTTATACTTTGTACTGTCATACGCTGTGTAATTAGTTTCTTCCCTGCTATAAAAATGATCGGCACCAAAACGTATCGCATTCAACCCTTTGAATTTTTTCTCCAATACAAATCTTGCCTGCGCATATTGAGATTTGGCCAACACTGCAAAATTTTTGTACGCATATGGATCAGATGGATCATCAATGTTTTGTTTTGCATTGTCTGCGTTTTGCAGCTCATTTGTTATATCATCTTTATTGGTACTATAACTGATGCCGGTATTTATTTTCCAATTGCGACCAATCCTTTCTTTCCAATTCAGGTTCTGGTAAACATTTAAGTTCTTAAGCGTGAATGCATCTTTTAAACTCAATGAATCGATGTCCGCTGTTCTGAATCCTACTTTGTTCCAATTCACATAACCGTAATATTTAATAAAGCCGCCTTTTGTTTTAACCCTGAAATTTCCATCAAACTGCTGATCAACCGGAACGGTAAAATAATCCTGTCTTTGTTTTATCACATTGAATGCAAGCCAGAGATTGGTATAATAATAAGTAAGGCCCCATGAAGATTTTTTATTTTTTGCTAGTTTTTGAATACCACCACCTCCGCCAATAACTGAAATCGCAATGTCGGCAGATGTTCTTTCAGGCAAATCAGTTGATTCAAGTATCAATGCAGATGAAAGTGCCTGTCCATACAATGCAGAATAACCACCCGAACTAAATACTGTTCCTTTAAAAAGAAATGGATTGAATCTCCCTCTTGATGCAATGCCGGGTACGCTTGTGTAAAAGAAATTGTTTACAAGATTTCCGTCGATAAAGATCTTACTTTCTGTTGCCGTACCGCCTCTTACAAACAGGCCACCTGTTTCACCAACCTGTTGTGTACCGGGTAATGTTTTCAATGCACCTGTAATATCCCCTTCTGCACTTGCTGTTGTTACAATATCAATAGGGGTCAGCACGGTTGTTTTTTTAGAATCACTTGCTTCAAAAGCTCCTGCAGTAATTACTACTGCTTTCATTTCTGTTATTAATTCCTTTACTGATATGTTGAGGTCAATTGGCTTTCCTTCCAGCTTCAAATTTTTGCTATATGAACTATAACCAGTCATGCTTACTTCAATTACCTGGTCGCCTTTTTCTGTGGTAGTAAAAGAATAGTTGCCTGATGAATCTGTTGTGGTTCCATCATAAGAATTCTTTATGGTTATGCTTGCTCCTGCTATTGCTTTATTTCTTGTATCTGTTAATTTTCCGGATATTTTTGTCTGTGCAAAACAACCAAATGAAATAAAAAATAACAGTGATAATATAATATGTCTCATCGCTTTAATTTGACGCAAACATAAACTAGTTTATTTTGTAAACCAAATTAATTTTGTATTAAGCTAAGTCCTGAAAAAATTGTGTTGAATGCAGGTATGAAAATATTTTTTATCTCAATTAAATGATAATCAATACATAAATACATTTAATAATTATAATATGTATTCAATCCTGGCATTTACAAACTTATTAACATCCCTAAAATTTAATTTTTTTATGTGGAGGCAATTTGTAATTTAGCAATAGAATTTAATGGGTTAGTAAGTATAAAGGGTCAGCAGAAATGCCGACCCTTTTACTTTGTATCAACTCCAATTTTTTCTTTCTTCATTTTTTTTGTTTGCATTCAACAAGAATATTTTTAATAAAAATTTTACTGCATTAAATAAATTTTACTGCAACTGTTTTTCAAACATTCATTTTTTTTCTTTTAGCTTTTTTGCTTTTACATTTACTACATGAGTAAAACGAGATCAGCATTCTTTTGTCAGAATTGTGGTTATGAAAGTAGTAAGTGGGTTGGCAAATGTCCTTCATGTGAACAATGGAACACTTTTGTTGAAGAAGTGATCGTTAAAGGAAATGACAAAACCGAAAAGGAAGATTGGAAAGAACTAAGTGGGAAAGGAAAATTAAAAACAGTTTCCATCAATGATGTAAGCAGTGCCGAAGAAAAAAGGATCGTTACTGCTGATCCTGAATTGAACAGGGTACTCGGTGGTGGGATCGTTATGGGAAGTATTGTTTTGGTTGCCGGGGAACCAGGCATTGGTAAATCAACCTTGTTCTTACAAATTGGTTTGATGCTTAAAGATGTTGTTACACTATATATAAGCGGCGAAGAAAGTGAACAGCAAATTAAGATGCGTGCCGACCGGGTAGGAAAATCTAATGATGATTTTTACCTGTTAACAGAAACAAACACGCAAACAATTTTTAAAGAGATAAAAAAACTAAAGCCGCAGATTGTCATCGTTGATTCCATTCAAACACTTCAATCTCCCTTTGTAGAATCTTCGCCCGGAAGCATTAGCCAGATAAGAGAATGTGCGGCAGAGCTGCAACGCTATGCTAAGGAAACAAACACACCCGTGTTTTTAATTGGACATATCACCAAAGATGGAAACATTGCCGGCCCAAAGATCCTTGAACATATGGTAGATACGGTGCTGCAATTTGAAGGGGATCGTCATTATGCATATCGTTTGTTGCGAACATTGAAGAACAGGTTTGGTTCTACTTCCGAACTTGGCATTTATGAAATGAGTGGTGAAGGCATGCGTTCAGTTACGAACCCAAGTGAAATTTTAATTACGCAAAAAGAAGATCAGCTGAGCGGTATTGCCATTGCTGCTACCATCGAAGGCATTCGCCCATTATTAATAGAAACGCAGGCATTGGTAACACAAAGTGTTTATGGTACCCCCCAAAGAACAGTGAGTGGTTTCGATCTAAGGAGACTGCAATTGTTATTGGCAGTTTTGGAAAAAAGAGGTGGCTTTCATTTTGGAGTTAAAGATGTTTTTATAAATATTGCTGGCGGCATTAAGGTTGAAGATCCTTCAATAGACCTTGCCATTGTTTGTGCATTGCTGAGTAGTTATGAAGATGCACCGTTGCCACAACATATATGCTTTGCCGGTGAAGTTGGATTAAGCGGTGAAATAAGAGCCGTGAACAGGATAGAACAAAGAATTGCTGAAGCAGAAAAACTTGGATTTGAAAAGATCATACTTAGTAAATACAATGCAAAATCATTGGGGAAGCTGAAGTTTAAGATCGATGTTGTGGCTTTAGGTAAGGTGGAAGAAGTTTATAAATATCTCTTTTAGTAACGATTGTTGAATCCAGATTCTTAATTTTAATTTTTTTATGTTCAATATACAACGTACAATACCCAATGTTCAAGTGCGCAGCCGCTGAATATTGAACATTGTACGTCGTATATTGAAAATTTCATCAGAGACCTAAATAAACATTAGTCCTGCTAAATAAACTTTAGTCTCTTTTCTTGCAACACTACGTACAGCTGTATACATTTATATACACCAAATCCGTAGCACATGTTTTCCCTAAAAAATCTATTTGCAGATGCTTTCCATCTTTTCTATCCGCATCATTGCATTGGTTGTGGCAGCGATCTCATTGCAAAGGATTGCCTGCTTTGTATAAACTGTATCAATGAACTGCCACATACACATTTTGCCAAATACGAAAACAATTACATCGAAAATATTTTTCGTGGAAGAATGAATGTAAGGGCTGCACACAGTGAATTTTATTTTTCGAAAGGGAAACTGGTACAACACCTCATTCACCAGCTTAAATACAAAGCCAATAAAGAGATTGGTTTTTATCTTGGTGAAATGATGGGCAATAGTTTATTAACCGGCAGTCGTTTTTCAAACATCGATTACCTGGTTCCGCTTCCATTATATATTGATAAAGAATTTAAACGTGGTTATAACCAGGCAACAATTATTTGCAATGGCATTGGCGCAGCAACACAGATACCTTTAATGCAAAACAACATCATACGGCAACGGCATACAGAAACGCAAACACGAAAACACCGCAGTGCCCGCTGGCAAAATGTGGCAAATAGTTTTGTTATCAGGAACCCCGCAACACTTACCGGGAAAAACATTTTACTGGTAGATGATGTAATAACCACCGGCGCCAGCCTCGAAGCCTGTGGTCAAACAATTTTACAGGTAACCGGAACAACATTGAGCATCGCCGCATTGGCGCATGCAACAAAATAAAATTGTACATATATATTATGTAAGCAATTTTTTTATCAGCCATCTTGTTCCTTAATTATAATAGTCAATTGAAAAAACCTTTACATTTGAAAGATGAAGCTGCTGATCAATTTTTTTCTTTCAATTTTTGTTTTTTGCCTTTTGCTTGTATCCTGTAAGAAAGATACTTTTATTACAAGCAGTGATGCAAGTGTGAACATAACCCGTGACAGTATAAAGTTCGATACTGTGTTTACTTCCGCCGGTTCCGTTACCAAATCATTTAAAATAATAAATGAGAACAACCAGAAACTACGCTTGTCGAAAGTAAAGCTCATGGGTGGCCCAACTTCTTCATTCAAAATAAACATCAATGGCAATCCAACGGATGAAGAGGATAACATTGAAGTGGCCGCAAACGACAGCATCTACGTTTTTGTTTCTGTATTTATCAACCCAACAACAGCAAATCTTCCTTTCATTATCAGCGATAGCATTTTAATAAATTATAATGGAAATGATCGTTTTGTACAGTTGGAAGCTTATGGGCAAAATGCACATTTTCTAAATAATGTTGTGCTAACCGGCAATAATGTCTGGCCAAATGATCTTCCATATGTGATACTGGGTAGTATTCGTGTAGATACTACTGCAAGCCTGTTGATAGAAGCAGGTTGTAAAATTTATGCGCATGCCAATGCTCCTATTCTTATAGACGGTACACTTATCGTTGCCGGCACAAAAGGAAACGAAGTACAATTTGCCGGCGATCGCCTGGATAATTATTATAAGGATCTTCCTGCAAGCTGGCCCGGCATATATTTTCGTGGCAGCAGCATCGACAATGATATAACATTTGCCATCATTAAAAATGCAAACCGTGGAATCGATATTGAAGATCCATCTTCCAATGGCAATCCAAAATTGAGCATGCATCAATGTATCATCGACAATGCGTTTGAAGCCGGGTTGTATACTTACAATAGCAGCGTAAATGCAGACAATACATTGATCACAAATTGCGGCAATAATATATTTATTGAATATGGCGGTGTTTACAGTTTTACAAATTGTACAGTTGCATGTTATTCCAATACATATTTACTACACACAAATCCTGTATTGCAGGCAACTGATGCAACTACGCAAAATGATGGGTCAACGATTACAACTGACCTGAATGCTTCTTTTATCAATTGTATTTTCTGGGGAGATTATGGCGATGTGGATGATGAAGTGCTTATTGATAAAGTTGGTAATAATATTTATAATGTGAATATTGAAAACTGTATTTATAAAGCAGTGAATGATCCGGTAAATGCTGTCCTCACATCTTCAATAGCAAACCAGGATCCTTTGTTTGACAGTGTGGATGTAAGCAATAAATATTACGACTTCAGAACAACAAAAAATGTATCTGCGCCCGGCATCAATACCGGAACAAATATTGCTACGTTCCCAACTGACCTGGATAACAATCCACGCAATGCTGGAGGAACTGTTGATATTGGTAGTTATGAAAAACAATAATTATTTCGCAACCACCTCTGCAGTGGTTGGTGTCCACACCAACCACAAAAATGATAGTAACTCAACTTTTTTCTTTTTAAAACGTATATAACTGTAAATAAAATATCATGATAAAATTAATCGCCATTTCGTCAATCATATTAACTGGCATCGTTCAATCAAATTTACCCAACGCAACATCAATGGAAAATTTAGCTTCAGTTACACAGGATACTTCTAAAAATATTTATGGATTCAAAGTAGCATCGCTTGATGGTAACACGATCGACTTCTCCACTTTTAAAGGAAAGAAAATATTAATTGTAAATACAGCCAGCGAATGCGGCTACACGCCACAGTATAAAGAACTGGAAGAACTGTATGAAAAATATAAAGGCAAATTGGTGATCGTTGGTTTTCCCGCAAACAATTTTGGACAGCAGGAACCAGGCACAAACAGCGACATTAAAGCTTTTTGCACAAAGAACTATGGCGTTACATTCCCAATGGCTGCAAAGATTTCTGTACAAGGTGATAATACAGCTCCAATTTATAAATGGCTAACACATAAATATCTTAATGGTGTACTGGATGCCGAGATCAAATGGAACTTCAATAAATTTCTTTTGGATGAACATGGAAAAATGATCGCATATTTTCCAAGCAAGATCACGCCTATGAGCGAAGAGATTACGAAGAAACTATAATAATGATGAAGCTTTTATTCATTATTAGCTTATTATTTTCGGCTGATCTCACATATATAAGCATTGACAAAAATTACGTAACAGCACAGGCTAAATCGATATACGATTTTAAAGTGCCTGGATTGAATGGCGATACGATTGACTTCGCCTCTTTCAAAGGGAAAAAAATATTAATTGTAAATACTGCTTCCAAATGTGGCTTTACACCGCAGTACAAAGAATTGGAAGAACTGTATGAAAAATACAAGGACAAACTTGTTGTTGTAGGTTTTCCCGCTAATAATTTTCTCTCCCAGGAACCAGGTTCAAATGAAAAGATAAAAGAATTCTGTACGCAGCACTATGGTGTAACATTTCCCATGGCGGCAAAAATTTCTGTAAAAGGAAAAAACATCGCTCCTATTTATAAATGGCTTTGCAATAAAGAAGAGAACGGCGTGATGAACGCAAAAATAAAATGGAACTTCAATAAATTTTTATTGGATGAGCAAGGTGTGATCATTGGGAAGTTTAATAGCAGGGTTACGCCGATGAGTGAAGAGATCATAAGTAAATTGTGAGATGACCACCGACAACTATTCAAATAGAAACTGATTTTATTCTACCGCACTTCATTGCCAATTGTCAACTGTCAATTGTCAATTGTCAATTATATTTGCTTATGCAATTCTCCCAGGTAATCGGTCAAAAAGATTTAAAGCACCAGCTTGTACACATGGTTCAACAAAACAGGCTGAGTCATGCATTGTTATTTTTAGGAAAAGAAGGAAGCGGCGCACTTTCATTGGCAAGAGCTTTTGCGCAATACGCGGTGTGTGAAAAGGTGAACGGAAAAGTAGCAACCGGCAATCGGCAATCGGAACCATCCCTGTTCGGTGACCCGGAACCTACCCCTCAACCCCAAACAGCAAACACAGAACAAACCGATTCCTGCGGCGAATGCCCGGCTTGTAAAAAAGCTTCTCAACTTGTTCATCCAGATATTCATTTTTCCTATCCCGTTATTCCACGCAAAAGCGGCGACAAACCCATCAGCACGGATTATATAAAAGAATGGCGTGAATTTTTAGCGGCACAACCTTATGGTAATTCATTCGACTGGCTGCAGTTTATTGATGCGGAAAATAAACAAGGCAATATTACGGCAAGTGAGTGCGAAGACATATTCCGCAAAATGAGCCTTAAAAGTTTTGAGGCCGAATATAAAATTCTTATCATGTGGATGCCGGAATTGTTAGGTAAAGAAGGCAACAAACTTTTAAAACTGATAGAAGAACCACCGCCAAATACACTGTTCCTGTTTGTGGCCGAAAATGAATCGTTGATATTACAAACCATTTTATCCCGTACACAGCTGATAAAAATTCCCATGCTTACCAGGTTACAGGTTGAGGCTGCACTTGAAACAAGGGAGGGCATCCCTGTTAAAAAAGCACAGCAAATCGCAGCGATGAGCAGTGGAAATTATCATGAAGCCCTGCAACAACTCCAACATGCCGAAGACGATTGGGAGGTTTTATTAAGGGAGTGGCTGAACAGCATTGTAAAAACCGGGCCGGCCGCCCAGGTAAAATGGATCGAAGAAGTGAGCAAGACAGGCCGTGAAAAACAGAAACAATTTCTCAAATATTTTACGCATCTCCTGGAGCATGCCATCCGGCTCAGAACCATGGGCGGGGCTGTGGATGAAGCTACAGAAAGCCAGTCCACTACTGATTTTGCGCTCAGGTTCAACAAACTCTGCGATATTTCCCAGCAGGAAGCCATCATCAACGAACTGGACCAGGCCGCTTATTATATTGAGCGCAATGCCAACGCCAAAATACTATTTCATGCACTTACCATCAGGTTGTATCACATTATTAGCAACAAATCAGTAATTTTGATGCAATGAGGAATCTGCCTTGAGCAGCAGGAATAGTGAAACAAGCTTTTCTTTTGAACGAACTTTTTCAACTATACTCGACATCGTTGTGTCACTCACTTGAACTTTTTCAGCCATGATCAGCTGAAAGATCAGTAAAGATATACTGCAGAAGTGTGCGACGCCACTGAAGCTCAATAGGCTTATTCTGCCCGGCTCCTCATAAAAAATTTACTCAACATTCCGATTCCGATCGGGAACAAATAATTTAATTATGGGATGTGGAAGTGGCGCTTGCGGAACTTCGAAAGATGGAGCACCGGGCGGTTGTCAAAGTCATGGCAGTTGTGCCAGCGGCGGTTGCAACCGGATGAATGTACATGATTGGCTTGCTAATTTACCTTTCAGCGATCCTGAAAGTAATTGCCGCATTGTTGAGATCAGTTTCAACAACGGCAGCCGCAAAGATTATTTTAAAAATACCACCTTACATTATTACGAAAAAGGAGAAATGGTTGCCGTAGAAGGCGCCAGTGGCTTTGATGTAGGCATGGTCAATTTAACCGGCGAACTGGTAAGATTACAACTGAAGAAAAATAATATTGACGAGAAAAGTCCTGATATCAAAAAGATCCTGCGTCGTGCAACTGAATCCGATCTGGCAAAAATGCAGGAATCAAAAGCACGTGAACCAAAGGTTTTGATCCGCAGCCGTGCGATAGCCCGCCAATTGAAACTTGAACTTAAAATGGCCGAGGTAGAAGTACAGGCCGATAGCAGGAAGGCGACTTTCTTTTACATCGCAGATGATCGTGTTGATTTCAGGGAACTGATAAAATTATATGCAGCTGAATTCAAAGTAAAAGTTGAAATGCGCCAGATCGGTGCCCGCCAGGAAGCAGGAAAAGTTGGTGGCATCGGAAGTTGTGGACGTGAACTTTGTTGCAGTACCTGGCTCACAGATTTTAAAAGTGTGAACACGAATGCTGCCCGCTATCAGAACCTAAGTATCAATCAAACAAAATTGAGTGGCCAGTGTGGAAGATTGAAATGCTGTTTGAATTATGAATTGGATACTTATTTAGATGCACTACAATTTTTCCCAACAGATGCAGATACATTGGAGGTGGCAAAAGGAAAAGCGTTCCTTGTAAAGAAAGATATTTTCCGCAACCTCATGTGGTACACCATGGCTGAAAGCAATAAGCAATACCCACTGACCATTGAAACGGTAAAGAAAATAAAGGCGCAGAACAGGGATGGTATCAAGCCGGAAGAAATGGAAACAGTTGAAGTTACCAGCAACAAACCAAAAGAAATAGAACCTGAATATGCGGATATCGTTGGACAAATAAGCCTCAAGAGCCTGGAGAAAACAACACGGAAGCGCAGGGATAAAGAAAGAAACAAACAACAGAATCAACAACAAGGCGGAAGACAACAACAGCAGCAAGGTGGCGGCAAACAACAAGGACAGGGGCAACAGGGAGGACAACAACGTCCACCACAAAATCGCGGCCCGCAACAAGGACAAGGCCAACAAGGAAGGCAGCAGCAGCAACGTCCACCACAACAAGGAAATAAACCACAACAACAAGGTGGGGGTAAACAACAAGGACAAGGTCAACAGGGAAGGCAACAACAACGCCCGCCTCAAAATCAAAACCGTGGTCAACAACGTCCGCCACAACAAAAAGAACCAAAAAAAGAAAATTGATAACGATTCATTGAAATGTGTGAGCAATCATACATCTTACATCATAAATCATACATCATAACCAGTGTCCATATCGGTTAACAATCTTTCTAAAAACTACGGCAGCCAAAAAGCTGTCAACCAAATTTCTTTTACAGTAAATAAAGGAGAGATCATGGGTTTCCTTGGGCCAAACGGTGCGGGGAAATCTACTACCATGAAAATGATCACCGGCTATCTTGAAGCAGATGCCGGGACGATACAGGTATGTGGAATAACGGTGAAGGACAATGGCATTGAAACGAAGAAGAAGATCGGGTATTTACCGGAAGCAAATCCTTTATATACGGATATGTTTGTAAGAGAATACCTGAGGTTCATTGCAGGTATCCATAAGATTTCGGATCCCGGATCCCGGATCGAAGAAGTAATTAAACTTGTGGGCTTAACGCCTGAATCGAATAAAAAGATCGGTCAGCTCAGTAAAGGATATAAACAACGTGTTGGCCTTGCAGCTGCATTGGTACACGATCCGGAAGTATTGATATTGGATGAACCAACTTCGGGCCTTGATCCAAACCAGATCATCGAGATCAGGGAAGTAATAAAAAGGCTTGGCCAAAATAAAACAGTATTGTTCTCCTCTCATATTATGCAGGAAGTAGAAGCCATCTGCGACAGGGTGATCATCATCAACAAAGGAAATATTGTGGCGGATGATAAACTACAGAATTTGCAAAAAACTTCTTCGGATGCTCAATATGTAAAAGTGGAGTTTAAGGAAGCGGTGAATATTGATTTGATCAAAAAACTTCAAGGGGTAATTTCTGTTGATAATATTCAAAATTCAACGTTCAATATTCAATGTTCAAATGCAGATGCATTGAAAAAACAATTATTACAATTCAGTATTGAACACAATCTTAATATCGTATCGCTTCAAAGTGAAACACAAAATTTAGAATCAGTATTTAAATCGCTGACGACATAATTTCTTTTTGAAGCATTCTGTAAAGATTGTTTCTTTGTGGCGAAATAAATCGAGATACGAGATAATTCATAATTCTTAATTCATAATTTTTAATTCTTCATCATGAGCTACATCGCCTCCTTACACGCCCGCCAGATCTTAGACAGTCGCGGCAATCCAACCATCGAAGTAGATATTTTAACTGAAAATGAAATGCTCGGTCGTGCAGCAGTGCCAAGTGGCGCCAGTACCGGCATACATGAAGCAGTAGAATTGCGTGATAACAATAAAAAATTATACGGCGGTAAGAGTGTATTGAAAGCAGTGAACAATGTAAATACAATTCTTGCAGATAATCTTTTGGGTTGGGATGTTGCTGATCAAACAGGCATTGATGCTTTGATGATCAAATTAGATGGAACTGAAAATAAAAGTAAGCTGGGTGCAAATGCCATGCTCGCCATCAGCCTTGCGGTTGCTAAGGCTGCGGCTTTGGAAGCAAATCTTCCTTTGTACAGGTATATCGGTGGAACCAATGCAAAGATTCTTCCCATACCAATGATGAATATTTTAAATGGTGGTGCACATGCTGATAATAAAATCGACTTCCAGGAATTCATGGTAATGCCTGTTGGTGCAAAAACATTCAGCGAGGGATTACAATGGGGTGTTGAAATTTTTCATGCTTTAAAAACAGTACTGAAGAAAAAAGGATACAGTACCAATGTTGGTGATGAAGGTGGTTTTGCACCAAATATCCAAAGCAATGAAGAAGCAATTGAAACAGTTTTAACTGCCATACAAGCTGCAGGATACAAAACAGGCAGCCAGGTAGCAATTGCCATGGATGCAGCCAATAGTGAGTTGTGGAATGCAAAAGAGAAAAAATATATTTTTCATAAAAGTGATGGCAAGAAAATGACCAGCGAGCAGCTGGTTAAATACTGGGAAAGCTGGGTTAAGAAATATCCTATCATTTCTATTGAAGATGGTATGGCGGAAGATGACTGGAAAGGTTGGAAAATGCTGACTGATACCATTGGGGACAAATGCCAGTTGGTTGGTGACGATCTTTTTGTTACCAATGTGAACAGGCTGGAAAGAGGCATTAATGAAAATATTGGTAATGCGTTACTGGTTAAAGTAAACCAGATTGGTACACTAACGGAAACCATTAACGCTGTTACAATGGCACAGAATGCAGGTTTCAATACCATCATGAGTCATCGCAGTGGAGAAACAGAAGACAGCACGATTGCAGACCTGGCCGTAGCATTAAATTGCGGACAAATTAAAACTGGCTCAGCTTCACGCAGTGATCGTATGGCAAAATACAACCAGTTGATCAGGATAGAAGAGATTTTAGCAGGAGGTGGTCAGTATCCTTCCGGAAAAATAAAGTTTGGGAAGAAATAAGTTGAAAGGTTAATAGGTTGACAAGGTTCGTAAAGTTCAGTCCTTGTTAACCTATCAACTTTATCAACCTGTCAACTTTCCTCAAAAAGTCGTAAATTGTAAGCATAATAACTATATGAAACTCCTCAAAGCCGCATTTTCTATTGCAAAAAATAAATATATCATCTCGCTGGTGTGTTTTATCGTGTGGATGTGTTTTTTTGATCCAAAAGATTGGGCCTTAATTTCTTCAAGGGTTGACAAGCTTAAGGAACTTCAAAAAAGTGAGCAACATCTTGATCAATTAATAGCAGAAACACGAAATGAGCAGAATTTATTGAAGACAAATGCGGCAACCATTGAAAAGTATGCAAGGGAGAATTACCTGATGAAGAAGGATAATGAGGATCTTTTTATAGTAAATGAGCCATAAATCGGTGAAAATGTGGGCTTTTGTACAATAATCCCATCAGGTCGCCGTTTAATAACCGGATAAGGATAATTTATTTAATTTCAAAAGAACTCGCTTATGCACAGTTTTACACAGGAAGATCTTCTGCAGTATCTGTATAATGAAACTTCCGCCGAAAAGGCAACGGCTATAAAAGAAGCGCTGGTTAATGATTGGGATCTGCGTGAAAAATTTAATTTTCTTTCTTCTGCCCAGCAGAACCTGGAAACGATTAAGCTTTCTCCCCGCAAACAAACAATTGATTTTATTCTCAATTATGCAGAAAAAGACGTTGAGGAATTTACTTCACCGGCTTAAAGATCAGCTTCAATTATGTAATTTCCCCGCCAAAAAGACGGGGCTTTTTTATGACCAAAAAGGAAAGATACCAGTTTGTTATAGATTACTTTCAGAAGCATGCGCCTGATGCTGAAACCGAATTAATATACGACGATCCATTTCAGCTACTCGTAGCTGTTATCTTATCGGCTCAATGCACAGACAAGCGTGTAAACCTTACCACGCCTGCTATTTTTAAGAAATATCCCGATGCAGCTTCATTAAGCAAAGCAACTTTTGATGAATTATTTCCATTCATAAAAAGCATTTCTTATCCCAATAATAAAACGAAACATCTTATTGGAATGGCTACCATGCTGGAAGAGCGATTTAATGGCAAAGTGCCGATGACGGTCGATGAATTGGTGCAATTGCCAGGTGTTGGCAGAAAAACTGCGAATGTAATTACTTCAGTCATTGATGAGCAACCAAACATGGCTGTTGACACCCACGTTTTTAGGGTGAGCGCAAGGATAGGACTCACTACTGCAGCAAAAACCCCTGTAGCCGCTGAAAAACAATTGGTTAGCAATTTTCCGGAAGCCTTTATATACCGGGCACATCACTGGCTTATATTACACGGCAGGTATATATGTGTGGCCCGAACTCCAAAATGCAATATTTGCGGGCTTAAACCTGCATGTAAATATTATAAGAATTTGAAGTTGGATAAATAAAATTGAAGAAAAATCGTTTTATTTGTACTTTATTTCTTTAACCCCTTTTCAACAACTGCAATAAATTAATTTTTAAACGGAATCTTCTCGATGAAACGAATAATTTTTTTATGTGGCCTTGTATTAATCCTTACAAGCTACTCAAAACAAGCAGTTGCACAGTATTATTTTTACAATGATACCTATTATGATAGCCCAATATTATTTGAGCTTGGTGGCTCAGTAGGCATTATGAATTGCCTTACTGATCTTGGTGGTAAAAAGGGTATCGGTAAGAAATTTGTTAAGGACCTGAATTTAGGAAAAACAAATTTTGCCGGTGGTGTCTACCTAAACATGCTGTATAAGTACATGGTTGGATTAAGACTCGAAGCTACTTTTGGAAAAGTTTCCGCAAATGATAATGTTCTGAAAGATGTAGATAAGAAAGATATTGCACGTGCCAGGTATAATCGCAACTTAAGTTTCAGAAGCAATATCAGTGAATTTTCATTGATCACCGAAGTACATCCATTATTTATTTTTATTGACTGGACAGCACGTGATGAAGATCCTCCACGTTATTCTCCGTATTTACTTGGGGGCGTAGGTTATTATTCATTTAACCCGCAGACACAATACAATGGAAGATGGGTAGACCTTCAACCTTTAAAGACCGAAGGACAGGGGTTTGTAGCTGACAGGCCAGAATATAAATTGCACCAGTTAAATTTCCCTGTTGGTTTGGGAATAAAATATGAACTGTCTGATGTGTTGAACCTTCGCGGAGAATTTGTTTATCGCATCTTAACAACAGATTACCTGGATGATTGCAGTACTACTTATTTTGATCCCCAGGAATATGTAAATTCAGGATTGTCCCCGGAAAATCAATTGTTATCTTTTAAATTAAGTGACAGGCAACTTGTTGATATGGCCGGACCTGGAAGCAAACGTGGCAGCCCTTCACAAAAAGATGGCTATTTCACATTCAATCTTAAATTAGGTTTCTATATAGGAAGAGAAAGGATCAGGTAAAATAATTTAAACCTTATAAAAAAGTCGCTTCAATTTGAAGCGACTTTTTTTATGTCTTGGTATTTGTTTAGAGTTTGGTGTTGCGAAACAATAAACTCCAAACAGAAATGATCTTACAGCATCTTCTTTAGTTCTTCAATCAATTCACCCTTGGTAATGGGCACACCCATGATCTTATTGTAAGGTTTTGCATCTACCAGGTATACATCTCTTATGATCTTTATTAATTGCCCGTTGTTTATTTCCGGTATTAAAACCTGTTCGAAGTTCTTTATAATATCCCCAAGGTTTTCCGGGAATGGGCGAACATAACGTAAATGTGCATGCGAAACAGAATGACCCTCTTGCTGAAGTGCCGCACAGGCACTTTTGATCGCACCATAAGTACTTCCCCAGCCCAATACAAGTATCTTTCCTTTTTCCGGGCCGCTGTCCAGTTTTTGTTTAGGTATATAATGTGCGATCTTATCAACTTTTTCCTGCCTGATCTTCACCATCAGTTGGTGGTTCTCTGCATCATAACTGATATTACCGGTGATATTTTGTTTTTCCAAACCGCCGATACGATGTTCCAGGCCTGGTGTACCAGGTATAACCCATGGCCTTACTAATTTTTCATCCCGCAGGTATGGTTGAAATTTATCTTCTCCAGCCCCCAGTTGTGTTTTAAAATGTGTGTGAATCGGTGGCAAATCTGCAGTTTGAGGAAATTTCCATGGCTCGGCACCATTTGCTATATAGCCATCGCTTAACAACATAATAGGCGTCATATGCTGAATAGCAAGTCTTACCGCTTCATATGCCACATCAAAACAATCTGTTGGTGTTGATGAAGCAATGATCGGCATTGGACATTCTCCATTGCGGCCATAATATGCCTGCAACAAATCGCTTTGCTCAGTTTTAGTTGGCAATCCTGTACTTGGCCCACCACGCTGGATGTTTACGATCACCAACGGTATTTCAAGCATTACAGCAAGACCCATTGCCTCAGCCTTTAAAGCAATACCCGGACCCGATGTCGTTGTAAGGCCTATCGACCCGCCATAACTGGCACCTATAGCCGAAGTAATGGCTGCTATTTCATCCTCTGCCTGGAAAGTTTTTACCCCGAATGATTTATACTTACTTAGTTCATGCAGGATATCAGAAGCAGGTGTTATCGGGTAGCTTCCCAGGAATAAAGGAAGTTTACTTGTTTGCGAAGCTGCGATCAGCCCGTAAGCAAGCGCCTGGTTTCCCATTATAGAGCGGTATGTGCCTGGTTCCATCTTTGCTTTCGCAACAGTATACCGGGTACCAACAGTTTCTGTTGTATCGCCATAATTATAACCAGCCTGCAACACCTTTACATTACTTTCAAGGATGTCTGGTTTTTTTCCGAATTTTTCTTTTAGAAATCCAATCGTGTTTTCCATATTACGATTGTACATCCAATATAAAAAGCCAAGAACAAACATATTTTTTGCCCTGTCTTTTTCTTTGGTACCCATCGTGATATCCTTCAACGCTTCACGGGTCATTTTTGTCACATCCATCTGGATCACTTCATAATTATCAAGACTATGATCTTCCAATGGATTTATTCCTTCCGGGTAATTGGCCAAACGCAGGTTCTTACTATCAAAGCCATCAACATTGGCAATGATCCTTCCGCCCTTTTTTAAGGCAGACAAATTAACCTTTAATGCAGCCGCATTCATCGCTACCAATACATCACATTCATCACCTGGTGTGTATATCCTGTCGCTGCTAAACCTAAGCTGGTAGCCACTTACGCCTGGAAGCGTACCGATCGGGGCACGTATTTCCGCAGGAAAATCCGGGAATGTTGCCAGATCAATTCCCAGCATCGCCGTATTATTTGTAAACTGGTTACCGGTAAGTTGCATGCCATCGCCGCTATCACCTGCAAATTTGATAACTACGTCCTGTAGTACTTCCTGTTTATCGATCATTGTTGAAAAAATATTTTTATAAAGTTAATGCGTCTTTCCATTGGTTCATGGGGTACTAAGTTAAGATTTTAGCCACATAGAAATTAAATTTATTGGGATAAAAAAATGAATAACTAAATTATGTTTTCCAATTAATCCATTAGGTTTGCGCAAACATATTTAATGCAAGACCTTACAGACTTTCTTCAGCCGATCATAGTAGATGAATTGAACGATGACAACGGGTTTACCGATGGACAATTCGCAAAACATATTTCCATCTTTGATGTCGAGTTTCCCGACCTTACAGATATTGATGTCGTGATCGTTGGTGTTAATGACATGAGGGGTAGCGGCTTCTTCATGGGCGAAAGTTATGGTCCGGATGCAATAAGAAAACAACTTTACCAATTGCATTACTGGCATACAGATATTGCCATTGCTGATATCGGGAATATAAAAACCGGTGCCGATCTGCTGGATAGTTATGCTGCCTTGAAAATTGTGCTTAAGGAAATGCTCGGCATCGGCAAAACAGTGATCATCCTTGGCGGTTCGCACGATATTACACTGGCACAGTATGAAGCTTATAAAGATCTTGGACAGATCATTGAAGCAACCTGCATTGATGCCCTTATCAATTTAAGAGGTGAAAGCGCTATAAGAAGTGAAAACTTTTTACTCGACATGCTTACTGCAGAACCAAATGTTATAAAGCATTACAACCATATTGGCTTTCAAAGTTACCTGGTTCATCCACGCATGCTCGAAACAATGGATAAACTTCGTTTTGATTGTTATCGCCTTGGTGTAGTAAAAGAAAATATGGAGGAAATGGAACCTGTGATGCGCAACTCTCATTTATTAAGTTTTGATATAAGCGCTATCAGGAACAGCGATGCCCCGGCAAATTCCCTGAGCCCCAATGGTCTTAACGGTGAAGAAGCATGTATGCTTACCCGGTATGCAGGTATGAGCGGGCATCTCAGTACTTTTGGAATTTATAATTATAATCCTGATTTCGATAACAACGACCTTACCGCAAAACAGATCGCCCAAATGATCTGGTATTTTATTGATGGTAAAAGCAGGAGCAAACAGGAAAGCCTCTTCGAGGAAAAAAACAATTTCAACGAATATCACACTGCGTTTGCAGAAATAGATACGATGTTTCTTCAAAGTAAAAGAACAAACAGGTGGTGGATGCAATTACCCGATAAAAAATTTATTGCCTGCAGTTACAATGATTACCTGAGAGCAAGCCATAATGAAATTCCGGAGAGATGGTTGAGGGTTCAGGAGCGAGGATGATAAATAAGAAATTAGAAATAAAAAATAAGGAATAAGAAAGTAAAACAGGACCACAACTTTCTTATTCCTTATTTTTTATTTCTAATTTCTTATTTTTTACCTGCCAAACATCCTATCCAACTCCTCCTTCTTAAACGTCATATAAGTCGGCTTACCATTGGGCGTAGCGTTTGGCACGGAACATTCAAAAAGATCATTTACGAGCGCCTGCATTTCTTTTTTAGTAAGTATCGTTCCTGATTTTACTGATTGCTGCCATGCAAGTGAACGTAACAATTTTTCCCTGTTGTTGAATTTAATATCGTTACTGAAATGCTTGTACTGTTCCAGCATTTTTTCTAATATTGTTTTTTCGTTTCCTTGTGTTATATCTGCAGGCGTACCATGAATAACAAATGTATTATTACCGAATGGTTCAAGCTGGTAACCCAATGCTTTGAGATCAGAAATCAATTCACTTAACATTACTGCATCTGCCGGTGTTAATTCTACTGTTGAAGGAAAAAGGCTTTGTTGTGTGGCAATTGGCTTTCCATCCAGGGCACGTAAATATTTTTCATATAGAATGCGTTCATGTGCATTCTGTTGTTGCAGCAATAAAAATCCTTTATCATTTTGAACCAACACATATGCGTTATGCAATTGCATAACATTCTCATCGGTTGTATAATCATTATGTAATGAAGTCGGCACTTGTTGAGCAGTTGTTGCTTCAGCTGATTCCTGTGAAATGGAAGGCGCTGGTTTTTCATAAAGATCTTTCCAGTGTTTCAATTCACTTTTCTTCTCTATAAAATGCGCCTGGTTTTTTTGTGTAAATGTTTGGTATAAGGGCGATGATGCTGTTGATGATCTTCTTTCTTCAGTCAAAGGTTTACTTACCGCATCAAGCTGTTGTATAGAAGCATCCAGTTCAAAATCCAATGTAGGTGTGATGCTGAATTGTGCCAGCGCATGTTTTACAGCTGACTGAACAAATGCATAAACAATTTTTTCATCCTCGAATTTTATTTCCTGTTTTGTTGGATGCACATTTATATCCAATTGTGCCGGATCAAGATCGATGAACAATGTATACATCGGGTAACTGTCTTTTGCGATCATTTCATCAAATGCATTCATCACTGCATGATTGAGGTAGGCGCTTTTTATAAAACGATTGTTCACAAAAAAATACTGATCGCCCCTCGTTTTTTTTGCCGTTTCTGGTTTACCAACAAAACCATAAATATTTAAATAATCTGTTTCTTCCTGTACACTTACCAGTTTTGCATTATAACTATTACCCAAAATTTGTACAATGCGATGTTTCAACGTTCCTTTCTCCAAATGAAATATCTCCTGCCCGTTTGAATTAAAAGAAAAAAATATTCCGGGAAAAGCCATGGCTACTCTTGTAAATTCATCAACAATATGTTTTAATTCTGCAGTATTGCTTTTTAAAAAATTCCGCCTTGCAGGAACATTAAAAAATAAATTCTTCATGGCGATACTGCTGCCATTTGTTGTTGCTACAGGTTCCTGCAGTTTAACAATACTGTTCTCGATCTCTATATAAACACCTGCATCATCATCTGCACGTTTTGTTTTTAATTCAACCTGTGCAACAGCTGCAATACTTGCCAATGCTTCTCCCCTGAATCCCATTGTTTTTATACGAAACAGGTCATCTATATTTTTGATCTTGGATGTTGCATGTCGTTCAAATGCCATCCTTGCATCCGTTTCGCTCATCCCTTTTCCATTATCGATCACCTGTATCAATGCTTTACCGGCATCATTAATGATCAGTTTTATTTCATCTGCGCCTGCATCAACTGCATTCTCCAAAAGCTCTTTCACTGCACTTGCCGGCCGTTGAATAACTTCTCCTGCTGCGATCTGGTTTGCGATGTTATCGGGTAATAATTGAATGATATCTGCCAAAATCCTGTAATTTGTACCTCAAAAATAACAAAACGATAGGACAGTTTGCTGTTAAGCGTTTGGTGTTATTGAATCTTTTATAAATGAACAAACTACCTTTATAAAAAACACCAAACGATAAGCCCCAAACGAATTCGCCTTTGCTTACACTTCAAACTATTTAAACATCTATGCGTTTCAACATACTTTTTCTCTTCCTGTTTTTTTCATTAACCGTTTTTGGCCAGAAAGATCTGCAGGTCGCTGCAAAGAATTGGGCCGACAGTGTGTACAAAACACTTACTGATGATGAGCGCATTGCACAATTGATGGTTGTAAGGCTTTCCAGTATTGATTTGAAAACAAAACAGGTAACTTTTTATGACGAAAAGGTTGCAGAGCTGGTAAAGAAATATAATATCGGGGGCATCTGTGCTTTCCAGGGTCGGCTCACAAAACAAATTGCCATTATCAATTCATTACAGGCAGCTGCAAAAACACCGATCCTTATGTGCATGGATGCAGAATGGGGCGTTGGACAGCGTTTGCTCGACAGCGTAATACCGCTTCCAAAACAAATGATGTTGGGTGCCATGAAAGATCCGGCAATTATTTATAAATATGGAAAAGTTGTTGCCGAGCAATGCAAACGTTTTGGCTTGCAGGTAGATTATGCGCCTGTTGTTGATGTGAATAATAATCCCGACAATCCTGTTATTAATGACCGCAGTTTTGGAGAAGATAAATTCAAAGTATCATCTTTTGCAATTCAATACATGAAAGGTTTACAGGACAACGGCGTCATGGCATGCGCCAAACATTTTCCTGGCCATGGCGATGTTGCAGTAGATTCTCACCTCGATCTTCCTGTTATTCATAAAAACATGTTGCGACTGGATTCATTGGAATTGTATCCATTCAAACAAATTTTCAATGCAGGTGTTTCAAGTACAATGGTGGCGCACTTGTATATACCTTCTATTGACAGTACTGCAAACACAGCCACTTCTTTATCAAAAAACAGTGTAACAGGATTGCTACGCAATCAACTAAACTTTAATGGACTAACGTTTACGGACGCCCTCGACATGCAGGGTGTAAGAAAATTTTTCCCGGACGGAGCGGCATCTGTTCAGGCAATTATTGCCGGTAACGATATGCTTTGCCTGCCGGAAGATGTCCCCATGTCTATCAAAAAGATAAATGATGCGATTGCTGAAAAAAAATTAAGCAGGGCAGATATAGAAATGCATTGCAAAAAAGTATTGATGGCGAAATATCAATATGGATTGTCAGCATTAAAACCAATCAGCATAGAAAACCTGTCTGCAGACCTGAACAAAGATGTTCCTGCTATGAGAAGATTGGTTGCAGAAAATGCCATCACATTATTATCAAAATCTGATAGCGCATTTTTTCCATTATCAACCGGGAATAAACCAGGCGACATTGCCTATATAGGAATTGGGTTAAAATCAGATAACGCATTTGCAACCCGTATGCGTACAGATCACAATGCAACGGTTTTCTATTTTGATTACAGTAAAAAAAATGATGACTCAACAAAAGCACTGATCGATTCGATCGTGATGGGTTATAAAAAAGTTGTTATCGGCATTCATAATACCAACAGGCCACCGCTGAATAATTTTGGTATCAGCAGCCAGGCTGTTGATCTTATTAATACATTACAACAAAGAGCAAGGACAATTACATTCTTATTTGCAAATCCATATGCAGCAAAAAATTGGTGTGCAGCAAAAAACCTGGTAGTATGTTACGAGGATGACAGCATCGTACAAAATACAGCGATCGATCTGTTACAGGGGAAATTAATGTACAAAGGTGTATTGCCAGTAACTGTCTGCGATAATTTTCATTATGGCCACGGCATTGTTGCTACTGTTGAAAAAGAAATGCAGGAAACAGATCCGTTGCTTGTTGGCATTGATCCGCTAAAATTATCAGTCGTCGATTCCATTGCAAATGATGCCATCGCAAAAAAAGCAATGCCAGGCTGTGTTGTACTGGTTGCAAAAAATGGGAGCGTCGCTTTTCAAAAAGCATACGGTTATTATACGTATGATAAAACAGAACCTGTTACCACAACTTCATTATATGACATGGCTTCTGTTACAAAAATTTGTGCAACCACTATTTCTGTGATGAAATTATATGATGAGGGAAAGATCGATCTAAAAAAAAAGTTAAGTGACTATCTCCCATGGCTCACCGGCAGCAATAAAGCTGATCTTGTTGTAGAAGATATTCTTTTGCACCAGGCGGGATTGGCTCCCATCATTCCTTTCTACAAAACAACGATCAATGATGAAGGAGTTCCTTTATGGATATTATATAGAAGTACAGCTTCAGATTCTTTCCCGATTCCCGTTGCACATAATTTATTTCTTAGAAAGGACTGGAAAGATTCTCTCGACAAACAAATATTTCTAAGCCCCGTAAAGCCGGGTCAATATGTTTACAGTGATATTGATTTTATATTGCTTGGAAAAATTGTTGAAGCTGTAAGCAATCTTTCATTGGATGAATATGTGCGAAAAACATTTTATGATCCAATGTCTTTAAAAGATATCGGGTTCAAACCACTTGATCATTTCCCCGTAAGCCGTATTGCGCCTACGGAAAATGAAAAACCTTTTCGTCAGCAATTATTAAGAGGTGATGTACATGATCCTGCTGCAGCAATGTATGGTGAGATTGCGGGGCATGCAGGTCTTTTCAGCGATGCATATGATATCGCCTGTATCATGCAAATGTTATTGAATGGTGGAACATTCAATGGAAAAAAATATTTGCAAAAAGAAACAGTTGACCTCTTTACATCTTACCACAGTAATATCAGCAGGCGTGGCTATGGTTTTGATAAACCTGAGAAAGACAATGCTACACGTGAAGAACCTTATCCAACCAAATCGGCTTCGCCACTTACATTCGGTCATACTGGTTTTACTGGTACCTGTGCATGGGCTGATCCTGCAAGCGATCTTATCTTCATTTTTTTAAGCAACAGGGTTTATCCTGAAGAAAGTAAATTGTTCAACAGGATGAATGTAAGGCCGAAAATTCATGAAGTGATATATAAGGCGGCGGGGATATGATTTTTTTCGCCACGAAGGCGCAAAGGCACGAAGTTTCACAAAGAAGAAATCAAAGATCTTTGTGCTTCTTTCTGTCTTAGTGCCTTCGTGGCGAATTAATTTAATATAGATTTAAAAAAATTTTCTCCAACTCATCATGCCGTTTCCATGGCACCTGGTGATCTACCCCATGCAATGTATCAGCAACAATTGATCTTGCATTGGTCATCATCTTTTTTCCATACGCAATATTTTGTATTGGCACCCATGTATCTTCATCGCCATGTACAAATAAAACATTACAGGTAACTTTTTTAAAATCTTCCTGTAATGGTATGAGATCATTTTTCAGGTAAAGTAATTCTGTATTGCTTGGACCAAACGCTCCTGGCAAAAGCCAATAGAGCGGTCTTACACTCATGATATGGCGCCATGTTTCTTTTGCTTCCTGTTTAATATCAAGCGCACCAGCGATAATTACTATTGTTTGAAATAATGATGGATCATCTGCTGCAAGTTTTACTACTATCGGGCCGCCAAGACTATGTCCTGCAAGGAACATTGGCTTATTGCTTTTTAATTTTTGTAATACTGGCAAAATGATCTTGCATTGTTCCTGCAGGTGCATTGCTTTTCCAAAATCACTGTACCCAAAGCCTGGCCTGTCAATTGCCACGATCCTGAATTTTGTACGCATGGCCGAATCCCACATGAATTTCATATAATTCATCCAACTGCCCGGGCTACCATGAATGATCACCAGGGTTGGCAAAGAATCACTGCCACAAACAGCATAATGCAAATGCCGTTTGTTGATCACTGTATCAAATATGGTAAGCGGAACATTTTTGGATTTAAAAACACGATAGGCTTTGTTATCGCTCCAACGGTTTCTCATGATTAAACATTGGGCAAGCAATACCCAAATAAAAAGTAAAACAGTACTGTAAAGGAATGTACGGCGCATTATCTTTTTTGAACGAGTGAGTTCCATTTTTTGTTACAGGTAGTATTCATAATATTTAATGCAATGAATATAGTTTCTTTATTGTAAAAAAATTAAATTACGGTTTGATTTCACCATTGCCATAAAAATAACTGTATGTCATATCCATATCAAATTAAAAATTTCGAAGAATACAAACTGGCTTATAAAAAAGCTGCCGATGATCCCGAAAGTTTCTGGGCATCTGTTGCTGAAAATTTTAAATGGCACCGCAGGTGGGATACTGTGCTCAACTGGAATTTCAAAGAACCAAAAGTTGAATGGTTCAAGGGAGGAAAATTGAACATCACAGAAAATTGTTTGGATCGTCATTTGGAAAGATCGGGCGATGTACCTGCTATTGTGTGGGAATCCAATAATCCAAATGAGGCGAGCCGCACACTTACTTATAAGCAACTGCACCAGCAGGTTTGCAAGTTTTCAAATGTTTTAAAAAATAATGGTGTAAGAAAAGGCGATCGTGTTTGTATTTATATGGGAATGATCCCCGAGCTGGCCATCGCTGTTTTGGCATGTGCAAGAATTGGCGCTATTCACTCTGTAATATTTGGTGGCTTTAGTGCACAAAGTATTTCCGACAGGTTGCAGGATGCGAATGCTGAATTCATTGTTACCTGTGATGGCGCTTTCAGGGGAGGAAAAGATATTGCATTAAAGAATATTATTGATGAAGCACTAATGAGTTGCCTGTTTGTAAAAAAAGTAATCGTATATGAAAGAACGAAAACGAAATGTGACATGATCTTAGGGAGAGATGTGTGGTGGCACGATGAAATGAGAAATGCAAATGATGATTGCCCTGCAAAGATCATGGATGCAGAAGATATGCTATTCATACTTTACACTTCCGGCAGCACAGGAAAACCAAAGGGTGTTGTACATACCTGTGCAGGTTACATGATCTGGACAAATTATACATTCGTAAATGTATTTCAATACAAGCCTGGCGATATTCATTTTTGCACGGCTGATATCGGTTGGATAACCGGCCACAGTTACATTGTATATGGACCTTTGAGTGCAGGTGCTACCAGTTTAATGTTTGAAGGCATTCCTACTTATCCGGATGCAGGGAGGTTTTGGGATATCGTTGATAAGTATAAAGTAAGTATTTTATATACAGCTCCTACGGCTATCCGTAGTTTGATGAGTTATGGTTTGGATCCAATAAGAGGTAAAGATCTAAGTTCATTAAAAGTATTGGGCACAGTCGGCGAACCCATCAATGAAGAAGCCTGGCATTGGTATAATGAAAATATCGGGCAGGAAAGCTGTCCTGTTGTTGATACCTGGTGGCAGACTGAAACCGGTGGATGTTTGATCTCCAATATGGCTGGCATTACTCCCGCAAAACCAGGTTGGGCAACATTGCCAATGCCGGGTGTACAGCCAATACTCGTTGATGAAAAAGGAAATGAGATCACAGAGAAAGATGAACATGGTTTACTCAAGGGAAATTTATGCATTAAAGCGCCATGGCCGTCAATATTAAGAACAACTTACGGTGACCATGAACGCTGCCGCACTAATTATTTTGCCACTTATGAAAATTTATATTTCACAGGCGATGGTGCGCTGAAAGATCCTCAAACAGGTTTCTTCAGAATAACAGGAAGGGTGGATGATGTATTGAACGTAAGCGGCCACCGTATTGGCACTGCCGAAGTAGAGAATGCGATCAACATGCACCACGGTGTTGTTGAAAGCGCTGTGGTTGGTTACCCACATGATATAAAAGGGCAAGGCATTTATGCCTATGTGATCTTTAGCAGCGAACATGGAACTGAAGAGGAAACGAGAAAAGAAATTTTACAAACCGTAACAAAAATAATTGGCGCCATTGCCAAACCGGATAAGATCCAGTTTGTAAGTGGCCTGCCAAAAACCAGGAGTGGTAAGATCATGCGCCGCATATTAAGAAAGATCGCCGAAGGTGAAATGCAAAACCTGGGTGATACCACTACCCTGCTGGATCCATTGGTGGTAGAAGAAATTAAAAACGGAAAAATTTAATTCGTGCTGAATGCCTGATCCCCGAAAAATTTCCATACAGGATTTTACTTATTCATTACCTGAAGAAAAGATTGCCTTGCATCCTTTGCCACAGCGGGATGCATCCAAATTGCTTGTATATAAAAATGAAAAGATCACCGAAGATGTTTACAGCAATATAGCTACACATTTACCTGCAGGGAGCTTACTTGTTTTCAATAATACAAAAGTCATTAATGCAAGATTACGCTTTCAAAAAATCAGCGGCGGCATTATAGAAATTTTTTGCTTGGAACCTTATGATAAGATCAACGAGTACAGTAGTGTGATGAATAAAACGGGGTTGGTGAGATGGAAATGTTTTGTAGGTGGCGCAGGTAAATGGAAAGAAGGGCTCCTTGAGAGGGAAGTAAAAATTAAAAATGAAAAATTAAAAATTAGTGCAGGGTTAGTTGAAAGACTTTCTGATGCTTATGTGATCGAATTTTCATGGACACCGTCTAATTACAGTTTTGCTGAAGTGATTGAATCGGTTGGAGATATTCCTTTGCCTCCGTATATAAAACGTACTACTGATATTGATGATGTTGAAAGATATCAAACCATTTATGCAAAATACGATGGTTCAGTTGCGGCGCCTACTGCAGGATTACATTTCACAGAAAATATATTTGAGCAATTAGCATTAAAAAATATAGAGAAAGAATACATCACGCTTCATGTTGGTGCAGGTACTTTTAAGCCAGTGAAATCAACAATCATGAATGAACATGAAATGCATGCTGAGTGGATAGATGTAAGTATTGATTCCATCCGTAATATCCTGCATAAGAAAGATGATGTGATTGCAGTTGGAACCACTTCTACACGTACCATTGAAACACTTTACTGGCTCGGTGTAAAAACATTTTTAGATCCTTCCATAAACAACCTTGATCTTAAGCAATGGGATGTATATGAATTGCCTTTAAAAGATGCCAATATAAAAGTGGAAGATGCATTGAATGCTCTTATTAACTGGATGAAAAAGCGAGATCAAACAAGAATATTTACACAAACCCAGTTATTAATTGCACCTGGCTATACTTTTAAAATAGTAAAAGCGATCATCACCAATTTTCATCAGCCACAATCAACATTACTGTTATTGGTAGCTGCTGCTACAAAAGAAAAATGGAGAGCGATCTATGATCATGCTCTCCAAAATAATTTTCGTTTCTTGAGTTATGGTGACGGGAACCTTATTTTTATTTGATCCTCTTTACGGCTGAATGGTAACAGGAGTACCAACCGGTATGTAGCTAAAGAGGTCTTTCATTTCAGTATACTTTACAGAAACGCAACCATCTGTCCAGTTATAAAAATTATCGATCGTCCATTCTTCTTCGGGGCGGGTTGCATGTATAGCAATGCCAGCTCCGATCTTTGCATTTTTAGGAATCAATCCCTCTGCTTTTCTTTCATTAAACCGTTTAACACTTTCTTCATTTGGATAATCCAGCAATAATTCCGGACCCCATTTAGGATGTATCTTTTTAAGAATGATCTTGAAACTGCCATTGGGTGTGCGCTTGTCCCCTTCCCTCATTTTATCGCTAAGATCCTTACTGCCAAATACAATCGGGTAAGTAGCGTACCAACCCTCTGCATCGTACACTTTTAATTCATAGTCGCTTTTATCCACAATTATATAATATGGATTTTCAGCTGTTTTTTTATCCGATTTAATTGTATGATGAAACTTAGATGGTTTCTTTTTATGACCAGGCACAAATGCCATTAAAACCATAAGAGAAGACAGGGCAATAGAAGAGAGCAAGATCCGGTGTTTCATGTTTGAATATTTGCGTGTTATTTTGAAACGATATTCCAATTTGCATTATTATATGGCCATATCGAACATTAACAAATCAGGATGTAAAATAATTATTTTTTAGCTCCTACAAAAATTATGTAGGGTGCAAAACGGATCCCAAAGCCATTAACTGCCTTATTTAATAATTTATTAAGAAGTTTTTTTAACCCTTTTTTATTTTCGTCATAAAAACCGTTGAATACCTTAACATGCATTCCA
Organism: Ferruginibacter sp.; assembly: GCA_047601875.1. Classification (GTDB taxonomy): domain Bacteria; phylum Bacteroidota; class Bacteroidia; order Chitinophagales; family Chitinophagaceae; genus Ferruginibacter. Next base: position 2,748,655 of record JASGIL010000001.1, on the reverse strand, counting down.
TTTGAATCGTATAAGCGCCGGTATGCAGAAAGTGTTAAGATACGCTCTGTCCAGCTACCGGTCAATGGATCACAGGTATTGGTTGGATGAGCAGGAATTGAAGGAACGGTTCTGTTTATGTTGAATTGTTTAACAGCTGATAAAATATCTGCCTCGTTCATGCCACGGGTAGCTTTGGTAAGTGTATGGATTGTTTCTTCGTCCCTGTTTTCCAAATGCGAAATGATAATGCGTTTCCTTGTATCGAAAAAGGGCTCAAGTTCTTTATCACCAAATAAAATAAAATCATCCGGGGAACCACCCTTGTACTCATCCCTAAGTTGCAATTTTTTCAGCTGTTTTACTTTAAAATAATTTTCAGGATTGCTTGCTGTTGTAAATACAGAAACCATTGAGGGGTTTATTTGCCCGATCGTTTTAAAAAGATCTTCAAGATCGTAAACATGTTCTATAACATCTGTTCCAATGATCGCATCTGCAGTTTCATTTTGAAAAAAAGAACGCACCGCATGTATATCGCCGGTAATGTATTCATCTATTGCGATATTTAATTGTTGTGCAAGATTCCGGGAGGCTATTATAAATTTTTCATCAATATCATTTATGAATACTTTTTTAAAGCCGCAGAATTTTGCAAATATTCCAAGCATGCCATTACCGGCACCGAAATCAATTAAAGTTGTTTCATTTATTTGTTTAACCGAATGAGAACGGTATTTTTCAAATGTATCTGCGTAAATAGTAAGATAATATACTGCGTGGTCGAGTAAATGGCTGAGGTATTTACGGCAATAAATTTCTGATGATACTTTTTCTATTACAACAGCATCTAACAATTTTTCAAAAGCCTTTATCTTCTCACTAAAATTTACAGCACGCTTCATTTGTCGAAAAAGTTGAATGCTAATTTATATCAATTAGGCATTAATACCATAACTGTAAGCATAAAGAGATGGTGCAGTTTGATTTAATTCATTCGTCATTGCGGATATAAACAAAAAACCTTCGCCTGCTTTAAACATGTTATTGCAAACGAAGGGTATGTAGAGAGAGAAGATAAATCTTACAAAGCGTTAAGCCTGAAACCGAAATTAAAAGGTCTCATATCCAGGCTATGTTCATAAATAGATTTTGGAGAATAAGAAGCATAGAATTTAATTGCCCCAAAACCAATTTCACCAACATAAGAGAATTTAAATCTTTCGAGATCATAATCACCTTTGTTTTTTTCCTTGCCTCTTTGTTCACTTTTTTGTTTGTTGCGTTGACTATACAGGTAGCCACCACTTACTCCAAAGGCAATGTTGAATCCCCTGTTGTTATTACCCCATCTGTTCGTGGCAAAATTCAACATAAGCGGTACCGTTAAATAATCTGCAGCAAGTTTATTCTTACTAAATGAAATAGAATCCCTGAAAATAAACGGCTTATTTGTTATGGTTCCATTTGTATATGGTATTGTTCCATCTTCCTTATAACTGATACTGGACTTATAACGATAATTATTCAATTCCAATCCTAAACCATACCGAAGGCTTACATTCTCTTTTACAAGGTTAAGCTGTTGCGTAACGATCCAGATATTAATATTTATGCTTTTACCCGTCTTTAATTTAAAATCATCTTTGCTGAAAGCCGGGTAGCCTGGCCTGTTTTGTAAAAAGCCATCAGCATTTGCAGCCGCATAATTTGTTTTATCGCTATAGGTTGAAAAACCAATGTCCACACCTCCCCAGTTTGTAGTTATAAGTGAATGCTTACGGGGAGCGGTATTAATTACAGTACCACTGCTATCATTCCCGTCGGATCTCTTTCCTCCTTTTTTAATAATAATAATGTTGCCGATACGTAAAGTGTCGCTTTTTTTTGTCTTTACAGTAGTATCTGCCGGAGCCTGTGCATTTGCATTGATGCAATAAAATACTATTGCCATTAAAATGGTAAACCTTTTCATTTGTCTTGATTTAATGTGAATTTATTTTGTAGCAATTTCAAAGCCGGCCACTTTAATACTATTCCCGGCTTTAATATTTGCATTTCTTGTAAGCACTCTTTTTAATTTCCTGACAAACCCTCCGATCTTTGACCGGTTTACTTTTTCTTCGCTTATTAAAAAAACCGAGTTGTTACCTGTTTCTGAAACTGTTTCATTTAGCACCGCCTGTTTCGCATAAACGTTATTCGTTTCAGTTAGTACAGGTTCTTCAACAGGATACTTTGGTTCTTTTGCTTTAGTTTCTGCAATTATTTTGTCTGAAGGTTTTAGATCCTCATTTTGTTTTTGCAGATCATTTATATTATCCTTTACGGTTGAAGAAGCTGTTTTGTTACCGGGATCATTGTTAATATTTTCGTAATAGGGTTTGGGTAAATTATTGGTCTCTTTTTTATTGACTTCTTTTTTTACGATCTCGTTATTATTTTCTTTTTTAGTTACCGGAGCAACATCATTGTTTATAGAAGCATTGTTTTTATTCTTTACAGATGTTGAAGCTATCTTATCTTTTTGTTGCAGGTTACTTAGCTCCTTCGTTGTTTTATTATCTACTGCAGGTTGGAAAGATGCAATGTTTTCTTCTTTAGGTTTTACTGGCAGATCATTTTTTTCAGCAGCAGTATTTGTTTGTGCCGTAGTGTTTGCTTTTTTTGTTGATTGTTGGCCAGGACTTGTAACAGCAACATCATCTGTCTTTTTACTTGCCGAAAATTTTGTTACTCCAATAAACAATGCTGCTCCAATAAGAAGTACCGCGGCGGCTACTCTCCAGTAACGCATGGTAACCACCTTATCCCTTTCATACCTATACAATGATTGTTTGTTTTCAAAAACAACCTCTTCGTTCGGGTCCAGCTTTGTTTGTTGTAAGATATTCCATTCACGTTGCAGGTCGTTATTGGCAGTAATTTCCGCTGCAAGCGAATTCATTTGTGAAGGTTCCAGCTCGTTATCGAGATGCATCAGCAATTGTTCCTGTAAAAGATCCGGGCTTAATTCTGTTTTATACAGGTCGTATTTTGCAGAGAATATAATTTCATCTGCAGGCAAGGCTGTTTGTTTTAATAGTTCTAATTCCGTTTTAAGATCAATATTTTCTGCCACAAATTTTTCAACCGCATTACGCTCTTCTGCAGACAACTCATTGTCTACATAAAGCAGGAAATACATTTCATAATTATGACGGTCAATATTCATTTTAGTGTTTAGGTTTATATCACGTTCTCTGGCTTAACAATATATTCCCTCAGTTGCAGTCTTGCCCGGTGCAGGTAAACTTTTACCTGGCTTTCATTCAAGCCGGTAATTTGTCCAATCTCTGCATAACTATATCCTTCATAATCTTTCAACATCACCAGGCTTCTTTGTGTTTCACTTAGCTGGTTCAGTGCCTCAGTCAGAATCCTCTTTGTATTGTAATGCTGTTTCTCGGTGCCGCGATCAGCCTCATTAAAACTTTCTTTCAGATTTACTCTTTTGTTCTTTCTTATATGATCGATCATCTGGTGATAGGCGATCGTAAACAAATAGCTTTTGCATTTTTCATTATCAACCTGCGCCCTGTTCAGCCACATTTTTTCAAATGAGGCCTGTACCACATCTTTTGCATCCTCTGCGTGGCGCAAATTCTTTAGAATAAAACGATATACGTTATCCGCATACAGGTTTACACAATTATTGTATTCTCTCTCCGTCATACAGGTGTAGTGTAATATAAAATTATGCTATTGGGCTTATTTTCAACCTTGAACGAAGTGAAACCATTAAAAGTTACAGTTCTCAAAAAAAATTATACAGAAAGGTGTAACAGGCCGCCTGTAATAAAGTTCCAGGGTGATTCTACCTTAGGCTGAGCCTTTTCGCAGCAACATTGCATTGTTTTACTCTTTTGCGTTGTACAGGCTGGCATTTTCGGGGAAAGATCAGCGGCAATGAGCAGGCTAATGGAAAGGACTATCAGCGAGCAAAAAAGGAAGAGCTCTTTTTTTATCTGCATGGCGGTAGTTTTTAGCTAAACGAATTTAATCTCAAAAAGTTACAGCCGCTGCCGGTCTAATGTTAAAAAAAACTAAATATGAGGGCGGCAATCGTGAATCGGCAATCGGCAATAAGGGTATTAAAATAAAAAATGTCATAATTGTCGATTCCCGATTGCCGATTGCCGATTGCCGTTGACTCCTTAGATTTGTACCCATTTCCTAACCATTAAACCAGGCATATGAATAAAAATTTTGTAGCCCGCATCGGAGCTGAAGTAGAAGAAATAAAAACTGCCGGCCTTTTTAAGACCGAACGTATCATCAGCAGTGAGCAGGGAGCAGAAATTATCGTAAATGGCAAAACAGTGTTGAACTTTTGCGCCAACAATTACCTTGGTCTTTCATCACATCCAAAAGTATTGGAAGCTGCAAAAAAATATGTTGATTATCGTGGTTATGGAATGAGCAGCGTAAGATTCATCTGCGGTACCCAGGATATTCATAAGCAACTTGAGCAAAAGCTTTCCGCCTTTTTAGGAACAGAAGATACGATCTTATATGCGGCCGCTTTTGATGCAAACGGTGGTGTGTTCGAACCTTTATTCAATGAACAGGATGCCATTATCAGTGATGCGCTTAATCATGCATCTATCATCGATGGTGTTCGTTTATGTAAGGCTCAGCGTTACCGTTATGAGCACAATAATATGGCTGACCTGGAAGAAAAATTAAAAGAAAGTGCCAGCTTACGCAGTCGTATCATTGTTACAGATGGCTCTTTCAGCATGGATGGAACCATTGCACAACTAGATAAGATTTGCGATCTCGCCGATAAATACGATGCCATTGTGATGATCGATGAATGCCATTCTTCCGGCTTCCTCGGCAAATCGGGCCGTGGTACACATGAATACAGGAATGTGATGGGAAGGATTGATATCATCACCGGCACTTTAGGCAAAGCACTTGGTGGGGCAAGTGGTGGTTTTACATCGGGTAAAAAAGAAATCATCGAAATGCTTCGCCAGCGCAGTCGCCCTTATTTATTCAGCAACACGGTTGCACCAAGCATCGTGGGCGCTTCCATTGCCGTGCTTGATATGCTTAGCAGTACTACTGAACTCAGGGACAAACTTGAATCGAATACAAAATATTTCAGGAGCAAAATGACAGAAGCTGGTTTTGATATAAAACCGGGCGATCATCCCATCGTGCCCATCATGCTTTATGATGCCGTGCTTGCACAAACTTTTGCAGCAAAATTGTTGGACGAAGGCATTTATGTTATCGGCTTCTTCTTCCCTGTAGTAGCCAAGGGCCAGGCCCGCATCCGTGTACAGCTTAGCGCAGCACATGAAGAGCGTCATTTGGATAAAGCCATTGCAGCATTTACAAAAATTGGAAAAGAATTGGGTGTGTTGAAAGCTGTGGCTACCAGTGTATAAATAATTGTCCAGGCAGCAAATCATTACTCAACTTCATTGGCGTCGCACACTTGTGCAGAAGATATTTGTTCAGCTTTGATTTCAAGCAAAGATTCGCAAAGGCGCAAAGATTATCTCTTTGCGCCTTTTGTATTTTCCTTTGCCCTCTTTGCGTGAAACATCCGCTTTATTCTTATCCAAAAATGGTAACATGAAAATTTTATCTCATTTTTGTCCTTCACAACTTTTTTGTACAAATAGCATCCATCGTGAAAAAACTGACCCTGCTTATTACTGCATTATTTACCCTGTCAACTTTTGCGCAAGTAAAATCTCCCGAAGAATTTTTAGGTTATAAGATTGGCACCCGTTATACAGCACATCACAGAGTGGTAGACTACTTTCAATATGTAGCTCAAACACAAACTGCTACAGTAAAGCTTCAGCAATATGGCGAAACCAATGAGCATCGTCCTTTGTACCTTTCATTTATTTCTTCAGCAGAAAATATTGGCAACCTCGAAAACATACGCCTAAACAACCTTCGCCTTGCTCATTTGGCAAAAGACAAAATGATGCCCGTTGAAAATACCCCTGCCATTGTATGGCTCAGTTATAATGTGCATGGCAATGAACCGTCGTCAACTGAAGCTGCAATGCTTACATTATTTGCATTGACAGATCCATCCAATGCTCAAACAAAAGAATGGTTGAGGAATACAGTCGTGGTCATTGATCCTTGTTTAAACCCTGACGGAAGAGAACGTTATGTCAATTGGTTCAATAGTGTTGTTGGTGAAACTTATGATCCTGAAAATATTGCACGTGAACACAGGGAACCATGGCCCGGCGGCAGAAGCAATCATTATAATTTTGATCTTAACCGCGACTGGTGCTGGCAACGGCAAACAGAAAGTCAGCAACGTGTAAATGTGTACAGTCAATGGATGCCACAGGTACATGTCGACTTTCATGAACAAGGCGTAAATGAACCTTATTATTTTGCGCCTGCAGCGCAACCTTACCATGAAGTGCTTACAAAATGGCAAAGGGATTTCCAGGTTACCATTGGAAAAAACAATGCAAAATATTTTGATAAGAACAACTGGCTCTATTTTACAAAAGAGATCTTTGATCTTTTATATCCTTCTTACGGTGATACCTACCCGTTGTACAATGGCTCTATTGGTATGACCTATGAACAAGGCGGTGGTCCTGCAGGTGGCCTCGGTGCAAATACAGCCGAAGGCGATACACTTACATTGTATGACCGTGTGATGCATCATTACACTACTGGCTTAAGTACTATTGAAACCGCCTCCTTAAATGCAACAACCCTTGTAAAGGAATTTCATACATTTTTTAATAATGCCGTAAGCGGTACTATTGGCGATTATAAAACCTATATCATAAAAAATGATCCGAATGATGTGGAGCGCATTAATGCATTGAAAGTATTACTTGATAAGAACAACATTCAATATGGCACAGGTAATGGTACTGGCAATGGTTATAATTACCGAACAAAAAAAGAGGAAGCGTTTAGTATTTCACAGGGAGACCTGGTTATAAGCAGCGCACAACCAAAAGCTGCGCTTGTTAAGGTTTTATTTGAACCTCAAACAAAATTGGTAGATTCTGCTACCTACGATATTACTGCATGGGCAATGCCATATGTATATGGTGTAAATGCATATGCAAGCAAACAGGTCATCAATGCAACAACAAAAACATTGGCCGAATCAATTAAGAACGATCCTAAAGATGCATATGGTTATATCATCCGCTGGCAGGGTGTTTCATCAGCAAAAACAGTTGCTGCTTTATTAAAGAAAAACATAAAGCTTCATTTTTCCCATACCCCTTTTGAAATGAACGGTCAATCATTTGACAGGGGCACTGTCATCATTCTGAAAAAAGGAAATGAAAAATTGGGAACTGCATTATCTCAAATCGTTGCTGATGCCTGCAATCAAAATAATATAAAAATGAATATAGCCAATACCGGCATGGTAGATAAAGGTTATGATTTTGGCAGCGGCTACGTACATCCGTTACATGCTCCCCGTGTTGCTATGCTTACAGGCGAAGAAACAGATTCAAATGCTGCAGGAGAAATATGGTATTTCTTTGAAAAGGAATTGAATTATAAGATCAGCCTTGTCAATGCAGGTGATGCAGGACGCATTGATTGGGGCCGCATCGATGTATTAATACTTCCCGATGGCAGGTATAAATTTCTAAACACAAAAGAAAAAGCTGACAGGTTTCGCCAATGGATAGAAGAAGGCGGAAGAGTGGTTGCACTGGAAGGTGCCGTGGCCCAATTATCCAAACAGGATTGGAGTACGATACACTCAAGAAACATGTCTGATTCAGCTAATATTGTAAATAAAGATCCTTACCAGTTATTACAAAATTATGATTTCAGGGAAAGAGAGGCACTCACCAATAATAATCCTGGATCCATTTTTAAAGTTGATGTAGACAATACGCATCCTTTAATGTTTGGTTATCCAAAATATTATTATACACTGAAAAGAGACAACGCTGTGTATGATTTCATGAAGGAAGGCTGGAATGCAGGCGTTATTAAAAAAGAAGATCAATTGTCTGGCTATGTGGGCTATAAATTAAATCCAAAATTAAAAGATGGTTTATTATTTGGCGTGCAGGAACTTGGCAATGGCACCGTTACTTATTTAACCGACGATGTTATTTTCCGTGATTTTTGGGAGAACGGGAAGCTGATGTTTTGTAATGCGGTGTTTTTTGTAGGACAGTAATCAATTTGGAAATTTGGTGATTTGGAAATTTGATAATCAGGTTATTCTAAATCGGAAATTTTTAGAATAATATAGTTTTTTCATTTTCAAATCTTCAAATTGTCTCATTTTCAAATTAGTTTTACATTTCCAAATTTCCAAATTGGATAATTTTCAAATTATTGTATGTCCCAAACTTCAGAAACATTCACAGCAAAGAGTAGCATAAAGGCGGCCGATCTTGAACACCGCCGCAAGATCAATTTCAATATTGGAAGATATAATGCTGCCGTACCACAGGGAAAATCACAATTCGATAATGTAAATCTTGCAAGAGAGAGAGCGAAAAATACCAAGTGGCGTGCTATTGAAACACTTGATCAGCAATTGGAAGAATTTGAACTGAATTTTACAAAACGTGGCGGTAAAGTCTTATGGGCAGAAAATGCACAACAGGCCATTGATGAGATCGTAAAGATCTGCACACTTAAAAAGTGTAAAACACTGGTGAAGAGCAAGAGCATGGTTACAGAAGAAATTCACCTGAACGCTGCAATGAAAGAGCATGGCATTGAAAGTATTGAGACAGATCTTGGCGAATACATCCAACAGTTAGACGAAGAACCTCCTTATCATATTGTAACGCCGGCCATGCACAAAAGTAAGGAAGATGTTGCCAAACTTTTTGCAGAGAAACTCGGCACTGATCCTAAACTTACGCCTGAGCGACTTACACTTGTTGCAAGAAATATTCTAAGAGAGAAATATGTACAGGCTGAAGTTGGTGTTACGGGCGCCAATTTTATTATAAGCGACATCGGCGCTGTTGCCGTAACAGAAAATGAAGGCAATGCAAGGCTTAGTTGTTCATTTCCAAAAACACATATTGTAATTGTTGGTATTGAAAAAATGATCCCTTCCATTACTGATCTTGCTTTGTTCTGGCCCCTGTTAAGCACTTTTGGAACAGGACAAAAACTAACCGTTTACAATACGATCATCAGCGGCCCTCGTCAACAAAATGAAAAGGATGGCCCTGAGGAAATGTATGTGATACTACTTGATAACGGTCGCACCAATATTTTAAAAAATCCTAAAGAACGGGAAAGTCTTTATTGTATAAGATGCGGTGCATGCCTCAATGCATGCCCGGTTTATAAAAATATTGGTGGCCATGCTTATGGTGTTACTTATAGTGGCCCCATTGGAAGCGTGATCACGCCACACCTGCAGGGAATGAATGAATTCAAACACTTAAGTTATGCATCTTCGCTTTGCGGAAATTGCACGGAAGTATGTGCAGTAAAGATCAACCTGCATGAGTTGTTACTGGAGAACCGTTATGAATCTGTTGAACAAGGCCATACTACATTTACAGAACGCATGGCCTGGAAAATATGGAAAACGGCCAGCCTTAAACGTAGCATGATGAATATGGGCAATGGTAATTTGAAAAATAAGGTCGTGAATGGATTATTTAAGGATTGGAAAAAACATCGGGGCGATCTTGATTTTAGCCAGAAAACATTTAACCAAATGTGGAAGGAGAAATTTAAATAGAATTAAAAATTAAGAATTAAAAATTAATTGGCGGTATTCTGACCGCCGTGGTTCATGTCTCACGAACCGCATCTGGCATCACAATTAATTTTTAATTATTAATTCTTAATTTTTAATTTAGGCAAATGATATTGATCTACACACATACCTCTACCAAACGTTTACAATACATCTGTAGATTTATTTTTAAAGAACAGCTTGGTATTGCATACAGCCTTACGGTTGATGCTGAAAGTTTTAAAGAGCATACAGGTGATAAAATAAATTACAGCGATAAAAATTTTGATTCAGCATTTACGATCAGGAATTATTCTTTGCTTTTTGAGAACGATATTAAAGAGCAGCAAATAAACTGCTTTAAATTAAATAAGGATAACAAAGCTTTTTTTAAAACAAGTGGTGGTGATTATCCATTTGATATTTTTGCCGCCAGCTTTTATTTACTGAGCCGATACGAAGAATACTTACCGCATCAAAAAGACATGTACAATCGTTATGCCCACGAAAACTCGCTGGCATTTAAAGAAGGATTTTTAAATATCCCGCTGATCAATATCTGGCTGCATGATTTCCTGCAGAAACTTAAAGCAGTATTTCCAACGATGCACTACCAGCTTCCTGCTTTTAAATTCCTGCCTACTTATGATATTGATATTGCGTGGTCATACAAACACAAGGGCTTCTTTAGAAATATTGGCGGCTTTATAAAAAAACCTACCGTAGAAAGATTGAGTGTATTGGCCGGGATAAAAAAAGACCCATTCAATTGTTACGATTATCTCAATGAATTGCACAAACAATATAACCTTGAGCCCATCTATTTTTTCCTGGTAGCAACATCAAAGAGTGCTTACGATAAAAATATTTCTCCCTTTGCAAATGCGATGTGGTCGCTTATCAGGCAGCATGGAAAAAAATATGATATTGGTCTGCATCCTTCATGGAAAAGCAACGACAACGCTGCTTTATTAAAAAAAGAAAGGACCATTATTGAAGACGCCGGGCATGCACGTGTGGTAAAATCAAGACAGCATTATATAAAATTTACTTTGCCCGATACCATGAACAAACTTGTTGAAGCCGGAATTGAACACGACTACAGCATGGGCTATGGAAGCATCAATGGTTTCAGGGCATCTGTTGCATCTTCCTTTCACTGGTATGATCTTAAAAAAGATATGATCAGTAAATTGATCATGCACCCGTTTTGTTTTATGGATGCCAATAGTTATTACGAAGAAAAAAAGAACGCCGACGAAGCATATAATGAAATGATCCATTACTATCAACAATGTCAAAAAGCAAACGGAAGTTTAATAACGATATTCCACAATAATTTTTTAGGAACTGATAAGCAGTTTACAAAGTGGAAAGAAATGTATACTCAATTTATATCTCAGATTCGGCGATAACTTTAGCCGTTGTTCTTTTGATACTGTAGTTAACAAGGTAAACGCCTGCCAGTGTAACAAGCGCTCCCCATAAAATATTAATGGTTAATTTTTCTTTCAGTACAAATGATGCCAGCACCATTGCCACCAATGGATTAAAATAGGCATAGAGAGAAGCGATGGCAGCAGGTAGTTTTTTCATTGAAAAAATGAAAGCTGCAAAAGCGATGAGCGAACCAAAAACCACGAGGTACAATATCACCATCCATGCCTGGAGGGAGATTGTTGAAAATGCAATTGTTGGTTGTGTTGTTTCCGCCACTACCAATAACAGCACCGAACTGATCAGCATTTGCCATCCTGTTCCATAATAAGGATCGATAGCAGTTTTGTTGCGGGCCAGGAAAACTGTTCCAAAGCTCCACGACAACATTGCCAATACCGACAAACCCAGGCCCACGAGGAAATACCTGCTTAAATCATGAAATGCGTGTTCATAAAACACAATACCAACACCGCTAATACCGAGAAAAAGGCCCAGGAAAGTAAGCACAGTAAGTTGTTTACTTTTATAGAATACCTTTTCGATAACGACCACGCATAGTGGATAAAGTGCTCCAACCAGGCAACTTAAACCGGTGGGAATATATTTCAGGCTCCAGGTACTTAACCCGTTTGCAAAAACAAACATCAGTATGGCCATGATGAAAAGCCAGCGAAATTGTTTACCCGTTGGGAGCGGGAATTTTTTATACCACATGTAAAAACCAACAAAACAGATCCCTGCAATGAATTGTCGTATATAAGCCATTTGCAGTGGCGGCATTTCATTCACCCCGATCTTACTCGCAACCCAGGTGGTGCCCCACACAACAGAAGTCAGTACAAGTGCTAAATATCCTTTTCCCTTTCCTTTCATTTATTTTTTGTGCTGGTAGTCTCTATTCAAACCTATAAGGTTTTGCTATTAGTGTTTAAAGTGCCTCATACCCGTTATCACCATCGCAAGTTTTTCCTGTTTACAATATTCAATTGAATCAGCATCCCTGATAGAACCACCGGGCTGAATAAAAGAAACGATCCCTGCCTGGTGTGCAATCTTTACACAATCATCAAAAGGAAAAAATGCATCGCTGGCAAGTACGGCACCTCCAAGATCAAAATTAAATTGTGCGGCTTTTGCAATCGAATGTTTCAATGCGTCGATACGACTCGTTTGTCCGCAACCTTTACCAATGAGTTGGTTGTTCTTTACTAAAGCAATTGCATTACTCTTAAGATGCTTGCAAACAATATTGGCAAATAGTAATTCTTTTTTTTCCGGAGTCGTCGTTTCTCTTCCGCCAACTTCTTTCCATTCTGCTACATTTCCATCATCTACCTGTTGCATCAATACACCATTCAATAAAGAACGTGATTGTTGTTTGGGTAGTTGTGTATTTTTTAAGATCAGTAATATCCTGTTCTTTTTAGATCTTAATATTTCAAGCGCCTCTTCGCTAAAAGAAGGTGCAATTAAAACTTCAAAGAATAATTCATTGATCGCTGTTGCAGTTGTTGTATCTACCGCACCATTACAAACCAATACACCTCCAAATGCACTTTCTGGATCTCCTGCCAAAGCATTGTCCCATGCAGCTTTCAGCGAATCTCTTACCGATATGCCACAAACATTTGTATGCTTTATGATCGCAAAAACAAATTCATTGCTTGTTGCAGCCGGTTCAAATTCTTTTATTAATTGTATGGCCGCATCAACATCAACTAAATTATTATACGATAATTCTTTTCCATGTACCTGTGAAAAAATATTTTTAATGTCACCAAAGAAGCTTGCAGACTGGTGAGGATTTTCGCCATAACGCAACGATTTTTCTTCCTTATTAAATGCAGTTGCAAAATCTACCTGATGAAAATAATTTGATATCGCATTGTCATACGCCGAACAAACATCAAATGCTTTTATCGCAAAGAAACGGCGTTGCTCCAATGTTGTTTCACCTTTATGTTGTTCAAGTATGTCTTCCAGCAAAGCATAATCATTTTTTGCTGCAACAACCAACACATCACGATGGTTCTTTGCAGCGGCCCTGATCATTGATGGGCCACCGATATCAATTTTTTCTATGATCAACGCTTCTTCTGTTGTTGACCTAACGGTTTCTTCAAATGGATACAGGTCCACGATCACGAGGTCAATTTCCGGGATCTGGTATTCCTGCATTTCCAATACATGAGACTCATCATCTCTTCTCCCGAGTATGGCGCCAAATACAGAAGGATGTAAGGTCTTAACCCTGCCGCCCAAAATAGATGGATAACTTGTAAGCGATTCAACAGGAACACAAGGCACTCCCAATTTTTCAATGAATTTTTCTGTGCCACCTGTACTGTAAATAGTTACTCCAAGGTTGTTTAACAGATGAACAATATTTTCCAGTCCATCTTTATAAAAAACAGAGATCAGTGCTGATTTTATTTTTTTCATAAATCCCCTGCCTTGCCGGCGTAGTTTAGGTTAAGAAATATTGGGGCAATCGTTTCATTCAATATCCAGCATGAATGCTCCTTCTGCAGGTATTGAAAAGCACGGCAAAGCTAACCTTTCGCACTCTTTTTTCCAGCCTGCAATTTTCCACAAACTATTAGACGCATCAAATACCACAATGGTTGGTTGTAACGCTGCAGCAAGGTCAATTATTTTTATATGAGGATTTTTAGAGATAAGCAAAATATCGACCTTGATCCTGCTTTCCCCGGCGGTGAGATGAATCGTTGAATCTATTATGATCATTGTTTTACTGAAAAACTGCCATTCCATTTTTTTATGATAAAGCCCGGGTAGTTTTGTTTCATAATTATTTGTTTGCATGGCGATACGTGCCGGCTTTAAATGAAAGTTTCGTAACAATCCATCGGTTAGCATGGCGCTGTCACCATGAAAGCAAAACTTATCCTGGTAAATAAAATCAATGGCCTGCTGTTGTGGTACATTGTAGACAATGATCTTTTTCTGTTTGTAAATTGTAAGTTTTGAATAGGATTGCAGCGCAGTAAAAACAAACAAGCTCATCATGGCAAAACGAAAATAATTCCTGTTCTTGTGGATAAGCCATGCACAAATACTTATTACAAAAAAATACAACAGCCATGTTGTAAAAATATCCGCATGAATATTATCCATTAAAGAATAAGGCGCATTGTTGCAGGTTTGAATAATAAAGTTCATCAGCCACACGAGCCAGCCTGCTATTTTACCAGCAAGAATTCCTGCAAAGGGTAGCCATGAAAAGGCAACTAAAAAAATTTCTGCGAATAAAATAACCGTTGATAACGGTACAGCAATTAGGTTTGTTATAAAAAACAAATTAGGAAACTGGTGAAAATAATAAATGCAGATCGGGAAAGTGAGTAATTGCGCAGCAAATGTGACTGCAAGCATACTCCATGTTTTATTCACCCAGCTTTTTTTAAAGTAGATCAAATTACTGATAGGCTTTTGCAACCAAATAATTCCAATGATTGCCAGGTAACTTAATTGAAAACCTACATCCCATAAAAAATAAGGATCATAACAAAGTAAAATAAATGCTGAGGCTGCAAGTGAATTGTAAATAGAGGTTTGCTTAAAGAAATTTTTTCCGATCATGATACAGGTGAACATAACTGCACTTCTAAGTACAGAAGCTGATGCACCGGTAAGTAACGAGAACAACCAAAGACATGCAAGTATTAAAATTAGTTTTAGGAGTTTTTGTCTTTTTATCCATGGCAAACGATCAAACATCCATACAAGCATTATGTAAATAAGCCCAAGGTGCAAACCGGAAATAGCAATGATATGTACCACGCCTGCATTGCTGTAAGCCTGCACCAGGTCTTTATCAAGATCTTCTTTATAACCAATAAGCAATGCTTCTGCGATGCCCAATACATTCTTATCACCGTAAATATATTTTTGTAAGACGTGAATAATCCCTGACTGAAGTGAGAAGATGAGTTGATGCAACGGGTCTATCTTTTTTGCTTTTAATAATGCCCAATCATTTTTTTTAAGATACACAGTGTAAAACACCTGCTGAAACGCACCATAGCGTTCATAATTAAATGCGCCGGGATTTCCGGAATTTTTAATATGTTGAAGATTCCCTTTGATCAATATCTTGTCGCCATAATGCAACAGGCCTGCAGCTGTATCTTTTGAAAAATAAATAAACAGTTTTCCTGTAGTGGAAATATTTTCCCCGTTATTAATTATCGTTTCAACACAGCCGCTCGTTTTATACGATTTTATTTTTTCAGCAAGTGGTTCATTAATGCTGATGATGAGAGAACTGCTGTCATTGTATTCATGTCCATACCATGTTTTATTATGCCTTATATCTTTTTGCCAGGTAAGAAGCATAGCAAAACAAGAAATAATGAACATTAGTAATATTCCCTGTAAAGCCTGCAGCCGGAATTTTAATTCAACCGGCAGAAAATAAAACAATATAAATGCTGATAAAAAACAACCTGCAGCAATAATTATAATAGAAAATGAGAACTGCAGATACCATTGCAATATGATGCCGGTCATCAACGGAAATATTATCCGTAAAAAAGGAGAAGTTTTCCAAACGGGAATGCTGTATACATGCATTCCCTAATGTAGTATTGACCAAAGTAAAAAAACTGAGGATTTAACCTGAAAACAAAGTGATTATTCTTTAAAAAGATTGTGCAAAAAATGGCCTGTTGATGTTTAAAGGTGTAACCTTTCAAAAAAGGTTACACCTTTAAACATCATTCAATCATAGCTGAGACGAATGACCTATAACCTATCCAGTGTCTTTTTAACTGCACGCTCAGCAAGTGGTCCCATTATTTTATATCCTGCAATTGTTGGATGAAGCCCGTCATCCGTATACTTTTTATCGAGGCCTTTATTTTCATCAACCATGGCTGAATGATAATCGATGTATTCAATTTTATTTTTTTCGCAATGACCTTTTATCATTGTATTCAATTCAATAACTTTTTCAGCAGGTTTTAAATCTGGTCGTCGTGTAAAATAATTAACAGGAAGCACTGATGATAACACAACTACGATCCCGTTTTCTTTCGCCAGCTGTGCCATAGAAACGATATTACCAAAGATCGCTTCCAATGTTATTGGCCCCGTATTCTCAGCAATATCATTGACGCCGGCAAGTATTACAACAACAGCAGGTTTCAACTCAATAACGTCCGGGCGGAAACGAACCAGCATTTGCGGCGTTGTTTGCCCGCTGATACCGCGATTTATATAATTTTTAGCAGCAAAGAAATTTCCATCCATCACTTTCCAGTATTCCGTTATTGAATCACCCATGAATACAACACGTTGTTCATCCATTGCCGGAACTGAAAGTTTTTTATTATCCATTGAATACTTATCAAGGTTTGCCCAGTCTTTTTTTAATTGATCATCCCGACCAATAATTTTTAAATATATCCTGTTTAAAACTGATAAAAATATTTTTTTCATGATACCTTATAATGTTGCTAAGGTATAACCTTTTAAAAAGGTTATACCTTGAAGCAACGCTGGCAGGTGGCAGGTTATTTCTTTTTTAAGCGCAATAATTCATAACGCAGGAATAAATTAAATGAATTGGCCTTCTTATTATCTGGCGATTTTAAGGTAGGGTCCGTATATTTTACATAAGGTTGCAACCCGATACTATATCTTCCACCAATTGAAAAACGTTTCCATTGGTACTGCATTTCAAAGAAGAGATTTGCTGTATTGTAAAAATTAAGAGTGCCTATTCCTGATCTTTGTTTTGTGATGCTTGAACTAATCAAAGAATCTGCTGCAATTCCATAAAGTTTTTTCTTTTCATCAGCCTGGATGGTTCCGGAAGAAAAAATATTGTATTTGATTCCAATGCCTGCTGACAAATGTGGAATAACAAAATAATTAAAACTAAGTGAAAACTCATGAAAGTATGTTCTTTTCAACACAGCCGACTTAGTGATATAATGAAATGGCTCTTCCTTTACCTGTTTTTCATATAAGAATTCCCTTACATAATGTGGTGCGGCATATTTAAATTCAGCCTGCGTAAACCATTTCTTTTTTGAATAGTATCGTATATTCACAGAAGGGATATAATCTTTGATGGCAAATTTATTTTTATAATTACTGCCGGGATATTCACAGTTGCAATCTGACCTTATTGCCTGCTGTTCAGCTATACCAACTGCAAATGCAGCTTGTTTTTTCTTACTTGTTTGTATTTTAATTTTTTGTTTTTCACCTGAACTGTCTGTTGGTGATTTTGCAATTGATTTTATTTGGGGAGAATCAACCGCAATAGAAGTAGCCGATAATGAATCAGCTTGTTTTTGTTGAACAAGCGTTTTGCTTGTACCAGTTTGTTTAATTGCATTTGGATGATCTGTTTGAACTTTAATTTCACCTGGCTTCTCATCCTCTGCTAACGCTCCATTTGTAGTTTTCACTGTGGCAGCAGCATCACGGGTATTTATTTTTTTATTTTTTCGGCTGTTTGTTTTTGTTTCTACATCATCATCATTCCCGGCATCTGTTTCTGTACCCGGGTTAATTATGCTTGCTTTTACAATGCCTTTGCTTGTTGTTTTACCGGGCTTGCGTTTAGAATTTCCTGCATGTATTTCTTTACCTCCAATGATTTTTGAAGCTGTCTTTTCTTTATCGTTTGTATTTGTTGTTAGTAATAGTGAAGGATCAATGTCGTTTTTATTAATTGTTGTATTTTTTCTATTTCCGGACTCGTCATTTTGTGTTTTGCCAGCAGTAATGGTAGTTCCTGGTTTACCAGCCTGGTCATTTTTCGAAACAGGACCGTTATTGTTTTGTATCTCTTTGTTGTTCTTAGTTGCATCGCTATTATCGCCAGTAACTGGTTCAATAATTTTTTTATTGCTGTTGTTTTCCTGGTTTTCTTTATTATGCTGAGCGCCCGATTCATCTTTACTAATTTCCTTACTTATTACTTTCCTGCCGGAATTATTTGTATAAAACCAACACGCAGCTATGATCAATAATAACAATATTGCATAACCTGCCTTACGAATAAATAAATTGAAAAAGAATGGAGGAGGAACAACAGTATCATCTTCCTTATCCAATAATTTTTTCATCTCATCCCACTCACCTTCTTTATCAGGTAATGGGAGCTGTTTCAATTCGTCTGCAAGCTCTTTTTCGTATCGTGTAAGATCATTCATTAAATAACCTTTCTTTTTGTAATAGATTTTTTTTCAAAATTTTTCTCGCTTCGCTCAAATGCCATTTGCTTGTTCCTTCGCTTACCTGTAGCATTGCCGCTATCTCTTTATGGCTGTATCCTTCCATGACATATAAATTAAATACAGTTTGAGTAGCGGCCGGCAAAGTTTTCAGCATAGCAAGTATTTCTGCTGCATTCATTTTATTATGAATATCCGGCTCAACAGCATATTCTCTTGTATCGTGCAACTCATCTAAAACTACCAGTTGTTGTTTTGATTTTAAATGATCCAAACAGCAGTTTAAAATGATGGTACGTATCCATGTATAGATCGTTGCTTTTTCGGGGTTGAATTGTTTTATATTTTTAAAAACCCGCAGGAATCCATTATTAAAAACATGCTTTGCATCGTCTTCACAGGCAGTATATCGCAGACACATATTCATCATAGTGTCGTAATAGGTTTTATAGAGTTGCTCCTGCGCAAAACGGTCGTTTTGTTTACAGCCTTCTATAACATTCTCAATATGTACGCGGTTAGTCGTCAAAAAAAAAATTATACTGATAAAAGTATACTATTCTCAGACAAACATATTTTCCAGAATCGGATTGAAAAATAAAATACCCGGTAAGCCGGATTTCTTACCAGGTATTTTAATTAAAAAATGATCATTTTAAAATGAACCGGATTCATAGAGGTTAATATTTTATCAGTAATAAATAACTACAAGTTTTGGATGCCTTGCTGCATTTGCATATTTGCTTGAGCAATATATCCTGCTATTATAGGTTACTTCATTCTGAAGATATATTTTGAAACCATAGTTGTCGCCCGAAACCATTGGTTGTACCAGGCTGGTTACGTCGAGGTTTGTTACATCTTCAAATGAAGAAAGTGATTGCGGAACCAATAATTGTGTTGCTGCATCTACAGCAGGTTGATCCTGCCACAATGTTGTATTTGTCCACGGCTCAATGATCCTTGCAACATACATTTGATTGGTAGTACCAAAATTGGGATCAACAAAATTTCCGTTTATGGGAGTAGAATCTACATACAATGTTAATTGAGCAGAAACAATGGTAGATCCTGCAGGGATACTGGTAAGATCAAATTGCAACATACTTCTTACATTAAACATATTGCCACCATTTGTCCATGCTGCAGCAAGTGTTTCGATCGCTAAAGGATCATTGAAATTGTCAGGAATGGTTTGCACCATCATAGTTTCGTTCACATTATTTGATGGTTGCATGTTTACTGTTTGAATTGGTGCAGATGTAAGTGTTATTGATACAGTATCAATGCCGGTATTACCATAAGTATTTGTAGCGGCAAACTGAAATACATAAGTACCTGCCGTCATCCCATATACCCCTGTTGTGGTTAAGCTATTGGTTGAGAAAATTGCTGTTCCGGGTCCAGACAATTGGGTCCATGCATAAGTCATTGGTGAAGTAAGGCCGGTTAAAACAGTTCCTTGCAAAACGGTTGAATCTGCGGGTAATTGAATAACCTGGTTAACGCCTGCATCAACGGTTACTTCGTGGTTTTCCGTCGGCGGGCAATCATGGCAGCCTGTAAATAATATTAGCGATAAGGCAAGGGTTACGATTGAAAAATATAGTCTCTTCATGAGTTTTGGTTAAGGGATTAAAAAATGTTTCCCTATATACTTCCACAAAACCAAAAAGGTTGGGTAAGTTGAAAAATATTTTTTTACTGTCATAGGAAACCGGTTAATATGAAGAGGCGTAGCCCTGGCAAATATTTTAACAACGGGTTGAAACCCGTTGTTAAACGACAAAGTAGAAAATGAGAACCGTAGGTTCAACTCATATAAGAAGTAGAAAATAACCACATCAAAAAATATGGACCGAACCTACGGTTCTCTGGTTGATCAATTATTAATTACAACAGATTAAAATCCGCTATTTCAAAACAGAAACTAGCCTACGGCTCTGCTATGTCATTTGCAAAGACTTTAAATTTTATGATTGTCTCAGCCTGAGAATTGTTTAAGGGCTTAAAACAGATAAACCGGAATAATTATTATTTACTCAAATGCATACTCCTTTCCTTATATAACTGGCGGAAATAAGGATCACGCAAATCTTTTATAAACCTTATTGCTTCTCCCGTACTCTTCATCTCCGGGCCAAGTTCTTTGTTTACACCCGGGAATTTATTGAATGAAAATACCGGTTCTTTGATGGCAAAGCCTTTTAATTTTTTCTCGAACTTAAAATCTTTAAGCTTTGCTTCATCCATCATTACCTTGGTAGCAATGTTGAGGTAAGGTATCTCGTATGCTTTCGCAATGAACGGTGTTGTTCTTGATGCTCTCGGGTTTGCTTCTATTACATATACATTGCCATCTTTGATCGCAAACTGGATATTGATGAGCCCTTTGATATTTAAAGCACGGGCTATCTTTTCTGCATATTCTTCCATTGTATGCACCACCAATGGCGTAAGATTGAATTGTGGTAACACCGCATTACTATCACCACTATGGATACCCGCAGGTTCAATATGTTCCATCAATCCCATTACATGAAAATCGGTGCCGTCGAAGATCGCATCTACTTCTGCCTCCTGGCAACGATCAAGAAAATGATCAATTAAAATTTTATTGCCCGGTAAATGTTTTAATAAACTAAGTACGCCGCTTTCAAGTTCTTCATCATTCAATACGATACGCATCCTTTGCCCACCCAATACATAACTCGGGCGCACCAATACAGGGTAACCAACTCTATGTGCAACTTCAATCGCATCTTCGGTATTCAATGCGGTACCATAATTTGGATAAGGAATATCAAGTTCTTTCAGCATATCGCTGAAGCGTCCACGATCTTCTGCTATATCCATATTATCGTAAGAAGTACCAATGATCTTTATTCCTTTTTTATGAAGACGGCCGGCAAGTTTTAAAGCTGTTTGTCCACCCAACTGTACAATTACACCATAAGGTTTTTCATATTCAACGATCTCCCATAAATGTTCCCAGAACACCGGTTCAAAATAAAGTTTATCGGCAATATCAAAATCAGTGGAAACAGTTTCAGGATTACAGTTCACCATGATGGCTTCATAGCCACATTCTTTTATTGCAAGCAATCCATGTACACAGCAATAATCAAATTCAATTCCCTGGCCAATACGATTGGGACCACTTCCTAAAACAATTATTTTTTTCTTGTCAGAAATCTTTGATTCATTGTGATCAAGTGCATCGCCTGATGAGCCTGTTTCAAATGTTGAATAGAAATAAGGTGTCTTCGCTTCAAACTCTGCACTGCAGGTATCAACCATTTTAAACACACGTGTGAGCCCCATCTTTTTCCTGCGCTCGTACAAATCATCAGCAACTTCTTCCCGCATGATACGTGAGATTTGTTCGTCACTAAAGCCCAACACTTTTGCTTCTCTTAATAATTCATCCGGCAAAGTTTTCAGATCATATTTTGCAATCTCTTTTTCACAATCGCAAATTTTTTGAATTTGGTAAATGAACCAGCGATCGATCATCGTGCTTTCGCAAATACGTTTCACACTTACGCCGGCCATCAATGCGTCTTTTATTCTGAATATCCTGTCCCACTTTGGTATCTTGATGTATTCAAGTAATTCTTCCGTACGCATCAAACTTTTTCCATAGTAACCCAAACCAACGGCTTCATTCTCCAGGCTTTGACATGCTTTTTGAACCGCTTCTGCAAAACTTCTTCCAATGCCCATTACCTCGCCAACACTTTTCATCTGGAAGCCAAGTGTATCATTGGCACCTTTGAACTTATCAAAATTCCAACGTGGAATTTTTACAATCACATAATCCAATGCAGGTTCAAAATAAGCAGAAGTAGATTGTGTGATCTGGTTCTTTAATTCATCTAAATTAAAACCAAGTGCCAGTTTGCTTGCAATTTTTGCGATTGGGTAACCGGTAGCCTTACTCGCTAATGCGGATGAGCGGCTCACCCTTGGGTTTATCTCAACAACAATGATCTCTTCTGTTTGTGGGTTCAACGCAAACTGCACATTACAACCACCGGCAAAATTGCCGAGGTTACGCATCATGTTGATGGCAGTATTACGCATGAGTTGGTATGCAGTATCACTCAATGTCATTGCAGGTGCAACCGTAATACTATCACCGGTGTGCACACCCATCGGGTCAAAATTTTCTACTGTACAAATGATCACGACGTTGTCATTTCCATCTCTCAGTAATTCAAGTTCAAACTCTTTCCATCCAAGCACTGCTTTTTCTACCAGCACTTCATGAATGGGAGAAGCTTTTAAACCATTGTTGAGTGCATCATCGAGGTCTTCTTTTTTAAATACAATGCCACCGCCAGTTCCGCCAAGTGTAAATGAAGGACGTATAACAAGCGGGAAGCCGATCTCCTGTGCAAATTCTTTTCCTTCTAAAAATGAGTTCGCTGTTTTTGCAGGTGCAACCGGGATATTCATTTCAATCATCCAGTTCCTGAACTTTTCCCTGTCTTCTGCTTTATCAATTGCTTTAATATCTACACCGATCAATCTCACATTATATTTTTCCCAGATACCCAATTCATCTACTTCCTTACAAAGATTGAGTGCTGTTTGTCCGCCCATAGTTGGCAATACAGCATCAATTTTATTTTCTTCTAATATCTGTTCAATACTTTCTACTGTTAACGGAAGTAAATAAACCCTGTCGGCCATCATTGGATCTGTCATGATGGTGGCGGGATTGCTGTTTATTAAAATAACTTCGATTCCTTCTTCACGTATGCTGCGGGCCGCCTGTGTGCCGCTGTAATCGAATTCGCAGGCCTGGCCAATAACAATGGGGCCGCTTCCTATAATTAATACTGAATGGATGGATTTGTCTTTTGGCATATGAACGCCTTATTGAGTGGCGTGCAAAAGTACTTGGAAATGGGAAAAATAAAAAGCTGAATTGTAAATAATGGGTAATTATTTCATTTAATATATGTATTGTAAAAAAAGTTTGGGGTTTGGCGTTTGGAGCAGTGAACTCCAAACGCCAAACCCCAAACTTTTCCGACGCTAATTATAGCAGGTTTTATCTTTCAGAAATCTGGGCAAGTACTGTCCAGTTACCGGGCTTGCTAATGATTACTTCATAATTTTCGGTATTATAAACCGCTTTAAAATGAAAAGGAAATACCACGTTTTTATAAACTATTATTTGCCGCTTATCTACAATTGATTTCTCTTCATGAGAATATGATCCTTCTATTAACTGCATCTGATCGACTATGGGTATGGGTGTAACACCTGTTTCTTTTAATATCGGATCCATTTTGATCGTATTTTGAGATGACAGGGTTACTGTATTGCTTGTTACTGCTACGTCAGTCTTCACTTCAAGCCTGTTGAAACCGGATGTTTTACTTAAGATTTCGTAAGGACGCAGGTATGTTCCAAAATAAGCATCGTTCTTCCAAAAACCTGTAACAATACTATCTGGTTCATCCTCCCCTTTTTTATAATGAAATTCACCCTTACCATCTTTTATTCCTTTACTAAAATTGCCTGTATAAAAATCCCCGTTTTTGTAGGTATATGTACCCATACCTGAAGGATAGCCGCTTTTAAAATTTCCTTCATATTTGTCTGTGCCTTCAGATTTGCCTTGTCCATCTGCCTTATCTTTTTTGCATCCACCGGTATATTTCCCACGGATAGATTCCATTAATACCTCACAATTTCCCTGTGAAAAAGCAGGGCTGATAAATAAAACCAAAATAAATGTTGAGAATAAAAGTTTCATAACATGTACGATTTAGCGTGTAAATAATTATTAAAAAGTTTGTGTCTTTTTTTTCTATTCAATACTCAATAGCTTTGCATCCAAATAGAAAAATGAATTTAGCCAATTTCTTTTATAAGTTTCTTATTACTGCGTTCTTTATTTCGTTTAAAACCAACCATGTTGCCGCACAATTATTTCCTGCTACAAATTATCCGCAACAATATTTTCAATGGCCGGTTAAAGTTAAGATCGGGCTGGTTGCAAATTTTGGTGAGTTAAGGCCCAATCATTATCATATGGGACTTGATGTACGCACCGATCAAAAAGTGAATGTACCTGTTTATGCCTCGGGTGATGGATATATTGCCAAAGTAAAGATCGAGCCCTTTGGTTTTGGAAGATGTATCTATATCAACCATCCCAATGGTTTTACAACTTTATATGCGCACCTGAATAATTTTAACCCGGCACTTGAAAAATATATTACCGAACAACAATACAATCTTAAGCAATGGGCCGTATTTCTTGATATTCCCCCCAGTCTTTTCCCTGTAAAAAAAGGAGATTTTATTGCTTACAGTGGTAGTACCGGCGGTTCGCAAGGGCCACACGTTCATTTTGAAATACGTGATACAAAGACAGATAAGGTTTTAAATCCGCTGCTTTTTGGTTTGCCGGTTCCCGACAATGTTGCGCCTGGTATTGTGCGTTTAGCTGTTTACGATAGAGACCAAAGCACCTATGAGCAAACACCTAAACTGTACGCATTAAAAAAAGTAAACGGTGTTTATAAACCTGTTGGCGGAAATATAAATGTGAACTTTGATAAAGTAAGTTTTGCGATCAGCGCTTATGATTGTTTCTCTGGGTCAAAGAACCCGAATGGCATTTTTAGTGCCGAGATATTTGACAATGATAAGAGCAAGTGTGGATTTGAAATGAACAATATCAGTTACGATGAAACGCGTTACCTGAATGCTCATATTGATTATAAAACAAGGAGCAATAACGGGCCGTTCTTACAACATCTTTCAAGACTATCCGGGTATAACAATGGTATTTACAAATCTTTGGATGGAAGTGATGGTGTGATTTCAGTTCAACCAAACAGCACCCATGAAATAAAAATTGTAGTAAGTGATGTTGATAAAAATACTTCTACCATTGAATTTTCATTGACAAACACAAATGCACCGCACGCAGTTCATGAAGAAGATCCCGGAAAAATGTTTTTTCCAAATATGTTCAATGTTTTTGAAAACAATAATATCAGTTTCTATTTACCGGAAACTGCTGTGTATGATTATTTCAGGTTTAACTACAGGGAAATCATTCCGAATACAGGTCCAGTTATTTACCAATTGCACAATACGTCTGTTCCAATACATAATTATTTTACGGTAAGGATACGAGGTAATTTTGCTATTGAAGATACCGGCCATATTATTATGAAACGTTTTTCGGGCTCAAAAGACGACTATAAAAAAGCCATTTATGAAAACGGGTGGTATAAAGCAAATTTCAGGGAGTTTGGTAATTATGTATTGATATTGGATCGGGTGCCGCCAACGATCACGCCTGTTGGTTTCAGAAATGGAATGAATGCTGCCAGGCTTCCCAGGATCGCTTTTACCGTTACAGACAATTGCGATGAACCCGTAAATTTCACTGCAACACTCGATGGGAAATGGCTCCGTTTTACCAATGATAAAGGAAAAGTTTTTATTTATTTATTCGACGAACATTGCGGCCCCGGCGCACATGAATTAAGGGTTGTTGCAGAAGATTTGGCGGGGAATAAGACGGAGAAGGTTTTTAATTTCACACGATAAGCTGTGAGCTTTGAGCCATGAGCTGCGAGCTATTGCCGATTCACGATTGCCGACATTATAAACTTCAAAGATTTCAGCATTGACCATTCACAATTCACCACAACAATGATAACACTCACCGAAGGCGCCAAAGCCCCCACATTCAAAGCAAAGGATCAAAACGGAAAAGAAGTTTCTTTAGCTGATTATAAGGGACAAAAAGTTATTTTGTTTTTCTACCCTGAAGATGATACGCCCACATGTACCATACAGGCATGTAACCTGCGGGATAATTATGGTTTATTAAAGAACAATGGTTTTGAGGTTTTGGGTATTAGTCCTGATGAAGAAAAAAAACACAAAAAATTCGAAGACAAATTTGATCTTCCTTTTACATTGCTTGCTGATCCATCGCACAAGATCATTGACAAATACGGTGTGTGGGGAGAAAAGAAATTGTATGGAAGGGAATATATGGGCCTTCACCGTACAACATTTGTATTAGATGAAAAGGGAATCATTCGTAAAATTTTTACGAGACCGAAGAATAAAGCACATGCTGAAGAAATTTTAAAAGCGTGGAAAGAGGTTGAAAACGTTAAACGTTGAACGTTTTACCATGAGCCCGAAAGCTTATACAATAAAAGAAAACTCCTTTTTAGCCAGGATCGCCGCAAAAAAACTTGGTAAGAAAGGGGTTGCCATGGTTTTGGGAAGCACTATTCATTTATGGAACACAACAGAAACTGATTTTTTAAAAGATGAGAAATGGGTGAGGCATGAGTTGTGTCATGTAGAGCAGTATAAGCGATATGGGTTTTTCAATTTTTTGGTTAGGTATTTATGGGAAAGTATTCGAAAAGGCTATTACAATAACAAGTATGAAATAGAAGCAAGAAATGCGGAAGAGAGTATCGAAGAATGAACACGAAACAAGGAATCTTGAAATTAAAATACCCTCCTAACCTTTGAAACGTATTCAACGTCTTAAACCTTTCAAACCTTACAGTACCCATTCCACATCCCCAAATTCAAACTGCCTCGGCATTTTATCAGCCGTGAGCAATTGCCCATGTTCGTTTACCCCTTTTATTGTTGTTTCAAAAACCACGTTTTGTTTGCGTAGTCTTACTTTTTTATTGGCCAGGTAAAGATTGGTATTATAGGTTTTTATTATTTCAGACAGGGTTGACCGGCCGATACCGGAAATAGAACCAAGGATCATCTCGTAAAGCTCTTTCGCCAGCTCAATGGCATCATAATTTTCACCAGTTATTTGTTTCAGTGAAACAGCATTCTTCAGTGCCTCCGGAAACTCCGTTTGGTTTACATTGATACCAATACCAACTACCGACCATTTCCATGTTGTTCCCTGGTATATGTTTTCAATGAGTATCCCCCCTGCCTTTCTGTCATTAAGGTAAAGATCATTGGGCCATTTTATTTTTATTTCATTTTTTATATGAGCATTTAAAAAAGCATGGCATGTATTGGAAATAACGGCATTAAAGAGGAAAGAACGGGCCGAAAAAAATAATGGAGGCTCCACTACTACGCTCATAATGATATTTTCTCCCACCGGGCTGATCCATTGCTTACCACGCTGCCCCTTACCCGATACCTGGTCTTTGGCAAACCAGGCCATTCCATGCTTCGCCGTTCCGGCATGAAGGGCTGCCATGGCATAGTTGTTGGTACTATCGACCCTATCTAAAATGCGAAAGAATTCCATAGATTTCATAAGTTAATCAAATGGCAAAGAAATAGTACTTTTGAGATAAGTTGCAAGCTAGTGTTATTAGCTGAATACAACATGGCCGGGTCCATGTATATGAAAAAAATAAAATTGTTACACATTTGAACAACCTGAACGTATTAAACAGTCGCAAAAAAAGCCTGACCAGATTAACCAAGAACAGTAAAATTTTCAAAATTATCATTCAAGCTATCCAGGAAAAAAAGGGCGAGAAAGTCGTTAGCATGGATCTTCGTAAAATCCCCGAAGCTGTTGCAGATTTTTTTATCGTTTGCGAAGCCAGCAACCCCAATCAACTAAAAGCTATTGCAGATAACGTAGAAGAAAAGGTGAAAGAGAACTGTGCTGAAACTCCTTATAAACATGAAGGCAGGCAGGCACAACAATGGATCCTGATAGATTACGTTAATATAGTCGTGCATGTAATGCTTCCTGAACCAAGAAAGTTTTATCAATTGGAAGAATTATGGAGCGATGCACCATCAACTGAACACAACGGATAATTTTAAAAAAACTAATACCCTATAAACCCATATAATGGCACAACAAAACATGAATCAACCTAAAAGAAAGATCTCTCCTGATAATATACCGGGACAGGGAGAAGATCCTCAAAAGAAAAAAAGTAAGTTTAACATATATTGGATATATGGGATCGTATTCCTGTCGATCATCGCATACAACATGTACCGCGGTGTTAACAGCACAGGCGTTGAAACGGATCAACAAAAGTTTTACGAAATGTTGAAACAGGGCGACGTTGAAAAAATAAAAACGATCCGTAATAAAAAACTTGTCCGTGTATTTATCAATGCAGATAGTTTGAAAAATAAAGCACTGTTATACACTGGCCTGTTGAACGATAAACAGGATGATAAGAAATACGAATCTGCTAAAAAAATAAATCCCCCGCAGTTGTATTTCAGTATCATTGATGACAAAACATTTGCTTCACAAATAGGAGATTTCTATAAAGAAAATCCGTCAATAGGCAGGGTTGCTGATTCACCGGATGATGAAGGTGAATTGTTTGGACAGATCATCAGCACACTATTACCCATTTTATTAATTGGGTTCCTTTTCGTGTTAATGATGCGTAAAGTAGGCGGACCAGGCGGTGGCGGTGGCCCGGGCGGCATCTTCAATATTGGAAAATCAAAAGCAACATTGTTTGAAAAAGGCACAAAGGTGAATATCAACTTTGGTGATGTTGCCGGCCTTGATGAAGCTAAAGTGGAAGTAATGGAGATCGTTGACTTCCTTAAAAACCCTAAAAAATATACAGCACTTGGTGGAAAGATCCCGAAAGGTGCATTATTGGTAGGACCTCCCGGTACCGGTAAAACGCTTTTGGCAAAAGCGGTTGCTGGTGAAGCACAGGTTCCTTTCTTTAGTCTTAGTGGTAGTGATTTTGTTGAGATGTTTGTGGGCGTTGGTGCAAGCCGTGTACGTGACCTGTTTAAACAGGCTCGCGAAAAAGCACCTTGTATCATTTTCATTGATGAGATCGATGCCATTGGCCGTGCAAGAGGAAAGAATGTAATGATGAGCAATGATGAGAGAGAAAATACATTGAACCAGTTATTGGTGGAAATGGATGGTTTCGGAACTGATCTTGGTATCATCATTCTTGCGGCAACCAACCGTCCTGATGTATTGGACAATGCGTTGTTGAGGCCGGGTCGTTTCGACAGGCAGATCACGATCGATCGTCCTGATCTTGTTGGACGTGAAGCGATTTTCAAAGTGCATCTTGTTCCGATTAAAATTTCACAGAAACTGGATATACATAAACTTGCTGAACAAACACCGGGATTTGCAGGCGCTGATATTGCCAACGTTTGTAACGAGGCTGCACTGATCGCTGCAAGAAAAAATAAAGAAGCGGTTGACATGAGCGATTTCCAGGATGCTATTGACAGGGTTATTGGTGGCCTGGAAAAGAAAAACAAGATCATTTCTCCTGAAGAAAAAGAGATCATTGCCTATCATGAAGCGGGCCACGCCATTTGTGGCTGGTTCTTAGAGCACGCTTACCCGTTATTGAAGGTTACCATTGTTCCAAGAGGTACCGCTGCATTAGGATATGCACAATACACGCCGAAAGAACAATACCTGTATAATACAGATCAACTGATCGACCAGATATGCATGACATTGGGCGGAAGGGCGAGTGAAGATATCTTCTTCAAAAAAATAAGTACTGGTGCAAGCAACGATCTGCAACAGATTACAAAGATCGCTTACAGCATGGTAACCATGTATGGCATGAATGATAAGGTTGGAAACATCAGCTTCTACGATCCTGCACAGGAAAATTATTTTACCAAACCTTATAGCGAAGAAACAGGTAAGATGATCGACCAGGAAGTACGCAAATTGATCGATGATGCCTATATCAAAACAAAAAATCTTTTGATAGAAAAGAAAGCCGACGTTGAAAAACTGGCGAAGGAATTATTGGTAAAAGAAGTTTTATTCAAGAGTGATGTGGAAGCATTGATCGGCAAACGTCCTTTTGAAGAAAAGAAATTGCTTGATATAGAACCAGAAGATGTAGTAAGCAGGCCTCCTGAAACTGCATTTCCTGAAGAACTAAAAAATCCTCCGCAAATTTAAATTGCATAATGGCTACATCAGCTAAAGAAAATATATTAAAAAAAATACGGCAGGCACTGAGTAATCCGGTGCCTCTGCCTTTTCCGCACAGTGAAGGTGCACAATCTGTATTTACACCAGCAAGAGAAGATGAGGCCATTGTTTTTGCAGAAGAATTTACAAAGCTGCAGGGAAAATTTGCTTTTTGTAATGGCGAAGATGCATTGAGAAAACAATTGCTTTTGCTGATAGCTGAAAAAAAATGGACAAAGATCTATTTTAAAGAAGATTATGTTGGAACAATATTGAAAGGACAAAAATCATACAATGATCTTGCAAGCTGCGATGTGTCCATCACCGGTTGCGAATACCTGGTAGCACGTACAGGAACAATTGTAATGAGTGCTGCGCAACAAAGCGGCCGCACAACAAGTGTATATGCGCCCATACACATTTGTATTGCATGGACGAGCCAGATGGTATATGATCTGAAAGATGCGCTGGCATTTCTAAAAGAAAAATATAAAAATCATATTCCATCGCAGATAACATTTGCCAGTGGGCCAAGCCGCACTGCGGATATTGAAAAAACACTTGTTACTGGTGTTCATGGCCCAAAAGAAGTATATTGTTTCCTGGTTGAAGAATGATGTGAAGAAGTTGTCAGCCTGAGCTTGTCGAAGGCGGGGTAAGAATTCGCCTTCGACAAGCTCAGGCTGACAATCTTCAAATTGTAGTGCTACGAGGTTAAATTAAGACAGTTATTAAAACGCATTTTATGACATCAACTTATCGCTTATTTGTATACGGCTCATTACGCAGTGGCTTTCGCAATCCTGCTTACGAATACCTTACAAAATATTTTCACTTATTGGGAGAAGCGGTTGTGCAGGGGAAATTTTATGATAAAGGTGAACATCCTGTAGCGATCGCTTCTTCAGGCGATTCATTTATCAATGGTGAGTTGTATGAATCAAACAGCCCCGACGATTTCAACTGGGCCATCGACCAGCTTGATGATTATGAAGGATTGAATGTTGAAGCTGGTGAAACGCCCATGTACAAACGTGAACTGGTATATGCTTTTCAAAACGGGCAACCATATGATGCATGGATATACTGGTACAATGGAAGCGTGTCTCATATGAAAGAAATTACCGCAGGTGATGTATTGAAATACCTCCAGCAGAAAAATAAACCATAAGTATATTTCAAAGATGCAGCCATCTAAAAAAATATATTTTCTTTCAGACTTTCATCTCGGTGCTCCCAATGCTGCGGCCAGTCTTGCCCGTGAGAAAAGGATCATCAAATTCCTTAATGAAATAAAACACGATGCTGAAGAAATCTTCATCGTAGGCGACCTCTTTGATTTTTGGTATGAATATAAAAAAGTAGTTCCCAAAGGATATGTAAGGATACTTGGCAAACTTGCTGAACTTACCGATGGCGGCATTCCCGTACATTTCTTTGTTGGCAACCATGATATGTGGATGACGGATTATTTTGAAAAAGAATTGAACATTCCTGTTTATTATGAACCCGTTCCTTTTGAATACAATGGAAAAAAATTTTTGATCGGGCATGGAGATGGACTTGGTCCTGGCGATCATGGATATAAATTCATTAAGAAAGTATTTCGAAATAAATTCTCACGCTGGTTATTTGGAATATTACCACCGTATCTTGGTATGGGGCTTGCAGATTATTTCAGCCGCAAAAGCAGGGCGCAAACCGGGACAAAAGATGAAGTGTTCATGGGCGAAGAAGGTGAATGGCTGGTGATCTATTGTAAAGAAGAATTGCAGAAACAACATTATGATTATTTTATTTTTGGACACAGGCACCTTCCTTTAGATATTAAATTGAACAACAACAGCCGTTATATAAACCTGGGTGACTGGATAAAGTATGATAGTTATGCGGTGTTTGATGGAAATGAATTGAGTTTGAAATATTATGGAAAGTAATTTTTTTGCCACAAAGGCGCTAAGACGCAAAGAAACACAAAGACTTAGTGCTACTTTGGGCCTTTGTGTCTTAGTGGCCATTTAAAAAAAACACAATTGAAAATAAAATTTCTACATATAATTCTTCTTCTCGTTCTATGCAACAGGAATTACGCTCAAACAAATCCTGCAGCATCAAAATCAAACGCCGATTTTAAATTCGAAAAATTTATACCCGGCAATTATATTTATTTGAATGTAGATGTACTTGATAATATTTACCTCATCACTGCAGGCAATCAATTAAAAAAATTAAATAACAAGGGGGACTCACTTGCTGTATTCAATGATGTAAAAAAATATGGCAATCCTTCTTATATCGATGTAAGCAATCCACTTAAAAGCCTGCTGTATTATAAAAACTTTTCTACAGTTGTTATTCTCGACAGGTTGCTGGCCATGCGTACAACGATCAATTTCAGGAAGCAAAATATATTCAGTGTAAAAGCAATTGCAACTTCTTATGATAATTATATATGGCTTTATGACGAACAGGATAATAAACTTAAGAAAATAAACGACGACGGAAAGTTATTACAGGAAAGCACGGACCTTCGACTGCTGGTTGACTCTGTGCCATCACCCACGCAAATTGTAGACACTGATGAATTTGTTTATTTATACGACGAAAAGAAAGGCTTTTATATTTTTGATCATTATGGCGGCCTAAAAAATAATATGCCATTTTTAAACTGGCAAAACATAGATGTTGCAAGAAAAAAAATGTACGGCTTTTCCGGTAATACACTTTTTAGTTATGAACTTAATACACTCAATCTTAAAAAATATGAATTGCCTGATTTTTTTAAAAATTATCAGGCGATCAAAGCGATCAATGGCAGAGTGTATTTATTGAAAGCAGATGGTATAGAGATATACAGCGTTCAATAGGTCTCACGCAAAGCCGCTAGGAAAGATTAAGTTCGCAAAGGTTTTTTAATTTAGTAAATATGGATTTTTTAGATAGAATAATTCTTGACAATACAGTTGAAACTTACCTCATCGTTTTTTGTACGATCGCTTTTCTTTTATTGTTCAAAAGATATTTGTCGCTCTATATCGCTTCATTGCTCTATATCATTGTAAAAAACAACTGGAGCACGATAGAGAAAAAAGATTTCACTGCGCTGATCATAAAACCCCTCGCCTGGTTCATCACAATATCAGTTTCCATTTTTGCGATTGATAAACTGAATTTTCCCGATGCGTGGATGTATGAAATATATGGGCATGAAACACATGAAATTGTTCAACGCATCGGTATCTGCCTGATCGTTGTTTATTTCTTCTGGTTCATTTTGAGCCTGATCGATTTTATTGCACTCATCTTTGAACAAAAAGCAAAACTTACCAAAGACAAACGCGATGACCAGCTGATCACTTTCTTCCGCGATTTTTTAAAAGTAGTTGTTACCATCTTCGCAATACTAATGGTGATCAAAGCAGGCTTTCATCAAAATGTTGGTTCTGTAATTACGGGCCTCAGCATTGTAGGAGCCGCCCTGGCGCTTGCTGCAAAAGAAAGCCTTGAAAACCTGATCGCATCTTTCGTTATATTTTTTGATAAACCTTTTTATACCGGCGATACCGTAAAAGTGAATAATGTAAGCGGCACCGTAGAACATATCGGTTTGCGAAGCACACGCATACGAACACCCGATAAAACACTTGTTACTGTTCCCAACAAACAAATGGTTGATAGTTTTGTAGACAACCTGAGCATGAGAACACAACGCAGGGCCGAGATCAAGCTTGACTTTGATCCAAAAACAACAACACAGCATATTGAAACTTTAATTGATGAGATAAAAAAGATACTTGCAAAAAATACAGAGCAGGTAGAAAAATATTCTGTTTTCTTTTCCGACTTTAATAAGAACGGTGTAACAGTGACCATTGAATATTTTACCATTCATTTTACAATGACAGAATTCAATGCATTAAAGCAATCATTTAATATCTCTGTAAAAAAACTTGTAGAAGATCTGAAACTGGAACTGGCTTCAGGCGGAGCAGATATTAATATTTTCAGTGGAGATGCGGGTGCTGCTGCACCAAAAAATCAACCAATTATTTAATGATCTTGCATTGTTAGCTTGTTGTTCGGCAATCGGCAATCGGCAATCGGCAATCGGCAATCGGCAATCGGCAATCGGCAATCCTGCATCCCGTATCCCGTATCTTTTATCATTTTTTTCATTTCAACAACTCAGCAAAATCCTTATCCCAGTTTCCCGATTTCCCATACTCCACTACTCTTCCAACTTCTTTTCCATCTTTCAAAACAATGATCGTAGGCACATTGATAATATTAAATACATCAGCAAAATTGCCCAGTGTTTTCTTATTGCGATCAACGCCAAAGAAACTAATGCTTTTGTCGGGGAAGCCGCTTATCTCCTGCAGTTTAAAAAATTTTGGCAGAATAAATTGTGTATCGTCACACCAGGTGCCACCAAATAATAGAATGGTTACTTTTTCTTTGGCAGCTTCGAGTGCATTTACAATAGCAGTGTCGGGAGTATAACTGCTTTGGCTTGATGTATACCAATTAAACTGCGGATCATTCTGTAAAATGTATTTACTGATGATCCCGTTTAAAACGGTTAACTGTTTTTTATCTTTTGTAGAAGTGTAAGGTGTTTGTGCATTGATAAAAACCGGTATCATGAATACCAGCACAAACAATATTTTTTTCATTTTGATAAACCAGGTCAGAGGTTTGCTTTTAATTCAAATAAAAATGATTTAAGATCTTTAAGTGATTCGATCATCTCAAATTTCTTATCGGCATTCTTACTTTTCTTTAAAAATTCTTTAGCGCCTTCAATGGTGTATTTTCTTTCTCTTAATAAATGATAGATGAGTTTAAGATTTTTTACATCCTCAGGACGGAAGAACCTGTCGCCCTTTGCATTTTTCTTTGGTTTTAAAATAGTGAATTCATTTTCCCAAAAACGGATCAATGATTGGTTCACTTTAAACATATCGGATACAGCTCCAATACTATAATATCTTTTTTCAAACAGCACTTTATCTTCAGGAACTTCAACCAATTCAGCAGAAGCACTCATATCACTCAGCTTCATGCGGCCTCGCTGTGATTTTTTAACTTCACCACTATTGCTATGCGTTTTTGCTCTTGTTACCAGCGTTTCAGCAGGAGCTGTGAAAACAACGCCGTCTGCCAGGTCAATGGGTTCTGTTTGTTCAGGAGCTTTCTCTTTTTGCTGAACAGGGTTTGAAGTTTGTGATGATTTATTTTCATCCGGATTTTTATCGTCAGGAACGAAATCAAAATCCAATGCTGATTGTTTTAATGCCATAATTTTAAATTAAGTATTTGCCCGCAAGTATAAAATTAGTCAAAACTTTTTGCACTTCCAGTGGCTGCGATTTTTAAAAGCCTGTCATATTGCTCCGCATTCAGGTCGTTATAGAAAAAATACACCGGGTCAACGGCATTGCCATTGATGTGAACCTCGTAATGACAATGCGGCCCCGTACTCTTACCCGTACTTCCTACCCATCCGATCACTTCTCCTCTTTTTACTTTTTGGCCACGTCTTACTTTTATTTTTACCATATGGCCATAAACAGTTTCATAGCCATAACCATGATTTATTTCTACGTGATTGCCATAACCACCTTCTGAGAACCCAGACTCACTAACAGTTCCATTTCCCGTTGCATAGATCGGTGTTCCCTGTGGCGCTGTAAAATCAAGTCCTTTGTGCATTTTAGGTGTTCCATACACAGGATCGATCCTCATGCCATAACCACTTGCAATACGATCAAGTTGTTTATTGCTTACTGGTTGAATTGCGGGAATGCTTGCCAGTTTTACGTCTTGTTTACTGATCAGCTTTGCAATTGAATCATAGCTTTGTGACTGGTATGCGATCCTTGCTGTGATATTATTCAGCTGCGCCGCTATGTCTGTAGCAATTACATCATCTTCAATACCGGTTACCTTATCCAGTTCTTTTTGCTTTTCAATGAGCTTTGCCCTGGCGCTATCCGGCAAAGGATTGGATTCAAAAATAGAACGGTAAACCTTATTATCTCTTTGCTCCAGTTCCGCCATCTGGTCCTGCAGGGTTTTCACTTTTGTAGCAATTTCTTTGTACTTATCATGCATTACTTCAAATCTCCTGTTGGATTCAATATCGGAAGGCTTTGGGAAAAAACGGTTATATAAATAAATGATGATTGCCGAACTTACCAGCAGGGCAGATAAAAATCCAAAAAAACGCAGGAGTTTAACACGCAGCGGCGTAACCAGTTTTTCATACCGCAGTGTATGAGTATTATAATAGTATTTTATTTTTTTCATATAGACTAAAACCCGTAACAGGTCTTAAAACTCAGGCTTAATTGCTAAATTGCAGGCTTTACCACATTTACCAATGTGTACAAATATAAACCGATAAATCACAATAAGCAACCAGTATAAACATTTGAACCATGACCAAGGCTTCTGAGATAAGGCAACAGTTTTTAGATTTTTTTAGATCCAAACAACATTCAATCGTTCCATCTGCACCGATAGTACTTAAAAACGACCCTACCCTTTTGTTTACCAATTCAGGTATGGTGCAGTTCAAGGATTATTTTTTGGGAAACAAAACCGCACCTTCTCCCCGTATTGCAGATACACAAAAATGTTTGCGTGTTAGTGGTAAACACAACGACCTGGAAGAAGTGGGCGTAGATACTTACCATCATACTATGTTTGAAATGCTTGGCAACTGGAGCTTTGGCGACTACTTTAAAACAGATGCCATTGCCTGGAGCTGGGAGCTGCTTACAGAAGTTTATAAAATTCCAAAGGAACATTTATACGTCACCGTTTTTGAAGGCGATCCTAAAGAAGGTTTACCAAAAGACGAGGAAGCATGGAACGAATGGAGAAAATTTGTGCCGGAAGATCATATCCTGCTTGGTAATAAAAAAGATAATTTCTGGGAGATGGGCGATATCGGGCCATGCGGACCATGTACCGAAATTCATGCTGATTGCAGGAGCGAAGAAGAAAAGAAACAAGTAAGTGGTGCATCGCTGGTAAACAATGATCATCCGCAGGTGATCGAGATATGGAACAACGTATTCATTCAATTCAACAGGAAAAAAGATGGCAGTCTTGAACCATTGCCTGCAAAACACGTGGATACAGGAATGGGTTTCGAAAGACTCGTTCGTGTTTTACAGGGAAAGCAAAGTAATTACGATACAGATGTTTTTACAGGAACAATTGAAGTAACAGAAAAGATTACGGGCAAAAAATACAAAGCAGGCGATGATAAAGAATCCATTTCTTTCCGTGTAATTGCTGATCATATTCGTGCTATATCATTTACAATTGCTGATGGACAACTTCCTTCAAATACAGGCGCTGGTTATGTAATTCGTCGTATTTTAAGAAGGGCTGTTCGTTATTATTATTCTTACCTGGAATATAAACAACCATTGCTTCATCAATTAACACCGGTGATTGCTAAACAATTTGAAAATGTTTTTCCTGAATTGATGCAGCAACAGGATTTTGTAAGCAAAGTAATTAAAGAAGAAGAAGAAGCTTTTTTAAGAACGCTTGATAAGGGCCTGAAAAAAATTGAAAGCCTTGTTGCAACGGCACAATCAACACGCATGATCGGTGGTGCTGATGCATTTGAATTACTTGATACTTTTGGTTTTCCTATTGACCTTACAAGATTGATCGCACAGGAAAATAATTTATCTGTTGATGAAGCCGGCTTTGAAGCAGAAATGAAATTGCAAAAAGATCGTAGCCGTGCCGCTACCACTTTGGATACTGAAGACTGGCAAATTGTAAACGACAGCAACAGCAGTTCATTTATTGGATATGATTCGCTTGAAACAAAAACAAAGGTTTTAAAATACAGGAAAGTAAAAGGTAAGGGCAAAGAATTGTATCAAATTATTTTGGAAACAACTCCGTTTTATGCTGAGAGTGGCGGGCAGGTTGGTGATACTGGCGTGATATTAATTAAGAATGAAGAATTAAGAATTAATGATACAAAAAAAGAGAACGATCTCATTATTCATTTTGCCGATAAAATTCCGGCTGATCTAAGTGGGGAAGTTATTGCAAGGGTTGATAAACACAGGAGAAAAAACATTTCTGTTCATCATAGTGTTACACATTTAATGCATTCAGCATTGCGCAAAGTGTTGGGTAAACATGTTGCACAAAAAGGAAGTTTGGTAAATGAAGAACATACACGTTTCGATTTTTCTCATTTTGCAAAAGTGAGCGACCAGGAATTATCTGCCATTGAACAGACAGTGAATGAAAAGATCAGGGAGAATGTTCCTGTTGTAATTAAATCAATGAGCAAGGATGAAGCGATCGCTTTAGGAGCAATGGCTTTGTTTGGAGAGAAATATGGCGATACAGTAAGGGTGGTAATGATGGATCCAAATTATTCTATTGAATTATGCGGCGGTACACATATTGGCAGCACAGGCGAGTTAGGTATATTTAAAATAAAAGCTGAAAGTGCGGTTGCTGCTGGCGTAAGGCGTATCGAAGCTGTTTGTGGTAAGGCCGCAGAAGATTTGGTGAATGAACAATTTGAACAGGTTCGTGCGATAAGAGAAACCTTGAAAAATCCAAAAGAAATCATTAAGTCGATCGAAAACCTGATCGCTGAAAACAATGCGTTGAATAAAAGGATCGAATCATTGGAAGCAAGGCAGTTGGTTGGTATAAGGAATGAATTGATGCAAAAAGATGAGATCATCAACAATGTAAGTTTCATTGGAGACATTGTTGAAGTTCCCAATGCTGATGCTTTGAAAAAATTATGTTTCGATTTTAAAAATCACCTGCATGATCACGTAATCGTTTTATGCAGCAATATTGGTGGCAAAGCAAATGTTGCCGTTAGTGTAAGCGAGACCGTGGTAACTGCAAAAAAAATAGATGCTTCAAAGATCATTAAAGAACATGTAAGCAAATTGATAAATGGCGGTGGTGGTGGTCAACCTACATTAGCAACTGCAGGTGGACAAGACACAAGCAAACTCAAGGAAGTAATTGAAACCGTAAAAGGACTATTATAATCACAAACTATTTTTGCCACGAAGGCACAAAAACTCAAAGTAACACTAAGAAAACCCTTTGTGCTACTTTCTGCCTTTGAGTCTTTGTGGCAATGCTTAATTCATATTTATGAATATAATTTTCGAAACACCCCGCCTCCTCCTTCGTCAATTCACTTTAGATGATGCCCCATTATTATTACAATTAAACAGCGACCCTGAAGTATTGAAATATTTACATGAACCAATACTGCAGGATGAAGCGCATGCAAAAGAAATTCTCAGGAATATTATTTTTCCGCAGTATGAAAAAGAACTTGGCCGCTGGGCCACTTTCACAAAAGATAACAATGAATTTATCGGTTGGTGCGGTTTAAAATACCTCCCGGAACTTGATGAAATTGATCTTGGTTATCGTTTTATAAAAACAGCCTGGGGCAAAGGTTATGCAAGTGAAGCTGCCAGTTATACCATTGAGCATGGATTCAATACACTTCATTTAAAGACCATTACCGGGAGGGCGCACATTGAAAATATCGCCTCACTAAAAGTGTTGGAAAAAATAGGAATGGAATATGTGTCGGAAGGAATTGTAGATGATTGCCCGGTAAAAACCTTTGTTGCCGTAAATGACAACAATTCAGAATTCTGAATGGGTTATTAATAATTGAAACACTTTCTATACCCTTGCTTAATAAAATATTTTTTTATAGATCAATAACCTATTTCATTAAATTGTAACTGGTTCGTGCATACCAATTCAGCATTCAGCACTTATAATTCATAATTCTCTCCATGATCAATTACAATCCCAAAGAGTGGTTCACTTTCATATTCAGGCTTCATAAAGCAGATACTTTTCGCAAACTGTTTCCTTTACTGATAGGCATTTGCATTTACTCGTGGCTGGTAGCTTTCCTTGAAATGGAATATTTTAAGCTGACGGAAAAAAGTTTTGTCCGCAATATTCCCATCATGCACACACTTCTTGGGTTTGCCATTTCTATGCTGCTTGTATTTAGAACGAATACGGCTTATGATCGCTGGTGGGAGGGCCGTAAATTATGGGGCGCCCTGGTAAACAATAGTCGTAACCTTGCCTTGAAATTATCTGTGATGTTGAATATTGATGATAAAGAGGAACGGGCTTTTTTCCGGAAGATCATACCTGCCTATGCCTATGCTTTACGTAACCATCTTCAATCTGAAAAAACAAGGACCGCTCTTTTTGAAAATGAAGAACATGAGCACATTCTTAATGCAATCGATAATAAAAAACATATACCCAACCAGATCGCATTGCTCATGTTTGAGCATATACAGAAAATGTATAAAGCACAAAAAATAGATGGCAACCAGTTAATTGTTCTGAACGCAGAATTACAATCGTTTACTGATATATGTGGGGCTTGTGAGCGCATTAAGAATACACCTATTCCCTATTCATACAGCGTATTCATTAAAAAATTTATTTTCTTCTATATCATGAGCCTTCCCATTGGCTATGTGTTTAACCTTGGCTATTATGTAATTCCGGTGGTAGCTTTTGTATTTTATGTTTTAGCAAGTCTTGAATTGATTGCTGAAGAAATTGAAGATCCTTTTGGTGGTGATGATAATGATGTACCTACGGATAAGATCTCGGAGAATATACATAAGCATGTTTCGGAACTACTATAAAAAGCTGCAAGCTATTAGCTACAAGCTGCAAGTCCTTTCATTATAAAATAAAGCCTCATATTTAATTCACCGGCTTGTAGCTTGCAGCTAACAGCTTATAGCTTGATTTGTTAAATAAAAATAAATATCCCCGAAAAGTTTCGTATTTAAAAAATTCCACTTAGTTTTGATGTACTAAAAGTTTCGTACATAAAAATTGCAATTATGAAAAAGTTATTAATGTTTGCTTTCTTCCCATGGTTATTTATTGCATTTGGTTATAAGGCAATGGCACAGGATGGTATGGATAAAGAAAGAAAAGATAAAAAAGAAGCTGAAGAAATTGTCATCCGTAAAAAAGGAGGAAAGGACGCTACTATTAAAGTTGAGATAAAGGGTGATGAAGTTTTCATTAATGGAAAACCACTTTCAGAATATAAGGATGACGATGTTACTGTGAATAAAAGAAAAACGATCGTTCGCAATGGTGGCAGGGGTGGAAACGCATTCATCCTGCAGGATGATGGTAATAGCGATATAACCCTTGATCCACCTGTAATGGACTGGGGCGAAAATACTGGTGGGGCATTCCTTGGCGTTAGTACAGATAAAGTAGATGATGGCGCCAAGATCACTGAACCGGTATCGAAAGAAAGTGCAGCTTGCAAAGCTGGTTTACAGAAAGGCGATATCATCACAAAAATTGATGATACAAAAATTGATGGTCCCGGGTCATTATTTGAAGCGATCAATGCAAAAAAACCAAAAGACGAAGTAAAGGTTACTTATAAAAGAGATGGCAAAGAAAAAACAACAAAGGCAATTCTTGGTGAGAGAAAAACTTCCTTTAGTAAAAGTTATTCATACAGTGCACCAGATGGGTCCTATAAAACTTATACAATGCCATATGTATTTAGTGATGATAATATTAAAAATTTCGATCAGCTGCAGGAACTACAAGGCCAACTTGGTGACCTGAACAATAATTATAGTTTCAATTTTCCACGCCGCCAGAAATTAGGTTTGAAGATACAGGATACCGAAGAAGGGAATGGCGTGAAAGTACTGGAAGTACAGGATAGCTCAGCCGCTGCTACTGCAGGTTTAAAAAAAGACGATATCATTACAGAAATAGGTGGAGAAAAAGTAACCAATACAGATGAAGCAAGAGAACAATTACAGGAAAATAATGAAAAGGGTACTTACCCGATCAAAGCAAAACGCAATGGCAGCGAAATGACTTTTACGATCAAAATTCCAAAGAAATTAAAAACGACTAACTTATAGTCCATTGAAAAACAGCTGAAGTTTTAAAAAGTAAAGCCAGGAAGAGACCGTTTCTTAAAAGACGGTCTCTTTCTACTTTACAGGATGTCTAATAGTACATTGTTGAACATTGAATATTGTACGTTGAGCATTGAATATTTCTTATTGACAGTATTTAATTTTCAATACCCAACGAACAATGTTCAATGTTCGGGGTAGAATACTTAATGTTCGCTGTACAATATTGAATGCTCTCGGTGCTTTTCTTTATTTTCGTGCCGTGATAAGAGAAGACAAATACCAGGTTGTCATTGGACTTGAAGTACATGCACAACTACTGACTAATAGTAAATTGTTCTGCAGCGATAGCACTGCTTTTGGTGCAGCGCCGAATACACAGGTCAGCCCCATATCATTGGCACATCCCGGCACGCTTCCAAAAATGAATAAAAAGGCAATTGAACTTGCTGTAAGATTGGGCCTGGCAATGCACTGTGAAATTGAACAGCACAATTACTTTGCACGTAAAAATTATTTTTATCCCGATCTTCCTAAAGGCTACCAGGTAAGCCAGCACACGGCACCTATTTGTAAGGCCGGCTATCTTACCATAAGAGCAGGAGAAGAAACAAGGAATATAAAATTAAACAGGATACATCTTGAAGAAGATGCCGGTAAAAGCATCCATGATGCAGATGAAAGTTTCACATGTATAGACCTTAACAGGGCCGGGGTGCCCCTACTCGAGATCGTTACCGAACCCAATCTTCACAGTGCTGAAGAAGCATTTGCATTTTTAACTGAATTAAGAAAACTGGTAAGATGGCTGGATGTATGTGATGGTAACATGGAAGAAGGCAGCATGCGTTGTGATGCCAATATATCTATAAGGCTGATGGGTGAAACTACTTTGGGTAAACGTGTGGAAGTAAAAAACCTGAACAGCATCAGGAATGTAAAAAAAGCAATTGAAATAGAAACGGAACGCCTGGTCGGCATTGCAGAAAACAATGGAACGCTTATCCAGGAAACAAGAAGCTTTGATGCAGATAAGAACATCACTTTTTCTCTCAGGAGCAAAGAAGAAGCTGATGACTATCGTTATTTCCCCGAACCGGATCTGCCACCGTTCTTTATTACTGAAAATTATATACAGGAAATATCAGCTGCATTACCTGTTTTACCTGAACAGTTAAAGACAAAATACATTTCCGAATTTTCTTTGACAAGTTATGATGCTACTACTATTTGTAATGACAAAGAAGATATCCTGTTCTTTGAAGCACTCATAAAACATACATCGCATTATAAGGCTGCTGCAAACTGGTTACTGGGGCCATTGAAGTTTTATTGTAATGAAAATAATATCTCTATTGCTGAATTTCCACTGGCACACTCAACCATTGCTGAACTTATTTCGTTTACAGAATCAGGAAAGGTCAATTTTAATAATGCTTCTACCAGGATTTTGCAGGCATTGATTACTGATCCTGCCAAAACTGTAACAGAAACAGCATCGTACCTTAACCTGTTGCAGGAAAGCGATAGCACTGCTGTTGAAGGCTGGGTTGACCAGGTAATATCATCAATGCCTGATAAAATAAAAGAATACAAAGCTGGCAAGAAAGGGTTGATGGGACTGTTTGCCGGTGAAGTAAAAAAGTTGAGCAAAGGAAAAGCCGATATGCAGTTGGTGAATAAATTATTAGCAGAAAAATTGAATTGAGTATAAATATTTCTGGCTCCGGGTCCGTCTGAGGGCATCTTTGCGAAGGAAGAATGACTGAAGCAATCTATTTCAATTTACCGGGTTGCTTCGTTTCACCCGCAATGACGAACTTTTGTGACAGTCTACTGGTGATGGATATAAAAAAATAAAAATGATAAAAAAAATAACAAGCCTGGTATTGCTGAGTATAATGCTTTTTTCCTGTAAGAATGAAATTACAAAAGGGAAATTCTCTGTTAATGGGGAAATTAAAAATATTCCTGATCAGAAAATATACCTTGAACAACTTTATTTCAGCCAGAAAAATCCTGATATCATCGACACAGCTGAAATAAACAAAGGAAAATTCTCATTCACTACAACTGCACCGGAAGAAGGTATCTACCGGATCAGGATGGAAAAGTCTGATCGTGGTTTTATTTTTATAAATGATAAACCGGTTATCGATTTCAAGGCAGATATGAACGATGTTAGTTTGGATGGTCCTAAATTCAATACACCGGCAAACAATCTTTTAAAAAATTTTATAC
Source organism: Ferruginibacter sp. (assembly GCA_047601875.1). GTDB lineage: Bacteria > Bacteroidota > Bacteroidia > Chitinophagales > Chitinophagaceae > Ferruginibacter. The sequence goes on along the minus strand of JASGIL010000001.1, from coordinate 2,704,099 downwards.
TCAATCTTGATTCAAAGAGCAGGGCTATAAAAGCGATCAATGAAAAGTGTGATTCTTTAAAAGAAGGAGACAGCACACTCGCCATTGAAACTGCAAAAAGAAATGAGTTGAACAACCAGTTCAAGGATTTTATTACGCGTTTTATTGATACCACATCAGATCCCGTGGTTGCTATTTTTGCATTGGGATATACAAATGGCATTGATGCAACATCACTTGAAAAAGTAATTCCGGGTCTTACCAAACGTTTTCCAAATCACCAGGCAGCTGCAGCAATGGTAACCCAGTTCAAGGATTATATTGCTAAACTTAAAGAACCAAAACAACCGGCAACAACATCATCATCAAGGCCCGGTATTGGGAGCATGGCACCTGATTTTACAATGAATGATGTAGATGATAAACCTTTTTCATTGAGTGAATTAAAAGGTAAATATGTGTTGGTGGATTTTTGGGCGAGTTGGTGCGGTCCATGTCGTGGTGAAAATCCAAATGTAGTTGCAGCATATAATCAATACAAGGACAAAAATTTTACCGTGCTGGGTGTTTCGCTTGATGAAAATAAAGCTGCATGGTTAAAAGCAATAAAAGCAGATGGACTTGAATGGAAACAGGTAAGCGACCTGAAGCAATGGTACAGCGCTGCAGTTCCTTTATATGGATTTGAAGGCATTCCTTATAATGTATTGATAGATCCAACTGGAAAGATCATTGCAACCGAATTAAGAGGAGAAGCATTACAGGCAAAGCTCGGAGAGATCCTTAAATAATATTTATGTGATCGCTTTATAATTGAAAATTAAAATGAATTTTCAATATTCAACATACAATGTTCAATATTCATCGGAATGTATTCATTGAGTGTTGAATATTTATTTTACACTCCAGCGTTTAATAACGCTTCATTTATTTTAATCACTTTGATAAACGAAGATTAAAATGGATGTTCAATATACAACGTACAATGTTCAACGCTCAACGGAACTCCGATGAATATTGAAGATTGTACGTTGAATATTGAACATTTAAATAAAAAAAGCCACTAGTAGTTCGGTATCACTGACAATTAGGGACAGGATTCAAAAAATTAAGGGCTGCATTGAGTTGCAGCCCTTTTTTATTGGTCATAAACATAAAATTTATGCAGGAGGTCTTTTCATAAAAAACTTTACTACTCCGTAACATTCTCCATTGTAATTTTCATATTCTAGCGCATTTAGTGAATAATGTTCGATGTCTTCCAATTCTCCAATTTTACTAGACCAATGTCCATTTTCCAACTGTTTTGCAACATGAGCAAATTGCCCATCAGGAAATTCGTAAATAGCTATTTTTTGAAATCCTTCTTCTAAATCACCATTTTCACATTCCGTAAATCCTATACTCTCAAAATATGCTTTATAAGGAGCGGAAGTTAAATCGGCATCAGGTAAAGGATCACCTTCCTCATCAACTGAAAAATCAATTGGATTATCCGTTTGATTAACAATCCAGGCCACACAATTATAATCTATTGTTTGTTCACTTGTTTTGTGATAATTAGCTGCTAAGTTAGGCCAGTATCTAGCTATCTGACGGGGTGTCATTTCAGCTAAACTTTTCGGGTTGAAATCCATTTATGAAATTATTTCATTTTCGATACCCCATTTTAACCACTCGTTTCTGACTGTTTGTAAATTATTTACACTTCCTGTGGGAACGGGATTTTGATTTGTTATTTTTTTTAAGGCGTAATGCCAATATTCAACACCTTTTTTCAAATCCTCTAATATTAACTTTATTATCGGCTCACCATAAGTAACGCCTAGACCAATAATCCCCATGTAATTACTGTTAGATATTTTTTTTGCTGCAATAGAATATATTGAAGTCTCAATTTTCCAATTTTGAGCTAGTTCAAAAAATTGTTCTTCCTTAGTCTTATTTCTTCCTTCTAATCTAATAATTATTTGACCTTTAATTCTCCTTTCTGGTCTTTTACGAATATGCAAATCATATTTTTCAATTCTTTTGGTATTATCACCATCGTTACCTCTCAATTTACCAATAGTCTGCATATACCTTAGCTTATATAAGGATGCGTCTTTACACTTAGATGATACGCAACCATCTAAATCTTTGACTGAATAGTGACTATGAGTTCTCCCTGCTATCATTTTTAAAATTCTAAACTTGTAATACCTGCTTTTTTATATACTTCTACTAATGTTTTTTCTTTATCTTCTGCCCTTAACAATGAAAAAAGTAAAGTTTGAATATCATCTGAAGTCAAAGTAATATAAAAATCTTTATGAGGCTCTCCTGAATCAGAATTATAATGCAAATGCAAAGTATGTTGAGTAATTCCAACCTTTGGAGGCTCTTCTATATTTAAATCGAAAATCGGTCTTATATCTGTTATAATTTTTGAGGAAATAAAAATGTTTTTATTTTCGGTGATTAAATCAGTTGCCTTATAAGCGTAAAATAATTTTTTGTCTAGCAAAATCTGAGTTATCCTACCACTTAGTTTGGATTCATCCTTTTCAGAAATTAAGTTATGAAATCTAGCTAAATAAATTATATCTGCAACTGTTTCCTCAATATCTTCTTCTCCTTCCAAAGAAGGGATTAAAAATGAAACGCTATAAAATACTTCTCTTAGTAAATTGCTATCAAATTTGACGTTATTAGACACTTTAGAAGCTAAATTCAATATTGAAGTGTTCAATTCTTGTTTTGATAGATTATCTAAAACAGAATCAAAAATACCTTGCTCCATAATTGCCAACTCCTTGAAACCTTTTTTATATTCTTCTGGTAAATAACTGATTAGTGGCATTTGGGTGTCGTTTAGAAATACAAAATTACCTAATTATATACTACAACGTTTATAAAGACTTTATAATATCCTGTTATTAAAAATAACAGAAAAAAATCGAATATTAAAAATATGTTCCATTTATCAAAGAAATAATCAAATAGCATTAGAAAAAAAATGGTAGAATAAATTTGTTTTACATTGTTATACATTGTATATTCGTAGTATGAATACAAAAGAAAACAAGAATACTCTTATTGCTTTCAGAACCAGTGAAGAATTTAAAAAGAAACTTGAAGCTATGGCAGCTAAAGAAAATAGATCACTAAGCAACCTTATTGAAATGATACTGGACAAAGCAGTAAAGGGTAGTAAATAATTTTTTTTGCACAAAATGTATAACAATGTTATACAAAAAAATAAATAGTTATGGCGACGGTAAAGAACTTAAAAGATTTAATGGTACAATTTTCAGACGAGCAAAAATGCCGTGATTTTTTAGTGCAACAGCGTTGGAATGGTTGCCCTGAGTGTCCTTATTGCAAGAGTAATAAATGGTATAGCATTGAAAATGGAAAACGTTTTAAATGTGGCAATAAAGAATGTCATAAAAAATATAGCGTTACGGTAGGCACTATTTTTCATTCAAGCAACATTCCATTATCTACTTGGTTCCCGGCTGTTTATTTGGTATCAAATAATAAAAAAGGAATTAGTTCTTGTCAACTTGCAAAACATTTAGGCGTCTGCCAGAAAACAAGCTGGTTTATGATTAACAGAATACGTGAATCATTAAAAGATAAAAAAGGTAATATATTGATGAATACTGTTGAAGTGGATGAACTTTATTACTCAACTAAATCAAGAAAGGAAGAAAGAAAATCAGGAGTAAAAGAAAATAGAAGTCCATTTGCTAATAAATCAATGATTGTAGGATTGCTTGAAAGAGGAGGTGAATTGAAATTAAAAGTTGCAGGAAAGGATACTGATAAAATGAAAATTTCTCCAATTATTTTCGATAACGTGGATAGATCAGCAAATTTAATGACAGATGGCGAAGGTACTTACGTAAGTATAGGTAAACATTTTGCCTCACATGAAAGTGTAAGCCACACAATAAAAGAATATGTTAGGGGCAATGCACATACAAATTCAATTGAAGGGGCTTTTGGCTTGTTTCGCCGTACAATAATCGGCACCTATCACAAAATTTCACCAAAGCATTTGGAACGTTATTGCGCTGAATTTGAATACCGCTATAATACAAAAGATATAAAGGACGGAGAAAGGTTTGAAAATACTTTAAGTAGGATAGAAACAAAATTAAGTTGGAAGGAATTAACAAAATATAACGGGTTAACAAATGAAACAATTATTGAACCTGCGTTGCCACCTGTATCTATATCAAAGCAAGGTAAAAAAGTAAGTGTAGCTCAAATACTAAACGGTAAAGTTGTTGCAACTTATACTTCTATAGTTGAAGCAGGGGAAATTACAGGAATCAAAAAACAATCTATCTCACGTGCTTTAAGAGGCAAACGAAATACAACAGGGGGCTATCAATGGAAATATTTGTAATTTAGGTGCATGGCAGTATCTAAAGAATCAACAAATAAAAATAAACATAGTAAGTCTTCTCCAAAAAAGAAGGTTGTAAAAAAGCCCTCTAAATACGATGAGAAGGTAGTTGTAAATGCAACATTTGAGGAACTAATAAAAGAATTGGTTACACCAAAAAAGGATTAAAAAAAGAGCAGCTATTTTAGCTGCTCTTTTCATTTTATTTTTAGCCTGTCCCTGATTGTCAGTAATACCGTAGTAGTTAGTGGCTTTTTAGTAAAAATAATTTTGGTTTATCTGCCCAGTATTGTCTCCTGGTCTGCATAGATAGGAGCACCAGACGGTTTATCATAAAGCGTATAACGCAATGTTATTGTTTGATCGCATGCAGAGAAAGTACCGAATGTGGCTGTACCAGTGATCCAAACATCAGCAGGGGCAATATACTCCTGGTCAGGAATTGTTACAACCGGATGATCGGGATCCAGGGTCCAGTCAGCATTCACTGTTGTAACAACAGGATAACCCGGATCCCATATATTTTCAACAGTAAATGTAGCGCTCGTTGGAGTAACCATTGTAATGCTGCCAGGCGTTACCGTTGTAGCATATGGGCCATAACTTCCGGCATTGTCGTATGTATTAGGGTAAGCACCTTCAAAATCATTAAAATTAATAGGACATGATTTGCGCATGTAAATAAAGAAATGATTTTTGTATGGGCTCATAGCGATATCATCTGTAGCTTCTATCTGTACTTTAAGCGTATCTGTTTCTCCCACGTTAATTCCTGCAAATAACCCTGATATCTCGAGGTTCACCAATGCACTATTCGCAGGAATTGTTATTGATGTCGGCGCATTATACTCAACACCTTGTGTAGCGCTATTGGACGTGTATGTAAATTTTACGGTTCTGTCTTTATCAGACACATTTGTAATACCAACAGGAAGCTTAAAAGTTTCACCTGTGCTTTTAACGTAGTAAGTAGCGGTTGAGTCTGTTGTATATATTGGGCTTGGCACTACATTGAACTTTGCAAATGGAGGAGGAATGATCGCATCCTGGTCCACAACTGCATTATGTTTTTTACAGGAATAAAGAGATAACAACATTATTCCCACTCCTGCGAAAAAGGTTTTTAAAAAATATTTATTCATAATATAAATTTTTGAATTTTAGCTAGGTATTATGGGTTTTGGTCAGCGGCTGTCATGGCTGTATTATAATCAATTTCCCTCAGCGGTATTCTCATCAGGAACCTCGGATCCTGCGGGCCTGTTGTATACACTACAGGATCAAGACTGGGTGATCCGTGATTACCTGGTCCTGTTGGTCTGTTCAACCCCTGGTTTAAACGTTTAATATCCATCAATGCAAATCCCTCTCCCCAAAGTTCAATTCTTCTTTGTAAAAAGATTTCGTTTAACAATGCCTGCCCGCTGAAAGAACCTGCATCGTAAGTTGGATATCTTGATACAATCAGTTCTTCCAATACAGCTTGTGCGTCTGCATCATTTCCCTGGCGTGCCAGTGCTTCCGCTTCTATTAAATACATTTCAGCACTACGCATATAAACATAATCACCGTGCCATTGGCCAATTTCGGGAACCTGGAATTTATGTTGGTTATAATCAACATCTGCAGATGAAGTGCCTGCTCCCGGAGCGGTCCAGCATTGTTTCCTGATATCATTACTATTTATCTGATCGTACAATGCTTTTGTAATTTTTTTCTGGCCCCTAAAGCGGCATAACCGCCGGTATTAATATCAATATGAGAAAAGAAAGAAGCGTAAATAGTAGCATCTGACTCGTCTATTATTGATCCCCATATCCATTCAGGATTTGCAACAGAAGAAAACGCATCAATGTCTGTATACTGCATACCGCTACCGATTGTCAATAATGGATACCCCTGGCGTGCGCTGTGAGCAAAAGAAGCTGCGGATGCCCAGTCTTCCTGTAGCAGTGCTATTCTTGCACGAAATCCTCTTATTACATTAACATCAATGTGAGATTTATCAACACGGGTTTTGCCATCCAATAATGTTTCTGCCGATGTAAAGTCTGAAATCATTTGGTCATAGATTTCCTGCACTGTTCCCCGGCCAACATCATCTAATGATACTACTGTTTTTAGAGGTACGCCAGGTTTTGTTTCGTTACCCTTATAAGATTGCTGAAAATAATTTATAAGATAGAAATAACAATATCCTCTTATTGCCAATGCTTCGCCTTTTATTGCATCTTTTTGTTCCTGGGTAGCATCCGGAACATTATCAAGATACTCGAGTATTGTGTTTGCCTGCCTGATCAGGTCATAATAGAGGTACCATGAAAGATCACATTGCCTGTTTACATTGGGATTTTGAAATTCTGTGTAATTATAATCGGTGTTGAACCAGCCATAACCTGAACTGTGTACAACCATGTCATTTCCCATCAGATCATTGGCAAGGTCGTAGCCCTTTTGTCCAAAAGCATCATGTGGTCCTGTAGCTGAACCGGTAGAATATGCAAACTGTTCTTTTACACTTCCATTAAGTGCAGCATATACAGATGTCAGCTGGCCGAATATCTGTTCGATAGTAACACCATTACTGGGTTTCGTATTGAGATACTCTTTTTTACAGCCTGTTATCGTAATAAAGGCGAAAACTGCGATGAATAAATATATTTTTTTCATTTTATTTTTTTAATTATTTAAGGTTAATGGTGCATCCTGCAGTAACTGTACGGAACGGTGTATAAGTAGCATCAGCTGTACCTGTAAAGTCACGTTGTGGGTCCATTCCTTTTTTTGCTGTAAATAAATGGGCATTATCAACATTTACGAATACAGTAAGTCCACTCATCATTTTTAATGTTGTTTTCGGTAGCGTATAGCTCAAAGTAATATTTTTTATATTTAACCATGATCCATCTACTAACCATCTTGTAGACGGGCCGTCCTGGCCGGCAAGATCAACCTGTAGTCTTGGAACATTTGTTACATCCCCAGGTTTTTGCCACCTGTCAAGAATATCCGTGCTCCAAGCTGTTCCTGCAGATCCTCTACCCATAAGCCCGGCATAATTTGCGTCATAAAAAATTCCTCCATAGGCAAATGTTACTAATATAGAAAGATCGAAGCCTTTATAATTAAACGAGTTTGTTATTCCACCGGATACTTTTGGTAAAGCAGAACCGTGACGGTATTTTGTTGCTTTGGCCCAAAGATTCGTAACTGTTCTTTGCCCCGTTGGCTTAGAATCAGCATCTAAAATATCTACGTAGTAAAGAGCATCACCATTAGAAGCATCTACGCCGGCAAATTCAGGCACATACCAATCATATATACTTGTACCAACCTGGATGTTCTGTAATCCACCAATACGTGATACACCATTTTTTTCGTATGAAGGAGTTGGCGGAACCTTAAGTACTTTATTTTTGAAATGGGTGATGTTTGCATCAATTTTCCAGTTAAAATTCGATGATCTTACCGGAACAAGCCCCAGTGTTAACTCATATCCCCTGTTACGGAGTGTTCCTGCGTTTGCCCAGGTAAACGGATATAAACTCAATGCTCTTGGTTGATCAAATAATAAATTTTCAGAAATTTTATTAAACCATTCAGCAGTTAACGTTATCCGGTTTTTAAATAAACCCAGGTCAATTGCAATGTTTGTTGCTTTATTCTTTTCCCACTTAAGATTCTCATTTGCCAGGTGATCTGTACGAACATAGCCACCCGTTCCATCTGAATAGTAATAATCATGGTATTGATAAAACAGGCCAATATTCTCATTACCCTGTTCACCATAGCTACCTCTTAATTTCAATTCGCTTAGCCATTTTACATTTCTGAGGAATTTTTCCTGTGTTAACCTCCAACCGATTCCGTAAGAATAAAAATCTCCCCACCTAACATCGGGTGCAAATCTTGAAGAACCATCTGTACGATAACTGGCTGAGAATAGATATTTCTGATCATAATCATAGTTAACATTGCCAAAATAACTTTCTATTGTGTGATCTAGTTGATACGAACTAGGAGGCGTAAAGGTTGTCGCTCCATTATCAAGGTCCGACTGATTCGGGAACACAAAACCGGATTTTCCTGCAGTAAGATAGTTGTACCTGAACTTATAATTTTCGTGTCCTGCAAAGGCTGTTATATTGTGTTTATTCCTTAGTGTCTTCCTCCATGTTAATACTTCGTTACCTGTTAATGAAAAGGTCCTGGCCTGCGTTTTTGATGAACGCCCTCCGTCACTTGCTCCAGGTGCACTTGGTGCAGCATCACCATATTGATTATTTTGATAGGCTGTTGCATACTCGCTAAGCAGGTTTATACCTAATGAAGCTTTAAAAGAAAAATTCTTTAAAAATTTTATCTCAGCAAAAACATTTCCATTGCCGTTAAAAATATCTGAGTGATTGTCATCAAGCTCCAATGTTCCTCTCAGGTTTGATCTTCCGGCATATGGCCTTGTTCCCATTTGCTCAGGTACACCATAATCAAGCTTGTGTTCACCCAGCGTATCTATGAAAGCACCCGTAACCAAGTCGTGCTGGTATACTGGATAGATCGGGCCCATATACCTGCTATAATAAAATGGGTTGCTTGTTGCAGTACCACCACTTAATACATCGTTTCTTCTTGCAGAAGATCCATCAATATTAGTACCCACGTTCAGCCAATTAGTTGCTGCTATATTCAGGTTAAGACGCAAATTGTAACGTTTGTAATCGGAATTTCTAACAATACCCTGTTCGTCAAGATAGCCTGCAGAAAGATAATAATCCATATTATCGCTGGCACCTGAAATACTTACACTGGCATTTGTACGTGAAGCTGTACGAAACAATGCATCCTCCCATGACTCATTCCACAAAAGTTTTGCATTGGGATTAAGCTTTCCTGTTGCAGTATCAATAAGTTGGTTTCCCGGAACATTATATGCATTATATACAAGGCCACTTGAACTCGTGAGTACATTTGAGGCATGAACTTTTGCTGAATCAAGAACCTGGCCCTGTGACAGGTAAGAATTTTTATAGGCTTCCCAGAATAACTCATAATATTGTTTTGAGTCAACCCTGTCATACTCTGGTATACCACGGCTCATGAATCCCTGTTTTAAACTAACTGATACATTTGCCTTCCCCTTTCTTCCTTTTTTAGTTGTGATCATGACAACTCCGTTAGCTGCACGAGATCCATATAAAGAAGAGGCAGCAGCATCTTTTAATACTGTCAGAGATTCAATATCATCATTTGAAATTGCATTAATATCTCCTGTGTACGGAACTCCATTCAATACAAAGAGTGGCCCGCTACTCAAATTAATAGAACTTGGTCCCCTGATCTCAACTGCAGTGGCTGATTGGCCTGGCGCTCCACCACCGTTGGTAGCTGTAATACCCGGAACATATCCCTCAAGTACATTTGCTACATTGGTTACCTGTGCTTTCTGAATGGTTGCAGCTCCAACCGTATTTTCAGACCCCGTAAATGCAGTTTTCTTAACCGTACCATAAGGCACCTGTACCACTACACCCACCATACTGTTAACATCAGTTGTCATTACAACATCAAAATTGCCTGAACTGATATTTACTTCGCGGCTGGTCAGACCTATCGAAGAAATTACAAGCGTCTTTGCTGATGATGGAACGTTTAAAGTGTAAATTCCGAGGGAATTTGTAGATGTACCGAGCTTGGTACCTTTTACGATCACTGATGCATTTGCAACAGGAAGCCCTTTGTCGTCTGTTACTTTACCGGTAACCGTGCGGTCCTGGGCCTTAGTGTTTAACAGCAATAGAAACATTGCCGTCAGCAATAAGCAGATTTTTCTCATGTTCATTTTGGGTTTAGTAATTACAAAGATATTGTACAATATTTAACATATTGTGTACAAATGGACACATTAATATCAACATTTGCTGCTGCGATGTTATTAATTATTTGATCTCAGCGTTTTAAAATACGATTTCAACCTTGCTTTTTCTTATTTGGAGCTATCATTACAATCAACACCGGTAACAAGATAAGATTGGTAAGCGTGGCAGATAAAAGTGTTACCGAAGTAAGCCATCCCAACGCAAAAGTTCCACCAAAACTACTTCCGCAAAATATAACGAACCCGGCAGTTAATACCAGTGATGTATATATAATACTAAGCCCGGTCTGTTGAACAGTGCCCTTAACGGTGGCAGCTATATTATTATTGTTTACCGGGAGGTCCTGCCGGTAATTTACCAGGAAACGAATGGTGATGTCTACCGCAATTCCTAATGCAACGCTGAATATAAGCACGGTTGATGGTTTCAATGGAATGCCCGCCCAGCCCATGATACCTGCTGTTATTACAAGTGGGATCAGGTTGGGTACAAGCGAACATATCAGTATTTTAAAAGATCTGAAGAGATAAAGCATGCAAAGTGCTATTAATAAAAATGCCCAAAAGATACTTTCTTTCAAACCATTGATGATAAACTTGCTTCCTTCCAGGAAATTGATGCTGCTGCCCGTGAGTGTTACTTTATAATTGCTATCAAGATATTGGTCGGCCTTGTGCCTGATGGTATCAAGCAATGCAGGTAATTTCTTTGTGCCGATATCACCCATACTCATGCTGATGCGAATGTATTGTTCCGAAGAATCAACAAATGAACCTATGAGTTTCGACATCGCTGTATCATTTGCAGTCATCTCACCTTTATTCCGCCTGAGTTGTATTTCTCTTAATCCCTTATGAAGATCAGACATTGGATTGCCAAAAACCGGTAATGTATAAGTTGAATCACCGGTTCCCTGGCTAACGGCCTGGTAAGAGAACTTAATGCCATCCACAATCGATAAAGGCTTGCCCACATTCGGTTGTACTGCCAGCACAGAATCTTCAAAAGCTGCAATGCGATGTATATCGATGGTTGAACTCAAAATACCTTTCGGCTTTTTAGTGTCAATTAAAATTTCCAATGGCATAACGCCTTTAAAATTGTTTTCAAAGAATTTCAGGTCAGTATAGATCTTATCTTTTTTCGGAAGATCATCAACAATGTATGCAACTGATTGTAACCGCATCATACCGGCAATGGATACCAGCACTATTAAAGCCGTGCCTGCAAGCACCCATTTTTTATGATCGAAAACCCAAACCTCAACCCGATCAAGAAAGGTTGTGATCCACCTGTTATTTAAATATTTTAACTGCCCCTTTTGCGGAACCGGTAAATAGCTTAACACCGCTGGCAATAAAATAAATGAAATGATAAAGATCACCATGATGCTGATACCGGCTACCACACCAAATTCTTTAAGTATAGCACTTCTTGTTAATGCAAATACGGCAAAGCCAATAGCAGCAGTAATATTACAGAAGAGGGTAACAACCCCCATCTTGCTTACCACGTTTACGAGTGATTGCACCTTGTCACCTGTATCTACATAAGAAGTATGGTATTTATTAATAAAATAAATACAATTGGGAATACCGATCACAACTACTAGCGATGGCAGCAATGCCGTTAATAACGTTATGTTGTAGCCGCAGAGATAAATAGTAGCAACCGTCCATATCACTCCTGTAATAACCACAGCCAGTGAAAGCAGTGTTGTACTTAATGACCGGAAAAAAAGCAACAGGATCAATACACTTAATGCAAGGGAACCAAAAAGGAAAAATTTCATTTCATTTTGAATGCGATCCGCTATCACCGTTCTTATAAGCGGGAGACCACTGAGATGCGTATTGATACCGGTTTTTTTCCCGAACCGATCCACGGCACTTGTTATATCAGCAACGATCTGCGTACGGGCAGGAGAATTCAGTTTATCCTTATTTATTTTAACCCCCATTAAATAAGTATGCGTTGCATGATTATATAAAAGGTTCCTGTAAAAGGGAAGATCAGAAAATACAGCAGCAATACTGTCGAGTTCATTTTGTGAATGCAATGTTTCAGGAAATATTCTTACTGCTTTTAATTTTTCAGTAACACTGTCTTTTTGTAAACCAATAGCGCCGGGTATACCAAGAATATCATCCACTGCTGATAGCTTTCTTATTTGCTTCTGCATTTGCTGGTAAGCAATGAAATTATTCAATTCAAAAAGATCCTGCGATTGCACACCGATCACCAGCATGTTTCCATCATCACCAAAGGTTTTTTTAAAAGAAACATACTCCAGGTATCTGGGGTTATCCGTTGGTATTGCTCTTGAAAATTCATAACTGAGTTTAACCTTTGAAGCGAAATAACCCATAACACCTGTTGCCAATAACAATACGATCAACAATACAAGCCTGTTCTTAATAACAAATTTTCCTAAGCGTTGCCACATAATTATTTAATATTGATATCCATTTAAGTAAACTGTATGCAAAGAACGATTAAAAAATGACACACAAAACAAAAGGGATCATATTGCGTACGATAAAATATGGCGAAACCAGTATCGTTGTAACAATTTTCACTGAGCTTTTTGGTGTGCAAACCTATCTTGTTAATGGTGTAAGGACACAAAAGAAAACGGGTAATAAGGCCGCAATGTTTCAACCCACAGCCATACTTGATATGGAAGTTTATCATAATGACCTCAAAGGACTACAACGTATAAAAGAATCGGGCTGGGCATATTTGTATGAAAATATTTTATCGGATGTTTTAAAGAACAGCATTGCGTTGTATATAGTGGAGTTGTTACAAAAAGCGCTTAAGCAACCCGAGGAACATCGTGATCTTTTTTATTTTTGTGAAGACGCACTGATGCAACTTGACAAGGCAACAAATCCCATTGCAGCCAATTTTGCACTTTACTTTACACTTCAGCTACCGCAGTTCTTTGGCTTTAAGATGAATAATAATTTTTCTGAAAAAAATATTTATCTCGACCTTGTTGAAGGAAATTTTATTGCAGAACAACCAACACACAGATCTTTTGTAGAAAATAAAGAAGCGGAAATTACTTCGGAGTTGCTAAAAATTATGCAGCCCGCTGAACTGGATCAGATAAAATTAAACAAAGAAACAAGGAGATCGTTACTATTAAAATACGAGGATTACTACAAGTTCCATCTTTCAGACTTTGGGCAGATGAGGTCGTTGGAAATATTGCATGAGGTGCTTGGGTAAATAATTGCGAACCATGATTCAAATGATTTAATGATGGGCTATGATTTTTTAAATTCAGCTAATTAAAAAAACATAGTTTTCATTTAATCAAACAAATCACAGTTCAGACAATTGTTATACAATTCTTTCTGCAACTGCATTATCCAGTTGCTTATCATTTGAAGATTTTATCAAAACAACACCCGGCTTCTTTCCTTTCTCAAAACTTCCATACATTTTTTCGCAACCTAATGCTTTTGCTCCATTGATCGTGGCCCATTGTAACATTGTTTCTAATTCAATGCCTGGAAAATTTTTATTGACCGTTTTTATTTCTTCCAAAATACTTAGCTGATCATTGGATGCCAGGCTATCAGTTCCTAAAACAATATTGCAATTATGTTTAATGAACATATTTACATCCGGCAATGTATTACTGATATACAGATTGGCGTTCGGACAAAGACAATAATAGAATGCTGAATGCTGAGTACTGGATGCTGAGTTGGCGAATTGGATATCTTCATCAGATGTACAAACATTGTGAACCAGTATTAATGAATGCAGCTTGTTTAAATAAGGCAAATAAGTTTGCAGGCTCGTTTTTCCGGAAGGTTTAAAAAATGAAATATCAATATTCATTTTTTCATACATTCTTAAAAAATCTCCTTTCTTGTTTTTGAATAATTCATTTTCTGCAGCTATTTCCTGGTTGTGAATGGTCAAAATATTATTGTCAGGAAAATCATTGATCAATCGAAAGAGCCCGGGCGAAACAGAATACGGCGCATGCGGCACAATTGAATTAAAAGGCAGTACTGCTTGATAGGTATTAAAAAAATCAACGGACCGTTGAAATCGTTGTTCCGAAACAGGTGGAGGAAACCCACTTGCCTCAATAAAATTTCGATATAATAAATTGCCTTTGGTCTTTTGTGAAATGGTGAGGCCATTGTTACAAATATCGCCAACCGCAACGATCCCGTTCCTGATCATTTCATTTTCGGCAGTTTCTATGGCAGACAAAATTGCTTCTTCGGCAAAATGTCTTTCTGTCACGATCTTAAATACAAAATCTACCAGGCCGGTCTTTTTGGGAATAAATCCTTTAAGGTGCGACAGTTCCAGGTGACAATGGCTATTGATAAAGCCCGGGCAAAGTATTCCTTTAAAGGTTTCAACACTTTCACCGGCATTAGCTTCATCAACCATATCAATGATCTCACCTGATTCGGTTGTGATCAATACCATATTTCCTTGCAGAAATTCATGTCCTGTAAAAACCCGCTCTCCTTTAAATTTTCTGTACAAAATGATTGGTTGATATAATGTAAATTTGCCGCCCAAAAGGTCACTAGTTGTGTGACCTTTTCAAAAGATTGGTTTGATTAGTCACACCAGCTTTGAAATAAAATTACACTATGTTAGATAAACTGGATGCTATAAAAGCAAAATTCGATGATATAGGCGTTGCACTCACGAATCCTGAGATCGTGAATGACAATAAAAAATACAGTACGCTGAGTAAAGAATACCGCAGCCTGGGGAAAATTGTAGACGTGCGAAATGCATACGTAAAGCTTCTTGATGATATTGAATTTAATAAAGAGGTACTAAATTCTGACGACGAAGAAATGCGTGACCTGGCAAAATCAGAACTGCCACAAATGGAAGCAAGAAAAGAAGCGCTGGAAAAAGAATTGCGCAATATGCTTATTCCAAAAGATCCTTACGATGAAAAAAATGCCATTCTTGAAATAAGGGCTGGCACCGGCGGAGATGAAGCATCCTTGTTTGCAGGAAACCTGTTAAGAATGTATCTCAAGTATTGTGAGAAGAAAGGCTGGAAAACCTCGTTGCTGAGTGAAAGCGAAGGCACCGTTGGTGGTTATAAAGAGGTACAGGTAGAAGTTGTTGGAGATGATGTATACGGTACACTCAAATTTGAAAGTGGTGTTCATCGTGTACAACGTGTGCCCGATACGGAAAGCAGTGGGCGTGTACATACTTCCGCAGCAACTGTAGCAGTAATGCCCGAAGCTGAGGAAGTAGATTTCGAGCTAAAAGAAAGTGATGTAAAAATGGAAACGGCCCGAAGCGGTGGCGCCGGTGGTCAGAACGTAAACAAAGTAGAAACAAAAGTTTTTCTTACACATAAACCGACTGGTATTACTGTAGTTTGCCAGACTGAAAGAAGCCAGCTAGGTAACAGGGAAAAGGCGATGGACATGCTTCGTACAAAATTATACGATGAAGAAGTACGCAAAGCAGAAGAAGCCATTGCTCATAAGAGAAAGAGCCTTGTAAGCACCGGCGACAGGAGCGCAAAAATACGCACGTACAATTACCCACAGGGCCGCGTTACAGACCATCGCATTGGTTTTACAGTTTATAATTTAGACAGTGTTATGAATGGAGAAGTGCAGGAATTTATTGATGCCCTTCAATTTGCAGAGAATGCAGAGAAACTAACTTCCCAGTAATAATCATAATTTATAATTGCCACTCATTCATCTGTCTGAACTATGATTTAAATGATTTTATGATGGACTATGATTTTCATCAGTCAACTGAGTTAAATAAAAATCCATCATAGTTTTCATTTAATCAAACGAATCACAGTTCAGACAATAATCAGCGGCAATTTTTTTTATAAGAGTTTACATTCCCTTAACGTTTTTAGAAATTTTCTGGCACCGTGTTTGCAAATATTATCGCAGAACACTCAATTAATAATTCTCAATTTTCTCATAAGCAGTTAGTTTTGGTAAACGGCCCTGTTTCTACAGGGGCCTTTCTTATTTCATTGAACATTGAATATTGAGCGTTGAATATTGAAATTCATTTAAGACCAGATCATTAAAGCGGTTGCAGTAAAATGAACCTTTACGAGGTTTGAAGACCAAAAGAAATATTCAATATTCAACGCTCAATATTAATGTTCAATGGAAAATGCAATGATACAATTTCAGGTGTTCAACGTCACATATTCCACGTTCACCGAAATACACAAGTCGTTAACCTCCCGTTATACCAATTCATAATATGTTTGCCTTGTTCGTTTTTACGATCATTCATAAGTATTTTTATATAGATGAACAACCCACAGATATTTCAAACCAACAACGCTACAAGATGGCGAAGCGTCAAATGGTCTTCCAGGATAATTTTATTTATCACCTTATTTTTTTTAGCTGTTGTGGTATTGGCAGTTATTCATGATGGCAACCCCTCATTACCAAATCTTGATAACAGGGCAAAAGCTTACCAGGATAAACTCGATCCTTCCAACCGGCTAACCTTTTCAACAAAGCAGAACAATAAATTTGCAGGCTTTAAAAGCTTCCTTGACAAAAAAGTAGTGGAAGATTCTTTGAAAACAGTAAAAGAAAATACTGTGAAATCAGCATTGATACGTGCTGCATTCTATCCGCCCTGGGATACAATGGCATTACATGATCTTAAAAAAAATGCTGATAAACTCAATACTATTTATCCCGAATGGTTTTTTATTGATACAGTTACTTTTAAATTACAAACAAGGATAGATACTGCGGGTCTTGCTGTAATGAAGCAAAATAAATTAAGCATACAGCCAATATTTAATAATTTTCATTCAAACAGGATCAATACGCAAAATGGTTTTTTTGACAGCAAACTGGCACACACAATATTTTCTGATACTGGTATAAGGAAAAATATCATTCAACAAATTGTAGACACACTTTTATACTACCAGCTACAGGGGCTTAATGTTGACTTTGAAAACCTTGGCGAAAAATCAAATGAATCATTAACGGAGTTTCAAAAGGAATTATACAATGCATTACATAGTCATGGTCTGTTGGTAAGCATGGATGTACAGGCAATGAATGAGGATTATGATTTTAAAAAGCTGGAAGCATACAATGATCATATAATACTGATGGCATATGACCAGTTTAGCGATGGTACCGAAGCCGGCCCGATAAGCAGCCAAAAATGGATAGAAGAACAGCTAACATGGATGGATGAAAAAATTGATGCCAATAAAATAATCCTGGGCGTAGCCGGTTATGGAAGAGATTGGACAACGGATGAAAAATGGAAAGTAAGGGATATTACTTATGCCAGTATTATTAACCAGGCCAAATATGCCAATGCCGCTATTGATTTTGACAATGATACTTATAATCTTCATTACACTTATGTAGAACCCCCTACCGATAGTACTGAAGAAATAAAACACAATATCTGGTTTACTGATGCAGCAACAACTTTTAATACATTGCGTTTCAGCGATGATTATTCAACTGCTGGTACAGCACTGTGGCGCTTAGGTGGAGAAGATCCCCGCATCTGGAATTTTTACCAGCGGGATCTTAGTTCAACAGCACTTCAAAAAGTTCCTTTCGATTTTAATTTACTGGAAGCTGTGCCTTTCGACAATCAGAATATTGAAAAAACCGGTGAAGGTGAATTGCTGAGAATATTATTTACACCCGAACCCGGAAAAATAAAACTTGAAATTGATAGTAGTGAAATGCTGGTTGCAGAACAACATTATTTACAACTTCCATCGGGGTACGTTTATGAAAAATTTGCAGAAGATAAAACACCATTGGGTGATCCTGGCCACAAGATCATTCTCACTTTTGATGATGGTCCCGATGAAGTATACACGCCCGAAATATTATCTATTTTAGAAAAAGAAAAAGTACCTGCTACTTTTTTTGTGATAGGCTTAAATGTAGAACGCAATATCCCATTGCTCCAACGCTTATATAAAGATGGTTATGAAATAGGCAACCATACTTTTACGCATGGAAACATTGCTAAAATGAGCCCCGAACGTGCAGAGCTGGAAATGAAAACAACCCGTGCACTGATAGAATGTGTAACTGGTCATTCAACAGTATTATTCAGGGCGCCTTATAATGCGGATAGCGAACCACATACCTTCGAAGAAATTGAACCAATTGCCCGAAGCAAAAAAGATAACTATATATCAGTAGGCGAAAGCATTGATCCAAATGACTGGGATCCGAAAATGAATGCAGATAGCATCGTTAACAGGACCATTCGTCTTGCTGAAGCTACAGATGCCAACATCGTTTTATTACACGATGCCGGCGGAAAAAGCAGGCAATCTACTGTCGACGCACTTCCACGTATCATTCAATATTTTAAAAGCAGGGGGTGCAAGTTTACAACAGTTGCTGACCTGATGGGAAAGACAAAGGCAGATGTAATGCCAGCTATTAAACAGGATTGGAAAAATAAATTCAACTTTTATTTTGTTGAAGGAATGTATTGGATGGGGCTTATTCTTTTCTCTTTATTCATGATCGGGATTTTTTTATCCATTGGTCGTATGACGGCAATGGCTAGCCTCGCTTATATCCAAAAGAGAAAAGAGAAAAAATTACCTGCGTCAAATGCACAACCAGGTGTAAGTGTGATCGTACCTGCATACAACGAAGAAGTAAATGCTGTACGAACTGTACAAAGCCTGCTTCAACAGGATTATCCAAATATAGAAATTGTATTTGTTGATGATGGCAGTAAGGATAATACTTTTAATTCAGTAAAAGATTTTTTTGCTGCTGTTCCAAAAGTAAAGGTTGTTACAAAAACAAATGGTGGAAAAGCAACAGCACTTAATTATGGTATTGATATCGCATCCAACGATTATGTTGTATGTATTGACGCAGACACACAATTAAAATCAGATGCGATCACCGAGTTGATGAAAAAATTCAATTCAGAAAAAACAGGCGCTGTAGCTGGCAATGTAAAAGTGGGCAATGAAATAAATATGATCACCAACTGGCAAAGCATTGAATACATCACTTCACAAAATTTTGACCGGAGAGCTTTTGATCTTTTGAATTGCATAACAGTAGTGCCGGGTGCTATTGGCGCATTTAATAAATCCGCCGTAATTGAAGCCGGTGGATTTACAACAGATACACTTGCTGAAGACTGTGATCTTACCATGCGACTCCATCGCAACGGATGGCTGGTAAGAAATTCTACTACAGCCATATCTTACACAGAAGCACCGGAAACAATGAAACAATTTTTAAAACAACGTTTTCGTTGGAGCTTTGGCGTTATGCAATGTTTTTGGAAACACAGGGATGCAGTATTCAATCCAAAATATAAAAACTTTGGAATGATCGCCTTACCGAATATTTTGATCTTCCAGATGATACTACCATTTTTAGCGCCATTGGCCGATCTTATTTTAATACTAAGCCTGGTGGCAGCTGGCTTCGGCATCATGCCCGCGAGCCTGGAGCATATCATTATATATTATATCATCTTTTCAATCGTGGATATTGTGGGTGCTGCAATCGCATTCACTTATGAAAAAGCAGATTATAAAAAATTATTCTGGCTGATACCACAACGATTGATCTATCGACAGTTGATGTATTATATACTGATAAAATCATTCAATAAAGCCTTGAAAGGTGAGCTGCAGGGCTGGGGCGCATTAAAACGTACCGGTAATGTAAAAGCAGTTCCGATTTCATAACGTAACTTGCGCAACTAAAGTTGGCCCGTGATCCCGATAAATATTGGGGGGCCACGGCAAAACGCCGCAGTTCGTGTACCACGAACGGCTCGTATGACAAATTCAAAATCATTTTTAAAAATTGGCTAACAACACTTCAACAAGGCCTTCATTTTTTAAACGCTTGCGCAGCAAGGGCTCTGCAGAAGATTCCAATGCAGAGATGAGCTTTATCGATCACCTTGAAGCACTCAGGTGGCATGTTGTAAGGGCATTGATCGTTTGGCTAATTGGAGCCATTGGCATTTTTGTTTATATAGACTGGATCTTTGATAATGTTATTTATGCCCCTGCCCGATCAAGTTTTATTACTTACAGGGCATTGTGCAATCTTGGGCATTTCTTACACATCGGCGACGCATTGTGTATGCCTCCAGTTGAAATTCCATTACAGGGAAATACCGTTAGTGGGCCATTCATGTCTGCCGTTTCTATTGCCATGATTGGTGGGATCATTGTTGCATTCCCCTATCTTTTCTGGGAATTATGGAGATTCATTAAACCTGCACTTTCACCAAAAGAAATAAAATATTCAAGAGGAAGTATTTTTTGGGTGTCATTATGTTTTTTTACAGGGGCAGCTTTTGGATATTTTTTACTGGCTCCGTTTACGTTCAACTTTTTAGCAAATTTTACATTGGGAACTGTTGGTGCCTATAAATATTTACCAACACTTGATGATTATATTGATACATTAAATGAGATCATACTTGGATGTGGCCTTGCATTCGAATTACCCGTATTGGCATATATTCTTGCTAAAATTGGTCTCATCTCCGCCTCATTTTTAAGAAAATACCGCAAATATGCAGTTGTTATCATATTAATTGTAGCAGCTGTGATCACACCTTCCCCCGACTGGACAAGCCAGGCAATCGTTTCCCTGCCATTACTGATCCTTTATGAATTAAGCGTTATGATCGCTGCAAGGGTTGATAAACAAAATGCTAAGAAAGAAAAAGAATGGAGTTAGCAATTGACAATGGAAAATTGACGATTGACAATGGGGCATTTTAGTAAATAATTAGATTGATAATGTTTACTTTTATATAGTAGATCAGGCAATTGCTCATTGTCAATTGTCCATTGTCCACTGTCAATTTAATCTTATGTATACTTTCAATTTAAAAAAACCCATTGCGATCGGTTGCGACCATGCGGGTTTTGACTGTAAAGAAGATCTTATTTCTTTTCTTGAAGGAGAAGGAATGGCCTATAAAGATTTTGGTACTTATAATAAAGATTCTGTCGACTATCCTGATTTTGCCCACCCTGTAGCAGTTGCTGTTGAAACAGGTGAAGCAGCTTTTGGTATTTTATTATGCGGCAGTGCAAACGGAGTTGCCATCACAGCAAACAAACATGCCGGCATAAGAGCTGCTATTTGTTGGGGCGAAGAACTTGCTGAGCTTGCCCGCAAACACAATAACGCAAATATTATTTGTATACCCGCCCGTTTTGTACGAGATGGTGATGCTGAAAAAATGCTGGATGTTTTTATGAATACAGCATTTGAAGGCGGAAGACATGCTAACAGGGTAGAGAAAATTACTGCCTGATTTAATTAACAGGTTGATATCGTTGAAAAGTTGATAAGGTAAAAAACTGCCATTCCCTTTTAACCTAATTAACTTTTCAACTTCCCAAAACACCATTCATAATAATTCAGTTTCCCGCACCCGCGATTTACCTATTTTACAGTTTCCAAAAACCTACAAATGAAAAAAATATTTTTAGTAACAGGCTTGTTACTCGGACTTGGTTATGCTTTTGCACAAACAAATGATCCAACCAAATATGCATCACTGATAACGGGTGATGAATTAAAAAAGCAACTAACCATCATCGCCAGTGATGAGATGCAAGGCCGGGAAACAGGCACCGAGGGTCAACGAAAAGCTGCTGCATATATTGAATCGCAATTCAAATTACTTGGACTTAAAATTCCGCAGGGCATGAGCGGTTACCAGCAAGTGTATCCGCTTTATAAAGACAGTATCGCCGATCTTGGTTTAAAGATTGATGATTACGCTGCTACTTATGGCTCCGATTATGTTATACCAAAAGCAAACACAGCCGGGCAGTTTAATGCCAGCGAAATTGTATTTGCAGGATACGGAATAGAGGATGATAAATATAATGATTATGCAGGCCTAGATGTAAAGGGTAAACTGGTGGTTGTTTTCCTGGGTGAACCAAAAAAAGATGGTGTTTACATCGTTACCGGTTCTCAGGTGAGCAGTGAATGGACATATCCCGGCTTATCAAAAAAGCTAGCATTGGCAGCCGGCAAAGGAGCTGCCGGTGTATTTGTGATCAACCCATCGCAGGAGATTTATAGCAAAGATTTTGTAGAAGGCAGTAAAACTTTTAAAATGTATTACCCCGAAGATAAAGAGGAGCTGAAAATAAATTATGCACTGATCACACATGTATTTGCGAAAAATTTATTTGCTGAGAAATTCGATGCAATCGTTAAGAAAGCAAAGAATGATATGCCATTTTCTGTTGAAGATGAATGGAACAAAAAAGCAAGTAGCAGCTTTGTTTATAAAAAAGTAAAGAACCTCATCAATGCAAGCAATGTATTGGGAATTATAGAAGGCACAGATAAAAAAGATGAGTACGTTTTTCTTACCGGCCACTATGATCATTTGGGAATGCGTAATGGAAAAATTTACTATGGCGCCGATGATGATGGCAGCGGAACGGTTGGCGTTATACAAATGGCCGCCGCATTTGCAAAAGCAAAAGCCGAGGGCAACGGGCCAAGAAGAACAATTGTATTCATGACCGTTAGTGGAGAAGAAAAAGGCCTTTGGGGAAGCCAGTATTATAGCGAACATCCTGTATATCCTTTAGAGAAAACTTCTGTTGACCTGAATACAGATATGGTTGGAAGAATTGATACCGAAAGAAAAAAAGCTGATACCAATAACTATGTATATGTTGTTGGACACGACAAACTAAGCAGCGACCTCCCTAAGATCAATGAAAGAATGAATAAAAAATATACAAAACTTAAGCTCGATTATAAGTTTGACGATCCAGATGACGAAGAAAGAATATACTACAGAAGCGACCATTACAATTTTGCACGCAAAGGAGTTCCTGTTTTATTTTTTTATGACGGTATGTTGAAAGCAGATTATCATCAACCAACGGATACTGTAGATAAGATCAATTGGGCATTGTATGAAAAACGAGTTAGAATGATATTTCATACTGCATGGGAGATTGCGAATAGGGATGAAATGTTGAAGAGAGACAAACCGCTGCCAACAGGAACGAGGTAATTGACAATTGACAGTGGACAATTGAAAATTGCATTATAATAAGAGCCTATTTCTTTTGTTTAGACGTTTTGATTATAGCAGTAAGGAGTTTTAAAATTTCTTTTAAGTCTTTTAATAAAGAGTTATAGGGCTTTTCGTCGATATAACTAGATTTAAAGAGAAGTTCGAACCAGTATTCGCATTCGTTTGCTTCTTTTAATGAAATAGAAAGTTTATGAACAAAATCGGCTTTACTCTCAGCTTGCTCCGCTTCCCGAACCAATGCACCAATAGCTGTCCCTGAACGAAGAAGTTGTTTTGATATTACATATTCCCTTTTACTTTCAGAAAGGTATTTACATAGTTTTATTATTCTCAAAGCAAAGGACAAGCTTTTTTCTTTAATTACATTGTTGCCCATACCCACAAGGTCACTTTAATAAATTATAAAAGCCAGGTGATTTACCGCCAAAATGAAAGTATTTAACACGAAATAAAATGTTGAAAAGAACAGTTTTAAATTATCAATTGTCCATTGCCAATTGTCAATTATTTGCTTAGCACGTAAACATTATCTTTCTTATTTACATCCGGAACGTAAGTACTACCCAGTTTTATCTTCTGAATTTTTTTACCAGAAGAAAAATTTATTGTTACAGTTTTGTTTCCTTTCTCCCAAACAGAAATATTGCGATGAAATTTTTCTGTAGCCCCATCTTCATAAACTACAGTAATATCAACAGGCACAGGTTTGGTTCCTTTTGATTCAACTAAAATTTTCTTTTGCTTTCCTGTTGAAGTAAATTTTGAAATTGCAAGATCGGGTACACCGTTATCAAAGAACCATTTCTTCCAAAACCAGTTTAAATTTTTTCCTGTTCCTGCATTCATACTATAAAAAAAATCATACGGTATGGGATGCTTACCGTTCCAGTTGCGGAAATAATTGTGCAGTCCCTTATAAAACAGGTCGTCGCCCAACATGTCTTTTACATACAAATAACCCAATGCAGGTTTTGGATAACTATTGATAAACATCGATGGGCCGAATTCCTGCGTGGTAAGCGTTACTATTGGAAGATCAACTTCTTTTCCTGCTGCATTTTCATAACGATCCATTCCGTATTCATCAACAATGGATGGATCGATCATTGGAGAAATAAGCCATTCACCTATTGTTGCCCAACCTTCATCCATCCATCCATATTTTGTTTCATTGATGCCCATATAAAACGGGAACATGGTATGAAAGATCTCGTGATCTGTAAGTTCAATACTTTGTGCCCGGTCTTCAAGTGGATTATCATTTACCATCATCGGGTATTCCATCTGGTCAAGCCCGTCGAAAACAGTTTCGTGATTATAAGGATAGGGCCACTTAGGAAAACGATAGCTCATATACTCAACTGTTTTACGTGCGTCACTTACCACTTTAAAATAATCTTTGTGTATGGGATTGAATACTGCATCCACCCTTGTTCTTCTTCCTGTAGATTTATCTACAACAAGGCTGGAACTTTGCCACCAATAATGATTGCTGAGTGCGAAGACGGCATCGGTTACATGCTTTGATTCAAATATCCAGGTATTGCTACTGTCTGCTTTCGTGATGTGGCCATTTTTTATATCGGTACTGTCGATCACGGTAACGTATCCATCCATTGTTTCAGCCTGTTTAATGCGTTGCAGGTATTTATCATTAAAAATTGTTTCTGCATTTTTCAGATCACCTGTTGCCCAAACAATATAATCTGCAGGGACCTTTATATTCATTTTAAAATCGCAGAAATCATTATAAAATTCCTGCGTGCCGAGGTAGGGATTCATGTTCCATCCATCTATATCATCATATACAGCAATTCTTGGAAAAAAATAAGCAATAAAATAAGCGCCATCTTCTATCTCACCGGTACGCAGATGCGAAGTTTTATTTAATGTGTAAGAATAACTGATTTTAAAATCCATCTTAGCTCCCGGAAGCAATGGTTTTACTTTAAGCATCATATTTGTTGCATCGATCCTGCAATCTTCACCGGGAACGAGTACGTTATTTACCTTAATGCTTTCAATACTTACGCCCTCTCCAACATCTGCTGCGTCAATATTTACCAATCTTTGAGCGCCTTTTTTATAAATATTGGGATAAAGTTTAAAAGCAATTTCTGAAAGTGTATCAGGACTATTGTTCTCGTACGAGATAAGTTCATTGCCCTTTATCAATCTTGTATTGGGAGAAAAATCTACATTGATATTATACGTCGCCTTATTCTGCCAGTAATTTTTTCCGGGTTTGCCGTCAGTGCTGCGGGTATGATTATCAAATGCGGCTTGTATGTTTAACGGAACAGGTAATGTTGCTTGTGCAAATACGTGTTTCGAAATAAGAAAAAAGCAGGCAATCAGTACGGCGTTCCTCATTTTTTTATTTTAATGGCCACGAAATGTATAATGTATGATCTATGATGTATGACATGACGTTCTTACAAATCTTAGCTCATACATCTTACATCATACATGTAAAAGTTACCATCCAAGTACCCATGCAAATATCAACGGGCACACAATGGTAGCATCACTTTCTACAATAAATTTCGGTGTATTGATATCCAGTTTACCCCATGTAATTTTTTCATTTGGCACTGCACCACTGTATGAACCATAAGAAGTAGTTGAATCACTCACCTGGCAGAAATAACTCCAGAAAGGAACATCATGCCATTCAAGATCCTGGTACATCATTGGCACAACGCAAATTGGGAAATCGCCGGCGATACCACCACCGATCTGGAAAAAGCCAACACCTTTACCGGATGAATTTTTCCTGTACCAATCAGCGAGCCATACCATGTATTCAATACCACTTTTCATGGTAGATGCTTTTATTTCATTCTTGATAACATAAGAAGCAAAAATATTTCCCATCGTACTATCTTCCCATCCAGGTACTACGATCGGGATATTTTTTTGTGCAGCTGCAAGCATCCAGCTGTTCTTTGGGTCAATTTCATAATACTGTTCAAGCACGCCACTCAATAACATTTTAAACATGTATTCGTGCGGAAAATATCTTTCTCCTTTATCATCTGCCTCTTTCCATATTTTATGGATATGTTGTTGCAATCTTCTAAACGCTTCTTCTTCGGGTATACAGGTATCCGTTACCCTGTTATAATGGTTTTCCAAAAGATCCCATTCATCCTGTGGGCTCAGGTCACGGTAATTAGGAACTCTTTTGTAATGACTGTGTGCAACCAGGTTCATGATATCTTCTTCCAGGTTAGCGCCTGTGCAACTGATGATGGCCACTTTATCCTGGCGGATCATTTCTGCAAAACTTAATCCCAGCTCTGCTGTACTCATAGCACCTGCAAGCGTTACCATCATTTTACCGCCTTCCAGTAAATGTGTTTCATAACCTTTTGCCGCATCCATTAACGCAGCAGCATTGAAATGACGATAGTGATGTTGAATGTATGCTGATATTGGTCCCTTTTCCATTTTCGTTTTTTTAGGTCACAAAAATAAGGAAATCAGCTGTCAGATATCAGCTAGCTCATTTAAATCATGGCTGACATCTGATTTGCGAGAACTGACATCTGAAAAATAAAAACGGGAGCATAAAGATTTACTTTCCTTATACTCCCGCCCTTAAAGTGTTTTCACAACAGGTTCAACTTAATACACTCTTCCCACACGTACCGGGTTCTTTGTTTTCTTTTCCACGGCTAATATTCCTTCTTCAGAACTTTTTACCCTTAAGCTGTTTGTTTTATTTGAAAGGGTAATAAAATAAACTACTTTATCAGTAAGCTCAATCTTATTGACAGAAGAACTTACCGCAAAGTCACCATATTGATCTTTCAATGAGTACGTGATTGCCTGTGGTAATGCCGATTTATCGATGATCTGGGATGTTCCCAGTAATTCACCATCTTCATTATAGGCTACAGATACTTCATCATTATTAAGCACAAAGTGAGCAAAATAAAATTGATCTGTTTTTGTCCAGGTAACATTTGATGCACCTGTAAAACTTGTTTGAAATGCTTTGTTTACTTTCTCAGTTACATTCACGCCTGAGCTTGCAAAAGCACTGCTGCTGATCACCAGCGCAACTGCTGCAAGAATTGTTGTTAACTTTTTCATGTTTCTATACTTTAATTTTTTTAAGAATGTTGCTGGCTTTGCAACTTTGACAAAACAAAAGTATAGTGAATCAGCTTCTGCATTTATATCGATGTGATAACAAACATTCAATTGATATTCTTTATAGATAAGCGGTAACAATACCCTCCATGAATATTTCACAACAACCCAGCAAATCCTTTGTGGAAGCGTATTAGCAGCGATCTCTTAAGAAAATATTAAAACTTGTGTTTGCGTTGTTAAAAAGTGAATGGTGAATTATCAATGCTAAAATTCCTATATTTTCTCATTGTCATATTGGTAGATCAAAACAAATTAAAGTTGCCTGCAAATAAAAAGGCCGTTGCTTTCCGCAACGGCCTTTATCAACTTTATTAACCTGATCAACCAGTCAAACTTACCTCACCAACTTCAACTCATTAATGATATTCTTCGCACCACCTAATTTATCAATGCACCACAATACATAACGCACATCCACACAAATGGTACGATTCAGATCCTTATCAAAAGCGATC
The DNA here is from genome assembly GCA_047601875.1 of Ferruginibacter sp. Taxonomy (GTDB): domain Bacteria; phylum Bacteroidota; class Bacteroidia; order Chitinophagales; family Chitinophagaceae; genus Ferruginibacter. Next base: position 2,676,128 of record JASGIL010000001.1, on the reverse strand, counting down.
TTATGGCTCAATGCTTCGTAGTTACCATCAAATGCAAGACCTATCAGGTTACCACTGCCATCAATTACAGGACTTCCGCTATTACCACCAGTGATATCATTTGTTGTGATAAAACCAACAACAAGATCGTTCCTGCTCTTATCTATATATTGGCCAAAATCTTTTTTCTTTAATAATTCTATTTGTTTTGCAGGAAGGTCAAATTCATAATCACCTGCTACATATTTTTCCAAAATTCCTTTGCTTGTTGTAATGTAATCATAATCGGCACCGTCTCTCGGGTTATAGCTTTTTACATTTCCATAACTCACCCTCATGCTAAAGTTTGCATCAGGATACATTTTTTTAACAGCTTCAGGATTCATTTCCATAATTCCTTTCAGGTAACTGCGGCCAAGCTCATTGTTCCTGCTGGTGAATGCTGCATATAAAGAAGCATACTTGTCTTTATAATTTTTTGAAAAACTTCCTGCAAAATCAAATGCAGGATCAGCTTGTAATGTATTTGCATCCGGTTGCGCAATAAATGCAGCCCATTTTGTATCATCAAAGATCATTGTGTTTGCAAATACATCGGCTGCCCATTTTTTATAAGTGGCGTCATCTTTCAGGTCGCCATAAGTTCCTTTTAGTTTTTCATAAAAACCTATCGGGTGCTGGCTCTTATCGATGTCATTATAAAATGCCATAGCAGCTGCTGCCATTATTTTTTGATCACTCGGTTTATCTTCTGCTTCCAAAAATTCTTTTCTTGCAGCATCTGCTTTCGCAGCTTCTTTTTTAATATCCTCGCCCGTACTTCCTGTTTTAACAATAGCAGCTTCAAGTGCTAATAATGAAGCAGCGAAACCAGCAAGCGGTGAACCAATAATACCTTCATTCAGGTATTGTCTTTCCTTACTGTAAGGTGTCCACGCATCATAGTTTTTCTGGTACTCTGCAAAAATATTTTCATACTCAGGTTTTCCTTTTGCCCATGCAGTGAATTTATCTTCATAAGCTTTCTTTTGATCATAAGTATGAAACTTGATGAGTTGCTTTGTTTCACCATCAAAGAATTTCCAGTAGTTGGCAACACCTGCATAGTTAGAAGCCAGTTTCAGTTTTACAGCAGGATCTTTGATCATTTGCTCGTGCATGTATTTCAAACGCATATCTCTAAGTCCTACCAATGAAGGATTTTCAATTTCATTCTTCAGTTTTATACCATTGCTTGTTTCATACCTGTTGGTTCCGCCGGGATATCCATAGATCATTGCAAAATCACCATCTTTAATTCCCTTAATACTTACAGGTAAAAAATGTTTTGGTTTTAAAGGCACATTGTCCTTGCTGAATTCTGCAGGCTTACCATCTTTGGTTGCATACACACGGAAGATAGAAAAATCTCCTGTGTGACGTGGCCACTCCCAGTTATCCGTGTCACCTCCGAATTTACCAACACTTTCAGGTGGTGCACCAACAAGGCGTACATCCTTATACGTTTTGTACACATACATGATGTATTGATTGCCTTTGAACATACTGTATATTCTTCCAGTCAATCCATTTTCTTTATCGAGTACTTTATCGGTAATGCTTTTATAAACCTCCTGTGTTTTTTTAACACGGTCGGCCCATGCAAGTCCTTTGAACCCCTCTTCTACTTCTTTTGTAACGTCAACAATACGATCAAGGAACTGTACGGTCAGCTGGCTCTGGATCTCCTGGTCCTTATTGAATGCATAAAATCCATCACGCAGGTAATTGTGTTCAACACTGCTGGCACCGGCAATGGCCGCATAGCCGCAATGGTGATTGGTGAATATCAAACCCTGGTCGCTCACGATCTCCCCGGTACAACCACCGCCAAATATCAGGATCGCATCTTTCAATGAAGCTTTATTGATGGAGTACAATTGTTCCTTGGTGAGTTTCAATCCCTTTTTCACCATATCGTTGTATACCTGCTGGCCCAGCAGCATGGGCAACCACATACCTTCATCGGCACGGGCCTTAAATAAACTTGCAACAAGTACAAGTGACAGTAATAATTTTTTCATATGATCTTCTTTTTTTGTAGCGGCAAACGTAGGGAATTAATTTGATTTGGAAATTTGGAGATTTGGAAATTTGATGATCGGAGACATATAAATTAAATGAATCTCCGAATTGGCTCATTTCCAAATCTCCAAATCTTCAAATCAATTATATTTGTCTTCCTCAAACAACCCTTTTAATGGCCATTTTTGAAATAAAGCTTCCTAAATCACTGGCAAAGGCACTGAACCTGCCGGTAAGTGATGCCCGGAGACAACAGATCAAAGTGCTGAAAAAACTATTGCGTAAAGCCAGGTTTACCCAATTTGGTCAAAAATATAAGTTCGATGAGATCCTTTTGAGCAGGCACCCCGGCAAAAAATTTCAGCAATTGGTGCCCACTTATAATTACAATAAAATTTATGATGACTGGTGGTACAAGACCCTTGAGGGTACGCCGGATGTTTGCTGGCCCGGTGTTGTAAAATATTTTGCACTCAGCAGCGGTACCAGTGATGCTTCCAGTAAATACATTCCCATCACGAAAGATCTTTTGCGTAGTAATATCGTTACGAGTTTCAGGCAATTGCTTAGCCTTACCCGTTATGAACATGTTCCTAAAAGTGCTATCGGCAAGGGTTGGCTGATGCTTGGCGGAACTACCCAATTGCAAAAAGGCCCTACCTATTATGCTGGCGACCTGAGTGGTATTCAACAAAAAAATATTCCTTTTTGGTTCCTTGGCCTGGGGCTTTATAAACCCGGAAAAAAAATTGCCAAAGAAAAAGAATGGGAAAGAAAGCTGGAAGAAGTTGTTGAGAATGCACCCAACTGGGATATTGGTTTTATTATTGGTGTTCCGGCGTGGTTGCAATTATGTCTTGAAAAGATCATTGAGCGATATAAGCTGAAGAACATTCATGAAATGTGGCCCAACCTTGCTTTTTATGTACATGGCGGTGTAGCTATGGAACCCTATAAAAAAGGGTTTGAAAAATTGATGGGCAAACCGATCACGTATATTGAAACGTATTTAGCCAGTGAAGGTTTTCTTGCTTATCAAAACAGGCAGGACACATGTAGTATGCAACTGGCGCTTAACAACAATATCTTCTTTGAGTTTGTTCCTTTTGATGATAACAATTTCGACAGCGAAGGAAATATGTCGGATGACCCTGAAGTATACATGATCCATGAAATTGAAACAGATAAGGATTATGCGATCCTGATCAGCACCAATGCAGGGGCATGGCGTTATGCAATTGGCGATACTATAAAGTTGGTTGATAAAGAAAGAAGCGAGATCATCATCACCGGGCGCACCAAACATTTTTTAAGCCTTGTAGGAGAACACCTGAGTGTAGACAATATGACCAAGGCCATTGAAATGGCAGCAACCGAACTGAATGTATTTATTCCTGAATTTACTGTTGCTGGTGTTCCTCACGGAACTTTTTTTGCACATAAATGGTTTATCGGATCAGATGACGCCATTGATGCAAAAACAATCGCCAACCTGATCGACGACAAATTAAAAATACTTAATGATGATTATGAAGTAGAAAGGAAACATGCATTGAAAGCCGTGGAAGCAATTGTATTGCCCGAGCAAAAATTCATGGACTTTCTAAATCATAAAGGAAAGCTTGGGGGGCAACATAAATTTCCAAGAGTGCTGAAGGGAAAGATGCTGGAAGAATGGGAACAGTTCTTACAATTGACAGTTGACAATGGATAATTGACAATTGTTTTAATTTCGGAGTATCATATAAAATATAAAAGCACCAGTGCGGCAACGTTGAATTAATTGTCAATTTAATTGTCAATTGTCCATTGTCAACTGTCAATTAAAAAATATGACTGACGCGATTTTATCAGGATTACTTTTAGGATTTGCCCTGGTTTTTTCAGTTGGCCCCGTAATTTTCACGATCATAAAACTGCGTATTAGTTATGGCCTTGCAAGTGCCTTTTATTTCATTGGCGGTGTTTGGCTGAGCGATGTTTTGTGGGTAGTAACAGCAAATTTTTTCGGTAGCTCATTAACAACGCTTATTACATATAAAAAACCAATTGGTATTACGGGAGGTTTGTTCCTCATTGCGCTCGGCATCTATTATCTCTTTTTTAAAAAATACCATACCAAGGAAGAACTTGACAAAGGTGTGAAGATCGCAGGCACTACACATGCACGGCTTTTTATTACAGGTTTTTTGATCAACACATTGAATCCCGGCGTAATTGCTTTGTGGTTTGCAGCTACTACAAAAACGATCGCCAATGCTTACACGAATAATGAAAGGATCATTACTTTCTCTATTTGTTTATTGCTGAATATGTGTGCTGATTTTTTAAAGATAAATCTCGCAGGTAAGCTCAGAAATAAATTAACAGACAGGAATATTACGATCATTAATAAAATTTCCGGCTCATTGTTTCTTGTATTTGGACTTGCGTTGATGATTGGGGTGTTGTTGTCGAAGAAGTAGATATCAGATGTCAGAAATCAGATATCAGACGTGTTTAAATAATAAAGTGTTATTAAAAGATAAATTCTTTCAAAGTAAAAGTATAGCTGATCTCTGATTTCTGACATCTGATATCCCGCTACTGTCAATTAAAAACAACAATGCTTCGCTACCTCATTATATTGCTCCTTACTTCTTATACTTCTTATAGCCAACCATCGGATTTCATCATTCTAAAGAAAAAAGATAAACCCATTCGCTCTTATTATCCCGGAACGCAAATAGAGTTTGTGTCAAAAATAGGTGCTTATCGCAATGCGCTCATAACGGGTATTCATAACGACACAATATTTATGAAGGAATATGATGTAAGGACAGCTGTTACAAAATTTGGGTTTTATGTTACAGATACCCTCGGAAGCTATAGCTATGCTTATGATTACAGGAATATAAAAAGCATTGGCAAAAAAGAAAAGAAAGGGTTTAATGTACAGGGTAGCGGAGCTGCATTACTTGGTGGAGGATTGTTGTTAACAGTAGCAAGCGGGGTTGTTTATTTAGCAGATCGAAAAAAATTCAGTCCCGGTTTAATGGGAGCATCCGCTGGATTGGCAGGTGTCGGTTATTTAATGACGAAGGCAGGCAGCAAACCAATTGTTATCGGGAAAAGAAAATATAAACTTGAATATGTAAACCTCTCACCAGAGAAAAAATAACATCATTCTAATAACCTTTACCTCTTTTGCATTTTTCTTTGCCTCTTTGCGTGAGGCAAAGAAAAGAAAAGAACGCAAAGCCATGTTATAAACAGCGAAACAAACATTAGTAAAGACTTTGCTCTTATTATCGCTAATCCTATATTGCATTTCATATTTTAGAATTATATATAACTGCTTATTTGAAAAAAGCCTGGCACATAATAAAAAGGGTATTGCTGTGGATGTTCATCCTACAGTTTGTTTACATCATTCTTTGTAGATGGATGGATCCACCTGTTACCATAACGCAAATGGTTAGCCTGGTATCTGGTGATGGACTGAAAAGAGATTATGTTTCTTATGATGAAATGAGCCCCAACATCAAACTTGCTGTAATGGCAGGAGAAGATCAGCTTTTTCCGGATCATGATGGATTTGACATAAAGGCGATAAAGAAAGCAATGAAGTACAATGAAAAACATCCTGCAAAAACACGGGGCGCCAGCACCATCAGCCAGCAAACAGCAAAAAATGTTTTCTTATGGCAGCACGGTGGTTTTTTCAGGAAGGGGCTTGAGGTTTATTTCACATTCATGATCGAAAAAATCTGGGGAAAGAAAAGAATATTAGAAACTTATTTGAATGTTGCTGAAATGGGCCGGGAATTTTTGGTGTACAGGCAGCAGCAAAAAATTATTTTAATAAGGATGCAAAAAATCTTACACGATCGGAAGCTGCCATGATCGCAGCCTGTTTACCAAATCCCAAAAAATATACGGTGAAACCTTTGAGCAGGTATGTATCACTTCGTTCTGCAAAAATATTGCAGCAGATGAATAATCTCGATGGAGATGATGATATCCGGGAATTGATATATGATTTGAAAATTAAAGAAAAGTAGATATGTACACCTGAATTGACTATAAGCGTTCCTTGAATAATTCTACTGATACCTTTTCTTCTGCCAATAAATAAAGTATATCGTTCTCTAATAGTTTTGTTGAACCATTTGGAACAATAAACACATACGCCCTTTTTACTGCAAGTATATTTATTGTTGCCGGCACCGACAGATCAACGATCCTTTTACCAACTGACTTTGAATTTGCAGTCAGCATAACTGTTGTCATTTCAGACTTGATTTTATCTGTTGATTCGAAATCGATCTCTGTTCTTCGTTTTGCTTTTGGCGGTATTGTAACATGCAACAGTTTAGCAATGTAAGCAAGTGTTGTACCCTGTAATAGTACAGATGTTATTGAAATAAAGAACACGAGGTTAAAAATAAGTTCTGCTTTTGGTATGCCCGCAAGTAAAGGATAGGTTGCAAAAACAATGGGTACACTTCCCCTAAGTCCAACCCATGAAATAAAAAGTTTGCTTCTTGTATTCGATTTAAAAAGAGAAAGCGATGCAAACACACCGATTGGTCTTGCAACAAACATCAGGAAAGCCGATATCATCAATCCCATTCCAATCAGAGGCAAAATTTTAGAAGGAAACACAAGCAAGCCGAGTGTAAGAAATAAAATGATCTGCATGAGCCATGCCTGACCGTCATAAAATTTTATAAGGCTTCTTTTATGAACCATATTGCTGTTGCCCATGATCACAGCGCATAAATAAATAGCAAGAAATCCATTCCCGCCAATTGCATGCGTAACTGAATAAGTAAAAATGGCGAGCCCAAGTGTGAGCACAGGATAAAGGCCTTCTGTTTCCAGTTTGATATTATTGATCAGCCATACACTCGATCTTCCCATGGCATAACCAATCGCAGCGCCAACAATAAATTCTTTTAAAAAAGAAATTATCAACCCGCCGGCATCAGCATGCCCTGATGCAACAATACCTGTTAATGTGATCGTAAGAAAATATGCCATCGGATCATTGCTTCCACTTTCCAATTCAAGCACGGGACGTAAATAACCTTTGAGTGCAATCCCTTTATTACGCAAAATTGAAAATACCGCAGCTGCATCGGTTGCCGATACGATCGCACCAAGCAGCAATCCTTCCCAAATGGTAAAGCCGAATACATAATGTACAAAAACACCTACGGAAGCAGCTGTAAGGAATACACCTAACGTTGACAAGGCAACGCCTTTCCATAAAACAGGTTTAATACTTTTCCAATGCGTGTCCAACCCGCCGGAAAAAAGAATGAAATTCAATGCAGTTGTACCTACAAGTTGTGCAATATTGGCATCATCGAAATGAATACCGCCGATACCTTCTGAACCTGCAAGCACGCCAACAATTAAAAAAAATATTAGCGTAGGCACACCCAGTTTATTCGTGGTTTTACCTGCTATGACACTTACCAATAATAAACATGAGCCAATTAATAAAATGTTTCCTGCTTCTATAAACATAAAGTAATTGTTAAGCCTACACTAACTAAAACCGGATGAAAAATTCCTGTTTTAAACCGTTTCAGATTTTTCTTTTAAATGACTAAAAAAATCTTTGTGAAGTGTACGCTCCTGTTCTTTTCTTTGATCACGTTTATGAACCAGCATAAGTACGATCACTATGAGTGCAACAAAGCCGACCATAGCGATGGCCATTAATATCGTAGACATAATATTATTATTTAAAATTTTTGATAAATAAGTCCGCCTGAAATAATTGTTGTTATTTCAGAAATAAAAATGAAAACAAGGAGAAGGGATTACCAAAAATTATGAGCGGGGTAATTGTAAGAGAGATTATTATTACCAAACGACTCTACGCCCGAAAATTGAGCGGGTAATGGAACAAAAGCAAAAAATAATATTCCGGTTATATCATTGTTGAAACAAGCAGCTGTTCTTTGCAGACCCGATTGAACCTGCCAGCCTCCAATAACATTTGCATGTTCTATTTCTGCATTTGGAAAATCAACATCTTCATTGGAATGATCAGTTAGCTTGCTAACCTGCGAAGTAGTTATTTTACTTTTTTCTATAGAAGTAAATCCTGCATTTATAAATGCAAGCGCCAAAATAAAAGGGAGAAAAATAAATGCGCTGTACTTCTTCATTCTTGCGAAGATAACAATTTACAATTGCTTATAGCTAATAACAGTAAGATATGGTTGCTATTATTTTTGAAACTTCAGCCTGGTAAAGAGTATAAGCGAATTAAAAAAATGTTAAGGATTTATGATTCATCCTTATACGTTTTAAAAGCGCATAAAAAAAGCCGTTATGATACGGCTCTTTTCAACTCATGCTTTATTAAAAGAAAATAATAGTGATGGATGAACATTTGTTTACCAACCACCACCGCCGCCACCGCCACCGCCGCCGCCTGAACTTCCACCACCACTGCTGCCGCCACTACTGCTTGAGGGCGGTGTAGATGCAGAAGATATGGTTGACGCCAATCCCGACGAAATGCCTGATGTAAAAGATGCTACATGAAAAGTAGTCCCACCATAAAAATAAGTTGGCTGGTATCCGCCTGCGGTAGCTTTGCTGATAACATCTTCAAATTTTGCTGACCAGGCATTTTCACATTTCAATGCAATGGCATAAGGCAGGTATTTTTCAAATAATTGAATCGTCATTTCAGGCGGATTCATTTTATCGAAACGAAGTTGCTCTGCTGTTTCAAGGTACATTTTAAATCCAAGTACATGATCGGCAACTGCTCGTCCCTCTGGTGTGTAAGCACTCATTATCTTCATAAAGATCGCCTGTATGATTATGCAAATAATAATTAAACCAATGGTACAAATAACAAGACCTGTTGAATGAAAAAAAGTAAGGTAAATGATCGAACCAATGCTTAATAGAAAGATAAGCAGCACGCCTACCCACGCATAATTTGTATTCAATGAAAACAATCCTTTGAAACTGTTCTTTATACCTTTCCTGATGAGCAATCTTTTTTTCAACTGTTCTTCCATTCCGTTATATACAGAAGCGAGCTGGCTATTGTAGCTGCCTCTCGCTGCCGTTTGGCCATAGAGCCTGTCAATATCATATCCGTACCATTCGTAAAGTTTGTTATCGGAGCGATTGTTTGTTTTCAAATCCGCAGGACGTTGAAAATAATATGCAGGTGTTTTAAACAGGATGCCCTCCTGCTTTACTTCTATATTCAAACGATGTTGCACCGCATGGTCAACAACAGAAGCAGCAAATAAATGTGCACCATAACGTTGTTCCAACAGGTACCCGGTATCAGCCGCGGACATATTTGCCGGTGGTTGAAACTGTGGAATGATGGTACCGCCCTTTGGATCTTTTCCAACTCTTCGCCATAACCTGAAATTGAAAACAAATAAAAATATCGCAGCAAGTAATAATAACGGTATGGTTAAATTGTCTTTTAGAAATAAAAGAAGTTTAGCCAATGAAGATGGTGCTGCAATAATTCCTTTCTGTATAGATGCGGCAACAGTAAGCCCTTCATACGGTTCCAGTTTTTTATTTGATCTAAAACTTATCGTATTGCTGTTCGTACTATCGCATGTACAATTTTGACTCACACTTCCCTGTAAACCTGTATAACATTTGCTTTCAAATACTTTTGCACCTCCAGGAAAATGTATTGTGCAGGAAGCTTTCTCGCAATTAAATGACCAGCCATTACCATTTACATTCCAGTAACATTCATCTTTATCATTGTGAAAAATAATTTGCCTTTCAGTTTCATAACTGATCTCGTATGTATAAATGCCTGGCTTGAGAAACTGGTCGCTGTTACCAACATATATTATAATACCATTTTCCGCACGCTTTGTAAAATAAGGTTCAGGCACATTATTCTTCTGGACTTTTTTTATTCGGAATGGAACAGTCGATATCATGCCCATGTTATTTGTATAACGTGTAGGAAAACTCCTGGTGATACCGCGTTTGATCTCATCGTTCATACTTCCGTAACCTCCATCGCCATTATAAATTTTTATGGTCTCAACAACAGAATACATTCCATTCTTATTAATAGTAATATCTGAATGGAATGAAAGAATGCGATCCGACTGATCAATTTTTTTAAGGTTGTCGAAAATGATGTTATTGGCAAGTAAGGCATCACGAACGCCACGCTGCAACTCATGTATATATGCGTCCTTTCTTTTGTCGAATGCTGCAGTTCCTTTTGCTGGTTTGGAAAAGATACCAGTTTCGAGCCAACTAAATTTTTTTGTGATAACCGGTCTTGATATTGACTCAATCACATCTTTAAGCGCAACGTAGTTATCTGTCACTACAGATTCAGAAATGTTTTCATTGCTGGCAGTTTCAATAGCAGCTTTGCGAATGAGTTCTTCATACTCTCCATCAGAAAAATAATAATCTGATGCTTTTGTAAAACCAGGAAACTGCGCCATGCCGTTAACGCATACCAGCAATAATACAATGCAGTAAAAGATGTTTTTTAATTTCATAAGTATAGCTGGTTATCAGGAAAAGCTGATCTTAGGTGCTGTTTTGGAAGCAGTATCTTCTTCAAAGAAAGGTGATGGTTTAAACCCAAACATATTACCTACCATATTTTGAGGAAAGATGGCAAGCGCCTGGTTATACTCTCTAACCGTACCATTGTAATAGCGACGGCTTTGATTGATCTTATCTTCAAGTTCCCCAAACTGATCCTGTAGTTTTGAAAAATTAGTATTGGCTTTAAGGTCCGGGTATTGCTCGGTAAGCGATTTAAAATTGAGCATTGCTGCACTCATATTTTTAGCCGCTTCAATTTGTGCTTCCGGTGTAAGCGCTGTAGTCGATTCGTTACGCACACGTATCACATCAGTAAGTGTTTTATTTTCATGGCCCGCATATCCTTTAACGATCTCTACAAGATTGGGGATCACATCCAGCCGCTGCTGCAGGAATGCACCAATACCACTCCACCCCTCCTGAACAAGAATGCGCTTTTTTGACAATTGATTGTATACCGAAACAAAATAAAACAGGAACAGTACAATAATTCCGGCAATAATGAGGATGGGTGTCATACAGTAGTATGTTTAATTAATAAAAGTATTTGAACAAGATAGTAAATCCACAGAAATTATCGGGAGTATCCGGCAAACGGTCAATAAGAATGTGCAAACGGGTCGTCAATTGACAATGAAAATACGAGACTGTGATTTTGTTAGATTATTTTGTTTACTGCTTCGATTGCTGTTTTAAGACGCTGATCATAATCGCCGGCAATTTCTATCCAGGGCACATGCTGATTGATCATAGCATCTTTATAAAAATAAAATAACTTCTCTCTAGTTTTTAGATCGGGGTATTCTCTTAATTCATCTTTTACCCAGGGAACATCTGTATTACAAAGCAGGTAAAGATCATATTGCCTGTTTGCTATTTGTGTAAGAATAAGATTATCGCATTTATTAAAAACAAATTCGCTCCATACTTTCATTACATAAAGATCTGTATCGATAAACAACAGTTGAGTATTGGATGTTGAACGTTGAATATTGATTATTGCATCTTCCTCTCCTTTTAATTGACCGGCCGAGATCTTTAAAAGATCTTCATATGTATAATCCGTTCCATGCTTTACTAAATATTCTCTTGCATACTCACGTACCCATTCTGTTTTAAAATGTTTCGCCAGCTGTTCACACAAACTGCTTTTACCGGTTGATTCCGGACCTATGACTACAATTTTTTTGATCATCCTATTTCCTGTTCCAGGCTGGCTTTGCTTTAATTACTTTTTTATAAATGGCACAACTTTCTTCATGTGCACCTGGCAGGTAACCTGTACTCATTAAAAATTCATTTACAATTTCACCGCCGGTAAAACGAAAAGTCTTTTTAAATAATTTCACCCATTCTTCTTTTGATAAAGGATGATGTTTGTCGATCCAGTTTTTAAAAGACCCAAATTCTTTTTGTATACTGATGATTGATTTTGCATTTTCTATTGCTGCATTTATTTTTAACCGGTTACGGATAATGCCCTCATCTTTCATCAGCCTTGCAAAATCTTTTTCTTTATACGCCGCTACTTTTTTGATGTTGAAATTGTGATATGCTTTTCTAAAGCTATCCTGTTTTTTCAGGATGGTTGTCCAGCTAAGTCCCGCCTGGTTGATCTCCAATATCAACCTGCAAAATAATTCATCATCACTTTCAATGGGGAAACCATAATGTTGATCGTGGTAAATTTTATGAACCTGCCTGTCTAATTCTTTAATGTTTGGAATTGCTTTACAATAACTCATTTTATAATATTGATTTATTAAGAACCGCTACCTGGGTTTGGAACCGCCGACAGGGTTGTTTTATACCTTTTTGTCCATTCAATTAATCCTGCAATAGCCAGTATAAGCAGGATGAGATAATATACGCTTGTAAAAACATAATGTTTTACAAAGTACAATGGTATAGAGGCCACATTGGTTGCGATCCACCATATCCAGCTTTCTGTTTTTTTCTTTGTCATTAGCCACATGCCGGTAAATGCGGTAGCGCTGGCAAATGCATCTGCCCAGGGGATGGCCCCGGGTGCAAAATTCTTTTTAAGTTCTGTTAACGCAAAAAATATTGCTATATAAAATACAGCAAAAAATAAAAGATGCTGTATCCATTCTTTGCCCGTGGATGAGGTGATCTTTAAAATAAGATGATGTTCCCTGTCTTTACGGCTCCATAATATCCATCCGTAAATACTCATAACTGTATAATAAAAATTTACAGTGGCTTCACCAAGTAAGTGCCCTTTGAAACTTAAATAAACATAGAAGATTGTATTGACAAGTCCTGTAGGATACACCAAAATATTTTCTCTCCTGCTATACCAAACGCTGATAATGCCGGCAAACACAGCAACATATTCAACCCAGCCGGTTTGTTTCATGCCGGAAATAAATTCATCTAAAATTTGTGCCAAGGTCATTTCGGAGTTGTATAATACTTCGAAGTGTAATATATGTAAGATGTATGATGTATGATGTATGATTTTTTTATAACTTGAAGACTACACTTCTTCACATCATACATCATACATCATACATCATACATCATACATCATACATCATACATCATACATCATACATCATAAATATCTGCTGATCCCGATTGAAACAGTTGGCTTATGAATTTTCTTATTAAAAGAAAGATTATTTGTTTTATACGATGAAAGATTATAGTGAAATTCCGGCATTGCAAACAAAGAATATTTTTTTGACAACCTTCTTTCTATATGCAGCCCGGCAAAAAGATCAACACCCATTGTACTTTTTGATTCGTTGGACTCTCTTCCGTATGTATACACAGTTTCAAATTTTCCGGGAGTACTGTTATAATATTTTCTTAACAGATCGATATAAACGCCGGCCGTAATTTCTGCACACCAATTTTTTCTGTCAATTAACTTGTATCGCATAAACAATGGAATACTTAAACTATGATAAATATTACGACCATTTAAAGTTGTATTATCTCTCGACACCGCACTGGTGGTATCAGATTTTATGGAAGGGCCACCTGGTCCATTGATCACTCTTTGCACGATTGTATAATTGGTATTTGTTTCTATACCCCACATTTGCAAATGTTCTGTAATGCGCAGGTATTGTACTCCAGCACCAATACTCCACCTCCTTTTTATATTTTTTACGAGACCAATGTTAAATCCCATTCCTGCTTCGACGTTTGTTTTGATCTTATCGGACATAAATTCAGAATGACTATCAGGATGATCAAGCGCCCGTTTTACATAAAGAGGCTGCTTATAATCCTGTATTGGGGAAACACCGGTAATGCCGGCTTCTATTCTCAGCCGGTATCTTTTATTATTTGCCTTTGGCTTTTTCTGATCATGCACCACAATTGTTTTTTTATTTTCAAGGCTATCAGTAATTATATCTTTTATTTTCGGGGTAAATAAAGAATCTCTATCCTGTTTTACAGGAAGCAATTCGTTTTTAGCTGAAACTATTTTATCAGCATTATCTTTTTCAGCATTGATTAATGTATCCCCCATTTCTGCACCTGTAATATTCGTTTTTCCATTACCGTTGCTATAAACCTCATCTTTTTTTGCAGTGAATATTTCTTCTTCTCCCTGAGTATGATCAGTTAAACTTTCGATCTCCCCCGCAACAGTATGCACTTTTGCGTTTGCGCTGGTATTGCGTTTATTTTTATGAGGCCTAAAGCGTTGTTCGTTGGTTTCATCATTAGCTTTTTGATCGTAACCAGGCTGTATAGTTGTAATCAAAGCAATGTCTTTCTTATTTGAAATGGTCGTTGCTTGTTTATTATTGTAATTCAGTTTTACACCGTCAGTGTTTGTTGAATTGATTATTACTGTGTTATCTTTTTTGTGGTTATTGTTTAATACAGGAATAACAGCAACACTATTATCTATATTCCCGGCGCTTTCATTTCTATTGATCTGGTTATTTTTTTCTGTTGTTGTTTTTTTACCTGCTATTTCAACAGTTCCGGATTTTTTATTCATGTTCCATACAATGCCACTAACTCCCAGGAACAGTATGATCAATGTTAGCCAGAAGAAAGGAAACCTTCTTCTTTTTCTTTCATCTTTAATACCATCCCAAAGATCATCCGGCACATCGGCTTCCCGTTGTTGTGCTTTTTGTTTTATGATATCATCGAATTCATGTGTGTTCATAATACTACTGCATTAAAATTTTTTAAAATAAGCGATTGCAACATCCTGCGGGCTTTTGTTAATTGAGTACGGGATGTTGATGGCTGTATTCCCAACAATGTTCCTATTTCTTCGTGGCTGTATCCTTCTACTACATTCAGGTTGAATACAAGCCTGTATCCTTCGGGCATGCGACTGATGAATTTGTGTATTTCATCTTCTGATAATTTTGAAACCACAGATGCATCAATGGTTGTTGTATCTGTTTCAACAATATCAATATCTGTAAAGCTGATCTTTCTTTTGCTTGCATGGCGGGTTGCAACGTTTACAAAAATTCTTCTCAGCCATCCTTCAAAACTTCCTTCAAATTTGAATTGATGTATAAAATCAAATACCCTGATGAATCCTTCCTGTGTAATATCTTTTGCTTCCTGCTGATCCTTTGAATAACGTTGACAAAGTGAAAGCATTTTGCCAGCGAACTTTTCAAATAAAAGTCGCTGGCAAACATGATTTTTTTTGATACAACCTTGTATGATTTCTTTTTCGGTCATTGAATGAGGCTTGTTAAAATACTTTCTTGTGGCTGTTAATAGAATTTGATATTGTTACTTTTAAGCCCGTCTAACTCTGAATGTGCAGTGAACGAGATGATCCGTAAGATCATTTTGATCCTGTACATGCCCGGAGAAAGATCCTGCGATAAAACCTCCCCAGTCACCGAACTCAGTAACGGTAACAACAAGCGGCGAATAACCTGCATTATAAGTATTGGCCATGCCTGTAGGGAAACCACGGGATTGGAACAAACTTGCCAAATGACCCGAACCGATTGAAGAGCCACCATCAAAAGCAAATGCCATATTGGGTAGCGGGTTTCCATCCCTGTCTATTGTAATGATATTCGTTTCCATTGGGGCATAAGTAGCAATCATTTTCTGGGTATCTCTTGGTTGATCTACACGTATCAGGGGACCACCATCAATTGAGTATTCTACAAATCCTTCCGTACTTGTACCACACGCATGTAGTGTACCGAGGTCGTTTGTTCCTGCATGAAGTGTAACAGCTCCTATAGGCCCTTGCTTACTATGTCCCCAATCCACCGCCACATAGGTAGTACTCAGATCACTGCAAGTTGTTGTTGAAAAATTAATGGTTCCGTTCGTAATTGGCGCATGCCAGGTTACATTGGCAATCCTCAGTAGTACCCAGCCATCAGTTACGGGTGCGTTATTGCAATCAACCACTGAACCCGTTACAATGAGAAGGTCCCCCAGGTTTGCTGTAATTGTTCCAAGATCCACATTACTGTTAGTAGTAGTGAAATTTTGAGAGTATACCAGGTTTACACCTCCGCATACGGTGTATACCTCGAATATCAAATCAGTATTTGCAAGTATAGCCCCGCTCACGTTTCCGTGGTTATTTGTAAATGAAGATGTACCTATATTGGGATCATCTGCCCTGCGTATGCATATATAAATATTTCCGATTGCCTGCAGTGCATTGTTTAAAACCTGTGCTGTAAGATTAACAACAGGTACGCCTGTTGCACCATCCCAGAAAGAAAAATGTTGAACATTACCTGTATAAGTGTTACCGTTTTTTGTTGTGGCACCTTCCTGTTTCCATAAACCGTTTGCAACATCAAATGACCATAGAGGAATACTGGCGGGGGCATCTGCAGATAATGCGGCCGGAATAGGTGTTGTAATGGTTGCTTCTTTTCCTGCTGCTATTTGTAATAACTCGCCGGCATCTCCCGTTAGTTCCACTGCAAGCATTCCATAAGATTTTAATAATTGCATGTGTGCGTTACTGTCAATGCCACGTTGATCACCAGGCATCATTTTACTCCACTGTTCAATACTGTTCTGGTTGTAGAGGTGTGCTGCCACGTGTATGTTCCCGGAATAAGGAGCATTTGTTGTTGCATGCACAACAGCATTAGGGGGTAAGACAACCGATGCACCTTCAGTCGTAGATACTGTACCACCTGATATCGCATCAATAGTTCCTACATCGGTTTTAGGTACCATTTGTACCCGGGTGAATGTTTCCTGGTTTTCTATTCCTACAAACGTGCGGTATCCATCAAAATAACCAGGTTTGATCACCTTTATAAACCCGGCCGTTTTGGAAAGCAATACATGATTTATTACGAAATGACCTTCCTGGTCAGTAGTTGTTGATTTACTACCAGCAGATACACTTGCATTAGATACCGGTGAACCATTTTCATTGGTCACAAAGCCAGATACGCTTTGATACATCTGCGTAGAAAGGTCCGGGTTGTTCGGAATTGGAACAGATTGCTGTTCATTAAAACTTTTTTTACAGGCATTTAACAGGCAAATGCATAAAAGAGCGGGTATTATATAACGTAATGTCTTTCTCATAATAATTTGTTTTATATCTATTAGATACAAGCCTTAAAGCTGTCGCGGCTTGAAAGGATAAATTAATTTTAATAACGCCGCAGAATACACTAAACATCATTATTTTCATAATATGAAAAAGACGAGCCTGCCAGTCATGATCATTTTTTACCTGGCAGGAGGCATCAATCACTTTTATAACCCGGATGCATACTATAAGATCATTCCTCCTTTTTTTTCCAACCAGGAGTTAATAAACATTTGCAGCGGCATCGCAGAAATCAGTTTTAGTATTTTATTATTATTTGCTCAAACAAGGAGGCTGGCCTGTTATGGAATCATTTGTATGTTGATCGCATTTATACCAACTCATATTTACATGCTAAAGGTTGGGTTTTGTATAAAAGATTTTTGTTTGCCGCAATGGGCCGTGTGGGTGAGACTGATCGTATTGCAACCATTGTTGATTACCTGGGCCTGGAGTAACAGGAAATAATATTATAATATGGTAGTTTGAAATTATACTGCAGAGAAAAAATACCACTAAATTTTAAATCGGTTTCAATAAAAGCCTATTGATGTTCGGGATTGATTGTTATATTTAATATATGTTTTGTAAATTTCCTTTTAACCATTAAATCTTCTGATCATGAAAAAGTTTTTGAAGGTTTTACTCATCATCGTTTTAATTTTCATAATAGCTATTGGAATTTTTGCTTCTTATGTTTCGATGCGAAGCATTCCAAAATTTGCAGTAAAAAAAATAACAGTTAAGGTTGATGTTACGCCCGAAAGAATTACACGGGGCACAAAGCTTGCTTCCATGCTTTGCCATAGTTGTCATTATAGCGATGTTACAAAAAAGTTTACCGGGAGAGAATTAAGTGAAGCTCCGCAATTCGGCAAACTCTTTAGTAAGAATATTACGCAAGATCCTAACGCCGGCATTGGCAAATGGAGTGATGCTGATATCATTCACCTGATCCGAACCGGTATAAAACCAGATGGGCAATACCTTCCTCCATACATGCCCAAGTTGATCCATATTTCTGATGAGGATCTTTATTCCATTGTGGCGTTCCTTCGTTCTGATAATGCATGGGTGCAACCCGATCCTATCCGCATGCCGGATTCAAAACCATCTTTTCTTACAAAATTCCTGGTAACGATCGGTGCATTCAAACCTTTTGAATATCCATCGGCTGTAATTCCCGATCCTGATACAACTGATATCGTTAAATGGGGAAAATACATTTCTCTTTATCAGTATGAGTGCTTTGCCTGTCATTCAAAAGATTTTGCAACCAATGATTATTTTACTCCTGAAAAATCTCCTGGTTTTTTTGCGGGTGGGAACAAACTGTTCACGTTAGAAGGAAAAGAAATATTCAGTTTAAATATTACCATGGATAAAAACACCGGCATTGGTAACTGGACCGAGGACCAGTTTGTAAATGCTGTTAAATCCGGTATAGTTCCGGATGGCGGCCCTGCGCTTCATTATCCGATGATACCATATATCAATTTAACCGATAAGGAAGTAAGAGCGATCTATGCATATTTAAAAACGGTGCCTGCGGTTGATCATAAAGTTGAGAGGAAATAGCCATTAGCTATAAGCTGCGAATTATAAGTTAGTAGCTTTTAAAAAAGAAGCGCTTTCAATAAATCATTAAAAAACATATTGAATTTTAATATCGAAAAGTGGTCGGTGTCCTCACCGACCACGGGAATCAAAAAGATCGTGATAATAAAAAGCTCCTGCATCAACAGGAGCTTTTTATTATAATGATCTAAATGATATTAATTTGCCGGTGCTGCTTTTTTCTCAGCAGGAGCTCCTTTCTTTTCTGCAGGTGCAGCAGGTGGAGCCTGCATTCTTTGTGGCCTTGTAGTTGGCTCAATTTCATCTACCCATTTTTGATATTCTTCTGCAGTAAATACTGCTTTTAATTTAGCATCTCTTTCATCTGCCAAACCTTTACGTTTTTCCATCATTGCATTACGATCAGCTCCTGAAGCACGCATTTCCTGTGTAACAGTTTGTGCACTTTTATAAAAATCCATAAGGATGGTTTGAACTTTACTGTAATTATCTGAAGACAGATTGAATTGATTGATCTTTTCCATTGTTGCTTTTGTCCTTTCTTCTGGTGAAGACATTTGACGTCCGGCCTGCGCCATCAATGATGAAACGCTGAAAAGCGTAGCGGCAGCAAATAATAAGAATTGTTTTTTCATTTTAGTTTGTTTTATTGTTTGTAATAAAGGTATCATTTTTCTTTATGTGATGAGCCTCGTTTTCCAAATATTTTATAGAACCCGGTATCAAAAGTGGCCATTTGCGTTGCGGTACAGATATTCCGTACTTCCCGTAAATATTTAAGCATATTCAGCTCCAGTGCTTTCTGTTGCTCATGCATATCATCTGCGGCTTTATCGATGGCTGAATCGCTGAATGATGCTTCAACCAGCGACTTGAAATTTTTCTTTCTTCCTGTTGAAAGTTCATTGAATACCGATCTCAGTTGCTCACGGTGTTGCTTACTCAATGAATCGTACCTTGCCAGTTGCGCCGCATTGAATCCTACTTCTTTTTCAAGATATTCTATTACATAGCTATCCCTGCTACTCCTGTCTTTTTTTTCTTTTTGATTACCAAAAATAAAGAATGCAAGCATGATGATATTGGCAACCAATAAAATGCCAATGATAATGATCAGGACCTTGTTTTTGGGTTGTTCATTCATTATTGTTCAGGATTTTCTATGTAATAAAT
Source organism: Ferruginibacter sp. (assembly GCA_047601875.1). Lineage (GTDB taxonomy): Bacteria > Bacteroidota > Bacteroidia > Chitinophagales > Chitinophagaceae > Ferruginibacter. The sequence goes on along the minus strand of JASGIL010000001.1, from coordinate 2,656,204 downwards.
TGAATTTGCATTAATAGCAAAATCATCTTTGGTCGCGAAATTATTTTGAGCAGTACCTGGTTGCTCGCTATCGCTTTTATTAACCATGATAATTGTGGTATTTACAAGTATGATCAATAAAAGCCCGGCTATGGCAATACCCGGCCTGCTGATGAAAACCGCTGCCTTTGTCCATACATTTTGACTGGCCGACTGGTTATTGATAGCAGCCATCACACGGGTCAATAAAAAAGGTTTTGGTTCGGCTTTTTTTGCAGCATCAAAACTTTTTATTGCATCATCCACCAATTTTTCAATACGCTCTTTACGCATTGTATTAAAATATTAAATCGTTTACAAATGTTGTTCGTAATATTCTTTTAAAATGTTTCTCAGGTTATTTTTTGCCCTGCCCTGTAATGATTCTATCGCAAATAAAGTTGTATTCATTACAGATGCAATTTCCTGGTAACTCAATCCTTCCAGTTTATGAAGGGTAAAAGCAACCCGTTGTTTTTCCGGTAATTTTTTTAACGCTTTAAAAAGTACGGTTGCTTTTTCTTTGTTATCCAGCAATATGCCCGGGTGATCAAAATTTACCGGTTCATCTTCCTCTTTTGTCAAAAAAATCTTTCTTAATAACCCACCGTGCTTTTTTCTTTTCTTTCTTTTTTCATGATCCAGCGATTTGCTTACCGTGATCCTGTACAACCAGGTAGAGAGTGTCGATTCTTCCCTGAAATCACCGATCTTTTCATAGAGCGTAACAAATACTTCCTGTGTTATATCTTCTGCATCCTGTTCATTCTGTACAATACTTACTGCTGTATTATAGACCTTATTTTGCCATGCATCAACAACATCTTTAAATATTGCTGCATCAGCACTTTTCAATTTAAAAATAGTATCGGCCTGGTTCAAACAAATTAATTAATCGTGAACCTCAAAATTAATTAAAATTGCCCGCCACCTGGTCTCATACCGGGACCATATTCCTGGTTATTATTATATCCACCTTTTTTGGGTGTTCCGAAATTTTTAAGGTTGTAAGTAAATGTCAGCATAAAATAACGTTGCAACACTTCGCTTTGATTATCCTGTATATAACTTTCGGTTACCGTTCTTGTTATACTTTGATTTTGTTTCAACAGGTCGAATACTGACAGTTTAATTTCAGCAGCCTGTTTTTTCAGGAATTTTTTTCCAATAGAAGCATTCCATAAAGTGAAATTCTGATTAAGGCTGCCCGACAAGCCACGATATATTTGACTGGACACATCGTTTTGTATGAACCATCCTTTTTTATTCAACAGGTTCAGTGTTCCGCCAATAACATGATTCACGTAATTATTATCTGCAATGGTTTGCCCTCTTGTGTGGGCATTGTTCACACTAGCATTATAAGAAATATTGAAATCTACATACTCGCTGATATTACTTGCAAGCACAACACCACCGTTGTAAGTAACATTATCAGTAATGGTAGGCGTATAATTTGAAAGGCCCGGAAGTTTTGTATAACCAAATCCTGCATTCAGGTTAATGGTTGTTTTAATTGGTTTAACAGGAAAACTATAAGTAAAAAATGTACGAACGTTCCTGTAGCCATCAAGGTTAACAGGCTTGGTTAGCTGCGAACCTTTGTTCAATAAATTTCCCTGTTGTATCGTTGAATCATTTTTTGCAACCCATATTCCATTAGATATATAATCGGCTGTTGTTTGCAAAAATATATTTGCAAAAAAACTTTGGCTGGTCTTTGAATTGGTATAGGTATATCTTCCTGAAAGGAAATTAGTAAATGATTGTTTTAATGATGGATTACCTACACTTACTCTTAATGGATTGGTGAGATTCACCACATCCTGTAATTGATTCACAGAAGGAAAATTTGTAGATGCCCTGTAAAATATTCTAATGTTGCTTCTTGGAGAAAGTTTTTTCCGCCACATAGCATTGGGTAAAAAATTGGAGAATGACTGATCAACATTTGTAGTTGTAGGAAATATGCGCTGGCTTTCCAGTTTTGTATTCTGGTAACTTAGCCCAACAGAAAGCATATCATCTCTTGTCTTTGAATAACGATATGTTATTCCACCGTTGTTTGTCGTAACTGTATTGTCAAACTTGTTGGAAAGCGAAGTATCAAATTGCGTGTACTTCTCCCCGTCAAATAAAAATGTTTTCTGGTCTGCGGTATTCTTTTGAACGGTTGGATTGTATTCAATTTGTAATTGCCCTTTTTTACCAATGGGTTCGGTATAAGCAATCGTTCCGCCAATTGTATGTCCGTGCGTTGGATTATCAGAAAACTGGTTTTGAGAAGAATCTCTTGTAAACACACCTAAGCTGTCGTAAAAACGGTAGCGTGCATCAGTAGTATAATCAGCATCGTTTTTTGTAAATGTAGTATTGAACCCAAGTGATATTGTTCTTCCCTTTTTAGGGAATGCGTGGCGGAATAAAATGTTATTTCTTATGTTGTAGCCATCCCTGTTTGTTTTAGAATCGGCGATAGAATTATTTACAGAATCTTCCTTATCATCCAAAGTTTGTAATGATGAAAAAGAATTGCTTTTATTATTTTGAAAATTGATGCTTGGAATAATGAATAATGAATTGGAAGAATCCATTTTATATTCAAGTCGCAGGTTTAACCGGTGATTGAAGTTGGTTGTATGACTTGTACCAATTTGCGTGGAGAACTGCGGATCATCGCCCAATGTTTGTGTATTGGTTGTATAATCATTATTATTGGTACTGTTGTTGAAAAAGTAACTACCGGTTACATTTATTTTCTTTCCCCATTTATCACTATAGTTAATACCCACCGCATTGGTGTTGCTGATACCATTTGATTGGCCGACGGAAAAATTATTTCCTCCACCACCCTGGTAACCACCACCGCCACCTCTATTGCCGCCACCACGGTTGCTGTTGCCACTGCTGGTAAGCCCCAAGAGATCCTGCGAAGCAAAATTTTGCTGATTGATATTATTGAAGTTGCCAACGAATGATATGCGCCTGTCTCCTTTAAAAAAACTTACGTTACCACCGGCATTATAACGGTCATCCGTACCGTAACCTGCATATATTCTTCCGAATTGTCCATTCTTTACTCCTGTTTTTGTTACTACATTGATTGCTTTTACTGAATTACCGTCGTCAAACCCGGTGAGTTGTGCCTGGTCGCTGAGTTTATCAAATACCTGAATCTTATCAACTACTTCAGAAGGTAAATTCTTTAATGCAGCAGATGCATCGTCACCAAAAAAATCTTTTCCATCGATCGTTACTTTTTTTACCTGCTCGCCTTGTGCGGTTACAGTACCATCTTTATCAACCGTGATGCCGGGCATTTTTTTAATAAGGTCCTCGGTTGTTGCATCGGGGTTTACCTTGTACTGGCTGGCGCTGAACTGAGAAGTATCTCCTTTTTGAACAACGGGTGGCGTTTTTGCAATAACAGTTACACCGGCAAGATCTTTTCCCTGTTTATTCAGCCTGATCGTACCAAGGTTCTTTTCATTCTCATTAAGGGTAATAAATGACACATATTCCTGGTAGCCAATGGTGCTTATCTTCACAATAAAACTATCGGCATTTAAATTATTCAGGAGAAAATTGCCTGTAGAATCTGACACTATATCTTTTACAACACTGCTGTCGAGCTGTAATAAAAGAGATATCGTTGCACCTTTTACGATGCTGGAATCTACATTATCCCTGAGTGTTCCCCTGATAATTCCGTTCTGAGCAAATGATATTGAATGCATTAAACAAACTAAAAACGCCATTAAGCCAATTCTTTTCATATATATTTTTTTTCTGCTTCTCTTTAGACGACCTTGGTTAAGAAAACAGGCGGTTAAAATAATTTTTTTTGATATTAAGATGATTTTACAATTTCTATGCCCTGATAATTAGCCTTTTTATAATATATTGCAAGCTTAAATTTTTATTTGTATGGAGTATAATAAACTAGTTTCAGTAACAGGATTAGGTGGTTTGTTTGAATTGATCTCTTCAAAAGCAGATGGCGGTATCGTTCGTTCATTGGAAGATAAAAGCACAAAATTCGTAAGCAACCGTTTACATAGTTTTTCACATTTGGAAAGCATTGAAATATTTACAGTAAAGGATAATGTGAACCTGACTGATGTATTTCTTGCAATGAAAGAAAGCAAAGAAGCGCTTCCGGATGCCAAGGCAGATGCTAAAGCAATTAAATCTTATTTTGAAAAAGTATATCCTGATATGGATTTTGAAAGGGTATATGGAAGCGACATGAAAAAAATGGTAAAGTGGTTCGATATTCTTACGAAAAATAATATTGAAATAAAATTATCTGATGCAGCACCAGAAGAAACAACAAGCGATGTTGTTGCTGAGAAAAAAACGGCTGCTTCTAAACCTGCTGCCCCAAAAGCAACGGCAGTAAAAAGTGCCCCTCCTAAAAAAATAAATACGCCGCGTAAGATGGCATAACGTCAATCGGCAATTGTGAATCGGCAATCGATGGTTCTTCAGATTTATAGATCTTTCTAAAATCAAAACTCCTTTCGATTGCCGATTGACGATTCCCGTTCTTCACCATTCACAATTCACCCTTATGTTTTCTGCCGATATAAAAAAACTCGATCGTCATTTTCTTCCTTCCAATTTTACCCTTACCAACTGGGAAGCATTAGAACCATGGTTCAAAGAATTAATGGAAAGAGATATTTCTACTAAGCAAAAACTGGAGCAATGGTTAAAGGATCAAAGTGAACTGGAAGCAGTCATTAATGAAGATGCATGCTGGCGCCAGATCAAAATGACCTGCGATACTGAAAACAAAGAGTTGGAAGAAGCATTTAATTTTTTCTGTTTGGAAATACAACCGAAGATCCAACCATATTCGGACGCATTGAATAAAAAACTGGTGAATGCAACTGCAGTAAATGAACTTGACAAAGAAAAATATTTCACTTACCTGCGCAGTGTACGCAAGAGCATAGAACTTTTTCGTGAAGAGAATATTCCATTGCAGGCAGAAATGGCAGTGTTGCAACAACAGTTTGGACAGATCACCGGCGCTATGATGATAACTGTTAATGGCCAGGAATATACTTTACAACAGGCAGGTAAATTTTTAGAACACCACGACAGGACCCTGCGTGAAGAAGTGTACAGGAAAATTCAACAAAGAAGATTTGAAGATAAGGAAAAGCTCAGCGAATTATATGATAAGCTTGTTACACTCAGGCACCAACAGGCTAAAAATGCAGGTTTTGAGAATTACCGTGATTATCGTTTTAAAGAACTGGGCCGTTTTGATTATACCAAAGAAGATTGTTTCAAATTTCATGAAGCGGTAAAACTACACGTGTTACCACTGGTGAATAAAATATATAAAAAGAAAAAAGAATCACTGGGCCTTGATCAATTGCGTCCCTGGGATCTTGAAGCAGAACCAGCAGGCACAACGCCTTTACACCCTTTTGAAACCGGTGAAGAATTATTGCAGAAGTCTGTTGCATGTTTTAACCAGCTAAGGCCTTTCTTTGGCGATTGCCTTACAAAAATGAAAGCCCTCGATCATCTTGACCTTGAAAGCCGTAAAGGAAAAGCACCCGGCGGCTACAACTGTCCGTTAGCAGAAAGTGGCGCCCCGTTTATTTTTATGAATGCTGCAGGGCAGATGCATGATGTAACCACGATGGTACATGAAGGCGGACATGCAGTACATTCATTCTTATCTCATAACCTCGAGCTTACCGGTTTTAAAGAATATCCAATGGAGATTGCTGAAGTTGCAAGCATGGCCATGGAACTTTTCAGTATGGATCACTGGGATACTTTTTTTGATAATGCAGCAGATCTTAAAAGAGCCAAAGAACACCAGCTTGAAAGAGTAATAACTATTTTTCCATGGATCGCTATCATTGATAAATTTCAACATTGGGTATATGAGCATCCTGTACATACACATGAAGAAAGAACAGCTGCATGGACTAACATTCTCAATGAATTCAAAGACGATGTGATTGATTATAGCGGTCTTGAAACTTTCCGCAGCAATGCATGGCAGCGCCAGTTGCATTTATTTGAAGTTCCTTTTTATTATATAGAATATGGTATTGCCCAACTCGGTGCTATCGGCATGTGGATGCAATACAAAAAAAATAAAGAACAGGCGTTGAATAATTATTGCAATGCCCTAACACTTGGCGGAACCAAAACACTTCCTGAATTATATAAAACCGCGGGGCTTGTATTTGATTTTTCTCCTGAGAAAATTAAAGGGTTGATGGAATTTGTAAACGAGGAAATGCATTCAATTGACAATTGACAATGATTGCCGATTGCCGTTATTTACAATCACTACAAATTCCCGTTACAACCATTGCAGATTGTGCAGGTTTAAATCCTCTTGGAAGTTTTACAGCTGGAACAGTTACATCATCAAGGCAAATTGTTTTCCCGCAATGATTACAAATAAAATGCACGTGTTCATCATGGTGATGGCCTGCTTCGCATTTGTGTTTGCACAAAGCATATAAAATAGAATTATCGGTAGTCGGTATTTGATGAATAATTCCCTTGTCAACAAAAGTTTGTAAAGTACGGTAAACAGTAACCCTGTCAAATGCAGCATCGGTATATCTTTCAATATCGGCATGAGCCAAAGCGCCTTCATTGTCTAAAAAAAGTTCAAGTATCTTTTTTCTTCCCTCTGTTACACTAAGGCCGTTCTTCTTTAATATTTCAAGATTATCTTTCATGGTATGATTAATTAGGAGTGTTGCTAAAATTATTCAGGAACCTGCTATGATCAACTTTTTCTTTTAACAAGCCGGTGATATCTGTCATCAGTTTTTGTATCTCGTCTTCTTTTAATCCATCGTAAATACCTCTTACACGTCCATACTTATCTACAAGTGCAAAGAACTGGGTGTGTATGAACTGGTCTTTTATAAGTTGGGTGCTATCTGGTTTACCATTGTCGATCATATATCCCTGCCTGGCGAGTTTATATAATTCTGCTTTGTCGCCGGTAACAAAGATCCAGTTTGGATTTTTTGGCAAAGGATTGCTTTCTGTACCTGTTGTTGATATTTTATAAGAACCGTCATTGCCTTTAATCAAATTTCCATTGATCATTTTTTGTTCATATGCCTTTAGTATAGGGATACTATCTGTTTCAGGCATGCAGGTATGAGAGATGATCATAAAATCTTTTTCATCTTTAAAATGATCATAAACCCTTCGCATGTTGGCGTTCATCAAAGGACAAATTCCTTTGCAGGTTGTAAAAAAATATTCTGCCACATAAACTTTTTCCTGTGTATTCTTTTGCGTGATCTTATCTCCATCCTGGTTCACAAAATGAAAATCAGGAATGTTTGGATTGATCACTGCCAGCTTTGATTCATGAAAATGAGGCTCATTAAAAAGGGCCAGGTAAAAAACGCCCAGCAATACAGCAAAAAACAGGATATAAACCCACCAGATATTCTTCTTCTTTAACATAACCCTGCAAATTTACACCTGAAATACGAGGGATAAAAAATTATCGGGTTTAACATTGTTAAAACTTGCAACAATAGTGCAATTATCGTATATTTGCCATCCGCATGAATTTTAAGATAAACTGGGACGGGTTAGGAATCGCTACATCACTTGCATGTGCAATTCATTGTGCCATTTTACCATTGATCGTAACAAGCCTCCCTTTGTTTGGTGTGAACATCATTCATAATATGTTTTTTGAATGGAGCATGATCACGTTGGCTTTTATTGTTGGAGCCTACTCTTTGTTTCATGGGTATGTAAAGCATCACCGCTCTTTGGTACCTGTATCTGTTTTTGCGTTGGGTTTTGTTTTTTTAACGACCAAGCAATTTTTTCACCAGTATGAATTTTACTTTCTGATCCCTGCAGTTATATTGATCGTTTCTGCACATTATTTGAATTACAGGTTGTGCCATAAAAGCAAATGTCAATCGGCGCATCACCAGCATTAGAAATTTGTTATCTTGTTATTAAATACTATTTTAATGAACAGGAAACTTATTTGCTTCATAATTTTCTTTCTCTCCATTCAATTTTTACAGGCACAAACCAAAGACGAAGTTGCTGTACGTGATGTTTTAAATGAACAGGCCAAAGCATGGAACGCCGGCAATATCAATCTTTATATGCAGGGGTACTGGCAAAGTGATTCATTAATGTTTGTTGGTAAGAACGGCGTTACTTATGGCTGGCAAAATACGCTCAACAATTATAAAAAAGCATATCCTGATACTGCAGCAATGGGTAAACTTGATTTCAGTATCGTTGAAGTAAAACGTTTATCGGTGTTATATTTTCATGTAGTGGGTAAGTGGCATTTAACAAGAAGCATGGGTGATGTTGGCGGGCATTTTACATTACTCTTAAAAAAAGTAAAAGGTAAATGGGTGATCGTTTCTGATCATAGCAGTTGAAACTTCATCTAAAGCTTCCATTTACGCCAGAGATATTTCAGAAGAATAAAAAGAGAAATTAATAAAGCCGCGTAATAAATATAATTTTTCCAGCCGGGCCTGCCTTCAAAAAAACCAAGTTCGAAATATATTCCTGCAAGTACATTCAAAGCCATCCATATAAACACGAGTGAAATTGTGTTTACGATCAATATCAAAAAACGCCTGGTTTCATCTTCCATTCCCATACCGGCAATTTAGAGATTATATTTTATACGCTGTTTAAAATGATTCTAAGTGGCAGGTCCGGCCACGGCAATTTCCGTGGTTGGTGTCCTCACGATGATTCCTCGAAACATTTTATTTGCTCCAGCGGAGCATTTCATTTATTGAATGTATTTATAAAATCGTATTCGTTCCGTAGGAACGATTTGTATTTATCGGAACACAATACGTTCCTACAGAACGAAATGAATGATTCAAATCATTATTCTACAAACCAGGTGCCCCGATGGGGCTTATTTAGAGCACTTATACTGTACTCAGCAACCGCTATCATAAATGAAAGAGCCATTTAAGGCACTAACAATTTTTTAAAAAGAATACTGTCCCCGTTAAAAACATTGAAATCTACAAAAGTACCAATACCATTTACATGGCCCGTTTCATTGTGTTGCCAGAAGTACCAGTTCCTTTCAATACGTGGTTTGTTAAGCACAAAGTAATGTGCAACCCAGAGTGGGTAATCATCGAATCGACCGGCTAAAAAAGTACGGTAAAAATCAGCATTTGTATAAATGATGGGTTTAACATGGTATTGTTTTTCTACCATTAACAACCAATCAGCAACGCGTTGTTGTAAAACGTCAACAGAAGTTCCATTCGTTTGTTCAACATCCAATACAGGGTACAGATCTCCTTTTTCAAGCTTAACAGTTTCTATAAAATTTTCAGCCTGCGCTTTTCCACTTTTGCTTGCAATAAAAAAATGATATGCCCCTTTTGTCACCCCGGCTTTTTCTGCATTGAACCAGTTCCTCCTGAATTGTTCATCCACAAGACTAATTCCTTCTGTTGCTTTTATAAATGCGAAATCAATCTTTACATCCTGCACCTGCATTTCTTTTACATCTTTCCAGGAAATAATTCCCTGGTGTTTGCTCACATCTATTCCATGTATGCTGTAATTGCGTGGTATATCAATGCCATATTGTGTGTAATGTTTAAAAGATGGCTTTAAAAAATAATTGCTTAAATAATAAGCTGCCATCGACAATGCTGCCAATACTATTATTGTAACAATTACGGTACGTATTAAACTTCTCTTTTTTCTTTTAGCCATTAATGATAATTCCTGTTCAGGGGTTTTATTTACGCGGATAGTCCAAGATAGTATTTTAACATGTGATCAAGGTAAAAGTACAATATATAAACATGCTAAAATTTTCTATACAAGGCAATAATCTTTTTCATAATACGTTTAAAGAAATACTGTCATTGAATTGGCCGTTGCTGCCCAGAATATTTCACCAAAATATAAAAGAGAATTGAAAAAGACTTTCGTTAGTGTATTTGGTATAAGCCTTTTTTTTGCAATAAGCATCAATAATTCGTTTGCCAATACGATCGTTAATCCTGCAGACACCATTCGCAACACATTATTAGCATCGCTTGATAAAAAAGCTGATGAGACTATTGTTGTACAGCAGGCCAATATTGTTTACCCAACGATACTTGCCGGTAACGAAGATGAATCGATCGATTATGTTGAAAATTTCTCATCAAGAAGAAAGAATTACCTCGTCAATACTTATAATCGTAGCAAACAATTGTTTCCAAAAGCAGAAGCCATATTAAAAAAATATGATGTGCCGCAGGAATTTAAAGTGTTGCTTGCATTGGAAAGTGGCTTTAATGGCAATGCAATTTCAAAAGCCGGCGCAGTTGGATATTGGCAGATCATGGATGAAGTTGCAAAAGAATATGGCCTCAAGATCCCACGTAAAGTAAAGGTGGAAGTTAAAAATAAAAAGAGATCAAAGCGTGCAATAAAAAAGCACATTACAAAAACCATCGGGATCGACGAACGTAAAAACTTTAATAAGTCTACCATTGTTGCTGCAAGATATCTTAAGGACAGAAGCAGGAACCTTGATAATGACTGGTTGCTTATAGCGGCAAGTTATAATTGTGGTGTTGGAAATGTTTGGAATGCAATGGAGAAATGCGGAAAAAAAACACCTACATTCTGGGATATTAAAAAATATCTTCCAGCAGAAACACAGGCTTACGTAATGAATTTTATCACTTTGAATGTGATCTTTAATAACTATGAAGCATTTTCAAAAAATGAACTTTGCTTTAAAGATGTTACTTGCAAAACTGAGACTTTGGAACCTGATCCAATCTCTGCATCCGACTACTTTATAGAAGAATAATATTATATAGTTTAATTCGTCATTGCCGGGAACGAAGCAATCTCTTTATGATTAGATTGCTTCGTTCCCAACGACGTTTAATAGCAATTGGCAAGCAAAATACCAGTAATTTTGCAGCATGCCGCGGCTGAACCGGAACGATACCATTAATTTACTAAGTAAGCTTACACCTGCCCGTTTGTGGAATGGTATTAAAGTTTTAAGCAGCTTTTATATAAGCCGCATCATTAATAAGCCTGTTCAGTGGGGACTTCCCGTTTCTGTTTCTTTCGAACCAACAACAAGCTGTAATCTTCGCTGCCCCGAATGCCCGAGTGGCTTAAGAGCTTTTTCAAGGCCAACCGGTATGCTGGAAAAAGATTTTTTTTCCCGGACCATTGACGATATTCACAAGCAATTACTTTATCTCATTTTTTATTTCCAGGGCGAACCTTATCTCAATACCGATTTTCTTGAAATGGTGAAGTATGCTTCGGCTAAAAAGATCTACACAGCCACTTCAACCAATGCACATTACCTAACGGATGAGGCTGCACGTAAAACAGTTGAGAGTGGTCTGGATCGTTTGATCATTTCTATAGATGGTACCACGCAGGATGTATACCAGCAATACCGTGTTGGTGGAAAACTGGACAAAGTAATTGAAGGCGCTAAGAACATTGTAAAATGGAAAAAACAACTGAATAGCAAAACACCATTTGTTTTTTTCCAGTTCCTTGTTGTAAAACCCAATGAGCACCAAATAGAAGATATAAAACGACTGGCCAAAGAAGTGGGTGTTGATGAAGTTCGTTTTAAGACTGCGCAGGTATATGATTTTGAAAATGATCCCAACAACCTTATTCCTACTATTGATAAATTTAGCAGGTATAAAAAAAATGCTGATGGAACTTATAAGGCAAAGAATAAACTTGCCAATCGTTGCTGGAAACTATGGCATGCCAATGTGATCACCTGGGATGGATTGGTAGTACCATGTTGTTTTGATAAAGATGCTATGCACCAGTTGGGAAATCTTAAGAATGAATCCTTCAAAAATATATGGCACAATCCCAACTACAAACAGTTCCGCGGCGAACTCATGAAAAGCAGGAAGAATATTGATATATGTGCGAATTGTAGTGAGGGGGTTTCGGTGTGGAAAGAGTAGCTGTGGGTAATAAGCTGTTAGCTAATATCGCAAAGAATGTTTTGCCCACTCAGTGTCTAAACTCTAATTTTGTAAATTAATAACCTCGCTTTATGGGCATTGAACAGGATATTTCACAATCGAAATTCAGGAATGATTATCAAAAAGGAGTGATCAATTTCATTTATACCTACAACTGGATGAATGAAAAAATGAAATCATTTTTCGACAGGGAAAAAATTACAGCACAGCAATTTAATATCCTTCGCATTTTACGTGGGGCAGGTAAGCCGATATCCACATTACAGATACGCCAGCGCATGCTTGATAAAATGAGTGATACAAGCCGCATTGTTGACAGGCTGGTTTTAAAAGGTCTTGTTAAAAAAACAATTTGTGCCAATGATAAAAGACTTGTAGACGTTCTGATAACAGATAAGGGAAAAAAATTACTGGAGAAACTTGATCAGTATGAACCTGATATGGATGCTATATTCGGTTCTTTATCCCAGGCAGAAGTAAAAAACCTAAATGTCTTACTTGATAAAATCCGTTCTTCTAATGGTTAAAAAAATCAGCGCTTCCCTCTTTGTATTTATTTTTTTTAATGTATTTATTGTAACCAACATTTTTTCACAAGCTCCTGCTAAAGCAGAATTCAGGGCAGTATGGATCGCAACTGTTGATAATATCGATTGGCCCGAACATCCAACCACCAATAGTGAAGAACTGCGTTCTTCTTTTATAAAGCTGCTTGATATGCACCAGCGAAATGGTATCAATGCACTTGTTGTACAGGTAAGACCAGCTACAGATGCTTTCTTCCCCTCTCCTTTTGAACCATGGAGCCAATGGCTTACCGGCACACAGGGACAGCCACCTGTTCCCTACTATGATCCTTTGGAATTCATGATAACAGAGACCCATAAACGCGGAATGGAATTTCATGCATGGATGAATCCTTATCGTGCGGTATTCAATGTAAAAAAAAGTTCACTTGCAGCTACACATATAACCAATATACATCCCGATTGGTTCATCACTTATGGTGATAAAAAATATTTTGATCCCGGAAATAAAGATGCACAGGCTTATGTAACTGCTGTAGTAAAAGATGTGGTAAACAGGTATGCAGTAGATGCCATTCACTTTGATGATTATTTTTATCCTTATCCGCTTCCCGGAAAAGAATTTCCTGACAATGTGAGCTATAATAAATATGGAAATGGTTTGACAAAAGCCGATTGGCGCAGGAGCAATACAGATTCTATCATTTCCATGTTATCAAGAACCATCAGGCAACAAAATAAAAATTGCCAGTTTGGAATAAGCCCGTTTGGCGTATGGAGAAATATTGATAAAGACCCCGATGGCAGCGCTACCAAAGCCGGGCCTACTAACTATGATGTATTGTATGCAGATATTTTATTGTGGTTAAAAAATGGATGGATCGATTATGTTGCGCCGCAATTGTATTGGGAATTCGGCCACCCCGCTGCACCCTATGAAGTACTGGTGGACTGGTGGAGCAAACATACATATGGAAAAAATTGCTACATCGGCCTTGGTACTTACCGGGCAAATACGAATACCGCATGGAGAGATAAAACCCAATTACCAAGACAGATCGTAAAAGTGAGAAATACGCCCAACATACAGGGCATGATATTTTATAGCAGTAAATCTTTTGAGAAAAACCTGAATGGCTGGGCAGATAGTATCAGGGTTAATTATTTTAAGGAGCCGGCGCTGATTCCTAAAGTAGTGAGATAATGAATAGTTGACATGTTGATAAAGTTAACAAGTTGAGAGCTTTTATTAACCTGTCAACTTTATCAACATGTCAACTTTAATGTACTGGCAACACAACTCCCCTCTTCCCCTCCAGCCAATCACAATACTGAACATTTCCAAGCCTGAACCTAAAAGGCAATTTTGTTGCTGATTCGAATTTCCATTCCTTTTTACAGAAAAATCCTAATTGTGTTGCATAAAAATTTGCAGGTACCCGGGTTATTGAAAACGGGGCTTTGCTTAAGGAATCTTTTTTATTTAATACCTGATAAATAGATGTTTTAGGAGAATTTTGGCAGAAAGTCGCATTTGCAGCAAACATCATGCAAAAAAATAAAATTTTCCCTTTTGCTATCATAAAAAAGTGAACCTTTAGTGTAAATTTACGTTTTAAAACGAGCAATCGTTTTGCATATTTATAAGAATATCCAGGTAAAAATTAAAGACTAACGGAATGGCATTACATCAAAGCTTACAACAAAAATTACTACAGAAATTATCACCCCAGCAAATTCAGTTAATGAAACTGCTGCAGGTACCTACGGCCATATTGGATGAAAGGATCAAAGAAGAAATGGAGGAGAACCCGGCACTTGAACAAGGGGATGAAGGACATGAAGATGAATTTGAACCCAAAGATGAATTTGCTGATTCAAACGAAGATGAATTTGAAAAAGATGGAAGTACAGAAGAATATGACAATATCGATATAAGCGAATATGTTCATGAAGGCGATGATGATATTGGTGATTATAAACTGCGTGACGATAATTACCCAGAAGCTGATGACAACAGGGTGATCCCACACAAAGTAGAAACAAGCTTCAATGAATTAATGCTCCAGCAACTCGGTATGCTCAAGTTAAATGAACAGCAACAAAAAATTGCTGAGCAGATCGTTGGAAGCCTTGATGATGATGGTTATTTAAGAAGGGAAATCGCTTCTATCATTGATGATCTTGCATTTCGCCAGAACGTAGATACGAATGAAGAAGAGGTAAATAATATCATTTCGCAAATACAACAATTTGATCCGCCAGGTGTTTGTGCAAGAAATTTACAGGAATGTTTATTGTTGCAACTGCAAAGAAAACTTGACCAGGGTAAAAACATTGAACTCGCCATTAAAGTACTTGATAAATACTTTGATGAGTTCACAAAAAAACATTACGAAAAAATACAGAAAGGACTTGATCTTAACGACCAGCAATTAAGAGATATTATTGCACAGATCATCAAACTGAATCCCAAACCAGGAGGAACTGTAGGCGATACAAACAAGGGAGAAAATTATGTGATCCCTGATTTTTTCATCAACAACAACAACGGCAAATTAGAACTTACCCTTAACAGTAAGAATGCACCTGATCTTCGTATCAGCGAAGGTTATCGTGATATGTTGAAAGATTATGATAAAGGAAGCAAAAAAGACAAGCAGCAGAAAGAAGCCGTATTGTTCATCAAACAAAAAATCGATTCTGCCAAATGGTTCATTGATGCAATAAAACAAAGACAGAATACATTGTTGAACACAATGGAAGCGATCATGAATTACCAGCATGATTTTTTTCTTACTGGTGATGAAACGGACCTTAAGCCAATGATATTAAAGGATATTGCTGAGCGTACCAATCTTGATATATCTACTGTGAGCCGTGTTGCAAACAGCAAATTTGTCCAGACAGAATTTGGCAGCTACCGGCTTAAATTTTTCTTCAGCGAAAGTTTGCAAACAGACAGTGGCGAAGAAGTAAGTACACGTGAAGTAAAAAAGATACTTACCGACCTCATCGGAGAAGAAAGTAAAAAACATCCCTACAGTGATGAGAAACTTACCGAAATGCTCCAGGAAAAAGGATACAACATTGCAAGAAGAACAGTTGCTAAATACAGGGAACAGTTGAACATTCCTGTAGCAAGGCTCAGAAAAATTTTATAACGCGTTAAAATATTTTTCTAACATGAATACTGTTTTAACAGCGGAACAGGAACCAGCAAACAACAATTCGCCAGGAATAGCAGGGAAGATCTTTTCAGGATTTTTTTCTTATCTCTTTCACCCGATATTTATCCCGTTATACATTACCTGGTTTTTATTGTATGTACACCCTGCTGCTTTTTCCGGTTTTTCTGCAGGAGAAAAAAGACAAACAATGCTTATCGTTGGATTAAACATTGTTTTTTTTCCGTTGATGAGCGTACTACTTACTAAAGCAGTAGGATTTATTGACTCCATATTCCTGCGTACACAAAAGGACAGGATCATTCCTTACATACTTTCAGGAATCTTTTTTTTCTGGGCCTACCTGGTATTTAAAAATCAACCGCAATATCCTTTATTACTCACATCTTATATACTGGGAATCTTTCTGGCTTCATCTGTTGCACTCATCGCAAATATTTATTTTAAAATAAGTATGCATGCAATTGGTATGGGAGGATTGCTTGGATTCTTTTTAATAATAGCCCGATCCAATACAATGCTTATGACATGGCCATTGTGTATTGCAATACTGATAACTGGTTTTGTATGTACATCACGGTTATTGAGCAGGAGTCATGAACAAAAAGATATTTACCTGGGTTTATTGGTTGGAATTGCAACCCAGTTAGCCGGAGCTGTTGCCGTGTTATAGTTGAACGTTGAATATTGTACGTTGAATATTGAATATTTCTTTTAGCCTTCAGATTGGAAGGCTTTTTATTTTGAGCAATCTCTTTAATAAATGGGGATCAAACTGAATTTTCAATATTCAACGTACAATATTCAATACTCAACGTAAAATGAAGAAGCCCCGTCCAATACCGGGGCTCTTCGTTGTCCTGTAGTACCTAACAAAAAATCTTGTAGTAGATCATGATTTTTGTAAGTAGCCAATAAATTAGTGTGTGATTATCTCGAAAATGCCCGCAAGATTTAGAGGAAATTTCCCGGCAGGAACGTAAAAGTTGCAGGCTGGGTTAGTAGTTTTTCTAAGTTTCAAGGGTTTTTCATAGACAATACAATCAGATTGTATTGGTTGCTATATAAGCGTAATAATCAGGACTTTATTGTGCATAACTACGTTAAAAAAAATCTTTTTTTTATACAATAATCTAATAAATGTATAGTATAAACGCAGGTAATTTTTTAAAGTTCCGACGTCTTAAGTGTATGTGTTTTTAATGTGCGATAAGCAATGAAAGCGCTTAGCAACATCAGGATCGATCCGAGGAGAAATGCCACACCGGAGAAATGAAATTTCGTTCCTGGCTTTGTAAAAGAAGCAAACAACCCAGTCATTAATGGTGGCCCGCAAATGGAAGTAACGCTTATTAAACTGGTGAGGGCACCCTGTAATTCACCTTGTTCGTTCCTGGGAACATTGCCTGAAATAATGGATTGTAATGCGGGCCCGCAAATCCCTCCCATACAATAAGGAATTAAAAAAGCAAACATCATCCAGCTTTGTGAAGCGAAAGCAAAAAGCAATAATCCTGTAGCATAGAATAACAGTCCTATATAAACGCTTTTCTCATTTCCAAGTTTTGGATTTATAATTCTTATCAGGCCACCCTGTACAGTTGCCACAAGCAATCCAACCACGCCAAGCGAAATGCCGATCATCTTTTGATCCCATTTGAATTTTTCAATCGTAAAGTAACTCCAGTTACTTTGCACGGCATGTGCAGCTAAGTATATCAGGAAAAAAGAGCTGATCAATCCACCAAGCCCGGGGTATTTACCAAGTTGCCGCAATGATCCCAATGGATTTGCCCGCTTCCAGCTAAAAGAACGGCGATGTTCTTTTGATAGTGATTCCGGTAAAATGAAATAACCATACAAACAATTTAATAAACTTAAGCCTGCAGCCACCATAAAAGGAATGCGTGGTCCAAATGTACCCAGCAAACCACCAATCACCGGCCCGATAATAAAACCCAAACCAAAAGCGGCGCCTACCATTCCAAAATTTTGTGCCCGGTTTTCCTTTGTACTGATATCGGCGATATATGCCGTGGCTGTTGTGAAACTTGCACCTGTAATGCCGGCAATGGCCCTTCCAACAAACAACCAACCGATGCTTGGGGCAAAGGATAAAAAAACATAATCCAGCCCGAGGCCAAATAACGAGAATAAAAGTACAGGGCGACGGCCAAGTTTATCACTCACTCCTCCCAGTACGGGCGCAAAAATAAACTGCATAATGGCGTAAGTAAACGTGAGCCAGCCACCCAATTTGGAGGCCTCACTTATATTGCCATGTATCAGTTGCTGAATCAATGCAGGAAATACCGGGATGATCAATCCCAGCCCCGTAACATCAATCATGAGTGTTATAAAAATGAAACCTATCGCTGCCTTCCTGTTTGATTCCATGGTAAAAGTAGATCAGCAAAATTGCGGATTTTAAATTTAACCGCGGACTTAAATTCTATACCATTGCTGATTAAAATATTTTCGTCCGAAGGATTTTTATTTAAGCTGCGTCCAAACTAACGTCTTAGCACATTTATGGAAACACTCACGGATACACAGACACTAAGGAGCAAAATTTTTTACATCCGTTCAAATAGCACATAACTGTGCTACTCTGGATTAATTGTGGGCAGGTTTTATACCTGCCCTTTATATTAAAAACCTGTTAATTTTAATCCATCTCTTCTTCTGCACCATCGTTACAATAATGTTTAAGCAGCAGCATAACTATAATAAGCAAAATGAATTGGGAAGGTTTTGCCAGCGTTTCGTATCTAATTAATGCGGGTTTTAAAGAAATATTTTGTTACTTAGAATTTCTATGTATATTTACATAGAAATTCTAAGTATGGTTGATAATTCCAAAGATTTAGTTGCGGCATCCCTTGCTCCTTTAATATTGATGATTCTTGCAGAAAGCGAGAATTACGGTTATGAATTAATTCAACAACTTAAAACCAGGAGTGAGGGGAAATTAAATATAGCAGAAGGAACCTTATACCCGGTTTTAAAAAAAATGGAAAGTAAGAAATGGGTTATTAGCAAATGGAAAACCGCAGATTCAGGGAAAGAACGTAAATACTATGTGGTAACGAAAAAAGGGAAAGAACAGCTAAGTGAGCAAATAGATCAATGGAACTTCTTTAATAATTTAATACAAAAATCATGGAAGCCGGAAATTTTAACCTTCAGTCCGAGATAAAAAACTATCTCAACAATTTAAACTTAAAATCAAACCTTACACATGACGATGAGGCTGAATTGGAGGGCCATATTTATGATGGAGTAATCACTTTCCAAAATAAAGGCCTTTCTACTGAGGAAGCATTTTTAATTATTATAAAGAGGCTCGGCAATACAGATACGATCTCTGAAGAATACAACAAAGTCAATCCTTTTTTTGTATCAAATAAAATAAGGTCATACTCAGCAATGGGATTAGGATTAATTATTTCTGTTGGAACGATACTGCTGTTTATTTATGAACTAATTAATTTATACAGGGAAAATTATTTGGCTCAAACATCTGCTGACATGCCTGTAAAAGCATTATTGTATTTTGGATTATGCATTTCGGTCTTAAGTATTTTTAAATGGGGAAAGTCCTTTTCATTGTTTCTTCAAAAAAATATCGGACAACAACCATTCTTAACTGCATCAATACTTTTTATACTTCCACTCATAAGTTTTCTTCTGCAACCATCAATCATCCGTTTTTTTGATAAAAGCACAGTACATGGATATTTCAACTTTCGGGAATTTGATACCAGTTATGTTCCGTATATCAACCTGAATTTTTATTTGTTAGTTGCAGCTGTTCTTTTTTTAGCAATTGTTTTTTTTGATATTTCTATGAAGAAACAGGAAACACCTAAAAAGCAATCTTCATTAATGACTCCTGTTATTTTCCTTATCTTTTTTAGTTTATGTATATGTGCAGCAGCAATCCTGGTAAGATATATTCCACAAAGTGGCCTGGGCTTGCAAAACTCCATTTTTTTAGCAATCGTCTATACGATCGGCAGCTTTTCAATAGCATTCTATAATAAACGCAATCTTTGGCTAAAACTTTTTATATTCTCAATATTTGGACTTTGTTTGGGTAATTTATTAGTTATTTAAAGAATAATTATTAATGTTACACAATTCTGGCGGATAGTAATGGGTAAAATTCCGACAATAGCATTTCATGCAAAAGCCGTTCATGGTCCTGCATTTGCTATTAATAATTAATCACTACGAAACCGGTCGTTAATTGTAGAGATTTGAAAAAAATCTCTGCCATGAGAAAAGTTTTATTTCTTACGTTACTCATTTTCCTAAGCCAGTTGTGTTTAGCCCAACAAATTAATAATGGTAAAATATCGATTACCGTTTTAAACGATAAGAAAGAAAAAGTTGAAAATGCTTCTATCTTTTTATTAAAGGCCAGTGATAGTTCTGTTGTAAAAACTTCCTTACCCGACAAAGACGGGCTGGTTGAATTTGATCATCTTGCCGTTGGAAATTATTTGATACGCATTTCAGCCATCGGCTATGAAGAAAAATATTCTGCACCAGTAAACATTACTGAACAGCGGCCAACCGTTAAAGTGAATGATGTGAATTTAATTGCAGGCAACGCCAAACGCCTGGGGGAAGTAACTGTTACAACGAAAAAGCCCTTCATTCAATTATCTGATCGTATTGTGGTTAACGTAGAAAGCAGCATTATCAGCGCCGGTAGTTCAGCAATGGATGTACTAGAACGTTCACCCGGCGTAAATGTTAACCAGAATGATGTTATTAGTTTGCGTGGCAAGCAGGGCGTAATTATCATGGTTGATGGAAAACCTTCTGCAATGACAGGCGCCGATCTTGCAAACTATCTTCGTGGATTACCTTCAGCAGCTATCGACCGTATTGATATCATCACCAATCCTTCAGCCAAATATGATGCTGCAGGAAATTCAGGAATCATCGACATTCATATGAAAAAAGATCAGCGGCTAGGGATCAACGGTACATTCAATACGGGTTATGGACAAGGTATCTATTCAAAAACAAACACAGGAACAACATTTAATTACAGGAATAAAAAAGTAAACGTATTCGGTAATTATAATTATGCTTATCGTATTGGATTAAATCATTTATATCTTGACAGGAATTTTTATGATAATGGCATCTACCAGGGTGGTGATCTTAAAGATAATTTTTCAAAATCGCCTATCAGCAGCCACACTGCCAGGTTGGGCATGGATATATTTCCATCTAAGAAAACAATTATAGGATTTCTGGTGAATGGGAACTTCAATCATTACACCCGTAAGAATGATAACCATTCAACCGTACTGGATACAGATAGAGAAATTGCCAGTACATTTCAATCACTTGCTACTAATAATGACCATGGCCAAAATATTGCTGCCAATATCAACTTCAAACATACATTCGACAGCACAGGAAAAGAATTAACAACCGATCTTGACTATGGAGTTTATAATTCTGCTTCATTGACAAGGAATGCAAGCCGTTATTATAAACTCGATGGCAGCAACCAGCAGCCCGATTATATTTTAGATGGCGATCAAAATGGAAAGCTAATATTTAAAACAGCAAAACTGGATTATATAAACCCACTGAAAAAAGGGGCAAAACTGGAAGCCGGTTTTAAAACAAGTTTTGTTTCGGCTGATAATGATGCAAAATTCTTTGACGTAAGTACAGGTGTTGCTGAGAATGACGTAAATAAAACCAATCATTTTATTTACCATGAAAACAACAATGCGGCATATGTTAATTTCAGCAAAGAATTTAAAAAGTTTGATATACAGTTTGGTTTAAGGGGTGAACAAACAAATATCAAAACAGATCAGAAGATCGGTGATAAAAAATTTGATTCAAGTTATTTTCAATTGTTCCCAAGTGCTTTCTTCAATTATCAAATAAAACAGGATCATAAGATCGGTATCTCCGTCAGCCGGCGAATAGACAGGCCTGGCTATTCTGAACTTAATCCATTTTTATTTTTGATCGACCCTACTACCTATGCAACAGGAAGACCGGGATTGTTACCCCAGCTTACATGGTCATACGAATTAAGTTACACTTTAAAAGATTTGAATTTTTCTCTTAACTACAGCCATACAAAAGACAACCAGAATATAACACTGGCAAGATTCAAAGAAGTATTTCCAAATATTGCATCTGCAGATAACGTAACCGTACAGGTTCCAATCAACCTTGCTTCGTCTGATTATTTTGGGTTAAGTATTTCTGCACCTATACATATTAGTAAGTGGTGGAACATGGTAAACAATGCAGACATCTATTATCAAAAGTTCAATGGCAACTTCAGTGGCACACAACTAAACAGGGGAAAACCTGCTGCAGATATTCGCAGTAATAATAGTTTTAGTTTTAAAAAGGGATGGTCGTCTGAATTGAATGGAAGTTTTAACAGCGGCGGACAAGATGGCTTCATGGTAGCAGATCCGCAATGGGCGCTTTCAGCTGGTGTTCAGAAATTGATCTTAAAAAACAAAGGAACCATCCGGTTCAATATCAGTGATATCTTTTGGACCAATCTTCCAAAAGCAGTGATCACTTACAATAATTATATTGAGAAGTGGCATGCAAAAAGAGAAACAAGAGTAGCAAACCTTACTTTTACTTATAGGTTTGGAAGTAATAAGGTGCAGGCTGCGAGGAGAAGAACAACGGGTTCGGAGGAAGAGAGACGAAGGGCGCAGTAACTTTTAGGGTCTTGGAAGTTTATAGGTTTAGTACGCTTTTATTAATTCAAAAAAATGTCACATGAGAAAAATATTATTCTTCCTGTTATTGATTTCTTTGAATGCTGTTGCACAGGAACCTCCACGTAAAGCCATCATGGGATTGATCGGTAAACCAGTATCGGGCGGAATTGTTGTTGATAGTTTATTGGTCAATGGAACTTTTGCAAAATTAAATCTACAAAAGGGAGATACCGTTACCGAACTCAACGGAACCAAACTCAGTTCCATGCCTGTGTATGGAAAAGTTGCTGCTGAAATAAGAACAGGTGATAATGTTGAAATAAAATTCATTCGCAATAAAAAAAGTATGACAGTGAAAGGTGCTGCTATCATGCGCCCTTTTGAACAACCTGATAATGCCGATATACAATACGATTGGGTTAAATTTCGTGATGGTGCTCTAAGGACCATTACAAGAAAACCAAAAGGAAAAACAAATGTTCCTGCTATATTGTTGATCCCCGGTTATGGTTGTGGCAGTATTGAAAACTATTCAACAAGTTATAATGGGAAAATAATTAATGAATGGATCAAAGCCGGTTATGCCGTTGTAACAATAGAAAAGTCGGGACTGGGTGATAGTTATCATTGTGTGCCCTGCGGCGAAGTTGATCTTGTAACAGATATAGAAAGTTTTGATGCCGGTTATAAATACATGGAGCAATTACCATACGTAGATAAAACAAAACTAATCGTATGGGGGCATTCTATGGGAGGCGTAATTGCTCCGGAAGTTGCAAAGCGACATAAACCAAAAGCCGTGATGGTATTTGGCGCTACATTCAGGCCATGGAGTGAGTTCCTCCTTGAAATGCATCGTATTCAAAAACCTTTATTGGAAAATCAAACATACCTGCAGACAGAAGCATTCGTAAGAGAAATACAAAAGATCTACTATGAATTTTTTGTATTGAAAAAAACACCGGCACAGTTATATCAAAATCCCGAATACAAAGAACTGGTAGCAAGTGAACTTGGTTACAAAGATGGAAGCAATGACATGTGGGGCAGGCATTGGCGTTACTGGCAACAGTTAGATTCATTTAATCTTGCACAAAGCTGGCAGGCACTCAATTGCCCGGTATTGATCGTACATGGCGAAACTGATTACGAACAATGCAGCAAAGCCGAGCCTTTATTAATGCAGCAATGTGTAAATGCTGCTCATCCCGGTAATGCAACGCTGATTGTAATCCCGCAGCTCGATCATTTTATGATGAAAAGCGCAACATGGGAAGAAGCACGTGATAATTTTAATAGCCAGCAATACAACAAGGGCAACTTTAATTACAGTATCGCTGAAGAGACCATCAATTGGCTTAAGAAGCACATATAATTTGGAAATTCGATGATTTGGAAATGAAATGCAGTTCATTCAATACGAAACTCATTTCCAAATTGGCTCATTTCCAAATATCCAAATTAGCTCTTATGTAGCTTACTCAACAAACTCAGATGCGGTTGCAAATGCTGCAGTGTTGTCTTCTGAAAAAAATGCTTCAGGTGTTTATAAAAATGGCTGTAATCATAATAGCCATAGATCTTATAATCAAAATTCATGGGATCTTTTGCAAGATGCGCAGCTGCTTTTCTTACCCTTAATATCTGCAATGTTTTTTTACTGCTAAGGCTCGTGGTTATTTCAAAATATCGCTGAAGTGTGCGTGAGGATATCCCGTATTTTTTTGCCAGTGTTTCTATTGATATTGTAAAATCATTATTCTTATTACAATTCTCAAGTATCTCCGAAACAATTTTAATCGGCCTTGCAGTATCACCCGATCTTTTAACGATAGCAGCAAAGTATTCATTCAAAAGCTTTACCCTGCTGTTAAAATCAGCTGCCTGCTTTACATTGTCAAGTATCTTTTTTTCCAACAGGTAACTCAAAGGGAAGATCGATGCTTTGTATTCAGAAAAATTTATCTTTTTTTCAAATATCACCGGTGATATCTTGAACTTAATTCCAAACAATACATTTCCTGGTTGATGGTGGCATTCTATTGAAAGATGCCGCGGTAAAAAACCATCTGTCTTCATCTTTGTTTTCTTTTCATCAACCTGCATGATGAATGGCGTACCAAGATTGACCAGGTAAGTATAACCGATATTCGGAAATAAGGCATCAGAAAAACCATTGGGATATTGTTTCCACAAATGATCAAATTTTGTTTGCCAGAAAAAATCAATAAGATGCGCCAGTGATGCAGGCGGTTTTACCCTGTGATAATTTTTTTCAAAATGTTCAATATCGAAAAACTCAACGTGCTGCATTTTATGGATTCAAAATGATCACGCCCCTTGCAGTAGGAGTTTCTACACAGTGATAAGGGATGGTAATCTGAACCGGGGTGGCCGGGATGGTATCTGGCTTAAAAAAATAGTACGAGTTGGGTGCGATCAAAACCGTTTTTAAAATGCTGGTATCGTCGCCCGTAATTGTGATCGGGGACGTGGTCATATTTAAAAAGGTAAAATTGGAACCGTTGGCCTCTGAAAGATGGTTGGGATTGAAATGTCCGCTGTCAAACCTGATATAATGAGTGGGAAGTTCGCCGCCTTGCGGATTGAAATTTTCCTTATCGCAAGCATAAAAGGCCATGATCACGAGCCCGGATAACAAAATCAACAGCATGTTTTTCTTCATAACCCTTTATTTGCGGCCCGAATTTAGCAAAAAAATATAAGATTTATTAACCCTTGCTTAATCATAATGTAATAAAATCAATGAAGGCACCTAACCCGTGCCTTCATGACAAAAAATCTTAATTTTTATAATAAACCTAATCAATACTGCGACCAGGGGATTTCGTATAACACTAGCAGATAGATATGCTCAAATACTTCCTTGAGTATTGAACATTGTACGTTGAATATTGAACATTCAACGGGCTACTTACATAAAGAATATTCAATATTCGGCGTACAATATTCAATATTTCAAAGAGATTCTTAATTCTTTTCGAAATGATATACCCCTTCTATCAATAATGGGTGCTGGCCGGATAAACCATGTTCATCTAGCTTTAAACTAAGGTTCTCAAAAACAACATCCAAAATGGATGGATCGAATTTGAATTCAAAAAAGTTTTCTTCTTTGTTGGTAATAGTAAAGACAGCGGCTTTTTCGGCAGCAAATTCAAATAACAGTATGATGCTATCGATAGGCTGTTTGGGAAAACTGATGAACCCTTCTTTATCACTTAACGCTTCCAGTTGTTTATCGCCCGATTTTACAATTGCATATACATGCGAAGAAAAAAATGCATTTGGTTCAACGATACGGATCGTGATCTTATCATTATCCACTACCTTGTTTGTTGTTAATATAAAACCTTGTTCTTTTGCTTTAGGGCTATTAAATATCACCTTATCGTCTTTTAATTCCCAGGTGCCTTTACCAACGCGGTCGAGTGCGCCGTAAGAAAAGAAAAATTCAAAGCTATGATCTTCGGCTAAATTAAATCCCGATGCAGTTTCCATTACACCACGTAAATAATATTCTCCTGCAATTGTTGTTGTTTGAGCTTCCATGTTGATTGATAGTGTTGAAATTAAAAATATTGTTATGATTTTTTTCACAACACGAATAAATAACGAAGTACTCGTTTTTTAGCCAACCACTTAATGAACGGTAGTTATCGGTTTATAAAGGGAATATAATATCAGGCGAATGCTTCGGGGTATGTGCGTACTGCTTCCTTAAATATATTATTGTATGCACGATATGTTGCAAGTTTTAAAAGAAAGGTCAGGGTAACAATTATACAAAACAACCAGGCATTATGGTTTTCAATTGTAGAAAAATAAAATGTTTCAAATAAAGTAACAGGACCATTAACAGCCGCAGGAGAAAATTGAATGCTCAATAATTTCTTCTTTTGCTTTTTAATATTCCGAAGTATATCAAAGACAAATAAAAAACTTCCTATTACCCATGCAACAAAAAATGCAGGAAAAAGTATTTCCATGTTAATCCTGGTTGTGAGTTGCCATACGATGGTTGCAACAAGTGCTACAAAAGTAATTTCCGGCCAGCGGAAAAAATTTTTGAATTCCTTCCACATATGCCTGCGGCCCATTCTTACAAACTGTTCTTCTTTTTCCTGTACAACTTTTGCAAAGCCAAATATTCCGAAACCTGTATATACTTTTTCAAGCGCCTGCTCAAAACTTAACTTGTTATTTATTGACATTTCCTCTTCAATAAGCATTGCAAGATGATCTACCAGCTCTACCTGCAGGTCGTAATACTTCACATATTTCTTTTCTGTGAATAAAAAGAGTTCCTGTATTTGAGCTTCCGTTAATTTCATACACAATTAATCAATTGATGGTTTAAGGTCAAGTACAGATTGCATTTGTGAAAGAAATTCCTGGAACGCTGATATCCTGATCTTCATTTCTTTTTTTCCGTTTTTTGTAAGGCTATAGTATTTGCGTGGCCTGTTCTCAAAATGTTCCACCGACACAGATAGCAAACCTTCTGCTTCCAGTTTGTGCAAAGAAGGATAAAGCGCCCCTTCTGTGAGAGACAAACTTCCATTGGTTAATTCTTTCACTTTTTTGGTGATCTCATAACCATACATTTTATCTTTTTCGCTTAACAGCTTTAAGATAATGCTGGTGAGCGAACCTTTAAAGAGTTGGGTATTTTGGCTCATAGATCAAATATACATAAGAATCTTATGTATACAAGACAAATATTCCAACTAAAGCATAATGATGCATTTTGCGAGCGTACAATATAAAAATCTGAATAAATATCTGTGTGGCTAAATAAATATTTTCTTCACAGTTTTCAAACCTCATTTCACGATTCGTACCTTTGCAGAATGCCGAAATATTTAGACGAACTGAACGAAAGACAAAGAGAAGCTGTGCTTCATAAAGATGGCCCGATCATGATCATTGCGGGTGCCGGAAGCGGGAAAACCAAAGTACTTACAACAAGGATTACGCACCTGATGTCGGCCCATGGCATTGATGCTTTTAATATACTTGCCCTAACGTTTACCAATAAGGCCGCGGCCGAAATGAAGGAAAGGGTGGAACGCACCCTTGGCAACAGCGAAGCCAGGAATTTATATATTGGAACTTTTCACAGCGTGTTTGCACGCATACTCAGAACAGAGGCGCCAAAGCTTGGCTTCCCGTCTAATTTTACCATTTACGATACCGAAGATGCGAAGAGCGTTTTAAAAACGATCATCAATGAAATGGAACTGGATGATAAACAATACAAACCTTCCACAGTTTATAATCGTATTTCCGCAGCGAAAAATAGTTTGATCGGCCCCGCAGAATATGCACACGATTTTATGTTGCAACAGGAAGACACCAGGGCCAATCGTCCCATGATGGCACATATCTATGATGCATATACAAAACGTTGTTTTAAGAACGGCGCCATGGATTTTGATGACCTGTTATTTAAGATGTATATCTTATTGAAAAATTTTCCGGAAGTACTTAGTAAATACCAGCGCAAATTCAAATACATCATGATCGATGAGTACCAGGATACCAACCCTGCTCAATACGAGATCATAAAATTACTCGGTGCCATGCATGAGAATGTTTGTGTTGTTGGTGATGATGCGCAAAGTATTTATAGTTTCCGTGGTGCAACGATCGAAAACATTTTACAGTTTGAAAAAGATTATGATGATGTAAGCGTTGTAAAACTTGAACAGAATTACCGCAGCACAAAAAACATTCTGAATGTTGCCAACGAGATCATCAGCAACAACAAAGGTCAAATACAAAAAACTTTATTTACCGATAAAGCCGAGGGCGACAAGATCAAACTCGTGCGCACGATGACGGATAATGATGAAGGTAAAATGGTTGCCGATACCATACAGGAATTAAAATTCCGCAATCATTTTTTTAATAAAGACTTTTCCATCCTTTACAGAACAAATGCACAGAGCCGCAGTTTTGAAGAATCATTGCGCCGTATGGGCATTGCATACCGCATTTATGGTGGTATGAGTTTTTACCAACGCAAAGAAATAAAAGATTTTATTGCTTACCTGCGCCTGGTGGTGAATCCGAGAGATGAGGAAGCATTGAAACGCATCATCAATTTTCCTGCAAGGGGCATTGGGAAAACAACCATTGATAAAGCGGTATTAATTGCCAATGAAAAAAATTCGACGCTGTGGGATATCATTTCTACAGCTAGTTTTCATGGATTCAGAAGCGGTACACTTGAAGCATTGGATGGTTTTGTTACGATGATAAAAATGTTCCAGAGCGAACTGGAAAAAAAGAATGCATACGACCTTGCGATCATTGTTGGCAAAAGCACAAACATTGTAAAAGAATTGTTCAACGATAAAACAACGGAAGGGCTTGCACGCTATGAGAACGTACAGGAATTGCTGAACTCGATAAAAGAATTTACTGAAACGCCTTCCAATCTTGAAGACGGTGAAGTGGGTGATAAAACACTTGGCGGTTATTTACAACAGATCGTTTTACTTACAGATGCTGATGAAGACAAAGAAAATTCTGACGTTGTAAAACTAATGACCATACATGCCGCAAAGGGGCTTGAATTTCCTGTTGTATTTGTAGGCGGTTTGGAAGAAACACTTTTTCCAAATGCAATGAGCATTAATACAAGAGAGGAACTGGAAGAAGAAAGAAGGTTGTTCTATGTTGCTGTTACAAGGGCAAAATCAAATTTATATTTGAGTTATGCGAATGCACGCTACCGTTTTGGACAATTACAACAAAACGAGCCCAGTCGTTTTTTAGATGAAATTCCTGAACAACATATCGATCGCAGTTATGCAGGTGTTGCAGCAAGAAACAATGCCAATACCGGCTGGAACCAGGGAAGCGCTTTTGAAAGAATGAATCGTGGCTTTGGTGGTTTTGCTAAAAAAGAAGAAGTAAAAAAACCTTTTTATGCAACTGCACCCGCAAGGCCACAAACAAAAGAACACACGCCATCAGCGAATTTTGTTGCCAGCGATATGGCCGATCTGAAAGAAGGAAACAAAGTAGAGCACCAGAAATTTGGTTTTGGAAATGTGATAAAACTGGAAGGCGCTTCACACAACCCGATCGCTACCATTAATTTTGAGATGAATGGGGAGAAGAAGATAATGCTCAACTATGCTAAACTTCGGATTGTCTCATGATCTAAAATGTAAGATTTAAGATCTAAGATATCTTTAGAATTGGAGTTAATGCATGTATATGTAATTCCTGCCGAAATGAAAAAATCTTAGATCATACATTTTTAGCGCTTCGCATAATAAAGAAGCCTTCCCGCTTCCCCAAACACAAACTCTTTCCCATCCGCCTTATACGTATTGAATTCCCACACATAACTATCCGTGATCACAAGAATATTTGCACTTCCGTAAACGATCTTGCATGGAAATGATTCTGTAATATCAGATTTATAACATACAACCTGTCCCTGGGCTGAACCAATCGTATTGGATGGATAAATATCAAGTGTTTTAATAACTACTGCATCCGTATCAACTGATCCTGCCATTGCCTGGCGGCGATAGACCAGCCACCTGCCTTCAAGATTTTTTGGATCAACATTTATAGGAGTAGTAAGTACTTCAGTTGGTACCGTTAGTTTTCCAAGTGTTTCATAATAGAACATGTTCTTTCTATTCATTTCCTTAAGATAATCACCATCATCCAAAAGCAACCTGTCTTTATCAACTGCCCTTATGATATATTCGTCACCTGCAGCATTAAGATTATATGGTGGATCAATATAAGCATCTCCCTTCATCGTCATACGCATACTCGTTGCATCTTTTATTTCAACTTTATTGCTATCATAAAAATTCATGAGTAAGGTATCAGAAAATTCTACCGGTTGCTTCGATTTTATCGTTGTACGTTTTACTTCCTGCCATTTCCCGGACAGTTGACCGAAATTATAGAATGCCTTATTTTTTGGAGTACTTACTTCGGTTATAGGTGGCATTCCCTTGCGGATAACTTTTGGGTTTTGTGCCGTTACATGTAGAACACAAATGCCTAGCAATACTGATAAAACTAATTTGTGGTGCATAACAGGGTATTTATATAAAAATAGAACTTTTACGCGAACTATGGCAATGGTACCCGGCTCAATGCGGCAAACGCTGAAAATTTTCGAAATTAGAAAATTTACAGCTCGTTTGCCCGTTAATACTGCAGCCGGGCCCTTTTTCGGGCTTTATAAGCTAATTTTGTACCCAATAAAGAAATACATTATGATCAAGACAGGCAATCCCGTTATCAGCATATATACCGAAATGACCCCCAACCCGGAAACCATGAAATTTGTCGCAAACAAATTATTGTATCCCGGTAAAAGCATTGATTTCCCGGATGAGGCGAGTGCCAAACCATCTTTGCTTGCACAGGAACTCTTTACGTTCCCGTTCATCAGGTCTGTTTTTATTGCCAGTAATTTTGTAACACTTACAAAAACATCCGAATCAGATGACTGGCAGGATATCATTCCAACCATCAAGCAATTTTTAAAAGAATACCTGGAAGATGGTAAACCGGTTGTGAATGAAGAAGAAGTTGCCAACATGAAAGCTGAAAGCAGCAATGAAGTAAGTGCCGATGATGATGACGTGGTAAAACGTATCAAGGAATTACTTGAAAATTATGTGAAGCCAGCCGTGGAAATGGATGGTGGTGCGATACAATTCAAAAGTTATGAGCAAGGGAAGGTAAACCTGATGTTGCAGGGAAGTTGTAGTGGCTGTCCTTCTTCAATGATAACATTAAAAGCTGGTATTGAAGGAATGATGAAGAGGATGATACCGGAGGTGAAGGAAGTGGTTGCAGAAGCAGAGTAATTTGGAAATTTGGTGATTTGAAAATTTAATAATTAAAAGAGTTCAATAAAAGAAAGCTCTGTTCTTGCGAACAGAGCTTTTTATTTTTAATATATTATGATGAATGGCGTTCGCCTTTAAACAAGAATCAAGATCTTTAAGAACACTATTTTCTTAATCTTTAAAAATCTGTTTATGGATAATGCTATTAGCTGGTTTGAAATTCCCGCAACAAACCTGGAAAGGGCACAAAAGTTTTATGAGACGATATTTGGAATAAGTTTGATCCCAATGGATCTGCAGAATATAAAAATGCGCATGTTCCCAATAGATGATATGATGACGGGCATTGGCGGTGCAGTTGTTGACAGTGGCGGATTTCACAAACCTTCTGCTACAGATGGTCCATTGATCTACCTTAATGGCAACCCGGATGTACAAAATATTCTTGATAAAGTAGAAGCTGCGGGTGGTAGCATCCTTGTTCCCAAAACAGAAATTTCTCCTGAGTATGGATACATGGGTGTATTCATAGATACCGAGGGAAACAGGATCGGGTTACATTCAGTTCCAAAATAGAATAGATGAAAAAGCTTGTTATCTTTTTTGCTGCAATTTTATTTTTTGCGGATGCTTTTGCGCAGGCCGATACTTCAAAGTGTGCTGATGAAATAAACCAGCAGGTGTGGAAGCCGTTTATTACACATATTACTTCAGGCAATAACGAGGGCTTCAGGAGCCTGCATAGTAAACGTGTAACACGTGTAGAGATCGATCGCAACATTGTACAGGATTTCGAAAAATATTTGCCTGTAAAACCAAACAGGAAGCCTGTTAAAAACGGAGGTTTTTTATTTGAATTACGTTTTGATAAAAGGATCTGCAACGGAACCAAAGCATGGGAAACGGGTTATTACAAAGGAACCATCCTCG
This sequence comes from Ferruginibacter sp., assembly GCA_047601875.1. Classification (GTDB taxonomy): domain Bacteria; phylum Bacteroidota; class Bacteroidia; order Chitinophagales; family Chitinophagaceae; genus Ferruginibacter. The sequence goes on along the minus strand of JASGIL010000001.1, from coordinate 2,623,920 downwards.
GGGAAGGAAAGGCTCCCAGTTCTTACTACGGAAGATTTTTTGTAGTATTGGAAAAAGAAGAAGAAGGCTGGAAGATACTTGTTGATGCAGATACGAGCAAAGGCGTAACAGAAGATAATTTCAATAGTGCAAGCCCGATGGAATAATATTTATAAAAAATAAAATTGTAAGTTATGAGCGGATACGACTGGAGTCGTTTTGTAACAAGGATCAACATCAAGGCTCCCATTGATAAAATATACTGGTGCTGGGCAACAAGAGAAGGAATGGAATACTGGTTCCTGAAAATGAGCGAATATTCAGATCCCGGTAATGGTATAAGAGCAAATAACGAGCTTGTAAAAAAAGGAGATCATTATCGTTGGTCCTGGTTTGGTTATCCCATCATTGAAGAAGGGGATATTCTTGAAGCAAATGGAAAAGACCTTTTCAAATTCAGTTTTGGAAATGCCGGCAATTGTACAGTTACCATAAAAAAAGAAGAGGGCGATACCATTCTTGAATTGCTGCAGGATAATATTCCAACAACTGAAGAAGGAATGCACAGCTGGCACCTTGGTTGTAAAACGGGTTGGACATTTTACCTGGCCAATATTAAATCATTGCTTGAAGGTGGCGTTGATCTCCGCAACAAAAATGAGAAGCTCGCACGAATGATAAATTCCTGATTTGAAGATTTGAAAATGAAAAATATCTTCAGGATCAAAATACTTTAAATTTAACATCATTCATCAGCACATTTTCAAATCTTCAAATTTTCAAATTATTTAAACATATGCAATCCAAAGCAGCAACCGTTGATGATTATTTTAAAGAATTGCCTGAAGAAAGAAAGGAAGCAATGATCAAACTCAGGAAAGAAATACTGAAAAATCTTCCAAAAGGTTTTAAAGAAGGAATGGGCTATGGCATGGTGGGTTATGTAGTGCCACATTCATTGTATCCAAACGGGTATCATTGCGATCCGAAACAGCCTTTACCTTTTATGGGCATCGCTTCGCAAAAGAATTTTATTGCATTGTATCACATGGGCATCTATTGCGATAAGAAAACACACGATTGGTTCGTTTCAGAATATTCAAAACAGGTTCCCGGAAAATTAGACATGGGAAAATCCTGCATTCGTTTTAAAAAAACAGAAAACATTCCTTTTAAATTAATTGCTGAACTGGCAACAAAATTCACAGTAGATGACTGGATCGCACTTTATGAAAAAGGATTAAAAAGATAAACAATGAAAAAAATAATTTCCGTATTGGCCGTTGCCCTTATACTAATGGCATTTGCAATAAAACAAGATACCGGCGCATTTAAAAAATTATATGCACTCGAAGGAACCTGGGTAATGAAATCAAAAAAAGGAAATACGATTGGTGAATCATGGGTAAAAGTGAATGATGATTATTTACAAAACAAAGGATTTTACGTAAAAGGAAATGACACGGTGGTAACAGAACGTGTGGCTTTGCGAAAAATAAAAAATGAGATCAGTTATACATCTACTGTCGAGGACCAGAATAACAAACAGCCCATCGCATTTAAATTAACTTCTTTTGAAAATAATGTATTCATTTTTGAAAACCCCGAACACGATTTTCCAAAAAGAATTATTTATGAACTGATATCTGCAGATTCAATTCATGCGTGGATAGATGCAGGAAAATCGGGGACCGGGGGAAGACAGGATTTTTATTATCATCGGGCTAAGTAGGCTAATGATTTTTGCCTGAACTATGATTAAAATGATTTATCGATGGGCTATGATTTTATTTTATAGTTTGATATATCAAAAACCAATCATAGTTTTCATTTAATCATACGAATCACAGTTCAGACAACACATTCTCAATTCTCTCCTTCAATGCGTCATATTCCGTATATCCCCTCGCCACCATATGGAATTTCAACTCTCCTGTTTGTATCAGCACAACAGGAAAAGCATTTACCTGTAACTGTTTCATCAGTGAAAATTCGTAATAAGCCATTTCTTTGTATTCTTCACTTTCAAGTTTATTAAAAAATATTTCAGGTTGTATGCTGTACTTTTCAAGTAAATGAAGATAGGCTTCGTTATCTGTAAGATCACGTCCTTCGTAATGAAGTGCATATTGCAGGTCCGCCGAAAACTCTATTGCCCGTTCAGGATAAAACTCTTTAAAGATGCACATAGCAATCGCCGGCTTTTCAGAATTCGGATACCAGTCGCTTTCTTCCGGGTTTAAAACATGCCATAAATAATCCTTTCCAAATTCAATTCCTGTTGCAGCTTCTACATTTTTATAAGCTGTTGCTATAAAGTTGGCAGAAACTTTTATGTGTACCGGCTTTTCCGGCAATATCATGCCACCGCTTAAAACTTCGGTATCCATGATGCCCGTAAATGTGTCTGCAATTTTTTTTATTATAGGGCTAAAGCCATAGCACCAGCCACAGTATGCGTCGTAGCAATAAATTAAAACAGGTTTGTCCATACTGTAAAAATCGTGAAATGATTTGAAAATCTGGAGATTTGAAATTTGAAGATGAAATGAGTCTTTTATTACAAGGTCATCACATTTCCAGGCGCTCATCATCACATTTTCAAATCTCCAAATTTTCAAATCAAATTACCATTCACTAATTATCACCCACCGTTCGCTTCTTTTAATTCATGCATAAAAAAACATTCCTTCATCTTCGTATCTGAAACATTGGAACTATTTATTTAGGTTTTCAGTTGCCATTGGAGGATGTAGTAACAGAAGCAATATATAGTTGGTAAATGTTTCTTAAGCATGAATTCTGAAATGAGTTTCAACAAAAGACGGCAAGCATTTGCCGTCTTTTAAGCGTACCCATTACCGTTCGTTGATCGAAACCAGCCTTTCGCTGTTCCATTTATGCCCCCTTGTTTGTAAACTTAATCTTTATATCTTAATGGCCCGGACCATAACCTAAACCAATGCGCTTAAAAGTTATTATCATACTATTACTGTTCTGTGCCCCTGCTTCAATGAAGGCGCAGTTCATTTTCCAAAACCTGCGCTGGCAGGATGGATTAAGCGCCAAAGAAATACGATGCCTCTACAAAGACAATGATGGTTATTTATGGATCGGCACCAGCAATGGCCTCAACAGGTTTGATGGCGCTGTTGTGAAGCAGTTCAAAAATACCAAACACCTCAACAGCCTTTATATTAATGCCATTCACCCATTATCGGGTAACGATAGTTTATTGATCGGAACCCGCCAGGGTATGAGGGTATTTAATAAAAAAACCGGTGTATTTATTACTGATAAACGTTTTGCAGCTTTAAACAACGAGATCATTTCTTGTATAAAACATGATGGATATGGATCGCTTTGGATCGCATCGGCTGCAGGTATATGGGTTTTTGCCAAAGGAAAACTTTATACCCCAGCCGAATTTATGCCTGCTGCAAAGCCAGTAAAAAAACAATCGTATACCATTGCTGCTTTTGAATGGGACGAGATGCGCAAAGGTTTTTGGGTTGGCGCCAATACACCATACTTTATCGATTGCGAAAAGAAACAGGTCTATAGTAAAGCCTACAATCCCCTGCATTATCCCCTACTCGACAGCGTAATGGTTTATTCAATAGCACTCGACAATAAGAACAATCTTTGGTTCAGTTGCACCAATACCGGGAACCTGTGTTTCTGGAACTCAAAGACAAACAACGTAGATACATATTATGAACTCGATACAATAAAATTAAACGGCGCAGCACCCAACCGCATATTTGTTGATCACAAGGACAGGGTTTGGATATCAACCTGGTTGTTTGCTTCATTTTTAAAAGAGCCTGGTAAGCCAATTAAAAAAATTCCTTACAGCCAGTCGCAGATATATTCTATTGGTTATGGATTTTTCAGGGATGCTATTGAAGATCCTGAAGGAAATGTATGGCTGGGCACCATCAATGGTGTAAGTAAAAGCCAGCCGCAGGATCCTTTTAAAGCTATTTACCAGTTACCAAGTTTTGATTTCTTTCTGCAAACGGGTTTTGCACATTGCAACTATGCAGCCATCGACAGTAATACGATGATGGCTTGCAAGGAAGAAGGTGTTGTCGCATACAACATGAGTGAAAGAACTTATAAGCGATATATTGTTTCAACAACGGACCTTTCACGCAACCGTTTCACGATGGCAGTAAAGAATGGAACTACCTGGTGGTTTGCCGGTGATTACGGTGTTTTCTATTTAGAACAAGGAGCTGATCAATTGAAGTTCTTTGACAAGGTAAATATGAATGCTGAAACCAATGGAGCAAATTTTATCTTTAATGATCATGCAGGAAATGTTTGGTTCCAGTCTGTTCACGATGCATTGTACAGGTACAATCCTGCCACAAAAAAATTAGACCGCTTTGATGGTAAAGATCCAAAGTATGGGCTATTTGATTTCAATCCTTATACTTCATTTGTTGTACTAAAGAATCATTCCATTTTATTTGCTTTACACCATAAAGGTTTTTTAAAATTTGATCCTGCAACAGAGCAATTTTCAATGACACCCATTGCCGGCAAACCCGATTTCAGCATTACTGAAATGCGTGAAGACAGTAAGGGCCATATATGGACAGCACTTAGCGGAAGGGGTATCATGGAATACGACATCAATGGAAAATACATTGACAGTGTAAATACAAGTAATGGACTCATCATTGATAACATATCAGATCTTGCCATTGATGGCCGTGGATATATCTGGGCCGGCTGCCGCGAAGGATTGATGTTTATTAATCCTGAAACAAAAGACATCACAAAGGTGGAGATTGATCTTGGACAAACATTGCAGGATTACTGGAATTCTGTAAATATCTATGCCGGGAAAGTATATGCAGTGATGCTCGATCACGTGGTTGAAATAGATCCCTTCCTGTTTGAAGCCATTCATGTGAAAGAATCGCCGCACATTACTTCAATAAAAATATTCGGGAAAGAAATTACTGATGAAGTGAAAGACGATATATTGAGTCTTTCTCCAAATGAAGATTTTGTAACGTTCCAGTTTGCGTCTCTTAATCACCGTGAGGTACCTTCCCTGCAATACAGTTACCAGCTGGAAGGCGTTGATAAGAACTGGGTAAGTGTTGGTCGTAATCTAACCGTTTCATACAATAACCTGGTGCCCGGCTTTTATACTTTTAAAGTAAGAAGCACGGATGAGCATGGAAAATGGATGGAGAAAGTAACTACACTTAAATTTCATGTAGAACCGCATTGGTGGCAAACATGGTGGTTCCTTTGCCTTTGTGTTATAGCCGGCATTTTATTGCTCATGCTCATATACAGGAACGCATTGCGCCGCAGGCAACAAAAAGATATTGATCGCACCATTGATTACTTCGCCAATTCTGTGTACGGAGAAAATTCTGTAAATGAAATATGCTGGGATATTGCCCGCAACTGTATCTCTCAATTACAATTTGAAGATTGCGTAGTATATCTTCTCGATGAGGAGAAAAAGGTATTGGTACAAAAAGCTGCGTATGGTCCTAAAAACCCCAAGGGTCACGAGATCGTTGACCCAATGGAAATTGCAGCAGGCCATGGAATTGTTGGAAGTGTGTGGGCCAGCGGCAAGGCACAGCTGATCAATGACACTACAAAAGATTCCCGGTATGTAATTGATGATGAAAGGCGCAACTCAGAATTATCTGTTCCTATTTTCCATGATGGAAAAGTGATTGGTGTGATTGACTCTGAACATTCAGAAAAACATTTTTTTACCGAACATCATTTAAAAGCTTTAACGACCATTGCTTCCATCAGCGCCAATAAAATTTCCGAAGCCAAGGCAGAGGAAATGGCAAAACAGAACGAAATAAAATTACTCGAGATCAACAAGATGCTTGCCGAAAGCCAGCTCATGGCGCTGCGTGCACAGATGAACCCGCATTTTGTTTTCAATTGTTTGAACAGCATCCAGGAATGTATCGTTACAGAGAAATACGGCGAAGCAAGCAAGTACCTGAATAAATTTTCAAAACTGTTTCGTACGGTTCTTAATAATTCAGGTAAAAAACTTGTATCTATTGATGAAGAAAAAGAAGTACTTGAGTTGTACCTTGAGCTGGAACAAATGCGTTTTGAACAAAGCTTCTCTTATGAAATGATCGTGGATGAAGAACTGGAAATGGATGAAGTTTTGTTACCATCTATGCTATTGCAACCTTATGTTGAAAATGCTTTGTGGCATGGTTTGATGCATAAAGATGGCGAAAGAAAAATGAAAATTGTTTTTGAACGTGTGAACGAAGACCTGTTCAGGTGTACCATTGATGACAATGGTATCGGCCGAAAGAAATCATTCGAATTAAAAGAACAACAAAGCAAAGCAAAGCGGCATGAATCGAAAGGATTGAAAATATCAAAAGACAGGTTAACCATATTGGAAAAACAGGGTTATCATGCAAGCATCAACATCATAGATAAATATGATAATGCAGGAAATGCAACCGGTACCAGTGTTGTAATAGATCTGTCAACATTCTTAAAAAACATTTAAACCTATTTTTATGATAAAAGCGCTGATCATCGACGACGAACAAAAAGCAAGAAATATTCTTGATCATTATATCAAAAATTTTATCCCGGATATTACAGAAATAAAACAGGCAGATTCAGTTGACAGTGCCCTTGAAATATTAAAAACATATAATCCCGGTATTGTTTTTTTAGATGTTGAGATGCCGCATAAAAATGGATTCGATTTCCTGGTGTCTTTAAAAGATCCTGCATTTGATGTGATCTTCACTACAGCTTATAACCAATACGCCATCCAGGCCATTCGTTTCAGTGCGTTGGATTATTTATTAAAACCGGTTGATCCCGATGAACTGAAAGCTGCTGTTGCCCGCCATGCTGAAAAGAAAGAATCCAGTACTGAGAAAAAACAATTGTTCGACAACCTTGTCCAGAACATGGACAAAAAAGAGGTCAAGGATTTTCGCATTGCTGTTCCTTCCAACGAGGGTGTTTACTTTTTTACCATTGATGAAATTCTAAGGCTGGAAGCCGACAGGAGCTATACACATATCCACCTCGTAGGAAAGCGCCCATTTATTGCCAGCAAAACATTAAAACATTTTGAAGAAATGCTCGATGAATTTCAATTCATACGCACACACAAGTCTCATCTTGTAAATCCCCGTCATATTACACGTGTAAGTAATGATAATGAATTTGTAATTCTTACGGATGGATCGAAAGTAGAAGTATCACGCCGGAAGAAAGACGATGTATTACAGCAACTTAAATTGCGATAATATAGAAACAATGTAAGATCTAAGATGTAAGATTTAAGATGTGCCCCACACAAATCTTACATCTTAGATCTTACATCATAAATCCATTAGGAGTTTTCCTCCCACCGTTCATTAATCGCTTTAAACCATTCTTCCTTTTCTTTATTTCCTTTGTTGAACAATGAAGGAATTATTTTATGACAAGCTTTTTTTTATTTATTGGGATCGTGATCGTGGTGGGGAGCCTGTTTTTCTTATTACTTAAAAAAAGGACTACACTTTTTGCCGACAACAGTATTGATGCAGATGCCGTTATTCTGAATTTACAACTAACGGGATTATGCATAAAGAATGATATCCAGGTCATCATTCAGCTACAGGTATTACCGGAAAGGGGGAAAAGCTTTGTTGTAGAGGTAAAGGAAATGCTGAGCGCTGCCGAGTACACACAAATGCACCATGGAGACAAGATTCTGGTTAAATACGATCCCCGCAATCACAAGGATGTATCGATCATAAAAGAAAGCTTTTCCAGGGCTTTTAAAGTAAGCCAGCAGGTTGTTTGAAACAGGGAATTTCCGTTGGTTAACCGGGTGATACCGTTCGGTAATTATATAATGAACGAATAAGCAAACAACATTTTCTTTGTGTTATAAATAAAAGAGAGGCTCAATTTCTCAAAACAAATTTTAAAAAGTCACTTATCAAAATATTTCAATTAAGCAGGAAATTATTTAGAAGTACTTAATGAGGGTTTTTATTACGTTGGTTTTTAGGTTATAAAGGTTACCGTGGTTGGTAACCTTTCTTTTTTTACAGTTTCTTTTACTGTTTCGTCATTGTAGCAAGGTTACAGTCTTCATTTAATCTAACGAATCATAGTTCAGACGATCAAAACAAATCAACGGTCAGACTTTTGCCGATTACTTAATAGTAATTACCGATTGCTGGTTGGATTCGTTTCGTTGTTAATACTTACAGTTTCTTTGTGCTATCAAACAAACTAAAACTACACACATGAAAAGGTATACAGTAGAAATGATGAAATTGCTCGCTTTGGCAATCGTTACACCATTATTAGTAGCCGCATATACAAAAGTAGAAAGCTCTGTTTCTACTACCCCGGTTGATCAAACACAGGGAGCCATACACAGTGCCACACCTGTTTCTGTTGGACTAATGAATAACACTAAGTCTACAGATGCAGATCTGAATACAACTGAAAATAACGATTACATCGTGGTAAGATCAGTATTACCATCCAATGATGGAACTGGTAATACAAATGGCAGGAAGCCGCTTTTAACTACAGATGGATTTGCGTTGATCGTTTTGTAAGTGTTGAGTCATTTAAACGTTTAAGGGTTTAAAACGTTAAACCTTAAACGCTTTAAACCCTTAAATCTTTTAAACGGAGTAAATGCTCTTTACTTCTTTGTGAACTTGATCTCCATTGTTTTAAATTCTTTTCCATCAGGCCCCGGCATGTACATTTCCATCATCTGGGTTTTCTCATCAATGATCTTAAATATTTCTCTTACGCTCATTGGTTTGCCTGACATAGGATCTGTGCAGCTTCCTTTAAATTCAATTGATTTTGTTTTGTCGTCCCACACACCTTCCATGTGCATGATGCCACTTCCCATATTATCTATCCATGTAGATACAAATACTTTTCTTGCATTATCATAACCAACTGTGCTTATACCTTCGAAATCCATACCCATCATTTTCCCTTTGGTTACTGATTGTTGGTAAAGGCCGTTCATGATCATTTTATTTTCACATGTACCCGTACTTTTTTCCGGTGGTGCGCCAGGCATCATCCATGAAGTAACTTCTTCATTCCATGTACCATTTGATTTTGCCAGCATCTTGTGTGGTTCACCTGGGGTCATATAATCTTTCCATGCTTTCATACCGTCATCAGGATTAGATGGGGTTGCTTGTGCACTGCAATAAATGGAAGCGAATAAAACGCTTGCTGTAATCATTATTTTTTTCATATATGTAATTTTAGCGCAAAGTATGGATTCCCGGCAAAACAACCAATACGCTTTTTGGGTAGTTGGGGATGATGCCAGATACGAGATACGGGATATGAGATAGTGGGGCTGCTATCTCGTATCCCGTATCGGAATTCTTTATATCGGCTTTAATGCGCCTCCAGCCAATTTATTCCCGCCCCGATCTCAGCATCAGTAGGAACATCATTTGGCAATGCAAGGGCATGTTGCATACAATTAATAATAACAGGTTTTACTGTCTCAAGTTCTTCCTTCAAAACATCAAAAACAAGTTCGTCATGTACCTGAAGTAACATTTTTGATTTGAATTTTTTCTTCGTGAATTCCTGGTGAATTTTGATCATCGCAAGTTTGATCATATCAGCAGCTGTTCCCTGTATGGGAGAATTGATTGCATTTCGCTCTGCAAAACCACGTACGGTAAAATTAGCAGAGTTGATATCTTTTAACCAGCGTTTGCGGCCCATTAATGTTTGTACATATCCATGCTCCTTTGCAAAATTGATGGAGCCATCCATGTATTGCTGGATATTGGGGAATTGCTTTTTATAATTATCAATGATCTCTTTTGCTTCCGACCTTGGGATGCCAAGATTTTCTGCAAGCCCGAATGCACCCTGCCCGTAAATGATACCGAAGTTTACACTCTTCGCCTTGTAACGCATTTCTTTTGTTACGGCAGATTCATCTACATTAAAAACTTTTGCTGCAGTTGCAGTATGAATGTCTGTTCCTGTTTTGAAAGCATTGCACATATTTACATCACCACTGATGCCGGCAACAATACGCAGTTCTATCTGTGAATAATCTGCCGATACCAAAACATGGTTTTCATCTCTTGGAATAAATGCTTTACGGATCTCTCTTCCTCTTTCTGTACGAATGGGAATATTCTGCAGGTTGGGATTGTTGCTGCTAAGCCTGCCTGTTACGGCCACTGCCTGTGCATAGCTGGTATGAACCCTTCCTGTTTTTGGATTGATCAATCCGGGCAATGCATCTACATATGTATTCTTCAGTTTGGTATACTCACGGAAGCTGAGGATATCATCAACAATTTTATTTTGTGATGCAAGTTTCAGCAATACATCTTCACCAGTAGCATACTGCCCTGTTTTTGTTTTTTTTGCTTTGGGATCAAGTTGTAATTTTTCAAACAATACCTCACCAAGTTGTTTTGGCGAAGCCAGGTTGAACCGAACTCCCGCCTGTGCGTACACGCTTTCTTCTGCCTTCTTTGCTTCACGCTCCAGCTCTGTAGAATATTCTTTAAGGAAGTTCTCGTCAACGCGTATGCCTTCAAATTCCATTGCTGTCAATACTTTTACCAATGGATTTTCAACTTCATAAAAAACCTTTTCTACTTCCTTTGTTTTTAGTTGGGGCAAAAATTTGTGTTTCAATTGTAAAGTAATATCAGCATCTTCTGCAGCATACTCTTTTATTTTTTCAAATTCAACATCACGCATATTTCCCTGCGTCTTTCCTTTTTTACCGATCAGCTCTTCAATATGGATCGGTTCGTAACCCAGGTATTGTGCGCTAAGATCATCCATACTTCTTTTGCCATCCGGTTCAATCACATAATGCGCAAGCATGGTATCAAATATTTCTCCTAAAAGTTCTATTCCATACCATTTCAATACAAGCATATCGTATTTTAAATTCTGTCCTACCCAAACTTTTTTGGGGTCGGCAAATAAAGATTGGAATTTAGCAAGGATCTTTTCTGTGGCTTTTCTATCTTCCGGGCAAGGAACATACCATGCCTCTCCTGCTTTCAATGAAAAACTCATTCCAACAAGATCGGCAAGGTTGGCATCGATATTTGTTGTTTCTGTATCAAAACAAATTTCGTTTTCTTTTGAAAGTGTTTTTACAAGTGCATCAATTGCTTTATCATCGTTGGCAAGTATATAATTGTGTGTTGTATTATTTATGTTCTTTGCAGGTGCACCAAAGGTTGGCTCATCATTTTCCTCAACAACTTCTTTCACTGTTTGTTTTGTTTCAACAGCATTTCCGAAAAGATCCATCTGTGCCGGTTTTTCTGTTGCAACCTGCTGCACATTGGCAATACTGATCTCTTCTCCCAAAATTCTTTTCGCCATTGTTTTAAATTCCAGCTCGGTAAAAATTTCGGTAAGTGCATCGCGGTTCCATTCCTTCATGCAAAAATCTTCTTCATGAAATTCAACCGGCACATCTAAAAGAATGGTGGCAAGTTTTTTACTCATGATCGCATTCTCTTTACCATTCCTTATTTTTTCGCCGAGCGCTCCTTTTATATTATCAGCATTGGCAAGAATATTTTCAATTGAATCGTATTCTTTCAAAAGTTTTGCAGCTGTTTTTTCACCAACACCTGCAATGCCTGGAATATTATCAACTGCATCTCCCATCAAACCAAGAATATCTATTACCTGGCTCACATTGGCAATGTCCCATTTTTTACAAACTTCTTCCGGCCCCATGATCTCAACAGTACCGCCCTGGTAACCTGGTTTATAAATTTTTATTTTTTCAGAAACGAGTTGACCATAATCTTTATCGGGTGTAACCATATAAACTTCATAGCCCGATTTCTCAGCTTTCTTTGCAAGTGCACCAATGATATCATCCGCTTCATATCCATCCAATTCAACAACCGGAATATTAAATCCTTTAATGATCTTTTTTATATCAGGAATGGATGAGATAATATCTTCGGGCGCTTCCTGCCTGTTTGCTTTATAATCGGCAAAATCTGTATGACGCTCTGTTGGTGCATGTGTATCAAAACAAACAGCAATATGCGTTGGCTTTTGATTATTGATGAGTTCGATCAATGTATTTGTAAAACCGAATTGTGCATTGGTATTACGGCCCTTGCTTGTTATACGTGGACTGCGGATGAGCGCATAATAAGCACGAAACACAAGCGCCATGGCGTCGAGGAGGAAGAGTTTTTTTTGCATCCGATAAAATTAGGGCAAAGTCGGCAATCGGAAAAAATGTATGATGTATGATCTAAGATGTATGATATTTTTCTAATTGAAGAAACATACTTTTAACGAAAAGCCTTACAACCTGAAAGATATCATACATCTTACATCATAGATCATACATAGAAGTGTTTTATTAGTTCATTTGCTTTGTAATATTAAACATCCAGCGAATTCCAAATCTATCTTTACATGTTCCCCAATAACCCCAGAATTCATCATGAGGTGCAACTCCATCTGCTCCACCTTCTGAAAGTTCTTTGTATAACCGGTCTGCTTCTTCTTTTGTATCGGGGTTCAAACTGATCGTAAGATTATTGCCTTCAACTAATTTTTGGCCGAAACTTTCAAGCATATCAGTTGCCATAATTTCTGTTCCGCCAAGAATGGGCAATGCAACATGCATTACTTTCTTTTTATCTGCATCAGACAGAGGCGGCATTTCCGGGTGTGGTGGCATATCGCCCATGCGCATAACAGGAGTAGAAAATTCTGTTTTAAAAATTTTTTTGTACGTATTGAATGCTTCTTCAGCATTGCCTGCAAAATTGAGATAGATTGATGTGTGTGCCATTTTATTGATTTATTTAGTTATGATATTGGAAGTTAGGAAATGCAGGCAAATTTGTTAAAGTGTTGGTTGAAAATTTGTTGAACGGTAAAAACCATTTTTGGATAATCTAATTTCCAGTGCATTTTTTGCAATAAAAAATGGAGTGCTTAAAATTGCACTCCACGTTTAATTAAAATTTGGTGTATGTGTAGTCAAGACACAAGCCTATAACTACGGTTAAAAAAATTTTACCTAATAAAAATACTGATATAAAAAATAGTTCATTAATATTTTGATTATTCTATTATTTTGTTTATTTTCGTTTAGTCAATCAAAGTATATGTACAACCAAAAAGAGATTTTAAAGAATTTAAAAAAGCAACGTTCAGCGGTAGAAAAGGAACTTGCAAAATTAAATCGTGCTATACTTGCCTTAGACCCAAACCCAGTTCCTATAATTGGCTGGAAAGACAAAGCAGTTGAATGTATTGAAGGTTTTAATTGTTACTCTCAAACAGTTGATATTCTCAACTGTGTTTTTATTAACTCCCCTGAAATATTAGAAGATGAAATTTTAAGACGCAGATACTTAACTGCATTATCTGTTGCTTTGGGAGATATGGTTAAGATTGGTCAACTTGTTATGTTTAAACTTTATAGAGTTAAGGGGAGTTTCTATGGATTCCCTCATTGGTTTAATAAAGATGGTTCACTACAAGAAAAATATTACAGTAATAAGGCTTCTATCTATAATATGGATTGGAACAGTCTTATTGTGAAAGATAAAAAAGTTGCATAAATAAAAAAGAGCCTAAACTTTGGACGGTCGGCTCTCTTTTATTAGTTCTTTAAACGGGGCTCGTTAAAAGCGGTAAGTATCAGGATTGTCACCCACGGTACTTAGGTTCGACTCCTACGGGCTCCATTTTTTACTACTTCAAAGGTAGTAAAATTTACGACAATTACAACGTTAAAACTACTTTTATGAAGAAGTACACATTAGAAGAATTTAAGGCAGCATACCCAACAAATGATGCCTGCTTAGAAAGAATTTTTGAACTGCGTTACAAAGGGCTTATATGCCCCAAATGTGAAAGTGATAAGCCATTCACAAGGGTCAAAGATAGAAGATCCCACCAATGCCCTAATTGCGGGTTTCAGATATATGCAACTAATGGTACAGTATTTCAAAAAACAACAACTCCGCTTACTCATTGGTTCTATGCAATATTCTTGCAGACGACGACGAAAAACGGCGTCGCTGCTAAAGAACTCGAAAGATCATTAAATATATGCTACAAGACAGCCTTAAGAATGAACCATCAAATTAAAATTCTCATTGCAAAAGGAAAATGTGATGACCCATTTACGGGCGTTATTCAAGGAGATGAATGTTTCATTGGAGGGCTTAATAAGAACCGCCACGCAGACAAAAAGGTTGAAGAATCACAAGGACGCTCTTGCAAGGATAAAACACCAGTATTCGGAATGGTTGATCTTAAAGGTAACGTCTCTGCTCATGTTGTCCCTGATACAACAGGAGCCACTCTTAAATCAATTATAGATAAACACGTTGATAAGAAAAACTCAATTATTGTTACTGACGAATGGTTAGGGTATAAAAAACTAAAAGATGAATATCAGCATGTAATTATTCGCCATATTGAAAAAGAATATGTTCGTGGGGGATTTCATAATAATACAATAGAGGGATTTTGGAGCCAATTAAAGCGGACAATTAAAGGCACACATATTCACGTTAGCAGGAGGCATTTACAGAAATACGTTGATGAGGTTGCATTCAGATACATGAACAGAGATAAGCAAGATCAAATGTTTGAAATCATTTTGAAGAACGTGGTTTAACCGCTTTCTTCAAAGTTTTATCAAATAAATCTTTGCCATTTTTATTAATTTCTTTACCCTTAATGAAAGTACTGTAGTTCTTTGTCAATTCTTCCATCGTTATTTCTTTTTTCTTCTTTGCCATATTATAAAGATACAATTATTGTAAAGGATATTCGTTAAACAGCCTTTTCATTTCAGCAACAATTGGGTCGTATTTTTTTTGAATACCTATCACTAATTCAGCTATTACTTTTTGACAATCAGAAGCCAATTTTTCTGTGTCATTTTGCTTTAATAATTTTTGCAATTTTATATACTTAGATTCTACAAAATCACAATAACAGTATAGCAATTTATCTAACATAAGCATCTCTTTTGCTTGCTTATCATTTACTATCTGTTTTTTAAAGTCTTCGTAATCTTTGATGTATTTTATTAAATTAATGGATTTGGGTTTATCTAATTTGCCTTTTATATATTCGTTCATTTCACTGGTATATTTACCAGTTCGTAGCCATAATTGATTATACATAGCTACTACAACATGGATATCTAAATTTCTATCTTTTGTATCCTTAAAAGTTTCAAACTTTTTTTTATCTAAAACACTGGTATTACATTGTGATTTTACAACCGTACTCGTTAAAAATAAAAGTGAGAATATAAAAAGTTTCATGATAGCGATTTTTAGTTTTCGTAATCAATTTTAAGTTCTGCAACTTGCCAATACCCTTTTACATTGTAGAATTGAATAAATCCATTGGAAATAGGCTTGTATGATCCTGCAAGGTGAGAAATAGTTTTTTTAGGGTCGTCCCAATCCGTTCTTATATAGTCTGAAAAGAAATCCACTTGAGCACTAAACTTTACAGATACCATCTTAACTGAATCTATCTGCGTAGTTTTTGAATATTCACACTTTAATTCGCTTACACGGGCAGTTCCATTGTAATGTGATACAATAACTGCTTCTACAAATTTTTCATCCGGAGAATGCTTTTTATTGCAAGACACCAGGAATAATAAAATAAAAACATAAATTATTTTCATAAAAAAATACGCCTTAGTCCCGTTAGCGAAGTTTAATGAATAAAAAAGCGTGGGACATTAAAGCTATCGAAGGACAGGTATCAGCGACGAAACCCATAGGTTCAACAGACAATAAAGCCCACGCCAAAGGCATGAGCGTTTACTGCTAAATTTTGAACCTATATGGTTGGGAGATTTTTGTCGCTGATTTTGTCCCCCAAAAAATAGCTAAACGCTAGTATTTTGAGCGATAAATATACAAAAATTAAAATGTCATAACTTTAAAAAGAAAAGCGGCTGTTAGAGCAGCCGCAATTATTAATAAAAAAAAGAAAAAATGAATACTGAGATATTAAATCCAACTAGTCCTAATCCTATTACGACGATAGGAACGAGTACAGCAAATTTTTACGACACTTTATTTGTAAATGGTCATGTTGATAAACAATATTGGAATACTAAATTAAATGTGACTGATGTTAAAGATTCATTATTGATAAACATTGATATCGCTTATATCGTAACTAACAATGAAACAGGATACCAAATGAATGTCGTTACATTTAACAGAAACTTCCGAATGGAAAAAACAGATGTTGTTACTGAAGCAGATTTATCAAGTCTTCTTTCTTACTGCCAGAAAGCAATAGCAAGTGATAAGCTTCAATTCGAGAAGCCTTTACCCTATCTTCACGCTCTTGACGAAGGCTATCGGATAGGATCAATTCAGTTTCAACGGGAAATCCAGTCTCTAAATCAATTTTAACTGAGCCGTCTGGATTCGCTTCGTAAGTCCACTGGCTAGTATAACTTTTTAATGTACCGTCTTCGTTATATTCGAAGCTTGTGTCTTGAGTACACATACACCTAAAATTTATATTCCAGGTATGCTGGCAACATTGCCCTCCACGTGGGCCAGTCATGTTTCCATTCATGCCCCCAGATATCAACTTCATGATTGATGCCTTTGTTTGAAAGAATACCAGAGAATTTTCTTGATGCTTCCGGATCTTCATAATCACCACTGCCTGTAAGAATATGAATGTGATTGCTGCGGCGGATATTGCTTAAATACCAATCGTCGTTAAGGTTCGGAATATAATGAGCAGGAGAATTAAAATATACCTGGTCATCATAAAAACCTTTTGTGTATTCTGTAAGATCATACACACCACTCATGGCGATCACGCCGTTTATAAGATCCGGGCGTTTTAAAAAAAGATTCATACTATGCAAGGCACCGAAAGAAGCACCGCATGTTATGATTGGTGTTTCCTGTGAAGTATTTGTTCTTATGAACGGCACCACTTCATTAAAAACATATTCATTGAATTGGTTTTGACGGATGGCTTTGTGTTCCCCGGCCATTTCATTGTTGAGCCAGCTTTCATTGTTGATGCTATTGATGGAGAATATCCTGACCTTTCCCCCATTAATATAAGGAGCAAGTGTTTCCATTAACTGGAAACGTTCATATTCCAGGTAATCCGCAGCAGCTGTGGGAACCAGCAACAATGCAAACCCGTAATCACCATAAGCAACGATCG
Source organism: Ferruginibacter sp. (assembly GCA_047601875.1). Taxonomy (GTDB): domain Bacteria; phylum Bacteroidota; class Bacteroidia; order Chitinophagales; family Chitinophagaceae; genus Ferruginibacter. The sequence continues at coordinate 2,606,676 of JASGIL010000001.1, read as the reverse complement.
GCATCTCTTTTTGAAGCGCCGGGCTATACCAGCCAGATAATTCTCTTTTCATAACAATGTCATTTTGTGAGTTTGTAAATATATAGACAATAATTAAATTGATTTCCTGATTTGTGTGATTAAAAATAAATTTTTCTGATTTTGCGTTATACACATATAACCGCAGAGAGAGCATGTGTTAATGGAGTTTTCGCTGAGCTTCTCAGCGAAAACCCAGCCCATCCTGATCTCTGCGGTGAAAATAATTTCCAACCATGCTCTTAAAATTGCCCTGAAAATGGGCATCATTTTTCAATACTTGCAAAAAAATAGCACAGAAAGTGTATTTTTACCCCTTAAATTAATAACCGTATGTTTCGTTCGATCAAATCCGTCTTATTTTCCCTGCTATTGGTGGCCGCACTTGCATCTTGTGAAAAAGAAACGAGTGTAGAAAACGGCAATGATACCAGTGGTGGTACCCAATCCGGAAGCGCTGAATTTACCATGGATGGAGAGCCGTTACCCTGCACCACGCCACTTATAAGCGGCGATTATGTTGTAGACAGTGTATTAACCAATGCAAATACTGTAACTATTAATGTAAATGTTACCACAATTGGTGACTATACTATATCGACTGGCCTGATCAACGGTATTCAATTCGTTGGAACTGGTGTGTTTTCTGCTACCGGCCCGCAAACAATCACTTTATTCGGTACTGGTATACCGGCCGCTGTTATAACTTCTACTTATACCCCCGGCTTACATGGATGTTCTTTCCAGATAACACCGGTAACTGCCATCGTTATGCCAGTAGGCCCGTTATTTTATGATGCTACCATTGATGGTAACCATTTCAGGGAAGAAGCCAGTGGTAGTTTTACAAACGCAATTGCAGTAAATGGCACTTCATCAGACGTGTATTTAAGCAGTGGTATCAAACCTGTTACAATACCAACACCTGCTACCACGCAATTCTATATTATTAAAGGCCAGCTTCACAGTTATTCAACCATTCCCAATATTACTTTTAAAACTTTCTTTAGTATTGGCCTGGTACCATATAATGCAGACCCGCTTGATGGTGTAGAGATCAGGTGGATCGATGATACTGACACGGAATATTCTACGGCTTTTGGAACCGGCGATCAAAGCGGTAGTTCTTTTTCTATCACTAATGTGGAAGATCAGCCAGGACAAACTGCCTATTCAATTCGTGTTCACGCCAGCTTTAATTGTAAGTTGTATGATGCGTCAGGTACTACTACGAAGGTATTGACAGGAGGAACGTTTGTTGGTGTGTATTCGAAACTTTAAGAAAGGAATTATTTAAATATTTAGCCCTGCTTTTTAAGTGGGGCTTTTTTATGGTATGCAGCTTTAAAACGTTTGGGGTTTGGTGTTGCGAACACCAAACCCCAAACAAATTCGTACACTTCAACTATAATTTATTCCAGCACTCCTTCCTTAATTTCTACCCACAGATCACGGTAACTCTTAGCCGCATGGCTGCTATTGGCAAATTCCATAATGGGTGCATTGTGTATGCCCATTTTTTCTACATCACTCAGGTAAGGAATATAATTCTGGAAAAAACGTTTGTCTTTGTATAATTCATTCATGATCTCGTTGTGCATGTTTTTCCTAAGATCGGTCATGCTGAAAAAACACATCATCTTTTTAATATCAAGATCCTTTTCTTTGAAATAATCTTTTACCATGTAATAGGTCCTGATAGAAAGCGTAGTAGGAATAACAGGCATAAGCACAATATCAGCTGCATTAAAAATATTTTCACTCAATACGCTGAATCCAGGAGGACAATCAATAAAAATAAAATCGTATTCTTCTGCAAGTGGTTTTAGCGAGTTCTTCAGTTTGTTTTTTGAATGGCGCATTTCTTCAACCATTACGTCAAAACTTTTTGAAGAATTATCTGCCGGTATAATATCAAGCATTTCAAAATCGGTCGAGAGAATTGCATTCTCCAGGCCACTGGCATTGGTTATTAATTTCTTTATCCCCGGATGTGTTTTGGGTTTTGCTTTATAGTAGAAAGAAGAAGAGCCCTGCGGATCAATATCCCAAAGCAATGTTTTATATCCATCTGCCGCCGCCAGGTATGCAAAATTCACGCAGCTTGCTGTTTTACCAACACCGCCTTTCAGGTTGTACAATGCGATAACGATCATAAGATACTTTTTAGTGAGTGATGAACAGTAAGTTAGTGAATTATTGCTTTAGTTTCGCCCGTGTCTGCTCTTAGGCGACCCCGGCAGCCAGGAACTGACTTTATAAAATTGATAATTAACAGGCATTACGCCGCGGGGTCTCAAAGCAAGCTTATTAAAGGAAAAAATTTATTCGTGTGAAGCCCCCGCCGGGAACTTTAAATTATTCACATAGTCCTTACTGGCAGTTGCTACACTGATCGTTTTTATTTTAGTCAATTGCTTCTCAGTTATTTTTTTACTGAATACATATTCTTTTCCATTCCAGCGCCAGATAGGAAATTCAATACCCGGGCCGCCAATAAGCAGGTCGGGATAAGCAGGCGTTTTTATTGGTATAATATCCGGTGTAGTACCGGAAAAACCAAAGTTGAATTGATATACTCCTGCCTTATCTTTTATGAACAACAATACATTTGTACCGGTAGAACCTGATGTATAACTATTTCCAAAAATGATAAAAATTTCTTCTTTACCATCTTTATTCATATCTGTTGGTAATACGATCGCATTAAAAGGATGATCAAGTGAAGCTACGTCGCCGCCTATTGCAAATTGTTTTTTATCATTTGATAAGCAAAGGTTGGATTTTTTATAGATGTCATTTTTTTCTGTAGGAGTAATTTTTGTTTTAGTATTTTGAAAAAGGAGTTTGGCACCTTCAGTTAAATTTTTTTGCGCCCGTAGATCAAAAGAAATAAATAACAATATCAGTATCGCAAGCTTTTGCATAGTTATTTTTGAATGTGACTAAAGCCATTAATTATTTTTTTTGTACGTTGACTAAAGTCAATGGCAGTGAAATGAAATACAAATCAATATCAGCTTAAAAAACAATCAGTAAATCAGTGGCAATAATGAATTATTTCATTTTCAAATCTTCAAATTTTCAAATTGATTAGTTCTTCATCCCTGCCAGTTCCTTCTGTAGTTTAAACATTTCATCTCTCAGCCTTGCAGCTTCCATAAAATCAAGATCACGGGCAGCCTTTTCCATTTCCTTTTTAATTTTAGCAATGCCTTTTTCCATTTGCGGGATCGTCTTATATACTTCCTGGTCTTCTGCCGCCACATTTACAAGATCCTCATCCGGCCCCACTGCATAAGGATTGGAAGGATCATAACCTTTTACATCCAATACCGACCCCTGCGCTATGATCTGTTCTTTTGATTTTATGATGGTTTTAGGAACAATATTATTTTTTGTATTATAAGCAATTTGCTTTTCTCTTCTCCTCTGTGTTTCATCAATCGTCTTCTGCATGCTCTCGGTCATTTTATCGGCATAAAAAATAACCAGCCCGTCCACATTACGGGCAGCCCTGCCCGCAGTTTGGGTAAGACTTCTTTCGTTGCGTAAAAAACCTTCTTTATCTGCATCCATAATGGCCACAAGTGAAACTTCGGGCAGATCAAGTCCCTCTCTTAAAAGATTTACGCCCACCAATACATCAATAACACCAAGTCGAAGTTCTCTTAATATTTCAACACGTTCCAGTGTATCTACCTCGCTGTGTATGTACTTAGCTTTTACATTGATGCGGCCGAGGTATTTATTCATTTCTTCGGCCATACGTTTGGTCAGCGTGGTTACCAGTATCCTGTCGCCTTTCTTAATCCGTTTATCAATTTCTTCCAGCAGGTCGTCGATCTGGTTGATGGATGGTCTTATCTCAATCGGTGGATCAAGTAAACCTGTTGGCCTTACTACCTGTTCTACCACTACACCACCGCATTTTTCAAGTTCATATTCTCCCGGCGTTGCAGATACATACACTGTTTGATGTGTAAGGTTTTCAAACTCGGGAAAATTCTGCGGGCGGTTATCCATGGCCGATGGTAAGCGGAATCCATAATCTACCAATACAAGTTTACGGCTCCTGTCGCCACCATACATACCACTTACCTGAGGAATGGTCTGGTGACTTTCATCAATGATGGTAAGATAATCTTTGGGAAAATAATCAAGCAAACAGAAAGGCCGGTCCCCGGGTTTTCTGCGATCAAAGAAGCGTGAATAATTTTCAATACCATTACAATAACCAAGTTCACGGATCATTTCAAGATCATAATTAACCCTTTCACTGATGCGCTGTGCTTCTATATATTTTCCACTGTTTTTAAAATATTCTGTTTGCGCTGCACACTCATCCTGTATCTCGCTGATCACTTTTGCAAGCATGTCTTTCGGTGCCAGGTAAAGATTTGCAGGAAAGATCGCTGCATTCTCTACACTGGTAATACGTTTCCCTGTAGCAAGTTCCAGTGTTTCTATACTTTCAATCTGGTCGCCAAAAAAACTAATGCGATAACCGAAGTCAACATAAGGAAGGTTGATATCGATCGTATCTCCTTTTACACGAAAAGTTCCTCTTGTAAAATCACCCTGGCTGCGATGGTACAATGAATTTACCAGGGCATGCAAAAATCCCTGTCGTGATATCACTTCGTCTTTTTTTATTCGGATGATCCCATTTTCATATTCGGTTGGATTGCCCATACCATAGATACAACTTACACTGGCAACAACAATAATATCCCTCCTGCCACTTAGCAGTTGTGCTGTTGCCTGCAATCGCAGTTTATCCAGTTCTTCATTGATGCTAAGGTCTTTTTCTATGTAAGTATTGCTCACAGGCATATAAGCTTCCGGCTGGTAATAATCATAATACGATACAAAATAACCTACTGCATTATCAGGAAAGAACTGTTTGAATTCACCATACAATTGAGCCACTAGTGTTTTATTATGTGTAAGTACCAGTGTCGGCCTTTGTACATTTTGTATCACGTTGGCCATAGTGAATGTTTTACCACTTCCAGTTACACCAAGTAAGGTCTGGTATTGTTCTCCGTTATTAATGCCTTCGGTGAGTTGGCGAATGGCATCCGGCTGGTCTCCTGCAGGTGCATATTGAGCATTAAGTTTGAATCCCATGGTAATTTAAATGGATAATAAAGTTAGTGATTAGTTTAGAGTTCTGAATTATGAGTTATGAATTATAAGTTGGGTTATTATATTTTAATAATAAATGTTTTAAGCCGGAACTCATAGACTAAATAAAAAAAGCCCGGCAATTTAATACCGGGCCTCTGTAAATAAGTAATAATTATTTTAATATCAGTTAGTACCCATACTTGTTTCAGTGGAAGTAAACTGGTTTACATATTCTTTGATCTTATCATTAATTTGTTTCTCTTTCAATTTTCCGGATGAATAATCTTTGGCAAGATCATACAGGTACTGATGCAAAACCTTTCCGCCTACTTTTGTTTTAAGTGTAATTGTATCATGTGTTGCAACATAATCATCCCAAATGGATTTTACTTTTGTCCAGTACAGTTTATACTTTTCCCAATAAGCTTTTGCCGGGGCACATTTACTGTCGGATATTCTTTCATATGAATTAATTCCTTTTTCTTCAACCAACAATTTATCAATCCCATTGGCACGTATTATTTTTTGATTGTCCTGTTCATGTATATATCCATTGCCTGTAATGTTGATCTTATTGGTCCTTCTTAAAACATTATAATCGCTACGTACAGAATATTCTCTTCGTGGCAAAGGAGCATCGGTGGTATTCAACCAAAAAGTTTTTCCGTCGATTGTATTCCACGCAGCAATGCCCTGGTAGCGGGGTTCATCACTAACTTCCCATATTGATTGCGTCCATTTTCCTTTTATTTCCCCGGCATTCAGCAATGATTTTGTCCAGACTTTATTTCCCTGGTATTTATAAATAACGGGATTTTCATAGGTCCAGTCCTCACGCCAGTGCTTAACGATCACATCTGTGTCGATCACAAGCAGGTGTTGCATTACAATTTTATTTTCTGATACTTCCACCGGCATCACCAGCTCTGTTCCTCCACTTATCTCCTCCCTGTTATGATATTTGTAAGCAGTATCAGGTGAAAAAGTTTCTGCATATTTGAATTCTACATTAAAGCATCCGCATAAACTTTCTACGTTGCTTTTATCAATTGATGCCTGGGCATGTATACTTACCGTTAGTACAAATAGTAAAAATGCTATAGTAATTATTTTTCTCATAGTATGTTTTTTCATTTGATAGCAAAACAACTATAACTCAACAACAAAATAATTACGCATGCGGAAAACAACTTACGCAAAAAGAAAAACCCATCTTAAAATAAAGATGGGTTTGAATTATATTTTTAAAAAATACTATCCACGTTTTACCAATACATATTCAAATGCAGGATAACCACGTTCACCTGCCTGTGTCATATCTGTAAAACGTAGTTTATAATAATTGTTATCTGAATCTTTTATAATGTAAAAACGATCTGTACGAACGGATGGCGCTGTAGATGGACCGCCGCCTGCACGCCAGTCAGATCCAATTCCATTTTGTTTGCTGACAAAAGTTTGTGCAGCAATATCAGCTTCAGCAAAAGCTTCATAAGAGATTGCTGAGGTCAACACTTTTGCAATTTGTACATTCCTGTTTTGTAAAATAAAATCCTGGAAGGTATAAGGCACTTCTCCGCCACCAAAGTTTGTTGCATTTGCAAAATAGGTCCATGCTATATCCCATTTTTTTGCAGATGGTTCTACATCAACCAATCCTGTTTCAAAGGAAATGTAATTAAAAAAGTGTGTTGTATTTTTTGGAATGTCAATAGAAGTAAAAGTTGTTGATGCAATATCTGCATGCTGCAATGTATAACCTCCGCTTGCGTTGCGTATGATGCGGATTTTTTTCCATCCCCTTAATGGAGCAGGGCTGCCGATACCTGTGCCGCGATTAATAATATAAACTTTGTTATCTGCATCGTTTACTGAAACAGCTGCAATAGCAGTTCTTGTAAGATCTCCATCGGGGTAATCGATATAAGCAAGTGAAGTTGTAGTTGGTGCCGACTGGTTAAATATCACATCTGATGAAAAACCAATTGTATCTGTTGCTGTAACTGTAGTAAGATCATTCTTATTGATCTGCTTTGCCATCATTGCCGTAGATGAATTCAGGATCACTCTCCAGTCGGATGCATCTGAATAAAATCCAAGATCCCATTTTGTACGTTGAACAGCAGTTTGACTGTTGGCACTAAGATCAAAAAATATTTTATTGCCGTAAGTAGCGCCGCCACCATCTCCAACAAGACTGGTTCCTGTAGAAACGATCTCAGAAAATTTCAATGTAATTTCTTTTGTATCACCAATAATAACAGGTGAAGCTGATGAAAGTATTTTAAATACAATTTGATCATCAGCATAAAATAATGCACCTGCTGTTTTGGTTAGTGTTATGGTTCCTTCATTGCTGCCACTTAAAATAGTTAATACAATATTATTGGATGTAGCCGCCGGCGAAGTTGTATAATCTGTTGCATAATCAACACCTGTTGTTGCTGTTAATGAAATAGCAATTGCAATATCCCTGTCTGTAGCACGTGATAGTTTTACTTTTATCGCAACATTGCTTTCTGTCTCAGCAATACCTTGTTCACTTACTTCAAATGATGCAAGATTATCAGGCAATGGAGCATCTTTTTTACTGCATGATGCAATTATCCCTATAAATGCAATAACCGTTAGCACGTCTTTGATCAGTCGTAGTTTCATCTTTTAAATTTTGATTTTGGTTGTTATAATTATGATGGTTGTTTATTTTTTCTCCCAGTTAAAAACGAAGCCTGCAAAAAGCGACCTGCCGTTTGCAATTGGCAACGGCCCACCTGAGCTGTGTGCAGTACCGGTAGTAGTACTGTTGACACTTGTTATATCAAACAGGTTTCTTATACCAGCATTGATCGTAAGTAATTTGAATAGTTTTTTATTAAAAGAAATATCGGCCCAATGATAACCTGCTGTTTCGGCCAATATTATTTCTGTTTGTGTTCCTGAATTTACTTCAGTATAATAAGGTAGTTTTCCTGTAAACTTATAATTGAACAATGCATTCAAACCAATTTTTGTAAATGCATAAGAAATAACTGCATTGAACTCACCTGACCATTTGAATGCAGGCAAAGATTTATCCGCTTCTTTATAATCATTGTACCTGCCGGTATAAGCAAAACCAAATGAAGCATCAAGGTTTTTGTATTTTATATTATTATCGAGTGAGAAGCCCCGTGTTTTATATTTATCTATGTTCATGTAAGATGTAACAGATGAATTTGCAAGGGTTGCAAAACTGATCATATTTGTTATGTCATTATAAAAGCCATTTAAGGTTGATTTGAATTTCACTGGCTTATTATTCAACGGAGCAAAACTGAGTGATCCTGTAAAACTATTTGAATGTTCTGCCTCCAGGTTAGGATTACCAATGATGCTATGATTGGCATCAAAAAAATCATAATACAATTCACGCAATGATGGTGACCTGAATCCCCGTGCATACGCCAATCGCAGGTCCAGTGTTTTCGTTAATACAATTTTTGTATTGACAGAAGGTATGAACGGCGGTGCATCATACACAGAATTTTTTATAAGCCTGATACCCGGCCTGATGTTTATCTTTTTATTGGGTATTATTTCAGAAGTAATAAAAAACGCATAGTCTTTTATATGTTGCACACCAGCTTTTATTCTTTCTCCCTCTCCTGATTCTGTATTGATATCTATACCGGGCTGAAATGATATAAGTGATGATGGTTTGTAAACTGCAGTTCCTTTAAAAGTAAATCCATTAAATGTTGTAAGACTGTGTAAGCCTGGAGCAGTTGCAACCCTTATATCTCCGTCGGGATAAAACAGCGTTGAATATACCTGCCTTGTAAAATGTGTATAGGATGCAAGTGTGCTGGCAGATAATTTATTATTAAAATTATAAGAGGCCTGCAGCTGTTGCATCAACCTGTCGGTTATATAATCCTGGTCAACGGCCGGTTGCCCGCTGGCAGGAAGGTTGGCCGGGTTTGTTATCACTTCATCCAATCCATCAAGGCGATAGTAAATGTTGAGTTTATTGGTTTGATACCCAATGAGGCCACTCCCTGTTAACTGCTTTTTTTTATGCCATGTAAGTTCCCTTCCTTTCGCAGTATCTTTCCAACCATTAAAAAGATTTCTTGCAATATTACCGGTTGCATACCAGCGTTTATAATTTCCCGTAAGTCCCAGGAATTGGTTATGGGTTCCTTTATTAAAGCCATATTCTTTACCGGCAGTTTCCTCCTGAACACCAGCTGTTACAGAAAATGATGAATGTGATTTTTTCTTCGTTATAATATTGATCACACCAGCCAAAGCATCAGCGCCATAAATAACAGACATGGGGCCTTCAATGATCTCGATCCTTTCAATACTATTTATATCAACCTGGTTAATATTTATTTCATTGGAAGTTCCCTGGCGGCCAATAACAGGAGCTCCATCAATCAATATTTTTACATTCTGCCCCTGGAGGCCCAGCATATTGATATTAGATCCTCCTGTAGCAAGATCCTGTGAAAACCGAATATTCAACTGCGTATTCAATACATCCTGTAGTTTGGAAGGAGACAGCCTGCGCAGCTGCATTGCAGATATCGTTCTTACCTGGTAAACGGAATTTTTTACTGATTGAGGTTTGTATTGCCCGGTAACAACCACTTCTCCCAACTGTAAAGTATCCAATGATTTTTTTTGAGCTATGGTATCATTAACGCATAGTAATAGTAAAGCAGTTTGTATCGACACAAACCACTGCACAAAAGAAAATTTTTGCATGATTGCAGTTTTGCTACGGTATTTTTTGCAAATCTGTGCCGATAAAATTTATTGCCATAACTGTAACGGGAAATCGTTTTACGAATAAAGGAAACTGACTTATTGATGACAAACGACTTACATTATAAAAACCATAAATAAGCTGATGCAGTAACCATAAGCAATAGCCGCTTTTAACAAATAGCCATAGTAATCATTTAATGTTGTCATCATAAACTATTTTGAAAAAATGATTAAATCAGTGGTAATAAAAAGCCCCGGATAAAATCCGGGGCCGTCAAAAAAATTAATTATCTATTTTATTTCGATGCCAGTTCGATCATCGTTGATAATTCATCAACCAATGCATCATCATTACCACTAAAGCCTACAGCTTTAAAACGGATCTTCCCATCTTTGTCAATGATGAATTTTGTTGGTATGCCATTCACTTTAAAATCTTCTACCATTTTATTGTCATTATCCATTAACACATAAAAAGGATATTTTTTCTTTTCCATGAATGCTTTTGCATTTTTTAATTTATCATCCGCATTTTCCCACGTATCTACGAATAAGAATTTCACATGCGGGTTGTCTTTGTATTTGGTCAATGCTTTATTCATACCGGGCATTGATGCAATGCATGGGCCGCACCAGGTTGCCCAGAAATCAACAACAATTACTTTACCTTTCAGTTCATCAAGACTAACGGACTTCCCTTCAAAATCTTTCAATGAAAATTTTGGTGATGCTTCATCTAAAATTGATTTTGCTATTTCTTCTCTTTTTCTTGCCTTTGCTTCTGTCTCCAGGCCTGCCATGTATTCATCATATCCTTTCTCGCTGTTATTTTCTTTTACATAAAGATTTTTCAGCAACTCTTTTGTTGCAGAAGAAGCAGCCCCATCTTTTACAAATCCTTCAATTAATTTTTTTGCTTCTGCAGTTGGCAAAACTTTTTCTGCAAGCATCGCATATCTTTCATTATACTCTGCATCTTTTAATTTATTAATAGTAGCAGCTTCCTTTGAAATGGGCAGCGCTGTAGCATAATCACCAAGCTTATACAATATAAATGCATAGGTGTCGCCAAACATTGCGTAATTGTTTTTGCGTTGTTCTTCCCATTGTTTAGATGTCATTGCCTCAGGTCTATTGCCTGAAGGCTTTTCCATTTCATTTTTAGCATACATGGTTGCATCGTATGCCATCTTTTTTGCATCCTGTATATTTTCATCTGCTTCTGCCATGTTCCAGGCAAGATTGTTATTATTTGTTGCTGCAGCTGCTTTATCCAGTTTGTTGTTCCATTCGTTGTATGCTTTATAATTTTTTTCTTTTGCGTAAGCATTTGCTACCTGTGAACCAAGAAAGTCGACCATTCTTTTATCCTTTTCCGTTGGTGGGTATTTTTTAATGAATGTATTGTATGCTTCTGCTTTTTTATCTGCTTCTTTCGCAGTGCGAACCAATTGCATGTCTTCTCCCTTTACCCATTCGCCATTGGGAAAAGCAGCTTTCATTGCAGCTGTTAAACTATCTGCCTTATCCTTTCTTTTATTTTTTGTTTCGTTCTGAATAAGAATATTATAAACCTTTTCTGTAATGGGTTTATTATTTGCAAGCGCTGCCATTTCTGCGTCGATCATTGGTGCCGCTTCTTTACCTTTTGCTTTCGCCAGTACCATAAGATAGGTATTCATAAATACCATGTCTCCTTTTATACCGGGATATTGTTTTATTCCTTCATCCATAATTTTAAGGCCAGCTGCAGCATCAACAGGCAGTCCCAATAAATTTTCGCCACCACCATTTTGAAAAAATCCTGCTACAGCATAATACCCCTCTACTGGTATATTCTTATCAGTATAAACCGGGGAAAGATATCCTTTGTTGTTATTCATATCTTTTTCTTCGCCTGCAGAAAATCCAAAAGCGATAAAATTTGTTTTCGCATCTATTAATAGGTCACCTGAATACTTATTTCCTTTTTCATTGATGGAGGGTTCTGTAACTGTATAACCGTTGTCGTTGAACTGGTAAACAATGATGTCCGGTTTTGATTGCTTTGATAACGCGGTACCTGCCTTATCATATTCAAATGAAAGTTTTGCATTTTGTTTTGGATAAGCAGGATCAAGTTTAAGTGCGGTAAATACTGTTTGAGCGTTTAATTGTAAAATGCCTGTAACGCAAACAAGCATGATCATTATTTTCTTCATAAAGGGGAATTTAGCTTTCAAATATATTTAATATAAAGCAGGTTACAGGCGAAAATTGTTGAACGGTTGGGCCAATAACTTGTTGCGGCACAAGTGAGTGACACAACGATGCCTGGCTATTTACTGCTGCCCACTCCAAAAACTTAAGTATTATATAATATAACAAATCGCCTTGCTATCCGGCTGAAAATGACTACCTTTGCGCCTCGAAAAACAGCTATAGCTGTTAGCATTGGTCGTTAGCATATTGCAAACCGGCTAAAAGCTAAAAGCCCGTAGCTAAAAGCTAAAACAATGAATATTCGCAACATCGCCATCATCGCCCACGTTGATCATGGAAAAACAACCTTAGTAGATAAGATTTTACACGCCACGAAAGTATTCAGGGAAAACCAGGAAACAGGTGAATTGATCATGGATAGCAATGATCTTGAGAGGGAACGTGGTATCACCATTTTCAGTAAGAATGTTTCGGTTACTTATAAAGACGTTAAGATCAACGTTATTGATACGCCTGGTCACTCGGATTTTGGAGGTGAGGTTGAAAGGGTTTTGAAAATGGCTGATGGCGTTTTGCTTTTGGTTGATGCTTTTGAAGGGCCGATGCCGCAAACACGTTTCGTATTGCAAAAAGCTTTGGCACTCGGGCTACACCCGATCGTTGTGATCAATAAAGTAGATAAACCAAACTGCCGTCCTGATGAAGTGCATGACGCAGTATTTGAGTTGTTTTTTAACCTGGATGCTACAGAAGAACAATTGAATTTCCCAACCATTTATGGTAGTAGCAAGAATGGCTGGATGAATACTTCTTTAACTGAGACTGATAATATTCTTCCTTTACTGGATGCGATCCTGGAACATGTACCAGAGCCAAAAGTAAATGAGGGTCCAACGCAAATGCAGATCACATCGCTTGATTATTCTTCTTTCCTTGGCAGGATCGCTGTGGGTAAAGTTGCCCGTGGCAGTGTAAAGGAAAATCAGCAGATCGCATTGGTACAGGCTGATGGATCGATCAAAAAAATGAGGATCAAAGAACTGTATGTGTTTGAAGGAATGGGCAAGAAAAAAGCGACTGAGGTTTTTGCAGGAGATATTTGTGCCGTAGTTGGTTTGGAGGATTTTAATATTGGTGATACGATTGCCGATGTTGAAAACCCGGAAGCATTGCCTGTTATCAGTGTAGATGAGCCAACGATGAGCATGTTATTCAGCATCAACAATTCGCCTTTCTTTGGTAAAGAAGGAAAATTTGTTACAAGCCGTCACCTTCGCGACAGGTTGATGAAAGAAACTGAAAAAAATCTTGCACTTCGTTTAGAAGACACCGATAGTGCTGATAGTATGCTGGTATATGGACGTGGTATTCTCCACTTAGGTGTATTGATAGAAACCATGCGTCGTGAAGGTTTTGAACTTACAGTTGGCCAGCCACAGGTAATTGTAAAACATATTGATGGTGTAAAGAGCGAACCATATGAAACACTTGTAGTTGATGTTCCTTCTGAATTCAGCGGAAAAGTAATTGACCTTGTTACCCAGCGCAAAGGTGAAATGCATGTAATGGAAAGTAAGGGTGAAATGCAACATTTGGAATTTGATATACCATCAAGAGGTTTGATCGGGTTAAGAAGCAACATGCTTACCAACACTGCCGGTGAAGCTGTAATGGCACATCGTTTCAGTGAATACAAACCATGGAAAGGTTCTATACCCGGAAGGAACAATGGTGTATTGCTTTCGAAGACAACTGAAAAAACAACTGCTTACTCAATTGATAAATTACAGGATCGTGGCCGTTTCTTTGTAGACCCGGGAGAAGATGTTTATGCAGGACAGATCATTGCAGAACACATCAAACCAGGAGACCTTGTTGTAAATGCAACTGAGCCTAAAAAATTAACCAACCACCGTGCAAGCGGATCGGATGATGCATCGAAAGCAGCTCCAAAGATCTTAATGAGCCTTGAAGAATGTATGGAATATATACAGGCTGATGAATGTATTGAAGTAACGCCAAAGAGTGTACGTTTAAGGAAAACGATTTTGAATGAGGAGGATAGGAAGCGTGCAAGTAAAGCGATGGCGGCGCAGGAAGCATAAGATTTTATTTGAATGATAGTGAATCCCCTGGACTTATTCGGGGGATTTTTTTATGCGGTTGATTCACTGATTTTTTATAAGATGAAATGAATATTAGTTTGTTTTAAAGAACATCTGGAGTTATATTTATATATAAACGAAAGGAGGATGGAAACTATAAAAATATTTCTTGCATCATCAGAAGAATTAAAGGATGATCGTGAAGCATTTAAATCTTTTATTGATACCGAGAATAAAATTTTACAGCATAAAGGTGTTTTTATTTACCTGGATATATGGGAAGATTTCATAGATGCTATGTCACCTACAAGGCTACAAGATGAATATAACAAAGCCGTTCAAAGCGCAGATATATTTGTGATGCTGTTCTCAACAAAGGTTGGAAAATATACCAATGAAGAGTTTGATATAGCACTGGAAAAATTTAAAAGAACAGGTAAACCATTTATTTACACTTATTTTAAAAATGCTAATGTCGAGATAGATGATATTGACGAATCTGAATTAAAGAGCCTAAAGGATTTTCAGAAAAAGCTTGATAATCTAGGTCATTTTTACACTAAATACAAAATCACAGAGCAATTAATACTGCATTTTAAGCAGCAATTAGATAAGCTCAATAAGGAAGGATATATCAATCTTTCCGGAAACCAAAATTTGACAAAACCTGCAACGAATATACCAATATGTCTTTCTGCAGGCCAGCCATCAGTAACTGCTGATTTTATAGGAAGAGATATTGAACTTGCTGATGTAAAAGAAAAATTAACTAAGCATTCAATGCTTTTAATAAATGCAGAAGGTGGGATGGGTAAAACAACGCTTGCTGCAAAATTCCTGGAAGATAATCTTGCTAATTATACTCATTATGCTTGGCTATTTTGTGATGCTGGTATTATAGAGCAATTTAAAACACTCGCCTCTCCTCTTGGTATTGATCTTTCCAATTATGCCACTGAAGAGGAGCAATTACTAGCAATAAAAACTAAACTTGAAAATATTGGTAAAAATTGCTTGCTTGTTTTGGATAACATCAATGAACCGAAACATATTGAAGAACTCCAAAAATACTTTGGTGGGTTGCATATTCATATAATAATTACCAGCAGATGCCAGGATGTTTTACATAAAAAAGAATATACACTTAACCACCTAGAACCAGAAATTGCCAAAGAGTTTTTTAAAATTCATTATGATGAAAAAACAGAGGAATTTGAAAAATTGCTCGATAAATTTCTTGTTGCTATTGGCTACAATACTTTAATGATAGAACTTTTTAGTAAAAATTTGCATGAACTTTCTGCACTTGGTGAAACATTGGAAACTATTCTTAAACACTTTGAAAAAGAGGGTTTATACCTTGGCAGTAAAAGCTTTGAAATACAAACCGAATATATAAGTAACGTGCGGAAACAAGCAGCAAGTACTGATGATATTATAAATGCAATTTACGATCTAACAAAATTAGACGAGCCGGAGAGATATTATCTTGTAAATCTTGCTTTGCTCCCCGCAGAAAGCCATCCATTGAAAATATTACTGGAAGCTTTCATACAAGATGATAATATTGCTTTTACCAAACTCCTTATAAATCTTGCAAAAAAAGGGTGGTTGAATACGGATACAATTAGCTATCGTATGAACCCGGTAATTCAGCAAATTGTTTTGACAAAAAATAGAATGAGCTTACATAATGATGCAGAACATTTAA
Organism: Ferruginibacter sp.; assembly: GCA_047601875.1. Classification (GTDB taxonomy): domain Bacteria; phylum Bacteroidota; class Bacteroidia; order Chitinophagales; family Chitinophagaceae; genus Ferruginibacter. The sequence goes on along the minus strand of JASGIL010000001.1, from coordinate 2,590,752 downwards.
TTAGCAACGTATCAGATATGTTAAAACATGCTGGGGGCTCTCTTGTTAATTTAAAAAATTATCAGAAAGCTCAACCATTCGCAGTCATAGCTCAATCTTTATCTATACAGTTATTGGATGAATCGTTTGAAATGGGAATGCTAATTTTTAATCTTTCTGAATATTATAAAGGGATTGGGGATTTTATATCATCTATTAGAGAATTAGAACTTGCAACTAATATATTCAAAAAAAATTCCACAGAAAATTACAGTGTTTGTCTCGAGAGATTTGGCGATATCTATCAGAAAAAAGGTGATTTCAAAAAAGCCTTGCAGTTCTTTGAAAAAAATAATGAATTATCAAAAGAATTAGTCTCGAAAGATCCTCATAGTGAATCAAATAAAAGGTCTTTAGCTGTTTCATTTTCAAGGCTTGGGGAAATTTATGAGGACCAAGGCGATTTCAGAACAGCTTTACAACTCTATGAAAAATATAATGAATTAGCAAAAGAATTGGTGGGTGCAAATCCTAACAAAGAAGAATTTAAAAATGGGTTAGCTATTTCGTACGAAAAATTTGGTGGTATTTATGAACAGCTCGGAGATTTCAAAAAAGCCTTACAATTTTTTGAAAAGGAAACAGAGTTAATGAAAGAATTGGTGGATGCAAATCCCCACAGTGAATCACTGAAAAATGGATTGGCGATATCTTATGAAAGATCTGGAGAAGTTTATAAAAAACAGAAAGATTTCGGAAAAGCTTTACAATTCTTTGAAAAATTTAATAGATTAATGAAGGAATTGGCCGATACAAATCCTCATAGCGAGTCACTTAAATATGGGCATGCTGTCTCATATTCTAAACTTGGTGAAATTTACGAGGAACAGAAAAACTTCAAAATATCTTTGCAGTTCTTTGAACAAGACAATGAATTAATGAAAGAATTGGTGGATGCGAATCCTTATAGTGAATCATTGAAAAACGGGCTAGCCGTTTCCTATTCAAAACTGGGTAATATTTATAAACTACAAGGTGATTTCAAAAAAGCTTTGGAATTATTTGAGCAAGATACTGAGTTAAGTAAGGAATTATTTGAAGCTAACCCTGACTCTGTATTATTGTACAATGGGTTAGCAATTTCGTTTTCAAAATTGGGCACTGTTTATAAAGAAATGCATGAACCAAAAAAAATGAAAGACAATTACTTAAAAGCAGAAGTTATCTGGGCTGAATTAACAAAAAAAGTACCAGAGGCTATTGAGTTTGCAAATAATCTGGCCTGGATACAATCAAAACTAGCCGGCTTATAATAACCAAAATCAGTGAATCAATAGCAATTTCTTAATTTTGTTCTATGAAAAAATACGCAGTCATATTCTCCTTTTTCCTAATTTTTTCATTGCTCTTTCAAACCACATTTTCCCAATGCGCCATGTGCACCAAAACCGCCCAACAACTCGGTGAAAAACCTGCTATCGGTTTAAACAATGGTATTCTTTACTTAATGCTGGCGCCTTTTATCATTGTAGGTTTTATTGGTTTTCGCTGGTGGAAGAATAACAAACAGATTGAGGCAGACGAGCAAAAGAAAGTTTAATTTTTATTTTCCACTATGATTGGAAGACGGATGATACTGACTTAACAGATGACCACGGATTTATGATGCTTTCGCAACATGCTGATAAATCTTTATAATATCAATCCTATAAAAGAAGCAACTGAAAAAAGTATCTGTATATTTTTTGGAACAAAAAATAAATCCGTGCTTATCCGCCACATCAGCGTCGTCAGTGTTCCCATCCTACTACACAATTAATATCCTTTTATAAAACCATATAGGTTAAACTTTTTTCCTGCAACAGCAATCTTTTCTTTCAATTCAGCTTTATCAATGTCTTTCATTTTTTTCTGCTGTATTAAATGATACGCTTTTTCCGCAAGCAGCCAGTTCTTTTTATCATTGTCTTTTTGTTGAAGCAAAATTTCATCAATAGATTTTAATAATTCACTAATGCCTTCTTTTTTACTGGCAACTGTTTTTAAGATGGGAATTTCATTTTTATGATTGCTGAATGCAGGGGCAAGCATCAGTCGTAAATTTTTTACAAATGATTCAGCACCAGGGCGGTCTGATTTGTTTACAACAAAAATATCTGCGATCTCCATGAGACCAGCTTTCATAGTTTGTATCTCATCACCCGCTTCAGGTACAATGGTAACGATCGTTATATCTGCAAGGCCGGCAATTTCTATTTCACTTTGCCCAACACCAACCGTTTCAACAATGATATAATCAAATGGAGCAGCTTTTAAAATATCTGTGATCTCGATGATCTTCGGATTCAATCCGCCAAGCGAACCCCTTGTTGCAAGTGAACGGATATAAACATGTTCGTTGTTATACCATTCATTCATTCTTATGCGATCGCCAAGCAATGCGCCTAAGTTAAATGGAGAAGATGGATCCACGCAAAGTACGGCTACACGTTTTTGTTGGGTCACCAATAAACCGATCAATGCATCTGTGAGTGTGCTTTTTCCTGCACCAGGCGGACCTGTTATACCAATCACCGGTTTTTCAGAATGGGTTAAAGATTCAAGCAGTTCTTCATAACCGGGAGTTTCATTTTCAATCAAAGAGATACAACGTGCAAGCGATTTTATATCGCCATTCTTTGTGCCTGTTTTGATTTGTTCCCACATAATTGCGAAAATAGTTGTGTAGTGCAAACATAGCAAATCTATGTTTTGAAAAGGATTTATAAAAGTGTAGACTGGACTGATTTGAAGAAGATTGAACGTTTAACGTTCAACGTAGAAACTATAAGTACTGATCAACGCCCTTCATGGTACGCATGATCTTTTTATCAACGGCTTGTTGCATCATGCGGAAATTTTTCTGCTCCATTTCTCTTGATGCTTCTTTGTGATAAAGATGGTAGGTAATGCCACCAAATTTTAAAAATTGTTTTTTGATACCGGCATTAATAAGCCTGATAGCGATCTCACTGTCTTCCTTTCCCCAACCTGTAAAATCTTCGTTATAACCATTGATTTGTACAAGATCATTTTTCCAGAATGCCATATTGCATCCTTTTACATAATATTTATGTCTTCCCTTTGTCTTGTAGAGTTGTGATAAAAAATTATGAAGGAGCGGTATGTGCAGGCCATTAAAAAAGTTACGATCGTTCTTTGAATATTTCTTTATATCCGTACTGTTGTTTTCGATCAGTGTTTCTGTTGTTTCAGGAGATAATAAAACACGGCTGCCGGTAGTAAAGAAACTGTTTTTACAAAATCTAAGATGATCCTTTATAAAATGTTTGTGTAAAATAAGATCACCATCAATTTGAATGATGTAGTCGCCTTTTGCTTTTGCAATCCCTTTGTTGCGGATCTGTCCAAGTTTGAAACCCTCATCTTCCTGCCATACATGTACGATCGGTACACGGCTGATGGCCTGGTATTTTTTTATGATGAGCCCGGTATCAGCAGTTGAACCATCATCACAAATAACGATTTCATCGGGAGCAACACTTTGGTCACATGCGCTTTTTAAACACAGCTCCAAAGCCATTGGCCAGTTATAGGTCGATATTAATAAAGAAGACGAAACCATGCTGCCGATAAAGATAAAAAAGATAAATCAGAAAACATAAGTAGAATCAGAATGTTACCTGTCAATTTGCCTTCCCGGGGTGATTCTCAGTAATATATTCTATGGGAGGGTTGAAACTCAATGCCTGCCCTGTAGCTTTCCAAACCGCTTTTATAAAAACAAAACGGTGATCCTTTCGTTTTCTAATGATCTTGAACGGGAAAATAAATAATTTTTTAAATATATTCCTTAGAAAACTTGCATAGCTTTTCTGGTGCCGGCGGATATAAAACTCATTCCTGATGCCGTACACATGTTTCCAGATATTCTTTATGTCGTCGGTAAAAATATCGCTGGAATAATTATGAGGCGTTTTGTGTACTACCAGGCTGTCTGTTACCATGGCGCCTTTGTATCCGTTTTTTAAAACCCGCATGCTGTACTCTACATCATCGTTCCAGATAAAAAATTCTTTTACAGGTAATCCTACCTTTTTTACCACTTCTTTGCTCACCAAAAATGAAACAAAAGAATTGTAAGCAACAGGGATGATATTGTTCGACCTGTAATATGCTTCATCTTTATTACCTGAAAAATTTTTCTGCTCCAGTTGCATATTAAGTTTATGTAAACTACCATCCGACCACACCACCTTGCTGCCGAAAAAGCCAAAATCGTCATTCGCAGCCTTCGTGATCTTTACGGCACTTAATAATTTTTCCAACGCATTTGCAGATGGTATGCTGTCATCATCCATGATCCATATCCAATCGCAACTTGTTGCATATGCTTTTTTAATTCCTTCATAAAATCCCCATGATCCGCCGCGGTTTGGCATGGTATATTCCTGCAAGCCCTCTTGTTGTTGCAGCCATTCGGTTGTTCCATCTGTTGAACTATTGTTGATCACAACAATATCATACACAGGTGTTGTTTGTGAACGGATCGCTTCAATACATTCCTTTAATAAAGGAAGCCTGTTAAATGTAACTACCACAACTGTAACGAACATAACCGTGATTTATAAAAAAGGAACGTTAGGAAAAATTTTATTTGCCTGTGCAAGCGCCGAGCCGATCACCTGGTGCATATCATAATACCTGTACTCCGCCATTCGGCCACCAAAGATGATATTTGTTTCCTGCTTTGCCAATGCTTCGTATTCTTTGTAGCGCCGCGTATTTGCATCATCATTTATTGGATAATAACTTTCCATGCCGGGTTGCCAGGTTTTAGGATATTCATAAGTAATAACCGTGTGTGGTTGTGTACCAAATTCAAAATGCTTGTGTTCTATGATGCGTGTGTAAGGAACATCGGTATCATTATAATTTACCACCGCATTACCCTGGAAGTTTTCCTGTTGCAATATTTCCTGTTTAAATTCGAGGCTCCTGTATTCAAGTGCACCAAAGCAGTTATTGTAAAATGCATCCAGCGGCCCGGTATATACCAATTGATCGCCTAAAGACATAAAGTATTCCTTATTGGAAAAAAAATCCTGTTCCAGCTTTACTTCTATTCCTGCAAGAAGGCCTTCTATTAAAACATTGTAGCCGCCGTTTGGAATGCCCTGGTATTTATCTGAAAAATAATTATTGTCGTAGGTAAATCTTAATGGCAATCGTTTTATGATAAAGGCTGGTAATTCATTGGCTCTTTTGCCCCATTGTTTTTCGGTGTAGCCTTTTATAAGTGTGTTGTAAACATCATCCCCAACAAGTTTCAATGCCTGTTCTTCCAGGTTTGCAGGTTGCGGGTATTGGTGAGCGAGAGTTTGTTCTTCTATTTTCTTTTTTGCCTGTCCAGGAGTTGTTGTACCCCACAACTGGTAAAAAGTATTCATGTTGAATGGGAGGTTATACAATTTCCCTTTACTGATAGAAACAGGGCTGTTGGTATAACGATTAAAAGGAACAAAGCTGTTTACAAAATCCCAGATGGGTTTATCATTGGTATGAAAAATGTGTGCGCCATAAACATGTACATTAATACCATCTACATTTTCACAATATACATTACCACCTTTGTGTTTTCGCTTATCGATCACCAGGCATTTTTTGCCGGCTCTTTTCGCCATATAGGCAAACGTGGCACCGTACAGGCCTGAGCCAACGATCACATAGTCATACGCTTTGCCTTTTTCTTTCATGCGTGCAAATGTAAAAAACAATTTGGAGATGAGGCGATTTGAAAATGAGTTGATTTGAAGATTTGAAAATGAAGAATCGTTTAAATTAAAGAGCTTTTGGATTACTAAATTTTCATTAGCTCATTTTCAAATCTTCAAATTTTCAAATCATTAAACGAGTAGTTTTTTCCAAAGTGCTACAATAGTTGCATCATCAAAATGTGCAAGTTTTTTATACGCATTGTTACCCATTGTATTTCTTGCTGCGGCATCATCCATGAGCATGCTCATTTTTTCTGCAAGGGCTACATCATCGTTACGGGGAACAAGCCAGCCGGTAATTCCTTCTTCTACAATATCTGTTACGCCGCCATCTGCTTTTGTAACAACCAATGCATTTTTATAACAAGCCGATTCAAGCAGCCCCATGCCCAATCCTTCACAATCGGATGTAAGTATAGAAATGGATGAAGTTTGTACATAAGGTTGCACATTACTTACCATACCGGTAAAAGTTACATTGTTCAATTGCTGCTGCATACAAAAATTTTCCATGGGCCTTTTTAAAACGCCATCGCCCAAAATATACAAATGCCATTGAGGATATTTTTTTTCCAATCGCTTCCATGCTTTTAATGCCAGCATTGAATTCTTATGCTTCCTGTGCAGGCGTGATATGTATACGATCTTATTTTCTTTATTAAAAGTTGTATCAGCAGTTATATTAAAGGTTAGCGGGTTAGGAATGCTGATCACATTTTTTGCAATTTGTTGCGGTAATGAAAACAGTTCAAGTAATTCTGTTCTTACGCCTTCACTCACACACACAAATCCTCCTGTGGCATTTGTGATCACTTTTTTTAGTTTGCTTTTTTTGAATGGATAAACCACGTGGCTCCAGAGTAATTTAAATGCATTTAAAGGTTTTTGTAAAACATCATCCAGGTAAATATATTTTTTTAAATAACCATAAGGTGATCCATGATAATGCAATATCGACCTGCATTGTGCCATGCGTGCGGCTTTTTGAACCGCAAGTGTTATGGTCATATTATCGCCCTGGAAAATAAGCGTGGTAATATTATGCTGTTGTAAAAGATTGGATAATGCAGTTGCTATATCGCCTACTTTTCCATCGGGGAACAACACAAAAACTTCCAGGTGACCCGGATAATCTATATCAGGTTTTGCCTGTGCACTTCTTAACGAAATAATATAACTGGCTTCAATATTATTTTTGAAAAACAACCTGCTTAAGTTGGCGTTCACTCTTTCTACGCCACCTGTTATTGAATAATCAATTATAAAAAAAGCAGTATTCAAAGAGTTATGAGTTTAGCATTATGAGTTATGAGTTGGTTCTTTGCCATTCCAGGTTCACTTGTTATTTATGATATATTCTTAAAGAAATTTAGCAAATGTACAATTTGAAGTTATGAGTTTGTATAATGTAATTCCATAGTAGAAAGAAAAGCTTTGTTTTAAACCAATAAATAATACTCTTCTAAAATATTATGTCCCCAACTCATAATTCATAACTCATAACCCATAACTCATTAAATTTGCAATTGCACACTTTAAGTTAAGCTATGACCAACTTCATTCCCATATTTCCGCTGAACATCGTGGTTTACCCGGGAGAACAGCTGAACCTTCATATCTTCGAGCCAAGGTACAGGCAAATGATCAGTGAATGTGCAGAAAGTAAAAAACCTTTTGGTATTCCGGCGGTATTGAATAATAAGATGGGTGAAATGGGAACATTGATGCAAATAAAAGAGATCAGCAAAACATACGAGACGGGTGAAATGGATATTAAAACAGAAGGTGTACAGGTTTTTAAAATATTGGAAGTGATCAAGGAACTGCCTGAAAAATTATTCAGCGGTGCTATTGTAACTTACCCGCAAAATATAACCAGGGGAAGTTCCAGCCTTATGAAAAAAGTAATAAATGGCATCAGGGAAATACACAAAACATTGGGCGTTACCAAAGATTTTAAAAAGCCCGATAATGAATTAACGAGCTATGATGTTGCTCACCACGCAGGTTTGTCAATAGAAGATGAATATACTTTACTGGAATTTTTAGATGAACTGCATCGCCAGGAATTTTTAAAAAGACATTTGGCAAAGATCACCCCTGTTATGGAAAAAATGGACCTGTTAAAAGGGAAGATAAAATTGAACGGGCATTTTAAGAATTTGCCGGGGTTTAATTATTAAGCTCTTTATATAGATATTTCACATCGTGAAAGTTTGGTGTTTGGAGTTTGGTGTTCCGAAACACCAAACTCCAAATACCAAACAATAGTATAAACTTCAAACAAAAAAAATTGACAACCCTTTGCCTGGATTTCGGTAACACACGTCTTAAAGCCGCCATTTTTGAAGATGCTGAATTTAAAGAAGAGATATTTCTTACTGATGCCAGCATTGCTTTGATTGAAGCATTACTAAACAAATACAAACCTGCAAAATCGATCCTTTCTTCCGTTATCAATCACAATGAAGCAATAGAAACATTACTCGCTTCAAAGTCCTTGTTTCATAAACTTTCTTCGAAAACAAAATTAAATTTTAAGATCGCAGTAAATAAGCCTGAAACAATTGGTGCAGACAGGCTGGCTTTGATCGCTGCCGCTGTTCATTTTTTTCCGGCGAAAAATAATTTGATCATTGGATTGGGTAGTTGCATCACTTATAATTTCGTAAACCAATACAACCAGTTCCTTGGTGGCAGCATATCACCGGGAATGGATATGCGATTTAAGTCAATGAATGACCATACAGCGAAGCTTCCTTTGGTACAGGCAACATGGAATTTTCCCCTTATTGGATACGATACAAAAACAAATCTTCAAAGTGGTGTTATTGTTGGAATGACTGCTGAAATAGAGGGTTTTATAAGGAAATACGAGGAAAAATTCGGGAACTTTAACGCTGTTTTAACCGGGGGCAATTCTGCCTATTTTGCCAGTCAACTTAAAAACAAGATATTTGCCGACCATAATTTTTTATTTAAAGGACTGTATGCACTTAGTGAACTTAACAACTGCCGGGCTTAAGAGAATTGTCGGACTATCATTTGCCTTATTTATCTACTCAATTACCATCGCCCAGGAGAACTCTCCTTATTCAAGATATGGTCTCGGAGATATCGTTCCAAATCAAAATATAGTTAGCCGTGGCATGGGTGGAGTTGGTATTGCAGCTTCAAATATTTTTAGCATCAATTTTACCAATCCTGCTTCGTTGGGCAACTTAACAAGCACTACCCGTTTTCCCAATACCATTTTTGACCTGGGAGGTGAAATAGATATCCGGACTTTAAAAAGTACCAATAACGCAAGCAAATCTTCAAAATATACTTCTACCAATACACTTATTTCTTATTTACAAGTGGCATTTCCAATTGCACCCGCAAAAATGGAACGCAAGAATATTCATTGGGCCCTCAGTTTTGGTCTTCGCCCTGTTACACGCATCAATTATAAAATAGAAAAAAATGAGCGGCTAACGGGTATCGATAGTTTGAATACCATGTATGAAGGATCGGGTGGTGTTAACCAGTTTAATTTAAGCACAGGATTGCGATTCCTTACTTCGCACAAGAAAGGCCTTCCGGAATCTTTAAGCATCGGCTTAAGTTCAGGTTATACATTTGGCAATAAAGATTACAGCACAAGATTGACCTTCATAAATGATACTGTTGCATATCTTAAATCAAATACACAAACACAATCGCATTTTGGCGGTGTATTCCTCAATATCGGTGTTCAATACCAGCTACCTCTTGGCAAGAACAGGAACAGGATGCTAAACATAGGTGCGTATGCAAACCTGCAACAAAACCTTAAAGCAAAACAGGATCATATTGATGAAACTGTTGCTTATGGTGGTAGTGGTGATATCGTTCCTATTGATACAGTTGCATCTTCAACAAACCTGTCTGGTACTGTAAAAATGCCTTCTGTATATGGCATTGGTTTTAATTACCAGGATAGCGGTTCCAATTGGACCGTTGGAGCTGATTTTGAATATACCGATTGGAAAAGCTATAGTTATTTCGGAGAGAAAGACAATGTGCAAAATAGCTGGATACTCAGGGTTGGCGCTGAATATTATCCTGCCAAAAAGAATACCCCATCCAACAAATACTTTAAGTACGTAAAATACAGGGCTGGATTTTACCTGGGACCAGATTATGTGAAGCTGGATAAAACCCGTACAAATTATGCTGCAACAGTAGGAGCAAGTTTTCCATTAACGATTGCCCGCCTTCTGCAGATGGGTGAATATGTTTCTCTTAATACGGCTGTAGAATATGGTGGCAGGGGAAACAGGCAATCATTTAGCTTCCATGAAAACACATTGCGCTTTTGCATCGGGCTTTCAATGAATGCAAGATGGTTCGTGAAGAAAAGTTACTTCTAATCGATGTATTTTTGATTTCCCGTTAATCATGAAAAAATTTTCTTTTTATAAAATATTATTTGCAGCCTTTTTCACAGGCTGCATTTTTTTATCGGCCTGTGAAAACAACGAAGATGTTGTAAACAGCCTGAACAAAAAGATCACTGGTGTTGAAGAGGCAAAAAATGTTGTTATCAATTATACAGTGGCGGGAAAAACAAAATCCATTTTAACTGCCCCGCTCATGTTGAATGTAGATGATACAGTGCCTTATGTCGAATTTCCAAAAACACTTCATACGGATTTTTATAACGAGGAGGGACAGATTGAAAGTATACTCACAGCAAAATATGCCAAGTATAAACAAAACCAAAGCATTGTTTTTTTAAGAGACAGTGTAAGGGTTATCAATATACAAAAGGGAGATACGCTTTATTGTAATGAATTGTATTGGGACAGGAACCGCAGGGGTACTGAATTCTATACCGACAAACCTGTTCGTATAAGAACAAAAACCCAATACATCAATGGCAATGGAATGGAATCAGCACAGGATTTTAAGAACTGGCATATTATAGAATCTACAGGTACGATAAAAATACCTCAGTCAAAATTCCCAGGTTAATATTGCCACTGATTTTTTATTGTCAGAATCCTGATCCAAATGATTTTTCATCATAAAAAATTATAGTTTTCATTTAATCATTTAAATCACAGTTCAGACGATATGAAAAATGTAACTATTTACAGCATTCCCAATTGCGATGTAACCAAAAAAGTATTTACCTGGCTTAAAGAAAATAAGATCGCTTATAACTTTCATGATTATAAAAAAGAGGGCATCACCGTTACTAAACTAAATGAGTGGTCAAAAAAATCATCCTGGGAAAAATTATTGAATAAAAGAGGAACTACCTGGAAAGGGATCAGTCCTGCTATACAAGAGACAATCAACAATCAGAAAGCAGCGGCACAATTAATGCAGGAGCATACCAGTCTTATTAAGCGGCCGGTTATTGAAGTAAATGATAAAATATTAATTGGCTTTGACGAAACAATTTATAAGGATGTTTTGTTGACAGATAATTAATCGTTACGGAAATTTTTTCTATGTATATTGCTTATCCTATCAAATAAGTTCAACCTCAAAATAAAAATTATGAAAAGAAATGCAACAGCCGTATGGCAGGGATCAGGTAAAGAAGGCAAGGGCAACCTTACAACACAGAGCACCACATTGAATCAAACACAATATTCCTGGGCCAGCAGGTTTGCTGATGGCGTTGGAACGAACCCCGAAGAACTTGTAGCAGCAGCTCATGCTGGTTGTTTTAGCATGAAACTAAGTTTTGTGTTAGGTGCGGCTGGTTTCACACCTGACCAGATAGAAACAAGATGTGATATTGACCTGGTTGATGGTACGATCATCGAATCACATTTGAATGTAAAAGCAAAAATTCCCGGTATCTCTGCTGAACAGTTTAATGCTGCAGTATCAGAAGCAAAAGATAATTGCCCGATATCGAAATTGTTGAAGACGAATATTACGCACGAAGCAACTTTATTATAATTGACAATGGACAATTGACAGTTGACAATTTACTAACTGCGAAGCTTCTTTGCAGTTAGTAAATTTTAATTATTAAGAAGTCCAAATTGTCAATTGTCAACTGTCAATTGTCAATTTTATGTTCTTTCAAAACAAAACCATCCTCATCACCGGCGCCAGCCGCGGTATTGGTAAAGCCATCGGGCTGAAACTTGCAAAAGAGGGAGCCAATATTGTTATTGCATCAAAAAGCGTGGAAGAAAATCCAAAGCTTGGCGGAACCATTTATTCTGCAGCCGCAGAAATGGAAGCTGCCGGCGGCAAAGCATTGGCAGTACAATGTGATATCCGTTACGAGGACCAGGTGCAGGAAGTTGTAGAAAAAGCTGTTGCAACATTTGGTGGTATTGATGTACTGATCAACAATGCATCTGCTATCAACCTTATGCCAACGGAACAAACGGAACCAAAACGTTTTGACCTGATGTATGATATTAACGTAAGAGGAACGTTCATGGTAAGCAAAGCATGCATTCCCCATCTTAAAAAAGGAACCAATGCCCACATCCTTAATCTTTCTCCACCGATCAATATGGACATGAAATGGTTTGCTAACCATCTTGCCTACACGATAAGTAAGTATGATATGACCATGATCGCACTGGGCCTTGCTGCTGAATTAAAAAAATACAATATTGCTGCCAATACATTATGGCCCCAAACCACCATTGCAACTGCTGCTGTGCAAAATTTACTCGGCGGCGATATGCTTATGAAAATGAGCAGGACCGCTGATATTCTTGCTGATGCTGCTTATTATATTTTATCAAAGCCATCTTCACAATGCACCGGCAATAGTTTTATTGATGAAAAAATACTTGCAGCTGAAGGCATCACGGATCTTTCAAAATATTCAGTTGTGCCGGGTGCGCAGTTGTATAATGATCTCTTCGTTTAAAAGTTAACAGGTTAACAAGTTGATAGAGTTGATAAAGATTTTCTTTACTTATCAACTTTATTAACCTTATCAACCCTATCAACCTGTTAACATTTCCATAATAAAAATCATCATTTGATGAGCGGTAGCATTTTGAGCATACCTACGTTTAATTTCGTACACGTTATTCTTAACTGAATAGCTGGAATACCAAAAGCTATAGACATGACCAAAAAGACTGTACCGATCCTGTTCGTAAGCTGTATGCTCCTACTACAGGTTGTATATGCTACAGATCCTCCAAAGAAATTAAATGCACAACGCCTCAGTTCTCCAATAAAAATAGATGGTATTCCTGACGATGCAGCATGGAAAGATGCTCCGGTTGCTACAGATTTTGTAGAAATGCGACCCAATTTTGGGGCTGTTGAAAATGCTGCAAACAGAACTGAGGTTCGTATTTTATACGATAACAGTGCAATCTATGTTTCCGGTTTTTGTCATGAACAAACCATCGACAGTGTTTCACACGAACTTGCCGGGAGGGATCGTGTTGGTAGCAACGATTTTGTAGGAGTTATTTTTGATACTTACTATGATAAAATAAATGCTTCCGGTTTTTATGTAATGGCTTCAGGCGAACAATACGATGCAAAATATTCCAATACGAATGGTGAAGATGATAGCTGGAATGCCGTATGGCAAAGTGAATCTAAAATTGTAAAGGACGGCTGGACCTTCGAAATGAAAATACCTTACTCTGCACTTCGTTTCAGCGGTAAGGTGAGTGACTGGGGCTTAAACATCACACGACGCAGGCAAAAAACCGGTCAGCAATATATGTGGAATCCTGTATCGCCAACCGTTAGTGGTTTTATAAACCAGGAAGGTATGTGGACCGGTATCAGTAATATTAAATCACCGGTGCGTCTTTCTTTCTCCCCTTATTTTTCTACTTATGTAAATCATTATAAACAAAATGATCCTACAGTTGATGCATCTGTAAATGGCGGTATGGATGTTAAGTATGGCCTTAGCCCAAGCTATACACTTGATATGACATTGATACCGGATTTTGGAGAGGTTGCAAGCGATAAAACAATTCTTAATCTTTCTCCCTTCGAAACAAGATATGCAGAGAACCGTCCTTTTTTTACCGAGGGGACTGAATTGTTTCAAAAAGGAAATTTATTTTATTCAAGAAGAATTGGTGCCACACCTATTCATTATGGTGATATTGATAATAGCTCTTCGAGTACTTATAAAGTACTTGATAACCCTTCCCAGGCAAAGCTGATCAATGCAACAAAAATATCTGGAAGAAATCCAAGCGGTTTTGGAATTGGGTTTTTAAATGCATTACAAAGACCGATGGACGCAGAAGTAGAAGATAAAAACACGCATCAAAAATATAAGATCAAAACCAGTACACTTACCAATTATAATGTTATAGTACTTGACCAGACATTAAAACACAATTCTTCTGTTTCACTGGTAAATACAAATGTATGGAGAAGCGGGTCTGACTATGATGCAAATGTTACTGCTGCAGTTTTTGATTTCAACAATAAAAAAAATGTATATAACGTAAATGGAAAATTTGCTTTAAGCGATATCACACAACCGGGAAAGGACATTACAGGTTATTCTCATACACTTAGCACAGGAAAAACAGGTGGACGTTTTAATTTTAATTTTACAGAAGACCTTGCAGATGAAAAATACAATACTAATGACCTGGGAATTCTTTATAACAATAATTATTTAGATCACTACTTATGGTTTGGCTATAAATGGGTGAAACCGCATGGCTGGTACAATAACCTTTATTTGAATTTCAACAACAATTTAAGTAACAGGTTTAAAGATGGAAAATTTCAAAGCTATACACCTAATATTAATTTAAACGGGCAACTAAAAAATCTTTGGTATGCCGGTGTGCTCATTAACTACAGTGCTCCAGGAAACGATTTTTATGAACCAAGAAAAGACGGAAGGGTTTTTAAAACAGCTACAGGATATGGTGGCGAAATATGGATGAATACGAATAGCGCAAAAAAATACTTCTTTTCTTTCGATGCCAGTATGAATTTCAAAAACCTCTTTAACGGAAGGTCATATTATTTATACGTTGAGAACCGTTACAGGTTCAATGATAAACTATCTGTAACACTTGATGTAAATATAAATCCTTCAAAAAATGATGTGGGATATAATTCAACCGCTAGTGACACTGTTTTTTTTAGCAGGCGTGATATAAAAACCCTTGACAACACACTGGCCATTAAATACAATTTCACGAAGAATTCCGGCATTACGGTAAATGTGAGGCATTACTGGAGACATGTGATATCCAAAGAAGTTTATATTCTTAATACAGATGGTAGTCTTACTGATTCACATAGCAACAACCAGAATGCTGATTACAATGTAAATTACTTTACTGTTGATATGGTATACTCCTGGCAATTTGCACCAGGGAGTTTCATGTATCTTGTATGGAAGAACGGGATAAATAATTTTGAACAAAACGATCATTATTTCAAAAACCTCAATACAACATTAGGTACATCACAAAACAATAATCTTTCTATTAAACTCATATACTATCTCGATTATTTAAAACTGAGAAAAAAGCATAGGTAAAACTGTGGAGACGCAAAGGCGCTAAGTTGTTCACTTAGCGCCTTTGCGTCTCCACGGTAAAATTGAGTTTAATTATTTCAACAACCCTTTGGGCACTTCCTTATTCAACAAATACCTGTAAATGAATTTCGTTTTCAGGTTTTGAAAATGCAATGCCCTGTTTGGTAAGTTCGGCCAGCCATGTCTTCCGCCCGGATAAAGCATGAATTCAAAATCTTTTTTCAGGTCTTCTAACTTAGCGATCAGCTGCAGGCTGTTTTGCATATGTACATTATCATCAATAACACCATGTACGATCTGCAACATGCCTTTGTATTTATCAACGTAAGTTAAAGGAGAACTATTCTTATATCCTTCTGCATTATCAGCAAGTGTGCCCATATAACGTTCTGTATAATGTGTATCATACAGGCTCCAGTCTGCAACACTGCCACCAGCCATGCCGTATGTAAATACATCAGCTGCATAAGTAAGTGCATAACAGGTAATATAACCGCCATAGCTAAATCCTGAAATGCAAACTTTTTCCGCGTCAGCATTACCGTTAGCGATCAGCCATTTTACCATCGTACTATAATCTTTAATTTCCCAGTAACCGAAATTGTGGTACATGTAATTCACGCCCTCTTTTCCAAAATGGCCGCTGGCCCGGTGATCCATCGCTACCTGGATCAACCCGTCTTTTGCAAACCATTGCTGGTTTCCGCCAATGGTATAACTATCCATTACAGTACCTGCGTTGGGTCCACCATAAACATTTATCAATACGGGATATTTTTTTGCCTTATCCATATTGGCTGGCCAGGTAACTTTCATTGGCAGTTCATACAATCCATCATCGCTTTTTACTCTTATCAATTCTGTTTTTGCCAGTTGATAATTATCAAATTCCGGTCCTTTGGCATCAGCAATATCTTTAATGATCTTTCCTGTATTTGAAACCAGGGTCATTTTTGCCGGTGTTGAACTATTGCTATAAGTAGTAATAAAATAAGACGCATCAGGAGCCAGGTTGATGCCTGTATGATTGTATTCACCAAATGTTAGTCGCTGCATTTTTTTTCCATCAAGGTTGATCTTATAAAGATCTTTACGTGCCGTATTTTCTTTTCTTGCAGTAAAATAAACAATGCCCTTTTCTTCATCAATATAATTAAGATCAGTAACTGTAAATTTTCCTGCTGT
This sequence comes from Ferruginibacter sp., assembly GCA_047601875.1. Lineage (GTDB taxonomy): Bacteria > Bacteroidota > Bacteroidia > Chitinophagales > Chitinophagaceae > Ferruginibacter. Next base: position 2,574,306 of record JASGIL010000001.1, on the reverse strand, counting down.
TACCGGGTTAATCAGTTTACCTTTCATATCATAGTAATACATATGTTTCCAACCCGATGAATCACTGAATAAAATAAATCCCTTTCCATTCTTTAAAAAAGTTATACGGCTTCCTTCATCATCAAGATCGATCCATGTTTTTTGTGTTTCATTGTAAAATAATTTCATCAGGCCCGTATTCAGATCTACATCCCAGATCTTTAAATTATTTTGTTTACGGTTTATCCATTGCACAAGCAATGAGCTTCCATCCGGTTTCCAATATGGCAATCCCAAATATTGATCATCTCTCGGATTAAGTTCGGCCCAGGTAATAATACCACCCCGTGTCTCAGTTGAAACGATACCAACCTTCACCATTGGATTTGTATCCCCTACTTTTGGGTAACGGGTTGTTTCCAAATATTCTTTCTGGCCCGTTCCGCCATCTGTAAGTGTATATACAGGAACTTTTGAATCATCTGTTCTGAAAAAAGCAATATGCTTGCTATCAGGGCTCCACCAGAAAGCACGATAGTGAGACGGACGACCCAATATCTCTTCCATATATACCCAACTTGAATAACCGTTCATGATCACATCACTTCCATCTTCTGTATACCTTGTTTCTTTTTTCGTTTTGATATTGACGCTGTAGAGATCATTCTTTCTTGTAAAAGCAACATAGTTGCCATCAGGACTCATCGTTGCATTTACTTCCTTTTCATTATCATTTGTCAACTGTATCTTTTCTCCATTTATTTTAATGAAGAGATCGTTTTCTTCTGAATATACTGATGGTTTTTCGGGTGCTGCAGCTGGTTTTGTTTCAGCTTCAGTTGCTTCTCTTTCTGTACCATTTGTTGCATCTACAATAAAAGTCTTTCCATCTTTCGCCAGCAAAAAATGACTGTTATCTGTCCATCTTTTTACATTGGGAAGTGCATCCACAATGCCTTTGAAATTTCCTTTGAAATACTGGTCATCGGTAAGTGGTTTTTGTTGGGCGCTTGTACCAAAATGAAAAGCAATAACTGCTACCAGCAAAATGTAAACTTTATATTTAAACATGAGGTTATTTTTTGAAGCGACAAGTTAAGTTTTTTAGGAGAAGTTTTTGTCACTGATTTTGTCTGAACCGATTTTTAAAGTTTACACCTTTTCAGAAAGGTGTAAACTTTAAAAATCAGTTCAAAACCTACCTATATTTGTTCTGGCAATCCACAATTAAACTCTACCATCATGAATATCTCAGGAAATAAAATTTTAATCACCGGCGGCGCATCAGGAATTGGGCTCGGCCTTGCCGAACGTTTTATAAAAGAAAACAATACCGTTATTATTTGTGGAAGAAGAGAAACTGCTTTAAAAGAAGCTGCTGATAAATTCCCATCACTGATCACAAAGACATGCGACCTTAGTTTAGCAGGTGAAAGAGAAGGACTGTTTAACTGGATATCCAAAGAACACAACGACCTGGATGTATTGGTAAACAATGCAGGCATTCAACAATGGATGTCGATAACGGATGAAGATTTTTATAAAAGAGCCAAAGAAGAAATAACAATCAATATTGAAGCGCCGGTTCACCTGGCGTCACTCTTTATAAAACTACCCTCATTAAAAACAATCATTAATGTAACATCAGGTTTGTCTTTTGTTCCGCTTACAAAAGCGCCGGTATATGGAGCAACCAAATCATTTTTACATTCATTCACGATGGCCTTGCAATATTTAATGAGACAAAAAAATATTGAAGTGATAGAAATGATACCACCTGCATTGAATACAGATCTTGGCGGTAAAGGTTTGCACGATTTTGCACCCCCTGTAAGTGATTTTATCAATGCTGTTTTTACACAAATGAAAGAAGGGAAAACAAAACTTACGTTTGGTTTCAGCGAAGCAATGGCAAATGCAGGACCAAAAGAAATACAGGCCGCATTCGAAAGACTAAATCCTTCAGCACAATAAGATGAAAATTTTATTTGTACCAATACTGGTAATGTGCTTTTCATCAAATGCACAAAATTTCAGCATTAAAGAAATAGTATGCAAACCAAAAAATAAAAATTCGAAAATTATTTATCCAATAATTGTATCTGGCAGTTTAACTGCAGATAAATTAATGAATGATAAAATCCGTGAAGATATTTTATGGGATGAAAATAAAAAAGCTAGTATAAGGCAAATACTGGAATCAGAAATAAAAGATAATAGTCTTGCTGACCTCTGGTATGAAGTAAATTTTAAAAAAAACGGGATCCTTTCCTTAGCTATATATGCGGAGGGTTGTGGGGCTTACTGTGAAGGAAGTTATCATTATTTCAATTTTGATTTAAAAACAGGCAGGATCCTGTTATTAGATGATCTGCTAGAGATAAATTTGATAGATAGTTTTAAAAATATGTTTCTAAAAGATAATGCGGCTTCACTTCTTGAATACAAAACCAGTATAAAGACCTCATTGGATGTAAAAACAATAGATTCGTCCGATTATAAATGGATGATAGAGCTAATCGATGAATGTATAGCAGATCGTAAAATTGACGGTTTTTATTTATCAGAAAAAAAGATCAGTATATTAAATTATTGCTCATTCCCACATGTGATCAGGGCATACGAACCAGGAAATGGTTATGAATACTCATTTGACATCCTTAAAAATTTTTTAAAACCCCAATTCAGATATCGTATCACAGAAAAATCAAAAACAAATTAATTGCCTGCTTCACCAATCCCTTTCTCTGGCCTCATCATAGGGAAGAAAAGTACATCCTGTATGCTAACCTGGTTGGTAAGTGCCATACACAAACGATCAATACCAATACCGATACCACTTGTTGGCGGCATACCATATTCAAGCGCTCTTAAAAAATCATGATCTATGAACATCGCTTCATCATCACCACGCTCCATAAGTTTTACCTGGTCTTCAAAACGTTCGCGTTGTTCCAATGGATCATTTAACTCGCTGTAGGCATTCGCCATTTCTTTTCCGTTCACGATCAATTCAAAACGCTCTACCAGTCCTGCTTTGCTACGATGTTTTTTTGTAAGCGGGCTCATCTCAACAGGATAATCTGTTATAAAAGTTGGCTGCACATATTTGCTTTCGCATTTGCTGCCGAATATTTCATCGATCAATTTTCCTTTACCTGATTTTGCATCTGCATGTATGCCCAGCTGTTGGCAAACATTCCTGATACCGTCTTCATCCATTGTGCTGATATCAAAACCGGTATGCTCTTTTATCGCATCATACATGCTGATGCGTTTGTATGGAGCTTTAAAATTTATTTCTTTTTCTCCCATTAATGCAATTGAAGTACCGTTAACAGCAATGGCAGTTTTTTCAAGCAATTGCTCGGTAGTATCCATCATCCATTCATAATCTTTATAAGCAACATAAAATTCCAGTACGGTAAATTCAGGATTGTGTGTACGGTCCATTCCTTCGTTGCGGAAGTTGCGGCTGAATTCATACACCCATTCAAATCCACCAACGATCAGTTTTTTTAAATACAGTTCATTGGCGATACGCATGTACATAGGTACATCCAAAGCATTGTGGTGTGTAGTAAAAGGTCTTGCTGCAGCACCACCCGGTATACTTTGCAATACCGGTGTATCAACTTCAAGCCCGCCTCTTTCATTTAAAAATTCACGAATGGCATTTACCAGTTTTGTTCTTTTAATAAAAACGTCTTTCACGCCGGGATTTACGATCAGGTCAGCATAACGTTGCCTGTACCTGAATTCCGGGTCTGTCACTTCATCAAATGCCTCACCATCTTTTTCTTTTACAATTGGCAATGGCCTGATCGATTTACTAAGTATTGAAAACTCTTTTACGTGAATAGATGTCTCTCCTGTTTTGGTTGTGAACACAAAACCTTTTATGCCGATGATATCACCGATATCCATTAATTTTTTCCAAACTGTTTGATACAATGTTTTATCATCGCCGGTGCAGATATCATCCTGCTTTATATAAAACTGGATCTTGCCTGAATTATCCTGCAATACGGCAAAGTTTGCTTTTCCCATATCACGTACACTCATGATACGGCCTGCTACGCATACGTCTGCAAAATCTTCCTTATTCTCCTCTCCCTTATAATGTTCTTTGATATAAGCTGCTGTTGTATTAACCGGGTACAATGCCGCAGGATATGCATCGATACCAAGTTTTTTCAATTCTTCCAGTTTTTCCCTTCTTATAATTTCCTGTTCGGACAAATGGTGTGTACTCATAAAATCTTATTGATAGCTCGTTGTTTGTGCTATATTGGTTCGCAAAGGTAAATAAAGTTGATTTGGAAATTTGAAGATTTGAAAATGAGTCAATGAAATTCAATAATATGCGGATATTTCAAGTCAAAACTGCTTTTCATTTTCAAATCTTCAAATTTTCAAATCATTACTTTGGACATAAAATTGCATCTTCGCTATCAAATCATTTATCATGAAAAGAATACTGGTATTTTTATTCGCTATTGTTACACTTACTTCCTGCGAAGTCATCAATCAGTTACCAACAACAACAGGTGGTGGAACAGGCGTTTCAGAAAGTGAAGCCGGCGCAGGTATTAAAGAAGCGTTGGCGCAGGGAATAGCAAAAGCAGTGCTCCAACTGAATACAGCTGACGGCTTTTTTAAGAGCGAGCTTTATAAAATATTATTACCTCCTGATGCAAAGAAAATAGAAAATACATTGCGTGACCTTGGATTGAACAGTATGGTTGACAAAGCCATTTTACAGATCAACCGTGGTGCAGAAGATGCTGCCGGTTATGCAAAGCCAATCTTTGTTGATGCAATAAAAAGCATGACATTGAAAGATGCCATCGGGCTTGTTAGAAATGGGGATACAAGCGCCACACATTTTTTTCGTGAAAAAACAACTGATAAATTATTTGCTGCTTTTTTACCAGTCATTAAATCTTCGCTTGATAAAGTACAGGGAACAAAATATTATGGCGACATGGTAAATAAATACAATAGTTTTCCAACAACATTTAAAAAATTAAACCCCGACCTGGCTGGTTTTGTTACAACAAAAGCTACTGAAGCTTTGTTCGACCTTGTTGCCAAAGAAGAATTGAATATCAGGAATAATTTTGCGGCGAGAACAACGGATTTGTTGAAGAAGGTGTTTGGTGGCCTGATTAAGTGATTTGAAAATTTGAAGATTTGAAGATGAGTAATAGTTTAATCATTGGAAGATAATCATGTTTCGAAATCATTATTGAATTTACACTTATAAAACATCGTCACATTTTCAAATCTTCAAATTTTCAAATCTTCAAATTTTCAAATCATGCCTTCAATGTCATCATGAATTATCCGCCAGTAAAACCTGCCATGCTTCATCTACTTTACCCGCATCCAATAATTCTTTGGCGTAACGGTGTAACTCTTTATCAAGTTCATTTGGATTGATCGCATAATACTGGATGATCTGTTTTAATTTATCATCGTCAAATGCAGGATCTACAAATGGCATTTCATGTACGTTGCCAAGTTGTCCTAAATGATTTCCGGAAAGGATGGTACTTGTGCGAATGGGTTCCGGTAATGCATCAATACCAATACCGGTTTTTATATTGGGCTTTATTACTTTGAAGAGGTTTGTTTCATCTACTTTACAATACCAGTCGCCGCCCAATCTTGCAACATGATGTAATTTTGTTTGATCAATTTTTTTATTTTCATCAAGGATACTTTCATCAATGTGCATACGAAGCACTTCACATATCACCAGGTTGCCTGCACCGCCTGATTCTCCCAGTGTTTTAACTTCCATGACACGGCATTCCATTTTGATCTTGCTTTCTTTTACCATGGGTGGTGAAACGATCGTGGCTTTTTCTTCTGTAAAACCTGCTTTGGTAAATTCATTGATTCCCTTTTGATACTCGCAACTGGCCAGTGAAGTTTGTTGCACCATATCATAATCAACTATATTGATAACTACTTCCGGAACTTCATATACATTCTGCAGGCTGTGCTTGGTTGTATTATCTCTTACCCTGCGTGCCGGTGAAAAAATTACAACAGGTGGATTGGAAGAAAATAAATTAAAAAAACTGAATGGACTTAGATTCACATTGCCTTCTTTATCTATAGTAGATGCGAAACATATTGGACGTGGTGCAACGGCGTGTTGCAAATAGTTCTGAACGTCAACTGTTGTAAGGTCTTTAAGCGTTAGTGAAAGCATCGAGGAATTCTGAATTATGAGTTATGAATTATGAGTTTGGGGTTATATAATTAGAAATTGCTTTATTGTACAGTAATGGTAAATATTTTAGACTTCGATCTTTTTGCACCCATTCAGAATTCGGAACCCAGAATTCAGAACTCGTCAACTCACAACTTTTTTAACGCCAACAAACTAAGATCACTCTCCTCCTTCACCATCGTATTACTTAATTTCCCCAGCCCTTCTATTTCCATTTCCACAACATCTCCGTCCTGCAACCATTGTTCCTGGTAGTTTGGATCATTTAGTTTACCCGTTCCATTTAGTTCCAGGAAACAACCTGTTCCAACGGTACCGCTCCCAATAACATCGCCGGCAAAAAGATTAACTCCGTAACTGCAACGTTCAATGATTTCAGCAAAGGTCCAATCCATATCAGCAAGGTTTCCCTGGCTAACCTGTATATTGTTTACCATGCATTTCATTGGAAGATTCCAGGCTTTACCTGTATGTCCTTCTTTGCAGGGTACTTCATATTGTTCGAGTTCATCGAGGGTAACCAGCATCGGGCCGATCACGGTCGCAAAATCCTTTCCTTTTGCGGGCCCAAGATTCAAAAGCATTTCTTCCATTTGAAGCCGTCTTGCACTCATATCGTTCATGATCATTAAACCAGCAATATAATTGTCAGCTTCATCAGCTTTAATATTTCTTCCTGCTTTGTTTATAACGATGGCAGCTTCCAGTTCAAAATCAAGTTTTTCAAAATGATCGGGCATACAGTAAACGTCACCGGGGCCTTGTATGCTGTTGTGATTTGTAAAATAAAATATCGGGTATTGATCAAACTCGGCGATCATATCAACCTTGCGGTTACGCCTGGCCGCTGCAACATGTTGCCTGAATGCATAGCCATCCCTGCAACTTGTTGGATTGGGAACAGGTGCCATGATCGTAGCATCAACAAAAGGAGTTGCCATTACATTTCTTACCATTCCCTCTTTGATACGATTTTCTACCGCTTTTGCTAGCGGCATCACATCATCCCAGAAATTAAGGAACATAGCCATACTAATTGGCAGGTCCGGGTGAAGCATATCGGTATCATATAATAAATCATTGACAAGCAATGCCAGTTGTTCACGATCTTCTTTTAAGTAAGTAACTAATTTCATCAGTAATTTTTAAGGTTGTAAAAATAAGCGGCAATCGGCAATCGGCAATCGAGAATCGGCAATAAAGCCTGGGTTTTATTATTTAAAAACGGGGTGACAAGAAATTCGATTGCCGATTGCCGATTGCCGTTACCGATTTCCGGAATTTTTAGCCTCGTTTTTTATGAGTATTTTTACATTTGCATAAGTGGTGTGATTTTTAGTATTTAACCGCAGTAATTATATTTGTATAATTAAGTTGCTTATGGAATTCGAAAAAATACATAATAAAGGGCAGGCACAACTTTTTAAAAATCAGTACCTGGAATATCTTACCAAAACGCACCCACTGGTAATTTGGGGAATGTATACACCTGTTTTGATCCTGTTGCCATATTATTCGCTCAAAACTTTAAATTTTAGCGGGCTAACTGTCTTCTTGCTTGCCTTGTCGGGAATGCTCTTCTGGAGTTTTACAGAATATGTATTGCACCGGTTTGTATTTCATTATCATCCGGAAAGCGAACGCGGGAAAAAGTTACACTATATTATTCACGGCAATCACCATGAATACCCGCGGGACAGGGAAAGGTTGTTTATGCCGGCTGCCCCGAGCCTGATCATTGCTTCTACTTTATTTTTATTGATGTTTCTTGCTTTGGGGAAAAATGTGTTTCCATTCTTCCCGGGCTTTATATTCGGCTATCTTATTTATGGAAGCATGCATTATGCGATCCATGCATGGAACCCGCCATTTAAATGGATGAAAGGATTGTGGCGCAATCATCACCTGCATCATTATAAAAACGATGACCGCGGTTTTGGTGTAAGCAGTACTTTATGGGATCATGTATTTGGAACCATGTTCAACTTAAAAAAGGAAAAAGAAGATAAAGAAAAAGTGCAGGAACTCATGTTTGTAAGAAAACAACGCAAAGAAGATGTGGTTGAAAATTAGGTTTACCATTTTTCATCTTCATCAATAATATTTGTATCCCGCCCATGCTCACGGCGGGATTTTATTTTTTGGATCTGTCTTTCAATGATCAATGCAGCGATCATCTTCCCGGCATCGGCCTTATCATTTTCTTTCAGCATTGATTTTAATTTAGATTCACTTACATCAATACGATAAAGTATATAAATAAGTTCATCAAAGCTATTTAAGATAAGATGATTGATATATGTTGACAGCTTTTCATGCAAAGCCGTTTCCTGTAATGACGGGATATCATTATTATCGAGAACACTTTGAATTATTAAATCGTTTATTGCCATTGTGGTTTTTTACCGCAGAGACGCGGAGGCGCAAAGAATAATTTTCCCGGCATTTCTGCACCTCTGCGGTTAACTTCAATTAAAGTTAAAATTTTTCCAATACGCCTAACGCAAATAATGCAAAATCATATTTAGCGGGATCTTTTGGGTCGAACTCCTTCATCATATTCGTTAGCTCAGCTGCTGCAAGCCAATCTGTTTGTTTGCGGTGCAATAATTTAAAATGCCTTGCTACTCTTGCAACATGTACATCCAAAGGTATTACCAATTGTGATGGGGAGATATTTTTCCAAATACCAAAATCAACTCCGCATTTATCTCTTCGCACCATCCACCGCAGGTACATGTTCAATCTTTTGCAACTGGCTTTCTTAGCCGGGCTTGCAATATGTTTCATGGTTCGTTTTGGTACATCTTCTAAAGAAAAAAAATATTGATAAAATCCATCAAGTGCATGCTCAACATTTTCATTATCTTTTTTCATCCATTTTGTAAATGCAGTTTCCAGGGAATCATCCTTACCATAATGCATATTAAAAAACGAAATAAAATAAAGCAGGTCGGTAGAATTAAATGTACGGTGTTTGAAAGAAAGCAATCTTTTCAGATCATTGCCAGAATGATGAAGACAAAATTCATGGGGGGCATTGTCCATGAGTTGCATCAGTTCTTTCGATTTATTGATGATGGTCGTGCGGTTGCCCCAGGAAAATATGGCTGCAAAAAAACCCGCGATCTCTATGTCTTGCTTTTTACTAAATAAGCGAGGTATCTGTATTGGATCAGCATCAATAAAAAAAGGGCGATTGTACTCTTTTACTTTTTTATCCAGGAAAACTTTTAATTCGCTTGCATCCATATATGCAAAAGTACGTGTCGTAATGCATTTGTCTGAACTATGATTAGAATGATTCAATGAAAACTATGATTTTAAAAAAATCATAGTCCATCACAAAATCAATCTAATCATAGTTCAGACAGTTCTCCTTAAAACTCAATCCTATAATTCATGAAAGGAAATATTCCCATCTGATATTCTTTCTTGATCTTTCCTTTATCATTATCATAATAAGAAACATATAAATTTTTATGGTTGGTGAAGTTTTGGATATCCATTGAAAACGTATGCGTAGCATGTTTCCTGTTCATCTTAAAACTTACCCCGATATCGAAACGATAATAAGGATCCGTTTTTACTGTATAATATTTATCTGCAACGTAAACTGCCTTCCCTTCCTGTTGTGATGCTGCCAGGTCTATTGGTGACTCCCGTTGTGCTCCACTTGCAAGAGCTTTACCATTTACACCGATCATGTTTCTTTTGTCATGTCCTACTTTCCATTCTTTTCCTCCAACAATATTCAGTTGATAATTCCTGTTGAACTTTGTATTGTATGTTTTTCCGTAATAGGTAGTATATGTTGAATTGAACAACGAACCTGCTACCAGGAAATAATAATTTTTTGTAAATGATTTTTCAACACTTATGTCAAGTCCGTAGTTTGTTCCTTTTCCTTCGCTCACCAACGCTGAATCTACATCGAATAAATTATAAACATCAGCAGCATTGATTGAAGAGAAGAAACCGTTTATATCTTTTTCAACCGGTATTTTATATAAGCGCTGGTAGTATGCTTCGGTTTTAAGCCTGATACCATTCTTTAAACTCTTATCATATCCCATTACCAAATGCAATGCCCTTGAAAGATCAAGATTTTTATTCGGCTGTGTCAACGGTTGTCCCAATATCTTTTTTTCATAGTAATAAGTAGATAAATGTTGTGGTTTACTATGAAGACCGGCAGAGAAAGTTATAGATTGTGTATTATCCAACTGGTAACTTACCGATCCCCTTGGTTCAATACTTTTTGTATCATTCAATGCAAAGAACGAACCGTGCAACCCTCCATTTACTGTAAGCTTATTATTGATCCTGTATTTCCATTGGGCATATGCCTGGTAAAACATGGTGTTACCTTTGCTGTTCAACAAATTCTTCCAGGTATCATCTGATTCATCCAGGTAATTATTTACATAATCAAACCCAAGCCGGCTTGCGATAATGCCTGTTCGAAATGTATGTTTATTGTTTATTTTATTATTATACAAAACAGATACACGATATGCATTGTTTGAAAGCTTACCCCAGAATGTTTCTACTGAAGAATACCCTGTCTTTGCATCCAATGTGTCTACTTTCTGATCATATTTTTCAAAGCTTGCAGAAACAATTGTTTTAAGATATGATCTTTTGGAAAGGAATATCTGATGTGATAATCCCACAACCCCAAGTTTTCCTGTATTATTCAAAACGAAATTCGGGTTATCATCATCCCATTTTGTACTGTCCTTATCCGGGTCTTTCGCTGCCTTATTCAATCCGCCAATTCCGAATAAAGAAAATGTTCCTGCTTTTTTTGTAGGAAAATTGAATTTAAAAGAAAGGTCCTGGTAATCTGGTAAAACTCCATCAAGGTCCAGGAACCCTTTTAGCAATGTTAAGGTTGAATAACGGTAATTGATAAGGTAAGAAGATTTTCCTCCTTTTTTAAAAGGTCCTTCGGATGCCAGCTCAATTCCGAGGCCGCCGATCATAAATGAATGTTCACGTTTGTCTTTATTACCGTCACGGAATTTCAGATCGAATGCGCCTGATAATGCATTGCCAAATTCTGCAGGAAAAGCACCGGTATAAAAATCAGAGCTGCCAAGCGTACTGCTGCTCAACATACTTACAGCGCCGCCACTACTCCCCAATCCGCCAAAATGATTTGGACTTGGAATTTCAATTCCTTCCAGGCGCCACAATACTCCCTGTGGAGAATTACCACGAACAACAATGGAATTATCTCCATCTCCATTATTACTCACACCTGCAAAATTCTGCGCCATACGGCCAGGGTCATACGCAGCTGCGGCATAACGTTTTGTTTCTTCTACAGAAAAACTCCGTGAACTTGTACTTGCGAATTCATTGGATGCTTTCAGCCTGTTCTTTTTACCAACAAGCCTTACTTCTGTTAGGTTCGTCACTTTTTCTCTCAAAGGAATTGTAAGAAATATTTCTTTGCCTGATGTAACCAATATTTCAGCGATAGCACCCGCTTCATAACCGATCAGTGTGATCTTTAATGAATGGCGGCCGATAGGAACATTTGTTATTTTGAAATTCCCAAGTGAATCAGCGATCACGGATTTATTTGATCCAACCAATTCAATGCTTGCAGATGATAGTGTCTTTTTGGAATCAGCATCTATTACTGTTCCTTTTATTGTTTGGCTAAATCCCGTTTGTGCAAATGATGATAGTCCGGCCAGTATAGCAAGCAGCAGGGTTGTTACCTGTAATAATCGTCTCATAATTCAAATTTTTATCCAGTTGTTTTAAAGATGCACGAAGTACCGGGAAATAAAATTTTTAAAAACCCGCATAAATATGTGATTAAGGTATTCTTAACATTTTAGCGACTTTAAAAAGCGGCTATCCGTGTACGGTAAAGGTAGAACGGTAGTAAGGCGGGAAGCGTTGAAAAGGGTTGAACTGTTGAATAAGTTGAATGGGTTGTGTTTTACTCAAGTAGCCACCTAATTGATGTAGAAAAAAAACCGTCACATAATTAATGTGACAGTTTAAAACAAGTTACTTATATGAAATAAAAAATTTATCCAATCGCCTGCTTCAGGTCTTCAATAAGATCATCAGCGTCTTCAATACCAACACTCAATCTTATAAGACCATCGCTTAATCCGTTCTTTATTCTTTCTTCTTTTGGAATGCTTGCATGCGTCATGCTTGCCGGGTGATTGATCAGCGATTCAACACCACCGAGGCTTTCTGCAAGTGAGAATAATTTTGTTGATGATAAAACTTTTATTGCTGCTTCAATGCTATCATCCTGCAAAGTAAAACTCATCATACCGCCGAATCCTCTCATTTGTGTTTTTGCAATTTCATAGTTTGGATGATCTGCAAAACCGCACCAGTATACTTTATCAACTTTTGGATGTTTGCGTAAGAAATGAGCGATGATATATCCATTGTCACAATGTTGACGCATGCGTACATGCAATGTTTTGATACCACGCAACACGAGGAAACAATCCTGCGGCCCCGGTACTGCTCCACAACTTTTTTGAATAAAATACAGCTGGTCACGCAGCGCCTGGTCATTCATGATCAATGCGCCCTGTATCACATCACTATGCCCACCCAGGTATTTTGTAGAAGAATGCATTACGATATCAGCGCCAAGGTCGAACGGGTTTTGCAGGTATGGGGAAGCGAATGTATTATCAACACAAAGCAATGCTCCTGCTTTTTTAGCGATCTTTGAAACTGCATGTATATCCGTAATATTCATCAGTGGATTGGTAGGCGTTTCTATCCAGATCAATTTTGTTTTTGCAGTAACTACTGATTGAACATTATCAGTATTGGTTGTATCGATATAAATAAATTTGATACCGAACTTTTCAAATATTTTGGTGAACAAACGATAAGTGCCACCGTACATATCATTGGCAGCAATCACTTCGTCACCCGGGCTCAATAATTTAATAACGGCATCCGTAGCCGCAACCCCGCTGCTGAAAGCCAAACCGAATTTTCCATTTTCAATTACTGCCAATGCGGTTTCCAATGCAAAGCGTGTCGGGTTTTGAGAACGGGCATACTCATAACCTTTGTTATCACCCGGCGCAGACTGTACATATGTAGAGGTTTGATATATCGGTGTCATGATAGCACCCGTAGTTGGATCGGGCTCCGCACCTGCATGTATAAATTTCGTTGCTAATTTTTTTCCTGATAATTCTTCCTTATTGCTCATTTTTTATAAATTAAGTGGGGCAAAAATAGTTAGAAAAATCAAACATTTTGTACCGTTGGGAAAACACCGATTGACCAACCTATTCTTAATCTTATTTATACGGGCTGGTATTTATGAATAAATACGGGGTTTTTCACGGGGTTTTTAATCTTACGGCAATATATCTTACTTAAAGTATCAGGATCTGCTTTGATAAAATAAAAACTTTAAGTCATGATCGACCTAAAACTGTTTGACATTTTCGCAACCATTTGTGTTGGATTTTTTACAATAATCCTTATCATTTTCTTCTATTTCATGTTCAACAAATTGTTTGTACGAGATAGGTTCAATGAAAAAGAATTTACAAAATGGCTTTTTGAAAATCTACTGAGTAAGGATATTAAAGGCACAGGCTATGTCTTGCTTGGTTCCATATTTATTTATTTTTTTGGGATCATGGCCGGCGACCTTACAGACAGGATGACGGACAGCAATAATTTTAAAGAAAAAAATTATGTATTAAAGGAATTGCATTGGTTCTCCAAAATCCCTAACGTAGGTAGATTGCGTAAACAATCCCTTATAGATTCTGATGAAGATTTAACTACATTAGGCACTTCTGTATTTCATTCGTCTTCCCTGGTAAAGAAAGCCAATAATATAATGAATACTCATTTTTTTCTGGATTCATCTTACACCTCTTTAGTGCCCACGAAACAAATGCAGGATTCGGTAAAAAAATATGTTGTAAAACCTGATGAAAACAAAGACTCGGATTTTGATAAATTTATATCTCTTCTTTTTTATGCGTCCAAGAACTGGTGTTACTCAAAGGAGCATGAACCATTGAATGAGTTAAAATCGATCCAAAACAGGATAGATCTTTCTCGAAGTATTGTTCTACTAACTGCCGTTGCAATTCAGTTAATGTTGTTATTTATGCTGGTATTTTTTATTTTTTTCATTAAGCGAATATTCAGGGAAGATAAAGATGATAGTGAAAAAATATATTTGAGAACCATAAGGAATATATTTTACAGGGCAACGCTCCTGTTAATTGTAATTCTTTTTTTATCAAAAGAATGTTATAAAATATGCCAGTTAAGTTATAACAAAAGAGCTTTTGGATATTATGTAAGCTATCTTGAAGAAGGTAAAGATGAAAAGAAGGCAAACGAAAAAAAAGATTGTTGTTTGCCATGTATTCCCGCGATAGATAGCGGGAATGTAAAGAAATAATCAGGGATGTGTGAATGCTGGCACCGCTGAAGTCATTATTAACTCTTAAGTCAATTTTTTAAGTCCACGAAAAAGATGATTGCTATTTTACTATTTGCCTTTATCTACACAATCTGCGCTACACACAAATACCTCCAGTCAAAATTATCTGCTTCATGTGCATGAAGGCTTTTCGTTTTTCTTTGGAGTGCGTGTGGTTTTAAAATATCTTCTTTTACGAGTTTGGCTTTTGCTTCATGGATATAATCTTTCATTACCTGGTTTTCCATCCATTGTTTTTGAGGAGGTTCAAAACCAATTTTATCTGTTCGCCAAACAATATTCTGTGGGAGTTTATCATCCATTAATTTCCGCAGTATGGATTTTGTGAACCCATTACTTATTTTATATCTCGATGGAAGTGAAAAAATAAATTGTACCAGCTCTGCATTTAAAAAAGGAAGTCTCACTTCACGGCCATGTGCCATTGCGTTGCGGTCGCTGTAACGCAACAGTTCCTGCAAGCCATGTTGCATGGTAGAAAAATACAGGATGTCATTCAGTTTTGTAACAACAGGTTTGTGTATTCCTTCCCACTCTCTTCCTTTTAAGCAGGAGAGCAGGTTTTTGCTTACTTCGCCATGATGAATGATGCGCAGGTATTCTTTTTTTTCCAGTGCAATGGATGCATGGGATGGAAGAAATGCCGCCATTATATTTTTTACGTTCCACCTGAAGTTCACATTGTTTTTTTGCAGCAGCGTTTTTTCTCTTTTGCTACCCGAAAATTTATACCTGCTTACCATTTCCTGTAAATACCAATGTACATATTTATGATAACCTGCCAGGATCTCGTCAGCACCCTGTCCATCCAATAAAACTTTTATGTTGTGTTGTTTGGCAAGCTCGAATACTTTGTATTGTGCATATATGCTGGAAGAAGGAAATGGCTCTTCCTGGTGCCATGATAATTTTTCAAAATCTTCGATCAGTTGTATAGCAGATGGAACCGTGGTAAAACTTTCTACATTGAACCTGTTGGCAATTTGCTCAATGTATGATGATTCATCATTTTCAAACCCGGGGAAAACAGCCGAAAAGGTTTTATACTGGCTGGATGCGTTCCGCAATTGCTGTTTTAAATAATAGATGATACTTGAACTGTCCAGGCCACCACTGAGGCTAGCCCCTACCGGTACATCACTTCTTAAACGCCTGAATACGGAAGTAGAAAATAATTTATCAAGTTTGTCAATCGCTTCATCTTCACTTATTTTTATCAGGGCCTGTTTGTCTATGTTCCAGTATTCTTCTATATGAAGCGAATCATTCGGTGCATTGTATTTAAGATAATGAGCAGGTGGTAATGAATAAATATCTTTAAAGAAAGTTTGTGCTTTATCTGCAGGGTTTTGTACATAACCAAGCGTGATGTAATTGAGCAGCATCTTTTCCTCCGCATACTTTTTTATTCCCGCTGCCCATAATGCTTTCATTTCGCTGCCAAAAACAAAAACATCTTTTTCACTGTAATAATAAAATGGTTTTTCGCCAAAGCGATCGCGGGCTGCAAATAGTGTTTGTTCAAATTCATCCCAGATAGAAAATGCGAACATGCCATCAAAATACTGGATGCATTTTTCTTTATAGCAATCATATGCAGCCAGTATTACTTCCGTATCGCTGTTGGAAACAAAATGATACCCTGCTTTCTTTAATTCTTTTCTTAATTCAATGTAATTATAAATTTCGCCATTGTAAACGATGCTGTATCGCTGGGCATAGTGCATTGGCTGAATAGCAGCCTGTGAAAGATCAATGATCGCAAGGCGCCTGTGTGCAAAGCCTACGTTCTTTTTTTTATTAATCCAGAAACCTTCTCCATCCGGCCCGCGATGCGCCAAGGAATCTGCCATACTTTTAAGTACTGGTAAGTTCAAAAAAAAAGAATTGGTAGATATGATTCCTGCTATGCCACACATATTGTAAATATCAGGATTCCCTGATGTAAGGCCAAAAATGTTTTGATTATGGAGTTGTTCTTATACGCAACACTGCTTTCACATTATCCCATGCCATGATGAGGTCGGTGCCATATGTCGCTTTTTCAAATACCATGGTAAATTCTTCCAATGGCGGCGCCTGTACTTCTATAGGCACATCTACTTTAAAAACATCTTTTGCCTGGTCGGTATGAAGACCCCATGTATATAAATTGGTATTTAAAACAATGGTCCATTTTTCAGGATAAGGAATACAATAGATAATGTACCTGCCCTTATCAATCTTTTTTCCATTAATGATCACATCTTTAAAAAATTCTATTTCAGTTGCTTCATTTGCACCAAGGCGCCACTCCTTACCATATTCACGAAGGGTTTTGGGGCCGTTGCCAAAAATCACCCTTCCTTTTTTTTGTGGCCTGCTGTAGATCACTCTTGCAACGAGGCTCGTGCTGTCAGTACCATTCATTTTTAAAACCGGGTAATCATTGGGGTAGTAGCTCATATCCATTGGCGACTGGTCGCTGCTGACATAAGGATTTACAGTTTCTGCACTTTTCAAAGTATCAGACGATCCGGTGCCATTACCTGGATTTACATTATTAGAATTACACGACAGTATGCTAACAGCAAACAACTGTAACACAACAAATGCACGCAGTGGGTAGTTAATGAATTTCATATTTTATAAAGCAATTGAAATTGGTACGGTTACTTTCACATCATCCCAATAAAACTGAAGGTCGTAACCTTTATCAGACTTATCAAATGTTATTGTAAATACTTCTACAATTTCTGTTTGTTTTTGTACAGGTACATCCATTCTTGCAACATCCTTTTTAATGTCATACCTGAATGAACCCCATATATCGGTATCCTTATTTAAAATGATCGTCCACTTTCCTGAATCAGGAATTGCATACAATGTGTAGCGGCCCTTTTTAATTTTCGCATCGCCCATTTTTACATTCTGGTAAAATTCTATTTCCGTGGCTTCATTTGCACCGAGTCTCCATACTTTTCCATATTCTATCAGGTCGCCAAAGATAGTACGGCCATTTTTTTGCGGGCGACTGTAAACAACCCTTGCCAGTAAAGGATCCGATGTCTTATCCTGCATCTTTAGGAGCGGGTAATTGTTAGGACAATAACTCTCATCCATAGGTGATTTATCTAGAGGAGAAAGATTTTGCTGCGCCATACAAACTGCCATACTAAAAAAAGAAAGCACGCAGGCAAGAAAGAAATGCTTCATAGTTATTTTTTTTCAAAGATATATCAATCGGTATTTCCCAACTCGTTCAAAGTATGAATTGTATATTTTTTTAACAATGGGAAGAAATCGTTGTAGTAAGGCCGCATTTTTTCCATGTTATCGATAAAGATTTCAAAAGCGGTATTTGCATCATCCATGTATTTTGCTCTTTTTACAATACCGGTAAAGCTTTTATGGATCATTGTTTCAAACTGGTAATTAAAAAGCCAGTCGTATTCTTTCATATAAACAAACATCTGCTGAAAAATTTCCGGTAAAACATTTATTTGATCAGTAAGTTTATTATAAGTGTCTTTGCTGAACGCTTCCAGTATTTCGGGCGATTCAAATTCATTTTTATCATTTGCAAGGAAATGATCGCATACGATATCAGTAAAAGCACCTGCATACAAACCGTATTTGGCCTTAAAAGGTTTTTTCATTTCTTTAATGGCAGGATGTGAATCTGTAAAACTATCAATGGCACGGTGAAGTTTTATCCCTCTTTGTACAAGGGGAGAATATTCAAATTGTTTTTTGCCTTTTACAAAATCGCTGATCATATTTCCTGCGAGGATCTGTGGCTGGTTGAAAGATAAGTATGCGTGTGCAAGATAGTTCATGCTTAAAGATAAAATAAGTTCACCGCAGAGACGCAAAGACGCTGAGTTTACTTTCTTTGCGCCTCTACGCTTCCGCGGTAAACAAGCCGGTAAATGTTTCCCTACCACCGTTCGGTAAAAATTAAATGGTTAAGCCACATGTTATTTTAAATTTGTATACTGATAAAACCAAACTCATGAATACAGGCAATACCTATTTAAAAAACGTACGGTCAGAATTGAACCGTTATAAATCCTTAGCTGAAAAAGCAATGGATCAACTGGAGGCCGGACAATTATTTTTTTCAAGCAATGATGATTCCAACAGCATCGCAATTATTGCGCAGCATATGTATGGAAATATGTTATCGCGATGGACAGATTTTTTAACAACAGACGGCGAGAAGCCATGGCGTGACAGGGATTCGGAATTTGAAATTACAGTGAATGATAAAAATGAGGTATTAAGACAATGGCAGGAAGGATGGGATTGTGTGTTTGCTGCATTGGATGCTTTAAACGATGAACAATTATCAACAACAATTCATATCCGTAATGAACCGATGACTGCGATGGATGCGATCAACAGGCAGCTTGCACATTATGCTTATCATGTTGGACAAATTGTTTTTGCAGCCAAGCAATTGAAAAAAGAAGGATGGAATAGTTTGACAATTCCTAAGAATAAGTCGAAGGAATTTAATGCGGGGATGTTTGGGAAATCGTGAATCGGCAATCGGCAATCGGCAATCGGCAATCGGCAATCGGCAATCGGCAATCGGCAATCGGCAATCGATATTTAGATATGAAGTTTTGAAATTATAGTAGTTTAAAAAATCGAAAAAAATTATTGCCGATTCCCGTTTACCGATTCCCTTACTTTGCAAACAAAAACATGAACTGGATCCTCCTCATCATCGCCGGCCTTTTTGAAACTGGATTTGCAACATGCCTTGGAAAAGCAAAAGATGCTGTGGGAAATACAAAGCTTGCCTGGATGATCGGTTTCTTCTTTTGTCTTTTTATAAGTATGTACCTGTTATACCGGGCTTCACAATCACTTCCCATTGGTACTGCTTATGCAGTTTGGACAGGTATCGGTGCTGTTGGAACCGTACTTGTTGGAATTATTTTTTTTAAAGAGCCTGCAACATTCTGGAGATTGTTTTTTATTTCGACATTGATCTTTTCTTTGGTGGGGTTGAAAGTGGTTTCGAATTAAGTGTAAGCAACCGGGGAAAATTAATTGCGTATGTAGTAACGGGAATCGGCAATCGGCAATCGATTTTTAAAATGTTGATCTTATAAATATTTAAGGTTTATAAAAAAGTAAAGTGTCATTTGCCGAATCACGATCGCGGATTGCCGCCGCAACTGTGTAACAAATTCCCCAACCCTACTCAAAGCAGCGGATTTTTCTTAGAAACCGTCTTGATATTATGCTGATTAATGCCAAGTTATACCCACCACTATGATTTTAGAAATAAAATTTATATTTTAAAGTCGGCATTTGACATTGGCAGGTTTTGTGCAATTAAGTAAAAAACTTTATATGAACAACATTATTTACCTGAAAGTGGATGGCGTTGAAAGTTTCGCCTGGGTTACGGAAATACCTAACCGGCATCACAACATGTTTAAGGTTATATTCAAGAATGGATATGAGAATATATTTTTTACAGATGTTGAAACAGGTATGTGGGTAGAAGAAGACATGGGCTTTACGCAACTGGCGCAGGACATTGGTGCTCAAATAAGAGACTTCGCAAAGAATCCTATTCATGTTCCCAAATTACTTACATGGCACAAACAAATTACTGACGGACAATTGCTGAGTTTTGGTTTTTTTAATTTTATGAAGGACAAATATAAAATGTACGAGATTTACAACAGCAATAAAAAATACATGTACACACTTGTAGAAATGGACAATGAGGAATGGCAGATACTTGGCAATAATTCACTCGCTATAAAAAATATTGATCCGGTGTTTGTTGAACAGGTTATACAGATATTGCCGCTTTATTGGGCCAATGCAAGGTAAGAACACGAAGTTTGAAACACGAATTACACGAATTAGTTTTTAGTCTCCGCCATACTGTTATTCTTAAACGTTATTATAAAACTGCTTCCCTCATTTATTTTTGATTTTACTTCCACTTCGGCCTGGTGTGACTGGAGAATATTTAATGTAGATGCCAGCCCAAGCCCCATTCCATTTCTTTTTGCTGTAAAATAAGGTTCAAAAAGCCGCGATAGATTCTCATCACTAATACCGCAACCGTTGTCTTCGATCGTAAGCTGTGATTGATCGCCGGAATTTTTTAAATAAATATTAAGCCTTCCTGATTCTGGTTCCATTGCTTCAATGGCGTTGATGATAATATTCAATAAAGCGATCTTTAATTTTTCTGCATCAGCAAGCACGACCACATTCTCACCGGGAAAATCTTTATAAAGGCTGATCTTTTTAAGCATGATACGATCAGTAGCTGCAGCAATACTCTCATCAATTACTTCCTGCAAAGGAACAGCAGCCTGCGTAATTTCTGCTGGCCGGCTTGTATTTAATAACTCTGTTATTAATCCTTCTATACGCTTACTGTTGCGATGTATAATATCAACATAAATTTTTGAATCCGTATTTTCCATTTCAGGAACAAGTTGTTCAAGAGAAAGATTGATATTATTAAGTGGGTTTCGCACCTCGTGCGCCAGTACATGCACGAGCCTGTCGGCAACGCCTCTTTTTTCTGTACGCAACGTTGCTTTTTCTGCCTTCTTTAATGCAGTAATATCGTGTATGATACCCTGGTAGTATCTGCCCCCATCATCTTCCTCGGCAGATACAGAAAGCATACAATATTTTATATCACCCCCCTGGGTTGTTAAAATGATCTCTTTATCTTCTACTTCCCCGTTTTCTGTAAGTGCATTCTTAAATTCATTTGCAGCATCGGCACTACCAAGCAATTGAAAAAGACTCAATGAAAGCAACTCATCTTTTGAATATCCAAGTAGTTTTGTTGTAGCATCATTGATATCCTTAAATACCAGTTCTTCATTTGCTAAAAAAACAGCATCGGCAGAACGTTCAAAAATACTTCTGAACTTTCGTTCATTTGCTTTCAGTGCTTTTAATGATCTTGATCTTTCATATGAATAACGAATGCATCTTTCCAGTTTTTCATTATCCAGTTCAGATTTTACCAGGTAGTCCACGGCACCGGCCTTCATCGCTTCGATATCTATTTTCTGGTTGCCAATACCGGTAAGTAAAATGAAAGGCTGCTCGCATTTCATTTCAATGGCTTCTTTTATAAGATCAAGTCCCGTTTTAGCACCAAGGAAATAATCAACGAAATAAAGTTCGTGTTCTCCCTTGCAGATAAGATTTACCGCTTCATTGTATTCATAACACCATTCCACCTTAAAATTATTTCCCGGAATGTTCTTTATGTATTCACTGGTTATAAAATAATCATCTTCATCATCATCAATAATGAGAATTTTAAGGCTTAGGTATTCTGAATTCATCTCAACAGTTTAGGTCTGCAACAATAGATTAACAAGTGTAAAATTATTTTTTGAACCTGTCAGGCTGGGCTTGTCAAAAGCGAATAAAACCGGGTTCGACAAACTCAGCCTGGCAATCAACTCTTATTATCACCCGAATATTACCTGTTCCTCTCTTTCTTCCATCGGGATCTTTCTTATAAAATCATCATAACGTTCATCATCATGATTGCTATAAACACCATATGCATCAAGGCTGTATCCAACCTTGCCGTCATTCGCTTCTATAATATATAATATAGATGAATCAGCCGGATCCGAATCACCCTCAAAACGATATGTGCGTATTATTTTAAGATCTTCCGGCTGGTAACATTTTCCTTTATCTGAACCAAATCCCTTCGCCGTCATACGGAATTCATTGTCATGTTTTCTTAATCTTAATTTTTCCATAACGGTACTCAATGTTGTCATTTCTGTTTTAGTTGCCATAAAATAATTTTTAAGATTAATAAATACCTTCTTTTATTAGCGAAAGTTGTACCGTTTTCGATGTGACGATTTGAAAATTTGAAGATTTGAAGATGAAAACAATTCAATTATTTTGATGTGCAATCACATTTATAAATTAAGTAATCTTCATAGTATTTAACATCATCACATTTTCAAATCTTCAAATTTCCAAATCAGCTGTTCGACTCCTCATAACTCTTTATCTTATTATACAACGTTTTCCTGTCTATTCTCAAAATTTCTGCTGCACGTGTTTTATTAAAATTCACTTCTTTCAACACTTTCATGATTGCTTCGTATTCTGCTTTGGAAGAAGCATCTTTAAGATCAAAGGTTTTTTTAACAGCCGGTTCTTCCGTTGTAGGTTCATTTTGTTCCTTTGATGCCTGTGTACCTAACGGTCCCGATGAATTGTTTGTTATTTCCCATGGAAGTGTTTTCGCTGAAATTTTTCCTTCCATCGTTAACAGTACCGCACGTCTTACAACATTCCTGAATTCACGCAGGTTCCCGGGCCAGGAATAATTAACAAACATCTTCATCACTTCATCATCAAAATCATCTATATCACGTCCCAGTTCTGCTTTGCTTTTTTGTAAAAAGAAATCAGCAAAAAGCGGGATATCTTTTTTACGGTTCCTCAAGGCGGGCAGGTTGATTGAAAATTCATTGAAGCGATGATACAGGTCCTCCCTGAATTTTCCTTTGCGATATGCTTCCTGCAAATTTTCATTGGATGCAACAATCAAACGCACATCCACCGGCATCTCTTTGTTACCACCTACTCTTTTAAATTTTCTTTCCTGTATCACCCTTAATAAAGATGCCTGCACATCAATAGAAAGATTTGCCACTTCATCAAGAAACAAGGTTCCTCCATCTGCCAGTTCAAAATGTCCTTCTTTATCTGTAAGTGCCCCTGTAAAAGCCCCTTTCACGTGGCCGAACAATTCACTACCCGCAAGTTCTTTTGATAAGGTTCCGCAATCCATTGCAACGAATGGTTTATCGGCCCTTTCACTTAAACTATGAATTGTTTTAGCGATCACTTCTTTTCCTGTACCACTTTCTCCATAAAGAATAATACTGTAATTGGTAGGCGCTACAATTTCTATCTGCTTATACAACTCCTGTGTGGCGCCGGCTTCACCTACCAAATATTCGTTGTTTAATACTGCTTGTTTTTTGGGTGAATTTTTTGAAGAACCTGCAACTGCAGCAATTGATGGATTTCCTTCAGGATTTTTCAGCGCCCTATCAAGCACATTCAACACTTCATCTGGTATAAGCGGCTTTGTTATATAATCATAAGCGCCGAGCTTTATAACATCAACTGCCGTTTTAATATCAGAGTATCCTGTTATGATAAGTACAATGGTTTGTGGCGACTGTGCTTTTATTTCAACCAGTACATCCTTTCCTTCCTTATCACCAAGACGGTAATCGCACAATACGATATCGTAATGGTTCTCTTTGAACTTTGCCAATCCTTTGTTGCCGGAATGGGCACTGTCTACTTCATATCCTTTTTTTGAAAGGAACTTGGTTAGTAACAAACACATGTCCAGGTCATCATCTATAATTAATATCCGCTTCATGCTTCAGTTTATTATTTGAGTTAAAAATATTTATTCTGTTTTCGCCAATGTAACTTCTGCAACCGGCACCTGCTCTACTCTTATCCATGTAGCATAATCATTTGGATATATCTTCCCGCCAAAATCGGTTGCATATACTTTTGTAAAAACTGCGCCAAGATATAAAATGGCCGAACTGTAATACACCCATATCATAATAATGATAACAGATCCTGCTGCACCAAAAACAGTTGCCAGGTTGCTTTTACTAAGATAATATCCAATACCAAATTTACCCAGCATGAAAAGTATAGCAGTGATCAGCGCTCCTATGATCACATCTTTCCATTTTATTTTTGCATCCGGCAGTACTTTAAAAATCGTTGCAAATAATATCAATGTAATTCCGATCGACAAACCATAATCAATAACAGGTATTAACGTATCCCCGATCCCATGTATGACCTCATTCAATTTTCCACTGATCGCAGCAACCAACGCATTTAAAATTAAAGACACCATTAATACAAAGCCCATGCAAATAATTATGGTGAAGGACAATAACCTGTTCACGATCAGTTTCCACCAGACTTTTCGTGAAGTTGTTTTCAGTCCCCATATTTTATTTAATGAATCCTGCATTTCTCCAAAGATCCCTGTAGCACCAATGATCAATATAACAGCACTTATGATAGTAGCAAATGGTGTATCCTTACTTAAATGGATCTGCTGCATGGTTGTTTGTATCTGTGTTGCTGCGTCGCTGCCTATAAGTCCGTTCATCTGGTTGTACACTTCGCCTCTCATTGCTTCTTTTCCAAATAAAACACCACTCACGCTTATCAGGATCACCAGCATGGGTGCAAGCGATAATGTTGTATAATACGCAAGTGATGCACTGTACTTAATAACATTGTCGGCGAAATATTCAACGATCACATGTTTATTAAAAAGAAAAAATGTTTTTATCTTTTTCCGCATACGCTGGTTTGATTGATAAAAGTTGTTTGTGTTATTACTATAATTATACCATGTAATAAATTCCCCATTTTTTAGAAAAAAAGGGTCATTTCTGTCCTAATAAATTAGACATAAAAATTTAAAAAAACTGTTTCCGGTTAATTTTATATTGAAAAAGGTATATTTTTTGCCCGTTTTTCAGCGGCCTGCAATTTAACCAGGTCATTTTCGTTTTTAGGTGCGGGATTGGCAATCTAATTGTTCTGAATCAATTAGATCAAAGAAGCAGAGGATGTTACATACTACATATTTAAACCACGACGTTTTGAAAGTTTTGATCATAGATGACGAAACAGATATCTGTTACCTGCTAAGTACTTTATTAAAACAAAAGAACTTGGATACTCAGTATGTCAATACTTTATCAGATGCTGCCCTGGCACTTAAAAAAGATACTCCTGAAATTATTTTCTTAGACAACCACCTGCCGGATGGCCTTGGGATGAATTTCATTGAATACATAAAACTTCATTATCCCGATTCCAAAATAATTATGATCACTGCACACGATACCGATGCTGATCGTAAAAAAGCATTGAGAGAAGGTGCTGATTATTTTATTGGAAAACCTTTCACAAGAGATATAGTTTATAAGGCAGTTGACCAGGTTATGAACTAGGCATGTATTTTCCCCACCTGTAGAATTATTTACCCCAACTTTTATTTTTGTTCTATCCGGGAGACCATCCTTTATGCATACACGCAAAAAAACATAGCTGGTTCATTAAAATAAAAGCTGGCAAAGTTTTTTCATATTCTTTACAAATTATAAAAATGGGAAATCTTCTTTACGTTATTGCAGTCATACTTGTTATTGGATGGTTGATCGGCTTCCTGGGATATCATGCCGGTGGCATTATACATATATTACTGGTGATCGCTATTATAGCTGTTTTGCTAAGGGTGATCCGTGGTTCATAATAGCATGATGGTTGCATGTAAAAGAATGAAAAATTATTTTATTAAAAATTACGATCATGTTAAAACCGGCTATAGGAATTTCAGATAAAAATTTAAAAGCGATCAGCACAATGCTTACGGCTGTATTATCAGATGCTGTGATATTATACATGAAAACAAGAAAATTTCACTGGAACGTTTCGGGTGAAAGCTTTATGGAGTACCATAAATTATTTGAAGCACAGTATAAACAACTTGAAGAAGCGATCGATGAAGTTGCAGAACGCATCAGCAAATTGGGTAGCCAGACAATCGGTACCACGAAGGAATTTGCTTCAATGAGCCAGTTAAAAGAATCACCAGGTAAATACCCTTCTTCTATTGAAATGGTTAAGGAACTGCTTGCAGATCATGAAGCTGTGATCGTTCAGTTAAGAAAGAATGTGGATGATTGCGATGAAAAATTTAAAGATACAGGTACAGCAGATTTTTTGACCGGCCTGATGGAGAAAGAAGAAACAATAGCATGGACATTACGAAGGTACCTTGATTAGTTGCAACGAAAGCTGTTTTTAAAAGCAGCTTTTTTTTGTTTAAAAAAAATCATTTTATTGAAAAAATTTCTTGTTACTTTTATTGTCCGAACTGATCAAGCCCTATCTGGAAAACTTTATTGATTGATCTGCTAAAAACTCCGGTAAGTATTTTTGAAAAACCAGGCGATACTTAATATGACAACAGAAAAAACATTTATAGAAGAACTTGAAAATCTTAAAAGGAAAGGGTATAACTGTAAGTTTATCAAAAAAAATGATTTCTTATACTGCTCCGAAAAAGACATGAATTTCAGAAGTTATGAGTTAAGCATAACAGAACAATTCCGCTACGAAGATAAAAATGAACCTTCTAAAAATACTGTGCTATACGCTATCGAATCTGCAGAATATGGCCTGAAGGGATTCCTGGTGAATTAAATTACTCTTGATACATTTGGAGCATCTATCTAACCACAGAGTGCACAGAGGTTTTTCACAGAGTTGCACGGAGTAACGATATAAACTCTGTGAACCTCAGTGAAAAAACTCCTTTTCCTCTGTGGTTAAAAAAATTAATTAAGAAAAAATTTCACGGCTGAAAATAAACTGCATGAACCAGCTAAATTTCAAGGATCTCCCGTTCTACATAAAGTTTACTTTCAAATTATTAATGATACTGTTGCTTGGTATATTGCTTATACACGGGCAAGGCATTATTGTACCATTTATTTTTTCGATACTGCTTTCTATCTTATTGCTTCCTTTCACCAATTTTCTTGAGAACAAATTGTATTTCCCAAGATCGGTTGCAAATCTAACTGCGGTTATCTCTTCATTGATAGTGATCGGTGGCCTCATTTATTTTTTTTCGCACCAGATCGCCAGCTTTTTAAAAGATATTCCTTCTATCAGGGAACATTTGGAAACACATTATGAAACATTGCAAAACTGGATACAGAAAAAATTTCACATCAGTACCAGCCAGCAAACAGTCATGTTCAATACAGCAACATCCAATGTAAAAAGCTCAGGTTCGGCAGTAATTGGTGAAACTGTTTTTACCATAACCCATACTTTGTTCTTTATTATCATGATCGCAATCTATACTTTTTTGATCCTTGTTTACAGGCATATGATCAGGCGGTTCATCATTGAAGTTTTTAATAAAGATCATGAAGCGCAGGTTGCTGAAGTGTTACTCGAATCAAAAGGCATTGTACAGAAATACATGGTGGGCCTTGTAACTGAAATGGGGATCATTGCGCTGCTAAATACAACTGTATTACTGGTACTTGGAATAAAGTATGCTATTTTCCTGGGCATACTCACTGCACTTCTGAATATCATTCCTTATATAGGAATTATAGCCGGGATGGTGTTTACGGCGCTGATAACACTTACTACTTCTGAACATTTAAGCGACATTGTATGGATCATCGTCTGCTTTGAGATCATTCATTTTATGGATGCAAATTTTTTAATGCCCCGTATCGTTGGTTCAAAAGTAAAAATAAATGCACTTGTGACCATTATGGGTGTTGTGATCGGTGGAACCTTATTAGGTTTATCAGGAATTTTTCTTGCATTGCCAACAATTGCAATACTAAAAATAATTTTCGACAGAATTGAAGAACTAAAACCATGGGGACGATTAATGGGTGGAGATCCGGAGCAGGAGAAGAGTAAACTTAGGAAGAAACTCGAGAGAATGAGATTGAAGAAAGAAAAGAAGATCAGTACATAGTTCTCAGTAAAAGCCGATACATAAAAAAGCTCGAATATTTTTTTGTAGTTTTTTGAATATTCAATATTCAACGCTCAATGTTCAATACTCAACGGAACTGATTTTACTTGAACATTGAGTATTGAATATTGAACATTTCTTTTATAAGCCCCGGAAAAAGAAAACTGCCTTTATTTCTTACTCTTTCCAACCAAAAAGAGGATCAATGCTATAATTCCCACAACAATGAGTACGCCTACCCACACACCTGCTTTAAAAATATCTCCTATTAATTCACAACTGTTAAAAAAAGTTGTAATGAAGATGAATATAAAACTTAGCTGAATTAATTTTAAACGATTCATGTCTTTAGGTTTTTGATTTTGAATTTTTGTTACCGGTCCTTGCTTTTAATTTTTCTTCCGAATCTTTGTCTGCTTCATCAATTGAATGCGATGTAAAAACAGATTCGTTGTTTGGATGTTCTGAAATTTTCTTGTAATATTTTTTAATGACCTCTAGTTCTTCTTCAGACAGGTCTTCACTTGCTACCAGCCTGTTGCTTGTTTCTTTATTGGTAGCTATCAGTTCATTCAATTTTAAATGAAGCGCCGCCGTGTCCCTGTTTTGAGATTGTTGTATAACGAAGATCATAAGGAACGTAATGATCGTAGTTCCTGTATTGATCACCAGTTGCCAGTTCTCTGAATAATTAAAAAAACGACCGCTGGTAGCCCATATAATTACAGAAAGAAGCGCCAGCAAAAAAGCCATTGGTTTACCGGTAGCTTTTGTTACCCATGTTGAAAACCTGTAAAAGATCTTCTTCAGGGAATTTTCTTTTTTCTTTTCCTTTTTCATTTTTAAGTTTTTAAATTCTTTCAAAAGAAAAAATATCAACAGCATCATTCTTTATTCCCCTGATCATACCAGTCAAAAAAGCTGCCGCAATTAAACTGAATGTTATTCCATTGCCACCAAAGCCGAGCGCAAATAAACCATTGGGTAGTTTTTTATACTCGCCAATAAAAGGCAATCCATCTTTTGTGCTGCCAAAAGTACCCGTCCAGGTAAACTCTGTTTTAAAAGCAGAAGCAGGAAATAATTTAAAAAGATCTGCTTCGAGTTGCTTTGCCTTTTTATTTAATAGTTTGTCCCTTCTCTGTGGGTCATAAAATTTTTCGTCTCTGCCACCTATGATCATTCTATTATCGATTGTTGTACGGAGGTACAAATAGGGATCTGCTGTGCTCCACATTAAAACATCCGGATTCATTCCCATCTCATCTTTATGCATTTGTTCACTGCATATCGCATAAGTACTTTTTAGCTGAACAATTTTTTTATCGACATAATTGATCGCTTCGTATCCTGTTGCGTAAATGAGTTTCCTGGCATTAATAACAAATCCTTTATTCGTCTTTAGCACAACGCCAGCTGCTGAATGTTTTATTTGCACAGCTTCCGTCCTGTCGAATACCTGCAGGCCTCTTTTAATATTGTATTGATGCAAGGCATGCGTAAAACTGTATGCATTTGTTTGCGCAGCTGTTGCTGATAAGATCGCTGATGATGCTTTGATATTAAATGCTGTTTTTATTGCAGCTTCATCCAATAAGCTTACATCAAATCCATTTTCCTTACGGATTGTATATTCCTTTTTCAAAAAAGCATTGTCACTTTTTTTTGCAGCATAATAAAGGCTTTTCTTTTGTTGAAAATCTTTGAACCCAATCTTAACCGCAATTTGCTGAAGGCTATCTATTGATTGTTCACAAAGTTTATACGCCGCTACTGCTTTTTTCAATCCTGTCTTTTTTTGTAATTCGCAGAGCGGAACATCAATTTCATACTGAAGCAGGGAAGTGCTTGCGCAGGTGCTACCCAACCCAATCGTTCTGCCATCTATCACCATACAATCTATTCCTGCGTCCATTAAATGGTAAGCCGTTAAAGCACCCGAAATACCGGCACCCATGATCACGATGGCTGTGGTCATATCTTTTTCCAGCGTGGGATAGTCATACAACAATCCATCTTTAATGAGCCAAAAGGGATAGCCTGAATTCAGATCCATAGAAATTATTTTAATCAAATACCATTAGGTAGTTTGAAGCATATTTCGTAATTTTTATAGGTTAATGGACATGTTATAATTATGCCATTAGCATGGAATATTGATATTTAATCATTCTGCTTTAAGCATTGAAATAATAATGGGTAAAACGGGGAATTTTTTTCACAAACAGGTAAAAGTGAACCGTATAAAAGAAGTTTTTAGCCAACTTTAGTTTGGCAACATTTTAGTTTATAACAGGTAACAATATTTATAATTCTTAAAACAAAAAAACTATGAGCTCAAGTAAATTATTAACAGGAATTCTTTTAGGAGCAGCTGCGGGTGCCGTACTTGGAATTTTATTCGCACCGGATAAAGGCAGTGAAACAAGAAAAAAGATTGCGCAAAAAGGCGGTGATCTGAGAGATACAGTAAGAAACAAATTTAATGAACTCGGCGAAGCGATCTCAGAAAAATATGACAGCATACGCGGCGAAGCAAACGACATTATGGAAAAAGGAAAAGAAAAAGCGAACAGTTATAAAGAAGAAGCTAAACGCAGTTTTTCTTAAACCCAGCTAAATTATTAAAAGTAAGTTCCGGCAATAAAATATAAGAAATGGAAGATCATGAAATTCATGAAGAGGATCATGCTACAGTGACCGAGAATATTGAGTCCTTATTTGAAACGATCAAGGATTATGGGCAAACGAATGTTGACCTGGTAAAACTTAAAGCTGCAGACAGGATATCTGATATTGTATCATCGCTTGTTGCTAACTTTTTTGTTTTGATTGCCCTTTCTATGTTCATAGTAATATTAAATATTGGTATCGCTCTTTTACTTGGTGAGTTACTTGGCAAAAGTTATTATGGGTTTTTTGTATTGGCAGGATTCTATCTTATTGTCGGACTTATTTTCAATGCAAAAAAAGAACAAGTGGTTCCAGGAACCTATTGGCAATATGCTGGTGAAAAAAATGTTTAAATAGTTTTTATGAAGATCAGCAATAAAAGAGAATTGGACGAAGCGATCATTGCACTTGAAAAAAAGAAAGTGCTACAGGCGAATTTAATAAGGGAACAATACCAGCAAACTATTGAAAGTATTACGCCGGCCAATATAATTAAAAGCGCTTTTAGTGGTATCATGCATTCGCCGGAAGCAAAGGAAGGCATTCTTAAAACTGCTGCCGGTATTGGCCTGGGCCTTCTTACAAAAAATTTATTCTGGGGAAGATCAAGTTCATTATTAAAAAGATTTCTTGGTAATGCAATGAGGGTTGGTGTTGCTAAAACGGCGATCAGTAATAGTGATAAGATTAAGGCGTATGGAATTGCGATCTATAATAATCTTTTCAGAAAAAAAGTTGATAAGACAGAATAAATAACCTCTCCAATTACATTCTTCATTTCAGTAAAAAATACAACACACTTTGCATCTTTTGCATTTATTCTTAGCGTCTTTGCGTGAAATATATCTTAGCCTCACGCAAAGCAATGAAGATTCGCTAAGCGGTAAAGGCAATCTGCAATTTTGTAAGCCTTTTATTCATCATCTTTTCCTAAAGCCGTACGCTTAGCCGCTTTTAAAATTCCTTTCCAGATAAGATTAAAAAATGAACGTGTGGTATCTCGTTTAATATCTATTTCCCCAACCCTCGTATTCCCATTTTTAGGATTATCATCTTTAATAATAACGTTGGCAAAAAAACTTACAAGCCCACGTTTCTTTAATTCGGTTGAATCCATTTTTAATGCTTCTATCTTAAGGTCATTATAAAGCAAGGTTGATTTACCCTTCGCCCCATTATCATTTCCGTCCATTGTAACATCAACTGATTTAATTCCTCCCTTATTAATTGAAGCCAGGGCCAAAGGTTCTATTAAAGGATTTAATACATCACCGTTAAATGGGCCGACATCTGCAGAAATATTAAATGAGCCATTGGTCGTATTAAGTGGCAGGTTCCATTTTGTTTGAAGTTTACCAACCCCCATCAATAAGGTAGTCGCATTTACCATAAGCATATTGTTCGTGCTGATATAGGCAGGTATGTTTGTCAAATTTTCTATGGTTCCATTTGCTTTGCTGAAAAAAACAGTTCCTTGCTTTTTTGTATCGGCATTGCGTTCGGTATAAGATATATAACCGTCCCTGGCAATTATCTTTTTAATGTAGATGGGAAATTTTATTTTCTGAATAAGCTGGTGGGGATAGTTACCTACTTTATTACCTGTAAATGGCGGAACCGTTCTGTCTAATGAAACTTTTATGGTCGGGTGAATGATTGCTGTAGCAGCAATGAACTTTTTCTCTGTTATTAATTTCATTGCATCAACACCGTCAATATCAATATTGTTGATCGTTACATTATAAAGATCGGTTTGTTGTTTTAAGCTTTTTACATAATCAGCTTCAGACATTTGTGGCTTTACAGAAAAATTATCAATATGCATTTTACGGGTGGCCTTATTAATATTAAATGCGCCGATACTTAGTTTATAAATTTTATTGGTTGTTTCTAAAGAGAATCCATCAGCAGAAAAATTCCAATTGCTTCTTCCTATAAGATTTTTAATACTTGTTCCCGAATACAAATGCTGAATTTCTGAGGCGTTGAATTTCGCATTCGTAAGTATGAATGGTGGTTTTTGTGGGTCCTCCTTTTTATAGACAACAATCTTTGTATTATTAAGTGCAATTTTATTTACCTGTGCCTCATCAAAAAAATTATTATCAATCTCTATTTTATCGTTCGCTGTATCTTTTGTTTTTTTACTATAAAATGTGAGCAGGCCACCATCGCTGATAAATTCTTCTGCTTTTAATTGTTGATTTAAAATGAATGAATCTGTATTTAATCCTTTCAGGTAACTGTTATTAATATCAAAAACAATTTTACTACTGTCGTTATCTCTTTGTTGAAATTTATCAAGCTTTAATAATTTTTGTGCGGCATTGTATCCAAGACCAGTAAAGCTAAGTGTTGTGTTATTTTGTTCGTTCTTAATAAATATTTTCTTAACAACTACATCAACATCTTTGATAAAGTAGCTTATGATATTGTCATAATCTTTTGTACTGTCTATTAGAATATTTTTAATATTGATGTTAATACCGTCAAGAGAAACATAAGGTTCAGCAATTTTATGCGTAAAGTTTAACTGGCCATCTTCAATGATCACTTCTCCTGCTTTTACGCTTTTAAATTTGCCCAGGAGTTTTTCATATATGGCAAGTGTATCTGCGTTGCTGAATGCTCTTTCTTTTTTTGTTCCGGAATTGATAATATAAATGATGGGCCTTACAATTTTGATCGAGCTGGCTTCTACTTTTTCATTGCTTAATAATGCCGGTATGTTTGTGCCACTTACAGATACTTCTGCAATATGAATATTATAGATCGTTTCAGCAGATGCAGTATCAAACTCCTTTAACTGTTGCTGTAGCGAATCAGACTGTAGCGTTACATTAAAAAAACTTGCACTGCCTGTTACTGCATCAATGGATGAGCTATCGTAGTGTATATAGTATAAGCTGTCTGTTTTATTGGAAACAACATTTTCAACCGCATTTCGTACAATATGTTTCTTATTATATTGCCACCAGGCTAATGCAGCAATTATAATGATTGCGATAATGCCAAGAATAATTTTTACTGACTTCTTCAAATGAGTTTGATTTTTATTATCTTCTTACGAATAAAATTGTCTGCCAGATTTTATTGAAGAGGCGTAGCCTCGGCCAATTTTTTAACAACGGGTTGAAACCCGTTGTTAAAACGACAAAGTAGAAAACGAGAACCGTAGGTTCGGCACATATAAAAAGTAGAAAATAACCACAGCAAAAATATGGACCGAACCTATGGTTCTCTAATACAACAACTCTTTTTAACTACGGATTTTAATCCGTAGTTAAAAAATAAAAACGAGCCTACGGCTCTACTTTGCCATTTACTAAGAGCTTTTTTGAGCACTTAAATCTGACGCTATTTTTATTAATAGCAATTAGTATAGGCAATTACGATACCATATAATGTTGAAGGAAAATAAATTTAGAACGGCAACCCTATCGCAATATTGAGAATAAGATTTTCTCTTCTCCACGCACCACTACCGAAGTTGAAATCACTCACCCATCTTTGGCCCGCAGGTAAAAATGGTTTTCGTAACGGAACGCCAAGGTCTGCACGTATCAATAAAATTGTTGCATCGAATCTTATTCCTATTCCACCTGCAACAGCGATCTCTTTATAAAAATTTTTGGAAAGTTTTCCTGGTTCTTTAAAAAGCAGAGTATCTTTTGTCCATATATTTCCTGCATCAATAAAAACGGCTGCACCCAGTTGGCTGGTAAATGGAATGCGCAATTCTGTATTTCCCAAAAGTTTGAAATCACCACCGATCAATTGAAAATATTTTTGATCAACGCCTGTTGGTTTATATGTTCCCGGCCCTAAACTTCTTGAACGGAAACCACGAATAGAACTTGATCCGCCAATGGTATACAATTTTGCATAAGGAAGCAATCTCGAATTACCATAAGGAATACCAGCACCAATTTGTATCCTGCTTGCCCAATCATATCCTTTTGGAAGTTTGCGTGTGTAATGAATGTCTGCATCAAACTTTACATATTGTGCAAATGGAACACCGGCAATCTTTTTTTCACGATATCGTTTTGCGCCGGTAACCGCACCTTCAATATTTCCTGCCCAGTCAAGACTTAACATGGTAAACCATTTATTCTTTCGTGACTTGTTTCCTGAATTATAAGTATAGGATAAAAAAGAACCAATAGTAAATTCAGAAAAAACAGTTGTCAGCAATGAGGGTTGCTGAATGGCTTGTTTATAAAAACTATCGGTGATAGCAGTTACTTTTAAATAACTCAGCGAAACAGGTGCAAAAGTGATCTCTGTTTGCAGGTTGCGTTTCCATGTAAAATCATACTGCAGCCTGAAGAGATTTTTTGTATAATACAAATCCTGCCTGAACCATTCATATCCAAAAACAATATTTGTATTGGGAGGATAAAAAAAGTTTTCTTTAATATGGAAAAACGGGATCGCATACCTCGGCATCTTTAAAGAAATCTCTGTTCCCAACCGGAAGCTATTGTTCTTCGCAGAATCTGCTGAAGTAGTTTGAAAGCCGCCATATAATTTCACAGCAAGTTGTTCACCTCCCCTGAAAGCGTTCCTGTTTTTCCAGTTAATGCTCACCTGCGAACCGATATAATTATTTTCTTTTGTAAATCCGTCGATCTCTCCCTGTACAGATTTTTTCTTCGCAGGAGTAAGGTAATAGTAAGCATCTAACCTGTGTAATATGTCTGCAGTATCTTTTTTAGGAGTGGATTTAGATGTATCAACCACTATATTAAACTTAGCAGAATCTTTAACTGCAGTACTGCTACTATCTGAAATCGGTTCAAACCTGTTCTTTACAAATTTAAACGGGCCAAGATTGATCAGCCTGTTCAATGTTGTGTTCTGCGTACGACTGCTGTATAATCTTCCGGGTCTGTAAGTAATGGTTTGTTTAAACAAAACAGGTTTGAATTTTTTATGCGGATCTTTTATTGTCAATCCATCATAAAGTATTGCATCCTGTTTACTTGTATCAAGTTGTTTTGCAGTAAGTGAATAATCAGGATAAATAGTGATTGTATTGATCGTATAAGGATAACGTGCTTCTTCGGGGGTGATCCGTTTAATATTCATGATAATATTAACCTTACGTTTGCCGGGCGTACTGTCTGCATAAGCCATTAAATACTCAGGATTGAAAAAATAATATCCTTTTGTTTTTACATAAAGATCGAGTCGCTCACGTTCAGCTGTAACCGTACTTAAAACATAAGGATCTCCTTTTCTTAATAATCCTCTCCTGTTAAAATCTGCTTCCAGTAATTTGAGTAGTGGCAGACTATCTTTAACCCATACAATGGTATCTAAAAAATACCTGGGCTGAACCAACGCTTTGTATCTTGCTTTTGTAAAATAGCGGCCGGTATGAAATGTATCTCCCTGTACCGTAGTTTTAAAATAACCCAGGTTGGTCATCAATGATTCCATGTTTTCGGCAGTGGCTTTTGCATTAACGCGACTACCGAATACAGGAGGTTCTGCAAGTTTCTTTCTTAAAAATGCCCTGAAGCCGGTTTCTCTTTTTGGTTCACCGATCACATACCACCACCATACTTTATAAGGTTGGCCAAATAAAAATTTATTACGGGTAGGCTTGGCCGCAAGTTTCACTGTCTTCCTTAATGAATTGGTCTTGTCTTTTGTTTCAGGATTTTTATCTACGTGTACAACAGATCCTTTGTAGATGGTTTCACCTTTGGGTATCCATTTCCTCACACCGCATGATGATAGAATGAACAATAACAATATTATATATACCAGGCACCTTCTCATTTACTTTTTCTTTTTTTCTTCCTGAACAATTCATTGAATTTGTCATAATCCATTGTCATTACAAAAGCGAGACCTGTTTCAACCACATAGCCATCAACTGTAACTTCAAACTGGTTTTTTGTATATGCCCTCAATAAATATTTTCCGTCTCTTGTAAGTTTATACCCAATAGAAATATCAGGTTTGAATCCTGTGTTTGAACCAGATGCTTTTGCTGCAGGATCCTGGCCCTCGATTCCAAAATTTTGTCCAACAGTTATCGTTATCCGGTCATTTATAAAAGACTTGCTTATCGCAATTTTAAGATCTGTGCGTTGTGAATTACCGCCATTTGAATAATCATTATAGGAATTAAGGTTAAGGTCAATATCAATTCCTTTAAACAGGTCTCCTGCTATTTGGTTCAATGCAGACGACAGGAACTGGCTCACGCTCTGTCGTGCAAGCGTGGAAAAATCGCCGCCATTTGTTTTAAAGAAATCACTGCTTTGTTCCGGAATAAACCTGCCAAATAATAATAATGAGAACACCTGCTTATTGATCGATGCCGGATCGGAACGTATCTGTTGTAACTTATTCTCGATCGCGGTACGAAGTTCATTGTTAACTGCGCCGCTGTTCTCATCAGGAAGTTCAACATCAAATGTGATGTCAGGCTTACTTAACTTACCTGAAAGTTTTAGTATTACCTTAAATGGAATTTTTTGATTGAATGAATTGGCAAGCCCCGGGCTCACATCATTCACTTCATTGTCAAGCAAGTCACGGGAACTTGTATTCGCAATATATACTGCCTCAATATCCACACTGGCATTTAATGGCGGGCCGGCAAAAGTGATCGTACTTCCTTTTTCCAGGCTAAATTTCCGGTTAAGCAACTGGTAATGCAGATCATAATAACCTTTATCAAGTTCGTAGGTTCCTGCCAATACCAGGTTACCCCCGGGATCAACACCAGCGTTGAGGTTTGCATCTCCCTGTACTTTTATTTCATCACCTGTTGAAGGATCCAGCAAAATAGAAAGCGTAGCTTCCTTATCGGTGCTTACATTTAAATTATAATGAAGAAAGCTGGCAAACCCAACTACGGGTTTCTTTGCTTCCCTGAATCCGATTAAATGTGGTTTGATATCGAATGTATCCATGTCAACAAAACGTACAATGGTTGCGCCGTCATTTTTTTCATAGCTTGATTCGGGTAGTACAATTGTGATGTCACTTTTACTATTTAATTGTATATCGCCTTCAATGTTTGGTTTTTCAGCAGTACCTGTAATAGATACAGACACATCAGCAGCACCATGCCCGTACAACTGGCTCTCTATTGATTTACGTGCGTTCATAAAAACGAAATCATTGGTATTGATATCGACATTCAAACCGATATCTTCCATCGATTTAAAAGTAATGGCACCTTCAATTTTCAGATCATGATCCAAAGAATCTTTAATGATAAATTCAGGGAATTTTATAAACGGTGATGCGAAAACGATCTTTTGTTTATCAATTTTATATGGAGCACCCAATTGTGAAATCGTAAAACGGGTCGTATCAAAATTCAATTCGCCCCTCCATTTGGGATCAGTAAATTTTCCACTTACCATCATATCGCCGGTAATGCTACCGGAAGTATTTCTTAACTGCCCTTCCGATAAAGCCTCAAGTGTTTTAAAATTTAATTTTTTAATGGCAAAGTCTGCATCAAACTGATCTTTGGTTTCGTTGGGATAATAATTTGCGTATGCTGTAATATCATTTCCATTTCCCGACAGCGCAATATTTGCTTCAATGTTATTGTCGGAAACTTTTTGTGCAGATGCAGTTATATTTCCAAGTGGATGTTGTTTGAATTGCAGGTCGGTGATCGTTGCATTTCCTGTAAAGCCGGGGAAGGCCTTATCAAGATCGCTCACATTTGCTTTCGCATCTAAAATTCCGCTGATAAAAACTGTATCCTGGTTGATAAGTGAAGTGATGCTCTTAAGGTTAAAATTATCTATGTTAATGTCAATGGGACTGTTCTCAACCAATTGCTGGCTTTTAACCGAGATCGTTGCTGTATCACTTGTAAGCACAAGATTATTTACAATAATTCCTTTGGGTGAATAACTTATATAATTACCCGGGGCAACATTCCATTCTTCATAATTCAGCAACAAACTATCTTTCATTCGGAATGAATAAGTGTCATCATTTATTGCAGCGGTACCGCTTATTGCAAACCAATCTTTCTTTTTATTATCCTCTGTGCGTGCAGTAAGTAAAATACTATCATTGGCAGCTGCTCCTTTTACTGAAGTTGTATACAATGTGTAGTCTGCAGTTTTTAATGTATCAAACTTCAGTTCGTAATTAATTTTTTCATTGGCAGAATTTATATTAACAGCCCCATTGGCAATTGTATTTGTTGCATAAACAATGCGTGGCATGTTCACACTTAAATTAAGTGCACTGTCTGTGTTAGCAGATTCATAGCTTCCCTTCAGATCGATATTTTCATAATAAGCAAGATCGGGAACGAAAGCAGTAATCACCGGTGAATATCCAATTGTACCATAGAAACCAAG
This sequence comes from Ferruginibacter sp., assembly GCA_047601875.1. GTDB lineage: Bacteria > Bacteroidota > Bacteroidia > Chitinophagales > Chitinophagaceae > Ferruginibacter. Next base: position 2,534,959 of record JASGIL010000001.1, on the reverse strand, counting down.
CTGCTGATCGGGTATATTTTCTGTTGAAGGTTGATAGCCGGGTATCTTATAATAATGAGTGATATAATTTTCAACAGATGTTCCAACTTTATCATAATCAAATGCACCACCTATATGAATGTCAGCGAATGGCGCTTTTAGAATGATTGAATCTATTCCTGCTGATGATGTTCCAACCAATGAGATTGAATCAAGCCGATAGAAATTTATTCCCGATTGCAAACGAATACTATCTAACAAAATACTTGCATCAAGATTCCTTGGTTTTAAATTCTGCGAATTAATATTTGCTGTTAGCGAAAGATTCAATGTATCCTCATAAAAGTGCAACTCTTTTAATTGTGCAGTATCAATTCGTATGAGTCCTTTTGCAGTTGGATAATCACCCTTTACATTTGCCGTAAGGTCATAATTAAGTTTAAGGAAAGGATCATCAATCGAACCATTGGTTACAATATCTCCATTGTCAAGTTTCGCTTTTATTTTTACATTTTTAAAATTGTATTTATTGTAATCAATGTTGGCGATATCCGCAGTAACAGATGAACGCATTTTTTTATAATCTAACCCGGTTCCTTTAAAAGTGAAATTGCCGGCGATATTTCCAAGTACAGAATCCTGTTTTAATAATTTTCCCATTGCAAAACCGGGAGTAGAAATAGCAAGATCATAATTAGCCGCATCAGTATTTTTTATATTCTTTATAAAACCTTTTACGGTCATAGCGCCATGGCTGCTGTTGATCTTTGCATCTGTAGTTATGTTATCAGTATTGCCTTCAAACTTTCCTGCAATTGATATTTTTTGTGGGAGTTCAATATTTTCCTTTACATCTGGCGGAAGAAATCCTTCGATGGAATTTTTATCAACTGCTAGTTCTGCTACAGTAATATTGTATTTTACTTTTGCAGGGTCCGTTATATTTTTAAGGTCTGCTCTACCTGAGAAAGAAAAACCTTTTGCATTTGTTTTTATATCCGCGACTATATTATTTTTATTTCCTGTAAAATGCCCGCTTAAATTAAATGATTCAGGTATCTTCTCAAATGAAGCAAGATTTTCTTTTGGAATAAATTTTATAAAATCTCTTTTTAAGAAATTACTTTGAAGAATGTACAAATCAAAAGCAAACTTATTTGTATCAGTAATATTATACAATGTTCCTTTTGCATCCAGTTTGCTTCCTGAAAAACCACTTACCTGGAAACGGGGAAGGTCAAGTTGCTGAAGCGTACCATGCAATTCTGTATTGATGTTAATGTATTGGTTGGTAAATCCACTTAAAGACTTTTTAAGCGAAGGCATTATTAAAAAAAGATCATTAAATGCGATCACTGAATTTGTTAGCGCAACATCAACCTTACTGTTTTGAGGCGCAGTTGTAATCGCTTTGAGACTATCATAACTAACTTCAACTGATCTTTGAATAACTGTGTTAGGCGTTTTTACATAGAGGTCCTTTACAGATAATTGTTTATCGGTAAAAAGTAAATTGAGATGCGTACTGTCTAACTCAAAACTACTCTTATCAGTAAAAGCGAGTTGATCTACTATAGCAGCTGTCTTATCCTGTGAAAAATGAAATCCTTTTATGGATGCGTTTATTTTTTTTACATCAAGGTGTGAAAAGTCGAGACCTTCTGCAGGAGGTTTATTGTTATCATCATATTTAATATCCGTGTACCCGATCCTTAAGTTATTGGCGTTAAATATCCATGGCACTGAACCATCACTTGCAGTCGTATCAGTATTTATTTTTGGATCCGTTGCTTTGGGTGCTGAATAAACGATCATTGAACTATCAAGAAAAAGTTCATCGGTTGCTCCCATTGTTGTAGCCATGCTAAACAATGTTTTTGTGCTGTATATATGTTTTACCTTATTTTGATAATACATACCTGATACTTTATTATCAAGCAAAACATTTACATCACGCAGGTCCATTTTTTTTGCGGATACAAAAAGCGGATATGATATTTGTTTTATTGTATCTACAGCAACGGGTTCGTCAGGATATTCCTGTTGCTTATAGGTTGTCATTAAATAATCAATACCATTTGCATAAATATCTTTCACCTGGAAATTCATCCTGTCCGGTGAAAACCGATCCATCTTCAGGTCAAGTTTTTTTATTCCTGCATAAAAATCATTGCCTGCATATTTATCTTTAAAATTCAATGCAACTGTATCGAATACCAAGCGGCGCATGGTAAGTTTCATTTCGGAAGTATCGGTATTAGACGTAGATGGATTGTTGCCGGAAAAAGCATCAATGATAAACTGGTAATTAAAATTGGAATCTGTTTCGGGCCTGTTGATGTTAATTAAAATTTTTCGCAGGTAAATTTTTTGTATATCAGTGTTCCCGGAAATCAATTTAAACATGTTCAGGTCAACCCTTAATTCGCGGCCATACAACAAAGTGTCTTTATGCTGGTCTTCGATGTAAACATTCTTTAGCTCAATCCATTGAGGCAAACGAAAATCAAGGGAACCAATTTCAACTTTTGTTTTTAATTTTTCCTGTAGATAGCTCTGTGCTTTGTTTCGGATGAATTTTCTTCCAATGGGCAGGTTTATAAAAATAAAGAGCAGGATAACCAGCGATACGATACTCACCAGCAACCACAAAAAAATGCGCCCGATCTTTTTAAAAATTTTCCTGCCTTTGGTCATTAAAAAAACTTGATATTTAATACGGCTTTCTTACCCGGAAGAAGCAATGATTGATTTCCCCTTTATAAAGAAATATTATGCCCCTTTCCCGGCCTTGTCAACACTGCGTTTCAGCCCTGCTTAAAGATACGGTTATGCGCTTATCGTGGAATATATTCCCCATAACTATTTTGAAGTTTTTTGAGGCAAGAATGAATATTGGTTGCAGGACCAAGCACTCCTTTGAAAATAGTTGGATTTTTTTTAATTCTTTTGATGGCATTGTGGATCGTAAAATCGGTTGGCAAAAGTCCTTTTTTTACTTCTTTCCATTGAAGTGGCATGGATACGGTTGCGCCTTCTTTTGGCCTTACACTATAGACAGAAGAAATGGTTTGGCTGCGCCGGTTTTGGAGGTGATCAAGGTAAATCTTTTTGTTACCACGTTTTTTTAAATTTCTTTCCATTGTTGTAATATCCGGCAATTCTTCACAAACGATCATGCATAGCAGCTGTGCAAAATTTTTTACCTCTTCATAATCATACTTTTTTCCCATGGGTACATAGATATGCATACCGGATGCACCGGATGTTTTACAAAAACTTTTTGCGCCAGCTTTATCCAATACTTTTTTAAATGCAATTGCTGTTTCAACAACCTGGTCAAAAGTATTTTTGTCAGATGGATCTATGTCAATGATCAAATAATCAGGGTTATCAGGTTTCTTAATAGTAGAATGCCATGGATTCAATTCGATGCATCCTAAATTATTCAAATAAGCTAGGGTTGCTTTATCATTACAAATGATATAATCAATTTTTTTGTTGGTTGATTCGGAATGAACCTTGAAAGTTTTTACAAACGATGGCGCTTCTTCTCCCGCATCTTTGTGAAAGAACCCTGTATCTTTTATACCATTCGGGTTTCTTTTTAAAGATTGCGGCCTGTCTTTTAAAAATGGTAAAATGTATTTAGTGATCGCCTGGTAATAATCGATCAGCATTCCTTTGGTTATTCCTTCATCGGGCCAATATAATTTTGAGCGATTCGTAATTTTTACCGTTGTTCTGCCAACCTTAATATCAGCATCACTTTCTTTTTCCTTTTGATTTTTTCCTTTTGTCCTTTGATTTGGTCTTCCAACAGTCGTACTATTTTTCATATCAATTTCTTTTATTGACTTATCATTACGCAGGCGTAAAAAAACGGGATGTCTTAATTTACCATCTTTGGTCCATTGTGTAAATTTCACTTCGCAAACTATAACCGGTTTTACCCATGTTACTTCAGCATTTACTTCCACTTTTTCTTTAAAGGGAGATAAGGATTGAATGAGTGGTTGAAGCAATTCATAAATAGCTTTCAGCATTTTATCGTTATAACCCGTTCCTGCATGCCCGACATGTTTTAAAACATTTCCATCTTTTACACCAAGCACGAGTGAACCAAAATATTTTCTTGAGCCTGTCGGTTTTGTATAGCCTGCAATAAGTACATCTGCAGATTTATGATTTTTAATTTTCAGCCATTCACTGGTACGTTGACCGGGATAATAATGGCTGTTAGTCTTCTTGGCCATCACCCCTTCCAGGTTTTTCTTGATTGCTATCTTAAAAAATTCCTTTCCGTTTTCAATAACATGATCTGAAAATTTGATCGTAGCATTTTTACCAATTAATTGCTTTAGCAATTTTTTTCTTTCTATCAGTGGCTGTTTTTCAAGTGAATGCCCATTGAGCGATAAAAGATCAAACACATAATATTGAATGGGAAAATTTGTATTGTCTTCATAATGCTGGATCTTTTGAAAATCAGGAAAACCCTTTTCATTCAGCACCACGATCTCTCCATCCAGTACCGCTTTGTGTTTTATTTTATTCAATGCTGATACAACTACCGGGTAAGCTTCTAAAAAACTATTGCCATTGCGGGAGTATAATTCAATATCTTCTTTTGTAAGATCAGCGATGGCACGATAACCGTCCCATTTTATTTCATAGAGCCAGTCTTTATCATCAAATACTTCATCCGTTTCCTTTGCAAGCATTGGTTTTATATAGTGCGCTAATTTGCGGGAATGAAGGATTACTTTATCAACGACTTTTTTTTTACCGTTTTCTTAGTGGTCTTGTTGGCGGCAAGCCATTTATTAATGGGAGAAGTTTTCAATGTTTCTTTTTCACTATCGTATGCTTTATCTACTGCATAATTATCGCGGTGTTTTATTAATAGCCATTCATTTCCTTTCTCTGCATTCTTTAATCTTACCAATGCAAATTCACCTTTTAATTTTTTCCCCTTTAAAGAAAATTTCAGGTTACCTGCTTTTAAAGATGCTTTTAATTTTTTTTCATCGATCAGCTTTCCATTTTCATCAACACCGGTATATGTTCCTTTATCCCATATTTCTACAATGCCGGCTCCGTAACCCTCCGGAATCACACCTTTAAAATCTTTATAATCATAAGGGTGATCTTCTACCATCATAGCAAGTCTTTTATCTTTTGGATTTAAAGAAGGGCCTTTCGGCACCGCCCAGCTTTTTAAAACACCATCCATTTCCAACCTGAAATCATAATGCAAATGCGAAGCTTTGTGACGCTGAACGACAAACGCTAATTTAGAAGACGCTTTACTTTTACCTGCCCGTGGTTCAGGTGTAGTTGTAAAATCTCTTTTCTGTTTATACTTTGTAAGGCTCATCAGGAAGCTTTTTTCTTTTTAGTACCAAGACTGGCTTTTAGTTGTTCCATCAGGTCCTGCGTTTTACTGTGCACCACTTTCATGTGAGGAACTGTAATTTGTTTACCCTTCGATTTTGCACGAATGAGTTTCATCAACTCTGCGCTATAAGTGTCTTTGTATTTATCAATTTTAAATTTACCGCTTAGCTGGTTAATCAATGAGATTGCCATTTTCAATTCGCCAGGTTTGATCGCTGTTTTAGCAGGAAGTGATAGCTCCTTTGTAGGCCGTATCTCTTCTGCAAAACGAATGCGGTTCAAAATGATCACATCATCCTGGGCTCTTAATATGGCAAGATGTTCCTTATTGCGCAATACAAAAGTGGCAACGCCTACTTTTTTTGTTTTTAGCAACGCTTCACGCAACAATGCATACGACCTTGTCCCTGATTTATCGGGAACAAGGTAATAAGGCATTTCATAATAAGCGCTGTTGATCTCGGCTGCGTCAACAAAATCATTGATCTCAATTGTCTTTGTTTTTACTGCATTGGCTTTTTCAAAATCCTTATCATCCAATACTACATATTTATTGTTGATATAATAGCCCTTTACAATATTTTCCCATTTTACTTCTTTGCCTGTTTTTTCATTTACACGCATGTATTTAATGTGTGAGTGATCTTTTTTATCAAGCATATCAAGATCAAGATTGCTTGATTCTGTGGCGCTGAATAATTTTACCGGGATGTTTACCAGGCCGAAGCCAATTGCGCCTGTCCATAATGGTCGCATAAGATTATTTTTTGATGATAAATTAATATTATGGAAGCGAATGATAGGAACGCGGATGATACCGTTAAAGCGGATGAACACGGATTTGTTTTTTTTCAAAAAATTACCGATGTTTTCAAATTTCATTTCAGCTATATGCTGCGAAGCAGCATTGATCCGCGATCATCCGCCCAACCAGCGTCATCCGCGTTCCTATCATTCGCACATATCATTATCAAGAACCTTCCAGTTGTGATGGCCTAAACAACTGCAATATTGTTTCTCAATTACTTTCCAATATCTTCATGATCATTTTTTCGTCTGCTGTTAAGCCTGATTTATTGTCATCCTTTTCTATCGAATCAAGCTGTTTGAAATATTTTTCAATCCCCTTACTTTCATACAACGAAATGATCACAGGATTAACATAATACTTTTTACAGATCGTTCTTGAATTACCCAATTGGGCTGCAACTTTATCCAATGCTTCTACAATATTCTTTTTTGCTGCCGTTTCTGTTTCTGCCATTCCTATTTCCTTAAAAGCTAAAAATGCATGAACTGTGCCAGCCCATGTGCGAAAATCCTTTGCCGTAAATTCCTCCCCACAAATATTTTTAATGTATTCGTTTACCATACCTGAATCTATTGAATGCCGCTGATCGTTCTCATCATAATACTGAAACAACTCTTTCCCGGGAATATCTTTAGACCGCTGAACAATGGCAGCAAGTTTTTTATTCTTTAAACTAATATCATGATGAATACCCTTTTTCCCTTTGAATGAAAATTTTAAACTGGTACCCTTTACCACAACATGATTGTCTTTCAATGTCGTCAATCCAAATGAGCCGTATAATTTTTCATAAACATTATTACCAACCCTGATATTCGTTCTTTCCATCAGGCTTATCACTGTTGCCAATATTTTTTCTTTGGGCAACCCGGGCAATGAAAGATCTTTTTCAACTTGTAACCGTATCACCGGCAACAGTTTTCCAAATTGCTTCATCCTGTAAAATTTTGTGTGATTGCGCAATGCATTCCATGCCGGATGATAACGGTACTGTTTGCGTTTCTTAACATCAAATCCCGTTGCCTGCAGGTGGCCGTTTTGTAATGCACATATCCATACATCTTCCCATGCGGGAGGCAATACCAGTTTTTTTATTCTTTCTAATTGAGATTTATCAGTGAGTTTTTTCTCTTTAAGCAGGTAATCATAATCAGCGCCTTTCTTTTTTCGCAGGATACCAGGGTCGCTATCTGTTACATAAACAAGGTTGATTGCTTCAGCAGTTTTTACAGGGTCGCTTATGATCTTTTTTATTTTTGCTTTTGAAATATTTTCCAATGCATCAGCACTCGTATCCATATTCATGAATTTTTATGCTATTGGTCATTGAAACTATTATGCCTGTTCAATTACAACGTTAGCTTTATAACAATCAGAGAAATTTTTATTCCTATTATACGCATGCTGAGGAATTAGTTCTACAAACGATCTATAAAATGTATTCATGTTGTATTTAAAATGGTTTGGTACAGCGTTTGAAATTTTCACTGCAATAACACGAAGACTGCGGTTTCTCTTAACAACTCAACATACATCAGATTAAATAAAATGGACTAACGAATCATTAGATCGGCAAGCAGGCAAAAAGTGATATAATTAAAAAACCTTCCAGTTGGAAGGTTTTTTAATTAGGCCTAGCTGGTTTTAAAAACCTGTTAGGTTTATGCTTTCACTTTAAATTTCTCAATTGCATTCCTTGAAAAAGTACTTAAGATCAAATGGCCGCTGATCGCTGCTCTTTCCAATAACAATGTATCCCAATGCTCAGTTCCTTTCCAGGTAATCTTTTTCAATTCTGCCATTGCTGCCGGATTTGAGTGTGCAAGTGAAAATGCAAGACGACTTACAGATTCATCCATGTTCTCAACATTCGGATGTACTTCAGCAAACAAGCCTTTTCTTTTTGCCCATTCGTGATTGCGCCACATGGCTGCATCAATAGCAAGCGCACTGAATGCAGCAACTCCGATCTTTCTTTCAACCGCAGGACCAACTACGAATGGACCGATACCAAGTGAAAGTTCGCTTAACTTAATATCTGCTTTCTCTGTTGCAATTGCATAATCTGCTGCAGCAGCAAGACCAACGCCACCGCCAACACATTTTCCCTGTACACGTGCAATGATAAATTTCGGGCACTTACGCATTGCATTTATTACGTGTGCAAATCCACTAAAAAAATGTGTTCCTTCTTTTTCTGTTTTGATCTGAAGCAATTCATCAAAAGATGCACCGGCACAAAATGCCCTGTCTCCTGCACTTTTTAATACGATCACTTTTGTTTCTGAATGGGTACCTGCAAAATGAATTTCTTTTGCCATCTCCTCCAGTATCTTTCCAGGTAAAGAATTACTTTGAGGATGAAAAAATTCGATCGTTGTCACCCCCTGGTGAACTTCTGATTTCACATAACCTTCCTGTATTTGTTTAATACTCATAAATACAAATTTTAAATTTTATTTTTCATTTGAACCATTGTCAGAATTGTTGCTACTCCTACGGTTTCATCTGTTTCATCAAACATTTCCACAAGCCACTTAACGATCCCTTTTGGAATATCGGCCCCCTGTGCCATTTTCACATCGGGATTTATTTCTTTTAATTCCTGTGCGGTTTTTTCTTTGCAGGTAAAGCGAATGTATAGTGAAGCTCCGGCATATACCGGCTTTGTGAACCTTAGTTCATCTATACCATAATTCAGCAGGACGGGATTTTTTTCATAACTGTCAACAAACAAACCGGCAGCAGCACTCATTATAAAATACCCGTGCGCTACTTGTTGTTCAAACATGGTGCCTTCAAAGTTGGTAGCAGTTAGATGCGCATAAAAATGGTCACCACTCAATGCCGCAAATTTATCAATATCTTCTGAAGTTATTAATCTTTTTTCAGTTGTTATCTGGTCGCCGATATTCAGCTCTTCAAAATATTTTCTGAAAGGATGAATACCACCTGTATTGCCTTTTGCATGTGCCTGGAACACATTGCTTATTGCCGTGATCATCGTGGGCGAACCCTGGATAGCCGTACGTTGAAGATAATGTTTTATTCCACGCAAACCACCCATTTCTTCGCCTCCCCCAGCCCGTCCCGGGCCACCATGTACCAATAAAGGTAACGGTGAGCCATGGCCTGTACTTTCCTTTGCGCAATCTTCATTCAATACCAATATCCTTCCGTGATGGGTAGCCGCACCTATTACATACGACCTGGCAATGGAATGGTTGGCTGTTACAATGGACGAACACAAACTCCCTTTACCTTTTTTACTTAGTTCAACTGCCTCATCAATATTCTTATAAGGCATGATCGTACTCACAGGACCAAATGCTTCAACATTGTGTGGTTCACTGGAACTAAATGGCGTTTTATTCAGCAATAACAACGGACTTAGGAAAGCACCTTCAACTGCATCAGCATCTATTACCGCAACACTATCCATAGAACCATAAATAATTTCAGAAGATGCCAGTAATTTTTGTACCTGGCTTCTTACTTCATCTCTTTGCCCTTGCCCTGCCAGCGAACCCATTCTTACTTTTTCATTTAATGGATTGCCGATGGCTGTTTTGCCAAGTTCTGTTCCAAGTGCTTTCCACACATCTTCCATTTTATTTTCCGGTACAAATATGCGGCGAATGGCAGTACATTTCTGTCCCGCTTTAACGGTCATTTCTTTTTTTACTTCTTTAATAAAAATGTCCCATTCAGCCTGGCCGGGTGCAACATCATCGCCCAGTACAATACAGTTCAATGAATCTGCTTCCATATTAAAAGGCACACTTTCACCAAGGATCGTTGCATGTGATTTTAATTTTAACCCTGTTGATGCAGACCCTGTGAAGGTTACCACATCCTGTGAATTTACAAAGTTCAACATGTTGCCTGCGCTGCCGCAAATAAGTTGCAAAGCGCCCGCAGGTAAAATGCCGGATGCTACAATTTCTTTTACGACTGCTTCGGTAAGATAAGATGTAACAGTTGCTGGTTTTACAACTGCAGGTACGCCTGCCAGTAAGTTCACGGCAATTTTTTCCAGCATACCCCAAACCGGGAAATTATACGCATTGATGTGAACCGCCACACCTTCTTTAGGAACAAGAATATGGTGGCCCATGAAAGTATTTTGTTTGCTAAGGGCAATGGGGTCACCATCCAGGCAAAAAGTTTCATCAGGCAATTTCCTGCGCAATGATGCATTGGAAAATAAATTACCAATGCCACCTTCTATATCAATCCAGCTATCAACCTTCGTTGCACCAGACTGGTAACTTATTTGGTAAAATATTTCTTTCTTGTCCATAAGGTGAAGCGCAAGTGCACGCAACATTCTGCCTCTTTCCTGGAAGGTCATTTTCCGCAAAGCGAGGTTTCCTTTTTCTCTTGCATATTTTAAGATGGCTTCAAAGTCGAGCCCATCTGAAGTAGCATTTCCAATTGTTTTACCCGTTACTGCATTATAAAGTAACTGTCCTTCTCCATCACCTTCTATCCATTTACCGGTAACATAATTCCCTAACTTACCCATATTTAATATTTGCTGCAAAGTTATATTTGTATGCCTAACAATTTGAACCGATCATGAAAAAATTGCTCTTTTCGACAATGGTCCTCTGCCTTTGCCAGGCCACCTGTAAAAAAACAGCTTCTGACTGTAAAGGCCCTGCTATTAAAGATTGCATTTGTACAATGGAATACAGGCCCGTTTGCGGCTGCGATGGAAAAGTTTACGGTAACGCATGTATGGCAAAATGTGCAGGTGTAAAAAGTTGGACGGAAGGTGAATGTAAATGATATTTAACCGCAGAGGCGCAAAGACGCAGGGAATATGAACTTTGCGCCACTGCACCTCCGCGGTAATAATAAAAGACATTATTATTTTGAATTACATCAAAATAATAAACTACAATAAATACAGAATTAATTTACGAAAGCGTGTATCCGAATTGTTTCAGATGATGTATTACATGTTTGTAATGTAACAATATCCATTCTTCGAAATTCAATGAACCGAAAACAGGGTGAGTCGTATTTTCAACAGGAGTGTTTTCATAGTATTTATAAAAAGCATCCACTGAATTTCTTAAAGTACTTATAGCAGCCTCCATGTTTGCAGTTCGAACAGGAATTGGTTCTTCACCAAGTACCTCCGCAGGTGCTTTTGTGTTTTCCCTGAATTCTTTATCGCTTAAAAGAAAGGCTTTGTATTTCGGGAGATGTTCTTCAGGTATGACGAGCCTGGATGGTACTTTAGCAGAAGAGATATCAAAAAAATCAGCAAGATGCTCTACCATCTGTTGTCCATTCATTTTGCCCCAACTCCCTTTTGAATCGGCAGCAAGGTTGCTGAGCAGGGAAAACATTTCATTTTTAATAAAGGCTGATTTTTGCTCTTGCATAACCTGTTATTGTGAGACACTGCTTTGAATGCGCAGATCAATTTCTTTGGCCAGGCTTCTGAATATTTCTTCAATGGTTCCTTCGCCCCTCACCATTTTTACTTTATCGAATTTGTTATAATAATCGGCCACGGCGGCTGTCTTGTCATGGTATTGTTCAATGCGTGCACGTATTACCTGTTCGTTGGTATCGTCGCTGCGGCCACTGGTTTCGCCTCTCTTTAAAAGACGCCTTACCAATTCTTCTTCACTTACATCAAGCGCCAGCATTACACCAATTGAAGTATGCTTCAATTCAAGTAGCTTATCAAGCGCTTCGGCTTGTGCAGATGTGCGTGGGAAACCATCAAATAAAAATCCTTTTGCCTTTGGATGATGATCAAGTGCGGAACTGATCATCCCGATCACTACTTCATCCGGAACGAGCTGTCCCTTATCCATCAGGCTTTTTGCCTCCATGCCCAATGCAGTATGCTGGGCAATTTCCGAGCGCAACAAATCACCTGTACTAAGATGTTTTAATCCGTACTTGTCAATCAGTTTTTCGCTTTGCGTACCTTTTCCACTGCCCGGAGGGCCAAAGAGTATTAAATTGAACATATTATGCTATAACCGTCTGATTGAAAATGAACACTTAATCGTTTGAAATTGCAGCAAAGCTAATTAAGCATTTTTACATTTTTTGCAATTTCAATTGTAAGGACGCAAATCCACAATAAAATGCAGTTTTATTAAGTAAATATAATATTCTTGTTCTATTTAAGGGTGGTTTTATTGAACAATTCCTAAATAATAGGGTTTTTTCTCGCCCAACGGCCGAAAATCACATGAAAATGTGTGGTCAATACACCGATATCTTTTTTGTTTTCCTGATGCTAACCTATACTTTTGCGGATATCCCGAATGCTTTAATCATTTACTATATATGGGCAAACTTAAACTCAGCAACCTTGCAGAAACGCTTATTGCGTCAGAAATTGTACGACTCGGCGCAGCAATCAAAGAAAAAATAAAAGCTGGTGAGCATATTTATAACTATACGATCGGTGATTTTGATTCATCACAATTTCCGATACCTGCTGTACTACAACAGGAAATTATTAATGCTTACACGGAAGGTTATACTACTTATCCCGCTGCCGAAGGTGAATTGGACCTAAGAAAAGCAGTGGCCGATTTCATTGAAAAAAATGAAGGTATTAGTTATACCCCATTAGAAATTTTAATTTCCTGTGGCGGCAGGCCGTTGATCTATTCTGTATTCAGAAGTATTGTAGACAAAGGCGATAAAGTCATTTATCCCGTACCAAGCTGGAACAATAATCATTATGCTCATTTTACAGATGCCGAGCATATTATGATCGAAGCTACCAAAGAAAATAATTTTATGCCTACTGCGGCGCAGATCGAACCGCATATCAAAGGCGCTACGCTATTGGCGCTTTGTTCTCCGCTAAATCCAACAGGAACCGTTTTTTCAAAAGAAGAACTGGAAGCGATTTGCGATCTTGTTATTGCAGAAAACGAAACAAGAGGAGAAGGAGAAAAGAAATTATACCTGATGTATGACCAAATATACTGGACATTGACCTTTGGAGATACGCAACATTATAATCCTGTTTCATTAAGACCGAAGATGAAAGACTATACCGTTTTTATAGATGGTATCAGTAAGGCATTTGCGTCTACAGGTGTACGTGTGGGATGGTCGATGGGACCTGCAGAACTGATCGTGAAAATGCGTTCACTGAACAGCCATATTGGTTCATGGGCGCCAATGGCCGAACAAAAAGCGGTAGCAAAGTTTTTATCGCAGGAAGAAGAGGTTCATAAATATTTAAGCTGTTTTAAAAAGGGAGTCGAGACCAGGTTACAAAAATTGTATGAAGGATTCAAGCAATTAAAGTCTGAAGGATTTTCTGTTGATGCAATTATACCACAAGCTGCTATTTACTTAACAGTACAAATTGATCTTGTAGGAAAACAAACAAGTGATGGTACCGTGTTGGAAGAGCAGGCAGCAGTAACAGAATACCTGTTAAGCGAAGCAAAACTTGCTATGGTTCCATTTGGCTTTTTTGGCGCCGGGAGGGAAAGTAACTGGTACAGGCTGAGTGTTGGTTGCTGCAAAGTAGAGGAGATCGAAGATGTGTTCAGTAAACTGAAAACGGCGCTGCAGAAATTGATATAGTTAATTAGGTTGAAAAGTTGCAGGCTGATCCAAGTGTAACTTTTTATTTAAGAAAATAAAAAAGGTTACAAATAATTTGTAACCTTTTTCTATTCTGTGAAGTTGTTTTACCAACATTAATTTTTATTATTTAAAAACACAAATGGCTGGTCTTTTTTTCTTCTCACATTCTTCTTTATGTCCAAAGCGTTATTTGTGATCTTATAGCGATTGAGGTCAATCAATTCATGTGCTCTTGTAAAATTCTCCATACGTTCTACTGTAAAAAGTAATTCATGCAACCAACTTACCTCATGCTCAATTGCCTGGGGCGTCATTAGCTCCTGTTTGAATAATACCAGTAGATCGCGGTTTGATTTGTTCATGGTTTGAACAATTTTTTTCTATCTGTTTCCATATCCTACCATTCCTGCACAACTGCAATGGCCACTCTTTCTTGACGAAGAACAACTTGTTGCAATAAGAGAAACAGCAATTAATAATAGTGATACCAGTTTAATACTTCTTTTCATCATAATATTTCAGGTTACCAAATTAAACTATTTTCACAAATAAATATTGTCTTCTTTTGATGAATGTAGGGAAAATTAACAAAAAAAGTCAGAAAAAAAGAGTTTTGGTTGCCCCCCTCGATTGGGGGCTTGGCCATGCCACCCGCTGCATCCCTGTTATCAAATTGCTCCTTGGGCAGGGCGTAGAAGTAGTGATCGCAGCAGAAGGCCCTGTTGCTGCTTTGCTAAAGGAGGAATTTCCAACCTGCGTAATTTTACGATTGAAGGGTTACAGGATCCGCTACAGCAGGGGCAAAAGTTTATTCTTCCTGAAAATGCTTGCACAATTTCCCAGGATCATGGGCATGCTGAAATATGAAAAAAAATGGCTGAATCATATTGTTTCCGAACATGAGATCGATGGGGTGATCTCTGACAACCGTTTTGGCTTCTATACAAAAAAGGTTCCATGCGTTTTTATTACGCACCAGCTTTTCATACAAACTGGCAATAAGGTTTTAAACCGGCTTGCTCAAAAAATAAATTATAAGTACATCAATCAATTTAGTGAATGCTGGGTGGCCGATGCAGCAGGGCCAAACAACCTGGCCGGCGAATTATCACACCCGGAAATATTACCAGCTGTTCCGTTAAAATATCCCGGAATTTTATCAAGATGCAAAAAAATTGAAGTTGAAAAAAATATTGACCTGCTGATCATGATCTCGGCCCGAGCCACAAAGAAGCATTTTTGAAAAGTTATTATTATCTCAATTGAAAGATATAAATGGCCCTGTTGTTTTTTTAAGAGGGTTACCTGCAACAACTAATGAGATAATAACTAATAATAAAAATATTTCTGTATTCAATCACCTTCCCGCATCGGGATTGAATGAATTGATACAAAGATCAAAACTTGTGGTGGCCAGGTGTGGTTATTCAACCATCATGGATCTTGTTGCATTGAATCAAAAAGCAATACTGGTTCCTACACCCGGGCAAACAGAACAGGAATACCTTGCACGCTATTTAAAAGAAAAGAAATTATTTTTTACGGTAGAACAGGAAAATTTTTCACTGGTACAGGAAATAAAAAAGATGCAGGATTTTAAATTCTTACCGATCAATATCCCTTCTGAAATCAATGAGAAGATCATTGTAGATTGGTTAGCACAACTTTGACAAAAGATATCTCTCCCCTGAACCAGCTACTAAAAAAATTACATAGAAAGCTCGTTTTAAAAAAAATGTTTATATTTATTCTCTCCCGCAACAACAGCTAATTATTTAGCAAAGTAAAATTAACTCGCATGAAATCTCGTTCCCTGTTATTTGCCTTGTGCATACTATGTTCCTGTACGATCATATTTTTCGCCTGTAAAAAGGATATAAAGTCAGATCCGGAACCAGTCATACCAACAACAAATGCGTTTCCAATCCCAGCTGCGTCGCCGGTTACAGGATCAGTCAGTGGTCTTGTGGTTGATGAAAACAACCAGCCCGTAAATAATGCTGAAGTTCGCCTGGGCACATTGGTAACAACTACCAATACAAGGGGATTGTTCAATTTTCAAACTACTACACTTGATAAGTATATTACTACAGTTACCGTAACAATGCCGGGATATTTCAAAGCATATCGTTCCTTCTGTGCAAACCCAACAAAGAATTATGTTAGTCTAAAACTTCTGAGAAGAACACTCACGGGAACCATTAACAGCAGCAATGCAGAATCAATAAGTTTATCTAATAACAGTACCATATCATTCCAGGCGAACAGTGTTGTTGTAAAAGCTACAGGGGCTGCATACACAGGAACAGTAAATGTTTATGCTGCTTATATTGACCCAACTTCAACAGATATCAATGCTACCGTTCCCGGTAGTTTTATGGCAAAGGATGCAAATAATCTTTATATACTTGCATCGTCGGGCATGATGGCAGTAGATCTTGAATCTGCCACTGGCGAAGCTTTACAACTTGCCGCAAATAAACCGGCTACCTTAAAAATGTTCATTCCTTCTTCTTTACTTAACAAGGCGCCTGCAACCATTGATACCTGGAGCTTAAACGACCAGGGAATATGGATCGAAGAAGGAACAGCTACAAAATCCGGTAATTATTATGAAGCACAGGTAACGCATTTTTCTTTTTGGAACTGTGACATACCTTCAAACGTGGTTTATTTATCATTGCATATCCAGGATCAAAATGGAATTCCATTGACCAATTCACTTATTGAATTGATCGCACCACCAGCTGCATCTGTTTGGCCGGTATCAAGCGGATTAACTGATAGCCTTGGCAATGTTTCCGGATTGGTACCGGCAGACTACGAACTTACCATGAATATACTGCCAGACGCTATTGTTTGTAATACACCACTTTCAACACAAACTATCGGGCCATTCACTGCAGCCAACAGTACACTTACTGTTGCTGTTACCGTTCCTGCAGCCCAGCAACTAACCATAACCGGTACCGTAACAGATTGCTCCAACCAGCCATTACAAAACGGAACGGCTTTTATCTATACAGGGACTTATCATTATTACATTACTTCTATTATAAATGGAAATTATACCATTAGTATAGCTCAATCACAATGCTCAGCTGCTAATGGCGTAGAAGTAACGGCAATTAATAATTCCGATGGCGCACAGGCAGTTTCAGGAAATATTGCGGTATCCGGTAATAGTATGGCAATTCCATCCTTACATGTATGTAATGTGGTTCCTGCAGTATTTAGTATGAACACTCCTTCTGGTATGTGCCCGCAATCACTGCTTACCGGTACATATCAAACAGGTATTCCCATGAATTCGGGCAATACTGCAACTGCCTATGTAAATGTTACTACCGCAGGCACTTATTCCATAACCACTCCTACCTTAAATGGTATCAGCTTCTCGGGTTCAGGAGTGTTTACTTCACTCGGCCTGCAACAAGTAATACTTACAGCAACAGGAACGCCTTTATTGGCAATGGGAAATGAGTACAATGTAACTGCGCCGGATGGATCTTATTGTTTTATTTACATAAATGTAGCCGCGGGGCCTGCCGCATTTGAAATGGGAGGGCCGGGTTCATGTTCTAATATATCGGTAGCCGGTAATTACTATACAAATTATCCGCTTACAGGTAGTAATAACGTAAGCATTTCTGTAAACGTTACAACAACCGGCACTTATTCGATAACCACACCGGTTGTAAACGGTATTAGCTTTTCCGGGTCAGGAATTTTTAATACTACTGGAACACAAAACATAATACTAACGGGACAGGGTAGCCCAGCAAATGCAGGAGTGGCCACCTATACAACCCAGGCAAGCAATGGAGGCACTGGTTGCAGCTTCGATATTACTACTACCAGCATTCAAATTGCCCAAATGACCTTTGATTGCTTCGGGGCCTGCAGTGCCGGTGATTGTAGTTCATTCGCCGGCGGCCCGCCGGTAACAGCAGGTGTACCACTGAATGGTAACACGCTTACTTTTTATGTTACTGTTACGAGTCCGGGTGTGTGGGAAGTATATACAAATTCATTTAATGGATTCAGTTATTCCGGATCAGGAACTTTTACCAGCACAGGAAGTCAACAGGTGGTGCTGCAGGGTGGAGGAACTCCTGTCGGCCCGAGCATGTTATGCTTTTTTACCGCTACACAGGTTGGTGGTGGTAGCAGTACGTGTTCGGCATTGGTGAATTGTAATTAAACTTATAATTTTTATACACTCCTGCATCATAACAAAAAGTAAAAAGAGTTATGGTGCAGGGGCGATATTAACTTCCTGCTGTTTATTTGCAGCCGTGTCTTAGCGGCTATTATGGCTTTGCTATAAAAACCCCTTTCTGATTCTTATTACTGCTACCAACGATACTGTCACTTTTTTTTGCATGAAATAAAAAATCAACTTCATCTTTTAATTCCTCCATCAGTTCGATCATCCTTTTAAAACTTAATGGATCTTCACAAAAAATAATTTTTGCTGTTTTGTATTTGGTAATGATCGTTTTAATATTATCGATACTACCTATACCCGGGTCTTTATCACGATTATCAAGGGTAACTCTTCCATGAATGATCAAAGGATCGTCAGCATATTTTACGAGCTGTATCATTTCATTAAAATAAGCCTGGCCGGCAATAATAAAAGTTTCCCTTTCTGCCGCAGTCATTTTTTTTGAAACCGGAATTAACTTTTTAAGGCCAAATCCAACGTAAGCAAGTGCTTTGCTGAAGTCAATCGCTGGCTTTATTAAAAATACCCCCCTGTTGCTTTTATAATGTTTTTTTACAAACAGCTGCATAGCGCCATAAAAACGGCTTATATATTCTCCTGTTTGTTTTTGTGTACTTTCTCCTTTAAAATGTATAATGGTTGTTTGAGGGAAATAATAGTTTTTAAATCCTGTTTTCAGGATACTGTATGACAGGTCTATGTCTTCACCATACATAAAAAAACTTTCATCAAAGCCTTCTACTTTATCAAGTACTTTTTTATTGATCATAAAAAAAGCACCCGCCAGTACATCTATTTCATTGGTTTCATGTTCGGGTAAATGGCCGGCATAATATTTAGAAAATTTTTTTGAAGCAGGAAAAAGTCTTGCAAGCCCTGTCATTTTATAAAATGAAGCAGCTACAGACGGAAGTGATCGCTTACTCTCTCTTAAAAAATTACCGCTTCCATCAATCATTCTTACACCCAGTGCACCGCATGTTTCTCTCATTTTGAAAAAAGCAATACATTTTTCAAAACAATCTTCCGGTACAATGGTATCGGGATTTAAAAATAATACCTGCGCTCCTTTTACTTCTTTTAATACACTGTTATTGGCTTTTGCAAAACCAATATTCTCATTGTTCCATTTAAAAATTACGCTTTTGAATTTTGATTCAAGATATTCCCTGCTGCCATCTGTTGAATGATTATCGACAACAAAAATTTCTGCCTTAATATTCTCACATGCCTTCATCACCGAACAAAGACATTGTTCTAAAAAATACTTTACGTTGTAGTTTACTATAATTATCGATAGATCCAATTGAATTCTTAATTGTGAGTTATGAATTATGAGTTGTTCAAACTTTAGGAATGCAAATTCGTGAATATAATTCGTGTTTTATTCATACACTTCAAAGATTTCACCATTGACTATTCACCATTCACCCATTGCCGATTCCCGTTTGCCGATTGCCGCCTATCTTTGCCCCATGTTAAAAACAACACTCCTAAATGCTGTACAGGCCGGCGCAGAACAGTTGAAACATTTCTTTAATGGTGATTTTAAAATATCGAACAAAGAAGGAATTAATAACCTGGTTACCGAAGCAGATCATGCATCCGAAAAAGCCATTATTGAAGCGATCAAAAAGGATTTTCCAGATCATTTTATTTTAAGTGAAGAGACCGGTGCAATACCGTCACAAAGTGAATACAAATGGATCATCGATCCGATTGACGGGACCGTAAATTTTGCCAATGGAATTCCCATTTGTTGTGTAAGCATCGGGTTGGAAAAGGATGGTGAAATGATCCTTGGTGCTGTTTATAATCCATTGATGAATGAATTTTTTTTCGCTCAGAAGGGTTTTGGCGCTTCGTTGAATGATAAAAAAATATCGGTGAGTAGTAAAACAGAAGTTGCAAAGAGTTGTCTTGTAACAGGCTTCCCTTATACATACCTTGATGCGCCAAACGGCCCAATACAGGTTTTTGAAAAACTGATCCGCAAAGGTATTCCTGTTCGCAGGCTTGGAAGCGCAGCCATTGATCTTTGCTGGGTTGCTGCCGGACGATTTGATGGATTTTATGAACACAATCTACAGGCGTGGGATAGTGCTGCAGGTTTTTTAATTGTAGAAGAAGCCGGTGGCAGAGTAACCGATTTTAAAGGCAATTATTTTTCGCCGCATCAGCCTCATATTATTGCAACGAATGGAAAGATACATGATGAGTTATTGAAGGTTGTGAATGGTGGCGCTGTTAACGAATAGCAATTAGTGAGATTTTTTGAGCCACGAATTTTAAACCCGAATTGCACGAATTACACGAATTTGCATCGCAAGAATTCATAACTCATAACTCATAACTCATAACTCATAACTCATAACTCATAACTCATAACTCATAACTCATAACTCATAACTCATAACTCATAACTCATAACTCATAACTCATAACTCATAACTCATAACTCATAACTCATAACTCACTAACATTTGCATCATGCAGGAAAGAACCGAAATATCATCCCTCGGCGAATTTGGTTTAATTGATCATCTCGCTAAAAATAACGAAACAAGAAATGTATCAACCGTTTTATCAATTGGTGATGATGCGGCTGTGATTGATCATTTCGGCAGGCAAACGGTTATTTCAACTGACCTGTTGATGGAAGGAATTCATTTTGATCTTTCTTATACACCGTTGAAGCATCTTGGTTATAAGGCAGTGATCGTTAACGTTAGTGATATTTATGCCATGAATGCCACACCTACGCAAATTGTATTGAGCATTGCTTTCAGCAACCGCTTTAGCGTGGAAGCGCTGGATGAATTTTACGCAGGTGTATATGCTGCATGTGAAGCATATGGTGTGGACCTTGTGGGCGGCGACACGAGTACATCTCAACGTGGTTTTGTTATAAGTGTTACTGCTATTGGCGAAGTAGCTCCCGATAATTATATTAGAAGAAATACAGCGCAGGTAAACGATCTTATCTGTGTAAGCGGCGAATTGGGCGGCGCATTTTTAGGTCTTACCATTTTAGAAAGAGAAAAAAAGATATTTGAAGAGACAGGAGCTCAACCGGATCTTGAAGGACAGGCGTATATTGTTGGCCGTTTATTAAAACCGGAAGCAAGAAAAGATATCGTAGAATATTTTGCTGAATCAGGGATCATGCCTTCAAGTATGATCGATATAAGCGATGGGCTCAGCAGTGACCTGTTGCATATTTGCAAGGAAAGTAATGTTGGTTGTGTGTTGTATGAAGACAAGTTGCCTTTTAATGAAGAAGCAAAAGAATTTGCTTATAAACTTGAGTTGGATCCGACTGCCTGTGCATTGAGTGGTGGCGAAGATTATGAATTGCTATTCACAGTATCGCAAGCTCACTATGAAAAAATAAAAACAAATCCGTCTGTCAGTATCATTGGTTATATCACTGAAGCTTCTGAAGGAAAACATATCATTACACGTGGTGGAAATAAACATGAGTTAATTGCGCAGGGATGGAATCATTTGAAGCAGTAGCTGCAAGCTGTTAGCTACAAGCCGCAAGCCTGTTAATGCTGCCCGAAGATTTCACCATTGGCTATTCACCTTTCACTTACCAACCGCTGTCGGGGTTTACAACCGCCGACAGGATTAAACCAATTGCCGATTCCCGTTAGTTACTACAATAATTCAACCGCTCAATAATACATTTGATGGCAGCTTCTGCATTTTGAACAGACGACAAATGATCATTCACCTGTTTGATACAATTAACAAAAACATTTTGTGGTTTTTCTGTGTTATTAATAATTGCTGATAAATTATTACCATAAGCAAGAAACAAAACCTTTCCTGCAAAATTTGTCTGGAACAATACCTGGTAATCTTTTCCTGCGTTATCCCGAATGAGCTGCAGGTATGTATATGGATTTGATTTATCGAAACGATTTGCATTTGGGTCGTTTGCAATTTCTTTTCCCAATGTTATGACCGTATAATTTTCGATCATGACCTGTAATGGCTGTATCACTGTTTGTTCTCCGCGGAAATAATTTTGCGCATGCACCGAAACGGTGAGTATCATGAAAATTCCTAATGCCGCAATTTCCCTCGTCTTCTTTTTCATAAAAAATGTTTTAGTTAATGATTCATGTCTTGTATATTATTTTGCAAGCTTAGCCAATCCACGTTATCGATGAATATGATCTTTACTGATCCTTTCATTTTTCTTACTGCAACTTCACATATCCTGTTTTCATTATTTACACGGTTTGGTAGTGTGCAAGGGCCGGTATCACAATCAAAAATGCTGCAGCCAAATCCAATTCCATTTTTACAAAGCCCGTATTTTTTATCTGCTATCTCTATACAAAATTTACTTTCTGTTGATGCAGGTAAATTATAAGAACAGTACTTTGTTCCTGCCATCATCTCATCCCAATAGTCAATGCTTAGCAAGACCTGGTCTTTGCCATCATTTGTTTTGGATACAGTGAATATCCTGGTTCCGGCCATAATACATGTTTGTACATCTGGCTGTGCTGTAGCATAAAAAACAATTATGATCAGCATTGTAAATACTAATGTGAGTTGTTTCATAAAAAATAATTGATACGCTTATCCAATATCTGGTCTTGTAAAATTGGAAAACAAAAAAGAGAGCGCATGATTTTATCACTAAACAATATTTAGTTAAACACTATTTTTATTTAGCCTTGATAAAGCGAGGAAGCAAACAAAAAAAGGCGATGGTTTTCTTCCGTTTTTATGTGGTAAAGTATCTTTAGTTTAACGAAGGGTTTATTAAGTTTAACCTTTAATTCCTTCGTTATGAAAAAGAAAGATTATTTAAGTAAAGAATACAAATTAAAAATTGGTGGAAACATCCGCAAGTGGAGAAATCTTAAAGCTGTTAAACAGAAAGAGCTCGCTGTTGTGCTTGGACTTTCTGAATCGGCTGTCAGTAATATTGAAAACAACATCACTGACATTACCCTGAGCCAGCTTGAAGATATTTCACAGGGACTTGATGTTTCAGTTGAACAATTGTTTAGCGACCCACAGTCTACAATCTCTCCTCAATTGGCAAACGGGAACCGGCAATCGGAATACCAACCTGTATTTGAAAAAGAATTACTAGGTGCGGTAATAAACAGTATGCAGAAAAAAGATGAACAACTGCAGGCCATTATGCAAAATATGTTGCATACGATGACGGCGTTGATGGGGGGAGGCGGTAATCGGGAATCGGGAATCAGCAATGTGAAGTAATTGATTGTTGTGAATAAGTAAATATGTAACTGAGTGAATCATACTTAGAAAAATTAAGATCCGATTTACGCTTATTGTGTATATTCTCTTTTTTAAACCGCTGTCGGGGCTTGTAACCGCCGACAGGGTTATATCGATTGCCGATTCCCGTTTGCCGATTGCCGTTTTAGTTCTAATTTCAGCCCGTATTTGCTAAACCGATATGGCCAGGATCTTCGCTGTAATTTTTTTTACTTTATCTTTTTTTATTTTCTCCTGTACTGCCAGCAGGAAAAATTATTCGCCATCTAAAAAATACGATCAACATTCGCTTCAACAGGATTATCTTTTATTGAAAGCGATCCTTGAAAAAAAACATCCTTCTCTTTATTGGTATACGCCTAAGGATAGCATGGATATGTATTTTACAAAATACTATAATGTTATACGGGACAGTATGACCGAACAACAGTTTGCATGGCATGTATTGGCTCCATTGGTAGATAAAATCAAGTGCGGCCACACGAGTGTAAGCATGAGTAAGGATTATATAAAATGGACAAAGGGAAAAACAATCCCCTCTTTTCCATTGTATATGAAAATATGGGATGACAGCATGTTCACGCTGGTTAATCTTAATAAAAATGACAGCATCATTAAACGAGGAACACTGATCACTTCCGTAAATGGCCTTTCAACACAAATGCTTGTTCAAAAAATGTTTGATTATTTACCGCAGGATGGTAACGCCAATTCAATCAACTATATCAGGATGAGTTCAAACTTTCCTTATTACCACAGGAATATTTTTGGGCTTAGCAAAACTTACCAGGTAACTTATCTTGATAGTTTTGGATTTACAAAAACTGCAATGCTACCACTGTTTGCCCCGCCAAAAGATTCTTTGCGAAAAGATTCTTTGCGAAAAGATTCTTTACGCAAAGAAAATATTGTAAAAACAAAAAAGTCAAAGATCACGAGGCAACAGAAATTGTCAGGTTATCGCTCACTTAAAATTGATAGCAGCGGAACATTTGCTGTGATGACGGTGAGCACATTTTCAAATGGGCATTTGAGAAGGTTCTTCAGGCGTTCTTTTAAAGAACTAAATGAAAAAAAAATAAATAACCTCATTCTTGATCTTCGCTTTAATGGTGGTGGAAGGATCGCGTTATCTACTTTATTGAGCAAATATGTTACCCGCAAACCATTCAGGGTTGCCGATACATTGTTTGCAGTTTCCAAAACATTAAAACCTTACACCAAATACATAAAGGGGAGATTCTTCAATAATATTGAGCTATTCTTCATTACCAAAAAATTGAAAGACGGCAATTATCACAACACATACC
The DNA here is from genome assembly GCA_047601875.1 of Ferruginibacter sp. Taxonomy (GTDB): domain Bacteria; phylum Bacteroidota; class Bacteroidia; order Chitinophagales; family Chitinophagaceae; genus Ferruginibacter. Next base: position 2,510,361 of record JASGIL010000001.1, on the reverse strand, counting down.
TTGAAAAAAAATTATTTAAGCCAAAAGAGCATAATCATTATAACGGAAAGCTATACGTGCTTACAGCCGGGCCAACGTTTTCTGCAGCCGCATTATTCTGCAATGCAGTAAAAGGACAGGAAGGAATTAAATTGCTCGGGGAAGAGACCGGTGGTGGCTGGTATGGTAATGACGGTATCATGATTCCTGACATCACACTCCCCAATACAAGATTAACGGTAAGGTTACCACTCTTCAGGCTTGTACAATATAATCATATTGCTGAAAAAGGAACAGGCGTAATTCCGGATATTTATATTCCAACAAGTTATGATGCACTTATTAAAGGTTATGATAAGAAGATGAGTGTGGCAAAAGAGATGATCATGGAAGACGAGAAGCGGGAATTGAATGGTCAATAGTGAATGGTGAAATCTTCGGGGCTTCTTAATAAAACACGAATTGTATTCACGCATTTGCATTCGCCCAGGCTGGCAGCCCGGAATTCAGAATTCATAACTCAGAATTCATAACTCTAAACTGATCTCCGTCTTTCAAAAAAGGAAATTTATTTCTTACCTCAGCCAGCTTTTCTCTTTCAAGCGTGATCGTAAAAACATCTTCTTCATCAGCCATATGGTATAGTACTTCACCTAAAGGATCTATGATCAAACTATTTCCGCTATAGTAAATATCATTGCCATCCCTACCAACCCTGTTCACACCAACAACATAACATTGATTTTCTATCGCTCTTGCACAAAGCAGTGTTTTCCAGGCATGGCTCCTGCGCTCGGGCCAGTTGGCAACATAAACAAGTACATCATACTCTGCTTCCTTTTGTTCATTGGGTGTTTGTCTTGCCCAGACAGGAAAACGAAGATCATAACAGATCTGCATGTTGAATTTCCACCCCTTAACAGAACAGATCAAACGCTTTTCACCTGCATGATAAAACTGGTCTTCTTTTGAGTAGGCAAACAAGTGACGCTTATCATAATGGCCCATCTCACCGTTTGGAAGCATCCAGATAAGCCGGTTATAATAATTCCCTGCTTCTTCTATAATTAAACTACCGGTAAGTATAACACGATTTTCAGTACTTAATCGTCTCATCCATTCCATTGTAGTACCATCCATTGTTTCAGCCATGGTTGCTGCATTCATACTAAAACCGGTTGTAAACATTTCGGGAAGAACAATGATCTCTGTTTTTTGGCGCAGGTTGTTTATTTTTTCTTCGAGCATATCGAGATTGGCCCGTTTGTTTTCCCAATGCAGATTTGTTTGTATGGTGCTTATTGTGATGGAGGACATGATACAAAAATACAGGTTTTTCGTTTGGGGTTGAATGTTTGGTGTTTAGCGTTTGGTGTTAGAATTTCAATAATTAAAGACTCTTCATGAAAACTACAGATAACTCCAAACACCAAACGAAAAAATCAATTCCACTTCCCCTTCCCAAACACAGCTATTAAAATAAAAAGCCCGTATCCGATAACCGGTATAGATAGTAAGCCTACCAGTGATGCAGCCATTGATGGATAATGCGGCCTCAGCAATATGCTACCAAACATTACAACTGCCAACACCAGGAATATTGTCATCCACAAACCCATATTTTTTGATGAAACAGAGCCATCTGCCAGGCCAATGAAAAAAAAGTATAGTACTACAATGCAGGCCAATGCATCAATGCCCCATAATATTTTAAATGCGGTCATGATTGATCATTTTTGGAAATGATTGTCTTAAATTCTTCAATAGCTAAATTTAATTCTTTTGTGTTCCTGTTAGCAGGCCCAAGTCTTTCCAGCAAGCCATTCTCCCTAAGGTCTGGCAAGCCGGTATATGCCCACATTGAAATGGTTGTATGTGCTTTTGAAAATAATTTCTCATCATTTCCCTCCAGGCACCCAAGTAAGAAACTGAATGCATCCTTACTGTTTTTAAATTCAATTAAAGCAAAAAAAACTTCATCCAAGCACATTGCATGATTTCTTAAATATTGCTCATAAATAATTTCATAGCTTTTTTTGTATTTATATATTTTCCATAAAGCTGTTGCTATAACAATTTTTCTTATTGGCGTAGCAGGTTCTATTTTTTGGATGAGCAATGTTTCAAGGCCGGGATAATTATGAAACAGAAGTCCTTCAATAGCAAATTTCAATCCTGTAGAATTGGTTTCTGTATCCAGCTGTTGCAGATAGTTTGCAATTATTTCTTTATCCCATTCACGCTCTTCTTCAACGGTAGCATTATAAATATCACCAAAGCCATCTTTGTAAATATAAAGTTTGTTGCCGCCATTCATCATGTATAACTCTTTTGAATTCGGCCATTTTGTATTGGGCATTTTTTAAAAATTTTGTCTGAACTATGATTGAAATGACTAATTGAATACTATGATTTGATAATAAATCATAGTCTATCAACAAATCAACTTAATCATAGTTCAGACTATTTAATCTTCAATCACGAAAGGCAGTTCATATTCTCTCACCACCTCTTTATCCTTACTTCTCACTTTTACTGCAACTTTTGCTTTTAGTTTTTCACCTGTTACCAGATAATATTTTACGTATGTATCTTCATAATGCATCCAGCTGCTGCCTTCGATCAGGTATTCCTGCTGATTTGCTTTTTTAGCAGCATATGCCCATCTTTCTACATGAAGTGGTTCATAATTTACAATATTTCCGGCAGACCAAACCTGGATACCTGGCAATGACTTGTTCCCCATTTCTGTATTATGCTCCACATAGATACTGATGGTAGAATTGTCTTCCAGGTCCTTACTTCCCACTCGTCGATTTTTGTTTTGATGTTTGACATGATTGATTTTTTAAATTTCCAACAAGATCAATCATCATTTTTGCAACACGAATTGTGATTCGCAAACGGTAATTATAAAATAGCAAATGGTAAAATCCCGGAAGCAAAAGCAGGAAACCCATTATCAATTATTCAAACTGAAACACAGAAACCTTACTATGAATTTTGTAAGTGGATTTGCAGTGGATAATTCTATTTTAAAATTTATTATCAGGTAACACTGTAATACAGGCATTTAGAAAATAATTTTCATTTACCTGGAACGCATTAACGCTTAATTATGATATAACAGCATCAATGGCACGATTATTAGGCAATGGGGCTGCCTGAACTTGCCGTTGTACGACCTCTGAAGAACACCTATTTTTCATTGAGCAAAAGTGGAATTATGTTTTGTAAGTTTAGCGGACCTTTCTTTAAAGAGAGGTCTTTTATTTTACACACGATTAGATAAAAAAAGCCCCAACAATATGTTGAGGCTTAAGTGGTGTGGGCCGGGATTGAACCGGCGACACAAGGATTTTCAGTCCTCCTCAAACTGGTTTAATATGGTTCAATATGTACTTATCTCACTGATTACCAACATTTATCTCAATATATTATTTCATAATTTATCATAGAAATACGGAAAATGTTGTACCTATGTCGTACCAAATTTTGGAGGTCAACATGGCAACAGTTAAAATCGTTCTACGCAAAAAATCAAATAAAGATGGAACGCTCCCTCTCTGCCTCCGTATAACCAAAGATAGGAAAACAAGCTTCATCCATCTTGGATATTCCTTGAAAGAGACAGATTGGGATGGCGCTACGCAAAAGGCTAAGAAATCATATCCTAATCATGTTCGGTTGAATAATTTTTTGATTAAAAAATTGTCCGAAGCAACTGACAATACACTTGAGCTGGAAACTAATAAATCCGCTGTAAGTGTCAAAGCTGTCAAAAACAAAATCAAACCATCTGCCGGTGCCTCATTTTTCGCTCAGGCTGAAGCATATTTGCAGAAATTAGAAAAGGCCGGAAAGTATAATCAGTATACATCGGACAAACCAAGGGTGAAACATTTTCGTGAATTCATTGGTAATGAAATTGCTTTCCAAGATATCACTCCTATTCTCTTAGAACGTTTTAAGGGCTATGTCAGATCTTCTTTGAAATTAAGCGAACGAAGTGCAGTCAATCATTTAGTGATGGTGCGCTCTGTCTTTAGTCATGCGATAAAAGATAATGTCACTGATCCAAAACATTATCCATTTGGAAAAGGAAAGGTAAAAATTAAATTTCCTGATAGCATTAAGATTGGTTTGTCTCCTGAAGAAGTTGAGGCACTTGAAAATGTTGAACTAAGCGACCCTGCACAAATTGATGCAAGAAACCTTTGGCTTTTTTCTTATTATTTTGCTGGCATACGTGTGTCAGATGTAATGCGATTAAAATGGAATGATATTCAAAACAACCGGTTGCATTATGCGATGGGTAAAAACAACAAGGGTGGTTCACTCAAAATTCCGGAAAAGGCAATCCCGATATTGAATCAGTATGAACATTTAAAAGAAAACTCATACGATCTAATTTTTCCTTATTTAAAAGGCTGCGACTTTAGCAATAAATTTAAAACGCAAAAAACAATCGCTTTTAAAACTAGTGCTGTTGATAAATGCTTGAGGACTCAAGTTGCGCCAAAGGCTGGAATAGATAAGAAGCTAACAATGCATATTGCCCGCCATACATTTGGAAATATTTCAGGCGATAGAATTCCTATTCAGATGCTACAAAAATTGTACAGGCATTCAAATATTACCACGACTATCGGGTATCAATCTAATTTCATTTATAAGGATGCTGACGATGCCTTGGATACAGTGCTGGCAACTTCATCAAAATTGAAGGAAAGTCATTCGTTGAAATAGTAAATCTATTACAAACCAAGTTTAGAAATGCGAATTGACATTGCACTTACACTTACTTCAAAAATATCCGCTAATTTTTTGATCCACGTATTTCCTGATTCGTCATCTGCATAGTCAATTTGAATATTTTTCATCTCCTCTCTAACCAAATGTTCCGGCATAAGAATACATGCCGCAAATTCATTTGCCTCCCATTCTTGCCAGTCATTTGAAGGAGCGCCATTTGACGGGCGATACATAGACATAGATTTTTTATCTATAAATAAATTACCGCCTCTATGTAATAAGAAGTGCCCGAGTTCATGTGCCTTGGTAAATCTTTGACGTTCTCTCGGTTCATTGGTTGCATAGCCAATGGTAGCGCTGCTTTTTTCCACCATCAAAATTCCGCTTACCCCATCTTCTTCATATGGAACTAACTTTAACCCTTGGTCTTTAATGATCTTATCAATTTTAATTGGAGCGGTTGCACTTTTTCCAATTATAGAATTGGCTAGTTGCGTTATGTATTTGCGTGAGGCCATATAATAACCCGAAGATTAATTAATTATTTTTGACTTTTGTAATCCAGTTGAGTACGCCTTTTTTTTCCTTACGGGAAACATCAGTCTTTTTGACTACATCTGCCCATTCATTTACTGATTTGGTTTCTGTTGGAGGTAACAGGTCTTCGATAGAGATATTTAAAATTTGTGCAGCGAGCCAGGCATGTTCCAATGAAAGCCGTTGTCGTCCTTTCTCAATGTTTATTATCGTCGTGCGACTCAGGTTGAGATGTCTTGAAAGTGTTTCCTGATCCATTCGAGCCTTTAATCTTTGGAACCTTACCTTTTCGCCTACATGAATGTAAAAAGCGTCAATACCTTGTTCAGAACTCATGCAAAATTTGTTCCGACAAATATATACAAATTGTTGGTATTACCAACAGTTTGCCACGCAAACACAATATTATTTTTTCCAGAAGAAAGTTTTAGGACTGGCAGCCGCCAATCCTAAAACTTCGGAGTAATGCTAATCACACCATTGAATATGACCCTTTCGGAGGAAAAAGTGGCTACGGCAATTCACCGACCTAAAAATAGAAGGAGAAAGGGTAGGTTTTTTATTATTGGTTATAGACAGCTTCCAATTAGGACGATTTCCATCTAATACTAACTCTATGAAATCGTTGCAGCCACAGGGGCACTTCATACCAGCTAACCATTCATTTCCAGGCTTGCCTAGCACATATAAAATCCCAGGCAGAGGATAATCAGGAAAATCCTTAACATGTTCAAGCTTATAAAAGCGATGCCTTTGTTTGGTCTTCTTCCTAAGAAAAAAATCCCTTAGCTGACGGTATATGTCTTTAAAGAAAGATAGTAGAAACATTCTTTGTCATTTAGGAGGTAAAATAAGTAATGGCGAATCAAGAGGAGGCATTCGCTGTCCCAACCCTACCTTATTTTTTAGTTCTTCATCCACTAGCCCCTCCCTTTCTGCAATCAATAAAAATCCATTTACAGAAAAAGAGATTGAAGCATAGTTTTCATTCCCCCGGTCTTTAAAAGGATGTAATCGGGCAAGGAGTTCAGTAACAGCGTTACTTGAAAAAATCATGTTGACACTGATAACTGCAGGGCTTTCAACATTGGCTGACTTAATATAACCTTCCTTCAGTTGTTTTTTATGTTCTTCTGGGTCTGTCCTTGCAAGGTCAGCCGATTTAAGTTGTTCCAATGTATAACGCTCACGGGTAAGCAGAGACGAAAGCCCAGGTTGGATATAATCAATTCGTCCAAGTACTTCATTGATTCCACCTTTGCCATCAGCGTCAAGGCGAATACCAATATCAAAAAATGCGGCGCAAAAGTATGTTGTGATACGGTTAAGCAAGTGCCTGCCGTCAACAGTATCCATACAGCCAAAGGTGATATCACAAGACGCGATAGCGTTGTATGCTTCCCATGAATGTAGACCTGATGAAATAGCTGTTACCTTGCTGCCAGTGCCTGTTTTTTCAAATGCCTCTTTAAGGACATCTACTTTATAAGCATCTTTTTGGGCATGGGCAGTCGTTGAGTTTAAAATGCGATTAACATTCTTAAACTCTACTTTATCGTGATCAACTAAAACAATGTGACCAACACCAAGCCTGTTCAATAGTTCTGCCACAATACTACCCGTACCTGAACACCCCACTACACCAATCTTTAATTTTTGTAAAATCGCCGTTGTTCCTTCACCAAAAGCTTGTCTCGTTCGTAATTGAACATCATGCTCTGAAAGCTGGGCATCCTTATCTTCTTTTTCTGTCAACCCATGAAAACAATAGATGTCATGCGAGATAACAATAATTGAATCCATATTCGAAAAATTACCCTGCCCATCTATCATCCGTCCGATCATTTTTCCTCCAGGCAACATGACAATACTTGCGATTTTATCATCACGTCCCGTCCATCCTGTTAATGTATCACTGAGATCAATATCCGATTTATCGTCTACTTGAGAAAAAAACGGCCAGTACTCAGGATGGGAGTGAATTTTTAATAAACGCAAATCCTTCTTTTTACAAATTTCAAAAAGGTTAACGATTTCAGCAGGTGACCATTCAACCCTATCTCCCTTACGAACCGTACATTTATCATGCGGGTACAAGACGAGTGAATGAACAGTAAAAATTTCTTCTTCGGGGGTATCTAAATACCCACAGAGAGCGAAAGCGATAGCTTCTAAACCATCTCCGGGAAAGAGATGGTTTAGAAAGCTAGTATGGTGTTCGCCAACCATACGGAGTTTTCTTTTCTTCATGGCTTATCTTTTTTTGAGTTCGTCAATAAGCCAGCTTTGGACTGACAATACATGTGTCTCCAAATTGTCAACACCTGATCTCCATTCGCCCGCAACCCTATGCCTTGACCAGCGTTGATAATTCTTTCCTTCTAAATTTTGATGGCTTAATGCACCAATAGGCTTACCATCTGCCCTACATAAATCAGGGTAGAAATACATCATATCAAACTCTGTCGTTGGATAAGATGGCGGAACCATAAAAGCTACTGTCACTTCTTTATTATTGTAACCATCTACAATTTCAAATTGATGGATCAATATCCATCCGGTATTTGCAACCTTAATGGTTTCCCAATTAGGAAAGTTCTTATTCAAGAAAGCTTCATCTTCCGCCAGCAAACTAAACATCCTTTTCATTGGTAAAGAAGCTGCTTGAGCAGCAGCTTCTTTACCTTCATTTGCCTGTTTTGCAACAGATTTGAATCTTTCAATTCCACATTCCCTAAGATCAACTTTTTGATCAGGCAATATTTCTTTGTGTCCTTCACCAATTTGAAACAGGCGGTATTTATCAGGTGTCAAACCGACAAGTGCTAATAGCTGACGGCCTGTAAATTCATGTTCCTTTTTTTCAAAAGACATTTTATCAACTTTGAAAAGATAATAAATGATTGTGCCGGGGTCAGCATGATTGTGTGGATGCTTTTGTCTACCGTGGAAAATTTCTTCCAGGTCTATTTTAATGATGATCTCTTTTGGATCTGTATTATTATTACTCATTTTTTTTGATTTTATGACACTGCTGGATAATGCGTGCCTTGTTTTATGAATGAAAATTCCCTTTCTGCCCTCCTTGTTGGAAAACAGGTGCATCAAAGGCGGACACAACTCCGCCTTTGCGTTCATTAATCGCTTTGATTAATATTATATGTTAGTGAGTCTAAGTGTTTTTAAAAATTTTTTTTCAGAAATTTTAAAAACCAGTGTGTGAAGCTTGTTCGTTTGAGGTGCTTTTCCTACTTTTGCAGTCTCTACACATGCAACATAGGATAAAAGAAGTTACTGACCTCTTTTGTCAAACTAATTAAAGCTGGATCATAATCTGGCTTTTTTTAATTACCAAAGTTACGAAAAGTAACCCAAAAAAGTGGGGATTTTTAAAATCTTTTTTTTCACATGTTGCTCTCACCAACATATAAGTTTCCAAACATTTTAAAGAGATGACACAATTTTGTTTTAATTGAGCTGCTTAATTTAATTTCCTTTCCATCTGACTTGTATTTTAATTTAGGACTTGGGGTATACAGTTGCCTTTTTAAAAGACAAATGGTACAATATCAGAATGACAAAGCGCAAATGGATCATTTGGGTGGTAATGTTGGCGTTCGCAATAGCGCCAATGCAAGCATTTGCAAATAATTCCCATTCAAAGCATGGCGCTGACGCCAAGCAGCAAAATGAACAACTTCACAAAGATTGCCCAGGCCATGATGGCAACAATGGTGTTCAAAAAGAAAGCCCAACCAAAAAGTCTTCGCACAAGTCTTCCTGTTGCTGTGGTGAAAAGACTTGCAAATGTTTGAATAGTTCTTGTAATGGTTCGTTGAAGATCTTTGGGTTTTATGATGTAAAGCCCACTTATGCTGTTGTTGCTGACGACTTCTTCGTTTTAGAGCAACAAACATCCAATTTCGATTGTTCAAATCGCATAGAACGCCCCCCTCGTAGCTAAATCACTGTGTTTTTAAATGCGCATCCCGGCAAATAGCCGAGCTGCGTCTTACAACTGCATCAAGGATTTAACTATGCGAATAAATGACCTATGGATGATCGCGTTCTGCGGTATCATCTCTACTTTCACACCTGCATACGCCAAGACCACTGAATATAATTTGGTTATTGAGCAACTGCCTGTGAATATTACTGGCAAGACAGTTACCAAGGTTACTGTCAATGGAAGCATTCCTGCCCCAACATTACGTTTTAAAGAAGGCGATAATGCTGTGATTCACGTAACAAATAAAATGAACCATGATAGTTCTATTCACTGGCATGGACTGATATTGCCGGGCGCAATGGATGGTGTACCTGGCTTTAATGAATTTGCGGGTATACGTGCTGGTGAAACATTCACATATAGCTTTCCATTGAAGCAAAGCGGCACCTATTGGTATCATGCGCATTCGCAAGGCCAGGAACAAGATGGCCTTTATGGATCAATAATCGTTGACCCGGCTAAGAGGGATTCGATCCGTGCAGATCGTGACTACGTGGTTGTCCTATCCGATTTTACCGATGAAGACTCAGGAGAAATCATGGGCAATTTAAAAATGTCGTCTGACTACTATGCAAATGCTCGTCTCACCGTAAAAGATTTCTTTAAGGATGCGGATAAACGCGGCTTTGCAAAAGCATGGAAGGATGCAAAGGAATGGGGAAATATGCGAATGATGCGTACCGACCTGTCCGATGTATCTGGCTATACATTTTTGATGAATGGAAAGTCTTCTCAACAAAACTGGACGGGTATCTTCAAAAAAGGAGAGCGTGTACGCCTTCGGTTTATCAATGCCTCTGCAATGTCATTTTTTGATGTACGCATTCCAGGCTTGAAATTAAACCTTGTGCAATCAGATGGGCAAAATGTAGAACCTCTGCAAATCGATGAATTTCGTTTTGCCCCGGCAGAAACTTATGATGTCGTCGTTAGCCCACAAGAGGATAAATCTTACACGGTAGTTGCAGAACCAATAGACCGTTCAGGTTTTGCATTGGGCACATTGGCTCCTAAAGAAGGTATGAAGGGAGATCAACCTCAACAGCGCCCGAGAGCCTTACTGACGATGGGCGATATGGGCATGGAAGGCATGGAGGATATGGTGATGACACCTGCCGACATGATTAGTGGTTGGAAGAAAGCCGGAACACCGCCAGGTCAAAAAATGCTCGATTATTCTAACCTACGCTATGCGGGTATTCAAAAGGATACGCGTGCGCCGGAACGGACTATTGATGTGCGTTTAGGCGGCAACATGGAGCGTTATATCTGGACGATCAATGGCAAGAAATTTTCCGAAGCTGAACCTATTCGACTTAAATATGGTGAAAGGGTTCGCTTAAGCTTTATGAACGAGACGATGATGGCGCATCCCATGCATCTTCATGGCATGTTTGTGCAGCTTGAAAATGGGCAGCCAGCAGAAAAATTACCTAACAAGCATACAGTCATTGTTGAACCAGGAAAATCTTATTCGGTACTTCTAACAGCAGATGAAGTGGGGGAATGGGCTTTCCATTGCCACCTTCTCTACCACATGATGTCCGGTATGATGACAAAGGTTGTCGTAGCAAAACTAGATGCAAGCGACATGCCTTCATCAAAATCAGAAATGCAGCATAACGGAGGCGCACATGCGAACCATTAAAATTACCGCATTAGCATTTGTCTTGGCATTGGCACTTGTCAGTCAAGTGCAAGCTGAAGACATGGGACATGATATGGCGAAAGAACATGGTGGGCAAACCTTCCATATGTTTCGCCTTGAGACTGATTATGGCGGCAGCAGGGATGGTGCTATTGGTACATGGGATTTAGATGGCTGGATTGGTACAGATGAAAACAAACTGTGGATCAAAAGTGAGGGAGACCAGAAGAAAGGAACGTTAGAGGACACGGAATTCTGGGCTCTTTATAGTCGTAATATTTCCACCTTCTGGGATGCACAAGCAGGTATTCGCCAGGATACAAAGCCGACTTCGCTTACCTACGCAACGTTTGGTTTTATTGGGCTTGCGCCTTATTGGTTTGAAACCGAAGCGCATCTCTTTATCAGCAACAAAGGGGATGTTAGCGCAAGGTTGCGTGAGGAAAACGATTTTCTTATTACGCAAAAACTCATCTTACAACCTTATGCGGAACTTAATCTCTATGCACAGGATGTATCCGCTCGTGGTGTAGGTGCTGGTTTGTCAGAAGGGAAAATTGGCCTTCAGACAAGATATGAATTCAAGCGAAAGTTCGCTCCATATATCAATGTCGAATATGGAAGGAAGTTTGGTGAAACGTCGTCTATTGCCGAAAGCAATGGCGAGAATAATGACGAACTCATTGGCGCAGTCGGTCTGCGTTTAATGTTTTAATCCCCTATTTCATGTTTACACAAAGGAGAAAACCATGAAAAAACTACTTTTTACTTTAGCCCTCGTTGCGTTGGCAAGTCCTGCTTTCGCCAAGGAATTCACAATCAAGGAGGTCAGCGACCCATCTGGTAGCAAGCCTTATTACTTTTCACCGGATAAGCTGACCATCCAGCCGGGAGACACGGTTACTTTTACGAATGCACAAGAGGATATGCATGATGTTATGTTTGTTGAAGTGCCGAAAGGTGTTGACGAAATGATCATGAGTCCAATGTTTGAGAAGCAAGGGGACAAATTTTCCTACACGTTCAAAGTACCGGGGACATATAAATTCCATTGCCATCCGCATGAGGCTTTAGGGATGAAAGGTGAATTGATTGTTGGACAAGCGTCAAAGCCTGGTGAGACTGTTAAAATGGATCATCATGCAGCGGGAAAAAAAGCTGAAGGAAAATCATCTTCGTTTATGGATGCCGGTTCGATACCGGGAAAAGGTAAGATCAATACGATAGATGCTGCTAATAATTCAGTAACACTTACGCATGAGCCAATCAAGCAAATTGGCTGGCCGAAGATGAAAATGCAGTTTTCCGTCGATACGTCTGTTGATCTATCTAGTTTCAAATCCGGTGATGCGATTTCGTTTGGTCTTCAGAAAAAAGGTGAAGACAATTACGTGATCGTCAAGATGAATAAACTATAATAATCCGATAAAGAAAGCCCCTGCGTTCGCTGTGTGTGAAGGATGCAGGGGCTTTTAAATTTATAATCGGTTAGAATTAAAACTGTGTTTTAATAAGTGAATGTGAAGCCGAAGCCAATTCCCATGTCACTATCATAATGCGTAGACGCAGATATATATTTAGTTAGGATATACCGAAATCCTGCCATATACTCCTTATCAGTATTTGCCATGATATTGAAGCGTAAACGGTTTGTAAGTGGGATATCTTCCCGGCTCAGTTGAAAACGTAGTTTTCCTTGGAAATCTACACGCATGTCCGCGACAAATAGCATTGGTAGCGTGTAAGCGACACCGACAATACCGGTCTTGCGGTTCAATTTATTACTTGTCTGTCCGAACCAATTCTTTTCCTCACTCCCGAAAATATTCTTAACGCCGCCTTCCTTCTTATAGTGATAATCAAAACCAACATAAGGGAACCACCACTGCATACGTCCCAAATAACGCCCTACCATTGTTTCACTTTCATACCCGTGCATGTCATGATAGCCTAAGTGCCACAACGTAGTTGCTTTCCATCTTGTATTGGCAAACATGAACATTCCATCACTACCATTGCTTTCAATGCCTGCATTTCCCATTAGATGAAACATCCTATCGTCAGCAAATAATTTCCGTTGGGCTAATTTCGGATTTGGGATTTCTGGGTTTGATAAATTATTATCGTAGCGGAATACCCTGCCCATCCCACTCATCATATGATACAAGATATGGCAATGGAAAAACCAATCCCCGCCCGGCTCACTTGCCGCAAATTCCAGCGTGTCCCTTTCCATCGGCATAATATCGATGATGTTTTTCATCGGTGCATAATCGCCCTGACCATTCAGGACACGAAAATCATGTCCGTGTAAATGCATGGGATGGCGCATCATACTGTTATTGTATAATATGATCCTGACATTCTCGCCCTTCTTGATTAGAATTCTGTCAGATTCTGACACTACTTTATTGTCAAGGCTCCAAACATAACGGTTCATGTTACCCGTAAGTTCAAATTTTAATTCTTTCCATTGAGTATTTGGCAATGTCGTTTTTTCAGTTGCTTTCAGCATATCGTAATTAAGTATTACGATATCCGCATTTTCGTTCATATTCATTCCCTCCATGTCATGCCCTTTGTGATCCGACATGCTTTTGTCGTTCTGCATTGCAGGTGCAGCTTTTGCCTTTGTGTTTTCTGAACCTGTTATTTCAGGATACATGACTGTATTCATATCCATTGTTTGGTTTTGCATCCTCATGCCTTCCATTTCAATCATGTTGCCTTTCATATCCATCATTCCATTCATCATCTTCATGCCTGGGAAATATTTCGGGCGTTGCATCTTTATGGCCGGTACTTTCTCGCCACTTCCTAACCATAACGATGCATGACTTGTACGATCTTCGGGGGTTACGAGAAATTCATAGCTTTTGTTGTCTGGTATCGTGACAACAACATCGTAAGTCTCGGATACAGCAATTATTAATCGATCTACTTCAACGGGCTCGACATCATTTCCATCAGTGGCAACAACTGTTATCTTACCACCCGCATATGAAAGCCAAAAATAGTCAGAGGCGCCGCTATTGGCTATCCGAAGTCTTACCTTATCTCCTGCTTTGAATTGCGTTTGTTCATTTTGATTTTTTCCATTGATCAGGAAATTATCATAGTAGATATCTGTCAAATCCATTGCGTTCATACGCTTCCATTCATTTGTAATCTTCGTCTTAAACCAACCTTTTTTGATAGCTTCTGCATAGCTCTGCGTACTTCCCTTTTTAATCGCAAACCAATCCGTTGCGGCATGTAAGCTTCGCTGTACTTCTTTAGGCTTCATATCAGTCCATTCGCTAATGATCACAGGAAGCGTGGGTATATCCCATTCCTTGCGTTTATTCATGATGAATGCACCATACATACCTATCTGTTCTTGCAGGCCACTATGGCTGTGATACCAGTGTGTGCCGTGTTGTTTGATTGGAAACCTGTACGTGTAGGTGCTGTTTGGTTTAATTGGCATCTGGGTTAAGTATGGTACTCCATCTTCCTTGTTGGGAAGGAATAAGCCATGCCAGTGTAATGATGTTTCTTCATTGAGATTATTATGGACTACGATTTCCGCAGTATCGCCTTCCGTGAAGGTGAGTGTTGGCATAGGTATTTGACCATTGACAGCAATAGCTCTCTTTTTCTTCTTACCGAATGTAACTGATGTGTCAGCTATATAGAGATCATATCGAACCGTTCTTGGCGGTGTGTTGCTCTCTATCGTTTTAATTTTTCCTAGGTCTGCTTTCGGCATAGGCATATTGCCCATATCGTCCATCGGCATTTTGTCCATATTCATCTCTTTATGAACTGCCGAATCCTCCGTGCTATTTTGCATAGGGGCATGATTAACTTTGGACGTATCCTTATGTGCGGCTTTTGATGCATCGCTGGAAGCTGTTTGCTTTTTAGGTTTTGCTTTAACGAGCTTCATGCCGCATTTTGGGCAATTACCCGGCTGTGTTGCATGAATTTCCGGATGCATGGGACAGGTGTAGGTTATTTGTTGTTCTTTCTGTTTCTCCATTTTCATCCCTCCCATATCCTGCGCAGACAATTTTATTCCCAAGCCAAGGAGAAGAAGAAAAGCGATAAATTTTTCCATGTATTGATTTTTTGAAATCCCTTTGTAAGGGACTTATTTATTTTCTAATTCCTTTATTTTATTTTTCATTTGTTCAATCTCTTTTTGCTGGGTTGCAATAATACCATCAGCAAGTTTTTTCACTTCTGGGTCGCTCAAATCAGCTTTTTCAACCATGAGGATAGCAGCCGCATGATGCGGAATCATAGATTTCAAAAACTGCTTGTCTTTTACCCCTACTTGTTGGTGTATGCAGATAAAAAAGAAAACAAGTCCAACGGCACCGGATAGTAGCAGCGCCATATTGAGCTTCTTATTTTTGTACATCCCAGCCATTACGATCAGTTCGATTAGAAGCATTGGCATCGTCATGAGAGCTGCCATATAGAATTGATTGATATTGGGTATTACGTTGATAAACCTGTCGACCATTGCGTACATCAAGATATACATTGCAATGAAGGATATGACCAGCATAATCCCTAGCTTCTTATACATTGCTATCCCGCTCTCCTGATGTCCCAAATGATTTTGATGTTTCATTTCCATATTTCCTGTTTAAAAAATTAAATAATGTTCGGTGTTCAATACAACAGCTAGATTTCTGCATAATTGATAACGGTGACGTTATTCCCGATAAAAAATCTATTCGTTATTTGTTGAAAGGCTGTCCTTCATGCCGGATGCCCAATTTGTTATCAGTGCCTTTTGTGCATCATTAAGTTTAGCATCCGTATGTATCAAAGTATAGGATTGTAACGGCATCGTCCCATCCTTAACTACATTGATTATAGATTGAAGTTTACTTAGTTGCCTGCGTTTTGAATAACTGCCAAAATCACTAAAGTTCAATTGGTTTTTTCCCTTCTTGATATGAGAAGACATCCACCATCCTCCCGGTTGTATGATGGAATACCAAGGGTATCTTGTGTTGTTTGAGTGGCAATTAAAACAAGAGGTTTGCAAAACAGCACGTACACTGTCCGGCATGGGATAGAGCTTTTGAATGTCAGTCGATAACTCTTTATCGCTTTTATTACGTGGCTGCTGTATAAATTGAATACCAATAAATACAGCAATCACCACATAAAGTATTTTTCTTTTAACTGTCATTTTATTTAAGTTCTTCCTTGACACTACCGCAGGTCGGCATTTTGTTTCCCAAGTAAGGGTTCTTTATTTCCTTTACTTCGCTGATCCAGATTGCCCCTTTGCCTTCACTCGCCATTGGGCAGAAATCCTTATACAATGTACGTCCTCCATTGCCGAATGTCTTAATGATATCAGCAATGTCCTTACTGAGCATCTCAAAATGCTCCCTTTGATGCTTTATATTCCCGGCATTAGCGCCTATATGCTCCGCATGTTCCTGTGCATCACCTAATACATCATTCATTGTTTTTTGCTGTTCCTCGCTCAAGCTTTTGTTGTCGATTGCAAACAGATTTGCATTTAATTTCTTACCAGCTTCTGCGGCATCATTTGAGTTATCAGCAGCCAAGGCATTTTTTAATTGTAGGTAATCAGCAATCGTTTCATCGCTTTTGAATGAGGGTGCTGTTTTTTGCTGTGCTGTTTCGGGGATGCCTGCATCATGTGAGTGCGCTGTCGTGTCAGCAGTATCATGATGCTCACTTCCCTCCTTGTTACTGTTGGAGTTGCAGGCGGTAAAACTGATTACTGCCAGTATTATTGCTATATATCTTACTTTCATTTTGTAATGGTTATTGATTGGTTAGAATTAATTTTTTATTGTAATGCCATTGGGTTTATCCCCTACAGGAATGTCTTTCACTTTGCTATGATTTGATGCATTCACTAATGATACAGTATTGGCTTCTTGGTTTGTCACATATCCATAACCGTTATAGAATATGATCGCGTGCGCTCCTGCCCCTGTTGTAAATTCCCCATGTTGCATCCAAGTGTTAGAGCCCATGTCCATATACCAGGAGACTTTGCCATCCATAGGGTTTGAAACCCACAATTCACTTGTCGTTGGGTTGTATGCTGCGTAACCGGGCATAAAGCCTAAGTCAATAGTTACAACCTTTGTATCACTTGCCACATCAATAACCTCGATTGTCTGACCATCTTCACAATCCACAAACATCTTTCCAATAGTAGAAGGCCATGCACCAACAGGGTTAGTGCCGACATTGATAGTGCTGAGTATATTTTTTGAAGCAGGGTCAATAACCGTAACTGTGTTACTTGCGCCGTTGCAGACATACGCTTTTGTCCCATCTGCGCTAAAAGTAACCTCTGCCGGTTCTTCACCAACTGTCAAATTGCTTTTTACGGCGTATGTATTGGCATCATAAACTAATACCCTTCCGTCTATATCCATTTGGGTAGTCCATATCTCGCTTCCGTCTGGGGAATAAGTCGCGTTATGGTTCATCATAGGCAGGGTAACTTCTTTGGTTATTACTCCTTTTTCCGCATCTAGGATCAAGAATGCACCCGTCATGCCCGGCATACCGCCCGTATGCCCTGCACTCAAATCCATTCCTGGTACGCCAACGGCCAAATGATGCATTGTAGAGCTTTGATGATGGTAAATATGGTGTGGCCAGATATTCATCGCAGGCGGGTTCAATAATCCTATACTGTCTGAAACGTTATTTGTATTGAGGTTAATGACGGAAATCGTACTGCTTCCACCGTTCACAACGTAGACAGCGGGATAATTGATGTTTTTTCCCATAACTGCAGCATCATTCTTCTTTTTGCATGCATTGAAAATAAATAGGGTGCTGGCAATCAGCAAAACTGGAATAAGTATTTTTTTCATTTTATTTTTTATTTGTAGAGAGAATAAAAATGTGTCCAAGCGATTTCATGCTTGGTATTTAAGGATCAATCAACAATTTACTTGAGCGTATTAGTGACCTTGCCACAGGTAGGCATACTCTTACCGTAATAAGGATTTTTGATGGCCGCCTCATTACTCAACCAAGAACTCTTTTTCATAGGGCAATACTGCTGATAGATTGGATCACTAGATAATTTAACGTCTTTCGCCAACGAATAGACGTTATCTGATAGGGAGGAAAATGCTGTACGTTGAGTTTCTATATTTTTTGAGTTTTCGATGGTTTTAGCATCCTTCGATAGCTTTTCCTGCAAGGCCATAAATGCTTTATGATCTGAATCGGACATCGTTTTCATGTCAAGCCCATCAAGGGCGGTTAGGAACTCCTTTGCACTTACAGCCGCCGATGAAGCATCACTGCTCACCAAGGCATTTTTGATGCTGTAATATGAATTAAGGATGGATGAAAATTGGTTTTGCTTAGCCGATTCTTGCGCAAAGCTTTTCTGCACAGTTACAATCGCAAATACTGCGAATAGAAGAAATATCTTTTTCATTATGATTTAAATTAAATGTTGAATAAATAATTACGGGCATAAGTATTCCTGATGCCGGAAGCATTTAATCAAATCATATTTGAAAACTCTGAATTGCTATGCGGATATCGCTAATGGGTGGGTGATAACCTCGAATATAGTATTTATTGAAAGGCCGTGCTTGTGAATGGAACGGCATATCAATATTAAGGTAGGTAAAAGTAAAGGCTACAAAGAATACCGGGTTGACCAATTTTATGGTGTGCGGAACGGACTTTTCAACCTGGGCTATTTTGACTACGGAATTCGAGCAACAATCATCTTTATCCGATGTTTTCGGATGTTCATGTCCATGCGCTTTTTCATGGTGGTGTTTTGAGCCATCTTTATGGATATGGATTTCAACTTCCTCATCGCTGTGGTGGTTGGTATTATACCCCATGTCGAAACCTACAGCACAAGCAAACCCAACCACTGTATTCAGGGCGAAAATCAGCAAGAGAAAAGATGCCTTAATTCGTATGGAGTAGGTTGTTTTCACTTTATAAGTTCAAAAATATAGCTTTTTGCCTAAAATGGCTTATTGAATGCAAAACTAGCGACTGTTATACTATGAAAGTTACAGAATTCCTTGTCTTTGTTATACTTAATTGCTGAATAATCTAACGAAGAATTTTATCCTATCGAGAACTTTTGAAACCATGAATGTACCTCATTTACAGCAATCCTTTTCCCTTACAAAAAGGGCTTTTAGAAAGCGCAACAAAAATCTACCTATATGCTTGATAGTTCCCATTTTTACAATAATGTAGCCAACATAAATCCGCTCATTGCAATCATTAAGGCATCTTCAATGATAGTGATTGTGCTCATTGGCAAATTAAATACTGCCCCTAAGCATGCGCATTTTATTTTCCTTTTATTCAATACGCTTTGAAGTACACCAATAATGCTGATCAACATCACAACAAAGGTAACGCCATTTGTCAGCAGCGGATAAAATCCTGCAAGAAAGCTAAGACCTAACGCGAATTCGATAAAGGCATAAGCATACCCCCAACCTTTCCAACGCTTTGCGACAATATCATACATGCTATAGCTTTCAGCAAAGCTTTTCAGATTTAAGAATTTGAAAAATGAAAAAACAAGGAAGAAACCGGCCATGAAATTATTCATCCACCGCATCCACATGAAAGAGCCGATTGTATATTCAATTAAAAGAGTAGCGGCCATTATATAGCCAAAGATCAACAGGACGGGCTTATATGTTTCGAGCCAGCCTTTGGCTTGCTCCGCTACTTCACTATGCGACATAGCAGAGATTTTATATTTACTTGCATCGCCTCCGAGTGCTGTTTGAAAATCGCTTAGCGATATGTGCTTTTCCATTTCAATCACTGCCGATTTATTTTCTTTCGATACTTCGGCCGATAAGACGTGCGGTACCATGAGTAGTGAACTTTTTACTTTTGCTTCGCAACTGCCGCAGGTCATTCCTTCAACATTATAACTGTGTTTCATCATCATATTTGTTTTGAATCCCAAAGCTAATAGAGGTTTTTGCGATGTGCTTATAGAATTATAGAAAGCATTTATAGAATTTCGCAACACTATTCTTGACCAAAGAAAAAGGCATCAACTGTATGTCGATGCCTTACTATCATATGTATAATGTAACACTATTCACCATTAATCACCTTGAAATGCTTATCCCGTCGTTTTGTGTCGCTATCAACGGTAGACAATGCAGCTTCTAACCCTGCCGTATAGTCGCCCGGCAATTCATTATCCTTTGCGCCACTTACAACATAAGCTTTATACCAATCGAAAGGATTGAGGGCGTTGTTAATCACGCCTGCATCGCCCAGGTAGACTTGGGTTGAGACTTTTTGGCCATTTGTTGCGGTAACGTCTATCAAAGTTTCGTTGTAGCCGTTACCTAGCCCTTCCGCTTCATCGAGTTTCGCTTTTTCCTGATCATCGATCTCAAATATGACACCCCACACCTTATCGGCGGGATTATTTGTTTGTTCAATATTCCCTTTACCTGAACCGTCATTGCTTGTCTTATTAAATTTGAAGGCATAACCGTCAAGAGAAGCGTTGGACACTTTGGTTGCGGAAGGCACTCTTTTTTGAAGTCGTTTAAGGTTCATATTTGAACCGTATGCAAATATTTTCATTGTTAATTTATTTTGTCTAAAGATTTCCTGTTGCGGCCTATTTTTTTAAATTCACTTGGTGTTAGACCGGTGACTTTCTTGAATTGGCCAGATAGATGGGCAACGCTACTATATCCTAATTCGTAAGAAATTTCACTTGTATTCTTCTCACCATAAATCAGCAATTCTTTCACGCGTTCAATTTTTTGCAGGATGAAATATTGCTCCAAGGTCATACCTTCCACCTCAGAGAAAAGTCTTGATATCGAGCTATAGTCTTTATTTAGCAACGTTGCTAGAAAGTCACTTATGATGAAATGCTCTTTGATGCCGTTTTGAATTTCTTTGATAAGTGAGATTTTTATTTTCTCAATAAGCTGATGCTTTTGATCATCAAGAAATTCAAAGCCAAGTTCGTTCATCCTTTCAGTAATCTCTTGCATTTCCTTTTGGGAAGGTTTGGCTTGTAGATCAACCTCCCCTAATGACACTGATACCGTCTTCAGGCCCAATTTTTCAAATTCGGATTTAACAACCATGACACAACGGTTGCATACCATATTCTTTAAATAAACTTTCATAGAATATCTAAGTTATAAAACTGTTATGATGCAAAATGCTTTTTATTTCAGAAATTTACTTCAAATGATATAGAACAAATGCATCTAGATGAACTCCAACAAGCAATCAGATATGCTATTTCACAATTATCGGCATTAAACGGGCAAACAGATTTTGAGAGAATTTGTCTTCATTTTTCCAGAGCCAGAATTCACAAAAATATTTTACCTGCTACTGGATCGGTTCAAGCAGGGGGTGATCAAGGCAGAGATTTTGAAACATTTCATAGCTATTTGGCAGATTCGCCAATTGGAGCGAGTTCTTTCGTAGGGGCATTTTCTAAGAAACCGGTTGCTTTCGCATGTTCACTTGAAAAAAATCCGACAAAAAAAAATGGCAAAATATATTCTGATGTAAAAACAATAATGTCGTCAGGGTTTGAAGTTGAACGCATATACTTTTTTAGTGGTGAGGATATTGCGGTCGGTAAAAGGCATAAGATACAAGAAGAATTAAAAAATGAATTTTCAGTTGAAGTAGAAATCATCGATGCTCAAGCATTGTCACAGCATCTAGCAGACCAAGATTTATTTTGGATAGCTATCCAATACTTGAAAATTCCCTCGGAGTACTATCCAAAACAGAATTCAGAAAATTGGTATTCCAAACTTTATAAAGAATATCAAGAAAGATCTCAAGCACCCACAACAATCCAAGAATTTAGTGATATCAAGGCCGCCGTCAGGTACATTTATAAAAAAATAGAATTCCGTAATGATTTAATTTTCTGGGTGGGGAAATTAAATCTGATTATTAACGATAGCAGCTTTCCTGAATATTTAAGAAGAAAAGCAATCTATGAGAAATTTGTAGTGTGTTTAATGGGATTAGATAACGTCGAGGGGCTGGAATCTAATGTTGAGCAATATTATCTAAATTTTGAAAAATATGTTGCTCCAGCAGATATAGAAGATGCACAGGTTTTACTTTCATTCTTGTGGAATTCTATGCATCTCGGGCGCCACCAAATGACAAAAGAATATTTAATTGGAATCAGTAACAGGCTTGAAATAATTTTAAAGGAACGAATAAAGAAAGTAGATAATGTCGATACGAAATGTGCCTTGCTAGAAATCTATGCAAATTTTCTTTTCCATGATCAACGCAATAAGCAGAATTATGCCTTGAACATGTCCCGCTACTGTAATACCTTAAAGAAAATTATCCCATTGCTGCGAAGGACACATTTCTTTCCAATTTCTCACTTCGCAGACAGGCTTAATAAAATCATAGATATTCTTTTGGAAACGCCTGTTAATCCAAAAGACATAGAAATTTTGGCAGTTCAAGTAGATGATATTTTGGCCAGCAAGTCCGGTGCTGAAATTGTTGCAGAAAAACTTAGAGTAAGGGCAAAGACATATCTTGATAAAAAATTAGATTTTAAAGCTATTGCCACTTTACATGACCTTAAAATAAAATGGTACAATAAAGACACTCTTAAAGGAAGCATTTTATCATGTCTTTTACTAGCTGACGCTTATAGAAACTTGCATCAGTTTTTTGCTGCTAAATATTATGCTTGGGTTGGCTCTTATTTAGCTATTAACTCAAATGAAGTTGAATATAGCCCTTTGTTTGTTCGAGGTATGTCTATCGCGGCAGATTGTGATTATGCTTCTGGATCATGGTACAGTTATTTTGATCTTACGGATTTGCTGTTGGCTTCGCATGTTAAAATGACTAAAGACTTTAACGTATTTGATCATGATGACACTTACAAGATTTTATATTATCCCTCAATTATCTTAGAAAGCTCCTCAGTATTTTTACCGACCTCTCATTCACATTTTAAATCAGTAATTGCCAAATGGGGATTTATCAAAGATGAGATTGCGGAAATAAATGAGAAAATTAAAGTGGATTTCAATACAAATGATCAAGAGAGTTTTAGGAACGATATTCAAAAACAGATCTTCGGAATTCCGTTCAACGATGCTGGAAAAACAAGGCGAGTAAGTTTTAATTCCTGGGGTTGTGATTGGAATTTTCAGTTTGAGAATAATTACCTGACAAATGCCATTGCTGAGGAGTTTATAGCAACATTCCAAATCATCTTGACTGATTTAACGGAAACAGAATTATATGTAGTCAAAACCAAAATTAATATTGAAATTAAGCTGAAAGAAAAAGGAGAAGCAGAATTCAAGCGGCTTCCTTCGAATACTGAAAGTATTTGGTTGATTGAATTGCCTGCTTATTCAGGATCAAGTATCGCTGAATTGAATAAACATCAGTTTAATTATCTCGTAATTGCACAAGCTATAATTTGCGAAATCTCCATCCTACCATTAGCAGAATATAAAAAGATCATTGGAAAGAAATTGAAAGATGAAAATTTAATTGGCAAGGCATCTTTTGGGAGACCCTATGAAAATTTGTATCATAATTTTATGTTTAAAGAGAATTTTGAGAGATCAAACAGAGGAGACCAACCGATGTTTGAAGTTTCGGACGAATATGTTCCAATTATAAATCAAAAGTTTCCTTGGAGAAATGTAATTGCCCCTAAGTACAATCGTTCAAAATCTTTACAAGCGATTAGTAATAGAGTTGAGGCTTTGAAAAAAGTCTTATCAATTAGCTTAGCACCATTAAATCAGGATCGACAGTTTAAGGAAATTATTGCTGAGTTAAAAAGAGAGGGCTGGTTAGATTGGCAATTGCTTCATGTGGTGGGAACAATAGTTGTAAATTTCAAAGGTCAATTTACCGGGAAGGTTGAGTCTCAGGAAATAATGAAAAAGAAGTTTCAAGATTTTTTCTTTAGAGATGAAAAAGAGTGGTTTAAGCCTATACCTCCAGGCTTACTGACGTACGATAGAATAAAAAAAGACTTGAACTCCTTATTTGTCGCCACAATGCTTCCTTCGTTTGATTTAGATTTTCATTCAGAAACACCTAACGGTAACGCAATTGTTGAATTGCTAAAAGAAAGGTTTAATTTTTTTGAAGATGGGAAGGAGATTGCTATTTTCTAAAGGCTTTTAATTCGCTTGAGTAGAGCAAAGACAGTGCTTCTGTGCCAACGCCCACCCTTTCGAAAAGTTGGTATTTTCTTTTTGTTTAATTGCGCCGTGATCGCCTCTATCGTCTCAAATCCATTATCTGTTACCTGCTTTATGATTGGCTGCATTCTAATAGCAAAATCATCTGCCGCTTTCTTGTTTTGCCTTGCCAGATGCTTACCGTTCTTTCCTAATATTATACCTCTTTTTTTTGCGACAGCTAGCGCTGCCTTAGTTCTGGAACTGATCTGTTCCCTTTCGTATTGTGCAAATGCTGCAAGTATATGCAATATTAAGTGAGTCGCTTCCGGGTTATCGACAGCAACAAACTTTGTTTTATTCTCTATAAGCGAAGAAATAAAAAATACGTTTCTTCCTAATCGATCCAATTTTGCGATAATGAGGAGTGTTTTGTTTGATGCACAATATTTAAGTGCCTCTTGTAGAACCGGGCGTTTATTGTTTTTGCCACTTTCAATCTCAGTGAATTCCTTAGAAAGACTAAGTTTACGGGCTTTAATATAAAGATGCACTGACTCTTGCTGAGCTTCCAAACCTAAACCGCTTTCGCCTTGCTTTTCTCTTGATACCCTATAGTACGCTACTGCCTTTTTCATGATTTCATGGGTCTCATTCATATATAAACCAACGATTACTTTTGAATAAGTTTTACACACATAGTTCACAAGGCTTAATGATTTTATAGCGCTTTTTAAATGCAAAAGCATTAAAAAAAAGCGGTTTTTATTCATATACTAACGTTGGTATATAGACGAACAAAAGAAATTTACATCTATATTCGTATGCTGGTCTATATCCAAATGAAATAATTCCAAAACAATTTATTCACACTCATTAAACTTTAGCGTATGAAAAAGATTTTAGCTTTCTCTGGCCTATTTCTGTGCCTATTTTCCTGTAAAAAGGACAAAAATGATTCTAATAATCCCTCCCCCACAAATCCTAACGACACGATAAAGAAGGTCGACAATTTCACCTTTCAGTACAACGGTGCGCCGGAAATTTCACAGGTACAGGTATTTAATATAATCACTCAGGATGTGGGCTATGTTTTTAATGCTTCATCTACTGGGATTTACACGCTTGAATTTCACGGTGTGGGTGGCAGAGAAGTTTTACAAGGAAACATTCTAAATCCAAATTACATTAATACGGCTCAATGGGATATTGGAAATAATGACACTTTCAGAATTTTCAAAAACGGAGTGAAATTAATTGACCTTATAAGCGATAATTCGAACATCAACAGTGGAGTTAATATTGAAGTTCCTTACCCAGGGACATTGCCTGATTCAATTAAAGCTAGAGTAAACAGATTCACCAAACATGGTGGAATAATGGAAGGAATGAAATTCAACACACTTTAAAATTTATACAATGAAATACTTAGTATTAGTGCTATCAATAGTAACGGTATTCTGTGGCTGTAAAAAAGATTCAGTCGATAACAGTAATGACAACCCCAATAATCCGGTTAATCTTAATACATCCATTAATCGCGTCTTTAGCAAATCTGCAGTTGTAGATGGTTACGTATTGTATGATGGGGGGCACTCTGTCACAGAGCGTGGTATATGTTATTCGACTTCATCAAGTCCAACCACAGCTAACAATAAAATTTCAAATGGCAATGGTGAAGGTACTTATTCAACGATTGTACCAGGATTATCCCCCACTTCAACATACTATGCCCGGGCTTACGCAATAAATGATATTGGAACTGTTTATGGTAATGAGATCAATTTTACAACAGAAGCAGATTTAGAAAGCGTTCAAATCGGAACACAAGTTTGGACTGCGAAAAATCTTAACGTCGACTATTTCAAAAATGGAGAATTCATACCAAATGTTCAAGAAAATGTGTTTTGGGCGCAATTAAATTCTGCCTCAGGGTGTTGGTGGCAAAACAATTTGTCCTATGGTGTGCAGTACGGAAAGCTTTATAATTGGTATGCAGTTATTGACCCTCGCGGTTTGGCACCGGAAGGGTGGCATATCCCCACAGAAACAGAGTGGAATACACTAATTAATTACTTAGGAGGAACAACCGTAGCAGGAGGTAAATTAAAGGAAGCGGGAAATAGCCATTGGCAAGCACCGAATACAGGTGCAGATAACAGTAGCGGGTTTACCGGGTTACCAGGGAGCTGTCGTAATGGCGATTTTACTGGTGAGTTTCCTTATTCTATAGGTGAAGATGGACTTTGGTGGAGCGCAACGGAAATTTCCAATCAAGCGAAATGCTTTTTGCTTTCAAAAGACAATGCAAGTATCTTTAATGCGCTTTCAAATAAACAAAGTGGTTTCGCAATACGATGTGTCAAAGATTAGACTATATCATTGATAGCTGCGATATTATCATTGTGGCTATCTTTCATTTTCTCTTTCTCGACTTTTTGATGCTTGGCTTTTTTTAAGTTGATCCAATAACTTTTCCCTGTCATGTTCCTTTTTGCCTTGCAATAGCCCAAAGTTATAAGACGATTTTACGGATGCGCTTCTGTTTAAAATTGACATTAAAAATTGAGGGTCGTGTTTGCTCAATGTATATCCGACATTAAAGCCTTTAATGTATTGCTTAAAGTCGGCTGTATCTTCTGAATTCATTATTGAGTTATTTTGTTTACTGTTCATTTTAAATTTTTAAAATGTGCTTTTGGCGTGCTTTTCCAGATATTGATTGATAGAATCACAATCGTATAAGATGATCTTTTTTTCTGGTTGCGTAAACCGGATTTTACCTTCATCTCTTAGTTTTTGCAAAGTCGTCTTACTTTTAATCCTTAGTTTAAACATAGTTTCCTCTGGCGAAAGCCATTTGTCTTCCTGTATTTTATTATGTTCCTTTATCCGATGCACGACTTTATCGATAAGTGCGTAAAAGGCATCTTCTTCCAGGCATATGATATTCATATGATAGTAATTTTGTGGATCAGTGATTAACGTTCAATATCATTTTCCCTTTCAGATTTATTTTTTTTAAATCGGTACTCAATAGATAATTTTCTGCTTTTCAACATTTCAAGTTTTTCAGCTTTTTGCAGAGCACTTAATAATTCATACTCCGTTCCGTCATTCCCCCATTTGTCTATCCAATTTTTTGCTTCTTTAACCTCTCGCATTTGTTCATGTTCCGGCATGTTCTCAAATTTATTTCCAAAGGCTTCACGAATTAAGTTATTTCGTGTTATTATACTTTGCCAAGCATCCTCTTTAAGACGTTCGAATTCCTTCCATTCGCGAATGTGTTTTTTTGTAAGTTCGTCCCAATTCATAACTTGATTGTTTTATTAAATTGCTATATGATTAAAATATGCTTCCCCCAGGACCCCTTTATTGTAATGACAATTGTTATTCAAAGCACCTATACCTGAAAAGAAACGGTAAGGAAAATTTTAATTTACTCTCTTATATTTCCACCGCAAGGTTGTTAATTAAAAAATTTTCAAAGCGCTCCTTTAAACATTCTCCTAAAGATTATTCGTATTTATTTTTAGAATATCAACTAACTACCTTACTTGAATCAAAGAAGCGCATAAAGCATTTCCCGGAATTATTCATTAGGGATATAGCTTGGGTGTTGGAAATAAATCCGATTGAATTATTAAATGATAATAATCTTACAATCGATTTATAACTCTCTCTCATTCTCTCTAAATTCTTTCGCCAACTTCAGTTTTCGCTCTTGTAGTTCAAACATTAGTTTTTCCTTTTTATCAGCAATCGTTTTTTCATTATCAAGTTTCGATACATCAAAAGAGACATTGACCTTATCGATTGTATATGATGGCGTAATGACAGGATAATGCTTAACTTGTTTAGTATTGTCGTTTGCAGCCTTGTTTGGTTTAGATTGATCAGTTAATATCTCGGTAGAGTTTTCATTATAATGACGTTTGTTGTCTATTCCTTTGCCCGCATTCAACTTCTCCCTGACTTCATAAATAATTTGTTTTTCTTTAGGAAGCTTTGTCGATTTAAACCTTTCTCTTACATCTTTAGTTCTAATACCTTCAAGCTGCCTGACGAGATTGAAAGATCTTCCTGTTTTATCAATTACCACATAAGGTCTTTCTGTTCCGGCTGTAATGACATAGCCATTTTTCTCTGCTTCTTTAATGAAGTCATCAGCATTTTTTGTTTTAGACCACAAGTCCGATAAATATTCTTTCATCTTCTCGCGATTTAAATTGCGAATAGGAGTTCTTGAATGATGTAATTCATTTTCGATTTTTATCCTTGCACGATCTTGTGCAAGCCTTGAAAAATTACCAGGAATCATTTTCCCTTTTTCATGATCAAAACGTTCCCAAACACAATGCAAATGTTTTCTGTTATTTTTTTCATGCATGACCAGAACACGTTTTTGTCCAGTAAAACCAGTTTCATTTTCAAAGATGGAAACGGCTTTCAACCAATCATCTTTTGTCATGCTTTTATCAAATCCAATTTCAGGACTTAGTTGAACATGGTATAACCCTTTATCACTTTTGGTTAACTCACTTGTCAGAGACATTTCAATGAGTGACTTCTTAAGGTTATTTGTATGAGACGTTCCGGATATATCCAGTATCATGACATTGTCATTACTATCTTTTAAAAGATAACTTGCGAGTTGTGCGCCGTTTCCTCTAAACTTGCCTCGGGTGACCATTTATTATTGTTGTAATGACGTGGCTTGTTTGTCCATTTCTTCATTCGGCCTCCCTTCTAACTCTAACAATATGAGCGAAGAAACATTTCGTAAAACATCAAGTGTTTCAGCTATAATATTTTCTTTAATTGACACAGAATAATTTGTTTTCCTATCTGTATTCATTACACGGGCTATTTGATTTACATTGGATGCAACCTTTGAGAATTCTGATAAAAGCTTAATCAAAACCTCCCTGTCAAAATTTGCTATCCTTGTCCGGGGTGCCTTATTCAAGGTTCGGGCTTTCAAAAAATCAGTAACATTTAGCCCTGATGTTTTGGCGTAATCTGAAAGCAATTGCTTTTCAGATTCTGTACATCGGAATTGCACGATGATTCTTTTCGTTTTGTTATTATTCTGTGAATGATCCATAAAAACGTTTAAGGGGGTCAAGGGGGAATGCAATTCCCCTTTGCAAGCGGCTTTGTCATTACAACGCGCAGGGCGTTTGCGTAATGACAAAGCACGTCTTGCGCTTCAGCCAATCAAATCTTAATTTTGCTTACTAAAAGTTATTAGTCTCTAATCTCTATGATACAACTGCCGTTTAATTTATTTCGGCAAAAACTGGCTTGTAGTTTGGCGGTGCCGGTGCATTATTAGTAGTGCTAGACTTATAATATGGGTTGGCATCATATCTCCCTTTTAGAACATCAATTTCATAGTATGCCTTTTTACGAAAATATGTTGGTGCTCTTTGATCGATTATCGTAAAGATATTATCCTTTGAACTGCGTTTGATTTCATCGGCAGTTATCAGTGGACGTGCAGTTGTATTGGGCTTACCATCGTCATAAGTAACCACAGATTTTTGACCAAAATTCCTTTCCAGATAATCCAATGAAAAATTATCCTTCACTGAAAAATAATGCTGAACTCCACTATTCGAGATTATTGTCTCCCAGGAATCTCCATAATTCATTTTCAATTGATTTAAATCTTGGATTATTGCCCATAAAAAAAGATTGTATCCGGCGTATTGACTAAGTGCCACTGTAAACTCAGAAATATATCCCAAGCTAAAAAACTCGTCTAGAATCACGGTTACTTTCTCGCCTTTGTTTCTAATTACCGCACGCATTGAAGACATTAAAACTAGCCGCAACCACTGTGAATAGATAGGTAATTTATCAGGCGGTATGATTACATAGATTGTCGTTTTGCCTTCGCTTATCTTTGTAATATCTACAGATGAAGTTTTTAAACATTCTTCCAAACCCGGAGATTTTAGAAAATCCGTCTTTTCTTTTGCAGTCGACATTACCGAAGAAAAAGCTTTTGGGGAATTAGTCATTACACTCAAAATATCGTTCGCTGTTGCCCTAACTACTTTATCATCACTTACTGCCATATCGATTATCAATTTTTGAAATTCTTCTTCTGGCAGCCTCAACCAAGACCATAACGTACCTAAATGCTTTTCATCCTTCGATCCTGTCATTACAATGTGTAATATCAGGCCAGCAACCCAAGACCTCGCTGTGTTTTCCCAAAATGGTTCTTTCGTCATACTTTTACTAATAATCATTTCTGACAACATTTCTACGTCATCTATTCTATGGTTATCGTCATGACAATTTATAACTAAGTCTAAAGGGTTGTATGTGCCGGATTTCTCCTTACTATTCACATTCCAAGGGTCGAGAATTACAACGTCATGACCGATTTCGCGTCTATACCTAGCTGTGATAGCTGCATTCTCTCCTTTAACATCTACCACGATAAATGAGCCTTTGTAGTTGCCCAATCCTAGTAGATTAGGCACAATCAAATTAGTACCCTTCCCTCCCCTTGTACTGCTACATGACAAAAAATGGGATTGATTTCCGTAGGCGTAGATTTCGCCGCCAATATATATTCCTTCGGCATGAGCTAGGTCATTTAATTCGTCCGGGTAAGCCCAACGAGCTGACCCAAATCTGCCCGTTTCAAGAATATGTGCGGTTGTTTTATTTTGCCATTTTCTGAAATTCACAAAAACTATAATTGAGAAGATGATGTTTACACCTAGAATAATATAAGGTGTCAAACCCGGTCTTTTTGATGAAAAGAAAACACCGTATAGTTTTACGAATACAACCATCGTTCCGATCAATAATATCCAGATAAGTATTGACCAAATAATCATGGAAACTTTGGTAATAGGTTTTAGATTAGCAAGAGTCGGTATTTCATCGGGTTTATAGAATTTTTTATAAGCTTGCTTGAAACCTAATAAGGCGCCAAACATTGTAATCGGAAATAAAAGAATACCAGCTATGAATAAAAGGGTTTTATTTCTTCCTTCGGGATTAACGGTGCCAGTAAATAACTTTAGTATTTGATCAAATAAAATATTCGAACTTATATTATTAGTAGCCATCTTAAAAGTTTTTTGATAATTAAAAAATAAGAGGCCGACCATATGACCGGCCTCATGAGTTTAACCATTATGCTTTTTCTTTGCTTTTTCAGCGTCACTGAAACCATAATAGGTTTTATCACCTATTTTGGTTCTGTTTTCGCTAATGGTTGTCTGCGTGTAGCCATTGCTTCCTTTAAAAACTCGTGAATCATGGTTTGATTGAGTTAGCCCGCTATTGAGCTTTTCTCTTTCTTTGGTCGTCATAATCTTTCTGTTTAAAGTGATTAAATATGAGTTCATACCAAATCAAGTCGTGGCCACTTTATTACCTGATGAAATCATAAACCCATTTACGAAAACAAAGAAAGGATCAAATTAAGATTGTTTCAACCTTCGGAGAAATCAGTTTTATCCGAAAAAAAAATATTTTTCAGAAATATCAGAAAGGAGTTTAGACATGGATTATTCGTTTAGTTCCTTTTTATCAAAATTAATTGTCAAATTCGTACATCTATCAATCAACCATCTATCATATCTGTATATAAAGGTTATTTTTCGATTGATTGGGATCTCATAGGTTTGTGGCTTGTTTAGGAAAGAAAACACATTTGGCTGCATAAAGGGGTTACTCAGTATTAAACGCTGAACATCATCTTCGTCTAATTTACTTTGATCAATTTCTTCAAGACCAGGTAAATTATATTCGTTAAGTCGAGAGTTAATCGTTTCTATTATCCAACTCAATAAACGCGTGGGTTGGCCATCATTTTTTTGAGTTAATTGAGCAAGTTTCCGAGGTAATTCTTTGAAATCAAATCTCTCCCTTTTTTCAAAGCTATTAGTTTCGATTTCGATTTTCTTATATCCATAATTGTGAAAAATAAGTTTTCCTTGTGTTGGCCTCCACGTTTTAAAACTACTTTCAAAAACGAAAAAGTTTCTATCCCAAATCCCGGCGTCTTGAAACATAGGAGAAAGAAATAACCATGCATCATAGAATTTATCTTGCTCAATATGTTTAAGGAATTTTTGATAAAGTAAAATTGTTTGTTTCACTTCGGGATTTTTTTCAAAGAAACTTTCCGGATTATTTAATGTATCGGTTGATTCAGGCTTAATTTCTATATTTTTACTATCTATTTCACTTGGGAAATATTTAAATAAAAATTCGTTGAATAGCATTTGTGCTTTTTCTGGAATTAATGCATTTTCAAATTTGTCTTTATCTCTTGAGCGAAATCCGATTTCGTGTAGTGCTTTATACAAAGAAATCTCACGAACTGGAACATATTCAGGTTTAATAGCCTCCTTATATTTTCGATGGAAATATGTTTGATCTGAACCTAAATCAAATAGTGATAAAGCAATTGGCTCTTTTACTGCATTCCCGTTTTTATCACGTTTTAAGTTCCAAAGAAGTGCCTTGTCTAATGCAATGTTGCCTTTCTTTTTATGATATTCGTTATAAAAATGTTCAGCTAATATCATATAAAATTTAACGTAAATGTTATTTTTTATATCCATTTTTTATTGTGGTTTTTGAATAAATCTGTTCCCTATCTGGAGTAAATTTAATTTTTCTTCAAGCATATTTTTTGTAAGTGCACTTATTCTTGCAGAGGTATTCGTAAAGTCATTTTCCCCTATTCTTCTAGTAAGAAAACCTTCTACTTGATTGGTTATATCAATTAATGCGTCAAGATAACCTTCAGCTCGTTCTTTTCCGAATTGCTTCAAATAGCGCTCGAAATTTTTCTCACTTAATATTTGTTGGTTAGTGCCTAAAAGCTCTCCGTTCTCACTGAAATCATTAAATACTGGCATTTTTCACTCCTAAGCACATTACATAACACACATCATTTAAGTTGTCAACTAAAAGTTTTTATTTGTTTTCAATAAGTAATAATAATCTTATTGCGATAAATATCTCTATTTAGAAATAAACACTGATACACCAATTCTTTTAGAGACCTTAGATAAATTGCTTGTCCTAATCATTTTTGGTGGAACGTGAAAATTCTTCACAATAAAATCTTTAAGTTCATTCGAACGTCCCAGAGACTGTTCGGCTCTTTCTTCATTATCGCCGTTATCACTTTCACCAACAAGATTTAATTGTACTTTCCTGTCATATTTAGTTATTAACTTAGCAATTCGCTCAACTAGATATATCTGATTGCCCAATATGCCTGTTGGGGTAATACTTTTTGGACTGTATTCAATAAAAAATATTTCGTTCCCGTAATCATATTCCTCATTTTGGAAATGAACTTCCTTTTTTGAAACAGATATCCAATCCTTTGCTTCACTGTTTAAAAGCTTCACAATTTCTTCATAACTTTTAATTGCCTTTTCTCTTTCTTTAAAGGCACTTTGTGCGATTGAGTTGCTATCTGCAACTTTTAATAGCTCACGATTAATACTATCGACTCGAATATTCAGATAATTTATTGACATGCGTTTATTTAATGTATCCAATTCTAAAAGTTGGATCTGAGCAATAACTTTTTGCTTCTCAATGTTTAGAATCAAATTGGCCTTATTAATTTTATCTAGCTGCTCGGTTAGATCAGCGTTTTTCTCTCTTTCCGCATAATAAAGATTCTGATATTTCTCTCTAAGCGCTTGTTCTTCTAAAAACTTTTGCTGAACAGAGTCAAGGGATATATCTTGATCGTCAAGCTGGTTTTGCAAAGACTGCTTTTCCTTTATTAAAATGCTAATTTGATTAATGTAAGGCTGACAAGGGTTTCTCGTTTTTTGACACAAGACATTTTGAAGTACTAACAGAAAAATAATGAAAAATAAAATCTTTCTCATAAGTTTAATTTATTAAGCTGGTCTTCAATTTCTTCTTCAGCAGTCTTTTTATCTATATTCTTACTTTCAATTGCTTGGATAATTTTGGGTAGTATCACAGACTGTATTTCATCTTTTTTAGAAAGGTACAATGCTCTATTTTCTAATAATGATTTTTTTGTTTTAAGATTTATATTTATTGCAGTAAGTCCGTTAATGCTATCGATCTCGATATTTAATCTAGATATATGTGAGTCGATTTTAGAAATTATATTCTCTGACCTTTGTTTTAATGATATTAACTGGTCATTATTTGAGGATTTGTTATCATCATCTTTTAATTTTAAATATAATCCCCCGCCCAAAATTAAAATAACGATTATAGTTACAATAAAAAAGTAAAACTGCTTATTTTTTCCTTTGGAATTTGCTTGTAATCTAAATCCATCCTTTGTTGCCTCCACTAGGAAATTGCTTGATTCTTGTGGAGTAGGTATATTGTTTCCGTTTTCATTCTGACTGTTTAAATTAAGTCTCTCTATTATTTCTAGTAACTCTATTTTAATCTGTGAATATTCATAATTAGATGCCAAAGGTGTATCATCCTCATCCAATTTTTTTAAATTTAAAAATCTGCTCTGTATTTTTTCAACCTCTTTGAATGCATACTGATCGTTTTTCTTGTAAAAGAAGGCAAGGAGTTCTGCTATTGCTTGTGCAATTTTATTTTCATCAATATACTTCCGGACACCTGCAAAAAAAATTTTTATTGGGTTCATACGATCTTAAACAGCTTATTTAATTCTTGAAAAGCATTCCAACCAATGCTTTTAGGAATTTGAACAATAGTATTAATTAAAAGTTCAAGTTCTTAAAAAGGCAATTTTAAAAATTGGGTGTTTTCACGGTTTTTAGTTTAAATAAATTTTTATAAATAAGGTGATTAAATATTGAAGATATTTTTATAAAATATTCAAATCAGAATCCTATAGCTATGTTAGGGAAGATGTCTGATCATAGGTTAGATTTATGCATTAATTTCCATTTTCTCCGTAATTTGTAAAAACACTTACTCCGTTAATAAATAATTTTACCAAATAAGGATTATTGGCTTCATAATCTTTACCAGTCTTAAAATCCAGAAACGCACCGAATTCATAATTCAAATCACATGAAGTAGCAGCTTCTAATTTTAATCTATCCATTAGCCGGCTTTCGAAATCCTTATTGGTCGTTTTCTTAATTTCAATTATTAAGAAGTTATGCTTTGAAGAATTTTCATCATGAAAAATTATATCCGGTAAAATTTCCTTCATTACCAACGGGTCTTCAATATCTGCATATCGATCTCTAATAGATTTGGGCAATTCATCACGAAAGAAATAGGTATGCTTCTTAACGTATGCATTGTTTAATACTCTTTTATCATGATTAAAACTTATGCTGTAAGGCCAATCATTAAATTCTTGTTTTAAATAATCACGCAATTCCACGGATAAATTATCTTCATGAACATCTTCTTGAAGTAATGAGCATTTTTTTTTGCAAAATTCCGAGATGGATCGCCCCAATCTCATGATAAGTTCATCAAGGCTCATATATTACTTTCAATTATTTTTTAGCAATTTTACTTGGAGCAACGAATCCAGCTTGATCAAGCAAATCATAGAAGTAATTTTCTTTATCCTGGAAAGTTTCTTTGGCTTGTATCTCATCTAAAATATTTTGTTGATCGCTGTCTGAAAATTCTGATTCTTGCGGTGATTGCAAATTGTTTAGGGTTCTAGAAAAATTGATGGACGCTATCGATGCATTGAAGCTTCCTTTAAAAAAAGCACTTTCTATTAAGTCACCGGCTTTGCTTTTTGTTCCTTCAAATTCTTTATCGATTTCATTTGCAAACTTTACTGCTTTTTCGGTATTTGATTTTAAGTGTGCAATGAACGCATTTTCTGAAGGTGTGTTTTGTAAATTCATGATAATTGATATTTTGTAATGATAATTTTTCGTTCGATTTATTAAATATTGACCATTTATATTTCAAACATCTTCAACCTTTTATAAATTTGCTATTGACATTTCGTAATAATTTACTTAACTTGGCGTTTAGAATAAAGTACTTATTTTTAATTTAAAAAAGGGAGGCTAATATGGCATCAGGTGGCGGCGAAGGGAACTAATTTAATTCCCAAACCATTTTGTACATATCGGTTGGCTTTAAACCGGTAACATGCATTGTTAATATAGTATGCTTCTTCCTTCTTTTGATAAGTAGGACAGGTTCCTCAACCTTATTCCAAGGTTTATCTTTCTCTTGCAAAATCGAAACAGTCCCGTTATCATTTCTTGGTTTTTGTCTATAAAGTACCACTGCATTTTTTAATGTCCTGTCTGCAGGTAGAAAAATATTAAAAGTATATCTACGACAATACTTCTCACTTTTCATTATCCAAAATTCATTACCCTTTGTAAAACTATTCTTGATTTGAAAGGAATAGCTCGAAATATATTCTTTGTTCAAAATATTTTTGTCATCAAAATAACATTGGAAAACAACACTACTTTGGGTAGGAAGGTGAAATGAATTATTGATACCGTAAATCGACTTACTGATTATCTCACCGTCTACTTCAACGGGAACGATTACACGCCTCTTGCTTCTTTTGAGACTCAATTTCACCATGTGATCATTTCTTTCATACGAAACGAGTGAACCATCATCTTTAAGATATTCTAATCTTCCGTTTATTGAATTGTAAATAAAATCTGAATAAATTTTTTGAAGAACATAAGATGCGTTATGTCCAATTTTAGCAAGCCAGTCGTATGTCAATGCCAAAAGCATTATAAAAAATATTAGTACACCTCCAAGAATATAAAGGGGAGTGTGAAACGCCTTAGGTGTATCTTTATTAGCTACGATTGCTAATACTCCCAAGATAATTGCAACGACTGCCGATATCGCAGTAAAGAGTCTTGTAATGAAATTCATTTTTCAAAATACTGAATAAACTTAAAAAAATAAAGCCCTGAACTTATTCAGGACTTTATTTAAACTTTGACTGTTTATAGTTTTAAAGGTTGCAGTCCTTTCATATACTCAACAGCTTTACTTGCTTCACTTGCTGCTGAAATAATAAAATACTTATTATCCTTTAGTACAGTAAGCCAATTTGCGATATATCCGGCATGATTAATTTTTTCCGGTGTTGAAATAGATAGCTCTGAAGATAAAAAGGCAGCGCCAAGCTCAGCAATCAATTCTTCCTCCGCATAGGCATGATTGCCAAACTTATTTTTAATCTTTCTATCCATTCTTGTTGAATGCCCTGTCCAATGGGTTAATTCATGAAACAAAACTGAATAGTAACTTTCGGTTGCAGAACAATTATCTGAATCGATAAAGGTTGAAGCGTGTGGCATATACACTTTATCTTTGGTTGGATTGTAAGCAGCCATGCCATCGACATGCTCAATGCTTGCAAAAGTGTTCGCCACGAAGTCTTCTGCGTGATCAATCTTTTCTACAAGTGACTTTTCATTGGAAGATGCAATCTTTTCTTCTGGATTATAACTAGCCAATTGACAGCGATTAAAAACGACAGAGTATTTCAGGAAAGGAATTTTTTGTAATTCACCGTCCACTTCTTTTTCGTATGTGTCAGTGTAGACAATTAGGTTGCCCTTCTCGCCTTTTCTAATAGCCTCTTTTTTGGAAACCCACTGCTTATAGCTTGCCCAATCATTAGAAGAATATTGTTTATCCTTCGAAGCACACCAAAGCAAGAGAATATTTATGCCACGGTAATTATTGCCAGTTGCATAGTTCTTCGGCAATTGAAAACCGGTATTAGTTTCTGTCCAGGTCTTTTGCCAAGGCACAGTTCCTTTCTCTAATTGATTGATGATGGTATCAGTTACTTCTTGGTATACATCTCTGCGTTTAAAGTTCAATGTATCCGAAGGTTGAGTTAGAGTTGAGTTTTGTTCCATTTTGAATCCTTTCAGTTGATGGAATGGTACAGGTGATGAATCAACCGGACTATGAGTGAGAGAGCCGGGTGAAATTTTGGATGGGCTGTGAATTGCGGAGCAAAAGAAAAATTTTATTTGGAGAAAGAATGGCTTCGGTTAATCACCAAGTAACCCATGACAGCTTTTGACGAAATGATTGTATGGAATTAAATAACGAAAACTCGTTTCTCAAGATAAATACATACGGTAAACGCAGATAAATGAATCAAGAAAATTATATAGACTCAAAAGACGACGGAGCTTTTGTGATCTTATCTGAACATTTACAAATCATGGTTCAATAGCTGGCAAGCTGGCAAATTGGTATAAGCTAAGGATGATCAGAATGTTACAAAGTGTCAGTGGTAACGCTGCAAAAAGATACTTCAATGATGGCTTGCAAAGATCCGATTATTACATGGACAAGCAGGAAATCGTTGAATTCAAATTTCATGGAAAACTTTCGGAACGCATTGGCATTAGCAATACAGGATCAAAAGAGCTGTTTCATATTTTAATTGAGAATTTCAATCCTGTTACAGGCGAAAAATTGACAGCAAGAAAAAAGGCCAATCGAACGGTTGGCTACGATATCAGTTTCCATTGTCCCAAGGATGTCTCTCTATTGCATGTCTTATCTAAGGATAACCACATACTTGACGTTTTCAAACAATCCGTAAATGAAACGATGAAGGATATTGAAGAAGATAGTCTTGTGAGAGTGCGTAAGGACAACAAGGATGAAAATAGAAAATCCGGAGAGCTTTTGTGGGCAGAATTTATACATCTCACATCACGACCAACGAAGGGGAAAACACCTGACCCACATCTACATTGTCATTGCTACACTTTTAATATGGCATGGGATAATATAGAACAGCAATTCAAGGCCGGGCAATTTCGAAACATCAAAAGAGATATGCCTTACTATCAGGCACGCTTTCACAAACGGCTATCTGATGGTCTTATCAAACTGGGGTATCGTATCGGAAAGACTAAAGATGCATTTCAAATACTTGGTATCCCAAAAGAGGCTAGAGAATTATTCTCAAAACGAACTTTGGAGATAAAAGAATTTGCTGAAAAAAATAATATAGTCAGCGCAAAGGAACTTGATCAGCTTGGTAGCAGAACACGGGCAAAAAAGCAAAAAGGTCTTACTATGTCCCAATTAATAAAAGATTGGAGACAACAAATTCATTCATTAGGGATGAACTCAACGGAAGCGAATGGAACAATCATTCGGCATAACACCATTGAGGATAGTGAAAGTAACGGTACCGAACACTCTATCAATTATTCCTTGGAGCATCATTTTGAAAGATCGTCAGTGTTTCAAGATCGAAAAGTTTTAGCAACAACCTATCGTTACGCCTTGGGCAATAGTATCGCTTCAATAGATAGTTTGGATAAAGCTTTTACTGAGAATAAAAATATCATCCATGTAAAAGATGAAGATATTAATTACTGTACGACAAATTCAGCATTAGAGGATGAACGTCTAATGATATCTCTAGCTTTGCAAGGCAAGAAGAAATTTAAGCCTTTCTATCAAGCAGCCCCTGAGCTTTCTCTCAAGGGTGAACAAGCTGATGCGGTAAGAACGATCCTCACTTCCCGTGATCAGGTTTCTATTATTGAAGGGCGTGCAGGCACGGGGAAAACAACACTAATGAAAGAAGCGGTACGACTAATTGAAAATACGGGACAGGAAGTAATCGTAGTAGCACCAACCGCCCAGGCTGCAAGAAGTGTTTTAAAAGAAGAAGGATTTGATAATGCCGAGACAGTAGCAAAATTATTGACAGATAAAAAATTGCAGCAAAAACTTTACAACGGCGTTCTTTGGGTGGATGAAGCAGGATTATTAGGAAATAGAGACATGACAGCTATTCTTACGATAGCGAAAAAACAAAAAGCGAAGGTGATTTTAGGTGGAGATGTTAAGCAGCATAGCAGCGTCGGTTATGGAGATGCGTTAAGACTACTAAAGGTCTTGGGAGGGATAGGTTCTAGTCAAGTCAATACAATTTATCGTCAAACTAATAAACTATACAGGGAAGCGGTACAATACATTTCTGATGGGAACATTCACGCAGGTTTTAAGCAATTAGAAGCAATGGGGTCAATCATTGAAATAGATCAGAGCAATCCATCCAATAAGCTCATAAAGGATTATCTAAATGCAATAAATAAAGGAAATTCAGCCTTAGTGATTTCACCCACTCACAAACAAGGTGAAAGCTTAACTGAGGATATTCGGGAAGCATTAAAAGACCGGGATATTATCGGAAGGCAAGATCATCTAATAAAAAAACTAACCAATCTGAACTTAACGCTAGCAGAGAAAGGCGATTTAATAAACTATTTTCCCGGTTTAATTCTTCAGTTCAATCAGAATAGCAAAGGTATAAAACGTGGTAGTATTTGGAAGATAGATGCTATTAAAAAAGGAAAAATGACTATTATCGGTCTAGAAGATTCAAAGGAAATTTGCATCGAAAAAGAAAAAACCAAATTTGATGTTTTTTTAGAAAGTTCGCTGGAAGTTTCAAAGAATGACCTTATCAGAATAACACGAAACGGGTTTGATAAGCAGAATAAGCGATTAAATAATGGCCAGGAACTTCAAGTGATCGATTTTGAAAAAGATAATTGCATCAAGCTTATTAATCCTCAAAGTAAAACTGAATATATTCTAAAAGAGGATTTCGGTCATATAACCCATGCCTATTGTACAACCTCTCATGCATCACAAGGTAAAACTGTTGATGAAGTATTCATTTACCAACCTACATCTACGTTTCCTGCGACTGATCGAAAACAATTTTACGTTTCAGTATCGCGAGGGCGTAAATCAGCAAAGATTTATACTGACGATAAGCTAGAGTTATATGAGTATGCATCGAAGGAACGCAATCGCATGTCAGCAATGGAATTATTGGATTGGAAGAAAATGAAAGAATTTATTTGCAAACCAAGTAATGTAATAAGTTCTAAAAGAAATGATAGTTCGAAATCAACAAAGCCTAAAGAATATCTCTTTCCCAATTAAGGGAAAGAGATATAAGGATAAAAGGAATATTAAAGTAACACAATTTTCTTTTTAAGTTTTGAATTTCTTCCCGGTAAAAGTATCTATGATAATATGATTATCTTTTGGTTTAGATATCTGCCTATATGGTATTTCAAGGTTTGATTTTGCGACTAAAATTGATGAAAAGCCATTGGGAACAATAATGTTCCCTTTAATAGAATAAAAATCCAGCTTCGTTTCGCCCTTAGAATTGAGATGCAAAATCTGATACCGGTATTTCGGAAGTTTATTAAGCCACCATATTTCATTAGCTTTTTCTAAACTAATGTTTTTCTCAAGAGGGATATTATTTTCACAAGTGCAGTCAAATACATAGTATGCGTTCCTAAATAAAGCTTTCTTAATCAAGTATCTCATTTTTGCTCCTTTATTGGTTGAGAGGTTTATTTATAAAAATCTATATACAAAAAATTTTAGAATGGGACATATTCCTCTGCGAATGAATAATATTTTGTCGGTGTAACGATGATGTGATCCACAACATTGATATCAAGCAACTCTCCCCCTGATTTCAATTTCTCTGTTAAGTTTATATCTGCCTTACTTGGTTGCGTATTACCGGAAGGATGGTTATGTGCTAAAATAATACTGGAAGCCTTTGCTTTAAGTGCGGTTGCAAAAACGATTTTGGGATCAACAATACATGACGAAACCCCACCGGTTGAGATGTGTGAGAGCGCTAAGCAAGTATGATTTCTGTCAAGCAATAAAATATAAAACTGTTCAATCAAATCAATTTTATTCATATCCCAGGCACTAAGCAAAATGTCATACGCATGTGCAACGCCTTTTAAATGAATTCTGTCATTAGGTTTTATTTTATTACGGTAGAATAATTCTACTTCAGATACTGTAAAGAGCGTTTGAATATTGTTTTGCATTTCACACCTTACAATTCCAACTTAGCAATGTGTGATGCATTTAGATCTTTGTAAGGAAGATAATCGATATTCTTGGGGATATGCTTTAAACCTGGCTCATTCTTACAGAATTCTGCCCATGATTGTGTTGCCTGTTTTCCAGCATCATCATTGTCCATCCACGTGTATGCGTAGTCGTAACCATATTTTTTAATGTATGCCGTTGCTTTTTTCAAATTGGACAGTGAGTGCAAAATAAGAGTATCGTCTTCAAACGGTTTTCCCTCTCGTAAGGTTATGGCGGTTGCAAAATCAAACGCTCCCTCAAAAATATTTATGCCGGGTGGTTTAGGCTGCGTCCCGCGAATGAATGAAATGTATTTCTTACCTAAACAGCCTTTAAAATAAGGTGTTCTAAGTTCGTACCCCTTTAAGTCATTTTTCATACTGAGCGCATAAAACACTTTTCCCGTATTGGTATTATAAATAGCAGCCTGTTGAAAGTACCTCTTTAATACAGTTAACGGTATTCCACGCGATTCACTGTATTGTATCAATGCAAAATTTGAGATTTCAGTTGCGGAACGCAAAACTAAAGTTTTTTCTGTTTCTGTTTCTGCTGGATCATATACAGGTTTAATGTCGGGAATAAAGCCTGTCATGTTGCTTAACCAGCGCAACGCGTCTTTGACCTCACAGTTTTCATTTTCTGAATCAAGCCAAGCTCTAACTAAATGGATGATATCCCCGCCACCCCATTTAACATCACCGAAATCTCGCCATGTATTAGTTTTATGATTAACCCAGAGGCTTGGTGTCTTTTCATTTCTAAATGGAGAATAATACAATTGACAAAATCCCATCGTCTTTTGTGGATGCTGATCAAGTTTTTTCAGAATTTCAGAAATAGCAATAGCTTTTGCCTGGTCGATGTTCATCGCAAGCCCTTTTTAAAAAAATGTTTGGAAAATATTTGTGCGTTAGCTTAAAATTACGGAGACATCCGCTCTTTTAAAAATTGATCTAAAACTGATCGCTTATATCTAACCAGTTTTCCAATTTTGATAGGCTTCAAATCGTATCGTTTCGTACAATCCCAAACCGCAAGCGTCCCTGGTTTTAAGCCACCAAGATATTTAGCCGCAGAAGCACGATCTAATAGCTGTTCTCCGAAATATTCATTATTATTAATTTTTGTCATTTTGTTTCTCCATTAAAAGTAGAAATAGAGATAAATGATTCGACATAATTTCTACAAGAAATAATTTTTCTGTAAAAGGAAATAAAACAAGATAAATATGCCGGCTATACGAGCGTATGCATTTAGAAGAAAAATAATTCTAGTCAAAATTGATTCATTTATATGCATAGACAAATCCAAATTGAGTAACATTTTAAAGTTGAGCTTTGATATATAGAACGATCACATTGGAGATCAGTATGTCTAAATCCCGAAATAGTATTATTATAGGCAATGATATAGTCGAACATGCATATAAAATCGCCGCTAAAGTTATTTCACTGAAGGGTGAGTTGTACTTACCTGTTTTTGAAAGACTTCATTCCGAGAAAGAAAAAATTGAAAACAAAATTTCAGCAAAAAATATTGCTTTAAAGGTAGCTGCAATGTATGATCAGAAATAATTTGTGTCACACGTTGTGTCACACAAATTGTAACTCAATCAATGTGTCTAACAATAATTTTATCAATAAAAACAAGGGTATTTAGGAAAATGATTTTGGAAAATTATCCCCGTGGGGACGCCATTACCTGCATTTATGTAGTTTCACCAGCATTATTATTCATTGATAAAAAAGGATTTTCTCGCAGAGAAGCCTTTTTCAATTCATGCTGTCACCCATTTTGTCACACAAAATGTCACACATTTTGAATGAGGGTTGAACATGCAGCATCTTTTAAAACGTAAAGGCTATTATTACTTCAATAGACGTGTTCCATCTTCTATGAAGCTCTATGACTGCCGGGAGACTGTTCGCATAGCCCTTAAAACGGATAGCCACCGGGAGGCTGCCAGGCTAGCTTTCAAGCATAATGAAAAACTTGAAGATTATTGGGATAACCTGATTCAAACAGGTCAGACCTTTAACAAGTCTGATTATGAAAAAGCCACAAAGCACTCTCAATTATTTGGCTTTAATTATCTTACCAATAATCAACTTGCGAAAGAATCGATAGAAAACATCTACGCCCGACTGTTACAAGTAGAAAAGTCGAATTATAACGACCAGATGATGACATCTGTTTTGGGAGGTGTAGAAAAACCTACCCTCACTTTAGATGCAGCATTGGATTATTTTTTGGAATTCTCTAAGGGAAAGAATTTAAATAAATCCGAAAATCAAATCCGAAAATGGACACATCAAAGAACGAGAGCAATGCGATATTTTATTTCCTGCATAGGAAATAAAGATGTGT
Source organism: Ferruginibacter sp. (assembly GCA_047601875.1). Taxonomy (GTDB): domain Bacteria; phylum Bacteroidota; class Bacteroidia; order Chitinophagales; family Chitinophagaceae; genus Ferruginibacter. The sequence continues at coordinate 2,465,939 of JASGIL010000001.1, read as the reverse complement.
CATCGCTTACCCGTGGTGATACTTTAAAATTCCGCGATTGGTGGATTAATAAAATCGAAAAAGAGGAATTACTGCCATTATCTGCTAACAAGAGTATCATCCAGGTAAAAACAATTGTTGAATGTGTCAACGACAATTTAAGTCTCAACGTTGACACTAAAAACATTTTCAAAAAATTACTGTTGGATGAAGGCGAAGAAAATAGGCGTCCGTCATTCACAACGGAATTCATTATCTCAACTTTGCTTAATCCTAAAAACTTATCAGGATTAAATGATGAAGCAAAGAATGTTTTGTACGCCATTGCAGAAACTGGTGCGGGAATTTCTGAACAAACCAGCTTGGAACCTGAAGACATTCAATTGGATTGTGAGATACCTCACATTATCATCCAACCAAAAAGAAAACTGGAACTTAAAACAAAATACCGAAAGAGAATCATACCTCTTGTAGGTTTTGCATTACAAGCATTTCAGTCTTATCCCAAAGGCTTTACTTCATACTTCAGTAAACCGGATGTACTATCCGCTACCATCAATAAGTATTTAAAGGAAAACAACCTGCTGCCATCAAATAAGCACTCCGTTTATTCCTTACGGCATAGTTTTCAAGAGCGACTCTTGACAGTGAATGCCCCTGAACGTATTCAGGCTGATTTAATGGGACACAAATTTCACAGACCCCTATATGGTGAAGGAGGATCGCTTGCAACTAAATATGATTGGATGAAAAAAATAAAATTGTTGAATTACGAAAAGAGATAAAAACAGGTCAGAATAGCTGAGTTATTGCAAATCAATATTTTTAAGACTCGGTGAAGCCTTGGTATAATATTCACCGACACAATATTTTGTATTTTTTAAATCCGAAGGGATAAATGATGTTGTGTATATTAATTGATAGGAGTCAGCAGGTTGCTTTTCTGCTTCAGTTATGATGATATGTTGAAAATTTTGCGCCCGCTTTTCTTCTATCCCTTTATCTTCCATGTTATCACAGAGAATAAAACGGGGATATCGCATGAGGCTATTATTCAACGAAGCTAAAAATATTGCGAACCTGGCAGTGGTCTTTAAGTAAAAATTCGAGCTTGCTGAATATCGAGCTTCCTTATCAGCTATAAAAGCAAGATTGTTTCGATAATCAACATGAAACTCTTTTGCTTCGATAAAATCGTCTTGGCGTTTTAGATCATTATTTAACAAATAAAGGGCTTCTTTTTCTACTGCGTCGTTGACAGCCTTCTTGACTGTCGCCTGCTGGGTTGTCATCCTATCAATATTCGCATGTAATCCAGATATTTCCTTCTCAAGCTCGCCCCTTTGCTGAATAAGACTCTGATAAAGTTCAGCACTTTCTAACACCGTCCGTAATTGAAGGATTTCTCCTTCGGCAAAACCTTTATCCACGTATAGAGAGTCAATCTTCTCATCTCGAACTGATTTTACGTCCTTTAATGCAGCATTTACACGTGACTGTAATGTATGGAGCTTAATTTTTTCGGATTCATACTGGCCGTTAGTCTCAATCAACTCCCTGTTGCGTTTACCAAGTAATGCTTTTGATTCCTTAATTTGAAAGGTAAGTTCTTGTTCAATCTTTCGAGCCTGTGTAACGCCATATGTACTGTCAGTTTTCTCCTTGCACAATTTGCAAATTGGTTCCCCACCGGGTTCCTTCAATTCAGTCAAACATTCCGGGCAATATGCCAGAGGAAATTCGCCTAAAAAATCTCTCGTTAATGCCGAATTCTTCACAGCTTTCACTTTACCTTCCAACGAGTTTATAAAGAAGGTTGAATCGTCAATTTCATACTTTAAGGCTCTAACCTTTGAATTAAGTGCGTTTACTACTTCCCGTTGTTTGAGCGATTCTTCATTTAAAGATTCGAATTCAAGTTTTGTGTTTTTAGTGTAGCGTACTATTTTATTCTGTTCTTTAAGGAGGATTAATTCTTCTTCTATCGATGATATTTCTTTCTCCTTATTGTCAATTTTTGTTTTCAGATGTTCAGGCATTAAATCAAGCTCGTTGGGCACAAACTGGCGAATGACTTTTATTTCTTTCCGAATATCATCCAGTTCATTTGAAGCGTCGATTAATCGCTGCTTGCTATCATATAATTCTTGATTGTATACGCCTAATAATAAATCGGAGACAGTCTCCCTGGTCAAAACGGTATCGAATTGCTCATATAGAAAAAGTGAGCTTGTTGGTGAATCCTGGTCAACATACAGTAATCTCAAAATTTGATGGAAAGTGATGTTGTTGTCACCCTTAACAATCGGCAAATCAAGATTTTCAAAAAACACATTTGAAAAACTTTTTTTATCATCGGTTGTATTATAATTAAACTTCTGCCAGTCATTTACTCCTGACTTTTGGCTTTCATCGAAAGTGCCCCAGTATATATAAATTGGTTCTAGATGATTACCCTTATGTGTTACCGGGCTGATATTGATCTCTCGTTTTAACACCATAACAGCGCCATTCATTTCCACTTCGGCTACAACCTGCGAACATAGTTTTGCTTCTTTAACCCAATCATTGAATGCACCACCTAAAACATAAAAGATAAAATGTGTAATTGTGGACTTACCGCTGCTGTTATCACCACAAATAATATTCACTCCCTTATGATATTTTTCATCATAGGCAATTTTACCGCTTTGCGTGTAAACTATAAGCCGATTAAGAAACAGACTATTCCGCATCGTATCTACTTTCTAAAAGTTTTGTGCGAGCCTTCAATCCAGTTGGACCGAACATCGACATTTCATAAAAATGTGAAGTCATCAGTCCGATTACATTTCGCTCTTTGGGAGTAAGGGGCTCGAATTTAGCAACATACTTATCAAGTACTGCTTTAGAAATGATCGTTACTCTATTTTCTTTCAAGTATTCTTTATTGATAATTCCATATGAAGCCAGGCATTTTATCGCTGTAAGTTGATACGGTTTTATCTTTTCAAACATTTTCCGGTTATCAATAACTTCTTCGTATGGATTATTTTGTTTTACCACATAGAATTTGATTAATTTTTTTACATCCACCTCATCCTGCTTTAATTTTATTTTATCCATTTGATCTGGAAATAATAAATAAAAATCCCAAATACGCAGGCGATCAACTTCCACATATTCTTTCCGTTCAAAGTGCGTAAGAATTTGAAGAAGCCGGTAAACACAATGATATAAATCAAACGCTTGGTGATAAACTATCATTTTTCACCCATTTTATATGGCATTGGCCGGTTAAATAAAATATCATGCCTTCAATATCAGTAGCAGATAACCCCATGATATCATCACAACCTTCCTCCCGGATAATGAGCATGATTGGGTCAATTACATCTGTCGAAATGGTTCTCGAAATTTCAATCTCTGTATTCCCGTTTCTTATCATGGGCGCAATAATGTTTCGAAATTTCTCCAATACTATGCCCAAGATAAAAGCATGGATTTGTTGAGCCGGTTCAAAAAACTGGAACTTTGTTAATTTCTTGTAATACTCTTGTTTGAGCCAGGCAGCATCGTCTAGCAAATGTTCAAGGTTCCCGTCTTTTAGTTTTTGTTCCAGGCCGATTACATCTCGTTTGATGAAAAACCTCTGCAAATCTTCCGAAATTTCAGTGACTCGATTATCACCATCAAAAGCAGCTTTCAGTTTTTCAAACAACGAATTTAATTTAGTCTTTTTGGGAGTATGGTAAGTGGTTATTTTATCTCCACCTACTACATCCCCATTGTTGACTGTGTTTTCGGTTTGGTTTCTGTTAGTTTCGGCCATTTACTATTTTACAGTTTTGTTTCCACCAACAATATCACCATTTGTCACCTTGTTGTTATTCTGGTTTATAGTTTTATTATGGCTATTTCGCTTTGACACCTTGAAGGCTATGAAAGAACCCGCACCGATCAATGCTATGATTGCTAAAATTATTTTTACTATGTTATCTGTACTCATGTCGTTTACCCTTTAAAAATTGGCATTGCAAAATTAATATATAACCGATTATAATTTTTATCTATTTGAAATATTATAAATTGTTGTACCTATGTTGTACCAAAGAAAAAAGCGATTACAACTTTACGTTATAATCGCTTGATTTACTTCGTGGTGTGGGCCGGGATTGAACCGGCGACACAAGGATTTTCAGTCCTTTGCTCTACCAACTGAGCTACCGCACCATCATCTATAAATAGATAATTCCCTTTCGGGGCAGCAAAAATAAGGGGATTTGAGTTAAAAAACTGCATTCTTTACATCGAATCTTCAAATGAGACCAAAAATTCGTGCAATTCGTGTAATTCGTGGCCAATAATTCGTGTTCCCTAATTCCCAAATTCACACAAAAACTTAATCCGCATCAACTTCAATTGCTCCCAGTTAAAATTGCTGTCTGATAATTCTTCCTGTGCAACCTGTAGTGACGATGTTTCGCAGCTTTTAAAGTAATCAATGATCTCCTCCTGTTCGTATTCATCAACCATATCATTGATCGCATAATTTAAATTGAGTTTGGTGCCGCTGGCAACGATCGTTTCCATTTCTTCCAGTAGCTCGTCAATTTTCAGGTCTTTGTTCTTTGCAATGGTTTCAAGTGGTATCTTCTTATCTACATTCTGGATAATGAAAATTTTATTGTTGTTCCTGTTCACCACGCTTTTCATTACAAAATCGTCGGGCCTTATCACATCATTCTCTTCTACATAAGTGGTGATCACATCTAAAAAAGGTTTGCCATAACGCATAGCCTTACCCTTGCTTACGCCGCTTATTTTTTCCAGTTCGGTCATGGTAGTTGGGTACATGGTAGCCATGTCTTCCAATGAACTTTCAAGAAAGATCACAAACGGGGGAAGGTTCTTTTCTTTTGAAACTTTTTTACGAAGGTCTTTTAACAACTCCAGTAATTTTTCATCTGCAGTACTGCCGGCTGCATCTGGCGAATCATTTTCTTCATCGTCGGCATTTGCTTCTTCAAATAAATTATTCAATACAATGCTGAAAGAAGTTGGCTTTTTCAGGAAAGCAGTTCCTTTTTTTGTAAACTTCAATACACCATATTCAACAATGTCTTTTTCAAGCAGGTCGTTCAGCAACATTTGCCTGATAAGGCTGTTCCAGTAATGCGGTTCTTTATCATTACCACTTGCAAAAACATCCAGCGCATCGTGCCTGTACATTTGCACTTGTGGGGTAGCTCTTCCCGTTAGTATGAGTATCAGGTATTCAATCGTGAAATGTTCGCCCAGTGCTTTCACAGCATTTAAAACAGTAACGACGCCGTCCTTTGCTTCAATTTTTTCTTTTGGATTCAAACAGTTGTCGCAATGGCCGCAGCTTTTGCTGTCATCATAAGGTTCTCCAAAATAATACAACAATGTTTTACGCCTGCAAATGCTGCTTTCAGCATAAGAAACAGTTTCATTGATAAGCTGTGCACCCACTTCTCTTTCACTAAGTGGTTTATCACGCATCAGGTGTTCAAGCTTAGCTACATCTTTATGCGAATAGTATAAAATACATCTTCCTTCCATACCATCACGACCTGCCCTTCCTGTTTCCTGGTAATAATTTTCAATTGATTTGGGAATATTATAATGAATAACAAAACGAACATCCGGTTTATCTATTCCCATTCCAAAAGCGATGGTGGCAACGATCACGTGTACATCCTCATTCAGGAATTGATCCTGCCGTTCCGCCCTTAATTTGCCATCCAGCCCTGCATGATAGGCAACAGCCTTGATCCCGTTGGCAACAAGCATATTGGCAAGTTCCTCGGTTGTTTTCCTGTTGAGCGTATAAATGATCCCGCTTTTATTTTTATGTTGCTGGATAAAACGAACGATGCTTTTATTCGTTTGATCCAGGTTTATTTTTGGCTGTATCTCGTAATATAAATTCGGCCTGTTGAATGAAGATATAAATACGGCAGGTTTGCGGAGCCCGAGGTTCTTTAAAATGTCACTCTGTACTTTTGGGGTAGCCGTGGCAGTTAGACCTATCACTGGAATATCGGGGTTGATCTGGTCCATCACTTCTTTCAGGCGACGATATTCTGGTCTGAAATCATGTCCCCATTCTGAAATACAATGCGCCTCATCAACGGCGAAAAAAGATATATCGATCGATTTAAAGAATTCAATGTTGTCTTCCCTGGTAAGTGTTTCAGGAGCTACATAAAGCATTTTTGTTTTTCCCGTTACCAGGTCATCCTTAACGGCTTTTTGCTGACCCTTGTTCAAACTACTGTTTAAAAAATGCGCCACATCATCTTTACTGCTATAACTGCGAACAAGATCAACCTGGTTTTTCATCAATGCAATAAGTGGGGAAACGATGATCGCAACACCTTTGCTGATCATTGCCGGAAGCTGGTAACAAAGACTTTTACCACCACCTGTAGGCATGATCACAAAAGTATCCTGGCCAGTTAATAGTGTCTTAATGATCTCTTCCTGCGGCCCTTTAAATTCATCGAAACCGAAATGTTGCTGCAGTTCGGAAGAAAGATCGGCAGAGATTGTTTTATTTGTTTTTTTAACTGCAGGCGTTTTAGCGGCAGCTTTTTTTGTGGTAGTTGTAGTTGTTTTTTTGGTCGCCATAATTATTTTTTTCTCTCTAAGCAATTGTTCTATCAATCACTGGCATAGGTTTTTGTATGGGGGTTGCGAAGTTAACTGAACACATCCGCAATTAAAAACAATATCAACCCTGTTAAAGCATATTAACAGAATTTTTGACATTGTGCGCTATCGCTTATTAAGATAACATATTTTATTTAATGAAAGCGAATTTTTACCATAAAAAGTTAAGTGCTATCTTATTTTGAAATTAATCAGTGAATCAGTGGCTATAACTTTAATAGCCACTGATTCGCTGATTGCTTATTTACCAGTAAGCTTTCCAGGTCTATAGCTATCGCATTTGACGGATTCTTTGCATTTTGCCTTAATTAAACTAGGTTTGCGGCTCAATAATGAATAGCGATATTATCATACCTGTTGCGCTGCGAACTTTAGACCTGCAAGCTGCCTCTATAACTGATTTAAAAGCCTTTATAGATGCCGATTTTGTAAAAGCTGTTGAACAAATTGCTTACGGAAAAGGCAGGTTGGTTGTAAGTGGTATTGGTAAAAGCGCCATCATCGCACAAAAAATTGTAGCCACGCTTAATAGTACCGGAACAGCCTCTATGTTTATGCATGCTGCAGATGCCATACACGGCGACCTGGGCATGATACAAAAAGACGATATCATTCTTTTAATAAGTAAAAGTGGCGATAGCCCCGAAATAAAAGTGCTTATCCCTTTATTAAAAAATTTTGGGAATGTATTGATCGGGATGGCGGGTAATACAAAATCTTTTCTTGCAAAAAATTGTAATATTTTACTCAATACAACCGTTTTGCAGGAAGCTTGTCCAAATAATCTTGCGCCAACTACCAGCACAACGGCTCAAATGGTAATGGGTGATGCATTGGCTGTTTGTTTAATGGAGTTGAAAGGATTCAACAGCGATGATTTTGCAAAATTTCATCCGGGTGGAACATTGGGAAAAAAATTATATTTACGTGTATCTGATCTCATCATTCACAACCAGAAACCTTCAGTAAAGCAAACAACTCCCATAAAAGAAGTGATCGTTGAAATTACAAAGAACAGGTTGGGTGCTGCCGCCGTGGTGAATGAAGACAATAAGATCATCGGTGTTGTAACAGATGGTGACCTGAGGAGAATGCTTGAAAAAAATGATGCCATCAATGTATTGCAGGCAAAAGATATTATGAGTGCTGATCCAAAATCGATCATATCAGATGCGCTAGCAGCAGAGGCGCTTGAATTAATGAGAAGTAAAAATATCAGCCAGCTACTGGTTACAGAAAATGACAGGTATGCCGGCATTATACACTTACACGATTTGATAAGGGAAGGAATTATTTAAAATAAATTGTCTCCGCCGCGGCGGATGTCGAAGGCAAACTAAAATTATTTAAACGGCTTCGACAAGCTCAGCCTGACAGCAAAAAATACGGGTGCATTTATGAATAAAAATCATTACGTGGCAATTATGGCCGGGGGAATCGGAAGCAGGTTCTGGCCAATGAGCAGAACTGATTATCCAAAACAATTTCTTGATATCCTGAATACAGGAAGAACGCTTATACAGGCTACGTACGACAGGTTTGCCAAATTCATTCCCCTGGAAAATATTTATGTTGTAACCGCTGATAGTTACCGTGATATCGTGATAAAACAACTGCCGCAGTTAAATCCTGCAAATGTTTTGTGTGAACCATCCCGTAAGAATACGGCGCCGTGTATTGCATATATTTCCTATAAATTATTAAAGCTGAATTCGCACGCAAACCTTATATGTGCGCCGGCTGATCACTTAATTACCGAGGAAGCTTCATTTATAAATATCTGTAAAGACGCTTTGAATTTTACATCTCATATCAAGGCGTTACTTACACTTGGTATAAAACCAACCAATCCCAATACCGGTTACGGATACATCCAGTACGAACCTTATGCCGTCAGCGACAATGTTTATAAAGTAAAAACATTCACCGAAAAACCCGACAGGGAACTTGCAAAGACCTTTGTTGCAAGCGGCGATTTTTTATGGAACGCAGGGATATTTGTATGGGAAGTGAAAAACATTGTAAAGGCTTTTGAAAAATTATTACCAGAGATACATGATGTGTTTGATGCTGAAAAGGATGCACTTAATACAGAAAATGAAGCAGCGGCAATTGAAAGGATCTATCCTCAGTGCGTTAATATTTCCATTGACTATGGCATTATGGAAAAAGCAGATAATGTATATGTAAAACCTTCTTCATTTGGATGGAGCGACCTTGGTACCTGGGCCAGTGCCTATGAAACAATTGAAAAAGATTACCTCGAAAATGCAGTTGCCGGTGATAATGTAATGATCATTGATGCAACAAAGAATATGATCCACGCCGATAACAAGAAACTCATCGTACTGCAGGGCATAGAAGATTTTGTAATTGTTGATACAAAAGATGTATTGCTTATTTGTAAAAAAGACAAAGAGCAGGATATCAAACAGTATGTTGCGGAGATTAAACGCAACAAAGGTGATAAATTCATCTAAGCAGCACTTGAATATTGTACGTTGGGTATTGAATATTAAAATTGTCGTAAAGAGAAGAAATGCTCAATACTCAACGTACAATGTTCAATATTCAAAAAAAACACCCCAAACACAATAAACTTTCTACTAATTCGTTTGCTTCATTACGGCCTGTATTTTACAGGATTATGATCCGCTATGAAGACCAAAATCTTACTCATATCATTATCCGTGTTGCTGGTAATTCCTAATTTTATCAATAAGGATATTAATGGCGAGTCGAGGTATAATAAGATAGAAAGATTTGACCCCCGCCTCAGCAGCATCAATTCAATAGATAAGCTTGATAAGTATGTTGATGCGGAGGCCTCCACAAAATTCATCAGTATTTATTCTGAAAAATATACAGCATTACTGGCTTATGTTATTTCCTGCCGTTTTTATCATGGGTTCTCACATTGTACATTAAGTGAGAACTGGATCGCAGCAGTTTCCGAAAAAGTATTTGGTTATGGACTTGCCTCAAAAGTAGATCCCGAACAGATCATACAACATAAATATGCAGCATGTTCACAGCAGGCGATCGTGATGATGGCCATTTTAAGAAAGAAAAATATCAGCTACCGCAAGGTTGGTTTTCCACATCATTATGCATTGGAAGCAAAGATCAATAACAAGTGGTATTTCTTTGATCCGAATATGGAACCCGCCATTTCATTAAGCGAACGCCTGCACGAAAACTGGAACGGCAGCAACGATAACCTTAAGAAATATTATACCAAACATGGCAATGTGAATTGGGAATTCGGTACGCATGAGGAAGCGCAATATGGTGTTACAAATGAAATACCTGGTCAAAATGCAAAAATGTTTCAAAGCGTTACCGCGTTCTTCAGTAAAATACTATGGTGTGTTCCGCTTATTTTTATGTTTGCTAAAAAACGTCGTCGTTCTTTTATGTATGTAGTAAGGCCGGTTAATCCTTTGCCTCCACAAAATTTTACGCCCGTTTTTCCGCTTAAATATTATTAATATTATTTTTGAACGGGTATTAACCAGCCCTTCACTTTCTTGACAACAAATATTCAGAGTAAACTACCACTTGTAGGTACAACCATATTTACAGTAATGAGCGCCCTTGCGGCAAAACACGGGGCCATCAATCTTGGCCAGGGATTTCCTGATTTCCCTATGAATGAAGAACTTGCTTCATTGGTATATAAGGCAATGAAGGATGGGCATAATCAATATGTTCACATGAATGGCCTGCCTGCATTACGTGAAGGCTTAGCCGAAAAAGAAAATGGTCTTTATGGTTCATGTATTAACCCCGATACAGATATCACAGTTACTCCCGGGGGGACCTATGCTATCTATACGGCCCTTACAACCATCTTACAACCGGGAGATGAAGTGATCTTATTTGAGCCCGCTTATGATAGTTATATTCCCAATATCGAGATCAATGGTGGTATTGCTGTAACGATCCCGCTGGATTTTCCGGGTTATAAAATAAACTGGGCCAGGGTAAAAGAAAAAATATCAGCCAAAACAAAAGCCATCATCATTAATACACCGCACAATCCTACTGGTAGTGTTTTGGATGAAGGCGATATTGAACAGCTTCGCAGCATTGTAAAAGATACGGGCATATTTATTATCAGTGATGAAGTATATGAACACCTGATCTTTGATGAGAAGCAACATCTTTCTATGTTACGCTATCCCGATCTTTTTGAAAGAAGCTTTGTTTGTTTTTCTTTTGGCAAAGTATACCATTGTACCGGGTGGAAAATGGGCTATTGCATGGCACCAGCTTCCTTAATGAAAGAATTCAGGAAAGTTCACCAGTTCAATTGTTTTACCTGCAACAGCCCGGTGCAATATGCCATCGCTGAATTCATCAAACAAAAAGAATATTACTTACAACTGGGTAAGTTTCTTCAGCAAAAAAGAGATTACTTTAAGAACATCATGCAGCAAACTAAATTTGTTCCCCTGCCTTCATACGGAAGTTATTTTCAATTGTACAGTTACGAAAACATAAGCAATGAAACGGAAAATGATTTTGCTGTGAGGTTAACGGAAACCGTTGGTGTTGCTACCATACCTGTTTCGGCTTTTTATAAAAATGCAGTTGATAATAAAGTGCTACGTTTTTGTTTTGCAAAAAAAGAAACGACATTGGATGAAGCAGTCAATAGGTTGTTGAAAATCTAAGATGTAAGATCTAAGATTTTTACGCCCCAAACTGTCGTAAGTGATGGTCCATATGTTTATACATCGATTTACCCCACTGATCATCTGTAAATTTTCCAAAAAAAGGATGCGGATGTTTACTAATGCCATGCGGACCTGCTGCGTGGAATTTATTCATGAGTGATATCAACTCTTCTTTTTCTTTATTAAAATCCCGTTCATCCTTAATAACAAATTGCGGCGATGTAGGTAAGCCTTGTTTCCATACAGAATCATCATATAGTTTTGATTTGAACATCCATGCCATTAATCTTCCCATCAAAGCACGGGGCATTTTCTTTTCACTTAAAGGAATATAAAACGGTCCTTTGCAATGGGCCAGCATTTGGGAAACACTCATTTTTCCCCATTGTGCATGAGATGCAGGTGATATTTTATTCAGTCGATCGGTTATTTCAGCAAAGGCATTTTTGTCGAATAAACTTTTCATTGCAAAATTAGTTTTGGATGATGGAGCTACAAGCTGTTAGCTGCAAGCTATAAGCCTGTGTATTTAATTAGTGGTTTTTTATATAATTAATCTTTTGTTATAGGGTTTTGTAATTGCAAATCAGACTTGCAGCTTGCAGCTCATAGCTTACAGCTTTTGCAAATATTCTTCCGCCTTAGCAAGATCCCCCGGAACATCAATCTTTACTCCTGTCTGTTCTGTGATTACCATCCTGATAGAGATTCCATTTTCAAGATACCGAAGCTGCTCCAGCTTTTCAGCCCTCTCCATATCAGAAGCCGGCCAGTTTGTAAAACTCAACAATGCTTCTTTACGAAAAGCATATACACCAACATGTTCATAATAGGCCGGAATAAAATTTTCATCTCTTGAAAAAGGTATCACGGCCCTGCTGAAAAAAAGTGAATTCATGTTCTTGTCCACCACCACTTTCACATAATTGGGATCGCTGATCAATGATCGATCTGTGAATTTCTTCATCACGGAAGCTACTTTTACCTGCTCATCATCAAAAGCGGCTAACAGTTCCCGTAAGGTTTCTTTATGAACAAAGGGTTCATCGCCCTGTACATTCAATATAATATCAACATTCATGGCTGCAACTGCTTCTGCGATCCTGTCACTCCCGCTTTCATGTTGCCGCTGGCTCATTACTGCTGTACCACCATGATCCCTGATCTCATTTAAAATAATCTCGCTGTCTGTTACTACGATCACATCATCAAACAACCCTGTTGCAAGGGTGTTATCATAAGTTTGCCTGATCACTGTTTTTTTCCCAAGCGGTTGCATCAGCTTAAACGGAAACCTGGTTGCTGCATATCGTGCCGGTATCATGGCGATTTTTCTCATGTACAATTTTTAAAGGATGCTAATTATATGCTGATACATTTTCCGGGAGCGTTTTGCTTTCATAGCCACATTGCTGGCATTGGTAAACATTTTCAACAGCGGCTGCATAATTGGAGAAAAGCCAGGTAAAAATTGCGGTAATAAAATTGCCCGGTTTGGTCCTTGGCAAAAGCAGGATATTATTTGTGCCGCATTTAGGACATTCTACTGACCGTAAATACTCTTCATCAAATTGCTTCAGTAACTCCAATGCCCTTTCGGCATCCAGCACATCTACATTAAGTTTTATGCCCCCGATCGAATTTGCCAGGACGGGGTAAATGGTAACAGAATTCTCATCCCATAGATAGGCCTGCATTCCAGCCTGCTGTAAACGGCTTAAAATAATATTTGCTGAAAAGTAATTATCAAAGGTTCTTACAGTCACCATTTCCATGAACTAAAGATATTAAATTAAGTTTTCCTCATCATGCAGCCATAACTATAATTTGGGCATCTATTGGCTTGGTAAATCAAAAACCGGTTGGCTAAAAGCTCATTTTGGCTCAAAAAGCCGCTCAATAATGATTTTTTCATGTTCAACAAATAGTATTTTTGTTTATCTTCCCGCCCCTGAAAACTCCTAAAGATTATTTCATTTTCCAAACGACGACTGATTAACCAACAAATCAGCCGCAAAAACAAAAACTTAAATTATGAAGAAAATCTACCTGCTTGTCATTTTGGCGATTTTTAGTGCAGGATCATTCGCACAAACGGTTGACATTCTCAACACCCCCGGCCAGAGCGGATCTTCTGTTATTGGTCAATCCACTTACCATGTAAGTGAATCCATTTACACCAACGAAGAAATTGGTGCAACGAATTTTACAACAGCCGGAACAGCCATTCAAAAAATCGGTTTTTTTATTGATGCCCTCGGAGCACCTACATCTATGAACAATTTTAGTGTTTATATGAAGAATGTGCCTATCGGTACAACCACATTGGCAACAGGAGCATATTCTACAACCGGTTATACACCTGTTTTTGCCGGTACATTCAATGCTCCAACAGCAGGCCTTGCCAGCATTATACTCACGGCTCCCTTTACACGTACAGCCAATACCAACCTGCAGGTACTTATTATAAGAGCAAATAACGTATTGAGTACAGGTTATGTTGCTGCATGCGCTGCAGGAAATACTGTTGGAGGCGTTGCCACACCAACTGCATTAAGCAGCAGGAGGTATAATAATACTACTGCACCTGCTTCGGGTGTAACAAGCTTAACGGCAACCAACTTCAGGCCTGCTATTGAACTTGTTCATACATTCCCTGTGAATGCATCTGTTATCGATATTAAGTTACCAACTATATCATGCTACAGCGCAGGTCAAACAATTGGAGTGGAAGTGTTCAATGAAGGAACTTTAAATATTGCTGCCGGTGCAGTTAATGCAACCTTACATGTAAGTGGTGCAAATACATTTTCCGGAACAGCAACCAATAGCGCTATAATTACAGCCGGCAATTCCGGGATCATCAATTTCACAGGTATTAATTTAAGTAATGTAGGCGATCACCTCGATTCAGCATGGATCACACTTGCAAGCGACCCTGATCAAAGCCGCGATACCGGAGTAACAGCCGGAACAACAGCTCCTGTATTATCTACTTACCCAATCATAGAAGATGTTGAAGGAACATTACCTGTGTTCCCATGGATAGCACAAATTACAGGCGACCAGTTGTGGACACTACAGGTTGGTGATTATTCAAACGCCGACCAAACGGTACCGTTAGTAGCAAGAGCACCGGGAACTACATCTTATTTATTTGATAGCTATAGCGGAGTCAGTTCATTAGGTTTCCAAAGCAGGCTATTCAGTAATTGTATACAAATCCCTGCTGCCGCTTCAACCCCTACACTTACTTTCTGGATGAGCCACGATAATGTATTCCCGACAGATCTTGACAGTATGTACGTATCCATATCTACAGATAAAGGCGTTACCTGGAACAGGATCAATGGTTACAGGCGCCCGGATGCAACAGCTACTACTCCAATATGGAGACAGGAAACAATTAACCTTTCAGCTTATGGCAACCAGACAATTCAAATCGGTTTCGAAGGCGTTAGTAAATATGGAAATGCATTTAGCTTAGATGATATTAATATTTCTGTTTCAGGAACAAATGCTGCAGTTGATTCTATCGGCCTGCCAAATATTTCATGCTACAGTACTCCACAAACAATTGCAGTAAGGGTTGCAAATATCGGAACATCGGTTATTCCTGCGGGAACGCCGGTAACATTACATGTAGGCGGTGCAAATACATTTGCAGGAACACAGAATACCGCAGGTGCAATTGCTGTTGGTGCATCAACGATCGTAAATTTTGCAGGTGTGAATTTAAGTAACCCAGGCACTAACTTCGATACTGCATACATTACACTTGCATCAGATATCAATCACCTGAATGATACATTAACAACAGGAGGCTTTACTGCAGGCGTATTATCAAATTACCCAATAGTAGAAGATGTAGAAGGTACATTACCTGTATTCCCGTGGGTACAACAATTGAATGGTGACCAGTTATGGACACTACAGGTTGGTGATTATTCAAACGCCGACCAAACGGTACCGTTAGTAGCAAGGGCACCGGGAACCACATCTTATTTATTTGATAGTTATAGTGGCGCAAGTTCTGTAGGTTTTGCAAGCAGGTTGTTCAGTAATTGTTTACAAATGCCTGCTGCCGCTGCCAATCCAACACTTACATTCTGGATGAGCCATGATAATTATTTCCCTACGGATCTTGATAGTATGTATGTATCTATCTCTACAGATAAAGGTGTTACCTGGAACAGGATCAATGGTTACAGGCGCCCGGATGCTACTGCAACAACTCCTTTGTGGAGACAGGAAACAATTAATCTTACTCCTTATGCCAACCAAACAATTCAAATAGGTTTTGAAGGCGTTAGTAAATATGGTAATGCATTTAGCCTGGATGATATCAACATCAGTATTGCAGGAGCAAATGCAACGATTGATTCTATAGGAGTGCCAACTGTATCATGCTATGATGCTCCGCAAACAGTGGTTGTAAGGGCTAAAAATATTGGCTCAACCGTTATTGCAGCAGGAACAGCATCTATTACATTGCACATATCTGGTGCTAACACATTCGCATCAACGCAGGTTATTGGAGGTGCAATTCCTGTGGGCGGAACAGCACAGATTGATTTTACCGGAATTGATTTGAGTAACGCGGGACTTAATGTTGATTCAGCATGGGTTACCGTTGCAACAGATATTAACCACGCTGATGATACAGCTGTAATTGAAACTTATACTGCATCAACCTTATCAAGTTTCCCTCTGGTAGAAGATGCAGAAACAACATTCCCTGTGTTTAACTGGCTGAAAAGAATAACTGGTGGAGAAATTTTATGGACCGCATGGACAACGCCTCCTGATTTCCCTGCATATACAGATATCCCTGCAATGGCACCTGGAAATACTTTTTATGTTTTTGATAGTTATCACCTTTTCAGTAATCCATTAGGTACTTCCGGTACTGAAACCAGGTTGTTTAGTAATTGTATAGACCTGGCGCCACTGAATGCACGCCTTCCAATTTATGACGGAGCGTTGCTTACTTTCTGGATGACCCACGATAGTGCTTATTCAAGTATTGATCCTGATGGAATATTCCTTGACAGTTTGTATGTAAGTGTATCAACAGATAAAGGTCAGACATGGAACAGGATCGCAGGATTCCAGCGCAATGACATCACTTTACCAGGTGTTGTTTGGAGAATGGAATCAGTAGATATCAGTGCTTACGTTGGTCAAACCATTCAAATAGGATTTGAAGGTGTAAGTAAATTTGGAAACGCCATTGGTCTTGATAACATAACAATTGCAGGTATCTTACCTGTTTCAATATTGAATTTTGATGCCCGCCGCAATGGTAAGGTAAATGAACTAAGCTGGAAAACATCCATGGAACAAAACAGCAGCAAGTTCATAATTGAACGCAGTATAGATGGCGGACACACTTATTCAGAAATTGGAAAAGTAAATGCAGCAGGTAACAGTAATTCTGAACGCAATTACAGGTTTACAGATGCTACACCAACAAAAGGAATTAACTACTACCGCCTACGCATAGTTGATATTGACAATACATTTAAATACAGTATTATCAGGAGCGTAAGGAACGAAGGCAGTGCAGATTTCTCTTTTGCACCAAACCCTGTTGAACCACAAATGAAAGTTAAACTGGATGCTGACAATGCTGATAGAGGCACGATCACCATCACCGATATGAGCGGTAAACTGGTTTACAGCAATACAATCAATGTTGCTGCAGGTCATAACGAGATCATTATCGAAACAGGTAAATTCTCACAAGGTTCTTATATCATTAAACTACAATTAAGCAACGACAGGATCGTGAAGAAATTTACGAAGCTGTAACCCCCGATGCTTTTAAATTAAAACCCCGGTCTCAAAGCCGGGGTTTTTTAATTTATAATGTTGTCAGCCTGAGCTTATCGAAGGTGATCTTTCTCCTTAATACGGCTTCGACAAGCTCAGCCTGGTTTCTGCAAATGCATTTAATGAGTTGAGGTTTTAATTGATTGATGATGCCTGCAATTTTTTTCCGCAATAATTCTATACAGTTGATTAATATTATCAATTTCTGCTGTGCCGTAGGCACATGTTGTTTGTAACAATCTTAAAATAGAACACCAGACGTTCCTTCGGAACGTTTCGTACGAGATATCTTCGTATTGCAAACGAAAAGTTCCTAACGGAACTAAATCGGGCAGGCAGGTTGGCAAATTTTTCTATTAGTAAAATTTTAATGCCTAATTGGTATAATTCATATTCTCACCCTAATGCAAAATCAACTGCAGCTGTGGCATGAATATGCCCCGAATCAAAAGCAGGAATACCACAATCTGTATCTTTAAGTAAGATGGGAATTTCGGTGCAGCCAAAAATAACAGCTTCGGCGCCTTCTTTAATAAGATCACTTATTATCCCGAGATATCTTTCTTTCGTTGCAGGCAGAAAAATGCCTTTTCCGAATTCTTCATAAATACTGTTATTAATAAAGCTGATACCTGCTTCATTTGGAATAATGGTATCAATGCCATACAGCGCCAGTTTATCTTTATAAAAATCCATTTGCATGGTATACTTTGTACCAAGCAAGGCTGTTTTTTTAATATTTTGTTTATTGAGTGCTGTTGCAACAGTATCGGCAATATGTATCAAAGGAATATTCATACAACCATCTAACAAATGGGCAATATTATGCATGGTATTAGCGGCCATTAAAACACAATCGGCTCCTGCTGCTTCTACAGACCTGGCTGCGTTGCAGATGATCTTTGCGATGGCATTCCAGTCTTCTTTTTCTGTGAAGTCTTTTATCACTGCAAAATCTACTGAGTTTAAAATGATCTTTGCTGCATGTACACCGCCGAGGCGTTTGTTTACAAGTTCATTTAACAAGCGATAATAATCAAGTGTTGAATACCATGTTATGCCGCCGATGAGACCGATTGTTTTCATTTGATAAAAATAGATAAAATATTTTGTGGGATTGAATGGGGTTAAAGCCTCATTTAAGAAATAAAGCACAAACAATCTATCATAAAAAAACGCCCCGTAAACCGGGGCGTTCAAATTCATTTTGAAATCAATTTTAATTATTCAACATCAATGGCATCACCAACATCAACAACTCTTCGCTATCTGCCTGTTCTGATGGTTTAATAATACCGGCTTTTGTTGCAGTACTCAATTCCATATTTATTTCACTTGTATCTGCACCATTCAGCATCTCGATCAAAAATTTTGCATTGAAAGCAATTTGCAGGTCTTCTCCATCATACTGGCAGGACATGCGTTCGTTTCCTTCAAAGCTGAAATCAACATCCTGTGCAGCAAGTTGCAATTGGTTACCGCTGATCGTTAATGCAACCTGGTTCGTGCTTTTGTTACTGAATATACTTACACGACGCAATGCATTTTGAAAATCGCCACGGGTAACAACCATTTTATATGGATTGTCTGCCGGGATCACAACTTTATAATCAGGGAAACGTGCATCTATCAGGCGGCACACGAGTTCTGTTCCGCCATGCTTTACAAAAAGATGATTGCTGTTATAGGAGATCGTTAGTTCATCGTCATTATCAGGCAGAGCACTCTTCAACAGGTTCAAAGGTTTTTTGGGTACGATGAAAGAATCTTTTTTCGGGCACTTTACATCTGTACGTGTATAACGAACCAGCCTGTGTGCATCTGTTGCTACGAATGTGAGGCTCTTTTTATCAAGTTCAAAGAATACACCTGTCATGGCAGGACGAAGATCGTCGCTGCTTACAGCAAAAATTGCTTTATTAATTGCTGTTACCAATGCCGAAGAACTCATGGTAAATGAATTGGCATCATCTGCTGCCGGTTCACGTGGAAAGTTATCAGGATTTTCGCCCATTACTTTATACTTACCATTGTCGGTTGTAATTTCTATACCGAAGTTTTTATCAATATTGAAAGTGAGTGGTTGCTCAGCAATATTCTTTAAAGAATCCATTAATATTTTTGCAGGAATACAAACTTTTCCGCTGTCCTTTGCCTCAATATCCATGTGCACTTTCATCACAGTTTCCAGGTCTGTTGCAACTACGGTCAGCTTGGTCTTTTCAATTTCAAATAAGAAATCTTCCAATATTGGCAGAACGGTATTTGTGTTAATTACACCACTGATCTGTTGCAGTTGTTTCAGCAGTGCCGAAGAAGAAACGATAAACTTCATATGATATATTTAATAAGTGCCCAAAGATAAAAGATTGCAGGGAATGAAAGCAAGAATATTTGGGAGGGAAATGCCAATACAGGATCCCTGGTGCCGGATACGGGAGACAAGCCTTTTGATACTGGATAAAAAGAGGGTTTATGGGGATAATTATATATGCCGCTGATTCACTGATTTTAAATATTTCTGTGTGATATTTTGAATATTGAAGAACATGGCTTTAAAAAATCAGTGAATCAGTGGCCGTATCCAAAAAGTTAATCAGAAATTCGAGGCTCAGACTAAACAAATGCAACAAAAAAATATAGGAGTAGAAAGAGGGCTTCAAAAGATCAAACATTTTTGCGCCTACCAGGAAAGGAACCATTACGAGGTAAAGGAAAAACTATACAGCTTCGGGCTTTATAAAAAAGAAGTTGAAACAATACTATCACAATTGATAGAAGAAAATTTCCTGAACGAAGAACGATATGCCATCGCTTTTGCAGGGGGCAGATTCAGGATAAAAAAATGGGGACGCATTAAAATTAAATATGAACTCAAACAAAATAAACTGAGTGATTATTGTATTAAAGTTGCGTTGAAATCGATTGATGAAAAGGAATATCAAAAAACGCTGCAACAATTATTCGATGCGAAAATGAAAACATTGTGTTCAGAAAAAAATATCTTTATTAAAAAACAGAAGGTATTAACTCATTTAATGCAAAAAGGATTTGAAGCAGACCTGGTAAGTGATCTTTTTAAGAATGATAAAGTTTGATAGCGCAATTTGAATGTTTGCCGCAAAGACGCTAAGAAACACAAAGAATTCTTCGTGCTGCTTCTGTCTTTTCGTCCTGGTGGCGATCTAAATAATTTCACATTCATCCGCACATTTTGTACACGCTTCTGCACATTCATGGCAATGATCGTTCATGTGTTTGTTGCATTCTTCTGCACATGCATCGCACATGATAGCGCAAAGTCTTGCTATATCTTTTACCTTATCGCTGTTAAGACTCATGAGTTGAGCCGTTGCAGCGCAAATAGCCGCACATTCCATATTTAACTGAATGCATGGCGCCATCATTTTCGGATCTTCTTCTTTCAGGCAGGAAGCCGCACAATGATTGCATAAAGCAGCACAATTGAGTAATGCATCGATGCATAATTTATATTGTTGATATCCTGTCATAAAAAATATTTTATATACAAGTCCCAAAATTCAAGCCGGGATTCAATTTGAAGATGTGCTGATTTGAAAATTTGAAGATTGGAAATTCCAAATTGTAATGATTTTCTAATCTTCAAATCGACACATCTTCAAATTTTCAAATCATCTAACTTTGTAACATGTCAGAAGATTTATTGATCGCAACAGGAAATAAAGAGGAACAATATCAAACATTGCTGCCTCAAATAAAAGCTATACTTGAAGGTGAGCCTGATCTCATTGCCAATCTTGCAAATACAACTGCAGCATTAAAAGAACAGTTTGGATGGTTGTGGGTTGGCTTCTATCTTGTAAAAAAAGATGAGCTCGTGCTCGGGCCGTTCCAGGGACCGATCGCATGCACAAGAATAAAAAAAGGCCGTGGTGTTTGTGGTTCAAGCTGGGCTGATGCTGTTACGTTGATCGTACCTGATGTAGAAAAATTTCCCGGGCATATTGCATGCAGCAGTTTGTCGAGGTCAGAAATTGTAGTACCAATAATCAGGAATAATGAAGTGATTGGGGTGTTGGATGTTGATAGTGAATTATTGGATCATTTTGATGAGACGGATAAGAAGTACCTGGAGGAGATTGTTGGGTTGATAGCTTTTTAGAAGTTAATAAGTTGACAGGTTGATAAAGTTGATAAGGAATAACCTTGTTAACTATCAACTTTATCAACCTGTCAACTTCGTTCCACAAACTTAAACCCAATACTATGTATATTCTCAATCTTCACACTCCCATCCTTTGTAAGTATTTTACGTAACCTCGAAACAAAAACATCCAGGCTCCTCCCTAAAAAATAATCATCCTGTCCCCACAATGAATTAAGTATTTGTTCTCTCTTCAATACCTGGTTCTTATTATCAAGAAAAAATTTCAATAGCTCTGCTTCTCTTTGTGTTAAGCTCACTTCTTCATTATCGTTATACAAAATAAAATTTGCAGGGTCAAATTGATAAGATCCCACTTTATACAACTGGCTTTTAACATCAATGTTTTTTTGCGAACGGGTAATGAATACCTCTATCTTCAAAACAAGTTCTTCTATGCTGAATGGTTTTACCAGGTAATCATCTGCACCCAGCCTTAGTCCTTTGATCCTGTCTTCTTTCAGGGTTTTTGCTGATAAAAAAATGATCGGGATATGCTGGTTGTGTTTTCTTATTTCTGTTGCCAATGCAAAACCATCCAAACCTGGAAGCATCACATCAAGAATACAAATATCATACGAACCGGAAGCAAACGCTTTTAAACAGGTTTCTCCATCAGCATAATGATCTACTTCATAGCCGTGCTGGGTAAGATTATCGACCGTAAGAAACGCAAGTGTTTCATCATCTTCAGCATAAAGTATCCTGGTTCTTTTCGCCATGATCAAATAATTAATTTTATGGTGATGCCCGCTGACTTATTATTCTTAGCAGATATTTTCCAGTGATGAAGCTGGCATATCTTGTGAACATAATATAACCCGAGTCCAAAACCATTTGTCTCTGAATTCTTGTTGCCGGGAACCCTGTAAAATTTTTCAAAGATATGTTTCAGGTATTTAGGTGGAATACCAATCCCATTATCAACAA
Source organism: Ferruginibacter sp. (assembly GCA_047601875.1). Taxonomy (GTDB): domain Bacteria; phylum Bacteroidota; class Bacteroidia; order Chitinophagales; family Chitinophagaceae; genus Ferruginibacter. The sequence continues at coordinate 2,443,649 of JASGIL010000001.1, read as the reverse complement.
CTTCTATCGCAAGGCGTTTATCTTCTTCATATATTTTTACCAACACCTGCGGAACTGTATTACAATACTTCATCGAGTTGTCTAAAAAATTATAAATGATATTGGCAAAATGAAATTCATCTGCTGTTATTTTTCTGTCGGTAACATTGGTTTCCAGTTTTATTTCTGCCGCCTCATACTTAAGTCTTATTGTATCCAGCACATTGTTTATTACCTCAAGCAGGTTGAAAGAAGTTTTGTTCAATGTGATTGGTGTGATATCTGATTTTGCAAGACTCAGTATGTGTTCAACATGGTTATTGAGTTTCTGGCTTTGATTGATCACGATCTGTGCATATTTTTCCAGTTTTGGATCTGATGAAAGCTGTTCATGTTTAGCAAGGTAATTGGAAGCGATCAGTATAGAGGCAAGCGGCGTTTTAAATTCATGTGTCATGTTATTAATGAAATCCTTCTGCAGGTCGGCATAACGTTTTTGCTGAACGATCACGTAAATAGAATACAAATAAATAATAAGCACCACGATCATCGCCAGTGAAAGAATGACCCAAAGCCTTAAAGAAGAAAAAATATGATTATTAATTTCCGGGAACCGTAGAGCGAAATAATAAACCAGGTTGTTTACTTTAGGGAAATAAGCAGGCGTTTTTTGTTTATCCGCTTTACTCATATTTACATAACTGCCATAAACCATTTTATCCGACTCACAATCATAAATAGCATATTCAAAATCTATGTTGATCCCTTTCTTTGAAAATACATTTACGAGGTACAGCTCCAGTAGTTTCGCTTCAAAATCATTATGGATGTTCACCACGTAATAATCTTCCGAAACCATTTTTACAGGGTTGATCAATGGCGTTTTATATCCATAGTATGCATCGATCTCGTTGGCTACTTCGAGTAAGGATACCTGTATGTTCTGGCTGACTTTTTTTTCTTCAATATTAAATGCCTGCTTTAACCAATACACCTGGATGGCAATAATGCCACTAAAAGCAAGGATGCCTATCAGTACTATTATTTTAATTATATTAAATTTCACGGCACAATAATATTACAAAAAGAGGAGGAATTTTAGCGTTAACATATCATTGACAAAAGTTTGAACCCCGTTAACAGGCTCCGCGTAATGTTGGATTTACTTTTACGTTCTAACTATTGCAATAGAACAGCCTTTAAATTATTCACTACAAAATCTTTTTTATGAACAAAATTAAAATTCTTACTTTATCAGCATTCACAGCTTTTACATTGTTTTCTTTTACAACATTACCTGCAAAACGTTCAACGTTGAACGTTTCAACATTGAGCATGAAAACAACCGGCGCCAAAGCAACCTGGAAAAAAGACAGTCACGATTTTGGAGAAATCCCACAGGGAAAACCGGTTACTGTTGAATTTAGTTTTACCAATAGCGGGGATGCAGCGTTGCTTATTACAGATGTTCATACTTCATGCGGATGTACAGCACCCGATTATCCAAAAGAACCCATCGCTGCAGGTAAAACATCTACAATAAAAGTTACTTATAATGCAAATGCTGTTGGAGCTTTTTCAAAAACGATCACGGTAAAAACGAATGGGGAGGAGGAAACAAAGGTTTTGACGATTAAGGGGACGGTGAAATAACGGGAATCGACAATCGTGAATCGGCAATGTTTAATAAGAAGTTGACATCTTTCTGTTATTGAAATCTAACAATTTAATAAATAAAAGATGTCAACTCTTTTTGAGTCGCAAACTGTAATTTGGTCTGCCCAATATTTGATCGATTGCCGATTGCCGATTGCCGATTGCCGATTGCCGATTGCCGATTGCCAGTTCACGATTCACGTTTGCCGTCCTTCTTCTCCGGCGCATTATCCTTCCATCCCCACAAATACCTGCACGCATAGGTTCTGTAAGGACTCCATTTGGCAGCTATTTTCCGCATGCGTTCTTTCATTGCCTTTTTGTCTGTTGCATCTACCTTGTATAATTTGCAAATCGCCTGTTGTATACCAAGATCATCTACAGCAAAAATATCTTCCCTGCCCAATGTGAACATCAATATCATTTCAACGGTCCACTGGCCAACACCTTTTATTTGTGATAAATAGGTAATGAGCTCTTCATTACTCATCTTATACAACTTTGCATCAGTAATTTTTTCTTCAATGAAAAAACGGCTCACGTTCAATACATAATTTGCCTTGGCATTGCTGAGCCCGATGCCACGCAATGTTTCAAATGGAGTAGCAGCAATTTGTTTTGCTGTTGGTTCTTTTCCGTTATATAAATCTAAAAACCTGCGATGGAAAACATCGGCCACTTTTGTACTTAGCTGCTGGCTCATGATAGAATAACACAAATGCAGGTAAATGTTTTTGTGTGTTTGTAAAACATAGGGCTGCTGCAGGGAGAGAACCCTTTGAAGTTTTTTGTCTTTACTTAAATGAATGATATGTTCCATTGTATTTTTAGTTGATAATTGAACATTGTACGTTGTATATTGAATATTCAATACTCAACGTACAATATTCAATGTTCAGGTGTGAGCGCCTCGATAATTTATTCCACACTCCATGATACATTTCCATCCTTCTCATCCTTCAGCAATATTCCCATTTCGTTCAGTTGTATGCGTATCTTATCAGAAGTTGCATAATCCTTTTTAATTTTTGCTTCTTTCCTGATATCGATCAGCAATTGCATCACGCCTTTGAGTGTTTCATTATTTGATCCTGCAATATTTTTTAACCCAAAAATATCTTCGAGAAAAACTTTGAATTTATCCTTCAGCATTTGCAATGTAGAAGCGCTGATCGCATCCACAGCAATCAATCCATCTTTAATTGAATTAATGATCGGCGCTATCTCAAACATATTCGCCAACACTTTCGGCGAACTAAAATCATCATCCATAAATTCCTCGAATTCATTCAGCCAATTCATGATCTTAGTATCCAATTCTGCGTCATTCGCTACTATCAACTCTCCCTTCAGGAGGTGGGTGGCGGGTAATTTTTGTAATACTTCATACGCTTCCCACAAACGCTTAAAAGCTTTCTCACTCGCCACCAGTGCCTCACTGCTAAAATCCAACGGGCTGCGATAATGACTTTGTAAAATAAAAAACCTTACTGTCATCGGGTTGAATGCCTGTGTAAGCAAAGGATGATCGCCGCTAAACAACTCCGTTAGTTTAATAACATTGTTGTAGCTCTTGCCCATCTTTCGCCCGTTGATCGTGATCATATTGTTGTGCATCCAGTATCGCACCGGGGCATGGTGATTGCAAATGGTACTTTGTGCGATCTCACTTTCGTGATGTGGAAATAACAGGTCCATACCACCGCCATGAATATCGAATTCAGCACCTAAATATTTTGTTGCCATTGCCGAGCACTCAATATGCCATCCGGGGAAGCCTTCGCCCCAGGGACTTTTCCAGCGCATGATGTGTTCGGGCGCTGCATTTTTCCATAGCGCAAAATCAGCAAGATTACGTTTTTCTTCCTGGCCATCAAGGTCACGTGTTGTTTCCAAAAGATCATCAATGATCCTTCCACTCAGTTTTCCGTAATCATGATTTGCTGCATATTTTTTTACATCAAAATAAACTGAGCCGTTAGAGACATATGCATATCCATCTGCAATGATCTTCTCGATCATGTTTATTTGTTCTACAATATGGCCCGTAGCAGTTGGCTCAATGGTTGGTTCCATGCAATTGAATTGCCTGAATGCCCAATGAAATAAATTCGTGTACTTCTGTACAAGCTCCATGGGCTCCAGTTTTTCCAACAATGCTTTTTTGGAAATTTTATCTTCTGCCTCACGGCCCTCTTCTTCAAAATGACCTGCATCTGTAATGTTGCGTACATATCTTACTTTATTGCCCTTGTGCGTTAAGTAACGAAATACAATATCAAAGAAAATGTACGGTCTTGCATGACCAAGATGGCTCTCACCACTCACTGTTGGCCCGCACACATACATACCCACATGACCCGGCGTTATGGATTTGAATTCTTCTTTTTGTCTTGAATATGAATTATAAATTTTTAAAGGCATAATATTAATTTTTGTGTGGCAGTTATAATTTTTCCAACTTCAATGTTGTGATAAAACTATACAACATAAAGATGTTGAATGTACTGACCTTGTAATTAATTTGATTATTTACTGCACCAACAGGCGCAAAGATATTAAGCATTGCCGCAAGGGCAACAGCAGGATAGAAAATAATATGTGGAAACCTGGAACTGCATCAGGAGCAAGATAATCATTTGTTCAGAAAATTTATAATTAAATCCAAAAGCTTTTAAAAATGATTAATTTGACAATTATAAAGTAGCACAAATGAAAACATCATTTCCGGAATTAAAAACAGAACGTTTTTTACTGAGGCAGTTTAATGACAATGACATTGAAAATGTTTTCAAAGGACTGTCACATCCTGACATTATTAAATATTACGGGGTAAGTTACAAGACGCTGGAGAGCACTAAAGCGCAGATGGAATTTTTTGCTGACCTGGAAAAAAATGAGACAGGCATCTGGTGGGCTGTTTGTTCACCGGACAATAAAATATTTTATGGTGCCGGTGGATTAAATAGTTTAAGTAAGGAACATAAGAAAGCAGAGATTGGATTTTGGTTACTCACAGAACATTGGGGTAAGGGAATGATGACAGAAGCAATGCCTTTGATCATTGAATATGGTTTTAAAAAGTTAGGACTTCACAGGATCGAAGGGATTGTTGAAAGTGACAATGCTGCATGTAAAAAAGCAATAGAAAAATTAAATTTTAAACTTGAGGGAACGATGAAAGAATGCGAAATAAAGAATGGCAGGTTTATCAGTCTTGATATTTATGCAAAACTGGATACAACAGATTAATCATGATAATGATAAACATTATCACTTCTCATAACTGAGATCTGCAATGATCGGAAAATGATCGCTCAGTTTTCTCTTTATCCTCACGTATTGTTTTATATCAAACTTTTCATCAGAAAAAATATTATCAATACGAAGCGTGGGAGATATGCTGTAAAAAGTACGGCCTATCGCAGATCCTTTTTCCGTAAATGCATTTTTCATTCTTATTCCAATGGTGTGATATGCGTAACTATTAGGTACATCATTAAAGTCGCCGCAGATAATTACAGGGTATGGACTTTTGTTTGCTTCCTGCTTTATGCGTTCGCTCTGTACCTTTCGATGTAGAAAACCGATCTTCAATTTGGCAATAACACTTTTTGATTCTTCAATATCACTTTCATCATTCATAGACGGATCGTCGATATACTTACGGTTCTCATTTGAAAATTTTAGTGACTGCAGGTGAATATTAAACACCCTGAAAGTATCAGCATTTTTTACAATGTCAACATATTGGAAAGTTGAATTATAGTCCCGCTTTTCATAGGCAAATGTTTGCTTTTTAATAATTGGATATTTACTGAAAATGATAATTCCAAAATGATGTTTGTTGTCAAAATCCAGTTTATAATTATAGGAATAATGATAATCGGCCATACTCAACCTGCTCATAAAATCCGGTATATAATTAATAGCAGAAGAATAAAGATCGCTTCCAACCATTTCCTGGAAACAGGCAACATCAGGCTGGTATTCGTTGATCATGTCGATCATCTGGTCCTTTCTTTCCGGGTGCGACTTGTGTTCAAGTATATCAAAATGCTCAACGTTCCAGCTCATTACCCTTATAGCTGCTGAATCTTTTTTTATAGAAAAATCAGGCGTTATTCTAAAAGCTACCAGTTCACGCAGTGGTTTCCATGATATGGCAATGGCAATAATACTTATCAGCGCAAGCCATTTTTTTACAAAGAGCCAGAAAATAAGAAACCCAATAAGTATAAGTAAACAATAAAAAGCAGCGAGTGCAAAAAGACCTAAGAACCAAAATTTTTCAGGATTGAACCAACTGGTAAAACTCCCTGCCAGAAAAGATAATGCAACAACGATATTGCAGCTTATTAAAATAATTTTTGTAGCCTTTCTCAATATCCGTTTAGACATGTGATAAAGATAAGCATCAATAAAATATTTTAAACAACTAACTGTCAGCCTGAGCTATTGACAAATGCATTAGTAATTATTATTACGTGCCGCTATCTTTCTTTGCAGGCATAACAACCGGTTCAATTTTTTGTACTGCCGGTTTTGGTGCAGCAGGAGAATTAAGTGGTGCCCCAACTGCTATATCGCAACGATGGCCCGGCTCACCATGGGGTGGATTCATACCTGGCGCTGTTACTGTTTTAGCAGTTGTTGTTACAGGAGTTACTGTTGGTGTAGTACTAACTGTTTGTGTTTGTGGCTTTGTTGCAGGAGAATTAAGAGGCGCTCCAACTTCAATATCACAACGATGGCCCGGCTGGCCATGAGGAGGGTTCATGCCCGGTGCTGTTGCAGTAGTTGTAACATTAGATGCCGGCGTTGCAGGCATTGGAACAACCTGGGGTTGTACCGGCGCCGGCTTAGCTGTATCAGTTGTTACAACCGTTTGCGCATCGCTGTTTGCAGGTGTTGTTGTATTGATTAAACCTGAATCATCTTCCGGTTCTTTGTCAGCACACGCACTAAAAAAACAAACCGCAACAATACATCCCGCTAAGATTTTATTCATAAAAAAAATTTGAATGGTTTTCTAAAGCTAACTTATTTAATGTAGATGTAACACAAACTATACTCAACCCTTAACTCCTAAAGATCTTCTTCTTCCGAAGCTTTCTTCAAAATCAGTTTTTCCTCTTCCGTTAAAAAATGATAGCCTTTTTGATTTATTTTATCTAAAATCTCATCTACACGTTGCTGTGTAACAATAGAAGTTTTATTAAAAGGATTCCTGTTTCCGGTATTGTAAAAAACCTTGTCCTTTACGGATGTTTTATTATTTGTATTCTTTGGCGTGAAAAGATTCATCAGCCAATGATAGAATTGATTCATCCATACTGATCCATCATAGCCACGGCGCATAAACACAACAAACATAAAACCGGCAAATGCTCCTGCAAGATGGGATAAACTATATGCAGCACTGATTGATGCTACTCCTGCAAAATCAATAAAAAGATATACGCCCATCAATACCCAGATGGGAATACCACCGCGTATCATGGTGAAGAATTTATGATTGGGTGATAGCGTTGTTGTTGCCATTGCTATGGCGATCGTTCCGGCATTGGCGCCAAGTAAAGCTGCATTGTTTATTTGTGAACGCAATGGTGGTATTAAATAATTTGCTGCTATGAATACGATTCCGCCAAATACACCTCCGTAAATGTATATGGGAATAATCTTATCATTGCCCGTTAACTCCTGTAGTATATAACCAAAGGCCCATAGCCAAAGCATATTGCTGAGGATACGCATGATGTTATTGCCGGTATCACTGAATACATAAGTGAGTAATGTCCATGGGCGCTCGCTGAGTTTGGTAAGACTTGCCGGTAATTCAAACCATTGCACAACCTCTGCATTGTAGATCTGTGGTGTTTGCTGGTAAAAAAAATAAGCAACCTGTACCGTTAGTAATAGCAGGAAGCAAATGATATTAAGCACAAATAAACTCATGAGGGCATTGTTATCCTGGCCCAATGTGAACCGGTTGCGCTTTATTTTTTTATAATCCTGGTATCTGTCAGATTCTCCCATAATGTAAAACTTGTGTGCGAAGTTACATTGGTAAAAAACAAAAAGATGTTAATAGCTTAATAGAAAGTGCGCTTATTTGTTTTATTCCAATACATTACGATCAAAAGGCCAATCAATGCACCTCCCACATGCGCAAAGTGTGCAACATTATCGCCCGGGTTTCCTGCTATACCGCTAAAAACATCTATTGCAATAAACCCTGTAATGGCCCATTTGGCTTTAACTGGTACAGGAATAAACATGATAAACATTTCTGTATTGGGGAACAAATAACCAAATGCAGCCAATACACCCATGATGGCACCGGAAGCACCAACTGTACAATTCAGCCTCAATGCTTGTTGATACATTGTATTTAACTGGCTATCGATAACCGTATGATCGATCTTCCAAAATTCGACGGCATAACTGCCCATTTGTGCAAGTCCGGCACCCAAGCCGCAAATAAGATAAAAGATCAAAAATCGCTTTGGCCCCCAAACTCTTTCAATGATACTTCCAAACATCCATAGTCCAAACATATTAAATAATATATGCGTGACGCTGCCATGCATAAACATGTGTGTTACCAATTGGTAAGGCCTGAACTCTTCCGACTTGTAATGATGCAATGCAAACAGATCATTTACCCTGCTGCCTGCGTCATTCAATCCGCCGGATACAAGCTGTGCAAAAAATACAAGCGCATTTATAATAATGAGATTAAATACAATAGGTGATGTTTTCTGAAAACTATTTCCGTATGCCATTGCCCAAAGTTAGGAGTTAATCATTTATTTAATCGTTAGCAGCACCACACATTCAATATGATGTGTATGTGGGAACATATCTACCGGCTGGATCTTCTGTACCGTATACTTTTCAGCAAGCAGGTTAATATCTCTTGCCAGTGTTGCCGTATTGCAACTTACATATACGATCCTCGGCGCCGCTATCTCCAGTAATTTGATCACTAATTTTTCATGCATGCCTGCCCGTGGTGGATCGGTGATGATCACATCGGGCCTTCCATGTGTTGCAAAAAAATCATCGTTGCAGATCTTTATCACATCACCTGCGAAAAAATGTGCATGATCAATTTTATTGAGTGCCGCATTTTTCTTTGCGTCTTCAATGGCATCTTCAATTACTTCTACACCGATGATCTTTCTTGCCTTCGGACTTACAAAGATGCCAATGCTTCCCGTACCGCAATAAAGATCGTACACAGTTTCTGTTCCCGTTAGTTCGGCAAAATCCCTCGCCACTGCATATAAACGTTCTGCCTGTTTTGTATTGGTTTGGAAAAAAGATTTTGGACTGATGATGAATTCAAAACCTTCGAGTTTTTCAGTTACATATCCTTTACCAAAATAAGTTTGTGGTGTGAGGTCATAAATACTGTCATTCCATTTCGGATTGATCGTATATAATAATGTAGTAATAGAAGGCACTTGTTTCAACAAATGATCGAGCAATAAAACACGATTGGCTTCATCCTCATAATTCAAACAAATATTCACCATCAATTCGCCGGTGGTACAATACCTTATTATGATATTGCGCAACCAGCCTGTATGTTCTTTGATATCGTAAAATGCGAAATTGTTTTCTTTGGCAAAATCACGTAGCGTGTTCCTGATCCTGTTGTTCACATCATCCAGTAAATAACATTCAAAAATGTCGATCACTTTGTCAAAAATGCGGGGAACGTGGTAGCCAACGGCGTTCTGCCGGGCTTGGGCTTCCTCATTATTTATTTCTTCATTCGTCAGGTAACGCTTGTTACTAAACGTGAATTCAAGTTTATTGCGATAGTGAATGGTATCGGCAGAACCAATAATGGGCATGATCGCTGGAAGTTCAACCTTACCGATACGTCGCAGGTTCTGTTCTGTTTCCAGTTGTTTAAATTGTAATTGTTTTTCATATGGCAGCATTTGCCATTTGCAGCCGCCGCAAATTCCAAAATGCTGGCAAAAAGGTTCGAGCCTGTCGGGTGCAGGGATTACGATCCTTACGGTACGGGCTTCGGCCCAGTCTTTTTTATTCTTTGTAAGTATAATATCTACCGTATCGCCGGGGATGGCGCCGGATATAAAGATCACTTTTCCATCATGCCGTGCAATTGCCTTGCCTTCGGCGGCATAATCAGTAACAAGAATATTTTCCAGTTGTACCCGTTCTTTTTTTCTTTTCACGTCGCAAAAATAATCTTTTGGCGACCATTGATTCGGTGATTTTTTGTTTGGGGTTTGGCGTTTGGTGTTCAGAACACCAAACGCCAAACCCCAAACAAAAATCAAGTCAGGCCCGCCGATTTATATCCCGTACCTACCGAATTCCAATTTGTTAACGATATGTAAATTTGCTCTTCAAAGCCGTATTTTGGATACATTTGTTCACTTTTAGAAATTATATGAAGAAATCTATATTTACGCTGATCATCTTACTTGCAGGATCAACATCTTTATCGGCCCAAACAAAGGCCCAGCCTAAAACACAAACAAAAACGCCTGCCCCTGCTGCGGCCCCAACCGGTTATAAGATCACCCTTGAAACACCCAGCTATAAATCGGGCATTGCCTACCTGACCTATCATTGGGGTAAAAACCTGAATATCCAGGATTCTTCAGCCGTAAGCAACACGGGTGTTGCGATCTTTAAAGGAGACAAAGCAATACCGCCGGGCATTTATTCAATTGTATTTCCGGGCAAGAACCTGACGGCAGATTTTTTTGTTGACAAGGACCAGGTGATAGACATTAAAGCTGATACAACTGCGCTCGATAAAATGGTGGTAACAGGCTCAAAAGAAAATATACTTTTCCAGCAGTATCAAAAATTCATAGCTGTTAAAGGGGCACAGATGCAAAAGGCAAGAACGGATTATAGCGCCTCAAAAACAAAAGCAGATTCAATCCTACATGAAGAAGAGTACAACAAATTTAATAAGGAACTGAATGACTACAGGGCCAACATAGTAGCGACCGAACCAAAATCAATGATGGCAGCTTTGTTGAATGCCATGAAGGAACCGCCTTACCCAACCAAAAAAGCAGTAACACACCAGGATTCTCTCGACAATTATAATTTTTATAAAGCACATTACTGGGATGGTATAACGTTCATGGATGAGCGTGTGATACGCACACCTTTCTTTTTACCAAAACTGGAAAGATACTACCGTGAAGTAATGCCACAGGATGCTGATAGTATTTTAAAAGATTGCGAATACAAATTGTTGCTGGCACGTTCGGCCCCTGAAATGTATAAGTTCCTGCTTAACTGGCTCACGGATGAATACATCAATCCAAAGTACATGGGATTGGACAAGGTGTTTGTTCAGCTATATGAAAAATACCATAACCAGGGAGCAAGCCCATGGTTAACTGAAAAACAAATGGAGATCATCAGGAAACGGTATTATATGCTACTCATGAATTTAATTGGCGAACCTGCTGCACCACTTGATCTGATCGATAGCAACGGTGTAAAAAAATCATTGTATGATGTACAGGCTGATTTTACGGTTGTTGTTTTCTGGGACCCAACCTGCGGCCATTGCAAACAGGAAATACCCAAGATCGATTCAGTTTACAAAGCTTCATGGAAAGCAAAGAATATAAAAATATATGCAGTACTTACAGAGGAACAAAAGCCAGCCTGGATCAATTATATTAAAGAACATAAAATGGGTGACTGGGTAAATGTTTACCAGACAAAAGAAATGGCGAAGGCAGATGAAGATGCACAAAGAGCAAGTTACAGGCAGTTGTATGATGTTACACAAACCCCAACCATATTCCTGCTTGATAAGGATAAAAAAATCATTGGCAAGAAAATGACCTGGGAGCAGCTGAATGATTTTATAATTATGAAGATGAAGGCGAAATCAGAGCCAACTAAATAAATTCACACTGGAATTAAGAATTAAAAATTAAGGATTAATGGATTTTACTGCAACAAGCCATTCATTATTACTTATGCTTTAATTCTTAATTTTTAATTCTTAATTTTTAATTGATGAAGAAGTTCTATCTCTCTCTCGCAATGGCCCTCAGCATTGCCACAGTCCGTTCCCAAACGCTTATTACTTATGGCGCCAATACAGTAAGCAAGGATGAGTTCCTGAGAGCCTACAATAAAAACAAAACGCCTGTTACGGATAAAGAGAAATCGATCAGGGATTATATAGAACTGTATACCAATTTCAAATTAAAAGTAAAAGCTGCAAAAGACCTTCACATTGATACCCTTCCGCAACTACAGGCCGATATAGAAAACTTTCGCCGACAGGTAGACGAAAACTACATGAGTGATGAAAAAGGGCTGAGCACTTTAATGGACCAGGCATTTTCAAGAAGCCTTCGTGATCTTCATACTATCCATTTTTCCCTGGCAGTACCAGGTGATGTACAACCCGAGGATACGATGAAAATATACCAGGCCATACAATCTCTCTATAATGATCTGAAATCGGGTAATACCAATTATAGCTCTCTTGCAGAAAAAGCAACAGCAAAATATGGCGACCTTGGTTATATCACTGTTTTCTCTTTACCATACCAGTATGAAAATATTGTTTATGCATTGAAGGCAGGAGAAACAAGCAGTCCTTATCGTGCAAAAAAAGCATGGCATATTTTTAAAGTGCTCGAAGAAAGGCCCGATGCGGGCAAATGGAAAGTTGCACAAATACTTTTTGCTTATCCGCCTGATGCAGATGCCGCTACAAAACAAACTCATCAAAAACTGGCTGACTCTATTTATAATTTATTACAAGGGGGCGCTGATTTTGGAACACTTGCTAAAACATACAGCAATGACAAACTCACTTACATGAACGGTGGTGAAATACCAGAGTTTGGTTCAGGTAAATTTGATTATACATTTGAGAAGGCCGTTTTCGATCTTAAGAAAGATGGCGATCTTACAAAACCATTTAGTACTACATACGGTATTCATATTGTAAAAAGACTTGGCTTCACACCCACTGTTACCGACAAATCAGACGCTTCTGTTCAATTTGAACTGAAACAAAAAATAATGCAGGATACAAGGATCAGTGAAGCAAAACAAAAATTTGCAAAAGATATTATTGCCAGGATCGGGTATAAAAGAGTGCCGGGCGTAAAAGATGAAGACCTGTTTAGATTTGCAGATTCACTTGCATTGAATGAGGATCCTGAAATTGCGGACAAATTTCCGATCAGCAATAAAACGATCATCAGTTTTACAAAAAGTTCACTCAAAGGATCTGACTGGTTAAAATTTGTAAAAGAATACAAAGGAAACTTTGAACAATACAAAGGAGAATCCAACAAAGAATTATTGGATAAATACATTACCATTTCTGCGCTTGAATATTATAAAAAACATCTTGAAGAATACAATGAAGATTTTAAATTCCAGATGCAGGAATTCAAAGAAGGTAATATGCTTTTTGAAGTGATGGAAAAAAATGTATGGACAAAAGCAGGAATCGACTCGGTTGGCTTGCTTAAATATTATAACGCACACAAAGAAAATTATAAATGGGCGGCCAGCGCAGATGTTTTGATCGTGAATACAGTTTCAGAAAAAGCAGCACAGGATGCATTGGCCGATTTAAAATCAGGCAAAGCCTTCAGGCAACTTGTTGAAGAAAAAAATAATGATGTACAGATCGACAGCGCACGTTATGAACTTTCACAGATCAATGGAACAACCAATTCATTCACTGCTGCTGCAGGCACATATTCTCCTGTTACAAAGAATTCTGACGGTACAGCAACATTTGTTAAATACTTAAAATTATACGAGCCCAACCAACAGCGCAGTTTCGACGAAGCAAGGGGCCTCGTTATAAACGATTACCAGAATATACTGGAGCAAAAATGGTTGGAAGAGTTGAAGAAGAAATACCCGGTGAAAGTGAATGAGCAAATAGTAAAGACGCTTATAAAATAATTTGGAAATTTGGAGATTAGCCAATTTGGAAATTTTTTAAACTTGAGGTCTTTTCTCATCTCCAAATTTCCAAATTAGCTCATTTCCAAATTATAATTCTTTCACCACATTCGCCACAATATTCGGCCTTCCCAAAGTATAATAATGCAATACCGGCACACCTGCCTTCTTTAATTCTTTTGATTGATGCAGTAACCACTCTGTTCCTACTTTTTCAACTTCAAGATCAGTATTACATTTTGCCATTTCATTCGATAGCTCAGTAGGAAGATCAATATGAAATGTTTTTGGCAATATGGTCAATTGCTTTCTTGTGTAAACAGGTTTCAATCCTGGTATAATGGGAACCGTTATGCCAATATCCCTGCATGCTTTTACAAATGAAAAATATTTTGCATTGTCGAAGAACATTTGTGTTACGATATAATCTGCACCCGCATCTACTTTATTTTTCAAGTGACGCAGATCGCTATCCATATTGGGTGCTTCAAAATGTTTTTCCGGGTAACCGGCAACGCCGATACAAAATTTTGTCTGGATAGAATTTTTAAGATCTCCTTCCAGGTAAATACCGGCATTTAAATTTTTAACCTGGTGCAATAGGTCGATGGCATATTCGTGACCACCCGGTTCCGGTTCAAAAGAAGATTCATTTTTTGCAGCATCGCCACGCAGCACAAGCACGTTATCAATACCAAGGTAATTCAGGTTGATCAATGCATCTTCGGTTTCATTCACACCAAATCCACCACAGATCAAATGTGGTACCGTATCAACATTGTATTTATTCATGATGGCCGCACAGATCGATTCTGTACCCGGCCTTTTGCGTACCACTACTTTTTCAAAAGTGCCATCTGCTTTTTTCTTAAACACGTGTTCGCTGCGATGATACGTTACATTTATAAAAGATGGTTTGAATTCCATCAAAGGATCAAGGTGTTGGTAAAGCGATTGTATGCCCTTGCCTTTTAAAGGTGGGAGTATCTCGAAAGAAATCAGGGTTTTGTCTGAGTGATTGATATGATCTATTACTTTCATAAATGTTTTGAAATAGGTGCAAATATAAAGCTAAATGAAAAGTAATGGGTTGGGAAAGTTGAAAAGTTGATGGGGTTGACAAGGTTAACCTGTCAACTTTATCAACCTTATCAATCGCCCTAAATTTTTGATAATATCCTACCAGCCGGCTTAGAACAGCCCACATCACCTATTTTTGCAAAAAAACAAACGTTGAGTTTAACCATCTATACAAAGAATTTAGTAAAGGTTTACGGCAGCCGTACAGTTGTTAATAATGTTTCCTTTGATGTAAAACAGGGAGAGATCGTTGGATTGCTTGGCCCTAACGGAGCAGGTAAAACGACTTCATTCTACCAGGTAGTTGGTTTGGTAAAGCCGGATAGCGGCGAAGTTTTTTTAAATGATATCAATATTACAAAACTGCCCATGTTCAAAAGAGCAAAGATGGGTATCGGTTACTTACCACAGGAAGCCAGCGTGTTCAGGAAGTTAAGTGTAGAAGACAATATCATTGCTGTGTTGGAAATGACCAAATTGAAAAAAGCTGATCAAAAAGAAAAACTGGAATCTTTGTTAAATGAATTCAGGTTACAACATGTACGAAAGAATAATGGCGATACACTGAGTGGTGGTGAAAGGCGCCGTACAGAAATAGCAAGGGCGCTTGCAGTAGATCCAAAATTTATTTTACTGGATGAACCATTTGCCGGCGTTGACCCGATCGCAGTAGAAGATATACAGGAGATCATTGCAAAACTTAAATATAAAAACATCGGCATCCTCATTACAGACCATAATGTAAATGAAACACTTTCCATTTGCGACAGGGCCTATTTATTGATCGATGGCAGCATCTTTAAACACGGTACCGCAGAAGAACTTGCAGGCGATGAACATGTAAGACGCCTGTACCTTGGTAAGAATTTCGAATTAAAACGTAAGGATTATTTGCATGAGCAGGCAGCAAGGTAAGCTGTAAGTTATTAGCTGCAAGCTTCAAGTCTGATCATTTATTTTGTGGTTCTTTTCTCTTTGCAAATGCTTTTTCTAACAGCAAGCTCCCAGACTTGCAACTTAAAGCTTGTAGCTAATAGCTTGCTGCTTGCTGCTTTTTTTCTATCTTTCCATAAATGAAGCTACTGTCCCCTGCCATATCGAAGCTTGCCCGTATGCGTCATTGGCGCATTCAGAACTGGATATCACACCCGGTAGCGGCACAGCGTGAGGTATTGCAGAATCTTGTTACTTCAGCTCAGTACACTTCATTTGGTAAAAAATATCATTTCTCAAAATTGTTCAGCATAAAAGATTTTAAGAAGCAGGTTCCCATTCATGAGTATGAGGATATAAGTCCCTATATACACAGGATGATGGAAGGGGAAGAAAATGTATTGTGGAATTCACCTGTTACCTGGTTCGCAAAAAGCAGTGGCACTACAAATGATAAAAGCAAGTTTATCCCTGTGAGTGATGAGAGCCTGCAGGAAAATCATTACCAGGCAAGCAAAGATGTACTCACCAATTATTATAAAAATTTTCCTGC
This sequence comes from Ferruginibacter sp., assembly GCA_047601875.1. Classification (GTDB taxonomy): domain Bacteria; phylum Bacteroidota; class Bacteroidia; order Chitinophagales; family Chitinophagaceae; genus Ferruginibacter. The sequence continues at coordinate 2,427,478 of JASGIL010000001.1, read as the reverse complement.
CAGCGACCTGCTTACAGGCAAGGGATTGGTAGTTGGCGGTTCTCACCAGGTGAGTAAAATAAATGAAGATATTCAGTGCGGTGATCTTAGCGCTGTGCTCATGCAGAATTCTCCTTTCTGGGGACAATGGATCCGCACGCCGGAACTTAGCATTGCTTTGCTTGATGAATGGGAAAATAAAATTGAGAAGCTGGCCCAGGTTACTGCAGAAGAAAATGTTACTTCACTTGCCGGCGTTCCCACGTGGACGTTATTGTTGCTGAAAAGAATTCTTGAGATAAAACAAAAGAAGACCATCAAAGAAGTATGGCCCAATCTTGAACTCTATATCAATGGCGGTGTTTCATTCATCCCATATCGTGAACAGTTTGAAATATTAATTGGTGCACCGATCAATTATCTCGAGATATACAATGCAAGTGAAGGCTTTATTGCTGCCCAGGAAAGTCCGGATGATGAAGGCATGACCTTGTTCACCGAACATGGAATCTTTTTTGAGTTCATGCCTGTAGAAGAATATGGCAAGCCGCATCCAAGAACAGTAGGCCTCAATAAAGTGGTACTGAATAAAAACTATGCGCTTGTTATCAGTACAACGGGTGGCTTATGGCGTTATTTACTTGGTGATACGATAAAATTCACTTCACTTGATCCTTATAAAATTCTTATTACAGGAAGGCTAAAACATTATATGAATGCATTTGGTGAAGAAGTAATTGTTGATAATACTGATAAAGCAATCACCATCGCTGCACAAAAAACAAATTCCATCGTTACTGATTATACAGCTGCTCCTGTATACTTTACACAAAACAGTAACGGTGCCCATGAGTGGCTGATAGAATTTGAAAAAGCACCGGCTGACATAGAAACGTTTACAAACGAACTCGACATCGCATTAAAATCTGTGAATAGCGACTATGAAGCAAAGCGGCATAAAGACATTGCACTTGGTATGCCCAGGGTACATATTTTGTCAAAAGGCGCATTTACGGAATGGCTTCGTACAAAAAACAAAGTAGGTGGACAGCACAAAGTACCAAGGCTAAGCAATGACAGAAAAATTCTTGAAGAGATCTTAGTTCAAAATAATTTATTATGAAAAGCAGGGCGGTAAAAAAGATCATTATCGCTTTTCTATTATTGCTTCCCGTAATAGCAGTTGCTCATTATTTTGTTTTTCCCCAGGAAACAAGATGCATGCTTCTTCCCTTCTCCAATTTTAAAAGTTCAGGCAATCTTTATTATAAAAAAATGGATGCAGAAAAAATGCACCAGTTACAACAGTTAAAGCACCTGGCAGAAACCAAAAACAGTATTTTCTGGAAAGAGAATATAATTCTGGATTATAAAATGATCTATTGCGATGACCAGCAGGATTTCAATAAATATGCTTCGCCTTATGTGCCAGCAGCAACGAATATGAAAATGGGCGCTTATATCATTATTAAAGATGAAAGCATAGATGAAAATATTATAGCGCACGAACTAAGTCATACTATTTTATACAGGAACATTGGCTGGTATAAAAGAACGTTTACCATTCCCGCATGGTTTGATGAAGGGCTGGCCATGCAGGTAGATGACAGGAATTATTATTCGATCGACAGTTTATTGGCAAAGCAGAACAAAGGATTACAATTACCCGATGTTACGAAAATGAATTCTCTGGCTGATTTTTTTGCTGGTGATCATGAAACGGTCATGCTGCATTTTTCTACTGCTAAATATGTGGTGCACGAATGGTTAAAAACGCATTCACTAAAAAAATTCATTGAGGCTATTAATAATGGTGAAGATTTCGAAAAAGCTTTCTCACAAAAATAATCCTGCTTATATTTAGGCTAAGCAACAGCGTTATTTTTTTATGACACAGAACATTTGCAAAAATTGCGGCAATCATTTCACGGGAAAATTCTGTAATAATTGCGGCGAAAAGGTTTATACAGATCATGATAAATCTTTTGGGCATTTTCTTCATGAAACTTTTCATTTTTTTACACACTTTGATAATAAGTTTTTTAAAACACTTGGTTTAATATTTAAAAGCCCCGGCATTTTATCGCTTAGTTATTGTAATGGTGTAAGAGATAAGTACTATAAACCTGTTTCTTTATTTTTTGTTGGCATTGTTCTTTATTTGTTATTTCCATCTTTGCCGGCAGGTTTAAACATGTCTTTCAAGCAAAATCTTATAAACTTTCATGCGCAAAAGATGGATTTTATGACTGACCTGGCCAATCATAAAGCAATGCTTAAACATATCAGCCTTGATGAGGTTGCTCATAAATATGATCACAAGTCGCCCTCGTTCGCAAAAATATTATTACTTATAATTCTTCCTTTAACCGGACTTGCATTAAAAATCATATTCCCTAAAAGGGACAGGTATTTTTTTGACTACATGATCCTGGGTACGGAAGCGAGCTGTGTTGTTCTATACCTGAATTTTCTGCTGCTACCTGTTGTTGCATTAATTGTTGGCTATTCCCTGGAGTTTGTTGGATTCAAATCATTTGGAAATGTTGGAGATTTATTCCTGATGCCCGTTTCTGCATTTATTATTATTTTTTGGGCAGTAAAGGCATTCAAAAATTTCTTTGGAATATCATATGCACGTGCCTTCGGAAAAGGATTATTATTTTTGTTTTTACAAAGCGTAATAATTTTTATAATTTACCGCCTCATTTTATTCTTAACCGTATTGGCCTTTATTTAAACCTGTTTATATGAAATTATTAGAAGGGAAAGTAGCAATCGTGACTGGCGCAGCAAGAGGAATCGGTGAAGCCATTGCATTAAAATTCGCTGAAGAAGGAGCAAATGTTGCCTTTACTTATGTAAGCGACAGCAGTGCAGAAAAAGCAACAGCGCTCGAAGAAAAATTAAAAGCGCTCGGCGTACAGGCAAAAGCATATAAAACAAATGCCGGCGATTATGCTGCCTGCGAAGTTTTTGTAAATGATGTGGTAAGCAGTTTTGGAAAAATAGATATCTGTGTAAATAATGCGGGTATTTCAAAAGATAATTTGTTATTGCGCATGACGCCCGAGCAATGGGATGATGTAATGCAAATAAACCTGAAAAGTGTTTTCAACATGACCAAGCAGGTTATACGCCCGATGATGAAAGCAAAAAGTGGCAGCATCATTAATATGAGCAGCGTAATCGGCGAAATGGGCAATGCAGGACAAAGCAGTTATGCTGCAAGCAAGGCCGGTATCATTGGTTTTACAAAGAGTATTGCAAAAGAATTGGGCAGCCGTAATATCAGGTCGAATGCCATTGCACCGGGATTTGTGGAAACAGATATGACCAGTTATTTAAAAGATGGCGAAGGCGCCGAAAAATACAAAGCAGATATTCCGCTCGGAAAATTTGCAAGTCCTGAAGACATTGCAAACACGGCTTTATTTCTTGCAAGCGATATGGGTAGTTATATCACCGGGCAAACCATCAGTGTGTGTGGGGGATTAAATATATAATGTTAAGAATTGTAAAAAAACTGTAAATAATATCTTCGGCTATTGATTACCGGCATTCATTTTTTATATTTGCCAACCTTAAAATGAATAAAAAAGCAAATATATCAGCCAACCAGATCATAACCATTATAGTTATGTCCTTTTGCCTGTTGCTTTTAACGGCCGCAAATTTCTTTATTTACCCCCCGTCAGCGCATTCATTTTGTATCTCACATACCAATAATCCTGGTGACGAAGAAGCACCTGCACCCGTTGAAGAAAAATCTTCTTCAAAAACGGGGCTGATCATCCAGGAAGAATATATTCATGAGTTGCATGCGCTGGAACTTTCTACTTTTATTGTTTTATCAAAACATAAAATGCCTGCTGCCGAAAAATTGCAGGTTGTTCATTTCGAATTAGACGCTCCTCCTCCTAAGGCATAATTTCTTTCTAACCTTTTTTTGGTTTGGGATTCATGTGGCTGTATTAAAAATGCCACTGATTCACTGATTTTATTGGTAATTGCTGTTGGTGAAGACACCAACCGTGGCGGCTACCCGTGGTCGGTGTCCTCACCGACCACTTAAAAAATCAGTGAATCAGTGGCGAACAGCCATTCCCTGTTCTTATTCACATAAAATTTATTTAATGAAAAAATATTTTCAAAACATTGGTGCCGATTTCCCGGCTTCCATTGTTGTATTTCTTGTTGCTATACCATTGTGTTTGGGCATTGCTGTTGCAAGCGGGCTCAATGAATTCAGCGGGTTGATTGGTGGTATTGTAGGAGGAATTGTTGTTGGATTGATAAGCGGCTCACAGTTAAGCGTAAGTGGACCCGCTGCAGGCCTTACCGCCATTGTTGCTGCAGCTGTACTCAAACTTCCTTCGGTAGAAGCATTCTTTCTTGCAGTAGTAATTGCAGGATGTCTACAGATTTTACTGGGTATTTTTAAATTGGGTGTGATTGGTGATTATGTACCTAACAGTGTTATCAAAGGAATGCTTGCAGCGATCGGGATCATTTTAATTTTAAAACAGCTTCCACATCTTGTAGGATACGATAAGAATTATGAAGGCGATGAAACCTTTATTCAATTATCAGGAGAAAATACTTTTTCTTCAGTAGTAAATTCTCTTAACCATCTTACACCTGTTGCAGTGTTGATTGGCTTTTTAGGCATCATCATTTTATTGATCTATGAAACCAAATGGATAAAGTCTAAAAAAATATTCCAGATTTTTAGCGGGCCGTTGGCAGTGGTTATTATGGGAATTCTAATAAACATTTTTACGAAAAATGTTCCAAGGGTATATGCATTGGATGCAAGTCAGCTCGTAAGCATTCCTATCGCAAAATCTGCAACAGAGTTCTTTTCATTTTTCAGGTTTCCTGATTGGTCATTTATAACGAATGCCGATGTATGGATAACAGCTGTAACACTGGCCTTGGTTGCATCACTTGAAACATTGTTAGGTCTTGAAGCCATTGATAAACTTGATTCACTAAAGAGGGTATCGCCCACAAACAGGGAACTGGTTGCACAGGGTTCGGGAAATATTGTTAGTGGGTTGTTGGGAGGATTACCGCTTACAAGTGTGATCGTACGAAGCAGTGCCAATATACAGGCTGGTGCTCAAACAAAAACAAGTACCATTTTACATGGTTTGCTCATACTTGTTTGTGTTGCCTTTGTTCCGGGCCTGCTTAACATCATTCCGAAAGCTGCATTGGCTGCCATACTTATATATACAGGTTATAAACTGGCAAAACCATCACTGGCAAAATTGTATTTCAAAAAAGGATGGGAACAGTTTATGCCATTCATGATCACTTTACTTGCAATTGTTTTTACAGACCTGTTAAAAGGAGTTTTGATCGGTATAGCAGTAGGAATTTTTTATATTATAAGAAGTAATTTCCGAACAGCTATTTTTGTAGTGAATGATGGCAACAGGTATATGATAAGGTTAAGAAAAGATGTTTCATTTTTCAGTAAACCTGTTTTAAAAAGAAAGTTAGAATTAATACCTTCAAATGCCAGTGTGATCATTGATCTTGCAAAAGCAGAATTTATTGACAGGGATATTATAGATACCATCAACGAATATTCAATGCATGCACATTTAAAAAAGATACACGTAACAATTAATAAATCACTTTATAACGAATCGCACCAGTTGGTAGATGTAAGCAAGGTCAACCTGGACGATTCAGCACACTAAAAAAATTTTTTTATGAAAGATATGTCACCATACCAGAAATTATTATTGCAGAATAAAGCCTGGGCCACAGATCAAAACCAGGTTGATCCTGGATTCTTTAAAAGACTTGCTGCGCAACAATCGCCCAAATTTTTATGGATCGGTTGCAGCGACAGCAGGGTGCCAGCTGATAAGATCACAGGCACAGAGCCCGGTGAAATTTTTGTACACCGCAATATTGCCAATCTTGTTGTAAACACAGATATCAACCTGCTGAGTGTTTTGCAATATGCTGTGGAAGTTTTAAAAGTAGAGCACGTGATCGTTTGTGGCCATTATGGTTGCGGCGGTGTGAAGGCCTCTATGACCCAGCATCATTTTGGAATTATCGACCATTGGATCAAGAATATCAAAGACATTTATCGCATTCACCGCGATGAAATTGATAGTTTTCCTTCAGAAGACGACAGGGTGAACAGGCTTATTGAATTGAATGTGCAGGAACAGGTTTTCAATCTTGCCAAAACATCTATTATACAAAGGGCCTGGAAAAATGAGGAACGTCCGCATCTTCATGGTTGGGTTTACGGACTTACTGATGGGATCATAAAACCTGTTTTTGAAATGGAAGCTGGTACAGGAATAGATCCGCTGTATGAATATGATAATTTGTAAGCTCCTCGTTCTATAGACCCTTTCACTTACCAAAGTCTCACGCCCCTCTCCATTATGAGAGGGGCCGGGTTGGGGCAAACTAATATTTCTTTAGTCTTACTAAACTAACTTTCGTCTAAGCTAAAAAAATTATCAAAAAAATACTAAATAAATTAGTTGTTTATAAATATTATGTATTAGCTTTGCTACACGTTATACATTTACAACGCAAATTCAGATACATCACTTAAAAACAAAAAACAATGAACAACGTAGAAAAACTAGACAAATCAGAAAAGGCAGAAAAATTCAAGGCGCTTAAGTTGACGATGGACAAGATCGACAAAGACTATGGCAAAGGATCGGTAATGATGATGAGCGATAAGGGAATCATTGAGCAGGAAGTTATTTCAACGGGATCCATCGGCCTTGATGTGGCGCTTGGTATTGGCGGTTTGCCAAAAGGAAGGGTAATTGAAGTCTATGGACCAGAAAGTTCGGGTAAAACAACTTTGGCAATTCATGTAATTGCAGAAGCACAGAAAAAAGGTGGCATGTGTGCCATAATAGATGCAGAACATGCTTTTGATAGCAGCTATGCGCAAAAGTTAGGTGTAGATATAGATAATCTTTTGATATCGCAACCGGATTATGGCGAGCAGGCACTGGAAATTGCAGACAGGCTGATCCTTTCAGGTGCATTGGATGTAGTGGTAATCGATTCTGTTGCTGCACTTGTTCCAAAAAGTGAACTGGAAGGAGAAATGGGTGATAGCAAAATGGGACTTCATGCAAGGTTGATGAGCCAGGCATTGAGAAAACTTACTGCTACTATTTCCAAAACAAACAGCTGTTGCATTTTTATAAACCAGTTGCGTGAAAAGATCGGTGTTATGTTTGGAAATCCTGAAACAACAACCGGTGGTAATGCACTTAAATTCTATGCTTCAGTAAGATTGGATATTCGCCGCCAGGCACAAATAAAAGATGGTGAAGAGGTAATTGGTAACCATGTAAAAGTGAAAGTGGTTAAAAATAAAGTGGCACCTCCTTTCCGCCAGGCAGAGTTTGATATCATTTATGGAGAAGGTATTTCCAAAGCAGGGGAAATTATTGATATGGGCGTGGAACTTGGTATTGTTCAAAAAAGCGGCAGCTGGTTCAGCTATAATGCTGATAAACTTGGGCAAGGCCGTGAAGCTGTTAAACAATTAATGATCGATAATCCTGAATTGGCTGCAGAGATCGAAGCTAAGATCAGGGAAAAAATAAAGGAAATGCAGGCACAATAGTTTATTTCCATTTTTTATACATACTGGGGTTAGTAAGTATAAGGCCGTCTTTTTCTAAAGACGGTTTTTTATTTAGAGGCCGCTGATCAAATCATAGTTCAGACAATCATCCATGAATCAGTGGCAATAGTTTTTCGCTAGCTATCTTTGTTGCCGAATGCAACAAAAACCAAAAGCACATTTAGCATTACTGGCTACAAATATTTTTTTCGCTATTAATTTCACTGCGGTAAAATATCTTATCAATTCACATTTGGTTAAACCGTTTGGTTTAAACCTTATCCGCGTTGCTGTTACTACTATACTGTTATGGTTGATCTTTTTATTTAATCAGCGCCCAACCAATATCCGTAAGACAGATATTTTCAGGTTTATACTATGTGCGCTTACGGGTATTACCATCAACCAGCTTTTATTTATTAAAGGTTTATCACTTACTTATTCTATTCATGCATCGTTGCTGATGCTTACCACGCCAATTCTTATAACCATTATCGCTACCATTTTTTTAAAGGAGCGTCTCAACAAATTAAAAATTGCAGGCCTGGTACTCGGAATAAGCGGTGCTGCTATATTAATAGCTGCCCGCGATAATACAGGCAACCCAACAGATGTTTTATGGGGAGATATACTCGTTATAATAAATGCGGCTTCTTACAGTATTTATTTTATCCTTGTAAAACCATTAATGACGGAATATAAGCCCGTAACTGTGATCAGGATGATCTTTACAATCGGGCTTTTTGTGATGCTGCCATTTTGTTGGAAAGAATTTACGGAAACGCCCTGGCAATCTTATGATATAAAAGAATTTGCCCTGCTTGGGTTAATTGTTTTTGGCGGTACTTTTTGTGCTTATCTTTTCAATGTTTATGGTATTAAGATCCTGGGAGCTTCAATTGCCGGAGCATATATATATTCACAACCTTTTTTTGCAGCAATAATTGCCATGATATTTTTAAAAGAACAATTATCGTTGTATAAAATAATTGCGGCTGCTTTTATTTTAACAGGTGTTTATTTAGCTACCAAATCAAAAAACAATGATTGAGAATATTCATGTGCATACTGACTCAGAATATGAAGCTGCTATATCATTATTCCGGCAGTATGCAGCATGGTTAAATATAGATCTAAGCTTCCAGCATTTTGAAGAAGAGCTTGTATCGTTGAAGGAAATGTATGCCGCCCCGTTTGGCGGTATCATTCTTTGTAAAAAAGAATCGGAATATGCAGGATGCATTGCAATAAGAAAAATAGATGCAGATACTGCTGAATTAAAACGTATGTATGTGAAGCCGGAATTTCAACAACATGGGATCGGCAACGCATTGTTGCAGGATGCATTAAAACTTGCAAAAAAATATAATTACAAAAAAATAAGGCTTGATACTTTAAGCAATATGACGCCGGCGATAAATCTGTATAAGCGAAATGGTTTTTATGAAATACCTGCTTACTATTTTAACCCGGAATCAACTGCTGTATTCTTTGAGAAAATTTTGTAAAATGTACTAAAGAGAAAATTTATCATTACACTATATTCATTTTTCAAAATATAGCTCTGGCAAAATAATTTTAAATTCGGTTTCTACATCTTCCTTTTTCCAGTATATAATAAAGTTTACTTTGGCTCGCTTCAAGTGGTAGCCTTTTTGTTTTTGCTTTTCAATTATACTCATGAAGTATTTTGAAAATTTGAGTACAGAATGCCCTTTACTTGTTGTACACTCGTCGCCATTTACTATCAAAGACTCTCCACTGACTAGTTGCGAAATAAGATGTTGTCGGCTAATAAAATAATCCAGCCAAACATGTTTAAAAGACAACTGCATTACCAGCTCATCGGGAGGCAAATGTTCTTTTCTATCATCAAGTATTTTTAAATTTTCTGCTGTGATACTATTAAGATAATTCCCGTTTAAATGAATTGTTAGATTATGCTTTGCTCTTGTCATTGCAACATACAATTGGCGTTTTGCCTCATCAGTTGTAGCATCAAAGTTTTCAAGCATTATAAAAACATTGTCAAACTCCTTTCCTTTTGCTTTATGAATAGTAGAAACAAAAATCGTTTCCCCGCTTTCATTGTAGAAGTCTTCAAGCTTTGATTCTCTTATAAAAACTTCTAAATCGGACCTGTATTTCTTACTTGAATTACTGCTTTCGAATTGCCTTATAAGATTGTTACACAATTCTAGCTTTGAGCTCAACTGAAACTTTTTTCTTAATTCGTTTTTGGCGTTTGCCCAAACTTCATCACTAATTACTTTTATATCATCACCCTTGTTTATTTCATTCAAAAGAAACCGTATTTCCAGGAGATTTTGCAAACTGAACCCTTCATTGCTTTGGATCAACTTTGCCTGCATCCCATTTTTTACAAGTAAACCTGTAACCTGCAATGCTTCTTCATTTGTCTTAGTAAGCATACAGGCTGTTCCGGCAAGTCCTGTTAAAAGTATGTCTTGTACTAGAGGAGAAATAAGATTTCCCTTTTGATAACGAATTAATTTCACGTTTCCATTGCCTGTTTGCTTTGCAGTAATAGGAGTTATTTTCAAACGGTGACGAATTTGTTTTACAAATCCGTTTGTAAATTCAACTAAATTATTTGTACTTCTGTAATTTTCTATGAGCTCATGTTTGGACGCTTTTCTTTCTTTCATAAACTGCTCCAGGTATTTTGAGCTTGCTCCGCGGAACTCGTATATATTTTGATCATCGTCTCCTACTGCAATAACTCTCATCTCTTCATTCTGTTCCATTAATGTATTAATTAATGCAAACTCATCAGCATTCATATCCTGCGCTTCATCAATTACCAAAACTGTCTTTGTAATTCGGTTAGTTTCTACTTCCCCATTCTTAATTTTTTCAATCGTACTTATCAAAATTGCATCTGATTTTTCTAAACTTCCAACTTTTCCCAGTAAGTCAAAACAGTAAGAGTGAAAAGTTTTTATTTCAATAAAGTGGGCTACATTTCCAATAAGTGAGACCAATCGTTTTTTAAATTCTGTTGCTGCAGCTCTTGAAAAAGTTACCATAAGTAATTGTTCATGCTTCACATCTTCCATCAAAAGAAGCGATGCTAATTTGTGAACCAATACCTTTGTCTTTCCACTTCCAGGCCCAGCTAAAACAGTAATATGCTTTGCTTCGTTCTCATTAATGATCTTTAATTGCGTCGGAGAAAGATCACCGAAAAGTTGTTTAAACTTGTTCGGCGTCATTTTAAGTTTAAGGATGTCTGATTTACTTCCTGGGAAATATTTCTTTAGAAAGGAACTATAATTTAATTGAAAATAATCATCAACAAATTGTAATGCTCCTTTATAATCAATGATCATTTTTTTGGCATATTCGCCAACAATGTGAATTTGCTGAATTTTGTTTTCGTAGAATTGATTCAACCGTTCATAATCTTTCTTTTTATACTGAATAGCTGTGTCCGGTTCTAATCTTTCAATTGTTAAGCGATTATAAACAACTAAAAATCCGCCTTCGATTTTTATGGCTTCAATTCTTGAAAGATAAAAAAGAGTGTCTTCTATATCCTCAATTGAAACTTTAATTTCAAAAAGGCTTTGCTTTTTTTCAAACGCAGTTTTTAATTCATGAACTGAAAACTCAACCAATACTTCTTCTTTTTCTCTATCCGCTATGGTTAAATTACTTCTCTCGTAAAGAAATTCAACAATAAACCTGGCCAACTCATGTCGTTTTTCCATCTTTTCTTTCAGTGACGCTCTCGGCTGCGTGCAAAGAATTACAATATGGTTCTTTGAATATTCTTCATTATATCTTTTGATCCAATTCTTGATCGACCAAAAATTGATGATCGTCTTTATTTTATTTGGTGTAACATCTTTGCAATCTTTTTTCTCTGCCTCTTCATTCAATTCCTTTATGTGAAAAGTTTTTTCTTTTTCCTCAAATAATGGCAAAAGAAAATTTTCAATCTGACAGAATGCTTCTACAGTCTTCAATGAACGGTTAATGTTTTCTCCCTTCTTGATGAATGCAGTTAAATCCTTGGCATCCGCTAAAATGTTTTCTTCACGAAGAAGATTGACAATATTTATTACCTCTTCTTTTACAATTCCCAAATGGTCGGAGATGTAATCCACTCTTGATTCTGCCGCCTCATCCGTAATTTGTTTTGTGCTTTTGCTTGAAAAAAGTTTTTTAATAACTCTTATTGCCTTTTCTTTTTGTTTCTCCTCAAACCTTTCCGAAGCATTTATTTTTCCGATTGCCTCCTGGGCATTTTTTGAAAGAATACTGTTTGCAAAAATTTGGGGCATATTTTGTCCCCTTCTCAAATAGCCAGCGTCTTCAAGCGCTGCAATAGCTGTTTTAACTCTTGTTTCAATTTCAGCAAGGTTATCATCCCAACCTGCTTTTCGTGCAATCTCCAATGCTGAATTTGATACGGTAGAACGAAATCTCGTTATTTCTTTTATCGCTTTCCAAACCTGTTGAATTTCTTTGATTGAAAGTTTTGTTTGGTTGAGCATGATAAAATGCTTACCAAGGTCCTCTTCATTGAACAATACAAAACAATCCGCCGTTATACTTTCATCTCTGCCTGCCCTTCCTGCTTCCTGGATGTAATTTTCTAATGAATCTGAAATATCATAGTGAATTACCATTCCAATGTCTTTCTTGTCAACACCCATTCCAAAAGCGGAAGTTGCAACCATTGTTGAAACTTCTCCTTTTATAAAAGCATCCTGGTTGGCGGTTTTTTCTTTCATATCCAGTTTGCCATGGTAGGGTTTGGCATTAAAGCCATCATCCGTCAATCTCTTTGCAAGTGAATACGCTTTGTATGTTCTTGAAACATAAATGATGGTCGGGCAATTCTTTTCTTCAATTAAATTTCTTACTAAATTATACTTTTCGTCTTCATTTCCTTTTTCATAAACTTTGTATTGCAAGTTTGTTCTTGCCGCACCTGAACTGAAAATCTCTAAATCAAGAGACAGCTTTTCTTTGAAATATGCACATATATCTTCAATTACTTTTCTCTTAGCTGTTGCTGTAAAACAGGAAACAGGAATGGCTTCCTCAAGATTTTTCTTTTCCTGGATCTGCTTTATGAAATCGCCAATGTACAAATAATCAACTCTGAAATCCTGCCCCCATGATGAAAAACAGTGGGCTTCATCTATTACAAAGCGAACAATTTTTCTACCTAATAAAGCCCGTTCAATTGTTTTTGAGCGAAGCAATTCGGGTGAGATATAAAGCAAAGACGCGGATCCGTCTTCAATTCTTTCAAAAGATTTTCCTCTTTCAATCGGGTCTAGTAAACCATTGATTGTAACTGCATCAGTGATCCCAATCTTTTCAAGGTTATCAACCTGGTCTTTCATTAAAGATTGTAATGGTGAAATAACAACAGTCAAACCTTTTATTGCAACACCACTCATTAATGCAGGAACCTGAAATGTAATTGACTTGCCGCCACCAGTTGGAAAAACTGCTAAAAGAGATCTATTGTCAATAGCTGCCTTAACAGCATTTTCCTGCAGTTTTTCACCTGCGTATGTTCTGTAAGAATCAAATCCGAAATACGTTTTTAATCCTTTATGTATGTCTAATGCTTTATTACAATATGCACAACCTGTGAGACAGGGTTTACTTCTCAATGCAGACATTAATTTTTCTACATCAGGGTAGTTTTTAAGCACCCAGGGCGGCGTGATTGAATAACGGTTTCGGCAATTTATTAATGCCAAAGCATAAGCTAATTCAACGGGGTATTCAGAAATTATTTTTTCTAGGTCTGCCTGTTCACAAATTTCATTTTGAAATTTTGTACGAATTAATTTTTCAGGGTTTTTATCACTAGCTGTATATTCTATAAAATTAAAAAAGGAGTGAAATTCTTTTTTGTCATTTAAAAGGTAATAGAAAATTTGTTTTAGTGCTTGATCTGTTTGCTGAAATACTGCAACTTCATCATTGAAAAGGTCTTTCACTTTTATTGAATCATTAAGGGGATTGTTTGTGTCTTCTGATTGTAGTTTGTCGTCTTTGAGTAAAGCATGATAGGGCTTTGCAGGAAAAAGTAATGGGGAGAAAAACAACGTATCAATGACATTCAAATGATTAATACCGGCTTCGTAAACAGCGTTGCCGATATATTTTAAGTCATGGTTAAAAATATTGTGCCCACAAATAAATTCTGTTCCCCGAAGAAAATTAATAAATCCAGTTAATGAATTAGAATGAAAGGAATTACCGTCAGCTTTGATGCCACCGATGTCTAGAATCTTTTGGCTTTTTGGCTCAATTTCCGTGTCAATAAAAGCAATTGGGCTCATTCTTTAGTTGCTAATTATGATGGCATTTGCCGAATCCTAGTGTAAAGTAATAAAACAAATCTGGTTTTTTTATTATAGATTAGTTGTTTGATTTTTGCTTCAACTGGAGTCAATCAAATTAGAACATGAGTGCAGGATATGCGTGGGTAACAGTTAAAATTTTTGGAAGAAGCGTTTTTCATTAGTATAGCCTCCTCTTGTTTCTGCGAAAACAAATTTTGAAGCTGATAATTATGCAAATGCGAATTTAAAAAACTTGTGGTCAACCATATTCTTGTAAGGTGTTTATGATTTAGGATAATCAAAAAACAAATACTGGTTGTTTTTTCCTTTAAACTCTTTCCAGTCCTTAATATTTATTTCAATACCAAAAACGCCGCATGTTGGTACATTATCCACCCTCACATTTTCACATAAAGTGTTTACAAAATCTGTTATGCCAGGGTTGTGAGAAAAAATAGCAACACTCCTGTACTTGTTGTCCAATGCATGTATAACCTCGTAAAAAGTTTCCAGCGAAGCATGATAAAGCTTATCAACAAAAATAATTTTATCAGTATTCACATCGAATTCATTGCAGAAATGTTTACAGGTGGCTTTTGCTCTTTTAGCAGGGCTGCTTACAAAGGCATCAATAACAACACCTCTTTTTAAAAGGCGTTTTGCCATGTCTGGAGCGTCTTTATTACCACGATCATTCAAAGGACGATCAAAATCAGGTTTTGTGAAATCTACCCAGCTGCTTTTGGCATGTCTTGTAATGTATAGGTATTTCATGTTGCTTTTTTTATACGTTAACCACATTGCAGATCAAAAGTAAATGAATACAGGGGAAAAGTTTTAGGTTATCGATACGTATTTTCAACAGAATTTCTTAGTGTATTTCCCTTAAATATTGAACATTGTACGTTGAATATTGAATATTTAAATTGGAGACTTTAAATTATCAGAGACTTCAAAGAAATTTTCAATATCCAACGTACAACGCTCAATGTTCAACTAGTAGCCTCTCACATTCTTCCCCTCAACATAATTCATAAAGGCCCTGTTGCAAACCTTGTTCCCTCCCGGTGTAGGATAGTTGCCGGTAAAATACCAGTCTCCCTTATTATTGGGGCATGCTTCATGAAGTGTTTCAATCGTTTGGTAGATAACATCAACAGGTATGGTTACGTCTTTGGGTGTTATAAGTTCGGCGATCTTATTGCTGATCTCATCAAGGGTAAATGTTTTGTATACCTGTCTTACTACATTCTCAGAATGTAATTGGTTGTTGCGTTGAAGTTCTTTGCACTTATTCAAAAGTTCGGTCAGCAGTCCTTCCTGGCCTCTTTCCTTAAGCAATTCAACAGCTGCCCTGAATGCAATAAAATCGCCCATCTTACTCATATCGATCCCATAACAATCCGGATAACGTATTTGCGGAGCCGATGATACAACAATGATACGTTTCGGGCTAAGCCTGTTCAGCATGCGGATAATACTTTCTTTTAAAGTTGTGCCTCTTACAATGCTGTCATCAATAACAACAAGCGTATCTATGTTTTTACGAACGGTACCATAGGTAATATCATATACGTGTTGTACCATTTCATTGCGGCTGCTGTCTTCAGTAATAAAAGTCCGCAGCTTAACATCTTTTATGGCGATCTTCTCGATCCGTATTTTTCGGTTCACCATTTCCGATAGTTTCTCTTCATCATAATCATTTCCCCAGCTTAGTATACGTTCAATTTTTATTTTATTTAAATAATCTTCAGCTCCTTTAATTAATCCATAAAAAGCGGTCTCGGCTGTATTGGGTATAAAAGAGAAGATGGTGTTTTTAAGATCGTAATCAATCGCTTTTAAAACAACATCACTTAAATTGTATCCAAGCGCAATACGCTCACGATAAATTTTTTCATCGCTTCCACGACTGAAATATATCCTTTCAAAGCTGCAGGCTTTTCTTTCCTGTGCCGGAACGATCTGTTCCAATGAATAGCTTCCGTCATTCTTAACGATCAACGCTGTACCCGGCATCAATTCTTTCACTTCGTTTTCTTCCAGGTTAAATGCAGTACGTATTGCAGCTCTTTCACTCGCAGCAACAACAATATCATCATTGATATAATAATAAGAAGGCCTGATACCATGTGCATCTCTCATTACAAATGCATCACCGTTACCAACAATACCTGCAAAATGAAAACCGCCATCAAACATTGGAACTGCTTTCTTCAGTAAGTTTATAATATCCAATTGCCCGGGTGCCTTTTCATCTGCCTTAACAAGAAAATGATGAATCACTTCCATCATAGCTGCCAGGTCACTTTGTTTTTGAAATGGCCCGGGAGAAATATTCACCAGGTCAAATAGTTCTTCTGTATTTACAAGATTGAAATTCCCTGCCAAAGCTATATTACGGGCAGGGATAGTGTTTTTTTTAATGAAGGGATGGCAAAACTCAACATCATTTCTTCCTTGTGTACCATACCGCAGGTGGCCCAACAAAACTTCTCCCATTATATTCAGGTGGCCTTTCATCAGCCCCGGATGGTTCCTGATATCAGGCTGGTATTTTTCTATTTCTTCAATCTCCTTTCCTATCCGTGAAAATACATCAGCAATTGGTTGTTGTGCATTGCTCCGAATGCGGTACATAAAAGGATAACCTGGTTCGGTATCCAGTTTTACAGCAGCTACACCAGCACCATCCTGGCCACGGTTGTGTTGTTTCTCCATCAACAGGTACAGCTTATTTAAACCGTACAATACTGAATTATATTTTTGCTGGTAATAACTGAAAGGTTTGCGAAGGCGGATGAAGGCAAGGCCGCATTCGTGTTTGATTGCATCGCTCATGATGTATGATCCCCTTGTTGAGATGCAAAATTAGCTTATTGAAATACAGCAAACAAAAATCCCCCGCTTTTGCGAGGGATAATAATATAAAAATTCCTGATTTTATAAACCACTTACTGTTAAACCAATTTGAAGAAGCTTTGTGTTGGGAGCAACATTGTCTTTAAATATAGTTGTAAGATTATATGAACCGAAAACACTGAAATATCCATATCCGATCCTTCCTGTAAGTGCCAGCTTGGTTGAATTAAAATAACTCCTCGAATTAATTTTACTTGTAAAGCTTCCGATCGTATTTCCCGAACCATCCAGCAACGTTTTTCCTTTGGTATGTGCATTCAAAAGCGTACCCACCTTCGCCCCAAGAGCGATCTTAAAGGTCTTGGCAGGTTTTTCAGGATTTGCTGTAAATCTCAACTCCAGCGGTATTTCTAAATAAGATGTGGCTACTTTGAATTTTTTGTAATGCTCAATTGTGTCGGCAGCTATAAAAGGCAGGTAAGGAGTATGCGCTGATACATCAACAATTGTATTCTTAAACATCATACCGCTGGTACTTACGCCAAGACCAAGACCAACGCTGAAACGCTGGTCGCTTTTGAACGGAAGATCAAGCATTAAATAAGCATTGAACCCTTTGGAAAAGGTTTTGATCCTGTCCTGCACACTATCTGCAGCACCCGACCAGCTGTCCAGGCTGTATTGAAGCATGAAGTGATCTCCTGCACGGCTGCCCAGGTTAAATTTTTTCTTGCTTTTGTGAGCTGTTTTCTGTGAAAAAGCAGGTACAACTGCTACCAGGGCAATGATGATCACTAATAATTTTCTCATAGTCAATTCTTGTGCGGCAAAAATAAATGCCCGCGGGTTAATGAAAGGTTAAATGATATTGAGGAAACCCATGGCCCTCAATAGCCTTATTTTTATAAGGGCTGCGAAGATAGCTTTTTCTTATTTAAGCATCGTACATATATAACCTATAAGTAGCCGGCTGGTTTTAAATTTCACCGCAGAGAACAAGAGAGGCTAAGTTTACGCAGAGCCTCTCTTGCTCTCTGCGGTAAAGAAATTAGTTTCCTTTAAGTTAGCCCAATACCAAGAGCAACAAAAACAACAGGAAGGTTCACTAAACCTTAGGCATGCCCAATACTGTTATTTTATTTTTTTAGTAATAACCAGTTTTTAAACTTCGGATTGTTTGGGATGATATAAATTAGCTGTTAAGTGAACTAACAGGCAACCAATAATATTAAATGGTAGTCATTAGATAATATGGTATTGATAAAATCTTTGTTGATATTTATTGTAGCTTTTTTTGATCGGCATATTCCTGCACAAACATGCAATCTTGTTATTAATGTTCCCAATATTAAAAACAAAAAAGGCAATATCCAGGTAAAAATTTATAACAACGACAAATCTTTTCCAAAAGCTAACGAACAATACAGAGAGGCTGTTTTTAAAATCAGTGATATCCCTGGCCCCTATCTCATAAAAGACCTGCCAAAAGGGATATATGCAATTGCAATTTTGCATGACGAGAATAGCGATAAAAAATGTAACACAAATATGCTGGGCATCCCGAAAGAGGGATATGGGTTTTCAAATAATTTCAGGCCGATATTATCTGCTCCTGTATTTAAGGATTGTGAGATTTTTTTAACGGGCGATACTACGATACAGATCAGGTTGATCTATTAAACACGATTCATTTTAAAAAAAGTTCAAACAAATATTTGCCATTCATTTACGAGGTAGAGATATCCAATGTGTTAGCCGCCAGGCCGACCACTTTTACAAAGAACTGTGAAAACACTGTGTAATTATCATTACCAGATGGCTAACTTAGAATTCAGTTATGAAAGTTCTATATCTCACGCTTGTTTACGTTTTCGATTGCTTTGATCAGCCGTGTTAGTTTCCCGACACGAGGCGATTTTATAGAAATTAAACCGATTGAAAAAGAAGTCGTGGAATTATTTCAATCAATTCATGCAGACAATCAATTGGAACTCCATGATCAATTTATTACCAATCCTTCACACTTCAACACGATAGAAATAATAAAAAGCTATTCATTTCAATAAGCTAAATGTATTTATTTATATAGTACGGGACCTTTTTCTCAAGAATTCAAGCAGGGAATTTCCCCGTTTTACAAACCGTATTTTTCCCGTAGCCGGGAAAATACTAAAGAATTACTATTGTACGCTTCCATTATGCATTTCACCTCTTATTGAAATTCCTTTATCCGCTTTTTCATTTTCTTAAAAGCGGAGTTAGCCGAAAATCCGATCAAGAGTAGGCATCAAAAATTATAATGTATGGGAACTTTAAAACTGGACAGTCTTGTCTCAGACCTCCACCGCGGTAATGCACGATGGCGTGCAATTGAAAATCATATTTCTATCCTTCCCGATGACGCGAAGAAAAAACTTTTAGGATTTGATCCGACAACGGCCCAAAAAGCCGCACCCAAAGCGGGAGCCGCTCGGGCGGCACTGGCTTATGACCCTGCAGTAGACTGGCGGAACAGAAACGGTAATCACGTTACCGCTGTTAAAAGCCAGGGCCGCTGCGGATCATGTGTTTCATTTTGTACGGTCGCAGTGACTGAATCCATGGCTTCAATCGAAAAGAACCAGTTAATTGATCTGTCAGAAGGCGATCAACATTTTTGCTCATCTCATGGCGCAAACTGCGGGGGCTGGAATCACCAGGATGCATTTAACCAGATCAAAAGCAGGGGTGTTTGTGACGAGGCTTGTTTTCCTTATGCTACGGCCTTTCCGGGAAATGATATTTGGGCTAATCCTGCTAACCCTACCTGTCACACATGTGCGGATAGAAATTCAAGAATTACCAAAATAACGGCTACGCATGACCTAAATACATACCAGGAGGCAAAAAATTATCTAACAACGACTGGACCGATAGCCACGGCATTCGCTGTTTATACTGATTTTTATAATTATCAAAGCGGCGTATATCATCACATTAGCGGTGTGCTGGAAGGTTACCATTGTGTCGCCATCATCGGCTACTCGGAAGCAGAGCAATGCTGGATTTGTAAAAATTCATGGGATACCGGTTGGGGTATGGGCGGATTCTTTAAAATTGCCTATGGCGAATGTGATATAGATACATGGACGAAAACGGGCGTTACGGGGGTCATTTTACCTCAGCGTGATCAAGGCTGGTACGGGTATGAAAATCTTGGCGGTCTTCTGACCTCAAAACCAAATGCCGTAAGCTGGGGGGATAATCGGATAGACGTTGTCGTGAGAGGAACTGATTCCGCCGTTTATCATAAATGGTGGAACGGTTCATCCTGGAATGGGTATGAAAGCCTGGGCGGTCAAATTCAGGGCGCACCAGCGATTTGTTCATGGGCAAATGGAAGGCTTGATATTTTCGTTACAGGCATGAATCATCATTTATATCATAAATGGTATCAAGGCGGCTGGAGCGGTTGGGAAGATTTGGGCGGCATGCTGTCAAGCGAGCCCACAGCCGTGTCCTGGGGCAATGGAAGGATTGATGTATTCGCACGCGGCATGAATTCCGCAATGTTCCATATGTGGTACGATGGTAATTGGCACTCTTGGGAAGATCTCGGCGGCACTCTTGGTTCAGGACCGGCTGCCGCATCATGGTCTGCCAACCGGCTCGATTGTTTTGTCATGGGAATGGATCATCATTTATATCATAAATGGTGGGACGGAAAAACATGGAGTACCTGGGAAAATCTTGGCGGTACCGTCATGGACTCACCTGGCGCCGTTTCATGGGGGAAGAATAGGATTGATGTATTTTATCCCGGCACGAATTATCATATGAAGCACAAGTGGTGGGATGGAAAAACATGGAGCGGGGAAGAAGATCTTGGAGGATTGCTTTCATCAGGCGTCGGGGTCAGTTCGTGGAAAAGCGGGCGACTGGATTGTTTTGTAGAAGGAACAGATTCTTCCATGTATCATAAATGGTATCAGTAATAAAAAATAATCGGCTGAGAAAAATCATATTTTCTCAGCCGGCTTTTAAAATAACTTCGTTGATGAAACTTATAATCGCCGTTTTACTATCATTCTTTATTCAAATTACATCGTGTAAACAAATGGAAACTGATAAATACGTAATGGATCTTGGTGAAACCCGCGAAGTAACCATACCCCCCCGCGCTGTTTCCGGGTTGCAACTCTTATTCAGGCAGGAAAGTGATTCTCTGTTAGAGATATCAATGAAAGAGAAAAGTTCTATTGAAGATAAAAAAATGCCCTCCAACATTGGTGAAACTTTTCCTGTTGTTTATGAACTGAAAGCTATTGCAAAAGGTGAAACAAAAGTCACTTTTTATGAAACGCAATCGTGGAATTCTGAATTCAAGCCGATAATAATTAAACAAATAACTGTCCGTGTTCGTTAAATAGTTTCCTTTCGTATGTGACCGCTATAAAAAATTAATTGCAGTATACAATGGGCCGAAATTTTAATGGTTCATATAATGAATTCAGATCCCATTCTCGATAATTAACTTAATAAGAAGAGAAGGCAAAATATGTGATTGCATATTGGTTTAAAAACAAAATCAAAGAAAAGCTTAGTTAGATAATTTAATCGATCTTATGCAAGTCCTGTGCAAATAAAAAAAGCGATCACCACTTTCGTTGTAATCGCTTGATCTTCACGTGCGGCCCACCTGGGCTCGAACCAGGGACCCCCTGATTATGAGTCAGGTGCTCTAACCGGCTGAGCTATAGGCCCTGTTATTTTTAATAACAGGCAGCAAAAGTAAGTAAATTCAGGTATTTGCAAAAGGTTTTTTAAAATGATGTAAAGATTGCCCACGTTATTGCAACAACAGGATGGATAATTTTAATTGAGCATATTCAGGTGCGTGACGATACATTTGCATAACGCCACCGGGCAGTTAATATAAATGTAGAATCCAATGAAGCGTTTTTTCATATATGTTTCTTTTATTGCGCTTCTCTTTGTTCCTGCTATAACAAATGCGCAGGCTTTTGCAGATGAAATTGCATCATTTAAAAAAGCTGATTCTATTTCATATGCGTTTGCTAACCAACATCCAATTGTTTTTGCAGGAAGTTCTTCGTTTCGTAAGTGGCAAAACATGCAGGCCGATTTCAAGGGTTATCCTGTTTTGAATCGTGGCTTTGGTGGGTCAACCTTACCAGATGTTATTCATTATGCAAATGATGTTATTATTAATTATGCACCAAAACAAGTTGTGATCTATTGCGGCGAAAACGATCTTGCGTCTTCTGATAGCATCACAGCAACAATTGTTTTTAAAAGATTTAAGGAATTGTTTTTCCTGTTGAGAAAAAATTTACCTGCTGTATCAATCGCATTTGTATCTATAAAACCAAGCCCAAGCAGGCAAAAAATTCAACCGGCAGTTATAGCCACAAATAAAATGATAAAACATTTTTTAAAGAATAAAAAACGGGCAGCGTATATTAATATTTATGATGAAATGCTGAATGCAGACGGCTCCATGCGAAAAGAATTATTCGTTTCAGATAATTTGCATATGAATGAAAAGGGCTATGCCATCTGGAAAAAAATAATTGAGCCTTATTTACTCAAATAAAAAACATGGTGGTCCTTGTAAAATAAAATCAGCCTTATATATTCTCATCACATGCACTGCAAATGATCGTGTCCTTTATAAAACCTGTATTTTCATTCCACAAATAAAAATATGAGTGCATTAAAAAATATCATTTTCGATCTTGGTAATGTATTAATTGATCTTGATTTTACAAAACCACCAGCCGCTTTTAAAGAGCTGGGATTTCCTCATTTTGAATTGATGTATTCGCAATTCAAGGTTGACCAGGTTTTTGAAAAGCTTGAAAAAGGAATACTGGATGAAAAGAAGTTTTATACGATCATGTTGAAAGTTGGTAAGGAAGGAACAACAGTTGACCAGGTAAAAACTGCCTGGAACAGTATGTTGCTTGATTTCAGAAAAGAAAGCCTTGCTCATTTGAAAAAATTAAGATCAAACTTCAACCTGTTCTTATTGAGCAATACCAATTCCATTCATTTTGCAGCTGTCAACATGATATTAAAAAAACAAACAGGACTTGATTCGCTTGACAGCTTTTTTACCAAAAGCTATTATTCACATTTAATTGGTTTCAGGAAGCCTAACAGTGATATTTACCAGTTTGTATCAAAAGATGCAGGGATAAATCCTGCCGAAACTCTTTTTATAGATGATATAGAAGATAATATTGCAGGTGCAAAAAAAATGGGTTTTAAAACCCATCATCTCCTCCCCGGCGAAAAAATTGAAGAACTGGACCTTAGTAAATACTAAGTCTTTTTAAAAGATGCATATTACAAACCCTGAAAAGTGTCAATTACTTAATCTCCTCATACTCAATATAATCATCCGAAAATGATTTCTTAGACGGCTCTTTATGTGCAGTGGTGTTATGGTATTGCTGACTATTTACCTGTTCCTGCTCCTGCATCTTCTGATGCATTTCATTCATTTTTTGCTTCATGTGCCTGGTTGTGTTGTAAACAGGAATGATAAATTCAAAGATCAATTTATAAACCATGTAAATAACGAACAACTCAAAAGCGAGTTTTAAAATATTCATATGACAAAGTTATATTTCGGGGGAATATCTTATTGTTAATTTTTATCTGTGGAAGGTCCCATTTTTTCACCGCAGAGAACAAGAGTAAAGACTTGCTTGCCGGCAGACAGGGTTTAGACGGATGTTCTCGGCATAAACTCAGCTTCTCCCGTTCTCTGCGGTGAAAAAACTGGTGCATTTCAACTACCAAATTGTTACTGAATTTGGCCGGTAATTACATACTCCGTATATTTGCAATGGAAAAAGAAACAGAAAAGAAGGGAACCGGGGGTTCCCTTCCTCTTTTTAAAAGCATCATGAGCGGGGAAAATCAAATAGAAATAGTACAGAAGCTCCTGCATCCATTACTAACGGATGATATTTTTTTAGTTGATATCAGGATCAAACCAACAAATAATATCAAAATATACCTGGATGCGGATAAGGGTTTGTCCATTGAAAAATGCATAAAAATAAACCGGGCTTTGTATAAAATAATGGAGGAAATGAGCATTTATCCGAACGGTGATTTTTCACTGGAAGTTTCCAGCCCGGGAATTGGTGAACCTTTAAAACTGCACAGGCAGTATATAAAGAATATTGGAAGAGATCTTGAGGTTTCATTAAAAGATAATTCAAAAAAAACCGGGAAACTGACCAGCGTAAATGAAAATGAAATTGTCATTGAATTTACAGAGGGTAAAAATAAAAAGGCCGTTGTAAAACAGGAAGCGATCCCTTTTTCAGAAATTAAAGAAGCAATTGTTCTTATAAAATTTTAATTAACACAAAATCCCCGCCGGCGGGTGCCCGATGATTTCGGGGAGTGAGGCCGGAGCGTTTATGGCAAGTATCAATTTAATAGACTCTTTCCAGGAATTTAAGGAAGCAGAAAACATCGATCGTCCTACATTAATGAAAGTGATGGAAGATGTTTTTAAAACACTGATCCGTAAAAAATACGGAAGTGATGAAAATTTTGACGTGATCGTAAATGATCAGAAAGGTGATCTTGAGATCTTTCGTCGCCGTACAATTGTAGATGACGATGATCTTTACAACACCCTTACCGAAATTGAACTGAAAGATGCTATTAAAATTGAACCTGATTATAGCGTGGGAGAAGAGCTTTATGAAGAAGTAGATATCCAGAAAGAATTTGGTCGCAGGGCTATACTTGCAGGTAAACAAACACTTGCTGCACGTATCAATGACCTGAAAAAGAATATCCTTATTAAAAAATATGAAGATCGTGTAGGCGAAATCGTTACCGGCGAAGTTTACCAGGTATGGAAAAAAGAAGTATTGATCCTTGACGAGGACAGCAATGAAATGTTGTTGCCAAAATCTGAACAGATACCTACCGATTATTTTAAAAAAGGAGAAACGATCAGGGCCGTTGTTAAAAAGGTTGAATTAAAGAACAGCCAGGCAGTGATCATTTTATCACGTACAAGTCCTTCGTTCCTCGAAAAATTATTGGAGATCGAAGTACCTGAAATATTTGATGGCCTTATTGTTGTTAAGAAGATCGTTCGTGATCCGGGAGAAAGAGCTAAAGTAGCAGTGGAAAGTTATGACGACAGGATCGACCCGGTTGGTGCCTGTGTAGGTATGAAAGGAAGCAGGATACATGGTATTGTAAGAGAATTGAAGAATGAAAATATTGACGTTATTAACTGGACCGCTAACACGCAGTTGCTTATTCAGCGTTCACTCACTCCTGCAAAAATTACCAGTATAGATCTTGATACAGAGAAATTACATGCAAATGTATACCTGAAACCAGACCAGGTTTCTTTGGCTATAGGTCGTCGTGGCGTTAATATTAAACTTGCCTGTGAATTGACAGGTTATGAAATAGATGTATTCCGCGACAATGAAGGCGAAGAAGATGATTACGATATTGACCTGGAAGAATTCTCAGACGAAATTGAACCATGGGTAATTGAGGCTTTGAAAAAAGTTGGATGTGATACCGCACGTTCTGTACTTGACCTGACTGCAGAAGAACTGGAGCGTAGAACAGATCTTGAAAAAGAAACAATCGAAGAGGTAAGAAGAATATTGAAAGAAGAATTTGAAAAAGAATAATTGCATGTGTGATGTATGATATATGATGTATGATGTATGGTCAACTGATCTGCAACTTATATCATACATCATACATCATATATCATACATTTAAAAACATGTCCTTAGGGACAATTAAAACATCGAATGTCAGAAGTAAATACACCAAGGTTGATGGCTGCGGCCAAGGAATTTAATATAGGTACAAATACCTTGATAGACTTCCTTGTGTCGAAAAGTTTTAGCGCAGATGATCTGAAACCATCTTCAAAGCTAACGGAACCAATGTACCGGGCTTTGCTGTCGGAGTTTCAACAGGATAAAGCTGCTAAACAAAAAGCAGAACAGGTTGATCTGCCAAAAGGCGCAGGTAATAATGAGCCTAAAAAGAAAAGAGACGAAGAGGATCTTTCTTTTAAGAAAAAAGAAGAAAAGGTTTCTAAGCCTGAAGCACCGGTTCCTGCCGTAGAAGAAAAACCAGTTGAGGCAGTTGCAGAAGTTGTAGCTAAAGAAGAAGTTGCTGCAAAAGAACAGGCGCCAGCAAAAGAAGAGAAAACAGAAAAGGAAACCGCTCCTACTATTAGTAATATTGAAGCACCGGAAATTGAATCTCCAAAAGTGCTGGATAAAATAGACCTTGATAGTATCGATTCTTCCACACGTCCTAAAAAATCTTCTAAGAAAAAAGAAGAAGTCAAGCCGGAGCCAGCTGCAGCGAAGGATACCAAATCAAAAGGGAAAACAGAAAAAGCGCCGGAGCCGGTTGCAGAAATTGTTGAACCAGCTGCGCCGGCAGAAGATCCTGCTTTAACTGCACCGCCCGTTATTGAAAATATCCAGGCACAAAAATTAACCGGGCCAAAAATACTCGGTAAAATAACATTGCCTGTTGATAATGATACAAGACCGAAGAAAGAAACGGAAGCAGAGAGACATAAACGTAAAAGGATCCCTATTCAAAAGAAACCGGGAGCGCCTCCTCAACACGGGCAAGGTAATGGTACACAACAACAACCTGGTCAGCAAAGGGGCAACAGGCCTATTCCTGATAACAGGGGTGGACAAAACCGTCCGGGTCAGCAACAAGGACAGGGACAGGGCAACAGGTTCCAACGCCCATCAACGGGAACGCCTGCACGCAGGGAAGAAAAAGTGATCGATGCAAAAGAGATCCAGGAAAAATTAAAACAAACACAGGCTAAACTTGCAGGTGCAGGAGGAAGAGGAAAAAGCCTTAAAGCAAAATACCGTAAGGCCAAGAGAGAAGAAATGGCTGAACAACAAGGAGAAGGTGTAGAAAGCAATAAGCTACAGGTAACTGAGTTTATTTCTGTAAGTGAATTGGCTGGTCTTATGGAAGTAAGCTTTGCTGATGTGATCAGTAAGTGTATGAACCTCGGTATCATGGTGTCGATCAACCAGCGTTTGGAAGCCGACGTTATTGAACTTGTAGCAAGTGAATTTAATTATGAAGTTGAATTTATAGGTGTGGATGATGCTGCTGAGCTTGAAGAGGAAGAAGAAGAAGATGCAGAAGAGCACCTAAGACCAAGAGCGCCAATCGTTACCATCATGGGTCACGTTGATCATGGTAAAACATCTTTGCTCGATTACATACGCAACACAAATGTAATTGCCGGTGAGGCCGGAGGTATTACACAGCATATAGGTGCATACGAAGTAACATTAAAAGACGGAAGAGCAATTACCTTCCTCGATACCCCGGGTCACGAGGCCTTTACGGCTATGCGTGCACGTGGTGCGAAGGTTACAGATATTGCCGTGATCGTGGTTGCTGCAGATGATGCCGTGATGCCTCAAACGAAGGAAGCCATTTCGCATGCGCAGGCAGCTTCTGTTCCGATGATCTTTGCCATCAATAAAATAGATAAAGATGGTGCCAATCCTGAAAAGATCAAAGAGCAATTGGCCACAATGAATATCCTGGTTGAAAGCTGGGGCGGTAAATTCCAAAGCCAGGAAATAAGCGCCAAGAAAGGACTTAACGTGGACCTTCTTCTTGAAAAAATATTACTTGAAACAGATATACTTGAATTAAAAGCAAATCCTGATAAGCAGGCAAATGGTACCATCATTGAAGCTTCTCTTGATAAGGGTCGTGGATATGTTGCAACCATTCTTGTACAAAACGGAACATTGAACATAGGTGATATGATCGTATCTGGTCAATACTTTGGTAAGATCAAAGCGATGTACAATGAGCGTAACCAGCGCATTGAAGTTGCTCCTCCTTCTACACCTGTACTTGTACTTGGTTTAAGTGGTGCGCCACAGGCAGGTGAAACTTTTAAAGTTTATGAAGATGAAAGTGAAGCAAGATCTGTAGCATACAAACGTGGACAGATACTTCGTGAACAGGGTATCCGTTCTAAAAAACATATCACGCTTGATGAGATCGGTCGTCGTCTTGCATTAGGAAACTTTAAAGAACTGAACGTTATCATTAAAGGTGACGTGGATGGTTCGGTAGACGCATTGAGTGATTCTTTACAGAAATTAAGTACAGAAGAGATCGTTGTAAAAGTTATTCATAAAGCAGTAGGTGCTATTACTGAAAGTGATGTTACGCTTGCAAACGCATCGGATGCGATCATCATTGGTTTCAATGTGCGTCCATCAATGAAAGCCGCCAAGCTTGCTGAAAGTGAAGCGATACAGATTAAACTTTACTCGATCATTTATAACGCCATTGAAGAGATCAAGAGTGCGATGGAAGGTATGCTTGAACCTGCTGTAGAAGAAAAAATTCTTGGTAATGTTGAAATAAGAGAAACATACAGGTTTGATAAAGCTACCGTAGCCGGTTGCTTTGTACTTGATGGAAAAATTGCCCGTAACAACCGCATCAGGTTGGTAAGAGATGGTATCGTGATCTTTACCGGCGAACTCGCAAGCCTTAAGCGTTTCCGTGATGATGCAAAAGAAGTAACATCAAGCATGGAGTGCGGATTGGTTATAAGAAACTATAATGATATTAAAGTAGGTGATATTGTGGAAGCATTTGAAGAAGTGGAAGTAAAACGTACTTTGTAATTGACTCAGAGAGATTAGAGTTTACACCTTTTCGAAAGGGTGTAAACTCTAATCTCTCTCTTTTTCCGGCGACAATTTTTTGTTAAATGCCACTTAACATTCTGTATAAAACCAATACAGGCTTATTTTTGACAACTTTAATCAGTTATTGATTTTAATACCATGATGAAAAATAAAATTCTACTAACTACTCTCCTGCTTTGCATTTTTACAGCATCATTTGCACAACCCAAAAAAGTTGTTGCAGATAAAATTATCGCTACGGTAGGTGATAAGATTGTTTTAAAAAGTGATATTGATAACAGCCTACTTGATATGCAACGCCAGGGTATTGAGGTCCCTGCTGATGCAAAATGTCTCACTTTACAACAAAGCATGGGTATCAAAGCACTTGTTTTACAGGCAGAAAAAGATTCATTGCCAGTTACTGATGAAGAAATAGAAGGAGATATTGACAACCAGATCAGGTATTTCATTAGCCAGTATGGCAGTAAAGAAGAATTGGAAAGAGTTGCAGGCAAAACAATATACCAGTTGAAAGAAGATTTTAAAGAGGGGTTCAGGGATCGTAAACTGGCTTCAGCCATGCGTAGTAAAATTGTTGAGGATGTAAAAATTACGCCGAATGAAGTAAAAACTTATTTTGAAAGAATTCCGACAGACAGTCTTCCATTGTATGAAAGTGAAGTAGAGATCGGGCAGATCATTGTTTATCCAAAAGCCAGTCATGAAGCAGAAGATTATTGTGTTGAACAATTGACAGAATATAAAAAACAGGCTGAGGCGGGAAAAGATTTTGGTACACTTGCCTCTGTAAATACAGATGATCCCGGAAGTAAGGCTAACGGTGGCCGTTATGAAATAAACCGCAACCAAAAAGATCTTGATCCAACCTGGCTGGCAAAAGCATTTGCATTGAAGGAAGGCCAGGTATCAGCTCCATTCAAATCAAAATTTGGCTGGCACATCATTAAATTGGAAAGCCGTGCCGGAGATGATGCTGTTGTAAGGCATATCTTAAAGATCCCACAGGTTACACAGTTTGAAATGAAAACCGGGTTTGCACACCTTGATTCAATAAGAGCCAATTTAATTTCCGGCACACTCGATTTCGGATCTGCCGTTTCAAAATATAGTGATGATGATATGAGTAAATTCACCGGCGGTATGTTACAGGGAAGAAATGGTGGTTTTTTAACGATCGACGAATTGGATAAAGGATTGGTTGCGATTTTGAAAGACCTGAAGGTTGGCGAATACTCACAGCCTGTAGCTTATACTGATGAACGCGGTAAACAAGGTGTGCGTATCGTTTACCTGAAATCGCAATCACAACCGCACAGGGAAAATTTAAAAGATGATTATAACAAAGTTTCCCAACGTGCAATTGAAGAAAAGAAAGAGATCGCTTTGGATAAATGGTTTGATGAACACATCAAAACATACTTCATTAAAATAGATCCTGAATATAAAGATTGTGAAGTATTGAAAAAGTGGCAGAATGCATCAGATGAAAGTGCTAAGAAATAATCAATCATAAACGTAATAAAAAGCAGGTGCGAAATCACCTGCTTTTTTATTGTGGAAAAGATTTCACGCAAAGCAATAAAGATTCGCGAAGCTGCAAAGGATCTTGGCAATCTTTTGCATTTGTCTTTGCGCCTTTGCGTGAAATCTTTTATACGCTTGTCTAAATAAAATATCTTTGCACTATTAAACAGCCCAATCAGAAAACATTAATATTTTGATAGAAAAAAAGAACGCGACAATAAAAGAAGAGAATGCCTTACTCGTAGGTGTTGTTCAAAAGGACCAGACAGAACAACAGGTGATCGAATACATGGATGAACTGGAGTTCCTTGCAGAAACTGCCGGTGTAAAAACCATGAAACGTTTCACCCAAAAAATGGCACATCCCGATAGTAAGATCTTTGTGGGCAAAGGAAAGCTTGAAGAAATAAAAAGCTATATACAACTTAAGGGCAATATCAGCATGGTGATCTTTGATGATGAGCTTACAGGCTCCCAGATCATCAACATTGAAAAAATACTTGAAACAAAAACGATCGACCGCAGTGACCTGATCCTCGACATCTTTGCCAGCCGTGCAAAAACCGCACAGGCCAAAACACAGGTTGAGCTTGCGCAGTACCAATATATTTTACCAAGGCTCAAGGGTATGTGGAAGCATTTGGAAAGACAAGGTGGCGGTGTTGGTACCAGGGGACCGGGTGAAACAGAAATTGAAACAGATCGTCGTATTGTAAAGGATAAGATAACGCTCTTACGCAAACGGCTGGCTGAAATTGACAAGCAATCATTCACACAAAGAAAAGAAAGAGGCGAATTCATAAGGGTTGCTCTTGTTGGTTATACCAATGTTGGTAAATCGACACTTATGAATGTATTGAGCAAGAGTGATGTATTTGCAGAAAATAAATTATTTGCCACGCTTGATACAACAACCCGTAAAGTTGTGTTTGAACAAACACCTTTTTTATTAAGTGATACGGTTGGGTTTATACGCAAACTACCACATCATCTTGTAGAAAGTTTTAAAAGTACTTTGGATGAAGTACGTGAAGCTGATATTCTGTTACACGTAGTAGATATATCACATCACAAATACGAGGAGCAGCTGACAGTAGTAAATAAAACACTGGCCGATCTTGGTTGCGCCGAAAAGCCCACGATCACTATTTTTAATAAAATGGATAGGTATGCAGAAGAGGCTTTTGATAAATGGCTGGAAGAAGAAGTAAAAGAAAATATTTTAAAGGAATTAAAAGAGCGCTGGCAGGAAGAAACAAAAGGCAATTGTGTATTTGTATCTGCAACAGAAAGAACAAATCTTGACAGCCTTAGACAAACGATATTAAATAAAGTAAGAGAAATGTACCAGGTGAGGTATCCTTATAAAGCTGAATATTTTTATTGAGATACAAATTTTTGAGCCACGAATTGAGGGCACGAATTGCATGAAAATTAATATTGTTGATTCATTCCTGAAATAAAGCAGTAAAAATCCCATTTTCAATGCGCCGGAATACTATCCTGGCTGGTATTGAATCCGCCTGATCCGCCGCATCCGTGATATCCGCGTATCTATCATTCGCACCCGGGCAGAAGCATGTGGAACTTACCGGCATCCCATTTCAATAAACAAATGAGTTTTAAAATCAGGATACATATCAACAATAATATGTATTTTCCATTATGTCTGAAAAAAAATACACCTGGCATAAAATTGCCGAAAGCATCCAGGAATTACAATTTGAACAAAACAATATCACGATCGTTGAGATCCCGGGTAAGCGTATGTGCATTGCTTTTCAAAATGATAAATTATATGCCTGCGCCACCACTTGCCCGCATTCAGGCGGTATGCTTGCCCTGGGGCATTTAGATGCAGTTGGTAATATCGTGTGTCCCCTTCATAAGTACAAATTCAGCTTAACAAACGGGCATAATGTGTCGGGAGAAGGTTATTATTTAAAAACTTACCCTGTCGAACAGCGGCCCGACGGCATCTTTGTAGGTGTTGAAATTCGTGGGATCATGAGCTGGTTAAAATAGTTCTCAATATTTTTTCAACAAAAGGCAAAAATCCCTATTTTTGCAACCCCGCAAGGGGAAGATTCCTCCCTAGCTCAGTTGGTTAGAGCATCTGACTGTTAATCAGAGGGTCGTTGGTTCAAGTCCAACGGGGGGAGCGGAAGCACTTGAGAGTAAAATCTCAGGTGCTTTTTGTTTGCATCTATACTCCCATGAAACTTGTTGTAATTTTAAGGACCCCAATAATTATTACGAATAATCATCACAAACTTTTTATCTGTCCTTCTCTTTACTCATATCACAGTAAGATAGGGATGGCTTTATTTGGATCAGTATAATGGAACCAGTCCAAGAGTATTAAGTCAAGTAAAGGATTACTTTAGTTTAAAGGGATACGCTGTTTTTACTGGTAAAATAACTACATTGGCGTCACCTCCTGATAATATTCATATATGGCATGTCCAATATAGAAAAAGGGAATATGTGTGTATTCAGGTAGGTATTTTAAGGTAGATAAAGTCAATGAATAAATATAAAAAAGCCACTCTAAATAGAGTGGCTTTTTGTATTGGTGTTACCTAAATTATTTATTGTGGGTCTGCTTCTTCTTTGGATTCGACTTCCATTTTATTAATTACAGTTATAGAAGTACTCATTTCTTTTGAGAATGCATTAACCTGCCCCTCGATACCATCTACTTCAGCTATAAAACCTTGAGCAAGTTTTCGGGATGATTTAGAAATATTATAGAAATAATAAACAAAATGGAAGGTTGGTACAATGATAGATATTAGAACATTGAGCCATTTAAAATCGTAAGTGCAGAGAATAGCTGGCCATCTTATGTTGGTTTTAGTGAAAAGGCATCATGATTATAAATTAGCCCAGACATTTGGTCTCTTTGCAATTAACAGCAAATTCTTTTCATTTTGATGGTTTCGCCTTCATCCCGATAACAGTTAATCGGGACAATCACGCCTGCGACGTGAACGCAACCAAAAGATGCGCCTAACCTGAAACGGTAAAAAAAGAATAGGAAGGATTTCAATTAATCACACTAACGCCAGGCAGGGCCGGTTATATCGGGATCAGCTTACTGTTTTTGAATTACCTGCCTGCGGTTAACCCATTACAAATTCATTATGCGCTAAAAAAAGGTTAATCAATTATTCAAAACTTCATATGCTTTAATAAGTGAAGCTGGTAAAAAAATACCGTGAAAACACTGTTTGATCCGGCTAAAATGTTCACTATTTTACTTTTGACAAAATCCACATTCAGAAATAGTTTAAAACAACAAATCCATGCCACTACCTTCATATGGCGTTGTAATAGGAACGCTGGTTAAATTTGAAAGAGACCCACCGGATGATTTTGGAAGATATTTCCACGGACACATTTTCGTAAATGCAGGCGGCACAACATACCGGTGTGCCGTAGACGTAAACACGCCCAATGGAGATTTTCAATTCATGTTTCTTGCGGGTTTAGACGCCAGCATGTTCACCAATATCTCAGGCCTTGCAAACGGGTATCATTCTCTTGCAAGAAATGCAACTTCCGGTGCAATTGATTATATACGAAGCCCATTTATCAATAGGGCACAAGGTTGTGTTGCATTTGTGATCACACTATTCAATGCCATTTTTAAAAGAAATGACCAGCTATGGGCCACTGATACCGGCGAAAATGTGCTTAACGATCTTGAAGCCCTTGTGAATAAGAGTGAAAGAATTTATGTTTTCGGGGCACCCTTTACCGATGGATCGCCGGGCCTTCATGATATTCACTATAACCAGGGGGATCCGCCGGGTCCACATTTCGCTACGAACGGAATCTGGCAGGATGGCTGTGTAATTATAAAAGCAGAAGATACTGATTTACTGTATGCTTATCTTGGCAAATTCAAAACTCAGTCTCTGAAAACAGATAATAATGGAAATCCAATATAAAAATAAATGGGCTATTGAACATTGTTGTTTTTATGTTTAAGCTATTCTATATTCCCCTGGTATTAAAATGTGATAATTTAAATCTCAATTACAAACCAGTTAACTAAAAAGCAGTTTGGTGATATAAACAATATTTGCAGCATTGTGAGAGCTGAAGCACCTGACAAAAAATCCCATGTGCTTTTGTTTGCCCATACTTCTTCTATAAGCAATCCTTTTATCAATGCCCATGCCCTTCCGTATTCGTCATCTTTGCCAAAATAAAAAATGCTCCCTTCGTTACAACTTTTGCATTTGCCGGGATATCCTTTAACAAAGTAATTTCGCTATACCCAATATCCGTTGTGCCCTTTGCTACAGGAATTTTTTCGAAAGTTATGGCTTTATCAGTGGTAGTATTTTCTTCTTTGTGATGCATGACTGCATTTTTTGAAGTATCAGCAGCATGTTCATCTTCAGCATGAGCATCCGTAACAATAAAAATAAAATCCTTTCCTTCGCTGCTTACGATTGCATCGGTCGGCACGGCAGGTACGGTTGATTTATCCAGGCTTACGATCGCGGTAATATTCATTCCATCGATCAACCCGGCTTTATCTCCCATCACTTTTGCATGAACAGGTATTGTTTTACTTCCTGCTTCGAATGCGGTACCTATTGAAAATATTTCTGCATGATACTCCTTACCTGCATTATTGGTAATTGTAAAATGAATGGTTTGATTTGCTTTAAGCTTTGAAAGATCCTTTTCATAAATATACAGATCAAGGTGAAGCTGCTCATTGTTTACAATCTCGGCAATGGGCGTATTTACATCTACATTACTGCCCAGTTGTGCACTTACTTTACTCACGGTTCCGCTTATAGGCGCTTTCACAACGATAACAGGTGAAAAGTTATGTGATGCCCCAATCCCGGATAATTGTTGTTGAATGCCGCTGCGCTGGCTTTTTAAAGTTGCTAATTCCGTTTGTACCTGCTGCAGTTTTTTAAGCGGCGCCGCATTCCCCTCGACCAACTCCTTTTGACGTTTCACTTCAATTTCGGATAACGAGATTTGTGTGTTCAATTGTTGAAGCTGTTGTTGCATTTGTATAAGCCCCGGATTAACGATCGTAGCAATGGCCTGCCCTTCTTTCACGAAACTTCCCGGTTGAACATTGATTGATTTTACAACGCCGCTATAATATGGTACAACAAATGCTTTATTCTGGTTGGGTACTGTAAGAACACCATTTGCCTTAATAGAATTTGTAAGTTCCTTTTGTTCAATCGGGCCAAACTCAATACCGATCGTTTTTATTTGCTCCTGTGTAAGCGTTGCCGTGTTTTCATTTTCATGTTCGTGTTCCTCTTTATTTCCTGATGAAGCTTCTTCCTTTGCTGGTTCTTTAGAGGTTTTATCTCCACAGGAAGACAGTGCTACCGAAAACAACACAATGGATAAAATAATTACTAGCTTGTTCATTTATAAATAATTTAATTGTTGTTATAATAGTTGAATTGAATAACAGATTGATTATACCTGTTAAGTACCTGCAGGTAATTTCTTTTTGTATCTATTGCCTGTGTAAGGAACTGGCTCAGTTCGGCAAAACTTATTTCTCCTGCACGATAACTTAAGGAAGCTGCTTTGATAATTTCATCTGCCTGTTTTAACCCCGTTCCTTCATAGAAATCAATCATTGCAAGATCTTTTTCTATTGCTGCAATAACAGATTGCTTTTGCGTATTTAACTGCTGCGTTTGATAGGTTAATTGCTTTTGTTGTACTTCCATATCGGCATTGGCAAGTCTTACTTTGTTCCTGTACGAACTGTTTCCAAATAAAGGAAAAGCAGCAGTAACAGAAAAACCGGTGAATGGATCATTAGCTCCCCATAAACGTTGAGAAAATATTCTCCCGGAAAATTCCGGTTTATTCAGGTTCTTTTGTACAGCTATGTTCGAAGCTGCTATACTCACATTCTGACTTTGCAATGCAAGCAACGGGTGTATATTATCAGATGCATTTAAAACAACAGGCAACTTTTCGAGTGGAATATTTTGCGGCAACATCCATTCATCTTTATTTAAAAGCATCATTAACTGCTGCTGCTCAATTATTATTTCTTTGTTGTTTTGTTGCAAAGTTGCCTGCAGTTCTTTCAGCCTTGCATCTGCTGCAATTTTATCCAGGCCTGCTGATTCTCCTGTTTTGAATCGCAAAGCAGCCGCATCATAAAGGGATGTATAAATACTATCCAGCTTCTGAAACAACAATTGCTGATCCTGTAAATACCATAATTCATAATAAGTAATACGAACATCTCTTTTAATTACCGATTGTAGTGCTGCAGTATTTAACTGGTAGTACTTAAGCTGCTGATTAAAATATTCCTTTCTTGCTTTGTACAACCCGGGCCATTGTATTGCCTGTGAAATACCAATTTTTAAAATCCCTTTGTTATCAGAAGGACGCATATCTTCATTCTCAGCAAAAACGCCTGTCTTTGGAATTTCATTTGCCGTTTTAACTGTATAGCCCGCCTTTTTTATTTCAGACTGATTGATACTTATTTGTTGGTTATTTTTTATTGCTGTATCAATAGCTGCTGAAACAGAAATACGCTGTTGCGCTTTTGTTGTATTAAATGTAAAAAGCAATAAAGCAACTGATGTTATTACTACTTTATTAAGGCCTCTTTTCTTTGTGCCTGAAAAGATGATATACAAACATGGTAATACAACCAATGTTAAAAACGTTGCAGTAATTAATCCTCCAATAACAACTGTTGCCAATGGTTTTTGAACTTCTGCTCCTGCTCCATTGCTCAACGCCATGGGTAAAAAACCAAAAGAAGCAACGGTTGCTGTCATTAATACAGGGCGCAAACGAATCTTTGTTCCTTCCCATACCCTTTGAAAAATATCATCCATTCCATCTTTCTGCAATTGATTGAAAGTACTGATCAATACGATCCCATTTAAAACCGCTACTCCAAATAAAGCAATAAATCCAATGCCTGCAGAAATACTAAATGGCATTCCTCTCATTAATAAGGCGAAAACGCCTCCAATGGCACTCATAGGAATTGCAGTGAAAATTAACGCAGCATCTTTGAGTGAACTAAAAGTTAAGTAGAGTATAAAAAAGATGAGTAATAACGCTAAAGGAACAACGATCATTAACCGGGCTGATGCTTTTTGTAAATTTTCGAACGTGCCTCCATAAGTATAATAATATCCTGTAGGTAACTTTACTTTTTCTGATAACTTTTGCTGCACTTCTTTTACAACACTTGCAACATCACGCCCGCTTACATTAAAGCTCACATAAATTCTTCTTTTACCGGCTTCCCTGCTTATTTGTGCAGGGCCTGTTTTAAAACCGATGGTTGCAACCTGTGATAATGGAATTTGATTCCCATCGTTCAACGGTACAAACAAACTACTGACATCACTCATTGAAGTGCGATGTGCACTATCCAGTCTTACTACCAGATCAAATCTTCTTTCGTTTTCATAAACCACTCCTGCGGCTTCCCCGGCAAAAGCGGTACTAATGATATGATTCACATCTTCTATATTCAAGCCATAACCGGCAAGCCTTGCCCGGTCATATTCAATCGTTATTTGTGGAAGGCCCTCAACCCTTTCAACCTGTGGTTGTGTTATTCCGTTTATATTATTTATTGTTTTAGCAACTTTATCGGCATAAGCAACAAGGCTATCTAAATTTTCTCCAAAAATTTTTATTGCAACATCCTGCCTGATACCTGTCATCAATTCATTAAAACGCATTTGTATCGGTTGACTTGGTTCTGCAATAACGCCTGGTATATTCTCTAATTTTTCTCTCATCATATCAGCCATTTCATAAAAGTCTTTTGTTGTGGTCCATTCATCTTTTGGTTTCATTATAACCATTAGATCGGAAGCTTCGGGCGGCATAGGATCTGTGGCAACATCTGCCGAACCTGTTTTCCCAATGACCATTTTAACCTCTGGAAATTTTCTTAGTATCTTTTGTGCCATCATAACTGTTTCTGTTGTTTGCGATAATGAAGATCCTTGCGGCAAAACGAATTCAATTGCATAATCGCCTTCTTCCAATGTGGGTATAAATTCCCCTCCCATTTTTGTAAAAGTGTAAATTGAAATGACCAACAAAATGGTTGCAATCGTAACAACCAGGTACTTTAGTTTAACGGCACCTTTGATCAATGGTGAATATCCTTTTTGAAAGAAATTCATCATCTTATCTGCAAATGTTTTTTTATGCGCAGTATTTTTTGAAAGAAATAATGCACTCATCATGGGAATATAAGTGAGCGATAAGATCAATGCCCCTAAAATCGCAAAGGCAACCGTTTCTGCCATTGGTCGAAACATTTTTCCTTCTACCCCCTGCAATGATAATATCGGCAAATACACAATAAGAATTATTATTTGCCCGAATGCTGCGGAACTCATCATTTTTCCTGCACTCTTATTCACGATACCATCCATCTCCGTTTGTGATAGCTTATCCTTATTTTTTTGTTGTGATAAAAAATGAAGTGTTGCTTCAACAATAATTACAGCGCCGTCTACTATTAATCCGAAATCTATTGCGCCAAGACTCATCAGGTTAGCACTTACACCAAACAAATTCATCAATGCCAATGCGAATAAAAGTGAAAGTGGAATGGCAGATGCAACGATAAGGCCTGCCCGAAAATTTCCAAGAAATAAAACCAATACAAGTATTACTATCAATGCACCTTCTACAAGGTTTGTTTTTACGGTATGTATTGCCCTTTCAATTAAATCTGTTCTGTCTAAAAAAGCTTCCACTTCCACATCTGCAGGTAAAGATGCCTGGACGGTTTTCATACGTTCTTTTACCAGCTCAACCACAGATGCGCTATTGGCTCCTTTCATCATCAGCACAATTCCGCCAACAACTTCTTTTTCTCCGTTGTATGTTAAAGCTCCATAACGTGGAGGTGAGCCAAATTGAACGGTAGCAACATCTCTTATTAAAACCGGTATACCACCCTCATGTTTAATTAAAATATTTTCAATGTCTGCAAAGGATTTTACCAACCCTACCCCGCGAATAAAATAAGCATTGGGTTTCCTGTCAATATATGCACCTCCTGTGTTTTCATTGTTCTTTTCAAGTGCATTAAAAATTTCAGGGATCGTTACATTCATCGCTTTTAATCGCTCAGGATTAATCGCAACCTCATATTGTTTTGATATACCTCCAAAGCCCGTAACTTCTGCAACACCGGGAATACCACTTAACTGCCGGCCAACAATCCAATCCTGCATAGTGCGAAGATCCATTGCTGAATATTTTTGTTCGCTTCCTTTTTTGGGATGAATTGCATATTGATAAACTTCACCCAGCCCTGTAGTAACAGGCGCCATTTCCGGTGTTCCTATTCCTTTAGGAATATCCTGTGCGGCTTCCAATAGTTTTTCTGCAATTAATTGCCTGGCGAAATACACATTTACACTTTCATCAAATACTACTGTAATTACACTTAACCCAAAACGTGAGAAGGATCTCATTTCCACTAAACCCTGGATATTTGATAGTGACTTTTCAACAGGATATGTTATGAACTGTTCTACTTCCTGTGCAGCAAGTGTAGGAGCACGTGTAATTACCTGCACCTGGTTATTAGTAACATCGGGTAAGGCATCAACCGGCAATTGTTTTGCACTCCATAAACCCCATACTATGAGTGCGAACGTCATCACTGCAATGATGAGTTTATTTTTGATACTGAAATGAATGATTTTATTTAGCATGTCCTTTTTATTTCGTCATGTGTTCACTGTATAAATGAATTATCCATTTTACTAATGCGGTTAAAAGGATAATACAACAGAGAACAACAACAATGATTTTAATTACGCTGAGTGCCAAAGGCTATTTTGCCTTTCGGGATCTTTTAGCATTTACCATATAGAAATGGAATAATAATGTGTAATGCGGTTGCATACCATTTATGGTGCAACAAATCTTACCTTTAGTAATTAAGATATTTTAGGAGGTTGCCAAATGGCGTAGGAAAGCTGAGGAAAGAAAGAAGAAACCAAGGCCGAATGTTTAACGGATTGTATCAGGGGTTTAAACACACTCATAGTAGAAACATCTGTGTAAACAACCGAGGTTGCACAACAGGAGCAAGTACAAAATGGTGTACATTGTTCTGTATCATGGCTGTGCTTCTCGTGGTTTGTTGCCGATGAAATTGTTTGAGCAGCTTTTATATTGCATTCGTTACGATCCCCGCAAGGAAGGCAGGACAACGCCAACATGTAAAAGCTTATTATGTATGCAAAAAATTTCACTATGGGCAAATATAATTAATGAATTTAAAAGAATTATATAAATAAATGTATCATTGTTGCACTTAAGTAATAACGATACATTTATCCATAAATTATAAGGTTTACTATTTAATCGTAAATCTAATTCCAGCATAAGCCTCTCTGCCTCTTGTTGGTCCCCAGGCAAATTGAGTATCAAAGTATTGCCCGAAAGGGTCTTGCCAACCAATGATTGGTTTGTTTTGCCGGAAATTGAAAACATTTTCTACACCACCATAAAATTCAAATTTCTTAACCGTATAAGTAAATTGAGCATTTACAATTGTATATGATTTCGATTCTCCTGGAAGTTGATAAGTCTGAGGATTTGCTTTTGTACCTGGTAATCTTTGTTTACCATACCAATGCATATTAGCATCAATATGCCATTTTTTATTTAAAGGCATAAATGATACAGAACTATTAAATCTGTGTTCAGGGTTGAACGGCAATATATTCTTTGAACCATTTCTCATTTGGTAAACATCCAAAAATACATAACCAGCTTTTGCAGCAACCCTTTTATAAAATGTGCCGCTGATTTCTGCCTGGAATCCATTTGAAACAGATTTACCGGTAAAGTTCCTTATTATCGCTTTAGTAGGATCTGCATCATAATCCGGGAAGACCTGGTTGCTGAAATTTGTATGATAAAAATCCAAAGAGACATAACCATCTAAATGCTTACCTGAAAATTTCTGTGTAGCATTAAAACCAAAGTTCAATGCTTTTTCCGGCTGTAATGCTTCTGCAAAAATGATATCTCTTGAACTTGCCAGCAAACCGATATTCTCACTAAACAAATTTGTCGTTCTCCAACCCTTTCCAATAGATGCACGAACGTTTAGCTTTTTTGTAATCTCATACTTCAACAAAGTACGGGGCGTAAGTTCCCATCCAAAGCTGTTATGATGATCAGCCCTTATTGCCGTAATCCATGTAAATTTATTATCAAAAAGATTCAAAATATTTTCTGCAAATACGCCGGATATATTCTCAACCTTACTATACTTCCCGGCATATGTACGGTTTAAGCTGTTATTTGAGAAAGAAATGTTTTCAGACAAATTCATGTAACGATAACTAAAGCCTGCTTTTAATGTGCTTTTGCTATAACTATGTTCGTACTGCAAATTAGCATAACCGTTAGTTTGTGAAGCCTTATAATTCGTTACGCCAAAATAAGATTGTTGACCCTGGTAAAAACCTGAAGTATACAAGGCAACCCTATGAACATCATTCATCCTGTATGAAGTCTTAAACCATATTTCCGGTTGTTGAATATCAACAGCCTGGCCATAAACAGTTGAACTACCTTTGTCTTTTCGATAATTG
Organism: Ferruginibacter sp.; assembly: GCA_047601875.1. Lineage (GTDB taxonomy): Bacteria > Bacteroidota > Bacteroidia > Chitinophagales > Chitinophagaceae > Ferruginibacter. Next base: position 2,385,735 of record JASGIL010000001.1, on the reverse strand, counting down.
AAAGAGGTTTGCCCGCCGATTCTTTTTTCTGATAAGTAACGAACATTAAACTGTGTACTCCATCCCCATTTATTTTCATCTCCTTTTTTCCATCTTGTTGAAAGCATATAACGTGATAATAACGGTAAATCTAAAAATGTATCTCCATCTTTATCTATCCTGCCTGCAGGTTGAACCATATGAAAAGCCGTAATGTTACTCCATTTCTTTTTCCTGGAGGCATAAATTGCATTTAGGTGTTTTTCACCGAAGCTATTTATATATCCATTTAATAAAAGTTTATTAGCCTTATCCGGTTCTTTTGTAAGAACATTAATCTGACCGCTAATGCTTTCGTAACCTTGTAATACAGAATTAGCACCTTTTGAAATAAAAATGCTTTCAACCAATGGACCCGGTATACTGCTTATTCCATAAGTATATGTCAATCCCTGAACTTGTGGAAAACCATCAATTAACACCTGGTTATAAATACCGGATAAACCAAGGATCCTTAACTCTTTTGAGTTAGTAATAATATTAGTCGTTTGTGGCTGAACAGATGCCTGCGTTTCAAAACATCCTGCCAAATCACAACAAGCAGCTTTTTTTAATTCAATAGAAGAAATTACTTCTGTTTTAATTGGATTAGCTGAAATGAAATGAGCAGCATTACTTTGAACAGTTACATTATTCAATGTTGATTTGCCTTTTAATACAACATTGATAAAAGATGTATCCTTAATTTCCAAAGAAACCGTTTCAAAACCAACAAAGCTTATGATTAAGGTATGAGCGCCTTTTACTGGCATTGCAGTAACAAATTCACCTGCTTCATTGGTTAATATTGCAGCTTCGCCTTTGATCCATTTTACTGTGGCACCTTGCAATGGTTCCTTTGATTCATTAGTTACCCGTCCTTTAATGGGCTGAGCAACGGACACGAAGGAGCCCGTTAGTAATAAAACTATCAGTAGAATTTTCATTGTTAGATTGTTTTATCCTTTAACCTTGTATGGCCTTGAATCGGGATTACTACAACCAGGTGTACCTTCTACTGCTGTACGAATGTCTTTTTCTGAAACCAAAGAAGGATTGAATGTTACTTCAAATGCGGTTGTTGCCCCTGGTTTACCTTTCATAGAACATGCAGTTACACCGTTCATTTTAGCAACTGTGCTCTGTATATCCTTACAATCTGCACTACAATTAATACCTGCAACTTTTATTTTAATTGTTTGAGTTTGTTGTTTGCCTGTTACAGCTACTGTTTCCTGGTTTGAGGTTTGTGCTGATACCGATATGAAACAAAATAGCAATGCTATAACTAATGAAAATAATTTAGTGTTCATTTTACTGATTTTTGATAGTTGATAAAATAATAAATTGTTCATAACAATTATGAACGAGATAATGAGAAAGCAATTAAGCTATCTTAGGTGGTTGCCAAAAATCAATTGAGATATGCGGAGGAATATTTTCTGTATAATTAGTTCCTGGTTTCCTTAAAACAATTATCGGACTTGAAACCGGGAAATCAATATCAGTTTTAAATACAACACAGCATTTGCAGGATTGAAAAGGATTGCAGGGCAGATCGGTTGTTTCTTCTTTGCCAGGTTTTTGATTATCTTTTTCCGCAGGCTTACAGGCGTGATCACAGCATGATGCTGTTTCTTTGTTGGCAAATAGATCAAACTCTTTCAATGCCGGATGCAGGGCAAGGAAAAGAATATAAAAAGCGAATATGAAACTGCCGGTTTTCATTCAGATGCAAGGTACTAATTTTTCTTGTTTTGGAGGTATTTGAACTTGTAGCCTATGCTCTCATAAATGCTATTAATACTCTTTGATCGTTGAAAATTGATAATCCCTAAACAGCTATTTTCCGGCTCCAGTGTTTCGCAAAACCATTAGTTAACCGCGACAATCACGCCTGCGGCGTGAACGCAACAAAAAGATATGCCTTATACAGATGCTGATAGAAATTCGAAATGTTTTTAAGTTCGAAACAATTGCAGGTGTAAAGTAAGTGATACTAGTAAATGGCTTTGCTGTATAGTGAGTTCGTTTCTATTTTATTTGTTCAACCAACATCCCCTTTCTCTAATTCAATATTAAAAACCCTTGTCTTGAAAAAACCGGATTTACCATCAGGATAATTAAACCACAACAAAAGATGGTTATCATCAATAAGGTAATCCATAAATGTGTTTGCATCCGCAAGTGCAGGCGTTCTCCATTTTTCATTTCCTTCCTTGTCAACAAGTGCGGCGCAAAGCATCGGTTTTATGGTATTGGTTTGAAATAAAATGATCCTGTCGCTGTTTGCATTTTTCCATGCCCGTATATAAAATTTTGCATGCAAAAAACCGCCTTTGAAATAACTGGACTTACCTGTTTTTGGTTTGGCAGTTTTAGCATCTGGTCTTTTATCGCCTTCAGTATATGGAAGAACAGATAGTTTCCTGGTTTCTTCCTGCTCGGGGTATATGGATGTTCCAAAATAACTTAATACACTGCCTGTTTCTTTTTCACTACCCAAAATGTATAACATGTTATTACCCGTATCAATGCAAGTGAACGCATACTTTGTATTATAGCGATCATACAATTTATACTCGGCAGCAAATTCGTAGCTGTAATTTTCCGGGCCTGTTCATTATGGCCATCATCCGGTTTTAATATTTGTGAGCCGGGATATAATTTGTGGCCGGAGCCATTGTCATCTGTTATATACATCACCATTGCTCCTTCATCCAGTAAATAAGTATTTGGGAGTTTGCTCAGCTTCACAAGTGGATTTGCTTCTGTGAGGGTTGAAGTTGTGACAACAGGTTCAAGTGTATGTACATCATAACCAACAAGGCTATCCGCTATTACAAAGAAAACATCTCCCAGTTTGCCGATTACTTGTTCAAATTCCAAAGGTGTTTCATGCTTAACAGCAATTTCCTTTCGCTTCAACTCGCTGTTATCTTTTAAAGCATTAAGCTGAAGAAAATAATGCCAGCTATCATCAGTTGCATTTTTATATTCAGCTACTGAAATGACCGCTGATGATTGGCCGGGATTGTGTACAATATAAACAGGCCCTATTTTTCTATAGGCTGTAGAAGTATTTTGTGCCATACTGATTAGGGAAAACAATACAGTTGTAATGACTGTTGAAATGATGAATGCTTTTTTCACGGCGGAAAGATATGAATTGCCCGTATATTAAGTGGGTTGGGTTGCACAAAAGGTGTGGGTGAGTTAATAATCGGTTAACAGTTCATTATTCGGAAAATTCTTGTACCTCTTTTGTACTTAACTATACTCTTTCAATTTTGTTGATTTCGCCTCCACAGCCGGCGGGCTGCGCACCAGCAACGGCGCTGCTTTTGGAAGCTTTGATCCCGATGTGCTTCGCCATCGGGACAATCACGCCTGCGGCGTGAACACAACCAAAAGATGCGCCTTATGCAGGTGCTGATCGAGATTCGAAACGCTTTTCATTTCTAACTTTTCACGGTATAAAATTGGTGGCATTCTTTCGAATTCAAGATCTATTGTTCAGGATTTATCAACAATTCACGTAAAAACAATTACTTATTTTTATCAAAAAAACATGAAAAATAAAAACACCCTGTTCATTTTCTCAAACGGAAGAGTGGCTGCAATCAATAAAAAAGACGGTGGGATCATTTGGGAAATTAAGATCAAACAATACCTTGGAACCAGCATGCGCCATTATTATGGGCAGATATCTGTTGAAGACGATAAGGTATATGTGGCAACTTCCGGTATGCTGCTGTGCCTTGCTGCAAAAGACGGATCATTTGTTTGGAAAAATGAATTGAAAGGATGGGGCTACCAGTTTGTTTCAATGGCAAATGTAAGCAATGAGGCTTCGGTTGCTGCAGCAGGTAGTGCAAGCTCCGCCGCAGTAATGACAGCAGCTACTACTTAATGATGTTTTAAATTATAAATGATTGCTCGTTAGATAATGAGCTAATTTGAAATACACGAAGGTTTTTTCATCGCATAGAACAAGAGAAGCTGAGTTTACGCGGAGGATCCCTGCGGTGAAATTTCAAACCTGCCCTATACCGCCCATTATAAATCAAACTCAAGGCAATCATTTATTTTGCATACTGCCAAAACCTACCCTTACCTTCCGCTATCCATTGTATTGACTGTTCAATTCTCTTTTGCCTGGTATCATCTGTCTTAGCATCAATGATCCATTTCGAATACTCCTTGCGGAATGATGGTGATTTGCTTTCAAAAATTTTTTTTGCTTTCGCATTCTTTTTTAATGCCTCTAAAAAATAAGCAGGCGTTTCTACTTCGATTGACTTTTCTTTTACCGGTTTTTGTTTTTTTATAGCTGCTTCATTTAAAGTCATCGCTTCTTTTATATACGCAATCAATATTTTTTTCGATGGTAGATCGGGTAAGGTTTTGATCTTATCCATATAGCCCATCTTTTTACCGGCTTTTACAGCTTCCTTTATTTTTTCGTCACTCATTAATTCTGCTTTATAAAGACTGAACGAGCAATGATTTTTGTACGCTGCCAATATGCACATCATATCGCCTTTATAATCAAAGTGTGGAATGCCCCATTTAATTTCTTCTTCTACTTCCGGGCAGGTTGCGTGGATGAGTTCACGTAAGTAAGTGAGAATGGGCTTCGCAAAATCTGGTGATTTGCTGATGTATGCTTCTACTTTTGGATTGACTTTTTTCATTTCTAAAATATTTTAGTGTTTATTTTTGATTCGTCATTGCTGGGGAACGAAGCAATCTATATATGACAAGATTGCTTTGTTCCCGCAATGACGTTTAATACAACGGCTACAACCTCTGTTAACATATCAACTTGCCAACCTTATCAACCATAAGTTAGATTGCTGCAACGCTCACGATCACGTTTATTACCCTGGTATTTGTGTTGCATCCATATACACAAGTTCCCATTGGTGCCCGTCAAGATCTGCAAAACTATGTTGGTACATCCAGCCATGGTCCTGGGGTTCTGCATAAATAGTTCCGCCAAGTTCTTTTGCTTTTGCAACCATTTGTTTTACTTCTTCTCTCGAAGCTGTATCCAATGCAATTAATACTTCTGTTGTTGATTTTGCATCAGCTATTTTTTTTCTTGTAAATGTTTCAAAATATTTTTCAGTTAAAAACATAGCAAATATGCTTTCACTGATGATCATACATCCAGCTTTTTCATCTGTAAACTGTGGATTGAATTGATAACCCAGGTTGGTAAAAAAAGAAATTGATTGTTGAAGATCCTTTACCGGTAAATTGATAAATACTTTTGTTGCCATCTTTTTTAATTTTAATTGTTATTGATGACACAAAGATGAAACAGCTATTCCTGCTAAACCTTTACATATGTTGAGAAAATGAAAAATTATTTATTTGCAAAAAATATCCGGCTTAGTTGTGTTGGGGTAATTCCCAAAAATGCAGCAATATGGTGTTTCCTGAGGCGGTGAGCAAGGTTGGGATATTTATTTAAAAATTCATCATAGCGAATTCTTGCAGAATCATTGCGCAATGAAATTTCATAGGGTTCCTTATCGATGATCCAGTGTTGTTCCATATAATGAATATAAAATTCAGCAATGTCTTTATGTGTTGAAACAAGTTTTCTGAACTCATTAAAATCATATTCCAATACGGTTGTATTTTCTATTGCTTCAATGGTAAACTGGCTTGCTGATTTGGTTAACGTAGCTGGTATTGAACCTGCGATCCTGCCTTCCGGGAAGAAGTATTTGATAACAGTATCTCCATTATCGGTTATATAGTATTGTGAGAAAAGTCCTTCACAAACAAAGGCTACTTTTTTGGGTATTTGGCCAACATGGATAAAATATTCTCCTTTATGATATACTTTTTCGTTGAGTAAGGCTGCCCATGCACTTTCTGATTCCATTGATAGATCAGTATAATTCCTGGCTTTTTGAAAGAAGATATCCATATTCATATTTAAAAATAGAATCTTTTGCCGGAAAAGTAAAACATGATAAAAATCATATTCTGACCTCTCCCTGCTCATTTTTTAAAGGCCGTGGCTGAAAGACATTTGCATTATAAAACACAACAACATGTCAACTTCAGAATTAATGCTCAACCCGGCCACCCGCCTTAACACTGCTACTGATAAAAGTAATTTCATCCAGCGTTTTATAAACTGGTGTGAATCCCAGGAAAAAAATCGCATGCTGTGGATTGGTACCTCATTGGGTATTCACGGGTGTGTGCTTACGCCGATCACTTTATTTGCAGTTATTTTTTCCGGGATACATACATGGATGCTTGCACTTACTGCGGCATCTATCATGCTTACGCTGGTTGTAAACCTGGCTGCACTGCCATTGAAAAATGCCATTCCCGTTTTTGCTTTAAGTCTTATTACAAATATTGTGATCGTTGCATCTGCCATCATCAGTGGATTGGAAATCGCTAAGTTTTTTTAGGATGAATAATTGTGGTTATGAATTAATTTAGCATAAAATTAGTGTCTATGCTTATAGAGGAACAATTCAATCCAACATCGGGTTGACAAGTTGATAAGGCTAATAAGGTTGCAACCTTGTCAACTTTTTAACCAGTCAACTTTCCCAACTCACAGATTGTTTTTTTCCTTGCAATGACGAAGAAAAAAGTCTAAGCTGTTACACTATACAATTTCCACATGTCTTTCGAACATATAAAAAATACGGATTGCACACATTGTGCTAAAAGGTTCACAAATATCTTTTGTAATCCACAGTACGATTCTGTTGCTGCCATCAACCAGGAAAAAATTTGTACCGCTTATAAAAAAGGGGAATACATATTTAAAGAAGGAGCAAAACCTTATGGTGTTTTTTGTGTAAACATTGGAAAAATAAAACTCGTAAGAAGCGGCGATGACGGACGTGAACAAATAATCAGGCTGGTAAAACCGGGCGACCCGATGGGATACAGGTCATTACTAAGCGGTGAACGCTACCAGGCTTCAGCAATTGCATTGGAAAACTGCGGCGTTTGTTTTATACCGAAAGAATTGTTTTTAGATATACTTCAGAAGGATAGTTCACTTTCGATGGAAATGATGAAGATGCTTTCTGATGATCTCGGTAAAGCAACCATGCAACTTACACACCTTGCACAAAAACCCGTACGGGAACGATTGGCCGAAGCAATTCTTTTTATCAAAGAAACTTATGGCTTTGAAGCGGATGAACAAACAATCAATGCTTCTTTTAGCAGGGAGGATATCGCCAACATTGCGGGTACGGCTACCGAAACTGCAATACGACTCTTGTCTGAATTCAATAAAGATGGCATTGTGGTACTGAAAGGAAAGAAAATTATTATCCCAAATATTTCGGCGCTTGTACAGGCAGCCAATGTAACCGACTGATCATTTTTCAAGCTATTTATTTTATTCATTTAACCCACGCAATATGGGTATGGCTATTCTTATGCTATTAAAATAATTATCATGATCCTAAATAAAACAAAAACATCAACGCATGCGGTCACTTCTTTGCCGGAGTTGATAGATGAAACGCTTGGGCAGTTTTACCCGTCTTTATTTGTAAGTCTCAATGAACTTACTACTGCATTAAACCTGCTCACAAAAGAAAGTGGTGATCATGAATTGCTCAGCATGGTACAAAAAATATTTTCTGAGCTGGATACAATGTATCGGAAAGAAAAATTTGTTGTGTTTCCCTATATCAAAAAATGTTATACCGAAAATAAAAAAATGGAAACCTGTGCCCCCATTAAAAATCTTAAGTTACATGTTAGCACTATACTCGGCTTGTTGCAAATTATAAAGCAATTACTTCCTGATCCTAATAAACAAAGTCATTATGAAGGTTTGGTCAATAATTTCGAGTCGAAACTCATTAGCCTGCAAAAAGAAAAAGAAAAATACATTTTTGAACCGGTACGTTCATGTGTCGGCTGCAAAGTTGTACATTGAATTAATTTCAAGGTCCGCTAAATAGTAATGCTGCCAAAAATTTCACCGCAGAGAACAAGAGGAGCTGAGTTTACGCAGAGAAATTGTCTGCGTAAACTTTTATTACTCCTGTTCTCTGCGGTGAACATGTGGCGGCTACTATTACAACTGCATAAATTTTTATGCAAAATAATCCAGTATATAAACCAGTGTCCCAAGGTAAATTATCAATAGTATAATATTCCTTATGGGTGAAGACTTTGTTGTTGTGCCAGTAATATTTGTATTGGCTTGCTGTGTCTCAGCATTGTTGCCCGAAATTGTTTCTGTTAAACTAAGTGTTGAATTTTTCATAGGATTACAGGTTTTATTGAAATATAAGCTTCATAAATATCTACATTATAGCCAAAAACTGGTATAGTAAAATATCCCATGTATTGTAGAAATTGTATTACAAAGCCCCGCTTTACGGGGCTTAATAACTTTTACAGGTATTTATAGTAGCTATTACTTGTATTCAAAAACCGTCTGCGTAGTTCCATCATCACTGGTAAGCACATACCCGTTGCTGTCATAAGTATAATGTGTATTCACGAGGCGATCGTAAGTAGTTCCGGGAAAATCATAACTGGCAGACAACATATCATTATTACATGCAAACTGCAAAGAGAAACCAGCCTGGTCCAATACAAATTTTGATACTTTCGGAAAAGCAGAGCGGTGTGTTCCAAAGCTAAAATCTGCTGTGTAAGGAAACTGTCCATCGGTAACAACTTTTGTAAGGTTGCCGCCGGTATAAGTCAACTGCAAATTTGTTTGATCACCTGTCTGTAACATTTCAAGAAAGATACCACTAACCTGGTTGTTGGTAACGGTGTAGGTTAGCCTGTCGTCTTCAATGAGATCGGTAGGTTGACCGGCAACTACCTGCCAGCTTTTAAATGTTCCTGAAGCAGGTAGATTGTTAGCATACGTATATGCATAAATATTCTTAAAATCTTTTTCCAGGTCTTCAATGCCTGTAAGGTTTCCATTGCCATCATAAGAGAAGATCACATGTTCTGAATTGTCGGCGGTACTATAAGACAATAATGTATTGCCATTATAAGTAAGATTATAAACAGTAGAAACGCCGGCTTCTGTCATCGTTACTTTTATTAGCTTCTTTGAAGCAACAGGAGGAGGAGTGTTTGTGTTTGTTTGAGGAGCAGGATCATCCTTATGGCAGGAAGTTAAAACGATGATCGACGCAACCGCCATTGATAGTAATAATTTGAGTTTCATGTTCTATATTTTATTAATTAAAAATTGCCGCTGTTAACAGTGGCCCGTTTGCGGGGCAATATTAGTATGCCATAGAAAAACAGTTAAGCGAATTCGTAATGAATTGAATAATTGTGAGGATGAGTTGATGTAGTATGTCCTTTTTTGCTCCGCCAATCGATGACAGCCCGATTGACGGTTACAGCTATGTGGGTCAATAGTGCATAGTAAACTGTGATTCAGTAATTCAATTGAGCAATACTAATGCACAGCGCATTTAAAATCTACATTACTTATGTATGGTCATTTATATTTTATTACTACAATATAAAAACCGGTATTATTTATAAAACAGTTTCGCATTATAAATGCTGAGTTTACTTTGCACAGATGTTGAGCAAAGCTGAGCCGCCATCGGGCTGTATATCGATGGCGGGTGTCTTTTTTGTTTCTTTTTGGACAAGCAAAAAGAAAAATAAGAATTTCTACAATCTTCTTTACAGTGTACACTTTTTGTTATGAAGAATTAGTATGTCCTTTTTGCTGCGCCAATCGATCACAACCCGATTGGAGGTTACAGCTATGTGGATCAGTTGTACATGGTGAACTGTAATGCAGTACTCCTATTGAACTATTCTGACAGGTACGCTAAGTCATAGAATCTATTTTTAGTTATTATACTCTCATTTATTAAATGCAAATATGGTCATGGTTCTAAACAAAAATCACCTTACACTTACTTGTATTCACCGCTGGCTGAAGCAGCAGGAGGAATTTAACTTTAGTTCTTATCTTAGGCCTAAATTATTTAATGATGAGCAAAAGCAAAAGATTAGAGATCGGTAAAGGACAAATAAGCGGTTATATCTCTATCTTCCTTTCTATTTTGGCACTGGTTAGCATTTTGTGTTTTCTTTTCCCCGAAAAATTAACCACGCCCGAATTCAGGGAAATATATACAGCCAACGCAATGCAGTTACTGTTAAAAGTAGTAGTTGTTGCATCTTTTATTTTTGCGTTGGTAAGTTTACTGCTTAGTAAAAAAATTAAATGGGCATTGATCGGCTCGGGTATCTCTTCACTTGCAATTATTCTTGGGGCTTTTAATGTACAAGGCAAAGTAGTAGAAAAATCAAGTTGGTATTTTGGATTGGATTGGATGCTATTGGACATACTGTTAATGACATTGATCTTTATCCCGATCGAATTGTTTCTTCCAAAGAATAAAGAACAAACAAAATTTCATGAAGAATGGCGCACAGACCTGGTGTACTTTGTTATAAGTCATTTGTTCATCCAGTTCTTTGGAATTATTACTCAAAAACCCGCAGTTGTATTTTTCGGATGGATCGGTTTGGATAAAATTCATATATGGATACAGCAACTGCCATTTGCCATTGCACTGTTGCTTGCATTTTTTACCACTGATCTTTTTCAATATTGGGCGCACCGCATATTTCATAATCATGTTTATTTATGGCGCTTTCATTCTGTACATCATTCCACGCAACATATGGATTGGCTTGCAGGCAGTCGTACACATTTTATAGATATATTTTTTACAAGGGCCATGACTTTTATTCCATTGTATGTGCTTGGATTCTCTCATCCTGTTTTCAATACCTATATTGTTTTTATTGCTGTGCATGCTGTACTCATACATGCCAATACACGAATCAATTTTGGTTTTTTAAAATACATTATTACCACGCCACAATACCATCATTGGCATCATTGCGAGGATCCGAAATATTATGGAAAAAATTTCGCTTCTATCTTTCCTTGCATTGATATGATATTTGGTACTTATTACTTGCCTGGAAATGTATGGCCCGCAGGTACTGGTGTGCATGAAGCACAATATCCAAAAGGATTTATCAAACAAACGATCTATCCCTTTACAAAAAGTCCTTTTGATGATAATTTGAAAATGGAGGAAAGGAGCGATAGGTAAGTTAAGAAAATCTTTCATAAGCCCTTTGCCACCAAGGCTGAAAGGCTCTAAGTGGCACTAAGCAGATCTCTTTGTGTTTCTTTCTGTCTTTGTGACTTTGTGGCGTTTACTTCCTCCTCAACACTTCAAAATAAAAATCCTCATTATGAGGCAGATCAATTTCAATTACATTAATATCCATTTTTTCCATCAGGTCTTTTTTGGATTTGTATTGTGGATCTGGCTTTCCGTCTTTTCCTAAAGTATATTTCTTAGGTATATAATAATTCAGTTTATTGTTAACCGGTATCCGGATGCCTCTTTTTCCACCATACATAATTTTAGCCCGGTATGTAAGCAACCACCACAGATCTATTTCTTCCAGTTCCATTCTAAATCCAAGTATTTTAATTGTAGTATTGTCTTTAAAAAAGAAATCAAGCCACGAATGATTATCAGCTGTATTGAGGTAATATCTTTTTAAAAGAACCTGTTCGAATTTCTTTGATAATTTTTTATTGGTTGATTTGTATCCTGCCGTTACATATTCCCGCATTTTTTGCAGCTGCCCGCAATAATGTTCATAACCTAGGTTAATACTATGTATGTTCTGTGCATCCCCATGTAAATGCCAGTAGTTCTTACCATCAACTTTAAAATTTCTAAACACAGAATAAATGGTTTCCTTAACACAGCCATTGTTTTTTACATGGGCAGGCATGTTTTTTATTAAATTAAATTCATAATTAGCGGTGATTATATTTTTATATCCACCCTTTATTATTCTTTCATGCACTTTATTGGGAACAATCTTTTTAACATCTTCCGCTATCAGTTTCTTTACAATGCTTTCAATTTTTGTGTTGCGTGTTTTCTTTAACTGGTAGGCAACAATTTGCTCGTATACCAATGGAAAAGGTTTTTGTTTTATCTCATCGAAAGGGATTTTGGGATCATAATAATTTTTATGCAGGGTGTTTAATAATACTTCCCAGGTTCGATTGTTATTAATGTTATTAATACCATTGCCTATAAATAAAACGGTTTCATTCATTAACTCTAAATTTTACTAATGTGAACATTTGGTTTTTATCATCCTCAAATAAGTGTCCTTCCTCATGAGCCTGGGTAAATTATTATACAATCATACCGCTTTTAGAAGTAAAACAAACGAATTTAATATAGAAATGCTGCTGGCACGATTTTTTTATTCCACTTAATAACTAAAATATATATTATGGACAAAATGGAAATAAAAGGCAAATGGAACGAATGGAAAGGTAAATTGAAACAAGCACATGCAAGTCTTACAGATGATGATCTGAAATATGAAGAAGGAAAAGATGATGAACTGTGGGGACGTATTCAGCAAAAAACGGGTAAGGCCAAAGATGAATTGGTGAAATGGCTGAAGGGATTAGGATGAGAAAAATAAATGTTCAAAATACAACGTACGATATTCAATATTCAGCTGTCATGAATTTTTTATTAACTAATTGAGAAACCGCTTAAATCAAACTGTATGAAAAACACCTTTTTATTAACAACGCTTATTGCTGCAGGAACAGCCGCTGCTGCCTGGATCGTAAAAAAAAGAAGAGATGCAAAAGCGTTAAAAGCATCAAATGCATTTGTGAAAAAATCGCATCATAGGATAAATGTATTTGCAAAAGCTAAAGACAATTAACATTTACCAACAAAATTAACCAATCACTTTACATCCAATAACGTTCTATAAACCTCATCAATCACCAGCGACATTTTATTAATGTTCAGCCTTTCTGCAACATCATTGCTGGTATGATAATATTCATTCCTGTAAAATGCTGTATTCGTGATCATCACAGCACTATAATCAAATGCCCAGTAATTACGATGATCGGAAAGATCGATACCGGCCCAACGTGGACCGGTAAAAGATTTTGTAAGGATCACCTGTTCTTTTTTCATGCGGCGGCTTATGAAACGGGCAAAATCACCAGCAAAGAATTTTTTTGTTACGGTAATAAAGTTTCCTTTATCGCCATAGAACCATTTCAAAAAGAATACAGGATAATGCTGTGAACCGGGTTCATCAGAGTAAGTGCCGATCATTTCAAGTGAGATCATTCCCTTTACTTTTACTTTATTATCAAAAAGTGATTTGGCGTGAATATAACTACCCATATTATTTGTACCGAAAAAAGGCGGCTCTTCGTTGGCGTAAGCCACAAGATCAATCCTGTATTTTAATTTTTCCTTACTTAATAATCTTGCCAGTTCCAATACACCGCAAACACCACTGGCATTATCATCGGCGCCTTCTTTATCAAGACATGCATCGTAATGCGCTCCAATAATGATTCTTTCTGCATCCTTTGGTCCTATTGAGCAGATCACATTTTTGTACTGAACGGTATCGATCATGTATGTTTGAAATGATACATCTTCGGCTACTGTTTCAAATTGTTTTTTGATATAATCGGCAGCCTTATTCAATTGATCGGTGTGCTGAAAATTTCGAAAACGACATTCTTTTGTGAGATAGTATAGATCATTTTTTATCCTGCTTGTATCTGCAGCGATTTGTCTTGTTATAAGTGCAGGTTGAATTGAATATATCATGCCCCAGATGTATAACCCGAAAAAGAGAATGACGATCGTTATAAGAAATTTTTTTAACCGTTTCATAGCTGGTTGGTTTGGGTGAGGCTATGAAATTAAAATATATAATAGAAGATAGTTTATTGAAATCGTGAAGCTGAAGTTAAATTCTGAGCACTATTTTACCGCAAAGAATATGAGAGGCTGAGTTAGCGCAGAGATTCTACGCATAATCTCTATTAACTCATGTTCTCTCTGCGGTAAAACAAAAAGCCTCCTGAATGATCAGGAGGCTTTCATTATCATAAAATATTTTTTTAATTCACAGTAATCGTAAACGGACATCCGCTACCTGTTGGCGTACTCCATCCAAATGTGTATGTACCAGGAGCTGTTGGTGTTCCACTGGCTGTAAATACCATTGGCTGCAAGCCGGTTTGCGTAAATACGCCGGCAGCTACAAAGCCAATTCCATTGACGGTATTTGTTACAATGTTATAATAACCTGGTGAAGTTACTTCTATCATAACAGTTACTGTATTTTGGCCATTTAATGCTACGCCGGTTGTATACACTCCGCCAACATTGTAGTTAACGCAGGTGCCAAAGGTAGCAGGCGCAGGGGGACCTGTTGTGATATCAAACACGCAGCCAGCAACGCCATTTGAGAACAATTGGTATTGGTGTGTACCGGCCAGGTTCGGTGTGCCCCATCCCTGTAATACTACGGTCATCATTCCTGTGGAAGTAAAATAGCCACTATCCTGGAACGTTATGCCATTCTGTGTTGTTGTAAAGATATTATAAGAACCAGGGCTGGTAACATTGACTTGTATTATTATATTGTTGTCTATATTAAGTGGTTGCTGTGATGCATAGACACCATTAATGATCGCACCTGAACATACACCTTGTCCGAGGTCGAAAACAGCAGGAGTTGGGCCTGTAGCTCCATTTACTACCATAGTAGAAGTACAAACCTGTCCACCACTTCCCCATTCAACTGAATAAGTACCCCCCCAGGCAGGTGTACCTGCAGCCTGCATGTAAACCGTATCAAGTCCTACATGATCAAATACACCTGATGCGCTAAAGTACACCCCGGAATTTGAAGTTGCACTGAATTGGTAGTTACCGGTGGTCATCACAGATACAACGGCCATAAAGTAATTAGTCGAATTTACCGGCATACCTGCATCATAAGTGCCGAATACCTGGCAACCCATAGGGGCATAAGTCGCATTCTGGTTGGTATTACATAATGTCATTGTTGGCACGGTAACGTTGGTACCGGTTACTGTTACTGTTGATGAAGTAGTAGAACCACCAGTATAATCATATGCAGTAACGTATACGGTTCCCAAACTTGAACATGAAGGTATTGTAATTGTATAAGTACCATTTGAAATGCTTGCTGTATAACTGCTGTAATAACCTCCGTAGATGAAAACAGCTCCACTATCCAGTGGTTGGTTATTACATCCATTTACAGTACCGCTGATCACAGTGAATGTTCCGGGTGTAAGCGTAACCGTTATATTGATCGTTGTATCGCTGCTGAATGGCCCGATGTTTTGTGATGCAATAGGAGTAATGCAACTGTAAATATTGGGAGATATTTCCATTTCAAGTGCCTGGTTAGATGGTACAAGCCCAGCAACAGTTCCTGAACTATCCGTCAAACCATATGAACTACCCCACCAGGTTGTATTATTTGGTATTGTCAGGTCAACCCATGTATTGGAAAGCGGGTTGCCATTCTGGTCGTGTACGTTGATGGTAAGGTATATTGCATTTGCAGGTACATCACAATTCCAGAAAGAAAAGTGGCTCACCTGCATTTCGTAAAAATTACCATTCCTTGTAGCTGTACCTTCTTTTATCCAGATACCACGGTCATCCAGGCTCCAGGTATCAATGGTTGCCGGCGCCTTGCTTAACAACGAAGCCGGAACAGGAAGTTTTATATTAGCTGTTTTACCGGTTGCTAACTGTAAGGCCTGGCCGCTTGTAGATTCAAGATCAACAGCGATCATTCCTGTTGACTGTAATACAAACATATGTTCTGCATCCTGGCCCATCAGGCTACCCGGAATGTTCGGTCCAAAACCAGTAGCAGTAGGATCAATATAAGATGCGTATACATTTACAGTACCGCTATAAGCAGTATTTGTACCTTTTATTACAATGCCATTGCCTTGAAATGTAAGCACGGTTCCATTGGACAAACCTGCAGAACCACCACCTGCAGCATCAAATGTACCGGCAAGTTGTTTAGGTATTAATTTAATTGAAAGATAGTTCCTGCTTTCAGTTGCTGAGAAAGCACGGATCGCTTTAAAATAACCTGTTTTATTTACTGTAACAGTAGTGATGTATTTATCCAGCGTACTGTTATTAATATGGAAAAAACCTTTTGCATCAGTTGTATAACTCGTGCCTGCGAGAACAACTTCTGCATTTTGTACAGGATCATTGTTTTCATCAACAACGATACCACTGATCCTCCCGGTAACAGGGGTAGCAGCAGGAATATTAAAACCTGAATTGTCTACCGGTGGGTCAACAACAGTTTTATCGATATCCTTTTTACAGGAAAAGATAATCATACTGCAGCACAGGAATAAGAGTGCATGTAAATGTTTAAGCTTCATGATGGATTTGGTTTGTAGCGGTTAAAAATTTGAAAAGACCCGGGTTATTAATTTTCCTCCAGGCGATGTAAGACCCGCTGTGTCGAAAATGTGCAGCCTTATATGAAGAATTTTTGTTAGCTGAAGATTCTGAGCGGTTTATAAAAGCAATTCGGAAATTTGGAAATGAAAAAGCCTTTTGCATTACAGCCTTTCATTATCACATTTCCAAATTAGTTAATTGCGTCCCTCCACAAAATACATATCCACCTCCCCTTTATTTTTTGCCTTAATTTTTCCACGGTGAGATGCGATGAATTTGTCTTTTACAAGTTTATAGGTGTCGCCGCTGATATTTATTTTACCCTCCTCACCCGAGGATTCCATGCGTGAAGCAATATTTACTGTATCGCCCCAGATATCGTAAGCAAATTTCCGTGTACCCACAATGCCTGCAACAACCGGGCCGGTATGAATACCTATGCGTATATCAAAGAAGATCTTGTCACCCTGGTGTTTCTTTTTTTCTTCCCGCATAAATTCAAGTATCGCCAGGGCCGCATTAATTGTGTCTTCAGCGTGGCTGTTGTTGGAAACCGGTAGCCCGCCGGCAGCCATATAACTATCCCCGATCGTTTTTATTTTTTCAATATTGTATTTTGCAGTGATCGCATCAAAGGCACTGTAGTAATGATGTATCTTATTCACAAGCTCCTGAGCATCGTGTTGTTCTGTAATAGCAGTAAAATTTCTGAAATCGGTGAACAATACTGTTACCTGTTCAAAATATTTCGCTTGTGCGGTGCCGGTAGCTTTAAGTTCTTCCGCTGTTTCGGCAGGTAATATATTCAACAACAGGTTTTCACTCACCTTTTTTTGTTTGGCTATCCTGTGACGTTGTCTAAAGATCATCCCGGATATAATGCATAACATCAATATCCCTGCAACCATATAGCGTCTTTCATTCTTTGCTTTCCTGATGGTAAGGTCCTTCAATTCAATTTCTTTGCGATGCAGTTCTTCCACACGCCTTGATTCAACCTTTTTCACATATAGCCTGTTGTTCTCATTAAAAATAGAATCCCTTGCATTGGTATATAATTTATACGTTTCCAGGCTTTGCTGGTAATTACCTTTTTCCGCATATAAATTTGAAAGGTATTGATACAATTCCTGCAGGCTGTTGTAATCATCCAGTTCTTTAAAAAGACTGATGGCCTGTAGCAGGTACACTTCTCCATTGGCCAGGGCGTTGGCCTTATTTAAACTATCGGGGCGTATCCTTTTCCATCTTGCGGTTGTATCGGTAGCGATATTATAATACTCTTCTCCAATATTCCCCAGGTTCAGTGGAATAAGTATCTTATTGCCAAGCGACCTGTTCATTTGCAATGCATCGCGGTGATAGAAAAGCGCAGCAATATGATCGCCCAGTTCATTGTATACAAAACCAATATTGCCAAGGTTGCGTGCCACGCCATTCTTATCATTCAACTGCTTGTACATTTCAAGTGCATTGAAATAATATTCAAGTGAATGTTTATAATCTGCCTGTGCATCGTATGCCATGCCTATGTTACCCAGGTTGCGGGCAATACCACTTTTATTACCAAGGCCTTTATTCATATTTAAGGCTTTGAAATGATATTGCAACGATTGTTCATTATCATTCTGTCCATAATAAACCAATCCAATATTCCCCAATACTGTTGCCTGGCCCGGTTTATCATTTGTTTCTTCAAATATGGAAAGCGCCCTGAATTGTAATTCCAGCGCACGTGGGTAATCTGCTTTTGCCCAGTTACAAAGTCCGAGCCTGTTGCAACTATAGGCAATTCCTTTTTTCCAATTGAGTTTCTCTGAAAGCTTTAGTGCTTCGTCGGCTATCTCCAGGCCTTTTTCCGGGTCACCCATATAATATTCGTAAGCCAGGTCGGTAAGCAGCATTACTTTATTGGTATCCGCCCATTGAGGATTTTTTGAAAGTTTCTCATGTAATACCGTGGTCAATGAATCGATCCGCTCCTGCCCTTGCTTTTGTGCCCATGTAAAATTTTGCATGCAGGAAAGTAAAGTGGTTAACAGGAATGTATAAAAAAGGAAATTTTTCTTTCCCATATCAGGAGGAGTTTTGGAATCACATAATTATTCAAAAGCTATCATTACGCATGGCCACATTATTGACGTTTGTAGAAAATAAATCCTTCGCCCCCGTCCCCTAAAGGGAAACCCTGGAAAGCATTATAATAAAAAGGGGGCGTGCAAAATGACAACTCTTTTTATTCAAATTATTTTGAAGCATTCCAGCAGTCGGTCAGTTCCCCCTTTAGGGGGGAGGGGGTTGTTTTTAATTCATTAGATTTACCCAATGAAACATCATGTTGTTTGTATTGGCGCCATGCTGGTGGATGAATTGTTTTACTGCAAAGAAGCCGTGGTTGCCGCAACGTCCAATCCCGCCATTGTAAAAAGAACTGCTGGCGGCGTGATGCGGAACATTGCACATCATCTTGCATTGTTGGATATTCCTGTACAATTTATAACCGTTACAGGCAATGACAGTGATGGCCGATGGCTCAATGAAGATTGTGTGCGGGCAGGTATTGATATGAGTGCCACGATAACGGCTAACTGCAGTACAGGAAAATACTCGGCCATACTTGGCCCTGATGGAAGCCTGTATGCAGCTGCGTGCGTAAATCCGAGTGAATCGTTTATAACGACCGATCTGCTAAAGGAAAGAGATGCAGTACTTTCATCTGCAACCATCATTGTTGCTGATACCAATCTTGATGCAAATGTTTTGGAATGGCTCATTGAATATTGTAAAGAGAGAAGTATTCTTTTATTTATTGAACCGGTATCTGTTGCAAAAGCAAGAAAATTATCTTCTATTGTATTAAATGGTTTATTTATGGTAACACCCAACGAAGATGAATTGCCTTCATTAAGTTTAAATAACTCAACAGCTGAAACGATATTACATGAATTAATAACAAAAGGTGTAAAGCATGTTTGGTTAAGAAAAGGAGCAAATGGTTCTGAAATAATAACTTCACAAAACAGGTATTCCTTGCCATCGCCAAAAACAATTGTAAAAGATATTACCGGTGCAGGCGATTCCGCACTGGCCGCATGGATCGCAGCATATTGCCTGGGCAAAAATGAAAAACAATGTTTGTTGGCTGCACATGCCATGGCAGCAGCCATTATTAAAATAGAAGGTGCAGTTGATACCAGCATTGATCAGAAAAAATTATTTGATTCTATAAAAACATATTATCCCGATGAACAGTGAGTTTCTAAAAATAGATCCTGAAGTATTGAGTGCCTTACAAAATGGTAAGCCCATTGTGGCGCTGGAATCAACCATCATATCACACGGCATGCCATGGCCTAAAAATGTAGAGACAGCTTTAAAGGTTGAAGCTGCTGTTCGTGAACAGGGAGCTATACCCGCCACCATTGCGATCAGGGATGGAAAATGCCTGGTAGGATTGAATGCTGCTGAGCTTGATTTTTTTGGTAAAGAAAAAAATGTATGGAAGGTAAGCATCCGCGACATGCCTTATGTACTTAGTCAAAAATTACCCGGCGCAACAACAGTTGCTGCTACCATGCGTATCGCATCCATGGCCGGGATAAAAATATTTGCTACCGGCGGTATTGGTGGTGTTCACCGCGGTGCTGCTGAATCAATGGATATTTCTGCTGATCTTACAGAGATGGCGCAAACAGATGTTGCTGTTGTTTCTGCAGGTGTAAAATCAATTTTAGATATTGGACTAACGCTCGAATATCTTGAAACCAAGGGCATTCCTGTTGTAACATTCGGGCAAAATGAATTCCCAAGTTTTTATTCAGGCAAAAGCAATTTTAATTCTCCCTTGCGTTTGGACAGCGCTGCTGACATTGCGAACATGCTCAAAGTAAAATGGAACATTGGTTTAAAAGGAACTGTTTTAATCGCCAATCCTGTACCCGGCAATGAGCAGGTATCCCCCGACGTTATTGAACAACATATTCAACAGGCATTAAAAGACGCAGACAAACAACAAATAAAAGGAAAAGAAATAACACCATTCTTATTAAAGCATATTGCAGAACATACAAAAGGTGAAAGCCTGGAAGCGAATATTGCGCTGGTGTTGAACAATGCCAGGCTTGCAGCAAATATTGCTGTTGCATTAAAATAGTTATTTATGAAAATGAATGCAGGTATATGGATCGGTATCATTGCCGGCCTTGCAGGAATGATAATAGGCGTAACATGTGTGCTGCTTTTCGCAGGATCAATTGGTATTTATATTGCTGCCGGTATGGTTGTAATGTTTGGAAGCATTGGCCTTCTTTTATATAAGTTTTTATTCCAGGAAATGATACTTGCCTCAAGATTATCAAAAACAGGCAAACCAGGTAAAGCCATTATAAAAAATGTGTATGATACCAATGTTACTGTCAACAACCAACCGCAGGTAAAACTGGTATTGGAATTAAAGAATTCACTTGGGCAAACTTACATCGCAAATGTTCGTACACTCGTAAGCAGGATACGGCCTGATATATACCGGCCCGGCATGACAGTTCGTGTGCTTATAGATCCAAATAATGAAAATAAAATGGTGATTGATGATACCCCCTCCGCCCCCTAAAGGGGAACTGACCGACCGCCAGAATGCAGTAAAATATTTTGAATAAAAAAAGAGTCGTCAATTTTTGACGACTCTTTAGTTTATTATACTCTAAAGTCCCCCCTTCAGGGGGCGGAGGGGGTTGTCTTAATTCTGCGCCATCATCGCTTCCACCATTTCTGATGTTGGGCCATAAATAGCAGGTTGCACAAATCCCATCGGGCGATAATACGTAGATAGTTGTCCACGGTGATGTATAATATCGAATAGGAACATCCAGCAGGTACCACTCAATGTATGTTCGCCGAATTTATTGCCATAAACCATCATCGGAATATTTTTTTCATTCCAGGTTTTATCATCTACGTTATCAAGTAATGCAATTAATTTTTCACTTCCCCTTTCAAAATCGTCGATGGCATCCTGTATAGTCGGGAAGTCTGCATTAAGCCTGTGATTGAGTATACCGTCTTCTACGGCTTCAACAAGATCATCAACATGAGATACAAAATGATCCACCAGTTCTTTTGCAGAACGGTTTCTTTGTGCAGGCCTGTATCCAAGTTTATCAGGTGCAGTTAATGCTTTTAAAGCAATCAATGTTGGTTGCATTTCCGATTTCCAACATTGCTGAAAAAATTGTTTGTTTGTCATATGTGTAAAGTTTTATTTTTTGAAAAATGACTTACGAAATTTTCTTTCCTGGGGTTGGATTGAGATAAGATTTTTTAAAACTAGTAAACGGGCGCTATTGATCCTGCTTGGCTAATGTACAACTATCTATTTAATATAAGGGTTCGGTTCCTGTCTTAATCATAAGATAATATGGGGTACTCTTTTTATTGTTTTAAGTAATTTTAGAAAAACTACCGGCAGCTTTTTTTCGTTTTTACCATACAATTTTTTTTATGGAAGTGTATTCAAAAAAAGCATTCTTATCCAGGAACAAAGCGGTAACAAGAGAAATCCTTTCACTTGATCCAATTAAGGACCATTGCCGCATAGTTCACTTAATGACAGGTTACGAATTTCCCTGGGACGTTGTAAGAGCGCTTGAGCTTGCGTTGATGCGTACTTTTTGCAGCCCTTCTATTTCGGCATTGCTGCATCGCACCGGTGAATTCAGAAAACATGGACAGAAAAGATATGATGATACCGCTTTACTGGTAGCTGAATTCATGCAGAATGGCTATGATGCAGGAAGAGGTGGCCATGCAATCGCACACATGAATAAGATCCATGGTTTTTACCAGATCAAAAATGAAGACTTTCTTTTCGTGCTTTCAACTTTTATATTTCTTCCTATACAATGGGTGGATGCATATGGCTGGAGAAAAACAACGACAAATGAAAGAGAAGCGTTGTTTTATTTTTTCAAAACTGTTGGTGAAAAGATGAATATCAAAAACATTCCTGGTTCATTAAAAGATTTTGCTGCGTTTGTTGAAGTATATGAAAAAGAAAATTTTATTCCTGCGGAAACAAACCATGCAGTTGGTAATGCAACCATCGATATTGTAAAGGGCTGGATGCCTTTCTTTGCCAGGCCATTAGTGCTCCCCGTTATGAAATGCCTGTTGGATGAAAAGATGTTGAAGGCACTTGGTTATTCAAAAGCGCCGGCTGTTTTAAAAAAAATGGTATTGGCTTCAATGAAATTAAGGGCATTTTGCCTGCGTAAAATAACATTTAAAAAATATCCTTCTTTCGTTACTACCGAATACAATCGCAGCTGGCCGAAGGGATATGAGATCAATCAACTGGGGCCTACAAATATTGTAAGTAAGTTGTGAGGGCGATTTGAAGATGAGTCGATTTGAAGATTTGAAAATGAAAAACGCCGTTGCACTTTACTGGCGCAGGCCCTTGGCCTCTGCCTACTCGTCACTTCTTTTCAATTTATGCAACCGTTCAAATTTTAATCGTTAAGTAACGCAAAGGCGCCAGTTTTTGAAATTTTAAAATCATTGAACAAATTCTTCAATAATACCTGCCAGCATTTCAACATCTGCCATTTCAATTGGATGAACTGTGTTTGGCAATGATCTGTATTTAGCATTGGGCAATGCATGTTGCACTGCGATGGTTTCTGCTGTGGTAACCATTTTATCTTTATCTCCCAATAACAACAAAGATGGGATCGGAATATTTGCATACGCTGATAACTCCAGTGCATTTTTGTTACCAAGTTGTTGTAATAGTCCCTTTGTTTTTTCTAAAAGGCTCCTCCAGTTTTCAGCACCATGGCGTTGACGAAGTTGTTCTGCAAACACAGGAACTTTTTCTTCAATGGTATCTGCATCCAGTAATTTCGTTTCCTTGGCCGCCGTTTCTTCATCCCAATGAAACTTGGTAGCCAGTGTAATGATCCTGCTGATCATTTGAGGATAGTACCTGCCAAGCCACATAGCAACATACCCACCCATGCTATAACCAAAAATGGCGGCTTGTGAAATATCATGCTGCTCCATATAGCTGCGTACATCTTCGGCAAAACCTTCAATGGAAAAATATGTACTTACAGGATTTGCTCCGTGCCCGTTAAAATTAAGTGTATGTACCGTGTAATTTTTATTTAACCGGCCAGCCAGTGACTGCAACTGGTCCTTTGCACCAATAGCTCCGTGTAATAATAAAATATGCTGCATGTAATAAAGTTACAATTGTAAAAGAAATAAAAGCTATAATATAAAATGGTTTCATCATTGCCAATAACCGGCCGGGCATTTTATTTTGTTATGCTTACAACTCCAAAAAAGCTGATCCATTAAGATTTTTTTTAACTCTTTTCGTGTTTTTTGGATATAATATTTACTTACTTTTACGCCTCACATTTAACTTATAACTACCAAAAATGAAATTCGCAAAATTAACCGTAGCAACTTTATTGCTTGCATTTACGATGAACGCAAATGCACAAAAAATGAAAGTAAAAGAAGGCTCCATAGATGCCCTGAAAAATGAAACAAGCTTTGCTTTTGAATTTACTTACACCGGCATGGGTGTTGGTAAATTTCCTGTTGAGGCTGATTATGTAAAAAAGAAAACAGATGATTATAATGCAAAAGATGAAGGACGTGGGGATGCCTGGGCAAAAAAATGGGTAAGCGACAGGGAAAATCTTTTTGAACCAAAGTTCAGGGAGATCTTCAACAAAACTGCAGAAACAACGACAAAGAAAGATGCTAAGTATACCATTATCTTTCATACCACTTTTACTGAGCCTGGTTACAATACCGGGATGGGTATGATCGGTGGAAAAAAAGCAGCACAAATAGATGGTGAGTTTACCATTGTTGAAACTGCGGATCACTCTAAAAAAATTGCTGTTATCACTATTGACAATGCTCCGGGTAGTTCATTTTTTGGAGCAGATATCGACACAGGAGCAAGGATCGCTGAGTGTTATGCAAAAGCCGGTAAGTCTTTGGCAAAATATATAAAATAATTTTATTGCTATAAATAAAAAAGGGGCTGTTTGATACAGCCCTTTTTTTATACTTGCGTTTTAATTGAACAGAAATGAATACAACACTATCAACAGCGATTGTAAATGAAAGTAACTTAAACAGCCTGCTCCCTATTTTAGAAGCTTATGGTATTTACATGTACCGTGAATTAGGTTTGATCGCAGGGAAAGAAAAATTTGATAAAGAGATGAATGATTTTCCGTTAAAAAAATATTCATGGCCATTGGGTTGTTTTTTATTGGCATATTATGGAGATGAGGTTGTGGGTTGTGTTGGCCTGTCTAAATATGATGACAACAACTGTGAATTAAAAAGAATGTACACGATGCCCGCTTACAGGCAAAAAGGAATTGCACATAAAATGGTAACAGATGCAATCGCTATTGCAAGGCAGCTTGGTTATAAAAATATATTGCTCGATACAAACAAAGAAATGGCAGGTGCTGTATCCTTATACAACAAAATGGGTTTTGAAGAAATTCCCGCCTGGTGTGAAAATGAAAATCCTAACCCTGTTTATTTTAAATACGTTTTATAAACAGGTTGTATCATTTAGAAATATTGTCGCTTCGATCAGTCATCATCATCATCGTCGTCATCAGAGTCACCTGCATCGATAACCTGTTGACCATCGTTTCCTTCAAGCCCGGCACTGTTTGATGGAAGTATGTCATAGCTTTCTTCTTCATCCTCATTTATTTCTTTTTCTCTATCGGAAGACATTCCTGTATCTTCAATATCTCTTGGATTTATTTCCTCATTTAAATTTTCCTGTAACATAATGTGTCGTTTACGTAGAATGGGTCAATAGTAATGCCAGCGATTTTTACGTATTGACGAGTTGTTTGCTGGGGTTTTCTTTACTCAGTAAGGCATTATTTTGCTTACTTTTATTTTGTTGTAATAGCATTGGGCATTATTACTATGTGATCGTTAAATAGGTAAGAGGCGTCGCCTCGATCGATATCGTAACAACAGGTTAAAACCCATTGATAAAATAGTAAAATAGAAATGAGAACCGTAGGTTCGGCTCATATAAAAAAGAAAACAACTTACAAAAAAATGTGTCGAACCTATGGTTCTTTAACATCACAACCATTTTATAACAATGGATTAAAATCCATTGTTACAAAATAAAAACGAGCCTACGGCTCTGCTATGTACTTTGCAAAGAATTAAAAATTTTTGAATGTCTTAACTTGTCAACTCCTGATAACCTGGTTCTAATCTAAATATTAAAATATGAAGCTTGCAAAATTTATAATAATAACCTTTTTCATTGGAGCGGGCACCAGTACTCATGCACAAAAAATAAAATTGAAAGAAGGATCAGTTGAAGCATTAAAAAATGAAAAAGCTTTTAAGTTCGAATATAATTACGATAGTATGAGTGTGGGTGAATTTCCGAAAGAAGCTGATTTTGTTGCAAAGCGAACACTGGAGTTGAATCAAAGTAATCCCGGGCGTGGAGATAAATGGGCCGCTTCATGGGTAAGTGACAGGAAAGATCTGTGTGAACCAAAGTTTGAAGACGAATTTAATCGTGAGTTCAAAACAATTGAGGATGCGGATACCAAATACACGATCATTGTTCATACAACAGCAACCGAGCCTGGTTATATGGGTAGTGTTGCCGGTATTTTACCAGGCGGGAAAAAAGCTGCAGAAATTACTGCCGAGATAACAATTGTAGAAACTGCTGATCATACTAAAAAGATAGCAGTGATAACGATAGAACGTGCAGAGGGTCGTCAAACTTCACACGGAATGATCTATGATGAGCATTTGAGAATTTCCCTGGCTTATGGGAGATTAGCCAGGGATCTTGCAAAATTCATAAAGAAGAAATAATAGAAACACAGCAATGAACAATGATTTCTATTTCAAATTCAATAAACCGGGAAAGTCGCTCACAGACTTTGTAGAAAGCATTGGAATGTTTCATAATCCATCGGCTGAAACAAAGGAAGTTGTTGTAATGCCTGATGGAAGGGTTGACCTGTTTTTTTCACGATCTGCATCAGAGCCATTTCATATCACATTGGTTGGATTGGAAACATTACCAGAACAGCGAAGCATCCCGCCGTACACACTCGCTTTTGTTATTAGTTTTAAACCGCTTTCGGTTGAATATATTTTACATACTTCTATTGCTGATTTTTTAAATAGTGCAAAAGATCTTTCAAATGATTTTTTGGGTTTCAACCAGGCGGACCTGGAAGACTTTGATATGTTTTATAAAAAAGCATCAAAGCAAATAGAAAAACTTTTACCTCCATCAATTGATGAAAGAAAACGCAAACTTTTTGAACTGATCTATTTATCAAATGGCGAAATGAGTGTAAAAGAACTTTCAGAAAAAGTATTCTGGAGTAGCAGGCAGATCAACCGTTATTTCAACCAGCAATTCGGACTTTCATTAAAAGCATATTGCAACATTTTACGCTTCAGGGCATCATTGGAACATATTGCACATGGAAAACTTTTTCCTGAGCTCAACTTCACAGATCAGAATCACTTCATAAAAGAGATCAAAAAATTTTCGGGTGTAGTTCCCAAAGAATTATCAAAGAACAAAAACGGCCGATTTGTACTATTATCAGTTTTAAAACAGAAATAGTTTTGCATTGATAAAACTATATTTAAAATGTTGATAGAAAACAAATCGATCGCCATTGTAGGTGGGGGTCCGGGCGGTCTTACATTAGCAAGATTGTTGCAAATGAATGGCGCAAATGTAAAAGTTTATGAAAGAGACCTTAATAAAAATGCCCGTGTACAAGGTTCACCACTTGATATGCATGAAGGATCAGGATTAGCTGCTTTAACGAAAGCAGGTTTATTAAATGCATTCAAAAAAAATTATCGTCCCGGTGCTGATAGAATGCTCATCGTGAATGAACAAGCAGAAATATTTTTCAGTGATCACGAAATCAAACCTGCTGAAGATTTTGGTCATGAACATTTTCGTCCTGAAATAGACCGTGGTCCATTAAGAAATATGTTGCTGGAATCTTTGCAAGCAGGAACAGTTGTGTGGGACAGTCATTTTATAAAAATGGAAAAACAACATGAGGGTTGGTTATTGCATTTCAAAAATGGTTCATCGGTTTATGCTGATATCGTGATCGCTTCTGATGGTGCTAATTCGAAGATCCGTCCATACATCACCGATATCAAAGCTTTTTATTCTGGTGTAACAATGCTTGAAGGCAATGTTTATAATGCAAAAGAAACAACACCCAATATTGCAGCATTGATAAAAGACGGAAAAATAATGGCTTTCGGAAATGAAAAAAATATATTGATGGGCCAAAAGGGCAATGGTGATCTTGGTTATTATGCAAGTTTCAAAACAAGCGAGGACTGGGCCACAACCAATGGTTTGAATTATGCAGATAAAACACAAATGCTTGAATGGTTTAAAACAACTTATCCCGAATGGAGTTCTATTTGGTATGAATTGTTTGAAAATGCATCGCCCCCTTTTATTCCACGCCCGATCTATTGTATGCCGTTTGATCAAACATGGGATGCGCAACCCAACTTAACAATGCTTGGTGATGCCGCACATGTAATGCCACCATTTGCAGGTGAAGGGGCGAACATGGCGATGCTTGATGCGTTGGAATTGAGTGAATGTTTATTATCTGATAAATACAATACCATACAGGAAGCAATTTCTTCTTATGAGGTAAGTATGCGTAAGAGAGCAGCAATAGCAGCGCAGGAATCAATTGAGAATGGAGAACGGATGCATTCGGAGAACTCGTTGAGTACGATGTTGGGGATATTTAGCGGTCATCACTAATTTTTTTTTAACCGCGGAGAACATGAGGAGCAGCGTTTACGCGGAGAATATCTGCGAAAACTCTATTCGCTTTTTTTCTCTGCGGTAAAATTTATTCTACACATTTACGATAAAACTCCCCTTAAACTTCAAAAACGTCACTTCATTTTTATAAAGCTTTCCACTCACATTAATATTGCCTGCTTCATTGTTATCATAAGACAATTCAGCAATAATGCTTGGATTCTCAACAGGATTAATAACAGCAAGAAATTTTAAATGATCTGCTGTGCGTAGTTGTAATTTATTGTTTGTTTCAGCCTCTACCATTTCTTTGATCATCTGCATCATGCAAACGCCGGGCACAACGGGTTGACCGGGAAAATGTCCTTCAAAGATTTTATGTTGTGCATTGATATCAAGTGTGGCAACAACTTTTTTATCGGTTGTTGTTTTATCTGCTATTGTAAAAAAACTTCCCAGTAACATTATCTTTCTATTTTTTTAAGTCCGATCGAAAAATCAAAATTATGATGTGTGATTCCAATGGTATCGGGCAATCCGTTCGTATAATTTTTTGTGATGGCTGTCATCACAGCTTTTCTTTTAGATGCCCTTTCCATTTTTATTAATTCATTGCCCGTACTGTCTGTAATATAATAATTATATCCTTTTTTCTGAGGAAAAACATAATAATGCAAACCAGAACTGTCTCTGCTGATCCAGGCCTTGGTGGTATCCATGTGTTGCATCAGCACCAGTTCAAAATCCTTTCTCAGTGTTTTCACAACCGCTTTACGATCCATTTTTTTCAGGATATAATACACTTTAAAATTACCTTCTTTGGAAAATTCGAAATCAAAGAATTTAAATCCCATTTCGTTTGAGAACAACATACGTGTAGAACTATCAGGCATTTTTTTTATGAGCAGTAAACCGCTGAGGTAATTGCCAATTACATTCACTTCCGTTTTATACAATGCAACGGTAATGGCTGGTTTGAATTTTTGTATGGTGTTGATATCGCCTGTCGTTTTTTGCAGCCCTTTGTATGCAGAAGAACAGCTTAACAGTATGAACAGCGAACTACTTAATAATAAATAGCGCATCGGAAATATTTGTATTCATTTCTTTGTTGTTAAAATGAATGACGGTATTGTCGCCGGAATTTTCATTCATTTCAATATTGGTAACTGCATAATCTTTCTTATCAACAATTACATTGATCGTTTTAAAAAAGTCTTTCAGGTTCTTAGGAACTGGTGCAAGTTCTACAAGATAACTACCCTTGCTTTCAAATATCTTTATTTTAAAATCAGGATTGTTTAAAACATTTCCCTGCACACAATCAACGGTTATCTTATTGATCTGTTGAAACAGTTTATTCGATTTTGTATTGATCGTATTTTGCTTTTGCCCGTCTTTAATAAATACTTTATCCTTGTTAATGATCATCAGGTATTCAAATGGTGAATTGTATTCCATTCTTACCTGGTTCTCTTTTTTAAACCAGAATTTTCCCTTTGAAACGATCTTTTCAGAAAGCATGCTTAAATTCTTTTCCTGCACAAAATCGCTTTTGATGCTATTTGTTTTTTGTGCCGCTGCAGAAAATTCAGTTTTGAATTTGGAAAGATCCGACATCAGTGTATAGCCGGTGTATTGTGCTTTTGAGTTAAACCCTCCAGCTACAATCAGTAATATTAAAATTAATTTACGCATAAGGTTGCAAAGCTAACATTTTATCTAGTCTAACGATCTCGTAACCGTTATCTTTAACATGTTGGATGAAGGCGGGAAGTATGGCAACCGTTATTTCACTTGTATCATGAAATAAATAAATGGCTCCGGGCTTTAGCGCTTTGCTGATCTTATCGAATAATTTTTTCTCATCTTTTATAACCGTGTCCATCGATCTAACGCTCCAGCCTATAGGAGTAAAACCTCCATCCTGTATTGCTTTGCGCAAATTTGGATTCAATACGCCATAAGGCGGCCTGAAAAGTTTCGGTTTTAGCCCTGTAATTCTTTCAGTATCCTGGTTCATCATTGTTAATTCAGCCGACATTCTTTTTGATGAAAAAAGATCGAAGAAAAAATGGTGTGTGTAACTGTGGTTGCCAATGATATGATCATCGTCACGCAATTGTTTAAATATTTTTTCATTGCCGGCAATGCGGCTACCGATACAAAAAAACGTTGCCTTTACATCGTGTTGCCTAAGTGTTGTTAATATTTTCGAGGTGAGATTTTCTACGGGTCCATCATCAAAACTGATCGCTATTTCTTTCTTACCTGTTTTTGCAGAACAAAAAACCTTCATGAAAAAATTGGATCTTATAAAATAACATCCGTAAAAAAGAATGAGTGAATAGGCAAGTAATAAAAGTAAGAAGGTAATTATGGGATAAGGGAGATCGTATAAAATATCAACTGTGATGAGGATGATCAGCACCGTTGCAAATAAGATATTGATATTTCTAAACGTTAACATGCTGAAAGCAATAGTAAACTGTGATGTATATCCTGGTAATGGTTATGGATCAATATTCGTTTGGGCTTTCCTGCCGGTTTACTATCAACAGCCAGCGCTTCTGGCACCGTGCCTGTTTTAAGTATGTTTGCAGCAGTCCACAATGCAAAAGCTGTTGATGTTGGGTATTCACCGCTCAAATGTTTGTAATTGACCAACACCGAATCTTTAAACAGTGTTTGCCCTAATTTATTGTATACTGCATCATCTTTTGTATCCCCATTTTTTCCAGTGATAACTAGATCAATATCGTTGATACCGATTGAATTGTTTTCCAGGAAATCTTTTACCTGCTGCTCTGTTTCTTTAGCATCGGCTGGCTTATAAAAAGTATGGATCGCATCCAGCTTTGCATAGTCATTTGCTGATGCATCTTTTGTAACAAGAAAAAATGTTGCGCCTTCGCCTGCAATTGTTCCTCTTGAAATGGTTTTATAGATATCCTTGTTTGAAACCGGCTCACGTTTATACAAACCAAAACGGTTGAGTAATGTATAACTGGTATCGGTAAGTTCATCAATAGCACCAACTAAAAAATTAGAAGCTTCATTGTCCATCATCAACATAATGCCATCAAGCAAAGCGCTTTCAAAAGAAAAACCGCGGTGCACAAAAGCATTGTTATACTTATTTGATTTAAGTAATAAGCCGATCTGTGCGCCAATTGTATTGTGTGTTGATTGAATGAATGCAGTTGGTGTAAGCAACTCTTCATTTTGTTCTACCATTTTTGTGAGGAACACATCTGTATCCTGCAAACACCCATAAGCCGTTCCGGTAATGATCGCATCGGGAACTTCAATGCCCGATTCTTTCAAACAGGCAGAAGCTGCAGCAACGCCCATTCTTATGATGCGGCTCATCCTGCGGATCATTTTTGGATCGATGATATCTTTATAATCAGGTTCGATGCAATTCAATCTTGTACCGGAATATTCAACAGGTTCGGTAAGGAATGGAACCTGCCCGAAGGTTTTTTGTGCCGAAATATTTCCTGTTGCCCTGATATACATTTTATCTTATAGTTTTGAAAAGATCAACGATGAACAATTGCCGCCAAATCCAAATGAGTTAGAAAGTACATGGTTGACCATTACATTTTCTGAAAAATGTAATTCAGGTGTAAATGATAATTCTTTCATTTGGGTATGGAAACGAAGGTTCGGATATATAATTCCTTTTTGAATTGACAATGCGGAAAAAACAGCTTCGATGCTTCCGCTTGCGCCAAGTGTGTGCCCGGTAAAAGATTTTGTGGAACTCATCTTTGGATAATGCGGATCAAACAATCTTGTTATCGCTGTGCCTTCTGCAATATCATTGTTTTGTGTTCCGGTGCCGTGAAGATTTATATAATCTATATCGGATGGTTTTAATCCGCTTAATTTTAATGCTCCTTCCATCGCAAGATAAGATCCAATGCCATCAGGTGAAGATGCTGTTTGATGATATGCATCATTCGCATTGCAGTAACCACTCAGTTTACAATACGCCGGTTTCTTCAATTGCTTTGCAACACGTTCAGATACCAATACAACATAGCCCGCACCTTCTCCCAAATTCAATCCTCTCCTGTTCTCATCAAAAGGTTTGCAATATTCATTGTCGAGTATCATCAATGTATTAAAACCATTGAGTGTAAATTTTGTGATCGCATCTGCGCCACCTGCAACAACCACATCCAACATATTGTGTTTGATCATTCTTGCACCAAAGAAAATTGAATTGGCAGAAGATGAACATGCAGTGCTGATGGTACTGATATAATTTTTGATCCCGAGTTTATCGGCAACCAATTCAGTAATGCTGCCACACTCATGGTGCACAACATTTTTTAATTTACCTTTTGTGTTATCGGAAAGAAATTCCCTGAAAAAATTTTCTGTTTTATCCATGCCGCCAACAGTGTTGGCAGAAATAAACCCAGTTCGCAGAAAAGAAAAATCATCGATACCTGCATCACAAACTGCTTCTTTTGCAGCGATCATGCTTAAGTGAGCAGTGCGACTTATATCAGCCGATAATCCCGAGATAGCAGCAAGTTCATCATTGCTGAATTTTACTTCTGCTACAGGAATTTTATTGCGATGTACAGAATCGAGGTAGACCATATCTGTCATGCCCGCTTTTTCTTTTTTCAAAGCATCAAGGCATTCGGCAATATTGTTTCCAATTGCAGAAATGGCACCAACACCGGCAATAAAGACGGGTGCGTTCATTTTATACGGCCTGTTTTTGGTTAGCAGTAATGTATTCAGCAAGTGTTCTTACTGTTTTGAAAACCTTCGGTCCATCTTCTGCATTTGAAAGTTTGATCTTGTAATGCTGTTGCAATAAAACGATCAGTTCAAGTGCATCTATCGAATCCAGCCCAAGGCCATCCACGAAAAGCGGCTGATCGTCCCCGATATCTTCCGGCTTTATATCCTGCAAATTCAACTGGGCAATGATCTGAACTTTCAGATCTGACATTAATTTATCCATTTTCTAGTAGGTATGTTTTAATAATGTTTTCTATTGTAAAAATATTTGATTGATTTGCTGTCACGCCCCCCTGTTCATTTTTCTCTACCAGCATCAATATTGCTTTGTACTGATCATCCAATAATTCCACCCAACCGCAAATACAGGCCTGCAAGGTATCATTATTGAGCAGATTGTTTACATATTGTTGCATAAAACCTGCATCGAATTTTTCAAAAACAAAAAAAGCATTTTCACCTTTGAAATTGTGCCGGATACATATTTCGCCCGTCATAATGTTTGGCAATGTGTAAACAAACAGGGCCGGGCTGGCGATATCTTTTGTTGTTTCATAGTATTTGATATCTGTATCCAGGCTTGAATTTGCATTGGCGAGGATCAATCCAACTTTTTCTGGCGGATATGTTTTTGCATCAAAACCATCCTTTAATAAAACCTCTGCAGCCAACCAGCCAAGTTTACTAAGGTTATCCATTTTGTAAAACTTGGGATATTTAATATCAAAATGCTTGTACACTGATAACAGGAAATCGGCAACGCCGGCTTCCTTATTCTCAAATACAGCAATGTTATTTTTATAAACAACATGATCGCTGATCACGCAACTGGTACTGATATATGGCTTTCCCTGCAAGACTTATAATTGAGCGGCTGATTCAATAATTCTCCTGTTCACATCAATAATGCGTGCAAGTTTTTGCAAAGCATTATCATGGTGATCTACATAAGGATTTGTTTTATCCCATACATATCCTGCCAGAACCGAACAGATCATTTTCTTCACTTCCTGGTTTGGTTCATCGGCAAAGAAGATCGTATCCAATGTTCCGTCGTACCATGCCATCACATAAGAGCGGAATGTATTAACACCCTGCATCATTACTTCGGTGTATTCTTTTTCCCAATCAACATCTTCTCCTTTCAGTTTTTTAATAACAAGTTTTGCTGCGGTTTGGCTCGATACGGTTGCCAATGTAACACCGGAAGAAAAAACAGGATCAAGGAATTCAGTAACATTACCCGTTAATACAAAGCCTTCTCCATAAAATTTTTCTGTAGTGCTCGACCATGATTCCAGCACCCTTGTTTCGAATTTCATTTCTGCGCCTTCAAAACGTTTGGCGATATATGGCTGTGTAGAAATTATTTTTCTTAATACTTCATCATTGTTTCCTTCATATCTTTTGAAGAAAGACGGGTCACCTACAAATCCCAGTGAAGTAATTCCGTTTGAAAAAGGTATCACCCATATCCAAATACCAGGTTCGTGTACAATAACAGTTATGCGATTGGGTTCATCATCCATGGAACGGTTTGTATCAATAAAATGAGAGAACAACGCTTTCCTCGGCGCAAGGTTTGATGGCTTATCAAGGCCAAACAAACGTGGTATCACTCTTCCATAACCACTTCCGTCGATAATAAATCTTGCTTCTATTTCAGATTTATTGCCATTAATATCTTCAACAGTTGTTACTGAACTGGAGCCATTGAAAACAATATTTGTAACACCGGTTTCATAACTAACGGGAACGCCCATCTTTTCTACTTCATCTGCGAGCGTTTTATCGAATTCTGCACGAGGCACCTGCCATGTCCATGTTCTTCCATCTGTATATTGGTCTGCAAATGAAAAATCGCATATGCGACCATTCTTAACAAACTTTGCCCCGTTCTTTTGTTGAAACCCCTTTGCAGTTATTGCTTCAATAAACCCGGCTTCATCCAATGCTTCCATACAACGTGGCAATAAACTTTCACCAATAACAAAGCGGGGAAATTTTTGTTTCTCTACGATCTTAACTTTAAAGCCTGCTTTGTTTACAATAGATGCAGCAACGGTTCCTGCAGGGCCAGCACCAATAACGAGTACGTCGACTTTTTCTGTATTCATATTTTTGTTTTTATCTCACACCTATATAAGGTTAGCGTGAGCATTTATTATAATTATATCTTTCTTTTACATTTTAATAATACCTGGCAGAACCCGATGTTCTCTACCTGTTCAACAATTTCCAATCCTGCCTCGTGAATACAATTAAAAAATGTTTCCGAACTATACATCTGGCTGTTGCCATTTGCAATATTTGTAAAGTAAACAGATGTTTGTTGCAAACAGAAAGCTGCTACTTCAAATTTTTGCAGGTCCCAGAGTGGCTCCATGATAAATATGGATCCATTGTCGTCAATCGCTTTCGCACATCTTTTTAAAATAGAAATAATTTCGGCTTCAGAAAAACAATCGAGAAACTGGCTCATCCATATTGCATCAAAACCTGAAGGAACAACTGTATTTTCATTCAGCATATCACCTGCCATAAAAGAAACCCTGTCTTTCAAACCAAGTGATTCGATTTTATTTTTTGCAAGGCCCAGCTGCCCCGGAAGATCCAGTATCGTTACATGTATATCTTCTCTATAGTTTGCAGAAGCAACGGACCATTTGCCTGTGTTGCCACCAATGTCCAGTAAATTTTTTACGCCATCTTTATAAACGATCGGAAGTACATCTTCAAAAGCATCATCAGAAAAAAAGTGATCAAAATCAAACCAGCTTTTTTGTACATCTTCCGGTAACAATGATAAACCTTCATACAAGGTTTTCCAGTCACCAAATTCTTTTAAACCCAATGGTTTTCCTGTTTCAATACATTTATCCAGTACAAACATTCCTTTATAACAAACATCATGTACAAAATCCATATTGATCTTTGTCATACGATCGTTCAAAATAAAATATCCGGTTCTTGTAAGTGTATAAAGATTATCATTTACGATCACGAGGCCGATTCCCAACCCTGCTTCCAGTAATACCCTAACGCCATAAACGGGCAGCTTTACTTCCTGTGCGATCTTGGCAATAGTAATTCCCTCGCTACCACTTTTTTCAACAAGTTTTAATATCCCCGAATTTCTCAACACCCTGGCCACCTGGAAAACTATAGGGCCAAAAGCGATCCATTGTGCTTCTTCTCTTGCCTGGAAAGCTGTTTTTTTATCCTTATCAAAAACTACCATTAACTAAAATATGTTTGTTTAAAAATTATTTTATTGTTTGCGTATCACGATGGCTGCATTGCAGCCACCAAAACCTGAAGCTGTTTTTAAAATATTATTTAATGACGCTTCTTTTATTTTATTTGAAACATTTACCGGCATTGATACGCCCATATTATCAAATCCCAATGTTGGGAACACGATATTGTTTTTTAATGAATGAATGGAAACAACTGATTCAATAATTCCGGCTGCGCCCAATGTGTGCCCGTAAAATCCTTTTAAGCTGTTAACCGGCACTGTTTGCATGTTGGCAAGCGTGATTGCTTTTGCTTCCATTTCATCATTGTATAAAGTTGCTGTGCCATGTGCTGAAATAAAATCAATATCTTTTTCTGTAACACCGGCTTCTTTCATTGCCTGTTTGATCGCAATGCAAAGTTCTTCGCCTGTACGTGATGGTCCTGAAATATGATTTGCATCATTGCTTACTGAACCGCCGCTTATTTTTATTCCTGTATTTTCATTATTAGATGTAAGCACAACTGTTGCTGCACCTTCGCCTAAATTAATTCCATCTCTTGCTGCATCAAAGGGCCTGCAGGGTTGCTGGCTGATTGCCTGGAATGATTGAAAGCCAGACAGTACAAATTTCGAGATCGTATCAGCGCCGGCAATCACAGCATTTTCATATTGCCCCGATTGTATCATGCGCATACCAATCAACATTGCAAGTATTCCCGATATACATGCATTGGAAACGATGACCGGCGTATGCACAAATTTAAAATGAGCTGCCACCAGCTTTGCTGAATTGTGCAATGCGATACGGTCCCGGGTTTGTGCGTTATATGTCTCTGTTTCTAACAAACTGATATTTCCTTTTGTTGTGGAAATGATCAATATTGTTTTTGGATCATCAGCTTTAACAGCTGTATTTTTTAATGCATCGCTAATGGAAGCAATCAGCAGTTGCTCGAACTTTGTATACGTTGTACTTGTTGGAAGAAAATTTTTTTTATCAAACAATGCAGCATAAAAAGGTTGCTCCGACATGGAAGCATCATTATGTTGTTTAACGCCGGCAATATTATTTTTTAAATTAAAAATGTTTTCACTGGTAGTAAAACCAATGGGAGAAAATATATTATCGGCAGCAACAAAAACGTCTCTCATATTTTCTTTATTAACTCAGTCCGTGTGTTTTTTTCCATTCTTCAAAAAATGTTGGCGTGGCTAACTGGAGTGTTGCCCCGTCCTTATCTAAAAAAACCTGTATGGATGATCCGCTTGCTACAAGTTCACCGCTTTGTACATTGAATAGGCGGTATTTGAATAACATTTTTGCAGCTTCTGTAGGTATATACTCGGTTTCTACTTTTACTGTATCTCCATAACGTAAAGATCTTTTATAATCGCATTGTACATTTACAACAGGTATTACATAACCTTTATCATAAAACGAAAGATAGCTGACGCCATACTCTTTCCCAAAAGCTTCTCTTCCATCTTCGAAATACCTTATATAATGTCCGTGCCATACAATTCCGAGAGGATCTGCTTCGCTGAATTTTACTTCAAAGGTTGTTATATGTTTCAACGTTTTTTTCAAACGAGTATCAAATTGTTATTAATCAGAATAAGTTGCTATTGCTTTAAATTATTTCCGGGACCTTCACGGGGTCCCGGAAATAATTTAATTGTCCATTTTCAATTGTCAATTGCCAATTGAATTACTTCCAATCTGTATAATCAGAATCTTTCAGGATATTATAAAATGCTTTTGCCCAGTAATTCTTAAGACCGATTCCGCCAACCTTTCCTGTTAAGTGTTTTGACATCAAAACTTTTTTTCCTTTCATATCAACATAAGCAACCCATGCAGATCCTTCTTCTTTTCCTTTGCTCATACCATCAGCAAAGAATATTAATCCAATGCCTGTTTTTCCCTGGAAGTTATAACCTTTTACCAGGCTTTCCAGTTTCGCTTCATCCATTTTGCCATAATCATCGGGGCTGTTGGTAAAGAAATCTCCTTTTAACCCACTATTGGTTTTTTCCGTTACATCTAACGCATACTTTACTTCTGTTCTGTGAACTACTTTTGCAACGTTGTATTTCTTTTGCTCATTAATAAAAAGATTGTTCCAGGCAGGAAAGTATTTATCCCTGAGTGATTGATTTGTAATTTCTCCTGCTTCGCCGAATTGGCTGGCAGTTCCGATATATTTTAACTGTGAAAAATCTATACCCAGCCATGTGATCTCTGCCGTACCACCCGTGATGTCTTCTTTTGTTTGTGCAGATACAGACTTAACGTTTAATAATAAAAGCAATCCAAATAACCAGCTAAGTTTGTTTAAACGATTCATGATGATTTGTTTTATGTTGGTTTAATAATAAATATTTTCATTTCACATTGGGCCATCACAACTCCATTGCACCTAACCGTTCCCGATATTAATGTAACATCGAAAATCTCATTTTTTATGACGATTTCGGTCTCCAAGTTATCGCTTATTTTTGGCAAATTGAATATCTCAAGGTCTTTTATTGCACCTATGTATCCTATCAGAACGGGCAGG
Source organism: Ferruginibacter sp. (assembly GCA_047601875.1). Classification (GTDB taxonomy): domain Bacteria; phylum Bacteroidota; class Bacteroidia; order Chitinophagales; family Chitinophagaceae; genus Ferruginibacter. The sequence goes on along the minus strand of JASGIL010000001.1, from coordinate 2,346,888 downwards.
TTTTCTTTTGTTGTAATATACCCGGCTCTTGCTGCAGCAGTTTGTGCAATGTTCTCTACCAATGCCGGTTCTTTTAATAATCCGTTTTCAACAAAAATATTGTCTTCCCGCACCCTGAATGTTGTACGTGTGCTGGTTTCGTCCGAACCAACCAGTTCATCGATCATCACGAAAGGCGGATGCTGCGGAATATAGGACTGAATATTTTCTTTGCTTACTAACATTGTTTCGTTTCTCGTTTGTTGTTGCCGGTTCCCGTTTACTACTGCTGCCAAAAGTTATAATAATTATACCATTGTACCGGATATTCTTTCACTTTATTTTCCATTTCCGCTACAAAATCATTCAGCATTTCCTGCATGGCTATTTTTTTAACGGGCTGCCTGTATTCTTTTATATCACTTGCAAAGAAATGATAATGGCGCCATGTTTCCTTCATGGCAAACACAAATGATATAGGTACTTTAAACGTGGTAGCCAATACAAATGGCCCCATGGGGAACCTTGCATCTTCCCCTAAAAAATTTGCGGTGAGGGTTTTATTTCCTTCGAGGAACCTGTCGGCATGCATGCATACGAGCTCATTGTTCTTAAAAGCTTCGCTTATTTCGTAGATATGTGAAAGGTCATCTTTAATTATGATCACGTTAATGCTTCTCTCACCGGTTACACCCGAAACGTATTGCTTTATTTTTTCATGTTCGCCGTCAAACATTACCACGTGAACCTTTGTTTCCAAACGTTTTAATAAGTTGCCTGCGATCTCCCAGTTACCAATGTGGCAACTCAGCAACAACCCTCCGCGTTTCAATTCAACTATTTTACGCAGGTTGTCTTCTCCATCAAAGTTAAATGTGAACTTATTTTTTATTCCTGCCATCATCACTACTTTGTCGATGATGCTTTGGCCGAAGCAATAATAATTTCTGTAGATCTTAAAAAAAGATCTTACAGCATTATACCCAAGTCTTTTGTGGAGATAATAATAGATTGCTTTTGATGACTTGTAGGAAAATAGAAGATAGTGCAGCACAACAGACCTCAGGAGGAAGTATGCCGGCAGAACACCAAAATTTCTTAAAACCCATACAAAAATGCGATAACCAAGCGGGGAACCTTTTGATTTACCTTGCCAGGATGGCATTATACAAGCTCTTTTGTATTTACACGATCAATAACGTAGTTATAAAAGTCCTGGAAAGTTGTAATACCTACAAAATCTTCTGGTTTTACTTTAAATTGAAAGTTGCTTTCTATAACAACAACAAGGTCGATATAATCAAGGCTATCCAATTCCAACGTGTCTTTTAGGTTTGCGTCAGGTGTGATTTTACTTGCGTCGGTTTCGAATTCTTCTACTAAGAAGTCGTTTATTTTCTGAATTATTTCTTCATTTCTCATAAACGGGTAGTTTAAATTAAGTTGTTTTTTTTATTATAAGGGATGAGTTTGTACCACCAAACCCAAATGAGTTAGACAAAAATATATTTATTTCTTTGTCAATCGTAGTTTTTGCAATATTCAATTTGGCAGAATCTTCATCCGGGTTCTCAAAATTGATATTGGGGGCAATGAAATTATTCTGCATCATCAGCATCGAATACACAATTTCACTTGCACCGGCCATCCAGCATTCGTGCCCTGTCATTGATTTTGTAGAACTAACATAAGGTTTGTATTTACCAAAAACCTCGTCGATCGCTTTTGCCTCGCTGCTATCACCCGCAGGGGTAGAAGTTGCGTGCGCATTGATATAATCAATCGCACTTGCATCAAGGCCCGCATCTTTTAATGCCATTTCCAAAGAACGAACGGGACCATCAACAGTTGGATTGGATATATGACCACCATTTGATGAAAATCCATAACCGATCACTTCTGCCAGGATGGTTGCTCCTCTTTTTACTGCAGAATCATAACTTTCAAGAATCACTGTAGCAGCACCACCGCTTGGTACCAGGCCATCCCTGTCACGATCAAAAGGTTTTGAAGCTTTTGACGGAACATCTTCCTGTACAGAAAATGCAGACAAAGCATCGAAACTACCCATACAATATTGATTCACTTCCTGTGCACCTCCGCATATAATACAATCCTGTAATCCACTTTTTATAAATTGATATCCCACGCCGATAGAATGTGATCCGCTGGCGCAGGCTGCACTGATCGTAAAATTGATACCACGTAACTTAAAGATCGTAGCTAAATTCATGGTCACGGTTGAATTCATTGTCTGGAACACATACCCCGAACCCACCAACATGGTATCCTTTTTCTCTCTCATGATATCGGTTGCCTCAATGATGGGTTTTGCCGAACTATCATTTCCGTACAATACGCCAATATCTGTTTTATTGATAAAATCCTGGTCGATACCCGCCATTTTTAATGCCTCAAGGGTGGCGACATATGCATATTCACCTTGTTCGGGTAACATTACACGGGCTCTTCTATCCAATTGGCCCTTTAAGTTAGGCCTTTCTACAAAACCCGTCAGGCCCGACCTGTAACCAAATGATTTACGAAGTGCATCCAGAACAATTCCTGATTTACCATTGTACAACGAGTCCTTAACCTCAGCCAGGTCTTTCCCGATGCAAGAATAAATACCCATACCTGTAATCACAACTCTATTCATATTCACAAGTAATCTGATGAATTAATAACAATAAATCCTTTAAAATGTTAAGATGCTAATTTCTTCCGGCGCAACAATTACCAACATACAAAATTTTAAGCACTTGTATGCTTTAAAATTATACTATGTCGTTGTTTATACAGCTGAGTAATGGTAAACCGAACCGAATAAACGGCAAATTTACTTCATATTTTTTATACTTCGGGAATTTCGGGGCAGCTTTTTTGGCTGAATTTGCAGGTAAGATGGCTATAATAATGGATAGCCACGATCAACTCATTCTATATATAATGTCAGGATGCGCTTGTCGAACCGGGTTATATTTATGCCGCCTTCGGCAAGCTCCCCGAATAACGGGACAGGCAGGTTGGCAACCCATTGTTGATTAAGAATAAAGTCCCCCATTAATGGACAGTACCTCCGCAGTAATATAACTTGCTTCGGGAGAAGCTAAAAAACCGACAGCATGTGCAACTTCTTCAACGGTTCCGAATCGCTTAACCGGGATCATGGATACCAATTCTTTTTCGGGCAAACCTTCCGTCATATCGGTCTTAATAAAACCGGGTGCAACAGCATTTACTGTAACGCCCCTGCGGCCCACTTCCTGTGCAAGTGCTTTTGTGGCACCGATAACACCGGCTTTTGCTGCTGAATAATTTACCTGGCCGGGTAAACCTTTCAGGCCGGATAAAGAAACAACATTTACAATGCGGCCATATTTTTTCTGCAACATTCCATTCAATACCTGTTTTGTTACATAATAAAAACCGCCGAGGCTTGTATCAAGAACGCCCTGCCATTGTTCATCTGTCATGAACATCATGATCTGGTCTGCTTTAACCCCGGCATTATTTATAAGTACTTCGATCCATTTATCTGTGTTGGATTCGATCCATTTTCCAAGCACATTTTGTATTTCCTCTTTATTGGCAACATCAAACTGCAATATCTCTCCATTGGAACCATTTTGTTTTACCAATGAAAGTGTTTCATTTGCAGCATCTACATTTCCTTTGTAATTCACAATAACGTAATAACCCATTTGAGCCATCTTTACACATATCGCCCTACCTATTCCTCTTGACCCGCCTGTTACTAATGCGCATTTCATCGTTGCTATGTTTATAAGATTTAATTAATAGATTTTTGTTGCTTGTGTTTCGTGAAAACACCAACCATGGCGATTATGTAGTTTATTAAGAAGCAATAGCTCCGTTGGTTGCTTTCATCTTTGTTCTTGATGAAACGATCGGATCTGATTCTTCAAAATAAGTTTTTATTCTTTCAAGATCCTTATACTTGGGTGCGTCTTCAATGAACTTCGGGAATAGCTGCCTTATTTCATTGTAAACAGCTTTTGTTTGTGGTGATAATCTTGGTTCGCATTCCAGGTAATCAACAGCCTGCAACACGGTCATCATTTGTATGGCCAATACTTCAAAAGAATTATCAATTACTTTTTTGGTCATCAACGCCGCATTACAACCCATGCTCACGATATCCTGGTTATCATTGTTGTTAGGGATACTGTGTACATACATCGGGAAAGACATGGTCTGGTTTTCTGCAACCGTAGATGTAGCAGTAAACTGCATACCCTGCATACCAAAGTTGAAACCCAATACACCAAGGTTAAGAAAGGGTGGGAACTTTTGGTTCAGCTTATTATTTAAAAGATAATTAAGCTGCCTTTCAGAAAGCATGGAAAGCTTCGTCATAGCAATCTTTAATTTATCCATCTCCAGCGAAACATAATCTCCATGGAAATTGCCACCATGGAAGATATTTTTATTCTTATGATCGATAACAGGGTTATCGTTTACAGAATTCAATTCATCTGTTACTACTCTTTCTGCATTTACAATACTGTCATAAACGGGACCGAGTACCTGCGTTACACAACGGATGGAATAATATTCCTGTACTTTATCTAAGAAAACTTCCTGGTTAAGATTATCGGGATTATACAAATGTTCAGAGCGGTCGCGGATCATGTGGCTATCGGTAAGGATATCACGAAGCATGGATGCGATCTTGTTTTGCCCTTTGTGTGGCTTAACAATATTCAATTCAAGTGAATAATGATCATCAAAAGCTTCAACGATCTCGTTTACCATCGCAGTCATCATCACCGACCATTCCAATAATTTTTTTGCCTGGATGATATTGACCATGCCAATACCGGTCATAGCTGATGTACCATTTAAGATGGCCAGCCCTTCACGTATGTGAATAGAAAGTGGCGTAACGCCAAGTTTGTCGAATATTTTTTTAGTAGGATAAATATCTCCGTCATAAACAACTTCTCCTTCGCCGATCAGTACCAATCCTAAATGTGCCAGTTGAACCAGGTCGCCACTTGCACCAACACCGCCATGTTCGTAAATACAAGGTGTGATGTTCTTATTGATCAATGTGGTAAGCAGTTCCACCACTTCTGTATGAATACCGGAATATGCCTGCATTAAGCTATTGAGGCGTGCGATCATGATGGCTTTAACCAACACGGGTGATAGGATTTTTCCACCACCGGAAGCATGGCTGCGGATGAGGTTGTATTGAAGTTGTAAAAGATTTTCTTCGCTTATTTTGTATTGGGCCATTGGGCCAAAACCTGTATTGATCCCGTAGATCAGTTTATTAGATGAAAACCCTTGCAGAAAACGGTGATTTTCCTCAACTTTCTCAATTTGTGCCGCATCCAAAACAACGCCTTTTTCTTTAAATAGGATCTCTGAGAAATCATTTAAAGAAAGGGCACTTCCTCCAACGTTAATCATGGTAAATGTTTATTTACTTCTTATGTAAGTGGGCAAAAATAAGGTAAAATCCTGTATGGGCTTTACTTTATGGAAGATTTTTCAGCCTTGTTATACCATGATTTGAATTAAAAATTAATAATCAATAATTAATAACCCTTGCCTTAAAAATTCCAATTCTTAATTCATAATTCTTAATTTTTAATTTAAAGAAGCATATTGGATTTTTGTATACTTTTAATCATTATCAACCAATAAACTACTTTAAAATGAAAGTTCTTAAAACCGTAATTGTAATGTTTAGCCTGCTTTTTTCTGCTTTTGCAGCCAACGCTCAAAAAGTTGAAGCTGAAGCAGATGATTTTACAATATTAAAAGGACAAAAAAGCATCAATATTGAATTCAACTATGATAAGGTTGCCGTAGGTGATTATGCAAAAGAAAGCGAGTATGTAAAAAATAAGACAAATGATATGAATGCGAAGGAAGCCGGAACAGGAGATGCCTGGGCTGCCAGGTGGAATATGGCAAGAATTGACCGGTACCACCCAAAGTTCGATGAAGTTTTTACAAAATGGGCCGAAATGACCCTCGATACCGCTGCCAAATACACGCTTATTGTTAAAATAACTTTCATTGAACCCGGCTACCAGATCGCAATACAAAAAAAGGCATCGCAAATAGAAGGGATGATATACCTGGTTGAAACTGCGAAGAAAACAAAAAAGTTAGCTACCGCAACCATTGAAAGAAGTGGTGGCATGTTCAGGGGCGGTGCTTTTGATTTTGAGACCAGGATCGCCGAAACTTATGCAGTTGCAGCAAGAGACCTGGGTAAGATCGTTAAAAAGGGAATGGATAAGAAAGTGAAAGATTAATTTTTAAAACCGAGTTTAATCATAAAGCGATGGTCATGGATCATCGCTTTTTTATGCTTCAGTTATTTGTTTAATTGATTTTTGAAATTTCATGGAATGATGATAACAGATAAAAAAATAATTATACATTTAGCGTTCTTCTTAGCTAAGCTTAAAATTTAAACCGGCCATAAATGAAAAAATATTTATTCTTCTTTTCACTTTGTATTTTTTACACAAACTGTTTTGCACAGAATTTTCAATGGGTAAAAAGTATGGGCGGAACCGGCAGTTTAGATTTCGGCAATTCTACAGTTGTAGAAAAGTCAGGAAACATTTATTACGATGCTAGTTTTCAAAATACTGTTGATTTTGATCCCGGACCTGGCGTTTTTAATTTGACTGCAACAGGTACATCGGATATTTGTATATCTAAATTAAATACAGCAGGAGATTTTTTATGGGCTAAACAAATTGCCAGCGTACCTACCACACGTAATTTTTCATATTGTCTAACGCTCGACTCTATTGGAAATATTTACCTGACGGGCAGTTTTAAAGGAACTGTTGATTTTGATCCCGGACCCGCAGTACATAATCTTACATCTGTTTCTTATCCCTTTGCAACTTCTACAAATGTTTTTATTCTCAAATTAGATAACAATGGAAATTATGTATGGGCTAAAAATATGGGCGGATCTTCAGGCGAAAGTGAGGGTCGTGGTTTAGCTGTCGACAGATCCGGTAGTGTATTCATAGGTGGTTATTTTTACGGAACAATAGACTTTGATCCCGGAGTGGGTTCATATCAACTCAGCGCTAACAGTTCTGATGGTTTCCTGGCAAAGCTTGATGCAAATGGAAATTTTTCATGGGCTTTAAATTTAGGTGGTGGCACCGGTGGCGCATCAATCGCTGCGATGAAACTGGATAGTGATGAAAATATTTACATAGCCGGAGGATTTAGTGAAACTACCGATTTCGATATGAGATCAGGTGTTTATGAGGTCACAGCTATTGGAATAAACGATGTTTATGTTTCAAAGCTGGATCATGATGGAAATTTTTTATGGGCGAAAACTTTTGGTTCGGCAGGTAACGATTTTAGCAACGGAATTCAGGTTGATTCCCTGGATAATGTTTATATCTCGGGAGCGTTTTCGGGTTTGAGTGATTTTGACCCTGGCCCGGGAACGTATATGTTGAATTCCGCAGGTGCATGGGATGCTTACGTTTGGAAATTAGATCATGATGGGAATTTTTTATGGGCAAAAACCTGGGGGTCTGCCAGTAATGATGATGTCGCAAAAATTGCCCTCGACGTAAATAGAAATGTCTATTTAATTGGAAAGTTTTGGGATACTATAGATGCTGATCCGGGCCCAGGAACTTACAATCTCACATCCCTTGGTGTGTTGGATGTGTTTATAATAAAAATGGATGAAGATGGAAACTTTATCTGGGCCGTCCGGGAAGGAAACCCAGATAATGATCTTTCTGCTGGTATAGGTGTAGACTCCTTACAAAATGTTTATGCATTAGGCGCTTATGCCCAAACGGTAGATTTTGATCCGGGGCCGAACACATATGAGCTTACTTCTAATGGAGGATATGATATTTTTGTTTTAAAACTAGGGTTGGGAACCTTACCTGTGAGTTTATTAGATTTTAATATTGGTAAAAATAACAAAGATGTGTGTTTAACCTGGCAAACTTCATCCGAATCCAATAGTTATAAATTTGAAATTGAAAGAAGCCTTGATGGATCTCTTTCAAAAAAATTGGAGAAACGAAAGGAGCAGAAAATTCCACTACGCTCAAAACATATAAATTCACAGATTGGAATATTGGATCTTTTTTTCCGGGAAAAGAGATTTATTACAGGTTCAAACAAGTTGATCTTGATGGCAAATACACGCTTTCCCCTGTTCGCTCAACAAAATTTGAAAAATATCCTCTCGTCAATGTTTATCCAAATCCAACAAATGACATCATAAATATTCAGGTTGATGAATCACAAATTGGTTTGGGATATTCTATTCTTGATATCACAGGAAAAATCATAGCTTCCGGAAAATTAACCGGGGTGATAACCCACGCTGATATCAGCGAATTACTAAAAGGAGTTTATTTCATAAAGATTGATAAACAAAAGAACGCCGTTAAACTAATTAAGCAATAACTTTTATCTGAACCATAATTGGAATGATTTTGTGATTGACTATGATTTATTCAATCTGAATAAATCATAGTTCAGACAAAAATCAACAGCAACTCAATTCCTCCGATCAATAAATTTTATTGGCTTCCTCGAAGCTTCCTGGAACTGAATCTTTTGAAGTTCTTCTGCAGAGATGTATTTCACATGCGGGCTAACGCGTAGCCTTGCCTGCAGGTAGGCTCTTATTTTACGATCACATTCTTCGGAAGTATTGATGGGCAATATATGAAGCAATACTTCATCCATCCCAATATCATTTGAATACACTTCAGCAACAAAATCCTTTATCTCTTCCATCTCATTCAGCAGATCAAAAAGGGCTGGTGGGTAAAGTGTTGTTCCTTTGAATTTGATCATTTGTTTTTTGCGACCAACGATGGGGGATAGCCGCACACTTGTTCGTCCACAGGAACATGGCTCAGCATTATAAAAACAAATATCACCTGTTTTATAACGAAGCAATGGCATGCCTTCAACGCCCAATGTAGTTATGGTAACTTCACCAGGCTCACCGGCTGCGACAGGTTTGTTGTGTTCATCCAGTATTTCCAATATCAGTAATTCAGGCTGAAGATGACCACCTCTTCCTTCATGGCATTCAGTAAATGCAGTTTGCATTTCTGTTGATGCATATGTAGAGAACAATTGAATGTTCCATGCTTTTGTGATCTTTTTTCCAAGTATGTTCAACGAGAAATCTGTATTGCGGATATTCTCACCAATGCAGATCGCCTTCTTTACAGATGTTGCATTGATATCAATATGATGATCGTTTGCAAATTCGATCAGCTTTAAAATAAAAGATGGCACAGCAACAATGGCCGTTGGCTTTATTCTTAAAATGGTTTCCCATTGCATTGATGGTACACCGGGACCAAGACGAATAATACCAGCGCCTAATTTTCTAATGCCTGAATAATACGCCATGCCCGCCATGAATTGCCTGTCGAGCGTAAGCATCAATTGATAAATATCTGATGAGGATCCATCTGCACACAAAAAAGAACCGTATTCATTTTGGGCCAAACGTGTAAGATCATTTTCTGTAAGTGCAATGGTAACCGGGCTTCCTAAAGTACCGGAAGTAGAGCTGTATTCAATGATCTTATCAGTGCCCACGCATAAAAAATCATTGTTGCGTTGTTGCAGGTCTTCTTTGGTTGTTGTTGGAAGCAATACAAGATCTTCCAAAGTTTTTATTGCAGCAATATCGATATGATGTTTTGCAAATAACTGTTTATAAAAAGGAGAGAACAAATTCAGATACGCCAACAGGTCCTGGAGTTTTTGTTCCTGCATGATTTTTATCTCCATATTTGGCTGGTATATTGTTTCGGTTAAATTCATTCTTTATTAAAATTTCTTTGCTCGACTTCAATAAATGGCTATTTTATAATAGTGGCTGGTTTGAAATTTTACCGCAGAGAACATGAGTGAAAAGAGTTTGCGCAGAGATTCTCCGCATAACCTCAACCTTTCATGTTCTCTGCGGTAAAAAAGGCTGCAATATTTCAAACCAACTCGCTACTTTTTATGCCGCTCTTAACTCTCAATAATTACAATTGCCGATGCCATTGTTTTAAGATGCGTGAGTGAAACATGAATATGCTTTATTCCCATTTGATCCATTAATTGTGCTGTTCCTCCTAATAGTATCAATGATGGTTTTCCTTTTTCATCATTGGTAATTTCAATTTCATTGAAAGCGGTTCCATTCATCCAGCCTGCGCCGATCGCTTTGTAAAATGCTTCCTTTGCAGCAAAGCGTGCAGCATAATGTTCAAACTTATGTTTTTTCGTTTCGCAATATTCAATTTCATTTTTAGAAAAAACCATTTCACGAAAACCTTCGGCACGGCTCATCTTTTCAGAAACCCTTTCTACTTCTATCATATCGATGCCGGTACCGAGTATCATGATTTAGTTCGATATTTTGCTGTTGCATTTTTTTATTTGTGCATGAATATGATCTTCTTCTTTTTTAGTTGCGATCACTTTTGCCAATGCAGTATTGTAATACCTCAATGCTTTTTTATACTGGTCGTGCCTGTATGAATAATCTCCGGCCAGTACATATGCATTGTAAAAATTAGGGTTGCTTGCAATTAGGCTATCCGTATCTATATTTTCTTCCTTATCCATAACACGCTGTTTGAACTTGCGAAACAATTCAAACTTTTTAAAATCATCTGTCAGTAAAAATGAATCAGGGCGAATGGTAAGACTGCTGTCATAAATCTCTTCATCTTTTTGAAGTCCGTTAAAACCAAAAATCTTATGCAGGTCATAACATACATATTCACCCAACTGCCAGTTAGAAGTAGAAACCCATACCAATAATTTTTTTGGCTCAAAAACAATTGAGTGGTGTGCGATCAACTGGTTAACAGCTTTTTCATTTCCCATTCCAATATCAACGCCGTGTAGCCCTTTCCTGTCACGTAATATATCAATTGTTTTTTGAACTGTATTTGGTCCGTTTGCATTCAGCAGCTCCATCATGCGCTCATACCTGTATGGAGAAGCGCTTTCTTTTAATTGTTGTACATTGTCTTTTGAACTATCCAGGCCCTTACTTTGAAAATGATTGGTGCAAACAATATAATCCTGCTGCGGATCATACACATCCAAAGCACCTGGTGTTTTTTCAATGAGCACTGCTTTATTATCTTCAGCAGAAGCAACAAGAAAAGATTCTGATACAAACATTTTTCTTGATTTAGCAATAGCAATTGCTTCCTTAATATTTTTTGCGTATTGTAATATTTCTCTTGTTACCAGTGAAACCGGGGTTGCAGATCCTGTAGGTACATCTGATTTGGCAGCGTTGATCGTTACCGATAGTCCCTTCTCATTCATGCCTGAAACAACGCCGATAAAACCGCCCCAGGTAACAGACATATATTTATATCCTTTTGAAGGACCAAAGAATGCTACCATTTTATCCTGTGCAAATTTATCGCTCACATAAAAATCAAAGTTTCTTCCAATGATCATGGTGCTGTCTTTCGACTTTGAATTCCATGTACCAAAAGATGTACAACCAACGAGCGCCATGTTTTGCAACGCATGGCCAATATCGTGTGCCGCATGATAATTTAAAATGCGTTGGTAGTTGGAGCCAATATATTGATATGCATCAGAAGCAGATTCAGAGATACCATATATCTCTTCCTTGTATTCTTCTGCAACATTTTTTTCAAGATTGCGGTTGAACCATCCAATAAAATATTTCAGAAAGTTGCGATAAGATTTTGATGGAACCAGTTTGCAAATTTGTTCATTGAAATAATCTTCCTGGTGAACAACCAGTTCTTTGCTTAGTTTTCCATTGATAACACCACGTTCAAATGGTTCACCTGAAACATACATTTCAAACAAACCGCTTTTACTTTTGCGGAACCAGTTATTTTTTAATGTATAAAAACCAGGACTTACTTCTGTGCGTTGCAGTTTTAAACTGCTCATGTCTTTCATCTTTGGTGGATGTGCAATAGCAACATTATAAAGATAGATCGCCCCGGCAAGCAACAACAAAAGAAAGAATCCAAAAACATACAGGACCCTTTTCCAGAATTTTTTTCTTTTAAACATTTCTAATTTTTTCAATGATGCTGTCATTGCCTGTTAATGCATTTACCGTAACGATAGAACTCATGGCTGCACCTAAAATACCATGCAGGTTTAGGTTTTGCCCGGTGAAATACAAATTCGGCAACTTGGTACGGGGAGAAATAAATGTCTTTAACGCATCTTTATAATCCTTGGCAACACCATATAAAGCACCATCATGGTTTCCAATATAATCCCTGTATGAAAGTGGTGTAGCCGTATAATATTTTTCAATTTTATCTCTAAAGCCCGGAAACCTCTTTTCAACACTGTCTAATAATTTTTCTGCCTTTGCTCTTTTAAACTCCTCGTATGCTTTTCCCCTGTCTTCTTCTTCACCAACTATATTATATGTGTTCTCCCATTGCTTTACTTCTTCATATTTCATATAAGCCAGTATCGTCATTCCGTCTGCATATTCTTTTTCTTTTGATGAAATGGCAATAAAAAGTGCAAATGATTTTGGCCAGTTCTCCTCTGTATAATCTGCAGATGACCATACATCGCCTTCATTGGCTACATAATAGTTGTAAGTAAAATGTTTTTGTGCCTTCTTCTTAAAAACAACATTTATGGTAAAGGAAGAAACGGAATTCTCTAAACTGTTCAAACGGTTGCGATACGCTTTTTTAAAGAGATCGCTCTGCGTCATTTGTATTGTTACTGCTGGGTGCATATTGGAAATAAAATGATCCCCATATACTTTTCTTCCATCAGCAAGTTCAACATGTGTAACTACACCAGCTTCTTCTACTATCTTTTTTACGTGTGCATGTTTTATTACATCTCCACCAAGGTTAAGAATATTGCGGCCGATGTATTTTGCAATTTGTGCGCCGCCGTCAATACATTTATAAGAACTTTCTATATAACTGTTCACGATCAGTGCGTGCACATACAAAGGTGTTTTATTTGCTTCGCCTGCATACAATCCATTATTGCCGGCCAATACTTCCCTCAGTGTAGGATTTGTTGTGATCGATTCAATAAATGCTTTTGTATCTATTTCCAGCAAACTTGCTTTTGTATCATTGGGATCGCTTGGCATTAAATTATACAAAGGAAACCTTGCACAGATATCTTTCATCTTATCGCAATAGTCATTGATCGCTTTTTCTTCGCCCGGAAAAAATTTCAACAAATGGCTGATGAATTTATCATACCCCTGCGCATATTCGTACTCGGTATCATCGCCTGAAATGATGATCTTGTCAAATACTTCGTCCATCTTCTGCAGCTTCAGCTTATCCATGATACCGAGGTACTTGAATATCTTGTAAAGGTTTTGCCCTTTGTCAAGACCACCGAGGTAATGCACACCCGAATCAAATATTACCCTGTCCCTTGCATAGATCTGCAGGCTGCCACCGATCTGTTTGTTCTTTTCCAATACACAAACCTTGTATCCTTCTATGGCCAGCAGGTTGCCGGCGACAAGGCCGCCCATCCCGCTTCCAATAATTATAACGTCATAATGCTGCTGCATGCTTTCTTCTTATGTTTAATTTGCCAGTATCTCAATTCAAATTTCTGTTGAAACTGTCAGGGTGAGCTTGTCGAACCCGTTCTATTTACATCGCCTTCGACAAGCTCAGGCTGACAGTCTTTTAACTAAATTAAACCGAGGTATTATGTTTTATAACAAAAATGATATTCGATGTATGTTTCGTATTATCAATTTTACTGTATGTCATTTTCTGAGCCTTTACAATTTCATCGATCAGCTTACCGGAAAGGAAAGACAATCCATGATTTGTTGTTTTATTGAAGCCGAGGAGTTTTGTTGAAAAAAACTCTGTCAGCTTTGTCCCCTTATGTCTCTCTTCCAGGTCCTTATCCCCATCCCTGATCACGATGATTCCGCCGGGACTTAAATGACGGATACATTTTTCAATCACCTGTTTTTGTTGTCCAGGTTGCAGGTAATGTAAAATGTCGGCCATGATGATCGCATCATAATTATCCATTTCATATGTTGCCGCATCTGCCACCTCAAAATTAATATTACTGTTCCTACTAAAACAATTATTCGCCGTCTCAATTTTTTCGTCGTCGTAATCGATCCCGGTAACCTGTCTTTCGGGTGCCATAAAATTCAACATATAACAAAGAAATCCATTACCACAGCCAATGTCCAGTATCTTCCCTTTTTTAGGCAGCATATCATGGAAGGGCTGGTAATTTTTTTCCAGGGCCGTCTTGATCTTCATATACCATTCCAGCATTCGGCACTTATAAAGATAATTGTACTTTAGTTGTTCCCTGAAATAAGATGTTTGTTCAAGTTCTTCACTTAACGATCTAAATTCTTCCCTGAAATATTTCCCGATATTTTTTGTTCTTTCTGTATATCCTACTCCAAAACGACCATCATCGGGTGTAATTCTTGGTAAGTATTTTATAGTTATTTGTCCGTCCTTCAATAAAAAATCGCCTTTGCTCATCGTGTAACCCGTTCCATGCAATACAATCGGTAAGATATCAAGGTTCAAATGTTCGGCAAGATAAAAAGCGCCTTTGTGAAAACGTTTCATCACACCATCAACGGATCTTGTTCCTTCAGGAAAGACCATGATCGAGTACCCTTCCTTTACACGACTTTGCAATAATTCAATACTTGGTTCTGCACCATGCTCCACGGGATAATAATCTGCCATGCGTACCACGGGACCGAATACCGGCGAATTCCAAACCCAGTGATTTGTAAACAAAATTAATTTGGGGTTGAGCATCACTACTGATAAAATATCAAGGAACGACTGGTGATTGCAAACAATGACCGCTGGTTTTGAAAGATCTTCTTTGAGCGGATTGATAACGATCTTCTTTACGTTCCCCATGATATACATGAGCGACCATGTGAATCTCGCAAGAATAGCATGGTAGGCATATTTCGTTCGCTCTTTTCCAAATGGACTTAGTTTAAACAAAAGCCCGATGACGATGAGGAGTATACATCCCAAAACAAAATAACAAAATGCAAATGCTGATTTTAAAAACCCTGTTAGTGTCCACGGGAATTTATTTTTCTGAACACGGTTCTTTATTAATAAAGAGAAGAAATACGGAATTAATATTTGCGACATCAATACCACGCAAACAATACCAATGATCGAAATAACTGCGATCGATCTTAATGCGGGATGCTTTGCAAATATTAAAACACCCAATCCTGCTATTGTTGTAATAGCAGATAAAAATATAGATGACTTGAAGGAAGAAAGATTTTTCTTTCCTGTTTTATATTCCTGCAACAAACCATCCATGATGAAGAGGCTATAATCATCACCCAAACCAAATATCAAAGCAGAAATAATAATGTTTACAATATTGAACTGGATATTAAAGATCGCCATCAGTCCAAGTATCCATATCCAGCTAATGAACATTGGGATAAAAGATACCAGCGTTAATTCAATTCTTCCATACATCAATAACAAAACAAAAAATACAAGTAGTGATGTCATTACTGCAATAGAAGTAAAATCTGCATTGATGATCTCAACAAATTTTGTTGTGAGGTATTGTTTGTCAACAACCGTAATGTTGGGATTATTCTCAAATGCATTGTAGATCGCATTGGTATTTGTTGAAGCAACTTTTACCAGTGTAACAACTGTTGCCTTTCCTTTCTTCTCTGTTATAAAATCGTCGAGGAAACTTTTTCTTACATCGGCCATCGCCTGCTGATCGGCAGGATGATATTCTTTATTGAGTATTTCTTTGAATTGAGCGAATGCAGTTGCTTTAAATCCCAATGCAGTTCCTTCCTTCTCAAGTGTTGTTAATAGTTTTTGTTTTTTTTCTGCTGTCCAGTAATTGTTCCAAAGATTGATCCTTGCAGTTTGCAATGAATCAGAAATGATCAAAGAAGAAACGCCAGAATATTTTTTAATAACATTTTTCTCTTTTAGCGAATCAATTTGTGTAACGAGTTTTTCATTATTGATCAATGCTTCATCCAGTGTTTTTCCTTCTGTAACGAGGTAAACAGATTTCAATGCATACTCATTGATCTTATTCAGTTTCTTTTCAGATTGTTTCAGATCACCCGACATGAAATTCATGTTTAGCATATCCGATTCAAAACTTACATTTCTTGCCGTATAAGCAAATACAAACGTGAGCAGGAAGATCACTGCAATAATGTATTTATTGTATTCAGGACGGTAAGAGGCAAATTTATCGATCCATGAAAATTGTTTTTCAGTATATGCTGAACTGTCTTTCTTCGATTCAATAAAATGCGGCAGGAATATCAATGATGCAAGCGATGCGCCTATTAAACTAAATGCCGCAAACAAACCAAGGTCTTTCAGCATCTCCGATTCTACAAATTGCAAACAAAGAAAACCGCCAATGGTTGTAAAACTTCCGATCGTTAACGGCATGGCCAGGTCTTCTATAACTGTTTTAATACTTCTTGTATGCCGGTAATGATTATAAACGTGTAAAGAATAATTAACAGCAATGCCAAGAATAACAGATCCTGTTCCAAGTGCAATAACTGAAATACTTCCTTTAATAAAATAGATAAATGCAAGTGAAAACAACGCACCAAATACAACGGGAACAAGAATTACAATCGGCGCTCTTTTTCTTTTGAAATAAAAACCCAGGAATACAATAAGGAATACAACAATGCCGCCTTGTGTTAAAAGCGTATCCTTTCTTAATTGTACCGCATTGCCAACAGAAACAGCGGTTGCGCCAAAATAACTTGCATCAATATTTTTATACGCTGTATTGTTCTTATTGATGATGCTGTCAACTCCTTTTAAGAACAACGCATTCTTCCCTGTATTACTCGGACCGTATTTTGGTGTGATGAACAGCATCAGGTTTTTATGATCCTTCGTCATCACATAACTATCGTACAATTCAAAATTTTCATCGTACTGTAGTTGCTGTAATTTTTTTAAGCCTATAAAAGAAATACCAACAGGATCGCTGATGATGATCTTCTTCATGGCAATGCCGGCAGGCGAACTGAGCGTTCTTATATTTTGTGCAAGTGTTTCTTTTATTTTAGCGCTGTCTATCAGCGAGTCGATCGCATTGTAATCTTTTTCATTTAAATAAATCGGCAACCGATCTGTAATGGTATTGAATAGGTCCATCACCAGTCCGTCATCAACCCTTGCATTGATCTTGCTGATATATGGTTCAAGTTTTTCCTGTGCTTCCGCTGCAAAATTATCTGCGTAAGCAACCAAACTATCGGGTTGTTCCTGTGTAGTATCTTTCAACGATACCATTACAACCAGCTTATCCAAAAATTTTGAATTCTGAAAAACCTCGTTTAGTTTTTCTATCTTTTTATCCTTCGGTAATATTTTAGAAATGTCTTCTTCAAAATTTACTTTGATCGCAAAAAAACCAACGAGCAGGAAAATGCTTGTGAAGAAAATAAAAAATGCCGGGCGGCGCTTTTTAAAATAATTATAAATACTAACGAAAACGTTTCCCATTTTATACGCTGTTATCCTGCAAGGATGGATTTTCTTTTAAACAATTTAAGTAATCCAAAAGTTGCTAACCCAAAAAAAATGGCAGCTAAAACAGCTAAAGTAATACTTCCATAAATATACTGTGCAAGGTTTGTCTGGATAGATTCACGTGTGATATCGCTACTAAATACCAGGTGGCCCGCATGATCGCCCATCCATACTGCACCAATTTTATAACTGGCGAAAATGATGATGGGTATCATTGGCGGCAAACTAATATTTGCAGCAACTATTACCAGTGCTTTATTCAACCTGAATAATATTGCCAGGAAAATGGCTGTTCCCAGTTGGATACCCCAGATAGGAATGATGCCCATAAAAACACCAAATGCTACCGAAGTTGCTTTCAATAGATCTGATTGATGGGGTGCCAGCAATTGTTCACGCAGAAACTGGTTCAATTTTTTTTTATTAAAAAGCATCCGGAAAAAATTTCTTGGCTTTATGTATAAAAAAGTAATGAACACTAAAATTGTATTCAATATACTAATGCGTGTAAAATCTTTAAACGGCCTGAAGTGTGATACACGTTCATCTTTCGGCGCATAATAAACCGATACCGGAATCGAATCTATTTTTATTCCTTTCCATGCGGCTTTTACCAGTACTTCAATTTCAAATTCATATTTGCGGGTAAAGTAACGTGTGCCTTTCAATAACTGTAATGGATAGGCCCTGTAGCCGGATTGTGTATCGGGAGCCTTGATACCTGTTTCAACCTTGAACCAAAAGTTTGAAAATTTATTTCCAAAGCTGCTTTTCCCCGGAACAGATTCCTGGCCCATATTGCGTGCGCCAATAATGATCGCACCGGGATCCTGCTGAATCTTATCAATGAACACAGGAAGGTCTTTTGCAAAATGCTGGCCGTCGGAATCGATGGTAATTGCGTATTCGTAATTTTTATTGATGGCATATTCAATTCCTTTACGGAGCGCCCAGCCCTTACCGATATTCTTTGAATAGCTTATATATTGAACCGCAGGAAAGTTTTTTACAATTGCATCCGTGTTATCAGTAGAGCCGTCGTTTACAACAATGATATGATTGGTATATTCGGAAACGTCGTTGATCACGCCGGCAAGCGTTGCGGCATTGTTATACGTGGGGATGATTACGCAGGCCTTCAGTGTGTCAAACTTTGTCCTGGTAGTAGCGGAATTACTCATTTATTTTATTCATCATTTGAAACTGCACATGATCATTCTAAATTGCTTGCATCTTGCGCCCGTGCCCGTTTCTGCGAATCCGCAAAGGTACTCAAAAAAAGTTCTTTTCTTGCTTCAGAAGGATTGATTTTTCACCGCAGAGACGCAGAGAATCTTTGCGCCTCCGCGTCTCTGCGGTAACGGCATAATACGATATATTTGCAGATACAGCATTTAACGATCACTCAATTTAAAATAAGCCGTAACTATCTGTAAAGAATGAAGCCTTTTAAAAATATCTTTTTATATGCAACTGTAATTGCTGGCTTTTCAGGGCTTATTTATTTCATATCAACATTTGGCGATAAATTAAAAATAAAAGGAACTCCAATAAATCCCGCCTCGGGGAAAGGTCATTGGAATGATTTTATAGATTCTCTTACCAATAATTTACATCACCCGCTTTCAATACTCCTTGCCCAGATCATTACTATTATACTGGTGGCAAGGTTTTTTGGATGGATCTTTAAAAGAATGGGGCAACCCACCGTAATGGGTGAGATCGTTGCAGGCATTGTTTTAGTGCCCTCCTTATTTGGAATGTATTTTCCTGGTGTTTCTGCCGAATTATTTCCAAAAGAGTCGCTTGGCAATTTGCAGTTTCTCAGCCAGGTTGGCCTTATTCTTTTTATGTTCATCATCGGCATGGAGCTCGACCTGAAAATGCTGAAGAATAAAGCCAAAGATGTGGTGATCATCAGCCATGCAAGTATCATCATTCCTTTTGCCCTGGGAATGGCACTTGCATATTTTTTATTTGAATCTTTTGCCCCGGAAGGGATCCGGTTCTCTTCCTTCGCATTATTCATGGGTATCGCAATGAGTATAACCGCATTCCCCGTATTAGCAAGAATACTACAGGAACGTGCCATGCATAAAACACGGTTGGGTGCAATGGTCATTACCTGTGCCGCCGCAAATGATATTGCCGGCTGGTGTTTACTGGCAAGTGTCATCGCAATTGTAAAAGCTGGTTCATTTGCAAGTTCTATATACAATATATTACTGGCTGGTGCTTATATTCTTTTAATGTTGAAAGTTGTAAAACCATTTTTAAAAAAAGTAGGCGATTCACATGCATCACGCCAGCGGCTGGATAAATCCGTTATGGCCATTTTTTTTGTGGTTTTGATCATTTCATCCATGATGACAGAAGTGATCGGCATTCATGCCTTGTTTGGCGCATTCATGGCTGGCGTGATCATGCCGAATAACATGAACTTTAAAAATATCGTCATTGAAAAAATGGAAGATGTTACCATCGTTCTTTTATTGCCATTGTTCTTTGTTTTTACCGGGCTTCGTACGCAAATAGGTTTATTGAATGATGCTCATTTATGGGGAGTTGCAGGGCTTATCATCCTGGTTGCGTCAATAGGAAAATTTTGTGGAAGTGCATTTGCAGCAAGATTTGTTGGGCAAACATGGAAGGATAGTCTTAGCATTGGTGCATTGATGAATACACGTGGGCTGATGGAACTCATCGTACTGAACATTGGTTACGATCTTGGTGTTATAACTCCTGTAATGTTTACAATGATGGTGCTTATGGCTTTGGTTACAACATTTATGACGGGTCCGGTGTTAAATTTGATAAACAACGTATTTAAGAAAGAAGAAACAACCGCTGAAAATATTGTTGTACAACCCAAGGTTAGTGAACCGATTTCTTAAATATTGAATTACAGATTTTCCAATTATGAATGTTAACTTTCGCAGATTCTTTATAGTACTAATGTTTGCCGCATCGTTTTTATCTTCCTGTTCTTATTCCAAAAAAAATGCACGCATCTTATTGGATGATGCAAAAACAAAAAGCTATGATATGATCGTGGTTCCCGGCGTTCCATTTCATGAGCCGCATTGGGATCGCATCATGCGTGGCAGGGTTTACTGGGCCAAGTATTTGTATGATCTTGGCATTGCAAAAAATGTGATGTTCTCTGGCGCAGCTGTTTATACTGCTTATTGTGAGGCCGATATCATGGCGATGTATGCAGAAGCCATTGGTATTCCAAAAGAACATATTTACACAGAAACAAAAGCTGAACACAGCACAGAAAATATTTACTACGGTTATAAGAAAGCAAAGAAATTAGGGTTCAAAACAATTGCATTGGCGTCTGACCAGTTTCAAACAAGATCGCTGCGCCGCTTTGCACACAGGCGTTTAAGCAAAGATGTTGCAATGATACCATGGGTGATGCCCATCATCAGGGAGTTGGATCCAACAATGATAACACCTGATATTGATTATAAAAAAGCACTTGTTGATTCATTTGTGTCCATAAAAAAAAGGCAGGGACTTTTTAAAAGGCTCAAGGGAACATGGGGGAAGAATTTGGATAAGCATCTTTATGATTGAGGGAGCTTTTCTTGTATGTAGGACCTAAAAAGAATATTCAACATACAATGTTCAATGTTCACCGGAAAGACAATTATCAATTGTCAACTATCAAACGAAATATTTAATCACTTCTGCAATGATCTCCCCCTCTTTCGCAGAGGAGTTGGGGGTGAGGTCTAATCTACTTTAACTGCAATAAATGCATCTTCAATATTCTTTACCCATGTATCACACGGATCTTCTATTTTATTAACCAGGGATGGTTCTGTTTTCACTGTAACATTATATGCTTCTTCGCTTGAGCATTTACACCAAACACGACAGGCCATATCAACATAACGGGTATAAGAACCCGCTTCTGTTCTTGATCTTGCAACCAATGATGCACCGATAGCGAGTTGTGTAGCATGAATAGAAGATGCTGCTGATAACTGGTGCAATAACCCTTCATCAAATCCGCCAACATAAGAACAGGCGGCACCAATACCACGCCATATATCTCTTTGACGTGATGAAGGAAATGATGCAACCATTTCTTTTATCTTTTCACAATCTGCTTTACAGATATACCAGATACTTCTTCCCAGTCCCATATCATAGCCATGCAAAAATTTATCTTCCAATTGTTGTGAGATAATCTTTTCACCTATCGCTTTTCGCTTCCTGAAAATGCCTTCATAATAACCATAACCATCCATTACACGGCATTGCATTAATGGATCAAGCATTTCTACAAATGGTAAAATGGGAATTTGTTGTTGCGCCATCGCCCAGCCCAATCCTATATGCGACTGCGTTAAATGTTTTTGCCCGGGCCCTTAATGAACAACTGCCAGCCTTTAAAAGAAGTTTCGCCTTTAGTAATATCCATTAACGCCATTTGCATGGCAGCTGCTTCATAAGCAATGGAACGAAATTCGTTTTCGGTTGCTTTTAATTCTGTATCCAGCAGATCAAGATTGGTTTCATCAATAGAAACAGACATAGCATATTGGAAAATCCCTCCGATCTTTTCCATTCTTAACGCTATGTCTGCCATGATATTCATTAAACAAGTTCTGGTTTTGGATAGAACCACATAAGGTCCACATCTTTTTTAATTGATGGATCTATGTTTCCCTCTGATTCAATTTCTATTGGCATATCCGATCCTTTTAATTTTATTTTATAAGGATCTACTTTCATGTTTAATGGCGTTCCGTTTACCTGTGCACTTACAAGACGGAAAATATCGCATGCTACCTGTTCAAGTATTTTCATGTTTGCAGCGATCTTTTCTATCAGTGCATCGGGTTCGTATTTTGTATCAATGTCGAGCTGGAAGTCACGCATGTATCCAAGATCATAAGGATCTATATAACGATCTTCAAATACCGCTGTTTCATAAGGTAACCATTCAAGGAAGAGATCCTGCATTACTTTATTCAGTTCACCAAACTTACGGCCAAGCCCACGTGCAGAAGAGAAAAGTTCTTTCAGTATTGCCATGTTTGTAAATGCGTGGTTGGTGAAAAGCAATGTTGGTACCGACCAGTATGTTGCCCAATCCCAGAAAATCTTCATCACCATGATCTGGGTATTGCCCATCAATAAATATTTATTTTGATAAACAGGTATCCAGTTATCAACCAAACGCAAATGTGATTGTTCAAATACCTGTGCACGTGCTTCAACATCTTCTCCTTTCAGGTCTCTTACAATAAGATCAGAAAGCCATGAATTATTCATTGCGATAAAATCTGTGCCGGGAGAATATAGAGGATCTAAGAATGCACCCGCTTCTCCGGTTACCCCCCAACGTTCGTTTGCACAATAAATTCTTCCCGTATGATGTGCATAATGTTTTAGAATTTTAAAATCCATCAGGTTGTGCGCTTCGGGTTCCAGCATTTTATAACCGCGTGGTTCATTTACCCTCAGCCATTCAATTGCTTTGTCGTATTTATTAAATGTATCAAAAGGATGAACTGCAGGATCAGCAACAATACCAATGCTTGTATTTTTTGATCCCAGCGGAATAACCCAGAGCCAATAACCTTTATCCATAAAGTGAACGGTACTTAAATAACGAAGTCCCGGTTTCAAATATGTTTTCCATTCCTTGTTGTCTGACCAATCATCGATATCAATCACACCTTTCAATCTCCACCACACTGCATTTACATGATGCTCCATGGGTTTATGAAAATCGAGTTTGCGTTTCATAAAACTTCCACGGCCTGTTGCATCAGCGGCCCATTTACATTTTTTTGTTATCGTTTCTCCATTTTTAATAAAAGTAACTGTGTGGCCACCATCTGCATCAATGTTTACATCTTTTACTGTTGCACCAAGTATCACTTCTGTTCCAAGTTCCTGCGTTCTTATTGCAAGAAAATTTTCCAATGTACCACGATCAAGCTGGTGACTAGGTGTTGGGAGCCTTTCACGTGGGCCCAGTTCAACACGGGTTGCAATGTCGTCTTTGTTTGCTGTTGGGAAGAAGAAGCGCAAACCATGTTTAGGCAATTCGAATTCTTCCAAATATTCTTTCAGGCCAAGCACTTCACGCAGGTAGTGGCTTCCTAATTCAACTGTTGATTCACCAACTTTATGAGCAGCTGTTGCAGCTCCTGAATCGCGGCGCTCCAAAACAAGGATGCTGATCTCCGGGTTCATTCTTTTAAGTTGTATAGAAAGCGTAAGTCCTGCCAGGCCGCCGCCTAAAACGATAACATCATACTGACTTTGCATTGTGTGTTCTTATAAGTGTTTAGTAATATTTTATTCCAAGCCAATTTTTAAAGATAAGGTAATTTCCCGTTTGGTGTTTAGCGTTTGGTGTTGTTAACGCCAAACGCTAAACACCAAACAAAAAATCAGTGAATCAGTGGCAATGTTCTTATACTTTTTCAAGTAACATAAAACTATGCTGCACTCCCTTGAAACTATTATAAATAAGTATCTTCCTAAAATCTTTTCCAGTACCCTTTTTGATCATGTGCTGCGGCAAAACATTGTGTTTAAATATTTCACAAGCCATCCAGAAAGCAAATGCAACAGCGGTTGGATGTTCACCACTAACATGTTTAAATCTTGCTACGCTAACATCGTTGCCAATAATAAGTTCACTGGCATTGTAAAAATGTAAAAAACGATTGTCTCCGCTCTCGCCGCTTAAAAGCAAATCAGGGCCTTCATTTTCTGAAAAGTTGTTTTGAAGAAATTGTTGCAACTGTTCATGTACGATATGCTGATCTTCTGTATGAAAAATATGTACTGCGCTTAATTTAGCAGTTGCATTTGTGGGATCATCATCAACCAGGAACATGGATGAACCTTCCCCAGCAATACTTCCTTTTGTTAGTGATCCATATAATTCTTCAACAGAACAGGCTTCGTCTTTATACCAGCCATCGAGCCTTTCAATATTGTAATTGTAATTAGATATTTCATCAACGGCACCCAATAAATAACTGGTACCGGGATTTTCTTTTAATATCATATCAACATCGATCACAGCATTCTCAAAAGAAAAACCGCGGTGAACATGCGTGATGTTGTATCCTTTATTTTTATTAAGCAACCCCAATTGGCCCGCAATAGCATTGGGTGTACTCTGTACAAAATTGGTTGGTGTAAGTTGTCCCTCGTTGTATTCAATAACCTGGTTCAAAAATTTGATGCAATCTTCCATACCACCCATCGATGTTCCAATAATAATTCCATCAGGAACCTTCGTTGCTTTTTGAAGCAAGGGCGTTGCTGCCCCTATGCCTAGCCGTACTGCTCTTCCCATTCTTCGAAGTACATTCAACGGTATTCCTTCATACGCTGGTTCTGCAGCAAATAAAATATTTTCCTTCGGCGCATTGAATGTTGTTATATCAGCATCAAAAATATTTTCCTGCAAAAATGTTTGCTGTGGAGATATGCAGGTTGTATCGTGGATATAAAACATGATCAGGCTTTGCTAAAGATTAATGAACTACAATTACCCGCAAAGCCAAAAGAATTTGACATTACATGTTTCACTTTTCTCTTTGTATAAGATCGTACAGGAACAAGACCCGTAGAAGGAATAGGATCTTTATAATTCAACGCAGGATAAACTTCCTGGTTTGCGATACATAAAATACTATACACAGCTTCAACTGCGCCGGCTGCACCAAGTGTATGCCCGGTATTTGATTTTGTAGATGCAAATGCTGGTGGTTTATCAAACAAACGCAACATCGCCCTGCTTTCTACTTCATCATTATTTTCTGTAGCAGTACCATGTGCATTTATAAAATCAATATCGGCAGGTGAAAGTTTTGCAGATTGCAAAGCGCCGCTCATGGCAAGATAAGGACCATCGCCATTATCAGATAAAGATGATGGATGAAATGCATCGTTTGTGTTTGCATAACCCGCTAATGATGCATATATTTTTTTACCAACACAATCTTCTTCTTTTTCAAGAATAAGAAATGCGGCGCCTTCACCAAGATTCAAACCTTTTCTTGCTGCATCAAACGGTGTGCATGTGTCGGGCGATAAGATGAACAATGAATTAAAACCATTCAATGTAAATTTTGCAATGCAATCCACACCACCAACGATGGCTCTTTTAGCACGACCGTTTTTTATCAATCTTGCACCATACATAATTGCATTGGCAGATGATGAACAGGCTGTATTGATCGTATTGACAACACCTTTTATTTTATATCGTTCCTGTAAATACATATCAACAGATGCGCAGTCATAAGAAGCAAGGTATTCTGATCCTTCTATTGCTTCATTTGCATCTTTGTATAATTGATCGGTAAGACAAATACCACCAATGGTACTTGCACCTATAAATGCTGTATCGAAAGATTGAATTTCTTCTTCAGTCAATGCACTGTCTTTTACTGCTTCATCAAATGCATGCAAAGCAAGTAAACTGTTTCTTGTAACTCCGGGTTCGTATGCGTGCAGTTTTTCTTTCAGTGTTTCTGTGCTGATCTTTATTTCTCCGAATGGAAGTGAGCCTGCAAATCTTGAGGGGAATGTTTCATCTATTTTAGTGATGCCGCATACGCCATTCATTAACGACGTGCGGTTTTCATCCACGGTATTACCAATGGAACTTATCACTCCAATACCTGTAACGACAATCTTGCTCAATGAGATCTTTTTTACTTGGTCCTGTTTTTTTCAATATAGGCAACCATTGTATTGACATCAACCAATACCTTACGGCCTTCTTTCGGATCTTTTATATCGATGCCATATTCCCTGCCCAATAAAACGATCAGCTCAATGGAATCAATTGAATCCAATCCCAAACCTTCACCGAATAAAGGCTCATCATCTTTTATATCTTCAGGCTTAACAGATAGTAAGTTTAAGTGTTTTACGATCTGTTGTTTCAATTGCAGTTTTAATTGTGCTGTTTCCATGTAATTCAAATCAGGTTTTTTCTTTTTAATCCCCAAAGAGATAAAAGCTGTAATAATACAGTTATGACAAATAAAGGTAAAATATTGTTCAATACATCTTTTAATTTACCTCCTTCTAAAAACAATCCGTAAAATGATTCAAGGCCCCAGTGCAGTGGCGATAAATTCATTGCTGTTTTAAATGATGCCGGCATAGCAAAACTGGGCACCATGATTCCGCCGATGGCTGCCAATAATATTACTGATACTGCGCCGATACCATTTGCCTGTTCCTGTGTTTGTGCAAATACGCCAATGCAAATGGCAAAGCTTACTGCACACCAGCCGCAAATTAACGAAACTATGAATAAGCCTGTGAGATCGTGTGGCAGATTTAATTTGGGTAATCCCATCGAAGGAAAAAGCAATGCACCAATAGCAAAAATAATTGCAGCCTGTAATACGGTGACCGCCAGGTAAGTAATTTGCTTTGATAATAATGCAGTAAGATAATTGGTGGGCAATGTTTTTAAACGAATAAAACTTCCGTTCAGTTTTTCTCTTACAATGCTGCTGCCCAATGATATTACAACAAAGAACATGGCGAATATGGTCCATGCCGGAATATTGTGTTGCGTGGCATTGGGTATTGTTTTGGTTCCATCTCTTGAAACAGGTATCTCGTTGATGGCAACATTTGTATTGATAATATCTTTTTCAAGACTGTCAGGCAAAGCCGTTTCATTCAATGAAAAATACAATGTTTGTAATATTTGTTTGCTTTCTACAATTTGCAATGAACTTCTTAATGCACCGTTGATGGAAGCCCTGAATGATTCCTGCAATACAGGATGGTAATACAATGTAATAGGTTCGATGGGGTCTGTTGTTGTTTTTACTTTTCCGCTATCGATGGGTGCGCCGAAATTATTCAATGCTTTGCCGGCAATGTAATTTGCTTTCGACTTCATCTTGGAAGAAAAATCTGTTGGGATGATGATTGCAAGCAATGCATCTTTTTTATGCATCCTTTCTATTACCTGTTGATCTGTTTGTTGTTCATCAACCAGTTTTAATTCGAACATGCCGACCTTTTCGATTGCTTTGATTAATTCTTTGCTTGCTGCTCCTTTATCATGGTTGTTTAATAAAAGCGGTACCTTATTATCATTTACCAATTCGAATGTACTGTTTTGAATGGCGGTAATAACAATGGCAAGAATAACGGGCATGATGAACATGAAGAGTACACCCACTTTATCACGAGATAAAATGCGAAGGTCTTTTAGTATCGTTGCCCGGAGTTTGAACATTTGTTTTTTTAGCTGCTTTTTTTCACCGCAGAGAACATGAGTTATATGAGTTTCGCAGAGATCCTCTATGTAAACTCCGCCTCTCTTGTTCTCTGCGGTTATCCAACATCTGTATCTCTATACTGCTTCCCTGTTAAATTCAAATACAATCCTTCCAAACCATCTTCTTTGTGTTCTGATAATAATTTATCCAACGAATCATTCACAATTATTTTTCCATCTTCTATCATGGCGATCTTATCACACAATTCTTCTGCTTCGCTTAATTGATGAGATGTATAAATAAGTGTTGTTCCATCCTTATTTAATTCTTTTAAATAATTGATGATCGCATGGCGTGTTTGAATATCCACCCCAACAGTTGGTTCATCTAAAAATAAAACACTTGGATTATTAATAACACCTATTGCAAGGTTCACCCGGCGTTTCATGCCGCCGGAAAATTTTTGTACCTGTTTGTTTCGTACATCAGCTAAACCAAGTACATCCAGTAAGTTGTCAATTCGTTTTTTTATTTCAGCAGGTCTCAATCCACTCCATGCGCCAAAGAATTCTAGATTTTGTACCGGCGTTAGTTCCTGGTAAAAAGAAAAATCCTGCGGCACAAGTCCGAATAGTTTGTTTACTTCTTTTTTATGATTTGCAATTTCGTTGCCGAGTAATTTGATGCTGCCTTTCGTATAAGTAAGTAAACCCGTCATGCAATTCATCAAAGTAGTTTTACCGGCACCGTTAGGTCCGAATAAACCAAAGCGTGCACCTTCAGGAATATCGAGGTTGAGATCAGTAAAACAATGTTTCGATTGTTTGGGATAAGAAAAACCAAGGTTGCTGATACTTACGGCTGCATTGTACATGTTACCATTTTATTTTAGACAATGCCTTGAATGCCTTCGTTTCTATTGCAGAAATTTCTATTAAGTAATTTCCCATTGTATCATAGTCGGCCTGGCTGCCGAGCCTGCCCTTGTAAATACCTGCGGCCTGTACAGCTGCCGTGCGCCAAAGATCACCAGCTTCAGTAAATATTTTTGAGATCTGCATCAACTCATCTTTGGGATGGAAAGCAAATGCTTCCTGTAAAAATGCTGCATAGATATAACGGAAACCGCCACCTCCTGTTCCTATTTCTTCCTGCATGCGTACGAGTTGGGCGAGGTATAATCCCGCTTTTTGCGGACCGAGCTTATCACGCCATTTTTTTATTTTGTTGCCTGTTCCTGCAATGCCTTTTACGCCTGCAATATTTCCCGGGATGCTGAGCATGTGAAATACATTTCTCTTTATTCCTTTTTTTATTGCATTCGCAATTTGTGCATCGCTTACATTATCTGTTTTACGGGAATAATAAAGTTGCCCCCTGGGAGCAAATGCACCTTTTGCAAAACGTACTCTTTCCAGCTCGTAACTACTTAATGTTGTAGCCGTCTCCATAATTGGATCACTGATAAGAAAATTATCTTCTTCTTTTCCAAACACAATGATGTTGTGTGCATTAAAATGAAAACGATATTCTTTTGGAAAATAAGTTAGATAATAAACGCCTACCTGGCAACCCACTGGTTGACCTGCATTCAATCTTTCCATCAATGCTTTCTCTGCAGTTTCTTTTGAACTGAATTTTTTTCTTTCTACAGGAATGCTCAATGCATCACAGGTTCTTTTGAAGATCAGTCCCGGCATGGTACGAAAAGCAATGGCCGGACCGTTGTTTATTTTTAAAAAGGGAAGGTGTACAAAAAATAATCCTGAGCCAATTCCAAATGCAAGCGGCTCCGTGATCTTATCAACGCCGTTGAATTTTAATAAGCTTGTGGTAACACCATTTTCGCAATGTGCCGCCTGTTTGTGTTCGAAATTAATCTTCATGCACATTCATATTGATAAAGTCTTCTACACTTACATTAAATGCTTCTGCGTAACGCTTTAATTTTTTATCGGATAATTTTTTAAATACAGATGGTTTGATGTGCCGTTTTACCTGCCAGCCCCAGAAACCAGTATAAGCAGTGATCGTTGTCATGTCCATCAATCTTTTCTCCATAAAAAAAAGAACGGGGCTTGCTTCGTTGTTCAATACTTTTTGTTTGGCTGCTTTTACTCTTTCTTCAATATCGTTCCAGGCAACATCGAGTGCATTTATTTTTACGTCCCAGCCGGTGCTTAATTCTTTGGTATAGTTTCCATCTTTATCGGTGACATAACAAACTTCTTTTGTTACTCTACCAAGAGCGCCAGGGTCTTGAGGAACGTCTTCTTTTTTCATAAAGATTTTTTGTTTGGTGTTAATCGTTTGGTGTTAGTCAACACCAAACACCAAACTATAAACTGGTCTAGCATACAGTGAGCATCGCATACATATAAGAAAACCTTGAGCTTTCCGGAACCAGCAATAGTATTTTATTTCCTTTCTTCAGTTTTCCGCTGTGGAATAATTCATCTACCATTAAATAAACAGAGCTTGCGCCAACATTTCCAACTGTTGGTAAATTAAAGAACCATTTTTCGTAAGGAATACCGATGCCTTTTACGATCAATTCGTCAAATATTTTACTCCTGAAAAAATCGCTTGACATGTGTGGTAAAAAATAATCTACTTCGTTGATGTCAAGTCCACGATCAACAAAGATCTCTTTTAATTTTTTTCCGCCTTGTATAACGATATTCTTACCCAATAGTTTTACGTCCTGTTTAATACTCAGTACAGACTTGCTGATCAATTCTTCCTGCGTAAAATCGAGATAGCTTTTTAATGTTCCATCCGGTTGTTTCTCACAACCCATGTACATACATGCGTCGAGTTCATTTGCATATGATATGCCGTCGATCCAATCTACTGAAAGACTGATGCCCTTGTCATTTGGTTTATCCGACATTGAAAAGGCAGATGCTCCATCCGACAACATCCATCTTAAAAATTCTTTTTCAAAACCGATATATGGGTCGTCTTTTAGTTCGGCTAATTTTTGTGCTTCATCTTCAAAAACATTTGAAACAAGTGAAGCAGAAAATCTTTCTGAACCTGTAGCAACTGCATTTTGTTTATCGCCCGATTTAATAGCCAGGTATGCATATTTAAAAGCATGCATGCCTGCACAACAAACCCCCGATGGAGAAACGACTTCAACGCCATTAATTTCGGGTAGCCATCCGTGTGCCATCACGCCATGCGAAGGCATCATTTGATCAGGAGAAGAAGTACCGCAACTTAATAACTGTATATCTTTTAATTTACTTGCATCATTGAATAAAGCACGCACAGCAAGTGCCGTCATCTGTGCATTGGTATGTGTTGGTTTACCATCCTTTGTCAATGCATAATACCTTTGCTTAATACCATTGTTCCTTAAAACAATTCCCCTTGATTTGGAAGGATTATTATTGATAAGGCCCAGGTAATTTTCCATCTCATCATTAGAAACCGCTTCGCCAGGTAAAAAAGACGCTGTATTATTAATATAAACCTTGTTCAACGACATACTTTTATTTAATTAATTCACTCCTAATAAATATTCTTTTCTTGCTTTTATTTTTTTACCTAAAAAGGGTTTAAAAAATATAGCATCCACCGTAAGTATAATGGGAGCGGCAACAAAAAGTGCAATGATAAGATAATACTTGAATAAACTAAGCCAAAAACCACGATTCTTCTTCTTCACAATAATACCTGCCCATATAGAGAAGATCTTTGAAGCTTTCGATTCGATGAACATCAGCCTGTACTTAATTTCAACTGCTTTCTTGCTTACCAATGCAGGCTGTAAACCCGCCCAATCCCCATTACCGAGATGTTGCGATACGATCTCTCCAAAAACCTTTGCGCCTGCAATATCTTCATCAGAAACACCTGGCTTTGGAAAAATGTTCAACGCACGTCCCTTTTTCCCCTTCAACATCCAGTAAAAAATGGTTACAAAACTAACGAAATTTGCGTGCTTATCAACCAGGGCAATATTGCCAACCAGTTTTGCGCCTGTAGTTGCCAGTATTTTTTTCGATTTTTCAAATGCGGTGATCCACATATTTCTTGCACCCGTGATCATCACAACAGGCGTATCTTTTAAAACTGCTTTTACCTGCGGGCTATTCAAAATAGAATTAAATGGAATACTTGGTGACAGGAACCATGCCTGGTACCCAAGTATAATAAGGTCATATTTATTTTCTTTTAATTGGAACGGGACCAGTTGGGTGGGTACACTTAATACGCAATCGGGCATCACTGCAAAAAATGTATTTCCTTTCCATGGAAAAGGATAAGGGTTGGCAACCTGTACATTCACTTTTTCAACCGTAACGCCTGCTGTGGAAATGGGAGCTGTGAGATTATCAACGATCTCTCCCAATTGTCCCGATTGGGAAAAATAAATAGCCAAAACCTTTTTAGTCATCTTCTTACTTAGCAATTAAAAATTTAGAGGTTGCAATGTATCGGATTGTTTGCGATAATCAAGCACCGCGGCCTGTACCTCGGGTGATAATTTTTTAAAATTGGTATGAACAAGTTCAGCGTCTTTCTTTATATCATCCCGATAACCAAGGATTTTTGGGGCGTGTTCCTGTATAATGAGCCGAAGAAAATGCCATTCTATATTTCCGGCATCTGCTTTTATTGCGGCTTCCAGTTTTTTATGCCCGTCTTTAAATACATTCAATTTTTTTGATGGCCCTTTCACAAGCCCGGCCTTTTTCATTAGCAATGCACCCGAATAAGCGTCTTTATTAATGCCCGAAGCCGATAAAATTATTTTCATCTGGGCTTCCACCGCATCGATCTTTCCGTTTTCCATTACTTTATAAAATGTGGCCTTATCAAACGCCTGTTGAGCTTTTGCCTCAATAAATAAGAGGGGTGTTAAACAACAAACTAAATAAATAATTGCTTTTTTAATATTGCTTTTCATGAATGTTCAAAGATAAGAATTATGGTTCGTTGCAAATGTTGTGAGCCTAATTATAACAATGTCAATATTTATTTAATTAAACTTTTATGCCAGATGATTTGTTTTAGTTTTTAATATTCGCCGCCGCCGCGGTTGGTGTCCCACCAACCGTAACATAGAAAACCGTTATTTCATAAGCCGGTCATCGCGGCTGCTGAAAACACCAGGCCGCGGCGTAATATTATTCGGGTGCTTTTATCAATAATATTTTTTACCACTGTAATTATTTATTTAATCTTTGTAGGTAATGGAACATATAGATGATATCATAATTGGATCTGGTGCTGGTGGCCTTGCTGCAGCATTATCACTTGCAAAAGCGGGACATAAAGTTGTAGTTATTGAACAGCATTATGTTCCCGGTGGCTGGTGCCATAGTTTTTATTTGAAGGGACAAAGATTTAGCCCCGGTGTACATTATATAGGAAAGATGGATAAGGGGTCATCAACCAGTGGCATATTTGAAGCATTGGGCATTGCCAATGAAATGGTTTTTTTCAGAATGAATCCCAGGGGTTATGAACATTGCTGGATAGGAGATGATAAACGCATCGATATGCCGGCAGGTATTGATAATTTATATGAGAGCCTGGCAGAAAAATTTCCAAAAGAAAAAAAGGGATTAAAAAAATATCTCACCATTGTAAAAAAAGTGAGTGAACAATTATACTATATCCCGGGCATGAACGGTTTGTGGGATAATATCACGATCCCTTTTCGTACGGCACAATTGGGAAAGTATGGTTTGTTCAGTTTAAAAAGAGTGATCAACTGGCATATTAAAGATCCTACATTGAAACAGGTGTTGAATATTCAATGTGGTGATCATGGATTACCTCCGAGTATGGCTGCTTTTCCTGTTCATTGCGTGGCGATGGATCATTATTTTGATGGCGGTTTTTATCCAATGGGTGGCGGTGCCGGTATTGTAAAAGCAATGACAAATGCAATAAAAAAACATGGCGGAGAAGTAAGATGTGGCGTTGGTGTAAAGAGAGTATTGCTTGAAAATAATGGCAAGAAAAAAAGAGCCATTGGTGTTGAACTTGAAAATGGCGAGATCATAAAAGCAGACAGGGTAGTATCAAATGCCGATCCGCACCAGACCTATAGTAAAATGGTTGGCAAAGAAAATTTAAGTAAAAAGCTTAATGCAAAGCTTGCCAAAACAAAATACTCTGTTACTTCATTGATGTTGTTCATAACCGTTGATATGGATGTGAAAGCAGCAGGAATGGATTCAGGAAATATCTGGATGATACGTGATAAGAGCATTGATGAAATATACGATGACATGGCAGCACCGGATATCTTCGCAGAAGATGAATTTCCCGCAGTATTTATCAGTTGCAGTAGTTTGAAAGATCCTGCAAGTTATAACGGACACTATCATAATATCGAGGTGGTTACTTATATTAAGTACGATGCATATAGCGAGTTTGAAAATGAAGGCACAATAAGATCTAAAAGATATTTAGATTTTAAGAAACGTGCCGGCGAGAAATTATTGAACAACCTCGAAAAGGTTTTGCCAAATGTTCGTGATCATATTGTGCAAATGGATGTATCAACGCCGATCACCAATGAATTTTATGTGCGTTCAACAAGGGGCAATGTGTATGGAACGGAAAAAAATATCTGGCAGGTGGGCCCATGGACCTATAATAATAAATCAGAAATAGAAAACCTATACTTATGCGGCGCCAGTGTGCTGGCACATGGTGTTGGTGGTTGCCTTAACTCAGGTATGCAAACAGCAGCAAAAATTCTTAACCTGCATATAGATGATATGACCAAACCTGAAGCAGGGCAGGAGGTTCGTATTTATGATGCTGAAGACAGATCTCAATGGCCGGATTGGTTAATCAGTAAAATGGAACAAAAGAAAAAATTGTTTGAGGCGAAGGGTGCGATGGAAAACGTTTGATGATTGCCACTGATTCACTGATTTTGTTTGGTGTTTAGGATTTGGTGTTAGCAACCAACGCCAAATCCTAAACACCAAACAAATAGCCCAGTCACCTAAAATAAATCATAGTTCATCAACAAATCATTTTAATCACAGTTCAGACAGAATTTCTTCCCGCATTTATAATTCCAAACGAAGCCCTTATCACCATTTTTTCATACTCTGTTTTATGGGATGCGTCTATAAGCTGATCATCTATTTTACGCAATTGCGTGATGGCAAATTGTTGTATGGTAGCTAATGGTAAAACAATTCTTTCTCTCATTGTTATTGATAAACGATCTACAGGATAATCACCCATCAGTTCCGTTTTATCTGAAAGCAGCAATACATATTTTTTTGTAAGTTCAAATTCATCATGGATCATGTTCCATATTTCTCCGAATTTTTTATCCATTGATAAAAATTCAGTCAATGGAAAATAGCATTTCATCATTGACATCTCACAATTATCTATGAGTGTTTTAAAGAACAATGAATTTTTATACAGGGCTTTTAGTTTATGAAACTTATTTCTTTGTTCCATTTCTTTTAATGCGGTGCCGACTCCAAAATATCCTGTTACATTTTGTTTTAGCTGGCTCCACGATGCAACAAAAGGAATGGCACGCAGGTCATTCAAATTTAATTTACCGGTGCGGTTGCTTGGGCGGCTACCAATATTTGCTTCGGCATAAAATTTCAACGGGCTCGCTTCTGATAAATAATTAAAGAACTGTGGATGATCTTTTAAAGAAGTGTAAGCAGTCAAACTTATTTCAGCCAGTTCCTGTATCAACAATTCTTCTTTTGGTTCAAGGGTGATACTTCTTTCAGAAAAAAGTTCATTTGATATTCCTGCATGTATCAATTCTTCCATATTATATTGTGCAGAATCGATCGTTCCAAAGTTTGAACTCACTGTTTGCCCCTGTATGGTAAGTTGTATTTCTTTTTGTGAAATGTTTTTTCCCATCGAAGCATAAAAGCGATTTGTTTTTCCACCACCCCTTGCAGGCGGGCCACCGCGGCCATCAAAGAAGATAACATCAATATTATACTTTTTGGAAATTGCAGTAAGATCTTCTTTCGCTTTATAAATACTCCAGTTACCCATTAAATAACCACCATCTTTCGATCCGTCTGAAAAACCAAGCATGATCGTTTGCTGGTTGTTTCTTTGTGCAAGATGTTGTGCATAATTTTTATCCTCATACAAAACTTTCATGATCTCCGCAGCGTGTTGAAGATCTTCGATCGTTTCAAACAATGGAACGATATCAATCGTCATTGAATTTTTTTCCCACCCGGCAAGTAAAAACAACCCATACACTTCCATTACATTCAAAGCACTTTCACAATGGCTTATTATATAACGATGACAACCTGCTTCACCGTTTTGTTGTTGAATTTTTTTGATCGCTTTTATTGTATTGATCGTATCATTGGCCATCTCATCTTCCAGATCCTTATCATTGTTGAGCGCTTTATTATTAACAAGAAACCTGATCTTATCTTTTTCATCAACAGCTTTATAATCTACAGGCATTATTTTTTCCAAAATATTTGTGTGGATCGTACTGGTTTGTCTTATATCCAGTGTTGCAAAGTGTAACCCGAAGATCTGAACCTTACTGATGAGGTTATTGATGAGTGAAAGAAACAATCCGTCGTGTTGTTCAATGATTATCTGTTTTGCTTTATTTAAAGATGCCAATATTTTTTCCTGTGTGAGATCTGTTCGTTCGCCAGGAATAAAAACATCTCTGTATAAATTCTTTTCAAGATCATTCAATATTGTATCAACGCCTTTAAATGTAAGACGGCGTTTCAATCTTCGTATTTCATGATAATAACTGCGGATGATCCCGCTTCTCAATGCATCGGCAACTTTCGTGGTGGTTTCAACATTCACGAAAGGATTTCCGTCCCTGTCGCCTCCGGGCCAAAAGCCCATTCGTATAACAGGATTGTTTTCATTGACCGCATCAGGAAATTTATTTTTTATAAATGAGATCACTTTACCTGCAGCATGATAAAAAACATTTTCAAGATACCAGATCAGGCTTGCTGCTTCATCGTAAGGAGTGGGCTTTTGTTTTTTTAAGAATGCCGTTTTACCAAGTTGTTGCAAATACATATTTATTTGCTCCGCATTGTTTTCTGCAAGTGATCTTGAAAGATCATTGATGATACCTAAAACAGGATCGGGATAAAATTGTGTTGGATGTGCCGTTAATATCAGCCTCACTGAAAAATCTTTTAGCTTTTCAGTAAGTTCTTTTTCCTTACTCTCCTGTAAAATTTCTATTTGTAAATGTTTGAGCGTTCCCGCTCCGGCAAGATCATGCACCTGGGAAAATGCGGCATCTTCCAAAGCATCAAACAAT
The DNA here is from genome assembly GCA_047601875.1 of Ferruginibacter sp. GTDB lineage: Bacteria > Bacteroidota > Bacteroidia > Chitinophagales > Chitinophagaceae > Ferruginibacter. Next base: position 2,309,752 of record JASGIL010000001.1, on the reverse strand, counting down.
ACAACCTGCCTCTCTATAAATTGTATAAGGCGAAAAAGAAGATCGATGCGTTTTTCTTCTTCCTCATATTTTACATAGTTGGAAAAAAAGTTTTCCATGATCGCAGCAGGACTCATTTTGCCTGCATAACCTTCTTCACAGTTATTCAGTAAAAGAGAAAGCAATATCCCTGTCTTTTCAACTGTGTGAAAAGGCAATGCTGTAAACAAACTATTGTACAATTGAAATTTTAAAGCGACAAGGTTCTTGTATTGTTCCAGGTTATTCGTTGGCTGATGAATCATTGTTCACGATTGAAGAGTATTTATAGAAACGATCGTGCCAACGAAGTTAGTCTTGAACTATGATTTATTTGATTTTTTGATAGGCTATGATTTTTATCTCCGTAGCAGGTGTCTTCATCAACCGCAATAAAGCATGATCATAGTTTTCATTTAATCAAAAAAATCATAGTTCAGACAAAAATCATAATTCAAGGCATTCTATCCCGCAAAACAATATCCACATCCATGTTCCTGTGCTCTTCCAACTGCCCATACACCTGAAGGCACGATCTGTATGCCGGGTAAAATTGAATCTGTCATTTCTTTCTGAACATCTTCCGGTTTCAGGTTGTTCATACTGGCTATTACTGCACCATATACTGTAATTGCCATACTGCAAACACAAAACATCACACCCGATTCCTGTAATTCATTGATGCCAATAGGAACGGGTCCAACACCCGGAATTTTAAAATCCCCTGGCTTAGGTTGCCAGAAAGGGTTGCGTTCGGATGGTTTTTTGGTTTTAGGATCTTCTGCTTTGAATACTTCACCCAGTTTATATTTTGCCCACATATTATCAGGCATCGCATAACCTATTGCAGCATGCCTCAATACCACAACAGCACTGTTTTCTTTTTCAGGAGTACCTGTTGCTGCATTGGTCAATAAAAAAACCTTTGGCCATGCAAACGGAAATAGTTCATGTGGCTGGGTTACATCAAACACCATCTTATGTTTTCCATTTATTTTATTGAACCATTCATCGGGATTTGGGTTTGCAGTTGGAACACTTGTTTCCGCATGCAGTTGTTGAAATGGTGTAAGCATGCTTGCTACACCTATAGCTGCTGAACCGGCAGCGATCGTTTGTAAAAATTTTCTTCTCGGGGATGTCTCGTTGAGATTGATCTTTTTCATAATAACATTTTTTTTAAAATTAGAAAAGACGCATGCTATCGGCAATAGCATACATGTGGGGTTTTGAAAAAATTCACAGCGTACTTTTACGATCCGTTTTTACAGGGAATGATCTTTTATGTGGTATTATTATGTATTGTTGGTGCAGGTGTATGAAGTGGCTTGCAATGAAAGATCTTTCAAGTAAAAGGATGATAAAAGTTACAAAAAATTAAATGGGTTGTATAAAATAATTTCAGTTTTTATTCGTTTTTGTCGCCCGGTTTACAAAACTGCTGAGATAAATCTGTTTGGCTGCTTTTTAGCGAAATGTAATAAATGAACTACAAGAATTTAGCAGTTAGCAATACAGTTGAAACGCCCGCTCCGCCTTATCTTGGTGCCGGATAATGAATATCCACTTTATAACCTATTTTAAACAAACCTCAAGAAATGAAAAACCACGTTACCTCAAAAGGTATATCCTTGTACCTTGTATTGTTCGCATTTATTTTTATTCCCGCCAGTACCTGGGCACAGGGTGGGAGAATTGCCCAAAAAGTAAATTCATTTAAACAAAAAGGATCTTTTGCAAAAGAAACCGCATTGTTTACCATCGCAGCAGGTAACACATGGAACAGTGATGTTGCCAAATCAGTAAAACAATTTACCCTTTTGGATGTTCCCGGATCTGCAGAAATATTGAAAAGCAAACCTGCATTTCTGAATATACCTGTCCCTGTCGACAATGGAAGAAGATCGATCAGGGTATTATTATATAAAGAATCCATCTCACCAAACGGGTTTACTTTATTAACCAGTGATGGCAAATCACATGATGCACTTGATATTGTTCATTATAAAGGAGCGATCGAAGGCGATGCAAATTCTGTTGCTGCTTTTAGTTTTTCGCAGAATGAGGTTTCTGGTTTCATTACCAACAACGAAGGAAACTACGTGATCGGCAAATTACTGGATCATTCCGATAAGCATATTATATATAATGATAAGGATATTCCGCAACACCAGTCGTTTGATTGTAACGCAAATACAAATATCCCGCTTAGCCCCGGTAATTATTTCAGGGGAACAGAATCTACTTCGGCTTTAACAACCAAATGTGTGAACTGGTATTGGGAAACTGATTATGATCTTTATGTTGCCAAACAAAGTAATATTACAACACTCACTACTTATGTTCAGAATGTATTTAACCAGGTGCAAACATTATATGCAAATGATGGAGTAAGTATTACATTAAAAACTTTGTATGTATGGACAACAACGGATCCTTATACCGGAACCACTACAAGCAATTATCTCGACCAGTTTGGTGTAAATCGTACAAGCTTTGATGGTGATCTTGCAACATTGATCGGTACAAAGGGGAGTGGCGGTATTGCCTGGATAAACGGATTGTGTAATAACCAGGCCAAATACAAAATGGCTTATTGCGGTATCAGTACGAGCTATTCAACAGTGCCGAGTTATTCATGGACCGTTGAATGTATCACACATGAGCAAGGACATTTACTGGGATCACGACATACTCATGATTGCGTATGGAACGGTAACAATACCAAGATCGATGGTTGTGGTGATAATGCAGGATATACTTCTGGTACATGTGCAAATCCCGGTAACCCGTCAGGTGGCGGAACGATCATGAGCTATTGCCATCTTCTCAGTGGTGTTGGTATTAATTTTAATAATGGCTTTGGTCCTCAGCCAAAAGCATTGATCGTAAATAATGTTAACAATGCTTCTTGTTTATCAACCTGCGCAACTGGTTGTACAACTCCGGATCAACCGGCAGCAATTACAGGAACAACTTCTGTTTGTGCTGCAACAACTCAAACATATTCTGTTACTGCAGTTGCTGGAGCAACCACTTATGCATGGACATTGCCTTCAGGATGGACGGGTTCTTCAACAACAAACTCCATCACGGTTACAACAGGCAGTACATCTGGTAATATTTCTGTAACGGCTTCGAATACCTGCGGATCAGGTACAGCACGCACACTTGCGGTAACGGCTTCTTCTGCACCTGCGCAGCCGGGCACCATCTCAGGTAATGCAGCAGTTTGTGCAGGTACATCTCAAACATATTCAGTTACTGCGGTTAGCGGGGCAACAAGTTATACATGGACTTTACCTTCAGGATGGACCGGGTCTTCAACAACAAATTCAATCACTACAACTTCCGGCTCTGCAGGCGGGACCATTTCTGTAAAAGCTAATAATAATTGCGGAAGCGGATCAACAAGAACATTGGCTGCAAGTATTACAGCATCAACGCCATCACAACCAGGCACCATTACAGGTGCAGCATCTGCTTGTTCAGGTTCAGCACAAACTTATTCTGTTGCAGCAGTAGCAGGCGCCAGTAGTTATACATGGACATTACCATCAGGATGGTCAGGTTCATCAACAACCAATACCATCAATGTAACAGTTGGCAGCGCAGGTGGAACTATTTCTGTTAAAGCATCCAATGGATGCGGAACAAGTACAGCCCGTACATTGGCAGTTGGCATTGGTGGTGGAACCGTACCAACAAGGCCGGGTGTTATTACTGTAAGCGGTGGAACAGCAAAAGTTTGTCCTGGCGATTCAAGAACATATTCTGTTACTTCAGTTGCAGGAATTACATATAACTGGACCGCACCTGCCGGTGGAAACATAACAAGTGGCCAGGGAACTTCAACTGTTAACATAACTTATACTGCAAACTTTGTTGCAGCAGGAACATTAAGTGTTACAGCAAACAGTTGCGGAACAAGTGATCCAAGAACGCTTACTGTTTCAAAGAATACACTTCCATCATCTGCAGGAATTTCAGGACCTGCTACAATGTGTGCCGGAACAACCGGTATATACACAGCAACTCCGGTAACAGGCGCAACATCTTATTTGTGGACAATACCAAACAATGCTGTTATACAAGGTTCATCAACAGGTAGTGTTATTACGATACTTTGGGGAAACACTGCCGGTAATATTGCTGTAAGGGCAGTAAATGCATGTGGCAATTCAGGTTCAAGATCGCTTAAAGTCACCAAGAGCTGTTCAGGAAGATCAGAAGAAACAATGATGACCGCTGATAACAGAAGTACCATGGTTTATCCTAACCCTGTTACTGATGTTGCCAATATCAGGTTCATTGCAAATGAAAATACCGGGTATACATTTACCATTGCTGATCTAACCGGAAGAAAATTAATTACAGAGAAGAAACAAGCAACAACAGGTATCAATGTTCATTCAATAAATACATCAAGACTTGCCAAAGGAACATATCTTGTTTTGATTCAAAACAAGAACAACAGGCAGGTTATAAAAATAAATGTTCAGTAAGGTTTCTAATACAGTAGGTAAAGGCCGGTGAAAATTTCACCGGCTTTTTTATTATATAGGTTTACCAATCGAAGTCATTCTTTGTTGCTCGCAATGACGTCGATTCAACAATGATAATAACTGTTTAAACAATGAAGTTTATAAGCTTTAATCAATAAACATTCATTTTATAATTAGAATAAAGTCTATGTTTCATTCAATCGTTTTATTCTGTTGATAGAATTTATATGTTAGTATATCCACATCAATTTCTATTTGTTGAAAACTTTCGTATAAGTTTTATAGGTTTAATATGTTATACTTTTTATCTTTCTATCTTATTATTTTATTGTTACTATTTATTCATTTTTATTAACCCCAAATTCATATGATCAACATCGCATCCTCCAGCGCCACGCTTGTTGTAAGCACGCATTCTTTTGCAGAAGTCATAGAGAATACCGACACGCAACAAAAATCATTGCATGCACTTGTTCCTATAAAAAAGGGAGAAGTAATTATTAAGTTCTCTGCAGGACAGGTTTTTAACACACCAAACTATCTTACTGTTCAAACAGGTGTTAATGAACACATCACTTTGGTTCCGCAGTTTTTGCAATACAGCAACCATAGCTGTAACCCAAACATCTTCTTTGATACAACAACCATGGAAGTTGTTGCGTTAAAGGATATAGAACCAAGTGAAGAGATCTGTTTCTTCTATCCATCAACAGAATTGGATATGGCCCAACCTTTTATTTGTTATTGCGGAAGCAAGGATTGCCTTCAGAATATAAAAGGTGCGAAATACATCCCTTATGATATCATTGGTAAATACAAGCTTACCGATTTTATTAAGGAACAGTTGAAAAATTTACTATAGCTTTAAGAAATGATACTAACCCCATTATTATTCAAACAAACCCGTTCACAAAAATTGAAGGTTTGGGTATTGTCACCCGCAGTTCAAAGTACTGATGACAATATTGATTATTACTACGATTTTACTCAAAGCATCGCGGAATACACAAAGGTTTTTACCGAATTGAAAATTAACTGGCAATGGCAACCTGTTACCATGGCAACCTATCGCCAGGTAATTGAAAACATTGAAGCAGAAAAACAAGGCAACAATGTTCCCGTGGTTTTAAACCTATGCGATGGCGATGAAGTAAATGGTACACCGGGTGTATCCGTTGTTAAATTGCTGGAAGAAAAAGACATCATTCATACCGGGGCTGATGAATATTTTTACAATATCACCACTTCCAAAATACCAATGAAGATCGCATTTGATGAAGCTGGCGTTCCCAATGCCGCATGGAAATGCATTCTTGATAATACTACCAATTGTAACAACATCTTTAAAGAAATCGGTAAGCCATTAATAATAAAACCTGCGGTTTCCGGCGGAAGTATGGGCGTTGGTATAAAGAACATTGTTGAAACACGTAAAGAATTATATGCTTTATTAAAGCAAATGTTTGAAGGTTATCGTGGCTGGAACTTAACTGCCGATGGTATTGTTGCAGAAAAGTTTATTAGCGGCCGTGAATTCACTACATTAATAAGTGGTTCATTTGATGATGCTGAAAAGGCATATATATATACACCGGTTGAAAGGGTTTTTCATGCTTCTCTTCCCGATAAAGAGAAGTTTCTTTCATTTGACAGGCTTTGGGAGATCTATGAGGATGAATCTGCCATGCCCAATGAAGAGAATTTTTATGAATACCAGGTTCCGGCCGATAAAGAACTTGTTGAAACAATTAAGAAATTAAGTTGGGATGCTTATTGCGCCACCAAAGGCAAAGGCTATACAAGGGTTGATCTGCGCATGGATGATCAAACAAAGAAATTATACGTTTTGGAAGTGAATGCCCAATGCGGCATCAGCGAAGATGAGAACTATACTTCTATAGGAGCCATCCTGAGATTTGAAGGAAAAAGCTTTTCCGAGTTGATCATAGAAATATTAAATGATGCTTTTACAAGAGCATCAAAAAAAACTACTCAAAAGAAAAAAGAAAGCCGCAGAAAGATTGCATAATTGTCAACTTAACTATTACCTTTAATTATAGAATAAACTTCTTACCGATTAAGTCTTCTCCCGGGTATATTGGGAAACGAAATTAAATGGAGATACATCAAACTATTCAGCGATCATTTGAAACAAAAACCTTGCGGTTAAAAAGGAGGATTGTGTTGTTATGAAAGTTTGTGTATTACAACCTGATTATTCCACCACTTCAGTAGATTATAAAAACTATGATCCTCCAAGGGATCTTTCGCCTTTATTGCCTGGCGTTGAAGTAGATCATGTTTTTTTAAACAAGCTTACCACTTACAATCAATTAAAACAACTTAGCAAAAAAAGATACGATGTTTTTATAAATCTATGCGAAGGATATCTTGAATGGGAAGTTCCTTCAATAGATGTAATTTATTTTTTAGAGTTGCTTGATCTTCCTTTCACGGGTCCGTCTTCTGTTTTATATGATCCGCCAAAAGATTTGATGAAGTATGTAGCATATACTCAAAATGTTTCTACACCTGCATTCGCAATCATTGAAAATGTAGAAGAAATTCATGCTTCCTGCAAACATTTAAAATACCCGTTGTTTATAAAACCTGCCAAAGCGGGTGATAGTCTTGGTATTGATGAACATTCACGTGTAGATAACGAAGCAGATCTTTATAAAAAAGCTGCAGAAATTATTGAAGAGTATGGTCCACTGCTTGTTGAAGAATATATTTCAGGAAGAGAGTTTACAGTAATGCTTGTTGCAGATGCAAAGGATCCAAAGAAAGTAAATGTGTTTACACCTGTTGAATACATTTTTCCTGAAGGACGAACATTTAAAACTTATGCATTAAAAACTTCCGAATTACATCCTGAATGCAATGTACCGGTAACAGATAAAAAATTATGTAAGCAGCTTCAGCTTGCTGCTGAAAATATATTCAAAGGATTTGGTGGTGTTGGTTATGCAAGGCTTGATTTCAGAATGAATGATAAAGGAGAGATTTTTTTCCTCGAGATCAATTTTACCTGCTCTGTTTTTTATACCAATGGTTATGAAGGTTCGGCCGATTACATATTAAAAGTAGATGGCATCGGCCAACAGGGATTTGTAAAGAAGATCATTGAAGAAGGAATTGCCCGTCATCAAAGAAAACAAAAAAAATATATCATGAAAGGCAATGCCATTGCCGGATTTGGAATTTATGCCATACGTGATATAAGAAAAAATGAAGTAATATTTAAGGGCGAAGAAAAAGCTCAACGAATAGCAACTAAGTCATATATCAGCAATAACTGGGATGTTAAGGAATTAGAAAATTTCAAAAAGTACGCTTATCCTCTCAGCAATGAAGTATTTTTGCTGTGGGATGAGAATCCTGCTGGTTGGGCTCCGCAAAATCATAGTTGCAATGCTAACACAGGTTATAAAGGGCTGAATGTTTACGCCCTTCGTAACATAAAAAAAGGTGAAGAACTAACCCTCGACTACGCCTTATTTTTAGATGAACATATGGAACCATTTAATTGTAGCTGCGGCAGTGAATACTGCAAAGGTTATATTACAGGTATCCCCATGAACTCCGTTACCGAGAGAGAAATGAAGATCATCAGTTAAACCGCCTGCAAGTCTCCCCGTCTTACGATCCCCATTTGATTTCGTATTTGTAATAAACAAATACCAACTGCTTTTTTCAACAAAAGAGATTGTTATGTCGCGTTTTGAAATTTTGAAGAGATTGATGCAGAAGCATCGGTTACAACTTGTGATCACGTATTCACTGCTTTCACTGGAGATGCTGGGTTCATTATTACGTCCATTCTTTTTAGGTATTGCTGTGAATGATCTTATTAAAGGAAGTTATCATGGGCTTATTGTTTTATCTGTTGTTCATTTTGCATGGCTGATCATTGGGACTGTCAGGCATATGTATGATACAAGAACATATTCTTCTATTTATACATCGTTGGTTACGCAATTTCTTTCACGCAGGTATGGAAAAGCGGAAGTATCAAAGCTCAGTGCACATTCAAATCTTTCGAGAGAGTTTGTTGATTTTTTAGAATTTGATCTTGCTTATGTGATCGAAGCAATGTATAATTTATTGGGTTCTCTTATCTTGTTGTATTTCTATGATACAGCTGTAGTAGCTATTTGTTTCACCATACTATTACCCGTTATTGCGATCAGTTATTTTTATGGAAAGAAAATGAGAAGACTCACTCATTTAAAAAATAATGAATTGGAAAAACAGGTTGATATCATTTCGGAAGGAAGGCCAGAATATATAAAAGGACATTACAATAACTTAAGAAAATGGCAGATAAAGATCTCCGATAAAGAAGCTTTTAATTTTGGTATGATAGAGATCATGGTGATGCTGATCATTGGCGCTTCATTACTTATTTCGCAACATAGTTTTGGTACAACGGTACTTGCCGGAAATTTAATTGGTATCTATAATTATATTCTGAAGTTTGTTTCGGGGCTTGATACGATTCCTTATACTGTACAAAGAATTACTTCATTGAATGATATTACGATAAGGATTGAATTGCAGGATGATGATTTTGAGGAGAAGAAAACAGTTAGGGTTAAAACTAATAAGTTGCGGATGCCGGACTCTTTAAAATTATCAGCTTGATTTTAATTTGTGTCAATTTTTTTGAAAAAGTTTTTTTGACACAAGTTTGTGACAAAAATATTAGGCACATTTTTTTTGACACAAACCTGTGACAAAATATTGGTCGCAATTATTTTGTCACAGGTTCATGCGGAATGTTTTGTCATCATTACGTTTCACAACCAGGTACCACTCATTCTCCAATAACAGGTATCCATGATCATAACAGAAATAATAAGTAGATCCTTTTTTATTTTTATAAATATGTGTGTGGTATTTAAACTGAAATCCTTCCAGTAATAATTTTTCTTTTGTAACCTTAACCATTTCTTCCTTCACTGGTATCAGGTTTTCAAGTATACGCCTGTTCTTGCCAAGCGCATTATTAATATTTCTAACAAGGTTGCTGCTGTGGGCCTTTAGCTGGTTGTTATAATTATTGCGACAATAATCGTCGCAGAATTTTTTGTCTGTTCTTCCTTTCACCGGTTTATCGCAGGTAAGGCAGAGTCGGGATTGTACAATCATATCCATGGATTATGCGTAGAAATTTTTTACAAGTATATAAATACGTACAAACGTTTGCAAGTGGTTATATACAACTATAAATGTTTAAATACCGGGTATTTTTTGTTGTTGCGCACATCTTTGTCCTGTCAATAAAGCGGCGCCGGTTTTAAAGACTGAAATAAAAAACATTATAAACTGAAAAATTCAAACAATGCAAACGTTAAGAAACAAGATCCAGCTCATTGGCCATCTTGGCAAAAGCCCGGAGGTACGCACTACAGAATCAGGAAAGAAGCTCGTAAAATTTTCCGTAGCAACAGATGAAGTTTATCAAAATGCAAAAGGAGAAAAAGTAAAGGAAACACAATGGCACAATTTAATTGCCTGGGGCAAATTGGCTGATATTGTAGAAAAGTATCTTAAAAAAGGAAAAGAGGTTGCTGTAGAAGGAAAGTTGATAACAAGAAACTACAATGATAAGGAAGGCAATAAAAAATACATTACAGAAATACAGGTAAATGAACTGCTGATGCTTGGAAGTAAAGATCCTGCTTAATGATAACTATGTCATTGAGGGAATTGGCGATTATGGTTAAGTTGTTATTTGTTGGAACAAGTGATTTATGAGTGTGGTTGGTTAGTGGTTCCGCTTTACGATCCAACTTTTAAAAACTAAATTGGTTAATTCCCCAATGACATTTTTTTTGTAAAAATTATTTTTTATACATTGCTTTATGCAAAAGCCTGGTGGGGACAATACTATTTTTAATACCGCTGCAGATTTTATCAACAACAGTAATCATCCTGTTTTCTTAACAGGCAAAGCAGGAACAGGCAAAACAACTTTTCTAAAATATATAAAAGAGAATACGCGGAAAAATACTGCGATCGTTGCGCCTACGGGTGTTGCAGCTATCAATGCAGGCGGAACAACTATTCATTCTTTTTTCCAGTTGCCATTTGGCCCATATATTCCTGAAAATAAAAATCATTTTAGTTTACAAAGCAGTACTGCAGATAAAAACAGTTTGCTTGGAAATTTGAGATTGACCGCAGAGAGAAAAGAATTAATACAATTGCTGGAATTATTGATCATTGATGAGATTAGTATGGTTCGTTGTGACGTATTAGATGCTATTGATGCAGTGTTGCGGCATGTTCGCAGGATACATTCAAAACCCTTTGGTGGTGTACAGGTTTTATACATTGGTGATATGTATCAACTACCTCCTGTAATAAAAGACGAAGAATGGAGAATTTTGAGTTCTGTATATGATAACCAGTACTTTTTTAGCAGCCAGGTTATAAAAGAGCAATATCCCATTTATATTGAGCTGCAAAAAGTATACAGGCAAAGCGATTCTTCTTTTATTGGTTTATTAAACCAGGTTCGCAACAATGAAATGGATGAGGATGGCTATAATTTATTGCACAGCAGGTACATGCCTGATTACAAGCCAGGCAACACGGATGGTTTTATAACCCTCACAACACATAATAATAAAGCAGATGCAATAAATGTACGGGCACTTTCAGAGCTGAACGAAAAAACATATTCTTTTAATGCAACGGTGAACGGCTCTTTCTTTGAAAATTCTTTTCCGGCCGATGAGGTTTTGAATTTAAAAGTTGGTGCGCAGGTTATGTTCCTGAAAAATGATACAGAAAAAATTCGCCGCTATTACAATGGAAAGATCGGTGTTATAAAAAAATTTGATGAAGATAAGATTTGGGTAGAATGCAAACAGGAAGATTCTTTGCAGTTGATAGAAGTTAAAAAAGAAACCTGGCGAAATATCAGGTATACCCTTAATGATAAAACGCAACATATAGAGGAAGAAGAACTTGGTTCATTTACACAGTACCCATTAAGGCTTGCATGGGCAATTACCATACACAAAAGCCAGGGACTTACTTTTCAGAATGCGATCATTGATGCAGGAAGCGCTTTTGCTCCTGGCCAGGTATATGTTGCATTAAGCCGTTGTACTTCATTGGATGGAATTATACTTCACAGCAAAATTTCTTATAGTAGTCTTCACAGCGATGAGCGCATTGTAGATTTTGCTTCAAAACAACAAAGCAACAAGTTAAAAGAACAGATTTTATTCAATGCCGCCAAACAATACCAACAGGATATAATTCTTGAGCTATTTGATTTCAAAAATGTTGAAGCAGTTTTAAGAGACCTGTTATCATGGGTAAAGGAAAATAATGTTTTTGGCGGGGTTGTGATTGAATGGCTTTCTTCGTTAAAAGCCCAGGTTGGTTTATTTAATAGCCACAGCGAAAAATTTGAAGCAGTTTTAAATTCACTTTTTTTACAGGAAAATTTACCGGAAGAGAATGACTCATTTCAGCAACGTTTTAAAAAGGCTGCTGAATGGTTTTATACCGAAGTTGATAAAATAAAAAAGTTGATCTTGAAATCACCTGCTGTTACTGATAATCGCAACCTTGCAAAAGATTACAACAACAGGCTTCAAAAGGCATTTGATCTATTATCTTATAAAACGCATTTATTTAGTTCGTGTAGAAATGGATTTATTCTTTCTGTTTATTGCGAACAAAAAGCGGCTTTTAAGAAAGAATTGTTTTTAGTAAATGCATATTCCGGTAAATCTAATTACATATCAAATGATATCCTGCACCCGGATCTTTATAACGATTTGAAAGATAAGCGCAATCAGATTGCTGCAGAAAAGGGCATCGCCGTTTATATGGTTTGCAAAACCCAATCGCTTGAAGAAATGACACAGTACCTTCCGTGTTCACTGGAGGCACTTGGCCTCATTAATGGTTTCGGTTCCGTTAAACTAAAACAGTATGGAAACGATTTTTTAAATATAATAAAGGATTATTGTGAATTGAATAATATTGAGAGTAGTAGCCCAGTCATCCCTGTTAAAAAAGTGAGGAAAGCAAAATCGGTAGCTACCAATAATACCATTAAGCCTGATACAAAGAAGGAAAGTTTCGATTTGTATAAAACCGGTAAATCATTTTCTGAGATCGCAAAGGAAAGAAACCTGGCGCTTACAACAATTGAAGGTCATATGGCCTATTTCATAGAAAAAGGTGAATTGAATATTGATGAATTATTGGATAAAGACAAGCAGGAAAAAATACGCTCGGTTTTAAAGAATTCAGAAACAAGTTCCTTACAATCTTTAAAGGAATTGTTGCCATTTGCCAGTTATGCCGAGTTAAAATGGATGATCGCTTCTGAAAAGAAAAAGAATGATTCCGAACACGGATCAACGGCCGAAATCGTCTTGTAATCTTACAATATCTTCCTCATCACTTGGGTTATTGGCATCAGTATGTATCCATATCTCTGCAACAATTCCCCATTCATTTAAACCGACAAGGCGGTGGCGCTCGCCTTTTTTCAATGTTATGGTATCTCCTCTTTTCAAAAAAGTTGTTTCATTTTCAATATCGTTATCGCTGGTAACGACGGCGGCTTCTCCTTTAATTAATTTCCATACCTCCGAACGTCTGAAATGATATTGCCAGCTTAATTTTTTTTGGGGGGCAACGAGCAACATTTTGGGGCTTAACTTACCTTTTAATAATTCGGCCTTATTAAGATCTGGAAAAAAGTGTTCAATGAATTTTTCTGAATCCCTTTCGTCAATTACAAAAAAGCCGCCCCATGGCCTTTGCATATCAATATTACTAACAGCAAGATTTGCCTGGTCTAGATATAATTGTATATCAGAAAAAACTTTTTCCCTATCCATCATAAATGATCAATTATTTATTAAAATTAAGTATTACCTGCCCATGTACACCATTAATATCTGCACATCACTCGGATTCACTCCTGATATACGTGAGGCTTGTCCCAATGTACGTGGTTGAATTTTCATGAACTTTTGCCTGGCTTCATTACTTAATGAAACGAGTTTATCATAGTTAAAATTATCCGGGATAGATAAATTTTCAAGCTGGCTCATTTTATCTACCAGTTCTTTTTCCTTTTCAATATATACATCATACTTAATCTGTATTTCTGCCTGTTCCAATACATCTGTATTATATTCTTTCAATTTTTCATTTACAGGACCAATATGTTGCATCATGGCTTTAAGGTCAATACCAGGCCTCAATAATATTTGCCAGGCTTTTTGTTTGGTAGATAACGGTGATGAGTAGACGCTATTTAAGTAGTCATTTGCTTCTTTTCCGTCAAGACTCAATTGTTGCAATATTGTCTTTACTTCCTCAACAGCTTGTTTTTTCTTTTGCAATAGTTCCATTCTTTCCTGGCTCGCTAACCCCAACCTGTAACTGATCTCCGTTAGTCTGAGATCCGCATTATCCTGCCGAAGTAAGGTTCTGAATTCTGCCCGGCTTGTAAACATCCTGTATGGTTCATCAGTCCCTTTATTAATAAGATCGTCTATTAGTACTCCTATATATGCTTCACTTCTTTTTAGAACCAGGGGATCTGCATCAATGCTTTTTTGATGGGCATTAATTCCAGCCATTAATCCCTGGCAGGCAGCTTCTTCATAACCAGTTGTCCCGTTGATCTGCCCTGCAAAAAACAGGTTGCTGATCAACTTGGTTTCAAGACTAAATTTTAATTGTGTAGGAGGAAAATAGTCGTATTCGATGGCATAGCCAGGACGGAACATTTTACAGTTTTCAAACCCGGGCACCAATCTGAGCGCCTGTAATTGAACCTCTTCAGATAGTGAGGTCGAAAATCCATTCACATATATTTCAACTGTATTCCATCCTTCGGGTTCTACAAATAGCTGGTGGCGGTCTCTCTCTGCAAACCTGTTTATCTTATCCTCTATGCTTGGGCAATACCTCGGACCTGTTCCCTGTATTCTTCCTTTAAACATCGGGCTTGATTCAAAACCAGTTTTGAGAATATCGTGAACTTGCTGGCTTGTGTAAGTTATCCAGCAACTTCTTTGATCGGCTGGCTTTAAGGATGGTGTTGATAAGTAACTAAACCCAACGATTTCTTCATCCCCTTTTTGTTCTTCCATTTTGGAATAGTCGAGACTTCGCCCGTCTATTCTTGGCGGTGTTCCCGTTTTAAGCCGGTTTGATTCAAATCCAAGATTGACCAACTGTTCGGTTAAACCCGTTGCGGCCTTCTCTGCAACCCTTCCTCCACCAAAGTTCTTCTCACCAATATGGATCACCCCGTTTAAAAAAGTTCCATTGGTCAGTACCACCGCTTTTGAAAGAATCCGGTGACCAAGGCCAGTAACAACGCCTTTTGCTTTGTTATCTTCTACAATTAATTCCTTAACGGTATCCTGGTAAAAGTCAACGTTGGGTGTATTTTCCAGCATCTCCCTCCAGGTTGCAGCAAAAAGCATTCTATCATTTTGTGCCCTTGGGCTCCACATAGCAGGTCCTTTTGAGCGGTTAAGCATCCTAAATTGGATCATGCTTTTATCGGTAACAACCCCACTGTAGCCGCCAAGAGCATCTATCTCTTTCACAATTTGGCCTTTTGCAATTCCTCCCATAGCAGGGTTACAACTCATTTGAGCGATGGTTTGCATATTCATTGTTACCAAAAGAACCTTGCTTCCCATATTGGCAGCTGCGGCTGCGGCTTCACAGCCGGCATGACCTGCACCAACGACTATTACATCATAATTTTGAAACATCCTACAAATCTACAAACTCTTTATTAGTCTTAAAACGGGCTGTGTTCCCCGTGGAACATTGTTATTAATGTTTCCCGTGGAACATTGTTAAGTAATGATCTTCCTTGCTCCTCATTATCAGCTTCTCCTTATCCGTTTTGTCCTTATATCCGCAAAGATGTAGCACACCATGAAACATGACCCTATGCAATTCATCTTCGAAATTTGTTCTAAATTTTACAGAGTTCGTTGAAACAGTATCAGTACTTATATATATTTCACCAGAGATAGTCCTGGAACCAGCTTCAGTCATATCAAATGTGATGATATCAGTAAAGTAATCGTGTTTGAGAAATACCTGGTTTACATTCAAAATATAGTTGTCGTCGCAAAAGACATAATCCAAATTACCTAGCCTCATTCCCTCTCTTTCAAATATTCCCTGGAGAAATTCTTTCAGAGCCCGCCTTTTAGTGAGCTTAATATTTTTTTGAAAATTAAATCGAATCGCCATGCTTGAATATTTCTAATCTCGAAATTATACAGAAACCTATAACCTTACTTTTACATGCTAACAGATCGGAGAAGAAATGACAAAAAAATTATCTGAAATCAAAATTGGAAAAAAAGTAATTATCAGGTCTTTTGTAAATGATGATATTTTTTTAAAATTAATGGAAATGGGCTGTGTTCCAGGAGAAATAATAACTGTTAATCAAATTTCCCCATTCAGGGATCCAATTTCTATAATGGTTGCTGGGTATCAATTAAGCCTTAGGTTAAATGAAGCAGAAAATATTATAGTTGAAGAAATTTTATAATATATGAAGATCGGGTTGTATTTTGGTTCGTTTAATCCTATTCACGTAGGGCATCTAATCATTTCAAGTCACATTGTTTCAAATACCGATCTCGGTGAAGTTTGGTTCGTGGTCTCCCCGCAAAATCCATTTAAAAATTCTCACACACTTCTAAATGAGAATCATAGGCTCAATCTGGTACGAACAGCCATTGAAGGCGAAAAGAAATTAAAAGCGAGCAATGCCGAGTTCAAATTACCAAAGCCATCTTATACCATAAATACACTCACTTATTTAAAGGAAAAATATCCAAATAATGAATTCGTAATTATTATGGGAAGTGACAGTTTTCAAAACTTCCCCGCATGGAAGAACGCAGAACTGATTGCGAAAGATCACCCGGTATATATTTATCCAAGACCAGGCTTTGCCATTGAAAACAAGTTAAACGCAACAATAAATATCATCGAAGCGCCGTTGCTTGAAATTTCGTCTACGCATATCCGTAACCTACTTGCTGCTGGAAAGTCAATACGCTACCTCGTTCCTGACAATGTAAAGGATGAGATAGAGGCTAACCATTATTATTTATCTTCTTTAGAAAATCCATCCAAGAAACAGGCAACATAATACTATAACCGGGGCAGGAATTTTGGTATACCTAAGCATTATAAACGATAAAGCGATTACGCAAAGACTTAATATACTCGTTGCATCAAAGTGATCGAGATGAATACCACCAAGTAAGTACAAAGTAGCCGCCCACATTACCCCCACTACAACAGCATTAATGCCCTCGAGTGCCCGGTAAACAATCACATACTTTTTTAAATATTGCCACACCGGAAAGAAAAAAAGGACAAGCAAGGCACTGGGCAAAAAAATGGCAATTGACCCCAAAATACAACCAAGTATTTGCATCCGGTAACCCTCCTTTTCCAAAGCCATTCCCCCAGCAAATGACGCAACGGA
Source organism: Ferruginibacter sp. (assembly GCA_047601875.1). Lineage (GTDB taxonomy): Bacteria > Bacteroidota > Bacteroidia > Chitinophagales > Chitinophagaceae > Ferruginibacter. The sequence continues at coordinate 2,292,694 of JASGIL010000001.1, read as the reverse complement.
AAATACCGGACCGGGTATGGCCCTAACCATTCCATAACCGGTTAGCAGATCTGTTTTTTCAATACGGATTGCATTTGGATTTTTCTCTATTGCCTTGGGTGAATTAGGCCTTGCTACATACTGATCAAGCATCATTGGTAATAGTACATCACCGCCACCAAAAACAAAGCTGCCGAACCGATAAAAATTTTCAAACAAGTTGTATGCCTTGCGATGTGGCCATTCCTGCTTTCTTGCCGTTTCACTCAGTATACCAGCAATTAAAAAGATTACCAGGAACAACCAGATATTTGTCCAGCGAACCTGCCTGGGCTTTATACTAACCTGCATGGGTATACGCTTATCACTAAAGTTTGTCGCAATACCACCACTGATAATTAAAATAGGAAAGACCCATGGTGTTTTAAACAGCAAATAAGTAAATACCATTGCTACCAGCATAATAACCTGGGTAATGATATTTTTTACTGATATTGAAAAAGCTTTTACAGCAGCATAAGCCAAAAACCCGATAGCCATTGGCTGGATAAATTTAAAAAGGTTTTCAGTCAGGTTCTTGTCTGTAAAATGAGTTAATAGAAAAGAAAGAAAACCCATTAAAACACATGCCGGCAATATCCATATTAACAGGGTTAGAACTGCTAATAACACTCCGCCTCTTTTATACCCGATAAGCGTGATCATTTGTGTACTTGATGCGCCAGGTAAGAGTTGGCAAAAAGAATTGTACTCTATTAATTCTTCTTCCGAAAGATACCTTCTTTTGTGAACAAATGTTTTCAACATCATACCAATATGACCCTGTGGCCCACCAAAAGCAGTAAGTGTATATAACATTACTGATTTAAGAAACGGTATGTGACGCAACATTTTCAAATAAAAAAATTAAGCCCAGGGTTAAAAGGCTTATAGCAAACAATAAGCTTTATTTCTTTAATCCGATTTCCCTCAACCTTTCGTCAAGATATTCTCCGGCTGTCGCATCTTCGTACGCCTTTGGATGTTGGCTGTCAATACAACTGTCCAAACATTTTAAACTCATGCTCGCTTTCGGGTGAAGAAAAAATGGTATTGAGAAACGGCTGGTATGCCATAAAGATCTATCAGGATTTACCACTCGGTGAGTAGTGCTGCATAGTTTATTATTTGTAAAACGTTGGAGCATGTCTCCAACATTAACAACGATCTGCTCGGGCAATGAAGTAACTCCTACCCATTCGCCATTCTTACTTAATATTTCAAGCCCATCAGCAGAAGCTCCTATCAGTAAGGTTATAAGATTAATATCTTCGTGTTGTTCGGCACGGATGGCACTTTTAGGTTCATGCGTTATGGGTGGATAATGAATCGCCCTTAAAATAGAATTTCCATTTTTTACATACTGATCAAAGTAAAATTCATCCAGCCCAAGGTACAAAGCAATTGCCTGCAATAAAGCCGTACCCGACCTTTCAAAAGCCCTGAAAGCATTATCAAAAGTTTTATTAAAATCCGCTACCTGGTCCACCTGTACATTAGGCGCATATTTCTCTTCGGTAAATTGGCTATCAGCAACCTGGCCATATTGAAAAAATTCTTTCAGGTCCGGTTCATCACTACCCTTTGCATGTTCGGTTCCAAAACTTGTATAACCACGCTGGCCCGCCATTCCGGGAATTTCATACTTCCTTTTTTGTTCGAGGGGCAACGAGAAAAATTGTTGAACATATTTATAGAGATCCGAGATCAACTCATCAGTGATTCCATGGTTTTTTACTGCTACAAACCCAACTTCTTCATAAGCCTTACCCAGTTGCTGTATAAAGCTTTTCTTTCTATTTCCATCATTACTTAAAAAATCCGCAAGGTCAACGCTTGGTATTGCCATAATCATTTTATGTTTTGAAGCAACGAATGTAGATTTGATTATGAAAATTTACAAAAGATATTTTTTACGTGGAAATGCAAAAAAACTTCTTTTGGTTTTTACTTTAACCTGCTCTCTTTTAAGTTGTTCAAGAAAAAGTTACCCCGTTGATAAATCAACTTATGCATTCACTACTATAACTGGAATTCCTGATTACAGCGATCTGAAATATTGGGCTGCTCATCCATCAAAATACGATCCTTCGGATAGTGTACCGGCTGCATTGAAATATAATTACAGGCAGGATACTTTAGCAGACGTATTTTTTATTCACCCCACAACACTTACTGATTATTCAGATACAAGTTGGAACGCAACTATCAATGATGCAGCTATCAATATTAAAACAGATAATTCAACCATATTATACCAGGCAAGTGTCTTTAATGAATCGTGTAGGGTATTTGCGCCAAGATACAGGCAGGCACATATAAGAGCATTTTATACTTCTAAAGAAACAGCTCAAAAATATTTTGACATTGCTTATGCAGATATAAAAGCAGCATTTGAATTTTACCTTGAACATTACAATAATGGAAGGCCGATCATAATCGCTTCTCACAGCCAAGGCACCCTTCATGCAGGGAGGTTATTAAAAGAATTTTTTGAAGGAAAGCCTTTGCAAAATAAACTGGTTTGTGCTTATGTCATTGGTTTACCCATACCATCAGACTATTTTACCCAGATCCATCCGTGTTCAGATTCATTGGCCACAGGTTGCTTTGTTGGATGGAGAACTTTTAAAAGTGGCTATGAGCCGGAATTTGTGCAACAGGAAAAATTTAAGTCAATTGTTATTAACCCCCTCACGTGGACAAGTAATGAAGACTACGTACCAGCCTACTATAATAAAGGCGGTGTGTTACAAAATTTTAATAAAATAACAGACCATGTGGTAAGTGCACAGGTTCATAACAATGTTTTATGGACAAGCAAACCAGACGTATTTGGAAAAATATTATTGACCAATAAGAATTATCACATCGGGGATATTAACCTGTTTTATATGAATATCAGGGAGAATGTAAGAACACGGATAACGAGTTATTTTAAAAAACTATAAACCATATTTTGCGCTAATCTCCAGCATCTTGTCAATTGGCTTTTTTGCAGCAACCCTCAACGCTTCATCCATTGTTATTTCAGGTTGTTCATATTTCATACACAGGTATAATTTTTCCAATGTATTTAATTTCATATAGGGGCAATCGTTACATGCACAGGAATTATTGGGTGGCGCGGGTATAAATGTTTTATCGGGACTTAGTTTTTGCATCTGGTGCAATATCCCGGTTTCTGTTGCCACAATAAATTCTTTGCTATCGTTTTGCTGTGTATACTTTAAAAGGCCCGTAGTGCTGCCAATATAATCTGCTAATGCCAATATAGGTTCTTCACATTCAGGATGTGCAATCAATTTTGCTTTTGGATGCCTTATTTTAAGTTTTGTAATTTTTTCAAGGCTAAAAATTTCATGGACCATACACGCTCCGTTCCACAAAAGCATATTACGCCCGGTTTGTTTATTGATGTACGCTCCAAGATTTTTATCAGGCGCAAAAATGATCTTTTGATCCGCAGGTAAACTCTCAACTATTTTTTGTGCATTGGACGAAGTACAAATGATATCACTCAATGCTTTCATTCCCGCACTGCAGTTTATATAGGTTATCACTATATGATCCGGGTGCTTATCTCTAAATATTTTAAATAATGCAGGTGGTGCAGAATCACTCAAAGAACAACCTGCATTAAGATCAGGTAATAAAACCTTTTTACCCGGATTTAATATTTTGGCTGTTTCGGCCATAAAATGAACGCCGGCAAAAACAATAATATCGGCATCCGTACTTTCAGCTTTTTGCGACAGGCCGAGGCTATCGCCAATATAATCTGCTACATCCTGTATATCTGGTTCCTGGTAATAATGCGCAAGAATGATCGTATTCTTTTCTTTTTTTAATTTTTCAATTTCTGAAAAAAGATCAAGAGCGGGATCTATATCCACATCCAGAAAACCTTTTTCTGAAAGCATTTTTTTTCGAATAGAATCGTTGTTAATATCTGCCATAATATGTATTAATACTATTTATTTATATAATCACCTATTACTATTAGGGCTGTTAATAAGTGGAAACAAATTTTATACTTGCTATTGTAAAATTAAAAAGTTTAGTTTATCCACTATCATCCACAGTAAGTTAACATTTTAATAATTGATCCCGATCGGAATAATAACTTCTACCAGCGTGGATTTATACAACAGATATATAATTATAACTAACAACTGTTGATAAAACCAACCGGGGAAAATAAAATGAAGTTTTTTTAAAATATACATGTTAATAGGGCAGGTATAAACTGTGATATTCCCACAGGTTTATTTTTTTATAAAAGCCCGAATCAAGTTATACCCTATTTTATCATATTCCGGAATGATGAATTTTAAGGATATCCACCAGGTATCGCTGTTATTAACATGACCTATGTGAAAAGAAAAATTTTAATATTTTTTGGTTTTCTGAAAAATTTGCCCCGTCTTTATAAAATCGGGCACCTATAACCATATTTTGGAGATAGATATGCTCTTTTTTTCCACATTAATATCCTTTTTTACCCTATTTTTGCCCTCCAAAAATCTAACAAGTAAGTAATATGCAAATTATTCAAAGTATTCGTGATAAGGGTGCAGCCATTGTAATTGCTGTTATTGCCTTAAGTTTAATAGGCTTTATATTAATGGATGCGAAACAGGGAAGTAACAGGCTCTTTGGTTCATTATCATCTACAGTAGGAAAAGTTAACGGAGAAAGTATTGAACTAGGCGAATTCAATAAACGTGTTAAGCAATCTGAAGATATGCAGGAACAACGTAGCGGGCAAAGACCAGGCGGTACACAAACTTACCAGGTAAGGGAACAGATGTGGAACCAGATCGTTGCAGAAAAAATATTTTTTGCTGAAACAGAAAAGCTTGGAATTGCATTTACTTCAAATGAATTGCGTGATATATTATTAAGCAATGATCAAAACAACCCGCTTTTAAAAGAACCGGGATTGACAGATTCTGCAACAGGTAAATTAAATGTTTCGAAAGCCCAGTCAGCATTGGCAAACATTAAGAAAATTAAAGGTGAACAAAGAGAGCAGATCGATGCACAGATACTTGATCCTTTAAAAATTACTTCTACAGTTGCAAAGTATACCGGCCTTTTAAACGGAAGCGTTTATTATCCTTCATGGATGCAACAGAAAGAAACTGCGGAATCAAAGAATTTTGCAACCATCTCTTATGTGAGTCTTCCTTATTCTGATATCAACGACAGTACAATTAAAGTTACCGACGCAGAAATAAATGACTATGTGCAAAAGCACAAAGACATGTTTAAACAGGAAGAAGGCCGCAATATCTCTTATGTGGCATTCAGCCAGCTTGCAGATAAAAACGATAGCGCAAGTACCAGCGCAGCTGTAGAAAATCTTAGAAATGCTTTTATGGCGGATAGCAATGCAAAAGCATTTGTTGCAAGGAACACTTCAAGCATTGAATTCAAAGATGATTATGAACCAAAATCAAAATTAAATCCTGCTATAGCAGATACGCTTTCAAAATTAGCACCGGGTGCCGTATACGGACCTTATCTGGATAAAGGAAGTTATGTATTGGCAAAAATTATCGGGACAAAAGAACTTCCTGATAGTGTAAATGCAAGACATATATTAATACCAACTACAAATGCACAAACAGGACAACCGGTACAGGAAGATTCTGTGGCAAAAAAATTGGCCGATAGTATTTTTAATGCAATAAAAGCAGGAAGTAATTTTGCCGCACTTGCATTACAATTTTCTTCTGATGGAAGTAAAACAAAGGGCGGTGACCTTGGAACATTTGGTTATGGTACCATGGTTCCTGAATTCAATGAATTTTGTTTTACAAAGCCTGTAGGTTCAATGGATGTTGTAAAAACACAGTTTGGCTATCACGTAATTGAAGTAATGAGCCAAAAAGATTTCAAAACAGCATATAAAATTGCATACCTCGGCAAAGAAATAACGGCAAGTGAAACAACGATAACCAATGCACAGCTTGAATCAACAAAAGCTGCAGCAGAAAAAAATGCAGCAAGCCTTGCAAAATACATTGAGAAGAAAGGATTAAAACTAACACAGGTTCCAAGTCTTGTAAAAGAAAATGATTTCCAGGTTGGAGCATTGCAGGATGCACGTACATTGGTTCGCTGGGTATTTGAAGCAAAAAAAGGTGATGTAAGCGAGCCTTTCAGCATCGGCGATCAGTTCATCGTTGCACAGGTGGACAAGTTAAATGAAAAAGGTGTACAGGATGCAACAACAGCAAGATCAGGATGTGAAGTAATTATAAGGAACAGGAAGAAAGCAGAAGCCATCATTAAAAAAGTTGGATCAAACACAAGCACACTCGAAGCAATTGCAACAGCAAATAACAAACAGGTACAACAGGCGGGAATGGATTCCAGTTTGACAATGTTATCACAAATGGTTAACGGGATCGGGCTCGAATCAAAAATTATCGGAGCTGCATTTAATAAAGATTATCAAACAAAAGTTTCTCCGCCAATCCAGGGAACAAGTGGTGTTTATTATATTAAAGTAAATAGCGTACAGGCAAAACCGGCAGATAATGCTGAGACAATTGCTACCCAGGCGGCAAGTAAGAAATCAACTCTGCGTAACCAGGTAAACAGTTGGTTCGATGGCCTTAAAAAGCCTGCTGATATAGAGGATAACCGCAGTAAATATTTTTAATAGAAAATAAATTAATATAACAGCCGGCTCTTTTAAAGGGCCGGTTTTTATTTGCAGCAGAATTACCCGATCTCGACAGTAGTGCGTTAACCGGGTAATTTAAATTGATCTAATTTTGCATCATGGCCGAAGTGTTCAAAAACAAAGTAGCGGAAAGCGGGATCATTACATTGGACCTTGAAGATTATTATCCAAAAGAAACAGTGGTATTATTCGACATGAAAGATTACCTGTTCATGGGGTTGATACTAAAGGAAAAAGATTTCCGCGAATCACTTAAAGCATTGGATACGTCTATTTATAAAGATAAGATCGCAGCAATAACCTGCTCTGCCGATGCCGTTATACCCATGTGGGCATATATGCTGGCTGCATCGGTATTACAACCCGTTGCAAAAGAAATTGTTTTTGCCAATGAAGAACAGGCAAAGAAACAATTGCTTCTAAAAAATATCGCAACAATCACAACAAATGATTTTTCTGATAAAAGAGTTGTAATAAAAGGCTGTGGCGAAATAGCAATACCGGAAGAAGCATATATTGAAATCACAAAAATGCTAAGACCCGTGGCAAAAAGTATTATGTACGGCGAACCCTGCAGTACAGTACCGGTATTTAAAAAAGAAAAGAGCATTGCTCCTCCGGGTGAAGGCGGTGCTTAGAACCAACCCCTTCTCTTAAAAACAAATATCATCCAAACGGGAATAAGCAGCATTAATCCTACGGAAATAAAAAACCCCCAGTGGTTGTGTAAAAGCGGGATCCGATCGAAGTTCATTCCAAAAATACCACCAATAACGGTAGCGGGTGCAAGCAGGCAGGTTACGATCGCCATTACCTTCATTACTTCGTTGAGTTTTAAATTCACCGTGTTCAGGTAAAGGTCCTGCATGTTCATCATGATATCACGATAGTTTTCCGAAAGGTCATTTGCCTGTATAACATGATCATATACGTCTTTGAAATATTTTTCAGTTCTTTCTTCAATAAGGCTGTAATCACCTCTTAAAATGCCATTAATGATCTCTCTCACGGGCGAGATGTTCCTTTTAAGAACGATCATTTCCTTGCGAAGCATATTTATTTTAACCAGGCTTTTCTTGCTTGGGTTTCGCATGATATCTTCTTCAAGTGTTTCAACCCTGTCACCCAATTTTTCCATCACGATGAAAAAATTATCGACGATCAGGTCTATCATTGAATAAAATAAAAAGTCAGCACCATTCTGCCTCACTTTACTTCCACCTATTTTTATTTTCTCCCTTAGTCCATCAAAAACATCCCTGTGCGCATCTTCCTGGAAACTGATTACGAAGTTCTTTCCGAGAATGATACTGATCTGTTCCGTTTCTACTGTTGATTGCTTTTCGTTAAAGTATAACATATAAAGCAGGCAGAAAACAATACCATTTATATCATCAATTTTTGGCCGCTGGCTAATGCTTAAAATATCTTCTACGATCAGCTGATGTATACCGAAATGATTGGCGATCATTTCAACTTCAGTTTTTTTCAACCCGTCGATGTTGATCCACGTGTTAGATGTTGTATGAAGGAATTTAAAACAATCTGAAACAGATTTTAGAACGATACATTCGGAAGTGTTTTTATCAAATTCATAAACGGTGATCCTGATCTCAGCAGGTTCTTCTCTTGCAGGCGTAATGGTTGGATTTACCTGCAACACTTTTTTTGTTCGTAAAAGATCGAGTGGGTTCAGAATATAATCGAGGTATTTTCTTCCTGTATCCATAAATATTTTATTGCATTCGGAATTATAAATATCCCAATTGTAAAGCAATAAAAAAAACCGCAGGTTAGTGCGGCTTTGTATTCAACCGGTTCCTGTCAGTTAGAACCAGGGTTGTTATTACGGGTTAGTTGTGTTCTTATTCTCAACAGCGGCGGCTGGCTTATAATATTCTTTATCTTTTATTTTACCGAAACTTACAAGTAATAAATAAACAGCGGCAGCAAGGCTTATATAAATACCAAAACTCATAATATCAAAAGCTCCTGGTGCCATATCATTAATTCTTCTCGACATTTCACCAAACATTTCCCCCGCTCCTGCAGGAGGCGCATCAGGTTTCATTTTAAAATAAAGCCCGATTATTCCGAGAATTAAAAAAACAGCGGGAACAATATGTGCCGGCCTGAAATATTTTTCAAATTTATTATTGCCGGTAATGTTCTGGTAAAGGATGATTGCACCGCTTAATGGAACAAGGATCGCAAGGATCATAAAAAAACGAGGCAGGCCTGTAATAACACCAGCAAGTATGCCCGGTGAAACGCCATAAGAAGTGATATTAAAACCAGACATCGACATGGTCATAACACTTACCCACGGAAAAAAATAGGCAAGTACCAAAACAGCAGCAGCTATGTTTGCGCCGGTAAATTTAATGTTGTTCATAAAATGTATTTTTTGTAATTAATAATTTTATTACCCTGTATATAAGATCAATCGTAAAACTAAGTGCAGGTAAAGGCGGTTACAATTCATATTTATTATTTGCCAGCGCTTGTTTATTATTTGCGATCAATCGCTTTTTCTCATAAGATTTTTAAATCTTGTCCTTAACATTTTGATCCTTTCTTCCTGTCCTACCGATAGGGTACCATAGGAAGCTTTAAAAAAATCCGGGTCTACATCGAATATGGTAATGTCTTTTTGTATTGATACCAGGTCCTCGAATTCAACCGGCCTGAGACAAAGTTCTTTTTCCCATTTACTGATCACGATTTCCATTTCATCCAGGCGTGTATCAGCAGGATTGGACCTGCATGATTGAAATACAAGCATTACTGTTAATGATAATAACCACGCTATGTATTTTATTTGCAACACAGTTGTTTGTTAATTTAAGTTCAACATAAAACTAACGTCCGGGGACAACCAGCCAAACCCGCATTTATTATTTGCTGCAGGAGAATTATTTTTTGAAAAGGCAATTAATAATCTGATCTATATATGTATCTTCAAGACAACTGAAAATACATCTATGCGCAGCTATTTTCTTTTTTTTATTTTCTGCCTTTGCGCACTTTGGGGTTCATCCCAACAAAAACTATTGGATTCACTGGAAGCTGAATTGGGAAAGCATTTGCAGGAGGATACAACAAGGCTTTCATTATTGGGCAACATCTCTTTTTACTATTATGAAATGGATCCCGAAAAAGGATTACAATATTCTGATGAGGAACTGTTGCTTGCAAAAAAATTAAACAACGAAAAAGAACAGGCGCTTGCTTATAGTAATAAAGGCATCAATTACTGGGCACAGGGAGAATACAGCCAGGCACTGGCTAACTATAAACTCGCTGGTGTGCTATATGAAAAACTTAGATTGAATAAGGAATTTGCAAATCTTAATAACAGGATAGCAACAGTATACTTCAGTTTATCTGATTATTCAACCGCATTGGATACTTACTTTAAAAACCTAACCATTTTTGAAAAACTAAATGATTCACTCAGGTGTGCTGTAACATACGGGAACATTGCTTTGTGTTATTCAAATCTTACCAAGTATAACAAGGCAATAGAGTATTATGAAAAAGCAATTAAAATAAACGAAGGCATTAACAACAAAAAAGCAATTGCCGATAACTATACCAATCTTGGAAACCTGTATGATAATATTGACAAACCGGATCTTGCGATCAGCTATTATCAAAAAGCATTGAACATAAGTATTCCTATTGGCTATAACCGTAACATAGCAAGCAACGAAAGTAACATAGGGATCGCCTATACCAGCCAGAAAGATTTTATACGTGGATATGAATACTTAATGAAAGCGTTGCCATTTTATGCCCAATCAGGAAATAAAAAAAACGTAGCTGTTATACATGAATCGCTGGCTGAAATTTTTCTTTCTGCAGACCCTTCTTTTTTTACAAAGCAAAACATAAAAATTTCCGACAGGTATATCTATAGTAAAAGATACCTTGATAGCAGCATGGCTGTTTTTGAAGAAATAGAAGATCCCGAGGGCCAGTCACAGGTTTGGGAAAAACGTTCCGCAATGTTTTCACAACAAAATAATTTTAAAGAGGCCCTTTCTGCATACCAGCATTATAAAAAATTACAGGATAGTGTAATGAACGATGAAAAAAATCAAACCATTGCCAACCTGGAAATGGAATATGCTTTTACGAAACGGGAAGATTCAATAAAAGCAGAAAATGAACAAATGGCGCTTGCTGCTTCTTCAGAAATAAAAAGGCAAAGTACACTTAAGCAAACAACCATTATTATCAGCAGCATTTTATTATCAGCAGCAGTAGCAAGTTTTATTTTTTATAAAAGAAAAAGAGATGCTGTTGAAAAACAACAGGAGGCAGAATTCAAAACAGAAGTTACAGATACTGAAATGAAAGCGTTGCGGGCACAAATGAACCCGCATTTTATTTTCAATTCATTGAATTCAATAAGCGATTATATTTCTAAAAATAATATCCCGGATGCAGATAAATATTTAAGCAAGTTTGCAAAACTGATGCGGCTGATACTTGAAAATTCGGAACAAAAAGAAATAGCACTACAGGATGACCTGAAAGCACTGGAGCTATACATGCAGCTGGAAGCATTGAGGATGAAAAATAAATTCACCCATTCAATCAACGTTGATGAAGTTATTGATGTTTCAACTGTATTGGTACCGCCACTGATATTGCAACCCTTTGTTGAAAACAGTATCTGGCATGGCATTGCAGGAAAAGACGGAAGCGGTCACATAAATATCAGGATAAAAAAAGAAGGAAATGAAATGATCAATTGCATTGTGGAAGACGATGGCATTGGTAGAAAAAGAGCTGCTGTAACAGATGCTGCACCAAACGAAAAAACCTCTCTTGGAATGAAGATCACACAGGAAAGGATCGATGTACTTAATAAAATTAAAAACACAAAAGCAGGTGTTCAACTATTTGACCTGGAGCAGGGATTGCGTGTTGAGGTTAAACTTCCTTTTGTAACAACATGATAAATATGATTAGCGCAATAATAGTTGATGATGAACAACATTGTATCGACAGGCTTGAGGGCTTGTTGAAAAATAATCACCCTGAAACAATCGCATTAAAAGGCTCGGCCATTTCTGTAAAAGAAGGAATTAAACTCATAAAAGAATTACAACCCGATCTCATTTTTTTAGACGTACAAATTCATGATCGTACAGGATTTGATCTTTTGCGTGAGTGTGGTAATATTAATTTCAAAGTAATATTTACAACTGCGTATGATAAGTTTGCGATACAGGCAATAAAGTTCAGCGCCATTGGATATTTATTGAAACCAATCGATGAAGATGATCTTAAAGAAGCACTTGATAAACTCAACAGCAATTCGATAGACGACATGAAGGCAATGACGAAAGTAATTGAACACAATATCAATTCAAATCCTAAGAAGAAAAAAATAACGATCCCGACAGGCAATGAACTTATCTTTTTGGATATTGATGAGATACTGCGTTGCCACAGCGACATCAACTATACAACCATCTATAAAAACGACAAACAAAAAATTGTTGTTGCTAAAACACTGAAAGAGTTTGAAGGGATGTTACACGAACATGGTTTTTTCCGCATACACAATTCCGATCTTATCAATCTTGCATACATCAAAAGTTACAACAAAGGAAAAGGCGGCTCGGTAATTTTAAGTGATGGAACAGAGTTAGAGGTATCGACACGAAGAAAAGAAGAATTCCTGAAGGCAATGTCTGAGTATTAAAATGTTTTGGGTTAGGCGTTTGGTGTTCTCAACACCAAACGCCTAACCCAAAACAAAAAAATCAGTGGCTATAATTAAAATGCTGCACTCTTCGGATAACGCGGAAACGGAATCACATCCCTGATATTCGTCATCCCTGTTACAAACAAAACCAATCTCTCAAAGCCCAAACCAAATCCTGCATGCGGGCAGGCACCGAATCTTCTCGTATCCATATACCAATCCAGTTCTTCAGCAGGAATATGCATTTCTTTCATTCTTTCTAATAATTTATCCATGCGTTCTTCCCTTTGTGAACCACCAACGATCTCGCCAATACCCGGCGCAAGAATATCCATCGCAGCTACCGTTTTTCCATCATCGTTCTGGCGCATGTAAAATGCTTTTATTTCTTTTGGATAGTTGGTAAGTATTACAGGCTTTTTAAAATGTTTTTCTACGAGGTAACGTTCGTGTTCGCTTTGCAGATCAACACCCCAACCTTCTATCAAATACTGAAATTTCTTTTTCTTATTGTGATTGCTTTCTTTTAAGATATCGATTGCTTCTGTATAAGTAAGGCGTTGAAAATCGTTGTTGATAACAAACTCAAGTTTTTCCATCAATCCCATTTCACTTCTTTCAGCCTGTGGCTTTTGTTTTTCTTCTTCTTCCAAACGCTGGCCGAGGAATTCAAGATCTTCTTTATTATTCTCAATTGCAAAACGAATGATGTATTTGATAAAATCCTCAGCAAGATTCATATTGTCTTCAAGGTCGTTGAATGCAACTTCGGGCTCAATCATCCAGAACTCTGCAAGGTGACGTGTTGTATTGCTGTTCTCTGCACGGAAAGTTGGCCCAAAAGTATAAATATCACTGAAAGCCATAGCCGCTAATTCACCTTCTAGCTGCCCGCTTACAGTAAGGTTGGTACTTCTTCCAAAAAAATCTTCTTTGAAATTGATGCTGCCATCGTCCATTTTTGCTGCAGTTCCATCCAGGGGCAATGTTGTTACCCTGAACATTTCACCTGCTCCTTCTGCATCACTTGCTGTAATGATGGGTGTATGCATGTAAACAAATCCACGATCGTGAAAAAATTTATGCACTGCATAAGCCAGCGAATGCCTTACACGGAAAATAGCACCAAAGGTATTGGTACGAAAACGCATGTGTGCGATCTCACGCAAAAATTCAAGGCTGTGTTTTTTAGGCTGAAGCGGAAATTTCTCTGCATCACTGTCTCCCAATATTTCTATTGAAGTTGCTTTGAGTTCAACTTTTTGTCCTTTGCCCAAAGATGGGATCACTTCACCAACTGCTTTGATACAGGCACCGGTGGTGATGCGCCTCATGGTAGCATCATCAAGACTCCCCAATTCCGCAACCACCTGGATATTATTATTTGTACTACCATCATTTAGAGCAATAAACTGGTTATTGCGAAAAGTACGTACCCAACCCATAACGGTCGCTTCATAATTCGTTTTATCCGACTCAAGCAGTTGCTTTATTTTAATCCTCTTATTGAACATATATAAAAAATTAGGACGGCAAAGATAAAAAATTGCCACTGATTAACTGATTTTCTTTGTCTGAACTATGATTTGTTTGATTAAATGAATACTATGATTATTTAAACCCAAATCATAGTCCACCAAAAAATCATTTTAATCATGTTTCAGACCACCATTGTCCTAAATGTAAGGTTGATCCTTGCCGTTTTAATTTTCGTTGTAGGTGGTAAACGATGCAGCCAGTTTGTTTGCGTAGCACCTTTCATTACCAATAAGCTTCCATTTTCTAAAACAAGGGAAACCGTTTCTTTTGTTCGCTTATGTTTAAAAGAAAATTTTCTTTCAGCGCCAAAACTAAATGACGCAATGGCCGAATCTTTGCCAAGTGTTTTTTCATCATCACTGTGATATGCCATGCCTTCAGCTCCGTCATGGTATAAATTCAGGAGACAGGAGTTATATGTTTCACCTGTCTTTTCTTCTGCCATTTTTTTCAGCGCAAGTAATTCTTTTGTCCATGAGAGCGCCTCTTTGGTTATGTTGGAATAAGTATAAAAATACTTTTTATCAGCATACCAGGCCACTTTTCTTTTTGTAATAATGTGCCTGCCGAAAATAACCGCTTCATCATTTTTCCATTCGATGGTTTTCATTAGTACATCAAAATAATGATTTGCCTCTTTGTGCGATAAAATGGTTCCATAATAATTTACGATTCCATCATTTGGTAATAAGTTGATGCTATTATCTATATGGTTACTGAAAAGATCCATTTTATAAATTGAAGTTTACTTCGTGATTTAATATTCTGTCTTCCTTGTTCGATATTTTTTTGCTTAAATGAAGCATCCTAAAATATTATAGAATAATGAACAGGGAACACGGGATATCGAACAAAGAATTGAATCTATGATTATTCCTGGATTATTCTTGCAGCTTCCCATCCTATCATGGCAGCTTTTCTTGTCGGCCCCCACATGTACCCGCCGAAAGTACCACTTGATTGAATAACACGATGACAGGGAATTAAAAATGCAACAGGATTGTCGCCGATGGCTGTACCTACAGCTCTAGATGCGTTTGGATTTTTAATCATGCGTGCAATGTTGCCATAAGTAGATAATTGTCCCATTGGAATTTTTAAAAGCGTTTCCCAAACTTTTAATTGAAATTCGGTTCCTTTTAAATGCAGTTTTATTTGATCAGGTTTTTCCCAATCATGCGTAAAGATGAACAATGCATTTTGTTGAATGAGGTCAAGTTTTTGTTTGTAAGCGGCGTTAGGAAAAATATTTTTTAATGTTTGTAAAGCTTCCGTTTCATCATCAACGAATGCAATGTGACAAATACCTTTTGTTGTAGAGGCAACGATGATATTTCCAAAAGGGCTTTCTGCAAAACTATAATTGATTGAAAGATTTTCGCCGCCGTTTTTATATTCTCCCGGCGTCATTCCTTCAATAGTCATAAACAAGTCGTGCAGGCGGCTTGTACCTGAAAGGCCCGTTTCAATAGCAGCATCAAAAAGAGAAACCTGGTTTTCTTTTAATAATTTTTTTGCATGCTCAATGCTGATGTATTGTAGAAATTTTTTTGGACTTGTTCCTGCCCATTCTGTAAACATGCGTTGAAAATGATAAGGGCTTAAATGGACTTTCTGTGCAACTTCATCAAGGTCGGGTTGTGATCTGAAATGCTGTTGTATATAATCGATCGCCTCGGCAATGCGATTGAAATTGATTGTATCCTGTGTTTTCATTTTATTGATTTGAGAACACAAAAATAAAAATGATGGCTGCCATGGTCTACCCGAAACTTGCGATTTTTAATGTTCATAGGTAATAGATCATAGCAGTACTGCATTTTTCTGCTATGATCTATTAACTATAAGCCATCAACTGGTTAATAATTCTTGGGCCCGCTCAAAGAGTTTGAATTAAAATTTCCTGATCGGCGATTATTATTTTTATTGTTTCTGTTGTTATTATTATGCTGCCTGCGATTGTTATTTTGTTGTGGTTTGTTTCTTTGTTGTTGCCCACCTTGTGGCGGTGGCGGAACCTTTGAATTAGAAAGATCTACATGAAAAGGATGATCTGTATTTTTTGGAATTTCTTTCCCGATCAGTTTCTGAATATCTTTCAGGTAAGCAACTTCTTCAGCTTCACAAAAAGAAAAAGCAATACCACTTAAACCAGCACGTCCCGTTCTTCCAATACGATGAACATAGGTTTCAGGTATATTGGGCAATTCATAATTAATAACATGACTTAATTCATCAACATCAATTCCACGTGCTGCAATATCTGTGGCCACCAGCACTCTTGTTGTCCTGTCTTTAAAATTACCCAATGCTCTTTGCCTTGCATTTTGAGATTTATTTCCATGAATGGCTTCTGCTTTGATGCCAATGCGTACAAGATCTTTCACCACTTTATCAGCACCGTGTTTTGTACGTGTAAATACAAGAGCAGATTCAATGGCCTTATCTTTTAAAATATCAGCAAGGAGTAGCCGCTTATTTGTTTTTTCTACAAAGTATAAGAATTGTTGAATGGTATCAGCAGTAGATGATACAGGTGTTACTTCTACTTTTTCAGGATTGGTAAGAATGGCATTTGCAAGTCCTTGTATCTCTTTAGGCATTGTAGCTGAAAAGAAAAGTGTTTGCCTTTTTACCGGCAGTTTTGTGATGATCTTTTTTACATCATGCACAAAGCCCATATCCAACATACGATCGGCTTCATCCAAAACAAATATTTCAATGTCTTTTAAATTGATATATCCCTGGCTCATAAGGTCGAGCAAACGACCGGCAGTTGCAACTAAAATATCAACGCCTCTTTGTAGCGCAGTTACCTGTGGTTGTTGATTAACACCACCGAATATAACGAGATGCTTTAAACGAAGACCACTTCCATAGGCCTGGAAACTTTCCTGTATCTGTATAGCAAGTTCACGGGTGGGAGTAAGTATTAATGCACGAATATGCCGTTGCCCCGCAACAGCTGCATGAGGTTTCGATAATAATTGTAACATTGGAATGGCAAAAGCAGCTGTTTTACCAGTACCGGTTTGCGCACATCCCAACAGGTCTCTTCCTGCTAAAATAAAGGGGATAGCGCCTTGCTGAATAGGTGTAGGTTTTGTGTAACCTTCTTTCTGAACCGCATTTAAAATGGGCTCAATGAGTTTCAAGTCTGTAAATAACAATGTATATATATTAAAATGAGTGCGGAAATGAAGGCTTTAACTTCATCATCAAAAACGAGTGTGCTTAAAAAGCAATTTATTGGGAATGAAAAATTATCAATAAAAACTGGCTTAAAATGCCGCAGTAATAAATGAACTGGCGCAAATGTACGTTTAATTGTTGGGATTGTTGCCGTTGATTAGTTTACGTGCCTTCGGTTTAAACTCTTTAGCCGCTTCTGTATAACCACCATCAGCCCCATCAATAAAGTGAATATGTTTATTATTCATATTTTGAATATAACAGGTCATGATACTCGCAGAACTTACATGATGGCCAAATATGAGTTGTCCCTTTTCTTCTTCCTGTTTTAAATAGTTTAAAAGCAAGATCCTGTTTTCTTTTGTACCGGATATAATTGTATTGATGCGGCCATCAATGGTTAGTATTTCAGAAAATGTTATCAGCTCAGAAAGATAATTATGTGCCTTAATGTTTTTAACCTTCATATTGAACTTAAAAAAAAGTTTACCGAATAGTACAGTGAAATATGTTTTGGCCAGGTAACCCAATTTCAATTTGCTGTATCGGGCCATCATCTCCCGGTAAATTTTTTTTATGCTGCCTTTTAGTTTTAACCTGTTCATAGTAATGGGATGTCTTTTTTCAACAGCGCCATAGATCTCATCGATCTTATTTAAAACAGCCTTGTATATGCCGGATTGATTTTTAGGATCAACGGCTTCAATCAGCAAACACACAACTTCAAGTTCGGGATTCGGCGGTTTGATCTTGTCCCATTTGCATTCCATTCCTTCCATATTCAAAACAGTAAGATCAATGTCTTCTGATTCGAGCAACTGTTTTTTTCTATCAGCACGATAATTTTTTTTAATGCTGTCTTCCGCATATTTAAGTCCGTCTCCTATTAAAATTGTTTTATTGAATCCTTTTGCAACTTCCACCTTTGCCAGTTTTATTCCGAACCCTGCTGTTCTGATCTCTTCCATTGAAATATGGCCAATGCGAAGATCAAGCGAAAAATTTTTAAGACTGTTGAGGCTGTGTGCCTTTAAGCCATCAATAACTTTTTCCAGGATAGTACTAGGTACAAGAACCGTCCCACCATCACCACCAAAAAAATATGGAATTTCTGTGTTTAGTTTTTTTGATACGTTTAGTGCTGCGATCAAACTTCCTGCTGCAATTAGATTTACATCACCGTGTCTGCCCGTAGCAACGGCTTCTGTGGAATTGGTAATGTCTGATACAACCACATGCCAGTCTGAAGGAACATCAACGAAATAATTTTCATCGCCCAGCACATCAGCGAGGTTGTATTTGAGCGTTCTTATTTCTTTATAGAAATCCAGGATGAATATTTTTTATTTATTAAAAGATATGAAAAAATCCTGCTTCCGGCCGCACAAAAAAGCAGAGATGTACGATATCAATATCTTTCATTGAACCGTAATTTTTTGCCTTTTCGTCGTAAAAAACAGAAGTTATCCACAAAAAATTCGTTTATTAACCAAAATCTGCTTATTATTGCATCGGAATGGGCTGAGAAGATAACCCTTGTCTAATTGCTTCAAACATACAGTCTCTTCCATCAGCATTAATTTTCAACTACAATAATCACATCGTTTAGAGCGGAATTTTTGAAAAACGCATTTTCTCATATTTTATGTACGACATATCGCAATTGAACGATTTACTCGTTCCGGAACTGCTGGATATAGCAGATGAATTCAGCGTTCCAAATTCTAAAAAATTAAATAAGCAGGATTTGATCAAAGCCATCCTGGATAAACAAGCCAATATGAAATCAGATAAGACACCGGGTGATGAAAAACCAAAACGCAAACGGATTTTAAAATCAGATGCGCCTGCTGCAACAGCAACACCCAAAAACACAAGTGCCGAAAAAGATGAAGCGCCAAAAAAAGATGCGCATGCACACAAAGGCAAAAAAGCTGAACCAGAGAAAAAATTACCTGTAAAAAAATATAAGTCAGAAATTGAAGAAGAAGATGAAGAAGAACTACAGCCGATAACTGACCAGGATACAACGATTCCTGCAGCCATTGCACAAATGTTGCACGAAGAAGATATTCAGCAGCCGGAAATGTCGATGGAAGAACCTGTATCACAAGGCAGGGATAATCGTCCTTATCAACAACAACAAAGAAGAGATCAAAATGCTTTTAATATAGAGTTTGATGGTGTTGTGCTTGGCGAAGGCGTATTGGAAATGATGCCGGACGGGTATGGTTTCTTACGCAGCAGTGATTATAATTATCTTTCTTCACCCGATGATATTTATGTATCTCCATCACAAATAAAATTATTCGGATTAAAAACAGGAGATACTGTTTATGGTTCTGTACGCCCCCCAAAAGAAGGTGAAAAATATTTTGCATTATTAAAAGTAGAAACGATTAACGGGAAAAGTCCCGAAGAAGTCAGGGACCGTGTTCCTTTCGATTACCTGACACCGTTATTTCCTTTTGAAAAATTAAGCCTTACCACGAGAGCAGATAATTACAGCACCCGTATTATGGACCTGTTTACCCCCATTGGTAAGGGACAACGTGGTTTGATCGTTGCGCAACCAAAAACAGGTAAGACCATGTTGCTGAAAGAACTGGCCAATGCCATTGCGGAAAATCACCCGGAATGTTACCTGATGATCGTACTTGTAGATGAAAGACCTGAGGAGGTTACAGATATGGAACGCAGTGTAAAAGCAGAAGTAATTGCTTCAACATTTGATGAGCCGGCAGAAAAACATGTGAAAGTTAGCACCATTGCTTTGCAAAAAGCAAAACGTTTGGTAGAATGCGGGCATGATGTTGTGATACTGCTTGATTCGATCACCCGTTTGGCAAGGGCACATAATACAGTGGCGCCGTCATCCGGTAAAGTATTATCTGGTGGTGTGGAAGCAAATGCAATGCAAAAACCAAAACAATTTTTTGGTGCTGCCCGTAAAATAGAAAATGGAGGTTCACTTACCATTATTGCAACAGCGTTGGTAGATACCGGTAGTAAGATGGATGAGGTTATTTTTGAAGAATTCAAAGGAACAGGTAATATGGAATTACAGTTGGAACGCAAACTTTCCAATCGCCGTATTTATCCTGCGATCGATATCGTTTCCTCTTCTACACGCAGGGATGATCTTCTTCTTGATAAAGATACATTGGGTCGTATGTGGGTATTGCGTAAGCATATGGCAGACATGAACCCGGAAGAAGCATTGAATACTTTGTTGAAGAATATGAAAGGAACAAAAGATAATGCGGAATTCCTTACATCGATGAATGGATAATCATTTGGTAATTGGTTAATTTGAAAATTAGCTGATTGAAAGACTTATAGTATAAGGCCCGTCTCTGATAAAGACGGGCTTTATACTACAAGAGCTTTGTACAACATTCAATAACTTAGCGCCTTCGCGTCTCTGCGGTTAAAAATGCCGATAAAGAAATTAACCATACAACAATTTATTGAGCTTGCTGAGCATCATCCGGTACTTGATGTAAGAAGCCCGGGAGAATACAACCATGCACAAATTCCCGGGGCTTATAGCCTCCCTTTATTTACGGATGAAGAAAGAAAAATTGTTGGAACAGCATATAAACAACAGGGAAAACAAATTGCCATTAAACTTGGACTTGATTTTTTTGGCGTGAAGATGAAAGCGATGGTTGAAGAAGCGGAGAACATAATTAAGAATTATGAATTAAAAAATAAGAGTGAAACTCATAATTCAGAAATTGGAACTCAGAACTCAATTTTGGTTCATTGTTGGCGAGGCGGCATGCGCAGCGCCGGCGTAGCCTGGTTACTGGATCTTTACGGTTTTGAAGTGTATACTTTAATTGGAGGTTATAAGGCTTACCGCAATTGGGTATTAAAGCAATTTGAAAAAGATCACAACCTTACAATCGTAGGTGGTTATACCGGTAGTGGTAAAACCGAATTGATTGAACAGCTTCAGCAAAACAATCATGCGGTAATAAACCTAGAGCAACTTGCCAATCACAAAGGCTCTGCATTTGGTGATATTGGAAAACAACCTACGCAGGAAATGTTTGAGAATTTATTTGCAGGAAAACTTTACCAACATGAACGATCGGCAACAACCATTTGGCTGGAAGATGAGAGCCAGCGCATCGGCCTTTTAAATATCCCCCATGTTTTTTGGAAAACAATGCGTAATAAACCAATTTGCTTTATTGATATTCCTTTTGATCAGCGTTTAAATTATATTATTGCCAGCTATGGTTTAAAGGACAAAGAGAAATTAATAAATTCGATTACCAGGATACAAAAAAGGCTTGGTCCGCTTGAAACAAAAACAGCTATTGGTTTTTTAAATGAAGATAATTTTAAGGCATGCTTCGAAATATTGTTGAACTACTATGATAAACTTTATATAAAAGCGCTTCATAACAGGCAAAACCTGGAGCCGCTTTTAACTAAAATACATTGTTCATTTGTTGACACTATATCTAACACAGAAAAACTACTTACATGCGCCACAGTAAATATTTAATTATTTTTTTGATCGCTTTTTTTCCGAAACAAATTTTTGCACAGGCAGATAAGCCTGCGGAAATTGATATTACAGGTTTGTGGAAGGGCACTTTGTACCATGACAGTACAAAGCAATTCTATAAATATGAAATTGCTATCAGCGAAGAAAAAGGGAAGATGTATGGATATTCACATACCTGGTATAATGACAGCGATAATCATTATTTCGTAGTAAAAAAATTAAAGATCAAAAGAAAGGATGAAAAGATAATTATTGAGGACGTTGATATCGTTGCATATAATTACCCGGGGAAGGCTGTTAAATCAGTAAGAAGATTACATGTACTTGACCTGGAAAACAAGGATAGTGTATTAACATTAACAGGACCATTCTCTACCAATCGTACAAAAACATATGCACCTGCAACAGGTATGATCAACCTGCAAAGAAAAAATGATTATCGTAAACACTCTGACCTTGTAGCAAACTTGCAGGAGCTTAAATTAGATAAAGAACTTTCATTTGTAGCAAAAGATGAAGAGATCGCAAGAATAGAAGAAGAAAAAACATTGACGAAATCACAGGCTGCCATTTCCGGCGCACCCGTAGTTACACAGGCGCCAGTTGCAACAACGCCAACTGTTAAGGCGCCAACAAAAAAAGGCGTAAACCTTGAACCAATTCCTGTAACGAAAGCACCGGTAGCAATAGCCAGTACAGCACCGGCAGCAGAAGTACTAACAAGAAAAAATGTTTTACAGGAAACAATGTATTTTAAAACAGACAGCCTTGAACTTTCCCTATATGATAATGGGGAAGTAGATGGTGATACCGTAAGCGTTTTAATGAACGGAAATGTGATCATGGCAAAACAAGGCTTGAGTACAACCGCAATCAAAAAAACCATTCACATACCATCAGATATGGATAGCCTTGAATTGGTAATGTATGCAGAAAACCTCGGGACGCTTCCTCCCAACTCAGGTTTACTGGTAGTACACGACGGAAGGGATATATATGAAATAAGATTTAGCGGCGATCTTCATAAAAACGCAACCATTATTTTAAAAAGACGAAAGAAATAATGTCAACAGAAAATACAAGTGATAACAAGGAGACAATAAGACTTACACAATATTCACGGGGAGCAGGGTGTGGTTGTAAGATTGCTCCGAAAGCATTGGAAGAAATTTTACAGACATCAATATCATTTACCCCGGATAAAAATTTATTAGTAGGGAATAGTAGCAAAGACGATGCAGCCGTTTATGATATTGGCAACGGGCAGGCTGTTATTTCTACTACTGATTTTTTTATGCCGATTGTGGATGACGCATTTGATTTTGGAAGGATCGCCTCGGCAAATGCTATCAGCGATGTATATGCGATGGGCGGTAAACCTTTAATGGCTGTTGCCATACTTGGCTGGCCAACAGAAAAGTTGCCAACACAACTGGCACAACAGGTATTGGATGGTGCAAGAAATATTTGTGTAGAAGCAGGCATACCTCTTGCCGGCGGACATAGTATAGACAGTGCGGAACCTATATTCGGCCTTGCTGTGACGGGTCTTACCGAAATACAAAACTTAAAACAAAATAATACAGCAGCTGAAGGCGACATTTTATTTTTAACCAAACCAATTGGTGTTGGTATTTTATCTACCGCACAAAAGAGAGCTTTGCTTAAAGAAGAACATCTTGCATTGATGGTAAAACAAATGTCATCGCTCAATAAACTGGGTGAGCAACTTGGCAAAATGCAAAATGTAACTGCAGTTACAGATGTGACTGGCTTTGGGTTAATGGGACATCTGATCGAGATGGCAGAAGGGGCCAATCTATCTGCTGAATTATATTATTCGAAAGTAAAAGTGATTGAAGGTGCTAAGGAATATCTTGCTCAAAGAATTGTACCGGATGCAACATTCAGGAACTGGAACAGCTATAGTTCAAAAGTAAGTTTTGAAAAAGGTGTAAATGTGATGGAAGCATTTAGCTTGTTGCCGGATCCGCAAACGAATGGAGGCTTGTTATTTAGTGTAAAAGAAATTGCAGTTGATGAGATAAAGAAATTATTGGAGACAGAAGGGTTTGAAGATTTTGTGGAGCCTGTTGGGAAGTTTACAATGAAAAGAGAAAAGGTTGTGGAAGTGAAGATCTGATTTTTGTCTGAACTTTGATTTGTTTGAGTAAATGAATACTATGATTTAAAAAAAACACAGCCCATTAAAAAATCATTTTAATCATAGTTCAAAACAATTATTAAAAAATCAAATGCTGCTTATTCTTAATTTTCTCATGCGTCATTTCAGTTACCAATTGTACAGAAGGCAATAACTTAATTGATTGTTGCAACATACTTACTTCTTCATTATTTATTTCTTCTCCCTTCGTGAGCCATAAAAAATCAAGGTGTTTGAATTCGGGCAAAAGATATTCGCCGTCGTATTGATTATGATATAAATAATGTACCAGGCAACAATTTGGTACTTCATAATCATAAATTGTAAAAAAATAGTTACGGGATTTTTTTCTTAATTGTATCTCAAGACTATTATTAATACGGAATTTATATCCCATGAACTGGTTGATGTACCAGGTAAACTGGTAATCTTTTACAGGAGCAACAATGCCAAAAAGATGTGTGCCTTCAAAGAATTCTTCAGCAAGTATTTCGTTGTCTATTTTTAATTTTACAGCCATGGGGTTTCAGAAACTATTTTATAAAGGTATGCTGTTTTAAAAAACAATATCCATTTCCATATCATCATTTCCACGTTTCAGTTTTACTTTGGTGGCTTGCCCCTTGTCGAATTTATTCAATGCATCCATATAGGTTTGCACATCAGTAAATGGATGATCGCCCAACTGGTACAATACATCACCTGCTTTTATTCCTGCTTTTTGTGCGGGCCTGTTATCGATCACGGCATCTACTCTTACACCATGCCCATCAAATGTATAGTCGGGCATGATACCAAGACTTACTTTAAAACTGTTTTTCCCGGAAGATGCATCCCTGGTTTTTGAAAAGGAAAGTTTTTCTTTTTGATCGGTAATAGTTAAAACCGATTTTATATAATTGATGACCGCGATCTCACCGGCAAAATTTATTTTATCTGCATCATCAGAAGGTTTGTGATAATCGAGATGAGAGCCGGTAAAGAAATAAAGCACCGGCATTTCTTTTTTATAAAACGAAGCATGATCACTTGGTCCCATACCGCTGCTATCGGTTTTTATTTTTAAAAAAGGGTCTTCTTTTTTTATGATATCGCCCCACGATGGCGATGTTCCATAACCACCAACATTAAGTCCATGCGTACTATCATTCAACCTGCCAAGCATATCCATATTCAACATATAGTTTATGGTCTTCAGATCAATGGTGCTGTGTTCGGTAAAATATTTAGAACCATAGAGGCCAAGTTCTTCGCCCGAAAAAGCGATGATCGCATAATTATATTTTTTGAGATCAGAACTTTTTAACCACTTACTTAACTCCAGTAATGCAGCAACACCACTTGCATTATCATCGGCGCCGTTGTGTATCATGGCCGTTTTACCAATATATAATGTGTTATGATCTTCTCCATAACCAAGATGATCGTAATGTGCTCCAAGAATGATCGTATTTGCTGCATTGTTATTGATATAGCCAATTACATTATGGCCATACCTTTGCTTTTCACCAAGCTGAATGCTGATACTAATATCCCCGGCCGGCTTTGAATGTTTTGCATAATATATAACAGGGATATTTAAACGATCTGTTTTGTCTTTTGGATCAAAGCTTATTTCATCTTTTGTAGAAGAAGAATTATAAATTATAAACAGTTTTTTCCCTTCGGCAGATGCTTTTTTTGCTGCAGTGTAGATATTTTCTTTCAGATCAAAATGAGGATTCGTTTTATTTTCTTCTATAACATTACCAAGATCATAATAACCGATTGTATTATCCGCAGCATCTGTAAACTTCAGCCCGGTAACATTTGCTGAATATGCCAATGGAAAATAATCAGTATTGATCTCAGCCAATTGCCCTTTGATAGAAAGTGCTGTTTCTTTTTGTATTTCTTTTCCGTCTTTAACCTCGAATTCCTGCAAATAAGTTTTATTGGTTCCAAGAGGCGACAACCCTATTTTATTGAATTGATCTACTATGAATTCATAAGCAAGTTTTTCACCTGCAGTTCCTGTGCGTCTCCCTTCAAGTTTATCATCTGCCAGGAAATAGATCGTTTTTTTAAGATCGGCAATACTCTTTTTATCTGTCTTGTTCATTTCCTGGGCGCATAAACGCTGTGTAAACAGGATCGACAGTAATAAAATATATCTCATAATAATTGAATTAACCGCGGCAAAGTTAAATAACCATTCAATGGAACAGTAATATTTTATGTTCCCGATCCGGCATGCATCTTTCTTTAATTCGTAAATGGCCAAAGGCGGTTAATGCTATTTTTGCAGATAATATAAAAATGAGTTTATATATACCGCTGTGAGCAAAAAGATAAATATAGCATTGGTGGGTAATCCCAATAGCGGTAAAAGTTCACTTTTCAATGTGCTAACGGGGCTTAACCAGAAGGTAGGTAATTTCCCGGGTGTAACTGTAGATAAAAAAACAGGCACCAGCCATATTTCAGAAAATCTAACTGCAAATTTTATTGACTTACCAGGTACCTATAGTCTTTATCCGAAACGAGCAGACGAATGGGTATCTTATAGGGTATTGTTGCAACAGGATGATACAGTAAAACCAGATATGATCTTGCTGGTAGCTGATGCCAGTAACCTAAAAAGAAATTTATTATTCTGTTCCCAGATCATAGATCTTAAAATTCCGGTCGTGGTTGCATTTACCATGATGGATCTTGCAAAGCGGAATGGAACACAGGTTGATATTCCTGGGCTGGAAAGAGAACTGGGTGTACCAATCGTTGCCATTAACCCAAGAAAAAACAAAGGCATCACTGCTTTAAAAAAAGCAATAGAGTTATCTGCGGAAAATATGCAGCAGGTTCCTGCAAGGGACTTTATAGAAACCGAATCATTTGCACCCAAAGCAATCCTAGAGATAAAACATTTGTTTCCCCACATAAGTAATTACACAGCGATCCATTACCTGATCAATCACGAACATTTTTTATTGAATGATCATTTGCAGGCGGAAGTAGAAGAAGTAGAAAAACGCAACCATTTTAATCCAACAAGAACACAGGCGGAAGAGATCATGCAACGTTATGCAAGGATCAAACATGTAATGCAGCAAACCGTGGTAGAGAGCGACCCTTTGCAAAAAACATTGTTTACAGAAAAATTAGAACAACCTGTTATTACACAGAACATGGGGATATGTAATTCTGCTTGGCGTATTATTCATATTGTTTCAAAGTGTATTCTGGGTTGCAAAATATCCCATGGATGGAATTGAATGGATATTTGGACAATTTAGCGGATGGTTATCAGGCGTATTACCAAATGGATGGTTTAGCGATCTGCTGATCAATGGGATTGTTGCCGGGTTTAGCGGCATCATGCTTTTTGTTCCGCAGATCATGATCTTGTTTGGATTGATAACATTACTGGAAGATACGGGATACATGGCACGTATTAGTTTTTTAACGGACAAGCTTATGCGCAAAGTTGGGTTAAACGGGAAAAGCGTTATGCCGATGATCAGTGGTTTTGCCTGTGCCGTACCAGCGATCATGAGTGCACGCAATATTGAAAATAAAAAAGAACGCCTGCTTACCATCATGATCACACCGCTGATGAGTTGTAGCGCACGGCTTCCTGTATATACCATATTAATAGCGCTGGTTATTCCTTCTAAATTATATTTTGGTTTTTTAAGCCTGCAGGGTTTGGTGATGATGGCCTTGTACCTGCTTGGCACTGTGATGGCATTGATCGTAGCATGGGTAATGAAATGGTTCATTAAATCAACTGAACGCAGTTATTTTATTCTAGAACTACCCGTGTACCGCGGCCCGCGTTGGAAAAATGTTTTGTACACCATGATCGAGAAAGCAAAAATATTTGTGTTTGAAGCAGGTAAAGTGATCATGGTGATAAGCCTGTTACTCTGGGGACTTAGTACCTATGGCCCGCCTGGAAAAATGAAGGCGGTATCACAGCAATACGATGCCATGATACAAAAAGAACCAGCAAAAACAGAAGAACTTACCAAATCAAAAAAAGCAGCATTGCTACAGTCGTCGTATGCAGGCACATTGGGAAAAGCGATTGAACCCGCCATCGCACCACTTGGTTATGATTGGAAAATAGGAATTGCATTGGTTACTTCGTTTGCTGCAAGAGAAGTTTTTGTTGGTACCATGGCAACATTATACAGTGTTGGTGATGATGCAGATGAAAATGATACAACACTTCGTGAAAAAATGGGAGCTGCAAAAAGAGAAGATGGAACAATTGTATACACACTTGCAGCAGGATTGTCCTTACTCGTTTTTTATGTACTTGCCATGCAATGCATGAGTACGATCGCTGTTGTAAAAAGAGAAACCCGTAGCTGGAAATGGCCGATCATACAACTGGTTTATATGACGGGGCTTGCTTATTTTATGGGGTGGTTTGTGTTTGTGTTGTTTAAGTAAGAAAGTTTATTGATTAAATCCTATCCTTTGTCTTTCTTCCCATTTTCTTTGTGAGGCTTTTTCATCCAGGATATTTTCCATTGCATCATAAATCTGGTTTAGTTGTGCATCATGTTCACCAAGCCGTTCTTTAATTTCTTTTAATTGTTCTTTTAAACTGGTTTGTTGTAATAATACTTTTCTTATTTCAACAAATGCACGCATGATTGCGATGTTCATACTAATGGCGATATCACTGTTTAGGATACCACTTAACATAGCAATACCTTGTTCTGTAAAAGCATAAGGTAAATATTTACTATATCGCCCCCGACCGTCTATAGTTTCATTTTGCAACCTTAAAGGATTAGTGTTTTCTAAGGTACCAATTTGGCACCTTAGAAATTCAAATTCTTCCCAGGTAAGTTGAAACATGAAGTCTTCAGGGAAACGTTTTATATTCCGCTTAACCGCCCGTTTTAGATATTTCGTTTCAGTTTCATATAAGACAGCTAAATCGCCGTCCAACATCACCCTTTCCCCACGGATTTCATATATCCTGTTTTGTATACTTTGAATTATTTGCATTGTAAAGGGTTTGTGATTTAAATCTCCTGTGAAAATAAGGCTACATGAAATAAATCATCTGATGAAAACCACAGAATAAATTGATTTTTTCAACAACAAAAAAAGCCATAAGCTCATGGCTTATAGCTCACAGCTCATAGCTGTTTTTTACCAGTCGACCGCATAAACAATCTCATTCTTCACCTGCGGATAAATTTTCCTGTACAATTCTTTAAGTATATCTTCCTTGCGTGGCGCACCATAGTTGTTACCGTTTATTATTTGCCAGTCGCGTGCAGAAAGTGCACGACCATCTCCGGTATAATTACCGGTTTCCTGTTCCCAGCGATAGTCATCCCTGAACGACCTGTAACTGATATTTTTTCCTGTACTTACTTCTTTAATATTTACATCCATATCTGCCCTTGCTGTAAAACTTTGACGGGTAATATTCATAGTTGCATATACCGTATTATACACCGGGTTTCCGGAAGTATCTGTACCAGCCTGTACCCGTGCACTTACATTTCTTGAATAATTATAATTAATGGGATACGGAATATCCATATTTCTAAGTGTAAGTTCTACAACCCAATCCGGTTTTATATTATCTCTTCGTGCTTCCCAATCGGTAAAGAACTTTGCCGCATACCGATCACTGTTACTGCCCAATTCTCTTACAAGTGTTTGCTGAAAATATTCATTGCTGTAATTGTAACCAGCATTGCCCCAGCCGCTATTAAAGAAATATGAATTATCCTGCACAGGATTGATCAGCACATTTACAATTGCATTTTTATATGCCTGGTCCATATTTATTTTGCTGTCCTTATAACCGGGAATGTATTTGTCTGCTTTCTTAAAATTAGTGTAGGCCTTTTTTGCATTATCTCTTCCCTGTTTATCAAAAAATGTATTTGCATACACATAATATTCTTCAGCAGCCGCCTGTTTTGCCTCCAGCATATTTGTGCTGTAACTTTTTGGTGTAACCAGTTTAAAAGCAGGGGATGAGCTGATGATCGCATCGTAGGCATCCTGTAAATATTCATACTCATCTATGATCTTATCCCACCTGCTCAACTCAGTTGAGTTGCTATATGATTTTATTTTAGCTAAGTGGGTTTCTGTGATGCCCGAATATAAAATGGGTAATGCCTGTGTAGCGTCTTCATCAGTGCTATTCTTATTCAATTTTTTTACAGCATCCTGCAAGGCTTTATCTGCATTAGATCTTTCCAGGTAATTTTTATTACTGGCACAGGAAACCAGGAATACAACAGAAAGAAGAATGGGTATAAATGTTTTCATTGTAAATAGTTTAGGCCTGTCTGACCTATTATATACGATCGTAGTTACACCGGAAAACCGCTCAATTGACATCTTGGGTTAACCTTAACAAAGAGCGCTAAAACCGCCTAAAAGTTAACCATTTATCCACGAAAATTTGCCGCTAGAACTAAAACATTAAATAAAATCACCAGATAAAAATTACGCAAGATCCAATACAGTAAAGCGTTTCAGCGATTTTGAGCCAACATTTCACTACCTACTACTTTAAAATAAATGGTATTATGTGTTGCATAGTACTAAAATTGTTGTATGTTTGTGTTGTCAAGATGATGATCAATGAATGTTCCGGTCAGAATTTGATCAGCAGTTCCTGACAAAGTATAGCCATGAATTTTAAAAAGTAAAGCCATGAATATTGACAACACAGCGAGCCAGATGCGCAAAGGAGTGTTAGAGTTTTGCATTCTTTCGGTAATAAAACAGGGGGAAGCCTATCCGTCAGATATCATTGATAAAATGAAGGCAGCCAACCTGAATATTTTTGAAGGAACGTTGTACCCTTTGCTCACCCGGCTTAAAAACGCAGAATTCCTTACTTATCGATGGGTGGAAAGCAACAGTGGCCCCCCAAGAAAATACTTCTGCCTTACCGATAAGGGAGCAGAATTTTACAAAGAACTGGAAGCAACCTGGAACGAACTTGCAAACGCAGTACAGGCCCTTACCACAAAAGAGACTTAAAACTTCAACCGTCAACTAAAGTATAGCCATGTTTTTTTTGACAGTACACTCAACTAAAGAAACAAATTTTCAAGGTCATTAATAAGATCAGGAGGATCGGAGGATGACAAAAAAAAATAATTATTTCGTCATGAAACAAGTAATAAACATAAACTTCCAGGGACGTGTAGTACCGATAGAAGTTACTGCTTTTGAAATACTGAAAGGATATACGGAGAGCCTTAGCCGCTATTTCGCAAACGAAGAAGGAAAAGAAGAGATCATCAATGATATTGAGAGCAGGATCGGGGAGCTTTTCCAGGAAAGATTAAAGAATGGTGCTACCTGCATAACTGATGATGATGTGAATGCGATCATCCGCAGCATGGGTCGCCCGGAAGATTTTGAAACAGAAGAAACCATGCCCGGCGCTTCAGAAAAAAAGCAGGACAGTTCCGAAAAATCAACAACAGGTGCAACTGCTTATAATACAACAGAAATGCACAGGCGCCTTTACAGGGATGAGAATGAAAAAATAATCGGTGGTGTTTGTAGTGGTCTTGCAAACTACTTTGGAATCGACCTGGTTGTTGTACGTATCATATTTGTATTACTCGGAATCGGGTTTGGCTTCGGTATCATTACTTACCTGGTACTTTGGGTAGCAGTACCAAGTACAGCTTCAACACAGATCGGCAGCATGCGTAAAAAACTATACCGCGACAGTGATGACAAGTTCATTGCCGGTGTTTGCAGCGGTATCGCAAATTATTTCGGTGTCAATGTTTGGATACCACGTGTTTTGTTCCTGCTTCCTTTCTTAAGTTTTATTTCAAGATTTGGCCACTGGGGCGATGGTGATTTTCCTAATTTTTTAAGAGTTGGATTCAGCCCCGGCGCCTTGATCGTATATATCATTTTATGGCTGGTAATACCTGAAGCGGTTTCTACCACCGAAAAGCTTGAAATGAAAGGTGAAAAGGTAGATATGAATTCTATTAAGAATTCTGTAGTGGAAGAAATGAAAGGTGTACAACAACGTGCAGGAAAAGTTGCAAGAGAAGCGCAGGAAAAAGGAAAAGCATTTACTGCAGAAGCCGGAGCCGTTGCAAGAAGAGGAGGTCGTTCATTGGGTGATATTATCGGACTGTTGTTTAAAATATTCGCTTATTTCGTTCTTGGTTGTATAGGTTTTGCTTTTGTGGCCGGGTTGTTTGGTTTGGGCATTGTTGCGATCGGATTGTTTCCAATGAAGGATTTCGTTTTAACAGAAGGCTGGCAGAATTTATTTGCCTGGGGTACATTGATATTCTTTATCGCGGCCCCCATCATAGGAATAATAACCTGGATCGTAAGGAAGCTTGCAAAAATTAAAAGCAACAGGAAAACAATGCGCCTTTCTTTTACCGCACTTTGGTTAATTGGATTGTTTTGCTTTATTGCATTGATTGTATCTGTTGGTCGCGACTTTAAATCAACAAACTCTTTGAACGAACAAGAGATCACACTTACAAATCCTGGTGTAAACAAACTTGAGATCACAAGTGTGGCGCCGGAAGAAAAGTTTTACAGGACACGCTGGTTCAGGATGGAGCCTTTTCAAAATGTAGATGAAGACACAGCTATGTTGCAAAACGTTTCAGTTCACATTGTGAAATCGCCCAATGATAGTTTCAGGGTTACCATGCTTAAACTTGCAAACGGACGTAACAGGAGATACGCAGATACACTCGCAGCACTGATCAATTTTAATGCTGTTCAAAGAGATTCATTACTGGTGATCGACAGGGGTATAGCAATAACCCGTCAAAATAAATTCCGTAATCAGCGCATTGTACTTACAGTATATGTACCGGTTGGAAAACAAATACATGTAAACAGGAACGTTGGTTGGGGCGGACATATAAATATCGGGCCATGGGGAGATGATGACTGGAACATTGATTTTGAGGACCTGGAACATGGCTGGGATGAGGGAGAAGATTATATCATGAAAGCCGATGGTTTGTATGATCTGCAGGGTAACCCGGCTGATGAATGGAAACACCCAAGAAAAAATAACGATGATGAAGATGAAAACAATGACAGGGTAACACAGGATAGCAACGATGCAAATGGCGGCTACCGTTATAACAATAAACCAATAACGCCAACCCAGGCAGATTCAATATTAAAACAAAAGGCAGAGCAGGATATACTGGACAAAAAAATAAAAGATTCATTGATCAAAGAAAAAATCAAGATCGATAAAGAACTTGAAAAAAAAGGAGATAAGGTTGTGAACGAACAATTAAGTGAATCGGTTTCTTATAGCCTCCCGGCATATAACCCAATGCTGATAATGAATTAAACGCGTTTCAATAGTTGAGTTGAAGTAAAGTTGAAGCACGGATCCCGCCTTTATTGGTGGGATTCTTTTTTATAAGAACCATTGCCAGGCTGAGCTTGTCGAAGGCGGGTTAATTCCTAATTTCACCTTCAATAAGCCCAGGTTAACATCCACTTTATTTTAAAAAATGAAAGATAATTTTTCAGCGCAATCAGAAAGCTATGCAAAGCATCGTCCTGTTTATCCCAAGGAATTATTTGCTTATATATTAAGTTTTGTTCCTCAAAAAATACTTGCATGGGATTGTGCCACTGGTAATGGCCAAACGGCCGCAGTGCTTTGTAAATATTTTGAAAAGGTTCATGCAACAGATATCAGTAAAAAACAAATAGAGCATGCCATTACTGCAAACAATATTACTTACGCAATTGAACCTGCAGAACAAACATCACTTGAAAATAATACGGTAAACCTGGTCACTGTTTCACAGGCTTTACATTGGTTTGAGTTTGATAAATTTTACAAAGAAGTAAATCGTGTTTCAAAACAGGAAGGCATCATTGCTGTATGGACCTATAATCTTTTACGCATTGATCCCATTACGGATAAAATAATTCATCATTATCATTTTGATACACTTGGTGCATATTGGGATAAGGAAAGAGCGTATGTAAATGATAATTACGCAAACATTCCTTTTCCTTTTAAAACAATCACCACACCGGAATTTTCCATTAAAGTAAAATGGAACCTGAAAGACCTGGAAGGTTATCTCAATACATGGAGTGCCTTGCAAAAATTTATTTCGGTAAATAATTTCAGCCCCGTAGATGGACTTATCAAAGAAATTCAACAAAACTGGCCAGCCGGAGAAGAGCGTCAAGTTGAATTTCCACTAACACTTAAACTCGGCCGGTTACACTAGCGTGGAATAAAGTAGCAACTCACTAAGTTATCAACACCAAATGATCAACACCAAACAAAAAATTCATGAACGAGCCAACCCATTATTAATATTTCTCCAGCTATTTTAATTTACATTTGCAAACTAAAATTTAGAAAATGAAAAATACTCCGTTTACAGAGAAACACCTGGCGCTTGGTGCTAAGATGGCTGAATTCGCTGGTTTCAATATGCCCATTTCTTATACCGGCATCAATGAAGAACATGCAGCCGTAAGAAACAATGCCGGCGTTTTTGATGTAAGCCATATGGGAGAATTTATGGTGAAAGGACCGCATGCATTGGACCTGATACAACGTGTTACAACAAATGACGCATCGAAACTTACAGCGGGAAAAGCACAATATAGTTGTCTTCCCAATAAAGAAGGCGGTATTGTAGATGACCTGTTGGTTTATTGCATCGAAGAAAATAAAACCTACCTGTTGGTAGTAAATGCAGGCAATATTGATAAGGACTGGAAATGGATATCAGAACAGAATATCAACAATGCAGAAATGGAAAACATCTCTGATAAGACCTGCCTGCTAGCTATACAGGGTCCACACGCTACCAAGATATTACAGAAACTAACGGAGATCGATATTCTTAATTTGAAATATTACACGTTTGCAAAAGGAAAATTTGCAGGTGTAGATAATGTGCTCATTAGTGCAACAGGTTATACTGGTGCCGGCGGTGTAGAGATTTATTTTGAAGACAAGGACGACAATGCAAATAAAATATGGGATGCGATCTTTGCTGCAGGTGCCGCAATGGGAATTAAACCGATTGGTCTTGGCGCAAGAGATACACTTCGTTTGGAAATGGGATATTGCCTTTATGGTAATGATATTGATGATACAACATCTCCATTGTCAGCAGGCCTTGGATGGATCACCAAATTCACAAAGGATTTTATTTCAAGAGATATATTTGAAAAACAAAAAGCAAATGGCCTTAAGCAAAAGCTGGTAGGGTTTGAAATGATAGAAAAAGGAATTGCACGCCATGATTACGAGATAAAAGATTTTGAAGCATCCACCATTGGCAGGGTTACTTCGGGAACGCAATCGCCATCATTGGGCAAAGCGATCGGTATGGGATATGTAGATGCAAAGTATGCAGCGATAGACAGTGAAATATTTATCAAGGTTCGTCATACATTGCTAAAAGCAAAAGTTGTAAAAATCCCATTTGCATAAGCCGTAAACATGGCTATTATACATTTAACCAACATGATCAACGCCCCCCTCGAAAGGGTCTTCGACCTCAGCAGGAGCATCGATCTTCATGTAATATCTACACAGCGTTCAAATGAAAAAGCAATAGCAGGTGTAACAACCGGGTTGATAGGCCTGGATGAGTCTGTAACCTGGCAGGCATTTCATCTTTTCAGGCAAAGAAAATTTACATCTAAAATAACCGCATTTCAACCGCCTTTTTATTTTAAAGACGAAATGCAACAAGGCGATTTTAAAAAATTTTCACACGATCATTTTTTTAAAGCCGTTGACGGGAAAACTGAAATGAGTGACAAGATCATTTTAATATCTCCTTTTGGGATCTTTGGAAAAATGGGCACCAGCTTATTTTTAAAAAAATATATCAGGAAGTTTTTAATTGAGCGTAATGAAACAATAAAGGAATATGCTGAAACAGATAAGTGGAAAACAATTTTAAAGTAAAAAAATGGACAAGAAAAAACCAGCACTATATACATGCCTTTCACCAGCGTTATTACACCTGTACGATATCAGCGATAGCGTTGTTGTTATTATAGATATATTAAGGGCAACATCTACGATAACTACTGCATTAAACAACGGCGCAAAAGCGATCATCCCTGTTGATAGCGTGCCCGAATGTATTCGTATAGGAAAACAAATTGCAGCCATTACAGCCGGCGAAAGAGATGGGCAGATCGCAGAAGGATTGCAATATGGCAATTCGCCTTTTGAATACCCGGAAGAATTTATTACAGGTAAAACATTGGTGCTTACAACGACCAACGGTACCCGCCTGTTACACATGGCGCTTGATAAAGGAGCAAAAGAAATTATAATCGGGGCATTCAGTAATCTTGATACGGTATGTAACTATTTGATAAAAAAGAATAAGCCGGTATTGCTTGCCTGTGCAGCATGGAAAGACAGGGTCAATATTGAGGATACCTTATTTGCAGGTGCTGTGGTTCAAAAAGTAAAGGAACAGTTCAGTATCAACTGCGATGCTTCACAAATTGCTTCAGCGCTCTATGCAGATGCAGAAAGCGACCTGTTTGAATTTATGAAAACCAAAGAGGCTTCACATTACAAACGATTATCATCATTCGGTCTGGATAAGGATATAAAATTCTGTCTTACATCCAATACAGCCAACATTTTACCTGTATATGCCGACGGAAAACTGGTAAAAAAGCAGGTACCAGTTAACTAATTAACTGGTTAAACGGATCAACTTCTTATAATAATTCAGAATATTTTATAATAAAAACCTTTAAACCCTTTTCCACCTCAGTTATTTTCCTTTACTTTTGCAAATTGCTCTTTTCTGAACCGGCATAATACCACAGCAAAGCTTAGATGCAATTAAAACATTATTGATAAACACAAAGGACCCTTAGTTTGGCATTACCACATATAATAAAGCACATCTATAATAATGGTACCGATGAAGTGATCCGCCGTGGAAAGAAGATCCATGCGATGGGATTTGTAGAATTGGTTGAACACGATGAACTCATGGGAGGCATTGTTTTTCGTGTGAAAGATGACAGCTACAGCACTTTTTACAAAGTATACATTCAAAAATACGCAGATGCCAAACTGATGACATTGCGTTGCGGTTGCCCTTACAACCTGGGAGATATTTGTCGCCATGAAGCTGCTGCATTGTTCCGCCTGCAGGATATGGTTGATAAGAATATGCTGGGCGGTACCAACATCCAGTACAACCAATATCATACAGTTGCTAAAATGAAACACATCGATCTTAAAACGATCAAGATGCTTTCATCGCCGGCAATTTATGATGAAGCAGAAAATATGTTGCGTACAACAAAAGCCACGATTACCAAAGCAGAAGATGAAAGAGTAGAAGCAGAATTGGTTTACAATGGACAAACATTCCCACTCGTTATTCAAAAAAATGAAGAAAGGAATTTTGATACTTCGTGCTTATGCAGTGAAGCACTGCACCCGCTTTGTGAACACAAAACATTATTGTTTCTCCAGCTGTTGAATGCTTTTGGACCTAATTATTTTGAAACGATCCGCAACTGGGACAAAGAAAAAAATAAATTATTACAGATATACGGCTATAGTTTGAGTGATGACCTGGAAGGAAAATTTGAATTCACGTATAAAGATGGAAAACCATTTTTAAAGCTGCTGGATACAAGCATAAAAAGAGTAGCAGCAACTTCAGCTTCATCATCATCTTCTTCTGCCGCTTCAACAACATTAAGACCAACGATCTCTCTTGTAACACCACCACCTGCTTCGGAAGAAGTTGCAGAAGAAGAAGCACCGGCAAAAAAACTTGGCCTTGTTTTTAATTTCAATGCAAAGGTTTATCCCGGGTTTACAATTGAAGCCATCCAGGGAGATGCTGATGAAACGGTAAAAAAATACCTCAGTAAAATTGAAGCGCTCGATCTTACAAAATTTGTAAACACAGACCTGTTTAGCGAAGATGACAAACAATTGTTTCAACAGGTTAGAAAACTACAGGATTCAGAAATAAATAAATACCTGAACCGTAATTCTCCTTTCAGTGGTATCTGGGAAAATATTATTCATACAGATGGAGAGGATCTTCCTGAAGAAACAAAATCGCTGATCACAGAATACCTTCAACCCAAACTAAAAAAAGTTTTTGAGGAACAATCGCAGAATAATTTTATTTATTACCTACCGGAAAATAAAAGTTTTAAAACCAACAACCTTGTTGATATAGAACTGAGCGATCATTTTATTACCCCGTTCTTTAAAGTAATTGCGGTAAATGATCATTTTGAAATTGCCTGCATGGTAAAGCTGAGCAGCGAAACAGTTCCGTTCACTAAAAATGAATGCAACAGCAGCCTTGTTTTTTTAAATGATAAAACGCTTTACATCTGGCAAAAAGCAGAAGATGTTTTGCAGGTGGAAAAATTTACCAGGGATGGTAATATCAAACTCAGCAAAGCAAACTGGGCAGAAAAAATGCAGAAGGTAATTCTTCCGCTGACAAGAGAATACCAGGTAGAGTTTGACAAGAGCCTTATCAAAGAAATTAAAAGTGGTACACCAGATGTAAAACTTCAGTTGCAGGAAAAAGGCGATTACCTCGTGTTCCAGCCGATATTTACTTACCAGGGTTTTGATACAAAGGCTTCAGATAAATCAACCATCACCATTCCGGATGGCGATAAGATATTGATCATTCACCGCAACAAGGAAGCAGAGGAACAGTTTGTAAGCAAACTGGAAAGCCTGCATTCCATGTTTGTACCGCAGCCTGAAACAAACAGCCTTGTGTTAAGAGGGGCTGATGTGTTGCGCAACAACTGGTTCTTTCTTTTTGTAGATGCCATGAAAGAAATGAAAGTGCCTGTATACGGATTTGAAGCATTGAAAAATTTCAGGTTCAATACGGCACGCCCCAACACACATATACATGTAAGCAGCGGGCTCGATTGGTTTGATGCAAAAGTTGAAATAGAATTTGGTGAACAGCGTGTAGGCATTTCAGATATTAAGAAAGCACTTGCAGGAAAACAATCTTTTGTACAACTGGGAGATGGCACACTTGGTATCTTACCGGACGAGTGGCTGAAACGATACGCATTGTTGTTTAAAGTAGGCGATGGAAAAGCTGATAAGCTTCGCCTGTCGAGATACCACATGAGCGTGATCGATGAACTGTATGAGAATCGTGATGAAACAGAATTGAGTTTTGCGCTCGATGAAAAATTTGAAAGACTTCGTGAGTTTAAAAATATACCGGAGATAGCACCACCACAAACATTGCAACCCATACTGAGGCCTTACCAGGTTGCCGGGTATCAATGGCTCGGTTACCTGAATGATGTTGGTTGGGGCGGTATCCTTGCAGATGATATGGGTCTTGGTAAGACCGTACAGGCACTTACCATGCTTGATCATTACAAGACAGTAAACAAAACTTTAAAAGCAATTGTTGTTTGTCCTACAACACTTATATACAACTGGCAGAATGAAGTAAAGAAATTTACACCTGAGCTCACGTATCATATACATCATGGCAATGCCCGCACACGTGATGCAGAAGAATTGCAGAAGCACAATATCATCATCACTACCTATGGTACGTTGCGCAGTGATATACACATGCTCCTGAAAGTATTTTTCGATTATATCATATTGGATGAAAGCCAGGCGATCAAAAACCCTGCATCAAAAGTAACAAGGGCAGCATCGCTACTTACTGCAAAAAATCGTTTGTGCATGAGCGGTACACCTTTGCAGAATAATACATTCGACATCTTTGCTCAAATGAATTTCCTTAACCCGGGCTTATTGGGCAGCATGGAATTTTTTAGAAATGAATTTGCAACGCCCATCGATAAATTTGGTGAACAGGAACAAAAAGAACACTTACGCAAATTATTATACCCATTCATTCTTCGCCGTACAAAAGAACAGGTAGCAAAAGATCTTCCTGAAAAAACAGAAACCATTTTGTTCTGCGAAATGGAAAAAGAACAACGCAAGATCTACGAAGCGTATAGAAATAGTTATCGTGATAAGATCCTTGGAACGATCGATCAGCAGGGGATTGATAAATCGCAATTGACGATCTTACAGGGATTGATGAAACTAAGACAGATCTGCGACAGCCCGTTCATCTTAAATGAAGAAGATAAATATCCAAATCATTCGATCAAGCTTGATGAATTGTCAAGAGAGATCGAAGAAAATATCGGTGAGCACAAGGCCCTTATCTTTTCACAGTTCCTGGGAATGCTTGCATTGATCAAAGCAAAACTTACCGAACAAAATATACAGTTTGAATATTTTGATGGAAGCACCTCACCAACAGACAGGGAAAAAGCCATTCAGAATTTCCAGAATAACGATGAGTGCAGGGTGTTCTTAATTTCGCTTAAAGCGGGCGGTGTGGGTTTGAACCTAACAGCAGCAGACTATGTATATATCGTGGATCCATGGTGGAACCCTGCGGTAGAACAACAGGCCATTGACCGTACACACCGTATCGGGCAAACGAAAAATATCTTTGCTTACCGTATGATATGTATTGATACGATCGAAGATAAAATTCTTCAACTCCAGGAAAAGAAGAAATCGCTTGCAAAAGAACTCATTGCAGATGACACAAGCTTTGTGAAGGCATTGACCAAGCAGGATGTAGAATACTTATTTAGCTAATATTTTTTACCGCTACCGATTTTAAAGTTTACACCTTTTAAAAAGGTGTAAACTTTAAACTTTAAATCGGTTAAACAAAAATTCCCTTTCAAAGAAGGGAATTTTGCATTTAGGTAAGCTGCTAGTTTTAGGATGTTATAAAATTCTTTAGTCGCTGAAATTCCCTGTTATTATTAGAGAAGAACAAGCTGTGGAATGCAGCCGAAATGGCTTTTACTACAGAAGACATGACAGTTAAGTTTTGTGGTTCATTTTTTTTCATAAGATTTAGGATTTAAACGGTATACCAAAAGTACAAACTCATGGAGCCCGCGTCAAGAGTGAATTTGCTGAATTAGCGAAATAGTAATTTCCGCACTAAAACTGCTATTTTACCATTGGATACTTCATAGCCCTGCGGGAGCGATGACCTCCTTTCTTATAGTATTTTATTGGATAAACGTCGGGATTTTGGCGAAGCCTGTTGAAGAAATTCTTTACCATCTGGACAATAGGATGGGTGTGTGAAGTTTGAGTTTGGTTGTTCATAAAGTGGATTTTGTGTAATTAGACAACTAATGAAACGTATTCTTATCACAAATATTGTAGAATTATAAATTATGAATGCTGAATGCTGAATTCCAGCCCTAGCAACGCAATGGTTCTAAGTACTTTAGTCAACCCATAATTCAGCACTCATCATTCAGGATTCCTTTAACCTTAATTAACCATTCACCAACCCAGCTTAACCTTATCTACTGGTTTATAAGAATAATTTCGTAGTTGAAATAATTAATTATGAGAATAATTCTATTGCTGCTGATCAGCTTTCTCTTTTACCAATGCGCAACGGCGCAGAAAAATGGTACAGTAAAAGGTGTTGCATTTGATACAATATCAAAGCGGCCAATTGCGGCTGCAACAGTGAGCCTGCTGGATAAAAAAGATTCTTCGCTGGTATCATTCTCTATGACAGATGATGCAGGAAGATTTGAATTTAAAGACATCCGCAATGGAACATACAGGCTGCTGATTACACATGTTAACTTTCATAACAGCAATAAAGTTTTTTCAATCAGCGATGACAATAAGATAGCAGACCTGGGAAATATTGTAATGACAGATAAAAGCAAAATGCTGGATGCAGTTATTGTTCAAAGTGAAGCGCCGCCGGTTACATTAATTAATGATACGGTGCAATACAATGCCGGTTCTTTTAAAACAGCGCCTAACGCAAACGTAGAGCAGCTGCTTAAAAAATTGCCCGGCGTACAAGTAGATAAAGACGGAACGATAAAAGCACAGGGTGAAAAAGTGAATAAAGTATTGGTAGATGGAAAGGAATTTTTTGGAAGTGATCCCAAGATCGCTACAAAAAACTTACCTGCCGATGCAGTTGATAAAGTACAGGTGTATGACAGGCAAAGCGACCAGGCGCAATTAACAGGATTTGAAGATGGCAATTACGAAAAGACCATTAACCTGAAATTAAAAAAAGATAAAAAGAAAGGATTGTTTGGAAAAATAAATGCAGGAGGAGGAACCAATGAACGATACGAAGGAAAACTAAATGTGAATTCTTTTAAAGGAGCAAGACAGGTATCTGCACTGGCGATGGGAAATAATACAAATGCTGAAGGCTTTTCTTTTATGGACATTTTAAATTTTACCGGCGAGCTTGCCCGTATGCAAAGAAATGGCGGCGGTG
Organism: Ferruginibacter sp.; assembly: GCA_047601875.1. Lineage (GTDB taxonomy): Bacteria > Bacteroidota > Bacteroidia > Chitinophagales > Chitinophagaceae > Ferruginibacter. The sequence continues at coordinate 2,250,460 of JASGIL010000001.1, read as the reverse complement.
ATATCAACTTTAATTTTTCTGATAACGATGCTGCAGCATTTGGTTTGGGAGGCAACCGCAACAACGGTATTAAAACAGCATGGGGAGGCGGTGTGAATTATAATAACATCATCGGAACAAAAACAGATCTTCAAAGCAATTATTTTTATAACAGGTACAACCCCAACATAGAAAGTCATATTCAGCGGCAATATTTTTTACCGGATTCTTCTTATTACTATGATCAAAATTCTTTTGCTGATAATTTAAGTAATAATCATCGGTTGAACCTGAATGCACTTTATCAAATTGATTCGCTTAATTCCATTCGTATCACACCATCGTTTGGGTATCAAAAAACAAACAATGCTTCACAAACCGATTACCATACTTTGAATGAAAGCAAGGTTTTGACGAATGAAGGATTTAGTAACAACCATACAAACAACGAAGGGTTTAATTTCAGGAACGACCTTATTTACAGGCGTAAGCTCAATCGCCCGGGAAGAACATTCTCTTTTTCATTAAACACAAGCCTGAACCAAAGTAAAGGAAACGGAGGCCTTTCTTCTGTAAATAGTTTTTATAATGATGGTTCATTGCTTCGCCGTGATACAATAAATCAATTGAACAACACCAACGCTGATCTGCGTGGTTATACAGCAAAGATCATTTATACAGAACCCATTTTTAAAAGATCATTGCTTGAATTCAGCATTGGAAAAAGTAAAACAAAAAATACTTCAAACAAAACAACCTACGATTACAACAATCAAAATGGCAAGCACGATAAATTCAATGACCTGCTAAGCAATGATTTTGAAAATGAATATGGTTATACAACTGCAGGAATCCGCATGCGCACCAAAAGAAAAAAATACAGTTATTCATTCGGCGCTACCTGGCAACAGGCCACATTGGATGGAAAAATTATATCCGGCATAAAAGATTCAACGATGAGTAAAGACTTTGGCAATATTTTGCCCACTGCAAGGTTCCAATACAATTTTTCCAGATTTAAAAACCTGTCGTTTACTTATGCCACTTCTACCAATCAACCAGGCATGTCGCAATTACAACCTGTTCCCGATAATACCGATCCGTTAAATATAAAAGAAGGCAATCCCGATCTTAAGCAGGAATATATTCACAGGGTGCAGGCAAACCTGCAATTGGTAAATCCATATAAGAACAGGAACCTTTTTGTATTTTTTTCTATGCAATCAACACACAATAAAATTGTGAATGCAGATTCAATAGATTCACTCGGTATAAAATCCACCAGGCCAGTGAATGTAAACGGTGTATATAATATTAATAGTAGCATTAGTCACAGTATACCGGTAAAATTATTAAAAGGCAGTATGGAAGTAAGTAGCAATTTTAATTATAATAAGGGAAGGCAATTCATCAATACAAAGCCGAATAATATTAAAGCGTTATCAGTGGGCCGGAACTGAGGTTTGATCTGAATCCGCATAATAAATTAAGCATCTCTTTGTCTGCAGCAATAAATTATAACAATACAAAATATTCACTACAACCATCATTGAATACAAATTATGCTTCGCAGGAATATAGTAGCACCATTGATTGGGAAATGCCCAAACGTTTTTTCTTCTCAACTGATTTTTCTTATACCATCAATAACAATCGTGCTGCAGGGTTTAATAATAAAGTATCATTATGGAATGCAAGCATCAGCAGGCAGGTGCTTAAATACAATCGCGGAGAAATAAAATTCAGTGCTGTTGATATTTTAAAAAGCAATATTGGTATCAACAGGAGCAGTAACCAGAATTATATTGAAGACAGTCGTGTAAAAACACTTCGCCAGTATTTTTTACTAAGCTTTACTTATAGCTTAAGCAAAACGGGATTGAATAATGCAGGAGGTGGGATGAGAATGATTACACGATAAAAAATGCCACGAAGTCGCAAAGGCTCAAAGTAACACGAAGATTTATATTTTTTCCTTTGTGTTACTTTGAGCCTTTGCGTCTTCGTGGCGAAAACAATATTAAGCAAATTAATTTCCCTTCCCTTGAACATTTCGAATTGTACGTTGAATATTGAACATTCAAACGCCTCTAAAAACAATACTTCCCAATCACTTACCCAATAGCCAACAAAAAAACCTTCTATAAGAGAAGGTTTGAATATTATTAATACACTATTAATTTAATTGATCCTTATCTGCCTGTTTCCTCCATTATTTTGTTGCATCTCATCCATCATCTTATCTCTTTCTTTCCTGAACTCCGCAGGCGTATAATGTTTTTTTCCTGTTGGTGCTTTAATAGAAGCAAGGTCAACTTTTTCAGCGATATCAACTGCTTTATAAACCTGCCTTCCGTTATTTATATCAAGTGCCAGTATCAGTCCTGGTAATTGCCCCTGGTATTCTGCTGGTCCTGCAGAAACGGGAATATCAATGGCAAACCATGCAGTGATGTTTGCTGTATCCTGTATTTCTTTTTTCTCCATCACGCCATTGTTAATGTTCATTGTTATACGGGGATTGATGGTTGTTGCAGTTGCTTTTGTACAAACATGGTTTAAGATCGTTTTTGTCTCCTCTCCTATTTTCCATTTTAAAGCACGCGTACTGTCATCAACAATAAATTTTTTATCAAAGAAAACCCTGAGCTCTGTTGATTTGTGATCGTTAAAATTATTATACAACACATCATCCGATCCTGCAACAACCATGCGTATGGTCATACCGCCGCTACTCATGTTATCGGCATCATCATTATCCTTTTCGGCCGCTTTCCACAGCGATTGATTATTGCCAAATGCCAATTCAAATTTATCGGTACGTGTTTGCGGACGGCTTTCTTCTCCATTGCCATCATTGATATTTATTCTCATTTGGGCAATGCGCTCGTAAGTAACTTTTCCTTGTTTTTGCTGTGCGTTGCTGTATATCGTAAACATGGCAACAGCTGCTGTTAAGAGTAACTTTTTCATGATTATATTTTTTTCAAATCTATTGAAGCCGTGTTGCAATATAAGTTAACCCACCTTTCATTAAGGTTAATAAAGGTTAATGCATTATCAATACAGTCAACAATGGTTTAAATTTGTTTCAGAATACATTTTAATGAAGTTTCGTTTGCAATCGTTCTTAATGCTTCTCACCATACTGGCAGTTGCCGGCTTCCAGTTCTTTTGGTTGAAACAAACTTATGACCGGGAACAAGTTGCACTTTTAGCAAAAGCTGATTATACATTTCGTGACGTGATACAACAATTGCAGGTTTCGAAATTGAAATTGGATAGCTTCTCCATCGGCGATACTTCAGAAATAAAGAAAATAGAAAGGGTCACTAAAGACAGTGTAAAACAGGAATTCACCGTGCGGCTAAACCAGAAAAAAGGAATTGTATCGACCATAAATGTGATTAGTAAAAAAATAAATGATACGCCATCTCCTGAGATCAGAAAACTTCTTTACGTTGGAAAGGACCATTCAGTTATTGATGGAAACAACGGGCAACCGGATGAATTTCCAGGAGAAATGCAAACAAAGGATCGTTTGATCCGGGTATTGTATGGTGTAGATTCGCTACAGGATTCTATCAGGATAAGCGAGATCGATACAGCATTATCGAAAGGTCTGTCAAAACAAAACATTACAATACCGTTTAAAATATTGCGGGTTGATAGTACTTACAAATCCGGGGGACTTATGAACCCGGTTACAGTTGGGTTTTCGCACCCGGTAAATTATTTCTTAAAGCTCGAAAATAAATTTCCTTATTTGCTTAAACGTATTAGTCTTCCAATCCTGTTTTCTGTCTTGTTACTTGGGATCACAATTTTTTCATTTTTATTATTGTACCGCAACCTGCAGCAACAAAAAAAACTTACTGCCATTAAGAATGAATTCATCGCAAACATTACGCATGAATTGAAAACACCAATCGCTACCGTTAGTGTTGCAATAGAAGCAATGAAAAATTTTGATGCATTACAAAGTCCCGAGCGTACACAGGAATATCTTGATATTTCTGCAAATGAATTGCAACGCCTGTCGTTGCTGGTAGATAAAGTATTGAGTCTTTCTAAATTTGAAAGGAATGAGATTGAAATAAAAAAAGAACCATTTGACCTGGTACAATTGATACAGGAAGTAATTGATTCCATGAAACTGCAATTTGAAAAACAAAAAGCGGTTACAAGTTTACAATTGCAGGGTACAAACTTTAATATCAAAGCAGACCAGCGACATATCAGCAGCGTGCTCTATAACCTGCTCGACAATGCTTTAAAATACAGTCTTGAAGAACCACGCATTCATGTACAGGTGATCGATCAGTCAACATACATAGAGATACGTGTAAGTGATAATGGCATTGGCATTCCACATGAATACAACAGGAAAATATTTGAACAGTTCTTCAGGGTGCCGAGTGGCGATAAACATAATATAAAAGGATACGGCCTTGGATTAAGTTATGTAAATTATATTGTAGGAAACCATCACGGATCGATAGAAGTAGAAAGTGAATTGGGTAAAGGCAGTACATTTATCGTTAAGCTTCCGTTTGAAGAAACAGAAAATTATAAAAAGAATTCCGGGTTATGAGTATTAAAATTCTTTATGCAGAAGACGAAATGTTCCTTGGCAAGATTGTAAAGGAGAGCCTGGAAAGCCGCGGATACGAAGTGTTGATGGAAGCCGACGGAAGTAAGGTGCTTTCACATTTTACAAAACAACAGCCGGATGTTTGCGTATTGGATATCATGCTTCCAAATAAAGATGGATTTACCATTGCAGAAGAAATAAGAAATATTAATAAGGAAGTTCCTATTATTTTTCTTACTGCAAAAACGCAAACAGAAGATCTTGTAAAAGGATTCAAAACCGGTGGCAATGATTATATCCGCAAACCATTCAGCCTGGAAGAACTGATCGTAAGAATTGAAAATGTTTTGAAACAAAAAATTAAGACACCTGAAAATATTTCTGCTGTGCAGATCGGCACCTATAGTTTTCATAGCAACCTGCAGTTATTAAAGAATGAGAACGAAGAACGAAAATTATCCTTCAGGGAATCTGAATTATTAAAAATGCTTTACAATAACCGCGATACGATCATTGACCGCCGCAGCATCTTAAACCTGCTTTGGGGAAATGATAATTTTTTTAACTCACGCAACCTTGATGTATATATAACCAAGCTTAGGAGCTATTTAAAGAAAGATGTAAACCTGCAGATCATTACGATAAAGGGGGTTGGGTATAGGTTTGTTACTACGGGAGTTTAGAGTTGGATTCTTCCGAATGAATTTTTTCAAATTTTATAATGGGGCTTAAGCCAACGGCAATAAAAAAATATATTAAGAAGGCTTAAGCCACATTATTTTTAATTGATTCCTGTTTGTGATATGATAACCGTAAATTTAATGCTGAATTAAAAGTTATCAAGCCAACTCATAACTCATAATTCATAACTCTAAACTTACATTGGTTATGAAAAGAAAACTACTGCTACTTATTTCTCTATATTCATTTATCTCATCAAATGCACAAGACAAACCAACCGCTTTTAAAGGCGCTCTCATTTACCCGATCGTTGGCGCTCCCATTCAAAATGGCGTAATTGTAGTTCAGAAAGGAAAAATAATAAGCATCGGCGGTCCACAAACTTCTATTCCTGCAGATGCAGATGTAAAAGATGTAACAGGTAAAATAATAATGCCGGGATTGGTAGATACACATTCTCATCTGGCGGGACCTGATGGCGGTGATGCATCTTCTCCGTTAAGTCCCGACACAAGAGTGTTAGATGCAGTTAACCCTACCAGTGATGGATTTAAAAAAGCACTTGCCGGTGGAATTACGACCATCAATATCATGCCCGGCTCTGGTTTATTAATGAGCGGGCAAACCATCTATGTAAAAATGCGTGAAGGAAGAAAGATCGAAGATCTTTTACTAATAAATGAGAAGGGATTGTATGGCGGACTTAAAATGGCAAATGGTACCAATTCCATGCGCAGCATTCCCGGGTATCCGGGCACAAGGGCAAAAAGCGCCGCATTGGATAGGGAGCTTTTTACAAGAGCAGTTGAATACAAAAAGAAAATTGATAAGGCAGGAAAGGATTCGTCTAAAATGCCTGAAAGAGATTTGCGTTTGGAACCATTGGTAGAAGTATTGAATGGGCAACGTGTTGTTCATTTTCATACACACCGGGCAAATGATGTGTTGACGGTGTTACGACTTGCAAAAGAATTTGGTTTCAGGGTTGTGTTGCACCATGTATCTGAAGGATGGAAAATTGCAGATGAAATTGCAAAGTCAGGATTTCCGTGTTCTATTATTTCAATTGATGTACCGGGCGGAAAACTGGAGGCAATGAATGTTTCATTGTTAACAGGAGGTGCTTTGGTAAAAGCAGGTGTAATGGTTGGGTTCCATACAGATGATGGTATTACAGATTCAAGATTGTTTTTAAGATCGGCAGCATTGATGGTAAGAGAAGGTATGCCAAGAGAAAAAGCAATGGAAGCATTAACGATCAATGGCGCAAAGATGCTTGATCTTTCAAATCGCATCGGATCATTGGAAAAAGGAAAAGATGCTGATCTTATTATTTTGTCAGGAGATCCGTTTAGTGTTTATACAAAACTTGAGCAGACATGGGTAGAAGGATTCAAACGTTACGATATAAGCAACCCCAATGACAAAGCGTTTCTTACAGGAGGTTATGGAGTGTATTCACCAGACAGGTCGGAGTATCATCATGATCATGGTGAAGATGATGATACGGTGCAGTGAGCCGTTAGCTATGAGCTACAGGCAGCAAGCTTGTTTATGCTAACTCGAAATATTAATATCAACTTGTAGCTTATAGCTTGAGGCTTGTAGCTCTTTTAAAAATGAATTGCAAAATGAAAAGAATACTATTGTACATAACAATACTTATCTCAGCACCAACATTCCTTTATGCCCAGATCGCTGTTAAAGCAGGAACAATCTATACCGTTTCGGGTACGGCTGTACGTAATGGGGTTGTTTTGATAAAGAACGGAAAGATTGAAAATATCGGGCCCGCTGCTTCCATAACGATTCCTGCGGATTATAAAACCTATGAAGCAAAAGTTGTTACGCCAGGCCTGGTAGATGCACGCACACTTGTTGGTCTTTCTGGCTCACTCAACATTCCTACTGACCAGGATCAGCTTGAAAAATCAAGTCCTATACAACCTGACCTCCGTGCAATTGATGCATATAATCCTGATGAACCGCTGGTAAGGGTTGTAAGAGAGAACGGTGTTACAACCATTCACACGGGCCATGGCATCGGGGCACTTGTTAGCGGGCAAACAATGATTGCTAAAACAAAAGCAGGTACAGTTGAAACAGTTACCATGCAGCCACTTTGTATGTTGGCAATGACGATCGGTCCTTCTGTAACCGGTAATTTTTCTTCACCGGGCACAAGAGCAAAACAAATGGCGATGATACGCACTGAATTAGTAAAGGCACAGGCTTATCTTAAAAAACAAAATGATAAGGATACAAGTAAACAACCTGCAGTTGATCTGAAAATGGATATGCTTTCTAAATTATTAACAGGAGAAATTAAAGCACTCATCACTGCAAATACTACCAATGATATAATGAATGCGATCAGGCTTTCAAAAGAGTTTAATTTAAAACTCGTGATCGATGGCGGGGCTGAAGCATACAGGATCATTGATGAGATCAAAGCTGCAAAAGCAGAATTGATATTACACCCAACACTTGCCCGCAATGAAGGCGACATGGTAAACATGACAAGAGAGAGTGCAGCAATATTAACAGCGGCAGGCATCCCCGTTAGTATTGAAAGTGGTTATGAATCTTATGTTCCGAAAACAAGATTGATATTATCTGAAGCAGCACTTGCTGTTGCCAATGGTTTGTCTTTTGATGATGGATTGAAATGCATCACATTGAACCCGGCGAAGCTGCTTGGTATTGATAACAGGGTTGGCAGTATTGAAAAAGGAAAAGATGCTGATCTTGTTTTGTATAATGGAGATCCATTTGAGTATTTAACGAAAATATGTACAGTTATTATTGATGGAGAAGTTGTGAGTGACAAGTGCAAGTAAAAAATGCGCTCTAACTATTTCAGTCAAAAAAAAGATCAATGCGTATAAACAGGACGTTGTTTTACCTGCCACTTTTATTTTATTTAGCGACCATTCATTTGGGATGTTTTGCACCCAATGGCTATTTTACAAAAGATATAAAAAGTAAATGCGTGTTTATTAATCTGAACACAATGCAAATAGAAAAAAAATGTTCCGAGGAAAGACGGCAGGAAATTTTAGCTGTGAAGATCGAAGTTATTTATGATTCTGTTCAATTGTCAGATTCGGTGCATAGCCGTATGTTTACATTATTCGAAAGCAAAGGAAAGGTAAACCTGCCTTTTTTTCTTGATACCATTATCAGGGATAAAAGAAAAAATCATTACATCATTTCACTTGGAACAAATTATGAATCCTGCAGCTATGTTGGTCACATAGGAAATGATAACAGGAACAACGAATTAATCCCCTTCACATATTTTTTCCCAAGATAAAATGTTGCTTCCGTGGTTGCCTCTTCAACTTTCAAATATTGGGAATATTATTTGTATAAGATGGCTAAACAACTTCAATGAGATTGCTATTGATCCTTTGCCGGTCGGGTTTATTGTTTCTTTGCAGCACTGTAACAGCGCAGGATTTCGCAATTGCTCCAGCCAGCAGCAGGTATGAATCACAGCTGGGTTTACGAAAGATATTTGTTGGGAATAATTACCGGGCAATATGGGCCACGCCGGTTAAAATGCCTTTGTTTGATATAAGTACAGAAAAAGGCGGATTAACAATATTAAAACTTGGCGGTGGCGCTCAAACGAAAAGCCTGCGTTTCATTGATAAAGACAGTATTGAATGGGTGCTCAGGACGATTGATAAGGATGTAACGAAACTTGTTCCCTCCACATTCAAAAATACTATTGTACATAAGATCATACAGGAAATGATCTCTACCGCCCACCCTTATGCGCCATTGGTAGTAGCGTCGCTTGCGAAAGATCTGAATTTAAATGCACCAGATCCGAAACTTGTTTTTGTTGAAGACGATACCGCATTCGGACAATACCGCAACATATTTGCCAATACAGTTTGTTTATTTGAACAGGTGGCACCAACAAAGCACAGCGAAAATGCAATCAGTACTGATAGCATGCTTCACAATCTTTTCCCTGTAAATAATATTTATAAGCTTGATGATACTACTTTGCTTAAAGCAAGATTACTTGATATGTTGATCGGTGATTGGGACAGGCACAAGGACCAATACAAATGGGGTTTTACCGAAAAGAATGGAACGATCATCTACTACCCCATCGTACGAGATCGTGACCAGGCATTTTTTTATTCTGATGGATTGATGCTTTTACAGGTACGGTTATTTGGATTAAAGTTTCTGAAGAATTTTTCAAAATGCACCAAAGGGTTAACAGAACTCAATAACAGGTCATGGTTGTTTGATAAATTACTTTTAAGCAAGCTCAATGAAAATGAATGGCGCAAAAATATCAGTGAATTCCGACACAGATTAACAGACTCAACACTTGATGAGGCAGTAAAAAAATTACCACGGGAAGTTTATGCAAAAAATGGAAAAAAGATATTCGAAAAATTGAAAGCAAGAAGAGATGGTATGTTGAAAGACGGGATGAAGTATTATAAATTTCTTTCTGAAAATAAAAAACTAAATAGCACTACTGATGAAGAAAAATTGAAGTTTATACTTGATGCGCATCCTGGTAAAAAGAAAAAGAAGAAAGATAAAGCTGTCTCAAACGACTAATAATTAAAGCATCGTAATTTGCGATATCGTAATTATAGGGAATCTAAATAAAGCTGTAAAAAGAAATATAAAGCGTTTTCCGGAAGATTTTATGTTCCAGCTTACAAAACCAGAATTTCAAAACTTGACATTCCAATTTGGAATATCAAGTTGGGGCGGGGTTAGAAAGATGCCTTACGCCTTTACTGAGCAGGGTGTCGCTATGTTATCTGGAATATTAAATAGTGACCGGGCAATAGAAGTGAATATTCGTTAGGGTTTAAACCTTAGATACCATAAGGTCGCATTTTGCGACCTTAAAACATTTGAAACCTACGGAACCTTGGAACATCTGAAACCTTAGTAATTAATCACCTGCTCCTCCATCACCGGCAATTCCCTCCACTCATATTGCTGATTTCTCAACTGTGGTTCAAAGCCTGCATCTTTTATTGATTGTTGTATGGTTGTGCTTGTAAAACGGTGAGGGGCACCGGCAGCACTCACAACATTTTCTTCTATCATAATGCTACCAAAATCATTGGCGCCGGCATTGAGGCAAATTTGTGCAACCTGTTTACCAACAGTGAGCCAGCTTGCCTGTATGTTTTTGATGTTTGGCAACATGATCCTGCTCATGGCGATCATGCGAATATATTCTTCGGGTGTGGTCAAATTATGTACGCCCCGTATTTTAGCAAGTAAAGTATCTGCATCCTGGAAGGTCCATGGGATAAAAGCAAGAAACCCCTTTGCATCTTTTGGTTTACGGCTTTGTACTTCTCTTATCCTGGCAAGGTGTTCAAATCTTTCGGTAAGTGTTTCAACATGGCCAAACATCATGGTGGCAGATGTAGTGATGTGTTGCTGATGTGCCTCTGCCATAATATCCAGCCATTCCTGTGCACCGCATTTTCCTTTGCTGATCAATCGCCTAACCCTGTCTGTTAGTATTTCGGCACCGGCGCCGGGAAGGCTGTCCATGCCTGCTGCTCTTAATGCTTTCAATACTTCCCTGTGTGTACTTTTTTCAAGCTTGGTAATATGAGCCACTTCAGGTGGGCCAAGCGTATGAAGTTTTATATTGGGATATAATGATTTTAATTCTTTGAATAAATTCACATAAAACGAAAGCCCAAGTTCAGGATGATGACCACCCTGTAACAACAATTGGTCGCCACCGTATTTGATCGTTTCCTCTATTTTTCGTTTATAAGTTTCAATATCGGTGATGTAGGCATCGGGGTGGCCGGGCACACGATAAAAATTACAGAACTTACAATTGGCAATACATACATTGGTTGTATTTACATTGCGGTCTATCTGCCAGGTAACTTTTCCATGTGGCACTTGTTTTTTTCTGAGTTCATCTGCCACAAACATTAATTCGGACAATGCAGCATTTTCAAATAAAAAAACGCCTTCTTCTACGGTAAGAAATTCAAACGCAAGCGCTTTTGTATATAAATCATTTAAATTCATAGAAACTATATTTACACTTTATATAGCGACCGTTTGGTTTCCGCCTATATAAGAATACACAAAATTAAGCTCATTAGGTTGTATATTGAAAATGAAAAAAAGATTGCCATTGATTTACTGATTTTGTTTGTCTGAACCATAATTAAGATGATTTTTAAATCGACAAAATCATAATTTTCATTTAATCAAACGAATCACAGGTCAGACAAAAAAAGTGACATATCAAAAAGATTGCATGAAAGCCATTAAATACATCATATTGTTTTTTTTGTTGCCTTATAGTACACAGGCACAGAAACAAACAATTAAGCCCGACGCAGAATTCATAACAAGTTTTCCTTTTAAAATGTATAGTGGCGGTGTTATGATTGTAAGGGCCTGTTTTGAAAATGTAAAGGACAGCCTGAACTTTATTTTAGATACTGGGAGCGGCGGCATCTCGCTGGATTCTGCTACCTGTTCAGAATTTAATATTGAAACAACACATACCGACACAACACTTACCGGGATTGCGGGTACACAAAAAGTATCTTTTGTTTTTAATAAAAGCCTGAAATTTCCCGGGTTAAAAATTAACCGCCTTAATTTTCACGTAAGTGATTACAGTGTACTGAGTAGTGTGTATGGCGAAAAGGTAGATGGTATCATCGGCTTTAGTTTTTTTAGCAGGTACATTGTAAAAATAAATTTCGATCAGCTTGAAGTAGAAGTTTACAGTCCAGGTAAGATCAGGTATCCTATGGGAGGAACGGTTTTGCACCCTGTATTTACTTTTTTACCTGTTCAGTATATGTCGGTAAAAGACAGGCGCCGGGTTAATTTTAATTTTTATTTCGATACAGGCGCCGGGCTAAATTTTTTAATGAGCGATGAATTTGCCACTGATAGTTCGGTTATTTTACCCAAAAGGAAACCCGTAATTACACAGGCAGAAGGCATGGGTGGAAAAATGCGCATGCGCCTGACAGTTGTTAAAGAAGTAAAACTTGGCCCTTATCGCTTTTACCAGGTTCCCACTTATTTGTACCAGGATGTTTATAAAGTAACCTCTTATCCTTTTTCCGGCGGGCTTGTTGGCAACGACCTGTTGAAACGTTTTAATATGACCATTAATTATCCGCAGCGGGAGATACATCTTATTCCCAATACTCATTTCAATGAATTGTTTGAATATGGATATACAGGGTTTAGTATTTACCTGGTTAATGGAAAGATCATTGTTGACGATGTGATAAAAGATTCTCCCGCCGATAAAGCAGGTTTTAAAGTTGATGACGAGATCATAAGCGTGGGCACCAATTTTTCAAATAATATACAGCAGTATAAAGATATTTTACAGGAGCCCAATGCAAGGATACAGGTTATCATACGAAGAAAAGGTGAACTGATGACGATGATACTTCGAACGGAGACAATACTGTAGCTGCTTTAGAATTATAGTCTCTAAGGAAGAAATATTCAATATTCAACGCTCAATGTTCAATGTTCAACGGAATTCCGATGAATATTGAACATTGAGCGTTGAACATTTATCTCTGGTACTTACGACTAGCTAGTAACCTCCTATCCCCTAACTTTGCTTTATGATTCATTTCGAAAAATTCAGCCTCGAAAACGGCTTACGTGTATTGGTGCATGAGGACAAAAGTACCCCCATGGCAGTTGTAAATGTTTTGTATGATGTAGGAGCAAGGGATGAAAATCCTGAAAAAACAGGCTTTGCACATTTGTTTGAGCATTTAATGTTTGGCGGCAGTAAAAATATTCCTGTATACGATGAACCATTGCAGGTAGCAGGCGGAGAAAACAATGCTTATACAACCAATGACCTCACCAACTATTATTGCCAGTTGCCTGCGGAAAATATTGAAACTGCATTTTGGCTGGAAAGCGATCGCATGCTCAGTCTTGCTTTTGGAAAAAAGAGTCTCGAGGTACAACGTAAAGTTGTTAGTGAAGAATTCAAGGAACATTATATCAACAAACCTTATGGTGATGTATGGCATAAATTAAGAGAGCTTGTATACACCACACATCCTTATAAATGGATGACCATCGGCGCTTCGTTAAAACATATTGAAGATGTAAAGTTGCAGGATGTGAAAGATTTTTTCTTCAAACATTACACGCCCTGCAATGCAATACTTGTTGTAGCAGGTAATGTAACGGTTAATGGAGTTAAAGCACTGGCAGAAAAATGGTTTGGACCTATTCCTGCCGGGATTAAATATGACCGCAGCCTGCCAAAGGAACCGAAACAAACAGCACCACGTTTCCTGGAAGTAAAAGCAAATGTGCCATTGGATGCATTGTACAAAGTTTGGCATATTTATCCAAGAACAGATCCACGGTATTATATTGCCGACCTCATAACGGATATCCTTAGTGGCGGAGGTTCTTCACGACTGTTTCAAAGCCTGGTGAAAGAAAAGAAGCTATTCAGCAGCATTGATTGTTATCACCTTGGAAGTACCGATGCTGGTATTATCACCATTGATGGAAAACTTGTTAAGGGTGTAGATATTAAAGTTGCAGACGCCGCTGTTACAGAAGAATTAAAAAAACTGCAACAGGGTGGTATTACTGCATCAGAACTTGAAAAAGTAAAGAACAAAGCAGAAAGCGCCATGGCATTTGAAGACATGAGTGTGATGAACAGGGCGCAAAGTATTGCCATGTATGAATTGCTTGGAGATGCCAACCTGATCAACTCAGAACTATCTAAATACCAGGAAGTGACTGCTGACCAGATATTGAACGAAAGCCGTATCATCTTCGATGAAAATAATTGCAGTACCATGTATTATCTTTCGGATAATAGTAGTCTACAGCCCATGATACCAGAAGATGAAGAATCGGAGACAAGTATTGAAGAAGATTAAAAAAGATATGAGACACCCCGATACGGGAAATGCCAATCAATAAGATAAATTAAAAACCAAATGATCGATCGTTCGGTACCACCACCAATCAAAGACGCTATTGAATACAAGCTTGAACTAAAGCCCTATGAAAAATATTTACTCGATAATAATGTGCCTGTTTACAGTATCAATGCAGGTGCGCAGGAAGTAGTGCAGCTTGAGATCGTTTTTTATGCCGGCAACTTCTTTGAACAACAGAAAGGTGTAGCCGCTGCTACCAATTTCTTATTAAAGAACGGAACAAGCAAACACAATGCTTTTGAACTGAATGAATCATTTGAATACTATGGTGCTTACTGCAACAGGTCGTGTTATAATGAAACAGCTGTTCTTTCTTTACATACGTTAACCAAGCACATCACAAAGTTATTGCCGGTGATGCAGGAAATGCTGACTGATTCTATTTTCCCCGAAGAAGAACTGGAAACATACAAACAGAATTCAAGACAAAGACTGAAAGTGAATTTACAAAAAGCAGAATTTGTTGCCGGCCGTTTAATTGATAGTTATTTGTATGGCGAAGATCATCCTTATGGTACTTATACCAGGGTGGAAGATATAGATGGGTTGACCATCGAAGCTGTCAGGAATTTTTATAAGCAATATTATCTCAATGGTAACTGCGTGATCTTTGTTGCCGGCAATATTCCATCCAATATGCAGCAAATGCTGAATGATTTTTTTGGAAAGCTTACCGTTAGTAAACCACCCACTTCATTACAGGTTATAAAAGCAACCCCTGCTACAGAAAAGAAATACCGCATTCAAAATGACGAAGCCGCTGTACAGGGGGCTATCAGGATCGCATCTCATTTTCCCAACAGGCATCACCCCGATTTTAAAAAAGTAGTTGTGCTGAACAATGTGTTTGGTGGTTTTTTTGGATCGAGGCTGATGAGCAATATACGTGAAGACAAAGGATATACATATGGCATTCATAGCTACCTGCAAAACCATATGCAACAAAGTGCCTGGCTCATTAGTACAGAAGCAGGAAAAGATGTATGTGAAGCGACCATCGAAGAAGTTTACAAGGAAATGAAAAAACTACGTGAAGAAAAAATCGGCAATGATGAATTGCTGCTCGTGCGTAATTATATGATCGGCGGTATACTTGGTGAATTGGATGGCCCTTTCCAGATCATTGCAAAATGGAAGAACATCATCTTAAATAATCTTGATGAGAATTATTTCTATGATTCTATCAGTGAAATAAAAACGGTGAGTGCTGATCAGCTGCAGGAGCTTGCCAATAAATATTTACAGCCGGAAAACTTTTATGAGTTGGTGGTTTATTAGGAATTCTGAATGCTGAGTTCTGAATTCTGGGTATGTCTATTATTTGTTAAAATTTTATGATACCGTAGTATTCAAAGGAGATTACTATTAACGAATTAATTCAGAACTCATAATTCAAAATTCTAAAAGATTAAAACAGCCGTTGTCGAATCAACTTCATTTGAAGGACCAAACGCTTTCAACTTCACCGTGTGCGCTCCCGGAGTATCAAAGTCTTTTGTAAAAGTTGCGCTTGTATTTGTTGAAGTAGTGCCGTCACCAAAATCCCACAAATAACTTGTTGCATCTGTAGAGGTATTGGTAAAAGTTGTTCTGTAAACAAGACGATATGTAAATGCAGTTGCGGCCGTAGTTCTTGCCGATTGGCCTGAAGGCCCCACAGAATCTGTAAGATCTATTGCAACTGTTGCCGTGTCCATGTCACCGTTAGATTCAATTTTTATCAACTTAACCTGGTACAAAGCATTTACCGCGTAAGTATGTATAAAACTGTCCGGTCGATTCGTGTAAGCAGTGCCATCACTCATATCCCAGTAATAATTTGCTCCCGGCGCAGTAGCAACAGACTGGTTAATGAACTTAACCGCAAAAGGAAATGATGTTGTACTTGTATATGAAAAGTGAGCTCCCGGTTGTACTGAATTAGTATTATTGTTTATGTTGGTACAACCAAATAAAAGGAATAGAAATACCAACGCAATTGTCAATACTATAATATCCGTGAACTTAAAAGTTTCTTGTTTCATAGGGTGCGGTTTGAATTTAAGGGCAAATCTAATAAACGAATTAGGGTGCTTATTATTATTTTTTTTCCTATAATGAACCTTACCGGCGCTTTAAAAGAATAAAGGGTTAACAACCGATCATCCGTGTCAACCCTTTAACCTTTCAACCTTATCAATTTCCCATTACTGAATCACCATATTAAACAAACCAGCCTGTTTCTTAATGATCTTTTCAATTTCGGTTTCAAGTGTTGCGGTATTGTTTTTAGTAGCCGCTTTGGCTTTTTCTGTAGCAATATAAGTTTCCCTTTTTGCAGCAGTTTTACCAATTTCAGCCTGGATCGCGATCCTTTGATTCTTTTTTTCTTCAACGATCTTTTTTAATTCTTCAGGCTTTTTATTTCTTAGGCTATCCGGCAGTGTATTCTTATCAACCTTTTCAAGAAATTTAGCATCATCCGTGCTGGCATCAACAATATCCCAGTTTGAGTTCTTATACAACTTTGTTTTTCCTTTTACTTCGGCCCTTTTAACCGCAACAGATTTATTCACAGAATAATTCAACTGATCAACTTTTGTCTGAGTTTCTTTTGCAGCTGCGCCTGCGTAGCCATAAGAGATATAAGTATCATTCAATTGCTCATTTAGTGTAAGGATGGTACTATCGTAAGGAGTAGGAATTTCTTCAATACTTGCGTTTTGGTCAATATTGGTGTAGCTGCCGTTTCCGCATTCAGTGTTCAGGTTCCAGTGTTCCCGGATGCCCTGCATCCTGTCGCCACAATAGATTGTATTGACGATGACACCTTTTTCTTTTGCTGCTGTGCACGCCTTTTTATAATGCAGGTCACCCTGTAAAAAACTCTCATTGCCTGCAATAAAGATTACTTTATAATCCGTGTTGGCACTGTCCCAGGTTAATTGATTTAGCGAAGTAAATATCACTTTACCACAATACTCGTCACCGCCATCCGTGTTAAGACTAAAGAGCTGCTTCGAAAGTTGGTCAAGGTCGGTTGTAAATCCACTGATTTGT
Source organism: Ferruginibacter sp. (assembly GCA_047601875.1). GTDB lineage: Bacteria > Bacteroidota > Bacteroidia > Chitinophagales > Chitinophagaceae > Ferruginibacter. The sequence goes on along the minus strand of JASGIL010000001.1, from coordinate 2,233,165 downwards.
TTGATATAACCATTCTGTTCCCCGTCATCCGGCCTGCCATATTCATACAATGCAATTTCAATTTTCGGTGTTTTGCCATTGCATTGAGCCTTACCCATCGTGTTTACCATGTTCCAAAGCTGGGCCTTGGCCTGTTCGATCAATCCATCCATACTGCTACTCACATCGAGCAGGATGGCGGCCTGGATCTTTTGATTGGAAACTTCAGGGGTTTCCTGTTTTTTTTGTGTTTCAAATTTTGTGTCTTGATGCTTTTTGTTCTTTGGCATTGTAAGGGCCATGATGCTGATGGCGATAATGCTGGCGCTGAATATGAGCGCAGGTTTTAGTATACTTTTCATGCTAGTTGGTTTTTGTTGCGGCAGGAGATGCATAAACCCGATCAATTGCACAAGCCACTGATAATGAGAATAAAGCTTTTAATTTATTATTAACAATGCGGAAGACACAACTTGATCAGTAAACCCCGAAACACGGAAGCCTATATTTAATTACAGATTTCGCAGCAAACCCGCTAGAAATCTGCATTTTGACTAGAATATGTCAGAAAAAAAATATATTTTTGGCGATGCTTTATCAACCTACCATTGATAAGGCCCGCCGAGTGTTTTAATTTGAGCATACCTCTACCCGCTAATCCTATCAAAGCCCTGCTGATATTACAGTATTTAGAACTGTTGTTTAGAAACCACATCTCCTCGAAAAACACAGCATAGATAACCATAACCATAATTGGAATGAAGCATTTTGTCGTTATATTTCTTACTACTGTATTTTGTTTTTTGATTTTTGGATCGAAGGGACAGGTGAATGTGACAAACCCAGGAAACACGACACCGGCACTCTCAGCCACTTATGGTTCACTGGCGCTCGCAATTACTGCGGTAAATTCCCGTACAGCCATCTCGGGGCCTGTAACCATTACTCTTACCGTTAATGAAACAGCGCCAGCAGGTGGCTATTCAATAACTGCAACGCCAACCGGAATCTCGGCAACAAATAAATTTATTTTTGATGGTGGCGGAAATACCATTACTGCGTTTACACCACAATCATCAGGTTTACTCACAGATGCGATCTTTAAAATAATTGGAGCAGACTATATCACCATACAGAATTTTACGATGCAGGAAAATGCGTCGAATACAACGAGTGCCGTAGCAACTAATAATATGACTGAATGGGGCGTAGCATTATTATATGCAACAACAACAAACGGTGCTCAGAACAATACCATTCAGAACAATATCATTTCACTAAACAGAACCTATCAAAATACATTTGGTATTTATAGTAATTCGAGACATAACGCAACAACTGTCACTACTGCGGTTGATCCTACCAGCACAGCGGGAGCTAATTCAGGAAATAAGGTATATGGTAATGCGATTAGCAATGTAAATGCAGGAATTTCATTTGTAGGTGCAGGGAATGTATCATATATGGATATTGGAAATGATATTGGAGGAACTTCTGCTGCAACCGGTAATACAATTACAAATTGGGGGGGCGCTACTACAGCTGTTTCTACTTATGTTTCCAATTCAGGAACATTTCATGGTATTTTTATGAACCATCAAAAAGATAACAATGCCTCATACAATACCATTACCAGTGCTGCAATAAGTGGAACTACTTTTAATTTAAGGGCGATACACAATCGCTATGCTTCGAATGCGCCTACAGGAACTTTTTCAACAACCATTTCTAACAATACTATTACACTTACAAATGCAAATACCGGCGGTACCTTTGAAGCAATTCTCAGCGAACAAATTACTGCAGTCGGTACAGCCACAGTTAATATTACCAACAATACAATTTTGAATTGCAGTTCATCATCACTCGCTTTTGTTGGAATTAATAATACTTCTATTGCCAGCATAGCAAACATAAATGGTAATATTTTCCGTGGAAACACATCTGCTGGGACCACTGTTGGCTTTACAGCAATTAATAATACCGGGGCTGTTTATACAACACTTAATATCAATAACAATAAACTTGGCGACGCATCTGGTAATGCAATAACTTTTTCTAATGCAACAACAGCTACCATTTACGGAATTAATTGTCCAACAGTAGCAGCAACAACAGCTGTTTCAATAAGTGGAAATAATTTCCAGGGTTTTAATCAGACAGTAGCCGGATCGGGAATTCATGTGTATATCAACCTTAGCCATGCTCCATCAACAGCTACTACCGATAATATCAACAATAATACATTTACAAACCTTACTGCCCGAACAAGCAATAATGTAATATTCATAAATCGTACTGGCGCAATGGCCTCCAATGCGGGGGCAACGCAAAACTGTAATAACAACAGCATCATTACAGGGTTTTCAAAACCTGTTGCGGGAGGATATGTTTCGCTATACAATACAGGACAAACCTGTTTATCGGGAAATACAATGAATGAAACGGGTAATAATTTTTCAAATATTACTTTGACAGGGGTAACAGATATGTATGGTTGGGATAATGAGGAAGGCACTGCTGCCTCCGGCCCGACAAAAAATATTAGCAATAATACATTTCAAAACTGGAACTGTGCAGATGGGGCTGTTAACGTAATCCAATCTGATTACGCCGGAACAGGTACAATCATTTCAGGAAATACAATTGATAATATTACCACCACCAGTGCTATTGAGGGCATTTACTATGGAGTTAACAGCAAGCTCACCCATACAATTTCGAATAACAATATATCATCATTAACATCAGCCAATAGCGTATGGGGTATTTCGGGCGGAACAACATCTGCTTCCAATATTGTAAATATTACCGGTAATAATATTCATACAATTGCGTCAACAGGATTTTTTACTTCAGCAGGTATAAGAATTGCGGGGGCCGTTACTTTAAATATCAGCAAGAATAAAATATATGATATCAGTGCATCTAATTCAGTAGGCCTGGCAAATGGTATTGAGCTAGCTACTTCAACAACCGGGGCTACGTATAATGTTTCAAACAATACCATTGGTGATATTAAAGCTTCACTTACTAATAATGCACTTGCTGTTATTGGAATAAAAGTTACGGCAGTCGCAGTCACGTCCACTTATAATATTTATTACAATACTATTTATCTCAACGCAACCTCTTCGGGAACTAATTTTGGAACAGCATGTTTTTATACAATAGCGTCAGGTACGGCCACAACGGGTGCAGTTACTTTGCGCAATAATATTTTTGTAAATACATCCACCGCCAATGGAACAGGTGTAACGGCAGCCTATAGACGTAGCGCAACAAACCTTACCAACTATGTATCCGCCTCAAACAACAATATTTTCTACGGCGGTGTTCCATCAGCAACCAACCTGATCTTTTATGATGGAACAAATTCAGATCAAACACTTGCTACATACAAAACAAGAGTATCTACAAGAGATGCAGCTTCTTTTACAGAGTTACCGCCGTTCCTGAGTACATCTGGTGCATCTGCAAGCTTTTTACATCTTAACACGGCAATTGCAACACTTGCAGAAAGTGGCGGTGCGAACATTGCAGGATATACAGATGACTTTGATGGTGATATACGATTTGGCAATGCAGGTTCAACAAGTACGGGAACAGCACCAGATATTGGTGCTGACGAAGCAAATTTCACTCCATCAGAAGCAAATCCTCCTTCAATTACTTATACAGCGCTTTCTTCATCTTATTGTAGCATTGGCAACAGTGCCCTGATAGGTGTTACAATAACTGATGCAACAGGTGTTCCTTTATCAGGTGTGAATGTTCCGCGGATCTATTATAGAAAAAATGCGGGAGCATGGTTTTCACGGCCCGGCACCAATACTGGTGGAACAAGTACCAACAGTACCTGGGATTTTTCCATTGTTGTTACAGATATGGGGGGCGTTACCGGTAATGATGTAATTTCTTATTATGTCATTGCGCAGGATCTTATACCATTTCCTAATGTAACATCCAATCCTGCTGCGGGACTTGTGGCAGCAGGAGTAAACACCGTATCAACACATCCAACCTCACCCAATACGTATACGATCGGGTATATTTTAAATGGTACTTATACAGTTGGTACGGGAGGATATTTTACAACGCTAACGGCAGCTGTTAACGCTTATAATAATGCCTGTTTGCTTACAGGCCCCGTTATTTTTGAATTGATTGATAATAGTTATGCAACACCGGCAGAAACATTCCCGATAACGATCAACAATCACGCTGATGCAAGTGCAACAAACACACTTACCATCAGGCCATCAGCAACAGCAGTACCGGTGATCACGGGAAATTTAACCACGTTCACGATCAATCTGTCGGGAGCAAAATATATCAGGATCGATGGAAGACAAGGAGGTGTTGGAACAACAAAAACGCTAACCATCACCAACTCATCAACTGCTACTGCGATCAATTTTGTTGATGAGGCACAAAATAATATTGTGAGGTATTGTAATGTAAAAGGCCAGCGTGTAAGTACAGTTACAGGAACCATTAATTTCTCAACAACCGCTGCTGTTTCGGGAACAGGAAATGATAATAACAGCATTGACAACAACGATATCAGTGAAGTTGGCGGATTTTCCAATATTGGAATTTCCTGTGCAGGAACTTCCGGAAAGGAGAATGATAATATTTCTATTACCAATAATAATATTTCCAATTTTTATAACGCAACGGCTAATTCATTTGGTATTTATGTTAATACAGGAGGAAGTGGCTGGACAATAACCGGTAATCGTGTTTTCCAAACTGCTACAAGGGTTTATACAGGAACGTGTAGCCAATTCGGAATATATGTAAATACCGGTTCCGGGTACACGATAAGTAACAATGTGGTCGGTTTTTCAAATGCAGCCGGAACAGGTACTACCAATATGATCGGTAACAGTCTTTCGCTTTCAGGATTCCCTTCATCATATTCCAATAGTGGCACTCCTCAACAGATCCGTTACCTCGGTATAGGTGTTGCCAACCAGGCAGGAACGACATCGTATATTGATGGTAATACAATTGCCGGCTTTGCTATGTACACATCAAGTACAGCCTCAACAAACTATGGAATATTCGGAGGTATTTATGTTGAAAGTGGTAACGTAAATATTGGCTCTGTTGCCGGAAACACCATTGGTGCAACAAGCGGCAATAATTCTATTTATGTTGCAACCTCAGGTGCAGGTGGAACTGTTGTTGGTATCAGGTCCGGTGGATCAGGAAATACCGCAATACAAAACAATACGATGGGATCGATCATGGTTTCCGGAACGGGCGCTACAGTGTCGGGGAGTTTTACGGGAATTTCTCTCGGGTCTTCAGCAAATTATACCATTAGTAATAATGCTATTGGAAATGCTGATGCAGATAATATTTGTACAGGCTACATGGCGACCGCTGGTTTGCTTTCCAATACCGGATCACTGGTAGCAACAAGTGCCGGATCAGTAGCTAATTTCAAAGGAATTACCAGCGGCGGTTCTTTAAGTACTGCGCTGACGATATCAAATAATACACTTCGTGGCTGGGCCATGTCATGCGCCGGAACTGTTATAACAGGAATAGAAACATCGGGCTTAATGTTAGGCGGTGCTGTAAACATCAACAATAATTTTATAGGTACCGCGGCCACAAACTGGCTAAACAGCATAGTGGATAATACCGCATTCCTTTATGCCATCACGATAGCTAACACAGGAGCAACTACCACCAACATAAAAAATAATGATATAAGGGGAACGATATTCGGAACGAAAAATGGTATTGGCGGAGGATTGATCAAACTTACAGGTGCCAGTTCAGCCAATAATATTGCTACCATCAGTGGAAATACATTTACCAACCTGGCTTTCCGTTTCTCTACAGCGAACCTGTATTTTATTTTTGCTAATTACAGTATTGCATCCACCGGACAGTTGATCATTGATAATAACCGTACTGTAGGAACTTTTAATAGCACGGGAACTTCAGCATATTATATGATACAGTGCATCATGAGTTCTTCTTCCGGTGCAAAAACAGATATCACAAATAATGACTTTTCCAACATTACAGCTGCAACAGGTTTTTCTTCTGACATGCATGGCGTCTACACTTATTATAATGGAAATCCATGTCTTCTTACAATAACAAATAATACATTCAATAACTGGGCTGCAGGGATCGGCGGGGCAACAGGTATTGAAGTTTCTGACATGTCGGGAACGGCTAACTGCAATAACAACATCGTAACAAATTTTGCTACCCAAGGCGATATAGAAGGCATAAGCCTTAGCAGTACCGGTACCAGTGGCCTGTTCAATGTAAACAATAATACAGTATCGGGATATACTTCAGCTGGCGCAGGCGGATATGTTTATGGTATTTCTGGTTATTTCCCTACAGCTGCAAATACAACGCAATCGAATATTTATAACAATACGATTAACAGTTATTCTTCTACAAGTCCAACAGGTAAGATGGTAGGGATCTTTCTTTCGAATGGAAGTAGTTCAGGAACCATTTCCATTACTAAAAATAAGATCTATGATCTTACTGAAACTGCGGCCGGTGGGCATACATACGGTATCTATAATGAGAATTCATTTGCCAGTAATACAACCTATAGCAATAATTATATTGGTGATCTTAGGGCACCAAATTCAAATGTTACCCCCCCTGCCGTTGCTGGAATGCGTCTTTATATGATCGGCGGCCAGGCAAAAGTTTATTTTAATACAATCTATCTAAATGCTACAGGAACTCCTTCTGTATTCTCTACCGCAGCAGTGTATGCCGATGCAGCAACAGATGTAACATTGCGAAATAATATTTTTACAAACATTTCATCACATGGCGCAACAGGCAGAACAGTTGCTTACTGGCGTGGAGATACAAATCTTGGTACCTATGATGCTGCATCAAACAACAACCTGTTCTATGCAGGAACGCCATCATCTCAAAATTTAATTTTTTATGATGGTACCAACAGTGATCAAACACTTGCAGCATATCAAACAAGGGTAAGCCCGAAAGATAATTTATCGGTTAGTGCGCTCCCTGGATTTATTAGTACAACAGGTTCGAATGCAAATTTCCTTCACATTGCGGCTACGGGTAACTGTGCGGTTAATGCAAGAGGAAGCAATTCAGGAATATTACTGGCTTCAGATTATGACAATGATCTTCGCAGTACCACTACACCATTTATAACAGATATTGGTGCCGATGAATTCAGTAAAAAGAATTCATGGACGGGCGCCAACGGAACCAACTGGAATGATATTGCCAATTGGAGCAGCGGAACCGTACCAAATGGAATAGAGGAAAATGTTATTATCTCAAACCCACCTGCTAACCAGCCGGTGATCGCAACAGGAGAAACCTACCAGGTGGCAAGTCTCGCCATCAATACCGGAGCAAGCCTTACGAACAAGGGAACGCTAAAAATTTCCGGAACTGTTTATGCCCCTATCTCAGGAATTAATAATACACAGGCAGGTGTTGTGGAAGGATCGGTTGAAATGAATGGAAACTGTTCAATGCCGCAAACATGTGCAGGAAATATTTTTTCAAACAATGATGTAAAGAACTTTACTGTCAGCAATGATGTTACAATATCTTCGGTTGCCGGTGAACATCTTAATATCATTGGTACCCTTGCATTCGGTGCTACCGGTAAAACCTTTACTACCGGCGATAACATCGTTCTAAGGTCCACCCAATCTGCAACAGCAAATATTGCTGATGTTACGGGAAATATTATTTCAGGTAAAGCATCAGTAGAACGTTATATCAATACAGGATTGGTTGCAAACGGGCAACATATAAAATCATGGCAGTTCTTATCCACGCCAACTGTGGGACAAACCATTTATCAATCCTGGCAGGAAAGTGGTACAACACCGGTAGGTTACGGTACCATCATAACGGGAACCGGTAGCGGCTTTGATATTACTACCGCTCTTCCATCTATGAAATTCTTTATTAACAGTACTGCTTTATGGCAGGGCGTAACGTCAACAGCGAGTCCTGTTAATGATCAACGAGGTTATATGATCCTTGTAAGAGGTGACAGAAGTGTTACTGCTTATAACCAGGCAGCAACGCCTACAGCTTTAAGAACCAAGGGCACATTGTATCAACCTACTGCTGCTCCACCGGTTTCTACGGTGCAGGCCGGTAAGTTTGAATCCATCGGTAATCCATATGCCTCGGCTATTAATGTGCAGTATATGAAAGACAATGGATTGTTTGTGAACCTGACTAACAACGTTTGGGTATGGGATCCTTTATTAAATGGATCAAATACACTGGGCGGTTACCAGGCATTATCTGCTGCGAACAATTATGAACCTACTGCAGGAAGCATAGCTTCTGCTTATTACCAGGCGGGGGTTCAATATCCTTATATACAAAGTGGTAATGCATTTTTTGTTCATTCTTCCGGATCTGCGGGCTCTGTAACTTTTACGGAAGCTTGCAAAGAAGGTAGCAACAGGCTTGTAAACAGAACACCAATACTCCAGGATTTCACAAGGCAATACTTCCGTGCAACCCTGTTTACACAGGATGGTATTATTGCAGATGGAAACGCCGTGGTATTCGATCCTGTTTTTGCCAATGCGATTGATGCTGATGATGCATATAAAATTGCAAACCCCGGCGAAAACTTCGGCATGTTGCGCAACGCTAATTCATTGTCTGTAGAGGCTCGTAACCCTGTTGTGAGACGCGATACGATCTTTTACAGTATATCCAACCTGCGTCATCAGCCTTATCAATTAAGGTTTGCACCAAAGAATATGTTTGGAACAAATCTCGCTGCATTTTTAATTGACAAATACCTGAATAGCGAAACGCGGCTAAGCCTGGTTGATAGTAGCTTTGTAAATATTAATATTACAGATGATGCGCTTTCTTATGCAAGCGATAGGTTCTACGTAGTCTTCAGGCTGCAACCTGCACCGGGATTGCCTGGAACATTGCCGGGTCATCATATTTCCCGTAGTGCAAAAGGAAAACCGAACCCGGTAAATAATATTGATGCTAATACCAAAGAAGCTGTCATAAGTGTTTATCCAAACCCGGTGGAGAATCACATCATACAACTTCATTTCTCTAATCAACCTGCCGGCGCTTATCGAATTGAACTTGTAAATAACCTTGGCCAACCGGTTTATAATGGTAACGCAGAGATAAACGACGCCTATAGCAAAAAGCCGATAAGAATTGCCAATAGTATTTCTCCCGGTGTTTACCAGTTGAATATTTATGACGAGAAAGGAAAGAAAACACTCATACAGGTTGTTATTAAATAATAATTTCAATTCCCCTATCCCCGGATTGTGGACGTCTTTATTTTCTAAGACCAGGTTCGCAGGTCTTTATATTATTTAAAAAAGAAGTTCTTTTCAGGAAGAACATTTCGCTGGTTAATTTCAAAAAAAGTGCATATATTTAAGAGTGCATTTCTCCTGATTGCCCGCTTACAATTGCATATGATCTGTTAATCAGGAAAAATCCCTGCGCTGACCATCCTAACCACCTTGCACAATCATTACTTAAAACGATTGTCATGAAATATGTAAGGGGATTTTATTTTCATTTTTTTATTTTTTCTTTAATTGCCAGCATACAATCATTTGCAGCACCGGCAGAAACAAATCCACCTGTAATCACCTATACAACCATCTCCTCGCCATCCTGTACAACAAACGGAATGATATTGTACTCAGTAACTATTACAGATGTTACCGGAATTCCTCTGACAGGTGCAAACAGGCCAAGGATCTATTATAAAAAAAATGCTGGTAGCTGGTTTTCAAGGCCAGGTACCAATACAGGCGGCACGAGTACCAATAGTACATGGAATTTTGCTATTGCGGAATCAGACATGGGTGGCGTCGCATCGGGAGATAATGTTTATTACTATATCATCGCACAGGATCTTACCGCAATACCTAATATAGCTTCAAACCCGGCTGCGGGACTGGTAGCATCAAATGTAAATAGTGTACTTTCAGCTCCGGCCACTCCTACAACATATTCGTTGGCGTACAATTTAAGTGGAACATATAAAGTGGGCGTTGGCGGAAATTTTCCAACACTAACGGCTGCAATAAAGGCTTATAATACAGCTTGCACAATTTCAGGACCTGTTATTTTTGAACTGATCAATAATAATTATTCAACATCAGAAACTTTTCCAATAACGATCAATAACCGGCCCGATGTTGATGCCATACATACACTTACAGTGCGCCCATCCGCATTGGCATCACCCGTTATTTCAGGTTCGTCAGCTACTCAGATCATTGATTTAAATGGTGCAAAACACATTGTGTTTGACGGAAGACGGGCCGGTATTGGTACATTAAAATCTTTATCGATTTTAAACAACAATGCTTCAGGAACAACCATACGATTTATCAATGATGCACAAAATAATAAGTTTAAATACTGCATCATAAAAGGGAGAAAGACCGGTAATTTTTCAGGAACTATTTTTTTCGGTACAGCAAGCGCTTCGGGAACAGGGAATGATAATAATACTATTGACAATAATGATATTACGGATATGCCTGGTGGCCAATCAGGCAATTGTATTTTTTCCAGTGGTACTTCCGGAAAAGAAAACAGTAACAATTCCATTACCAACAATAATATATCTAATAACGCTAATCGAATAGCCGGTGGTGAATCATACGGCATTTTTATTTACTCCGGTAATAACCTTTGGACAGTTAAAGGCAACAGGCTTTTTCAAACAAGTACCAGGTTGATTGCAACTTCCCCGAATCATACGGGCGGAATTTATATTAGTAACGGATTTGGATATACGATAAGTAATAACATTATTGGATTTGCTAATGCATCGGGTACCGGTACAACTAATTTAGTTGGGAACAATACAGCGCTCACCGGTTTCCCTTCATTATATTCACCTGCCGGGGCTACTCAATCACTAACATATTATGGTATATACATGAACATTGCTGCCTCCGGGGCAACATCAAATATTGACGGAAATATCATTGGCGGAATTGCCGTTTACACTGGCAGTAATTTTTATGGTATTAGTGTACAGGGTGGATTTATTAACATCGGGGTGAATGCAGGCAATACGATTGGAGCTGTATCCGGGAAAAATTCTATTTATGTGACAGGATCCACGGGAAGGAGTGTTTATGGAATTTATGCTAATTGTTCTGGTACCAGCTTCATTCAAAATAATACAATCGGTGGTATTACTAATTCCGGAATAACAAACAATTCTACTGCAACTTTTACTGGTATCAGAACCCAGGGTACGGGAAGTTATAGTATAAGCAAAAATGTAATTGGGAATGTAGATCAGGATAATATCAGGAATGGATATTTTCTAACAGGCAGCATGCTTTCTATCACTGGTTCGCCCGTGGTTAGTACACAAAACGGATATCTGTATGGTATTATCAGCAACAGCAACGGGAACAGCTTAGAGATTAATAACAATACCTTGAGAGGATGGTTATCAACTTATCAAACGAATACGATCTCAGGTATTTTCACCAGCGGTGCAATGACAGGCTCCTCACCTTCAACCAGTGTAAATAATAATTTTTTAGGAACAACAACTACCAATTGGATCAACTCGATCACTGACAATAACACGAACAGCAGTATTGATGGGATCTATTTAAACAATACACTTGCAACCACCAGTAACATAAAAAATAATGATATCAGGGGCGTTTTTTTTGGATTGAAAAATTGTCCCAAAACGAACTTCATTACGCTCAAAGGAGCAACCGCTGCAAACAATATTGCTACTATTAGTGAAAATACATTTACAGGCTTAAGTGCCCGCTTTTCTTCAGCAGGCTCATTTGCTTTTATTTCCAGTAATTATGCTATTTCCTCTACAGGTAAACTTATAATAGATAATAATAAGATCGTAAACGATCTTGAAACTTCCGGCCTTAGCCAAACATCTACGATGATCTCTTGCCAGATGACTTCTTCAGCCGGTTCACAGGCGTCTATTACGAATAATGATTTCTCAAACATTACAGCTTCAGCAGGAACAAACAACTTTTTGGGTTTAGCCGTTTCTTTTGGAACAAACCCATGCCAGCTTACTGTAGCTGATAATAAATTAAAGAACTGGACTTGTTCTGATGGCTATATGGAAGGAATTAATATCAGCAATGTAGCCGGGGGCGTAGCATGTACTGGTAATATTATTTCAAACCTGAGCTGTCATGCCGATCGCTTGCGGGGAATAACAGTTACACCCGCGGGGAGCAATGGAGCATTTAATATAACAGGAAACAGCATTACAGCACTTTCGAATTCAGGTTTATCAGGATCTGTTAACGGAAGCGTAAACGGTATAATGGCAAATGTATCATCGGCTGGTACTACGCAAACAACGATCAGTAATAATTTAATAAATGGCCTTACATCGTCAACAGCAGGTGGAGTTGTCGCTGGAATTTACTTGAATAACGGGGTTACATCGTCAACTGTAAGTGTTGGTAAAAATAAAATATACAACCTTTCGGCTACGGCTACCGGTAGTAATGTTTATGGAATAAATAATGATAACTTACTAAAAGGCATTATAACCTATTCGAATAATTATATCGGGGATCTTCGTGCACCACTTTCAAATCTTGCCGGTGCAGCTATTGCCGGAATAAAACTAAACATGGTAAGCGGGCAGGCAAATGTGTATTACAATACCATTTATTTAAATGCTACAGGAACAGCCTCAGTATTTTCTACTGCCGCTGCATATATCGATCCTGCTACACAGGTAACACTTCGCAACAATATTTTTACGAACGTTTCTACACACGGTACAACAGGAAGAACGGTTGCTTACTGGCGGGGCGATAGCAATCTTGATACTTACAATGCTGCCTCAAACAATAACCTGTTCTACGCAGGAGCAGCATCATCGCAAAATTTAATTTTTTACGACGGCACCAACGGCGATCAAACCATTGACCAATATAAAGCAAGAGTATCTTCAGCAGATAATTTTTCAATAGCAACCATGCCTGCATTTGAAAGTACTGATGGTTCAGATGCAAACTTTCTTCATCTTGCAACGACAGGAAATTGTGGTATTGCATACGGGGGGAATAATTCCGGAATTTTGCTGCCAACCGATTATGATGGCAATAGCCGGAGTACTATAAGTCCTTTCATAACAGATATAGGAGCTAACGAGTTTACTAAATTTAATACATGGACCGGAGCCAGTAATGATAAATGGAGCGATGTAAGCAATTGGACAATAGCCTCTATACCGAATGATCCTGGAGTGAATGTATTTATCCCATCTGCTGCCATAAGACAACCTAATATTATTTTAGACGAAATATTCCAGGTAAATAATTTAGTGATACAATCCGGGGCAAGTCTTACAAATGCAGGTATGCTTAAGATCGCAGGACTTGTATATGCAAATGCTTCAGGATTTAATAACATTCAATCAGGAACAGTTAACGGATCTGTTGAAATGAATGGGGATTGTTTCAATGCACAATCGGTTCCCGGAAATATTTTTGCAGGTAATAATGTAAAAGACTTTAAAGTAAGCCATGATGTAAATATTTCTCCCCTGGCGAACGAAGGCCTTAAGATAAATGGCATCCTGTCCTTTGGTGCTACAGGAAAAATATTAAATACAGGCGATAATCTTGTTTTGGTTTCAACGAAAGCAGGAACTGCGAGTGTAGCTGATGTTACCGGGAATGTTATTAGGGGAAGTGCTACAGTAGAAAGGTATATTAATACAGGTTTAATGTCAAACGGCGGCCATTTAAAATCATGGCAGCTTTTGTCTACACCCACGCAAGGACAATCAATACGTTTATCGTGGCAGGAAAACGGGTTAACACCACCGGGCTACGGCACAATCGTAACAGGTACGGGTAGCGGCTTTGATATAGCTACTACCAACCCTTCTATGAAATTTTATAATCCGGATCTTGGTACCTATGGAGATTGGGTTGGTATTACCAATACATCAGGTGCACTAAATGATAGGCGTGGTTATATGCTTTTTGTAAGAGGCGACAGAACGGTAACATCTTCGGGAACGCTTCCTAATCCCACCAATATGCGTTCAAAGGGAACATTATACCAACCAAGCGATCCGCCACCAGTTACAAATGTAACGCCCGGAAAATTTGCCTCGGTTGGAAATCCTTATGCCTCGGCTATCGATCTTGTTTATATGAAGAACAATGGCCTGTTTTTTAATCTTGATAACAATGTGTGGGCCTGGGATCCGCTATTGTATGGTAGTTATGGCCTGGGCGGTTATCAAACTTTAGCTGCAGCAAACAATTATGAACCTACAGCTGGGGGTTGGGGAGGTACATCAACTGTTTATTATGAAGCGGGAGTTCCGCACCCCCGTATAGAAAGCGGGCAGGCATTTTTTGTAAAAGCGAAACCAGGAACTGCAGCGGGTAGCGTAACTTTTACAGAAAGCTGTAAAGTGAGCGGCAGCAACCTGGTGAATAGATTTTCCGACCAGGACAATCGCCTTTATTTTAGAGCAAGCTTGTTTACAAATACCGGGCTTATTGCAGATGGAAATGCAGTAGCTATGGAAAGTGTGTTTTCTAATACTGTAGATGGGGATGATGCGGTTAAATTTTTAAACGCAGGCGAGAATTTTATGATAATAAGAAACGGCGTAAAACTTTCGGTGGAAGCAAGAAAAACTCCGGTAGCAGGCGACACGATTTTTTATTCTCTCTCAAACCTGCGCAAGCAACCATACAGGTTAGTGTTCGCTCCAAAAAATATACAATCAATTTATTTAGATGCATTCCTGCATGATAAATACCTTAACACGATCAAGCAACTTAGCCTGGTGGATAGTAATTTCATTGATATTAATATTAATAATGATAGTTCGTCGTATGCTGAAGACAGGTTTTATGTGACATTCCAATTGGGTAGAACACATGAAGAGACAAACACAACAACCGAAACATCAAGAAATCGACCCCAGGTAGAAAATATTGTTACAGCAAAACAAAAAGAAAAAGCAATACGTGTTTATCCTAACCCGGTAGAGAACAAAATACTTAACATCAGTTTCTTGAACCAGTTAATGGGCAACTGCGTTATTCAACTAACCAATGCATCAGGACAATTGGTTTATAATAGTAATATAGAAATTGATAATATTGATGTTACACGAGCAATAAAGCTGGATAGTGAAATTGCAACTGGCAATTATATACTTGCAATTATTACATCGGATGGACAAACGACCAGGCAACAGATCATAATTCGATAAGCCTTCTTCCTTTTATTTATAAACTTTCATTTTTTTTATTGGATATTAGTTGGAAATTCGCGGCATGGAATTTTTAAAGAAAGATTTGAACAAAGACGAATTAATCAATTTATATAAAGGCCTGCTCCTGCCACGCATGATAGAAGAGAAAATGCTGGTATTATTGAGGCAGGGAAAAATTTCCAAATGGTTTAGTGGCATTGGGCAGGAGGCCATTGCCGTTGGTGCAACGATGGCCCTTCAGCAGGATGAATGGGTAATGCCATTACACAGGAACCTTGGTGTATTTACTTCACGCAAAATGCCATTAAGCAAACTTTTTAAACAATGGCAGGGAAATAAAGATGGCTATAGTAAGGGACGTGAACGTAGTTTTCACTTCGGAAATAAAGATCATCATATCTGCGGAATGATATCGCATCTTGGTCCGCAGCTTGCCATTGCCGATGGGGTGGCGCTTGCTTATAAACTAAGAAAAGAACAAAAAGTTTCCCTGACATTTACAGGTGATGGTGGTACCAGCGAAGGCGATTTTCATGAGGCATTGAATACTGCTGCTGTATGGGATCTTCCTGTCATTTTTATTATAGAAAATAATGGCTATGGTTTAAGTACACCAACGAGCGAACAGTACCGTTGCAAAAGTTTAGTAGATAAAGCAATTGGATACGGGATCGAAGCTGTGCAAATAGATGGTAATAATGTGCTCACTGTTTATGATACCATTAAAGGTGTAAGAGATTATTGCATTAAAAATCAAAAGCCTTATTTAATAGAATGTATGACCTTTCGCATGAGAGGGCATGAAGAAGCAAGTGGTGTAAAATATGTTCCTAAGAATTTATTCGAGGAGTGGGAACAAAAAGATCCAATCAAAAATTATGAGCAATGGTTGGAGAATGAAAAGATATTATCTGCAGATGACATTGTTTCTATTAAAGGTGTAACAAAGAATTATATAGAAACGGAATTACAGGAAGCATTCCTTGCAGGAAAAATTATTCCTGATACGGAAGAAGAGCTTGATGATGTGTATGCTCCTGTACCGGCAACCGGTAACCGGCAATCGGTGATTGATAATAGTGATCTTCATTATATTGCTGTTGAACAATCTTCAGAAAAAAAATTCATCAATGCAATTAGTAATGCATTGGAAGAGTCGCTTAATAAGCATAGCAACCTCGTGTTAATGGGTCAGGATATTGCGGAATACGGCGGCGCTTTTAAAGTAACAGAAGGCTTTGTTGAAAAATTCGGTAAAGAAAGAATTCGTAACACACCATTATGTGAGAGCGCTATCGTTGGTGCAGCACTGGGTCTTAGCCTGGAAGGATATAAATCTGTAATGGAAATGCAGTTCGCTGATTTCGTTACAGTTGGATTCAACCAGATCATTAATAATCTTGCCAAGATACACTACCGGTGGGGACAAAACGCAGATGTTGTGATACGTATGCCAACAGGTGGCGGCGTGGGGGCTGGTCCATTTCATAGCCAGAGCAATGAAGCATGGTTTGTACATACACCAGGTTTAAAAGTTGTATATCCTTCAACTGCAATAGATGCAAAAGGATTATTGATCGCTGCCATCAATGATCCGAATCCTGTGTTATATTTTGAACACAAAGCTTTATACAGAAGTATTAGCGGCAATGTGCCTGATAAATATTATGAAATTGAGATTGGAAAAGCGAAACATGTGAATGAAGGAGAAGATATTTCGATCATCACTTATGGTGCGGGTGTACATTGGGCATTGGAGTATGCGAAAGATCATCCACATATTTCTTTGGATATTCTTGACCTGCGTACATTATTGCCATTGGATTATGATGCAATAAAAAAAGCAGTTGCAAGAACCGGCAAAGTACTCATCTTACACGAAGATTGTTTAACAGGAGGAATTGGTGGCGAAATTTCGGCGTGGATAGCTGAACATTGTTATACTTTACTTGATGCTCCGATCATGCGTTGCGCAAGCCTCGACACTCCTATTCCATTTAGTATTGAGCTGGAGAAAAATTTTATGGCGTATACAAGATTGGGAGAAACGATAGAAAAATTAATGTCATTTTAAAATATAATCGCAGAGGCGCTAAAGTTATTGAACTTTGCGCCTTTGCGGTTATATTATTCAGCGGGAATAAACTTCATCGAGATTGAGTTTACACAATGTCTTGTGTTTTTATCAGTAAAACGTTCCCCGATAAAAACATGCCCTAAATGAGCATCGCAGTTAGCACAAACAATTTCTGTTCTATGCCCGTCTGCATCAGGAATTCTTTTTACAGCGCCGGGAATCTCATCATCAAAACTTGGCCAGCCGCAACGGGAATCAAACTTATCTTTTGACTCATATAACGGGGCATTACAACGACGACATATATAAGTACCGCTTTGTTTATTATTGGTGTATTCTCCGGTAAATGGTCTTTCGGTTCCTTTGTGAAGGATCACATATTCTTCTTCTTTCGTTAATTTGTTGTATTCCATAATTGTAAAATTGAATGCAAAGTTACCCAATGAAAATGGCTAAATACAATAACGAGATGTTATATTTTGATAACTGCTATGAGAATCACTTTCATTGTCAATTGTTCTCCTCTTTTTTTGCCGGAGATGTTGGCACCAGTTTTTGAAACTGGTAAAACGCCTGTAAAACATATTGATTGAAAGTGAGTTCATCACTGTTCCTTGCAAATTCATAATCGGGCCGGTACCATACAAGAAAAGTATCCAGCAATGCACCCTGTAATCCCGTTATGCGCCTGACTGTTATTTTGCTAAACCGATAGTTTACATATTTTTCCCGCTCTTCAGCCTCCAAACGGCGTTGGAAGGCTTTAAGCCTTTTGTTTCTTTTAAAACGAAAAACATTGATCAGCTCATTTATGTCTGCACCGGCCCCACCGCCCGGAGATACCGACGTACTTAATCCTGGTCTTGTATAATCATATATATCTGCATATTCCTGCCTGTTCTCTAAAGAATCCTGCCTGTAAGATTTTGAATATACGATCACCTCTTTTAATACGCTGTATTTTCCTTTTACATTTATACGCAATGATATATCAAAATGTGAAGGATCCGGTATCGGTTTAATGGCGAATTTTTGAGTTGGTTTATTATTATAAGAAAAGAAAATGGAATCATTTTCTGAGACCATAATACGATACCTGCCCATACTATCTGTAAGCGTAAACAATCCGCCTGTGCTAACCACCCTCACATTTTCAACATAATTGATCCTGCTGCTATCGTACACCGTTCCACTAACGGTTACTTGTGCCTGAAGGCTGAAGTAGGCCAAAGAGAAGAATAAAAATGCCGGGATATATCGCAAATATTGGTTGGGTTTATGACCGGTAATATTAAGCAGGAATTTCACAACAACTATTATTTACTGGTTGATTTAACTTGCTTTTTGCTTTTTTAAAATAGCTTCTATTACAGATGGATAATGTGCATGTTCGAGAACATGGATCTTTTGTGCAAGACTTTCGGCCGTGTCCGTTGGTTTTATATCGCATGTTGCCTGGAATATGATCTCACCATGATCATATATTTCATCTACATAATGAATAGTAATACCACTTTGTTTTTCTTCATTTAAGATAACAGCCTCATGTACATGATTTCCATACATACCCTTACCTCCATAAGACGGCAATAATGCAGGATGAATGTTGATGATCTTTTTTGGAAAGGCCCTGATCAATGCAGGAGGGATCTTTAATAAAAAGCCAGCGAGAATGACCAACTCAATTTTATTTTTTCTTAATTCCTCTATAAAACTTTCGGCAGCCAATTGATCTTTTGTTATGACCATACATGCTATATTATTATCACCGGCAATTTGGATCACCCCTGCGTTGGGCTTATTGCTAATGATCAGGGAAACCCTTACATGAGAATTCTTTTTAAAATGTTCAATGATCTTTTTTGCATTGCTTCCGGCACCACTCGCAAAAATGGCAATGTTGGTAACCGGGAAAATATCCGAATTGCGTCTAGCCGTCATCCTGTTGCGGATCCTTAAAAGATAATTTTTAAAAAAAGAGAATTGGCCAAGGGGTATACTTACGATCAAAACACAAAACGGCCAAAGGAGGGTAATAATTATTATATAAAGTAAAAACCAGGCGGCATTTTTTTCCAGGCCCGTTAATAAAAGTAGCTTACGTCCTAAATATCCGCATAAGCTTCCCCCGATTGCAAAAGTTGAAATAATAAGCAGCAGGTTCCATAAATTAACATTCCATTTTGCCTGCAATTTTTTTAGCATGCTGCAAAAATGCGTAAAACAGGTTATATGAGTTTGTTTTTTTTCTGGTAAAAAAGAGAAAAGATTTAGCTTACAAATGCGTGACAATCGCTGTTTCCGTGACATCACAAAACGTTGAAACACACGCCAGATAAGGAAAAAAAAATTTAACAAATGTTGATATTATGTCAGTATCCTCCCTTATTTTTGCAACCAAACCAGGATTTTTTTCCACATTAGCCCCGATAACTGTATGAGTCGCTATAGAAAAATCATTAACAAAGCTTTTGCAAGTCTTCTCCTTATTCTGCTTGTTTCTTTTAATAATACTGTTTTGGCCGCCGATGGCGAGGCGCTTTTCAAAGCGAATTGTGCCAACTGTCATAAGCCAGATGCGGACTTTACGGGCCCGGCCCTTAAAGGCTGGAGTGGCAGGATACCAAGTCCTGACTGGGTTTACCAGTGGATAGCCAATCCTGCAGGAACAAACGATCCTTATGCAACAGCATTGAAGGCCAAATGGAAACCGACCATTATGACCGCTTTCGCAACGCTTAAAAAAGACGAGATTGATGCGATATTAAAATATGTAGATGACTATGTTCCGCCAGTAAAGGGTCCGGACGGTGCAACACCCGGACAACCAGCGTCTGATAATTCTCTTTTATTTGGAATTTTAACCCTTGTTCTTGCTCTCGTTGCCTTTATATTATTACAGGTAAACAGCAATCTTCGCAAACTTACCGATGAAAAAGAAGGCATTTACCGTGGAGAACCGGTTCCTTTCTATCGCAATAAAACTTATTTAATGGCTGCTGTATTGCTTTTATTTGGCATCGGCGGTTATATGACGATCAGCGCAGCTATTGGCCTGGGCCGTATGAAAGGTTATCAGCCTGAGCAGCCGATCTATTATTCTCATAAAGTGCACGCGGGCGTTAACCAGATCAGTTGCCTGTATTGTCACGGAGGTGCACAGGATAGTAAGCACGCAAACATCCCTTCTGTGAATGTTTGTATGAACTGTCACAAAGGAATTAAAGAATATAAAGGCGACGAAAAACTGGTAAGAGAAGATGGGAAGAGTGTAAACGGTACGGAGGAAATACAAAAACTGTATTCTTATGCCGGATGGAACCCAGAGAAAAAGGAATACAATCCTGATAATAATGGGGATGGTGAGCCAGATGGTTCAAGACCAATAAAATGGGTGAAAATTCACAACCTTCCTGACCATGTTTACTTTAATCATAGCCAACACGTAAAAGTTGGTAAACAACAGTGCCAGACCTGCCATGGCAATATCCAGGAAATGCCGGAAGTATACCAGTTTGCTGAATTAAGCATGGGATGGTGTATCAATTGTCATCGTGAAACCAAGGTTGATTTCTACAATAAAGAAGATGGCAGCGGCAATAAATTCTACAGCATTTATGAGAAGTTCCATAATGATATTAAGAATCACAAAATGGATAGTGTAACCGTAGAAAAAATTGGCGGAACAGAGTGTCAGAAATGTCACTATTAATATGAACGCAGCGCTGTAGCACAGCGGGTTCGGGTTTTCAAATTTTAGAATTTTCAAATTGTAATATGGAAAAAAAGTACTGGCAGAATTTTGGCGAACTAAATCAGTCTGATGCTTTTAAGCAATCAAAAGAAAACGAGTTTAAAGAAGAATTACTTCCAATAGAAGAATTGAAAGAAGAAGGATTGCTGGAAGGTAAAACCCCAAGAAGGGATTTCCTTAAGTATCTCGGATTCAGTACCGCAGCAGCAGCCATTGCAGCTAGTTGTGAAATGCCTGTAAAAAGAGCGGTGCCTTACCTGCAAAAACCAGATAATCTTACTCCTGGTGTTCCAAATTATTATGCTTCTACTTATGTAAATGGTGGCGATGCGATCAGTGTTGTTGTAAAACAAAGAGATGGAAGGCCGATCAAGATAGAAGGAAATGAACTTTCTTCTGTTACAAAAGGAGGTACAAGTGCAATGGCACAGGCTTCGGTGCTTGATCTTTATGATATGACCAGGCTACGCCATCCACTGCAAAAAGATGGCAGCAATTTTAAAGAAGTTACGAGCTTTGATAATTTTGATAAAATGGTTGGCGATGCAATGGCTAACCTTGGTGGAAAACCGGTTGTGTTACTTACTTCTACCATTCACTCCCCTTCTACATTACAAATAATTAATCAGTTTCTTGCTAAATACCCGGGAAGTCGCCACGTACAATACGATGCAGTGAGCAACAGCGGTATGCTATTGGCAAACGAAGTTAGTTATGGAAAGAGGGCGATCCCATCTTATCATTTCGATAAAGCAAAAGTAATTGTAAGTCTTAGCGCTGATTTTCTTGGAACTTGGGTTAGCCCGACAGAATTCAGCAAGCAGTACGCATCTCAAAGAAAAGTAAAAGGCGAAAAACCTGAATTAAGCCGTCATATACAGTTTGAAAGTATGTTAAGCCTTACCGGTAGTAATGCCGATGACAGGTTTACACATAAGCCATCTGAAACAGGCGCAGTTGCGCTGGCGTTATTGGCAAAACTAGGAGGAGCGGTAACAGCGCCTTCTATTGCTGATGCAAAACTTGCAAAAGGAATTGAACAAACTGCAGCGTTGTTATCTGCGAATAAAGGGGCAGCGCTTGTAGTATGTGGCAGCAACGACATGAATGTACAGGTTATCGTGAACGCCATTAATGAAATGATTGGTGCAAACGGTACAACAATAAACTGGGCAGTAACATCCAACTATCGCAAAGGTATAGATGCTGATATGGTAAAACTTGCAGCAGATGTAGCTTCGGGTAGTGTTGGTGCTTTATTGGTTTATGATTGCAATCCAGTGTATACTTATTCTGACGGTAAGAAATTCGGAGAGGCGATCGCAAAACTTCCGGTTAGTGTATCTTTTAATACTACACTGGATGAAACAACAGAACAATGTAAATACATCATACCTTCTCACCATTGGTTAGAAAGCTGGGGCGATGCTGAACCAAAATCTGGTTATATCAGTTTGATCCAGCCAATCATCAATCCTTTGTTTAAAACAAGAGAGTTCCAGACATCATTGATGAAATGGACAGGCGGGGCTACTGCAACTGTTCCGGCTGTGGCTGATACTGCAGCAAAAACAATGGCGCCTGTTGCTGTTTCTCCATCTCATGATTACGCATCATACGTTAAAAACTACTGGACAGCTAAACTTGGTTCTGCTGATCTGTGGGATAAAGCTTTGCAGGATGGTGTAATAGAAACAAATACAGCAGCAGCGGCGGGTACATTTAATGCAGGGGCAGTTGGAGCTGCGGCAGGTAAAATAGGTGGAATAAAAAGCGGTGCGATAGAAGTTATTTTATACCAGAAAATCTCAATGGGTACGGGTGCACAGGCAAACAACCCATGGTTGCAGGAACTTCCTGACCCGGTATCAAAAGTTACCTGGGACAACTATGCAATGGTTGGACCCGAGCTTGCAAAATCATTGGTTGGTATCGATGTAGCAAACCCTAATAGTAAAAAAGAAGCTGACGCTTACGAAGTAACGCCTGAAAAACAGGTATTAAAAATTGCAGCAAACGGAAAAGAAATATTATTACCCATACTCATTTTGCCAGGATTGAATACATCCACCATAGCAATTGCTGTTGGTTATGGCAGAAAAAGTGCAGATGAGAAAAACTCACTGGAACGTATAGGCCGCTCTGCTACCGGCGCCGGACAAAATGCTTATCCATTTGCATTTTTTGATGGTAGTACATTCTCAGACAATGTGGTTGTTACAGCAACAAACAATAAAACTGTTTACCCGCTGGCACAAACACAGGTTCACGGTCCTTCAGAGAACAGGCCTATATTATTTGAAACAAATCTTTCCAGCTACATAAAAGATCCTGAAGCTTTATTGGAAGAACCAAGGCATGAGAGAGTTGCATTGATGGCGGATGGAAAAACAGATTTCAAAAGAGACGGTACCATTTATCCTGATTATGCCAAACCTGGTGTTAAATGGGGAATGAGTATCGATCTGAATACATGTACGGGTTGCAGCGCCTGCGTTGTTGCTTGTACAGCAGAAAATAATGTGGCTGTTGTTGGAAAGATGCAGGTACAACGTGCACACGAGATGCATTGGTTGCGTATTGACAGGTATTTCACAGGTGATGTAAAAAATCCTGATGTTATTTTCCAGCCGATGCTTTGCCAGCACTGCGATAATGCGCCTTGCGAAAACGTTTGCCCGGTAGCTGCTACCAACCACAGTACAGAAGGATTGAATCAAATGACCTATAACCGTTGTATTGGTACAAGGTATTGTGCCAACAACTGTCCATATAAAGTACGTCGTTTCAACTGGCTTGATTTTACGGGAGCAGATAGTTTCCCTGATAATCAGAATCCTTTGATCGGCGTAGATCTTGACGAGGTTACAAACCAGATGAATGACGACCTTACAAGAATGGTATTGAACCCGGATGTTACCGTTCGTTCAAGAGGTGTTATCGAAAAATGTTCTTTCTGTGTTCAACGTTTGCAGGATAGTAAACTGGAAGCTAAAAAACACGGCGACCCTTCAATGGTAAGAAACGTAAAAGTAGCTTGTGCACAGGCCTGCCCTAGTGATTGTATCACTTTTGGTAATGTTAATGATAAAGAAAGTGAAGTTTCGAAAGCAAGAATGGATGAGACGCGTAATTTCTATGTATTGGAACAACTGCACGTGTTGCCGAACGTTAGTTACCTGGCTAAGATCAGGAATACCGACAGGCACGTTGGGGTAGAAGAAGAACACCACGGAGGTGGTCATGGGGAAGAAAAGAAAGAAGAGAAGAAACATGAAAAAGAACACGCATAATTAGAAGTTGACAGGTTATAAAGTTGAATAGATATTCAGAAAGCTAAATAAATAAAAACAGGCTAACGGCTAACAGCTAGCAGCTAAAAGCTAAACAAGATATGTCATTACTGAAATACGAATCACAACAAAGGGAACCGCTGGTAGATGGTAATAAAGATTACCACCAGGTTACGGAAGATATTATTAGTCCCATTGAGATGAAGCCCAGCAGGCTTTGGTACATTGGTTTTTATATCAGCGTTGCGCTGCTGCTGTTTGGGGTATACAGTGTATATAGGGAGGTTACTTACGGTATCGGGCAGTGGAACCTGAATAAAACAATTGGCTGGGGATGGGATATTACCAACTTCGTTTGGTGGGTAGGTATCGGTCACGCAGGAACACTGATCTCTGCGATCCTTTTGCTTTTCCGCCAAGGATGGAGAACAGGTGTGAACCGTGCGGCAGAAGCGATGACGATCTTTGCGGTAATGTGTGCAGGCCAGTTCCCGATCTGGCACATGGGACGTGTGTGGATGGCATTCTTCGTATTACCTTACCCTAACTCACGTGGACCATTATGGGTAAACTTTAACTCACCATTACTTTGGGACGTATTTGCGATCTCTACATACTTTACCGTATCACTATTATTCTGGTATTCAGGATTATTACCCGATATGGCAACGGTAAGGGATAGGGCAAAAACCAAGTTCAGGAAAATGATGTATGGTATTGCTGCATTTGGCTGGACTGGTAGTACCAAGCACTGGCAAAGACATGAATCTTTATCATTGGTGCTTGCAGGTTTGAGTACACCACTCGTACTTTCAGTACACACGATCGTATCTTTTGACTTCGCTACTTCGGTTGTTCCGGGTTGGCATACAACCATCTTCCCTCCTTACTTCGTTGCGGGTGCGATCTTTAGCGGATTCGCCATGGTGCAATCGCTTTTGATCGTAGTAAGAAAAGTAATGGCGCTTGAAGATTATATTACACTTGGCCACATTGAGGCGATGAATAAAGTAATTGTGTTAACAGGTAGTATTGTAGGTTGTGCTTACCTGACCGAGTTATTTATCGCATGGTATGGACAAAATCCATACGAGTGGTATGCATTCAGCCAGAACCGTGCAAACCTATTCTCTCCTTATGGATGGAGCTACTGGTTGATGATGTTCTGTAACGTGGTATCGCCACAGTTATTCTGGAGCCGCAAACTAAGAAGAAATATCACTGTTACATTCTTCATGAGTGTGATCGTAAACATAGGTATGTGGTATGAGCGTTTTGTGATCATCGTTACATCTACTTACCGTGATTTCTTACCATCAAGCTGGAGTACATATTACAGCCCGAGTATTTATGAAATTGGATTCTATCTCGGTACGTTCGGATTGTTCTTTACCTGCTTCTTCCTGTTTGCAAAATACTTCCCGGTTATTGCCGTGGCAGAGATCAAAGCAATATTGAAAACCAGTGGAGAAAATTATAAGGTTAAGATGACAGATATTGAAAAAGCAGACGCAGAGAAATTTTATATAGAAGAAGTAGGACATGCTCATTAAAGCTGTGAGCTATTAGCTGCGAGCTACTAGCCAGGCTACATGAATTGAAATTATTTAAGAGTTTAAACATATTATTATAAACAGCTCATAGCTCATAGCTATCAGCTCAAAGCTCAAAATATGGCTGGAGGAATTAAAAAATTTGTAGTAGGATCATTTGATGACGAAAAGGTATTGTTCCCTGCAGTAAAGAATGTGCGTAAAGCAGGATACAAAATTCATGATGTATACACACCTTTTCCTATTCATGGTCTTGATCATGCAATGGGCATCAGGGAAACAAGTCTTCATACTGCAGGATTTATTTATGCAATTACGGGTACATCTACAGCCCTTGGATGTATGAGTTGGGTGTTTACCAAAGACTGGCCACTCAATATCGGTGGTAAGCCACACTTTGCTTTACCGGCATGGATACCTATTACTTTTGAATTAACAGTATTGTTCTCTGCAGTAGGTATGGTACTTACATTTTGCTATCTCTGCCAGCTGTCACCGTTTGTAAAAAAACATCATTTTCATGAACGTGCCACAGACGACCTTTTTGTAATGGCGATAGAATGCACCGATAAGACCAATGATGCTGAAGTACAAAGTTTTTTACAAAATGCCGGAGCCAAAGAGATCAATGTACAGGTTGCAGAAACCGGATGGTGGCTTGGAAGGTATGACAGGGAACAAAAGTTATACAGGGATGAAAAGGGATACTAACTGAGACGATGAAGCAGCAGCTACAAAAATATTGACCTAACAAAAGAGTTTAAGAATAATGAAAAAAATTGCAATTATATCAGCACTCATCATAGCATCAGCAACTATGTTTACCAGTTGCGGAAGCAAACGTGAACCAGGCAGAATTTATATGCCTGATATGGCATATAGCAGGGCATATGAAACATATGCAGAACGTGATTCTCTGAAATTCACATCAAACCCCAATAATAAAGGAGGATTGATATTTTATAATAACATGCCTGTTCATGGAACAATGAAAAGAGGAGAATTGGCGCCTTACCCTTTACCAAATGATAGTAATGGGTACAAGATGAGTGCAGCAATAAAAAATCCTTACGATTCTATTTCAAAAGCAGATATGAAAGAAGCAGGTAGGCTTTTCAACATTAACTGCGCCATTTGCCACGGAGCAAAAGGAGCCGGTGATGGCCCTATCGCTACATCAGGTAAGATCGGAGGTATTGCAAATCTTACCCTGGATACTTATGTAAAAATGGCGGATGGTACAATGTACCATTCTATTAATTATGGTAAGAACCTGATGGGAAGTTACGCTTCACAGTTAACGGCACAACAAAGATGGATGATCATAAAATACATCAGGACATTACAACCAAAACCTGCAGCACCGGCTGCCGCTTCAGACACTACGCATACAGTTAAAGCAGCACCGGCTACAGCAGATACAACAAAGAAAAGAGGATAATTAAATTAAAAGCATTCACCTGTCTGCCGATTGGCGGGCACAAAATAAAGTTTAGATGAACCATAATTTTGAATTACCGGGCAGTTATAAAAAGTGGACATATGGATTGATCATCGCCGGTGTATTAGCAGTTTTGTATGGATTTATCATGTATCACCCGTTTGAACATGGTGGTCATGGACAACATACAGATAGTACACGTTTTTGGGCAGTGTTATTACAAAACAGTGTTTACTGGTTATTGGTTGTAAATGCTTCAATGTTCTTTATATGCGCTACCACATTGGCAATGGGCGGCTGGCAAATCGCATTGCGTAGGGTTCCGGAAGCCATATCAAGTGTAGTTCCATTGCTTGGTATCATTAACCTGGTTATTTTAATGGCGATCGTTTGGGGTGGCCGTACAGATATTTATCACTGGCTCGATCCAAATGTTACAAACCCGGCTTCAGAACACTATGATAAAATACTTGCGGGAAAAAGTGGTTTCCTGAACGCAAAATTCTTTACGATCGCTTCTATCATTACTGTTGGTTTATGGTGGTTGCTCGGCCGCAAGATGAGAAGCATGAGCCTTGAAGCAGATAAAAGCGGACCAATGGATTATGAAACAGGAAAAAAATGGATCTGGAAAAATACTGTATGGGGATCTCTGTTTGTTGTATTCTTTGGGTTAACAGTAGCTTCTACAGTACCTTGGTTGTGGTTGATGAGCATTGATCCACATTGGTACAGTACTATGTACAGCTGGTACACATTTGCAAGTTCATTTGTTGCAGGTATGTCATTAATAGCAATATTTGTCATCTACCTGAAAAATCGTGGCCAACTTGAATATGTAACAGAAGAGCATTTACATGATGTAGGAAAATTCATGTTTGCATTCTCTGTATTCTGGACCTATCTATGGTTCTCACAATACATGTTGATCTGGTATAGTAACCAGCCTGAGGAAACAAAGTATTTTATTGAAAGAATTGGTACTGCTGATAAGGCAGGTCCATTCAGAGGTATATTTTTCTTCAACCTGATCGTAAACTTTATTTGTCCATTGCTGATATTGATGAAGAAAAGCACAAAACGTAACTGGACATTGATGACGTTCATGGCAGTATTGATCATCTTCGGGCATTGGGTAGATTTTTACCAGATGGTAATGCCAGGCACTTTGCATGAACATGCTGAAATGATGCCTTTCGAATTTGGTGTTGCAGCTTTGTTCATTGGTTTGATCATGTGGGGAACAGGAAATTATTTATCAAAGAATTCCCTGGTTGCAAAAGGTAATCCTTTCCTGAAAGAGAGTATGATACATCATACATAAGGATTAAACAAATGCATCCATTGTGACTGTTTGATTTAATTTTGCATAGGCAAATTTTATAAGAAAACAGGAATTAAATAACAGCGCTTAAGAAGGCTTTAAAAAGATTTAAAATTTTATAAAATGAAGGAGTTTTTTCTGGTTGCCATAGTCGTTATGATCTTTGTAGTCATTTTCCAGATTGCAAAGGCAAGTGAGTATGTGAATGTGCTGAAGGGAGAAGAGAAGTCACGCAAACAAAATAATAAGATCAATGGATTTCTACTGATCACTTTTCTTGTGCTTGGCCTGATTGGCGCATGGTGGTGCAATGATATGTATTATGGACAAACATTGTTTCCACAAGGGTCTGCTTCTGAGCAAGGGGAAAAGATCGACCTGATGCTTTATATCACCATCGCTGTTACAGGTGTTGTATTTGTTATTACACAGGTATTGCTTTTTTGGTTTTGTTTCAAATACCAGGAAAAAGACGGTAAAAAGCCTTTCTACTTTCCACATAATACAAAACTGGAATTACTATGGACAACAGTTCCTGCAATATTCCTGACCGTACTGGTTGTTTTTGGATTGAAATACTGGTTTAAAATGACCAACGACGCACCTAAAGATGCAGTTGTTATTGAAGTTACAGGTCACCAGTTTGGATGGGAAATGCGTTACCCGGGAAAAGATGGTGTATTGGGTAAAAAGAATTACAAATTATACAATCAACCTTCCGGCAATACTTTAGGCGTTGACTTTGAAGATCCGGAAAGCCATGATGATATTCATGTATCAACAGAAATGCATATACCGGTAAACAAGCCAATTAAACTTGTGATCAATGCACAGGATGTAATACATGACGTTGGCTTGTCTCATTTCAGAATGAAGATGGATGCCGTACCAGGTATTCCAACTACAATGTGGTTTACACCAAAGTATACAACTGAAGAAATGAAGATCAGAACCAGCAATCCTGATTTTGTATACGAGATCAGTTGCGACCAGATGTGCGGATCAGGCCACTTTTCAATGAGAGGAATTATTGTTGTTGAAAGTGAAGCTGATTATAAAAAATGGCTGGATGCACAAATACCTGAATATATAGCATTGACTAAAAAACCAGAGCCGGCAAAACCAGCTGGTACAGATAGCTTAGGGAAAACGACAGCGATGGTTCAGTCAATCGACAAAAAATAATTAATAGGTTTTATAATAATATTTAAGATTATGAGTAGCGAAGTTTCTTTACACCATGCTGACACACATGCTGGCCACGGCCATGATGATCACCATGAACATCATCACCACGAAACATTTATATCAAAATATGTTTTCAGCCAGGATCATAAAATGATCGCCAGGCAATTCCTTATAACGGGAATCATTTGGGCAATCATTGGTGGTTTGTTTTCTGTATTGTTTCGCTTACAATTAGGCTATCCTGAACAAACTTTTCCATGGCTCGAAGATATCCTCGGCCATTGGGCAAAGGGCGGTAAGATACATCCGGAGTTCTATTATGCACTTGTAACCATGCACGGAACTGTACTTGTGTTCTTTGTATTGACTGCAGGTTTGAGCGGAACATTCGCAAACTTTTTAATTCCATTACAGGTTGGTGCAAGAGATATGGCTTCGCCAATGTTGAACATGCTTAGCTACTGGTTCTTCTTCCTTGCTTCTATTATCATGGTATCTTCTTTATTCGTACAAACCGGCCCTGCCAGTGGCGGATGGACGATTTATCCGCCATTAAGTGCATTGGGAGATGCATCTATGGGAAGTAAGATAGGGATGGATCTATGGCTGGTGTCGATGGCCATGTTCGTTGTATCATCACTGTTAGGCGGGTTGAATTATATCACCACGATCCTTAACATGCGTACAAAAGGTATGAGCATGACACGTATGCCACTTACTGTTTGGGCATTGTTCTTTACAGCTGTTCTTGGTGTACTTTCTTTCCCTGTATTATTATCAGGCGCTATCTTATTATTGTTCGACAGGAACCTTGGAACAAGCTTCTTCTTAAGTGATATCGTTGTATCTGGTAAGATATTGCCAAATGAAGGCGGTAGTGCCATACTGTTCCAGCACCTTTTCTGGTTCTTAGGACACCCGGAAGTTTATATCATATTATTACCGGCAATGGGAATGTCATCAGAAATACTTGCAGTGAATAGCCGCAAACCAATCTTTGGATACATGGCGATGGTGGGTTCATTGTTTGCAATTACCATTCTTGCATTCCTTGTTTGGGCGCATCATATGTTTGTAACAGGATTGAACCCATTCCTAGGTTCGGTTTTCGTATTGCTAACGTTGCTTATCGCGGTACCATCTGCGATCAAAGTGTTTAACTGGCTCACCACTTTATGGAGAGGAAGCATTCGGTTCACACCGGGAATGTTGTTTGCACTTGGATTTGTTAGTTTATTCATCAGCGGTGGTTTAACAGGTATCTTCCTTGGTAACTCCGCCCTGGATA
The DNA here is from genome assembly GCA_047601875.1 of Ferruginibacter sp. Classification (GTDB taxonomy): domain Bacteria; phylum Bacteroidota; class Bacteroidia; order Chitinophagales; family Chitinophagaceae; genus Ferruginibacter. The sequence goes on along the minus strand of JASGIL010000001.1, from coordinate 2,201,976 downwards.
TCCACCTTCACGATACTTATTTTGTTGTTGCGCACTTCCATATAGTAATGGGTGTGGCATCGTTCTTTGGAATGTTTGCGGGTATCTATCATTGGTATCCAAAAATGTTTGGCCGTTATTTAAACAATACATTGGCATATATACATTTCTGGGTTACGATTGCAGGCGCTTATCTTATTTTCTGGCCAATGCACTACGAAGGGTTGGCAGGTATGCCACGTCGTTATTATGATGTTTCCAACTGGGTTTCATTCAGGCATTTTGGTGGATTGAATGAATTTATAAGCCTTGTGGCTATGATCGTATTTGCAGTTCAGTTGTTGTTTGTGTTTAATTTCTTCTATAGCATTTTCAAAGGAAGGAAAGTAACAACATTAAATCCATGGGAGTCAACTACATTGGAGTGGACAACACCTTTGCGTCCTGGTCATGGTAACTGGCCTGGTGAAATTCCTGAAGTACATCGCTGGCCATATGATTATGGTAAAGATGGAAGGGATTTCATTCAGCAAACAGAACCAGTGGGAGAACATGAAAGTAAACACTAAGCTGTTTACACCCGGTGAAAGTGAAGAGAGAAAATTAAAAGTTCATTTAATAATTAATTGCCCAACCTCCTTCTCTTGGAGATGGAATGCGGGGAGGCAGCATGCAGGAGAACAATACCATATCCAATTCAACATCGTTTGCATTGGCAAGTAAAGCGAAGGATTATTTTTTGTTGATCAAATTCACGCTGAGTTTTATGGTGGTGTTCAGCACAGTAGTAAGTTACCTGCTTGCGCCAAATATAAGATTCGACTTACTACAAGTTCTTTTACTTTTTGCAGGAGGAATGTTGGTAACAGGATCAGCAAATGCGATCAACCAGATACTCGAGAAAGACACGGATGCCATGATGAAACGCACTGCCCAACGGCCAATCGCCAGCGGCAGGATGAGTGTAACAGAAGGCTGGATATTTGTAGTCATTTCGGGTGTGCTTGGTTGTTATATCATGTACACATTCAGTATTGAGGCAGCGCTCATAAGTGCACTAAGTTTATTTTTATATGGCTTTGTTTATACACCATTAAAAAAAGTGAATTCGATTGCAGTATTGGTTGGCGCAATCCCGGGTGCGTTACCTTGCCTTATTGGCTGGGTGGCAAGTTTTGGAAAAGATGGGAATGAAAGCTGGATCGGTGGATGGATATTATTTGGTATACAGTTCCTGTGGCAGTTCCCGCATTTTTGGGCAATAGCCTGGGTGGCGCATAAAGATTACAGCGCAGCAGGATTTAAATTATTGCCAAGCGATAAAGGACCAACAAAATTCACAGCCCTGCAGGCGATCATGTACAGCACGATGATGATACCGGTTGGTTTATTACCGTACATGAATCATATGAGTGGAATTGTTAGCTTGTGGATCGTGTTGGGATGTAATTTATTTATGGTTTATGTAAGCGTAATGCTTTTTATAAAAATGGATATTCCGGCAGCAAGAAAGGTAATGTTCAGTTCATATTTTTATTTGATGCTGGTGTTTTTGAGTTTGTACGCTGATAAGGTTTAAAATCGTTTAAGAGTTGAAGGTTTAAAGTTGAGGAGCTGGCAATGTGAAAAGTATTTTTAAATAATTAAAACAAAAGCCCCTTCAGGGGTTGGGGTATGAGTACAGTGGCAATCGAACAAAGAAATAGAATACATCCACACAAGTTTACTTTGTGGGTGGGAATTGGAAGTATATTAATGATGTTTGCAGGTTTAACAAGTGCGTACATCGTTAAACGTAACCAGGCCAACTGGGTAACATTTAATCTGCCGGTTGCTTTTTGGTACAGCACAGCGGTGATGGTATTGAGCAGCCTGACATTGTATATGGCTTCGAGGGCTTTTAAAGAAAGAGCCATGAGCAGGTACAGAAGTTTGATGGCAGGCACATTGGTATTAGGAGTTCTTTTTATTGTGTTGCAGGTTATTGGTTTCAAACAACTGTGGCATGTGGGCATCACGCTAACAGGAAATGTATCTTATTCATTTTTGTACATTATTGTTGGTTTGCACGGCGCCCACGTAGTAGGAGGAATAATAGCACTGATCGTAATGTCGTTAAAAGCTTTCAGTGTTAAAACAAGAAATTACAGCATTGTGCCGGTTGACCTTATGAGTACGTACTGGCATTTTGTAGATATACTTTGGATTTATTTGTTGGTGTTTTTATTAATGATAAAGTAGATACAGGATACGAGATCACGGATCAATAAATAAAAACATACAAATTAAAAATTTAACTAGAAGCAACTGAGAATAAAAATTTAGAACTTAATCTTTATGTCAACAACAGCAATACCAGCGGGAACCAAATGGTGGAATGGGGGAAGAAGCCCGTTCAACGCCAGTTATGGAAAAGTGATGATGTGGTACTTTTTAATGAGCGATGCATTTACATTCGGTGCGTTTCTTATTAGCTATGGTACTATTCGCTTTAGTGTGAACCATTGGGCAGATCCCAACCATGTATTTAATGCATTTCCATTTGCAGGGCATGACGCAAACCTGCCACTCGCATTTGTGAGCTTGATGACATTTATCCTCATCTTTAGTTCGGTAACGATGGTACTTGCAGTGCATGAAGGACATCACATGAATCGCAAGGGCGTGGAAAAATATATGATCCTTACCATTTTTGGTGGACTTGCATTCCTTGGTTGCCAGGCATGGGAGTGGACGCACTTACTAACGGGAGAGCATGTTGCTTTATTAGGCGATGGAAGTTTAAGTACCTTACCTACTACAGTAAAATCAAATCCATGGGGCACAGAATTGACACACGAGGCGATACAAGCTGCTTTGCAGATAACGCCTCATGATCAGTTGGTATCAATTGCATCTACACTGCATCATGGAGGAGATCATGCAGCTCATAATATTTCTGCATTATCAAATCCTGAATTAATAAGCCAGATCAGTGCATCAGGATTACATGCTACCCACCAGGGCCCGATTGCATTTGGCGGATACTTTTTTGGTATAACAGGCTTTCACGGCTTCCACGTATTTAGCGGTGTGATCATTAACCTGGTAATGTTGATCAAAACAAAACTTGGTCATTTTGATCAGCGTGGCCATTATGAAATGATTGAAAAAGCAGGACTTTACTGGCACTTTGTAGATCTTGTATGGGTGTTTGTATTCCTTTGCTTTTACCTAATCTAATTTTACGACATTTAAATAATTAACAAGCACATTTTATGAGCGAACATAGTCAACATGTTATATCACCGGAAATAAGTTTTGCTCCACAGCACGCAGGAGATACAAAGAAGATATGGAAAACGTTCTGGTTATTATCCGTTCTTACTATACTAGAGCTTGGCCTGGGGCTTTGGATCTATAATATTCATAAAGGAGAACACCCGAATGCAACATTGGTACTTTTCTTTAAAGGCCTGGTTTGTATCTTAACACTCGCCAAAGCATATTATATCGTTTCTATATTCATGCACCTTGGAGATGAAGTAAGAAACATGATCATGACGATCGTGGTTCCGCTTTGTTTATTCATCTGGTTCATTATTGCATTCTTATGGGATGGTAATGCATGGAAAAATCTTAGAAACACAGAAGCAGGAAGTAAACCTGATACACACCAGGTAGAACAGCACCCGGTAAAAGAAGGAACACAACATTAAACATTGCTATCATTTTAAAATAATTAAACCATCGTTCTTTATTTGAACGATGGTTTTTTTTATCGCTGCAGATACACGAATTTTGCAGCGAATTTAAAACAGGACCGGGATGCCAGGGTTGGTGTCTCCACCAATAGAAACAAAATAACCTTGAATAAGAAAACAGTTCTCTCATTAATGTTAGCGATCCTTTTACCGCTTACCGGTTATTGGATCGTTAAGTATTACAGCAAGGATGCGGTACATATGCCCCATCATTATTTCTACGATCGTGTTGCAACAAATGAAAAGAGCGGCAAAACAACTACAGACACAATCTGGCACCAGGTAAAAAATATTTCATTCACCAACCAGCTTGGTAAAAAAGTTTCACTGGATGATTTAAGAGGTAAAATACTTGTGATCGATTTTTTCTTTAGCCGTTGCCCAACGATCTGCCCGGGTCTTGCCAGGAATATGAAAAAACTGCAGGATTCATTTGTAAAGAATGATAGCATTGTACAATTCATTTCTATTAGCGTGGATCCTGAACATGATAGTGTTACACAACTTAGAAAATTTGCTGATCGCTATAACGTAAATCACGATACATGGTGGTTTGTAACAGGAGACAAAAAAGAGATCTATGATTTTGCACTCAATGAAGTAAAGGCAAGTATTGCTGACACGAATGTTGATACTGCATTTATTCATACAACAAATTTTTTCCTGCTCGACAGCAACAGGATCGTTCGTGGCTGGTATGATGGATTTGATTCGGTGAAACAACAACAGCTTGTTGAAGATATTCCCACGCTAATGCTTGAACGGGATAAAAAAAGCCCCTCTATCTTGCGTGAATTCATTCCATATTTACCCGTAATCTTTATTGGTATAGGAATGGTTATATTATTAATTGCAATACTTGAGAAAGTTAAAAAAAGAGACTAATGTTACCAGCACCTGCATTAAAAAAGAATGATTCGAAAGCAAAGATTTTTATTTTTACTGTATCTATTATTGTATTTGTAGCAGTAGCAGTACTAAGTAAATTTAAACTGGAAGTACAACTTCCTTTCAATGTACATGTATTTGCACTTATCAATGCAGTTATCAATACAGCAGTAGCAATACTTTTATTGGGAGGGTTGGCAACTGTTAAGCAGGATAATTATTTATTTCATAAGCGGATTATGCTGACAGCAATGTTCCTGTCAGTATTATTCCTGCTTAGTTATATAGCGCATCATCTGCTGGCAGGTGAAACAAAATTCGGGGATGCAAACCATGATGGTTTTTTAAGTGTTGAAGAAAAAATGAGTGCAGGCAGTATGAGGATGGTATATTATTTTTTATTGGCAACACATATTCCATTGGCTGCGATCATCCTTCCATTTATTTTATTTACTGCATACCGGGCATTAACAGGCGAATATGCAAAACATAAAAAACTTACAAGGATCACCTGGCCAATCTGGTTTTATGTTGCAGTAAGTGGGGTTTTGGTTTATTGGATGATACATCCTTTTTATAATTAAAAATTTATGCAACAAACGGGAGGCTATAAAGCGCTCAAAATATTATTTGCTGCATTGCTGACCGGGCAGCTACTGTTTGCAGTGCTGTCAGTATATTTTGCAACGGAAAGAAAACTTGAGTTACACAGGCACGATCTTGATAATGTTTTTTTGATCGTACTTGCTATTATTGCAACAATATGTGTACTGGCAGGAAATAAACTATTTAAACAAAAAACGGAAAATCTCAATAATCAACAAAGACCATTAGCGGAAAGATTTTCTGAATACAGGGCTGCAAGCATTATAAGGTGGGCATTACTTGAAGGGCCATGTTTATTTGGTATTATTTGTTTGATGCTAACAGCAAATTATTATTTTCTCATAGCGATATCAATATTGTTGTTGTTATTTATATCAACAGCGCCTAAAAAAAATAAAGTGGCTAATGACCTGGGGATAAATACCAATGACCTGGATGCAATTACAATTGTATAAATGGTTCAGTTAAACAATTTCAACAGCGATCTTTGATGGAGAAATGTGTTTTATTACTACCCGCATCACAGAACCAATCCTGATTGAATTGTTCTCTATTTTTTTCTGCAGCGATTCATCTATATTAAGCTTTGCTTTTATTTTATCACCTACCAGGTTTAAATAAATTCCAAACTTTGTAATATTAGAAACAATAGCATCAATAGTTTCCTGTTTTTTGAAATGTTGAATGGCAGTTAAAAATTCAGGAATATAATTATGATTATAAAGACTTGCAGAAATTTTCTCTGGTTTCGTAATGTCTTCTAATTTAAAAATAACAGGCTTTTCTATTTCTTTTTCTGTTGGAGCTATTTCAAATGCAGAAATTTTTAGAGGGAAGAAAAGATAGGTGTCGATCTCTTTGATAAAATATTCCTGGTCTGTGATCTTTATATATCCAAGGAATTTATTTTCTGTTGCAGCTTTGTTTATTAAGATCTCAAGCGAGGTATTGTATTGATAAAGGATATTATCTGCATACAATATCTTTCCATTTGAACCTGTTTTTTTAATTTGAAATTTTACATTGTCACCTACGAGAAAACGATGTGGCTTTTTTATTATTTTCTGATCAATAAGTTTTGCCTGTGCTTTATCGCCAATATCAGCGTTGATCGTTTTTTTCTTCCCGTTATCATCATACTCTATTACCGCCCGGTTTTTGTCGTGGTGTATAAAAGTTATTTTACCTGGAATATATTTATCACTCATATACTATAAAGGTATACTGTTTAAAAGATGGTATCTTTCAAAATTTAAAGACCCAATTCAACGGTTGGGTCCCATAATCTTTTTTTAAAATCTACTACGGTACTATCTTTTACATCAACGCCATCTTTTTTTAATAATTCTTCCATCATGGTCGGTGTTGAAAAATGATGTCTTCCGCTAAGCATACCGTTCCTGTTGACCACACGTTGTGCCGGAACTTTTGGTTTTGCATTCGTTGCGGCATTCATCGCCCATCCAACCATCCGGGCGCTTAGTTTTGTGCCGAGATACGCTGCGATAGCTCCGTAAGAAGTTACTTTACCTTTTGGTATTTGTCTTACGACTGCATATACATCTTCGAAGAAGCTGTATTCTTTAACACCGGGCACAACAGCTTTCTTTAGTTTCTCAGTTTTTTTTACAACGGGCTTTTTATTTTTTGCCATGATTTTTTAAAAATAATAATTCACTACGTTTCGGTTCAGGTACATTCTCAAAATTATATGGGCAATGCTTGCAACCATTACCACAACAGTATCCTTTTTTGAGATGATATTTTTCGGTGAAAACAAAATAACCATCCTCGTTATAATAATAGTCTTCTCCTTCTTTCAATTCATCGGGCATAATATGTCATTGTTATTTTATGATGACAATGAAGGTTCTGTTTGTTTTAAAAATTCCTGCAATGCTTCATCTTTCATTGGAATGATTCCCGGCAATTTGAATTGCAGGTAAAATATTTTTTTACTCTGTGCTATATCGAGGCTTTCATAATGAGTTTTGATCTTTAATTGTTCGGCAACATCCGTGTTTGAATAAACATCATTGGATGAATTAAGCAATTCCAATCCGTACATATCAATTACCTGCCGGGTAAAATTAAATAATGCAGGAGAATCTGTTTTCAAATGGATACAACCATTTGCTTTTAAAACCTGCTGGTACAATCTAAGAAAACGGGGATGCGTTAATCTTTTTTTTGCTTTCGATGTGCGTAATTGCGGATCAGGAAATGTTATCCAAATTTCATCTACTTCTTCCTTGGTAAAATAATCGGGCAACATTTCTATCTGTGTTCTTAAAAAAGCAGCATTGGAAAGATTGCTATCCAAAGCTTTTTTTGCACCGATATACATTCGATTACCTTTTACATCTACGCCAATAAAATTCTGTTGAGGAAAAAGCTTTGCCAGGCCAACGGCATATTCACCACGGCCGCAGGCTAGTTCTAAAATTACAGGGTTATCATTTTTAAAAAATGTTCTCCAGTTTCCCTGCATATCTTTTGGATATTCAAGTGTGTTAGAAAATGTTTTTATATCAGCAAAGCGTTGAAGTTTTTTTTGTGCCATCGGGGGGTAAATTTAATATGGTTCTGCCGGATTCATCCTATATCTAACAACTTTATAAAGGATTTTATTAAAATAATTGCAGTCATAATTCTAACTCGAGGATGGCACGAAGAAGTTGATAATAGAATGATAAAATAGGGTGTTTTCACGGCCGGGATTTTTGAAAACTATGAATATATTAGTAAATAATTCAAAAGGTTAATCCTGGTTTATACACTAAACAGACTGCAATCAATTGTTGTTGTTGATAATAAAACAAGTATCGTAACAATTACAATTATTTAAATCACCTGAATAAAAAACTGCATTATGAGAAATAGAAAAATAAAAAATGGCCTGGAAGTGACAGTAATTACCGGCACTTATGTGGCATTACTCTCTATTAAAATAACGGACGCAAAAAAAGTAAACAAAAAGAATTTTTTAGGTTTTGCAATTAAAAGAGATGATTTAACAGAAAAGGAAAGCTATTTTTTAAGAGGATTTAAATATTTCCCGGAGACAGCAATTAAGTTTGATCCGGGACAATTATTTGACACCGATAAGCAGCCTATACAATCATGTTTTTGGGAAGATTATACCGTAAAGAATGACCATAAATATATTTACCATGTTATTCCCATTTATGGTAAACCTAAAAATCTTGAATATGGAGATGAAGTTGCAGTAGAAATCACTGCGGAAAAAAAGGAAGGGAGCTTACATTCTGTTTATTTCAATATGGGGGTATCCGGAAGCCTTGCTTATGCCAGGCGTTTCCATAATAAAAGACCCGATCAGATGACAGAAAAAGAAAGGGAAGAAGCACGGGCATGGTTATCCCGTGGTTTAGAAGAGGCTTTACTAGGATTTATAGATAAGGCCATTAAAAATAAATACGGATTAAGAATAGCTTTTTATGAATTTACATATGGGCCTGTATTGGAGAAATTAAAAAAAGCAGTTTCGGCGGGCTGTGATGTACAGATCGTTTATGATTCACGTGCAGAGGAAGAAGAAAATGATGAAGCAATAAAAAATGCCGGGCTTAAAAGGACCATAGAAAAAGCAGGAAAAAAAATAAATATTCTTACAAGGCGAACAAAGGATCCACAAGTACCATCACATAATAAATTTATGGTTATGATGGATGGAGATACGCCAATTGAAGTATGGACAGGATCAACAAATATTACGGATAAAGGAATATTGGGCCATAGTAACGTTGGGCACCAGATAAAAAACCGGGCATTAGCGAAACAATATTTTAACTATTGGACGCAATTGCATAAAGACCCGGAAATTGAAGAATTCAAGGGGCAGGTGGTTGCAATACAAGATGACATATCGGAAATCCAGGATTTTACGGATGATATGACAGTTTTTTTTAGTCCACGCAGTACCAAAACCATCTTGAAAACGTACGCACAATTTATAGAAAGTGCTGAAGAGATGGTTTGTGGTATATTCCCCTTTTCTTTCAATAAGGATATGAAAGCGTCATTAGGTAAAAAAACCGACCATTTAAAATATATATTGGTTGACAAGATTGCTAATGCAAGTGGTATTATCAAAAAAGATAACGGTACCATTATCGTTAATGGAATTTATTTTGCGAAAGCAATGTTTGACTGGCTTGAAGAAATCAATGCAGGAATACTTCTGAATAAAAAACCTAATCCCGCTATCGGTACAAATTATGTTCATAACAAAATATTGTTAATAGATCCATTAAGCAAGTCACCGGTGATTATTATGGGATCTGCAAATTTTAGCGATCCTTCGGTAGGGTCAAATGATGAAAATACAATTGTGATTAAAGGCGGAAAAGATTTACGCAGGATCAGTGATATTTATTTTACAGAATTTTACCGGATATTTCATCATTTCTTTATTAGAAAAGCAACACAGGAAATAAACAAGGACAAAGAAACATCTGTAGATTCTAAAAACAATCCAATTCATTTAAAGAATGATAATAAATGGTTGGAGGACTTTAATAAAGATGGAGTAAAGGTGAAAATGCAAGCTCAATTGTCTTCAATGCCACTTGATTTTTAGGAATAGGTTCAGGAATTTATCTGAAAATCCAGGATTTACTGGCTACCTGGTCACAGTTATATAACTGTTGGTATATGGCTTTATGTTGTTCATCCTGTTATCTCACCCTGCGACAGTAGTTCGCTGCCAAAAATTATTTCCTAAAATAAAAAACCCTCACAGTGTACCAACTGTAAGGGCCTTTACTAATAGAAAAACCTGCTGTAGGGGAAGGGTTCGAACCTCCACGAGGCAGTTAGCTATAACACAAAGTTCGGTGGTCGACCCCGGTCATGTTTGTAGTTTTGCTACAATCATGGCTCTATGTTACGTTTATCCTGTTATCCTCACCCCCGAGACAGGGGGTCGCTGCCAAAAATTATTTCCTAAAATAAAAAACCCTCACAGTGTACCAACTGTAAGGGCCTTTACTAATAGAAAAACCTGCTGTAGGGGAAGGGTTCGAACCTCCACGAGGCAGTTAGCTATAACACAAAGTTCGGTGGTCGACCCCGGTCATGTTTGTAGTTTTGCTACAATCATGGCTCTATGTTACGTTTATCCTGTTATCCTCACCCCCGAGACAAGGGGGCATGTCTGCCAAAAATTTCATCACCCCACATTTTTAAGAACTTGATATATCAAAACTAAGGAAAAGAACATTATTTTAAAAATAATTTATAAAATATTTTGAAATTATAGAAATAATTCAAATATTTGCCCTTTAACTTAAATGTATCACAAAACTGATTGCTAAAATGGCCGCCAAATTGAATCTTGACAAACTCGATCTACAGATCATCCACGCTATGATGGAAAATGCGGAGATATCTTATGCTGAATTAGGTAAAAAATTGTTTGTTAGCGGGGGTACGATTCACGTACGCATTAAGAAACTACAGGAATTAAGTATTGTAAGAGGTACACGCCTGAATGTGGACCTTAAATTACTTGGCTATGATATCACAGCATTCGTTGGTATTTACCTTGAAAAAAGTTCTTTGTACGATACTGTTGCCAAGGACCTCATGAAGATCCCGGAAATAATAAGGCTTAACTACATAACAGGAAACTACAGCATGTTCATTGAAATTGTTTGTAAGGATATTACACAACTCAGGTATGTACTGCACGATGAACTTCAAAAGATAAAAGGGATCGAAAGAACAGAAACTTTTATTTCACTGGAAGAAGGGTTTAGCAGGAATGTACCGGTAGCGCCGGCAGAATAAAAGCCCCTCTATATTTGTATTTCAATTCTCCAAAACAATATCATTCTTTAAATTATTATAAACTTCGCAAGTCCTCCCTTTAGGGAGGATTTAGGAGGGTTAGGTTTGCTTCACATCCACTGCATCCCTCAATCCATTTCCCAATAAATTAAAAGCCAATACTAAAATCATTATTGCAAATCCTGGAATTAACGCAAGAAAAGGATTGTGTGTAATAATGAAATTATAATTCTCTTTTATCATCAAACCCCAGCTTGGTTGCGGAGGTTGTACACCGATGCCCAAAAAACTGAGGCCGGCTTCTATAATAATAGCAGTTGCAAAATTGCCGGCAGCGATCACCATTAGTGGTCCAAAGATGTTTGGTAAAATATGCCTGAGTATGATGCGGCTGTTTGTAAAGCCGAGTGTCTTTGCTGCCTGTACAAATTCGAGTTCTTTTATAGCAAGCACCTGTCCCCGTACAAGACGTGCAACGCTTACCCACATTGTGAGGCCCACAGCAATAAATATCTGCCAAAAACCTTTTCCCATTGCGATGGTAATGGCAAACACCAACAACAATGTTGGTATGCTCCACGTAACATTTACAAACCACATGATAATTTCGTCTACCCATCTACGATAATACCCTGCAAGAGCGCCCAATAAAATACCCAGTAATAAAGAAACGATCACAGCAATTAAACCAACCGCCAGGCTTACCCTTGTCCCAATGATCAGCCTGCTGAGAATATCTCTTCCAAAAGCATCGGTACCAAGCCAGAATTTTTTTGTAATGATGTATTGTTGTAATTGTTCGGGCCTGTTGCTGGTTATTATTCCGATATTATATGATTGTTGTATCGTGGTATCTTCGTCGATCAATTTATTTACAACAATATTATTTCCACTAACGGAATAACTATTGATGGGCAAATAACGAAACTGTACAGGCTTGCCGAATAAAATATTCTCAATCCATGTTACATGATTATTTTTTTTATCGGGGATCAATAAAAAAAGCTGACTGTAACCAGGTTTTTTCGCCTGTATTTCTATGGTCTGAAGATCTGCATTGGGCGTATTGTCAGGTGCAATCATGTATCCAAACACAGCAATTATAAATGCAAGTATAATGATAACAAGTCCTGCAAATGCAAGCTTATTTTTTTTAAGCCTTTGCCATGTTTTGAATGAAAAAGAAAATGATTGTTCTGGCATACTGTAAAATACAAATTAATGCTGTGATCTGTTTTGATCGTTACCTCACTTTTCTTTCCTTCCATTTATAAGTTCCAAATTTTCCAAGCCAGCCTGCAATAACAGTGTAAACAATATGGAATGGTTGCATTACAGGAAAGAGCCAGAGCAACGAACGCTTGTTGAAAAAAACCGCTACAGGAAAAAGAAAAAATAATTCTGTGATTGTTTTTAATACCAATAATAAAAGCCATACTTCTATCAATGAACAATGAACAATGAGCAATGAACATTGAATATTCCAAAAGATTGAAATGACCGGCAATGCAAATAGCATCACATTAAATAAATAAACTAAAACAAGTACCGGCAGTATTCTTTTGTCATCATATTTATCCGCCTTGCTTGCCCATCTTATTCGCTGATTAAAAAAAGTGCCTAGACTTCTTTGTGCAGCCGTTTGCACAATCGCATCTTTTGATTTTAAAAACGCCATACGTTCCGGATAACGTTTATATATTTTATGCATCAACAGCATATCATCTCCACTTGCAATTGAATCGATGCCCTTAAATCCACCTACTTCATAAAATGCATTTTTTTCATAAGCAAGGTTGGCACCATTGCACATACTGTGTATTTTTTTATGAACCGATGCGCCTGTAATTCCCTGAAGCATCATAAAATCCAAAGCCTGGAATATTTCTAAAAAATTAAAACGACAAGCAATTACCACAGGTGCAGCAATAAAAGCTGGCTGGTACTTTTCATAAAATGATGCAATGGTTGCTAACCATGTTGGAGGTACCAGGCAATCTGCATCTGTTGTAACGATCAGTTTACCGTTGCTTTGCTGAATACCAATTTCAATTGCCTTTTTTTTATAAGAATTTATGTTAGCTCCTTCCACATGTTCGCTAAGCGAAATAAGTATGGTAGATACTGCAGAAAATGAACGAACAATGTCTGCAGTATTATCAGTTGAATGATCATCTATCACCAACACTTCAAACAGATGTTCCGGATAGGTCTGTTTCGCAATGCTTTCCAAACACCCTTTTATATTAGTTGCTTCATTGCGTGCAGGAATGATTACGGAGATTTTAGTTGAAAGATTGAAAACAGGTGTCGAGGCCCCGGTTTCCTCCAACGACAACCAGGCGCCACGATAATATATAATGAGTAAGGCATAAAGTAGGAAAAGCAGGACAGCAATGATTAAAATGATAAGCTGCATAATGGTATGCCGTAGAAGTGAGTGACACAACAATGATGAGCCATGTACAACTGCCGGTAACACAAAAATAATTTTTTGAAATTGAAATGAATGTATATCTTTATATAGTTGTTTAAACAACTATATGCCAAACAACCAATTTAAAAAAAGTGAATTATATGGCTTTATCACGGGTAAGGCCAGTACTGCCATCGCCCGTCGCTTACAGAAGAATTTCAAGCAAAACAATGTTGATATTACCATTGAACAATGGAGCGTTCTTTACCATTTATGGAAGGAGGACGGCATGAGCCAGCAGGCTTTGTGTGATGCTACTTTCAGAGATAAGCCAAGTATAACACGGTTGGTAGATAACCTGGAGAAATTAAAACTAGTAAAAAGGGTTGCAAGTAAAGATGACCGCAGGATAAACATGATCTATCTCACGCCGGAAGCACAACAATTACAGGAAAGGACAATGGAAATAGCCAACCAGACGTTAAATGAAGCGTTGTCGGGCGTTACAACCGGGCAAATTGAAATAGCGAAGGAAGTTTTACAACAGGTGTATGAGAATTTGAAGTGAAATACATGTTTGGCGTTTATCGTTTGGTGTTGACGCCGGCAATTTATAGAGCCTTTAATTATACAGACTCTTAACACCAGACGATAAAAACCAAACAAAAAATAAAACAACTTATCATGAATACAACCACACAAACCAACAGTTTAAAAGGCGGCGAATGGCTTATTAAAGAAAGTGCTCCTTTTGAAATGTATACGCCCGAAGATTTTACCGAAGAACAAAGTATGGTAAAAGATATGTGTCACCAGTTTTTATTGGGTGAAGTAATTCCTGTTATTGACCGGATTGATAAAGCCGAGCCGGGCCTCATGCAATCGCTCCTGAATAAAGCCGGTGAATTGGGATTGCTGGGAGCATCTGTGCCGGAAGAACTTGGTGGCCTGGGAAAAGAATTTATCACTTCAACCCTTATCAACGAAGGCCTCGGTGGTGGTTTTTCATTTAGTGTGGCTGTGGCAGCGCATACCGGTATCGGAACACTGCCCATTTTATATTTTGGCAACGAAGCACAAAAGAAAAAATTTATTCCCAAACTGGCTACGGGTGAATGGAAGGGAGCATATGGACTAACGGAACCCAATAGTGGCAGTGATGCACTGAGTGCAAAAACAACCGCTGTACTTTCTGCTGATGGTAAACATTATATATTAAACGGGCAGAAATGCTGGATAACGAACGGAGGGTTTGCAGACGTTTATACCGTTTTTGCCAAGATAGATGGTGATAAGTTCTCTGCATTTATCATTGAGCGTGGCATGGAAGGATTTACACAGGGATCTGAAGAACATAAAATGGGTATCAAAGGATCATCTACGGTTCAGTTGTATTTCCAGGACTGTAAAGTACCGGTAGAAAATTTATTGGGTGAAGTTGGAAAGGGACATATCATCGCTTTCAACATTTTAAATATCGGGAGATTGAAATTATGTGCAGCAGCTGTTGGCGCATCTAAGATGGTTGTTACAGATACAATCAATTATGCAAAGACAAGAGAACAATTCAAAACACCTATTGCAAATTTTGGTGCAATAAAGCACAAGCTTGCAGAAATGGCCATTCGTATATGGGTAAACGAAAGTTCTTTATACCGCACGGCTAAATGGATTGATGATAAAGAAGTAGAATTAGCAGCTGCCGGTAAACCTTTCAATGAAGCATTGCTTGGTGCCGCAGAAGAATATGCTATTGAGTGTGCCATGCTGAAAGTAGATGGCAGTGAAGTATTGGACTTTACTGTTGATGAAGGCGTACAGGTTCATGGCGGAAACGGGTTCAGCGATGAATACATGGTAAGCCGGGCCTATCGTGATAGCCGCATCAACCGCATCTTTGAAGGCACCAACGAGATCAATCGCCTCCTTACCGTTGATATGATGTTGAAGCGTGCCATGAAAGGGAAACTTGACCTGATGACACCTGCTATGGCGGTTTCCAAAGAACTGATGAGCATACCTGAATTTGGAAATGATGATGAGTCTGCTTTTGCTGCTGAAAAGAAAACGATCATAAACATGAAGAAAGCCATTCTCATGACAGCAGGCACTGCAGTGCAAAAGCTCATGATGAATTTGCAGCACGAACAGGAAATACTCATGAACATTGCTGATATGGCCATACTTACATTTAATGCAGAAAGTGCCTTGCATCGCATCATTAAAATGGCAGATAAAAAAGGCGAAGCTGCCATATCAATTGAAACCGACATGATGCGCTGCTACCTGAATGATGCAGTAGACAAATTAAACAAAGCAGGCAAAGAAGCATTGAATGCATTTGCCAGTGGCGATGAACAAAGGATGATGTTGCTTGGTTTGAAAAGGTTTACAAAAACAGCGGCATTCAACAGCAAAGATGCAAGAAGAAGAATTGCAGATAAACTGATCACTGAAAATAAATATGCGTTTTAATTTCCGGCTATTCATAACCGGAATGATATAAATCTTCTTATTGCCGTCGGCTAAAACCGACGGCAATTCAATTATATACAGACGGGAATTTCCCCGTTTTTTTAGTGAATAGTCCCATCTGAAAATAATATCCGCAGGTATACATTTGATCTTATAAAGGAAGGAAAATTACAAACGATTGAATTTTATTATCTATATTACTATAAAATAATAATTCATTGTTTGTTTAACTAACCGACAACCCAATTCACAGCAATGAATAATTTAATGGAAATGAAAACAAAGATCGCCATAGCAGATGATCACCAGTTGTTTCTTAAATCGTTGAGCATACTGGTAAGTGGATTTGAGAATTTTGAAGTTGTATCTGAAGCCCTGAATGGAAAAGAAATGCTGGAAAAGATCGGATCAATGAAAGAACAACCAGATCTTTTATTAATGGACGTACAGATGCCCGTTATGGATGGCGTTACTGCTACTGAAAAAATTAATGCAAAATATCCCGCAATTAAGATTGTGGCATTGTCAAGCAAGGATGATGATATTACGGTTATAAATATGATCAGGGCAGGCTGCTGCGCATATTTACTAAAAGATATTCATCCAAATGAATTGGAAAAAGCATTACAGGAAATTTATGAGAAAGGTTATTACAATGCCGATGCATCGAATATCAATTATCGCCGGCTTATAAAAAAGGCAAATCACGATGAAGAAATTTCTATTACCGAACGGGAAAGAACTTTTTTACAACTGGCCTGCAGCGATCTTACTTACCGGCAAATTGCAGATAAAATGAATCTTTCTGAAAGAACCATTGATGGTTACCGTGAAAGTTTATTTGCAAAGATGAATGTGCAGAGCAGGGTGGGAATGGCGCTGGAAGCGGTGAGGAGGGGTGTGGTGAGTGTATGAATTCGCTAAAATAATTTTAAAACATAAAACAAAAAAAGATGCCTCCCCCAATTAAAAACACATTAGAAAAAGGCGAATTTGCAATTAAGAACGGAGCAGAGTTTAAGATTTCCAGCCTTACAGATCTTTTAATAGAAAAGGATGGAACATTTGTAGTCACGTTTAAACTAAAAAATGCCGGGACCAATTTACAAGTAAATACCGGAACTACTCCTATTCCAATAAAAAAAGGTTTTGATCCTTGTGGTGTATTTAAATTGAAGAATTTAATAAATGGAAAACTAAATGCCATAAAGCTTCAAGTTACTTCAGGTGGAGAAGTCCTTCTTAAATCTTCAGGAAAAGATTTCGATTTAAAAACAAATGGCCAAAAAGGTGAACATGGAAACACCGCGTTATCCAAAGAAAAAAAGAAGAAAAAAGCTTAGGTTAAAGATTAAAAGGTAATATTTTCATCAATACTTTTATTTAAAAAGATTTTCCAGTTTGAGAGAGTTCTTTTTAATAATTGATCTTTGGAAATATTATCTTTTAAATTCAAATCATCATTAAAATCAAGTTCCGGGAAAAAAAGAGTATATCCCGTCGGAGGAAGTCTTATTCCGGCAATTAATAACCGGGAATCGTTATTTTCAGGATAAACAGACTTTCCTTCTGACATTTTCAGTATAATAGAATTGTTATCTTCTTTAGCTGTTGAAGCTAAAAAATCATCAATACATGTAACCGTATCATTGTTAAGTTTCGATGCTCCTGAAAAGCCTTCATCAGAATATCGAATACTCGATACCCAGTTTCGGATGTCAATCATTTTTCCTCCTGGTGGTACTGCAAAATCAAAACAAAGTGATCTTACATATTTAAAAAGCCATTTCATTTCTGATTCTTGCTCATCTTCAACACTACAATTCATAACGTCAATTAATTTTTTTAGAGAAACTATTTGTTTATCTAAAATTCTCTTGTTCTTAAAATCTTTTTTTTGAAGATCGATTGCGATTATTTTCCATTCATCTATTTTTCTGGGAACTCTTTCCATCTGTTTATAAACATTCTCGGCTCTTTTTAGTGCAAACTTATTTTCACAGGTCTGTACCATTTTTATTGCCAGTTTTTGATTTGATCTATAGTAAGTTTTAGGCTTATAAATATATCGTAGTATATCCCTGTAATTATATCCCGGAATAGCAATATCTCCCTGAGGCGCAACGAGACATTCGACGTTATTCCTTAAGGCGTACATCGTGTGTAAATTCATCATCCAACAATTCATCATTAGCAATACTGCAACTTTTTTATTTTTTATCCAACCCTTGATCGAATCTGCTAATTCTTTATTGGTAAGAATCTCTGCAGCTGCTTCTTTGATATTTAACCCCTTTGCTGCTATCTCAATGAGGGATGGGTCCACCAAATCTTTTAAATCTTGTTGGAGATACTTTTCTTTATCAAATATTAATTTAAGCAGTGCATTTCCCTTGTCATTTTTTGGGATCGTCCAAAAACCTGAAAGCGTATCTTTAAAAATCATATCTTTTAGGTCTTTCCAGTTGTTATATTCGGAAGTCAGCGAATAAAAATTATTTGCAGCATAGATAACAGGATTAGGAATTTTCTTTTTTTCGGTTTTAATAAACTTGTTAAATGCAGGATTTATTAATGCCCGATCCCAAAACTCTTTTAGGTAAGGATAATCTTCCAGTTCCTCATCAATGTCTTTCCTTATTTCTGCATGTTTAGCATTCGGATTCGCATCCCTGAATATTCCAAAAGCAGAGCCGTGATCCCAGGTCACCAGCACAACTTCTTCATTAGATTTCACAGGAACGTTTTTTAATAATTTTGTTAATTTATAACTCACCTGCATGGTATTCGTTTCGCCTTCATTTAAAACTTTTACTTTTTTAAATTGATTAAAGGGAAGGTTCCTGTCATTTCCGATTTCATAAAAAAGCGTTTTGGTTTCATAAGGGACTTTTTTGTTGTCGGATATGGACCGGATAGTATTAAAAATGACGTATAGTCTTGCATTTTGAGGATTTAATGGAGTTGTTAATATTTCTTTTAATAACAGGTTAAGTTCAATTTTCATTTCTTTATTCATAGAAAAAATTGATGCTTTAAATTTTACGTCACCGTCTTCATTCGGTTCTATCCTAAAATCTGCATATATTAGAAAAACAATTACCCTTTTTTTTCCTTGATGAAGCATACAATTAGTTTTATTTTTTTATTGATGTTGAGCCTGCCTGCTATTTCACAAAAGAAGGAAATAGTTGTTGTAAGGAAATATACTCAAAAAGATGGACTAAGCAGCTATAACATAAGGAAAGTTATAAAAGACAAATGGGGCTTTATGTGGGTGGCTACACAAGATGGCCTTAGTAAATTCGATGGAAGATCATTTACAAACTATACAAAGAATGCAAAACCAAAGCAACAAATATGTGGTACAGATGTAAGAGAATTAATTGAAGATACTGCACAAAATCTTATTTGGGTTTTGCCGGGAGAATTTGGTATAAATGCTATCAATACAATTACTGGAGAAGTAATAACAACCATTCAAATTCCTCATGTTACTAACGATGACTGGAACATTTCAATGTTAAAAACAGGAAATTTTCTTTGGATTGGTACTTCTACCGGCGTAAGGATTTATAATATTCTAAATAATAAATTTGATAACACACTTGCATTACCCGAAAACCACAAAAATTCTGTTGACCTTGCTGTTCGCTCTATACTGCTTGATGAGAATGGAAATGTATGGGTTTGTTATGATCGCTATGGGATCGTTATTTACAATCCAATAACAAAAGCTGTAATTAAAGAAATTAAACTTACATCATTAAACGACCATCGCAAAAGCAATGAAATCCGTTTTATAAGATACACTTGCCTTAAGGGAAAAATAATTTTAGCAACAACACAGGGATTAAGAAAGATCAGTTATTCAAAAAACTACGATATTGATATTGATAACTTTCCATGCACAAGCCTTCCGGTGTTGAATACTGAAAATATAGATTATATAGCATTGAATAAACAAGGCGATATACTCTTATCAGGCTTTAATAAACTTTTTAAATTCGACCAGGCATTAAGATATTATACTGTACTTCAGGAACCGGCGAGAACATCGGAAACAGACTGGCTAAATGCAGTGGCTTGTATTTACAATGATAATGATGACAACACATGGCTGGGCTGCCAGGAAGGATTGGCTTTTATTTCAAAACTGCAATCCCCTTTCACTCCATTTAATTATGATAAAATAACAAATATAAAACTCGATCATGTAAGATCCATCTGCCCATTACCGAATGGGGATATACTTGCAGGGCTGATCAATGGTGTCGTTCAAATTGATCATACTACAAATAAATATACCAAGTATGATACCGGCCATTTGTATTATCATATTTACCAGGATAAAAAAGGATATGTGCATGTTTCAAGACGTGAAGGCATGTTCATTTTTAATAATGGAAAAATTATTCCAATTGAAAAGATATACCCGGAGTTTTCATTGTATTCTTCAATACCAGTTAACAGCCATTTATTTATAAATGATAGCCTGGTGATATTGGGATCAGAAAATAATAATGGAATACTTGTATGGAATCCGGAAAAGAAAACTGTACGAAAAATTACGGAAGGCACCGGGCCGGTTAGTTTGTCATCAAGCATTGTAAACAATATTTTCAGGGATGCCAGGAATCGGATATGGGTGCTTTCGGATAATGTGATAAGTATATTGTCGGAAGATCTTAAACGGGAAACAAGCCTTTTCCTTACTGATAGTAATAGCAAGGCTCCTTATAAGCTATTCTTTGACATGTGTGAATCAAAAGGATGTTATTGGATCATGTCTTATGGATCAGGTGTGCTGCAATTGGATTCTACTTACAAAATAAAAAATGTGATCGGGGTAAAGAACGGGTTGTCAAATGAAGGTGTTTACCAGGTTTATGATTTATCCGGAAAAGATCTGCTGGTAACAAGTAATAATGGCTTATCACTGATCGATCTTAATACTTTTAAATGCAGAAATTATTTTGCAGAAGATGGTTTGCATTCAAACGGTTTTGAAGAAGTGTGCGGTATGAAAAACGATGAAGCTGTTTTTGCTGGCGGCGTAAATGGATTTACGATCATTGATCCTTCAAAATTTACTACTAATAAAACCCCACCTGTTTTTTATTTTAAAAACATAAGGCTGGAACTTGAAAATAAAATAATTGATACTTCTGATCTCAAAGAGGAGTTAATTAAAATTCCAAGTAACTGGTTGCAGGTAAATATTTCATTTACCGGTTTAAACTATTTAAATCCCGATCGTGTTATTTATCAATACAGGATCAAAGAATTAAATAAATCATGGATAAACCTGGGAACACAAAATTTTATTAGCCTCATCGGGCTTAGCCCCGGCTCATACACTCTTGAAGTAAAAGCTTCCAATGAAGATGGCTATTGGTCAGAGGCTAAAAAACTAACACTCGTATTCGAGCCCAAATGGTACCAGACATTATGGTTCAGGTTGCTGGTATTGGTAACCATCGCTGGTTTATTTTATGCGTTTTACCGTTACCGTATCAGCCAGGTAAAACAACAGCACCTGATCAGGAAAAACATTGCAAGCGATCTTCATGATGATATTGGCAGCACACTCAATACCGTGAAAGTATTCACTCATCTTGCAAAAAAAGATAACGGCAAATCGGGATACCTTGACGAAATTGAAAATGCCTTAACAGAAGCAACGATTGGATTGCGGGACATGATATGGGTTTTGGATGACTCGCAGGATAGCATCAGTGAATTCCTTGAAAGGATCAAAAAATTTGCACTGCCTGTAACTACCGCAAACGGATTGCAGTTTCAATGCAAATCAGAAACGGAAGAAAGTTTCCAGCTTCTTTCCAAAACTGAGAAAAGAAATCTTTTACTGATGTCAAAAGAAGTCATCAACAATAGTATAAAGTATGCTGAATGTAAAAATATTGATGTTGTTTTTAAAGCAAGGAAGGACCTGAAAATATTAATGATCAGTGATGACGGCAAAGGATTTTTAACTGGTGAAGTTTCAAAAGGCAATGGATTAAAAAACCTGTTACATCGTGCCGAGCAGATCGGTTACCTGGTAGAGATTATATCTTCACCTGGAAACGGAACGTCGGTAAGGATCAGGAAAAAATAATTCATTAAACATATCATGTATAGATTTGCATTATAATTATTTTAGCAGATGGCACTGAGGAAAATAAATCCTTTTTCAAAACAAAACAACGATACCGGGTTTGCCAGCAACACCAATGATACCGGCGGTCGCTTCATTAATAAAGATGGTAGTTACAACCTGGTAAAGGAAGGAATGGCATTTCATAAAAGGTTCAGCATTTTTCATGACATGCTCAACCTGTCGCAATGGAAATTCACCGCTGTTATTTTTGTTTTCTTCTTTGTCATCAACTTAATTTTTTCAACGATCTATTTTATAATTGGTCCCGAACAACTTGATGGATTGATCAGCGGCAGCGATTGGAAAATATTCAGGGAAATATTTTATTTCAGCACACAAACTTTTACTACAGTTGGTTATGGTCATGTAAATCCTGTTGGTGATGCAGCCAATACAGTTGCTGCCATCGAAGCACTAACTGGTTTTCTTTCACTTGCTATTGCAACCGGTTTGATTTATGGACGATTTTCAAAACCAAGAAGCTATCTCATATTAAGTGATCATGCATTGATCAGTCCTTACAAAGATGGTAAAGCATTGATGTTTCGCTTTGCAGCATATAAAGATAAACATACGCTTACCGACCTGGAAGTAAGGTTGAATGCCGGGTTACTTGTAACCGAAGGCGAAAAATCAGATTATAAATATTTCAGTCTTTCACTTGAAAGGTCCAGGGTAGAGAGCCTGCCCATGAGCTGGACCGTAGTTCACCCGATTGATGAAAGCAGTCCTTTTTATGGATTTACAGAAGAGGATATGAAAAACGCAGATGCCGAACTCTACGTAATGTTGCGTGGTTTTGATGATGTGTTTTCAAATTATGTACAGAAACGAACTTCTTATACTTTCAACGAAATATTATTCAACCGCAAATTTGTACCCATGTATCACACAAGTGAAGATGGAAATACAACAATATTGGAATTGCATAAATTGAATGAACACAAGGAAGTTTAGCGTTATGAGTTGTGAGTTGGTCATTTGCAAAGTTGGTAAAGCAATTAAAACTCATCTGTGTTGATAAGCACGAATATTTAAAACACTTGTTGATATTTAGTGGATATTAGTGAAACTCAATTTGCAATTTATTTCTTCCCGATAAACTTATTTTGCGCCATGATCCGTGTTATTAAAACACGGGTATAATAATTATTATGGCAAAACAACGTGATACACAGATCGAAGGAACTTTCGGGGATGTAATTTTTTATAAAAGTAAAGGCGTGCACCTGCAGCGTGCAAAAGGAAAAACAGGAACGCAGGCACCTGTTGCAAAAGAACAGGCTGCTATTATGGGAAAAGCATCCGCTATTTCTGCAAAATTAAGAGCGCCGCTAAAACCATTGATACCCGAACAATCGGGCAGGAAATTGATGTACAGGTTAAACAATACGTTACAGCAATTCTTACGTACCAAACCTGCAGATACGGTAACACCTGTAGACAATGTTCCCATGCTGAAAGGATTTGCATTCGACGAACAAAACACAATGGCAGATCTTTTTTATGCAGCACTACCTGTTAATAAATCATACGACGGAAACCTCTCGATAAGCATTCCTGCTTTTGATTCGCCCAACCCGATCAGCCCGCTTCCTTTTTCCGGGCAAATAAATATTAAAGCAATCGCGGTTTCATGTAACATACAAAACCCGCTTGATACCACCAGTTATGAAACTGAATTGGCAATCAACTATGACGGCACACCGTTACCTGCACAGGAACTAACCCTGCCGTTGCAAACGAAGACAGGAAATCTTACCGTTGTTGCAGTTTCTATCAATAATATGGTTGCAGGTATTGTGAAGGCGATGTATAACTAAGGAATGTTCAATACCCAACATACAATATTCAATGTTCAATGAAAATACAATTCAATGAACATTGAATATTTCTTTTTACTACTCATCGATTAAAATACATACTTTCTTTATAACCTTGAAATCGTAAGCCTTTAAGGCAGCTTATTGTTTTTTTAAAGCTGTATTTGTTTCCCACATATTCATTTCTTAAACTAAATAGCGGCTAAATTTCATGCAGCATGTTATGTAATTAATTTGTCATGTAATAAAACCCTATGGCAAAGCAAATAGAAATACAAATTCCCCACCCCTGTCATGAGGACTGGAACAAGATGACGATTGAAGCACAGGGAAGATATTGCAATGCATGCCAGAAAACAGTGATTGATTTTAGTTTGATGAGTGATGAGCAGCTTGTCAATTTTTTTAAGAAAAAACAATCTCATGTTTGCGGTCGCTTTAGCGATGATCAACTGAACAAAGCATTAATTGTTCCTACAAAAAAAATTCCATGGTTAACTTATTTTTTCCAGGTAAGTATTCCATTGTTTCTTTTGTCATTAAAAGCAACGGCTCAACAAACATTTCAAAAAAACAATATTGAAATAACTTCAATACAAAGAGATTCTGTATCAGCATGTGAAGAAACAGAAGTATTCAGAACAATAAAGGGAGTAGTAAAAGATTTGCAGGATAACCCGGTTGCATTTGCATCCATAACAATACCAGGAACACAGCGGGGTATGGCGACTGACGTAGCGGGAAATTTTTCAATAAGATTATCAGGCAATGAAAGATTTATAAAGGTATCCTGCGTTGGTTACGATATAGAAATGGTGGCTGTTCCCGAAAATGCAACTGACAGTACTATTTTAATAAAACTGACACGGAATGTTCAAGGTTTGACATATGTAACAGCAGGTGGAGTAACTGTTCGTTCAACCAGGAGATCAAAAAAGAAAAAAGAAATTGCACCTGTTGTTTGCACACAAGCAACCAGCATTCTTATTTATCCTAATCCAATTTCACTTAATTCGTTGCTTACAATAAAATGGGATTATCCTGCAGGTGAAGAACAACAGGTTGAGATCTATAACATATCAGGTGTACTGATCCAAAAAGAAAATACAATCGTTAATAAATACACGAATACAACTACTGTAAAACTTAGCCTTGCGAATACAGGTAATTATATTGTAAAAACCACCGACCTCAAAACGCAGAAAGCTCTTGCTACACAATTAGTAGTTAAATAACGATATTCAATGCTCAACATACAATGTACAATGTTCAACGAAATATATCCGGTGAGCATTGAACATTGTATGTCGAATATTGAATATTCTAATTTAGTGACCCGGAATCAATTAAAAACTGTTATCATCGGCACTTGGTCCATAGCTACCGGGAATGGGTACATCCAGCAAGCGAAGGAACACGCCTAATTGAGCCCGGTGATGAATGATCTGCGACAATGACATCCTGATAACATCTGCTTTGGGTTCTTTACTATAAACCTGTTCACCATTCCTGAGTGTCCATAGTTCGTCCAGTTGTTCTTCTTTACCAATAGCCAATGCATCCTGGCCTTCTTTGAGATGTGTTTCAAACAATGTAACAAGTGATTTGGTATCATTTATTGCCGGCGATTCATATGGATTTGCTGCAAAATCAAGCTCATCGGTGTTAAGTACCATTTTTATCCACGACGGCAATTCGGCAATGTGCCCGGCCAGCTGGCGGATGTTCATACTTTTTGGATGGGGTTTCCAATCGAATTTATCGTTTGGTACTACAGAAAGCATTTTGCGTGTGGTAGCGGCTTCCCTGTTAAGTTCTCTTAAAAATTCCTGGTTACGATTCATAACTGTTTTTTAAATGTGTGAATGATAACACAAAGAAAAAACCGGGTAGTGACAGCCCTATGTCAACAGTGTCAGGAATTATTTTTTGTCTGAACTATGATTTGTGTGATTAAATGAAAACTATGATTATTTAACCCGAATCATAATCCATCAAAAGATCATTCTAATCACAGTTCAGATAATATCAGTGGCAAAACTCATTGTAATCTTTTTGAAATTTCTTTTAAAATGGTCTCAATCGTAGTTTTTAGTTCAAGCGGGGAAATGATATCGGCGAATTCGCCAAACAAAAGAAAGTAACGGGCAAAACCGTGCAGCGACTGTGTAAGAAAACGCATTTCCATCTTTCCATTTATTTCTTTTTCTGATATGAACCCGTTATAATATTTCTGCTCGCCAAAATACTTCAGCACATCTTTATCAACCCGGATGATCACTTCATGCAATTCCTTTTCCTGTTTCATTTTATCAAGAAAACTTTTGAGCGAAGGGTGCTCCTTTTCAAAATGTGAAGCAGTGGGGGTTATATAACTGATCCTGTCGGTACGGAAATGACGGTAATCTTTCCTCAGATGGCAATAAGCGATCATGTACCAGTTGCTCCCCAGGTAAAAGATCCCGATCGGCTCTACCATCCTGTTGCTGTATTCCTGGGTATGGTTGGCATAATAGCCAATATCAATGATTGTTTTGTTGGCGATGTTTTGAAGAATGGTCTGTAAATGGATCTGCGCATTTGAATTAACCGGCAGGTAAGGATTTTGTACTACCTCAATATGATCTTCCAAACCTTCCACATAATCCTTTTCTGAATATTTAAGTACTGCTTTTATTTTAAACAATGCCGATTCATAGCTGGAACGGGTAGACGAATCGGTAAGCTTTTCTACCATCTTTCCTGCTGTGAGGAATGCAGTGGCTTCTTCCTGTGTAAACATAACCGGCGGTAAACGATAACCTTCCATGATGCTGTATCCCATACCTGCTTCGCCAATAACGGGAATGCCTGCCTCATCCAAGGCTTTGATATCACGGTAAACCGTGCGCAGGCTGATATTGAACCGGTCAGCAATATCCTGCGCTTTTACAATACGCTTTGATTGCAGCTGGATAAGTATTGCAGAAACACGGTCGATGCGGTTCATGTTTAATATGGTTAATAGGTTTATAAATTTAGAGGTTTAGGAAGTTGCCATTAATTATGAATATGCTGAACGTATAAATTCCTAAACGTAAAAAAGGGTGTAAACACTGTTTTTTAATTTGATTTATTTTTCAATATTCGCATCCTCATTAATTGCAATAAGTTGTTTACAAAAAAGTGATTCTTCACAAATTTAATGGCAACGTAAATAGTGTCGGCTCAAACCGACACTATTTTAATTTTGAGCGGCAGCGTTATAATTAATTATGTTAAGGTAGATAACATGGGCTATACTGCAGCCATTTTATAATATTTTTGCATTATGAATTTTAAGAAAACCCGAAACCATTTTTTGCAGGCAAAATACACACTCCTTTTTTCATCGATATTGTTTTTTATAACAGCTTCTGCTCAGGTTGCAGAAAAGCCATTTATAAAACTTACTAACCCCGATAAGGAAAAGAACAATACAACCTCTTCACAACAATTTATTATTGGCAGCACATGTAAATCTTGCAACCTGATGATCAATGGAGAAAAAATAAAAGTTTATCCTACAGGTGCTTT
Source organism: Ferruginibacter sp. (assembly GCA_047601875.1). Taxonomy (GTDB): domain Bacteria; phylum Bacteroidota; class Bacteroidia; order Chitinophagales; family Chitinophagaceae; genus Ferruginibacter. The sequence goes on along the minus strand of JASGIL010000001.1, from coordinate 2,174,514 downwards.
TGCATATGAAATAAGACTGAAAGAAGGAGACAATGTATTTACACTTGTTGCCATCTCGGAATCAGGGAAGTCTGCTTCCAAAGCAATTCATTTTATTTATGAGATACCCAAACCTGCAGAGCCGGTAAAAACATTTGGTATAGAAAGCATCAGGACGTTCCCCGAAGGAAATCTTCTTTTAACGCCAGGCGATAAGATTGAATTCAAAGTAAAAGCCTTCCCGGGAAGCAAGATGAGTGTGATGAATAATGTGCCCCTGTATGAAATGCCAATAACAGAAACAAGAGGAATGCCCGGCATTTACCAGGGCGTTTATGAAATAAAGAGTACAGATAGTTTTTCTTCAATGAAAATACCTGTATCCATTGTAGATTCAACAGGGCAAAAAGTGATAAAAGAAACAAAAGATAGTTTTTCTATCATGTCGCCACTTGCTCCAAATGTTGCGATCACGAAAGGAAGGCTGGCACATCTTGAATACGGGCTGGGAGATGATCGACTCGGCGGTGCCAAAGTTGGTTACATTGATAGTTTAATACCACTTAAGGTCATCGGTAAAGTTGGAACGCATTATAAAATTCAACTGGCAAAAACAAGAACTGCTTATATTCCCGACGAACACGTAACGCTGGCGCCTAAAGGAACATTTGAACCATCGGCATTAACAGGTAAATGGAAAGTGTATGGAGATTCATCTTTTGATTATGTGAACATAGAACTTACATCAAGATTACCTTACCAGTCTTTCCAGTTGATGGAACCGTCAAGGATCGTTGTCGATATTTTTGGAGCCACCAACAATACCAACTGGATAACACAACTGGAAAATACAAAAGAGATCAGTGATGTAAATTATGAACAGGTTGCAGATGATATTTTCAGGGTTACTATTCAGCTTACACACAAACAGCATTGGGGTCACCAGGTTTTTTTCCGTGGAAATACACTTGTGATAAAAGTAAAACATCAGCCTGCAGATCTTTCTTTGAATAAATTAATTATTGGAATTGATGCCGGCCATGGAGGAAAAAATACAGGCGCCATTGGTCCAACTGGTATTGAAGAAAAAACACTTGCACTTGCGTTATCATTAAAGCTTCAAAAAACGCTGGAAGCACAAGGAGCCAAAGTGATCATGACAAGAACAACAGAAACTTTTTTTGATAACAAGGAACGCATTCTTTTTTACCGCGATAGCCTGCCGGATATTTTGATCAGTATTCATTTGAATTCTTCCGGTGATCCGTTCAGAGCCGCAGGTACGGCTACTTTTTACCGTTATCCGGGGTTTAAAGCTTTGAATACACCCATTCATGAGCAGATGTTGAAACTTGGTTTAACGGATTATGGCAACAACAGCTCATTCAATTTTATGTTGAACAGCCCAACCGAATATCCCAATGCATTAATAGAAACCTTATTCCTCAGCAATCCTGAAGAAGAGATGAAAATGCTTGATGAAGGATTTCAACAAGAAATGACGGAAGGGATCGTGGTTGGGATAAAGAACTTTTTAATATCGTGCAAAGAACATTGATCGTAGTATGTTGAATATTGAACATTGCTTTCATATTTTACATTTTGAATATTCAATGTTCAACTCAGAATTCAGAATTCTAACTACCCGCATTTGAGTATTTAAATAGTACCCTTAATATTGTAGCTTTACACGAATGGCCAGCAACCCTAAAATAATATGCATTGTAGAGGATAAAAATGACCTTCGGGAAGGCATGAACCTGATGGTAGAACTTACCCCGGGATATGATCTTGGAGGTAGTTATGCCAATGCCGAAGAAGCAATGGAAAAGATCCCTGATATTGTTCCCGATGCAGTGCTGATGGATATCAATCTCCCCGGCATGAGTGGTATCAGGTGCGTGAATGCATTAAAGACCATGTTCCCCCAAATGCTGTTCCTGATGTGTACCGCTTATGAAGACAATACCAAGATCTTCGATTCATTAAAAGCAGGTGCAAGCGGTTATATTTTGAAAACAGAAGGCCCGCAAAAGATCATGCAGGCATTGGAAGAAATGATCGCAGGCGGTAGCCCCATGAGCAGCACCATTGCTCGTAAGGTTGTTGCAAGTTTTGCAAGCATGAGCAAAGAGAATATGCTGATCGAAACATTGAGTGATCGTGAAAAAATGGTTTTGGAAAACCTTGCCAAAGGTTTGATCGGGAAAGAAGTTGCTGATGAACTGCAAATCTCCGGCGGTACCGTACGCAAGCATGTACAAAATATCTATAAAAAATTACAGGTGAACACAAGGGTAGAAGCCGTTAATTTGTATTTAAAAAGATAGTCACCCTGCGGCCAAACATGCTGAATTTCCAAATATATCTTGCGTTGTTCTTCGAAAGCATTGCCATTTTCATGAGCGTGTTTTTTTTTATTCAATACAGCATCTTAAAAAGAAGGGAACATCTTAATTATGCGCTTTACCTGCTGGCTGTATCTGTTTATTATTTACTGGCAATACCTGAACTTTTCTTTTCATTAACTGCAAAAAGCAGCGCTGCAATTACCGCCTTAAATTTATTTAAGCGACCCGTTCAATACATGAGCAGTGTGTTTTATACATTTTTTATTATCTATTACCTGGGATTAAAAAGTACTTCCGCTTATTTGTTCAGATTTTTCCGGGTAATGATCGTTGTGTACATTATTTTATCCGCAACATGCCTGGGACTTAATTTTCTGGAAGTTCGCTATGATAAGATCTACTACTTCGTAAGCATGTTGATTCTGCCTGTACAGCTCTATATGGTTATTGCACTTCTTAAACACAGGGTTCCTTATTCAAAATATATTATATGGGGAACGATCATGATCCTGCTGGGAAGCATGGTAACATTACTCATCTCCATTTATGTTCCCCATACCGGAACATTGATTGACGTTATACAAATATTTTTACCTGTACAGATAAGTATCCTGCTCGACATGTTCTTATTTACAGTGGCTTTGCAAAAGAAGATCGCTGATACTGAAAAATCATTGATCAATGCTGCATACCAACGCCAGCATGCTGTATTGATCGAAAGAGAAAGGATCATTGCCGATCTTCACGATGATGTTGGGGGTGGGCTCAGCAGTATTCGTATGATGAGCGACCTGCTTGCACAACAGGGCAACACAATAAACACTTCTGCATTCGCTCAAAAAATTTCTGTTACCGCAAAGGATATTGCACATCGTATGCATACCATTATCTGGAGTTTGAATGTAGAAAATGATACGTTGGAAAATTTCATTGAATATGTAAGACAGTATGGGTTTTCCTTTTTTGAAAATTCAGGCGTAGACTTCAGGTGTACCAATGACAGGGACCTTCCCCAGTCCTTGCAATTAAAAGGCGTATTGCGTAAAAATCTTTTCCTTATTATGAAGGAGGCGTTTAATAATACTTTAAAACACGCCGGCGCTAACGAAGTAGCTGTGCATCTTTTTGTTTCCGACCAAACACTGCACATACAGGTAAAAGATAATGGCAGCGGCATCATCAACCCCAACCAGTTTGGTAATGGTTTGAAGAACATGAAAAAGAGAATGGATGAGATTGCCGGTAAGGTGGAGATTTCTTCTAACGGTGGTACCGTCATTAAACTTGATGTGAGGGTTAGTTGATTGGTTGATGCTGTTGAAAGGTTGACAAAGTTGATAGAATTAACCTGTTAACTTTGTCAACCTTTCTACTTATTAACTATTCAAATTTATCAACCATTCAACTATACACAACATGAGCCCACTCGTAAAAGAATTCAACGACTATCGTACCAGGATGAACGAAGTTATCTTAAGCAAAGAAAACCTCGTATTAAAAAGATTATGGAACCTTGATACCAATACCTATGCTGCAGGAGCATTGGATGTAAAGACAAAAGAATTATTGGGACTTGTAGCAAGTATGGTGCTGCGTTGCGATGATTGTATCAAATATCATTTAGGTAAATCACATGAGCTCGGCGTGAATACAGAAGAAATGTATGAAGTATTTGCCGTGGCGAATATTGTTGGAGGAACGATCGTGATTCCGCATACAAGAAGAGCCGCAGAATACTGGGAGGCTTTACAACTTGAGCATTGAAAATCGTACGTTGGATATTGAGTATTCAAAAAAACCGGATAAGAAGAAATTTTCAATATCCAACGTACGATTTTCAATGCTCAAGGATAACATTCCGGAAAGCTAAAAGCACAGAGATTTTAAAGAAAATTCTCAACATTTCCTGCTTAATAACTCTTTCTTCAATCAACGGTCCTATATAACTTGGATTTCAAAATCTGATTTATGGATGTAAAGAAATTTGACCTTGAAGACAGGCTTGTAGATTTTACCTGCAGAATGATTGATGTAGTGGAAGCATTACCAAATACCAGGGCAGGAAATTATCTAGCAACTCAATTAATAAAATCCTGCCACTTGCCTGCATTGAATTATGCGGAAGCTCAGGCTGCAGAATCAATAAATGATTTTTTGCACAAGCTTTCAATCGTTTTAAAAGAATTAAAAGAATGCAGGGTTACGTTGAAAATAATTGGCAAAAAAGATCTGATCAAACCAGCCACAAGACTTGATGAGATTTTTAAAGAAACACAAGCATTAATAGCCATTATCGGCAAAAGTATCAGTACAGCAAAAAAGAAAAAAGATACGGCAACAGCTAAGCCCTGAACATTGAGCATTGTACGTTGGGTATTGAAAATTTCCTACAAAACGATTTTTTTAATATTCAATATCCAACGTACAATATTCAATTTTCAAGTTGGAAAACATTGAATATTTCTTAACTTTAAAAATCCTAAATTATACTCTATATTTTTATACTATGAGCGACGTAACAACAACCCCGGCCCCTTTAACCGCCAAAGATTTTGCAACCGACCAGGAAGTTCGTTGGTGCCCCGGATGCGGCGATTATTCGATACTGGCGCAGGTACAAAAGATCATGCCTACGATAGGTATCCCAAGAGAAAATATCGTGATCGTTTCTGGTATCGGCTGCAGCAGCCGTTTTCCATATTACATGAATACCTATGGCATGCATAGCATTCATGGCCGTGCTACTGCCGTGGCAAGTGGATTAAAAGCGGCCCGTCCTGAGCTTAGTGTTTGGATCGTGACCGGTGATGGAGATGGTCTTAGTATCGGCGGCAATCATACCATACATTTATTGCGCAGGAATTTTGATGTAAACGTTTTATTGTTCAATAACCAGATTTACGGGCTTACAAAAGGGCAATATTCTCCAACATCGGAAGAAAAAAAGATCACCAAGAGTACGCCTTTTGGAAGTATTGATCATCCGTTTAATCCGTTGGCCTTAGCGATGGGTGCAGATGCAAGTTTCATTGCAAGAACAATGGATCGTGATCCAAAACATTTACAGGCAATGTTGTTGCGTGCCCAGCAACATAAAGGAGCATCTTTCCTCGAGATCTACCAAAACTGCAATATTTTCAATGATGGTGCTTTCGAAATATTCACTGAAAAAAGTACGAAAGCTGATGAGGTTTTATTTTTAGAACAAGGTAAACCATTGATCTTTGGCGCCACACAGAACAAAGGAATAAAACTCGATGGCTTTAAACCCGTGATCGTTGACCTGGCAGCAGGAGGAAGTGTTGATGATCTTTGGGTGCATGATGATAGAGACTTTTATAAAGCACAGATATTGATCCGCATGTTTGACGATCCAAATCTTGCAGGACATTTACCAAGGCCATTCGGTGTTTTTTATGAAACCGACAGGGCCTGCTACGAAGATGTAATGACCATGCAGATCGAAGACGTGATCGCAGCAAAAGGAAAAGGAGATCTTGATAAATTATTGAAGGGAAAAGAAACGTGGACGATTGTATAAACCATACCCCCTCCGCCCCCTAAAGGGGGAACTTGGGAAACTCTGTAATAAAAAAGAGTCATCATTTTGATGGCTCTTTTTTATTACAATTATTTTGCTGTGTTCTAGCAGCCGGTCAGTTCCCCCTTTAGGGGGCGGAGGGGGTTAAATATTCCGCAATCTGCACCGCATTCGTTGCTGCACCTTTTCTTAAATTATCACTCACGATCCAGCAGTTTAACGTGTTTGGTTGTGTTTCATCCCTTCTTATCCTGCCAACAAAAGTATCATCCTTGTCATGTGCGGTAAGTGGCATGGGGTAAAGAAATTCAGCAACGTTATCCTGTACGATCACACCCGGTGCTTTTTCAAGGATCTTTCTCACTTCATTAATATCAAAATCGTTTTCGAATTCTATGTTCACGGCTTCACTGTGTCCCCCCATTGTTGGAATGCGTACACAGGTAGCTGTTACTTTGATGGAATCATCACCCATTATTTTTTTTGTTTCATTCACCATTTTCATTTCTTCCTTTGTGTAACCATTATCAGTAAACACATCAATTTGTGGAATGGCATTCAGATCGATCGGGTATTTATAAGCCATCTCTCCTTTGATCCCTTTTCTTTCATTCATGAGCTGGTCAACAGCTTTTACACCGGTGCCTGTTACGCTTTGATAAGTACTTACTACAACCCTTTTTATTTTATACCTGTCGTGTAGTGGTTTTAAAACAAGCACCATCTGAATGGTAGAACAATTTGGGTTGGCAATGATCTTATCGGCTGCAGTTAAAACATGCGCATTTACTTCCGGGACAACCAGTTTTTTTGTCGGGTCCATGCGCCAGGCACTTGAATTGTCAATAACAGTGATGCCGGCAGCTTCAAATTTTGGAGCCCATTCCAGCGATGTACCCCCACCGGCAGAAAATATGGCAATGGATGGTTTTGCAAGAATGGCATCCTGCATACTTACAATTTTATACTTATTGCCTTTGAATACGATCTCTTTACCAACAGACCTTTCAGAAGCAACCGGCACGAGTTCCGTTACCGGGAAATTTCGCTGGGCAAGCACTTGCAGCATTTTTGTACCAACAAGGCCCGTAGCACCCACAACTGCAATTTTCATCGAATAAATTTTCGCAAAAATAATGCTATTTGAAGATTTGAAGATTTGAAAATGTGCTGATGAATAATTTCGTAATCCCTGGAGATTACGATGCAAAAACTTCTTTTCATCTTCAAATCTTCAAATCAACTAATTTTCAAATTAACCGTATCTTTAAGAGACAGTTAATTCGATATGATAAAAAAACTACTCGCCGGCTTTATAGCAGTATTGTTCAGCCTGTGCAGCTTTGCGCAGTTTACCGAGGATTTTAGTGATGGCGATTTTACCAATAACCCTACATGGGGCGGTGGAATGACAGACTGGATCGTGAATGGTTCATTCCAGTTGCAAAGCAATAATACCGTTGCGAGCAGCAGCTATTATCTCAGCACTGCAAGTACAAAAGCAACTACAGCACAATGGGAATTTTTTGTGTTGATAGATTTTAATCCTTCATCTGCAAATTATGTAGATGTTTTTCTTACTGCAGACGCAGGCGACCTTACTCAAACCTCTACCTCTGGTTATTTTGTAAGAATAGGTGGATCAGCAGATGAGATTTGTTTATTCCGTAAAGATGGCGGAACCAGTGTCAAGATCATTGACGGGACAGATGCAATTTTAAATGGAAGTCCAAATGCCATTCAAATAAAAGTGATACGTGATGCAGCCAATCAATGGCAGCTTTCAAGAAACCTGAATGGAGGCGGTTTTATTACTGAAGGAAATGTTACAGATGCAACTTATCTTACTTCAGCCTTCTTTGGCGTATTTGTAAAACAAAGTACGGCAAGCTTCTTTCAAAAACATTTTATTGACGATATTATAGTAGGTGATTTTGTACCAGACGTACTGCCACCTACCGTCCAAACGTTTACGACTACCAGCGCAAGCACTTTGGACATCTTATTTAATGAACCTGTTGAACAGTTAAGCAGTGAACTGGTGACAAACTATGTTGTTGATCATAGTATTGGCTCGCCTGTTATTGCTGTAAGAGATCTTACAAACACTTCACTTGTGCATTTGACATTTGGAAGCAACTTTCCCATCAACACCAATTTGCAGATCACCATCAATGGAGTAAATGACCTGTCTGCAAATGCAACCAATAATCTTATTGGTACATTTAGTTACTCTGTTCCGCAGCAATACGATGTGGTGATCGATGAGCTGATGGCAGACCCTGATCCACAGGTATCATTGCCAAACCTGGAATGGCTGGAACTTAGGAACACTTCAACTGCTGACATTAATCTGTTGGGATGGACACTGGTGAAACCAACAGGCGCAAGCGGCCCATGCCGTCGTATCTTTTAAAGAAAGATAGTTTTGTTATTGTATGTACAGGAAGTGCAGTGCCGGCATTATCGGTATATGGTAATGTTATTTCAGTTACAAGTTTTCCAAGCATTGGCAATACGGGTGATCTTATTTCTTTGGTTTCTCCACAAGGCACCATTATTCATTCTGTAAATTACACAGACGCCTGGTACCAGAATCAATTGAAAGAAGATGGCGGCTGGACATTGGAAATGATCGATACACACAACCCATGTTCAGGTATGTCAAACTGGAAAGCAAGTGAGGATCCTTCCGGTGGCACACCGGGCAGAAAGAATTCTGTTGATGCAGTAAATCCTGATCAGACATCACCAAAATTACTGCGTGCATACGCTCCCGATAATTTACATGTTACACTTGTTTTTGATGAACCCCTGGATGCAGTAAAAGCAGCAATAGCTTCCGGCTATACCATCAGCGATGGAATTGGTAACCCGGTTTCTGCAACACCTGTCAGCCCGGTATTCGACAGGGTGCAACTTACTTTAAGTACGCCACTGCAACCAAATAAAATTTATTTAGCAGTTGCAACTGCTGCAGTTACAGATTGTGCAAACAATGGTATCTCTGCATTAAAAGATACAGCAAGGGTTGGATTACCTGCCGCAACCGTAGATAGTTTCGATATCGTTATCAATGAAATATTATTTAACCCAACACCGGCAAGCAATGATTATGTAGAAATTTATAACCGGAGTAATAAAATTCTTAATCTTAAAAATGTTTCTATTGCAAATGCTTCTGGATTTGAACACCTGAGTACAGAGGATTATTTATTTTTCCCCGGCGATTTTATGGTGCTTACAGAGAGCAGGGATCTTGTATTGCATGATTATGTTGCCAATGATCTATATGCTTTCATTGAGGTATCGATGCCATCTTATAATGATGATGCCGGTGATGTACGGTTGTTGAACGAACAGGGGAATATTGTTGATGAAGTACTATACCTGGATGACTGGCAGTTTCCGTTGATCAGCAATGAAGAAGGCGTAGCGTTGGAAAGGATCGATTACAACGCTCCGTCACAGAACGCTGCAAACTGGCACAGCGCAGCATCGAGTGTACATTTTGGAACGCCTACTTATAAGAACTCACAATATAGGTTAGACGCTGGTGTGCAGGGCGAAATAAAAATTGATCCTGAAGTATTCAGCCCGGATAATGACGGCAGGGATGATTTTGCTACCATCAATTATAATTTCCCTGAACCAGGATACGTAACCAACATTACTATCTTTGATGCAGTAGGCAGGCGTGTAAGAAATCTCGAACGCAATGCATTGAGCGGTATTAAAGGATATTACCGCTGGGATGGGCTTGATGAAAAGAAAAATAAATTACCGGTTGGTATTTATATCATTTATACAGAAGTATTCAACCTGCAGGGGAAGACAAAGAAGTTTAAGAACACGATCGTGCTTGCAAGGAAACAATAATTTATCCGGCAGTTTAAAGTGGAAGAAATCAATTTAATAAACACGAATTTTATACACGAATTAAGAATGATCTGATTCATACAATTCGAGTATAAAATTCGTGTTTTATCAAAAATATGATCATGCGAATAAAACCATTTTTAGCAATTATCCCGTTTACTTTTATCTACACCTGTTCAAAAGGACAAATAACAATGAAAAGAACTGCTTACCAATGGCCGGAAAATATTGCTGCGCCTGTTGCCGAAAAAAAGGCCAAAGAACTTGTTGCACATAACGACATGCGTGTAGATAATTATTACTGGATGAATGATTTTTTTAAAAAAGGACCCGACAGTACGAAAGCTGTGAATTACCTGGAAGCAGAAAATAAGTATTACGAAACAATGATGGCTGGTACCAACGCTTTCCAGGATAAATTATACACCGAAATGAAAGCAAGAATAAAAGAGAAGGATGAAAGCGTGCCTGTATTTAAGAACGGATACTTTTATTACAGCAGGCAGGTAGAAGGAAAAGATTATTACCTGTATTGCCGCAAGAAAGAAAACCTTAATGCAAAAGAAGAAGTTTTACTGGATGCGAATGCAATGGCTGAAGGACATAATTATTTTGCTGCAAGTGGTTTTGCGATCAGCATCGATAATAAACTTATGGCGTATGGGGTTGATCTTTTATCGAGAAGAGAATATAAAATTTATATCAAGAATCTTGAAACAGGAGAGATTTATAAAGACATGATACCTGATACAGAAGGGGATCCTGTTTGGGCAAACGATAATAAAACCATTTTTTATACAGCTAAAAATCCTGTTACATTATTATCAGAAAAAATTAAAAAGCATACACTTGGAACTGATGCAGGAACTGACGTTGTTGTTTATGAAGAAAAAGACCCGACAAACTATATTGGCGTAGGGAAAACAAAATCTGATAAATTTATTTTGATCAGATCACAGGCAACACTTTCATCTGAAGTAAGATTTATTGATGCAAACAAACCTGCTGATGCATTTGCCGTTTTTCAACCAAGATTAAAAGAAGTATTATACCAGGTTGATCATGCAGGATCAACTTTTTATATCCGTACCAACAAGGATGCAAAGAATTTTAAAATAATGACTGCAGCAGAAGATAAAACCGATGTTGCAAACTGGAAGGAAATGATCGCACATGATGATAAGGTTTTGGTGCAGGGCTTTGACCTGTTCAAAAATTTTTTAGCAGTTTCTGAAAGACGCAATGGCCTAACACAAATTCATATTGTTGATCTTAAGAATAACAGTTCACATGATCTTGCGTTTGACGAAGCAGTTTATACAGCAAGTATTGGCGCCAACCCGGATTATAATTCTGAAACACTTCGTTTTAATTATACATCATTAACAACTCCGGCTTCAGTATATGATTACAATATGAATAGCAAAGAAAAGAAACTGATGAAGCGCCAGGAAGTACTCGGAAAATTCAATGCTGAAGATTATTCAACAGAAAGGTTGTTTGCTACTGCTAAGGATGGAACAAAAATTCCTATGTCAGTAGTATTTAAAAAAGGAGTGAAGAAGGATGGTAAAGCGCCGTTATTATTATATGGATATGGTTCATATGGTGCCAGCATGGATGCATCTTTCAGTAGTGTAAGACTTAGTTTGCTTGACAGGGGATTCATCTTTGTTATTGCTCATATACGTGGCGGACAGGAAATGGGCCGTTATTGGTACGAAGATGGGAAAATGATGAAGAAGAAAAATACGTTCACAGATTTTATTGATTGTGCCGAATATTTAATTGAAACAAAATATACGGGCAAGGAACACCTGTATGCCAATGGCGGAAGTGCAGGTGGATTATTAATGGGTGCTGTTGTAAACATGCGTCCCGATCTGTGGCATGGCATCATTGCTGCTGTTCCTTTTGTAGATGTAGTAACAACGATGAGTGATGCATCGATTCCTTTAACAACAAATGAATATGATGAATGGGGCAATCCTGCCAATAAAGAAAGTTATTTCTACATGAAATCATATTCTCCTTATGATAATCTAGAGAAGAAAAATTATCCCAACATGTTGGTCACAACCGGACTTCATGATAGCCAGGTACAATATTTTGAACCTGCAAAATGGGTGGCCAAGCTTCGTGAAATGAAAACAGACCATAACAAACTCTTGTTGTATACAAATATGGAAGCAGGACATGGTGGCGCTTCGGGAAGATTCAAAGCATTAAAAGACAAAGCAAGAGAGTATGCATTTTTATTTGCGTTGGAAGGAATAGCGGAATGATCTTTCTATAATATTTTTATCATGCAAAGAACGATTCAACTGCTTGCTTTTTTCTTTATTCATTCAATTTCTTTTGCCCAATTGGATTATGGGAAAATATCTTCACCAAAAGCTGTGGTGGCATTTAAAAAAAAAGATTGTATTGCATGCGACCCAACAAAAGGAGTTAATAATATTTATGAATCTAAAAATGAACTTGAGATCAGGCTCCATTTCGTTGATTCAAATAATGTAATACACCTCTATGTTTTATCTTATGACAGTTTAAAAAACTGGTCCTGCATACTTATTTTAGATACGATTTCCGATGTTAAGGACCGTAAGTTGCTTATGAAGAATCCCTCAAAAAAATATTTATTGACGCCGGATATAAGCTATGAAACTGTTTTTAATACACTCAAAGAAAACAAAATATTTAAACTTCAATCAGACCCGGGATTTGAGTTCCGTAATCAATATAGCATATTGTTTAAGGCTGGAAAAAAAATCTGTTATTATTTATTTTCAAACTTAAGTACGATAGGCAATCCAAATGTGCAGACAGATGCAGTGTATTATTTTAATATCCTGGATATTTTTAAAAACCATTTTAAAGTAAATAACTAACGGCTCGCTGTATTATTCCACTTTTTTAGTTGTTGCCATTATCATTTGTTTCATCATTAAGATTAGCGGGCATTTTATCTAACCTGTATTTTATCAACAAGTATCCGCCAAAACCACAAACAAATGAGAATAGGGCCAGCCCTGAAAACTCCTCCATTTTGCCGGCAAGCAGCCGATCTATGTTTACGTGAAAGAGTTGTGCGCCTATAACGAATCCTGTAAATTCAAATAGTAACCATGTCAATACAAGCCTTAACCTCCAGGCACCGGCATTCAATCCTTTTTCTTTGGCTTTCTTTCCAATGTGAAACACAAGGAAAATTAATACAATGAGATCCATATTAAAATTTATTCAAAAACTTTTTCTTCCCTTGATAATAAACCTTCCTTATTTATTCCTTCAATGATCACCCTTATTTTTTTACAATTGTCGTTATTGTAAAATGGTATTTTGATCCGACGTTTGTCTTTATCCATTATTAAAAAAGGATTCCAGTATAAAGTTGTGCGGTAATCATTTGCGGGTGCATCATTAAGCAGTTTTTCATAATCAGGCGAATAAAATTCTTTGATAGATGAATAACCGTTCAACTTCACAAAATCAAGGCCCTTAAAATCATCGTTACCCGCACCTTTTTTCAAATAAACAGCGATAGCACCACCTGCGCCACCATCTGTTGCACTGAAGAAAGGCGGGCGAAAAACTTTTATTAAAGCAACATCATTCATGGGTATGTTTTGCACCTGGCTAATATCTGAAGGCGATTGATTTAAAAAGATACTCGTTTGACTCATTCGCCATGTAACTTTTGGTGGGGTCGTCATTGTAATTTGCAGCCCCGCAACCCTCGCCTGCAGGTAATTCAATACAGTTTGTGAAGACCTGGCAAGCGGATCTCCTTCTACATCAAAAGTTTCTGCATCGCCTCCTGTAAAAAATCCACTCGTATATTTTTCATCCATTACCTGTTCCCTGGTTTTTATTTTTGATTTTAATACGATCGTTTGAAGCGACTTTACTTTTTTGCCTTCACTGAAATCTTCCAGGATAAGTTTTGTGTTCCTTTTATTTTTTCCTGCAGTGGCCGTGTCAGGTGCAATGGGCGCATATAAAGAATTTAAAAAAGAAAGGGGCATTGCTGTGGCATTTGTAAAATTTACTTTGAATGAAAAACTTGACATCGATGTTAGCTTCCTTTCTTTATCCATGTTAACCTGGTAGTAAAACCTTGCCGTATCAAAAAAAGAAATACCAGTTAATTCAAACTTTCCATCTTTATCAATTGGCATTGTATGGAAATCATCACCACTCTTGGTTTTTAAAATTCCGGTAATTTCTTTCCCTCTTAATAAATTAGGAGCAGGTCCATAAATATATCCATTGATAGAAATAAAATTTTCCGGCTGATGTGTTATAACAGGAAATTTTCCTGCAAGCAATTCTTCCCATTTAAATCTTCTCCAGCCATTTGTAAGCATTACAAGATCCAGTTGCTGAGCCACAGAATCTTCTTCTGAAGAGAAATAATATGCAGGATCATAAATGTATCCTTTAAGATCGCTGCTGAGTAAAACATTGGAATATAAATTATCGCGGCTTGAAGGCGGGGTTGATAAACTTTCATCCGTAACAGAAATAGATAAATTAGTAAGGATACTACCTCCAACGTCTACCTGCAGTGTATTGTGTTTGCGTTTGCTTAAATTCAATTCAACCGCATGAAGATCGGTGTTGAAATAATAGTTGTTGTGGTTGATAAAGAAAATGCGTTCTGCTACAGGAATTTCATTCGCATTTAAAACGGTTAACTGTACGATACCTGTTCCGAGGCTATCTGTTGGAAATGCTGCAGTAACTTCTGTTTTTGCGGAGAGATTTATTTTAGCACTGTATACCATTTGTTGCTGCATCTGTGCAACTACGAAAAAAGAAGTAAAAGCAGGTTCGGCATTTTCAGTCCGCTTCAGTGTATAACTTACATTGTTATTTACTTTGGTAATGGATAATGAAACGCCCTGGTTTTTTGCCGCAGGAAGTAATGTTTCATGACCCACTCCCTTTTTATCTTTCCATACTGCTTTGTAAGTTTCATCCGCAACAGGCCTGAACGAAAATGTTCCCATACCATTATGCGTAGCCGCAAAAGCCAATAATTTTTTTCCATTCTTATCCTCAATATTACCCGTTACATTAGCCGGGTTGCCTGATTGATCGGTTATTTTAAATGCAACCAAAGATTCGATCCCGTTTATGAGATCACCACCTTCAGGAAAAAAATTCAACGTATATGTTACCGGGGCAGCCGTTGTTTTTTTTGCGGCACTGCTTATAATGCTGATCGGCTTGATATATAATAATGTAGAATCAAAATTCAACATCCATGCTGTGTAAGCTCTTACATAAAGGACATTGGTCACAAGGCTATCGGGCAGATCAAAAAATGAAGCGGCGCCGGATTCGATAACAGGCATTGTCTTTTTTTGCAGGATCGTGCCCTTGTCATTGATCAGTTCAGCGTACATTGTTTTACTGATCTGTGAAGGAATGTTATCAGAAAAAAGATATGCTTTGAACCAGATCGTTTCACCGGGGTTATAATAAGGCCGGTCATACTGAACATAAATTTTTTCCTGGGGATATTTTGTATCGAGATGGTACATCAATGAATCGAATCGCTGTGCCGACGAACAAAAGCCACAAACAATAAAAACAATTAAGAGGGATGTAATTTTAAAGATCTTATGGTTCATCATTGAATTAGCCTGGTTTGAGCAACAAAATAAGTGAATGATAGCAAATGTAAATACTAAAGGAATGTGAAAGAAAACAAATCGTCAATCGGCAATAAATAGCCTCACATAAAGACGGCAAAGGGAAATGCAAAAGCAATAAAGAATTTTCTTGGCGTTCTTAGCGAATCTTTCCTCCTTTGCGTGAAACAAAAAAACCTGCGACTTTCGCCACAGGCCTTTCCTTGGGTTAATAATAATTTTAAACAAGGTCTATATCAAAATTCACCAGTTGAACAAATTGACTTAAACGCTCATCGATATCCGCTTTTGTAATTTCTTTCAATCTTTCAGGACCAAACTTTTCAACACAGAAACTTGCCATTGCACTTCCAACAATGATCGCAGTTTTCATATTTTCAAAACTAATGTCTTTTGTTTTTGCAAGATGACCAATAAAGCCTCCTGCAAATGTATCACCTGCGCCGGTAGGATCAAAAACTTCTTCAAGCGGCAAAGCCGGTGCAAAGAAAACATGGTTCTCATGAAACAACAATGCGCCATGCTCTCCTTTTTTAATGATCAGGAACTTTGGTCCCATCTCCAGTATTTTATGAGCTGCTTTAACAATAGATACTTCGCCGCTCAGCTGGCGTGCTTCACCATCATTCACCAGCAAAACATCTACTTTTTTCATTACAGCCTTCAGGTCATCCAGTGCAATATCCATCCAGAAATTCATCGTATCCATTACGATCAGTTTCGGCCTCGTCTTTAATTGATCAATAACACTCATTTGTAACTTAGGCATTAAATTACCCAGCATTAAAAATTCAGCACCCTGGTAGCTATCAGGAACAATAGGATTGAAATCTGCAAGTACATTCAGGTCAGTGATCAATGTATCACGGGTATTCATATCAAGATGATATTTACCGCTCCAGAAAAAAGATTTTTTATCCGGCACAACTTCTACGCCTTCTGTTTGTACGCCACGGGCTTTCAATTCCGCCATTTCCTCTTTTGGAAAATCATAACCTACAATAGAAATTTGTTGAACGGGCTTAACAAAATTCCCTGCTGCATATGCAACATAAGTAGCAGAGCCACCAACGATCTGATCTACTTTTCCAAATGGGGTTTCAATTGCATCAAAGGCCATCGTGCCTACAGTAATAACTGACATATGAATATTTGTTTTGAATAATTTTTAAACGCTGCAAAAGTAGCGGAATAAATCCTGTTTTTTTAGTAAAGACACAATTTTGTTAATTTGTAACCATGATGGTACAAATTCATCCGAAGGATCCGCAGCCAAGGCTCATAAAACAAATGGCCGAATGCCTTCGTGACGGCGGCGTAATTATATATCCTACGGATACGATCTATGGTTTGGGTTGCGATATTTACCAGCCAAAAGCCGTTGAAAAAATTTGCAGGATCAAAAACATAGATCCACACAAGGCCCAGCTATCCTTCATTTGCCGCGATCTTAGCGCTTTGAGCGATTATACAAAGAGCATTGATACACCGCTGTACAGGTTATTAAAACAATATTTGCCCGGGCCATATACTTTTATATTACCCGCAAGCAAGCAGGTGCCTAAAATTTTACAAAGCAAGAAATCAACGATCGGCCTTCGTATTCCCGATAACGAGATCTGCAGGCATATCCTTGACGCACTGGAGCATCCATTGCTCAGCGCTTCATTGCCGGGTGAAATGGTAGAAGAATACACGGATCCTGAAGTAATGAATGAAAAATTCAATGGCCAGGTTGATTTTGTAATTGACGGTGGTATTGGAGGAATGGTTCCCTCTACGATCGTTGATTGTACTACGGATGATTGGCAGGTGGTGAGGCAGGGGCTGGGAGAGATAGAACTGTAGCTACAAGTTACAAGCCGCAAGCTTCAAGCATAAGTCTGTACATTAAATTTGAGGACCACAAAGATTGCAAACAGCTTGTAGCTTGATGCTTGCGGCTTACAGCTCACAGTTGCTCCGAAACAATATTGAAACTCTTCCGATGGTACTTACACAATCCCTCTTTCTCAATCGCCATCCGGTGTTCTAAAGTACCATAGCCTTTATTTTTATTCCAGTTGTAAGATGAATATTCCTGGTGTATCTGCTGCATGTATTCATCCCTGTAAGTTTTAGCAAGAATGCTTGCAGCGGCAATAGATGCATAGATACCATCTCCTTTAATAATACAGCGATGTTTGATTTCTTTATATGGCCTGAAACGGTTTCCATCTATTAACAGCAGGTTGGGAATCTTGGTTAGTTTATCTATCGCAAGATGCATGGCTTTAAAAGATGCCTGTAAAATATTGATGGAATCTATTTCATTATTGTCGACAGATGCAACAGCAAATGCGATGGCTTCTTTTTCAATGATGGGTCTCAGTTCATCCCTTTGCTTTTCGTTCAGTTGTTTACTATCGTTCAGCAATGGATGAAAAAAATCTTTTGGAAGAATGACAGCTGCTGCAAATACGGGCCCGGCATAACATCCACGGCCTGCTTCATCGAGGCCAGCTTCGGTTTTTGTTTTATATAAATATGGTTGTAGCATCGGGTTGAAAAGGTTAACAGGTTGAAAAGCTGACTGGTTAAAAAGTTAAAAAAGCTACTGCCTTTATTAACCCGTCAACTTGTCAACCTTATCAACCAAAAGTTAGAACACTCCTGGTTATCACAATATCGAAGCTGCAAATATCCGGTAAAACAATATCTGCTTCCTTAACTTTGCAGCAATTTTATTCACATGCGTTCTATAAAAAACTGGGCCGTTGCTACATTCATACTTTGCTTTCTTGTTGTGATAGCAGGCGGCGTGGTACGCACTACACAAAGTGGTATGGGCTGTCCCGACTGGCCACGTTGCTTTGGTAAATGGATACCGCCAACCAATGCATCAGAACTGCCACCCGATTTTGAAAAGTATTTACGCAAGCAAGACATTGATCATACGTTTAATGCATTACATACCTGGATCGAATACTTTAACCGGCTGTTTGGCGTGTTGCTGGGAATGATTGCGATCATTCAAATGTTTTTATTGTATAGGAAAAGGCGATCATTCTATACAGCCTGGCAACTGTCGTTATGGTTTTTAATTGTTGTTGTACTCACTGGTTTGTTTGGAGCGCTTGTAGTAAAATTTAATCTTGCGCACCTTAGTATTTCTGTTCATTTGCTATTTGCTGTGCTGTTGATACAAATACAGCTTGCATTATTACTTTCCACACGTGATAAATTATCTGTACTTGTTATTGATGATAAAATAAAAAAAGCAGTGCTTGCATTTTTGATCATCCTGTTCATACAAAGTGTATTGGGAACAATGGTGCGTATGTATGTGGATGATGTTTCCAAAACACTTCATTACGAACAAAGAGAAACATGGCTTGCCAATACGCCAATCGCATTTTTAATACATAGAAGTTTTTCATGGCTCGTACTGGTTGGCTCGTTTTGGCTTGCATGGACGGGAAGAAATTCAATCATAAAGAATAAATTATTTGTGCTTACTGGTATTATCTTACTAAGTATGATAACGGGTATCACACTTTTTTATGCAGATGTACCTGCGGCTGCACAGCCCATTCATTTGTTGCTGGCAACACTTGCAATCACCCAAAGTATTTCGATATTGTTGCAGGCAAAAGGTAGCAGAAGCACTTAAGAAATATTGAGCGTTGAATATTGAACATTAACGGCGCCGAGAAGAGACACTATTTTCAGCCAATACTCCAACCGAATGCACACTATTTGCCTGTTTACTACGTTTTTATAGTAATTTTAGTGAACTGCATATGAAGCCATTGCTTAAAAACATATTTTACTCTTTCCCCATACAGCTGTTCATTCTGCATTTCAGAAAATTCCAGATACTGCTTCTTTTCTGGTTCGTACTTGCAAGCACCATTAATAGCGGCTTTTTAAAAAACTTTGGTGCAGATGCATTGTTCTTTTCGCCTGAATATCTTGGAAAGGTAAATTTATGGGGAGCTTTGTTTACCGGGGTTGCATTGGGCGTGTTTATCATGAGCTGGAATGTGACCACATTTATCCTGCATACAAAACGATTCAAGTTTTTGGCAACAACAGCAACTCCTTTTTTCAAATACTGTTTGAACAATGCAATATTACCATTGCTGTTCATGATATTTTATTTTATAAGGCTTTACCAGTTTGATGATTACCGTGAGCTGATGAGTACAGGCGAAGTACTTACAGAGCTTGCAGGAATATCGCTGGGACTTATTCTTTTGCTGGCAGTTTCATTCATTTATTTTTTCAGGGCCGAAAGAATGATCGTTAGAAGGATCGCACCCATCGTTGGCAATCCGGAATTATTTAAAAAAACATTTACCGGTAAACACCACTCGGATGAGTTTGGTTTAAAAGTAAGTTATTATATCAGTGGCCGCTTTCATATTCGTAAAGTAAGAAGCGTTAATCACTACAGGCAGGATTTCATAGACCATATTTTTAAGCGTCATCATGTTGCTGCTATTGCAAGTATGTTATTGTCGTTTGTTTTTTTGGTGCTGATCGGTTTTTTACTGGAGAATAAATATTTTGAAATGCCTGCTGCAGCCAGCGTGCTTGTATTCTTTGCCATCATGATCGCTGTTATCGGGGCGCTTACTTATTTTCTGCAAAGCTGGAGTTTGCCTGCTGCTATACTTTTAATTATCCTTTTAAATTTTTTGTATGAGAAGGAAATCATAGACCCACGCAATAAAGCCTATGGCCTGGATTATACCGCTAAAACAATCAAGCCAGCTTACAACAAACATTCACTGCAATCTTTATGCAGTACCGACAAGATAGTTGCTGATAAAGCAAATATGATCGGCATCCTCAATAAATGGAAAGCAAGGCAGGGCCAGGAAAAGCCTGTGATGTTTTTCATCAATGTAAGTGGTGGCGGATTACGTAGCGCCACTTTTGTTATGAATGCTTTGCAGAAACTGGATAGCCTTTCCAACGGGGAAATAACAAAACATACTTTTTTGATCAGTGGCGCAAGCGGCGGTATGCTGGCGGCTACCTATTACCGGGAGTTGTTAAGGTCAAAATTAAAGAACCCTGCGCTTGAGCTTAACAAAAAAGAGTATACGGATAATATTGCACGTGATTTACTGAACCCCGTATTTACTTCAATGATCGCCCGGGATATATTTGCTCCTGTGCAAAAATTTCGTGTTGGTGATTTTGAATATCTAAAAGATCGTGGCTATGCTTTTGAAAAAAAGCTTGGTGATAATACAGATGGATTATTGAATGTACAGTTAAGAGATATGGCTGCAGATGAACAAAACGGTCGTGTTCCATTGATCATATTTAATTCGGTGATCAAGAGCGATGGAAGAAAAATGATCATCAGTTCGCAGCCAATGAGCTTTATGATGAAGCCTTCATTTTTACAACCGGATAGTACGGCCAATCCTGATGCAGTTGATTTTTGTGCATTGTTCAATAAACAGCAGCCTGGTAACCTGCGTGTGCTTACTGCATTACGCATGAACGCAACTTTCCCGTATATATTACCAAATGTATGGCTGCCAAGCGACCCCGTTATTGATGTAATGGATGCCGGCTTGCGTGATAATTTTGGCCAGGAGACCACGTTGCGTTTCATTGATAATTTTAAAGACTGGATCAGTGAGAATACAGGAGGTGTTGTTATTCTACAGCTCCGCGACAGGCTCAACGATAACTGGCTGCATCCTTTTGAAACGAATTCTATAAGCGATATGATGGTTACACCTGCCACAATGTTGCAACACAACTGGTTCAAACTGCAGGATTATTTTCAAACAGATCAATTCAACTATTATAAAGAACATGCTGATACAACCATAAAACGTATCACCATTATGTATATGCCGAAAAACCTTGAAACAGGAGCCGCACTTAATTTCCATTTATCAGCAAGAGAAAAAAGAGATGTGGAGCAATCGTTTAATAGTGAGGTGAACAGTGGATCATTGAAGGAAGTGGCGGACCTACTGAAAGGAGTTGATAGGGTTAATAAAGCTGATAAGGTTGATAGTATTAAAGTGGGGCATGATTAGGTTTGGTTGAAAAGTTAACAGGCTAATAAGTTGAGATGTTAACCATTCAACTTGTCAACTGTATTAAGGTTGCAACAACTTAAAAGCTTTCTCAATAATAGTTATTTCAAAAACCTTACTCGTCTGTGCAGGCTCTCCATCAATATGCAATGGTGCCAGTGATGGATTTTGAATAATGATCTTTTTTGTTTGAATATACTGGATGCCTTTCTTCTCAAAATCTTTCCCTGATACATCCTGTAATTTACCAGCACTTACCTGTCGTAATAATGAATAGAGCATTTTTGGTTTACTCATTTTATTTACGATCACAATATCGATCAGGCCATCACCAAGGCTGGCTTTAGGTGCTATGGTTACATTATTTCCAAACTGGTTACTATTGGCAATGCTGATAAAAAATGCTTCTGTATTTATTTGAATATTATTTACATCAATGATGAAAGGGTAAGCGGGCGCACTGAAAAAATTTTTCATTGTTTGTTTGGCATAAGTTGCAAGCCCTCTCTTTTTTTGCTTTGCAAAATCATGAGCAACCTGTGCATCAAATCCGATTCCGCAAAGCATGCAGCTGAATTGTTTGTTGATATAAAAACTATCTATGTAAGAAGCTCTTCCATTCATGATAATATCGAGTGCCTTTGATGCAGCTTTTGGAATACCCGCTGAAAACGCCAATCCATTTCCTGAACCTAATGGGATAATACCAGCATTTACATCAATATTAATTAATGATGCACTCACCTGGTTTACCGTTCCATCACCACCACAAATAATGATGTCGGTGATGTTTTGTTCTTTGATCAATGCAGGCAGAAAACCATAGTTGCCGTCTTTTCTTGTATCGAGGAATTGATAAGAAAAATTTTCTTTCTCCAGTTTTTTTGAGATAAGTGGTTTTAACGCAGCTTTACTTTTTGTCCCAGATATTGGGTTGATAAAAACGATAAATTTTCTTTTCATTGATACTAACTATGCTTTGCAGGATTTTATTTCGCCACAAAGACACGAAGGCGCAAAGCTTCTCAAAGATAATACTTAGTGCATCTTAGTGACTTTATGCCTTAGTGGCAAAAAATATTTACCACCTTATCAACGCACTTCCCCATGTAAAACCACTTCCAAATGCTGCAAGACAAATAAGATCGCCTTGTTTTATTTTGCCCTGTTCCCATGCTTCACTCAATGCAATGGGAATGGATGCTGCAGTAGTGTTTCCGTATTTGTCTATATTGTTGAATACCTGGTCATCTTTCAACTGTAATTTTTGTTGTACAAATTGTGAGATGCGAAGGTTAGCCTGGTGGGGGATAAGTAAATTAATATCTGTACTTCGTAGACCGTTTGCCGTTAGTGCCTCTACAATTACTTCCGGAAATTTTACAACGGCCTTTTTAAATACTGCGGGTCCGTCCATCCTGGGAAAATTCTGTGCCTTATCGATCATGTCATGACTCATAAACATATCAGCGATCGGCGCATCCGTAAAATCAGCCAGCTGTTCTTCCATCCAATGATTTGCATGTGTACCGGGGTTGAACATGGCCAGCAATTCAGCACTCTCACCATCACTATGTAAATGAGTACTCAATATACCTTGTCCTTTTTCTTCTGTTGGTTGTACAACAACGGCGCCGGCACCATCGCCGAATATCACAGAAATATTGCGGCCCCTTGTTGTAAAATCGAGGCCGAAAGAATGTTTTTCACTGCCAACTACAAGTATATTTTTATACATGCCTGTTTTAATGAACTGGTCCGCGATTGAAAGCGCATATACAAAACCGCTACATTGGTTACGGATGTCCAAAGCGCCGATCTCTTTCATCTTCATAGCACGTTGAAGCAGCACCCCACACCCTGGAAAATAATAATCAGGGCTCAATGTTGCAAAAATGATAAAATCAATATCCTGTGCAGTAGTGCCTGCTCTTTCAATGGCGATCTTTGCAGCTTCCACACCCATGGTTGTTGTGGTTTCATTTTTCCTGTCGGCAAATCTTCTTTCTTTTATACCGGTACGTTCCTGTATCCACTCATCAGAAGTATCCATATACTGAAGCAGATCATTATTGGTAAATACATTGGCTGGAACATAATGGCCAATACCGGCAATCTTTGTTTGTGGCATGTGCGATCTTTTGAAAAATGAAAGACCAAATTACAATTTTAGAAGCTAAGTAGCGGGAGAAGTGTGTTAATGCTCATCTAAATCGCGATAGGCATTAGGGTCGGTAGTAATTTGGAATTTGGAAATGAGGCCTGTGAATTCGGAAATTTTTCAAGGTGGTGCAGTGTTTCCATTTCCAAATCAAATCATTTCCAAATTATTCTACCCGGTTCATTTGCTTGAAACAAAATTCATCATCATAAAGGGGATAGAGTCTTGTTTTATAATGCAGTTCAAGACTCTGCTTCAACTGAACATCGCTTTTAACAAGCCTTGATGTAAAGTGTTCATTTAAGGGGAGCAATGTGAGCTTATCATTTTTGTACATAAACTCAACTATATAATACTGGCTCATAGCATAGATATTTAAAAAGCGACGGGAAGAGGCTTCACTTATAAACGCAGTAGCTTTAATGGTATCTTGTTCTGGTTTATACACAACCTCAGATAAAGCAACTTTCAAGGGGCCAATAAAACTGAGATCATATTCATAATCTGTTTTTTTATCAACGACCATCTTTACAGGAAACGAGGCGCCGTCAAATCTTGATGCAGTAGTTGTCCATTTGCCAACAAGACTTTCATCTACCAGTACTTTGGGCTCATCATCTAATTTATACGCCGAACGATACGGGCAGCCATACATGCTGAATACAAGAGGTAAAATAAGTAACCAGCTGCTAAAATTTTTAAAATTAGGGTTGTGTATATATTTTCTCATAGCTCATACAAAAATATATGCTGCACAACTGTTAGGAGGGGTAAAGTAATTAACAACAGGCTTAATTGTGTTAATAAGATGTATGTAGTTACATTATTTAACTGTGTTTAGTGTATCCCATAACATATCTTTTAGTTTGGGAAGATTATAGCCCGTTACGGATGAAATAAAAACATGTGGAATCTTTTTAGGAAGCTCTTTTTCTATTGCTTCCCGCAATTCATCATCAAGCATATCGGCCTTACTAACGGCGATCACAAAATCTTTTTGCAACATTTCAGGATTATATTGTTCAAGTTCATTCTTTAATATTTCAAATTCTTTTTTATGATCTGTACTGTCGGCAGGGATTAAAAAAAGTAAAATTGAATTTCGTTCAATATGCCGCAGGAAGCGGTGTCCCAGGCCTTTTCCTTCTGCAGCGCCTTCAATGATACCAGGAAGATCAGCGATACAAAAACTTCTTGAATCACGGTATTCAACCATGCCAAGTTGTGGTACAAGCGTGGTGAATGCGTAGTCTGCTATTTTAGGTTTAGCAGCGGTTATGCTTGATAGTAATGTAGACTTTCCTGCATTGGGAAATCCTACCAGTCCAACATCCGCCAATATTTTTAGTTCCAGTATACGGATACCTTCTGTGCCTTCTTCTCCCGGTTGTGCGTATTCGGGAGCCTGGTTGGTGGATGTTGCAAAATTTGCATTGCCCAATCCACCGCGACCACCTTTCATTAATATTGCTTCCTGCCCATGCTCCAGGATCTCAACTTCTTTTTCACCGGTCTCTTCATTGATGGCAATGGTACCCAATGGCACTTCTATAATAATATCCTTACCGCTTTTTCCGCTGGAATTATTTCCGCTACCATTCTGGCCATTTTCTGCCAACACGTTTTTAAAATAACGGAGGTGCAACAAGGTCCACAGCTGTGAGTTGCCTTTTAATATGATATGTGCGCCCCTGCCACCGTCGCCACCATCGGGGCCACCCATGGCCGTTAATTTATTGCGCATAAAATGCCTGCTGCCAGCGCCGCCATGACCACTGCGGGCGAATATCTTGATCTGGTCTACAAAATTTGATTTTTCCATCGCTGCGAAGTTCAGCAATTTTTATCCATTAATTTTACGAACATTTATAAAGAATATGAAAGCATCATTTTTTATTTTAAGTATTGTATTATTAAGCTGCAGTTCCTCAAAGAATAATAACAATGCTGCTGTTACCGGGCAGGGGCAAGCGGTATCCAAAGCAAATGATCAAAATCTGCCAACATGCATTCAAAAAAAGATTGAACAGTATCGGGCAGAAGAAAAGCAAAATCCCCCGCGACAGATATATAGTTATTTATACAAAGGCAAAACAGTGTATTACATTACGCCTCCATGCTGCGATTTTTTTTCTGACCTGTATGACAGCAGTTGTGTATTGATCGGGCACCCGGATGGTGGATTTACCGGTAAAGGAGATGGAACCGTAAATGATTTTAAAGAGAGCAGGTCGAATGAGAAATTAATATGGAAGGATGATAGAAAGTAAAGCACGAATTTTTAAACACGAATTGCACGAATTAAGAAAAGAAATATGTTGTATTCAATTCGTGAAATTCGTGAACCCAATTCGTATTTACTTCGTTTCGTTCCATGTTTTATAAGTTGATTGTTGACTTTTCATATTTGCAGGAACAGTTCTCAACGGCTCACACACTTCCCATCTTTCATACATTTCTTTTGGTAGTTGCTGGTATAATTTTGTGCCTTCAGTTTTCCACGCCAGCATTTCATCAGTAACATCTTTTATTTTTTTTGCAGGATTACCAACAATAACACTTCTATTCTCAAATACCGAATCTGCTTTTACGAAGCTCAATGAGCCCACAACGGATTCATCACCTAGTATTACATTGTCCATAATAACTGCGTTCATGCCTACCAGGCAGTTTCTTCCAATGGTAGCACCGTGTATGATTGCGCCGTGACCAATGTGTGCGCCTTCTTTCAATAAAACAGTAACGCCGGGAAACATATGAATGGTACAATTCTCCTGGACATTGCAGCCATCTTCAATAATGATCTGCCCCCAGTCGCCACGTATAGCAGCCCCCGGGCCTATATATACATTTTTACCGATTATGACATTGCCTGTTACTGCAGCCTGAGGATGGATAAATGATGATTCGTGTATGACAGGAATGTGGCCGTTGAATTTATAGATCATACTAAAGATTTGTTGGTACGAAAACAATTTCCTTTGAACAATGCCACCATATGTTCGTTTTGATTTATAACTGTAATATGATATAAGCCGGTAGACTTACCATTATGCAATTCTTTTGCTTCGGCGGTAAGTATATCGCCAACATGAACCGGTTTTGTAAAATTAATTGATGTATCTAAAGCAACAGATAAAACATTCCTGTTATTACATGCAAATGCAAAAGCACTGTCTGCCAAAGAAAATGCGATACCACCATGTACAATTCCAAATCCATTGATCATTTCTTTGCGTACGATCATTTTTATTTTGCTGTAACCTTCTTTTACATCCAATACTTCAATACCAAGCCACTGGCTAAAGAGATCGTGTTCCATCATGTGCGTGACTACCTGTTGTGGGGTTGGGGTCATTTCTGTTCGAGGTTTATGATTTTAATGTTCAATATTCAACGTACAATATTCAATTCAACCCAGCTGCACTTGAACATTGAATATTTCTTTTTTACTTTCCTTTAAATACCGGCTTCCGCTTCTCCAAAAACGATTGTACTCCTTCATTGTAATCGTAAGTGGCGGCAGCTTTTTGTTGCAATTCATCTTCTTTTAATAATTGTGATTCAAGGGATGTATTCAACGAATGATCCAATGCCTGTTTTGTCAATGCCAATGCTTCTGTTGGCATTTGTGAAAGTGTGTTAGCGATTTTTATGCTTTCTTCAGCAAATGTTTCATCAGGAAATAATTTATAGATCATTCCCATTTTTTCTGCTTCTTCGGCAGAAACTTTATCAGCAAGCATCATAATGGCACTTGCTTTTTGAAAGCCGATCAATCTTGGTAAAAAATAAGTACCACCACTATCCGGTATCAAACCAATTTTACTAAAAGCCTGTATGAATGATGCTGATGTGGTTGCAACAACAACATCACAACTCAATGCAATGTTTGCACCGGCACCTGCAGCAACACCGTTTATTGCAGCAACAACAGGCTTGCGTAAACTTCTTATCCTCCTGATAATGGGATTATAATGTTCAGATAAAATGCGATCAATCCCCATTGGCTCATCGCCTGTGACTTCACTAAGGTCCTGTCCTGCTGAAAAAGCTTTTCCTGCGCCAGTTATGTACACACAACGGATATCATCTGATGCAGCACAATCATCCAAATGTTTTTGCAACAACAACGACATTTCCCGGTTGAAGGAATTAAATTTTTCGGGTCGGTTCAATGTTATGAACGCAACATTATTTTTTATTTCAAATAAAACTGTAGGCATAAAGATCTAATAAACAATTATGAAATTAATTTAAACTTCGAAACTTCTTACTTCCTTATGTGATAATAAAAAGTCATTTACAGAGTCGTAGTTTCTATCGGGGGAGCTGATACGATAAAGATATATGGCATCATTATCATCTTTAATAACTTTCATGCACCTGTACGATAGGTCATGAGAATTAAAAAAGATCTCTAATTCATTCTTGAAATTTTTACCAAGCTCCACTGTGCGGATCCTGTAATCTTTTACACGGTGCAACTTGTTGATGAATCGTTGTACAGGTTCAAGTATAAACAATACAATAACAACCATGATCGATACAACAATTGCTAGCGGGTAATTATGATAACCAATGGCCATACCCAATGCAGCAGTTATCCAGATAAGCGCTGCTGTAGTTAATCCATTTACAGTAATACCTTCTTTGAAAATCACACCTGCACCAATGAAACCAATACCTGTAACAATATTACTGGCGATCCTGTCAGGTGACGTGCCGCCAGCTTCTTTTGAAAGAATGGTATATAAACAAGAGCCCACACATATAATGATCATTGTTCTGAAACCTGCCGGCTTACTTCTAAACTCACGTTCCAAACCAATAACAGCGCCGATGATGAATGCAACTGAAACCTGTGCGGCTTCTTCAAAGTAAATTGTGATGTCCATAGTATCTCTTAAGCAATACTTAAAGATAAGGATAATTCATTTTGGTCTCAACAGCCAGTAGAGGACTCGTTTTAAATTCTACCGCAGAGAACAGGAGAAGCTGAGTTTACGCGGAGAATCTTTGCGTAAACTCTTTTACTCTTGTTCTCTGCGGTGAAAAAATTTTAATGTATTTCGAATTAACCTACTACCGAACAGTCAGATTAGATCCGTTCTATTAATGACATTTAAAATAATCAAAAGGTTCTTTGCAATCATTGCATTGATAGAGCGCTTTGCAGGCTGTAGAACCAAACTGGCTTAATAATTTTGTATTGCTGGAGTGGCACTGCGGACAAATAATTAGTTCAGGCTGTTCAGACCGGGATGGGGGAGCGATACCATATTCTTTTAATTTTCTTTTTCCATCTTCCGACATCCAATCAGTGGTCCATGCAGGAGAAAGTATAGAGGTGATCTTTATTTTTTTATAACCGTGTTCAATTAATTTTAATTTGATATCAATACTGATCGCATCCATGGCGGGGCAACCGGAATAGGTTGGTGTGATGATCACTTCTACTTCTTCGTTGTTTATTTTTACATCTCTTACAATACCTAAATCAAGAATAGTCAATACAGGTACTTCCGGATCACAAACTGTTTCGAGGAGAAGCCATATTTTTTTTATGTCTGCGTTGTCAATATTTTGAAGAGTGTTCGTCATGTGTTAGCCCCTTTAGGGTGGGGTTACCATTCTGCACCGGGATATGTTCTTTGTAATGATTGCATCTCAGCTAATATATATCCCAGGTGTTCGGTATGATTTCCTGTTTTACCACCTTGCTGCATAAATGCATTTTCAGGAACAGTTAAACCTGCTTCTTCAAATACATCTTTTACTTTGGCAAACCATGCTTCCTTTAATATTGATGGATCTGTTTCTTCATAAGCAGCAGGAATAAAAAACTCGCCGGTATACATCCATAAATAATCGATTGCTTTTTTCATTCGGGTATTGCTTTCTTCGGTGCCATCTCCCAAACGAATTACCCATTCGCTGCTCCACTTTATGTGATAGGTAATTTCTTTCAATGATTTTTCAGCAATGGCTGCGATTTGGGCATCTGCACTTTTCAATAGTTTGCTATATAGTTCATATTGATAAACACTGAAAAAAAACTGGCGCAATATTGTTTGTGCCCAATCTCCGTTTGGAAGTTCTGTTATTAAAAGATTTTTAAATTCTCTTTCTGTTCTTAAATACGCAAGACTATCTTCTGTAGCATTTTCACCAATAAGTGCAGCAGCATGCTGATAAAAATTTCTTGCTTGCCCAAGCAGGTCAAGACTAATATTGGTGATAGCAATATCCTGTTCCAGTATGGGACCGTGTGCACACCATTCACTATTGCGTTGGGCGAGGATGAGGGTAGTGTCAGCTAAGTGGAGTATATAATTTATTTGTTGATTCATTTTTTTGATTGGAATTTGTAATTAGGAATTGGGATTTTGGACTGATGCCTTCTTTATTTTATTTGATCTGTCTAAATAGGCAATAAAGCCATTTAATAACTTAAATACAACTTCACATTTTTCTTCTTCAATTTCTAGTTTTTCTTCAGAAATATAATTTTCATCAAAAGCTGTTACAAGATGTTCCATTGTTTCTGTAACAGAACCTCTGGCTATTATAAAAAAAATGTCTTGTATCTGTATACGTAAATCTTCCATACCCTTCCGCAATATTGGCTGTAATTGATCTTGAAGATCTTTTTATTTGTGATATCAATTCATATTTTTCTTCTTTTGGAAAATTGAGGCTTAATGTTGAAATTGATTTTCTTAATTCCCTTCCTAATTTATAACATTCTAATTCCCTATAACCCTTATAGTGATTCATAATATTAATTTAAATACAGATTAAAGCCCGAATTCCAAATTACCAATTCCTTATTTACATATGTTTAATTTCGTCAGGCAGATCATAAAAACTTGGATGACGATAAACCTTATCTGAAGCGGGTTCATAAAAACTTTCTGCATCATCAGGATTGGAAGCGTGAATGTATTTGCTTTCAACAACCCAAAGGCTTACACCTTCCTGTCTTCTTGTATAAACATCTCTTGCATTTTCAATGGCCATGGATGCATCGGCTGCGTGAAGACTGCCGGCATGTTTATGATCAAGTCCTTGTTTGCTGCGAATGAATACTTCCCAAAGCGGCCAGGCGGCTTCGTTAGTTTTTGGGGCTGAGGAAGTTGATCCTCCTGTATTTTCTTCGGGAATATCGCCGTAATAAAATTTTTTGATTTGAATATTCATAATAAGTTTTTTACTTCTTTTTTGAGGTCGCAATTTGCGACCTCAAACGCTGAAATCCTTTCTGATTCTACCTTATCAACTATTTAACTACATCAACTTTTCAACAAATCCTAAGCTGCCTCCTGCTTCTTTCTCCTCGCCTTCTTCTCCGCATAAGCCATCGCAGCTTCTCTCACCCATTTACCTTCCTCGTGCGCTTTACGCCTTGTTTCCAATCGTTGTTTATTGCATGGACCGTTGCCTTTTACCACGTTCCAGAATTCATCCCAGTTTATTTCACCAAAATGATAATGATTTTTTTCAGCATCAAATCTTAATTCAGGATCAGGCAGTGTCATGCCTAATAATTTTACCTGCTCTGCGATCATATCTACAAACTGCTGGCGCAATTCATCATTTGTTTTTCTTTTTATTTTCCATTTTATACTCATGTCGCTGTTGGTGCTGTCGCTGTCCTTTGGTCCAAACATCATCAGGCTCGGCCACCACCAACGATTGATCGCATCCTGGCACATTGCTTTTTGTTCATCCGTTCCTTTGCTTAATATCAGCAATGTTTCAAAACCCTGGCGCTGGTGAAAACTTTCTTCCTTACAGATACGCACATTCGCTCTTGAATATGGGCCATAAGATGTGCGGCATAACATTACCTGGTTCAATATTGCTGCACCATCTACCAGCCAACCAATTGCACCCATATCGGCCCATGTTAATGTTGGATAATTAAAAATGGAAGAATATTTTGCTTTACCACTCAACAGGTCATCTATCATTTGTTCACGGCTTGAACCAAGCGTTTCAGCAGCGGCATATAAATACAAGCCATGCCCGGCTTCATCCTGCACTTTAGCAATGAGTATTGCTTTTCTTTTTAAAGAAGGAGCACGGGTTATCCAATTTCCTTCGGGCAACATGCCAATGATCTCGCTATGTGCATGCTGGCTTATCTGCCTCGTATTGGTTTTGCGGTAAGCATCCGGCATCCAATCCTTTGGTTCAATCTTTATCTCCCTGTCAATTTTATCCTGGAATATTTTTTCAAGATCTGCTAATTGCATATTGAAATATTTAGGGTGTAAAACTAATAAAAAAAACTAACAAGCGTTAGTTTTTTTAGAGAATTAACTCATCGTTGTCCTGTTTATACCCATTTATTTTTATGCGCCATGGAGATTACCTGCGCCTTGGAATTCACATGAAGTTTGTCGTATATATTAGCAATGTGTTTGCGAACAGTGAGTACACTTAAGTTGAGTTCTGACGCAATGCGTTTCGCATCCCAGCCATTTACCATGAGTTGTAATATTTCTTTTTCCCTGTCGGTAATGGCATGTGGAATGGCAGCAGAATTTGTATCGCTTTCCGTTTCCATCCTGGGCCCGGACATACTTAATAATTGCAAAGCTTTCCTTGCGATGGCCGGGCTCATGGGTGCTCCGCCAAATTCAAGAATGGTTACAATTGCGTCCTGTAAAACATCTGCAGGTTCATGTTTTAATAAATAACCGGAAGCGCCTGCTTTAATGGCTTCAAATATTTTTTCATCATCATCAAAAACGGTAAGAACAATAAAATGAATTTGAGGGTAAAGTGATTTTGCCAGTCTTATTGTTTCGATGCCATCCATTTCCGGCATTTCAAGATCCATAAAAATGATCTGTGGTAACTGTTGATGCGGTAACCCTTTTAATTCTTCCAGGCACATATTGCCATTTTCGGCAGCAAAAACCAAAATAAGATTCGGGAACAATTTTATCTTTTGCATAAAAGTGTTCCTGTTGATCTTATTATCTTCTGTAAGTGCTACTAAAAAGTTCATGCTATAAAATTCAGGTTAATTAAACAAAGAATGTATAATCAATTTGTAGTAGACCGGATCACTACATTCGTACCTTTTGTTTCGTTTTGTGACCAACTAATATTAAATCCCGCTTCTTTACAACGGTTCTGCATGGTAAGCAATCCATGACCATCAGCATTAAAGCTGCCTGTAGCAGCCATTCCTTTTCCATCGTCTGAAATGGTTATTTTCCATTGGTTGCCGCTTTCAACATATACACGAATATGTTGTGCAGCGCTGTGCTTAACAGCATTGATCAATCCTTCCTGTACTACCTGGTAAAGATGAAATGCTTTTGGTGCCAGCATGATAATATCCGAACTGATGTTTTCGATCACATCCATCGTTACATTAGGATAACCAGGTTGAATGCGTTTAATAAAAATCTTTATGCGATCGCTGATGGCAGTTAAAGAAAGGTTGTCTTTTTTTAATACCCAGATGGTATCGATCAGCTGCGATACAATTGCCTGCGAATTGTTTCTCAGTTCCTGCAATACCACGCTGTCAGCATCATCTTTTTTATTTAAAGAAATATGATCAAGATTGGATGCGATGGATGCAGCGTAAGCACCCAGGTTATCATGCAGGTCTGCGGCTATTCGTTTGCGTTCTGTTTCACCGGCTTTTAAAACGGCCAGTACAGATTGCTGCTTTTCTTCTTCCTGCATTTGCTTTATTTTTATCTGCTGCCTTTTTTTATAGGCCCTGAATAAAAGCCATGCTGCCACAACTGAAAAAACGGCCAGCATCAATAATCCATACAGAAAATAATGTTGCCTGGTTATTTCCAGTTTTTGAAGTATGATAAGATTTTCTTTTTTCTGCAGCTCATATTTTGTTTGTATTTCAGCAAGTGATTGCTCGGAATTTTTCTGGAAGACAGAGTCTTTTAGTGTAATGATCTTTTCAAGTACTTCTCCATATTTTATTTTATCACCGGAAGCTTTATAATTTTCTCCAAGTGAGCCATATAAAAAAAGCAGTTTGCTATCCATCTTATATTGCTTTGCCAAAGCGATGCCTTCATTACAAATAGTAATGCCCTTTTCCGGCATACCATAATGCGCATAATACAAACCGAGTTGCGACATGTCAGAAACAATATAAAAAGGATCGCCAATGAGTTTCCTGATCGCAACAACTTCTTCCAATAAAGCTTCAGCAGGTGCAGGTGTGCCAACCCTTATATACAATTGCGATTTAATAGCAAGTGAATTTGATAGCGCAAAAAGATTTTCATGTTTTCTTGAAACAGCAATTGCTTTATCTGCATAATAAAAGGCAGAATCTTTTTTTCCAAGGTTTACATAGTTGAGTGCAAGATTTGCGAAGAGGATACCATATTTCTCCAGCAAAACACTATCGGAAGTTGTATGCAATGCTTTTAAGTGCCATGATAAAGCTTCATTGGTTTGCCCCATTTCAAGATGGGCCCATCCAATAAGTGTTTTACCTTTTATTTCCAGCAATGTATTTTTTGTTTTCTCTGCACCAACGATTGTTTTGTAACCCATTTCAATTGCTTCCTTGTATTGATTCTTTCTCATGAAACAACGGCCCATCTGGTTATAGATATTTGCAAGCAGGTCCGCATCATCAACTTTGCCCGATAAAATTGTTGAACATTCACCAGCGATCTTAAGAGAAGAATCTATCAACCCCTTTGTAGTATAAGCCATGCATTCATAATACATCGATCTTACTTCATCATGAAGATTGTGTTCATTGATAGCAACAAGCTTTGCCTTTTTTGCATACGATAATAAAGTATCCGGATGCATATTAGAACCCTGTTCGCACAACATAAAAATAGCAGCTTGTTTTTCACTACTTGTTTTTGCAACAGCAAGTTTGTTCTCAAGTGATGAAATGATCTTTGTTTGCGCATGAGAGAACGTTCCCATGAGGAAAAATAAAAAAGAAAAAATATTTTTTTTTGAATGTAACAATACGAAAATCATTTTTTCAAAGCTAGCTGCTTATTGCATACGATCGGTACTACAAATTATGTATTGACAGGGATATGGAGATGGTTGATTTTTGCATGGATAACAAATACGCTATAAAACATAAACACCAAAGCAATGATACATCATTTTCTTTCACGACTGATCATTTTATCATCCTTTATACTGGTAATTGCCAGTTGTAAAAAAAGTAATGATACAACAACGACAACAACACCGGAAGTAACAGCGCCGCCTGCTTCTTTAGGGCTTGATCCTTTTTATAAAAAATATGTTGATGCAAGTGGTATCCCAATTGTAAGTTCCGCTGATGTGGCCGACAAAGCATTACTGAATGCACGTGATATTGTAAAAGACATGGTGAAGAACATGCCAGCTGTTGTAACAAAGATGTTGGAAAATCATTTACGTATTGGTGTGATCGGTATCAATGAAAGACCCACGCAAATGCCTGAGTACAGGGACCTGTATACAGTATTCCCAGGTACAGATTGGGATAACAGGGCACGTGCCTATGGTGCCACACTTGAACGTCCTTTAACAACTGATTGCGAAGAAAACCTGCTTTGCAAAAGTGGCGACAGGTATAACGGCGAAGAAATTCTTACGCATGAATTTTCTCACGCCATTCATGAACTCGGCCTTCGTTTTACAAATCTTTCATTCGATAGCGATCTGCAGGCTGCATTCGATCATGCTGTAAGCGCAGGTTTATGGGCAAATACTTATGCCATCAGCGGTGTACGTGAGTATTGGGCAGAAGGTGTGCAGGATTGGTATAACTGTAACAAAGAAGCGATACCAACAGATGGTGTGCACAACCAAATAAATACGAGAGCGGAATTGCAAACCTATGATACGATGTTGTATGATCTTATTCGTACTTACTTTGCAGAGAGTAATGTAACACACGGTTGTTATTAAAATATACAAGTACAAGCCTGAAATAAACGCAGTTTAATGCTCACACATAGAGTGAAAAAGAAGCCTGTCTATTCTTAGCGGGCTTTTTTTGTAATTCTGAATTCTGAGTTCTGAATGAGTGCAATATAATTTCTGAGCTTGTTATTAATATAAGGGGATAAGCAAAAAGTGCAAAGTTGTAAATAAAGCTCAAAGTATTTTAATCCAATTCATAATTCAGAACTCATAATTCTACAGCAATCCTTTTTCATACGCAAGATGCAAAGCCTGCGCCCTGCTGTTCACATGAAGTTTGCCGTAGATATTCATTACATGTTTCTTGGCTGTATTGGGACTGATGTTGAGTTTAGCACCGATCTCTTTATATAATAATCCCTGTACAAGTAATTGAAGTATTTCACTTTCTCTATCGGTAAGATCGAAGAATGGTTTTTGCGTTTCTGCAACCTTTTTTTTGCCGGGAAGATTCAATTCATTATTCTGTACCATTTGAAGGATCTTGTAAGCAATACCCGGTGATATTGGACCCACAGCATTCTCATACATCTGCCAGAGTGTTTCTGTTATATTCTCTGCAGTTTCATCTTTTAAAAGATAACCATAGGCGCCCGCCTTTATTGCTTTGAATATTTTTTCTTCGTCATCAAAGATCGTAAGCACAACAAATTTTATAGAAGGATACAAACAGGAACCAACTGCAATTGCATCTACACCATCCATATTCGGCATTTCCAGGTCCATGATCACAACATCAGGCAAACGATCTGCAGGCTGGCATGCCATTTTGGTCATGAAATCCGTTCCATCGGTTGCAATCAAACAAACTTCAAAATGGCCATGGCGCAATAGTTTATCTTTTAAGATATTGCGGTTACTGGCTTTATCATCAACGATGGCGATCTTTACTGGCATAATCATGGATTTTTCCAAATATGCAAAAACGGGAACAACAAAAAAATAATCTAAGTGGATTATATGAATACTTTACTGTCAGGCTCAGCCTGACAACCTCATGAAGTTAAACAATTATCATGATGGAAGTACCCTTATTGTTGGTTGAATGAATACTGAAGTCAAAGCCGGAATCAAGTGCTCTTTGTTTCATATTGTTTAATCCATTGCCTTGCTGTAGTTCGTTGATGCCCTCATATTCAAAACCGGCTCCATTGTCTGTTACAGTTAATTTCCACTTTTCATTTTCCGCAGCGCTTTGAATATTTATTTCAGAAGCACCTGCATGTTTTATAGAATTGGAAACGGCTTCCTGCACAATGCGTACAAGATTAAGCGCCTTTGTATAATGAAGGATCATGGATGCAGGCGCTTCGCCATTTACTGAAAAGTGAATGTTTGGATAGTACTTAATAAACGGCTGAATGAAATTCCTGATGCGTAACAAACAATCCTGTGCATCGTATTCTTCTTTTTTTAATGCCCAGATCGTTTCACGCAAAGAAGTGATGATATCCTTGGAAGCAAACCTGAGATCATTCATCAGTTCATTTCGTTCACCATGCAATGCTTCTTTTTGTAGCAGCTCTGTTTTATAAAGAACGGTACTTGCATAAGCGCCGATATTATCATGAAGATCACGTGAGATACGTTCTCTTTCCAGTTGTAGTGTATGTTCACTTTCCAGTGAAGCAACCTTTCTTTGATATTTATTCTTGTTATAACGATTGATGCCGTATGCCAATGTAAGTACAAACAACAAAGCCGCACCTGTAATGAACCACCATGTTTTCCAGAATGGAGGATGTATCCATATCAATATTTCTTTCATTGCTTTTGCATCCTTATCAAAAACCCTTGACGCATATATTTTGAATATATATTTTCCAGGAGGAAGATAGTAGTGCACAGTCTGCAGATCATTATTTTGTGCCCATTGTTCATCAACGGCTTCCATTTTATATTGATAAATATACCGGGCAGGATTGTTATTCGCCATAGCAATAAAATCAAAAGCCAGCGAATTCTCGTCGTAGGCAAGATCGATCTCTTTTATATTCCACACGGCGGTATCGCCGAACTTGTCTTCATTATTTACTTTAATGCCTGTAAAAAAAAGATTTACTTTTTCCTCTGCCACATTGATCGATGCCGGAAAAAAACTACTTATGCCATTTACGCCGCCAAAAAAGATCTCTCCATCTTCGCTCTTTGCAACAATGCCGGTATTAAATTCATTCTCCTGCAGGCCATCTTCTTTGGTAAGTTGTAAAATACTTTTGCTTTCATTGATCCTGCATATTCCTTTGTTGGTACTGCACCAGATATTTCCTTTCTGATCAATGTCCATTGCATAGATACATTCATCCGGCAGGCCGGAACTTTTATCAATTTTCATTAATACATTGTAATTGCTATCTACTTTATAAATTCCTTTATTACTGCCTATATACAAAGTATTTTCTCCCGTTTTTAAAAAACATCTTACAGCACCTGTACCATTAAATGGAATACTTCTTACCTCGTTAAATGATACGGTATCGAATAAAGACAAATGTTCCTGGAAATGCGTTACAATTTTTCCGTGAAATAAAATGCCACCCATATCACCACGCGTGCTGGATTGATATTCACGAATAGCATTGGTTTTTAGGTCGATCTTATAAAAATTGAATTGGGATTTTATGATTGCACTGTTGCCCGTACTTGAAATTAAATTTGCAAAGTATCCGATGTTTGCAAATTTTTTACCTGCCGGTGTTGCAACCGGTAGTGGTTTTATTGATGAAAGATCTTTGCTCAATAACCACATTTTATTGCCAAATACTGATATGATATAATCTCCTCCCGGTTTTTTAAGAATACAGTTTACAGCAAACCCTTTTTCTTCTCCCGGTAATAATTTAATGTGTTTGATCAGCCGCTGAAGTGTATCAAATATCATCAAACCGCTGCCATATGTACCTGCAATGATCCTGTTGTTTTCTTTATCCGGTAAAATACTAATTGTGTAGTTCTCTTCTTTTTTTTCTGTGCCATAGTATTTTATCGGGTAAGGGTTTCGTATGATCTTCCTGATCCCATCATTGATAGTTTGAAGATATAGATTACCGTTATTGTCTTCAATGATATTTACAATACCCGCCTTACCGGCAATAGGTTTGTTTTGAAAATCTACCAGCTCATACTTTATACTGTCAAATCTATTATTTGTTTCATAGAGGTGGTTATCATATGAAATGATTATTTTATCATGCCAGTTATATACTTTGCTTCGGGAAGCAATTGCTGATAGCGCTTGTTTTCCCGTTAATGCCTGTGCAATGCCGGAACTAAAATCATAACGTTCGAGCTCCAGTTGGTTCTGGTTGTTGAATTTGTAATACATTACTTTTTCGACGCTCTCCATCCGCATGAAATAATTATAAATACCGGGAATGTTAACAGGACCATACTTCAACTTTCTTTCATGCAGGTTCACACAGTATATCCTTGTACCTGCCTTTATAACAATACTGTGATCAACTATATTCTGGCTGATCGTTGGAACAAGATCCATATTATTTGTGTAACCGGGAATGCCGGTTATTATTTCACAAACCTTATTATAATTGCCACAGGAAAAACCCAGGATATTACCTTGTTCGGTATAACAATAAAAAACACTTTCATCTTCACCAATAAACAACATTGGCTTCATTACGGTTGAAATGTTCCTGTAAAGGATAACGAACTTGTTGCTTTTAATATCATACTTGCTTAAGCCAGATGAATGACTAATGATCAGGTCACCATTTTTGCACCTGAAAAAAGAAACCCATTTATTGTCGGGTAAACCTTCCTGTACCGGGATATCAATAAAATTTTTACCATCAAACTTTTGAATACCATTGGGAAAAGAAAGCCAGCAAAAATTATTGTTGTCAAAATCGATATCACTCATCGTACTCTGCAGCAATCCCTCGTTTACTGTATACTTAAAACTATTGTAACGTTGAATCACCTGTCCATTAACCAGCATGGATATTCCTATAACAATAACTGTCAAAAAGAAACGGGTAATATGTATCGTAAGCTTCAACGTAATGGTTATAATAAAAACTTGCCTCCCTGGGTTTATCAAATTACGCAATAACTATTTAATAAGCTTATTATCCAAAAGGATTATAGGTGATGGATCATTTATTTTTTTCATTTGAATAAAATTACCAGTCTGTTAATAGGAACCCCCGGTACTTCATTTCCTATCAAACAATGTCTAACCTCTACACCTTACAGGAAAGATCAAGGAGTCATTTTATAATGGATCCGCTTAAATCATTTCAACCTAAACTCAAACAAAATGAAAAAAATTATCCTCCTGCTATGCATGATGCTAAGCGCTTTTTTTGTACATGCCCAAACATGGGACGGAAGTGCAAGTACAGACTGGAATGATCCCCAGAACTGGACACCGGCCTCAGTTCCTTTGGCAACAGGTAATGTAACTATTAACACGGCACCTAATGTACCATCGTTGCCGGCCAACACAACTGTAAATTCATTTGGTATGAATGCCGGAAGTTCTATAAACTTCAACGGATTCAACCTTAATATTAATGGTAACATGGATATTAATGGTGCCACGCTTACTAACAGTAACGGGGGAACGGATATAAATATTACATTCAGTGGTACAAGCAGCCAGTATATAAGGAACAGTACTGTAAGTGATAATATTATTCTTAACCATGCCGGAACAGGGCAGTTTTACGAGGCATACCAGGGTGGCAATACATTCAATGGCAATACGACATTCAATATAACAACTGCAAGTGGGGTTCATATTTGTTATCAAAACAAATCAACGTTTTCGGGAAATGTTACCGTGAATCGTATGGTAGCTGGTAGTACTGAAATATTCGAGAATGGTTTTAATTCCATAAGCGGCAATTTAGCTTATACAAATAATGTAGGTGGTATTAGTTATATAAATGGAAGTGGCATTGCGTCCGGGCCGGTAAGCGGAACAGTTAATATTACATTGAGTGGTGGTGGAAACTTTAGTTTACGTGGAATAAAGAATAATACTACAGGCGGAACAATTTCGGTACAGGATCCGACACTGGCCTTTGTAAAGAATGATACACTTTTATTAAGTGCTTTCACTATAACTGGTATTACCGGATCAGGTACAGATGATTTTGAACAGAATGAGATCACTGCTACAGTTACTATTGCTGATGCAGTTACAAATACAGGTAATTATTATTTCAGAAGTTCTGTTGTGAATGGTAATACAACCTTTACAACCAATGCAGACTTTTATGAAGGATACCAGGGAGGAAATAC
Source organism: Ferruginibacter sp. (assembly GCA_047601875.1). Taxonomy (GTDB): domain Bacteria; phylum Bacteroidota; class Bacteroidia; order Chitinophagales; family Chitinophagaceae; genus Ferruginibacter. The sequence goes on along the minus strand of JASGIL010000001.1, from coordinate 2,133,667 downwards.
ATTCAATGGAAATACAACATTCAACGTAACAAATAACAATGTATTTTATGTTTGTTACCAAAACAAATCAACATTTTCGGGAAACGTTACAGTCAATCGCTCGGTAGCTGGTAGTTCTGAAATATTCTATAGTGGTTTTAATTCTATTGGTGGCAATTTCGCCTACACAAACAATGTAGGCGGTATTAGTTATATAAATGGAAGTGGTATTGCTTCCGGGCTGGTAAGCGGAACCGTGAACATTACATTAAGCGGTGGTGGAAACTTTAGTTTACGGGGAATAAAGAACAATACTACAGGTGGAACAATATCAGTACAGGATCCAACACTTGCTTTTGTAAAGAATGATACACTTTTATTAAATGCTTTAACGATAACCGGTATTACCGGATCAGGCACTGATGATTTTGAACAGAACAACATCAGTGCAACAGTAACGCTGGCAGATGCAACTTCAAATACAGGTAATTTTTATTTCAGGAGTTCTGTTATTAATGGAAACACAACATTTACAACCAATGCAGATTTTTATGAAGGATACCAGGGAGGAAATACATTCAATGGAAATACAACATTCAATATAACAAGTGGTAATCCATTTCATGGTTGTTACCAAAACAAATCAACATTCCTGGGAAATCTTACTGTAAACCGCTCGGTAGCTGGCAGCACTGAAATATTCCAGGATGGTTTTAATTCGGTAAGTGGCAACTTTGCGTATACAAACAATGCAGGTGGTATTAGTTATATCAATGGAAGCGGTATTGCTTCCGGGCCAGTAGGCGGAACAGTAAACATTATATTAAGTGGTGGTGGAAACTTTAGTTTACGGGGAATAAAGAACAATACTACCGGTGGATCTATATCAGTACAGGATCCAACGCTTGCCTTTGTAAAGAACGATACACTTTTATTAAATTCCTTCAGTATAACCGGTATTACCGGGTCGGGCACTGATGATTTTGAACAAAACTCTTTTACCGGAACGGTAACTATCTCAACTGCAGCTGCCAATACAGGCAATACCTATTTAAGAGGAAATCTCTTCAACGATGATGTTGCTTTCACGAACAATGCTTCTGCAAACGTTTATGAATCTTATACTCAAACGGATGAATACAGGGGTAATGTAACATTTGTACAGGCTAATCCTGCCAACCAGTTTAACCTGGCATACGGTGCACCTACATTATTTCATCGTAACCTTACGATCAATTCAACTGCAAACCTTTTTGCAATTGACTCGCTAACATTCGTAGGAAATACCAATACTATTTTTGATCAGCTGGGAACACAGGTATTTGCATTTACAAGATCGGTGATCAATAAAACAGGAGGCGCAACGGTAACATTAAACGACAGGGTACTGGCTTCAGGGCATATGCGTTTTGCAAATGGATACCTTGTAACAAGCCAGGCGGCACCTGTTTGCTTCACAGATGGCGCTTCTCATGCAGGATCAGGTAATTCGAGCCACGTGAATGGGGTAGTACAGAAGCTCGGTAACGATGCATTTACTTTCCCTGTGGGTGATGGTGCAACATTAAAACCTGTTTCAATAACAGCTCCGAATGTTGTTACTGATCTTTTTAGTGTCCGGTATTTTAATGACAACCCTTCTCTTGCGGGATACGATACCAGCGCACATGCGGGAACGTTATTACGTATAAGCGGCTATGAGTACTGGGATGTAAGAAGAGAAGCTGGTACAAGCAATGAAGACTTTACTTTTAGTTATACGGACCCGGGTAATAACCAGTATATAACCAATCCTTCAAATGCACGTATAGCACACTGGACAGGAAGTACATGGGCAGATAATGGCAATATAGCAAGCACCGGGACAACAAGTGGTACTGTAACTGCGACGCTATCTAATTTTACACAAACATTTTTCACTTTTGGCTCAACCAATCTTACAGACAATCCATTGCTGGATGTAACGATCTATACTTATTATGCAGATACAGACAATGATAATTTTGGAGACCTGAATAATACAACTACATCCACTTCACAAACACCACCTGCAGGTTATGTAGCAGATAATACGGATTGCAATGATGGTGATAATACGGTTTATCCGGGAGCGCCTGAATTATGTGATAACAAAGACAATGATTGTGACGGAACAATTGATGATGGCGTAGTACCTCCAACATTCTATCGCGATTTTGATAATGATGGATTTGGCGATGCATCAAATACACAACAGGCTTGCACAGCACCTGTAGGGTATGTAAGTAATGACGATGATTGTGATGATAATGACAATACAGTTTATCCGAATGCACCAGAGTTGTGTGATGGCAAAGACAATGATTGTGATGGAACAACTGATGAAGGAGTTGGAACAACATTCTACCGTGATCTTGATAATGATGGTTTTGGTGATGCAAACAATTCACAGGTTGCATGTAGTGCACCTGTCGGGTATGTAAGTAATGATGATGATTGTGATGACAATGACAATACTGTTTATCCAAATGCACCAGAGTTGTGTGATGGCAAAGACAACGATTGTGATGGAACAACTGATGAAGGAGTTGGAACAACCTTCTATCGTGATCTTGATAATGATGGCTTTGGTGATGCGACCAATTCACAGGTTGCTTGTAGTGCACCTGTAGGATATGTAAGTAATGATGATGATTGTGATGACAATGACAATACGGTTTATCCGAATGCACCGGAATTGTGTGACAACAAAGACAATGATTGTGATGGAACAATCGATGATGGTGCCGGCACAACACCTTACTATGCAGATGCTGACGCAGATGGATTCGGCGATCCCAATGTAAGTGTTACAGGTTGTACAGTACCTCCGGGTTATGTGAGCAATGATGATGATTGTGATGACAATGACAATACAGTTTATCCAAATGCGCCAGAGTTGTGCGATGGTAAAGACAATGATTGTGATGGAACAATCGATGATGGTGCCGGTACAACCTTCTATCGTGATTTTGATAATGATGGATTTGGCGATGCAAACAATTCACAGGTTGCTTGTAGTGCACCGGTAGGTTATGTAAGCAATGATGATGACTGCGATGATAATGATAATACCGTGTATCCAAACGCACCTGAATTGTGCGATGGTAAAGACAATGATTGTGATGGAACAACTGATGAAGGAGCAGGAACAACCTTCTATCGTGATTTTGATAATGATGGATTTGGCGATGCAAACAATTCACAGGTTGCATGTAGTGCGCCAGTAGGTTATGTGAGCAATGATGATGATTGTGATGACAATGACAATACAGTTTATCCAAATGCGCCAGAGTTGTGCGATGGTAAAGACAATGATTGTGATGGAACAACTGATGAAGGAGCAGGAACAACCTTCTATCGTGATTTTGATAATGATGGATTTGGCGATGCAAACAATTCACAGATTGCATGTAGTGCACCGGTTGGTTATGTGATCAATGATGATGACTGTGACGATAATGATAATACCGTGTATCCAAATGCACCAGAATTATGTGATGGAAAGGATAACGATTGCGATGGAACAATAGATGACGGTGCCGGCACCACGCCATACTATGCAGATGCAGATGGCGATGGATTTGGTGATCCGAATGTAAGTGTTACCGGTTGCATTATTCCTCCGGGTTATGTAAACAATGATGATGACTGCGATGATAATGATAACACCGTGTATCCAAATGCACCAGAGCTATGTGATGGAAAAGACAATAATTGTGACGGAAATATTGATGAAGGTGTTCAGTCTGTTTTCTTTGCTGATGCAGATGGCGATGGTTTTGGAAACATTGATGATACAACACACAGTTGTTTTGCCCCTGTAGGATATGTATTGGATAATACTGATTGTAATGATGCAGACAATACAATTTATCCTGGTGCTCCTGAATTGTGTGATGGAAAAGACAATAATTGTGATGGATCAGTTGATGAAGGCATTCAAACCGTTTTCTATGCGGATGATGATGGCGATGGTTATGGAAACCTTAATGATACATTGCACAGGTGTGTTGCTCCTGCAGGATATGTGTTGGATAATACAGATTGTGATGATACCGAGGGTAGTGTTAATCCGGGAGCTACGGAAATTTTAGATGGTATTGATAACAACTGTAATGGCCTGGTCGATGAAGGGGTATTGTTTACCTTCTATCTTGATAGTGATAATGATGGATTCGGTGATCCTAATAACAGTGTGTCTGCTGCTATTGCGCCTCCGGGTTATATATCAGACAATACAGATTGCGATGATGCTGATAATACTGTTTATCCCGGCGCACCGGAAATATGTGATGGTAAGGATAATGATTGTGATGGTACCATTGATGGTGCTGTTAGTACGCCTGTTATAACAGGACCTACCAACATGTGTCCTTATGAAGGAACAGGACAACAGGTTATATTCACAATTGATCCTTTGCCTGGTGTAACAGGCTATCAGTGGACAGTTCCATCTACAGTAAATATTGTTTCCGGCCCGAATACGAATACACTAACGGTTACGATACTGGCAGGATTTGCAACGAATGCGAATAAACAAATAAGGGTAACAACAACATCGGTATGTGGAACAAGCCCTGTTGGTATTCATTACCTGCTTGCGCAATTCCCATCTACGCCAGGATTTATAACCGGGCCTGTAGAAGCTTGTTCTTTTGTTGGAACAAATAATGAGGCTGAATATAGAATCAATAAAGTAATTGGTGCAACTTCATATATATGGACCGTATCAGCAGGAATGACAATCAGCAACCATCCAGGCGGAAACGGTATAAATGATACCATCATACGTGTGTTGTATGGTCCAGCATTTACCGGAGGAACCATAACAGTTCGTGCTGCAAACAATTGCGGAACGAGTGTGAATGTACGCCAGCTGGCTATTGTAAATGGTATTACTGCAACACCTGGTTTGATACAAGAGCCCGCCAATGCATGTTTGTACATGCCATCGGCAGCAATTCCTGCAGGGGTGCCTGCGACTTATACAATTCGTAAAGTATTAAATGCTACGTCTTATACATGGACCGTTCCGGTTAATGCTTCGGCAACGCATCCTGAAGGCCCGGGCGTAAATGATACGGTGATCATTGTTACTTATAGCGGCGCATTTGCCGGCGGTAATATAACAGTAGCGGCTAATGGTAGTTGTGCATCAAGTGGCGTGCGTTCACTTGCGATCCAGGTAAATTTAAAACCAGGAACGATTGCGGCTATAAGCGCTAATGAAACACAATCATGTCCAAACCGCCAGGTTACTTACAGTATTACGCTTCCTTCAAGTACCAATTGGGTAGAATGGACCGTGCCTGCAGGTGCAACAATCCTTAGCGGCCAGGGAACCGCCAGTATTATTGTGTCTTATCCATCAGCAAGCACAGGATCGGTAACGGCTACTCCGTCTAACGGATGCGGTGTTGGTAAAACAAGAACCCTGCAGGTTAGCATACTGGCTTGTCGCCCTCTAACAAACTTTGCAAAAGGTACTGTTCAACAACCAGCACTTAAGCAAGTACCGTTCGATGTGCAGGTTTATCCTAATCCTGCACAATCTGAATTCAATATATCAATTGCAGGAAAGTCAAATGAAAAAGTAACGATCAGGATATATGATGTTAACGGCAAGCGATACCTGCCGGAAGTTACAGGTCCAAATACGATCTCTCATTTTGGAAATAACCTGAAGCCCGGTATCTATATGGTAGAAGTAACACAAGGGGATAATAAAAAAGTTACCAGGGTGATTAAACTCTGATAACAAGGTTTTGATGAAAACGGGCCTGCAATATTGCGGGCCCGTTTTTATTTTATATCGAAATCAACAGATATCTTTTCTGTTTTTGGATGTGACTGGCAGGTAAGAATAAAACCCTGTTCTATTTCTTCGGGTTCCAATGCATAATTAACATCCATATTTACTTCCCCCATCACAAGCTTGGCCCTGCAGGTAGCACATACACCACCTTTGCATGCGTAGGGAAGATCTGCACCTTGTTGCAAAGCACCATCAAGAATACTTTGCCCGTTATATGGCAGATCGAAGCCAAAAGAACGGCCATCCAGTTTTATAGTAACACTGCTTTTAGGGCCTTATTCCTCTGTTCAATTGTTTCAGCAGTTTTCTTTTGTTGTGTTTGTCCCGGTGTGCTGAATAATTCAAAATGAATGTTCTTTTTATCAATACCTTTTTTCTGTAAAAAATCATTGGCAGAAAAGATCATTGATTCAGGGCCACAGATGTAAATCTCATCAAATGAATTATATGGTACGAGCTTATCAAGCGCTGCTAATTTTTGTTCATCTATCCTGCCATAAAAAATTTCGGCATCGGTTCTTTCACGACTTAAAACATTTATAAAATTAAACCTGCGGATGTATTTGTTTTTTATTGCTTCCAGTTCCTCGAAAAAAATGATCGAGTTCCTGTTCCTGTTACTATACACGAGTGTGAAGTTGCTGCCCGGTTGCGTTTGAAGCGTGTGTTTTATAATAGAAATGATAGGCGTTATGCCGCTACCCGCAGCTATGGCAAGATAATTACCTGTTTTATTGCCGGCAAGGCGGGCATTAAATTTACCGGTAGGAGGTAATACTTCCAGTTCATCGCCAGCTTTTAGATGATCGTTTGCAAACTTTGAAAATAAACCGCCATCTACTTTTTTAATAGCAACTCTTAATTGGTTTTCGTGAGGAGCCATACAAATCGAATAGGAGCGCCTTACTTCTTCATCACCGATCTGTTTTTTTAAAGTAATATTCTGTCCTTCCCTGAATTGAAATTCAGCTGATAGATTAGCCGGTATATCGAAACAAACCGATACACAATCAGGAGTTTCTTTTCTTACCTCCCTGATCTTTAATGAATGAAAATGTACTGCCATTTTATTTTGTTAATCCGTTTAAAAGATGATTTACCATATCGTTTTCCAATTCCTCAGCAGGTACATTTTTTTTGTTCCTGTGCCAAAATTCAAGTCCTCTTACAGCCGATAAAATAGTTAGGACTGCTACGTATGGATGTATATTTTTTAGTGCTTCTTTTTTTATTCCGCTATCTACAATTTCGACCAGGGCATTTTCATACAGTTTTCGTTGCGCCAGGAAATTGCTTAAATGAGGTTCTTCCAATTGTTTCCATTCGTGGTTTGCAACAAAAACCTCATCAAAAGAATCCTGCATCATTCGTATGTGAAAGCGAATGAGGTTTTCCAGTTGATCAAGTGTTGTCGCCCCAGATAATGCTACTTCCTGCAAATGCATATTAAAGTCATCAGCCACTTTAAAACAGATCGTTTGTAAAAGCTCACTTTTTGACCCGATATGGTTATACAGGCTTGATGCTTCAACGCCAATACTATCGGCCAGCTCCCGCATCGAACTTGAAGCAAATCCTTTCTTCCGGAACAGCGCTGCCGCCTTCTTCGTTATGGTATCTTTTTTACTTCCGTTGCCAGGTGCTTTTATCTTGGCCATACTCGACTTTGTACAAAACTAACGCTTATTAGTTTTTGTATGGATTTTGGGAGTAAATAAGTTAAATTAATGACCTGGGTATGCTTTTTTTAGGGTGCTGGTTACAAATTTTTTTAAAAATCATGAAATAAGCGGTCTCCTGCTGAAAATCAAGCCAGTGGCCGATTCCAAAGGAAATGAATTGCTAATAATTTTCCGGGAAACAAAAAAAATGGAAAAATGGCTACATATTTTAAAAAAAAATTATGATAATTCAGGAAAAGTATTAATTTTACGTCCTATCCCCAAAGAAAGTCCTCTCCAATACTATCTTATTTAAAGCTCACTTGATGAATTGCATGTAATGCAACGAACTAATCTATTTTAAAAATCAATCATAATACAGCTTATAGCTGTTAATATAATATAAAACCGCCTCAAAATTTTTTCTTGTGGTTTCAGAGGTAAGCAAGGCCGGTGATTTTTATCACTGGCCATATTTTTTTAGTGATTTATTCATCTATAAAAATGCTGTTATTACCGATAGATATTTAAAATACCCCGTGGAATATCGTTCTTTGAGGCATGAAAAGGACCCGGGGTTATATTATTGCGGTTCATTGCATTTGTTGGCTTATTTTTCTAAGTCTTCCCGCGGTTTTTGTTGCAGGGCGTTCCGGAAATACCGGTATTCATAGTTTATTAAGGTCACCAGCCTGGTTATACTTTACGATCTATTTAATCATATTCTACCTGCATACTAATTTTTTATTTCCACGCCTCTACTTTGCAAAAAGATACTTTTTATATTTTCTAAGCATTTTCCTGCTGATCACGGCTGTTTTTTATTTACGTCCTTTCGACAGGCTGGCTCATAAGGAGCGAAAGGCAGGTAATTGGCTGGTTCCGCAAAACGAAAGATTATTGGCGCTTGAAAAACAAGGTTCAGACGAATCAATATTGGGAAAAACCCAAAGCGAGCTTAAAGAACGAGAAAAAAGGGAACATGGCAACACGGGCCCAAAGCTTGATATCGTTAGCATGGTTCTTTTTTTTCTGATAATTGCTTTGAGTATTACAATTGTTGTAATAAAACGCTGGCGCATAGCGGTAGATCAAACCGAACGGGCGGAAGCAGAAAGAGTAAATGCCGAACTTACTATGTTAAAGGCACAGATCAACCCTCATTTTTTATTTAATACACTTAATAATATTTATTCAATGGCAGTAATGCATGATGAAAAAACACCTGAAAGCATCATGAAGCTGTCTAACATTATGCGGTACGTAACCGATGAGGCCACCGAAAATTTTGTACCGTTAGCAAACGAAGCCAATTTTATAAGTGATTATGTGGAATTACAACGCTTACGGCTAGGGTCAAAAGTAACACTTGATTTTGCCATCAATGGTAAGCTGACTGATAAAGTAATTGCACCATTGCTGCTGATAACATTCATTGAAAATGTTTTTAAATATGGTATCAGCAATAATGAACCTTCTACTATTACAATCGACCTTAGGGCCTATAACGATAGTATTGGTTTCTTTTGCCGCAACAGATCCTTTCCATTAAAACACCAGTTGGAAAGCACCGGAATCGGAATTAAAAACACAAGAAAAAGACTGGAACATTTATACCATGGAAAGCACACATTGACGATTAAAGAAGAAGAAGGTTATTTTTCAGTTCATTTAATATTACAATCCTAAATTAAAACCATAATGGCTGAAACACTTAAATGTATTGCAATTGATGACGAGCCATTGGCGCTGCAACTGATACAGCAATACGTATCACGTATACCTGATATTGAACTTGTAAACACATTTGATGATGCTGTTTCGGGAGCGGAATTCCTTCGTAACAATAAAGTAGATATTTTATTCCTCGATATCAATATGCCGGATATATCAGGCATCGATCTTGCCCGCTCACTGGAACACAAGCCATTTATTATTTTTACAACGGCATATAAAAAATTTGCCTACGAAGGATTTGAACTGGAAGCTGTTGATTATTTATTGAAACCCATTGAGTACAACCGTTTTTTAAAGGCCGTGCAAAAAGCGATCGCATTGCACCAGCAAGGGGCTACAATAAAGAATCCTGAAAATGAATTTCTTTTTGTTCGGTCCGAATACAGGATGCTTAAAATTGATATCAATACCATCGAATATATAGAAGGGCTTGAAGATTATATCAAGATCCACATCACGAATGCAAAACCAATATTAACCCTCATGACAATGAAGGGTGTAATTGAAAAACTTCCCTCCTCAAAATTTAAAAGGATTCACAGGAGTTATATAATATCAACAGCTAAAGTTGTGTCTATCCTGAATAAAAAAGTAACACTGTCTTCATCCAAAGAACTTCCTGTAAGTGATTCTTATATCGATTTTATAAATGAATGGACACAGGGTTCTCACTAGCTTTTTTTAGTCGGCACATTTTACTTATCCGGCGGTTTTATTTTCAATTGTATATTTAGATAATTAGATTTACTCAATTAAAATTTGATCATGGAACGCAAAATTTTTTTAAGAAATGCTGTTGGATTATTTGGTGTAGCAACATTACTTGATGCTTGTAAAAAAGATGATGATCAAACAAGCAATAACAACAACACAAGTGGATGCATCGCTTCACCAACAGAAGTAGAAGGGCCTTATCCATATGTTGGAGGAGAAATAACCAATCCTTTGAACAGGGTAGATATTACTGAAGGACAACCGGGAGTTCCTTTTGCTTTAACATTAAAGGTTGTGAATTCAAATAATAATTGTTCTGTGGTTGAAAATGCAAGAGTAGATATCTGGTATTGCAATAAGGATGGATATTATTCCGGTTATGGAAATCAAACCGGGGGTGCGCTTGGTGGTACACAAAGTTATATTGGAGAAACATGGTTAAGAGGTTACCAACTCACAGATGCCAATGGTGAGGTTCACTTTACATGCATCTATCCAGGCTGGTACCAGGGAAGAGCAACGCATATTCACTTTGAAGTTTTTATGAATAGTGTTCTTAAGAAAACGGGACAAATTGCATTCAATGAAGCCGTGTCTGATGTTGTTCATGTTTCATCTTTATATGCAGCTCATGGAACAAACACTACCAGGAATTCAGCAGATGGCATATTTAATAATTCATCAACAGACCTTGCAAATGAAACCATAACACCGACTGGAGATACCGCTACCGGGTATGCTGCCACTCATACAATTGGAGTTCCGCTTTAAAATCAAAAACAAAGGCTGTCACCCTCCAGCCTTTTTAAATTTTAAACAATATTCTTTTATGTCAAAAGCATTGATAAAAATTGCATACAGGCAGGTAATGGATGCATCTGCTCAAAATAGTTTTGAAAAAAATGTATTACAATTTTCTTATGAAGAATTTAAAATGAAATCGCAGGTGTATAATCCTGAAGGGAAATTCAAAACCTTTTCTGAACTAAAAGCAAATGACGGAAGAGCAAATTCATTACACTATAAAAGCGGGTTTGCTGTTATTGGTTTTATTGATTCACTGAATAAACAAATACCTTATTTAACCGATACATTGGGGCAAACTGTTTTATTTAATAGTTACAAATTTGAAGTGATCGAATCCGACATCACAAATAAATTATTGCATAAAGTTGCGATCACTTACTACTCTGATTCTCTCGTTCTGTTTGAAATAATTGGCGACTGTATACTGCTGGCACCTGCAGATAAAGTAATAGAAAGTGAAAACGAAAGCGTTGAAACTTTTATGGTAAAAATGCAACATGGACTTTCCGTTTCTCATTATAAAGAGAATAAAGAACCTGTTAAATGGGGCTAAGCTAACCTTGGGCATTGATAGTTGTGCGTTGAATATCGAATATCATGAGCACTACCAGGCTGGGAAATGTTTAATATTCAATACACAACGGTCAATGTTTTTTGAATGATCAATCAATCGCAGTATTCAAAAAAGAAACTACCGGGTAAGCTGCTTCAAATACTTTCACAACATTTTTTACAAATCCTTTGTCTAAAATTTCATCATCAGTAATGGGGTGCCTTACTACAAAACTTTTGAGTTTCAGAAATGCTATCGCAGGATTGTCTTCAGCATAACCTTTGGGTGGCCTGGCAAGTATATTAGAAACATCAAGGCCCTTTGTAAAATTCTTTTTAAAAGAAGTATTGGTAAATATTTTTTTCCACTCATTCAGATTGTAATCGATCTCCTGTCTTATTTTGGCAAGATCAGCAGGCTCGGGTTGCCAGATGCCTGCAGCAGCAAAACTTTTTCCTGGTTCTATGTGTAAGTAATAACCGGCGCCATTTCCTTTTTTGCCTGCTTTATTAAAATAAGCAGCCATGTTGTTTTTGTACGGGCTCTTGTTTTGACTAAACCTCACGTCCCTGTTTATACGAAATATACAATTCTTTGCAAGCTGGTCCGCAATCGTTGCATCAAAGCCTGCAATACCCGGGATCAGTTTTTCAACCATTGAAAGAAAATCCGCTTTTGCTTCTTCATAAACATTGCGGTTCTTATCGAACCATGCTTTATTATTATTTTTCTGTAAGTTCTTTAGAAATTTTAAAGTAGGAGGTTGTAGCATATCTGTTTTAATTTCGGAAACGAATTTACCAATAAAAAAGAACCGGCGATTAGCCGGTTCCAATATAAAAGTTGTTTTTAGATTTATTTAATTCTACCCCAGTTCTCGCCGCTCTTAATTCTATATAGTGTCATTTCACTTACACCATATTTTTCTGCCATTTGTTTGTAGGTTAATTTTCTTTTCGGATTTTTTATTGAATCCTTAATTGTTTTAACCTGGGCAGCTGTTAGTTTTAAACCAACAGTACGATTCGCCTGGCGTTTTTTATAAGCGATCTTTTGAGGACTTCCTTGTTGGTGATCGGCTACTTCTTCCAATGTTGCCCATTTTAGGTTCTTTGAAAGATTATCCGTTTTCTTATGGTTTGTGTGAATTACATATTTGTGTTTCGGTGATTTCTTTTTGCAAAATAATTTTGCAACTTCCCTGTGAATGTAAATCGTACCGTTGCCATCTTCTACATGAAGATTCAAAGTACGGTAACCAGACGTTAGTGATCCATTCAACAGTTTACCGTCTTTAGCAATGCCTTCCGCATAACTTGCTGCACGGCCCTGGTTAGAAACTGCATATTTTTTTCTCAATTGTTTGTACCCGGTGAATTGCATTTGTTTCCAAATTTCTCCCGGAATTTTCTTAATCATGTTAGTATGATTTAGTTGGTGGGGTTTAGTATTTAAATACCAAACAATAGTTTTGATTTGCTGATCCGTGTTAAATATAATAAATATAATTTTACAAAAACAACTAACCGGGTAGCATTTTTAAAAATTCTTCCTCGGTGAGAATCTTTATACCAGGTATTTTTTTTGCCTTTTCAAGCTTACTACCTGCATCTTCTCCTACCACAAGGTAATTGAGTTTAGAACTAACGCCGCTTAAGATCGTGCCACCATTCCTTTCAACAGATTCCTCTGCTGCACTGCGTTTCAGTTGCGTTAGCGTTCCTGTAAATAAAAACGTTTGTCCGCTAAGGTTGCCTCCGCTTATAACGGTCTCCTGCTTATGTGTTTGTACCCCAAGCGCTTCAAGCTTTTTTAGCATTTGCAGGTTGTCTTTATTCTGGAAAAACTCGTGAATACTCCCCGCAACCTTTATTCCAACATCGTTTAGCTGTTGCAGTTGTTCAAGGTTATATTGGCTGAAATCGAAAATATTCTTAACCGATTGTGCCAGTGTTTTCGCTGTTGTTTCTCCCACATATCGTATGCCCAGGGCATATATAAGCCTGTGCAGTGGCTGGGTTTTACTGTTTTCAATCGCCTGCTTCAGGTTGTTGATGGATTTTTCACCAAACCCCTCCAGCTTTCCCAATGCTTCCATATCCAGGGTATAAATACCGGGGATATCTTTAAACAGACCCATCTCGTAGAATTTTCTCACGTTAGCCTCCCCAAAACTTCGGATATCCATAGCATCTTTACTTACAAAATGAATGATACGTTCAACCACCTGTGCCTCGCAGCTGGCATTGATGCAACGCCAAACAGCTTCATCTTCAGTCTTGAATAATTTATCATGACAAACGGGACAGTTTACAGGGAATTTGATCTTTGTTTGGCTACCATCCCTGAGCTCAGGAAATGCTTTTACGATCTGCGGTATCACATCACCACTTCTTTCTATTAAAATTGTATCATTTATTTTAAGATCCTTTTCCTTTATATAATCTTCATTATGAATAGAGATGCTACTAACGGTTACACCACCTACCTGTACCGGTTGGATCTTGGCAACAGGTGTAATGGCTCCCGTTCTTCCTACCTGGTATTCTACATTCAATAACTTACTTGTTGCCTGCCTGGCTTTGAATTTAAAAGCGATGGCCCAACGGGGATGGTGAGAGGTCATGCCCAGTTTTTCCTGGAGTTCTATATCATTTACTTTTATTACCATACCGTCTATCTCGTATGGAAGATCATCTCTTTTGGATTCAAACGCAAGCACATTTTCAATAACAGCATTTATTCCTTTCACCACTTTCATTTCTTTTTTGGGACTTCTGAAACCCAGGTTCCATAACATTTCCAGCATTTCGCTATGTGTAGTGGGTTGTTGGGTTGCCGGTTGCCGGTTGCCACTAGTGGTATAATAACTTACATGGTATAAAAAACCTTCCAGGTTCCTGCGGCTAACCTCAGCAGTATCTTTAATGCGTAGCGAACCGGCAGCAGAGTTACGTGGATTGGCCAGTGGCGGTAATCCCTCCTGTATCAACGCATCATTATATTTTTTGAAATTACTTTTATTCATTAAGATTTCGCCCCTGATCTCAATCTGCTGAATGCCATATTTACTGAATGAAGCTGATAATGGGATCGATCTTATTTGTTTGATGTTTGGCGTAATGTCATCACCCGTTTCACCATCACCCCTTGTAATGCCTCTTGCAAGCATGTCGTCTTCATATATTAATGAAACGCTTGCGCCATCAAACTTTGGTTCTACACAATATTCAATTTCAGAAAGGCCGGATAACTCTTTTGCTTTACGGTCCCAATCCAGCAGGTCATCGGCATTGTAAGAGTTTTCCAATGAAAGCATTGGTACCAGGTGCTGCACTTTTGGAAAATCTTTGATGAGCCCCTTGCCAACTCTTTGAGTGGGAGAATCAACGGTTATAAGTGAGGGATCTTCGTTTTCAATTTTTTCCAGTTGCTTGTACAAGAGATCATATTCAGTATCACTTATCAAAGGATCATTCTGAACATAATAACGGTATTCATGGAAACGAAGCACATCTCTCAGGTCGCTGATAGACGAGGGCTTAATATCTTTTCCGGCTTTTTTTAAACTATCAGTAAGTTTTTGTAATGCTATTACCTGTTTTGGATCGTACATGCTGTTCTGTTATTCTTTATAAAGTTACAAGACGTATTTTTGAAAAATAAATTTACATCATGTTTAAAAAACGACCGCTTACTTTCTCATTCATCATTTTATATTCCTTATTCCTTGTTTCTCTCAGTGCCTGTACATCAAAATTACAGGCCGATCTTATTATTCATCACGCAAAAATATATACGGTAGATTCTGCTTTCTCTGTGGTAGAAGCTATGGCCATAAAAGATAAAAAGATATTAGCGACAGGAACAAATGCTGAGATCATGGGTAAATACGAATCAGCTCAAACAATAGATGCAACCGGAAAAATAATCTTCCCGGGATTTATAGATGCACATTGTCATTTTACCGGTTTTGCTACAGATATGTGGAAGTGTAATCTTGTTGGCACCACTTCTTTTGAAGAGATCATTGAAAAACTCAAAACCTATAGTAAGAATGCCCCAATGGAATGGATTTATGGCCGTGGCTGGGATCAGAACGACTGGGCAGTAAAAGAATATCCTGATAAAAGAATACTGGATAGTTTGTTTCCAGACAGGCCCGTGTTTTTAAAGCGTATTGATGGACATGCAGCATTGGTAAATCAAAAAGCGCTTGATCTTACCGGTGTAACATTGGCAACAAAAGTGAATGGAGGAAGTTTGGAAATAAAAGACGGAAAACTAACAGGTATTTTAATCGACAATGCTATGGACCTGGTTGATGTGAAGATCCCATTACTCAGCGATAGCCTTGCAAAAAAATATTTCAGCGAAGCACAGGATATGTGTTTTTCATACGGGCTAACGGGTGTGCATGACTGTGGAATCAGTGAACATACCATTGAAATGGTTGATGCTGAACAAAAAGCCGGCAGGCTAAAAATGAAAATATTTGCTTTGTTAAGTGATAGTTCACAATACTATGATAAATGGATAAAGAGCGGTCCATATATAACAGAGCGCCTGCACATGGGCGGGTTTAAAGTATATGCCGATGGCGCCCTGGGATCAAGAGGTGCCTGCCTGTTAAAAGATTACAGTGATAAGCCGGGGTGGAAAGGATTTTTATTAAGTGATCCTGTATACTTCCGTGAAGTAGCAACAAAACTTGCCAATTCAAAACTGCAGATGTGTACACATGCGATAGGCGATAGCGGTAACAGGGAAATGCTTGAGATTTATGCAACAGTTTTAAAAGGAAAGAACGATCGCCGCTGGCGCATTGAACATGCACAGGTTGTGAATGAAAATGATTTTCATTTGTTTGGTGATTTTAATATTATCCCTTCTGTACAACCTACGCATGCTACCAGCGATATGTATTGGGCCGAAACAAGACTAGGTAAAGAAAGAACAAAGAACGCCTACGCTTACCAGCAGTTACTGAAACAAAATGGTTGGTTGCCGCTTGGAACAGATTTTCCTGTTGAATACATTGATCCTCTCAAAACTTTTTATGCAGCGGTTGTTCGTAAAGATGGAAAAGGATTTCCTGCTGATGGATTTCAAATAGAAAATGCATTGACAAGAGAACAGGCAATACGAGGCATGACGGCCTGGGCAGCCAAAGCTGCATTTGAAGAAAAGGAGAAGGGTAGTTTAGAAACCGGGAAGGCTGCAGATTTTATTATGCTTGATAAAGATCTTATGAATTGTGTTCCAACAGATATACTAAATACAGTTGTACTTGCTACTTATATCAATGGGGAGAAAGTATTTTCCAAATAATTCCAATCACTGATATTTCGCGATGATCGTCACTTGGCGATTATCTGCATGCTTGGCAGAATCATAGCTATCATAAATTTTTGATGCGCCATTGTCGTAAGTAAAAATTCTGGTTGAATCAATACCCATATTATAACTCAATATTTTTTTCTTTACCCATTCTGCCCGGGCCTTTGAAAGAATACTATTTTCACCAAATTTTACCCGGGCCTTTTTTATAAGCGACCTGGTATCAACTCCACCATAGATATCGAGTTCTACATATTTGTGCCCGTTTTTCATTAATTCATTTTGTAAATCCGTCAACCTGCGACTTAATGAATCAGGTTTATCATCTCCTTCAATAAAAGGACTCATGTGTAATACATCTATCTTTAAATCTTCTTGTTTATCGGAAAAGGATACTCTGCGTTTATCTATATATTTTTCATAAAGAATTATTTTGGAGTCTTTACCGAATTCGAACTTATTATTAAATACAGAATCAAAAGCTTTTTCTAATGAAAGCAAAGCGCCTAAAGCTAAAACAGCTTTTTGTGTTGCGGATTTAGCTTTATATTTCCACAAAAAGGCAGTTAAAAAAGAAAGGAATAACAAAAACCAAACGACTGTTGACCAATGCAATGAATAATTCCCTGCAGATTCAATCTTTTCTTTAAGCTCGCTTAAGGAAGTTTGTTGTGCCTTTATTAAGGAGTCAAGTCTGTGCAAGGCAAATTTAGAGTGAAGGTCTTTTCCGGTAGTATCGATTATATAAACCGTATCACTAATTTCACCGGCTTTTCCACCAAAATTTGGGCCAAGAACACCAGTGCCTATTTTTTCAGCAATGATTTTTAAAGATTTAGTTTGCTCAGAAAGTAAAAAATTATTAATGGAATCGTAAGATTTATGAATGGAAGGAGCAGGAGTAGTATTAGTTTTATTAAAAAATAGAGACACTAAAAAGAAGCCTAAACAAGCGGATATTGCGATTACGATCACATCATTAAAAATTTTTTTCGAACGATCATCACTTGCGGGATTAGCGATATTCATTTTTGAGGAGGGTGAACGTCTCCTGAAAACAAAAACAGTTAAATAAATAACCAGTAAAAGATAAAGTAATATTCCTGATGCAATAATCATAATAAAGGTTTAATAAACTATTAAAACTATATTACGAACTTTACAAAAGCAAAGTGAATTCACTCAACTTAATAGCGTGTTTTCCCCCATTTATTTTCCTCGATTTTTAAATATCCGAACAATTACTCCGACAGTATCTTTTCGAAAAGATGCTATTTTGATCTTTAATTCTTTTTCGTACCCACAGTCTTTACCTTTTTCATTACCTCCTGTTTGTAGGTTGCACCGATCGGGATAAGTGTTCCATTAATATCGATTTGTGCATGTGATATTTTTCCAATTGCTTTTAATGAAACGATGTATGATTTGTGTGTTCTTAAGAATAAATGTTGCGGAAGCTGCTCTTGAATTTCAATGATGGTGGTACGGGTCACGATCGTTTTTTTATCGCCGAGAAATATTTTTAAATAATTACCCATACCCTGTATATATAACAGGTTGTCGAAATTTATTTTATGTACCTGCTGATCTTCTTTAATGAATAAATGATCTTGTACAGGCTCATTCACTAAAACATTTTCAACAACTGGTTTTGATATCCTTTCAATGGCAATGTTTACCGCTTTTAAAAAACGCTCATAGCGGATCGGTTTCAGCAGGTAATCACATACAGCATATTCATAACCTTCCAATGCATATTCTGAATAGGCGGTTGTGAGGATCACCTGCTGTTTTCTTTTAAGTAGTTTTAAAAATTCAATGCCACTTAGCTCCGGCATATTGATATCGAGAAAAATAATATCAACAGTATGATCGTTTAAATATGCCAGGGCTTCTGAGGCATTACCAAATACATGTGTAAGTTGCAAAGATGAAAATGCATTAATGTATTTCACAAGGATATCCTGTGCCAGTACTTCATCTTCCACTATAATACAACTGTGCTTCATAACTGGCGAAGATTAATTTGTAAATGAACGGTAAACCACTCATTGTTATTTTCAATGTTTAATGAATGATTGTTCTTGTAATGAAGTTCCAATCTTTTCCTTGTATTTGCAATGCCCATTTTTGAATTGTTTTCATTTAATTTATTCCTGTTTTGAGAAATGGTATTACTGATCAGGAAATCAAGTTTATCCTGGGTGGCATGCACGCGAATATTGATTATGTTTTTAGAAGGCTCGTTTGAAATGCTGTATTTAAATGCATTTTCTACAAAGGGTATCAATATCAAAGGAGCGATCTCAACAGTGCCTGCATCAACAGCAGTTTCAATATTGATGCTGCATTTATTGTTCAATCTCAATTTTTCCAATGCAATAAACTTTGTCAGCATTTCCAGTTCGTTTTTTAGTGGAATGGTTTGTTTGCCTGATGATGCAATATGAAAACGCATAAGTTCAGAAAGCGACAAAGTTGCTTCACCTGCTTTATCCGAGCCTGCAATGATGAGTGAATAAATACTGTTCAATGCATTGAATAGAAAATGAGGATTTAACTGTGCTCTTAGTAATTGCAATTCAGATAGCACACGCTTGTTTTCTGCTTCTTTAAGCAATATGCGTTGAGATAATGCTACTCTTACATATTTAAAACCAATGAACATTCCTGAAAAAATAAACACAAGTAATTCATTACTGGTGTGTGTGTTGGGATCTGTTTTAAACATGTCAAATAACTGATTACCCGCCAGCCCCATCAGCAAACCAAGCGGGATGGCTATCAAAAAGAAAAGGTATAATTTCTTTCTATTGAAAAAATAATCGAACAACCAGCTTAATATATGTACAGGAATAAAATTGGGGCCCAGGATTGCGAATGCGACCATAGCTCCTTCTTTCAAAGAAGGTTTGACTATGACAAAAAATCCTCCGAAAATAAGGAACCAGAATCCCCAGAACCAAAGGGCTGTTGTTACTGTATGATTACGGCGGATTTTGATTAACCAACTTTTCATATATCAAAAGTATAAGATAATAATGCCACTGCAGAACAGATTGTGACGAACACGGTTCGTCCCTGTAAAACCACCAATGTCACAAATACAACATACTTGTCACATAAGAGCTTGCGTCGCTAATTAGCTGAAATAGTTTTGATAAAAATTTAAAGAAATGAAAAAGGGATTTAAAATGATCAGCATTACAATTTACTGTATGTGTTGGATGATGATGACTAAGGCACAGACAAACATTGCAAACTCCTGGAATGATATTGACGCATACATCGCTCAATACATGAAAGATTGGAACATTCCGGGAATGGCAGTTGTAGTTATTAAGAATGATTCGGTGATCATAAAAAAAACGGTTGGACATGCGGCCTTCAATTCAAACGCAAATATTGATGTCAATACTTTATTTAGCATTGGTAGTTGTACAAAAGCATTTACATCAACAGCATTGTTGATGTTGCAGGACGAAAAAAAGTTAGATATTGAAAAACCTGTTATTGATTATTATCCCGGGCTGTCATTGCAGGATTCGGTGTTGCAAAATGAAATTACAATTAAAGATATTTTATCTCATCGCACCGGGCTTGATCGTGCCGAGCATATCTGGTATGGCGCAGGATACAACAGATCAGAGATCATGCAACGTTTAAAGTATATAAAAAAAGTTGCGCCGCTCAGGAATAATTTCATCTATAATAACATGATGTATACTTTGGCAGGTGTGGTAATTGAAAATGTTTCCGGAATGAAGTATGAAGATTTTATTTCAAAAAGATTGTTTGCACCGCTTGGAATGAAACATAGCTTTTATGAATTGCCAAAAAATGAAATCAATGTTGCCATGCCTCATCATTTTATTGATAGTGGTCTTCAGTTGCTTCCCATGCCATTATTAAAAGGTTGCGAGCCGGCAGGCGGTATATGGACTGATATAGATGATATGTCTGTATGGTTGAAATTCATTTTAAACAAAGGAAGAAAAGACACAACACAACTATTGTCAAAAAAAGCTGCAAGGAGTTTGCGCACGCCTGTTCTGTTTACAGGATCAGCAATGCGTGAGGATGAGACCGAGCTTAAAAGTTATGGACTTGGTTTTGGATTCACTGCATACAAAGGTTCCAGGGTGATGTATCATACAGGAGTATCGGGCGGTTATATAACACATATTGCATTGATGCCCGAAGAAAATGTAGGAGTAGTAATGCTTTCAAACATTGAGACATTCACAAACGGGTTCATTGATAATATGTTTGACAGGGCACTGGGAAAAGAACAAACGGATTGGAACAGCGATGTACTTAAGATCGTTAAGCAACAGCAATCAGAAGAAAATGCAGAAAGAAAAGATGCATTTCTTCAAATAAAAAACAGGAAAGTTGTTGATAATGCGAACATGTTTGCAGGAAAATTTACAAATGAATCCTGCAGGCCAATCGAGATCATTGCAAAAGATAAGAACCTGTTGCTGGTATTTAATAATAAGTCTTACCCGCTGGTACATGATAAGGATGATCATTTCTGGACTTACGATGAAAATAGTTTAGGAAAAATGGAAGTCATTTTTTCTTTAACGGACAGTATGATCTCAGGCTTGCGCTTTACAATTATGGGAGAAGAATTACTGTTTCAAAAAATACAAGGCTAGATACAATACTGTGTTACTATAAAAGAAGAGGCATGTGGGCGAAGCTATGTCTCAATGGTAGTTCTATAAATCAATTCTTAATAATTAAATCAAAACTAATGAATAAGCTAATCATCTCTGTTATTACGATCATGATCGGGATAACATTTACATCTTTTAAAAAAGGCGTTCCTGCCAACGATTCGTATGGCCAGGTCAAGACAGGAAAAAAATATAATAATAACGCCGATTGTGTTTACTATTATCCTGTTTTAAAAGAAGATTGTTTACCGGAAGAACAAAGCAACATTGATGATCAACCAATGGAGGATTCATTGGTATCAGGTGATATGGCCGTTGATGCTCACCTGCATTCTTACCGTCTTACCCCGGTGAACTTATCAATGTATAGTTACTACGAATGATAGCCGGCACGGCCAATACCACTAATTTTTTATCTGGTTAAATAATAACAACAAACGACCACATTAAAATTTTAGAAAAATGAAGAGAATGTTCTCATTTGTTTCGCAGTATGCACAGTATTTATAACAAAGAGTCGGGGTCATGAACAAAGAGGCTAAGTGTATTTAAGTAAGCTGGAAATTGTCTTATCTTATATATAAATAGTATTGGTGATAGAGATTTAAAAAGGAGTTGGCATCTCCAGGGATGTCAATTTCTTATAGAATAGGCACACAATGAAAATAGCGGTACAAAAAATTTACTGATTATCAGTTGTTTACAAAAGGGGCGTAAAAATTACTCCCCTTTTTCTTTGGAACGTAACCCTCATTACACCTACCTTCGCCGTCCAAATTAAAAAAGCCTGCGGGGATGGCTGCAGGTTCATCTAAAAAAAAGAACAATGAGTAAGTTACATTTTACAACCAAACATGCGAACGAGGCTACCGTAAAACACGACTGGTACGTTGTGGACGGTACTAATCAAACCGTAGGTCGTATGTGCGCAAAGATCGCTGCTATTCTTCGTGGTAAGAATAAAGCGTATTACACACCACACGTAGATTGTGGAGACTTTATCATCGTAACCAACGCTTCAAAAGTTGTGTTCTCTGGTAATAAAGGCGAAGACAAAGAGTATTTAACTTTCAGCGGTTATCCCGGAGGACAAAAAGGAGAAACAGCAAATCATTTGTTGCGTCGCCGTCCTGAAGCAGTTATCGAAAGAGCTGTAAAAGGTATGTTGCCTAAGAATCGTCTTGGCCGCCAGATGTACAAAAAATTATTTGTATATGCAGGTGCAGAACATCCACACGGTGCACAACAACCTAAGGCATTAAAATTTGATAAAATTAAATAAGACTAACAGCTTGCAGCGAACAGCTAATAGCTCAAAACAAAATAAATGGAAAAGCAAAAAAACGCAGTCGGCCGTAGAAAAGAAGCTGTAACACGTGTTTTCCTTTCAAAAGGAGATGGCAAGATCACAGTGAACGGTAAAGACTATAAAGTATACTTTCCCCTCGTATATCTTCAAAACCAGGTAGAAGCTCCGTTAAAGATCGTTGAAGCTTCTGACAAATTTGATATAGTAGTAAATGCTACAGGTGGTGGTGTTAAAGGACAGGCAGAAGCTGCAAAGCTTGGTATATCACGTGCTTTACTTGAAATAAGTGCTGATTACCGTCCTGCTTTAAAAGCTGCCGGTTTATTAAAACGTGATCCGCGTTCTGTAGAGCGTAAAATTCCTGGACGTAAGAAAGCAAGGAAGAGCTTCCAGTTCAGCAAACGTTAATACAATGTTCAGCGTTTATAGTTTGGTGTTATGTGCTTAACAACAACGCCAAACACCAAACAATTAAACAAATAAAAAAGAATTTATTACAAATGGAAAATAATACATCATTACAACAGCAACTCCTTGAAGCAGGCGTTCATTTTGGTCACTTAAGAAAAAAATGGAACCCAAAAATGCTTCCTTACATTTTTTCAGAAAAAAAAGGTATCCATATCATCGACCTTAATAAAACTGTAGAAGGTTTGCAGGAAGCTGCGGCAGCTATGAAAGCAATTGCACGCAGTGGAAAAAAGATCATGTTTGTTGCTACCAAAAAACAGGCAAAAGAGATCGTTCAGGAAAGTGCAAAAAGAGTGAACATGCCTTTTGTTACCGAACGTTGGTTGGGTGGCATGCTTACAAACTTCAACACCGTTCGTAAGAGCGTGAAAAAAATGCAGAGCATCGAAAAATTATTGGGCGATGGAAGCGCAGAAAATCTTACTAAAAAAGAAAGACTTACGCTTACCCGTGATAAAGATAAAATGGAAAAGGTATTGGGCGGTATCTCCCAGATCAGCCGTGTACCTGCTGCATTATTCATGGTTGACATAGGCCACGAACACATTGCATTGGCTGAAGCAAAACGTTTAAACATCAGCACATTTGGTATGGTTGATACCAATTGCGATCCTAATAAGGTTGACTTTGCAATTCCTGCAAACGATGATGCTACAAAATCAATTTCGATCATTGTAAGTTATATCACTGCTGCTATTGCAGAAGGTTTACAGGAACGCCAGGCTGATAAGGATAGCGATGATGATCACAACGATCACGAAGAAAGCGCTGAAGCAAAAGCAGCACGCTTTGAACAAAAAGCTGATGGCGGTGATGACAGGGGTAAACGTGGAGGTGGCCGCGGTGGTGCGCCAACCAAACGTCGTGTTCCAGGTCCGGGTGCAGGTGGCAGAAGGCCGGCAGGTGGTGGTGCGCCAGGTGGGGCGAGATAAAACCCCCTCCGCCCCCTAAAGGGGGAACTGATTGTGGAGGAGAAGAAGTGGTTAGCCAACATTTGCTTTTCATGGCATCATCGTTGTGTCACTCACTTCAACTATTAGTTCATTATTCAAAAACAAAAACAATGAGTGTTACTATAACAGCAGCAGACATAAATAAATTACGCCAGGCTACAGGAGCCGGCATGTTGGATTGCCGTAAAGCATTAACTGAAAGCAACGGTGATTTTGAAGGAGCCATCGACTGGTTGCGTAAGCAAGGTCAGAAAGTTGCAGCAAAACGCAGCGACCGTGAAGCGAAAGAAGGTGTTGTATTGGCAAAAACGACAGCAGATAACAAAGCTGGTATCGTTCTTTGTATCAGTTGCGAAACTGATTTCGTAAGTAAGAATGCAGACTTTGTTGCCTTTGCACAAAGTATTGCTGATGCAGCTATACAGCACAATGTAAAATCTGCAGAAGAATTAAATGAAGTATCTATCAACGGCGCAAAAGTGTCGGATATGATCAATGATAAACTTGCTGCGATCGGTGAAAAAATTGCCGTTTCAAAGTTTGAAAGAATTGATGCTCCTTATGTAGCCAGCTATATTCACGGTGCAAATCGTATGGGTGTATTGGTAGGCTTTACACAGGATGCAGGAGATGCAGGTAAAGATATTGCTATGCAGATCGCAGCAATGAATCCATTGGCAGTTGATGAAAATTCTATTCCTGCTGATGTTGTTGCCCGTGAAAAAGCAATTGCAATCGATGTTGTAAAAGCAGAAGGCAAACCAGCTGAAATGGCAGAAAAGATCGCTATGGGTAAGCTGAACAAATTCTTTAAGGATAACACTTTACTGGCGCAGGCTTTTGTAAAAGACGGCAACAAATCTGTAGCTGAATTTTTGAAGAGCATTAATGCAGACCTGAAAGTAATAGAGTTCAAAAGAGTAGCATTAGGCTAATAAAATCATATTTGAAAACCCCGCTATTAGCGGGGTTTTTTATTGCTTTTTATTTTCAAAAAGAAATAAGTACTATTTAAAAAATTATCTTCGCAAAAATCTTACATCTTATATCATAAATCATACATCAGTTTATGCTTCCTAAATACAAACGAGTTCTCTTAAAACTTTCCGGTGAATCTTTAATGGGCGATAAAAACTTTGGGATGGATTCCAACGTGATCGCCCAGTATGCGCAGGATATTAAACAGATCACTGATATGGGCGTACAGGTGGCACTGGTAATTGGTGGTGGTAATATTTACCGTGGTATGAATGAAGCTGAAACAGGAATTGAAAGGGCCCAGGGAGATTATATGGGAATGCTTGCAACTGTAATAAACGGAATGGCCGTACAAAGCGGGTTGGAAAAAGCGGGTGTATATACACGTTTACAAAGTGCTATTAAAATGGAACAGATCGCCGAGCCATATATCCGCAGGCGTGCCATGCGCCACCTGGAAAAAGGCCGCGTGGTTATCTTCGGTGCCGGTACAGGTAATCCTTATTTCACAACAGATACAGCAGGTTCATTAAGAGCCATCGAAATAAAAGCCGATGTAATATTAAAGGGTACCAGGGTAGATGGCATCTACACTGCTGATCCTGAAAAAGACCCTAAGGCAACAAAATATGAAAGAATAAGTTTTGCCGAGTGCATCTCAAAAAAACTCAGCGTAATGGATATGACCGCATTCACCCTTTGCATGGAAAACAATTTACCGATCATCGTTTTTGATATGAATAAACCTGGTAATTTGATGAGTGTAGTTACAGGTGAGAAGGTTGGAACTTTGGTTAGTTAATACCGAGCAAAAACCCGCACTGGCTTTTACTTTATTTCCATACATATATAATTAAATTGCCCACTCAAGAGTGGGCAATTAGGTAAAAAAAACAAAAGCTGTCTACCAGAACAGCCTTTGTCTCACCCTCATATAATAAGCATTTTTAAACCTGCCTATATACAATTATTACTTAGACGCCCCCGCTTTATTTTTTGTTGCCTGGATGCTGTAAATTTTTTTTAAGTTTTTAAAAATCCATTCTTAGGCCCACCCTTAGGCCTGCGGTGGTATACTTTTGTTTAAGTGTTATATCTGCTTTATTGGCCGCAGAAAAATTATATCGGAAATAAGGTTCAGCCAGGAAATACAACTTACCAGTCAACCGATAGTATAAGGAAAGCCCCCCGGTAACACCGATGCCTGCATTTGTTTTAAACTGGTAAGGAGAACTTCCTTTACCGGTTGTTATGCTTACGGGTTGATAAGAAGTATCCAATACATCACCCTTTTGCCAGCTATAAATATTTACCATAAGACCAAAATTGATATTTGCACCAAACCTTCCTTTGCTGATATCATATCCTACCTGCAATGGTATGTCTAAGGTCCTGTACCTGTTATGGGTGGTCTTATAACGGCTTCCTGTAGTAGCATAACTTCCGGTAGTGTCTCCGTTAGTGTCGATGATATAAACCATTTGAACAATATGTCCCTGCTCAAATTTGAATCTTTCATTAACCTGGCTAAAGTTGATACCGGTTCTGATGCTGAGGGAATTCCTGAATACCTTGGTATAACGTATACCAAAACTATATGCAGAACTCAAATGTGTACTTTCTTTTCTTTTTTGTAAGTAGGTAGAATTAGCAGTATCGCTAAGTATCCTGAATGCATAATCTGGCCCGCCATATACTTCAAAATATCTTTTACCGGTTCTGTAATTTCCGGGACATGGGATCTTTGAAAAAGGCAAGCTGGTATTTTTCATTTCCAGAGCAGGTCCATGTTCAGCCAGTTTTGAATCAAGGCTCAAATAATAATTTTTAATAAAGAAATCATTGTTATTCGCTGCAACGGTTGTTACTGGTGTTGTAGTTTTTTCTCCTGTAGCCGGGGTTGTTACTACATCTGTGGTGGGTTCTTTGATATCTGTTGCAGTCGTTTTCTCATCTGCAGTAGATTCCGCACCTGGGTTTTCTGTAGCCAATGAAGACCTGCCCGCGGAACGTTTTGTTTTATTTTTATTTTTTGCTGAGGCACGGTCAGTTGTAGCGGCATCTGTATTTACAACATCGCCTGCCTGGTTATGAGCCGTTTTCTTTTTTACATCATTGCGGGTTGTTGTTTTAGCCAACGCATCATTCGTGTTGATGATTTCGTTATTATCGGTTTTCTTTTTTGCAGTATGCGTGTTTCTTACAGCTAACGGGGCATTGTTATTATTTGTATTTGCCGCATCCGCTTTGATGTTTACCGGGTTGTTTACAGGTGATACAGTTGAAGAACCATTTACTTTCTTATCTGCAACGATGGCGTTGTTTGTGTTATCATTTCCACTTGTTTCATTAACAGTTCCGGCAGTAGTATTATTTGAGTTTATATTTTGTGATGTTGATGTTTCAGTATTACTAACCGTTTCATTTTTATTGCTGCCTGCTTCATTCTTATTTTCAGCAATTACATTTTTTGAAACATCCTTTTGATCTTTTGTGTTTGTTTGATCAGTTTCCGCATGGCCGCTTGCAGCAATGGTCTTCTTGTTATCAGCGTTATAAATATTGTTAACCAATAAAGCACCGGCAGCTATTCCCAAAAGCACCAATGAAATAAAAATAAATTTATTGTTGCGCAGGAAAAAGAAGAAGCCGGCGGGTTTCTCTTTTTCTCTTTCAGCCATGATATTTTCCCAAATATGCGGCGGCACTTCAGGCTGGTAATTACCAAACTGCTTTTTTATATGGTCATCAAATGGAGAGTTGTTTGTCATACTGCTACCTTTTGTAATTGTAAAATTTGTTTCTGCAACATCGTCCTTGCTTTTACAAGCTGGCTTCTGCTGGTGCCGGGTTGAATACCAAGCATGTCGGCAATTTCATCATGCTGGTACCCTTCCAATACATAGAGGTTAAAAATTAACCTGTATCCATCCGGAAGGTTGTTTATTAGCCCCATCAGGTCTTTTTCGGTAAGGTGACTATAAGCTACAGGCGCTGCTGTAGGCTGTATGCTGTCATTTACTTCATAACCGGTGATCTCTTTGTTATACCTGGTGAGGGAGTATTTTTTTATGGCTGTATTCACCACGATCTTCCTGATCCAACCCTCGAAAGATCCTTCGGATTTGAACTGCTTTATTTTACCGAAAACCTTGATAAAAGAGTCCTGTAAAATATCTTCAGCATCTGCACTGTTCCGGGCATAGCGGTGACATACGCCTAGCATACGACTGGCGTAACGGTCAAAAACCTCCTTTTGGCAGGCGGCCTCATCCCTTATACATCCCTTTATTAATTCATCTTCGGTCAAGGTTGGTTAAACGGATTTATATTATATGAGTGCATCTTAAAGATGCCATTTAGGCAAATTACGTTGCCCGCAAAATGGCCCAAACGGGTAATAAATGTAAAAAAGATTGGCGTACTTACCGATTAAATTCTTACATTTAAAAACACCTGTGTTTAATATGCTTTCCGATAATCTTTTACAACAATTAAAAAGTGAGAATGAGTTGCTGCAGATACAGTTGCAGGACGTAAATGAGATGATCAAAGTACGGGAAGAAGAACTGGAGATCCTCCGAAAAACTGCCGCTCACGCAGTAGAATTACAAAGCCGCCTGGACATAAACCTCGATGAATTTTACGCCATGCAGGATCATATTGGCAACCAGCAACAATATGCCGAAGGGGCAGCAAAAAGAGAAGCATCACTGGAGTCAGAATTGTTGCAGTCAATTGAAATGGAGACCCAACTCTATAACATGAGAGATGAACTTACCAGTACAAAGACAGCACTTGCAGATATCAATAAAGAAATGGACAAAATGCCAGCCATGTACCGGGAGATAGCAATCCTGAAAGCAAAAGTAACTGAGTTGGAAAGCAACCAGGAAATTGCTGTTTTGGAAAATGGATTCTTAAAAGAAGAAGTTGAGAAATATCGCCAGGAAGAAGAGCTTAGAAAGAATAAATAAACTAATTAACCGTGTTGTTTAAACACTGATGAATTAATGAACAGTTTAAGTAATAATAAAAAATTGACGGGTTAATATAGTCTGGAGTTTGGTGTTTGGGGTTGACAAACTCCAAACACCAAATTTCAAACGGAAAGAAAGCAATATAAAAGCCTCTCCAAATGGAAAGCATTATTAACCTTGTCAACCGTGTTAACTTTATCAACCTAATTAAATAGCATGAATAATATCGCCGATATAAGAAAGGAGTATAAATTGGAAACTTTGAATGAAACAGACACGGAACAGGATCCATTAAAACAATTTGAAAAATGGTGGGACCAGGCAACAGCAAGTGATATTGATGAAGTAAATGCAATGACACTTTCTACTGTTGATAAAAATAACAAACCATCTTCACGCATCGTTTTGCTAAAAGGTTTTAATGAGCATGGTTTTGTTTTCTATACAAATTATCAAAGCCATAAGGCCACAGATATGGAGCACAATCCAAATGTAAGCCTTGTATTTTTTTGGAAAGAACTGCAACGCCAGGTAAGGATCGAGGGAACTGTAAGCAAAGTAGATGCTGAAGAAAGCGATCGTTATTTTAATTCAAGACCCGATGGCAGCAAGATCGGCGCATGGGCATCACCTCAAAGCAGTGTGATCATTTCAAGAGAAGTACTTGAAAAAAAAGAAGCAGAGTATACATCAAAATTTTCCGGAACAACAATTCCACGACCTCCTCACTGGGGTGGTTATATCATCAAGCCCACGATCATAGAATTCTGGCAGGGAAGACCGAGCAGGCTGCATGACAGGATATGTTATTCGCTTGCTGAAAATAATAATTGGAAGAAGGAACGATTAGCCCCTTAATAAAGTTGAAAAGTTGACAAGTTAATAAAGTTGACAAGGTTGTTATACTTTTTAACCTATCAACTTTGTCAACTTATCAACCTGTTAACCCATAACGTTATTTACTTTTTCTTAGCTGCCGCTTTCTTTACAGTAGCTGCTACAGCTGCAACAGATTTACTTTTTTTAGCCGGCCTTAATTTACCGAAGCTGCCTGCAAAAATTTTTCCTTTCTTGGTTTTGATATCTCCACGTCCCATAATAGATTTATTTTTTTTGATTGATAAATAGTATAATAAAAAAGCAAGACACATTGCCTTGCTTCTTTATGCGTTAAGTGCAAATTACATTTTAGCTGATAACTCTTTGCCTGCTTTAAAACGTGCAACTTTTTTTGCTTTGATTTTAATAACAGCACCTGTTTGAGGGTTACGTCCGTTACGAGCTGCTCTTTTTGAAACTGAAAAAGTTCCAAATCCAACTAAAGTAACTTTGCCACCACCTTTCAATGTTTTTGTAACCGCTTCAATAAATGAATCTAAAGTAGCGTTTGCTTGTGTTTTTGTGATTCCTGCATCATCAGAAATTTTCGCAATTAATTCGGCTTTGTTCATAATAAAGTTTTTGAGAATTTTAAGAGGGACAAATATAGAAGCTTTTTAATTGCAACAAAATTTTTTTATTAAAAATTAATAATCAAAAAATGCCGGAAAGCCGCAGCCCGCCCGCATTTAAGCATGTATCGATATTTTTGAATGGGGTTGAGTAGAACTACTCAGTTGCTGAAACCCTTGCCAGTACTGCATTTCAGCGATTGTCTTCTTAAACGCCCTGCCCGTGCGGCTTTGAGCGGATCATAAATAAGAAAATCTTCTTATGAAAATCTCATTCTTTCTATTATCCAATCAACTGATCACTTCCATCACAGAACGAAATGCGATGAATTTATCTCCCCATTTATCAAAACTTTTTTGACGCATGATGCCTGCAAATTTTTCTATATATCTGTCATAAGCTGATCTGTTCTCTGCAAAATATTGAATGGCATAAGTTGGTCCTTCGCTGTCATCAACATCAAGCAATCTTAATATGGTTGCTTTTATAAAACAGTTTGTTGCCAGTACTTCCGGTACATGTTCTTCTTTTAACCATTGTATCCACGCCTGGTGAATAGACTCCTGTGTTTTTATTGTTACGTTGTATATGATCATGAAGCAAAATTATGATTTTGATTTGTTGATGTCGGTGATTAGTTTGTAAGTGAAGAAGGTGAGGATTAAAACTGCCGCAGCGATGATCAGCCACATCATTGTTTTGTTTTTATTTACGGGAGTAATTGTTACAGGTATTTGGGGAAGTTGAGTTATAGTATTGACAGTAACATTGGGATGAATTTGTGTTTTATCAATATCTGCTAATTTCAAATCAAATTTTGGCTCAAGGGCATCTTTATTACCGAATATCATTTTGTAACGCTTTCCTTTTTCAAACCATGCAGTAGCCAACATGTATGCTGAATATGTTTTTACAGCTTCTATTTTTAAAGGAGGGTTATCATCATTTTGAATTACAACATAAAAAGTAGTTTGATTTGATTCTTGCAAATAATATTCAAGTGTACTATTGTTAGAAAGAACTATTGATTCTTTTAATACGCCTGGATTTGAAAAGGAATGATTAGATGATTCTGGAAAATAAATTCTCGCATTTCGCTTAAAATATTTTGCGCCACTTAATTTAATACCAATCTTATTAAAATGATAAGACGAAGGTTGCGTTATTTTGAAATACGAATAACTGCCACTGTCTTTTTGAATGATCGTTGAGGCAGGGTTTTCAAAATTTGAGTAATAAGGATTCCATTTTCCTCCATAATAAAATTCCCTCATTTTTCCTTTGCCCAAAACATTTATGATATTGTAAGGAGCCTTGGCATCATTAGTAATATGGATTTTAAAATACTTGTAATTTACCGGCGGAAATTCGAGTTTAAATTCACTATTAGTATCTCCGAAAGAACTTTTTTCAGGCTTAATTGCAATACTGTCATTTATAGTATACCAGTAAGATAGATCATCACTTCCTGTCAACGTGCAATATCTTTCCGCTAGTGTGTTTTTGATTTCAACGTATAATTTATAAATATTGCTGTCAACTGATGTAACAATTATATCAGTAAAGGAAAGAGTGTTTTCTCTTTTAATCATTTTTAATACGGGAGCTGCCTCATCATATTCGTATTGAGAATTAGGATTCCAAATTAAATGCGGCATCCATTTCCCCGAATCATTCACAATACGCAGATCACTGTAATCAAGTTTTACATGCGCATTGATTTCAGGAGTTAAAACAATATTGTAAAATCCGGAACTATCAACACTATTGATATTTGCCTGGTAATGATAGCCTGTTGTTTGTCCCACAACAAACAGCCGCATTACTAAAAACAACAACAACAGTTTATATTGTTTTACTCTCATCTTCAATGATTATCTTTTTTAACCGCTGGTACATGAATGATATTACCAGTAATAAAATACCAAGCATAATGAATGCTGCGATCTTTCCTCCTGCGGAAATATTGGTAATGTCGAATAAAAATAGTTTTAATAATGCAACACTGAAAATACTGAGTGAAATTATCCTAAGTGTTTTGTATTTATATTTCATACCAAGCCACATGAGTACAAAGGAGAACAATGCCCATACAATGGTGAGTCCTGCTTTTAAATATTGAGCAGTGAAAATATCTATGCTGCCCGATCTTGCTAAAATGGTAACATATAAATGTTTGCACTCAATGCTTAAAAACAGGAACAGTAAGATGCTGATGAACCATGCAAAGCTTCTTCCAAGTGCTACAATATTTCTTTTTGTTATACTGATGAGTTGGTAAAGCAGGTATAGCAAACAAATATCAGCCAGCCAATGTACAATGGAATGGATAATGAGATATTCGTGGTTAATAACACCTGTGATAAGATCATTGGCCCGGACAATACTAACGAGGTAAAAGAAAAATCCTGTGATCAGCAAAGGAATTGTGATCCGGAAATGATCGCCAGTTTTATGTCTTTGTATAAATAATACGATCACAGCAATAAATACATAAGTGAACAGCTGGTGGTATGCATTCGGTATATCATAAGTCAACTCTTTTATAAAATAAAGATTGATACCAAATATGCATGTTAAGTATAAGACCATTGTTGCACAAATGGTCATTAGTTGTGAGAAGGAGCTGTTTTTTATTCCCAGTATATAATCCTCGCCCGGTTCTTTTTTCAAAAGCCATGCATACAAACCAAAGGAAATAATGGCAACGATATTTGTTACAACACCCCGCCAGTTATTAAAAATGATCAACAGGGTATCATGATTTTTGTTACCTGCCAATGACCAATCGATCAGCAGGCTAACAGCCATGGATACAAGTATGATAAAAGAAGCATGTTTAAATGTCTTCATCCTGCTCTTCAGGAACAACCAGAATAACAATACTGTTTCTGCACTCCAAAACAATGTAATACTGTGTCCATGCAATTGTACCGGGGCAGCAAGCGAAATAAAAGTTACTGTGAGCCCGATCAGCAGGTACAATAAATTTTTATCACCTGTATGTCTTTTATAAAGATACCAGGCAAGTGCAAGATTGATAATACCAAGTGCAATCGTAAATATTCCCTGGTAAGCACCGTCGTCCCATGAATGTAATGCAACCATCCCCTCTGCATAATAACTGGCAGTGATCATGATCATTAATGCAAAATCGAAAGCATTAAATGATTTTTGTTTTCTAAGATTGTGGATCAATGCGGTTATTAAGAAAATAATATAGAAGCCGGAAGCGAAGAACAAAGCGTTGGCATCCGTAAATTTTTTATTGTTATTATTGAAACCATATTCTCCCAGCATCCATCCACCCAATATTAATAATGTAAAAAAGAACGAAAGCACATGCAGTAGTTGCCATTTTTTAAAATAAGCGATAGCGAGTATGCCGGTATTTAAGATCAGCAGGTAAGTAAATAAAGCAACATAATTATTGCTGCCATTGCTCACTAAGAATGGCGCTAAGAACCCACCAACGACTGCAATTACTGCCAATTCAATTTTATCATATAGCAATGCAAGTGCTACAGCAAATGCAGTGATGATAACCATTATAATGAATGCAGTTGTTTGCGAAAATAACTGGTACTCGTGAAAGGCAAATGCAATCGTAAAATAAAAAACCGCGATACCACCACCAGCCATCACCGAACTGAATGAACGATATGAATTGCGTAAGCGATGTGCAATGCCGATCATGATGATACCACATGTAATACCAATACAAACCCTTCCAATTTCATTTATCCAGTTTTGATCGATCGCATATTTTACAAAGAAACCAATACCTAATACCAGCACTGCGATACCGATCTTATTAATAAGATTTTCACCAATGAATTTTTCAAGATCAGGATTGTTGCGGATCCATTTGTCCCATAAGCTTTCTGTAACAGGTTCCGGTACACGCTCTTTTATTATGGGCGGAGGCGGAATTGTTTTTTCTTCTTTTGGTTTTTCTGTTTCTTTTATTTCTTCTTTGGACGGTGCAATTTTTTCGATAGGTTCAGGCGCTTTATAAGGCCTCCATTGTACAACGCTTTCATCGGTTGCTTTTAATGGTGTTTCTTCTTTTGCAATATTGGTGCCTGCCCGTTTTTTTAATTCAGCCAGTTCATTTTTTAGTGAGAGATAATTTTTTTGATTTTGGTCAGCGATTTCATTTTGACGGGATCTGATGTGAATTAATAAAAGAATGATTACTACGAGGACGAGAACTATAAAAGCTTCCATGCAGATTTTTGTTGGTTGGTGGCGGAAAGATACAGTGGGATGGATTAAGGAAGCTATATAATTTGTTAAAACAAAAAGATTGCCACTGATTCACTGATATTGTCTGAACTATGATTTAGATGATTTTATGATCGACCATGATTTTCAATAAGCAATTGGTGTTAAATACAATTAATCATAGTTATTATTTAATCAAACAAATCACAGTTCAGACAAAAGATAAATAACAAAAGGCGCAGGTTTCTAACCTGCGCCAATATTAATAAGTATAAAATAAAATCAGTGAATCAGTGGCAATAAATCATTTTTTGATTTCCAAAAATATCGGGCAATGATCACTATGTTTTACATCATGATAAATGTCTGCATTCACCAATTGTTTTTTTAATGGTTCTGTTACAGTAAAGTAATCAATGCGCCATCCTTTATTATTAAGTCGTACACTTGGAAAACGCTGGCTCCACCAACTGTAACGATGCGGTTCAGTGTGAAATATCCTGAAAGTATCTATCCATCCTGCGCCAAGAAATTTTTCCATCCATGCTCTTTCTTCAGGCAAGAAACCCGAAGAATTTTTATTTCCTTTCGGATCATGAATATCAATTTCCTTATGGGCAATATTATAATCACCGCATAAAATAATTTTTGGATTTTTCTTTTTTGTCTTTTCGAGATATCCATGAAATTCATCCAGCCACTGGTATTTATAAGTTTGTCTTTCATCACCTGAAGTGCCTGAAGGAAAATATGCATTGATCAGTTTTATATCTCCAAACTGTAGTTCGATCACACGTCCTTCAGCATCACTCATCTCAAATCCACTTCCTATCTTAACCTTGTCAGGTTTTATTTTTGTAAAAACAGCAACACCACTGTATCCTTTTTTTTGTGCACTGAACCAATGATGTTCGAATCCAAGATTCTCCAGCAACTTTACATCAATATCACTATGTGCTGCTTTTGTTTCCTGTAAACAAATAATATCTGCAGGATCTGTTTTTAACCAATCAATAAATCCTTTTTTTATGGCGGCACGTATGCCGTTTACATTGTAAGAGATAATGCGCATAGTTTAAAATGTTTATTGCTGTAAAAATAGTTAAGACAGGTGGAATATGATCACAGAAAAATATACGGCACGATGGCACGATGAATGGAGCAGGGCAATGCAGGTATAGCCGGAACGATCATTCAAGTATTGGCCTTAGCCATCTTGTCGCATCTTCTATACTCATTCCTTTTCTCTTTGCATAATCTTCCAATTGATCTTTTGCAATTTTACCTACACCAAAATATTTACTATCAGGGTTTGCAAAATACCAGCCGCATACAGACGCAGCCGGATACATCGCAAGCGATTCTGTAAGATGAATACCTGTAGCTTCTTCTCCGCCAAGCAGGTCAAACAATTTATATTTTTCAGTATGATCAGGGCATGCCGGATAACCAGGTGCAGGCCGAATACCCTGGTATTCTTCTTTGATCATTTGTTCATTGGTAAGATGTTCATCTTTTACATAACCCCAGTATTCGGTACGGGTTTTTGCATGAAGCAATTCTGCAAATGCTTCGGCTAAACGATCTGCGAGCGCCTGTAAAATTATTTTGTTGTAATCGTCGAGATTTTTTTCGAAACGTTTGATGTGTGGTTCAATACCGCTGATCGTTACACTAAATGCTCCTAAATGATCCTGGTAATTTGTGTTTGCGGGAGCAATAAAATCAGCAAGAGATAAGTTTGGTTGTCCTTCCGCTTTCTTTATTTGCTGACGTAAAAATTCTAATTTAACAACTCCGGCTTTTGTTTTCAGATCAACGGTATCAGCAGCAACTTTATTTGAAGGCCAAAAGCCAACACAACCTTTTGCAGTTAACCATTTTTCATCAACAACCTGTTTCAATAATTTTTTTGCGTCGTTGTAAAGATTGGTTGCTTCTTTACCGATGACCTCATCACTTAATATTGCCGGGAATTTTCCATGCATTTCCCAGGCAATGAAAAATGGTTGCCAGTCGATATATTCAACAATCTCAGCAAGATCATAGTTGTCTAATATCCTGGTGCCGGTAAATGTTGGTGTTACCGGCTGATAATTTTTCCAGTTGATAACAGCACCATTGTTTTGTGCTTCTTCAAATGACAGTAATTGCTTTGCTGTTTTTTTATTTCCAAAATCAGTTGCAAGTTTATCGTACTCTGTTTTTATTTCTTTTAGAAAAGCAGGCTTTGATTCTTTATTCAATAAACTACCTGCAACGGTTACACTGCGGCTTGCATCCAGTACGTGTACAACACCATTGTCATATTCTGGTGCAATCTTTACAGCGGTATGCATACGACTTGTTGTAGCACCGCCGATCAATAAAGGGAGATCCATTTGCTGGCGTGTCATCTCTCTTCCTATATGTACCATTTCATCCAGTGAAGGCGTGATAAGACCGCTTAAGCCAATGATATCTACATTGTGTTTTTTTGCTTCGGATAAAATTTTATCCGCAGGAACCATCACACCAAGATCAATGATATCATAACCATTACAACCCAATACTACACCTACAATATTTTTTCCGATATCATGTACATCGCCTTTTACGGTTGCCAGTAATATTTTTGCTGCACCACCTGCTTCTTCATTGGTTGTTCCTGCTGCAAGATGAGCAAGACGTTTGTCTTCTTTTTCCTGTTCGATATAAGGAGTTAGTACGGCTACGGCTTTCTTCATCACACGTGCACTTTTTACAACCTGTGGTAAAAACATTTTACCTGCACCAAAAAGATCACCAACGATATTCATTCCGTCCATCAATGGACCTTCGATAACATCAAGTGGCTTTGGATATTTTTGTCTTGCTTCTTCTGTATCCTGTTCAATATAATCTGTAATGCCATTTACAAGCGAATGCGACATGCGTTTTTCTACAGTATCATTTCTCCAGCTTTCATCTTTAACTGTTTCCTTTCCTTTTGATTTTACTGTTTCGGCAAACTGGATCAGCTTTTCTGTTGCTTCATTGGTATCATTGTTCCTGTTAAGGATCACATCTTCGCAAAGGGCTTTTAATTGTGGTTCAATTTCATCATATACAACCAGCTGACCTGCATTTACAATGCCCATGTCCATACCTGCTTCAATAGCATAGTAAAGAAAAACACTGTGTATTGCTTCACGAACATGATCATTGCCCCGGAAAGAAAAAGAAACATTACTTACACCACCACTCACTTTTGTAAGTGGCATTAATTTTTTTATTTCTCTTGTTGCTTCAATAAAATCGACAGCGTAATTATTGTGTTCTTCAATACCGGTTGCAATGGCAAAAATGTTTGGATCGAAAATAATATCCTGTGGATCGTAGCCAACCTGTTCGGTTAATATTTTATAAGCACGTTTGCAAATTTCAACTTTGCGATCTTTTGTATCAGCCTGTCCAACTTCATCAAATGCCATCACAATAACAGAGGCGCCAAAGCTTTTGCAGATAAATGCCTGTTCAATGAATTTTGCTTCTCCTTCTTTCATGGAGATGGAGTTTACAATACATTTTCCCTGTACACATTTTAATCCTGCTTCAATGATCTCGAATTTACTGCTGTCGATCATGATGGGGATGCGTGCAATATCTGGTTCTGCCTGTACAAGGTTAAGAAAATTGCGCATTGCTTCAACGCCTTCCAGCATGGCATCATCCATGTTAACGTCAATTACCTGTGCGCCACTTTCTACCTGCTGGCGTGCAACTGATAATGCTTCTTCGTACTGGCCATCACGAATGAGGCGTGCAAATTTTTTACTGCCGGTTACGTTTGTACGTTCACCAACATTTACAAAATTTGTTTCGGGGCGAACGGTTAAGGGTTCGAGGCCGCTTAATCTTAAATAAGGTCTAATATGTATTGGGTCGCTCATATTTTTTCGTTTGCCACTAAGACGCAAAGGCTCAAAGAAACACAAAGATTAAAGAACCATTCTTTTGATGCCGTCTTTAATAAGTGGTACAGTAAAATTTATTATATATCCTAAGTTTTTATTTGATAAACGTAAATAACTTAATAATTGTGCTTCCCATACAGGATGGTAATTTTCCTGGGCTTTAAATTCTATAATTATTAAATCATCTACCATAATATCCAGCTTCAGTCCTTCTTTAAATTCAATCGAATCATAAACAATCGGAACTTTTTTCTGAGTTACAAAAGGAATATTTCGTTTTGTAAGTTCATAACAAAAGCAAGTTTCATAGACACTTTCAAGTAAACCTGGTCCTAAAGCCACATGTAAATGATATGCGATATCAACAATTTGCTTACCCAGCCATTCTTTACGTTCACTTGTATTCATACTTTGTGCCCCTTTCTGCCTTTGCGTCTTGGTGGCAAGATAAAATTAGCCACTAAGTCACTAAGGCTCAAAGAAGCACAAGAAGTTTATTTGGTTAAACTAAACTTTCTTCTACCACCGGCAACTCCCTCGGCTTATACTTCGCCATTTCATCCGCAATATGTTTTATATGATCCGGTGTTGTACCACAACAACCTCCCACAATATTCAACCAGCCATTGGCGGCCCATTCTTCAATGATATGTGCGGTTTGATGTGGTTGTTCATCATATTCACCAAAAGCATTTGGCAAACCTGCATTTGGATAGGCTGATGTATAGCATGCTGCGATCTCACTCAACTCCTCAATATGTGCCCTCATTTCAGAAGCACCCAATGCACAGTTCAATCCAATGCTTATTGGTTTTGCATGCATAACGGAAACATAGAACGCTTCCAGTGTTTGCCCGCTTAATGTGCGGCCACTCGCATCCGTGATGGTGCCTGATATCATGATCGGCAATTCAGGAATATTTAATTTCCTGAAATAATTTTTGGCAGCATAGATAGCTGCTTTTGCATTCAATGTATCAAAAATGGTTTCTATTAATAAGATATCAACGCCGCCATCTACAAGTCCTCTTATTTGTTCGGTATATGCTTCGGCTACTTCATCAAATGTTACCGCACGGAAGCCCGGGTTATTTACATCAGGTGATAAAGACAATGTTTTATTTAACGGGCCGATAGCGCCTGCAACAAACCTTGGTTTATCCGGGTTCTTTGCAGTGAATTTATCGGCAGCATTGCGTGCACATTTTGCAGATGCAACATTTAATTCATATGCCAGTGATTGCATATCATAATCTGCCTGGGCAATGGAGGTGCTGCTGAATGTATTTGTTTCAATGATATCTGCTCCCGCTTCCAGGTATTCGGCGTGGATGCCTTCAATGATCTGTGGCTGGGTGATGCTTAACAGGTCGTTGTTGCCTTTTACATCGGTGTGCCAGTCTTTAAAACGTTCGCCACGGTAATCTGCTTCCTGTAATTTATGGCGCTGGATCATGGTGCCCATCGCACCATCGATGATGAGGATCCGTTCTTTTAAAATGTCGTTTAAATTTTTCATGATCGCTTATTTTGATTATTAGTTCAAATGTCCATTTGCTGTTAGCTGAATAAAGCGTTGCCGTCCAAGTGAGTGACACAACGATGTTGAGATCAGCTGTTCAGTTGGCCAAATAAAAAAAACCAGGAATAATAAACGATTGTCAAATCCGGTGTGGAGTATTTTGGAGATGCGTTCGTTTATTAGTTCAATTTTTTCTATAATAGCAGGGGTTGAACAATAAACAAATCCGCACCTGCTACGGGGCAAAGTTAGGGTAAGAATGTGGTAAATGCAAAATGTTGTTGGGAGAAGTTGAGATGGGTTGACAAGTTGAAAGGTTAATAAGGACGAACCTTTTAAACTTTATCAACCTGTCAACTTTTCAACCAATTACTTTTTCTTCCCCCCAATATTAAACACACGGGATATATTGAACCCAAATAATATATCACCCTTGCCCCATGTACCTTTTGTTTGGGTAATAAATGAATGATTGGACATGCCGGGGGCATTGGTGAAGTGAAGTTGAAATACGTGGCCGCCGGTTTCTATATCAAAACCAAATGAAAGTGCATCTTTTGTATCTGCCAGTCTTTTGCCGATAACAGGGTAATATTCTGCATTGATGCTTACCCGCTTGCTTATTTTTTGGCGGGCGCCAATACCCAATGCAAACATGTTATTGGGGTCTGTAGCAAGCATCACAAGATTCTGGTGAATAAAAGTTGGCGCCAATTGCAATGATGTTCCCGCAGAAAACTTTCTGCCAATGATCAGCTGGTGCGTATAAAAAATCCGGTTGGATGCTTTGTTGCTTATTTTAGAATCAGGGGCAAATTTTAGTGTTCGCAATTCAATGGTTGGAACATACGAAAGGGTAATGGGCATTTTATGTTTGCCGGTAGATTGGCGCAATAATTTTATTTTAATGAAACCATCATATGTTTTTTCAAACGTGCTTCTGCCAACGCCGATCATAATTGAATTGGTAATGCCATAATCAAAACCAAAACGCATGGTGGCATTGTCGAGCCCCCAAAGTTCGTACCCGCCTTCATTTAAATTTCCAAACCGGTGAGAGATCTTTACATCCAAAACACCTTTGCCGGTATTCTCTACCGTATGGCCGTTGATGAGGCGGGTTGTTTTAAAAGTTGCTTTGGTGTAAACAGTTTGTGGGGCTGTTTCTTTTTCTAATTGCGACATAAAGTCTGCTGTATCTTTCCGGGTTTCCTGTGCATGTGACATGCAAACGAATGATAGATTTAGAACAAGAAGTAGAATTATTTTTTTCATGTCAAATAGATTAAAATTATGTATGATCTATGATGTTAGATTTATGATTTATTTATTGATGTTTGATTTCGCTGTTTTATTTGTTGCAGTAAATATGGCAGTTAATTCATTTGCCTCTTTTATTAAACGTTTTATTTCGATTCCATTTTTTATTCCTGCTTCTTCAATTGTCTCAAGCCAGTAAAGACTTTCATCTGCTTCTTCAATTAGTATTTGAATTTTATTTATAAAATCAGCTTTCGATTTAGCTCTAGCAGAAGCTCTGTAATTAGCACCTACTGAACCTGCTGACCTGATAACCTGCTTTGCTGTCTCAAATCCGGCGGCATTCCTTGGAAAATCCGCACAGAATTTAATTACATCAACATGAAATTTTTTTGTTCTTGCCTGCAGCTCTTTCCGGGTCATAACAAATTTTCCCGAAAACTATAATTTTCCCAAAACATATCTATGATGAAAACAACAGGTTTACATGTTAAAACCCTCACCTACATCATACATCTAACATCATAGATCATACATTTTGTTACATTTTTTTATCATACACACAGGAAACAGTTACATCAACTGTCTTAGCAATATTATCTTTCACAACCGCCGGGATAGAAATTTTATAATCAGCAAGTGTTATTTTAAAAGTTGATGTTGCGGTTGCGATACCATCTTTAACGGTGATTGTTCCTGCTGCAGTTATGTTTTTTGTTACACCATGTATCATCATATCGCCTGATACATTTACATTGTAGTTACCATCTTTGGTAAGATCAACCTTCTCCTGTAAATTTCCTTTGAATGTAGCTTTTGGAAACTTATCACTTTCCATATAATTCTCATTAAAGTGTTCTTCCATGAGGCTTTTTTTAAAATGAAATGCCTTTATTAAAACAGAGAATTGTAACTGGCCCGACTGGATATCAAGTGTACTCATTACCTGGCCATTATCTGCCGTAATATTTTCCAGCGATGCTTTAGAAAAAAATGAAATGCTGCCATTCTTTGTATAAACCTTTTGTGCATTGAGTGCAATGCTGCATATCATTAAAAAAGAAAAAAGAAAAATGCGTTGCATGTTAACCTGATTTAGAATTGCTTAATTAATTATTCGGAGCACCGTCTGCGATCCATTTTCTTATTTTACCAATGGTACAATCGCTTAACTTATCAGCATTCTTTGGCATGGGCGAAAATCCAGGTGAATGCGTAAGGGCGCCGACCATATGCCCGCTTAATGCAACGAAACTTGCATCTGCATATGAATCAAGATGAAAAGGGGCCACTGTTTGATTGCCTGCATGGCACCTGTAACAATTGTCTCTTAAGATCGGCAAAATGGTTCCGCTATAAGTTACATTTACTGAATCACAGGGAATAATGTCGGGTGGATACAACAATTCTGCTTTATCGTTTTTACAGCTTATTAAACTGTAAGCAACGATCATAATACCCAATAATAAACTCGCTGTTTGTTTCATCGTGTGTATTTTTTATTCTGATTGTTTTTTATTTCATCAAATAACATCTCGTCAAATAAACGTCCCCTTTTATACCAAGATCGGTATCTCCTTCACCAATACCGCTGCAAATGCCCTGTATGTTTACCTTATCAGTTACATGAATATTTTCGATATTCTCTTCCATGGTACAATTGATATAGGCGCCATCCGTACTACCCTTTAATAATATTATTTTCTTTTTTTGCAGGTTAGAAGAAATATCATGCACTTCGCCGGAAACCAATAAGATCTTATCTGTATATTTTTTTTGAGCAGCCGATGAATCCGAAATATATGCCTGGTACAAATCTCCTGCATTTATATTAATGGCATCACTGCCCTGCACATTGACCGGCCCCTTATTATATAAATAATAACCGATGCCTGCCCCTGAGAGTGCTAATAATAATACGACGAGAAGGATATTCCTTACCTTTTTTTTCATTTTTGGGATATTAAATCAATACTTTAATCATACTAAACGTAGTTATAGAGCGAAGGGTTGTTTTTCGAAGGTTTTTTTATTGGCCGGTGGGCTTTTAATCGCTACGCTTTGCTGCGCTTCCTATACTGAAATATAAGAATAAAGGAAAGAAAGTGAAAATGGTGATGCTATACTGCCTTTCCAGCATAGATTCGTTCAGGCTGTAAGCTAACAATAAAGTAACCACGAAAAATAGCTCACGGCCCTTTTTTTTAACCACCAGTTGTATAATGGCAATACAGATAAGCACGAAAGCAGCCAGCCCGATCACACCTGATTGTAAGAGCGCTTCAAGAAATGTATTGTGCGTATTATAGCCGAGATAACCACGATCGGTACCCGTACCATTTCCCTGGTACATGTGGGTATCAACATATTTTTTATCGAGAAGTATTTGTGCATCATCCGAAACACCGGTGAGCCAGGCATTTTTTTCTGTCAGAATCTCTTTTACAAACCGCCATTGCAATAGCCGGAACTGTAGCCCGTCGAAATAAATACCGGGATCAAATTGTTTTTGCTGAACAAGATCCATATTGGTATGAATGATCTCGTTGAATCTTTTGCTCACCTGGTTCTTTGTTGTCAATACCAATACGATCATAAGTAAGCCGGTAACTAAAATGGCCAATGCCGGCAGGCGAAATCTTGTTTTTCTAAAACTTACCAAAAAATAATACATGCAACATAATGCTGTAAAAACAATCACCAGTTTTGATGACAGCAATACGATGAATCCTATAAGATAGAATACAAACAAAAAATGCAATAACCTGTTTTGCAGGTAGACCCCTTTTTTTGCATTTTCCAATAAATAAACAATGCCAATAAATATAAGAATGGAAACCTGTATGGCATGTTGTTTAAATGGAGCTACCAATGCATGATAAAAGAAAACACTGCTGCCCGCCTGCAGGAAATAATATTTATAAAAAGCTGTCAACAAACAAAAAAGCATCGCAGCAGCAATGATCCATACATAATATTTCATCAGTCGCTGGTACAACACATCATTAAAATAATTGCCCGCACATACAGCAAGCGGAACGATCACGAGGGAAGCTTTTAATTCAATATGCCTCGCCATCATATCGTGGTTAGGGGAGTTGATGATTAAAACAAC
Source organism: Ferruginibacter sp. (assembly GCA_047601875.1). Taxonomy (GTDB): domain Bacteria; phylum Bacteroidota; class Bacteroidia; order Chitinophagales; family Chitinophagaceae; genus Ferruginibacter. The sequence goes on along the minus strand of JASGIL010000001.1, from coordinate 2,089,153 downwards.
CTGTACAACATAATAAATACAACAGGTAATAAGCAGGTTATTCTTTAAACGTGGACCGAAAATAGAACCACTATCAATTTTGTTTTTTATAAGACCGGTCAATAATATCAGGGCGATACTGATGCTTGTTATGGGTCTGAAAGAACAAACCATGCTGGTAAAAAAAATAATGTAGAGGAGGAAAAGAAACGTACTGGCTTCAAGCTTCAAGCTATAAGCTTTAAGTCTATTTCTATATTCTGAAGAGCTTTTCAAGTAAAATAAATTCTTGATTCATTAATAAAAGCTTCGTTACGCATACACAACTTGCAGCTTGAGGCTTATAGCTTGCCTCTATCTTGAACGGGCTTTCAGTTTTTTCTTCACATGCACATACAACGCCAACATATACCCAACAGCAAAACCACCAATAATTCCAAGCACAACCAATTTTAAAAATTTTGGTGATGCAGGGTATTGAAATTTTTCAAACTTATGCAATACCTGTACAGCATTCATAAATTTCAATTGCTCCTCGTAATTCAATAGCTTCTCGTTTAAACTGATCATTTGTGCGTTGATCCCCGATATATCGAGTATGTATGAAGAAGGATGTTGTGTATTGTTGCTGACATTGCTTTCAATGCTTTTCTTTGTTGAATCGAGTTTACTTATTTCGGTTTTTACCTTTTCAACCAGCTCGGTAAAATTTGCACGCTTGGTAGCCAGCCGTTCTTTCATATACTCTGTATGTTCAAGTCCGTATATGATCCCATCCTGCAATGAATCTAATACAGCATTATCTTTTACCATCACTTCCACGTTAAAACCATTGGGATTATTCTCACTGTATAACTTTATTATTTCTGCTGCTGATACCTGTGTTACCTTACTTATAAGTGAAGGGGAACAATGAAGTCTTTCACCTAAAGTTTCATATTCCCTGTTTTTCAATAATTCGTTCCAGTTCTCAATGATATTGATCTGTTCTGTATTGGTAAGTGTAAAAGAATGCAACAGGAGAGAAGAGCTATATTGTTTTGGCAACACTTTATATAGTGTAAAGCCGAGCGCACCCCCAATAAAAGCGAATATTGCAATCAATAAAAAATAACTCCTGAAAAAACGGGAGACCCTTTCAAAAAGGTTCAGCAGGTCCAAATCATCTCCTTTATTTCCTGGTCGATCTTCAGTCATAAATACCTTGATTATTTTAAAGTAAGCAATATACAAAATGCTTAAACAAAATCACCAAACGTTGTGTGCATATAAAGGGTTGCTTTAAAAGAAGCTATTTTGTTTCTGATGTTATACCTATTTTTATAGCTAAAACTTTGTTGGCCCTGCAACGATATGAATAAAAATTATTACACAACAAAAGATGCCGGTTATTTTGCAAATGTGCGCATGGACATTATAAGCATGATACCTGCTGACTCCAATCAAAAGATACTGGAGATCGGCGCCGGCTCGGGCAATACACTGTTATACATTAAGGAGAAAAAAATAGCTGCCGAAGTAATGGGTGTTGAACTGATCAATATTCCCGCATCAAATCAGCAACATCCTTCCATTGATCATTTCCAGGTTGCCAATATAGAAACAGATCCTATTGCTGCTTCTGAAAATTATTTTGATACCATCATTTGTGCAGATGTACTCGAACACCTTGCTGATCCATGGGCCGTTGTTGATAAAATAACACGCCACTTAAAACCAAACGGTATGCTGATCGTTAGTATGCCCAACATCCGGGAAATAAAAACCATTTTCAAAATATTATTAAAAGCCGATTTCAGGTACGAGCCTGCGGGTGGGATCATGGATAAAACACATTTACGTTTTTTTTGTAAGAAGAATATACGTGAGTTGCTTACCACGGAAACAATTTCACCGGTTTATTGTACGCCGAATTTTATGCTCAAGGTTGTGGCTGACGGAAGAAAAAGACGTATTATTAATTTGCTGACATTGGGATTGATCAAAGATTTTTTAACCGTACAGTATATTTTTATTGCAAGGAAAAAACAATAGTATGCCGCGTGTGTATGTTCTAATCTTAAATTATAAAAAGTGGATGGACGTTTCCGAATGCCTGGGAACACTGTTGCGTTCAGATCATAAAGATTATTCAGCGATCATTGTTGATAATGATTCTCAAAATAATTCCCTGGAGAACCTGGTTGCCTGGGCCCGGGGAAATGTAAGCTCATTAAACATTACAGGATATAAATATTTATCCCCCAATGCAATGAACAGTGAGATAATACCTGCAGCATTTCCCCAGCTTGTTTTTATTCAAAACGACAAAAACAAAGGTTTTGCCGGGGGAATAAACACAATTTTAAAATGGCTCTTACAGGAAGATGCTTATGTGTGGCTGCTGAACCCGGATATGACCGTTGATGCTTCAGCGCTTTCAGAACTGGTAAAGTTTGCAGGTACAAGTCCACGTAAGTCGATTGTTGGAACGGTCATAAACTACCATGCCAACCCGGGGAAAGTTCATTTGTATGGCGGTGGCCGAATTAATTTTAATTCGGCAACAGTTAAAATGATCACGGATAAAAATGATATTGGAAGACTGGACTACATATCAGGCGGTTCTTTTTTTACACATGCCGGCAATTTTAATGAACTTGGTTTATTACCGGAAGAATATTTTTTATACTGGGAAGAAACCGATTGTTGCTATCGTGCGAAAAAACAAGGCTATCAATTATTACTATGTGAAACGGCTACCTGTTATGATAAAGTGAGCACAAGCATCGGCAAAAGTTTTTTATCTGATTATTATTATACACGCAATGGTTTGTTCTTTTTATCAAAATATAAAAAGGGAAAAGTTCCCATCGCCATTTTCTTCACCATCTTTCGTTTGCTGAAAAGAATTTTTTCAGCACGTTTCGACAGGGCTAAGGGGATGTATCGTGGATTGCTATCATTTTTAAACCACGATAAGCATGCGTATAAATAGATACCTTCCATTTGCGCTTGTTTATTTTTTTATAAACGCACTGGCACTGCCATTTGGTTTAACTTATACAGCCTTGTTGAGCCCATTACTTTATTGGTGGGTGATCACCCAAAGGAAAACAGAAATATTATTGCCGTTCTTTGTTTGTTTTGTACCATATTTTATTGTTCACCTGGTACTGGGCGTTGATGTGAAAACTTACCTGGTATCCATCCTCAATTATACTTTTGTTTACATTTTTTGCCAGGCATTTTATACTTTTTTGAAAGTAGCTGACGACAAAGAAAAAATATACAGGATACTGCTCATCATCAATTTTATACTTTGTCTCATTGCTGTTCCCATTTATTTTACATCATTCAACAGTATTTTCTGGATGAGCGATGCAATGACGGTGGGACTTGAAAGCTCACTCAGGCTAAAATTATTTACCTATGAGCCTTCTTATTATGCTATGTTGTTTACACCTTTGTTCTTTTTCTTTTTTATGCAGCTTTTGCTCGGGCAAAATAAGATAAAGAGCTGGCTGTTGCTGCTGATGTTGTTATTGCCATATATACTTTCCTTTTCGATCGGCACTATTGGTTGCATTTTGATCGCCTGTATGACGGTGTATCTTTTTCACTTCCGAAAGCTTACAAAGAAAAAAACGGTACTGAATATTGTTATGCTTGGTGGAATAGGATTGGTTGTAACATTGCTCATCTTATGGTTATTCATTCCCGATAACAGTCTTTTCTTAAGATTGGAAAATATATTTTCAGGAAAAGATACTTCCGGCAAAGGAAGGACATCCGATGCCTTTTATTTAGCAATGCGGATCATGGACCTGAAGAGTCATGTATTTGGTGTTGGTGCAGGACAGATAAAAGTAATTGGCGCAGAGATCATCAGGAACTTTTATTTCTACCCAATGGATTATACAGATATTGCTATCCCCAACGCCGCTGCTGAAACACTTGCCATATTCGGATGGCTTGGTCTTTCATTGAGATTATTGATCGAATTGTTCCTGTTCTTTTATACAAAAGTGTGGACGAATTATTTCAGGTTCTTATTATTTATTTTCATTTTTGTTTACCAGTTTACCGGCAGTTTTGTAACGAATATTGCGGAATATGTGATTTGGATATTGGCGTTTACGAATGTGTTTGGGGAATTTGATGTGAAGAAAGCTGCAAGCTATAAGCTTTAAGCTTCAAGTCTCCTCACGGGTTGAAATGTATTTTGAATAGGATATATTAAAAGGGTTGAATGAAATTACCTAACCAAACTAAAACGAAATTACATACCATGAGACCGGCTTGCAGCTTGCAGCTTGCGGCTTGTGGCTTTTCCGCATGATAAGAGTAGCAATGATAGTACGTTCTACCCTCTACACCGTACGAGGCGGCGATACCATTCAGGTAGTCCAAACTGCTGCCAATCTTGCTGCACAAAATATTCCTGTTGATGTAAAACTTACCAGCGAGGATATTGATTATAATAAGTATGACCTGTTGCATTTTTTCAATATCACCAGGCCCGCAGATATATTGTACCATATAAAAAGATCAGGCAAGCCTTATGTTGTATCAACAATACTGATCGATTACAGTGAATACGACAAACAACACAGGAAAGGATTTACTGGTATGCTTTTCCGTTTTTTCAGCCATAATGGAATTGAATACATTAAAACAATATCACGCTGGTTATTGGGAAAGGACAAACTAATGAGCCTTGCTTATATATGGAAGGGGCAACGCAAGTCAGTTACTGAAATACTGAACAATGCAAAACTGCTATTGCCCAATTCGCATTCGGAATACAGGCGTCTTCAAAAATTATATCATTGCAATACGGATTATGCGGTTGTAACAAACGGGGTTGAATCAAACCTGTTCAAATTTGATGAAACAATAAAAAAGGATCCGGATCTTGTTCTTTGTGTTGCAAGGATCGAGGGGATTAAAAACCAGCTGAATCTTATAAAAGCACTTAACAACAGCCGTTTTAAATTATTGATCATTGGCGCTGCATCTCCCAACCAACGTGGTTATTATGAAGCCTGCCGCAAAATTGCCGGGCCGAATATTCATTTTATGGACCATTTGCCGCAGGAGGAACTTGTAAATTATTATCAAAAAGCCACTGTTCATGTGTTGCCAAGCTGGTTTGAAACCACCGGCCTCAGTTCACTGGAAGCAGCCGCGATGGGTTGCAACATTGTAATTACCGATAAAGGTGATACTAAGGAATATTTCGAGGAAAATGCTGTTTATTGCGACCCCTCATCGCCCAAAAATATTTTTGCTGCTGTGGAAAAAGCTTCTTTACTTACAGTCAATCATTCATTTCAAAAGAAGGTTCTGTCTCTTTATTCGTGGGAACAGGCAACCATCCATACGTTGGAAGCGTATGAACGGATAAAAAATATATGGGATTAAAAATAGGTATACTTGGCACAAGGGGTATCCCCAATCAATACGGCGGCTTCGAGCAGGTGGCTGAACACCTTTCCATCGGTTTAATAAACAAGGGCCACGACGTAATGGTTTATAATTCCCATAAACATCCTTACCAGGAAAAAACATGGAACGGCGTTCCCATTATTCATTGTTTTGATCCGGAATATATTTTGGGTACAGCGGGGCAGTTCATTTATGATCTGAATTGCATCATGGATGCACGCAAACGGAATTTTGATATCATACTCATGCTTGGTTATACAAGCAGTTCTGTCTGGAAAATGTTGTATCCTAAAAAAGCGATCATCATTTCAAATATGGATGGCCTTGAATGGAACCGTGCAAAATATTCAAAACCCGTAAAACGTTTTTTGAAATATGCTGAAAAGCTAGCCGTATCCGGTAGTCACCACCATGTAGCAGATTCACCGGTCATTAAAACATACCTCGACGAGAAATACAATATCAATTCCAAATACATTGCATATGGTGCCGATCTGACTGAAACAGTTGGTATGAACGGTCTCGTAGAATACGGGCTTACCAAGAAAGAATATTTTTTATTGATGGCCCGCATGGAACCTGAGAACAATATTGAAATGTTGCTCGACGGGTTTCACATGAGCAAGTCAACAAAGAAATTCATTGTTATTGGTAATACAGGAAATGCGTTTGGTACCATGCTGGTGAATAAATATAAAAATGACAAGAGGATCGTTTTCCTCGGCGCTATATTCGATCAAACCAAACTCATTGGCATTGTAAAATATTCTGCTGTTTATTTTCATGGACACAGTGTTGGCGGAACCAATCCATCTTTGCTGGAAGCGATGGCAGATGGTGCATTCATCGCGGCACATTCCAATGCATTCAACAGAAGTATACTTAATGAGAATGCGCTCTACTTTAACGATTCAAAAGAAGTATGTGCCATTATTGAGCAGCATGAAAAATTATACAACGAAGATTTTATCCGCAACAATTACGAAAGAATAAAAAATGATTATACCTGGGAAAAGATCATTGGTCAGTACGACCATTTTTTCAGGGAATGCTACCAGCTAAAACATGCCGGGCGTTATACAACACCGGTTCAATTGGAAAAACAATTGGTAGAAGTAGAATAAGGTCAGGCAACCATTACCATAGTTTATCGTTTTAATTAGAATAAGAAAATTTTTGTTGAAGCGATGACAACTTTCAGAAAAAAGAGAAACTTGTGTATTAAAAAAGACATATTATCAACATTGGCTTATTTTGATATGTTTGATTATCCCTTAAAAAAAAGGGAGCTCTTCACTTTTTTGCAGCATCCTGCCGACAATCGAGAATTTGAAACAACACTTGATTTCCTGCTGAATGAATCTGTTATTTTTAAGCTGAATGATTTTTACAGCCTCAACAATAATTTTTTACTGGTAGAGCGCCGCTTTAAAGGAAATGCCCGGGCAGAAGTACTGTTAAAAAAAGCGGGGGCAGGAGCAAGGCTCTTATCAAAATTTCCATATGTAAGAGGTGTTGCCATCTCGGGTTCGCTCTCAAAGAATTTTGCAGATGAAACTGCCGATGTTGATTATTTTATCATCGCTGCAGAGAACAGGTTGTGGATCGCAAGAAGTTTTTTACACGTGTTTAAAAAATTTACTTTTCTTTTTAAGAAGCAACACCTGTACTGCATGAATTATTTTATTGATGAATTACAGCCAGAGATCGTTGAAAAAAATATTTATACCGCAACAGAGGTTGCAACCCTAATGCCATTGTATGGCACCGATACATTTGAAAAATTCTATGCAGCTAATGAATGGACAAAACAATGGCTCCCCAATCATTACCTGCGTGTTTCATCGGCGAAACCGATCAAACAAAATTTCCTGAAATTCATTACAGAAAAAATATTCAATAACGCCGTTGGTAACCTGCTTGATAACTTCCTGATGAAATTAACAGCAAACAGCTGGAATAAAAAAGCAAGGCAAAGGAAGAAGAACAGCCGGGGGATCATTATGGCGCTCGATACCTCCAAACATTATGCAAAGCCAAGTGCTGCAAATTTTCAGCAGAAATTACTGAAACACTACGAAAATAAATTGTCCGATATTTTTGAGAATTATGAAAACATATTTCATGCAACTGCGGGAATATAAATTGGCGACTAACATTTAAAAACATCTTGTGTCACAGATATCCGTTGTAATCATAACAAAGAATGAAGCCGGGAATATTGTTGCCTGCATAGAATCTGCAAAGAAACTAAGCAACGATATTATTGTGGTTGATTCAGGAAGTGAAGACGCAACGATGTCACTTGCTCAAAAAGCCGGTGCGAAAGTAAAGGCGATCGTTTGGAACGGATATGGTCATGCAAGGAACAAGGGTGCCAAGCTTGCCGCAAGCGACTGGATATTTTCACTGGATGCAGATGAACGCATTACAGATGAGCTTGTTAACTACATTAAAGAAATTGACACCGGCAATACAAATTGTATCTATGGGTTTAAACGCACAAATTTCTTCAACGATCAGCAATTAAAGCATGGATCACTCGGACATGAAACGGTGTTTCGTTTGTATAACAAACGTTTCACCCAATGGAACAATGAACCTGTTCATGAAAAATTGTTCTTTAAAAAAGGCGGCATCATTATAAAACTGAAACCGGCATTATTACATTTTGGTATTCGTGATCTTGATTATTATGAACAAAAGAAAATGAACTATGCTTACCTCTGTGCCATTAAATATTTTAGGCATGGAAGAAAAGCACCAGGGTTCTTCAGGCTGGTATCGCCTGCATTTCATTTTTTACAATCTTTTATTTTCAGGCTTGGTTTTTTAGATGGCAAGGCGGGTTATATCACCGCCAGGATCAATGCTGCTTATACGTTTAGAAAATATGATTACCTCTATCGCATGATGCGAAACGAAAATGTGGTAGCAATACCGGCGCATGATATGAGTACTACTTCACCACATATTTTTGCGGATGTAATTTCTGCGGATTAAATTTTCCACTTAATTTTTTTGCCACGGAGGCGGTAAGACGCAAAGATGCACAAAGCAGTAATGTTCTCTTTGTGCTCCTTCCTGTCTTTGTGCCCTTGGCGGCATTTACTTTTTCTTAAAGGAAATAATATAATAATCCCCGATATACTTCCACGGCCAGCTACTCTTGTATTTGTTTTCTTTTTTTGATAAAAAAGAAAAAAGCCTCGGACGCTTCTCTGCAAAATGTTCAATATACGAGGGGGGAACAATGGTACACAACCCTTCCAAACCTGTTAATGTATATTTTTCTTTTAACTGGTTGATGATGTATTTCGGAGAATGATACCAGCATATAAAGGGGACACCATTTACCTTTGCTTTTCTTCCATTGCTGCTAAAGAAGCGGCGTGTTGCTGTTTTAAATTTTCCTTTAAACATGAGCAACAGTTCCCACAAACAAAATTTAGGAAGAATAACAAGTGTTATCATTCCGCCTGGCTTTAATAATTTATCAAATGAATGAAGTACGGTTGCAAGTTCGTTGGTGCAATTCAAACCGGCAAAGTTTGAAAAGATAAGATCGTATGGACCTCTTTGTTTCAATGAATCCAATGCAGTAAAAGAACACAACTCGCAACTAACGGTTGCGGTGAGGCCAGCTTTTGTAACTTTATTTTTTAATTGCTCCTGCATACCTTCTGATATATCTGTTGCATGAACAGTATGACCGGCCCTTGCAAAAAAGATTGCATCCTCTCCTGTACCGGCATTTAATTCTAAAATATTTGAATGGGCTTTTAAGAAACCAAGAACATGATTGCGTACTCTTTCTCTTTTATAACTAATGATCGCATCAGTACCATACAATTCATCAAACACAGGAGCCTGGGCAGAAAATGCCTGGGCTGCATTTTGTTCATTTTGTATAGTTTTTTCAATATTCATTATTTACAAAATTGCAGTTGATAAAGACAACTTATATATTCCGAAGCTTAAATTTTTATTTGCACGAAGGATAGAAACGCGGATGATGCGGTTTAAGCGGATAGCCACGGATTTTTTTGTTCCCAAAAATCACTGATCTTCTCAAATTTTATATCAGCCATATGCTACGAAGCAGCGTTGATTCGTGAGCATCCGCCCAACCCCGCGTCATCCGTGTTTCTATCCTTTGCATATATCATTTTAAGTGTTTCCAAACAGTTGTGGTTAAGATAGCAACCACTTCTAACTTTTTTCTAGTTGACTTAATTTGAATTTATTAAGAAATGCAGATGGCACATAATATATGGACGAGATCGCTTTCTTCAACATAGCACCATTTGTTTTAAAAGGATGCGAGAAGATCCTTTTTATATTTTCAAAAGCAATGTGTTTACGATAACTCTTGTGTACATAACGATGCAGCTGCTTATAAAACGCCGGCTGATAAGTGTTGCGGAACATCAATGCAAGTTCATCTGAATCCGACCAGTTTGCTTTATGTTCCAATTGTGATTTTACATTTTCAAAAAAAACAGTTCCCGGTAATGGATAAGAAACAGAAATGCCCAATTCATCCGGCAACAAAGTATTGATCATCTTTATCGTAAGATTGATATCTGCTTTTGTTTCCCCGGGATAACCAAACTGTATAAAGAAACATGGTTTGATGCCGTGTTCCCTCATCAGCCTTGTTGAAGTTTCAATTTGTTTGATCGTGGTGCCTTTATCCATAGCATCCAGTATTTTTTGAGAACCACTTTCAGCACCCATCCATACTGTTTCACAACCGGCACGGTTAAGCGCTTTGATTTCAAATTTATCTGCCAGCAGATCTGCCCTTGCCTGTATCTTGAACCTGATCTTTAAATATTGTTTTTCCAATTCGTTGGCAAATTCATTTACCCAGCCGGGCTTTAATCCAAAGATGTCGTCGCAGAACCAGATATGATCAAAGGAAAATTTGTCTCTAAGGAATTTTAATTCAGCAACAACATTTTGTGGCGACCTGGAATTGTACCTGTTGCCATAAATTGGTTTAGCACACCAGTTACATTTAAATGGACAACCTCTTGTTGTGGCCATGTTCATAGAAAAATAACCACTGCTCTTCATCCACATGTTTTTATAAGGAGACATGTTTATCATGTCCCATGCAGGAAATGGAATTCTATCCAGCTCTTTTAATACAGATGCTTTTTTTGTTTTTATAACATTTCCGTTTTGTTTAAAAACGATCCCGTCTATCGCAGAAAGATCAGTATTGTTTTCAACGGCTTCCATTAATTTTAAAAGTGTTCCTTCTGCTTCACCAATAATAATGTGATCGGCGCCATTCTCCAAATACCTTTCAAAGTGATCTGTTGAATCTGAACTTGAAATGATCACGGTGCAATTGCGTTGTTTTGCATACTTCGTCATGGCAAATGCAGCTTCACGCATATTGGTGAGGCACATCTTGGTGAGGTAATTAAAACCATCATCATAAATGATAAAAACATCGGGCTCTTCTTTATCAAGTATTGGAATGATCTCTTCAGCATTGTGTGAAAACATGGTATCAAAAAAAGAAACATGATAACCATTCTCCCTTAATACCGAAGCGCCGTACAAAGTACCCAATGGCGCATACGGTTTGCCGGTGGCCCATTGTTTTGGGTCGAACCGCAGAAAGTAAGAATGTGTGATCAATATCTTCTTCATGACCTCAATTTGTTTTTATTGGATTTGCCTGTGGATGAAGATTGAGGTAACATACACATTTTTTGCATGTTTCATTCTTATCCATATCCAGTTGCTTCCTGAAAGATATTCCTGTTTCGCCATTTAATATCTCATTCAGTGAATTATTGTGAATATTGCCAATGATATCGTGAAAAAAGCAGGGCCTCACTGCTCCATCCGGTTCTATCACCGTTGAAACCCACGGGGCATTACATTTTTTATAAGGAAAATCATTCAGGCCATGTTGAGCTGCATAATAATAATAGATGTTGCGGATCTTATCAGGCGATTCCAAAATAAAGCGATTGTGAAAATCATCTTTACATTCATAAATGATCTCTTCAACAATATCAAACAATTCGGGTAGCTCTTCCTTTGCGATCACGATCTCATCCTGCCTTGGTTCGGTCCACAACACTTCACGGTTAAAAGCATGGCTGCTTATATCTGCAGGTAAAAAACTAATACTGTCAAGTCCAGATCTTTTTGCCGTTTCAATAATAGAACGCCAGCTCCTGAAATTCATTTTGTGTATCACACAGCGTGCACTCACGGGAAACGCTGAACGATATGACCTGAGCGCTTCAATACCTTCCTGCATTTTATGATAGGCGCCGGGAATATTGCGGATGCTGTCGTGCAACGTTTCATTTCCATCCAGTGAAACAATGATCTCATTCACATGTGTAAGAATATTTTCAGCATGTTTTTTTATAGTAAGTCCTGTTGATAAAAGCGTGATGTGCATGCCCGCATTTCGTAACATCGTACACAATGAAAAAAAATCAGGATGCAATAAAGCTTCACCACCTGACATTACAACCTGCCTGGTTCCGAACTTTTTTAATGCAACTATCAATTCTTCTACATCCTCTTCACTGAGTTGTTTAAGATTCTGATTTCCTTTCCATATATCACACATACTGCAACGGCAGTTACAGGAACTGTGCGGCATCAGGATAACGATCGGCAGGCTGCTGATCTTATCCGTTTGCAAAGTACGGTAACGGTTGAATGTTTGATATAAAGATTGTATCGTCATTTATTTGTGATCATGATCCATGGAAAAGGATCTGCGTTTCCTAATATTTTATTTTTAAGCCCTTGCGGGTTGTATAAAATTTTGTGCTGGTAATTTTTTAATGATTCAATACCATGATGAAAATAAGTTGCTGCCATCTCCGGGTGTCCAAGCGAAATATAATATTCCTCACATCTTTTTCTTGCATTATCAATTGCTGCCGGCTCGTAAAAAAAACTATCCAGTATGTGTATCTCGCCGGTATCAGTTAAAAAAGATAAGGCACGTGGAATAATATTTTCCAAAGATTCAAACCAGGATATAGAAGCAGCAAAAACGATCACATCATATTTTTTGCCTGCAAGATCATTTCTTCGCAAATCTGTTTCTATAAAGTCAACATTTTTTCGCTTCTTAAAAACACGTTTTGCCTGTTCCAGTTCAATGCTGTTGATATCAATGCCCGTTACATGTGAGGAAGCGATCGAAGCCATTTTTGCACTCAGCCAGCCATTACCACAGCCAACTTCCAAAACAGAAAGTTTTTTTTTCTTTTTTGAAAGATAAGTAACCAACTTGTTTGCGGAGCGCCTTCTTACACGCCACTCTTTATAATGAACATGGCCGCTATGGATCAACGGCAACAACGCAACCTGCGTATCTGTATAGACCCTTTTTTCTTTCTCCCTGATGCTTGAATATATTTTTTCGAAAGCATCATTGCTTATATCGTTGTAAACCTGTGTCAAAATAACTTAATTAAAATCCCTGTATTTCCGGTTGGCGGTATTTCCACATCCTTTGAAGTAACTTTATTTCGTATGGATATTTATGAAGATTTATTTTATAACGAATGCCGGCAACAGCATGAATGGCCTTTCGTTTAAAACTATTTAATCGTATATCGGTAACAGTGGGGAAATAACCATTGAGCACCGTTTCAAAATTCCTGATCTTATCGATCATTGCAGGTGTGAGCCATGGTGTTAATGGATTTTTCCTCAGATCGAAATTTTCCCATGCAGGGCTGATCCAGTCTTCCAGTGTTTGTGGAAATTGAAATCCTTTTTCCAGCACCTGGTTGAATAATTCAGATCCTTCGGTGGGTACAGGACTGTATGTATACAATACGATCTCTGTTTTTGGATTGATGCTTTTGATCTTTTTAATAAAGTTGATATCGAAATCAATTTGATCTTCCACTTCCTTTGCTGTTGGAGCAGGTGTGCCCAATACAAATGAATATTCAGGGATGATATCGAATTCTTTCATTCTTGCAGCAAATTCAGCGATCTGGTCACCGGTTTGCGTACCACCTTTATCAAGTTGCTTAAGGATCTTGTCGTTTCCACTTTCTGCACCGAAGAAAATAATTTTACATCCTGCATCACGGAGAAGGGCAAGTGTAGAATCTTTGAACTTATGCATTGTATCGATCCTGGCCATTCCCCACCATTTCATTTTTTCCGGCTTGATCAAATTGGCAAATTCGATCGTACGTTTTTCAGAAACAAAAAAGTTATTATCATGAAACTCGATCGCATCAGCACCCCATTTGTCTTTTATATACTTGATATCCCTGTATACACGTTCTGCAGATTTTGCTTTCCATCTTGCTTCATAAGTTGGAACAACCGCACAAAATGAACAGGTGAAAGGACAACCAATACTGGAATGATAGGCCAATGTTCTTTCCCCCAGGTAAGTCTTGCCTAAATATTTATCCATCGAATAAAAATCGGTAAGCTTATCATAAGGAAGATCAGGTAATTCATCCTGTTCGATCAAATCTTCTTTTACCGATTTAAGGATTTTATCGCCTGATTTATAAATAAGATTTTTTATCAGCTCATAAGGTTCATTATTTTCGAGTGCCTTTATCAATCTTGGAAAACAATGATCGCCCGGTCCATTGATAACAAAATCAACATAACCGGAATTCAATACAACCTTATATTGATTGGTTGGAAAATAACCACCCCAGATAATTTTTATTGAAGGATCATATTCCCTGATCATTTTGGAAACAGGGATGGCCTGTTTTAATTGTGGCCCCGGCATTACCGTAATGCCGATATATTTAAATGAACCTGTCTTTATATACTCCATGATCGTAGCTCCGGGATCTGGTTCCCTGTTGCCATCAACGATCACCCATGGGTATATGCCCTCCACCGATGCCGCAATGTTTAAAATTGAATTCGGCACCCGATGTTTAGCAATAGCACTCTTTGGATTGAATAGTAAAATTTTGTTCATATGAATAATTCCAGGCAACTTTCAACTTAATACGAAAACCGGTCCTGCTTGGTTGCCCCGTAAAGCTAAATTAAAACTGCTATTAAACAACCAATTTTTGCGTGATTCGTATATAGTAAAATAAATAAATTACCTTTCGCAAAGAACGAAAACCCATGCTTGGAACTATAAAAAACTACCTGCGAAAAAAAGTTACTCCCGACCAGCCAAAGCCTTCTTCGGAGGCTTACGACCTTTGGTCGGACTCTTATGACAGGCAGCCGGGTAATTTAATGCTTGATTTAGACGAAATTATATTTACTGATCTCTTAAAAGACGTTGATATTACCAATAAAGTAGTTGCGGATATTGGTTGCGGTACGGGCCGTCATTGGCAAAAGATCTATGCAAAATCGCCGGCTATGGTGAAGGGTTATGATGTCTCCGAAGGAATGCTTCGGCAATTAAAAATAAAATTTCCATCTGCCATCACCAGCCACATTACAGATAACAGGCTGGCAGACACGCTAACCGCTTCTATTGATTGTATCATTTCAACGCTTACCATTGCTCATATTGAGAACCTGGAAGAAACGATTGCTACATGGGCAAGGATACTAAAGCCTGGTGGCAATATTATACTTACCGATTTTCATCCTGATACTTTGGCAAAAGGGGGAAGGCGAACTTTCAAACACGGAGACCAGTCTGTGGAGGTGATCAATTTTGTTCACCCTGTTCGCACGATTGAAGATGTTTGTAAAAAATATGGTATTGCTGCTGAAAGAAAAGAGGAAAGATATGTTGATGATCGTGTAAAGCATTACTATGAATCACAGCATGCGATGCATGTTTATAACCAGTTCAAAGGTTTGAAGATCATTTATGGATTACATTTAAAGAAGGGATATGTTGCTCACTAATGTAAGGCTCGTACCAGGAAAGACGCTTGTTGATATTGCCATACAAGGCGAAACGATCAGCAATGTTTCGCAACATAATCTTCATAACAAACGTGATGAATTTGCAATAGACTTCGAAAACGCCATTGCATTTCCCGGCCTCATCAATTCACATGACCATCTTGACTTTAATTGTTTTCCCATGCTTGGTAAGGGAGATTATAAAAACTATACGCAATGGGGAAACGATATTCATGAACGTTATAAACAGGAAATAAATGCTGTTTTAAAAATACCGGTTGCATTAAGAACCTCATGGGGCATTTATAAAAACCTGCTTGCCGGGGTTACCACTGTTGTTAATCATGGAGATGTTTTGAAAATAGAAGAAGATCCATTGATAACGGTTAAACAGGAATTACAAAATCTTCACTCAGTTGGTTTTCAAAAAAAATGGAAGTGGAAATTGAATGATCCGTTTAAAATGAATACAAACTGTGTTATTCATGTTGGGGAAGGTACGGATGAAAGATCAGAAGACGAGATCGATGAATTGATAAAATGGAATCTTTTAAGAAGAAAATTAATTGGCATCCATGCCGTGGCAATGAATAGTTACCAGGCAAAAAAATTCAGTGCGATTGTTTGGTGCCCGGAATCAAATAAATTTTTGTTGAATAAAACGGCTGATGTTAAAATATTGAAGAACCATACAAAACTTTTATTTGGAACAGATTCAACCCTTACAGGAAACTGGAATGTATGGCAACATTTAAGACTTGCAAGAGATACACAGCAGGTAACAGATGAAGAGCTTTTTGATATGAACACAAAAACTGCTTCAGCAATATGGGGTTTAAACAACGGTGATATTGCAAGAGGAAAACAGGCAGATATCGTGATTGCAAAAGCAGGTAATGGAAATTATTTATGGGATGATCTTTTTGCAACAGACCCTGCAGATATATTGGTGATTATTCATAAAGGAAAAATCAGGTTGTTTGATGATACTATTTTGCCCCAGCTGGAGCAAACAAATTTTGATCTTAAAAAATATAAACCTGTAGCATTGAACGGAACGATCAAATATGTAGAAGGCGATCTGCCTGCATTGATCAATGCAATAAAATCGCATTATCCAAAAGCGACATTTCCCTGTAATGAATTACATTTAGAAGTAAAGGCCCGGCATGCTTAAAGTAATTGACCTTGTTTACTATAGTCATAACGATCATGATAAGCCGCAGGAGGTATTAAAAATTCATGCACCTGCAACAGGCTTTGCTGCATTTATAAAAGATAAGGTTGCTATACAATTTGTAAAGCATTTGAATTATGAAGGAGAAGAGCGCATCAATGATATTAAATATACATTTTTCAAAACCCGCAACACATCCTGGTATATTCCCTTTAAGACACATCGTTATATTAAAGGTCAACAACCTGATATTGTTATTGTAGAAGGATTGATATTTCCCTTACAACTGATCATGTTGAAATGGAAATTGGGAAAAAGAACAAAGATCATTGCACAACATCATGGAGAAAAACCTTTCGCAGGTATAAAAGGATCGCTTCAAAAATTAGCAGATAAATTCATCAGCACATATTTATTTACTTCAAAAGACAATGCCTCTGCATGGATCAATAAAAAGATCATTAAAGATGCTTCGAAATGCAGGGAAGTACTTGAAGCTTCCACATACTTTACAAAACAAGATAAGCGAACATGCCAGGATAAATGTGGCATGAGTGGCAACTATAATTTTTTATGGGTGGGGACCTTGATAAAAATAAAGATCCGCTTACTTTATTAAATGCGTTTGAAAAATACATTTTGGATCAGCCAGCCGCCAGGTTGTACATGATCTTCCAGGATAAAACATTACTTACTACTGTAGAAAGAAAAATTGCATCTGCTACCACACTTGAAGAAGCAGTGAAGCTGATCGGATACGTTGCTCATAATGAACTTCCCTGCTGGTACAGCGCAGCCGATTTTTATATTTCCTGTAGTTACAAAGAGGGTAGTGGTTATGCATTGCTTGAAGCGATGGCCTGTGGTTGTATTCCTGTGGTAACAAATATTCCTTCTTTCAGAAAAATTACTGTTGAGGGCAGGTATGGGTTTTTATTTTCGCCGGGAAATGCTGAAGTGCTTACTACAATTCTGAATAATCTTACAAATATTAATGCTGATAAATATTCTGCAGAAGTAGAAAACCATTTTAACGAAAGACTTTCGTTTAAAAATATTGCAGATGATTTGTATCAAATTTTTAACGAGGTTGTTTAAATGATTTAAAAATTTGAAAATGTGCCAATGAAAACCTGGGAAACTTAAAAACAGTGTGATATAAAAAATGTTTTCATTTTCAAATCTTCAAATCAACTCATTTTCAAATTGATTTCTATCTGTATAAATATAAAATCTGCTTACCAATCTCTTCACTATCATAAACCATTACCCTTTCATAAATTGAGTTAGCATCTTCCAGTAATAATTCCAACTGAAAGATCATTTCTTCTTCTGTTTTGACAATGAACCAATTCTTAAATTCTTTTTTCATTGGCTTCACAAAACTTACCAGTTTACAACCTGCATACAATGCCTCGGCGCAAACAGTACCAAAACCTTCATAAGCCGATGGGTGCAAAAATATTTTTGATCGTTGCATTATCAGCAATGCTTCTTTATGACTTATTTCACCGGCGAGCTTTATGTTGTTGTTCATTTCATTTTCATTGATCATACGCTGCAAACTTTCTCTTTCTTTTCCTTCACCAAGAATAACAGTGCGGATTCCGGGATGAAGTTTTGCAAGTTGAATGACCACACGGATAAAAACATCGTATTGCTTTAGCGTGATCAATGAGCCTGCGCCAAGAATATCAATATTGCGTTCGGGCAATGGTTCTGTAAAAAGTGATTTATCAACGCCTAACGGAATCACATGCTGCGGCCTTACCTTAAAATTCTTTTGAAAATGATCAGCAAGAAAATCTGACATGGCTATAAGATCTCCAGGCTTTGGTTTTATTTTTTTGAAGTATTTATTATTTTCTTTTGCATCCTGCCCAAGCACCCATGTGATAGATCTTACACGATATTTTTTTGATATCCATTTGCCAACCAATGCACATTCTCCAAACCACAAATTGAAAACACCGATCACATTGTTCCTGCGCATCAGTGTTTTTACCCTTGCCAGTATTCTCAGCCATAAAAATAGTTTGAATGGTTTTTTCCTGTTCCTTCCATTGAATGAAATGACAGTTGCATTTTCCCAAACATATTCTTTTATAAAAAACGGGTATTGAAAAGCAAGCACAATAATTTTTAATGATGGATCAACCTTGTTAAGGCTCCTTACAAATGTTTGCAGGAATGGCAGACAAGCTGTATCGGCTTCATCTTTTGGAAAGCCAGGCGTGAGGATGAGCAGTGTTTTATTTTCATTTTTCATCCCATCATGATTTTCTTGTTGCAAAATGAAAACCCTTCTTTATTATGAGTGATAAGGATCACCGTTTTCCCGCTATCCGACAGCTGTTTCAAATGTTTGAGTAATGGTATCTCTGCTGCTTCATCCATTTCATTGAAAGGCTCATCAAGTATGATCATATCAAAATCTTTATACAAAGCCCTCGCAAAAATAATTCGTTGTCGTTGGCCGCCACTGAAATTTCGCCCTTCTTCCTGTATGATTGTATGAATACCATCAGCGCTGTTGGCGATCAGTTTATCAACGCCTGTAATTTCCAGAACGGATTTAAGTTTAACTGCGTCGATCTCATTTTCATCAAACGTGATATTTTTTAAAATGCTATCATGAATAAGAAATGATTGTTGTTTGATATACGAGATCTTATTCCAGGATTGCCTGCGATCGTCAGCTGTAGTTGGTAATTCATTTAAAATAATTTCACCACTTTCCGGGCTTAAAAATCCAAGTAACAAATTTACAAATGTTGATTTACCGTTTCCTGATGGCCCGGCAATGCAAACAAAATCGCCTTTGCTGATCTCTATAGAAAAACCGTTTAACACATGATTGTGTTCATACTTAAAAAAAACATTATTAAACCGGATTGAATTTATAACGGCATTGTTATTCGTGTTCTTCTCTTTCTCATTTGTATTTGCTGCCAGGCCCGCAAGTGTAAATGAATATGTTTTTACCTGGCCAACACTATTAAGAATATGTACAATACCAGGTATGATTTTATATGCTGCCGCAACAAAAGCACCGATCATAATAATATTAAGCCCTTGCGAACTTGTACTGTACGAGTTTATAATGATAAGGATGAATAAACCAAAAACGGCAAATACTTCAATAAGCCTCGATGGAAGATTTTGAACGGCCTGGTGCCTTGCAAGAAGGTTATTGAGGGCTGACTGGAAACGATGATACCTGCCGAGGAAAAAAGTATTTTTTTCGTAAGTATTGCTTTCAACAAATCCTGCAAGCGCTTCTTTTAAATATTGACCTGAATGTTCGCTTGTAGATTTAATGGAAAGTCTTATTGTATTTAATTTTCGTTTCATTACAAATCCCGCCAGTATAATAGGAGGAACAAGTATCAAAAGTAATAACGGGAAAAGCAATGCATTGTAAATAATGACCGGGATAATCGTGAGTGTAACCAGCACACATTGACTGATTATCTGCTGAAGACCTCTTAATACATAATTGCTGAATTCAAGCGGTTGCTGGCTGATGCTTCTTAGATAAACGGCAGAATCAGTTTGTATATAGTCAATGTATGAGCCTTCCTGGTAGTCCGATAATTTTTGTTTTGACAGTCTCGAAGCAACTGTATAAATAAAATGATTTTGCATACGAAAAACAATAAATGCAAAACTGTTCTTTATAATGAATAAGATAAAAAAAAGTGATATAGGAAGAAGCGGTGACTTTTTAAACAATGCATTGAAGAAAGCATACTTTTCCGATTGTTGCTGCTGGGAATATAGGTTTATAATAAAAAGAAGTAACACAAGAAAACCTATATCAAGAATGCTGACAATAATATCCATTGCCGCAAGATTTATGAACTGCCGTTTCTCTTTTTTTGTGAGTATTAAGAAAGTATCTTTTATAATTTTTTTCATTCCTGTTATATCTTATTGATATCAACTCCCAATTAGTATTTTCTTAAATAACCTGAATGCCTGCAGGTATTTGCCATCCCTGAAATTAAGTTTTGTTGCAGCACGCAGGTGTTTGTTACGCTCTGTAAGTGCTATTTTTTCCAGTTCTTTTCCAGGCCTGGCTGCAATAAATGTATCATAAACGATGGCTGTATTTGTGTGCAGCTCAGCAGAGCTTATGCTACTCGTTGTACGCCCGGCATGTTCTCTTACCCTGAGTAATATGTCTTCGATGCAATGTATTTCAACCAGGCTGGCCATCCTTAATTCAAATTCATAATCCAGGTAGATGATGCGGAGATCAGTACTAAACCCTCCTGTTCTGTTGAACAGCTCACGACTTAGCATAATCGAAACAATTGTTATCGTTGTTTCCCTGGCCAGCAATTCTTTAATGATATTACCGGAAAAGAGTTTGAACCTGCCTGCCTTTGGAGGAATTGTTTTTCCTTTCTCATCCATTAATTCATAGTTGGTGTAACAGCATTCGAGGCCATTCTCCTGTAAAGCTTTTACCTGCCGTTCCAGTTTTTGCGGCAGCCATACATCATCTGAATCAAGGAAACATATCCACTTGCCAGTTCCTTTTCCTGCGCATTCATTTAGTATTGGCCCCACCTGGCCCGTATGAGGGAATTCAAACACCTGTATGCGGCTATCGGCCATTGCTTTTATAGCGGCGACAGTATCATCAGTTGATCCATCATCCGCAATAAACAATTCCCAATTTGAATAAGTTTGATCAATCACAGATCGTATTGCTTCAATAACCAGCGCTTTCCTGTTATAAGTAGAAATAACAACAGTTACCATTGGCATATGGGGATCCTCATTCAATTGCATGCTGGTGAAATGTACATACAAAAATTGATAAGTTGTGATTGGGGTTTATAAAGTTAGTCCTGGCTTTTTCCTGCAATCATCCTGCAGGTATGAAACAAAATTTTTACATCCATTGCCGGCGACCATTTTTGTATGTATAAAAAATCAAGATCAACTCTTTGCTTTAATTTTTTAAGATCCCTCGTATTTCCATAATTTCCGCGTGATTGAGCATAGCCGGTAATACCTGGTTTAACCTTATACCTGTAAGCGTAGCCGCTGAAAAGGTTTTCGAAAATATTATTTTCCTGTATCATGTACGGCCTTCGGCCCACAAGTGACATGTCTCCCATTAATACATTGAACAACTGGGGTAATTCATCAATATGCCATTTGCGCAGGAATTTTCCGAGCCTTGTTATACGGGCATCATTTTCCTGTTCAGCCAGCAGGTCGGCCTCTTCATTCATGAACATACTCCTGAATTTTATACAGGTAAATGTTTTTCCACCGAGCCCACTTCTTTTTTGCAGGAAGAAAACGGGCCCTTTTGAATCCAGTTTAATGAATATAGCCAGTAAAGGAATAAGCCAGGAAAGAATGAATACAATAAACAAAGCAGCAAGCAGTACATCAAAACTACGTTTCACAATACGGTTGAACCTGGTTTCCAGCGGAGAGGGACGTTTTGTATTTATATTGATCTGCTCGGGTCTTGTATAACCGGGGGGTAATTTTTTTATCTGCTCAATTTCTACATGCTTCGCCTCGGCAGCAACGCCGGGACTAACAATCGGTAATTTTTTTTCGGTGTAAAATTTATCCATGCAAAGCAGTTGTCTTATCCAATACGCACAATGATTGGTTGTGGTTGCTTTGCTAATATAGAACTATTTCTTGTTTTAGGGTGACGTTGTATGTGTCGAAGTCTAAAATAAATGTTCAATATTCAACGTACAATGCTCAATGCTCATCTGACCGCACTTGAATATTGAACATTGTACGTTGAATATTGAATATTTATTTGAAAGCTATCAATTAGAAAAGTTTCCTGGTAAACCCGACCATAATTCCAAAGCTCTGTATCGGCAGATCGCCGGTACCAACTTTATTAACGGGCAATTTTAAATAAGGCTCAATGCGCACATCGCCGATCTTTCCAAGCCTATGTGTATAACCGGCGCTGATATTAACTACAGCAACAAACTGATTATCTTTCGATCTGTATTCTTTTGAATATGGATATATGGTATTATAATATTTCACATCATAATCATAATCTTCTTTGTTCATGAGGTAAGAAGATATACCTGCCGATGCAAACATGGTTGATGCTTTCTTTTGACGAAATGTATAACTAACATTCAGTGGTATCTCGTACATGTAGCAGGTACCACTTATATAAGTGATCTTGCTGTTGGGGTATGTTTGAATTTTCTTTGTACTGAAATATTTTCCATCGCTGCAATACTTTTTTTCATCTTTAAAGAAACCTGTTTCAATGCTGAGTCTTTTATTTATTTGGTAACCGGCTATTAATCCAAAACTGACTCCCATCTTTTTTACCGATTGCATTTTGATCAAACTAAGATCGGGCACTGCCATTATACCAACATAAAAATGTTTTTGATGTTGTTTCTTTTTTTTCTCATCCTTGTCTTTATCGTTCGTCTTATCAGTTGTCTTTGCTATTTCTTTTTCAATTGCTTTTACGGAGTCGGCGATTGTTTTTTTAGTAGCAGGTTCTTCTTTAACAACAGACTTGTCAGTGTCAGCAGGAACTTTTGATGCTTCGGGTTCGGCAACAATGGCCGTGGTTTTTTCTTTTGGATCGGTTTCAACTGCTGAAACTGTTTTGTTTTCATCATCACCTGTAGCTTCAGCGTTCTTTATACCAAACCTGCTTTTTTGTTTTGAAGTAATGCGCTTACCATTGTGGGCCAGGTTTGTTTTTTCCCCGGCATCGTTATTTTTAAAACGGTTGTTATCTTTCTTTGCGGTAGTGGCTTGCTTTGTTTTTGTAGTGCCTGGTTTCCCAGGAGTAACATCATGTGTTAAAGATGCAGTTTGATTTGCTGCAGTAATTGTTGTTGTGCTGGCGGTATTGTTTTCCTGTTTAGCAACGGCCGGGTCAACAGTAACAGTGTTGACCTTATTCAAATCCTTAGTGGGAACTGCTGTTTGGGTTGTTGCAACAGCATCAGTTGTAAGTTCTTTATTGCCTGCTGTGTTATTTCCTGTTGGATTATTTTCTGTAGTGGCTTCAGCCTTATTTTCTTCGGTTGGCTTAGCAGCTACAGGTTGCGACTTTCCTGTTTGTTCATGTTTTTCGCTACGGAATAAATTTGAAAGTGGGGAATATGTATATTCAATAACGGAGAAAGCTAACAGCAGTAGCAATAAAAGCAACCAACGTTTTTTTCTTTTCTTTGAAACCGGTATTTCTTCAGGCACAGCTCCGCCAGCCTCCATCTTTTTGCGCACAGCATCCCAATCAGGATTATCTGTTTTAAGAGGATAGCTCTCGGCCGCCCTGCGAAATATATCTTCACTATCGTCGGTCATACGTAAGCTTTTTTTACATCAACTTTTTTTAAATAAGATTGCAATAAACCGCGTGCTTTCGAAAGATTCGACTTGGAAGTGCCAACTGCAATTTTCAATTGGTTGGCAATTTCCTGGTGTGTGAATCCGTCAATAACATACATATTAAATACAATCCGGTAGGTAGGTGGTAACTTTTTTACTTCATTGATCAGGTCTTTGTACAGGAGTGATTGGTCGGCTGATTGTGACTTGTCTTCGATCCATGCGCCTTCATTTATGATACCGATCTCGGGCATGAAGTTGTCTTTTCTTAACCTGTCGATGGCTGTGTTGATCATGATCCTTCTCATCCAACCCATCAGGATCATTTCAATTTTAATGGATTGATCGTAGTGAAAGGTGTCGAGTTTGCCAAACACTTTTACAAAACCATCATTTACAACATCAACAGCTTTATCATACCTGAATATATACCTGAAAACGATCTTTAAGCAATAGCCATAGTACCGCTCATAGAGGGTTTTTTGATCTCTCTGGTTATGCTCCCTGCAACCGGCTATTATTTCATCCAGGAATTTCAAATCTGCAGAATTGTTTTTAGTATCGTCAGTTAATACGTCCAATGGAGTATGATGGTTGCTTTATTTTAAAAATACACAGAAAAACCGACAATGTGTAAGCTGGAACATACGACCGGCGGCAGTTCCTTGCCTAAGGGAGGTAATTAGCCAATTTGGAAATTTGGAGATTTGGGAATGAAATGATTCTTTTTACTTTGCCGTTGACTTCAGTCAACGGACAAAAATCAAAAATCTTAATTGGCTTTAGCCATATTAGATATTAAATAAACAAAGAATAAATAATTGTCAATTATCCATTGTCAATTGATGAGATATAATGCTCAACCGGTATCCTGTTCGTTATACTTTTCGCTAGCGTCATCTCATCTGCATATTCAAGTTCTCCGCCAAAAGAAATACCACGTGCAATGGTGGTGATCTTAACTTTTATTCCTTTTAATTTTCTGCCGATATAGTACACCGTTGTATCGCCCTGTATGTTTGGGTTAAGGGCAAAAATAATTTCCTGTATTTGTTCTTTGCTGATGCGTTGTACAAGAGAATCAATATTTAACTGGTCTGGGCCAATTCCATCAAGCGGAGAAATGATGCCACCCAGCACATGATAGATGCCGTTGAATTGCTGTGTACTTTCAATTGCAATAACGTCGCGGATATTTTCTACGACGCAGACCATTTCCTGCTTGCGCAATTTGTTGCTGCAGATATTACAGGTTGTTGAATCGGAAATATTATGACAACGGCTGCAAAATTTTATTTCCTTTCTCATTGCTGCGATCGTATCACTGAAATGAGAAACATGCAATTCATCCTGCTTAATAAGATGAAGCACCAGCCGCAATGCAGTTTTTTTTCCAATGCCCGGAAGCTTGGCAAATTCGTTCACTGCATTTTCCAATAAAGTTGAGGAAAAAAACATGGTACAAAGATAGGTTAACATGTGTTTCACGCAAAGCAATAAAGATTCGCAAAGAACGCAAAGTCTCCTTTTTGCTTATGTATTTATTCTTAGCGACTTTGCGTGAGGTCATGAATGCACTAACTATAATTGAATCTCCCGTTCATTCTCCCAATCCGCTTTTATCGCTAGCTTTTGCGGTAATGCTATTGCACGTTCAGGTTGTAATTTTTCTTTATAATTACCCGGGTCCCAAACACCGTTGTTATTAAGGTCGTATAAGATCCTTACATCATATTCACCCGGTGTAAATAGTTTGTTGCTCCACTCAGCAGATTTTATGGGGAAAGAAAATTTAAGCGCATCGTTTTGCAGGAACTGTACAACAGGATGATTGGCAAGATCAAGGTTTTTAAACCTCAATAACAGTGAGCCATAGTCGGTGGTTTTTTTTGTGGAGAAACGGATCGTATCTGTTTTTTCCAGCACATTGCCAGCCGAATCTTCAAATGCTTCTTTAGGTAAAACAAGGATGTAATTTGTTTCCGGCACCCATGTTACATTCATGGTAACTTTCTTCCTGGTACTATCTATTACAGCAAGGATGTTGGGTAATGGTTTGAAGTTGGTATCACTCAAAATTATTTTTGATGAATCAAATGTTTTAAGCCCATTGTCAAACTCCAGGTTAAGTGGTACCAGGATATCCTGCGTTCTTCCACTGGCCGACGATATGTACTTCAATTTTTTTTCTGCTGGCTTTTTTTGTGCGGGTGCATTTGACTTGAAAGGTTCTTCTTTTTTTTCTGCATAAGCATAAAGCCCAACTGAATCTGCCTGTTGTTCTGTATTTATTTCCTTTTCGGTAAAAGCAAAAACCTCGGTTTTTGAATTATATGTTTTTCCTCCATCGCCATCTTTAAGTGCATATATTTTAAAATTACCTGCGGGTAAATGTTTGAAACTGAAAATACCTTTTGCATTGAGCCTTGTAACATAATCGGGTTTTCTTGTTGTTATATCTGAATCAGCGGCGTTCTTATACAGGTAAACCATCAGGGTGCTGTCCGGCTTTCCTGTTTCTGCTATTAAAACCTTACCACCGAATTGTAGCGAATCAATATAACTCCCGGTAGAAAATGTGTAAGTAAAATTTCTCAGTATGTTGCCTTCGTGTACATCCACGATTGCATTTCCAAAGTCAATACTGTAAGTAGTGTTTGGCTGCAACGTGTCTTTTAATTTTATGCTTACCGTTTTAAGATTGCTGCTGATGGTAGGATTTTTTTTTGGGAAGGGTGATACAAGCAGGTTGGTTTGTATGTCTTTCAACTCCACATATTCGTCGAAAACAAGTGTGATCTTATTACCGGTAAAATTGAGTTTATTGGTTTCGGGTGATGCTTTTGCAAGAACAGGTGGAAGACTATCCGTAGCACCGCCTGTAGGAAAGCCGATCTGTGCACAGCCACTGCCCAATGTCAGCAATGCATAGCCGCCGATGATGAGTGCCAGTAAAATGAAGATATTTTTTCTCATGAACGTTACCGTAAATTTTGGCGTGAAGTTATTGTAAAGGCAGTTAATAGGTTGATAAAGTTGACAGGTTAATAAGTTGATAGGGTTGACAAGGCTTGTGCTCTGCGACATTATCAACCCTGTCAACTTCTCCTCACTCAACCTCCTCCTCAATATCATGCAACGCCACCGCCAGTTTGTTATCCTTCACAAAATTGCACCAATGGCAATCTTCTTTACCACAGCCTGTATAAAAATCACGATTTTGTATTTTTTCCCAGGTAGTTGTTATTTGTTGGGTAACAGTTGTGATATCTGCTGAAGTAATAACGACTTTTTCTTTCCTGTAATTTTTCTTTTTGTCAGGTTCAATGAAATCAAACTCGCTGCTTACAACCTTCCAGTCCCTTGAAGGATTATTATCTACCAGTATCTTATAAAAAACAGCCTGGCGCCAGTAGTCTTCGCCGTTAGGGTTTTTGTCTGAAGGGCCTTTGGTTTTTAAAATACCTTTTTCCGGGTCACCCGTTTTATAATCAACTACGTTCACTGATTTTCCATCAAATTCAAGTTTATCAAGCTTACCTTTCAATGGAACATTATGCCATACAACATTGCGGATATTGTATTCAATGGTGGTTATCTTATTAAAACTGTTGATGTATTTATCATAATAGGTCAATAAGATCTCACGCCCATATTCAAAGCGTCTTTCAAATTGCTCTTTGGTGAAGCTTTCACGGTGCCTGTTCATATACCATTCAAAGTCGGCAATGAATTCCTCCTTTGATGGAAATTGTTTTGCATTGCTGTTAAGCATTTTACCGAATAACTTTTCCAAAGCGTGATGTACTGCAGAACCAAACTCAGTCGCTTCATTTTTTTGTGATGGGATACGCACCAGGTTTTTAAAATAAAATTCGAGTGGGCATTTCAGGTAGTTATTCAAAGCCGATACGTTCATTACAAACTTATCGAGTATCTTACCGATAAATTCTTCCTCCACTTTTTCTACTTCAGGCGCTTCTGCATTGCTAAATCCAAGCATAGCAAAATCGGTAAGTGTTGAACTGTCGATGATCATTTTTTCTACCGGGAGTTGTTGCTCATCTTGTATTTCTGCAATGAACATGGATGGCTCCAGCTCCTTACCATCATTTTTGTATTTGCTGTATGAGATGTATAAGTGTTGTTCAGCCCTGGTAAGAGCTACATAAAACAATCTTCTTAATTCTTCTTCATCGGAACTTACTGGTTGTGATGAGAACATTGTATCCGGTAATTTATAACCACCACCTGGTTTTCTTTTCTTTTCCCATGAAGCAGAGTTACAACCGGCAACGAATACATGCTCAAACTCCAGCCCCTTGGAACCATGGGCTGTCATAAGGTTTACACCTTTATCGCTACCACTTACCTGTTTTATCGTGAGCCTGATGTTTTCTTTTTTCATCAGGTCAATCAGGTTTACCAGCTGCTGCAGATTCAAATAAGGATCACGGTGCGTTTCTTCTTTTATAAAATCAAAGAATTTGGTGATGACCTGGAGCTGCCAGTATTTGTCAATACTTCCCATAATGATACTGAGCACACCGGCTTCACGAATGATATTTTCAAATAACTGCTGCAGGGTAAGATTGGGAACTTTTGCGACCAGCTTTTCTATAATGGCTGAGGCTTTCTTTAATCCTTCATGAAAAGGTTTGCTAAAAAGATCTCTTGCAGGCTCTTTCGATTTTTCGTGTAGCAGTTGTCGTATAGAAGTAGGTTTATCAGTATATCTCCTGTCAGCCACTTCCATACTAATTTTTGCAATTTCGATCGGTGGAATCCCAAACCAGTCGAAATGTAATATTTCAAAAAGCATTTCATCGCCACTATAAGAAATAAAATGTTCTGAAGCGAGATAGTTGAGCAATAAAATAATTTTTTTAGAAAGCGGTTCCTGTAAGATATCAAGGTCACGCTTGCTGTAAACTACGATGTTAAGTTGTTTAAAATATTGTGTGAGTTCTTCACCGTATTTGTTTTCTTTATAAATGATGCCGATCCTTCCGGGTAATACTCCTTCAGCAAGCAATTGCTGCACCTGTTTTACAATACCAACCATTTCTTCACGTTGCGTTTCATATTCCTGTACCCTTGGCTTATGACTTAGCAATTTTATTTTTTCATTACTGGAAAGCAGGTTCTTATTCAAACCTTCGATCTGGTTTACCAGCCTTTCGTTATTACGGTCTATTAATATTTTGGAGATATCAAGAATTGGTTGGGTAGATCGGTAGTTGTTTGTCAGGATCACCGTGAGCAGGTTGTTTTTATAATTGTCCCGGAACCTCATCATATTTTCAACATTTGCGCCCTGGAACCTATAAATACTTTGATCATCGTCTCCTACAACAAAAATGTTTGGTGTATCCCAGTAATTAATAAGTAGTTCAACAAGGCGATTCTGGGAACCGCTGCTATCCTGGTATTCATCTACCAATATGTATTGAAATCTTTCCTGGTAATTGGCAAGAAGACTTGCATTTTCTTCAAAGGCTTTTATCACCCAGTTGATCATATCATCAAAATCATAACGGTTCTTTTTGCGCATCAGTTGCTGGAAACGATTGAACTCATTCACAGCTGCACTTAGTTTTTCCATTCTTTCTTTTTCTTCCGCTATCTTATCAGCTTTAAGGTCGCCGGCATTAAATTCTTTGTATTTTCTCTTATAAATAAATTCATCTTTTGTTGGTAATTCTGCTATGTACTGGTCAATTCTTTGCAGTACAAATTCGGCGGTCCAACCCTCACGCTTCATTGTGCTAAAAAGAGACTGGAGGTTGTTGATCTCGAAATAAACATCACCGCGATATCTTTTTAATGGATGATTTTTAGGAAAGGAATCGATCAGCTCCTTGAATAATTCTATTTTTTCAAGTTCTGAAATGGGGTCCAGCGCTGTTTTTTCAAACAACGATAAATTTTCCTGTATGATATCATTGCAAAATGCATGGAATGTATAGATATTTACTTTGTAGGCATCCGGCCCGATGAATTGCAGTAATCTTCTACGCATGGCTACTACGCCGGCATCGGTGTAGGTAAGGCAAAGAATATTTGCAGGAAGTGCATCAGTTTCAAGTAATATTTTTCCAATACGACTAGCAAGTATCTGTGTTTTACCTGTACCGGGTCCCGCTATAACCATCACCGGCCCTTCGATCGTATCTACGGCTATACGTTGCTGTGGGTTCAGCCGTTCGTATTCTGTGTTGAATTTTATTTGAAGATTTTCTCTATAAATGGACATAGTACAAAGGTAGGGACGTTACACGTTTTAACGTTACACGTTTAACATGCTCTTGCCCCCGGCATCTTTGTTTTTCGCAAATAAGCAATTAATTTTTGTAGCATCATACTGATTCGTGTTGCAAAAGAGTGGTATTTATCGAATAAGCCTTTGCTAATAAAGCTACGGTCTAACAGGCGATAAAGTTGTGATCTCAATTCTCCGCAGGAACCTTTTGAGTAACCCGGGAATTGTATAAACTCAGGCCTGGTACCTCTTTCAAATCCTTCGGCTATATTATACATAATTGATCCGCACGAACTTTCCACTTGTGCTATGAACCTGAAATTTTTCCCAAAAGTACCTGTGTCTATGAGTTTTCCTGTTTCACAATATAATTCACGACTGACCATCCATACCTGCAAGTCTTCAAATCTCTGAATTGTGGCCATACAGTTTTTACGGGCAAGCTATTGTTTCATTGTAAATTTGTAAGAAGGAAAATAACAGAATTCTACGTTTTTTTCACGTTAAACGTTGAACGTTTTAACGTGAAACGTGTTATAATTCTATGAGCAAAGTTTACAATCTACAACGAACTCAAATTATTCCTACTACACTCGAAACAGCCTGGGCGTTTTTTAGTAACCCTGCAAACCTGCAGGCGATAACACCAACAGGTATGGGCTTCAAAATAATATCAAAACATCATGGTGATAAGATCTACCAAGGTCAATTAATTGAATATACCATAAAACCTTTTTTAGGAATTCCCATTTACTGGATGACCGAAATAACACATGTGGAAGACAGGAAATATTTTGTTGACGAACAACGCTTCGGCCCATACAGCTTATGGCATCATCAACATCATTTTAAAGAAACCAAGAATGGAGTAGAAATGACAGACATTGTACATTATAAGATCCCGTTCTGGTTTATTGGGGATATTGCAAACGGGGTATTTGTTAGAAGGAAATTAGAGGGAATATTTGACTATAGGGTTGAAAAGATAAATACGTTGTTTAAGTAATTTGAAAATTCGAAAATGAGCTGATTAAAGGCCTACAAAACATGAAAACATTATTTCATTTAAAAACTACTTTTCATCTTCAAATCTTCAAATTTTCAAATCAGCCAATTATCCCGGCATCCGCGTTATATACTTCTCAATCTGCTTTATCTGGTCCACGATCTGCGGTGTAGTAGCTTTAAAACTTTTTGCTTTCCTGAAATATTCTTTAGCCGCACGGAATTCTCTTTTGTTCATCATGATGGAACACAACTGCAGGTAGGCTGCGGCGTTGTTCTCTTTATCCGGTAGCCCGGCACGGATGGCCTGGCGTATATAAGATTCCGCTTCTTTGATATTTCCTTTTTGCATGGCCAGCATGCCCAGCTGTAATTTATTGGGCCTTCTGCCTGTTTTGTAAGCTGGCCGCCACCAAGGGCAAGGCTTTTTTTCATATTCACTTCGGCGCTGTCAAAGTTCTGATCCATCATATCGATGTTACCCTTAATGGTATAATAAACTGAACGAACCGGTTTTATCAGCAGCCCGGGGAATTTAATAGAAGCAACGATTTTCTTTGCTTCTTCCATATCACCATCTTCCATCGCAGTTTGTATAAGGCGCATTGGCCAAACAGGAAATGCCCCACAATTAATATTACAGCAATAAAATATAAGATAAACGATGGCCAGAAACTGGTTTGGTAATTCACAAAAATCGCAAGAGCCAGGAACGCAACGCCCAGTAAAAGCCTGTATTTGATGATCGTATTCATCCACTTCATGGTCAAAAAAATTAGGACTGCAAATATAGGCGTTTCCCCCAGACCTAACAGGTTTTTAAGGCCTATTGGCCCGGGGAGTTTCAGGTCTTCAATATTTTTTTCACATGCTTTCTCAATACCGGGAGCAGATCTTTTTCAAACCATTTATTCTTTGCCAGCCAGATATTATTTCTTGGCGAAGGGTGCGGAAGTGGAAAATACCCCGGTAAATAGCTTTTAAAATTTTTTACGGTACTTGTGAGATTTTCTTTTGTTTTTTCCTGCAGGTAATGATCCTGTGCATACTGTCCAACCAACAATATAATATTGGCATTTTTCATGAAGTTAAGCAGCGGTTGATGCCATAAAGGAGCACATTCCTTTCTTGGTGGAAGATCACCCGAACTTCCCTTGCCGGGATAACAAAATCCCATTGGCATCAGCGCAAAAATTTCCGGGTTATAAAATGTTTCTTTGTCAACCCCCAACCAGGTTCTTAAATTATCACCACTCTTATCGTTCCATGGAATACCTGTTTCATGAACAATACGACCAGGTGCCTGGCCAATGATAATGATCTTACTGAACGGACTTGCAGAAACAATTGGATTCACACCATGCGCTAGAAACTTTTCGCATGCACGGCAATTTTTTATTTGATCTAACAGGCTTTGCACAAAGCAAAATTAGCTTTAATACCAGGATCAGCTTTTATAAGCCGCTACAAAAAATGCCTCCCGGTAGACCGGAGGCATTTTATTTTCAAATGTATTTTTTATTTACAATTTAACCAGCCTTTCAGTTCTTCTTTCATTCCCCAATTGAATTTCGAGCATATATATACCCGCTTTTAATTCGTTTCCAAAACTGATCTTTTCATTAGCAGTAATTTTCATCTTTTTGATCTGCTTACCGGTTGCATCAAACAATATTGCACAGATCGGTTGTTTTGAAATACTGTTGACAGTAAGATTAAATGATGTAGTGGATGGATTGGGAGCAATCACTATTAAGTTCTTTTCTTCGTTTGTCTGAATTGAGACTTGTTTTATGATATTGCTGTTTTCATTTTTTCCCTTGCTAAAAGCTGGTGGCGGACAAGCGGGAATTTTTACCTGTGTAGAACGTGCTGTACTTGTACCGCAATTGTTAATAGCAGTAGCAGTAACGCTGCCTTGTAATGCGGCATCAGTATAACCAACCGTAATGCTGCTTGTACCCTGCCCGGAGACAAGGGTTGCACCTGCAGGGATGGTCCATTGAACAGATGTTGAATTGGCAGGCATAGCAACAAGTGTATAGCTATAAGTCCTGTTAGGACAAGACCCTGTTTGTATCACATCTATCACGCTGGGGGTTGCAGGATTTAGTTTTGTAACAGCCAATGTTCTTGCAGGGCCTGATCCGCAGCCATTCGTTGCCGTTACCGAAATGTTTCCACTGGTAAATCCTGCAGGATAATTGAACGAAATGCTGTTCGTGCCCTGGCCGGTTAAACCGATCGCAGCTGGCGGCACATTCCAGTTATAAGTTGTGCCGGCTGATGCTGCAACAGAATAAATAGCAGCAACACCTGTTGCACCAATATTCGCACATACGTTGGTTGGCCCATTGATCAGTGAGGGTGTTGCAGGATTGTTTCTTGTAACTGTAAAGCTGCGTACGCCCCCGGCACCGCAGTCATTAATTGCCTGCACAGTAACAGTACTTGTTGTAAATCCACTGCTAAAGATTATTGATATGGTTGTATCATTCACACCTGCGCCATTAGTATGTGTAATGGTTGTTGTACCATTCTGCGCTGTCCAGATATAAGCAGTAGCCGCCGGAACTTTGGGAATGGTAAATGTTGCAGGTGTACCGGATCCGATAGCGGTACAAATATCATTGGATGAAGATTGTATGGCCGTGGCCGTAGTAGGAGATTGTGCCAGTAAATAAAAGATCTTTTCTGTTCCGCCTGTGCCGCATGCATTGGTTCCTTTTACCCTGATCTGTTTATTTGCATTGGCTGCAAATCCGCTCCCGATTGAAACAGTGATGCTATTGGTTCCTTGCCCGGAAATGATACTAACGGTAGGGGGCACTGTCCATTGAAAACCTGTTGCATTTAAAGTTGAAGGAACAGAATATGTTACTGTTGTTCCTGAATTGATGTATGGACAAACATTTGTTGGCCCGCTGATACTTGCAGGTTGTGCCGGCGTTCCGTCTACAATAACGTTGAAGCTGATTGTATTGCCAACATTGCCTGAACTGTCAGCCACTGAAATACTAACAGGTGTGGTACCTACCGGGAACGCTGAGCCGCTTGCAAGCCCTGTTACTAGAATTGTTTTTATAACAGGAGCAACTTCCACGATCCATGGAGCTGGAAAACTACCTGAGTAATCGTAGAACCCTCCTGGAAAAGTTGCACCATTGTCTCCCTGCAAAAAAAGTAGACTATTTGAGACTTCCGGGTCGTAAGTAAAGGAACCTGGTATCCAGTTCGTAAAACCCAAAGCCGTTCCATCCTGCCATTGCCAACCCTGGTCGGGTTCTGCATATCCCAGGCCATAGGGATCCTGGAATCCCCCTGCCCATCCATAACCCCATTGTGGAAGTGCGTTATTCAAAAAGTTATTTTCCTGCAGGCTGTTGATACAAACGAGTGTACCGCCTATTGCTGCTGCAGAATCTTTTGCATCTTTCCAGAAAGCCTGTGACGAAGAGAGATAATACCTGTGCCCCTGGAATTCTCCCAGATAAGTATAAGTTGAAGGAACTACCGGCGATACATGGCCGCAGTTATCGGTAATTATAGTATTATAATTTACTACAGCTGTACATTGCCCGGGATCAACATTTACAGCTATATCCTGTATAGGTTGAATTTGTGGTGCTTCTATATCAAGAACGGTTACCTTATTACTGCAACTTGTTTTATTTCCTGATCCATCTTCCGCTACCCATGTATTAACGGTAACACCTGTTGGAAAAACAGATCCGGACGGAAGTCCTGCTGTTTGTGTAATTACAGGATAAGAACCACTATAAGTAATAATTACATGTCCACCCGCTGTGTTTATTCCCGCCAAATTTGTTTGGTTAGTACCAGAGTTAAAAGAACCTCCTCCTCCTCCCAAATAACCATAATAAGCAGCACCACCACCAGAATAGCCACCGCCACCACCACCACCGCCACTCTCTCCTGAACCACCACCACCATATGCGCCACCGTTACCATAGGTAGCTTCGCCACCTGTAGCACCATTTGCCGGGCTTTTACCACCATTATTCCAGCTCCTGTTATTACTCAGGTCAAAGGAACTTCCTCCATTTGTTAACCAACCGGCACCGGCACCACCCCCGCCGCCATACATATAAGTTATTATATTACCGCCATTACCATTTATACCTCCTGCACCGGCAGAAAAGCCATATCCCGAATTACCATTAGTTGTTATTGTTGCATCCTGCAGGACAGATATTTCATAGTTATCTGTATAACCACCTCCGCCACCAGCACCTGCAGCAATCAGCAATTGATTGTGAAACTGCGGATCACGTGTAACAAAACTTCCGCCACCACCATTGCCGCCACTATAGGTTAAATTTGCATCAACTCCTTTTTGTCCAACAACCAGGTACAGAGTTTCCCCGGGTGTAACAGTAAAATCTCCGGACATATATGCACCTCTTCCTCCAAGATAACTATTCATACTGCCACCGGCACCACCAGTTGCTTCTATGCGTATACTGCTCACACCGGCAGGCACCTTAAACGTTTGTACCTTACCGATAGCATCAAATTTTGCTTTTACCTGTGTAATATCATTGCAGTTATCTGCAAAATCGGGAATATTAAAATTTGCTAAAGCTCCGCATTGTCCTGGCAGGCTATTTACTGTTACAGGCATTGGGCAATTGCTTACTTGCGGTGGAATGGATTCCCGTACCAACACGGTATCTATCCTGAAATTTGTATTTCCATAAATATCGGTAGCTGTCCATTTTACCGGAGTGTATCCGATAGGAAACATATCAGAAGGATGATCGCTTACCACGGATTGTACGCTACAGTTATCTGTAACAGCAGGGGGAACCATCGTATATTGGAACAACCCATTGCAGGATCCTGCAGGAATATTTACCACACTTGTTTGTGGTGCCGGCACAAAAACAGGACCTTCATGATCTTCTACCGTTACTGTAAAACTATTTTGTACCGTAGTACCAAAATAATCAGTTCCCTGGTAAGTAACTGTTGTTACACCTACCGGGAATATACTGTTACTTGGCAGTCCCGCTATAAGTTGTGCCTGGAGATTGCAAACACCTGCAGTTGTTTTGACAAAAAAACGGGCCCTGGTATCGGAGTTAACATCATTCCATTTCCCATTAGAAGTCATTACCACATAATCCTCATCATTGGCATTATTCGGCTCGCCCGATGCCCAGTTGGAATAAGTGAACGGAGTGCCGTCAGTCCATTTAAATGTTCCTTCGGTTGCAGTATCCGAAAGCCCGATCCAGTACTTATAGTAAGGATCCATATGGCTCCGTAAGAAATCATTTTCTGCAGCAGAACCAATAGAAACAAGTTCAACACCCCAAGCATGTGCCATTGCGTTTGCCTGTGCCCATGTAAATTCAAAGCCGTTGTCGGTAAAATAACGGTAACCGTTAAAATCACCTATGTATGGATGTTGCCATTCGTCGTTAAAACAGGTATAGATAAAATTTGGCGGGAAATAGAAGAATTTCCTGCCGCATATTCCGGGCTCGTTCGTTAATGTTACATTGCCATTCGAAAATTGAATAGAGGGTGTTATTTGTGCCAACGATTCTACTGCAGTAAATATCATTGCACAACATAACAACAGGGAGAAAAACTGTTTCATATCATTTTTTTTAAGCTGTAAAAAAAACCAATAAAACAGTTTGGGACAATCGCTAATATTAGGTATGAAGGATTTCAATACTTCTTTATTCGATATTCCGTGTTCCTTGTTCGTTATTCTATCAGATCGATGAAGAAGAATAGCGAACAGGGAAGTAAAATGAAATAATGAACAGGTAAAAACCGTACTTTCATTTACTGATGAAGCAACTCCGCATTACTTTATACCTGCTGTTACTACTGCCAGCCTGGATCTTCGCCCAGGAAGATCGCCGTGTATTTTCATTTCAATCGCTTACCATCAATGATGGATTATCGCAGGGAATGATCAGCGCTATTGTACAGGATAAACATGGTTTTATGTGGTTTGCCACAAAAGATGGGTTGAACCGATACGATGGATATGAATTTACCGTATTCCGATACAATGCAAAAGACAGCAACTCTGTTTCCGATAATTATATTACAGACCTGGTGATGGATGTTAAAGGAAGACTTTGGGTAATTACACCCAAAGGAATTGATTTGTATGATGAGCAAACGGAATCATTTACACGTTTCCGTAATGATGATCATGCATTGTATAAAATTTCAGCACCGCCGATACAACGTACCTGGGCTGACAGCAATGCGAATGTTTTTTTTGTTTTTAACACCGGTATCGATAAGATAACGGTAAATGAAAACGAGAAAGATCCGCAAAAGAAATACACGATCACCCATATCACTACACCCGAACTTGAGTCGGCACAGGAAATATTTGTCAATTCTGAAGGAAGGATTTTTACTACACACACCAAAACAGCATTCATTTATGAACTGATCAATAATTCATGGAAACCTGTGGTGAATGTTGTACAATTTCTCCGTCTCAACGGTATTACAGATTATGATTCAACAGATGTAAAGCGGCATAAATTCATTGATGAAAACGATGGGAAAATTTATTTCATATTCGGTAATGCACTCCTGACACTGGATGAAAAAAGCTGTATACCACAAAAAGCCTGGTCGCTGAACATCAACCCTCCGGGTGATCTGAACAGGGAAAGTTCCTGTTTTTCTTTTGTTTTTAAGGACAGGCCGTTAATGATAGACCGGCATTCAGGCCACAGGATTACAGAGGATACAAAAGACAGCATCAATAATCGCATGGCTGGTAACTGCACCACGCTTTTTACAGACCGTAGCGGAGTACAATGGGTTGGTACTACAGGTTATGGAATTCGTAAACTCAACCCGGGCTCTGTGATGTTTCACCATACAGATGTTGAATCAATATTGAGCATGAACAGGAATGCGCAGGGAAATATAATCGTAAGAGTGTATAAAAAGCCGGTAGCCATCTATGATCCCAATACAAGAAAGTATATAGAAACATACGAAGAGGGCAAAGCTAAAAAGTATGGAGGGGAAATTAACGAATTCGCTTACCCGCTTTTTACTGATCGCAGGAGAAATATGTGGCATGCTGATAATAATAGTTTGTATAAATACGATCCGAATATTGAAAAAGTATTCAAATGGAACATGCCTTTCAGCTTTCCTTTGACTGGCATGGATCGTGCGCTTTGCATTACAGAAGATGGCGGAGGTTATATATGGATAGCAGCTGTTGACGGATTATTTCGTTTCCACGAGGCCGATAGTTCATGGAAGCATTATAAAAATGACCCTGCTGATGATAATTCTTTAAGTACTACATACCTGTTTAGTATTGAACCGGATTATCTCCAACCTTCCAGGTATTTATGGGTTGGTACCAATGGAGGAGGATTGAACAGGTTCGATATCGCTACAGGAAAAAGCATTCATTATACAACAAAAGATGGTTTGCCCAATGATGTGGTGTATTCGGTTTTGCAGGATGAATTGGGCAATATCTGGATGAGCACCAACAAAGGGCTTTCCTGCTTTAATCCCCAGAAACTAAAATTTAGAAATTATGAAGTAGGGGATGGTTTACAAAGCAATGAATTCAATCACAATGCATATTGTCGCGGACCTGGCGGATATCTTTTCTTCGGTGGTATAAATGGGTTCAACTATTTCCGGCCGGCGGAATTACTCAGCAATACTGTTCAGCCGAATGTAGTAATTACAGCATTGCGGATTAATAACAGGCTTGTTTCTTTTAATGATTCATCTTCCATACTTACAATGCCTGTTTATCTCACAGATAAAATCGTGTTGCCTTATGCTGATAATATTGTTTCTGTTGATTTTGCTTCACTGGACTTTGCTTATTCAGGAAAAAATTTATACCAATATCGTTTAACAGGATTCAACAATGCATGGATACAGGCAGGGGCAGCCCATACAGCAACTTATACCAACCTCGACCCCGGGACATATACATTAGAGATTAAAGCCAGTAATGCTGATGGGGTATGGAATGAGCTTCCACGAACATTAAAGATCATTATTCTTCCCCCCTGGTATATGACATGGTGGTTCAGGACACTTGTTATTGCAACAATCATTGTTTTGGGATATATATTCTATCGTTATAGGTTAAAACAAGCATTGAAATTACAGGCGATAAGAAATAACATTGCACAAGACCTGCATGATGAGATCGGTAGCAACCTCAGCAATATTTCTATTTTCAGTGATGTGGCGCAACAGGATGAAAATGCCAATACAGCACATACCAATGCAATGCTTAAAAAGATTTCAGAATATACCAATGTCTCTATGGAATCAATGGGAGATATTGTATGGATGATCAATGCACGCAATGATCGTTTTGAAAATATCATTACACGCATGCGTTCCCATGCTGCCGAAGTGCTGGAGGCAAAGGGTTGTATGTTGCACATGAACTTTGATGAAAAACTGAATGAATTAAAACTGAATATGACGGAACGAAAAAATTTTTACCTGATCTATAAGGAAGCGATCAACAATATTGCAAAATATGCTGACTGCAAAAATGTGTGGATCGATATGCGGCTTAATCATATGAACGTGATGCTTAGAATAAAGGATGATGGTAAAGGATTTGATATGAAACAGAATAAACAGGGAAATGGTTTGTATAATATGAATAAGCGGGCTGCTACACTGAATGGAAAATTTTCTGTAAGGAGTTTGGTTGGGAAGGGAACGGAGATTGAACTGATATTTGCAGTTTGATGTCTAATCATAGTTCAGACAGTTGCCTCCCTATTATTAGGGATGCCATAAAAAATAACTTTAAATAATTTTACTCCATGGCAAAACGCATCATGGTATACGACGATAACAAAGGCAGGCAGGAAGCATTGCAATTACTAATAGGTAGTAAATCAGACATGATGTTTGTGGGGGCGAGGGAAAACTGCAATACAGTTGAAGCCGATATGATAGAACTGGAACCGGATGTAGTGCTGATGGATATCGATATGCCGGGCGTAAATGGAATTGAAGGATTAAAGCAGATACGCAAACTAGCACCTGGTGTATTGATCATCATGCAAACTGTTTTCGAAGACGAAGAAAAAATTTTTTCAGCCATACGTTCGGGTGCGCATGGATACTTTTTAAAAAAGACGGCCCCGTCCAAACTTATCGAAGGTATATATGATGTGCTGGATGGTGGTGCGCCGATGACACCATCAGTTGCAAGAAAAGTAATGGAAACATTTCAGCAACAGCCCGTAAGTGATGCAAACCGTTTTGAACTAACTGCAAGAGAGATTGAGATTCTTACTATGCTCACAAAGGGCATGAGTTATAAAATGATCGCCGATGCAGGCGGCATCAGTTTTCACACCGTGAATACGCATCTTAAAAAGATATATGAAAAGCTACATGTACATTCTGCAACAGAAGCTGTAGCCAAAGCAATTGATCAGAAAATTGTTTAAAGATAAACCTAACGGCCTTTAAGACCTGTTAGGTTTTATTAACTTAAAATTTCACGATACGTTCCGTCCTTCGCTTTCATGCGATGCCGAATAATAAGAATGAAAAAGCCGGCAATTAAAAAACTACCGGCTGGTTGTTTTAAGATTGCGGTTAAAGTTTTACAAGTCTTATTACTTTCTTTTGTTCTCCCTGTACAAAATGAGCAATATAAGTACCAGCACTAAAGTTGTTTCCCAATCTTATACTTGTATTGAGATCGCTGATCCGTCTTTTCTCAATAATTTTTCCCGAAAGATCGGTGATCACCATATCAACCGGGACTGCAGTAGACTTCTTTATTAGTATATTAAAATCTTCTAAACTAGGATTAGGCATTACCGTTATTGACAGATCTTTTAGTTTTCCTTCAACATTCACTGGCTGTTTTAGTTCGCTGCTGCCTTTTGTGAAAGTTGGTACAGGACATACAGGCAATTTCACCTGTACAGAACGAATGGTGCTTACGCCGCAGTTATTAATGCCTTGTGCAGTAACATTGCCAATAACTGCTGTAGAAGGATAAGAAACAGTGATGCTGCTGGTTCCCTGTCCTGTAAAGCCAATCGCATCAGCAGGTACTGTCCATTGAACAGTTGTTGCATTTGCAGGCATAGAAGCAAGTGTATAGCTATAGGTCCTGGCAGGACAGAAACCTGTTTGTATTACATCAATATTGCTGGGTGTTGCAGGATTTAATTTTGTAACAGCCAGTGTCCTGGAAGCGCTTGTTCCGCATCCATTCGTTGCCGTTACTGAAATACTTCCACTTGTAAATCCTGCAGGATAGGTGAATGAAATGCTGTTTGTTCCCTGGCCGGTTAATCCTGTTACGCCGGCAGGTACTATCCAGTTAAAGGTTGTTCCTGTTGCTGCGGCTACGCTATAAGTTGCAGGAACTCCTGTTCCGCCAATGTTTGCACATACATTCGTTGGTCCATTGATCAGTGATGGAGTAGCAGGATTACTCCTGGTAACAGTAAAGCTACGTACGCCTCCTGTTCCACAATCGTTTACTGATTGAACTGTGATAGCGCTTGTTGTGAAACCACTACTGAATATGACAGATATAGTGGTATCATTCACACCAGTACCATTTGGATGTGTGATGGTTGTTGTTCCATTTTGCGCAGTCCATATGTAAGAGATAGCTGCTGTTGTTTTTGGAATTTTGAAAACAATAGGTGTTGCGTTGCCAATTGCTGCGCATATATCAGTAGATGAAGCAGTGATAGCAGCAGGTGTTGACGGGAATTGTGCCAGCAGGTACAATAACTTCTCACCACTGTTACTGCATGGTGACAATGCTTTTACTTTTATCACTTTATTAATGTTTGCAACAAAACCACTGCCGATGGTTACAGTAATGCTTCTTGTTCCCTGGCCCGACACGATACTAACGGTAGGGGGCACTGTCCATTGATACCCTGTGGCATTGGTAACTGAATCGATAGAATAAACCAACTGATCGCCTGTATTGATATAAGGACAAACATTGGTTGGCCCGCTGATATTGCCGGGTGTGGATGGTATACCATTCACCGTAACATTGAAGGTGCAGGTAGAAAAATTGCCATGCTCATCTGTTGCTTTCCATGTTACGGCCGTTGTCCCGATAGGAAAAGCAGCTCCGCTGGCAGGACCAGAAACCCTTGTAAGAATAATATTATTGGGCACTTCAAGGATATACCTCAGGTTGCCATAAGTATATGCGTCATTCCATGTACCCAGGTTACGATAAAGCTGGATATAATCTTCCGAACCTGCATTATTGGGTTCAAAGGGTTGCCAGTTGGTATAGGTACTAAACGGCGTTCCATCCATCCATTCCCATCCTCCTGACGGCTCACTATAATTGGGATTGCTGTGATTCTGAAATGCACCTATCCATGGATCCGTATTTAAAGAAGCAATGGCTGCGGTCAGGAACTGGTTTTCTGCTGCAGAATTGATACAGGCTATTACACCTCCCAGCGACAGCGCATTTGTACGTGCAGTTTCCCACGTGTAGGAAGTATTTGAAAGGTAATAAACATGAGCACCAAATTGACCCAGTGGAACAAAACCAGACAATGCATTCATGTTTCCGCAATTATCAACAGCAGTAGGTAAAAGGTAGTTAACAATGGCTGTACACTGTCCTGCATCTACATTTACAGTTGTATCATGTGTGCATGTAATTACAGGAGGTTGAACATCCGATACTGTAACCGTCATACTACAGGTAGCCGTATTACCGGAAGCATCAATCGCTGTAAAGTTATTAACCGTGGTACCGATGGGGAATATTGATCCCGGTGGAAGGCCCGATGAAATATAAACAGCAGGGAACTGGCTGATCCAGCTTAAGCTCACCTGGCCGTTACCGTTACCTACGCCTGCTGTATTCACCTGGTTGATTCCCGCATTATAGGAACCTGCACCACCACCATAGGTGCCCGTTAGATAATTAGGATCAAGATAATCTCCGCCGCCGCCACCTGAATAGCCGCCACCGCCACCACCGCCATAATAAGATCCGCTGCCACCACCATAGCCACCATTGGCGCCACCACAGTAATTATAGCTGTCGCCACCGCCGCCGCCATTACCTGGGCTTAAGCCAGCGGCAGGACAATCGCCTGCACCTCCGTCTGAGAGCCAGCCTCCGCCACCTGCAGTTGCTGAACCCGCACCTCCTGATCCACCGTTGCCACCCATTGCAGCACCATATGCATTTCCGTTTCCACTTGCCCGGCCCGTTGTTCCGGTACTTGCACCGCTGGATCCGCCTTCTCCACCACCGCCACCGCCGCCTGCAGCAATCAAAAGGTTATTGGTAAAGGTTGGAGAATTTCTTGTTATAAAAGTTCCGCCACCACCAGCGCCAGAACTACCCTCATAAATACCAAAGCCCGACTGACCCTGTTGGCCTATCATTAAGTAAATGGTATCACCAGGAACAACTGCAAAGTCACCTGTCATCCTTGCGCCCTTACCACCGGTATTTCCTGTATAACTGTTTCCTCCGGCAGCACCGGTTGCGCTCACGTGTAAAATAGTAACACCGGCAGGAACAACAAACTTTTGTACAGAACCTGTATAACTAAAACTGGCAGCGCCCGAAGAAGAAGAACTGCAGTCATCCGTAGCCGTTGGCATCGTATAATTTATTACGGCGCCACACA
Source organism: Ferruginibacter sp. (assembly GCA_047601875.1). GTDB lineage: Bacteria > Bacteroidota > Bacteroidia > Chitinophagales > Chitinophagaceae > Ferruginibacter. The sequence continues at coordinate 2,045,373 of JASGIL010000001.1, read as the reverse complement.
CACCCTGGTCATTGTTAACAGTTATTGATTGAGGACAATTCGAGATGACCGGTGCGCCTGGTGCATGTACAGTAACAGTAGAAGTACAGGTGCTTACATTCCCGGCCGTATCTGTTGCCGACCAGGTGATCATTGTTACACCTTCATTGAATGTTGTTGATGGATGATCACTTGTAATGGTTAACGGAGAGCAATCTGTTGCAGTTGGAATAACAGGGGTAACAGTAGTGGTACATTGGCCGGCTGGGATATTTACCAGCTCATTGGATGAGCAAGACGTAAATACCGGGGGCTGGTTATCACTAACGGTAACGGTAAAGCTATTTTGAGCAGTATTACCGCCACCATCTGTTGCCGACCATGTAACGATTGTTGTACCCAACGGGAATGTACCGCCACTGGCGGGACCTGAAACCAGGGTTGCTGTAAGACCGCATTCCATCTCAACCACATAAGGATTGGTGCTGGAAGCGGGAAGGTCATTCCACTTGCCGTCGATGCCAAACATTTCTATATAATCTTCATTACCTGAATTATTCGGTTCGCCTGCGTTCCAGTTGGTATAGCTATAAGGTTCGCCGGACGACCATATATAAGTGCCTTCTGTTACTTCATCTGTTAAACCGATCCAGAATCTTTTATTGAATGCTGCGAGGAAATTCATCTCCCCTGCAGTAGTTACAGACACCAGTTTCCCACCAATTGCCGCTGCAGCCGTTTTTGCCTGCTGCCAGGTAACCGCATTGGTCGACAAATAATACTTGTGCCCGTTAAAATCACCCAATACTGTATATCCTGCTATAGAATCTGCAAAACTGCAAATATTATCCTCAACGATGGGTGAAGGGTAATTTACTACAGCAGTACATTGACCGGGATCAAGCTGTGTAGTAATATTTCCTGCCGGGAAAATAACGGTTGGTGGTTGGTTATCGATCACAGTTACATCAAAAGAACAGGTAGATGTATTTCCAGAAGCATCTGTTGCAAGGAATGTATTGGTTGTTGTTCCAACAGGGAAATAGCTACCGCTGGGCAATCCTGCAGTTTGAACAATAGTACCGTGATTAAAAGAAAGTACTATTTTTCCATTACCTGTCCGCACACCAGCCTGGAAGAATGGATTGTCGAGTGTACCTGTCCACGAAGAACCACCACCGCCTTGTCCGGCACCACAATTATAGCCCGCTGCACCACCACCTCCATAATATCCGCCACCGCCAGCACCGATAGCGCAATAATCATATGGGCTTGAGGTTGAGTTGCCACCCTGCCCCAGGCTACCGGCTTGTGCATTTATGTTTTGATAGTTATCATATGCTCCCTGTCCACCACTTAACAATCCACCACCACCACCACCGCCGCCATGATACCCGCTATAGCTCGCTCCTCCATTTGTACCTCCATTTTGCCCACAAAAATTATAACCCGATCCGCCTGCACCACCTGTAAAATTGGAGCCCACAGCATCACCGCCACCACCATTTGCGTTACTAAAACAGTTCCAGTCACCGCCTGCCCCACCGCCACCACCGGCAACGATTACACGATTTGAAAGTGCTGTACCTCCAACCCGTATATCGGAAGCACCTCCGCCATTGGCACCCTTTTTACCAATTCCACCGCCATTGTAACCATTTGAACCACCAACATAAATATTCAATACCTGGCCTGCTGTTACATTCAAATCTGCTTTGGCACGACCGCCTTTACCTGCCGGAGTACCAATACCGGTGCCTTCTGCTCCATAAGCGTCTATAGTTATTCGTGATACACCTGCCGGAACGGTAAATGTTTGCACTGTACCTGTGTATTCATAAACAAGGTCTGCCGGTTTTACTATAGGTAAACAATCTGTAGCCGTAGGATATGTATAAGTTGCAACAGACGTGTTCAGCACAGTAACATTTGCCGGGCAGTTTATTACCGGAGGATCAACATCTCCCATTATAATATTGAATGAACAGGAACTGCTACAACTATTTACATCAGTAGCCGTAACATTTACCGCTGTTGTGCCTACGTGAAAGCTTGTACCGGAATTTTGCGAATAAGTTAAGTTGATGGGTTCATTGCCAGTAGCCGTTGCAGCAAAATTTACGATTGCATTACAGTTACCTGTAGCCGCAGTAGCTGTTATATCTGCAGGACAACTAACTACAGGATTACTGTTTACTGTAACAGTTACGGTTTGCATTGTACTTCCATTTGCATCCGTTCCCATTACAGTATAAGTAGTGGTTGTTGTTGGCGAAACCGTAATTGAAGGCCCCGATATTAAACCGGTATTGTTATTATAATAATTGCTTACCGATGTCTCCACTGCACTTCGCTGTGTATTGCTAAGTACTGTGCTGAATATGATCACATCCATGATATCACAATCCGACAATTCATTCTGACCATTCCAGCCGTTTAGCTGGAGCCCATTGGGAGCAGCAACGCCACTGGCATTGGATGCCAGCTGGGTGCCGTTTTTATAGAACGAAGATAAACCACCGGAACCTGTCGCACTGTAAATAGCAGGATTATTGTCTGCCGGACTGAAAGGATTATTTACCCATCCGTCAAAATAAGCCTGGTCGTTTGATTGCCCCCACCAGCCAAGCAACCAGTTGTTAAATTGCGAAGATATCACACGTTGCCTACTGGGACCATTTTGCCTGGCATAGCTTACAATAGTATAGGGTGTTGAAAAAGTGGTGAAATCATACATGTACCTGCTTGTATTAAAATTCAACACAGGCTTTCCATTCAACCCGTTTTCCACAAACAATGGTTGCCGGGCATCAAGTGGCTGCACCACGTTTCTACCATACCCCGACTGATCGTATAAGATCGTACAAAATCCCTGCGAGCCATTTAAAAAACTATTAAGCGCAGCAATATCAAGATCAATTCCAACAAAACCGATATCCTGTAGCTGGTTATCCGAACTTCTGCGGACCTGCATTGCCGGCCCGTTATAGGAAGAGCTGAGTTTATGTAAACCTACTGCCAGCGCTATATTGTTGAGACCATCTGTGGGTGTAAACTGACCGGTGGTCGACCATAGATAGTTGCTTCCACCACTGGCTGTAAGCGTTGTACTGCCACCCGGGCATATACTGGTATTACCTGAAATGGTTATTACCGGCGGATCGTTTGCCGGTGGATTCGGGTTTGCATAAACTGTTGAATAGGTCAACAATGAGATCAAACAAAACAGGACGTGTAATTTTTTCATGATAAACAGTTTGATTGAAAAGGGTTTAGTTTTATACGAGGCTGGTTTTACAGGACATCAGCGTTTATTACTGGCAGTTACTACAGCAGCATCCGGGGTTTTGTTTTTCGGTGGTTCTACTTTCCATTCAAAGTATAGCCATACCCAAAAACCAAGTATCACAAAACAAAGGATGATCAGGAGATAAATGAACCAGTTGTATTTTTTACTTAGGATAGAATTTTCCATAACGCAGGTGTTGAATCGTAAATCTATCCAGTGAATAAAACGAATCCTATTTTTAAGCGTGACCAAGCTGTGACCGCTGTAAAAAAGGGCGTGACTAAAACGTGACAGCCTATAAAGTGTGCTGATTATCAATCATAGTTGCCAGAGATACTCAGGAGAGAATTTATTCCGGAAAATCAAATAAACCCGGGTCTAAATGTTGTTGATCTCATCTTCGATGGAAACTTCTTCATGCAGGTTTAGCTTTTTCTTAAGCCTGCTACGGTTTTGGCGAATGGCTTCTGTACCTACACCAAGCATGGCTGCCATTTCCTTGTTATTGAACTTTAATTTTGAAAGAGCGATGAACCGTGTATCGGCGGGTGAAAGGCCGGGCATTTTTTCCCTGAGCCGGGTGAAAAAGCCAGGATGTACTTTTTCAAACAATTGGCGGAAATATTCCCAGTCCGCGTCTGTTAAAATGGTTGTTTGCTGTATCTGCAATATGAGTTCACCATTTTCTGCATCCTGGTTTTGTTTATTTAATAATTGGATGAGTTCATTTTTTTCGGTGATATGTCTTGCAAAATCATCTAACTGTTTTTTTGCAGATAATAATTCTTCCTGTTTGCGTTTGTATTTTTTTTGTAGTGCATTGTAAAGGAACAAAAACAGGCACATACCCGCCACAACTGCGATCAATAATGAATTTCTTTGCAGTTCATTCAGTTTTTTAAGATGCCGGATATTCTCCATCTCGGCTTGCTGTTCCTGGTATTCTGTTTTTTGTTTGGATCTTAATAATTGTAATGCGCTGAACCTTTTTGCCAGGCTATCTTTTACAAATAAGCTGGAGTCGAGGTATAAAGCAGATAAACCCGGTTGATCAACGGCTGCATAATATTTACACAATAAAGGATAGAAATGCTGGAATCGCTGATACTGGTTCGCATCCTCTATCAATTTCCGGCAGGAATCAATTTGCTGTTTTGCTTCCGTGATATTATTTTGCTGCAGGTTAATATTTGCCAGCACCATCATAGAGCCAGATGCAAGCCCCCAATCGCCGAATTTTACGGCTTCATGTATATCTTTTTTTAAAAGAGGAATAGCCTCATCATATTTTTTTCGAAGAAAAAGATTGTAGCCAAGATTACCGCTGCTGATCCCGTCCCAAATAGGTACAGCATCCTGCAAGGCAAGCTTATTTGCTTCTTTAAAATATATGTCGGATGAATCCAGCATATTGAGTTTCTGGTAAACAAGCCCAAGTGTATTAAGTGCGGTTAGCCGCATCCGGTATTTATTTGTTTTAAAAGGAGGTTCGGCTTGTAATGCCTGTTTGTTATAAAAGATCGATTGTTGGTAATCCCCGAAAAAATAATATCGTTCACCCATTTCCACGAGGTTGTTTTGTTTAAGCGGGTAATCGATGGGTGAAAGATCTTTAATAGCAGTATATAATTTCTGGTAATGTTGAAAGGCGATCTCGTACAATTGCCGGTCGAAACTAAAAACGGCTAACATGTTCTCCAGCTGTAATTCTGCCCATGGCATGTTTTGCCTGGATGCGATCGATTGCAGGCTGTCGAGCATGGGCACAACAATCGATACAGGAAACTTTTCCCGTCCATAAAAATAATAGCTGCGTAAAATGGCCGACTCCATTAAAAGCTCATCATCCTTTTCATCTTCTGCAATTTTTTTTATTGCATTTACTTTTATAAAAATGGTTGCCGAATCATACAAACGCAAGCTGTCCTGGTAAAAACCCAACAGTAGTTGAAGTCGTTGCACCCTTGTTTTGTGTACAAGCTGTTGATATTGCGCCATGGCATTGGAACAATGCAAAAACAAGCAGGCAGATATAATAATATATGGAAGATATTTTCTCAAGAGTTGTTTAAGTGAAACTTTAAAGATAATACATACAGGCTAAAGCAGAATTATGCTTCATTAATTTGATTTCCTCACTGTAACGGCTACTATTAAACAAAATGCAAGGAATGAAAATGTAGTACGAAGCTGGTGATAAAACCACCATTCATCCCTTACTTCTGTCCAGTTTGGTGGTACGTTGGTGCTTTTCCAGGTAATGATCATTGTATTCAGGGGCTGGATACCCAATAACATTACCAGCCAGCAGATGATAAAAAAAGCAGCAGCGATGACCAGGAGGATCCTGTTTACTTTATTCTTTTTTTCAAGAAAAACTGCACTTATTGTAAGCACAAAGGAAACCAGGCTTATTATTCCGGTAACATTTCTCAGCGATTGTATAGCTCCTTGTTGTTGTTGTAAATAATTTAATAAAGAATAGCCTGTAGGGTTGTATGCTCTTGCAAAGCCAACCATCGCTCCTACAAAAAGGCCGGTAATAACAATATTTAGAAAACTGACAAGCTTCGACAACATAGAAATTTTGGTAATTAATATTACAATCTAAATTATAAAGCCCAGTAAACAAAACGGGTACCTTTTTAAGCCAAAAGCAATCCCTGTCATATAATGCCTGCGCTTGTGTTATGAATGGCATGAACAGTTGGTTTTGCTGTAAAGTTTTTATTGGTTTCGGCTATCCGTACCAGTACTATTCCTGGTACCGGGCTTTTTCATAAATAAAGTAAACAATGCCACTATGGCCGTAACCGTCATAATAAATGCCATTGATATTGTTGCCTTGAAGTTGATAAGTCCCATGCTTGCAGAGATCAATCCACCTATTCCTATCTGCAGGAAACCCAACAGGGCCGATGCTGTTCCTGCATTTTTAGGAAAGCCTGCAAGGGCCAGCGCAGCAGCATTGGGATAAGTAATGCCTGCGCAGGTAAGCAATATTAGGAGCGAGATCAATACAGGTACCAGCCCAAACCAGGAGAAAAACGAACCTGCTAAAAAACATCCGGCTATGATCACCTGGAAAATAATGGTGGTTCTTAATATTGTTTCATTGTTGAATTTACGGGTAAGTAGGTGATTGAGCTGGCTGCCGCTGATAAAGCCCACAGATAATAAGGCAAAAACACCTCCATATAGTTTTGCGCTCAAATGAAAATGATCCATGAAGATCGCAGGTGAATTTGCCACATAAACAAATAAGCCGGAAAATGAAAAGGTTCCTGCAAAGGCAAATACATAAAATTAAGGTTCCAGTAAAATAGCCTTAAACCCATTGATGATGGGTATGGGTTTTAGTGAGATTGTTTTATCAGGAATATGACCCTCGGGCAAAAAGAAAACAACCAACATTAAGATAATAAAGGCAATTACGGCCAGCATAATGAAAATGAAATGCCAGCCCCAAGCATCAGCAATAAAGCTGCCGGCAGTAGGGGCGAGCAGGGGAGAAGCGCCCAATATCAATACCATGAATGAAATAACGCTGGCGCTCTTATCAACAGGAAAAAAATCCCTTACCATGGCCATTGCAGCAACAGAAGCCACGCAGCCGCTAAGTGCCTGTATGAACCGGATTGCCCACAAAGCTTCGATACTTGCAGATACAATGCAGCAAATAGTAGCGATGATGTATAACGAAAGCCCGGTGTATAAAGGATGTTTTCTTCCAAATCTGTCTAACAGGGGCCCATACAGGATTTGCCCGATGGCAAAACCAAGAAAGTAAGTTGAAACAGACAGGGCCACATTGTCGATGCTCGTATGCAGTTCCCTTGCGATGGTTGGAAATGCCGGCAGGTACATATCAATGGAGAAGGGCGTAATGGTATTGAGCGCACCCAGTAATATAATTAAAAGAATACTTTTTTTCCTGCTTTGTTCAATAACGCTCATGACCTGCCGCTTTTAAAAAGATGCAATTTGAGTAATATTTCAAACAAATACAGATACATCTTCTCCTAAACCAATAAAACCTTATTTTTGCCCTCCGAAAAAAGAAGAGGCGTACAATCAGAAGTGTTCCAACTTTTACATTTCTTATTTTACATTCCTTATTTCTTATTTCACCTGGTCTCGTAGTTCAATGGATAGAATAGAAGTTTCCTAAACTTTAGATACAAGTTCGATTCTTGTCGGGACTACTAAATAAGAATTTTGCCCGTTTTTGAATAAGCGGGCATTTCTATTTGTACCCAAAAAGGTTGATAGCGTTGAGATTGAAGCAAAAAGAGAGTTCACTTTTGGAGTTCGAACTCTGTCATTTTGTTTATTATAAGTGATTCCTTCAGGGAAAATCAAATATTGCAGTTTACTTTTATTGTCAAAATCACTGCAAGCCCATATTCCACTAATATTTTCAGCTAAATCAAGCCCTTTTTCAATCATCTTTTCAAGGTTCGAACTGTTCACGGTAAGTCCATTCAATTTTTGCTTTAGATCAGCATCTTTGGTTTTATAAATAGTAGAATATTTTTCAAATAGTTCCTTAGTAATATCACCTTCAATAAATCGTAATTCAAGCTTTTCTATTTTCTGTAAATTGTCTTTTTCCTCCTTTAAAATAGAATTCCTTTCATTAAGTTGATTTTCCAGCTTTTTATTAATTACGGTAGCAATAGCATCTTTTAATTTTGAGCTGTTCTTTTTATCGAATTCAAATTTTTTAAGTTCTGTAGAAAAAAGGTCGTTTAGATGTTTAGCCCTTACATTTACACAAGTACCATTTTGCCTTGTTTTATAATAATAGATTCCTTTTTGTTTATAGCCTGTAAATGGTGAACATGATATTTCATCCCGTGCAAATGTTTTTAACGGCAATTCATCGTTTTTAAATTTCTTGGGAATACCATTTAACGGATTACTTGCCGTTATTTTATTTGCTTTAAAAAATAGCTCTTCGGAAATTAACGGTGGATGATGTCCATGATAAATCTCATTTGGTATTAATGAGTTTGTAACATAACCGCAATAAAACGGATTAGCTATAATTCTTACAAAACTTTTGTAATGAATTTTTGAACCTAATAAATGTAATTCCTCAACAATTTCTTTGTTAGTCAAACGCCCTTCTGATTTTAATAAGAATGCCTTTTTAATTAATTCCCCTTCTTTAGTAATAACGTATTTATGATTCTTTGCTTTCTCTTTTTTATTTAAGTTGTCATATCCTAAAGGCGTTGCACTTACCCAATATCCCTGTCTTAAATTCTCAATCATACCGCTAATACATTTATCCCTTCTTAATTCATTATCGAATTGACTAAACATAAGTAGCATATTGCGCTGAAATTTGCCGGAAGCAGTTGTTGTATCAACTTCCTGTGAAACGGCAATCACTTTAATTCCTATTTTACTTAATTCTTCGCTTAAATAAGCTGCATTTGCACCGCTCCTTGAAAACCTATCATAAGAGTAAACAATAATTGCTTCAATAGCTTTTTCTTTACGAGCATAGGAAATTAATTTTTCGAACTCTTTACGTTCATCTGATTTAGCAGATTCAAAAGTCCCCCCGAAATATTCTTTTATTAAATAACTATTCTTTTCTGCATATTCTTTACAATATTTTTTTTGTGTTTCAAGGCTTGTATTATTATCAGCTTGTTCTTTACTGCTAACACGGGTATAAATAACACAACCTTTTCCATGTCGCAAAGGTTTTTTATCTGACTTTTTAATAAAGTCGATTAGCTCGATATTTATTTCTTTTTTATTCATAAAATAAACTGCTTTTTAATAATTGATTGACTATTATCTCGGCTAAACAATGAATTTGCTCATTTTTGATTGATTTATCGCTTTTTCTGCTTGTTTTCGCTAGAGGCCGTTTTATTTTTTTATTTTTTATTTTTTTTAAAACAGGTTTATTAATTAATTCATTAAATAACATGGTCGTATTTGCATACGATTGATTTCAGGTTATTCCTATAAATCACTCCTTTTTAAAATAGGTCTGATAATTTCAGTACCAAAAACAATTAATTAAATTTTATTAAATCAGTTTGTTCGTAACTGAGCAATTTTCCATCTCGTGTTTTTATTGTTATGTCTTTATATTCTCCTTTTTTTAATAGCCTTGTCATTTTATTTATTGCCTCGTCCTTATTTATTGATTTAGTCAATTCTAAAAGGACGGGTTTGTTATTTGCAAATCTTATTTTTACTTCTTTTAAATCCTCCTCACGTATTTTTTCAATTATTTCTTTTTCCTTTTTATTTAAAAAGCCAATTATATAATCGTTATCATTATTTATTTTTTCATTTGAAAAAAATCCATGAATAATCTTCCTTAGATTAATTATTACGAAAGATTTATTGATAATACTGTTTAGAATATCCTGATTTAATTGCTTTTTTTCTTTTACATATTCCCCAAGAACTACAAACTGACAATTATTATCTTCATCTATTACTAAACATAGATTGTGGTTATCCAGTAAAATTTGTAAGATTAGAACCGAAAAGTTAGAAATTTGCCCTTCTTCGAATATATAATCCCAAGTAGCTTTTGGAATATCCTCTCTTTTAAATGTTTTTAAAACATCTTCTTTGTTTTTAATTTCACCATTAAAATTTTCTAAGGCTTTTAAAAGAAATGCTTTATATTCTTCGATATTTATATCAAATAATTGACCTTTTATTACTTTTATTTTTTCCAGTGAAAAACCTAAATTTCTTAACTCGTTAATTATTCTTAACCAAGCAAATTCCACTAGGCTAAATTTTCTCCATCCACTTTCTTTATAATTATATGGAATTAGACCTTCTTTTTCCCAGTGATTTAAATTCTTTCTTGAAATACTTGCTTCTCCTATATAGAATTTTCTCTCAACTAAATTTTTATACATTAATGTAATGTCATTTCCACCCAATGATATGAGGTATAAAAGCCTATTTTCCGTAATAATATAGTCTGAAAAATTAATCATTAAAACGTCTAACAAATATAACGATTTTTATGTCTTTAGTGAATTATAAAATTCTTATTATAAATTGTAATTTTGCTTTATCAGAATTTTATAATAATAATATTACATATAATCAATACGTGTAACTTTTTTACCTTAAATAGATTGAATGTTCCTTTGTTTATTTTATTAATAATATTTAATGGAAAATATAAATTGGGATTTTACCGAATCAGATACAAAATACGCCACACATGGATTCCATACATATCCAGCTATGATGGTACCTCAAATTGCCTCTAAATTGATAAAAGAATTTGGGAAAAAAAAGAAATTAGTTTACGATCCTTATTGTGGAACAGGAACAACTTTAGTAGAAGCAAATTTAGCAGGAATCGATGCTTTTGGAACTGATTTAAATCCCTTAGCCCGCTTAATTTCCAAAGCTAAAACTAGCATTATCGAGCCACAAACTTTAGATTTATTAATAAAGGACTTTTATGATTTTTTATTTTTTTACCGATTCGATTTTTCAAAAAAAGATTCAATAATAAAACCAACGTTTCAGGGAATAGATTTCTGGTTTTCTAAAAATGTTACAACTGATTTAGCAATAGTAAAAAGTTATATTGATAATATTCAAGATATACATGCAAGAGATTTCTTTCTTGTTGCTTTTAGTCAAACAATAAGGGAATGCTCATGGACGAGGAAAAACGAATTTAAGCTTTATAAGATGGATGCTGAAAAAATTAAAACATTTAAACCAGATGTTTTTAATACTATCGAGAGAATTCTTTCGCGTAATAGAAAAGGCTTATTAGATTTTATTAAACTTAAAAAAGGAGAATCAAAGACCTCTATTTTCAATTTAAATACAGTAAATGAAAATCCAACAAAGATATTTCACGATTACCCTCCAGATTTAGTTGTCTCCTCACCTCCATATGGTGATTCTTCAACAACGGTAGCTTACGGTCAATTTTCAAGGCTTACCAATCAATGGTTAAACATAAATGAAGCGGGTAAGCTTGATTCGGAATTAATGGGTGGTAAGCGTGCGGTAAAATTGGAAAATTTTGAAAGTAAAATTTTGAATTTAGATCTTAAAAAAATATCTAAAATAGATGAACTAAGGGCTCTTGATGTGTCTTCCTTTTATTCTGATTATCAAGATTCAATAACTAATATAAGTAAATCAGTTAAAAAGAAAGCAATAATCTCCTATGTTGTAAGTAATCGTTGTGTCAAGGGAGTTACTTTACAGACACATAAAATCACAAAAGACTTTTTTGAAGCAAATAATTTTATTCATAAAGGAACTTATGAAAGAAAAATTTCTTCAAAAAGACTGCCTCGTAAAAATAGCCCTACAGGAATTTCGGGAGAAAAAAGAACTTTAATGAACAAGGAATATATTATTGTAATGCAAAAAAATTAAATAGTAATGTTTTTATTTACCGAACCCCAAAAGGCTGCTGTAGAGTGTAAAGATAAAAACTTAAGAATAATCGCATGTGCAGGATCTGGCAAAACAAGTACTATAGCAGGGAAGGTTGCCTATTTATTGAATCCAAAAAACGGATTAGATGTCACCCCTAAAAATATTATAGCATTTACCTACACTGATAAGGCGGCAGCAGAATTAAAAAATAAAATATTAAAATTTATAAAAGAGGATGATGACTTAAAGGATATTAAAGGAATTGCGGACATGTATATTGGGACTATTCATGGATGGTGTTTAAAGGCTTTGCAGGAAAATGAATATAAGTATCAAAAATTTTCTGTTTTAAATGATATTAAATTACGACTCTTCGTAGATAAAAATTATAGTAAAATAGGAATGACTGATGTTACGAAGCTTGGAACTCCTCCAGGTACACCTATGAAAATATTTGTGGATACTGGCCGCTTTATTCAGGTTATGAATATTATTCGAGAATCTGAACTTACAGGAACACTCACAGAGAATATTAGAATAGCCTTGGAAAAATACGAATCAACACTCCAAAGCAATTGCTACTTTGACTTTACGATGATCATGACGGAAGCGATTGCGAGATTAAATGATAAAAGAGAATTGTTTAATAAAATAAAACGAGATTTAAAATATTTAATTGTTGACGAATATCAAGACATTAACCCTATTCAGGAAAAATTGATAGAAAAACTATATGAGACAGCCAAACCTATAATAACCGTAGTAGGAGATGATGACCAAAATATTTATCAATGGCGAGGAAGCAATAACCAATTCATAAAAAATTTTTTAAATAAATATAGCCCCGCTACTGAAATAAAATTGGAGGAAAACTTTCGAAGTTCAAAAGGAATAACTTCTTTAGCAGAAACGATTATTTCAAAAAATAATAGGTTACCCAAAATGATGAATTCTGCTCAAAAACAGAGTTTTATTAAAAACGAGGATATTCTTTATAACAGTTTTACAAATATTGATGAAGAAAACATTTTCATTTCTGAAACCATTAAAAAATTATATAGTACATCGTTTAATGATGGAGATAATGAACGTGGTCTGGATTATTCTGATTTTGCGATTTTACTTAGAACTTGGAGCAAAACTGAAAAAATCGTTCAAAAACTTGACGAATATAATATACCATATATAACAGCAGGCGTAAATCAGTTATTTAATGTAGCCGAAGTTAAAGCAGCTACTGGTATTTTTCAATATTTAGATAAAGAAATAAGTGATGTGGAATTAAAAAGCTTATGGCTAAATATTCCACATAATTCGATAAACGAAAATAAAATAAACAATGCGGTATTAAAATTAGAAAAAAAATTTCCTGAAAATCATATTGATGGGCAAGGTCGGCCTGTATGGGCTTATAGCCTGCAAGAAATATTTTGGGATTTTTTGGAAGTTGCAGAAATAACTGAAGAAAGCTTTATCCAAGAGGTTCAAGCCGAGATAATAATGTATAATCTCGGGAAATTTAGTCAAGTTGTAAATGATTTTGAAGAAATAAATTTTAATAGCTCTTTGCCTAATTTCCATTTATTTAATTTCCTTAATTTTTTACGATACGCAGCCAAAGATTATTATCCTGAAGGTTGGCTTAATAATCCGTACAAGACTCCGAGAGCAGTTCAAATTATGACGGTGCATCAAGCAAAAGGATTAGAGTTTCCAGTTGTTTTCATCCCTGGGCTTAACAAAAATTATTTACCCGCTAAAAAACCTGGTGGATTAACTGAGTGGCATTTCTTATCGCCTTCATTAATACAGAATCAAACTAGATACATTGGAGATTTAGAAGATGAAAGACGACTATTTTATGTTGCTTTAACTAGAGCGCAGAAATATCTATTTGTTTCAAGAGCACCAGATGCAAACAATCAATTATATCGTAAACCTTCTGAATTTGTTGAAGAATTAAGCCAATCGGATGAGATTGTAAGTAACATACCTAATTTCGAAAGTCATAAACGAATCGTTCCGGCGCCAAAAGATGAAGTTATTTCTATAACCTTAAATTTTAGTGTACTCAAGGATTTTTTTGAATGTCATTATCGTTTTAAGCTTGCTTCAATGTATGGCTTTAGCTATCCTTTAAACCAGCGTATGGGATTTGGACGCTCTTTACATAATAGCTTAATGGAAATACATAAACGAAGTAAGCTGGGTGAAAAGCTTGATGAAAATCATGTTAATGAAATAGCAGAAAGTCAATCTCATTTTCCCTATCTAGGCAAATCGGTTATTTTAGAAAAAATGAAAAAACTAGTTAAAGACAGGGTAATTGAATATTTTCAAAAAAACGAAGCTTCTTTATCACAAATTGAATTTGTTGAACAGGAAATACAATTGAATATGGATGAAGGTATTTTAGTGACGGGAAAAATTGATTTAATTAAAAGAAAGCTTTATGAAAACAAATACGAAACAACGATAATCGAGTTTAAATCCAATGAAGATGCACAAAAGCAAAAAACTACAGAATTGCAATTGAATCTTTATGCTTTAGGACACAAAGAACTTACTGGTGAAAAAGCTGATTATATACAGATATACGATCTTGAAGGAAATCATGAATTAATTAGAAAAGTTCTTAGTGAAAATCATTTGGAAGAAACCCGAGAAAAAATTTCCCAAGCGGCAACAATAATTAGAAGTCAAAATTTTACTCGTATAGATTTTAAGCCAGTTTGTAAAGATTGTTTATTATATCAAATGTGTTCTTCGGGTATAAAATTTAATAAAAAAGAATCTCGATGAGTGCGGAAAAAAAAGATAGAGCGTTGCAAGTTTTGAATGGGATCAATAATAATCCCGGGCAGGCATTATTAATTCATTATTCTCGACAGGGCTTGAATGATAATGAGCTGGGAACTGCAACGCCAAGAATAATTGCTATTATGATCAAGTCTTTAGATAGTAAAACAATCTGTTGTTTTGCTATTCATCATGAAGCTGAGAAAGCAAAAGTTATTCGAGAAAATATCGTTGATTATTATGACTTTCTGGAAGAACGTTTAATTCGAGGATTTAACACATTTGTTAAGGAACATTCAGGTTATAAATGGCTACATTGGGATATGAACGACGTTCATTTCGGTTTTGAAGCAATTGAGCATAGATATAAAGTATTGATTGATGAGGATGGAAAAGATTTTTCCACAGTACCTTTTCAAAATCGAATAAACGTTAATGAGCTACTTAAGGATATATATAGTTCTAACTACGAAAAAGAACCCCTATTAGAGAATCTAATGAAAACAAACAATAAGGGAAATTATAAGGAGGGATTTTTAACTTTACCAGAAGAAGCGCTTGCATTTAGGCAACTTGATTTCCCTAAAATATTGGAATCTCTACGATGTAAAGTAAATTTTCTTTTAGACGTTGTAAAAAAATCAATAGCTCAAACTTTAAAAATAGGGAAGAGAAATTTCACAAATAAGTTAAGAGCATTTATCACACATCCGATAACTGCTACGGTTTCAGTAATTCTGACACTATTATCCATAATATTAAAACTTATTGGAGTTTTCGGTAAGTGATGGCAATTAAAATTGATAATTCGGAAGTGCTATTAAATGGGTAATTAAACCTTACATCACACGCCAAAAATTATTTAGAACCCCTAATAATTAGTAATTTAGCTTTAATTTAGAATAACTGAAATTTCCTAGAATTCAAATTATTATGACTGAGGGTGAATTATTCCTTGATTTTACAAAACAGAATGGCATAGCTATTAATGCATTTGAAAAGTGTTTTAAAGAGACAGAAATAGTAAGAGATAAAATTCAATCTATTTATGATGTACCTCCTTTTTCCTCAGATGTAGATATGATTGTTTATGGATCAATCGCTCGAAAGGAATGTGTTGAAGGTAGTGATGTTGACTGGACTTTATTAGTAGATGGACAAGCAGATCCTCGCCATCTAAAAATGGCATTCGACATTCGAAAAAAATTAAAGGAATCATCAGGATTAAAAGACCCTGGTAGTTCCGGAATGTTCGGACAAGTTTCGTTTAGTCATGAATTAATTCATCATATAGGAGGGCAATCTGATACCAATCATAATTTAACTAAAAGAATTTTACTATTACTGGAATCTGATAAGATTTCATTTGAAAAATCAGATTCAATTGGTGGAACAGCATACGATAGAATTATTAAGGGAATAATAAGCCAATACATTGAACATGATTCAGGTCTAAATTCTAACCGTGATGCAATACCGAGGTTTTTACTAAATGATATGGTAAGATTTTGGCGAACTATGTGTGTTGACTTTGCATATAAGCAAAAAGAACAAGGAGGCGAAAAATGGGCATTACGTAATATAAAACTTAGGATTTCACGAAAAATGCTTTTTGCAAAAGGCTTATTAATGTGTTTAAGCCATTACGGACAAAACCAAGATAAGGCTTCGCTATGCGAAGATTTATCTCGAATGGTTCAACTAGGCCCATTAGAATTATTAATAAGTTTAAAGGATCATTTCAAAATAAAAAATGAACCTATAATGCAGGTCATAGAAAGTTATAATGATTTCCTAGATAGACTTAATAATCCAGAAACTAGAAAAGATTTAGCTGAAATGAATATGGAAGATGTGTATAAGCAAAAGTCATTTATAGATTTAAGAAATTGCGCAGACAATTTACAACAAGGGCTAGATCAAATTTTTATCAAGGATGATGGTCTTCTCTCTACGTTAACAATTAAATATGGTATTTTTTAATGATTACTATCGGATTTTCAACAGGTAGTTTAGCTAAGGGAGATTTTAAGCATGCATTGAATATGCTAAAATCTCATCCAAACTCTCATGCAATAGAATTATCTGCACTTAGAGAATTAGAACTGCCATTGTTGGTCGACTCTATTCCAAAACTTGATTTAAAACAATATAAGTACATATCTGTTCACGCACCTAGTAAATTAATAAACTTCTCAGAAGATATTCTTATTAACCTTTTACAAAAAATTACAAGTTTAAAAATTCCTATAATTGTCCATCCCGATATTATAATAGACTTTGAAAAATGGCTCCAATTTGGTGAGTTTTTGTGTATCGAGAATATGGACAAACGTAAATCTATTGGACGAACAGCCGAAGATTTACTTAAATTATTTGCTCGGTTACCTGAAGCAACCTTTTGTTTGGATCTGGCACATGCGAAGCAAATAGATCCTACTATGATTGAAGCTGCTAAAATGCTTCGTTTATTTTCGAGACGTTTACGGCAATTTCATATAAGTGATGTGATATCAGACAGTACTCATGTACCTATTAATATTGAGGCAATACTTGCATTTCGGAAAATTGAAAAATTAATACCAAGATCTATCCCTTTTATAATTGAATCTCCTGTATCTGAGTCTTATATCAATCACGAATTCGATTTTGTTCGCTCGATTTTTAATGTTAGTAACCATTATTCTCACTATAATAACCCATTTATTAGTAATTCCTAAATCTGCAATCAATTTCTTTCGAGAAATTCATCAGTGTTTTGTTGGTCAATTTTATGTAATTGAGGCCTATAATGGGTTTTGTAAATTCAAATCCAAATCTTTACCAGATTTCCATAAATTAGTTAAATGATCAGTAAAATAAGAGAATAGTGCTTGGTTATCCTGTGTAATAACAATTTTAGGTTCTGTACCACTCTGCGTTTTGAATCCGTAATGTCTTAAATAAAGATTTTTTTTATTTCCGTTTGTGCATACTACAGTTTCAAAATCTAAAGGGCTATCAATTATTTTAGCAACAATATTTGCACCCTCTCGCTTTAACTCTTTCAAATAATCTAGAGTTTGATCAATTCGGCTTTGTTGATAAATTGGATTTGATACTTGATCTCTATCGGCAGCAATTTTTAATGATGGAGAATCTTTATTTACTAAGAGCACACTAATTTTTTGACCTTTTTTAATTTTATTTTGAAATAAGTCTAAATTATTTTGAAAATGGCTTAAAAGACTAACTCCTTGTAACATTAATTCATCACATATTTCCATATCCTCAGCTAATCTGACATAATCAAAATCATCTACAATCACAGCGTCTTTGTGACCCATTACTTTTTGAACGACTTTTTCTATTTGATGTCTACTAATTAAGAGAGAAAAAGAAATTAAAGCTAGCAATGACAAAGTAAGCGGAGGCACATTTTTATTTACTAGAGTAAAACCTATAACATTCAATGCAGTAACTGTTATTGCAAGGACTACTGTTACATACAAATCAATATTATTCCCCTTTTTTATATCGTCAATAATTACTTTTCGATAATTCATATTCCTAGTATTTAAGCAATTTTAAAATATCTCCAACGGCATCTTTCTGTTTTCTATTGTTATCAATTATTTTATAGTCCTGGGTAATTAAAGAATTCTCATAGAGCTTTTTTATTTCTTTTAAAGTTTCAATTTCTAAAGTATTTAATTTAATATTATTTCGAACATTAATTCGTTTATTTATCTTTTCTTGATCACAGTTTATAAATAATCTGATATCCGGTTTAGGAATAAAAATATTAATTAGAGACTTTTCTATAACTATCAGATGATTTCTATACTGATCATATTTTAATTTCCAATTTATTTTTGCTCTGGCTAGCTGATATATATAAATAGAATCCCAATAGCTGTCATACAAAACTATTTTTCCTTCTGAAAGTGCTGGTAACACAGAATTTTCCATGTCATATAAAAATTCTGAAATTAAAAGGTGTGTTTCTGCTAACCAAGGAAGTCCAATAAAGAAATCTTTTTGTAGTAATTCATTTCTAATAAATCTTGTAAGAGTAGAAGATTTTTTTTGAATTTCAAATCCGCCTAATAAGATTACCTCAATACCTTTTTTCTGTAATGATGCTTTTACTTTTTTGCTCAATGAAGTTTTTCCAGCGCCCCCAACGCCTTCAAATGAAATAAGCATAAACTATTTCTTTATATAAAATAACTGGAAGATATTTTACAAACAAGATAAAAAAGAATTTGCATTATTGCATATTTGTATTTATTTTCAATTTGCATTACAAGTTAATAGCAAGCTTTAATTTCGACAATGGAGCTGGACTGTCTTTCTAGTTAGCCTTGGAATTTGAGCAGCAGTTAGCGATAAATCTTATTTGCGGGTTCGATTTCATAAATCAGGGAAAATTTAAAAGTGATTATGCCAACCTTGGCAGATTAGCGAAAACACGCTACGTAACTGTTTAATAATTATATAGCGTGTTTAATTCCTCGAATAAAAAGTTCGAAGTTGGGATGTTTAACTCTACAGCTTTAAATAAATGCCTTGTAATTGAGAGATTATGGGGCATTTTTGATTTGTGGAATTTGGATTCGTGAGGCAGGATCGAGGTATTGGTTCCAGAGAGCTTATATGCAATAAGAAACTTGTGAAAAAGTAGTTTTACAATATGCAGCACAAGTGTTGTAATTTTGCACAAGCGGAATTAACAATTGTTCTTTGACTTAGGGAGAGTTTTTTTAAACCTTTAATATTACAACTATGGTTACACAACCTAACAGTTATTTAAGTTTTAATCTATTTACGAGTGGCTAAAAAGAGCAAAAATAAATACCGGAAATGCGGATTTAGAAGCTCTGAAAAAAAAGGTAAGAAATTGAAAAGGCAGGTGGCAAACAGAAATGTGGTGATTATAGTGCTTGTTTTACTATTATTATTAGATCATGGTGTTTTACAAACTTTTTTCCCATGGTTCCTTACGAGTTGGGTTTGGATTGAACCATCCCATTTTTTACTTACATCTTGTCGATATGTGTGGAATGTAGCGTTGAAAAGATTGTAAAAGACTGGAGTTGAGATGCAGCTCGCCAAAAGCATCAAATTTTACGAGTAGAGTTAGCTTTCTTAGGAAAAAAGCAGCATGATTTCAATACTGATTTATTTGCTCTCCCTATAAAATTTTGAATAGACAGTATGAAAATTATATAGCCCTGCAATTGCAGGGCTTTTTTATTTATGCACCTAAATTTTCAAAAAATTTCGATTTTCTCTGGAACGCAGGTTATAATCTCATGCATTAAAACATTTACTTAGATGAGAGAATAAAGACGAATTGAAAATAAAACGGTCATCTTTCCGTATTTTACAAAGTCTGCGACCCGTCTTTATAACCATAAAGTATAAATACTTGCTGGCCCATTCCTTGATATACATTTCTCAAAAAATCTATGGCAACAAAAAAAAGGATTTCCAAAAAGGCACAGTCAAAGTCTACCATGATCAAAATAGCAGAAAAAGTAGGCGAGATTGCAGGAAGGATCATGAATGAGAAAGATCATTTGGTATCAATGGCAGCGGAGGCAATTGATACAGTAAAATCGGCTGTTCCCGGTTTAGGAAAAAAGGTTAAAAAAGCTGTGAAGAAAACTGCAAAGAAAGCCGCTAAAAAGCCGGTGAAAAAGGCAGTAAAGAAAATTGTTAAGTCAGCCAGTAAAAAAGTTGCCCGTAAAAAGGCTGCCGTAAAAAAATCAGTGGCAAAAAAAGTTGCGGTGGCGAAAAAGAAAATTTAGCAATTGGGAGGTTTTATTAAAAGCTACCCGGGCCAGGGGATGAAGGGTGGCTGGTGATAAGACCAGGCTGCGGAATTAGCATCATAAGTCAAATAACCAAAACACCACTCCGCTAAACAGCGGAGTTTTATTTTTAATTCTTTCGTTAACGGCTTTGCCAAATCAGTGTTCCTTTACGTTACTACATACATATAACTAACGTTTTCGTATACCTGATTTTCGATTGCTTTGATATCGTATTTTTTTGTAAAAGAAGTACCTGGCAGGTGGCGGAATTTTTACCACTAAAAGACTGGATTAAAACGGCATGCCTCGATAATGTTATGCATAGGGTGATTTCGTTTGTGGTACAAGCTTTTCACATATATTCTCAAACCAAAATGGCATAAAATATGTAACTATATTTCTGAATCGGTATTAACATGAACAAAGTTTGACAGTGATGCAGGTTATTGATAGACACACCCGGCAGCATTCGTGCTAATGAGTAATGTCCATTTTTGATCTCGCTTCACAAATCCAAGTTCATCCTTTGTTGCTAACTTATACTTTGATTTAAAAAGGTACTGTATCGCAGTGCCTTTTTCTTTTAGTAGATAAGCTGGCACAGTTTTTATGTTCTTGTGTAGTTGTCCGGATACCATTGAAAAACCAGTTAGATAACTTATCAAAAGCACTTAGCAGGCATTGAACAATTCAGATTTGTTTGATATGCAATACCGGAAACTGGTTCATACCAGCTAGCCGGTTCGTAACAAAGGGTACTGTTTTACGACAGTACCTTTTTATTGGTCTCGCCGCCTGTTGTTAAATAATACACAACACTGGCGGCTAAACGTAGTTTGTTTACGACAAAAACTAAAAAGGATTCCTGATATGTTTAAATGAACCTGGCCTTTAGCTTTGCAAGTCCTATTTGATAAAACCATGAAAATATTTTGGCTTACAAAGAACGATTTCTTTCCCCGCCGGCTTTATCCTTTTTTAAAAGAACAGGATATCGTGCTCTCCGCTATTTGTACAGACCCCTCGCAGGCAATGCTTGCTTATTTACAATCGGGTGCCGATGTAATTGTGATGGATTTTAGCTGGTATAGCAACATGGTATCAGGTGTTGCGCTGATCCGCGATTTTTTAAGCCTGGATGATAGCATAAAAATTATCGTTTCAACCAGTTATTATCAGTCAGAGGTTGACAATCGATATAAATTATTAGGGGCGGTTGGCTATTTTCACAAGAATGATACCCCCGAAAACATCATCAGGTCTTTACGCATGGAATCGGAGGTCGCTGCGGTTTGTTGATTTTTTTAGAACGAATTTTAGCGTGATGAAATTATTCATTCATGAACCAATGTGTCGCCAGGTCACCGGATTTTTACCGGGCAGCAGTTCTCCGATTGGGATTTGTAACTATAACGCTTATTATAATACCCGGAAAGACTACCATTTATTAAATGAATTATAACAAAACCCCGCTAATCAGCGGGGCTTTGTTTTTAATCCTTCACTTTATGGCCTTGCCAGGTCCGCCTTACGTTGCGTTACCGCATCCATATAGTTAACGTGTTCGGCTATCTGCTTTTCGATGGCGGTAATTTCGTATTCTTTTTGTAACAGTGCAGGAATGCCGTAACGGCGCCTGCGCTTTTCAAGCTGGTACTGTTTATGTCGCAGGTCGGCAAGCCTGTCGGTCAGGCTTTGCTTTGCCGGTCCTTCCGGCAAATTGGCCGCGGCTGTTTCCAGGCCTGTTATTTCTGATATTAAACCGGTGAGCTCGGCATCTACACCAGTTGAACCGGATGTTACAAGGCGGTATTGACGCTCCTGGAGTGTTTTTTGGAAAACAAGTTCCTCCTGTTCCAGGCTGGCCATTTCTATGATTGCATCACAATCCGCTGTGGTTGTGATGGCGGCTAAACTGTATTGCATTTTTTTAAATTTAATTGTGATTGATTTTGTTGATGGCTTTCATAATGTGGGTTTTTGATCGTTAACGAATTGGCTGATATAATCTGCTTCAGCTTCAAGCAGGTATATCTTTTTTCTTAAACGCATGCAGTTAGCTACGCTGCATTTGTCAAGCTCTTTTATAATGTTTTTTTTGTTCGTTGAATCCAGTTTGTTTCTTTGTCATCCTGCGGTTCTAACGATTCAAGTGCACGAAGAAATTGAGTAAATTTTTTTTGAAACTGTTCATACCCATCCAGCTTTCGTTTCAGCAGAAATGCATTGTAACGGCATATTGTTTCCCGTTCTGCAGCATGGCCGGGTATGGCGGTTGAAATAGCAATTTGTTTTTCAGCCGCCGCAGCGTTGTCAATACATTGCTGCAGGCGGCTAAGTTTTATTAACACAGCACTATCAAGGCTGATCACATTCCTGGCCGCTTTCATCAATGCCTGCCTGGTTAAGCCAATATATTCTGCCAATACATCCTGGCTGATGGCTGTTGCGTTCAATATGTTGGTGATCAGTTGCATTTTTTTATTCGGGTGTTGGCATTTGTTTATTGCAAAATAAAAATAGGTTAGTGCAAAAACTGCAGGGACACAAAAGGACACAAAAGGATACAAAAGGATACAAAAGGACACAAAAGGACAAAAAGGGACAAAAAAGGATAAAAAAGGACACTAATTGACCTGTAACAACACAGAACCAACAAGTTGCAAAAATCACTCAACCTGTTCGGTTACGCCATTTTCAAATTGTAAAAATGCGCAACCAGACTGGTTGCATCATTTTCATTTTTGTTTTTTATGCAACCTGGAGCGCTGTGCCAGGCCTGGCATTGTTAGTTGCCGGCAAAAACATATTAACGCCCGCGGGTACACTTTTATCACTTAAAATAATTTTTGTTTACCCTATACCGGCGAAAGATGAACTCAATGTCCGGGCTTCATCGGAAACAGCAGCACCCTATGGCTTCGCTAAATCAACCTTTAGCTTTGTTGCCGCATCTGTATAGCTAACGGCATTGCATACATGATTTCGAATGGTGACAATATTGTACTTTTTTATGCCGATACAGGAATGCTTAAACATATCATTAACGTATTCATTTACAAATAACAGGATAGCCCCTGTGAAATGCCCGTGCATTTAGAACCCCTTAAACGCTATGGTTTAATAAAATTGTCTACCTGCAGGTTTTGAAATGCACGAGGTGTAGTATGCAAGCAACGGATAGATGTTTTTGTAATAGATACTTTGAATATTTTTCGGGTAATGGCACCCGATATTCTGGCCAACCTCATGTTTTTCTTTCAGCAAAAAATATATTTTCGGCAATGAGAAATAAAACTGGAAAAGTTTAAGGCTGATTTTTGACTTGTATTTGTTTTACCTGCTCAGTACCGGCTTATTTCTTTCAGCGTAGCATTCCTTTATGAAAGTAATTACAGGCAATAATATTGCTGAGCCGTTTTAAAATCAATATCCATTCACTTTATTCTAAAAATTATTTTGCATGAAACAAATTTTATTCTTTTCAATGATTGCCGCATTCATATTCACTGCCTGTAAGAAAGAGGTCGCCGCCCGTTCAGATGACCCGGAAAACATTATTCCGCCCCCGGTCAATAATACGGTGCAGGATTCCTGCCATATAAAAACAGCTTATTATTACGGAGGATCAGGTGGTATCAATGATACTGCAGATTTTTTTTATACCGGCTTAAAGCTTACAAGTGTAATAGGAACAAGTGCTGACGTATTGTATACATATGATGGTGATCGTGTTCTAAGTATGGCTTATTATGAAAAGCCCGGCAACCTGTTATATCATATTGATACCTTTCTTTACACGAATGACAGTATGATCACCCGCAAAATATCGCATGATTATGATATGTACAATCACTTCGACACGGTACATTCGGTCACAGATTTTTTATATAGCGGCAACCTGCTTACCCAACTGGTAACTGTTGACCATTATGAAGGTTCAACGGATACGGATACATCCACTTCTGATCTTCGTTGGGAGAACGACAATGTAAAGAGTATCCTGTTCCGAAGCAGTTATTGGGCCGATGATTCTATTTATTATAACTATGATATGGTGCCGAATTATTTCAATGCAACATCCAGGTATTTTTTTATGGCCGATCCTTTCTTCCAGATCCATGTCGGCTTTGATCCGCATCTTCCTTATTTCATCAGCAAAAACAACGTGATCAATTTCACTATTTATACGAATATTGATTATCCTGTTACCTACCAGGTAGATTCTATGAATCACCCGCTGTTGGTAAGCCAGGGCGGATTTGAATATATGGGCTATAAATGGGAATGCCCCTGATTAGAAAATATTATACGCAAAGAGGCCGGTATTATAATACCGGCCTCTTTGTTAAACGAAATGCCAGGTCCGCGTTTTCACCAGGCATTTATACATTCCGCAATCACTTTTCTTCATCATCAGCTTGCGACAAATATTTTTTAAAAATATTGTTCAACATGTCCGGCGTTAGTGGTTTTGTATTAAATTCTGCAACGCCGGCAATACCTTCCGCCCTGGCCTTGTCTTCTGGATTTATAGAAGTGGTAAGTATAACAACTACATTTTTATTTTTATCATCCTGCCCGGCACCTAGTTTTTTATAGGCTTCTAAAAATTCCCAGCCATTCATTTTCGGCATGTTAATATCCAGCAGCACAAGGTCGGGGCGTGGGTGATCGCTATCTTCCAGCATTTCCAAAGCTTCAATACCGGTTTCAGCGATCTCAACCTTATCTGCAATATTCATTTCTTCCAGGATGATCTGGTTATACCGGTTGTCTGCAGCATTATCATCTATCAATAAGATGCTTTTAAATTTCTTTTTCATTGGCTGTTTTGTTTTGGAATGGTGAAATGAAAAGTACTGCCTGTACCAGGTTCAGATAATATCCATATTTTTCCCCTGTGCATTTCTACGATCTTTTTACAATGAGCCAGCCCAATACCTGTGCCCGGGTATTGGCTGAATGTATGCAGTTTCTGAAATATGGTAAAAATGCGCTCATGATATTTTTGTTCAATACCGATACCGTTATCATGAACGCTGAACAGCCATTCACTGCCATTATCCTGTGCCGTTATATTGATCACAGGGTCAATATTATTCTTCCTGAACTTAATGGCATTGCTGATCATATTTTGAAACAAATACTGTAGTTCAAAAAAACCGGTAATAACAGGCAGTTTTGATACATGAATGCTGGCATTGTTCTCTTCGATACTTACAGCCAGGTTTTTTAATACATGCTGCACTTCTTTATTAAGATCCAGCTTCACCAGTTTTTTATCATTGCCAATCATTGAATATTCAAGCAGGTCCCTTACAAGTAATTGCATTCTCGTTGTTCCTTCAGCAATAAATGCAAGGTATTCATCAGCATCTTCATCAAATCGTCCTTTATACTTTTTCTGAAAAAGCGCAACAAAATTTGATATGGTTCGCAAAGGCTCCTGCAGATCGTGCGAAGCAATATAGGCTACCTGTGCCAGTTCTTTATTGGATTGTATAAGTTGTTCAGTCATCTGGTTTACTTCAATCGCTACCTGGCCTATTTCATTTTTAGACAATACTGCTGCCCTTGCAGAAAGATCTCCACGGGTTATTTTATTGGTTGCCTTGTTTATTTCATTCAATTCTCTTGAAATGTTCCTGGTAACGAGAAAGGTTAGTAGCAGCCCCGTAAATTCAACCGTTACAGCAACACCAAGCAGTATTTTTAAAACCAGGTTTTCCAGCCACCTCGATCCTTCTCCCAATGTATAGGAAAAATCATCTTCCAGTTTGGTAAGCTGTTCATTGATAACATCGATCTCCGACATCAGTCGATCCAGTTTCTCCGCAGAAGGATGCCCGCTGCCAAGTTCGGCATGTACCTGGTCTGCTATGGGTTCTATTTTCGAAATGATGGAATCACCCTTTGTCCATATTACGATGGCTTTCCCGATATAATAATTTTTGTAAAATCTCCTGAACAGGTTGATCATACCGTCTATATCATCAGGGTGTACGCGACCCTGTAGAAATCCCTGCCGGGCAACTGCAAAATCAGGATTTTCTTTATTAAGTTCCAGCCGGGCAATATGATCCCCAAACGGTACTTCCATAAGCTGCTTAAACTCCATGTAATCGGCAACGTTATGTGTACGACTGTATTTCCGTAAATTATAAACAGCATCTTTCTGAGCTTTGGACCATAAACCTTCCGCACCTACAAATGCCCTTACAGCAGAAAGCGTATGAATGGAAAACCAAAGACTAAATAATTCAACAATAATGAGCACGGCCATAGCGCCTACTATGAAATAAAGCCTTTTGGCAATGGATATGTCCCTGAATTTTTTCAAGATTACTGTTTTAACTGGCTTGGCAGTATATTAAATGTTTTCTTAAACGCTTTTGAAAACCCGGACACTTTATCATAGCCAAGCGTGTATGCTACCTGCGAAACAGGTTTCTTTTCATTCAACAACATTTCCCTGGCGAGATGCATTTTTTTGTCGAGATAATATTCGTAAATATTTTTCCCATACACCATGCGAAAATGTTTTTTCAGTGTGCTTTCACTCATCAGGAATTCTTTTGAAAGTTGTTTAATGACAGGAAGATCGGTAAGAAGACAACCAGTAATTCTTTTCTCCACTTCTACCATTTTTAGAAAATAGTTGGTGTGATTTTCCTTAAGATCAACAGCGCTTCTTTTAGAAATGGCCTCAAAAAAAAGATCGATCAGTTTCAGGCAGTTTGCTTTTATAGGAAACGGGAACTCATTGCCCGGTACATGCATTTTATTAATAAGTGTTACAAGACTATGATCGGCTGTGCCCGGGTATTGCATTAACAGGATGCCTTTATCACGTTCACTACTGTCTGCTAAAAATGACCTGCACCATTCAATAGATTCAAAGCCGTTTTTTTTAAGCCATGAAACAGAGATTGAAATAATGATCACTTTCACTGTTTCGTTTTTTTCAAAACGCCCACGTATCTGCATGTCGTTTGATACAAGGATTATATTTGAAAATGTTGCAGGTGATAAAAGTTCTTTATCATCATTAATACTAAAATGGAAATTAATGCTGTCAAGAAAATAGTATAGCTGGAATGTTTTTTCTTCGCCTTCTTTCCTGGCAAGCCGCATGAATTCAAATTCTGATCTCAGTTTAAAATCCAGGTTGCGCACACTAAGACCATCTTCCAGGTAAAGCATTCTTGAAAAACCAGTACCGGTCGTTTCCGGGAGGTAAACGACAGACCTGTCAGAATAAACTTTAACGAGCCAGGGCATTTTCTCCATGAAACTTTGCGTTGCCGAAGCTGTCGCAGAAGCATTGAGCAAGGGGTTAGGGTTAACGATGGCTTTCATAATATAGGTAGATATTAAGATTTGTATTTACAACGACAACTGCTTCATTTCTATTACTTATTTAACCGCTTTATCCCGGAAGATTGAATAGATTGAATGTATGCAGCGCACAAAAAACTTTTGTAGCACATAGTTTTTTAAATAAAACTTTTAGGATTTGTCTTACAATGTTTAGGGGACATTATTTTTTCAGGCCTTGTATAGTTTTACATTCTACTTCGGAATTTATTTGATCCAACTTCTTCTGAGACCAACCATTTATTCATCTTAAAACCCTTTTTATGATTAAAAACTTTACGTTTGGTTGCCTCTTATTAACAGCACTACCATTTATTGCTACTGCACAATTTGCTCAGAAAAAAAGCATTAACCCTGACAAAACAAACCAGGTTGACGCCGATTGGCAAAATGCCGCCCAGGCATATATAGCTGCTGGTGAATATCATTTTAAACAGGCTTCCGGAAAATATTTTGCGGCCAATAAAAAACAGCGCACAGGTGCTGTTATTACTTCTGCAGGTTTTACACTAACACCGTTGCTAACCGGTGAAAAAGATGAGAAACATAGCTGGTCTGTTGATATGCAGCTGATTTATATTGGTAAGGGTAAAGCCAATATGAACATGCCATCCAATGACCAGCCGTTTTCATCTACCGGGAAAAACAATTTCACTGTAAGGCATAGTGGCTTTGATATAGAATATATAAATACTGAAGAAGGACTTCGCCAAAACTTTGTGATCAATAACAAACCTGCCGGTGATAAAGCATTATCTGTGATGATGCAGCTGTCTGGCAATCTTGTTCCATCAGTAAGTAATAATGAACTTCAATTGAAAGATGAGTCAGGAACTACAAAACTTTTCTACCGTGATCTGAAAGTGTGGGATGCAAACCAGCAGCCGCTTGCGGCTAATATGCAAATGGGAAAGAATGGTCAATTGCAGATCATCGTTGATGATTCAAAAGCGGTCTATCCCGTTACGATTGATCCCATAAACCAAACACCGGAATGGACCGACCAGTGCGAATGGTATATTACCAACATTGATTGGGCAGCTTGCTGTGGATGCTGCATATGGTTTTTCTGTTGCGGGCCTGGGTGATGTGAACAACGATGGATATGATGATGTAGCTGTTGGTGCGCCGGCAACGGTTGATATTATTTCCGGCACAGGAACACTTGCAAGTGTTGGTGCTGTGTTTATTTATTATGGAAGTGCGAGTGGGTTACCGGTTGTACCAAGTGCTAAACTACAGCCTACAACAGCGGTAGCCGGAGCACTTTTCGGTTATAGCATTGCCGGTGGAGATATTAATAATGACGGTAAAGCCGATATCATTGTAGGCGCACCATTGGATAATGTAAGCCTGGCAATTGGTGGCGGAGCAACTGCTACCGGTAAAGTGGGAAAGGCCTATGTATTTAATGGCGCTACGCTTAGCACCAACACAACTCCTTTTCTTAGCTTGCAGCTAAGCGGTACCGGTATATTGGAAAACGGAGTTAACCTTTCTATAAAAGCATTATTTGGATTTTCTGTAGCCGTAACCGAAGACTTAAACAATGATGGTAAAAAAGACATTATTGTTGGAGCGCCCACTTATGCTGGTGTAAAAGCCGGGTTGTTAGGTACCAGGATAGTAGATGTTCAATCCGGCGGCGCTTTTGTCTTCCTTAGTAATAATGCCAACAGCAATTTGGCTATTACCAAACTGGAACCTGTAAAGACAAGTTTACTGGGGCTGGGCCTGGTAGAAGCTAATATCAGTGGCCTGTTGTTTGGATACAGTGTAGATGGTTTGGGCGATTATAACGGTGACGGTAAACCGGATGTGGTAGCTACAGCCCCGGCAGGTGTAAATGCAGGTTCTATCAGCGCTTTATTGAATGGAAAATTATTGCAGGGCAGCGCACTTGTTTACTACGGTAACGGTGCCGGCGTAAATACAAACCCTGGTGCAACGCTTACTGCTACTTCCGGAGGGTTATTAACCAATCTTGTTGGCGCTGTTGCCAATGTTGCCAACCTTTTTGGTACTTCTGTAAAAGGAGTAAGAGATGGTAATGGTACAAGAAACGGAAACGTATTGGTAGGTGCACCTTTGGGCAATGCAGTTATTAATGTATTGAACCTGCAGTTGAAAACGGGAACCGTAAGTGTGTTTAAAAAGAAAGCGTCTTCTCCTTCCGGTTATGTAATACCCGACCAGTCATTAACATCACCACGCAACAGCAATAATATTTTACAGGTCATACAATCAAACCTTTTATTCGGTTATGCTATCGACAATGTGCTGGATATAAATTGCGATGGCTATGGCGATATCATAGTAGGTGAGCCAGCTTCATCAGGAGCCCAGCTCATCAATGCAAATGTTGGAGGAGGTGCAGCTTATGTATACCTTGGAAAAGCGGATGGAACTTACCAGGCAGCTCCTGCATGGACATTGACCGCAACAGCAGATGCCTTTTTAGGTATAAACGCAACTTCGCTTATTGGTTACAGTGTGGCCGGAGCCGGTAAAGTAAAAGGCGCTTCATGCAGTAACCGCATATTGATAGGAAGTCCATCACGCTCACTTGATTTTGGTACAGGCCTTTTAAATCTTGGTAATACGTTCGGAACATTGTTCAGCCTCGTGGCAGGAAACAATGGTGTAGGAAAAGCATTTTCATTTGACACAAAACTTTGTGTTGCGCCGCCTATAATGGTCCTGGTAGCAAGCGCCAACCCGCTTTGTTGCAACGATGCTTCCGGTTCGTTTACATTAACGGCAGGTGGTGGAACAGGTGGGTTCATCTATTCCAAAGATGGAGGTGCAAGCTTCCAGTCATCCAATACATTTACCGGCCTTGCAGCAGGTACATACAACTGGGTAATAAAAGATGCAGCTGGTAATACAAAAACAGGACAAGTGACCATATCGAATCCTCCTTCTATTAATGCAGATGCATCCGTAACAAGAAAGCCAACCAACCCTGAAACTGCAGATGGATCATTTAAGATCACTGCAAGTGGCGGAACAGGAACCCTTACTTATTCAAAGGATGGCGGAAATACTTTCCAGGCATCTAATATATTCACCGGTGTGGCAGAAGGAATGTATACCTGGGTAGTAAAAGATGCGAATAATTGCAGGAGAACAGGAGTGATTTACCTGGCATGCAATGGAGAAAAGAATGGCAATCATGTTACCGCAGCTACAAAATCTATTAAACCAGCTGCACCGGTTGTACAAATAGAAAACAGTTTAAACATTTATCCCAACCCCTGCACGTCTTTTGTAAATATATCTTTTGTACCATCAACAACAGGCAGCATCAGCATCTCCCTGTACTCGATGAATGGAAAATACATAACCACCCTTTACAAAGGAACAACAGAAACCGGAAAAGCATTTCAACAAAAACTCAACCTCGGTAAACCAGCAGCAGGAGCATACATTATTCGGCTGGAAAATGGCAATACCATCACCAACCAAAAGCTTTTCATTTTGGATTAGGGTTTTCTCGTTATGCAAAGTGGCTGCTGGTGAGCAGCCACTTTTTTTTGTGGGCGTGTAAAATATAAGTTTCCTAAACTTTAAGTACAAGTTCCATTCTTACCCGAACTACATTTGAAAATAAAATGCCTTGTAATTGAGAGATTATGGGCCATTCAACATGAAGTAAAATACCATTAGATCACCAAAAGGAATACTTGCCGGTTAAGATATTCCTACTTTTGTCAAAAGTTTTTATATTCATCCAAGCTGTTATGATCAATTTATCTCATTCTGAATATCAATTTCACAGTGTAACAAATTTTCAGGACCTTGTCTTCACGCCTTTTTACGGAACAACCAATGCAATTTGCTGGACCCGTAAACTTCAAGGTGATTTTGCTGAGATCGTCAATAAGATATCAATAAACGAAAATATAGAAGTACTTGATCCGAAAATGCTTCGTGAACTTCCCTTGAGTGAGCAAGGACAGGTTGCACGTGAAATATTGTTTAATGATTTAAAACTGTTGAAAGCTCATGGTGCATCTCCAACCCTTAACCTGATCAGGTGCTATGAGAGTGATGATGCCTGGCCTTTTTTTCCAACAGACGTTTATTCTTTTCATGTAGACCGATCTCCAGTACCAACCGATACTTTTTTATGCACTTACTATGGCGAGCCAAGTGAAATATTGCCAAATGTACAAGCGGAACAAAAGATCCTTGTTCCCGAAATACGTGATGAACTCAAAAAACGATTTCGTGGGCCAGCGGAAGATTTTGAATCATTTTTAAGTGACCATTTTTTTGATCTTCATTATCTGGCTAAACCTGGCGCAAGCCCGGTGAGCCTGGGACTCGGTCATTTATGGAGGTTGGCGGTTGATCATCCGGGCAGTGAAGTGCTCCCTTGTGTTCACCGTGCTCCAAAAGAAAGATCCGGGCAACTTCGTTTATTGATGATATGCTGAATACAAACCTGCCTTTCCCTCTCACTCCCATTCTGACGCCAGAAACTATCTCTAGTAATCTTCTGCAATAGCTGTTAGAAATATTTACCCGTACTGGCCTGGTACTTGATATACAGTTTAAAAAAATCCATGGCAACAAAAAAGCAGGTTTCTAAAAAAGGAAAATCAAAATCTACGATGATCAGGATAGCAGAAAAAGTGGGAGAGATTGCGGGAAGGATCATGAATGAAAAAGATCATTTGGTATCAATAGCAGGAGAAGCAATTGATTCAGTAAAATCGGCGGTTCCCGGTTTGGGAGGGAAAATAAAAAAAGCGGAGAAGAAAGCCGCTAAAAAGCCTGTGAAAAAAACAGTAAAGAAAGCTGCAAAATCAATTCGTAAAAAAAGCGCTACAAAAAAATCAGCGTCAAAGAAAACTGTCGTAGCAAAAAAGGTTATCGTTAAAAAAACTGCTGGTGGTAAGAAAGCAGCCAGGTAAATAATGTCCCTGGTTAAAACCGCATTGAGCATTCATTCTTATAAAGAAAGCATTGAATTTATAGAGTTTACCTCTTATGGCACCAGTGTTCTGAATCTCTGAGGCTAAAGTGGTTTCTGATGCTTCAAAGGTTTTCAATCCCGGAAGCCTATTTCTTTGCGTTCAATTTTCCCTTCAACCACTTCATTGCGACCAATACCGTTCCATCATGCTCCGGGTTTTCATAATCATCCGTATCGCTTTTTACAAAAACATCCGGGTTGATGAATTTATCAGTCAATACTTTTTTGCGGGCGTTGGCAATATAATTTACTGTTAGCAGGAGATAGCCTTTATTTTGTATAATGAATCCATTGGTAGCTGTAGCAACGCCAATAGATGGTTCTCCGAATGAACGTGTATTAAGGCGGGTGCTTAGCGAAAGCGCCATGATCTCGCCGGAACTGGCAGTGCCGGGACCCGTCAACACAGCAACAGGTACCGTTAAAATATTTTTAGCCAGTACACAAAAACTATCAGGAACGGCTGCACGCTGATAGGCAAGTTCTGCTGAGTCGGGTTTTACGGGAATGATGTGCAGGTCCGCATCAGCCAGGTAAGTTTTATTGGCCTCACCAACGAAGTTCTTTATTATTTGCCACATGGGTTCGCTATTCCCGCCATTATTCATGCGCAGATCGATGATATAAGCTTTGGGTTTAAGCGCATTTATCCTGCACAAAGAATCCATCATCAGGTTGGCCCATTCTTTCATCTTTTTTTGATCGCTGCCAATCAGCACGGCAGGCATTTTGAAATAGGCGATACCATTCTCAAGCATTTTTATTTTTACAGACCTTTGCTTTTGATATTGTTGCAGGATGGATTTACTCATGATCCGCTCGGGACCCGGAACCATGTATTTATAAGAAGTGTCTACGCCGGCGTACATACCATGGTTGTCTTCCAGTTGTTTAAAAACTTCGATTACGATGGCTTCTGCATCCAACATCGTTTTTGCTTTAGTCAATTGTAGTTCAGCTTTGTTCCTGGCAGTTTGCCAGTTTACTTTTTTGCTGAACAATGATTGGTGCCGTATGGTATCCAAAGCTTCCCTTACATATGCTTTAATACTATCATGTACCTGTGCATATACTGCATGCGAAAAAAAGACAAGGAAAAAAACGGCGATTATGCGCTGGAGTGATTTCATCTGGCAAAATTAAATGAATATGGCTATTTATTGATAACAGGTTGTATGAACTGGCTTATTCATATTATACGTTGTAATCAAATTATGTTTAAATGAAAAGACGCCGTTGAATAAACAGCGCCTTTTCTATGTTCAATTGTGATAACCGGATTTCAAAACGGGTATACCACTTTTCCTATATGTTTTCATGGTACCGGGTATTCAAGGTATTGAGCTCATGAGGTAGATTTCCAATTCTGTGCCAAAATTTTCCTGGCAACAATGATGCGAGCATGATGGGAACGTCATTCGCAATGTGGCTGGTTATAAGAGCATAATTGTTCGGAAGATTTTCCCGCAGATAAAAAAGATTAAGTACACAGATTAAAGAAGAATACAATTTTAATAATCGAATATCATCTTAAATCTGCGGGAAAATCTTCGGAACACTTGTGATCAGGCTCCGGGCCACGGTGTAAAATTCGTGTTATCCACTCAATCCTTCATGTACGTTTCCATCATTCACACAGATAAAAACGTTGCCTCAACAACTTAATGCAGAATAGTAAGATTACCCGATATAATAAATGTTGAACCAGCAGTAACAACAATTGTTGCGCCGGGAGAAATGGTTTGGGGTACATTTAAAATGCAGGTTCCCGAAGGACTGATAATTATTTTTGAACAATCAGGTAAAACCGCCGGCGGTAACTCATTGTTTAACCAATTGGCAGCAACGTTCCAATTGCCAGAGCCCGTGAATGTATACGTTTTTGCATTAAAACAATCAGACTTATAAAAGCCAACAGTTCCCAGGTCTGCTGTGCTGATACTGCCTCCATATATAACGGTTCCGTTGCCAAGGAAGCTGATGTTCCTGGCACTGGTTTCATTCAATCCGGCACCTGCTCTTTCAAGATCACGGAAAACTGTACCCGAAGAATCAATTGCAAGCAGAAAATAATTGCTTTTTACACCTGCAACGGTTGAGTCTTTTACATAACCGGTAACATACATACTATTGGAAGACTGGTTGAATTTAAAATCAACCGGGACCATTTTTTTCTGTACGGGTCCTCTTTCAAAACTCCAGTTCACATTTCCGGCGGCTTTGTTGATCTTGGTCAACATCATCGTACCATTCGTTTTTTCTGAAATGGCATAAACAGCTGTTTGCGAAGTATCGGCATTTAACATAGATCCTGCATCGGTTAGCTCGCGTTCCCAAACAAGGGCGGTTGGTAAATGGTGATTGTATCTTGCCCCGATAATATTACCATTGGTGCTTCTGCCTACCACAAAGAATGAATTGGCATCAAGTTTTATGGTTGAATACACTTTGCCGAAATTTTGTATCGGTCTGAACCCGTAATAAGTGTATGAACCGGGAGCAGTTTGCGTGGCAGAATACATATACCCGACATTGAAAAGAGGTGATTCCGAACGGAAATAGATCATTGTATCTCCGTTATAATGCTGAAACCGGTTTAGCCTTATGCCCGGTAAGGCTGAAAGGTATCCAGACTCACTGTTACCAATAGGTGCCAGGTTTGAAATTGTATTCAACCCTTTTCCATAATTAGCCATGGCATTTTCTCCCTGCCCTTTTCTTAAAAAAGTAAAATTCGTTTTGCCAAGCGGATCACTGTATATATTTGTTGGCCTTAATGAATCACCTGCGTTTGTGAGTACGCTCCTGCGAAAAATGCTGTTGCCGGCGGGGTCTAGTTTTACGAAGATGACCGAATCCATCCCGCCAGGTGAAAGCTTGTCTGCACTTTCAGAATACAACAGGAATGATGCACATATAATGGTATCGGAAAGGTTTTTTATATTTTGAGGAATTATAAATTTACCAGGCGTATTATAGGTCTTGCTCCAGAGCAATTGATTTTGACCCGTTCTTAATTCTATAATAGCAGACCTGCCTAGTTTTTTTAACAACAACATCTTATCGGTTCCAAAACTCTCAAGCCCCGCAAGCGATGAAGGATAACGATAAGTAAAAGCGGGTGATGTCCTGTAGTTTTCTATATAAGTGGCACTCGTATCAAAACAAATCATCTTGGGTATTGATATGTACTCGCTTGCAGACCTTTGAAGATTTCCTGCACAATACATTTTCCCATTATAATAATATAAGAATTTTCCTTTCGAAAGTTCCATCCTTGCTGAAGGATCGTTTGTAATAGTAGCTTCATAAATTTTAGCACCGGTTCTCCAATCAAATTTCATAATTCCCCAGTTGCCATCATCTTCTATACCCGCACCGTTATCATAGGCACCCGTCATGTATATTTGGTTATTTGCATCCATACAGATGCGGTAGGGCCAGTCAAGATCATCATTATTAGGGGGCAGAACCGGAACGCCTGTAAACGTTTGTGCAACATTATACCTGTAACTCCCAGTGTTTTTATTGAGGCAGGTTAATGTAAAAGCCCTGTCCATGCCAACTCCTCCAACGTATATCGAAACCCAGGTAACGTATAATAAGGAATCCTTCAGGATAAAATCTTTCGGATTGGAATCAGCACCACTTTGTACACCCAATATATATCCTACCGGCACCTGTTGAAACCAGACAGTATTCCCGGTGAGTGTATCTACAGAACGCACATTATTGCGTCCCATAAAAATATAGCGGCCCGAATCCTGTGTTATCATATCGATCACTTTGTAAGTGCCGTTATTGGGAATATTTGACCACCATACCAATTGTGTAAGCCTGTTATCGCGGAATTTTTTACATGAATCGGCGCAAGACAGTAAAATATTTTTTGCATTATCTACAAATACAAAAGGTAAGTTGGGCACCGACCAGTTGGAACGTGCAAACTGCTTGCTGAAAATATCTTTGCCTGTATGTTTATCGATGAGGTGATATTGAAAAGAATCTCTTCCTGTTAGTGCTATTAAATAATCATTGTCATAATCGACAATTTGCACAATGGAACTGCTGAGAGGGAGTTTCCAGGAAAGTACACCACTTGAATCAGAAACAGACCAGACCTCGGGTAGCGGATCGCCGAATGAACCTAAATTATTCGGGTCCATAATTGTAAATACCTGGCTGCCTGATTTATAACTGCCGCGGCAAAACCCCGTTTGAACCTGTCGGTTAATGTCAAACGCAGTCCAGATCACTCTTCCTGATGTATCCGTTTTGGTTACTGTGGGCACCGGGTAATCAGTGGAAAAAGATGAACCGGAAATGTACATGTATTTACCTTCAGCAAATCCTGAATGAACAAACCCATCACTGGATATATTGGTGCTGGTATCTGCAAAAGTTGTTTCTGCAAATTGCGTGAAACCAGTAAAAGCTATGAATAAAAATACGGTGAGAAATAAAAGGCGTTTTAAAAAGCTGTTCATACGGTAATTTTAGTCGCAATCAGAAATAAAATAGCAGATAAATATAGGCTAAATCTATTTACTGATGAATAAAATTCCCTTGTATTGTGGAGGCAAATTCTACATTAGCCGTCATTGCATCGCCCGCCCAATGACGAATTAAGTAAATCAAAACCTTTATTGCAGCAAAAGATCACCCTCTATCACAAACTGTTTTCCTTCATGCACCATGATGGACGAACCGTGGGGGATCGTGTAAGGAATATTAAGAATGCATGAACCTACCGGTAATGGATCAACGAAGATTAGGCTATTGGCAGGAAGGATAGCAGGAGGCATGTTTTGGTCGCTCCAGTTTGCAGGTACATTCCAGTTACCGTTGCCATTAAAAATATAAGTTATTGGTACATTCGATACAAAATTTCTAATATCAAAGCAACGTAGTTTTTGAGAAAATGTAAATGGGGTTTGCACCACTTTTTCATTGCTTATATATCCATAATGCCCGTTTTTGAAAGTAATGCCTTCTGCTTTTGCCATTGTAAAAACATCCGGCAGGTTAAGCTTTCTTTTATTGCCATTGAAATAATAACCACCAGTATAATCCGATAAAAGAAACATAAAATGACTGGCCGTTCCCGTAACCTGGTATCCTAAAAGTGCGACAACTTTATTACCAACCGCTTTATCAGCTGCAGTTACAAGAAAGTTGGTGGCCAGCGTTTCCAACGGAGCAGCAATGTATGTTCCTGCTTCCACGCCATTGATCACATAATGGGTGGAATTAAGATCGACCCAGTTCTTGGTAAACAAATGGATCTTACCACTGTCCACGATCATGGCTTCACAATCAAATTTTGTATTGTTACCGGTGGATATAACGGGAGGTTGTGGCTGGTCGCTATAAGTGAAGTTGATTATGCTGATCTGTGATGACGGAATGGTTATATCAGGATTGCCAACAGGATCGGGGATGGCAATGAACGGGAATTTATAAATTTTCAGGTCAGTTCTTGCGCCGTTATAATTATTACCAAAGTCGCCAATATAAAAATAAGTCCCATCGAAGGCGATATCTTCCCAGTCTACATTGCTTGCCCCTTGCAGGGAAACTTTTTGAAGGATCGCATTGCTTAATGTATCTATCCGGTAAATAGCTGCTTCAAAGCCACCATCATTAAAGGTCCATAATGAATTTCCGGCCCATTGCAGGCCGCTGCTTTCTGATATAATACTATTGATCGGATCTACTTTCAATGGGGGTGTATATGATGTGTTATTGTAGGTGCAACTTCCATCGTTTACAGTTGCCAGTGAGTTGTAATTATTCGCCATTGGATCTGTGCAACCGGGCACCTGGCTGTACAGTTGGTCGTGATAAAACCCAACCAACAAAATGAAGAAAAAGCATTTTAGTTTAAACATATTCATAGTTTGACGGTATCATAAGACCTAACGGGTTTTAAAACCTGTTAGGTCTCGCCACAATAAGAACTATGCATTTGGTTAAAAGGGTTGGGTGAGCCAGGTTGTTTATTTAATAAAGGTTTCTCTTTTAGAAGATATTTTCTAACACTGCCCTTAACAACAAACACGAATTTTTAACACGAATTACAGGAATCTATATTTATAAAGTTTGAACACTCACCACTTACCGTTCAGCATTCAAAACTCAGAATTCTGAATTCATACACATTACAGGCACCGGATTTGCATCATCTTCCATTAAAAAAACAAGATGCCCGAAGGTCCTTCCATTCTCTATATTGCAGACCAGTTAAAACCATTTAAAGGAAAGTTTGTAAAAAAAGCAGGCGGTTATGGAAAGATGCCTGTTAAGTGGTTAAATGGGAAAAAGCTTATTGATATCAAAACCTTTGGTAAAAACCTCTTACTTATTTTTAAGAATGGGGTAGTAAGAATTCATTTGGGTTTGTTTGGTGATGTGCTGATCAATGAAAGAAAAAAAGTAAACCGTTCATTCTACCTGGAATTCAACAACGGGGAAATCAATGGCTATGTAGTGAAAGCAAACAAAATCGCTGAGCCTTTGGGAGATACTTATGATTGGCGCACAGATATACTAAGTAAGCGATTTAACCCTGCTCATGTAAAAAAACTGATCAAAGAGAAAGCCGGTCATACCATTGCTGACATCCTGGTGGATCAATCCATTTTTACCGGTTCAGGAAATATTATCCGCAATGAAGCTTTATATCGTGCAGGTATACATCCCATGAGTATCGTTGAAAAAATTCCAGCCGCTAAGATCAGCAAGCTGATACATGATACAGTTAACTATGCAAAAATTTTTTATCAGCATTTAAAAACATCTGGTGTAAATAATTCATTTAAAATTTATCAACAGGAATATGCTGCAGATGGAAGCGAGGCAACAATGAAAATATTACCTAAAACCAAACGTAAGGTCTTTTATAGTGAGCATCGTCAGAAGCTATTTGTGTAAAAACACCTGCGCTAGATACTGAGCATGGCCTTACTAAAAATTTCATACGAGCGTAATCTTTCTTCATGGTCAAAAATATGTGATGTGGCCATAATTTCATTTACACCTGTTTGCTGCAAAAATGATTTCATTCTTTTTGTAATGTTAGCTTCGCTGCCGATAAATGCATAACTAAGCATATGTTGTACAGCGGCGGCTTGTTCTTCTGTCCAGCGGTTGCTCATTTCATCCACCGGCGGTTGTAAAAGTTTGCGTTCACCGGATATAACACCAATGAATAACTGCTTTACAGAAGTGGCCAGTCTTGCAGCATGTGCATCTGTGCCGGCAGCTACTACATTTACACAGGCCATCACATATGGTTTTTTTAGCCAGGCCGATGGTTTGAAGTATTGCCTGTATATTGCTATTGCCTGTAAAAAATAAGTGGGTGCAAAATGGCTGGCAAATGCATAAGGCAGGCCGAGGGCTGCGGCTACCCGTGCACTGTCTGTGCTGGAACCGAGTATCCATAAGGGAATGTCAAGGCCTTCGCCTGGAATTGCACGCAGCTTGCTGTTACTGTTTCCCGCAGAAAATAACCGCTGCAATTCCTGGATATCTTCCATAAAATTATGTTCTGCTCCAAAATTTTTCCCTCTTATGGCAAGTGCTGTTAACTGATCTGTGCCGGGTGCCCTGCCAAGTCCAAGATCAATCCGGCCAGGGTATAAAGATTCCAGTGTTCCAAATTGCTCAGCTACGATCAATGGTGAATGATTGGGAAGCATGATACCGCCAGAGCCTACACGAATGTTTTTTGTACCAGCCGCTATGTAACCAATCAGTACTGACGTAGCGGAACTTGCAACGCTTGCCATATTATGATGCTCGGCCAGCCAGAACCGGTTATATCCAAGTTCATCCACATGCCTGGCAAGAGAAAGACTATTGCGAAAACTGTCGGCAGGTGTTTTGCCTTCTATAACTGTAGCAAGGTCTAAAACAGAATAGGGAATAACTGAGGTTGGCATAACACAAAATTCAATGATAAAACGGGGGTTTATTAGCGAAATACGAAAGAAATATTTTCGGTAGCCATTTTCTGCGATTAAAGTAAATTCTTTTGCTATAACTTTTTTATTAACTTTGCTTTACTTCAACGGATCTCATTTACTCAACTTTTTTTGGAACAACCAGTTCAGCCATTGGCTGTAATAAATTATTCATTCACAATTAACAGCAACATGAAAAAGTCAGTAACATTATTTTGCGCATTATTATGCATCCTAACCATCTCCTGCATGCATAATAAAAAAGATCTTAGCATTTCTTACAATGATACAGGAGGCGGTTTTTCTATGAATGCTTATTTCGATAAAAATGAAAACCGGAAAGCAGAATCTTATATGAACAAAATAATTGGCAATAAAAATAATATCTCCTTTCTCAATACACAATCGGACGCTACTTTCACTCTTGATGATGGGACAACATTTTACATGCAAAAATCTCCCGGGCATATTCAAATAAAGATCAGGAAAGATGAAAACCAGCCTGATAGTTATTATGCTGTAAGATCGATGTGCAAAGGATTGAAGGATGTATTGATAAAATGATTATTTCCGGGTTGTGCAAACTATGCATGTTTGATTTTGATAAGCGATGAGATCATCCAAAATAAGAATTGGATAGTATTAAAAAGCTGTGACGCAATCAATCTTTTATCTCATACTCTTTATTAATTCCTGCAATGATCTTTTCCATCTTTGCAATAGCTGAATCATACCTTCCTGTTATTTCTGATGTGAAAGTAAGTGAACCACAAAGATTGTGAACGACTTCTGAATTTAGTACTTCAATAAGATTGGTAGTTGAATCATTAACCCGTTTGCGATTTTGTTCAACATACGTAAAAAGCGCATTCTTTTTTAAAACATAAGCATTGGTGCTGCTGAGTAAACTGGGGATATTCTCCTGGTAAAGGTCCATGATATCGTTTTGCAAAAGCCTGTCCTCAATCGTGCCGATCTTTCCGGAAGCTTTAAAACCTTCAAACCTCCCGTCATTAGGATTAAGACCAGTTGTATTGAAGACCCAGGTATAATGCTTGCGAAGACTGTCAACATTCATCGGTTCTCCCATCTTCAGTTTCGAAATATAGGAAAATGCAGCTTTTTGATTGAGATAAGAACTCTTGTCTGACTGCATTTCTTTAATATCAGATTGCAGATCTGCTTTTAATCCAAGCAGGAATTCTTTCACATCTTTTTGTTGATGCTGGTGTTCACTCCTGTTGTGAAACCAAAGGGATACAGATATAGCAAATACAATGATGAATATTTCAAGAAGAAATTCTTTTAGTTTATGCCAGAAACTATGCTCTTTACTGTTCCATACTTTATACACCGCTTTTGTGTGTTTTATTACTTCCTGTTCGGCCATATTATTCTATTGATATTAGGTATAAAAATAGTGATTTAATGTTTGGTTGAAAGTGTTGACAGGTTGAAAAGTTGATTGGTTAACAAAGTTAAAAAGGCTACGACCTTTATTAACGAATCAACTTTTCAACCTGTTAACCGATAGGTAAGACATCACCGGTAGTGGTTTAGGTAACTATCTTATCAGGACAGTTGTTCCATGTTCTGTTTTCTCACTTTCACCGGCCAAACGGTATTTGCAAATCCATACGTAGGTTCCCGTAGATTGAGGTGCTCCATGAAAATTTCCATTCCAGCTTTCTTCGGGATTTGCTGCCTGAAACACCAATTGCCCGTACCTGTTATATACTGAGAAAGCATATTTTTCTATAGTTCCAAAAAGCATTCCACGCAAGCGGTCATTCGTAGCATCCGTATTCGGTGTAAAAGCAGCAGGCACATATAATCCATGAAGGCACTCTTTGGGTATTAAAACGATACTGTCACGACCAACACATCCATTATTATCAGTTACCTGTAACCAATAATTGCCTGGTTGATTGATCACAATGGAAGGAGAAATGCTGTTTGTGTTCCATAAATAATTTGAATAAGTCTTTATGGGCTGCAATAGCTTTTTTTCGAAATTGCATAGCGTTGTATCAGCAGGTAAAAAATCAGCAGGCCGCGGATAGATAGTAACTATTTTAACGGTATCGCTCCCTTTACAACCATGACTGTCTATAACAGTTACGTAATAATTCCCTGTTCCTGTCACGATAAACGTACTGGCAACAGAACCATCCTGCCAGAGGTAACTGTTGAATGTTCCGGCTTCCAGTAAGTGGGTTGAGCCTATGCATAAACCGGTATTGTGTTCGAGTGAAACTACCGGTAACGGATAAACATTAATGACACTGATCGTGTCTGTCGATCTGCAGTTGTTCGCATCGGTAGCAGTTACAAAAAAATCTCCTGCCGTATTTACAATGATCTGCTGGCTGTTACTACCGGTGTTCCAGGCAAAACTTGTAAACTGCAAACCGGCATCAAGTGTTAATGAGTTGCCGGTGCACAAACTTGTATCGTTTCCCAGGTTTATAGGAGTTGAGTGATGTACTGTTATATGAATGGTGTCGAAAGCATAGCATCCGGCGTCAATGGCCGCCTGCAGAAAATAACTGGTATCTGTTGATGGATTAACGATTACAGATTGTGTGTTCAGGGCGCTTATTGAATAGTTCGGCGACCAGGAGTAACTGATAAAACCATTGGGTGCCTGTAAATGTATTGTGTCGGTATTGCATTTTGTTCTGTCAGGACCTGCATATAATGATACCGGCGCATGCGGTGAAATAACAATGGTATCATGAAAGATACTACCGCATGCATCATTCGCCTGTAGAAAGTAAGTACCGGGTAGTGTGGCAGAGAATGTAGAATCTGCTGATCCATCCTGCCAGGTATAAGACGCATAACCGGTGTGTGCATTGAGTGTTATAATATTTCCCGGGCAAATGGTAGTATCAGGCCCAAGATCAAGTGTAACCGGGGCCTGTAAAACATTAATGTAAACGGAATCAACAATTGTTGTGCACCCGGGAATAGAAGCATAAATATAACCAGACCATACCGAGTTGAACTGAAAGCTTACTGTAGAATCATTTAGTTGTGTAGCTGCGCTGACAACAGCTGTATTGTATTGCCATGAAACATTACTTCCGCATCCGGTATTTCTATGTGCTGTTACCTGCAAAGCTTGTGATAAACAAATTGAATTTGCAGAGCCGGTAAGTTCTAAAGAATCACAACCAGAAACTGAAAAACAACCAGGCAACCGATTAATACCAAACGGGTGCGCAGTAAATGTTTTATTGGGATTTTCCTGGAATACATCTGAACGAACGGAATCTGCACTCCAGTTCAATGGCACGATTTGAAAAGGATATAAATAAGTACTTTGGTCGTCATAACCAAGGCAGGAAGAAGCTGTATCAGAGGGATGTAATTTTAATATTTCTATTTTTGCGATATTGGTAATTGAATCACCCATCAGCCTGGCAATCATATCACCCTGCCCGGGTATTGGCAGCGTATGGGGCTCATATGGAACTCCATCGCCTTGTGTATGCTTTCTTCTTTGCTTTAAGAACTGGTCATTATTAAATTGAATCGAATAAACATCCCCGGTATAACTGCTGACATAATGCAACATTGTAAAAAAGCCGGATCCGTCAGGGTGAATCGTTATACACGTGTTATAGTTGTTTGATGAGATACTGTTTTTAAAT
The DNA here is from genome assembly GCA_047601875.1 of Ferruginibacter sp. Taxonomy (GTDB): domain Bacteria; phylum Bacteroidota; class Bacteroidia; order Chitinophagales; family Chitinophagaceae; genus Ferruginibacter. The sequence goes on along the minus strand of JASGIL010000001.1, from coordinate 2,001,100 downwards.
GCATTGGCTTTTACAAAATTTAAATTCTCATCAAATTCTATGTATGCAGCATGGTACAATGGTGTTACTCCATTCCAGTTGAATACATAATATCCATAGCATGAGCCACTGATACTGTAATGACCATTATTCAAAACTGTTAATGGTGCTCTGCCCAACATCTGGGATTTGTTTCCTGAAGTATCATTGCTAACAAAATATTTATTTTGAATTGTGTCTCCTGTTTGTTTATCGATGGTACGAATATTATAAACAACTTTCGGATTTGCCAAAAACCTGCTAAACAACCGGATCTCGTTTTGTTTAATATCTAAGCCAAATGGATTATCGAAGTTCCCATCATCAGAACTATACGATTTGCTCCATAGCAGGTTACCATTTGTGGCATCCAGTTTTATAAGGCTCGAACCAGCTACCCAAAATGGGCCGGTTATATAAATTTCACCTGTAACAGGATCTTCTTTCATTTGCTGCACATAATAATAGTCGGCACTGCCACTACCGTTTCCCCATAAACGCGATTTATATACTTTGCTCCAAACCAGGTTTCCTGCATTGTCGAGCCTGGTAAATACAAGGTCATCATTCCCGGTAATTTGATTATTTGTTGATCCGGCCAGGAAAATAGAACCATCCCGTAATTCCATTACATTGTAATAATTAAGAAAATTATATCCCGTGTTATTGAGGCTGTCATATATTTTGTGCCAAAGAATATTTCCATTTATATCAAATTTTAAAAGAAATCCGCCTCCTTTAGTATAGGGAGGAAGATTCAGGATATACTGTCCCGATAAAAGATAATTTCCATCTGCTGTTGGATATGGATCTTTTGTGTAATAGACCACGGTATCATTGATTAAAATGATCCTTCCGGATGTATCATGACAAATTGAATTTGTTTTATTTTTTGCTGCAACAGAAGGAATGGTCTTTTGTAAACTCAAATTATTGTGATGGCCATCAACGTATAATGGCTTTTGATTTCCATGCATTTTATAATCCAGTTGCTTCAGGTAGAAAATAGAATCCGCTAACCTCATATTCCCGGGGCCGCTATCCTGGGATCTTGCATCCAGTCCGGCTAACTGCAATAAAAAAAAGAAAAGTATAAATAAAAGGGCACGCATAATACGAATGTCAGTCTTGGTTTGTGATCTAAGATATTGAAAAAAGCATTGTTCTTCGTTATAAAATCATAAAAAGTATACAAAGCCTACCGTAGATTTATATTATAATCACCAGCCACTTCAACTATATTTGATTTCAGCTGTTTAAATAAAACCGATTATATGCATCACCAGATCCCGTTCATGCTGGCACTCATTACGGCAATCGTGTTGATAGAGATGCTTGCAACAAAACTGCGCATTGCTTACCCGGTATTATTGGTAGTAGCAGGACTGTTCATTAGTTTTATTCCTGGTCTGCCTGTAGTGAAGGTGGATCCTGATCTTATCTTTTTTATTTTTTTACCACCATTATTATTTGAAGCATCCTGGAGTATTTCTTTTAAGGAGATGAAAAAATGGTGGCGCATCATCGGCAGTTTTGCGTTCCTGGTTGTACTTGTTTCAGCGATAACAGTTGCTGTGTTTACAAATTGGCTGGTACCGGGCTTTACGTTGGCATTGGGTCTTTTATTGGGCGGTATTGTATCCCCACCTGATGCAGTAAGTACTGCTGCCATTACAAAATTTGTAAAAATACCTAAGGCCACAGCTACTATTTTAGAAGGAGAAAGTTTGTTGAATGATGCTTCCTCGCTTATTATTTTCAGGTTTGCTTTGATGGCTGTAGGCACGGGCCAGTTTATTTTCAGCCAGGCCTTGCTTAGCTTTTCATGGATGGTGATCGGGGGCGTTGGTATTGGCCTGTTGTTGGGTTGGTTGTTCATGCAGGCACATAAAATATTACCAACCGATCCTGCATCAGATATTGCTTTTACACTTGTTGAACCATATTTTCTTTACTGGGTTGCTGAGCAACTTCATAGCTCAGGCGTGCTGGCAGTTGTATCAGGAGGTTTATTCCTTGCAAACAGGAGACTTGTTTTTTTATCAGGCGCCAGCCGTATAAGGGGTTACAGTTTTTGGGAAGCATTTATTTTTATCCTGAATGGTGTTGTATTTATGTTGATCGGCTTACAGCTGCCCGAAATCGTATCGGGACTCCAGGCAGATAATATTCCATTGAATAAAGCCATTTTATATGGAGTATTTGTTACAGTTATTTTAATAATAACAAGGATCATCTGCTCCTATGCGGCACTGTTGGCAACACTTATTTTCCGGCCATCGGTAGCGCCCAACAGGGCAAATCCCCGGATAATGTGGCGCATACCATTATTATTAGGCTGGACAGGCATGCGTGGTGTGGTATCATTGGCCTCAGCATTGGCTATTCCCATAACATTGCCTGGCGGCGAAGTTTTTCCCCATAGAAGTCTTATACTGTTTGTAACGTTTATGGCGATATTACTTACATTACTCATACAAGGGCTCACACTTCCTTATTTAATAAAACGCTCAGGACTTTTTAATAGTTTCAATGGTTTGCCAGAGGAAGAAATAAAATTGAAAATAAGAAACGGGCTCGGTGTACATACGGTGCGTTTATTAAAGGAAAAGCATGAAGCGGGTCAATACAAAGATCCGCATTTGCAGCGTATGTTAAACATGTGGGAAGATAAATTAAGTCAACCTGAAAATCTGCGAATGAGCGATGAAGCAAAACAAAACTATCTTGAACTGTTGGAAAATCAACGTAAGTTTTTAGCAGACCTAAACAAAGATCCTGAACTGGATGAAGAATTGATCCGTAGACAGATTTTTCAAATTGATCTGGAAGAAGAACGTATTAAATTGTTATAAATAAATAACTATACCGGCTGGTGAAACCACCAGGCAGGTGTGAGAATAAAAAAGCCCCGCAACGCTACGGGGCTTTTAAACAAAGTTTAAAATTAGTTTACAACTACTTTATTGCAGACTCTTTCACCATTGGTCTTTATCATCTGTATGATATAAGATCCTTTACCCAGGCCGCTGAGATTAATGGTAGCTGAGGAATCCAAACGTTTTACGATCCTGCCATAAATATCTGAAATGAATACTTGTTTTAAAGAAGATCCATTGGAAATATTCAATTGCATAGCACCCATTGTAGGGTTTGGATATACCAAAAGTGGCGGGACGATATCAGCATTGATAATATTTCTTGCAGGCTTATAGAAACTATACTACAAATTGTGATCATTGCTTAAAAATACTATCCCGGTATCTATATTTTGGCAATGGGCTGGTTTGATTCACTTAATTCGTCACCCTTAATTCCCCATGATCCCATTGTTTTGCTGCGCTCTTTTTAGTTCTTCTTCGGCTCCGCCTGAACGTTGCCTTGCTACCTTAACCTTGTTATTTCCAAAACGATAATTAAAGTTGATCCTGAACTGCCGGCTTTCACTGCGATAAGTCATCTTCATTGTTTGACCGGCAAAATCTGAACTGGCCCTGAATTTCTGCGAATAAAATATGTCAGCCACTGAAGCCTTTACAGTAGCGTTTCCTTTCATGATCTGTTTCGATAAACCTGCATCCACATTATAAATAGATCTCCCTTTGAAATTTCCCATGTAAATAGTTGGTGCATTATAAAAGCCACTTAATTCTGCTGTCCATGTTTTGGCAAACCTGAAACTGTTTTGCGCAAAAAAAGTAAATCCAAAAGCGTTGAGATCTACTTTCCTGCCTTCGCCAAAATCTGCTTTGTATTTTGAATAATTGCTGCTGATGTTTGTAAACAAGCTGTATGATTTATACTGAAAAGGATAACTCACACTTAAACTTGTAATATCCTGTGTCGCAAGATTTTTTTTGGATAGAAATGCTTTTGATTTTTCTGTTGTATCCAGTATCTGTGTAAACATATCTTTTACATGACTGTAATTAAGCGATATGTTTAGTTTGTATTTATAAGTATGTGTTATACCAAAACTATTGGTGTATTGAGGTTTAAGGTCTATATTACCTTTCATATAAGTATATTCATCCAGTTTAAATTCAAAAGGATTCAGGTCCTGGTAAGCGGGCCTGTCTATGCGGCGACTATAACTAAGGCTCCATTGTTTCATCGGATTTTTGGTGCAGGTAATGGATGCGCTGGGAAAAAGATCAGTGTATGATTTTTTGAAAGAGGAACTATTGTCTACATAGTTAATACCATTATATTTTAATGCGTTTGTTAAGCCTTCTGAAATAGTATTCTCCACACGCAAGCCTACCTGTATCATTAATGTTTTGAATTGCCGGTTATAGTTTAGATAACCTGCATTGATATTTTCTTTGTAAATGAAATGATTGCTTCTGTCCATATCCAGGTTTTCAATTGAACCATATACATTGTAACGTTCAAAATCATTATCCGTTTTTATTATAGCGGATTTAATACCTATACCCAATTTTCCTTTCAGAAAATTTTGCTCATAATCAGTTTTGATGGAATTGATACTGATCTGTGCAGGTGAAAGTATATGATAGATCACGCTGTTTAATTTCAACTGTTCTGAAGGATCGTAATAATGATTCTGCTGCAATTGATCACTGTTAAAATCATAGGAGCCATGATCTGCATTTACAACAAGATTTTTTCCTTTCGGGTTAGTATAATTGTAGTTGAGATTGATATTGGCATTATGCCTTTTCATTTTATTATTATTACCGGCAACCAGTAAACGATCAATGATCCCTGATGAAGTATTTGAAATATATGTCTTGCTATAAGTAACAGAAGTTGGATCTGAAATGATCCCATTTACCATTACGCCCACAGTATTTTTTTTATTGATAAAATAATCAGCACCAATCTTAAAATTATGCGCCCTGCGAAGATCAGCCATAACTCCCTGCTGATTAAACAAGCTGTTCTGATACAGTTCTTTTGAAAGTTATATTTTGCTCATTAGGAGCATAATTAAAATTATAAGTACTGAATATGTTGATGCTTTTGTTCCTGTAATTAAGCGAAAATCCTGCATTGTACTTAGCAGATGTTGCGATGTTCCATCCTGCATTTACAGAACCATTTGTTCCAAACGACCTGTTCTTTATAAGCCTGATATTGATGATACCGGCATTACCTGCCGCATCATATTTTGCAGAAGGATTTGTGATCAATTCAATGGCTTCAATTTGTGAGGACTGCAAACTCTTAAGGTAAGTAGCAAGTTCCTGCCCGGATAAGGGTGTTGATCTTCCATCTATATAAACCTGCACACCATTTTTTCCAGCAAGACTAATGTTATCATCTTTATCCAGCAATATGCCCGGTGATTTTCGTAAAAGTTCCAATGCATTTGATCCAACAGCATTGACTGTGCCTTCTATATTAAGAATCATTTTATCAGTTTTTACTTCCACCATTGGTTTCTTTGATACAATATTTATACTGGTCATATTGCCGGATGCTTTAAACATTTTTAGTTCAGCAATATATGCATCAGCTCCATCGTAAGAAAATACCGGCGAAAATGCAGGTATATATCCTATATAAGTTACCAGCACTTTATAATTTCCTGCTTTAACTGCAGAGAAATGATAAGCACCCTCGTCTTTTGATATCGCCAGTTTTACAAGTGAAGAATCCGAAGCATTAATTAAACTAACAGTTGTTCCATTAAGCGGATTTCCGCTCTCGTCTTTTACAAAGCCGTTTATTTGTTGTGCCTGTGAAAGAAATGTAATTGCAGTTAGCAGTAATAGTAATAGTGTTCGCATGACTTTATAATTTACTTTATTAAATTTTTTATTTTTTATCGCGACGTTTATTATTTGCTTCAAGTAAAAAAACGGTGCCTGCTATGAGTGCGGATATAAGTAGCGCCGCCGGCAGAATGGCTTCACATGCGGAAGAACTTGTTTCACCCGTAGCTTGAACAGTTGTTTTTCCCGCCGAAGAAAACAGCGTAGTTGATATTAGTATTGGGAATAAACAGCGTCGCATATGATTTTGAGTTTAAGATTTATAAAAAATTTCTTTTGCTTTGGTTAGCGATTCACAATAACTATCCGTATGATTTTTCCACAGATTAAAGATGATTTACTGTTTTAATATTCCAGGATCATCTTAAAGCTGGTGTGAAAAACCCAATCGCTTTTGATCGCGTCTCATTAACTAAATTCATCTGTGATACACGATAAATTCCAAACAGATCATGCGGCTGTTTTTTAAGATCATTATTAAAGAATATAACAGTAAGGAAAATATAAATGATGAATCCAAGAATGATCAGTAATTGAATGGGAGATATTTTTTGTATATCCTGTTTGGCTTTTTTATCGCATCGTTCACCGGGACAGTATTGCACTTTTTGTTTATTGATCAATGCATAAAATTTGCATGCCAGGCAAATACCAAAAGCAGATTCAAAAAACAGGAATATAAGACAAATGAAACAGGTGATACCTGTCACCGGGCTGTATGAATTAATGATCACCATAAAAACGAACATGATTGCTGACAGGATCAAACCAATTGTCCATGCGAACTTTTTTTGTTTGGCTCCCACATATTCAGGAACCTGGTTCCTTACGAACAACCGTCCTAGTATTAACGTAGGAGAAAATTTAGGATTGATAAAAACACGTATAATAAAATCAGTAAGGAACAGCGTGATAATATATTTTATTGGTAAAAAATTATTTTTAAATAATATCAGCATAAGTGAAATGAAAATGGCCAGGAATAATATTCCTGCAGATGCTCTTATTTCCCTTTCATTCAAAACAGGAATATTATATCCTTCTACGTTTTCTCCAAATTGTATTGCTTTATTCATTTTACAGATTTTTATTGTCAGCATATAAAATCCTGCTGCAAGAATATCTAATAAAGAAAAGCGGGGAATGCCACGGTCAATGAACAGCGGATTATGGTAAACAAACAACATACTCATTGACTCTTTTGCGTTATTCGTTTACAGGGAAGCCTGTTATATAGAGATTGAAAGCCATACAGTGAAAGATTTGCCGATATTTACTTTCTCAAATTGAGTATGCAAAAATTATTCGAAATAAAACGTTTTACATTTTATCTCTGGATAGGGTTGGCTTACCTGTTATTATGGGCATGGCATGATGTGTCAACTTTTGACGCAACCTTCCTGCAGACATTCTTAAATAATTTCTGGCGGGCCATGTATATAGTCGTTATCAACTTTGTATTCTTTGAATATGTGCTTGCTTTTATAATAAGGAAAAGACGCTGGATCATTTACAATATCTTCCTTGCCATTATTTTACTTTTTGTTTTTATGATAATATGGTCTTATGGTTTATACTGCTGGAGATCGTTGGGTGTTGCGTTGCATATTTATACGCCTTTGGGAGAAATTGGCGACCTGAAACAATTAATGGCTTCCCAGATGGCATTTAGTGTAGGTGCTGTTTTCTTTTTTGCGATCATCAGGCATACTTATAAATATATAAGCCTACAGCGGGCAGAACAACAATTGCGTATTGAAAAACAAACGGCAGAATTAAACTATTTACGATCACAAACCAATCCTCATTTTTTATTCAACACTTTAAATAATATTTATTCATTGGCAAGAGAAAAAAGTGATCTTGCTCCTGAATCTATACTGCGCCTTTCGAAAATATTGCGTTTCATGTTGTATGAAACCAGCGGGGAATATATAAGTATTGACCAGGAAATGAAGATCATTGATGATTATATTGAATTAGAAAAATTACGTTACGATGATAGCCTGCGTGTTCATTTCAAGAGAGATATTGAAGACATGCGACAGGCATTACCAGCTTTGTTGCTGATTCCCCTCGTTGAAAATGCTTTTAAACATGGTGTGTCGGAAACACGAGATCAGCCATTTGTTGATATCCTGCTTTCTGTTAATAAACGACAATTAAATTTTGTTGTAAAAAATTCTGTTGAAACATCTCCCGGGATCATAAAAGAAAACATTGGTCTTTCAAACCTGCGAAGACAACTGGAATTACTTTATACGGATTTTAATTTATCAGTTCAACAAACAGAATCTATGTTCATAGCTACTTTAAAAATCAATCTTGCAAGTCATGTCTGAAATAAAGTGTATCATAATAGAAGACGAGCCTTTGGCTGTAAAAGTTTTATCGGATTATATTTCACAGGCGCCGTTCCTGGCACTGCAGGTAACATTCAAAGATGCTATTCTTGCAACAGAATGGTTAAGACATAATAGCACCGACCTTATTTTTTTAGATATACATCTTCCCAAATTAAAAGGAATGGCTTTTTTGAAAACACTTGTTCATCCGCCTGCGGTAATTATTACAACTGCCTATCATCAATACGCAGTTGAAGGATTTGATCTGAATGTAACGGATTACCTCTTAAAGCCATTTGAGTTCGAACGTTTCCTGACAGCAGTAGCTAAAGTAAGAACTACAAAGAAAGAAAAACAGCAGTCGGTTGAAACGAACGAACAAAAAGATTTTATATTCCTGAATGCAGAAAGAAAGAAGGTAAAGATATTGTTCTCTGAGATCATTTATATAGAAAGCCAGCGGGAATACATTAAGATCGTTACAACTAAAAAAGAATACATCTCAAAAATGAGTACACATGAGATAGAAAATCTTTTACCAGCGAATCTTTTCAAGCGGGTTCACCGGTCATTTATCGTTTCTACCAATAAGATAGAATCATACAGTGCCGATATGGTGGAGGTAAATGGAATATCTATTCCTATTGGAAGGGGTTATAGGGATAGTATTGAAAAACTGTAACGGGCGTTTATAAACCCGGGTTGACCGATAATAATTTTTGATCATAGTTTTTTATTTTAATTTAGTTGCCCTGTTAGCAATATGATTATAATAGTCGTACGATGAAAAATAAAATAACTCTCTTCACCCTTGCCGTGGTATTGTGCTTGTTTGCCTGTAAAAAAAACAATGATGTAAGTGCGCCTGTCGTTCCTGTTACAAAAGATACCCCTGTTTTATTAACGCGACTTTTGTTGTTGGACACATCACAATCCAATCCGGATACGATCGCAACCTATGATTTCAGCTATGATGACAGCTATCGCCCAATCCGGTTTGTTTATCATGAAATGTCCAATTACAAAAGTGAGATGACCTACGAATACCAGGGAACAGATACGCTGGCAAACAGAACTACTACTATAGAAACAAGCATCTCCGGTAGTACGACTACCATTCAGCATGATACCAATTATTATTTTTACCAGGGCGACAAGCTAATGAGCGATTCTTTTATTTCCGAAGATGGAAATCATTACCAGGTACGTCACTATAATTACCTGGCCGACCGGATAACTGCTGATTATGCTTCAGTAACGATCAATCCGGTATATTCATACAACGGTACTATGGTTTTTTACGAAACGATGAACAATGGCAACCTGATGAATATGAATGATACCATTATTTATAATTATCCAACGCTTACACAATACTTGGTAAACAATGTCGCTGTCACTTACCTGGATCACCCGGATCCTTATTATAAAGTGATAAGGCCAATAAGAAGAGTATATTATGATGAGGCAGACTGGATCTGGTACCCGATACCGCTATTTGTGAGTCCTCAATTACCTGCAGTAACCCAACATGACATTGATTCTTGGAACAGTACAGGCGGATCTGCAGGTGTTAATACCTGTGTTTATCAATACGATTTTCGTCCGGACGGTTATCCTTCAGTTATGCACCAGGTAGATCATGAATCGGGTATTTATGATGCTTATTTTAAGCTTGTTTATTTTTATAATAAATAACAGCTAACAGCCTGATAATTTATAAAACCAATAAGGCAGTAAAAATTTATCAATATATAAAAACAAGAGGCTACCTGGAAAGAGTAGCCTCTTGTTTTTTATTTTTTTGGAAGATTGATCCTGATCATTCTGAAATTACTTTTTTTGGCCCTTTTTCTTAAAGATGCAGCGGGGGCGGTAGCACTACCAATAGCAAAACTGAAATCCGAAAAGTAAGCGGGCTCACTGGTAGCCGTAGGTGCAATACTGGCAAACGTGTGACAGTTTACACAGGTTAAATTCTGCACATAAGTTTCCATTGTTGTATTAGACGTGTATGTTCCCCCTGGCGATGTGAATGGAAAAGGCAATACACTTGTTGTATCAGTAACACCTGGCCCGTTATTTTGCCAGATCACATTAACCATCTGGTAATATTGCCACACACTGTTGGGATATATCGATCTTATCTGTGCCTGTAAATTTTTATTGGTGGCCATGGCTGTACTACTGATAGCAGTTACCCGTGTAACACAATTAGGAGTTGGTTTACTACCTCCGTTTACAAGATGATATGTATGAGGTTGATTGACGCTATCAAGACCAGTTGAATCATAAAAATTATACAGCTTGTTTGCGGAATCACCAGGTGATGGCACATTATCTATTTGTTCAAAAGTTGTCCATACCCATGAAGGCTGAGAGGCTGTCTTATGCAGGATATGTAATCCTACCAATGCTACAACCACTTGCCTTGGATTACCTGTGTTCAGATCTGTTACAATAGCATTCGAAAGTTTATAACGGTTCCATTTTGGATTTTGCAAATCGTTCACTTCCATCCATGCTGCTTTTAATTCGATAGCACCTGTTATACCATTAACAACTCCGGCAGGAAAATTAATCGGTGTTCCTTTATTTGCACTGTCGGCCTGGTTTTGTGCATTGTAGTATTTATTTTGTACAACATAGTTATAGATGTCTTCATTCAACAATACTTCGTACCATACATTCGTACTGTTTTGTGCACCCAGCCAGCTAATACCATTTGGTGAAGCAGCCTGGTTGGATTCAGGGATCGAGTCATTAAAAGAAATTCCTGTTGTTGTAAATTTTGTAGAGAACCTCAACATCTTTGTGTTTGCGGGTGCTTTTGTTTTAAGCAGGCTCGTTATTTCGGATTTTGAATTTTGATTCTGTGCATTCCACGGTTGTGGTACAGCTCCATCCGGGAGATAAAGTGATTCTTTTTGAATAAAGGTTTCCCATTGCACAGGACTTAGATCACGTGGATCTCCAAAACCTGCACCTGAATCAGTAGGCCAGTTCAATGCAACAAATTCCGCCCATGCAAAACAATTAAAATCAGGTTGCCCATTGGTGGATGCTGCATCGCCCGGAATGGTGAGCCCATAAACAATCTTATTAAAACTATTCACACAAGAACAACTCGTATCTGCTGTAACTTGTTTTACTGCTGATACGAGTGCTTCGGTTTTTTTTGAACCCGGATCGTTACACATGATCGCGACAGAAACAACACCTGTAATTAATAATACAGAGACAATATACTTTCTCATAAATATTTTTATTAGTTGGCTGGAATAATATTTAGTAATGCGGGCATTGGTAACGACATAGGTTGCCCGCTATTGGTTATATAAAGATTTCTCAACCCGGTTTGCGCATTTTGTGTAACATTAACACTCAATACCAGCACAGTGCATTCTGATGGATAAGAATTTCCAGGTACTGCATAAGTGATGTTTGAAGTACTGACAACCGTAGCACTGATATCATTGTCCCCATCAAAAGTTACCAAAGGCAAAGGGCTCGTATTCGTTGTAGCGCAGGTAAGTACCATTGGAACATTTGTTGAACCCTGTTGTAAAGTAGGTGCTATGAGTGTACTGTTACTTACCAAAGTCATTGGAACATTTACCGGGTTGGGTACAACATAACTGCTCATGGCATTAAAAACATTTTGTTGAAACAATTGTAATGGATTGGCAAATGTGTTTTGTGACGTTGGGTTTCCTACACAAGCCATCGGTGTAGGCGCAGGTGCTGTGATACCATAAGCAACAATTTGATTATTGATGGTTTCAGCTATTTGTCCTGCCCATGTAATTGGAAAATCCTGCCCGTTTTTATTGATCAGTACCTGCTGTATGGTAAAACCCGGCGGAGCCTGGAATACGGCATGCAGAATAAAATTACCAGGTAATTGATTTCCGTATTGATCAGTTAAAGTTTCATTTCCACGTACTATGGTATAATAATCACTTGATGTAGTACCTGCAGGAAAAGTATATTTTGAAAAATCAGGTAATAACATGTAAAGGCCCGGAGGATTGCAAAGTGAGATCGTTAATCCTGTTGCTACATCTTTGTTTACAGACTGGCCAATATGCGGATCACTGTTTCTCATCGGCTGTCCATATTGTGCGCAACAAAGCAACGCATTTGGATCTGAATTTCCACTTGTTCGAAGAATGGTTGCTGCATTGGCCAGGCAAATATCTGTTTGTATCGTATTTGGTGTACTGGTAAGATGCATGGCTCCTCCTTGTGTAGCTGTTGATAAAGTGCCGCAATTCCATTTATTCAAAGGGTTATAAATCGGGTTGCCTGTTGAAGGATCAATGATCGGGTTATTATTTGCGTCTGTTAAATACAGATCAGATAATTGTATCTGTGGTTTGCCCAATGTATCCTGGTAAATTTGCAAAACCTGTTGCGGATCTATCATCCATAATGAATTCCAGTATTCGGGGCTTTCGCAGGTAAAGTCAATTCGGGTGATGTTGCCATCATCATCATAAGTAATACTCCATTCACAATATTCATCCTGCCATCCTCTTGGTCCGTAAGGTCCGTACGGAGAAGCTGCCTGTGTACATGGATTTGTAATTTGAGGAAAAGATGTTTGTTTATCGGTTTCATAACCGGTATCTGCTAAAGAATAAATATTTTGCTGGCTGATGCCTGCGTTGCCGCAATAATAGTTTACCCTGTTTGGAAAAACTGTCCATTGTATTGCAACCGTAGGTGTGCCTTCCGGAATAGGTGTTGCTAAAGGATTAAAATAATTGGTGATGGGAGAAGCATTTGTAGTGTTCCATGGACCACCGGTCATGCCCTGTTGTGTAAATGTATTCAGGTTTCTATTCCATAATGTAACGAGCTGCTGCTGTGCCTGGGCGTTAGTTGGAAAATCAACTTGTTCTGCAGGAAGTAAAAATTGAAATCCTGTTCCGGTTGTAACGGGATTTTTAGTAATTGTTGCCATAAATATGATTGATGAATTTTAAACCTCGCTTATTGCAAGGCAGATGATTTAATTGTGGTATTGTTTGCTTGATTAGCTTTTCTTGAGAGAGCAACAGGTAATGAACCTTAAATGTAGATTTGATTTTTTAAAATATGCCGGGTGTTTTCACGGTATTATTTTTTTTGAACTTTTTCGGAGCCAAAGTCAATTCATAAGCTAAAAAATGAGTGATGTTATTTTTAAATGCAGGTTCATAGGATAACTCGTGAAATAAAAATCTTTGAAGAGAAGGACGATAAGATAATAAAAGCAAAAAGCAAAGTAGTGCTTACACTGTTTTACTTTTTACAGGAAAAGAAATATTTGAAGCGACTTTTTTTTGCAAATAAAAACAAACCATATTAATCTAACAATCTAAACCATTACCATCTCACCAGTTAATAACGATCATCAAAAACCAGGATTGGGTAAAATACTTATTCAATCGCATATTAAAAACCTTTACAATTCGTTATATGGGATAAAATTGCCCAATAATGAAAAAGATCCTTATCCTGCTAATAACTATTTGTGGTTTTTATACAGCATTTAGCCAATCGTGCCATGTTACTATAACCAGTTCAGGTCCATTGACCTTCTGCGGCGGTGGCAGTGTAACATTAACTGCTACGATGGTTGATTCAATGCCGTTAAAGACCACTGCAAACAACCACCTGTTATCAGCTTCAGCACCAATGCCACAACTAACTTATGCGTGGTCAAATGGTGCCACTACACAATCAATAACTGTTACACAAAGTGGTATGTATTCAGTAACAGTCAGCAACCAAACCAGTGGATGTACAGCTACTTCAGTTGTTATGGTAAATGCAAATGCATCAACCAATACAGGAATAATTATGGGTGATACAACGGTGTGCCGTGGCCGCACTATACAATTTACTGCTATGATGCCCGGTGGTACATGGAGCAGCAGCAATATCAGTGCAGTTGGTACCATTAATCAAAACGGTTTATTTACCACTGGCACAAGAGCAGGAACAACAAAGATCATGTACATCGCTACTAATATGAATGGATGTAGTGATACGGCAAGTAAGTGGATCACCATTTTTGACAGGGCCGATGCCGGCACCATTAATGGCGATGCTTCTGTTTGTATGGGAGGAAGCATACATTTTACTGCAACAGGAGTTGGTGGAGTATGGAGCAGCAGTAATATCAGTGCAGTAGGGACCATCAATCAAAATGGATGGTTCAGTACCGGAACCAATGCAGGTACAACAAAGATCATGTATGTTGTTACCAATGCAAATGGTTGTACTGATACTGCATTCAAATGGATAACAATTTATAACAAACCTTTTGCAGGAACACTTACCGGTAATACAACGGTATGCCGTGGCCGCACTTTACAATTTACCACAACCGGCACAGGTGGTGTATGGGCCAGTAGCAATATCAGCGCAGTTGGAACCATTGACCAAAACGGGTTATTTACCACCGGTACAAGAGCCGGCACAACAAAGATCATGTACATTGTAAGCAATGCAAATGATTGCAAAGACACAGCAAGCCAGTGGATCACCATTCTTGACAGCGCCGATGCCGGAACAGTAAATGGCGACAACACAGTTTGTATGGGAGGAACCATACAATTTACTACAACAGGAACGGGGGGAGTATGGAGCAGCAGTAATATCAGTGCGGTGGGTACGATCAGCCAAAACGGTTTGTTCACTACCGGAACCAATGCAGGAACAACAAAGATCATGTATGTTGTTACCAACGCAAATGGCTGTACTGATACTGCATTCAAATGGATAACAATTTATAACAAGCCTTTCGCAGGAACAGTTACCGGTAATACAACGGTATGCCGTGGCCGCACTATCCAATTTACTACTACCGGTACCGGGGGTACATGGGCAAGCAGTAATATCAGTGCAGTTGGAACCATTGATCAAAATGGTTTGTTTACAACCGGCACAAGAGCCGGAACAACAAAGATCATGTACATTGTTGGGAATGCAAACGGTTGTAAAGACACGGCAAGTCAATGGATCACCATTCTTGAACGGGCACATGCTGGTACCATTAGCGGCGATAACACCGTTTGCATAGGAGGCATTATACAATTCTCTTCAACAGGAACAGGCGGTGTATGGAGCAGCAGTAATATAAGTGCTGTTGGTACCATCAATCAAAACGGGTTATTCAGTACCGGTACCAATGCAGGCACAACAAAGATCATGTATGTTGTTACCAATGCAAATGGTTGTAGTGATACTACTTTCAAATGGATAACAATTTATAACAGGCCTTTTGCAGGTAACATTACGGGCAATACAACGGTATGCCGTGGCCGCAATATACAATTTACTACAACAGGTACAGGTGGTACCTGGGCAAGCAGTAACATTAGTGCAATTGGAACCATTGATCAGAATGGTTTGTTTACCACCGGTACAAGAGCCGGAACAACAAAGATCATGTACATAGTCAGCAATGCAAATGGCTGTAAAGACACAGCGAGCCAGTGGATCACCATTCTTGACAGGGCGCATGCAGGAACCATCACCGGTAATAACACAGTTTGCCAGGGAGGAACCATACAATTTACAACAACAGGAATGAGTGGTGTATGGAGCAGCAGTAATATCAGTGCTGTTGGTACCATCAACCAAAATGGTTTATTCAGTACCGGTACCAATGCAGGTACAACAAAGATCATGTATATAGCTACCAACCCGAATGGTTGCAGCGATACAGCCAGTAAATGGATAACAATAACGCCACCTTGCCTGATCGCATCACATACGATTACGCAGGTAAGCATTGGAAAAAATATGGGATCACTGGAAATAAATGTATCTCCTAATCCAACCAAGGATAGGTTTACCCTTAATATAAAGTCGCAGAATAATGAACCGATCGAAATTTTTGCAATAGCACAGAATGGCAATATTGCGTACAGGAAAATTGCAAAATCACAACAGCAATCATTCAGCTTTGGTGAACAATTGTTACCAGGTATTTATTTAATTGAAGTGAGACAGGGTAAATTTAGTAAAACGGTAACTGCAATAAAGTTATAATGTAAAAAATGCTGAAGTGATGAAATGCAGTTAATACGAATTAAAAAATCAATATTATATTTCTTATTCCCTCGGTCGGTGTCATCACCGACCGATTTTTTTGGACGGTGTTGACGCCACAAGTGTTCGGAAGATTTTTATATTTTTTATTTACGCCCAGTCCGTATCATCCGTCTTCCAATCTTCGCGGTGGTTAAAATCATAACCAGTAAAAAACACCATAAAACCCATCAAAACTACCCTTGTTCGTGGTATATGACAGGTATCTTTGTATTGAAATAAAGATCATGTCAAAACAAATTTTACCTGTATACAACATTAATACTTTAAATGAGGCTAAGATCTCATCAAAGGATTTCCTGGCAGATCATTTTGCACATTACTTAGAAGAACATAAGGATTTAAAATTTCCACACAAGCATTCTTTTTATCAATTGGTTTATTTCTCCAAAGGTTCGGGCAGTCATTCGATCGATTTTGTAAAATTCAAAGTGGAGCCGGGCCAGATTTATTTTATGGTTCCCGGGCAGGTGCATAGTTGGGATTTTAAGAATGCGCCCGATGGATATATTGTGAACTTTTCAGAACAATATATACAGGCACTCATTGCAAACCCACGGTATATTCAACAGTTTGAATTTTTTTCAGGTATAGCCAACGAACAGGTTATTGTTATACCAACTGCGGGCAGGAAAATTATTGAACAAACGCTGGAAACGATCATTTATGAAGGCAATTCAAAAGAACTATTAAAGGATGATCTTGCCAGGGCGGCTTTACTGCAGCTATTCATATATGTAAGTCGCAATATTGTAAAAAAGGGAAACAAACAAAAGAGTAATTACAATACGGTACTCTTAAGAAACTTTCAAACGCTCATTGACCAACACTTTGCAGAAAAAAAATTAACCAAAGATTATGCAGCCATGCTGTATGTTACACCAAACCATTTAAATGGATTAAGCAAAGATGTAACAGGACGTTCTGCCGGTGAATTAATACGAGACAGGATCTTGCTTGAAGCCAAACGTTTATTGGTAAATGCTAAAATGACCATCTCGGAAATTGCTGTTGAATTAAACTTTAAAGACAACTCTTATTTCTCAAAGTTTTTTAAAAAGTATGAAGGCGCAACGCCTGAAGTATTTAGGAAACAATTCATTCAAAAATAAAAATATGGAAACGATCACGCTGGCACAAATAAAGAATATTGACAAACCTGCCACTGAAACAAAAGCAGGTGCAATGAACTTATTCAAATGTAAATGCCCGAGGTGCAGGGAAGGAAACATGTTTGCAGACAGCAATCCATGGCATTTAAAAAATACAATGAAAATGAACAATGAATGTCCTGTTTGTAAACAACCATTTAATATTGAAGTGGGGTTCTACTACGGCTCAAGCTATATCAGTTATGCATGTACCATTGCATTAAGTGCATTTACATTTATAGCATGGTGGCTAACCATTGGTTTTTCTTTGGATGATAACAGGGTATTTTACTGGCTTGGGTTCAATGCATTTTTTTTAATTGCGTTGCAACCTTACCTGATGCGTGTGGCGAGAACAGGTTGGCTTGCATTTTTTGTTCATTACAATAAAAACTGGAGAATGGTTTTACCGAAGCCACTTGAAAGAATAAATAAGGAGCAGGAAAATAACTGGTAATTAATTTCAACTGAATGCTATCCTGGGTTTCAAACCCGGGATAGCATTTTTATTTGACAGTGATCTTATCAAGCAGTACCTTTCAGATACAACATTAACTACAGGACGATAAACTGCCCTTACCACTACTTTGCATTATGAAAACAAATCTACTATGTTCCCGATCCGTCGATAGACTTCAACAACTTTCACGTATATCATCATTTTTATTATTGCTGGTATTATCCTTTTTCCAGGAGACAGTGTTTAGCCAGGCATTTGTAAAACCTTCTGATGCTATTATTAAAAACCTGCAATCAAAACAAGAACTGCGTTTTAATGAGAACATGGGACAGGTGTCGGATATGAATACAAAAAAGCAAAGGCCTGATGTGTTATTTACAGCATCTATAGCGGGCGTGCAATTATTTTTTCATTCAACGGGGATCGATTACCAGTTTAAGCGGGAATTTATTGATTCAACAAAAAATAAGACTGCATTACCAGGCCAACCGTTTCAAATCGATCATATTGATAGCATACAAACGTACAGGCTTGAACTTCGCCTGGCCGGAGCAAACACTCATGCAAGTATCACTACTGAAGGTGGAGGAAAAGATGTAGATAATTATTACCTGGCTCATTGCCCGCAGGGAATTTTAGGTGTAAAAAATTACCAAAAGATCATTTATCATGATGTGTATCCTGGTATTGATTGGGTCGTTTATTCAAAAGAGAGAACACTAAAGTATGATTTCGTTATACATCCCGGCGGGAATGTGGATGATATCCGTTTGCAGTACAATGGATCAACCAGCTTAAGTATAGATGAGAAGGGGCAGGCAGTAATAACTACGCCATTGGGTGAAGTAGTAGAGAAAAAGCCTCATAGCTACCTGGATGAAGTAACAGTCATCAATAGCCGCTTTAGAATGGAAAACAATTCATTTCGTTTTGAAATAGGAAAATATGATCACAGCCACGATCTTATAATAGACCCCGGCATCATTTGGTCCACTTTTTACGGTGGAAGTTATTTAGATAACACAGCTTCGTGTAGCGTTGATGCCTCAGGGAATGTCTTTCTTACTGGAAACACAAAGTCCGTTGATGCAATTGCTTCCGGTGGATTTCTGAATACCCTGCAGGGAACAAACTATGACGCTTTTCTTGTTAAATTTTCAGCTGATGGTTCTCGTCAATGGGGAACTTATTATGGGGGAACAGAGGACGAAGGAGGAGAATGCTGTGTTGCTGATGGATCAGGAAATGTTTATATGGGTGGCCAAACAAGTTCTGCTACAGGAATTGCATCAGGAGGTTTACAAAATACAATTGGCGGAAATAAAGATGGGTTTCTTGTAAAATTCTCTCCATCAGGTGCAAGATTATGGGCGACGTATTATGGTGGAACTGCTGAAGATGGTATTAATTCCTGCACTATAGATATAAATGACAATGTGTACATAGCAGGACCTATATTTTCTACAAATGGAATAGCATTTAACGGATTCCAAAATAGTTTTGGAGGATTTAGGGACGCTTATATTGCCAAACTCTCTCCCGCAGGTACAAGATTATGGGCAAGTTATTATGGAGATGGTTATGATGAAAACGGAACCGGTTGCTGTACCGATAATTCAGGGAATGTTTTTTTATGTGGGTTTACAACTTCTCCCAGCGGACTTGCATCAGGCGGATTTCAAAATGTAAACAATGGAGCTGGAAATGCATTTCTTGTAAAATTTTCACCAACGGGTAGCCGCATCTGGGCAACTTATTATGGCGGCCCCAATATTGAATTTGCTTATGCCTGTGCAGCTGATGCAGCCGGAAATGTTTTTATGACAGGTGTTGCAACTTCCTATATGCTGGTTGCATATTGCGGTTTTCAAAATATTCGTGGTGGCACTGATGATGCATTTCTTGTAAAATTTAACTCGACAGGGCAACGCATGTGGGCCACTTATTTTGGCGGTGAAAACCAGGAGACGGGTCTTACGTTGGCAACTGATCCGCAAGGGAATATTTATTTAGGAGGAGTAACTTATTCTTCAACAAATGTTGCGTTCAATGGTTTCCAGCCTGTGTTGGGAGGAAATACTGATGCTTTCCTTGCTAAATTCACCACAACAGGCACACGTATCTGGAGTAGTTATTTCGGAGGAACAGGAGGAGATAGAAATGATTGTACGATAATAAGTCCCACAGGTGAAATTTATTTTACAGGCACGGCAGGATCTGGCTTTTCTGGTTTTGGACAAGGTGGTTTTCAAAATACATTTGGTGGCTGGGGCGATGGCTATCTTGCCAAAGTGTCGAACCCCGATATTGCGGCACCTCAAATTACAAGCTTTAATATTTCAACGCCACCATGCATTGCCGTTACCGGTAGTACGGTTACCATTACAGGTGTGAATTTTACAGGAGCAACAAGTGTATTCATTGATGAATGGATGCCGGCTTCATTTACAGTTGTAGATGATAATACTATCGAGGCAGTATTGGGAACATTAGGCGGTGTGGTTAACAATGGAACCATTACTGTAACCACTCCCAATGGCACTGCAACACTTTGCGGAATATCTTATTGTGCTGATTACCCCAGGGTTTTTATCCTTGCCAACCCGGGAAATAATATTTGTGGAGGTACACCGGTAACGTTTACGGCTATCGCAGTAAATGGTGGAAGTTCAGCAGTATATCAATGGATCAAAAATGGTGTTAATGTGGGAACGAACTCAAATACTTATACAGATAATGCGCTTAACAATGGCGATATTATTTCATGTACATTTATCTCCACTACCAGTTGCCTTGTTACCATGTGTGCGCCTGTAATCAGTGATACTATTACTATGACTGTTACAGATCCGGGCCCGGCAGCAGTAACGATTGCTGCATCATTAACAACCATCTGCCCAGGCAATAATGTTGACTTTACAGCAACACCTGTTAATGGCGGCACAACACCAACATACCAATGGAGAGTTAATGGTATCAATACAGGAGTAACCAGTAATACATATAGTAGTACAACTTTGGTAAACGGAGATATTGTGACCTGTATACTTTATAGCAATGGATCATGTGCCAACCCGCCAAATGCACTTTCAAATGCAATAACAATAACAGTACTTACACCGGTAATTCCATCAATTAGTATCAATAGTTCTGCAACTACCATTTGTGCCGGAGCCTCCGTAAGTTTCACTGCAACTCCTGTAAATGGTGGATCAACTCCTGCATTTCAATGGCAGGTGAATGGTATCAATACAGGAACAAATAATGCAGTTTTTACAAGCACAACTTTGGTAAACGGAGATATCGTAAGATGTATACTTACCAATAATGTTCCATGTAGTTCACAGGGACTCGTTGTTTCCAATAATATAACTATGCAGGTAAATGCAGTTGTTCTACCCACAATTACTATTACAGCTTCTGCAAGCAATATTTGTCCGGGTGCACCAGTAACATTTACAGCCGCCATCAGTAATGGTGGGACTACGCCTATATACCAATGGCAGCTCAACGGTACAAACGTAGGAACTAACGGCAACAGCTATAGCAGCAGCATACTAAACAATGCAGATGTAATTACCTGCATACTTACAAGCAATGAAAATTGTGCAGCACCAGTAGCAGTTGCTTCCAATAACATCAACATGATCGTGGAGAATAATTTACTGGTAGATGCTGGAGGTCCACTAACGGTGCATGCAGGTAGCAGTGTGCAGGCGCTTGCTGTTGTTACGGGAAGCAATACCAACCTGGCAAATATTTTATGGACACCATCAGCTGGTTTAAGCAGCACAACTGTTCTTAATCCTGTTATCACACCTTTTGTTAACAGTGGAACTGTTGAGTATGATATCAGTATTACAAATGAAGATGGATGCATTGCTACTGATAAACTGATTGTAAACATTCTTTCAAATTGTATAAGCAATGTAAGGAACGCATTCACGCCAAATGGTGATGGCGTGAATGATACCTGGAAAGTGTATGATGATAATTCTTGCTTAAAAAAAGTAAGCATACAAGTATTTAACCGGGATGGCATTAAGGTATTTGAGTCTGCCGACTACCATAATGACTGGCAGGGTCGTTATAAAAACAAATTGCTTCCTGATGGTACTTACTATGCACTTGTTGAATTTACTCCACTGGTTGGGGAAATGACAAGAATAAAAACAACACTTACTATCTTAAGATGATTGGAATGTAAGTTTTATAAACTACTGGCAGAGGATTTGTTTTTTGCATGCAAAGCATATTAACATGACAAATAACCAGGAAACAAATAAATCAAAGAAAAATGAAAACAAGGATGAGATCATAAAACCTGAGCCCGAAACATTGCATACAACTGACCCACAAGAGCACATGGAAGGCCCGATTTCATCTCTGATGCACAAAACAGGAAAAAGTTTTGATACAGATGAAACGAAAGAAGAAGCAGATGATAGAAAAGAAAAGAATATTTGATCATCTTATGCCTTATTTATAAACCTGCTTATCCCCAGGCAATCAATGAACATGATAAAACGCAATATCCCATCTTCAGGGGAACAGCTTCCTGTAATTGGTATCGGGACATGGAAAACATTTGATGTTTCCAATAATGAAACTTACCCGGTATTGGAAAATATCTTAAAAGAAATGTATACTAACGGTGGACGGTTAATCGACAGTTCACCTATGTATGGGAACGCAGAAAAGGTAATTGGTGACATTACTTTAAAAATGGAAATGGCCAATGACCTTTTTTATGCAACCAAGGTTTGGATAACCGGGAAGCAACAAGGCATTGCCCAAATGGAAGCTTCTATACAAAAAATGAAAAGAGCAACCATTGACCTCATGCAGATCCACAATCTCGTGGATTGGAAAACACATCTTGCCACTTTAAGACAATGGAAGGAATCGGGAAAGACCAGGTACATCGGTATAACGCATTATACCGATGATATGCATACTGAGCTGGAAAACATATTGCGCAAAGAGCCGATCGATTTTGTACAATTCAATTATTCCATTCAATCAACACATGCAGAAAAAAGATTGTTGCCTGCTGCTGCAGATCTTGGAGTAGCAACACTAATAAACCGACCGTTGGGAACAGGAAAGATCTTTCATCTTGTACAAGACAAACCATTACCTGGATGGGCGAAGGAATATGATATAAAAAGCTGGGCCGGTTATTTTTTAAAATATATTATTGCGCATCCCGCAGTAACATGTGTTATCCCGGCTACTTCTGATTTAAAACATGCAGAAGATAATTTTGCAGGAGGAATTGGCGTATTGCCGGATGAAGAAATGAGAAAGAACATGCTTGCATATTTTAATAACTTATAGCTCACCGCTAAAAATTACAAATAACTCAACCACCATTTTTCCTTATGATCCATTTTGTATGCATCGTACCATTTACACAATGGATACATGATAATAACTATTGCTATCCATATACCATAAACAACAAGTAAATTATATCCTTCACCTGGCATGGCGAATTTGAATGGAAGACCTGGTACACCTTTCATTCCCTCTGCAACACTGTGCCCTCTTGATAAATAGGTAATTATTTGGCCAATATGGAGGATGGTAAAGTGAACGATAAAATAAAACAACGGAACCCTGCCATACACACTAACGATCTTTGACAAACGGCTTCCGGTATTTTTAATTAGCGCAAGGAAGATGAGTACGGGGCCAATGGTAGCACATAGAAAAAGCAATGATGGAGGGTATTTCTGCACGTTCATAAAAGAGAAGAAAGTTTGCAACCCATTCTTTTGTTCAACCCATGGAGCCGGATCGCCATAGATATTAATGGCACGCAAAATAACAAAGAACAAAATTGCTGTGGTGCCAATAGCAAGTAATATTTTTTTACGGCGTTGTTGTGTAGCGTTAGTAAATAAGCTTCCACAGCAATAACCCAATAAGGTTAATCCTGCCCAGGAAAGAAACGGATAAAAAATAAACAGGTTGTGATTGCCCCACAATGGAACAATACCAACACGATGCAATAACTTCCACCATACAGGTACATCGAACTCACGGGCTTTTTCTGCAAAGTCAAGCAAATTATGCCCGAACAAAATAATAAGCCCGCTAAGCAGTATGATATTAAATGGTAAGTTGATCATTAATCCCAGCACGATCATGCTTGCACCAATTGACCAGAGCGTTTCGAGTAAGAAAAGACCAAAATGTATATCGGCAGTCAATGCCAGCGTCATAACGGTAAGATCAATGAATATCAGCCAAAGACCACGTTTGATTAAAAATATGCTGAGTTCTTTTTTTGTTTTCCTGCCGCTTTGCAACCATGCAGATAGTCCTGATAAAAAAACAAATGTTGGCGCACAGAAATGAGTGATCCACCTGGTGAAATATAATATTGGGGTAGTAGTGGCAGGATCGAGTGGATTGCCCGTTAATCCATCAGCATGAAAAAAATCGCGGCTATGGTCAAGTGCCATGATGATCATAATCAATCCTCGTAAAAGATCAATGGATTCGATTCTTTTGTTATTGGTTGTTAATGGCGGTTGCATGTTTCAATTTCCGTATTGGGTATTCTTCGTTTCTTATTCCCTTGGTCGGTGTCCTCACCGACTAAGGGGCAAAAAGTACTTTATTTTTTATCATTCTTTTTATTGCATGTTGTATTCTTTTTTGAGAAATATCAGTGTTTGCGTTGACTTATCTTCAAGGTTACGCAAATATTGAAGATAAGATTCGATGATGAACCAGAGTGCATAGAGTTTATTGAAAAGCACTTTAACAGTTGTCTTATCTCCCGTCAGTAAAGTATAATTTCTGTGATTGGTTAAGATGTCACTTCGGTTATAAAATAAAGTATCGATCTGGGAATAATCAAAAACAGTGAAAGCCAGTGTGTGATACTGATCAAAATATCGTAAGAAAGTAGCAGCCTGACCTTCTGTTGCTCTTACATCGTTGTAATACTGGGTGATGTTATCTACTGCATCACTATTGCGTATCAACCTCAGCCCACCTGCATTTTCCAATTGAAGAATGGTGCCCATGGTAGCATGAAACGGTGCATAATAAGTTGTGGGTACGAAATAGTAATACAATGAATCGGGATGTTGAAATGGATCAGGCCTTTTTAACAGGGTCCATAGTGAATCATAAATATTTTTTTTGAGTTCATTGCTTTTAATACAATCGTGTAGTTGGGCAGTATCTTTTTCAAGATCTCTTATAAGTGACCTGATATATTCCTTTTCACGCTTGTGTTCAACATAGTGTTCCCTCAAACTTTCTGCAAAAAAACCAAGTGTGACTGCAAGGAAGAGCATGAAGAACTCAAATAAATATGTTCTCCAGTTCTTTTTTCCATGATGATGGGCGTGATGATGTACTTCCATGTCTTCAGTTTTGATTTCCGGGTTTTGAATGATGGGTTGCTCAGCATTATTTGTTTCTCCTGGCTGCTGATCGTTGAGATCCGGATTTTCCTCCTCCATGTTTTTATTTTCTTCCATGATTGATCCCGGTTAAAATTTGTTCTTCTAATATAAAAAATATTCTGAAGAGTTAAAATGTATTTGCGAATCAATGGTATGAAATGTAGCATAAAAAAAACTCCGGTATTTTTTACCGGAGTTTTTATTTTTTTAGCGAGTATGACTTAATGAACGATCACCACTTTTCCTTTATCAAGTCGCTTGCCACTTGCATCATAAATTACAACTACATATACGCCAGAAGGGGGAGTGCCCATATCAACCTGGATCAACTGTCCTGGCTGAATTTTAGTATCTGTGTATACACGGGCGCCAAGGTTATTATAAATGGCTACACTGCTTTTTGGAGGAAGGTTTGGATAATCAATTGTGAATCGACCACTATTCGGGTTTGAATAAACATTCATTCTTCCTCCGGATCCGGCTACAGAATCTGTTACGGTAATGATATTAGATGTATCCTTACATCCCCACTGGCTGGTAACAATAATAAAATAATCACCCGGTTGTCCTGCATTTACAGTTAGTGTACCGGCATTTGCACCAGGGATGGTTGTATTATCCTTTTGCCACTCAAACGTATAATTTGTTGTTGGCGGATAGGTTGCAGTTAACACAGCTGATTGACCAGGTAATAAAACAGTGTGTTCAGGATCGGCAGTGATCCATACTAACGGTGCAGAATGGCCGATCACGGTTACTGTTGTTGAGCCGGTACAACCATTAGCATCCTGTGCAGTTACTTCATACACGTTGTTAATGTGAGAATTTGGAATATTGAGATCGGCAAAAGGCATCGCTGTTGCAGATGGCCCGTTTATGCCCAATGTTGGCCAGTAATAAGCTCCTCCTGTACCTGCGCCGGTAGCTGTTAACTGAACCAGATCGGGCCAGCAAACATCAGGTGAAGAGGGTGTTGCTGAAATGACCGGGTTGCTATATACAGTTAATGGAGCACTATCGGAAGTAAATGTTCCCGGGCATGGTGAAGCACTTGTTATAATACAACGATAAAGATTTCCATTTATAGTGGCATCTATGGAAGATATTATATAGTTTATATCTTCTGCGCCAGGGATAGCAGTGAATGTTACACCGTTATCTGTACTTACCTGCCATTGATAAGACAAACCGGAAGAGCCCCAGCTCATATTATCAGCCATAAATGTAAACGCCGCGGTAGAGCCTTCACACCCTGCGGCAGGCTCCGGTTGTACAGTAATGCCTGTTGAACCTGCAATAGAAAGTGTGGCAGCATTTGATATTACAGCCGGGCAGGATGGGTTGCTTATAATTACCTGGTACATTAAGTCGTTAGACGATCCATTTACAAAAGGCACCGTTAATGTTGCATTTGTAGCACCCGGGATATCCTGGTATGAAGACCCAACGTCGAGGCTTACCTGCCATTGATAAGTATTGCCGGATCCGCTTGCTGCCACAGTAAATGTTGCACTTGTTCCGCTACAAACAGTTGTGTTTGATGGCTGGGAAGTGATAATTGTGTTTCCGACATGCAACACCGCACAATAACTTATGAGTGTATTACCACAACTACTGATAAGTACGCACCTGTATGCATAACCATCCTGTGCTGCAGTTACTGCAGATAAAGATAATGTCGTGTTGACTGCACCCGGAATACTTACATAATTACCCGAACAACCTGTGGTACTTACCTGCCAATAGATCGTATTAATTGTACCGGAAGCAGCTGCAGTAAAAATTGCATCATTGCCCGGGCAAACTGAAACATCTGCAGGTTGTGTCGTAATGGTTGCACCAGGAATGACATACAATGTATCAGGAATTGAGGTAACAGGTGTGGATGTACAGTTGCCCATAACAGAATTACGGTATAGATATCCATTCATTGACGGAGTTACCGGGCCTACGTATAAATGAGCTGTTGTTGCACCGGGAATATCCGTATATGTTAATCCGCCATCTGTACTTACCTGCCATTGCTGGGTAAGGTTGGTTCCACCGGCATAAGTATCAAACCATCCACCGCTTCCTTCACATATATAAAGTTGCGGCGTAGTGGTTGGCACAACCGGAGGTCCGTTAACAACAAGGTATGCGTTTGCGGAAGTAACAGGAATAGCACATGTTCCACCGGAAATGATCACATGGTATGTATGGCCACTAAGCGTTGTAGTTACATTCGGTATTGTTAAGCTGCTGCCTGTTGCACCAGGGATATCAACAAATGTAGAGCTGCCTGTTCCTTCCTGCCATTGATAAGTAAGACCTGAGCCACTCACTGTAACACTGTATACAACATCGGTTCCCACACATACTGTTTGTGGAACGGGTTGGCTTGTTATATCAATAGATCCTGTAACAGTTAATGTTGCACAATCTGAAATGATTGGTCCTGCTGTGCAGGTAGGATTGGCAACAATACACCTGTAAGCATAACCATCCTGTGCTGCAGTTACGTTTGTTAAGTATAAATTATATCCATTCGCAAATGGAATATCCACGAAAGTACCTGGACATCCCGTTGTGCTAACCTGCCATTGCAATGCGCCGGGATTTAAACTAAATGCAACAGTAAAAGAAACAGATGTACCTGCACAGGTAGATGCGTCATGCGGCTGTGAAGTAATCGTTGCCGGTGTTAACACATATAATGTGTCAGGTGAAAAAGCAGCCGCGGTTCCGCATGAATTCGAAACGGTTGCCTGGTATAAATAAAAATGCATACTTGCATCTATCGGCCCGGAGGTATAAGTTGAATTTGTTGCTCCTGCGATAGGAGTATATGTTACGCCGTGATCTGTACTAAGGTTCCATTGATAAGTTAAGCCAGATCCTGTTGCTGTAACAGCAAAGCTAACATTGCTACCCGGGCAAGCTGGGTAAGTATGCGCCCACGAAGTGATTACCGGAATGCTGTCTACTGTAAGTGTTGCAGTAGCCGATACGGCTGTTGTTGCACATCCCGGTGCTATTACCAATACCTGGTATTGATTGCCACTAAGCGTTGCAGTTACTACCGGTATTGATAATGTGCTGTTGGTCTCACCAGCGATATCTGTGAAAGGATTGCCGGCAGCACTCACCTGCCATTGATAAGTTGCTCCAGCTGAACCAACGACAACATTGAAATTCGCATTGGCTCCGGCGCAAACATTTTGATCTGCAGGTTGAGTAGTTATATCGATTGCTCCGTTTACAGTTAATGTTGCACAATCAGAATAAATAAACCCTGTGCCACATGGGTTCCATATTCTGCAACGGAAATAGGAAGTAACGGTTACGGCTCCCGTTGTAAGTGTTGCAGATGTAGCACCAGCAACACTTGCAAAAGGCCCTGTACAACCTGTTGTACTTACTTCCCAGTGATAAAAAATGATTGGCCCCGTTGCTGCAATAGTAAGTACCTGGCTTGTTCCGCTGCATATGGTTGCACTTTGAGGCTGTGTTGTAATAACAGGATTCGAAGTATTACCTACTGTAAGTACAGCATAGGCAGAAGTATCGGTAGCACAACTGTTGCTGACGATCACGTGATAGTGATAATTATTCATGGCCAATGTAACGGGATCGGTTACATAAATTGAACTTGTTGCCCCTGGAATATCAGTATATGGTCCACTACCTGTACTTACCTGCCATTGATAACTCAAACTACTTCCTGTTGCAACACTATTAAAGGTTACTACATTTCCCTCGCAGGCAGCAGTACCCTGTGGATCTGTTGTGATTGTTATTGCAGTACCTACATGAAGTGTTACAGGTACAGATGTAGTTGTAGCGCTGCATCCGCTTCCTGTGATCACAACCTGGTATTGATTTCCATCAAATGAAGTATTTGCTGCATAAACATAAAGTGAATCTCCATGTGCACCTGGAATATCAGTAAATGGTCCACCACCTGTACTTACCTGCCATTGATATGTAAGACCAGCGGTATTCGATTCAACAAAGAAATGAGCATAGCCGGGGCTGCATACTGAAACACTTACCGGCTGCTGTGTTATAACAGGTGATGTAACTACAGATAGTGTAGCAGCCGATGATGTTATAATTGAAGGACAATAAATAGTAGAAGTAAGTACCCTGTATTTATTGCCACTCATCGCTGCCGTTATACCAGGCACAATTAAAGAATAATTTGTTGCGCCGGTAATATCTGTATATGTTATTCCATTGTCTGTGCTTACCTGCCATTGGAAAATACCCCAGCCGTTAAAAATCTGTACTGAAAATACAGCATCCGATCCTTCGCAACCTGTTACATCTGCAGGTTGTGTATAAATGTATGCAGGTAGCGCCAGGTATAACAGCACGCAATTGGATATCTCTGTTCCACATCCACTGGTGACAACACACCTGTATGCATGATATGTTTGTGCATAAGAAATATTTGTTATTGTATAATTCGCAGCAACAGCACCTGGTATATCTGTAAAATTACCGGAACAATACCCTGTGCTTTCCTGCCATTGGTAAGTAACAGGTCCACCTGTTACTGCTATTGTAAAAGTATGATCACTGCCTTCACAAACTGTTGCTGTTTCCGGCTGCGTAGTAATAGAAGCGCCACCGGAATTTACAGTTAATGTTGCTTCTGCTGAAGTAACTGTTGGAGAGCAAACGCTACTCAATGCAACTTTGTATTTATATCCACTAAAAGCTAAGGGAACATCCGTGAGCGTTAGTATAGCTGTATTTGCCCCGCTGTAAACCCCGGCATTGCTGACATCTGTATAAGTAACGCCATTGTCGGTGCTTACCTTCCATTGATAATTTATATTAATGCTACCCGGGCTGCTTACGCTAAATGATGTATTGGTATGATCACATATTGAACGATTGGCAGGCTGTGATGTTATGGGCCCGATTATGGACGAAACTGTTACAGGTACAGAAACCGGCACACCAAGACATTGCATTGTATAGGGCGTAACTGTATAAACAATGTTACTTGTTGGGTTTAGATAAACGGTTGTTACCGGCCAGCCTTCTACATAAGGCATTGTTCCTGCAGCATCAAAAAATAAACCTGTTGCAGGTGACCATATGCCTTCATATTTATTCGTCCATAAGTGACCGTGAGTTATATATAAATTCCAGTTATTTAATGTACCCTCATTTGGTGTTCTGAAATCATTTATACCCAATGTCCAGTTTCCTGAAGGCATAGAAAATAAATCACTCACACCTGTAGCATTGGCACCACCTGCAACAAGTGATGTTGGTGCAGAAGGAGGGAAGCCACTATTCGTAGTCGTAACTGCATCCGGGTGAAAGAATTGGTTCCATGGGTCCGTCCATTGGTCGAGTGTATAATTGGGATTGGGCCCGCCTATCCATGTATTTTGAAAACCGGTTGTTGCTGTAGTAGGGAACGTGGAGTGAATTCCATAATCAAGATTCAATACATTATTATTAGGCGCTTTTATTGCAGCAATGATATCACCCATCCTGCTATGTTGAATATTTAAACCAGCATAGACCCCGAATACAATTTCTCCCGGAGGATATGCAGGTACTGTGATCGTACTTGTAATACCTGTATTGTCACCAAGATCAGGAATGGTTGTATTCAAAGTATTGGAAGGATAAGTGCTTATAATACTTACCCCACTTCCTGCAGCGTAAGGGTTGTCCGTAGTAATTGATAACGGTATCAATCCACTCACTGATCCACACAAATCTACCGATGGCGGGGAAACATCTACTACGATTTGATTTACCGTCAGCGTCACGGGATTGCTGGTAATAGATCCGCATGCACTGTTAATAATAACGCGATATTGATAACCGGTCATGCCCCATGTAATGCTTAATCTTAGTAATGCATTTTTACCACCAAACCAATTGTCATCGGGTACATCTGTCCATGGGTTGTTTGCGTCAACTTTATATTGCCACTGGTAAGTGAGAAGAGAACCTGATGCTACTACCTGTATTGAAGTATCATGCCCGCAGGTGGTAATAACATTTGCAGGCAGCGATGTTATAACAGGTGCGGCACAGTTGATGATATTTACATTATAATCTTCTGTTTCGCTGTAAAGAAAATTAGTACACGCATCCGTACCTGAAATGGGAGAAAGGTGCACACATCTTACCCTCATTTTTGTAAGGCCCAATGTTGCAGAAGCTGGCACATCGATATTACCCGTAACAAAAATGCTTGTAGTTGGAGGACCACTTACCAGCGTAAATTCTGACGCATCAAAAGTATTATTGTGATCATAATCGATCCAAACGCCAACCTTTACAAAATCATATACATTGAAAGATATTGGAATCGTGTATCCCCGGGCGATATCCGGTACATTAACGGTTGCATCTAACGAATAATCAGTATAACCTGATGTAGCGCAGTCCGATGAATTGTTTAGTGTCTCGAAAGTTACATTGGCAATGAGGTCCCCATTTTCACAGTCTGAAGGAGCAACGGTACAATATTGCGCCTGCGCCTTACTTACCATGAAGCAAAACAAAATAACAACGGCAGTAATTTTTTTCAGGGAATTAATAGATAACAAGCGGGTACAACTAGATTTCATAAAACAGGTTTAAGTTTAACGAATGGAATATATTCTCCTGGTGTTGGTAGGTAGCCGGCGGGCTAAGGTATCAGTTTTTTACTTTAAATGGCGGGCTTAACATTAAAAACTTCAACTTTTATCAGATGCCCTGGATAGGCGAAATGTTTCCTCGCAGGTAAAATATTTTGAAAGGCTGCTTTTTTTTGGGATTTTGGTTCCTGTGGCACGAGTCAAGGCGTTCGTCATTGTGTTGACGAAGTTTACAGGTTAATAAAGTTGAAAGGGCTACAATCTTTGTTAACCAGTCAACTTTGTCAACCTTATCAAATTTAATTGAAACTTTATGATAGTATTTCCGGTGGTGGCATATCCTTTGGCTTCGACTTATCTTCGGGTAACGGAACAAACTCATGGTTATCGTTTGGCGGGAGAATAATTCTTCCTTCTTTCCAATCTGCCTTTGCCTGTTCAATTCTTTCTTTGCGTGAGGAAACAAAGTTCCACCAGATATAACGGTCGCCCAACGGTTCTCCGCCGAGGTACATCAATGTTGTTCTTTCTTTTGCAATGATAATGGGTTCATCTGTTTTTGCAAACACAAGCATTTGCCCTTCGTTATAAAAATTGCCTGCTACTTCTATACTTCCTTTTACAATATAGATCGCACGTTCTTCGTGTTGTGTTGGGAGTGTGTGCCGTGTACCTGCATCCAATATCACATGCAAATAAAATAATGGTGAATTTGTTTTTACATTATTTCTTAAACCATAAGCATTGCCTGCAATGAGGCGCATCCATATTCCTTTGTCGGTAAATACCGGAAGTTGTTCGGGCGTATAGTTATTGAAAGATGGGTTTGCTTCTTCATCTTTTTCGGGTAATGCAACCCATGTTTGTATCATTTCCAGTTCACCACCACTTAATGCAGCAGGATCTTCAAATCTTTCTGAATGCGAAATACCGCGGCCGGCAGTCATCCAGTTCACTTCGCCTGGGCGAATGATCTGCTCCACTCCCAAACTATCGCGATGGGTTACCTGCCCGCCAAATAAATAACTAACGGTTGATAAACCGATATGCGGATGCGGCAATACATCCATGGCTTTTAATGATGCAGGAGGTTCTTTTACCGGGCCCGCATGATCCATAAATATGAATGGGCCAACCATGCGCCTGTACCTGAATGGAAGAATGCGACGAACATCGAGTGTTCCTGCAGCTGCTTTGCGTGCTTCGATAACAAGAGGGGACATAAAAGATCTTTGTGATTGTGTACACGAATTTAGTGAGAATAAAAATGGTTCGTTTTATTATCGGATACAATTTCCTTTAGTTGCACAAAATTCTATTTAACGCAAAGGAGCCTATTTCCCCGATCAGTGTTTTCATTGATCACTGGATTAAAAATGCTTATTAAGGGAGATAATAAATTGAATTTATTGCCAAAACGCTGCCATTTTTTTTTGTGCATCGGACAATGTTGTTACAGGTAATACAGATGTCTTAAGGTTTGATTCCCATTGTTTAAATATTTTGGTTTCCGGGAGGGTTAAGTTATCGCGGACAAGGAATAATTTAGCGAAAGCACTTGAACCCTTATCTAAATCCCGGTATTCAATATATTTTACGATATATCCAGGATATAAGCTATCAATTGCTTTCGCCATGTGAAAAATACTTCTGAAAGGAGCATTAAACAAGAAATAAGTAATTCTTTGATGCCAATCTTCCCCGGAGATGTCAAAATAAAGTCTTTTAAATTTATTACCATCCAAAATCGTGTCCGGAAGTTGTTTTAAACTATCTATGAATTTATCGTAAGGATCTGATTTTCTATAAAAACTCCACGAAACACTTTCGCTCTCTTTAACTATGTAATTTGTTATGGGTTTAGCAGTATCAGAAAAACTCAGGTAATCCTGGGCACGCATTGTTTTAAGATCAAGGATTGAATAGTTTCTTATACATGTTCCTTGCGCTATTAATGTATCATTTCTGGTTTCTGAATAATGTAGAAAGATCTCAAAAATAACCACGCTGTCCTTAAACCAAACATAATTGCAACAATTGTCGGGATCGACTGCAGATTGCAAATTCATTATCCCTTCCTTTAATTGTTTTTGTGCAATAACATTCTTTGCAATGAGGAAAGAGCAGAATAAAATTAAAGTCAGCCTGATCATAATCCGGAATTTTAATTTTTTACCATTAACAATTCAATTCACTCATGGTTACTATTGGAATACAGGTTAGTAAACAATTTTTAAAATAATTAAATAATTCGTTTTAAAGATATCAGCTTAATTATAGCTTATCTACTAATTCTCTTATCTCATCATAGGATCTGATCTGCTTGTCAGCCTTCCTCATCCTGAAAGTAAACGACTTCGTATCTCTTTGTATTCTCGCTGCCGCAAAATCTTTATAACTAAAATAATAAAAGGAAGAATCAAGGATACCCCAAATCATATTAGCCTGCATAGGGATAACACGAATATGCTCCGGTTGAGGAAATTGTAAAATGCCATTAAATCCTTTGTATATAACGGCAACATTTCGCAGGTAAATCGTATTATTTAAACTGTCTGTATACCTGGAAAACAAAGGTTCAGTTTGTTGGTAAACCGGATTGTCACAATTCCATACACCAAACTTATTTATGTCAAATGATCTGATAACTTCCCGGCTTAACGCTGCATCATCCAGGATTTTCCACATTTTTGGCTGCTTGCTTTTCAGTAACTGTAATTGTTCCTGCATCCATTGTTCTGAAGGTATCGTATCACTTCCTATTGACGCCGCTTTCATTTTTTTTAATGTATTCATTTTTTTATTTCTCGCATCAACCAGTGTTTTTATTTTATCATTCCATGCTATTTTATCATCCACAATATTGGGTAGCGTATTATTTTTTTGAGATCCACTATCGGGTAAACCCTGTTCTGATCGTAACCTTTCTTTTAATGCCCGTTCATAGACAAGATTTTTTTCTTTAAAAACACTCAATGCTGCATCATAATCTTTATCTTCCAGTACCGGCCTCACTTTATATGTTACTTTCCTTCTTTTATTGGTAAACGTTACATTGTATATCCCTTCCTTTGGAGTGCGGTCAAGCTTTACATCCTCCCATTCTTCATAGGAGTCTGAACCTTTAAAAGTACTTTCATCCACCACCTCAAATTTTAAATGATCATAAGCCAGTAATTCTATAAAAGAATTCGGGTCAACAGTAATACTGAATGACTGGTGTGCATCATCGGCTTTTCTTGGAACAACAGGTTTAACAGGCATGCCGGCACTGTAATCTTTTTGTACAACAGCTTTAACAGAACCATTATTTTTTACGCCTGTAATAAGATCTTTTCCTATAAACTCCCACTTACGGTTAGCTGTATCCAGGAAATATAGATTGTGTAAAGGACTTTTATTTTTTACTGAAAGATTGATCTCAGGTTTTGCACGTTGATTAACGAATACAGCCTTACCATCTTTATAAGCATTGATCTCACACATGCCTGATGATTCGAAATTGTATTGTTTACCTGCGGAATCATATTGCATCGGTATGCCTGATACAAAAAAATCAACAGGATCAGCAAATTCACGATAGCTGATCTTTACATTTCCTTTTATTGGATTACCCGATCCATCTACAAATGCAGAAGGGGGGAAATAAATAATGGAGCCGGAAGGATAATACAGTGTGTCACCTTTTTCTGCGTCAAGATTGTATTCGCTTAAAGGAACATTGATACCAGCCACCGGAGGATTTATGAAAGGGTGGCTGGTATCTTTTTGTTGAAGCACCGCAACATCGTTGATAGTATTGATTGATGGTTTGTTTTGAAAAATATTTTGCCTGGAATTGAATATAAGCAACGCAGCAATACCGGCCGCAATAGCAATTCCTCCAATGATAGATCTTTTTATAATGATCCTTTGCCTGATCGCATTTGCAAATTCTTTTTTTATGCCTGCATTCATTACAGCATTTATTATTTGTTGCTGCACCTGTAGTTCATTACGCAGCGCTGCATCTGCTGCCAGCCTGTCTTCAAAAGCTGCTCTTTCTTCAACACTCATTTCATTTTGCAGGTAACTGTTTATTTGTATGCTGTTGTTAGTCATGATTGTTGTTTTTTGAGAGGGTCATGTAATTTTCTTTTGCTTTCTGCAGGCACCGGTACTTTTGATTTTTTGCTGTCTTCTCATCGCTGAATGCCAATGCAGCAGCGATCTTTTTATAACCTTCTTTTTTAAAATAGAACATGATGAGTAACTGCCTGCACTTTTCTCCCAAAAGTTCGAAAGCAGCTTTAGCGAAAATAAATCCGGGCTCTTCATTCAATTCATCTATTGCAACATCACTGGCAGAGTCGTCAACAGGTAATTTTTTCCTTCTTCTTAATTCCTGCAGCCAGCAATTTTTTACAATGGCCAATAAATAAGTTTTCAAGGGTACGGAGAGTATAAAATTTTCGGACTGAACTTTTTTATAAAGGATCACCAGTGCATCCTGGAAAATATCTTCGGCATCATCTGTTGTACCACTATTGGCTTTGATGTATTTTTTTGCATGCGGCAAAATATTGTACATGCCTTTGAGTGCAGCAGTATATTTATTGTTCCGAAGATGTTCAATGATTTCTTTGTCGGTCATTGTAAGGGCTTATACTATTAAATGCAGCTTTGAGCGAAAGGTCATCAAAATAAGAAAAAATATTTTTTTAAAGCCCTGACAGGTTTTCGAAACCTATTAGGCCTGGATTTTCATTAAAAATGAGTATTTTTATTATGTCATTCCCAATAATCCTCTGGGGCACCACTTTTAATCGCACTTTATAATAATACAGCTACCTGCCATTGCGTTATACAATGGCGTACTTTAACTGCATATGAAAACAACTTTACAAAGGCACTATCTTATTGAAATCTTCGATAAACGGATTGCAAGGTCCTTATTCCTTCTTCTCTTTATTTTTTCCTGTTTGAATCTTACAGTTCATGCTCAGAAAAAAGAAGGTATGGCAACGGCAGAGAAATTCCTGCATGAATCTCCGCTCCGCTTTGTAGAGAATAAAGGCCAGTTGGCCGACATAACAGGAAAACCACGACCAGACATACTTTTTTCTTCCTATGGCAATGGAGCCGAATTATTTTTTCATGCAACAGGAATCGATTACCAGTTTAGCAGGAAATTTTTGAAACCTGTCATTAAGGCTGCCGATCAACTTCCCGGTAATGCCAGGTTGGGACTGGACGAGATGGACAGTATGCAAACATACCAGCTTCAGCTACGCATATTGGGAGCGAATAAACATGCAACTGTTGTTCGGGATGGTGAGGGAAAAGATGTAAACAATTATTACCTGGCTCATTGTGCCCAGGGCATTGTTGGTGTAAAAAATTATCAGAAGCTTACATACAAAAACATATATCCGGGTATTGATTGGGTGATCTATTCACGCAATGGAGTTATGGAGTATGATTTTGTTGTGCACCCGGGAGGTAAGGTAGATGATATCAGGTTACAATATAACGGTGCTGATCGGTTAAGCATAGACGAAACCGGCAGGCTGGAAGTAAATACTGTATTAGGAAAACTTACTGAAAATAAACCATACAGTTACCTGGCACCCGGAAAAGTAATAGGCAGCCGGTTCAAACAGGATCGCGACCATATCATTTTTGATGTTGAAGCATACGATCACAATAAAGACCTTGTAATTGATCCCAGTGTTTTATGGGGCACTTATTATGGCGGCGTAAAAGATGAAGTAGGAAAATCATGTGCTACTGATAATAGTGGAAATGTGATCATGACGGGAACGACACAATCGCTGTCAGGTATTGCAACAGCGGGGGGGCTACAAACAACTTATGGTGGTGGAACCTCAGAGGCATTTTTAGTGAAATTTGCCCCGGATGGCTCCCGCCAATGGGCCACATATTATGGTGGAACCGGCCGTGATGAGGGCATCGATTGTACATCGGATGCATCCGGGAATATCTATATGACAGGGGCCACAACTTCAACTACTGTGATTGCATCGGGTGGTTTTCAAAATGTTTATGGTGGCGGAGCTCCAAACGGCGACGCATACCTGGTAAAATTTTCTCCAACCGGAACACGCTTATGGGGTACTTATTATGGAGGAACAAGTTCGGATGCAGGGTATTCCTGCGTGGTAGATCATGCCGGTGATGTATATATGGCGGGAGAAGCACATTCTTCCGGGTTAGGTTTCGGGGGATTTAGCAATACGATTAATGGTTTTTTTGATGAGGCTATACTGGTTAAGTTCTCAGCTGCTGGTGCCCGTATCTGGGCCACTTATTACGGAGGAGAATGGGATGATGCAGCTTATAGTTGCGCCGTAGATCAATCGGATAATGTTTATATAGCGGGATCAACAGCTTCTGCAACGGGAATTGCTTCAGGTGGATTTCAAAATGCATTTGCCGGTCCACTGCCAGGCAATTCGTCCGATGCTTTCCTGGCAAAATTCACATCGACAGGTGCAAGGCTTTGGGCAACGTATTACGGTGCTGCAAATAATGATCTTAATACAACCTGTCAAACAGATAATGCCGGTAATGTTTACTTATATGGGGCAACGAATTCTACTTCGGGTATTTCATTTTGCGGATTTCAAAACAGTTATGGTGGAGGCGCCTGGGATCGTTTTCTTACAAAATTCACTGCTTCGGGGTCCAGGGCCTGGTCTACTTATGTTGGCGGCTCCGATCCTGAGAGTATAGGTGTTTGTAAATTCGGCACAGATCAACAAAACAACATTTATGTAACATCAGGTTCCAGTTCAACAGGAATGGGATTCGGTGGTTTTCAAAATACGATTGCCGGGCTTAACGATGCTTTTATAACTAAATTCACCACTTCGTGTACCCGTGTATGGACAAGTTATTATGGTGGCAACAGCCAGGATTATTCTTTCGGATGTGTTGCAGATTTGTCTGGTAATATATATATAACAGGAAATACACAGTCTTCTAACGGTATTGCATCCGGCAGCGCATATCAATCTTCAATTGCCGTTACAACCGGAGCGCCTTTAACAGATGCGTTTCTTGTAAGGATCAATAACCCGGTTTTGCCGGCTCCCGAGATCAGTAATTTTTCATCATGCATATCAGCAACAGGCGCCAATACTGTTACCCTCACAGGAATTAATTTTACCGGTGCAACTGCCGTTAGTTTTGGTGATATTGCTGCTGCTTCATTTACTGTAGTTAATTCCACTACGATTACGGCAGTAGCAGGAGCCGGTGCCAGCGGTTCCGTTGTTGTTACTACTCCTTACGGAACTGCAACTATTTGCGGGTTTGTTTATTGCAGTAACCCGCCTTCTGTTTCTATTACTGCAAATCCTGGTAATATCATTTGCCCGGGTACTTCTGTAACGTTTACGGCTACACCGGTAAATGCAGGAACTTTAGTTGTATACCAATGGATAAAAAATGCCATTAATGTAGGAACCAATTCAGCAACGTATACTGATAATTCATTGAATAACGGAGATATCATTTCATGTACGCTTGTTTCAAGTGGCGGTTGTACCCAATGTTCGCCAGCTGTAAGCAATACCATTACGATGGTTGTTACAGGAGCTGTGATTCCTGCAGTGAGTATTGTGTCATCAGCAAATAATATTTGTGCCGGAACAATCATAACATTTACAGCAACGCCTGTTAACGGAGGTTCGGCTCCATCTTATCAGTGGCATGTAAATGGAATAAATGTTGGAACAAATGCTTCAACATTTACAACTGCTACATTAGCTAATACTGATATTGTATCCTGTACACTTACGAGCAACATTGCATGCGCATTTCCATTAACCGCTTTATCCAACAATATTACAATGATCGTAAATGCAGCAGCAGCTCCATCAATAACGATCAATGCATCTGCGAATAATATTTGTCCAGGAACAAACGTAACATTCACAGCAACGCCTGCTAACGGAGGAACAACTCCAATTTATCAATGGCATGTAAATGGCATCAATGCCGGAACGAACAGTTCAATTTTTACAAGTAATACTTTGTTGAACGGCGATATTGTTTCCTGCACACTTACAAGTAATGCCAACTGTACATCTCCGCTTACTGCAGTGTCGAACAATATTTCTATGAACGTAAATGCATCATTGGTTCCATCAATATCGATCAAT
Source organism: Ferruginibacter sp. (assembly GCA_047601875.1). Lineage (GTDB taxonomy): Bacteria > Bacteroidota > Bacteroidia > Chitinophagales > Chitinophagaceae > Ferruginibacter. The sequence goes on along the minus strand of JASGIL010000001.1, from coordinate 1,961,076 downwards.
GCATCAGCAAATAATATTTGTGCCGGAACAAACCTGACATTTACTGCAACGCCTGTGAATGGAGGAACAACACCTGCTTATCAATGGAAAGTGAATGGAATAAACGTTGGAACAAACAGCTCAACTTTTACAAGTAATACTTTGTTGAATGGAGATATTGTTTCCTGTACACTGACAAGCAATGCTAACTGCGCATCCCCGCTAACAGCAACTTCTAACAATATTGTTATGATTGTGAATGCATCGTTGGTTCCATCAGTAACGATCAATGCATCTGCAAATAATATTTGTACAGGAACAAATGTAACATTCACTGCAACGCCTGTTAACGGTGGAACAACACCTGCTTATCAATGGAAAGTAAACGGAATAAATGTTGGAACAAACAGTTCAACTTTTACAAGTAATACTTTGTTGAATGGAGATATTGTTTCCTGTACGCTGACAAGCAACGCAAACTGCGTATCTCCGCTAACAGCTGTTTCTAACAATATTGTTATGATTGTGAATGCATCGCTGGTGCCATCAGTGACAATCAATGCGTCTGCAAATAATATTTGTACAGGAACAAATGTAACATTTACTGCAACGCCTGTGAATGGTGGAACAGCACCATCATATCAATGGAAAATCAATGGAATAAATGTTGGAACGAATAGTTCAACTTTTACGAGTAATACTTTGTTGAATGGTGATATGGTTTCCTGCGTATTGACAAGCAATAGTGCCTGTGCTTCTCCGTTAACAGCAGTTTCTAATAATATTACTATGGTTGTAACGGTATTGTTGGTTCCATCAATAACGATCAGTGCATCTGCAAATAACATCTGTGCAGGAACAAGTGTAACATTTACTGCAACGCCTGTGAATGGCGGAACAACACCATCATATCAATGGAAAATAAATGGAATAAATGCTGGAACGAACAGTTCAACTTTTACAAGCAATACTTTGGTGAACGGAGATATTGTTTCCTGCACATTGACAAGCAATAGCTCCTGTGCATCTCCATTAACTGCAGTTTCCAATAATATCAACATGGTTGTGTCTGCATCACTGGTTCCATCATTAACGATCAGCGCATCTGCAAATAATATCTGTTCAGGGACAAACGTAACATTTACTGCAACGCCTGTGAATGGCGGAACAACACCATCATATCAATGGAAAATAAACGGGATTAATGTAGGAACAAACAGTTCAACTTTTGCAAGCAATACTTTGTTAAACGGCGATATTGTTTCCTGCACACTCACAAGTAATGCTACCTGCGCATCTCCACTTACTGCATTGTCGAATAGTATTACTATGATTGTGAACGCAGTGTTGGTTCCATCGATAACGATCAGCGCAACTGCAAATAATATCTGTTCGGGAACAAGCGTAACATTTACAGCAACAGCTGTTAACGGTGGAACTGCACCATCTTATCAATGGAAAGTAAACGGAATGAATGTTGGCACGAACAATTCAACTTTTACAAATAATGGTTTATCAAACGGTGATATTGTTTCCTGCACACTTACAAGTAATAACGCCTGCGCATCTCCACTTACTGCATTGTCGAATAATATTACTATGATTGTAAACACTGTGTTGGTTCCATCAATAACGATCAGCGGTTCTGCAAATAATATCTGTTCTGGAACAAACGTAACATTTACAGCAATAGCTGTTAACGGCGGAGCAACACCTTCTTATCAATGGAAAGTAAACGGATTAAATGTTGGAACGAACAACTCAACTTTTGCAAGTAATAGTTTATTGAATGGTGATATTGTTTCCTGCACATTGACGAGCAATGCCAGCTGCGCATCTCCGTTAACAGTAGCTTCTAACAATATTAGTATGGTTGTAACTGCCTCGGTGGTACCATCGATAACCATCAGTACATCTGCAAATAATATTTGTACAGGAACAAATGTAATATTTACCGCAACGCCTGTTAATGGTGGAACATCGCCTTTTTATCAATGGAAGGTAAACGGAATGAATGTTGGCACAAACAATACAACTTTTGCAAGTAATAGTTTATTGAACGGTGATATTGTTTCCTGTACACTTACCAGCAATGGTAGTTGTATAACTTCATCGACTGCTTTATCCAACAATATTACAATGATCGTAAATGCAGCAGCAGTTCCATCAATAACGATCAGCGTATCTGCAAATAATATTTGTGCAGGAACAAGCGTAACATTTACTGCAACGCCTGTTAACGGTGGAACAACACCTGTTTATCAATGGAAAGTGAATGGAATGAATGTTGGAGCAAATGCTTCAACATTTACAACTTCAACATTAACTAATGGTGATATTGTTTCATGTACACTTACCAGTAATGGCAGCTGTGTGTCTCCATTAACAGCATTGTCCAACAATATTATTATGATCGTAAATGCATCAGCAGTTCCGTCAATAACCATTAGTGCATCAACAAATAATATTTGTGCAGGTACGAATGTGACATTCACTGCAACCCCTGTCAATGAAGGGGTGTCGCCAACTTATCAATGGCAGATCAATGGCATTGGTACCGGCGCAAATACGCCAATACTTACAATAGGTTCACTAAGCGATGGCGCTGTTGTTACATGTATACTTACCCCGGGTGCAGCAACCTGCTCAGTTACAGCAGTCACATCTAATAGTATTTTAGTTGCTGTATCTGATCCGCCTGTTATTAGTGTAACACCGCAGGAGGTATCTGTTAATGCAGGTACACAGGTGCAACTTTCGGCTACTGTTTCAAATACTGCATCTTATGAATGGAGTCCATCTTCATCGCTGATAAATGCGTCATCATTAAATCCTGTAACAATACCACTGAATACAAATACAGAATTTATTTTCAAGGCGACCTCTGCCGGCGGATGTGTTGCAGAACAAAAAATTATTGTACATGTATTGTGGAAGTTATTTATGCCAACCACATTTACTCCCAATGCCGATGGGATAAATGACCTGTTCAGGATACCACCGCAGGCAGCATTTGATTTGAATGAACTGGTGATATATAACCGTTGGGGTAAAAAAATATTTGCAACTTCCAATAGGGAAATAGGATGGGATGGAACATTCAGCGGGCAACCTTGTGAAACCGGAACTTATATTTATATATTAAGTGGGAGAGATAGGAGCGGTATTGTAAATATGAAAGGGAATATTCTTTTAGTAAGATAATATTAAGTAGAAATTTACGTCCTGGCAATTTTTTCAGGTTATGCATTATTCTTATTTACCGGTATACTTAATACGAACGCAGCTTTTGTTTCGTACTCGGTAAAATTCAATTTAGCATTTACATCCTGTAGTTTATCTGTTAATTCTTTTCGAAGACGGATATTATTAAGCTGGTTCATATCCATACCGGCAGTATTAAACTCAAGTGTATAAATAAGATTTAGTTTTTCGTAAGTAATATGAATGCGGCTGTTCCTGGCGCCGGTCTTCACTACATTTCTTATCCCGTTTTTAAACAACCAGAAAATATCGTTGCGCAATTTCATTTTAAGGTGAAGACTTTCTACATTCTTTTCAACAAGCAGGTCTACCTGTGAAGAATATTGGTTTTTGATCGCATCGATATATTCACGGTACCGGAGAATAAAATTTTCCATGCTGTCGTTATTGGGATCAATGCTCCATAATATATCATCCATGGCGGCGCTCATGTTGTTGGCCTTGGTATGTATCTGTTCAATAAACTCTTTTGATTTTTGTGGTTCCGAATCAGCTTTGATCTTTGCCATTTCACTCAATATGGTAATGTTGCTGAGTGCCACATTTATTTCCTGGTGCAGGCCATCTGCAATATTGCTTCTCATTTTTAAAATGGCTTCTTTACGTTTCATTCTTGCATGATCAAACCAGAATAATAAAGCGCCAATTAATAAAATAAGCAGGCTATAGAACCACCATGTTTTCCAGAAAGGTGCATTAACATGAATTTGAAGCGTGGTAATTATTTTACTCTCTGTTCCTTCACCGTTTTGTGACTTTAGCTTTAAAGTATAATCACCCGGTGGCAGGTATTGATAGGTGATTTCATTGTTGTAAACGTTTTTCCAATTTTTGTCAAGACCATCAAGCATATAATACATATAATAACCACCACGGAAATTAAGCGTGCTCAATTCAATGCTGATAAATGTATTGTTGTATGGCAATGTAAGTTTACCCACCTGCGTTAGAGAATCTACAGAGATGTATTTATTATTGAGAGAAAGCCCCGTAATGGTTACAGGAGGAACATCTCGCCTGTCAATTGTTTTTTCAGGATCAAATACGAGCATGCTGTGGAGTGTTCCAATGCCGATACGGCCATCCTGTAAAAATCCCGGAGACGATGTCTGGAAATTATCATCTATGATTCCATCTGCAGCATCATAACTAACAAATACTTTGCTGCCGATATTCAGCCGGTATATGCCGGCATCCAAAGCAACCCAGATCCGTTTTTGTTTATCAATGATAAATGAAGTGATATGTTCGGCAGGCAATCCATCTGCAGCAGTGAGATAACTGAAGCGATTTGTGTTGTTGTTTAAAATACATAAACCGTCACTGGCAATTAAATAAATGCTGTCGTTCCATTGTACAATATCGGTAGCACCATCATTAAGCAAACCATCATTTTTATCTGCACCAGCCCTGTATTGTTTTAATACATGGCCATCAGATGGATCTATCTTATACAGTCCTGATGTTGCCGTACATACCCATAAATGATTACTGCTGTCTTCATACAACCTGAAAATATCACTGGCATCAGTAAGCATTGATCTAAAACTGCTGCTGTCTTTCCAGTTGCCAGCTTCACATTTTACAAGCGTACCTGAATTAGAACCTATCCATGTATTTCCGTTGTGATCTTCCAATAATTGTTCAATGATATTTCCTTTTAGTAATGAATGACCAACCACTGAAGTTTTATTAGCAGTCGCATCATAGATCACCAGATCACCTGTTTGTAATCCGATCCATATTTCTCCGTTACGCCTTTGCATCATGCAACCCACATGCATGTTCCTGTACATAGGGCCTGCATCTGTTACAGGATTTGCAATTGGTTGCAATTCGTTGTTATAAGAAAAAATACCGGCGCCCCAGGTACTTGCCCATATACCATTGTTTTTTGTTTGCAGAATTCTGGAAACAGTATTCAATGCCGCAGCTGTATCATGTAAGCGTATACTGGGAACATTGCGAAACACCTGTGCATCGATATTGAAACGGTAAAGGCCTTTATTGCTCGAAACCCAAACGTTTTTTTCCTTGTCTTCGTATAAATTACTTACAAAGTCATAATCGATTCCGTTTTTTTGAAACGCATCACTGTTTATATGGATGAAACGATCCTCTTCTTTATTATAATATGCCAGTAGCCCCATACCATAGATCCAAATGGTGCCATTGCTTTGCTGGAAGATTGACCATATCTCATAATAACTATCAGCCTTGTACGCTCTTATTTTTTCAAATGCCTGTAATTGATTTTGTTTCTTATCGTAATGGTATAGTGCAGGGGGGGCTGCTGTGAAAGGTATCCAGTTCACCACCCACCAGCTTCCGTCTTTTGCAACGAAAGGATATTTAGCACTTTTTATGGAGATAAAGCTATCGAGCAACGGGTCATTAATAACAAGATGTTCTTTGGAATTGAATTGTTTTGTTTTTGCATCATACAAAAGGGAACCTTGTTTTCCTGTGAACCAATATGTATTGGAAGATGAGTCTATTGCAAGGTCACCAATGGTATAATTGGCAGGTAATACCGGCAAGGGATAGCCGGGGTTAAACACTTTTTGTGTTTCGTCGTAAACAAATTGCTTATTGTCGGCAAACAGTATGATACGCCCCTGGTCATCTTCCATTATTTTTTTGACCATGGCTATAGGAGCATTGACCTTTGTTCCTTTAAATTTGAAATGAACCCTGTTGAATATGCCAACCTTATTTTCAAATAACAACCACAAGCGATCTTTCCTGTCTATGTATAAATGACTTACTGAATTGGCTGCAATGGAACTTGTATCGCCAGGCACATGACGGAAAGTAAGAAAACGGTTTGCATCATAACGTTGCAACCCGTTTTGTGTAGCGATCCATAAAAATCCTTCTTTGTCCCTTACTGTTTGAAAAGCAGTGTTGGATGCGAGTCCTTCTTGTTTTGTGATCCTGCTGAAAATGATTTGTGAGGGCGTTTGTGAAGATGCGCCAACTGCAAAAAGCAAAACTGGTATAATGTTTATGAAGATTTTTTTCAGCATAATTAAGAATATCCAAAATTAGCAACTGGCGGCTGTATCTCAAATCAATTTATACAGGCAATTAAAAAGCCCGTGATATTTTTCTTTCACGGGCTTTAATTGTATCAGAAATTCAGTTAATTCATTTTAGAATTTTACCAGCTTCGTTGTCTTCACATTTTTTCCCTGCCTTACTTCAATGATATAAGTTCCTGTTTTAAGATCTGAACCGATATTGGTTGTTTGATTCGGATTCACAAAAATTTCTTTTATAAACCTTCCCTGCATTTCAAAGATCTTGACGCTTATAATTTCCTTCGATGATGTTATTGCCTGTAACTGGAAATCACTCACAGTAGGGTTTGGAAATACTTTTACATCAAGTGTATTTAAATCCAAAGCAAGTGGATTATCCGGAACGGAATTGCTATTCTTTGTAAATTCTCCTATGCATGCTGGTAAACTCACAGTTATTTTTCTTACAGTACTTGTGCCACATGTATTGTGTGCATATACTGAAACATAGCCGCCAACGGTAGAAGAAGGATATGATACAGTAATTGAATTAGTACCCTGGCCTGAAATGATGAGGCCGGCTGCAGGCACTGTCCATGATACAGAAGTTGCATCCGGTGGTATGGCTGCGATTGAATATCTAAATGTTCTGTTCGGGCATGGATCCAAACTAACGGTTGTAATGGCACCTGGCGTAGAAGCTCTTTTAGCTTTTACAGCCAATGATCTTGAACCGCTTGTTCCGCAGCCATTCGTTGCCACTACTGACACGGTCCCGGAAATAAAATCAGGGGGGTAATAAAAAGATATGCTATTTGTACCTTGTCCTGTTAAGTCGATAGCTACGGCAGGAACGGTCCAGTTATAGGTTACACCGGCAACAGCAGGTACGCTATATACAGCCGGCGAATTGGCCATAGGAGCACGATAGTCGCACACATACGCGGGGCCAGTGATTGCGCCTGGCAGAGAAGGAGCCCTTACAGTAATAAGAAGGCGCCTGATAGAACCAAGACCGCATTCATTGACTCCATAAACATCTATTTCACCGCCCGGATAACCAGCTCCGAAGTTTACCTGTACGATCGTATCATTTACACCGGGACCATTTGGATGTGTAATGGTGGCAGGGGCTGAAGCCAACCAGGTATATGATGTTGCGTTGGCAATTTTTCGTATTGAGTATGTAACGACGTCTGTTGTTCCTATGAAAGGGCAAATAGCGGTATGACTCGCCGTTATTGCGCTCGGCGAATTAGGTGCATTGATGTTAACCGACAGGTATGGCTTGACAAGTAAACCGCATGAGGTATTACTTACACGTACGTATACAACGCCGGTTGTAAAAGAAGCTGTATACTGGATCAATACAGTATTTGAGCTTGGCGACCCTGTAATAAGCATGGTGGCGGGGTTGCTGACGGTCCAGGTATAAGTAGAACCCGGAGGGGCCGTAACAGTATAAGTCGCAGGTCCTGATGGAAGCCTGTATGCGCATGCACGGGTAGGCCCTGAAATGGAACCTACGGCACAATCAGTATTATAAATACGTGCAACCCTGTTTCTTCCTATATCATTATAAGAAGTGAAAGAACCACCTATTAATAGTTTTGTATTATCAGGTTGAATAGCTAATCTTGAAATTGATGAATTCACATCAAATGTGCCACCTGCAACAAAGGTATTGTCAAAGGAACCATCAGCGTTTAAGCGTGCCAGTTTATTGGTGGTATTACCATTATAGTCGCTGAAATAACCGGCAATGATAATTTTCCCATCAAGTTGCAGGGCCATAGCATACACAGAACTGTTTGGCCCTGTTCCGCCAGCATTGAAAGTTGCATCCAGGCTTCCATCCGTATTAAGCCTGGCGATGTGATTGGCTGGGGTAAGCGGAGCAGCAAGCGAGTTGTGAGCAGTGAAGCTGCCGCCAATAAGAATTTTTCCGTCCAGTTGAACAGCTGTTGCATACACCCAGTCATTAACACCAACAGAACCATCATCATCATATGTTATATTATTGAAGGTTTCGTCTCTTGATCCATCCGTATTAAGTCTTGTGATATTTGTAACAAGTAATCCCAGGTCCCTGCTGAATGTACCACCAACAATTATTTTCCCGTCATTCTGTAATGAAAGAGAATATATCTGAACACCTATCGTAGGACTTGGACTTGTAATGTGTGCAGTGAAGCTTCCGTCTATAGAACCATCTGTATTTAATCTTATAACTGAACGGCTATATCCTGATCCCACCAGTATTTGTCCATCTGGTTGAATACATAATGTATTTACATGGCGCAATGGTTCGTGTCTTGTGAATGATGGGTCTCTTGTTCCATTTGCATTTAAGCGAACGATGATTGTATCGGCAGCCCCGTTATATAATACAAAATCACCTCCTACAATTATTTTTCCGTCAGCCTGCAAAGCAATCGTACTTACGGTAGAATCAAACCCTGTTCCCCCCGGATTAAAAGTAGGATCTATGGAACCATTTGGATTTACACGTGTAATATTGTTTACGGTTACACCATTGTAGGTTTTAAAATTACCGCCAATGATTATTTTTCCATCCGGCTGAACAACGATTGCTTCAACCCTGCCACCTGCACCACCGGCAGGATTACCAAAACCCGGATCAGATGGATTAAAGGATAGATCGAGTCCACCGGATTGAGCCAATGACCTGCCCGGTAATATGGCCATAATTAATAAGATTAAAACGAAAAATATTCGTTTTGAAAAATTCAGTTGATTCATAACGTTGTTTTATTAAGTGATAGAAGTAATTCAAAACCTGTAACGAATAGCAACGTATCATCCTGGCCCAATACATCAAATGAGGAATAGGTATAGCAATGAGTTGCTTATTTAACCGGTGTATCGCAGAGGTGAGACAAACAGGAGAGACATGTAGATATCAGGAAATTAAGATTGATCAGGGAATAGGATTTACTTTGGTTCTCAGATTGGTAAATGAATATTGAATTAAATATAAAAACATTTTACTGATAATAGTAATATCAGGATGTATATTTTTAGGGTATCGGATTTATTAAATTATCTAAAAAAAGCCCGTAGCATATTTCAATACCACGGGCAAAACAGCATTATGAAGGCTTTAGTTCTTATGGTTTTATTTAAGTGTCCTGCTTAATAACATCAATGTAAGCTTATGTTTTGTTTTAGCCTCCCGCTGTTTTCGTTTCAGGGGTTTTTTATGCAATTCAAGGTTAACAATCTTTAAAAGAAGCCTGCAGTAGTTTTGCTACCACAGGCTTCAACAGTATTTTGACCAGGCTTCAGGTTCTTATGGTTTTATTTCAGTGTCCTGCTTAACACATCAATGTAAGCTTTTTAAATCGGCCTGATCTTACTGTTTGCTCTCTAGGGTTTAATTTCTGCCGGATCAATTTTCCTGCATTCCAGGTTCATAGATTAGCAAGGGCCTGGAGTTAAATAACGAATAAACCGCAGGCCTTTACTGCTTAAAACTTCAACAACTTTGTTTTTTTCATGTTCTTTCCTTGTCTCACCTCAACCGTGTATGTTCCGGCGTTGAGGTCTGATCCAATACTGATATTTTTCTGGTAAGGGCTAAGTATCATTTCCTTGATAAGTTTGCCCTGAATTCCTAATATTTTGATCGTTGTCTTTTCAATTACAGAAGTCACAATTTGTAATTTAAAATCGCTCACACTCGGGTTCGGAGATATTTTCACATCAAAAAGCATTTTAATAAGTTTAGTTGTGGTGGTGGAGGTAGTAGTTTCTAATGGGACAGGGATCACAAAACCTAAAAACAAGGCAATCAGCGGCTTGGAATTAGTAAGAAAAAGGCGGTGTAGTATTCGTCAATCAACTCTCGTAGTAATCACTACAACCATCCTGTAGTTCTTATACTACAAATCTAATGAAGTTTTTGATATAAAAAACATTTTTCAAACATTTTTTTCAAATATTTTTTCAACATTTTTCCACATTTAAACATACCGGAATTGCCATGGATACAAATAAAAACTCCGGTAACTTTTACATTACCGGAGCTCATTTTTGTTTAGGTATTTATTAGAATTTGATAACCCGTGTTGTTTTTACATTGTTTCCTTGTCTTACTTCTATAATGTAAGTTCCTGTTTTAAGTGCAGCACCCAGTTTAGCAGTTTCATTAGCATACATTGTATGTTCACTGATAAATCTTCCTGCTACATCAAATACTCTCACATTGATCACTTCTTTACCGGAAGTAATTACCTGTAGGTTGAAATCATTTACAGAAGGATTAGGGAATACTTTCACATCCATTCCTTCAACAGCAGGTATTTGTAAAGTAGATTTTGCAATTGGCTGTGTTGTATTTGCAGTAGCAGTAGGTGCATTTACTTCGCCTTTTGCAAAAGGAGCAGCCGGAGGACATTCAGAGAGCTGGATGCCGATTTTCCTTACTGAACTTGCACCACATGTATTATAAGCATGAACAGAAACATAACCATTTATCGTTCCTGATGGATATGAAATTGTAACAGAAGTTGTTCCTTGTCCTGAAGTAATTATTCCTCCCGCCGGAGCTGTCCATGCTACGGATGTTGCATTTACCGGTATTGAATTTATATAGTAAGTATATATTCTTGGACAATTAGAAACACTTATAATGTAAATAGCACCTGGTGTACCGGCTGCAGAAGCTTTTACACTCAATGATCTTGCTGTGCTTGTACCGCAGCCATTCGATGCCGTTACTGAAACTGCACCTGTAGTAAATCCAGCAGGGTAGAAGAATGAAATGCTGTTTGTTCCCTGTCCTGTTACTGAAGTAGCTCCTGCAGGAACCGTCCAGTTATAAGTAACACCAGCAACAGCAGTTATAGAGTATACAGCTGCAGTAGTTGCTGACGGCAACCTGTAATCGCAAACATAAACCGGTCCGCTGATTGTTGAAGGAGTGCCTGGGTTGTTACGTGTAACGTTGAGACTTCTAACGCTGCTTGTTCCGCAATCATTAACAGCCTGTACGGTGATTGCACTGTTTGTAAAGCCAGCAGAAAAAGCTACGGTGATGGTAGTATCGTTTACACCTGCACCGTTAGGATGCGTGATGGTAGTAGTACCAGCCTGTGCTGTCCATATATAAGAAGAAGCAGAAGAAACTTTCGCGATCGAATAAGTAATTGTATTCGGTGTTCCCAATACAGAACAGATGCCGCTGTTGCTAGCTGTAATAGCACCAGGGGCAGATGGAACTGTTATCTTCACAGTAAGTGAACGGGTAACATTGAGGCTGCAGGTTGCACTAACAACATGCGCCTTTACAGCGCCTGAAGTAAAATTATTAGCAAAGTGTACGTTTACCTGGTTTGTTCCTTGCCCGCTTACAATTGACATCGTAGAAGCAGCACTAACTGTCCAGGTAATTGTTGAACCTGTTGGAGCAGTAATTTGATAAACAGCGTTAGTACCTGCCGTTATATATTGACAAGCCCTGTCCGGCCCTGCAATATTTCCAATAGTACAATCAATCGGAGCTCCCGCATCATCATTGAATATGCGTGCGACCCTGTTCTTACCGGCAGTGTTATACGAAGTAAATTCGCCACTGATATATAATCTTGCACTACCGTTTTCAACGGCTACAGAATAAATATTACTGTTAGCACCTGAACCACCATTAAAAGTATTGTCCAAAGTTCCATCTGCATTCAGACGGATAAGACTTGCAACTGCGGTTCCGTTGTAAGTAGTAAAGCCACCGCTTACCAGTAATTTTCCACCCGGTAATAAAGTAATGCTGTAAACACCTCCGTTAAAACCTGATCCACCGGCATTAAAGGTTGGGTCAACAATACCCCTGTTTGTTAACCTCATGATGCGGTTAACAACTGTAGAGGTATTATAAGTTTTATAACTGGTAAAATCGCCTCCGGCAATTATTTTTCCATCAGCCTGTAATACAATAGCATTTACAATACCGCCGGCACCCAGGTTTGCCAGTTCGCCATTATCGTCCAATATCCTTCCATTGAAAGTAGTATCACGGTAACCATCAGGTCTTACCCTGGCAATTCCTGACTCAGAAAATGATCCGGGATTGATTCCATTACCGCCTAAATGATCAAAATATCCGCCAACAACAATATTGCCATCCGGTTGTACAGCCAGTGTTTTAAGTTCCGGATAACTATAGAGTTGCCTGATAGCAAGTCTTGAAGTAAAAGTGGTATTCTTTGATCCATCTGCATTTAAACAATTTGCAGCTCCCTCTACACTACCACCAACGAAGATCCTGCCATCGGTTTGAATAAAGATCGCATTTACATATGCCCAGTATGTACTGGCAGGTGTAAATGTAGGATCAACAGATCCATTTGGATTTAAGCGAACAATTGTTCTAAACGACTGGCCATTATACTGTGTAAAATAACCACCAACAACTATTTTGCCGTCGGGCTGAATAGCAATGCTCTTCACAACTTCATTAAAACCGCTTCCAATATTGAAAGTTGGATCAACAGTTCCATCTGTATTTAGCCTTACAATATGATTTGTTTGTACACCATTGAATGTATAGAAATAACCACCCACCAACACTTTACCATCCGATTGAACAGCTGTGGCCCAAACAATGCGGCTGGATCCGGTAGCATTTGAATTGATGAGGAAGTCATTGTCAGCCGATCCATCACTATTATAACGTTTGAGTTTAAAATCCCTGGCCCCGGCATAATATGCACCATAACTTGCCCTGAAGCTAACCTGCCACTTTAAAGATTCGGCAGATACGATCTTTCCATCAGGTTGTATTGCTAATGCAAAAACATTCTGGTTCAGGTAAATATTGAAATAATAATTAAAAGTTGGGTCAACAGTTCCATCAGTATTCAATCTTTGAATTTTTTTTCCTTCCAGGTCTGTAAATCTTTCCTGGAACTTTCCAAAAGCAATTAATATTTTTCCATCTGGCTGGAGCGCAATCGCATTTATTCCGGTATATAAAGTAGGTGGTGTAAAACCAGCATCAATAGAACCATTTGAATTTATCCTGGTAAAATAGGCAAATCCACCCATGCCGGGAGCTGTTGAATTGGCATACCCTGCGATCAAAATTTTTCCATCAGGTTGAACCTGTATATCATGAACAACAGCGTTGATACTTGAAACTGGTCCCGGATATATGAGAGTTGGATCACTTGCTCCGCTTGAAGTTAGACGAATAAATGGCGTTGATTCCTGGCCTACAAGTATGTTTCCGTCAGCCTGTAATCCAATATCATGTACTGTAGTTGTTATTCCAACGGGAGCAAACGAAGCATCTTTGGTACCATCGCTATTTAGGCGGATCGCAAAGCTTGATGCTACCCCGTTATATAAAGTGAAATTCCCGCCCACCAGAATTTTTCCATCTGGTTGTAATTTTATTACTTCAACACTATCATTGAACCCGGTTCCAATATTAAATCCCGCATCCTTTGAACCATCCGTGTTTAAGCGTATGATATTATTTGCAGTAATGCCATTGTAGCTACTGAATTTACCAGCAACAATTATTTTTCCATCTGGCTGTAGCAATACTTTATATGGAATGCCGGTAAATCCGGATCCACCTGTGTTAAACCCTGCATCTGTTGAGCCATTTGTTTTAATACGGACAATACCATTAACTACCGATCCATTAAAAGAAGTAAACAAGCCAGCAAGAATGATGTTTCCATCTGGCTGAATAGCCAAAGTGCGAACATCATTATTTGCACCTTCCACAGTTGCTACACCATGATCAGCACTGTTGAAGGAAGGGTCAAGCTGTCCGGCCTGTGCCGATACCATTTTGGGCGACATGGTAATCATAAGGACACATGACAGTAAAACTAATTTTGAAAAAAGGTTTCTAAGCAAAGTGCCTTGGGCATTGGATTGCTTAAGCTTAGGGGAGATTTGTTGCATATGGGTATTTTTTTGGTTTGATTATTAGTATGTTATGGATTCTTGGGCAATTATAGCAGTATTGAGTGCAGGTAAATTGCTGACAAATAAAAAAGGAGACTGTAGATTTTCTTGTGGGTTTCTTAGGAGATAGTGGAGATAAGCGTAGTAAAACAGTGTTTCGGTTCGTAGTACTTATACTACAAATCTAATAATTTTTTTTATATATAAAATTATTTTTCGAATATTTTTTTAAGATCATTTTGGGTGCCGGGTTAAAACAGGCTGCATTTAAAAGAAAACTCCGGCAACTTTTACATTACCGGAGCTTCTTTTTTGTTTAGGTATCAATTAGAATTTAATTATCCGTGTTGTTTTTACATTGTTTCCTTGTCTTACTTCTACAATATATGTTCCTGTTTTAAGTGCTGCACCCAATTTAGCAGTTTCATTAGCATACATTGTATGTTCACTGATAAATCTTCCTGCCACATCAAATACCCTCACATTGATCGCTTCTTTACCGGAAGTAATTACCTGTAAATTGAAATCATTTACAGAAGGATTAGGGAATACTTTTACATCCATTCCTTCAAGAGCAGGTATTTGTAAAGTTGATTTTGCAATTGCCTGAACTGTATTTTCTGTTCCTTTTGCAAATGGTGTAGCCGGAGGGCAAGCAGCCAAACTGATAGCGATCTTCCTTACAGTACTTGTACCACATGTATTGGAAGCTTTTACAGAAACATAACCAGTTATTGCACCAGATGTATATGAAACAGTGATAGAAGTTGTTCCCTGTCCTGATACAATTGTACCGCCTGCAGGAACTACCCAGTTTACAGATGTTGCATTTACAGGTATTGCCGCGATTGAATAAGTGTACTGCCTGTTCGGACAATCAGAAATGTTTGTTGTTGTGATTGCACCTGGTGTACCAGCTACAGAAGCTTTTACCGCCAAAGATCTTGCAGTACTTGTACCGCAGCCATTGGTTGCCGTTACTGATACGGTGCCTGTAGTAAATCCTGCAGGATATAAGAATGAGATGCTGTTTGTTCCCTGGCCGGTTAAACCAGAAGCGCCTGCAGGAACTGTCCAGTTATATGTAAGACCAGCTACAGGAGAAACTGAATAAACAGCAGCAGTTGTTGCTGACGGAAGCAGGTAATCGCAAACGTAAGATGGTCCGCTGATCACTGCAGGCATAGCCGGATTATTCCTTGTTACATTCAGGCTCCTTGCACTACTTGTTCCGCAATCATTTACTGACTGAACAGTTATTGCACTGTTTGTAAAACCAGCAGCAAAAGCTACGGTGATGGTAGTATCGTTTACACCTGCACCGTTAGGATGCGTGATGGTAGTAGTACCGGCCTGTGCAGCCCATATATAAGAAGTTGCAGAAGAAACTTTAGCAATCGTGTAAGTAATTGTATTAGGCGTTCCCAATACAGAACAGATACTGCTGTTGCTAGCTGTAATAGCACCAGGGGCAGAAGGAACTGTAATCTTCACAGTAAGTGAACGATTTACATTAAGACTGCAGGTTGCACTAACAACATGCGCATATACAGCGCCTGCAGTAAAATTGTTTGCGAAGTGTACGCTTACCTGGTTTGTTCCTTGCCCGCTTACAATTGACATTGTAGAAGCAGCGCTAACTGTCCAGGTAATGGTAGATCCGGTTGGAGCAGTAATTTGATAAACAGCGTTAGTACCTGCCGTTATATATTGACAAGCCCTGTCTGGTCCTGCAATATTTCCAACAGTACAATCAAACGGAGCTCCCGCATCCTCATTGTATATACGTGCTACTCTTGTTTTACCAGTAGCATTATAAGATGTAAAGTCTCCCACTATGATTAACTTGCTGCTGCTATTTTCCAACGCCATTTCATTAACTACGCCATTAAAACCTGCTCCGCCTGTATTAAATGTATTATCAAGTGAACCATCTGCATTTAAACGTGCAATGCCATTAACTGCTATACCGTTGTAATTGGTGAAATTTCCACCAATCAATACCTTGCCACCCGGCAATGCTATAATATGATTTGCATAGCCTGTAAGACCGCTTCCTGCTACATTAAAAGTCGGATCTATTGAACCATCTGCATTTAAACGTGCAATATGATTTACGTTGGTAACTGTGGTAGCTGTTGTATAAGTAGTGAAAGCTCCAGAGATCAGAGTTTTTCCACCAGGTAATGCAGCAACTGCCCATACCATGTCATCGGTCCCGATAAACACACCCGGACTCCAGGGATTAAAAGTGTTATCGAGTGAACCATCAGCATTCAATCTTGCTGCACCGGCATACCTGAAAGTGCCTGAAAACCTTGAGAACTCTCCGCCAATGAGTATTTTACCATCGTTTTGCAAGTCAATAGAAAACACATGCGGCGTTTCGTAAGGGTGAGTTGTTTGAAAAGGAACAGCAAATCCACTGTCCGTTGTTCCGTCTGCATTGATACGTATCATTCCAAAATTACTTCCTGCCAATATTTTTCCATCGGGCAAAAGTTTGAGTGTATAGATATAATTATCGTTTGGATAAGTTCCTACCAGTGCAGGTGCATTAAAACCTGCGTCTATTGTACCGTTAGTGTTTAATCTCAATATATGATTTGCCGGAACATTGTTATACGTAGAAAACAAACCTGCAACAACAATTTTTCCATCAGGTTGTACCACAATTGCATTCACTGAGCAGTTTGGCCCGGAGCCACCTGTGTTAAAAGATGCATCCCTTGTTCCATTTGTATTTAAACGGATCAAATAATTAACCGCCTCACCATTAAAAGCATAAAAAGTACCGCCTACCAAAACCTTTCCGTCTGCCTGGTATGCAACTGCAGATACATTCCTGTTTGCCCCTTTTGATAAAACGTCAAAATTATAAGCTGCATCTTCTGATCCATTCGTATTGTACCTGTTTATCCTTAAATTTTTTAATCCTGCCAATACAGAACCGGCAATAAGAAACTCGTGTGCAGCGTGAACAGAAGTAAGTGAATTACCAATAAGCAATTTCTGATCTGCCTGCACCTGGATGGCATAAACGTGTTCATTTACGTTAACATCAATTGGATGACTGAAAGTATTATCGTCGGTGCCATCAGCATTTAAACGATCAATCTTCCCTCCTTCTGCGTCGAAATAACCGTTGGCATAACTTCCAAATCCAACCAGTATTTTTCCATCAGCCTGCAATGTTACAACCTGCACAGCATCGGTATAATAGGCCGGTAAAGTAAAGGAGGCGTCAGCTGAACCATTCGTATTTAACCTGTTCAGGTTGCTGTTGGAACCATTATACATGCCCATGCCGCCAATCAATATTTTCCCGTCAGGTTGTATTGTAATGGCATTTACTGTATTATCTGCACCTATGCCTCCTACATTAAAAGAAGCATCATTAGTTCCATTTGTATTTAATCTTGTTAAGAAATCAGTAGTTATTCCGTTATAGTTGTTATTCATACCAACAACAACTTTTCCATCTGTTTGTACAGCTATAGCATTAATAATGCTGGTAACTTCACTTCCAGCACTGTTGAAAGTAGCATCCGTTGTACCATTTGCGTTAAGACGAACTATATAATTGGCGGCTCCGTTAAAATTGGTAAAAGCACCAGCAACCAATATTTTTCCATCAGCCTGTACGGCAACTGAGTTTATAGCAGCATTGGGACCTGCACCAGCATCAAAAGAAGCATCTCTGCTACCATCTGTGTTTAAACGGATAATTGCATTTGCAGCAACACCGTTATAAGTAGTGAATGTTCCGGCTACAATGAATTTTCCATCAGCCTGGGTAACAATTTTCATTATGTTTCCATTGGCACCAGTACCGCCATCATTAAATGCGCCGTCCTGGGACCCATCAACATTTAATCTTACAATGTGACCGGCAGCCAGATTATTGTAAGTTGTAAACAACCCGCCAATTACAGCTTTGCCATCAGCCTGGAGAGCAATCGTTCTTACATCATTGTTGGCACCACCAATACTGTTTGGGTAACCATGATCAGTACTGTTGAATGATGGGTCCAACTGGCCAGCCTGGGCTGAAACCATTTTAGGGGCCATGGCCATCATGAGCATGCATGACAGGAAGAATAATTTTGAAAAGGATTTTGTAAGCAATGAGCCTTGGGTGCCAGATTGCTTGTGGTAAGAGGCAAAATGTTGCATGTGGTTTTATTTATTATTATTAGTAAGCCGTTTACGAATTTGTGGGTGTTTCGAAGCAAATTTTGCAATTGCAGCAGTATTGGATTCAGAGTAAACTGGTAGAAAAAGGAATGGAGGAAGTGTAGATTTCTTGTGGAATTCTCAGGAGATGTGGAAGTAAGCGTAGTAAGGTAATGTTCAGAGTTGTAGTATCTCTACTACACCGCAAATGTAATAGAATTTTTTTCACATAGAGCCTTTTTTAAAAATTTTTTTCAAAAAAATTAGGGTGATGGAATTAAAAAATTCATTTTCAATATTTTGTGCTTAACTAAATAAAAAAACTCCGGTAATTAATTACCGGAGCTGCTCTTTGTTTAGGTATCAATTAGAATTGCGCTCTACCGCGATGCTGCTTAATATAAAAAGATATTTATGTTTTTTGTGTTCGATCTGGCCCTATATAAGCCCGACCATGATCATTTTTCTAAAAATCACTACCCCCAATTGTATTGGAAATAGCTGCTTTTGTAGTTTGATCGTAAGAGCGGGCTCCCGATTTATCCTCCGCCGATGATTTAGAAATATTGATCAGCATAACGATCAACGTAATAAGAATTACGAATAATAGCTTGCCAAAGAATGAAAATAGTGTCTTGTAGGAAGACTTAGTTCCTGTTGGTTTCTGGTTGTAAGTGTATAGATGTAACATAGTATAGGTATATTATATGTGTCATGTGTAATAAAAACTGATTAGGGTCAGTGGTAAAATCAATGAGGCATTGGAATTAGAGGCTGTGATTAATCTGAAAAATTATCACCAGGGTTACAGGTTTCGGGAGGTTTTTGGGAGGTAGTGGAATTTGTAGTAGAGGTCAGTTCAAAATTGTAGTATATGTACTACAGTGCAAATATATCAGAAAATATTTTGGATAAACAAATATTTTTTTAATTTTTTTTTGAAAAGGCAATTTTTGTCGGTAAATGAGGTGCGGAGAAGAGACAATTCTAAGAGCGGCTGTTTTTCAAATGATCCTCGATCCCGCTCTTAAATTTTCTACCGACCGGGATCTCAAAATTGTCGAACTCGATCTTATTGGTTGTAAAAAAACGGGCCTTGTTTTTAGAAATAATGAATGATTTATGTACCCTTAAAAATCCTGTCATGCCCAATAGCTCCTCCATTTCTTTCATAGTGCTTCTCACAACATATTTTGAATCGCCGCATTAAGTAAATGATAGCATAATCTTTATAATTAAAAACTCTATGGTTCATGATATGGGTCTTTGCTTCTGGCATAATAATTAGTTCCATTTCTTTTAAATGCAACCAATGAAAAGCATACGGGGCAAGAAACGGGTACTGATTTTTTTATTGACATTTATATTTATCTCACGTGTATTTGCGCAGGAAAATAAATTTTCTGTGAATGATTTCACCAGGCCTTATGCACTCATCGCCGGCGGCAGTAAAGGAATTGGCTATGCCATTGCAGAAGCACTGGCAAAAGGAAAATACAATCTTATATTAATTGCACGCCATGCCGATAGTTTGAATACTGCAAAAGATAAACTTGAAAGCAAATACAATATTCATGTTGATGTTTTACGACTTGATCTTGAAAAAGAAACAACTGCTGACTCAATTGCTCATTGGTGTAATGAACGAAACATTCCATTAAAAATGCTTTGTAATGTTGCCGGAATGGGTGGCACGAATGATTATTTATCATTGCCGCTTGATTCATTGCGTTACATGATAAGATTGAATGTTGAAAGTTGCATGGCACTTTCATTCACCTTACTTCCCTTGCTGGAAAAAAATGCACCATCTCATATTTTAAATGTTGCAAGCATGGCCGGCATGGCACCAATCCCAATAAAGAATATGTATTCAGCTACAAAATCAGCCGTTATGTTCTTTAGTTATTCATTGCATTACCAGTTGAAGAAAAAACATATCAGTGTTAGTTGTCTTGCACCCGGACCTGTATTTACTAAACCTTCCGTTGTCTCTGATACAAAAAAACAACTTGGAAAATTTGGTATGTGGTCAGCAGTTCCTGCAAAGAAAGTGGGAGAGATCGCAGTACGAAAAACTTTAAAAGGGAAAATGCTTATTGTGCCCGGTACTTTATCAAAACTTTCTTCAGGTCTTATCAGGCTTCTTCCAACAAGATGGGCTGCGGCTATTTATTATAAACTTGGAAAGTAATAATTTGAAAATTTGAAGATTTGAAAACCTGTCTGCCGACAGGCAGGTGTGCTGATGAAATCCGTATCAAAGAGATTTCATTTTCAAATTTCCAAATCAACAAATTTCCAAATTGTATTTTGATTAATATTTCACCTGGCTGATCACGAGGTCATCACTTTGCTTAGTGATCTTATTGATCTCATATACCTGTGTTTTATTTGTTTTGCGTGAATGAACACGTAGGTTTAAACTGATATTTGTTTCAGTTGTTGCCAGTCTTATTTTCTTTGAAAATAGTTTATCACTTGATCTTTGTATATACAACTCTTCACCATCAGCATTTTCCAAAATGATGGTAAGATCTTCCAATGCATCATTTTGAACATTTAATTGGAACAAAGGTTGCCCATACATGGTGCCGAGGTATTCAACAGTTACCTGTTTCCCTGAAGTATCAGGATCTTTTGAAGCTGCAATAACATTTGTGCTTAGCAACAAAATGGCAATAGCAGCAATGGTTAAGAAAATTTTTTTCTGAATTTTTACAATAGCTGTTTTCATAACATTTAAGTTTTAAGGTTAATAAATAAAACAAAGCTTCATGGGGCGACCGAAAGAAATTACTCAAATGGCGGGCAATTGAACGGATGATAACTGTGTTATAGATGTTAGCATTTTACTTTGATAGAACAAAAGTATAAATCCATTTTTTGTTATTCAACACAGGTTTTATTCAATTCTGGTATGACAAAGCGTTTAATTATTTTGTAAAACCCTTTACTGTCAATGGTTTCAGTGTATCATGTGGCTTATATCCAAAGTTGTTTATTAAGTTAATGTTAATGAAAGAATGATTTGAAGATTTGACAAATCATGTAAATCGCAAAATATTAAAAGTCTACAGACTTTCATCAGTACACCTGCCTGTCGGCAGACAGGTTTTCAAATTTTCAAATTGCCTTTATAAAAAACACACAACCCATTATGAGTTGTGTGTTTAAAAAAATCATCCCTTTTAATTGCCTTTAACCGGAATGGTTTTATTTTATCAATGGCTGATAACTACTTTGCTTGTTGTTGTGCCATTGACGGTTTTGATTTGAACAACATATATTCCTGAAGGCAATCTTCTTACATCTATCATTTCTGTAGATTTAGTAAGTGTAGACTGCAACATGATCTTTCCATTCATATCTCTAACGATCAGTTTCGCATCTGCATCAACGATGGTAGTGTTGTCATTGCTTGAACGACGGATCATCATCTCATCAGAAACAGGGTTTGGATAAACAGTGAATGATTCTGAAAGAATGATATCATCTGTCTTATCTTCCTGTATGCCTCTTGCAGATCCGCTGCATGCTACATTGATAGTGTAATCTTCCACTTCGCCATAAGTGAATGTTCCGCATGGAGAAGGATTGCAATCGTTGCGCATCTCAACCCTCATCCTTGTTGAGCCACAAAGCGCATTGCATGGAACACTTACAGAACCATTCCTTGTACAGGTACTTGAACCATAAGGAGCAAATACCAGTTCGCCTGCATCATTGAAATCACCATCATGGTTCCAGTCTATCCATACACGTGTGTATAACGGATACGTATTGCAGGTTGCGTATCCCGGAGTAACTGATATGCTATAGGAAACCATCTTACTAACATTGGCTGTAAGGTTTGTGAAATTACCATAGCCGCCATTCCATCCGCTTGTGTTGTTGATGGTCCTGAACTTCACATTGTTGATATACCCTTTGTTCCTGCTTGTTGAATTTGCCGTGCAATAAGTGCCACCACAATTGTTAGCAGTAACAATAGTTGCCGAAGATGAACGTGAACAACCGGAAGCATTTTTAACAGTAACTGTGAAACTGCCACTGCCGGTAACAGTTATGCTTTGTGTTGTTGCACCATTGCTCCATAAGTATGAGGTTGCAGCACTTGAAGTAAGTGTTACACTTCCCGGAGTACAGAATGTAGTTGGCCCACCTGCTGTAATGGTTGGAACTGATGGCAACGCATTTACTGTAACAACAGTTGCTGCAGAAGTTGCAAAGCAACCATTAGCCTGGGTAACTTTTACAGTATAGCTTCCGCCAGCTGTAACAGTTATGTTGGATGCTGTTGAACCATTGCTCCACAAATAGCTTGCCCCTGATGAAGCAGTTAGTTTTACACTTCCACCTGAACAGAATGTAGTTGGACCAGCCGCTGTGATCGTAGCAGTACATTGTGTGGTGCAAGTATTAACTGTTATAGATTGTGTTGCAGAATTTGAACAACCATTCGCATTTGTATAAGAATAAGTGATGGTAAATGTTCCAACACCTGCAGTTGCAGGATTGAACTGCCCGTTACTTACACCTGTTCCGCTGTATGTTCCGCCTGCTGGTGAACCACCTGTTAATGTGAATGCAGCATCAGTAGAGCATTTTGCAGTGAATGCAGCAAGCGTAACTGTTGGCAATGGATTTACTGTAACAGCTATTGTATTAGAGGTAGCAGTGCATTGATTCGCATTGGTAACAGCGCATGAATAATTGCCATTAGCGCTAACAGTTATGCTTTGTGTTGTTGCGCCATTGCTCCACAACCATGATGCGCCTGCTGATGCAGTTAACGTTACATTGCCACCTGCACAGAATGTTGTTGCACCACCTGCTGTGATCGTAGCAGTACATTGCGGGTTGCAATTATTAACAGTGATTGATTGTGTTGCAGTATTGCTGCAACCATTTGCATTTGTATAAGAATAAGTAATGGTGAATGTTCCCACGCCTGCAGTTGCAGGATTGAATTGTCCGTTGCTCACACCTGTTCCACTATAAGTACCGCCTGTTGGTGATCCGCCGGTTAATGTGAATGCAGCATCAGTTGAACATTTAGCAGTGAACTGGCCAAGTGTAACTGTTGGTAATGGATTTACAGTAACACTTGTTGCTGAAGAAGTAGCAGAACAATTGTTTGCATTTGTTACCGTAACAGAATAAGTGCCTGTAGCATTAACAGTTATGCTTTGTGTTGTTGCACCATTGCTCCATACATTGTTTGTTGCCGAACTTGAAGTTAATGTTATACTTCCACCTGCGCAGAATGTGGTTGCAGCACCACCGGTAGAAATGGTTGGTGTTGATGGCAATGCATTTACTGTAACGGTTATTGTATTGGAAGTAGCAGTACATTGATTTGCATTTGTAACAGCACATGAGTAACTGCCGTTAGTGCTGACAGTGATGCTTTGTGTTGTTGCACCATTGCTCCATAAATAGCTTGCGCCTGCTGATGCAGTTAATACAACATTGCCACCTGCGCAGAATGTGATTGGCCCGCCTGCAGATATGGATGCGTTGCATGGTGCAGTACAATTGTTAACCACTATTGATTGTGTTGCAGTATTGCTACAACCATTTGCATTTGTATAAGCATAAGTGATCGGGAAAGAACCAACACCAGCTGTTGCAGGGTTGAATTGTCCGCCGCTCACACCCGTGCCGCTATAAGTACCGCCTGCAGGAGATCCGCCACTTAAAGCGAATGCAGCGTCAGTAGAACATACAGCCGTGAATTGTGATAATGTTACTGTTGGTAATGGATTTACTGTAACAACAGTTGCAGCAGAAGTTGCTGAACATCCGTTTGACGTTACAGTAACAGTATAGTTGCCACTTGTATTTACTATAATAGATTGCGTTGTTGCACCTGTACTCCATGTATTTCCTGTTGCAGCGCTTGAAGTAAGTGTTACACTTCCACCTGCACAGAATGTTGTTGCAGCACCGCCTGTAGAAATGGTTGGTGTTGCGGGTAATGGATTAACAGTAACAGCTGTTGCAGCTGATGGAGCAGAAGAACATCCATTCGCATTTTTAACGGTAACCGTATAGTTGCCACTTGCATTTACTATAATAGATTGTGTTGTTGCACCATTGCTCCACAACCAGCTTGTTGCTGCAGATGCGGTGAGTGTTACACTTCCGCCTGCGCAGAATGTAGTTGCACCACCTGCCTGTATCGTTGGTGTTGATGGCAGAGGATTAACTGTTACTACAGTTGCAGCAGATGCATTACTTGTACATCCGTTTGCAGTAGTTGTTACTGTATAGTTTCCGCTTGCTGTTACGGTAATTGATTGTGTTGTTGCACCCGTACTCCATATATTGCCTGTAGCTGCACTTGAAGTAAGTGTTACACTTCCTCCCTGGCAGAAAGTTGTTGCTGCGCCACCGGTAGAAATAGTTGGTGCTGCAGGAACAGGGTTCACTGTTACAGGAATAACGTTGGATGCATGTGGACAACCATCCACGTCTGTTGCAGTAACGGAATAACTGCCGGTTGTCGTTGCTGTTATGTTTTGACTTGTTGCATTATTGCTCCACAAATAACCAGAATAATTATTGCTTTGTCCATAAGCAGTAAATGTTGCTGTTGTATTAAGTGCTACTGAACCGCCCTGGCAGAATGTAGTTGGTCCACCAGCTGTTATTACTGATGCACCGATATAACATGGTACATGGAATACAGGTATGGTGTAAGAGCAGAAATTGACATTGCCAGGCTCACTGATTCGCAAATAGTATGTACCTGCTGCCAGTGATGGGTAATAAATATCATAGACAGACCTGTTGTTGGTATAATCAGACTGTGCATATATTTGGGTGCCATTGCCATCTAATAAATATATATACACGTAGCCGTTACTGTTATTGGTGCTTATATTAAGTACTACATGGAAACTGTCAGTAGTATTCATGATGATCTTCCAATAATCATCCGGATCAACAGTACCACCGTTATAGCGATAAGCAATATGCCCCGATTTGCTTGGGTTCAGGTTAAGCAGCGAAGCTGTAGCCATTGTATTATTTGCTTCCACATCATTATTATATGGAGCAGGGGTAAATGTATTGGTAAGCGTATAACCGGAATAAGAAGCGTTACCGGATTCAAAAACCAATGCATAATAAGTACCGGCAGCGAGCCCGGTTTTTGTAAAGGAGATGGTTCCATTACTCACATAATTACTGTTAGCACCTAATTGCGTTACACCATCATTGTCATATAAATAAATATAAATATACCCCGCCGGCCTGTCTCCTGTTACAGACAAGCTGATGTCACCATCCTGGGTGGTTATGATCTTATAATAATCGTTCGCATCTACTGTTCCTCCGTTATTGCGGTAAGCTATATGGCCGCTTACAGTACCATTTAATGGGAATGCACTAGCCTGTGCAATATTATCATTTGGCTCTGCGTCTCCTGTATTAGGAGCGGTTGCCAGGCTTGCTGTAACTGTATAACCGGTATAAGAAGGATTGCCGGGTTCATACACAAGTACGTAATATGTACCTGCTGCAAGACCACCCTGGGTAAAGCTGATAGGGCCATTGGCGACATAGTTGCTCGTGGTAATTAACTGGGTTACTGTATCCTTATCATACAGGTATATATAAATGTAACCCGCATTACGGTCACCTGTAACCGTAACAGTGATATCGCCATCGTTGGTAGTTACGAGTTTATAATAATCAGAGCCGTCTACCTGCCCGCCATTTCGCCTGTAACCAATATGTCCTGTTTTTGGTGCGGCAAGATTTATTGTATTAGACTGAATAAAGTAATCATTCAGCTCTGCATCATTGGCAACTGAAGAGGTTGTAAGTGAATTTGTAAGTGTATAGCCTGTATAAGAAGAGTTACCGGGTTCCCAAATACGAATATAATAAGTACCGGCAGCAAGCCCACCTACAGTAAAGGCAATTGCTCCATTACTAACGTAGTTACTGGTTGTACCTAACTGAGTGATACCATCGTTGTCATATAAATAAAGGTAAATATAGCCTGCTGGCCTGTCACCGGTTACCGAAACTCCTATATCACCATCTGCTGTTGTTGTTATTTTATAATAATCATCGGAATCAACTGTGCCGGCGCCTCCATTAGTGCGGTAGGCAATATGGCCTGTTTTGCTGCTGTTAACAGCCATCGTAATAGCCTGTGCAGTTGAACCATTTTGTTCAACATCATTAGCAACACTACTTTGTGTAAGCGTGTTGGTAATGCTATAGGTATTACT
This sequence comes from Ferruginibacter sp., assembly GCA_047601875.1. Lineage (GTDB taxonomy): Bacteria > Bacteroidota > Bacteroidia > Chitinophagales > Chitinophagaceae > Ferruginibacter. The sequence continues at coordinate 1,934,441 of JASGIL010000001.1, read as the reverse complement.
AAAAGCGTCGTTTGTATGTATCAGCACATAATAAGTTCCGGCTCCAAGCCCACCGGCTCCAAAATTGATAGCCCCGTTGGAAGCAAAGTTTGAAGTAGAACTTAAACCGGTAACGGCATCTGCGTCATACAAATAAACGTAGAGATACGAGTTTCCATTGGTAGTGGACCCCGTAACGCTAAGGCCAATGTCACCATCAGCTGTTGTGATCAGCTTGTACCAATGATCCTGGTTAGAGCCACCACCAAGCGTGCTGTTGGCAGTGCTGTTTACAGTAAAGTTTTCTGCTGTAGCAACTGTGCCTTGTGCAAAGCACAGGTTGGCATTCAGCATAAGTAAAATGCACAACAGTAAAATGCCTGGCATTTTTTTCATTGTTGCGCCTGCATTCGTTATGCTCCGATAGGGCATAAACTGCAGTAGGTGTTGTAGAATCTTTTTCATTGTATGTAAGTTTTTGTTGTCCGATACAAAAGTCTTTCTACTTCTTTTCTACTCATATACATAATGTGTAGTAGTGGCATACTCAATTTGTAGTAGATGAAGTTTTACAACTGTTACGATTAGCTACATTAAAGTTTATTGTGTATTTTAAATGTTGAATAGATGTATATGTGTTACTTTCTCCTGAGGTTATTTTTTTCCTGTTGTTTATTATTAATGAGTATGTTTTCGCATGCGCAAACAAACAGGATCGATATCCTTCGCAATGTTTTTGAGAAAGCCAATACAACAGAAGCTAAAAAAAGCGCCATACTAAGTATCTGTGAAGAATTCAATTCACTTTCTGCCGATAGCCTGCTCCGTTATGTAAGCATTGGCCGCCAACTTTTTCCTGTTGATTCAAAAGAGTACCTGAAGCTGCTTAATTACCAATGCATGTCATTTTACAAAGCAGGGAAGATAAGTGAAGGTTTGTCACTTGGGGACAGTTTGCTGCAGCATGCATTTGCTAGAAAAGATCTGCATGATATAAAAATGGAAATTATTGGTACCTATAGTGGCGGCTTGATCCGCAATGGCCAGGTGAAAGAATCAATACAACATGCTTTTGAAATGCTAGAAGAATCAGAGCCCATGAAGGATAGTGTCAATATTGTGAGAGCATATATTTACCTGGGATGGTCAAATATGGAACTGGGGCAATTTCCTACGGCCATAAAATGGCTTAATAAAGCCACATTGTTCTCTAAGAATGCAAACCTGCGACCGAGGCTATGCGTAGTATATGCCAACAACGCATCTTCTTACAATAATATAAATAAACCTGACTCTGCTTTTTATTTTATACAACAGGCGCTTGATTGCAGCAGGGAAACAGAGAATTTAACCACGCTTGCCAATGCATTGAATATTCGTGCAGATATGTACATCAATAAAAATGATTACGTAAGTGCAGAGAAAGATATGAAAGAAGCATTGGAAGTAAGACAACACATCGGCGAACCACAGCTTATCATTTCCGATATGGCACAATTGTCTTTCTTTTATTCGTCCATTGGCCAAACAGATAAGGGAATAACAATTGCAAAAGAAGGAATTGCAATGGCTCAAAACATAAACAACCTTAACAAGCTTGTTTTTTTATATTCGGCATTGGGAGAAAATTACAGGAAGTCAAACAGGGTCAATGAATATGATTCAACACTGGAAACCATTATCAGGTTAAAAGATTCTTTGTATAAGAAAAATTCGGGCGATGCCATTGCAGAGGTAGAAGCAAAATACAATCTTCAGAAACAACAAAACATCATTATCACACAGGACTATGCCCTTACACGAAGCCGTTACCTGATCATCGGTTCTACACTTTTATTTTTGCTGGGCTTGTTATTGATATGGATCCTTTACAGGAATTATCGTTTGTCACAACGCAGGAAAATGGAATTTGCTGTTGCTGAACAAAAACTGATATCATTGAAAGCAATAGAAACGGCAAGAGAAAGTGAGCGCAAAAGAATTGCTGCGGATCTTCATGATAACCTCGGCTCTTATGCAGCTGCCATCACAGCCAATGTAAAATATCTTTGCGAAAAGCAGGGGACAGAAGATGATGTTACACTTGCACAACTGGATGAAAATGCACAAAGCATGGTTACCCAGCTTAGTGATACGATCTGGGTTTTAAAGAATGAACATTTACCATTCACTGTGTTGGCGGATCGTTTTAAAGTATGGATGTTGCGCCTGATGCAGAATTACCCATACATCAAATACCATTACAATGAGAATATTAATGATGACATAGAATTTACACCCGTGCGGATACTGAATATTTTTTTAATTCTGAAAGAATGCGTGAACAATGCTGTAAAGCACAGTGGCTGCACAGAAATAAAAATTGATTTTTACAGCAAAGAAGGATGGCGCATTTGTATTGAAGATAATGGAAAGGGTTTTGAGACCACGTATATTTCGAAAGGCAGTGGCGTTGATAACATAAGGAACAGGGCGAAGGAATCGGGATGGATCGTTGAGTGGCAACGTGTAGCCCCAACAGGTACTAGAGTAGTGATTAAAGAGGTTGAAAGGTTGACAATCGATCATACTACAAAATGAGTATTTTAACCTAAATTACAATTCATCACTTTTACCAATATAAAATGAAAAACGAAAATGAAAATTGCTTTGGTTGATGATAACGCTGTGAACCGGGGCAACTTTATACAAAAAGTCGCAGCCTTTCCTGAACTTGAGATAAGTTTAATGGCAGTAGATGGTAATGATTTTCTTGAGAAGATGAAGAACCAGCCTGTTGAGCAACTCCCTCATGTAGTATTTATGGATATACAGATGCCCAACCTGAATGGTATTGAAACGATCAGGCAGGCGAAAGCAATTTATCATTCCATTCATTTTATTGTACTCACAGTATTTGAAGATGACGATACTATTTTTGAAGCGATACAGGCAGGTGCTTCCGGGTATTTATTAAAACATGAAAGTCAACTCACCATTCGTGATGCCATACAGGAGGTATATGATTTTGGCGGAGCTCCCATGAGCCCGGCCATTGCACGCAAGGCTTTAAAAATACTCGGGCAAATAGGAAATAAGCGTAAACAAAAAGATACTTCTGCTGTAGAAACACTTTTAACAGAACGGGAATTTGAAGTGTTGCAACACATCGTGAATGGTTATGATGCCAAAAGAATTGCAGAGATAACAGGTATCAGTACACTTACAGTAAGAAAGCATATAGCAAACGTTTATACAAAACTGCATGTAAACTCCAAGGCGCAGGTGATATCGATGGCGCATAAAAATAAATGGGTGTAAGGAATTCTGAATTCTGGGTGCTGAATTCCGAGTAGATTAAATATATTGAATACTTTAAATTTTTAGTAATAGTTTAGAACTCATAATTCAGAATTCCGCTTGCCGTTTAAAAAATTTATTTCTTATTCCCGCTACAAAACAAAATTTATTCAGAATTGAGGCAGACATTTGCGTTGAATTTCAAACCAGATGAAAAAAATTGTTTTGCTTCTCAGCATAATGGCTGCCGTTATATTTTCAAAAGCTCAAACACGTGCCGGCAATGATATTATAGGAACACTTCGGGATTCATCCTCAAGATCAGCATTGGAATATGGAACAATCACTGTTTTTAATGCAGCAGATAAAAAACCGGTAACAGGAACTACCACTGATAAGGAAGGCAGTTTTACATTAACAGAAATTCCGGCAGGCACATATAAAATAATATTTGAGTGTATTGGTTATAAACCATATACTATGAATGATGTGGTGATCAATAAAAAAGAAGCGATCATCGACCTGAAAAATATTTTACTGGTTTCTCAAAAAACCACTTTGCAGGGTGTTACGGTTGTTGCACAAGCGAAATTGATCGATAATAAAATTGATAAACTTGTTTTTAATGCAGAGAAGGATCTTACATCTCAATCGGGTGTTGCAACGGATCTATTAAAAAAAATTCCACAGGTTTCCGTCGATGCTGATGGGAATGTGCAATTATCAGGTGCTTCGGGCATACGTTTTTTAATTAATGGAAAACCATCTACTGCTTTTGGTAATAATGTAGCTGATGTATTGCAATCTATTCCCGCCAGCCAGATAAAAAGCATCGAAGTGATCACGAACCCCGGTGCAAAGTATGATGCACAAGGCATGGGTGGTATCATCAATATTATTTTAAAATCAAATAATGCAAAGGGATATAATGGAAATATTTCTTTAACTGCCGGTACAAGAATGGAAAGTGGCTCTCTTAATCTCACTGCCCGGAAAAATAATTTTGGTATGAATGCTTTTTTAAGTGGTAATAAAAGATTGCCTTCTGATGAAATTAATGATAATTACCGCGTAACAACCGATAGCAATATTACAAGCACACTAAGTCAGCATTATGTCAGAAATTTTCATCGCCAGGGTTTTCAGACGGGTGCAGGTTTTGACTGGAGCGTAAAGAAGGTCAATAATTTTTCAGGGTCTATCGGTTACAATTATTTTGGTTTTAACGGTCATGGTAATACGAGCCAGGTATTTCAACCAGATAAAAGCAGTGGATTGCCCGATATATTCTCATTAGCAAGTTCAGCCAATCAATTCAGGTATCGCAATGTAGATTTTTCATTAAACTATAAAAGAACATTTAAAAAGGAAGACCAGGAGCTTGAGATCGCTTTCAACTCCAGTAAAGCAAATGATGATGGCGATATTTTTAATGAACAGTTTACAATTCCCGGAGATTCGTTGTATTATGGAACCAAAAGCAGCAATCCCTCAATAACAAAAGAAAAAGAATTTACGCTCGATTATACACATCCTTTTAGCGATGATATTAAACTTGGCGTTGGCGCCAAAACAAATTTTTATAACATTACAAGCAGTTCCGCGGCCAATAGCTATAACACTACATTGCAAAAATATGAGGCAGATATTTTTTTGTCAAACTCACTTTTATATAAGCAAAAGGTTTATGCTGCTTATGCAGAACTAAGTTTTCCTGTAGCAAAATTATTTGATGCTAAAATCGGCGGAAGATACGAACGTACAGAAATAAACGATTATTTTTCAAATGCACAACAACAGGTAAAAACACCGGGGTACAATACTTTTGTTCCGTCTATATTCTTTTCTAAAAAAATTGGCGATCAGCAAACAATAAAACTGAGTTATTCAAAAAGAATTGAAAGGCCGGATTATGAGGACCTGAATCCCTTTCTGAATACGATCGATCCTAAAAATATTTCAACAGGCAATCCTTATTTAAAGCCGGAGATTGGCCACCGCATCGAACTTGCCTATAACAGGGATTTTGGAAAAAAAGGTTCATTGATGATCAATTTGTTTTACCGCATCAATGATCATGATATACAACCTTACATTGTTTACTATCCGTCTTATTTGATAGGAGACTCGGTATATTCAAATGTTGCTATAAATACACGACAGAATATTGGCAGGGAAAATAATATCGGCCTCAATTTGTTTGGTGATCTTCACTTCACACCTAAATTGAACGTCAGGGGAAATGTGTTTTTATTTGGACGTCATACGATCAATACAATTGATAAAGGTTACAATTACAATAGTTTTAATTACCGCATCAATTTAAATGCAAGCTACCAGTTCACAAGTGTAATGCTTGCAGAATTTTTTGGAAACTTTAATGCACCTAGGCACGAGGCACAGGGGAAATACCCTTCTTATACTTTTTATAGTATGGCAATACGCAGGCAGTTCTGGAAAAAGAAAGGAAGCATTGCGCTTACGCTGAATAATCCTTTTAACCAATACTTAAAACAGAAAACTGTTTTAACCGGCAATGGATTTACAATAAACGGGGAACGCAAATTACCTATTAGATCAGTCGGTATTAATTTCACATGGAAATTCGGCAGGCTGGAATTTAAAAAGAGTGAAGAGCGTGACTCAAACACAAATGAGCCTGCGAATTGACCTTTGCGTCTTTGCGAATCTTTGCCGCTTTGCGTGAGGTCAGAATTGATTTCACGCAAAGCGGCAAAGAGAAATACAAAAGGGCGCAAAGGATTAAAATTGTTGAGTAATTTTAATTGTCAAAAGCACAATCATGAAAAGATCAAACACTTTATCCTTCCTGGTAATTTTAGTATCGCTTCAGATATCTTGCAATAATGCAAAAGATAGTAAGCAAGCTCCTGCAGAAAAGATAAATATTGAGAACAACGGTGTTAAGATAGATTATACTGATACAGGTACAGGTGTTGGCGATACTGTTTTATTATTTGTGCATGGCTGGTGCATCAATAAAACATATTGGACCGAACAGGAAAAATTTTTTAAAGACAGGTACAGGATCGTTTCGATTGACCTGCCCGGCTTCGGGCAATCCGGAAAGAACAGGAAGGACTGGACAACTGAAAATTATGGAAAGGATGTTGACGCAGTTATGAAACAGCTCGATCTTAAACATGTTATCCTTATTGGTCATTCTATGTCGGGCGATATTGTTTTGGAAGCTGCAGCAAATGCACCCGAACGTGTTATTGGTTTAATAGGTGTTGATAATTTTAAAAATGTTGGTGCAGTACAGGATTCGGCGGGCAAAGAAGCGGTGCGGCATGCAATGGATACGATGAGAAAAGATTTTACAAGAGTAGTTGGAGATTATTTTAAGCAATACCTTTTTTCAAAAAATACAGACACTTTGGTAAAGACAAGAATACTGAACGACGTTTTTCATTGTGATTCAATGATCGCTGTTGAAGCAATAGCACCAAATGATTTTAATGAAACAACGAAACTAAAAGCTGCAAATAAAAAACTATACCTTATCAATAGCGATAATTATCCAACCGATACAACGAAACTTGTAGCAGATAAAATTCCTTATGAAATATTATATACACCCGGCACCGGGCATTACTCAATGATAGAAACACCCGGGAAATTTAATGCGCTTTTAGAGCAAATAATTGAAGATATTAAAAAGGGAAAAAATAATATCGATTGAAATAAATAAAAACCTCTTTGCGAATCTTTGCGCCTTTGCGTGAGTTATTATTTCACGCAAAGGCGCAAAGACAAATACAAAAGGCGCAAAAGATATTCGAAAGTCACTCACGATAATAAACACTTTTTGTAATGGGAAAAATTGAAGAACGATTAAAACAACTTGGAATTATCCTCGCTGAACCAAAACCAGCAGTAGGTAATTACATTGGCAGTAAAAGGGTAGGTGAATTGCTTTTTGCATCAGGTCGTGTAAGTGATCTTATCGGCGAAGTTGGAACAGGTGTATCGGAAGAACAGGCAAAGAAAGCGGCACATGATACCGTTATACTAATACTTTCAATTATTAAAAATGATATTGGCGACCTGGATCTTATTGAAGGAGTAATAAAAGTACAGGGATTTATCAGGTCTTCACTAAACTTTACAGCACAACCTAAAGTACTCGACGGAGCGTCCGACCTGTTGATCGAGGTATTTGGTGAAGAAGGGCGTCATGCACGTACGGCTACGGGTGTGGCACAGCTACCCTTCGGTGCTACGTTGCAGTTAGATATCATTTTTAAATTAAGTTCCTGACCAGCTTTTACTTATTCTTTTTCACCGATCCCGCAATCGTATTGACGGCATTTGTAAACCCATCCAGGGAGGTTGGTTTTGTAATAAAATGATCGGCACCCATTGTTAAAGCATATTCCACATCTTCTTTGGCAGCTGAAGTTGTAAGTACAATTACCGGTATCTCACTAAATCGTGAAGATGATTTCAGCATTTTTAAAATTTCCTTTCCATGTACACGGGGAAGATTAAAATCCAATACAATTACTTCGGGTAAATCTTTGGCAGCAGATACAAAAGGGGCAACTTTGTCCCCTTCCGTAATGATCTCTATTGAATAATCTATCCCATTGACTCTAAATGCTTCTTCAAGCAATTCGATGTCATCTGCATCATCTTCTATCAAAAGGATTTTGAGATTGGTATTCATTTTGGTTACAAACATAAAAATAAAATTTTTTAAATCATATTTTCTATTCCCTAAATCGGGCACCCGTTATGATTAAGAAGACAAAAGAGGTAAAGGAAAATTACATTGTTGGTATTGGCGCATCTGCAGGTGGGCTTGAAGCGATCCATGAATTGTTTGATAATGTACCCGGCAATACCGATTTTTCTTTTGTGATCGTTCAGCATTTGTCGTCCGATCATAAAAGCCTGATGGGAGAACTCTTGTCCAAACACACATCCATGCAGATATTTGAAGCGAAGGATAACATGAAGCCTGAGCCAAACTGCGTTTATCTTATTCCCAATAAATACATGATGACATTGGAAAAAGGAAGATTGAAACTGCATGAAAAATTACAGGATCGTTCTCCCAACAATGCTATTGATATATTTTTTGAATCGCTCGCTAATGATGCAGGAGAGCATGCTATTGCCATCATTTTATCTGGTACAGGTACTGATGGAACCAGGGGGATTGAAGCCATTAAGAATAAGGGCGGCGTGGTGGTTGTACAGGACCCCATTACAGCAAAATTTGATGGTATGCCAAATAGTGCAGTTGCCAGCGGCTATGCGGACCTGATATTTTCACCAGATATGATCGCAGAAGAGTTATTGGATTTTATTCAGCAGGCGCCACTTCTCAGGTCATTTAATGAACAGCATAGCAAAGATGAATATGTTGTTACAGGGATACTTGAACTTTTGAAAACAATGACCGGTTACGATTTCAGGGAATATAAGAAGCCAACGATATTTCGCAGGCTTGCAAAAAGAATGTCGGAAGTAAACAGCCTGAACCTGCAGGAATATTTTACTTACCTGAAAAATCATAGCGATGAACCTAAAAAATTATGCAGGGAATTCTTAATTGGCGTCACTAAATTTTTCCGGGATCTTGATGCTTTTGAAGAGTTGAAGACAACGGTATTACCGGAATTATTCAAAGAAAGAGGAGCAGATAATTTATTAAAAGTGTGGGTTGTTGCATGCAGTACCGGCGAAGAAGCATATACCATTGCTATATTATTGCATGATCATATTGAAGTAAACAAGATTTCGGGAATAAACGTAAAGATCTTTGCAACTGATATTGATTCAGATGCGATCGATACAGCCTCAAAAGGATTATACGGTGAATCTGTTGCAAAGGACGTTCCCCAGGAATTACTCGAAAAATATTTTGCGAGGGAAGGTAATAATTACCGGGTTGCAGCCAATATTCGTAAGATGGTTGTATTCGCCCATCACAATGTTTTGAGCGATCCGCCTTTTAGTAAAATAGACCTGATCACCTGCAGGAACATGCTCATATATATGAGTGTGCCCCCGCAAAAACATATCCTTAAAGCATTTCATTTTGCGGTTAACAGGGAAGGTTATCTTTTCCTGGGCCCAAGTGAAAATATTGGAATTCTTAAAGATTCATTTCTTGAAGTAAACCGGAAATGGAAGATCTATAAATGCGTTATTAAATCCGCTCAAACTACTTATTCTACACTTTTGAATTCTATAGAAACAGTAAACTATGGAAAATTTTCCACAACATGGAAACCAAAGAACGCTTTAAATACAGTACCCGAAATTTTCAATGAAACATTGCTGGAAACGCAAAATTATGCAGGCATTTTTATTGATAAGGATTTTGAGGTCAAACAGGCTACGGGTCATTTTAAGAACTTTCTTGATTTCCCGGAAGGTAATTTTAATTTCAACCTGATCAAGCTTGTGCATCCCGAACTTTCTACACCATTAAGTGTAGCCATCCGCAAGGCGATAAAGGATAATGATCGTGTGATCGTAAATAATGCAAAGATCGATGCAGGTAAACATATCAGGATCATTAACATTATTGTAAAGCCGTATCTGGTTCAGCGGGAATACCTACAACCATTCATTTTCATAATACTACATGAACAGGCAAACGTTGAAAAAGAAAAGTCAAGTCTTTCAAAACAAGCAATGACAACCGATATTGAAAAGTTTTCAGAACTCGAAAAAGAATTGAACGACACCCGGGAGAATATGCAGGCATTGATTGAAGAAGTAGAATCTGCAAATGAAGAATTACAGACAAGCAATGAAGAGATCATTTCATCCAATGAAGAATTGCAAAGTACCAATGAAGAATTACAATCGCTGAATGAAGAACTGCATACTGTAAATGCCGAACACCAATTAAAAATAAAAGAACTGATTGAGTTGAATGATGACCTGAATAATTATTTCCGCAATTCTGATATTGGGCAGGTGATCATTGATAGAAAACTCATCATAAGAAAATTTTCTCCTTCAGCAACAAAACAGGTGAATCTTATTGAAAGTGATGTTGGTCGTTCCATCATTGACATTTCAAATAATTTTAAAGACCTCGATTTTATCAATAGTATAAAGACCGTTCTAAAATCCGGTGATATTTTGGTGAAAGAAGTAATGATGGGAAATGATACGGTCTTTTTAATGAATTTAAGTCCTTACCTGAGACTTGATAAATCTATCGATGGAGTAGTAATTAGTTTTGTTGATATTACTGAAGTAAAACGGCTGGATGGTATTCTTAATGCGGTCTTTAATACTTCTCCGAGTGGTATAACGGCTAAAACGGTTGTTCGCAATGAAGAAAATAAGATCATTGATTTTGAATACATGATGACTAATAGTGCTGCTAATAAAATCATGAACAGGGAGGAAGGAGAGCTGGTTGGCAAAAGAATGCTGGAAGAATTTCCATATACTAAAAGAGAACATTTTGACAGGTATGTGAATGTTGTTGAAACCGGCAAACCTGCACAATTTGAAATGCAATCAGATAATGGCGAATGGTTTGAAGTGGTTTGCGTTAAAATGATGGATGGGATCGTTACAACCTCAACTGATATAACAGAAAGCAAACAATCTGCAGATATGTTGGCAAAGGGCTATGAAGAATTAAAAACAACATCACAGAAATTGCAATCCACTAATGAGCAGTTGCAGATATCAAATATGGATCTTTACCAGTTTGCATCCATTGCATCACACGATCTCAAAGAACCGTTGCGGAAAATCATGGCATTTGGTAATATTTTAGAAGACAGGATAAAAAATAAGATCAATGAACAGGAAAAAAATTATCTTGAAAAAATCATAAAGTCATCTGGCAGGATGCAAAATCTTATTGAAGATGTACTGACTTTTTCACGACTTTCAAATACAGAAATTTCTTTAGCAGAAACAGATCTCACCAATGTAGTAAAAACAGTTATTGATGATCTTGAGATTACAATTAAATATAAAAAGGCAAAAATTAAGGTAGGTAAGCTTCCGGTTGTATATGCAGTGCATGCACAGATGCAGCAGTTGTTTCACAACCTTATATCAAATGCGTTGAAATTTAATGAAAGCAAGGTTCCGTCAATCGAGATCGAAGCAGTGAAACTGAACGGTGAATTAAAAGAGAAAATGGGAATTGATGCTAAAGAATATTTTGCTGTGAGGGTGAAAGATAATGGTATTGGCTTCGATGCTGAATACCAGGAAAAAATATTTAAAATGTTCCAGCGGCTGAATGCAAATTACTCAGGTACTGGTATCGGCCTGGCAATATGTAAGAAGATTATGGAAAATCATAAGGGTATCATCTTCGGTGAAAGTGAATTGAACAAAGGATCAGTGTTTACGATATTGTTACCTAAAAGGAGTTAGGAGTTGATAAGGCCTGCAAGGTTTTAATACACGCTGAAGATTTCATTATCCATCTATTCACGCATTCCCATTCACGATAGCCGCTCACTCAACTCCAGCCACCTCATTTCCTTCTCATCCAATTGCTGAATGATGATGCTGATGCGATCTGCAGCTTTTTGTAATTCATCATAAGGAATATTGCCGCTCATCTTTTCTTCAAGATTCTTTTTTTCTTCCTGCAATGCAGGCATTTCTTTTTCTAAAGATTCCAGTTCAAATTTTTCTTTAAAAGATAATTTTTTAGGAGCTATACTGGTTGAAGCTGGTTGTTCGGTTGCCGGTTGCCGGAGGTCGGTCGTCGTATCTTCCCTGCTCACCATGATCTGTTTCTGCTGTTCCTTATCAACAAGCAATCCTTTCGAAACAGCCTCACGGTATTGGCTATAATTACCCGGAAAATCCCTGATCACACCATTACCTTCAAAAGCGAATAAATGATCCACCATCCTGTCCATAAAATAACGGTCATGACTAACGATCAAAATGCAACCAGGGTATTCCAATAAAAATTCTTCAAGCGTTCGCAAGGTTTGCAGGTCAAGATCATTCGTTGGTTCATCCAAAACAAGGAAGTTGGGATTTAAAAAAAGGATGCTCATTAAATGAAGCCTTCTTTTTTCCCCACCGCTCAGCTTGCTTAATAAAGTAAATTGTTGTTCAGGTGTAAAACCAAATTTCTCCATGAACTGGCTCGCCGAAATTTTTGTTCCGTCATTCAAAGGAAAAAATTCTGCCATTGATTTCACGTATTCAATGGCACGTTTGTCTTCTTTATATATCAATCCATCCTGGCTAAAATTTCCAAACACAACGGTATCGCCATGATTTATTTTTCCGCTATCGGGTGCTTCTAATTGCAAAGCAATTTTTAAAAAAGTAGATTTTCCCACACCATTTTTTCCAACTACACCAATGCGTTCACCTCTTTTGAAAGTGTAATCAAAACCTTTCATGATGGTAAGGTCGCCGTAACTCTTATTTACTTTTTTCAGTTCCAGTATCTTACCGCCAAGCCTTGTCATTTTTACCTGCAGGCTCACTTCGGCAACTTCTTTTTGTTGCTTCACCCTTTCTTCTACTTCTGCAAATGCGTCCTGCCTGCTCTTGCTTTTCGTGGTCCTTGCTTTTGGTTGCTTGCGCATCCATTCCAGTTCTTTCCTGAAAATATTTTTATCCTTTTGTAATTCGCTTTGCTGTACTTCGAGGCGTAAACTTTTTTGTTCCAGGAAATAATCATAATCACCCTTGTAAACATACACTTTCTCATCATCTATTTCCACGATCTCGTTGCAAACTGCATCTAAAAAATAGCGGTCATGCGTAACAAGCAGTAAAGTGATCTTTTGTGCGCTTAAATATTCTTCCAGCCATTCTATCATGGATACATCTAAATGGTTGGTCGGTTCATCCAGTATCAATAAACAACGTCCTTCATGCAATTGTGATTCGATTAATGCCTGTGCAAGCGCCACTCTTTTCTTTTGGCCACCACTCAGGTTTCCTACTTTTTCATTTAAGTGATAGAGATTTAGTTTTCCCAGTATTTGTTTGAGGTCACTTTCAAATGTCCATGCATTCAAATCGTCGAGGCTCGCCATCAGGTTGCCGAGTTTGTCATGGTCATCTGATCCTTCTTCCAGGAACTGTTCGTATTCCTTTACCACTTTCACAACAGGATTGTCTAGACGCAACACATTATCCCAAATGGTTTTATTGGGATCAAAATCATTATCCTGTTGCAGCATCACGGTTTTAATATCCTTGTGCACCCAAACTGTTCCGGTATCCGCGGTATCGAGCCCGGCAATGATCTTCATCAGCGTGGATTTACCACTGCCGTTCCTTGCTACCAGGGCCACTTTATCTCCTTCTTCTATATTAAGGGTGATGTTTTTAAACAGGGTTCTTATTCCAAAAGACTTACTGATATTTTCTACTGAGGCGTAATGCATAAGGGTGCAAAGATAGTTGGCGGAGTTGCTTTGTCGCCGAAGCTTTTAAAAAAATGTTCAATATTCAACGTACAATGTTCAATGCTCATCGGAATGCACTTGAATATTGAGCATTGTACGTTGTGTATTGAATATTAAGAATGCGAACTTCGATATGTAAATGAGGTATAAGTTTTAGGTTTTAATGCAGCAAAAACGCCATTTTTTCTTAACTTCGCCCTCCTAAATTAATTAAACTAAGGTGGTAGAATTTAGCCTCCACTCAAGCATAAAATCGTAAACATGTCGTTGAACCTCAATGGTAAATCAGTATTAATAACTGGGGGAACCGGATCTTTTGGAAAGGAATTCACTAAAATCATTTTTAATAAATGGCCCGGCGTAAAAAGGGTAGTGATCTATTCAAGAGATGAGCAGAAACAATACCACATGGCGATGGATTATCCAGCGGCTCAATACCCGGCCATTCGTTTTTTTATTGGTGATGTGAGGGACTATGTTCGTTTAAAAAGAGCTTTTGAAGGAATCGATTATGTGATCCATGCGGCAGCCATGAAGCATGTACATATTGCCGAATACAATCCTGATGAATGTGTAAAGACCAATATCGGCGGCGCAGAAAATGTGATCAGGGCTGCTATGGAAACAAATGTAAAAAAAGTAATTGCCCTTTCTACCGACAAAGCATGTGCGCCCATTAATCTTTATGGTGCCACCAAACTTGCTTCAGATAAATTGTTCATTGCTGCAAATAATATCAAAGGCGACAGGGACCTGATCTTTTCAGTGGTACGTTATGGAAATGTAATGGGCTCTAACGGTTCCGTAATACCGTATTTCATGAAAATGAAAAAAGAAGGGCTTATTCCCATTACCGATCCAAACATGACACGTTTTAATATTTCTTTGGAAGAAGGAGTTGAAATTGTTTTGAATGCATTGGAGCATGCATGGGGTGGTGAACTATATGTGCCGAAGATACCTTCTTATAAGATCACTGAAGTTGCAAAGGCCATAGCACCGGATTGTAAGGTCGATATCATTGGTATCCGACCCGGTGAAAAAGTGCACGAAGAAATGATCACGGCATCAGATGCATTTACTACTTACGACATGGGCGATATTTATGTTATCTTACCACAGGAACCAATATGGAACCTGGATGATTATATTAAAAAGTTCAAAATAAAAAAAGTACCGGCAGGTTTCAATTATAGTTCGGGAGAAAATACAGATTGGGTAGATGCAGAAGCATTGCGGAAGTTGATCGTTAAACATATTGATAAGGATTTTGTAGCATAAGAACGGCAATCGGCAATCGTGAATCGGCAAATCATCGAAGCGTATTTTAAAAGGAAACTGTATTATTATAAAAGCATCGAAGTCATAAAGACCAATCGATTCCCGATTGCCGATCCCCGATTTGGAGACCTACAAATTATAAAACCATGACAACAACAGACACCCCCACTACAATGACCCATCCCATTCCATACGGCAAACAACATTTGGCACAGGAAGATATCGACGCAGTAATATCCGTGCTAAAAAGTGATTTTTGGACACAGGGTCCAATGATTGCAAAGTTTGAAAAGGCTTTTGCTGAGTATGTTGGTTGCAGGTATGCTGTAGCGGTAGCCAATGGAACGGCTGCATTGCATCTATGTGCGTTGGCACTGGATGTAAATGAAAAAAGCAATGTCATTACTTCCCCGATCACGTTTGCAGCTTCGGCTAATTGCATAAGGTATTGCGGGGGCAATGTATATTTTGCTGATATCGACCCCGAAACAGTATTGCTTGATATCAATAAGGTAAAGGCATTGATCGAAAGCAAACCAAAAGGATTTTTTACTGGGATCATTCCTGTTGATCTTGCAGGAAATGTTGTTGATCTTGAAGCATTCCGCAAACTTGCCGATGAACATGGATTGTGGATCATAGAAGATGCATGTCATGCACCGGGAGGATACTTTACCGATAGTAAGAATAAGGAACAATTTTGTGGCAATGGTAATTATGCCGACCTGGCCATTTTTTCATTCCACCCGGTAAAACATATTGCCTGTGGCGAAGGTGGAATGATCACAACCAACGATGAAAAATTATACAACAAATTATTAAAGCTGCGTACGCATGGTATAACAAAGGATCCGGCATTGTTATCACAAAATGATGGTGGCTGGTATTATGAAATGCAGGAGCTTGGTTACAATTACCGTATACCGGATGTGCTTTGTGCATTGGGTGTATCACAATTGAGCAGGGCTGATGAGGGATTGAAACGCAGGAGGGAGATTGCTGCTAATTATAAAAAAGCATTTGAAGGAACGTCGATTCGCATGCCTGGAAATGCAGAGGGTCATGCATATCATTTATTCGTGATCCTAACGGAAAACCGTAAAGGCTTGTATGATCATTTAAAAGCAAATAATATTTTTTGCCAGGTACATTATATTCCTGTTCATATGCAGCCATATTACCAGGCGCTCGGGCATAAGAAAGGAGATCATCCAATGGCAGAAAAATATTATGATGAATGTTTGAGTCTTCCAATGTTTCCTTCTTTAACAGATGAAGAACAGGAATATGTTATTGAAACAATATTAAATTTTACAAAGTAAACTGATGACGACAGACCAGGAAATTTTTTGGGGTAAAAAGTTTGGTGAAGAATACAGTGATCGCAATTCGTGGCAATCTGATAAAGAGTGGGACCAGTTTTATATTGATAACTGGGGAAGCACGAAGATTGATATTAATAACACTGTGCTGAAAGACCTTCCCAAAGATGCACGCATACTTGAAGTGGGCTGTAATATCGGTATGCAGCTGCGTGGTTTTCAACGTATGGGTTTTACTGAATTATATGGAATAGAACTACAGCATTACGCTGTTGAAAAAGCAAAAAAAATAACTGAAAATATCAATATTATACAAGGTTCCGGTTTCGATCTTCCGTTCAAAGACAACTTTTTTGACCTTGTTTGTACCAATGGTGTATTGATCCACATTGCACCTGCGGACCACCAGCAATTTATGTCAGAAGTGTACCGCACTTCAAAAAAATATATCATGGGCTGGGAATATTTTACTCCTGAAATAACAGATATTAATTACAGGGGCAATACAGGTTATTTATGGAAAGCAGATTTTGCAAAGATCTATCAGCAAAATTTTCCTGGATTAAAAATGGTTGCAAAAAAACAGTATCCTTATCTTACGGAAAAAGATAAAGGCAATACAGATGAAATATTTTTACTGTCAAAATAATAGAACCTCTTCTTAAGAAATAAGTATCATTTAAATGGTATCTCAAACAGCCAATGATCGCAATTATCTCACAGGCAAGAATAAACAGCAGCAGGCTTCCCAATAAAATATTTTTGGAAGCAGGTGGAAAACCATTCCTGTGGTATCATATAGAACGGCTGAAAAAAACGGGTTTGCCCATTATCATTGCTACAACAGATGATGGCTCAGAAAAGCCGATCGTTTCATTTTGCGAACAGCATGATCTTTTGTGTTTCCGCGGTGATGAGAAAAATGTTTTAAAACGTTTTTACGATTGTGCCGTAAAATATAATGTTGGTACCATCATAAGAGTTACTTCCGATTGCCCGTTGATCGATGGTAAAATAATATCAGCAGGCATCAACGAATACAAACACCAAACACCCAACACCTACTATTCAAACGCATTGGAACGTACTTACCCCCGCGGTATGGATTACGAGATATTTTCATTCGATATGCTGAAAGCAGCTTATGAAAACGCAACAGATGAAGCCGATAAAGAACATGTAACGCCCTATATCTGGAAGAACAGGCAGGGGAACATCATTTTAAAACACGATGTCAATAAGGAAAATAACAGCAATTATCGCATAACTTTAGATACAGCAGAAGATCTTTTGCTGATTCGAAAATTAATAGAAGAACACAATGCGGCGAAACTGAATTGTAAAAGCATTATTAAAATATTAAAAGATAATCCTGCCCTTGTTGAAATAAATAAACACATTGAGCAAAAAAAAGTATGATAAATACATATTCCTGTTTACAAAAACAACAATTCCAATCTGCAGGATTTTCCCTGGTTCCGTTGAGGGAAGAAGATAAGTATGATATTATGCATTGGCGCAATGAACAGATCTATCATCTTCGCCAGGCCAAACCAATAACAAAAGAAGAACAGGATAATTATTTTACAAACGTTGTTTCAAAATTATTCAGCCAGCAACAACCATCGCAAATACTTTTTTCTTATTTGAAAGATGATGTCTGCATTGGCTATGGCGGCCTTGTTCATATTAACTGGGTAGATAAAAACGCCGAGATATCTTTTATCATCGATACAAAACTTGAAAAGGATCATTTTGAATTTCACTGGATCAATTACCTCGGGCTTATTGAACAATTAGCATTCAAAGAATTGAATTTGCATAAAATATTTACGTATGCTTTCGCAGATGTAAGACCACAACTTTCTGTAGTGATAGAGAAAGCAGGTTATAAGGAAGATGCCCGCCTTAAAGAACATTGTTTATTTGCAGGGAAATTCATTGATGTGGTGATTCATGCAAAGATGAATACATTGCTTTCTCACCGCAGGGCATCACAGGAAGATATGGAACTTTATTTTACATGGGCAAATGATGCGTTGGTAAGAAAACAATCTTTTCAAACAGCAGCAATAAAACTGGAAGATCACCAGCAATGGTTCCTGAAAAAGATTGCGGATAAGAATTGCATAATGCTTGTTTTTGAAAATGATGCAAAAGACCCCGTTGGCCAGGTGAGGATAGAAAAACAGGTTCATGCATCAGGATTTGTTATTGGAATATCTGTTGACGAAAATTCCAGGAACAAAGGTTTTGCATCAAAGATGATCAGTGATGCTTCGGATCATTTTTTCAGCATCTTTCCTTCCGAAAAAATATATGCTTATATTAAGAAAGATAACCCGGGTTCCATTAAGGCCTTTGAAAAAGCAGGTTATTCTTTTTTTAATGAAATGAATATTGAAGGAGCCGCAAGTGTTTCATACACAAAAACGAAAAGCGAATGAAAATAGCGCATATTGATATTGGTACTAACAATAAGCCATTTATTATTGCAGAGATGAGTGGCAATCACAATCAATCGATCGACAAAGCAATAAAGATCATTGAAGTGGCCGCACAGTGTGGGGCGCATGCCATTAAATTACAAACCTATACTGCAGATACGATTACCATTAACCAGCGGGGCGGTTTGTTTGATATCAAAGATGAAAGTTCCCTGTGGAAGAACAGGAACCTTTATGAATTGTATGAAGAAGCACACACACCCTGGGAATGGCACGAACAACTTTTTAAAGCTGCCAAAGACAATGGCATCATTTGTTTTTCTACACCATTTGATGATACGGCTGTTGATCTTTTAGAAAAACTGGGAGCGCCTGCACATAAGATCGCATCATTTGAAAACAATCATCACCCGCTTTTGAAAAAGGTAGCTGCAACCGGTAAACCAGTGATCATGTCAACAGGTGTTAGCAGCTTGAGCGATCTGGCAGAATCAGTACAGGTTTTGAAAGACAGTGGTTGCAAAGATCTTGTATTGTTGAAATGCACCAGCAATTATCCATCAACACCTGAAAATTCAAACCTGCGAACGATACCGCATATGCGAAAATTATTCAATTGTGAAATTGGGTTGAGCGATCATACAATGGGTATTGGCGGATCGGTGGCAGCAGTTGCCTTGGGCGCTGTTGTTATTGAAAAACATTTTTGTCTTAGTCGTGCAGAGGGTGGTGTTGACAGTGCGTTTTCATTGGAACCCGAAGAACTTAAAGCATTGGTAATAGAAACAGAACGTGCATGGCTCTCACTCGGGGATGTACAATATGGCATACAGGAATCAGAAAAGAAAAGCCTGAATTTTAAAAGGTCCATATACGTGGTAAAAGACATTAAAGCAGGAGAAAAAATTACAAAAGAAAATATAAGGGTGATACGGCCGGGTGATGGTTTGCACCCACGTTATTTCGAAAGACTTCTTGGAACGATTGCGCAAAAAGATTTTGAAGCGGGCAAACCTTTTACCAATAACCTGTAGTATGGCGAAAAAAAGAATTTTACTTATATGGTGGGAACTGGATCACAGGCCTGAGTTATTGCAGCCATTTATTGATATGAGCGATGAATTGGAATTCATCCAGCTTATTTATAAAAACAAAGAAGAACGTACTACCAGTTGTAGCCCATTCAAAATGATCTACTGGTTTGATTATGTAAATGCGAAAGCAATACTGAAAGACATTAAACCATCTGCGATCGTTGGCACTTCTGAAAGTATTTTTATAGCAACCCTCATCAATTCTGCAAGAAAAGCGGGCATCCCATTCTATGGATTACAACATGGAATTACGACAGAAAATATTAGTGAGCTGCTGGTAGATCCCAGGACATTCAGCTGGAAAAAAGTAGCAACCTATATTAAGAGTACGACTTTCTTCTTTTGCTCTTTTTCTATTTTTAATTTTAAAAAATTTTGCAGCGCAGCTTACTTTTTCCGTTTGTATCCAAAGTATTTTTTTCAACAAATACTAACAGATCATCATTTTCCCTGGGCCACACCGCAATACTATGTTTGCTTTTCAGAATACGCTTCTGAACATTACAAGGAAATGTACCATCTAAAAGATGAACAGGTAAAATACATCGGGATAATCTGGTTTGATAAACTTTTTAAAAATTTTACAAAGCAGGGAATGCAAACAAAAGCTACTGGTGAAAAATATTATTTGCTCATTGATACCTGTTTTAAAGATTATCATAAGCCAATAACAAGTGAACAAACCAACAGGTGCTATAAAACGCTTTCAGATTTTTGTGAAGAGAAAGGTGCTAGGCTGCTTGTAAAACTGCACCCATGGAACTATGAGAATAAAAATCTTATTCAGCATCCTAACATAGAGTATGTAAGAAAAGTTGATGACGATGCATTGCATGCATTGATCAGAAACTGTGAAGGATGTTTTAGTTTTTATTCAACGCTGATATTGCCTGTACTTGCATTTACACCGGTTGTGCAAATTGAGTATGATGGTATTTACCTGAAGCCGGCAAAAGAAAAAGGATTAACACCCGTGATCGATTTTTATTCTTTTGAGAAAAGCGATATTCATTTTCCGTCAAAGGAAATGGAAGAACAGGGTAAAAAAAGTCTTGAATACCTGCTTTATAAAACGGATGGAAATGCAGTAAAACGCCTGGAAGCAATTTTACTTGCTACATAGTTATGGTAAATAATAATTTTTTACGATCAATCTTTTCTTATACGATACTTTCTTTTTTTGAGAAAGGGATGAACTTTGCGCTCACTTTCCTGCTTTCATATTATTTACTTCCCGGTGATATGGGTATTTTAAGTTTGTATCTCACCATATATATGTTTCTTCATCCTTTTATTAACCTTTATACCAATGGAGCAAATATGCTTGCATGGCAACAGATGAATGAACACTATAAAGGTTATTTTACATCTGCGCTGTTATTAAATGTTTTTAGTTTTATTTTTTTTACATGTTTATTTTTTATTTTCTTTTCTGTCTTTGATATTTTGTCATACATTCCGTTCATTCTTTTGTTATTGATGCCTTTTATCTCTTACCTCGAAACAATAAAACTAAATTTTCTGTCTCATGCACAGGCAAAGGGAAATGTGAGGAGATTCGGTATTATTAATATTACAGCTGCAGCTGTTAGTTTTTCAGTTACATTTTATTGCCTGCACTTCCTGAAAACGGGATACAGCGGGCGCATTGTTGGACTAATTGCAGGAGGACTTTGTGTCGTTATGCTTTGCATCTATTATCTCAGGAAGGAAAAACTGCTTGGTATTTACAATCCAAAATTTGCAAAAGATGCATTAAAATACGGTGTACCATTGATACCACATGCTATCGGGGCTGGCATCATTGATATGTCTGACAGGATCTTCATTAATTATTATGTAAACAAAACAGAACTCGGATTGTACAGTGTAGCCTACACGTTTACTTCTGTTCTAACGCTTATCAGTGTATCCTTTCTTACAGCCTGGAGTCCACGTATGAATGCCTTGTTGCATGAAAACACGTTTGAATCCAAAACCAAAGTTGCAAAGACTTATATTATGTTCCTCGCTACTTTTGTGATCATTTCCGTGGTATTTATATTGCTTTCTCCCTTTGTGTTCCGCTTATTGATGGATAAGAATTATGACAGTGCTGTTAGATTTTTACCATGGATCACGCTATATTATTTTTTACAGGGATTTTATTTTGTGTTCTCAAGTATTTTGTTTTTTACAAAGAAGACAAAATATTTTATGTGGGTATCGTTGCTCAATATCGCACTTAATCTTGTTTTGAATTTTGTATTTGTAACACGCATCGGTGCAGTTGGTGCGGCAATTGCTTCTGTAATTTCGATGGCTGTATTTACAATACTTATTATAATCCTTAGTAACAGGCTGCTGCCAATGCCGTGGAAGCATGCATTTAGAACGATGGATTGGTCGTTGAAGTCACTTCGTTGAGCATTGAATATTGTACGTTGGATATTGAACATTTTTTTAGCCTTCAAATCAAACAGCTTTTCTTTTGCCGCAATCACTTTGATAAGCAGAGATCAAAATGAATATTCAATGTACAACGTACAATGCTCAATGTTCAAGGAAAAGCATCTAATTACATACTTTTACCAGCAGCACGCAAAAGTTCTTCATACAGATCAATATGTCTTTTGATCATCATGTTCGTATCAAAATTTTTCACATGTTCCGGGCCTGTAATTGCCATGTGTTCGCTAATTGACCTGTCGGCTGTAATAGCAAGTATCTTTTTTGCAAGTGCAGCATGATCCTCTTTTTCAAAAAGAAAACTTTTATCGGGAACCACATCGTTTATTCCAAGCACATCAGAACCCAGGAATGGCTTACCGGTTGCCAATGCTTCAGTTACCACTCCTGAAAAGCCTTCATGCAATGAAGAAAGAATATTTACATCTGCAGATTTCATTAATTCAGGGATATCGTTTCTAAAGCCTAAAAAATGAACACGGCTTTGTACATTCAACATAACAGAAACCTGTTTTACCTTGTTCAACCCGGCGCCATCGCCTGCAAATAAAACATGAAAGTGGCTGGGTAAATGTTGCAATGTTCTCACCAATGTTTCATGATCTTTTGGAGGATGAAACCTTGCCACCATGAATAATTTTATATCGGTGGGAAGCAGGTGAAATTTTTCCCGGAAATACAGATCATTATATGCCTGTGCCGATTTTACTCTTTCAAGATTGATCCCGTTATTAATGGTTATTATCTTTTTAGCATACCAGGGAAATGTCTGCTTTAAAATGGATTCCACATTTTTAGATACAGCAATGATAGAATCATATTTTTTAAATACGAACCGTTCAATGGGACGAAGATATTTTTTACCCTGGCGCCGGTTTACACTTGAATGTTCTGTTACAACAAGCACCGGGAATTTTTTTATGAACATGGAAGCAAAGGATGCATAGTATATGCAGGGAAATAAATGCACATGCAGCACATCAAAATGGTTTGACCTTATTACTTTAAGCAGCTTAAAAAACAGCATCGGATTCAAAAAACTGCCCGAACTTAGCGTGATCAGTTTTACTCCTTCTTTTTCAAGAATGTCAATATAAGCCGGCTCCTCCTCTATAGAAGAAAGCTGTATCATCGTAACCTCGTGGCCCTGGGCAACAGTATCTGGCAAATATTCCACCATGCGTTTTTCGGCCCCCCCTTACCAACACTCAAACAAATATGTGCAATTTTCATTTATATACTTACAATTTCATTTAAACCAGCGCCAAAAAAAACTAAGGTAATTAAAAGTTCTAAATATGGTACAATAAAGGATAGCAGCTGGTTATGAATATGAAATTTATTTGAATACGATAAGCCGGCCACATTGATTTGATGGCTGAATATGGTATCTTGCGTGCTTGACCATTATTACAGGCACCCCCTACAGAAGAATTTTGCATGACCTGTAACCTGGGCAAATGATTTGCTGGTCAAATAAACGGGAATAAAAATCAATATGATGGATTTCCAATAATTTTTGAGCTGAAAAAAAAGTATTCATGAGTTTTAGTAACAGTGGAGGAAAATTTGTCATTTCACTCGATTTTGAATTAATGTGGGGGGTTAGGGATATTGTTACCATTGACTCGTATGGTGAACATATCCGCGGTGTACATGAAGCACTGCCTAAAATGCTAGCCTGTTTTCAGCGACATAATATTAAAGCAACATTTGCAACGGTAGGCATGTTGTTTTTTAAAACCAAGGAAGAATTATTGGCCGGGTTACCTAAAACAGAGCCTCGTTATAAAATTGCGAATTTGTCTCCTTATGGAGATTATATGATGAAAAATGTAGGTGAAGACTACAAATCAGATCCTTATCATTTTGCACCTGAGCTTATAAAACTGATACAAGATTCACCCAACCAGGAGATCGGCACACATACCTTCTCTCATTATTATTGCCTGGAAGCATGGCAAACTGTCGACAACTTCAGGGATGACCTTGAAGCCGCTATGAATGCAGCAAAAAAAATGGGCATACAGATCACAAGTATCGTTTTTCCAAGAAACCAGTTTAATAACAATTACCTGCAGGTTTGTAAAGATGCCGGCATCTTAACGTACAGGAACAATGAAGAGTCATGGTTATACAATGCCAGGAGTGGAGAAAAAGAAAGTTTAGTGAGGCGGGCACTTAGGTTGATGGATGCTTATATCAACCTTACGGGCCATCATTGTTATACAGAAGAATATATGTTGTCTTCCGGGTTCCCGGTTAACATACCGAGCAGCCGTTTCCTGCGGCCATACATGACCAGGTTGCAGTTCCTGGATTGGTTGCTTTTAAAACGCATTAAAAAAAGTATGACACATGCGGCAACCAATAACCTGATGTATCATTTATGGTGGCATCCACATAATTTCGGAATTAACCAGTTAGAAAACTTTGCTTTTTTAGAAGAAATACTTGTTCATTACCGTTACCTGAATGAAAAATATGGTTTCACAAGTTGTACCATGACGGAGCTTGCACATGAACTTATAGCTGAACAGAAAAAAAGAGGACAATAATTTTCCTCCTTATTATTTTATACCGATACTATTAATAAGAAACTGTCGGCTGGGGCACTCATAAAAAATTTAGATCCTTGCAAATGATATAGCAGAGCCGTGGGCTCGTTTATGATTTGTAACAATGGATTTTAATCCGTTGTAATTAATAGTTGCTGTGTCAGAGAACCGTAGGTTTGGTTCATATTTTTGACAGAGTTGTTTTCTTCTTCTTTATATGCATCGAGCCTACGGCTCTCATTTTCTACTTTGTCGTTCTAACAACGGGTTTCAACCCGTTGTTAAAATATTGGCCGGGGCTACGCCTCTTTAACTCTAAGATGTGAAAGGCGATATTTTATTTTTATAATTTGATCCCTGCTAATTATTAGTCACTTCCTTTTTCGGTGCCTTATAATTCAGCAATAAAAAAATAAACAGCATCAGGAATGGAACTGCGGGTATCTTATACCTTACCAGGCTTCCAAAATTAAATGTGGTTAATCCTACGATCACACCAAAGATCAGTACATAATAAAAAGAGATCCTGGCAAGAAGATCATTTCTGAACAACGCTCCTATAGATCTGAACCGCATAACAACAGCCCAGAGTGTAAGTACAAAAACAAAAAAGGATTCAAGTGCGCTAAAAAGAATGATCGGTTTATTCACTTCCCATAATTGCGGCCTGAAATAAGTGGTATATATACCCAATGGTGCTTTTTTCACAAGGCCGGCAAAACTTGTTTCCAGTTCCCCGAATTCAAATGCAGAGGTTTGTTCCTGGGCATTATATTGCTCCTGGAAAAAATTGGATTGATCTGCAAAGTCGGCAATGTAAGAATCAAAATAATCAAGATTACTAAAGAACAACCATAGAATGAGCGCAACACAAATCGTTGCAGCGGCTTTGGAAAAAACAGATCCTTTCCAAAAACGAAAAAAAAGTTTAACCAGGTAAGCAAATGCGAATGCAGCCAGGAAAGCGATAACGATATACTGTTTTATAATAAGAATGAAAATAATGTTAAGCAGCAGGAACGTTAAATTTAAAATGCGGTTCTTTTTATTAATGACCTGGAAATAATTATAAAACCCAAAACCCATAAAGGCCATGCAAAGTGTTTCTTTGTTAAGATAAGACGAGTATATCAACACGCTTGGCATAAGCAATATCGCAATAGCAACCTGTTTTTTGATATGCGGGTAGCGGTTTGATATTGCCAGGAAAAATTTAAACTGTCCAATGGCAGCAATAATAGAAAAGAAAAAATTTACAATAAGATACCTTCCAAATGAAATAGGATATAGAATAGCCGCGGTCTTTACCGTTAAGAAATTGCCTTCATGGCCACTGCTTGCCGTGATGACCAATTCGTTGTCCATATTTATTTTTTCACTATAGTCTGCTGCGGGCCTGAACAAATATTGAATGTTTGAAAAATCGGTCCTTATTATTTTCAGGAGATTCTTACTTTCTGTGAAGTATGCAAAATTATCAGAGACGCCCCAATAGTAAACAAGCAAATACCCCATCAGTGCAGCGCAAATGACTTTTAATGTAAAAAAAAGTGTAAATAACCGGGTTTGGTTTTTATCAAGTTTTTTAAAAACAAAGGCCTTCAATAGAAAATATACAACGATTGCATAAACGACCAGGAGAAGAAAATCGTAGCCTGCTATTAGATCAGCATAGTTCATGTGTAAGTAGTTCCGGGTTCAACATCATTTTTTAATGATGTTTATTCTTTTATTAGTTGAAAAAATACTTATTATAGATCGTATACTCATAAATTATTTCTTGAAACGATCCGGTTTTCGCAGGCAAATAGAATTAACTGCTATTGGAACCGGCTTATCATCTTGTAAATCTATGCAACATGCCGTAATTAATAAAGAAACTTTGCAGGTATAGGTCAATTGTATAACTTTGAAACAACCTGTTTCTATATAAATTAAAAGCAGTGATGAACCTCAGTCTCCTGGGTTAGAAAGCCTGGAATATGCATGCAGGCTGATTTTTATCATAATAAGAGTACCATAAGAAATATGCAAAATTCGCAAACTGAGTATACCATTATTAAGTCATCCGCAAGCAACGGGGAGTTGGAAAAATACCTTGAGTGTTTTGAACGCAATGGAACCAAAAGAAGCATGGAGAACCTGCAATGGCTGCATCATCAAAATCTCGTTCACGATAATGCGATCTATTATGCCATGAAAGGAGATGCGCTTGCTGGTATATACACGGCGCTGCCGGTTATATTTAAAGTAAATGATTCACTTTTACCCGGCCTGCAGTCAATTGATACTTTAACGGATATTGATCACCGTGGGAAAGGCCTGTTCATAAAACTGGCCAATCGTTTATATGATGAAGAAGCTGCCAATAAATTTGCTCTTGTATATGGCATACCCAATGAAAATTCGGCCCCGGGTTTTTTTACTAAATTAAAATGGACAAGTTTCGGTGAAGCGCCATTTTTATTGAAACCATTCAACATTTTCTTCTTCGTAAAAAAAATATTCAAAAGAAAAAAGCAAACAGATTTTTCCTGGAGCAATTATATTTTCGATGCACCTAAAACGTATCATGTAAATATGAATACGGTTATCAAATCGATCGATCTTTTTGATGATGCATATGATAAAATGTGGAAGGTTGCAGGAAAGGATATTAAAGTTTGTGTTGACAGGAGCGCTGCTTACATGAACTGGCGCTATGTTACCAAACCAGCGGAATTTTATTACCGATATGGCCTTTATATCAATGATCAATTATCCGGCGCCATTGTTTTTACCATAAAACACAAACACGATGGGTTGGTTGGTTATATCATGGAACTGATCTTTGATCCGGCAAATAAAAAAGCAGGTGATCAATTAATGAGATTTTCATCCCGGCTTTGCAGGCAGCATAAAGTAGATGCCATGCTTGCATGGAGCCTGCCCGGTTGCTTTAACCGTGCCACTTATAAAAAGGCAGGATATTATGTACTTCCCGAAAAATTCAGGGGCCAGCAACTTTATTTCGGGGTACGTGCCTTTGATCCTTCCATTGCCCCCGTGGTAAATGATATTAATAACTGGTATATGAGTTATTCCGACTCGGATACAGCGTAATAATCCTGAATGCTGAGTGCTGAATGTTGAATTTCTTCCTTATGGAGCGGGCCTCACTTTTTGATTTTAACTCATAACTCAGAATTCATAGCTCAGAATTCCTAACTCCTAACTCTTTTCTTATTTTTGCTGCTTAATTTTTATATGCAAAATATACTTATAACAGGCGGTGCAGGATTTATCGGTTCACACCTTACAAGGCTTTTTGTAAAGAAGTATCCACAATATCATATTGTAAATCTCGATAAACTTACTTACGCAGGTAATCTCGAAAATCTTAAGGACATAGAGCATGAGGCCAATTATGAATTTGTGAAAGGAGATATCACCGACATGGATTTTATAAAACAACTTTTCGAAAAACATAATTTCGATGGGGTGTTGCATTGTGCAGCTGAAAGTCATGTTGATCGTTCTATAACCGACCCGCTTTCTTTTGTAAAAACAAATGTGTTGGGTACGATGACCTTGTTGCAGGCAGCAAAAGATCATTGGAAAGAAAATATGAACGGTAAAATATTTTATCATATTTCTACAGATGAAGTATATGGTTCATTGGGCGAAGAAGGATTTTTTGTTGAAGAAACAGCTTATGATCCGAGGAGTCCTTACTCAGCTTCCAAAGCTTCATCCGATCATTTTGTGAGAGCCTATCACCATACTTATAAATTGCCGGTGAAGATCTCCAATTGTTCCAATAATTATGGCCCGTTTCATTTTCCTGAAAAGCTGATACCGCTTTGCATACATAATATTTTAAACAACAAGCCACTTCCTATTTATGGCAAGGGCGAAAATGTAAGGGATTGGCTGTATGTAGAGGATCATGTGCGTGCCATTGATACTATTTTTCATAAAGGCAAGATGGGTGAAACATATAATATTGGTGGCCACAACGAGTGGACAAATATTGCATTGGTAAAAGAACTCTGTCGCCAGGTGGATGAAAAACTTGGGCGTGCGCCAGGCAGCAGCGAAAAACTCATTACCTATGTAACAGATCGTGCCGGACACGATATGCGTTATGCCATTGATGCAACCAAACTAAAAAATGAATTGGGCTGGTTACCATCATTGCAATTTGAAGAAGGGATTTCCAAAACAATTGATTGGTATCTTGCAAATACGGAATGGCTGAAGCATGTGACGAGTGGAGACTATAAAGGATACTATGAAAAGCAGTATGGAGTTGTGTGATAATTTGAAGTTTTAAATAAATGTTCAATATTCAACGCTCAATATTCAATGTTCAACGAACCTTCATATGGACACTCCGATGAATATTGAACATTGTATGTTGAATATTGAAAATTCGTTTTAGAGCTTCGTCCTTAAAAGAAATTTCAAATAAAAAAGTAACAACAAATCCTCACATGAAAGGCATTATTCTAGCAGGCGGCTCCGGAACAAGATTGTACCCCATCACCATGGGAATAAGCAAGCAGCTTATGCCTATCTACGACAAACCAATGATCTATTATCCGCTGAGTACTTTAATGCTTGCGGGAATAAAAGATATTCTGGTAATTACAACACCTGAAGATCAATCACAGTTTCAGCGGCTATTGGGCAACGGTAGCCAGTGGGGTTGCAATATTCAATATGCAAAACAGGAAGTACCCAACGGTCTTGCCCAGGCATTTGTAATTGGTGAAACATTTATTGGTAATGATTCGGTTGCACTGGTATTGGGCGATAATATTTTTTATGGAAGCGGCTTCAGCAAACTTTTGCAGGATGCTGTTGATCCAAACGGCTCTATCATCTTTGCATATCCGGTAAGCGACCCGGAAAGATATGGCGTGGTTGAATTTGATGCAGATTTTCGTGTTTTAAGTATTGAAGAAAAACCTAAAGTTCCAAAGAGTCATTTTGCTGTACCGGGACTTTATTTTTATGATAACGAAGTGGTGCAGATCGCAAAAAATATCAAACCCAGCCCCAGGGGCGAGTATGAAATCACAGATGTAAACAAAGTGTACATGCAAAATAAGAAATTAAAAGTGCAGGTATTGGATCGTGGTTTTGCATGGCTCGATACCGGTACATTTGATTCTTTAAATGATGCCAGCGAATATGTAAGGGTAATAGAAAAAAGACAGGGATTAAAGATCGGTTGCCCCGAAGAGATTGCATGGAGAATGGGATTTATTACAAAAGAGCAATTAATAAAACTTGGAGAAAGCCTTAGTAAAAGCGGCTACGGTGAATATTTAAAAACAATTGTAAAATAAATTCAAATGAATTATTTCATTCATCAATCATCTTTTGCAGATGAAGGTTGCCAGGTTGGCGAAGGAACAAAGATCTGGCACTTCTCTCATATCATGGCAGGCGCTGTTATTGGAAAAAATTGTATTATCGGGCAAAATGTAGTGGTGTGTGATAAAGTGGTGCTTGGCGATAATGTGCGTGTACAAAATAACGTGAGTATCTATGAAGGTGTGATCTGTGAGGACGATGTTTTTCTTGGTCCCGGCATGGTGCTTACCAATGTGATCAATCCAAGAAGCGCTATCAGCAGGAAGCATGAATTTAAAAAAACACTTATTCGCAAAGGTGCAAGTATTGGTGCCAATGCAACTATTGTGTGTGGTAACGAGATTGGTGCTTTTGCATTTATTGGTGCAGGCGCAGTTATAACCCGGCCGGTTCCGGCTTATGCATTGGTTGTTGGAAATCCCGGCAGGCAAACTGCATGGATCAGTGAGTTTGGCCACAAACTGAAATTTGATTCCTACAATAAAGCAACCTGCAAAGAAAGCGGGCAGGAATATGTGTTGGAAAATAATAGTGTGAAGAGAATTAAATAAGTTCTCTATCTCAAGAGATTGTATGTTGATATGTGCGAATGACAGGAACGCGGATGACACGGATGAACGGATAATCGCGGATCAATGCTGCTTACGCAGTATATTACTGATGATAGACATGAACATAAATCTGCATTTTTTGGAACAAAAAATAGATCCGTGGCCATCCGTTCATCCGTGTCATCCGCGTTCCTATCATTCGCATAGATAAAAATTAAATCTTACGAACGATTACGTTAAAAACACCAACCGCAACTTGCTGATGAAGAAACAGCTTAACTCTTTATAGAAACAGTTTTTACTTGGGTACTAAACTATATCTTCCATTTTTCCGTTATATATTACACTACCAAAACTACTGATGGCTGAAATATTACTTGTAAATCCTTTCAATCATAAACCTTTACTGGCTACTGAAGATGGCTTGCGTGATACCGACGGCAATACATTTCCCTTTATAAATGGCGTTTGTAGTTTTGTACAAGACGATAATTACACAGAAAATTTTGGCTACCAGTGGAACATGTTCACTACTACCCAAATTGATAAATCGGCCAACACACAATTAAGCCAGCGAAGATTTTTTGCACAAACAGGTTGGGATAAAGAAGATCTGTCCGGCAAAAATGTATTGGAAGTAGGTTCTGGTGCAGGCCGGTTTTCACAGATCGTACTGGATCATACAAGGGCCAATCTCTACAGTGTGGATTATTCAAATGCGGTTCAAGCCAATTATAAGAACAATGGTCCGCATGA
The DNA here is from genome assembly GCA_047601875.1 of Ferruginibacter sp. GTDB lineage: Bacteria > Bacteroidota > Bacteroidia > Chitinophagales > Chitinophagaceae > Ferruginibacter. The sequence goes on along the minus strand of JASGIL010000001.1, from coordinate 1,902,950 downwards.
AAGGCTACACCTCTACCAGGCAAGTGTGTACGAACTTCCCTTTGCACCTGCACAATTTGATAAAGTATTTTGCTTTGGTGTTTTGCAACATACACCTGATGTAGAGAGATCAGTAAAGTCTTTGATAGGCATGCTAAAGCCGGGTGCGGAACTGGTGGTAGATTTTTATCCGCTTAAAGGATGGTGGACAAAGGTCCACGCAAAGTATATGTTGCGGCCGTTCACAAAAAAGATGAGCAATCAAAAACTCTATAAAAAAATTGATAGTAATATTGACTGGCTTATAAAAGCAAATCGTTTTTTTTCAAAGATCGGTATTGGAAAAATTGCGAACAGGTTTCTTCCTGTTTGCGATATAAACGGAACGTTCCCTTCAGGACTTAGCAAAGAAAAACTAAGAGAGATGGCAGTATTGGATACTTTTGATATGTTTAGTCCCCAATACGACCAGCCACAACGTATACAAACGATCGTGAACTACTTTAAAAAATATGGAATGGACAATGTGTGGGGTGGCTATATTCATGACGGAAAATTCAAGTCCGCCGTTGTAAAAGGAATAAAGAAGTAACTGCATCGTTATGTATTCCATTGAACATTGAATATTGAGCGTTGAATATTGAACATTATTAACAGGCTTCGAAATATACAAGAGATACCAATAAGAAACCAATATGCCCCTCATTGCTAATATCAAAGCACTTTACAAAAACCAATCTATACGATCGGTGGGGATATATACATTCAGCAACTTTTTTTCCAAAGTAGTTTCATTCTTATTACTTTTCGTTTTTACCAACCCGTTATACATCACCCCGTCAGAAAATGGATTGCTTAGTTTATTCAGCACAAGTCTTATTTTTTTAATGCCCTTTCTTTCATTGGGTATTATTCATTCTACGTCAACCGATTTTTTTAAATTGGAGAAAGCTGAGTTTAAGAATTTTTTTTCAACCGGTTTTGTTATGCCTGTAGCGGTGATGTTATTTTCAACTGGTATTTTATTTTTATGCAGGCATTTTATGCAGGAAACCTATGGCCTTCCCCCCATGTTTGTATGGCTGATACCGGTGGTTACGTTCCTTATATTTTGTAATGAACAATTGCTGGGGCTCGCACGCGACAACAATGAACCCTTTGTTTATTTAAAAGCAAATGTTACAAAAACCATTTTGGAGTTCGGATTGTCATTCATACTGGTGGTATATTTTGCATTGCGTTGGGAGGGGCGCATACAGGGAATATTAATATCATATCTTATCACCGGCATGTATGCTTTTTATTACTTCAATAAAAAAGGATATCTCTTCGGAAAGATCCAGAAAAAATACCTGCGCAGCGAATTGATCTATGCTGTTCCCATCATAGCATTACAGGCAAGTATTTTTGCCATGAATTCTTCTGATAAATTCTTTCTTTCATCCTTTGCTGCAGATAAGAATGAAACCGTAGGTATCTATAGCATTGCCTGTGTATTTGCAGCAGTGATCAATATTTTTTCGATGGCAATATTGCAATATATATTTCCAAAGATTTATGCCATGCTTTCTTCAGGCGATGTTGACTACAATGCAATCAAAAAATTCTTTTTTTCATACTTGGGTTTGATGGCCCTGGCTACCATCGGGCTCATCGTTATGACTCCTGTGCTTTATCATTATTTTATCAATGAAAAATACCATCCGGCACTTCAGTATAGCTACCTGCTCTGTGCCGGTAATTTTTTATGGACGCTGAGTTATTTCTTTTATTCCTTCCTGCTGTATCATAAACAGAAAAAAAAGATACTAGGGCTGTCCTTATGTTGTATCGTGATCAGTTTGGCTTGTAATTATTTTTTTATACGTCAGTGGAAAGATTATGGCGCCGCGGTATCAACATTGGTATCTTATTCAATCGTCTTTTTTATAACTTTATTTTTTACAGCCGAACACTGGAAACCATTTCTTTTTAAAACCAAACGCATACCTCAGTAACTTGAACAACAGGAAAACAATTCTTCATATTATCCAGAATTTTGGCAGGGGAGGTGCCGAAACAGCTGTAGTAGGTGTTTTGAACAACCTCACAGAATACAATAATATCGCTGTTGCGATGGACGGCTTTAATGAGTTTGGCGATGAATTAAAATATGATAAATATTATTGCCTCAATTTAAGGTCGTATTATCATTTTCCTTTAGCAATAAAAAAGTTAAGAAAAATAATTGTCGACAATAAAGTTGACCTTGTGCATAGCACTTTATATTGGAGTACGGTACTCGCAAGGTTTGCATGTCCACCCAATATCCCGCTTGTAAGTTCAATACAGGCATCATTAACCGATAGTGTTGAATACAAAAAAAAATGGATCGGCTGGCTCGACAGGTTTAGTTATAACAGGAGAAACAATACCATACTTGGCGTATCACAACATACATTGGATGATTACTTTGATTTCTTAAAACTTAAAAAGCAAAACGCTTACCTCCTCTATAATTTTGTTGATACAAAAAAATATGCAGTAGCTTCAGCCAATTCACCCAAAGCTGGTCATGAATTCAGGTTGATCACAGTTGGTAGCCTCAAACTTCAAAAGAACCATCGTTTTTTACTGGAAGCTTTTACAAAACTCAAAGGACAAAATATATCACTCGATATTTATGGCGATGGGTTGCTTAAAGAAGAACTTGCGAAGTTCATTAATGAAAACGATCTGCCGGTAAGGCTTATGGGCAAAGTGAAAAACCTTAATGAAGTAATTGCCAATTACGATCTTTTTGTAATGCCCTCAATCTATGAAGGTTTTTCTTTAGCGGTACTGGAAGGAATGGTAATGGAAAAGCCAATGTTGCTTTCTGATACACCTACATTTGTTGAACAGGCTGCAGATTCAGCCATTTATTTTTCTTTGAATGATGTGGATGATCTTGTAAAAAAAATATTGCTTCTCAAAAATGATCCGGGGAAATTAAAAGAGATTGCCATTAAAGGGAAGGACAGGGCGCTACAGAATTTTACATTGGAACATCATATGGCAACCCTTCGGAAAATATATGCGGAGATCTTAAAGTAAGACCTGTAAGGTTTTCAAAACCTTATAGGCCTGGATCTATTGAAGCCACCTCACAACTCATAATTCACAACTCACAACTCTTTTCTTACTTTTGCCATGCTTAAATAATCTGATTCATGTGTGGTATAGCCGGTTTTATTGATCTCAACAATTCATCATCGAAGGATATTTTAAAACAATGTACGGATGTGATGCCTCACCGTGGGCCAGACGGTACGGGTTACGAGTTTTTCCAGGAAGAACAATTTCAACTTGGCCTGGGTCATCGCCGGTTATCCATTATTGATCTTAGTACTGCAGCCAGTCAGCCCATGTGGTACAAACAATTTTGTATCATCTTCAATGGCGAAATGTACAATTATGCCGAAGTAAAGGCCGAACTGGAAAAAGCCGGGCACCAATTTCAAACACACTCTGATACAGAAGTAATGTTACATGCATGGGAAGTATGGGGTGTGAAAATGATCGATAAGTTCATCGGCATGTTTGTCTTTATCATTTATGATACAGAAAAAAAAGAACTGTACTGCTTTCGTGATCGTGCAGGTGTAAAGCCTTTTTATTATTACTGGCACAACGGATTGTTTTTATTTGCTTCTGAGTTGAAAAGTTTTCATAAGCATCCTCAATTTAAAAAAGAAATAAACCTGCAGGCTGTAAAGCAATTTTTCCAGTATGGTTTTATAATGGCACCATTGTCGATCTTTAATCACACACATAAACTCATTCCCGGTCATTATTTAAAATTTACGACGAAGGAACAGCATTTTTCCATCAATAAATACTGGGATGTGTATGATGCTTATAACAAACCAAAGATCGACGCCAGTGAAGCTGAAGTAAAAAAACACCTGGAAACATTATTGATATCAGCCTGTAAATACCGTATGGTAGCTGATGTGCCCGTGGGTGTCTTTCTCAGTGGTGGTTACGACAGTACAGCCGTTACCGCATTGTTACAGGCGCATCAATCTGAAAAGATAAAAACATATACGATCGGCTTTAATGAAGATGACCATAACGAAGCAGAGTATGCGAAAAAAGTAGCGGCATACTTAAAGACAGACCACACAGAACATTATTGCACAACCAAGGAAGCACAGGAGATCATACCGGGTATACCTTTTTATTGCGATGAACCATTTGGCGATTCTTCTATTATACCAACTACATTGGTAAGTAAACTTGCCAGGCAGGAAGTTACAGTGGCGCTAAGTGCCGATGCCGGGGATGAAATATTTGCCGGTTATCCAAAGTATCCACTTGCAATGGGCCTGATAAAAAAGATGGGTGCGTTTCCTCATTTTGTAAAAAAACCTGCGGGCAAAATTCTAAAATATTTTCCTGATTCACTTGTTGTAAAACTTTCAGGTAATACTGCTGCTTCTATTAAAAAGAAAAGGTTTTCGCAGATATTACAAACGAAAGCAAGTACGCCTGTTATCATGGATATTTTACTTTCACAGGTGTATACCAATGAGCAGCTGGATGAATTGCTTACAAGCAATACAGGAAAGGCTTGGTCTTTTTTTGATTCTGAAAATATGTTGAATGATTCATTGGGTGATCTTGATAAACTGCTTGCTATTGATTACAAAACCTATTTGCCGGATGATATTCTTGTAAAAGTTGATCGTGCAGGTATGAGCACTTCACTTGAAGGACGTGAACCATTCCTTGATCATCGTATCATTGAATTTGTAGCACAACTTCCCGAGCATCTTAAAATGAAAGGGACCAATAAAAAATATTTATTGAAAAAGATCGTGCATGATTATGTTCCGAAAGAAATGATGGAACGACCCAAGATGGGTTTTGGTGTTCCTGTTTTTAACTGGCTGAGAAATGATCTTCGTTATTATGCGGATGAATATTTAAGTGACGCTGCGTTTGCAAAACACGGGTTGTTTAAAAAAGAAGCTGTGCAGCATATCATGACCAGGTTTTATAAAGGAGATAAAAATTATAATAGTTTGTTTTGGTACCTGCTCATGTTCCAGATGTGGTATAAGCAGTGGATGGATTGATTTGAAATTCGAAGATTTGAAAACCTGTCTGCCGACAGGAAGGTGTGCTGATGAAAGTCCGTAAAATTTGACAATACCGATTCAAAAATTCATTTTATCTTCAAATCGACTAATTTTCAAATCTTCAAATTAGAACGATCTATTTATCCCACATGAAAAAAAATGCATTATTTAATGTTTTGAACAGTGCAGGTGTAAGTAAAATGTTGAGGTTACAGAAAAGAAATAAACTTACTGTACTTAGCCTGCACAGGATATCTTACCAGGAAGATTTTTTCTGGAACCCCATTCGCCCCGATACTTTCGAAAAATTACTGCAATACCTCGTAAAATATTATTCAATTATTTCATTCAGCGATATAGCAACTTTAAAAACCACCAGTAAAAATTCAAAACCATATTTGATCTTAAGCTTTGATGATGGCTATTATGATTTTTATGAACATGCATTGCCATTGCTGGTAAAATACAATTTGTCATCCAACCACAATATTGTAAATGCCTGTGCAACGAATAATCAAATTATCTGGACACAAAGACTGAATAAGATTTTCAGCCATTGCAGGGACAATGATCTTACAGGGTTGACATTTGAATACAATAACACATTTTTAAATTATGCCGACTGTAATAATAACTGGATGCAGTTTTATTTAAAAGTGTACAACCTGCTGTTAACGATCCCTTTTAAACAAAGACTGGAAATGATTGCTGATAAAGAAAATTATTTTTCCATTGCTGCACAGGAGCGTATGATGAACTGGAACGAGATCAATGAATGCTTGCGCAACAAAGTAGAGATCGGTTGTCATACTTATAACCATGATACCCTTTCAACCATAACAGATAATACGATATTGTATCACGAGATCGCTGATTCAAAAATTGAAATTGAGCAAAAACTAAATACCAAAATAAATATCCTTGCGTTACCCAATGGACAAGGCAATCCCGGTATTTATGAAATAGCAGGAAAGGCTGGTATCGATCATGTTTTGTATGTGGGAGATAAAGTAAATGCACTTTCAACATATACTAACGGGGCAGCGATACATGATACGTACAGGATAAATCTGGTAGAGGAGCCAATGTCTGAAATGATCCTTCGAACAGAATTGTTTCATTCGAAAATTAGAAAATATGTCTGACTACAGGATTAAAAAGATCGGCGCTGAAGATTTTGCAATACTCATTCCATTGATGAAGGATTGTTTCGGCATGGATGTGAACATTGAATACTTTCATTGGAAATACATTGATAATCCTGCCGGCCATTTTGTTGGCTTTGTTGCGATCGAACCAAATACAAATGAAATAGGTGCCTATTATGGAGTAGTGCCGCAGAATTTTATCATTAATGGAAAAGAGATTACCATCTACCAGTCATGCGATACGATGACGCATTCCAAACACCGCAGGCTGGGATTGTTTAAATTACTGGCACTTGAATGCTTCCGTGTTTTAAGAGAGGAAGGCAAACTTTTTATCATTGGCTTTGGTGGTTCACAATCAACGCCGGGTTTTTTAAAATTTGGCTGGAAACAATTATTCGATTTCCGTTATTATTTCAAACCTGCTTTGTTTTGTAAAACGGCTTACCTGCGTTCTTTTCCCAGGGAAAATTTTAAAGAAGAAACTGATTTCAATAAACTGGAGCCTTTTTTAAAAAAGATAAACCAAACCATTGCCATACATTCCCGGCGAAATGTGCGGCATATGAGCTGGCGCACAAAAAATCCAAATTATACATATAAGCTGATCACTTATTCGCAACAAAATATGATTGAAGGTTATGCGATCTATTATATCCTGAATGGAAAAATGATCCTGTTCGATTTTGTTTTTAATTCAAAGAAAGCAGAGAAAGGATTGTTGTGGTATTTATCAAAAGAACTATTAAAGAACAAATACCAGGGCATCATATCATTTTGCCAGGAGAAAGGGAAGCAGGCAAAATTGTTGCAGGCGAATCGTTTTATAAAAAACCCATTTAATAAAGGATCATTGTCTGAAAAAACACCTTTTATCTTTTATGCTTCGGATGCAGAGATGGATCAATTTTCCGGTCATGATAACTGGGAGATAACGGGGTATGATCATGATGCATTATAAATTGCCACTGGGTTAATGATTTTTTGTCTGAACCATGATTTGTTTGATTAACTGAAACTATGATTGATTTTTATTGCATCAACAACCCAATCTCGATCTTGGCAATATGACTCAAATGACTTTAACAAATAAGCAAACAAAAAACTGCAATACAGCTTCACTTTGAACGTTGGTTGACTAATGAAAAAATTTTTTTTTATAATTTTTACTGTTTTGATCTCGTCCATTGCAATGAGTCAAAATATTTTTGATACTACTACAGTGAATCATTATGGAAGTGAGTTAGCCGATCCTATTTACAAACCGACAAAGGTTGAAAATTTTATAAAGCAAGAGGTTAAAAAAAATCTTCTTTTATCAGAAAAGCTGGTGCTGGTTAATTTTTGGAAGGGAGGAATGGTTCCTGATTATACCGACACAACATATACCAAAGCAGTTTACAACAGGTATTTGCTTTTTGCATATTCAGGTAAAAATAAATGGACGGCCACGAGCTACCAGGAAATATCAGTATTCAGTTCCCAGGAAATAGAAATTTTAAAGTCGAAGACAGTTAATGTACCTGAAAATTTGCAATTGGCCGGATTAAAAAATAATTGGGATTCACTGGAATTTGATTGGTACCTGCCATTTGTTGCTGCGAAAGAACTAAATGGGAAAAAAGGATATGCCCTCGCGGAGGCAAGTGATATGGGGTATGTTCGTTTTTATGCAATTGATAAAATGAATGTAGTATATAAGCAGGTCTATGAAAATGATTTAAGCAAGGAATGGAATAGCCCCTTTCTTTATACTAAAAATGTGAATTTTGATTTTAATTGTGAGCAACCCTCTTTTGCAGCAATTATTTACATGATGCCGCTTTTTGAATCTAAAACTTTTTTTTCTGGCTATACCAGGCAATAGGTGAGTGCAATTTGTTTCGTGTGACAATGGCCTGAACCATGATTCGTTTGATTAAATGAAAACTATGATTAATTTTTGTTACATCAACTGCTAAAATAAAATCATAGTCCATCAAAAAATCATTTTAATCATAGTTCAAACGAATTTTTTAACGTTATTTGACCAATGAAAAAGATCCTTTTCATTTCTTACGATGGCATGACTGACCCATTGGGACAGAGCCAGGTCATTCCTTACCTCATAGGTCTTTCAAAGTTTGGTTATAAATTCACGATACTCAGTTGCGATAAACCAGGTAAATTTTCGGCCAATAAAGATTATGTCGAAAACCTTCTCAAAGGATTTCCTGTTGAATGGGTAAGTATTCCTTATCATAAAAAACCGCCTGTTATTTCTTCTTTTTATGATTACCTGCGTTTAAAACAAACGGCAACGGCGCTTCATAAAAAAAGAAATTATGATATGGTACATACAAGGCCGGGTATACCAACACTTGTTGCATTGTGGATGAAGAAAAAATACAACATAAAATTTTTAAACGATGTGCGTGGTTTCTGGGCCGATGAAAGAGTTGATGGCGCCATGTGGAACTTAAAAAATCCTTTGTTTAAAAGGATCTATGATTTTTTTAAGAAACACGAGTATGAATGCCTCGAAAAAGCTGATTATGTAACCTGCCTTACAAATGCAGCAAAGAAAGAAATGCTCAACTGGAAAAATATTAAAGGCCAGCCGTTACCGATAGAAGTGATACCATGTAGTACAGATCTTGATCTTTTTAAACGATCCAATATTGATATTTCTTTAAAAGAACAATTTCGCAAGGAACTTGATATTAAAAATGAGGATATTATTTTTAGTTACCTTGGTTCCATTGGTGGCTGGTACCTTACTGAAGAAATGATGCAGTTTTGTAAGTTGCTTTCAGATAAAATTCCTGTTGCAAAATTTTTATTTATCTCACCACACAGGCACGATCAGATAATTGCAGCAGCAGCAAAAGCAGGGTTAAGTTCAGAAAAAATAATGACTGCTCATGCACAACGGCATGAAGTACCCGTGTTGTTATCGTTCAGCAGGTACTCACTTTTTTTTATTAAGCCATGTTATTCCAAGATATCTTCATCGCCTACCAAACATGGTGAGATCATGGCAATGGGAATACCGGTAATTACCAATGCAGGTGTTGGTGATGTAAAAGAGATCGTAGAAAAATATGATGCCGGTATTGTTTTAAATGATCTTTCTGAAAGTGGAATGAAAGCAGCTGTAGCAAAAATTATTGCCGATCCTGTGTTTGATGCAAAAAGAATAGAGCAGGGCGCAAGTGAAATTTATTCGCTTGAAAATGCTGTGCTTGCTTATAAAAAAGTTTATGATATAATTCTTTCGTGAGAATCCTTAAGCAACTATTTTTTTACCGCAGAGAGCAAGATGGGCTGAGTTTACGCAGAGTTTTAAATAATCCTCTGCGTAAACTCTTTTAACTCATGTTCTCTGCGGTAAAACATCCAGGTAAATTTCCCACGCATTTTTCCCATCAATAGTATCATAACTACAATAAAACCAGGCCCTTTGCTACAGTTTTTCCGGATTTTTTTTCTTTATTTATTTTAATATATATGCAATAACAATTGCCGTAGTACGTTAGTTATTCAGATCCTGGTATTCTTAAAAACCAAAACGTACTTCCTATGGAAAAGGTGATAGCCCTGATTGTGTCACACAATCGCCAAACACTTTTATCAGAATGTGTCAGTGCACTCAGAAATCAATCCCGTAAGCCCGACGCAATATTGGTCATCAATAATGGGAGTACAGATAATACTGCAGAATGGTTGAGATCACAACCAGATATTCTCCACATAACACAGGAAAATGAAGGTCCCGGTCACGCATTTAGCACCGCTATTAATTGGGCATATAAAAACGGCTACTCGTGGATGTGGTGTATGGATGATGATGGTTACCCACAAAAAGATGCATTACAAAATTTATTGAATGTAGATACACCCGACAGAAGTTTACTCAATTGTGCTGTTATTAATAAAGAGGATAAAAGATCGTTTGTGTGGAAAACAAAAAATTATAAAACGATCGACGAAGTAAATGAGCCACTCATTAAAGGTTTTGGGCATCCATTTAACGGAACATTGATACATCGTGCCATTGTAGAAAAAGTGGGTACACCAAAACCAGGTTTGTTTTTGTGGGGCGATGAAACGGAATATTATTACCGTGTTGTAAAAAAATACCAGATCCCGATTTATACGGTTACAAACAGTATTCATTACCATCCCGCTGCTGCGTTTTCTTACAAGAAAGATTGGGACTTTAAATCTTCATGGAAAATTTATTTCTATGTACGCAACAGGTTTCATATAAACAAGTCGAGGTTTTCAAATAAGATCATGGCCGCACTTCATTACCTGTTTTTTATTACAGCTTTTGCAGGAACGATCATGGTTTATCAAAAAACAGATCGGGTAAAAAAATTAAACTTCCTTATCTGGCCACTGGCTGATGCATTTAAAAATGATTTTTCTGTAAAGCCACCCGTGGTAATAAATGAACTGGCACAAAGAGATTCAAAAGTTTCTTTGATGACACCGATCAGGAATTTATTCAACGCAGTATTTGCAACTTCAAATGCAGAACGGCCAAAAACCGCAACCGCATAATTTGTCAGCCTGAGCTTGTCGAAGGCGGAGTAAATATAACCGGGTTCGACAAGCTCACCCTGACAGTATCTTGTGTATTTGCAAAACAGTTATTTTTTAAAATAAATTTCAAACTGAAACATTAGTATAAATTATACATTAACCGCTGAAACAACGGGCTCCGCATTTTCGCGGGGCTTTACTTTTAATTTATTATTGAAATATAAAATAAAGAATAGCCCGATAACATAAAATGGCATGCCTGGTATTTTATACCTTACCAATGAACCGAAATTTAAAGTAGTGGCACCTACAAATAATGCAAAGATGATAGCATACATCAGGCTATAAAAAATGATCGGCTTATTTAAAATAGTAAGAATAAATTTTTTAATGCCAACCTTATATAAAACAAATATGGTGAACAGCATTAACGCAAGGCTTTCAAACGATGATAGTAACGTTGATAATTTTTTTGATTCCCATAGATAAGGCCGGAACAGTGTTGCAACCACAGCCGCAGGTGCAAGTCGTACCAGGCTTTGAGCGGTTCCATCAAAATCAACACCGAGTGAAAAATTAGAACTGGCAGTATTTGCCTGTACCTCGAAATTATTTTGATATATCTTGATGCTTTGTGAAACACCAGCGGCAGCAAATCCACCAAGCGCCTTTTGCATCGTACTTGTGATCGTAAGAAATCCAAGTACCGTACCCAATATTACAGAACCAACGATCAATACTTTTACGAACTTACTTTTTATGAGTGTTACATTTTTAAACAAAAGGAACAATGCAAAAAAAGGCAGGTACGAAACAATGATATAAACTTTTAAAATAATAAGCAGGTAACTAAAGAAGATGAGTATGGGCAGGTAGATCAATGGATTTTTTCTTAAATAAAACATGCCATATAGTGAATAGGTGATCCAACCCAAAGCACCCGTACACAACGGGTCTTTTAATATGCCTGAGCTCCAGAAAACAAACGTAGGGAAATACAAAATGGCGATTGCAAATTGTTTGTGCAGTTGCGGGTATTGCTCATAAAAAAAACGATACAATCGCCACACGCCTGTAAACGAGATCATAGAAAAAATAAGATTGATAGCAAGGAATTTTCCAAATGTTACAAATGATAAAATGGCAACAATACGGGTAACCATGTAGTTGCTTTCTTCATTAAAATACCCGAGGTTATTAATGTTGAATAGCTGGGCCTGGTCAAAATCCTTTGCTGATATAAACAGCAGTTTGACATTTGACGCATCATTAAGAATGAGTTGATAGATATTATAGCCTTCGGGATGATACAGGCCCGTTGTGTCCCCGGGAGAAATAAAAAGCACGAACATGCAATAAGCAAAACAACTGAATACCTTTATCCAAAATCCCTGGCGCTGGTATTTCCTAAGAATGGGATCCTTGTATTTTTTTCGTCTCCAGGCGAAGATGATGTAAAATATAAAGACGTAAATGAAGAATAAGAGGTAATCGAAAATGTTCACTGTTTGAAAATTAAGAATTAAAAATTAAGAATTAAGAATTGAAGTAACAGGTTGCTGAAACCCATTTCTAATTCTTAATTTTTAATTCTTAATTGATTTAAACAAATTTATTCTAAATAATCTTTACGCCATTCAACAATATGAACTTATTTTGCTCAATCATAAATTTCAAAATAGATGTGCGGCATTGCAGGGTCAGTAAATTTTAAGCTGGCATATGATAAGATCAACAGCGTGATGTTTCACCGGGGGCCGGATGAGCAGCATTCTTTTGCTGCTGATAATGTCGACTTCTATCATTTGCGCCTTGCTATTCTTGATATCAGCGGTGGCAAGCAACCCATGCATTTGCACGACCGCTTTACCATCATCTTTAACGGGGAGATATATAACCATGCAGCAATAAGAAAACAATTCGGCCTTATTGGTACTACCAACTCCGACACTGAAACATTGCTGATGTTGTATGAAAGAATGGGAGAAAATTTTTTACAATATCTCGATGGCATGTTTGTGTTTGCCATCTATGATAAGGTTAACAGGAACATTTTCATTGCCCGCGACCGTGCAGGAAAAAAACCACTTTATATTTTTAATGATAATAAGAAGATCGTTTTTGCAAGCGAACTCAATTGCCTGAAAGGCCTGCTTCCTTTGGAGATTGATCAAAATAACTTTTATCATTATATGCGACTTGGTGTTTTTTATCGAAAACTTACACCTTATAAAAATGTAACTGAACTTGCTGCAGGAACATACCTTACCATTGATTGCAACAGCCTCGAAATAAAAGAAACCAGGTGGTGGAACATCCGGGAGTTTTATTTAAAAGATAATAAAGACAATCTTCAGCAAAGCCTTGAAAAGACAGATGCGTTTTTACAGGAAGCTGTTAAGCGCAGGCTTGAATCCAGTGATCTTGAAGTAGGATGTTTTTTAAGTGGTGGTATCGACAGTGGTCTTACAACCGCCATTGCAAGTAAGTATAATAATAAACTAAAAACGTTCACTGTTTCTTTTGCCGGCGAATACGATGAAGCGCCACTTGCCAAACTGGTGGCAGAAAAATATAAGACCGACCATACAGAAATAAATATTTCATTCAGCAATCTTAAGAATGATGTTGAACAGATATTATGTAATTACGGGGAACCTTTTTTCGACAGCTCAGCCATTCCTTCTTATTATGTAAGTAAGGAAGCAAGGAAATATGTAACGGTTATTTTGAATGGCGACGGCGCTGATGAATTGTTTGGAGGTTATCGCCGTTATGTACCATTCTCAAAATATGATTTCTTTAAAAAGAATATTTTAATAAATAAAACAGCAGGCATGGCAAGATCAATATTGCCAATGCCAAAAAATAAAAAATCAAAATACAATTACCTGTACAGGCTTGCATCACTTGCATCCAAATCAAGCCTTGAAATTTATTTATCTGCAGGACTTGATATCATCGAAGATTACGAAAAGAACATCATCGATCCCGGTTTTGATTATTTAGAACAAATGCGGGCTGACTTCAACGTTATTGCCGGTTCACCGATGTCGGGATTGAAGAAGATCATGAACATGGATTTTGATACCAACCTGTTCAGCGACTTATTGGTAAAGATGGACATTGCCACCATGGCAAATTCACTGGAAGGAAGAAGCCCGTTCCTTTGCAAAGAATTGCTGGAATACGCACCATCGATGAATGACCAGTTCAAGATCAATGGCAGCAGCACAAAATATTTGCTACGTACACTGGCAAAGCAATACCTTCCTGAAACACTTATCAATCAGCCTAAACGTGGTTTTGAAATACCATTGAAAAATTGGGTAGGCAATGAACTGAGGGATATGATGCATGATTATATTACTGCTTCCGGCTCCTTTAACCGCAATATTATAAACTACTCATTCACTGAAAAATTATTGAATAATACGATCAGCGTTCCTGCAGAAAAAAGAGCAAAAACATTATGGACAATTTTCTGCATGGAAGTATGGTATCAAAAAGTTTATTTGAACAAGCAATAAGGAAATGGCGAAAACGATCATACGAATAACGACAGTTCCTATGGCCCTGAAAGTACTTTTGGCGGGGCAGCCAGGGTTTATGAAGGAGCATGGATTCAATGTTATCCTGGTGAGTGCCGATGGAAAAGAAAGAGAAGATGTTATTAAAACAGAAGGTTGTGAATATGTTATTGTTCCGATGACAAGAAAAATTACGCCGCTACAGGACCTCGTTAGTTTCTTTAAATTAAGAAAGCTTATAAAAAAATACCACCCCGATATTGTTCATACACATACACCCAAAGCAGGTTTACTGGGAATGCTTGCAGCAAAAAGTGCTGGCGTGAAAGTGAGGATACACACCGTAGCGGGTTTACCATTAATGGTAGAAACAGGATTTAAAAGACAATTGCTCATGTTCACAGAGCGATTGACATACATGAGTGCAACAGAAGTTTGGCCCAACAGCAGATCGATGATGGATTTTATTACTGCTAAAAAACTATCAGCATCAAAAAAACTCAGCATGATCGGCAGCGGATCAACAAATGGTGTTGATCTTAAAAAATTCTCGAAGCAAAATTTAAATGAGGAAATAAAAACTAAAATAAGATCAGGCATACCTTCAAATGGCGCATTGAAAATATTATGTGTTGGCAGAATGGTAAAAGATAAAGGCATTGAAGAACTGATCGTTGTTTTTGAAAAATTACAAAAGCAATATTCATTGCAGCTTATTTTGGTCGGGCCATTCGAACCAAACCTGGATCCATTGTCTGAAGCAACAATGAATATCATTACATCAAATCCTGCTATAACACATATTACATGGAGCGATGCTGTTGAATATTATATGGACCTTGCAGATATTTTTGTACATCCATCTCACCGGGAAGGATTTCCTAATGTAATTTTGCAGGCAGGGGCCATGCAGGCTCCGGTGGTTTGTTCCAATATTCCCGGTAATGCAGATATTGTAAAGAATGAAAAGACAGGATTGATCTTTGAAGTAAAAAATGAAGATGATCTTTACAGTAAATTAAAATTCGCCATTGAAAACAAAGAACAAACTGCAACAATTGCCAACAACCTTTACAAGGAAGTGATGCAATTGTACAATAGAGAAAAAATACATGAAGAGATACTTAAAAAATATAATGAGCTACTAAAAATGTAAGATCTAAGATTTAAGATGTATGATTTGAAAGAACCCACACATCTTAGATCTTAGATCTTAAATCTTAGATTTAAGAAGTATGAAGCAAAATAAATTCCCTACGTTAAACATCTTATTCATCTGCAAAGCCGACGACCAGTTCTCTTCCCAGGCTGCGGATTTTATTTTATTACATTATCCCGAAGCGATCATTATTTATAGTACAAGGCATGAACCTTTCCCTGAAGAATTATATGAATGGAACGGTGATCTCATCATTTCTTATTTATCGCAATGGATCATTCCCGGGAAAGTTTTGAAGAAGGCCAAAATTGCTGCGCTTAATTTTCATCCCGGTCCGCCTGAATATCCTGGTATTGGTTGTACCAATTTTGCTATTTATGATCGTGCGGATGTATTTGGTGTTACCTGTCATCACATGGAAGCAAAGGTTGATACAGGAAATATTGTTGCGGTAAAACGTTTTCCTGTTTATGAAGCTGATACCGTATATGCGATCACGCAACGTTGTTACAGTGAGATATTAAATACTTTCTATGAAATTTTTTACACGATGATGAATGGCGGAAGCCTACCTGTTTCCAATGAAACATGGCAACGCAAACCTTACCTGCGTAAGGAACTGAATGAACTCTGCCGGTTAACACCCGATATGGATATCAATGAAATTGAAAGAAGAATAAAAGCAACTACTTACCTGCAACCCTGGGCCTATATAGAAGTGGGAGAAGAAATCTTTAAGCTTTCCGCTGAAGACATTATGAACAAAATATATATCAAGCATTTACCAAAACCTTGATCTCTAAACATAACAGGTTCACACACTCATAATTCTTTTAAGTTGTTTAAATATAACATTGCAGAACCGTAGGCTCGTTTCTATTTTCTAACAACGGGTTTCAACCCGTTGTGATTAATAGCTCATAAGGCAGAGAACCGTAGGCTCGGCCCATTTTTATTTAATTATTTTCTATTTTTTATTTGTGCCGAACCTACGGTTCTTGTTTTCTCTTTGTGGCATTTTCAATGGGTAGAAACCCGTTGTTAGAAAATTGGCCGAGCCTACGCCTCTCTGGCTATAACAAGCACTGGTTGGAATTTTTTTCCAATAACACAATAACAACAAAACATTTTCGTTACAGGTTAGTATCTCATCCAATATCCACATTATGATACTAATTGGCTACTCCGGGCACTCATATGTAATCAATGGCATCCTCAGGTCCCTGGGCTTAAAAGTTACCGGCTATTGCGATAACGAAGAGAAAAAATACAACCCCTTTTCACTAAAATATTTACAGAAAGAAACTTCTGAAACGGGCCTTAAAGCGCTTACCCGTGAAGACTTCTTTATTGCTATTGGCGATAATAAGATCAGGAAGAATGTTTACAACAACCTTGCTGTAAGAAATCTTTTGCCCATCAATGCAGTGCATGCAACCGCGGTGATTGATGAAAGCGCCGATATTGCCCCTCATGGTGTAATGATCGCAGCAAACGTTGTGATCAATGCATTGGCTAAAATAGGAATCGGCGCCATTTGCAATACCTATGCTGTGATAGAGCATGAATGCAGGATCGGCGATTTTGCCCACGTTGGGCCAGGTGCGGTCTTATGTGGCAATGTAACAGTGGGAGAAAATACTTTTATTGGAGCAAAATCTGTTGTAAGGGAAAATATCAAGATCGGCAAGAACGTAATTGTCGGCGCCGGGTCCGTTGTTGTAAAAGACATACCTGATAATGTAACCGTAATGGGCAATCCCGCCCGCATTATTAGCAACAAAGCCTGATTCAGACAAGAATTGTCAGCCTGAGCTTGTCGAAGGCGGATTATACCCCTCTTATCCCTTAACTTTACAGCGTTAAAAATTAATTGTCACTATGAAGGTATTGGTTACCGGAGCTGCAGGATATATTGGCTCTGTATTGGTTCGCCAGTTATTAAATAAGGGTTACGAAGTAAGGGGTTTTGATTCTTTAAAATTTGGAGGAGATGCATTGTATGATGTAATGTTGAACCCGGCTTTTGATTTTATGCAGGGCGATATACGCAATGCTGCTGAAGTAAAAAAGGCATTGGAAGGAATGGATGCCATTGCACATCTTGCCGCCATCGTTGGCGATCCGGCATGTAAAAAATACAGCGAAGAAGCACTTGATACCAACTGGAATGGTAGTGTTGCATTATTTGAAGCAGCTGAAAAAGCAGGCATCAAACGTTTTGTGTTTGCAAGTACCTGCAGCAATTATGGTAAAATGCCTGATCCGGATTCTTTTGTTACGGAAACATCGGAGTTAAGGCCCGTGTCTTTGTATGCGGAACTGAAAGTTAAGTTTGAGAAATATTTGCTTGAAGATAGAAAAGATTCAAAGATGTGCAGTACAGCATTGCGCTTTAGCACAGTGTATGGTTTTTCTCCACGCATACGTTTTGATCTTACAGTGAATGAATTTACACGCAATGCAACCATTCATGGCGAACAGGAAATATGGGGCGCACAATTCTGGAGGCCTTATTGTCATGTGGATGATCTTGCACGTGCCGTAGTACTTGTGCTCGAAAGTGCTGAAGAAAAAGTAAGGGCAAATGTTTTCAATGTAGGAACTACTGAAGAAAATTATAATAAGGGAATGATCATTGAAGAAGTTTGCAAGGTGGTTCCCGGCGTAAAAGTGAATTATGTTGAAATGAACGAGGATCCAAGAGATTACCGCGTAAATTTTGATAAAATAAAAAATGACCTTGGCTATACCATCACTAAAAAAGTACCAGATGGGGTGAATGAGATTTATAAATTGCTTAAAACCGGCATTGTTACGGATTCGTTTGCACAGAAGTTCAGGAATATATAAATGCAAGTTTGGAGTTTGGTGTTTAGTGTTCGCCAGACTCTTTGATATTTAAGAAACTTCTTAATGCCAACGCTTAACACCAAACTCGACAACCCCAAACCTTTCTTCCTACATCCCTTTTCCCTACATTTGCAGCGAAAATTCGCCGTATGCTTTTACTTTCTGGACCAAACATGTGTGGTAATGAATGGAAATATGTGAAAGACTGTCTCGATACAGGCTGGGTAAGCAGTGTGGGTGCTTATGTTGACCAGTTTGAAAAAATGAGCGCTGAATTTGCCGGAACCAAATATGCTGTTGCAACCAGCAGCGGTACCACTGCACTGCATATATGCCTGATCATGATGGGTGTTAATGAAAATGATTATGTGATCACGCCCAACATTACTTTCATCGCTACCTGCAATTCTATAAAATACACAGGAGCAAATCCCATTTTTATTGATGCTGATGAAAAGAACTGGCAGATGGATCTCGGTTTGCTGGAATCATTTCTTACAAATGAAACAGAACAAAAGAACGGCGCCTGTTATCATAAAAAAGATGGCAAACGTATCCCGGTGATCATGCCCGTGCATGTGTTGGGTAATATTTGTGATATGGACAGGTTGATGGCAATTGCAGCAAAACACAACTTAATTGTAATTGAAGATTCAACAGAAGCACTTGGCAGTTATTATAAGGGAAAACATGCAGGAAGTTTCGGCTTGCTTGGTACGTTTAGCTATAACGGAAATAAAATAATTACAACAGGTGGCGGTGGCATGATCGTTACCAATGATGAGGCGCTTGCAAAAAAAGCAAAGCATCTTACCACGCAGGCCAAGAGCGATCCTTTTGAATATGTGCACGACGAGATCGGTTATAATTACCGGCTTGTAAATGTTGCGGCTGCTATGGGTGTTGCTCAAATGGAACTACTACCGTCATTCCTTAAACGCAAAAAAGAGATCATTGCTTTTTATAAAAAAGAACTCCTGGGTGTTGGTGATATTGAATTCCAGGAAGTAAGTAATGATGTGGATCCCAACTGGTGGTTGCCTACTATTAAAACATCACGCCAAAGAGATGTACTGAAAATTTTGAATGATCATAAAATGCAGAGCCGCCCTTTCTGGGTACCAATGAATCAGCTCCGCATGTTCACTGATAATCTTTATTATAATAAAACAGATCGCTCTGATTTTTTATACAAACATTGCCTGAGCATTCCATGTTCTACAAATATTACTGATGATGAACTGAAGGGAGTGGCGGGTAAAATAAAAGAAGTGTTTAAATAAATACCGATACGGGATACGAGATATGGGATACGGGATAGAACATGCTATCCAACATCCCATATCCCGTATCTCGTATCCTGTATCCCGTATTATGTACCAAATTATAAAACGCCTTATTGATATTTTTCTTTCCCTGCTGGCATTGGCTATTTTATCGCCTTTATTGATTTTATGCATACTTATTTTATTGGTTACAGGAGAACATGAGGTTTTTTATTTTCAAAAGAGGATCGGTTATAAGAACAAACCTTTTTTCATCTGGAAGTTTGCAACGATGGTAAAGAACAGTCCCAATATCGGTACGGGAGAGATCACTTTAAGAAATGATCCCAGGGTAACGAAATTTGGTAAGCTCCTGCGCATGTCTAAATTGAACGAAATACCCCAGATCATCAATGTACTGATGGGAGATATGAGCATCGTTGGCCCAAGGCCGTTACTGGAAGTGAGCTTTAATTTATATTCCGCGGAAGTGAAACAACTTATTTATAATTCAAAGCCGGGTATGACCGGCATTGGTTCACTCATCTTCAGGGATGAAGAAAAACTTTTATCCGAAGCTGCTGATCCGAGATCAATGTACATATCTATTTTTCCTTACAAGGCTGCGCTTGAATTGTGGTACCAGCAACACGCTTCAGTTTATACAGATTGTATGATCATCTTTTTAACGGCATGGTCCATTGTCTTCCCCGAAAATAAACTCATACAAAAAATATTTAGGGACCTGCCGGCAAGAACGGTCTGATCTTCAGCTGCAGAGACGCAGTAGCAAAGTTTCTCTGCGTCTTTGCGCCTCCGCGTTAAGCTTTCTGTTCAATGTTTTACCTTTTTTATTAAACAATTCTTCAAACAAATTGTTATATTGTTTTATAATTGAAATCCATGGACCTCTTCACGATAAAGGATCTGGAAAATCTTTCGGGCATTAAGGCGCACACACTCCGTGTGTGGGAGCAGCGGTATCATTTTTTAAAACCCAAACGCACGTATACCAATATCCGTTATTATACCAATGAAGAATTAAAAACGATCCTTAGCATAGCACTGCTGAATAAGTATGGATATAAAATATCTCATATCGACAAGATGAGTGTGGTGCAGATAAATGAAAAGATACTCACCCTGAATCAACTTGAGGCACAGCAGGAAAGAATTGTAAATGAACTGATCACTTACATGATCGACCTGGACATGGATATGTTTGAATCTACGATCAGTAATTATATTGTAGGAAAAGGTATTGAAAGGGCCATTATACAGATCATATTTCCCTTCATGGAAAAGATCGGTGTTTTGTGGGTTACCAATCACATAAACCCGGCACAGGAGCATCTTGTATCGAATATTATTCGTCAGAAACTGATCGTTGGGATCGAGGGAGTTTCCCCTGTGATCAAATCAAAAAAAACCATATTGCTGTTTCTTCCTGAAGGCGAATATCATGAACTGGGTTTGCTTTTTATGTATTACTTATTAAAGAGCCGTGGCGCAAACGTCATATACCTGGGAAGTGATGTACCACTAAGTGATATTGAATATGTTGCTAATTTAAAGAAACCTGATTACCTGTATTCTCATTTAACAACCGTAGGTCAGAGTTTTAATTTTGATAAATTCCTGAAACAAGTAAGCAAACGTTTTAAAAATACCCCCATTATCATATCCGGCCATTTTACACGCACTTACGAAAAGAAAATAAAACCTCCCATCGTTTTTAAAAAGACATTTCCTGAAGCAATGGAATTTGTTGCGGCATTTCAATAATAAACCAGCATCAACTGATAGTTTGGAGTTTTGCGTTTGCAACCCCAAACGCAAAACTTCCATAAACAGGCGGGCAACCGGGAAATTATCTTTTTTTTATAAATAATTTTGTTTAACTTTAATATATAATAAATTAAACAAAAATTATGTCTTCCCTGGAATTCAATGATCTCCTTGTTGGTAATTCAGATTTTTTAAAGCCATTCGCTTTTACATTAACCCGCGACAATGAAGCTGCAAAGGACCTGATGCAGGAAACAATGTATAAGGCGCTTGCCAACAAGGAAAAGTATCATGTAGGTACCAATGTAAAAGCGTGGATGTACACCATCATGCGGAACATCTTCATTAATAATTATCGCAGAAGATCAAGGCAGCATACAATTTTTGATAATACATCAAATGATTTTCTGATCAACTATGCACAAGCTGCAGTACCCAATACCGCTGAAGTAAATCTAAGGTTAAAGGACATGCAATCAACCATACAGAAACTTCCGGATATATTCCGTTTACCATTTCAATTGTATTTTGAAGGATATAAATACAACGAGATCGCTCTTGTATTGAACGAACCTTTGGGCACAATAAAAAGCAGGATACACTTTGCAAGGAAATTATTGAAGGAACAGCTGATAAGGTGGTGAAAAGTGAACGGTGAATTGTCGATGGTGAAAATATGCATTTTTTGTTTTTTCTTCGAAGCATAATAAAGTTTGAAGATTTCACCATTCACAATTGACCATTCACCAACAGGTATGAAAAAAGTCATCGTAATAGGAAGCGGATTTGCAGGAATGTCGGCTGCATCTTTTATGGCGAAGGCTGGCTATGATGTTACGGTACTTGAAAAACATTCCATACCCGGTGGCAGGGCAAGAAAATTTTCTGCTGAAGGATTTACATTCGATATGCGCCGAAGCTGGTACTGGATGCCCGATGTTTTTGAAAGATATTTTAATTGCTTCGGAAAAAAAGTTGCTGATTATTATGAACTGAAAAGACTCGATCCATCATACAGGGTATATTATAAGAATGGCCCGATAGATATTCCTGCTGGCTATGACGAAATAAAAAAGTTATTTGAAAGTATTGAAAAGGGAAGTGGTTCACAACTGGATGCTTTTATGAATGAAGCAGCTTATAAATACGAAGTGGGAATAAAAAAACTGGTACATAAACCAGGAAGATCAATAACAGAATTTTTGGATACCGATTTTCTGAAAGGAATGTTTAAACTGGATGTTTTTACTTCTATGAAAAAACATGTAAGAAAATATTTCAGCGATCCGCGACTCATTCAATTAATGGAGTTCCCTGTTTTGTTTTTAGGTGCATTACCGGAAAAAATTCCTGCATTGTACAGCCTCATGAATTATGCAGATATTAAATCAGGCACCTGGTACCCGCAAGGAGGTATGTATAAGATCGCAGATGCGATGTATAGTCTTGCAAAAGAACTCGGCGTAAAATTTATTTTCGATTGCAACGTCAGCGAAATCAAAATAGAAAACAAACAAGCAACAGCAATTATTGCCGATTCCCGATTGCCGATTGCCGCCGACCTCGTGATCGCTGCCGCTGACTACCATTATGTTGAAACAAAACTCCTTCCACCTGCATCGAGGTCCTATTCGGAAAAATACTGGAACGATAGAACCATGGCGCCATCCTGTTTGCTGTATTATGTGGGGTTGAATAAAAAACTAAAAAACATACAACATCACTCTTTATTCTTTGATGTAGATTTTGAAAAACACGGTAAAGAAATATACGATGAACCGGCATGGCCGACGGAACCATTGTTTTATGTATGTGCATCATCAGTGTCAGACAATACAGTTGCGCCTGCATCCTGTGAGAATTTATTTTTCCTCGTACCTGTTGCAACTGGCTTAACAGGCGACACGGAAGCATTAAGAGAACAATATTTCAAAATGATTGTTAAGCGATATGAAGAACAGGTTGGAGAATCAATTACAAATGCGATCATTTATAAAAAATCTTATTCAATATCAGATTTTGTAAATGATTACAATGCATTTAAAGGAAATGCATATGGCCTTGCAAATACTTTAAAACAAACGGCGATATTAAAGCCGTCCATAAAAAGCAAAAAAGTAAAGAATCTTTTTTATACGGGTCAACTAACGGTACCGGGACCTGGAGTGCCGCCATCATTGATAAGTGGGGAGGTGGTAGCAATGGCGATAATCGGCAAACGGGAATCGGCAATCGAAAGCGAATAACAGGAACGAGATTTCATTTATAAATCGAAATGAATGCACTTCAAAGATTTCCCGATTGCCGATTCCCGAAATCATAAACTTCAATTTTAAACAATGATCGAACTATTTCACAACCTCAGCCAGCAATGCAGCCGCCTGACAACAAAAAAATACAGTACATCATTCAACAGTGCCATAAAATTGTTGCATAAAGATTTGCGTGCACCTGTTTACAATATCTATGGTTTTGTACGTTTTGCAGATGAGATCGTAGATAGTTTTCACGACCATGATAAAGCAACGTTACTGGCAGAATTTAAAAAAGCAACGTATGATGCCATTGATCGGAAAATAAGCATGAACCCTATTTTGAATAGTTTTCAAATGACGGTGAATGATTATTGCATCGACCATGCCCTGGTTGAATCATTTTTCCAAAGTATGGAATCTGATCTCAATAACTGTAAATATGACGCCGACGGTTACCAGCAATACATATATGGAAGCGCCGAAGTCGTGGGCCTCATGTGCCTGCATGTTTTTTGTGAAGGGAACAAAGAAATGTACCAGCAACTAAAACCTGCGGCACAGGCATTGGGTGCAGCCTTTCAAAAAGTAAATTTTTTACGAGATGCGAAAGCAGACTACGAGCAATTGCACCGTACGTACTTTCCAAAAACGGATCTTACAAATTTTACAGCTGAAATGAAGAATAAGATCGAAGCCGATATAAAAATTGATTTCAGGAATGCTTACAATGGTATTGTTCAGTTACCCGTTAAAGCAAGATTTGGTGTTTATGTGGCATATAAATATTATTTATCGCTGTTTAAAAAAATACAAAGGATAAAACCTTCCTTCCTGCTTCAGGACCGGATTCGTATACCAAATTATTCCAAAGCATTTATTTTAATGGGTGCCGGGCTGAGAAGCCAGCTAAATATTTTGTAGTTTGGGCGGGAAACGGCAATCGGCAATCGTGAATCGGCAATCGACGGGAATAATAAATCGGTTTTCTTTTTATTAATCAAAACACATACGCTTTAAAAATTTGCCGATTGCCGATTCCCGTTTGCCGACAAACTATTAAGAACTTCAAACCAACACTTAATCTATTGCAACAAGTAATACTAGTGAACGAAAAAGACGAACAGGTTGGTACAATGGAAAAAATGGAAGCACATGAAAAAGGCTTACTGCATCGTGCTTTTAGTGTTTTTATTTTTAATAAAAAAGGAGAAATGCTCTTACAGCAACGGGCAGCCGATAAATATCATAGTGCTAACTTATGGACAAATGCATGCTGCAGCCATCCCGCTCCCGGTGAAACAATTGAAGATGCCGCACACAGAAGATTAAAAGAAGAAATGGGTTTTGATGTGTCACTTAAAAAGGCTTTTGATTTTACTTACAAAACAGTTTTCGATAACGGGCTTACGGAGCATGAATATGATCATGTTTTTACCGGGGTATATGATGGTGCTATTCATCCTGATAATAAAGAAGTAAAAGATCATCGTTTTGCTGAAATGAAAAATTTGCGGACAGACATACTCCTGCATTCTGAGCAATATACCTCCTGGTTTAAAATTGCTTTTCCAAAATTGGAATCGTACCTGCAAAACAATAAATAAACTTTGCGTCTTTGCGCTTCCGCGGTTATATTTACCGCAAAGACGCGGAGACGCAAAGGAAATACATCATGCATCCTAAAAAAGCAATCATCATTGGAAGTGGCGTCGCCGGTATGGCCGCCGCAATAAGACTTGCTGTACAGGGATATGCGGTTTGCGTATATGAAACCAATGCAAATCCAGGTGGTAAATTATCAATGTTTGAAAAAGATGGTTATCGTTTTGATGCAGGGCCTTCCTTATTTACACAGCCACAAAATATCAAAGAGCTTTTTGAACTGGCAGAAGAACCGATGGATAATTATTTCAATTATACACCCGTTGATATTGCCTGCAAGTATTTTTTTGAGAATGGTAAAATTGTAAATGCCTTCACAGATAAAACAAAGTTTGCTTCTGAGCTTGCCGATAAACTGGGAGAACAACCGGCATCAATAAATAATTATCTTAAACGTGCAGGAAAATTATACCAGCATGTTGCTGCCATTTTTTTAGATCATTCCCTTCATTGTAAAAGGACATGGTTGCACACCAGGATATTAAAAGCACTTGCAGCGCTTCGCTTGTCGTATCTTTTTTCTACACTTCATAAATATAACCGTAAACAGTTCTCTTCTGCAGAAGCCACACAGTTATTTAACCGATACGCAACTTATAATGGCAGCGATCCTTACAAAGCGCCGGCGATGTTGAGTGTTATCTCGCATCTTGAACACAATGAAGGGATTTTTTATCCTGCCGGCGGTATGATCAGTATTACAAATGCTTTATTCAGACTTGCAGAAAATAAAGGCGTTCGCTTTTATTTTAATTCACCGGTACAACGCATCATTTACCATGAAGGAAAAATAACAGGCGTAGTGGTGAATAATGAAAATGTATATGCAGCAGTTGTGGTTAGCAATGTTGATATTTATTTTACTTATAAAAACCTGCTGAATCATTTGTCCAAAGCGCAACGCATATTAAAACAGGAGCGTAGCAGCAGTGCAGTTGTTTTTTATTGGGGAGTAAAAAAACATTTTCCACAACTGCAATTGCACAATATTCTTTTTAGTAAGAATTATAAGGAAGAGTTCAATTCTATCTTCAAAAAGAAAACGATTTACCAGGATCCAACCATTTACATAAATATTACTTCAAAAATGGAAACGGGCCATGCCCCCAATGGCAAAGAGAACTGGTTTGTTATGATCAACGTACCATCCAACGATGGCCAGGATTGGGAGCAGCTAAAGAATCAATTGCGGGATCATGTAATTGAAAAAATAAACCGCATACTTCAGGCAGATATAGAAACGTTTATTGAAACGGAAGAAATACTTGACCCCCTTTTAATAGAAAGCAGCATGGGAAGTTACAGCGGGGCATTGTATGGCGCCAGTTCCAATTCCGGGCTGGCAGCTTTTTCAAGGCCGGCAAACTTTACGAACTATATCCGTGGTTTGTATTTTTGTGGCGGAACAGTTCATCCCGGCGGTGGTATCCCGCTGTGTTTTAAAAGTGCGAAGATCGTAGCTGAATTAATTGAAAGAGATTATAAGAAAACAAAACATTAATTTGCAATCGTTGACCTTGCCCTAAACTTTCTCCAACAGCGGGGAATTGAAAACCTGCAAATATTTTTATTAATCAAAAAAACAAATCCAACATCATCAACCCCAAACACAAAACCTCAAACAATAATGCTATAACCCGCAATCATATTGCTACAGCTATTGCTATATTATTTCATGTAATTGGTTTTGTAGGTATCATTTTTTTTGACAGATCATTTTTTATAAATGCAACAGCAATCAACCTGTTGCTGATGTTCCTGCTTTTGCTATACACACAAAAAAATATTAACCGGGGTATGTTGTTGTTTACACTGGTATGTTTACTGGGAGGGATAGCTGTAGAAATTATTGGTACCAAAACAGGTTGGATCTTTGGCGATTATAAATACGGAAATGTATTGGGTCCTTCCATTGAAAAGGTACCTTATGTTATAGGTGTGAACTGGTTCATTGTGATCTATTGTTCGGGAGTTACCATACAAATATTGTTGAATGCGATACTCGACAGGCTACCTTATGATGCAGAACATCCGAGGCCTTCTTTAAAAGCTTTATCCATTGTTGCCGATGGTGCCACGCTTGCAGTGCTGTTCGACTGGCTGATGGAACCTGTTGCATCCAAACTTGGCTATTGGCAGTGGGACAGTATTTTAGGAACGCCCTTCTATAATTATTTATGCTGGTTCCTGGTGGCAAGCCTGATGTTACTCGTTTTCCATTTTGCCAAATTTGAAAAGCACAACAAATTCGCGGTAAATTTGTTATTGATACAGGCAATGTTTTTCCTGTTATTAAGAACTTTTTTATGAGCCCGCTCCTTTTTATTGCGATCATGCTGGGAACATTTATTTTGATGGAGGCCATCACCTGGCTCACACATCGCTATATCATGCATGGGTTTTTATGGTACCTGCATGAAGATCATCACCAACCCCGGCCGGGTATATTTGAAAAAAACGATGCTTTCTTTTTAATATTTGCGATCCCCTGTTGGTTAAGTATCCAGTTTGGCCTGCAATACAAACTGTACTGGGTAGCCGCTGCAGGCTTTGGTGTTGGTATGTACGGTCTTGCTTATTTTATTGTTCATGAAGTGATCATTCACCAGCGGCTCAAATGGTTCACGAGAAGTAACAATGTTTATGTGCGTGCCATTCGCTGGGCACATAAGATGCATCATAAGCATACGGGGAAGGAGGATGGGGAGAGTTTTGGGATGTTGTGGGTGGCGAAGAAGTATTGGAAGAAAGTAAGGGAAGATAAAAAAAAGCTGCAAGCTGCAAGCTACAAGCTATGAGTCTGTTTCTTTAGAATTTGCGATTTCTTAATAAAATATTCACACGTTTTAAATTTGTAATAAACCAACTCATAGCTCAGGACTAGTAACTTGCAGCTTGTAGCTCATGACTCCTAAGTACACATATTTCCTCATTCTCACAGCCTCCCTCATCGGCCCACTACTGCTCAGTTTCGACAGGAAAGTTTCCTTCTACAAAAAATGGAAATTCCTCTTCCCCGCCATGCTGCTGCCAGCTGCTTTTTATATTGTATGGGATATTTATTTTACTGCTGAACATGTATGGAGTTTTAATCCTGCTTATATCACGGGTATTAAATTAATCAATCTTCCTGTTGAAGAGGTACTTTTCTTTTTCGTTATTCCTTATTGTTGTGTGTTTATTTATGAATGTATTCGTTGTTATTTTCCTTTATTGAAAGATGGTAGGAGTAGTTCATTCATTTTAAAAATAACAGGAGCATTTTTATTTGTTACCGGCAGTATTTTTTTTCATAAAGCTTATACTGGGTATACATTTGTTTTTACCGGAATCTTTATTGCCATTCTTTTTATATACAGAAAGTATTTTGTAAACTTTCATATAACAACTTTTCTGACCAGTTTTATCATAAGCCTTTTTCCTTTTTTAATTGTAAATGGATTTCTTACTGCTATTCCTGTTGTGATGTATAATGATGCGGAAAACCTGGGTATTCGTATTTATAGGATTCCGCTTGAAGATGTGTTTTATGGAATGTTATTAATTATGATCAATATTACCATCTACGAAAAATTAAAAACTCAAGCCATTTAGTAGCCAATTCGTGTTTCAAATTCGTGGCTTAAATTTGTATTCTAAAAAATAGTAAGCATGGAATTTGGACGAGTCCCCGAAAGCGCATTAAATAAGATCGACTTTATATTACCACCCGATCCTGATTTCAATAAAAAAATATTAAAAGGCAAACCCGCCAAAAATTCAAAGGTATATCTCGGTTGTGCCAAATGGGGGAGAAAAGAATGGGTAGGAAAAATATATCCTCCGAAAACAAAGGAAAAAGATTTTCTTGATAATTACGTGCATCATTACAACAGCATTGAGTTAAATGCTACGCATTACCAGGTTTATAAAGAAGATACTATAACAAAATGGTCAGACAAGGCAGGAAAGAAGGAGTTCCTTTTTTGCCCAAAGATGTATAAAGGCGTTACGCATTTTGGTTCACTGAAAGGAAAGGAGTTTATTACAACAGAGTTTTTAAAAGGCATACTTGCATTTAAAAAACATCTTGGTCCCATCTTCGTCCAGGTAAGTGAATCATTTGCACCAAAAAGGAAAGATGAATTGTTTGAATACCTGGAATCGCTTCCAAGCGATCTTCAATTCTTTTTAGAAGTGCGTCACCCGGAATGGTTTTCAAACAAAACGATCATGGAAGAACTTGTTTTGAAATTGAAATCGTTGAGCATGGGTATCGTAATAACAGATACGAGTGGCCGCCGCGATTGCGCACATATGTACGTTACACTTCCAAAAACTTTTATTCGTTTTGTAGGAAACAGTTTGCATAAAACCGATTTTACAAGAGTGGATGATTGGGCAAACCGTATTAAATACTGGCTGGCCAATGGTATGCAGGAGATCTATTTTTTCATGCACATGCATGATGAAGCCACATCGCCGGAGCTAACGGTTTATGTTGTTGATACATTTAATAAGGAGTGTGGATTACAATTAGAGAAACCGAAATTTGTGCCAGGGCATCAAACATTATTTGGATAATAAAAATAAGTATCTCCCAGACTTTTATAATACTGATTTAAAACGCTTATGAATAAACAGAAACAAATTTTACCTGCCGTTGCCGCAGCTATCTTTAATAATAAAGGAGAAATTTTATTACAAAAGCGCAAAGACGTAAATAAATGGTGTATCATATCAGGTCATGTTGAGTTTGGTGAGACAATTGAAGAAGCCATCCTCCGTGAGATCAAAGAAGAAACAAATATCAAAGCCGATATTGTTCGTTTTATCGGTGTCTATTCTTCGCCGGAATCACAGACTTACAATTACGCCGATAGAAACGTACAATATATTACATCGTACTTTGAAGCAGCATTGACGGATCCAATTGATCCTGGTTATTCAAATCACGAAACAATGGAATTGAAATTTTTTAAAACAGATAGTATTCCTGCTGAGTTAGCATTGATCAATTCCCATTGGCTTACAGATGCTCTTTGTAAAGAGCCAAAAGTGTTTATCCGGTAAAATAATTTTTAGCTATGACGCCTTCAAACGAAATATTTAAACAATTAAATTTTTTTTCTGAACCAAAACTTCGTGAAGAAATACTTGAACATTGCCAGCTACTGACTTTTGATAGAGGAGATGTGATTGTAAGAGAAAGAGAATTTGTAAAGATCGTTCCAATTGTTGTGTCGGGAATGCTGCGTGTTTTTCAAACAAAAGAAGATCGTGAAATTTTACTTTACTATGTTGAGCCAGGTGAAACCTGCATGATGTCTTTATCTGCATGTTTTTTTAATAATGAAAGTCCTTCGCAGGCGGTTGCAACAGAAAGAACGATCGTATTATCTGTAGAAACCAGGCTTATAACCCAATGGCAAAAGGAATATAATTCATGGAATAATTTTGTGATCAGGACTTTCAGGAACAGGTATGATGAATTGCTGGTTACTTTAGAAAGTGTGGCATTTGACCATATCGATAAAAGAGTGCTGGAATATCTTACACAGAGAGCTTCGAAGGAACAGAAAAAGCAGGTTTTCATTTCTCACCAGGAACTTGCCAACGAATTGGGCACTACCAGGGTTGTTGTTTCTAGGATACTTAAACAATTTGAAATGAATAAAATTGTTGAGCTCCACCGCGGGTTTATAAAAGTTATTTAATTTCTTCTCTTGTGTATCTTTTGATACCGTTTTGAACATTGTGCCTAAACTTTATTTGCATTGTAAATAAAAACAATCGCAAATGAATTCAAAAAACCTGATCGCAGAACTGGAACACGAATTGGTTTCAACTGAAAAACTACTCGAGCTGGTACCAGCTGATAAATTAAACTGGCAACCACATACCAGGGCGATGAGCCTGGGCGAACTGGCTCTTCACATTGCTACTATTCCAGGCCGTTATTGTGGCTTCGGTGTTGATGGTAATACCCCGGTTGATATCCTTACCCAACATCCTTCTCCAAAAAACAAAGAAGAAATATTAGCGGGCTTCAAAACAAGCACTGCAACAGCCAAAGAATTATTAAATATCCTGGAAACAAACCGGGATGAAACTAACTGGAACCTCACAAAGAATGACTCAGTTATTTTTACATTGCCCATTCCATTATTTGTAAGATTATTGGTATTTAATCACCTGTTCCATCATCGTGGGCAATTATCAACTTATTTAAGAACATTAAATGTAGCATTGCCTTCTATTTACGGCCCTTCCGCCGATGAGGATCCGTTTGCTTGAATTATTCAGGGGATAAATTGATATACATATTTATCCCCTGGTTTTATACACTAACATTTTTTATTTGAGTAAGATGATTAAAATACATTCCATCGTATTGATCATTTGCAGTGTTATTGGATTTACAGGGCACTACTATCAATTTGGTGTGGCGCGTTTAACACCATGGATCCCTGCTACTGCAGGGATCATTATCATACTTTCAGATTTTCTCTTTAAGAACAGAAAAAGTTTATTGAAATATTTACCGATCATTTTTGTTTTGGCATTTGGAATACTTACTACAAATATGTGTATCAGGTTTCTTCCGCAGGAGTTTCAACCTTTGAGGAAAAAAATAATTTTTAGTGTTATGTCGGTTTCTGCGTGGGCAACGATTATTTATTTTTTTGGGAGGAGGTTGACAAATAAGGAGTAAAATATTTGTATTACTTAAACAGCTTAAAGCACGAGATTCGTGGGGACACGAACCAGGGCAGTAGAACATTTTTCGTTTTCTCCACTACTGAAATTTATTTTCTGATTTTATGATTTCGATATCAGATGGATTGATTTTATAGGGTGGAGGAGTTTTTGCTTCCAACTCTTTGGCTCTTTGTCTTATTTCATAATCAAGATAAAGTATCCAATGTTGATAATGTTCTACTTTAGGCCCAAGGTATATTTTTTTGATATAAGGGAGAATGTCATTATGTGATTCAATACAAAATCTTTTGCAGGGTTTACCCGGATCTTTAACATCCATCGCTTTTATAAAATCACTGTTACGTGGCATGTAAGTAATTACTCTCGTTTCATGTTCAT
The DNA here is from genome assembly GCA_047601875.1 of Ferruginibacter sp. GTDB lineage: Bacteria > Bacteroidota > Bacteroidia > Chitinophagales > Chitinophagaceae > Ferruginibacter. The sequence continues at coordinate 1,870,596 of JASGIL010000001.1, read as the reverse complement.
ATTGATAGTCTGCGGATTTAAAGAGATAGGTTATCAAAGACAACTGTTTAAAAATAGTGCTTTCTATCTCTCTATAAAAATCATCTTTTGGTTTATATTTTTTACTAAGTTTAATGAATTTTTTTAGTTCTTCTTTTAATGATTTTAATTCATTGCTTATTTTTCCACCATTATCATTTGTGATAGTTTTTCTATTCTTTGTTTTTTTAATGTAGGCAACATTTAACAATTCCCCCGGTAAATCTTTCGTCGAATCTTTAAGGGTTGAATCTTTAGGTGCTTTAAAAAACTCACTGCTTAAAACAATACTGCAACCTGCAGCTTCTTTTCCCGTTTCATCTTTACCGTATGTACGCCACATTACAAGTTCATCTTCGTGGGAAATTTCTCCGTCATTCTCTTCTGCAGGAAGAAATGACCCAAGATAAACACTGGTTTCTGTTCGCTTTTCTCCATTCATGTAAGCTATTTCAATTGATTGATCACTAAAATATTCAAATAACATTCTTCCCTCCATCGGATCATTCATATAAATGGCATTGCTGTAATGCATTTTAACCCCGAAATTTTTTACGTATATATCAGCTACTGATACTTTGGTATAGTGAACCACTGTTTGTACTTCTGACTTAGATAGTTTTCTTATTTTTGTTATTATTGATTCTATCCTTTTTTCAATTTCTGATTTCTGTTCTTTGTCAGATTCATTCGCTTTTGTTTCTTTCAATTTCTTTCTTTCATCCAGTTTTTCTTTTGCCAATTTGATATCATACTCTAAATACTTTAATTTTTTATCAAGCTCCATGGCTTTTTCAAAATCTTCGATTGCCTTTTCGAAATTTTCTAGCGAAAAATAGCTGGTGCCTCTGTTTTGAAATGCTTTTGAATCATTTTTTTGCAATTCGATAGCTTTACTATAATCCTGAATAGCCTTATCATATTCGCCTTTATTGTCCCATGAAACTCCCCTGTTGTTATATGCAAATGCGTAGTCACTTTTCAACTCAATGGTCTTACTATAATCCTGAATAGCTTTATCATATTCACCTTTATTATCCCAAGAATTACCCCTATTATAGTATGCATATGCATAATCATTTTTTAATTCAATAGCCTTATCGTAATCCTGAATAGCCTTATCATATTCGCCTTTTTCATCCCACGCAGCTCCCCTGCCATTATATGCATATGCATAGTCACTTCTTAATTCAATAACTTTATTATAATCTTCAATAGCCTTATTATATTCGTTTTTACTATTCCATGCAGAACCTCTTTGAAAGTAACCAAAATAATTTGTTGGATCTTCTTTTATAGCCTTTTCTGCATATTTGAATGCATCACTAGTTTCGAATAACCTATTATGTGCCCAAGCCCTCCACGCATACAAATCAGCATTTGCATATTTATCTAATATTTCATCCTTTAGCAGTTCAATAATTTCCTGATATTTTTCTTTTTCAAAAAGAGCACTTATTTTTTTTATAAGTTTCTGTACTTCATTCATATTTTAAATTATTCTGAAAGCTATCTATTTCACTATAAAAAAAATACAGTGAAAACACCCTATTTCACCTCAAACAACTCCTCCCATCTCGTCGTATACCTCGGGCTCCTCATCTCCATCCTCATCTTCCAATCCCTCTTCGTTCCACTTGCAGCAAATTTTATAATATCATCCCTCATAGAAAAATTTACATTGTCAACCATATCCATCAACATACGTTTACCATTCTGTTTTTCTTCTACAAATAAATTCCCCTGTATGGTTTCATCGGGTACAAGGCCACTGAGCATTACGCCTGCTTTTTTATAGGATTTTCCTTTTTCGAATAATGTGTCTACCAATTGTACTGCAGGTTTTATTAATTCATGTGTAGAAGAAGTGGCGACGGGTAATGTAACATGCCTGCTCTTTGTTACATTGCCATGCCTGAAATCAATATTATGATCTTCTCCTTTGGCCACAACAAATACGCTGATGGTATTGGCTGCACTTTTTTGTCGCCTTAGTTTTTCTGCAGCTTTGGAAGTGTAAGTAGCAACGGCTTCTTTGATATCATTGATGTTATGAACATTGTGCCCAAACATTCTTGTAGTAGCGATCATTTTTTTTACGGTCAGTTCTTTTTCCATGTCTTTCGCCGGTTCGCCTTTTAACTCTTTTAATAAGCGTATTCCGGTAACGCCGCCTAAATTCTTATGTGCCCAATACTCTGTTTTTTTTGTAAGATCATAAGCCGTGAACACGGCAAACATTTCTACTAATTTCTGCGCATACTGGTAACCGACCCCCCATACTTCTTTTACAGGGGTAGTTTGCAGCGCATCAGCGATCTTTTGTTTGGTATCAAGTACTACCACGCATTGTGTAGCATCTTTATTTTTTTTTGCCATGTGGTTGGCAACTTTTGCAAGTACTTTTGTTGGCGCCACGCCGATAGAAACTTTTATTCCTGTCCACATTTCTACTGTTTCTCTTATATTCAATGCAAGGCCATAGAGGTCGCCATGTTCAAAATCATCCAGGTTTAAAAATGCTTCATCAACTGAATATACTTCTACATTTTCTTTTCCCAGTATCATCCGTAATGTTTCCATTACCCGCCAGCTAAGATCACCATACAAATTATAGTTGGAAGAAAAAGTAGCCACATTGTATTTTTCTATCACCGGCTTCGCCATAAAATATGGCCCGGCCATTTGTACACCTAAATTTTTTGCTTCATCACTTCTTGATATGATACAGCCATCATTGTTGCTGAGTACAACAACAGGTTTACGATCAAGATAAGGTTTGAACAATCTTTCACAGGAACAATAAAAACTGTTGCAATCGATGATTGCCTTCATGCCCACGACACCCCCTCCGCCCCCTGAAGGGGGAACTTCAGCTCTTCTATAATTTAAAGTTTCTGTTGCTATCATCCTTTCTTTATTTTAATTTAAACACTTCAATAAAATTAAAGCGCTATAAAGTTTTAGAGACCAGGTTCCCCCTTTAGGAGGTTCTGGGTTGCGGAGGTTCAGAGGTTCTTTATAACATACGTCACCACTCCCCAGATCTGCAGATCATTAAACTCACTAACGTCCATGGGTGATAGTTTTGTGGTTTCAGGGATAAGCCGCACTTTATTCATTGTCTTTTCAAATCTTCTTATCAGCATTTCGCCGTCGATAACTGCAATTACAATTTTACCGCTTTGTGCTTTGATGCTCCTGTCTACAATTACAATATCGCCATCATGAATAGATGCATTGATCATGCTGTTACCGGTTACCCGCATAAAAAAAGTAGCCGGTTTATTACGGATCAGTTGTTCATTGAGATCAATGCCACGTTCCATATAATCATCGGCAGCGGCGCCAAAACCAGTAGCGTTGGCAGTAGGTACATTATGCTGGGTAAACCGCTTGGTACCGTTGTACCCCGCGGATAAAAAGTTTTCAACGTCCATAAAATTATTTTTGTTTTACTAAATTATTTAGTAAATTTATGCTAAAATAATGAGTGCTCAAAGTTTTCATTAATAAAAAGTAGTTATGGAAAATAATAAAAATCACATGCCCGGGTATGATGTATATGAGTACCTGCTGGTATTAAGTCCTGATAAAAATGAATATGGCAAGATCATGGAAGTGAAGCAGCAATTTCATGCTGTTTATAAAGCGCCATCGGCCATCTATAGTAAACCGCATATTACACTGGTAAATTTTATCCAGTTTGAAATGCTTGAAAAAATAGTTGTAAACAATTTAGAAACGATCGCGGCAAACTGTCATTCTTTACCCGTCGAATTGAAAGATTATGGAAATTTTGTTCCCCATACGATTTTTATAAATGTAATATCCAAAGATCCGATAGTGGATATTGTAAAACGCATCAAAGCAAAATCGCAAGGTGCAATGACCCTTGGTAAATATCCTCCACATTTTAGTATGCTGCCACACTTAACCATTGCAAAAGGATTGGATATGTGGCAATATGAGCAAGGTATTTTAGAATATAACCAGAGTAGTTTTTCGGGCACGTTTATGGCAGAAGAAATGATATTGTTGAAAAAGCTTGCTGTTGAAGGCTCAAAATACCAGGTTGTGAAAAAATTTGCGTTCAATGGTTTTCATGGGGCAACAACACAGGGAAATTTGTTTGCCTCTTTATAATAAATTTCTGACATAAAAATATGTGCTATGAAAAACATTATTAATAGCATACCAGGATATAAAATAAATGAATACTTATTGGTGCTGAATCCTCATGAAGAATTGCGCAATAAGATCATGCATGTAAAGCAACATTTTTATGATACGTATAAATCATCATCAGCTTTATATGGTAAACCGCATATTACGCTGGTAAATTTTGTTCAGTACGAAATGTTTGAAGAAAGGATCGTCAATCATTTAAAAACAGTTGCCATGGGATTTCATCCTGTGAAAATTGAATTGAAAGATTATGGAAGTTTTCCGTCGCATACGATCTATATAAATATTGTTTCCAAAGTGCCCATACAGGACCTGGTTAAACAAATCCGAACGGAAACACAACGATTAATGAAACTGGATAATGATAATAAACCGCATTTCATTCTCGAACCACATTTAACCATTGCAAGAAAATTACTGCCATGGCAATATGAAAAAGGGTGGCTCGAGTACAGCCACAAACATTTTACAGGAAGATTTATCGCCGATGCAATGTTATTATTGAAACGCGAAGTTGGCGAAATGAAATACCAGATCGCCGGAAGATTTGAATTCCAAAATTTACTGATAGCTCCAATTAAGCAGGGAGAATTATTCGTATAGCCAAACCCTGTCGGTGGTTGCAAAAACTGTCTGCCGACAGGCAGACCCGACAGCGGTTTTTTGAAATCAACAATCAACATCAAACAGCCGACAGGGTTTGCAACCGCTGTCGGGGTTAAGTAACGGTCCGTTTTTAATCCACACAACTGCAACTAACACGTTCGTATAATTCGTGCAATTCGTGTTTAAAATTCGTGTTCAAAAAAAATATAGCCACAAAAACAAACCCAATGGAAAATAAATTACAGCAGGACCATCACAAAGTTTCCGCCAACGACCAGGAAGAAAAAATTCAATACAAACACGGCCGCGGTGCCCAGTTCAATTATAAAAATAAATTTCTTAAAAATGAATCCACCAAAGAAAATGTAGAAGCCATCGATGATTGGGAAGAAGGAAACATACCTACACAATACATCGAGCAGCAATCAAAAACCATCGTCAACAAAGTAGAAAGCAAAGATGTTGGCATGAGTTACAGCATGAACCCTTATGCAGGTTGTGAACATGGATGTATTTATTGCTATGCCCGCAATGTACATGAATACTGGGGTTATAGTGCCGGGCTCGATTTTGAACAAAAGATCATCATTAAAAAAAATGCACCACAGTTGCTGCGTAAATTTTTGATGCACCCAAAATGGGATGCAACACCAATCATGTTAAGTGGCAATACAGATTGTTACCAGCCTGCCGAACAAAAGTATCGCTTAACAAGAGGCCTGCTCGAAGTTTGTAATGAGTTCAATCAACCCGTTGGTATACTCACAAAAAATTCATGGATACTAAAAGACAAAGACGTATTGCAGGAAATGGCAAAAAAGAAAATCGTTTCAGCAATGGTTTCCATTACTTCTTTTAATGAGGATCTGCGCCGCATTATGGAACCACGTACTACAACCGCCAAACAAAAATTAAAAGTAATTGAAGAGTTAAGCAATGCCGGCGTACGCATGGGCATCATGATGGGCCCGATGATACCCGGATTGAATGAACATGAAATGCAACGAATCATGAAAGCAGCAGCAGATCATGGCGCCACATTTACGGCGTATACTTTTATAAGATTAAATGGTGCTATCAAATTCTTGTTCCATGACTGGCTCTATAAAAATTTCCCCAATCATGCAGATAAGGTGTGGCACCTGATAGAACAAAGCCACGACGGAAAAGTGAATGATACCCGTTGGGGTGTACGCATGCGTGGCGAAGGAAACATTGCACAAATGGTAGCACAGCAATATAAAAAATACGGTAAGCTTTATAATATGAATGCAGAAGAATGGAGTTTGGATACAAGTATTTTTCGTGTGCCCGGTGGGCAAGGAAAATTATTCTGATCAAACTTTATAAAAGAGCTGATAGATCATTTTAAACTAATTCGTGCAATTCGTGTTTCAAATTCGTGGCTAAAAACATTTACTACACATGAAAGCAATAACAAAAGATTATTTAAACGGCATCATTTTCCGAACGATCAATAAAACGATCGACATTCACCGCAATTCAAAAAAGAATAGTTTCTATTACGAACCATATCCAACCGCAACGGATGAAGAGATACTTGACTTCATTCATTCCATTCCATATTTTGATGAACGATTAAAAAATTTTCTTGTTGGTAATCTTGCAGACAGAACCATCATCATCAGCCAAACCTGGGAAATCGAATTCCTTAAAAAAACATTATCATGGGCTGGGAGTTTTGAATGGCTGCATGGCAATGATTATTTTTTGAGTGAAGCACACATTAGCAGTATAAAGAAGCATGCGGAATTTTTGGGGTTGCCGTATTAGGTTGTTTTAATGAAATGATTTGCTAATTTTAGCAAATTATTTTCCTTCACTCTAAAACTGCCCTTATGAATCAATTTGGAGGAAATTGGACTCAGCAAAAAATAGAAATGGTTGTTGCTTATGCAAAAGCCTATTTAATTATTATGAATAAATATCCTCAGTATAAGCCTTTATATTTTGATGGTTTTGCTGGATCAGGAGATATCTACAAAAATGAAGAGATTGATTTGGACATAATAAAAGGTGCGGCAGTTAGAATTTTGGAGATTAATGATCCAAAATCTTTCGATACTTATTACTTCGTTGAGAAAGATGAAAAAAACAAAACAGAATTAGAGAAAACAATTAAGCAAAATTTTCCTAATAAGAAAACACATGTTGTTGCTGAAGATTGTAATAGAAAGTTGGTAAGTATGGCTAAATTTTTAAAGGAACATCCTGAATACAGAGTCTTGGCATTTATTGATCCTTACGGAATGGCCTTAGATTGGAGGTCCATTGAATGTTTAAAAGGCCTTGGAATAGATTTATGGATTTTAGTTCCTACAGGAATGGGGATTAACAGGCTTTTAAAAAAAGACGGTAAAATTTCTGACGCGTGGCTTGAGAAGCTAGAAAGATTTCTAGGTTTAAGAAAGGAAATTATATTAAATCATTTTTATAAGGAATCCAAATCATTAACACTTTTTGGAGAAGAGACTATTATGGAGAAAGAAGAAAATGCAATTGCAAAAGCGGGAGATTTGTATCGTGAACGATTAAATACTGTTTTTAAATCAGTTTCAGAACCCTTTATTATGAAAAATTCTACTAACTCTATCATGTATCATTTTATTATGGCGAGTAATAATAATACAGCAATTAAAATTGCAAATGATGTTATTAAACCTAAATATAAATCCTGATGGCTCAATCAAGTATTGAATGGACAGAAATGACTTGGAATCCTACCACAGGCTGTAATAAAATTTCAGCAGGCTGTAAATACTGCTATGCAGAAGTAATGACCCGTCGTTTAGAAGCAATGGGTATTGAAAAATACAAAGATGGTTTCCAAGTTAGAACTCACGAGGATTCGCTACTTACTCCTTACGAATGGAAAAAACCTAAAATTGTTTTTGTGAATTCTATGAGCGATTTATTTCATCCAGAAGTACCAATAGAATTTATAAAAAAAGTATTTCATGTGATGAATGATACACCTCAACATACTTACCAGGTGCTAACCAAAAGAGCAGAAAGACTTTTTGAACTTCATGAACAATTAAACTGGACAAATAATATATGGATGGGTGTTTCTGTAGAAGATGAAAGGGTAATAGATAGAATTGATTATTTAAGAGTGACGAATGCAAAAACAAAATTTCTTTCATGTGAACCACTAATCGGCCCTTTGACTAATATGGATTTATCACTAATCGATTGGGTAATTGTTGGTGGTGAAAGTGGTAGAAAGGCAAGGCCAATGTATGAATCATGGGTGTGGGATATTAAGCAGCAATGTGATGATCAGGGTCCAGCATTTTTCTTTAAACAATGGGGTGGTGTAAATAAGAAAAAAACTGGTAGACAACTAGGCGGCAGAACTTATGATGAAATGCCTTTATTAAGTTCGCATTGATTTCATTTTTTATTCCTTATTCATTTCTCCGAACTAACAGTCAAAAAAAATATTTTCACAAAAATTTGGCAATTCAAAAAAAAAAGATTCATCTTTGTATCACAAAACAAAAATATAAATAGCAAAACATGCAACGATTTAGTTTACATATTGAAATACTAAAAGGATATAATCCAGCGATGGACATATCTTTCGGGGCATGCAATGCTGAATCATAAAGTTTCCAAAACCAACTGACTCACTGAAAGCCCCGACCAAAAGTTGGGGTTTTTTATTTCCAATAGTTTGAATCATAATTCAGATGATTTTATGATAACTATGATTTAAAAATGAACATAATCATAGCCATCAATAAATCAAACAAATCACGGTTCAGACAATCAGTGAATCAATGGTAACAAAAAATCACAATGAGTATTTGTAAAAGATATCAAACACATTTTAATACTGAACTCAGTATGGGTAATGTACGCTTATGCATTAGCATAACCATGTGTATGAATAAAAAATATAAACGACCGTGTTATAAGCAAACCTAACAGGCAATCGCCTTTTAGCAGCAACCCGGTCAGATTAAAAATCTAACCGGGTTTTTTGTTTTAAGCCCGCAAAAAAAGAAGGAGGCAACTATGCACGGAATATTTTTATTAATTCACCTGTTTGTTGTTTTTATGAGACTATTTGGTGAATCCGGAAAAACAGCAGATAAACAAAAATGATTTAAGTAATATAACTAAAACAAAAAATGAAAATGCTTATAACGGTATTGCTCATAAAATTTCTTATGAGCTTGCCAGGTAAAATGAAAACTAAAGGGGATGTCTCCAAAAGTGGTTCGTTGGTGTAGCGGCCAACATTACAGGTTGTCGATCTGTTGTAATGAGTTCAATTCTTGTACGAACCGCTGATAATTACAGGATTTTAAAAACAATGCGACTTAGTGTAACGGCAACACGCTCATCTTCCTTTCTTTCTAAAAGGCAAACACAAGATGAATGTTTTCAGTTCAAGTCTGGAAGTCGCACAATGGTTTATAGTTTAATGGAAAAAAATACTGTGCTACGAACACAGTGATAGAAGTTCGAATCTTCTTAAACCAACAGGATAGTAAGTGAAAAAAAATTCGCTATTAAAAAATTAAAAATTAAAAATTAAAAATGATGAGCATAAAAATTCATTACAAATATTTGAGACGAACTCACAACTCAAATAGCGCCTTGATGTAATGGTAACATACCAGTCTCATAAGCTGTAGGTTCCTGGTTCGAATCCGGGAGGCGCGACAATGATGACTTAGCTCAATTGGTTGAGAGCACTACCCTGATACGGTAAAGGTTGAAAGTTCGAGTCTTTCAGTCATCACACTGGTTCGTAACTCAATTGGTTTTAGAGTATCCCGCTTTTACCGGGAGAGTTGAAGGTTCGAGTCCTTCCGGGCCAACAAATCAGAATTCAGAACTCAGCATTCAGAATTCAAAAAGGATGAATAGCTCAACGGCAGAGCGTGTGTTTGTTAGGCACCAGGTTGAAAGTTCGAATCTTTCTTCATCCTCAAAAAGACCTATAAGTTTTTTAAAAACCTTATAGGTCTAAAAAACGGATGAATAGCTCCAATGGTAGAGCATTGCGTTGAAGCCGCAACAGTACAGGTTCGAATCCTGTTTCATCCACGAAAAGGTTTAGCAGTTTCAAGTTTAGATGGTTAGAAAAATGTAAATAATTAAAAACAAAAAAAATGAAAAGCAATCAACAAAATGTCTTTAATGCCAATAGCATTTTCGACTCAGGGTTTTTGGATGGCAAAGCATTGTACCTGTATTGCTTTAACAGCATACCGAGCGCAAACTTTATTGGTGGCATTGATGGAGAAAAAGCATTCAATGCGATCAAAGCAAAATTTTCGGGGCAAATAAGATCTGTTCATAAGTACAGGTATTTAGACAGGCAGACGAAGAAATATGATTTCAATGAAACCTTTATGATCATGAACAACAATTGCATTCTTGAATTTGATACAGGTTTTTGTGAGATCTATCACGATGGCCTGCAGGATGATTTTATTAAACAATGTACAGATGTGATGAAGGCATTCAAATCAAGACAACGAAGAAAGCCGTTAGAGATAAACCTCATCATGCGTGAGAGGAACAGCCTGTATTTGCGTGGAATGGAAATAAAAAGAACAAAACTGGATATTGATCTTTATTACGAAGATGATTTCAAAGAAGTGGATGCGGTTATTTGCAAACGCCTGAATCAAAAAGAAGATAAAGGAATTGTCTTACTGCATGGGTTACCGGGCACAGGCAAAACAACTTACCTGCGCCACCTGGTTGGAAGAATAAAGAAAAAAGTATTGTTTCTTTCACCTGCAACGGCAACAAACCTGATGGACCCTGAGCTTATTGAACTATTGATCAATAATCCAAACTGCATATTGGTAATAGAAGATGCAGAGAATGTGATCATGGACAGGAAGATCAGCAGCAATGCTTCTGTTTCCAATCTGCTGAATATTTCAGATGGGTTATTGGCAGATTTCTTAAATGTGCAGATCATTTGTACGTTCAATAACTCACTCACGTTGGTTGATAACGCACTTACGAGAAAAGGAAGATTGATCGCAAAATATGAATTTGGTAAACTGGGAATCGCTAAAGCACAAAGACTATCGAAGCATTTTGGTTTTGATACGATCATAAAAGAACCAATGACCATTGCTGCAATTGCAAACCAGCATGAGAAGGAAACAAAAACAGATTCAGTACAGGTGATCGGATTCAGGCGAAGTGAAATCATGCCTAACTAAAAACAGTAATCATTAATCAACCTTAGCCCTTCTCCTTTAGGAGAGAGCCTGTCCCGATTCATCGGGAGGTTGGAATGAGACAAAATATTGTTGATACTATATCAACAGAAGAGTTCCGTTAACGCGGAAACAGGTGTATGCTTATTGACAGCAAACCAGGTGCGTGTTTAACATAACGCCATAGTGCAGACGTAGTAACTATCTGTATGCTGTTGCTCCAATAAGATATGCCCACCATAATCTGTAAGTCGGGGGTTCGACTCCCCTTCATTGTTCGTGATAATGATAGCTCAGCGGTTAGAGCAACAGGCAAACCGGGTTCGAATCCCACCACCTCAATAGTGGATAGTGTAATGGTAGCACCAGTGTTTAGGCACTTTGTAATGGAAGTACATCGCTTCTTAAAAAATGATGACGTTTAAAGCTGTAGTTACCAGCCTGTTTTTTTAATTGCAGCATGCATAATAAATGAACAATCTGGTGATCACCTGCTAAAAAGATCTTTGGCCGCTAAGATTTATTTCACCTGGCTTAACAATGTTTAATAATAAATTAAGCAGCGTGAAAGCTTGCTGAAATGAAACAAACGATCAAAACTTTTTACCGTGAAAACCGGATGGCTGGTAACAAGGCTTTATTTAATTGCCACTGATTCACTTATGTGATAATAGTCGCTTTGAAAAAAATATTTAAGAATATTGTCATTGCTCACTTAATAAAATCTGTGATCACTGGCATCAAAACAAAAAAAATGAAAAGGATTAAAATCAACGCCTACCAGGTTGGACTGGTATTCAAAGACGGCGTGTACAAAAAAATGTTGAAAGAAGGCGTGTATTGGTTCTGGAATGGCGAAACTGTATTGAAGTATAATGTTACCGAACAGTTTTATGTAGCAATGGAACTGAATATACTGTTGCAGGATACAGAACTTGCAGAAGCTTTGCATGTAGTTGAGGTAAAAGAAAACGAGATCGTATTGCAGTATAAGAACGGGTTGTTGATCCAGGTATTGACTGCCGGCCGTTATGCTTTCTGGAAATCTGTTATCAATTATGAATTCGTGAAAGCAGATACCAGCAAGATCGAAATTACTGAAGACATCAGCAGATCTACATTGCAGAACAAACTGGTATCCCCTTACGTTAGAACATATGCTGTTGAAAGCTACGAAAAAGCAGTATTGTTTGTAGATGGTAAATATATGCAGACCTTGGAAGCAGGTGTTTTTTATTGGTGGAAAAACAGTATTGTGGTCAATGTTGGTAAAGCTGATAGCCGTATGCAGCAGGTTGAGATCAACGGGCAGGAAATACTTACAAAAGATAAAGCTGCCCTGCGTATCAACGCGTGGGCACAGTATAAAGTAACAGCAATTGAAAAGGCATTGTTGCAGAACAAAGATTATGAGCGCCAGTTGTATGTTGCTTTCCAGTTTGCATTGCGTGAATATGTGGCGATGCTTGGATTTGATGAATTGTTGCAGAAGAAAGAAGGCATCGTTCCTTATGTATTGGAAGCTGTGAAAGAAACTGCTGAAGCTTTTGGTGTACAGGTAAATGGTTTCGGTATCAGGGATATTATCCTGCCTGGTGATGTGAAAGAGATCATGAACCAGGTATTGGTTGCCGAAAAGAAAGCTCAGGCAAACAGCATCATGAGGCGTGAAGAAACTGCGAGCACACGTAGCTTGCTGAACACTGCGAAGCTGATGGAAGACAATGCGATGTTGTGGAAACTGAAAGAGATGGAATACGTGGAAAAGATCGCAGAGAAGATCAGCAACATCAACGTTAATGGCAACGGCGTGTTGATCGACCAGTTGAAAGAGATCTTTGTGCCAGGAAAATAAATGATCAAAACATCCGGTAACGCATGTTGCCGGATGTTTTATGAACCCAGCTATTGTACTACTATAAGCTGCAGTGGCGTCGCACGCTTGTACAGTATAACTTTACTCAGCAAAAACCGCTACAAAGACACTAAAACACAAAGAACCACGAAGAAGTCAAAAATCTTTGTGCATCTTTCTGCCTTTGCGTCTTCGTGGCAAAAACAACAAACCAAAGTAAACACTATAATTAAATGAATTCGTATAATTCGTGCAATTCGTGTAATTCGTGTTTTCAAATTCGTGTTTCAAAAAAAAATATACAATGAGCAAATTAAAATTAACCGGCAAACTAATAAGATCCATCGGCTATCCTGAAGGTCCGGTAGTAAGCATCGCTATGCATACTATGTGCACAAACTTTAAGCATCATAGTGAAGAAGAAGCTTTGAAAATACTGAAAGATATTTTAGAATCACCGGTTACATACGTTGAGGATAATGTATTGGGTAAGATCGCAGCTCAGCTGATCGAAGAAATAAAGGTAGAAGCAACAGCAATTCCATTGAATACAAATGGAATTCATTACAATATTTTCGGTGCAGATCAGATCGAAGAAGGTGCTTTACAACAAATGGAAACAGCCAGTAAACTTCCCGTAAGTGTTGCCGGCGCATTGATGCCCGATGCACACCAGGGTTATGGATTGCCGATTGGCGGTGTACTTGCAACCAACAACGCCATCATTCCTTATGCAGTTGGTGTCGATATCGGGTGCAGGATGTGCCTGAGCATTTTTGATATTGAAGCAGATGAATTAACCAAAAGAACTTCTTTTTTTCAAAGAGAACTGGTTGCTCATACTTTATTCGGTGCAGGCCGTGATTTCAGTACAAAAGACACACGCAATGGGATGACAACACATGAAGTATTGGATAGAAATGAATTCAACGAAATTCCGTTCTTAAAAAATTTGCAAACCAAAGCAGCCAATCAACTTGGTAGCAGCGGAAGTGGAAATCATTTTGTTGAATTTGGCATTGTAGAAATTGTGGAAGCAGATAATTCTTTCAATGTGCCACCAGGAAAATACATAGGCCTGTTATCGCATAGTGGTAGCCGTGGGCTTGGTGCCACGATCGCTTCCAACTATACACAAATCGCAAAAGAAAAAACAGTATTGCCTGCTGAGGCAAAACACCTTGCCTGGCTTGATATGGATACAGAAGCCGGTATGGAATATTGGCTTGCTATGAACCTTGCAGGTGATTATGCAAGTGCATGTCATCATACCATTCACAATAAGATTGCAAAAGCAATTGGAGAAAAACCAATAGCAAGGATCGAGAACCATCACAATTTTGCGTGGAAGGAAATCTTTGAAGGAAAAGAAGTGATTGTTCATCGTAAAGGAGCAACGCCTGCAGGCAAAGATGTGCTGGGTATTATTCCCGGAAGTATGACTGCTCCTGGTTTTATCGTAAAAGGTAAAGGTGAAACAGCAAGTATCAATTCTGCCAGTCACGGCGCAGGCCGTAAGATGAGCCGTAGTAAAGCCATTGCCAATATCACGCATGAAGCATTAAAAAAAGAATTAAAAGATCATGGCGTTACATTATTGGGCGGTGGTTTGGATGAAGCTCCCTTTGCATATAAAAATATTCATGAAGTAATGCAGCGTCAGCAACAATTGGTAGATGTAATGGGAATGTTTTATCCGAAGATTGTGCAGATGGATGGAACAGCAGCGAAGACCTTTAAGAACAGACGTTCAAATAACAGGAGCAATGAAATCCATGGTGAATAAAAGAAACCCGTTAATTAATTAACGGGTTTTTCTTTGTCATGGATCCGTTAAATATTCAAAATGGATTTTAATGATGCAGCATATCAGCAAAAATTATTATCCATTTATAATAACAGGAAGAAAGAAACCTGGCCAGCATTTTTCTTTCCGTATCACCCTTAAAACTATGTGTATGCAGAAGCTGATTATTTTATTGGTTACTGGTATATTATTGCATTACCACGCCAGGTCCCAGCAAAAACTTTTTGACAGGTCAATACAATTGAAGAACTGTAAAATTTCTATTAATGCCAACGCATTTGTTGCTTCTACAGATATAGAGCTTGAGTTTTACAACAATAACGACAAGGAAGTTGAAGGCAAGCAATATTTTTTTCTCGATAGAGGGCAGGTAGTTACTGGCTTTGAATTAGAATTGAATGGAAAATTCAGGGAAGGTTCTATAGAGGAAAGAAGAAAGGCCAGCAATACATATAATAGTATCGTGGGAAAAAGGATAGACCCGGCAATTTTGCAAATGAATAACCAGGATCAGTACACGCTGAATATATACCCGGTACCGGCACATGGTAGCAGGAAGGTGCGAATCAAAATACTTCAGTTAATGAAAGTAGAAGCCCAGGGCGTAAGCTACCGGCTCCCATTGAATTTTCCGGGAAGAACAGATCTCTTTGTTTTGGATGTCAATACATGTAGCGATGGATTGTATCCTGTAGCAAACAATGGATTACTGGAGGAAAAATTATTTATACAAGGAAGGTCTCAAGGCAGTATGCATGTACGTGATACCGGGCTCGAACTCAATAAAGCAATTGCCTTTTCTTTGCTTACAGTCACAAAAATGCAACAACTGTTTGTTGCAAATGTGAATGAACAAAAAAATATTGTAAAATATTCACCTCCTGAATTGAGTAAAATTAATATTGAAGAAATAAGATCACTCCAGGATGCGGTAGTATGTGATGAACAGGTTTATAACCAGGTGCTATTGCTCAGGTCATATGATTCTATTATGTACAGGAGTGAATTTAGTTGGAACAGCCGCCTGGTATTCGGTCTGCTGAATAAAGTTGTTACAACACAAACCTCTTATATTGTGCTTGAGCGAATAGAGGATTATATAAATTATAGAATTGAACCACCAAAAGAATTGCAACAGCAATGTGCGGAAATGAATTATGTGTACAACAATGAATCACTGATACGTGCTATAATGCAGGAAGAAAAAATGCCATCACTGGCTTATGTTGTAGAGAATTATAATGATAAAATTTATTGGTGGGACAAAAAAATGCCGCTTATTGACCTCAGGAAGCCAATAGCAAACATAACAACGCAGGATGCAAAAGCATCACTTTCATCAGTAAAAAATACAGGAGAAACTACATCCGCGGATTCAGGGCCTGGAAATAGTAAACAGGAACTGACAGCTGTTGTTGTAACAGGTTATGGAGAAATTGCACGTAAAAGATCACTTGGATATGCATCAAGTATTGTAAGAGGCAGGGAGCTTACGACGACGAACACGGTAAACATGGTAGATGCACTTGCAGGTAAAGTATCAGGTATTACTATACAATCATCAAGCAGGCCTCTGTCCGGTGCAATGATCACGTTAAGGGGTATTCGTTCTTTAAATGGGAACAACCAGCCGCTGCTGATCGTGAATGGAATGCATACCGGTCTTGAACAGTTTAACTATATCAATCCAAATGATATTACCGATATTAATATTTTGAAATCTTCAGCATCTGCTGCTGTGTTTGGATCAGAAGGAATAAATGGAGCCATCATTGTTACAACAAAAAAAGGATTGAGCCGTTATCGGCCATGGGCTGAATATAAATTAAGCCAACAGGCTGATGTGGAATACATGGAGGAAATAAAGAAATCTGATAAAAGTAATTTGTGGGAAACATACAAAGAACTTGAAAAATCGTATTCAGATGAAAAGGGATTTTACCTCGATATGGCCGATCATTTTTTTGGAAAAAAACTTGAGAATGAAGCAATGATCATTTTGCAACTCGCAGCTCAACGTTTCCGTGGTTCTGTACCTGCAAAGAAAGTAATAGCATATACATTGGAAAGCTGGAAGAAATTTGATGAAGCGATCGCTATTTATAAAGCGATCATACAAGCTAATTCATTTGACCTTGGAACAAAAAAAGACCTAGCGTTGGCATTTTATCAACAAGGAGAATACCAGCAGGCATTGAATATGTACTACAATATCATTATTAGTGAACCACAGTATGGTTATTATTATTTTGAAAATGCCGGTATCAAAGCAGCTGCAATGGATGAAATGAATGCATTGATAGCAACGCACAGCAATGAAATCAACCTTAGCAGTATCAACATGAATTTAATCAGGCCATTGCCTGTTGATCTGAGTATTTCAGTTGAAACTGTTAATGGTGTGCATAATTTCCAGGTTATAGAACCATCTGGTGAAGCATGCAATTACAGTAATAATGTTACTGTATCCGGGGGTTATTTTTGTAAAGTAAATGGCTACTATTATGGTGAGGATGTCTGCCAGTATACCATTAAAGAGGCTGCTAAGGGAAAATACAGAATTAAGGTAAATGCTAACGATAATTATTATTATCGTGATAACGAAAACAATGTCCCTAAGATGTACCGTGTGATCGTGTTTAAAAATTTTCAAAGAAAAGATCAGTCAATAGAAATAAAAAATATCATAATGGATAATCAATATGGTGTTGTGGAAATTGATGAAGTGAGCTGGTGATTAATTCAACAAGAAGGAATTCTTTTGCCTGAATTATTCTATTTTTACCACATGTCAGTCATTATAGAAGAAATAAAAGAACTCTTTACCTCGCATTTCAAAAAAGAACCGGCCAGTATCGATAAGCTTCCGCAAAGCGGCAGCGACAGGATGTATTTCAGGATATCAGGTACCGGTGCAAACTTTATTGCTACTTATAATATCAATGTGCCGGAAAATAAAACCTTTGTAAACTTCAGCCGCCATTTTAAAAGTATTGCCGCTCCCGTACCGGAAATATATGCAATGAATGAAGCTGGTACAATTTATATACAGGAAGATCTTGGAGATAGTTCTTTGCTGAACATACTGGAAAAAGAAGGTTACACGGATCATTTGTTTGAATTGTATAAAAAAAGTTTGAGTGCACTTGCTCACCTGCAAATAAAAGCAGATGAAAAGTTGAATTACAATGATTGTATCACCAGCAAAGAATTTGGTAAGCAGGCAATACTGGCCGACCTGCTTTATTTTAAATATTATTTTCTCGATACTTTAAAGATCCCTTACGATAAAGAGAAAATGATCAATGATTTTGATGCGCTCTCAACTTACCTGGCACATGTGGATCATAAATATTTTATGTTCCGTGATTTCCAGAGCAGGAACATCATGATAAAAAATGATGATACTTTTTTTATAGACTACCAGGGCGGAATGAAAGGTGCATTGCAGTATGATGTTGCATCGCTTTTATGGCAGGCCAAAGCAGATCTAAGTGATGACTGGAAAAATAAATTGTTGCAACACTACATGGATTGCGCTGATAGAATATTAAAAAAACCTGTTGACAGGAATCGTTTCGAAAGCCAGTACAATGGTTATGTCTTAATAAGACTATTGCAGGTTTTAGGAGCTTATGGCTTTCGTGGATTGTTTGAACGCAAAGCTCATTTTTTAACAAGTATTCCATTGGCCCTGCAAAATCTGAGATGGTTCATTAGTAATAAGAAATTTGGTATAAGCCTGGCCGAATTTGAAAGATTACTTGGTCTTATTGTGGAAGATGAAGTGATCGCCAGGTTCTCCCCGGTAAAAGCAAATTATAAAACACCACTTGTTGTTAAGATCAATAGTTTTTCTTTTTTAAAAACAGGTTATCCTGTTGATGAAACAAAGAATGGGGGTGGTTTTGTTTTTGATTGTCGTGGTATTTTAAACCCGGGAAGGATACAGGAATTCAAAACACAATCGGGCCAGGATAAAGGAGTGAAAGATTATCTCGAACAGGAAACGAAGATGCCGGATTTTTTGAATAACGTTTATAATATTGTAGATATATCTGTAGAGGATTATATCAAACGTGGATTTGAAAATTTAGCCGTGAACTTTGGTTGTACCGGCGGGCAACACCGTAGTGTGTATGCGGCAGATGCATTGGCAAGGCATTTGAAAAATAAGTTTGGGGTGAAGGTGGAAGTGTCACATAATAATAAAGAAAATTGGATAAAGGAATTGT
Organism: Ferruginibacter sp.; assembly: GCA_047601875.1. GTDB lineage: Bacteria > Bacteroidota > Bacteroidia > Chitinophagales > Chitinophagaceae > Ferruginibacter. The sequence goes on along the minus strand of JASGIL010000001.1, from coordinate 1,851,666 downwards.
AAATAAATTTTTTGTCTTGCTTATAAGCATGTATTTCCAAAAATTGCCACAAAGACACCAAGACTCAAAGCCACACAAAGAAAATAACTTCATTCTTCGTGTTGATTTGTGACTTTGCGCCTTCGTGGCAAAAAATAAATTTTAATCAATTACAATGACTGTTACAAAAGCAATCATTTTTTCAGCAGGATTAGGAACAAGATTTAAGCCATGGACACTTTCACATCCGAAAGCACTTGCACCTGTAAATGGAAAATCATTACTACAAAGGAATATTGAATATCTCCAACAATATAATATTACTGATATCATAGTAAATGTTCATCATTTCCCGGATCAAATAATTGCTGCAATTAAAAATAATAAGGGATGGGGGAGTAATGTCATCATCAGTGATGAAACCAATGAAGTTTTAGAAACGGGAGGAGGTTTATTAAAGGCTAAAAATTTATTAGATGGCAATGATCCTTTTATTTCTTTGAATGTTGATGTATTAACCGATCTTGATATTAATAAACTGGTCTTATTTCACAAACAGCATATGCCACTGATCTCATTTGGCGTTACAGAAAGAAAAACTTCCCGCAATATTTTATTGGATGCTGATAACAGGATGTGCGGATGGAAAAATAATACAACAGGTGAAGAAAAGATCGTTATCCCAAATGAAAATTTAAAACCATTCGCATATAGTTGCGTTGTTGTTTATCAGCCTGAAATATTTTCATTGATAGAACAACAAGGCAAATTTTCTATCATGGATACTTATCTGGATCTTGCTGCAGATAATTTAATATTAGGTTACAATCACACAGGTGATAAATGGGTGGACGTTGGTAAACCCGAAAGTGTTGCTGTAGCGGAAGAACTTTTTTTGTAATTGACAATTGACAGTGTACAATTGACAATGCTGTCAATATGAAAAGTATTCTACTATTGCTGCATTTAATTGTCAATTATCAATTGTCCATTGTCAATTGGCTTCCGGCGCTTCAAAATTCTTCTTCTCTTCTTTGGGTTTTCCACCAAAATTATAACGCAGTGTAAGCCCCAGTCTTCTTGTATCATTCACCCTCGAACCCGTTGCATGCACATTTCCCTGGTCCAATGCAAATAAAACATGATTGGTTTGAAGCAGGTCATTTATTGAAAGAATGATATTGGCTTTCTTGTTAAACAGTGCTTTGTTAACTGATACGAACAAACCTCCAAAAGTATTTAACTCATAAAAATTTTGTACGCCTTTAGTACGCATGAATCCCTGCATATTAGCAATAAATGTTTTTGTGATCTTCAATTCATGATACATAAAGAATGTATAACTACCCCGTTTGTAATCCAGTACATGGTTATCATACAAACCTTCATAATGATTATAATTGTATTGGGCGCCTACATAAAAAAAGTATTTGCCGCCGGGAGGAATGCCACCGATCACTTTAAAATAAACTTCTTTATTCTTTCCAAGGTTTTCATAAGTACGATATGTGATCTTGGTCCTGTTATCCTGTATCGTAACCTGGCTGAAAATATCTCTCGTATTATTTATACCAAGCGCAAACACCGGGAAACTCTGAAACATTACATTGAATTCATAATTGGTAGTGAACTGCGGTGTCAATTTCGGATTGCCGACATCAAACAAGTACTGGTCAATATATTTTGGATAAGGATTCAATGTTTCATAATAAGGCCGCTTTATACTGCGCCTGTAAATTAAGCTTCCAATTAGCATCGATTTGAACATTCTGAACATGTTATGCTTTATAAATACATAAGGAAACAGATCGGTTCTTTTAATAGATAGTGAAGTGTCTTTAGGTATGAATTGCCTGCCGTCGATATTCGTTGTTTCCAAACGCAGCCCAGGCTTGATAGTAAAGCCAGCCAATGTGTTTGATACCTGCACATATGCTGCAGTGATCGTTTCTTTGTATTTAAAGGTATTGGTTTGATAAAGGTCCACAAATTTTTGCCCGTTGCCTGTGTCTTTGAAATACTCGGCACTGTTGCGGCTATTGCTGAGCGTTGCTTTAAAACCTGCTTCTAAAGTAAATTTTGCTGGCAGCTTAAGTGTAAGATCAGTTTGAAAAACAAAAATGTTCTTATCGTTTTTGTTTTCGCCATTGCCAAGCGTAGCCGGATAAGCAGGTAACAGGTAATCATTCATGTAATGTTGGTTGTTCTTGCTTTTATAATAATAGTAATCGGCTTCTGCTGTCCATTCACTTCCTATTGAGTCTATTTTATATTTGGCCGACAATTCATTTGCTATATAGTTCGACAGGTTCTTGTTTTTTATATCAGATTGATTTTGTCCCAGTATTGCTCCTGTTTGTGTGTTTAAAATATTGATCGGGTTAGCGGCATAACTTCTTCCATCATTATTACTTAAGCGAAGATCGTAGCTGAGGTTTAATTTTTTTGTAATGGAATAATCAATACCGGCACTCATATAATTATTGAAACTAGGATAAGTGGTATGAGATTTTTGAGAAACCAATGTATCTGTTGGGGTCAGCCTGTCGGAGTTCAGATCTTCATAATTGTTCCTGTTTGTAAACTGGTAACTAAAATAACTGGTAAGCTTACCTGAACTCCTGTTTAAATTAACGCCACCCGTTTCAGTTGCATACCGTCCCTGGAAATAAGCCAGGTTAACACTGCCACTGGTACCCAGCCTAACTCCCTTTTTTAAAACAATGTTCACAATACCACCGCTACTTGCTGCATCAAATTTTGCAGAGGGGCTGCGGAGGATCTCAATTTTACTTACGCTGCCTGCAGGCAAACTTTTTAAAAGAGAAGCAATATCAGTGTTGCTCAATTTCATTTCTCTTCCATTGATAAAGATCGTTGCAGGGGTTGTGCTGCTCAGGTAAACATTTCCATCCTGGTCAACAATAGTCCCCGGTGTTTTTTCCAATACTTCGTATGCATTGGTGCTGCTATTGGCAAGCGCTTCTGCATCCACAACCGTTTTATCATCGTCCTGTTTTATCAATGGCTTCCTGGAAACGACAGTAACATTACCAAGACTGCTTACTTTAACAGCAAGCACTGCAGTTACTGAAACAGCTGAATCCTCAATTGTAATTTCTTTTGTTATTGGTTGTGTGCCAACTGCAGTTATCTTTAGCAAGTATTGACTTTTGGTATTTACATCAAACCAGGTATCGCCCTTCACAATTTTTTTTGCCTTTAAAATACTATCCGGTAAAAGGTACAAAGATGCACTTGCATTTTGAAATGGTTCTTGCTTATCATTTGTTACGATAAGATGCAGGCGTGTTGTTTGTGCTGTTAATGTTGCTGATAAAAATAAACACAACAGACCTAAAATAATTTTTGTCTTCACTTTAAAAATAAAGGCTGCCATTTTACCCGGCAGCCATTGTTAAAATTAGTTTTTTAATAAATGCTTCTTCATTGTCACTCCTGCCCGACTGTGCTGTTCAGGCGGGAATTCACTGATTTATTTTTTATTGTTGTCTCAGTAATAGAAAATTCTACCGCTAAGAAAACCCTATAAACTTTATTTACTTTATCAACCTGTCAACTTCCCAACTACTTATTCTCAAACAACTCCTTCTTATCAACCACCTTCACCATGTCGCCCTTTTTCAATGTTTTACTAACAACATCATAAGGGCCGGTTATTACCATGTCGCCTTCTTTTATTCCTTCTGTAATTTCAATATTGTTTATATCCTGTATACCTGTTTTTACAATATGCCTGCTTACTTTATTGTCTTTATCCAAAACAAAAACGATTACTTCAAGATCATCAAGATTGGTAACTTCACTTGTATGCTTTATTTCTGCATCATCTTTTTTCTTTTCTACTTTAGTGCTATCATCTTTTTCACGTGTAGTAACTGTATTGATAGGAACACTCAGTACATTGGTTTGCGTTTTTGTTTGTATATCGGCGCTGGCACTCATACCCGGGCGAAACGGGAAACTTCCTTTGCCAACAAGATCCATATAACTTTCAGGAACCAACCTTATATACACTTTGTATTGCGTAACATCAGAACTGGTAGATGTAAGTGAAGATTGAGTAGCGGCACCATTATTACTGCTTGCGATCTGTGTTACATAACCTTTGAATTTACGATCGCTGTAAGCATCTACATCAATGATTGCGCTATCACCAAGTTTAACTTTCGGAACATCATTCTCACCAACATCAACCCTTACTTCTATTTTCGACATATCGGCAATACGAAGTATTTCTGTACCAAGTGCAAAACTGTTACCTGCTACTTTTTCACCTTTCTTTACACTCAATAAACTAACCACGCCATCCATTGGGGCTATAATTTCGGTACGTCCAAGATCTTTATTTGCTTTATTAAGATTTGCAACAGCGCTTGATACACCTGCCTGCCCGCTACGAATTCCTTCTTTTGCAGCATTATAATTTGCTTTCGCTGATTTTAGATTTGCATCTGCAATATTAAATTCGCTCTGGCTGATCACTTTGTCATCGTATAATTTCTTTTGCATATCATAAGCACGTTGAGCCTGCTCCTGTTGTGCTAAAAGTGCATCTAATCCTGCCTGTGAGTTAGCAACCTGGGCCTGGCTTTGGGCTACACCACTTGCTGCCTGGTCGCGTTGAATATCATAAAGGTCAGCATATATCCTTGCAAGCAACTGTCCTTTTTTTACTGTGTCACCTTCTGCTACAGTAAGCTCTGTAATTTCACCACTGATGTCCGGGCTAACTTTTACTTCGATTTCGGGATATATTTTTCCACTGGCACTTACCACTTCAATGATGGTACGGCGTTGTGCTTTTTCTGCAGTTACTTTTGTGCCCTCATCTTTTCCAAATACACCAGCTTGCGACATTACTACCAATACAACTACCAGTATTCCTACAATGATGAGTATCCATTTTGTTTTCTTATTCATATAAATTCGGTTGTCAGATTTCAGCTGTCAGAAATCAGCTGGTCATTTATGATTTGTTACGTATCAGTTTTTAGTTGTCCATTGTCAATTGCTACAGTTTAATTCCCATCCCCTTATAAAACTCCAGCACTTTCATTTTAAATACATAATCAAAACGATTGATGCTGTATTCAAGTTTCGACCTAAGTAAATTATTCTGTGTTGTTATCAGATCAAAAGTGTTGAGCATACCAACATCAAATCTTTTTTTGGCATAATCATATGTTTGTTGATTGGCATCCACAGACTTTTTACTTGCATTGAATTTTTCCAAAGCGATCAAAACAGAATTATATGCCTGGAAAATATTTTGTTTCAACGTTTGGTCATCCAGTTTTTTTTGATATTGAAGGGTAGATACATTCAACTTGCTGCGTTCATAGTTAGAACGAAGTGAATAACCGTTGAACAACGGAATATTAATACTTAATCCAACTGATTTGCTAAAATTATCCGAGAGTTGTTTGGTGAAATTTACTGACCTGTAGTATCCCGCAAGGTCCCCGTTAGTATATACCGGTTTTTGTACTTCCGCCAGCGGGCCGGTTCCAGGGTCTACATACAATCCTACTCCTTCATAGCCGGACAATACCGGAAAATAGTAAGGTTTCTTTTTGAATGAGAGGTAACTGGAATTTAATCCCCCAAATGCTGAGAGGGTAGGGTACATAGCACCTTTTGCAGCAGCTGTACTTTTTTCTGCTGCCTTTAATTTTAGTTCGTTATAGCGTTGCAGCGGTTGATTTTTTAGAGCAAGCTGGTATACATTTTCCGGTTGCAGGTCTGCAATCGGGTCCAAAGGTATTGATTCGATCGAAGGCGATTCTATTTCAAAAGGCGTAGCAGGATCAAAATTCATGTATGCTTTTAAGTTCAATATATTTTGAACCACAGCACCCCTCGCAGTAATATAATTTACACTATCAGTTGCAAGCTGTGCTTCTAATTGAGTTTGATTCAAAGGAGGTAATGAACCTGCTTCAACTAATTTTTGAGTATTGGAAAGTTGTGCAGCTGTTTGTTGTATTTGAACAGCAGCGATATTTTCCTGCTCTTTTGAAAGCAATATTTGCAGGTAGGCATTAGCGAGAGCAAGTGCAATATCATTTTTTAATTTATCTACGTTTGCTTTCGCAGCCTGCAGTTCCCAGTTGTTGGCGAGGATTGTATTTCGTTTGCTGTAAAAATTAAAAATATCTGCACTGGTCTGGAACTGGAATTGAGCCGATAATGTATTTTCTGTAACAAGGCTGTAAGTAGTAGGATCTTGTGTATTGCCCGAATTGAGGCTTCCATTTCCACTAATGGTAGCGCCGGGATATTGTGAGAGCTTACTTTGCCTGTAATTAACCTGTGCAATTTTGGCCTGTATCTCGCTGATCTTTACAGAAAGATTGTTGACCATAGCATAATCAACGATCGATTTAAGATCCCATTTTCTTGTGTTTTGGGCATTAACGTTAAGGCCAGTCAAACAAATGGCTAAAATTACTAATAGACTTTTCATGCGCATGGACAAAAATACTTATTAGGTTGCTAACTAAATAATTTCTATATGACAAACGGCAACAATCATTTACCGATCGTGTTTCAGCGTAAAATTATTGAATCTTTTCAAAGGCCTGCTCAAGATCTGCAATAAGATAACCAGCATCTTCCATTCCACAATAAACCCTCAACATCCGGTGTTCTTTATTATTTGCATCGAACTCATCCTTACTCATACCGGCACATTTTGGAATGATCAAAGATTCGTGGCCGCCCCAGCTGACAGCCATAAAAATGTGGTTAAGACCTTCGCTGAATTTTTCTATTTGTTCAATGCTATTGGCCTTAATAATAAAAGTCAGCAATCCGCATGCATTTTTCATTTGTTTTTTTGCCAGTTCATATTGAGGGAAATCTTCATCAAAAGGAAATATTACCTGCTCTACTTTTGGATGTTGTTTTAAATATTGCAATACTTCATTGGTTGTTTTGCTGATGCGTTCCAGCCTTGCAGGCAATGTTCTTAACCCACGAATGAGCAGCCATGCATTGAAAGGCTGTATACCACTGCCGACCGTCATATATTCAAGATTGAATATTTTTTTCATCATATCGTTGCTACCACACAAAACACCGGCTACCGTATCGCTATGCCCGCCAATATATTTGGTGGCAGTTTGCATCACAAGATCAATACCGTATGAAATGGGCTTTTGATAAATTGCGCTGCAATAACTGTTGTCGCAGATCGTAATTATATTTTCTGCTTTTGCAAGTTCAGCAACAGCTTTAAGATCCTGTATCGCAAAATCCCAGCTATTAGGTGTTTCAAGGTAAATAATGGTAGTATTTGGTAAGATGGCACGTTCAAAGTTTTCAATGTAACGGCCATCAACATACGTTGTTGTTACGCCAAACCGGGGCAATATCTCATTAAATAATTTCTGGGCCGATGTGTAAGGCTTTTCAACACTAACAATATGGTCGCCCGATTTTACATTTGCAAATACAGCCGCAAAAATGGCGGCTACACCACTGTTGAAAACAAGACAATCTTCCGCACCATCCAATGCTGCCAGTTTTTTTCTTAAAATTTCTACTGTAGGATTTTTGCCGCGACTGTACAGGTAAGTGGAATATTCATCGGCGAAAGCATTGCGCATTTCGTCCACAGTTTTAAAAATAAAATTACTGGTCTGTATGATTGGCGGCGCTACTGCATTATAATATTGATCCCTTTCTTCGGCGTATTCATTAATGATATAAGAAATGTCCATGTTATGCGTTTGGTTTTTTTATGAGTTTTGCCAGGAAATAAAGAAAGATAAATGTCCCCAGTATCAATAAGCCGGTAATGGCAGCATAATCATTCGCCTTATAATCTAATGAAATACTTATTGCGACAAAACTATAGGCTGCAATGAATATGATCGGTAACAGGGGATAGAGTTTCATTTTATAAATACCGGTATCATCCAAATGTTTTGTTTTCTTTCTTAAAATAAAAATGGTAGCAGCTGATAATACCATACCAAAGCAATCTAAAAAAATGGTGAAGCTTAATATGTTGTCAAAATTTTTCGACCAGAAAACAATGAGTGCACTCAATGCTGCAAACACACTTAATGAAACTGTGATCACATCTGTTTTTGGATTTCTTCTTTTAAATACAGGTGGAAGTATTTTGTCTTCACTCATTGCATACATCACTCTTGGATTGCTCATCAACAAAACGTTTACATAGGCCAGTACACCCAGGAACAAAAAAACAGAAAGTACTCTTTCGGCATTGATGCCAAATATCTTTGATGCCATGATGGCCGCGATGTTTTTACTTTCTTTCAGATTCTCAAAACCGATGACCTTTATATATGCATAGTTAATAGCGAGGTACAGGGCAAGTATGATCATGATACCAAAGAAGATCCCGCGTGGAACTGTTTTTGAGGGTTCTTTTACTTCGGCACCAAAATTAATTGCCTGCTGGTAACCGCCACAGGTAAAACTTACAGCTACAAGACCAATACCAAATGCTTTTATGTATTCTTTTAATGTTGGATTTACTGTTGAATGAACCATTGTGGTTGTGGCTGATGTATCGGCAAAGAAAATGGGTAATACAAGCATCAGTATCAGCCCGATCTTTATCATCATTAAAATGTTTTGTGCTTTCGCACTTAGTTTCAACCCAAGCAAATTCAATCCATAAAAAATAACAATGGCCGTAAGGGCAATACTTATTTGTACAACCTGCAGGTGTTCGGCATTTGCTGCAATGCTCATGAATGCTTTATCATTCATGCGTGGTATAATTACACCTGTGATGTATTCACTTCCAACCAATGCGATCGCAGCCAGCGAAGCTGCATTTGATACAAGGATGATACAGTTTATTGCAAACGCTATGGAAGGATGATAAGCATATGAAAAAACTTTGTAATAACCACCGGTAACGGGTAGCCGGCTCCCTATCTCTGCATAAGTTAATGCACCGCAAAGGGCAACCAGCCCCCCGGTGATCCATGTAACAAAAAATAAGAAAGTATCAGGAGCTACTTTGGCTACATTGGCAGGTGTACGGAAAATACCCATGCCGATTACCAGGCTCACCATGATCATGGTAAAATCGAAAAGGTTCAGTTTTGCTTTTGCTTGCATTGTGAAAAGATATTAAATAAAGTTGATAGGGTTGATAAAGTTAACAGGGTAAATAAAGTTTACATGCTTGAATGGGTCGCAACCTTGTCAACCATATCAACGTATTAATTTTATCAACTTCCATTTGGCAAAACCTTTACCTTTGCGCCGTGTTTAAACGAATAGCTGCTACCATATTATTACTCGTATTTGTTGTACAGACTTTCAGTGCACCATTCATAAGACTTGATTATTATTTTAACCAGGCTGACTATGCCAAAAACTGTGTGAACAAAGCCAGGCCCAAAATGCATTGTAATGGCAAATGCCAGGTGATGAAAAAAATACTGGAAGAAGAAAAGAAACAACAACAACAGGAAGAACGTAAAATGGGAACCAAGGTTGAAGTTGTTTCATCAAAAACTTTTTTTGCAAAAATAACTTCCGTTTTTTCTGAACGAATGGTTTCAACTTATTTTATTAAAAACGATAATAAGGAGATCAAATTTCCACGATCCATTTTTCATCCGCCATCAGTTTAATCTCAACATTCCTGGTCAAATTTTCACAGCATGTTTGTTGTGAACCAGGCCATTCTATGTCTTTACATGTCTATTGATATAATTAAGAACCTGCCTGTCGGCAGGCAGATTAAAATTTAACGATCATCCAAACCTGGAGCATTCTTAATTTTTATTTTTTAATTATTAATTGACAGCACTCACTAACTAATTTAATAAATCTACGAATGAAACATATTTTAATGTTCAGCTGCATCCTTGCGTTATGCAGTTGTAAAAAAGATAATAAACCTCAATACAATGCTGATGTGAAAGCATCCCTTTCTGTTGAGTTTGATAATATTGCCGGCGCAGATGATCTTTTACTGAATACCGGAACTTATACGAATGCATCGGGTGAAACATTCTCCGTAAGCAAGCTAAAATATTTTGTAAGCAATTTCAGTCTTATCAAAACCGATGGATCAAAATATATTGTTCCGCAGGATAGTTGCTATTTTCTTATTGATGAATCTGATGAAACAACACATGAGCCCATATTGAATGTGCCCGAAGGAGAATATACTTCCATCAGTTTTGTACTGGGCGTTGATAGTTTAAGAAGTACACTTGATATTGATCACAGGACAGGTGTGCTTGATCCGGCTACACTTGCTGCCGATATGTATTTTGACCAGAACAGTGGTTATATTTTCTTTAATATGGAAGGGAACTCACCGGCAGCCGTTGCAGGAAATTATATATATCATGTTGGTGGCTACGGCGGCGCTTCTGCTCCAACCATTAATAATATTAAAACGATCACACTTGATCTTACTTCAAGAGGAACGCCGAAAGTACAGGCGGGAAAAGAAACAAATATTCATTTGATGGTTGATGTTTTGAAAATATTTACCGGGTCATCCAATGTGAGTATTGCAACAAATTCGTCAGTAACATTTGATCCTTTCAGTGCATCTATTGCAAACAATTATGCAAACATGATCCGGCACGATCATACAGAAAATTAAACCTCTGTGAGCCTCTGTGAAAAACCTCTGTGTTACTCTGTGGTTTCTGAATTTTTAACCACAGAGGTAAAGGAGGTTTTTCACAGAGGTTCACAGAGTTAAACAAAACAAACATTATGAAAAAACTAATTACACTATTGATAATAACCAGCATGCTTATCTCAAAAACAAAAGCATGTGATATCTGCGGGTGCGGCGTAGGTAGTTACTATATCGGCATTCTTTCCGATTTCTCAAAAAAAATAATGGGTCTACGTTACCGTTATAATTCATTGCGAACACATATCGGGGCCGGTGGCATGCAAACTTATTTAACCAGCAGTGAACATTACAACACACTTGAATTATGGGGTGGCTGGAACATAGGAAAGAGATTCCGTATCATGGCAACCATCCCTTATGGTTTTAATGAAAGGATCAACCAGGGTATAACGAAAGAAAAGAATGGTTTGGGTGATATCAGCGTATCAGGATTCTACCAACTCATCAATTCCAAAAAAACGATTAATAAAAAATTATTGGTACAAAGCCTGTTCATTGGTGGCGGTATAAAACTTCCGACAGGAAAATACAATGCTGCCGATAAAGCGAATACCAGCGAGAATGCAAATCTTTTTCAATTGGGTACCGCCAGCGTTGACTATACACTGAATGCGATGTATGATGTGCGGCTTCAGGATATTGGCCTGAACATAAATGCAAGCTATAAAATGAATACTGCTAATAAGTATGATTATAATTATGGCAATAAACTGAGTGTGGGTACACAATTGTATTATAAATACCGTATTAAAAACAAATTATTACTGGCGCCCAATGCAGGATTATTATTTGAAAATGCCGCAAAAGATATAGACAGAAAATTTGATGTGGATATTTCTGGTGGCAGGATATTGTGTGGAAGCATCGGCCTTGAAACCGGTTTTAGAAAAATTGCGATTGGGGCTAATTGGCAAACGCCTCTTTCTCAAAACCTTGCGAATGGATTTGTAAAAGCGGGTAACCGATGCATGTTACATGTCTCATTTTCCTTTTGAACCTTTTAAACTTATTAAACCTCTTAAACCTTTGAAACATCTTGAACTTTCCCTATGTTTGCGCCAGAAAAAACTAAACAATAAATACTTACAAATGAAAAAAATCAAATTAGCAGTATTGGCATTGATCCTTTTTGCCGGTACAAGTTTCGGACAGGGTAAATCTGCCGGTTGGGCTGAACAAAAAGCCTTTCATAGTTTTATGGCAGCAACTTTTCATCCTGCAGAAGATGGTGATCTGAAACCGTTAAAAGCAAAAGCTGATAGCCTTGCTGCAGCGGCAAGATTATGGGCTGCTTCTCCCATTCCTGCGGATTATAAACCTGCTGAAACGCATACAGCATTGAAAAAATTAGTTGAACAATGTGCTAATATCAGTGCTAAAGTGAAAGCAAATGCATCTGATGCTGATCTGACAAAATTGATCAGTGAGGCACATGATACGTTCCATAAAATAGCCGGCGAATGCAAAAAGCCAGCTGACGGACATGAGGGACATAATCACTAATAATCACTTTTTGAATACCAGGGCCGCTGTTTATCAGCGGCTTTTTTATTGTATTTGAGTGTAGAAAATGGCAATAGAAACTTTTTTTCGATTTAATTCCATTCTGTATACATTTGCAGCAGATTTGGTTCCAACCCCGATTTTAGCGGGGACGGATTAAAAGGGAAGCCGGTGTAATTCCGGCGCTATCCCCGTAGCTGTAAGGTGTGTGGAGAACGGCAACGGCAATCGTCAATCGGCAAAGAAAATATTCTTTAATGCCCGATTCCCGATTCCCCATTCCCGCCTTCACCTGTTGATTCTTCAAGCCACTGTTTCTAATTGAGGGACGGGAAGGTGTTCAACAGTAACCGAGCCAGAAGACCTGCCAGTCAAATTCTATTCATCATCAAGCTTTCGGGTGAAAGGCTGAAGACATTACTGCATCATTGCGCAGCAAGCATCTTCATCTGTTTTCCTGTAGCTTGACAAAGGCGGTTACTTTTTTGAAAAAAAATTGCACATATCTTTTTATTGCATGTTGTATGGTGAATGCAGCTTCCAAAACATATGCGCAGGTGGCTGATACGTTAACTGCTGTAAAAGTATTTTCAAAAAAGCCATTGGATATAAGTACCACACCTGTTGCGGTTCAGCAATTAAATAAAGCGGCGCTGGTAAAACTGAACAGTATTTCTGTTGCGGATGCTGTAAAATATTTCCCGGGAGTTATTGTGAAAGATTATGGCGGGATCGGTGGATTGAAAACAATATCAGTCAGGAGCCTTGGTGCCAATCATACGGGCATTATGTATGATGGCATCATGATCGCAGATGCACAGGGAGGACAAATTGACCTTGGAAGATTTTCGTTGGATAATATCGAATCGATCCAGCTTTTTAGTAATCAACCAACCGATATCTTGTTGCCGGCCCGCAGCTATGCATCAGCGTCAGTGATTGCATTGTCATCTTCATCAAGTAATAAAGAAAGGCCTAAAACAGGCATTGGAATAAAAATGAAGATTGGTTCATTTGGGTTTATTGATCCTTCTTTTTATTTTAAGACACAGGTCAATAAGAATTTCAGTACAGGTTTGAATGCTGAATACCAGTCGGCAAAAGGAAATTATTCTTTTGTTGATTATGAAACCGGCCAATCGAAAAACAAGCGCAGTAATTCTGATATTAAAGCTTACCGGCTCGAATACGATGCGGCTTATGCAGTAAATGACAGCAACCAGGTTAAATTCAAAACATATTATTACAATTCGAAACGGGGACTTCCAGGCGGTGTTATTTTGTACAATGATGTTTCAAATGAAAGACTGAACAATGAAAGTTTCTTTACACAACTTTCATGGCAAATAAATATTTCTGAAAAAAGCAGGGTATTGATCAATGGAAAGTATTCGTCTGATCATAAATATTACATCGATCCTTCTTATCCCAATTATGCCGGTAAACTCGAAAATGAATTTCATCAAAAAGAATTTTATATAGCGGCAGCGTATAGTTATAAGGTCATTCCTTCACTGTCGGTTGGTTATTCAATAGATTATTTTAAAGACAAACTTAAACGTACAGATTCATTCGCAATATCATTTGCCAACCCGGATCGTGATAATCTTTTAAATAACATTGCGATACAATGGAAACAAAAACGTTTTGAAATAACTGGCAACCTGTTGCATACTTATATAGGTGAAAAGGTAGAAATAGGACCCGCTGCAAATAAATTACACGAACTAACACCGGCCATAGCTGCATCTGTTCAGCCATTCAATAATATTCCGTTCAGGATACGTGCATCGTATAAAGATATTTTCAGGGCACCAACTTTTGATGACCTGTATTACACGAACATCGGCAATACCAACCTTCGCCCCGAATATGCAAAACAGTATAACCTTGGTATAACATTCAATAGCAGGATAAAAGGTTTTGTAAATGAGTTCATTTTTACAACGGATGCTTATTATAATAAAGTAACCGATAAGATCCTTGCAGTTCCCCGTCAAAATTTATTTCAATGGACGATGCTCAATATTGCTGAAGCAGATATCAAAGGATTGGATGCCGCTATGCAAATTGTGTTTCAACAGTGGAGAGGGTTGATCATCAGTTCCCGTTTTTCATACAGTTACCAAAAAGCATTGGATGTTTCAGATCCTGCATCTCCATCATATAAAAGACAATTGCCTTATACACCTGAACATTCGGCAAGTGTAAACATCAATGCGAATTACAGGAAGATCACATTCAGTTATAATATTATTAAGTCTTCTTATCGTTACCGCTTAGGAATACAAACTGAAGAAAACTTACTGAAGAACTGGGCAACGCATGATATATCTGTCAGTTATGGATTTGCATCAAAAAAATACCTGGATTATAAACTGTTGGCAGAGCTGAATAATATTTACAACAAGCAATATGAAATAATTAAATTTTATCCCATGCCGGGTTTTAATTACAGGCTTGGTATAATAATATCATTTAAAAAATAAACAACCTTAAATAAAATGAGTATGAAAAAGAATGTGATCAAATGGATATTGCCCCTCGTGGTATTATTAAATGCCTGTAAAAAGGATGACAATGTTGCGACGGCCGTTATTCCTCCTGTTGTTGTAGATACAACTTCCAAACAAGTAGCGTATGTATTAAGCGAAGGTGGCTTTGGCGCCAACAACAGTTATCTTGCTTATCGTGTAGATTCTTCAGGAGCACTGACAGCAGATTATTTCCACGAAAAAAATTCATCGCTTGCAGGTCTTGGTGATCTTGCCAATGATATGATCGTTTACGGAAATAAAATTTATATTCTTGTGAATGGTTCAGGTAAGATACATATACTGAATCTTACAACAGGGGTACTGATAGACAGTATAAATGTACCTTCCGGGCCCCGTTTTGCTGTAGGCTATAACGGTAAGGTGTACGCTACTGCGTACGATGGAACAGTAAAAGTTATTGATACAACATCTTTGACAATAACAAACTCGATCGTTGTAGGGCCGAATCCCGAAGGATTGGTTGCTGTTGGTAACTATTTATACGTAGCCAATTCCGGGGGCTTTAACCCGGTTCCAGATTCTACTGTTTCTGTTGTTGACCTAAGCACAGAACTTGAAACGATGAAAATAACAGCATGTTCTCAATCCACAAAAGATCGAAGCAAATTCGCTGGGAGAACTTTATGTAACCGGTTATGGGAATTTCTTTGCCACACCTTCGATCCCACCCGCAGTGGCAGTATTAAGCAGCGCTACTAAAACAAGAATTGATATACTTAGCACTACTGACTACAGTTATGATCATCTCCGCATTCATAATGATACAGCTTATTTCTATAACAACTATAGTGGTGGCCCGGTTAAAACATATAATACATTAACACATACAGGCATCAGCGATAACTTTATCACTGATGGAACAGTGGTTACTACTCCTTATGGAGTTAATATTGATGCTAAAGGTGATGTTTACATTGCAGATGCTGGTGATTTTTCAACTACACCAGGTATTATAACATGTTTTAATAAAAATGGTGTTAAGAAATTCAGCTTCTCTGTTGCACCGGCTATAAATCCGAATACGATTGTATTTGTAAACAGGTAAGCAGTAAACGGGAATCGGCAATTGGTAGTTAGCAAATCTTTATTTTTGATGTATAAGCTTTAAAGATTTGCCGATTCCCGACTTTAGAAACTTACAAGAAACACAAACGCCCAACAAATGGAAAAACTTTGCAAACATGAGGAAAAAGCCTGTCCCAGGTGCGGCAGTGCATTTGAATGCAAAGTGGGAGATATTGTAAACTGCCAATGCCATGGTATCAGGTTTACAAATGAAATGGTTGCATATTTAAGCAAACACTATGATGATTGTCTTTGCAGGGCTTGTCTGTTGGAGCTAAATTCAGAACACTCAATACTTAGTAAAATATTATGATGGCTGGAAATTTTTTATATTGAGGTATTACCAAATTTTCAAATTGGCTAATCTCCAAATTGATTAATCCTATCTTTGCAAAAATTCCCCGGATGAACTTTAGTTACATCGCCATAAAAGAGATCCTCACGGTAACCTTTACCCTGTTTGCGGTGATCGATATGCTTGGTTCAATTCCAGTGCTTGCATCTTTGCGAGTAAAAATGGGAGGAGAAATAAGATCGTTACAGGCAACACTTGTTTCTGGCGGGTTAATGATCGTATTTCTTTTAATTGGAGAACAATTCCTGGGCTTACTTGGAATAGATGTTCATTCATTTGCAGTTGCCGGTAGTATTGTGATCTTTATCATCGGGCTTGAAATGGTATTGGGATTAGAATTTTTTAAACCAGATAGCAATCCCAAAAGCGGGAGCGTGGTACCGATTGCATTTCCACTCATTGCAGGTTCGGGCACACTCACCACCATCATGAGTTTAAAAGCAAACTATCATGATGTTAACATTTTCATTGCTATTTTGATCAACCTCATTGTAATATTCCTTGTACTGAAATCGTTGAAGTGGATAGAACGAATACTTGGCCCGAATGGCATGGTGGTCATCAGAAAATTTTTCGGCGTAATATTGCTGGCCATTGCGGTAAAGATATTTGGGACGAATATCCAGGGATTTGGGAAATAGCGAATCGGCAAACGGCAATCGTGAATCGGCAATGATTTGTTTCTAAAAAAGTTCTTTAAAATAAAAATGCAAATGGAGTATGAGTGATATATTCCGCACCTGCATTTGATTGTCAATTGTCCATTATCAATTGTCAATTATCTGGTCTCGTAGTACAATGGATAGTATGAGAGTTTCCGAAGCTCCAGATCCAGGTTCGATTCCTGGCGAGACCACACTAAATCTATGATGTAAGAAGTAAGATGTATGATTTGGCTGTATTTCTATTTATCCGATACTGTATTGTTTCAACTTCATTTTCAAAAGCGTATCAATTTGTTCCGGGGAAATGAGTATCTCAGCCTCTGATATTCTTTGGGTATTTTGTTTTGCGGGCAAGCCAACGCATTCAACAAAACTTATTGCGACCCCATTGTAAAAAAGGTATTGGCGCCATGTTGGCAAAAAAGCCCTCCATAAAATGGAGGGCTACCGTTAATGGGTCATGTATTCCTGTTCAATCGTTAGTTCACAAACCTCTTCGTGATCACATCGCCTTCATTGTTGTAAACAACTAAAGTTGTGATCCCTTTTGCCATGTTTTTTACAGGGAGGTTTAGCTGGGTTGTACCGGCAAGTATCGTTTTTGTGTCTTTAAAAATTATCTTTCCATCAGCAGCGGCCATTATTACCTGGATCGTTTGTTGTTTCGATGAGCTGATGTATAATGTAGTGCTGCTTTGATCACTTGTAATTGAATTGATTTCCAGTCCCTGTTTTGTTTTTCCTGCAACGAGGGTTTTACTGTAAAGTACAATTCCATTGGCATCGGTCATTTTGATCCTGTAATAATTCTTGCCGGTTAAAGTTTTATCATCAGTAAAAGTAAATGGCGACTGGCAGCGTTCAGCGGTTGCAGTTATATTTCCGATACTGTTGAAATGAATACCATCAGCACTTCTTTCAATTCCAAAAATGGTATTGCCTTCTGTTGCTGTTGCTTTCCATGTTAATAAATTACTTTGTTCTTTACCCGTTAAAGAAAAATAATCAAGCTTTATTGCAAGTGTTGAGGTAGGACTTATTATGGTAGCAACTTTGTTTGTCATTACCGGGAGATTAAAATCGAAGTAGATGCCTGCTCTATTGTTAAGTGAATCACCCATGATCAAAGTATTCTTTGGTTTTACTTTGAAAACAATATAACCATGGCTCCCTGCATCATTGATTGACTGGTATGCAAGATTGATATTTGGAAAACTAAACTCTAGTTTGTTCCCTTTATGTTTTACAACACATGGATGACTGCTTCCAATAAATTCAAAGCTGTTCCAGTCATAATTGTTGCTGAGTGTGTCGACAACAACTACATTGAATGCAGTATCAGTACCTGTGTTTTGAAAACGTATCATATAATGCAGTGGATCATTCAAAGAGGTAAGTTTGATCTTAGCTCCTTCCATACATTGAATATCATTCGGATCCCACGAACCTCTTACTTCCTGTACAATGGCGAAACTATTATCAGCCGGTGTTTCATCTCCTGCTATAGGACTAACAAATCCTGAAAACGAAATACTATCATGCACATTATTAGCAGGTGGTGGTAGCATATGAAATGTTACAAGTATAGATCCTGACTGGAATGGTTGCAGGATCGGAAAATTCCAAATCAACTGGCCCGGGCTTGAAGAACTGGCATCATTTATAGTTTGTGGATCAACCGTCATCCTGTTGTTATCAAAATTTAATTGCACACTTCCTGAAAGTGCTGTTGTTCCTTTGTTTTTAAACTCGAGCCAGTAATCAACCAGCATGCCTGGTCTTGGCGGTGCACTTGCAGGATAAAAATTAATATCGAAATCATTATGATTTCCATTTGGTGAAATACAAAAATCTCTTGTAGCAATTAAATTATTCGCCGTATCAAAAACAACGTTTGCTGTTGCAGGTGAAACAGAAAAATATGGATTCGGGAAAGCAGGTGTTAAAGTAAAATTTCCTTTGTAAGTATAGAATGCATAATCACCTGTTGTATAAGTAGAGTTGGTAAATGTTTCTCCTGTTGTATTGTTTAAGAAAGTGATTGGCACATTCCCCATACCGATATCGCCTGCATCACAACCATTGTTGTTCATATCAAGCTTCATTTTACCATGGATAGTATTATAATTTCCACCACCTGTAAAAGAACAATATGAGTTTACATTTGCTACACGGGTTCCATTGATGAAGCTACTCAATGATGCCGTTACAAATGCCGTTTCAAAATCGTCGGTACAGATATACAAAGTATCATGACTATATGGTGAAATAACATTTAAGTATGTTAGCGCACTTCCATTTTTTAAATTAATATAGGCATAGTGATTTGTATTGGGGGACCTGTCCCAACGAAATTTGCGCAGGTTGATGCAGGTACTGAGATCAACTTCCCTCAACTCAAATCCTGTCAGGTTTAAACTATCCAGGCCGATACAACCTGTAAAATCCACCATTTTGGTTATGGATATTGTACCAGGAGTCGCACCTCCTACTTTTTGAAGATGGGTACAGTTGTTTAAGATCAATGTATCGAGACCCCATACCGATAAGTAAAGTTGGGGTAATGCATCACATCCTGTAAGGTCTATTTTCTTCGATAACACATCATCTGGCCTGAAATCAACAAGGCTGTCGCAATTCCTTAAATTAATATAATCTATTACAGGGTTCTCCAGGCTTACAATTTTAAGACTTGCGCAATTTTCAGCAATCAGTTCTGTTACATGCGGATCTGCATACATTTCCAGGCGTTTTAATTTTTGCAAGTGTGAAACATTCAGGCTTGAAAAATTTGTATGTTCAAAATCCAAAGTTTCAAGATTGGTACAACCGGTAGTATTGATGCTGTTTAAACTTAGTGCAGAATGAACCCATACACCTTTCAACGCAGCCATGCCGCTAAGATCGAGTGTTGTTACACTATCAAATGCGAATATTGTAAACATGGTCAGGTTGGCGAATGAACGTATCCCCGTGAAGTCAGTAGTATATTGAAGGTCCCCACCGGCTGTTACGTTTATCGATGTTACTGCCAGGGCCTCACTTAGCTGGATCTCATTATCACTATTTGTATTAATTCCCGAGTTTGTTACCAGCCAATTCTTAAAATGTGGATCGGGAATGTTTACGATCTGTGCAGACGTTATACTGCATATAAATATGCATACGAGCGTAAGAAAATTTTTCATAAACAGGATATGGTTTAGTTTTGTTTTACAAATCTCCAGGCGATTGATATAGTGATTTGCGTAACAATAAAGCCCGGAGTCCGGGCCAAATATGCTAACGTTTTTCGAGTGAGATTATTGTTTTTCAATAGTATTAAATCGCTGGTGACTAACTTAGTATAGGGCAATCAATCAACAATACCTGGTCATCCGGGTTGATGAGTATTTATTAAGTATCAAATTCTAAAAGATGGGATTTAAAAGATCATTCACTTTATTAATAACAATCCTTTGCATGTTTACTGCTATGAGCCAGGAGTTTCATGCATCTATGAAAAAAATAAAACTCAGTTTTACAATTGATGAAAATGGTAAACCAATCTATGCTGTTTTCTTTGATAACAAAGTTGTAATAAAACCTTCATCTCTTGGGTTTCATTTAACCGGAACTGATTCAATGCTTGATGGATTTGAAATGATAAACATGGATAGCCTATCTGTTGATCAAACCTGGAAACCAGTATGGGGAGAAGTGAGAGAGATACGTGATCATTATACGCAACTTAATTTTCATCTTATACAAAAGATCAGCAGGCGATTGCTGGATATTAAGTTCAGGATATTTGAAGATGGCGTAGGTTTTCGTTATGAATTTCCAAAGCAAACTGCACTCAATTATTTTATTATCACAGATGAACGAACACAATTTAATTTAACAGCCGATCATAAAGCTTTCTGGATACCGGGTGATTATGATACGAATGAATATCCTTATACCACTTCTAAAATAAGTGAGATCGATAATACTGAAATCGTGAAGTTAAGTGCCGATATGTATATGCGTACAGTTACTGATCCCAATTCGGTGCAAACGCCTTTGATGATGAAAACGAATGACGGACTTTACATTAATATTCATGAAGCGGCATTGGTTGATTATCCTGCTATGCAACTTCATGTGAACAAAACAAACTTTCAGTTGTCTTCCAGCCTGGTGCCGGATGCAATGGGTAACAAGGCTTATGTACATGCGCCGTTTCATACTCCCTGGAGAACAATCATTGTAAGCGATAAAGCAGCAGATGTACTTGCTTCAAAACTTATACTGAATTTAAATGAACCTTCGAAGATCAGCAATGATTCATGGATCCATCCAATGAAATTTGTTGGTGTGTGGTGGGAATTGCAAACCGGCAAAAGCGGCTGGAATTATTCAGACCACCCGGACTCAACAGATAAGAATGGACAATTGATACCAAATGGAAGGCATGGAGCCAACACAGCTAACGTTAAACGTTATATTGATTTTGCTTCAAGGAACGGTATCAAAGGAGTATTGGTTGAAGGATGGAACATTGGATGGGAAGCATGGTTTGGTATCTGGAAGGAACATGTTTTTGATTTTGTAAGACCGTATCCTGATTTTGATGTAAAAACGCTACAGGAGTACGCAGCAAAAAATAACGTAGAGCTGATCATGCACAATGAAACTTCCGGTGCTGTTACTGATTATGAGAGGCAAATGGATACGGCTTTTCGTTTCATGAAAAAATTCGGATACAATGCTGTGAAAACGGGTTATGTTGGCAAGATCATTCCGAGAGGAGAATTCCACGATGGACAATGGATGGTAAATCATTATGTACGTGCTGCAGAAAAAGCGGCTTCTTACCAGGTGATGATCGATATGCATGAACCTGTACGGCCAACAGGTTTACAAAGAACTTATCCTAACTGGCTGGCAAATGAAGCAGGCAGGGGAAACGAATTTCATGCTTTCAGCAATGGTACCAGGCCCGATCACGTTTGCATTTTACCTTTTACAAGATTGATGGGTGGGCCAATGGATTATACGCCGGGAATATTTAAACTAAAAAATTATGGAAACGATCCGAACAGGCAGGTGAACTCAACACTTGCAAAACAATTGGCGCTTTACATTACCATCTATAGCCCATTACAAATGGCAGCCGACCTGCCGGAGAATTATGAAGCACACATGGATGCGTTCCAGTTTATAAAAGATGTTCCTGTTGATTGGGATGATACAAAGATCGTAGCAGCAGAACCGGGCGATTATATTGTAATGGCACGTAAAGAAAAGGGAACAAACAACTGGTATATTGGTGCCGTAACGGATGAGAATAGCCGCAATTTTCCTGTTGATCTATCTTTTCTTGACAAAGGACTGAAGTATGACGCTGTTATTTATGCTGACGCCGACGATGCGGACTGGAAACGCAATCCTGAAGCCTATAAGATCACCCATATTACAGTAGACAACAAAAGTATCCTGCAATTAAAACTTGCAGCAGGAGGTGGAGCAGCAGTATCCATAAAAGCAATAAAAGAGTAACACGGTCATTCTAAACCGGCCTTGAAGTAATTACTTCAAATTTTTTCTTTAGTATTAAGAAAGGCTTTTCAATAAAATGATATGAAAGAATGGAAATGGTAATGGTGAACGTCAATGAGTATACAAAATACATAAAAGGATTTTGCGAAAATATTGGTATGTGTTTCGTTGCTACCGTTGCTACAAAATTGCCCCACAGATGATAGATATAAAGGCCGTATGATCTCTTACCCAGGAAAACAAGGATTTTGCCGGAAAAGAATTTTTTAAGTTGCCCGCTTTGTAAAACTGAATACAAAACCAGAGCAGTAGAAATCCCTATTACCGAATACGAAGCAGTATTCCAATAAGAAATATCCTGTGCATCCGGTAATTGGCATAGTAAAATAAAAAAGAGTATTCCAAATAAAAATATGATCAGCCCATTGATCCTTTTCAGGAATAGGTCAAAGCCACCAAATCCAATTACAATACCTAAAACAATTGATTCAAAATGTGTAATTGGCAATACCCATATTGATGGATATGGGGCGTGGTTTGCAATTAAAATGAGCCTGGCTGCATTGAATACAATTAATGTTGAAACGAACGAAATTAATTTTACTTTAAATGAAGAACGAACCAAAAAAAGAATGATCAGCGGAATAAAAAGATAGAACTGTTCTTCATAGCCAATCGTCCATAAATGATTGGTAAAGCTGATAGGGTTATAATCATGAAATGCAGTGATGATGTTATCTGTAAAGGTCATCAATCCTGCAAGGCGTATACCAATATAGCTGCTAATTACTTTGTGTTCCACAAAAACGTAAAAGAGAACAGAAAAAAGAACCAGGAAAAAATAGATTGGCCAGATACGGAATATACGCCGGATGTAAAATTTGCGAAAGCTGATGGTGTTCGTTTTATAAAATTCTGCGATCAACAGTTTCGTAAACAAGTATGCTGATAAAACAAAGAACAGGTCAACGCCTATCCACCCGTTAACCTGCAGTATAGAAAAAAAAGGAATACCCGGGATTGATTTTAAATGATGTATAAAAACCAGCAGGAACGCTAAAAATCTTAAGCCGTCTAATTCAGGAAAATAAATTTGTTGAGCATTGGTTTCTTTTTTGGAAGTAGTTTCATTTTTTTGAATGGTATCGGGAATTTCCTTCACGTTTTGAAAGTTTGGTAATTTGTTATTCCTGGGATCTGTTGTACTTATTTAAAGAAACGAATTTTTCACTTAACCACAAAGGAATATCATTTCGAAAATGTGCATTCAAATATTTTAATGTACCTGTTTTTGCCGCTATCAAATGTTGTTACTTCTCTTTTAATGGTAAGGTCATTGTCGGTAAGTAACTTTTTAAATTCCATTTCTGTAAGGAAAGGATAATTGCATATCCTGTCTTTTTTTACTTTCCTGTTAACCAGGATCTCTTCAATAAACACCGATCCATTGGGTTGTAATATTCTTTTTATATCATTCAGCATTTCTTTCCGGTAAGTCATTTCGTGAATTACATCAAAGATCAAAACCTTATTATAAGTTGAAGATGGAAGGTTTGTGGTTTTTTCGGTACCATAATAAAAACTGAAATTTTCTATGCTGGTTTTATTACCGCTCTTTTTAATTCTTTTTGATAATGATTCTTTATTGCAGGTAAGGCTGTCGATATCTTCAACAACAAATTTACAATCACCACATCCATTGGCTATTGGAATTAAGCTATAGCCAACGCCTGTTCCGATATCAGCAATAACATCTTTGGGAGAGAGATTCAAAAATTCGTTGACCAGCCTGTATTTTTCATTTGTGAGACTATCAGTATTTTTTTTATTGGATGCAGGTCCTTGCCCAAATGAAAGCGTAACATTCAATAACAACAATATGGTAAAAATATATTTCATCATTATTTAAAAAGTTTTTCATACCACCTGTCAACATCATTCCTTATCTGGTCGTAATATTTATAAATAGTTAGCAGGAGTTGTCCGCCTGCTCTTTGCGATTTGTATTCATTGATCGTAAAATAGCCCATGAAGCTACCATTTTTTCCAAAGATCACAGGTGGATCGCTTGCAGTAGGATTAAACGGGGAAGTACTGCTTGTAGCGCTTCCATACATTCCGTTTGGGTTCCATATTGAATTTGAATTTTGTGCCGATCCATACAACCCTTTTGCATTCCATATTGAATTTGAATTATTACTGCCGCAATTCAGGCAGCCGAGGTATACATCCCGGTTGATGCCTCCATAAATGTTGAGTGCCCTTTGAGCGGTAACATGCGATGAGAAAAATAACAATGCTGCAAATAAAAATTTCATACAGCTAATGTAAGGTTTTAATTGCTGGTTGAATTTGCTGATGAAAGTTGACAGGTTAATAAGGTTGTAGTTTTTTAACTTATTAACCTGTCAACCTTATCAACTAGGCCTGGATAGCTAATTAACTATTCACCTCATTGCTCCACTTAATTTCATCCTTTTTTATTTTCCAGATGAACCCGTCAAGTATATAATGTGTTATTTGTGGTAGCGCCAGCAAGGGAACGATAAAATTCAATAGGTTATTACTGATGTTTATTTCCGCAAGATGATCAGTGCCAAAGATGGTTTTATGTTCTTTCCA
Organism: Ferruginibacter sp.; assembly: GCA_047601875.1. Taxonomy (GTDB): domain Bacteria; phylum Bacteroidota; class Bacteroidia; order Chitinophagales; family Chitinophagaceae; genus Ferruginibacter. Next base: position 1,826,715 of record JASGIL010000001.1, on the reverse strand, counting down.
TACGGAGATATCCCAAAGACTTTCTTCAATAAAAGCAAAAAGAAAAATAACTGCAAGAAAGATGATGATGCCATACTTACTAAAAACCAACTTTAAAAATCTTGTACCGGCACCTGGTTTTGAATAATTTTTCTTTCCATGGATCCATATCAATGCCATATAAGGAATACCATGGCTCACAACATTCAATAAAGTAAAAGCCATGTCGCCATTAAAATATACAATACCAAAATACCAGGATAGCAGTGTTCCGCTAATAATACAAAACTTTGGAACGTTGACTGATCTTGTTATTATAATATTCCGCAGTTCTAAAATAATATATGTTGCTACCAATAAAAAATATATAGCAGTTGCAATGTTGAGCACGATTCCTGATCTCAAAAAAATAAAATCATTTTCAATGAACCAGTTAAAATTTCGCGGGCCTTTTAAATGCCAGTAAAGTATGGGATACAGGCTGGCTGTGTAAATAATTATTTTATCAAAAAGGGTAGTAAAATTATTTTTTGCTTCCTTCCTGCTATACAATCGCATAAAACCGTATTGCTGGCGGATGAAATGAAATACAGCTACATAAGTAAGTATACGCCAAAACCACAGGCTGCTTGAACTATATAATATAACTGCAACAATAAATGAAAAGAAGGGGATAGCAAATAAAATGGTTTGTTGTTTCTTTAATGCATTGCTGTCAAAATAAGTTCGGTATAATGTACTGTAAACATGGCCCACGTCGATCAGTAATATTAATATTACCCAGCCCGAAAGCGATATGTCTTTTGCATCCTGGAAAACACCCGGAAATAAAATAACAATGAGCAGGCATAAAAATGGAGGCGATAAAATAAAAATGATATCGGTCAATGGTTTTCCTATCCATGGTTGCTTGTTCATTGAATTATTTTTTGGATAGATTCTCAATGGTTTTTTTTGCAGCACCCAATCCCTGGTAAAATGCTTCTTCAAAAATACTGATGCCGGCAATATCAGTATGTGCAAAATGTATCTTATCATTTAGCGATGTTCCCAGCTCTTGCCGCGTTGTGCCAAATATCATTCCCGGTAATGGTTGTGCCATTGCGTGTCCCCATACCATAATGTTTATTTCTTTTATAGCATCACGTATGCCTGTATGAATTTTTTCAAGATCGGCAATGATCAATTCTACCCATTCTTCATGTGTTTTGTTTTGTGCAGCTTTTCTTGCTGAAACACAATCACCCTCTGTAAGTGGTAAATAATAAGTGATATTTTTCAGCATGGTTTTTTGCTGAACCAACTGGTGCGTTGCATCCACATAACCAAGTGAATTACTTTGATACATCACGTTGTCCCAGCTTAATTCAATGCCATTCAGCTCTGCTAATTCTGATACGTGCAGGTTTGCAACCATCCAGGGTGAATAGTGAAAATGATCCTGTACTGTTTTCTTTCTTTCATCATCATGTAAAAGCCTTGCAGCAACAAATTGTGGAACGGCTAAGATGCATTGTTCAGCCTCAATTGCATGAAGCGTGTTTTTTTTTACATCAAGGTATTCAATTCTTATAATACCAGCTTCCTGTTTTACGCTCAATGCAAGTGAATTTGTACTGGTATTGTTTTTTATATTTTTTTGCAATGCTGCAACTAAAAAACCGTTTCCTTCCGGCCATGTAATTACATCGCTGTGATCTGCATTTGCTCCAATACCTTTTCTTGCAGCAAAATAATGGATGCCTGCCCATGCACTTATCTTATCGTAGGTTGTACCAAAATCATCTCTTGTACAATAGTTGATATACCAATGCAGGTATTCGGAAGAGAAATTATTTTTTTGCATCCATGAGCTCATGCTGATGCTGTCGAGTTGTATAAGATCAGCATCCCGGCTTGATTGATCAACCGGTATAGCAAATGCATCTTTTCCATCAGCTCCTTTTTTATTTCTAAAAACATCCATTAAAGAAAGAAAACGTTCTGTCTCTTCTAATTCTTTTCCAGGTACGGCATAATGTGGTATCAAACCTTCCTGCCATCTTCCATTTATAAAAAGTCTTTCCTGCGAATCAAAACATAAATAATATTCATTGTATACGGGTAAACCTTTTTCATTGTAGCCGGTAATTACATTGTGCTCCTGTAAAAATGAAAGATATTCCTGCAGGTTGTTATTGGGAGTAGGAATATAATGAGCACCGAGTGGATAGGCGGAAGTTTCGTTTTTGCCATGAGCAGCATTGCCACCAACATGATCTTCCAGGTCGAGCAAAATAAAATCAGTGAGATTGTTTTTTATAAGTTCTCTTGCAGCAGTAAGTCCGCTGATACCGCCACCAATGATCACTGCTTTTTTCTTTGTAACTGTACTTGCTGTTCCTTTATACCCGTCTCTTAATATGTGCCCGATATTGGCAGAAGCGCCTAAAATTTTACCAGGAATTTTTTTATTTGTTTTGCATGATGCCAGCAACTTTGTGAGCGCTGCCGTAAAAAAAGCCGTTTGTATGAATGCTCTTCTTTTCATTGCTACATATCCTGGTACTTATCCCATTCTTCTTCAAAATAAGTTACCAATGCCTGGTTGTTGAGCCTGTTTATTTTTAATGATTGATGTGCTTTCATGTCTTCCGGGAAAACAAACATTTGATCCAACGTTGCAGCATTGATGAACTTCAGTTCATGCGGTGTTGAAGAAAACCAATTGTGTTCCTGTTGTGGCATGGCCATAATATACCCCCACTCACCAAACGAAGGAACAAGATTGTGATAAGTTTTTGTGTATAAACCTGCAGACTGAATGGTAGTGTCAATGCACCAGAAACTTTTTGGCGCCACATAAGGAGAAGTACTCTGAATAACAGCAATGCCACCGGGTGCAATGGCTTTCTTTAGTAACTGGTAAAAACTATTGCTGTATAATTTGCCAATAGAAAAATTAGAAGGGTCCGGAAAATCTACGATCACAGCATCAAACATGGTGGTATTATTTCTTAGCCACATGAATGCATCGGCGTTATGGATCGTTAATTTTTTATTCAGTAAAGAATTGTTGTTGATATTTTTCAAAACTTCCTGTGAAGAAAATAACTTAGTCATTGCCGGATCAAGGTCTACCAATGTGATCTTTTCTACAGAAGGATATTTTAGAATTTCACGAACCGCCAATCCATCACCACCACCAAGCACCAATACATTTTTAAGATTGCTTACAGACGATAATGCCGGGTGTACCAACGCTTCATGGTAACGATATTCATCTGCACTGCTGAATTGTAAATTTCCATTCAGGAAAAGCCTTAGTTCTCTTTTGTTTCTTGTAATTACAATGCGTTGGTATGGCGTTGAAGTGGCATATACAACTTTGTCGCTGAAGTTCATGGTTTCACTGTAATTCATGATGCTGTCTGAATAAACAAAAGCAACCAGTTCGAGCAATAATATAATAATAGCAGATGCCTTTAGAAAACCAGGATTACGTATTTCTTTCCTGAAATTATTTGCAAGGTACCAGCCAACACATGTATTTAAAATTCCAAAAAAAAGAGAAGTTCGTATCAGCCCCAGGTGCGGCACAAGCACCAATGGGAATATGAGTGAAGCGAGCAATGCACCAATATAATCGAATGTAAATACACGGCTCACCAGTTCTTTGAATTCAACTTTATCTTTCAATATGCGCATCAGCAGCGGTATTTCAAGGCCGACGAGTATCCCGGTAATGCATACGATCGCATAAAGTATAAGTCTGAATGAGGATGCCATGGGAAATACCACGAACAATATCGCTGAACTAAAACCACCAATAACACCAACCAGCAATTCAATTTTTATGAACCAGCTAAGCAGGGCCTTATCAAAATACCTTGAGAGGAATGAACCGATGCCCATCGAAAATAAGTACACACCTATAATGGTGCTGAATTGTGTAACACTATCGCCAAGTAAATAACTGGCAAGTGTACCTGCCACCAACTCGTATATGAGCCCGCAGGTGGCAATTACAAAAACGGCTGTTAATAACAACCATTGTGTACCATGCTCTCTTCTTATCATTATTAATGTATAGCAGATGCAATGATAATGGCAACAGCAAGCATAAAGCAACCGGCAAGTACGGCTACGGCCATGTTCTTGTTGTCGAGTATTTCTTTCCTGATATTATGTTTCGGTGTTAATATTTCTATCAACCCAAAACAAATGAACAGTATAAATACCCCTAGAAAAGAAAATAATACAGAATTAATAACTGCTTGTGACATATTGATTGTTTTAAAATTATTTGTGATAGCCTGGTCCGCTTTTGCTCCATTGTTCCTGTTCAGAAAAATCAAATAACCTGTTACCGGAATAATCGTAATAGAACAACGTGCCGGCGGTTAACATGACCCCGGTTATGAGCCAACGCATGGGGAAAAGGCTGTGTGCTGAATTAAAAAAATTAAGATTCATAACTGTAAGGTGAGAAGCGGCTGTTTTGCCACCTCCTTTTATTATAACTGTAAAAAATAAAATATTGAGCAGTAGCAAATATCACTACTATAAGAATCGCAAAAAGCAGGTTACGATGGCTTGATACATCATACACTACTTTTAAATTAAAATGATCTACATGGCCAAGACTGGGTTCCCTTCTTCCTGTAAAATTTAAAAAATAATTTCCTGCAGGAATACCGGTGAGGTATGCATCTTCATCTGTACTTCCTTCGCTCCAGCTTTCGCCGTCACTATAACCTGAATAATGTTCTACTCCTTTTTGAAAACTGTATTCTTTGCCATTATCTGCATTGATCAGGCTTGCATTCAGTTCAAACCAGTTATTGTTAACCGGGGCACTGATCTCAAACCGAAGATTACTTTTCCATTTATCAAGATGAAATTTGGTGCTGGTAAAATTGATACTGTCTGATGTAGATTTAAAATCACATTGATTCTCCAGCACAACTTTTTCTGTTTTGTTCATGCCTGTCAATATGTGTATCCCCAGTAATAGAGCCATGGAAATAAGAAGTATCCTAAAAAAAGATTGTTTATTCATGCTCCCGGTTGGTTGTACCATACCAACTCCGTATTTAGAAGGCTTATGATCGGGAAATGTAAAATTTTTTAAAACACTGCTGCTTTCAATGTGATTGCCAATGAACCAGTTTGCTTCTTTTTTATTTGTCTCGGTAAACCATACAACCGGGGGGGCGATAAATTCTCTTACATTATAATTTGATACTTTCGAAATGTCATAAGGGTGTTCGCCAACCGCATTTACTACCGTATAAGTGTATGCGTTGAATAGCTCAAAAAATTTATTGTCATAACCAAATGCCTGCTCCTTGTATTTCCCAAGTACCGGCGGTCTTGCCTGTTCTTTTACATAGATCCAGTGTCCTTCAAATTCACTTAAAAAAGCAAAACCATGTTCCCTGTTGTACAATACATATTCCTTCCATTTCGATTGCCCCTGGCTGTATTCCATTTTCTGGCTATAACCAATTACTTTAAAGCTGATGTTATTGATGGTGCCCGTGCAACCTATTTGTATATCAGGTTGCGGGTCTGTATTATTTTTTTCTTTCTTTTCCAGGTTGCCCGTTTCCTGGTTTACAATATGATGTGTGCCGCAATTTGCACAACTCACAGTTAGTGAAAATGGAAATGCAAATACATCCATGTTTTTATAACATTGCAGGCATGAGTAAGTTTTATGCCTTGTATTTGCTTTAAGGGCGGTTAATTTTAATTCAGCAAATTCAGTAAAAAGTGTTTCGTAATAGCAGATATTTTCTTTGGCAAATTCAAATACTGTTATGTAATTGCCTTTCTCTGAATAAAAATCCAGTACTGTTATTTTTTTTGAATACCCGGGTAAAAAAACCTCAGCCTCAACCTGCAATTCAACATCATTATTTTTTCTTAGAAGACAAAAAGATTCATTTTCCTGCAGCTCAACAAAGTTGTTAACTACAAGCATGTCTATCTTATTTGAATAAAGCGGGCTTTTTGTATTGATGTTTTTCAGTATGGCATAGCTTCCATAGCTTTCTGCCAGGTAGGCCTTTTCTCCATCGTTAAAAACAATGTTCCAGTAATTAAAAAGCCAGTCTTCACCTCTTGTTAACAGCCTGCCGGTAACTTTAAAAGGCTTGCCTTGCCAAACACCTTTTGTGCCCTGAACAATGAACTCAATGCTATGTGTAGCTGCAGTTATCCTTGTGTCAACAGGCGAGCCATCTTTTATGGCTATGACCTTCCCGCAGCTACATTCTGTTACATTGGTTTGCTCCGATGTAAAATTAAGAATGGACGAACAGGAAGGGCATTGTAACATTGTGATCTTATAATTAACGATAAATGGTTTGGGTTTGATCAACGACTGCGTCAAAATATTTTACCATTGCTTCATATATGCCGGCAACGGTTTGATCATTGGTTCTTTCATAATTGCTTAAATAAATATCAAGATTAACTTTCCCGGTTTCCGGCCAGGTGTGAACAGACAAATGGCTTTCGCTTAAACAAACTACTGCAGTAAAGCCTGCAGGTGAAAAATTATGATAGACTTCACCGAGGTTATTTAGTTTGTATTTAGTTATCAAATCATCTACTAATGTTTTAAAATTTTCAAAACCATTAAGAAGGTTTGTTGCATTCGTAGTAAGTGAGGCAATAATATGCGTGCCGGATTGATAGCTCATATACAGTTATTCAGTGCAACTAAAATACAGTATCTGCCCGATATAATTTTCTTAAACCGACCTTTTTTTGAATTCATAAATAGAATATAAAATAATAATTGGTTTTTCTCGTAGCTACCTCGAATTTCATTTTATACATGAGCAAATTTGTTTATTGATAAAATACTGTGGAAAGCTCTATCCATTTTGGGGCGGGAACCGGGTAATTAAATAACGATTCAATATTGTTTGTGTTAAAATAAAAAATTAGTTGCAGTTATCCTGGCATTTGGCATCCTTATAGCAATTGTATGTATGGATATGATTAAAACAAATGGATATAATTTTTGTAAATCTTAAAAATTAAAAATCATGGGAAACATAACGTATTTATTTGCGGCTCTTTTCATAACCGCATGGGCACTTGGATTTTTCGTATTTGGATTAGGAAGTTCTGTACACCTTGTGCTGGTATTTGGACTTTTATTGGTGGTTTTGCGAATTGCAGGAGGTAAAAAAGAACCAACCACCGAATACTAACCAAAAATAGTAACTATAAATAGGTAATAGTAGTATATATCGTGCAGGCCTAAGGGCCTGCACTTTTTTAATTCATTTAAAAGTGATACCAGGTATCATATCTCGTATCCCGTATCTGGTATCTTGCATTAAAAGAGTTACCATAATCAACAACTACGCATCCAATTCCTTCAAAATATTTTCTGCATCATTCACCGATCTGCTATATTTTTTAAATACCCATTTTGCAAATAAATAAAAGAAAATAAACCCGATGCCATACCAAAGCCAGAGATTTGTCTCAATGAAAAGATCTTTTTTAGCGATCAGTTTACCGGTAACAGGAACGATCACAACCAAGAGTATGGCGCCAAGATAAAAACTAAGTTTTTGAATAAATACGAACCGTAGTTTTCCTTTTGAATATTCATGCAATGATTGCTTCACATTATTGCCGGTAATATTCAAATGCCTGATCTTGTAAACGGCTTTAAGCGAGATAACGGGCATGATGATAAGAAGTGCTACAGCAATAACTCCACAAGTCAGCAAATACCATTTGTCGAATTGCTCCAGGTTGATAAGTATGTAAAATACCCATACAAAGCAACCCAGTGTACTTATTAATTCAGGCAGTAAAATGTTGTTTATTTTGGTCCTGTAGTTTGATTGTGTCATTTTAATAATGAGTGATTGCGTTAATGTTTTTTGTTTTTCGATCTCTTCGCTCATCACTCCCCACATTGTTTTCATTTCTTCAAGTTGCATAATTTGTTTTTTAATTTATTAGAGATATAAGTTTTTGTTTGATCCTTCCCAAACGGGTTCCAACATTGGTTACCGTAAAACCTGTTATGACTGCTATTTCATCATACGATCTTCCTTCCAGGTAAAGCAGGATGATCGCTTTTTCTATTTGGTTTAATTTTTTTATGACTGAAAATAAAAGCGCACTGCGTTCATCGGTAAGATTGTCTGTACTATCTGTTTTATTCAGTATCCAGTCATCAACAGGCACCTGGTTTGGTTTGCGTTTTTCTCTATTTAAATGAACGATAGCAGTATTCAATGCGATGCGGTATATCCAGGTGCTGATCTTGGATTCATTCCTGAACGAATCAAAAGATTTCCAAAGCTGGTAAACAATTTCCTGGTATAGGTCCTGCCCGTCTTCTTTATTATTTGCATACACTTTTGTTACCTTATAAATAAGGCCCTCATTCTCTTGTATGATTTTAATAAAATCGCCTTTGTCCGGCATATAAAAAATTCCTGTTGCTTAATTAGTATGGAAAAGGTCGTAAAAATCACAGGGAAAAGAAACTTTTTTGTGATAATGCTAAAAGCTCTTGCTGAATGCATTAACTGCAAAATGTATATACCGATTATACTCGTTTATTGAATTCCTATTGTAAAAAGACGATGATATTTTAGGTGAAATCACGCTTGTATTTAATATCTATTCTTCTGATTTTGTAATGGTCAATTCGGAGTAAGCCGAAAATCCGATCAAAGAGTAGGCAGAAAAAATTATAAAATGAAAACATGTAAATCAATTTTCATTGTCATTTTCATGATGATGTCGGTTGTTTCACAGGCACAGGTGCAGGCTAAATGTTGCCCTGATACAGCACGTCTTGCTACAGATGAGCCGGTTGGTTTTTTAAATGCAGATCTTGCAATCGTGAATGCAAACATATTACATAAGCCTGGTGGACAATATACATTTACAGCAACTGTGGTTGATAGCAGCGATGATTGTTCGTATTGTACAAAGATCATTATCCTTCTTCCGCCAGAAGTAACTTATTTGGGTGCAAAAGCTGTTTCTCCTGGTGGTAAAGTTTTTAAAGTAACGCGTTGCTGGGGAATGTTAATGATCGATGCCGGCGAAATGTGTCCCGGGCAGGATGAAACAAAGGAATATGTGCATAAGATAAATATAACAGTAAAAACATCAAACCATACTGCCAAGGTACCAGATGCAGGTTTTGCCATTGTAGCTTACAGTAAGGTTCCTGATTTTAAGCAGGATAATAATTATTGGTCGGGTAGAAAATAATTTACAGGCAATGAGAATTGTGAAACGGCAAATATGCGCTCCTTAATCTTCCGGAACTTTAAAATCTGAAATGCTAATTGCCGTTTCACGATTACCGATTGTCATAACCTGAATTATCCAGTGCTTTTATTTGTTTTTTATAATTCGCCGGAAGAATCAATGCTTTTATTGGCTTATCCAGTTTGATGACCCGGCTGATCTTGTAAAATGGAAGAATGATTTGTACAAGAGAAAACTTGTTTAGTTTCATTAAGTTTCTTACAATATCCGGAACGATCAACTTCTGAGTATCTAACAGCAGCCTGTAACGAAAACCGCCAAGCTGTTTTTTATATTGTTTAAAAAGATCAACAGTATGTTCACTTCTTAAAAGATCATTTTGTAAATGTGCATCATGGTGAATGATCCATTGATCGTAATTGACCGGAAGCTCTTTTAATTTCATCCTGCTGCCAACACGAAAAAAAACATTAAACACTTCTTCTTTTTCTGCATGGCTGAGTTTTCTTTCAAGTATTTCAAATGAAGCAATGGAATAATGGATCAGCATAAACAAAACATCACGGTATGCCCAATCAGGAATAACGGCCTGCCTGCTTTTCTCAACGCCTGCATGAATAGCAGTGATCCTGTCTATTGCTTTATATGCATCTTCAGTATTTGAAAAAACAATCTGTTGCGCATAACAAACGGTGGAGAATAGCCGCCCAATGGGATCAGCAGGAAGTTTGCCGGTGAAATAAAGCCAGTCGACAGCCTTGTTAAGTGCAAACTCTGCTGAAGCGCCTGCAAAAATAAAAAGGATGGTATCACCCTTGCCCCATATTTTTCTAACGATAGAATCTTTATCGACAAAATATTCCATAGAGCAAATTTCGGTAAAAACAGGAATTAGAATGCCAGCTGTGAGCTATGAGCTTTGAGTTTGTCTATAAATATTTATGGCTATATTTTGAAATGTCAATTTAAGAATAGACCTAAAGTATAAGTAATTCGCTCGCGGCTCACAGCTCATAGCTCACAGCTTTGTACTCACAGAAAAGCTAACTTTACTCCTCAAATAAAATTAAAGTACACATTTAATGGAGCCATTTAATTTACCCGACGACATTTTTCCAGATCAAACTGGATCTGCTGAAAGTATCATCTTCCATGATTACTCAGCAGCTATTGGCTCATTTAAAGGAAGGAGCATCCTGAATAAAAATGCGATCAGTCTTGTTATTAGAGGCGAGAAGACCATGCATTTTGCTGAAAAGACCGTGCATGTGAATATGGATGAATTTCATTTTCTATCCGCAGGTAATTGCCTGGCTTCAATGAACCTGTCAGATAAAACTATTTTCAGGAGTATACTTATCTTTTTTGACAATAAGATATTAGCTGATTTTTATCTGAGGCATGACGGTCAAATCGCAAAAATTAAATCAAAACAAAAACTGAACAGCGAACCTTATATTTCATTCAAAAAAGATGAGTTTGTTCTTAATTTCATTAATTCGTTGCTATTGCTTCTTCAAACAAAAACGCAGCTTTCGCAAGCAATGAAACTATTAAAGTTCGAAGAGCTGATGTTATACCTTCTTGAAAGATATCCTTTGAAACTATTGTCATTTCAAAATGAAAAGCACAAAGATTTTGATGATCTTGAGATCAGGAAAGCAGTAGAGGTGAATATCACCAGCCATATTAGTATTGATGAACTTGCATTTTTATGTAATACCAGTGTGTCTACGTTTAAAAGGCGTTTTGAAAAAATCTATGGAACATCTCCCAACAAATGGATGCTGAACAAAAGAATGGAACTTGCAAAACAATTGCTGATGCATGGTAATGAAAGGCCGGCTGAAGTATATCATAAAGTAGGTTATGAAAACCATTCAAGTTTTTCGCAATCTTTTAAACAGGTGTATGGAATGAAACCAAAAGAATTTCAAATGAAACAAATGATCGTTTAGCCATAATTTTTGACCGCATACCCTTATACCCGCAACCCTTGTTCGAAATAGCTTTGTATGATAAAATTAATATTATGCATACAACAACCGAACAGAACAAAACAATTGTAAAAAGATTCAATAAAGAATTTATTGAGCAAGGCAATTTCTCATCATTCATGGACCTTGTGAGTGATGACGTGATCAATCACGCTGCACCTCCCGGTTCATCAAAGGGAGCTAATGGAATGATACATTTTATAGAAAATATTTTAAGAGCAGCATTCGCAAACATTAAAGTTGAGATACTTGACCAGGTAGCAGAAGCCGATAAAGTAACAACAAGGAAGGTAATACATGGAACACATACGGGTGAATTGATGGGCGTGCATCCTACAGGAAAATGTGTTGCCATTAATGTTATAGATATTATAAGGATCAAAGACGGTAAGTATGCGGAACATTGGGGGAATAGCAACTTTTCAGAGGTGGTTGGGGAGCTTTCTTCCAGGTGATAGTTAATACTAAAATGTTCACTAATCAACGTACAATGTTCAATATTCAAGTGCAACTCCGTTGTACATTGAGCATTGTACGTTGATTAGTGAGTATTTATTTATGATCTTCAAATTAAGAAGAGCTTCTTTTTATAAAAACTTTTCAATAGATGTAGCCATATCCGTATCCTTAGACGTAACACCACCTGAATCGTGTGTGCTAAGCCGGATATGCACTTTATTGTATACACCCGACCATTCTGCATGATGATCCATTTTTTCTGATAACATAGCGATCCTTGTTAAGAAAGCAAATGCCTGGTTGAAATCTTTAAATGTGAAATCTTTTTCGATTCCTTCATTCATAAACTTCCAATTATTAAGACTTTGAAGTTTTGTATTTATTTCTTCGATGCTGAGTTTTGAAGCTTTCATGATCGTGCTGAGTTTATGTGAATGTATCCCGCTAATGCAAATATGATGAAATTTCAGACATGCAGCCTTTTTTACTGCAGAGATGCGAAGACACTAAATTCCATCTTTGCGACTCTGCGTCTCTGCGGTAAACTATTACTCTGAATGGCGCTGAGAGTTTCGTATATTTAAGTACTAGCGTTTCGTCTCATCATCAATCATCATACCATGAACAGGAGAAACTTTTTAAGAAATGGCTCCGTTGCCGGACTGGCCATTGCTACTGTTGGCGTCTCATGTAATCAATCTTCAGAAAAGGATAAAGCAGGAGAACAGAAACAGGATATCGTTTCAGGGAATGGCACCGGCGATTTTGCATTGAATGAAGCAACCATTGATATGCTGCAACAAAAAATGCAAACAGGTGAATTTACATCGAGGTCAATTACCGAATTGTATTTAAAACGCATTGATGCGATTGATAAAGCCGGGCCCAAATTGAATGCTGTTATTGAGATCAATCCTGATGCACTGGCCATTGCAGATAGTATGGATAAGGAACGCAAAGCAGGAAGGATTCGTGGCGCTTTGCATGGCATTCCCGTTTTGATAAAGGATAATATAAATACAGCTGATAAGATGATGACAACAGCTGGTGCACTGGCATTGGTTGGGAATATGGTTTCGAAAGATGCATTTATCATTCAGCAATTAAGAGCAGCAGGCGCTGTGTTACTGGGTAAAACAAACTTAAGTGAGTGGGCAAATTTCAGGTCAACAAGATCAACGAGTGGATGGAGCAGCAGGGGTGGACAAACAAAGAGCCCGACGATACTGGAAAGAAATGCTTCAGGTTCAAGCTCAGGATCGGGGAGTGCAGTGGCTGCAAATCTATGTGCTGTTGCTATAGGTACAGAAACAGATGGTTCCATCATTTCTCCTGCATCAGTAAATGGTATTGTTGGAATAAAACCAACAGTTGGCTTATTGAGCCGAAGTGGCATCATACCCATCTCCAAAACACAGGATACAGCAGGGCCAATGGCAAGAACAGTAAAGGATGCAGCCATTCTTTTAGCAGCACTAACGGGAGTTGATAACGAAGATCCTGTTACAAATGAAAGCAATGGTAAGTCACAGAAAGATTATACCGCATTGCTTGATGTAAATGCTTTGAAAGGAAAGAAGATCGGTATTGAACAGTCTTTTTTAAAAGGCAATGAAGGGGTTGTTGCTTTGTATATGCAAGCTATAGAGGTTTTAAAAAAACAGGGAGCAATAGTTATAGTAACCGATCTCATGAAAAGTATTAAAGAAATTGGTGACGCTGAACTTACAGTATTAAAATATGAATTTAAAGATGGCGTGAATAAATACCTGGCTTCAGCAAATGCAAAAGTAAAAACACTTGCAGATGTAATTGCATTCAACAAACAAAATGAAAGCAAGGCAATGCCGTATTTTAAACAGGAGATATTGGAAAGCTGCAATGAAAAAGCGGGGCTTGACAACAAAGAATATACGGATGCTTTATTAAAAACAACAGGCTCACGTAAAATGATAGATGACCTGATGAAACAAAACCAGCTTGATGCAATCTGTGGCGTAACGAGTGGCCCGGGCTGGTGTATCGATCTTGTAAACGGCGATTATGATACGGGATTTTCTTTCTCAACACCAGCTGCTGTATCAGGTTATCCTCATATAACTGTGCCAATGGGTTTGTTGCATGAATTACCACTTGGATTTTCTTTTATGTCGGGCGCATATAAAGAAGCAGAAATTATTGCAATGGCGTATGCTTTTGAACAGGCAACAAAAAAAAGGGTGGTACCGAAGTTTATTAATACACTTGTTTAGCTGTGAGCCATGAGCTTCGAGCTGTGAGTTGAGTATTATTGATGAAGCGATTTTTAAAAATTAAATGCCTATTGTATGAATAACTTTTTGGTATATTAGGTTAGCTGATAGCTCAAAGCTCAAAGCTTTTTTTAACCTTCGCCGGAAGTTTATCCTTTACCAAATTATACGATTGCGCTAGGTAATGTTTCCAATCAGCTTTTTTCATTTTGTTAATGTCCTGTGCCAATACCCATTTGTATTTTGCAACATAGGGAGCAGGTATGAAACCATCACGGTTGCACATATCATCAAATTCTTCATCTTTAACTTTAAATGAAGCGCTTGTTGGCGATTGATCGAGTCCCGCAACACAAAACATTTTTCCACCAATAGAGAATACAAGGTCATGTCCCCATTTAATATCTTCTGTTACAGCTTTCATGGATGTGCAGATGGTTCGGATGTCTTCTATGTTCATTGTTTATAATTTTAGCTGCGAGCTATTAGCTGCGAGCTGTGAGTAGATTATTAGTAATAAAGATATTCTTAATAAATTAAGGGTTGGATTAGATGAAAAGATTTTCAGTATATAGAGACAGGCTCATAGCTCATAGCTAAAACTGAAAATAAATAAACGAACTACTACTCTCCTGGCTCCATATCAACAACAATATTAAAACCGACCAGATCACCCCCAACAACCACCAGGGTAATTTTTCTGCCACGATCAATACACGTGTGTTACGCATCGTCCAGTGAAACGCAACCATTAAAGCGATGATCACCGAAATTTTGATCATGCTCAAAGTAGTTAACAATACAGCACCATCTTTTACAGGTATAAACATCGAGGTCAACATTCTCCATGCGGATACAAAATCAGGCGCACGAAAAAATACCCAGGTCACATTGATAAAGAAAAATGTGATCATTGCCAGCAGGAAATTGGAAAAGGTTTTGTTTTTTAAAAGATCAGCACCCGGACCTTGCTGCCTTATTTCTGCGGGTACTGGTATAGGTGAGCCAGACTTACGAATATCACGTACAAATTTTTCCACCCATAAATAAAAACCATGCAAGGCACCCCAAACCACGAATGTCCAGTTTGCGCCATGCCACAAACCACCCAGCAGCATCGTGATCATTAAATTTATATAGGTCCTGAATTTTCCATTTTTATTTCCACCCAATGGAATGTATAGGTAATCCCTTAACCATGCTGACAAAGTAATATGCCATCTTTTCCAGAAATCAGAAAAACCAATAGCGGCATATGGGAATAAAAAATTCTGCGGCAAAACAAATCCAAGGCAAGCCGCAACACCAATGGCACAGGTAGAGTAACCTGCAAAATCAAAAAATATTTGTCCTGAAAAAGCAAGCACACCCATCCATGCATCAAGCGTATTTAATGCATCATGAGTATTAAACACCTGGTCTGCTGAAGCAGACAACATACTATCTGCCAGTACGACTTTCATGAATAAGCCAAGTGACACCAGGAACAATCCTTCTAATAATTGTTTTTGGCTTGCCTTGTGTTCAGTTTCAAATTGTGGTACTAACTGTGGTGGACGAACGATCGGGCCTGCAACCAAATGTGGAAAGAAAGTAACAAACAATGAAAAGTCAAGAATTGATCTTACTGGTTCACTTTTTCGTTTGTACATATCAATGGTATAACACAACGTAGTGAATGTATAAAATGAAATACCTGCAGGCAAAATGATATTTGGTTTGGCAGGATGATAATGAATGCCAATTGCATTTACCAGTTGCGTAAAGTTCTCCAATAGAAAACCGCCATACTTAAAAAAGCAAAGCATGCCCAGGTTTCCAATAAGGCTCAATACCAATAATAATTTCCGTTTGTATTTATTTTCTTCCCTGTATAGCGACCTTCCAACAAAAAAGTCAACAATAGTAGATAACCACAGTAATAAAATGAAAGGAGGGTTCCATGCGGCATAGAAAACATAACTGGCCATCAATAAATTTACTTTTTTCACTTTCCATGAAAATGGCAGGTTATGCAGGATGAGCATAACAATAAAAAAAGCAATGAATGTGTATGAATTAAAAACCATAAATATAAAAGCTGGTAGTCAAATAAATTTATTGTTGATCAATTCGTCCTTTTGAAAATTCCCATCCTTTTTCCTTTAATATTCTTATTAGTTCTTTTGTAAATAATATTCCATCTGGTAATGCCAAATGAGAAAACTCGGGGCATTCAAAATGTGCAATGGCCGGGTAATCTTCAAAATGAATACCTGCGCAATTGGTATAAGATAACAGCCTGTTCCAGTATTTTTCTCTTGGATAACCCATTCGTTCTCCATCAAGCAACGAACCACTGGAAGGCGTACGTACAAATATTATCTTTCCGCCTCTTGTTGTGATCTTATCAACAGCATTTTTTATCAAAGCGAATATTGAATCGAGTTTGGATCCGGAAGCAGGTGGGTCCTTGCTCATCTTTCTGAAAAATGCCCAGATATTCCTCATCTGTATTTGTTGAACGCTATCTTTTAAAAAATCTTCTGTCATGTATTCCTGCCTGTTGAATTTCACTCTTCCAAAACCCGGCGCAAAAACAGGAAACTGAAAAACGTTTGGCCTGCTCGGAATTTCCAAAAGATTTAAACTTGCATTTAATGAAAGACGGTCCTTGTCAAGGAATGCAAATTGGGATTCCAGTAAATGATCAATTTTAAAACTTGCCCATTGGGCAGGTGTTTGTTCTTTATAATAACTTATATTTTTTTCAGGTGTTTCTGTATTGTTTGGCGAAGTAGAAAAGAACAAAGGTTCAGTAACATCGACAACAAGTTTTCCTTTAAAATTTTTATCGTCGGCAAGGTTTTCCAATACGGGTAATGGCGAACTACCTACACATGCTAATTGTATGGCATGATCGCCAGTAATGGATTCCCATGTATCGATATCAAGATCGAATTTGATCCTGGATGAACCAATAAATACTGTGGATTTGTCGGATGATTCATAGATCATCTTACGTTTGTCTGACCACAATGGCCCTTCATCATCATACGACCTGTCGAAGCCTTTATGACGCACATACAATTCCCAGCTTATGATCGAAGCGCTAACTATGACCAGCATTAGTATGCCTGCTTTTGCAAATGTAGGAGCTGCCATCTCTTAAGATTATTACTGGATTACCTGCCTGTAATCAAAAGGGGAAGAAGTTTTGGTCTTTTTATAAGATGATCTCAAACAATAGGAAGTAAAGCAGTATTATTTTAAAGATAGTTTTTAGCTGCGAGAATACAAAGAATTAAAATGATACTTCTGTCAGCATGAGCCTGCCGAAGGCGGGTACTATCGAAAACTTAAACCGGCTTCGACAAGCTCAGCCTCGCATTTTCAAAATGATGCACTACTAAATTTTAAGATCAACTAATTAAAAAGCCCCGACATATTTGCCGGGGCTTTTTTAATAATAGAGTGAAACTATAATTTTACCAATCTTACTGTTTTTCTTTTTCCTCCCTGTATGATCGTTGCAAAATAGGTGCCCGGTCTATATGCATCACCAATAGTTATCGTACTTTGAATATTTTGTTTTATTTCAATAGTGCCTCCGGTAGCATTTGTTACCTGCATCATTGCCGGGATGTTTTTGTCAATGCCTGCTAACTGTAATGTAAAATGTTGCTGGCTTGGGTTAGGCATCACTGTTACATCCAGCTCGGTTGTATTGTTTGTTACCGTGGCTTTTGTTATTGCAGAAGGAACGTTTTGTCCATTGCCTTTACCAGCAGGACGGCATGAACCTGTTAACACGGCTACTTTCAATTTCCTTTGTGAACTTGTTCCGCAATCATTCACACTTACAACCCTGATGGTATCTGTTATTGCTGTTGGCCCGGAAAATTGGACTACAAGGCTGAGTGTCCCTTGTCCGCTGATGATCGTTCCGCTTGCCGGTACCGTCCATTGCACTGAAGTAGCATGGCCTGGTAATGCAGCAAGTGAATAAGTAATGCGACGTGTTGGGCATGCTGTTGGCGTGCCTGCAGTAATAACCCCAGGTGTAGAAGGAAGGATATAAGAGATCGTCAATGATCTTGCTGTACTTGTATTACAGTTGTTGTTTGCTTTTACGGTAATGGCCCCACCGTTGAAACTGCTGTTGTACGTCACTCTTATAATAGTATCATTAATGCCTGTTCCCCCGGGGTGTGTTGCAGTTGCATTTGCAGGGATGGTCCATGTATAGGAAGTAGCGTACAATACTTTTCTTATTGTATAATCAACAGGTGTTCCTTGTGGGTTGGAAGCAGATTGTTTAAATGCACAAACTGATGTTGGACCTGCAATGGTTCCCGGTGTTGATACATTCCTTATTAAAACATTTAAGTATCGGGGAGGTTTTGAGCCACAAAGATTTATTCCCTGTGCTGAAATTACACCAGAAGCAAAACCGCTACTATACAAAACCGTTATTACCGTGTCATTAAAACCTGCACCATTTGGATGTGAAGCAGTTGCTCCCGCCGGTACGGTCCATATGTAAGAAGACGCATCGATAACTTTATTGATCGTATAAGTTGCAAGCGTGCCGCCTGGATTGGCAGGAGATTGTATGTATGGACAAACATCTGTAGGGCCTGTAATAGCTCCCGTGGCTTGTGGTATTCTTAAATTAACATGCAATTTCTTTGTGACACTATATCCACACCAGTTTCTTGCGGCAACCTGGATGTAGCCCTCTATAAAACCACTCGTATAAGTTACCATCACGATTGTATCATTAACGCCTACACCACCTGGATGTGAAATAATATTAGCGCCCGGATAAGGGAATTGCCAGTTATATACCACTGCACCCGGAACTTTATTTATTTTATAAGCAACCTGTGCCGTAGCATTGAAGTACGGGCAAGCATTGGTAGGACCTGTAATCGATGTTGTAAGAACGGGTGTACCAACAGAAACATTTTGTAATGTTATTGTATTACTTTGAACAGTACTGGTTCCACTACCACAAGCGGCAGGGGAAGTATAAGTAACCCAAACCTGGTCATTTAAATGAAAATCTGTAGGATTATAAGTGTTGCTGTTTGAACCCACATTCACACCATTCTTTTTCCATTGAAATGTTCCGCCACCACTTCCGAAGAGCGTTGCAGTAAAATGAGCCGTACCGCCTTCACAAAGTCCCGGTGCCGGTAGATCATTATAAGGATTGTTGTCATTGTTGTTATTAGGATCTGGATCAAAAGACTGGGTAATTGAAATACTGTTGTTTGACCCGCAACCAGAAGTTTCATATGCGCCCTGGTCAATGGTACCATTTTGAATACGTATTGAATCCCTGACATCTTTTGCCGGCAGGTTTGGAACGTTATTAAAACCAGCATCTCTTGCAGACGAACTGTTTCCAGGAACAAGACCATCGTCTGCTGTTCCCAATATGTTGTCAGCTCCATCGGGATCAAGATAGTTGGAAAGAAAATCATCCAATGGATCCAATCCCGGATCGCCCGGACTTCCTCCTGAATTACCCAACTGTACAGTACTATAATAAAGATGTATAAACGTTGTATCGATTGTCCTCCCAACACCCCCGTTATTCATGATTATTGAATTGTAAATAATAACACTGTTAGTATTGTTCTGGGTAAAGATCGTTGCTGCACCGGAACCATTTTTAAAGATAGTACAATTGGTTATGTTACTGGCGCCGTTGTTGGGCCCGCTATTAGAACAGTATAAAATTGATCCTTGTGCTCCATAATTATATACAAATACAGAATTGATAATGTCGCCTGTTTCACCGGAGCTATAATTGGAAATAACCCCGCCATTGCCCGTACTATAATTATTAAAAAAAATGGAGTTTGTAATATTGTAGTCACAATCGTAAAAATAAACCCCGGCTCCGCCAACAGAAATTTGTGTATAAACAGGAGCATCATTTAAATAAGTTGCAGGCATTCCCGTGGTATTTCCACCCGATATCATAAAACCATCTATTCTTACCGTATGAGCGCTTATTGCTACGATCACGTGATAAGCATTCTCCGCATTATTCGTGAAGCCTAAACCTGCAGGATCATTTCCAAGCAGGTCGCCTGAAAGATAGGTTTTGTTTTGTGCAAGTTTTCTTTGTCCCGGCGTTACTTCTGTGCCCACAAAACCGCCATATAATTTTACACCTGTACGTACATAAAAACTTTTATGCCTGTCATCGGTGTAGGCTACATGTGCGGCGTCGTATCCAACAACTGTTGTTGGTTTATAAGTGCCTTTTGCAACCCATACTTCATCATTGTTTGCGGAAGCATCGATCATTGCCTGCAGGTTAGCACTTGCATTGGCCCAGGAAGAACCATCACCGGTTCCCGCAGCAATTGTTTTTACATAACGTTTGGTTTGTGACATTGCAGTGCCGATAAATAACACATTGCAGAGTAAGGCAACTGCCAGGATACGCTTGATCATAAGTGTGTAAGTTAAAGATGGATTGATAAAATTGAACCAGTATTAAATGTAAAACTTATTTCCTGATAAGATACAAAGTCATGATGTGTTGTTGTCCCGGTTTAAAAAATCTGCCCAATAAATTAAGCAGTGGCAATTAAAACTACTGAATGAATATAAATAAATGTATATGCATTAAAAACCTCAACCAGGTCGTTGAGGTTTTTATTAAGTTAAGTCCCATTTATAATTTAACCAGCCGGATCGTTTTTTTCTTTGTGCCTTGTACAAATATGGCAAAGTAAATACCCGGTTTATAATTCTGGCCCACCTGTATCGTTTCTCCATTTAAAATATTTTGTTTCGTTTCGATCGCCCTGCCCGCAGCATCTGTTACCTGCATGCGAATAGAAATTTTTGGATCATACCCGGTTGCAACTAAATTAAAATAATGTTGGCTTGGGTTAGGCATTACTGTTACATTTGGTTCAGCCAGGTTGTTTATTACTGGTGAAGTTGATCTTGTAATTGCAGGTGGAATATTTTGTTCATTGGACTTACCTGCACTGCGGCAGCTTCCTGTTAATGCAGCAACTTTTAATTTCTTTTGTGCACTGGTACCACAATCATTCACAGCAACAACCCTTACCGTGTCAGTGACAGATGTTGGTCCTGCAAATTCAACAATGATACTGAGTGCCCCCTGGCCGCTGATCAATGTTCCGCTTGCCGGAACAGTCCATTGAACAGAAGTGGCGTAAGACGGCAATGATGCAAGCGAATAAGTAATGCGTCGTTGCGGGCATGCAGTTGCTGCAGTTGCTGTAATGGTGCCTGGTGTGTAGGGCAATTTATAAATGATCGATAATGATCTTGCTGAACTTGTACTACAATTTGTATTTGACTTCACTGTGATAACACCCCCTGCAAAACTGCTTCCATACGTTACCCGTATTATTGTATCATTGATGCCCGTACCACCGGGGTGTGTTGCCGTTGCGCCGGAAGGTAGTGTCCATGTATATGAAGTGGCGTAGTTCACTTTTCGGATTGTATAATCAACCGGTGTGCCTGCAGGATGAGGTGGTATTTGCTGGAATGGACACACAGCTGTTGGTCCTGTGATCGTTCCTGGTGTACCGGATGCTTTCTTTGTAAGTGTTATTGTACGTGGAGATTTAGATCCGCAATAGTTAATTGCCTGCACAGAAAGTGAACCGGTAGTAAAGCTGCTGTTGAATATTACCGTGATGATCGTATCATTTGCTCCTGTACCCCCGGGATGTGATGTGATCGTTGCATTTGCCGGAACGGTCCATGTATAAGAACTGGCATCAATTACCTTCCTGATCGTATAAGTAGCAGGCAAACCGGAAGGGTTAGCCGCAGATTGCATATAAGGGCAGGGGTCTGTTGGCCCTGAAATAGAACCAGGTGTTGCAGGAAGTTTATTGGTATAAACAGGAATTACTTTTGTGGAACTAATGCCACAGAAATTCATTCTTAATACATTTAATTTTACAGAAACAAAGCCCGGGCTAAAAGTTAACGAAGCGATAGAATCAGCAGGGCCCCCTAATATGGGTGTTGTTCCATTGAGGTAATTTAAATACCAGTGAGTCACCAGTGCATTGGTGTCTTTATTTATATGATAAAAAGCGGGTCCTACATTGATATAAGGACATGCATTTGCAGGGCCATCGGCAAAGGTAATGACTGTGGGTGCGGCAGAAACCTCGGTTAGTGTTATTACATTACTCTGAATAACAGTAGGTGGCGTGCAACCTGCTACATTCGTATAACTCAACGATATCTGGTCATTCTTTTTGTAGTTGGTTGACGTATACTGGTAACTGTTGGTTCCAACGTTCACACCATTTTGTTTCCATTGAAAAGTACCGCCATTGCCTTGTGTTGAAGCCTGGAAAGTGGCAGGTTTGGTACTGCACAATCCCCGGGGAAGATCTTCTGTAAAATTATTGTGATTGGTGATGGTTTGAATTCCGATTGATTCAATGGCACTAATGAGTGGTGTTTCATAGGCGCCCATATCCGGCATACTGCTTTGTATGCGTGTAGCGCCACGGAAATCTTTAGGAAGAAATGAAACGCCAAACGTACCCCCACGATCAATCGTTGGGCCACATTGAGGTATAAGGCCGTCATCATTTGTTCCTAAAATATTATCAGCACCATCTACGTCAGCTGCATTGGTAAACATTGGATCAGCATCAACAGTCCCGGTTTCTGAAAGGTTATTCGGAAGAAATGCATTTTGTGTAATACTGTTTACCACATGAAAACTATCTGCAGATAACCCATTGATGGTATTCCCCCAAATGATACAATTATAGAGATAAGTATCAAAATATGAAGTGGCTTTGCATACGGCACCATTTGAACTGTTGTTGAACATGGTACAATTGCTGAACCTGCAATGATCGATCACTTCAAAATCTTTAATATAACATACCGAGCCATTACTTGCATGATTGTTTAGAAAAAGGCAGTTGAAATAATCGCCACCATTATCAAAAGCATATATAACACCTCCATAGCGGGAAGAATTATTATTTATGAAAACACAGTTTTTACCAATCACTGTAGATTTATAGGCATAGATAGCTCCGCCATCAGGAGTGAATTGAGGATAAGGATCCTGGTTGCTGTATGCCACAGGCATCCCGGTTGTATTACCACCTGATACCGTAATCATGTCGAGGGTAGGGGCTGCCTGCTGAGCAAAAATGACATGGTATGCATTCTCCCCATTGTTGGTTAGACCAATATCGTTCCCGTTAAAATCACCGGAGAGAATTGTTTTGTTCATTGCTTTTCGCTGGCTCAGTGTTGCCTCATTGCCGGCAAACCCGCCATAAAGCGTTACGCTGATGGTAAAATGAAAACTTTTAAACCTGGGGTCCGTCAATGCTACATGTGCAGCAGTGTACCCAACTGTTTTTGTTGGAAGATATGTTCCTTTTGCGATCCATATTTCTTCATTGGCAAATTGGATGGCATCGATCATCGCCTGCAGATCGCCACTTGCATTTGCCCACGACGAGCCATCGCCGGTTCCGGTTGCAGCTGCTTTTACATAATGTCTTGTCTGCGATATTGTTTTGTTTGTAACTAAAGAAACACTAAGGATGATAATTAGTAAAGTGATCTTTTTCATTTGTGTTGATTAAAATGATTTATAATTTCACTAACCTTACAATCTTTTTCTTTCCTGCCTGTATAAATGTTGCGAAGTAAATACCCGGCTTATATGCTTCTCCGATCTTTATTGTTTGGTTATTTTGAATATTTTGTTTTGCTTCAATTGTCCTGCCCGCCGCATCGGTTACCTGCATATTTACAGGCATTCCTGGATCGTACCCGGTGGTAAGTAATTCAAAGTATTGCTGACTGGGGTTAGGCTTTACTGTTATATTTTGTTCAATTGGGTTAGTTGTTAAAGCTGCTGTTGCTTTTGTGATCGCAGGAGGAACAGTTTGTTCATTGGTTTTACCTGCACTGCGACAGCTTCCGGTTAATGCCGCTACTTTCAGTTTCCTTTGTGTGCTGGTGCCGCAATCATTGATACCGATAACCCTGATCGTATCAGTGACAGACGTAGGCCCTGCAAATTCAACAACAACACTTAGTGTCCCCTGCCCACTGATGATCATTCCGCCAGGTGGTACGATCCATTGAACCGATGTTGCATAAGAGGGCAATGATGCTATTGAATAAGTAATGCGTCGCTGCGGGCAAGCCGTTGCAGCACTTGCTGTAATACTACCTGGTGTATAAGGTAATTTGTAAATGATGGATAATGATTTTGCAGCACTGGTATTACAGCTTGTGTTTGATTTAACTGTAATAACACCTCCCGTAAAACCATTGCTATATGTTACCCTGATTATAGTATCATTTACTCCCGTACCGGCCGGGTGTATCACGCTTGCGCCCACCGGTATTGTCCATGTGTAATAAGTGGCATACAATACTTTTCTTATCGTATAATCAACAGCAGTGCCTGTTGGATTGGAAGGAGATTGCATGAATGCACAAACACTTGTTGGCCCGGTGATCGTTCCCGGAGTATTGGATACTTTCCTTGAAATACTCAATGCCCTTGCAGTACTCGTACCACAAAAGCTGGATGACTGCACTGTTATATTTCCCGAAACAAAACTGCTGCTATACACAACAGTTATAACCGTATCGTTAAAACCTGCTCCACCGGGATGTGAAGTAATGGTCGCCCCTGTTGGCACTGCCCATATATAAGAAGAAGCATTCGCCACTTTATTAATACTATATGTTAATGCTGTTCCTTGAGGGTTTGCAGGTGATTGCATGTAAGGACAAGGGTCCTTAATACCTGTGATCGCTGCCGGCGTTAATGGATTGGCTTTGGTAATATTTAAATACCTGTTTGCCCCATAAGCACAAAGTGATTCCCCAAACACACTAACCTGGCCGGTTGTAAAGCTGGCATTGAAAGTTACCCTGATAACAGTATCATTTACGCCCAGGCCGTTGGGATGTGTTACTGTCATGCCCGGATTATTTAAAACCGTCCAGTGATATGCCAATGCATGCGGAAGTTTATTGATCTTGTATTCAACGAATGGGCCATTGATATAGGCACATGCATTTGTAGGTCCAAATATTGCAGGGGGCCTTGGCGGAGTTCCTTCAGAAACAAGCAATGGCCCGGTACTTGCCTGCACAATGCTGGCAGGCGCACAACCGGCAAGTGCACTGTAAGTTAATGTTACCACATCTCCATTGTCCATGGTTGTCGTCGTCCACTGGCTACTGTTAGTGCCAACATTTACCCCATTTCTTTTCCATTGATACGTTCCGCCATTACCAGTTACATCTGTATAAAAACCCATCGTTTTACCTTCACAAAATCCTGGCCCGGCCTGCGCATCTTCAGATTGAATTAAATTGTTTCCGAACATCCGGATGTTAACGCCGGGAACAGGATGTATCAATGATGTTTCGTATGCACCCATATCAATGGTTCCATTTTGAACACGTATTTGATCCCTGATATCTTTTGATACTGAAGTAATATTTTTACCAGTGCCAATAGCCGGCCCGCATTGCGGGATGATACCATCATCTGAAGTACCGAGTATATTATCTGCACCATCGGGATCAGCAGGATTTGTAAACATAGGATCAAGGCTTACAACACCCCAGTTTGGATCGGTATGTCCCTGGATATCGCTGAAATATGTGCTGCAAAGAAAGATATGATCACCAGAGCCGGTATTGCCCCATAAAATACAGTTGGTAAGACTGCCATTGCTTGCATTTATTGTGCCTGCAACAGTTGCTGTATTGGCGACATTATTAAAAAAGGTGCAATTGAAAATATTATTCTGCTGGGAATGCCAGCCCTCACCGATATGTATAGCCGAACCTTCATCGGCCTGGTTGTTTACAAAAATACTATTGGTAATAAATCCGTTATCAGTAAAACCGAAATTACATACCGCACCTCCTTTGCCTGTAGCGAGGTTGTACCTGAAAACACAATTCACAATGGAGTGGTCTGTGCCATTTATGTAAACAGCTGCGCCATCAGCAGGAATTTCTGTAAAAAACGGGTCGTCGTTTAAATATGTTGCAGGTAGCCCCGTTGTGTTGCCACCGGTTATCGTAAACCCATCGATAACAATGCTTCCCTGCTGCATCGCCAACATCACATGATATGCGTTATCATTGTTGTTACTAAAACCTGCATCATTGCCAAGCAAATCACCTGAAAGTATGGTTTTATTAACTGCTAATTTTCTTTGCCCGATCGAAGATTCACTGCCGAGAAAACTACCATACAATTTGACACCGTAATTCAGAAAAAAATTTTTATGCCTGTCATCTGTGTATGCAACATGGGCAGCATTATAGCCTACAACCTGCGTAGGACGATAAGTTCCTTTTGCAACCCATACTTCATCATTTGGAGCCGAAAGATTGATCATTCCCTGCAGGTCAGCACTTGCATTGCTCCAGGAAGAACCGTTACCACTACCAGATGCAACTGGTTTTACGTAACGTTTGGTTTGTGCAGGCAAAGTATGCGAAAGAAATGAAGTGCACAGGATAATCAATAAGGAAAAATATTTCATTCAGCAGGTTTTGAAAGTGAAGAATTTTGACAGGAAAGTGCTGTGTTAAGTTAAGATTTTTTTTTGAAAAGAAGTGGGTGCCCTTGCAAAGAAAGCTTCTGAAAAACTATAAAACACCATTTTTTTAAGTTATCTTCACAGGCGGATTTCGTACTACTTAAACTAAAATTAACTCGCATGAAAAATTTTACAATCTTACTCTTTACCATTTTTTCTTTTTCTACAGGTTATAGTCAATCATCCATTGAACAGGTTTTACAAAGCTGGTCAAATGGGAATTGGGTGAATTCAACAAAATTCACAAGTAGCTATGACACGAATTGCTATTTGATCCATTCACTTTCACAAACATGGGATGCAACAACTTCTTCCTGGCTGAATTCAGGCCAGACGAGTTACACCAATAACAGCAGCGGTAAGCAATTGACTACGCTTGATCAAAGCTGGAGTGCCGGGGCATGGCAGAATTCATCAAGAAGCACATATACTTATGATGCTGCAAACAATATGCTCACGGCCGGGTTTGATTATTTTGATAATGGAAACTGGATCAATGGAGCGATCAATACATATACTTACGATGCAGGTGGCCGTGCTACCGGTTCTTACCAGGTAGCATGGGATGCAAATTCAAATTCGTGGATCAATGATTCAAAAAATATTTTGACCTATGATAGTAATGGAGATAATACCGAATCCGTTTCGCAGGCATGGGACGAGCCTACAGGAACCTGGATCGATTATCAATATGCACATAGTGTATATAACAGCGCCCACAAATTGATGGAGCGAACGCTCGAAAGTACCGTAACAGGAAACTGGGCAAACTATTCCAAAGAGCTCATCACCCGGGATAATAATGGTTTTCGTACGGCTGTATTATCACAGATGTGGGATGCAGCGTCGAACAACTGGCAAAACCGTAGCATGAGTACTTACACATTAAATCCGGATGGTTCAATTGCTCATTGGGTTACACAGAGCTGGAATGTTGCTGCCGGCGCATGGGTATTCAGTTCGCAGGGAGATGTGCCCCAGGGTTGCGTACGACCAGCTCCGCCAACAGGAGTTGCACCAGATCCTACTACAACCAGCATCCTTGTTTATCCAAACCCAACAACAGATAGATTGAATATCGTTCTTGCTGATTATGGTAAAGCACAATATTCAATTACAGATTTACAGGGAAGAGTTGTAAAGACCGGTGCATTCAACGACAACAAAGCAAGTATTGATATAACCGACCTTCCTGAAAATATGTACTTTATTAACGTACTGCAGGGAGAAAAGAAGATCGGTAAGAAATTTATCAAGCATTAAAAAATACAACATTAAAAATAATTGCCCCGTAATTTATTGCGGGGCTTTTTTATTATTGGAAACTGTTTAAAGTAATGTCATTATTCAGCTTATTGCGGTTGGTGTCTATACCAATCGCGGGCAGCCTATGGCCGGTGTCACCTCCGGCAACTTCTTTTGAATGAGCAAAATACAGTGAGTTGTTTTTGACATTTTTAAAAAATGATCAGAATCTTGCAGGCTAAAAGCGCCGTTTTGCAGAACGTTTTTTTTCTGCATTTTCAAAAGACCAACATTTGTTTATTCTTTTAATTAAAGCAAAACAGGTCATGTATTGTGTAGAAACACGGCAACTCTCACATAGTTTTTCGGCGCATGTAAATGCATTGAAAGACATCAATCTAAAAGTGCCAACAGGTGCTATCTATGGTTTTTTAGGGCCAAATGGAGCAGGCAAAACAACTACGCTCAGGCTACTATTGGGGCTGATAAAAAAACAACTTGGCGAAGTGTTGATTTTTGATAAACCCTTGCAAAAACATCGCATAGCAATCATGCGGAATGTTGGCTCGCTGATAGAAAGTCCTTCTTTATATGGTCATCTTACTGCAATAGAAAATTTACAGCTGCAACAAAAAATATATCAATGTCCCAAATCAAGGATCGATGAAGTGCTGCAAACTGTAGGTTTACCATCAACGGGAAATAAAAAGACCAGCCAGTTCTCTTTGGGAATGAAACAGCGGCTAAGCATTGCTGTGGCATTGCTTCACAAACCTGCTTTGCTTATACTGGATGAACCTACCAATGGACTGGATCCAAATGGTATCATCGAGATACGGGAGCTATTAAAAAAACTAAATGAATCCGAAGGTATCAGCATTATTATTTCAAGTCACATGCTGGCCGAAATTGAAAAACTGGTAACACATGTTGGTATTATCAGCAAAGGAAACATGGTTTTCCAGGGAACATTGAAAGAACTCATCAGCAAGCAGGACCAGTCTTCCAAACTTATACTCGAAACAAATAATATTGACCGGTCTGCAGAAATCATCAGGTCACTGCAATTAAACGGGATGATAGAAAATGGTAAGATGATACTACCCATTCCCGGGAAAGAAATCATTGCAAAGATCAACAGTCAATTGGTGAACGACGGTGTTGATGTGTTTGAAATGAGTGTAATAAAAAAAGACCTTGAAACAATTTTTATGGAACTAATCAATGCATGATCATGAACAATCATTTTATAAACAGCTTTACAGCTGAATGGATAAAAAAGCGCAGAAGTTTTTCGGCATGGCTGGTAATCATTGGAGGATTCTTTGTTCCTGTTATTACAATATTGATATTCCTGTGTTATCCAAAACAACTTATCGGGGTTCATGCCTCCGGTCATTTTTGGACGATCATGTTTCAGAAATCATGGCAGTTCATGTCGTTTATGTTATTACCAATGGGAATTGTATTGGCAGTGAGCCTCATCACGCAACTTGAATTTAAAAACAACAGTTGGAAACAATTGCATACAACACCTGTTTCATTTGCTACCATCTATTTTAGCAAACTTGCAGTGTTGCTCGTAATGTTGTTGCAGCTTTTTATTTTATTCAACATTGGTATTTATTTGAGTGCTGTGATACCATCGCTTTTAAACAGTCACACTCATTTTCCAAATTATGCAATTGATCCTGTTTATTTTTTAAAGGAGAATGCAAACTATTTTATCATTTGCCTTCCCATGGTTGCATTGCAATGCCTGGTCAGCCTGCAGGCGAAAAACTTTCTTGTCCCTGTTGGTATTGGGCTGGCATTGGTAGTTGGTGGTCTCATTGCATTATCATGGAAATATATTTATATAATTCCGTCTGCATATACTGCTGTGTATTTTTTGCAAACAAAAGACAATATAACTCCGTTGCATAATCTTCAACTATGGGCTGTTGGTTATTTTGTACTATTCACTTTTCTTGGTTACTGGTTGTATCTTTTTAAGAAAGAAAAAGGATAATGTTTTATCTTTTGAGTAGAGTTTACTGTTTCCCGCAGATATAGTAAGATTAAATAGCGCGGATTTAAAAAGATATAATATTATGTTCTCTGATCTTCTTAAATCTGTGTGCCTTCAATCACTTCATATTTTCGGGAAAAATTAAAATGGAATTGAATGAAGCGATCCTTTATAATATTATTACACGTTGGTTATTGGCTGTTATACCTGTTGCTGATCTTTTTATTTCTTTTATTTATACAGATCGGTAACGGCAAATCTTTTTCCAGGGATCACCAGATGGTATTTGATTTTTTAAAACTAATGGGCATGTTTACAGTTGTTCCCGGCGTGATTGGCTTTTATACATTTTACCTGCTGTTATTCAATAAATATCTTTCAAAGAAAAAAATAGGGGCGCTTTGTATAGCCGGACTCGTAACGATCCTGGTAGCAGGTTTGATTGGTTTGATAGGAGTGAATGCCGCTACCAATGGGATCATGATGGTAAATAACGGGTTTAAAGAAATGTCGGTCATTGTATGTTTTATGAGTTTGCTGGCATTGGTACATGGTATTATTGCACTGGTGATGAAAGGATTTATTACATGGTATGGAGATATAAAGATCAAAGAAGCGTTGCAGCAAAAGAATTTTGAGACAGAACTTGCATTGGTGAAATCGCAACTGAGTCCACACTTTTTATTCAATACGATCAACAATATTGATGTGCTGATAGAAAAAGATGCAACAAAAGCATCTGCCTACCTGAATAAACTTTCAGATATCATGCGCTTCATGCTTTATGAAACAAAAACGGAATTCATTCCCTTACAAAAAGAACTTGAGTATATTGACAAATATTTATCACTGCAAAAGATACGCAGCGCTAACCAGGATTTTATAAAATATACTGTTGAAGGTAAAACAGGTGCATGGATGATCGCACCGATGCTTTTTATTCCATTTATAGAAAATGCATTTAAGCATGCTGCAAATAAAAGATCGGATCATGCGATTATCATACAGGTAGAAGTAACCGATAAAAAACTTAACTTTTATTGTGAAAATAGTTTCGGCGAAAATCCGCTTGTCCATCATGAAGCCGGAGGGTTAGGTAATGACCTGATTAAAAAACGACTTAATTTGCTTTATCCTTCGATGCATGAACTTAAAATAATACAGGCAAATAATATTTACAAAGTTCTGTTGTCTGTTTACAAGGACGATCAAAAAACAATTCATATTGACCAATGATTCCGTGCCCCTCTCCTTTGGAAAGGGATGGGGTAAGGTTAACAAGCAAATTGAACAAATGAAAATTAATTGTATCGTAGTAGAAGATGAACCACTTGCGATGGAACGTACGGTTGGCTATATCCGCAAACTGCCAACACTTTCAATAGCCTCAACTTTTGATAATGCAGTGGATGCTTTTAATTTTCTCCGATCAAATACTGTTGATCTTATCTTTCTTGATATTAACCTTGGGGAACTTTCCGGTATACAGTTGCTTGAGTCAATCAATATTTCCTGTGATGTGATCATTACAACAGCATATCCTGATTTTGCATTAAAGGGTTATGATCTTAATGTTACCGATTACCTGCTAAAACCTTTTGGTTTCGACCGTTTTCTCCAGGCGGTAGACAAAGTGCAGCAATCGATCAAACAAAAAGGAACCGCTACAGGTAAAACTTTCTTTTTTGTAAAAACAGAAAACAGGCTTGAAAAAATATTTTATCATGATGTTTTATTTATAGAGGGTATGAGGGATTATCGTAAAATACATACCGTGAATAAAAAGATCATGACATTGCAAACCTTTACTGATTTTGAAAAGGAGATTTCCACCAACATACTTTGCAGGGTGCACAAATCGTACATGGTGGCGATTCATAAAATTGATACTGTTCAAAAAGACAGGATCTATATCGGGGATACAGTCATCCCTGTATCTGAAACTTACCGGGATCAATTTTATCAGCTGATTGGTCAATAGTTATCGTTTTCTAACAACCATCCTGCAAAAAAGCCAGTTTATTGGATTTTCACCGATTCAATTTGCAGAATGGACAGGGTTTTATTTTCAAATCTGCTTTTAAATGAATACATTCGCAATGGTAAAATCGGTTTCTCAACCGGCTTTATAAAACCATAATCCTATAAAGAGCAATTTTCGTTAAGAATATTGTTTTACCCTCCACTGAAATTTTTATAACTGATTAAACACCAATTCAACTAACCGCCTCATTATTTTACGGTATACCAAACTCACCATCCTTATATAATAATTTATGAAAAGAAAACTACTGCTATTTTTTGCCCTGTTTTATTGTGCTTCTGCCATCGCACAGGTAAGTAAACAGGAAAATGATCTTGCACTTAATCTTGTAAGGGCAAACAGCAAAACAATAGGTTTGTCTGAAAATGACATGAATAACCTGGTTGTTTCAAGTACTTACCAAACGATCGCCGATGGCATCAGGATGGTTTACCTGCAACAAACATTTAAACAAATACCTGTATTTAACCAGATGCAGGTGTTGGCGTTTAAGAATGACAGGCTTGTATCTGTTGCCGGAGCGAGAGTAGCAAACATTGATAAAATATCCAACAACAGTACAGCAACGATCAGCGCAGAAGACGCAGTAGATGCCGCAACCAGGGATTGTAAATTAACAGGCGCAGCGGCACTTCTCCAGGTCGGGCAAAACGGCAGTAAAAAAATATACAGGGATATAAGCATTTCTTCAGAAGATATTTCTGCACAGCTGGTATGGCTTCCGATAAGCAGCAAAGAGATCAAACTAACATGGGAGATAGGACTTGCGCCACTACAATCATCAGATCTTTGGATGATCAGGGTAGATGCGTCGAATGGAAAAGTACTTGATAAAAATAACCTCACAGTTTATGAACAATTTCCTGATCCGGTTAGTAACGTACAACAATTAACAGAGGCTGGTAGTTTCAAATCATCACAAACTAATTTGCCCAATAGCCCATTGGTTGTAAATTCTGCGACCTACCGCGTTGTGCCTTATCCTGTAGAAAGTCCGCAGCATACAGGGGGCACACCTTCATTGGTTACAGATCCATGGACACTTGCTCCGGGCAATGCAACTTCTTTAAAGTGGCATTATGATGGAACAACTTATCATGATAGTACAAGGGGAAACAATGTATGGGCACAGGAAGACAGGGATAACAATGATAATACTTTTGGTAAAACGGCTGTTTCTACAACAGCGCAGCCAACGCTTACTTTTAATTTCACACCCAATTTTACATTGGCGCCTACCACGCTTGTAAATCAACAACTGGCAACTACGAATCTTTTTTACTGGAACAATATTGTTCATGACCTCTCTTATGTATATGGCTTTGATGAACCATCAGGTAATTTCCAGGCCAGTAACCAGGGTAGGGGTGGTTTAGGAAATGACTATGTGATCGCAGATGCACAGGATGCAGGCGGTACAAACAATGCCAACTTTGGTACGCCCGTAGATGGAAGCAGGCCAAGGATGCAGATGTATTTATTTACAAGTACTTCGCCTAACCGTGACGGTGACCTTGATAATGGAATTATTGTGCATGAATATGGCCATGGTATCAGCACCCGTTTGACGGGTGGCCCGGCAAACAGTTCCTGTTTAAACAATGCTGAAGAAGGAGGCGAAGGCTGGAGTGATTATTTTGCGTTAATGGCCACCACCAACTGGGCAACAGCGCAGGTAACTGATGGTGCACTTGCAAAACCAATGGGAACCTATGCTTTGGGACAGGCTGTAACAGCAGGGGGTATACGCCAGTATCCTTACTCAACCAATATGTCTATCAACCCATGGACCTATGCAAATATGGCCGCTTCGGGTGGTGAGGTACACACAATCGGGGAAATATGGTGTACAGCATTATGGGAAATGACATGGGAAATGATCCAGCAGGATGGTATCAATCCTAATTTATTCAACCCGGCCGGAACAGGAGGAAACTCAGCGGCAATGAAACTTGTAATAGAAGGAATGCGCCTGCAGCCATGCAGCCCTGGTTATATTGATGCAAGAAATGCTATTCTGAAAGCAGACACTTTGTTCTTTGCTGCCAAATACAGTTGTTCGATCTGGAAAGCTTTTGCAAAAAGAGGTATGGGTAAAGGTGCCTCTCAGGGTTCTTCAAACAGTACAACAGACCAGGTAGCAAGCTTTGTTGCCAACGGCGGCATTACTTTGCTGCTAACCCAAAACGTTACCTCCCAACAGGAAGGTTTGAATGTTACTTATACAAATCATGTAAGTGCGGGTGTATGTGGAGGACTCACCAACTACCTGCTTACAGATACATTACCTTCAAACGTTACATACGTAAGCGGTGGTACTTATAATTCAGGGAACAGGGTTGTAAGTTTTCCTGTAAACCTTACTGCCGGCAGCAGCCAGGATTATTCATTTACGGTGCAGATCAATCCCGGAAGTTATTTCCCTTCAGTTTCGCTGATCAATGAAACGGTGGCCGGAGCTACTATTCCGGCAACATGGACAGCAACATCTGCTGTGGGATCAAGTGCCTGGACAACCTCAACTACTCAAAGTCATAGTGCAACACGTTCGTTTTTCGCAGTTGATAATTCGGCTGCCAATACGGATTTCAGGCTGGCAACCAATACACCGATTGCATTGGGAGTCATACCACCTGTATTTACTTTCTGGCATTATTACAATACCGAAGCCGGATGGGATGGAGGCGTAGTAGAGATCAGTACCAATGGCGGAACCAACTGGACAGACCTTGGACCTAATATGACAACCAATGGATACAACGGTAGTGTAGGAGGTACCAATCCCATAGCAGGAAGATCAGCGTTTACTGGTAACAGTGGTGGATTTATACAAACAAAGATCAGTTTACTTCCTTACGCAAATCAAAGTGCGTTATTCCGTTTCCGTGCAACATCAGATGATAATACTGCCGCAACAGGATGGTATGTTGATGATATTGTAATGAACTCGCTGGCTGTGGTTAACATGCGCACAAGCCTTTTCAATAACAGCAGTACCAGGGTAGCAATAAGTGATACATTCACGATCATTACACAAAGCTCATGCGTAGCAGGAACAATAGGGACGCATCCTGCCAATACCACAGTTTGTGCAAATGCAACGGCTAATTTTAGCATTGTAGCAACCGGCACATCTTTAACATACCAATGGCAGGTAAGTACTGATGGCGGATCAAACTATAATAATATAGTTGGACAAACAAGCCCATCCTTATCATTAGCAGGTGTAACGGTATCAATGAATAATTATAGATACCGTTGCCAGATAAGTGGAACATGTACATCACTAACAAATTCAAATCCTGCAATACTAACTGTGAATGCACTTCCTGTTGCCCCTTCTGCAAACAATGCTGCAAGATGCGGAACAGGAGCTGTTACTATTTCAGCAACTGCCGGTGCCGGTGAAACGATCGATTGGTATGCAGGACCATCAGGCGGATCAGTATTGTTAAGCAGTTCAACATCATTTACTACAGCATCAATAAGCGTGTCAACAACATATTATGCTGAATCAAGAAATACAACAACAGGTTGCGTTTCTGCAACAAGAACGGCAGTAACAGCAACTGTAAATGCAAACCCTGTTGCTCCCGGAGCTGTTGGTGCTGCAAGATGCGGAACCGGAACTGTTACTATATCAGCTACGGCTGGGGCAGGTGAAACAATTGATTGGTATGTGGCTTCAACAGGAGGATCAGCATTACTAAGCGGTTCAACTTCATTCATAACACCTTCAATAAGTATATCAACAACGTACTATGCACAGGCAAGAAATACAACAACGGGTTGCGTTTCTGCAACAAGAACAGCAGTAACAGCAACTGTAAATGCAACCCCGGTTGCTCCCGGAGCTGTTGGCGCTGCAAGATGTGGAACCGGAACCGTTACTATTTCAGCAACTCCCGGTGCCGGTGAAACGATCGATTGGTATGCAGGACCATCAGGCGGATCAGCATTGTCAATCGGTTCAACTTCATTTACTACACCATCAATAAGCGTGTCAACAACATATTATGCTGAATCAAGAAATACAACAACCGGTTGTATTTCTGCAACAAGAACAGCAGTAACAGCAACTGTAAGTACAAACCTGGCTGCGCCGGGGGCTAATGGAGCTTCAAGATGTGGAACAGGAACCGTTACTATTTCAGCAACTCCCGGTGCCGGTGAAACGATTGATTGGTATGCAGGGCCATCAGGTGGGTCTGCATTATTAAGTGGATCAACTTCATTTACTACAGCATCTATCAGTGTAAATACAACTTATTATGCAGAATCAAGACATATAACAACCGGTTGTATTTCTGCAACAAGAACAGCAGTTGTTGCAACAGTAAATGCGATCCCTGCTGCGCCGGTTGGTACCGGCGCTGCAAGATGTGGAACAGGAACCGTTACCATTTCAGCAACTGCCGGTACCGGAGAAACGATCGATTGGTATGCCGGACCATCAGGCGGATCAGCAATATTGGTCGCTTCAACTTCATTTACCACGCCATCTATCAGCGTGAGCACTACTTATTACGCACAGGCAAGAAATACATCAGTGGATTGCATTTCTGCAACAAGAACAGCAGTAGTTGCAACGGTGAATGCGATTCCTGCTGCACCATCAGGCACGGGTGATTTTGGTTGCGGGCCAAGCATCTTAACAGTCTCTGCCACACCAGGAGCTGGTGAAACAATAGATTGGTATGCGGGACCATCAGGCGGATCAGCATTATCAACCGGATCAACATTTTTTACCACGCCAGCGATCAGCAGCACTACTATTTATTATGCACAGGCAAGGAACACAACAACAGGTTGTATCTCTGCAACAAGAACTGCAGTTGCTGCAACGATCGGCAACAATACAACCAGCACAACACACATATCAATTTGTGCAACAGCATTGCCTTACCTGTGGAATAACAACAGTTATAATGCAGGTGGAACTTATACGGTTGCATTTACAAATGCTTCAGGATGTGATTCATTGGCTAAATTATTACTGGATGTTGGCGCAGCAATCAATATTCAAACAGTAACAGGCGGCGGCTCGTATACTAACGGTGGCGTGGGTGTGCCGGTAGGATTGAGCAATTCAGAAGTTGGCGTAAGCTACCAGTTGTTACTCGGAGGAAATCCAATTGGATCTCCTGTTGCAGGAACCAATGCTGCTATCAGCTTTGGCAATCAAACACAGCAAGGTACTTACACTGTATTTGCAACTACAGCGCTTTGTGCACAAACGATGTTGGGCTCGGCTACTGTTACTATTATAAGCGGACCACCATTACAATTTGCAGTAACAGGTGGCGGTACATATTGTGCCGGCGGAACAGGCCTGGCAGTTGGACTTGCCGGTTCACAAACCGGTGTGAATTATCAACTAAAGCGCAGCGGTGGAACCATTAATGTGGGATCAACTGTTGCAGGTACCGGTACCGCCATCAGTTTTGGATTGCAAACAGTAGCATCAGACTATTCAGTGCTGGCAACCAATACCGTTAGTTTGGCTACTTCACAAATGTTGAATAGCGTAACTATTCGTATTGCATCTGCTACAAGAGCTCCTTCAGCACCAGGTGCAATCACCGGCTCAACAGATGCATGCCCGTACATGGGTGTTTCAAATGTTACTTATTTTATACACCCGGCGTCAAATGCAACATCTTATATATGGACGGCTCCTTCAGGTGCTAACATCATAGGAAGCAATACAGACACGATCGTTGTGATACAGTATCCAATCTCATTTGTATCCGGAACACTTTCCGTTGTGTCTGTGAACGCATGTTTTGCTAATGCAACAAGTTCAGCAAGAACCCTGGCCATCACCAGGAAAGTACCTTCAACACCAGGTACGATCACATCATCACTTACAAATCCATGTTCAATAGTTGGTACAGCAACCACCTCTACTTATACAATAAGAAAAGTAACCAATGCTACAGGGTATACATGGACATTACCAACCGGTATAACATTCATATCAAATTTTGGAGATACCGGCGTTATTGTCAAATTTGAAAATGGATTCACAACAGGCGTAATATCAGTAGTTGCATATAATAATTGTGCAACCAGTGCTGCAAGAACACTTACGGTAACGGCTACTGCGCCATCAGCACCGTCAGCGATCAGTGGCCCGGCAAATGTTTGTTCTTTTATTGGACAACCAACAAATGCTACGTTCTCTATCACTGCAGTAACCAACGCTACATCATACCTTTGGACAGCACCTGCTAACGCTACGATCGTATCGGGCCAGGGAACAACTTCTGTACAGGTTTCATTTGCTGCAACGTTTGCAAGTGGAAGCCTCACTGTTAAATCCGTATCAGGTTGCGGAAGCAGTTCTGCAAGATCATTATCGCTGGTTAAAAACATTGCTAAACCTGGTGCAATAACTCCATCTGCACCTGCTTGCCCTTCTACAGATGTTACGTACACAATTGCAGCGGTTCCGTTTGCTACATCTTATATCTGGTCGGTGCCAACCAATGCAACTTATGTTTCCGGCCAGGGTACAACAAGCTTTACAGTTACTTATAAGCCTGCATTTGTATCAGGAACAGTAACTGTAAAATCAGTTAACAACTGTTCTACCAGTGCAGTAAGTTCATTGGCGGTAGATGCATCCGGATGTACACCGGTATCGCCTTTTGCAGGAGCGAAGGGAGTTATTGCGCCTGCTGTTGTAAAAGCAGAAGAGACCGGTATATATCCAAATCCAAGTAATGGTATTTTTAAAATTAATTTAAACGCTGCCGGCACTACCGGTAATGTTACCATTCAATTGGTAGATATGTATGGAAAGGTTGTTCTTCAACAAAAAGCAGCGGTGAATGCAAGTGGCAATGTATCTGCAACGATCAATGCTCAGAACGTGCCTGCCGGTATTTATGAAGTACGTTACAATAATGGAAAAATGATGAATGCACAAAAACTGGTTATTGTGAAATAGCAATTGCAGTTTGAGAAATATAATATTAAAAGGGCGCTGATTTTATCAGCGCCCTTTTAATTAAAGATTAAGTATTAAAAATTAATAATTCCCTAAGTACAAAATGTTCTGGTCTTAAGAAAATTTTTAATTTTTCTTCTTCATCGGCATATCCCCCAATATAAGAGAAACCTGGAATTGACTCAACCGGTCTTTTGGTGCGTTAGCTAATTCCTGGTTATCGCTGCTTTTCCATGATTTTTCTTTAAAACTTCCTGTGTACCTAAACTGTATGCCTATTGCAGCATCATTATTTTTGGGAGGCCTGATGGCGAAACCAATGCCAAACCTGTAAGTAAAGAATGCGTTTTTAAAATCAACGGGTCGAATTGCATTCTGTGTATTAGATGAAGCCAATACAAGATCAAAAGGAACGGCCGCATTGTCTTTATAGAAACGAGCCCTGTAAGCCTGGGTACCAATACCTGCCATTGGATAAAGCAATATTGTTTTATTAGGAATTACATCATAACCAATATCAATACCCGTAGCAAGGAACCTTATGGCACTGCTTTTCTTGTCACGATCACCGCTCATACTGCTGCCACCAATAAGCTCTGCATCAAATACAATATTCTTGCTTACGTTCATAAAGCCAAGTTCAAGCGTTGCGGCATGATCCCTTAATGTTTTGTATTCAGGCCGGTTGGCAACACGGCTGTTTAATTCATCAAATTCCTGGAAGCTGATACCGATGCCACGTATAAACATGAGTGTTTCATGATCGGGTTTATCACTCTTTGGTTTTTGGGCACAGGTAATAATAGAAAATGCTGTGAAGAATAGCAGGAAATAAATTTTCATAATGTTTGATTTTTTTAAAACCATTTACAAATTAAAAGCCAGTTTGTTCAAAGTTGTTGCAAACTAAGTAAAGCATTATTGTTTCAAATATATTTTTATTAATAAAAATCTTCAGTGACTTTATTTCAAAACAAAAAAAGCACAGGCAGTTTTAAAACTGCCTGTGCTCAATACAATTTATTTGTTTAAAAATTATTTTACCAGATCCTTACCCGATCCTTCGGTGCAACATACATTTTATCTCCTTCCTTAATATTGAAAGCAGCATAGAAAGGATCAAAGCTCATCAATGGACCCCACACCCTGTACATAGCAGGTGAATGCGGATTTGTATTGATCATGGTACGCATTGCTTCATCTTTTGATTTGCTTCTCCAGCATTGAGCATAAGAAAGGAAAAAACGCTGATCAGGAGTAAGGCCATCTATCTTAGTTGTATCCTTTCCCTGTTTCGTCATTTTGAATGCATCATATGCGATGGCAGTTCCACCTATATCTGCAATGTTCTCACCTTCAGTAAGGCTTCCGTTTATATGAACAGAATCAAGTACAACAAAACCGTTATATAGATTTACAACCTGTTCCCCTTTCGCTTTGAATTTATCATTGTCTTCTTTGCTCCACCAATTGATCATGTTGCCATCTTTATCGTATTGTGCGCCCTGGTCATCAAAACCATGCGTCATTTCATGACCAATAACAATTCCGATACCTCCATAATTCATCGCATCATCTGCATTTGGATCAAAGTATGGATATTGTAAAAAACCTGCAGGGAAAACGATCTCATTAATGGTTGGGTTGTAATAAGCATTAATGGTTGGAGCCGACATGCCCCATTCTGTACGATCAACAGGTTTTCCAACTTTGTTTACCTGGTAATCATATTCATTCTTTCCGCAGGCAAGCAGGTTCTCAAAAAATTTATTCCTGTCGATATTCACTTTGCTGTAATCTCTCCATTTATCGGGATAGCCGATCTTCTTAATGAATGCGTGTAATTTTTCTTTTGCTTTTTGTTTGGTGCTATCGCTCATCCAATCAAGATTGCTTATTCTTTTTTCAAAAGCAGTTTGAAGATTATTTACAAGATCCACCATTCGCTTGCGTGCTTCTTCCGTAAAATATTTTTTTACGTATACCTGGCCAAGCGCATCACCAAGGTTATCATCTGTCTGGCGATACATTCTTTCCCATCTTTCTTTCATCTTGGTTCTTCCGCTCAATGCCTTGCCATTGTAATCAAAACTTGCCTGTACAAAATCATTGCTCAATGCAGGCGCTGCGTCATTAATAATATGAAAACGTAAATATGTTTTCCATGAATCGATTGGTGCTTTTGCCAATAGTTTATCCAATGTTTCAAAGTATGCAGGCTGACCAACATTCACAGAATCTGCTTTTACAGAAAGTTTGGGTAATAATGTTGCCCAACCGATGGTGGGCATTTTTTTATCAAGATCGGCAACGGCCATTTTATGATAATTTGCCTGTGGGTCTCTTAGCTCAACATTTGTTTTGTGACCGGCTGCAAGTTGTTTTTCAAGGCCATAAACAAGGTTCATATTTTTTGCAGCAGTAACAGAATCATCACCTGTAAGCGTAAATATTTTTTGTATATAAGTTTGATATGCTTTTACAACAGCTGCAGTAGCTTCATCTGTTTTAAAATAATAATCCCTGTCGGGCAAACCCAAACCAGACTGCGAATAAGAAGCAATATTAACCACACTGTTTTTTTCATCGGCACCAACATATTGGCCAAGCAATAAACTTTCATTATAATGAGCCTGTTCTGCAACGAAATCCAAAATGCCTTTTACATCTTTGATCATGCTGATCTTGTCAAGGAAAGGTTTCAATGGAGTATAACCTGCTTTTTCTATAGTGGCAGAATCCATACCCGATGCATAAAAATCGCCGGCTTTTTGTTCGGCACTACCGGCAGGGTTAGTGGCTTTTGAAAGACTATCCAATATTTCTTTGATGTGCAATTTTGTAATGTTATACATTTCCAGGCCGGCCCCGATCCTTGATTCAGTGGGAGGGATCTGTGCAGTATCTACCCATTTTCCATTGGCAAAAAGAAAGAAGTCATCGCCGGGTTTTATGGAAGAATCAATATTGGCAAGGGCCAATGACCTTCCTTTCACTTCGGCAGCAACCTCTTTGCTATTGCTGTTACAGGAAAAAAAACAAATAGATGCGGATACGATTAATACTGGTAGAATAAATTTAGGTTTCATATTTTTCTGATTGTTGAAAGTTGAAAGTAGAAATTTTTTTTAATGGAGGATATTTTATTTTATAAATGGGCAGGATGAGTCGTTGACACTGATAAATACTGAAGAAAAATGTTGATCTTTTTTTTAAGGGCTGTCGGTTTTTTACAAAGCTGCAAGCTACAAGCTTCAAGCTGCAAGTTGTTCATGATAATTGAAGTCTTTAAATTATAGCGAACAGGCTTATAGCTTGTAGCTTGCGGCTTGCAGCTTTTTTCAAACAACAAAAACATTTGTAACTAATTCGTATTACATTTATGCCTGCTACTGTCTTATTCATTAAACCAAAACTTATCTTCTATGAAAAAATTAATCACAGAATTCATCGGTACATTTTTTCTTATTCTTACAATTGGACTTGTAGTTGTTGGCGGCAAAGGTGATTTTGCACCGGTTGCTATCGGCTCTGCATTAATGGTAATGATCTTTGCGGGCGCTCATGTTTCGGGAGCACATTATAACCCGGCGGTAACCGTGGCTGTATTGATCCGCGGACGAATCAATATTTCAGATGCAATTGGTTACTGGGTTGCACAGATCGTAGGAGCAGTTGCTGCAGCTTATACAGTAATGTTTTTACTGCATGATAAAATGCCTGCTGCAGCTACAGCTATGACAGATACAACACGTGCATTGGTTGCAGAAATTGTGGGCACATTTGCGCTCTGCTATGTTGTATTGAATGTTGCTACTGCCAAAGGAACGGTTGGAAATATGTTTTATGGATTGGCAATAGGCTTTACTGTATTGGCAATGGCCTATGCACTTGGTGGAATATCAGGCGGCGCTTTTAATCCTGCAGTGGGTATCGGGGTTTGTTTTATGAAACTTGCTGACTGGTCCAACATCTGGGTTTATCTTGTAGGTTGCTTTGGAGGAGCAGTGATTGCAGCAATTGTGTTTAAAGTGATCAATGCAGATGATATATAACTAACGGGGAAGCTGAGCCGTTAAAAATTTTAATAGAAAAAACTTTATCAACCATATTGATTCATTTGTTATGAATCGGTATGGTTGTTTTTTTACAAACAAAAATTTAATTGGTTATTGTAAGGTTTGCGCCCGCAGCTATTGTAAAATTTACCCCGGCTGCAATTGATAATGTTCTGATTGTTGTACTTACGCTTAATACAACTGTGCCACTGTTGATGACCACATTTGTATTTGCGT
Organism: Ferruginibacter sp.; assembly: GCA_047601875.1. Taxonomy (GTDB): domain Bacteria; phylum Bacteroidota; class Bacteroidia; order Chitinophagales; family Chitinophagaceae; genus Ferruginibacter. The sequence goes on along the minus strand of JASGIL010000001.1, from coordinate 1,783,597 downwards.
CCGGCACTGTAAGACAGCTCCAGTTACCGGGGTTTTCCCAGCTGGAGTTTACGGCACCTGTCCAGGTATTTGAAAATTGAAGTGCAATGTTTGGACCCGTATTTCCATCTACGATACAATGATATTGATAATTTAACCAGGAAGCCTGTGTGTTATTTATATGAAGTAGTTCAGTGGTTGTACCGGTATAATCAGCATTGTCTACAAGATTGGTCCATCCTGAACCTGTGTTGATCTGCCATTGATAAGTATTGCCAACTATATAAGAACCTATTATCGTATTAGCCCCTAAACAATCTGCGCTAACATTGCCAATAAGATTTTGAAGTACCACGATCTGGTTTGCCCCACCACCACCGGAAATATATTCAGGTTTACCATCGCCATCTAAATCTGCACCTGTTACACCGAGTGGCCACAGCGGAAAAAGATTATTCCATTCAACAAATGAAGAGAAACTAAGATTACCTGGCGTACTCAGGTTTTTCGCTGCCGCGGATCGAAGGTGAGTGATAAGAATATCAGTCTTGCCATCTCCGTCAAGATCGGAGAGTGCAAGTTTTTCCTGGCTGAGACTTAAACTACCTGCCATGTGAACAGCAGGAGCAAAGGAAACTGTATTCCCAACACTGGTATTGAGGTATAACGAAGGCATGGGAGCCCCTCCCCAACTATTTTGCCATGAAACAACAATATCCTGTTTACCGTCTCCATCCAGGTCTCCTACTGCAATATCAGTGGCTAACCTGTTGGGGGATTCATCTGAATCAACCAAAATAACCGGCGCAGCAAAACTGATATTGCCACCTGTACTGGTGTTTTTTACAACCATTACCTGGCCAAAACCATACCCACTGGAATAGACGACATCAGTTAACCCATCATTATTGATATCAATGGGTTTTGCATGTGTATAAAAGTCATCAAACACAGGACTAACTGGGTAACCCTCAAAAAGCATAGCATTGAATGTACTTTTAAGTACAACCACACATTCACTGGAAATTGCAAGGATATCCATTTTCCCATCTACATTAAAATCAGCGACGCTCATTTCGGTTGGGCCTCCCGGATTGGTGCTTCCAAAATTGCCGCATATCATTGGTTGAAATGAAGTTGAGCTTTTATAAATCTTAATAACGGCATCGTCTATACCAATAATATCCGGTTTCCCATCAGCATCCATATCGCCACTTGTTACCCGGCCATAACTATACAGCGTGGCAAGGTCAGATAAATAATTAAAAGAAATATTTCCCAGCTGGCAATTGTTTTTAAAAACAGTCAGCCTGCCTGGTGCCTGGTTAGCGCCAATGAGTTCGGGCTTGCCATCATCATCGAGGTCTGCTACTTCAACATCACCGGTGTAAATACTACCTGTTCCATTATAAGTATACAATGGTATACGAATTTGCGGACCGAATGAATTGTTTAAAAATGCAGGAGGGGCACCATCAAATTTTACATTGAAATAAAGTGATGAGGCGGCAACAAATCCACCGGTTTCAACCGTAATGGGTTTATAAGTTGCACATGGAGGTACTTTTACAGTAAGTGTTGTGCTTGTTGCAGATAATACCTGTGCCTTTACCGCACCAAAGAAAACAATATTGTTTGCTGCAGTTGTATTAAAGTTTGTTCCGGTAATGGTAACTACAGATCCTACTTTTCCGGCTACCGGTGTGAATGAAGTAATTTTTGGTTGTGCAATTGTTTTTAAAGAAAATAATAGAAACAAAATGAATAACATTTTCTTACCAGACAGGTTGCTATTGTACGAAGATGATATCATAAAGAGCATTTACTATGGTTGTCTTTTACAAACAAAAATTTAATTGGTTATTGTAAGGTTTGCACCGGCAACTACTGTAAAACTTACACCGGCTGCAATTGATAATGTCCTGATCGTTGTACTCGTGCTTAATACAACGGGCCCTGTATTGATAACTACATTGGTATTTGCATCCGGAACTGTAAGGCAACTCCAGTTAGCAGGATCTTCCCAGGCTGAACTAACGGCACCTGTCCAGGTATTGGAAAATTGCAACGTGATCAACGGCCCTGTGTTGCCATCTACAATACATTGGTATTGATAACCCGACCAGGATGCCTGTGTATTACTAATGTGCAGTAGTTCTGAAGTTGTTCCGGAATAATCAGCATTGTCTACAAGATTGGTCCACCCAACACCTGTATTAATTTGCCATTGATAAGTGTTCCCAACAATATAAGAACCTAATATCGTATTGGCGCCCAAACAATCGGCGCTAACATTACCAATAAGATTTGGAAGAACTCTGATAAAATTATTATTACTAGGACCTCCACCTCCACTTGCTATAAATTCCGGTTTGCCATCTCCATCCAGGTCTGATCCAATTATACTAAGTGCCCACCCCGGATAAAGGGGACTCCAGGACACAAAAGGGGAAAAATTAAGATTACCGGGTGTACTCAAATTTTTAGCTCCAGCTAACTGGGTATAACCTACAAGAATATCCGGTTTACCATCACCATCAAGATCTGAAATTGAAAGGCAACCAGCAGAGACTGCGTTGCCTGCCATAATGGTAGCCGGTGTGAATGAGATTGCGCTACCAACGCTGGTATTAAGATGTATCGAAGGCATAGGGAAACCGCCGGATAAATATCTCCACGAAATAACAACATCCTGTTTGCCATCACCGTCAATATCTCCGATTCTAAGATTTTCGGCTATCCTATTGGTAGATTCCATTGCATCGGTTAGTTGAATAGGGGAAAAGCTAAAGCTAATAGCACCACCGGGTGTACTGGTGTTTCTTAAAACAAAGGTTGTTCCCCAGATTCCATTGGTATATACAACATCAGGCAGACCATCATTATCTATATCAATTGGTTTTGCGAGTTTATAGGCATTATTAAACATGCCGGTAAGTTGCAAAGCTGATTGCGAAGTAGTTTGCCAGCCATTTTTCATTGCAAATACAGCCCCATCCGCAACAACAAGAAGATCCATACGCCCATCTGCATTAAGATCAGCGAGACTTACATCTGTTATAAGTCCACCACTTCCTGAAAAAGCAACTCCGCCGGTTGAGCTTAGATGAAATGCAAGGCCACCATTATCTAAACCAACAATATCCGGTTTTCCATCTCCATTTATATCACCAGTTGTTAAATGGCCATAGTTTACGGTAGTGGGCACCTCGAATAAGGAGCTAAAAGAAATGTTCCCTAACTGGCTGTTATTTTTATAGATACAATATTTACTTGGTGCCTGGTTGGCTGCGATGAGTTCGGGTTTTCCATCGTCATCCATGTCTGCAAATTCTACGTCACCGACATATATGCTGCCTACGCCATTATAAGCGGGAGGAGGTATATTAATTGGAGGGCCAAATGAATTACTCAAAAATGTGGGAGCAGCGCCATCAAATTTTACATCAAAGTAAAGTGAGGAAGTGGTAACACGTCCACTTGTTGCAACAGTGATGGGTTTATAAGTTGCAAATGCAGGTACTTTTACTGTAAGTGTAGTGGTTGTTGCAGACAATACAGGCGCCTTCACAGCGCCAAAATAAACTGTATTGTTTGCAGGGATTGTATTAAAGTTGGTACCTGTGATGGTTACAACAGTTCCTACTTTCGCTGCTACAGGAGAAAAAGAAGTGATCGTTGGTTGTGCTATTGTTTTTAATGTGAAAAACAGGAAAAAAATGAACAGCATTTTCTTACTGAAGAAATTGCTGTAGTACGGCGCTGGTATCATACAGAAAGTTTTCTGTAATGAATATAAAGAAAATTTACCATACTGAGACTGAAAACCGTATGATTTTTATCTTATCAAAACAACATTTCCTTTCATGTACTTTATCTTCCCTGTGCGATCAGTACCTTTTAATGACCAGACATAATTGCCTATAGGTTGTTTGTTCCCTTTGTACTTGCCATCCCATCCTTTACTTATTTCACTCGTTTCATAAACCAGTTCTCCGAAACGATTGAATACCCTGAAGTATTCGAGTTCTTTTATTCCTATAGGTGTGGGCCTGAAGATATCATTCAATCCATCATTGTTTGGTGTGAATGCTGATGGTACATAAAATGTTGGCCCCTTCAATACACGAAGCTTTACAGTGTCTAACGCAAAACAACCGATCTCATCTATCACCATTAAAACAAAACTTGCATCATTGGTAAGTGTTGTTAATGGGTTTGCAATAAAAGGATCTGATACAAGTGTTGTTGGCGACCATTGATAATGTCCATTGCCACTGCCGGATAATTGATATGGAATATTGTATTCCGCATCTGCATCAGGTCCTGCATCAGCAACTACCTGTGGTTGTATACCCAGATTTACGATTGCTGTATCAGCGCAACCATAATTGTTGATGGCGATAAGTTGATAAGTTCCTCCAACAGTTATATTTGAAAGATCGGTAGCAGGTGATTGATTAAAAGTCCAGCCAGCCTGCAGGCCGGTAACATTGAAGATATTTGAAAGATCAGCAGATCTGCCAAAACATATCCTGAGATCATTATCCGGGCCAAGTGCCGGTTTGCTGTTAATCGTAACAGTTATGGTTGCTCTTGGGCCTTCACAAAATCCATTCGACTGGCTCACATAATAATTAGTAGTTCCTGCAATTGAAGAAGAAGGAATTGGTGCGTTAGCAGAACCGATTAAACTTGTAGCAGAATTGTACCATATCAAATTACTACCTGCAGTGGTAATGGTTGCTGAAAGCGGAGCCGTTGTTTCATACTGGCAATAAACAAGCGGGGCTATTACTGCAGGCAATGCCGGTGTAATGTTTACAGTTAAATTCAATGTGGCAATAGAATCACAACCTGCAGCACTTGTAAGTGTGGCAGTATAAGTGCCACTTGTATTATAAGTTTGCCCGTTCCATATATAAGGTAGATCCGCAGAGCATATGCTGAAATTGGTTGTGCTGCTTACCACCGGGTTAACTACAAGATGAAGCGTTGCGATTGAATCACATCCGGCTGCGCTTGTAAGCGTTACTGGATAATTTCCTGTTGCGTTGTATTGTTGTCCGTTCCACGTATAAGGTAAATGATTGGAGCATGTGGTTGCATTGACCGAACCCGAAACAACCGGATTGATAATTAAATTCAGTGTGGCAACAGAATCGCACCCGCTGCTACTGGTAAGCGTTATTATATGTATTCCTGCTGTTGAATAATTTTGTCCATTCCATAAGAATGGTAAATGGTTAGAGCATGTGCTTGCATTCGTATTGCTTGTAACAGTAGGATTAACGGTCAAAATTAAATTTGCAATTGAATCACATCCTGCAGCATTGGTAAGTGTAACACTATAGTTTCCTGCACCCGTATAAGATTGCCCGTTCCAGTTATATGGAAGTTGTGTACTGCAGATCGTTGTATTGGTTGTACTGCTACTTATTGTATTCACCTGTAAATCCAGTATAGCTGTTGAATCGCAACCCATGCTGGTTGGAATAGTAACCTGGTAAGTGCCGGATATGGAGTAATTAGTTCCATTCCAACTATAAGGTAGTTGGTTATTACAGGTGATAATATTGGTAGTGCTGCTTGCAGGTGTAATTACAGAAAGATCAAGGGTTGCAATTGAATCACATCCGCTGCTATTGCTGAGTGTTATGCTATATACACCGGCTACCGGATAATTATTTCCATTCCATACATATGGCAACTGGTTATTACAAATGGTAATTGCAGTATTGCTTGTTGTGGTTGCATTTGCTATAAGTATCAATGTTGCTATTGAATCACACCCGGTACTACCTGTAAACATTACACTATAAGTTCCGCCGGTTGAATAACTGTTTCCATTCCATGTATAAGGCAATTCATTCACACAAGTATTAATATTGGTAGTGCTGTTAACAACCGAATTGGCTACAAGGTTTAATGTTGCAATTGAGTCACAGCCACTGGAGCTCGTTAGCGTTGTCGTATAAATTCCGCCTGCTGAATAATTATTTCCGTTCCATGCATAAGGTAACTGGTTATCGCAAATGCTGATATTGGTTGTACTGGCAACCGTTGCATTTGCAGTAAGGTTCAATGTTGCAATGGAATCGCATCCGCTGCTACTGGTTAGTGTTACTGTGTAAGTTCCACCTATTGAATAATTATTTCCGTTCCAGCTGTATGGTAGTTGATTGCTGCAAATAACAATATCAGTCGTACTGGTTACTGTTTCATTTGCTGTTAAATTAAGTGTAGCAATAGAATCACAACCTGCACTGCTTACTAATGTGACGGTATAAGTTCCACCTGATGGATAACTGTTTCCATTCCATGTATAAGGCAATTGATTGGTACAAATGCTGATGTTGTTGGTACTGGTTGTAACTGGTGTTTCAAAAAGATTCAATGTTGCAAGCGAATCACATCCACCTGCACTGGTAAGCGTTACCTGGTATGTACCTGCTGCAGCATAACTGTTCCCATTCCATGTATATGGAAACCCGCTATTGCAAATAGCAATATTGCTGTTACTTGTTATTGGCGGTGCTACAGTAAGATTTAATGTTGCCAAAGAATCGCATGCGCCTGTACCTGCCAGCAGTACGGAATAAGTACCAGCGGAATTATAAGTATTTCCGTTCCATGTATAAGGCAATTCATTATTACAAATGGTAAGATCTGTTGTGCTTGTTACATATGATGCAATGGTAAGGCTGAGAATTGGAACCGAATCACAACCATTGGAATTGTGCATCGTTACCGAATAAGTTCCTGGTGTTGAATAATTATTTCCGTTCCATGTATAAGGCAGCTGGCTGCTGCAAAGTGCAACATTGGTAGTAGATGTGAGGATATCTGTTACAACAAGATTTAATACCGCAATAGAATCACAACCATTGCTGCTGGTAAGCATTACCGGGAATGAACCAGCACCGGGATAACTATTTCCGTTCCATGTAAATGGTAATTGATTTGTACAGATGGTGAGATCGGTTGTGCTTGTTACTGCAGTACCAACATTAAGATTTAAAGTTGCAATCGAATCACATCCACCGGAACTGATCAGTGTAACATTATAGGTTCCGCTGCTGTTGTAATTATTGCCGTTCCAGTTATATGGTAGTTGTGTATTGCATATGTTTAGATCCGTAATACTTGTTTGAACAGGACTTACTGTAAGATTAAGCGTTGCAGTAGAATCACAACCTGCATTTGTTATCAATGTTGCAGTGTAAGTTCCGGGCGTTGGACAATTGGTTCCATTCCATGTAAATGGTAATTGATTATTACAGATCGCAAGATTGGTAGTGCTTGTTAAGAATGATGAAACTGCAAGATGTAAAGTAGCGATCGAGTCGCATCCATTACTGCCGCTAAGCGTTGCCGAATAAGTTCCTCCGCCCGAATACGTATTTCCATTCCAGCTAAAAGGTAATTGTGCGTTGCAAATGCTAAGATCTGTTGTGCTGGTACCAACCGGTTTTACCGACAGGTTTAAAGTTGCAATTGAATCACATCCTGCTGAATTTACAAGTGTGGCTGTATAAACACCACTGCTGTTATAATTATTCCCGTTCCATGCAAAAGGCAATTGATCGCTGCAGATAGTAAGATCAGTTGTACTGGTTGCAAATGCACCCACTGCAAGATTGAGATTGGCAATCGAATCACAACCAAATACACTTGTTAATGTTACAGCATAGGTTCCTGCTGCATTATAAGTATTTCCGTTCCATGTATAAGGAAGGTTGTTGCTGCATATTGAAACATTTGTAAAACTTGGAATAACAACCTGGATAACGAGGTTCAATGTATCTACTGAATTACAAAAGCTGAGGTTAACCGGCGGATCAAATGAATAGGTTCCTCCGGATGAGAATGTATAACCATGCCAAACGAAAGGAAGTGCTTCCGGGCATATGATCACCGTATCAGCATTTGTTTGTGGTGTTGTTACATTAAGATTTAATGTTGCAATAGAATCACAGCCGGCAGCCGTAACAAATGAAGCAGTATAAATGCCGCTTGTATTATAGTTGTTGCCGTTCCAGGTATAGGGCAGTTGTGTATTACAAATGCTGTGGTTTGTATTACTGGTTAAAAAACCAACAACAACCAGATGAAGCTTTGCAATAGAATCACATCCGCTGCTACTGGTAAGCGTTACCTGGTAATTACCGGCAGCGGCATAACTATTACCATTCCAGGTATATGGCAACTGGCCGGTACACACGGTTTTATTGGTTTGGCTGGTAACGGCAGTAATTGCGGTTAAAACAAGTGTTGCTATGGAGTCGCACCCGGAAGTACCTGTAAGATTTACATTGTAAGTACCTGCTGCCGCATAACTGTTCCCATTCCAGGTATATGGTAATTGATCAATACAGATCGTTTGCAAAGTTGTACTTGTTACGATGGAATTGGTTGCAAGGTTCAATGTTGCCACAGAATCACAACCATTGGCTGCTATCAATGTTATTGAATAAGTTCCTGCAGAGGGGTAAGTGTTCCCGTTCCAGTGATAAGGTAACTGGTTAGTACAAATCGTAGTGTTGGTTGTACTTGCAGATACAGGCTTTATCGTTAGGTTCAACGTTGCAATAGAGTCACAACCTGCCGAACTGGTAAGGATCGCGGTATATGTTCCCGGGCTATTGTAATTGTTCCCGTTCCAGTTAAAGGGAACCTGGTTAATGCAGATCGTTTTATTGGTGGTGCTTGTTACCACATCATTCACAGTTAAACTTAATATAGGTACCGAGTCGCAACCAGTAGAGCTGGTAAGTGTTACAGAATAGGTTCCTTCGGCAGAATAATTATTTCCATTCCAGTGATAGGGTAATTCATTGTTGCATATAACAACATTTGTAATACTTGTTCCAACGTTGATGACGGAAAGCTGAAGTGTAACAATTGAATCAAGGCCATTACTGCCGGTCAGCGTAGCCTGGTACGTGCCCGCAATCAAACAGGTAATGCCGTTCCATAAATAAGGTAATTGATTATTGCAAATGGTAATGTTTTCTGTGGTTGATGAAAGCTGGTTGCTTATTTCAAAACTTTGCGTAACCTTATTTGCCTGGGAAAAGGCTGTAAAAAAAGATACCATTGATAATAGTATTCCCGGGATAATTCTAAGGATATAAGTTTTGTTTTTCATAACCTGTTAACCATGCCGGCCGGAGGTTTCGGTTCGGTATAGCCATCTTTGAAGATCGTAGAACAATAAAAGTAGCCAAAAAACAAACAGTAAACTTTTATGCGATCATGCATGTCATCGTGCTATAACCAAAATTCATTGGATTGCTTATCTTACAGGATCGGCAACAGGACTGGCTTTTAATGTATGCTATTCATTTTCAGAACAGTAACAAACGATTGATTTTACAGTACTTTTTGTTTGTAGTTGTTAGTACTACACAAAAAAGCTAAAAGAAATTTTATCTTAATTACTTGTGTAAATCGCAGGAACGATTGCTGTTGCTTTGTTTTGATAATGCAAAAAATACATATAATTTTAGCAGGGAATTTGCTACTGAAGAAGAACAACGTATAAAAACTGTATATGAAAAAACTTTTCTTTTCTTTTTGCCTGGTCGCAGCTGTGTTTAACAGCAAAGCACAACTGGTAACAACACCGCTTTGCCCTCCTTTTGAAGTTCACCTGCTTGAAGGAAATGTGAGTAATATTCTTGACCCAACTTCAAGTGCAGAGCAGGTAAAACAAAAGTTCCCCTGTTTTTCTTCCGAGGTAGCAGAGAATGATTCCACATCTAAATGTGGTGGTCTTGTATCATTCAAAGATGAAGACATCTACTTTTATACAAGCAGGGATTATATTGAGATCGGGGAACATTTCAAAGGAAAGTTAAGTATACCGGCAATGGGCGCAGCAAGAGGCGGCCTGTTTCAATGGCTGGGTGCTCCCAAGATAAAAGATGTTAAATGGGATGCTTATCAAACAGCTTACGGAATTCTCATTGTACATTATAATGATGCAGGTAAAGTAAACCTCATACAATTCAGTAAAAAATCGGCACAAACTATAAAGCTCTGCCAATAGTATAATCAATGCTTCTTTCTTAATATGTTTTAGCGGGATCGTTCTGCTTACATCAATCTAATTCTTTAATTTTGTGAGTGCCCAATTTTTAATTTTATATACTAAAATCCGGTTTTCTATACATGCAAAAGAAAAACACTAAAGGGAAGATCCGGTTTAATTTCATAGCGGCAATTTTATGTATTCTTTTCTTTGTATTGATAACATATCGTAATATGTTACTTACGGAATCGGAGAGTACTTATATAAAATCATCGCTGGATGTATTACTTAAACTGGAAGATATTCTCACCGATGTTCAGGATATAGAAGCCGGCCAGCGTGGTTTTGTTATCTCGGGCGATACCCATTTTCTTGATCCATATTTCTCAGGTCTTATAAAACTTAAAAGAGATACCACCCTGCTCAATAGTTTAAGTCTTAATGATCCTTCAACAAGAGCTGACCATGTTGAACTGCTCGGTGTGGTTGCAGAAAAAGTAAAATTTTGCAAGTTTGTTGTTGAGGCCCGAAAGGTTTATGGTTATGATTCTGCTGCGTCATATATTAAAAAGGAACAAGGTTTAACCTTAATGAATGATATCCGCCAGCGGGTTGCTAAACTTGAAAACAAAGACAGGGAGCTTTTCAGGAAATCCAATATCAAACGTGAGCAATTATCACAAAAACGTTCCTGGCAGTTGTTCTCGCTTGCCATCATTTTCTTTATCATTCTTTTCATCAACTATCGTGTTATCATCAACGATTATGACCTGCAGCAAAAAAGCCAGCGGCTGTTAAAATACAATGCATCACTCATCGGTAATATATCCGATGCCGTGATCACTACCGATAAGGATTATAAAATAACAAACTGGAACATACATGCGCAGGAAATGTATGGCTATCATGAAGAAGATGTATTGGGCAGAACGGTTGGCGAGGTATTTAAGATCGACCAGGCAAATAGTATCCAGCCCGATATCCTGGCGCCTGATGCCAAAAGCCTGAACTGGAAAGGTGAATTGATCCATTACAATAAAAAAGATGAGCCGCTCGACGTTGACGTTACTGTATCTGCTATAAAAGATGTGGATGGAAATAACCTCGGAACAGTATCGGTTATCAGGAACGTTACAGAACGTAATAAAATTCAAAAACAATTAAAGCAGCTTACTACCAATCTTGAAGAAGAAGTAAAAGTAAAAGTAGCTGAGTTGAATGCTGTATTTGAGAGGATAACAGATGCATTCATAGCACTAGACAATGACTGGCGCTATGTATATGTGAACAATAAGGCTGCCGAAATGCATAACTGGAACGCAAAGGATCTTATTGGTAAAAATATCTGGGAAGTAAATCCCGATGTTATCGACGAGCCTTTCCACGAAGCTTTGCAGGAAGCGAAGAAGAGCCGTAAATCACAGCGCCTCGAATTGTATTTTTCTAAAACCGACAGGTGGTTCGAAGATCTTATTTATCCGTCAGCAGATGGTATGTCGGTATATTATCATGATATTACGGAAAAGAAAAAAGCAGAACAACGTTTACTTGCCTCCGAACAGGATCTCAAAATTTCGAATGAACGTTTTATGCTTGTTGCAAAAGCAACCAATGATGCAGTATGGGATTGGGATATGGAAACGGATATCATCTGGGGTAATGAAAGCTTCTGTAATATTTTTGATATCGATAGCAACCAGCAAACAACTTTCCAGGAATTTGTTTCAAAACTTCACGGTGAAGATAAAGATGCTTTTTTATCAAACTTAAAAAAAGCACTGCAAAGCAAAACAACATTTATTGTTGAAGAGTTTCGTTTCAAAAATAAAAACGGTGTTTACCTTACATTGTATGATCGTGCTTATGTAATGTACAATAGCGAGGGCAGGGCTTACCGTATGCTTGGTGCCATGCAGGATATTACCGAACAAAAAAATGCACAGTACCAGCTTGTATTGGAAAAAGAACTTTCCGATTCTATCATCAACAGTCTTCCGGGTGTATTTTATTTATACAATCATGACGGGCAGTTCTATCGTTGGAACAGGAATTTTGAACAGGTAACAGGATATACTGCCGAAGAGATCAGCAGGCTACACCCGCTCGACCTGTTCGAAGAATCTGAAAAAGAAATCCTCAGGCAAAAGATAGAAAATGTTTTCAAAAACGGTGAAGATAATATAGAAGCCAACCTGCGATTGAAGGATGGTACAACCATTCCATATTACCTGAATGGAATGGTGATCAATTACGAAGGAGAGAATTGCCTCATGGGTGTGGGAATAGACATTTCAGAAAAAGTAAAATCGCAACAGGAACTAAAAGAGAGTGAAGAGAAATACCGTACATTGATTGAGCAGGCATCTGATGGTATATTCATCAGCAACCAGCAGGGCGATTATCTTGACGTGAACACAAGTGCCACTATGCTTACCGGTTATGAAAAAGATGAGTTGCTGAAACTGAACATCCGTGATGTACTTTTTGAAAACGGCATCACCACCGGCAAACCGGATAACATGCTTGCTGAGGTATTGAAAGGACAAACCGTGTTAAATGAAAGAATGATGCGCCAGAAGAATGGCAATATCATCAATGTGGAAATAAGTTCAAAGTTATTGCCTGATGGCAGGTTCCAGGGTATCATCCGTGATATTACCATCCGTAAAAAAACAGAAGAAGAGATCAGGATGTCGGAACATAAATATCGTTTGTTGTTTAACCAGAACCCGATGCCGATGTCGATGATATCATTACCCCAAAGGAATTTCCTTGACGTGAATGATGCGGCCATTGAGTTTTACGGTTATACCAAAAAGGAATTCCTTGAAATGAATATCAAGGACCTGAGGCCCGAAGAAGAGATCATCAATCTTTCAGATATCAGCACCTACAAAGCCGGCATCAATAATACCGGCATCTGGCGCCACCGGAAAAAAGATGGCACCATCGTTAAAGTAAATATCATTACCCACGATATCATCAATGAAGGAAAACATGCCAAGCTTGTGCTGGCAAATGATATCACAGAAAAAATACTGGCCGAAGAAAAACTAAAAAAATCGCACGAGGACCTGCGACAACTGGCAACGCACCTACAGGATATCAGGGAAGATGAACGAACCCGTATTGCCCGTGAGATCCATGATGAACTTGGCCAACAGCTTACGGGTTTAAAAATGGATATCTCCTGGCTCAGTAAAAAAATAAGCAACGGAAGTGTTGAGATCAATCAAAAAATGACCGAGGCATTGAAGCTTATAGATGAAACCGTTAAGACGGTAAGAAGGATCGCTACACAGCTAAGACCGAGTATCCTTGATGATCTTGGCTTGATATCTGCTATGGAGTGGCAAAGTGAAGAATTTGAGAAACGCTTTAAGATCAAAACCTCTTTTGTTTCAAACACCCCAATCGTGCAGGTAGAGTCAGAAATAGCCACAGGTCTTTTCAGGATATTCCAGGAAAGCCTCACCAATGTTTTGAGGCACTCTAAAGCAACAGAAGTAAAAGCTACTTTGAATTCACAGGACGGGTTGCTTATCTTGCATATTACGGACAATGGAATAGGATTTAACGCGGTGGAAAACGAAAGCAAAAAAACACTTGGCTTATTAGGAATGAAAGAACGAACTTTAATCATGGGAGGTACCTACGAGATCTCGAGTAAACCGGGTAATGGAACAACAGTGGTGATCTCGGTGCCGATAAATAATTAGATGTCAGAAATCAGAGATCAGAAATCAGCTGAACATAAAATTCGAAAGCTGATATCTGATTTCTGACATCTGATATCCCAGCCAATAAGAACTTTACTGATATTTGAAAAACTAAACAGAACCTAAGTAACAATGATTCGAATTCTAATTGCAGATGACCACAGTGTAGTAAGGAAAGGCCTTAAGCAAATCCTTCTTGAGGGGTTTCCTACAGCTCATATTGATGAAGTACCTGATGCAGAGGAAATGATCAAAAAGATCATGCAGTTTCCATGGGATGTTGTGATCAGTGATCTGTCGATGCCTGGCCGCAGCGGGCTGGAAGCTTTGCAGCAACTTAAACAGATCAATCCGAAACTTCCTGTTTTGATCCTGAGCATTCACCCCGAGGATCAATATGCATTGCGTGTTTTGAAAGCGGGTGCATCGGGTTATTTAAGTAAGGACATGGCGCCTGATGAACTGGTAAATGCCGTTCAGCGTGTGATGCTTGGTAAAAAATACATTACAGCTTCCATCGCAGAAAAGTTAGCATCGGTGTTGGACCAGGATTCTGGTAAAGCTGCACATGAGAGCTTATCTGACAGGGAATTTAGTGTATTGAAATTATTGGCTGCCGGTAAATCTGTTTCTGAAATTGCAGAATCTTTATTCTTAAGTGTTACCACCGTGAGTACGTATCGTTCACGTATCATGACAAAAATGGGAATGAGAAATAATGCAGATCTGACATTGTATTCAATCGAACATAAACTGATTTAAGCAATTGACAATTGTCAATTATTTTATTTGGGTACTGTTTTTTAAAATTGTAGTACCCAATTTTTGCTGTAATAAAATAAGTTAGCATTCAAATTCGGAGCTGCAACCCCCGCCTAATACCTGTAGTACATATTCTACATTTATTAAATACCACACGCTACTGCATTAGCAACCTGCATGATATAATTTCGTGCTGAAACCAGCTTATTACATGAAATCTCAAAATAACGACTATAAGATACTTATAGTTGACAGTTCTTTAATGATTGTAGAAAAGCTGTGTGGCTTGTTAACGGAATTGGGGAGTTTCAATACGGTTTCAAAAGCTTACAGCTACGCAGAAGCGCTGGAAAAACTTTCAGCGAATGAATTTGATTTAGTTCTTTTAGATACACAGTTGCAGGGCAAAAGTGGTTTTGAATTGCTTTCATTTATTAAAAACAATTTTCCTGAAACAAAAACCATTATGTTCACCAACCAAACAAGCGCTTTTTACAAAGACAAGAGTGAGCGGATCGGGACGGATCATTTCATTGATAAGTCAAGCGAGTTTGAAAAAGTAGTAGAAATTATAAAAGATTATTCTGTCGGATATCAAATGAATTAAAACTATGAAGAACCGGGCCTTTTTGATTAATTGCCGGTTATGTCTATGAATTAAACCCTCTATGTGCTTTCAATTTTTTAAGTAATGCCGGTATGACAACTACCGGCTTTTTTTATTTGTAGATTTTTCCACTGATTATTGTCTGAACTGTGATTTGTTTGATTAAATGAGAACTATGATCCTTTAATTCAAAATCATAGCGTATCAAAAAATCATTCTAATCATGGTTCAGACAATAATCCTACGCCATGATCGTGCCCCCACGAACTGCTACAACTATGTGCTGTTCTACTTATAAATATGATCAATCGAAGATTTAAATTTCTCCATGATCACTTTACGTTTCATGCTAAGCTTCGGTGTCATTTCGCCGGTTTCAATACTCCATTCATGAGGAAGCAATTCAAACTTTTTTATCTGCTCAACATGATTAAAAAATTTATTGAATGATTCGATAAGGTCTTTAAAAAGTTTCAACACTTGCGGATTGTTCACAGCATCTTCATTGGTTGTAAAATTGATGCCTTTTAATTTCATCCAGTCTTTAAGATTATTCATTGACGGTACGATCAATGCACCAACAAATTTTTCATCAGCACCTACGATCATGATCTGTTCTATGAATGGAGATTCTTTCAGCTTGTTTTCAATAGCGGCAGGAGCAACGTATTTACCGCCGCTTGTTTTGAAAAGTTCTTTTTTACGATCTGTTATCTTTAAATATTTTCCATCTTCAAAAATGCCGATATCGCCTGTGTGCAACCAGCCATCAATAACCGTTTCAGCAGTTAGTTCCGGCTTTTTATAATAACCCATCATCACACTCGGTCCTTTCACGCATATTTCTCCATCT
Source organism: Ferruginibacter sp. (assembly GCA_047601875.1). Taxonomy (GTDB): domain Bacteria; phylum Bacteroidota; class Bacteroidia; order Chitinophagales; family Chitinophagaceae; genus Ferruginibacter. The sequence goes on along the minus strand of JASGIL010000001.1, from coordinate 1,767,641 downwards.
GCTTCAAGTCTTACTTCCTGTCCCTGTATTACCAGGCCAACGGTACCGAATTTTGTTCCGCCTTTCTTCTGGCAGTTCACACTTATTACGGGGCTGTTCTCTGTTGGTCCATAGCCTTCATAAATAGGAATGTTGGCTGCAGTAAAAATGCGTAATAATTTTACCTGGCAGGCCGCACCGCCGGTTACAATGGTTTTTACGTTACCACCCAATGCTTCACGCCATTTATTAAAAATGAGTTTGTTGGCAAGCATCAGTTGCATATTATAAAAAAGGCCACCACTTTTAGTTTTATCATATTTTTCGCCGAGTGCTACGGCCCAGTCAAATAATTTCTTTTTAATGCCGGTTAATTCAGCGCCTTTCGACATGATCCTTTCATATACTTTTTCAAGCAACCTCGGCACGGTTGTAAATAAATGAGGCTTTACTTCTTTTAAGTTATCACCAATTGTTTCAAGACTTTCCGCATAATAAATGGAAATGCCGGTGTATATGTATATATAAGAGATCAACCTTTCAAAAATGTGATTCAATGGAAGAAAACTCAAGGCACGTGCGTCGGGTTTGTCTTCAAATGGAAATGTTTTTATGGAGTTCATCACGTTGCTTACAATATTCCTGTGACTGAGCATTACGCCCTTAGGCGTTCCCGTTGTACCAGAAGTGTAAATGATCGTTGCACATTGAAGCGCATTGATCTTTTTCTTTAGCTCATCTACTTTTGTTAAATAAGATGGATCTGCAGATTCACAGATCTTTTTCCAATGATCAACATTTTCAAGTTTATCAAAACTGTAAATATTGATGAGTGAAGGAACTTTGCTGCGGATGCTGTTCACTTTATCTAAAATATCTTTTCCACTTACAAAAACATATTTGATCGTCGCATCATTAAAAATAAATTCCAGTTCATTCACATTGGTAGTAGGATAGATGGGACAAAGCACAACACCAACCTGCTGGCATGCCATATCAAGCATCAGCCATTCGGGCCGGTTGCGGGATATGATGGCGATCTTATCCTGGTTCTCTACTGTCATATCATTACCACTAAGGCCAAGCTGTAGTAATGCTGCACTTAATTTATTGATGGTTTCTGCCACATAGGTTGTGCTGTATTTATTCCATTGCCCGTTCTCTTTCCCGGCAAGCATATCTTCTTTTGGAAATTTCTCCAGTTGGTAATACAGGAAATCAAATAATCTTGATTGATCATTCATGGCAGGCTTGGTTTAGTATAGTAACCTAAGATAGAGAAAAAAGGGATGCGAAAGAAGGATATCAGATATCAGAGGCCAGATATCGGTTAATAAAATTATGTGTGATAAGTAATTATTTTGAAAATAAAGTTCAGCTGATATCTGATTTCAACTCACTTGTAATGCTGTCCACCCGGAACCTTAAACGTTCTTCCTTTCTGAAAATTAGTAAATGCGATATATTCTTCTTTGTGTGTATTCGTCCAGTTTTGAAATGCAGGCAGGTTTTCTGAAGACCCAAATATCCATTGGTCATAAGCATCAAACAATCCTTCCTGCATCAGTTGTTGCTGGTATTCAAAAAGCTTATAAGGAAATTTAGATTGGTTGTTAGTGATCCAGTCTAAAATAAAGCGTGTCCTGATCATCGTTAGCGTTTCCGTGTTGATGCCCTGGGATGCAACGGCAAACTGTTTGTTCATGCTTTGTAAAAAAGCCTTTTCAAAATCGGTTTTGTTTTTATCATTCTGTTCAAGGTTAACATCTGTAAACAGTTTTTTATAGCTTTCGAGTAATATATCTTTTAGCTCTGGTGTGTTCCTGCCAAGTGGCTCCATGTTAATGAAGATCTCCCCGTATAATATGCTCCATATTTTATCGGTAGTAAGATAATAATATCTTGCTGCGTTGTAATAATTACGGGGATAAGAAGGATCAAGTTCAATTCCTTTTTCCCATTGTTTGATCGCTTCATAATTTTTCTGGGCCCAAAGCAATTCTCCATAATCACTATACAAAGCGCCATTGCCGGGAAATTTTTTTATTCCTTTTTTATACAACTTCTCACATTCCTTCAGCATCACAAGGTCTTTGTAAATATTGCCTGCTATCTGGTAACACTGGTCATCAACCTCATCCCTGTCAAGCAATGGTTTAATAATTTCAAGCGCTTTTTTACTGTCTTTATTATAATAATAGCTGAAGGCCAGGTCTTTTGCAAGCGCCATATTCTTTGGGTCCTGTTGTATACCCCGGTTGAGTACCAGGATGGCATTGGGATAATCTCCCTGTCGCATGAAAGTTTTAGCAGTTTCGTGTAGTTGATTGATATCAGTTTGCGCAATACAATAAAATGAAGTAAGAAAAAAATAACAGTAGAGGAGGGTTCTTTTCATGATATTGTAAATATAAAAAGTATCAAAATGTAAAATGTAAAATATTGAATGTAAAATGTAAAAGTGAGATAGTGTTATCTTTTTTACATTTTATGTTTTGCATTCTACATTCTACATTTCTTAATCTATCAGGTGCGTCAACAATCCATCCCTCAGCTTCGGTTCAAACCATGTACTTTTTGGAGGCATTGTATTTCCGCTGTCGGCGATATCAAATAATTGTTGAATGCTTACCGGGTATAAACTTATTGCGATTGCCATTTCCCCGCTGTTGACGCGTTTTTCCAATTCTTCCAATCCACGAATTCCCCCAACAAAATCGATTCGTTTGTCGGTGCGCTGGTCTTTGATCCCAAGTATTGGGTCCAAAACATTTTCCTGCAGAATGGTAATATCAAGTATACCAATCGGATCTTCTGTATACGTGCCAGGCTTTGCGCTAAATTTATACCATTGGTTGTTCATATACAATCCAAACTGGTGCAAAGTTTCGGGACGATAAGCCTTATCTTTTTTTTCTATTGTAAATTTTTCTTCCAGGCTGTTTAAAAATGCTCCTTCATTCAAACCGTTGAGATCTTTTATTACACGATTATAATCCATGATCTGCAACTGGCTCGAAGGAAACAAAGTCGTTAAAAAATAATCAGCATTTGCTGTTGCTTTTTTACCAAGGGCGCTGCGAACCTTTGCTGCCGATGCGGCACGATGATGGCCATCTGCTATATACGTACATGGCGCTTCTGTTTTAAATAAACCGGTGATCTTATTGATGGTTGCATCATCATTCACGATCCATATGCTATGCTGTATCTTGTCATCAGCAATAAAATCGTATTGAGGATTTTTTTCAGCGGTCCATTTATTTACCAGTTTATCAACTGCATCAATATTTTTATAAGCAAGAAAAACATTACCTGTTTGAGCGCCTGTTGTTTTTATATGATTAATGCGGTCCAGTTCTTTTTCGGGCCTGGTAAATTCATGTTTTTTTATCAGGTCATTTTCATAATCATCCACCGAGCTTCCGCATACAAGACCTGTTTGGCTTCTTCCATTCATGGTAAGCCTGTAAATATAATAGCATGGTTTGTTTTCCCTGAACAAAATATTCCTGCTTATAAAAGCCTGTAAATTTTCTTTCGCCTTATCATATACTTTTTGTGCATGCACATCTGTACTTTCCGGCAGGTCTATTTCGCTTTTTGTAATGTGAAGGAAACTGTTTGGGTTTCCCTGTGCTTCTACTTTAGCTTCCTTACTGTTTAAAACATCATATGGCCTTGAAGCAACTGCTTTTGCAAACTGTGCCTCGGGGCGAAGGGCTGTAAATGGTGTTATTGTAATCATATTAATTTAAGGTCATAAAGATTTAGGGACTGCAAAGATAGAAATGAATTATGAGTTCTGAGTTCTGAATTCTGAGTTGGTATCCACAGGTGCGAAACTTAATTCAGCATTCAGAATTTCTTGAACTCCTTCATCGCATTTACCAAAACCTGCACACTGCTTAACGGCAGCGCATTGTACAACGAAGCACGGAATCCTCCAACGGACCTGTGTCCCTTTATACCAACGATACCGAGTGATTGTGTATATTTCAAGAACGCAGCTTCCTGCGAAGGATCTTTCATCACAAAACAAACATTCATCTTGCTCCTATCTTCTTTGTTTACGGTACCCGCAAATAATTCATTTTCGTCGATCTCTTTGTATAACAATGCGGCTTTTTCATTGTTTAGTTTTTCTATCGCTGCAACACCGCCCACAGATCTTAACCAACGCAACGTAAGCAAACAAACATACACTGCAAATACAGGAGGTGTGTTCAACATACTGCCTTCATTGATATGATTCCTGTAATCCATGATGGTAGGGATCGTTCTTTTTATCTTCCCTAAAATATTTTTATTTACCACTACAAGGTTAACACCTGAAGGGCCCATGTTCTTTTGTGCGCCTGCATATATAAGATCGAATGCATTGAAATCAAGTACACGGCTCATGATGTCGCTGCTCATATCTGCAACAAGCGTGTTGCTTGTTTTTGGGATCTGTTGCCATTGTGTGCCGTAAATAGTATTATTGGTAGTGATGTGCAGGTACTTTGAATCGTTAGGTACAGCAAAATCTTTTGGTATGTACGTGTAGTTTTTTTCTTTTGAAGAACAAACAACTTCTACCTTTCCAAACAACTTTGCTTCTTTTATTGCTTTGCTTCCCCATACGCCGGTATCGGTATATGCTGCTGTTTCTTTTGTATCAAGCAGGTTCATAGGTACCTGCATAAATTGTGTGGAAGCACCACCATGTAAAAAAAGTACTTCATGATCTGCATCAAGCTTCATTAATTCTCTTACAAGCGATCTTGCTTCTTCCATTACTGCAGTAAATTCAGGAGTACGATGACCGAATTCTAAAATAGATAAACCTGAATCATTAAAATTCAGTACTGCCGCCGCCGCCTGTTCAAATACTTCTTTTGGCAAAATAGAAGGCCCGGCGTTAAAATTATATACCATGGATCCAACGGTTATTAAAAATGAGTTGCAAAAGTACCGAAATTTAATTTGGAGATTTGAAAATTCGGCAATTTGAAAATTAAAAAAAAACGCCAAAGCCAGTTGTGCTTGATTACAACATTAGCTAATTTCCAAATCTCCAGATTTCCAAATTATTCCGTTGAATAAGTTCTCGTATTTGTTGTTAACCCTGCAGAAACAATTACATTAAAAGTATCCACGATACAATTGTTTGGATCTCTCACCGTATAAGTGGTATTGGCTGTAGGGCTCACCGAAATGCTTTGCGTGGTTGCACCCGTTACCCAATTATAGTTACCAACCCAGGATGCGGTAAGTGTTGCAGTTCCTCCCGGGGTGATGGAGATCTCGGTGGTTTTATTCACATTTTTTAGTATGGTAAAATTATCTCTTGTCAAACCATCCTGGCAAACCCATTTTGCATCCAGCCTGTTCTTTTCTATTTCAAGATACAGTGAACCGCCATTGGTTGCATTGGAATAATACATAGCATTATGAGGGTAACCAGAAGTGGTACCATCTGAATTCTGCCCGGCAGTTCCTGCAACAACAAATACAATTCCGTTGCGTGCATCTGAATTACTTTTCGTGTATGGACAGGAGTTAGTTGACCCGTCATATTTTGCGCTGGAAGAACTTAATGCATGTGTTGCAGCACTGAAGGTATTTTCCAGGCCATAATGCCCGTTCATAAGATAACTTCTTTCATAACAATGGCTGTGACCGCAAATAACAAGGTCAACCTTATACCTTTCAAGAATGGGAACTATTTTGGTGCGTATTTGTACCAACTCATTGTCAGTATCAGAATTATGACTGCCCTTGCTATATGGCGGGTGATGAAAATATACAACGGTCCATGTAAGATTGTTTGCAGCGAGATCCTGTTTTAACCAGGTAGCCTGGGCACCGGTTGTATCATACAGCCTCGTTCCGCCAGTTTCTTTTCCATAAGAGTCTAATGAAACAAAATGAACGTTGCCATAATTGAATGAATAATATGCTTCATTACCGGAAGCAACACCACCGGCTTCTGCAACTTTGGGTAAGGTGAATATGTCATAATAAGCAATTGCATGATCTGTTTGCCTGGTTGCATTGTTTGCATAATCATGGTTTCCGGTAGCGGGCCATAGCACATGATTCTTTGTTATAGATTCCTGGTACACATTAAAAAAGTTAGTCTGAAATTCTGCATCTGTTCCATTCTCGTAAGCATTATCACCCAGCAATAACCAGGCATCTGTATAGTTGTTTCCATTAAATGTTTTGTATGCATTGTAAACAGCTAATTGTTTGGGCGAATTATTTCCCATATCACCCATTGTTAATACTCTTATTTTTTGTTCGCTGCCGGTTGCAGGGGCTGTTTTAAAATAATTATTTGCATCGCCCTGCAAAGTTTGTGTTGTAGAACCAATGGAATAAAAATATTGTGTATTGGTGGCCAGCCCCGTTAATTTTACAATATGATCTGTAGCAGAAGTATTATCGGTAACGGATTGTATTAAACTTCCCGCAGCTGTACCAAAGTTTACCTTGCTGTTGGTAGCGGTATTTGTTTTCCACCTTATGATAATGGATGATTGTGTGGCAAGATTTAAATACGGACCACGGGTAAGTGTAGCCGTAGTTACTCCTGTAACATTTCCTTTCAATTCAAGATCGAATGAAAGATCCGTACTTGTATTTACGTTCTGGTGTACTTCAACAGCAATTGTATTGGCTCCTCGTTTTACCTGCCCGATCAAAAGCGTTTTTACCTGCGGCGTACCTCCATCATCAGATGCGGAAGCAGAGGCTTTTGTAGTGTAGCTGATTGTTCCAGCCGGCATATTGCTCCTGAAAACTTCTGTTCCATTGATATACACCACGGCGCCATCATCACGTTTCAGGTTCAGGGTATAGCCATTGAACTGGCTGGTATCCGTAACAGTAATTGTTTTTCTGAAGTAAGTAGTAATATATTTATTTGATGCGTTACTGCCATAACTTACCACGGTGGCTTCATCGCCATCGCCATAACCAAGTTGTGCATTGCCGCTTGCCCATGTGGCATCATTGAAAGTAGTGCTTCTCCATGCAGTTCCCTGGTTGGTTCCTTTGTCGAGGTATTTCCAGCTGCTGCCATAAGGTACGAGCGATGTATTTACAACAACAGGCGTAGCCATTAGTTCCATATCAAAACTAATATCTGAACTTGTAACAGCGGTCTGGTGTATCTCAACAGCGATCGTATTATTGCCTGCAATAAATGCTGTTGCAGGTATCGTGAAGTTCTGTGCTGTTGCACCATCATCACTTGCATTGGTTGCCAAAGTTGTATAAGTAATGCTTCCGGTAGCAAGATTATTCCGGTACACTTCTGTTCCATTTATATATACAATGATACCATCATCTCTTTTTACATTGGAAGTAAAAATGCTATAAGCAGCTGGATTGGTTATACTAATTGTTTTCCTGAAATAAGTAGTAATGTACCTGTTGGAAGTATTGCCACCATAGCCTACTACGGTAGCTTCATCACCATCGCCATACCCAAGTTGCCCATTACCTGGTAACCAGGATGCATCATTAAAAGACGGAGCGATCCACGCCGTTCCCTGGTTTGTACCATTGTCTAAATATTTCCAACTGGAGCCATAAGCGAAAATGCTTGTTTGTGCTTCAGTATTGATCGCATTAAAAAAGCATGATGCCATTACGAGGATAAAAAATAATGATCTCATAAAAAGTATTTACAAATGATGAAGCTTGCGGGAAGTAAGTTGGCTTAAAATAAGATCAGGAGGACAAAAATTCTAAGCGACTATATCAAGATAGAAAAAATTGTTGGTAAAAAGAAGGAAATGATTTGAAGATTTGCTGATTTGAAAATTAGAAGAATATACCTGATTAATGAGTTCTCAATTAACTCATCTTCAAATCATTCCTCCCTTCCAATCATTTTATTACTACTCTTCCATGAATCATTCAGCTGATCAAATTCTTTTACGTCCTCGTCTGTGAATTTTTGTTTTACAAGTCCTTTGAGATCGGGTTGACCGGCATTGACCCAGGCTGTATACCAAAAAGAAGCCACTGCAAAAATTGCCTGTCGCATGCGGCGTTCAACCATTCCATTTAATTTTTTGTTGTACGCAATTGTATAGGCAGATGAGTATTGGCGAACCACAACGCCGTTTCTTTCTTCGAATGCATATTTTTTATCATCGCTAAATTCTTTTGAAAGTTCTTTTTCAAACCTAAGCACACTGTCTGATGCTTTGCCACTTTCAAGAACACGTGCCCAAATAAAATCACCCGGATCTTTTATGTATGCAGCTTTACCAATGAAGAAATCAAACTCTTTTTCAGCAAGTAATTCGGGAACGCGGCTTTCCCAGAAAGCATGAATGCCTTTTTGGTTGGTCAATTGCCCGTCGTGGTTATTGCTTGCATGCAACGGCACGTGTGCATCAGCGATATAATGGCCGATCTCTGCACTATTCTTCATGATCTTACTGAAATTCTTTTCTTTGAAAGCAGCAGTAAGACGATTCAACATTGTTTGTATATGCCAGGGTACAATACCATTAGCCTGTAAAGTATCTTCTGAAAATTTTTTAACTGCATCGGCCCATTTACGAGGCAAAGCGCTGTAGGGATAAGGACCGTAATTATCAATATCAATGAAATGTCGTGGCGCTTCACCCTTCACTGCATAGCGGCGTTTATCAGGATCTACAGAATGCTCAGTAATGAAAGTAATATTTGGTTTATACAACAGCATCATTTCCGGCGGAAGTAAAAAAACTGCGTAATAATTTATTTTCTGGTGGCCATAAAATCCCCAGCAATAGGCAGGCAGGTTTGCAAAAAGCAATATGGAGAAAAACAGGGATCGTATTGCATGTTTCATTGCTGGAAGATTGGTTGATTAAATGTAGTTGATTTTTCGGCAATCGGCAATCGGGAATCGGCAAGGGTTTCCAAAAATTTGTAATGTTTTCATTATTGCCGATTGCGGATTCCTGATTCCCGATATCATTTCTTATCGTCGTCCCCTAGGTCCGTCACCCCACCACTTACAGTAAATTTCATCGTTTGTGTGCTGCTGTATTGTGTAATTGGCTTTACCCTGTTTTTTGGAATGATGTAAACATTGCCTGCAACAGAGTAAGCCATGGGTACGTACACGGCTACAAAATCGTTTAGTCCAAAATCACTCATATCATCACGGGTTATGAAGCCGATCCTCCACACATCATTGTCATCAACATTTGCCAATACATTTTGGGTAAACTTTTTTTTGTCACCGGCAAAGGCTTCAAAAAAGTCTCTTGTGGTGCCGTAAATGTGTTTAATGCCCGGCGTTTTTTGAAGTGATTTATCTATAAAACTCAGCACCCGGGCCGTGATAAAAAATGAACTGAAATACCCGATGGCGATGATGATTATAATGATCGCCAAAAACCCTAATCCATAATTCTGAACATGTACAACACCTTTATCATCCACTGTTGAAAAGAGGGGGAGCCAGCCATCTATCGTTGAAACAATAAAATACAATGCATATATAGTTACTGCAACGGGCGCTAAAACCAGCATTCCCTGTAAAAAATACTGAAGCAGTTTCTTGAAACTAAAGACATTATCCATAAAAAGAGTATTTAGAATGATAAAGATACTGTAATAGATATCAGCAATCAGCAATCAGAAATCAGCCTAAATAAACAATATTGTAAGGCCTTCAATCATAAAAAACCTGCTGATTTCTGATGTCTGATATCTGAAATCCATGTTAGGAAATTGTTACGAATGGCAAATAACCTTGACGGAAACTTTGGTTACGAAAAAAGTTTCCGTAGTTTTGTGTCCCATTATGATAGAAATATTTGATACAGGAGCGAGGATCAGGCAGAAGGCACATGATCTTTTTATGCAATATGGCTTACGCAGTGTGAGTATGGACGATATCGCCAATGGGCTGGGGATAAGCAAAAAGACCATATATATATATTATGCGGATAAGGACGAGCTGGTGAATGCAGTTGTAGGTACCATTATGCAAAAGAACCAGGAGACCTGCGATTTTGACCGAAACAATGCAGATAATGCTGTTCACGAGATCTTTTTGGCGATTGACCTTGTAAAAGAAGTGTTTCGTTCTATGAACCCTTCTTTAATGTTTGACATGCAGAAATATTATCCAACTGCCTATCAAAAATTTTTGGCGCATAAAAATGATTACCTGTTTGGTGTGATCAAAGCAAATTTATTAAGAGGCTTAAAAGAAGAATTGTACAGGGATGATATTGATGTGGATGTGTTGTCGCGTTTCCGTGTTGAATGTATCATATTGCCTTTTAACCCGGATTTTCATAACAATGTAAAATCCGACCTGGCAGAAATTGAAGAGGAACTCACCATGCATTTCCTTTACGGCCTTGTTTCGCAAAAAGGATATAAGCTCATATTAAAATACCAGGAAGAAAGAAATAAAAAATTATTAGCAGATGCAAAGAAATAGAACGATGATCAAAAAGACGATGTTGGCAGTACTGATATTAACTGCCGGGCAAGTATATGCGCAGGACACTGCAAGAAAAATTAACCAGTTTTCATTGCAACAGGCATTGGATTATGCAAAGCAGCATGCGGTGCAGGTTAAAAATGCTTTGTTGGATGTTAAAATACAGCACCAGGTAAACAGGGATGTGACTTCGATCGCATTGCCACAGATTACCGGGTCCGGATCAGTGAATGAATATCTTGATATCCCCATAACCGTTGTACCGGCAGAAGCATTCGGTGGGCCGGCAGGGTCTTTTCAAAAAATTCCATTTGGAACAAGATGGACTGCGAATGCAGGCGTTAATTTCCGGCAGATGTTGTTTGATGGGCAGGTATTCATAGCCTTAAAAGCAAGGAATGGTACAATGGAACTTTCAAGAAAAGTAGAAGAGCTTACCGAGGAAACCATTCGTGCAAATGTTTATAAAATTTATTACCAGTTGGTGGTTAGTAAAACACAGGTTCAATTGCTTGATGCAAATATCTCAAGATTGGAAAAGCTCAAACATGATATGCAGGTAATGTATGACAATGGCTTTACGGAGAAACTTGATATCAACAAAATGACTGTTCAGCTTGCTAATCTGCAGACTGAAAAATTCAAGGTTACTAATATGATCAGCAATGGTTATTTGGGATTAAAAACCTTGCTAGGGATGCCGATCAAAGATAGCCTTGCATTAACCGATACGCTTAGCGATACACAAATAAAAGATGGAGCGCTTGCGATCAGTGATATGAAATATAGCGACAGGCGTGATTTCCAGATATCAGAAATAACAAATAAGCTAAATGCGCTGAATGTGCGTAGATATAAGCTAAGTCAATACCCAACACTTTCATTTGTTGGTAACTATAGTAAACAAGCTCAGCGTAACGAGTTTGATTTTTTTAAGAAGGGAGATTGGTTTACCACTACCTATATTGGTTTACAATTGAACGTTCCCATCTTCTACGGATTTTCTTACAGGGCGAAGACAGAAAAAGCAAGACTGGAATTACAAAAATCACGCAATGAAACGGAAGCATTAAAGATATCTATCGATAATGAAGTGCAAACAGCAAGCAACAATTTCGCAACGGCTATTGCATCCATGGACTACCAGAAAGAAAATATGACATTGGCAGAAGAAGTCTACAGTCAAACAAAAAAGAAATACGAGATCGGTACCGGATCAACAACAGAGATCAATACAGCAGAGGTTGATCTGAAAACAGCACAAACAAATTACATAACTGCATTGTACGATGCCATCATCGCCAGGGTAGATTTCTTAAAAGCAACAGGAAAATTATAATAACAGAACTAACAAATAAATAAGATGAAAAAGATAAATCAAATAGCAATCGTTGTAGCAATGTCTTCACTCTTGGCGGCATGTGGAAACAGCGATAAAAAAGAAGGTAATGCTTCGGTAGCCGATAAAAAAGCGCAACTTGAAAAATTAAAAGCAGAAAAAGCAGCGACGGATGATAAGATAGCGAAGCTGCAGGAAGAACTGGTTAAACTGGATCCCAGTTCGGATAATTCGAAAATAAAACTTGTAGGCGTGTCACCGGTAGGTGTGCAGGACTTTAAACATTATATCGACCTGCAGGGAAAAGTAGATGCGGAAAATATTTCCTACATCTCTCCACGTGGAATGGGCGGCCAGGTAAAATCTGTATTGGTTAAACAAGGGCAACATGTTTCAAAAGGGCAATTGTTATTAAAACTTGATGATGCGATTGCACGCCAGCAGGTAGTAGCTGCAACCCAATCCCTTGAAGGAATAAAAACACAATTGAACCTGGCAAAAGATCTTTACAATCGTCAGAATAATTTGTGGAGCCAGGGAATTGGTACACAGGTACAGGTATTAACTGCTAAAACAAATATGGAAGGATTGGAAAACCAGTTAAGTGCCGCAAAAGAACAGGTAAAGGTTGCACAGGAACAACTAAATACGTCTAACGTTTACAGTGATGTAAGTGGTGTGGCAGATATTGTAAATGTAAAAGTGGGAGAAACATTTGTGGGAATGACACAGATGGGCCTCAAATTAAAATTGTAAACAACAACGATCTAAAAGTAGTAACAAGTGTTCCTGAGAATTATATCGCACGTCTTAAAAAAGGAACTGCTGTACTTGTTAGTATTCCCGACCTGAATAAAACAATCAATTCTACCATTTCTTTCATCAGCCAGTCAGTTGATAATTCATCAAGAGGCTTTGCTGCAGAAGTAAAAATACCAGCTGATCCCGCTTTAAAACCCAACCAATCTACTGTAGTTAAGATCCTTGATTATTCAGCAAATGCGGCCGTTGTTATACCTGTAAACACTGTTCAAAGCGATGAAAAAAATAAATATGTGTATGTGCTGGAGAAAGGCAAAGACGGAAAATCTTTTGCAAGAAAAAAGATCATCACAATAGGAGATGCATACGGAGATCTTGTAGAAATAAAAGAAGGTTTATCTGCAGGGCAACAATTGATCACTGATGGCTACCAGAATTTGTACGAAGGACAACAGGTAGGAACCGACGCAAAATAATCCCGGTGCATGAACAATTCAACAGGTGAATGAAGATTAAGAAAGTATATAACTAACTGACGATACAAAAAATTATTTATGAATTTTATAGAAGGAGTAAAAGAAAAGTTTAAACAGTTTGGGCCGACCAGCTGGGCAGTAGACAACCGCACTGCTATTTATATTATTGCCATCATGATCTCTATTTATGGCATGTATAAATTCAATACGTTGCCGAAGGAACAGTTCCCGGATATCGTGGTTCCAACGATCAGTGTTACTACAGTGTATGCGGGTAATTCACCAAAAGATATAGAGAATCTTGTCACAAGGCCAATAGAAAAACAGCTGAAAGGTATCAGTGGCGCCAAGGTAAAGAAGATCACGAGTATGTCGCAACAGGATTACAGTTTGATCATTGTTGAGTTTGATACAGATGTAAAAACAGAACTGGCAAAATTAAAAGTAAAAGATGCGATCGACAAAGCACAGACAGACCTTCCCAATGATCTTACATCACAACCCAATGCACAGGAATTTGCATTCAGTGAAATGCCGATCATGTTTGTAAACCTTAGTGGTGATTACGATGGCCCTAAGCTGAAACAATATGCAGATAAGATGCAGGATAAAATAGAAGAATTATCCGAGATCACCCGTGCAGAAATTGTTGGTGCGCCTGAAAGAGAAATACAGGTGAACGTTGACCCTTATAAAATGGATCTTGCAAAAGTGAGTTTCATGGATGTGGAGAATGCGATCAGCAGGGAGAATCATGATATTACCGGTGGCCAGATACAGGTAGGAGATATGAAACGCACACTGAAAGTGAGGGGCCAGTTTACAAGCGCACAAAATTTACAGGACATCGTTGTACGAAGCAGTGCACAGGGAGCGATCGTTTATCTAAAAGATATTGCTCAATTAATAGATACAGTAAAAGAAAAAGAAAGCTATGCACGTCTTGATGGAAAGAATGTAGTTACGTTGAACATTGTAAAACGTGCAGGAGAAAACCTGATCAGTGCAGCAGGAAAAGTAAAAAACATCGTTGAAGAAATGAAGAACGGTGGTGTGCTTCCAAAAGATCTCAGGGTGGTGATCACCGGCGATCAAAGTAAGGCAACAGCAACTTCATTCAACGATCTTGTTAATACGATCATCATCGGGTTTGTGCTGGTATTACTGGTACTCATGTTTTTCATGGGCGTTACCAATGCATTCTTTGTTGCATTAAGTGTGCCCCTAAGCGTATTCGTGGCATTTCTGTTTTTACCGGTTGCTGATGGTATTATCGGTACAACAGTAACATTGAATTTCATTGTACTCTTTGCATTGTTGTTCGGCCTGGGTATTATTGTAGACGATGCCATCGTGGTAATTGAAAATACACATCGTATCTATAACAATGGAAAGATACCCATCGTTCGAAGCGCTAAAGAAGCAGCAGGAGAGGTTTTTATACCTGTGCTTGCAGGAACTGCTACTACATTGGCGCCATTCTTTCCTTTGTTATTCTGGAAAGGTATCATTGGTAAATTCATGATCTATCTTCCAACAATGCTGATATTAACACTGGCAGCATCACTGATCGTGGCATTTATTTTCAACCCGGTATTTGCTGTTAGTTTCATGAAGCCGGAAGGAAAAGAACATGAAGAAAAGAAATCACTCTTGTTTAAAAAATGGTGGTTCTGGGCAGCGATCATCACTGCAGTAATGTTACACCTTTTGGGATCGCATGGTTTTGCAAATTTCCTTTTGTTCATGATGTTGCTTGCAATAATGAACCGTTATATTTTCCGCGGCATCATTCATACTTTCCAAAACAGGATATTACCTGCTTTGATGAACCGTTATGAAAAATTATTGCGCTGGATGTTGAAAGGAAAAAGACCTGCATGGATGTTGGTTTCATTGTTCCTTTTATTTCCTGTATCAGTAATTTTATTAATGGCAAGAGGAAATAAAAGCACTTTCTTCCCGAGTGGCGATCCTAATTTTATTTACGTGTATTTGAAATTACCGCCGGGAACAGATGTGAAGAAAACAGATAGCATTACACATGTGCTGGAAGGTAAAGTATATAAAGTATTGGAAGCAGAAAAGCCGGGCACTGAAGGAAGTATTGTTGAAAGCATTATTGCAAACGTTGCAAACAGCGCCAACAATCCAAGTGATGTTAACCGTAGCGTACAACCGAACCTGGGACGTATACAGGTATCATTTGTTGAATATGAAAAACGTCATGGAAAAGCAACTAAGCCATATTTAGATTCGATCAGGGCACACATGACCGGCATTCCGGGGGCAAGTATACAGGTAGCGCAGGAAGATGGTGGGCCTCCAACTGATCCACCGGTGAACATAGAAATAGTTGGTGATAATTTTGACGAGCTGTCCAGCGTAGCTACAAGTCTTTCAAATTATCTTGATACAAACCAGGTATATGGTATTGAGAACCTGCACATGGATGTAGATTTAAACAGCCCGGAAATAACGATTAACATAGACCGTGAGAAAGCAATGATGGAAGGATTAAGTACAGGCCAGATCGGTAGTGAAATAAGAACTGCTGTATTTGGTTATGAAGCGAGCAAATTAAAAGACGGGGAAGATGAATATAAGATACAGGTACGGTATAACTCAGCACAGCGCAATAATATTGCTGATATCATGAACATGCGCATCACGTTTATGGACATGACAACGATGCGTGTGAAATCAGTTCCTGTAAGTGCTGTTGCAAGTATTGATTATACAAATACAGCAGGAGCTGTTGCAAGAAAAAATGTAAAGCGTACGATACAGTTGCAATCAAATGTATTGGATCCAACGATGACTGCTGAAGTAAACAAACAACTTGCAGTGAAGATCGCCGACTTTAGAGCTAAGAACAGGATACCGGATGATGTTACGATCAAACAAACAGGACAGGGCGAACAGGAAGCAGAAACAAACACATTCCTTGTATCTGCATTCTTTACTGCATTGGGATTGATCTTTTTGATCCTCGTGTTACAGTTCAATTCATTGAGTAAACCTTTCATTGTATTGACAGAAATTTTCTTCTCTGTAATTGGTGTATTGCTTGGTTATGCATTTACAGGAATGACGATCGCAACGATCATGTTATTGGTAGGAGTGATCGGCCTCGCTGGTATTGTAATTAAGAATGGAATTTTATTGATAGAATTTACAGATGAATTAAGGGGCCGTGGGTTGAAGACAAGAGAAGCTGCGATACAGGCAGGAAAGATCCGTATCATTCCGGTAATGTTAACGGCTGTTGCAACCATGCTTGGCTTGTTACCACTCGCCGTTGGTTTCAATATCAATTTCGTTTCTTTCTTCCAGGAATTGAATCCGCATATTTTCTTTGGTGGTGATAGTGTTGTGTTCTGGGGACCGCTTAGCTGGACGATCATCTTCGGTTTGATATTCGCATTCTTCCTTACGCTGATCATGGTGCCAAGTATGTATATCATTTCAGAAAGATTGAGAAGGCCAATGGATAAATTTTATGGAACAAAGTATGTTGCCATATTCGGATTCACGGGGCCATTGTTCTTCATCTTTGTATTGATCATGTATGTGGGAAGATGGTTACAGAAGAAAAGAGTATGGAATGGAAGATTAAAAGACAGCACTAAATAATTTTAAGATACAGTTGGTTTGGTTTTTTAAAGATGCCGCTCATGTTTGGGCGGCATTCTTTTTATTATTAGTGAACCAGGCCTATAAGGTTTTTAAAACCTTATAGGTCTTCCTATTATTGATGTCATTGCGAGGCACGAAGCAATCTTTTAAATAGAATTAAATTGCTTCGTTCCTCGCAATGACGAATTGAAAAGAATTCAAATTCATACACTACTAAATTTTATGTGGCTAAAGCCATGAATGAGTTTTAACCCATTGCTCTTGGCTTAAGCCTATGGCAATAAAAAATGCTGCTATCATTAGCAGCATTTTTATTTATCTGTCAAAAACAATTATTACCTGTATGCAAGTATTCTGCCTCCATCATATGTACATCCCCATCCATGACCGGCATCGGTAAAATGAATTTCAATGATAGGATCGCTCGCGGGAGATAAGGCAACAACAACCTGCCATGTTGATCCGCCATCAGTAGTTTTATAGATCCTGTTGCCATGCGCAGCATAGCCGTTGTTTTCATCAATAAAATGAATGTCTGAAAAGCTATTCCCTGTTTCCAGTATTTTTATCAGTGAAAAATGTAAACCCCCGTCAGTTGATTTGAATATTTCGCTTGAATACGTTTGAGCATAAATAACATTTGCAGATGCAGCATATACAGAGTAAAAATCTGTAGACGGTGTAGTTCCACTGATTATTGCCTGCGACCAGTTATTGACAGAGCCATTTGAATAATATATGCGTTGACCGGAAACGATCCATCCCGTAGTATTGTTTAAAAAGAATAAAGTGCTGTAATTACCTGAATAAACATATCCCGTTAATGGTTGCACAGGGCTCCAGTTAAGTCCGCCATCTATTGTATGGTAGATGGTTGTCCCAACCATATAGCCGTTATTGTTATCAGGAAAAAAAACATCTCTGAATATTTTATTAGGGATACTTGATCTCGTGAAATTTGTACCTGCATTTGTTGATACAGAAATAAAAGAATCCAACAGGGTAAAGATTTTTCCATCTGGTGTGCAGGTTATATTGTCGCCGGTAACACGTTCATGTGTAGGCACCCAGGTATATCCTCCATCTGTTGATTTGTATATGGAATCCGGAAATCGTTTTATATATCCTGTAAGATCATTGATAAAGAAAATGTCGCTTATGTTCCCGGCTGTAATACTTGATGTAACTGTCCACCCGGCGCTTAATGTATCGTTTGTTACAGAACTGGATGGAGGAGGAATAACATTATTGTTGTTATTATTATTATTATTGGAAGCGGTATCGTTCTTTTTTGCACAACCGAAAAATAAAAAAATGCAAATAAAAAAAGAAGAGATCGTTTTCATAATTCTTTGTTTGTCTTACTATGAAAAGTATAACCAATGCTGAACCGTTGTTTACTGATGATAAGTAAGCACAACGCCACTATCGCCAACAGCCCATCCATGACCAAGATCATTGAACTGCAGTTCCCAGATATCTGTTGAAATGGTTACAACATTTTGCCAGCTGCTTCCGGCGTCGGTTGTTTTATAAATTTTATTGGCGTGGCAAGCATAGCCGGTGTAGTTATCGATAAATATGATATCAGCATAATCATCTTTTCCGGGCAAAATTGTAAGTAAGGAAAAATTTGCGCCACCGTTTATTGATTTGTAAATTTCTCCGCCACGTGTAACCGCATACACAGTATTTGTATTAGTAGCATACACTGCACTAAAGTCTTGTGTTGGAGCTGTATTAAAAGTTGCAGCAAGCCATGCATCAGCCGAACCATTGCTGCGATAAACAAAATGACCATTAACGATCCACCCTGTTGTATTGTCAAGAAAAAACAAAGAGCTGGTATATTGTTGTGTATAATTAAGACCGGTGGGTAAACTTTTTGTCCAGGTAATACCGGCATCTGTTGTTTTAAATAATTCAGATTTTCCAATGATATAACCAATATCGTCGGTTATAAAAAAAGCATCACGGGCAACATGGCTGCCGGTAAGGTGGATACTGTCAAAACTGGCGCATCCATCACTGGAAGCTAAAACAGGAGTTGGATTTCTGCTAAGCATAAATATTTTCCCGTTTGGTGTGCTACTGATGTTATAAAAAACATCATTGGTTATTGGGGCGATGGATGACCATGTTGCTCCACCATCAGTCGTTTTAAAAAAATTGGCAGATCCCGCAATATAACCGGTAAGATCATCAGTAAAACAAACATCCATATTGTATTGGGAGGGAAGATACATTTTTGTCCATCCGGCTGCTATGGTATCAACAAAAGTAGTAGTTGGGTTGGTTGGATTGTTTGTGCTGTTTGTATTTAAAACGTCAGTTTTTTTTGAACAGGCGCCAAAAATTACAATGCATACAAGTAATGAATGGATCGTTTTCATATACGTTTGTTTGTACTAATATAAATAATATGAGAATAATTTTCAAAACTTTTATCGGGCTTTTACACGATTGAAGTTAATGTGGCTAAAGCCCGCAGGATCAACCTTTTTGCAAATTGGCTAATAAAAAATGCTGCTATCATCAGCAGCATTTTTTATTTCTTAAAACAATCATTTTCTACTTCCTGTTACCATCACTATCCAACTCAATTATTTCATAACCCATTTTCTGAAGCCCCGGTAAAATTTTTGCTTTATCGCCTACCAGTAAAACATTCATCTTATCAACCTGCAACCATTTTTTTGCAAGCGCATCAATTTCAGGTTTGGATATTTTTTTCAGGATATCATTTTCTGTATCAACAAAATTTGCAGGAAGGTCATATTCAAGAATGCGGTCAATGAATCCTTGTTTCTGGCCGCTTGTTTCATAGCTCAATGCATCACGTTGTACGAGGGCGCTTTTCATGAATGCCATTTCGTCGGCAGTAATTCCATTACCTGCATAATTTTTTAATTCTCTTATTACTTCGCTTAAAGCGCTATCGGTAGCGTCTGCACGAATACCGGAACTGAATGTATAGGTACCACTGTATTTATTTCCTCCAAACGAAGAACGTGCACCATAGGTCCAGCCTTTATCTTCACGCAGGTTCATATTGATGCGGCAACTGAATGTACCCCCAAAAGTATAATTCATCAGATCCGACCTGTAATATTCTCCCAATGCATCATACTTTAAACCTGTTACCATACCAACCCTGAATTCTGTTTGTGCGGCTTTTGGTACATCAACCATATAAATAGTTGTCTTATTTATCGCCGGCACATCAGCAGGAACCTTTGTAAGGCTCAGTTTTTTATTCGGTAGTTTATTTAAAAAAGCAAGTTTAGGGAGTATTTCATTTTCTTTTATGTCTCCCACAATAACCAGTTTCGCATCCTGCGAGGTCATAAAATTATCGTAATAATCCTGTATATCTTTTATTGATAAATGCTGAACGGTGTTTTCTGTACCATTATCATTTGATCCCAGTACATTGGTGCTTCCATAATTCAGCTTCCTGTAAACATTGTTTGCAATTGTTGCAGGTTGTGATTTGGCTTGTTTAAAACTTTCAAGCGCCTGTCTTTGTAAACGTGAGAATGCAGCATCTGTAAAACTGGGTTGCAACATTCTTTCTTCCAATAATGCAAGTGTTTTGTCAATGTTCTTTTTCAAACATTGTATATTAAAAGAAATATCATCCAAAGAACTATTTACAGAAATGCTGCTGCCGAGCTTTTGTAATTCAATGGCCATTTGTTCGGCAGTATGATTTTTCGTGTCTTCGTTCAACATACTTGCAACCATGTTTGCAAGACCCAATTTACTTGTATCAGCTTCCCTTGCCAATTGTCCACCCGGAATTGAAATGGAAATATTTACAATCGGCAACTCTGTGTATTCTGAACCGATCACTTTTATTCCATTTGCCAATGATTTTTTCCAGAATGCAGGAACTTTAATTAGAGGGCTGGCACCAACATCAGGTGTTTTTGAACGATCAAAATTATCAGTTGCTTTTACATATTTTAACCCGGTATAACCATAGTTTGGCCTGTTGTAATTGGACGAATCAATCTTATAATTATCCGGCATCGCTGTAGTACCGCCCGATTTTGTAAGTATGCTTAATGATACACAACCTTTGTTCTTAATATAAGTATTGTACACCCTCATCACATCTTCTTTTGTAACAGATAGATAATTGTTCAACACTTTGCCGATCATGTTTGGGTTGTCGGTAAATGTTTGATAAGCTGCAAGCATCGCCACTTTTCCTCTTACGCTTTGAAGCCCGTCGATCGTTTGTGCTTCCCTGTCACCCTTGAATTTTTGAATGTCTTCATCTGTTACACCTCTTTGTTCGAATGAAACAAGTGCTTCTTTTACGAGGCTATCCATCGCCCCCAAAGATTTTCCAGGTAATGGTGTTACTGAAATAGAAAATTCACCTGCTAATTCTGTTAAACTGCTAAATGCATTTGCCGACAATGCTTTTTGTGTTTTTACAAGCTGTTGGTATAAGACAGAATTTTTTCCCTGGCCAATGATCTGTGCAAGACAAGCCAATGCGCCCATGTCTTTATCATAATTGGGAACTGTAGGATATGTTTTTGTTAATCGTTGTATACGTGCATAATTATCAGTATAAGAAACATAACGGTCAGTAGTAAGTGATACCGGAGGTAAAATTGTTTTAGTTACTTCCGGCCCTTTTGGAATGCTTCCAAAATATTTCTCAACAAGTTTAACTGCATCAGCAGCTTTGATATCGCCGCCAATGGTTACAGTTGCATTGTTGGGTCCATACCAGCGAAGAAAAAAGTTTTTAAGGTCATTCACATCCACGCGGTTAAGATCTTCTACATAACCGATCGTTAACCAGCTGTATGGATGGCCGTATGGATACAGGTTCTTACTTGTAGTTTCTCCTGCAAGTCCGTAAGGACGGTTATCATAATTCTGCCCACGCTCGTTCTTTACAGTGCTACGTTGTATCTCAAATTTTTGTTGTGTAACAGCGTCCAATAAAAACCCCATGCGGTCCGCTTCCAGCCATAACATTTTTTCAAGTTGATTGCTGGGTACGGTTTCAAAATAATTGGTGCGGTCAAGATTGGTACTGCCATTCAATGTACCGCCTGCTGCTGTTATTATTTTAAAATGCTGATCGTCGCCTACATGATCACTTCCCTGGAACATCATGTGTTCGAAGAAATGCGCAAAACCACTTTTTCCAATTTCTTCTCTTGCGCTGCCAACATGGTAAGTCACGTCAACATGTACGAGAGGGTCGCTGTGATCTTCAACCAATATTACCGTAAGCCCGTTTGGCAATACATATTTTTCATAGGGAATAATGATCTCGTTTCCTTTCTTTTCTATTTTTTCAACCAGCTTTGCCTGGCCAAAACTGCAAATGCCGCCCAGTAAAATGCCGGCGGCTATCATGTAATATTTTTTCATAAAATTATTTTGAACCCCAAATAAAGTGAAAAATTGGCGCTTTTCGACCCACCTCTTATCATTTATTCTGCAATTGTTATGTGCTTTGTTTTTATTTTTATAAAAAAGTAAAATTATATGAGAACAAATCACGAGATAGATTACAAAATTTATGGTGAAGAATTACAGTTTGTGGAAATAGAACTTGATCCACAGGAAACAGCCATTGCAGAAAGCGGCGCTTTTATGATGATGGATAACGGTATTGAAATGCAAACGATTTTTGGTGATGGCAGCCAGCAACAGAATAGCGGTTTTTTAGGCAAATTATTAAGCGCCGGTAAAAGATTGCTGGTAGGTGAAAGTTTGTTCATGACTGCTTTTACCAATGCCGGCCAGGGGAAGAAAAGAGTAAGTTTTGCTGCACCTTATACAGGAAAGATCATTGCATTCGACCTGCAGCAATTGGGTGGTAAGATCATTGCACAAAAGGATGCATTTCTTTGCGCTGCAAAAGGTGTGAGCATTGGTATTGAATTTCAAAAAAGATTGGGCACGGGTATTTTTGGCGGTGAGGGTTTTATCATGGAAAAGCTGGAAGGCGACGGACTTGCATTTGCCCATGCAGGCGGTTATGTAATTGAAAGAGAATTGCAGCCTGGCGAAATTTTAAAAGTAGATACAGGTTGCGTTGTTGCTTATACTGCAGGCGTTGATTTTGATATCGAGTTCATTCGGGGAATTAAGAACTGGATGTTTGGTGGAGAAGGATTATTCTTTGCGATCATGCGTGGACCGGGAAAGGTTTGGTTACAATCATTACCGATTAGCCGTCTTGCCGGAAGGATCATGCAATATGGAACCTATAACAGGAAAGAAGAAGGAAGTATATTGGGAGGATTGGGGAATTTGTTGGATGGAAGAGAGTAGTATTTTTCAGCGCTAAAGTTTACACCTTTTAGAAAGGTGTAAACTTTAGCGCTGAAAAAATTAATTATCCAGTAAATAGCCGTTAATAATAAACGCGGCACCCATTGCAGTTGTACAATTCGAAGTTGAGATAACTACGCCTGATTCCAGCACCGTGTGTGACAGTATTATATAGCCCGTAGGAGCACCATTTATTGTTGGTGAACAATTTACCCATTGAGGATTGCCGCTGTTATTATTACGAAAATACATACAGCTATTCACGATCACCAGTTTTTTATTTGCAGGAACGGTATAGTTAGTATTTGCAATATCCAGCGTGATCCAGTCAACAGTTTTATCTGTTAGAAATCCAACAATAGGAAAGAATAAGCGATATATAACACTGCCGGCACTTGCACCAACAAAGGATTTTGCGTCGGCGCCACCACCACCTAAATTAGTACTTAAAGTATCATTATTAATTGCCACACCAAATTCTGCAGATGGTAAATATAAATTCTTACCTGCCGGTACGGTATAATTAACGCTATCAGGGATAACAACAGCTGTTGTATTGGCAAAGCCATCGGGTATTTCAAATGATCCGGAAGCAGGAGAAGTATTGTTTGCATACAATGCATAAGGCACACTCATGAATTGCGATGTGCCCATCGTCAGATAACTCGTTCCACCGGTAATATCAATTTCTGTTTTTAACCATTTGGATCCATTGCCCCAGTTGATAGATGCAAATGTTCCTGATACAACAACACCATTTCCAATTACAATGGAAAACAAACCTGTATTATCTGTTGTAGGATTTTGGGTTTCTTCATAAACCAATGTTCCTGTTGCGGAACCATCAAGAATACTGAACCTTACACTGATGGCCTGGTTAATAACAGGAACGCCACTTGTATTATATGCTACTGCCTGGTAATTTAACCCCTGGGGTGCCTGTGCAAATAGTATGGCCGACTTTAAAAAAATTAAGATAATAAGTATGGAACATTTTTTCATAGTCAGCGTTTTTTAATTTTAAATGTATTCAACACTTCATATCATGTACAATCCTATAACTGAATCAATCTATAAAAGGGTTGGGTATTTTCCCGGTTTAATTTAATTACAGCTTTTTTAGTATAAAATGGGTGAAAAAACGCTTGCATTTTTAAAATAGATTTCCAAACTTTAGGAAGATCCCGCTTCCTCTGTGTTTTAAATACATCACCACATCTGAACGAGCAATACTTATCGTACCCCCTGAAACAGGACCCAGGCTTTATAAAACATATAGTAAACCGGTAAGCCGAAAACGGAATTAAGAGTAGGCAATAATATAATTCAACATGAAAAATTCGTCTTTGTCGTACAACAAACTCCCGGGAAGTGAGAAACATGCTCCGGCAGCAAAATTACTTGATACAATAAATCCCAATGAAGTAATTGAGGTAACAGTAAGGATAAGACGAAAAGAATCAATTGAAAAATATGTAAACACAGATCAGCGTTTTACCCGTGAAGAGTATTCTCAGAAATTTGGCTCATCAGATGATGATATCAGCAAAATAGAAAAATTTGCCAGCGATTTCCACCTGATGATGGGACAAATTGAAAAAGGACGAAGAAGTATTTCACTGAAAGGAAAGATCAGTGATATTGAAAATGCGTTCCAGGTACACCTGGCGAACTATGTTGATGAAAAAGGGAAAGTTTTCAGGGGAAGAACAGGAAGCATTCATATTCCTGCAACGTTGCAAAATATTATAGAGGGTGTTTTTGGTTTGGATAGCCGTAGTCATGCAAGGCCGATGTCTAAATTGATAAGCCATGAAGATCGTATCAACAAACCTGTTATAAGAGATTTTACCCCGGTTGAGATATCAAAGATTTATAAATTTCCAACACGAGGCATTGGTACAGGACAATGCATTGCCATTATTGCACTCGGTGGCGGATTCAGGAAAAGAGATTTAAAAAAATATTTTGAAGATCTTGGAATGAAAGAACCCAATGTAATTGCTGTATCGGTTGATCGTGGTCATAACAAACCATCAACTGCAGACAGTGATGACAGTGAAACCATGCTCGACATTGAAGTAGCTGCAGCAATTGCACCCGGTGCAAAAATCGTTGTATACTTTGCTCCTAATACCGATGAAGGATTTTTAAATGCAATCACAACTGCTTTACATGATACGCATTTTAAGCCATCGGTCATTTCAATCAGTTGGGGTGAATCAGAAAAAAAGTGGACCGCTCAATCTTTGAATTCATTCAATGAAGCATTTAAAGCAGCTTCTTTATTAGGCGTTACAATATGTGCAGCTGCAGGTGACGGTGGATCAGCAGATGGAAAACGGGATGGTAAAGTGCATGCAGATTTTCCCGCATCAAGCCCATTTGTACTGGCATGTGGTGGAACAAGACTGATCATGGATGGTAAAAAAATTGCTGAAGAAACTGTATGGAACGAATCACACGATTTTGCAACCGGTGGTGGCGTGAGCGAACATTTTGCAATACCGGAATACCAGCTTAAAACAAAAATACCTGTTTCTGTAAGTACAGGTTTTAAAGGAAGGGGTTTACCGGATGTTGCAGCAAATGCAGATCGCAACACCGGTTACCGGGTTCGCATTGACGGCGATGAATACACGATTGGTGGAACGAGTGCCGTTGCGCCATTAATGGCTGGCCTTGTAGCATTGCTGAATGAACAAAGAAAAAGAACAGTCGGGTTTATCAATCCTGTATTGTATAAGAACCCGGGTCTTTGCCGCGATATAACGGTTGGTCACAACATAACAACCATTACGAATAAGGGATATAAGGCCGGTGTTGGTTGGGATGCATGTACGGGATGGGGTGTGCTGTCTAATATTCCTAAGTCGGTTCTTCCATGATAAATATTATTAAATAAAAAAGCCACGTTTAATGCGTGGCTTTTTTATTTAACGGCATGATATTAATTCCTGCTTGATATTTTAGAAAGTAATCTTAGTATCTCGATATACAACCATACAATTGTAACCATCAATCCAAAAGCACCATACCATTCCATATATGCAGGAGCGCCCATTTCTGAACCTTTTTCTATCATATCAAAATCAAGAATGAGGTTAAGTGAGGCAATGGTTACAACAAACAACGAAAAGATAATTCCGAATGTACTTCCTTCATGAAGGAAAGGCATATTGTCATAACCAAACATACGGAGCACCCATACCAAAACATAAAATATCGCTATTCCTACAGTAGCGGTAATAACAATCGATTTAAATTTTTCTGTTGCTTTTATTATTTTAAAACTATACAACAGGTACATGGCGATCGCAACACCAAAAGTGAGACCTACAGCATTGATGATAAGATTTGGAGCTTTTTCCGCAAATGCACTATTATACATGGCAGAAATAGCACCTACAAATAAACCTTCAAGCAATGCATATAAAGGTGCCAGGTAAGGCGACCATTCTTTTTTGAAACTAATAACGATCGCAACAATAAGACCACCGATGGCACCTGTTAAAATAAGTGGCATCACATTTCCGCCTTCTGCAAATTCTTTCCATGAATAAAAAGAAGTACCAAGTACCATTAAAAACAGGAAACCGAATTTATTCAGTGTTCCTCTTACTGTCATTCCGTTTTCATTAAGAACCACGTTATCCAGCACCGTACCGCTGAATTTTTTCTCCGAAAGGGCCGGGTTACCCGATTTAAATAAAGCCATATCAATAAATTTTAGAGGTTAAATGTATCAATTATTTTTTATTCAGGATAGTTAAAGGTGTAACCTTTCAAAAAGGTTACACCTTTAACTATCCGGCAAATTAAGGATTCACACCAGGATATTTACTCACCGTTTCAAAATTATATTCATCTTTCTTTTTTAATTGTATGATGAAATTATGTAATGATGCAGAATCGTCGGGGCCAATATAAACCTGGTCGTGTGCCAATAACACAAGATTATCAATAGTCTTTGTTTTATTTTTTGCAAATGCACTATCGATCTCCGCCAGCATTTCTTCTGCTGATTGTACGGGCCTTTGATCTTTATTAAAATGCCATTCCACATCCCATCCCATCGCTATAAATCCTTTATTAAAAAAAGTATCTGCAGCGGCAATGCTGTTTTTAAGATCGGTGCTGCTGATGCTATCTGTTCGCCAGATATTTCTGCCAGGGGTTCGGATGATATTGCTTGTTAAATGCAGGCTGTCTGCACAACGTTCGAAATCTTTAAGCGCACTGTCAGGCAACTGGTAAAATTTATTGTACTTGTTTTCAAACGCATGCGTGTAGCTGTGGTTGGCAATTTCAAACAAGCTGCATGTTGCCACACTATCGTACATGGATGCCTGCAAATGACTGCCATACACATGTTCGCCGATAACAAATAAAGTTACCGGTACCTGCTCGGCTTTCATGATCTGCATCACGTGACGTGTGCCTTTGTTGGGCCCATCATCGAAAGTGAGGTAAATTGTTTTTTTCTTCTTTTTCTTTTTCGAAGGAAGCAATTCCTTTTTTTGTACAATAACCGCCGTATCCGTTTTTACAAGCACAGGCTTGAAAACAGTGGTCGATTTTTGTGTTCTGAAAAAATAAAATGAAGTGAATGCTACTGTAAGTACAGTGGTTTTGAAGATGGCGGAACTTGTAATGTCGCCGCCCGGGTCGGGTTCCATGATTGTTTTTGGTTTAGGATATAAATATAATATGGAGGGATATCCATTTCCTAATGTGTGGTTGTTAATTAATTTAAAATAAAAGCTACAAGCTTTGAGCTGCAAGCCATAAGTCTTTTGTTATTTTAGAATTACTACTTGTTTTCATGCATCTTAATCGTAACGATAGACTTATAGCTTGCAGCTTGCAGCTTGTAGCTTATCTTTGCGCCATGGAACAATTACTAGCACAGATCGGTCAATATAAAACTGAAATTGGGGAAGCAAAAGCCACAAACAAAGAAGAGCTGGAAGCTTTCAGAATAAAATACCTCGGTACAAAAGGCCTGGTGAAAACCATCATGGGCGAAATGAAAAATGTGGCGCCTGATAAAAAGAAAGAAGCAGGCCAGTTGCTGAATGAGTTTAAAGTTTATACAGAAAATGTTTATGAAACTTTAGCGGCTTCCTTTACAGCAGACAAAACAGAAAGTGCTAATGAAATGGATATCAGTTTACCGGGAAATCCTTTGCCGCTTGGCTCACGTCACCCGATAAGTATTGTTCAGAATAAGATCATTTCTATTTTTCACCGCCTTGGATTTTCTGTGGCAGAAGGCCGGAGATAGAAGATGACTGGCATAATTTCTCTGCACTTAATTTACCGGAAAATCATCCTGCCCGCGACATGCAGGATACATTTTATATTTCTCAAAATCCAGATTGGTTGTTGCGTACACATACAAGCAGTGTGCAGATACGTGAAATGGAAAAAGGCGTTTTACCATTGCGCATCATTTGCCCGGGACGTGTTTATCGCAATGAAACCATCAGTGCAAGGGCACATTGTTTCTTTAACCAGGTAGAAGGTTTATACATCGCAGAAAATGTTTCGTTCGCCGATCTTAAACAAACCCTTTACTTTTTTGTACAGGAAATGTTTGGCGATAAAGTAAAGATCAGGTTTCGTCCATCTTATTTTCCTTTTACAGAACCGAGTGCAGAGATGGATATAAGCTGCCTTATTTGTGGCGGTGAAGGCTGCAATGTTTGTAAAAAAACAGGATGGGTAGAAATTTTAGGTTGTGGTATGGTGCATCCTAAAGTATTGGAGAATTGTAATATTGATAGTAATAAATATACAGGCTTTGCATTTGGTATGGGTATCGAAAGGATCACGATGCTGAGCTACCAGGTTAAAGACCTTCGCTTGTTTAGTGAAAATGATCTGAGGTTTTTGAAGCAGTTTACAACAGCTCTTTAGTATCTCTAAATTTGAACCTTGAGGATTGTACGTTGGATATTGAACATTAAAAAAAGCGACGTGCATAATAAATTTTCAATATCCAACTTACAATATTCAATACTCAAGTTTAAGACATTGGCATCATAATTGAAAACACATCCACGCAATAAAACCACTTACCGATGAAAAAAACTGCAATCATTCTCCAATTATTTTTTGCAACAATATTATTGGCTTCGTGTTCCACGTCCAAGGAAGCACGTAGTTATAAGAAAACCATTGATGGCAGTTGGCAATTAAAAACCGTTGTTACCGAAGGCATCATGGGTAAGATCAAAGCCGAAATCTTTAATGAAGCAGATTTTAATTGTTTCATTGGAAGTACATGGAAATTCAATTCAAATAATAACCTGGGAAGTTATACCATCAGCAAAAATGAAGATGCATGTACGGGTATTAAAAGAGATATTCGTTGGTCCATCTACGAACCTTCCGGGGAAGATAAACAACTGCAATTTAAAAGGCTTGATACCAAATTAAAAGAGATCGATGGCAGTGCTACAGGCTTTCGTTTTAAGATCATTCAAATGGATGCTAATACGATGCAGTTAAGGTCTGATTTTACATTTGAAAATAAGCCTGCTTCTTTCGTATACAATTTTGTAAGGATATAAATTAAGAGACATGAAGAATTTAATGAAAAACATTTTTTTACCTGTAGCATCATTGATGATCATACTGCAAAGTTGCGATACAGTAAGAAGAACGAGCAACCAGGATAAAGGCGTTGTGATCGGTGCTGCAAGTGGTGCAGTGATCGGCGGTGTGATCGGCAATAACGTTGGTAATAAAAACAATACTGCACTCGGTGCTATACTCGGTGCTGCAGTTGGTGGTGTTGCCGGTGGGATCATTGGAAATAAAATGGATCGCCAGGCAGAAAAAATAAGGACTGAAATACCCGGAGCAAAAGTGGAAAGGGTAGGAGAAGGAATTGATGTAACATTTGATGAGAACAATCCCGATGGTTCAAAAGCAGGTGTATATTTTGAAACCAATAAATATAATATTACAGCAAATTCCAAACTGGCGCTTGATAAACTTCAAAAGATATTTGCCGAATATCCTGAAACAAATATTTTGGTAGAAGGGCACACAGATGATGTGGGAACAGATTCATACAACATGACGCTTTCTGAAAAAAGAGCAAAAGCAGTAACTGATTATTTAAAGAATGCAGGTGTTGCTCCATCAAGGATCATTACAAAATGGTATGGTGAAACACAACCAAAGGTTGAGAACAACAGTGATGCAAACCGTGCGTTGAACAGGAGGGTGCAGTTTGTAATTACTGCTAATGATAAGATGAAAGAGGATGCGAAGAAGGAAGCCGGAAAGAACTAGGCAACTTTTTAATTTGGCAGCTCGTAAATGAATGTTCAATATTCAACGTACAATGCTCAATGTTCACGGTGAAAACACAACGAACATTGAGCATTGTGGTTTTGGGATTGAATATTTTTCCTTTAAAGTTCAAATTAGCTTGCGAGGTTTTACATTTGCAGCATGATAAAAAACATTTGTATAGCAGGCGCAGGAACCATGGGAAGCGGTATTGCTTTGGCAGCAGCTCAAAACAATTATGTTGTCAGGCTTTTTGATACAAACGAAACTGTATTGAACAATGCAAAGAGCAGCATCAATAAAAACCTGGATTTTCTTGTTGAAAAAAATAAGATAACTGCAGAAGAAAAAACAAAGGTTATCAATAACATAAGTTTTTCTCATTCGATCAATGATTGTAAGGCCGATCTTATCATTGAAGCCATCATTGAAAAAGAAGATGCAAAGATTGGCTTGTTTGAACAACTGGCTGCGATCAACAGCAACGATTGCATTTTTGCAAGCAACACTTCTTCACTCTCCATAACTTCTTTGCAAAAAAGAATTCAACATCCCGAACGTGTTGCAGGCATGCATTTTTTTAATCCTGCACAGATCATGAAACTGGTAGAAGTTGTAAAAGGTGAACAAACTTCTGATGAAGTAGCAGAAACACTTATGGAAACATGCAGGCAACTTAAGAAAACACCAGTACTTTGTATTGATGCGCCTGGTTTTATTGTAAACCGTGTTGCAAGGCATTATTACCTGGAAGCAATGAAATTGGTAGAAAATAAAATCGCAACGATAGAATCGGTTGATGAATTAATGGAAGCTTCTGGTTTTAAAATTGGCACTTTCAAACTAATGGACCTGATCGGAATGGATATTAATTTAGCCGTATCACAATCACTGTATGATGCATTTGATCATGAGATACGATTTAAACCATCAGCGATACAGGTTCAAAAAGTAAAAGATGGAGAACTTGGCAAGAAGACAGGAAAAGGATTTTACCAGTACTAAGACCTCGTGATTCGATATTTCGTGTTCCTTGTTCGATATTCTCCACACCACAAGTTTTCAATATTCAACGTACAATATTCAATGTTCAATAAAAATCAACAATGATCTTAGTAACCGGCGGAGCAGGATTGGTTGGGAAAGAACTAATAGTGCAATTATTGGCGCAGGGAAAAACTGTAAGAGCTATTTACAATAAAACACAGATCAAAGACATCAATAATCAAAAACTGCAGCAGGTTCAATGTGATATTTTAGATGTGATCACTTTGGAAGAAGTAATGGAAGGTATTGATGAAGTATATCATTGTGCAGGATTTATATCTTATGTACCCAAAGATGCTTCGAAGTTGTATAAAATAAATGTTGAGGGTACGGCCAATATGGTGAATGCAGCCTTAAATGCAGGGATAAAAAAACTGGTTCATGTTAGTTCTATTGCAGCATTGGGTGAGCCA
The DNA here is from genome assembly GCA_047601875.1 of Ferruginibacter sp. Classification (GTDB taxonomy): domain Bacteria; phylum Bacteroidota; class Bacteroidia; order Chitinophagales; family Chitinophagaceae; genus Ferruginibacter. The sequence goes on along the minus strand of JASGIL010000001.1, from coordinate 1,735,907 downwards.
ACAAAAGCCGGTGCCATGATCGACGAACAAATGGAATGGACTGGTTCCGGTAAAAAAAATAATTATGGCCGCAGCAAATACCTGGGCGAACTGGAAGTATGGCGTGGCATTGCAGAAGGATTGAATGCTGTAATAATAAATCCTTCACTTATACTTGGTCCCGGTAACTGGGATGAGGGCTCTACCGCAGTTTTTAAATCTGTGTACAAGGAATTTCCATGGTACACAGAGGCGGTTAAAGGTTTTGTAGATGTGAGAGATGTTGCCAGGTCGATGATCATGTTAATGGAATCGGATATTGTTTCCCAACGGTTTATTGTAAGCGCTGAAAATGAAAATTTCAGGAACGTATTTAACATGATCGCAGAAGGATTTAATAAACGTCGGCCTACAAAAAAAGTAACGCCTTTGGTTGCTGCTATTGCCTGGCGTTTTGAAAAACTGAAAAGTAAGTTTACGGGAATAAGACCGGTTCTCACAAAAGAAACAGCGGCCAGTGCAATGACATCACAAAAATTTGATAATAGTAAATTAAAAAAGTACCTGCCATCATTCAGCTATTATCCACTGGCTCAAACGATTGGTTATACATGCACAGCATTGCAACAAAAGCTTAACAAACAGTAATGTATTTTCGTTATCGTAAAAAACCTCTATACACGCATGAGAAATCTTTTTCTTCTATTACTGCTTACAGGTATATCTGCCATTTCATTTTCACAACCAACAACTTTTGTCATAGCCGGAAAAGTGATCAATGCAGAAACAAAACAACCCATGCAGGCTGCTTCTGTTTTTGCAGAGAATACAACACTGGGTACTGCTACCGACGCAGAAGGTAATTTTAAATTATACCTTCCCAACGGCGGTTACCAGTTGGTTGTAACATTTACTGGTTTCAATACGGAAACAAAACGCATCAATACTGCTGATGCAAATGATAACAACATCTTAATTGAAATCAAGCCGAAGGAAAAAGAGATGCAGGCTGTTGCCATTGTATCAACAGGAGAAGTAAAAGATGGATTGACCAAGTATGGAAGTTTTTTTATGGATCAATTCATTGGCAGAACAAACAATAGTGCCAACTGCAAAATCAAAAACCCGGAAGTATTAAAATTTTATTTTTCTAAAAGAAAGAACAGGTTAAAAGTAATGGCATCGGAACCTTTATTGATAGAAAACAATGCGCTTGGCTATAATATAAAGTATGCACTCGATTCATTTACGCATGAATATGCAACACAGGTAAGCCTGTATACAGGTTATCCTTTGTTTGAAGAAATGACCTCAACGAATCCAGATCAACAGGCAAAATGGCAAAAGGCGAGAGAGGAAGCATACAAAGGATCTGTACTTCATTTTATGCGTAGTGTTTATAACAAGCAATTGAAAGAAGAAGGATTCGAGATCCAGTATGTTATTGATTTTATTGGCCGTGACTCTGCACTCAAACTAAAAAACTTTTATGCTGCATTGAACTATCAAAAGAATGACAGTACACAAACGGTAGATATAAAACCCAATCAAAACAGGCTTGGTGTTATTTATACAAAAGAAAAACCGGCAGCAGCTTATTCAACAGAGAATGAAAAAGAACCAACAGATTTTCAGTTTTCTATTCTCACATTCCTGCCTGGTCATTCAATAACAATAGAACAGAACGGTTATTATTTTGAGCAGAACGAAGTAACTACAAATGAATACTGGACCTGGGAAAGGATAGCGGACCAGGTGCCTTATGATTATGTGCCTTAGCGATTTTGTTCTTTTGGAAATAATGTTTCAAAGATTTAGAGAATGTTCCTACTGTAGCATTTTTAATTTTCAATATTCAACGTACAATGTTCAATATTCATCGGATTGCATTTTCGTTGAGCATTGAATATTGTACGTTGAATATTGAAAATTCTATTTTAAACTTCGAATAAAAAAGAAGCACGTTTCAATAGTACATTCCAAACTGCATGAACTTTACTTTTTACCCATTACCTTCTCCCACAACTCAGGTATTCTCTTCACCCACACAAGCTCTTTCTGTTTCTCTCTTGCATCTTGTACCGGAGAACCAAAGTATGCTTTGTTTCCTTTAAGATCTCCACCAACACCACTCTGTGCAAGTATGGTTGCATTGGATCCGATGGTGAGTGTTTTACTTACACCAACCTGGCCCCAGAGTGTAACACCATCTTCTAATGTAACAACACCGGCAATACCAACCTGTGCTGCGATGAGACAATTTTTACCAATCACAGTATCGTGTCCGATATGTATCATGTTATCCATACGGGTGCCTTTACCGATGACAGTATCATGACTTACGCCACGATCGATCGTGCAGCCACATCCGATCTCAACATCATCTTCAATGATCACTCTTCCGCAGTCGGGCATTTTTTTATACCATACTTCACGATCCTTTTTTGTATTGTAATAAAATGCATTGCCACCAATAACAGTTCCAGGTTGAATGATCACATTGCTGCCGATGATACAATGATCCATGATGGTAACATTGGGATGTATGATGGTATTTTTTCCAATGCTCACATGATTGCCGATGAATGAACCAGGGTAAATAAAACTTCCTTCGCCAATGGTTGCAGAATCGCTCACCATCTTCGATGAAGGTTCAAAGGGACGAAAATGATTAACGATCTTACAATAAGCTTCAAAAGGATTTTCCACTACCAGTAATGCTTTTCCCTCTGGTACAGCTGCTTCTTTATTGATGATGATGAATGTTGCGAGGCTGTTGATACACTTGTCATAATACTTTGGATGATCAACAAAAACAAGATCGCCAGGTTCTACTTTATGTATTTCATTGATGCCTGTTGCATTGCCGTTTGCATTGCCGAGGATTTTTGCGCCTATAAAATCTGCTATCCATTTTACTGATATGGGGGAAGAAAATTGCATGTGAACTTGTTTGTGCAAATGTACTATTCGTTTGGTTTTACCCGTATTTGAGAAAAATATTTCTTGATTTGGCCATTTGTGGAAAAATTTTTTAATTTTTTTTTGAGCATGTTTTTAGTCACATTCAAGCCATTTATTGAAGCAATTGAATAAGATGAGATCATTGATGTTTAAAAGAAAATAAAAATGCAATCCTTTGAAATATCAGTAAAATCAATACTTTCAGCAGATTGATTTTTTTGTTGTTAATTCTAATGATCATGAAAGTGATTTTGTTTTTAATAAATGCGATGCAAAAAACAATGATCCTTATCCACAGCACATTTTAAAATGTTAATAAAATAGTTGCCAATATTTTTTTTGTTAGCAAAAATTATTTTTAATATTGTGTAAGGGATTTATCCCGGTACTTACTAACCCACCTATTATACTAAAGCCTGGCTCAAAAATGTCGGGCTTTTTTAATTTAATAAACTCATGTCGTTTGCTGTTTTTTAGTTTGAATAAAGTTGATATTTATTTTAACCCTGAACACTTTTTTAAAATTTAAGTAAACTAAACCAACACCAAACGACTTATAAATAAATTACCTTGCACTAAATAATCAATGTATGTTAAAATCAATGACGGGTTTTGGAAGGGCAGAACAAACGTTTGGCGATAAAACTTTCTTAGTAGAGATAAAAGCACTTAATGGAAAGCAATTTGAACTACAACTTAAACTTCCTCCTTTGTTAAGGCCTTATGAATTTGACATACGCAATACCTTGCAGGAACACATGATCCGCGGAACGATTGATTGTTATGTAAACATAAAACAGAATGGTACTACCAAACCTGTTACCATTAATACTGAACTGATAAAAGCATATTATAACCAGATACAACAACTGGCCGGAGAATTGAACATCGATACCAATGCTGTTTTAAGCTCACTTTTACGTTTGCCCGAAATTGTTAGCCCTACAAATGAAATAATGAACGAACAGGATTTTAAGGATTTCAGCACTGTGATGCTGGAAGCTTTAAAACAACTTAATATGCACCGCGAAGAAGAAGGTGGTTCACTTGAAAAGGATCTTATAAAACGAATATCGAAAATCAAAGAACAGGAAGAATGCATACTTGTGCTTGAGCCAAACAGGAAAAAAAGGATCAAGGATGAAATTCAGCAGTTACTGGACGAGCATGTAGGGAAGGAAAATATAGACAACAACCGCATGGAACAGGAACTTATTTATTATATGGAGAAGATCGATATTCATGAAGAACAGATAAGGCTTCGCCAGCATTGCGAATATTTTGCAGAAGTAATGAACAGCAATGATGCAGGTAAAGGAAAAAAACTGTCTTTTATTTTACAGGAGATCGGAAGAGAAATAAACACAACCGGCAGCAAAGCATACGATGCCGATATTCAAAAATGTGTTGTGAAAATGAAGGATGAACTTGAAAAAGCAAAAGAACAGGTGCTGAATGTTTTATAAAATGTATGATCTATGATGTAAGATGTATGATTTGTTGAGATCTTGTTAATCGATATTATTCTTAAGTTATAACGAAAGCATACATCACAGATCATACATCGTAGATGTTTAATATTTTTACCGCATGATGATCTTTCAACCAAAGAAAATTAACCTTGTTTTTTTAGTCGGGCTGACCTGCTCCCTCCTCATGTTCTCATGCAGGCAAATAGATGTATTTGAAAAAAATACGACCATCCCACATTATAAATGGGACAGTAAGTATAAAGTGACCGGGACATTTGATGTATCTGATACGGTTAATCACTATAATATATATATAGTACTTCGCCACAAGGATTCATATCTATATAATAATATATGGCTGAATGTAGGTTTACAGGGGCCGGGTGATACCATGTATTATCAAAAAGTAAATCTTGTACTGGCAGCAGATGATGCAAATGGCTGGGAAGGAACCGGTATGAACGATATCTGGGAAGTAAGAAAGGTGATCACTGGCCAACCAAGAAGATTTATAAAGAACGGCCAGTATAATTTTAGTATCAGCCAGGTGATGCGTGATAACCCACTGCTGGGCATTATGAATGTAGGACTAAGGGTGACAAAAGAACATTTATAGATATTAGTAAAATTTAACAGGGAAGACGGATATGAAAACGCAAAACTATTCGTTATTAAAAAACATTCTTTAATTTCACGTCTTTTACCGGATTTATCATGGTTAATATATCTTTACGGCGTTTTTAACCACACCACATAAAACATTTAAAAGTGAATCGTAAAATTCTTTTCGTTTTAATTCTGACAATTACCGCTTTTCATTCCAAAGCACAGGAAAGGTACGATTATGTACAGCAGGGGGAATTTGGTTTTACACTGGGCGCTGCACATTATTTTGGCGACCTGAATACGAGGGCCGGTTTGAACAGGCCTAAACCTGCAGTAGGCGCTTTTTTCAGAAAACAATTTGGCAATTATGTAGGCTTACGTGTATCGGCACACTATGCACAGGTTGGATATAGTGATACCTATAGTAAAAATGAATACCAGAAAACAAGAAACCTGAGCTTTAACAGCAGTATTTTCGAATTGGCTTTACAAGGCAATTTTAATTTCTTCAAATATATTCCCGGAGATCCTACTCATAATTTTACTCCTTATGTTACATTGGGTGTAGGTGTGTTCACATACGATCCTTATACATATCTTGATGGCAATAAAGTTTTTTTAAGACCATTGGGTACAGAGGGACAAACAGCAGGTATTGGAAAAGAGTATAGCACAATGGCAGTATGTATTCCATTTGGTGTTGGAATAAAATATAGTTTAAGTGAAAAGGTAAACCTCTCTGTTGAAATTGCAAATCGTTTTACTACTACTGATTACCTCGACGATGTTAGCGGTACTTATGCACCACGTTCAGCTTTTCCTAATGGACCTAATGGTGAATTATCAGTTGCTTACAGGTTGCAGGACAGGTCGAATGAAACAAGGCCCGATGATATGTTGAGTGCTCACCCGGGTGCACAACGTGGATGGAGCAAACAAAAAGATCAATATGTAATTGCCGAGATCGGTATCTCGATTAATATCGGTACTTATCGTTGCCCTACGTCTTTTTAATTTTAGAAATAGCTTAATATAGTATTAGCCTCCCGGTAAAATGGGGGGCTAATTATTTTAATGAGTAAACTTATTTTTCCGGCCCGGAAAAGTATTATTAAGATTTTAGAAATGTATCAGGCTGCCCAAAATATGTCATTGCGAGGAACGAAATTCAAATAGATACACTACCAATATTTGAGTGAATTGAGGTATTCTGGCAAATTTCATTACTTTTGCTGCCCAAATTCAGGCGCTGCCTTGTTGGTTCATTTTACTCATTCATGACTTTGAAAGAAACAATAGATATTCAAAGATTGCCAAGGCATATAGCCATCATTATGGATGGCAATGGTCGTTGGGCAAAGGAGAAAGGGGAAGATCGCCTGTTTGGGCATCTTCACGGAGTTGAGAGTGTGCGTGATATTGTTGAGGGTGCTGCAGAATTGGGTGTTGAATACCTTACTCTATATGCATTTAGTACTGAGAATTGGGATCGTCCTGAATATGAAGTTACCGGCCTGATGGAATTACTGGTTGATACCATTAAAAAGGAAGTGCCGACACTTAATAAAAATAATATTAAGCTGCATGTAATTGGTGATACAACCATGTTACCGGAGTTTGCTCAACAGGAACTTGCAGAAGCCATCAATGAAACAGCTGCCAACACCGGGCTCAACTTGGTAATGGCACTTAGTTATAGCAGCAGGTGGGAACTTGTAAATGCTGTAAAAAATATTGCTGCTGATGTGAAAGAAGGAAAACTTGAAGTTGATGATATTGCACAGGATACGGTTTCGAATTACCTGGCAACAAAAGATTTTCCCGATCCTGAACTGATGATAAGAACAAGTGGCGAATTCAGGATCAGTAATTTTTTATTATACCAGCTGGCATATACTGAATTGTATTTTACCAACACACGTTGGCCGGATTTCCGCAAGGAAAATTTGTATGAAGCTATTTTAGATTTTCAACAAAGAGAACGACGATTTGGAAAAACAGGTGAGCAGGTAAAAAAAGAAAGAACTGCGAACCAATAAGTTTGCAAAATAGAAATTAAGTCAGGTAGCTGTTTTACAATGAAATGAGACAGCGCATACCTTTCATTTAACAAATTGTTTTCATTAATGGGCTTAATTTGCCGCACGTAAAAAACCAATTGATGCACAGGATTTACCAGAACTTTTTTCTTATTGTTGTTTTCTTTTTATCCAGTCAGCATTTATCTGCGCAAAACGATCCAACAAGCCCTAAAACTGATACAGTACCGGTTTCCATAAATCCTGCATTACTTGAAATATTCAATTCAAAAGTTTCAAAGGTTTATACAATCGCTGGCATTTCTGTTATAGGATCAAGATCTTATGACGCTAACTTAATTATATCAATAACAGGGATGGCAGTAGGTGATAAGGTGCAGCTGCCAGGTTCAGATGTCTTCTCAAAAGCAATTACAAAACTCTGGAAACAAAATCTCATTTCTGATGTACAGATAAATTTAACAAGGCTGGATGGTACAGATTTATACGTGGAAATTGAATTGACAGAAAGACCAAGGTTATTGGATTTTAGTTTTAGTGGGATCAGAAAGGGTGAAAAAGATGACCTGGCAAAAAAGACAGGGCTGTTAAAGGACAGGGTATTAACAGAAAATATGAAACTCAGTGCTGTTGAAGCAATAAGAAAATTTTATTACGAGAAGGGTTACAGGAATGTGAAGATCGATATGAAGGAAGACCAGTTGAAAGGAGTTAACAATGCTGTTTCACTGAATTTCAGGATCAAAAAAGGAAGTAAGGTAAAGATCAATTCAATCAATTTTACGGGCAATGAAACGGTGACCGATCAGAAATTAAGGAAACAAATGAAGGGAACAAAAGAGATGGGCAGGTTTACATTGTTTCCTGAAAAAGTAGTTAGCCCTTACGGTGATACAACAAAACCACCGAGCTTCAAACAATATTTAAATACGATGAGTTTCCTTGCTCCTACAAGAACAGGAACATATATAGAGCCTTATTTCAGGCCGAAATTTTTCAACGGGTCCAAGTTCAACGAAAAGAAATATGCTGAGGATAAAGAAAAAGTGCTTGACTATTATAATTCACAGGGATTCAGGGATGCACAGATATTAGCCGATACAGTGTTTTATTCAAAGGATAGTTCAAGAGGACATTTGAATATTGATATCAAAGTAAGTGAAGGACGCAAATATTATTTTGGTAACATTAGCTGGAAAGGAAATACAAAATATTCTGATTCGATATTGAATTTCCTTCTTGGTATCAATAAGGGAGATATTTATAACCTTGACCTGTTAAACCGCAGGCTGGGAAAAATACTTACAGCGGAAGGTGGTGATATCAGTAGTTTGTACCAGGACGATGGTTATCTTTTCTTCAGGTTAGATCCTGTGGAAACAGCAGTTTACAATGATACGATCGATTTCGAGATACGCATGGTAGAGGGCCAGCAGGCAACATATGGTCGTGTAACCGTAACCGGTAATGACAAAACAAAAGATTATGTGATCCTTCGTGAATTGCGAACTGTGCCGGGAGATAAATTCAGTCGTTCAGATATTATCCGTACACAAAGGGAATTGTCGCAACTTGGATATTTTAATCCTGAGAAGATCAACCCGAATGTAGTTCCCAATTCAGATAATGGAACCGTGGATATCAACTGGCAGGTAGAAGAAAAGTCTTCTGATCAGCTTGAGTTGTCAGCAGGATTTGGCGGTGGTATCGGTTTAACAGGTACACTGGGTGTTACATTCAATAATTTCTCTTTAAGAAATATTGGCAACAGGTCATCGTGGGATCCATTGCCATCAGGTGGCGGCCAGAAGCTTAGCCTGAGGGTACAATCTAACGGCAGGGCATACCGGTCGTACAATTTTTCGTTTACTGAACCATGGCTTGGTGGTAAAAAAAGAAATTCTTTTTCCATCAGCTATTTCAATACCAAGTATGCAAATTCATATGATAGCTATGGTAGTTATTGTAAATCATGCGGGGATACTTCGTATGTAAAAACAGTTGGCTTTAGTCTTGCTTTGGGTAAACAATTAAAATGGCCCGATGATTATTTCACACTTATATATTCTTTGAATGTACAGCAATATAAGCTTAAGAACTATGCTAATATATTCCAGGGGCTTTCAAACGGAAATTCTACCAATCTTAGTTTGAAAATAACATTGCTGCGTAATTCTGCAGGACCAAACCCGATCTTCCCGACAAGCGGATCAAACTTTATGCTAAGCGGCCAGTTCACACTTCCTTATTCAACGTTGGGTATAACAGCTGGTTCAGCCAATCAATATAAACTGCCGGAATTTCACAAATGGCGCTTTACCGGTGAATGGTATACGCCGATCGGAAGAGGCAGAGGAGAGGAAAAGAACAAACAGTTCATTTTAAAAACTGCAGCTAAATTTGGATTCATTGGCAGGTACAATCCCAAGCTGGAAGTATCTCCGTTCGAGCGTTTTCAATTGGGTGATGCGGGCTTAAGTAATACCACTGCTTTACTTGGTTATGATATTATTTCGCACAGGGGTTACCCGGTTTACAGTTATTCTGATCCAAAGATCAATCCTGATAATATAACACCGTCCCAATACTTTACCATTTTCAATAAATATACTCTTGAGCTTCGTTATCCATTTAGCACGAGCCCGACAAGCACCATTTATGGTCTTGCATTTTTTGAAGCTGCAAATGGATGGTATGATTTCAAAAGTTATAATCCTTTCAAATTACGCCGTTCAGCAGGTGTGGGTGCACGTTTCTTCCTCCCCATGTTTGGTTTACTCGGCTTTGATTACGGAGTTGGATTTGACAGGTACAACGGGCAAACTGGTTTGAAAGGTGCAGCTAAGTTTACATTCATGCTGGGACAAGAAGCAGAATAATCCGTTATTTAGTAATTTGCATATTCACTTATTTTTAAAAAAAGTAAAAATGAAAAAGCTATTATCACTTGCTCTTTTTGTTTGCATCATTTCCCTGGCGGCAAATGCACAACGTTATGCAGTTATCGATTCTAAATATATACTGGACAAAATACCGGAATACAAAGAAGCACAAAAGAAACTTGACCAGTTTAGTGAATTATGGCAGCAGGAAATTGAGCAGAAACAGGCAGCTATGGATAAAATGGTGAAGGATTATGATGCTGAACAGGTAATGCTTCCGGATGCATTAAAAAAGAAAAGGGAAGATGAGATATACAATAAAGAAAAGGAACTTCGCGACCTTCAGAAAAAACGCTACGGCTTTGAAGGAGATCTTTTCAAAAAAAGGCAGGAGCTGATAAAACCAATCCAGGATAAGGTTTACAACGCGGTTCAGAAACTGGCTGTTGAAAAACAATATGATTTCATATTAGATAAAAGTGAAGGAATTACTGTTATCTTTGCCGACCCAAAATTGGATCAGAGCGAAGCAGTACTGAGGAATATGGGTGTTAAATAATTGACAATCGCTGCGCTGCACGCAGCGGATATTTATAAAAAAACCACTTATATAAATATAAAATTTAAACAGTAAACACTTAAAAAGAAATGAAAAAATTAATCGTAGCAGTTGTATTGGGATTGGGAGTTTTTAATGCATCTGCACAAAGCAAACTTGGATATATCAATGCAGATGAACTGATGGGGGCAATGCCGGAAGCAGAAAAAGTTAATACCGAATTGCAGGAATTCCAGGCTTCGCTTCAACAACAGGGACAGGATATGGCGAAAGAATTAAATGATAAGGATAGCTTGTTTGTGAGAGATTCAATGAAACTTTCTCCAAGCATGAAAGACATCAAAAGAAATGAATTGATCGCTTTGTATCAACGTGTTCAGAACTGGAACCAAAGTGCCCAGGAAATGTACCAGGCTGAAGCACAGAAAAAGATCCAGCCAATACGTGTTAAGGCAATGGATGCTATCCAGGCTGTTGCAAAAGAAAATGGATACGGTTATATTTTTGATGCATCTGTATTGCTGGTTTCACCTCCAGGTGATAATATTATTGGATTGGTAAAAAAGAAACTGAATATTAAGGATGCTGCGGCAACACCTGCTGCTCCGGCACAAAAGCCAGCAACTACAACTCCTAAAAAAGGATAAAATAATTAATAAAAGATCTTACTTTAAGCCATCCGAATATAAAAACACGGATGGCTTTATTATTTTTATAAAATGAAATACCAGCCAATAGGAGTTTTTGATAGTGGATACGGTGGCCTCACCGTTCTAAGAGAGATCGTTCAGCAATTGCCGGAATATGATTATTTATACCTGGGCGACAATGCACGGGCCCCATACGGAACACGCAGCTATGAAACAGTTTACGAGTATACGTTACAGTGTGTGAAATGGTTTTTTGACCAGGGTTGTTCATTGGTAATACTTGCCTGTAATACGGCATCTGCAAAAGCATTGAGAACGATCCAGCAAAACGACCTGCCAAAAATTGGTCCGTCAAAAAGAGTACTTGGAGTAATAAGACCAACATCGGAGATCATTGGCAACTATAGCAAGACCGGCCATGTAGGAATTATGGGAACAACCGGTACCATTCAATCAGGATCTTATCTTATCGAGATTGAAAAATTTTATCCCGCCATTAAAGCCAGCCAGGAAGCCTGTCCTATTTGGGTTCCGCTGGTAGAGAATAACGAATACCAATCTGCTGGCGCTGATTATTTTGTAAAAAAGCATATTGATAATTTATTACAAAAAGATGCGTCCATCGATGCGATTTTACTCGCCTGCACCCATTACCCGCTTTTAATGGATAAAATACTGCAATATGTACCGAAGGGTGTTTCGGTAATATCACAGGGCAAAATAGTAGCTGAAAGTTTGAAGAATTACCTTGAAAGACACCCGGAAATCGACGAAAAATGCAGTAAAAACGGGAAGCGGGAGTTTTATACAACTGGAGAAACAGCCGATTTCAATAACCATGCAAGTAACTTCTTCGGACAAAGTATCCATTCGCAAAAACTGGCTTTTGAAGTGACTATCAAGGAATAATTGTCTGAACTATAAATAAAATGATTTTATGATGGGCTATGATTTTATCACCAGCTATGAAATAAGATCAGTGAACCAGTAGTAATTAAAGTGGTTGGTGAGGCCACCAACCACGGCTTTGGAAGTAATTCAAAAAAATCACGAAACCAGTGGCAATTTTCACCCCGAAACCCCTACCTTTGCCGTCCTTTCACAAGCAGCGGGGATGGTGCCCGGCTGATAGAAACGAACACTAACAATATTTGTAAAAGGAAAAATTTAATAAAATGCCAGGTAAAAAAAGAACCTATCAACCGCATACCCGTCGCAGAAAATCTGTTCACGGATTCCGTGCCCGCATGCAGGACGCAAATGGCCGCAAGGTATTAGCAAGCCGCAGAGCAAAAGGACGTCATAAACTTACCGTTTCTGACGAACATGGTTCAAAGAAATAGACTGATCGACCTCATTGTTTTATTACCAATGATGGAAAATGTATATTAGCCTTCCCGATTTTTCGGGAAGGCTTTTTAATTTGATGTATTGACAACTACCACACGATATTTTTTTAAAAAGGAGGATAAACTTAAAAGCCGCAAAACAATTGAGCAATTGTTTGGTAAGGGATATAGTTTTTCCAACTTCCCGTTTAAAGTGATCTGGTTGCCTGAGAACAGGGATGCTGTATTGCAGGCCGGCGTTGGTGTAAGCAGTAAATATTTTAAAAAAGCAACTGACAGGAACAGGATCAAAAGACTGATGCGTGAAGCTTATCGTTTGCAAAAAAATATATTGCAAAAACACCTTGAAGAAAAACAACTCAGGTTATCCGTGTTTGTTTTATATGTTGGCAAAGAACTTCCTGAATATGAAATAGTATTTGAAAAATTCGGGATCATAATAAAAAGGCTTATAAAATTTATTGATGAAAACGCTCAAAAGCCTGCTTAGCTTTCCTTTTATTTTAATAATAAAATTATACCAGTGGATACTTTCCCCACTGCTGGGTCCGAAGTGCAGGTTTACACCAACATGTTCTCATTATGCTTTGGAAGCGTTTAAAAAATATGGTCCGTTAAAGGGATTCTGGCTTTCATTAAAGAGAATAAGCAGGTGTCATCCGTGGGGTGGGCATGGACATGATCCGGTGCCTTGATTTAATTTTTGTTAGTATCTACGGAAAAAGAAATTCTCAATATTCAACGTACAATGTTCAATATTCATCGTATGCATTTCGTTGAGCATTAAACATTGTACGTTGATTATTGAACATTAAAAAAGCCGTAGAAAAATGCTACAGCTTTTTTATGTACATAAAGTATAAAGAATTACTTAGAAGCTGCATCGAACCTCTCAGCCACCTTACTCCAATTCACTACATTCCAAAAAGAAGCCAAATAATCAGCACGTTTGTTCTGGTACTTTAAATAATAAGCATGTTCCCAAACATCAGCTCCTAATATGGGTGTTCCCTTTACTTCTGCAACATCCATCAAAGGATTATCCTGGTTAGGCGTGGAGCTTACTTCAAGCTTGCCATCTTTTACAATGAGCCAAGCCCAACCACTACCAAAACGTGTCATGCCTGCATTGTTGAATTTTTCTTTTAATGCATCGAAAGAACCAAATGCTGCATTGATCGCATCTCCTAATTTTCCGGAAGGTGCACCACCTGCATTTGCTGCAAGACTGTTCCAAAAGAAATCGTGGTTCCAGTGTCCGCCACCGTTATTGCGTACAGCAGGGCTAATGCTGCCTGCATGTTTTACCAGTTCTTCAAGCGATTTGTTTTCATTATCAGTACCAGCGATTGCTTTATTTAAATTATCTACATAAGCCTGGTGATGCTTATCATGATGTATCTGCATGGTTTGTTTATCAATGTGTGGTTCCAATGCTTCATATGCATATGGAAGTGCTGCTAATGTAAAAGCCATAACTTATAATTTTATACGTGTAAAAAAATGATTTTCAGAATTTACACGCAAAATTAAAGCCTAAAGGGTATTCAATAATTATTTTAGAAGGATGTTTCTTATTTCGGAACACGATTTTTTGGCCACTAATTACACGATTTGCATGAATTAAATTAGAGCTGCTTTACTTGTGTACTTTCTTTGCAAATTGATAGCCAAGTGTCAACCCGCCTGTAAATGTTCTTGCTGTAGATTTGTCAAAGTTGTAGATATTTGTTAGCCCTAAATTTGAATAAAGTCCCAGGATAATTTTTTTGGAAAAGATATAGGAAAAGTTCAAACCGAGCCCAAGGCTCAGCCTTTTTATCTCATCTACATTTGATCCGAACTTCACTTTATTATTGTAATAAACTACTTTTTCTGTTACGTCGATCATTGATACCTCCGTCTGAACATTTGTGCCTTTATTCTTACCACTTATTCCAATTCCAACAAAAGGACCGAAACCAACCTGGAACATTGGGTTTATTTTATAATAAATTTTTACAGGGATATTAATATAATCAAGCCTGTATTTCATATCAAAGCGATCAATCTCTTCACCTTCCACATAAACATAGTGATAAGTATGCTGAAATTTATAATGAATAGATTCATATTCCAGTCCGGTTTGAAAAATGAGTGATTTTGTAATTGGAATATTTACATGTAACGGGATGGTATAGCCTACAGCAGCTTTTAAACCTTCCTGTTTATTTCCATCATTTTTTGAGCGAAGATTACCAATATTTATTCCTGCATTTACATCAAAAGAAATTTGGCTAAAGCTTACGATGGAAATAAAGATGGCAGTAATTGTTAGTAATAGTTTCATCGTTTTCATATTTTAGGTTTAAGGAATTGTAATCAAAAAATCCGGCATCTTCAAATCAGCATATTTTCAAATCTTCAAATCAGCTTACCGTTTTGATTTAAAAAAATCCTTCATCAGCTTACTACAATCTTCTTCCAATACACCACCAATCAAAACCGTTTTTGGATGAAATGGATTATTGGTACCTGTACTTTTTCTGTAACCATTCTTTTCATCATAAGCACCGAAAACAATTTTCCCGATCTTACTCCAATACAAGGCACCGCTGCACATTAAACAAGGCTCAACTGTTACATATAAAGCTGCATCGGGTAAATATTTACTTCCTAAAAAATTATATGCGGATGTAAGCGCCAGTATTTCAGCATGTGCTGTACTATCGTTCAGTAATTCAACCTGGTTGTATGCTTTTGCAATTACCTGTTCATTCATTACCACGATGGCGCCTACAGGTACTTCATCCTTATCAAAAGCTTTTTGTGCTTCACGCAGGGCCAGTTGCATGTATCGTTCGTCGCTCATAAACGTTTCATAACTTTAAAACAAATTTAAGGTAATGTCATCTCTAAATAAATTAACAGCACTCCGGGATTTTTATAATAGTGGCGCAACAAAATCTTTTGAATTCAGGAAACAACAATTGCAAAAACTGAAAGATGCAATGATTAAGCATGAGCAGGCAATTTATGCAGCGCTTTACGAGGATCTGAAAAAAAGCCCGGAAGAATGTTGGGTTACTGAAAATGGTTTTGTATTTGCCGAGATCAATAATATGTTGAAACACCTGCACGACTGGATGCAACCTGAGCGTGTAAAAACAAACCTGCTCAACCTTCCTTCAAAAAGTTTTATTCTCGCCGAACCATTGGGGGTGGTATGCATCATTGCTCCATGGAATTATCCCATGCAATTGCTTTTCGTTCCAATGATTGGCGCTATGGCTGCAGGAAATTGTATCGTATTAAAGTCATCTGAATTTGCTCCTGCCACTACCAAAATAATGAAGCAGATCATTGAAGAAAATTTTGATCCTAATTATATTTTATTTACGGAAGGTGATGGCGCTGTTGTTGTACCTGAAATGTTGAACAATTTTGTTTTCGATCACATCTTTTATACAGGAAGTACAGCTGTCGGAAAAATTATTTACCAGCAAGCAGCAAATAATTTAGTTCCTGTTACACTTGAGCTGGGAGGTAAGAGTCCATGCATTGTAGAATCAGATGCAGATATAAAAATTGCTGCAAGGCGTATTGCTATGACCAAGTTCAACAATGCAGGACAAATGTGTGTGGCGCCTGATTATCTTTTGATCCACCAATCAAAAAAAGATGAATTCATCAACGAGATGAAAAAAACGCTGAAACAATTTTTTGGTGAAGATGCCAAGGCGAGCGATAACTATGGGAAAATAATTAATGAAAGACAATTCGATCGCATTGTAAAATATTTCGATGATGGAAAAACAATGATCGGTGGCCGCATTGATAAATCTAAATTATACATTGAACCTTCATTAATGGACCAGGTTAGTCTTGATAGTAAAATAATGACGGACGAGATCTTCGGTCCCATTTTACCTGTTCTCACTTTTTCCAACATGGATGAAGCATTGCAGATCATTCAAAGAAATAAAAACCCACTGGCATTTTATGTTTTTACTTCCGATAGTAAAAAAGAAAAAGCATGGCTCAATGCAGTTGCATTTGGCGGTGGTTGTGTAAACAATGCAAGCTGGCATCTTACCAATCATCATCTTCCTTTCGGGGGTCGTGGATTCAGCGGTAGCGGTCATTATCATGGTAAATTCAGCTTCCATACATTCAGTCATAGGAAAGCAATTATGAAAACACCAACATGGTTTGATCCTTCAATAAAATATCCGCCGTTTAAGGGAAAGTTGAAATTGTTTAAGTGGGTGATTAAATAGTTTAGAATTATGAGTGTAAGGTTATGAGTTGGTTTATCGGTTGTTAAGCATTTGTTTGGAGTTTGGTGTTTGGCGCTGATCAACACCAAACTCCAAACAGTCATCTCCAAACTCATAACTTTTAGTTCTAAACTCATAACTCCTCATAGCCTATCTTTACAATTAATAGTAAGTTTCGAAACCATCTTATCAATGAAATACTTTTTTTATCTCTCAATAATATTGTTTGTTTCGTTTTGTATTTATGTTGCTATTGTAAACAGGAACTCAAAACACATGACACTAAAACAGATGATATTAAAAGCTGTTTACCCGCAGTTCATGTGGTTCTCAAAAAAAAATGCAAAAGTAATAGTGCCTCCCACCGATCAAAATACAATAACGCCCGTTTCTTTTTATTCATTGAATACAGAATCAATAACCGGCAAAGCATTTAGTTTCGATCAGTTAAAAGGGAAAAAAATACTTTTAGTTAATACGGCTTCCAATTGCGGCTATACGGGGCAGTATGATGAACTTCAAAAACTACAAAAGAAATTTGAAAATAAACTTGTCATCATAGGTTTTCCTTCCAATGAATTTAATGAGCAGGAAAAGGAAGATGACAACTCAATAGAAAAATTTTGTAAGATAAACTACGGTGTCACTTTCCCGTTAATGAAAAAAAGTATTTTGAAAAAATCTGCAGGCCAGAATACTGTATACAAATGGTTGACAGATGCTGCACAAAACGGTTGGAACAACAGGCCGCCTGACTGGAACTTTTCAAAATACCTTGTAGATGAAAATGGGAAGTTGGTTGATTATTTTACACCTGCGATGTCACCATTGGATAACGTGGTGTTGAAGGCGATAGAAAATTAAATCATCAGCGATCAATAAACTTGAAGTTATTGTTTGGTGTTTGGCGTTGACCAACACCAAACACTTTTATAACGGACACTTCTCATGATAATTAATGATCTCTATCGGCGTACGCTCAAATTCATAACCCGTATAACGTTCTAATATCTGCTGAAGTACATCATTGATCTCTTCAGGCGAAGTAAGTGTGACAAGTTTATAACGAAACTCTTTGATGCCCGGTAATCCTTTTAAATAATTTGTATAATGCCTGCGCATTTCATTGATACCAACAACCGGCCCCTTCCATTCAATGGATTTAAATAAATGCTTGCGACAAACATCAACCCTTTCCTGCAATGTTGGCGAAGGAAGTATTGTTTGTGTTTTTACATAATGTTTTATTTCCCTGAATATCCACGGATAACCAATGGCAGCACGGCCGATCATAATACCATCAACACCATAACGGTTTTTATACTCCAATGCTTTTTGAGCACTGTCAATATCGCCATTACCAAAAATGGGAATTTTAATACGTGGATTGTTTTTCACTTTTGCGATCAATGTCCAATCAGCCTCACCTTTGTACAACTGGCAACGGGTACGTCCATGTATGCTCAATGCCTGTACGCCACAATCCTGCATGCGTTCGGCAACTTCTTCAATATTTTTTGTACTGTCATCCCAACCCAATCTTGTCTTAACCGTCACCGGAAGTTTGGTCCCTTTTACAACAGATTCAGTAAGTCTTACCATTAAATTGATGTCCTTCAAAACACCGGCACCGGCACCCTTACTCACCACTTTTTTTACGGGGCACCCGAAATTGATATCAACCAAATCAGGATTCACCGTTTCGCAGATACGGGCGCTCATTTCCATGGCATCTTCGTCACCACCAAATATTTGTATGCCAAATGGCCTTTCTTCCTCGCTGAAATCAAGTTTCTGCCGGCTCTTCATCGCATCCCTGATAAGTCCTTCACTGCTGATAAATTCGCTGAACATCAGGTCGGCGCCATTGTCCTTGCATACAGCCCGGAACGGCGGATCGCTGACATCCTCCATGGGCGCCAGTAACAGCGGGAATTCAGGTAATTGTATGTGACCTATTTTGGGCATATCATTATTTGTATATTGCGGCTGCAAATTTACAAATAATTGGCTTAGCACATGGCATATAAGAGTATAAAAGGCTATTCCGGGCTCGCCCAACTTGGCTTTTTGTTTGTTTTTTTAGGGTTGGGGTTCATTTTAGCAGGGATCGCTCAATTTAGCATTGGTTTTAAGATGGTGGCGCCAGGAACACCGATGGAAAAAATGGGGGAGGCTATGCTGGCTGCACTGAAAGATCCTAAAAATGTATTTTATTCCAGGCTAGCCCAGGTTTGTGGAACATTTTTTATGCTGTTCATTCCCGCAGTTTTATTTTCATGGATATCAAATGGAAAAAATAAATTCTGGCTCGGGTTCAATCCATACGTAAATATTTTTCAAATCGCACTCGGTTTTCTCATCATGTTTACGGCCAATATTATGGCGGCGCCGCTTGCAGAAATGACCAAAGCATTACTCGTTCACTTACCATCGCTTGATTCATATGCAAGGCAACTTGAAACAATTTATAACGACCAGGTTGTTGTATTGAGTAACTTAAAAAGCTGGCCGGAATTTTTAATGGCACTTGCCATCATGGCATTTTTTCCCGCTTTGTTTGAAGAACTTTTTTTCAGGGGCGCCATGCAAAACTTTTTTGTAAAATGGTGGAAGCAACCGTTGATCGCCATCATTGTAACATCATTGGTATTTAGTTTAATTCACAGTTCCATTTATCTTTTTATCAGCAGGGCGGTATTGGGATTTGTATTAGGGTTGATGTATTTTAAAACAAAGAATATATGGGTAAATGTGATCGCTCATTTTTTAAACAATGCGATCGCATTGGCACAAATGTTTTCGATGAGCAATTCAAAAGAAAAAATAGATGTAAGCAAACTTGATCCAAAAGTTGAATGGTGGTTTGCGATCATTGCCATTGGCGTATTGGTTTTCTTATTCCGCTTTCTCGACAGGTATTCGGTAAAGAATACTTTTAAGATCAATGCAAAAGAAAATTTACTTTTAGCAGAAACAACTTCAGATCCCTTCACCAATAACCAACCGAACCAGCTTGGCAATCAATAAGCAAACTTTAAAAACAAGGGCATTAACGGCACTCATCTTTGTATTGGTGATGTTTGCAGGTTTATTCATTCATGAATATGGTTTCATCGCATTGTTCACCATCATTATGTTTGGTTGTTTGTATGAATTCAGTAAGATCATTAAGAAGATCAATGCAGAGAAATACTTTTTTTATTTACCACTGGCATTTGTTTATATCATTCTTCCGATGATATTGATGATCGACCTCGGAGTTAACGGTGAACATTATACACATAAAGTAATTGACAGAAGCCTCGTTCATTACTCCCCATTATTACCATGTGCGATCATTTTTTCAATGTGGATCAACGATACGATGGCCTATATTGTTGGATCAATGATCGGCAAA
Organism: Ferruginibacter sp.; assembly: GCA_047601875.1. Lineage (GTDB taxonomy): Bacteria > Bacteroidota > Bacteroidia > Chitinophagales > Chitinophagaceae > Ferruginibacter. The sequence goes on along the minus strand of JASGIL010000001.1, from coordinate 1,715,748 downwards.
ACACCTTTCTCAAAAATATCGCCTAAGAAAACATGGGAAGGAACTGCAGGTGGCGCTATTCTTTGTATTGCTACCATGACGTTGATCGGCCATAATACAACTGCCGGAAAAATATTGAGCTGGCAGGATTGGATATGCATATCAGCCATCTGTGCTGTTTTCGGAACACTCGGCGACCTGTTGGAAAGTAAATTAAAGCGCATGGCGGATATAAAAGATAGTGGTACCATTATGCCGGGCCATGGTGGCTTTTTGGATCGCTTTGATTCGTTGTTACTGGCAACTCCATTTGTTTGGGTCTATATTAAATTATTTCTCTAAATTTTTGCCACGAAGACACGGAAGCACAAAGTGTCACAAAGAAAGAAACTTAGTGTAATTTCTGGTCTTTGTGCCTTCGTGGCAACTCTGTACATTTGCCTCCTGTCTACCGTCAGGCAGGTTCAAATTTTATAAATGACTATACACAGGGAAGGATATAAATCAATAGCGATCGTTACACTGCTCATGGGGGCATTGAATATTTTATTATACTGGTTTTTGGGTACAACACTTTTATGGTTATGCTTAATCGTATTGATCATCTCTTTGATCTTTGTTTTATTCATCGTTTCTTTTTTCAGAATACCATCACGTAAACTCACCATCAGTGCCAGTAGTGTTGTTGCTCCTGCAGATGGTAAAGTAGTAGTAATAGAAGAAATAACCGACGTAGAATATTTTAAAGACAAAAGACTGCAGGTCTCTATTTTTATGAGTCCTGCCAATGTACATGTAAACAGGAACCCGATTGATGGTGAAGTGATCTACAATCAATATCACAAAGGAAAATACCTGGTAGCCTGGCATCCAAAATCTTCTACAGAAAATGAACGTCATTCAGTTGTAATTAAAAAAGGAAATTTTGAAGTGTTGGTAAAACAAATTGCGGGTGCACTTGCCAAAAGGATCATCAATTACCTGGAAGTAGGACAAAAAGTAAAACAAACCGATGAGATGGGATTCATAAAATTCGGTAGCCGCGTTGACCTGATATTACCAATAGGAACAAAGATCAATGTTTCATTGAATGAAGTGGTGAAGGGTGGCGTTACTGTGATTGCTACTATATAATTGTTCTTTCCTTAAACATTGAATATTCATCAGAAGTCAACGCAAAGAAATACTCAATATCCAACATACAACGTTCAATATTCATATGTTAAACGGCTGCATTTTAACATCACCGGTAACAGTTTTTCTCATTTTACAATTACATTTACTTACTTAAAAACATAACAAATGAAAAAGATATTCTTGCTTGCTACAGCAGCGTTTCTTATCACCGGTATTTCATTTGCAGATAACGGAAAGAATAAGAAGAAAAAATCAGGTAAATGTTGCACTAAAGGACATGGTTCCTGCAAAGGGAAAGAGAAAGATAAAACAGCAAAAATGTAAAGTTATTTGGCCTTCGGAAACGGGGGCCTTTTTGTATCCAGGCTTTATTAATGTTGTAGTCTCTGAATAAATTTTCAATACACAACGTACAATATTCAATACTCATCGGAAAACGTATTGCTGAAACTTACTACTAACACTTGAACATTAAGTATTGTACGTTGAATATTGAATATTAAAAATGCTTTTAAGAAACATTTAGTGCTCAAAATTTAATCCTAAGTATAATTGGAAACGTTTAGAAGATATTTTCCAATTGATCAAGGTGTGTAACTGTATACGTAGGCTTTACAAACATATCCGTAGCATTGATATGATTCACAAAAACACAATCCATCCCCGCATTGATCGCACCCTGTATATCAGCATCGAGGTTATCGCCGATCATAATGCTTTCCTTCAATGAAGCATTTGCTTTCAGCAATGCGTAATCAAATATTTCTTTTTTTGGTTTAAGGCTGTTGCTTCCTTCAGATGTAATAACATGGGTAAAAAAATGGTCCATACCGCTGTTGCGCAATTTGGTCCATTGTGTATTTTCAAATCCATTGGTTATTAAATGAAGGCTGTAATTTTTTTGCTTCAGGTAAGTGAGTATTTCAAAGGTATATGGGAACACTTCTTTTTTAGTAGGCAGGATCTCGAGAAACCGCTGGCTCAGTTTTTTTGACAGTAACTCATCCCCGATCTTAAAGTCCAGCAAAGTGCGCCACATACGCCTCCATTTCAGTTCATCGGCACTTATAAATCCTTTTTGATACCGTTCCCATAATATTTCATTATGATGCAGGTATTTTTTGTAGAAATCATCAAAAACAGGTGTTACTTTTAAATGGAGTTCGAATTCTATGAATAATTCCGATAAAGTGCTTTTCGCATTCGTGTCAAAATCCCAAAGTGTATGATCGAGGTCAAAGAAAATGTGTTTGTATGCAGGCATGAATCCGGTGAATTTTAAAATAAAGGGATGGTTAACTTTACGTCCTGCAACAAAGTTAAGAATTATAATTTTTTTAAAAACTGATACATGAATGTCATTATAACCGGTGCCAGCAAGGGAATAGGAAAAGCAATCGCAATTAAGTTTGCAGCTGCGGGGCATCATCTTTTTTTATGTGCAAGAAATGGGGAGGTTCTGGAAGCAACAGCAAAAGAGATCAGTATTATAAACCCAAATGTTACTGTAAAAACACTTGTATGTGATCTTTCAATAAAAGCTGAAGTACTCACATTTGCAAACTGGTGCCTGCAAAATGGCGTTCCCGATATATTGGTCAACAATGCAGGCATATATAACCCCGGCAATACAATGGATGAACCCGAAGGATCACTGGAGATGATGATGAACACAAATTTCTACAGCGCTTACCATCTTACAAGAAAATTATTGCCTTCGATGATAAAAAACGGGCATGGACATATTTTTAATATTTGTTCCATTGCATCATTGCATGCGTATGATGGCGGTGGGGGATACAGCATCAGCAAATTTGCTATGAATGGGTTAACCAAAAACCTTCGCCATGAATTAAAGCCCTTAGGCATAAAGGTTACAGGTGTATTTCCCGGCGCTGCACTTACAGATTCATGGAAAGATTTTGACAACAGTAATAACCGCATCATGGAAGCATCTGATATTGCAGAGATGGTTTTTGCAGCGTCCATGCTTTCGCCACAGGCGGTGGTAGATGAAATAATCATAACACCGCAATTGGGAGAATTATAATTAACAGTTTGTTACAACCGTTTGTTCATTATATAACAAATAAAAAAAATGGCATAATTTACTTTTGCGTTTGCTGATGTTGTATGCATTTATTTTTTAGGAAAATATTACTGATCTGTACTTGTTTCTTTGTGTATTCACTTACACATGCACAGGTTAATTTTTATGCAACAGTTACTCCCGAAACGATAAACAAAGATGAATACCTCAGCTATAGAATAGTTATTGAGAACGGCGGCAATATCCAGCATTTAACCAGGCCTGCACAAAAATATTTTGAATTGGTAAGCCCGCCATCGCAGGAGGGAGGGATGGTAAACATGAGGGGCCAGGTAATACAATACCTGTCATTCGAATATATTTTAAAGCCTAAAAAAGCGGGCACATTCACAATAGATCCGGCACTGGCAACCATTGATGGAAAAAATATGAAGAGCAATGCTGTAACTGTTACAGTAAAAAATGCTTTATCAGGTAACAGTGCAAGAACACAGATGAGCCCTTATCAAAACTATGATCCTTATGCACAACAGGAACCGGTAAATGCTGATATCAGTGATTACATTTTTCACAAAGGAGATAATGTAGCAGAAAAGGTAAATAAGAATATGCAGTTGAAGCTGGAAGTAAATAAAACATCCTGCTATGTAGGTGAACCAATCGTGGCTGCTTATAAATTATATACACGATTAAAGAGTGATAGTAAACTTTCTCAAAACCCATCTTTCAATGGTTTTTCGGTTGTTGATATGCAACAACCGGGTTTTAATGATTACTCAAAAGAAAAATTAAATGGAAAAGAATTTAATGTATATACTATCCGTAAGGCGCAGTTATACGCACTTCAGCCGGGTGTTATTAATCTTGATCCTGCCGAACTTGAAAATAATGTTAAGTTCATAAAAGAAGAATATGCAAGAAAAGCCGGTAATGAAGCGGATATGTTCAATGCTTTTGCAGGTGCACTTTTTCCACCGGATGCGATCGTTAGCCAGAATGTTACTTTAGAAAGCAAGCCAATCGACATTACTGTTAAACCTTTGCCTGAAGAAAATAAACCTGCTTCTTTCAAAGGCGCTGTTGGCAGCTTTAACCTCAATGCAGCATTGCAAAAACCATTGTTTTCAACAGATGAAGCAGGTAAACTATCGGTTACGATCACCGGCAGTGGCAATATGCAACTATTAACGGCACCTGAAATAGACTGGCCAAAAGGTATTGAATCCTTTGAGCCAAAATTTACCGATAAGCTTGTTAACGTTACCGTTCCCATCAGCGGTACTAAAAAATTTGAATATACTTTTGCTGCCAACGACTCCGGTCATTTTACGATCCCGGCTATTCATTTCAGTTATTTTGATCCTGCTACTGCAACCTATAAGTGTATTGAAACCGAACCAATCGTGTTCCAGGTTACAAAAGGTACCGGCCATCCTGTTGCAATGGGAAACCTGGTTGTGCAAAATGAAAAACCTTCATTCATCAACCGTATATTTTATCACAGGTGGTGGATCGTTGTTTTTATAGCAACGGTAATGTTAATGGGATTGATCATATGGTTGCTGAAAGACAGGAAGCCTGCGAAGGAGAAAGAACAGCAGCAACCATCAAAAGAAGAAGTAACAGCGATTGAAAAGATTCTTGAAACTTCTGCACAGAACCAGCAAAATGTTTTTGAAAAAACAGAGAAGTGTTTGTTTGAAGATAATTGCTTTGGATTCTATACTTTATTGAATACTGAACTAAAACATTACCTGTCACATAAATTTTCCATTGATCAGAATAGTATTAATTCAAATACGATTGTGCCTGTAATGGATAAGAAAGGAATATCGAATGATATCGTTCTGAAATTACAAAACCTGATGCATGAAATAGAATGGCAATTATACACACCATTCGAAAGAAATGAAAGGATGAATGCATTATACCAGGAAGCGCATGAGATCATACAGCTGATCAATACACACGAGGTTAAGCATCTGTAAATTTATATCCTACACCTCTTACAGAATGAAAGTAAACCGGGTTGCGGCTATCTGTTTCAAAATATTTTCTAAAGCTGAGTATGAAATTATCAATGGTCCTGGTGGTTGGATAAACATTGTAGCCCCAGACCGTTTGTAATATCTTTTCCCTCGGTACCACTTCATTTTTATTTTCTATGAGTAGTTTTAATAACATTGCTTCTTTTTTGGTGAGCGTAATTTTATTACCCGCCTTATTGAAGCATTCAAGTCCTTTAAAATCTATTTTGTTTTTTCCGAATTCAAATATCTCGGGCAATGGTTTTTTGGTAGCAAGCTGCTCATTTTTTTTGATGAGATTATTTACACGCAATAAAAGTTCTTCAAGGTTAAATGGTTTTGTAAGATAATCATCAGCACCTTTTTTTAAACCAAGCACCCTGTCGGCGCTGCTGTTCTTTGCACTTAAAATTAAAATAGGAATGGTAAGATTTTGCAGCCTGATCGTTTCACAAACAGTGATGCCATCTATTTCAGGAAGCATTACATCAAGTATGATGAGATCAAAGTGTTCTTTTTTTACCATTTGTAAAGCGTGTGCACCGTCATAACTGCTGGTTACTTCGTATCCTTCCAGTTCCAAATTCAACTTGAGCGCTTCCTGTAGATTTTCTTCATCCTCTACCAGCAATATGGAAAATTTCTTTTGCAACATGTTTCTAAATTTATACTGCTTGTTTTAATTGTATTGTAAACACCGAACCTGTTGGATGGTTGTTTGTAATAAAGATCTTTCCATGATGTGCAGCAACAATTCTTTTTGTAAGATACAAGCCAAGCCCTGTTCCTTTTGCACGTTTTGTAGCTTCATTGCCCACCCGGTAAAATTTTTCAAATACTTTTTTCTTATCTGAATCATCAATGCCCGGGCCTTCATCAGTTACTTTTAATTCGAGATTTGCTTTATCTTTTAAAAGCGTTATCATCACTTTGTTTTCTTTTGAAGAATATTTCAATGCATTGTCGATTAAATTGTTTACAGCCATTTGAATGAGCAGGCTGTCTGCAATGATAAATGTTTCTTCACTGATATCTGATTCAATCTCTCTTTGAGGGAACCTCGTTTTGAAATCACTGATACAACTTTCCACAAGGTCACTCATATTTATTTCTTCGTTGGTCATCCTGTAACCGCCTGCTTCAATTTGCGAGGAAAGCAGCATGTTATTACACAATGCATTCAAACGGTTTGCTTCCTGCATGGTGTTTTGTAAAAGCCTTTGCTGTTGCGCATCATCTAATTTCCTTTTTTGAAGTGTTTCAAGATTCAGTTTTGTAACGGCAATGGGAGTTTTAAGTTCATGCGTAATAGCGATCATGAAATTTTGTTGTTGCTGGCTCGTTTTTAATTGCCTGCTTACAATCCTGTAAACAAAGATGGCCCCTGCAGATATTAATAAAAAAAATATAGAACCTTCTCCAATATACTGTGCCGTTTTTCTTCTCTTTTCATCCTGTATCTTATCATATTGTTTCTCATAGTTGGGATCGTCTTTGTTAAGCATGACAGTTTTCAAAGATACCATATCGCTATTTTGTTGCGAAAGCGCAATGTACCACCAAACCAATGCAGCAATGATATAGGCCAACAAGAACCAGTAGGTGAGGAAGAGGAGGTTTATTTTTGATTTGAAAGCCATGAACGTTTGGTGTTTGGTGTTTGGCCAACGCTTAACTCCAAACACCAAACATTATTTAGTTTCGTTTATCAAGTCCCCACGAAAGCTTACTCCGCAAGGTTTGTAAAAAATTATTTTCATGCATGCGCATAAGATTGATGCCAAAGGTTTCTTTCTTTACTGCAAGTTGTATTTCCTTGGTTACAATTTCACGCCTGCTATCGAGTGTACATAAGAAACCATCTGTGCGTCCTTCTACTTCAAAAGATACAATGGTATTATCAGGAACAATGATCGGTCGAATGTTTAAATTATGTGGTGCAACAGGTGTAATTACAAAACTACCGCTATCAGGAAATACAACAGGCCAGTTGCAACTTAAAGAATAACCGGTAGAACCTGTTGGCGTAGCAACGATCAATCCATCTGCCCAATAAGTATTTAAAAATTCTCCATTTAGATAAGTATGGATCTTGATCATGGGAGAAGTATCTTTCTTATGAAGTGAAAATTCATTCAGTGCATAAGGTGTTTCGCCGAACAAAGGGATATTTGCATCAAGGTGCAACAAGGTTCTTTTATCAAGTACATATTTCCTGTTTACAATTGCATCCATGGCAGAATGAATTTCTTCTTTGCCCATGTTTGCAAGAAAACCAAGTCTTCCATAATTGATTCCCAATACAGGAATGCCCGAATCTTTTACGAACGTAACGGTATCAAGCATGGTACCATCACCGCCAAGGCTGATCATACAATCAATGTTTGCATCAAGATCATTGCCCGAACTAAACGTTGAATATTTACCAGGAATATGAATGGCAGAATAAAACTGGTTGAAGAAATCCTGGAAGAAAACAGGTTCAGCGCCATGACTGGTTATTTCATCCAAGAGCAGGTTTATATCCTGCAACTGGTTGTTCTCTATTCCACGACTATAGATTGCTATTTTCATCCTGTAATATAACTAAAACTGCAAGCTTAAAAAAGAGCTTTAGCATGCAAAAATAATCCCTTTTCACCTAATTGATTGAAACTGTATTCAACCTTTAATGTTACATCATACAATGCCATGATATCGATGCCGAACCCGCCGGTATACAAAAACCTGTTACCGAGTTTAGAATCAAATTCCTGTTTGTTGTAACTGTATCCCATATCAGCAAATGTTTTCCCGTATAAAGTAAAAGGAAGCCTTGGTATTTTTTTTATGTGAAATGGAAAAGGGATGTTAAACGATACAAGCTTTTTTTTGAGTGAATATTTGGTCACGGCATTGGCTACACCATCAATAACATAATATTCAAGTCCTCTTAAATAAAATTCACGGTAACCTAAACCCATTTGATTAATGTATGGTTGTTCGAATGGTAATTTTATATTGCCAAGCAATTCAACACTGCTGTACCAGTTGTGTTTGTGCGGAAAAAATAAACTATAAACTCCTTCTAATGAAAACATGTTTACGCCGCCTTTAAATCCAAACCCTCTTTTTAAGGCTGTTAGTTTGAATATTCTTCCCTGCAGGGGGTAGTTAACATTATTAATATTTGTATAGATGTAATCGTACTGCAAATCAAAATAACCAACAGATGATTTGGCAGAATTAATGTAATGTGAATTGTATACGCTTGTTACAACACTATCATTCACATTGATAAAATTGTAAAATACAGAGTAAATATTCTTCTTAAAGAAGCCACGGCGACGTTGATACGTTGCGCCTAAGATCAGGTTGTTCTTTGCAAAATGATCACTTTTAAACTCAAGACTTTTGTTGTCGTAAGTTGTTATATAATTGAGTCGCCGGCTTTGCAGGTAAGTACCGGTAACAGAAAATCCTTCATTAAGTGCACCATTGCTGTAAGGTGCTGAGTAACTAAATGAAACCGCTCTTGCATAACCATTCAATAAATAAATGCGCAATTTATCACCACGCCCGCTAAAATTATAATGCGCAAATTTTGCCCCGTATTCAACACGGTTAAGATCTGCATGATATGTTTTGATCCAATCGTTCAGGTTGCGATCAACCAGTTTGAATTGCGGGGTAGGGTAGATGTATATTTTTTCCAACACCCTTACATTGATCACAACTTCAGTTGCGGATACCATTACAGGATTAACTTCTGTTTCTGAGAACAATGAAGTGTTATGAATAAGATCTCTTGATTGTTGAACGATATCAAAAAGTTTTGCAGCAATGATCGAATCTCCTGCTTTGCATTTCATTTCCCTCAGTATGATATAGGATTTTGTTCTTTTATTGCCAGTGATAACAATAGAGGAGACATAAAGTTTGCTGGAAGAATCTGCTGCTATGTGCTGTTTTATTTCATCATTAAATCCAGGGTACGTTTTTGTTTCCTGGGCACAGCATGTATAAGAAAAGAAAAAAGCGAGAACAGGAAAACATACGATCTTAAAATATTTCATACTGCACATCTTTGTTTCAGATGCTGCTGGTACAGGAATAGCAGCCCGGTTGATATTATATACTGCGTAATTAAATATCAAGATAATTCATCAGGTGGCGATAGTTGTCGTCAATTTCATTTTCAAATTTTTCAATTCCAAACTGGTACAGTACATGGTAATCGTATCTTTCGAAAGTGGCGACAACCGTAGCGATCTCCTTTTTATTTATGTGAAGTGTTACGGTAAGCATACCGGTTATCGGGTGCGTAGTTGTATTCAGATGCAGGATGGTGCAATCATTGCTTTCAACGATGCGGCTTATTTCGGAAATAGCAAACTGGATCCTTTCCATTTCCAAAACAACAATACCACCGATCTCGTTGGCGCCAGAAAAATTACCAAGCGTCTTTAACAGGTCGGAGCTGGTAATAACACCGGCAAATTCATTATCAGTTTTTATTATTGGTACCACATTGCTGTCATGTTGAATGCTATAATTTACTGCATTCAGAAAATGTACATTATCCGGTATTGAGGAATGTAAAAAATGTTGTTGCAGGATCTCGATCGGTAATTTTTCATCATGAACATCCAAAAGATCCTCTTCACTGATGAGCCCGAGGAATTTACCTTCAGAAATAACAGGCAGGTGCGTCAACTTAAAATCATTGATAAGCTGTAGTGCCTTGCTAACAGTATCCGGTAACTGCAGCCGGGGAATATTATTATTAATGAGTTCGGTAGTTAGCATTGCTATTTATTAACATGGGTAATATCCTGCATGGATACAGCAAAATACTGAATGTATTTTGAATATTCAGACAAAATTATGAATCGCCTGGTATTTAGGAAAGCTTTAATAAAATGGTTTAGGGGTTTATATGTTTAGGCGTTTAGATTTCTAAACCTATAAACTTCTAAACATCTAAACTTTCGATGCAGCGGGGGATTTCAGTTTTGAAAGAAAGCCTTCCAGGATGGCATTGAATTCTACAGGAACTTCCATCATTGGCGCATGGCCGCACTTATCAATAAAGTGTAATTCGCTGTTTGGCAGTAATCTGTTAAACTCTTTTCCGACGAATGGCGGTGTGATGGTATCGTTGTTTCCCCAGATAAGACAGGTAGGTTGTTTTACCTGGTTAAGTTCTTCGCCAAGATTGTTGCGAATGGCGCTCTTCGCCAATGCAATGATCTTTATAACTTTCATCCGGTTATTTGTTATTTCGAATACTTCATTTACAAGCTCATCGGTTGCAAGTGCCGGATCGTAAAAAGTAAGTGCTGTTTTATTTTTTATGTATGCTTTATCACCTCTTTTTGGGTATGTGTCGCCCATTCCATTTTCAAACAAACCGGAACTACCGGTAAGTATAAGTGATTTGATGCGTTCAGGATGTTTTAATATATGTACAAGTGCTACGTGACCCCCCAATGAATTTCCCATCAGGTGTATGCCGGAATATTTTCGCTGTTCTATGAAACGGGTTACAAATTTTTCAAGTCCGCCTACAGAAGTATGCAACAGATCCATTTCCAATAATGGAAGCAGGGGCACTACGATCTTATATGATTTTTTAAAATGATCGATCAGTGCATTAAAATTACTGAGTGCGCCAAACAAACCATGCAACAGCATCAGTACCTCTCCTTCACCTTCTTCAATGAATTTAAATTTGCCGTCTTGTTTTATTTCGTAACTCATTCTTTTTTTACTGTAGATTTTATTAGATAGCTGGTTTTGCCCTGCTATTTTATTTACCCTATCGGGATAAAATTACATTAAATAAGATAATGCCTCAAATTAATGCTCTATTTTATTGGAAACATCCCCGAAAAAATGCTCTAATTGAGCGAAAATATCTTTAAAAAACGGAATAATACTACCAATTACATTCATAACCTTTGGTCCAAGGGGATGAATATATGGGTATACCAGTGACGATGAAACGGTTTCCGCTTTGATAAAGTTTAATTGTATTGTATAAAATAAAAAAATGCTGAATATGATGCAATACAAAAAAATGTAAAGGAGTACACCTGCTATCCTGTTGATCCACCCCATCATTACAGCTTCAACAGCTTTTTGAATAAGCCGCCCACCAAGGCTCACGAGCAGGGCTACCACTAAAAATACCAGGATGAATGCGATCACCGGTAGTGCCCTGTTGGAAACATTCACACTTTCTGAAAGCTTAACAGCAACAACGGCCGATAATTTTAACGCAGCAGCAAGGCCAACAATAAAAGCAATGACAGAAAAAAGCGCCACTATAAAACCTTTCCTGTATCCATTTATACAGGCAAAAATAATAAGTGCTGCAAAAATGATATCAATTAGCATATTGAGTTTTTTCTGTTGATTTTATTTTAAAGTTTATAGCTTTTAAAAAGCTGTAAACTTTAAGATAAAATCATTTAGGCTGTGGCAATACTTATAACACTTCAATTCAAATACATCAACTCAGAATTCATAACTCAGAATTCATAACTATCCCAACAACTCTTTCACAATCGCACTAATTGTTTTTCCGTCAGCTTTTCCTGCAAGTTGTTTGGAAGCAACGCCCATCACCTTTCCCATATCAGCTGCAGAGGCGGCACCCGTTTCAGTTATGATCTTTGATACTGCTGCTTTGATCTCGTCATTGCTCATTTGCTTTGGCAGGAATTTTTCTATTACAGCCATTTCTTCTTTTTCTTTTTCTGCAAGATCAGCACGTCCCTGTTTTTCAAAAATCTCCAATGAATCACGACGTTGCTTCATCATTTTCTGTAAAAACTTTTGTTCTGTTGCTTCATCAATTTCTCCGCCCGCACCAGGATCGGTCTTTGCTTTTATTATTTCAGCCTTAATGGCTCTTAAACTACGAAGTACGCCTTCATTTTTTGTTTTCATGGCGGTCTTCATTTCTTCCATGATTTGTTGTTCGAGTGGCATGTGGAGTTTGTTTTATTTTGAAAGTTTGTAACAAGCTTCAAGCTATAAGCTTCAAGCTGCAAGTCAGTTTAAAAATATTTTTAGCTATACTTTTTTATTGACGTTTATATTATTTGAAATTTTCAAATTCTCAAAGACAGACTTGAAGCTAGCAGCTAACAGCTTAAAGCTTCACCTGTGTTTCCTGGAATTTCTTAATAAACCCCTTCGCAAATGCCTTCATCTCATCACACAAAGCTTCCTGTTGTGTAGCTCTTTTAAAAGTATCTGCCATGGTCATGAGCATCTGGTAATAAAAATCGCCCATTTCATCTACCATCATATCTTTTGTCCAGAGGTCAATGCGCAAAGCAGATTTGTCTGCGCCATCCCAGAACGCAACACACATGGCTTTTGCTTTTTGTTTCATCTCTGCGTTGCTGTCAGAAGCCTGCCAGTTTATTTGTTCCGGTATTTTATCGGGGTCAAGCATTACATCTATTGTGATCGTCGACTTATTCATAATTATTTTTTATACTTTTTTGCAAAGTTATGTGTTTATACGGCTGTAAGCGGTTGTATTGTGTGGAATAATGAATCAGCAACATTTTGCCAGCTATCGGCACTTATTACAGCATTGCCTTTTTGAATGAGTTCGTTCCTTGTATTTTCATCTTTGTACAGCAGCATCATTTTTTCTGCTATGTCTTTTTCAGCAGGCTGGCTGTATAAAGCACTTTCATGGTAAATGTTCCTGTAAAAATCAGTACCTGTAGTTATCAATGGAATTGATGATGCGAGGCAATTCAAACCTTCACCCTCAGTCAATTCAACAGCAGGTAGATGAATGGCTGCATAAGCTGCAGCAATAAGTTCCCTGCTCATTTCTAACGATGTTGCATTCAATGTTTTTACATCAGCCTTGTATTTATAAGACGAAAGATCTTTGATCGTATTTTTTTCATTTGAAGCAAACAGGATCAGCAATTGCATATTTGACCTCTGCCATTTTTTAAAAATGGAAAAAGCCTTTAGCATGGTAATGGTATTTACAACCGTTGAAGGCGTTGAGAAAAATAAAAAATATTCTTTCCCTTCTGTATAATTATTTTTTATGGCTTCGGTCTTTTCATAGGTCAATGAATTACCTGTATCAACAGCAGCATTAATAATATTTATTTTATCATCGGCAACAGCAAATGTTTTTAATAATGTTGTTTTCAGAGTTGGATTCAGTACAGCGATCCTTGCCGAACGTTTTACAAAAAACTTTGTATATCTTTTTAAGTAACTGCTATCTGCTCTTTTCAACAGGTTATTCTTTTTTAAAAAAGAAAGATCCTTGATGATCAGCAACTGCGGAACATTTGTGCGAAGGCTGCATACTTCTGTTGATACAAAATGATCAACATTGTATTTATTGAGTAAACGAGGAATTTTAAAATTGTAAAAATAATATTGCAGCATCCTGTTCTTAACCTGTGGGCCGGCGAGTACGGGGGTTATATTTTTTTCTGTGATGGCAGATGCAGGAAAAGGCTGGTCAAAAATAAAAATGAAATGAACTTTTGGATGGCTTTGTGCTAAAAGCGTAAAGCATTTGTAATTAAAATTTGTGCTGGTGCCATTTTGTATAACTGGAGCTGCAATGTGAACGGCAATGGTCATCTTGAATTATTTCAACGCTTTTACTTTTACTGTTTCTATTCTTGTATTGCTTACGTTTAAAATATCAAATTCATAATTGCCAATGATGATACGTTCTTTTTGTCTTGGAATGCCCTGGTTATTTTGAATGATGTACCCGGATAATGTTTCCGCTTCGTCTTTACCACTGAAGTGCAGGTTGTGTTTTTCAGCAATGTGATCAAGTTCAAGCCTGCCACTGAAAAGATATTCGTTTTGAGCGATCTGCTTGTCAACAAATGTTTCTGCCACATCATACTCGTCTTCGATCTCTCCGAATATTTCTTCCAGCAGATCTTCCATTGTTACAATGCCGGCTGTTCCGCCAAATTCATCGATCACCCATGCAATGGTTTTTCTTTCCTTGCTGAATTTGCTCATAAGATCAGTAGCGCTCATGCTTTCGGGAACAGTTGGTATGGGATGTAAAATTTCTTTTAATGTAGCGGGGTTCTTGAACATATCAAGATGATGAACATAGCCAATGATATTATCAATATTTTTTTCGTAAACAACAAGTTTGCTCAGCTTTGTTTCAATGAATTTATTTTTGATCGTTTCAATAGCTGTATTGCTTTCCATTCCTTCAATTTCCCTGCGGGGAATGAGGCACTCTCTTAATTTCACATCGCTGAGTGATAAAGCATTTTCAAAAAGTTCCTGGTTAAGTTCTGAAGGTTCTTCTTCATCATGCGTTTTACTTTGTTGTATGAAATGTTCTAAATCTACTTTACTGAAAACTACTTTTTTCTTATTCAGCTTAACATTGAAAATGTATTGAAGTATCCACTCGGCAGTAGATACAAATAAATTTGCAAAGGCCGACAATAGCCAGTAAAAAAATCTTGCTATATAACTTATAAAATCGGAACTTAAAATGCTGTTGTTCTTTGCCCTGAAAAATGCTTTGCTTGTAAATTCAATAAGCAATATGATGGTAGTTGAAAGAATTGTTTCTACCAGCAATTGAATATACTTTACGTAGTTGGCTGCATAATGCGGCAGGTGCGATTCGATCCACATCCAGATCGGTAAAAGTTCATTACCGATCAGCAAACCATAAATTACCAATACAATATTTACACCTACAAGTATGGTTCCTATAAAACGTGTTGGATGATCAGAGAATGCACTCCATGTTTTACCTGCAGAATTGCCCTTTTTTTTATTGAGCTCTATTGAAAGTTTATTGGCAGATACAAAAGCGATCTCCAATCCCGACAGGAAAGCGATGATGAGCAGGGAAGCAAAAATGGCGATAAGGGCTATCCAGTCGATACTGTTCATACTATAAAAATAGGAAATTACTTTAGAAGTGAAAGTTTAAAAGAAATGTTCAATATTCAAGTGCACTCCGTTGAGCATTGAACATTGTACGTTGAATATTGAATATTTATTAAAACGTAAAGAGATCAACTATTTAAAAACTCACCAACTAACTGTTTTGCATTTGCACAGGCATTATCCAAATCATCATTCACTACAACCTTATCAAACTGGTCCTTGAAAGATATTTCGTAAGATGCTTTGTTTACCCTGGCCTGTATGGATTCATCGGTTTCCGTGCCTCTTACCTGGAGGCGTATCTGCAATTCATTTACCGAAGGTGGTTCAATAAAAATACTGAGTGTATTTACAGGGTATTGCTGTTGTACATGTATCGCACCTTTTACATCTATATCAAGTACCGGAACTTTATTCATGCCCCATATGCGTTGCAATTCTGATTTTAATGTACCATAATATTTTCCTTCATACACCATTTCCCATTCTGCAAATTCTTTGTCCTTGATCTTTTGTTTGAACGCTTCCATCCCAATGAAATAATAATCCACGCCATCTTTTTCATTGCCCCTCGCTTCACGTGTAGCCGCAGATACAGAAAATTCAAGCACTGGAAATTCACGCATGAGATAACGTGTGATGGAAGTTTTTCCTGCTCCTGATGGAGCTGTTATGATAAGGATCTTTTGATGAATTGTGGCCATGTGCAAAGAAAGGAAATAATCGGCAATCGTCAATCGGGAATCGGCAAACGAAATTGTGAATGGGTGAATAAGTGAATAGTCAATGGTGAATGGTGAAAATATGTAGGGTTGTCATAATAGTAAATACTAACTGGTTAAAAGATTAACACCAAACGATCCAACACCAAACTGATCATTATAAACTATTAATCCAATCTTGTTATATCCGCTCCTAATTTACGCAGCCTTCCATCAATATTCTCATACCCCCTGTCGATCTGTTCTATATTCTGAATGGTACTTTTTCCTTTTGCACTTAATGCTGCGATCAACAATGCAACACCCGCCCTGATATCAGGAGAGCTCATGGTAATACCTCTTAATGGTTTTTCTCTTTCCATACCTACAACCACGGCCCTGTGCGGATCGCATAAGATCACCTGTGCACCCATTTCAATTAATTTATCTACAAAGAACAAACGGCTCTCAAACATTTTCTGGTGTACGAGCAAACTTCCTTTTGCCTGCAATGCCGTTACCAAAACAATACTTAAAAGATCTGGTGTAAAGCCCGGCCATGGATGATCGTATACACTTAATATACCACCATCGAGATAAGTTTGTATTTCATATAATTCCTGTGAAGGAACATGAATGTCATCATTGATAAAATTCATTTTGATGCCAAGCTGTTGAAATTTTTCTGGTATCATACCAAGCTCGCTGATACCCGCATTTTTAATAGTAATATCTCCCTGCGTCATGGCAGCAAGGCCGATAAAACTTCCTACTTCGATCATATCAGGCAACATCGTGTGATTGGTTCCTTTTAATGTTGACACACCATGAATGATCAGCATATTGCTGCCAATGCCTTCAATTTTTGCGCCCATGCGCACAAGCATTTTGCAAAGTTGTTGAATGTATGGTTCGCAGGCAGCATTGTAAATGGTGGTTGTTCCTTCCGCAAGAACTGCTGCCATTAAAATGTTTGCAGTACCTGTTACACTTGGTTCATCCAGCAACATGAAAGCGCCTTTTAATCCATTTGTTTCAAGACGAAAAAAACCTGTATGATCATCATAATTAAAACCGGCGCCTAATTTCTCAAAACCAATGATATGTGTATCGAGCCTGCGCCTTCCTATTTTATCGCCACCGGGTTTTGGGAGATATGCTTTTTTAAATCTTGCAAGCAATGGCCCGGCAAGCATCACTGAACCTCTTAGCCTCCCGCTTTTTTTATGGTAATCGTCGCTTTGTAAATATTCAACATTTACATCGTCTGCTTTAAAGGTACAGGTATTGGCATCGATGCGATTCACCTTTACATTCATTTCCTTCAGCAATTCTATCAACAGGTTTACATCAATGATATTGGGAATATTATTGATCAACACTTCATCTGCTGTAAGTAATACGGCACTTATTATTTGTAATGCTTCATTCTTTGCTCCCTGTGGTGTGATCTCTCCTGATAATTTTTTTCCGCCGCGTACCTCGAATATGCTCATATGTTTTTATAAGATTTTTTTGAATTAGCAAGATAATTTGAAAATTAGTTGATTTGAAGATTTGAAGATGAAAAACTTTTTTGCTTTGCGATACTTTCAAACCTAAATCGCCTTCATCAGCACATCTTCAAATTTTCAAATCTTCAAATTATATTGTCACTCTAGTACATAAAAAACCCCGGTGCTTCAACACCAGGGTTTTTTAACTTTAATACTTTATCAATATCTCTTTTTAAAATTCCGGTTATTACGATTATCACCACCGCGATTGTTACCACCACGATTGTTACCACCTTGTCCGCCGCGATTGTTACCACCTTGGCCACGATTATTATTTCCTCCAAAGTTCTGGCGATAATTATTATTTCTTCCACCGCCGCCACTGCCATAATCATCTCTGTCGCCACGATTATCGGCCCTGTGTTTTACAAAAGGACGGTTATTGAATTCAAGTTCACCATTGGTAATTGAACTCAATTCAGATTGGATGTTATCATCATGAACAAGTTCTTTGTGCCAGTTACTATAAGTGAGTTTCATGTAGTAAGCAACCGCATTGGCAAAACCTTGTTTCTTTTCAGGATTCTCTTCTCTCAAAGCCTTATCAATAACTACTTCAATGTTCTTACCAAGGTGGCGGAACTTTGGATATTGTTTTGGATAAGCCAATGCATCCGGTTTTGCCTTCAAGGTTTCCCTTGTAGGAATTGGGTAGGGGCTTTCAACATCAAGTTTGAAATCGCTTATTAAGAAAAGATGATCCCATAATTTATGGCGGAAATCTTCTACATTTTTAAGATGTGGGTTTAAGAAGCCCATCAATTCGATCACAGCATAAGCATTGCGCTGTCTTTCTTCTTTATCCTTGAGCGTCAACAAATACTCAACCATCTTCTGAATATGTCTTCCATATTCTTTCATGATAAGATGATTTCGTGTTGTGTTGTACTCCATGTTGTCAACATTAAGCATGGTACAAATGTAAGTAGTAAAACTGTAGGAAACAAGCACATCCGTCATTGCGGGGAACGAAGCAATTTCGTTGATAAAAGATTGCTTCCTTCCACAGCAAGGACGATGATACTAAATCACTGAACCTTCAGGTTTACGATTTTTTGGAATACGTTTTATAAAATACCAACGGCAAAATATCAATGCGATCAGGGCGCCAATACTGTCTGCGGCCCAGTCAACAAGATCAAACTGCCGTGTGGGGATGAAAAATTTTTGTATCAATTCTGTTGTCAATCCCCATATACAGGTGGTGAAACAAATTTTCAGAATATAACCCCATATTACTTCTTTTGAATAACCTGCCCTTGCAATTGGTCGTATGAATAAATAAGCTAATAAAGCAAAAATGCCACTGTGTACCAGCTTGTCGAATTGTATCAGGTTCATCCATTCAAACCAGCCGCGGGGTTGGGGAATATCTTCTCCGGGTAAACAAATAAGTGTAAGTACCACAAAAAACCAGGCAATGCCTGGTATAAAACTTTTAAATGTGAGTGGTTTCATTTTAAATAGTGGTCTTATCCAACCAGTGAGGTATAAGCTTCAGATGTCATTAATTTTTCAATATCGCCGGGATTGTCTACTGTCATTTTTATCATCCATCCCTCACCGTAAGGATCGCTGTTCACAAGTTCAGGATTTGCCTCAAGTGCAGGATTGATCTCAAGCACGGTACCTGCTGCAGGTAAAAAAAGATCACTTACTGTTTTTACGGCTTCAACAGTTCCGAAGATCTCTTCCGCAGCTAATTTTTTTCCTTTTGTATTAATGTCAACATATACAATATCGCCAAGCTCATGCTGGGCAAAATCGGTAATACCAATTGTAGCAGTATTGCCATCTAATAAAACCCATTCATGATCTTTTGTGTACCTGAGATTGGCTGGATAGTTCATTGTAAATATTTTTGGAGTTGTTTTGAAAATTGATGCTGCAATTTAGGAGAAAAAAACATCCTTTATCAGGCAGTTTTGAAAATTTATATAAAAACCTTAGTGTGCCTTTGAGACTTTGTGTCTTTGTGGCGAAAAATTTTGAACCACAAAGACACAAAGTCTCAAAGCAGCACGAAGGCTTAATTATTTTACAATCTCCATTTTCATATGTACATCACCAATGGGCCTGTCGCCTGGTGCCTTTGGTACCGAAGCGATCTTATCAATTACTTCCAGGCCGCTTACTACTTCACCAAATACGGTATAATTCATATCGAGGAACGGTACGCCACCAATGGTTTTATAAATAGCTCTTTGTTCGGGAGTATATTTTCTCCCTTGCCCTGCTTCAAAGTTGTTCAATTCTTCGTCGGTTGCCGGTTTACCCTGTACAAGATAAAACTGGCAGGCACTGCTTGCTCTTTGTGGATTGCCATCTCTTGCTGCAGCCAATGCGCCTTTTTTGTGAATAATGCCGGGTCTGAATTCTGCAGGAATGCGTTCCATATCGCCGCCACCCATACCTAGTTGTTGACCTGGGGCTGCATTTTTACTTAACGGATCACCACCCTGTATCATGAATCCCTGTATCACCCTATGAAATAAAAGGCTGTCATAAAATCCCTGGTTAACCAGTTTAATAAAATTATCGCGGTGAAGCGGGGTTGAATCATATAACTTAACGATGATGATGCCTGAATCCGTAGTGATCTTTACACGGGTAGTCGCAGCATCTGTAATATTTGTTTTTGGAACAACTGGCTTAGGGGTAACAGTTTTTGGTTTTGTGACAGGCTTTTTTGGATTGGCAGGAGTAGCTGTCGCCTTCGGTTTAGGGGCAGTGGTTTTTTTAACCTGTGCCTGTACTGAAAAACTAATAACGCTCATAAATAAAGCGGTCATTAAGATCTTGAATTGTTTCATTGTGTAATTTTTATTTATCCGGGTTTATGGTGAAAAATAATTTAAATAAAATCCTGTGATTGAAAATAAAGCAAAATATGATCTTTCAGGAAATTTTCCTGTTCAATTAAATTGAAAGCAGGCAATGGTTTTACCAGCGTAAAGTGTGGCCAGCCTTCGTCATCAAGACCATCGTGATGATAATACCCGCTTAAACCGAGTATGGTGCAAATAGCAATATGCATGAGGTCCTGCTTTTGTTCTTTGCTGAAATCCTGGGGACCCTGGCCGAGTTCCTGTACACCGATCAATAACAAAATGCCGTTCATATCTGGCTTTATACCAAACGCTTCTTTAAGCTTGATGCGAAGCTTTAGCCATCTTACCTGCAGGTCCTCTTCCATTTGTTGCATGGCGCAAATGTAAGTAATAAGCTTTTGAGGTTTATATTTGCGGTCTTAATGATTTTTAAAAAACAGCATAACAGATGTTACAGGTAAATTATATACGTCAGAACCCGGCGCTGGTAAAAGAAAGGCTTGCGATAAGGAATTTTGCAAAAATTGATCTTGTGGATAGTATCCTGCAGGCAGATGAGGAATTACGTAAAATAAGAACCGCTTCAGAAAGTTTACAGGCATCTGTTAATGCAATATCAAAAGAAGTAGGCATGCTGATGGCAAAGGGCGATAAAGCAACGGCCGAACAAAAAAAGCAGGAAGTAGCTGCGTTGAAAACTGATTTGAATACCAAAGCGGCAGAACTGCAATCATTGGAAAAATCTTTCAATGATCAATTGGTACAATTACCAAACCTTCCGCATACGAGTGTACCAAAAGGAAAAACACCTGAAGACAATGAAGTGGTAAGAGAAGGTGGTGTAAAACCTGTACTTGCGGCAACTGCAGTTCCACATTGGGATCTTATAAAACAATATGACCTGATCGATTTTGAAACAGGCGCAAAGATCACCGGCAGCGGTTTTCCTTTATACAAAGCAAGGGGGGCAAAACTGCAGCGTTCATTGATACAATATTTTCTTGATTACAATACCGCGGCAGGATATACAGAATACATGCCGCCATTAATGGTAAATGAGAACACGGCTTACGGTACCGGGCAGCTGCCTGATAAAGAAGGCCAGATGTATCATATTACGGCTGATGGTTTTTACCTGATACCAACTGCAGAAGTACCTGTTACCAATATTTACAGCAACGAGATCGTAAAAGAAACAGAGCTTCCGATAAAAATGACGGGGTATACCCCATGTTTCCGCAGGGAAGCAGGAAGCTTTGGTGCTGATGTAAGAGGTTTGAACAGGCTGCACCAGTTTGATAAGGTAGAGATCATACAAATGGTATTACCAAATAAAAGCTATGATGTGCTGGAAGAAATGGTGAACCATGTAGAAAGGCTTTTGCAATTCCTTGAATTGCCATATAGAATTCTTCGTTTATGCGGCGGCGATATGGGCTTTACTTCAGCGCTCACATACGATTTTGAAGTATACAGCGCAGCTCAGCAAAAATGGCTGGAAGTAAGTTCTGTAAGTAATTTTGAAACATTCCAGACGAACAGGATGAAGATCCGTTATAAAGATGAAACTGGTAAAACGCAATTGGTACACTCACTCAATGGTTCTTCACTGGCATTGCCACGTATCGTAGCAGCATTGCTGGAGAATAACCAGAAAGAAGATGGTATTCATTTGCCGAAGGTGTTGCACCAGTATTTTGGCGCAGCGATGATTGCGAAGTAAGTTATGAGCTATGAGCTATGAGCTATGAGCTATGAGCTATGAGCTATGAGCTATGAGCTATGAGCTATGAGCTATGAGCTATGAGCTATGAGCTATGAGCTATGAGCTATGAGCTAACTAATATTGGAAGTGCAAATTCGTGTAATTCGTGCAATTCGTGTTTCAAATTCGTGGCTAAAATATTCGTGTTAATTAATCCCCTTCTCCCTCATCACCCTGTTCAACCATTTTAATAATATAAAGAGAAAGACCGCGGCAGCAAATAAAAGCACAAAATTCAGCCAGAAATAATTTGCCTTGTTATCATATTCATCCCATTGGCTTGCGAGGATACCACTGAGTTTATTTCCCATCGATGTAGAAACAAACCAACCACCCATCATCAGTGAAGTAATGCGAACGGGGCTTAATTTGGAAACAAGTGAAAGTCCCATGGGGCTTAAAAAAAGTTCACCAATGGTTACGATACCATAACTGCCGATCAGCCACCACACAGTTACTTTATCAGCACCATTGCTTCCTGCTTTTACAGCGGCGATCATAATTAAAACTGATAAAGCGGATATTAATAAACCGAATGCTATCTTGGTTGGTGTAGAAGGTTCTTTGCCTTTTCTTCGCATCCAGGTAAATAAAGCGACTACCAGTGGTGTTAGTGTAATTACCCAAAATGGATTGATGGATTGACTAAGGCTCGCCACCCATACATTAACGCTGCCTCCATCAGAAACAACATCTTTTTTAAAATCCATATTTTTAAAATAAGATGGATAGTTATATTCCATTACTTCTTTGCCATCAACTTTTATTTTTCTGAATTGCTCATCAGTTTTTACAACAGAATCCATTTTGTATGGAATTGTTTGCGTTAGTTTTAGTGCGCCTAAAACATTTTCTGTACCGCCGCTCACGTGTCTTTCGGTATAACGGCTCGCCCAGGTATTGAGTGCTGATCCGTTTTGTTTGAATATGGCCCAGAATAAAATAACAACAGCAAAAATAGCGAGCATGGCTGCCATGGCAGGCTTTTCATCTTTATTACTTCGCATGAGTAATGCTACATAAAAAAAAGTTACAGGGATGCAGGCGAATATGAAAGCATCCGTTGAGTTAGAATCAAAAATATACTGATCGCCTTTAATGAACCAACCAATAACTCCAAATATGATCGACGGCAGTATTACCAGCGCAAAGATCTTTCCCAATGGCATGTCGCCTTCCTGTAAAGGTTTTAAAGTATCATATTCTTTATAATGTTTTGTTCCGGCGATAAAAGTGATAACGCCGATAAACATTCCAACTCCTGCCGCAATAAATGCTGCACCCCAGCCAATGGTTGTGTACAATGCAGCTCCAAAAAAGTTGCAGGTAAACGCACCAATATTAATACCCATGTAAAAGATATTGTATCCTTCGTCTTTTTGCGCTTTGTATTGTGGTGTTGAATAAACATTTCCTAAAAGCGTGGAGATATTTGGTTTAAAAAAACCATTGCCAATAATTACAAGCGTCATTGAAAAATACAGCATGCTGATATTGTGCACACTCATCAGGCAATAACCTGCGCCCATCAGCAACCCACCCAGTATGATCGAGCGGCGATAGCCCAGGTACCTGTCGGCCAACAAGCCTCCAAGAAACGGTGTAAAAAAAACCAATGCGATGAATGTTCCATACAAACTGGCGGATTCTTTTTCATCCATGTTAAAACCTTTCACGGCATCCTTTAGATAGAATGTAAAAATGCCAATCATAAGATAATAACCAAAGCGTTCCCACATTTCGCTAAAAAATAAAAATGGCAGTGCTTTAGGATGTTTTTTCCACATACATGTTGTTTTATCTTTTCAAGATAAAGAAAAAGCCGGCTTAAGGGCCAGCTTTTAAAAAATTACAGGTAGTTATTTTTAATGCTATTCTTTTACAAATCTTAGTTTTTTCACTTCTCCTTCGGTAGAATTTATAATAATTGTATAAATACCCCTTGACAGGTTTGGAAGGTTCAGTTCAATTTGTGTAGATCCTGCAGCAAGAGATTGCGATTTGTTGTAAACTGATCGACCCATAACATCGATGATCCTGGTATTGATCTGTTGTGATTGGGCAGAAACTATATTTAAGAAACTTGCTTTATCCGTAACAGGATTTGGGGCCAGGCTGATGATCTCAAAACCAACATTCTTATTTAATAATGTAACGATATCGCTATAGGTTATCTTTCCGTCGGCCCCAATCGTTTTAATACGATAATAATTAATGCCATTTACCGGGTTGTTATCTGTAAAATCAAAAGGCTGCTGGCAACGGCTATTGCTGGCCGTTATGTTCCCGATCGGTTTAAAGTTCCTGCTGTCGTTGCTTCTTTCAACTTCAAATCTTACATCCTGGTTGCTGCAGGTTGACTTCCAGGTTAAAATGTTTTTTGTATTTTCTTTGCGGCCATTAAAGTATTCCATGCTGACAGCCACGGTGCCCGGGTCAATAAAAATGGTCACAGCATCTTCTGTAACCACAGGCAAATTAAAGTCAAAGTATATTGAAGCATTGTTGATCAATGAATCATTGATAACAACCGTATTTGCCGGTTTGATCTTAAAGCTTACATAGCCATGGCTGGCTGCATCATTCACAGATTGTGCAGGCATCAATATATTTTCAAAGAAAAATTCAAGTTTATTGCCACCGGATTGTTTTAAAAAGCAAGGATGGCTTGCGCTGGTCATTTGTATGCTGTTCCAGTCGTATTTATCAGATAGAATATCTTTTATTACAACATTGAATGCTGTATCAGTACCCGTGTTTTGAAAACGGATAATGTAGTGAACATACTCACCGGCTTTTGTTATATCAATGAATTTTCCTTCGAGGCATGTTTTGTCATTGGGATCAATAGAACCGGTAACCAGCTGTTTCAATCCAAAATAATTATTAGGTTGTACTTCATCTGAAACAACCGGGTCAATGATCGCGGTAAAGTTTAAGAGATCGCCGGCATTGGTGGCTGGTGGCGGCAGTAAATTTAATGTTACTATAACTGAGCGTGATTCCAATGGCTGAAGATTTGAATAAGCCCATGTTAATGATCCTGCGCTTTGTGTTGTTGCTGCGGGATCTGCAAAAACAAAACTTTGATCTGCAGCATTAAAATTCAATGTTACATTTCCTGATAGTGTGGTAGTTCCTGCATTCCTGTAAAGCAGTGTGTAAGAGGCAGCGAATCCCGGCCTTGCAGGCGTTATAGGAAGCAATACAATTTCAAGGTCATTATGATTGCCGTTTGGAACAAAACAAAAATCAGCTGTACTGGAAAGTCCACCATCCAATACAAAGTTTACAGATTGTGTCAGTGGGTTAACGGTGTAATAGTTATCTGTTAATTGCGGTGTTATCGTAAAATTTCCTGCAGAGGGATAAAAATAATAATTGCCGGCATTCGTGGTCTGAGTATAAATCGTCTCAGTACCATTATAGAGTGCTAATTTTAATTGTTGTCTCAATGGATCAGTTGCATCACAACCGTTGCTGTTTGCATCTACCCTGGAATTTCCGCTGATCGTATTGAAACCACCACCGGGAGGAACAGTACAATAAGAATTGATACTGATATTAGGAGAAGCGGCAAACAAATTCTGATAATAATTAATTTCTGCCGGATCATCATCTGTACATATATAATGCAAGGCATTATCATTGGTTGCCAGCAAAGTTGCATATCCGACTGAACCGTTTTTAAAGTTAATGGTAGTCAGTAAAGGATTTTCACTGCAATTAAGATAACCAAGAAAATTTGTACCGCTCATATCAATGCTCGTTAATTGATTCTGATAGCAGGCCAAATAAGTAAGGTAAGGGCAATTGTTTATATTGAGAGAAGTCAGGTTGTTTATGTGACATTGCACATTGTCCAATGACGGAAGATCAACCAGGGTTAGGCTGGTAAGGTTATTTTGCGGGCATACAAAATAATTAAGGCTGTTTAAACCTGTCAGATCAAGGCTTGTGATCATATTAACGCCTATGATCAGTTCAATAAGATTAGGTACACCGGAAAGATCAATCGTTGTTAGATTATTATATTCAGCCCTGAGTATTTCCATTGCCGGGCAGTTGCTGACATTTACTGAAGTGATATCGTTGAAAGACACATTAAACCACCTGAGATGCGCCATACCACTTACGTCAGCGGTTGTAAGAAAATTACCCCAGGCCTGTAATGTATCCAGGTTTGCAAATGCCTGTACGCCCGTCAGATCAAAAATGCCTTTTTGATCAACATATAGATTGAGCGTATTTAAAGCTTCGCTTTCCTGTATCTCTCCATCATGATTGACGTCAATTACAGGGTCGTGAGATAATAATGCTGCTTTAAATTCTACATCAGGAATATTTACAATTTGGGCCGAAGAAACAAAAGCGAATAATACAAATAAAGGGAGTAGAAATGTTTTCATATTCTTATTTTAAACGGGGAAAGATAATATTATAAATGTACTTGTTTTTATCAAAAGTAAAGAACCCCGCTTTATGCGGGGCTCTTTATGTTATTATTATTTATTTCTTCAATGCCGTCTTATACAATATCCATCCCATCACTGCAAAGAATGCAACACCTAAAATATCATAGGCATGTGCACCCATACTTTCTGTAAGTTTTCCTTCCATGGTAACTGTGTTTAAGAATTTATTGCCACCCTCACTGCCGGAAATAAATGCAATGATCACTCCGGCAACAGCGCCACCTGCAACGAGCCCGGTAGCAAACAAACTTCCTTTTCCAAGTTCTTCTTCTTCAGCAGTGGTAACAATGTTTTGTTTTTTCTTCCTGCCTTCAATAATGCCTTTTATAAGTCCGCCACATGCAATGGGCAATGTAGTGGATAAAGGAAGGTATGCTCCAACCGCAAAACTCAATGCTTTGATGCCGCAAAGCTCCATAGTGATCGCAAGGAACACGCCTACAAAAACATATTGCCAGTCGAGGTTAAAAGAAAGAATTCCTTTTATGAGTGTAGCCATCAATGTAGCCTGTGGAGCAGGGAATTTTTCTGTTCCAATACTGTGATTGATTCCTTGTGAAACCAATTCGGCGCTTGGTTTATCAAGAAATTTAATAGTGATACCAATAACAATAGATGATACAATGGCACCTGCAAACAAAGCGATCTGCTGGTTTTTGGGCGTTGATCCAACAAGATAACCGCTCTTAAGATCCTGTGATGTTGCCCCGGCATTGGCAGCTGCAATACAAATCATACCACCAACCACCAACACCAATGGTTCATAAGCCTGGCCGCTCCAGCCTACTGCAATAAAGATCAAACTTGTTCCCATTACTGTTGCAATGGTCATACCACTGATAGGGTTATTCGAAGATCCGATCAATCCTACGATGCGTGATGAAACCGTTACAAACAAAGCACCGAAGATGATCACCAATATTCCGATCAGTAATTTTTGTATGATACTATCTCCCGGAACCTGTGGTAAGATAGAGATCAATACAATAAGTGCAAGTGTTCCTAATCCAACAAATTTCAAACTCAGGTCCCTTTCAGTTCTTAAAACAGTACCTGATTCACCGGCTGCATTTTTAATGGAGCTGATACTTCCTTTAACAGATTTTGTAATTGTTGGAATTGTTTTAACCAATGTAATGATACCACCTGCTGCAACAGCACCTGCACCGATCTGGCGAATGAATGCATAATAAACCGCAGCAGAATAATCATTGAATGTATGTGCTGCTGCATTCCAGCCGCCTTTGCCTCCATCTTTTGCAACGTCAGCAAGGTAACCAAGTTTGTGTAACTGGTTAGCGATCACATCCGGATGTACAATGGATGATAATAGTGGAATCAATACGAGCCAGCTCAACACACCACCTGCAACCAACACGCCGGAGATGCGGGGGCCAATGATATAACCTACACCCATATACTCAGGTGTGATCTCACCACTTACTTTGGCAGAAGGAAAAAATTTGTTTGCCTGTTGTGTAATGTATTGTGGTGTTTCTGCAATAACATGAAATATTTTTTGAAGGATCGCATATAGAAAAGCAACACCCAATCCCCAGAAAGCGGTCTTTGCAAAATCGCCTCCTTTTTCTCCTGCTTTTAAAACATCTCCGCAGGCAGTTCCTTCGGGATAAGGCAATGTATCGTGTTCATTAACGATCAATGCTTTTCTTAATGGCACCATTAATAATGTACCAAGTATACCACCTACGATCGCAAGAATTAA
The DNA here is from genome assembly GCA_047601875.1 of Ferruginibacter sp. GTDB lineage: Bacteria > Bacteroidota > Bacteroidia > Chitinophagales > Chitinophagaceae > Ferruginibacter. Next base: position 1,687,574 of record JASGIL010000001.1, on the reverse strand, counting down.
AATGGTGAGGTAATTAAAATAATCAGCACTGCTTGGTGCAGAAAGAAATAAAAAACCTGGTAAAGTGAATGCAACACCCGAAGCGATGCTTTCTCCTGCACTTCCCGCTGTTTGAATAATATTATTTTCTAAGATCGTTGTTTTAAAAAAGCGTCTTCCAAGTGTTATCGCAATTACTGCAATAGGTATAGAAGCAGAAACAGTTAAACCCGCTTTCAAAGCAAGGTATACGTTGGCCGCACCAAAAATGATCCCGAATAAACAACCCAGCAGGATCGATTTAACGGTAAGTTCTTTCATGTTGGTTTGGGGAGAAACAAAAGGTTGGAATAACTTTTTTTCTAACATAATCAGTTGGTTTGTGAAAGGAAGATAAATAAAAAAGATGATTTGGAAATTTGAAGATTTGAAAATTCGCTAATGAAGGTTTTTGAGTTTTAAGGTTTACCTAAATAAAAACTTCTTTAATTTCTAAATTATATTCATAAAAAAGGCGATACATTTTGTATCGCCTTTTTATGAATATAATAAGTTTATGCAGAACCTGTTTTTTCTTTAACGATCTCATTCAATGATCTAAGTCTTGAATAGATTAAGATACCGGCAACAAATGCTCCTATCACAAGAATTAAGAAGAACATTTTTTTATCCGTAAAGTCATCCCAGAAACTTGTCATCACACCTGCTATCTTTCCGCCAATAGAGGTAGATAAGAACCATCCGCCCATCATCAGTGCCGTTAGCCTGGCAGGTGCCAGTTTGGAAACAAGTGACAAACCGATCGGGCTTAAGAATATTTCACTGATCGTGAAAACAAAATAAGTTCCCCACAACCAGGCAGGTGAGGTTTTATATCCGTAGATAGAAGGAACAGACATTACTGCGAAAACCATTACCAATGCAGAAAGTCCTGCAATAAAAGACGCCATTCCAAATTTTGATGCGGTAGTTGGTTCTTTCCCACGCTTGCGCAGGTAATCGAAGAGCGGTACAAATATTAAAGTAAGAACAACAATGAATAGCGGGTTTATCGACTGGAACAATTCTGTATTTACCAGCTTAACTTCTTTTCCATTTGGCCATTGATCTTTGGGTACATTATTGAAATAAGGATCGGGGCCCATTACCTGTACTACTTTTCCACTATCATCTTTTACATCAACAAAATACTGATCTACTTTATTTACAAGCCTGGGTGTATCCGTTACCTGTTGTAAAGGAAAAATTTTACCTGTAATATCGGCTGTTGTTTGAGATGCTACACGATCAGTATGTTTCTCGGCCCACAGTGTTAAGCCTGTTGAATTCTGGTTATAAATTGTCCAGAATACAATACTGATACAAAATATAAATAATAAAGCGCCGATACCTCTTTTATCCTGTCCCTTCGCTTTCACCCAAAGTGAAATGTAAAAAGCGATGATTGGTAAACATGCAAAAATGAATGCATCGTTTGCCTGGCTGCCCATCATCGATCCTCCAAATACTTTTGTTGGCAGGAACCATCCGATCACAGCAAAAATCAATGCAGGTAAAAACACATAACCAAAAATTTGCCCAAGCGACATATCTTCTGCCTGTACCGGTTTTTTTACGTCACCATGTTTTACATGTTTGATATTTACAGCAAGGATCGCAAGGCCTATAAGCAAACCAACTCCTGCAGCAGCAAATGCATATCCCCATCCATATTTATTTCTTAGGTAAGCAGCAACAAAATTGCAAACAAAGGCACCGATATTAATTCCCATGTAAAAGATGTTATATGCGTTATCTTTTAGTGGTTTAAGATCTTCCCTGTTGTATATATTTCCAAGTATGGTTGAAATGTTTGGTTTGAAAAATCCGTTTCCAACAATGATCAATGTAAGTGCAACGAACATAGCAGTATTACCAGGAAGGGCCAGGCAGAAATAACCGGCAGACATTAAAATGCCTCCAAGAAAGATCGATTTAATATAACCAAGATACCTGTCTGCTATTAATCCTCCAATAAAAGGAGTAAGGTAAACAAGGGCAATAAAACTACCCACGATATCAGCTCCTACATGTTGTTCAAAACCTTTTCCGCCGGTTGTTGTGTCGATCAGAAAAAGTAATAAAATACCTACCATCAGGTAGTAAGCAAAACGTTCCCACATTTCTATTAAAAAAAGAACGTATAACGCTTTTGGATGTTTGCCGAGTTTTGGCTGATCATTCATATTAGTTGGTTTTAGTGCTGGTTATTTTTTTATAATGGCTCAAAATAGCGAAATTCTTTTTACGACAATCAAATTATATAATTCAAATGACATAAATTTATTGATTAAAGATGCTTTTATTGTTGCCGCTGATAAAATTAATGCGGATATATTTTGGTCCTGCCCTAAATTCGCCACAATCAAATTGCTTACATGAACATTCTTATAGTTGGAGCAGGCGGCAGGGAACATACTTTAGCCTGGAAATTGAAACAAAGCCCGCTTTGCAATGAACTTTTTATAGCGCCTGGAAATGCAGGCACGGCCTTGTGTGGCACAAACCTGCAGGTTGAAACGTCAGATTTTGCAGGACTGAAAAAAGCAGTCATCGAACATAAAATTGAATTGGTTATTGTTGGTCCCGAAGAACCATTGGTAAACGGAATTGCAGATTATTTCTCTCTTCAACCAGATACAAAAAAAGTAAATGTGATCGGCCCCTCTAAAAATGCATCACAACTTGAGGGAAGCAAGGCATTTGCAAAATCTTTTATGGAACACCATAAGATCCCTACAGCAAAATATGTTGGGTTTACCATCGATAATTATAAAGAAGGTACAGAATACATCAGGCAGCATGCGTTACCGGTAGTTTTAAAAGCTGATGGACTTGCTGCAGGTAAAGGTGTCCTGATATGTCAGAGCCATATAGAAGCACTTGCTGAATTTGAATTAATGATCATGCGTTCAAAATTCGGGGAAGCAGGAAAAAAAGTGATCGTAGAAGAATTTTTACAGGGAATAGAGATCAGTGTATTTGTATTGACCGATGGCAGCAATTATGTTTTGTTGCCCGAAGCAAAAGATTATAAAAGGATAGGCGAAGGCGACAAAGGACTCAACACCGGTGGTATGGGTGCGGTAAGCCCCATTCCTTTCTTTGATGATACATTGAAAGAAAAGGTAAGAAGGACCATCATTGAACCAACCATTGCAGGATTAAAGAAAGATGAACTTGATTACAAGGGATTCATCTTTTTTGGATTAATGATCTCCGGCAGCGACCCCTATGTGATCGAATACAATTGCCGTCTCGGCGACCCGGAAACAGAAGTGATCATTCCACGTCTTAAAAATGACCTGGTAGAAATATTTACTGCAGTGGCAAATCATACATTGAACGAAATAAAAATAGAGATCGATGAAAGGGCAGCGGCCACCATCGTTGCAGTAAGCGGTGGTTACCCGGGAGAATATACAAAAGGAAGAGAAATATCGGGCCTCAATAATGAGCCTATAGAAGATAGTATCGTTTTTCATTCCGGTACGATCAGGGAAGAAGATAAGGTGCTTACAAATGGCGGAAGGGTGCTTGCTGTCACCGCATTCGGAACAGATATCCGGGAAGCATCCGAAGTGGGTCATTACATGATGGAACAGCTATATTTTGAAGACATGACGTTCAGGGGCGATATCGGGTATGAGTTTATTTAGCCGAACCGGTTGCTAACGTTGAACGTTAAACGATACATCGGGCCAACTAAGAATATTAGCATCATAGGTGACAACAGGGTGTGCAAACGTTGAACGTTTAAACGTTCAACGTTTGCACACCCTGTTGGTAAAAATGTTTGGAAATAAATCACCGGGCGTTGTTAAATCCAATATTTTCCTTCAACTTTGCCTGCATTCATCATATACACGATTGTTACTTAATAAAATATGGGTATTTTTAATTTTTTCACACAAGAAATTGCAATAGATCTTGGAACCGCAAATACACTCATTATCCACAATGATGAGGTTGTAGTGAATGAACCTTCTATTGTGGCGCTTGACAGGAATAATCCAAAGAATTTATTGGCTGTGGGTAAAAAGGCATTGATGATGCACGAGAAGACCCATGAAAGTATCCGTACCGTTCGTCCTTTAAGAGATGGTGTTATCGCAGATTTTAATGCAGCGGAATTAATGATCAGGGAAATGATCAAAATGATCTATCCCAAGAAACCATTGTTTGCACCAAGCTGGCGTATGATGATCTGCATTCCCAGCAGCATCACGGAAGTTGAAAAAAGAGCGGTAAGGGATAGTGCCGAACAAGCTGGTGCAAAAGAAGTTTATCTTATTCATGAGCCAATGGCAGCTGCACTTGGTATCGGTATAGATGTGGAAGAACCGGTTGGAAATATGATCATCGATATTGGTGGCGGTACCACGGGTATTACCGTGATTGCGCTTGCAGGTATTGTTTGTGATCAAAGTATACGTATTGCCGGTGATGAATTCACTGCAGATATTATGGAAGCATTGCGCCGCTATCACAGTCTTTTGATCGGTGAGCGTACCGCAGAACAGATAAAGATCCAGGTTGGTGCAGCCATGAAAGATCTTGAAAATCCGCCGGACGATATCCCGGTAAATGGCCGTGACCTTGTAACAGGTATTCCAAAACAGGTTATGGTAAGTTACCAGGAAGTTGCCGAAGCACTTGATAAAAGTATTTTCAAAATTGAAGAAGCGATCTTAAAAGCTTTGGAAACAACCCCGCCAGAACTTGCAGCAGATATTTACCGCCGTGGTTTGTACATAACCGGTGGTGGTGCATTATTGAGAGGTCTTGATAAAAGGCTCACCAATAAAATAAAATTACCGGTACATGTTGCAGACGATCCACTTAAAAGCGTTGTAAGAGGTACGGGAATTGCGCTAAAAAATTATGACCGGTTCCCTTTTGTGATGCGTTGATAGGTTTACAGGTTAACAATGTTGATATGGTTGACATGTTAACTGCTGTATATAGGTCCTTCCTTATTAACTTTATCAACTGTATTAACTTTTCAACTAATAAAAGAAGCAGTTGCGTAACATCTTTCTTTTTGTCCGCCGTTATTTTAATTTCCTTTTTTTCCTGGTATTGCAGGTTATCAGTATTTATTTCATCATACATTATAGTATGTTCCATAATGCTGCTTTTGGGAATATGGCCAACCAGGTTACAGGCAGGGTAAACAGGCAGTATAGCAATATTGAACGTTATTTCAGGCTTAAGAAAACAAATGATTCACTCGTTAAGGCAAACGAAGTACTGTACAATAAATTAAAGATGGACTTTGAGTTGCCCGATACCGTTACCAAAAGCGGTATTGATTCTATTCTTGTAGATTCTATTATGAAGTACAGGAAATATACCTACCTGGCAACAAGGGTTGTTTCCAATTCTGTATCTGCACAAAATAATTACATAGTTTTATCAAGGGGCAAATCAAGAGGTTTAAAAGTAGGGATGGGAATCGTCGATCCCAATAATGCCGTTGTAGGGATCACGATCGATGTAACAGATGATTTTGCTGTAGTGATGAGCTTATTGCATAAAGACAGTCACATTAGCGGTAAACTTTTAAAAAGCGGTGAGACCGGCACCTTGAGCTGGGATGGAAAAGAACCCAATATTGTAACCTTAACCAACATTCCCAAGAGTGCAAAAATTGCCAAAGGCGACTCAATCATCACCAGCGGCTTCAGCACTTCTTTCCCAAAAGGTATGATGATCGGAACTGTGGAAGCAGTTTACAAGGAAGTAAGTACCAGCAATTTTAAGATACAGATACGCACGTCAGCAAATTTTTATAACCTGCAATATGTGTATGCGATCGATAATTCACAGCAGGAAGCAGTTAACCAGATACTGGAAAAAGTAAAAAAAATACCTTAGTCTGAGCAATGAGCAGTTTTGTAAAAAATATAGTTCGCTTCATGTTATTTATACTTTTCCAGGTATACGTATTGGATAAGATACGTCTTCACCAGATGGTAACGCCATACATTTATTTCATGTTCGTTTTATGGTTGCCTTTTAAAATGAACCGTACCTGGCTGATGCTGATCGCATTTTTTCTTGGTTTTACACTGGATAGTTTTCGCCATCACCCGGGCTTTCACGCCGCAGCATGTGTACTCATTGCATATGTCCGTCCTTTTTTGATCAACCTGCTTATACCACAGGAAGGTGCCGAAACAAACTATGAAGAACCTTCTTTTAAAAGCATGGGGGGTATGTTACCATACCTTATTTATGCAGGTGTTTTAAGTTTTTTACATAATATATGGTTGTTCCTTTTAGAAGCCTGGCAGTTCGGCGATATCTGGTATTTCTTTGTGAAAACGTTCCTGTCTACTTTAATAAGTTTATTGCTGGTGCTCATTACCGAGTTGATATTTACCAGGAAACAAAGGTTCAGGACGAATACGATTTAGGTAAGTTGACAGGTTAACAGGTTGATAAGGTAACCTGGAGGCGCATCCCTTGTCAACTTATTAACCAGTTAACCCTATCAACTTCATCAACTTTATTAACTTTGCCAACAATATTACCTCGGAATAAACGTATATTTAAAGCAAACCATAACCCAGGGAAAAAGTGTCTGTTTTCAACCAGTCAAGAAAAAATGTTATCCGGCTCATCTTCATTGCGCTCGTTGTCATTATCGTGGCCCGCCTTTTTGCTTTACAGGTAATCAGCACAAAATATAAGATACTGGCAGATGACCAGGGGATATTCAGGAAAGTTGTTTACCCCGATAGGGGGATCGTGTTTGACAGGAAACACAGGGCGATCCTTCAAAACACAACCATTTATGACCTGATGGTTACACCAGGTAAAATAAAAGGGACAGATACAACCCTGTTGTGTGAAATTCTTGGAATAGATACCGCCGAATTCAGGAAAAGGATCATTAACTGCATCATCAAAAATAAAAGCTACCGGCCATCTGTATTCGAAGCGTTGTTGAGTGCTGAGAAAATGGCGAAGATCAATGAGAGCATGTTCAAATTTGCACCTGCTTATTTCCTGCAGGAAAGGCCGGTAAGGGATTATCCTTATGATGCAGGTGGAAATATCCTTGGTTATTTGTCTGAAGTAGATACCAACTACATGAAGAACCATCCCAACGATGGATACATGTCGGGCGACTATGCCGGTAAAACAGGAATAGAACGCAGCTACGAAAAAGTATTGATGGGCCAGCGTGGAATAGAATTTTACAAAAGAGATAATAAGAACAGGCTCACCGGTAAACTTGAAAAAGGAATGTATGATACTGCTGCTATTGCAGGACAAAATATGTTTACCTCACTTGATATAGAGTTGCAGGCGCTGGGAGAAAAATTAATGGAAAATAAACTGGGCTCTATCGTTGCTGTTGATCCAAAAACAGGTGGTATACTTTGCATGGTGAGCAGCCCCACATTTAAACCTAAATTATTAACGGGCGCCGACAGGAAAAAACACATTGCTGAATTATTATTGAATCCTGCATTACCATTATTGAACCGCTCTGTGATGGCAACTTATTCGCCGGGTTCTACTTTTAAAACATTGCAGGCGCTGATCGGTTTGCACGAAGGTGTTATCAATACAGAATTTCGTGTTTCATGTGGCGGCGCATTTTATGGTTGTGGCGGCGGGCACCCGATGAAATGTCTTGATAAGGGAACATTCAATCTCAGGAGTGCGATCACTGTTTCCGACAATACTTATTTCGCTACCGTAATGCAAAAAGTGATTGAGAACAAAGCTTATCCAAGCCAGGACAGTGCATTGAGAAAATGGGATCAGTATATGTATGAGTTTGGTCTTGGCCACAAACTTGGTGTTGACGTGCCTTCTGAAAAAAGAGGTACGATACCAACACCAGCATTGTTTGATAAGATCTATGGAAAAGGAAGATGGAACTATTGCAATTTCCGATCGGTAAGTATTGGCCAGGGTGAAGTGGATGTAACACCTATGCAGGTGGCTAACGAGATGGCATACCTTGCGAACAAGGGTTGGTTTATTACGCCGCATCTTGTTGATTCAATAGAAGGCGGAGATAAATTTGATATGTTGTCGAAATTCAAGATCAAACATAAAGATCTTGATATACCCGATAGTGTTTTTGAAGCAGTACACGATGGTATGCAAAACGTGGTTGAACATGGAACAGGTGTGGGAGCAAAAGTTGCAGGCATTGTAATTTGCGGTAAAACCGGTACGGTAGAAAATTATTATCGCGGAGAAAAACAACCCAATCACTCTTTCTTTTGTGGATTTGCACCAAGAGATAATCCTAAGATCGCCATCATGTGCGTGGTAGAGAATAGCGGAAAATTCGGAGGTACTTTCGCAGCGCCCATTACAGGATTGATGATTGAAAAATATCTGAATGATTCGATTGCAGGCAAAGAAAGGAAGGATCGGGTAGAAGCATTATCAAAAATGAATCTCATACCTCCGCGTATCTACGCAGCAATACGTGCGCAGGATTCGCTCATGCATAAAAGAGATTCGGCTTATTTAATTGCGAGGGGTTATATCAAAACAGTTAAAGATACACTGGGCCTTGAGGAAGAAGATACAAATGATGCGTTGGAAAAAATGGACACAACCAAGAAATACAAGGCAGCAAATTTACCCTTGCTTCCTTTTAAAAATGACAGCAATGATATAAAACACCCGGAAGCAATATTGCCACAGGAAAAGAAAAAACCTGCAGCAAATGATTCCACTAACAATGATTAATAAACGTTTATTAAATAATAATAAAAAAATTCTTACTGGTCAGTAGGATCCAAAGCCCCCTCCTAAAGCAGAGGGGGTTGGGGGTGAGGTTAATATGTTTCAAAAAAAAGCAGTCGTTCTAAAAGGTAAAGATTGGGTCATGATATGGCTCTACGCTGCTATTGTTTGTATCGGCTTGCTTTGCATTTTTTCTGTTGAGTATAAACCAGGTGATGATTTCTTCAGGAACCTTTTCGAATTCAAAAAAAATTATAGCAAACAATTTTTATACCTCGGCTTCTGTATTATACTCGCTACATTTATTTTATTGACAGATAGTAAATTTTTTACTGCCACTCCCAACCTGTTATACATACTGGGCATATTGATGATGATGGCAACATTTGTCATTGGTAAAAATGTGAACGGTTCTAAAAGCTGGATACCGTTAGGTTTCATTAACCTGCAACCGGTAGAAACCTGTAAAATATTTACAGCGCTTGCACTTGCAAAGTATTTATCACGAAACGATACGGAATTCAGTAAAACAAGATCACAACTCATTGCTGCCGGCATCTGTTTTCTTCCTGTTGTTTTTTCTATTTTGCAAAATGAGACAGGGCTTGCATTGGTATATTTTTCTTTCCTGCTGCCAATGTATCGTGAAGGTTTTCCTCCCGGTTATTTAATCGCCGGCGCTTCTCTTGGTGTGCTGCTGGTTATAACATTGCTTTTTCCACCAGTTACTTTGATCATTGCTTTATCGGTGATCGCTGCACTGGTTATTTATTTTTATAAAAGAAAGATCAAACGCAACAAGGGATTGTTGTTTATCATTATTGGTATCTGGTTGATCGCCTCACTTTTTGTGGGAGTAGCAGTTCCGTTTTTATTCAAACATGTTTTTCAAAAATACCAGGCCGACAGGATATTCAGCATGGTTGGACGTGATAATCCTTTTGAAGATCAATCAACGGCTACATTGGACGCTACAGATGCAAATTCAAAGAAAGCAAAAAAAGAAAAAGAGAATTATAATGTTAAACAATCCAAGATAGCTATTGGCTCAGGTGGAGTATTGGGCAAAGGATTTTTAAAGGGGACACAAACACAGGGAGATTTTGTGCCCGAACAACATACCGATTTTATTTTTACATCTGTTGGTGAAAATTTTGGTTTTATAGGTTGTACTGTTCTGATGTTACTATATCTTGGAATGTTGTTGCGTATCGTTCACCTGGCAGAAAGGCAACGAAGTACTTTTACAAGAGTATATGCATATAGTGTAGCTGCCATTTTATTTTTTCACGTTGCCATTAATATATGTATGACCATTGGTCTTGCACCCGTAATTGGTATCACCCTTCCGCTCATGAGTTATGGCGGTTCTTCATTGATCACATTTACGATCCTTATTTTTATTTTAATAAAGCTGGATTCTGACAGGCAAATGATCCTTCGGTGAGTTATGAATTCTGAATTCTAAATGAATTCGTGGTAGTTAATAATTGATCAATACATAAGAACTTTTTCTAAATGACATATTTTAACATAAGATCCAATGTATGTATTTCGTAGCAACTGATTATTAACCTGCTACAAATATTATAAATAATTCAGCATTCAAAATTCAGCATTCAGCATTCTTTACTGGCATACTATATGAACTAGCCTGTTTATAAATTATGCTGATCATGAAAAAGTTTCTTAAAATATTCATACTATTTATTTCTATCAATAGCTCACTGTTAGTGCTATCCGAAAAGACGGAGGCACAGTCTGTAAGTTTCCAGGTTTTTTACGATGATCTGAGTCCTTATGGTAACTGGATCGAAAGCCCTGAGTACGGATATGTGTGGTATCCCAATGTAAGAGGGTTTTCTCCTTATTCTACAGGTGGTTATTGGGTGATGACAGATTATGGCTGGACCTGGGTATCTGATTACTCATGGGGATGGGCGCCGTTTCATTATGGACGCTGGTATTATGATAACATTTATGGCTATGTATGGGTTCCGGGTTATGAATGGGGACCGGGTTGGGTAAGTTGGAGAAGGTCCGATGATTATTACGGATGGGCGCCAATTGGTCCCGGTATAAGTATCAATGTAGCGTATAGCAGTGGGTATAATATTCCCTACAATTACTGGCATTTTGTAAGGTGCAACGAATTTGGAAGAAGAGATTTACATAATTACTATGTTGATCGTTCCAAGAACGTTACCATTATAAACAATACAACGATCATAAATAATACAAGGATCGACAATGCAAGAAGAACAACTTATAATCCCGGGCCGGACAGAGCGGAAGTTCAGAAACGAATCGGAAAGCCCATCAATACTGTTGCTATTGTAGACGAAAAGAAGCCTGCACAACGTATTGTCAAAAACAGGGTGGAGTTATACAGGCCCCTTGTTCATAATGATCCAAATGCTGATAAAAAACCAGCTCCTGTAAAAATTACTCCTGCAAAACAGGCAGGGCAAAATAATGTAAAACAAAATGAAGCCATCAATGAAAGAAGGTCAAAACAAAATCCTGTGCAAACAGATGCGATTAAACCTTCAGAAAGAAGGCAGCCAATAAAACAAGATAATGATCAACCAGCAAGAGTACAGCCACAACAACCGATAAAAAAAACAATAAGAGATGAACAACCTGTAAATAAACAATCTGTACAACAATCCCGAAAAGAAAATAACCCGGTACCTGAACCGAAACCTGAGATACAACAACCCAGGCCGGATAAAGTACAGCAACCTGAGCCTCCAAAAAAAGAACGGGAACAACGTTCTCCTCAACCGCAACGTGTAGACGAACAACGTCCTCCACAACCTCAGCCGCAACAACGGGTTCAACCAGATCCGCCAAGACAGCAACCAATAAGACAGGATAGGGTACAACAACCAGTAAGGCAGGACAGAATACAGCAACCTCAATCGCAACAACAGCCGGTAAGGCAGCAGCCTATGCGACAACAGGCTCCGCCAAGACAGCAGCCGATGCCAAGAGAAAGAAAAGGATAAAACGCTAATAATAATGTTATAAAAAGTTGAACCAGGAATTCAACTTTTTATAACACTAATCCTTCGGGATAAAATGCGGAGACATCGTTTAGAGAGTTTATCGTTTAATTATTAATCGCTTTACTTCTTTGAACCCATTTTCACCCGTAATCTCTAACTGATAGATTCCTTGCGGAAGACTTTTTTCCAACTCAATAATGACTGCACTATTTGAATTTAAGGTTTTTTGGATCTTTTTTGTAAAAATAGTTTGCCCGATATTGTTATACAATCGCACATTATATTCGCCCGCTGGCTCATTGACGAAAAACGCGGAAATTGTTTTCCCAATCACCGGGTTTGGATAAATAGTTATTGCCGGTTTATCTTTTTGTAAAAATAGTTTTACAATAGAACTGTACTGAATACGCCTGTCACTACCAATAGCTTTAACCCTGTAAAAATTAATTCCATTCAAAGGATCTCTGTCCAGGTTATTGTATTGAGCACTTGTTCCGTTATTTGAAGATGGGTTGATTGTGAATATAGTTGTGAAAGCCTGGCCGTCATTACTGCGCTCCAACTCATAATGGTCTATAGCCATTTCATTTTCAACTTTCCAGTCAACAAGAATATTTTTATCGCTGATAACACTGGCAGCAATGTCTACAAATAAAACCGGTACAATAACAGGGTTTTTGAATATTATATAAAACCTGCCTGGGTCGGCAGATCCCGCATCAGCAGTAACACTAAAATTGATCGTGGTTGTATCGGTGATGCTTAGAAGTTGTTGTGTTCCTGTAAAATTATCTGTCAGCCAGGGTAGTAGATTTCCCATATTCAAATTTTCCGGTGCAAATTTTAAGATATACCCTTGCATACGCAGGTGCCCGAGTTTGTAGAAAACAGTATCGTCTTCATTGAATGGCTGCCTTGCTTCCACAGCAAGTGTTCGATCGCCAGCCTGTATTCCAAAATTCTCCCCGAAGTTTTCAAGTTTAATCGCATCGTCAGGATCATAGTCATTGCTAAACAGATCATCAATTGCCAATGCATTCCCATCCGCAAGTGACCCGGTTGCACTGTATAGTTGAGCACGCAGGAATTGGCTATTTAAATTTTGGCTGGCAGGTATTGTTCGGTAAACAAGCAGGTTTCCACTGATTTTATTACTCTCTGAAAAATTTACAGACCCACCAGGCGTAGAATAAACAAAGAAACCCTGGCCCGGCTGTATCTTCGTATAAGGCACACCGCTAGGATAGTTTGCTGTACCACCCGGAACTGGCTTATAAGCATTTGAACTGCTAATGGTTTGATAGGCACCATATGAATTCGTTCCCGGTAATAAAGGATCCCACACATAATACTTGCTGTCGATACCGGAAGATGTTCCCTGCATATTCAGAAAATCAATAGCAGAAGCATAAGGGTTTCCGATACATTCCAATTTGCCACTGGTTACAGTAGTTGAAGGAGGTGCATCCGTACCCGGTGAGAATAATTTTCCTTTAGTGCGCAATATTGTTGGCACTGCTGCCTGGTTATATGCTGTTACACTTCTGTCGCCCCTTACAAATAACATGTATCCTTTATTGCTGGCAATGGGTAGAGAAGTGTTTGTAACACCATCCCATAAATTTGAGGAAGGATTGTATTGCTTTATTGTGGACCCCGGGGCCGTATAAAAATCAAAACCCAGGGCCAATGCATTTGACAGGTTGCTGGTAAGTTGTGTTCCGTAGCCGGGTTTCGGATTATCTCCTGAACCACCTGTCGCACCTTCCTGCCACGCTTCCTTGATCGTTTGCCCGGCACCGACAGGTACTCCCAATAGTTGCCACGACTTAATATGATTGATGCCGACAGGTATATAACGCTCAACAATAAACCTGCCTGTGCCATAGGTAATACTGTTGGTTGTTGGCATACTTGCTACAGTAGCAGTGTTGGTTATGTCCGACTTTAACGTAACATTGTTATTAACCAACGCAAGCTTTGTATTTAATGCAAAAGTTAGTACCCCCTTAATATTAATATCTCCACCTAAGGTCTTTGTGAAATTTCCTCCTGATAATGTAAGGTTATAGAAAGTAAATGCAGGTATGTTCTGTGCGTTTGTTTTGTTGAAGTTAATTGTACTTCCGGTAACGGTATAGGTATTAGTGAAAGGAGTAAAAATATTTGAAATACCAATTATTCCAGTATTGCTTAAAATACGGTCACCAGTAGCTGCAGAACCGAGATTAAAATAATTAACCGGTCGTACCGTTTGTGCATCTGTACCAATGCCGACGCCATTGAAGGTTACGGTACCACCTGTAAGTGTGTATGTACCCGCAAGTTCAGGCAATACGACCCCATTCTTTGCCAATAAAAGATTTCCCCCGCTCATTTGTAAATTCCCTGCGCCATTAAGCGTATTTATATCTGCGTCAACAGTTCCGGCAGTGGCTGAAATAAATAAAAGGGTGGCGATGTTTAAGTTTCCCTGCAATATTGTTCCCGAAGAATTTGATACAGTCAGGTTTTTTAATTGTGTTACCGATGAAGGCAGATTTACGCCTGCTGCACTTCCTGCGATTATTATAGAAGAAGTGTTATTGGCAGACAAATTATTAACCGTTCCGGTAACAGGATTATTAATAGTAAGTGTATTGGCACCCACCGTAAACATTCCATTTGAAAGCATAAGTGTTCCACCAATATTCAGCGATTTATTCAGGTTTGCTCCCAGTGAATTGTTTATTGTAAGATTATTCATGGCAGCGATCGTACCTGGCCCCGGGAAACTTTGAGTTACCGCTGTTCCATTTAAAACGATCGTGCCATTGTTGGTGATACTCCCGTTGTTAATGATAGAACCGGCAAATGAAAATGTGCCTGTAGCGGTAATATTAATATTTGCTCCTGCGGCAATTGTCATATTGTTCGATTTCGGATCTGTTGTTGTAATTATAGGAAAAAATGAAACGCCGGAAGGTATGATGACATTGGTAGCAGAAGTTGGAATATTTCCATCACACCAGTTTTGAGGATCGTTCCAGTTATTGTTTATACCAAGCCAGGTACCCGTCGCCGTTACTGTAATAGCTGCGCTTCCTCCGATTCCTGTTCCCCCACATCCACCGGCTCCTGTCACAGAGATCAATGTGTAAGTTGTATTGGCAACCGGGGAAACAGGAATGGCGGAACCATTTATATAATTGTTCACTGTTATATTGGAACCACCGTCGTTATACACAATGGTATAAGGCGAAACACCACCAGTAATGTTTACAGATAAATTGCTACTGTTGCTATTACAGATGGTAGCGTTACCTGCAAGAATTGCAGATGAATAGAGCCCATTTACATTTACCGTTGCTGTTTGCCCGGTTATGGTTGCAGTGCAGGTTGGTGCAGCCTGGTAAGCAACACTTACCAGGTTGTATGCAAATGAACCTGCTGTGGTAGTTGGTGCAGCTACTGTTGAAGAAGTTGAGGCGGCTATATTTATTGTTAATGGAGAACCGCCATTAATATTGTAAGTAACGGTAACCGGTAATGCCTGTGGGTTACTAAAAGTTATATTTGGCGAAGCTGCATTTTGGCAAACGGTAATTGTACCACTAACAGTTGCAGCTGGTGTTGGACGTACAGTGATGGTGGATGTTCCACTAAGGCCGGTTCCCGGGCAACCTGCTGCACTTGTAACCGACACAAGTGAATACGTTGTATTGATAACAGGCGAAACAGGTATTGATGATCCACTGATATAATTATTTACTGTAACATTTGATACACCATTAAAATACATAATTGTGTACGGGGATATACCTCCCGTTATCGCCACAGATAAATTACTACTGCTACCATTACAAATAGTTGCCGTTCCGGATAGCACTGCAGCTGTTGGAGCTGCGCTGATTGTTACAACCGCTGATCCGCTCATGGACGAACATCCACTTACACTTGTAACAGAAACCAACGTATAGGTTGTGTTTACCGTTGGTGATACAGGAATATTTGTTCCGCTGATATAATTAGTGATCGTGGTATTAGTACTTCCATCAGAATAAATTAATGTGTATGGTGAAACACCCCCGGTTATTGCAACCGAAAGATTTGTACTTCCCCCACTGCAAATACTTGCGGAGCCGGATATTACAGCCGAACTAACAGGTGGTATAACTGTAACTACTACACTTCCCGAAAGACTTTGTGAGCAGCTTCCATAACCAACACTAACAAGGTTGTATGTTGTTGTTGAGGCTAAAGCTCCTGTATTCACAAGTGCTGTACCGGAGCATCCCAATAAAATTGTTTGATTAGGTCCGCCATTGACATTATAAGTAACGGTTGATGCCGGGGTACCGGTAAACGTTATGTTTGTATTTCCACCACCACAAATAGTAGTGGTTCCACTTATACTTGCCGTAGGTGCAACACATGCTATTGCATTTCCGTTAATTGTAAGATTCTCTATTTGCGTGGTTCCGGTTGGGCCTGTGGCGCCAAAAAAATAAATTCGAAATTTAAATGTTTGAGAAACGCCGACAATTACTGAGCAGGGAAAGTTCCAGGAAAATATTGTTCCGGATTGACAAGCTACCTGTGGCATAGAAATATTACCATTATTGATCCACGTTGTACCACCATCAATACTATAAGCATAAGTAGCAGTTGGCGGACCTGTTGCAGAATAACGAAGCTTCGCTGAAATGCCTGTAGCAGAAAGCACAAAACCAGTCGCGGGAGATAAAGTTATTTCTACTGCAGGGCCGTTAACAGAATAAGTATTCACGCCTGTAGGTGTAGTGAATCCCGAATAACCATTTGTGCAGGGCGTGTTGCCGGAACCAAAAGGCGCATTTACTTTTCCTGCACTTGAAAATATTACGTTGGTGCCGGGTGTTCCAATCATAGGAATACCGTTCCCGGTTCCTGCCGCATTTGTTTGCGTAGATGACTGAACAAAAAGTTGCGACCAACATGTGCAATTGATGAATAAAAGAAAAAGAACGGGAATTGCTTTTCTATGTATATAAAGTTTTAAAATACTGGTAAGGGTAAAATTATTGCGCATAAAATTGAATAAAGATTTTGAGAAATAATGTTAGCATGCAACAGGATAAATATTGTTACGGAAATGATTTTGCAAACGCTACGTTGGCTTTCAGCAGGAATACAAAATTATTTTTATTAATTCCCTTCAATGCATTTATTGGATTATCTAATTGTCAAATTAATGTTACGTCGATAATGAATGAAATGAAAGGGCCGTATCAAAACTTATTATAAGTCTGGTACGGCCCTTTATTCCTGCCTGTTTGTATTAGTTAATTAACCATGATAGATTCGATGATCTTTTTTATTCAATAACTTTTTATAAGGCTAGAATCTTACAAGCTTGGTCGTTTTTATTGCCGTACCCTGTCTTACTTCAACCAGGTAGATGCCGGGATTTAATCCTGTTCCCAGTTCAATGACCTCATAAGTAGTAAGCTTAAATGACTTGAATATTTTACCTTGCTCATTAAGAATCCTGACAGCTATTTCTCCTGGTTGTGATGTTAATACCTGTAATTTAAAGTTGCCGACTGCCGGGTTTGGAAATAACCTAACCGTCAATTTATCAGTAGCTGTTAATTCAGAAATTTCAGTTTTCGTTTGCTTATTAGTGTTAGTAACGCCACTTTTGGCAAAGCCCGATGATGGGCAAGCGGGCAATTTCACGTTTATCGACCGCACTGTACTTACGCCGCAATTATTAATTGCCTGTGCAGTTATGGAACCTTGCACAGCTGTTGAAGGATATGTAACGGTAATACTTGAAGTTCCTTGCCCTGAAACCAATACTGTACCCGAAGCAGTTGGCACTGTCCATTGAACCGAACTTGCATTCGCCGGCATTGATGCTAACGTGTAGCTATACGTGCGACCACCGGCTGCATCGCAGGTAGCTGTTTGTATTACATCGATATTGCCTGGTGTGGCCGGGTTAAGTTTAGTAATGGACAATGATCTTATTGAACTTGTACCACAACCATTTGTTGCCGACACTGTAATTGTTCCTGATACAAACCCCGCAGGATAAAATACTGTAATTGTATGGTCATTCACTCCCGACCCATTTGGATGTGTTACAATTGCATTAGGTGGTGTGGTCCATGTATATGAACCTGCTGTTGCTACTGGTGTTACTGAATATGTTGCAGCTGATCCCAATGGAGCAATGTTAGCGCAAACATTTATTGGCCCGTTTATCAAACCTACGGAAGGAGGTATATTTAAAATGCCTAGTGAACGTGTTCCGCTTGTACCGCAACCGTTAGCAGCAGTAACAGTAATGCTTCCACCATTGAAACCAGTGTTATAGATCACATTGATGATGGTATCATTTATGCCTGGGCCGTTCGGATGTGTTACAACTGTATTGGCAGGAGCTGTCCATACATACGACAATGCTGAAGCTGATGGGGCGGTTTTATAAGTTACTATGTTACCTGTGCCTATTAATTCACAAATATTTGTTGGTCCTGTAATCGGATTTGGAGTAACAGGAGATTGTGCAAGCAAATAATATATCTGCATAGGGCTTGTTCCACAAACAGAACTTGCTTTTACCCTTATTTGTTTATTTGGCTGAGATGAAAAATTTGAATTGAAACTAACCACAACATGATCAGCAGTACCACCGCTTGATATGATATTTACATTTGGCGGAAGTGTCCAGCTATAAGCTGTTGCCCCGGGAGCAGAAGCAGTATAAGTGATTTGATCACCAGTACCTGTATAAGGACAAACATTTACAATACCGGTTATTGTTGGTGCTGAAGGTGTGAATGGTTGTGGATCAACAGTTGCGTTTGTTGCTAACAGTGAAATACAACCAAAATTATTTTGTACCAGGATGTTATGATCGCCCGGAGATACAAGCGTAAAGCTTGTACCTGGCTGGTAAGAACCCCCGTCAAGATTATATGAGTTATTCGTTCCTGTTGGAGAAGTTATATTAATTGTCCCTGTTGCAACGGAACAGGTTGGTTGTATAATACTAACTGCTGCATTTGCTGGCAGGGGATTCACTGTTATAGTGGTAATAACTGATGTTGAACTGCAACTAAAAATATTGGTTGTTGTTACTGCGTAATCACCGGAAGCGTTTACATTAAATGTTTGATTGTTTTCACCATTGATGGGAGTGCCATTTAAATTCCATTGATTTCCCGCGAGTGATGAAGATGTTAGTAATACCGAACCCCCTTCACAGAATGTTATTGGTCCTCCCGCAGATATGATTGGAGCCGCAGGCGTTGGATTAACAGTTACTGTTGTTATTACAGAAGTTGTACCGCAACCAAAGCCATTGGTTGTAGTTACTGTATAATCGCCGGAAGCATTTACACTAAGAGTTTGATTGGTTTCACCATTAATGGCTGCGCCATTTAAGTTCCATTGATTACCTGTAGCAGATGAAGCTGTTAATAATACCGAACCACCACTACAGAATGTCGTAGCACTACCGGCAGATATGGTTGGGGTCGCAGGTTTTGGGTTAACCGTTACCGTTGTGATAGCAGAAGTGCCTGTACAGCCACTTCCATTGGTAACTGTAACTGAATAATCTCCACCGCCAGTTATTGTTATTGTTTGATTCGTTTCGCCATTTATTGGACTGCCTGCCAGGTTCCATTGATAACTGGAAGCTGCAGAAGCGGTTAGCGTGGTAGAACTTCCCTGGCAAAAAGATGCATTGCCAGTTATTGTTGGAACCAATGAACATGTTTGAACCGCAATTGTATTTGAATTGCCGGAAGTGCTATTGGTACTGAATCCACGTACCCTGTAGTAATAAGTCGTGTTTGTAGAAAGCCCGCTTACTAATTGCGATGTTCCATTTACCGTGAGATTATTATACCCGGTAACAAATGAAGGCCCGTTGCCATTATAAGTATGAGCACCCAAATGACTTACATCATCAGTATTGAATACATCCCATTCGCTGGCTAATGCTGGAAAGCCAGATGCAGGATTTACTGTAACACCTCCTGTAACGCTTGATTTTCTTACCAATGTTTTATCAAGTGTTGAAAGTGCACCTGAGGTCCATGCAGTACCAGGATCTTCACCGATCTTTCCAAAAATATCTACAGAAGTTCCTGTTGATATTTTAAACAGGTCGAATGCATCATCACCATTCCAGTTAACTGCAGCATTTACGATAGCAGTTCCTCCATAGATGGTAGCAGATCCGTTTTTCAATACAATTGTATTTCCTGTTGCTAAATTTCCACTTAGCTGTACGTCAAAAGTTGGAGTAGTAACACCATTTGAATAAAGCCTCAATTTATAATTCGATAAATCAACAGTTGCACCCGTGCCATTATATATTTCCAGGTATTTATTATTGCTTGATCCTTCAATGTATTCGGAGAAAAAAAGATCTGTTGCATTGGTGGTGCCGCTAAATGTTGAAGAAGTACTTACATCAAGCCTGTAGCTTGTTGCTCCTGTAACGGCGTTCCAGTTTGCAACAAAACTATTTGATAAGATACTTGTAGCATTTGTAGCTAACGGTGCTGCCAAAGATAAAGTGGTAAAACTTTGCTGGCTTCCATAACTTGTTCCACCATTATTTGTTACATAGGCTTTGAAATAATAAACAGTATTTGCAGCAAGGCTGTTTATTCCAACAGAGAATGCATTACCTGCAAGATTGGTTGCGGGAACATTTGTTCCTGTTCCATTAACAAAACCGTTTGTCAAACTATATTCAAATCCATATGCAGTTGCAACTGAGCAACCAACTGATGTTATTGTGCCGGCAAGGGTTGCACTTACCTGTGTGATTGCAGCAGCATTGCTCGTGGTAACAGTTGCGGATGTATTTATTCCCGATCCTGTTACAGGCCTGTT
The DNA here is from genome assembly GCA_047601875.1 of Ferruginibacter sp. Taxonomy (GTDB): domain Bacteria; phylum Bacteroidota; class Bacteroidia; order Chitinophagales; family Chitinophagaceae; genus Ferruginibacter. The sequence goes on along the minus strand of JASGIL010000001.1, from coordinate 1,666,935 downwards.
CACATTTGCAGCAGTACCACCACCAACAATGATATTTCCATCAAATGATTGAACTGTTGTTGGATTAAATTTTACATAGATCAATTGTGAGAAAGTTCCACCAGGCTGAGTTATTGATAACGATGGCGAATAAGTATTGTTATCTGTTGAATAGGTGAAACCTGTTAATGAAGCAACCGTTACATCGGTCGCAGAAAGATTTGTTCCACTAACGGTAAATGTATTTGGACCAGCAATATTATTGATGCAAACATTTCCAAATCCTGTTAATGTACTAACACTAAGTGTTGGCGTTAAAGTTGTGAATGTTCCTTCTGCACTGTAAGAAGTGCCACCATTATTAATAGCATAACTATGGTAATAATAGATCGTGCCTGTACTCAAACCGTTTAGGGTTACAGAAAAAATACCATTATTTATATTATTACCCGGAACTGCAGTTCCTGTTCCATTTGCAAAAAGAGGGACGGTACTGTATTCAACACCATAAATTGTGACCGGGCTGCAACCAGTTAAAGTAATATTGGCGTTAACTGTCGCCGCATCTATTGCAATGCCACTTGTGCCCGTTGATACTACTGTTGGAGTTGTATTGATACCGTCGCCTGTTGAGGGTATATTGATATTTGTTGCTCCGCCACCACCTGCAATAATGTTTCCATCATAAGATTGTGTTACGGTAGGGGTAAACTGAACGTATATTAATTGTGAAAAATCGCCGCCTGGCTGGCTAATGGTTAAAGAAGCGGTGTAAGGACCTGCCTGGTCTATAGCATAACTGTAACCATTAAGTGCTGAAATGGTAATATCATCTGCAGTAAGATTTTGACCGCTCAAAGTAAAGCTTTCGGGAGCTGTTGTTAGATTTAGGCAAATGCTACCAAAACCATTAAGTGTGGTTGCCGACAAGAATGGCGTTGTCGCATCCAGGGTTGTACCATCCGTAGTAGCGCTAAGACCTGTTTCTATCAAATCAGGATTTCTTGCACTTACCTGGAAAGTATATTGAGATAACGATGCAAGATCAATAACTGTTTTTGTTCCCCAAACATCAGCGATCTGCCATACAGGTGTTCCGGAAAGGCTTCCATCTGCCTGCACAAAATTTCCAGTTGTTGTTTCATAGATAGCATATTCTGTAAATGATGAATTGTTATTCGGATTGATCGTTACGTTTAAACTTGAGAAGGTAGCGCCGTCAACAATCGGCGCTCCCGGTGTATTTGCAAGTGTTGATTTGTTGGCAGTGTTTCCAAAAGCGGTTTCAATATTATCCGCATTGCGTGCTTTCACCTGGAATCCATATTGTACAGAAGTATTTAAACCTGTTATGGTTTTCGTTCCCCATACTGCTGCTGTTTGCCAGGCTGGAACTGCACCTAATGTACCATTGACCTGTACATAATTTCCATTTGTTTCTTTTATGGCGTATTGTGTCGATACCGGGTTTGAATTGGTATTAATGGTAACATTAAGTGTAGTAGCTGTGGCTGCATTGACTGTTGGAGCCGGTAATGTATTTGGTAGAGTTGATTTTGTAGTTGATGTACCAAATGCTGTTTCTACTGGCGTTGCAGCGCCATTCCTGGCTTTTGATTGGAATGTATAAGCAGTGGCAGCAGTTAAACCTGTTACTGTTTTTGTTCCCCATGCTGTTGCTGTTTGCCAAACCTGGGATGCACCTAATGAACCATCTGCCTGTAAATAATTCCCTGTCGACGTTTCCTGTATAGCAAATTGTGTTGAAGATGGATTGCCATTTGAATTAAGAGCAACTGCCAGTGAATTTGAGGTAGCTGCATTTACCGTTGTAGCGCCTGGAACATTTGCCAGCGTGAAAAAACTTGTTCCGCTTGCACCACCATAGGAAGTTCCCGAAACATTTGTTGCGTAGGCACGATAACTATATTGTGTATTGACTGACAAGGCTGCTACAGTTGAATTGGAAAATGTACCTGTTCCCGAACCCGGACTGGCTGTAGCCAATTGAGTAACTCCTGTGCCGCTGATTGCTGGAGTTGCATTGGTTGCTGTTAACGCATATACAATTCCGTTAGCTGTTATTGAAGCTCCACCGGTTGCAGTTACATTGCCACCAAGTGTTGCAGCTGTACTGGTTAAAACAGAAGGAGCTGAATTCGTTGTTACAGTAGGAGCTGTTGAAGAAACAGCTGTGGTACCATTGATGGTTACTGATGCAGGGCCACCTGTACCGCCGGTACCAAATGTACCATTGCAACCTGTAAGTGTACCAAATATCCTGAAAGTTATTGTACTTAATCCATTGAATCCTGTTGATGGAAGCGTAATGCTGTTTGCAGATGAACTGCTGCAGGAAGTAGTTAATGATCCCAATGAAGCTACATACCCATCTACACTTGACCGTAATGTGAAAGCATTGGGGCCCGTATTTGAACTGCCCATTGCCATTGATATAGTTTGGCTATTCATATTTAAGACAAATCCTGCGTTGGCAGTAATTGTGACCGTTAAATAATTTGAACCACTCCAGTTACTTGAATTATACCGGGCACTGGATGAAACACCTGTTAAGCCAACACGTGCCAGCTGTGCAACACTTACATTTGATCCAATGGTTGTTGCATTCAATGGACTTGCTGCTATGCCTGACCAGGAATTCGGCCATGCTGCAAGCTGCGCCTTACTAATTCCTGGAATGATAACTAACATAAATAAAAAAGCAAACATTGATAATAAATGTTTGCCTGTTGAATAAAACCTGTTTTTGGTAATTTGCTTACCCTGGCTTTGTTTTGGTGCACAGATTGGCATGGCTATATTAATTTATAGTTTAGAATTAATTAGTAGATTTTAAGAATGGGTTATAGGTTATGGACAGACCTTGCCTGGTATCAAAATCCTTTAGTGGGAATAAAGCCGCGAAATCTTTGAATGGATGATTGGATATTCTTTTACAAAGGAAACATTTCAATGTTACCGGATAGAGAAGCGAAGATTACGGAAGTGTTACATTAATGTTATGAAGAATAGTATCCTGCCGTTTGCTTAATTGCTGTTTCATATTTAAAAAACGCTGAATACTTTTTTGCAATTACAATCGTGGACATTTGAGGTAGTTAAGATTAGGTTTATCTTTTCTCTTACCTATATAAGAAAGTGTTAACTCAAAATTACTTGCATTACCAGCCATTTTTCCAAGTGAAGATATATTTGCATCATAACTTAATCCAACTGTAAATCTTTTAACAGTGAATCCGGCAAATGGAGAAACTGCATCGTTAAACCTGTAATTGGCGCCAATTAAAAGATCCACGTCGGTGCCCGCATATAACGCTGCATATGCACCCACCATTTTTTCTTCAGCTGCTCCCTGCCGCATGTATAATAAATTGGGAACAACAGTTACTACATCTGATAAGGTTAATGAAATGCCGCCATGCACCGCATAACGAACAGGAATATTTTTTTTATCAGCCTTATCAATAAAAGGATCTTTTGGTTTGCTTAAATGGAATGCAGAAAATCCTAAATAAGGATTTATTTTTTTATCATCATCGCCATCAAAATATAAGATGCCGGCACCTGCATCGAATGAAGATGCACTACTGGTTGCAAGTACATCATTGGAAGTATTGGAAGGATCATAACCGGTGATCGGGTTCCATTGATCGCCGAATTTAAATTTGGATGGATCCACTTTCCTGCGAATAATTCCCGCCTGTAACCCAAGTGATATTTGTTGTTTGTTTCCTTTTCCAAAACGAATGCCCGAGTATGCAACTGAAAAATATCCATTGAAAAAATTATATCCGGCATCCCCTGCAGATTGGTTAAGGATATTTATTCCAAAATTTATATTCTTTTCAGTATTCAGGTCAGCTGTAAGCGCTATAGTAGAAAATGCATTGGTAATACTTCGCCATTGATTCCTGTAAACGGCGGCAACGCGGTATGATCCATTGAACATACCTCCATTGGCAGGATTTATGAAAAGTGGATTCATGTAATACTGAGACGAGTGGGGGTCTACCTGTGATACCCCTTTTTTGCAAAGAAATAATCCTGCGAATACAAGTATTATTATGTAAAAAATCTTTGACATCGTTTTATCTTACCAGGGTTATAGACCCTTTTTTTGTTATAATTGAACCATCCAGCATGATGGCTTTCAATACATATATATATACTGTTACCGGTTGCATCTTGCCATTATATCTTCCATCCCAACCTTTGTTCTTATCATTTGTTGCAAATATGGCTTCTCCCCATTGATTGAATATCCTGAAATCAACTTCACGGATGTTAACACCATAAACATTTAGTTGATCATTTTTGCCATCGCCATTGGGTGTAAATATATTGGGAACAAATACATCGTTACTCTTCTTTATAACTGTAACAGATATCTCTGCCGTATCAATACAACCGGCAGTTGACTGGCCTACTGCATAATAAACAACATCATTATTAACAGTAACTGATTGTGAAGTTGCAGTTTGATCACTGAAATTCGGCGCAGGCAACCATGCGATAACAGTGTAAGGAGTAAAAGAAGTTGTACTCAGGTTAACTACATTTCCTTCATCAACCATATTGGGAGCTGCTGCAAGGTTCAAAATAAAATCTCCTACATTAACGATCGCAGATACAGAACCACTGCAACCCCCACTATTAACTGTATATATAATTGTTGCACTTCCTGGGGAAACAGCTGTAACATTTCCATTGTTGTCAACAGTCGCAACAGAAGGATCACTGCTGTTCCATACACCACCTGTTGTAGTGCTCGATAAAACAGTGGTTGAAATTCCCTGCACACATAAATTTGTATTGCCGGTAAGTGGAGCGATAATAAGATTTGTAACAATAACATCAATCGCCGAACGGGGGCTTTCACAACCACCAACAGTCTGGCTCACATAATAAGTTGTAGTACCTGTTGTTGTAGTAAAAGGAACCGGTGCAGTTGTTGTTCCGGTGCCACCAGTTGCAACAGTATACCAGAGAAGATTTATGCCTGTTGCAGTTAATGCAACTGCAGCAGCATCCTGGCAATAATTCACTGGCGAATTAATAACCGGTGCGGCAGGTGCATTTGGAATTATATTAACAGTAGCAGGTGAAGAAGAAGTGCATCCTCCTGATTCCAATACAGTAATTGTATAAGTATTTGGCACAAGGCCTGAAAATATTGGACTTGACTGAAAATTTACGCCGTCAATACTATAAGCATAACTGGAACCAATAGGTGCCATTATAGTAATAGTGGCAGTTGGCGCACCGCAAGTTGGTTGAGTAACAGTGATAATAGGTACTGGCGCAGTGGGAACCGGGTTAACAATGGCAGTTCCCGTAGAACTACAACCTGCAGCCTGCACAGTGATCGTATATGTATTTGGCGCAAGACCGTTGAATATTGTACCCGGTTGAAAATTTATTCCATCAATGCTATAAGTATAAGCTGCACCAACAGGATTGGTTATTGTAATGCTTCCGGTTGGAGATGTACAGGTTGGTTGTGTAATAGTGGATGCAGGTATAGCGGGTGCACCGGGAGGAGGGTCAACAATGGCAGTTCCTGTAGAACTGCAACCTGCAGCCTGCACAGTGATCGTATATGTATTGGGCGTAAGACCGTTGAATATTGTACCCGGTTGAAAATTTATTCCATCAATGCTATAAGTATAAGCTGCGCCAACAGGATTGGTTATTGTAATACTTCCGGTTGGAGATGTACAGGTTGGTTGTGTAATAGTGGATGCAGGTGTAGCGGGTGCACCGGGAGGAGGATCAACAATAACAGTTCCTGTAGAACTACAACCTGCGGCTTGCACAGTGACCGTATAAGTATTTGGTGTGAGACCACTGAATACGGTGCCGGGCTGGAAGTTTGTCCCATCAATACTGTATGTATAACTGGCACCAATAGGTGTAGTTATAGTAATGGTTCCTGTTGGGGTTGTACAGGTTGGTTGTGTGATGTTAGTAAGGGGAACGGCCGGTGCAGCTGGTACAGGGTCTACTGTTACTGTTGTTGTGACGGGACAAGTTCCTGAAGTAAGAACAGTAACGGTATATATATTGGGCACAAGACCGCTGAATGTATTGCCCGGCTGAAAATTCACACCATCAATACTATAAGTATAAACGGCCCCAACGGGATTTGTAACATTGATGGTTCCGGTAGGAATTGTACATGTTGGTTGAACAGTATTTGCAAGCGGAACAACTGAGTTCACATGTACACGCATCGATTGTATCCATGCGATGTTAGCGGCAGTATTACCGGCACCCGGTGTTTCATCTGCTGTACCAGCACTTCCAATGACCCAGCTTGATACATTTGCAAACTGGTTGTCGCTTAAATAACAGTTTTTATTCCCTGCAACTTCTCCTAATAAAACAGTGGGTGTTTGAAATCCTGGTCCACCACCTGAAAGGCCAAACAAAATTGAAAAATGTGCAATACCTGGATTCGCCGGATCGGCAATGATAACCGCATCGCCTGTATTTGCAAGCCCCAAAGAACTCCAGCTGCCACTTGGCGCATACCCGGAACCGGGATAAGTAAATGTTGGTGATGAAGGGGAGGTGGGTGCTGAAGTATTTTGTTCTATCAAACTATTATTGATAGGAAGGATGTAAACATAATCGTGATTTGTATCTGTAGGGTCTGAAGCACCGGGAGGAATATTTCCATTCTGATCCCCATTATTATAAATTAAAATGATCGAACCATAGGGGACTGCCTCCCAGTTGGGGTCATTTAAAAAACGATAATTACCAGGAGCTATACCATTGCCGCTACCGCCATACCAACCGTTCTGATCATCAAATATCCAATTGCGAATGTCGGCTGTACTATCTGTACATGTACGGGTGCCTGCAACAAGTAACTCAATAAATTCTTTTGTTCCGCCATTACCTTGTGAAAATTCATTTACAACTAAATTAAACTGGGCGTTTACCTGTGAGCATAAGAATACACAGATTAAGAGTTGTATGATACGCTTCATTCAAAAAACGTTAGTTGGAATGCGAAACTAACATGAAACAAGATGCCTTAAGCCGCGTTTTTGATTGATAATGGTAAAATAATTTTTTCTTAACATGAAGCTGTTAACCTTATGAGCATATTTTACTACCATTGGAATAATAAAAAAATTACATTTATTTATTTTTTTAATGGATTATGGCAATAGTATCGGGTGTTTGACATAATTCCTTATGAATACAATGATAAGTATTGAGAAGTATAGTTAACAAAGGAATGAATGCCCTAATTTATATGGTATTGGTAAAAATTGGAAGCTGTTATGCATGTATTTATGGGAGTGTTTTCAACCTATTCGATATTTAATGATGGATGCGACATTCTGGTTCTTTAGGCAAGAATCAGGGCGAGAGAGTAATCAGGGTTAAAAAATTGGCATTGGATAATTTATAATATATTATCAAGCATCACATATTCTGTAACCGGTGTCGTTAACTCATAACTCAATAAAGAATGCATTGTTACATAACACTTCTATTGTGGATTTCCCTTTCCATCATTGATAAAACTTACGAGGCTGCTTGTAACATGTCCATCCCAACCCTTTTCGCAAACACCGTAACACTCGACTGCGGGGACCAATCCTATATGAGTAAAATCAATGATTGTTTTGTTATTTTTTGATGAAATAGCAAAAACAACTTCGGTATTGTTCCATTCCTTTTTGTCCCTGAACCAGGGCAAATTACAGTTAATAACTTTCCATATAATTTTTTTGTTTGGTAGAATTTCGCTCACAACAAAATCAACGAAAGATCTCTCCCCATTAAGGTCTCCAAACGGAACAGTGAATTTGTCATTGGGTTTTTCAGCACTGCCTGAAAAATCATGCTTCCACCAGCCATTTACCTGGCTGATCTTTTTCATCGCTTCTGCAGCGGAGACATTTACTGTAATTGTTCTATGATAATTTTTATTTTCCATTTTATTTTTTAAAAGTGAATTTCTTATTTCTGCTGCATTGGCCATTTCCGCTGATGGTATACCAACGCTGATAAAGTGAAACAACCAATCAGTAATGATCATGGTCCAGCCTTTCTCACACATAGCATAACATTCTTTTCCAGGAACAAGTCCTTCGTGGGTAAAATGAAGAAATGTTTTATCGCCTTTGCTGCTTATTTCAAAGATCATTTTTGTGTTTGTCCATTCCTGCTTGTCTTTTTCAAGCCAGTGAAGAAAGCTGTCTGTAACGAGCCAAACTATTTTTTTGGCAGGTACAAACTCAATTAATTTTTGTTTGGAGTAATGCTGGTTGGGATGGTTGATTATAAACTCATCATTGATTTTTGTACTGTTGCCCTCAAAATCCAGGCTCCACCATTTGGTAACATCGGTGATGGCATTGAAAACTTCTGTTGTGGATTGGGCAACTTCAATTGTTGCGGTAATATTTTGCTTTTCCATTTCCTTTGACTTTTAAACTGGTAATTTTAGACAAAGAACGGAACTGCTTTTTAATTTGTATTGTAAAAATCGGAAGTGCTATTCTTTATAAAATAATTTCCCGAAATCGTTGGTTGTATTTTCAAAACCTGCATGTGATAATCCTGTAAACCGTTTAAACTCTTTCAAAAAATGTGATTGATCGTAATAGTGATCGTAAAATGCATTTTGCATAAAATCCATTTCATTATCGTTAGCTACGGCATTATAATATTGATTGAAACGGATAATGGTAGATAAATTTTTGGGGCTGACACCTAACTTGTCTGCAAATTTCATATTGAGCCATCGGCTGCTATAACCGGTTTTTTTCTCCAGTTCTTTAACAGTGATCCTGCCTTTAGATGAAGTGATCTTTGCAACACAATATTCAAAAACCGGATCTTCCGGCTGAAGCATAAATTGTTTGAGCAAAAATTGCTGTAATAAAATGATCTTGTCATCAACACTTTCAACATTTAAAATCTTTTTTTCCAGTTGTTTGGCTACAGTCCCTAAAATATCTGTAAGAGAATGTATTTGGTTTTTAATATCGCCAAGCGAAATCTGAAAAAAGCGATAAGCGCCTCGTGGATTAAATTCTACTACAATGGTTCCGGTGGCAATATCTTTTTCTACATCCAATATAACCGGAACATCAACTAACCCGGTCAAACTGATATTTTGTTCTTTTGAAGTAAATGACCTACCGTTTACGGAAGCAACAATGCCATTGCGAAATGCTACCGACAATTTAATGTGCCCGTTAGGAACAACCAGTTTCAAATCATCAACAGGCATCTTTCCGCTACTTTCAAACAACCACATTTTTTCAATGTAATTTTTAAGTAAAGGATGTGGTACAATATTTTGAAGTCGCATTTGCATTGCTGTATTCACCAGTTTATTTTAACTGTTGATTGATGATTGTTTGTTGACATAAAGTTGTTGATAACTTAATGGAATTAGTATTCCGCCTGTCTATAAAGGAACGATTTTTTTATATAATCACAATGTAAGCAACCGTAATTATGACAGCTGTATTTTTTCAATTTTGTTTCCTACTGTTGCCTGTTTCATTTCTGCTTCCAACGCAGGGAATCCTGTTTTTTGAACAGACTTGATAAAACTTCCATTGCTTAATAGATGTATCTCATCACAAGTGTCACTTAAAGTTGAGAAAATGTGAGATGAAATAATAACGATCTTGCCAAGTGCTTTAAGTTTATGAATTATTTCAGTGATGATAATGTTGCTTTGTATATCCACTCCGTTAAACGGCTCGTCAAATATAAAATACTGGTTGCCTTGCAAAAGAATTGCTGTAAGCGCCAACTTCTTTTTCATTCCTGTTGAATAAGTAGAAGCGTATTGGTTTAAAGGCAAATCAAAAATATTCCTGTTCTCTATGTCGCTTATTATTATATTTCTTGCATTGCATAGTAACTGAATATATTCTTTCCCTGTAATTTTTTCAAAAAAGAAAGGTTCAGTAAATAACAAACCGAGATGATCTTTAAGCGGGGTGTGATTTGAACTTATTTCGCCATCATATTTTTCCAGGTTTGCGATACACCTGAATAATGTTGTTTTTCCTGCACCATTTTCACCAACAATACCATATGCTTTTCCTTTATCAAATTGCATATTGATGTTTTTCAGAACTTCATTCGTTCCATATTTCTTTGATAAATTTTTAACTACGATCATTTTAATAAACTGTTAAGCCGGTTTTCAGATTTTTTAAAAAGGTAGGGTGTTAAAATAATAAGCAGGGGTGGAAACCCGATACAAAGCGCTAAAAGAATAGCTTGTGCAATGTTCATTTCGCCTGGATATGCGGAATATTTACTTACTATTGCGAAGACCAGGAACGCCCAGCCAAGCAAAAAGAAAATTGAAATGATACCAATATTGTGATGAAAGAAAATTGTCAAAGCACATGCAATTGGTAAGGCAAGTATAGAAGAAAATAATAGCGCAGTTTTTATTTTACTGAGTAAAAAATCTTTGGCGTCAAGGTTATATATCCAAACGAAATATTCGTTTTCCGGTTTTGAGTAATAGCTTAATGTAGTAGCAAACACAAGCAGCATAGCAAATATTCCAAGATTGAAATTGCTCACAGCAATGGCAATAATTGCTAATGTGTATGCTGTAAAAAATAAATAAAAAGTATTTCTAAAACCGGCTGTAAACTCAAATGGCCTTTTTGAAAATGGTGTCCATAAGGTAAGGCTTAAAGTTGTACGAAAATTTACAAGGGCTAAAATGGTTGTCATTATAAGCAATAGAAGACTTGAAAGAAATAATTGTTTATAAAGAAGAAAAATAAGAAATGGGAATGAGCAAATAAGGTTTTCAGTAATCCTGATCTTTTTCAATTTTATGTCAGTAAAACAAATTTTTAAAAATTCAGTTCTCCTGGTTTCTGAAAGTTTTCCGATAAGTGCCAGGATGGCAAATACATAAATGTATTCTGCGAATGCTGTCTTGCGAAATAAGTAGATTGAAAATCCAACAAAGCTAATTGTCAATACGAGATATGCAAGTAAAGGTTCAAAGCCAGCATCTTTAAACTTTCGATTTATCATTTTATATTGAAGCCTGAAATATTCTTTCATTTTAAGGTTAGCTGGTAACTGAATTTTTCATTGCCTATTCAAACAAACTCAACTGCATCAATTTAAATGCTGTTTGCCTTTTTTTAACCTTTACAAGTGCATTTCCTTGTTTCTGTATTGTATAAACAGCTGTTTGTTCATAACGTGATGCAACAATGATCTCTGTCTTCCCTGCATGTTTGTCAAATAATTGTTTTGCTATTTCGGGAGCATTATTATCTCTCGATAAATGAGATAAAAACAGGTGTGTCATGAAGGATGGTTTGTGCTTCACAAAGATCTCCAGTGCCTGTGTATTTGATAAATGACCTTTTCCGCCACGGATACGATTCTTTAGGTAAATCGGGTAGCGGCCATTTTCAAGTAAAACCTCATCATAATTGGTTTCAAGAAAAGCTGCATGACATTGGCTGAAATTTTTTGTTACGTGTGAGCATTCAGCACCAATATCTGTAAATACACCAACTGTAATGCCATCATAATTTATAATAAAACTGTGAGGATCTTCTGCATCGTGAAACTTTGGGAAGCCGGTAATGAGCAAATTGCCAATTTGTACCTGTTCATATGCCTTGAATGTTTTTGAAAGGTCTTTACTGAGGTGGATGCCACTATGCATCAACGTTGTTGTTGTAATATAAACAGGAAGTTTATACTTCTCAGCAAGCAACGGAACCCCTTTTATATGATCAATATGTTCGTGGGATACAAAGATGGCTTTCACTGTTTTCATCGAAAGACCCAGCAATCGCATGCGTTTTTCTGTTTCGCGGCAGGAAATACCGGCGTCTATTAACACGGCTTCTGTGTTATTTCCAATGTAATAACAATTTCCGTTACTGCCGGAATTGAGAGATGTGATGAATAGAGCCATACGATGCAAATAAAAATCATTTCACGCAAAGGCGCAAAGTTTAAAATACAAAAGGCGCCAAAGTTATTTCTTTGCGCCTTTGCGAATCTTTATTGCTTTACGTGAAATCCTTCGTGCGTTTAATTTAGCTTTGCCGGCAAAGTGACGTAAATGAAAATAATTCCACTAAGCGAAGGAAGTTTTACAATTGATAAAACAAAAATATTTGTTCCCTTTGATAAGGATAATGATGATCTGCAACAAAGGCCGATAGGTAGCTTGCTCGTAGAAATTCAGCCATTTGTTGTTGTAACAAAAAAAGATATTCTTTTATTGGATACCGGGTTGGGATTTTACACAGAAGATGGTACAATGCAATTACACAAACATCTTACTGATAATGGCATTGCACCAGGTTCTGTTACAAAAGTTTTATTAAGCCATTTGCATAAAGACCATGCGGGAGGTATACAGGATGAAAGGAATTCCCGTCTTAGTTTTCCAGGGGCTCGGTATTATGTGAACAGCAAAGAACTTGTTTTTGCGTCTGAAAAGAACAGTCTTTCTTATGAGCCTTCTATGTTTTCTTTGCTTGCATCTTCTGGTGAGCTTGTTCAATTAGATGACCACGGAACGATCGATGAATATATACATTATGAAATGAGTGGTGCACATTCACCATACCATACGGTATTTACAATTGAAGAAGAAAATGAGAAGATCTTTTTTGGCGGAGATGTTGCACCGCAATTGCAACAAATGAAAAACAGGTTTATTGCCAAATATGATTTTGATGGGAAAAAAAGTATGCAACTAAGAAATCAATGGTGGGAGCAGGGTAAGAAAGAACATTGGACCTTTTTGTTTTATCACGATATTAAGTCGCCATTTATAAGGTTATAATAAAAAGGAGGCCTGCCCTAGACAGAGCTGGCCGTTGCTAACCTATGAAAAACACCTACTACAAAAATAGAGGAAAATGTATTACATGCAACAATTATTAATTTTTTTGTTAACATATATGGCATTAAGGGCAAAAACTTCACCTTTTTAATAAGAAAATCCCTTTTCATTAGAAAAGGGATCTGTATTATTCAAAATCTTTAAATCTACATATTTCTTCGTTTACCTGGTCGGAGGGGCATATTATTGTTCTGCTGGCGACGCTTACGCATTTCATCTACCAGCTTTTTTGTGAATTCTCCATGTAGCCTGTAAAAGTTGTTTGAACGGGTACTCCCAAGTATGCCTGTAAACCTATCCTGGTATTTTTTCTTGATATTAAGCATGGTCTGCTGCCTCTCTAATTCGGGCATATCGATATTCACAGCTTCTATTTCTCTTTGAAATTCAGCATGAACCGGCCAGAATTTCTGGGCCTCCGTTTCAGTTAAATTAAGCTGTTTTGTAACATAGGCTACATAGAGTGCCTTAACCCTTTCTTGTTTTTTACCCCCCACATCGTCTGGGCCATCCTGTGCATGAGCAGCAGAAAAAATCCCGGTGAAAATGAAAAAGTATAATAAAATGCGTTTCATTGTTATAAAATTAGTTCTTATTGGATTGAACAATGTTCTGTTCAGTTAAAAAATTCTCCAGCGCCTTGTCATCAGTAAAGTAATCGTCTTCACTTGGAAGTGTTTTTTCATCTGTTAATGAAGCCACGAGCGCTGCATTGATATCTTCACCATCATTTTTAAGATATCCTTCGATCTCATCATCACCCAGGCTCTCCATCATTTTATCAAAACTATCGTTTTTAATGATCTCGTTGGCTTTGTCAAAAATATTAACCAGTATTAATTCACTAGACCCGGATGCTGGTTTTTCTATACCATTTTTTTGATCAAAAAGACTAAAAAGGCTTAACCCGATCATCCCGCTGATACATGCTGCAATTGCATATTTAAAGACAGAAGGACGTTGCTTCATTGTTATTACTTTAGCCTGCACAGGAACTTTGACTAAGATATTTTCAGCGAGGTTCTCAAAATAACCAGCAGGTACTTTGAAGACGTTCATATGTCGAACAGGTTCAAGTAAAGAGGGGTATTCATTTTCTAAACTGGAATCAGCCTCCTCCTTTTTAATTTTACTCATGATCGTATCAGCCAGACCTTCAAAATAGCCAACCGGTACTTTCAGGTCCAGCGGGGGTATTTCCAATTCATCTATTGCACTTTGATTATGGATGCCATGCAGGATACCAGCAGCGAGCGCATCAAAATACCCGTCCGGAACTGTAAATACATTTCTATTGGAAATGTCTGCCAGCGGGCTGTTCAGTTCTTTTAACTCATTATATATCATTTCATTTTTCTGCATCATTTCCTGAGACCTTTTCTTATATACAAAGTTTAACGGTTTATTATATAGTCCTCTATTTTTTTAACTGCATGATGGTAGCTTGCTTTCAGTGCTCCTTCACTCGTATCCAATACCCGGCTCATTTCTTCATAAGGCATTTCATCATAATACCTGAGATTAAAAACGGCCCTTTGTTTTTCCGGCAACTTTTGGATGGCAAGTTGTAGTTTCCATTCAAGTTTATTGGCGTCAAAATCGGTATCGGCTTTTAGCCTGTTGCTTAAAAAAGTATCCTCATCGTCCACGGACAATGATCTTCGCTTTTTTTGTTGCTGTAAAAAAGTAAGGCTTTCGTTGGTGGCAATACGGTATAACCATGTATAAAGCTGGCTATCTTCCCTGAAATTATCGAGACTTTTCCAGACCTTAATGAACATATTCTGTAATACATCATTCGCATCCTCATGCTCAACCACCATACGTCGGATATGCCAATACAATTTCTCCTGGTATTTTTTTATGATACGGGTATATGCGGATTCTTTGGTTGCTTCGTTTCTAAACAAAAACAACAGTTCTTTATCATCTGTTTGTTCAGCCATAAGTTTCTTAAGTGGGACAAATTTAAAAAAAGCGGGGCTTAGATGGGTATTTATTAGGATGGTTTAATTTGGAAATTTGGAGATTTGAAAATCTGGAGATGAGAGATGCCACTGATTCACTGATTTTTCTTAGTCTGAACTATGATCTTTTTGATAAAATGAAAACTATGATTATTAACAGCAGCCATGATTAATAATCATAGTCCATCAAAAAATCATTTAAATCATAGTTCAGACAAAATCAGTGGCAAAATAAAAACCAACCGAAGGTTGGTTTTATGAATTAGATATTTTGCTGACCTTATAATTTTCTTGCAAGTACTTTCTCCGCTGCTGCAACGATATGTTCTGCATCCAGGCCATATTTTACCAACAAGTCCGTAGGCTTACCACTTTCTCCAAAAGTATCATTGGTGCCAATATATTCAATAGGTATAGGACAATGCTTGGCTGCAACCTGTGCAATACTATCACCCAATCCGCCAATAATGTTGTGCTCCTCTGCAGTTACGGCACATTTTGTTTTTTGTATGGAAGCAAGAACAGCTTCTGTATCCAAAGGTTTAATGGTATGGATATTTATTAATTCAACGCTGATGCCCTTTGCCTGTAATATTTTACCTGCTTCAATGGCTGTCCATACCATATGACCACATGCAAATATGGATATGTCTTTTCCTTCAGATAAATGATGTGCTTTGCCGATCTTAAAATCTTCTTCTTTTGTAAAAATGGGCCAAACGGGCCTGCCAAAGCGAAGATAAACCGGGCCCTCATAATTTGCAATGGCCTTGGTCGCAGCCTTGGTCTGGGCATAATCACAAGGCACAATAACGGTCATGCCTGGTAGCATTTTCATGAGCCCGATATCTTCCAGTATCTGGTGTGTGGCGCCATCTTCGCCAAGTGTGAGCCCGGCATGAGATGCACATATTTTTACATTTTTTCCGCTGTATGCAATGCTTTGCCTGATCTGGTCGTAAACACGGCCGGTAGAAAAATTTGCAAACGTAGTTGTATAAGGGATCTTTCCACCAATAGTAAGACCGGCAGCAATGCCCATCATATTCGCTTCAGCAATTCCAACCTGGATATATCTTTCGGGAAATTCTTTCATGAATCCGCCTAGCTTAAGTGAACCGGCAAGGTCTGCGGTAAGTGCAACAATGTTCTCATTTTCACGGGCCGCTTCCAGTATCCCATCGCCAAAACCGCTTCTTGTGTCTTTATTTCCTGTTGACAGGATTTCATTCAGCATAATTTATTTTTTAATTGTTTTATAAGATTAAGTTGGAATATTAATTCAGTGAAGGGTCCTGCCCGTTAAATAAATTTTCTTCTTTATTTAATCTCAGTTCCCAGTTCCAGGCAGTTTGCATCATATCATCGAGGTTGTATTTTGTTTCCCAACCCAATACTTTTTTTGCTTTTTCATTGTTTGCAAAAATAGCAGTGATATCTCCCGATCTCCTGGGACCAATGGTATAGTTCAAAGCCTGGTTACTTATTTTTTCAAAAGTTTTGATCACTTCCAATACCGTGTACCCGTTGCCGGTACCAAGGTTAAATATTTCGCAATTGCTTTTGTTTTTGTTTGCAATAAGGTAATTCAATGCAAGTGTATGTGCATGTGCAATATCGGAAACATGAATATAGTCCCTCAGGCAACTTCCATCCCTCGTAGGATAGTCGCTTCCATAAACCATCATTTGTGGTAATTTTCCAATAGCAGTTTGTGTAATTGCCGGAACAAGATTGGCCGGTCTTCCAATGGGGATCTCGCCGATTTGTATGGAAGGATGTGCCCCAACCGGGTTAAAATAACGAAGTAAAATTGATTGTATCTGGTTACTGTTTACAGTTTGTTGTACAATTTGCTCACCCATTTGTTTTGTATAACCGTAGGGCGATTCTGCCTGTTGTGTTACCGTTTCTTCTGTAACAGGTATCTCTGCAGGGTTTCCATAAACAGTGCAGGACGATGAAAATACAAAATTTGGTATTTTAAATTCAGAAGCACATTTCAGGATATTGATCAGCGAGTTCATGTTGTTCTCAAAATACAACAATGGGTTTTGTACTGATTCTCCCACTGATTTATAGGCAGCAAAATGAATAATTCCGTTGATATCCGGATTTTCAACAAAGATGGCATGGGTATCATCGAAAATGCAAAGATCAACTGTATAGTTCTTTACTTTAACACCTGTAATTTTCTCTACGCCTTCCAGGGAATTGGGTTTGCTCCTGCTGTTATCGTCAGCAGAAATAACTTCATATCCATTTTGAATCAGATCAACAATTGTATGCGAACCTATATAACCGCAACCTCCTGTAACCAGTATTTTTTTCATGGCACAAAGAAAACAAAAAAAAGAATACAAGCTTCAAGCTATGAGCTATAAGCTTCAGGCATGACTTAAGATTGTTAATTACTTTATTTTCTGAGGTCTTTCAATAAAATTAAATACTTCGATTAACAAGCACAGACCTTGTAGCTTGCAGCTTAAAGCTTGTAGCTCACAGCTTACTTAATAAAAAAGTGTAAAATAAAATAGAAGAGCGCAGCTAAAAGACCACTGATCGGAATCGTAAGCACCCATGCCCATAAAAGGTTTACAGTTACGCCCCATCGTACTGCCGACAATCTTTTGGTAGCACCAACACCTATTATTGATCCGGTAATGGTATGTGTTGTACTTACAGGAATTTTTAATGCTTCTGTTACGAACAATGTAATGGCGCCCGCGGTTTCTGCTGCCACACCTTCAAACGGGGTAACTTTTGTGATCTTTGTTCCCATCGTTTTAATGATCTTCCAACCGCCACTCATAGTTCCAAGGGCAATAGCGGCATAACAGGCAAGCGGCACCCACCATTCCATATGGCCGAGGCTATATACAGCAGGGTTATAGGCGATCAATGCAACTGAAATAATACCCATTACTTTTTGCGCATCATTACCACCGTGGCCAATACTAAATGCAGCAGATGAAACCAACTGCAATCTTTTGAACCAGGTATTTGCCCTGTTTGCATTAAGGCCATTTAAGAAAACAGTAAAGCCTGCCATCGTAAGCAGTATAGAAGCAAGCAATATCCATTTGAAATTGGATGCCGTAAATATCACTTTCAGGTAATATGAATCGAAGTGTGTTTTTAATTTGGCCGGATCGAATTCCATATTTTTTGAAAGAAACCATCCTGTAAGAACAAAAACTACGATGGCAATGAACTTTGGTAAAAATCCTTTTCGGAAAGAATGAATGAACCAAAGCGATATAATGAAAGCAATGAGCATCCCTATGATCGGCGCAAGAAAAATAAATGCAACCGTTTTAAGAATGGGCTCTGAATTGATAGTAGCAAATCCACCAAATGCAACTGCAGCGCCAGAAAAACCTCCGATCAATGTATGCGATGAAGAAGAAGGTATACCAAACCACCATGTAAATAAATTCCAAAAAATAGCGGCCAGCAATCCCGCCATAATAACCAGCATCATTTCATGCCCGGTCACAACATCCGTCTTTACCGTTTTGGCAATGGTATTGGCAACACCATGATCTTTGAATATAAAAAAAGCGACAAAATTAAACATGGCTGCCCAAAGCACCGCCTGCCCGGGTGTAAGCACTTTTGTAGAAACAACAGTAGCAATGGAATTTGCTGCATCATGAAAACCATTGATAAAATCAAAGATGAGCGCAAGGGCAATAATAACTACAAGAAAGGTCATGGGGTTAATTTGGAAATTTGGAGATGAGTCAATTTGGAAATGATCCCATTTAATTTAATCACCCGCAAAATATTAAGCGTATTTGATAATAATTGATTCTATAACATTTGCCGCATCCTCACATTTATCGGTAACGATCTCCATGATCTGGTAGATCTCTCTTTTCTTGATCACTTCTTTTGCATCTGTTTCGGTGGCAAACAATCTTTCAATGCTCATATCAAAAATATCATCGCCCTGGTTTTCGATACTATTGATGGCAACAAGTGCATCAGTGATCTGGCGCATGTTCTTCATATTGCGCAATTCAGTAACGGCTTTGTGTACCTGTATACATCCCAAAGCAATCAGGTCGCCCATTTTCTGTATACCAATATCGTTGGGATCTACATGATAGAAATTGATCTTTTTTGCAGAAGCATAAATATAGTCTGCAATATCATCGAGTGCAGATGCCAGGTAATGTATATCCTCCCTGTCGAATGGCGTGATAAAGTTTTTGCCAAGTTCAGTAAAGATCTGGTGTGTAAGCTCATCATTCACATGTTCCATATCCTCCACTTCTTTTATGAGCTTTCCACGTTTTTCAAATTCAGGTTCATTAACTACTTCCTTTAGTTTATTACCCATTCTTACCAGTTCCTCGGCCACGCTTTCAAAAAGCTGGTAAAAAACCCTGTCTTTCGGTAAAAAAATTTTCAAAATTGTATTGAATGCCATTGCTGTTTGATTATTTGGACAAAAATAGAATTATACCCCCTTACCTAAACATAAATATAATTGGTAATGATTTCTTAACACAGAGATAATATTAAATTGTTATTAATTTCACCAAAACTTGCTGCTTTGAGAAGATTACTACTTATCCTGATGCTCTTAAACCTGGGCCAGTCATCGAAATGCCAGTTCTTGATGGACATGGTAGATACTTCCACCGATATCGGCAAAGGAATGCTTGCCATCTATAAGAAATATGATAAACTAAGGATCAGTGGGTATGTACAGCCACAATTCCAGGTGGCTGAAATAAAAGGCGCTCATAGCTTTAATGGAGGTGATTTCCCAACAAATGTAAACAATCGCTTCATGTTGCGCAGGGGAAGGCTGAAGTTTGAATATGTTCATTTTGCAGAAGGAAGTGGTCCTTCCGTTCAGTTTGTTTTTCAATTTGATGGATCTGAAAAAGGTTTTTTCGCCCGTGACTTTTGGGGCAGGGTTATGGAAAACAGGTTCAAATTGTTCTCGCTTTCTGTTGGGCTTTTTGCACGACCGATTAGCTATGAGCTAAACCTTGGTTCAGGCGACCGTGAAAGTCCCGAACGGGGAAGAATGAGCCAGTTGCTGATGAAAACAGAAAGAGATGTAGGCGCCATGCTTAGTTTTGAACCCAGAAAAAAAGACAGCCGCCTTCGTTATTTAAAAATAGATGCAGGTTTTTTTAATCGGCCCGGACTTAATGCTACAGCAGATTTTGACAGTCATAAAGATTTTATCAGCCGCATTGCGTTGAAGCCTTATCCACTTTCAAAAAAGCTAACATTTAGTATGGCTGGCTCTTACTTCAATGGCGGATTTCTGCAAAATACAAAGTATGTATACCGCACAAAAGATGTTGCTGGTGAGAAGAGATTTTTAATAGATTCTGCTTTAACGAACCAGGGGAAAATAGCACCGAGGAAATATTATGGTGTTGATGCGCAGTTAAAGCTTAAACACAAATGGGGGTATACAGAATTGCGTGGAGAATTTATGACGGGCACGCAAACCGCCACAGAAAATAACAGCGAAACCCCGGCTGCTTTATTGAATAACATGGAAGGATATTATATCCGCAAATTTAATGGTGCTTACTTTTACCTGCTTCAAAATATTGTCAATACACGCCACCAGTTAGGAATAAAATACGATTGGTATGATCCAAACATCAAGGTGAAAGGAAATGAGATCGGTAAAATCGGCAATAATATTAATGCTACTAATATAAAATTCAGTACACTCGGATTGGGATATATATATTATGTCACCGAGAATCTCAAACTCCTGCTTTGGTATGAAAAAGTAGACAATGAAAAAACACAGCTTGCCGGTTTTACCAAAGATGTGAAAGATGATGTGTTTACCTGCCGGCTGCAGTTTAAGTTTTAGGTTGATAAAGTTGAAAGGTTAAAAAGTTGATAAGGGTCCGAACCTTATCAACCTATCAACTTTCCAACCTGTTAACATTGACGTAACATTGACGTAACATTTGCTTAACCTTCGCTTCACGTTGCCGTAACATGCAAGGCGTCTCTTTGCATTCAAATTACAAGACATGAGGCTGATCACATTAATAATATCATTATTTTCTTTCTCACTTACAGCGTTGGCACAAACGGGACAGGTTGAAGGAAAACTAAGAGATGCATCGGGTATAAAATTAAGTGGTGTTACGGTAGAAGTTGAGGGTATTAAATCAGTTACTACAAATGCAGAAGGAAACTTCGTGTTAACGTTGCCGGCAGGTAAGAAGTATTCAATCAAATTAAGTTCAGTAGGCTACCAGCAGAAGATCGTTGATGATGTTGAAGTATTACCGAATCAAACCAATACTATTGATGTTGTTTTAGAACGTTCATCTAAAACACAGGAAGGTGTAGTAGTACGTTCAAGCGCCAGGAAAGAAACTGCTGCTGCATTGATCGCATATCAAAAAAATACTGCTGTGGTAGCACAGGTTGTAAGTGCCGAAGTAATTAAAAGATCACCAGATAAAAACACCGGGGAAGTTTTAAAAAGAGTTCCGGGTACATCGATACAGGAAGGAAAATACCTTATTGTACGTGGACTTGCCGACAGGTATAACCAGGCAATGATAAATGGTGTACTATTAAGTAGTACTGAACCCGACAGGAAAACATTCAGTTTCGATATCATTCCATCAGCAACGATCGATAATATTATTATCAACAAAGCATTTATTCCTGAATTACCGGGAGAGTGGGCGGGTGGTCTTGTGCAGGTTAATACAAAGGATGTTCCTGCAAAGAATTTCCTGGATGTACAGATCGGAACAGGTTTTAATACAAACACAATCGGTAAAGATTTTTATGATTACAATGGTGGTCATACAGATTTTCTTGGTTATGATGATGGCACCCGTGCATTACCTGCCGGTATTCCACGTAAAGCAGTTTTTTCAAATCTCAGCCCTGCAGAAAAAACAGCTTATGGGGCCACACTTAAAAATATATGGGCTGCAGAAAAAAGTAACGGGCTAAGACTAAACCAGAGTTTCAATATCAATGGCGGTTTTAATCTAAAGCTTGGAAAGAAAACAAAACTTGCAGCGATATTGGGTGTGAATTACAACAGGAGCAACAGGAGATTGAAATACGAAAATGAGATCAATACTTACCAGTCTGATGCAGCCGGGGCCAACATTCCCACGATAAGTTTTACTTATGATAATAATAAGTATAGCCAGGATGTACTTGCAGGCGCTTTGGCTAATATTACATTACAGATAGGCGATAATACAAAAATTGCTTTTAAAAATTTGCTCAACATTAATACAACTGATTACACAATTGTAAGAACAGGTGTTGAGTATGATAATGCTTTAAATCCCGATGCTGCTGCAGGCGATAAAATGAGAGCGACAGAGCTGGCACAAAAAGCAAATACGTTTTTCAACACACAGCTATCAGGCGATCACAATTTTAAAAAGTATGATGCGAAACTGCATTGGTTTGGCAGCTTTAATATACTGGATCAACATATACCTGATCAGCGTCGTCTTCAGTATACACAGGATATCACGCAGCCCGGTGGTCCTTATCTTGCTGCGATCCGTGCATCCAATGCATCGCAGAAAAGTGGTAGCCGTTATTTCGGTACATTAAACGACTACGTATATACGCTGGGCGGGGATCTTAGTAAAACAATCAAGATCAGTGGCCTTGCGCAAACGATCAAAGGAGGTTATTTTTTCCAGGTAAAGGACAGGTTATTTGATTGCAGGCCGTTTGCTATTTATCAGCCTGTATTTGAACAAAGCCTGCTTGAATTACCAGCGGACCAGATATTTGCAGCTTCAAATTTCGGCAACGGTAATGACACCAAATTTGCTTTTAATGAACTAACAGGGTCAGCTTATCGCTATATGGCGAATTCAATATTGAATGCCGGTTTTCTTCAACTCGATAACCAGGTAGGAAAAAAATTAAGAGCAGTATGGGGAGTGAGAATAGAAGATTTTGATCAGCTGATCGGCAATGCAAAAACGACAGATGTAAGACATGTATACAACAGGAAAAGAGATATCCTTCCAGGGATGAATCTGACTTACAAAGTAAACCAGCTTACCAATATTCGTCTTTCAGCATCACAAACTGTTATTCGTCCTGAGTTCAGGGAACTGAGTACATTCCAGTTCTATGATTTCGAACTTGGTGCAACAGTAGCAGGTAATACTGCGCTGGAAAGAACAAAGGTTTCGAATTTCGATGTGCGTTATGAATTATATCCACGTGCAGGTGAATTATTAACCTTTGGTGTTTTCTATAAGTATTTTAAAAAGCCTATCGAAGTTTATTTCAATGCTAACGGTGGTGCAGCAAGCAGCTCATACAATTATATAAATGCAACCGAAGCAAACAGTTTTGGTGCTGAACTGGAGTTCAGGAAGAAACTTGATTTTAATAATGCGTTAAAGAATTTTACAGTACAAGGTAACATCTCATACATCTATAACAGGGTAACTGGTGTAGGTCTTGATGAATCAAGGCCCATGCAGGGACAAAGTCCTTACCTGCTGAATGCAAGTATCAATTATGATGTGAAGAAGTATGGTTTAAGTACAACATTATTATTTAACCAGATCGGCAGAAGGATCGCTTATGTAGGCGGCGACGATGGAAAACAACCGGATATATGGGAAAACCCACGCCCGATACTTGACCTGCAAATTGCAAAAAAGATATTGAAATCAAGAGGAGAAGTAAAACTTAATGTTGCCGATATCATCAACAAGAAAGCTATTTTCTACAGTGATCTTAATGACAATAAGAAGTTTGATATGCCTGAAGACAGGTTTGCGATCAAAAGGAACTATGGCACCAATATCAGCATCGGTTTCGGCTACAGCTTTTAATAAATTAAACCACATATACATACTCAATAAATTATAAAAAAATAAAAACATGAAAAAATTACTCCTTTACGGTCTTATAATCGCAACAGCTTCTATAGGTTGCCGTAAGATAGAAGTAGATGGCGCCACAACGATTGTAAACGGCCCAACAGATAGTACTGGTACAGAAAATGTGATCCTGCAGGGCCGTATTTCGGCAAACCGTACCTTGCATGCACAATACACATATAAATTACGTGGACTTGTATATGTAACAAATGGAGCGATCCTTACCATTGAGCCAGGTACTAAAATAGTAGGAGAAGCAGGAACAGCTGATAAAGGAGCATTGATCATTACACGTAGCTGCAAGATCATTGCTGACGGAACAGTTGATAAACCAATTGTATTCACTTCAGAAGCACCTACGCCTCAGCGTGGTGATTGGGCCGGCCTTGTAATACTTGGAAATGCTCCTACCAATGCTTCTTTCAACGGTACGCAGGGTATTGGTGAAATTGAAGGCGGTGTAAATAACAGCGATGGACTTGGTTTATATGGTACACCTGCTTCACAGGGACAAAATCCGGCAGACAACAGCGGTATCCTCCGTTATGTACGTATTGAATATGCAGGGTTTGCATTCTTGCCAGATAAAGAAATTAACGGTTTGACTTTCGGTGGTGTTGGCTCAGGAACGATCGTAGATAATGTACAGGTATCGTATGCAAATGATGATTCTTTCGAGTGGTTTGGTGGTACCGTAAATTGTACACATCTTATTTCTTACAGAACACTTGATGATGATTTTGATACTGACAACGGTTTCAGCGGTAAAGTTCAGTTTGGTATCGCACTCAGAGATTCATCTGTTGCTGATATTTCTAAAAGCGAATCTTTTGAAAGTGATAACGATGCGAACGGAAGTGCTTTATTACCACAAACAGCAGCTGTGTTTTCAAACATGACCATTGCAGGACCAAAAGCTACATTGTCTACAGTAGGAAACAATTTATTTGTATGGGGTGCGCAGATCAGGAGAAACTCGTCGATCTCTATCTTTAATTCTATCATCATGGGTTACCCGAACGGTTTGTACATCGATGCAACCAAAGGTATTCCTACTGATAATAATATTCCTGCTACTTTGTTTGTACAAAATACGATCATTGCAGGTTGCCCGCAACCGGTTTTGTATAGTCTTGGAACAAATACGAATGTGCCGATCACACCAAATACTACTGCTACCATTACTGATTGGTTCAATACGCCGGCTTTTGGCAACAGTACACTTACCAATAATACAGATGTAGGATTAACAGATGCTTTCAATTATGCAAACCCGGATTTTAATCCAACTACATCATCTGTTGCTGTGAATGGCGCAAGCTTCACACATCCTAAACTTGCTACTGGTTTTACATCAGTTGCATACCAGGGGGCATGTGCTGCAGGTGATACATGGTGGAAAACATGGACTAAGTTTTAATCCAAAATTTCAAGATAAAATTTAAAAGCAGTCATTCGACTGCTTTTTTAGTACGTTGTGGTTGCTGTCGCTTTTATCCCGTGGTTGCTGTTCCCACCAACCACTACATAAGTATAACTTTACAATATGAAAAATATTATCTCTTTACTTTTCTTAACAGTCATTATTTCTTTCTTTAGTTGCAAACAAAAAAGTAATGCTTCCTTTCACATGCTTACAGTGAATTTAAAAATGCTGGATTCAATCAAACAACACAGCGACAGCATCTATGAAAAACCATACAAAAGAACTGATTTTGTAAATGCTGAATATTTTGTTTCAAAGAAAGACAGTACCATAACGCAAATAATGAAAGACAGCAGCGGCACCATCCGCCAGGTGATCATTGAAAAAGCGAAACACCGGGTCTACTTTGCAGAGTTTTATTCAAATGGGCAACAGAAATTCAGGATCAACCTCGATGCATTTGGACAATACGATGGCGCCGCGGAAGAATACAATTCAAATGGCTCTTTAAAAAGATCAGGAACTTACAATCATGGATTGCATGCAGGCAAATGGAAAAATTTTGATGAGGAAGGAAAGTATGTATCTACTGATGAGTATAATGAGAACGGGCAGCAGCAAACGGCAAACGGGAATCGGCAATAATGAAGTTTATATTTATTCTTGAAATTTCATATTGCCAGAAGAAAAAAATTAAAAGGAAGAAATTTTACAATAGCCGATTGCCGATTCACGATTGCCGATTGGTAATAATTACTTAACCCCACAAACCACTAACCCTTTTAAAATATATCGCATCTTGCAGCTGCAATCGAATTATGTATATATGATCTTCTCTTAAGCAATAGCAAGTTTTAATCATTTGCCTGAACCAGCATTAGTCTTATTGCTGGTCTTTTTTTTAGCTACAAGCTTCAAGCTGCGTATTTTAACTTCAGGCTTTATTTACTATTTCGAAAACATTTCCAGAGCAAGAAGACCAGCTTGCAGCTTGATGCTTAAAGCTTGCAGCTTTTAACCTTACCATAATCATTACTTAACACCCACATCACACACCACATAGATATTTGTAAAACCTCTGATCATGAAATATCTATTGATCTTCATTGTTTTTCTTTCAACAAACCTTTTTGCCCAACAAACTTCCTGTGAAAATGTTATCATCATTACCACTGATGGTTATCGCTGGCAGGAATTATTTTCTGGTGCAGATGCCGACATTCTTTTTGATACCAAATATGTGAACGATACAGCGGCCATGCGCTATATGTATTGGGCAAATACAGTTGAAGAAAGAAGAAAAAACTAATGCCCTTTACCTGGAATTATATCAATGCTAACGGTCAGCTATGGGGGAACAGGAATTATGGTAATGAGGTTTCCGTTGCAAACCCATATCGATTATCATATGCAGGATACAACGAAATTTTTACAGGATTTGCAGACAGGGCCATCATTGCCAACAAACCTAAGAAGGATCCAAATACCAACCTGCTTGGTTTCCTGAATAGTTTACCCGAGTATGAAAATAAAGTTGCCATGTTTGGTTCATGGAAATTATTTTCCTACATATTAAATGGTACAAAACAAAAGATACAATTGAATTCCGGTTACCAGGCTTTTGAAGCAGATTCCATTTCTGAAACAATGCATGTCGTGAACCAGCTGCAACAATCGAGCAGTTATAATTCATTGCCAACAAGGTCGGACCTGCTTACATTCACCATGGCGATGGAATATATTCATACAAAGCATCCAAAAATTGTTCATATTGGTTTTGGTGAAACAGATGAATACGCACACCACGGCCAGTATGATAAATACCTTGCACAGGCAAACCAGTTTGATAAATTTCTTGCAGATATATGGACGATGATACAATCAGATGATTTTTATAAAAACAAAACGACATTGTTCATCACAACAGATCATGGCCGTGGAAGAAGACCAGGTAAATGGTCCGTACATGGTCCGTTTGTGGGAGGATCAGATGAAACATGGATGATACAACTGGGCCCAAACATTCAGCCATTGGGTGAAATAAAAGAAAGATCAGAAATACAGAACGAGCAATTCGCACAAACTATCGCTTCTTACCTGGGAAAAATATTTGTTGCAGAACACCCGGTTGCTGAGGCGGTGTATTCTTTAATGCAGAAATAGCTACAAGCTATAAGCTTCAAGCTGCAAGCAGGGTATTTAACTTAAAGCTTTATTTATTATTTCGAAAATCTTTTCAAATTTAAAAGAACAGCTTACAGCTTGAAGCTTGTGGCTTGCAGCTTCTTAACATACAGATAAAATTCAGGTAATATTCCCTTCACATTCCCTCAGTAGCTTGCATAAACTACAAGATATGTTACTATCCGTCAAACACGAAAGAGAACCACTTCACAAAGTCATCTTCTCTTTTTTTTATGATGCTGCTCAAAGCCTCATGAATCTGCTCGCCAATACATTCTCCAAATTATTTGTTTCGTTACTGGCTGATTTTTATTCAGCATTCAGAAATCCATAAAATTAATGAAGCAAACAAAACGTGTAGTTGATATTGTGGTGATCTCTGATGTGCACCTGGGAACCTACGGTTGCCATGCAAAAGAATTATTGCATTATCTCAAAAGCATCAAACCAAAGATCGTTGTATTGAATGGCGACATCATTGATGTATGGCAATTCAGAAAAAATTACTGGCCCAAGAGCCACATGAAAGTGGTTAAACATTTAATTGGCTGGATCGGTAAGGGAATAAAGACCTATTACGTTACCGGTAACCACGATGAGATGCTGAGAAAATTTGTCGGCCTCAAACTGGGATCTTTACGCATTGTAAACAAAGTGATACTCGATCTGCCTGGTGATAAAAAAGCATGGGTATTCCATGGTGATGTGTTTGATGTTACCATGCAGCATTCAAAATGGCTGGCAAAACTCGGGGCAGTGGGTTATGATACATTGATACTGATCAACCGCTTTGCAAATGTTATTTCCGAAAAAATTTTTAAGAAAGGAAAATTATCACTCTCAAAAAAAATTAAGAACAGTGTAAAGTCGGCAGTGAAATTCATAAACAACTTTGAACAAACGGCTGCCGACATTGGTATCAGCAATAATTATGATTATGTTATCTGCGGACATATTCACCAGCCGGAAAAAAGAACGATCACAAACCAACATGGAAGCATCACCTACCTGAATTCAGGCGACTGGATCGAAAATCTTTCTGCACTCGAATTTGTAAACAATGAATGGAGCATTTATAAATTCAATGAAGAAGAATATTTAAAAATGATGATCGCCAATGAAGATGATGAAAATGAATTGTACCTGACCAGCCAGCAATTATTTGGAAACCTTGTTGATGAATTTAAACAATTGCAGTCATGAAAATTTTATATGCCATACAGGGAACAGGTAATGGACACATTGCCCGTGCAAGAGAGATCATTCCCATCTTGAAACAGGATCATGATGTAGATATCCTGATCAGCGGTACGCAGGCAGACATTGATCTTCCTTATCCTGTTAAATATAAATTCAATGGCCTGAGTTTTATTTTTGGAAAAAAAGGTGGAGTAGATATTTTTGAAACCTATAAAAAAGCAAGACTAAGAAAGTTATTTAAAGAGATACAGTCATTGCCCGTTTCAGGATATGACATTGTATTAAATGATTTTGAACCTGTATCTGCATGGGCATGTCACTCCCATAACAAAGCTTGTATTTCCATCAGCCACCAGGCGGCAGTATTGAATAAACATGCACCACAACCAAAACATACAGCTATTATTGGCAAGACTGTTTTAAAAAGATATGCACCCGCAACAGCAAAGTATGGTTTTCATTTCCAGGCATATGATAAAAATATTTTTACACCGGTAATACGCAAAGAAGTGAGGGATCAAAAAGTTGAGAACAAAGGTCATTATACCGTTTACCTTCCGGCTTATGATGACAAAAGGATCATAAAAATTTTACGTGAATGCGGCAGCACAAAGTGGGAAGTATTTTCAAAACACAACAAAGCCATCATCGAAGAAAAAAATATCATCGTTACGCCTATCAGCAATGATGCATTCATTGAAAGCATGGCAACTGCAGAAGGCGTATTGTGCGGTGCAGGTTTTGAAACACCGGCTGAAGCATTGTTCTTAAGAAAGAAACTGATGGTGATACCCATGAAAACACAATTCGAACAACAATGCAATGCAGCAGCATTAAAAAAAATGGGTGTACCCGTTATCAAAAGCCTCAAAGAAAAGCATATCGACAAGATCAGGACGTGGCTGCAATCAACACAAAATATTAAAGTTGATTATGCAGATAATACTGCTGCTATTTTGAAACAAATACTTACAACCCACGATCCGGCGAAAGAAAAAATAATATTAGCTGCCGGGCGAAAGATTGATAAACTTAAAACATTGAGAGAGGAAATTATAAGCTGATACCAGATACGGGATAATAGATCAAAGTTCGCAGAGACTGCATATCCTGTATCCCGGATCTCGTATCCCGCATCACAAAATAATGATCACAAATTCAATCATGAACTTTTCGAAGGAAGACTTTGGCCCCGATTTCCACTGGGGTGTATCCACGGCAGCTTATCAAACAGAAGGTGCGTACCACATTCATGGAAAAGGTCTGTCGATATGGGATGTTTTTGTAAATCAAAAAGGAAAGATCTACCAGGACCAACATGCAAATGTATCCTGCGATTTTTACCATAGGTATGCGCATGATATTGCGTTGATGAAGCAGTTGAATATTCCAAATTTTCGTTTCTCGCTTTCATGGAGCAGGATCATGCCAAATGGTACTGGTGCCATCAATGCAGAAGGTGTTGCTTTTTACAACAGGGTCATTGATTTTTGTTTGGAGCTTGATATAGAACCATGGATAACATTGTATCATTGGGATCTTCCTTACGAGTTGGAAAAAAAAGGTGGCTGGACAAACAGGGAGATCATTCATTGGTTCAGTGAATATGTTGCATGCTGTGTTCATGCATTTGGCGACAGGGTAAAACACTGGATGGTATTGAATGAACCCATGGTATTTACCGGGGCCGGATATTTTTTAGGCATCCATGCACCAGGAAAAAAAGGATTGAATAATTTTTTAGCAGCGGCACATCATGCGGCACTTTGCCAGGCTGAAGGAGGTAGGATCATCCGATCCCTGGATAGCCATGTAAAGATCGGTACTACTTTTTCCTGTTCATATATTGAACCATATACACAGTCAGAAAAAGATCAACTGGCAGCGATACGAGTTGATGCCCTTATCAACAGGATGTTTGTTGAACCACTTACCGGTCTCGGATACCCGCTAAAAGATTTGAAATTATTACAACGTCTTGAACCATTTATTAAAAGCGGGGATGAAGCGAAACTTGCCTTCGATATGGATTTTGTCGGCATACAAAACTATACAAGGGAAATCGTAGCAGCTTCCTGGCTCACTCCTTTCTTATGGGCAAAACTGATCAAAGCAGAAAAAAGAAATGTTGAAACAACTTTAATGCATTGGGAAGTATATCCCGAAGGCATTTATAAAATGCTGCAGCAATTTGGTAGCTATAAAAACATACCGGAACTGATCGTGACAGAAAACGGTGCCGCTTTTACTGACCATGCAGTGAACGAGCAGGTGCACGACGAAAAAAGAAAACATTATCTACAACAATACATGGCGCAGGTATTAAAGGCAAAGCAGGAAGGGGTAAATGTAAACGGCTATTTTGTATGGAGCTTCACCGATAATTTTGAATGGGCCGAAGGTTACAGGCCCCGCTTTGGGTTGGTGCATGTTGATTTCCATACACAAAAACGCATTGTAAAATCTTCCGGACTTTGGTACAGTCATTTTTTGAAAAAACGATATGACAATCATTTGATCGGCTCACCCCGAAGTACAACAGTTCGGAAGTTTGAGGTTCAAAAAAAAGATCAGTTGTAATGATAGGAGTGTTGTTGACAGAAGAAATTGGAAATGTGCTAATGAAAGTTCATTTGTATTGAAGGGCTTACAAACTAATGCCCCTTTTTATTTCCAAATTTCCCAATTGGCCAATTTCCAAATTGAAAAACTTAACATTGCCGTATATTATCTTATTGTTAAGTTTGCCGGCTAAAATTATACGAACAATGGCAAAAGCTAAAAAAACCAATGCAAAAAAAGATATCCAGGCGCATATACTTGAGGCGCTTGAGAAATCACTTGGTAAGGTTAAAGAAGGCATGAGTGAAAAAAAATTCGCCAGCAATATCAAAAAAGCAAGCAAGCTGATTGCAAAGGATTATAAAGTCGTGGCTGAGAAAACAGGAAAGAAAGCAAAGAAAAAAGAAAAGAAAGAAACCCCAACAGAAACGCCTGCTGCTGTTTGATCTTATTCAAACCACAATAGTTAAAAAATAAAAGCTCATTCTTAAGATGGGCTTTTTCGTTTAAGGAAATCACTGTACGGGCGTAAAGACGCAGAGATTTTTGCGCCTCCACGGCAAAAGACTTTCGATAATTGGAAGGCCGGATTTTCTATTAAAAGATTTGTTTAATAAAAGAGAGGTATCCTTTTTATTTGCCTGAATAGCAAAACTTTGCTTTGTCATTAAAATAAAAATCCGTTCCTTTATTTAACCAAAACCAAACCTGCCGCCGATCTATGAGATTATTGCTTGCAATATTCCTTATCATCCTTTCCTGCAATTCAAAGAATAATGTTCTTGAGAAATATGAAAGTGGTAAAATAAAACACGAACTCGTGTATGTTACCAGGAACAAGTATTATGACAGGGAATATTATGAAGATGGAAAAATGAAAAGGCAAAAATATTTGATCGATAGCAAAGAAGAAGGCTACGAAACTTTTTTCCGGCCCGATGGAACGAAAAGCATAGAAATACATTATCAAAACGGGAAGAAAAATGGTGTCACTCACTTATTTCATCCAAACGGAAGAATTGCATTTGAAGGCACGGCAAAAGATGGTGAGTTTGAAGGATTATCAACCTGGTATTTCGACAATGGGAATATCAATTTCAAAGGGAGCCGGCATTTGGGAAAAGATACAGGCATGTGGGACTTCTATGATAAGAAACAAAACAAAGTAGTAAAATCATATTATAATACAAATGACAGCTCCGTTTACTACAATGGTAATGGCAAAGAGATCACTGTAGAAGAATGGAAAAATATCGCACGGGAAGAATAATAATGTGCTTGTGAAAAATACACTGCATGCTTACCCAGATAATCAAACCACTTATTGTATTTACAATTGCCATCATTATTTTATGGATAGTAACAAGGCTGCTCTTCAGTAAAAAATATAAAGCATATTTCACTTCATTCGCACAGGAAATATTATTTGTATGCTTTGTGATTTATATGAGCTGGATGTTTTGTGCAACACTGTACCCAACGCCCATGAGCTTTTACAAAAGATCGGGGAGTGGGGGAATAAATCTTATTCCTTTTGTAACAACGATCAAAGAATTTGAAACAGCATTTTCATTACATGAAGTATATGCACGGCCTTTCCTGGATTATTTATTGAAAAGTACGATTGGGAACGTTGTACTCTTTGTTCCATTCGGATTTCTTTTACCGCAGCTATCAAAATACAAAACCTTCATGAAGATCCTGGTTGCATCATTCCTGCTTTCATGTGTTATAGAAACGATCCAGTTTTTTCTGAGATTCATTGGTATTTACCGTTCAGTTGATGTTGACGATATTATATTGAATACGACCGGAGCTGTGCTGGGCTTTTTTATGCTGGCTGTTTTTATAAAGATTTATGATAGACCTCAACCATAATAATGAATCCCCCGGTTAATAATAAAGCAATAAGAAACAGCAGTAACAGAACGAGAATAGGTTTTTTTATCCGCTGCGGATAATCATCATTATCCAAATAATAATTATAAAATTCATTTTGGTAAACAGCAGCTTTTTGTTTGTCTTTCATTGCGGTGTTTATTTGCGCACGAAATTCAATAGTAACTGTAAAGGGATCATTAACAAACGATGAAACTATTGTTAAGATGTATGATGTAAAATTTGCGGGAACTGCAAGTTATAATTGGATCATACATCTCAGCTCATACATCATACATACATATTATTTTACCATTACTAAATGAAAATGCGATCTGCAAGGCCTTCTTTCAGTCTAGCTTTGCTTCAAAACCTATCTTATGTCTTCAACAAATACAAAACAGCAAGGCAAGTTGTTATTTATTTTCGGCCCGGAGCAACGAGCCATCACTTCTGAAAAATATGAACCAGCTCAAAATGACATAAGCTACGAAGATGAGGAATTGATGGATGATGATGAAAATGATATCAATGGAGATGACGCAGAGAATACCAATATTTGTAAAACCAGGATATTTTATATGACACACCGGGAATCTCCGTCCGACATTGACCCTGCTTATAAATAAGCACCTAATAGAACTAACCTGGTCTTATATCTTAGACCTAAATCATACTGAATCGGCGCCTGGAATTGATATTTCGTATAAATAAAAGCCCTGGATGTGCAGGAGGTCCAGGATCTCATTTAATACATCTTCCATTCTACATTTTAGGTCTATCAATATAAATTTAATATCTTGTACCCAACCTTTTTCGTTTTGGAGCTGGTTATCAATAAATGTGCTGCCGTAGTCATCAAAATTAAACTGGTTAACCCTACTTCTATGCGCTTAAAATCCATATTGGTGGTAGCAATCGTATGCTTATTATCACTGGCATCTTTTGGCCAGGTGCAGATAAATAGTATACTAACAACCAATAGTACCTGCGCAAATAATGGATCCATTACTGTAAATGCCACAAGTCCCGTTCCTCCCTTGTTTTATAGTATTATTGCCGGGCCTGTAACTGCGCCCCTGCAAACGAATAACGTATTCAACTCACTTCCTGCGGGGACTTATACCATAAAAGTTTCTGATGCTGTTACAAATGGTGTAACACAGCAAGCAATTATTGGAGGCAATTATTTACAGCCCGATTTTAATCCTATCACAACAAACCCTTATTGCACCGGGGACAGCAACGGGCAAATAATAGGCAATATTGTACCGGGAACCGGTACCGGCCCGTATTCCTGGCAGCTGATCGCACCCTCGCCGGTAACCACAGCACCACAAAGCAGCGATACTTTTAATAACCTGCCCGCCGGTATTTACACCATCAGGCTTACTGATGCATGTGGTGGCTTTAGAACATTTGTTGCCAGTTTGGAAGATCCTCCACTGACCAACATCAGCTTTTTTGCAATTCCAAAAATTATCATGACTGGTTGTGATACCGCATTTGTGGTGATGCAGCTGCATGCAGATGTAGAACGTTTCCCCCTTTCTGTAACCTATCAAACGAACGCCGGTACTATCAACGTACCCGATGCCACGATATATGATACACTGGGTAATACCAATGGCCGTTTTACCATTATACAAATGCTTCCCAATTTTGGTTATACCCAACCGCTGACCATAACGATAACGGATCCTTGTGGCGTCAGCATAGTATCGCCCACATATTATTCACAACCTTTTGAATTTTGTTTGACCCTCAATCCTAATTTTTTTAATTGTGCCGGTCATACAAGTGCTTATTTTGATATGAATGCTACGGACTGTATGAACTCGCCGTATGAAATGAATACTTTTATCAATGACCCACTTATTTATGAGGTTGTCCAAACTTCAAGTGGCAATGTTGTTTCTGCTGACACACTTTATGGGGTTGTCGATAGCTATGGCATTCCGGAAATATCCGGCCTGGGCGTTTATGGGATGCCAACAAATGAAACGTACACAATAACCATACATGATGCCTGCGGACGCACCTTCACCCAAACATATTTTCTTCCTGATGCGTTGTTTCCGCCTCCGGAAGTTTATGGCAGAGACCTATACCCGGATGGCTGCGCAGACTCTACTGCTTTTTGTTTTTTTCGGGTTAAAAACTTCAGGAGCGAACCGAAACTGGTCTTTATTTCCGGCCCGCCCAATATGGGAAGTACAAAACCTGGTTATGAATATAGTGCTACCTATAACTATCCTGATACCATCCGCACTAGCGGTACAGGGGCGCTTACTTACAGGTTTGATATCACTGATCTTGCCGTTGGAACCTACCAGGTCAAGGTCTTTGATACCTGCGGGTTTGAAATGTATGATTCAGTGGTAGTGCGGCCAATAAATGTTACAAATTTTGGCCACCAGGCCTGGTATGAAAGAGGGTGCCTCGGGCAAAATAAATTGTATTTTTCTGTTCAGGCCGCAGCCGGCCACATGAAAATCAGAAATATTTCTACCGGTTTTGAATTTAATAATGATTATTGGACAACCGATTTTGTAACCCCACTCAGAGATTCATTGATAAACCTTCCTGCAGGAACCTATGTGTTGGATTTTGACTATTGGCGATATCATTTCTCATTTACGCCCAAGAGTCACTCACCCATGAACTGCCAGTCATTTACAGATACCATTGTAATAGAAGGTTATCAAACGCCTGCTGTTTTTACCAGCAATTATATACAATGTCAATCCGGTGTTCATGTAGAGGTAGTACCTGATAGCAGTAAAGGTGTACCTCCTTACCAGTACGAGATCATTAGCGGGCCTCAAACTTTCCCCGTACAAGCTTCAAATGTTTTTGATTTGATAAGTGCGGGTACATATACCGTTAGGGTATATGATGTTTGTGGAAATGGATCTACTTCACAGATCACCGTTGATGTGAATGTTTTTCCGCCACCCGCAATCGTGCCATTCAATTGTAACAGTACAAGCCTTAGTTATGGCTCATCACAATATTATAGTTATCAATGGACGGCGCCCGACGGAACTGTTTATACAGGCGATACACTTACCATTGACCCGGTAACGCCTGCAGATACCGGTATTTATATTATCATGAAGATTGTGAACATTAATGGTTGTACGGATACTTTTTTTACAACACACCATGTTCCATTGTATAACACTACCATGTTGACAGCCAGTATTTGTAGCGGAAATTCGGTGACGGTGGGTTCGCATACATACAATACAACAGGTGTGTATACGGATACGCTGGTGAATATTAGTAACTGCGATAGTGTCGTGGTTTTAAATCTTACCATTATCCCTTTAGCCACACATTTAATAAATGAAACGATCTGTGCGGGAGAAAGCTATACGGTAGGTGTGCATACATATAATCAAACCGGCATTTATCATGATACATTGAGTACAGCAACCTGCGACAGTATTGTAACCTTAAACCTTACTGTTAATCCATTAATAACGCATTCAATAAGTCAATCTATTTGTGCAGGTGAAAGCTATACAGTTGGTGTACACACATATACTCAGCCGGGCATTTACAATGATACCTTAAGTACAGCAGGCTGTGACAGCATAGTAACCTTAAATCTTACTGTTAATCCATTAATAACGCATTCAATAAGTCAAACTATTTGCGAGGGACAAAGTTATACCGTTGGTGTACATGCATATGATCAAACGGGTATTTATCATGATACATTAAGTACGGCAGGTTGTGACAGTATTGTAACTTTAAATCTCACCGTTAACCCATTGCTAACGCATTCAATTACTCAAACCATTTGCGCAAATGAAAGCTATACGGTAGGTGTGCATACCTATAATCAAACGGGAATTTATCATGATACATTAAGTACGACAGGTTGTGACAGCATAGTAACTTTAAATCTTACTGTTGATCCATTACTAACGCATTCGATTACTCAAACCATTTGTGCAGGTGAAAGCTATACAGTGGGGATACATACCTATGATCAAACCGGCATTTATCATGATACATTGAGTACAGCAGGTTGCGATAGTGTTGTAACATTAGATCTTACTGTTAATCCATTACTAACGCATTTAATTACTCAAACCATTTGTGCAAATGAAAGCTACACAGTAGGGGTGCATACCTATAATCAAACCGGCATTTATCATGATACATTGAGTACAGCAGGTTGCGATAGTGTTGTAACATTAGATCTTACTGTTAATCCATTACTAACGCATTCAATTACTCAAACCATTTGTGCAAATGAAAGCTATACGGTAGGTGTGCATACCTATAATCAAACGGGCATTTACCATGATACGTTGAGTACAGCGGGTTGCGACAGTGTTGTGACCTTAAACCTTACTGTTAATCCATTACTAACGCATTCGATTGCTCAAACCATATGTGCAAATGAAAGTTATACAGTAGGTGTACATGCATATAATCAAACCGGTGTGTATCATGATACCTTAAGTACGGCAGGTTGTGACAGCGTTGTAACGTTAAACCTTACCGTTAACCCGTTAATAACCCATTCAATAAATCAATCGATATGTGCAGGAGAAAGTTATACAGTAGGTATACATACATATACTCAAACCGGTGTTTATCACGATACATTAAGTACAGCCGCCTGTGATAGTGTGGTAACACTAAACCTCACTGTTAAACCACTGGCAACCCATTTAATATCGGACTCAATTTGTGGCGGGCAGGTTTATGTGTTTAACGGGCACACCTACACGCAGGCTGGAAGCTACTCAGACACCCTGCACACGACGGGTTGCGACAGTGTTGTAACGCTAAACCTTTCGGTGCTTCCGGTTACGTCAGTTCAAATTACAGCCAGTGCCTATACAGTTTTACCGGGCGACGTCATACAATTGAATTCCACAGCATCCCCATCTTATTTATGGACCAGTACAGCAGGAGCATCCATTATTAATGCCGACATTCAAAATCCAAGTGCAGTTATTAATAATTCTTCCTGGATATACCTGAATAGAGATGCCGGTTTATGTACATCAGGTGATTCGCTTTATGTTGTGGTGAATAAGGACTCAACAGTTTGTTCCGGTGCTTATATTTATGTGCCCAGTGCTTTTACACCAAACAGGGACGGCCTCAATGATAAATTCAGGATATTATCAAATAAGATCCGTCTCAATGCATTCAGGGTTTTTAACCGTTGGGGTGAAAAAGTATTTGAAACGAATGATATCAATGAAGGATGGGATGGAACTTATAATGGAAAGCTGGTCATGGGTTCCTACGTATACATGGTGTCTTATTATATTGCCTGCGACCCCAAGGCCCGTATTATGAAAGGGAATATTGTGCTTATTCATTAACGCTATATGATCTATGATCTATGATCTATGATCTATGATCTATGATCTATGATCTATGATCTATGATCTATGATCTATGATCTATGATCTATGATCTATGATCTATGATCTATGATCTATGATCTATGATCTATGATCTATGATCTATGATCTATGATCTATGATCTATGATCTATGATCTATGATCTATTAATTGTTGGGACTGCAAGTTATAATGATATCATACATCTCAGATCATACATCATACATTTTTTAAGTCTCTAAATATTTTTACTTCTCCAACCCAACCCTTTTTCTTCCAGACACAGTTAGATATAGTATACTACCCAATCCCCAAAAACTAAATACTGGTTTATTTTATCATTATGCGCCTGGTAACCATATTAGCGGTGGCATTTGCATGCACATTGTTGTCACTGGCATCGTTTTGCCAGGTGCAGATAAATAGTATACAAACAACCGTTAGTACCTGCGCCAATAATGGAACCATTACTGTAGATGCTATAAGCCCTGCGCCACCTTTACTATACAGAATTACTGCCGGACCGGTAACGGCGCCCCTGCAAACGAATAATGTATTCAATTCACTTCCGACGGGAACCTATACTGTAAAAGTATCGGATGCTGCCGGAAATAATATGGAACAGGAGGCAATCATTCCCGGAAATTACCTGCAGCCCGATTTCAATCCCACCAAAAAAGATCCATATTGTCCCGGGGGAAGTGATGGGCAATTGGTCGGCAATGTTATAACAGGCACCGGTACCGGCCCCTATACCTGGCAGTTGATTGCGCCTTCACCGGTAACTACAGCTCCACAAAGCAGTGATACTTTTGATAACCTGCCAGCTGGTAATTATACCATGAGGCTTACAGATGCGTGTGGCGGGTTCAGAACGATTGTTGTTACTTTAACAGACCCTGCGCCCTCCAATATCAGGTTTTCTACAAGTCCACGAATTACGATGATCGGGTGTGATACAGCTTTTGTAGTAATGTATATGTATGCTGACGTAGAACGTTACCCGCTGACGGTACAATATGGAACAAATGCCGGTATTATAAATGTTCCTGACGCTCCAATATATGATACGGCTAATAATTACCCCGGCTATTTTACCCTCACGCAGGTACTCCCAAATTTTTCTTATGGCGAACCCATGAGTGTAATGATAACGGATCCATGCGGTGTTACCGTGATGTTGCCACTTTATTATGCACAACCATTTTATTTTTGTTATGGGTTTTTGTCTGATTTTAGTAATTGCACGGATCATACGATGGCTTATTTCGATCTTAATTTGCCAAGTTGCACCTGGCAGTACGAAATGATGACCCATATCAATCCCCCGCTCATTTATGACGTGACAGCAGCCTCAACAGGAAGTATAGTTGCGGCCGATACGCTTTATGGAAGCCCGGATGGATATGGTTATTCATTGGTGTCGGGTTTGCTGCTTCCGTCGTTACCAACAAATGAGAGCTATACGATCAATATACATGACAAATGCGGGCGCACTTTTACTGAAACATTTTTTATTGCAGATCCGGTATTCCTTGATCCGGTAGTGTCTGGCAAATCAATATATAAGGATGCGTGTACAGATTCTGCTGCCTTTTGTTTTTTCCAGGTTGATAATTTCAGGAGTGAGCCCAAACTGATTTTTCTTTCGGGTCCGCCTTATATGGGAAGTACAAAACCTGGTTACCAATACAGCGCCACGTACAGTTATCCCGATACCATACCCATTGGCGGTATAGGGCCGCTCACTTACAGGTTTGATATCAGTGATCTCTCTGTGGGAACATACCAGGTTAAGATATTTGATACCTGCGGTTTTGCATTGTATGATTCAATCGTAGTGGAACCAACAAGTGTTACCGATTTCGGACATCATTTCTGGTATAAAAAAGGATGCCTGGGGCGAAATGAATTGCACTATATTGTTAATAGCGGCGTTGGCAGTATGAAGATCAGGAATATTTCAGCAGGAACAGAGATTATAAGAGATTATTACAATGGAAATAGCTCGGGACCGATCCTCGATTCCTTATTAAATGTTCCTTCGGGAACTTACGTACTAACTTTTGAGTACGGGAGAAATTTTGGTGCAACCACACCTGTAGAACATACGCCGACAACCTGTCAATCGCTTACAGATACAGTTATAATCGAAGGTTATCAAACACCCGCTGTTTTCGCCAATAATTATATACAATGTCAATCCGGTATTCATGTAGAGATCATACCCGACAGCAGTAAGGGTGTGCCTCCTTACCAGTATGAGATCATCAGCGGACCGCAAACCTTTCCCGTTCAAACTTCAAATGTTTTTGATCTTATAACTGCGGGTACGTATACCGTTAGGATCTATGATATTTGTGGCAATGCTTCCACTTCGCAGATCACGGTTGATCCGATCATTTTCCCTCCTGTTGCAGTAATGCCGTTTAGCTGTAACAGTACAAGCCTTAGTTACGGTTCATCTCAATATTACACGTATCAATGGATTGCTCCCAATGGTACGGTTTACATAGGCGATACACTTACGATCAATCCTGTAACGCCGGCCGATACCGGTATTTATACTATTATTAAGATCGTAAACATAGATGGTTGTACCGATACTTTTTATACTACGCATCACGTACCATTGTATAATACCAACATACTAACGGTAAGCATTTGCAATGGAAGTTCAATAACCTTTGGTACACACACGTATGATAGTACAGGGATATATACTGATACCTTAACCAATATTAATAATTGTGATAGTATCGTGGTTTTAAATCTTACGGTAGAATTATTTAAAAAGGATTCTATAACCCGGGTTATTTGTGCAGGCGAAACGTATTCATCCGGTGGGCATGTATATAATCAAACCGGCATTTACCATGACACATTAACTACTGCCACCTGTGATAGTATTGCAATTTTAAACCTCACCGTTTTACCGGTAATAACACATTCAATAACCCGGTCCATTTGTTCGGGAGAAAGTTATACCGTCGGCACACATAGTTATAATCAAACCGGCATTTACCATGATACATTAAGTACAGCAACCTGTGACAGTATTGTAGTTTTGGATCTTACGGTGGTTCCATTAATAACACACTCAATAACGCAATCGATTTGTTTAGGCGACAGTTATTCGGTTGGGGTACATATATACAATCAAACCGGCATTTACCATGATACATTAAGCACAGCAAGCTGTGATAGCATTGTAATTTTAAATCTTACTGTTGATCCGTTTAAAACGCATTCAATAACGCAATCGATTTGTTCGGGAGAAAGTTATTCAGTTGGAATACATACATACAATCAAACCGGCGTTTATCACGATACATTAACTACTGCCACCTGCGATAGTATTGTAACTTTAAACCTTACTGTTAATGCTTTGATAACACATTCAATAGCGCAATCGATTTGTTCGGGAGAAAGTTATACCATCGGTACACATAGTTATAACCAAACGGGCATTTATCATGATACATTGAGTACGGCAACCTGTGATAGCGTAGTGATCTTAAATCTCACCGTTAATCCATTAATAACACATTCAATAACGCAATCGATTTGTTCGGGAGAAAGTTATACCATCGGTACACATAGTTATAACCAAACGGGCATTTATCATGATACATTGAGTACAGCAACCTGCGATAGTATTGTAATATTGGACCTCACTGTTATTCCTTTAATAACGCATTCGATAACACAATCGATTTGTTCGGGAGAAAGTTATACCATCGGCACACATAGTTATAATCAAACAGGCATTTATCATGATACATTGAGTACAGCAACCTGTGATAGCATTGTAATTTTAAATCTTACAGTTAACCCACTAATAACACATTCGATAACGCAATCCATTTGTAGCGGTGAAAGTTATACTGTCGGCACACATAGTTATAACCAAACGGGCATTTATCATGATACATTAAGCACCGCTGCCTGTGATAGTGTAGTGATATTAAATCTTACAGTTAATCCATTAATAACACATTCGATAACGCAATCGATTTGCTGGGGAGAAAGTTATACCGTCGGCACACATAGTTATAATCAAACGGGCATTTATCATGATACGTTAAGCACTGTATCCTGCGATAGCATTGTAATTTTAGACCTTACTGTTTTACCACAGATCACGCATTCGATATCGCAGTCTGTTTGTGCAGGAAGTAGTTATACAGTTGGTACTCATACTTATGATCAGACCGGGATTTACCACGATACATTAAGCACAGCCACCTGTGATAGTGTTGTAATACTGAACCTTATTGTTACGCCACTGGCAACGCATTCAATAACAGATTCAATTTGTGGGGGACAGGTATATGTATTTAACGGGCATACGTACACGCAATCCGGGTATTATACAGACACATTGCATACTGCAGGTTGTGATAGTACTGTAACACTTAATTTAACAGTGATACCCATTACTTCAGTACAGATCAGTGCAAGTGCTTATACTGTTATTCCCGGCGATATGATACAATTGAATGCAACTGTATCGCCGTCTTATTTATGGACAAGTACTGCAGGAGCATCGATTGGTAACACGGGTATTCAAAATCCAACAGCAGTCATTAATAATGCTGCATGGATCTACCTGAATACAAATGCCGGTCCATGTGCATCTGGTGATTCACTTTATATTATGGTGAACAGGGATTCAACACCTTGTTCAGGCACTTACATTTATATGCCCAGTGCCTTTACACCAAACCAGGATGGCCTCAACGATGTGTTTAAGGTACTGGCAAATAAAATTCATCTTAATGTATTCAGGATATACAATCGCTGGGGCGAAGAAGTATTCTATACAACTGATATCAATAAAGGATGGGATGGTACTTATAAAGGAAAGCTCATCCCCGGATCGTACGTGTACATGGTGTCTTATTATACAACCTGTGATCCCAGGGCAAGGCTCATGAAAGGAAATATTGTGCTCATTCAGTAAATGGTTGATGGTTGATGGTTGATGGTTGATGGTTGATGGTTGATGGTTGATGGTTGATGGTTGATGGTTGATGGTTGATGGTTGATGGTTGATGGTTGATGGTTGATGGTTGATGGTTGATGGTTGATGGTTGATGGTTGATGGTTGATGGTTGATGGAAAAATATAGAAACTGCAAGTTAAAATAATATCATACATCTTAGATCATACATCATACATCTGTATTATCTTCGATAACGCTGAAATCGCCAGCCAACCGCTACAGCATTTTCTATATTTAATTTATTTTATGAAACAGGATTACTGGAACGTAAGT
The DNA here is from genome assembly GCA_047601875.1 of Ferruginibacter sp. Lineage (GTDB taxonomy): Bacteria > Bacteroidota > Bacteroidia > Chitinophagales > Chitinophagaceae > Ferruginibacter. Next base: position 1,623,257 of record JASGIL010000001.1, on the reverse strand, counting down.
GATGAACAGGTTATTGAAAAAACGGGGAAAAAAATAGCTGAATGGATAAAGATCCTTGATAAGTTTAAAGCCGTTGAGAAAAAATCAAATGACGTTGTGGCATACCTGCAGCAGGAACACGCTGTTCCAAGGTACTGGGCGAGAACACTAACAACGCATTACTTAAAAAGTAAGGCACAATAATTACACGTTATGAAATATATTTTACTGTTTATAATAAGCACTTACATGTTGCAACCGGTAAAAACGAACCGGCAGTTGTTTGACGACTTTCATACGATCTACGCAAAACATGATTTCAAGAAAATGAATGAATTGCTTGCAGATGACTTTGTCGGGCTTGATGAAAAAGAAGCCGTGAGCTTTACCAAACCCGGTTATATCGGCTACATGACAGACTGGAACATGGTCTTTGATACAAAATGGAACGTAGAATCTGTTTCAGAAAAAGGAAGTTTAATAAAAAGTATTGAGTACGATACTGATATTTTCAACGACTATTTTTATGGGGGTAGTAAATGCAGGATCGAATACACATATACTTTTGAAAAAGATAAGATAAAATCCATCCAAACAAAACACGCACCTGGTACTGATGAACTGGAAACTGTATATGATGAACGCTTTGGTAAGTTTTACGAGTGGGTTAGTTTCAATTACCCGGCAAAACTAAAATATTGTACAAAACGTGATAAACAATCAGCAATTGAAACAAAAAAATTACTGGAAGCGTATTTGGTTTTTGTAAATAAGAAGGTGTAGACGGCAATCGGCAATCGAGAATCGGAAATGTTCGAAGTGTTGGCCTTCGTTTGGTTTTATCACCAACCATGGTTAATGGCTGCTAATAATACCTGGCCATGGTTAGAAGAATGTATGATGCAAAAAAGCAGGAACTACAAGTTATAATGACATCATATATCTTAGATCATACATCATACATTCAATTGAGCTACCACTTTCTCCACATTCCTCAACACGGCTTCTTCCGTTTTTAAATAATTCAAATACCGCAAAATTTCTTTCTGCCTGTAAGGTGTTAGTGCTTTGAATTTAGCGAGCAGCTTTTTTTCTGTTAATTGTTTTTTCAATTCCTTCGGCATGGGAATTTGTTCGGCAGTAATTGGAGCAAGATCCTGTTCAATGATAAATTTTAATTCGTCTCCAACCTTTGCATTGGCTCCTTTTAACATTGGTCCATTTACATATAGGCGGTAACTGGCATTTTTTATAGGAACAAGTGTTTGTGTAAATAAATGTGCTTTTATCTTACCCTTAACCGGTATATAACCTTTTGCAGGAACCATTTTTTCGGTGATGGGTAGGGGAACATCCACGCAGGGATTGATACCAACTTTGTAAATTTTTGCGGAGAAGGAAAACTTCATCTTGTGAATTATAAAAGTTTAAAACGCTCAGATTTCGGCAAACGGCAATCGTCAATCGGCAAATCTTCGAAGTTTTTTTGTCTTGAAAAATAAATAAGCGCTGAAGTTATTGATCAATTGCCGATTCACGATTGCCGATTGCTGACTGCTGGTTCACGACACTACTGATCAACCCATCAACGCCATCCACACTCATCACCACAATCTTCGCATCCTTCTTCATTCCAAATGCTTTTATCACAGTTACCGGTTCCTTTAAATAAATAGCAACATTGTTTTTTTCAAGAACATTAAATAAACCGATCTTAACAACCCTGCTTGCTTCAACAGCTTTGTTTGTTTTAATGATGCGTTCAATATTATCAATGGCTATTGTTGTATCGCCACCAAGCAAACCGTTCCTTATAAAAAGTTCATTTCCACTTAATAAAATTGCTCTCAGTTTTAATGCCCTTATGTGTGAGAATAGTTGGACGCAGGTATAGAAACTCAATACAGTTAATATCCATGCAGCTGTATTGCTCCACAGTTGGAAGACGAAATGCATTCCAATAGTTTCAATGATGAAGAGGCAAAGAAAAGTTCCCATGATCAAAATAATTCCATTCTCTTTGTAAGAAGTGAAGCGCATCGTTCCGGGAATATCTTTTTCTTTTTTACAAAATGCATAATAGAATACAGCTATTTCTGCTGCCATTATATTGGCAGCTTTTTCATTTCCGAATACGGATCGTAAGACCGCCCTGCAATGAACAAGAAAATCGAAAGACAATCCATCATTTATCCTCACACTTTTTTTAGCGGTATAAAATTTCCATATTATAAATGAAACAAGACTGATTTCAACTGCAGGAGAAATCCATAATTTAATGAATGAAAGTACCTGTGAATCATTTTTTCGCAACAGCAATCCTGCAACGAGGATACCTGCCATAAAAATGCGAAGCACGGTCATTTTTGATACAGCCGTTCCTCGGATCAACAGGTAATAAGCAAGAGGGGCAGTGATCAACAGGTCAATAAGAATCGCCAATGAAAACTTGTCTGGTTGTTCTTTGAACTTTGAAGAAAAACTGATGATGGTGCAGGCTAAAAAGATCAATGCCGGTATTCCTATTGCTAATTTTAATCGTGAACCAGAGATGGTAGCCATGATTAATTCTTTAATTACATTATAAAGAAACAGCTTTTATTTCGTTTAATAAGAAACAACATCGATGTAATTAAGTATAGAGGGATGAAAGGTGCATTTCTGATTTGAAAATTTGAAGATTTGAAAATATGCTGATGATGCCTGGCGAATGACAGAAGGCTACAATAAAAAGAACTTTTCAAATTTTCAAATTATTATGTCATCTATGTTCCTGTCGATTCTGTTGTTGCATTTGTATAACATTCCCGTAACAGAACCATAAACAACTGCGTCCACGATCTGCCATCCTCCTTAAAATAATTTTCCAGCTTCCCATATTCTGCGAACCCAATTTTTTTATATGTGGCAACAGCTTTTTCATTTGAATAAACAACACTGAGTAATACCTGGTCTATTGCTTTGTTTTCAAAAGCTTTTTCGATGGTATGTTTTAGCAATGTTGTTCCTGTTCCTTTACCTGCGAAAGAAGGATCAACATACATCTGTACGATCTCGCCATGATGATTTGTTTTGCTCCTGCCTTGTTGAATAAATCCGCAAATACCGATCAATGTGTCATTTGAAAAAGCACCGAACATAAAATCGTTGCCGTTGTTTGTTGCCAGTATTTTTGAAAATTTTGAAGATCCGTCCAGCAATGCTTCTTCATAAGTAGTTCCAAAATTATCCGGGTAATTTTTTAAACAGGCGAGTCTTAATTGCCTGTAACTTTCAATATCAGCAGCGGTTAATAATCTGAAATTTATTTTCATTGTTACTATTTTATTTTCTTAATCCGTTCATCGCAATGACGAATGCTCTTTCGCAAATTTCTTCCTGATAAATCTATTAAGCGGCTCCTCATAAAAAATAAAAATGACAAATGCTACAAGTTGTGTTAAGATGAATACAAGCAATACATATAAATTATAGTGCTCCTTAAAATGTATTGCAATAAATGGTGTTGCTACAGATTCTATTATCATTGCATGTACAAGATAAAATGCATAAGAAGTGCGGCCCAGTAACCTAAGCAAGCCTGAGGAGAGGATGGTTGCGGTAATACTTTTCTCCAACATCAACCCATAAAAGAAAATGGCTATTATTACCGGCAGAATGAAATTATTTACAACGATAAATTGTCTTGTTTCGGCGGCTTCATTCATATTGTCGCTGATTATTAACAGGCCAAACAGGATCAAAATGCCAAGGCCACCGGCAATGGTATATTTTTTCCCTTTTAAAAAAAAATCATCCCGTTTTTCTCTTTTGAGAATGAGTAATGCTAAAAATATCCCACAAAAAAATTCAAAAAAATGTCCAAAGAAACTAACTGAAAAAACATATTGGGGTGTATGAAGCAATGAAATGGGTAATGTTGAAATAAGTAATGCAATACCCAATAATAAAATACCAAAAGCCAATGCAACAATATAGTTGAATTTCCTGACCAGGTACATTATGAGTGGAGCCAATAAATAAAAACATTCTTCTGCTGTTAAAGACCAGCTTTGTTGTATGGCCCTGTCGCCCTGGTTATAAAATAAGGCATGTGTAAGTGTGTAGTTTTTAAAAAGGAATATCGCCCGATAATCATGACGAAGCAGGATAGCGATCGTTACCAATAAAAAATAAACAGGATAGATGCGTGCAAAGCGGTTGACAAAATATTGCAAGAGCTTACCACTTCTTACCGCTATATTTTCATAATATAGGTAAAAGATGAGAAAGCCGCTTATAACAAAAAAGAAAGTCATCAACGCCATCACATCTATAAAAGGTTTAAGGCCCAATTTAAATGGAAGGTGAACAAAAAAAACAGCGGCAGCGCCCACGGCCCGGATGCCTGTTAGTGCAGGAAATTTTTCTTTTGAAAAACCAGGCTGTTGGTTCAGGCTCATTCAGCGATTTGTTAACTGGGGTGCAATCTACTAAATAAGCTACAAGCTACAAGCTATAAGCTGCAAGCTGTTAGCCTGAACTTTTATAATTTAAAACACAAAATGTTTTCATTTTTATTTTCGTTTTAAATAAAGTTGAAAAAAATAAATACACTTTGTTTACCAGGTAGAGACTAATAGCTATTAGCTTACTGCACTACGATCGTATCCACCAACATCGTATTATCGTTCTTTAAAAATTTTAAGAAATAAGTACCTGCAATGGAAGATTTAAAAACATAAGGAGCTTCGGCAACCTGGTAAATAGCGGTACATACACAACCATTGTATTTACCAACCACGTTCACGATTGTTGTATCACCATCAGCAATACTTTCAAAATGATCAAACTGGCCGCAGCCACTGGACAAACCATAACTAACGACAAGGTTTATATCCTGGTTAATCAATCCTGTATTTGGGCCTACAACTTTTTCTACAGCTGAATTGGAATAGCTGACACAATTATCATGATCATCTTTTTTTGTTTTGGAACAACTTGTTAAAACAGCAGTTGAAAAAACGAAAAGAAATAGTAAGAAGTGATTTTTGGTCATAACCCTTTTTTAATAAAGTTAAGACACATAGTTTGTAAGGATTGCTGCTTAACAATAACTTAAATGTATGATGTAAGATGTATGGTGTGTCCGTCAAATCATACATCATACATTGTCATAAGCTTTCTGCAAATCAGCGATCACAATCTTATTCATCTTCATCATTGCCTGCATTACCCTGCCTGCACGTTGACGGTCTTTGTCTCCCATTAATTTACCCAAAGCATTGGGTATGATCTGCCACGACAAACCATATCTATCTTTAAGCCATCCGCATCTTGATTCCTGGCCACCATCTGCAATGAATTTGTTCCAGAAAAAATCAACTTCTTCCTGTGTCTCACATTTTACAAAAAGAGAAATGGCTTCTGTAAAACTAAACATCGGGCCACCATTCAATACCATGAGTTCCTGTCCTTCAAGCTGGAAAGTAGCAGTAAGCAGCGGACCTCCTTCGCCCTGGTACATTTTGTTGATGACCTTTGCATTTTTAAAAATAGAAACATAAAAATCCATTGCTTCTTCAGCATTGTTGTTAAACCATAAGAATGGCGTTATCTTTTGTGAACTCATCGTTGTGTATTTTTAAATTTGATTGTCTTTTCGGTAAGGCTGCAGGCTTCAAGCTACAAGTCGTTTGTAGTTTTTTGAGTATTTAATTTAAAGTACAGGCTTGTAGCTTGAGGTTACAAGCTAGCGGCTTGCAGCTTTTGCTTCGTTCATCTTCATCCGCTGCTTCACTATTTTTTTTATCAATGCAACAGGTAATTTTTTATTAACATCAAAATGAATGGTTGATGGCGTACATTCCAATCCTTTTAATTCTTTTGCATAGTCATTTAATAAAGTTGTGCTCATTACATAAAGCTACAGCCTTTTTTATGTGTACCAAACCCAACCAGCATGCCATGATATTTATAACAGGGGACCTGGTAGCTTATCTTTTCTTCGGCTGCCGGGGCAAGCACATGAATGAGGCTGCGGATCTGTTCCAGCATTTCTTTAAACTCATCCGGCTGGCAGGAAATATAATCATCTACTGTTTTAATTGGGATGCTGTACTTTTTCAAACTGCATTGATTTAATGTGAAACAAAAATAGGTGCTGTAATTTTTCGTGATGCTGTGTGTTTGCGACTATTAGGAGGCAAATTGCGGCATTAACTGGTAAAGGTTTTGCCACGAAGGCGCTAAGGCAAAAAGATGCACAAAGAAAAACCTTACTGCTACTTAGTATTTTTGTGCCTTAGTGGCAACGCTGCGAACCTCTGAGAAAACGTCCTTTACCTCTGCGGTTATTTTTTTTGTGCTTTGGTTTTTTCTTTTACGTTCATATATCGTTCTTTATTTTTCTTGTCGAGGTTTTCTATAGAATATCTCAATAATACCCGTGGCATCGTAGCTGCATATTTATCCAAAAACGCAAATAGTTTTTTGGGATCTTTTCCGCCTGCAAAGCGCAGCATCCATCCTGTGCCTTTGTGTACAAGGTCTTCTTTATCCTTCACCAGCATTTCAGCGATCTTAAAAGTATCATCAACTTCTCCTTGTCTTATAAAATAACAGGTACTAAGAATCGCAGTGCGACGCTCCCACATATTTTTAGATTTGGCAAGTTTGTATAAAACGGTACGCGGTTTATCAAAGAGCCAGCTACCGGTCATATACAAACAACCAAGATCAACAAGGTCCCAGTTGTTGATCCTGTCGTGGCGTTTCATGTAGAGGTCATAAATTTCTTTCCTGCGGGTCTCAGTTGTTTTTTTGTTGCGGGAAATTTTATCCATGATACTTACTGCACCAGCCCTTGCTTCGTGAATAGGACTTTCCAATAATTTCTCCATTTCCTTTACGGGCATTTCAATGCAGGTAGCTGCCAATGAAAACAGCTGGCCCATCTTTACGCCGATGAATTGATCGCCATGTCCATATTCTCCTTCATCCATTTTGAAATAACGCTGTATCTTTTCCTGTTCCTTGTCGGATCGAAGGGCCTCTAGTTTTTTAATAAACTCACGGGCTGTAGTAGGGGCTGTTGCTGCTTTAGATGCTGTTTTTGTAATTTTTGGCATATGGAATTAAAGTTAATAGCTGCAAGCTTCAAGCTTCAAGCCGCAAGCTGCAAGTTGTTTGTAATCTTTGGAGTATTCATATTTAATGGTCAGACTTATATCTTGAAGCTTATATCTTGCGGCTTATTTCAGCATTCGTTCTCTTATATACTTCACCGGCGAACTTCCAAAGCTCAAAAACGTTGAATGAAAATCTTTCAAACTATATTGATCGCCCATCTTCTTTTTGTATTCATCACGCAATGCATAAATAGAGCTGGCACCGGTATAATAAGAGCAAAGCTGTACCTGTGAAACAGTAGCACGATGGTATTTTTCTTCTGCCTGGGCATTTGTTTGAAAACACTCTTTAGTGAGTAACTGTATAATATCTTCCTTTGGTTTATCCAGGCATTGAATGTCATAATCAATGATAACGTTGGCCAGCTCACGCAATTTTAATTTATCATGCATCATTTCAAGTTCGGGTGCATGATTGCCAAATCCATTTTCAAGCATCATGGTTTCAGTATATACGGCCCATCCTTCAATCATTGCTCCATTTTGAAAAACAGACCTGAGCACATCCGGTGATCTTTTATTGTTATAAATCCCCTGTAAACAATGGCCCGGTATCGCTTCATGTATGGAAAGGAACCAGGATGCATAATTATTCGTCTCTCTCAATTCACCTTCCGCTTTTTCTTTGCTGTATTTTGAAATGTCATCAATGTTATAATAAGTTTCGCCGTTTTTTTGATAGGGTGGTGTGAACTCAGCACTTGCTGCAGCAAAGCCACGCTGGTATTCGGGCATGATCCTCACTTTCAATGGATAAGTAGTATCAAAATCAAACAGGTTTTTTGCGAGTATGAATTTTTTTAGTTGTTGCACCTGGCTCACCAGTGTATCAAATAAAGTTGCAGGTGTTGCATGCTGTAATGATATTCTATCGATCACTGATTGAATAAGCGTTAATGTATCTTTTGGTTTTGGCTGATCTCTAAAATACTTTGCCCACAACGTGTCAGCATTGTGAAACATTTTATTGTAGTACAATTTTTTATCTGCTGTGGCTTTGTCATAAATTTCCTGCGGTGTAAGGTTGGTAGCAAGATCGTATTTGAATTTCTCTTCAAATAATTTTTTACCAATCCTGAAACTGCGGAAACTATAATTTTTATCAGCCATCAACCCGTTCAATGAATCAACAAAACCATTGATGGCAGCCACTGTTTTATTTACATTTTCAGTCAGAGTTGTTTTTTCTGCATCCGTTAAATGAGATGCGCTGATGGAATCAGTAAGTGCCTGCCCGAAAATAGAAAGGCTGCCTTTGTTTTGTAATATTGAAAGTTCAACATGCTCCTTTGTGGGTTGATGCAACATTTTAAATGCAACTTTATAATATTCATCAGCATGTTGTAAACGTTTGGATAAGATTCTTAGTCTTTCATCCAATCCTGCATAAGGTTGATTGATGATATAATAACAATCGCCACCAAGGTTGTATTGGGTGGCATCCCATTCGTATTGTTTGAAAACCGATAGGTACCAGCCATCACTTTCCAATTGGTTCTTAATAATATTGAAACTTATTTTATTGTTATCGTTTAAGCCGTTGTAATCGATCCTGTTCAACGAATCGATCCATTGTTTTGAAAAAGAAATATTATCTGCCACTGCATTGCTATCGGGTATAACCAGTTTGTCATAATATTTTCCATAACCAATATTGATGGATGCAGATGGATACTGTTTCCAGTAGGCATCTAAAAAAACATTTTCAAAAGCTAAAAACGCTTTGTTTTTTTCAGATATCGTGGTATTGGAACTATCTTCTTTTTTTGTGGAACAGCTGAAAACAAAAAGTGCTAATGCAAATGCGTAAATGATCTTTTTCATTTTGATGAATTGTATAAAAATAGTTTGTTCGTTTAATATTTTGTGATTCGATATTCTATTGCTTTTTCACCAATCTTTTTCTGAGCGCCAAGGGCGCAGGTAAAATAAATTCTGTTCTATTAACAGGCTCACCCTTTTGAGGTGCTTTCTCCTTATCGTTAGTAGTTGAATTAATAGCAAGTGCGTGATCTTTCGCATTGATCTTTTTGTACATGGTCATTTTTTCTTCTATGGTTTCCCATTGGTCCATGGGTACGCCTGGTATTGGTTCATCGGGCTTCGTTTGGGTAAAACCTGTAGTTGTTGCGCATCCTGCAGGAATAGTTAAGCCCGATATAGTTGTAGAGATCAGAACATTTGGTTTCCATGTAAATTTCTTTTTCTTCTTTGAATGGGTCTTTTTCTTTTGTGTCTGAGCATACAAATTTCCATTCCCTATAAATACATCAACAGAAAAAACCGTACTTCCAAAACACAATAAAAGAATGAGTAAATATTTTTTCCAGGGGGTTATCTTTTTTTGAAGAACATAAGAAGGGATATTGATCCTGATCCTGTCGAGTTGTGTATTCCTGAACCTGCCGCATGTTCCTGCATTCTTATTTTTTATGAAGTAATGCTGTACATCTTCATCACTCATTACCGAGAAATCAATCACTTCTTTCCGGCAGGAACCGCAATACCTCCCGTTCTTTACCGGCTGCATATTGTCCCAGTTCTCATGGCAGGGATTGGTAACAACGAGTTTTAATAGTTGGGAAGGCATATGGGAAGTTAAAAAAAATATCCGGACCGTTGATTTAGTTGATTAAATGACTGGCATGATTTAACAGTTTTCGTGATTCGATATTCTATTCTATAAAAAACAGGCACGTAGAATATCGAATAAGGAACAATCCTTTGCGTCTGTGCAAATCTTTATTACTTTGCGTGAGACCAAATCTTATTCCACGCAAAGGCACAAAGAAAAATACAAAAGCCGCAAAAAAAATACTTGAATCGATCTTGCTGTTTTCACAATAGAATATCGACTGACGAAGTGCTATTCTCTTGATCGTAAAATTTTCTCTCTCCATTTCAAAAACGGTTTCTCAACCATTCTATTCAATAGCCAGGCACCAATCACAGAAGTAACAACACAAATCACAAACATCAAATTTCCATGCACATTGATTCCCATTTTTCCGAACTTATCCTGTGTAATATGTATCACAATTTTATGTGTGAGATAAATGGCATAGGAAAGTGTTGCTACCGTAGCCGTTATTTTTGAATTGCATTTGTATAAAAAGGTTTTGGGGCTCACTGCTCCCATCAGCATCAATCCGTACCCAATGCTTACCAACGGAAAACCGAAAATGCTGGCGCCGAATGTACCCTGGTTCCTGCATAAAAAATAAGAAGCTGTTATAACAAGCAGGCTTAACAACAAAAGCATATTTCCATATTTGCAGATGCGTTCTTTCCACAATGGCCTGAAAGTAAAAAGTGCAGCAATGGAAACGCCGGTCAATAATCCATCCAGCCTGTTGTAAGTTGGATAATAGATCCACTTGTACCAATTGAGATAACCATTATCATCATCCATAAATGGCCCTACCAGTTTATCATAAGAATAATACCTTATGATAAAACCAAATACAAACAATGCTATCAGTAACAGGGCGCCTTTTTTTATAAGTTTAAAATAAACCAAACCCGCAAGAATAGCCGGCAATAATAAATAGAATTGTTCCTCGATACAAAGCGACCATGAATGTGAGAATGTTCTGTGTTTGTGCAGGTCGAGCCCGAAATTATAAGTAAAGCTGAGGTATTTCCATGCCGGTGCCAGCGCTTCCCATTCCCTTGCATAAGGAATAAAAAAGTAAATGGCCAATACAACAAGGTAGGCAGGAATGATCCTGAAAAAACGCTTGATAAAAAATTCGGATAGGGATAAACGTTTGTTTGCAACAATTTTTAAAAAGAGTTGTGAAGCGATAAGATAGCCACTCAATACAAAGAAGAGATCAACACCTGTCCAGCCGAACCTGCCAACAGGATTGGTCCATAGCGGATGCGGAAACAATTGGCCATAGTGAAATAAAAACACAAGCGTGATCGCCAATGCTCTTAAATGGTCGAGGCCGTAAAGTTTATTGTTAGAAGTGATCTTGTCAGCTGGATTGATCATAATGTTTTACCGTATCTGGTAAACTTTGGTTTTTTATCTTAATGCTCAATATACAACGTACAATGTTGAATGTTCAAATCCGCTGAACATTGAACATTGTGCGTTGTATATTGAAAATTTATTTATTGTATTTAAACAGCCCCACTGTCAACCCACCCGGATCCTCAAATTTAAAATTCCTGTGCCCGTAAGAAGTGTCGCTCAGCGGTTGAATGATCTTTACATGATTATTAATGGCGATCCCGTACCAACGGTCAACATCCTCCACCTGGATATAAAGCGCACCCTGGATCACCGGAGATGTGGTACCTTCTTCGATCTCTATCAAACCGGTTCCGTTGGGTGAATAAAAGATCGTTCCCTTTTCACCCGGGCCGCGGTCCCAGGAACGCATCACTTCCAGTTGCAGAAGGTTTTTATAAAATGAGACGGTTTCCTCGTATTTGTCCGTGAAATAATAAAAGCGGAATTCCGGCAGTAGTTTTTTGTCGCTCATACAAACAATTTGGTTCAGGCCTATAAGGTTTTTAAAACCTTATAGGTCTTGATGTTTCTAACAATATTTAAAAAGGAAAGTATAATAAATAATTGACAATTGTCTGAACTATGATTAAATGATGATCTAAGCTTTCCGAAACTCCGAAGTTTACGCAATTCTGCCGCCCCCATACAACCAACTCATAACTCATAATTCAAAACTCATAACTAAAGAAAAAATCTTATATTCACAGTCACATGGATCTGACCCCTTATCAAAACATTTCACATCACCGCCGATCAAAATTTTTCAAGAAGCAGAACTTAAATGTTTTTGTTTTCATAACATTGCATTTACTTTCTGTTAAACGCTAACCATTAAATTCGCAACCAATTTTTTTTAAGTATTCTTAGACCAATTCAAATCAAAATTTATGAAAGTTTCTACGCCCACACCTGCCTGCAAAACAGTAAATGATTTTAAAGGCATATTTCCGAAATGGCTGAGTTTTGTTTTTGTTTTACTGGCCGGTTTCGTCTCTTTAAATACAATGGGGCAAACCACAGTAACATTGGGAGGTGAAGGGACAATAACTTGTCCGGCAACTCCTACCGCTACCTGGACAACACCCCCGACCGGTGTTAGTTTCAACAATCTTACAAGAGGTGCCGGTGTTACCTGTGCTTCTGCATCAGATGGACTCAGCGGTAGTGGCTTTAACACCGCATCTCCAGCAGCTTCTTTTACAGCAAATAAATATTTTGCAGTAACAATTACTGCAGATGCGACACACTATTTCACATTAAACAGTATTACCTGGCTCACAACATTAAGTGGAACAGCGGCTGGGGCTACTTTTACAATACAATATTCAAATAATGGAGGCGCTGTTACCACTTTTGGTACCGCTTCACAAACCAACGCTACTACAAATACTTTTACCGGTTCGGTAACGGTTGCTGCAGGTACTTCGATTGTTATATATGCCGTGGTTGCCAATGCCGGGCAGGCAGGTGGAACAGTGAGGTTCAAAAACGCTTCTACTTTTGTTCTTACTGCAGCTGCAACAAGCGCTCCTACTGTAACAACCACAACAGCTTCTTCAATTACAACAACAGGTGCTTCATCTGGTGGTAATGTTACTTCTGACGGAGGCGTATCGGTAACTGCACGTGGTGTTGCATTTGGAACAAGTGCCAATCCAACTTCAGGAACATCTGATGGAACCGGAACCGGATCTTTTACAAGTACACTTAGCAGCCTCTCAGTAAACACACAATATTTTTACAGGGCTTATGCAACCAACACTATAGGCACAAGCTATGGCAGTGAAAGCAATTTCTTTACACTTGCCAATGCACCCGGAACAGTAACAGTGAATAATCCAACAACAACATCATTGGATGTAACACTTGCAGGCGGCGATGGCAATCCTTCCACAACAGAATACGCGATACAGGAAACAGGTAGTGGCAATTATGTACAGGCAGGTGGCTCACTTGGAGCATCTCCTGTATGGCAAACGGCATCAACATGGGGCACAAAAACAGTAACTGGTTTAGGCGTAAATACAAATAATACTTTCCAGGCAAAAGCACGCAATGGTGCAAGTGTTGAAACAGCATTTGGTGGCAGCGCAGGTTTATATACATTGGCTAATACACCGGGAGCGCCAACGGTAGCAAGTCCAACATCATCAAGTCTTGATGTTACTGTTACTTTAAATGGTAATCCTGTATCAACACAATATGCAATACAGGAAACAGGCGGTAATTATGTGCAAACCGATGGTTCATTGGCAGCATCACTTGTATGGCAAACGGCATCAACATGGGGAACAAAAACGGTGACAGGTTTGACCCCGGCTACATTATATACTTTCCAGGTTAAAGCAAGAAATGGTAATAATGTTGAAACTGGTTTTGGTGCAACACAAGGCGGTACAACCAATGCAGCCAATCAGCCCGAACTTTCAGAAACAACATTGAATGGGTTTGGAAATGTTTGTATCAATACAACAAGTGCTGCACATACATTTACGATCACAGGAACAGATCTTACAACTGCCGATGTTACTGTTGGCCCACTTTCTGGTTATAGTTTCTCTACTGATGATAATATATATACCGCTTCATTAACGATCCCACAGGCTGGTGGTTCTTTCTCACAATTAATATATGTGAAGTTCTCACCAACCTCAGTAATATCATATGACGGCAATATTGCTGTTGGTGGTGGCGGTGCAACATCTGATAATGTTGCTGCTACAGGAAGTGGTATCAATACCGCTCCAACAGTTACGGCAGGTGCTGCAACAAATGTTACCATCAATTCAGCAACCATTCCGGGAACAATCACGTCTGAAGGTTGCTCAGCAATTACAGCTTATGGTGCGGAATACAGTATCAATGCAGGTTTTGCTAACGGTACCGGGGTACAGTTCCCGGGCAGCAACCTGAGCCTTGGCTCTTTCTCTGTTGATATCAGCGTATTGAATTCCGGTACACAATATTATTATCATACTTATGCAACAAATGGCGGTGGTACGGCTTATAGCAGCCAGGGAACTTTTACAACGTTGACGCCTACGCTAAGTACGGATGCGTTAACAGCGTTTGGCGCTGTTTGTACAGGCACAACAACAACTGCTCATACATTTACAATAACGGGATCAAATCTTTCTACTGCTGACGTAACCGTAGCAACACTAAATGGTTATAGTTATTCAACAGATGATGTGAATTATTTCCCATCATTGACCATCACGCAACCAGGTGGTGCATTCTCACAATTGATCTATGTGAAATTTAGTCCAACACTTGTTCAGTCATATAATGGAACAATTGTAGTTGGCGGAGGTGGTGCTGCAAACAGCAACGTATCAGCATCAGGCAGCGGTATCAATACAGCGCCTGCAGTTACTACCGGTAGTTCATCGGGTGTTACACAAACAAGTGCAACACTCAACGGAACCATTACGGACAATGGATGTACTGCGATCAGTGCTTATGGCATTGAGTACAGCACACTGAATGGATTTACGAATGGAACAGGAACACAGGTTGCCGGAGGCACATTAACACTTGGCGCATATTCATCTGCCGTTAGCGGGCTGAACCCAGGTGTTACTTATTATTATAAAGCTTATGCTACCAACGCAGGTGGTACTTCTTATGGTACACAACAAAGCTTTGCAACTTCAGCATTGGATGCACCGGTGGCAACTGCTGCAACCGATAACAATACAGGTACCAGCTTCACAGCTAACTGGCAGGCAGTTTCAGGTGCAACAAGTTATCGTTTGGATGTAAGTACATCGCCAACTTTTGGCAATACAGTTACTGCAACGGATCTCTTCTTCTCCGAATATGTAGAAGGATCAAGCAATAATAAATATGTTGAGATATACAATGGTACAGGTGCACCTGTAAACCTCGGCGATTACAGGTTAAGGTTATATGCAAATGGTGTATCAACTCCAACGAGTGATGTATTATTATCAGGCAGCCTTGCAAATGGTGCTACGATTGTTTATAAAAATTCAGCAGCTACCATATATGGTGGTACAAGTACAACCAATGCAGCTGTAAATTATAATGGCGATGATGCACTTGCGTTATTTAAAGTTTCAACTGCTTCAAACGTTGATATCTTTGGAAGGATCGGTGAGGATCCAGGTACAAACTGGGCAGGCGGCGGTAATACTACATTGGATAAAACGCTTGTAAGAAATGCTTCTGTAACAGGTGGCGTTACCGTGAATCCAGCCTCAGGTTTCCCAACATTGGGAACAGAATGGACACAGTCAAATATTGACGTGGTTTCAAACCTGGGTTCGCATACATTCACCAGCTTTAATCCTTCATTTGTTCCGGGTTATAATAACCTAACTGTAAACGGCCTTTCACAATCTGTAACAGGTCTTACATCAAATGTTACTTATCATTACAGGGTGCGTGCATTCAGTACTACAAGTACATCCGGAAATTCTAACGTGATCGATGTAACTACACCATGTGTTGCAACGGTTACCGCTTCGGCTGGTGCTAATGGTACAGTAATACCAACTGGCGCTACTAATTATAACTGTGGCGACAATGCCGTTTACACAATTACTCCAAATACCTGCTATGATATTGCTGATGTAGTTGTTGATGGCGTATCACAGGGTGCAACTAATTCTTATACCTTCACCAATATTACAGCAGGGGCACATACGATCAGCGCAACTTTTGTACTCACTACATATACAGTTAGTGCTTTTGCTTCAGGAACTGGTACAATAACGCCTTCGGGTGCGTCTATTGTTAACTGTGGTGATGACATTACTTATACGATCACTCCCGGTGCCTGCCATAGTATCGGCGATGTATTGGTTGACGGTGTTTCAGTAGGAGCAGTGAGTTCTTATACTTTCAACGGCGTAAATACGAACCATACCATCAGCGTAAACTTTATCCTTACACCTTATACCATTACGGTAACATCAGGCGTAGGTGGAACAATACTTCCGGGTTCAGGATCGGTTGATTGTGGTACCGATGCAAATTATACCATCACCCCGGATCCTTGTTATACCATTGCCAATGTATTGGTGGATGGCGTTTCTGTTGGGGCAGTTCCATCATTCCTCTTTACCAATGTAACAGCCAATCATACCATCTCTGCAACATTTACGCTTACTAATTATACGATCACTGCAAGCGCAGGTCCTAATGGTAGTGTAACACCTGCAGGTCCATCTGTTGTTGGTTGTGGTACAGACAATGTGTATAATATTACACCAGCTGCATGTTATCATATAGATGATGTGTTGGTTGACGGTGTATCACAAGGACCGATAACGACTTATACATTTACCAATACAGTAGCCAATCATTCTATCAGTGCAACATTTGCGATCAATGCATCATTGACAACACCGGTAGTTACAGGACCAACAAATGTTTGTCCTTATATCGGCAATGGTACACAGGTTGTTTACACAGCATCATCCGCTGGTGCAACAGGATATAACTGGGTGATCCCGCCAACAAATGTTACGATCATATCAGGACAAGGTACATCCACACTTACGGTTACTTTCCAGAATGGTTTTGCAGCACAAGCCAACAAACAGATAAGGGTAACCGCTACGTCTTCCTGCGGAAACAGCCCACTGACCATTTATTATCTATTGGTACAAACACCTTCTACGCCACAACCAATTGTGGGTAATACCAATGTTTGCCCGATCGTCGGCACAACAAATACTTATACTTATACCATTGCATCTGTACCGGGTGCTTCAGAATATGTATGGATAGCACAGGCCGGTAATACCACCATCAACCATCCAAATGGTCCTGGAGTAAATGATACGACAGTAACCATTAGTTTCGGAAGTGGATTTACAACCAGTGCACTTACTGTTGCAGCTGCAAATGGTTGTGGTACCAGCCCTGCAAGAAGTCTTACACTTACAAAAATTGCTCCTTCAACACCGGGTATCATTTCGGCCCAACCAATGTGTGTGCTAATATTGCACCAGGTGGAGTAGCAGCTAACTATTCAGTTGTAGCGGTAGCAGGTGTTACTTATACCTGGACCGTACCGGCAGGAGCTATTGGCTTAACAGGACAGGGAACAGCAAATATTTCATTTACTTATCCTGCAGGTTATACTGGTGGAACAATATCAGTAATTGCATCGAATGGTTGTGGAACAAGCGGTCCAAGAACATTGACTGTATCAAGGTTATTACCAGCAACGCCATCAGCGATCGATGTGATAGAATCACAGGGATGCCCTGACAGGATATATACATATTCACTGATAGGCATGCCTTCAAATGCTGTGTCTGTTCAATGGACATCACCAGCCGGATCAACCATTTTAACCGGCCAGGGTACTCCAAGCATCACGGTATCTTATCCGCCAACAGCTATTAATGGAACCGTAACAGCAACTGCAGTTAACAATTGTGGTAGCAGTACAGTAAGAAGTGTTGCGGCTAAATATCCTACCTGCGGTGATGGTCCGCCACCACCTCCAGGTCCACGTCCAACTGCAAAAGGCGCAACAACAGTTACAACAACTGCTGCAGAAACCATGCAGGTAAATGTGTTTCCGAATCCAACTGTAAGCGACTTTAAATTACAGGTTGTAACGGCTGCTAAGGAAACCATTCGTGTACGTGTACTCGATATGCAGGGTCGTGAGTTAAAGAACCTGGTTGTATCTGCATTGCAAACAACCAATATCGGATCTGACCTTGGTGCAGGTGCTTATATCATGGAAGTGAAACAAGGCAATACGGTGAAGACAGTTAAATTGATAAAATTCTAAAAAGAGAATAAACCCTCGGATCATAAAAGCTCATCCTTTACTGGATGAGCTTTTTTTTGTCCTGGATAACAAGAAAGTAGAAAATCACAAACCCGAAAAATACTCTTCCAGATTTACCTCATTTGAAATGTCAAGCCGTTGGCGAAGCCTTTGCCTCGTTTTATGTACACTGTCTGGCGAAATTCCCTGCATAGATGCCATTTGGCGTGTAGTTAGCTGCAATCGTATGAGTGCTGCCATACGTTGTTCTGCAAGCGTGATATCAGGTGCCTGTAATTTCAATTTTTGAAAGAACAATGGATATATTTTTTCAAAAAGCGCTTTAAATTTTTCCCAATCATCTTCTGTTAAGATCGTCAGGTGACTTAAAACACTAATAGCTTCCTGTTGCCCTGCCGATAACTGGCTCTCCTGCATTTGTTGCTCCAGTTTTTCAATAACAGTTGTTTTTTCTATGATGCTATCGGTAAACATCGCCATCTGTTTCTTTGCAGAAGATATTTCCTGCTCAATTATTTTGTTCTGCATTTCCAGGCTTTGCTGTTTGTATTTATGTTTTAACCGTTGCCTGTTGATCAACAGGATACTGGTAAGTGCAAGGAATAAAATACCGGCGATCACAAAATTGCGTTGTTGGGTCTGTGCTTTTTTTTCCAGCTGTAAGCGCCGTATGTCATAAATATATTTTTCCTCGGTTAGCCTTACACGTGATACAGCAACACTGCTGAGGTTGATATTTTTTTCAATAGTATCATGTAATTTTTGATAAAGCGTTGAGTAATATAAAGCGCTGTCGTAATGATTGTTTGAACTGTAAATTTCGATGGCAGCGTAATAAATATTTTGCTGGTACCCTCTATCGGGCATCCTTTGAATAAGCTGCATGGCCTCACGTACCTGTTGTAATGCTTTCTCATTATTCCCCAGTGCTGCATTTGCCCTTGCTACCCATTGCAGTGAGTTAGCAGCATTGTCATACAATTCAGATGACATACTGATCTTATAATCTTTTTCCAGTAATGCTTTTGCAGTATCGTATTGGCGTTGCAGGTAATATACCTGGCCCATATTACCGCTGATGATGCCAACCCAATCCGGCCTGTTTGCCTCTTTTTCGGCGGCTGACAGCGATTTATTATAATAGAACAAAGCAGAATCGTACATGCTTTTGCGATGGAAAGCAAGGCCAAGTGTATTTAATGTAAACATCTTCCTTTGTCCCAATCTCAATAAGTCCGGAGACTTTTCTGAAACCAACCATTTTTTGCTATACTCAATGCACTTATCGTATTCCCGTACACGGTACATGATTTCGCTGAGAAATTCATATTTAGGGAAACGCTCCAGGCCAAGCTTCTCATATAATTCGGCGCTGTATAATCCATAGATAACGGCAAGGGCAGTTTCTTCATAATATTTCATACGGGAGAAATATTCATTCGCTACAAAAGCTTCAAGGTATTCATCATTTGTTTCATGTGCGGTGTGCATGGCATCGGCCATCAGTTCCATCACTTTTTGTTTATGAGAAGGGGTGGAAGCTATCATTCCATTCTCAATGGATAGTAGCATCGCCTTTAAACAATTGATCCGCGAAATAAAATAAGGGTTACCGTTGTCAGCGGCTTTTTCTATCCCGGGAAGCATTTTTTCGATCGTCGGCACAAATGCTTTGTATCGAACCACACAGCTGTCGGGAGGCAAGATGTATGTTATGCGGTCGAGCGTATCCATCAGGGATAGCGCCGCATGATTTTCCCTGTCCCCGGCATCCATTAATTTTTTCGCCCATTCTTCCGGGCTAAACGGTTCCAACTGGCATTTTGCATGAAACCCTGCAATTAAGAAAAAAAGTAAAAGTGAAACAGATCTCATAAGAAAACGTGTAAGTACTGGTAATTTATACCTGTTAAGGTACAAATGAAATTTCATTAACCTGTTGACAAGCAATGCTCATTGGGTAATTGTCCGTTTTTTGTCCTGTATAAGTCCGGCGATTGTCCGCCCGGATATTTGAAACAGCTACCCCTTGCAGTTAAGTTTGATATTACAAAAATCAAAAAATGAAACTGCTTAAAAAAGACTTCCTCATCATCATTGTGCTGCTGGCAACTTTTGTCCTTATCGCAGTAGCATACTTCTATTACAGTTACCAGCTTGATCTGCTCCAGGATAAGATCAGGAAAGGCCCGCAATAAACGGAACCGGCTACCCCTGGCATTACTTATTTATAAAAATTAAAAACTACGAAATGAAAAAGCGCTTCCTTACAACAGGCAAAAAAAATTCACCATTTCCATTTTATGTGATCCTGTTCTTATCGTTAACCGTATCAGTGCAGGTATTTGCGCAAAAAAGAATACAACCAACGCCCGTCGATAAAAATACGGTTGCTTCCTTATCGAAAGTTTTTAATAAGTATGATTTGTTTTCAGTGAATACATCCGAAATAAAGTCTTTTGCAAACAGTAAAGGATTCACTGAATATGATTTTGATTTCCAGGGTTACCCGACTTTTCCTGTTTCTATCTATGAAAATGACCTCGTAAGCAAGGATTACAAAGCATTTGCAGGAGATGATAACGGAAAACGGTTATTGCCAACGCTTGAAGCAAACACCTATTCAGGCAGTATTCGTGGCGATGCGAACAGTGCCGTTTACCTCACGCTTGCTGATAACCTGGTTTATGGATTGATAAAAAAAGATTCGAAAATATACTTTATTGAACCACTCAGGTATTTTGAAAAGAATGCGGATGCTTCTGTATATGTATTATATGAAGCTGCTGATGTGGTTCCCCATTCAGGCAAGACTTGCGGCGTTACCGAAGCACAGGAACATCTTGTGCAGGAACAAAACCGGGGAGGAGACAATACTTCTTCTGCAGTTGTTGGCCCATGCATGGCAGTAGAAGTAGCTATTTCATCCGACTATAGTATGACCCAGCGGTATGGGTTGATTGAAACGCAGCTGCATATCATAGCGGTGATGAACACCATGCCGGTTTTTTACAATAATGCACAGATCGGAGCAGGATGGTTGCGATTCCATATTGTTGGGCAATATCTTTCTGCAGCTATAGCAGCCGATCCATACCTGCCTGCTTATACCGGGATTGATGCCGATATTATGCTTTCCAGTTTTAGAACATGGGGCCAGGCAGGCAATTTTGGTTTTACCTATGATTTAGCGCAGGTGTGGACAGCTAAGGATATTGGCAGTGAAACTTTTGCGGGTTCCGGAGTATATAGTTATGGTACCATAGGACTTGCCTATATAGGAGGAACATGCAATTCCTCCAGGTATATGTTACTGGAAGATTTTTCTTCTGAGTTATTATCGCTGGGATGCTGTGCCGCCCATGAGATCGGGCACAACCTCGGTGCCAATCACGATGCCCCTGGTCAATTCTTTATTATGGCTCCCACTATCAACAATCCTGTAAATACGGTTTTTAGCCCGGCAAGTCTATCGGCTATGAGTACGTACGTTTCCGGTCCGGGTGGAAGTTGCATTACTTCTTGTGCTACCGTTCCACCGATGGCTGCATTCGCCGGTACGCCAACGGTTATGTGTCCGGGGAGCGTAACGTTTACAGATAACAGCCAGGGAGCGTCGGGCCGGACATGGACATTTACAGGTGGAGACATTTCAACCTCAACTGCGGTTAGCCCCACCGTTAGTTTTACTACAGCAGGCGTCAAATCCGTAAAATTGCGTATTACGGGTTCCGGGTTTCCCAGCGAGGTTACAAAGTATTTTATTGTTGTCGCCGGGGGGCCGGCACCTGTTTCCCGTACGTCCTTAACTGGCAATGGCACATTACCTATCCTGCAGAATTTCAGATTAGCGACTATTAACAAAATTGGGCCGCAAGGTGTGAACACCGAGGCCAGGTATAACGATTATGCATGTATTTATAATACGAAGCTGTTTCCTAATACAACATATACAGTAAATTTTAGTGCAGGACTTTTTAGCGGTAGCCAACACCAGACAAAGCTGCAGCTATTTATAGATTACAATGGAGATAATGATTTTCTCGATGCAGGTGAGGAAGTTGCTAATTCGGGAACTACCTGTTATAATTCAGATCTGGGAGTGGCCGGGCAGTTTAGTTTTACAACCCCGGCCTCCCCGGTTACCGATAGATTCTTAAGGATGCGTTTGATAGGCATACCTTGTACGCTTGCTTTTACGAATGGCCAGGCAATCTACAGCACTTCGCAGGTAGAAGATTATGCAGTGTATTTCCCCTCAGCCTGTTCTTCCAATATAACGATTACCGGTAGCAGTTATGTATGCCCGATATCCCAGGGTGATTACCAGATTACTGGCCTGGATCCTTCACTAACAGGTACATCGATATACTGGGTAGGGCCTCCAGGCTCAACCATTTTGTACGGACAGGGCACATCAAGGGCAGGTATAGATTTTCCTGTAAGTTTTGTATCAGGCACAGTGAAAGCATATGTTGAAGGATGTGATGGCATCATTTCGGTAAAAACTTTCAATGTAACCAAACTGCCACCTG
Source organism: Ferruginibacter sp. (assembly GCA_047601875.1). Taxonomy (GTDB): domain Bacteria; phylum Bacteroidota; class Bacteroidia; order Chitinophagales; family Chitinophagaceae; genus Ferruginibacter. Next base: position 1,600,769 of record JASGIL010000001.1, on the reverse strand, counting down.
TAGACGAAATTTCAGGTATAACAGATCTTTGTGCTTTACCTACACCGTCATCTACAACAACTTATTCAGTTGCACCGGTATTCAGGGCCAATACTTATACCTGGACGGTTCCACCGGGTGTAACACTTGTATCTGGACAGGGTACGAATTCCCTGCAGGTTAGTTTCGCCGCGGGTTTTTCTTCCGGTACAATCACGCTGGCCGTTACTTCTACCTGCGGCTCAGGAACAATAACCAAATCAATTGCTGTGCAGGGAACTGCAATAACAGCTTCTGCCGCTACCGGCGGTACAATTAGTTCTGTCGGCATTAGTTATGTATGCCCGAATGCTAGTAAAACCTATACCATCTCCGCTGATCCATGTTACTCTATTACCAACGTATTGGTAGATGGCGTATCGCAGGGTGCAATCAGCGCTTACACGTTTACAAATGTTACTGCTGCGCATACTATCAGTGCCGGTTTTGTCTTCAATACTAATAGTAACCATATCATTTTTGCGTCTGCCGGAACAGGTGGATCAATAAGCTCACCTGCAAGTTCAGCGGTGGCTTGCGGAAGCAGTAAAACTTATACCATCACGCCGGCTGCCTGTTACAGGGTTTCAGATGTATGGGTAGATGAGGTTTCAGTGGGAGCGGTAAACACATATACATTCTCTAATGTGCTGACAGATCATACTATCCATGCATTCTTTGTATTGAACACTTATAGTATAACCGCAACGGCAGGGGCCAATGGATCCATTTCTCCGGGAGGCTCAGTAAACTGCGGTTCCAATGCCAGCTATACCATCACGCCTAATGCATGTTATTCCGTTGCCAATGTGATTGTAGATGGCATTTCGCAGGGAGCGATTAGCACTTACACGTTTACTAATGTTACCGCTCCTCATTCAATAAGCGCAGCTTTCGCATTGAGCACTTATAATATAACCGCAACAGCAGGGACTGGTGGGTCCATCACACCAGGCAGCTCAGTGAACTGTGGCTCCAATGCCAGCTATACGATCACACCTGGTGCCTGCTATTCAATTGCCAATGTAATTGTGGATGGCGTTTCGCAGGGAGCGATCAGTTCCTACACTTTCAGCAACGTTACAACAACGCATTCGATCAGTGCAACATTCGCATTGAAGACATATAGTATCGTGACAATTGCAGGAGCGAATGGATCAATTACTCCGGGAGGGTTAGTTAATTGTGGTAACAATGCTACTTATAGTATTATACCCAATGCATGTTATTCAATTGCGAATGTAATTGTGGATGGAGTGTCCCAGGGTGCAATCAGCACTTATACGTTTACAAATGTTACTGCTGCACATGCTATCAGTGCAAGTTTTGTATTGAATACTTATAATATTACAGCAACAGCGGGTGCAAACGGATCTATTACGCCAGGCGGTTTAATCAATTGTGGAAGCAATACTACTTATAACATTATACCCAATGCATGTTATTCAATTGCGAATGTAATTGTGGATGGAGTGTCCCAGGGTGCAATCAGCACTTATACGTTTACAAATGTTACTGATGCACATGCTATCAGTGCAAGTTTTGTATTGAATACTTATAATATTACAGCAACAGCGGGTGCAAACGGATCAATTACACCTGCAACAGGTTCTGTGAATTGCGGTGCAAATGCCACATACACAATTACGCCGAATGCATGTTATTCAATTGCAGACGTAGTTGTTGACGGCGTATCGCAAGGCGCAATTGGAACCTACACTTTCCCAAATATTACTGCAAATCATACGATCAGCGCAACATTTGTATTGAACACTTATACGATTACGGTAACAGAAGCTGTAAATGGATCGATCACTCCGGCAACAGGATCTGTGAATTGCGGTGCGAATGCTACTTATACAATTACGCCGAATGCATGTTATTCAATTGTAGATGTAGTTGTTGATGGCGTATCGCAAGGCGCAGTTGGAACCTACACTTTCCCAAATATTACTGCAAATCATACGATCAGCGCAACATTTGTTCTGAATACTTACGCGATCACAGTAACAGCTGATGCTAATGGTTCAATTACTCCAGCTACCGGCTCAGTAAATTGCGGTGCTAGCGCTACATACACGATCACTCCGAATGCATGTTATTCAATTGCAAACGTAATTGTTGATGGTGTTTCACAAGGTGCAGTTGAAACGTACACGTTCACAAATGTTACTGCTAATCATATGATTAGTGCAATATTTGTGTTGAACACTTATATGATCACAGTAACAGCTGGTGCAAATGGTTCTGTCACACCGGGCACGGGTTCAGTAAATTGCGGCGCAAATGCTACTTACACGATCACAGCAAACGATGGATATACGATCAGCGATGTAATTGTTGATGGCGTATCACAAGGTGCAGTTGATACCTACACATTCACAAACGTTACATCTAATCATACGATCAACACAACATTTGTAAACAATACAAGCTTTACGATCAATGCAAGTGCCGGCGCAAATGGTTCTATTTCACCAAATGGAGTAACAGTTGTAAGCAGTGGCGGAAACCAATCTTACACAATTACGCCGATCGCATGTTACCATGTAGCAGATGTATTGGTAGATGGCGTATCAGTTGGCGCAGTTACTTCATATACGTTTACGAATGTGACAGCAAACCATACCATCAGCGTAAGCTTTGCAGTGAATGCAGCACTTAGTATATCTGTATCGGGTCCTGTAAATGTTTGCCAGTATATCGGTACCGCCGACCAGGTAACTTATACAGCAACAGCCGCAGGAGCAACAGGATTTACATGGGTAATACCAGCAACCAATGTTACGATCATATCAGGACAGGGTACGGCCAATCTTACTGTTAGCTTCCAGAATGGTTTTGCAACTCAGGCCAACAAACAATTAAGGGTAACCGCACTTTCACCTTGCGGCAACAGCCCATTGTTTGTTTATTACCTGGCGGTACAGATCCCATCAACACCACAACAGATCGTTGGTCAAACAAATGTGTGCTCTGTTATTGGAACAGCCGCAACACTCACTTATACCATTCCGCCGATACCGGGTGCATCTTCTTATAACTGGCTGGCACAGGCAGGAACAACAACGATCACGCATCCAAATGGATTGGGCGCTAATGATACAATCGTAAACGTTAGTTTCTCGGCCGGCTTTACAAGCAGCCCTATTATCGTGTCTGCTTCAAATCTGGGTTGTGGTACAAGTGGTGTAAGAAGTCTTGCACTTATCAAAACAAATCCTCCACAACCAGGTTTGATCAGTGGTCCAACCAATGCATGTGCTTACATGGCACCAGGTGGCACAACAGCTTCTTATTCGATCGTAGCTGTATCAGCTGCTACATCATATACATGGACGGTACCTGTGGGTGCAATTGGATTAACGGGACAGGGCACAACATCTATCTCGTTCACATATCCAAATGGGTTCGTGAGCGGATCAATATCAGTAACGGCAACGAATGGTTGCGGAACAAGTGTTGCAAGAACACTGTCGATCACCAAACTTGCACCGGCAACACCAGGTGTGATCGATGTGATACAGGTAGCATCTTGTCCTGGCAGGATATATTCTTATACACTAACCGGTATGCCAGCCAACGCTACTTCTGTACAATGGGCCGTACCTGCAGGTGGAACAATAACATCGGGCCATGGTACATCAAGCATCACCGTTTCTTATACAGGTGCGGCTGTAAATGGTAGTGTAACTGCACAGGCATTTAATAATTGCGGAAGCAGTACGATCAGGGGTACTTCGGTTAAATTGGGAACCTGCCAGAGTGAAAGATCAATAACAACAAAAGGATCAAAAGTACCTGCAACAACTGCTCTGGCTGAAAGTATGCAGGTGACGCTGTTCCCTAACCCAACTGTAAGCGACTTTAAATTACAGGTTGTAACAGCCGGTAAGGAAACCATTCGTGTACGTATACTCGATATGCAGGGGCGTGAGTTAAAGAACCTGGTTGTATCTGCATTGCAAACAACCAATATCGGTGCTGATCTTGGTGCAGGTGCTTATATCATGGAAGTGAAACAAGGTAATAGTGTGAAGACGGTTAAATTGATAAAATTCTAATTGCAATTGACACTTGATAATGGATAATTGACAATTGAAGGAATAATGAAAGAGCCCCATTCGTAAGAATGGGGCTCTTTCATTATTTCCCGGACCTAGGATTTATGTGATTAAATGATGTTCATGGTTTTAATTTCAATGACCTCTTCAGTCTTTATGTTAATTCATCCGTGTTAAATAAACACGAATGCTGGCATATTCCCAGGTTTTGGGCATTTAAAAACCTACCCCTTTTTTAACTGAAAGGAAGATATTTTTCTTTCTGCCATTTTATTTTAACACGGATTATTGACCGTATTTTCAGATTACAAATTGTGGTATGACAGCAGTTTCCCGGATAATTCCTATGTCCCGATTTTTCTGTAAGCTTTGATTTTGGACACGAGTAATGCATTTTTTTGAATAATAAATATACCCACGTTCATCTGTTTTATCCGTGTTCCAATCATCTGGCAGATAAAGTCGATGCCGGTTGCAAACCTATTTGTTTAACCAATTTCCGCATTTCAGTCCTTAAACTTTTACAGTACCTCTTTTGGAAGTGCCCGTTTACAAAATCTATAATAATCAATCCATTTTTTAAAAAATTTTCATTCAAACAATGTTTATAAGCCGTTATTAAAAAAATATATTTAAAAAATTGTCAAATGAAAAAAGCGTTCTATATTGCTTCATCGTTTAAGTCCATCCTCCTACAAAAGCTAACTGTCTTTCCTTTAAACAAGCAAAAACAATGAAGTCATGATGCCGGTTTTCAGAGCTGGCAGTATGATCATTTTTTATTTTCAGGAAAACACTATTAATAAGTATCAAAACCAATCACTGTTATATGAAGTCCATCCACCAAGGCCCAGCGGCAGGCCAAACAAGCGTTATCAGCCAACCAACCGCAACAATCAACAACAAGTCTGCACAACAAAACAATAAGCCGGCGCTGTTTATGCGTTGGATATTGGCGTTATTGCTGTTTGTATCAGTAGGTGCAGGTGCACAAACTACTTTGATTAACCCGGCAACCGATGGTGGGTTTGAATCTGGTTTCGGTGCCTGGACCGTAGTTAATGGTGCAAATAACCAGTGGTTCACAGGAACTGCTGCCGGAGCGGCAGTTGGTACAAGGGCTGCTTTTATTGGTTCGAATGCTACAACATATACGGATGGAGTTAGCCAGGCCAGTGCAGCTGTTGACTTTTTTTACATGGATATCGCCTTCCCTTCGGGGCAAACTAATATTCAACTTACTTTCAGTTATAAACAACCGACACTTGATGCAACTTTCGATAATATGAAAGTTTTTCTTGTTCCTACCTCAACAACACTTACTGCGGGAACAGAACTATCAAGTGGGCAAGTAGGAATTACTGAATATCCTGCAGCTGCTTTGGCAAACTTTACGGCACAAACTGCTATATCGCTTCCGGGATCAGCAGCAGGAACAACACAGCGTTTGGTTTTTCAATGGAAAAATGACAATGCTTCTCCTTATGGTAGCGGCGCAATCGATAATATCTCTTTAACCTCTGCCGTACCTGCTACGTACACATGGAACCAAACAGCTGCAGCTTCTTTTGCTACGGCTGCAAACTGAGACCCCAAGCAGGACAACGCCGGCGGCTTCTGATATTCTTATTATTGATGGTACCCCAACCCCAACGCCTACACTAACCGGTATTACTGGTCAAACAATTGGGCAATTAATTGTAAAAAACAATGCTAACGCAAAACTTCAGGCTTCGGCTACTGCCGCCCTGGTTGTTGGAAATGGAATTGATGTGCAATCAGGTTCAACACTTGATATAAACAGTTCATCAGCTATTAATATAACATTTTCATCTGGTGCAGTAAATACCATTGCCGGTACATTCACGGCAACTTCAACAGGTTCAGGTAGCATCACAACAACGAATTCAACAACAACAGTAACGGGAACGGTTACTCTTTCGAATTCAAGTTTTACAGTAACAAGTGCAGCTGCGAATCTTACGTTCTCAAATGGATCTACCTGCAATATGACTACCACAGCCTCTACCATTCCTTTGGCAACATGGGGTGCAACTTCTACTCTGAATATAACGGGTGTAGTTGGTGGATCTTCTATGACAAATGCTGCTCAGAGCTTCGGTAACCTTACTTATAATTGTACAGGAGCTACTGCTACAATGAGTTTCTTTACAACAAACACTGTTTCTATTCAGGGTAACCTGAGTATCCAGGCTACCAATACCGGTAAATTCAGGTGTGTTACCTCCGGAGCATTAACTGTGGGTGGAAACATGACCGTATCAGGAGCTGCTGTTATTGATGGAGCAAGCGGTGCAGGTTCAGTAACTGTTAACGGAAACTTTACCTATTCAAGTTCTGCTACAAGTGTAATGGCATTTACTTCAAATTCCAGCCTGAGTGTACTTGGGTCGTTTACAATTAGTGCAGGTACATTCGATCTTGCATCAGGTTCAGCTGCTCAAAATGGTACTTTAAGAGTTGGAGGTACATTTAATCAGTCTGGTGGTACAATTACAGAAACAGGTACATCAACAGCAACAACTATTGAATTCAATGGTTCATCTGCGCAATCTGTTACACTGGGAACAATCAATAATACTGTTTCTTACAGGGTTAATAATAATGCTGGTATCAACCTTACCGGTACAATGGCCATCACTACGGGTGCAGGATTAAGAATATCATCTACTGCAGCAACTCCAATTAATGGTGGTACTTTAACATACACAGGTACCACTACACTTACTTATGATGGTACAGGTAATCAAACACCGACCAATAACGAATGGCCTGCTGCAAGTGGTCCTACAAATATTACAATTAATAATACAGGTACTGCAGGTTCAGCAAACAGGGTTTCGTTACATGCTGCACGTACAATCGCAGGAACATTAACCATGACAAGTGGTGTGTTCCAGCTTGGTGGTTTTGATCTTACAATTGCATCAACAGGATCAGTTACAGGAACTGCTTCCAACACAAACTTTATTGCAACTAACGGTATAGGACAACTTATCCAGGCGTATGCTGCAACAGGATCAAAAACATACCCACTGGGAGATGTTACCGGTACGGATGAAGCAAGTGCAGTTACTGTAAATTATACTGCATTAACAGGAACAGCTAATGTTGGATTCAGGGTAATTGATGCGCAGGATCCCAATGATGTTTCGCCTACCAATTATTTATCGCGTTATTATGTTGCAACTCAAACTGGTACTGTATCTGCAGGTACCTATACACTAACCATCAATTATCAATCAGGTGATGTTGCAGGTACAGTAGGGCAAACCAGGGTGAACAGGTGGGATGGAGCAACATGGTCACAGATTTCAGGTACCGTACCTGGTGCAACCAGTGCATCAGCAACAGCTTTAAACTATACAACATTAAATGCTACATCAGAATTTACATTAAGGCCGGCAACGATCTCTACTTATACATGGAGAGGTGGAGGAAGTGGCGCCTGGGGTACAGGTAGTAACTGGAATCCAACAAGAACAGTTGCCGATGCTGCAGATATCCTGCAATTTGATGGAAGTAATATCAATGGTGCAGGTGGAACAGGAGCTATTGCTGTAACATCATTGCCAGCAACAGAAACAATCGGAAGACTTGTTCTGTTGAATAATGCTACTGTAAGTTTATCTGCAAGTGCTAACTCAGTTGCGTTGACAATCGCTGGTGGAACTGGTACTGATCTCGATATTCCTTCAGGAAGTAGCTTAACATTCCTCGGAACAACAACCAATACAACAACAATTGCCTACAGTAACACTGGTAATACTGCAAGTATAGTAGGTACATTAAACCTCGGTAGTGGTGCGGGTACAGGAACTATCACTTATAACTGTGCTAATGCGGTAACCACAGTAGACGGAACGGTAACTGCGGGAACATCAACTGCTACGGCTACAGTATCTGGTGCTACTACTACTACTTTATTAGTAAATGGTACATGGAATCACGCACATAATAGTGGAACAATACCTACTGCAACATATGCACTTACATCTAACCTGAATGTAACAGGTATTACTACAACTGCACCTACACCTCCTGCAACAGTTGGTGGTAATTTTACATGGAACAGTACAGGTCAAACCGGAACTGCATTATCATTAACCTCAACACTTACAAGTATTGGTGGAACATGTACCATACAAAGTACAGGTACCGGTTCAATGCAATTTGGAACAGCTCCAACATTGGCTGTTGCGGGTCTTACAACGATATCGGGCGGTACATTACTTGCTGCAGGTGGTACGCTTACATTTAATGGCGGTCTCACAGTTTCCAGCGGAACCATTTCAGGAACTTCTGCAACTACAATTGCTGTTAATGGAAACTTTACACAAAGTGGAGGTACCATTACAAGTTCGACTACAACTTCGAGTGTAATTGCAATGAGTGTAACTGGTACGTTCAATCAATCTGCAGGAACAATTTCTGAAACAAGTACAGGTTCTATTGCGATCAATTTTACAGGATCAGCTGTAAAAGCAGTTACATTAAATGGTACCAATACAACAGGTATTATAAATTATACGATCAATAACGGTAACGGTAATGGAATTACATTAACCGGAACTTTGAATATCAATGCAGGAGCATTGTTAACTTCTTCTATCGGAGGAAGCGCTCTTAGCGGAGGTACCGTTACCTATACAGGAACAGGTGCATTGCGCTATAACGCTGCTACCAATCAAACTGCCGGTACTGAATGGCCAACAACAAATGGTCCTGCCAGTGTTACGATTGCTAATACTGGTACCAGCCCTAATAATGTGGTAACAGCTCCAGGTTCACGTACCATCTCCGGAACACTAACAATGACCTCAGGAGATTTGGATTTCGGGGCAAATACATTGACCCTTGGTACCTCAACCTCAACATTGGGTACACTATCATATTCAGCAGGTTTGATCAGGTTAACTTCGGGTAGTGTTACACGTTGGTTTGGAACTACAGGGTTACCTACCGCAACAGGCGGAACAGGTATTGGTTATTATCCAATTGGTTTTGGTACCAATAATCGTAACGTGAATATTTATTTCAGCGGTGCAACTGCGCTTTCAACAGGTGGAACAATTACTGTTTCGCATGCAGATGCTGTTGGTACAACTAATGTTAACTTCCTTGACGTTGCTTACCAGGTTGATAAGCGTACAAACACATCATGGGCCATTTCGCAATCCGGGTTGGTTGCGGGTGGTACTATTTCAGTTCGTCTAAGCGGTGGCGGTATTGCTGCACTTGCAGGAACAAGTACTTCAAATACCACACTTCGCATGATACAATCAGCGGCTGCAGCAGGAACTTTTGTTGCAAGCAGCTATAGTGCACCTAATTTCCGTGTAGATCGTACAGGTCTAAGTGTAGCGCAACTGGCTAATACACATTATATCGGAGGTTCTAATTCTGATATACCTGTAATTTATACAGCGATTGCTTCTACAAACTGGAGCGTGGGTACAACCTGGGATCAGGGTTCTGCACCAGGAGCAGGGGATGTAGCAATAATCCCTAATGGTATTAATGTTTCCACTGATGCGGCTGTAGCAAATGTTTGCGGTAGCCTTACAATTAATACAGGAGGTACACTTACATCAAATACGGCAACTCTTGCAGTAGGTACCAGTGGTATTACCAATAATGGAACGATAATACTCGGTGGTGGTTCAGTAAGTACTACAGGTTCAATAACCAATGGAGGGATTATAACAGCAAATTCCGGAACGCTTGCAGGGGTAAATTATACAAACAATTCGGGTAGCACACTTACAGCAAGTGGTGCGACTATAAATATTAGCGGAACATTCAGCAATGCAGGAACTGTAAATGCAACAGCAGGTACAGTGAATGTTACTGCTGCATCTACAACAGGTATTACCAACACCAATGTGTTTGGTATAAATGGAGCAACAATTAACCTGAGCAGTGCAGGTGCCAATAACCGCACATTTGCCAACAATAGCCCGGGTGTGCTTTCTGTTATAAGTGGTAATCTGAATATTTTTGGAAACTTTAGTGTTGCATCAGGTGCTACATTTAATCAGAGCGGTGGTACAATTACTGTCGATGGAAACGATAATGGAAATGCAGCAAACTCTGTAGCATCAGGAACTATTCTTGTTAATATCCTTTCTCCATTAGGAACAGTTTCCGGAGGTACATTAACCATTGTCGATCCTCCTGCAACAGGTTCAGCACGTTCATTAGCGATGAACTGGACTTCAGGAAATCTCCAATGGGGAGCAGGCCATACATTAAGTTTTGGTAATGGCGTAAGTACAGATGCTTCTGCAAATACATCAGGATTCCAGTTTGATACTTATGTTGGTTCAACTGGTACACAGTCTACAATTGGTAGTCTTGTTGTAGCTGGTGGCAACGGAACCAACAGGTGGGCAACCACAACTTCTTCGAGCGCCAATGGATCATTTGTAAAAGGAAATATTACCATCAACAGCGGATCTGAATTAAGAGACGTTGCCAGTGGCGGCGCACTTGTTTTTGCAGGCAACATTACCAATAATGGAACAATGTCTATGACATCGGTTTCGTTGAGGACAGGATCATTTACAGGAAGTACAGAAGGCGCTGTTACCAGTGCACAAACAATCGGTGGTACAGGTACTTTCAGGAATTCGACAACATCAGCAACTGCTAACCTGGCTAATTTAACAGTAAACAATTCCAATGCTTCCAGTGTAACATTAAACGGTATCGATCTTAGTTTCTCAGGTACCATTACTTTCACATTGGGTAATATAATTACGGGCGCAAATAAAATAATATTGATTGCCGGTGCATCTGTTTCTGGTGCGTCTAATGCTACTGGTTATATCCAGGGTAATGAGCAAATGAATTTTGCAACAGGTAGCAGCGTGAGCCGCACATTTGAAATAGGTACAAACAGGTATTCACCTGCTACTGTAAACTTTGCAAGTGTTACTACAGGTGGTAATCTTATTATGTCTTCTACTAATGGTGATCATCCAAACCTTGGAACATCAGGTTTGAGAAATGATCTCAGTGTTAATAAATACTGGACAGCTACCAATTCAGGAATTGTATTTACTACTTATGCACTTACCCTGAACTGGAGAACAAATGATAATGATGCAGGTATTACAGCAGCAAATCTGAAAGTAGGTAAGTTCAATTCTCCATCTACATGGACATTACCTGCAATATCAGGAACGCCAACTACAACATCTATTGTAACAACAAACAGCATTACTTCATTCAGTGATTTTGCTGTGGCAGAAAGTTGCCCAACAGCAAATGCAGGAACAGTAAGCGGAACTTCACCATTATGTATCGGTCAGACGGCTACGTATAGCAGCAATGGCGATGCAGGCGGTACATGGACAAGTTCAGATCCTACAAAAGCTACTGTTGACATTAACTCAGGTTTGGTAACAGCAGTTGCCGCAGGAACAACAGATATCACTTATCATGTTACACGCCCTGGCGGATGTGCAGAAGTAACTGCATTTAAAACATTAACAGTTAGTCCTAATTATACGATCACTGCTTCAGCGGGTGCTCATGGCAGCATTTCTCCAAATGGTGTTACAACTGTTTGCTCAGGTGGAAGCCAGGCATATACAATTACACCTGATGCATGTTATCATGTATCAGATGTAACATTGAATGGCGTATCACAAGGAGCTGTTACTTCATTGAATGTTACCAACGTAACATCAAATACTACCGTTAATGCAACATTCGCATTGACAACTTATACAATAACAGTAACTCCGGGAACAGGCGGAACAATTACACCTGCTACCGGTTCAGTAAATTGTGGCGACAATGCTACCTATACAATTACACCAGATGCTTGTCATACAATTGCAGATGTAGTTGTTGACGGTGTATCGCAAGGAGCAGTTGGAACTTATACTTTCACAAACGTTACTGCTGCTCATACAATCAGTGCAAGCTTTAATGTTATACCTTATACTATAACAGTTACTGCTGGTGCAAACGGTTCTATTACCCCGGCAACTGGTTCGGTAAACTGCGGATCTAATGCTACATATACAATTACACCGAATGCATGTTATAGCGTACAGGATGTGGTTGTTGATGGTGTATCACAAGGTGCAGTTGGAACATATACATTCACAAACGTTACTGCTAATCACACGATCAGCGCAACATTTGTTTTAAACACTTATACAATAACAGTAACAGCCGGAGCTAATGGATCAATCACTCCTGCAACGGGTTCAGTAAACTGTGGTGATAATGCTACATATACAATTACGCCGAATGCATGTTATTCAATTGCAGACGTAGTTGTTGATGGTGTATCACAAGGTGCGGTTGGTACATATACATTCACAAACGTTACCGCTAATCATACGATCAGCGCAACATTTGTGTTGAACACTTATACAATAACAGTAACAGCCGGAGCAAATGGTTCAATCACTCCTGCTACTGGTTCTGTAAATTGTGGTGATAACGCTACTTATACAATTACACCTAATGCTTGTTATAGCATACAGGATGTAGTTGTTGATGGTGTATCACAAGGTGCAGTTGGTACATATACATTCACAAACGTTACAGCTAATCATACCATCAGTGCAACATTTGTGATCAATACTTATACGATCACAGTTACCGCTGGTGCTAATGGTTCAATTACTCCTGCTACTGGTTCAGTAAACTGCGGTTCTAATGCTACATATACAATTACGCCTGATGCATGTTATGCAATTGCAGACGTAATTGTTGATGGTGTATCACAAGGTGCAGTTGGAACATATACATTCACAAACGTTACCGCTAATCATACGATCAGCGCAACATTTACTCCAACGACGTATACCATCACAGTTACGGCTGGTGCAAACGGTTCTATTACTCCGGGCACTGGCTCACATAATTGTGGTGATAATCTTACATACACGATCACAGCAAATGCATGTTATTCAATTGCAGATGTAGTTGTTGACGGTGTATCACAAGGTGCAGTAGGAACATATACATTCACAAACGTTACTGCAAACCACACAATCAGCGCAACATTTGTATTGAACACTTATACAATCACTGTTACTGCTGGTGCTAATGGTTCAATCACTCCGGCAACAGGTTCAGTAAATTGTGGTGATAACGCTACATACACGATCACACCTAATGCATGTTATAGCATACAGGATGTAGTTGTTGACGGTGTATCGCAAGGCCCGGTTGGAACATATACATTCACAAACGTTACAGCAAATCATACGATCAGTGCAACCTTTGTTTTGAACACTTATACAATTACTGTTACTGCAGGTTCTAATGGATCAATCACTCCAGGTACCGGTTCAGTAAACTGTGGTGATAATGCTACTTACACAATTACACCGAATGCATGTTATAGCATACAGGATGTAGTTGTTGATGGTGTATCGCAAGGTCCGGTTGGTACTTATACATTTACAAATGTTACAGCAAATCATACGATCAGCGCAACCTTTGTTTTGAACACTTATACAATTACTGTTACTGCAGGTTCTAATGGATCAATCACTCCAGGTACTGGTTCAGTAAACTGTGGTGATAATGCTACTTACACAATTACACCGAATGCATGTTATAGCATACAGGATGTAGTTGTTGATGGCGTATCGCAAGGCCCTGTTGGTACATACACATTTACAAACGTTACAGCAAATCATACGATCAGCGCAACATTTGTATTGAACACGTATACAATCACTGTTACTGCTGGTGCAAATGGTTCAATCACTCCAGGTACTGGTTCAGTAAACTGTGGCGATAATGCTACTTACACAATTACTCCAAATGCATGTTACAGCATACAGGATGTAGTTGTTGATGGCGTATCACAAGGCCCTGTTGGAACATACACATTCACGAATGTTACAGCTAATCACACGATCAGCGCAACGTTTGTAATAAATACTTACACGATTACAGTTACTGCTGGCGCAAATGGTTCTATAACACCCGCTACTGGTTCAGTAAACTGTGGTGATAATGCTACTTATACAATTACAGCAAATGCATGTTATGCAATTGCAGATGTGATTGTTGATGGTGTATCACAAGGCCCTGTTGGAACATACACATTTACGAATGTTACAGCTAACCATACGATCAGCGCAACATTTGTATTGACCACTTATACGATCACAGTAACAGCTGGCGCAAATGGTTCTATTACTCCTGCTACTGGTTCTGTTAATTGCGGAGATAATGCTACATATACAATTACACCGGACGCATGTTATTCAATTGCAGACGTAGTTGTTGATGGTGTATCACAAGGTGCGGTTGGTACTTATACATTCACAAACGTTACCGCTAATCACACGATCAGCGCAACATTTGTATTGAACACTTATACAATTACAGTAACAGCTGGTGCTAATGGATCTATTACTCCTGCAACAGGTTCTGTTAATTGTGGCAGCAATGCAACTTATACCATTACTCCAAATGCATGCTATGATATTGCAGATGTAGTTGTTGATGGTGTATCACAGGGGGCAGTAGGAACATATACATTCACAAACGTTACAGCGAATCATACAATCAGTGCAACATTTGCATTGACCAATTACACAATTACTGTTACAGCAGGTGCAAACGGATCAATTACTCCTGCTACCGGTTCTGTAAACTGCGGTGATAATGCTACATACACAATTACGCCAAATGCATGTTATGCAATTGCAGATGTGATTGTTGATGGTGTATCACAAGGCCCTGTTGGAACATACACATTTACGAATGTTACAGCTAACCATGCGATCAGCGCAACATTTGCATTGACCAATTACACAATTACTGTTACAGCAGGTGCAAACGGATCAATTACTCCTGCTACCGGTTCTGTAAACTGCGGTGATAATGCTACATACACAATTACGCCAAATGCATGTTATGCAATTGCAGATGTGATTGTTGATGGTGTATCACAAGGCCCTGTTGGAACATACACATTTACGAATGTTACAGCTAACCATACGATCAGCGCAATCTTTGTATTGAATACTTATACAATCACAGTTACAGCAGGTGCAAACGGGTCAATTACTCCTGCAACCGGTTCTGTGAATTGTGGTGATAACGCTACTTATACAATTACACCGGATGCATGTTATTCAATTGCCGATGTAGTTGTTGATGGTGTATCGCAAGGTGCAGTTGGAACATATACATTCACAAACGTTACTGCGAATCACACGATCAGCGCAACATTTGCACTCACTACTTATACGATCAATGCTTCGGCTAATGCGGGAGGTTCTATCACACCATCAGGTGCAGTGGCGGTGAATTGCGGAGCTACACAAAGCTTCACAATCACGCCAAACAATGCATGCCAACAGATCATAGATATTACTGTTGATGGTGTTTCGGGACAAGCGTTGACAACGGGTAGTTATGCAGCAGGTGGTACTTATGTATTCTCTGGAGTTACTACGAATCATACGATCAGCGTAACCTTTGGTGCAGTTGCATATACCATTACTGCTTCTTCAACAGGATCCGGAACCATCTCTCCTTTCGGAGTGTCTAACGTATGTTATAATCAAAATCAAACCTATACGATCACACCTGATGCCTGCAACAGCATTGCTGATGTAGTGGTGGACGGCGTATCAGTTGGTGCAGTTGGTACATATACATTTATGAACGTTGCTGCTAATCATACGATCAGCGCAACATTTGTATTGAACACTTATACAATTACAGTAACAGCTGGTGCAAATGGATCTATTACTCCTGCAACCGGTTCAGTAAACTGTGGATCAAATGCGACATATACTATTACACCGAATGCATGTTATTCAATTGCAGATGTTGTTGTTGATGGCGTATCGCAAGGATCTGTTGGAACATATACATTCACAAACGTTACTGCTAATCACACGATCAGTGCAACGTTTGTATTGAACACTTACACAATTACAGTTACAGCAGGTGCAAACGGATCAATTACTCCTGCAACCGGTTCTGTAAACTGTGGCGCTAACGCTACTTACACGATCACTCCAAATGCATGTTATGCAATTGCTGATGTAGTGGTTGATGGTGTATCGCAAGGCGCTGTTGGAACATACACGTTCACAAACGTTACAGCAAATCATACGATCAGTGCAACATTTGTTCTGACCAATTATACGATCACAGTAACAGCTGGAGCGAATGGTTCTATCACTCCTGCAACCGGTTCAGTAAACTGTGGTGATAATGCGACATACACAATTACGCCGAATGCATGTTATTCAATTGCAGACGTTGTTGTAGATGGCGTGTCACAAGGTGCGGTTGGTACATATACATTTACAAATGTTACTGCTAATCATACGATCAGCGCAACATTTGTGTTGAACACTTATACAATTACAGTAACTGCTGGTGCTAATGGTTCAATCACTCCTGCGACAGGTTCAGTAAACTGCGGTGCCAATGCTACATATACAATTACTCCGAACGCATGTTATTCAATCGCGGATGTAGTTGTTGATGGTGTATCACAAGGCGCTGTTGGAACATACACGTTCACAAACGTTACAGCTAATCATACGATCAGTGCAACATTTGTAATAAATACTTATACAATTACAGTAACGGCTGGTGCAAATGGATCTATTACTCCTGCAACCGGTTCCGTGAATTGCGGTGCTAACGCTACTTACACAATTACGCCAAATGGTGGATATGCAATTGCTGATGTAGTTGTTGATGGTGTATCACAAGGTGCAGTTGGAACGTACACATTTACAAACGTTACAGCAAATCATACCATCAGCGCAACATTTGTAAACAATGCAAACTTTACGATCAATGCAAGTGCCGGTGCAAATGGTTCTATTTCGCCAAATGGAGTAACAGTTGTAAGCAGTGGCGGAAACCAATCTTACACAATTACGCCGATCGCATGTTACCATGTAGCAGATGTATTGGTGGATGGTGTATCAGTTGGCGCAGTTACTACATATACATTTACAAACGTAACAGCGAACCATACGATCAGCGCAACATTTGCAGTGAATGCTGCACTTAGCGTATCTGTATCAGGCCCGGTAAATGTTTGTCCTTATATCGGTACAGGCGACCAGATCACTTATACAGCTACAGCTGCAGGTGCAACAGGATTTACATGGGTAATACCACCAACAAATGTTACGATCATTTCAGGGCAGGGTACAGCAAATCTTACTGTTACCTTCCAGAATGGATTTGCAGCACAGGCCAACAAACAGTTAAGGGTAACCGCACTTTCACCTTGCGGCAACAGTCCATTGTTTGTTTATTACCTGGCAGTGCAGATACCATCAACACCACAACCGATCGTTGGTCAAACCAGTGTATGTTCTGTTATCGGAACGCCAAATACACTTACTTATACCATTCCGTCAGTACCAGGTGCATCTTCTTATAACTGGGTGGCGCAGCAACCTGGAAATGTTACGATCACGCATCCGAACGGTTTGGGTGTAAATGATACAACTGTAAACATCAGCTTCACAAACAGCTTTACAAGCAGTTCTATTACTGTATCAGCATCCAACCAGGGTTGTGGTACAAGTGGCATAAGAAGTCTTGCACTTACCAAAACAAATCCATCTCAACCAGGATTGATCAGTGGTCCTACGAATGCTTGTCCTTACATGGCACCAAACGGAGTGGCGGCCAGTTATTCGATCGTTCCTGTATCAGGTGCTACATCTTATACATGGACCGTACCTGCGGGTGCGATTGGTCTGACAGGACAGGGTACCACATCGATCTCGTTCACCTATCCAAATACGTTCGTAAGCGGATCAGTATCAGTAACGGCAACGAATGGTTGCGGAACAAGTGTTGCAAGATCACTGTCGATCACCAAACTTGCACCTGCAACACCAAGTGTGATAGATATAATACAGGTAGCATCTTGCCCGGACAGGATCTATACTTATACACTTACAGGTATGCCAGCCAATGCTACTTCTGTACAATGGACCGTACCGGCAGGTGGAACTATTACCAATGGCCAGGGTACATCTAGCATCACAGTATCTTACTCAACTGCATCAGTGAATGGCAATGTAACTGCACAGGCATTTAATAATTGCGGAAGCAGTACGATCAGGAGCACAGCAGTTAAATTAGGAAGCTGCCAGGGTGAAAGATCAATAACTACAAAAGGCTCAGCCGTACCAGCAACAACTGCTTCAGTTGAAAGCATGCAGGTAAGTGTGTTCCCTAACCCAACTGTGAGCGACTTTAAATTACAGGTTGTAACAGCCGGTAAGCAAACGATCAATGTACGCATCCTGGATGCACAGGGTCGCAGCATCAAAACCTTTACTGTAATGCCATACCAAACCACCAATGTAGGTGCCGACCTGAAAGCAGGTGCTTATATTATGGAAGTAAGGCAGGGCAATGAGGTGAAGACGATGAAGCTGTTGAAATTCTAAAGAATTGACAATGGACAATTGACAATGAACAATTGGCCTCTAAGATAAAAGAGCTCACCTGGAAGGGTGGGCTCTTTTTTTTGTCTGAACTGTGATTTATATGATTAAATGATAACTATGATTAAAGGCTTTAGACTTTCGGAATGTTTGAAACCTCTTCACGCCTTGCCTGGCACTATCTTATATTTTACGAGCAAGATTATAAACATGACCTGCTTCCCATGAATTCCAAAAAAGATGGTTTGCCAACCAGTACCAGGCTCAAAGCTTGCAGCTTATAGCTAACAATTTGCAGCTTTCATCGATAAATATCCTAAATGTGTAGAAAATACATATTAAATAGTACAAATTCAGGAAAATTTGCTATATTTTTGAAGTTCCGATTATCCTGACAAAACAGCTGGCCCGCCGAATTTTTTGAACATCCTTTATTACTAAACTCATGCTTGCATCAATAAACTCAAGCCTGCCATCCATGCTGCGGACCAAAAAGAATTACTATAAAAGATTTTGCCTGTTATTGCTGGTGTTATTTTCTTTTGGGAATAATATTTTTGGGCAGGTAACCCTTGGCGTTTCTCCTTATACAGAAAATTTTAATGGAATTGGTGCTGGTTTGCCAACGGGTTGGAGTGTACGCTACGGATGCGCTTCAACTGGGCCAGGTTGTTTGGGCACAAGCCAGGCATTTGTAAATGCTGCCACAGCATGGAATGTTACCACAGGTAATTATAGGAATTGCGCTTCAGCGAACGTTGGGGCAGGAACTGACAATGCAGCCACGCAGGCTGGAAGAGCAGATAGAGCACCTGCTGTAAAGAATAATAGTTCGACTTTTGTGGATGGTCAAGGTGCTTTTGTTTTGCAAATAGCAAATACTACAGGCAAGTATGGATTTCAAATTAGTTTTAAAGCTCAATTATTGGATGTTCAGGGAAGAACAAATACTTTCTTGGTAGATTATGCTTTTGGAGCAGCGCCAACAAGTTTTACACAGGCAGCGATCCCTTTCACCTTTACAGACCTTGGTATAAATAGCGGATCATGGGGTCAGACAACCATCAATGTAAATTTCGGTAATGCTCTCGATAATAATGCATCCACCTTGTGGGTACGTATAGCGAACTTAACTGTTTCTACGGGTAGTGGTAGCCGTTGTACATTTGGAATCGATGATGTAAATCTTACCTGGTCCACTGTACCAGCCACAGTTGCATTGAGTTCACCCAACCCATCAGTGGCAGCAGGCTCTATTGTTGCAGGCTCAACAAATAATGTACTCTATAGGGCTGATGTAACAGTTGCTAATTGTGCAAGCAGCTTAACTGCATTGAATCTTACTACAGCAGGCACTTATGCAGCAACGGATCTTGTTAACCTGAAACTATGGTACCAGGCAACGACGCCTTTTAATAGCGCATCAGCTACACTCATCACAACAAAAACAACCGGTCTTGGCGCAGGGGTTCAATCATTCACGGGAATGAACCAAGCATATCCTGTCGGTACACGATATCTTTTTGTTACTGCAGATCTTGCGTGTAATGCAAATACATCAAATACCATTAATGTAAATACGCCTGTTGCCACTGATTTTAGTTTTGGAGCAACCGTACCTACGGGAACTTTGTTTGCAGGAGGAGTACAAACGTTCACCGGAATAACGCCATCCAATGTTACCGGGGTAACCTGTACACCCGGTAATGGAGAACTTGATATCGCCTGGACAAATCCTTCCTGCTATGATGAGATTATGATCGTTGCTACAGATAATGCCGGAGGTGTATCATCTGTACCAACGGGTAACGGTTCCCTATACACGGCGAATGCTGATTATAATGACGGTACCAATTTTGCAAATCTCAGTGCCAATGAATTTTGTATTTACAAAGGAACGGCAAGCCCGGTAACGATGACCAATCTTATTAACGGTGTTACTTATTATACAAAGGTATTTACACGCATAGGAACCAGCTGGAGTAGCGGCGCTACATGCTCCACAACGCCGGTTCCTGCAACAACCGGCGACTTCCGGTCAATCACTAATGGAAACTGGACCAATTATCTTACGTGGGAGAGATTCAATGGAACCAGTTGGGTTGCTACGACATTGCCAACCGAGTATCCCAATAGCCAGACATCAAATGTTACCATACAGGGAACTACTACAGTAACATTGGATGACGATGGAATATCAGTAAGATCATTAACGGTAAACGCAGGTGGTAAAGTTTATTGCGCAGCCTATACTACAAACAGGTATTTATCAATATTCGGAAGTATTGTTTGTAATGGAACTATCGGCAATGCCCCAACGCAGGATTATATTTGCTTTAATATTGAAAGTGCTACCTGTAATGTAACAGGTAGTGGTTCTTTTAACTGTAACCGTATTCGTAAGAATGCAGGGGTTAACCTTACAACCAATCTCAATATCAATGCGAATATCACATTGTGGTGGACAGGTACTGCGATCTATAATGCTTATAATGGTGCTGCCAATTATTTTAATGTTACCATTGCAGCGGGCAGGACGGTAAATTGCAGCAATGGTGGTAGTTATGCAATTGACGGACAAACGGGCTCAACACCCGGTACCTCAGCGGGTACAACAACGGTAAACGGTACACTAACTGTTGCCAGTACACTTTATCTTACCTGTTTTAACCCTGCTCCCTACAGCTGCAATGTTACTATCGGGCCGGCAGGCACCATCAATGCTGCTACTGTTTCAATGGCAGCAACAGCGGGCGGAGCTTCACACGTACTGGCAATTTCATCCGGGGGTAAACTGAATATTACAGGAACAACCGGGATATCGCCATTTTCTACTTCAAACAATATTTATGTTTTGAGCGCCGGTTCTACTGTTGAATATTCTGCAGTAGGCAATGAACCTGTTGAATCAGGACTTTCCTATAGTAACCTCATTATATCAGGTAGTGGCACTAAAACATCTAATGGCAATGTATCTGTTGGAAGCACATTTACCCTGGCTGCAGGAAGCTTCAGCCAGAATGTTGGTGCTAACTATTATACAACAACCATTGCAGCCAGCGGAATACTTACAGGTAATGGCGGAACTTTTGCTGCGGGTGATGCGGGAGGTGTGCTGAGTTTTGCAGGTGCAGGAACAATTAATGGAACTACAGCCATAGGATTTGATATTCTGAAAATAAATACAGGAACCGTTACCAATTCACTGAATGGTTCTACCTGCGACACGTTGAATCTTACGGGAGGAATATTTAGTATTGGTTCTGCCAATACATTCAATATGCTTGCTAACGGTGTTGTTACCGCAACTGCCGGTGATTTTATCACAGGCGCAAACGGAGGTATTGTGAATTTCCAGGGAGCTGGTAAATTTATTGGTAACTCAAATCCATACAATGTATATACTTCAGGAGGTGTGGATTTTGGAACAGGCACGGTAACGATACAGGGTGGGGGCAGTTTCAGGATCAATAATGGCGGCTATGCTATTAATAATGGTTGTTTTTATGCTACAAATAGTACGCTTGTATATAACACAGGTAATACTTTTGGTGCGGGTACGGAATGGTATGCATTATTTGCTTCAGGACGTGGTGTTCCTTACAATGTCCAAATTGGAACAGCTGCAGTGAGCAACAGTAAAGTAGATTTTCTTAACAGCAGCGCATGGCGGCAAATGAATGGAAGCCTCTTTATCGGCCCTTCGGCGGGTGGCGCTAATTACGGGCTTATATTAAGTAGCGTATTTGGAGGCGATATTATTGTTGGAGGAGACTGGACAAGATATAATACCGGGACCTTCACACACAATACAAGGTCGGTCACATTTAATGGTGCTTCCACAAGTACCATTACAGTAGGTGGTGCAGGAACAGAAACTTTTGCCTACCTAATCATTAATAAGTCTTCAGGTGTAAGTGTGGTGCAGGCAGGCTCACCCAATGCAACTACGATCCAGTTAAATGGAAGCGGTGGTGGCAATACATTGCAAATGATTAGTGGCAACCTTGATTTGAACCAGCAGACATTTAATTTTGCCTCATACTTTAATTCAAATCAAAACAATCTCGGCATTGATGGAACGGCGGGTAACCTTACCCGTAATGTAACCAGTACAGGTGGCCAGGGCATCTTTGCCATTTATAATTCGGATGCGGCCAATCATTATGTTACCATCAGCAGGATGTCGGGCAATGCCTCTCTCCTTGTATTTGGAACTACAGTAATGGTTACAACAGGTGCTGCTACCACAACCGGCGGTGGTGTTAATTTTGGGAATACGCTTACTACCATCAATGGTATTTTGCAGATCAATACATATGGATATGTTACATTGAACCCGCCATCATATGGTACGGGATCATTCCTTAAATACAATTCAAGTGGTGCATTTGACCGCAATGTTGAATGGGGAAGTTTAAGTGGCCCGGGATATCCATATCATGTTACGGTACAAAATAATACCAACCTGGTTTTAAATACAGCTATCAATGGTAATGCAGACAGGGCAATGGCAGGAAATCTCCTGATTTCATCCGGGTCATCATTGACATTGGGTGCAACTTATGCAAACAAACTTACAGTTGCCGGTAACGTACAGATCGATGGAACACTTACACTTCCAACAGTGGTAGGAGGTGATATTTATATAGCAGGTGACTGGAACCGCTCTGCCACCGGTGTGTTTACCCCGAATAACAGGGCTGTTTTCTTTAACGGCTCTGGCAACTCAACCATAACAGCAAATGGTGGTCAGCTATTTCCATACCTCTACCTTGTAAAGGCAGCTGTAGGTAACACGCTTTCTTTAGTGGATGATATCAGTATAAGCCAGGAGTTTGGTGTAACATCCGGAACCTTTGATCCTGCTGCCAAAGACGCAACACTGAAATCAAATGCTTCAGGCACTGCTTCCTTCGGACAGGTAGGCGCATCGGGAGATGTTGCTTATTCAGGTGCCGGAAGATTTATTGTAGAACGCTATATCCCTACCGGTGCCGGACATGCGAAATCATGGCAGTTACTTGCAGTACCTGATAACGGCGGGCAAACCATCAATGCTGCCTGGCAGGAAGGAAATGTATTGCCAACCACAGGTGCTGTGAACCTGGGTACAACCATCACCGGCCCAACCGCAGCTGCAGGGTTTGATATCATTACATCAAACCCATCGATGAAAACATTCGTTCCAGCTACTGCTACCTATATAGGAGTTCCAAATACACTTTCAACTGCGATATTTAACAAACAGGGATATTTTGTTTTGATTCGCGGCGACAGAACGGTAACAACTTATACTGCACCTGCAACAGTAACTACACTCCGTACGAGGGGTAAATTATTTGTGCCGGTTTCAAATCCGCCACTGACAACAACTGTGCTGGCAGGTAAGTTTGAATCTATCGGCAACCCATATGCGTCAGCGATCGATTTTAAACTTTTATCTCGTCCTGCCGCACCCGCAATAGACAGTACATTTTACGTATGGGATCCATTATTGACTGGTAGCAACCCACTTGGTGGCTATCAAACCATCAGTAGCAGCAATGGCTGGAAGCCAAGCCCTGGTAGTGTTAATTATCCTGCGGCAACGGTTTATACCAAGATTCAATCAGGCCAGGCCTTTTTTGTACATGCTACCGGTGCCGGTGGAGTGATCTCATTTACAGAAAGCGCCAAACTTTCAGGTAGCAGCCCTGTATTTAAATCAGCAAATGGTTTTCCAGGTAATTCAATAAGTGAAAGAAGGTATTTCAGGGCACAGCTTTATACATCAGACGGCATTCTTGCCGATGGCAATGTAGTGGCATTTGATGAAAATTTCAGCAATGATTATGAAAGCAATGATGCTTTGAAATTGCCAAATTCAGCAGAGAATTTTGGTATCATAAGTAATGCTCAATTGCTTGCAATTGAAGCGAGAAAAATAGTAACAAGATCAGATACCATTCAATATTCAATAAACAGCCTGCAACCACAGGCCTACCAGTTCAGGTTTGGTCCGGAAAATATGCAAGGCCTGGGAATATCAGTATGGTTGAAAGACAGGTGGCTGGGTACAACAACCAGGCTCGATATTAATGACAGTAGCTTTATTAATTTCAACATAACCAGTGATCCTGCCTCGGCAGCAGCCAACAGGTTCTATCTTATTTTCAGGAGGTGGCCAACGCCGGCTACTACTGCAAATCCTGTGTCAGGAAAAAACAACTCACAAAACACAGCTCGTAATTCACAGTCCACAACTGCTGAGATGAAACCGGAAATAAGCATTTACCCTAACCCGGTAGTGAATAAAGAATTCCAGGTAATCTTCAAAAATAACCCGGCAGGAAATTACCAGCTCCAACTGGTTAACAGTACAGGACAGGTCGTGTATGATCAGCGCACAACAGTTAAAGGAAATTATTTTACAAGATCATTTCATATCGCCAGTACACCTGCGGGCTATTATCGTTTAACGATCATTGCAGAAGATGGGAGCAAGACGATTCAATCAGTAATTGTAGAGTAGTACCAGCAACAGGTAAAAAATTATTAAAGTTCATCTCATAAGGATGAACTTTAATAATTTGTCCATTGATTGAAGTCAACGGCATGAGTCATAATAATCATTTAACCACGCAAATCAAGTGTCAAAAAAGCCGTGATAGAAATCACGGCCCCGTTTTAATTATGCGACCATTAAAACGCTAACTAAAGTAAATATAATTACTGCTTTTCTGAAATGAAATAAAAAGCGGTGAGCTTAAGTAATTTACCGATGAAACAGAAGATGTAAAACGTATTACAGTAAAAACAAAATGGGATGGATAAGTCTCAACCATAACCTTACCCTGGTATGACCTATCCATCCCATTAAACTGTAGATTGTAATTCAGCAATTCGTACACGGTGATTTTCATAATGCTGAATCTTTTAAACTGTTAGCAAATAGGAAATATTGGAAGTTTTTCGAACACTGGATTTATAATGCTAAGATACTACCTTATAATCCTGTTTTATGTAGAACAAGTTGCTTAAATAAGCGAAATAAAATTCAAACAAAAGGTAGTAGCATAACTACACATAAACGTTAGTTGCCAGATATCAGAAGTCAGAGATCAGAAGTAAGCTGAGTCTTATAATTTGCGAGAACAGCTGATGTCTGATCTCTGATATCCTTTTCAGTGAAGCAAACAAAAAAGGTACAACATTGCTGCTGTACCTCACCATAGTCCCGCTGGTAGAAACTAACCTAAAAAACCTTTATAATTTTACGAATCGCAACGATCTTCTCTCCTTACCATTGATCATGTTTACGATATAAATACCATTGGTAAATCCGCTTACATCCACCTGTAACATTTTATTACTTGATGGTTTAAATGATTTTACCAATACGCCATTTGCTGAGAATATCTCTATGCTGCTTTGGCCATCAACTTTTCCAAACTGGATATTGAGGATACTTGATGTTGGGTTTGGATAAATATTAAAATCATTGTTTATTTCAGTAGCCTCTTTCACCGGACCAGTAACAATCGTTTTGCCGGTTGGAATACTATTACCGGTAACGCTCTTGTCTTGTCCATCTTCACCCGGGCATACTGTAACATAAAATACATTTGACTGAATATTTGTAATAGGCGTATTTCTTTTTATTACATTAGACAACCGGGTATTTAATAAAGTAATTTTAGTGGCATATGGCAGGTATGGATCATTAAGGTAGAAGTAATAATCACCATCCCTCAATTTTTCAAATTGTGATTTGAGAATTGCATGTATTGTTTTACCTACAGATTTACCAGCAACCCTGTCTTCAGCCAATAAACCTACCCACGCGTCAACGTTATTAACGCTTCCTTCATATAATTCACTTAGCTGAGCTGCGAGTACGGTGTTTGAAGTAATATCTGCAAATGTTGTAGCTGATCTCCCCGTATAATACCTCCTGATCGTATTATAATCCGGTAAACCATGATCCCTTCCTCTTTGTATATTTAGTGCTGCAAGGTCAAGACCAAACCTTACACTGTCTGTTATATTTCCAAAAAGAAAATTGCGCAATACACTGTTGATCTTATTATCGGTTTCATATTGTAAATGGCTGGCATCTCCCTTAAATATAGATTCAATCCCATAGATCAATAAATTGGAAGGCGTATTAAAAGCCTGTGCAAGATCCATAAATCCATCACCAACTGGAAGACAGTTATTATCACGAAGTGGAACTTCATCAGCTACCATCGTGTGCCCGATCCTGTAAGCAGCAGTTGCAAAAATATTCGTTACATCAGGGCGTACATTGGAATTGTATCCATGATATGAAGACAAGCTTATGCCAAGAGCAGGTAAGAATTCCTGGTAAGTAATTGCTTCGATCAAAGCGCCAACTTCTTTTCTCGCCTTTTGATAAATGTCTTCATCTTTCCTATAGCCCTGTGCATACAACCTGTCGCATATCCTGTTGTGTTCACGCACAAACAATGTATGCAGTGATGTAAGGCCTGGTTGTTCGGCTCCACGTATATCGCCGGTAACAACTGTTATAACAGTATGTCCCTGGTCATCACCCATTGTTGGAGCCGCTGGATCAATGGTTCCTGTGCGTTCAAGATTGGTTGTGTTCCATGGCAGCATATTGCCTGAAGATGTTTTTAATTTACCTTTTGTAAATGTTCGCAACCACGCGGCTCTTGTAGCATCAGATCCGTATACCATGGAAGCATCGATCCATGAAGTAATGTTATTGCTTTGCTGCCTTGCATTGGTAGTGCCTGTTCCGGGATATATAGCACTCCTGAAAAAAGGAATATCAACCGTAAATAATGGTTCATCTGCCGGTAAGATCACAGGCGAATACTCTGTATTGCCTGTAGGTGTTAGTGACAGATCATGATCAATGAATTGTCCCCAGTTGTAAACAAATGTGCTCAGGTTGCGAGAATTGAAATTGGTAACAGGCTCATCTACTACAATATTTGAAATAGCTCGTGGAGATGGACGTAATACACCATTCATTGCATTTTTGGGATCAGATGCTGCATAAGCAGCAGGGATCTCCCTGTACAATTGTATACCCGCAGCCCCATATAAAAGCCTTGAACTGCTTATATTATTATTGCTGCCATCAATCGTTCTGTAAGGTGCATGTGTACGGGGTGTATTATTGCTATTGCTGGCAGAAGTTGTTCTGTCTTCCACCGTGCCAGGTATAGAAATAAAAGGATTGTTGTTGAATGACCGGTTTTGTTGTGCTGAGAGTTTTAAAAAGAACAACACAATGAAAGCGGTTGCTAATAAATTTTTTTTGAGTGACATAGGAATTGTTTTTTAAAAAATGGAATAATAAAATGATATACTAATTGCCGGTAATAGTTTCACGTTAGTGCAGAACTTCGAAAGATGGAACCAATAAGCATCATAAGTGTTTTGACACTGAAGACGGCCCTTGCTTCCTGTAAAACAAAAATTAAATTGTTATTGCGAGATTGTATAAGGGAAATAAGATCATAATGGTTTGGGAAATGTTTTGCTGGCAGTAGTTGTTCATAGTAATTGTTTACGCAATTAATATTTCCTGTGCGGTTAAAAGAAGTAGAAATGTTTCTCATAGAATCTGCCAGTTAAACTTTGACAGCACGAAAGTGCAAAATCCGACATGAAAAGAATTACATAGTTTCAACAAAAAGCAACAAAATTTCGCATGTTTTAATTATTGATTAACTAACTGTAATGCGTACTACAAATTTCATTAATGAACTACTACATGATGGGGAATTTATTACTAAAAGAAATCTTTTCGGTTGGTGAGCTTAAAATAAATTTTCAATATTCAACGCTCAATATTCAATGTTGAGGGAAAATACAATCCACGGTTTTTACCTTTGAGCATTGAATATTGAAAATTTTTTCGGGCAGAGGCTTCTAGCTAAAAGCATTCTCAGGTAAGTGCTTTTATTTTTATTTTCTTAAAACCAGAAGGGGAAAAGCCTGTTATCTTTTTAAACTGCGAGCACAAATGATTTGTACTGCTGTAGTTTAATCTCCAGGCGATATCTGAGAGAGACATTTCGTTGAATAAAAGAAGTTGCTTTACAAATTCGACCTTGTGCATGATGATAAATTTCTCTATCGTAAATTTTTTTGCATTGGAAAAAAAACGGGACAAATAGGCGTAGTTCATTTCAAGTTTATCACTGATATAGTTCGAATATTTTACTGCAGGTAAAGTTTCGGAGAGATAGATCATTTCGATGATCACGTTTTCTATTTTTTCTGCAAGTATTATTTCTTTGTCTTTTACCAGTTCAAAACCATTTTGGTACAAAACCTCATCAATATCCTTATACGTTTTAACAGATATGTGGCCATCAATCGTAATTTCTCCCAGGTGTATGGAAGAAGGATATAATCCAAAATCTGAAAGAAGGCTTTTCACTTCGTTAATGGATTTATAGCTTATCATATTTTTTATGAACAGCTTCAAGGTCTTGCAGTTTTCTGTTGGTATTGTATTGTGCAAAATGCAAAATTGAAAATTTTGCCAAACAAATAGTTACATGTTTTTGATAAAAAATTATATTATTCGATACTTTTTGTAAGATTACAAATGTTGATAAAATTGAAATGTTGAAAGGTTAACAGGGTTTCTTCATCGTTATCGTTTAATCACATAAATCATAGTTCAGACAAAAAAGCTCATTCTTTTTAGAATGAGCTTTTAATATTTAATTGAATAATCTTACCTGGACATTGAGTATTTCTTCACATAATAACCTTTAAGTTCATTAGATACTTATTGTATTACAGTCAGGTTGCCCATTACCCTGAATTTCTTACCTGGCCTAACCGTAATTTTTGCGCCCTGCACAACAGATTGCGGTTGGTTTAATACACATTCGGATGCTGCTGGCGGATCAATAATAATTTCTCCGCACGGGCCAATTGTAGATGGTGGCATAGAATTATTTACCCAGTTGGCTGCGTTGCTCCAACTGCTTGAAACAGTACCGTTAAACGTATAGGTATTGCCGGCAGGATTCATATTAACTGTAATTGTATTGGAACTGGTTACATTCTTTTCTGCAACATCCAGGCTCATATTTGGTCTCATCGTTCCAGAATTGGATACTACTGGTGTATTGCAGGCGCCTGCACCTGGTGCAAGATCTTCCTGGTAGTAAACACAGGATTGAAAAGAGGCTGCTGTTTGATAGTTCGTGTATGCCGCATTACCATATACCTGGTTTGAAAAACAGATATCAATTACAAGGTTTGAAAAACCATCCCATTCAAATGGCACATTGAAAAGATGCCTGTTCCAGGTATTCAGTGTAGGCGTATAATTAAGTGGGCCAAATACGGTAGTCATTGTTGGGGTTAAGAATGCACCGGCCATGACAGTTGCAGCGGTTTGCCCTATCTTTATAGTATAACCATTAAGCGTAACCGGATCGCCGATACCCGATGCGGTGTGAAAAGAGATAGAAGATATTTTTCCTGCTGTTATACCAAATGCATCCAGCTCTGAAGCCCGGATAAGGTATTGTTGTCTTCCATTGCCATAGTAAGTTGGATATGCAACACCATTATCATTTCTGTAATCATTCACGGCTGTTCCTGTTCCGATTATTGCCTGTGCAGGGCATGAATAATTATAAGTGATATCGCATTTTACAGTTTGCCCGTTTGTAAGCGTTGTGCTGGAATAAGTATTTGAATTGCCGCCAACAGGAGCGCCATTAACCCTCCATTGATAAGAAGGATTCAGCCCGGCGGAAATACTTGCAGTAAAAGTCATTACATTTCCCTGGCATGTAGGATTGGTGCCTGCTGTTTGCGTGATTGTTGCAGTCGGTTGTGAAGGTGCGGATACCACCATTGTAATAGCATTTGAATTAACCGTTGGATTAGCCAGGCAACTGATATTAGATACCATCGTACAACTAACTATATCTCCATTGGCAAGAGCAGATGAAGAATAAGTAGCACTGCTGCTATTCTGAACCGTTATGCCATTTATTTTCCATTGATAAACAGGGTTATTACCACCATTCACCGATGTAGCATTGAATACAAGGAATACACCGGGGCATGTTGGGTTGGTTCCTGTAGTAAGTGAAATGGCTACATCTGCAACAGAATTGGAAGGAATGATGCTGGTTGTGATCGGTGCTGAAGTCATCGTAGCAGCGCCGCAATCACTGGAAACTGTAAATGTTCCCGCAGTAGTAACCACGATCGATTGTGTTAGTTCCCCGTTTGACCAATGATAATTCGTAGCCGGGCTTGCAGTAAGTGTTACCGAGCCACCCTGGCAAAATGTAGTAGGGCCGCCGGGAGTGATCAATGGCGTAACGTTTTGTTGTGTAAGTGTTATAGGAACTGCGATCCAGTTATTGTTCTCATCACTTTCTTCAAAAACATTGTCAGGATCTGTAATAGACACAAGGTAGTAAGTGCCATTACATACATTCACCAATGGCATCGGGTCATTCAGGCTTGAACTATATACATCATATTCTCCCGGGTAAATACCCTGGTTAAGCTGGCAGCCTGTATGCCATCCAAGGTATGAATTGGGAACCGTAAGGATGGTACTGCCGTCATTGGCAGTACATTCGCCGGGGTTTTGAGCACAATCACCAAGGTTAACAAGACAAAAACTTTGTTTGATGCTCGTTGCAACGATCGGCCATGTTCTTGCGTCAGGATTGGATGTTGCAGTACGCAATGTATAATTTGCCCAGTTGTCTACGTGAAGGTGTCCATGTTGCGGGTGGAAGGTCATCTTTCCCGCAAAGCGGTCATAGTAACTTAGGGTATCCTTTCCCGGTACTTTCTGGTAAACACGTTGTTTCACCACGTGTGATAGTTGTTCGCCTGTAGGACAGGTAGTATTACATGGAACGTGTACGCCGCCACAAAAACAGGAATCAATACCAAATATGTCAAGCGGCCCAGAACCAATATTGGGTGTAGCATTTGATACAAACAGCGTTCCCTGTGTTTCTATATAACCCAATTGCAATTCTTTTCCCGAAGCGGTCATGTCCGGCAAAAGGTCGCAACCAGCCGCACCACCCGGGCAGGTACAACTTCCGCACAAATAAGTTCCAACCGGTGCTCCGAGCCCGGGAACGCCCGGTTGTACAGGAGGGTTATTGGTAAATAATATACTTGCACTGTGTATAGAACCTGTATCAGGTGCACTCAGATCTGTTACACTTAACAGCCAGGTACCATTTGGATTTTGCCCGTTATTAAAACTATTTATTTCCCCTGTTGGGAAGAAAAGACCGGTATAAGGAGGTGAGGCGAGGGAAAATGCAACACCATCCATGCCCAGGCAGGTTCCGGTAAAATTATTTCCGGCACCACCGATTCCCTCGAGCAACGTTATTATAGTACCTGTTGGTGATTGTAGTTTAATGACAAGATCTGCGTCATAACTATGTGTGATGTCAAGACAGATATGGGAAACGCCAAAACTTGTGTTCAACGTGTTTTGCAGGCCACTCACGTTAATGGGAATATTGAAAGTACTGGCATCATCAATATGATGGTACCCCGTCCAGCTAAAAGTCTGGCCCTTTGCAAAGAAGGAAAAAGCAATAAGTATAAGCGTTGTGTAAAGTCTCATCATCAATTAGATTTAGGGATAATAAATATATGGAAAATATCGATCACGGCTGGAGAATTTAAAATATTTTGTAGCTATCTGTCATTTTGAAAAAATTGGTCAACTTGACTTGAGAAGGGTAGAAGATTATTTTAATACACGGATCTAATAAACTCAATATGGTAATCCTTTGATTTTTATTGATCTGAATTTTCAAAAAGGTAACTGGTCAAACTAAATATCGGTAGCTTATGACACGCTAAAAGGAATTACCGCAGCCTGTAAAGGATTAAATAGTAATTATTGGACGAGATCTTTTGAAACCCGGATAATTCCCCGCAGATTTAGGAAGATTAAATAGCGCAGATGAAAGCTGATTTAGTCGGTAAATTTTCCCATAGAAGAAAAAGATCTACAATGTAAAAATACTCCCTCATCTTCTGAATCTGCGTGCCTTTAATTGCCTAAAATCTGGAGGAAAATTTCCCGGAATTTTAAACCGATCCATTAAAATAAGTATCCTCCGGATCTCCCAAAATCTGCAGAAAATAAAAAACAATAGCTGGTAAACAAACGTTCCGGGAAATGTATCTTTTATTTAAAAAATAAATTCAAGTGAAATACGTAAATTCAAAGAAGAACTTTATATTAGCAGACTGTTCTGTTTTACCAAAACACGAAATCTACACAAACACTACTTATGAGAATGCCACTACACAATCACTTCTCTAATTTTCCCTTCGGAATTCTATATGTAGGACAAATAAAAACCATCAATAAAACTTTTAATTAAACCAATAACAGCATAACTTAAGATCATCAAAAACCGAATGTTTAATCAAAAAAACCCCTTTATGAAGTATTCTACATTAATCTCAAAAATCCTTACACCGGCAGCCAGGATATTCCTGTTTGTTGTGTTGTATTTTATCAGCCCGGGTACATTTGCACAGAATGTATTTAGTGGAGAACCTGTTCAGTGGGTTGGGATGCCCAATGGTTTTGATACCGAACCTTACAACAGTGATTACCGCACTTTTTCTTATCGTAAGGTATCCACAACCGTTACCAACCCAACAGATGGACGTGGCCAATGGGCAACAACCATCCATGCTGCAGATCCGGGTGGTGACATTGTTCCTACCAACCTGCTCGGCGGACCAGGTGCTGGCTGGCTTTTGATCTCAGGGCCTTCCGGCAACCGTTTCCAGAATAAATGGAATTTTAATGGTGTTGGTCAAGGGGCTTTGAATGCAGCGAATGACGTAGTGTTTCAAACCAGTGGCCAGGACATGGGCCTCGATATGGACTCAACCGGTTATTATACTTTCACTTTTAAAGATGCAGGATATGTAAACTCCCAGTTTTATGTTGGATTTACAAGCAGTGCCCCGATTACGGTTACCCGCAATTTCGATAGCCTCAATGTTTTAACGAATGGCAGGGTAGTGGCTATCACCACAAGCGCTGACCCAGACCTGGCCAGTGAGCATATTTATGTACGTTATGTTACAACAAATAATGACTTTACAACAGGAACCGCTGTAGTAGAAGCAGCAGGATCTAACAACCAATGGTATGCAGAGATCCCTGCACAGGCTTGCGGTACTACTGTATATTATTATGTATATACCAGCACCCGTACACTGTCGGAGGTAAATGCAGATTCTGAAAGTGATCGTTCACTTTGCACGCTCCGCTATGATGACAACCAGGGCGCAAATTATTCTTACGATGCCAATACGGCGATTGTGATTGCTACACCAGGTGCTAATGGTACAATCATCCCTGCAGGTGCAACCAGCTATACATGCGGAACCGATGCGGCTTATACCATTACACCGAATGACTGTTACCAGATACAGGACGTTCTGGTAGATGGTGTGTCGGTTGGCGCAGGAAACCAATTTACTTTTACAGGAATAACAGGTGATCATACAATCAGTGCTGTATTTAGCCCGATTGTATTTACCATTACTTATACAGCCAGTACCGGTGGAATTGTAGATCCGGGCTTCGATCCGCTCGATAATCTTTGCGGTACCGATATTACTTTGGATTTCGATCCGATTCCATGTTTTAGCGTTGGAGATGTAATCATAGATGGCGTTTCCGTTGGTGCAGTGAGCTCTTATACTTTTGTAAATAATCATGCTAACCATACAGTACATGTAGAATTTGTTCCTACTCCATATACCATCACGGTAACCAATACAGTTGGTGGTACTATTCTTCCAGGAGCCGGAACAGTTAATTGTGGTAGCAGTCCAATGTATACAATCACTCCGGATCCGGGCTTCACAATTGCAGATGTACTTGTTGATGGCGTTTCAGTTGGAGCAGTTCCTACATATACATTTACCAATGTACAGGCTGATCATACGATCACAGCAACTTACTCAGGCAATACATTTACCATCAATGGAAGTGCAGGAGCAAATGGAACAGTTACGCCGGCCGGTGATACAGTTGTTGCATTCGGAGGTAATGCTACTTATACTATTACATCAGATGTATGTTATCATGTAGATGATGTATTGGTTGATGGAATTTCTGTAGGTGCAGTTACATCATACACTTTCTCGAATGTTGTAGCAAATCATACTATCAGTGCAACATTTGCATTGAATTCTTCATTGGATGCTCCGGTTATTACCGGTCCAACCAATATCTGTCCTTACATCAGTACCGGTGAACAGGTAACTTATACCGCCTTCTCTGCTGGTGCAGCTGGTTATGCATGGACAATACCACCAAATGTAACCGTGATATCAGGCCAGGGAACTGCTACACTTGTAGTTACTTTCCAGGCTGGTTTTACAACACAGGCAAATAAGCAAATCCGTGTAAGGGCACTTTCACCATGTGGTAACAGCCCACTTACAATTAAGTACCTGGCAGCGCAATCACCAAGTGCTCCTGCTGCTATATCTGGTCCGACAAATATTTGTGACATCATCGGAACAGCAAATACTGCTACTTATACTATCCCGGCAGTGCCTGGAGCATCTTCTTATATTTGGGTGGCACAACAGGCAGGATCAATTACGATCACGCATCCAAACGGACCTGGTGCAAATGATACAACCATCACTGTTAGCTTCACTACAGGATTTACTACAAGCAATATTACTGTTCAGGCGGCTAACGGTTGTGGTGCAAGCAGTGTAAGGTCTATCACTATTCAACGTGTTGTTCCTTCAACACCATCACCGATCAGTGGCCCTGTTGATGTTTGCGGTAACATAGCACCAGGCGGAACTGCTGCTACTTATACAACCAGTAATGCTGCAGGTATAACTTACAACTGGACAGTTCCTGCAGGTGCAACAGGATTAACAGGCCAGGGTACTTCTACCATCTCTTTCACTTATCCTGCAGGCTTCACTACCGGATCTGTTTCGGTATTGGCAGCTAATGGTTGTGGTGTAAGTGGTACAAGAACATTGAATGTAGCAAGACAACTTCCGGCAGCGCCATCAGCAATTACTGCTGTTGAAACAGTTGGATGCCCTGACAGAACTTATATTTATTCTCTTACAGGATTGCCTTCACACGCAACATCGGTTCAATGGACTGTGCCAACAAGCGGAGGTGCAGTACTTATAAGTGGCCAGGGAACAGCAAGTATTACAGTTTCTTATCCAACACCAGCTTTAAACGGAACCGTAACGGCACAGGCAGCAAACAATTGCGGTAACAGTATCGTAAGAAGCCTTGCAGTACACCTGACAGATTGCGGTAGTGGTCCACCACCACCTCCGGGTCCACGTACAGCAAAAGGAAATACAACAACAGTTGCTACTCCTGCTGAAGCAATGCAGGTAAGTGTATTCCCTAATCCTACTACCAGCGAATTTAAACTGCAGGTAATAACAGCAGGAAAAGATGTAATTCGTGTACGCGTAATGGATATGCAGGGACGTAGCATTAAGAGCATTACAGTAATGCCAAACCAAACCGTTAATGTAGGAGCTGATCTTAAATCAGGTGCTTATATGATGGAAGTAAGGCAGGGAAGTGATGTGAAGGTTACGAAGTTGTTGAAATTCTAATCAATTGACAGTTGACAATGGATAATTGACAATTGTAGAAAATATAAAAGAGCCCATTCGAAAGGATGGGCTTTTTTAATTGTCTATTGTCCATTTTTTGATTTTAATAAAAAAAGGTGAAAACACCCGGCATTAAGATCGAAACGCTGCCTATATTCATGTTATAAAATTGGTTCGCAATCGGCCTTTATATCTCTTGAATAATTAATTTTATTACACAGCATTATAAAAATGCTGTTTTTTATAATAAAAAAGCAAAAACATTTTCATGAAAATAGGAATGCTGTTTCCCTTGTCTGATGTTTATCCTTCTATTGGCTTTGATTTTATGCATGGACTAAATAGTTTTTTGAAGGAGAAACAATCCAATACCCCAATTACCATTATAAAAGAAAGTGTTGGTTTTGGCGGAGATGAAAAGGATAATTATTTAAAGGCACAAAAATTATTGATAAGTGATGATGTAGATATTTTAATTGCCTTCCTCGATGAAAAAATAATTTCTATACTTTACCCGCTTGTACAGGCAACGGGTAAGTTATTGATAATTGTAAACCCGGGTGCTAATTATCCTGTCAACTGGGTTGCTCAACCTACAGTGATACGTTTAAACTTACAACACGCATTCCTTTGTTCACTTACCGGGGCACTTGCTGCAACCAACGGTAATGGACAGGCTGCTTTGGCAACCAGTTATTATGATTGCGGTTATCTTCATTCAGCTGCAATGGTGAATAATTTCTTAGAAGCTGGTGGTGAAATAAAATATAACTATGTCAATAACCAGGCTTACAACGAATCTTTTGAAATTAATAATCTTACAAATTTTTTATCGTCAGATCCCGGTTGCAGTAATTTACTATGTGTATTCGATAAATTACCAGCTTCCCTATTCTATAAATTATTGGATAGTTATGAAACAAAAGAAAGACTGCACCTGTTTGCATCCCCAATGATGTTGCAGCAGGCATTAGAAAATTCAAATACTGCTTATGGCTATTCTATTGAAGGTTATTTATCATGGTATGAAGGATTGGAAAATGAAGCCAATAAATATTTCTCTGGAAAATGCAGCGGGAAGCCAACCATGTTTTCTTTGCTTGGATGGGAAACCGGGATGATCGTTGATGAGGCAATACAACTTTGCGGCGATAATGGAATGGATGGAGAACGGATCATTGAACACCTTAAGAATATAACACTTGATAGCCCACGCGGAAACATGAAACTTGATGGTGAAACCCAATTTTATACCGCACCTGTTACAAAGTTTAGATTACAGGCAGGTGCAGTAAATCCTGAATTAATATCAGACATTAATATTGAAAACGAATGGAAGCAATTTAGCTCAAAGCCAACCGAAGGTACTGTTACAGGATGGACCAACACTTACTTATGTTATTAAACGATGAATGAAATAAAAACATTGTTATTGTGTGGAAGCAGGATCGCAATACCAGTTATGCGTGAGCTTGCTTATTCCGGGCAATTGGCAGCGGTTGTGATACCTGGAAAATGTATTGAGTTTATCGGGCAAACCCGCATGCTGTTAGAAGGCAGGGATATCCCAATCGTTATTGTAAGTAAAGAAAACCTGGAACAAAATTTAAAGGAGGTTATAAAAACATACAGCCCGGTTTTAGGAATTGTTTTTGGATTTTCATATAAACTGACAGAGGCTGTTTATCGTTTACCTGCTAAAGGTTTTTATAATATTCATCCCGGGCCCTGCCTGCTTATCGTGGCCCTGATCCCATTTTCAGGCAAATTAAAAATAAAGAAACCTATGTATCCGTTACAATACATAAAATAGATGCCAATTTCGATACCGGCGGAATTGTATTGACGGATAAAATTCGTTTACCCGTTACAGATACGTACGGGATAGTAGTAACAAAACTTTCTGAACTTTCAGCAACATTGATGGGTACTTTAATGAAAATGATTTCGTTTGACATGGAGGTGCCATATCGTAATCAAGACAATTCCAAAGCACAATACTACCCGGTGCAAAGAGCAGCAGATATAACGATTAACTGGCAAACCATGAATGCCCCTGCTATTATCGCACTTATTAATGCATGCAATCCATGGAATAAAGGAGCTGTAACAAAAATCAATAACAATATTATTCGCATACTCAATGCGCACATTGTAAACGATGAGACTACAGAAGTGAATCAGCCCGGCACGATTGTCCTCATAACCGATAAAAGTATTATAGTAGCAGATAATGAAAATAAGCTTATCTGTATAGACCATATTTATTGCGATGAAGGATTCCTGGTGGCAGGTCGTTTAAAAGATATTGGCA
Organism: Ferruginibacter sp.; assembly: GCA_047601875.1. Lineage (GTDB taxonomy): Bacteria > Bacteroidota > Bacteroidia > Chitinophagales > Chitinophagaceae > Ferruginibacter. The sequence goes on along the minus strand of JASGIL010000001.1, from coordinate 1,562,253 downwards.
TTGCTGCAGGAGCTGTTTTTTCTTCTTTCTGATCTTTACTAACGGGTACTGTAGAAAACACCTTTTTTGAAAAGGGTGTTTTAACCCATTTTTTATAATCAATGTTTTCACATTTATTAAATGTGTAGATTCATTCTCCAAACTGCAGTTAGCCGCTACTCGTGAAACATACCCGGTAATTATTTTGTTTTAAACCAATTTCATAACATTAAACATTTTTTTATGCAAGATCCCTTTCTCGGCACGGTCATTTTATTTGGGGGCACTTTTCCTCCTGTTGGCTGGCAAACATGCGATGGCACTCTTTTAGATATCAGCCAAAACGATGCTCTTTTTGCATTGATTGGTACCACTTATGGCGGCGATGGCATAAGTAATTTCGCTGTACCTGACTTACGGGGACGAATACCTGTTGGTCAATCACCTACATACCAGATTGGTATGAGGGCAGGATCAGAAACTGTTTCACTTACCGGGCAACAAATGCCGCAGCACAATCACATGGTCAATTCAAGTTCGGCAGTTCCGGGACCACTGATCCTACCAATAATTTTCTTGGAGCATCTACGGCTTTGAAAGAATACGATGTGTCTGCTGCAGGCACTTCAACGATGATTGGCGGCGCCATTACTTCTTATACCGGTGGTGTGCCGCATGATAATATCATGCCCTCGCTGGCAATGAACTATATTATTGCAACAAGCGGAATATTTCCTTCACGCCAATAATTATTAAACTTTTAAACTTTTTTATAATGCAATCATACATGTCAGAAATACAAATCTTTGGCTTCGATTGGGCGCCTAAATACTGGGCACTGTGCCAGGGACAATTATTACCAATAGCCCAGAACCAGGCACTGTTTTCCCTTTTAGGAACTGTTTATGGCGGCGATGGGAGAACAACTTTTGGATTGCCGGATCTAAGAGGGCGCAGTGCAAATTCCGTGGGCAAAGCGCTTTCAGGAAATAATTATGATCTTGGTCAGAAAGGTGGTGAAGAAAACCATACCCTCACCCAGGGAGAAATGCCTGCTCATATTCATTTTATGCTCGGAAGTAAAACAGTTGCAGATATGCCTAATCCTGATGGTAATATGCTGGCATCCGGTGGTACAGCAGCACTCTATATTAATGCATCCGATGGCACGCAAATGGCCGGCAATGCGATTGGTATAGGTGGCGGCAACCAACCTCACCCAAACCTGCAGCCTTACCTGGCAATGAATTACAGTATTTGCACACAGGGAATATTCCCGTCAAGAAATTAATCTAAGTATATCATCTTTTAAAAATTATTTTATGGATCCATTTGTAGCTGAAGTAAGACTGTTTGCCTGCAATTTTGCACCAAGGGGTTGGGCACAATGTATGGGACAGATCTTACCAATTGCACAGAATACAGCATTGTTTTCTCTTGTAGGTACTTTATATGGCGGAGATGGCCGAACAACTTTTGGCCTGCCCAATTTACAGGGCCAGGTTGCATTGGGCCAGGGCCAGGGACCGGGTTTATCTCCCTACCAGATTGGTGAAGTGCTTGGCTCGGAAACAGTTAGTCTCCTAAGCAACCAGGGCGGAACACATACGCATTCGGTTAATTGTTCAACCAATGAGGGTACGGTCGACGGCCCTAAAGGCAACGTACTGGCAACTTCTGGAACCGATAGCAGGGGAAACAATATTTATACTAATACGCCGGGCCAGACTGTAAATATGAACCCAAACGAAATTACACCAACAGGGGGTGGTGGGCCACATAACAATATGTCACCATACCTCACTTTGAACTATTGTATTGCTTTGCAGGGAGTATTTCCGCAGAGACAATAAAAATAAAATTTATATGATACGGTGATTATATGAAATAATCACCGTATCATTGTTGCTCCTCTCTCACTACCTGAAGTCCTTAACATCCCAATGATCCGCTAAGATATTTTAAACATCAATAAACAAGTTTTATGAACCTTTCTACCAACCAGCTTAAGGGAGCAACTGCTGTTTTAAGCAATTTTAAAAATCATTTTTTACTGACCTTGCTTTCATTTGTTTTTGCTTTAGCAGGATCAGCACAGAACTTTACTGTGAATGCAAACGGAGATACACATGCCTCAAGTCCAACTACGAGTGCGTTGGATGGAAATGGACAAATAACTTTGCGCTCCGCCTGCGAAGCATCAACGCAGATTGCTGGTACGCATATCATAACGATACCCGCCAGTATCACATCAATAACCCTTACGCTGGGACAAATTACGATTGGTAGTGCCGCAGTCGGCAATAATATTACCATCAACGGGGGAGGTAAATCTGTACTTACCATTAACCAAACAACCGTAAACCGTATATTTTTTACAGGTTCGGGTGCAATCACCTTTAATCTGAATGATCTCACACTTAATTATGCCGGCCCTGCTGGAAGCATTGGTGGTGGAGGTGGTGCAATCATCGCAGGTGGTATAAATGCGAATACCACACTTGTCAACGTAGCAATCAATAACTTTAATATACAAACAGGAAATGGCGGGGCGATACTTTGTAGTACGAACAATACGAACAACCTGACCCTTACCAATTGCGATTTCAATAATAATACTGCCGGTGGTGCCGGTGGTGCCGTTAATGTGGTAACGCTGTCAACTGCTAACATTACCAATTGCACGTTCAACAATAACAGTACGGGAGCAATTGGTGCTTCTTTGGGCGGTAGCGGTGGTGCCTTAAGTACAAGCGGAACGGGTAACGGGGGAAATTATAACGTTACCAATTGTACTTTTACCAATAACAAGACAAATAATACAACCACGGGTTAACCCGGCGGCGTGGCTATTAATACAAATGGGACACTTACAATGAGCTTTTGTCGTTTTGTAAATAATAGCGCTACTGGTGTTACACTTGGACAGGTACTTGCGCAAGCGGGTGGAGCTACAATCCAGGTAACACTTGCACAAAACAATTGGTGGGGACAAAATACCGGACCGGGATCGAATGATCTTTTAGTGCAAGCTGCAGGTGGTAGCATAACGGCTACAAAATGGCTGCAATTAAAAACTTCAATAGCAACCAATCCACTTTGTACTTCCGCAGCATCAACGGTTACTGCCAGTTTTTTAAGTAATTCAGCATCTGAAGCAGTAACAACAGCTAATATAAGCAGGCTCATTGGTTTACCAATTAGTTTTGCAAACCCAACGTTGGGCTCACTCTCCGGGGCACAGGCAACTATACAGAATACCGGTACAGCAACAGTAACGTTTACGGCTGGTGGCACAAGCGGAACGGGAAGTGTAAATGCAGTAGTAGACAATATTCCAAATAATGATGTAGCACCCGCCAAGGTAAGTTTTACCATTAACCCGGGAGCATCGGTTAGCAGTAACCCATCTAATACTACGGTGTGTGCAGGAAATGTTGCCAGTTTCTCAGCAGCATTCAATGGAACACCAACACCAACTATACAATGGCAGGTGAGTACGAATGGCGGTGGTGTTTATAATAATATCCCCGGAGCAACTACTTCACCGTATACTTTTACAGTAACATCAGGTGATAATGGAAATCTTTATCGTGCTGTAGGAACCAATAGCTGTAACTCTGCAAATACAACAGGTGCTATATTAACAGTAAATGTTGCACCGGCAGTACAATCGAATCCTTCTAATCAATCTGTTCCTGCAGGTTCAAATGCAAGTTTCAGTGCTTCATTCACCGGCTCACCAACACCAACCCTTCAATGGCAGGTAAGTACGAATGGCGGTGGTGTTTATAATAATATCGCAGGAGCAACAAGTTCACCACTTGTTTTCACAACAAACCTTGCTCAAAGTGGTAATTTGTACCGCTGTGTTGGAACAAATTCCTGCTCCTCTGCTAACACAACAGGTGCTTTACTAACGGTAACAAATGCCTGCGCTACTTCTTCTGTGATCAGCAATGGTACGGGTCCAGCAAGCATTTGTGCAGGATCTTCTGCCAATATTAAAATAACGATCACAGGTGGTGCTTCTCCATTTACAGTTGTATATACTGATGGATCAAATAACTTCAGTGTGCCGGGTTATACAAGCGGAGCAAATATTTCTGTTTCGCCCACTACAACTACAAACTATACTATTGTATCTGTTACTGATGCCAACTCATGCGTTGGAGCAGGTAATAGTGGAACAGCAACAGTTACTGTTAACCCTGCTATTACAGCCGGTATTACCAATAATACAGGAACAACACAGTTAACCTGTACGATAACATCTATCAGTGTAACAGCAACGGGTGGTACTACTTATCTATGGGATGGTGGTACTTCACCAAATACAGCGAATAACAGCTTCACTGCACCGGGTACATATCATGTAACGGTAACAGGTGCCGGCGGATGTAGTGACCAGGCACAGATCACGATCACACAAAATATCACACCACCTACAGCCGGTATTACCAATAATACAGGAACAACGCAGTTGACCTGTACAGTAACATCCATCAGTGTAACAGCAACAGGTGGTGTAAGCTATCTCTGGGATGGAGGTACAACGCCAAATACGGCCGCTAACAGCTTTAATGCACCGGGTACATATCATGTAACGGTAACAGGAGCAAACGGTTGTACTGCACAGGCGCAGATCACTATAACACAAAACATTACTCCTCCTACAGCCGGTATTACTAACAATACAGGCACAACGCAACTTGATTGTACTGTTACGTCTATCAGCGTGACAGCAACAGGAGGGGTAAGCTACCTGTGGGATGGTGGTACAACACCAAACACAGCGGCGAATAGTTTCAATGCGCCAGGTACATATCATGTAACTGTAACAGGAGCAAACGGCTGTACGGCACAGGCACAGATCACCATTACGCAAAGTGCAACGCCTCCAACGGCAGGAATTACTAATAATACCGGTACGACACAATTGACCTGTACGATAACATCTATTAGTGTAACGGCAACGGGTGGGGTAAGTTACCTATGGGATGGAGGAGCAACTCCAAATACCGCAAATAACAGCTTTAATGCACCAGGTACATACCATGTAACTGTAACAGGAGCGAATGGATGTACGGCACAGGCCCAGATCACCATTACACAAAACATCACGCCGCCAACAGCCGGTATTACCAATAATACAGGAACAACGCAGTTGACCTGTACAGTAACATCCATCAGTGTAACGGCAACGGGTGGTGTAAGTTATCTCTGGGATGGAGGTACAACACCAAATACGGCTGCTAACAGCTTTAATGCACCGGGTACATATCATGTAACAGTAACAGGAGCGAATGGCTGTACTGCACAGGCACAGATCACGATCACACAAAATATCACACCACCAACAGCTGGTATTACCAATAATACCGGAACAACACAACTTGATTGTAACGTTACTTCAATAAGTGTAACAGCAACAGGTGGTGTAAGCTACCTGTGGGATGGAGGTTCTACTCCAAACACAGCGGCGAATAGTTTCAATGCACCAGGTACATATCATGTAACTGTAACAGGAGCAAACGGCTGTACGGCACAGGCACAGATCACCATTACGCAAAGTGCAACGCCTCCAACAGCAGGAATTACTAATAATACCGGTACAACACAATTGACATGTACAATAACATCTATCAGTGTAACGGCAACGGGTGGTGTAAGTTATCTCTGGGATGGAGGTGCTACACCAAACACAGCTGCTAACAGCTTCAGTGCTCCGGGAACATATCATGTTACGGTAACAGGAGCAAATGGATGTACAGCACAAGCTCAAATCACGATCACCCAGGATATCACCCCTCCAACAGCAGGTATTACCAATAATACAGGAACAACTGCGCTGGGATGTGGCGTTACTTCTATAAGTGTAACTGCAACAGGTGGCGTAAGTTATTCATGGGATGGCGGCGCCACACCAAATACAGCCGCCAACAGCTTTAGTGCACCTGGTACATATACAGTAACTGTTACTGGGGCCAATGGTTGTACTTCTCAGGCGCAGATCGTTATAACAAGCACCAGCACATTACCAGCTCCGGGACCTTTCAGCGGACCAATAAATGTTTGTATTTATGTTGGTACCGGTACACAACTTACTTATTCAGTACCGGCCGTTGCAGGTGCAACTTATAATTGGGTAGTTCCTAATACTGTAAATATCATTAGTGGCCAGGGTACAAACAGTATTGTTGTAACATTAAGTGCTGGCTTTGTTGCTAACGCAAACAAACAACTCAGGCTAACGGCAACAAATGCATGTGGAACCAGCCCACTTGCTATTGATTACCTGCTGGCACAGGCTCCAAACACACCGGCGCCAATACAGGCCACAGGCGTAAATGTTTGCCCGATCATCGGAACGCCGAATACATACACTTATACAATACCATCAGTAATTGGTGCATCATCTTATGTATGGGCAGCCGGAGCAGGAGCAACGATCAATCATACCAATGGCCCGGGTGTAAATGATACTACCGTTACCGTTAGTTTTGCCAATGGATTTACGAACAGCAATATCACTGTTAGTTCAGTAAATGGTTGCGGAACAAGCAGTCCAAGAAGTATCCCGATCACTGCGAATGCACCATCTGCACCATCACCGATCACCGGTCCAACCAATGCATGTGAATACATTGCACCAAATGGAGTAGCGGCTACTTATTCTGTAACAAATGATCCTGGTGTTACTTATAACTGGACAGTGCCATTAAATGTAATTGGCTTAACCGGCCAGGGTACAAATAGCATCAGCTTTACATATCCTAATGGATTTACATCAGGAACTGTATCTGTTGTTGGAACCAATGGATGTGGTACTGGCCCTTCAAGGTCGTTAAGCATAACCAGGCTGGTTCCGGCTGCACTTTCACAAATAGATGTGATACAAACAGCAAATTGTCCTGACAGGGTATTTACTTATTCAGTTGTTGCGATTCCTACAAATGCAACATCGGTTCAATGGACCGTGCCTACGGCTTCAGGTGCAATACTTGTATCGGGCCAGGGTACCAGAAGCATTACTGTTTCTTATCCTTCCACAGCTGTGAATGGTTCTGTAACTGCAACGGCAGTGAGCAATTGTGCAAACAGTGGTACAAGGAGCGTTGCTGTGAAACTGGCAGTATGTGCAGGAGGCCCACCACCGCCACCGCCGCCACCATTTGCAAAAGGAGGATCAGCATCACAGGTATTAACGGGATCAACCATTGCCAACGAAAATATGCAGGTGAGCCTGTTCCCGAATCCAACAGTAAGCGACTTTAAACTGCAGGTACTAACTGCCGGAAAAGAAACAATTCGTGTACGCATCATGGATATGCAGGGACGCAATATCAAGAGCATTGTTGTAATGCCGTATCAAACCATCAGCGTAGGCTCCGATCTTAAAGCAGGAGCTTATATGATGGAAGTAAGGCAGGGAAGTGATGTAAAGGTTACGAAACTGCTGAAATTCTAGATCAATGGACAGTTGAAAATGGACAATTGACAATTGTTTATTCCATAAAAAAGAGCTCATTCCCAAAAAGAATGAGCTCTTTTTTAATTGTCCATTGTCAATTATGATCAGGTTTTATAGTTGAAATGGAGACTTTGGTTTCCGTATTTGTTTTTGGAAATTTCTGATCGATCAGCAGCTGCATCATTTCCCTGATCTCATCATTGTCGCATTTAGCGATCAATACATAATAACCGGGTTCGGCTTCTATATAATCCACAAAACCATTCCAGCCATTTACTTCTTTATTGATTGGCTCCAGAATGCTGTTTAATTTTTCTGATATCCAGGCTCTTTGTATAGGATCGATTTGAGCTGAAAAGCTGATGACGATGTGCTTACGCATGGTAGTAGTATTTGGTTTGAGGTAGACTGCAATCTAAGCACCAATGTTCAAACATTATTAGCTAATCGACGAAAACCTGAACAGTACCGATAGTTTTTTTGGGTGCCTGTATGATATTAAAAAGAGTGAAATGCATTGACTGTACAGGGTTTTAATAAGCATCTGTATTGTTTAACAGGGATAATAGGTACAGGTGTGAAACTTTAAAACTAAATTTTAATCGACTGTATTTTCCCTGAACATTGAATATCGAGCGTTGAATATTGAACATTTCCAGGAAGAGCCAGAAATTTGAAAATAACCCCTCAAAAAAAAGGCCCCTGACGGGGCTGCCTTTTTTACCGACTGAGAGAAACGGATCATGCAATTAATCGTAACCACCGCCGGTTGACTGCTCAAACGCATCGCCGGCTATTTTATTGTACAGTTTACAGACAGATAACCGCCATTCACCGAATAAGAAATTTAGTTTTAGCAACCCTGGTTAAATTACATCAGTTTTCATAGGGTACGGATTAATAATGACCGGGGTTTTCCAGCCCTGGTTTTTTTATATCTATGATGGTAATGTATGATCTAAAATGTATGATTTCATTAAGATCTGTAGTCTATGCATCTTTAATCATACATCTTAGATCATATATCATACATTGCATCATGCATCTGAAAAGCCCGGATTAAATACATAATTGATAGCCTTACCCCCTATCTTTTACACTTTTTTTAGTCTATCCTTTAATATGACACAGAAATGAGAAAAGTGGAAAAAAATTAATTGCTCAAACCAAAGAAGGATACTATATTCGTTGCCTCAAATCCATAACCTGCAAAAACTACCACCTTTAGACCTTCAAATCAACTTTAATTAGAATGCCGGTTTGCTTATGAACAATCATTTTACTGGTTTTTTAAAATGTGTACAAAATACACAACAACAGGTGTCATCCGGGGCAGCTGCATTTTCATGTTTACATCTTTCCAATAAATAATAATTACGTAACACTTATATCGAATATAAAATCCAGATTGCACAAAATTTAAAAACGCTTATATGAATTTTTCTACCCAGGGAATTACTCCCACAAAAAAATCTGATAGCTTAAAGAATGTTGGCACTTCATTGTTGCTGGCCATTGCATTGATCTTTGTTGGGCAAATGAGTTTTGCACAGGCAACGTATACATGGAACGGTGGTGCTACAGCATCTTGGGCAACGGCTGGTAGTTGGTCGCCAACACGTACCACACCTGCTGTAAATGACATCCTTGTTTTTAATAACGGGATAACCATAACGCCTACGGCGATTCCGACGCAAACCATTGGTCAGTTGCAGGTGTCAGGTGCAAGTACGATTGTTAACCTGCAGGCAGCAGGAGCAAACACATTGACAATTGGTGCGGGTATAGCTGGTGCGGATTTAAGTGTTGCTTCTGGCTCGCAATTAAATATTACGGGAGCCAATGCTTTACAGATTAATGTGTCGACAGGGAATACTGGCAATATCATAGGTAATATGTCTTTTACAAATGCTGCTCATACATTAACTGCTGCAGATGCAACTGGTATAACATTTAGCAGCCCATCCGTGTTCACTCAAGGTACAGGTTGTACAGGTAATGTATTTGGATCCGGGACTTCTAATAGTATTGTTTTTGCAACAGGTACTACTTTCGCTCAAAGCGCAGGTGCTAATCCATTTCAAAAAACGCAACCTGCTTCGGTTGTGGTTTTTCAAACAGGAAATTTATTTAGGCTGTTACAGAGTTCAGCACCTTCATTTTCAGGAAGGACCTATGCAAATTTTGAGTATAATCCCGGTAGTGGAACTCAATCTCCAACCGGAGGCTCTGCATTTGTATGCGATAATTTAACCGTAACAACAGGGACATTAAATATTGGAATGACTGGTACACCGGGTCATGCAATTAAAGGAAATATATCTGTAGCAAGTGGAGCTACTTTGGCTTTCAATCCCTCTTCAGCTGGGACAATGAATTTCAACGGAAGCGGAGCTTCCCAGACAATTAGTAATTCTGGAACTTTGACTTTTAATGCGAATCAGGCAATAGTTATCGCTAATACAGCAACTACTCCATCCGTTACTTTCAACCAGGCACAAACAATTTCCGGTAGCATGACTGTTAACTCAGGTTCAATCCTTGCTATTGGCGGTGGTACATTAGCGTTAACCGGTACACCGGCAATCAATGGTTCATTCCAGATCAATCAGGGCGGTTTTGCAAGTGGCGGTACATGGTCTTATGGTGCAGGTGGTACATTAATATATAATAACAGCAGTGGGTCATTCGGTGAAAACGGTGGGGCTTACTGGCCAACAACTAATGCCCCGACAAATGTAACTGTTGCAGGTGCAGGCGGACTAACATTGAATGTTGCACGCACAGTGAGTGGTACTTTCCAAACAGCCGCAGGCGTTACCAATGCAAATAACATTACAGCTAACGGAACATTACAGATAAACGGTGGCGGCTTCTTAACAGGTACACCAACTTACGGAGCTTCATCAACACTTGTATATAATACAACTTCATATACCACTTCAACAAACGAATTTCCAAATACAGGTGTAAAAAATGTAACGATCACTTCACCAAGTACAAATACAGTTACACTTGATAATGATAAAACAATTACCGGCACTTTTGCTATTGGTGCACATACAGTAAATGGTGGTAAAAGCATAGACGCAGCTACCATTACTATAGGAGCAGGTTCATTGGTTGCAGGAACACTTACTACAAGTTCAGCATTTACCTGTTCAGGTTCTTCTTCCATCAGCCTTACAGGATCATGGAATGTGACAGGATTTACAAGATCTACCAGTACGGTAACATTTACCAATAATGGGAATTTAAATGCAAACAGTACTTTTTATAATCTTACAAACTCAGGTGGTACACGTTCAATCACTTCAAGCTTTGGAGTTGAAAACATATTGCTCGTAAGCGGTGGTAATATGCAGGTTTCAGGCGGTAGTGGAAAAACCCTTACCATGTCAGGAGCAACTTCAACAATTAATATTACAAATGGTTCTATAACAGGAACAGATGCTTCTGCAGGTAACGATCTTACGCTGTTGATTTCCGGAGCACAAACTACTTTGACCGGTAATGCAACCAGCAACGACGATCATGAAAAGAAATTCTTCAATGTAACTGTAAACAACGGCTCAACACTTGGTTTGTCAAGAGGTATCCTTTGCCGTTATGGAAGTTTTAGTGTGGCAGGTACCATACAAATAAACGCTAATGGATATATCCAAACAAATCCATCAAGCTCTGTAGTTCCTTCATACAATGCTTCTACAGGTTCACTTACTTATAATAATGGTGGTCCATTTACAACAACAGGTGAGTGGCCGGGTTCAAACAGCCCTGCGAATGTATCGTTGATCGCTGCAGGCACGAATGTTACCCTTAGTGGCAACCGTACGATCAGTGGCATACTTACATTGACTGATGGTACCATCACTACTTCCTCTAATACTTTGGCTGTAAGCAATTCGGCGACAGCTGCAGTTGTAAGAACAAATGGTTATGTTATTGGTAACCTGCAACGTGCAGTTGCAACAGGAACCAACACCTACGCATATGCGGTAGGAACTTCATCTGGTTATACACCTGCAAGTATCGCATTCAGCGGAACAACAGGTGCAGGTAGTGTTACGGTTGTTTCATTGAACGGAGCAAGCTCAAATTATCCTTCTGCATTAAGCGCAACAAAAAGAGTTGCCCGTTACTGGACAGTTACAAACAGCGGAGTAAGCGGATTTACAGCTGCAGCAACATTTACTTATTTAGGAGCTGATCTTGTTGGCGGTGCCACACAGTCATCAGTTAAACCATATAAATTTGATGCACCTTCTACATTCAGTTATCCTTCTTCATCAACTGGTACACTTAGCTTCACTGAAAGTGGCATTACTTCTTTCAGCGAATTCGGTGCAGGAGAATGCGGAACTGTTACTGTTAATCCTATTACAGGCTACAGTGGCTCACTCTGTATCGGTTCAACTGTTCAATTAGCAAGCACAACGCCAGGTGGTGTATGGAGTTCTGATGGACCAACCATCGCTTCTGTAAATGGAACTGGTTTGGTAACAGCTAACTTAAACGGATCAACAACGATTCGCTATACTGTTACTGATATCAGCGGTTGTACAGGAGAAGCTACACAAGCAGTAACTGTTCTTCCTAATTATACTATCAATGCAAGTTCAACAGGTCACGGAACCATTGCGCCAAATGGTATCACTACATTATGCCAGGGTGCAAACCAGCATTACACAATTACGCCTGATGCATGTTATCATATACAGGACGTAACATTGGATGGTAATTCACAGGGACCAGTTAGTTCGCTTGATGTAAACAGTATATCAGCGAATCATACAATCGTTGCTTCATTTGCAATTGATACTTACACGATCACCGTTACACAAACTGCAAACGGAACAATCGCTCCGGGAACAGGTGTTGTTAATTGTGGAAGCAACAATCACTATACAATTACGCCTGATGCATGTTATCACATCGTGGATGTGGTTGTTGATGGTAATTCCCAAGGCCCTGTTACATCTGTTGACATCAATAATGTATCAGCCAACCATACCATCACTGCAACATATGCAATCGATACTTATACAATTACAGTAACACAAACTGCAAACGGAACAATTGCTCCGGGAACAGGAGTTGTTAATTGCGGAAGCAATAATCATTATACAATTACGCCTGATGCATGTTATCACATCGTGGATGTGGTTGTAGATGGTAACTCACAAGGTCCTGTTACATCTGTTGATATCAACAATGTATCAGCGAACCATACCATTACTGCAACTTATGCACTGAGCACATATACAATCACCGTTACACAAACTGCAAACGGAACAATTGCTCCGGGAACAGGAGTTGTTAATTGCGGTAGTAACAATCACTACACAATCACACCAGATGCATGTTATGCAATCGTAGATGTAGTTGTTGATGGTAATTCACAAGGCCCTGTTACATCTGTTGATTTGAACAATGTATCAGCAAATCATACGATCACTGCAACCTATGCACCGATCACTTATACAATTACTGTTACACAAACTGCAAACGGAACAATCGCTCCGGGAACAGGTGTTGTAAATTGTGGAAGCAATAATCATTATACGATCACTCCGGATGCATGTTATCAAATCGTAGATGTGGTTGTGGATGGTAACTCACAAGGTCCTGTTACATCTGTTGATCTGAACAATGTATCGGCAAATCATACCATCACTGCAACCTATGCATTGATCACTTATACAATTACTGTTACACAAACTGCAAACGGAACGATTGCTCCGGGAACTGGTGTAGTTAATTGCGGAAGCAATAATCACTATACGATCACTCCGGATGCATGTTATCAAATCGTAGATGTGGTTGTGGATGGTAACTCACAAGGTCCTGTTACATCTGTTGATTTGAACAATGTATCAGCAAATCATACGATCACTGCGACTTATGCACTGATTACATATACAATTACTGTTACACAAACTGCAAACGGAACGATTGCTCCGGGAACTGGTGTAGTTAATTGCGGCAGCAACAATCATTACACGATCACACCAGATGCATGTTATGCAATTGTAGATGTATTGGTAGATGGTAACTCACAAGGTCCTGTTACATCTGTAGATATTAATAATGTATCAGCAAACCATACGATCACTGCAACATATGCACCGATCACTTATACGATCACTGTTACACAAACAGCCAACGGAACGATTGCTCCGGGAACAGGAGTAGTTAATTGCGGAAGCAACAATCACTATACAATTACACCTGATGCATGTTATGCAATTGTAGATGTATTGGTAGACGGTAACTCACAGGGGCCTGTTACATCTGTAGATATTAATAATGTAACGGCCAACCATACGATCACTGCAACATATGCGCTGATTACATATACAATTACTGTTACACAAACAGCCAATGGAACGATTGCTCCGGGAACAGGAGTAGTTAATTGCGGAAGCAACAATCATTACACAATTACTCCGGATGCTTGTTATGCAATCGTAGATGTAGTGGTAGATGGTAATTCTCAAGGCCCTGTTACATCTGTTGACATCAATAATGTATCAGCTAACCATACGATCACCGCAACATATGCACCAACAACATATACAATTACCGTTACACAAACTGCAAACGGAACAATCGCACCGGGAACTGGTGTTGTTAATTGCGGAAGCAATAACCATTATACAATTACTCCTGATGCATGTTATGCAATCGTGGATGTAGTTGTTGATGGTAATTCGCAAGGTCCTGTTACATCTGTTGATTTGAACAATGTGACAGCAAACCATACGATCACTGCAACATATGCACCGATCACTTATACGATTACTGTTACACAAACTGCGAACGGAACAATTGCTCCGGGAACAGGTGTTGTTAATTGCGGAAGCAACAATCATTATACAATCACACCTGATGCATGTTATGCAATCGTAGATGTGGTTGTAGATGGTAACTCACAAGGTCCTGTTACATCAGTTGATTTGAACAATGTGACAGCAAACCATACGATCACTGCAACATATGCACCGATCACTTATACGATCACTGTTACACAAACTGCAAACGGAACAATTGCTCCGGGAACAGGTGTTGTAAATTGTGGTAGCAATAATCATTATACGATCACTCCGGATGCATGTTATGCAATCGTAGATGTAGTTGTAGATGGTAACTCACAAGGACCTGTTACATCTGTTGATTTGAACAACGTATCAGCAAATCATACGATCACTGCGACATATGCATTGATTACTTATACGATCACTGTTACACAAACTGCGAACGGAACGATTGCTCCGGGAACAGGAGTAGTTAATTGCGGAAGCAACAATCATTACACAATTACTCCGGATGCATGTTATGCAATCGTAGATGTAGTTGTAGATGGTAATTCACAAGGTCCTGTTACATCTGTTGATTTGAACAACGTATCAGCAAATCATACGATCACTGCGACATATGCATTGATTACTTATACGATCACTGTTACGCAAACAGCGAACGGAACAATCGCTCCGGGTACAGGAGTAGTTAATTGCGGTAGCAACAATCATTACACAATTACTCCTGATGCATGTTATGCAATTGTAGATGTGTTTGTAGATGGTAATTCACAGGGTCCTGTAACATCTGTTGATTTGAACAACGTATCAGCAAACCATACGATCACCGCAACGTATGCACCTACTACTTATACGATCACCGTTACACAAACTGCAAATGGAACGATCGCCCCGGGAACAGGAGTAGTTAATTGCGGAAGCAACAATCACTATACAATTACACCTGATGCATGTTATGCAATTGTAGATGTGGTTGTAGATGGTAACTCACAAGGCCCTGTTACATCTGTTGACATTAATAATGTTTCAGCCAACCATACGATCACTGCAACCTATGCACCGATCACTTATACAATTACTGTTACACAAACTGCAAACGGAACAATCGCTCCGGGAACTGGTGTTGTAAATTGTGGAAGCAACAATCATTATACGATCACACCTGATGCATGTTATGCAATCGTAGATGTGGTTGTAGATGGTAACTCACAAGGTCCTGTTACATCAGTTGATTTGAACAATGTATCAGCAAACCATACGATCACCGCAACGTATGCACCTACTACTTATACGATCACCGTTACACAAACAGCAAATGGAACGATCGCTCCGGGTACTGGTGTTGTAAATTGCGGAAGCAACAATCATTACACGATCACTCCTGATGCATGTTATCACATCGTAGATGTGGTTGTAGATGGTAACTCACAAGGCCCTGTAACATCTGTTGACATCAACAATGTAACAGCAAACCATACCATTACTGCAACATATGCGATCAATACTTATACGATCACTGTTACGCAAACAGCAAACGGAACGATCGCTCCGGGCACAGCTGTTGTTAACTGCGGAAGCAACAACCATTATACAATTACACCTGGTGCATGTTATCACATCGTTGATGTAGTTGTAGATGGTAACTCACAAGGTCCTGTTACATCAGTTGACATCAACAATGTATCAGCAAACCATACCATCACTGCAACATATGCGATCAATACACCACTTGCAGCGCCAGTTGTAGCGGGTCCAACAAATGTTTGTCCTTACATTGGTACCGGCGACCAGGTTGTTTATACAGCTACATCTGCAGGTGCAACAGGATTTACATGGGTAATACCACCAACAAATGTTACGATCATTTCAGGACAGGGGACAGGAACACTTACTGTTACTTTCCAGAATGGTTTTGCAGCACAGGCTAACAAGCAACTAAGGGTAACTGCTACTTCAGCTTGCGGCAACAGCCCAATGACCATTTATTATTTATTGGTACAAACACCATCAACACCACAACCGATCGTTGGTACAACCAGTGTATGTTCTGTTATCGGAACGCCAAATACACTTACTTATACCATTCCATCAGTACCGGGAGCTACATCTTACGGATGGCTAGCGCAACAGCCAGGAAATGTTACGATCACGCATCCAAACGGAACAGGTGTAAACGATACAACAGTAAACATCAGCTTTGGTGCAGGCTTTACAAGCAGTTCTATCACAGTAACAGCATCTAATGGTTGTGGTACAAGTGGTATAAGAAGTCTTGCACTTACCAAAACAAATCCATCTCAACCAGGATTGATCAGTGGTCCTACCAATGCTTGTCCTTACATGGCACCAAATGGAGTAGCAGCCAGTTATTCGATCGTTCCTGTATCAGGTGCTACATCTTATACATGGACCGTACCTGTGGGTGCAATTGGCTTCACAGGACAGGGTACTACATCGATCTCGTTCACCTATCCAAATACGTTCGTAAGCGGATCAGTATCAGTAACGGCAACGAATGGTTGCGGAACAAGTGTTGCAAGATCATTGTCGATCACCAAACTTGCACCTGCAACACCAAGTGTGATAGATGTAATACAGGTAGCATCTTGCCCGGACAGGATCTATACTTATACACTTACAGGTATGCCAGCCAATGCTACTTCTGTACAATGGACCGTACCGGCAGGTGGAACTATTACCAATGGTCAGGGTACATCTAGTATCACAGTGTCTTACTCAGTTGCATCAGTAAATGGAAATGTAACTGCACAGGCGATCAACAATTGCGGAAGCAGCACGATCAGGACATCTGCAGTTAAATTAGGAAGCTGCCAGGGTGAAAGATCAATAACTACAAAAGGATCAACCGTACCAGCAACAACTGCTTCAGTTGAAAGTATGCAGGTAAGTGTGTTCCCTAACCCAACTGTGAGCGACTTTAAATTACAGGTTGTAACAGCAGGTAAGCAAACGATCAATGTACGCATCCTGGATGCACAGGGTCGCAGCATCAAAACCTTTACTGTAATGCCATATCAAACCATCAATGTAGGATCCGAGCTGAAAGCAGGTGCTTATATCATGGAAGTAAGGCAGGGCAGTGAAGTGAAGTTGACGAAGTTGTTGAAATTTTAAGACGGCAACCGGGAATCGTCAATCGTGAATCGGTTAAGACTTAATAAATAAAGTCTTTCAAATAATAAAAAAGCTCATCAATCAAACGATGAGCTTTTTTATTGCCGGTTATCGATTGCCGATTCCCGATTGTCATATAAATTCTACATTATTTTAAAATGATAATATTGATTTTTGCGTGTTGTAATAAAATGCCCCGGCGTTAAAAATCTATATTCGCACTTGCTAACCTACCTACCCGATAACAGGAAATATTTTCTGTCGATCGATAGGTAAAACCATACATGGGAGTGAGGACGGCGAAGCCGTCCCGAAAAGTTCCAAAGGTTCCAGAGGTTGTTTAAGAAATTTTAGATATCCCGACTTTTTGAACATTTGGAACCTTTGGAACCTCTGAAACCTCTGAATTGACTATATTGCAGCCTCTTATTTTAGAACCAACTTATTGTCTTTGCAATTTCGAATGTTTATGAGAAAATTATTCCCTGCGCTTGCATTATTGTTCATTATTTCTCTGAATGCCTGTGTATCTCCAAGTAAATTATATTATTTTAATGATAAGCTGCCTGGCAGGGATACATTGGATCAAACCAAACAACCATATATACAAAAGATACAAAGCAATGACAGGCTTTCTATTACAGTAAGTTCAACCGATCCTGCATTGACGGCTTATTTAAATCCTTTTAATATTCAAAGCGGTGGTACTTCTACACAACAGGTGAATACAGGTTACCTGGTTAACAACGCCGGTACCATTGAATTTCCATTGCTGGGAACGGTAAAAGTAATGGGCCTTTCCACAACAGATGTTGCTGATACAATTAAAAAGCGACTCTCGTTTTATTATAAAGACCTTTTTGTGAACGTGAACCTTCGTGGCCAGGTTTATTTTATCAGTGGAAGATCGGGTACACCCATTCCAATGATCAATGAAAGGCTTACCATTTTTGAGGCCCTTTCACAATCGGGTATACAGGACCCATTTGATAAAAAAAATGCAGTGTGGCTTGTACGTGATTCAGTAGGGATACGTACTTATGCAAGACTTGATCTGAATAGTAAGGATATATTTCAGTCCCCTTATTATTATCTGCAGAACAACGACTTCATCTATATGCAACCCGGTAAGTACAGTTCATTCCTGAGTCCTAATAGTCCCGGAAGGAATATTTTATCAATCTCAGCAGCTGTACTCGGACTATTCATAGCTGTAAGAAATATACTATAAAAGAATGAGCAAAGACGATTATAACGTTTGGGAAAATAAGAATATGAATACTGATAGGGAAATGAATGTTCCTTCCAAGCCACGTGTAAATTCAATTGATATTGATTTTCGCAGGGTGCTTTCAGTATGGCCATTTATTGTTTTGTTTGGAATACTTGGTTACCTGGCAGGGCTCATATACCTGCGTTATGCAGATACTGTATACAATGTAACAACCAGTATCAGCATTGAACAGGACCAGGAAGTAACCATCGGCCAGGCATTATTTGGTAATACCCGTGATCCTTTCAATGATAAAGTTGCATTTTTTAAATCGCCCACTTTGGCAGCAATGCTTGTCGACTCCCTGGGCCTTCAATACAATGCGCAAACACATGGAAGGTTTAAGAATAAAGATTTTTACGGGCTTATTAAATGGATGGTAATAAAAGATAAACCTACAGATGAGGTACCTGAGTTTAATTTCTCCATAATGCCTGAAAAGGACGGAAGTTTTACTTTTAAGTCGGATACCACGAGTGGGAAAGGAACATGGGGTGTTACATTTATGGTAAAAGGGCACAAGGTTATTGTTTATAAATTAGATGATTTTACAACACAAACACCTATCTATTGTTATAGCAAAGGAACATTGCGAACAGCATTTGCATTGAGCAAAAACATTTCTATAGCAACCAGCAAAGAAAGTAATATAATAACCGTTTCATATTCTGATGTATCAAGTGACAGGGCCATCGACATCCTGAACAACCTGATAGCTCTGAACGTTGAGATCATTAAAAAAGACAAATCGCGGGCTTACTCCCAGGCTGTTCTGTTCATCGAACAAAGATTAAATCCACTTGCAAAAGAATTGGATTCTATTGAAAATTCATTGGCCCACTTCAAAGCGGAAAGAGGCATTACAGACCTCTCTACAACCAGCCAGTTGTACCTGCAGAAAATGTCGGATTACGATAAAGAACTTACCCAGATCACGATATTAAAAACAACGATTGAACAATTAGAAGGTTTTATTAAAAACCCCAACCTCAAATCCACTGATCTTTCTTTTGTTGGAATAACCGATAATCCAAGTTTGCAAAGCACCTTACAGAGTTATATAACGATGTTGCAACAAAGAGAAAAACTTGCTCTTACTGCAACTGAAAACAACCCTGCGCTTCGGCTTGTTGACGAGAATATTAAAAACCTGCGCAGTAATATGGACAAGCAGGTTGCCAATTACAAACAGAATCTTGCTATTGCTGAAAATATGTACAAAGCGCATATTTCAGAAGCATCTACTTTTTTAAAAGGCGCACCCGGATCTGAAAAGGAGATCATCGACAAGCAACGTATACAGGAAATAAAAGCAACACTTTATTTAACCTTGCTTCAAAAAAGAGAAGAAGCTTCCATTGCAAAAGCATCGGTAACGGTTAACTCTGAATTGCTTTATCCTCCTGTAAAATTAAATGCTACCATTCAACCGTCCCGGTCAAAAATATTGATCGCAGCCATTCTTATCGGGTTGTTCCTGCCACTTATATATGCGATACTGAAAGAAGTAATGAACAGGAAGGTTATTTCAAAAAGACAATTGCAGGCAATGACAAGCGTACCGGTTATTGCAGAACTGGCACAGGCAGATAACACAGAAAGGCTCCCATTTGTTGTAGATAGTACACAAAGATCAATGTTTGCAGAACAGATAAGATCGCTTCGAACGAATATTAATTTTTATTCATCGGCAAACCGGCCATCTAATTTTATATTGATCACTTCGAGTGTAAGTGGAGAAGGAAAATCTTTTCTTTCGATGAACCTGGCAAAGAGTTATTCCATGCAGGGGAAAAAAGTAGCATTACTTGAATTTGATCTTCGTCGTCCTAAAATAACAAAGGCATTGGGTGTTCCTTCAGAAAAACCAGGTCTTACAAGTGTACTGATCGGTAAGACTGATGTAAAGGATATTATTTTCCATGTTGGAAAAGACAGCAGCGAAAGACTTGACTTTTTCCCTGCAGGTGCCATACCGCCGAATCCACAGGAACTGATCTCCGGCCAATATATCAATACGATCAAACAATACCTCGATCAGCATTATGAAGTAGTTATTATCGATACACCTCCGTTTGGTATTGTTGCCGATGCACAGATACTTGGCCAATGGGCAGATGTAACGCTGATCGTTACACGCTTCCAGCAAACTGTTAAAGAGCAGATCGCAGAAATAAACGAATGGCATGATAGAAATATCTTTAAGAGTATGGCACTTGTTTTTAATGGTGTGAAGAACAAAGGATATTTCGGTAATAAATATGGTTATTATTATTACAAGAATAAGTATGGTTATAACTATTATTCAGGTGACGATGGGAAGTCTAAACCAACTTGTTAATAGTTAAATCCAAAAAGTGGCCGGTGGAGACATCGGCTACCTGGCCAAGGCAGATAATTGGTAGCCATTTGGATGTATGATATATGATGTAAGATGTATGATTTTGTTATAATTTAATATCTCTGCTTCATTTTATATTTACCAATATCATACATCTTACATCATATATCATACATTAAAACGGTTTTTACCGGTGATTATAATAAGTTGAAAACAATCAAGAATTTATTTAAAAAGTATTTCCAATACTTTTATTATTTCTATTCACATCTCGGGTACAGGATATTTGTAAGCCTGTTCCTGAATATACTGGTAGGCCTCATGGATGGTTTAGGGCTTGCAATGTTTATTCCATTACTTCAGATGGTTGATGGCGATCATCCGCAGGCCAACAGCGGAAATATGGGAAACCTTTCTTTCCTGGCAAACATTTTTAAATTCTTTGGAATATCACTTACACTCGGCGTAGTATTGAGTGTGATATTTTTCTTTTTCGCATTTAAAGGATTATTGAAATTCATAGAAGGATATTTACGGGTCAACTATGAACAGCTTTTTATCAATATGATCCGCAGGCGAAACATCATCGGGCTTTCTAATTTTAGTTATAATATTTTCGTTAACTCTGATACCGGGCGTATTCAAAATACTTTTAGTGGTGAAGTAGAAAGAGTGAAACAAGCTTACCGTTTTTATTTTATCTCTATCCAGTACGGCATCTTTGTGCTGGTATATATTTCAATGGCAGTAGTAGCCAATCCAAAATTTGCTTTGTTGGTAGTTGTTGGCGGAGGAATGAGCAACCTTATTTTCCGCAGAATGCAAAAAAAAACAAAATCACTTTCAAAAAAATCAACGGCAGATAATCACGGGTTCCAGGGTTTGCTTATTCAAAAAGTAACATTTTTTAAATACCTCAAATCAACCGGGCTGATACATAAATACGCCGATAAACTCATTGAACAGAATAATAAGATACAGCAGTCGCAACGAAAAACAGGAATGATCGCAACAACACTTGGATCCATGAGAGAACCATTGATCATCCTTGTTGTATTGACTGTAATATTGGTCCAGGTAAATGTTTTTCATCAAAGCATTGGCGTGATCATATTGAGCCTGCTTTTATTTTACCGGGCACTTGTTTCTTTAATGGGGGTACAGAATTTTTACAACCAGTTCCTTAATTATTCCGGTAGTCTTCAGAATATGACCGAGTTCAATGAAGAACTAAAAGCAGGAAGAGAAACTACCGGAAGCAAATCATTCAGCGGGTTTAAAAATAAAATGGAATTAAAGAACCTTTCATTTTTTTATAATCAAACGAAAATACTTGAGAATATAAATACATCGATCCAAAAGAATGAGACGATTGCAATTGTTGGTGAAAGTGGTTCAGGCAAAACAACTTTTATTAATGTAATTACAGGATTATTATCGCCAACAAAAGGGTCCGTGCTGATTGATGGAGAAAACCTGGAAGAACTTAATAAAGAAACTTATCAAAGAAGGATCGGTTACATTACGCAGGAACCCGTGATATTCAATGATACAATTTTCAATAACGTTACATTCTGGGATGAGCCTACTGCAGAAAACAAAGCACGTTTTATTAAAGCTTTGGAACAGGCTTCTATCTATGACCTGGTAATGAACCAGCCTTTACAGGGAGATGCATTATTAGGAAGTAATGGCATCAATGTTAGTGGCGGACAAAGACAAAGGCTGTCGATCGCACGTGAACTTTACAAAGAAGTTGATTTTCTTTTTATGGATGAAGCAACCTCAGCGCTTGATTCCGAAACAGAAAAAGAGATACAGGAAAATATTGAACAGTTAAAAGGGAAGTATACAATTTTGATCATTGCACACAGGCTGTCTACTATTAAAGATGCCGACAGGATCATACTTTTAAATAAAGGAGAGATCGAGCAGGCTGGAAGTTTTGAAGAACTGTTAAGTACTTCGGCTTCGTTTAAGAAGATGGTGCAGTTGCAGGGTTTTAGCTGATGTTGAAAAGTTGATAAGGTTAATAAGGAAGATATCCTGTTAACTTATCAACTTTATCAATCATATCAACAGTGCCAACATTATTTTTCCAACCCATGATGCTACAAAATAACCAACAGTTACCTTTGCAAAAATTATGAAGAAAGTTTTTTTAGTTACGAAGTTAAAAACAACCAATCTTGGCAACCAGGCGTTGTCGATGGAACTGATAAAACTCTTTGAACAAAATGTTGGCAAAGAAAATCTGTATGTTGGCGGTAGGCCGCTTGGTTTGTTTGGTTATAGCATTAATAAACTGAGGTCGAGTTCCGATCCCGTTGCATTGTTTGAATCATGGGCCGATGCGGTGATAAAAAAATACACGCCCATGAAAGCATCAAGCAATGTTTTTAAATCAAGGGTGAATGATTTTGATCTTACTGCAAATAAATCACTCAAGGTTGAACAATTTAAAGTGTGGTTGAGGCCACTCAAACGTGCATTCGATAAATTGTTTTTATTCAACAAGCAATACGTAAAAAGACTAAATGCGATCAATGCATGTGATGTATTCATTTACAGTGGTGCTGGTGAAGTAAGCGATAATCATGTTTTCCTGAGGCAAATGCTGGAGATCCGCATTGCACAAAAATTGGGAAAGATGACAGGAGCTGCGAACCAATCAGTAGTTGTAAGAGATGATGCATTTAAGAAAATTGTAAAACTTGTGTATGGTAATATGAACCAGGTGGTGGTTCGTGGTAATATCTCCAGAGATACAATCATTGCAGCAGGTGTGCCAAAAGAAAAAGTGATTGTTGCCCCCGACACTGCGATCAAAACAGACCCGGGAACCATTTTGACCAAGAATGGAAAAGTAGGAATCAACTTTACACCATTTATAAAATTTGATTATAAAGATGTAGCATTGATCGTTGACAAACTCCGGGAGTATAACCGTGAAATCGTTTTCGTTACCAATGAACCTTTGGGAGATGTTCCCATCATGCAAAAATTCAAAGCGAATTATAATATCGATGTTTTGGAAAATGCTGTCGATTACCTGGACTTTGCAAAAAAAGTATCAGCATTCGAATACATTGTTGGTGCAAGATTGCATGCAAATGTAATGGCACTGGCAGTAAATGTACCGGTGATTGCTATTGAAGGTCTGGTTTGGAAAACAAAAGAATTATTCGACCAGTTTGAATACCCGCTTCCCTCTGTAAATGTAAATGACGAAGGATGGGTTGATTCTGTATTGGAATCGATTGATAAAATAGAAAACAGGAAGGTTGATTTCAACAACTATTTTAAAAATACATTGGTTAAGCATAAAGATGATGTAAGGAATAACGTTGCATGGATCAATAAAAACTGAGGTAGTTCAGCGTTTAGAATTAATAGTTATGAGTTTTTGTATGCTGATTTCTGAAATCTGATTTCCCGGCACATTCTTTCTAATAACACAAGAGATGATAAAAAGATTGTTATATAAAAAGGTTCTTTCAGACAAAACCCTGACAGCAGATTTTTTCAGGTATGAAGGTGACTTGAGTTATAAGTCTTTTAAAAAATCATATCGCAATACTGGTTTTCATTTTACGCTTTTTTTCAGGTTGAGCTGGATGCTGAGTAAGTATTCCATCATGGGTATGTATGCACGCCACATGTACAGGAAATTAAGTTTCAAATACGGGTACCAGATACCAAGAGCAACAAGGATCGCTGGTGGTATGCGTATTAGTCATTATGGCCCGCTTTTAATTAATAGTAAAACAGTGATCGGGGCAAATAGTTATTTCTCTCACAATATCACCATTGGTGAAACGAAAAGAGGAAACAACCAGGGCTCACCAACTATTGGCGAAAGAGTATGGTTGGGGCCAGGTGTTGTAATTGTTGGTAAGATAACGATCGGTAATAATGTTCTGATCGCTCCAAATACATATGTGAATGTTGATGTTCCATCTGATTCATTGGTGATTGGGAATCCTGCAAAGATCATTGCCAAGCATGATGCGACGGATGATTATATTACCAATTGTTATGAGGGGTAAGTAGGTTATGTTGATTAAAAAAAAACTATCAGCCTGAGCTTGTCGAAGGCGATTTTGGATACGTTGAACGTTGAACGTTTAACGTTAAAACGTTCAAAGATGAAAGTCCTCTTTACATTAGATACATTGGCCAATGCAGGTACCGAAAAAAGTACGCTGGACATCATCAGTCATTTTTCCAGGGATGTGGAAGTGAAAGTAATACATTTTTTCCCGGGATTTGACCTGAAAGCTGAGTATGAAAAAGCGGGCATACCATTACGTTATGTTGGTCTTAGTGGTAAGCGTTCCTTTCTTAAAGGAACAAGAAGCCTGGTAAAAATAATAAGAGAAGAAAAACCCGACCTCATCGTTTCATCCATCATGCGGGCTAATTTCTTTACACGGTTTGCGAGTCTCATTACAAAGACACCGGTGATTGGCACATTTGTAAACGACAGCTATGGCGACATTCGCATTGCAGAAATGCGAAAGAAAAAACAATATGCTGGGTTTCGTTTCTTCTGGTTACTCGATAAACGTACTTCCGGCATTCCTGTTTACTGGATATCCAATGCCATCTCTATTGCAGAAAGCAATGCACGTGCATTGGGAATAAAAGAAAAAAAGATCAAAGTAATATATCGTGGGAGGGAGACGGCTGTTTTCCCCCAATGGCAGCCTTTACCTGCAAGCACTCATTTTCGTTTGGTATTTGTAGGCAGGCTGCTCGAAAGGAAGGGGCTTGCAGAATTGTTTGAAGCTTTGGCCATCGTTAGAAAAAAGCATAAGAATATATCGCTGGATATTTATGGAGAGGGAGGATTCAGGAAAAAGCTTGAAACAATGAGTGAACAACTTCAGCTACAGGATTCCGTTAGCTTTCATGGTAAAGTGCTCAACGGATGGAAAAAATTATACGAAGCAGATTGTTTTGTTTTCCCTTCCTGGTACGAAGGGTTCAGCGGTTCACTTGTTGAAGCAATGATGGCAGGTATCCCTATCATTGCATCGGATATTCCTATGAACATGGAAGCTGTGAGCAGCGACACAGCATTGATATATAAAGTAAAGGATGTGAACGAACTGGCTGATCGTATAGATAAAATGATTACATCATATTCTGCGATGATCGAAATGGGGAAGCGTGCAAGGCAGGAGGCGATGAAAAGATTTGATATAAATGTTATCTCGCATGAATACGAATCGTTCCTGAAAGCTGTGGCAAACAAAACTGTAAATACAGAAACTTTAATTTAAAGCATACACAGGCCTGCCTGTATACATATGGAAAAAGATAAAAAAGAAATTCTTGTAACCGGCGGAGCAGGTTTTATTGGCAGCCATCTTGTTGAAAAATTACTTGCAGGTAATTATGCAGTTACAGCGATCGATAATTTTGATCCTTTCTACAACAAGTCGGTGAAGTTGAATAATATGAGTTCTTTTAAGGATCATCCTTCATTTACATTTATTGAGATGGATATCTTAAATGAAGCGGAACTAAACAATAAGCTAACCGGGAATTATGAAGCCATCATTCATCTTGCAGCAAAAGCGGGAGTGAGGCCCTCAATCATGAATCCTGTTGCATACCAGGATGTGAATGTAAAAGGAACACAGAACTTACTGGAGTTTGCAAAAAATAAAAGCATAAAACAATTTGTTTTTTCTTCTTCGAGCAGTGTGTATGGTATCAATAAAAATTTTCCATGGAAGGAAAGTGATGCAGTACTGAATCCCATCAGTCCTTATGCAAGTACAAAAATATCTGGTGAGTTACTTGGTCATGTGTACAGCCATCTTTTTAATATACGTTTTATTGCACTCAGATTTTTTACTGTGTACGGCCCAAGACAAAGGCCGGATCTTGCGATACACCTGTTCAGTAAAAAAATAATGAATGATCAGCCGATCCAGTTTTTTGGAAATGGAAGTACAAGAAGAGATTATACTTATGTGTCGGATACGGTGCAGGGAATATACAATGCCCTTCACTATACACGTACACCATACGAGGTATTTAATTTGGGTAATCATCATACTGTTTCATTATCTGAAATGATAGAAACGATTGAAACTGTTTTCAAAAAGAAAGCGATCATTGAACAGTTACCCGAACAAATGGGAGATGTGCCCATTACTTATGCAGATATTTCTAAAGCACAACAATTACTCAACTATATACCTAAGACTGATTTTAAAACTGGCGTGGAGCATTTTAGGGAATGGTTAATCGGGAATCGGCAATCGTGAATCGGCAATGGGTAATATGCAGGTCGATTCCCGATTCCTGATTGTCGCCTCTTGATCTTCGATCAAATAATAAATACTAAAATAAGAAACTATCAAAATCCTTCAACTCGTTACAGAACGGCAATACAGGGGCGCCCAGGTTTTTGCAGCAGAACTTAGCAGTATGCTTGCAGCAAACGGGCATGAAGTTTTTTTTGTAGGGCTTTATCCAACCAAAGAAAATATTCTTGTAGCGAAGGGTGCTGAGAACATGGATCTTGCAGGAAAGAAAACCTCGCTTGATATTGGCCTGCTAATGAGACTGGTTAAATTAATAAAAAAATTAAAACCGGATATTATACAGGCTAACGGCTCAGATACGCTTAAGTATGCAGCATTTGCAAAAACGTTTTGCCCGGGTATTAATATTGTTTACCGAAATATAAGCATGGTTAGTGCATGGACAAAGCAAGGTTCATTTAAAAGAAAATTAAACAGCTTTCTTTTTAAAAAAGTGGATCGGGTTACTTCTGTTGGGCAGCAATCGATGGATGATCTTGTAAAGACCTATGGCTACCCGTTAGCAAAGACCAGGCTCATCAGGCGTGGCGTTCCCCAGTTTGAATATGATAGAATTGCGGCCAGGAAAAAGTTAGCAACAGAATTCCGCATTCCGGAAACTGATTTTATTTTGGCACATACCGGCCAGTTCTCGCCGGAGAAGAATCACGTGTTTATGATAGAGAGCTTTGAGAAAGTGCTTGCACATGATCACCACGTTCGATTATTATTTATTGGTGAAGGGAAAAAATTCCAGGAAATAAAAGAACTGGTGGTGCAGAAGAACCTGGATAAGCATATTTTATTTGCAGGTTACCGGGAGCATGTGCAGGAACTGTTGGCAGGTTCTGATCTTTTTATTTTGGGCAGTACAATTGAAGGTGTACCCGGTGTTGTTTTGGAGGCGGGTATACAATCGCTTTCAACTGTTGCTGTGAATGTAGGTGGTGTAGGTGAAGTTGTTATCAATGAAAAAACGGGCATATTGTTGGACCATCACGATGCAGACGCTTTCAGTAATGCGATTATTTCATTGTGGAAAGATGAAAAAGCCAGGCGATCACTTGGCACAAATGCAAAACAGTTTGTACTGGAAAATTATAGTCTTCAAAGCTGTTTGATAGCATTTGAAAGTTTATATGCCGATATTGTGAAAGAAAAAAGATCATAGTGGCTGCTAAAATAAAAGTATTACATATCATAAAATCGCTTGGACGTGGAGGTGCTGAAATGTTATTGCAGGAAACATTGAAGCAACATGATAAAGAAAAATTCGAGTTTCATTATATTTATTTTCTTCCCTGGAAGGACCAAATGGTAAAGGGCTTACAGGAAGCGGGTGGTATCGTTAAAAATTTTTCCGCAGGCAATAATATTAAGATCGCATTACAAACAAGAAAGGTCATCAAATACATGCGCAGCAATAATATACAGTTGTTGCATTGCCATTTACCGTGGGCAGGGTTTGTAGGGCGTTTCATTCATATGTTGACAGGTATTCCAGTAATATATTCTGAACACAATAAACAGGAACGTTATCATGGGATCACAAAAACCATCAATAAACTTACTTTTAATAAGCAAACAAAAGTGATCGCTGTATCAAATGATGTGGCAGAATCGATTGAAAAAAATATACATCCGAAAATTCCTGTACAAACCATTTTGAATGGAGTGAACATGGAACATTTTGTGCGCAACAAAGAAGCGGGTTTAAAAATAAGGCAGCAATATAATATTGATACTGGTTGTATTTTAATTGGAACGATTGCTGTTTTTCGTTTTCAAAAAAGACTTAAAGAATGGATCGATGTATTTAAGATCATGCAAAAAAAATTTCCTGGTATACGTGGTTGCGTTGTTGGTGATGGTATTTTAAATACAGAGATAAGAACTTATTTGAAGGAGCAGGAGATGGAAGAAAAAATATTATTTCCCGGGTTACAAACAGATGTGTTACCATGGTTATCGGCAATGGATATTTTTATGATGACGTCAGAATTTGAAGGATTGCCCGTAGCCTTGCTGGAAGCGATGAGTATGGAATGTGCTGTTGTATGTACGGATGCAGGAGGAATCAAGGAAGTAATAAGAAATGGAGCAGATGGATTTATGGTTCCGGTTGATAAATGGACTGAGATTGAAAAGCCACTTACTTATTTGCTGGAAAATCCGTCTGAAATAAAAAGCTTTGGAAAGAAAGCGAGGCAGCGGGTGGAGGAGGCTTTTAGTTTAAGGGTGATGGTGGGGGAGATTGAAGAAGTGTACTGTGAAGTGGCAGGATATCAGATGTCAGACATCAGAAATCAGAAATCCAACGCTTAGACCAGGAAAATTTAAAATAGCTGATATCTGATTTCTGACATCTGATATCCCAGCGAAAGCATACAAATTAAAAGAACAGCTTCGATGATCGTTCGACACTCAACACCAGAAGACCTTCCCCATATAATTGCCTTACTAAAACAAAGTATCGGGGAAGTGCTCACGCCCAAAACAGAAACTTATTTCTCATGGAAGCATGATAAGAACCCATTTGGCAGATCAAAAGTATTGTTGGCAGTTGAAGATGATAAGATCATTGGCTTAAGAGCGTTTATGTATTGGAGTTGGGTGTCACAAAATGAAAAGTTTTCAGCGGTAAGAGCGGTGGATACGGCAACAGATCCTGCATTCCAGGGGAAAGGTATCTTTAAAAAACTGACCTTGCAGGTAGTGGATGAATGCAAAGCAGAAGGCGTGGATATGGTTTTTAATTCACCAAACCCGATCAGTATGCAGGGTTATTTAAAAATGGGTTGGTCATCAGTAGGAAGATTGCCATTGTATATCGGAATCGGAAGCTTACTACCACGTTTTCATTCGGCGGAAACAATTACTGGTTTTTATAATGAGTACTCCGTTGAAGCTGCTTTAAAAAAAATTGATAATACCTGGGCTTTACAAAAAACATCTAATTTTTTACATACACCCATTCACTACAATTATTTGAATTGGCGATATGCCAATTGCCCGGTAGCAAAATATGGGGCTGTGATTGAGCCAGGTAAATTCGGGTTTGTATTCCGGCTTAAAAAGCTGAAAAAATTTATGGAGCTGCGCATTTGTGAAGTTTGGACAGAATCAGCGCCAGGAGCTGACGCACTTGCAAGAAAAGCATTTAAAAAACTTGTTAGGAAAATAAGGCCGGCATTGATATCGAGTGGCGCTTCCCCATTATTTTCAAACGGTGAAAAACAAATTACAAAATTCTTTGGCCCATATAAAAAGGGCCCGGTAATTACAATAAGGCCGCTCGCAACAGATAATCTTAATAACTTTGAGGCGTTCAATCATTGGCAACCTTCCCTGGGGGCAATGGAACTTTTTTAGACCATGGAAATAATATTAGTCATATTACTTATAATGCTGATCACTTCATACATGATCAAGGGTATTAGCAATAAGTTCAATGTGCTTTCTGAAAATTATTTATGGTTATTGTTTGCGATGCACATATTGTTAAGTGTAGGCTATGCAGTATATGCAGCCAATACCACGAGCGACTCCATTGCATATTATAATAAATCAAAAGCACTCGTTGATTGGTTTGGTGGCTGGGGAATCGGTACACCTTTCATACAGTTTTTAGCATGGCCATTTGCGAGTCTCTTCAACTTGTCATACTATTCATGTATGATCATTTTCTCTTTTTTTGGGTATATAGCCATCATGCTTTTTTATATCACGGCAAGGGAAAATATTAAACTTGAACCGGTATGGTTACGATTCACTGCTATAGAATTGGTTTTTTTATTACCCAATCTTCATTTCTGGTCGGCTTCGCTGGGTAAGGGAGCGGTTATTTTATTGGGGCTTTCATTGTTTACTTTCGGGCTTAGCAGGTTCAACAGGAGGATCGTTCCGTTGATAATCGGCGGGATATTAACTTTTATGGTAAGGCCACATATACTCTTTACCGTTATTATGGCCGTCATGCTGGGAATCGTGCTTACTTCATCTGGTATTAAAACTTATTTAAGGTGGCTCATCTTTATTGTTGCGGGGATCGTATTCTTATACATCAGTGATTCGGTATTTAAATTTGCAGAAACTGACAGCATTGATATTTTAGCATCTTCCAGTTTAAGTCACCGGGCAAGTGAATTGAGTAAATCGTCTTCGGGTGTTGATATTCAGAACTATGGTTTTTTCATGAAAATGTTTACGTTCTGGTTCAGGCCGCTCTTTTTCGATGGGCAGGGGGCATTGGGTATCCTCGTTTCTTTTGAAAACCTTTTATACGTATATATGTTTTATGTAGTGGTAAAAAAAGGAATATTGTATTGGGGAGACTGGAACGGATGGTTTCGCATCTGTCTTTTTTTCTTTTTGTTTGCTTCTTTTGCATTGGCACAGGTTACCGGTAACCTCGGTATCGCTATGCGGCAAAAAGCACAGCTGATGCCCTTTTTCTTTATTATATTTTGTAAAGCCACTACGTATAAGGATCATGTGACGAGGAGGTTTGTGAAGATATAGAAGAGGATAGTAGATACGAGATAAAAAGGAATGTAAGATAACGATCAATAGAACTATCCCATATCCTGGATCCTGGATCTCGGATCAGCATTCAAGAACCACATATTACAATTTAACCACAACTCTAAATAGCACCCCACATGTCTTACCCAGGCATTTTCAGCATCTCACTTGATTTCGAATTACACTGGGGTTGCTTTGAAAATATGTTACTGAATGAACCCGAACAAAAATATTTCAGCAACACGATCGATGCAATTCCAAAAATGCTCGAAATATTTTCTAAAAATGATATTCATGTAACATGGGCCATTGTGGGTATGCTTTACCGTGAGAACAAGATTGCCTGGATGAATAATAAACCACACCCGTTACCAAAGTTTGATAATCCCAATGTTTCAGCATATGAATGGATAGAGAAGCATGGATTTCTTGGTAACGAAGATCCTTGTCATTTTGCACCGCGATTAATTGAATTGATAAAAAAAACACCCAACCAGGAAATTGGCACACATACCTATGCACATTATTTCTGTTTGGAAAAAGGACAAACCCCGGAACAATTCAGGGCGGATATTGAAATGGCAGCTAAGGTTGCTTTGGAGCATGGCAGTACTATTCGGTCGCTTGTTTTTCCAAGAAACCAATTTAACCAGGCATACCTGGGCATTTGTGCGGATGCAGGCATTACATCTATTCGTTCAAGCCCGGATATCTGGTATTGGGCACCGGCAACAGGATCAACTTTTATGAAAAAATTATTCAGGGCCGGGGATGCATATCTTAAATTTCAACCGATCAAGATGGTTTATTTAAAAGATATCAGGACGGACCAGGGATTGCCATTATGTTTACCTGCAACACGGCTTTACCGCCCCTGGAAGCCGGGACAAACTTTGCAGAATAAATTAAAAATGAGACGTATTCTCAATGAAATGACGGAAGCTGCAAAAAGGAAAGCATATTATCATCTTTGGTGGCATCCTCATAATTTTGGCAACAACCCACGGGAATGCCTGGACGAACTTAAAAAGATTGTTGATCACTTTAGTATGTTGAATAAAAAATATGGATTCATGAGTATGACGATGGGGGAGACGGCGGAGCTGTTGTTGAATGGTTGAATCGGGAAGCGAAGAAACTTTAATTCGTGAAATTTGTGCAATTCGTGTTTTTAAAATTCGTGTTCTCAAAAAAATAAAATCAATTAATGCCCCGACTTATAAGAATTACTACTGTACCGGTTTCCATGCAGGTATTATTGAGAGGACAACTCAAATTCATGAAGGAGCATGGTTTTGATGTAACCATGGTCAGCGCCGATGGGGAAGAGGTAAAGGCATTGGAAGAACAGGAAGGTAGCCCACACATCGCAGTTCCCTTTACAAGAATGATCACGCCAATTAAGGACATGATATGCTGGATAAAAATGTTCAGGATATTCAGAAAGTTAAAACCTGATATTGTTCATTCACATACTTCCAAGGCAGGATTGATCGGTATGTCGGCAGCATGGTTCGCAGGTGTTCCTGTAAGATTGCATACCATCGCAGGTATACCCTGGATTGAATCAAAAGGATTTTTCAGGTATTTTATGCGTTTGCTTGAAAAGGTAACGGTAATGTTTGCCAGTAAAATCTATCCGAATTCATTTAACCAGGAAAAATTTTTAGAGGCGGAGAACATTGCTGTTGGTAAAATGAAAGTGTTGGGAAAAGGTTCCAGCAATGGTATTGATACTGATTTTTTTTCTGTTACACCATCTATTACAACAGCGGCAACAAAACTTAGAGAGGAGAAGAAAATTGAAACCAATGCATGGGTATGGATATTTGTGGGTCGCCTTGTAAAAGATAAAGGCATCGGGGAATTACTGGATGCTTTTCAAAAGATACAAGAGAAATTTCCCGCTGACAGGTTATGGTTGTTGGGTGAAGAAGAGCCTGAACTCGATCCTTTGGATGAGCACCATGCATCGTTGCTTCATACACATCCTGCTATATATAGTTGGGGCTTTCAAAAAGATATCCGGCCTTATCTTGCAGCTTCACAGGTATTGGTTTTTCCAAGTTACAGGGAAGGATTTCCAAATGTACCCATGCAGGCCGGTTTGATGGGTTGCATGCTGTTGCTATCTGATATAAATGGATGCAACGAGATCGTACAGGATAAAGAGAATGGCCTGCTTGTGCCTTCTAAAAATACAGAAGCATTAACTGCTTCGATGTTTTTAATAAGACAGGACCCGGAACTGAGAACAACATATGCCCAAGCCATTCAAAGCAGGATAAAAAAGGAGTACGAACAACAACATGTTTGGGATCTTATATTGGAAGAATATCATTACTGGTTAACAAAAAAAGGCATTGCATTTTGATGTTCATATGAATAATTTCTACAAACATATTGGTAAAAGGATCATTGATATGCTTGTTGCATTGATCGCACTGATCATATTCCTCCCGGTAATTTTGATCATCATTGTTCTGTTATTACTAACAGGGCATAAACGCTTTTTCTTTGTTCAAAAAAGGGTTGGATTGAATGAGCGCATCTTTCATCTTATTAAATTCAGAAGCATGACCGAAGAAAAAGATGCATCAGGTAAATTGCTGCCCGACGCAAAGCGGCTCACTAAATTTGGCGCTGCGTTGAGAAAAACTTCTTTGGATGAGTTGCCACAATTACTAAATGTTTTAAAGGGAGATATGAGCCTGATCGGGCCGCGGCCATTATTGCCGGAATATTTACCATTGTATAATGAGCAACAAAAAAAACGACACCTTGTAAGTCCCGGCATCACAGGTTGGGCCCAGGTAAATGGGCGAAACGCGATTTCATGGGAAGAGAAATTTGATCTCGATGTATGGTATGTCTTACATCAATCCTTCCTTCTTGATATGAAAATACTTTTTCGCACCATAAAAAATACAATAAGGTCAGAAGGTATTTCACAGGAAGGGCAGGCCACTATGGAAGCGTTTAAAGGAACTAAGATCAATTAGCCGATTTGAAAATTTGAAGATTTGAAAATGAAATACCATTTTCATTTTAATGATCTTTAATTTTCAAATCTTCAAATTTTCAAATTGAAACAATGAAAAAAATCGCAATTTTCGGCGCAGGCGGGTTTGGCCGTGAGGTAAAATGGTTGATAGATGAGATCAATACAGTAAACCCAACCTGGGATTTTATTGGGTATTTTGATGATGATTTTTCTCATGTAAAAAATATTGATCCCTCGCTTTTTCTTGGAGGTACTGCAGCATTAAATGCCAGGAAAGAAGACGTGGCACTGGTTTTTGCAATAGGGAACCCGCTGGTAAAAAGGAAGATCTTTCAAAACATTCATAACCCGGCCATCAGCTACCCGGTATTGGTGCATCCAAATGTATTTATGGGAAAAAGCAATGTCCAGGTAGGGGAAGGGGCAATTATTTGCGCAGGAAACATCTTAACCATTGATATCAATATCGGGAAGCACGTCATTTTAAATCTTAGCTGTACGGTTGGCCATGATACCAATATTGGCGACTTTTCCTCCTTCATGCCGGCTGTCAATATTTCGGGAGAGGTCAATATTGGGGAGGCCGTCTATGTTGGAACCGGGGCCAAAATAATCAACCAGCTCGCAATAGGAGAAGAGACGATCGTTGGTGCCGGTGCGGTGGTCGCAAAATCGCTTCCGCCAAAATGTACAGCAGTAGGAATTCCAGCAAAACCCGTAAAATTCCACGAAAATCAATAATTTGTCTAAATATTCGTGAGTTTTAAACATTTATTCGTAATTGTTGATATTTTATGCCAGAAAACTGGCATTTTATAGTACCTTTAACACATTACAGCTTAATCTATTACTTCTCTGAAAAATAATCCTCAAAAAACGTATAACATTTAGTGGAAAGAGTTTGGTTGTCATCGCCGCATATGGGCGAAATGGAAAAAGTATATGTCGCGGAAGCTTTTGCTACAAACTGGGTTGCACCATTGGGACCAAATGTGGATGCATTTGAAAAGCAACTATCAGAATATGTTGGAGTAAAAGGCACGGTTTCGCTCAGCTCAGGAACAGGTGCATTGCACCTTGCGTTGAAAATACTTGGAGTAAAAAACGGGGATATCGTTCTTTGTCAAAGTTTTACTTTTGCAGCTTCAGCTTTTCCGATCAATTATTGCGGGGCAATACCCGTTTTTATTGATAGTGAAAGGGAAACATGGAACATGGACCCTATATTATTGGAAGCTGCTATAAAAGATCAATTGTCGAAAGGAAAAAAGCCGGCTGCTATCATGGTTGTTCATCTCTATGGAATGCCCGCTAAAATCGATGAAATTGTTGCGATTGCCAACACCTATGATATACCTTTGATCGAAGACGCAGCCGAAGCATTGGGCAGTACTTACAAAGGGAAAGCATGCGGCAGTTTGGGACAAGTTGGGATACTGAGTTTCAATGGGAATAAAATAATAACAACAAGTGGGGGTGGGGCATTAACCAGCAATGATGAAGAAATTGTTAAAAAGGCACGGCATTTGTCTGCACAGGCAAAAGAACCCGCAGCTTTTTATCTCCATAAGGAAATAGGTTATAACTACAGGTTAAGCAATGTGCTCGCAGGTATTGGAAGAGGTCAGATGGAAGTGTTGCCTGAAAGAATACAAAGAAGAAGAGAAATATTTGAGTTCTATAAAGCTGAATTAGGAAATATTGATGGCATTGAATTCCTGGCAGAACCTGCAGGATCAATTTCAAACAGGTGGCTGACTACCGTTCTTTTTGATAAGAAGCTTGGAGAAGGGATCAATGAAAAAATACGGTTGGAACTCGAAAAACAAAATATTGAAACAAGAGCATTGTGGAAACCGCTTCATCAACAACCTGTTTTCGAAAACTGTGAAGTTTACAACAACGGTATAGCAGATGAACTTTTTGCAGAAGGCCTTTGTTTACCCAGTGGATCCAATACTTCAGATGTTAATCTGGAAAAAGTTGTTAGCGAAATTAAAAGATTTTTAGCATGAAAATTTTTAATAGAAACTCATTGCGGCCCTCCCAGTTTGTTTTGATTGGTGACCAGTTGCTAATTATTTTTGGATTGTTATCTGCATTCTTTGTGAACTACAGGTTATTCTCCATCAGGGAATTTCCGATTGAGACAATCTTTTACAGGATTAGTTTTCATGTTTGTCTTGGTATTGTTGCATGGTCAGTTTTCAAGATCTATAAAAAAGTGATTCGCTTTTTCAGTAGTAAAGATTATTTAAATCTCATAGGCATTATTTTCCTCATTCATTTTGTTAGCGCCAGCGCAAGATTTATTGTTCCTCAAAAATTTCAGCTTAAGCCTGAAATATTCTTAATTAGTTTTTTCATCACGTCCATTTATATCATTGGTAGCAGGCTTATTATCAGCTACCTGTATTTTTATTATGACCGTTCTAAAAAAGTGGGTGAGCAACGTCGTTTGCTGATCTATGGAGCGGGTGAATTGGGCGTGTTTTTGAAAAAATCATTGAGTACGCATTACGAGAATAATTTCAAATTATTTGAATTCCTGGATGATGATAAAAACAAGATCGGGCGTTACATCGGCGGCGTTAAAGTGATAGATGCAAATACAGAATTGAAATCAAGCATTATAAAACACGGGATTACCGATATTATCATTGCCAATAAAATGCTTACTCCTGCACGCAAAGCAAAATTCCTTGAAGACACACTTCCGTTCAACATTAGGATCCGTGAAATATCTTCTATTCAATCTTTGTTCAGTGCTAATTTCAACCTGGAAAAACTTGCTTCCATTGATATTAATGACCTGATGAATCGTGAAGCAATACAATTGTATGATGAACATGTTGCTGAGAGTCTTGTTGGAAAAACATTGCTGGTAACAGGCGCTGCAGGTTCTATTGGAAGCGAGATCGTTCGCAAACTTTCCGAGCATGATGCTTCGTTGATCATATGTGTTGATTTTTCTGAAAGCGCATTATACGATCTTCAACAGGAATTAAACAGGAAGCACCCGGAAGTTGAATATAAATTCATTCTTGCTGATATCAGGAATGAAGAAATGATGGAAAATCTTTTTAAAGAATACAAGCCACATATTATTTACCACGCAGCAGCATACAAACATGTTCCGCTGATGGAACAGTTCCCATGGCAGGCTGTGCAAACAAATGTGTTTGGAACCTGGCAGCTGGTAAAACTTGCCGTGCATTTCAAAGCAGAAAAATTTGTATTTATTTCTTCCGACAAAGCCGTGAACCCAACAAGTGTAATGGGAGCAACCAAGAGACTGGCAGAGATCATCGTTCAGTCGTTTTCGTCTACCCTTAACAGTACAAGGTTTGTTGTTACACGTTTTGGAAATGTACTTGGATCAAATGGCTCTGTGGTACCACTGTTCAAAAAACAGATACAAAACGGGGGACCGGTTACTGTTACGCATCCAGAAATGACACGTTACTTTATGACAATTGCAGAAGCTTGCCAGTTGGTACTGGAAGCATCTGTAATGGCAGAAGGAGGCGAAGTGTTTGTATTTGATATGGGCGAACCAGTTAAAATAGTTGACCTGGCAAGAAACATGATCCGCCTGGCGGGCTACACACCAGATGTGGATATGCAAATTCAATTCATTGGTGAAAGGCCGGGCGAAAAATTATACGAAGATCTTTTCTCTGAATCAGAAGAAATGAAAGAAACACATCATGAAAAGATCATGATCAGTAAAGAAAAGATACATGAGCTTTCTGAAGCAAACAACATTATAGCTAAACTACAGGCATTGGAAAATTATTATGAACCAGAATTATTTAAAATGGTCATTAAAGAACTTTTGCCGGAATATCAATCTGTAATGGCTGATGGAAAAGTTGTTAATTTCAGGTCTGGTAAAAGGATCAATCAATACAATTACCAAAATTAATCTTTCGTTCTATAAATCATCATTTATGAAAATCCAGAAATTACTAGTTGTAATTTTTCTATTGAGTTCGGAACTTGTGCTTGCCCAGAATTCCCGCTTCTCTCAAATTGGAACTACCCAAATGTTATTGAATCCCGCTTTAACCGGAAGGTTCGACGGTAAAGTGAGGCTTACTGCTTTATACAGTGCACAAACTGCCAAGAACGTGTACGGCACCGGAAGGAACATTACAAGAGAAGATGCAAAAATGAATTATCAAAACATCGCCATTGATTTTAAGATCGGCAAATTCCGCAGTTTTGGTGATGAGCAAACTACCTCAACAACAAATTCAAATACAACCAGCAATAAAAAAGTAACAAGAGAAGCCAAAGATGAAGTTGGAAAAGCGAGAAAGCTTACCGGCTATTGGGGCGTTGGTTTTAATTATGATCATGTAGGGCAAAAGGATGCGGCCCTGGCTGCAAGCTTCTATTCATTATCGTTGGCCCGCCATTTTTATTCTCACAGGAATAAATATTTTGGTGTAGGTGTGCAGGCAACTTATGCAATGGGCGACCTTGATGTTAACAGGGGTGATGCAAGCAATCCTTACAACCAGGAAATTTCTACAGGAAGTTTCAGGTATCCACAGAATAACAGGTTTGATATAAGTAAATCAAAAAAGAATTATTTCGATTATAATATCGGTGCTTATTATGGCATGGTTACAGAAGCAGTTGGTTTTGAATTGGGTGCTTCTATGTACCATCTTTTCTACCCAAGAAATGATATATACGATAAGGATGATGAAACAAAACTGCGTCATAAAGTAACTGCATTCTCTGTTTTGCGTATTAAACTGAATCCTAAATGGGGACTTATTCAGAAAAATATATACTGGCAGGAAGGACTTTATTATCGCAGCCGTACACAAAAAGATAGTTTGAATATTGTTGCATTCTGGTCAGGTGTTGAATTTATCAAAACAAATCCTAAATCAAGTTACAATCTGAATTTTGGTTTATATACACGTTCGTTCAGAACTGTTATGCCTTACCTGAATGCAAACCTTGGCAAACTGGCCAACATCAGGTATTCATATGAGTTCCCATTGAATTCATCCAAGTATACAGCGTATACTGCTAAGCGTCATGAAGTGGCATTACTCTTATACTATAAAAGAAATACAGCGCCGGGCGTAAGATTTTATAAAAAGACAAATTTCTGGTAAACCATAAAATATCTGTTAATCCATTATAATAAAACCATCCCAAATAATATGAGGAAAAAACTATTGATCAATGTCTCTATATTGATAGCTTCCGTAAATGCATTTGCACAAACCACTGTTGAAAATTTAGGTAATCTTGTAAACACTCCCTATCACGAGGTAAGGCCAACGATATCTGCTGATGGAAAGCTCCTGTATTTTGTTGTAGAAGGAAGTCCAAAGAACAATATGGCTAAATCGGATAAAAAATCACAGGATATCTGGTATTCTGAATTGGATGCAAATGGCAAATGGGGCCAGGCAATACACGCACCGGCACCATTGAACGACCAAAGAGAAAATGCAGTGTTTTGGATCGCACCGGATGGTAACAGGATGCTTATAAGAGGAGCTTATGATAACGGTAAGTATGCAGGCAGGGGTGTTTCAATGGTAGAAAAAGCTGCCGGAGGCTGGTCGCAACCACAAAGATTAAAAATAAAGGATTATGATAAAATGTCGCAGGATGCTTTCTCTGGCGCATTTATGAGCAATGACGGAAAAACATTATTGCTTTATTTTTCAGAAGAGAAAAATAGCTATGTGAATGATATTTATGTGAGCAGGCTTACAGAAAATGACGATTGGACAAGGCCGGAAAGTTTGGGTGAAACAATCAACGGTGATGAATCAGATGAAATCTCTCCTTCGCTTGCTGCTGATAATGTTACCCTGTATTTTTCCAGCGACCGCCCGGGTGGTTTTGGAGAACATGATATATGGATGTCAAGAAGACTTGATGATTCATGGAAAAAATGGAGTGAACCTGTGAACATGGGCGATACCATTAATACTAAAAAATGGGATGCTTATTTTGCATTGGATGCAAACGGCGAATATGCGTACCTGTCAACTACACAAAATTCACTTGGTGGAACAGACCTTGCGAAGATCAAATTAAACGAAGCGCAAAGACCAAAAACAGTTGTGCTTATTTATGGCCAGGTATTCAATGCAATTACAAAAGAACCAATGGGTGCAAAAGTATTGTACGATCTTATTCCTGGTGAAACCAGTGAAGGAAATTCAATATCAGACCCTACAGGTAAGTTTAAAATTACCCTGCCTTATGGCAAAAAATATAGCCTGAGGGCTTCTGCAGATAATTTCTTTTCTGTGTTAGATACGATCGATCTTGTAAAACAAGGCGCTTACCAGGAAATACACCGCGATCTTTACCTGACCCCGGTTGATACCGGCCGCCTGGCAAACAACAATAATAATACAGGTAATGAGCCACGCAGAGATCTCGATAGTCTTGCAAGAGGAGAAGGCCTGGAAGAAAATCCAATTGAAGCAGGACAGATCGTAGGAATAAAGATCCTGTTTGATTTCGGAAAAACGATCATCAATGCAGAATACTATACTGAACTGAACAAAGTAGTAACTGTTTTGAAAGCCAACCCAACAATGGAGATCGAGGTATCAGCACATACAGATAATATCGGTAGTTATAGTGAGAACCTATCGCTTTCTAAAGACAGGGCAAGGTCAGTAAGAGAGTACATTCTTTCAAAAGGCATAGCAGCTAACAGGGTTCTTTCAAGAGGCTATGGTGAAGTAAAACCAATTGCATCTAATAAAACACCTGCAGGAAGAAAAGAAAACCGCAGGGTAGAGTTTAAGATACTTAAGAAGTAACGAACTTTCGTCGATATAAAAATCCGCTGATCGTAAAAGATGCAGCGGATTTTTTTTATGCTGGTTTGGTGTTTGCAGTTTGGTGTTGCGTAACACCAAACACCCAACTTTTAAATATGTAAAAAGACGTGATTAACTTCTCGAATGATAATTATTAAATGAAACTGATCTTTTGTACAGAATTAATCCTGCTTCGCCTGTAATGAAAACCCAAATGTAGTTCCTACATCTATCTTACTTCTTACATGAATGGCCTGCTTGTGCGCTTCAATGATATGTTTACAAATGGAAAGTCCTAATCCGCTACCGCCAACCTTACGGCTTCTTGCCAGGTCGGTCCTGTAAAATCTTTCAAATATTCTTGGTAAGTGTTCTTCGGAAATACCTGCACCATCATCACTGATCTCTATTAAAACATTCTTCCCGTCAACATTATAAAAACTGGCTTCAACGGTACCATTGTTCTTTCCGTATTTGATGGCATTGTCAACAAGGTTAATGAGCACCTGTCTTATTTTTTCTTTGTCTGCAAAAACCGTTAGCGGAAATTCGCATCCTTTTTTTATGATCAGCCTGATGTCTTTTTCTTTCGTCTTTATATCGAGGGAATCATATACATCTTTCAACAGGTCCTGTATGATGAAGTTTTGAAAATGCAATTCCTGTTCACCACTTTCCAGTTTTGAAATGGCATCAAGGTCATCTACAAGATTTACAAGCCGATCTACATTGCGGGCCGTACTCTGTAAAAATTTTGTATTCACTTCATTGTTGTGCAAGGCACCATTCAACAGCGTATCCACATAACCCTGTATGGAAAAGATCGGAGTCTTCAATTCATGACTAAGATTTTGTAAAAATTCTTTCCTGAAAACTTCATTCCGTTGCAGTACTTCAATTTCAACTTTGCGCTGTTGTGCCCAGGCTTCCACATCTTCTCTTACTTCATCAATACTTTTTTGCGGTAAAATATTTTTATAATAAAACTCTTCTCTTTTACTTGCCTTGGTTTGGTAAATGAGTTTGTAGATCAGTTTTATTTTCCTGTAAATAAAAGTCTGAAGTGTGTAAAGTATCAAACCAAAGCTTCCTAAAAAAATAACAACGAAACTACTCAATACGATCCACCATACCGGTTTAAAGATCACGATCGCAGCTGTTATAGGAATCGTAAGCGCCAGGGCTGTGGAAGCTGCAAGTTGTTGGGGTGATAAATTTTTTCGTGAAAGCATAGAAAGCTACAAGCTATTAGCTACAAGCTGCAAGCTATAAGTTTAATTCGATGTTGGAAAGAACATTTTAAATAGGTTACGAACTAAATAGTTTGGTGTTTGGCGTTCGGTGTTGTGTAACTCCAAACTCCAAACACCAAACTATTGCTAAATGAAATTTAAAAAGAAAGTACCCGACTTGGAGCTTATAGCTAATAGCTTGCAGCTCTCTTCTACATTTCAAACTTATACCCAACCCCCTTCACCGTCGTAATACAATCCAGATCCAGCTTCTGCCTGATCTTGCGTATGTGCACATCAATGGTTCGATCACCAACAATTACTTCTGTGCCCCATATCTGGTTCAGTATTTCGTTGCGGAGAAAAACCTTTCCCGGCCTTGATGCCAATAAAGAAAGCAATTCAAATTCTTTTCTTGCAAGAATAATATCTTCTTCTTTAAAACTAACATTGTATTTCTCGCGGTCTATTTTCAGGTCGCCTATTTTTACGATCTGTGCATCCTGTTTATGATTGTTTATTCTCCTGAACAATGCACTTACCTTACTCAATAAAACTTTCGGGCTGATTGGTTTTGTGAGGTAATCATCTGCTCCTGATTCCAATCCTTTTATCTCCGTATTTTCATCACTCATGGCGGTGAGGAAAATGATCAGTGTTTCTTTAAAATCGGGGAGTTTTCGAAGGATATTACAAACCTCAATGCCATTTTTACCGGGCATCATGATATCAAGCATGATCAGGTCGGGAAGGAATTTCTTTGCTTTTTCAATTGCTTCATCGCCATTTTTGGCAGTAGCTACCTCGTAACCTTCGGTTTGTAAATTAAACTGGATGATCTCCAGGATATCCGGCTCATCATCAGCAATTAGAATTTTTTTACCTGTATTCATACTGCAAAATTAGCGTATCAGCAGCAGCATCTATACGTTAAGTGAAAGTTATAGTATTATCAAATTGTTAAGCGGAAGCAGCACCGGGGCTGCTAAATCTATCTCTATTAAGGTGCTCAAATCCACAAAATTGCACCATATTTGCACCGGAGACCATATATGAAATTTATTTATCTATTAATCCTTTTTATCACCACCTGCCTTGGGTCCTATGCTGCTGCTGATACGGTAACGGTTCCTTTGCAGCGCCAGTATTTCCACGATAAGATTGATGCACAACAAAGGCTACTCGATAAAATTGACGGGAAGACGGATAGCTATTTTCATGCAGGTAATAATGAAGAGATCAACCTTCGTCTTACCGATGTTTTATTTAGAAAAGTAGATGCGTTACAAAATTGGGTGGAATCAAATGACCAGATCAGCAATAATAATGAGAAGATACGTTTCCTCAGCTATATTGAAAGTGTTTTGAGGGAT
Source organism: Ferruginibacter sp. (assembly GCA_047601875.1). Classification (GTDB taxonomy): domain Bacteria; phylum Bacteroidota; class Bacteroidia; order Chitinophagales; family Chitinophagaceae; genus Ferruginibacter. The sequence continues at coordinate 1,517,953 of JASGIL010000001.1, read as the reverse complement.
TTCAGGATCGGTTGGAAAAAAAAGGAGATATCGCCTTCGGAATTTCCTGTACTCATGGAAAATTTTGAAGCCATCATTAAAAAACAGGCTGCAGGTGAAAGTATGGCAGCTTTGATCATGGCGGTGCCTTATAACATTGCAAAGATCAATACAGAAATATTTGAAGAGAATATTGGTTACAAAGAATCACAAAGTATTCTTTACCTGAAATACTGTATTGTAAATCCTGATAAAATATTACAAACCATCAGGCCTTATGTAGATGCTCCTTTTGCCGATAGCCTGATCATACTTGCCTGTATCAGGAACCCGGTGCAATTGTATTCTTATGCTCAATCGAAAGATTCCCCGGAAGGAATACTGATACATCGTAATACAAACAGCATGGTAATGGCTGTTGCAAAATTGAGCCAGACGCCGAATGCATTGCTTTACTTTCCTTTTTTAGATGATATTTTATCAGGCAAACAATCGCAGGACAGCATCAGGAAATATGTTGATGGTGATAAAGGTTACGATAGTGTGGGTTATTTTAAATTACTGGTAAGAACAGAAATTGATTATTATACACGGATGACATCGCAAAAACGTGATACACCCATTGCTATGTTTGGCCCTAATGGTTTGAGAGAAGTATTGAAAGGAAAAGCACTGGAACATTTTATAAAACCCATCAATGAACTGCACGAACAAAATAATTTAGCCATTCGCATGAAGGCGATCGAACCATTGTCGGCAGAAGAATTGTATTATATGATGGTGATGGGCGAAAATGATATTTATACATCCAGCTATAAACACAGCTTCAACAGGATGCTGCAGAAAATGGGCGCCAATCCCAGGGGAGATTCATTAATGCTTTCGGTAAACTTTGATTATTTTAAGAAGTTCATTAAGATGGCAGCCAACTACAATAAGCTTGATACATTTTTAAGAAGTATGCCCGCTTCTAATTCAGAAACATTGATGAAGGCATTTGTAAACAATCTTGATAAGGGAAATGATCTTGAAGATGCAACCGATGTTGCCGATTCATACAGCAGCATCAATGATAAAAAATTGCAGAATAATATTTTAAACAATGTTATTAAGAACGAACAACAAAGCATTGCAGATAACAATGTAAAAGGTACAATCGTTTATGGTTTATTAAAACAGATATTTTTATCTGCTGATAGTTCCAATAAGGTTGATCTTACAGAATCACTGGGTATACCTTCTATTTATGAAATACAAAACAACGATCTGCGTGATGATAGCGGAAGGATCATACAACAGGTTTTCTTTTATGGTGATGATGATGGTAAACAGCATTTCCCCGCATTCATCAATTCATTTGCGTCACGTGAATGGAAAGTAACACAAAAAAAAGAATGGTACGAGATCAGGTCGGTAAAAGGAAACGTATGGATCTTTGCCAACCGCCCGCTTGATAATGATGCTAATCTTGATGATAGTGCACAGGTGCATCTTAACAGGTACCTCGATGCGAATAACCTGAAACCTTCAGTGGTGATACATCGTGGCCACAGTTATTGGTTGCCCGGAACAATTGATCGTATGCCTGGTGATGCAAAAATTGTTGTGCTTGGTTCATGCGGCGGTTATAAAAACCTGAATACAATACTTGATATTTGCCCGGAAGCACACATCATTTCAACAAAAGAAATTGGTACCGGGCAGATCACACAACCGATACAAAATTACCTCAGCCAAACAATGATATCGAATTATAGAATTGTTTGGAAAGATATGTGGGCAACACTTTCAAAAACTTTCTCAAAAGACAGCCGCGAAAAAAGAGATAGCTGGGATGATTACATACCGCCATATAAAAATTTGGCAGCTATTTTTATTAAGGCGTATAATAAAAAGCTTGAATCATTGTAGTTTATTAAATGTAAGATCTAAGATTTAAGATGTGAACGCATTCAAAAAATCTTAGATCTTAAATCTTATATCTTAGATATTTGGTTCTGCTTAACTTTGTAGAATGGCTACAGCGTCTCCTGCAAAAAAAATTTTCAACGTTTCATTACTACGCAGGGTTTTTAAATTCGCATCTCCTTATAAGAATAAATTTTACATTTCACTTTTTCTTTCTGTTTTACTTGCATTTATGGCGCCGTTGCGGCCGTTCCTGATACAGTTAACGATCAATCATGGTATCAAGGAAAATGCAGCAGCTTATTTTTTAAACGGGCCGGGTGGATTTATTATTGAAGTCACCATCATTCAAATTGTATTGCTCTTTATTGAAACTGCGGCAAGATTTTATTTTACATTTACAACAGCATCATTGGGACAATCTGTTGTGAAAGATCTTAGAACAACTACCTATCAAAAGATACTCAATCTTAATTTATCGCAATTTGATACAACACCTATTGGAACATTAACCACAAGAACGATCAACGATATAGAATCTGTGAATGATATTTTTAGCGAAGGATTGATACCGATCATTGCTGACCTGTTATCGATCATCTCTATATTATGTTACATGTTTTGGGCCGATTGGAAACTTACACTCGTGTGCCTGGCGCCTTTTCCTTTTTTAATTGTTGCCACTTATTTTTTTAAAGAAAGCGTAAACAAATCTTTTATTAATGTTCGCAATGCCGTAGCATCATTAAATGCATTCGTGCAGGAACATATTACCGGCATGTCGCTGGTACAGGCATTTGCAGCAGAAGACAGGGAACAGGAAAAATTTAAAAAGATCAACAAACAACATCGCAACGCAAATATCAAAGCCATCTTTGCATATTCTGTTTTTTTTCCTGTTGTTGAATTGGTGTCTGCTTTATCAATTGGTTTACTTGTATGGTGGGCCGCAAAAGAATCTCTACACGTTCCGGTAGAAAGGGCAAACAATGTTGCCGGTATCATTACTGCTTTTATTTTATGCCTCAATTTATTGTTCCGTCCATTAAGGGTGATCGCTGATAAATTCAATGTACTGCAAATGGGCATGATCGCAAGCGAAAGGGTATTTAAGGTTTTGGATAACCAGGATTTTACAGAAGACAAAGGCAAATACGTTTCTGCAACATTGCAGGGCGCCATTGAATTCAAACAGGTTTGGTTTGCTTATGTGGAAGAACAATATGTTTTGAAAAATATTTCATTCAATATTGAAGCAGGAAAAACGATTGCCATTGTTGGCCACACTGGTAGTGGTAAAACATCCATTATCAGTTTGCTCAACAGGCTTTATAAAATTCAAAAAGGATCAATAGAAATTGATGGTAAAAATATTGATGATTACCAGCTTGATTTTTTACGAAGTAAAATAGGTGTGGTATTGCAGGATGTATTTTTATTCAGCGGCTCTGTGATCGACAATGTAACGCTTCGCAATCCCGATATAAAAAAAGAGGATGTTGTAAAAGCAGCAAAGCTGATCGGCCTGCACGATTTTATTATGCGATTGCCCGGTGGCTATGATTATAATGTAATGGAACGTGGCGCTACTTTATCAATGGGCCAGCGACAACTACTTTCTTTTGTAAGGGCATTATTATACGATCCATCCATACTGATACTTGATGAAGCAACTTCTTCCATCGATTCGGAAAGTGAAGCCTTACTGCAACAGGCGATCGATAAATTAATAGCCGGCCGCACTTCTATTGTAATTGCACACAGGCTGAGCACCATACGCAAGGCACATAAGATCCTTGTGCTTGATAAAGGTGAAATAAAGGAGATCGGGTCGCACGACGAGTTGATCAAAAAAGAAGGATTTTACTACCAGTTGCATAAGATGCAGTTTCAGCAGAAAGCACAATTTGACAATTTGGAAATTTGACAATTTGGAAATGGGAAGCAACTCAAGGTTTGTGAAATCTAAGACTATTTAAGATTTTATTAAAAAATCAGTCAATCAGTGGCAATTTTTCCAACTGCTGTCGGGGTTTGCAACCGCCGACAGGGTTTTCATCGTTGGCCCATTTCCAAATCACCAAATTTCCAAATTCTTTCTTTCTAATTTTTAATTTCACCCATCCAACCTTATCTTTGCGGCAAAATTGAGGACAGATATGGTATCAAAGAGCATCAAATCATTACTGGTAGCGGTTTTCAGCCTGATTTTACTCGTTTTTTCTAACGGAACTTTTGCCCAGGACCACCATGAGGAAGCGACCGGGGAGCACGCTGAAAAAGCTGAGGGAAAACTTGATCCGGCCAAGATCATTATGGATCACATCAAAGATGCTCACGAATTCCACTTTTTTACAATTGGTCATTTTCATGCTTCCATTCACCTGCCTGTCATTTTATACTCACCAACAAAGGGCTTTAGTACATTTTCATCTTCCCGTTTTGGACATGAGGGCGAAGAAGAATACAATGGTTATAAACTGGAAGAAGGTAATATCGTAGCTACGGATGGTTCGGTTGTATACGATTTCTCCCTTACAAGAAATGTTGTTCAAATGCTGATTGCACTCACTGTATTTGTAATACTGATGATGGGCATCGCAAAAAAATATAAAAATGGGCAAGGCGTAAAAACAGCACCAAAAGGCTGGCAGAACGTGATGGAACCGGTTATTACATTCGTAAGAGACGATGTTGCAAAGCCAAACCTTGGCAAAAAATGGAACAAGTATTTGCCTTACCTGCTCACTGTTTTCTTTTTCATTCTTGTAAATAATATTTTTGGTTTGATACCAGGCTCGGCAAATGTTACAGGTAATACTGCATTTACTGCTGTGTTGGGTATTATTTCTTTGGTTGTGATATTGTTTAGTACAAATTCTCATTTCTGGGGACATATTTTCTGGCCTCCGGGCGTTCCATTGGGTGTAAAGATCATTTTGATCCCCGTGGAAGTTGCGGGTGTATTGATCATCAAGCCAGCTGCGTTGATCATACGTCTTTTTGCAAACATGGTAGCAGGTCACATCATTATTTTAAGTTTCATTTCATTGATATTTATTTTCGGTGAAATGAACAAAGGTGCAGGATGGGGCTTTTCACCTGTTTCAATTTTATTCACGGTTTTTATTTACTTCATCGAGATATTGGTAGCATTTATCCAGGCTTTCATATTTACCAATTTAACAGCGGTATTTATAGGCCAGGCTTTTGAAGGCGGGCATGATGACGTGGACGGGCACACGCATGAAGTAGTATCAACAATGTAATTTTTCAACTTTTTTTCTCACAATAAAAAACAAGTATCATGACTTTGATGACTTTGTTAACAGAAGTTGGTTTTTCCCACATGGGTGGTGCAATTGGTGCAGGTCTTGCCGCAATCGGTGCCGGTATTGGTATCGGACAAATCGGTAAAGGCGCTGTGGAGGCAATTGCCCGTCAGCCGGAAGCATCCAATGACATTCGTGCAAACATGATCCTGACTGCTGCGTTCGTAGAGGGTGTTGCCCTTTTCGCAGTTATCGCAGGTTTATTGGCTGTATTGAAAGCCTAAGCACAAACTCATTACTGCATCCAATGTACAGGACGGAGGATGCAGTAATACTTTAAAAAGAAACAGGGTTAACAGTAATTACCTGTTAATTCATAATTCATAATTCATAATTCATAATTCACATGGATCTTTTATTACCGCATTTAGGTTTGATCGTTTGGACGCTTCTTGCATTTTTAGTTGTTTTATTTATCCTGAAAAAATTTGCATGGAAACCAATCTTAAAAGGATTGAATGACAGGGAAGCGAACATTGCAGAATCTATTGCAACAGCTGAAAAAGTAAGGAAAGAAATGTCTGAACTGAAAAGCGAAAACGAAGCTTTATTGGTAGCAGCAAGAGAAGAAAGAGGTATCATGCTTAAAGAAGCGAAAGAGATCAAAGATAAAATGATCAATGATGCTAAAGAAGAAGCAAAGGTTCAGGCTGCAAAGATCATTGCTGATGCAAATGCTTCTATTCAAAACCAGAAAATGGCTGCTTTAACTGATATCAAAAACCAGGTTGGTAAAATGGTTATTGAAGTAAGCGAAAAAGTATTGAGAAGGGAATTGGCTGATAAAGCAAAACAAGAGAGCTTCATCAAAGAACTTGCTGAAGAAATTAAATTAAACTAAGAAGCTACAAGCTGTTAGCTATAAGCTACAAGTTGATCTATCAGACTTGCAGCTTGCAGCTTGAAACTAAAAGCTATAACATGAACAATCCAAGATTAGCAGGCAGGTACGCAAAAAGTTTACTGGATCTTGCTGTTGAGCAGAACCAGTTGGATGCTGTAAATGCTGATATGAAATTTTTGAATGCGGTTTTTAAATCTAATCCTGATTTTACCGCAGTACTGCTTAGCCCGGTAATCAATGCTGATAAAAAAGAAAGCATTATTGAAGCGATCATTAAAGGAAAAGTAAGCAATCTTACTGCAGCGTTCATAAAGTTATTGGTTCGCAAAGCAAGAGAAAATGCATTGCCACAGATCACCAATGCGTTCATAGAACAATACAACGAATTAAAAGATATTCATAAGGTAAAGCTTACTACAGCTGTACCAATGAGCAAAGAAATTCAAGATACTATTATCTCTAAGATCAGGTCGAATACAAAGGTTCAGAACATAGAACTTGAAACCGCTGTTGAAGATGAGCTGATTGGTGGATTTAAACTTGAACTGGGAAATATACTTGTTGATGCTACTGTGTTGAGAGATTTGAATGACGTGAAGAAGCAGTTCAAGAGCAATGAATATATACAAAGACTTAGATAAAAATATTTATTAAGCAGGGCCTCACAGCAATGTGGGGCTTTTTTATTTTGTGGGTTGACTCTTTTATTTTGGGAGTTTTTTCAATGTCTAATTTTCAATATTCAACGTACAATATTCAATGTTCAGGTGAAGTGCATTCCTTGCCGATATAGATCAAATATTTAAGTAACATTAATAATTTTACATTTAAACATCGGTTTGCTTTTTCCGAAGTAAAAATTAATATTTAAAGAATACATAAATGTTTGAACAATTTAAAAACAAGCTTTTGCTTGATGATGAAAAAAAGAAAAAATATGCAGGGTATTTTAAACGCATAGAGGTAGCTGGTAAAACAATTCTTTTAAAGGAAGGAGATATTTCTAAAAAAATATTCTGGATAGAGAAAGGTTGTATCCGTGTATGGTTCAATAACGAAGGTGAAGATATAAGTTTCCAGTTTTTCTTTGAAGATAGTGCTGTAGCCTCTATTGAAAGTTTCAGAAAAAATATTGCAAGTCCCATAACGATTGAAACAATTGAACCATGTATATTATGGTATATCAGTAAAAATGATTTTGACAAGATCATTAATGAGATTTCGGAAATTCCTGCATTGAGAAATATTTTTATTGAAGCTGTATTTGAACGCACTTTCGATTATATGAAACATTGTCTTTCTTACATTAAAGACAAACCCGAACAACGTTACCTGGAATTATTGAAAGACAAACCACAAATAGTTCAGAGAATCCCCCAACATCATATTGCATCTTACCTGGGAATTACTAAAGTTCATTTAAGCCGTATAAAAGGAAAACTGGCAAAGAAGAAATGATCTTATTTAATAACAAATGTTATCGCCGGCGCTATTTCTACTGTATAATTTTGATCTATAAAATTATCAGTTATGAAAGCAGCCGTAGTTTTTAAAAAAGGAGAATTACCCAGGTATACAGAAAATTTTCCCGAGCCCCGGGTTAAAAATGAAAATGAATTATTGATCTCAGTTAAAGCTTCTGCGATCAAACACCTTGATCGAATGAGAGCAAGCGGGAAGCATTATTCTGCACAGTCTGCAGGTGATGACCCGAAAGTTGTAGGAGGTGATGGGGTAGGTGTGCTCCCTGATGGCACCAGGGTATATGCACTGGGATTAAGTGGTATGATTGCTGAAAAAGCAATTATTGATGATAAGAGAATGGTGAAACTCCCTTCTGGAATTGATGATGTAACTGCTGCAGCATTACCGAATGCTGTTATGGGATCAGCAATGGCACTTCGTTTCAGGACAGGAATGCAAGGAGGTGAAACGATCCTCATTAATGGTGCAACAGGTGTTACAGGAAAAGTTGCTGTTCAAATTGCAAAGCATTATCGTGCAAAGAAAATAATTGTGACAGGAAGAAATGAAGCGGCTTTACAATCATTGTTAACATTAGGTGCTGATGAAATTATTTCATTAAAGCAGGATGACAATACTTTTGTTTCCCAGGTAAAAAATATTCATGATCATACTCCAATTGATATTGTTATTGATTATTTGTGGGGGAACAGTGCAACACTTATTCTTTCTGCAATAAAGGGAAATGGCAATTTTACACATAAAACACGTTATGTAAGCATTGGTGCAATGACCGGCGACAAGATCGAATTGTCTTCGGCTATTTTAAGAAGTACAGATATACAATTATCCGGTTCCGGTTTAGGTAGCTGGACCAAAGCAGAAGTACAAAAACTCGTGGCCGAAATTCTACCTGAAATGTTTCAGCTTGCAGCTGAAAAAAAATTAAATATTGAAACAACAACCATTCATCTGAAAGATATTGAAAGTGTTTGGTCAATCGATGATGCAGGCAAACGACTGGTTGTAAAGATTGGTTAGCCTTTTTTAACTTTGAATGTTCTTTTCAATGTCTAACGTTGAATATTGAATATTAAAAAAATGTCAATTAGGATCCAACTCATCCATAAACTAAAAAGCCGTTCCTTTAAGAACGGCTTTTTAGCATTATCTATCGAAATAAAATTATCTTCCAATAACAACCTTCCCCGTACCAAGTACATCACCCGAAGCATTTGTAAGCATCAATGCATATGTACCTGAACTTAATTTCTCTGCGTGTACTTCCATATCGCCATAGATGATTGCATAAGATTGTTGTAAAACGCGGGCTCCTTTTCCATCAAACAAAGTAATGATCCTTGGTTTTCCATTGAGCTCAACACCAGGATAATGTACCCAGAAGTGCCCGTCATTAGGATTTGGATAAATGAATGTGATGGTAGCAACACCGATCTTTAATGCATCAGAACTTCCTGTACAATTGAACGCATCGGTTACGGTTGCACGATACGAGCCGGTATCTTCAAAATTAACAACAAGTGTACTTGAGTTAACTCCCGGAATCAACACGTTATTCTTATACCAGTTAAAACTTGTTGCAGGTGGTGTTGAAGTTGCAGTAAGTGTTGTGAATTGATTTGAGGTCAGGTTAACCACTGGTGCTGCAGTTATTGTTACAACCGGCAATTGATTTACTGTTAGTATTGCCTCAGCAGAAGTAACGTTATCGCAACCATTTACCAAAACCCTGTACCTGTTATTGTTCATGGAAAAAGTAACTGCCGCTATTGTTAATGTAGAACTGGTAGCTCCTTGAATATCTGTATAATTAGCACCACCGTCCGTACTTACCTGCCATTGGTAGGAAAGTCCTGAACCTGTAGCAGTAACTGAGAACTCAGCTCCTGAACCTTCGCAAATATTGTTTTGGTTGGCAGGTTGCGCATTGATAGCTGTTACAAGACTTACATGCAGAACTACTGCATTGGAAGTAAAGTTTACTGTACAGAAATTACTTAGAACTAACCTGTAAAGATAGCCATCCATGCTAGCGGTAACGCCTGTAAGATCTAGTGTAGGAAGATTGGCACCTGGTACCGGATTAAATGAAATACCTCCATCGGTACTCACTTCCCATTGATACGTTATTGATGATCCTGAAGCAGCAACAGAGAAATTTACGTTACTGCCTTCACATACATTCTGATCATTTGGCTGCGAAGTAATTGCTGCAGGAACTACTACTGTTAATGTTACATTGTTTGATGTAACAGATAATGGTCCGCAGGTAGATACTACCAGGTGATATTGATGACCATTCATTCCAGTCGTTATGTTATTCAAATTAAGGGTTGGTGATGTGGCACCCGGTATTGGAGTGAAAGTAATACCATCCGTGCTTTCTTCCCATTGGTATCCTGTTCCTGATGCAGTAGTATTAAATGAAGTTGAACTTCCTTCACATGCTGTTGTGTTAACAGGCTGCGAGGTGATGTTTGCTGTATTGCTTACCGTTAGTATTGCATTTACAGAAGTAACTAACCCTGTACAAAGATTGGTTATTATAACATGGTACTGGTTATTATTCATGGATGCATTAACAGCAGGAACTGTTAATGTAGAACTGGTAGCTCCTGTTATATCAGTAAAGTTTATGCCGCCGTCAGTACTAACCTGCCATTGGTAACTTACGTTTGTTCCATCCGCCAGGGTTGTGAAAACTGCGTCTGTCGCAGCGCATGCAGTTACATTTGATGGCTGCGTGGTAAATGAAGCAGGAATGTTTACAGTAAGTGTAACATTGGCTGAAGTAAGATCTGTAGGGCTACAGCTTGATACTACAACGTGGTACACGTTATTGTTCATAGCAGCTGTAACGGCTGTAAGCGTTAATGTAGCTGAAGTAGCACCGGCTATATCTGTGAAATTAATACCGTTCGTACTTTCCTGCCATTGATAGCTGTTGGCAGTTCCGCTTGCAGTTATAACAAAGTTTGCATCAGTTCCTGCACATGCAGTAAAATTATTTGGCTGTGAAGTAATGCTGGCCGGGTCGCTCACTGTAAGTATTGCTGCATTTGATGTAGCATTGGATGGACATGTATTTGATACCAATACATTGTACTGGTAATTGTTCATTGATGCAGTAACAGCAGGAAGCGTTAAAGAAGAACTGGTAGCACCCGGTATGTTTATAAAGTTAATACCGCCATCAGTACTTACCTGCCATTGGAATGAAGGAGCATCACCGTTAACGGTTACACTAAGTGTTGCATCATTGCCGGTACATGCGTTTGTACTTACCGGTTGTGCAGTTACTGCAACCCCGGCACAGGTTACCGGAGGAAGAATGATCGTAACAGTATCACTGGTTGCAACCTTAATTCCGGCATCGGTAAAGAAATTAGAGGTCATTTCAACAACTGCCTGGTTTTTTATTGCAATATCATCAATGTACCAGCCCTCAGGATTGGTACCTTCATCTGTGATCATACGGAAGCGGATCTTCGCATTCATATTTGCATAAGAAGACAGATCCACCTTTGTTTTAATAAACCTATTGTTCGTACTTCCTGACCATGCACGACGACCTGCCAAAAGTGTAGAGGCGTCCATCGTTGTTGTATATCCATTCAAAATAATGTGCGGCTGCAGATCTACCCATTGGGTTCCGCCATCCGTGCTTATTTCCAGTATACCACCATCATAAGTACTTTCCAGGTTGTAATAATGCCAGAAACTTAATGGGGGAGGTGTGGGTCCGAGTGCGATCGAATTTGTTGTAAATATTTTCTGATCGGATGTTACGTCCAGTTCCAGTGAATAATATGAATTAGGTGCAGTATGGCTACGTGTGTTTGTTGATACCCAATTCGTAGCAGTAGTAGAGTTTGTTGTCCATGTTGCAGGTATTGTTGTAGTGGTCACATTATCTTCAAACAAAGTAACCGTTGGAAAATAAGCCCCTGCATTAACCTGTACAGTAAAAGAATAATCCTGGGTTTGACCAGCTGCCATACTTACCTGGAAACTTACAACCCTTGTTGTTGAATTGTATGAACCACCCGATACATAAGTAACGTTGGCGGGTAGGGTATCAGTTAATAGGAAATTTGAGATCGGGGCACATGCTGTTGTTTTAACTGTATTGGTATAAACGATCTGGCCACCTTCCGGTACCTGCGTCATACCATTCTGTGAAAGCGTAAAAGTAGCGCCACCGGCTGTGTAATCAGGAATCTGGTCTGATACACTTCCTGATGATCCCTGTGATGCGAACGCACCCATACCTCTTCTTCTAAATGCTTCCCTGATAGCACATTCATAAGCGCCACCGTATAATATCTGGTCTGCCTGCAGGATAGCATTCCTGCCATCAATAAAACCAGGGGCACATGGTTGAAGTTTAAGACCTTCAGTAACCAGTTTAAGAGCGATGCTGTTTCCACCAACACCATTTGGATCCATTATGTTGGGGTTAATGCTTCCTACCTGGTTAATAATGTTCCAGGTCATATCCCATAAAGTAGCACACCATATCTCACCGCGATTGTGTGATTCACCGGAAATGGTTGTTGCATAAACCTGGTTGTTTACGGAAAAATTTGTACAGTATTTTTGATTTCGGATACCGCTTCCCGTTGGTGATTGGCCGATAACATAAGTTCCAATTCCTCTTGGAGAGTTGAAGCCAGTGTTTAAGTTAGAATTAGGCCAATCCTGTGTATACATTAAACAATAGTAATCACTCCAACCTTCGCCCATTTGCTCAGCGCTTCCAAGGCAGCCTGAATTTGAAGGACCACCTGTTAACCTGGTACTGATACCATGGCCGAATTCATGTACGACAACACCATTATCTACGTCGCCGTCTTTTTGCGGATTACCATTCCATAAATACATTTGCATGCGGGGATGATTGCCATCTGCAGGTGTGGAAAAATTCGCATTGTTGGTGCCGCCACCATCCTGCGCATCTGCGTAAACGTAATCACCACCTAGGCCACCTCTTCCCTGGTTGTTATCCTGAAAATTACCCGACACTTCATCAAATCCATATTGATAAGTTATATCATGAGCAATGTTGTTCCAATAAAATAAATTGGTGGTATTGAATTGTTGATTCTGAACAGGAGTGGTTTGTGTGGCAACAACGGTAAAGTTGGGTGTAAAATTAAACGTAAGATCAGGAGCTGCTGTTGTTGAAGCTGGTGATGCACCAGTACCATTGTTATCATTCCTGTCTTCCTGTGCCAATACATTATTGCTTCTGGTAATGGTGAAATCTGTTGTGCCGTTGCTCTGCCATTTTAGTGAAGTAGCGTTTCCGGGAGTCAGGTTCCATGGATTATTTACCAGTGCAGGGGTGCCTCCCGGGTGACTGGGACTTTCTGCAGGGTAAGGAACAACGCGGTAGCTTGCATTATTGATAACTAAAGGGCTATTGGTGATAGCCTGTGGTAATGAATTATTGCTTTTAGTAAAATCGAATAAGTTATCGGCCAATATGCTGCCGGCATGCGTAAAAAAATCTTTGTTTGCCGGCGCATCCCAGTTACAATAAACGGTGTAATTATCCATGCCAAGTATACTCGAATTACTTGCATCCACCCTAACCATCCAATAATCTGAAGTTGTTTGCGGAATGATATATACCTGCCATGCCAATTGTACTTTTCTGCCTTCTTCCAATGGTACCCAACTTAATTGTGCTGTGATATTTTCTCTTGAAACACCAAGATTGCTGTATTCATATTTGTTACCATTGTCTTTTATGCTGATTACTTCAGGAGATTCTGTGGCTGTAAGTTTTCTATCAGCCAGGGCAGCCTGTACTGCATCTGCAGGAGAAACCGGCGGCACTCCATCCTTTATATTTACTTTCTTATCAATGCTTTTAATAAAGCCGCCTGCATTGGAAACAAGCAGGTCATTTTTAAAAGCAAGTACTCTCAGTTGATTATAAACAACGATGCCCTTGAAGGTTTGCTGCAGGTATACCATTCGTGTACCGGCAATGTTATCAAAGTAAGAATCACTTACAATGAAATTGCCAAGGTCCTGGTTTGATAAACCAATTGCAGCGCTGTTCTTTGTAACAAGCCGCATGGCCTCAGATTTATCATTGGTCTGGGCTTTAAGAAAAGAGAAGCTTAAAATAGCAATGATCAGGAGTAGATTTTTTTTCATAAACGTGTATTATATTTTAGATCCGGCGCAAAAAAAACAGTGAGTTTTTTTATTTTACCCGGCTGTTAAATTTAGTTCAGGTTGATGGTAAATGGCAACAATTATTAAGGCGTGAAAGTTCAATTGATTTGGAATAAAAAAGTTCGGCGAAAATTACGCCTTTTTTCAATATAAAAGGAAAACGAGCCTTAAAATACTTAGGGACAAAAAAGGGACAAACTCAATGTATATATAAAAAAAAGCTGTTCCATATTTGGAACAGCTTTTTATATTTTTAACTTTTAAAATTTGTTTTTAACAGCAGCACAATTACCTGCCAATGACAACTTTGCCCGTTCCAAGTACTTCACCGGAAGGGTTTGTCAGCACGAGCGAATAAGTACCGGAACTAAGGTTTTCTGCATGTACTTCCATATCGCCAATCACATCGGCATAAGCTTCCTGCAGAACCCTTGCACCTTTTCCATCAAACAAAGTAATGATCCTTGGTTTGCTGTTAATTTCAACCCCAGGGAAATGTACCCAGAAGTGTCCGTTGTTTGGATTTGGATATATGAATGTAACAGCTGCAACCCCGATTTTCAGATCATCAGAAGTGCCTAAACAACCATTCGCATCATTTACGGTTGCATGGTATGTTCCTGTATCAGCAAAATTTACAGTAAGCTGGTAGCTTGTATTGCCGGGAACAAGTACATTATCCTTGTACCAGTTAAAGCTTGTTGCCGCAGGTGTTGCAGTGGCAGTAAGCGTTGTAGTTTGGTTTGCACTTAGCCTGATCAAAGGCGCCGCAGTTATTGTTACAACCGGTGCTGCATTTACGTTTAATACTGCATCATCTGATGTAACCGATCCACAACCTGTAGCAACTACATGGTAGCTGTAGTTGTTCATAGATGCAGTTACTGATGTTAGTGTTAATGTAGTACCTGTCGCACCTGCAATATCAGTGAATGGTCCGCCTGTACTAACCTGCCATTGATAACCGATAGCATTTGAAGCTGCAGCAGTAAATGAAACATTGTCTCCTTCACAAATAGTTGACCCGGTTGGTTGAGCAGTAATTGAAGTTGCTGGATTTACCGTTAATGTAACCACAGTAGAAGTAAGGCCACCCGGCGTACATGTATTGGTTAGAATTACCTGGTACTGGTTGTTATTCATTGCTGCAGTAACGGGGTTCAATGCAAGACTGCTTGTTGTTGCACCTGCAATATCAGTGAATGGTCCACCTGTACTAACCTGCCATTGGTATGTTACAGAAGTTCCTGCACCGCTAACTGCAAATGTCGCATTTGCTCCGTCGCAAACAGTGGCATTGGTTGGCTGGCTGCTAATGCTTGCAGGATCATTAACGGTAAGGGTTACAGGAGTTGAAGTTATTGATGAAGCTCCACAACTACCAATAACCAATTGGTATTGGTTACCATTCATGGTTGATGTTACTGTTGGTAATGTAAGTGTTGTTGTAGTAGCGCCTGTAATATCAGTGAATGGTCCACCAGTACTAACCTGCCATTGGTAAGAAGCACCGGCAGCTGTAGCAGTAAATGTTGCATTGCTTCCTGCACATACAGTTGAACTCACAGGTTGTGTTGTAATGCTGGCGGCATTGCTTACAGTTAGTGTTGCACTGGAAGTGACATTAACTGCGGTACATGAATTACCAACCACTACCTGGTATACATTATTATTCATACCTGCTGTTACGCCGGTAAGCGTAAGTGTTGAAGAAGTTGCACCTGGAATATCTGTAAATGGACCTCCAGTACTAACCTGCCATTGATATGTATTAGCTGTTCCCGCTGCAGTTACTGTAAATGTAGCATCACTGCCAACACATGCATTTGTATTGGCTGGAGGAGTAGTAATAGCGACAGCAGCGTTAACTGTTAATGTTACATCACTTGAACTAAGGCCTGTCGGGCTACAGCTGTATACCAATACATGATAAACATTATTATTCATACCTGCTGTAACAGCTGACAGGTTTAATGTTGCTGAAGTAGCACCAGCGATATTGGTGAATGGCCCGCCTGTACTAACCTGCCATTGGTAGGTAACTCCTGATCCTGCAGTAGCTATAGTAAAAGAAGTATTGCTTCCTTCACACACAATGCTGCTGACAGGTTGTGTAGTAATAGTAGCCGGGTCACTAACGGTAAGGCTTGCTGGCGTAGAAGTAAGTGTAGCCGTACAAGGGTTGGTAATGACAACCTGGTATTGATATCCATTCATTGCCGAAGTAATGCCTGTTACTGTTAAGGAAGCAGATGTTGCGCCGGCAATATTTGTGAATGGTCCGCCTGTACTAACCTGCCATTGATAGGTATTGGCTGTTCCTACTGCAGTTACTGTAAATGTTGCATCGCCTCCGCCTGTACATGCATTTGTATTTGCAGGTTGAGCAGAAATGGTTGCCGGTGAATTAACAGTTAATGTAACAGGGGTTGAAACAAGTGGTGTTGGGCCGCAGCTTGTAATTACAAGCTGGTATTGGTAGCCGTTCATGGCAGCTGTAACAGCTGTCAGGTTCAGTGTGGCTGTAGTTGCACCAGCAACATCTGAAAACGGACCTCCTGTACTAACCTGCCATTGATAAGTATTGGTACTACCGGCAGCGGTTACACTAAAGTTTGCATTCTCTCCTACGCACACAGTAGTATTTGATGCCTGTGTAGTAATGCTTGCAGGGCTATTTACAGTTAATGTTGCAGCTGTAGTTGTTATTGTAGAAGGACATGTGTTGGATATAACAACCTGGTATTGGTAACCATTCATAGCTGCTGTAACAGCTGGTAAAGACAATGTAGCAGATGTTGCGCCGGCAATATTTGTGAATGGTCCACCTGTACTAACCTGCCATTGATATGTAGGATTGGTACCTCCTGCCACTACAGTAAAGGTTGCAGTAGAACCGGTACAGGCAGTTGTATTTGCCGGAGGAGTTGTGGTAGTAACACCAGTACAGTTTGCACATGGTACATCTACAAAATCAGGCACCTGGTCGTCTACGTTATCTGAAGAACCCTGTGATGCATTTGCTCCCATTCCCCTTCTTGTAAATGCAGCTTTAATTGCGCAGGCGTAAGCACCACCGTACAATACCTGGTCGGCTTGTAAGATCGCATTTCTTGCATCAATAAAACCTGGACTGCAAGGTTGAAGTTTCATGCCCTGGGTAACCAATTTCATCGCAACACTATTTCCTCCTACTCCATTAGCATCATAAATATTCGGGTTAATGGTTCCTACCTGTGCAATGATGTTCCAGGTCATATCCCATAAAGTAGCGCACCAAAGTTCACCACGGTTATGTGATTCAGGGTCGATACTTGTACCATATACAAGATTATTTACAGTAAAATCAGTACAATATGGTTGAGTACGGATACCATTGCCGGTTGGTGCCTGGCCAATAGCATACGTTCCAATAGTACGTGGTTGTTCAAAACCAAATGAAAGGTCAGTAGTAGCCCAGTTCTGTGTAAGCATTAAGCTATAATAATCGCTCCAGCCTTCTCCCATTTGTTCAGCATTGCCTAAGCAACCTGCTACAGCCGGCCCCCCGGTTAACCTGTTACTTAATCCATGCGAATGTTCGTGTGTTATAACTCCATTGTCAACATCCCCATCCATAAGTGCTGCGTAAAGTGTAACATTTAAATTGTTTGCTATCTGGGAAGCAAAATAAGTTCCATCGGTCTGGCTAACAAAAACTGCAGGGATCGTAATTGAATTATCTGATCCTGCCATGATTACGTTATTGCCCGCAACATTATTAACCATGATCACAGCGATTGCACCTGCTAACTGAGCATTTTTTACTTTAACAGTGAAATTACAGTTGCCCCTGATGATAAGCGCAATTTTACCTGTAAGTGATCCGGCTGAAGCAACGCATGCCTCGTGCGTAGTAGCGGCCTGGTCATTATAGTATACAACCTGGCCTGTTACCGGTCCTACATTTATTAATTTATTTGCAGTACTAAACCCACTTTCAGTGGCGGAGTATGTACGTCCTGCGATTGCTGCCGGTGCATTTGCCATTAATGTAGCAGCAGTATCCCACAGGTACATTTGCATCCTTCCGTTACCACCATCGGCAGGGGTAGAAAAATTTGCGTTGCTTTGACTCCCTGCGGCAAAATTGCCATCCTGTGCATCACCGTAAACAAAGTCATTTCCCTGTCCACCACGTCCCTGATTGTTTGCCTGGAAATTTCCGGATGGTTCATCAAAACCATATTGATATAAAATGTCATGATACAAATTATTCCAGTAAAACAAATTCGTGATATTAAATTGCTGATTTGGCACCGGTGAGGTCTGGTTAGGTGCTTTACTAAAATTAGGAGTGAAATCAAAGGTCAATGGATCAGGGGTTGTTGATGTTGCTGGTTGCCCTGCATTGCTATTAGTTCCTGCATGATCTTCTTTTGACCAAACATTATTACTGCGTGTGATGTTATAATCTGTTGTACCGTTGCTATGCCATTTCAAAGAAGTGGCATTACCTGGGGCTGCGGTCCATGGGTCTGTTACCAAAGCAGGGGCACCACCAGTATGTCTTGGACTTTCAGCAGGATACTTAATAACCCTGTAAGTTGCTGAATTTATAATTGTAGGGCTTGTACCTGTACCTGAATTATTTGTTGATTGAGCGAAATCAAATAAAGGTGCTTCATTTTGTTTTGGCGCATTGAATTGATTCTGACTGGCAACAAGATTATCGGTAGGTATTGTCTTCCTGTTCGTTTTCCAATCGCAATAAACAGTAAGATTGGTTTCATTAATTACTTTATTCTTGTTTGCATCAACACGGATCATCCAATAATCAGACGAGATATTTGGAACCAGGTACACCTGCCAGGCAAGTGATATTTGTTTCCCATCTTTTAGTGGAACCCACATTAATTCTGCTGTTACATTTTCATGAGCGATGCCCAATTTTCCGAAATCCAGTTTTGTTCCCGAGCCAAGGTTGAATGCAACCAGGTTTAGATGAGTTGATATTTTTTTCTCAGCCATGGCTGTAGTAACAGCTGTTCCTGCAGCAATAGAAGGGTTCGGACTTATATTCCCGGCAATTTTTTCAATGTCGGAAATTCTTCCACCGTTGTTTGAAACAACGGCCCCGTTCTTAAAGGCAAGTACCTGGATCTGGTTATAAACAGGCAGGCCCTTATAGCTTTGTTGCAGGTATATCATATCAAGACCCGTTGAGCGGTCATGATAGGCACTTGAAACAATAACATTTTCAAGATCTGCATTGGACAATTTTGTTTCTGCAAGATTTTTTGCAACAAGTTGCAATGCTTCAGTCTTTGCAATATCCTGGGCATTGACTAAAAAACCTAAGCAGAGAAAAACCAGAAGGAGTAAATTTTTTTTCATAATGCTGATGAGTTTAAAATACAAAGCAAATAACCTGCAATGGTAAGTTGAGGTTGAGTTTGCCTGGTAAAACAGGAATTTATTTTATTGGTTAAGAAAATGTTTGGTATATAGTGCAAAAAAACAGAGGGCGAAAATTACAGCTTTTTTTGTCAAAATAAACATTGAAGAAGATTTCTCTGGAAAATAATAGGTGAGCAGGCAAAATGCTGAGTTTAATTTTTCATTTTTTTTGCCATTCCGCCTGTCAACCCCTACCTTTGCGACCTGAAAAAAGATGCTCATAGCTGAAAAAATATTTTGATAGCTATTAAAAGCTGCCAAATCTATATCTGCAAAGGCTTTCAGCGGGCTAATAAAAAAAATTTTAATTACTATGGTAGAAATTAAACCAGATGAAATTTCGGCGATACTTCGCCAGCAGTTAAGCAACTTTAATGCAGGAGCGAGCCTTGAGGAAGTAGGAACAGTGTTACAGGTAGGTGATGGTATTGCCCGTGTATATGGTTTAAACAATGTTCGTTCGGGTGAACTTGTAGAGTTTGAGAATGGAGTTAGAGCGATCGCATTGAACCTTGAGGAAGACAATGTGGGTGTGGTTTTGATGGGTGAAAGCAGTGAGATCAAAGAAGGTGATAAAGTAAAACGTACCGGCCAGATCGCTTCTATTAAAGTAGGAGAAGGAATGAGCGGCCGTGTAATTAATACATTGGGAGAACCAATTGATGGTAAAGGCCCAATCAAAGGACAATTATATGAAATGCCATTGGAGCGTAAAGCACCAGGGGTAATTTTCAGGGAACCGGTGAAAGAACCTTTACAAACGGGTATTAAGGCGATTGATGCCATGATCCCGATTGGCCGTGGTCAGCGTGAGTTGATCATTGGTGATCGCCAGACTGGTAAAACAGCGATTGCTGTTGATACCATTATCAATCAAAAAGAATTTGCTGCAGCAGGCAAGCCTGTATATTGTATATATGTTGCTATTGGCCAGAAAGCTTCTACCATTGCCGGTATCATGAAAACGCTGGAAGAAAATGGTGCTATGAGCTACACAACCATTGTTGCTGCATCTGCATCAGATCCTGCACCATTACAGTTCTATGCTCCATTTGCCGGCGCTGCGATCGGTGAATTTTTCCGCGACACCGGAAGGCCTGCTTTGATCATTTATGATGATCTTTCTAAACAAGCCGTGGCTTATCGTGAAGTATCATTGTTATTGCGTCGCCCACCAGGACGTGAAGCATATCCTGGAGACGTATTCTACCTGCATAGCCGTTTATTGGAAAGAGCTGCGAAAGTAGTTGCGAAAGATGATATCGCACAGCAGATGAATGATCTTCCTGAATCAATCAAACATCTTGTAAAAGGTGGAGGTTCTTTAACTGCATTGCCAATTATTGAAACACAGGCGGGTGACGTATCTGCATATATTCCAACAAACGTGATCTCCATTACCGACGGGCAGATATTCCTTGAAGGTAACCTCTTCAACGCTGGTATCCGTCCTGCGATCAACGTAGGTATTTCGGTTAGCCGTGTGGGTGGTAATGCACAGATCAAGTCAATGAAAAAAGTAGCTGGTACTTTGAAACTTGACCAGGCGCTATATCGTGAACTTGAGGCGTTCTCTAAATTTGGTGGTGATCTTGATGCTGCTACAAAGAACGTAATTGATAAAGGAGCACGTAACGTGGAGATCCTTAAGCAAGCTCAGTATTCTCCTTTCACTGTAGAAAAACAGGTTGCCATGATCTATCTTGGTACACAGGGATTATTAAGAAATGTAGCTGTAAAAAATGTTAAGGCATTTGAAGAGCATTTCTTACTGGAAATGGAAAACAAATATCCTGAGATCCTTGCTGAATTTAAGAAAGGAAATTTACCGGAAGATGGTATTAAGAAAATGACAGAACTTGCTGGTAGTTTGACAGCACAGTATAAATAATTAAGTCATAATTTTTAAAAAGGGACAAGTGTAATAGCTTGTCCCTTTTTTTATTGCGAATAAAAAATTGTTTGGTGTTTGGAGTTTGGTGTTAAGTAACACCAAACTCCAAACACCAAACAATGCATTATCTCTACTTCGTCTACAATTAGTAGTTATGCACCTTATTATAAAGATTAGCCTTTAATGGTTGGAAAATTTCCATGTACTATTTTTCCTTCATTTTCATCTTTAAATTTTACTGCCCAGGGGCCATTGCCAACAATAAGGAAATAGATCAGTAACAGCAATGTGATGATAGTAAGAAATAGTTCTGAGTACGGCCTTACCAAATTACTGCCCGAGCTTATAAAAAAGATTGCTCCGGCCAATATAGGAATTTGTATGAGGCAGGCCAGCCTGGTATAAAATCCCGTGGCAATTAAAATGCCGCCAAGAATATGTGCAAAAACAATAAAATGGCCAATCATAATAAATGTGAGAGAACCAAAATTCTCCTGGTTGTGCATGAAGCCAATGAGTGCACTCATATTCTGAAGAAAATCTACGCCTTTGTAACAAAGAAATACGCCTAAGGAGATCCTTAATATATCGAGCCATTTGGGGTGATGACTATTACCCCAATGCTCTATCCGATGCAAGAGGTTCATATTATAATATTTTAGGTGAAGGATGGAAAGAACTTCCCTTAAGTTACGAAGAAGTTAGTAGTTTGTATAATTAATTTTTCAGCTGTTTGATAAGTTAACAAACAGTTGAAAGGTTGACAAGTTGATAAGTTAACAAGCAACACATTTAAACGCTGTCAACCCGGTTAACTTATTAACCTATCAACTTCTTACCCATATCAACGTTTTCAATCATACAAACTTGCAATTTTGTCAGTATTTCTCACAGGAATAGAATTTGCAATTCAAAAGGAAATTTTTAATAAAATGACATTTGAAATTATTGCTGTCTCCGTCATCTTCATGTTGATAGGTATGGCAGTACAGTTTAGATTAAAGAGCAAATTTTCTGAATACAGTAAATTAGGAACCATTAGTGGTTTAAGTGGAAAAGAAGTAGCCGAAAAAATGTTAAGGGATAATGGCATTTATGATGTACAGGTTGTATCAGTTGAAGGTAGCCTGACAGATCATTATAATCCGGCCAATAAAACAGTCAATCTAAGTGCAGATGTATATGATGGCAGATCTATTTCAGCTGCAGCCATTGCCGCTCACGAATGTGGTCACGCAGTGCAACATGCTACTGCTTATTCTATGCTTACGCTTCGAAGTAAAATAGTACCGGCCGTACAAATAAGTAGCAATCTTTCTCAATGGGTAATTATTGCCGGGCTTGGATTTATGGGCTTTGGAGGGGGAAATCCAACAATACTGTTGATCGGAATTATTTTGTTTGCAGTAACAACATTGTTTACACTGATCACATTGCCTGTAGAATTTGATGCCTCAGCAAGAGCTCTTGTATGGCTCAATACAGCTAAGATCACCAATGCGCCGGAAAAAGAAAAAGCAAAAGATGCGTTGAAATGGGCTGCACTTACCTATGTGGTAGCAGCGCTTGCGTCGCTTGCAACACTCGTTCAATATATATTAATTTACCAGCAACGGAGCAGGGATTAAGAGCGGGAATCGGCAATCGTCAATCGGCAATAATGCAGAGTGACTAAGAAAATTGAGCTTAGATACAATAAAAAAAAATTTATAATTTCAACAGTTTGAATAATATTACAGGCAAATGGCAGTTATATTTCCGATTGGTAATTGCAGATTGCCATTTGCCTTCTTCAACTATATTTGTAAAACCAATTTAAAATCAGCAATATGAATCTTGGAAAAGAATTTGAAAAATACGCTGTTAAGCACAAGGGAATTAGCAGCAACACGCTCCATGGTTATATCAATCATAATGTAACCAACCTTACCCCAAACATCATTGAAGAAAGACCCATGAATGTTGCAGTAATGGATGTGTACAGTCGCCTGATGATGGATCGTATCATTTTTTTAGGATACCCTATCAGCGACGAAGTAGCAAACATTGTTACAGCACAATTACTTTTTTTAGAAAGTACCGATCGCACAAGAGATATTCAAATGTATATAAATAGCCCTGGCGGAAGTGTTCATGCAGGCCTGGGTATGTATGATACCATGCAATTCATTACACCCGATATTGCAACAATATGTACAGGCATGGCAGCAAGTATGGGCGCTGTATTGATGTGCGCAGGTGCACATGGTAAACGTACTGCTTTAAAACACAGCCGCATCATGATGCATCAGCCGAGTGCAGGTGCAGGTGGCCAGGCATCTGATATCGAGATCACCGTTAACCAGATCAGGCTGTTGAAAAAAGAATTGTATGACATCATTGCGCATCATACAGGACAGTCTGCAGAAAAAGTTGCTATCGATTGCGACAGGGATAAATGGCTTACAGCTATTGAAGCAAAAGAATATGGTTTGGTGGATGAAGTGCTTTTAATGAACCCTAAAAAGGCGAAGAAAAAAGACTAGGTAATTGACAGTTGACACTGTACAATTGACAATTTTAAAACGCAGTTCTAAAATATCTTAATATCATTTAAAATTTCAAATCAAGAATATGAATATCTATAGCAAAAATATACGCCAGGATGACGAAGATGACAGCCCGGCACAATTGCCCGACAATCCAATGGAAAAAATGATGAGTGGGTGGATGTTTGATAAAAAATTCATTGAACAGCGAAAGGTTTTTTTATGGAACGCTGTTGATGAAAAAACTTCAAAAGATGTTACCGACAGGTTGTTGTACCTGGAAGCGCTCGACCCTGGTAAAGAAATAACTTTTTACATTAACAGCCCGGGGGGAATGGTTACAAGTGGTATGGTCATTTACGATACCATGCAAATGATATCTTCGCCGGTTAGTACCGTTTGTATGGGCATGGCTGCAAGCATGGCAAGTATCCTGTTGAGCGGTGGCCAAAAAGGACGTAGGTTTATTTTTCCGCATGGAGAAGTAATGATACATCAGCCAAGTGGTGGTGGTCGTGGAACCAGTGCCGACCTCGAGATCATGGCGGTTCAAATGCAAAAAGCAAAGATACTCGGAGCACAGATCTTGGCTGACAACTGCGGCCAGACATTAGAAAAAATATTGAAAGATTTTGACCGGGATCATTGGATGGATGCCAAAGAATCTATCGCATACGGCATTGTAGACGCAGAATTGACTAAGATCTAGACAAATCTTACTAAAATCTTAATAATAATACCCAAAAAAGCAACAATATTGTTGCTTTTTTGGTCTTTTATGGGGTGCATAACTGAATTGATTTTCTTAACTTTACAATCAAGAGAAATTTAAAAAGCTTCCTCCTTATGGCTAAACAACAAATATTGCATTGTTCTTTTTGCGGTAGAAGCCGTGACGAGGTAAAAATATTGATAGCAGGCCAGGATGGCCATATCTGTGAAAATTGTGTAGAGCATGCACAAGAGATCATCGTTCAGGAACTGGCGAATAATACTGATATAAAACACAATTCCACCACAACACATAAGCTTACTGTAAAGAAGCCGATCGAAATAAAAAAATTCCTTGATGAGTATGTGATCGGCCAGGATGATGCAAAAAAAATATTAGCAGTAGCAGTTTATAATCATTACAAAAGACTGAATCAAAAAATTGAAAATGATGTTGAGATAGAAAAAAGCAACATCATCATGGTTGGTGAAACAGGTACGGGAAAAACATTGCTTGCTAAATCCATCGCAAGAATGTTGAACGTTCCGTTTGCAATTGTTGATGCAACTGTTTTCACAGAAGCGGGTTATGTAGGTGAAGATGTAGAAAGTATGCTAACACGTTTATTGCAGTCATGCAATTACGATGTTGCAGCAGCAGAAAAAGGAATTGTATACATTGATGAGATCGATAAGATCGCACGTAAAAGCGATAATCCTTCTATTACACGAGATGTAAGTGGTGAAGGTGTTCAGCAAGGGTTGTTGAAATTACTTGAAGGAAGTGAAGTGCTGGTACCACCACAGGGAGGACGTAAACACCCTGAACAAAAATTAATAAAAGTAAATACACAGAATATTCTTTTCATATGTGGTGGCGCATTTGATGGTATCGATCGCATCATCGCAAGAAGGGTAAATACAAACGCAATTGGTTTTAATGTAAACAAGGAATTACAGGACTATCAACATAAAAATTTGCTTCAGTTCATCAATTCTGTAGATCTGAAACATTTTGGTTTGATACCAGAGTTGCTGGGAAGGTTACCGGTAGTTACTTATCTCAATCCATTGGATGCAGATACATTGCGCAACATTCTTACTGAACCTAAAAATTCTTTGATAAAACAATTTACAAGGTTGTTTGAGATAGAAGGCATTACTTTAAAGTTTGATCCTGCTGTGTATGATTTCATGGTGGAAAAAGCACTGGAGTATAAATTAGGTGCCCGTGGATTGCGTAGCATCTGCGAAGGAATACTTACTGACGCCATGTACGAATTGCCTTCTCAAAAAGTAAAGAACTTTGATGTTACGCTTGAGTATGCTCAGCGTAAGTTTAATATGACTAAGTTGAGCTTACTGAAAGTTGCGTAGTCAATTTGAAAATTATTTGATTTGAAGATTTGAAGATGAAGTTCTTTAGATCTTCAAATTTTTTATTTATATAAGTCCTCATTTATCCATTTTCAAATCTTCAAATTTTCAAATCGCCGAATCTTTTCTAGGTTGTTGTTTTATTTCAATTTATTTTCGCCGGGCACAAGCTGATATCTGAAAACTGATATCTGAATTCTGGATACACTACAAATTATAAAACAATGGTTGACGTTATTCTTGGTTTACAATGGGGTGATGAAGGCAAAGGAAAAATAGTAGATTTTTTTGCAAAGGACTATGATGTGATCGCACGGTTCCAGGGTGGACCAAACGCGGGCCACACACTTTATGTAAATGATAAAAAAATTGTACTTCACCAGATACCAAGTGGCATCTTTCATGAAGATAAAACAAACCTTATTGGCAACGGAGTAGTACTTGACCCCGTTATATTAAGAAAAGAATGTGAAGCCGTAGCATCATTTGGTGTTGATTATAAAAAAAATCTTTTCATTAGTGAGCGTGCTCATTTGATATTGCCAACACACAGGGCACTTGATAAAGCAAGTGAGCTTTCGAAAGGACAGGAAAAAATTGGAAGTACATTGAAAGGCATCGGTCCTTCATATATGGATAAAACAGGACGCAATGGATTGCGTGTTGGCGACCTGCTTGATAAAAATTTTACAACACAATACATTAAGCTTCGCATGAAGCACCAACGTTTACTGGATAATTTTAATTTCCAGGAAGATATCAGCCGCTGGGAAGAAGAGTTTTTTGAAGCATTGGAATTTTTAAGGGACTTTAAAATTGTGAACGGAGAATATTTTATCAACGAAAAGATAAGCAGCGGTAAAAGAGTTTTAGCTGAAGGTGCACAGGGAAGTATGCTCGATGTAGATTTTGGTACTTTCCCATTTGTGACGAGCAGCAGCACTATTTCTGCAGGCGTATGCTCTGGCCTGGGTATTGCACCGCAGAAAATAAAAGAAGTGATTGGAATAACCAAAGCATATTGTACAAGGGTAGGTAGTGGTCCATTCCCAACAGAACTTTTAGATGAGACGGGAGATTTTTTAAGAAATGCAGGAAATGAATTTGGAAGTACAACCGGCAGGCCAAGACGTTGTGGCTGGATAGATCTTGTAGCATTGAAGTTTGCCTGTATGATCAATGGTGTAACACAAATCGTGATGACCAAAGCAGACATACTTGATGGACTTGCAGAATTGAAAGTATGCAATAGCTATAATGTAAATGGAGAGGAAAAAAATTATGTTCCATTTCAGATGAACAGGTTAAATATTAATCCCGTATATAAAAGTTTTGAGGGATGGAACACTGTAATTTCATCTATCGGGAGCTATGATAATATGCCCGCAAAGATGAAAACATATATCAATTATATGAATGAATATTTAAAAATACCCGTGAATTTTATAAGTAATGGGCCCGGCAGAGAGCAGATCGTTGCAGTTTGAGAAAATAATAATAAAAAAAAGTACAAAAATATTTGGCTAATTGAAAAAGTCGTGGAAATTTTACAATATTAATCCTGTTTAGTTATGGTATCAAAATCAGAGAAAAAAGAAAAAGTTATAGTGCAACAATTTGCTGCACCCAAAAAAACTCCTGCAAAAAAATCATCAAAGAAAGATGATGACGACGATGATGATGATTTAGATGATATGGATGAAGCACCGAAATCTGCTAAAGGTAAACCGGCATCTAAAAAGAGAGCTGCAGATGACGACGACGATGATGATGATGACGTTGATATAAAAGATGATTGGGATAAACCAGAAGAAGAAGATGACTGGGATCCTGACTTCGATGAATTCGATGTTCCAAAATCAAAAGGAAAGAAAGCAGCATCTCCTGGTGGAAAGAAAGCACCAAAGGAGGAAGATGATTTTAAAGAAGATGATGACTTTAAAGATCTCGGCCTTTTTGATGATGATGGTGGTGATGGTTTTGATGATGACGATGATTTTTAAATAACTCAGTGAAAAAAAATACAGCACAATTCCCGGTCACAGATCGGGATGCGTTTAAAATAAAAATGTTGAACTGGTCTTACCAGTTCAACATTTTTTGTTTTCTGGATAATAACAATTACTCCTTCGAAGATCCTTCCTTTGAATGTATACTGGCTGCAGGTAGTTCAACATCTATCTCAATTGATCATGAAAACGATCTTAATGCATTAAAAAATTTTTCTGATCAAAACCCTGGTTGGTTGTTTGGACATTTTAATTATCCTGCGCCAAAATCTTCTGAGAACAAAGACAATATTGGCTTTGCTGAAAGTTTTTTCTTTTGTCCTGAGATATTGCTTACAATGAAAGAAAATATTATTAGCATCGAAACAATAAACACCGATCCAGGCGCAATATTCAAAGCTATTACTGAACAGCCTGCTGTTATTGAAAAGAAGATCCCAACAAATGCTTCAATAAAAAACAGGTACACAAAAGAAGCATATATTGAGATCATTACAGCATTGCGAAAGCATATACAACGTGGCGATTGTTATGAAATAAATTTTTGCCAGGATTTTTATGCTGATGATGCAATGATAGATCCATTATTCCTTTATCACACACTCACTACATTTTCTCCTACACCATTTGCTGCATTTTATAAACTGGATGATAAATATTGTCTTTGCGCAAGTCCTGAACGCTTCTTAAAAAAAACCGGAAATACTTTGATCTCTCAACCCATTAAAGGCACAAGTAAAAGGGATCTTTTAAATAACGATATCGATCTTAAAAATAAAAATTACCTGGTCAACAGTGCGAAAGAAAAAAGTGAAAATGTAATGGTTGTCGATCTTGTAAGGAATGATATGAGCAGGATTTGCACAGAAGGTTCTGTATTTGTAAGAGAATTATTCGGTATCTATAGTTTTCCGCAGGTTCATCAAATGATAAGCACCATTGAAGGGAAAGTGGCTGACGATGTGCATTGGACCGATATTATTAACGCATGTTTTCCTATGGGTTCAATGACGGGTGCCCCTAAAATAAAAGTAATGGAGCTGATCGATCAGTACGAAGTTGTTCCCAGGGGCTTGTTTTCCGGAGCGATCGGCTATATAACACCCAAAGGCGATTTTGATTTTAATGTAGTTATCAGGAGTTTGTTTTATAATCAAACAAAAAAAATAATTTCTTTTAAAGCAGGTGGTGGTATTACTTTTTACAGCAATGCAGAAGATGAATATGAAGAAAGCCTGTTAAAGGCAACAGCGATCGTGAGGATCCTGGAAAATACCTAAGTTCATATTTATAACGAGGGGTGAAAATTGAAACTGATCATTCTTAGTGCCAAAAAAGTCAAACTGTAATGCATCCGTTATAGAATAAAAAAAATCTTATAGGTTTGTAATACTTTCTTACAGCTTATGCCATTTGCAAGAATTTTTTTTCTCTTAATTTTTTTTAATTGCCAGGGTTATAGCCAGAACCCCATTTACAAAAATTACAACGTCAGTGATGGCTTGCCCAGCCAGGTTATTTATTCCACTATGCAGGATAATGATGGCTATATGTGGTTTGGTACCGGTGCAGGTGTAAGCCGTTTCGACGGAAAGGAGTTTAAGAACTTTACAGTAAAGGATGGACTAACGGATAACGATATTCTAAAAATATATAAGGATTCCAAAGGGCGCTTATGGTTTCTTACGCTCAAAGGACTTCTTTGCTATTACCTGCATGGAAAGATATACAACCCCTCAAATGATCCTTCTATACCTGGACAAAAAGCATACAATGGCTTTCTTTCTTTCCTGGAAGACAGTAATCATGAATTATGGTTTGGCGGACTTGGCGGTCAACTGGTAAAAATTCCTTCCAGTGGAAAGCCTGAAATGTATGATTTAGATAGTACAAAAAAACGAGGCAAGAGCGGATGGGTTTTATTATATCAGCCGGAAAAAGACAGGATAGCTCTTAATGGACCAACACGTACACATACATATAACACGCTTAATTTTTCCGAGGTGAAAAATAGTTTTGACCTTACGGCCGATTCTGTAATTGTTTATGTAAATACAAGTACTTATGGTGGAATACTTGTTTCCAAAGCAGGCATTATCGAATTAAACGGTTATCAGAAAAAAATGCTGGCTTCTTCAGATACGCTGCCATTTATAAAAAATACGGTACGTATTAATGTAGATTCAAGGCGTGGCCTTTGGGTAATTACAAATGATAAAAATACCTGGTACTTCGAAAATGAAAATGGTAAATATAAAAGTCCCCGGCTGTTTTTTTCAGGAGAAAATATTTCGGGTGTTTTTATTGACAATGAGGGCAATCAATGGTTTTCTACAACAGCAAATGGTGTATATAAAGTTGCCGATAATCAAAAATGGATCAGCATGCTGCTTGGTGACAACTATTATAAAAACAAATTTGCAGAAAGTATTTTATCGCTTCATAGAGACCGTCAAAATAATATATGGATGGGTTCGGAAAACGGTAAACTATATGTGGCTGCTGATTTTACTGAGCCTGTTGAACAGCTTTTTTCAATAAATAACCAGGCAAGGATCAGTGCTATTGCGGAAAGCAATAAGAAGACGTTGTTCTTTTTGACTGACTATAATATTTTTAGTATTGATCTCAATAAAGACTACCGGCAACAAAAAGCAACACCACTTGAAAATATAAATTCAAGAAGCGCAAAAAATATTTGTTTTGATAAGGATGATAACCTTATTTTTTCAACCATATCAGGAATAAAAAAAATAATTAAAACCATTAAAGGTAAAGACTCAGCTATCCTGCTGCCAAATGTACCCATACAAAGAATATATACATTGTGTAATGATTATAATAACAGGCTTTGGTTTGAAATATTTGAAAGATTGTATTGCTATGAAAATGGTAACGTTAAGAGCTATCCCCGGTATGATTCTTTATTTATAAATAAAATAACCTCGATCGTACAGGCAAAAGATTCAACATTGTTAATTGCTACGCAAAACAATGGTGTTTTTCTTTTTAAAAATGACAGGGTGCTTGCTAACATCAATAAAAAAGAAGGGCTTACCGGGACATTGTGCCGTAAGCTGTATCTTGATGGTGACCAGGTTTATGTTTCTACCAATGATGGATTTACTTCTTTTACTTATGCGAATGGAAAAATATTCAACCTGGTATCATATAATTCAGTTAATGGTGTTTTTTCAGGAGATGTAAATGATATCACTGCAGATGAAAGGTTTATTTATCTTGCAACATCAAGAGGTGTCTGCAGGATCGATAAAAAAATACAGATCAATAAAAGTCAGCCGCCGGTGTTAAAGATAAACTTTATTGATACAGGCGATTCCCTTATTACAAATTTCAATGATCTTGGTTTCAATTACAGCAAGTTCAGTATATCCATCAATTTTACGGCAATTACATTCGATCAGCCTGATAAAGTATTATACCAATACAAATTAAAAAACGAAGATCACTGGATCGACTCAAAAAGCAATTCCCTGCAATTGTCTGAACTACCGCCCGGAAAATACAGCATAAGCGTAAGGGCAAAAAAAATCAATTCAGATTGGTGCACACCTCAAAACATTAACTTTTCCATTATTCCTCCCTTTTGGAAAACAGTATGGTTCCAGTTGCTGGCATTTTTTGTTTTATGCATATTGGTTTATTTAATTGTTAAAAGAATTACACTCCGTAACTATCGGTTACAGCTAGCCGAATTAAAAGCAAAGCAACAAATTGAAGAAGAACGGAGCAGGATCGCTTCTGATATGCATGATGACCTTGGTGCAGATATCTCTAAAATTGCTGTAATCAGCGAGGTTATTAAAGCAGATCCTCTTGTGGCGAATAATACAACCGCCAATGTTCAGAAAATATCGGGTTATGCTACCGGCCTCAGGAAAAAAATGGATGATATTATATGGGCATTAAATCCATCCAATGATAAATTAATAGACCTTGTTGCACATATCCGCGGGCTTGCTGCTGATTTTACTGATGAGAGTAATATCGTTTGCAATGTATTTACGGATGGAAGTACACCTGACCTGGTTTTACCTGCAACCTTGCGCCGTAATTTTTTTCTCATTGTTAAAGAGGCGATGAATAATAGCATGAAACACGCCGCTGCAGGCAAAATGCATATCAGTATTGAAATTCAAAATAAAAAGCTTGTAATTACAATGATTGATGATGGCCGGGGCTTCGATATTAATAATAGAAATGGTTTTGGAAATGGCATCAACAACATGGCAAAAAGGGTTGCCCAGGTAAATGGCACCATTGATATAAAAAGTGTTATCGGGAAGGGCACAACCATCAAAATAGGCAGTTACATCTAAACTGCAAAATTGCGCTATCATATTTTCATCTGATATATTTTCATCCGGTGCGAAATGTAAAAATCATTGCTAACTTTATCAATTATGAACAAACGCAAAGTTTTTATTGTAGAGGATATGGAAGATATCAGGAATGGTTATGTATTCCTCATCAATCAATCTGCAAACTTTAATTGCACCGGTTATGTTTCTGCAGAAGCAGCACTCGCAGCAATTGAAACAAATAAGCCTGCGGTTATTTTAATGGATGTGAATTTGCCCGGCATGTCGGGTATTGAATGTACAAGAAAGATCAAGATGAGGTACCCGGATATTTTGATAATGATGTTTACAGTTTATGAGAACAATGAAAATATTTTCAGTGCACTTGAAGCGGGCGCCAGTGGGTATATTCTCAAACAATCTACTCCTGCAGACCTGATGGAGGCAATAGAAGAATTATGTAGTGGGGGCAGCCCAATGTCGAGTACGATCGCACGTAAGGTTGTAAATTCATTTAAACGTTCTTTTACCAATAACCACGAAGATGAATTGTCGCCACGTGAAAGGGAAGTACTGGAACTGCTGGCAGAGGGCCATCGGTATAAAGACATTGGCGATAAATTATACATAAGCATTTCAACAGTGCGTTCGCACATTCAGAAAATTTACGATAAACTACACGTGCATAACCGTACCGAAGCATTAAATAAGTACAGGGCAAATCCTGCCGGCTGATCATTTATTTGCTTACATAAATTTTCTTCTCAGGGTTTGTTCTTTTACCCGCAAAAGTTTAGGGCTTCTCATATTTTAATACGCTGATAAAATCACTATATCATCCTATTGACTACGCTGATTTATTAATTGAATTTTATAGAAACTAAAATTCAAAAGATGAAAACAGTAAAACTTTACACTGCCTTGATTGGCTTTACAAGCTTGTTATTTATTTCAAATGCAGATGCACAAATTGTATTGCCTGCTACTAGTGCAACATCTGCTAATAACAATGCGGGGATTGGCAATACGAATACTTCTCCCTTAACACCATTGGACGTTCAAACAAAGAGCGCTACTTTCACACAACAGGTATGGGGTTATACACTCAGGCTGTTGCCACTTCAACCAAATGCCAACCAGGTTTATGGTTCCAGCCTTATTTTCGACAGGGGGCTTGATTCGAATCTTAACCACTATTTTTTTGCTGGTCCATCCGGCAATCCAAAGGGAAATTATTATACAGGCCTTACAAGAAACTTATCAACTACGAGTGCTGTAAATTATGTATCCGGGGTATATGCTGTTGCATCGGGTAGTATTCCTGAAGGCACAACACAGTTTTATCACAATGTATTAATTAACGGGCTTACCGGCTATCCAAGAGCGAGAGTTGGTATTGGAACACTCAATCCAACAGCTCAATTACATACAACAGATAGCATTAGGTTTCAAAACTTAACAACATCAGCCGCAGCAGTCAATACAATTGTGAGTGATGCATTGGGAAACGTATTCATCCGCCCGGGTCTGCCGGCAACCCTGGCCAATTGCGCAACGAATATTGTTCCTAAATTTTCAGGAGCAAACGCATTGGGATGCAGCCAGATCTATGACGATGGTACCAGTGTTGGCATTGGTCCGTTATACAATGTTGCAGGGGCAAATTTTACATATAACTGGACAAGTTCTTCAGCCTGGCACAATGGCGCAACCGGATTTAATTTATCAACTACCGGGAAGGTAAGACTTGCAGCAGACGGTGTAGCCGAAGCGCATGCTTTCTTTTCCACGTCTGACGGTCGTTTAAAAGCAAACGTAAAAGACCTGGTAAATGCTGTTGATCAAATAAAGCAATTGCGGGGCGTAAGTTATGTATGGAGTAAAGAGGCAATAGAAAAAAGAAATTTTGATGCAATGCCGCAACTTGGTTTTATTGCGCAGGAAGTGGAAAAAATAGTGCCCGAAGCAGTAATAAAAAATGCAGACGGGTATTATGCGATGAATTATTCAGCAATCATTCCGCTACTGAATGAAGGTATTAAAGAGCAACAAATTCAAATTGAAAAATTACAATCAGAGATAAACGAACTAAAAAATAAATTAAACCAATTAGTACCCGGCGCTAATAAAATTAAAGTAAGCACATTTGATATCATACCCAACCCAATTACCGGTACTTCTGTAATTTCCTATAAACTGGACGAGAATAATATGGCTGCTGCTTTGGTCATCTATGATCTGCAGGGAAAGCTATTAAAACAGATCAATATTTCTAAAAATGTAAAAGAAGGTTCTGTGCAGGTGAGTAAAAATGAATTGGCGCCCGGCATGTATGTTATTGCGTTAGTGTCCGGCAACACAGAAATACAATCTAAAAAAGTAATTGTTTCACAATAGATGCTGTATAAAAAGGAACAACACAAGCGACGGCACTATTTTTCTCCGGTAACCGTCGCTTGTTGTTAGCTACTGTATTAATACTTTTCATAGTGCTTAGTGCCTGGTTGATATCATTTACTATCCTTTATTTTTTAAATAACATCCGCCCTGCTTAAACGACTGCTCATCGCAACCTGTAAGCAAATGCCTTTCACCAACCTGCTTCATTCCTTAAATTTTATTTATGAAAAGGATCATTATTTTAACTATTGCCTTTCTTGATATTATTACATTTACCAAAGCACAAACGATTGATGTAAGTATTACTGATTCTTCAGATACGCCCGGCTGGTCGCAACAACAGACCTTGCCAACCTGTGTAGGTACAAATTACCTTAAGGTTAAAGCAAAGCATTCTTCGGGCGGGCCTACCGGATCTTTCACGCTGGTACTTTTGCCCAATGCACACCTTGATTTTTCAGGACCTGTTTTTTCCTGTTCCGCCTGGGGTGTAAGTAATGATTCGCTAAAAATTGATTTTGCCGGAATGACAACAGGTGATTCATGTGAAATGCTTTTTGTTATGCAGATTCCCTGTACCATTAA
The DNA here is from genome assembly GCA_047601875.1 of Ferruginibacter sp. Taxonomy (GTDB): domain Bacteria; phylum Bacteroidota; class Bacteroidia; order Chitinophagales; family Chitinophagaceae; genus Ferruginibacter. The sequence continues at coordinate 1,482,948 of JASGIL010000001.1, read as the reverse complement.
TACTTCGCTTTTTATCAATAAATTTATTATCAACAGCTCTACAGTAAACATCAATGCAAATACGCCAACTCCTGTTCCTTATAAGCATCCTAAAATGTTGATAGATTCATTCCAGACCGCAGCGGGTGTATACATGGATGATAATTATGTGCAGGGGCAAATACTCACAAACAGTACTTTTCGCCGTTTTAATATCCTGGTTTCAGATGGAATGGTTGATGAATTTAATTTTGATTATATACCTGAACATGAGATACAATGGGATTCTATGCAGGTACAGGCTTTTATAGCGGATGTAGCAGTGAGTCCTGTGTTTACTTATAATAGTTCCACCCCAATCCCTTTATTTGACGCAACCTTGCTCAATACATATTTCGGGTATCCGTACATGAAAGTTGGGTATAAATTAAAAGTAAAAGAGTTTTTTAAAGTGAATACCTGTACACAAACTGCTCAGCAATTTGATAAAACAAAATATACAGTTACCTGGCATTGCCCCAACCAGGGTATCCTTCCCTGCCATATTTTTACTAAGGAAAGGCGTTTGGATGTGAAACGTACAATTGGGACACCTTATGTGAGGTTTGAATCGCTTGCGCCTGCGTTTCAATTATGCGGTGATACGACGAATGGACGGGCATCAACCTTAAGCTATAAGATCACCAATGAACATAGCGGCGATTTGGGAACGCCAGGATCAGATATATCAACACTTCATAAAATTAAATTTCCACTTAATACTTCATGGTTTACTTATGACAGTCTTTTAGTAGTAAGTGATTCGGGTGAAACAGTTTTAAGTACCAGCCTGCCGCCGGGATTTTTAATTTTTTCAGCGGATACCTGTATCTTAAATTTTGATACGCTTACCACATCTCTCTTCAGCAGCCGCTCACCTGTAGTAGATACTTTTCTTAAAGATGGTAAATACAATGAGATTATTACGAATCGTTTTTTCAGGCTAATCTTTAAAGGTTGCGCATTTCACTGCCATGGAAATAATGGCAATAATACTTTGTATGAAGATCCTAAATCTGCAAACAGTACTCCTTTATTTTTTGGAAGTGCGGCCAACCCCGTGGTGATCAGGTATTCAGGAATGTGCAGCCCTTCTATACTTGTGAACTCATATGTATTCATGAACTATGCATATAATCATGAAATGGAAACGATCGCCGAAACAGACCGTACTGATATGGAACCAGGCGATATCGCTAATATCGATTATTATTTTGCTATTTATAAAAATCCGTTCAATGCTTATAATTCCGGTTATGTTTTCAACCGCGATACGGTTCACTATTTTCCTGCAATTGAGGTTTCAAGACGATATACACTTGATTCTGTAAAATACTTCCAGGATCCCAATTCAGCTTCTTTTGTATTTGTTCAGAAAGAATTTACCGGGTTAAATGCCGTTGGGGATTCCATTTTTAAACTGCAGGCCGATAGTATGCGGAACCATTACAGCGGGCGTTTACTCGCTACTGTAAGGTTGACTAATTGCCCTACGAATACGGGGGGCTTTGATACATTCAATATTAAACATTATGTAGCTGACAGTTCCTGTATGTCCTGCAAGTTTAATATGCGAACCAATACCGTTAATCTTTACCACCATTGCAGGGGAGGTTGCCCGGGACAATCACCTGTTGCTACTTCGCAATTCAATTTCGACAGGATCAGTCTTGGATGGCAGGATAGTGTTATGAATACGGTTGTTGATACTGCCCATATTAAAATAAAATACAACAGGGTATATCCCTGCGATTCTATTACGATGACAGGAAAGGGGATTGTGGGTAACAGCAGCACCGGTCCTAAAGTAGATAGCCTCTATTTCGGGATCGACTATACTTCACCGAATAATTACCAGTATTATGATTTCCTGTCGGGATATTATATCATACAAAGAAACGGCGGTGCAAGAGATTCAATACCGATTATTAGTTCGGGCCCGGGCAACCAGCTTGCGGGCGACTGGAATAATATTAACTGTACCTCATGTGCTTTAAAGATTTGCCTTCCGGATACGGTCAATAAACAGAGATTATCCCTGGGCGGAGCTACTTTAACTGTGCATGCACTTATCAAAGTAAAAAGCAATATTCCCGGTAATTATTATATCGTTAATAATTTCCCCATGTCACAGATCAGGGCGCAATATGTAGCTGTGGATTCTGCTCACACAACCTGGGAATCATGTGATACCTGGGGCGATAATATGTTATTCATGAATGTGCAAACATTATGGGAAGAAAAGATCATAAACCCGGTTACACCTTATGTATTAAAAAATGAAAATTGGGCAACTGAAGGTTATAATTATCCATTTGGACATGATCTGTGCAAGCGCCGTTTTACACTGGTCACCGGCGTAATAGGAGGCTACAACAGGTTTGATGATTTCCCGGGGGAATTCAGGCCCATTTCAATCTGGCCGGATACTTCGAAACAGGATACGCTTAGTATTAAGTTTCCTCCCGGATTAACTTTTGAGAATGCAAAATTTTCAGCCTGGGAATACGATCCTGTATTCAAACCCATTAATTATGACTACCAGACAAGTACCAATGAATTAAAGATATTCGGATATAACAATCACGGTTGGCCGATCATCGATCATGATGGTCATCATCGCATTACTTTTGTATTGAGTGGACAGCTTAACAATACCTGCCCCCCGGAATATCGCCAGGCAGATACCATTGTAAAACCTGATTCTGCTATTATTAAATTCCCTCAAATAAAAAGAGCATATTCCAGGGACGCCGCTTGTGCAGACCAGGATAACAATACTTACCGGAGCGTGTATACAAGACTGAGGTATTCCTTTAAAATGACCAACCCGATCGGAGTAGATACATTTAAAATATATTCTATTACAGATTCACTGAAAAATATAAACCTGAATTTTTATGATTCAACGGAATTCCAGGATCCGCCCAATATGCCTAATGTGTGGGTGTATGCAGTGAATAATCCTTATTGCACGGTTACGCAGGTAAAACAACAATACCAGAATGGTAATGCAACAGTAATACAAAATGTGTCGCCTGTTTCCGGGTTTTACCAGCTGGGTACATTCAGAAGCAGGATATCACACAATCTTACATTTAAGATCAGGGTGGATTCATGTACCGTAGAAACAGCATTCCCATTGCAAATTATTTATGGGTATAGTTGCGGTCTCTATCCAACCAGTATCAGTAATACCGGGGCATGCAAAATGGATACACTTACTGTATGGATCGATCCAAAGAATTCCGGCCTTTCGCTGGAAGCATTTCCATTAAACGTTTCAACAGTGTCAAGCTGCGATACCATCACTTATATTGCTACTATGACGAGCAATGCAGAAGCCGAGGCTGAATACCCGTTATTGATTATTGCCAATCCTCCCGGGTTAAGTTTGATAACGGCTACGTGTACTACTAATAGTATACAATTTCCGGGGGGAAATGTACCGATAGTCCATAATGGCGATTCAAGTTTACTTGACCTGAATGCAGCAGTATATAATGGGAACGGAATGCCTGTAAGCGGACATGTAGCCACGATCGCAATGAAATTTGTTCCGCTGTGTACAGCCACCACGATGGATACCAGTATTAATTTCAATGCAGCCGTACGAAATATCTGCAGCGGTGATATTCAGATAACCAATGACAGCATTTCGACAGACATAAGCATACAACGAACATTGGTTGACCTGTCGGCAGATCTGTCCATAGCATCTTCTTTTACAAATTGCAGTAACCCGTTTGGATTAAATGTTCAATTAAATAACATTCAACATAACGGTAATGTGAAAGTGCAGGGAATAATATCATTGCCACCGACATTTACATACAATAACTCAACAGTTGCTGCTACGGGCGTTAACCCGGTAAACTGGAACCAGCAATTTAGTGTTGGCGCTTCAGCATCTGCAGGAATCAACTTCAATATTCCTGCTTCCTGGTGTGGACTTGTGCCTGTACAGGTATCTCTATTGCTGATCGATTCAGTGAATTGCAGTGGCACGATCAATTGTATCGATTCATTGTATATTACAACAGTTGATACGATATATGTATGTTGCGATACTTGCCAGCTTTCGTTAAGTGCAGATGTAACTGATTTCACCTGTAATACTACACCCAATGGAGCAGTTGCACTCAATATCAGCAACGGTCATTCACCTTATGTATTTAACTGGAGCAATGGGTATCATACACAAACCATCACCGGGTTATTACCAGGTACATACAGTTGTATTGTTATAGATTCAATGGGTTGTACAGACAGCATCACTGCTATCGTGCAAAACTTTGACAGCACTCAGTTCAGTGTTACACCTGCAGATACGGTTATATGTGCTAACAGCAGTATCACGATCACCGCTGTTGGTTGTGTTGGTTGCACTTACTTATGGCAGCCTGGCGGAGAAACCACAGAATCCATTACCATAACTGCGACTACAGACCTGCAGTTTACAGTAACAGCGACTACACATGAAGGATGTATTTATGAAGCAACGTCAAATATAAAAGTGCAGAAATGCGAAGGAGAAAACTTTTGCATGTATGTGTATAACAGGGATTATAAAGATGAAGCAAAAGATATTGAACGGACGGATGATGATGGTTATATAGTTGTAGGTTCAATGTATACAGCCAACTTAGAACGTGATATGTATGTGGTTAAATACGACAACAATTTTAATGTTCAGTTTGCAGAAAGGGTCGGTCAACCATCACAGGCAACCAGCTTCAATAAAGAACAGGCAAATGCTGTGATCCAGGCAGAAAAATTTTATTACGTAACAGGCTCTGTGCAGGTGAGCGATAATAATACCGATGTGTATGTTGTTAAGCTGGACCAGGCAGGAGGCATCGTTTGGTCGAAACGCTATGGTGGTAGTGGAACAGAAGTTGGTACTGGTATACACTTATTGAAATCGGATCGCTGCAGGGACTGCGGTAAAGATGGGCTTATTGTTACTGGTTATTCAAATGATGTACGAGGAGGAAATAAATTCCAGTTTATGGCCATGAAGATCGATCCTGATAATGGTAACCTGATTAAAATACGCAGTTATAATATAGAAGAAGGAGCGTATGGAAAAAGCAATGCTTCCATTTTATTGAAAGACGGCAGAAATATTATAATGGCTGGCGAAGGGGCAGGAGACGAACAGGCAACGGAAAAGCACATTGTTCTTATTAAGATCGATGCTGATCTTAATTATATCAGCAATAATACGATCACAAATGATTTTCATGAGGACGTTGCATACAATTTAATACAACTTGACGCTGCTGTTTATGTTTTGGGAAGAACCAATATACAGGACGATAATACGCAGGATATTTATCTTGTCAGATTCACCGACGATCTTGCACTTGTTTTGAATAGCCGTACCTATGGTTTCCATGGTTCAGATGAAACGGGGTATGGTATTAGTATAACAGATGACGGAGAAATATTATTGTCAGGTAAAACCATGAGAAGCGGAGCAATATCATCAACCAATGCACTTACGCTTAAAGTAGATCATAAATCACTGGATATTATCGGTGAGTTGTTGGTGAATCAACCGTTCAACCAAACCTTTAACAGTAATACAATGTCGGCTGATGGCAGCTATATTTTTACTGGTGTTTGGGGAGTCAGTGATACAGATGATGAAATTTTTATTTCTAAAGTGGACCAAAATGGGGAAGGCTGCTGTTATGAAAAAACAAAGCTCAATACGTTTAGTCAATATAAAGACTGGAGGGTTCATTTTACAACAATGGAACCGAAGTTTGAAACGGTGGTGAATAAGGGTGGCAGCAAATATTATGACTTCAGGATGATCTGTGGTACATTAAATAAAGGTAACGGGTATGTGATTGCCGATAATCTTGTGCCGGATAATAATATCCGTTTATATCCAAATCCAAATAACGGAACATTTGATCTTTCTTTCAATAAGGTCAGCAAAGATTTTACCGTGAACATATATGATCTGCAGGGAAGAAATGCTTTTAGTAAAGAAATAAAAAATAACCAGGCTCTTGTTAAAAAAATTGATGCACACACATGTAGTCCCGGATTTTATTTTGTTGAAATTATTACAGGCAATGAAAAATGGGTTGGGAAAGTCATGATCCGGCATTGATAAAGAAATAGTTGTTATTTCGGGGTCAGCAATTTTACTATGATTGCTGGCCCCGATCTTTTTAATGATCTTTTCTTTCCTTTAACTGGGCTGGGGATGACTACAACAACTTACTATTGCTGAACCGGCACATCAAATACACTAAGGCATATCCGAAATTTTTTTTACTTTAAAACAATATTTACCCAACCATTTTTTAGGCGTAAGCAGTTAGTATAGTACGCACCTGCCAGGTTTAGTATTTTCCCCTGGCCTGTTCGTGTATTTCCCCCCTGGTTAACACTTCTTATTATTAATTCGTAAAACAGTTACCATGAAGAAATTGTTTTTCATTGCCATGGGGGCAATTGCGCTACTCTTACCCGTAATAAGCAAAGCCCAGAGCTATATCAATTTTTCAAAATATGCAGGTGGCTCAGGAGAAGATAAAGCTCCGCTGATGAGAGTCGTTAATGGAGAAACCTATCTTTTAGGAAATACTACCTCTCCCGATCTTCCTGTTACTAACGGTTCTGTATATATGGGTGGAAGAGATATGGTGCTTACCAAATACAGCAGTACAGGAGCTGTGATATATTCTACTTACATAGGAGGCAATGGCGACGATATTTTATACCAGCTATATGTCGTTAACAACGAAGTGTATGTAGCAGGTTCCTCCTCTTCATCAAATTATCCTGTCACCAATGGTTCTGTATTTGCCGGTGTACAGGATATTGTAGTAACCAAATTAAATGCAGCGGGCAATATTTCTTTTTCAACTTATATTGGAGGCAACGCATATGATGGACTTTATTTCGAGTTACTATTTATCGGGAATGATATATATATATCAGGTAGAACTGAATCTACGAATTTTCCTGTTACGGGTGGAACAGCTTTTTTTGGAGCTTCCGATATATTCATCGTTAAAATGAATGCTACTACAGGCGCAATCATCCTGGCAAAATGTTTTGGAGGTAACAATATTGATTTTCTGCGGGGTATGTCCATAGAAAATGGTTTTGTATACATTGCAGGCACTACTTACTCCAATAATCTTCCTTTAACCATTGGTACCTCATTCAGTGATCCATACCAGCACATCTTTGTAGCAAAACTAAATGCCAGTGATCTGAGTATTGTGTACAGCCGATACCTGGCTGGGAACTCTTATGACGAGATGGGAGGTATGAAGGTATTAAATGGTGAATTTCATTTATCGGGATGGACGATGTCAAGTGATTTTCCTGTAACAAATGGAACCACTTTGTCAGGAATACCAAATGATGCGGATGGATTTTATACAAGGCTAAATCCTGATGGTAGTATTGGTTTTTCGACTTATATCGGTTCAAATGATTTTAGTTTTTCAGGAGCTATACAAATTGTAAATGGAGAAATATTTCTACAGGGATCTTCAGTGAATTATAATGGACCGAGTGTGTCGCAATCAATAGAGATCAGGAAATTAGATCTAAGCGGAAACATTATTTATACAAGAAAACTCATTGCAGGCGATAATGTATTAAATGGGGCCACTATGTATATAATAAATGGAGAAGTATACCTGGTAGGTCTTAGTACCTCACCTTATTACCCTGTTACTAACGGTAGCCAGTATTATAATGGGGGCACCGGTTATTTTACACATTTAGATGCAAGTGGGAACATTGTATATTCTACTTTTTTGGGTAAGATGGATAGATTGGTCAGGTCAGCTTATATCAATAATCAATTTTATATTCTTGGAACTACAAATAGCCCAAGTTACCCGGTAACGGATAATAGTACTTTTTCGGGAGCCAGGGATAATATCGTGATCATTTTAAAACCAGATGGCACCAATGTGTACAGCGGTTATACTGGCGGTCTCAGGAATGAAGATGCATCCGCAATGGATGTGTTAAATACAGATATTTTCTTTAGTGGAACAACTGCTTCAGATAATTATCCCGTTACAGATAATGTGCTTTTCCATTCGGAACCAGATATGTTTTTAACCAAACTATCATTTTGCCCAACAAATTATTCTATAACGGATGATACACTTTCTCCTAAACTACAAACAGTGTGTAAGTATGGGTTGGCGCAAACAATAATTGGTAAAAGAATAAATGTACCTGCTGATAGTTTGCCTACGATCTTTCTTAATGGTGTGGCTACTGGTCAGCAAATGCTTGAAGCAACTTATCAATGGCAGATCGGCAATACGATCAACGGTCCATGGACAGATATTCCTTCTGCAACATACAAAGATTACACGCCTATTATAGGAGCAGTGGATCAATATTACAGGCGAATTGCATTTGCACATCCTGCATGTGGGGGAGCGCAGATACATATCAGCGATACTGCCACTGTAATGGTGAACAGTTTAATTGCACCGACCGTAAATGCAGGCGGGCCGTTTAATACCTGCCCTGGTTCTGCTGTTACTATTGGAGGCTCACCTACTGTTTCGGGAGGAAATCCTCCCTATACATCTTATCAATGGGACATGGGAGCAGGAACTGCGGCTAACCCTGTTGTTAGTCCCAATTCAAGTACGATCTATACATTGATCGTTACTGATAATCTTGGTTGCAGGCAAATCGGTCAGTCAATCGTATTTACTTATAAAGCATCTGCAGGGCCTGATAAAAGTAATTGTGCAGGTACGCCCGTAAAAATTGGTGCATTGCCAATCAGCGGGGTACCTGGTATTGTATATGATTGGCAACCACCAACGAGTCTTACCAGCAATAGTGTTGCACAACCTTTTGCGAATCCTGTTACGACAACAGATTACATACTTACGCTTACAGTTCCAAAAACTGGTGGTGGAACATGTATAACAAAAGATACGGTAAGAATAATTCCTGTTGCTGCGCCGGTAACAGTAAATTTTGCAGGACCTGAGCAGGTTATCTGTTTGGGTGACATTGCTACAATCGGCACTCCTCCTGAACCAGGATTTAACTATGTGTGGAGCCCGGGCAGTTACCTTACTGATAACACTTCATCAACCACTACTTATTATCCGGGTAATCTTTACATGCCTACACCTAACACTGCTTTTATTAATCTCACGGCGCAAAAAGATGGATGTTCTTTTTCTGACCAGGTAGAAGTTACTACGATTGAATCGAGAGCTGGGTTAGATGGATGTGGGCCAAGGTATGTCGGTTTGCCTGACAGAACGCCTAATGTAAATGAAACATACCAATGGACACTTGTTTCCGGGCCGGGAAGTTTTACCGGCGCTACAGATCAGCCACAGGTTCCCGTTAGTGCGTCTGTTGGTGGCACTTCAGTATACGGTTTGCTTGTTTCTTATCATGGTGGCAGCTGCTATGATGAAGTAGTTGTTCCGGAACAATGCGATGGCTGCGGCATACTTATTTTTGTATATGCTGAATATAAATGCCCAAGTTTTGGAGTGAATAATGGCAACGTAACATTAGAAGCGACCAGTAATATTGCGCCGAATGATGTGATCTATACATGGTCGCCACAGGTGGGATTGTCAAATTATACAGGAGCTGTTGTACATCTTACGGATAATGTTCCAAGAACATATACTGTTACTGCCACCAGCATAAGCGATCCAACATTCACTTGTTCGAGTACAATTAGTGTAAACGATCCTGCTTATTCGGCACCTGTATTTGGTGCGCCGGATGTATTTGCTTGCGCCGATTCTTCAGTTACTATTGGATTACCACCAGTAGCCGGTTATACTTATGAATGGACTGGAACATCTTTATCAAATAATTTTATCAGTAATCCTGTTGCCAATGTTTCAATTGAAACAGATTTTCCTGTTGAAATAACAGATGGAAATGGTTGTGTTTTGCTCGATACAGTAACAGTATTGGTGCAAAATGTACATGTAGATGCAGGAGAGGATTGGGTGGTTTGTAATAATGCTGTTGTAACATTAGGTACACCGGCACAACCATTCACAACTTATGTTTGGGAACCACAATCATCTCCATGGCAAAATGGTACCAACCAGTTTTCTGCACAACCACAGGTGTTGATCGCAACTGACATTACATTTACTGTTACAGCCACAACCAGTGCAGGTTGTATAACGAGTGATGATGTACAGGTTACCATCGATAACACACCTACAGTACCCGATCAGCCCGATGCGTTAATATGTACAGGCAATTCTATACAGATTGGATCGCCTGCTTTGCCCGGTGTTATTTACCAGTGGACACCAGCTACAGGTTTAAGCAATCCTTCAATTGCGCAGCCAGTTGCAAACCCAACTGATACTACAGTTTATAGTTTGCTTGCAATATTTCCCGGAGCATGTGCATTACCAGCAACAGATGAGATAGTCGTAAACGTTAGTAGTGCTGCTTTTAATATGCCGGATAAAACTTATTGCCCTTCTAACGGAGCAGTTCAATTGGGTACAGCTGCACCGGCAGGCATGGGTTATTATCACTGGGAACCGCAGCAACTTGTTACTGATCCAAATATTGCTAACCCGGCTACATTAACACCGCCGCCTAATGTTGCCACAATGTTTACATTAGCAGTTGTTAATGCCGAAGGCTGTTTTGCAATGGATACGATCACAATTACGCCATCTATTACTGCACCCATTGCGGGCCCCGATAAGTCGATCTGTATAAATACATCGACAACTATTGGAAGTGCATCAAATACAACAGGTCCTGGAATTACTTACAGCTGGAGCCCGGCTACAAATCTTAATAATGCTGCTGCGATTAATCCTGTATTTACAGGTAGCAATGCTGGTGTATTTATTTACATACTTACAAAAACAGATAACAATGTTTCATGTGTTTCAAAAGATACAATGGTACTGACTGTGATCGATCATTTTTTACCGGCAATACCTGCCCCGGTGGTTTGCCGAAACAGTTGTGTACAGATTGGAACGACAGCAGTAACAGGAATACAATATTTATGGACACCGGCAACCGGCCTCTCAAGTACAACGGTTGCCAACCCGGTAGCATGTGTGGACACTGCAACAATGAATTATTCACTTATAGCTACAGATGCAAATGGATGTAAAGACACTGCCAATGTTATCGTTGGCGTAAACGCATTACCCGCAGCACAATTAACCATACCTACAGTTAACGCATGTGTTGGTGATACCGGTATAATTTTTAATCCTGTGATTAATCCCCCGGGCAATTATTCTTATTTATGGTCACCTGATAATGGTACATTAAGTAATGTAAATATTCCTGATCCACATATTGCAACAGGATTGTCGGGTATTAACCAATACACACTACAGGTAACCGATGACGTTACAGGATGTAGCAATAGCGCACAGGGAACTGTTATAATAAATGCTTGCTCCACAGTGTCGATAGTTGGAAATTTTGCGTGGTTTGATAATAATATAAATGGTTTGCAGGATATTGGTGAATTGGGCGTAAGTAATATGGGCGTGAAATTATACAACAGCCTGGGATTTAATGTAGCAACTGCCATTACAGGTTCCAACGGATATTATTCGTTTAGTGGTGTACAACCTGGTAATGATTATTACGTAGTGTTTAACCCGCCGGCTGGTTATACATTTACTACTCAGAATGTTGGAGGTATTGCTGCTAATAATAACAGCAAGGCAGATCTTACAGGAAGGAGCAATAACTTTAATGTAATTGCCGGAGTTGATGTATTGAATATTGACGCAGGAATAAAACCGGTTGGATCTACACCTATTACATTGTTGAGTTTTAACGGTATTTTACAAAGCAACCAAACTGTATTGCTAAACTGGCAAACCACTGCTGAATTGAACAATCATTATTTTGATGTAGAAAGAAGTAGTGATGGAATAAATTTTTTCCCGATCGGCAGGGTAAATGGAAATGGTACAACGGCATTGCCACATAATTATTCATTGATTGATGAACAACCGATGAACGGTATTAATTACTACAGGTTAAAGCAGGTTGATTTTGATGGACAGTATACTTTCTCTCATATTGTACGCATCCGGGTAAGTAACAATCAAAACGTAGTTGCATTTTATAATAGCCAAAGCAACAGTATTATTATACGCTTTAATAAACAGCAAAACAATACAATCGCAAATTTGTATGCTGCAAATGGCCAGCTGGTAAAAACTACTATTATAGATAATGCGACAAGCTATTCACTTCAATTACCTGTGCTTGCAAAAGGTGTTTACATGTTGCAGATAAGAAGCAAAGAATTTGTTGATATTGAAAATATATATATCGCAAGATAGTTAACGACCTAATCAACTTTATTAACCCTGCCAAACTGTTAACTTCTAATGTGATTTCTTTTTCTTTTTTACTGGTTGTTTTTTAGCAGCAGGATACACTGTTTTATTATTGGGGATATTGGTATCGCTCAGCAATAGTTGCACACATTCATTTAGTATCTGGTATTTTATAGAAAGGAAAAGCTGCATTTTTTCTGAAGGCAATTTAAGATCGAACTGGCCATTTGCTGAGAGCCTGTTATCAAAATCAGGGTTATATCGGTTAAAGCTATCTATATGCATATCGATATTCTTTGCAATCACAGCAGCATTGTATTTACCTGAGATGGTTTGGGTTTCTGCTTTTGCCTGTTCTTCGGCAGTCAATAGATTTTTATTATCATATGGATTGGTCCCTTTGCCCGGCACAAAAAAATTGCTGTTGTAAGCAATACCTGTTGCATCAGTTTCCATGATGTAATGCGTCGCGATGAATTTCTTTACATGGTTGCGGCTTTCTTCAGGAAGATAATATTGCAAGGCCCAGAAATCCCTGCTACCGCTTTTTTTCATTGCATCATAAACTCTTCCCGGGCCGCCATTATAAGCAGCAATCACCAATAACCAATCATGCATTTGTTGATATAACTGTAACAGATACCTGGCTGCAGCGTGCGTGCTTTTAAAATAATCCCTACGTTCATCAGTTAGATTATTTATTACAAGACCGAGTTGCCTTGCTGTATAAGGCATGAATTGCCATGGACCACCTGCACCTACCCAACTCGTTGCGCCGGTACTTAAATTACTTTCAATAACAGCAAGGTATTTTAATTCAGTTGGTAAACCGTATTGAGTAAAAATATTATCGATCAAATTAAAATAAGGCACTCCCCAGCTTTTCATTTTAATAAGACTGCCGGAATGATTTCTCAAATAATCCTGCATATAAAGTTCTGCATGCGGATTTACCTGCGAGGAGTATGGCAACGATGGATTGTAGCCAAACTTTGTAAAAAGATTTTTGAAACCATACCTTGTTAGCTGGCTGATATATTGAACCTTTTCTTTTTCGGGAGCTTTTTTTGTTTCAATTACTTCTTCAATGGCTTTGTCTTCTTTTTCTGTATTCTCTATAACGGTGTCCTGTATTGGCACTGTGTTTTGAGAAATATTATTTTGTAGAACGCAACCTGCTTTTGTAACAGGCAACATAATGAAGCTTACTAATATTAAAAACAATGATCTCATTTAAATTAAACATTATTGTTGCGGTTGGTGGGCACAGCAACCGCGGCAGCACCCCGTGGTCGGTGTCCTCAACGGCCACTTTTAAGAGTTGATCACAGTCTCATTTTGCTGCATGAGCATTTGTGATAATTGTAATAAAGTTAATTCTTCTGCTTTATTCGTCATGATCTGCAAACCGAAAGGCATGCCATTGCTGTGTTTATATAATGGAATGGAAATGGCCGGCAGCCCGGTAAGATTTGCAAAAACAGTAAAGATATCAGCCAGGTACATCGCAACAGGGTCCTTGTCTTTTTCTCCAATATTAAATGCAGTAACGGGACTTGTAGGAAGTATTACTGCATCAGCCCTGCTAAAAATGAATGATACCTTGTCGGTCAATAATTTTCGCACCTGCTGTGCCTTGTTATAATAAGCATCGTAAAAACCTGTGCTTAAAACAAAAGTTCCGAGCATGATCCTTCTTTTTACTTCTTTTCCAAAACCTTCGCTCCTGTTGTGGCAATAAAAATCAGTAAGGTCCTTAAAGGATGATGCCGTTCTGTGTCCATACCTTACTCCATCATAACGGGAAAGGTTACTGCTTGCTTCCGCAGTAGTAAGCACATAATAAGTTGGAACAATATAATCCAAAAGGTCAAATTCAATTTCTTCTATTAAATGACCTTCTTCCCTGAGTTTATTAATTTGTTCAGAAATGGAAGCGGCAATTTCTTTGTCCAAAGATGGGTGTTCCATTACCTGTTTAAAATAAGCGATCTTATATTTCCTTGCTGGTTCTTCATTAAATTCAGTTAAAGACCGGGCAGGGGTGAAGCTGTTCATTGTGCTGTCAAGTTCATCCGGTTTGCTCATGATATCGAGCAGCAGTGCAACATCATCCAGCGATTTACCAAATATACCAATCTGGTCAAATGAAGAAGCATAAGCAATTAACCCAAACCGTGAGATGCGGCCATATCCTGGTTTTAAACCAATGATTCCGCAGAAATCAGCAGGCTGTCTTACGGATCCGCCCGTGTCACTGCCAAGGCTCAACATACACATGTCGGCTTGTACAGCTACTGCACTCCCTCCTGATGAACCTCCCGGTACTTTTGTATCATCGAGTGCATTCAATACATTTCCATAAACAGAATTTTCATTGCTGCTACCCATTGCAAATTCATCACAATTGCAGGTACCAATGATGATAGCATCTTCATCCAAAAGATACTGAACAGCTGTAGCATTGTATATAGAAACAAAATCTTTTAGAATTGCTGAACCGGCAGTAACTGTATGATCCTTGTAGCAGATAACATCTTTTAGGGCTATAACAACACCATGTAATTTCTTTAAGGGTTGCCCTTCATTTCTTTTTTTATCCAGCTCACTTGCTTTTTCCAATGCTTCTGCTTCATATATTTCTACAAAAGCGTTCAGCTTTTTATTGCTATTGATGTTAGAGAGATAAAACCGTACCGCAGAAATACAATCTGTTTTCCCGCTTTTTAATTCATCATGGTATTGTTTAATATCCCTAAAGCTGAACATATATGATTGGGGTATTTTTATTACAGATCAGCCGAAGCATGCCAGCGCCGTTTAAACCGGAACCTTGCACACTTCGGCTGAAGTAATTTTTGCGAATTATTTATTGAGCAACTTTTTCTTTTTCCTTGTCTTTTTCCTTCATCCCGGTTTCAATTTCGTTCTTTACATTGTCCTTGGCATCATTAAATTCACGTACGCCACGACCAATTCCACGCATAAGATCAGGAATTTTTTTACCACCAAAAAATAGTAACACCACCAAAACGATAAGGATCCACTCGCTACCGCCTGGCATTGAAATCAAAAAAATTGAGTTAAGTAACATATAAGTGTTTTGAGCTGCAAAGATATATTTTTTTGCGCAGCCCATAAGCTTAAATCATCGATTCTAAATGCTAAATCAACGATTACCCCCTCCGCCCCCTGAAGGGGGGACCTCGAGTAAAATAATTTAAAAAGCCGTCAATTACTGTAGAGATGGTTCTTTAAATTATTTTGCTCCATTCTTGCAGGCGATCAATTCCCCCTTCAGGGGGTCAGGGGGTAGTTATCTTATATATCTTCCGCATTTTGCCCTTCCATTGGCGGCATCGTAGGTAGAAATTCCCCTGGCGCAAGACATACAATAAATGCACATTGCGGCGAATACAATCAATAATAACATTACTTGCTTTTTCATGAGTAAGCGTTTTTAAGAGGTTAAAAAAATTAGCAGGAAAAAGGAGAAATGAAATTCTTCGCGAGGATGTTGTTATTGTAGAGTTCAAAAATAATAAGCAGCTTCAATAAATGCAAGCAAAAGGGAATAAAAAAGCGGAAAATTATTTTTCCGCTCCTAATCAGTAAGTTATAGTAAAGGTTGGTAAAACTATTTGGTTTTAGTAGCCGCAACTGCTTGTCTTTTTTCCTTGATACGGGCACTTTTTCCGCTTCTTTCACGAAGGAAATAAAGTTTTGCACGCCTAACACGGCCTACTTTATTTAAAACGATGCTCTCGATATTAGGAGAAAATGATGGGAATAAACGCTCAACGCCTACACCATCACTCATTTTACGTACTGTAAAAGTAGCAGTAGCACCTGTTCCCTGGCGTTTGATCACATCGCCTTTGAAGCTCTGGATACGCTCTTTAGTACCTTCTACGATCTTATAATTAACTGTGATATTATCACCTGCTTTAAATGTTGGAAGCGTTGGAACTTTTGTCAACTGCTCATGAACAAAATTAATTGCGTTCATATCTTTATTTTTTTACGGACGGCAAAGGTAGGGGAAAAACTTTGTTGAAAGTACTTTTATAGCAAAAAGTTTAAAAGAAAAACAAATGTTCAATGTTCAACGCCCAATGTTCAATATTAATCAGATTTTCACTTGAATATTGAACATTGGGCGTTGAATATTGAACATTCTATTTAGAGACTACCTGGCAATGTTAACCGCTCTTTTCTCACGAATTACCGTCACCTTGATCTGCCCCGGGAAGGTCATTTCTTCCTGTATTTTCTGGGCGATTTCGAAGCTTAATTTGTCGCTGTCGCCATCAGAAACCTTGTCTGATTCCACGATAACCCTTAGTTCACGGCCGGCTTGTATCGCATAGGCTTTTTCCACACCCTGGTAAGCCAATGCAAGGTTTTCAAGATCCTTGATGCGTTGAATATATTGCTGCATGATCTCCCTTCTTGCGCCAGGTCTAGCACCGCTAATCGCATCACAGGCCTGGATAATAGGAGAGATCACATATTGCATTTCCATTTCATCATGGTGAGCACCGATCGCATTTACGACAGCAGGATTTTCACCATATTTTTCTGCCAGTTTTGCTCCCAGCAAAGCATGGCTCAATTCTGTTTCCTCATCAGGAACTTTTCCAATATCATGTAAAAGACCTGCACGTTTTGCCAGTTTTGGATTCATGCCCAATTCCGAAGCCATGATAGCGCAAAGATTAGCAGTTTCGCGGCTGTGCATCAATAGGTTTTGTCCATAAGAAGAACGGAAACGCATACGGCCAACCATTCTTATTAATTCTTTATGTAAACCATGAATACCCAATTCCATTACGGTACGTTCGCCGATCTCCATTACCTGGTCATCCAGCTGGCGCTTTGTTTTTTCAACCACTTCTTCAATACGGGCCGGGTGGATCCTTCCGTCAGCTACAAGACGTTGTAAAGAAAGACGGGCAACTTCCCTGCGAAGCGGGTCAAATGAAGATAAAACGATGGCTTCCGGTGTATCGTCAACAATAAGATCAACACCTGTTGCAGCTTCGATAGCACGGATATTTCTTCCTTCACGACCAATGATTGAACCCTTTATTTCGTCACTTTCCAGGTTGAAAACAGTGATGGAATTTTCAATCGCCTGTTCGGCAGCAGTACGCTGAATGGTTTGGATAACTATTTTACGGGCTTCTTTATTTGCTTTCAGTTTAGCTTCTTCAATGATCTCCTGTTGTAGTGTAAGTGCCTTGGTATGCGCCTCTTGTTTTAAACTTTCGATCAATTGTGATTTGGCTTCCTCAGCCGAAAGACCGGCAACTTTTTCTAACCTGCGGATATGTTCTTCCTGGTGTTTTTCCAGTTCGGTTCTCTTAATATTTACTACTTCGATCTGGCGATTCAGGTTTTCTTTGATAGTATCGTTTTCCTTTAATTGCTTATCAAGATTACCTTCTTTCTGGTTAAGGCTTTGTTCTTTTTGTTTTACGCGGTTCTCAGAATCGTTCAGTTTTTGGGTACGTTGCAAAACATCCTTATCGTGATCAGCTTTAAGCTGCACGAATTTCTCTTTAGCCTCCAGTAATTTTTCTTTTTTAAGATTTTCGGCCTGCAATTGCCCGTCTGCTATGATCTTTTGAGCTTGTGACTGGGCTTCTTCAACCTGTTTTTGAGTGTTTTTTGCAAAAATGACCTTACCCAGGATGATACCCACGATCAACGCGGCAACACCTATGATGATGTAAAGTATAGTCGGTTCCATTAAATGTTATGTTTTTAAGCTGATTCACAATATTGTTCTATCCACCCCTGTTTATTGAGTTAGATTGGTAATGGGCGAAGATATGAATTTTGCGTTAAGTTTCGACAGCAAATAACTATTTGTAGTACAGAGCACTGTGACACCGGCGGCGCTAAGAAGAAAAGCTATGAATCGGGTTGTCATTTTTTCCCTAAAGGGAACGCCTCAAATAAAAAATATTCAATATTCAACATACAATGTTCAATGTTCAAGTGCATTTCATTGAATATTGAGCATAGGATTAGGTAGAATATCCCTGTATCATTTTACTTTCAACTTTGTACAATTATCAATATTTCTGATGTTCCATCGGAACAACCCATTTTAGGTAGCAAATAATTATAAAATGCATTTCGTTCCGTAGGAACGGTTAGTACATCTGGGTAAGCATTTTCTACACAATCCGTTCCTAACGGAACGCAAATGCAAACGATAATGTTATTTCTATAGAGAAAATGTTCCTACGGAACATAATCCTATTAAATTGATAAAGATGAAATGAAAATATATAATCGGTCGCCTGGTTGTAAAGGGCTTTGCGCTTATTCTACTTAATCGTCTATTCAATATTCAAATGCATTTCATTGAATATAGTATGTTGAATATTCCAGTTCAACAACGTCAAAAAATTATACGAAATTAAAGCGCTACTAAAAGAGCCTTGTCAAGCTGAGCCTCCATTTTAGTAAGACTTTCTAAAAAGTCTTCCGGTAAAGCACCTTGCTTTTCTTCTGAAGCCGCCTGGGTGGCGTACCAGATAACAACCATGGAAATATAATCCTGCATGTCTTTTCCCGAGAATTGGGTTTTGAATTCAATGATCTTATCGTTGATCACTTTTAGTGTTTTGCGCACAACTTCTTCGTCTTTTGGGCTTGTACGGATACGATAAGTTCTGTCTGCTACCAGGATATTTATGGGGATAAGTTCTTCTGCCATTTTATTTGGGTTGATTATTCACTTAATAAATCAATACATTTATCGATTTCACGGATGTATTTACCAATAACGTGTTCAAATTCTTTTTTATCAGTATCGGTCATGTTTCCTGCTGCAGATCTTAAAATATGCTGCTGCTCCTCAAGTGTCTTTATCTTTTTTTCACTCAATGATTGTTGTTGCTGAAGTGCTGCAATGGTTTTTTGTTGGTGCTCAACTTCCTTTACTGCTGCATTGTACTTCTTTAGCAACTCCTGGAGTTTTGCCTGTACACGGGTAATGTTCTCTGTTACTGCCTGCATGAATAGTTATTTTCTGATTTCTGCTCCAACCGATTCTTCGTAAGAAGCAATGATCTTTTGCATAAATGTATCAATCTCTTTATCCGTTAGGGTTTTGGATTCGTCTAAAAAAAGAAAACTTACGGCCATCGATTTTTTTCCGGCTCCCAGCTTATCACTTTCAAATACATCAAACAACTGAACCGACCTGAGTTCCCTGATTTTTCGCGATAAAGCTATCCCCTCAATTTGATTATATGAAACATTTTTATCCACCACCAGTGCAAGATCTCTTGTCACGGCCGGGAATTTCGAAATTTCAATGTATTCAACGTCCTTATTCTTTATTGACATTAAATCATCCCAATTGATATCGGCGTAAAAAACAGGATGTTTAATATCGAATTGTTTTAATGCTTTTTCATTTACTTCTCCAAGATAACCGATGGTTTTGTTCCCGGTTTTTATTGCTGCGGCATTCTTAAAACCATCTTTTTGAATGTGCTCAAAGCTGGTATTTTTAATACCACACAATTGCAACAATTGCTCTACAGCGCCCTTAAGATAATAAAAATCCGTCTTAACAGGTTTTATTTTCCAGTTTTGCTCATTAGTGTTTCCTGAAACATATAAAGACAAATGATTGGTCTCAAAATATTTCTTTTCTGCAGATGCGGAATATGTCTTTCCAAATTCAAATAACCTCAGGTCAAAATTTTTACGGTTGATATTGTGAGCGATCACCTGCAGGCCCCCCTGTATCATCTCAGGGCGCATGATATCCAGCTCAGCACTCAGGCTGTTGATCATTTTTACGGATGACTGCAAGGTCTGTTCATCATAGAAATTACTGTTTGTAATACTATTGGTGAATATTTCGTAAAAGCCAAGGCCTGTAAGATAATCTGCCAGTTTTTCTTTGCGTGCAGCCCTCAATTGATTTCTTTGAGCAGATGGCGATATAGAAATGGTTGAAGGAATTTCAACGTTATCAAGCCCGTCAATCCGCATGATCTCTTCTACAAGATCAGCAGGTAAACTAATATCAGGTTTGCTAAAAGGCGCATCAACCACCAATTCGTCCATACTTTCCTTAACGATCTCGAAACCCAGGTTCTTCAAAATGTTTTTTACATCATCTGCATGATAGTTTTTACCACTTAATTTTTTCAGGTAAAGATTTGTAAGGCTTACCCGTTTTTTCTGTAATGGATTTGGATATTGATCAATAACGTCGCCTGTTATTTTACCTCCTGCAATTTCTTTAATTAGTAATGCAGCTCTTTTTAAAACATTTACTGTGTTGCTGATATCGGTTCCTTTTTCAAACCTGGTTGCAGCATCGGTTTTCAGTCCATGTTTTACAGATGTTTTGCGGATCATAATCGGATCGAACCAGGCAGATTCTAAGAATATATTTTTTGTTTCAGTCGTTACACCGCTGTTGATACCACCATATACTCCGGCGATACACATACCCTCTTCTGCATTGCAGATCATAAGGTCATTGGCAAATAGTTTTCTTTCTTTATTATCCAGTGTTTTAAAAACAGATCCTTCGGTTGCATCTTTTACAATGATCCTGCTTCCTTTTATTTTATCAGCATCAAATGCATGCAATGGCTGGCCGGTTTCATGCAGGATGAAGTTTGTAATATCAACAATATTATTGATCGGGTTAAGGCCGATCGCTTTTAATTTTTGCTGTAACCATTCCGGGCTATCCGATACCGTTATGCCTGATATGCTAACACCACTATAACGCCTGCATCCTTCCTTGTTCTCTATAATAACTTCTATTTGTTGTGCAGGATTATCCGCTTTAAAATGGCCGGGATAGGGAGCAACAACCGTAGCTTCTATTTTGTTGTGATACGATAACCACGCACATACATCTTTTGCAACACCCAGGTGGCTCATGGCATCCATACGATTTGGCGTAAGACCGATCTCATAAATATGGTCTGTATAAGATTTAAATATTTCTGAAAGCTTTGTTCCCGGCTTTGTTCCTGCAGCCAAAACAAGTATGCCATCATGATTGCTGCTAAGGCCGATCTCATCTTCTGCACAGATCATACCTTCACTTTCTACTCCTCTTATTTTTGCTTTTTTAAGTTTGATCGGGTCGCCGGTAATTGGGTAAATGGTAGTGCCAACCGGTGCTATCACTACTTTTTGTCCAACTGCAACATTTGATGCACCACAAACAATGTTTAATAGTTTCTCATCACCCGTAGATACGGTAGTTACCTTGAGTTTATCAGCATCCGGGTGTTTTTCACAACTCATTACTTCGCCAACCAATAAGCCATCCAGCTTACCTTTTGCATCTCCCAGTTCGTCCATGCTTTCAACCTCAAGGCCAATAGACGTAAGTATTTTAGAAATCTTTTCAGGTTCTGTTTTTCCAGGCAGGTATTCGCTCAACCAATTATAAGAAATAGTCATGTATCATATAAATTTCGCTGCAAAGATAGCGATTTGAAAATTTGAAGATTTGAAAATGAGTCGATGAAAACCTTGTAAACCGTGCGAAATCCGGATTTTAAAAGCAGCTCCTGGTTTTGCATCTTCAAATTTTTCAAATCTTTAAATTTTCAAATCCCGGCAGTTGAAATCTTTAATAAATCGTATCCAGATTTACAAGTGACAAAAAAAATCAAATGGTGCACAAAAAGAAATTTGGAACACATATAATTGTGTATAAAATACATCATTTACACACCTGCCTGATATCTCTTGTTAATTATACTGTTGGTAAGCTGTGAATAAGCTAGATTTGTATGTTAATTGACAGGGGATAATCTGTGGAATAAAGTTAATAACAGCCCAATGTTAATTTATCATTAAGGGATTGATTTTACCTTAGCCGCCCTGAAAAAGAAGAACATGTTTTTCCCAAACAGGAACCAAAACAATTGCTAACAGAAATCATGTATAGATGAATGTTAGGAGCTGAAATTAATTATTACACTAATCTAACGGGTATATATAGTTTATCATGGAGTTTACGAATTTAAATAAAGGAAAAGTAAGGCGTAAGTCGGCCGTTGACCTCGGCAATATGGTGTTTGGTAAAGTACCACCACAGGCAAAGGAACTGGAAGAAGCAATCCTCGGTGCCATCATGCTTGAAAAAAGCGCTTTTGATACAGTAATAGAAATATTAAAGCCGGAATGTTTTTACGTGGAAGCGCACCAGCGCATTTACAAAGCCATGCAGGCACTCGCAATAAAAAGTCTTCCAATTGACTTGCTTACAGTAGTGGAAGAATTAAAACTGAGGGAAGACCTTGAATTCATTGGAGGGCCTTATTATGTTTCCAAACTTACCAACTCGGTTGTTTCCTCTGCTAATATTGAAGCACACTCCCGAATTGTGCTGCAAAAATTCATTCAGCGTGAACTGATACGTATAAGTGGTGAGATCATTGGTGATGCATATGAAGACAGTACAGATGTGTTTGACATGCTTGATGAAGCAGAAGGAAAACTTTTTGAAATTACCAATAATCACCTGCGTAAAAATTTCGACAGCATCGATACCGTATTGGTAAAAACAATTCAGCGTATTGAGGATATGCGTAACCGGCAGGATGATATTACCGGCGTGCCAACAGGTTTTCCTTCTATGGACAGGATCACTTACGGATGGCAGCCAACAGATCTTATCATTCTTGCAGCAAGGCCTTCAGTAGGTAAAACAGCATTTGCATTGAACCTGGCACGTACTGCAGCATTGAATACAGAAAAACCGACACCTGTTGCATTCTTCAGTTTGGAAATGAGCAGCAGCCAGCTTGTTCAGCGTATACTCAGTGCCGAGAGTGAAATATGGTTAGAAAAAATTGCCCGTGGTAAACTGGAAGAACATGAAATGAAGCAATTGTACAAAAAAGGGATTGACAGGCTTAGTAAAGCCCCCATTTTTATCGATGATTCAGCAGCGCTTAATATTTTTGAGTTGCGTGCAAAATGCCGCAGGTTAAAAAATAAAAATAATATCGGGTTGATCATTATCGATTACCTGCAGCTGATGAGTGGAAGCGCAGACAGGAACAGCAACCGTGAACAGGAGATCAGTAAAATATCAAGGGACCTTAAGGGCCTTGCAAAAGAACTGCAGGTGCCTATCATTGCACTTTCACAGTTGAGTCGTGAGGTTGAAAAAAGAAAGGAAGGAAATAAAATGCCACAGTTAAGTGATCTTAGGGAATCGGGAGCGATTGAACAGGATGCCGATATGGTTATGTTCCTTTACCGTCCGGAATATTATGATATCACTGCAAATGAATTTGGCGAAAATAATAAAGGCGAAACGCATGTTAAGATTGCCAAGCATCGTAACGGTAGCCTGGAAACAGTTAAGTTAAAAGCATTGCTTCATATACAAAAATTCATTGAAGACGAAAATGGCAGTGACTTTAATCCTGGCCCCGGATTGCCAAAAGATGGCAACTGGCGGCCTGTTTCAGGTGGAGGAGGAAATGATGAAGCCAAACTTTATATCCAGAAGGGAAGTAAAATGAATGATGGGGAGTTTGATGATGATGCTCCGTTTTAATTAAAAATTAAAAAATAAAAATTAATAATTGAGAATGAGTTTTAACTTCATTCTCTTTTTTTATGTCACTGCCTTTTTTTTATATCGACGAGATCAATACAAATACTGCGAATCTTGTATTGAATGAAGAAACATCTAAACATGTTGTGCAAGTGCTTCGTATGAAGGTTGGCGAACAATTACAGATCACCAATGGGAAAGGGAATTTATTTACTACAGAAATAATCAATGACCATAAGAAGAAAGCAGAAGTGAAAATACTTTCTTCCACTTTTGTAAAAGCTCCTGAAAAGAAAATAAGCATTGCCATTTCTCTTGTTAAAAATACAAGTCGTTTCGAATGGTTTTTAGAAAAAGCAACCGAGATCGGTGTGAATGAAATTATTCCGTTGATCTGTACAAGAACTGAAAAACAACATTTTCGTTTAGATCGCATGAACGGAATTCTCATAAGTGCCATGTTGCAATCACAACAGGCATGGTTACCCGTTTTGCATGAACCAGTTCAATTTGGAAATTTGGAAATGAGCCAATTTGAAAATTATGAAAAATATATAGCTCATTGTTTACCCGACGATAATAAGAAGCCCCTTCATCTTCAAATCTTCAAATCTTCAAATCGGTTAATCCTGGTCGGGCCCGAAGGTGATTTTACCACCCAGGAAATTGATCACGCATTGCAAAATAATTTTACTGCAGTGGCATTGGGTGAAACAAGATTAAGAACAGAAACAGCGGGGATTGTTGCCGCTACATTGTTGTGTATACATTGATCGGCCTCAACCATAATCCATACAATTTCAAGGAGAAGCACAGATAAATGATTATACTTGTATAACTTTTAATCGAAAGCAAACCTGGCCGGATGACCTGCAAAAAAACACTGTTTATGATTGTATTTTTTTTCTTGTCTTCGCTGGTTCATGCCCAATACCAATCTCAGTTTAAACGCCGCATTAATCGGAAACGCAAAAGATCAAATGCAATCCTGTTAATCATACTGCTATTCATCTCTCAGTCGCTAACAGCACAATCCATTAAAACAAAACAACACGCGGACCGTACTTTAAGCAGTATAGAAAAAATTCAGCCATCACTTAAAAAACTTGATACACTGCGGGCGCTTTTTCAATATTACATGGATGCAAAAGATTCATTGGTCTACACTGTTCTGGGTATATTAAAAAGCAATGCTATCAAAGATCATGACGAAAACTATTGGGGATGGTATTATTATCAGCGGAGTTTTATGGAACGTTTCCCTGTGGGTGATTCGTATTTACCAACAATAGATTCTGCGATCAGCAAAGCAAAATCCATTGGCAATAATGAATTACACGTAAGGGCGCTTTCGGAAAAAACAATGTACTTCTGGAGAAATCAGCGCTATAACCTGGCATTGGAAACCGGGATGGAAGCTGTAAACCTGAGCGAAGCACATCATTTTATACAGTTCCTGCCATATCGTTACATCACTTTATCCGGCATATATGGAAATTTAGGTGATACTACAAGGCAATATGCGATGGGAGTAAAAGCATGCAATGCAGCTGATACGCTCAATGATCTTGAAGCGAAAGCATACTGCTATGGCGCTTTGGCAAATATTCTTGCAGAAAAAAAAGAATATGGAAGAGCTATTCAGTTATTACAATCGGTGATGAATTGGTTTGCCACACTCGATATGCAATTCAGTATTGCATGTACTCATTTGAGTATGGCGAAAGCTTTTGTATTGATGCCAAAACCCGATTCAGCAAAATTACATGCCCGCATTTCATTGAATTACTTTTTAATATCCGGTAATAAAGGTTTGCAGAAAGATGCAGGTGCAATGCTTGCCGGTATTTATGAGAAATTAAATGTGATCGACTCTGCCATATATTATTACAATTTCTGCATTGAGATCGGGATCGGTAATAAAAATATACTGGCGAACGAATCATTCCACAGGTCACTTGCAGACATTTATCTCAACAGGCAGGAATATCAAAAAGCTGCTTATCATCTTCAGACGTACACATTATTGCACGACTCCATTTTGAATACAGAAAAAAATAAATCGATCGAAGAAATATCTGTAAAGTATGAAACTGAAAAAAAAGACAATGATATCGTTCTTCTAAAAAAAGACAAAGCCCTTAAAGACCAGCTTCTTTCGAAACAACAACTATTGAGAAATACATTGATCATTGCTATTATATTATTGCTTTTACTGGGCGCCCTCGTCTTTAATCGTGTACAATTGCGTAAAAAGATTGAGCAGCAACAGGCAATTACCCGCGAAAGAGACAGGATCATTACCGACCTTCATGATGATATTGGCGCTACCCTTAGCAGCATGAATATTTACGGAGATCTTGCAGCAAATACCTGGGAAAGCCATCCACAGGAAAGTAAAAAGATGGTTAATAAAATTTCAGGTACTTCAAAAGAACTGATGGGACGAATGGGGGATATCATCTGGAGCATGAAACCGGCTGACGAAGAAAAATATACACTTGAATCACGACTAAAGAATTATAGCAATGAATTATTATCTCCAAAAAACATTGTATGTGAATTTGATATTGATGAGAAACTTGCTGCATCAATTACGAATCCTGAAGCAAGAAAGAATATTTTGCTGATCGTAAAGGAAGCCATTAATAATATAGCCAAGTATAGTGAAGCATCAAAAGCGATCGTATCACTTAAACAGGAAAGTAATAATGCAATACTTGTTATCAGTGATAATGGAAAGGGATATGAAGCCGGGCTGGTAAAACAAGGCAATGGATTACTCAATATGCAGCAACGAAGTAAACAACTGAATGCAGACTGTACTACGATTACCCGTCCCGGTGAAGGAGTTATTATAACATGTATTTTCCCCATAGCTATATTTAGCCATAAAGTTTAAACGTTATGACCTTACATTTACACAATGACACGCATATTAGTATACGATGATAACCTGGCAAGAAGGGAAAGCCTGCAGGATTTTATGCGGCTTACGCCAGGCTTTGAGTTTGCAGGAAGTTTTGAGAATTGTGCAACAATTAAAGATGATATTGAAGCAACAAATCCTGACATCATTTTAATGGATATTGAAATGCCTGGAATGAGCGGTATTGATGGGGTAAGAATTGCTAAAAAATATTATCCAAATATTAAAGTGATCATGCAAACTGCTTTTGATGATGATGAAAAAGTATTTGCTGCAATACAGGCCGGAGCAGAAGGATATATTTTGAAGAATGCTTCTGTAATGCAGATCGCACAAAGTATAGATGAAGTAATGAACGGTGGCGCTAGCATGAGCCCCTCCATTGCTTTAAAAGTAATGCGCTACTTCAGTCAGCAAAAGGTTAAAACAGATTATAATCTTACACCAAAGGAAACTGAGGTGTTAAAATATCTTTCGCAGGGACTTAGTTATAAAATGGTGGCAGATAAAATGGGTATTAGTTATTTCACTGTAAATAATCATGTAAAAAAAGTTTATGAAAAATTACAGGTCAATTCTCTTGGAGAAGCTGTAGCCCTTGCACATAAACAAAAACTTGTTTAGCATTCATAATGTAACCCCTTTAGGTTTATTCTCATTTCTACTTTTTATTTATAGTAATACCACCCTTTCGGGATTTAATAGAAACTATTTTAAACTTTTAAAGCTTATAGCTTGCCGCTTATGGCTTGTAGCTTACGGCTCATCGCTTACAACTCATAATTTACAACTCTAAATAAATCCCATATTAATCCCATACGCCACCAGTTCCCCCGAAGATTTTGTATTTGTTTTCTTCAATAAATTTTGGCGGTGATTGTCGATGGTTTTTATTGCAATGTTCAATGCTGCTGCAATTTGTTTACTGCTGTATCCAATGGCAAGAAAATGCAATACTTCAATTTCCCTCGGACTTAGTTTTGGAAGTATAGTAGCGGTATCAGGCAAAGCAATTCCATCTGAACAAAAGAAATGCTGACAACTTTCATCAGCCATATTTAAGATACTCATCATCGCCGGCCCTTCTTTTTTTATGTGCGAGATATCGGAGCAAACCGTAAGATTGTAAGTGATATTTCCGCTGGCATCCAGCAAATGATCCACAAACTGCACCATCATCCATTTGTAAATGCCATCCGCATTTTTCGACCGCATATAAATTGTGGGGTGAACCTGGCTTTTTTGGCTACGGTCGAGATTGTTTACGAAGCTGATCCAATAATTGGTAAAGGCAAACATTTGCGGCAGGTCTTCGGGATGCGCCTGGGCTAACAACCGAACCGGTGGCTGCTGTTCAAATTCATTGAGCGGCACACCCATAAATTCTTCCACCAAACCTCCGGCATATTCTATGATACCTGTTACCGAATTGAATACAAACCAAAAATATTTCCCGACCGCCATTTTGGGCAATTGATCAATCACCGGACCAAACGCAGTACGTGCATTTACATTTGATATGTCGGCAGATGGATTAGACACAATGGAAAAATCTTCGAGCCTCACCGGGCTTAGCTTAGACCTTTTAATCATAACTGGGTTTTGAATTGAGTATTGCACATAGGTATAAATCCCTATTGTGTAAGCTTCTTAAGTAGGATACTTTCACATCCAAAAATAAAACAGGCACTCATAACACCGTATAGCTATATGTAGCTATTGTATAAAAATAATGCTTTCCGATTTTTACAAAAGATAATAAGGGGCAAGCAATACTAACAGAACCGAATACCAACATCTGCATCCTTAGAAAAATACACTCCCCTCACTGAAATTTTCAACATCGCATATATACATCTGCCAAAATAAATGACAATTATGAAAAAGGCTCTACTAACAACGCTTATCATTCTCTCAACTTTGGCCCTTGCAACGGCACAAACACCCGTAGCTCATTATCCCTTAAACGGAAATGCCAATGACGCCAGCGGAAATGGGTTACACGGTACCGTTATTGGAACCGTTACACCGGCTATCGACCGTTTTGGCAATAATAACAGCGCCATGCAGTTTGATGGAACAATCAATAGCAGGATCGTAATTGCAGATAATGCATTACTAAGACCATCGAGTATAACCATCTCTGCATGGGTGAATGTTACGAGTCAGAATGCGTTAAGTGCATTTGTAAGTAAATCTATCGGTAGTTGTATGAACGATAGCTGGCATCTTGGTACCCAGGATGGTTACTATTCAGCATGGATATCACGTTCTTTCAGTTGTGGCGATTTTACACAAATTATTTCTCCGTTCACAACCAGTACATGGAAGTTTATTGTATTTACAATGGATGATGCAAGCGATATACAAAAGCTATATGTTAACGGAATTGAAGTAGCTTCTGCATCTTTTACTTCTTTGCTTCAATATGATAACAATCCTGTTATACTCGGAGGTGCATTGGAAAATACCAATCCTGATTTTCCTTTAAACGGTATCCTGGATGATGTGAAGATCTATAATGTTGCACTTACACAGGCCGAAATAGTATCAGAATTTAATAGCAATAATCCTACAGCAGGTAATTATCGCACCATTGCATCCGGCGACTGGAATTCAGCGGGTATTTGGGAGCGCTTTGATGGTAATGGATATATTGCGGCTTCCAATCCTCCATCTTATACAGATAATGTTATCATTATACAGAGCGGTCATACGGTAACGGTTAACAGTGGTATCAACATCGATCAAACTATCATTGAATCCGGAGGCGTACTTGTTCAGAATAATACTATTACACTTAATAATGGTACAGGTGACGACTTACAGGTAAACGGAACCTTTACCTGGAATAGCAATACCATTAATGGTAGCGGTAATATATCAATTAGCACACCAGGCTTGTTAAACCTGGTTACAGCAGGAAATAAAAATCTCGGCGTAAATATCAATAATAAAGGAACTTTAAGATGGCAGGCTGGTAATATATTCTGGTCGGCTTCAGGGATTGTGATTCAAAACACTGGTATTTTTTCTGTTGAGGGCAGTATGGCAACTAACCAGCTGAACGGAAGCGGTAACTGCATTATTAATAATTCCGGAACTTTTCAAAAATCCAGCACAACATTTTCCCTGGCGCTACGGGCCTGTACCATTAACAACAGCGGTGTAACAACTGTAACCGGCACCGGCGTTGTATCAATTGAAACCAACTCGGTGTGGAATAATACAGGCGTAATAAACCTGGTTAGCGGAGGTTTATCCCTGAATTTAACAGGCATTCTGAATATAAATGCAGGTTCATCTTTTACAGGTAATGGTAACATCGGCTCTTCTGGCGGACCAATCAATATCAATACTGAAACTACACTACCAACAGGAATTTCATTGTATAGTACCGGTACCATTACCTGTAATGCCAATCTCATCAGCAATGGTACTATTACTGTTGTTGGAAATTTAACCGGAAATGGAAATGTAATTGTAAATGGATCCCTATCTCATAGCGGGAACATTGGAGGCAGTGGCAATTTACTTATCAATGGTAGCTGTTCATGGACAAGCGGAACGATTAACAGGGTAACAACCATTGCAACTGGCGGGCAGCTAAACCTTACCGGTAGCAACGATAAAACACTTTCTGCGACAGTAATCAATAACGGTACGATAAGCTGGCAGGCGGGCGGCTTACTTTGGGGATCAAACAATATTGATATACAAAATGCCGGTATCTTTTCTGTAGATGGAGCACTCACTTCAAACCAGGTTAGTGGAAACGGTAGCGCCATATTAACCAATAGCGGAACATTCAGGAAAACAGTAACCGGCACTGCAGTGCTCAACTATCTTTCCTGTACCAATAATGGCACGTTATCTTTCACAGCAGGAACAACCCAACTAAACAGCAGTACATGGAACAACAATGGTACTGTTAATTTTTCCGGTAGTGCTGTGTTATCTGTTCTTACATCTACCTTCCATCATAACAGTGGTTCGTTCACGGGAACAGGGACCCTGAATATTAATAATGCAGCAGGTATTATTAATATTCATTCAGATCTCAGCTTACCATCTACCGTATCACTCGATTTAAGAGATGGGATACTAACAGGTACGGGTAATCTTACGACCAATGGCTCTACTACCCTGATTGCAGATATTAATGGAAGTGGAACACTTAACTTAAACGGAACTCCAAATACCTGGAGTGGAAAAACATTGGGCCGCAATACGACTATTGCCGTTTCAAGATCGCTTACAATGTCTGCTGCAGTTACGAGGACGCTTGCCGCCAATATTACTAATAATGGAACAATAACATGGAGCGGTGGTGACCTGGTATTTGCAGTAAACGGTTTAACTATGCAGAACAGTGGTACATTCACTATAACTACTTCAACAACACTTTCTACATTCCAGGCCGCTGCTGTTGGAAATTTAACAATACAAAACAATGGTACATTCAGAAAGTTAAGCCCGGGCAGCTGCACACTCAATTTTGTTTCCTGTAATAATAATGGAACTATAAATGTTGGGGGGGGCACGCTTAACATCAATGAATGTATTTGGAACAATGCAAATATCCTTACCGGCGCAGCGAATTCTGTATTGAATATTTTGTCTGCAACTTATAACCACAATACCGGGGCATCTGTAACAGGGCAGGGAACTATCAACCTCAATCATACATCAGCTTTACTAAATCTGAATGCCGACATGGTACTAACTAATTTACACACGCTTAACATAAATTCCGGAATACTAACAGGAACGGGCAACCTAACTACAAATGGTCCACTCACCATTAATTCAACTGTAACGGGAAGTGGTATGCTTACTGCAAATGATAACAGCACCTGGACTGGAGGTTCTCTTAGCCGTGTTTCTACATTTGCAGCTGCAAAAACGCTTACACTAAATGGAAGTAACGAAAAACAACTTGGCGCAAACCTTACAGGTAATGGCACAATCGCCTGGACAAATGGGAATATCGGTTGGGCAAGCGATAATATCAACATACAAAACAATGGATTACTTTCTATCAGCGGGAACAATCAAACAAACCAGGTAAATGGTAGTGGTAACGCGACGATCATAAACAGCGGAACAATTCAAAAAAACAGCACAGGGGAAACAATATTGAATCATTTATCCTGCACCAATACAGGAACAATAAAAGGACTTGGAACGATCAACTGGCAGTCTGGTACAATGCAAAATAACGGAATACTTTCACCGGGATTATCACCGGGCCAGTTGCAGTTTAACGGTCAACAACCTTTTTCTGCCAGTAGTATTTTGGAGATTGAAATGCTCAATGAAAGCGGTCCGGGCACCGGATATGACCAACTTATACGTAATGGAAGCATTGAACTTGCCGGTACACTAACCGTAACTGAAACAGGAACAATACCTCCGGGTAGCTATACCATTGTGCAGTTGACATCAGGAACAATAACTGGTAGTTTTTCGCAAACAAACCTGCCGCAGCAATATTCAATACAGGTTAATCAAACATCTGTTGTGTTAATTAAGGGGGCTCCATGTAATAACCCGGCTCCTGTAATCAGTGCAAGCGGACCACTGGCCTTCTGTGCCGGTGGTAGCGTAACATTAATATCGGGTGCAACAACAGGAAATACCTGGAGCAATGGAGAAGCAACACAAAGTATTACAGTTTCCAACCCTGGTGATTATCATGTAACCGTTACTGATATTAACGGGTGCAGTAGTACATCAGCCATTACTACTGTAAACATCTTACCAGCACCGGCAATCCCCGATATTTCAGTAAGTGGTTCTTTAAGTATCTGCCATGGCAACTCTGTTACACTTACATCCGGTATTGCCGGAACGTATCTATGGAGCAATGGCGAAACAACACAAAGCATTACGGTAAGTTCAACAGAAATTTTCTCTGTAATTGTATTTAATAATGAAGGATGCCCGTCGCTTCCTTCTGCAGAAGTTTCTACTACATTGCTTCCGGAGATTTATATCAATACACTCAATAACATAGCGGTGAGTCATGGGGCTATTTTAAATTCATTCAGTTTCACCGGAAATGCTACTTCATATGCCTGGACGAACGATAATACTTCCATAGGCCTTGCTGCTTCAGGTTCCGACTTCCAGCCAGGATTTACTGCCCTCAATACAGGTTTAGTTCCATCTGTAGCCAATATTGTCGTCACTCCTTACATCGGCCAATGTGCAGGTACACCTGTTAGTTATACCATAACGGTTAACCCGCCTGCGTACACTACTTCAATTCCCAACCAAACGAAATGTACGAATACGATCACAGACAAAGTTATTTTCAATAACCTGCCCGGTGTAACATACTCCTGGACAAATGACAATACATCTTTTGGGTTTGCTGCCAGTGGAACAGGCAATATTGATGAAACCCTTGTTCATAACTTGGGAACTGTTGTTCAGGTAGCCAATATCTCGGTAACCCCGGCTATTAATGGTATCGATCAGCCATCATTTACATTCTTCATTAAAGCACTGCCTGTTCCCGTTGTTGCTGCAATGAGTAATAGTTTGAATTGTAGTGGTACTGCTACTGTACCGGTAATATTTGCCGGTAATGCCACTGAATACGAATGGACAAACAATAATACTTCGATTGGCCTGGCTCCCAGTGGAACAGGCAATATACCTTCATTTATTGCTACAGCATTCGTTACTTCAAACGGAGAAATAGGAAACATACAAGTGCGGCCATACATTACCGATGGTGCATTACGATGCCAGGGAATTTCTGAAATTTTCAATTATATAATAAATCCCACACCGGTGATGAGTAATGTGGCAGACAGGATACTTTGTCCCCAGGCATCTGCAATCATTAATTTTTCCGGTGTGGGCGCTACTGCCTATGAATGGACAAACGACAACATCAATATAAGCCTGCCTTTATCAGGCATCGGCAATATTGGGCAATTCAATGCCTATAACGTAACTGGCCAAAACCTCGTTGGAAATATAGTCGTCACACCAAAATTTGCAGGCAATGGATTCTCCTGTTATGGTGAACCGAAAAATTTTCAAATTGTTGTAAAAGCTTTTCCTGATATGGATGCAGTTGCTTCTACACAACGATATTGCTCCAATCAACAAACGAATGAAGTAATATTCAGCGGAAATATTCCGGGTAATGTTTATACCTGGACAAATAGCAATCCATCTATCGGTGTTGCGGCAAGTGGCACTGGTAATGTTCCATCATTTATAACCATCAACAATGGCAATACAACATTAACAGCCAGCTTTACAGTGTATCCTTCTTATAACGGATGTACCGGCAATCCAAGAATTTTCGACATGCTCGTTTCTCCACACGCTGTTATATCGCCCATTGCCAACCAGGATATTTGTAATAACGGTCAAACCAACATTGTCATTCCTCAAATCAATTATGCTACTAACGGTTTTGAGTGGACGAGCAATAATACATCCATTGGCGTACCGGCAACTTATACAGGCACCATGTATCCATTCTTTAATGCAGTAAATACAGGAACTACTCCATTAACAGCAATCATCACCGTTTCAGAACCCAACCAAACATGCCCGGTTGATCCTGTGAGTTTCACTATAACTGTTCATCCTTCTCCTGTATTGAGTGTAATCAATAGTGTTACATATTGTAGTGGTGCAACCACACTACCGATTGAATTCATGTCTTCATTACCGGGAACAGAATTTACGTGGTCGAGTTCGAATACATTGAATTTTCCGTTACCAGCAACCGGTACAGGAAATATTCCATCGTTCCTTGCCGATAATCCAGCTACTTCACAGGATATTTCAACAACCATATTTGTAGGAGCAAGAACCTATGTTAACGGGAACGTATGCCAGGGAAATATCCGTTCATTTGATATCAACATAAAGAAAAAGCCTGCAATATTTACAAGCCTGAACAATAAAGTTGCCTGCCATGGAGAAACGGTATCTCAATTGTTTAATGGAAATACAACTAATTTCCGCTGGACGAACAGTGACCCATCTATTGGTTTGCCCGCATCTGGTAATGGTAATATCAATTTTGTTACAAGCAATACCAGCACTACCACTAAGACCGCTACCATTACAGTATATCCTGTTTCTGATGATGGATATAATTGTGAAGGCACGGCTTCCTTTTTTACCATTATTGTAAATCCGCAACTAACCATAAATGATGTGAACAACCTGGTAGTTTGTAATGGCGCTTATGTTCCTGCGATTCAGTTCAGCAGCAACCTCCCCAATACTTTTTTTACGTGGATCAGCATGGGAGAAAATATTGGCACTGTATCGACGGGGAACTCAACTTTACCTGGGTTTGTTGCATTGAATAATAATGCCAATACTGCGAAAATTGGTTTGTTCAGGATACATGGCAGCACAAACAGTTTTGGGAAATCATGTTCCGCTATTCCCAAAGAGTTTACGATAACTGTTTATCCAAATCCTGTTGTATCTATTAGTCCACTAGGTTCTACCACTTTCTGCCAGGGAGGCTCAGTAATATTGAGATCAAATCTTGCTACAGGAAATATATGGAGTACCGGCGAGACAACACAGCAAATAACTGTAACAACTGCCGGATCTTATTATGTGCAAAATACCAACAATAATCCTGTTTGCTCAACAGCTGTTTCAAATGTTATTAATGTTGTTGTTACGCCATCATTAACTTCATCTGCAACGATCAGCGCTTCGGCAACTACTGTTTGCCGGCTTGTGCCGGTAACATTTACGGCGAATATTACCAATCTCAGCAATCCCACTTACAAATGGTTTGTAAATAACCAGCAGGTAAGTACAGCACCTGTTTTTACATCTACTTCTTTGTTGAATAATCAAACAGTTAATTGTACAATTACCGGTACCAATCCATGCACGAATACTACTGTTAGTATCAATTCAAATATCATTACTATAAACGTATTACCAAGTGTGAATGCAGGCACTATCGTTGGCGCATCAACGATTAGCTTATCAAGTGTGCTGAATTACACAACAAATGGAAATGCAGGTGGTACCTGGAGTACAGATAATACATCTGTGCTTACAGTCAATCCAGCTACTGGTGCTGTGCTTGCTTCAGGTGTTGGTTCTGCCAATCTTCGTTATACTATTAGCAGTGGTTGTAGTGCACCTGCGGTGAGTACAAAATTAATTACTGTTATCAGCAATGCTAACCAGATCGTCGGAGCCGATGGTATTTGTATTACGGGCGCAGGTGTATTCGCAGCAAATTATAATTATATAACCGGTGTCCCTACAAATGGAACATGGAGTGTAGGCAATAATAACATTGCTCAATTAATATCCAGTCCTGCAGCTATAGGTGCACAAATTGCGGGTATTGCTGCAGGTACTACCACCATCAATTATACATTGCCAAATGGTGGTGGTGTTATTTCCAAAACAATTACAGTAAATCAATCTGGACCCTTATCCTCTATAGAAGGTCCAAGGAATCTATGTTATTATGCACTTTATTTTTATTTTACAACTCCTGAAAATCAACCTACGTTTACTTATACAAGGCCGGCCGCATTTCCTTCAACAGGATATAACTGGACTGTGCCTGATTTTCTTCAAATTGTAAGCGGCCAGGGAACAACAACACTTACGGTAAAATTGATATCAACTCAAGCATCTTCAGGACTTAACAGACTGTATGCAACCCCAATCAATTATTGCCCGGGCACTCCCGATCCTTATTATGCTGATTTGTTGATGTGGAGCCCGCTTCCTGCACCTTCACCGATCATTGCTTCAACAACCAGCATCTGTGAAAGTATCAGTACAGGGCAACAGGTAAGATATACTATCAATAAGGTTCCGGATGCACGGTATTATTATTGGTCGTTCCCGGCCGGTGTTATAGATGAAATTCATCCGGCAGGAACAGGCATTAATGATACAACTGTGCTGGTACGTTTTACCAATAGTTTTCAATCAGGTGGCAGCATATCGGTAATGGCAGACAATGGTTGCGGTGGTGAACTTCGTTCGCTGGTCATAACAAAAGCAGCCCCTGCACAGCCATCATTAATAACCGGGCCAACCAATACCTGTGCCCATCAATTGCCAAATGGTGTAAGTGCGGGCTATTCTGT
Organism: Ferruginibacter sp.; assembly: GCA_047601875.1. Classification (GTDB taxonomy): domain Bacteria; phylum Bacteroidota; class Bacteroidia; order Chitinophagales; family Chitinophagaceae; genus Ferruginibacter. Next base: position 1,445,946 of record JASGIL010000001.1, on the reverse strand, counting down.
TACTGCTGTAAGTGGCATGACATATACATGGTTACTACCATCAGGTGCAACCAATGTTAGCGGCCAGGGTACTAATAGTATTTCATTCAAATATCCAAACGGGTTTACTTCAGGCATTATCAGTGTAACGGCAACGAATGGCTGCGGAACAAGTACAGTGCGTACTTTAAATGTAACAACGCTTAATCCGGCTGCGCCTGGTGCGATAGATGTGATACAAATGCAGTCATGCCCCGATCGCATTTACAGTTATACAATTGCTGCAATGCCTTCCAATGCCCAGTCACTGGAATGGACAGTTCCATCCGGAGGTGTTATTGTAACAGGCCAGGGGACAACCAGTATACGTGTAGTTTATTCAAATGCCAAAATCATTGGGGTTGTAGGAGTAACGGCAAAGGCTAATTGCAAAAACAGTGCTACAAGAACGACGGATGTTAAACTTGCTGCATGCCCATCAACATTTGCAGCAAAGAATGGAGTTGTGCCGGGTATAAAAGAAACGGTAACGCAAACGATTGAAGAGTTTAATGTAAATATCTTCCCTAACCCTTCCACGGACATATTCAATCTTAAAATAACGTCGCTGCAAAATGAAATGGTGCAGGTAAGAATTATGGATATGCAGGGAAGGTTGTTGAAAAAAATAAACTTGTTTGAATTAACAACAACACAATTTGGCACTGGCCTGGATGCAGGGGTTTACCTGGTGGAAATAAAGCAGGGAACAAATACAAAAACGATGAGGATCGTAAAGTATTAAATTGCGATTTTAATAGAATGGCCCGCTGTAATGGCGGGCCTTTTTTTCGTTAATAGAAATCAATATTGTGATTCATTTTTGAATTGATTCAGGCGCTTTCACAAAAAATGAGCAGGGATTTAATTTGAAAATTCAAAGTACCAAATTCTGCAATGACGAATAAGTAAATCTAACTGCACCACTACTAAAAAACATTTCGCACAGATGATATATCTTAAAAAATGCTTATATTCGTTTACAATGCCAAAACATGAAACGTTTACAATCTTCACTGCATGTTCTGTTCATACTTCTGTTAATTATCAATACCGGTAAAATATATGCACAGGATTATTCATGGGCGCTTACGCTCGGTAAAGCTCAGCGTACTTTTCCTGTAGCCATACGGAAAGATGGTGCTGGTAATCTCTATGTAGCAACGCATACTAACGCACCATCCGGATCTGCACATATTTATACCCAGGTTGAAAAATGGAATGATTTGCGCCAGCAGCTCTGGAAAATACAGATCGACGGAAGTGCTGCCATCACTGATGTGGAAATCAAACAGGATAATCATGCTATCACAACAGGTTATTTTGAAGGAACCATCACTGTACAGGGAAATGTATTGACCAGCATTCCGGGAGATAATACAGGTTTTATTTTCGAAACAAACGAAACAGGTTCGATTGTATGGATACAAACATTGAATCCACTAAACATCCGTTTTGAACCGGTAGATCTTTTTATTGCGGCTAACGGTGATATGTATCTGACTGCAGAGAAAGGTGCACCAGGTGGATTTTGCAGCTTTCATAAGCTGGATGCAACAGGGAATATTATAAAAAGCGAGTTTCCGCAAAGTTTTGAAAACCGTACTTTCTCTCATATTATTGCTGATGCAGCCGGTAATGTATACCTCAGCGGAACCTGCGGCAACCTGGCCTCATTCGATAATATCCCTGCTAATCCTGATTTCTCTTACCAGAATGTGTTGGTTAAATACGATTCGGATTTTAGTGCACAATGGTTGCTAAGCCGTGACTATATAACATTTGATGATAACAACCGGCTTTGCACAGATGGAGAAAATCTATACTGGGCCTATGATGATTTTGTAAATGATTTTGATACAGTAAAGATCGAAAAGTTGAATTACGATGGCCAGCGTCTTTCTCTTATACATACTCCTTTCCCGCTGGTATTTTTTCCTGCTTTTGATTATAGCATGGATACATCCGGCAACAGTGTTTTCGTGCTGCAGGCGGGTGTGCAAAAATATATTTACCGCTATGATCCGTCATTCAATATTACCTGGCAGGATACGCTGGCGGTGCAGGTTTCCGGGTTTCCAATGACAAACAGTCTTATCTGTTACGATTCTTCTTTTTATATGCTGGGTATTTACCTGGCTCCCACGCTTTCGATCAATCCATTTACACTTACCAATCCAAACGTTGGACAAAATTATCAAAGTGATGTTTTTGCTTTTAAATGGGGCGGCCTGCAGGTATTGCCTGTAAAGGTTGCAGATTTTACCGCAACACAACATAATAAAAAGGTGTTGTTGCAATGGACGAGTGGAACTGAAATAAATACTTCTCAATTTATTATTGAAAGAAGCAGTGATGGTATTCATTTTTTTGATGTAGGTACAGTTAATGCGGTGCACCCTGGTGGTGGCAGCTATAAGTTCTATGATGATATCGCAGCATGGACCTGGCAAAAAGTTTATTATCGCCTGCGGCAACAGGATAACGATGGCCGTAGCAGTACATCCAAAACAATCTATCTCCCGCTTCATAAACCGTCTCTTATTACGCTGTTATCAAACCCTGTAACGGATATGCTTACACTGGAAGCACAGTCAACAGATGAGGGTAGTGTGATAATCTGTTTTTTTGATGTAAATGGCCGCTTGCTAAAAAGGCAGGTTGCGGGTATAGTAAAAGGAACTAACAAGATTGATCTTTACACCGGAGATCTTGCTGCCGGCAGTTATATTCTTATGGTTAAAGGTCTTTATTTTGATGAGTCGCTTAGGTTTATTGTGAAATAGAACTTTCCTGGAATGTTCAATTGATATAAGGATAATAGTTATTTGTATATAAGGGCCATTTTATTTTAAAAAGAAATTTTACTTACCAGTTATCTATAATCTAATCAAAGGATCATTTCTCCACCTCGGGCATTTTTGCTGCAGGAACAGTTTGCAAATATTTGTAAATGGCTTTTAACTCCGGATCAGTCATTAGTTTAAAACTGCTCCATGGCATCGGACTTTCTTTTATTCTTTTTGGCTGCCTGAAACGATCGATAAAATCCTGTTCTGTCCACCCGTAGATACGGCTATCCGGATGAGGAGTCAGGTTTGGTGTAGTAAAGCCGTCAATATCGTTGCCGCCTGCCATGAGCGGGCCGGAGAATTCACCGGCCAGGTTTCGTTGAGTATGACAACCCATACAGTTGGTAGTACTGCTAACAAGGTATTCTCCATAGGCCGCACTGCTATCAGCTGTTACTGATTTTTTTATGGCTAATCCTGGTCCAACTGGTTTCACCATAAATGCCCTGATGGCTTTACCGAGAAGGTTAAAATCGTGTGGGATATTCGGAGTAGCTATGGGTTTTACTGTTCGCAGGTAGGATATCACTGCAACGAGGTCATCATCACTCATATCCTGGAAACCCATAAAATTCAATACGGCATTTCCATTGGCGTGTACGCCGTACCGTATTACCCTTGCAATTTCCCCATCAGTTCTTCTGCCAATACCATATATCTTATCGGATGTAATATTCGGTGTGTATATTTTTGCGATGCCGATATCTAATAACCTTCCACCATTTAAAGCAGGTTCAATTCCCATTTGCTGCAACGAATCTACATTCTGCGGACTATGGCAACTTGCACAATGCGCCTGGCTGAATACAATATGTTTACCCCGCTTAATAATATTACTGTCGGCAGATGCATGTACGTTGGGATACGGAGCGTCAAACTTAAGGTTTTGGCGCATGCCGATGGTTGTGCCCAATATTACAACCAGGATCAAAACGCTGATCAGTATCCATTTAGCCAGTTTCTTCAATTTTTTCATCGCATTGTTTTAGGCTGTGAAAGTAAACTGCGTTGTGAGCTGTTAATTTGATAATATGAATGAAGTGTGAGATGAGGTGAATGAACTGGGTGGAGTAATTGCCGGAAACACTCGTATGCGCCAAATCAAAGTATGTTTCTTTTTGATATCAGCATATGTGGATCTTTTTTGTTTTAACATCTTGTAATGAAACTTATTCTTCCGTGTTTCGTCTCATGGTCGTAATTATTAATCATTAAAAACAGCACTCATGAAAAAGATTTTTACCTATTCAATTTTAGCGGTTTTGGTTGCCGTTTTATTTACCAGTTGTGTTAAAGAGAAAGTAGTAGTAGTTGATGATCATTCATATTGGCTTTCGCAGGAGAGAGGTGAAGTAGTATATAGTAATAACTTCTGTGGATTCTACGTGGTAGAAACAAATTATGGATATTCCATTATTCAAAATCTTGATGGATTAAGAACCTATGATACGGATGTGATGTATGGAAACTTTGGTGGTTATGGTAGCAGGGATTTTTATAATTATACGGTAGATCTCATTACACGGGGAAATGTATTGGAATATGACCTTACTTATTATGAAGCGCAGGATGCAATTGATTATTATTGTCCGGTAGGTAAAGGAAATGGATCAAAGATCAGGCAAAGTGCAACTTCACTGAATAAAATTTCGAGAGGCACTGCTCCCGTAAAAAAGTAATTTGAAGATTTGAAAATGTACTGATGAACTTGTGGTATTAATTGTTTTATGATGCAATTTTTTTGTCATCTTCAAATTTTCAAATCAACTAATTTTCAAATTGCCCTTCTTTTAAAACAACAAAGCGCATCCTTTAGAATGCGCTTTGTTGTTTTAATTGTTAAAGTTTATAGTTTAATAATTCTTTCTGTCTTTCTTTCTTCTCCCTGTATTACTTCAATAATGTATACACCACTTTTTAAATGTGATCCGAATTGTACCGCTTCATTTGGCATTATTCTCATTGTGCTCAATTCCCTGCCCAGCAGATCAAATATTCTCAACTTTATCTTTTCCTGAGAAGCTGTTTTCACCTTCAGTTTGAATTCATACACTGAAGGATTTGAACCTATGACCAATTCCATTTTTGAAACAACCTCTGTTAACTTTATTTCTTTTGTCAACTTTGTTAACGGCGCAGATGCTTCGTTTCGGGTGAATGATCCGGAAGCACATGCCGGCAATTTCACTGCTATTGATCTTATTACACTGGATGCACATGCGCTTGATGCCTGTACTGTAATTGTTCCGGCTAATGCAGTGGAAGGATATGATACTGTAATGCTTGTTGTGCCCTGTCCTGAAACAATGGTTGATCCTGCGGGTGATGTCCATTGTAATGAATTTGCATTGGATGGCATGGTTGCTAACGTATATGTGTAGGTTCTTCCACCTGCATCACCGCAAAATCCTGTTTGTATGATATCAGGTATTCCTGGTGTTGCCGGGTTAAGTTTAGTGATGGATAATGATCTTGCAGTACTTGTTCCGCAACCATTGGTAACAGAAACGGTGATATTTCCTGATGTAAAACCATTCGGGAATAAAACCGTGATCGTATTATCATTAATACCTGTACCATTGGGATGGAGAACTACTGATCCCGCAGGTGCTGTCCAGTTATAACCAACAGCATTCGGAATAGCAACAATTGAATACGTGGCTGCCACACCGTTAGGAGCTGAATGAGCACACGCATTTGTAGGACCGGAGATCAATCCCGGTGCTGCAGGATTACTGCGAACAATAGTGAGGCTCCTTGCATTGCTTGCATCACATGGGTTTACCGCACGCACAGTAATATCACTTGTTGTAAAACCTGCGGCAAAACTTACCAGTACAGTTGTGTCGTTTTCTCCTGTGTACGGATGCGTAATGGTTGTAGTGCCTGCCTGTGCAGCCCATGCATATGATGATGCGCCTGTCACACGTGGAATGGTATACGTATATGTTGACCCTGTACCAATGATTGGGCAAACATTTGTATTGCCTGCGATCGGCTGAGGCGTCACGGGGGCCTGGGCCAGCAAATAGAATATTGTTTGTTGACTATTACCACAGGATGATAATCCCGTTAATTTTATTTGTTTGTTTGCCTGGTTTGTAAAACCATTCAGAAAACGAACAGTGATACTGTTGGTTGTACTGCTTTGCAGGCTGACATTCGGCGGAAGTGTGTAACTGAACGCAGTTGCATAAGTACAATTGAATGTATAAGTAATGTTATCAGTTGTGCCAACATAAGAGCAAACATTTACAGGCCCAGTTACGGTTGGTATTGTAAGAACATTGGGAGCAAAGTTTACATCGATGGTGTGATTTGCAGTGATATTGTTAAATGAATAAGATGTAACTGCACCAACAGATGCTCCATCTACCAATACATCAGCCACATGATAACATGCTGTAGCGGTGATCGTGTACGATTGATTATTACCCAGGCATACTGTTGTTGCACCGGTTGCAGTAATATTTCCATTGGCACCTGCAGAAGCAATAATGCTGTAAGAAGGATTTACTGTTACATTTTGCGAAGCGCTGGCGGGCGAACCGCAACCACTATTGATGGTATACACAATAGAAGTAGTGCCGGAAGCGATTGCTGTTATCAGTCCTGAATTTGCATCAACTGTTGCAATATTATTATCACCCGAACTCCATGTACCACCTGTTGTTCCATTGGAAATAAATGTTACGTTATCGCCAATACATAATGGCAATGATCCTGTAATTGTTCCTGCACTTACATTTGGATTTACAGTTATGTTTTGTGAAGCGCTTGCCGGTGAACCACAACCACTATTGATGGTATATACAATAGAAGTTGTTCCGGCAGCCATTGCCGTTACCAAACCTGAATTTGCATCAACTGTTGCAATATTGCTGTCATCTGAACTCCATGTACCAACATTTGTTCCATTAGATATAAATGTTGCAGTACTACCAATACACAATGGCAATGATCCTGTAATTGTTCCTGCACTGACAGCAGGATTTACGGTTATGTTTTGTGAAGTGCTGGCCGGAGAACCGCAACCACTATTGATAGTATAAACAATAGAAGTTGTACCGGCATCGATTGCTGTTACCAATCCTGAGTTTGCATCAACTGTTGCAATATTATTATCGCCTGAACTCCATGTACCACCTGTTGTTCCGTTGGAAGTGAATGTTGTATTGCCACCGATGCACAATGACAAATATCCTGTAATTGTTCCTGCACTTACTGTTGGATTTACAGTTATGTTTTGTAAAGCGCTTGCCGGCGCACCACAACCACTATTGATGGTATATACAATTGATGTTGTACCGGTAGCCACTGCCGTTACCATACCTGAATTTGGGTCAACGGTTGCAATATTATCATCACCTGAACTCCAGGTGCCGCCTGCTGTTCCGTCAGTATTGAAAGTTGTGCTGCCGCCGATGCATAATGAGTTTAATCCGGTAACTGTTCCGGCGCTTACTAGCGGATTCACAATGATAGTAATGCTTGCGCAGGCCCCTGCTGTTATACATCCACCTTCTGCTCTTGCATAATATGTGGTGGTAGTGGCGGGTGAAACGACAGCACTACCTGTACCAACCGGTGTTCCGCCACAACTGCCGCTATACCATTGCCAGCTGGTAGCGCTGTTAAGACTGCCGGATTGTATGGTTAATAAAGTTGGTTGTGTGGGGCAAATACTTGTTGAAGATGCATGAAGTACAGGAACAGTTGGATCTATACAGGAAATAGTACCTGTAACGGATACACGATTACTTGTACAGTTTGATCCGGCTGTTATCTTCCAGCTATAGAAGTACAAATAGAAGCCCGCATTGGTTGAAGCTGTTATGCTAACCGGGCAGCCGGTTGCGGTATAAGGATAAGATACTGCGGTATTATCATACCTGAAACCACCTGTACCGGATTTGATCAAGCGATATCCTGTACCGGGTGTAAGCGAAAAGTTGAGTGTAAGTACTTTTTGCGTATTAAGATCCGCAGCAATGATTGTGTATGGAACTGAAGCTATTAAACCAGAGGCCGCATTTTGCAATTGTATGGTTCCTGTTCCTACGGTAGTAGCCAACACCGTTACCGATGTAAGTGTTGCATTGGAAGTAACGCTGAATATGAGTCCCAGTGCACCTGTAGTTGATGATCCGGTAGCAGGAACTGTTTTTCCAATAGTATAATTTGTAGCTGTCTCTGTATTGCTTACGTAAAAGCTGGTTGTAGCTGCAATCGAAGGACTATAGCTGGTTCCGGTATTAACGAGATTTCCCCCGGTGGGCGCATCATACCAGTTCAAAGTGCCCGTACCCGTTGCCGATAGGTTTACTGTACCCGGACTGCCAATGCTGGCGCCCGTTGTTGTTGGCGGAACACCGGCCATAGTTACAGTAGCGTTCCCGGAAAAGGTGGACGTACAGGCCGTGCCTGTAGCATCTGAGTATGTTGCGATTGCATACGTAGTAGTAGTGAGTGGAGAAACCGGGACTGTTATCGGGCTGCTTGTAGCATTAAAAGATGTTCCGTTAGATAGTGTGCCGCTGAAAGGGCCGGTGCCGGTACATGTAACAATTAAATTTGCGGTGCCATTACAGATAGACGTTGATCCTGAGAGTATCGAAGTTGCGGGTATATGTATTGAAGCGTTGTTATCATTACAATCCGTTCCAAGAGACGTTAATCTATAGCCCGCAGGTGCTGTTGCGCCAATGCATAATGTTACTGTTGAGCCAACTGTGTATCCATCATTGTCAGCATCAACATAACAGGCTACATTCCTGTAAACTGAATTGTTTGTATCATCACAATCTGTTCCGGGTGATATTAATGTATAACCCGCAGGCGCTGTTGCACCGATGCATAATGTAACCGTGGAACCAATGGTATATCCATCATTGTCGGCATCAACATAACAAGGCATGCTCCTGTAAACAGAGCCGTTTGTATCATCGCAATCCGTATTTATAGCACTATAGCCGGAAGGAAGTATGGCTCCACTACATACCATAACCTGCGAACCAGCACCAACTCCATCTCCATCTGCGTCCACATATCCTGGTAAGTTTTGATAAAACTGGTTACTGTTATCATTGCAATCACCACCGGTATAAGAATAACCAGCGGGCTTCGGACATGCTGTGGAAGTAACAGAAGAATTTCCATATCCATCACCGTCTGCATCCTGGTAGCTGGTAAATGGCAGTGCGACAGCCATTGCATTGCCGTTGTTGTAAAGTTGCGCAACTTCTGCTGCTGTAATAACGCGGTTCCATAAGCGAAGTTCATCCCACGAAGCACTGAATGTGGTACTGAGGTAAAATGGATTTCCTGTTGCATTGATGCTGCCACCCGGTGTGAAAGAATTTGTCTGAACTGTAGTAAGGGCCGGTGTTCCGTTGGAACTACCATCAGCGTGAAGAGCGCATTGACCTGAATAGCCTTCAACAATACCCGTTGTTGTATTTACATTCATTGCAATAAACACCCAATTGTTGGGGCTGCTGCCACCACGTGCCCAATGTTCTATTACACCAGCTCCTATGCCTATACTTTGCGCAGCCTGGGTATCTGAATCATATACCAGTGTCCAGTTACCATTTGACTGTACAGTGAGGCGCCAGCCTGTGCCGCTAAGACTGTTTCCCATTACCACGGCATCGGTTATTTGCGTATTCAAACGTACCCAACCTGCAACGCAAAATGAACCGCTTCCGAAATTCAGGTTATTGGTCTGTGGTATGACCAGGTAATTAGTGCCCGATAGATTTGCTCCTGCTGTGCTGAATGCAAATGGAAGTTTATTTGTTCCACCCGCGAGCGTGGCTGAACCCTGCAACGCGGCGTTGGGATTCAAACATAACCCATCTGCAAGATTGTCGAAATTGTAATAAGCAACCAGGCCATTCATCAATTGTGCTGATGTTTTATTTGGCTGTATTACAGACAGGATAATTGCTACACAAATAACGATTGCATTGCGCAGTTTGCTGATTTTGTAATTTGCTTTTTGCATGTTGTTTTGAATATAAAAGTTAGAATTTGGTTGATAAGGTTCAAAAGGTTCCAGGGGTTTCAGATGTTGATGATCAGGATTGCCGATCAAAATACCTCCGTTATCTTTTTACAATTTTTACATTGATAGCTTTTCGGTTTTATTATTCCTATGCTTAAGGCTTTAATTATTTTCCCTGTGATTGTTTTACGGTCCGAGGGAAATAGTTCGCCTTTGCATTTTGGGCAACTGATACCTTCAATAATTTTTTTGATTTTTATTTCTTCAATGTTCACCAATGCCATAATGGATACAATGATACATTGTGGGGAAAAGCGATATAAAGTAATGGGGCGGTTTAGCTGCGGGTTGGTGCGAAAGGCAGGAAAAATGGTGCGAATATTTTTGAGAGATTTAAACCACAGGGGAAGGAGGTTTTTCACAGAGGTTCACAGAGAAATTTTCACAAAACAAAGAAGACCTATAAGGTTTTTAAAACCTTATAGGTGTTTACTAAACATATTTAAACAGTAAAATTATTCCTTAATACCAAGTCGCTTCATCAGTGTTTCACGATAAGATTTACTTACAGGAACTTTTGTTCCTCCAATAACTACTTCTTCCAATTCCAGCGAATCAATTTTGTTGATATTAATGGCATAGCTGCGCTGAATGCGTACAAACATGGCGGCTGGAAGTGTTTCTAAAAATTCTGTAAAAGGGGAGCGAACCATTAGCTTTTTCTTCCCGGTAAAATAAACAGAAGTGTAATTGTTATCACTTTCAATATAGGCGATCTCATGATAATAAACTTTATGAAAATGCTTGCCGTCTTTTAAGAACACGAATTCATTCGCATTAATTGCCTGGTCAGTGGCCTGGCTTTCTTTTTTCTTATGCTCACTGTAATTGCTAAACGCAATCTCTATCGCAGCAAAAAGTTCTTCTTTGTTAAAGGGTTTTACGATATATGCATGTGGCTTTACTTTTTTGGCCCGGTCAATGGTTGACATATCGCTGTTAGCGGTAAGAAAAATGAAAGGGAGCTGGTACAGGAGATTTATTTTTTCAGCCACATCAATCCCATCTTTTTTTCCTGCAAGATTCACATCGAGCAGGAGTAGGTCTGGCTTTTCTGTTTCAAGCAATTCCATCGCTTCACCATAACTGGCTGCCGGGCCGCAATATTCATAACCCAGGTCATCCAGTGTACTTTCAATGGTGGCTGCTATCACCATTTCATCTTCTACAATTCCTATTTTTATTTTTGGCATATTAGTCAATCGTTTTTTTGCGTGCTTTTTTATCATAGAACAGGATCGTGAAACGGCTGCCATTATCAAATTCATAATGCATGCTTCCACCCATTTGTTTGCTGAGATCGTTTATTAACCTCATTCCAAGGCTTTTTGATTTCTTGATGTCAAAACCAACAGGCAGGCCGGGACCTGAATCGCTGTAAGTAAAAATAAATTTTCTTCCTTCTTCCTCATTATTGTTTTCTACGGCAAGTGTCATTTCAATTGTGCAATTGTTACTGCCTGTAAAAGCATATTTGAATGAGTTGGTCAGCAATTCATTCAGCACTAGTCCAAAAGGCACTGCGGTATCAATATCAATTTCTGTTACCGGGATATTTATTTTTGCCTTTGTATATTCTGATTTGTTTTCGAACATAACGCTCACTTGTTTAAACAGGTCATCCACAAAAGAGTGAAGCTCAATCTGGCTAAGGTTTTCATACTCGTACAGGTTCTGGTGAATAAGTGCCATGCTTCGTACACGGTTTCTCCCTTCCATTAATGCCTGCTTTGCATTATCATCAGTTAAATTCTTTCCCTGCAATTCAAGTAAGCCGCTTATTACCTGCAGGTTGTTCTTTACACGGTGGTGAATCTCTTTCAAAAGCACATCCTTTTCTTTGAGCAATGACTGCTCCTGTGAAAGCGATTCCTTGAGGGCGGATGTTCGTTCGGTCACCATTTTTTCCAATGCTTCTTTTGCCTTAACAAGTCGTTGTGTACGCCAGCGGAAAAATAAGATCACAGTAACGACCAATACTGCAATAACGATACACCAGAACCACCAGGTGCTTGTAAGCGGTGCATTTATTACCAGCAGGATCGTTAATTCATGACTGCTCCATTTACCATTTTGCGATTGTCCTTTTATATGAAGTGTATAATGTCCGTAAGGCAAACCGCTTAAGCGAATAGAATTTTCGTTGATATAATTCCAGTTTTTGTCCAGGCCGTCTATTTTATAGGCATAACGATGTGTGCCTTCACCGAAATCGAGTAATTGAAATTCAAGTGTAAGGAATTTATCGCCGGGATTAAATGTAATTGTATTTGTTCGTGTAAGCGATGACGTCATGTCCACCAGCTTATCTTCATCGCCAACGAACTGGTTGCATAAAACCAGGCGAAGAGGCGCATCAAATTCGGATGAATCATTTAGAAAATCTTTAGGATAAAATGCATTAACACCGTTCATTCCACCAAAGAACATGCGCCCGTCACCGGCTTTAAAATAACTGATACGGTTGAATTCATTTTCAGTAAGCCCGTCATCGCTTGTATATGTTTTTACAGAATGGGAAACAGGATCAAAACGCATGAGCCCATACTCGCTGCTTATCCAGAAAAAACCGTCTTTATCTTCCAACACGGCATATAGTACATTTGAGCTTAACCCATCGGCTACGGTAAACTGCTGAAAACTATTATCAGTACGGTTCCATTTTATAAGGCCGCCACCATTGGTAGCCATCCAGAAAAATCCTTTTCTATCCTCGTAAACAGCATTCAGATTTGTAAATGGAATTTTATATGCAGGATCTTTTACATCTGCTGAATACTGGGCAGCGATACAATTATTTTTAATCTTGAACAAGCCTTCACTTGTTACTGCCCAAAGTGTACTATCGTGACTATAAAAAAACTGGTAGGTCCATGCAGTAACATTTACATTGCCATTACAAAAATTTATTTTTCTTGAGGAGTCGTTTTCAAATACAGATATGCTACCGATATTTCCATAGAGCATGCCGCCATTATGGATGTTGAGGCCTGCCCATAATCCCCCCGGAGTGCCTGGAATTTGCTCAACACTGTTCTTAGTGATATCAAATTTTGCAAGGCCCTTGTAAGCTCCGTTGAGCCAGAAATATTTTCCATCAAAATAAAATCCCTCTCCTGTACCGATAACATCAGCGGATAGAACCTTTTTATAATTGCGTTGTCCTGCATCCGTTTCCGTTACTTCATAAAAACCATCCCAGCATACAATGTATACCTTACCCAAATGTTCACAAACAGATCTTGCCTGGTAACCTGTTGCAAGTGGTAATTTAATGACGTCGTTGCTCAGGTAGTGACTGAATAAATTTTTCTTAATGTTAATAACAAAAACGCCATTGTCTGTACAAAACCAATGCTGGTTGTTATTGATCGTAAAATAATCGTACACCCATGAAATATGGTTTGCTGTCATTTGCCCCGCATCCATAAGTTGTGTATAATTCTCTCCGTCGAATAAAAACAATCCTTTGTTCTCAACGAAAATAACAAGGCTCCCTGTACGGCTGTCATTATAAGATGACATACGTAAAATGATCTTTGAATAATCGATTGTATCTTTTTCAAAAAGCTGGTTGCTGATCTTAGTAGCGGTATTATTGTCTTTTAATTCCATGATCACGGGAGATTGTTTTTTATTTCCTGCCGACAAACCCGCTCCATATATTTCGGCGAAGAAACGCCTGTGATCTGGTGTAATTCCCAAAGGAAGAAATGCGTTATTTACCAGGTGATCATTCTTGATAAGAGGCGGATTTTTTCCTGATGAAACAATGCCAAGTCCGCCATCAAAAGTACCAGACATAAGTGTGCTGTCGCGGAAAAAAAAACTGTATCTCGATCCACCTATTGAACCCTTGTATAGTTTGCGAAAATTGTTGTTGACTGTATAAAGCCATTGTTCTACTTCATTCGTTCCTGCATAGATATTCAGGATAATTTCATTTTTTTCGTTGCATTTAATCGTTAGCAATTTCTTTTCTTCGAAAGGAAGTGCTTTGCCAAATTTTTCTGTAAGTGTTTTTATTTGAAATGTGTTCGGATCTATCACATCGGCCTTGCCATTTGAAAAACGATCTGTACCCGGCGAGCCATACAGTATCCAGAGTAAATGATGCTGATCCTCAACAAGCTGAACTACATTATTATCCTGCAGACCATTTTTTTCTTTAGAAAAGAGAAGGAAATTTTTTCCATCATAGCGTTGCAGGCCGTGCTGTGTTCCAAACCACACAAATCCCGTGCTATCTGTGGTACCGCAATTAACAAGTTTAGCAGCGAGCCCATCTTTTGAGTTAAGATGCCGTGTAGTAACAATTACGTTACCCGAAACTGCCTGTGAAAACAATTGTTCCGGGAAGAAAGAACAAAAGATATACAGTAGTAACAGCAACCCATAAGCATTCAACCTGTTTTGCATATTACAAGTTTAGGGAAATAAAATGAGTTGATTTGAAAATTCGAAGATTTGAAAATGTGATGATACAGGCCCGGAAAAAATCCATGCTTTACCCAACCCTTTTTACTTCACTTCAAGTTAGTATAAGAAAGATACTCAGCAATACAAAGAAGCTAAAAATACAAACTGCTTGCGATCAATAATTTTAATATCATATACCCACTCTTCTATCATCTACATTTCAGTGGGTTTTAAAGTAAGAACAGCGTTTTACTTTTTGTCATACCCAAATCAATTATATTATTGTATAAACTAAAAACCCGGATTAGCATGATAACATTTTTACGATTTAAATTAAAAAAAACGGTTGCATTAGTTACTCTTTTTACTTTGTTAACTATAAGTTGTGTTCATGCACAACAAATAATTATAACAGTTGCCGGAACCGGGATAAGTACGTTTAACGGTGATGGCGGCCCAGCTATAAATACAAATATTAATTGGCCATCCGGCCTTGCTTCAGATAAGTTGGGAAATATTTACTTTACAGAAACTTACGGATACAGGATACGAAAAATGGATGTAGATGGAAACGTTACTACTGTTGCCGGAAATGGAATTCATGATCACACCGGAGATGGTGGACTTGCAATTAATGCGTCTATAAAATCCTGCGACGGAATTGTGATAGATTCTGCCGGAAATATTTTTTTCTCTGAATTCGACGGTAATACCATCAGGAAGATAGATAAGTTTGGAATAATCAGCACCATCGCCGGACCGGGTACTACTTTTCCAGACCCGAATGATGGTGGTCCCGCAATCAATGCATCTATTTTTGGTCCTGAAGCCCTGGCTTTGGATAGGCTTGGAAATCTTTACATTGCTGAACAGGGATATCATCGTATTCGTAAGATCGATACCAATGGTATTATCTCTACTGTAGGCGGTAATGGAACGCAGGGATTTAGTGGTGATGGTGGACCGGCAACTTCTGCAAGTCTTTGGGATCCAAACGGAATATGCGTGGATGATACCGGCAATATTTATTTTTCTGACTGGGGCAATAACCGCATTCGCAAGATCAATACAAATGGTATTATCAGTACAATCGTAGGCAACGGCAACCTGGCATCAAGTGGGGATGGTGGCAATGCCCTGTCTGCAGGTATAAACCCCGTGCAGCTTATCCGCGATTCTATAGGAAACATGTATATATCTGATAATAATTCCAGGGTGAGAAAAGTAACAACAAACGGTATTATTACAACCATTGCAGGAACAGGTGTTGGTGGATACAATGGAGATGGAATACCAGCAACAAGCGCCAGGCTGGGCAATTTCTTTGGTTTATACCTTGATCATTCAGGCTCATTATATATTGCTGATGGTTCTAATCATCGTATCAGGAAACTGGTAGATGCTCCGGCACCACTCACAATGATCAGTTTCTCAGCCAGGCCGTTAAATGAAAATGTACAATTGGTATGGGAAACTGCCAATGAAATTAATACCGGTCATTTTGTAGTGGAACGCAGTAGTGATGGGCGATCATATGCAGATATAAACTTTGTACACGCTACAGGAAAAGAATCGGATCGTTATCAGTATAACGATTACTCAGCAACGCCAGGTGTAAATTATTATAGGTTGCGATGCGTGGACCAGGATGGTAAATACACTTTCAGTAAAGTTCGTAAAATAGTTTTTGCTGCTAAATCCGAATTCTTACTTGCACCAAATCCCGCACCTGCTTTTACGATCCTGAATTTTCAAGGCGTGGATGAAGCAAAGAGAATTGAAGTTTATGATATGAATGGAAAATGTTTAACCAAAGAATACATCAAATCTTCTGTTTCATCGTTTCAATTAAATACTCAAAACTTCGCTAACGGAAAGTATATTGTAAGATTAACAACTGCAAAAAAGATATATGAGCAGCTTTTGATTGTAACCAAATAAACACAATTTGAAGATTTGAAAATGTGCTGATGAAAATAAGGATGGCAATTGTTTTGCGATTCAAAAATTTTTTCATTTTCAAATCTTCAAATCAGCTAATTTTCAAATTGTCTTTTTAATGAGCATTATCAGAATGACCTTCATCTTTATTTTCCAACGTAGGCTCATTCAACTGAACAACCCTGTTCTTCGCCATTCTTTTTCTCATTACCATATTCAACATTTCAACGCCAAATGAAAATGCCATACCGAAATAAATATAATTCTTCATGTGCAGTTTTTCTGCAGCTTCTGAATCCCATCCTTCCCATTACAGCTAAATGTAGAAAAGTTCTGACATTACAATCACTTCCCGATTTTCCAGTAGCGGAACAATTTGTTGCACTATTATTTTTTTAAAGTGTTCGGAATTACGGTGAAAGTCTAAAGCCTTTTGGTCTTTGTATTCTTCAAACAACATGAGGGTATGGCTATTATCATTTCCCTGGAAAACCTGGTATGTAAGATTGCCTTCCTCTGCAGAACTTTTTGCTATCGCTTCTTTTAATAACGATAGAACATTTTCTAACGCTCCTTGTTTTACCTGCCACTTTGCGAATGTAAACATCGATTCCTTTTTCATCTTTAATAATTTTATTAGTTATGAATCTGAAAACTAAAACCGGGTTTTGTAACATGTATTACAAAACCCGGTTTGGTTGCAAAATTTTTTATTTGGTAATAGTATTCGCCGCTTCAATTATCACTTTCAATACTTCATTCGGTTTTGAGATCATAGAAACGTGGCTTGCTTTCAGAATGGTTGTTTTTGATTTCGCACGGTTTGCCATTATCTTTTGAAGTTCAGGATTAATGGTTTTATCTTCTGAACCAATAACAAACCAGGAGGGTTTTTGTTTCCAGGATGCTTTATTACCTACTGCTTTGAACACATTTGTGGAAGCCGGTTGTTGTACGGCAAAAACCAATTCCTGTTCTGTTGCAGGTAAATCCCCGGCAAAAACTTTTTTCACGCCCTCTTTATTTATGGTTACATAACCGTCTGCAGATGGCACAAGATATTTGGATAATTCAGTTTCTGCGGCTTTAGAACTAAGTGAAGCAATGGTTTCATTTGTGTCGGGTGCAAATGCATTTATGTAAACCAGGGCTTTTACTTTGGGATCATCGCCCGATTCTGTTATTACAAAGCCACCCCAGGAATGTCCTACAAGAATAACATCACCCTTAGCCAAAGCAATAGCCCGTTTAGTGGCAGCTACATCGTCTTCAATGGAAGTAGTGGGATTTTGAACAGCAATAACTTCATAACCATCATGAATGAGTGAAGACATTACTTTACTAAACGAAGAACCATCAGCCCAAAGACCATGAACAAAAATGATTGTTGGTTTGGTAGTTGCCGAATTAGTATTTTGGGCAAACGCAATTGATATTGATAGTAAAAAAATTATTGGCAGCAGATAGATTGATTTTTTCATTGTTTTTATTTTTAAGATGTGATTATTAATATAAATAAAGCAACTACATTGAACGGTAATTGCCGTTTAATGATTTTTTAAGCATTCATTAGGTTGATTACCTTTTGCGCTACGCCCTTTGCAGATGCCGGGTTTTGACCGGTTACAATTCTACCATCCTGTATACTGTTTGCCCCCCAGGGTTCTACGGTATGATAAATTGCTCCTTGTTTAGTCAATGCAGATTGTAAATCGAAAGGAACGTCTGGACGTGCATAATTATCTTCTTCTTTTGTGGTGAACGAAGTGATATTTTTTCCTGCTACAAGATAAGTTCCGTCACTTAATTTAGCATTAAGAAAAGCAACAGGACCATGGCACACAGCACTTACTATTCCTCCACGTTCGTAAGTATCAACGATCACTTTTTTTATCAATTCGTTTTCCGGCATATCAACCATTGGAGCAAGTCCGCCGGGAACAAAAACCGCATCGTAAACACTTACATCTGTGTCGCTTAATTTTCCTGCTTTTTGCATTTCAGCCCAACCGTCGCCGGTTAAAAATTGCAGGTTGTCAGGGTCAGCTGCGAGATGAAGTGCATCTAAGAATGGGGTATCTCCGGTCAGGGAAACAAAATCCACATCTACTCCTGCTCTTTCAAACTCGGCATAAGGATGTGCTACTTCAGGCAAAAATGTTCCGGTTCTTCTGTTCAATGGTCCAATTACATTTGCGTTGGAAACGATAATTAATACTCTCTTTTTCATTTTTTTAAGTTTTAAATTTTTAATAATTAAGTTGATTTTTTTAATTGCTTTGATAAGTCAAAACTACTACTGTGCAAGGCCGGTTTACAAGGAGCAAACGCACTAAAAAGCTGTGATCCGGATCACACTTTTTACTGCCCTTTTTAAATTATACTGAGAAAATACTATGGCGTGTAGCCATTTGCGAAGGGATGTACAAACAAAAAACTGTGACTGAAAACACAGTTATATTAATAAAAATCAGGAGAAATTATTTAGAATAGAGCCTGCTAAGCGTTTCACGGCTTATACCGAGATATTCGGCAATCATTTTTTTGGGTAGTTGTTGTAACAGATCGGGGTAGAGTCTTGAGAATTCTTCATAACGTTCTTGTGGTGTGCTTGAAAGCAGTAGTTTTATTCTTCGCTGCAAAGCAACATAGCCGTTGGCTAGTTTTACCCTTTGAAAATGTCCCATTTTCTGAAATTCCGATGCAAGTCTTTCCCTGGTTTCAAGGGTAGAGAATAAAACTTCTCCTGCTTTTATGCACTCAATAAAAACCGTGGATTTTTTTTGCTGATAAAACGCCTGGTAATCGCTCATCCACCAGTTTTCTTTAGCAAATTGTATAATAAATTCTTTGCCTTGTTCATCTATAAAAAAAACTTTGTACAAACCTGATAAAACGAAGAATTCATGTTTTACATCATCGCCTTCATGTATCAGGTATTGATTTTTAAGCACTCGTTTCTTGGTGAAGAATGTTTTAATAGAATCGAATTCTTCATCACTAAGAGATGTGACCTGTTCAATATGCTTTCTTAATCTTTCCAAGAATAAAATATTGTTTGATAAAATGGCATATAACGTCGGTGCATTTACAGCTTTAAGTATATACAGGAATCAATGTGCAGTATCAGACTGATTTTCTTCTTTATTTTCCAGCATTGGTTCATTCAATTGCACAACCCTGTTCTTAGCCATTCTCTTCCTCATTACCATATTCAACATTTCAACACCAAATGAAAATGCCATACCGAAATAAATATAATTTTTCATGTGCAGTTTTTCTGCAGCTTCTGAATCCCATCCTTCCATAATAAGACTGATACCAATCATTACAAGAAAAGAAAGCGCCAGCATTTTAAGTGTAGGATGCTTGTGTATAAAAGCAGATATTTTCGGACTAAAAAGAAACATGATGAACATGGCAATCACCACAGCGGCGATCATAATTTCAACATGTTTTGCTGTACCGCCCGCAGTGATGATGCTATCGAAAGAAAAAACTGCATCTATTAAAACGATCTGCCCGATGGCCTGTCCCAATGAAAGTTTTTTTGTTTTTTCTGATGCTGCATTCGGATCTTCTCCTTCCAGCTTGTGATGAATTTCCATTACCGATTTATAAATAAGAAATATACCGCCACCCAGCATAACAATGCTGGCAAGATCAAAGCCTTTTCCGGCAACAGAGAAAACGGCTTTCCCTTTTTGGCTAAGCAACCAGCCAAGGCCGGCAAGCAATAAACTTCTTGATATAATTCCTGTCACCATCCAGGTATAACGTGCCCTTGTAAAATCTTTGGCATCTTTCAACCTGTTCATAATGATGCTTACAAAAATTACATTGTCTATTCCTAAAACGATCTCAAGAATGACAAGAACAAAAAAACTGATGATGCTTTCGGATGTGAGTAGATGTTCCATATTAGCTATAAGCTATAAGCTGCAAGCTTCAAGCTGTGATTTTAATTTTTTCCTTTGTATTATTTTTAATGTTTTATTATCCCTTTTACCAACTTTCACAACTCATAGCTTGTAGCTTGCAGCTTACAGCTTGAGGCTTGCAGTTTAAAGATAGGACGAAATATTCCTCACAATACCCGGCCCTTCATAAATAAACCCTGTCCACACCTGTACAAGCGAAGCGCCGGCATTTATTTTTTCTTTCGCATCTTCCCCTGTAAAAATACCGCCGCTGCCGATGATCGTTATCTTATTGTTTGTTTTATTGCTGATGTATTGAATAATTTCTGTGCTCCTGTTCTTTGCCGGTAGCCCGCTTAATCCGCCGGCACCAATTTTTGTAAGCGCTGCAGCACTTGTAACAAGACCTTCACGGTTTATGGTTGTATTGGAAACGATCAGGCCGTCTAAATTTATTTCTATAGCAAGATCAATTACATCATCAATTTGTTCCTGTGTAAGATCGGGAGCAATTTTTAATAATATGGGTTTAGGATTTTCTTTTTTTGAATTTAAGGATTGAAGGTTTTTTAAAATTTTTGATAAAGAATCTTTTTCCTGTAATGCTCTTAATCCCGGTGTATTCGGGCTACTTACATTCACAACAAAATAATCAACATGGTCATGTAAGCCGAGAAAACAGATCTCATAATCTTTCCAGGCATCTTCGTTGGGAGTGGCTTTGTTTTTTCCGATGTTGCCGCCTACGATCAATCGGCAATCGGCAATCGGCAATCGGGAATTTGAAGTCTGCATTTTTCGATTGCTCCCGCTTTTCGGCGACACCGATTGCCGGGCTTTTAATCTTTGTGAAATTACTTCAACTCCATCATTATTAAAACCCATGCGATTAATTAATGCTTTATCTTTTGGAAGACGAAATAATCTTGGCTTGTCATTTCCTTCTTGTGGTAAAGGAGTAACCGTTCCTATTTCTACAAATCCAAAGCCCAATGCTTCCAGTTCATTTAAGTATTTTGCATTTTTATCAAAGCCGGCACCGAGTCCAACTTTATTTGAAAATTGAATATTAAATATTGAATATTGATTATTTCCTTTTGGCTGATACCATGAAGCAATGATCTTTTTAATAAAACCAACCTTACACAACAACTTCAAACTATTCATGGAAAAATAATGAACCTTCTCCGGGTCAAACCAAAATAAAATTGCACGCAGGATTTTGTACATGGCTGCGAAATTAGCATAGTCGTAGTGTATTTCAAATTGTAGGTTATTTTATCTATTCGAAGGATTGGAAAACGGATGATACGGGTGCGGCCGATGAACACGGATCTATGTTGCTGACGCAATATAGCGGAAAAGCAAATTTTATCTTATTTGATTTATATGATAGTTTCACGCATAATTATCTGTCATTTTTTGGAACTAAAAATTAATCCGTGTTCATCCGCACCGCCTGTATTATCCGTTTTCCAATCCTTCGCTTAAATAAACATTTTATTGATTTTTTGTTTGAAATATTAATTATAACTTTACAAGGTTGCATAAACAACTATTATTTGAATTACTAATATCATCCCCATCTCACCGGGAATAAATTTAATAATATGCAGGAAGCTTATATCGTTGCAGGTTTTCGTACCGCGATCACAAAAAGTAAAAAAGGCGGGTTCAGGTTTGTAAGGCCCGATGATCTTGCCATTGATGTAATAAAAGGATTGTTGGCCAGTGTGCCGCAATTGGATCCATTGCGTGTGGATGATGTGATTGTTGGAAATGCAGTGCCCGAAGCAGAGCAGGGATTGCAGGTAGGGAGGATCATTGCTGCAAGGACAATTGGTTTTCACGCAGCAGGCATTACGATAAACCGTTATTGTGCAAGCGGACTTGAAAGTATTGCAATGGCAACTGCAAAAATAAGAACAGGTATGGCAGAGTGTATCATTGCGGGTGGTACCGAAAGTATGAGCCTTGTACCAACAGCAGGATGGAAACCGGTTCCTGCTTATTCAATTGCCAAAGATGAACCCGATTATTATTTAAGCATGGGACTAACGGCAGAGGCTG
The DNA here is from genome assembly GCA_047601875.1 of Ferruginibacter sp. Taxonomy (GTDB): domain Bacteria; phylum Bacteroidota; class Bacteroidia; order Chitinophagales; family Chitinophagaceae; genus Ferruginibacter. Next base: position 1,423,657 of record JASGIL010000001.1, on the reverse strand, counting down.
TGGCAAAAGAATACAATGTAAGCCGCGAGGACCAGGATGCATTTAGTTATAACAGTCATGTGAAAGCCGGTAAGGCAATTAAAGAAGGATATTTTAAATCAGGCATTCTTCCAATAAATGTTGAAGAAGTTTATCTTGATCAAAAAGGGAAAAAGCAAAAAAAGAATTATACAGTTGATACAGACGAAGGCGTACGTGCTGACACATCTATAGAGGGCCTTGCAAAATTAAAACCCGCTTTTGCTGCAGGTGGTTGTGTTACTGCAGGCAACTCTTCTCAAACAAGCGATGGCAGCGCTTTTGTTATTGTTATGAGCGAAAGAATGATCAATGAACTTGGATTGAAACCAATTGCACGCCTTGTGAATTGTGCAAGTGCGGGTGTGCATCCCCGTATTATGGGTATTGGGCCTGTAGAAGCAGTACCAAAAGTTTTAAGACAGGCAGGCATGAATCTTTCTCAAATTGACCTGGTAGAACTAAATGAAGCGTTTGCTTCACAGGCATTGGCAGTGATCAGGAAACTGGAAATAAATCCTGATATCGTGAATATAAATGGTGGCGCAATTGCGCTTGGTCATCCACTTGGATGTACGGGTTGTAAGCTTACGATACAAATTACACATGATATGAAGCGGCTGAATAAGAAGTATGGGATCGTTACTGCTTGTGTTGGGGGTGGACAGGGGATTGCAGGTATTATCGAAAACATTAATTGATCTACTCGTAGGATTGGAAGACGGATGATACGGATGAGCGGATAATCACAGATTTATTTTTTGTTCCAAAAAATAGCAGATTATTAGCTCAATTAATTTAATCGAAAATATTTTAATTTCCCCGGATGTTGCGATAGCAACATAAATCCGTGGTCATCCGTTCATCCGTATCACCCGCGTTCCCATCATTCGCTCAAATAAAATCATTCAAACTCTTTCGGCTTTGTTAGCTCGTAATTTTCATCATACTTAATAAAGAAGCGCATATAAATTACACGACTCAGGCGCATGATCCATGGTTGTAGTATTACAAGAAGTATAGCATTTAATATCAACCACCAGAATATCCTGTTATCATCCGTTGATACACCGATCAACACCAACCACGCAACAAAAGTAGTTGACGAAATGGCTACCGTTAATGCATAGCTCACATAAGCAGTACCATACCAAAAGCCAGGCTCAAGATCATATTTTTGTGCACACACCGGGCATTTTTCAGGCATATCAAAAATATGTTTCAATGTGATTTTCCTGTAAGGATTGGGATCCTTATACATAGCGCCTCTTCTGCAACGGGGGCATTTCATGGTGAGGATGCTCCAGTAGTAATTTGGTGTTGGGCGCTTCTTATCGTTCATGCCGCAAAGTTAGGAAAAGAGTTTTGAGTTAGGAGTTGTGAGTGCTGGGTGAACTTATTCTGATCGAAAATGTTTTTTGATTTGGAACTACTTGGTTTTAATGTTCAATAATCAACGTACAATGTTCAATAATCAACGGAATGCACTTGAATATTGAACATTGTACGTTGATCATTGAACATTTTTATTAGAGACTTTGAATTAAGCAGGAACACTCACCCGATCCATTGCTTTTCTTTCTCCTATTTGCTGGCGCCACATCGCATAGTATAAACCCTTTTCTGCCACAAGCGAATCATGATTGCCCGTTTCTACTACTTCGCCTTTTTCAAGTACATAGATCCTGTCTGCATGCATGATGGTACTCAAACGATGTGCAATTAAAATCGTTACTTGTTCTTTTTGTGAAGAAATATCTTTTATGGTATTGGTGATCTCTTCTTCTGTTATTGAATCGAGTGCAGAAGTTGCTTCATCAAATATTAATAAATGCGGTTTGCGTAACAACGCCCTCGCAATGGAGATACGTTGTTTTTCACCACCCGATAATTTCAATCCTCCTTCACCGATCATAGTATCAACACCTTTTTCTGCACGTTGTAATAATCCTGTACAGGATGCTTTTGTTAATGCATTCTGCAGATCTGCTTCTGAAGCAGATGGATTTACAAACATTAAATTTTCCCTGATGGTGCCACTGAAAAGATTTGTATCCTGTGTTACAAACCCGATTTGATTGCGCAGGTCATCAAAATGAATTTCTGTTTCATCCAAACCATTATAAAGAATTTTTCCTTCCAATGGACGATAAAGTCCCACCAATAATTTCATCAATGTAGATTTACCACTACCACTGGGACCAACAAACGCAATTGTTTCACCAACCTTTACATCAAAACTAATATCATCAATTGCTTTGTGTGAAACAGTCTGGTGTTTAAAAGAAACATGTTTAAATGAAAGATTCTTAACCGGCCCCAATGATTTTGGATTGGAAGGTTCCTGTTCAGGCGCTTTCTTCATCAGCGTATCAAAATTATTCAATGATGCTTCCGCTTCACGATAGGAGAGCAGTATGTTTCCTATTTCCTGCAATGGTCCAAACACAAAGAATGAAAATATCTGCATGGTCACGAGCTGGCCCGCATCCATTTTGTCCTGGAAGATCAGGTACATTAAAATAAAAAGAATAACCTGGCGCAATGTATTCACCATGGTTCCCTGTATAAAACTGATACTTCTTATGCGCTTTACTTTTTTAAGTTCAAGGCCTAATATTTTAAAAGTATTTTTATTCAGCCTCTTTACTTCCTGTTTGGTAAGACCAAGGCTTTTTACCAGTTCTATATTTCTTAATGATTCTGTTGTTGACCCTGCCAGTGCTGTTGTTTCACCAACAATATTTTTTTGAATGATCTTAATTTTTTTACTGAGAAAATTGGTAACGAGTGTTAATACGGTAATACCAACAACATATGCAACCGGTATGCTCCAGTGAATAAAAATTGCAGCATATACAAAAACAAATACAACACCGATGATCACACCAAAAAGAATGTTGATGAAATTGATCATGAATTTTTCTACATCAGCACGCACTTTGGTTAAAATAGAAAGTGTTTCACCGCTGCGTTGATCTTCAAACTGTTGGTAAGGAAGTTTCATGGCATGTTGCAAACCATCTGTGAAAACACTTGCACCAAATTTTTGAATAACAACATTTAAAAAATAATCCTGGAAATTTTTTGCAATGCGGCTGATCATGGCAACCGAGATAGAACATACCAGTAAAAACCATACACCTGGTTCTGCCCATGAAAAAGAGTAAAAAAAGCTGTCATAACTTTTATGCGGATGACCAGTACCATACTGGCTGCCGGCAAGATTGATGAGCTTGCCCAATATGATCGGATCAACCAATGAAAAACCAATATTGATGGCCGCAAGAGATAGGGTTAAAACCACGAGCCATCTGTATGGCTTCAAATACTTTAATAAGATCTTCATGTAAATGTTTTTATAACTATAGTTGGTTTATTTTTTAAGGATGTTGCGGTTGGTGGGGACACTATAAGTGTTCGGAAGTTTGAATTTTACCTGTACGAAGGATTGGAAGATGGATGATACGGATAGGCTGATGATCACGGATTAATTTTTTGTTCCAAAAAATTACAGGTTTATGCTTACTATCATCAGTGCTATGTTGCGTAAGCAACATTAATCCGTGTACATCCGCTAATTCAGTATCATCTGTCTTCCAATCCTTCGAGTAAATAAAAAATACAAAAAATCTTCCGAACACTTGTGGTGCGACATCAACCACGGCGATCGGGATGCAAAAATACATCGAAAGATTTCAATGTATCAAATATGATGCAAGTTCGTAAAAAGTGACGGAAAGGCAGGAACACAGGCTAAAGATTTAAAAGTTTAAAATCCCCGGTAAAAATTACTGCTGAATCCTTGCAATAGCAATCATTATCATTTTTAAAACCAATAATGATCTTCCATGCTAATTTTTATCATTGTAATAGTTATGTAATATGTTTATTATATTTAAGAAAAAATACAAATGCCAAAACTTACAAAAAAAACTGAGCAGAAAATTTATGACACTGATAATGTTAAGACGCCCCTCAATCCTATCATTGTTCCATTGGAGGAAGCCAAAGTTCGTATAGGTGCCTGGCGGACAAAATATGGAGAAACAGTAAAGTCCAAAGCATTCTTTATCGGGGTAGCTGATCTTATAGGACTTTTAGAAGACGTTACTGCTACTGATATACCAGCTGTAGGCATCAAGGCCTATCTTTCAATCAGGGAGGAGATGGATTTAGAGACCAGGGAGCTAAAACCCGTTGAAGAGTTATTACTTGTACCGGCCGTATTAAAAGTAGATCCGTTAAATCCCCCGCTTTTAAGCGTGCTGGATAATATCCCGGCATATGATGCTGGTATACCGGATACGGGTTTTGTATATAATCTTACTTCTCCCTGCCCACCTATGTGTGATTATTCAAGTCCATTATACCAGGCGGCAAGCGGTGAAATCTTACCAATGAAAGTTGCGCTGAAAGATCTGAAAAAAGTAAAATCAAAAACCTCATCAATAAAAAAGAAATAGGGAAACCATGTTTGAAGGGAATAAAAAGATCAAGTTGTGAAATATTTTTACAATGCTGTATTTGTGCCCCTTTCTATAATTATACCCCTTGTTACAGGAATATTATTGTACCGGCATTTTGCAAGGCTTGAAAAAATTCTGTTCTGCTATCTTTTTTTAAGCGGGATCAGTAACGCATTGCTTGCTTTTATGGCATACCGGCATATGAATAATTTACCAGTTTTTCATATTTATACATTACTTGAATTTGGTTTCCTGGTTTTTTTCCTGAGAACATTATTCCATGACACTGTAATTTCAGGATGGTTGTATACAATTGCTGCAGTGTTTATTTTGTTCTGTATTATCAATACGCTGTTTTTCCAGGATATACATACGTTCAATTCTTATTCACGTTCGGTAGAAGCAATTATTATTATTGGATTTTGCCTCTATTATTTTAAAAAGCAGCTTGGCATGCAATTAAACATTCCCCGTGATCCCGGGTTCTGGTTTGTGCTGGGTTTGTTTATTTATTTTTCTTCTTCCTTAACCATTTTCATTATATCCAATGTGAGTTTGTCTTTAAATAAAAATTTCCTGTGGATAATGTGGACAATCCACGCCAGCCTTGTGCTACTGATGTATATTTTTATTACAAAAGGTTTTATCGCATGCAAAAAGTAAATGATAATCTTTATATACTCATAGTACTTGGAGTTGTAGGAACATTGCTGCTCTCTGTCGGGATCATTTATTTTTTTACATCGTATATAAAAAAGGTAGCGCTTCAAAAGATAGAACTGCAAAAAAAAGAAACGGAATACCAGGCCCGGCTATTCACTGCCGTTATTCAATCGCAGGAAGAAGAACAAAGAAAGATTGGTAAAGAAATTCATGATGAGGCAGGCTCACTGCTTTCTTCTGTAAAATTGCGGCTGAGCAGCGCTGCGATGGATGCAACGGATCAACCTGTTCTGAAAGAAAGTATAGTTGCCATTGATAAATTATCTGCCATCATTCGCAATATTGCTCACCTGCTTTCACCACCCGAACTGGAACTGGCAGGTTTTCATGATGCACTGGATAGTTTATGCGACGGCTTTTCTTCTGATAAGATTTCAATAAAGCTACAGGACGATGCAGCAGGTTTTATTCCTAAAAATAAATTCCAGCTGTCTGTTTCATTATACAGGATCATTCAGGAATTAATAACCAATACGATCAAACACGCAGGTGCGTCTGTTATTAATATACAAGTGAAAAATGAAAATAATATTTTTATTATTGATTACAGCGACAATGGAAAAGGATTTGATCCCGCTAATACAGATCAACAGGGCCTTGGTACACAAAATATTCAAAGCAGGTTAATGATGATACATGCCACTCATCAAATTGAAACAGGCGAAGGCAAAGGATTTCGGTTTATTATTTATCTTGATCATAAATTTATCCTTTCGTGAATGCTTCTATAAATATTGCATTGGTAGATGATCAGCAATTGTTCAGGCAGGGGCTGGCAACAATCATAAATAAAACAGAAGAATTTTCGCTGGTAGCCGAAGCCGGTAGCGCCAATGAACTCTTAACTCAACTGGATAAACTGGCAGAACTGCCACATGTACTTTTAATGGATATGAACATGCCCGAAGTAAACGGTATTGAATTGAATGAGATCATGCACCAAAAATATCCCTCCATCAAAATAATGGTGTTGTCAGCTTTTGACCAGTCACGCTTTATCACTAAAATGATCGAACGTGGCGCCAGTGGTTATTTGTCCAAGAACTGTGATGCACAGGAACTCATCACTGCCATCAGAACAATTGCAAGAACCGGTTTTTATTTTAATGAAGCAACGATCAAAGCTTTACAGGACGTTAAGAATAAAACAAGTGGCCCTATTAAAAAAATAAACAACATTCCTGTTGAACTTACCAAGCGGGAAGAAGAAATACTCATACTCATTTGTAAAGAATTAAGCACAGAAGAAATAGCGACCCAGCTATTTTTAAGTAACAGAACTGTTGAAGGCCACCGGCTAAACATACTTGCAAAAACAGGTTGTAAAAATATTGCGGGCCTTGTTGTCTTTGCTGTTAAGCATGGACTCTTCACACTTATCTCCTGACATTTTCCCTCTCCAATTTTCATCCACGTAAAACTACCTGATTTTAAAATCGGGGGATTCTGCTGTAGAATCCGGCTTACTGAGTGAGCATCTTTGTGTTGTTCAGATGAGTGATCAAAACAAATAGCTGAACAGGGTGGAATCCGAAAAACCCCGAAGAGAGTAGGAATAAAAAATAAAAAAAATATTATGGACACAAATGCACAAACTACCGGTAAGCTTGGTGTAAATGACCTGGCTACTGATTCAAATGCCGATGGCACATTTTTACTTTCGTCAACTTCCTGGTTTGAAATACAAACATATGTTCATTATGCTTCAATGCTGCCAGACAGTTTAGATTCTTTTAAAGATTTGCTGGGGGCAGGTGCGCCAGGCGATATGTCAGACTTCACGCAACTGATCTCGGTATTTGCAAGTATGAAGGAAGCTGCCAATACTTTCAGCACAAGTACTTTTAAAAATTCTGTTTCGCTGGCATCGGATATTTATAATTATGCGGGCAAAGTGCCAAACCTGTATGGTGCTATTTCAGACCTGGCAAACCAGTTTGATAATTCGCAAATCACGATGGATGATTTTAAAACGAAAATATGTGCTGTTGTAACTATTTTAAAAACTGCTGCTGAAACGATGGAAACCAATGCAGCCAAAGTAAGTGATGCAATCGGAGCATTTGCGACAGAGATCGCTACTGATAAAGAAAACCTAATCGGTGATGATGGCAACAGCGGTATCTATAAAACTTTGAATGATAAATACAATACTGAGAATGGGGCCATCGCAGACCTGATGCAACAAATAAAAGATACAACTGCAGCATTGCAGGAAGCCAATGAAGCTTATGCACACGACGTTGTTGTTGCAGCCACATCACCTACCTATGCCTGGATATTTCCCTTCGGAACAATTGCCGCAGGTGTAACAGCCGGCATTTACGGAAAGAAAGCAACAGATGCTTTGGATGCCGCAAAAGGATACACCGTACAACTTACCACACTGCAAAATGAATTGGCTGCAGATCTGCAGATCGCAACCTGCCTGCATATTTCAACAGAAAAAATAAAAAGCATAGAAGATGCTATGGCAAGTGCATTAAAAGACATTCAAACAATCCGGGGGGCATGGGCCGCTATTAAAGATGATCTTGTTGCAATCATCAATACAATTACAAACGAATTAAATACAGATGACCCTACCCAGGGTGTTGAAGCTTTTATATTGGGATTGGGAATAGGTGATGCAATTGCTGAATGGAAAGCATTGGGTGCTGAAGCAGATAGCTACCGCAAGAATGCATACATCACCGTGAACTAATTTTTATCATCCAACAATTTAAACCAGGTAAAATGAACAACTACAATGTAGCTGACTGGCAGAGCTATTACCAAAATCTTCAAAATTCATGCAGTATCCCCGATAGCACCTGCCAGGTCATATCAAAAGAAAAAGCAGTATTCAGGGGAATGTTTCTTGATCTCAATAAAATTTGCGATTCACTTAATGCAAGCAGTGATGTTCCTCCGCGTATAGAGATTTATACAGATGTCTTGCAGGTGAGTGATAACCTTAACTGGGATATTGCTTCGAGCCTGTTTATTTTTTCGAGGCAGGTAAATGTTTTGAAAACGCCCGCGTTGATCATTGATGCTACTAAAAATTTACAGGCTAACATTTCAATCATTGCAAATGAAATAAATGGTACTATTCCTGTTGATATTAAAATGTTTCCTGTTAAGAATTCGGTACAATATAAAATAGAACAGGGAAATTCAGCTGTTGGTATATCTGTTAAGCATGACTATGATAATAACAACAACCTTATACAAAGCACGCCGCAATTATTGTCAATAAAGCCCGCAGCAATCGGTTCTTTTCAATACCTCAGTGATAATATTCAAACATATTTTACCAATCATTTTATTTATGCAACACTGTTGTATGATCAGAACCCCGAACTGGCATTATCAATTTTCAAATGGATACAATATTGTGCTGAAGGGAATAACCAGTTAAATGAATTATTCATGCGGTCAGTCTCTGCTTCGTCGTTGCTGGGTTTACAGATAAGTGCATCAGCAAACAATGCCAGGTTTGTTCCTATGCTTTCAAAAGATATTTATGTAGACGAAGCGAAAGCATTTGCTTCGGGTGTTGAGGATTATGAGAATAAATACCTGCAATTATATTCTTTAACAACACTAACAACTGAAAATATTGCAGCAGCAAATACGATGCTCGACAACCAGAAAAAGGATGTCGATTATATTTCTGCATTGTTAACACAAGCGGAGGCAGATTATAAAAGTGCTACAAATGCAGCTGATATGGCTATGGCTAATTTTAAAAACCAGGAACTCAACCTAAAGATTTTAAGTGATGAGGTTACCGAAGTCGGTTTACCTGCGCACAAAAGAGATACAATTATAGCAACCGTATTCGACGTCCTTGTGAATGTTTTCTCCATAGGAGTTGCCCTTGCTGAAATTGCTGGTGGTAATGAGGCTGCCGGTGCAGCAGCAGAAAAGGCAGGATCAAACCTGTTAAGAACTGCATCAGGAATTGAAACTGATGATTCGGACCAGGAATCGGGGAGTGGTTCATCTCAAAGCAGTAGTAGTAGCAATACTTCAAATGCATCTTCAAATCAATTGCTGGGGAAAATCAAAGCAAGTGCTACGGCGGCGTTCCCGGTGCTTGAAAAACTACAAAAAGCTGCTGAGATATTAAATACAGCGTGGGAGATATCGCAGGAAATTATCGAGTGTGTACACAGCGCCGGGCAGAAGATAGATTTTACGAAAAGCTACTTACCGATTGAAGAAATCAGCCAGGTTGACAATGGAACCTGGGATGAATATAAAATTAAGATGGATGGTATTCTTGATAGTGCGATAAAGCTGGATGTAGATTATGCAGCAGAATGCAAAGCAGCACTGGACATACTGGTTATTTATGGAAAAGCATATACGGCTTCCAAGATCGAGTCAATAAAAGCAGGCCAGCATGTCGCAGAAATTAATACACGTTTGTCCTATGAAAAAGCCAAGCAGGATAATTTGAAGAAACTGGTTAACCAGTTATCCGAAGATCAGGCGGTACCACTTACATTGATGCATTATTTCTACCAGAAATACCTGGATAATAAAAGTTACTTATTTCTTGCACTTAAAAATTACCAGGCTTCTTATTTCTATTGGGCTTTACAATCTTCAGGCGTAAATCCGAAAATTACAGATAAGGCCAATCAGATTTCTTCGGCTTTTGACAAGATCTCGGCGATAACTATGGACGATAAAAGTGCATTGGAAAATTTTGACCCACCTCCACAGTTAATCGGAAATATATTGTTTAGCACAAGTGATGATAACGTTTTGGCCGACCTGAAAAATAAAGATAAAAGAAATGCAACTATAGTTATTCCGCCGGATGCACTTGAATTTTCCGGGTATGGCAGGGTAAGAATTAATACAATTCGTGTTTGGCTTGAAGGTATTGCGGCCAATGCTACCGTACAGTTGAAGATCACCAATGCAGGGAATTATTCAGATCACCTGGATGGTAACAACTATGATTTTGTCAGCCAGCCATTGACACGCGGTTTTGAATATGCGGTGAGCAATAACGCTGACAAGTACGACAGGAAATTCGATAACAATACTTATGCTGTTATACAAATGGATGGTAAAATAGATAAAGAAGTTGAGTACGCTTATTTTGAACCAACTCCATTCAGTCATTGGAACATCGAGGTAGTGAATTATATTAACCTGGATCTAAGTAATCTCAACAAGATCAGCTTTTACTTCGAAGGATCTGCGATCGCCGAAAATAATAATTTATCATAATCATCTAAACCAATTTTTATGTCAGCAATTGTTTCAAAAACAATAGGGGATATCTATAAGATCTCTATAGATGCGTGGACAACTTTGAATAAGCGTGCAGGCGGCGTATGTTCTCAAAATGCTCAATTAGCAACACTGCTGGATACATATGCAAATGACAACTCGTGGCATGATGCAGATAGCCACCAGGACCACGAACAAAAATATTTGCAATCAGCATGTTCCCGGAATTGGCTACTGCATGCGACGGATGGAAAACGACGTTCAATGATTTCGTGGTGCTTACCACAAGTATCAATGCGTTTGCCATAACGTTTACCAATAGCCTCGTTGACTTTCAGCAAAAAGTAGATGCACTCCCGGCAACCATCGACAATTTACCCGATGATATGAAACAACAATGCAGCCAGTTTATCACGAGTCTTAATACGAATGTAAAACCATTCGAAGATGCATGTCTTGTGTTGATAAATAAATTGCAGGCATTCCTCGACGTTAATACGAGGGCAAACACACAATATGACCAGCAAGTGCATGATGGACATGGGTCAGGTTTTGTACAAACCTTCCAGCAGTTGCATGATGCAATCGGTTTGATCATTGGTGAATGGCATGCGATCTCTGATGATCTGAAAAACCTGGAAGTTGAAGATATATCTTATGATATGCCCTTTATCGAATCCTTATGTATTGATGATGCCATTGCAGAATGGAAAGACATGCAGAATAATATAAGTATTGTGCTGGCAAACAAAGACACGCTGTCAGCCTGCCTTACCAGCGACTATAATGGGCAACGGTTTTAAATAGAAATGGCAAAAGAAAAATTTTATTTCAATTAATTAAAAATAATAATGATGACACAACAACAATTACAGGAGATCATGATATTTCATCTTACAAATCTCAATGCAACAGCAAATAAAATAGATGAAAACAGCATTCACAGTAATATACTCAGTGATGATGATGGCCATGGTGCGGCCAATTCAAAAAATATTTATCGTGCCTGCATCAGGTGGACATTTAAACAAAATGGATTGCCTGATAATCCATGGCCCGCTGACTGGTTTCAAAATTCTGTTGGTTATCTCGCATCTAAACTTGTGTAACATGAAACAGCGTAAACAACTTTGCTTCTTTATTGCGCTCTCATTATTTTTTGTAATCAATAACTGCGACGGGCAATTGAACAGCGGAACAGAATTAAATCTCAATGCCATTAAAACAGAATTGAAGAATAATGCTATCGGCATTGGGATAAAGTATACCAGGAGCCTTGATAGTTTATGGGAAAAACAGGATTACCTGATGGCTGGCAAACATTCGTTGTTGATGATAACACCGGAGTTTAATACACTTACGGGAACGGCTGATGCATTTTCATCCATTACAGCCAAGATAACGATGCTTGCCATGACATTCAGGGATACAACCATTGCAGGATTTAAAACACCCAATACGGCTAGAACATTTCAAACCTTCCCGGTATCTATCGGCGTTGAAACAAATAACAGTTTCAATTTTGTAAATGCAATTCTTGAAATAGGATGGGTTCCATGGTACCAGGCACAACAAAGAAAAGCTGCTAAAATTCTAAAACATACTTCTTTCGGTTTGTTTTTCGAATGGGGCAATCAGTTTTCTACGGCTTCAAAAAGTAAAGATTCTGTTTTTATACCCGATCAAAATAAAGGCCAGTTGAATAAAGCCATTTTAAGAATGAAAGGCAATATTGGGATCGATACAAAAAAGATCAGCTTTAACGGTTTGCGCTTTGGATTTGCAACAAGCGGCGATGGCTGGTGGGATATCAGCAACAGGAAACTTTATTACCACGCAAAAGCAGTGTTTCGTTTTTACCTGACTGATAAAACCAGTTACGATATCCATTATGAAAAAGGCTCCGGTGCACCCGACTTTAATGAATCGGAACAATTCGGAATGGGCATTTCATTAAATTTTAAATAAACAATATTAATAGCAGCAAAATTTTTTTACACATGATAACGCTAAACACTTTAAACCGGCTTAACAAATTCCCTTCATTAAGATTTAATAAAACAGTTTTCAATCTTATATTCATTACACTCATTATTTTTCCTTCTTTGTTAAACGCACAAAATTCAATTGATACCAGTTCAACAGAATCTGTTACCATCAATTATAATATCAATAGCTATACTGATACGATACAGCCTTCTGATTTCAGGAATAACTTTTCCTCTAACCATTCACTGAATGATTTTTCAAGATTGCGCAATTACAGGGAAGAAAAAGAACGTTTAAAGTCGGTGCTGCAGCAATACCGTTATTCATTTGATATGGCATTGAATGATTATCGGGTTGTGATGGACGATTCAATGGCATTGGACAGGGTTACACGGCACCTGGCAAAGGCAGGAAAGGATTCAGTAAATATTTGTTCTATCGGCAGGGATCAGAATACGATCAAAAATATTTTGGGCATGAATACAACCGTGGTCAATGTAAATACAGATCAGAAAATACCACTTACAGAACTTACCAGTGCACAGGATATTATTGCTTCAAAATTAAGTGGATTACGGGTGCAGGTTAACCGGAGCCGTTACCTGCAGGCGAATATTAAAAATGTTGACAACGATATCATGAATAGTATTGACGCTTTAAATACTGTTTCGGAAAAATTAAATCCCGAGTACCAGCACCAGATGTTCAGGAAAAATATAAGTATGATATTTTCTGTTTTGGTAGGATTGATCATGGCAGTATTCTTTGGGCTTATCTATTTCAGGTCTGATAAAACAATCGGAAAAGAAATGCTGGGCTCAACAGGGTTGCAGTTCATCACTTTATTTGTATTGATAACAGCGATCATTTTGTTTGGCATCTTAGGCATACTTCAAAGCAGTGAACTTGCTGCGATATTATCCGGTATCTCTGGTTATATATTAGGTAAAGGCGTGCAGCCAACAGCAGGAAAAGATAACGGCAATGTTTCTCAAACTGCTGCTGTGAACCAATAAATATTTTTTCAATTAAAAAATAAAAAAATGATTACGCTCAATCAACTCATGCATGGAAGTGGGGCCGGCACCACCAATGCAACACTTTTTCTCGAGGCAATTAATCTTACACTCGACCAGTTTGAAATTAATACGCCCATCCGCCAGCTATGTTTTTTATCGCAGGTGGGTCATGAAAGCGGAGGCTTGTTTTATACAGAAGAACTTGCGTCAGGTACGGCATATGAAGGAAGAAAAAATCTTGGTAATACAGAACCTGGTGATGGAGTAAAATTTAAAGGAAGAGGACTTATTCAAATTACAGGGCGTGTAAATTACCAGGCATTGTCTGATTATTTTAAAGTTGATTTTATCAATGATCCTGTATTGCTTGGCGGCAAGAAATCCAATTTGTGCAATGCAGATCAACTAAAGTATGCAGCATTGTCTGCCGGCTGGTTTTGGAACACGAAAAATTTAAATGCGCTGGCGGATAAAATGTCAATCGCAAGTGAACTTGGACACAATGAAACGGAAGGACAGCCAGGCAATGAAAATCTTGATGTATATATAGCAATAACAAAGAAGATCAATGGAGGAACAAACGGGCTTGAAGACAGGGTGTCAAGATTTAATAATGGAATAACCAGCAAGTGTTTTATCCAGGGTTGAGTGAATGATTTTATTGTTATTTATTTCTTTTTATAAATAAACCCATTTAAAATGGGTGAAAACACGGTTTTATTTTCTAAAAAGTATACCTACTTTACTTTGATATGTTGTGAAGAGATTTTGGTACCCAAAATTTCGATTTTCAATAACCATAGTAAATCTCCTTAAACTGTATACGAATGATAACCGTGAATTTTTTTAATCGATTCAACAAAGCAAATTTTTTTTTATTTAAAGCAGGTAATCATATAGGCCTGTTTTTACTGCTGATTGTTGCTCCTTCTTTGACAAAGGCACAAAATTCAATTGATACCAGTTCAACAGAATCTGTTACTATCAATTATAACATTAATAGTTATACTGATACGATACAACCTTCTGATTTTGCAGATATCTTTTCATCTGCTCATATATTAAACGATTTTCCAAGGTTGCGTAATTACAGGGAAGGAAAAGAGCGGTTAAAGTCGGTACTTCAGCAATACCGTTATTCATTTGACAACGCATTAAATGATTATCGTGTTGCAACAGACGATTCTATGGCACTGGGCAGGGTCATAAAAAATATGATGGGAACAAAAAAAGATTCTATAAATATTTATTCAATAGGAAGGGATCAGAACACGATCAAAAATATTTTTGGTATGAATACAACCGTGATCAATGTGAATGCCGACCAGAAAATTGCATTGTCTGAATTTATGAATGCAATGGACCTTATTACTTCGAAGTTAAATGGCTTAAGGGTGCAGGTTATAAGGAGTCGTTATTTACAAGCTAATATCAAAAATGTTGACAATGATATCATGAATGCTATTGATGCTTTAAATTCTGTTTCTGAAAAACTGAATCCTGAATACCAGAACCAGTTGTTCAGGAAACATATAAGCATGATATTTTCTATCCTCGTCGGGTTAATCATGGTTGTTTTCTTTTCATTGATCTATTTTAAATCTGATAAAACAATCGGAAAAGAAATGTTAGGTTCAACAGGATTGCAATTTATTACGCTCTTTGTATTGATCACTGCTATAATTTTATTTGGCATTTTAGGAATTCTCAAAGGCAGTGAGCTGGCGGCCATATTATCTGGTATCTCAGGCTATATATTGGGAAAAGGAGTATCAACCCAGGGAAAAAGCAGCCAGGATACTTCGCAAACACCAACAGCGAATTAATAATTTTTATTCAATCATAAAAAAAATAAAATGATTACTCTTGATCAGCTTGTGCAGGGAAGTGGTGCCGGCATGTCTAATGCAAAATTATTTCTTGATGCAGTTAATCTTACACTTGACCAGTTTGAAATTAATACAGCGATACGCCAGTTGTGTTTTTTATCACAGGTTGGTCATGAAAGTGGAGGATTGTTTTTTACTGAAGAACTTGCATCCGGGCAGGCATACGAAGGGAGGAAGGGTTTGGGAAATGTAAATCCCGGTGATGGTGTAAAATACAAAGGCAGGGGACTTATTCAAATAACCGGTAGAACAAATTACCAGGCACTATCTGATTTTTTTAAAGTTGATTTCATCAATAACCCAACATTACTGGCCGGAAAAAAATCTACATTATGTGATGCAAATCAACTTAAGTACGCAGCGCTTTCGGCAGGCTGGTTTTGGAACAACAAAAATTTAAATTCATTGGCCGATAAAATGTCTGTTGTTGAACTTGGGCATTTTGAAAATACAAATGCCGTCTCTAATCCAAATCTTGATACATATATCCTGATCACAAAAAAAATAAATGGCGGCACAAACGGGCTCCAGGACAGGGTGACAAGATTTAATAATGGGGTGGAGAGTAAATTGTTTTTATAAGTAAGAAAATTAAGGTTATCGTTAAAATCAGTTTGATTCATAATAGAACAGGCAATGAATAACCGGTAATCGTAATCTTCAAATTTCCAAATCAATTCATTTTCAAATCATCCACCCGCCTTCCTTATCCAGGTCCTGCATTGTGTTACCTGGTCATTATGTTCCATAGGAACAACTCGTTTGTAAAAAAATATGAATTCACACAAGCGTTCCGTAGGAACGCATTGTGCTATTCAGGGTTTTTGAAAATGTATTTTTCATTCCATTCAATTTCAAATGCATTTAATAGTCTTTTGTACTCATCTAAGAAATTTTCTTTCCGATGATGTATCTCCTGGTTCTGAATATATCTTATCACACGATCAATATGACTTCTTGAATAAGAAAAAGCACCATAACCTTCCTGCCATGCAAAGGGATGTGTGCAAAATTTTTGTTCTTTGATCCACTTGCTACTTTCTGTTTTTACATTTTGAATTAAAGATGAAATAGATTGATGGGGCTTCATTCCGATAAAAATGTGAATGTGATCAGGCATGCTGTTTATTTGAAGCATTTTGTGGCTATTGTTTTGGAAAATGCCGGTTACATATTTATGCAAATTTTCTTTCCATTCATTTTGAATCATGGCTTGCCTGTATTTTGTTTCAAATACAAATTGGATGTAGAGCTGTGTGTATGTATTGGGCATATTGAATGTTTTAAGAAGCACGAATCGTTCCTACGGAACGAAACCGGTCTTTTATCTATTTCTAGAAACCTATTGTTCCTACGGAACAAAGGATGGTTTTAATAATGAGCCGGTTTCATTGTAGAAGTAC
Source organism: Ferruginibacter sp. (assembly GCA_047601875.1). Taxonomy (GTDB): domain Bacteria; phylum Bacteroidota; class Bacteroidia; order Chitinophagales; family Chitinophagaceae; genus Ferruginibacter. The sequence goes on along the minus strand of JASGIL010000001.1, from coordinate 1,406,909 downwards.
GAATCATTACTATGTAACGAAATCAATAATTTATTTTTCTATAAATGATTGGCCCTGCTGAACAAAAAGCAATTCAAACGATTTACCATCTTCAGATTGTTGATGTTGATTTCTGATTTTAATTCATACAACATTTCTTCTACGTGCTGTATCTTTTATTGTCCATTGTCCATTGTCCATTGTCCATTGTCCATTGTTATCCGCCCCAACCTTCCCTATCCAAACTCCTGTACTGTATCGCTTCCGCCATATGCTCAGGTTTGATATCTGCACTGCCTGCAAGATCTGCAATGGTGCGACTTACTTTTAAAATACGATCATAAGCCCTTGCAGAAAGATTTAATTTTTCCATGGCAGTTTTTAAGAGGCTATGTCCTGCAGGAGAAATGATGCATATCTCTTTCAGCATTTTACTACTCATTTGTGCATTAGCATAAATACCTTCATTTTTATTATAACGTTCTGCCTGTATATTTCTTGCAAGGATCACACGTTCACGGATAGCCTCACTTTTTTCATAAGTGCTTACAGAAGTGAGTTCATTGAATGCAACAGGTGTTACTTCCACATGCAGGTCGATCCTGTCGAGGAGGGGACCACTGATCCTGCTTAAATATTTTTGTACAATTCCTGGTCCGCAGCTACATTCTTTTTCCGGGTGATTGAAATAGCCGCAAGGACATGGGTTCATACTTGCGATCAACATAAAACTTGCAGGAAAATCCAATGCAACCCTTGCACGACTGATGGTAACCTTTCTTTCTTCCATCGGCTGGCGCATCACTTCGAGCACCGTTCTTTTGAATTCGGGTAATTCATCTAAAAACAAAACGCCATTGTGTGCAAGTGAAATTTCGCCGGGCTGGGGATTGCCGCCACCGCCTACCAAAGCAACATCGGAAATGGTGTGGTGAGGACTGCGAAACGGGCGTTTACTCACCAACGTGGCATTCTCGGGAAGTTTTCCGGCAACGCTGTGTATCTTGGTTGTTTCAAGCGCTTCCTGTAGTGTGAGTGGTGGAAGTATGGTTGGTAATCTTTTTGCAAGCATGGTCTTGCCGGCACCGGGAGGACCGATGAGTATGGCATTGTGTCCACCGGCAGCCGCAATTTCAAGCGCTCGTTTAATATTTTCCTGTCCCTTTACATCACAGAAATCAATTTCAAAATCACTTTGTGCCTGTGCAAATTCCTGCCTGATATTTACAATGGTTGGTTTGAGTGAAGTTTCATCTTCAAAAAAACGGATAACATCATTCAAGTGTTCTACACCATATACTTTTAAATTATTTACCATGGCTGCTTCCCTCGCATTGGCAGCAGGAACGATCAATCCTTCAAAAGATTCTTTACGTGCCTGTATGGCAATAGGCAATGCACCTTTAATGGGTTTGATGGCGCCATCCAAACTCAATTCACCCATGATCACATACGATGACAACCGTTCCGGATTTTTTATTTGATCCGTAGCGCCCAATGTACCAATGGCAATGGGAAGATCAAATGCAGAACCGCTTTTTTTAATATCAGCAGGTGCAAGGTTCACCACGAGTTTTGTACGTGGCATGTAATGATGATTGCTTTTGATAGCGCTTTCTACTCTTTGTAAACTTTCTTTCACTGCATTATCGGGCAGGCCAACAATATAATAATGCTGGCCCTGGTTGTTTACATTTACTTCTACTGTTATGGTGATGGCTTCTACGCCGTAAACGGCGCTGCCAAAAGTTTTTACAAGCATGGGTAAATATTTATTAAAAACATGCAAGCAACAATGCAGATGTCCACAGTAATTCAGCAGATTTTAACCGAAAGAATTTGAGAAAAAAATCATTGGGATTTATAATATTGAATACAAGTGTATATGATGGCATTTTGAAATTTCACCACTGAGAACATGAGTTAACATAGCTTATGCAGAGAATCTCTGCGATAACTCAGCTTCTCATGTTCTCTGCGGTGAAAAATTCTTGCTACATTACAAATTAACCTGCAACCGGAATGTATAGCTCCTTTGTTGTTCCAATAAAAAATCGTTTCTTTAATTCTCATGTTAACAATAGTTAAGACCGATAAAAAAAAGAACACGAACCAGGTTCAATATAGATATGTTTAATAACCTTAAACAATTTTGTTATGATGCAAAAGGGAACATATGGTTTCGTTTTTTTACTGTTTTTTGCCGGGTAGCACTGGCCATCGGGTTTATTCCATCGGGCATCGTAAAAATTTCAGGAGAAAGATTTACAGGCTTATCTTCCAATCACCCATTGGGTCATTATTTTGATGCCTTATATCATACTGGGTACTACTATACTTTTATCGGGGTTGTACAATTAGCAATTGCAATATTATTACTCATTCCACGAACAGCACTTCTTGGTGCCATCTGCTATTTTCCCCTTATTCTTAATATTTGTATTTTGGCTTATGCCACCCGCTTTGAAGGCACACGTATTACCACACTGATGTTATTGGCAAACTTATATTTGTTGTGTTGGGATTATGACCGGTTAAAATATATTTTACCATTTAAACGATCTAACGAAGATATTTACAAAACAAAAACAAGATCGTTAAACAAAAAATTTCCATTTGCTTTTTTCAGTGCTGTTCTTCTTATTATTGCCCTGGTAATTGTGGTAAATATATTTATCTATGACATTCGCCCCGGTAATTCTTTGATTGAATGTACCAATGGATGTAAGGATAGCAAATATCCAAAAGCCGGAGCAGTATTTTGTGATTGTATTTATAACCAGGGCAGGCCGCTCGACACTTGTTTAAAAGAATATGAACTTGGAAAAGAACGAGAGAAAAATAATAACCTGCATACAACAACCAATAGGTAAGCTGTTATCAGCATACTTTTATAACGAGAGCATAAAAAATGAAAAAAATATTATTCAGATTTATTGAGCGGCTTGGCTATACCATTGCAAGAAAAAAGGCAGGCTCTGTAAATATATACCCGGATATTAAGGATAAAGATTTTTGGGATGTATACAATGTATGTCAACCATATTCTATGGCCGGTGTTGAAAGAATGTTTTCACTGTATACTGCTGTGAATTATATTTTATCAAATAACATCAAAGGCGATTTTGTGGAATGCGGCGTATGGCGTGGCGGAAGCGCTATGATGATCGCAAAAGTATTGCTCAGTCATAATATTACTGACAGGAAAATATTTTTATACGACACTTTTGAAGGGATGACGGCACCCACAACCGAGGATGTGAGTACAACAGGAGTGGACGCAACAACGATGCTTGAGCAAAATAAATTCAGTAAAGACTCAAGGGTATGGTGTTATGCAGATCTTAACGATGTACAAAAAAATATGAGGTCGACAGGATTTTCGCAGGAGAAGATCGTTTATGTAAAAGGAAAAGTTGAAGAAACGATCCCGGGTAATATGCCAAATGAAAACATCGCATTGCTGCGGCTGGATACTGACTGGTATGAATCCACCAAACATGAATTGATACATTTATTTCCTAAACTTCAAATAAAAGGCGTACTCATCATTGATGATTATGGGCATTGGGAAGGGTGTAAAAAAGCAGTGGATGAATATTTTGAAGAGCATAAAATAAATATGTTGTTGAATAGGGTTGATTATACCTGCAGGGTGGGAGTAAAACTCTAAATTCTGAGGGCAAATAAAAAGCTTAAGGAATTTGCAAAGGAAAAAAACTTGATAAATATGTTTTTTTTCTTGGAAAAAAGGAGATGTCAACTGGTTGAGTTCTGGTTGACATCTCAAATTTATATTGATACTTACAACCCCTCCAACATCTTCACCACGCCTTCCTTCTTCAATATCAAATAACCAAACCTGTCATTGCTGATGCCTTCCCGCAATTGGTAATTAAAACTAAGCTGGTCATCGATAACAGTAGTTTCAAAATAATTAAAGTGAATATTGGAATGTACTTTCAATGCTTCACCGATCTCGTACAGGTGCGTAGATAATATAAAGAGTGAATTTTTTATTTTAAGAAAACCTTCTATCACAGCCGTGCTGCATTTCATGGCATCCTGGATATTGGTCCTTTTAAACAATTCATCTATTAAGATTAGCCATTTGCGGCCATCGTTTACTTTTTGAATGGTTGCTTTTATTCTCTGTACCTCATTGTAAAAATAACTTTCACCTTTTACAATATTGTCCATCACATTTATATTGCTGAGCATACCGTCAAATAAACTCAGTTCCATACTTTTTGCAGGAACACCCATACCGATGTGCGCCAGGAAAACGGCGGTGCCAACAGATTTAATGAACGTGCTTTTGCCCGCCATGTTGGCGCCGGTTAAAAATAAAAAATTTGTTTGCCTGTCGAGGCACACATCGTAATCAACCGGTTTTTTTAATAAGATATGATACAGGCCTTTTATCTCGATGAATGGTTGTTCGGATGAAATGAATTCAGGAAATACCAACTCGTATTTTTTTACAGCCATTGCCATTCCATACCAGGCATCCAGTTGCGCATGTATGTAAAGCAATTGCATCATGTTTATTTTAAACTGGAAACGTAAGAACTGCGCCAGCTCCAGTGTTTCTGAAATGGATATATCAGCAGCTTTATTGTTCCTGCCAATAATGGCCAACTGTTCTTTGTTGATTATCTTTTGTGCATCGAGCAACATTTTTTTCATGGGCGCTGCAGTACCATCATGCAGGAATTTATTTACCAGCGTTTGTATGCCTTTGATAAAATCAAAACAATGAATGGCGGAATATTTAACGAGCGAAAAATCTGGTCCATGAAATAACTTGTAACTGTAAGCGGTGAACGAAGAAACTGTTTCCGGCAGGGGGTCAATACCTGTCTCATAAAACCGCTCTACCACTTTGATAGTGCCATTCGTTATTTGCATGGGCCAATCCTGCTGTTGTGCAATGATCTGCTTAAGTGTTTGCTGTATGCCCTGTATAGCCTCAATGCTATTGAGTGGCTGAACCATGTTTTTTTGCAACTGGTCCCTGCCATTGCTGGTGATGGTACAATTTATTCTATTGAGAATGGAAAATTCCTCTTCATTGTTAAATACCGAAAGGTCGGCAAGCGTGGTTTTGTCAATTTCCATGTGGGCTATTTCCTGTTAAATAAAATTCGTTTGCCTGTATGAGATTCAATGATATTACCATTTTCATAAACCATATTGCCATTTATCATGGTATTTGTAATAACAGCAGGAAATTTAAAATTCAATAAGGGGCTCCACCCGCATTTATATAGAATATTTTCCTGGGTAACGATGTGGCTTTTGTTCAGGTCTGCAACCACGAGATCAGCAAAATAACCCTCACGGATATAGCCGCGATCCTTTATATTAAAACAATCAGCAACAGCATGGCTCATCTTCTCTGCTATTTTTTCCAATGAAATATAACCAAAGCCGTGATAATACAACATGAGTGACAAAGCATGCTGTACCAACGGCAATCCCGCATGTGCATGTTCATAAGGTGGTTCTTTTTCACTAAGCAGGTGAGGGGCGTGGTCTGTTGCGATCACATCAAGCCTGTCGTCAAGCAGGGCGGCCCACAATGCTTTTTTATTTTCTGCCGATTTAATCGCAGGGTTGCATTTTATTTTATAACCAAGCTGTTCATAATCATTTGCAGTAAAATGCAAATGATGCACACAAACTTCTGCAGTGATCCTTTTATCTTTAAGTGGCAGCATATTTCCAAATAACTGCAATTCTTTTTCTGTACTTATATGTAATATGTGTAAACGACTATTGTGTTTTTGTGCAAATTGTACAGCGATCAATGATGATTCAAAACAGGCCTCATCATTTCTTATAATTGGATGATCGGATGCTTCAAGGTTTTGTTTTTCTTTTTTTCGATTTTCATAATTCCTTTTAATGATCCTTTCATCTTCACAATGTGTGGCAATAAGCACTTCGCTTTCACTAAAAATTTTATTTAGTGTAGAATGATTGTCAACAAGCATATTACCCGTGCTGCTGCCCATGAATATTTTTATACCACAGATGTCATTTTTAAATTTATTTACTTTCAGTGCTTCATTTGCGTTATCATTACTAACGCCCATAAAGAACGAATAATTTGCGATGGAAGAATTGGCAGCAATACGGTATTTGTCTTCCAGCAAATCGAGCGTTAGTGCATTTGGAATTGTATTGGGCATTTCCATAAAGCTTGTTGTACCACCTGCTACCGCGGCCCTGCTTTCAGAAAAAATGTTTGCCTTGTGTGTAAGGCCCGGCTCCCTGAAATGAACCTGGTCATCAATTACACCTGGGAAAAGATGTTTGCCTTCGCCATTGAATTCGGTAATATTCCCTTTCTCAGTAATATTGGGTGCTATTTTTTCAATGCGTTCGTCTTTCACCAATACGTCCATACATTGAATTTTTCCTTCATTTACGACTTGTATGTCTTTAAAAAGATATTTTTGCATACCTTGAATATAAGATTCTTTAAATAAAAAGTACCAATGCAAATTATCAAAACCTTTATCAAATTTTTCGCTTTTGTTTTACCTGTTACAGTTAGCGCACAGTCAACTTACCTCACACAGGGATCTAAAGAGGCCCATTTCGTGGACAGGCTTGAAATAATGCAACAAAAAAATACCGACCTGAACTTTTCTTCGCTAAAGCCATTTAGCAGGAAGTTTATTGTGCAGGAAGCTGAATTCATTGACAGTATACGCAAAGATCCTGCTGCCAAAGGAGCTAAATACGTTAAGTTCTCAAAGGTTGATGAATACAATATGCGTAGCCTGCTAATGAATAACAGCGAATGGGTAACAGGATCGCTTGACGGATTTAAAAGCAAATTACCCTGGTTCAAAACTTTTTATAAAACACCACCTAATTTTTTTGAAGTACATACAAAAGACTTTTTTCTTGCCATCAACCCGGTGCTACAAATAAGTGCAGGAAGCGAAACTGATAATGATAAAAGTACAGACGATGGTGCATTAAAGTATGTGAGCAGCCGTGGTATAACCTTGCGTGGTATGATCGGCAGAAAGGTTGGATTCTCATCTACCATCATCGATAACCAGGAGCGTGGCCCATCGTATTTTCAACAGTATGTTCAAACTGCTAAAGCTGTACCGGGAGTTGGGTTTTATAAACCATTTAAAACAGATCCTTCACAACAGGATTACTTCGATGGCAGAGGTTATATCACTTTTAATGCAACAAAATTTATTGACCTGCAATTTGGCTATGATAAAAATTTTATTGGTAATGGTTACCGGAGTTTATTCTTAAGTGATTGGGGAAATAGCTACCTGTTTTTAAAGTTGAATACAAAGGTTTGGAAATTCAATTACCAGAATCTTTTTATGGAGCTTACGCCACGCCATATCAGGAATGGCGATAGTTTGATCGACAGGAAATATGCGGCTATGCATCACCTTAGCCTTAACGTTACCAAATGGCTGAACCTGGGATTATTTGAAGGTGTTATTTTTGGCCGTACCAATCGTTTCGATTTTCAATACCTGAACCCCATCATTTTTTACAGGCATATAGAAGGTACGGTTGGTAGCCCGGATAATGCACTTGCAGGTTTTGATTTTAAAGCCAACATCATGCATAAGCTGCAACTGTATGGACAACTCATGCTTGACGAATTCATCTTAAAGAAAATTAAAAATGATCCCGGCTATTGGGCCAATAAATACGGTATACAGGTGGGCGCAAAATATGTTGATGCATTTGGTATAAAGAACCTCGATCTTCAGGGAGAAATAAACAGGGTGCGTCCTTTTACTTATTCGCATAAAGATACCATTGGTAATTATACACATTATAACCAGCCATTGGCGCATCCGCTTGGATCAAATTTCCAGGAATTCATTGGAATCATTAACTATCAACCCATCAAAAAATTATACATCAATGCAAGGATGATCTATTATTACAAGGGACTTGATAGTAACGGCGTGGATTATGGTGGTGATATTTTCAGGGTGTATACCGATCGCCCGAGAGAGAGTGGATTTAAAGTGGGCAATGGAAATAAGCTTACTGTTTTAAATGCATTACTGGAAGTTTCTTATGAAATAAAACAAAATATTTATTTAGAACTTACATTTCAGCAACGCAATTCTAAAGTTGCCTTTACACCAGGCTCAATAAGCTCAACATTTTTTAGCGGAGGTGTTCGTATAAATATGTTTAAGCGACAATACGATTATTAGATTCTTAGCGTCTCTGCGTCTCCGCGGTAAATTTAACTGCAAAGGCGCAGGGACGCCAAGTTTAAAACTATTCTACAGTTAGAGAAAGCGTAAGCGTACGTGAATTTACCTTATCAATAATGTTGGAGTATTTTAAAGTTTCATCGCGTTGATGAACATTGCTCAGTCCCCATCCTAATTTCAATTCAGGCGTAAGTACAAATACTTCGAAGTAAAAATGGAAACCAATTCCTGCTTCGATGCCATAATCAATTTTATTTAGCTTCATGATGCGTTCATTTTTCTTGCCCGCATTTGCTGCAAAATCATATTCGATCTTACCACCAGCCATCATAAATACTTTAAAATTATTGATACGGTCGCTGCTGAATTTAAGTTGCACAGGAAGAGCAAGTGTAATGCCCTGTATCTTTTTTATCGTTGTACTGTCTTCATCCTGGAACGGATCGGGATGTCTTAATTTATATTCAAATGCTTTTTCTGTAAACACAAGATCCAGTGGATAGGTTCTGAAATCCAAATGATTTCCCAAACGCATATTTACGAGCCATGCAAGGTTGATACCTGTACTGTTGATGCTTTCTACATTGAAAATACTATCGTTGGCAGGGCTGATATAAAGCGGGTTAAAAGAAAAACTATAGTGGGAGCGGTTCACGCCCACGTTGATACCAAAATGAAATTTTTTATCATCATGATCAGGTAAGTTGATGCCATCGCCCATACGAAACTGTGAGAACGCAACAGCCGGAAACATGAAAGCAATTAAAACGATATGTATTATTTTACTCCGCAATAGATAGTGCATATTCCTAAACTCAGTGATTTACTGAATGTTTTTTTAAAACCGATGTTATCAAGAATTTTGGTAAAATTTTTTCCTTCAGGGAATTTTTTTATTGATTCATCTAAATATTTATATGCACTGCGGTTTTTCGAAAAGAGTTTGCCCATGTTGGGAGTAACAATTTTCATATAGAACTTATAAAAGGACCTTACAAAGGGCAGGGTAGGCTTGCTAAACTCCAATACAATTAATTTGCCTCCTGGTTTCAGTACCCTCCTGATCTCTGCTAATCCTTTTTCTAAATGCTGAAAATTCCTCACTCCAAAAGCCACGGTCACAGCATCAAACGAATTTTCATTAAAATTTATTGCCTCGCTATCTCCCTTCTGTAGTTCTATTGTGCCCGCCAGGCCTGCTTTTTCTACCTTTTTACGGCCTATTTCGAGCATGCCTTCACTGATGTCGATGCCGGTAATTTTTTCGGGTTTGAGCAAATGAGATGCCATGATAGCAACATCTGCAGTACCCGTAGCAACATCCAGTATTTTTTTGGGCGCTGTATCTTTTAAATAACCGATTGCTTTTTTTCTCCATCTTATATCAATGCCTGCACTTAAAAAGCGGTTTAAAAAATCATACCTTCCTGAAATATCATCAAACATGCCCGCTACCTGTTCTTTTTTGCTAAGTTCAGAATCCTTATAAGGAACAACGGTATCATGTGCAAAATCTGCCATATAAAGTTGCAAAGATAAGCAGTTTGGTGTTTTGCTATTGCCTGTAATGGTTCCATTGTTTTTATAAAGAGTATTTTTGTGAATTAATTAGTAATTAAGATGAATATTAAGAACGCAGTTTATATCGTTAGCAGCCCGGCATATGATAAATGTCCCGCACCCGATAGACCGGAGTATGCATTTATCGGCAGGAGCAATGTTGGTAAATCTTCATTGATCAATATGCTTTGTAATAACGATAAGCTTGCAAAGACATCGGCCTCACCCGGCAAGACACAACTGATCAATCATTTTGAAATAACGAGCAGCCTTGATGAATCGGATGGTAAGAAAAAAGTAAATACATTCAAATGGTTTCTTGTCGATCTGCCGGGATATGGTTTTGCAAAAGTGAGTATCAGCAGCAGGAGAAAGTGGGAGCAGATGATAGAAAATTATTTACGCAAGAGAGAAAACCTTACCATGGTGTTTGTGCTGATAGATGCAAGACATTCACCACAAAAAATAGATCTTGAATTTTTAGAAACATTAAAAAAATGGCAGATCCCATTTTGCCTGGTGTTTACAAAAGCAGATAAAGAAACACAACGTGTAGTGAGTAAGAATGTAAAAGATTTTTTAAATGCTATGAGAAAGACATGGCAATTTTTGCCGCAGCATTTTGTATCGAGTGCAGTGAAGAGAATGGGGAAGGATAAGATACTTGCGTTTATTGATGAAACGAATGAGATGCTGGCGCCGGAAGAGCATGGGAAAAAGGGGGAGAAGTGATCGGCAATCGGCAATCGGGAATCGGCAATGAAGCAAAGTTGGTTGAAGATATTTTATCGAAGCTGATATCTGAATTCTGAAATCTAAGAGAGACGAAGGTATTATGCAGAATAAACGGGATGCTGCAGTTTAAAAGGTAAGCAGGATAAAAAATATTAGTTCACAACTTTATTGGCGCAGCTGCTGCTTGCAAATGCTTCCGGTTTTGCTTTGAATGCAAATCCCATCCCAAGTATATAACCCATCGCTTCACGCAATGCTTCATTACTTTTAAAGTGGGGATTGGTGTTGATGTCGGCGTGCACTTCCATATCAACATCATAAGTTGTAAATAGGTTACAAAGTTCATAAGCGATCTCAATGCTCTTTGCAACTTCAACAAGCATCCTTTCTTTGATGCTATACTTCACCAATGTTTTTTCATTGTGGATGAACATGAAGCCTCCATGGCCTTCACGCAAAAAAACGATAACGGTGGCAAATTCGGTATCACGTCCTTTTACCTGGCTGTCTGTACCGATGCAGACCTTTAGCTTATAACCAGCTGCTGTTTCTCTTTTGATGGCTTGCTCTACGGCATCTTTTATGGGAAGCTGTATAGCGTCGCCGTTAAATTTTCTCCATAGCATAAAAAGTAGTTTTTTAAATTTACGAAAAAAATGAGAGGCATATGTTACGAAATTGTTTTTACGGACTAAATGTTAATATGTGAATAAAAGCTGCGAGCTGCCAGCTATGAACTGTGAGTCGCTTATAATTATAAAACGTTTTATTGTGAGATTTGTTGCTACGGGAATCGGCAATCGGGAATCAAAGTTGTGAGTTGTAAACTCTTGCGATGCAAATTCGTGTAATTCGTGCAATTCGTTTTTTTAATTCGTGGTAAAAAATTCGCATCACAAAATTCGTAAATAAAAAAAGGGCCAACCCCTAACGTTGACCCCTAACTTACACATGAATCTACCTTACTGTTTTATAATTCTTTCTATTTGTTTTTGACCGTTGCTGAATAACTGGATTATGTATAAGCCCGCTGAGCGGTTATCGATATCAATTGTATTGTATCCTTTTATACCTGTTCCTTTAGCTATCAACCTTCCATTAGCATCAAGCAGGTTGTATTGATAATTTTCTGATGCACTTACACTGATCTTACTATTAACGAACGTAGATACTGTAAATGGCCTTGTTGATCTCCAGTTTATTGCCAATGAAACAACATTTGAATAAACTATTTGCTGGGTAACTGATGTTGCTTTTACCCTGTAATACATAACATCGCTGTTGTAAAACGGTGCATAGCTAAACATTGTTTTTGGTGACTGTACTACTGCCAATGATCTGAATGTAATGCCATCTTCTGAAAATTCAAGATCCTGGTTTTTTACCGGCTCATCTGCATTGATCGTCCACTTCAGTGTGTGCCTGCGATTCGAATTGTCTCCTGTGAGTACAACACTGCGAATCGGTAATGCACCTGTGATACCTGTTATTTTATAAGAACCAAGGCTACCGTAGTTACCTGTGTTTGCATTACCTGTACCATCGATCAGTATATAATAAGTACCTGCATTTAAAGCTGTATCGATCGTAACACTCATTTTATTTGCCGGGTCATATACTTTCACCAGGTTTAATGATGCATCGTATAATGAAAGCTTTATGTCAAGATCAGCACCGTCATTATTTCCAGGGCTAAGGCTGTACGGGTTTGCATCAAGATGAAAATTTCCGTTTGCAGTCAATATAAATTTGAATGCGTCCTTATCTGTACTTGTAGTGATCAAACCATCAATAGTTGATGCAGTGTTAAGTAACTGCGTATTGTTGTCCATTGTTTCAGCAAAATCATCTGCACGGTATGTAAAACCATTCTGTGAAGTGATGATACTTAAATTATCCTGTACGTTTGCACAACCATAAGGTGTGGGGCCATTGTTCCATCCTGTCATGTTCCTGTAATAGCTGTTACCCATTACCGGTGCCCATCCTATTTCGCCTGAACCTGTACCTGAATTATATGTTTCGGTAAGATTGCAGCTTCCATCATAAGATGATTGATGCGACAATCCAACTGAATGCCCGCTTTCATGTGAACAACATTCAGCGATGTATTTTGCATTGTTTGGCCCCAGCCTGTCTGTAAAAACAAAAGCTGGTGTATCATCTCCCCATGTAAAAGAACCGATGTATGATATTCCACCAACACCTGGCTTCCATGCACTGGTAGGTGTAATGATCACTCTTATTCTTTGTGCAACAGGTGCAGCTAAAAATACTGCTTCATCTGTTGTGATATTAACGTTGAATGGCCTGTAATCTTCTGATACACGATTGAAGATCTCTGTGATCTGTGCATCGCTCAATGGAGCAGCAGCGCAAATCAAAGGAGCACCTCCGTTCCAACCTGCACTTACAACAGTCTGTCCGTCAAAATCAAGATAGATGGTTGCCGGTGCTATAGGGTAACTGCTCAGTTTTGGTAAACTATATGCTGAACAAAATACCATGAACAAAAACAGGGTAAGGGTAAAGTTTTTCATTGTGGTAGGTTTAAAACCGCAAGGGCCGGTAATTATTGGATATTGTTATTAGGGTTTATTCTTATTTTAATTAAAGCTACAATCCTGTAAGATTTGCTTTGTTTCAAATTTTACAAATTGATAATTGTTGTCTTTATCGGATTTTATTTCATAACCATCGGCAGCTTCTGAGTTAATGATGCGGCCTTTGTATGAATAACTCTTGTCTTTATTTGTTATTCTCGACAATTGGAAAATTGCATTTCCAAAAGCAGGAGATTTTATCATGACACATTGCAGGTTGTCGTATTTTTTTTGATTGCTTATTACTGTGCCTTTAAAATGAAAGTCATTCGAAAAAGCTACAATTACGATTTCACCTTCAGATGAATTCATTGTATTCTGTAAAATGTTTTTTGAAAGTTGAATCGATTCAGGATAAGCAGTGAAAAGTTTCGGTCTTACCTGGTCAGATTTTTGGGAGAAAGCCGCGGCAGTTGTTAGACAAAGCAGCAAGCTAAAAATGGCTTTTAAGGTTTTCATGGTTTCAGATTTTAAAAAGGGTATAGGGTATTACTCTTCTAAAACGCATTCATGAAATCATTAGTATGCAGAGCAGCGTATTTTTTTAGTATTTTTTGTTTCGTAAAATTACTAAGCATTAATACTGGCCGGTGCTTAATAATACAAGCGTACAGGCCTCCATGGTATTAATTCCCTTTGCTTTAGCCATTGATTCAAATGCTTCATTCTCTGTGCCCGGGTTGAAGATGATGCGTTTGGGATTCAATTCAAGTATATAATCATAATAGTTTTGTTGGTTCATGGGATTAAGGTAAAGTGTAACGGTATCAATACCATGCTCCATTTTCTTTTCCTTTAATATATCAATGCCGTGAACCCTGCCTGCTTTTTTGCCAATGGCGATCACAGGATGCCCATGTGACAATAATTTTTGTACAGCGAGATAACTATAACGTTGCGGATTTTCGGAAGCGCCTAGTACCAGTGTTTTTTTTGATGCCATCTGTTTAATTTAAAAATCTTTCTTTTAATGAAGGAGTGGGGGCCATGCATTCGTTCCTTTTGCCAAACCATTTATACCTGTTGTGTGCAATGAAACTATAAACTGCATCCCTGATAAATGCCGGTACAATAATAAAGCCATATAATAATTTGGTGGCCCCCTTTATTTGCTTTGCAACTTTTAATGCAGCTGTTGATCTTGTATATGCTTTATTGTCTTGTATCAATACAAAAGAGTTGATATCGTTTGTTGCAAGGTTGAATTGCCTTAGTAAATTTTGTCCCTGCTCACTTTGTAATGAAGCAAATTTAAATGAAGCAGCCGGATCATGCTTTATTACATACTGCACAGAACTGTTGCATAAGTTACATATGCCATCAAATAATATTATGGGATGGGTCGACACTGGCCTGCAAATTAGAATAAAAGAAAATGATACCTGTTACTGTTATGAAGATATTCCAGATCTCGAATATAATCTCAGCGTCTTTGCGTCTCCGCGGTTATTTTACCGCAGAGGCGCAGAGGCGCTGAGTAAAATACTAATATAGCAGTAAGATGATAAAACTACATAATGTAAGAATATTCAATCTATAAATAACAGGATAGGACCTGATGATCCCTGCAAAGTGCATTCTTCTTTTATATTCTCTAAAAACAAAAAAGCTAAGCATGAAAAGATAAAAATTATTAATGGCCGCATGTTGAATTAAATGGAATTTATTTAAGAACATCAAAGGAAGCGTTACAAGTATTGTTGTCAGCGCCAGCATATTTACCTGTCCTAAATATTCAAATGCTGTTTTCCTGTTTAAAAAGCATGCGATGGTCATGTTCAATGCAACCAATAAAAAATGAGCAAGCATTAATTGTTTAACCGATATTGAACTAAAACTATTTTCCAGGATATAATGATGAATGGGAAAGAGTATTGCCGTATTGAATACAAGGAATATGCTCATAAACACGAGGCGATACCTGTAATTAAAATCAGGCGTGCAATCGAAGTTACCCGGTGCCGCTTTGCCTGCTACGATCACACGCCTGTTATAGGATACGAGTTTGTATAGTTTGGTAAGTGGCCATTTTACAAATGGCAGCTGAACGATCTTTTTTACAAATGGAATTTTTGTTTGCAGTATTTCTGTGATCGCATCTATTCCATAGAATACCTGGTTTGTATCGTTGTCGATCACAGGAATTTCATTTTGGCATCTTTTTGTATCGAGCATACTCAAAAGGGCAGGATCAATGCTTGTAAAATTCTTCCTGTTTTCTTTTTTGATCATCCCGGCAGAAACAAAACCTTTTGTATAAACTGCACATAAGGGGCAGCTATCGTCGTAAATAATTATTTTATTGTTTTTCATCTCAAATAAATTAAAATACCTCTTCAACAACATGTTTTGTTTGTGTTGATGCTCTTTTACGCAGTGTAAAGAAAATATACAGGTTCATAAAATGCATGGCTCCCAATATGAGAATGATCAGCCCGATCTTAAAACTAAGTACCTCGATCATTAGCCTTGCATTTTCAATGTTGTTTGTGATCCGCAATGTGTAAACAGCATAGCCTAAATTGATAAGATAAAATCCAACAAGCAAAAGGTTGTTTACACTATCAGCCAATGCAGTATTGCCATGAAAGATATCTACTAAAAAGATCTTTCCGTTTTTAAAAAGTGTTCGTGCTACCCATACAGTTAAACAAATTGTTATTGCCAAATAAACAATGTAAGTGATGATGACCTGGTTCATAAAATTGTTTTTTAAAAGTTATTATTAAGAGTTATTGTGGTTGGTGGGGACACCAACTACGGGAACTGTAGTTTCATTTAAGTAAAGCAAGCGGGCGTTGCATCTTTACATATACTTCATCATAACACAACCATGTATAGTAGGCTGCCATAAACGGCGAAATGAAAGTGAGTAATAGGTATGACCCGATCGGGATTGTAACAACGCTGAGCCCGGCTATCCAATGATAAATACGTCTCTTGCTTTTCTTTTCGGTGAACCAGTCATTATAAGCATGTACCATCATACTTATGATCTGCCAGCTGCCTATGATCAAATAAGATAAAATGATGTAGCCCAATTCCTGCATCACCAGGCTCCATACCAATAATATAACGAAGAGCGATATACTCATCCACACATCAAACACTTTGAACCTTTTCATAACTGTATATTTTAAATTTTCAGAAAAATATGAAAGTTTACCTTATAAAAAATCCCGTTCAATACGGGATATAAAAAATTATTTGAACATTTTTAAGATGCTGCCGGTAAACCAGTGTTCTTCGGCTTTGATGGTTGCATCCAGCATTTTGTCTGCACTCATTCCTAATTTTTTAATGCTTGCTACCATTTCTACAAATTGTTTTGTTTCCCTGTCTTTTTTATCACCGTCTACATTTTCGAGTTGTGATAATAACTTGAGCATGGGATCCAGCTCTCTTTTCTTTCTTTCTTTTATTATTTGTGTTGCAACTTTCCAGATATCTTTTTCAGCACTGAAATATTCCCTGCGCTCGCCTGATACAATGATCCTTTCTACCAGGCTCCAGCTGATGAGCTCACGGATATTCATATTCACATTACCGCGGCTGATGCTCAATTCTTCCATGATCTCATCCTGTGTAATGGGATCAGGGCTGATCAGCAACAATGCATGTATCTGTGCCATGGTGCGATTGATCCCCCAATGGGTTCCAAATGCACCCCAGCTGCTGATGAATTGTTTTTTTGCTTCGGTTAGTTTCATTTTTCTTCTTTATAGAATAAAGATATGTATCATTTCTGAACTTTCAAAATATTTTGAAAGTTTATTTACCTTACTTCAAACGTAACTGGTTGTACGCGGTAAGCGTTTACAAGTCGACCATTTTGCATCGCCGGTTCCCAATCAGGCATCTTATACATAACACGCAAAGCTTCTTCATCTAAGACAAGTTCAACGGATTTTCGTAAATAAATATCACATGGGTGGCCGTTTTTATTAAGTGTAAATGCTACCAGCACTTGTCCGCCTTTTACTGATTTTGCTCCGGCGTCGGGATTCAGGTTGCGCATAAGAAATTTTATCCACGCGGCCTGGCCACCTTTAAAGGCTGCGTCTTTTTCATCTGGTAAAAGACCAATATCCGGTGAATTTGGTATCATATCGGGATCAATTGTTTCAAGAAGATCGCCCGCTGCATATATTTCTTTTTTTATCACCTTAAATGTATCGTTGTAATAATACCAGGTGCGGTCTTTTTGATTGTTCGTGTAATAGCCGGCAAGTGTGAGTCTTCCTTTAGTATCGTACATTAAATTGAATCCCTGGAGTACGGTAAGAGAAGCGTCACTGAATGTTTGTACACTTATTACCGGCACTTATAATTATAATTCAACTGTTGAAATTCTGTATCGGAGACCTTCTTTGTAATAGTTAGAAACCTGGCTTGTTTCTTTTTTGTAGTGATGGTTTTATTCTCATCCAACATTACCGTGTTGGTGATCTCTTGTGCTGATATTATTAGTGTAATTAAAATGAATGAAGCCGATAAACATATTTTTTTCATAGCAGTTGTATTAAATAAAAAAAGTGCCGGTTGCCCAACACTTTTCCTGAGTTTTTTTATTTTTTAAACAAGCATGGTAACCGGGTTTTCCATGTACTTTTTTAATGTTTGCAGGAAAGCCGCACCAACAGCACCATCCACACTCCTGTGATCGCAACTCAATGTTACTTTCATCACATTGGTAACATCGAAGCCTGTTTCTTTTTTAACAACAACTTCTTTGATCTTTCCAACAGCCAGTATGCAACTGTCGGGCGGATTGATGATAGCAGTGAAATCCTCAATATCCATCATACCAAGATTGGAAATGGTAAATGTATTACCGCTGAACTCAACCGGTTGTAATTTTTTATCTTTTGCTTTTTGATACAATTGTTTTGCATCTGCAGCGATCTGTGATAATGTTTTCTGATCTGCAAATTTTATAACCGGTACGATCAATCCTTCCGGTAACGCCAATGCAGAGCCGATATGAATATGATGATTCTGGCGAATAAAATCATTCATCCAGCTGCTGTTTACCGCAGGGTGCAGGCGAAGCGCTGTTGCACATGCTTTTATCAGCATATCATTAAACGAGATTTTTACAGGACTTACTTCATTCATTGCATTACGTGCAGTGATCGCATTGTCCATGTTCAATTCCATGGTAAGATAAAAATGCGGTGCACTGAACATGCTTTCACCAAGACGGCGTGCAATTACAGTACGCATTTGCGTTAGTGGGATATCGGTGTGTCCTTCCTGGCTTGTATTTGTGAATGGTATTGCTGTAGCAGCAGGTTTAGATGAACCGCCGACAGTGCTTGTAGCCGCTGCAGGGGCAGCAGCAGGAACATAACTGTCAACATCTTTTTTTGTCACACGCCCATTATCGCCACTTCCATTTATTTTAGAAAGATCAATCCCTTTTTCTTCTGCAAGTTTTTTAGCAAGGGGAGATGCTTTTATCCTGGTGTCTGCAGATGCATTACTGGTTTCATTTTGTTGAGAAGCGGTTGCAGCAACGGTTTCTGTGGAACCGCCGGCAGGACTTGGAGCCGCTGCCGGTGTAGTAGCAGCATTTGCACCGGATTTTTCAGCAGCTACATAAGCGCTTACATCCGTTCCTGCTTTACCAACGATCGCAATGATCTCGTTTATTTTTGCAGCTTTGCCGGCTTCTACGCCAATGTATAATAATGTGCCTTCTTCATAACCTACTACTTCCATCGTTGCTTTATCTGTTTCCACATCCGCCAGTACATCATCTGCTTTTACTTTATCACCAACTTTTTTGTTCCATGAAACAATTTTTCCTTCGGTCATGGTATCACTTAAAAGCGGCATGCGGATTTCTTTTGCTCCCGCAGGTAGAGAAACCGTTTCTCGTTTTTCGTTTTTCGTTGGTTCGCTGGTCGTTACAGGTTTTTCTTTTTCGGGTGCTTTTTCACTGGTGGAAGTTTTACTCCCATTGCTTTCACCACCCAATGCAGTTTTATAATCTTCACCAGCCTTACCTACTACCGCTAATACGCCATCTACTTTTGCAGCTTTACCAGCTTCAACGCCGATGTATAACAATGTTCCTTCGTTGTAACTTTCCAGTTCCATTGTTGCTTTATCTGTTTCTACTTCAGCCAATACATCACCAGCTTTTATTTTGTCGCCTACCTTTTTATTCCACGATACAATTTTTCCTTCCGCCATCGTATCACTCAACCTGGGCATGCGTATTACTTCTGCCATAATCGTATTTCTTTATTGTAAAATTTGAATCCCGAAATTAAGTTAAAAAGCTGAATACAGCTTCAAGCTATAAGGTACAAGTTACAAGTCGGTAGCTAAGACTTGTAGCTTATATCTTGCGGCTTGTAGCTCATTAATCCAGTTCTAGTTTTAATCTATTCCTCAACTCCTCAATATACGGATACTGTTTCACCAGCAGCATATACTGTTGTTTCCTGTTCAGTGGCTTTTCTTCATTTTCAACCGGTGTATTTGATTCAACGATCTTTACCGTGTATTTAAGCAACCTGTTGTTGAAATATTTCTGAAGATGTGTGATGAGATGGGAACGTTCGCCTTCAATAAATTTTTGTTGGATATTGCCATCTGTTATGATATCAAATGAATTTTCATCAACGATCTCAAGCTTTGCATTTTTGAAATTGGTTGCAGCTGAGTGATTCTTTTTTGATTCAAGCGTTTCTATAAAAATATTCCATGCTGCTTCAAGATTTTCTGGCGTCAATGGTTTTGCCTGGTTGCCTTTGTTATTCTGGCTGGCCATTTGTTCACGGATCTTTGCAAGTGAACCAAATTTGGCAACGGGTTTTTCTTCTGGTTTGTTTTCGGTTTTTGCAGAACCGCCAACAGGGTTTACAACTGTTGTTGGGTTGCGTTTTATTTCAGGCTTCTCCTCTTCAATTATAAGTGTCGCCTTTTTTTCAATTGCCGATTGCTCCCGCTTTCCGGCGGGACCGATTCCCGGTTGCTTCACTTCAATGATCGGCAACGCCCTAAACGCAACCGCTTTTGCTGTATCAGTTATTTTTTTTTTATCAAGTTCACCATCACCATTGCTGAGTTGAACAGCTTGTTGTAAGTAAGTAAGCTTGATCAGTATAAGTTCAATGTGTAATTTTTTGTTGCGTGCCTGTTTGTAATTGATGATGGCTTCGTTTAAAATATTCAATGATGCGATCAGCCATGCTGTTGCAACCTGTTGTGCAGATTGTAAATATTTTTGTTTGAAATCATCTGCTACTTCCAATAAAACAGCAGCTCTTGCATCTTTACTCACCAGTAAGTTCCTGGTAAATTCTGCAAAGCCTTCCAATAATGTATCTCCCTCAAACCCCTTTTGATTGATCTCATCAAACAACAACATAGCATCTGCCAGTTTTTGCTGCTGCATATGATCAAGCATTTTAAAATAATAATCCTCGTCAAGTATATTCAGGTGTTCCAGTGTATTGGTATAATTCAATTGCCCGCTGGTGAAACTTACGATCTTATCCAGGATACTCAGTGCATCACGCATGCAACCTTCACTTTTCTGTGCGATCACATGCAACGCTGCTTTTTCGGCGCTGATGTTTTCTTTGCCACAAATATCCTGTAGTTGATCAATTGTATCGTTGATGGTTATACGCTTAAAATCAAATATCTGGCAACGGCTGAGTATGGTTGGAAGTATCTTGTGTTTTTCTGTGGTGGCTAAAATAAAAATAGCATAGGGTGGGGGTTCTTCCAGTGTTTTTAAAAATGCATTGAATGCAGATGCGCTGAGCATATGAACCTCATCCACGATATATACTTTGTATTTACCTGCCTGTGGTGCAAAGCGAACCTGTTCTACCAGTGTTCTTATATCATCAACAGAATTGTTACTGGCCGCATCCAGTTCATGTATGTTTAATGATGTGCCATTATCAAATGTTACACAACTGTTGCATGTATTGCATGCTTCACCATCCTTGGTCCTGTTCTCACAATTAATTGTTTTTGCAAGAATACGTGCGCAGGTTGTTTTACCAACACCACGTGGACCGCAAAATAAAAATGCATGTGCAAGCTGGTTGTTATTGATCGCATTTTTTAAAGTAGTAGTTATATGCGTCTGCCCAACCACAGTACTGAAATTCTGCGGGCGGTATTTGCGGGCGGAAACAATGAATTTATCCTCCATACGGGAATCAGGAATCGGCAATCGGGAATCGGCAATAATGTCCAATTCTTAACATCCGACTTTTTAATTTTTAATTATTAATTTTTAATTGGCCTTCGCCTTCGTCGCAAGTTAACAATTATCCCAACATCGGGTGTCGCTTAAATTCTTTTGTGCGATCAAAAATATAACGGTAGGTAGCAAGATTACGACTCCTTGTAACATGGCCTAGATTTTCTGCAATGTTGATCATTTTTGGGTTAAAATCACCGATCCATTGCATCTCATATTCAAGATAATTTGCATTTGGTTTTTGCAGGGTGATGGCAGATGCTGTGATAATAAATGCATCCACGCCTTTTCCCTGGAACTCGGGCACCACGCCAAAAACAACACCTACAAATTTCCTGTTGGGTTTAAATTTCTGTAGGTATAAAAAATATAATTTATGCAACAATCCAAATTTGCCATTCAGGTGTTTGAACCATTGATTGAGATCGGGCAGGTTGATAAAAATAGCGATGGGTTCTTCTTTGTAGTAAGCAAAATAAACCAGTTCTTCATCCATAACCGGTTTCATTTTTTTAAACATGGTAAGCACCTGTTTCTTTTCCAGTTGTTTTAAACCACCATGTCCTGCCCATGCTTTGTTGTAAACAATTGTAAAATCTGCCGCATACTTTTCAAGTTCATTTTTTTTGATCAGTCTCCAGCTATAGTTTTTATCAGCAGCGATCACATCATGCCTTTCCCAGATCTTTTTATCCAATGGTTTTTGTGCGGGCATACCCAGGCAAACCTGGTTGTAAAAAACCTTAAAGCCATAATCTTCAAAAAGATCCTTGTAATAAGGTGGATTGTAATTCATGCAATAAAGCGGTTCAAAATAACCCTCGGTAACAAGGCCCCACCAGCGATCACGTTCACCAAAATTTACTGGGCCATCCATGGCTTCCATTCCTTCTTTTATTAACCAGTGTTTTGCATTGTCTAAAAGCAATTCTGCAGAAGCAGTATCATTGATGCATTCGAAGAAACCCATGCAGCCAACTTTCATATCATCACCCTTGTTCTTATATTTTGAATATACAAAAGCGGCGATGCGGCCGGTCAAATTGCCTTCATCATCTTTTAATATCCATCGCTGTATTTTTCCAAAACGAAAAGCCTTGTTCTTTTTTTCATCAAATACTTCTTTGATGTCTTTGTCCAAAGGCCTTATCCAGTTAGGATCTTTTTTGTAAATAATAAGTGGAACTTTTAAAAACAGTGCAGCATCAGCCTCATTGTTAACAGGGAAAATTTGCATAGAACAAAATTAGGCAATTTGGAGATTTGGAAATTTGGAAATGAAATGATTTGAAGATTTGAAAATGTGATGATTAAAAGAATAACAGAATTGAAAACTTCATTTCCAAATTATGGATTCAATTCCTTTCGTAACTCATTAGCCGTTTTGGAACTTCCATCATGACTCCACCCCGGCGGCATAAAAAGATATTTAAGTTTTGTACGAAAGGGTATTTTTTTGTGAAGGTCTTTCCCGATACTTTTCCATTCGTGAAAGATGATATTGATGGGATTTTTATCATTTTCAACTGGTTTTGTCAAACCATATTTTATTGGCTCTGCATCCAGTTCTTTTTGAAAAGTGCCAAACATTTTATCCCAGATGATGAGACACATGCCCATGTTCTTATCAAGGTAAATGGTATTGCTTGCGTGGTGAACACGATGGTGTGAAGGGCTGACAAAAACAGCTTCGAACCAACGCGGCATTTTTGTTATGTATTTTGTATGAACAAGTATGCCATAGGTTTGGGTAACGGAATACATGAATACGATATCAAGCGGGTGAAAGCCCATCAATGCGATCGGGATAAAATAAATAAAACGATATACCGGCTGAAAAACAGAAGAACGGAATCCCGTGGTTAAATTAAATTCTTCAGATGAATGATGGGTAACATGTACGGCCCAGAATATCCTGCAGTAATGATCAACGCGGTGTTCAATATAAAAAGCAATGTCCTCGAGGATGAATAAAATAAACCAATACCAATAAACATTTTCTATTCTGAAAAAATGATGATCGTATGCCCACATTAAAACGCTGATGTAAAAAAGCCAGCGTAAAAACAAGTCGAGGCCTGCATTGATGAGCGAGAAATAAACATTTTGTAAAGTGATCCTGAAGGAATACATTTTTTTCCCTGCCCAGTTACTTAACAAGATCTCTGTTCCTATTAAGATTGTATATAATGGAATAGAAAAGATAAAAAACCAACCTTCAGCGGAATGCATTGTTATTTATTTAAAAGCACACTACACAGCCATGATCTCTTTTTCCTTGGCAACAAGATGTTTTTCAATAAGACTAATAAATTTATCTGTCCTGTCCTGAACATCTTTTTCTCCATCTTTGCTTGCGTCTTCGCTCAAACCGTCCTTCTGTAATTTTTTTATTTGCTCAATAGCATCTCTTCGGATATTCCTTACAGATATTTTTGCATTTTCACCTTCACCATTGCAACGCTTTACCAGTTCTTTCCTTCTTTCTTCTGTAAGCGGTGGCAGGAACAGGCGGATGATATTACCATCGTTTTGCGGATTGATGCCAATATTTGCTGCGATGATACTACGTTCAATCACGGCAAGCATATTTTTTTCCCAGGGTTGTATTGTAATGGTCCTTGCATCCATCACTGCAACATTTGCAACCTGGTTTATAGGGGTGGGGTTACCGTAATAATCAGCCATTATTCCATCGAGCATCGAAGGATTTGCTTTTCCCGCCCTGATCTTTACCAGTTCTGATTCCAGGTGAGCGATTGCTTTATTCATTGCAGACTCTATATCTGCCATTATCGTATTTAGATCTGCCATAGTGATTAAGTTGGAGCGAAGTTATAGAAAAATGAGATCAGATGTCAGAAATCAGATATCAGCTATATGTAATAATGCCGAACTCTAATTGAAATTGATAACACTCAAATAAATTAAAAAGAGGAACGTGTAAGGTAAAGCTGAGATCTGGTGTCTGAAATCTGATATCTAGTCTACTTCCACCGTATCCGAAACAAGCGTAAGTATCTTGTGTGATTTTATCAGTTCCTTTTCTGAAGAAGTTTTTGTAATAACAATTGATTTTCTTTTTTGGCGTATGTAATATACCAGGCCGATTAAAGAAAAAGCAGTGAGTAATAAAATACCAACAACCGTTGTGGTGCCAAGGCTACGGAGACCAAATGCAATGGCAATGAAAAATATATTTGCTGATACGATCGTAAGTGTAATTTTTTTATGTGAAAATCCGAGGTCGAGTAAAAAATGATGAATATGTGTCCTGTCGGGGCTGAATGGCGAACGACGATCAAATATTCTCAAAGCAAAAACCCTTAATGTATCAAACAACGGGATCATTAAGATAGAAAAACCTACTGCTGGTGCCGCTTCAATGGGAAATGCAACATTTGCTGTTCCTGCAAGGTTGATGAATTTGATTACAAGAATAGAGTTTACGAGCCCAAGCAAAAGCGAACCCGTATCTCCCATAAATATTTTTGCAGGAGAGAAATTGTAAATTAAAAAACTTACCAGGCTTCCTGTAAGTGCAAATGCCATTACAGCATATGTATATTGGCCTATGTAAAAGAAATAAGATCCAAAAACAAGTGTGGTTAACAGGCCGAGGCTGCCGGCAAGTCCATCAACACCGTCTATAAGATTGAATGAATTTGTAATAACAATGATCGTGAATAATGAAAGTGCAATACTGGCTGCATGAGGAATTTCATTTACGCCAAGCAAGCCATGCATGTTATTTAAAGAAACACCGCCGAATTTGATAAGAATACCTGCAGCGATCAACTGGCCAATGAATTTTTTTGTTGCAGAAAGAACAAGGATATCATCTTTTATACCGAGGAAGAATACAACGATGGCTGCTGCTGCATAATACTGTAATTCTATACTGCCGGGAGGAACACCCATTAAAGTTGCGATGATAAAGCCTGCAAAGATACCCAGGCCACCAAGGGTTGGGATAACTGCCTTATGAACTTTGCGTTCATCAGGCTCATCAAATAACTTCTTATCCTTCGCTACCTGGATAATTACTGGGATAGCAAAAAACGTGATGATAAAAGATAAAACTGCACTTAGTATAATATTATCCATGCCGAATTTAATTGTTCCAGTGTTTACAAAAGTATTAATTAAGTTTTGGATAAAGAATTTAAAAAGAAACAAATATGTAACATGTTCCTTGTAAAGCCATGCAAAACTACCTTTGTTTGCGAACTATCGATGAATACAGTTATAAAATAACGGTTTAATCCACAACTTATTATCAGGTACGGCTACAAAGGCATTTTTTCTTTGAACCTGGCCTGAATTACAGTAGGTTTGCAGGCAAATTACAAAATTTAGAAATACAAACGACAATACTTATGGCTGAACTTAAAGATATAGCTTCCCAGATACGCAGGGATATTGTAAGAATGGTACATGCTGTACAAAGCGGGCACCCCGGCGGATCCCTTGGTTGTACCGAGTTTTTTACGGCGCTTTATTTCAAAATAATGAAGCATAATCCCGACTTTAAGATGGATGGAATTGGGGAAGATGTTTTTTTCCTGAGCAATGGCCATATATCACCTGTTTTTTACAGTACACTGGCCCGCAGCGGATATTTTCCGGTACCCGAATTAAATACATTCAGAAAGATCAACAGCCGTTTACAAGGTCATCCTACAACACATGAACATTTGCCTGGCGTAAGGGTAGCGAGTGGTTCACTTGGACAGGGAATGAGCGTTGCCATTGGTGCCGCCCTGGCCAAAAAACTGAATAATGATAAGAGCATTGTTTACTCACTTCACGGCGATGGCGAACTGGATGAAGGCCAGAACTGGGAAGCGATCATGTTTGCTGCACACAAAAAAGTAGATAATTTAATAGCAACCATCGACTATAACGGGCAACAAATTGATGGTCCTACAGATAAAGTAATGAGCCTTGGAAATCTTCATGCAAAATTTGAAGCTTTTGGCTGGCACGTTATGGAGATGGAAGGAAATGATATGGATGCCGTAGTTGCAGGGCTTGAAAAAGCAAAAACGCAATTAGGAAATGGTAAACCCATTGTTATATTAATGAAGACCGCGATGGGCAAGGGCGTTGATTTTATGGAAGGAAGCCATGAGTGGCATGGAATAGCGCCGAATGATGAACAGTTGAAGAAGGCGCTGGCGCAGTTGCCGGAGACGTTGGGGGATTATTAATTTGAAAATTTGAAGATTTGAAAATGTAATAATTCTTTAAAATTGAAATGGCTTTACATTTTCAAATCTTCAAATCAGCTCATCCATCTTCAAATTACCTCAGTTCCAATGGCTGCTTCGACGCCTTATAAGCCGGAAACCACGAAGCGATCAATGATATCGCCATGGCAGTGCTGGCTACCAATAAAAAATCTGTTGCAATAAATTTCACTGGAAAATAATCGATCAGAAAAGATCCGCCACGCAGTGGAATGAGTTTGTATTTTACCTGGAGAAAACAGATCAGTACCGCCAATAAAATTCCACATACTGTACCCAATGCACCTAATAAAATTCCTTCGGTTAAAAATATTTTTTTGATCTGTCCACTTGTAGTTCCCATACTTTGTAAAATGGCAATGTCTTGTTTTTTTTCAAGTACCAGCATGGTGAGTGCACTTACCATATTAAATGCGGCGATAATTAAGATGAGCGTGAGCACTGCATAGATGGCCCATTTCTCAATGATCATTGTATTGTAAAGATTGGTATTTTGTTCAAAGCGGGTTTGTACTTTGTATTTATTGCCAAGTAAAAGCTGGAGAGATTTTTTACAATCTTTAATATCAGCGCCTGCTTTCAATTTGATTTCAGTTGATGTGAATTCATTCGCTGCAAGTCCCATTTGTTGTTTTACAAATTCAATATTGGTAATGGCATAGGCATTATCAAAATCCTGTTGAATGGCAAACACACCTGTTGCAGTTACATTTCCCTGGCTCAATGATTGCATCGGATCGTTGCTCTTATTATTTTTTTTGGGTAAGATAACAGTGAGTTCTTCCGGTGCAAATGCATCATTAACTGTAATGCCAGACTCATATTGTATACCAGCGCCGATGATGATCGATGGGCGATCAACATCGCCCAAATTAAATTTCCCCCTGATCACTTTACCAGGCAATCCACTTACTTTTTGAAAATTTTCATCAACACCTTTTAATCTCATCAATGATTGGTTGTCCTCATTTTGCAGCAATGCATTTTCCTCAGCGATCAAAGAAGAATGACGAACATATGGTTGTTGATTAATCTCTGCAAGCTGTGCGGCATCCATCAAAAAAGTTTTGCCACTTACAGGCACGATCTTCAGGTCAGTATAAAAAGAAGAGTAAAGCGATTTTACCAATCCTTCAAATCCATTAAAAACACTTAGCACCAAAACCTGGCAGCATGTTGCAAATGCGATCACGCAGGTAGTTACCCTTGCAATGATATTGATAGCATTGGCAGATTTTTTTGCTTTGAAATAACGCCAGGCGAAATCTAAATACATGTAAGGAATTCTGAATTATGAGTTCTGAATGCTGAATTGGTTTTTTATAAAAGTTAGTTTCTAATTTAAAGTTCCCATTCAGAACTCAGAATTCAGAACTCATAACTCTTAAGATTTTTTCTCGTCTTGTTTTTTGATGTCCTTAAACAACTGCTCCATCTTATCAACATAATCAAGCGTATCATCAATAAAGAAAGTCAATTGGGGCATGCTTCTTAACTGGTGCCTTACACGGGCTGTAAGTTCTTTTTTTATTTCCCATGTTCTTTCCTGGATCGTTTTTAATGAAGCAACAGGATCTTTTACTTTAAAAAAACTTAAATAGATGCGTGCATCAAACAGGTCGGGTGTGATCTTTACAGAAGCGATAGAGATCATTCCTCCATCCATCATGGTAAAGCCAAGCCGTTGAAAAATATCATTCAATTCTTTTTCCAAAACCGCCGCAACCTGCTTTTGTCTTTTTCCTTCTAACATGTGTTCCTCATTTAATCCCTGTAAAATTAGTTACTTTGCCGCTTCTATACATATTTATTAAAATGAAAAGATATTCAAGGGTTTTCAGGTATCTCAAAGATTATAAAGGATCCATCGTGTGGTATCTTTTTACAACACTGATGGCAATCATATTTTCTGTTATTTCATTGGGGATGTTGTTCCCGTTCCTGCAACTATTGTTTAAGGTTAACAGCTCTGCAACAGAAGTGGCCAACCAGTCAAAGAACGGCCTGATGAGATGGGTGAACGAGCAATTGACCGGGCTCATCAAAGTTGATCCCTTGTATGCATTGGGCGTGGTTTGTTTAATGATCATCGTTTCCATTCTTTTAAAAAACATGTTCCTGTATTTATCTGCCCGTACCATTGGTCCTATGAAAAATGCGATCGCTACACGCATCCGAACAGATATGTATGACAAAATACTAAAATTGCCAATTGGTTATTTTACTGAACAGCGCAAGGGCGACCTGATGAGCAGGATGACCACCGATCTCTGGGAAATTGAATATTCAATGATCGGTGCACTGGAAGGTTGGGTAAAAGATCCATTGTCTATTCTTATTAATCTTGGTGTGTTGTTTTATATCAGTCCAAAACTTACCATTGTAATTCTTGTTTGCCTGCCCATTATGGGTATTGCGATCGGCAGGGTTAGCCGCTCATTAAAAAGACAAAGCCAACGCGTAGCCGATAAAAACAGTGAAACATTATCCACCATTGATGAAACACTCGGAGGAACTTCGTGTTATCAAAGCTTTTAATGTTGAGCAAAAATTAAAAACAAAATTCAAGGAGATCAGTGATGAACTTTTGCACGCAAGGAACCAGATCGGTTTTAAAAGAGACCTCGCTTCTCCTATGAGTGAGATCATGGGTGTATCCATTTTTGCCGGAATACTTTGGTTTGGCGGAAGCCAGATACTCAAAGGTGGTATCGATATGAATGGTGCATTGTTCCTTACTTATATGGGTTTGTTCTATAACATTATTGATCCGGCAAAATCCATCTCAACTGCATTCAGCAATATGCAAAAAGGATCTGCTGCTATTGGAAGGATCGAAGAAGTATTGAATGCTGCTGTCACTGTTGATGATAATATCAATGGTGAAAAGATCGATACATTTAAAAACAGCATCGAATTTAAGAATGTAAGTTTCATGTATGAAGATGTAACGATCTTAAAGAACATCAATCTTAAAATAGAAAAAGGAAAAACAATTGCGCTTGTGGGTAGCAGTGGTGCAGGTAAGTCAACATTGGCAGATCTTGTTCCAAGATTTCATGATGTAACATCGGGCGAGATACTTGTTGATGGAAAAAATATTAAAGACTATTCATTGCATTCATTGCGGAAACTGATAAGCATTGTAACACAGGAACCAATACTTTTCAATAACAGCATCGCAAACAATATTGCGCTTGGGATGGACAATGCAAACATGGCTGAAATTGTTGACGCAGCAAAAATTGCAAACGCCCATTCATTCATTGAGAAAAAAGAAGAAGGTTATGATACCAATATCGGTGATCGTGGAAGCAAACTCAGTGGTGGTGAACGTCAGCGCCTCACCATTGCCAGGGCCGTGTTAAAGAACCCGCCAATACTTATTCTTGATGAGGCTACTTCATCGCTGGATACGGAAAGTGAAAGACTGGTGCAGGATGCGATCAATAACCTGATGAACAACCGAACTTCCATTGTTATTGCACACAGGTTAAGCACCATACGTCATGCAAATGAGATCATCGTTTTGCAAAAAGGTGAGATCGTGGAAAGAGGAACGCATGACAGCCTTATTGGTCAAAACGGGTTTTATAAAAGACTTGTTGATATGCAGGAAGTAAAGTAATGTTACTATTTGAAATTACTATGCCGTCATTGCGGGGAACGAAGCGATCTGCCCAATTTAAAAGATTGCTTCGTTCCCCGCAATGACGTATTTTTTTGTGGATTGAAAACCATGAAAAGCAGCTTATTTAATCTTAACTTACTCTACCAATTTGTACCATGAAGTCTTTACTATTTTTTTTGCTTCTTGTGAGCTTAAAATTTACAACTGCTCAATCTTCCGCCGGGGTAGTTGAAACTATAACAAATCTTGATCCTTGCCCCGGGGCGCCACCAGCACCTATGGTAGACGGTGTCACTTTTTGTCCCAATGATACAAAGATCCTTGTTGTACAAAATCCCGTTTCTTCATGTACCTATAATTGGTATGACCAGGCAACCGGTGGCAATTTGTTGGGCACCGGCACTTCTTTTACTACTCCTGTTCTTACAATAAGTACTTCTTTTTATGTTGAGGCTGTGAATACAAACTGTGCAAGTGCCCGAACCTATGTACCAGCTACTTTGATCAGCCCGCCATACCCCATTGTACATGATACAACGATTTGCCCTGGTGAATATGCTGCGCTTACGATCTTAAATCCCATTTATGATAACTATAACTGGTATACAGAACTAAACGGGGGTTTTACAGGATTGACCGTGATTGGCCCCACTTTAATAACTCCTCCATTATATCAAACGACTGTTTATTATGTAGATGGAAGCGTGTCCTGCCCGGGCCACCGTACGCCCGTAACCGTATACGTAATTGCTGCTCCTGTTTCAAATGATGCTACCGTTTGCCCAGGTAATGCAGCAACCTTAACTGTAGAAAACCCGGAAGCCAGTCAAACCTATACCTGGTATTCAGTTGAAACGGGGGGCAATGCTTTGGGTACAGGCACTTCTTTTATTACCGTACCGGTTTTTTCCGGAACAACTTATTTTGTAGAAAATACAAATGCTATCTGTGATAATCTGCGTACACCCGTTCATGTTAATTTATTTGAGCAACTCGATTCACCACGGGTACGTATAAAAAACGTTTCAGGAAGCAGCGTCACTTTCACCTGGAATCCTGTTGCAGGAGCTGCAGCTTACAAAGTATCTGTTGATGGTTCAGCATATGAGTCACCCAGCAGCGGAAGTACAGGAACAACACATACGATTGGTAATTTACCACGTGCCCATATTGTATCGATCAGTGTAATTGCACTTGGACAGCATGGTTGTGATGATAGTTACCCGGGACATTCAAAAGGTGGAACCTATGCAGATGGCTTTTATATTCCTTCGGCATTTACACCCAATGGCGATGGGCTGAATGATATGCTAACGCCTGTTTTTCCAAGCAATGCTACACTCGATCATTTTACGATCTATAACCGTTGGGGGCAAAA
Organism: Ferruginibacter sp.; assembly: GCA_047601875.1. Taxonomy (GTDB): domain Bacteria; phylum Bacteroidota; class Bacteroidia; order Chitinophagales; family Chitinophagaceae; genus Ferruginibacter. Next base: position 1,375,304 of record JASGIL010000001.1, on the reverse strand, counting down.
GGTTTTTTCAACAAGTGTAATTGGTGAAGGTTGGGATGGGAAATTGCAAGGCATAAACCAGTTATTGGGAACATATACCTGGATATGCCGGTATCGGTTGGGTAGCGGAAAAGCAATCATAGAAAAGGGAACTTTTACGATAATACATTAGGTTTCGGGCAGCAGGAATATTCATTGGGTAATCTGGTAGCTGGTAGCAGTTCCGGGTACTGCTTTTAAAAATACTTCTTATCTTACGGCACCAATATTTACAATGAGAGCTTCTTTATTTCTACTGCTAACGATTTTCTTTTTTTCTGCTACCAACTATGCACAATCACCGGGCGGTATTGCAGCTAATAATACTATGTGGTTAAGGTCTGATGTGGGGCTCACAACTTCCGGAACCTCGATTACGCAATGGCAGGAAGTATCAGGTGCAAATGTTACGGGAAATTTCATTGTTCAAACGCTCTCCGGACCTGGGGCACAAACGGCACCTTCTCTGCTGGACCCAGGTATAAATTTCAATCCCTATGTCCGCTTTGATGGCTTTACAAACTCTTTATCAAGTACCAATTCATTTTTCGGAACTTCTCTTGTTGCAAATGATAATGTAACCGTTTTCCAGGTATTTAATCTTAAAGGCGGGATCGTTTGGTTGAAATGGGAGACGGACCAAACTGGTCATACGGGAAGATTGGGCTTTGAAAATTCTGCCGGAAATATTCGTTTCGATTTTCCCAGGGCTGAGGGAATTGACAATGGTCAAAACGTTGGTAACATCAACGTTCTTAATAAACATACACTGTCTACCGCATTTGCTGATATGTCAATCACGAATTCTATTAACAGGGTGAACGGTGCTAATAATACTTCGCTTACTATACTCGGTGGCCCGGGAGATTTTTCAATAGTATCCGACAAGATCGTGATCGGTAATGAGAACCTGCTCAACCTTCCTGCACAAATAGACATGGCGGAAGTTATTATTTATGCAAGAACATTGACCCCGGCAGAAAGAAATAAAGTTGAATCTTACTTGGCGGTGAAATATGGTTTTACACTTGACCAGGCGGCTGTAAATGCAAATGATTATACCGCTGCAGATGGTACAATCATATGGAACAGGACGAACAACAGCGGTTATGCAAATAATATAACAGGCATTGGAAGAGAGGATGCATCCAACCTGGCACAAAAACAATCCAAATCAATTAATACAACCGCATTGATAACCATGTATACGAATGGAGCTTATGCTGCCGGTAACTTCCCGTTGTTGAATTCGGCAAATCCCAATGCCTTTACCAATAACAGATCTTTCATTTTGATTGGTGATAATGCAGCTCCTACAACAATTGATCAATGCATCTTTAATGGCAAGGGGTTAAGGATGCAGCGTGTGTGGAAAGCGAGCGTAACAAACACTGCATTGCCTGCAACATTTTCTGTTGATAATGGAAGCATTCCTGCAACAGCAAAAAACATCATTGTTTCGCCTGATCCAACATTTCCGGCGGCAAGCACAACGATTTACCCGCTTACAGCTGCCAATGGAAAATTGTATGCAGCTGTTCCACTTAACCATGATGATTATTTTACTTATGCAACCGATACTTTGGTAGTTACTTTGGTTCCAACAGCACCTACCTGTACCAATCCCAATAGCGGTAATGTAACGACTACGGTTACGGGCAGTGCATCACCATTAACTTATTCCTGGTCGCCATCGGGCCAGGTTACTGCAAATCTTGTAAATGTTGCTTCAGGAACATATACATTAACGATCACACAAGGTGCTTGTCAATCTACTCAACAGGTAGACTTAACCGTACCTGGAGCGCCAGCTGCACCGGTAGTAAATGCAGTAACCGTATGCGAGTTAAATGCTTCCGCAACACTCAATGTGCAAGGTCCTGTTGCAGGTTACACTTACGACTGGTATAATGCAGCAACCGGCGGGACACTGCTATCCACAGGCAATATTTATAATACGCCACCGGTAACAACAACTTACACTGTTTATGTTGAAGCTGTAAATGGATCATGTAGCAGTGTACGAACGCCGGTAGTGATCACCTATGGTCCGGCAACAGCAGCAACAGTACCGGCAACAAGCATTTGCCCCAATACTACAGCGTCGCTGGCAGTTCAAACTCCAATCGTCGGCTATACTTATACATGGTATGCAGATGCTGCGCATACCAACTTATTGGCTACCGGTACTTCTTTTACCACACCTGCTTTAAATGCACCAACAGTTTATTATATCGTAGCAACTACGATCGCAAACTGTACAGCATCTTCAAGTGTAACTGTTACCATCAATACTGTAACAGTGCCGGTTGTAAATAGTGTTGGACTTTGTACAACGAACATTGCTACACTAACGGTTCAAAATCCTGTTGCAGGTTATACTTATAATTGGTATGCAGCAGCAACGGGAGGAGCTGTATTAGCAAGTGGTACTTCATTCACCACTCCGGCTCTTTCTGCAAATACAACATATTATGTTGAAGCAGTAAATGGAACCTGCTTAAGTGTACGCACAGCTGCTACCGTTACTTTGGGTGGAGCAGCGGCACCGGTTCTGGTGGATACCACTATTTGTTCAGGCACCACATCAACCATTACCATTCAAAACCAAAATGCAGGCTATACTTATAATTGGTACAATGCTGCCACAGGAGGATCTGTGTTGGCAACAGGTACTTCCCTCACGACCCCTGCTTTAACTTCACCTGCTACTTATTATGTAGAAGCAGTAAGTGACGCCTGTACAAGTGTGCGTGTGCCCGTCACAGTAAGTGTTGACCTGGTGTTGCCGCCCGTTTCAAATGCTGTTGCAGTTTGCCCCGGTAATACGGCCCAGCTTTCTGTTGAGAGCCCCAATGCTTCTTATACGTATAACTGGTATAGCAATTCATCAGGAACGGGATTGCTTGGTACAGGAAATACTTTTACTACAGGAATTATTTCCAGTACAACAACCTTGTATGTTGGAGCTGCAGATACAAAATGTAGCAGCGCATTAACGCCGGTGGATGTAAGTATCGTAACACTCGATTCACCAAGAGTAACGGCAACAAATATTGGCTTTAACGATCTTACATTTAGCTGGCCGGCAATTCCGGGGGCGGCAGGTTATATCGTATCTGTAGATGGCGGGCCTTATGGTTCTCCTACTTCCGGAAGTACAGGAACAACGCATACGGTTAGTGGCCTGGCAAATTCACAAACGGTAACCATCAGTGTAATAGCGCTTGCACCGCCACAGGGTTGTGGTGATAGTTATCCCGGGCATGCAACAGCTACAACATATGGAGTTGGCTTTTACGTACCTACTGCATTTGCACCAAACGGGCATAATAGTGTAATGAGGCCCATTCTTCCCGGTGGTTCTGTACTTGAATACTTCACCATTTTTAATCGCTGGGGGCAAAGGATGTTTACAACCAATATTATCGGGAATGGTTGGGATGGAAAATTACAAGGAAAACCTCAGCCGGTTGGAACTTATGTATGGATATGCAAATACCTTTTTGCAGGAAGACAGGAGGTTGAACAAAAAGGAAGTTTTATGCTACTGCATTAAGAATATTTATTTTCCTAAAAAGCTATCTAAAGATCATTCACAGGATCTTGCTATTTGAAACAAGTGGCCGGTGTCATCACCAACCACAACATGGGATTACTATTTTTTCTTTGGAGTAATTTTAAACACTGATATATAAGCATCTGTTTTATCCTGGTTATAGCCTTCATATATTTTCGTGCATTCAGGATACCTGTCAAATACTTTTCTCCAAACAGGCACACAGTAAATAACATGCATTTCGGATTGACGGTTGTTGATCTGTCCAATAACGTTGTCCATAAATGCTTCCATGGTTTTTTCACGAAATGGGTTAAATAAATATATGAGATTGATGTTTTCCGGAATGGTATACAATGCAGCATCGGCATGTTCAACAGTATAAGGCGTATCAAAACCGAGCCTTTTCATTTTTGCGCAATTTTCGATTGCGTTTTTCAAAGCCTCATCAGCAAGGTCAATACCAGCAACTCTTTTAAAATGCAGGAGCATGCCAAAATTCAGAATACGACCTTCACCGCAACCAACATCGAGCAAGGCTACATCTGTTTTTTTTAGCCCTGTTTTTTTTAGCCCTTCCATAAATTCATAAAATGAAGAAGGCATATTTTCTTCCGCATCATTATTAAGCGCTTTTGAACGAATCAAAGAAACATCCCCGGTAACAGGGGCATGGTTAATACCTAATTTTTTTAACTTGTTTTTTTGGCTGCGGTCGTACAACTTGGAAATAAGAAACACAGAAAGTCCCTTATACTTTATATGCTGGCTGATATTTTTAAACTTTTTTTTCAGGTTCATTATGGCAGAAGTTTAGGCAATAATAACTATTGAAATAATAATTGTTCTTAGTAAAACGGTGTGGTATAAATTTAGAACAAAAAAGAATAAAGAAGAAACGGTTAATATAAGTTTTGGGTACCAATACCTGCCGGTTATAAATAACTCAACCACCATTTCTCTTTATGGTTGGTTTTATATTTATCATACCATTTACAAAGTGGATACAAAGCAACCACGACTAATATCCATACAAGGTAAACGCCTCCCAAACCAAAACCCTCACCGGGTACAACAAATAAAAAGGGAACTTGTTTTTCTATCGCGATACTCATTGCATCTCCCATTGAATGTCCCCTGGCAAAAAAACATATTGTTGTGATCATGTGTATAAGGTAAATGTGCAGGATGTAATAAAAGAATGCAACCCTTCCATAAACACGAACAATATTGGTAAACCTGTTTTGAATATTTTCAATCAGTGATAAAAGAATAAGCGCAGGTCCTATTGTTGCGAACATGTATAACAAAGATGGTGGATACTTATGCACTTTCATGAAAGAAAAAAAAGTAAACAATGAATTTTTCTGAGTGCTCCATGGATGTGGATCGCCATAGATATTTATAAACCTTAGCATGATAAACAACAACAATAAACCTGCTCCGGTAAATGCCAGTATGATTCTTCTTTTTTCAGCCGGAAATGTTGGAGCAAATAAAGTGCCCATGCAATAACCGAGCAACATCAGGCCCGTCCAGGGTACAAATGGATATACAATAATAAAAAAACGATTTGTTCCATAAGGGTATAAAGAAAACATTCCATGGTGCAACAGGTCCCATACAAAACCAGCTCTGAATCCCGGTGCTGATTCCGGGATATCTAAAAGGTTATGTCCAAGTACAATTGCCAGTCCGATGGTTAAAATAACAGCCAAGGGTAGACGTATTAGCAATCCCAGGATCACCATACTTATCCCAATGGCCCAGATCACCTGTAAAAAGAAAAGATTGTACAATGGGTTGAATGACCATCCCAAAGTAATAATGGCCATTTCTGCAAATATGAGCCAGCATCCTCTTTTAATTAAAAAAGAAGCAAGTTCCTTTTTTGTTTTACGCAGGCTTTGCAAATAAACAGATGTACCGGAAAGAAAAACAAATACCGGGGCGCAAAAATGTGTGATCCACCTGGTAAAATATAAGAGTGGGGTAGTGGTGGCAAGATCCAAAGGATCACCGAGGCCTTCTGAATGCGTATATTCTCTTACATGGTCAAGTGCCATGATCACCATTACGATGCCACGGAGAATATCAATGGATTCAATTCTTCTTGAGTTTGTATGTAAGGATGATTGCATTATTAATTATTCATCATCATTCAAGTTATGAATAATAAAGAAAGAAACATCTTTTGAAAAACAGATCTGCTGTTTATTTCTTACAATCAATGTTATAAAACTTCAATATTCTGTGTCTCATATTTTGTTTTTTGTGCCTGTCCCTGCAAAACAGAATATCGAACACGGAACACGGAATATTGAATGGCGAAGTATTGTTGTCGTGCAGGTTTAATGCGTTATTGTAAGATTAAAACCTGTACTAACGGTAAAGACCACTGTAGGTTCAAGCGTTAAGGTTCGTATTATTGGATTAGAACTAACAACAACGGTTCCCGAATTAATGATCACATCTGTATTTGCATCGGGTACAACATTGCAACTCCAGTTTGCGGGGTTTTCCCATGCAGTGCTGACAGCACCTGTCCACATATTTGCAAAATGGATCGTGTGTACAAACCCAGTATCAATGCCAACACCATTCTGTATGATGCAACGGTATTGATAACCGTAATAACTGGATGGAGCTGATTGGATATTCAGTGTATTGGTGCTGACGCCATTGTATGTAGCATTGTTAACAAGATTTGTAAATCCTGATCCGTTATTACCCTGCCACCTGTAAGTATTACCTGCATTGCTGTTATCGGAGTGTAAAGTAATATTTCCATTGGCGCATAAAGAATCATTGACGAACCTGGCTGGTTTAAATATCATCACACTTATTTTTCCGCCGTGCCAGTAATCTGCGAACACAACGAGGGGTGTATTATGGCTATCTACCGCCAATGCATTTTTATCATAAGCCTGGCTTGGGATGACACCACGTGCGCCAAGGTAATTCCATGAGCCGGCATTGTCATATTTCAATACCGAACCACTACGATTGTAAGAATAATCGCGGTATAAAATAATAGGATTTTTACTGGTATCAAATGCGAGTGAACCATTATAAGCGTGACCGTGAGAGAACCTTGGGGAACCAACAGGAACCCATGATGTGCCGGAAAATTTAAAAACACTTTCTCTTTCAAATCCATTGTCATCCTGCACTGCTATATAAGGAACTCCTGCCTGGTCAATGGCGATATTATTGTAAAAAGTACCTCGCCAGGCATCTGTGGTGATGCGTGTTTGTCCAACCTGTACCCAACTGCTTCCATTAAATTTCTGTACGCTTGCCTGGCCAGCCCATGAGCCACCCATTCCCGGGAAAATATCATATACAACATAGGGTGTATTGGTAAGTTTATCTACAGCAAGGTCAATAACACTTTGATATGAATGCACAAAATCAGCTGCACCCAAAACCGACCAGCTGCTGCCGTTAAATTTATACACGCTTGCTTTAAATATAGAATTTCCTGTTGGCTCCATGAATGTATCAACTGACATGGTATAGAGGTTATTGGCTCCATCATTGGCAATGATAGCTGTTTGACGGGTATATGGGTTCCATATCGCAAAACCAGGTGCACCAACATTTGCCCAACTGCTGCCGTTGAATTTTTTAACGGTGAGATTATTGTTATTCGTGGAATCCTGGTAGATCACGATAGGATTATTACTGTTGTCGAGAGCGATGTTGGCCATAGCGCAATTTCCATCAGAAGCAAATGAACCAACATTTGCCCAGTTGTTACCATCGAATTTTTTTACGATAGCCCTGCCCGTTAGTGAGTCCCTGTAAACCACATAAGGAACGTCATTACTTCCACAGGCAATATTTGCCCATGTTGCCCGGTAATCTGAAAAACCTGCTGTTCCAAGATAACGCCATTGTGTATCGATTACGGGCAACGCAGGAGCTGTATAAGTGAACGCATCTGCAGAGGAATCAGAGCCGGCGGTCTTATAAACTTTTATTTTACCGGTTGTTCCGAAACCTAACCATGCTTTAAGGATTGTGTCTGAAACAACGGCAAAGCTATCAGCAGTCACCGTTCCAAAAACAACAGTGGAGTTATACCCCGTACTATCCATATCACTAAAATATTTTCCTCTTATCGTTACTTCTGTAAGTGATGTACCGGAAGTGGGCGTAAACGAATAAACATGAGGTGCAGGCAATACATATTTTTCATAAACCTGTCTTGTATACCCGCTTTCATTGGTGCTTCCAACGCCATAACCGTAATGCATATAGATTGTATGAGTAGCACTGTCATACGTGTTATTATAAGCAAAAATATCCCAACCACCATAGCCAGGTGCCGGATCTTCACCAAGGAAAAAAAGACCCGGATCATCCTGTGTCATGAAACCACTTGCTGGTGCCGGTACATTTGTCGCTGCCGCTCCCATTGCCACCCAATTCACGAGCTGGTTGTTTGCATTGATGTCAAATTGAAACCTGTAATCCAGGGTAGTAAGGTCGCCAAGAATAACTTCATAGCGATTTGGAGCTACCTGGGTAATGGCTTTCACCATATTAATAGCCCTTGAACTTGTAGGAGTATTGTTATTAAAAAAATAACCTGTCACTTTGCAGGTATCAGGTAGTTGAGATTGAGCATGGGTTGTAATTACAAGACCACAGATCATAAATAGAGCGAGGAAAAAATGTTTCATAAGCGTATTTCTAAAGGCCCGGCTTAAAGCGGGTGTTTTAAATAATATATTTTTAATGGGAGCTGTGCGGGGATTTACAGGGAAATTGGAGGATCAAATCTAAGTGAAAAAGCCAACATCCCCATGTTTTATGTATTAAATAAAAAGACCTGGCAGGTTTTAAAACCTGCCAGGTCAACACATTTTAAAAAATCATATCTTTTTAAACTCAACCCTCCTGTTATTTGCTTTTCCTTCAGCAGTTGTATTTATATCAATGGGTTTTGTTTCTCCAAATCCCTTTGCGCTCAGTCTCGAACTTTCAATTCCCATTTTTATTAATTGATCCCTTACAGCTTCTGCTCTTTGTTGCGATAGGGTGAGATTATTATTGTCATTGCCATCACTGTCTGTATGACCTCCAATTTCCAGTTTTATTGAGCTGTTTGATTTTAAATATTTTTCAATTTCATTTAATACCGACATGCTTTCCGGTTTCAGGTCATATTTATTTACATCGAATTTTATTGCATGTGTGATCAGTAAACCACTGGAAAGATCTTTAGCAATACCCGAAGGAATATCTTTTGCAACCCTGAAATTTTTGAAAAGTATTTTCATGTCCTGGCTTGTATTGCCGGTTACAAGAATGCCTCCAGCTTTTATTTTACAATCAGGTATTGAAAATACTTTGAACTGGTTTACATAAACGGTGAGCGATTTTTTTGAATAACTAATGGCAATATGGTTCCACCTGTTATAAAAATTTTCTCCTCTTATTGCTACAGGAGTTTCGCCATTTTCTTCTCCCCCGGGATATTTGCAGGAGCAGCGATCCCTGTTTGGAGTTATTACAGCTTCTTCATCTCCTGAACCCATAAGATGAATTTCAACACCGGGATTTCCGTCATAACCGGCATCAAGCCAGGTATCGTACTCTATTGTAAATACATCGGGTAAGGCTGAAAGTGATTTCGGAAATAATTTTGTATAATATTTTTTAATTGAAACAAACTTTACATTATTCTCTTCACCTATGATAGCCTCTCCATCATTGATCTTCCAGTTTAACGGAGCAGCATTCATCTTATCGTTAAAGAGATTGTCTTCGAACAATGTTTTTTCTCCTGGAAGAAAATCATAACTACTGTAATCTTTTGTGTTATTATCGGTTTGGGCAAAAACAGTTACACAGGTAAATACTGATAACAGTGAAGCGTAAAATATTTTTTTCATGCCAATGATTTATATACAAATATAAAAACCTAACAGGTTTAAAACTGTTAGGTTAGAAAAAAAGCGATCAGCGAATGACAAAGATCAATTCACACTCTTAAAACTACTTGAGAAATCATTTACAGGCCCGTTTGGTTGTATTTTCAGCCACGTACCATCCATCATATAAGAATAGGTTACTGTAAGATTGTTCAGCTCATCAGCTGTTGCATCACGGTCAACGGTAGTTGTTCCATATCCTTTATAATGTGCCCAGCATGGATGAAATGTAAAAGAACCGCTTTGTTCATCAGAGCCAGCTTCGAACTCGATTGTTCCTGTTGCTTTTGTAGCAGCCTGTGTGAACTGAGATTCTGCTGTATAATAAAATTCAGCATCGAGGCCATTGCCTGTAAACTTAAAGAACTTGCCACTCTGCCATGCATTGCCTACATGGTGGCCATCATATACATCCACTAATTCTGTATAAGAAGAAAAACCGCTGGCCCAATTGCCGGCTAATCCTGCCGGTGCTGCAGTGTGTGGTAAATTGCAGGAGTTACTACCCTGGCTGTCGTGGTCTTTTTTGCAACCCTGTCCAAAAACCAAAGCTGCCATTACAATTGAAATTGATAAAACTTTTTTCATAACTATTTATTTGATATTATTAAAACATAAAAATAAAATCCGGCCAACAGGATGAAAATAAGCAGGTACATGAATTGATAAAACCGGTAGATCAATTGATGGAAGATGCAAGCCATATTAAAACTTTCCTTTATCTTACATCAACCTTTTAAAATCTTCAGCCGCATATGAATGAGCATCCAATAGTAATTGTTGAGGATAATACAGAAGACTGTGGTTTTCTCACGGAAGCTTTAATTATTGTGGGCGTAACAAATCCATTAAGATGCTTTGATAATGCAATTAAAGCGATGGAGTATCTGCAGGAAACAAATGAAATTCCATTTGTTATTATCAGCGATGTTAAAATGCCCATGATGAGTGGACTCGAATTCAGGCGATCGATCGTTGATGATAAAAAATTAATGAAGAAAAATATTCCTTTTATATTTCTTTCAACACTGTCACCTTCTGTTTATGCGAAGGAAGTAGAAAAATTATCTGTGCAGGGGCATTTTAAAAAACCATCAGACTTTACAGATATGGTACATCTTACAAGGTCGATCATTGAAAGTTTGAACAGGGTGGGAGCGATGACAAAATAAATCAGATCAATCGTCTTACAATCCGGTCATAATTAGTTAGCATCAGTTTAAATTGTTTTTAAAATAAATAATCACTGTTTTACATTTTCAACGAACGGGCATAATAAGTAAAGGCTTAAATTATATTTGTATCTATGAAGTATCTTATCTACTGCTTTTTTTTATTGTTAACGACGGGAACATGTATTGGACAGGTTAATGATAATAACAGTTTTTTTGATTACAGTTATGATAAAGAAAAAATAAAAAAGAGATCAATAGCATCAATTACCATTTGCCCTTACATGAATGGCAAGGCGCTTTCAAAAGGGAAATATGATTTTGATAAAGAAGGCCGCTTACTTAGTATTCATTTTTTCGATAGCAGCGGGAAACCAAAGTCAGAATATGAATATGGATTTAATGATCATAATGATGTGATCTCAAGAAAAAATAATGATCATGAATATGGTACCAGTTACGAAGAAAGGTTTTATAAAAAATATGAAGGTAATAAACTGGTATTTGATTCTTCTACTGTTTTACCCGTGTGGTACGAATACAAATACACAAAGAATGGAAATTTACTGCAAACGATCACCCACAATAAATTTGATTCCTCTATAATTGTTATTATCGGGAATGAATATGATGCAAGCAATAAATTAATTGCCATTTCTGAAAAACAATATAGGGATGGCAAGGATACCATCGGAGAATTTATATCACACAGGATCATTCATTATGATGAAAAACATAGAAAAATAAAAGAGGAAGAATTGATCAGCAATGATAATAGTTTTCTAATGATCAATAAGGGGAGTATTGAATATGCATATGACAGTATTGGTAATTTAATCCAAATCAAAAGAGAAAAAGCAGCTTCCCGTTTTTATAAATATGATCGCAATGGTTTAATTGTTTCTGTAAAAATGGATATGGATCTGAAAGATGATTTGCCTGATGGTTCTGAAATTAAAATAATCTCAGGAGATGGTTATACTTACGAGTTTCGTAAATAAAATCAATGTCAAAAAACAACTGGTTCATTTCTTTTCTTCAATCAGTCCAACTGCATTTCCCCACGGGTCATTTACAGTTGCTACTTTAATACCACCACCTACATCAGAAATTTTTTCAAGGATCGTTGCGCCATTTGCAATTAATTTTTTTACACTGGCTTCAATATCATCGATTGCCCAATAGGCAAGTCCCTGGTTTGTGTTTGCAGTCGCTGCTTTTCCGGGATGTAAACCCAATTCAAAACCATTTATATCAAAGCCTACATAAAAAACCTCATCAAAATAGGGTTGAATGCCTGTAATATTTATATACCATTCTTTTGCTTTTTTAATATCATCAACCTGGTAGATAGCAGTTCTTAATTTTTTAAACATACAGCAGATTTGAATTTTCGAAATTAAACATTCATAAAATAAAAAAGAGAATGATCACTCATTCTCTTTACTTTCTTATTACTTATTAAAATTCCTTATTTAACAATACCCATCTTCGCTTCAATGCTCAATGTAGCATGAGGAACAGCTCTTAACCTGGCTTTGTCGATCAGTTTTCCTGTCACACGGCAAATACCATAGGTTTTATTCTCAATCCTCATGATCGCTTTTTCAAGATGATCAATAAAAGTGATCTGGCGGCTGGCCATCTGGCTAAGTTGTTCACGTTCCATGCTAAGACTTCCATCTTCCATGGTCATGTAACGGTTCTCGCTTTCATCACCACCCATTTCATCTTTACGGGTGATCAATCCTTGCAAATAACTCAATTCTTTTTTTGCAGCTTCCAGTTTGCGCTGGATCAGCTCCCTGAATTCCAAAAGATCTGCATCATTATAACGCACGATCGGTGCACCCGGATCGTTCTTTGGTTGATCGAGTACAGATTTGGTAAAATCAGGCGCATATTTGCGTGATGTCTTGGTTGTTATCTTTGGAATAACTACAGGTTTCGGCGGTGCAACTTTTATATCTTTTGGATTTTTTGCGATCGCTTTTGGTGAAACGGGCGGTTTAACAGCCTCTTTAACTGGTGCCTTTTTTTCTTCGGTCTTTTTTGCCATGGGTGTTTGTACCGGTTTTTGAACAGCTACCGGCTTTTTTGACGCTGTGGTTGATACAGGTTTAGCAGTTGGTTTTGGCAATGTTTTATGTACAGGTTTAGCAGGCGCTACCGCTTTTTTAGGAGCTGGTTTCGCTTGATTTTTTGCTGTTGGTTTTGCCGCAGCTTTTTTAGCTGCTGGTTTAGCATGTGCTTTGGCAGGCGCTGATTTTGCAACAGGCTTTGCTGGCTTTTTAGCCGGGCCGCTTTTTTTGCAGGTTTTGCTACTGCTTTTTTAGGGGCGGGCTTCTTTGCAGCGGGTTTAGCTGCTTTCTTTTTGGTTGCCATACTACTCGCTTTTTTTAAGAATGTTTACGGTTAAAGAAACTGCATTCACTTCAATTTGGGTACTGTTGCCATTGCTGATTTTAGGCACAAACTCAAGCGAATCGGCCAAAATTTCGCGGCAAATATAGTCTTTAAATTGAATTAATGATGTTTGCAATTCGGCATTTTCTGATACAGTAACCTTTATCCGATCAGTCAATTCAAAATTGCTGTCTTTCCTTATATTTTGAATACGGTTTACGAATTCACGGGCATTGCCTTCATTCTGAAGGGTCTCGGTGATCGTGATGTCCAGGGCTACGGTTAAGGACCCTTTACCGGCGATCTCATAACCCGGGATCTCATCGGTTATGATCTCGATATCTTCTGCATTGATAATGATCGGAGCATCACCCGCTGCTACTTTTTCCGCATTCAAAACGTAATCACCATTTTGAACGGATTCAATAGCGGCATTATCAAACTTCTCTATTGCAGCAGCGGCCCACTTCATATTGGCACCAAGTTTCTTACCAAGCGTTTTAAAATTTGCCTTTGCTTTTTTGCGGATAAAATCATTATCAGCATTAAGTATCTCTACTTCCTTGATATTTGTTTCTGCTTTTATGATCTCTTCTACCAATTTAATATCTGCCGCCATGGCGCTATCTGTTGCAGGTATAAATACCCTTTGCAAAGGCTGTCTTACTTTAATGTTCACTTTTTTACGAAGCGAAAGGATCAATGAAGATGCATCCTGTGCAAGCTGCATTCTTTTCTCAAGGCCCAGGTTAATAGTTGTTGCTTCTGCTTTTGGAAAATAAGCATGGTGTACAGACGCAACGTCAAATCTTTGAGTAACATTATTCAGGTTATTGTACAACCAGTCTGCAAAAAATGGTGCAACAGGTGCAATGAGCCTGCTAAGTGTTTCAAGACATTCGTATAATGTTTGGTAAGCACAGATCTTATCCTGTTCATATTCACCTTTCCAGAAACGGCGACGGCAAAGGCGCACGTACCAGTTACTGAGGTGACTATCTACAAATTCTTCAATGGCCCTTCCTGCCTGTGTTGGTTCATAAGCGTCGAGGCTCTCCGTAACCGTTATGATGAGGCTGTTCAATGATGATAATATCCATTGATCTATTTCCGGTCTTTCATTTAAAGGAATGTATTTTTCTTTAAAATTAAAACCATCCACATTTGCATACAATGCGAAGAACTGGTAAGTATTGTAAAGTGTTCCAAAGAATTTGCGTTGTACTTCTTTGATGCCTTCTTCATCAAATTTTAAACTATCCCATGGTGAAGCATTGGTGATGAGGTACCATCTTGTTGCATCGGCGCCATAATTATTAATGGTAGCAAACGGGTCAACAACATTACCAAGACGTTTGCTCATTTTATTACCGCTCTTATCTAGCACAAGGCCGTTACTTACAACCGTTTTGTAAGCTACACTATCAAACAACAACACAGCCAGTGCATGCAATGTATAGAACCAGCCCCTTGTCTGGTCTACACCCTCTGCAATAAAATCAGCCGGGAAATTCTTTTTAAATGTTTCTTTATTTTCAAAAGGAAAATGCCATTGGGCATAAGGCATGGCGCCACTATCAAACCAAACATCCACAAGATCGGGTACACGTTTCATTGGTTGGCCATCATCGCTTACCAACGTGATATCATCTACATAAGGTTTATGAAGATCAAGAATGCCTTCATGTAGATAATGTTTGTTTGTTTCGCCACCTAAAACCTTTGCTGCTTTCTTTATTTCATTATTTAATTCTTCAATAGAGCCGATACATTTTTGTGTTTCACCATCTTCTGTTTTCCAGATGGGTAAGGGGGTTCCCCAAAAACGGCTGCGACTCAGGTTCCAGTCAACCATATTCTCCAGCCAGTTACCAAAGCGGCCGGTGCCGGTAGAAGCTGGTTTCCAGTTGATGGTTTTATTTAATTCCACCATCCTGTCTTTTACTGCAGTGGTTTTAATGAACCATGCATCAAGCGGATAATAGATGATCGGTTTATCTGTGCGCCAGCAATGCGGATAATTGTGCTCGTATTTTTCTACTTTAAAAGCACGGTTCTCTTTTTTTAGTTTAACGGCGATGTCTACATTCACATCAGTATATGCCGGATCGTTTTTATAATCCTTTACATAGCGACCGCTAAACTCTCCTGTGCCATCTATGAACTTACCTTGTTTATCAACAAGCGTTAATATGCCTAAATTATTTTTTTGACCAACTTTAAAATCGTCGGCACCAAATGCAGGAGCGGTGTGTACGATACCTGTACCATCTTCTGTTGTTACAAAATCCCCGGTGATTACTCTAAACGGTTTTGCGTTTGGTGTTATTCGTTCTATTTCGGCCAAAGTATTTGCTTCGAAGGGGAGTAGTTGTTCGTATGTAATTCCTTCAAGATCTTTTCCTTTGAATTCAGAAATAATTTTCCAGGGGATGATCTTATCTCCCTGTTTGTAATTATCAAAATCCCCATTCTCAGCTTCTGCTTTGAAATATTTGCTGAGCAGATTTTTTGCCAGCACAACATTATTAGGAAGGAATGTATAAGGATTAAATGTTTTTACCAATACATAATCAATGTTTGGCCCTACAGTCAATCCAAGATTAGAAGGTAGTGTCCATGGTGTAGTGGTCCAGGCCATTAAAAAAACATCTTCATCTGCAGCAACATTTTTAATTTTTAATTTTTCATTTTTAATTGCCCTGAACATTACCACCGCACTCGTATCCTTCACATCCTTATAAGTACCCGGTTGGTTCAATTCATGAGATGATAAACCAGTTCCAGCTGCCGGAGAATAGGGTTGTATACTTACACTTTCGTACAAATAGCCCTTTTTATAAAGCTCACTCAATACCCACCAAAGTGTTTCTATATAATTGTTTTCAAACGTTACATAAGGATTATTGAGATCGACCCAGTAACCCATTTTTTTTGTAATGCCATCCCACTGATCCTTGTATTGCATTACTACTTCACGGCATTTTTTGTTATAATCTTCTACCGATATCTTTTTTCCGATATCTTCTTTTGTGATACCCAGTAATTTTTCAACGCCCAATTCTATAGGTAATCCGTGTGTATCCCAGCCACCTTTTCGGTTTACCTGGAAACCCTGCATGGTTTTGTACCGGCAAACAAGGTCCTTTAATGTGCGGGAAATAACATGATGGATACCGGGCATACCATTGGCACTTGGAGGGCCTTCATAAAACACAAAAGATGGGCGCCCCTCACGCAATTCAATACTCTTTTCAAAGGCTTCAGTTTTGCCCCAATTTTCGAGTATTTCCTGACTGATTGCGGGTAAATTAAGTTGCTGGTATTCTTTATATCTGGCTGGCATATGTATCCTTCCGGGAGATTATTTATAAAATGAGGGTGCAAAGTTAAGAAAATACTGTTTCAAAATCTTATGAAAAACAGCGTCCTAGCCGGTTTGAGGCAAAAAAATTTCCTGATTTTTAATGGTTTTTTCCACAAAACGGGTGCTTGGCATAATATTCGTTATGAGGAGGGAGTTATTCTTAAATCCTATTAAATTCAAAAGTTAATGTATGAAAAACACTTTTTTCATCCTGGTTACTGGTCTTTTAATAAGCTTTTCTTCGCAGGCGCAAAAAAAGAAAGCAATGCCTGTAAAACAGGTAAATGTTCCTGAGAATGTGAGCAATACGTTTAAAAGCCTTTATAATGTAGCCAATGAAAATCAGTGGAGTAAGAATTATAGTGGTAATTATGTTGCCAGTTTTACCAATGCTGAAAACTTAAAGCAAACAGTAGAATTCACTGCTTCAGGCACAGTGGTAAAATCAAAAGTGCAGTATGCTTTGGATGGTATACCGCAAAATTTAAGTAGTTCAATAGCGGCGCAGTATCCAAATGCAAAAGTGAGTGAAGCTGCCAAGATGCAAATGCCAGGCGTAGCGCCATATTACAGGGTTAAAATTACGAATACAGATAATACATCAAAAGAATTATTAGTTAGCGAGGAAGGTACGATCACTGAGTAAGTTTTTTGCTGGTTTAGGGTTTTATTAGGGTAAAACGGGAGTAGTCTTACTCCCGTTTCTTTCGATAGTCCAACATATGAAAACAGTCCGCTTTAAGATCCGGTGTTTGTTTGAAACGTGCTAAATGAAAATAAAGTCCCCAGGCTGCGTTTTATTTGGTAAAATAACAGAAGATACAAGCACATATTGAAAGAGGCTACTTAGTAACTAAGTAGCCTCTTCGTTTAAATGTAAAATATTAAATGTAGAATGTAAAATGTAAAAGTCGAAGTGTGTGAATATTGAAATTTTTTCAAATCAATAAGGTGCTAAACTTTTACATTTTACATTCAATATTTTGCATTTTATGTTTACAGTGATTTAATAAATTTTATCAACGCTTTCCGATCAGCAGTAGATAATGCTATGAATTTATTTTTTGAAGACTCTGCTTCTCCGCCATGCCATACAATGGCTTCTTCGATGGTTCTTGCACGACCATCGTGTAAATAAAACGGAGTACCATTTGTTTTCTCAAACAGGCCGATGCCCCACAGTGCAGGCGTTTTCCATTCGGTTCCATCAGCTAAAAAATCGGGGCGGTTATCTGCAAGACCAATACCCATATCATGTAATAAAAGATCTGTATAAGGATGTATGCGTTGATTGCTGATAGCTCTTAAAGTAACATCAACGCTTGTTTGCATGGTTGGTATATGACAATTAGCACAATTGATCTGCCTGAATAGTTTTTCGCCTTGTAGTGCAACAGGATCTGTAACATCCCTGCGTGCCGGAACAGCAAGTGTTTTGATATAAAAAGCGGCTCCGTTCAAAACACTATCGGGCAATTCGGTATCATCATTTAATCCATCATATTGTGTTTGTCCAAAACTGCTTTCATTTGGAAAAACATAACTCGTGACACCCATATCCTGCTGGTAAGCTGCAGCCACCTGTGTGAGAAGGGTAGCCGTATTTGCCTTTAATCCAAACCTGCCGATCATTCTTTTATTTAAATAGGGATCCCATACATAATTGGGTTTGCCACTGATGCCATCGCCGTTTGCATCATTTTCGTCGGCATTTGCCAACAGGCTTGCTTCCGAAATATTATTGATCAATCCCAATCCAAAAAATGGTGGTGCCATTCGCGGGCTCATCATATAATCTGCCGGCAAGGGTATATAAGGATTGTATAAAGTATAAGTCGGTTTTCTTAAACTTATTATTGTTCCATCAGAAAGTGTAACGGGATATTCAGTATAACTAATATCAATCTTTGCTTCAGGTTGCTGACCGAAAACTGCAAGATCCTGTAATTGTCCGCCAAAACCAGGAATTGCAAGCGGGCCACCATGTGCATCAGTACCGGGAATGCTTAAACGAATTAATAAAGATGAATTAACCAGTCCTGAGGTTGGATTTCCTTTACCATCGTTGTGATGGCAACTGATACAACTAACGTTACTGAATACAGGTCCCAATCCACTGTTAAGAGGTGCAGGGGCTGTTACAAAAGTTTGTTCAACACCACCGTCTCCCAATTCATGTGCCTCCAGGTCATTTTCATTCATTCCTTCAATTTCATGACCAAATGCTTTACTGGTTTCATCAAATACAGTAGCCATACCGCCTGAAAGCCTGGGGTCGTAATCGGCCTCAGGAAATTCACCTGCTTTGCGGCACATCATCAACACTACGGGCAGGCAGATGATTGCTGTAACAATATATGTTTTGCGAATCTTAAACTTCATATTCTAACTTAAGCATTTTGCCACAAAGCATAAAATGAATTATGTTTTGTGGCAAAAAATTGAATGGTTATCTGTCTAACATTAATCTGTTATATAGGTTACTACAAATGGTTGTAGTTTTTCTTCGAGTGTTGTAGCAAGCGCAGTAATGGCATCCATTGTAGACTTACATTGAATACGTTGTGAATTTATCGCACCTTCATAAGGAAGTGTAATGGCATCAAACGATTGGATAGCAGCATTGAATTTTTCCTGTATTTCAATATCCAGGGCACTATTCTTTGCTTTTACAAGATCTTCCAGGCCCACACCATCAGTATTGAATTTACCAAGGTAAACATTATATGCCCCAATGATATTATTTTTAAAATCAGTAACTGAATTTCCGCTAAACGGAGATTCAACACTGTTTACAGCCAATACAGGATCATTTGGCCATATATCAAATGGCTCCAGCATTTTACCGCCACCTACTTCTCCACAAATACCGATCAGGCCGCCTACGATATCATTGAATGCAGCTTGTTTTGTTGGATAAACAACGTTTCCTGAAGCGCCTGCTGTTAAAAAATCATTGGCATAATTTCCTCCGGCTGCATCCCAATCATTGTATAAATTATCTGCGGTTTGTTTTAACAACGCAGCTAAGCTTACCATGTATGTTTTCTGGCGGTCGGTTAAAGAAGCTGCAGTTCTTGTACCACCTTCTCCCCATAATACATATTCAAGCGGGTGATAACCTTTTAACGCACGGTTGCTCAATGCATGGATATCTGCTACGCTTAGATCGTGACTCATATCAGCCAACAAAGCATCCAAACTAACAAAATCAACAGGCCATGTATCAGTATCCGGATCATATTCATTGTCTTCTACCGGGCCAAAAATAAATCCTTCAGATCTTTCCCATGTAGTACGCAAATCTCTCCAGGCGGTTCTTGCAGCATCAAGGTTTGCATCTGTGGTTGTAGTATTAAGTGTAATAACAGCGGTATTCAAAGTATTTGCTTTTACTTTTAATTCTGCATATCCGGCCAAGGCAACTTTATTTACAAAATCACTGATAGCAGCATCTTTTGTAGCATTGAAATTTGCGTTGCTGTCATCATGATCTTTTTTACATGCGGTAAACAAGGTAGCTGCAAGTAATGCAGGTAGCAATATTTTTTTCATTTTCTTTTTTATTTTATAGATGTATTAATAAGCTGTCTTTTATTATTTGTGTTTTCAGTTGTTTGAGGGGATTTTCTGCAGGACCTTTTAATACGGTACCTTCCTTATCAAATTTACTTCCGTGCTGGGAACAAGTATAGCCATTACCCGTTGTAGTTAGTTGGTTGTCGTAGTGTGTACATTTCAACAACAAAGCTTTGAAAGAATTGTCGGATTTTTTTTCTACAGCAATTTCATATTCATAATTGGCCGGGCTTATTACCTTGAAAGGCTGGTTTTCAAACAAGGATAGCGGAACCTGCAATTCATTATTATTTACAACCGGTTTAAAAGTATTACCGGCAACTTTTGGACTGCAGGATGAAAGATCAGCAGTAACCGTAGTTACCACTGCACCCAGCAGGCAAATTTTACAAGCTCCTTTTAAAAAATCCCTTCGTTGCACGATCTTAATATTAAAATGAGTATCCTACTCCTATGTTTAAAAACTGGTTGTTTTGTTGGTATGGTAACGCAACCGGGCTTGGATTGATTACCAGGCTTGGGTTTTGTGCACCAGTATGCAGGAAATGTACATCTGCTTTAACAACAACATTTCGTATTGGTAAATAAGAAAATCCTAAAATGATATGCTGTTGTTTTTCTGTGCCATCATAGATCGCATTTTCTGGTATGGAAGCATTCAGGTCAAGCGTTTCATAACGACCAAAAATATTTAGTTGCTGGCCTTTCAATTTTTTGCTGTGTTCAAGGAGGTTGTAAGCAAGCTCTGCGTATGCACCATACATTGTTTTACTTACGTTATTGGCATAAGCTTTATTAATGTCGGTAGCACCAGGAAATGAAATGTATGCTCCAAGAACTTTTGCGCTTATTCCATTTCTTGCCCATTGAATATTTGCTTCACCCAAATAAACCGGCATACCAAAAAAACCAGAACTTAATCCAAGACTGTCGCTGCCTCTTTTGCTAAGCCCATTGCTGCCGCCGGTATAACCGGAAAGCTGGAAAGTAAAATCTTTTACATAATACTGAACTGCTGCGCTCACTGCAAGGTTATTGGCAGTAGCGTTCTTTCCTTCAAAACGTCCTCCTCTTATTCCAGTGCCATGTTCAAAGTCACTTGAATTAAGTCCGTTCATCAATGAAAAGGTATAATTCAACGGGATCTTTTTTGAACGTCCGTAAAAAGCAATTCCGAGTTCCCTCCAGGTAGCAGGAATGATCAATTGTTCTACAATAGGCCTTTCCGTACCATTAAAATTTACAGGCAAATGGTTTTCATTCAGTATACCTATTCTTGGAATAAATAACCCTGCAGAAATATACTGGCGTGAATTAAGATTGAACTTCACAAATGCCTGTTCCATTGCAATTTCTCCTCCACTTTCTTCTCCTTCCACTTTTGCATTCTCAAGCTCCAATTCGGTAAAAACAGAAATTTTTGAATTGAACTGGTGGCCAATAAACAAAACTGCTCTTTCGAGTGTTACAGTAGCTGTTTTTTCATTGAAATTCTTTTGATAAGCCGCACTTCCGTAGCCGGATATCACTGTTTTGGATTTTGCTGTACCTGTATTTAAAGAATCCTCATTTGTTAATATTAATTGCTGCGCTGCTGTGCGAATCTGTGCATTTGCATTATTTAAAAAATAAAATAAGCCTGCAAAAATGATTATCAGTTTTCTCATTCGGCAAAAGTGCAGCCTATTCATATAGGATGGTTTCGGAATTGGTAAAAAAATTACGGAATCGGGAAAAAACCACCGAAGCTGGTATTCACAAGGTTTTCTGTTCTCGTAAATGCATTTCCTGAATTTGAAACAAAAAAGAAATAAAGAAGACCAGATTTGCTAAAATCTCTTCTATGTGTAATTTTCATACCTGGTTTCATGATGATAAAAGCGGATACGTAATCGAGTGCAGGCAATGCAATAAGATACAGGTATGTTTTGGAAACCTGTTGCTTTGTTTGCAAGACAGGACATTTGAAAGTTTCAGGCAGGCTGTTGAAAGAAATGTTGCAGCCGTATTACCTGCAAAGGACAGGCATATAAAATCAATCGTATTAACAACGGCCTGTAATGCCGTTAATATTATTTTGAGTGAGGCTGAACTTGATGGCTTGTCGCATATGATTGAATATGCAGACACTGAAATGAAAACAGCTGCACTTCTCAATATGTTCAATGAAAATTAATGTATTAAGCAGTTCTTAAAAGCAATTCGCAAGGCTTGATACCTGTATGCTTCTTAAATGCAGTACTAAAATGAGAGATTGAAGAATAGCCGAGTATTAAAGATACTTCTGTTACGCTTAAACCTTTATCGTATAAAAGATATTTAGCGTGTTCCATTCTCTGGCTTTGATAAAAATCAAAAATGGTAGTACCAAAGATCTCTTTAAATCCTTTCTTTAAATAACATTCGTTGATGGCAACCTTGCGGCTAAGTGCCTTAATGGTGATGGGTTCACCAATATGCTGCAATAAAATTTCGCGGGCCTTTATGATCTTTTCACGATCTGCTTCATTTGAAAGGAACTTACAACTAAAACTGGTTTCTTCTTTATCACCAAGCATGCAATCAGTACTGTATAATAGTAGTATCTGTGTTTGTGCATTGATGAAAATATTTTCCAGTGTATCTGTATAAGTATGATTCAATAAAGCCTCAATGGCCATTCTTGTTTTGCCACAAAGTGGAAGTATTTTCGAAAATGAACTCGTATGCGTGAAAGAAAGTACATTATCAGTAAGCGTTACAGGCGTTTTATGTGCTTTGGCAAACTGGTGCAGGTAAGAAGGTGAGAAAGTGAAACTCAATACATCAACACTGTCCACTTTTTCAACACAACTGCGTGATGCATTCAGTTTACAGTAATCACATTCAGTTTGCTTTTGACGGCAATAAACATTTCCGCTAACGCAAAACCTTAATTCGAGGTAATTTTCAGCAGTATTGTTCTTTTCGTAATGATACAGCAACACCCCGGTATCTTCCATATTCCACTGCGGCTGTTTTTTATAACGCTTGATCGAATATTGAACAGAACCAGGAACATTTCTCACAACATCCTGCAACACTTCTATATCATTGTACAGAAATGGCTGTTTGTATGCAAGGCTTAATATATCTAACTGATGATCCATCGAAAAATTTCAATGCAAATATACGGAAGGTTTGGCAACAATACTAATGTTTGAACATTAATTTTAGCTTTTCCCGCAGAGAAAGGAGATGGTAGAGACTTCGCAGCGGTAATTTATTAGATCTCTGTGTTAACTCTTTAACTCATGTTCTCTGCGGTGAAAAAAGCTGCGTAGAGCGATACAGTACAAGTGAGTGACACCACAATGTTTAGCACTGATATTATGCTCGTAAAACCTTAAGAAAATGTTTACAACATCGCCTAAAATAAAGCCTTTTAATTGCTCAAAAACCCCTGCTTTTCCGTACCTTCGCAGCATTGAGAATTTAACCATTTTAAAGAGTTCTTGAAGCATATATGAGTACAGAAACAGCAGAGTTAACCTCCCTTGCCACAAACAGCTACGGCGCAGACAGCATACAGGTTTTAGAAGGTTTAGAAGCGGTTAGGAAACGTCCCGCAATGTATATTGGAGACATCAGTGTAAAAGGGCTCCACCACCTTGTTTATGAAGTAGTAGACAACTCCATTGATGAGGCCCTTGCAGGTTATTGTAAAAATATCATTGTTACTATTAATGAGGATAATTCCATTACCGTGCAGGATGACGGCCGCGGTATTCCAACGGGGATGCATACGAAAGAAAACCGCAGCGCTTTGGAAGTTGTAATGACCGTACTCCATGCCGGTGGTAAGTTTGATAAAGGCTCTTATAAAGTTTCCGGTGGTTTGCATGGTGTGGGTGTAAGTTGCGTGAATGCGCTTAGTACCAAATTGCATGTTACTGTAAACCGTGAAGGCAAAAAGTTTGAACAGGAATATCATACCGGGATACCAAGTTATGCTGTAAGAGAAATTGGTAAAAGCGAGACGACTGGCACCACGGTTCATTTCTGGCCCGACGGTTCCATATTTACAACAACAGAATACAATAAAGATATACTGGAAGGCCGTTTGAAAGAACTGGCTTACCTGAACAGGAAGTTGAGAATTACATTGAATGATCTGCGGGATAAAGAAGATGACGGTTCAACTTATACAAAATCTTTCTATAGCGAAGGTGGTATCGTGGAATTTGTTGAGAATATCGATAAGAATGGTAACAGGCCATCGCTGATACCAACAACGATCTATTGTGAAGGACATGATGAAAAAAGCAATGTTGCCGTAGAAGTGGCAATGACCTATAATGCAAGCTACCAGGAACACATCTTCAGTTATGTAAATAATATCAATACGATCGAAGGTGGTACCCACGTTGCAGGTTTCAGGCGCTCCATCACCAGGGTTTTTAAAAGCTATGGTGATAAACAAGGCATGTTTGAAAAAGCAAAGGTTGCCATTGAAGGAGATGATTTCCGTGAGGGGATATCTGCGATCATTTCTGTAAAAGTTCCTGAACCACAGTTTGAGGGACAAACAAAAACAAAACTCGGTAACAGTGAAGTAATGGGTATCGTAGATACTACTTTGAGCCGTGTACTGGAATCATACCTGGAAGAAAATCCCAAGGATGCAAAAACGATCATACAAAAAGTAATACTTGCTGCACAGGCGAGGGCTGCGGCCAAGCGTGCCCGTGACATGGTTCAACGCAAGAGCGTTTTAACCGGGGGTGGCTTGCCTGGTAAACTGGCTGATTGTTCTGACAGGGATCCGGGAAGATGTGAATTGTTCCTCGTCGAAGGAGATTCGGCGGGTGGTACTGCTAAACAGGGCCGCGACAGGAGTTACCAGGCGATCTTACCATTGCGTGGTAAAATATTGAACGTAGAAAAAGCAATGGAACATAAGATATATGACAATGAGGAGATCAGGAATATGTTCACAGCGCTTGGTGTAAAGATCGGTACAGCAGAAGATGCCAAAGCACTCGATCTTTCCAAACTGCGTTATCACAAACTGATCATCATGACGGATGCTGATGTGGACGGAAGCCATATCGCAACGTTGATCCTTACTTTTATTTTCAGGTATATGAAAGAGTTGGTTGAGCAGGGGTATGTTTATATCGCACAACCACCATTGTATCTTGTAAAAAAAGGAAAGGACCAGGAGTATGCATGGAACGATGAAGAGCGTAAAGCATTGATCGCAAGATTCGGACAAGGAAAAGATGATAGCGTAAACACACAACGTTATAAAGGTTTGGGAGAAATGAATGCAGAGCAATTATGGGAAACAACCATGAACCCTGCTACCCGTACTTTGAAACAGGTTACCATTGAAAGCCTTACCAATGCTGATGGTATTTTCAGCATGTTGATGGGAGATGAAGTTCCGCCAAGAAGGGAATTCATTGAATCGCATGCGAAGTATGCAAAGATCGATGTGTAGAATAATTATAAATTAATAAAGTGATTGGGGCGCAAGCCCCAATTTTTTTTGCCACTGATTCACTGATTTTATTATTTTTTTTATAAATAGTTAAATCAGTGAATCAGTGGCAATTCAAATCAATAACATCAAAGTCATAGAAGTTATTCACAATATGTACATTTCTAAAAGCTGATTTTAGCTGTACTTGTTGGCAAAACCATTATTTTCGCTGGCATGTAAACTTGAAGTGAGGCTTCAGTATATTATTTTGTAACTATTAAATCTATTAAAATGTCAAACATGTTAACGGCTTATTGCATGAAAACAAAAGAAAAAGATGTTCCCATGCAAAATGCAGTGATCACTAAAACATCCCGTGGTGGATACATGGCCCAGGGCGATGATGGTAAGGGAAATAAAATGACTACCATGCTTGCAGAAGCAAAAGCTTTGGAAGCTATTAAAAATGGCGTAGCTAAAAAAGGCTGGTAAGATTTTTTAAAGAGATTCGATAAGGGCCGCACCAATCTTAGGGCGGCTTTTTTCGTGGGAATAGTTAAAAATGTTTGGGTTTGGAGTTTGGTGTTCAACAACACCAAACTCCAAACCCCAAACAAATAACGCAGTTCAATTATTTTATTTCAGTGAATCCACCATCCGTTTTATAAAATCATACAGGTCCGTCATCGTCTTAATATCTTCCACAACAAGGATCCCGTTCTTTCCAACCTGTTTCAATTTTCCTTTATTGGTACCTGTTTGTAAGAATTTTAAAATGCCATTAAAGGTTTCACTTTGAAAATAGGGTGACTCGGGATTGCTTACAAAAAAGCATTTCAGCGTTTCATTCTTTAAGAACATTTTTTCAAAACCAAGTTCAACGGCGATCTTCCTGCAACGTACTGTTATAAAAAGATCTTCTGCTTCAGGGGGTACCGGTCCAAAACGATCATTCAATTCGTTGTGAAAATCTTCCAGGTCCTGTTCAGTCTCACAATTATCAAGTCTTGAATAAAGGCTAAGCCTTTCCGTTATACTTTCTACATAACTATCAGGGATCAATATTTCAAGATCGGTATCAATTGTACAATCTTTTACAAAATCATCCTGTTGCTGTATCTCTTCTTTGAACAACTCACGGAATTCATTTCGTTTTAGTTCACGTATGGCTTCATCCAATATTTTTTGATACATTTCAAAACCGATCTCAGCAATAAAACCACTTTGCTCACCACCAAGCATATTACCAGCGCCACGAATATCAAGGTCACGCATGGCAATCTGAAAACCACTTCCAAGATCGCTGTATTGTTCCAGTGTATTTAAACGTTTGCGGCTATCAGGTGGTAATGTACTCATTGGCGGTGCCAATAAATAACAAAAAGCTTTTTTGTTACTTCGTCCCACACGGCCACGCAACTGGTGAAGATCACTCAGTCCAAACTGGTGTGCATTGTTTACGATGATCGTATTTACGTTTGGAATATCCACTCCACTCTCTACAATATTTGTACAAACAAGCACATCGTATTTCCTGTCCATGAAATCAAGAATGGTATCTTCCAGCTCATCGCCTTCCATCTGGCCATGGGCATAGGCAATGCTGATATCAGGACAAAGTCCCTGTATAAAACTTTTCATCTCAGCAAGGCCCTTTACCCTGTTGTGGATAAAGAAGACCTGGCCACCACGTTCTGTTTCATAATAAATAATATCACGAATTGCATCTTCATTGAATACGGCTACTTCTGTTTGTATCGGTTGCCTGTTTGGTGGTGGTGTATTAATGATGCTTAGATCACGTGCGCCCATTAAACTAAACTGTAATGTTCTTGGAATTGGGGTAGCTGTCAGCGTTAGTGAATCAACAGTGGTACGCAGCTGCTTTAATTTTTCTTTTGCCGCAACACCAAATTTTTGTTCTTCATCAATGATCATCACACCGAGGTCTTTAAATTTTACATCTTTACTTAACAATGCATGTGTGCCGATGATAATGTCAATCTTTCCTTCTTCTACTTTTTTAAGTGTTTCTTTTTTTTCTTTGGCCGATTTAAAACGATTGATAAAATCAACTGTTACCGGGAAATCTTTCAACCTGTCGCCAAAAGTTTTATAATGTTGGTAAGCAAGAATGGTTGTTGGAACCAATACCGCAGCCTGTTTTCCGTCAGCACATGATTTGAATGCAGCACGAATGGCAATTTCTGTTTTGCCAAAACCAACGTCACCGCACACAAGCCTGTCCATGGGTGCAGGTTTCTCCATATCTCTTTTTACATCTTCACTTGCCTTGGCCTGGTCGGGCGTATCTTCATAAATAAAACTTGCTTCCAGTTCAGTTTGCATATAGTTGTCGGGACTATGCGAAAATCCCTGTTGCGCCTTGCGTTGTGCATATAATCTTATAAGATCGGTTGCAATATCTTTTACCTGCTTCTTTGTTTTTTCTTTGAGTTTGTTCCATACATCACTACCCAGTTTGTTCATCTTCGGTATCGTTCCTTCCTTCCCACTGTACTTACTTATTTTATGCAGCGAAGAAATGTTTACATACAATAAGTCTCCGTCTTTATATTGAATACGCACCGCTTCCTGCATGCGTCCATTGGCTTCAATTTTTTGAAGACCGCTGTAAACACCAACACCATGATCAATATGAGAAACATAATCGCCGGGTTGTAATTCACGAAGTGTTTTTAATGTAAGTGCTTTGTTCTTGCTAAATGCCTGCTTAACCTTGTATTTATGATAACGCTGAAATACCTGGTGATCCGTATAACAGATCAATTCAAGATCATCATCAATAAAACCTTCATGTATAGAAACCGGGATCGGTGTAATCTGTAATTCAGCTTTCAGATCTGTGAAAATAATATGAAGCCTTTCTAACTGTTTGGGATTATCTGCAAAAATGAAAATGTTATACTTTTTATTTTCATAATCCTGTAAATTCTTTATCAGCAGATCGAACTGGCGATTAAAAGCCGGTTGTTCTTTTGTTGAATATTTGATATTTACTATTGAAGATTGAAGATTTGGAAAATGTGCTTTATTTCCAATCTCAATGATATGTTTTAAACGAACCTGTTTTTCTATATCACCTGCCTTAACAAAATCGTCCCAACTAACTTCCACTTTTCGATTAATATCACTATCCTCATCTTCGATTGCCGATTGCCGATTGCCGGTGGTCTCCACTAATTCAAGAAACACACCCAGGTCTTCTTCCTGTTGCTCAATTTTTTCCTTAATAAAATTCCAGTCTTCCATCCACACAACTGTATTTTCAGGAAGGAATTCAAGCAAAGAAACTTTCTCACCACTTTCAAACTGCGTTTCTACATTGGGAATAATACTTACCTGCAATAATTTTCTTTCGCTCAATTGATTTTCGGGATCGAATATCCTGATACTGTCAACTTCGTTCCCAAATAACTCAATACGATAAGGTTTTTCATTTCCAAATGAGTAAATATCGAGGATACCACCACGTATGGCGAACTGGCCGGGCTCATACACAAAATCAGTACGAACAAAACCATGCTGAACAAATCTTTCAAGTATTGCATTTACATCCAATACATCTGCCTGTTTAATACGAATGATGTTTTCAGAAAGTGTTTTTGATAAAACTACTTTTTCAAACAATGCTTCAGGGTGTGTAACTATGATCTTTTTATTTCCCCCTGCGGCAATCTTTGTCAATGCTTCTGTTCTGAGCATAACATGACTGCTGTTCAATAACTGGTAGTTCTTTTTATTCTTAAATGATGAAGGGAAATAAAATATATCCAGCGCACTTGTAATATTCTCCAGCGTATTTTGAAAATAGGCTGCTTCTTCCGCATCTCTTAAAACAACAAGATGATTTGTTTGTGCAATGGCAGGATGGTTGAATACAGCAGCAATAACGAATTGTGATGCACTGCCATGAAGCCCGGAAAGATGCGTGTGGGTAGGCTTGGACAAAATGATCCTGTCCGCAATTTGAAAACAGCGGGGGTCATTCTTATAAAAATTCATCAACACTTCCAGGTTCATTCGCTCTTGATTGTATCCTTTCCTATACAGGTACAAAGTTAGTCAAGAGTTCTGAATTATGAGTTCTGAATTCTGAAAGGATCTCCCATAACAAATTTGCTATAACTGTAAACATCAATTCAGCATTCATAATTCAGCATTCATGTTGTCTTTTCGATAAGCGATAATTAAATTCCCGTTAACCCCGTTATTATTATTTTTGTACCAAAGAAAATTATATGGCCCTACAACCATGGCGAATTGCAAAACTGATCAGGGTGGAAAATGAGACCAGTGATACCAGGAGATTTTGGTTTGAAGTGCCGGAATTAAGTTCATTTGATTTTAAGCCGGGACAGTTTGTAACATTTGATCTTCCTATACATGAAAAACAAAATAAAAGATGGCGCAGTTATTCAATTGCGTCGTGGCCCGATGGTACAAATGTTTTTGAGCTTGTAATTGTGTTGGATAAGAAGGGAGCAGGAACACATTATCTTTTTGATGAAGTTAGCGTTGGCTCGGAAATAAGTTTTCGTGGCCCGCAGGGCGTATTCAATTATCATGAGCCACTCGACAAAGATATTTTCATGATCTGCACCGGTACCGGCATTGCTCCATTCAGGAGTATGATACATCATATTAAAAACACCGGTGTTGAATATAAAAAGCTTAACCTGGTTTTTGGTTGCCGCACCAAAGACAGTCTTTTATATTATAATGAATTCTCAGAGCTCCAGCAAAGCATGCCTTCATTTAAATACTCGCCAACCTTATCAAGAGAAGAGTGGGAAGGAAAGACCGGTTATGTACACAATGTTTATGAAGAATTGTGTAAGGACAGGCAACCAGCTAATTTCTTTTTGTGTGGCTGGAAGGGAATGATTGATGAAGCGAAGAAGCGGATCATGGAAATGGGGTATGATAAGAAGGACATACATCTCGAAATTTATGGATAATGCGATCGGGAATCGGCAAACGTCAATCGGCAAACGCAGGCAATTTTTAAAATGATTTCCCGATTCCCGATTGCCGATTGCCGTTTGATTTGATTTTTTCATTAACTTGTCAGGAATACTAACCAACAGTAGTCCATATGGGTGCATCCTCGATGATTGTCCTGATCCTTGCAGCGCTTGCCTTTTCTGCTATTGCCATTCTTGTCGCTAAAATTGTGACAAAATCCACTACCAATAAACAAAAGGGTGAACCATACGAGTGCGGTATCCCTACTGTAGGTAAAACATGGATCCAATTAAATGTTGGTTATTATTTATTCGCACTTATATTTTTGATTTTTGATGTGGAACTTGTTTTCCTCTATCCATGGGCCGTTGTAGCAAAAGCTGTTGGCTGGTTTGCCCTTATTGAAATTGTAATTTTCTTTTTTATTTTATTTGTTGGATTCCTGTATGCGCATAGGAAGGGGGCGTTGAAGTGGGCGTAACGAAATGCCGATACAGGATACGAGATACAGGATTTTGGATACTTTATATAATCAGCTGATATCTGATGTCTGGCATCTGATATCAAAAAACAAAATTCATACTTGGCCGAAGAAAAAAACATAGCGAAGAATTTTCCAGGGCAGATCCATGAAACACCGGGTGGTGGTATTGTATTGAGTAAGCTGGATGATGTGATCAACTGGGCACGCTCCAATTCATTGTGGCCACTAACGTTTGCGACGAGCTGCTGCGGCATCGAGATGATGGCAGTTGCATCTGCCAAATATGATTTCTCACGTTTTGGTTTTGAAGTAGCAAGAGCCTCACCCCGGCAAGCCGATGTTATTATTATTGCCGGCACCATTGTAAATAAAATGGCGCCCGTTCTCAAAAGATTATACGACCAGATGGCCGATCCGAAATACGTGATCGCAATGGGAGCATGCGCCATCAGTGGTGGCCCGTTCTTTTACAATACTTATTCAGTTGTAAAAGGAGCGGATCATATCATACCCGTGGATGTTTACATTGCCGGCTGCCCACCAAGACCAGAGGCATTATTGCATGCTTTGATAAGCCTGCAGGAAAAAATAAAAATGGGGATGACGAGGGAACAGATAAAAGGAGTTTAGAGTTATGAAAAGTAAACTCTTGCGATGCAAATTCGTGTAATTCGTGCAATTCGTGTTTAAAAATTCGTGGTTTATAAAACAATGTCAAACGAAGAACTAAAAACCAAAATTACTGAACTGCTTTCCACAGCCACTTTCGATGAAACCGGCGAATGGCTCAATATCACTATTGAATCAAAGGATTGGTTAACGCTTGCCGGACAACTTCGTAACGACGCTTCCCTGTATTTCGATTATCTTTTTTGTGTTACCTGTGCAGATTGGAAAACGCATCTCAATATGACCTATCATCTTAGTTCTACTAAGTACAGGCATAATATTGTTATAAAAACAAATCTCGACAAAAACAAGCCGGAAATAGAAACGGTGAGTAATATATGGAGAACAGCAGAGTTCAATGAGCGTGAAGCATATGAAATGTTTGGCGTGAATTTCCTGAATCATCCTGATCTGAGGTTATTGATATTACCTGACGGATGGGAAGGAAGAAACCCGATGAGAAAAGATTATGAGGATGCGATAAATATGATAAAACTATAAATAAGAAATAAGGAATAAAAAACATAAAATAAGAAAGTTAATACACCACTTCCTTATTCCTTATTTCTCATTAATTATTTCTTATTTAACTATGGTAGAAGAAATAGGCACATCCGTAGAAGGTGATCTGATCATCAATGTAGGCCCCCAACATCCTGCAACGCATGGCGTATTGCACCTGGTGATCACATTGAACGGGGAGACGATCAAAAAAGTAGAACCGCATCTTGGTTATATACATCGTTCTATAGAAAAAATGTGTGAGAGCCTGACCTACCGGCAATTCATATACGTAACCAGTCGCATGGATTATCTTTCTTCTCACATCAATAATCATGGTTGCGCTTTGTGTGTAGAAAAAGGAATGCAGATAGAAGTTCCGGCAAGGGCACAGGTGATAAGAGTGATCATGGATGAACTGACAAGAATTGCTTCGCATGAATTGTGGTGGGGCGCCATGGCGATGGACATTGGTGCATTCACACCCTTCTTTCATGCATTTCGTGAAAGAGAAAGTATCAACGATATTATGGAAGAAACTTGTGGTGCAAGATTAACGATGAATTATATGGTGCCTGGTGGCGTAATGGCCGACATTCATCCAAACTTTCAAAAAAAAGTAAAAGACTTCATTGCATTTTATAAAACAAAAATGAATGAGGCAGATGAATTGCTTACCGGCAATATCATTTTCTTAAATCGCATGAAAGGAGTTGGTATCTTATCAAAAGAAGACGCCATTTCTTATGGATGTACGGGCCCAACAGCAAGGGGTAGTGGCGTAAACTGTGATATAAGGAAGTTATATCCTTATGAAGTTTATAATAACATTGAATTTGATGAAGTACTGGAGACATCCTGCGATTCATTGGGAAGATATATGGTGCGCCTGCGTGAAATAAAACAATCAATAAGAATAATAGAACAATTAATAGACAATATTCCCGAAGGAGATTTCCAGGCAAAAACAAAAGCTGTATTGAAATTACCCAAAGGTGAATTTTATTCAAGAGTAGAAACAGCAAGAGGTGAGTTTGGTGTATACATCGTGAGTGAAGGCGCAACAACACCTTACAGAATTAAATTCCGTTCACCTGGTTTTGCGAACCTCTCTGCATTGGACCATATGGCAAGAGGAAGTAAGCTGGGAGATTTGGTAGCGATGATGGGGACACTGGACCTTGTTATTCCGGATATTGACAGATAAAAGAAATGTAAAATGCAAAATATTAAATGTAAAATATAAAAGGAACGGGTGTATTTCACTTTTACATTCTTCACTTTACATTTTACATTTTAGATTTAACAATGTGGAGCCTATCAAACATAACAAACAACATTGATACCTGGTTGAATGCAACATTCAATCCAACACTTGCACTCATCATAGAAATGGTGATTGTAGGTACCTGTGTGATCAGTTTGTTTGCCATATTGGGTTTGATACTTGTGATGATGGAAAGAAAAGTTTCTGCATGGATGCAAATAAGACTTGGGCCAAACAGGGTAGGACCGAAAGGAATGTTGCAATCTTTCGCTGATACACTGAAGTTATTGGTGAAAGAAGGATTCACTCCTGGTGGTGCAGATAAATTTTTATTTAACCTGGCACCGTTTCTTGCTATCATTGTCGCCATGTTATTAATGGCACCCATTGCATTCGCAAAAGATTTTCATATGTGGAATTTGAACATCGGTGTATTGTATGTGTCAGCAATTTCTTCCATGTCGGTGATCAGTATTTTAATGGCAGGGTGGGCAAGCAATAATAAATATTCACTCATGGGTGCAATGAGAAGCGGCGCCCAGATCGTGAGTTATGAGTTATCAGCCGGGCTTGCGATACTATCTGTTGTTGTATTAACGGGCAGTTTGAATCTGAATGACATTATTCAATCACAGCAAAACGGCTGGTGGATATTTAAAGGACATATACCTGTTATTATTTCTTTTGTAATATTTATCATTGCAGTAACGGCAGAGACTAACCGTGCACCTTTCGATCTTGCAGAAGCAGAATCAGAATTAACGGCAGGATTTCATACAGAATACTCAGGGATGAAATTCGCTTTGTTCTTTTTAGCTGAATATGTGAATGTATTCATTGTATGTGCAATTGGCGCAACATTGTTTTTAGGAGGATGGATGCCTTTTCACATTGGTAACTGGAATGGATTTAACCATATAATGGATTTTATTCCTTCCAGCGTATGGTTCTTTGGAAAGGTTTTCTTCCTGATATTTCTGATCATGTGGTTCAGGTGGACATTCCCGAGATTGCGTATTGACCAGTTATTAAATTTAGAATGGAAATATTTGTTGCCGATAAGTATGTTTAATATATTGTTGGTGACGGCGATGGCGATATTAGGATGGCATTTTTAAATTATGAATTCAGAATTCAGAATTAATGTTTATAACAAAGTACATCAAAGAAGTTTTCTCCGCGATCAAATCGCTGCTGGTCGGCATGCGCCGCACGGGTTATTATTTTACGCATCATAAGGAGATCATTACACAACAATATCCCGATAACAGGGAGACATTGAATTTGCCTGAACGTTTTAAAGGTGAAGTGGTAATGCCACACAATGAAAACAATGAACATCGTTGTACCGGTTGTACGGCATGTGAACTTGCTTGCCCGAACGGTACGATCAAAGTGATCACTAAATTTGATATTACGCCGGAAGGGAAAAAGAAAAAAGCAATTGACAAACTTGTATATCATCTTGAATTATGCACCATGTGTAATTTATGTGTGATCGCATGTCCATCGGATGCGATCGTGATGGCACAAACTTTTGAACACAGTGTGTTTGACAGGAGTCAGTTGACAAAGGTTTTGAATAACCCGGATTCTAAAATAATGGATGGAGTTGAGTAATGAATTAAAAATTAAAAATTAAAAATTAAAAAATTTCAATTTGTTAGCTTGTCATTTAATTGGAAGCTTATGAATTTTGACTTTTTATTTTTGACTTATTCATGAGCGGATCAACAGTTATATTTTATATGCTAGCGGCACTTACACTTGTGAGTGCGGTTTTGTCTGTAACAACCAGGCAGATATTCCGGGCCGCTATTTTTCTTTTATTTTCTTTAATAGGAATTGCAGGACTTTATTTCTGGATGCAGTATGAATTCATTGCAGCTGTACAAATAGTTGTATATGTTGGTGGCATTACTGTATTGATCATCTTTTCTATTTTTCTTACACAACAGGCAGGAGAACTATTGCCTGCTCAAAAAGCCAGGCGACAATTATTTGCAGCACTGGCCGCATTTTGTGGCTTTGCCCTTGCCATGTTGCAGGTTTATCAACACAATTTTAATAGTACGAACAATCAATCAATAGAACCGAATGTAATTAATATCGGTAACCGGATGTTAGGAACTGAATCGGGAGGCTATGCCTTGCCGTTTGAAGTAGTGAGTATTTTATTATTAGCAGCATTGGTTGGTTGTATTGTGATCGCAATGAGGACGAGAGCGGATGAAAAGAAAATTGAACAGGGAATTGAGAATATATAATTATGATGGAACCAGGATTATATCACTTATTGTTCATTAGCGCAGCGCTATTCTTTATCGGCGTGTTTGGTTTTTTCACCAGGAGAAACCTTATCAGCATGCTTATGAGTATAGAACTCGTATTGAACAGTGTGAACCTGAATTTCATCGCTTTCAATAAATACCTGTGGCCACACAAACTGGATGGATTGTTTTTTACAATATTCATAATTGCGATTGCAGCAGCCGAAGCCGCCGTTGCCATTGCGATCATCATTAATTTGTATAGAAGCCATCGATCGATTGATGTGGAACGAGCTGAAGAAATGAAATATTAAATAAGTTATTAGTTTGGTGTTTGGTGTTGTTTAATACCAAACACCAAACCCAAACAAAACTGCTTAATGCCAAACGTAATTTACATAGCTTTAATTCCCCTGCTACCACTGGTTGGATTTTTACTATTGGGATTATTTGGCAGAAAGTATATTAAAACTGCTTCCGGTATCATCGGTACTTTACTATTGTTGACATCAACTGCTTTATCGTTCTACGTTGCGTACGGTTATTTCTTTGATTATGGAAAAGTAAATGGTATTTATCAAAAACTTGTTCCCTTAAAGTATATATGGCTTGAATTTTCGCCCGGCGTTTCCATTGACATGGGCATTATACTCGACCCGATATCAGTAATGATGCTGGTAGTAGTAAGTTTTGTTTCGTTGATGGTACATATCTACAGTCTTGGTTACATGAAAGGTGAAGAAAGATTTCCTGTTTATTATTCATTCCTCGGGCTGTTTACTTTTTCAATGCTTGGTTTGGTAATGTCTTCCAATATTTTCCAGATGTATTTTTTCTGGGAACTTGTTGGTGTTTCATCTTTTTTACTGATCGGTTATTATTACGATAAACCAAGTGCAGTTGCTGCATGTAAAAAAGCATTTATTGTTACCCGTTTTGCAGATCTTGGATTTTTGATCGGCATACTGGTGCTTTCTTATTATGGAGGTACACTTGATTTCAATACACTCATACAAAGGCTTACTTCTCCTGAATCCAATGAATTGAAAAATGCAATGGCTGCTTCTTTCCTTGGGTTATCAGCAATAACATGGGGCGTTGTGCTTGTGTTTATGGGAGGCGCAGGTAAAAGCGCTATGTTTCCTTTGCATATATGGTTGCCCGATGCGATGGAAGGTCCAACACCTGTTTCTGCATTGATACATGCTGCAACGATGGTAGTAGCAGGCGTATTTTTAGTAGCAAGATTATTTCCTGTATTTGCAATATCAGCGCCTGAAGCATTGAGCCTTGTTGGTTATGTGGGTGCTGTTTCAGCGTTAATAGCTGCCGTTATTGCCTGCACACAAACAGATATCAAAAGAGTATTGGCATATTCAACCATGTCGCAGATCGGTTATATGATGTTTGCACTGGGTGTTTCAAAGTATGGTGGTGAAGAAGGGTTGGGTTACACGGCTTCCATGTTCCACCTGTTTACGCATGCTATGTTCAAAGCATTGTTATTTCTTGGCGCCGGTGCAGTAATACATTATGTACATAGCAACGAAATGAAAGATATGGGCGGGCTAAGAAAATACATGCCCATTACGCATCTTACTTTCTTAATTGCATGCCTGGCAATTGCAGGTGTACCACCTTTTGCAGGTTTCTTTAGTAAAGAAGAAATTTTACTGGCAGCCTATGAACACAATCCAACTATCTACTGGGTCGCATTGATCACTTCGGGGCTTACTGCTTTTTATATGTTCCGTTTATACTTTAATATTTTCTGGAACAAAGAACATCATGCACATGGCGAACATCATGGCGAAGGCGGCTTCGTAATGATGATGCCATTGATTTTATTAGGAATTGGAGCAGCGGCAGCCGGTTTTATTCCATTCGGACATTTTGTTAGCTCAGATGGAACTGCATTGGAAACTAAATTTCATTTACAATTTTCAATTGCTCCTGTTGCATTGGGATTGATCGGCATTTTTACAGCCATGGCTTTTTATAAAAAACAAAATGATAAGCCCGATAAGATTGCATCCTCATTAAGCGGATTATACAAGGCATCTTATCATAAATTCTATATTGATGAATTGTACCTGTTCATCACAAAAAAGATATTATTCAATTTGATTGGCAGGCCGATTGCCTGGATCGATAAAAATATTGTGGACGGATTGATGAATGCGATCGGGAATATCACCAGGTGGATGTCTGAACTGATCAAAGGATTTCAATCAGGAAAAGTACAGCAATACGCTATGTTCTTTTTAGTTGGAGCAATGGTCCTGGTGGTACTTTTTATTTACATATGGCATTAGTGAATTAAGAATTAAGAAGTAAAAGCTTATTTAACTCATAGCATTCTTAATTTTTAATTTTTAATTTTTAATTGATGAACCTAGTATATCTCATATTATTACCATTACTTACTGCAGTTCTTGTACTGCTGGCCCGCAATGCTACACAGGTAAAAATGGTTGCGCTTCTTGGTTCTGCAGCACAATTAATATTGTCTGTATTTCTTTTCATTGCTTACCGTAAAGAAGTTGCTGCAGGCAATAATGCTCAAATGCTTTTTGAAAAACAATACCAGTGGTTTCCTTCCTGGAACATAAGTTTTCATTTGGGCGTTGATGGTATTTCAATCGCCATGATATTATTGACTGCATTTGTTGTAGTAGCCGGTGTGCTGGTTTCATGGAACGTGGCGAAGATGACAAAGGAATTCTATTTCTTACTCATTTTATTGAGCCTTGGTGCTTATGGATTTTTTATTTCACTCGATCTGTTTATACTTTTCTTCTTCCTTGAAATTGCTGTGATACCAAAATACTTATTGATCGGTATCTGGGGAAGCGGAAAAAAAGAATACAGTGCCAATAAACTTGCATTGATGTTAATGGGCGGCTCTGCGCTGGTGTTAGTAGGATTGCTTGGGCTTTATTTCACAACAACAGATCACAGTTTTGATTTGATGAAATTATCACAGGTTCATATTCCTGCCGACATACAAAAAATCTGTTTTCCATTATTATTTGTTGGCTTTGGTGTATTCACTGCAATCTTTCCATTTCATACCTGGGTGCCCGACGGGCATTCGTCTGCACCAACAGCAGGATCTATGTTTCTTGCGGGAATTTCAATGAAACTCGGCGGTTATGGTTGTTTGCGTGTGGCAACATATCTCATGCCTGATGGCGCCAAAGAATATGCAACCATCATCATCATCCTTTCTTCTATTGCTATTTTATACGGTGCCTTCGCTACCATGATGCAGAAGGATCTTAAATACATCAATGCATATTCATCGGTAAGTCATTGCGGGTTTGTGTTATTAGGTATTGGTATGCTTACCCAAACTGCAATGACAGGAGCTGTGATGCAAATGGTATCACATGGCCTGATGACAGCACTATTCTTTGCCGTTATTGGTATGATCTACGAACGCACACATACAAGAATGGTAAAAGACATGGGAGGATTGCTGAAAGTAATGCCGTTCATTACAACCGTATTGTTCATTGTTGGATTGTGTTCGTTGGGATTGCCGGGATTGAGTGGCTTTGTTGCGGAGATGACCATATTTATGGGCTCATGGGAACACCCGGATGCATTTCACCGCATTGCAACGATCATTGCCTGCATGTCGATCGTAGTAACGGCTGTATACATATTAAGAGCCGTTGGACAAACTGCTATGGGCCCGATAAAAGAAGAATACAAAAGTCTTACGGATGCTACATGGAATGAAAAAGCAGCTGCTATCATTTTATTGCTCGGCATCCTGGCAATTGGTATTGCCCCAACATGGTTGAATGACCTGGTAAAACCTGGCACAGAAATTATCATGCAGAAATTATCAGTCGTAAAATAAAGATTGAATGAATGAATTTTGCACATTACTGAAATCTGAGTTGCTGATCACGATCATCATCTTTTATCTTTTGTTTATTAAGATAAGCAAAGGGGTAAATAATAATGGATTGCTGGTAATGATACAAATTTTGTTATTGATAAACTTCATCGCCGGATTTTTTTTCAATGAAGAAGGTAGTTTATTTGGCGATATGTTTTATACAAATGGATTGATCGCCTTTCAAAAAAATATTCTCAACCTCGGTGTTTACCTGGTATCATTATTGTTTGCGGACTGGTTCAGAAAGCATGAACACATGCCGGAGTTTTTTATACTCATGCTATCGGCACTGATGGGCATGTTCTTTATGATATCGAGTCAAAACCTGCTCATGTTCTATTTATCATTGGAACTGGCAACCATTCCAATTGCAGCAATGGTAAATTTTGATCTTGAAAAAAAGATAGCTTCTGAAGGAGCCATGAAAATGATCCTCTCATCTGCATTCTCCTCCGGGATTTTATTGTTTGGTATTTCATTAATGTATGGTGCAACAGGAACACTCAATTTTACAGAGATATCCGGCGTGCTTGAAGGCAACCCGTTGCAGATACTGGTGCTTGTATTTTTATTTACAGGGTTTGCTTTTAAATTATCTGTTGTTCCGTTCCATTTATGGACAGCCGATGTTTACGAAGGAGCTCCATTTGCAACAGCTTCCTTTCTTTCTGTCATTTCAAAAGGATCAATCGCATTTGTTTTTATAACCGCATTGTATAAAGTTTTTCAGCCAATGCACGCAACATGGTATACGATGCTGATACTTGTTGCAATTGCTACCATGGTCATTGGAAATTTATTTGCATTGCGCCAGCAAAACATCAAACGCTTCCTTGCATTTTCATCCATTGCACAGGTAGGTTTTATTTTGGTTGGTATCAGCAGCAGTTCATCACAGGGAATAACATCCGTTGTTTATTTTGTATTGATCTATATATTCTCAAACCTGGCAGCATTCGGTGTAGCTGCTGCCATTGCATCGCAAACAGGCAAAGAACGAATTAATGATTACAAAGGTTTGTATAAAACAAATCCGTTCTTAAGCTGGGTAATGGCACTTGCTTTATTTTCATTGGCAGGTATACCGCCAACAGCTGGCTTCTTTGGAAAATTATTTTTAATAACTGCGGGTGCTGCCAAATCAAATTACGGCTTCATCACTTTTGTGGCATTGAATCTTATCGTTTCATTGTATTATTATTTGATCATTATAAGGGCCATGTTCATGGATAAGAATGATACTCCTGTAGAAAAAATAAATATTCATCCGTCAACAAAACTAGGTTTGATCATTTGTGGTGCAGGCATTGTGGCGGTGGGACTGTTGAGTTGGATATATGACTACATTCAAGGGCTAATGCATGCATAAATTAAAAATTAAAAATTAAAAATTAATTGCTTCTTCAAATTCGTGCAACCCAATTAATTTTTAATCCTTAATTTTTAATTGAAACAAAAAGTTTCGAATTAAAAATACAACCCGTGGCAATAAATAA
Organism: Ferruginibacter sp.; assembly: GCA_047601875.1. Classification (GTDB taxonomy): domain Bacteria; phylum Bacteroidota; class Bacteroidia; order Chitinophagales; family Chitinophagaceae; genus Ferruginibacter. The sequence continues at coordinate 1,334,223 of JASGIL010000001.1, read as the reverse complement.
AAATCACGAATTTGAAGAACTCGATGGCGTTAAATGCGGCATTGTAGAAAAGAATGTAACGCCGGAACGTGTGGAGTTCTTAAAAAAATTATTAGAGTTCAACCAGTTTACGGTTGTGGCTGTTCCAACTCCTGCGCCTAAAGCTGCAACCCCGCCGCCACCAAAACCAGTTGCAGAAGGAGAAACAGCACCACCCCCACCACCTCCTCCACCAGTTGTTGAAGCTCCAAAAACTTTTACAGTTGGAGTAACAGATTATACCTTCAATCCTATCAACGCTATTTTTGGAAGATTACTTAAAGCACCCGGCGGCCACGTGGTAACGTTAGCTTACTGGAACCAGAAGGAGAGTGTGAGTAATGATCAAATACCTTATTTGGGAGAGAAAGCAGGGTAGATTTCTGAATTTTGAATTCTGAGTTCTGAATGGGTTTTGATAATTCGAAGCTGGTATTAATTATTATTACCAAACCTAAAACAGCAATTCATAATTCAGAACCCAGCATTCTTACCTGATCTTTTCAAGTACCAGCTTCTTCACATCCGCCAACGCAATCCTTTCCTGCCTCATATCATCTCTATAACGAATTGTAACAGTATTGTCTTCCTTTGTCTGGTGATCGATCGTTACACAAAATGGCGTACCTATCGCATCCATACGACGATAACGTTTTCCAATTGCATCTTTTTCTTCATAAAAGCACATGAAGCTGTTCTTGCAATCATTCATCAATTCTTTTGCAATTTCAGGCAGGCCATCTTTTTTGAGTAAAGGAAGTATGGCAAGTTTGGTAGGAGCGATCTTCGCAGGAATTCTTAATACAACACGGCTGTCTTCAGTACCATCTTCCTTTGTCCATTTTTCTTCTGCATAAGCAAGGCTTATAACGGTAAGGAACAGCCTATCCAGGCCAACTGAAGTTTCTACAACATAAGGTGTATAGTTTCCATAAGGTTTTCCGTCTTCTTTCAGATCATTATCGAAATACTGAATTTTCTTTTTACTATAAGTTGCATGTTGCGTAAGATCAAAATCGGTACGGCTGTGAATACCTTCCAGTTCTTTCCATCCAAACGGGAATTGAAATTCAATATCAAGCGCAGCATCTGCATAATGCGCAAGTTTTACGTGATCATGAAAACGTAATTTCTCTGCAGGTATACCAATGCTTTCATGCCATTTTTTTCTTTCTTCTTTCCAATGGTCATACCATTCCTTTTGCGTACCGGGGCGAACAAAGAACTGCATTTCCATTTGTTCAAACTCACGCATGCGGAAAATAAATTGCCTTGCAACAATTTCATTCCTGAATGCTTTACCAGTTTGTGCTATACCAAAAGGAATTTTCATCCTGCCGGTTTTTTGCACGTTTAAAAAGTTTACGAAAATTCCCTGTGCAGTTTCGGGGCGCAGGTAAACAATATTATCGCCTTCAGCTTCTGATGCGGTTGCACCAAACTCTGTTGAGAACATTAAATTGAATTGACGCACATCCGTCCAGTTACTCGTTTTACTGATCGCACATTTTATTTTATTATCCTCGATCAGTTTTTTCAAACCGGCATAATCATCTTTTGCAAGCAGCGCATCCATATCAGCAAGCAATACATCGCCTGCAGCTTTATCCAGTGTTTCAGCATGCGCTTCTATCAAATGATCAACACGGTATCTTTTATTACTGTCTTTGTTATCGATCATCGGGTCGCTGAAATTATCAACGTGGCCGCTCGCTTTCCAAACTGTTGGATGCATGAAGATCGCGGCATCAATACCAACGATGTTCTCGTTCAGCTGCGTCATACTTTTCCACCATTCGTCACGCAGGTTCTTTTTAAGCTGCGCACCCATTTGCCCATAATCATATACAGCGCTAAGTCCATCATACAACTCAGACGATTGAAAAATATAGCCGTATTCTTTACAATGTGAGATTAACTCCTGGAAATTATTTACTTCGTTTGCCATGGGCGCAAAGATAGGAGATGATGTGGGATGTATGATGTATGATGTATGATTTTTTGTGGAAGACGCACTAGGACAGGAACGCGGATGAAACAGATGAACTGATGATCACGGATCTATTTTTTGTTCCAAAAAATTACAGATCTATTTAAAGGGTCGATCTGTGATATGCTGCGAAGCAGTATTTATCCGTGACTATCAGTTCATCCGTTTCATCCGCGTTCCAATCCTCCGGGTCGATAAAAGTTTTTTAACTGGCTTAAACAGCTAAGCTCAACATCGTTGTGTCACTCACTTCTGCGGCATATCTTTACTCAACTTTTAAAACAGGCTATGATCACAGAAGAAAAGATCAAAGAAATAAAGAAGCAACTTAGAAATGGTGTGCCTGCAGGTGAGATCAGGGAGAAGCTGATAAGTGACGGCTATTCAAAAAAAGATATTGATCAATGTTTCGAGGTAAAGAAACCTGATATGCGCTCCTGGTTTCTTTTTGCTGCACTGGCTTTTATTCTTGCCGGCTTGTGGGCCTGGAAGCAACCAGAGAATACCGCATTCCATGGCCAACAATGGAAAGCATTTATTCTTTCAGCCGGTTTATTAATAAAATATTGGTGGCCGGAACAAAAGAAAAAAGATGAAGAGAATATTTAAGTGTTTAATTTTTGCAGTGTTATCATTTTTTATTTCCTGCAATCCACAACAACACAGTCCTAAAAAAACAGAACGGGCTTTTTATTTCTGGAAATCCAATTTTAAATTATCGGGATTTGAAGAAAAAATATTCGACTCTTTAAAAGTCTCAACCCTATACATGAAATTCTTTGACGTGGATTGGAACGAGGTTTCAAAACAACCAAATCCCATCGCTCAATTAATAATCAACGATACAGCCTTCCTGCAAAAAATAAACATTGTACCTGTTGTATTTATTACCAATGAATGCATTTTTAAAATTGATTCTTCTCAATCTATATTACTTGCAAAAAATATTTCTTCACTTGTGCAAAAGATGGCATCGCTCAATAAACTTAAAAACATCAGCGAGATACAAATTGATTGTGATTGGACAGCATCTACAAAAGAAAAATACTTTGCCATTTTAAAAGCAATAAAAAAATTGAATAACCAGTGGAAATTATCAGCTACCATTCGCATGCACCAGGTAAAATTCGTGGAAAGGTCCGGCGTGCCGCCGGTAGATAAAGGATTGCTCATGTGTTATAATATGGGCAACCTGAAAAATCCTGCAACCAAAAATTCGATCATCGAAATTTCTGAATTAAAAAAATACATCGGCAATCTTCATAAATATCGTTTGCCTTTGGATATTGCATTGCCTTTATTTGATTGGTACGTGCTATTCAGGAATGGAATATATAAAGGACTTGTGCACAATATCAACGACAGTATTTTAAAAAATGATGTTGTTGAAAAAAATGACAATCGCTTCAGTTTTTTAAAAGATACTGTTTTGTCAGGCTACCAGTTTAAAAAAAATGATGTACTTCGTTATGAGAACAGTGATTATAGTTCGATCATTGGTGCAGCAAAGGAAATAAATGATAAGCTTACAGAAACTGAACCCAGGCTTTCACTGTATCATCTCGATTCAATAACTTTAAGTAAATACACGGTTAATGAAATTGAAAATATATATAACAGCATTCATTAGCATTTTGCTGGTGAGTTTCCCGGCAAATATCCTGGGTTGCGGCGGAGAAAGTGATCCTTATGATTATTATATTTCTTTTTTTCACCAGGATCTTCCTGATGCAAAAGGATTCCAGCCTTTCTATTATACAAGTTATAGTTTTCTCTATGATACAAGAGAGCCTGCATCTGTTACAGATGCGCTTTCGCAGGAATGGGCCGCTTATTGTGGCTCACCTGTAACAAAGGTGGATGCAGAGGATTTTGTATTTAATTACCCGGTGAAATACATTGATAGCCTTTATGAGTTTATAAAAAATAAAAAAAGATCGAAGAAGGCAGATCCTTTAAAAGAAAATTTAGAAGAAAATAGTATGTCAGCTTATTTTCTTAAACGCAGGACCTGGAAGCGCTTAAATACATCAGCTATGCTCAGCATGTAGAACCTTTTGTAATTGGTGACCCGGATGCATGGGAACCAATTTCAAGAGATAGTGTTGCCATGGACAGCCTTATCAGTTCGGGCCAGCAATTATTAGCAAAGACAAAAAATAATTTCATAAAATTAAAATACGGTTATCAACTGGTAAGGTTGGCGCATTATAGTAAACGTTATGATGATGCAATAAAATGGTATGATACCTATATCGCAGGTAATAAAACACAAACCGTTCTGCAATCGATGTGCATGGCATTGAAGGCCGGGGCGCTTTACCGGCTTGGTGAAAGGAAAGAAGCGGCATTGTTGTTCAGTAAGGCATTTAGCGCAAATGTTATAAAAAGAGTATCCAATTATTTAGGTTTTGTATGGAGTACCCGTGGAGAAGATACAAGGGAGATGTATTTGTCTTATTGCAAAACCAATGAAGAAAAAGTTGCCATGCTTATTCTTTTTGCGTTATCGGGCAGCGCCAATGAATTGGCTACGTTGAAAGAGATATATAAACTTGATCCGGGAAATATTGCTTTGGAAGTGCTTGTAGTAAGAGAAATAAAAAAACTGGAAGAGACTTATCTTACCCCGATCCTGAATAATAAAAAGGGCGGCCCTGAATCAATGTTTTATGGTTATGCACAGGCAGATACTACAGGGGAAAAGGTGCAGGCAATAACGGACCTTTCTGATTTTTTAAACATGGCAGCACAAAAAAATAATGTTTCTAACCCGGCATTATTTGAAACAGCTGCAGCATATACCTGTATCATGAAACAGGATTATAAACAAGCAAGATCATTTCTTGAATCAGCTGCTACAATGAAACTTACCGGCAAAGTGAAAGATCAGTGGGAACTGGCCAATATATTATTAACGATCAATTCAAAAGAAAGTATTGATGCTGGCTTTGAACAAGCATTACTTCCTTCTATAAAATGGTTGCAGCAACAAGCTAAAACCGACAGTATTGCTAAACCAGATGATTACTGGGAAATTTCTCCATGGAGAGATTTTTACAGGAATGTAATGAGCCAGGTAATTGCAAAAAAATATCATGAACAACATGATTTTTGCAAAGAACTATTGGCAATAGGTGCGTCAGAAATGATCTATGAAAACAGCCAGCGCAGCGAGTATTCAGGCTCTATGGTTTTTTTGCACAACTTTCTTGAAAGCAAAGACGTAAAAAAATTATACGATCTCTTCAATAGCAATAACAGGACCGACTATGAAAATTATCTTGTCAGTTTTAGTAACATTACAAAAAATGATGTTACAGAATTTTTAGGAACTGTTTACCTGCGGGAATACAATTATGGAGAAGCAATTGAATGGTTTAAAAAAACAAACGCTACAGGTTATCAAATTGACACAGATCCTTTTTTAGATATTTTATATGATAAAGTATGGCCCAACGATGGGGAAATATTTTCTACCACGAAGCTGGCTTTTGCAACTGAAATGCAACGCCTGGAAAAATTATCGGTAAAAGACAAAAAAAATGCTGCAAAATATTATTACAAAATGGCTCTGGGTTGTTATAACATGACATATTATGGGAGAGCATGGTCGCTGGTGCAATACGACCGCAGTGGCAACGATAATTATTCTCTGGAAGATGATAAACGTAGCGCCGAATTCAGGAATACCACAGGATTTAAAAAAGAGTATTATGGCTGTTTTAAAGCGCATGATTATTTTAAGAAAGCAATGGATGCTTCTAAGGATAAAAACTTTAAGGCCCGTTGTCTTTTTATGATGGCGAAATGTTTTCAAAAAACAGTGGCGGATGATGAAAATGCTTTTATGAACAGTAAATATTTTCCCACGCTTTTAAAAGAGTATGGCAATACTGCATCTTATAAAGAAGCATTCAACAGCTGCAGTTATTTAAGAGATTTTGTAAAGAAAAAATAATCATTTCCTGAAACCAGCTTACGATATACCAGCAAGAACATCTTCCCTCCTGGAAAGGTTCGGACTTTACTATCTTAATTTTTTTCGCCGGATTGATTCCGATCACAATGTTTTTGATCTTACAGACGAGCAGCTTACTAAACGTGTAAATAAGATAACAAGCAGGGGAATTATTCTTTCATCGCTTATTGGCATCGCCTGTGTATTTCCCACTGTATGGGTAGATGTGTATTTTGCTGATGAACCTTTTCTTATTCATTACGGCTGGGTTGCAGGCGTTACTTTGATCAGCATCATCATTGAATTGTATATTCTTTTCATCATTGCATTAAAGGTTGTGTATGATGTAAGTGAAGTAGTAAATATTCACGCGACAAAAAATGAACTGATAGATGATGGTGCATTCAGTGTTAAACATATCCTGGCAAGAACAGCGCTTGAACTTCCCGACCCGGAATTGAAAATATTAGGTGTAGATCCTTTTAAAAGAATATCAAAGAAAAATTTAGTTGTATTGGGATTGCTTTATAAGGCAAAAATATTCCTGACAAATCTTATCCTTAAAAATGTTTTATTGATTATAGCAGGCAAAACAATTTTTGGTATCCCGGTTTTGTATGAAGCACTCCTGGTAGAATGTTTCTGGAACAGTGTTGTTATCAGGAGGGTAGTGCATGAAGCAAGATTGCGTTTGTTTGGTTTTGCACTGGCAAACGAGATCGCAAAGAATGTAATTCATGATCATATCCTGGAACAATTATCTCCCGCTGCCAGAACTGGTTGCCTGCGTGCTATTGGCAATGCAGTAGTGATGGCGCAAAATTATCATCCCAATATGATCATCCTGCTGATACGTTTTCACCAGATACTTAAAATTGATGTTGCAGATAAATATGATGACTGGAATTTATTTTTAGATAGTTTGAAAACAGTAACGCCAAAAGAAAGGAATTTTTTACTCGATCTATTTACCGTAGCAGCGGCATTTGACGGAAAGCTTTCTCATCTTGAAACAGAAAACCTGCGATCTGCTTACGGAGCAGACTTTGAAATTTATTATCCGCGTTTATTAAAACTTACAGGATATTTAAGAGAGGGTAAATTAAACGCAGCGTTGAAGGAAAGTAAATTGAATTTTGCAGTAGGGTAGTAAATTAGTTACGTCATTGCGGGGAACGAAGCAATCTCGTTGATAAAAGATTGCTTCGTTCCCCGCAATGACGAACTATGTAAATCACACTGTACCATTCATTACTTGTCATTTATCTTTTTTCTCCATTACCAATACCAGCTTATTAAAATCAGCCGAAGCATTTATTACTTTTCTAAATTCTTCGAACCTGCTTACTGGATAAGCAATGGATTTATAATATTCATGAATGGTGATTGTAAGCAATGAGCCCTTCTGTGTATAAGAAGTAAGAAATCCCATGCTTTTTTCTTTATCAGATACATCCATATTAATTTCATACAGGTTTGTGATCATATAACCATCAGGCAACGTAAGGTTGATCACGCGATCTTCGGAATGTGGATACTCCATCAACACGGGAAGCTGGCGTTTCTTTTCCTGGTACAATTGCACCTGTTGCCCGATCATGGCGCCAACTTTTATGAGGATTTTCTTACCTGCATTTTCAGTGAGCCCGGCAGTTGCAATATCGCCGGAAAGATCTAAGGGAATTTCTTTTAAACCTGCAGTCATTGCAGTATTTTCAACTTTTGCATTGCTGATTTTATCGCTATAGCCGGCTCCCTTAAGAATTTCATTTGTAATTTCTTCCTGCTTATCTTTTGGTAAATAGTTATAAATAGGGCGGTAGCTTGAAGCACCATAACCGGTCCATGTTTGTTTGAAATGCATCAATAACGAATCCATATCCTTATTGAATTTAACATCAACATAAATATTGTTGGTATTTTTCTCGTAAGGTTGCAAGGGAATACTGTCAAACGATGCAATGGCTGTTTTAAAATCACCCAAGGTGGTTCCTTTTAAGAACAAACCTTTTGTACCGGCATAATTTGGGTTCGTGTATGGATACCTATAAGAAATATCTATGGGATCAAGAAAGTTTCCTGTAGATGGAAAATATAATATCATATCATCTATAAGATGGTAATTTTCAAAATCTTCATCAATAGGCAAATCGTTCCTTTTACTTGGAAATACGATCCGTGATTTGACGCCGGCTTTTTCAAGCAACCCGATGAATAACCTCGTATAACCATAACAACCACCCGTTTTTGTTTTTATGATATGTTCAATTTTATCAGCGTCTTCACCAATGGCATTTGCATCATTGCTGATATTGTTTTTTAAATAATCTTCTATGGCGATGATCTTCGATTCTTCACTTGCAGCGTCGTCCAGTTTTAATTGCTTATAAAATTTTTCTACGGCTTTCAACTCGCTGCCTTCTAAAGTATAATAATTATTGTACACGTTTTTTGCAAGCTCGTTCCAGGTATTCATGCGTGTATTTTTATCCTTGTCGAGGTTGTATGCAAGTTTGTACTGTACATTTTCTTCATAAGGGCTTGACGAGGAATATTTTTCTTCTTCAAATCCCGAAATATCTTCTGAAGTTGCTGTAACAATTCTTTTATTATTGATAACTGTGTCGGGATCTACTTTAAAACCATTATACCCCTTTACTTTAAAAACAAGATGCGCAGGAACGATCAATGTAAAAGACGCTTTTTCAAATGGCGTTTTGGAAGAAAGATAAATTTCTACTCCAAAAGTTGACACGGGCCTCCTCTGGTGCACAAAATATTCTATCTCACTTCCTTTTTCAATACCTTCCAGCGCAAACTTTTTATAATGCTTGCCTTCTTCTTCCACATCAAGGATCTTATCGGTTGGCAGGTTTACTACTTTGCCGTTTGGCTGCATGGTACGTGCTTTTATTTCTAATACTTCTGTATTGGAAGGAATATAGATATAGATCTTGTTATACATTTCCACGCCGCGGTCGTCATTCAATTTCATTAACCGCCTGGTATAAGCATGTATGTATGCTTCTTTGTTATCATCTACTTTAATTTCATGCGTCCTTTGTTCTTCAAGGATCACGGCACTTTCTTTTTCGTTCATCGATTTTATTTTATGAGCGACAAAGTTTTGTTCCCAATCTGTGTATGATTGCTGGGCATGACTGTTATGTGATATCAATAGAAATAAAACGGGCAGGGTGCTGGTAATAAGTTTTCTCATTTTTTATTTTTGGTAGTGTATAAGCAGGTTTATTTTTTTTCCAATACAACCGTTTCCTTATAATAAGGTTGTAATGCTTTCATTGGCTTGTTCCATTCTTCAAAATCTGATGGATTGATCATTAATTTTTTTGTTTTCACTTCCTGTGCGGCAATTACTTTTCTATTTTCAACCTTATAATACATATTGATTTGAATAAGATCATTTTCAAAACTATAATTCTGCGGCAGGTAAGAAACGCCATATCCATCGGGAATGTCTAAAATATGATATTGTTTAATGCTGTAATTATAATCATTTTCCAATGGCACTTTTCTCTTTTCAGGATCGATTACCTGGTTCTCCAGTATTTTTTCAATATTAAGATTGACATAATATTCATTGCCTACTTTTTTGCTGTAACCCGGTATGTCAAAATCTGCACGAATATTTGCAACATTATCCTGGGGATCATTTTTTGTGATCGTATAATTTCCAAGGATGAACTTATTGCTTCCTTTGCTCATTCTTTTATTTACATATTCTTTTGTTGTTGTTGCATCGCGATACAGCAATGAATTATAAACTTCCTTTCCAAAATATCCATTATAATTCACGCTCTCATAACCCTTCACACCGGTATCATCAATACTTATGAATGTACTGTCAACGATCGAAGTTTTTTCAGCGTTTGCAACAGGAACAGTTAATATTTTAAATTCTTTTTCATTGATGCCAACCATCGCTTCTTTCCCCTGTATTCCTTCAGGTGGCAGATCGTATTTTGCATTTGGATCTGTTCCATCAAAGAATATCCAGTTGCCATCAATGAATGCTGTTGAGATCATGTGATTGTCAACAATGGGCAATGGTATTTCTGTATAAGCATAAGGAAGTGACCTGGTGCCGATCCATGTATAATAAGCTTTTATTCCGGCCATGCGTAACATTGTGGTAATGATGCTGCTCATGTCCTTGCAATCGCCATATCTTTTTAAACATATATCACGGGCCTGTCTCGGGCGAAATCCTTCCAATCCATTTTCAAATGCAACATATTTGATATGCCCCTGCACCCATTGGTATATTTTGCGTGCCTTGCTTTTTTCATCATTCAAACCGCTGATCAATGAATCAACAATGCTTTTAAGTGATGGATCCGGAGTTGTATTAAGGTCTTTTATAAAACCATAACTCCATTTATAAAGATCTTCCACGGAATTTAAAAATGAGTGATTACCATCTTTATCCTGGTAAGCCGTTATATAAACAATTACATGTGGTTGAAAATATCTTGGGTTGGGTGCATTCGCATAATAATCCTGTGGCTTCACATTTTTAATTGTCCATGTGTAGATCGTTTCTTTTTTCTTTTTCTCCTCTGAAAATTGGAACAGTTTACCCGGATCATTTTTAATGATATATTTTATGCTTATTTCATTGGGAACAATTACCCTGTAAGTAGCATTTATTACAGGCATATGTGTGGGTACATAAAATCCTGACAGCAGATGTGCATCTTTATTGAACTGTGTATAATCAACATGCGCAACGGCATTTTGTACGAGGCCGGGAAAATCAAATTCAGTTTCCTGTATGTCGTCATAAAATGTATTTTCTCCGGGATTGTTGCTGGTTTTTTTATCTGTAACTTTTATGGTTTTAAATTTATTGCCAACAGGTACTTTTGTCCAGGCGTCCAATTGAGTAATGCTGTCATAGCTGGTTTGGTAAACACTATACCTGCTATACCTGCTTACATTCTTGTCGCCCAGGATCAGCATATCAATATTGTTTTTTACTTCTGCAACCGGAAGTCCATCTTTTAGAAATAAATTTAATTCCTCATCATAGTTTTGGAATACGATCTCTGCAACGGGAAAAGCCTGTTTTATTTCTTCGGGCGTTTGCGCCATGGTTGCTGTATGCAATCCTAAAAAAATAAAAAGCCATTTTAATTTTTTTTTCATGAGTTAGTAATTTGAAGATTTGATGATGAAAAGCCGTGGTTTGTGATATTAAAATGTTTTCATTTCAAACCGACTCATCTTCAATTGCCCCATCAACAAATCGTTTTTATTTAACGCTTAACAAGGAACCATAATAATATACAAATGTTTGTTTCAGTTTTCCCTGTTCGTCATAGAATTTACATTCGCCATGCTTATCGTCGTTGTAATAATTCTCTTCTCTTTCTAATTTTCCATTTGGATAATAATATTTACAACTGCCATGCAGAATTCCTGATACGTAGTTTTTTTCTTCCCATATATTTCCATTGGAATAATATAGTTTAACGGGGCCATCAATATTTCCTGATAGCCTGGTATTAACAGAACATAGTTTCCCATTAGAATAAAATATTTTTCGCTCACCTTCAATATTATTGTCGATGATTTCAAATGTAATACTTGGCTGACCATTCGGATATTTTGCGGCCAGCTTCCCGGTTGCACTTTTTAATACGATTGGTGCACACAATGTGCCGGGCTTTTCTTCATATTGATAGCTCTTAAGAATACCATCCTTATAATTGAACTTTGCAGCGAGTTCATTCTTTTCTCCATAGATATTTGAAGTTACAAGGTCTCCATTCTTGTAGGTCAGTATTTTTTCTACACTGCCATCAGATTGGTACATTTTATATATCCCATCAAGTTCACCATCAACATAATTTTCTTCTCTTTCCTCTTTTCCATTGGGATAATAATATTTCCATGTACCTTTTTTTTCACCGTCCTTATAATTTCCTTCAAACCTTAATTTGCCGCCATAATAATAACTTTTATAAACGCTGTCCAACTCATCGTTCTTGTAAAAACTGCTGGCAGAAATACTACCATCAAAGAAATAATAAGTAAAAGCGCCGTTTAATAAATAATGATCGTAGCTGGCAACAACTGAATTTTTCCCGTTCTCATTTTTATAGATCAACGGGCCCTTTCCTTTAATAAAATCATTAACGCTTACGGCTTTGCCGGTACTGTCAAATTGTGTAATGGTTTGTACCCAGCCGTTTGAATAAAAAGTTTCCATATTGATTTTATGGCCGGGATGATAAAATTCTGTAAAGCCGCCGAGGTCATTGTTTAAATAATATTCTGTAGACGTAAGGTCACCCACCGGGCTATAATATAAAAATTTCTGTTGACGATCGCCTTCTACTTTCCATCCTTCACCGCTTATTTTTCCATTTGAATAAAAGCTTTTAACATATCCATCTTCCACATCGTTTTTATAATTTGTTATTTCCTTTATTTTTCCAGATGCATAATAAGTTGTGCCTGGGCCTTCTCTTAAACCTGCTTTCCAGTTAGATTCTTCATTGATCTTTCCTGTGCTGAAATAAGAAGTGAATTTTCCTTCCTTCAACCCATCCTTATTAAAATATCCTTCACTGCTTTTTATTCCTTCTGCTGTATAAAAAACAATATTAGCAGCACCCTTACGTGTAGTTGTAGTGGAGATCACTTTACCTTCCTTATCATAAAAATTTATTTCTTTTAGTTTACCCCTGTCATACAGGTTATCCTCGTATAACTTTCCATCATCATCATATTTTTCATATTTGCCATCAATTTTTTTCTTGTAATAAGTTCCTTTGGCACTGAGTTTTCCATTGGGATGGTATTCGGTAAATTCACCCGTGATCTCGTTATCGAGGTAAGTCGTTTTTTCTGAGATGACCCCATCTTCGTAATAAGTTGTCCATAAACCCTGTTTTTCTCCTTCTTTAAATTCACCGGTAATATACAGGCTCCCCGATTTGAAATAACTTTTATACAGGCCCTCGGCTTTATCATTCTTATACATGAATTCATTCTTAATTTTCCCATTTGGAAAATAGGCTTTTGTTATTCCCTCGAGTTTATCATTCACAAAATTTGATGTAGAAGTTAAAACTCCTTTGAAATTATAGAACCGCTCTTCTCCATTTTTAAGATCGTCTTTAAATGGAACTACGCTCTTCAAATTGCCGTTGTAGAAATAGAATGTTTGTATCCCGTTTAATTTATCCTGTACATATGTTTCAGTATAAGATTTAATACCATTGTCAAACCAGCCTTCACTAAGCCCGTCTACCAAACCATTTTTCATGAATGTTTTTTCTTTTACTTCCCCGTTTATATGATAATAGGTCCATAAGCCTTCTTTTTTCCCGGCATCATTATAATTACCTGTTGCTTTAATGGCGCCGTCATTGTAATAATAATCCCAGCTGCCGATTGTAAGGGGTTCTTTATCTTTTGAATATTTTCCTTTTCCAACTACATACTGGCCATTATAGATATAATTGATATCAGTTTGCTCACGTTGTGCTACATCCAATATCTGTGTCTTTTTTATTTTATATAAATAGGCGGAAGCCCTTTCTATAAAAGCATCTTTTTCTTTTTTATTTTTTTTATTCCAGTTCTCAATGTCTTTATTATTGATGCCGGAAAACATTGAAAATATCATCGCTTCAAAATCGCCATCATTCATGATCTTCACATAGAAAGGAACATAGTATTGCATACAAAATCCCTTGTCGTTCTTATTATATTCAAGTTTCTCATCAACAACCTGTATTTGCCTTACGATATTGTCTTCCAGGTCGGCCTTGAGCTTATATTGTTTTTCAAGCGCAAGCTTTGATAAAAGTATTTCCTGTTGTTCACTGAAATTATCTTCTTTGGTTTTTGGTGCATTTTTTACCAGGTCAAGCACCTCGTCATTTACTTTAGCGATGCTACTCATGGAAGTAATAATATTGGAGAAATATCTTCCTGATGGCGCAATGAGTAAATAAGTTTTAAAAGCAAGTAATGCAGCAACAAGATTGCCTTGCAGCTGGTATACTTTACCGAGGAAATAATGTGCTGATGAATAGTAAGGATTTATCAACAGGCATTGCTGCATGTATTTTTTTGCCTCATCATATTTTTTCAATTTGAAGTTTACAACTCCCTTGTTAAAATAAAGAAGAGATGATTGGGGATTTTTTTTCAGGCCCTCATCATATAATTGCAGTGCTTCTTCATTTTTATTCAGGTCATCGAGTGAGTTTGCTGCCTGCATGCTATAGGCTGCATATTTTTGCGGGAACAACTTCATTCCAAGTTTTGCATATTCTATCGATTTGGCAAACTGGCTATCAGAATAACAGCTATAACTTAATTCATAAAGCGCATTGATATAATTTGTATCACTGCGATCTACCTTCTGGTATTCTTCGATGGCTTCTTTGTATTTTTTGTCGTCATGCAGTTTGGTACCCTCCTGGATAACTTCGCCGCTGTTGATAAGAGGGTTATTTGTTTGTGCAGTTGCATGAAAAAATGAGAAAGGTAATACAAGCAGGATCGCAATACATACCTTTTTTCTGATAGGGTGCATTGATCAGGTTTTAAATAATAAATAGTTTTGGTCTTCTAAAAGTATATTTTTCTGATTAAAAGCCAATCCCGGAGCGGGATTTTATTTGAAATAAAAATAAAATCATTCCATTTTATAACCGTGGCCACGGTTTTCAGGCGCTGTCGGGGCCATGTAACCCGGTTGGCGGTTATGAACCCCGATTGCAGTTGATAAAAAAATAACGCCACTCAATCAAGAGCGGCGTTATTTTTTTTGGTACTTACCTAACCGATGATTAGCTACAGCCTAAACTGTTTCCACAGTTCAAACATTTATAACATGTGCCACTGCGTACTGTTATGTGTCCACATGTATTGCAGGCAGGAGCATCTCCCTGCATTGATTTATTTGCTTGGCTCACTGCATCCAGGTTAGCAACGGGTTTTGCTGCATATACAGCTGACCTGTGTGCCTTAACTCCTTCTGGTTGCAGGTTTGCAGTTCCTGTTACCCTTACTTCGCTAAGATCTGGTTTGCGTTCACCGATCGTTGGCGATTCAATATCCCATGATTCATTACCTAAGTTCATTACTTCAGGCTTATCAAGTACATGAACTAAATCGTTCCTTCCTAAATATTCATATGCAAGAGAGCGGAACATGAAGTTGATGATAGAAGTAGTTGTTTTGATATTCGGATGATCCACCATGCCGGCCGGTTCAAACCTGGTGAACACAAATTTCTCTACGTATTCTTCCAATGGAACACCATATTGTAAACCGATTGAAATGGCAATAGCGAAACAGTTCAGCATACTACGCATGGTAGCGCCTTCTTTCGCCATGTCGATGAAGATCTCACCTAAAGTACCATCATTGTATTCACCTGTGCGAAGGAACAATGCCTGGCCGTTTATTTTTGCTTTTTGTGTAAAACCTCTACGTTTAGCCGGAAGTGCACGACGTTCAACGATCATCGCCAATTGACGTTTTAAAGAAGTATCGGCGCTGTTTTGTACACGCTTGTTCATTTCTTCAAGCAATTCTTCGATGGTGAGTTTGCCCATATCAACCATATTGCTTTGTGCAACAACCGGTGCGGCAACTTCTGCAGCTGTTTCTTCGGTAGTTTCTTTTTTCTTCTTGTCAGATTTGTTGCTGAGTGGCTGGCTCAGTTTAGAACCATCACGGTAAAGTGCACATGCTTTCAAACCAAGTTCCCAGCTCAGGCGGTATGAATCAGCAATGTCTTCCATGCTTGCTTCATTTGGCAGGTTGATCGTTTTGCTGATAGCGCCGCTTAAGAATGGTTGTGCTGCAGCCATCATACGGATGTGTCCATGAGCATGAATATAACGTTCACCGGTTGCACCACATTTGTTGGCACAATCGAATACAGGTAAATGTTCTGCTTTTAAATAAGGAGCACCTTCAACGGTCATGGTTCCGCATACATAAACATTGGCTGCTTCAATTTCTTCATCTTTGAATCCGAGTGCTTCCAGCAGGCTCCATCCAAAATCATTGTATTGATTGGCTGAAAATCCTAAACGTTGTAAGCAGGCTTCTCCAAGCGTGTATACATTGAATACAAATCCAATTTCAAATGCGCTGGCCATAGCTGCATTCAACTTGTCGATCTCAGCAGGTAAAAATCCTTTTTCTTTTAATGTTACTTCATTGATGTGTGGAGCACCTTTTAAAGTAGCATGCCCTTTGGCATAGTTTACGATCTCGTCGATTTCCTTTTCGCTGTATTTGAGGTTGCGCAAGGCCTGTGGTACACTTTGATTGATAATCTTAAAGTATCCGCCACCACTTAATTTTTTAAATTTCACCAACGCAAAATCCGGTTCAACGCCTGTAGTATCACAATCCATTACAAGACCAATGGTTCCTGTAGGAGCGATCACGGTAGTTTGTGCATTTCTGTAACCATTCTTTTCGCCTAACTGAACTGCATCATCCCATGCTTTGGTTGCAGCCTTTAATAAATAGTCAGGACAATATTTTGCATCAATTCCTTTTGGTTTTATTTCAATTCCTTCAAATGCATCCATAGCATCGTAAGCGGCAGCACGGTGGTTACGCATTACACGCAACATATGTGTTTTGTTTTCAGGATACCTTTCAAAAGCACCGAGGAAGCCGGCCATCTCTGCAGATGTTTTATAAGAGATACCGGTCATGATCGCTGTGATAGCACCTGCAATACCTCTTGCTTCTTCACTATCGTAAGCAATACCGCTTACCATCAACATACTTCCCAGGTTTGCATAACCAAGTCCGAGTGTACGGTAATCATAACTTAATTGTGCAACTTCTTTTGATGGAAACTGAGCCATTAGAACAGATATTTCCAAAACAACTGTCCATAAACGGCATGTATGTTCAAATCCTGCAACGTCAAATGTATTTGTAGCTTCATCGAAGAAACGACGAAGGTTAACACTTGCCAGGTTGCAGGCAGTATTGTCAAGGAACATATACTCACTGCATGGGTTAGACGCCCTGATCGGTCCCCCTTCAGGACATGTGTGCCATTCGTTGATCGTAGTATCGTATTGTGTACCAGGATCAGCACAACGCCATGCTGCGTAATTGATCTGGTCCCAAAGTTCAGTAGCTTTTACAGTTTTGAAAGTGCGGCCATCACTTCTTGCTTTCAGTTCCCAGTCGCCTTTTTCATCCAATGCTTTAAAGAATGAATTTGGTATGCGAACAGAGTTGTTGCTGTTTTGCCCGCTCACAGTACGATATGCTTCACCTTCGTAATCGCTTGGATAACCTGCAGCGATCAGGGCTGCAACTTTATCTTCTTCTTTTACTTTCCAGTTTACAAAATTTACAATTTCTGGATGGTCAAGATCAAGGCAAACCATTTTGGCTGCACGGCGTGTTGTGCCACCACTTTTAATAGCACCGGCGGCACGGTCACCTATTTTAAGGAAGCTCATCAAGCCACTAGATGTTCCACCACCACTTAGTTTTTCGCCTTCGCCGCGTATGCTTGAAAAGTTTGTTCCAACACCACTGCCATATTTAAAGATCCTTGCTTCTCTTACCCAAAGATCCATGATACCACCATCGTTCACTAAATCATCATCCACACTTAAAATAAAACAAGCGTGTGGCTGAGGACGTTCGTATGCTGAAGTAGATTTTTTTAAGATGTTGTCTTTTGGATCAACGAAATAATGTCCCTGTGGTTTTCCTGTGATGCCATATACTTCATGCAATCCTGTGTTGAACCATTGTGGACTGTTTGGTACGCAAGCCTGGTTAAGGATAGAATAAGCCAGTTCATCATAAAAAATTTGTGCATCATTTTCAGTTGCAAAATAATTGTAGCGTTCGCCCCATACCCTCCAGCAATGGGCCATGCGATGTGCAACTTGTTTAACGGTTGTTTCCCTGCCGAGGCTTCCATCGGCCTGGGGAACACCTGCTTTCCTGAAATATTTTTGAGCAAGGATATCTGTAGCGATCTGGCTCCATTGTTTTGGAACTTCTACATTATCCATTTGAAAAACAACTTCGCCTGTAGGATTTTTAATTACAGATGTCCTGTAATCGTATTCAAACATATCATAAGGACTTACACCATCTTTGGTGAACTGTCGGCTGAAGCTGAGGGCGGCTTTCAGAGGTTGCTTTTTATTTGCCATAGTTTATTAGTATTTATTGTTAGTTAGTAAGGTTATCTTTTGGTTATTATTTTGGATTCCAAGGGGAGAGCGAAAATATCCATAGCCTGCAAATTTCCGGCTTGTTTATATCCCCACTCTGTGGACAAAATATGTGAATAATTCTTCAAGTCAAACTCACATTGCATTTGGTGAGTTTTGCACTTTTTGTGGAAAGAATAAATTTTTTAAAAGTAGATTTTTGTCGTAGTAATAGTAAGACAAGGTACCTGTTTTTAATGGTTGTTCAGCCTATCTTTATTTTAAAATCGGGTTAAAAAATGAGGGTAGTTATACAAAGGGTTAAAAGAGCATCAGTAACGATTGATGATAAAGTAAAATCTGCGATCGAAAATGGCCTGCTTGTTTTTGCAGGCATTGAAAATGCAGATGATGCAAACGATATAGAATGGCTGAGCAATAAAATGATCAACCTGCGCATTTTTGATGATGAAAATAAAGTGCCGAATCTTTCTGTGAAAGAAACAGGTGGAGATATTTTACTCGTGAGCCAGTTTACTTTGCATGCACTTACAAAAAAGGGTAACCGTCCCAGTTATATTAAAGCTGCAAAGCCTGATGTAGCAATTCCATTGTACGAATCATTTGTTAAACAACTGGAAAAAGATCTTGGAAAAAATATTTATACAGGAGAATTTGGGGCGGATATGAAAGTAGAGTTGATGAATGATGGGCCGGTGACGATTTGGATTGATAGTAAGCTACGGGAATAATACTTTAAAAAGCTGAGGGAAAAAACACGAATTTGGGGCACGAATTGCACGAATTAAGGCAGAAATTTAAAGTGTAAACTTTTATTTATGTCAGAAATAATTTTGAAAGAAGAATCGTATAAGATAATTGGTTTGTGTATGGAAGTGCATTCAACATTAGGGCGTGGATTTAAAGAAATCGTTTATAAAGATGCATTGGAGTTTGAATTTACAAGAAACAAAATTCCTTATTCAAGGGAGATCAGGTTTGACATAGATTACAAAGGATATATTTTACCGCATTCCTATAAAGCTGATTTCATTGTATATAATTCAATAATTCTTGAAGTAAAAGCAACTTCTGCAATTGTCAGTGGATTCGTAAAACAAACAATAAATTATCTTAAGGCTTCAAATCTGGAACTAGGCATCATTGCCAATTTTGGACAATATTCTTTCGCATCCCAACGAGTTGTATTTTAATTCGTGAAATTCGTGCTTCAAATTCGTGTTTTTAAAACAAATAAAATGACCATACAACAAGCCCAATCCGATGTAGACACTTGGATCAAAACAATCGGCGTAAAATATTTCAGTGAATTAACCAACCTCGGTATCCTCATGGAAGAAGTAGGAGAGTTGAGCAGGTTGATGGTTAGAAAATACGGCGAACAATCTTTTAAAGAATCCGATAAAGGAAAAGAACTTTCAGATGAAATGGCCGACGTACTTTGGGTACTCATTTGCCTCGCCAATCAAACCGGCGTAAACCTTACAGAAGCCTTGCAGAAAAATTTTGAAAAGAAAACTTCACGGGATGCAACAAGACATAAAGAAAACGACAAATTAGTTTAGAGTTATGAATTACGAGTTCCAGAGTTGCTGTTTTTATAATAGAAGCTAAATTTGTAAAGCCAACTCATAATTCATAATTCACAACTCTTAACTCATGCGTCTCCGGCTGATAATACACACTATACTATTTCTTGTTACCACAACTTCTTATTCACAAACGAACGGCCTGAAAAGCGGTCCCTGGGCAGGTAATGTAGAATTGCGCAATGCAACCATCTGGGCAGAAGTAATGCCCGAGGTTAAATCAGTAGCAGTAAAATTTTATCCGCAAAAAAACAGTAACGCAGTTAAAACCATTGCATACAAAGGAACATTGGGCAATGAATTCAATCCAATAAAAATAGAATTGAATGGACTGGATATAAATACTGCTTATACTTACCAGCTAATTATTAATGGTAAACCTGTACAAACTTCTTTTGCGACAGCATTTACAACAAAAGATCTCTGGCAATATCGCAAACCGGCACCCGACTTTAGTTTTCTTGCAGGAAGTTGTGTTTATTTTAATGAACCTGTTTATGATCGCCCGGGCAAACCTTACGGTGGCGATTCTTCTATTTTTGAAACAATGGCAAAAACGCCTGCAGCATTTCATATCTGGATGGGTGATAACTGGTACACAAGAGAAGTTGATTATTATACAACATGGGGATTGAATTACCGGGCATCAAAAGACCGTGGTCAAAAAATATTACAGGAATTTATGGCGAAGATGCCACAGTATGCAATATGGGATGACCACGACTATGGGCCCAATGATGCAGGTAAAAGTTTTATCCTGAAAGAAGAAAGCAGGGAAATATTTAAAAACTATTCGCTCAATCCCAGTTATGGGCAGGAAGGAAAAGGCATTTATACAAAACTTACTTATAGCGATGTAGATATTTTTTTAACCGACGATCGTTATTTCAGGAGTGAAGATGAAATACCGGATAGTACTGATGGGAAACCTTCGCCGGCAAAAACTTTTTTTGGCCCTATGCAAATGGACTGGCTTAAAAATGCACTGTTATTTAGTAATGCGCCCTTTAAAATTATTGTTGTTGGAAGCCAGGTGTTGAATCCATTGAATCCATGGGAATGCATGCGGCACTACAGTTTTGAATACAATGAACTCATTAGTTTTATTGCTGATCAAAAGATCAATGGTGTTGTTTTCTTTACCGGCGACAGGCACCATAGCGAAGTAATAAAAATGCCACGTGAAGGTTTGTATACATTATATGATGTAACCATATCGCCTTATACTTCGGGTGTAAGTAAAGTCAATGGTGCGGAATTGAATAATCCATACCGCATCGGCAATACATTGGTAGAAGCGCAGAATTTTGGAAAGATATCGTTCAGCGGGAAAAAAGATGAACGCACAATGAAAGTTGAATTTATTGGAGTAAAAGGGGAGAAGCTTGGGGAATGGAACGTGAGTCAATCAGAACTGGCAAACTCAATTAAGAATTAAAAATTAAAAATTGAAAATGAATACAAGTTACATTTGCAGCGACAACCATTAATTTTTTAATTTTTAATTTTTAATTCGATTTTGACTTCTGCGTTCTTTACTTACAACAAAGGAAAAGTAATCCAGGCCCTGCGTTACCACTTTATAAGCCGTAAGGAAATTAAAGTGATGATGATATTGGTAAATGTGTATGCAATTATATCAGCCGCTCTTTTTTATTTTAAAGTAATATCACCACTGGCTTTTCTTTTAAGCTCTGCACTTTGGTTCATTTTAATGATATTGTTCTGGTTCTTATTACCCAGGATCATTTACAGAAAGGCAACTGTTTTTAAAGACCGTCTCAGGGTTACGCTCGCGGCTTCATATTTTGAAATTGAAAACAATAAAGGAAGCAGGAACTGGGAATGGAATGAATTCAGCACCTGGATGGAAAGTCCGCATTTCTTTCACCTGTATTTCAACAGTCGTTCATTCTTTATTATTCCCAAAGAAGCATTTGAAGGGGATGATGAACATGCGGCGAGGAAGCTGTTTGGGGAGAAGATCGGGAAGGGTTGATAGGTTGATAAGTTGACAATGTTGAAAAGGACTATCAACCTGTTAACTTGTCAACTGGTTACAGTCTTTTCTCCATCACATGATGCGGCACTTTCACCTCTATAAATTCATCCCCGATCACCTTATACCCGAATTTCTCATAAAACCCAATAGCGGTGTCGCGGGCATGCATGATTAATTTGTTATATCCCTTATCTCGGGCAAGGTTTTCAGCAAAAGACATAATGGAAGCTCCAATACCTTTTCCCTGCAGGTTATTAAGCACAGCCATTTGCCTCACACGAAGGGTATTACCGTCAATAGGAACAAGCATGCAGCAACCAAGCATCTCATCATCGTCAAAAGCTGCTATTAAAATATCGTTCTTTTCCTTCTCAAGCTCTTCATTTGAAAATACAAGGCCCAGGGGTTGGCGCAATATGTTATACCTAAGCTGCACCATTTGCTTGTATTCAGGAGTGCCATGATCGATCTGCTTTAAACCCATTTAATTTCTATATTTAAGCTGTTAGGGGGAAAGGACTTACAATATACATCATTTTCAGTTTGGTTTTTGGCTGCTTTAAAAAAAATTACACTGCCATAACAGAGCATATATCGATATATTATTAGATGACTTTGAGTATTTCTTTGTAATTACATCAAAAAGTATATTTTTGCAGCTGTATTAACTAAATTTTATTATCATGTCAGACATTGCAACAAGAGTTAAGAAAATCATTGTTGACAAATTAGGTGTAGATGAGGCAGAGGTTACCCCTGAAGCTTCCTTCACTAATGATTTAGGTGCCGATAGCTTGGACACCGTTGAATTAATTATGGAATTTGAAAAAGAATTTAATATTTCTATTCCGGATGAGCAGGCCGAAACCATTACCACTGTAGGCCAGGCTGTATCTTACTTGGAAGAAAACGCCAAGTAATTATCTTTTTAATTATCACAGGCAAATTGTATGGATTTAAAGAGAGTAGTAGTTACCGGGTTGGGTGCCCTTACTCCATTGGGTAAAACCGTTGCTGAATATTGGAATGGTTTGGAAAATGGTGTGAGCGGCTGCGATCATATCAAACAATTCGACGTTGCTAAATTTAAGACCAGGTTTGCCTGTGAGGTTAAAGACTTTGAACCTGCCAATTATTTTGAAAGAAAGGAAGCCCGTAAAATGGACCGCTATTGCCAGTTTGCATTAATTGCAAGCGATGAAGCGGTTAAAGATGCAGGCATATCAAAGGATAATGTAAATCCCGACAGGGTGGGTGTCATCTTTGCCAGCGGCATTGGTGGTCTCATAACTTTCCAGGAAGAAGTGATCAATTTTGCATTGGGTGATGGAACTCCCCGTTTCAACCCCTTCTTCATTCCCAAAATGATATTGGATATTGCTGCAGGACAAATCTCCATGCGCCATGGTTTCCGCGGTCCGAATTATGCCGTAGTAAGTGCATGCGCATCTTCTACCAACGCAATTATTGATGCCTTCGATGCGATTCGTTTAAACCGGGCCGATATTATTATTACCGGTGGAAGCGAAGCCGTTATCAATGCTTCCGGTGTTGGTGGTTTCAATGCAATGAAAGCATTGAGTGAAAGAAATGATTCTCCGCAAACAGCAAGTCGCCCATTTGATAAAGACAGGGATGGTTTTGTAATGGGAGAGGGTTCTGGTGTATTGATCCTCGAAAGCCTTGAACATGCATTGGCACGCGGGGCAAAAATTTATTGCGAAATAGCTGGCGGTGGTGGTACTGCAGATGCCTATCATATTACAGCGCCACATCCCGAAGGATTGGGTGCAAAAAATGTAATGCATGTTACATTACAGGATGCAGGCATGAAACCATCAGATATCGATTATATTAATGTTCATGGAACATCAACGCCACTGGGTGATATTGCTGAAACAAAAGCAATTTTGAGTGTTTTTGGTGAACATGCATATAAACTGAATATCAGTTCTACAAAAAGTATGACAGGGCATTGCCTTGGTGCAGCAGGTGCATTGGAAGCGTTGGCATGCATCATGGCCGTTACAAAAGATATTGTTCCTCCAACGATCAATCATTTTACGGATGATCCCGAACTTGATCCGAAACTTAATTTTACTTTCAATAAAGCACAGAAAAGAGTGGTAAATGCTGCACTCAGCAACACTTTTGGTTTTGGTGGTCATAATGCAAGTGTGATCGTTAAGAAGTATGTGCCTTAGTTTTTTATTGTCTTTTTTGTTAACATTTATCATTTTGTTTTTTAAGGTCGATATCAGGCATCAGCAATCAGATATCAACACTCACCTTATATAATTAATGCAACAATCTTGTAGAATCATCTGATTTCTGGATTCTGATATCTGATATCTGATTTTTTCCCCTAATTTCGATTAAAACATCTGTCCATATTTTGCAATTTCTAATAGATTTTTTTCAGAACGACAAAAAGAAAAAAGAGTTTAAGAAACAACTCAACAACGTTCTTGGATTTACACCAGGCGATGTTTCTTTATACAAAACAGCACTCAGCCATCGCTCTGTTCGTGAAGGTGCAGATGAAAATAATGAACGGCTCGAATTTTTGGGAGATGCGGTGCTTAGTTCCATCATTGCACATTACCTGTTTAAAAAATACCCATACAAAGGCGAAGGGTTCCTTACTGAAATGCGTAGTAAAATGGTGAACAGGCAAAAGCTGAACGAGATCGCATTAAAGATGGGTCTTAAAAAAATTACTTTCTATAATAAGTTTGATAATGCGCTGAAGATATCCCAGATCTTCGGTAATACACTGGAAGCATTGATCGGCGCTGTTTATCTTGATAAGGGATATAAAAAAACAAATCAATGGGTAGAAGAATACATCATCTTTCCTCATTTATTCACAGACGACCTGGAGACTGTTGAGATCAACATTAAAAATAAATTGTACGGCTGGGCCAATAAGAATGGAAAAGCACTTGAATTTGCGACGGTAGATGAGAAATTTGAAAATGGCCGCAGGTTGTTTACAATTGCGGCTACGGTTGATGGTGAGGTTGTATCGCAGGCGAAGGGATATAATAAGAAAGATGCCAGTCAGATTGCAGCGCAGTTGGCAGTTGAAAAATTAGGATTATAAAATAAGTTTGGTGTTTGGGTTTGGAGTTACGAGATAATTTGAAACCCTAACTCCAAACACCAAACTCCAAACAACGATGAATTTTGGAATTTTAGGAAGCGGCAGCTGGGGCACCGCCCTCGCAAAGATCTTAACTGACAATGGGAAAACAATTCATTGGTGGAACCGCAGTGAAGAAGCAATAAAACATTTTAAGAGCCGCCATCACAATCCGCAATACTTAACTTCAGCAAGGTTTGATATTGATAAATTAATGCTTACTTCCAATGCCGCTGAAGTAATTAAAAATTCCGACTGCATTGTAGTTGCTATTCCTTCTGCTTATGCGCTGGATGTTTTATCAGTACTTGATAGAAATATTTTCCAGGGAAAGAAAATTGTTTCAGCGATAAAAGGAATTCTTCCTCAGCAAAATGTTTTATTGAATGATTATCTTAAAGATAATTTCAATGTACCATTGGAAAATTATTTTGCAGTGCTTGGGCCGTGCCATGCAGAAGAAGTAGCTGCTGAAAAGTTATCATACCTCACTTTTACAGGCATTGATGAAAAAGCCACACATGAAATTGCCGGTTATTTTAAAAGCGCTTATTTGAATACTGTTCAGAATAAAGATATTTATGGTGTTCAATATGCGGCCGTATTAAAAAATATTTATGCTGTTGGTGCAGGCATTGCACATGGACTTGATTATGGCGATAATTTTTTAAGTGTGCTTATTGCAAACAGCGCCGATGAAATGGCAGGCTTTCTGCGCAAAGCAGGAATTATAAATGCGGAAGTGGGTTATATCGAACACAAGAAATCGCCTTCAGAGATACAACTTCACAATAATTACGCAGCATCTGTTTACTTAGGCGATCTTTTAGTTACATGCTATTCACTCTTTAGCCGCAACCGTACTTTTGGAAACATGATCGGTAAAGGTTATTCTGTTAAAGCAGCACAATTAGAAATGAGTATGGTTGCAGAAGGGTACAATGCCAGTAAATGTATGCACATCATCAATCAAACCATAAAAGCAGAAATGCCGATTGCTGAAGGGATCTATAAAATACTTTGGGAGAACGGGCAGGCACAGGCTGAGTTTAACCAGATTGAAAGTACACTCATTTGATGTGTGATGTATGATTTGATCGAAGATTTTTTAAAAGAATAGGTCAGCTGCAATTCCATCAGCAAATAACTTTCCCTCATTTGTCAATACCAGGTTTGTATTTTGAATGATCACTTTATTGCTATCAATATATTTTTTTATAGAAGTTTTCAACTTTTTTAAACACTCAATCCCAAATTCCAAACTAACTTTTTCAGTATTAATTCCTTCAGCCGTTCTCAACGCAGTCATAATATATTCATTCAATCTTTGTGTATCAGTAAGCACTTCTTCTTCAAAAGGAATTTCATTATTTTTTATAGATTGAATGTACAATGCATTGTTTGCAATGTTCCATCGCCTTGTATTTATTCCATTGAAAGAATGTGCAGATGGTCCAAAGCCATAATACGGTTTTCCCTGCCAGTAGCTACTGTTGTGTTTGCTTCGCATACCAGGTTTTGCAAAATTGCTGATCTCGTAATGCTCATAGCCATGTTGTTTCATTGCATCCATCAGCAACAGGAACTGGGCCGCCTGCTTTTCACTGTTTACCGGCAACGATTTTTTCTGTTCGATCAATTTATTCAAAACTGTTTTTGGTTCAACAGTCAATGCATAACATGAAATGTGCGGTACATTTTTATCAAAGATTATTTGAAGATTTTTTTCCAGTTCCTCGTTACTTAATAATGGTGAACCAAAGATCAGGTCAACAGAAAAATTATTAAAACCTGCATCTGGTATTTCGTCTATGCTTTTAAGTGATTCTTTGGCATTGTGGGCACGGTTCATCCATTTTAGTTCTTCTTCTTTAAATGATTGAACGCCCAGGCTGAGCCTGTTGATGCCTATATTCATCCATTCATTTAAAATTATTCTATTAATATCATCAGGATTTGCTTCCAGTGTTATTTCTGCATTTTTGTTGATGTTGAATTTCTTTTGCAGGGCTTCAAATAGGGATGCCAGTTCATTTGAGTTTAATAAACTAGGTGTGCCTCCGCCAAAGTATATTGTGTCAATTGTTTCGTCGGTATTTGTAATGCTTTCTGTAAGCGCAATTTCTTTGATAAGTGATGCGATGAATTCATCTTTTAGTGCCAGGGAAGTAGAAAAATGAAAATTACAATAACTGCATGCCTGCCTGCAAAATGGAATATGAATATAAATGCCCGCCAAAGATTGTAAATTTACGTTTTACGATAATTGATTACTCAAACTGCATGAAAATAGCCTGTGTGCATTTTATAAAAAAATGGGTTGCAATGCTTATTTGCTTTGGCTTTACCATTTGCGTGCAGGCACAAACACCTACTACAAAAAACAGTTACCTGCTTTCCATTCATTTTATTGACAAAGATAGTTCGTTTAAATCGCAGGATCTGAAACTTCAGTCTTCATTCAATAGTGATATGGAAGTATTTGAATACATGAATAAGTTACCGTCGCTGATGGCTTCAAAAGGCTACCCTGTTGCTTCTGTAGATAGTTTCTGGAATGTTGAACAAACCACATTCATCAATCTTTACCTCGGCACAAAATACAATTGGGTTCAGCTCACTGCATCCAATATCGATATGAAAGTGCTTGAGCAGAGTGGTTTCAGGGATAAGAATTTTATGAATAAACCACTTAATCTTGTACAGCTCCATCTTTTGCAACAACGGATATTGAATAGTTATGAAAAAGAGGGTTATCCTTTTGCAGCTGTTTACCTGGATAGTGTTCAGATAAATAATGATAAAATAACAGCATTGCTTAGAGCAGATAAAGGAGTGCTTTATCATATTGATAGTATCAGGATCATTGGGAAGGCGAAGATCAGTAATAAATTTCTACAGCGATACCTTTATATTCCCAATGGGAGTATTTACAATAAAGACAAATTAGCCGAAGTTGATAAACGCATACTGGAATTACCTTACCTGAGAGCTGTGCAGCCATCTGACCTAACGATGTTGGGTACGGGCGCAGTTTTAAATCTTTATGTGCAACCAAAGAAAAGCAGCCAGGTAAATTTTATAGTAGGTTTTTTACCTGCAGCAAATACAGGTAAGTTGCAGCTAACCGGCGATGTTAATTTAGACCTGAAAAATATCTTCGGATCAGGCGAAAGTATTTTGGCGAAATGGCAACAGCTACAACCAAAATCACCGAGATTCAATTTAGGTTATACACAGCCATATATATTTAATTCTGCATTAGGATTTGATTTTGCATTCGACCTGTTTAAAAAAGATTCGAGCTATTTACAGGTCAATGGCCAGCTTGGGTTGCAATATTTATTATCTGCGTATAAAACGGGAAAGGTATTTATACAATGGCAAAGCATGTCATTGTTATCAGGTGGTGTTGATACCAATCGTATAAAAACAGAAAAAAAATTACCTCCTGATATCGATGTAAGTTCTGTGAACGTGGGTCTGAATTATGAATGGATTAAAACGAACTATCGTTTTAATCCAAGAACGGGCAACGAGATAAATGTAGCAGCCGTGGTTGGTATAAAAAAAATAAAGAAGAACAGTGATGTTGTTAATATAAAAGATCCCGATTTCAACTATGCATCTTTATATGATTCTATTAAACCCAAAAGTTACCAGCTAAGAATAAAATTAGCAGGTGCACATTATTTTCCGCTTGGAAAATATACTGTTCTTAAAACTGCTGTCAATGCAGGTTTCTATAGTAGCCCGAGTATTTTCAGGAATGAGCTTTTCCAGATAGGCGGTTATAAATTAATGCGTGGTTTTGATGAAGAGAGTATTTATGCCACAAGGTATGGAGTGGGCACAGCAGAGCTACGATACATATTTGATCTTAATTCTTACATATTCCTTTTTTGTGATTATGGCGTTACAAAAAATAAATACCAGCTGGTGAATGTCAATAATCAATTTGTTGGGGTGGGTGTTGGTCTTGAGTATGAAACAAAACTTGGTTTGATCAATTTCAGTTATGCTATTGGTAAAAGAGACGATGTTAAGTTTAGTTTACGTGAAGCTTCGAAATTTCACTTTGGTTATATCAATTACTTTTAAAAATAGTTTGCCAATTGCAAAGTATTTTTGCATTAGAAACAATTGCGAATGTTGAAACAAACGTTTATTTTTTTGCTTTCTCTTTTTTTAATACCGGTTTGTGCTATTGCCCAGCAGGTGGATTCGCTTACGCATCAGGGTGATTCCCTGTCTCAACCCCAGGTTAATATGGCCCATGATAGTATTTCAGCAGATACTACACACAAAGCTGATACAGTGATTGTCGCACAGCCATTGGTAAAAAAGAAAGCATCAACACTCGCTGAGATTTTGAAAGACAATATTTTTTTAAATAGCAGTTCAAAGCCCGATTCTTTTATCATTACTTCCAGGAAATATATTTCAAAGGATATTGTTTTTTATATCCTTTCGATCGTGTTATTGTTCCTGGGAATTTTAAAAGTTTCATGGCCCCGTTATTTCGGTAATCTTATCCGTGTTTTTTTCAATACCTCGTTAAGACAGGGCCAGCTAACAGATCAGCTATTGCAGGCGAAGCTTCCTTCATTGTTCTTTAATCTTTTCTTTGTGTTGATAAGCGGCTGGTACCTTTATTTGTTATTGAACCATTTTGGAAAGGATGATTATAGCAATTGGAAATTATTGTCGATATGCATCATCGGCCTGCTGCTTATCTATCTTGTAAAATTTTGCACATTAAAATTTGCGGGCTGGTTAACCGGTTATAAACAAGAGGCGGAAACATATATTTTTATCGTGTTCCTCATCAATAAGATCATCGCATTATGTTTGGTCCCGGTGGTGATCATTATTCCATTTTCAAACCCAGGGTTGGTAAACACAACCATTATTATTTCTTATGCCATTATTGTATTAATGTTTGTGATGCGCTTTTTCAGATCATATGGTTTGCTACAAAGCAGGCTAAAAGTAAGCGGCCTGCATTTCTTCATTTACATAATCGGCGTAGAGTTATTACCACTTTTATTGATTTATAGATTCGCTTTGGTTATTATGAGTAAAAATTTGTAATTTTGCAGCGTCATTGGACATGTAAGTATGATAAAAAACGACCTAAAAAAAGCTGCCATTAAATCAGTTCAAAAAGTACTTATAACCCAACCCAAGCCGGAAGGTTTAAAATCTCCGTACTTTGATTTGGCTAAGAAATATAGCTTGAGCCTTGATTTCCATCCATTTATAGTGGTTGAAGGGATACCGGCAAAAGAATTCCGCAAACAAAAGATCGATATTGCTGCTTATAGTGCTGTTATTTTCACCAGCCGCAATGCCATTGATCATTTCTTCCGTATTTGCGATGAATTGAAAGTGACCGTTTCACAGGACACCAAATATTTCTGCATAACCGAATCAGTTGCCCTATACCTTCAGAAATTTATTTTATACCGTAAAAGAAAGGTTTTTTATGGTGCAGACGGGGTAAACAAAAGTTTATTCGATGTTATTAATAAACATAAAGACAACGAGAAATTTTTGTACCCTTGTTCAGAGTCTTTCGACAGCGAGATCACAAACTGGCTTAAAAATCATAATTGCGGCTATGCTACACCGGTTCTTTATAAGATCGTTAGCAATGATGTGAAAGACGTGATCGCCAAAAATTATGATGTTATTTGTTTCTTTACACCGGGTGGTGTAAAAAGCCTTATGGAAAATTTCCCTCAATTCAAACAAAACGGAACCAGGATCGCCGTTTTTGGTGCAAATACTTTTAAAGCTGCAGAGGATGCGGGCCTTACACTTGATATCAAAGCACCACAACCACAGGCGCCAAGCATGATCAGTGCATTGGAGAAATTTATCTTGGAATCAAATAAAAAATAAGCTTTACTTAATTAGATACATTCTTATTAACGATTCCGATTTGGAACCGTTAAGGCAGCGCTTTTTTCTAAGTTTAGCCTAATTTTAAAGCATGGAACACGCCTTCACAAACGAATTGATCCACGAAACAAGTCCTTATCTTTTACAACACGCCCACAACCCTGTTCAATGGCACGCATGGGGTGAACCTGCTTTGGCCAAAGCGAAGGAAATGGATAAGCCCATATTGGTAAGTATTGGGTATGCTGCTTGTCACTGGTGCCATGTAATGGAAAAAGAAAGTTTTGAAAACGAAGAAGTGGCTGCATACATGAATGAGCATTTCATCAATATAAAAATTGACAGGGAAGAACGTCCCGACCTCGATCATATATATATGGATGCCGTACAGGCAATAGCAGGAAATGGGGGATGGCCACTGAATGTTTTTTTAACCACAGAAGCAAAGCCATTTTATGGAGGTACTTATTTCCCTCCACAAAAAGCGTTTAACCGTCCTTCCTGGAAAGAAGTACTATTTTATATTAATGACGCCTGGAAAAAAAGGAGGGATGAAATAGAAAAGCAGGCAGAGGAATTGCTGGAGCATATCAATTCATCAAACCATTTTATTGGTAAGAATCAGATTGCAGCATCATTGAATGATGAAAATAATTTTACAATTAAACAATGCAGGTTGATCTCTGAAAATATTTTGAAATCAGCCGATACTATATATGGCGGTTTTGGCAATGCACCTAAATTTCCGCAAACCTTTACAATACAATATTTATTATCCTACGGACATTATTTTCAGGATCAGAAAGCGCTGGATCATGCAACATTTTCTTTGACCAAAATGCTGGAAGGAGGAATATATGATCACCTGGCTGGCGGGTTGGCAAGGTACAGTACAGATGAAGCGTGGTTGGCGCCTCATTTCGAAAAAATGCTTTATGACAATGCTTTACTGGTAAGTGTATTGTGTGATGCTTTTCAAATAACTGGTAATGGATCTTATAAAAATGCAATTGAAAAAACGCTTGCATTCTTTATTAATGAAATGCAGCACCCGGATGGAGGTTTTTATGCTGCACTTGATGCGGACAGTGAAGGAGTGGAAGGTAAATTCTATGTATGGGATAAGGCGGAGATCGATCATATTTTAGGAGATGATTCAAAGATATTTTGTAAATGGTATGGAGTAACGGAACATGGGAACTGGGAGCATAAGAATATTTTGCATATAACCGTTTCAAAAGAACATTTTGCCACCGAACATAAAATAAATACTGCGCAATTAGAAAATATACTTGTTTCATCAGAAAATAAATTATTGTCTGTAAGAAACAAAAGAATAAGGCCTGCAACAGATGATAAAATATTATTGGGCTGGAATGCTTTGTTGCTAAATGCTTTTTGTAAAGCTTCTGCAGCATTGGGAAATGATGATTATAAGAGAAGGGCGATCAGTCTTTTTGATTTCCTGAATGAAAAATTCAGCCAGGATGGTAATATTGTATATCATAGTTATAAAAACAATATTGCAAAACATCCTGCTTATCTTGATGACTATTCTTGCCTCATTCAATCTTGTATTTTATTGCAACAATCGATTCCCGGGCAAGAATACCTGGTCCATGCAAAAAAGATTACAAATTATGTTATTGAACATTTTCAAGACCAGGAAAATGGTTTTTTCTGTTACACACACAAAGATCAAAATGATATTATAGCCAGGAAGATAGAAATTTATGATAGTGCGCTTCCGTCAGGTAATAGTACAATGGCAGAAAACCTGTTTTACCTGGCAATTGTATTTGATAAACGTGAATGGTGGGCAATTGCTAATAAAATGCTAAAAACGCTTTCCGAAATAATATTTAAATATCCTTCTTCGTTCGGAATCTGGGCAAACCTTATTTTTAAGCAAGTAGCCGGGATAGACGAAATTATAATAACCGGTAAAAATACAAGTAAGGAACTCAAAGAGGTATTGGGCATGTATCTTCCCAATAAAGTTTTACACAGTGCAGATGTGGAGACTGATTTACCATTATTAAAAAATAAAATATATGGTAACAAAGCGATGATTTACCTATGTAAAAATTACAGTTGTTCCCCTCCTGTAGAGGATGTGGAGCAATTAAAACAGCTCTTAAAATTCAATAGAAATAATGCTTAAGTTCGCAATATTTAGATAATTTAGGCGTTTAAGATAATTGGGCACAAAATTTTGTGTAAAAAAATTTATTGGAATCAAAACCCAAAATGATAATGAATCAAAATAATCATTACATTTGCCCATTACCCTCAAAGTATAATAAAATGAACAATCGGTTGTTTTACTTGATAGCCGTCATTGCTATCGCAACTACTTCAAGTAGCTGTAAAAGTTCAAAAAGCAAAGGTAGTGCTCTACCAAACGACGGTCAGCTCCATGGAGTTGCTCCCGGAGCTAGGTGGAACTTGACCCGTCCCCCGGGTATGGTGTATATCCCGCCAGGAACATTTCATATGGGCCTAAGCGATGAGGATGTAAATTACGCCTACACTGCACGTAACAAACAAGTTTCTATTAGTGGCTTCTGGATGGATGCTACAGAAATTACAAACAACGAGTATCGCCAGTTTACCAATTGGGTAAGAGACTCTATTGCTGCAAAACTTATGGGTTATGTAAAGCAAGGGTCTGATGGTAACGAATACGTTGATTGGAAAAAAGCAAAAACCATTAAATGGAGTGATAAAGCAACAATCGAAAAGATCGATGCTATCATCGTTACTCCAGACAACCGCATATTTGGTAAAAAAGAACTTGATGCAAATAAAATTGTGTATCAATCTGAGATCTTTGATTACAAAGCTGCGGCTCAAAACAGGGATGTTACCATACCACGTTCTGCGTTTATCGTAAAGCAAAAAATACCGGTAT
The DNA here is from genome assembly GCA_047601875.1 of Ferruginibacter sp. Classification (GTDB taxonomy): domain Bacteria; phylum Bacteroidota; class Bacteroidia; order Chitinophagales; family Chitinophagaceae; genus Ferruginibacter. The sequence goes on along the minus strand of JASGIL010000001.1, from coordinate 1,300,470 downwards.
ATCCTGATTCTTTATGTTGGATAAGAGATTTCTCTTATTCTTATAACGAGCCAATGGCTAAAAAATATTACAATCACCCTGCATATGGTAATTTCCCTGTATTGGGCGTAAACTGGAAACAGGCTACAGCTTTTTGCGAATGGCGTTCACATTACCTGACAGCTTTCCTGGAATCTAAGAAAAAGACTCCTGAATCTGATTTCAGATTGCCAAATGAAGCTCAGTGGGAATATGCTGCAAGAGGTGGTCGTTCACAATCTCCTTATCCATGGGGAGTGTCCATATCTTAGAAATAAGAAAGGATGTTTGTTAGCTAATTTCAAACCAGGCCGTGGAAACTATCCTGAAGACGGTGGTTTATATACTGTAAGGGCTGATGCTTATTGGCCAAATGATTTCGGTTTATATAATATGGCGGGAAATGTTGCAGAATGGACAGCTTCATTATATTATGAAGGTGGTTACAATTTTCAACATGACCTGAACCCGGATATTCGCTGGAATGCTAAAGATTCTGATCCTCCACGTATGAAGCGTAAAGTTATCCGCGGTGGAAGCTGGAAAGATGTTGCTAATTTCTTACAAGTAAGTACACGTAGTTACGAATATCAGGACACTGCAAAATCTTATATCGGATTTCGTTGTGTGATTGATTTACCTCCTGCAGCTAAAAAAGGAAGAAAATAATAGATTAAACTTTTAACAATCATTTAATGATTTATAACCCGTTTTTAAGTAAAATTAAAAACGGGTTATTATTCTCCAAATATTTTCAAACACAAACAAACAATCCCACTTAAAACCTTAAAATTTTAAAAAACATGTCAGTTAAAATTCCTTCTAACATTAGTAAATGGATGGACGTTGCGGTTTCTGTTGCTGCTGCAGCGGTTATTTTTGGTGCTCTTCAAAAGATTCTTCACACACCAATTGCGGATCTTTGGTTAAAGATTGGTCTTTATACTGAGGCTTTGATCTTCTTACTTTATGGTATTCTTTATTTGATTTATCCACCAGTTAAGGAGGAATTCGAGGCACATGGGGCAAAAGCAGTTCCGGTTGGCAATCCTGCATTGAACAACATGGACAAAATGCTTCAGGAAGCTGATATCACTCCTGCAAACTTAAAAAGACTTGGAGAAGGTTTTCAAAAACTTGGAACTACTGTTTCAGGAATTACTGATGTAAGTGCTGTTGTAAAAAACACCAGCGACTTCAGTGAAAAAACAAAAGCTGCTACTGCTGCTATTGGTACTATGGCTACTGCATTTACAAGCAGTGCTAATACAATGGCTTCTTTCAATAATGCATCTGAAAGTGCAAAAGGGTTTCATGAGCAGGTACAGGTTCTTACAAAAAATCTTGGTTCATTGAATACAATTTATGAACTGGAATTAAAAGAAAGCAACAACCACCTTAAAGCATTGAACAGTTTCTATGGTAAAATGGCTGAAGCCAGCCAGGCTATGATGAGCAGTGTTGAAGATGCTCAAAGAGTAAAAGAGCAAACTGGTACGTTGGCATCTAACCTTGGTAAACTGAATTCAGTTTATGGCAATATGTTAAGTGCAATGCAGGGAAGATCATAAGTTTTCCAGATTTCGATCCAAACAACATTCAATAAAAACATTAATACTAAATAGTTATGGCTTTACCTAAAGAGCCCCGGCAGAAGATGATCAATCTGATGTACCTCGTGCTTACCGCACTATTGGCACTCAACGTATCATCTGAAATTCTAAATGCATTTAAAGTTGTAGATAAAAGTTTGATGACATCAAACGTAAATCTTGATGGCGCAAATAAAACTTTATTTCAGTCACTTGATCAAAAATTAAAGGATCCAATGACATCTGAGAAAGCTAAACCTTGGAATGACAAGGCGCTTATCGCTAAGGCTGAATCAGAAAAACTGGATAAATACATTGAAGATCTTAAAATAGAATTAAAGAAGGAAGCAGGATCAAAAATGGTTGATGTGGAAGGCAAACAGGTTGAACAATTTAAAGAAGATGACCTGGAAGCTGCAACACGTTTATTTGGCAACGGAGAAGGTGGAAAAAACAAAGGTGTGGAATTTGAAAAGATGTTAGGCGATTATCGCAAAAAAATGCTGGGAATCGATCCTGAAATCGGAAAAGAATTCGCTACCTCTTTGGCAGTTGAAGATATGGAGAAAAGCAAAGTTGTTGGACAGGATGGAAAAACAAAAGAATTCACAGAAGCATATTTTCACATGACCCCTACTGTAGCAGCACTTACATTGTTGAGTAAATTTCAAAACAACGTAAGAAACGCAGAAAACCAGGTGGTAACTTATTGTCACAACCAGGTAGGAGCTGTAAAGGTGGTTTATGATGAATTCACTGCATTGGTTGGACAAAATTCTAACTATGTAATGCCAGGTGAAGATCTTGAAATTACAGCTGGTGTAGGAGCTTACAGTAAAGCTGCGAAACCAGAAATTACCATTGCAGGATCTGGTGTAGCATTGGATGCTGATGGAAGGGCCGTTTACAAAACCAAAGCAAGTGGCGCAGGAGCTCGTAGCGTACCTGTAAATGTAACTTTCACTAAACCTGATGGTACTAAAGAAACAAAATCATTTGATGTAAAGTATACAGTTGGTACTCCAGGTGGAGCTGCTGTAATGCTTGATAAAATGAACGTGTTTTACATTGGTGTTGAGAATCCAGTAACTATTGGTTCGCCAACAGGATGGGATAAAACAACCGTTAGCATGACTGGTGGTACAATAACTGGTAATGGATCTGCAAGGGTCGTAAAAGTAAGTGCAATTGGTAAAGCTTCTATTACCGTTGTTGCAGATAAAAAACCAACCACTTTCGAATTCAGGGTTAAAAAAATTCCAGATCCGGTATTCAAAGTAGGTTCTGGTAAAGTTAGGATGCCTTCTGTTGAATTTAAGAGCCAACAATTCTGCCGTGCAGAACTTGAGAACTTCGATTTCGCTTTAACATTCAATATTGTTAGCGCAACCGTATATTTTTCTGGAGCTAATTTCCCAAATGTTGCCCAAACAGCTATCTCCGGGAACAATTTAGCAGGCTTAGCTTCGTTTATGTCTAGGTGTGGTCCTGGTTCTGTTGTTACTTTCGATAATGTGAAAGTACAAGGCCCGGATGGCGTAAGAGGTATCGATGGTAAATCAATCGCCCTATATTAATAATAAAAACTATGAAAAAAACGGTTTTAAAAATCCTGTTCCTGACAGTAATTCTTGCTGGTTTTGCAGATGTTGCTGTTGCTCAAAAGAAGGGTACGCGTAAGTCTACCAAGCGAACAACAAAAACAAAAACAAGTGCAAAAATTCAACCTACAGTTGCAACAGCAGATACTGTAGCAGCTGTTGCGGTAGCACCAGCGCCTGCGAACGATAGCTTACCTATTAAAGCGGTAAGAAAATCTTTAAGACGTGATGCTGCAGTTGATGAAGCTGTTTTGAAGGACAGAACTCCTTTGGATTATGAAAATCTGCGTGCAGATGACGCAGTATGGCGCCATAAAATATGGCGTGAGCTTGATACAAGGGAGAAGATAAATATGCCTTTTAACTATGCCGCAGAAGAGGATAACGGTAACCAGCGATTTATTTCAATTTTGCTCCAGGCAATACAAGATAGTGCAGTCACTGTTTTTAGTAATATTGATGATCGTTTTACTACACCTATGACGAAGGCAGATGTTGCCAAGGTAGTGGGTGGAGATGAAATTGATGTACCTCAATATGATTCATTGGGAAATGTGATAGGATCAAAGAAAATGCGTCCTGAAATTAACCTTGATTCATTCTATAAATTCAGAATCAAGGAAGAAGTGATCTTTGATAAAGAAAGTTCACGCTTATTTTGGAGGATACTTGGAATTGCTCCTGTTAAAAACATTATCACTTCATTGGGTATAGATCTTGGCCCAACAGAATTATTCTGGGTTTATTACCCGGATATGAGGCCAGTATTTAGCAAGTATGAAGTATACAATGGAAAGAACTATGGTGCCCGTATGACCTGGGATGATTTGTTTGAAAGCCGTATGTTCTATGGCAGGATAATTAAGAGCACAATGGATAATCCATATGATTTGCAGATCAGGAACGTTCCTGGATTGCAGGATAATGGTATTCTTCAACTGTTTGAAGGTGAAAATATCAAAGAAAAGATATTTAACTACGAACAAGATCTGTGGAGTTACTAATCAGTCAATAAATATTTTAAAGGCCCATTCAGAACTGAATGGGCCTTTTTCTTTTGCATAGGCAATAACCTAAGATTATGATTATTTGGACAAATCTTAGATCTTAAATCATACATCTTGAATGTGAACTAATGTTTCAACTTCGAGAATACCCCAAATAGGGTATTGTTTCTAATCTTACCCCACTATACCTTTGTTTCGGTTTTTCATAGGATATTGGATTTTAAAGCGGGGCTGGATTTCTATCCTGGCCCTTTTTTATTGCCATCATTTATGTAAATAATCATAAACGACCTTCGCACGCGACTTTCCGATTGCTTTTTCCAGTTCAGCAAGTGTTGTCTCTTTAATTTTTTTTACCGATTTGAACTCTTTTAATAAACTATCTGCAGTTTGTTGTCCAATACCGGGAATACTTTCAAGCTCATTCTGAATGGCGGCTTTGCTTCTTTTATTCCTGTGAAAACTAATACCAAAATGATGCACTTCATCCCTTATTCTTCTTATTAATTTTAGGCTCTCGCTGTTCCAGGGTAATTGCAGGGAAGCGGTATCCCCGGCAAAGAAAAGTTCTTCCTGGTTTTTTGCAAGCCCCACCAGCGTTGTTTTACCTGTCAATCCCAATGCCTTTATACTTTCCAATGCGGCACTTAACTGACCTTTCCCACCATCAATGATTATTAATTGTGGTAGCGGCTTGTTTTCCTCTATAACACGCTTATACCTCCTGGTTACTACTTCAGACATAGAAGCAAAATCATTAATGCCTTCAACCGTTTTGATATTATAATGCCTGTAATCAGCCTTGCTTGGCTGGCCATCTTTAAAACAAACCATTGCTGCTACCGGGTTTGTTCCATGGAGATTTGAATTATCAAAGCATTCGATCTGGTAGGGAATTTCCGGTAACTTCAAATCGGCCTGTAACTGTACCAGGACCGCTTTTTTTTCTGAATCTGTTTTGTCTTCTAATTTTAATACTTTTTTTGCCCTTAATTCTTCTTTAAAAAAGTTTACATTTTTTTCTGAAAGGTCAAGTAGTTTCTTTTTATCTCCTGACTTTGGAACATTTAACGTAACGTCATTTTCCAGGTATTCAATTTGGAAGGGAACCAGGATTTCTTTTGCTTCACTATTAAAGGTCTGCCTCAATTGTGCAAGACCAAAGGCCAGTACTTCTTCTTTGGTTTCTTCAAGTTTTTTTTGAAGGGTGATCGTCTTTGTTAATATAATACTGCCATTGCTTACAACAAGATAATTTACATAAGCTGTATCGCCCTCTTCTAAAATAGAACATACATCAACCGTTCCGGTATTTGTATTTACAACCGTGGATTTTGCCTGGTAGTTCTGGATCTGTACGATCTTATCCTGGTAAACTGCCGCTTTTTCAAATTCCATTCTTTCCACATGAAGCTTTACCTGCTTTCTAAAATCCTGGAGAACAGGAGCCATATTGCCTTTTAAAATACTCTTTAATCTTTCAATTCCTTCTTCATAATCCTGCGATGATTGTAATGCTTCGCATCGGCACTTACAATTGCCCAAATGATATTCGAGACAAACTTTGAATTTTTTTTTGGCAATATTGTTTTCGGTAAGATTCAATTTACAGTTGCGCAGAGGAATATTTTGTTTAATAAACTCCAACAGGTCTCTTACTTTAGCTACTGAGGTATAGTGCCCAAAATATTGGGAGCCATCCTTTACTTTTTTTCTTGTAAAAAAAACCCTTGGGAACCGTTCATTTTTTACTACAATGAACGGATAAGATTTATCATCTTTCAGGTTAATATTAAAAAGGGGCTGGTATTCTTTTATCAGCGAATTTTCTAATAAGAAAGCATCTTGTTCACTATTTACAATGGTGAATTCAATTTTATTGATGCGTTGAACAAGCTCGGCAGTTTTATAATTTGTAAATGTTTTAGAAAAATAACTACTAACCCTTTTGCGGAGGTGCTTGGCCTTACCAACATAAATAAGTTCATTAGAAGCATTATAGTATTTATAAATGCCGGGTAGTGTTGGTATTGTTCCTGCCAGTGCTGAAAATTCTTCCTGTGTCATTTTTCTTTAGGATCCCATTTTATGGTGATCTCTTTTTCAATGGACGGCTTGCCACTTGCGTCCTCAACAATTGTTTTAATATTGCAACTTTTCCCGGCTAACCAGGTTAACTGCTGTGTTTTATTTCCCGGCAATTTTTTTAAAATATAAATATTTTTGACCCGACCCGAATTTGGGTCAATATATACGTTCCACATTCTTAATGAATCTGTGTCAGGCAATGTTTTTATTGGGTCGTAACTTAATGTCAGTGCATCTAATGTCTGATCAATAAATTTAGTTTCTGTGAATCGCGATATTAAATTTGTTGAGTCTATTTCTGGAGATAAAAAATCTGCGACCTCCGTGTCTAAACTTTCCATTTTCAGCCATCCTGAATCTTTATGACCCGGTGTAGTTACTATTTTAAAAGGATTTATACCACCGTTCCTGATCTCATAAATCTGCCCTTTTATATAATTAGTCAATGGAAAAAAAGAAGGCGCTTCTGTTTTTTGGGAACTACTATCTGCAACTTTTTTTTGTTGATTATTTGAGGTTTCTTTCGATTTACATGAAATGAAGAACATTAGCAGGCCATAAAGAATAATGTTGAATATTTTCATCTGGTAAAATTAATTCAAAACCGCTTTGCTACCGGGTTAAAATAAAAAAACGCAACATTAATGAATGCTGCGTTTTTATTAAATAAGATCATACTAGAAATTTTTTACTATCCCGAATTTTATACCTACGTTGTACAACTTCTCATCAAATGAGTATTTGTTCTTGTATGTAGAAAGGAACTGGTACCTGAATTGTGGACCTGCATTGAATGTAACACCTCTTTTTGTTCTATAGCTAACAAAGGCTTCCAAACCTGCATTGATATTCCATTTGCGCAGGAATTTCGAGTCGTATATGTAATTCTTGAAATCGGCAGAAACGAGGTATGCATTGCCGAATAATACATATGTAGGTTGTACCGTGGCTCCCACAAACCATTGAAGATTGTGTTGCTTACCGGCAATTTTAATATCAGTACCAATTGGCAATGAAACCTGGACAGTACTATTGTTTATTTTTTTCTCATTACCATTTCCATATAGGTTGCCCAGGTGTGTTGACCTGGAACTCAATCTTACTCCATTGGGCGAATATGGATCAACTAAAGCAAGGTTAGCAGAAGTATAATGGCCCAATTCATGTGCTTCACCCTTATAACTTGTATAATTAAACTGTACACCAGCTTTTATTCGTACTGCTTTAGAATAGTTATACGATACACTGTAACCCAACTCCAAATTAAGCGCAGCGTTTTGCTTCAATGCCGGATGACCATCAGGTACAGGTGTTGCAAGCGAGCTTGGTCGTGCTGAAGTAGTTGGATATGATGCAGTTTGTTTAAGCGTCCTGTATCCAATAGAAGGAGTTACATACAGTTCATATACCAGCTTTGATTTCAATGATGGAGCAGGTTGATTATGAAAAGCATAATCTTCTATCCATTCCATTTCCAGCTTTTTCTTGCTTTTTGCTGTAGCTAACAAAGGCAGGTTTGCAGGAGATAATTTATTTTCAATAATACTCAGCCCTGACATTTTTTGTGGATCGAATACATTGGCAATTGCTGAATTGTCTTTTGTAAGTGAACTGATTTTATTTTCTGTCCTTACATTTTCTTCTTCAGTAATAGCATCTTTAAATTGAATAGTGGAAGTATTATTATTCGATTGACTAACTAATGCATCAGCCAAATCCTGGTTATGATTATTTTGATTACTACTATTATTTCTAACTGCAGTAGCTATTTGATTTGTTGTTCCGGTGTTTTTAATAACAGGACTAACCTGTGTTTTACTTTGACTGGCTGCAGCCTGGGCTAGATATGCTGAAGAATTAGGTATAGGTGCTGTCGTTGCATTTTTTACATCGGAAATTATAGGTGATCCTTGTTTTAAAACAGGATCAACATTTTGTTGCGAAGCAATCAATGGCATTTTACCTTCTTTATTATTTTTAACCAGGTTTCCTGATCCGGTAATTTCATTTTTATGCGACAATCCTATAAAAATAATTGAGGAAACCAATAAAAGGCTTACCGCCAGGGAAGGCCATTTGCGGCCGGGGTGTAGGTTATTATATAAACTATTCCAAACCCGTTTTGAAGGATACATTCTGAAATCATCAGCTGTCTCTTTCAGGAACTGTTCAAAATCGTCTGTATAGAATTTATTTTCCATCTTTTTCACAAAAGCTTTAATAAGTTAGCCGTTAATTCACGAACCCTGTTCTTCTTACTTTAAATTGGCGATATAGCCGTACCAAAAGATATTCTTGCCTTTGGCTTTAATATTATTTTCTTTTTTACCAAAACATCTTCCAACATTGCCTTTGCCCTTGTGTATTGGCTTCGGCTTGTACTCTCTTCTATTTCCAGCATATTGGCGATCTCTTTATGTGAATAGCCTTCTATTGCATAAAGGTTCAATACTGTTCTGTATCCCAAAGGAAGTAGTCTTATGCACTCTACTACCTGTTTCGCCTGCATGATGGAAGGTATCATATCCTCTTTAATGTGAATGTTCGTTGCATGTATGATATCGACACTATCAGCAAACTTTTTATTCTTCTTTAAGATATTTATACAAGTATGAACGATGATCCTCCTGATCCAACCTTCCAAAGCGCCCTCGTTCCTATATTGATGAAGTTGGGTAAACACTTTAATAAAGCCGTCCTGCAACATATCTTCAGCATCCTCCCGGTTTTTGGCAAAACGGTAACAAACGCCCAGCATACGAGGGCTGAACCTGTTATACAATGCTTCCTGTGCGGCCGCATTGTTTTTTATACTTCCGGCAAGCATTTGCTCTTCGGTCATAATTGAAGGATTTTGTACCGTATAAATATAGACAAATTTGGCTTACAGATGCTGCATGGCCGTAAAAAAGACCCAATTTTGACATTAGAAAAACCGGTCATTTGTGCCGGGAAGGTGAAGCTGTTATCTCTTTCTTTTAAGACTGTCTGCCGGGTAGTTTGTTTTAAAACTATCCTGCAATGCAACAGTCCAGTTGGCTATCAGTAACTTTTGTTCGGGGCTTAATTTTGCATCACGATGAATGAATGTATAGGAGCCAAGAGGCATTTCATTTTCTTTTACCTGGTCATTTATTTCTTCCAGTTTACGGTATTGCCTGCGCAGGCTATAAGATCCGAATTCCGAGAAATTCAATTCGGCTTTACCCTCGTTAATGTGATCAGCAAGCCATAGAGATACGGGCTGTATTTTAGCATACCATGGATAAATAGTATGGTTGCTATGGCAATCATAGCAACTTGTCTTTAAAATTTGCAGAACAGAGTCCGGAACATAGTGGAAGTATGCAATATCATTTGCGCTCATTTCTGTTGAGAGGTTATTATTCGGCCTTGGATAAAATTGTAATAAAACAAATGCCAGCAGTAATAACCGAAACGATATTTTTAAAAACCTTTTCATGGTCTTAAATTAAGATATTTCCGGTCATTTCAGCCGGAAGGCCCAGCTGCATCATTTTTAAAATAGTAGGGGCGATATCTCCAAGTTTTCCGGGTTTAATTGCTCCCTTCCATGTTTTATCAATTATAAAAAATGGGACAAGGTTTAAAGTATGGGCCGTATTTGGGGTACCATCTTCATTTATTTCATAGTCAGCATTTCCGTGATCAGCCAGTAAAAAAACTGTGTAGTCTTTTTCAAGTGATGCCGTAACTACTTTTCCAACACATTCATCTACTGTTTCAACCGCTTTTATCACTGCATTCCAGACTCCAGTATGCCCAACCATATCTGCATTGGCAAAATTCAGGCAGATAAAATCAGGTTCTTTATTCATGATGTCTGTTACAACCGCATCTGTGACTTCATAGGCACTCATTTCCGGTTTCAGGTCGTATGTGGCTACTTTAGGTGAAGGAATCATGATCCTGTCTTCTCCATTAAATGGTTTTTCTCTTCCACCACTAAAGAAAAAACTTACATGAGGGTACTTTTCTGTTTCGGCTATGCGTAACTGTGTTTTACCGTTTTGTGACAGCACATCACCCAATGTATTTTTAAGATCATCATTTTCAAAGACCACATGTACTTTTTTAAAATTATGGTCATACATTGTCATCGTAGTATAATGAACATCCAGCTTATGCATATTGTGCTCGGGCATATCGGTTTGTGTAAGCACTTCGGTAATTTCCCTGCACCTGTCTGTTCTGAAATTAAAGCAAATGACAGCGTCGCCATTTTCAATGCTTGTCTTAGCCAGTTTATTATTTATTAATGGCTTTATGAATTCATCAGTTACATTTTCATTATAAGAATTCTGTATTGAATCAATGAAATTATCTGTTTTGGTTCCGGTTCCATTAACCATTGCATCATAAGCAATCTTTACTCTTTCCCAACGTTTGTCCCTGTCCATTGCATAATAACGACCCGTTAGCGTGGCAATATCTCCGGTACTGATATCCATATGTTTTTGCAGGTCTTTAATATAGCCAATACCAGCTTTTGGATCAGTATCACGCCCATCAGTAAACGCATGTACCAATACATTTTTCAGATCATTTGCAGCACAGGTTGATAAGATCGCTTTCAGGTGATTAATATGAGAATGCACACCACCATCACTTACCAGTCCCAGGAGGTGAAGGGTTTTATTATTGGCTTTGGCATAATTAATGGCGCTTAAAATGGTGCTGTTTTGCTGAAATTCATTGTTCCTGATGGATACATTTATCCTCTGAAGTTCCTGGTATACGATCCTTCCTGCTCCAAGATTCAGGTGCCCTACTTCACTATTACCCATTTGTCCTTCCGGCAGGCCCACCTCTTCTCCGCAAGTAACCAGGGTCGTATTTGAATATTTGTTATATAAAGAATCTACGAAGGGGGTACTGGCATTTTGTATGGCATCACTTGATTTTATTTCTCCCAAACCCCATCCATCCATGATAATTAATATAATTTTCTTACTTTTCATTTTGTAAAACTAAATATTTGCAACTAAACAGGTTTGGTTATTGTCTTTTTAAGGTAGAAATAGTTGCAAAAAACAGCAATTTTGTTCCTATTGGCACGTTTTTAGACTAACACCCTACGTAAAATTTTCTATATGAAACATTTTTTTACACTTATAGCCGTTTCCCTTCTTTTATCATCCTTTACTATTTCCCCTATAGATGAAATTATCGCCGCTTTAAAGGCCGGAAATGCATCCCAGATCGCAAAATACTTTGATAATACAGTAGAAATAGCCCTTCCTGATAAAAGCAACAGTTACAGCAAAAGCCAGGGAGAAATGATCCTGAAAGATTTCTTCAGCAATTCTCCGGTTAAAAGTTTTGAGGTACTGCACAGAGGTGAAAATTCAGGATCCCAATATTTTATTGGTACACTTGTTACTGCGAACGGAACTTACAGAACAACGATCTTTATGAAACAGAAGGGAGATAAGCAAACATTGCAGGAGATAAGATTTGAAACCAAGTAGAAATAATTAAAAATTATAAATTAAAAAATTAATAATAAAGACTCCCTTTTGGGAGTTTTTTTATTAGCCCATCTGTATATTGATCATTTTTATTTTTGACACAGTTTCTATTCAATCCTTAGCTTTGTTTTATGAATTATAACGAACAGTTGAACGAACTTATTAAAAATGCATTGGCAGAAGATATTGGCGACGGTGATCATTCAACTTTGTCCAGCATTGATAAAAATGCAAAGGGAAAAGCGGGGCTGAAAATTAAACAGGAAGGCGTTTTGGCGGGAGTAGCAGTAGCGGAAAAGATCTTCAGTTTTATGCAAAAGGACATTGTTTTCAAAACGCATAAAAAAGACGGTGAACAGATGGCATTCGGAGAAACAGCTTTTGAAGTGGAAGCGGCTGTTCATACAATCCTGCAATGTGAAAGGTTTGTGCTTAATTGCATGCAACGCATGAGTGGCATTGCAACATTAACGGCAAAGTATACCGCCAAACTTAAAAATTACAAGACAAAATTGTTGGATACACGCAAAACAACTCCTGGCTTCCGTTTATTGGAAAAGGAAGCAGTACGCATTGGCGGAGGTTTCAATCATCGTTTTGGATTGTACGATATGATCATGCTAAAAGACAATCATATTGATTATAGCGGGGGGCTTGAAAATGCGATCAATAAAGCTTATGCTTATGTGCAACAAAACAAACCGGGTTTGAAAATTGAAGTAGAGACAAGAAGCATTGATGATGTAATAAAAGTAATGTCAATTGGAAAAGTAGACCGCATCATGCTCGATAATTTTACACCAGCAAAGATCAGTGAAGCCCTGGCAATTATTGATGGCCGTTATGAAACAGAAGCAAGTGGTGGCATCAACTATGATAACCTGGAGTTGTATGCTGCAACAGGTGTTGATTATATTTCCAGCGGAGCGATCATACATCAGGCGGTAAGTTTGGATCTCAGTTTAAAAGCAGTATTAATCTAAGATTTATGATGTAAGATGTATGATATGTCGTTTTAATGAATAAGCATTATCGATAGATTAAACCAAACACCTTACATCTTAGATCTTACATCTTAAATTGAAAATTATGTCAAAAAATAAAATCCCTCTCTCAGGAATCGTATATTCTACCGATCCTGGTTTTAAACCTGAATATGAAACAAAATCATCCTTAGCCACTTTAGAACCTGCTCAGCAAAAACTAAAATTAAGATTGGATACAAAGCATCGTGGCGGTAAAGCTGTTACCCTGGTTGAAGGTTTTATTGGAACCAATGAAGACAAAGAAATACTCGGCAAAAAACTAAAAACCTTTTGTGGTACCGGCGGCTCTGTTAAAGACGGAGAAATATTAGTGCAAGGTGATAACCGTGAGAAAATGCTTCAATGGTTTTTAAAGAATGGCTATAAAAATGTAAAAAAATTATAGCGGCTCCGGGGTTTCTTTATTTGCAAGAAAACTCAGCGCTCCGCTTGGGCATTTTTTCACCTGGTTGATAATGGTAAGTGTATCTGATTTATCCATCTCGATCCATGGCTTTCTCCTTGGGTCAAATACCTGGGGCAGTCCCTTAAAACAAATTGCTGAATGCATACACAAACCTGGCTGCCAAACCACGGTTATATCGCCATTTTTGTAAAAATGCTTGTTAAGGGGCATATAAATTGGTTAAGATTTATAAATTTACAATAAAACAATAGTTTTTTTGCATTATATTACAGCAAAAGCGTTAACCATGAATTCTAAAATATCGGGCGGAGTTAAGATAAGTGTTGAAACTTTCTATCAATCCGAGTACAGCAATCCAATAAACAGCGAGTTTATGTTTGCTTATAAAATTACTATTGAGAACAATAATGATTTTCCTGTAAAATTATTACGCAGGCATTGGCATATTTATGATAGCAACGGTAGTTTTCGTGAAGTTGAGGGAGAAGGTGTCGTTGGTATCCAACCCGTGATCGTACCAGGATCTTCTTATCAATATATCAGTGGCTGTAATCTCCGTTCTGAGATCGGGAAGATGCAGGGCACGTACTTATTGGAAAACCAGAATAATAAAAAGACTTTTAATGTAACCATTCCGGCGTTTGAAATGCTGGCTCCCTTCAAAATGAATTAAACCTGTCTGCATTTTTTTGCTTACCTTCACCGCCATTTAGTTTAAAAGAAAACCAACCTTTTTCTGAATCTTTTTTACGTTTTTTTAATTCAAAAAACTATAGTGTGATTTATTGCACTTTTAAAATTCCAATATGGCTAAAATAACGTTTAACAATAAAGACAACAGGTTTTATGAAAGTCTGAAAGCTGGTGTTGATGCTTATTTTGAAACAAATAAAATTAAAAAGACGGGCGACTGGAGACTCTTCATCAAAACATTTATTTTAATTGGCTCAGCAATCGCAATCTATTTTTCATTGATGCTTGTGCATATGAACACAGCAACAGCCATTTTCCTTGCCGCATTATTGGGATTTACTTTAGCATCTATTGGTTTTGCTGTTATGCATGATGCAAACCATGGCAGCTATAGCCCCAATACCAAACTAAACGATTTTTTAGGACTTACTTTGAATGCATTAGGAGCAAGTTCTTTTTTCTGGAAACAAAAACACAATATCATTCACCATACTTATACAAATGTTGATGGCATTGATGATGATATTGCAAAGAGCCCGATCATTCGCCAGTGTGAAACACAAAAATGGGTTCCTGCACACCAGGTGCAACATTTATACCTCAGCTTTGTATATGCGCTTTCTCCGATCTTTTGGGTATTTATCATGGACCCGGTTAAATATTTCAGCCGCAAAATATATACAACTGCAGCATGGAAGATGACACCAAAGAATCATATCATTTTCTGGTTAACTAAAATATATTATCTCGCTGTTTATATCGCGATTCCTGTAATGGTGTGGGGATGGGGAGCATGGGCAATCGGTTATTTTGTAATGAATGCTGTTATGGGTATAACACTTTCCTTCGTATTTCAATTGGCACACGTGGTAGAAAATACCGAGTTTGAACATATTCCACTTGATGAAACAAAACATGTTGACACAGCATGGGCCATTCATCAAATAAGAACCACCGCTAATTTTTCTATGAAGAATAAAGTCATTTCATGGTTTGTAGGCGGATTGAATTTCCAGGTTGAACATCATTTATTTCCCAAAGTGAGCCACATACATTATCCTGCTATCAGCAAAATTGTACAGGAAAAATGTAAAGAGTTTAACCTGCCTTATTACAATAACGAAAGCTTCTGGGGCGCTATCGCTTCTCATTTTCGTGTAATGAAAAACCTGGGAAAAAGGCCGGCTTCTATTTCTTTACAGGCGCAGGCTGCCTGATCATGGTTTATACCTTGCTTCCTGGAAAATAGTTTCAGCATCCATATTCATCAACTGATCTAAAGTTGTTGATGATTTTTTATACATGTATTTTTTTACGATCTGCCATCCGGCAAACGAACCAATATTACCGGGTGAATCTTCTCCAAGTTCCTGTGTCTTTGGTCCCTCTGTAACATAATTTTTAATCACACTGTTGTCGATGCTTTGCAACAAATTACTTTGAATAAAAAGATCCCATATTCTCGGCTCATTTTTATAACAGTCCTTTAATTGCGTCTCAGTATATCCTATCAATTTATATTCTTCTTTGCCAGGCAATAATTTATTAAGTAAATAAAGACGTTTCCCTTTTTCAACCATTTGTACGATGAGCGTTTTGTCTTCATTTTTCTCAGGATAAATGTCTGATACAATATTTTTCATGCAATTAATAACGATATAAGATGGCTCAAACCTGTTGGTCAAATATTCGGGATATGTTTCCTGCACCCATGTTGATTTATAAGCTGAATAATTTTTGCCAAGATGAGCATGCAGGCCCACAACAAGTGCATCATCAGTGATCACATCACCATAACCATCCATCGGGCCGACATATGTTATGATATTGTGTGGCGCTTTGTATTTTGGAAAATAGTATTGTAAATATTGAAGTCCTTTTTTTATTTCATTTTCATAAGGAGTAAAATCAGTAAATACTTTTTCTGCAGTATCATACACGGGCCTGTAAGATGTAATAAAGGATCGTATATAACTATCTACAGTATCCTGCGACCATCTTGGATCAGCAGTTAATACAGTCGCAATAAAAAAAGGCCCGAATGAAGGATATTTTCCTACAAGCTGATCAATGTGTTCAGCTATTTTATTTGTATCGATCGTAAATAATTCTTTTTCGAACCTGCGGGTAGTAAGATCAATTTTAATGGACGAAACATCGGGTGCATTATTGGGATTATTACAGGATAAAAAAGTGATAAGCAGTAACAAACTTGTTATCAAACGCATAATTAATGATTTAACTTTGCAAAAGAAAAGCTTTTATTGATAATAATAAAGTTAATTACGAGTTAGCATGAGCATGAAAATATTTTTGGCGCAACAAAATTATCATATTGGCAACTTTGAAAACAATACCAGGAAGATCATTGATGCTGTTATAAAAGCAAAACAGGAAGGAGCCGATCTTATTGTTTTCAGTGAATTATGTATATGTGGTTATCCACCGAGAGATTTTTTATATTTTAAAGATTTTGTTGACAAATGTTACGATGCCATCAATGAAATAAAAAATGTTGCTGATGGTATTGCTGTTTTGGTTGGTGCCCCACACCGCAATGATGTTATCGAAGGAAAAGATCTTTTTAATGCAGCTTATTTTTTAGCTGATAAGGAAATAAAGCATGTAATACATAAAACCTGCCTGCCTACCTATGATGTATTTGATGAGGATCGTTATTTTGAACCTGCCAAAGACTGGAACGTAATTGAATACAAAGGAAAAAAACTGGCAGTCACCATTTGTGAGGATATCTGGAACCTTGGCAACAATCCTTTGTACAGGTATTGCCCGATGGATATGTTGATATCGCAAGGCCCGGATGTTATGATCAACCTTTCAGCTTCACCATTTGATTATACACATGATGAAGACAGGAAGGTTGCTGTAAAAGCAAACGTGCTTAAATACAATTTACCAATGTTCTATTGCAATTGCGTAGGCAGCCAGACTGAAATTGTTTTTGATGGAACCTCTCTTGTTTTTGATAAACATGCGAACCTTCTTTATCGCATGTCGAGTTTTGAAGAGGAGATGCGATCATTTATTTTACACGATGACGGCAGCATCGATGGAACGATCATTGAACCTGCTGCACATATTGCCAATACCGATTTCAATCCACTTACACTTGAACCTGCTTTAAATATCGAACATATTTACATGGCGCTTGTGATGGGCATTAAAGATTACTTTTTCAAAATGGGTTTTAAAAAAGCAATACTCGGAAGCAGTGGTGGTATTGATAGCGCAGTAACGCTGGCCCTTGCCTGCAAAGCACTCGGCAATGAAAATGTACTTGCTGTGATGATGCCTTCACAATATTCAACATCACATTCGGTAACAGATGCGGAACAACTAAGTAAAAATTTAAAAACGTCAAGCCATATCATCCCCATCAAAAATATTTATGACAGTTTTTTAAATGAACTCAAGCCGATCTTTAAAGACCTTCCATTTAATATTGCTGAAGAAAATATTCAAAGCCGCAGCAGGGGAAATTTGCTGATGGCGATCGCCAATAAATTTGGATATATATTACTCAACACTTCTAATAAGAGTGAGCTTTCTACAGGCTATGGAACTTTGTATGGCGATATGGCCGGAGGATTGGGTGTACTGGGTGATTGTTATAAACTACAGATCTACGAACTGGCAAAATATATAAACAAAGACGAGGAAATTATTCCACTTAACATCATTACAAAACCACCAAGTGCCGAATTACGGCCCGGGCAAAAAGACAGCGATAGCTTACCAGAATATGATGTGCTTGATAAAATTTTGTATCAATACATCGAACAATCCAAAGGCCCGGATGAAATAAAGAAAGATGGTTTTGATGCGGCACTCGTGGACAGGATATTGAAAATGGTTAACAGCAATGAATACAAGCGAAACCAGTTTTGTCCCATCATACGCATTTCGCCTAAAGCGTTTGGAGTTGGGCGTAGGATGCCGATTGTTGGGAAGTATTTGAGCTGATGATGTTGAATGGTTGAAAAGTTAACCTTATCAACTTATTAACCTGTCAACATTTCAACCTTATATTTTCTCCACCACAACAGCAGTACCATAAGCCAGCACCTCCGTAATTCCCGCCATAACATCATTTGCATCATAACGCATATTGATAATAGCATTCGCACCTCTCTCATTGGCGTGTTGTATCATATACTGAAAAGCTTCTTCCCTTGTTTTTTCACAAAGCTCAACATATATCGAAAGTTTGCCGCCAAATAAAGATTGAAAACCTCCTCCAATATTACCCAACAGGCTACGGCTTCGCACAGTTATTCCACGAACGATCCCTAAATGTTTGGTTACACGATAGCCATCGAGTGCATTGGCTGAAGTGATTAGTTGCAGATCTACCATGATATAAATAATTTATATTAAAGTTAGAATCATTTCTGGATATTGCAGTCGGTAGGATGTCACGGCAGGCCTCTGTGAGTTGAAGATGTTTATTGGTTAACTGGTTAATAAGTTGATAAGTTTACAGGTTAATCTTATCAACCTATTAACTTAATCAACATTTCAACCATCGCCAACCATCATCGGCCAAATTTTTGTTTTGATTATGGCAAGTAATTTATATGTGGCACCCGCAGTATAATAATTTAGAAGTATTTTTGATACAATTATGATCAATTCGTGAAATTCGTGTTTAAAAATTCGTGTTTCCCAGTATTCGATGTAAAAAATAATAACTATGCTACAAACCGCAGAAGATATCCGGGTTTTAAATGAAAAGATCAACCAGGCATCTGGTTTTGTTTCCAGGATAAATGATGAATTAAGTAAGGTAATTGTTGGCCAGCAATCAATGATCGGCCGTTTGCTGATTGGCTTGCTGAGCAACGGGCACGTATTGCTGGAAGGTGTGCCGGGACTTGCAAAAACATTGTCCATAAAATCACTTTCACAATCCATCCAGGCGCAATTCAGCCGTATACAATTTACGCCCGACCTGTTGCCTGCCGATGTTGTGGGGACAATGATATACAACCAGGGTAAAAATGAATTCTTCGTTCGTAAAGGTCCCATCTTTGCCAATTTTGTTTTGGCAGATGAAATAAACAGGGCACCGGCAAAAGTTCAGAGTGCTTTGCTGGAAGCCATGCAGGAACGCCAGGTAACGATCGGGGATACCAGCTATAAACTACAGGAACCATTTTTGGTACTTGCTACTCAAAACCCAATTGAACAGGAAGGAACTTATCCTTTGCCGGAAGCACAGGTAGACAGGTTCATGCTTAAAGTAGTTGTAGGATATCCTTCAAAATCGGAAGAACAACAGGTGATCAGGCAAAATACATTGGGCCTGGTTACACCAACAGTAAACCCGGTTGCATCTACCAGCGAAATACTTACTGCAAAAGAATTGGTAAGACAGGTTTACCTGGATGAAAAAGTAGAGAACTATATTTTAGATATTGTATTTGCAACCCGCTTCCCCGATAAATACAACCTCACAAAAATAAAACCATTGATAAGCGTCGGCGGTTCACCCAGGGCAAGCATTAACCTGGCACTTGCTGCAAAGGCCCACGCATTCCTGAATAAAAGAGGCTATGTAATTCCAGAAGATGTAAGGGATATAAGCAAAGATGTGTTGCGTCATCGTATTGCATTAACGTATGAAGCGGAAGCAGAAAATGTAAATGTGGAGGAAGTGATCAATGAAATTTTAAAAACAGTAACTGTTCCGTAAGTTTTATAATACACAGCTTTTAAATCTGTTTGGTGTTTGGAGTTTGGTGTGAGACTTCAAACGCCAAACTCCAAACACCAAACGAAAGGACTTGTTCAAACGAAAGAAAAATATATCAACTGAAACCGATGCTGGTAATGAATCCGGCAGTGTTCTAACTACAGCTGAAATAATAAAAAAAGTACGCGACCTTGAAATAAAAAGCAAACGCATCACAACACATCTTTTTACCGGCGAATATCATTCTGCATTTAAAGGAAAAGGAATGCGGTTTAGAGAAGTAAGGGAATATTATGATGGTGATGATATCCGTTTTATCGACTGGAACGTAAGCGCCCGCTTTTCTCATCCCTTTACAAAATTATTTGAAGAAGAAAGGGAGCTGACCATGATGTTGCTGATAGATACAAGCACGAGTAATCTCTTCGGAACGATCGGTAAAAGGAAAAAAGACCTTATTACAGAAC
Organism: Ferruginibacter sp.; assembly: GCA_047601875.1. Classification (GTDB taxonomy): domain Bacteria; phylum Bacteroidota; class Bacteroidia; order Chitinophagales; family Chitinophagaceae; genus Ferruginibacter. The sequence goes on along the minus strand of JASGIL010000001.1, from coordinate 1,280,344 downwards.
TCGCTGCTGTACTCACTTTCAGTGCCATCAGTAATAATGATAAAGTGGGCGTTATTTTTTTCAGCAATAAAATAGAAAAATACATTCCACCCAAAAAGGGAAGACAGCATGCATTGTACATCGTAAGAGAATTGCTTACTGTTGAACCACGTACCAAAGGCACCAACCTCGATGCCGCAATAAAATATTTTAATAATATCACCAGGCAAAAAAGCATCGCATTCCTGCTCAGTGATTTTTTAGATACCGGTTATGAGAATGATCTTAAAGTGATCGGCAAAAAACACGACGTTATTGGAATAAAAGTGTACGATAAAATGGATATGCAACTTCCTGATGCAGGATTGCTGCAATTACAGGATGCTGAAACAGGAAAAGTAAAATGGGTTGACAGCAGCAATGAACTGGTTAGATACAATTTTCAACAATCTTTTTTCAATCATACAGATAAATGCAAAACCTATTTCTTAAAATCAGGTGCCGACCTGTTGCATGTTCGCACTGATGAAGATTATGTAAAGGTTCTTCAAAAGTTTTTTTTAAAACGAAAATAAACCCGGCATTCAATCGCTACATGATCATCAAAAAGCTGACATATCATTTTCTCTTTTTTATTGTTTTTTGTATAACCAACAATTGTGTTGCACAAAATGTAGAAATAAAAACAGACAAGAACCAGATCCTTATTGGCGAAAGGATACAGTATGATCTTCACATAACCCTTCCTGCACAGGGATACACGATCAACTTTAACCTGCCTGATTCCATTCCGCATTTCGAAGCAATAGAAAAAGGAAACTTTGATACGATGAGTACAAATGGTTCCATTGAAATACGCAGGAAATTCGTTTTCACGAGTTTTGATTCCGGCTCCTGGTACATTCCTGCTATGCCTGTAACATTGGAAATAAACAATGAACCTAAAAGATTTATGACAGATTCTGTACTCATCAATGTTGGCTATTCTCCTGCCGATTCCACGAATACACTCAGGGATATCAAACCGATCATGGAAGTAAAAATAAAAGATTACACCTGGTTGTATGTAGCGGGAGCTATATTGACATTGCTCATCATTATTTTTCTATTATACAATTATTTTAAAAACAGGAAAAGAAAGCCACTGCCTGTATTGTATTGAACACTTAGTCCTTACGACGAAGCTATGAAAGACCTGCAGGCACTTTCGAAATACAATCTTATCGTTCCTTCAGAAACCAAAGAATACCATACACAACTTAGTTTTATATTTAAAAGATATTATAGCCGCATTGTAGGAAATAATTTCCTGAACAAAACAACAGGAGAACTTTTATTGAAAATGAAACAACAGGAAGTAGAATCAGGTTTGATAACAATGGTTGCCCAGATTTTACGAATTGCTGATGCAGTAAAATTTGCAAAATATATTCCTGTTGCGCAGGAAAGTGAAGCATGTAATACCGAAGTAAAACTTGCAATAGAAAAACTTGAAAAAAATAAACCTACTAAAGATCAACAATAATTTATTTTGATAAACGAATATTTCCATAAGATACATTTTGGCCAACCCGGGTTCTTTTGGTTATTTGCTTTGTTGCCTGTGCTTATTGCATGGTATATTATGAAGAACAATAGCAGCAAGGCTTCTATTCGTATTTCAGTACTTAACAGTGATGGCCTTGGTTCATGGAAAAATATTTTCAGGCATTTGCCTTTTATATTGCGCTTGCTTTGTTTTGCTTCCATCATCATCGCAATGGCAAAACCACAAACACAAAACCAGGAACAACATGCAGAAGGAGAGGGGATAGATATTCTGTTGTGTATTGATGTAAGCGGAAGTATGACAGCACAGGATTTTGCACCCAACAGGTTGGAAGCTGCGAAGAATGTTGCGATTGATTTTATCAATAAAAGATTAACGGATAGAATTGGCATTGTGATCTTCTCCGGCGAAAGTTTTACGCAATGCCCGCTTACAACCGATCGCAATGTATTGGTACAGGCCGTACAAAATATTCATAATGGGCTATTGGAAGATGGAACTGCGATTGGCTCTGGTCTTTCCACAAGTGTAGACAGGCTGCGCACCAGCAAATCGAAAACAAAAGTGGTATTGCTTTTAACAGATGGTGAAAATAATGGTGGATTAATAGATCCCAAGACAGCAAAGGAAATTGCAAAAGCCTTTAATGTAAGGGTATATACAATTGGTGTCGGCTCTGAAGGCTATGCACCACTTCCGGAGAGTACAGCATTGGGTGTTGTTATACAAAATGAAAAAGTTTCTATTGATGAAAAACTATTGACCGAGATCGCAACAGAAACAGGCGGAAAATATTTCAGGGCAAGAGACAATGAAAGCCTCTCTTATATTTATAAGAACATTGATGCATTGGAGAAATCAAAGATCGAACTGGTGAGTAGTATACGCTACCAGGAAAAGTTCTTTCCTTTTGTTTGTGCAGCTTTGTTTTTTTTATTCCTGGAAGTTATTTTTAGCTACACAGTTTTTAGGAAGTTTCCATAACGGCAATCGGCAATCGTGAATCGGCAATCGAAACCGTGTCGGCGGTTGCAAACCCCGACAGCGGTTAATAGGTGAATAAGTCAATAAGTGAATAAGAAACTTCAAATAATAAATACCAACTTGTAGCTTATAGCTTGTAGCTTGCAGCTCCAAATCATACATCTAACATCATACATCATACATTTTAATGCAGGCTACTGTTTACAAATCCACCGGCAGCTGGTACATCGTTCGCAACAATGATGGCCAATCATTCAATGCACGCATAAAAGGGAAATTTAAAATGGATGATATCACATCTACCAATCCCATTGCTGTTGGTGATATTGTAGAAATAGAAAATGAAGAAGATTCAGAGAGTACCGTAATCACGGAGATATACGAACGCAAAAATTACATCAATAGGGTATCGCCGCATAATAAGAACCAGCATCATATCGTTGCTGCCAATCTTGATCAGTCATTGTTGTTTGCTACATTGAAGGAACCAAAAACTTCTTTGGGCTTTATCGATCGCTTCCTCGTTATTTCAGAAGCTTACTATGTTCCTGCTATCATTGTTTTTAATAAAGCAGATCTTTTCACAAAAAAAGAAATTGAAAAATTTGAACTGGTAAAAAATATTTATGAACCCATCGGTTATAAAATAATGCTGATGAGTTTGGAAACAAATACCGGAGTGGAAGAAGTAAAAGCACTATTAAAAGACAAGATCACTTTATTAAGCGGCCATTCAGGTGTAGGCAAGTCAACATTTATAAATTATCTTTTTCCTCAACTAAATTTAAAAACCCAGGACGTAAGCGGCTGGAGCGGTAAAGGACTTCATACAACTACCTTCGCAGAAATGTTCGATCTTGATTTCGGCGGAAAAATAATTGATACACCCGGCATTCGTGAAATGGGTCTTGTTGATATTTCAAAACAGGAACTGGCGCATTACTTCCCCGAAATGCGTGCCGTGATGAACGATTGCCAGTTTAATAATTGTATGCACCTGGAAGAACCTGGTTGCGCTGTAAAAGCAGGAGTGAACGATGGTTCGATTCATGAAGAACGGTATTTGAGTTATTTGAACATACGTGATACTATTAATAAGAAGAGTTACTAAGTACAATAATTAAAAATTAAGAATTAAAAATTAAAAATGTTCTGTTATTGTCAGAGTCTTTAAGATTAATGTTCTCCGTTTAATTTTTAATTATTAATTTCTCACAAGCTTCACTAATAAAAAAAGCTATTGACTTTCATCAATAGCTTCCCATTTATATAAATGCGGTTTCGAATCAAATTAAGTGTATGGCTCCATAGAGTTCCAACTCAGAATTCAGCATTCAAAACTCATAACTCCCTAAAATGTCTGCCGCTCCAGGAAGTGTGCAACTTCCATTACGGCCTTGCTGTCGCTCTTCTTACTATTAACCTGTTGTGGAAAAATGCTCACACCATTAAAGATGTTGTAATGCAATGTGAGGAATTGATTTTTGTATTTAAAATCCCAGTCCAGCGTATCGCTGTCATCTACCTGGTTTAAAAATACTACCTGCAGTTGTTCTGCAAGGGTGTTAGCAATCGCGTAAAACTTTGAGATGCCACAGTTGTCGTCGATTACGGCTTCGGTGCCGCCGGTACGGGTTCTTAGTTCGTAAGACATAGAGATGGGTTTTGGTTTTAGTGGGTAAGGAAATAGTATTAGGTGTTTTATTCGAAAAAGTTTTTTACAATTTTGAACCTCCTTTGTATTTTTTCTTGTTTTGTTTTGTTACGATCTCTTCCTGGCTCATGTTACGAGCATCATTCGGACAACCATATTTTTCTTTTTTTCTAAAAATAAAACAGCCGCTAAACATGTAAACGACAAATGTTGCAAGTAATAATTTTTTCATGCCTTAAAGTTAATACATGTTTTCAAACTGTGCTATTTTTCGATGTCAGAGAACCATTTACTGTATTTCAGGTAATTTTCAGCGATCCGGTTTATTTCCCCGCTGATCAATTCCTGGCTGATATCCTTTACCTTTTTTGCCGGTATGCCGGCATAGATGCTTCCAGGCTCAACAACTGTATTTTCCAATACTACAGCGCCTGCGGCAATGATGCAGTTGCTTCCAATATGGCAGTTGTCCATCACAATCGATCCCATCCCAATCAGCACATTATTATCTATAACGCACCCATGTACGATTGCATTGTGTCCAACACTAACATTATTTCCAATATATGTTTGGGTCTTCTGAAAAGTGCAGTGAATAACGGCCCCATCCTGTATATTCACCTTATTACCAATGCGTATGATGTTCACGTCGCCACGGATCACGGCATTGAACCATACGCTGCAATCGTCGCCCATCACCACATCTCCCACAATTGTGGCATTGGGGGCAATAAAACAATTGGTGCCCATCGTAGGGCTAACACCATTTACAGGGTATATATAAGCCATATTTCTTGTTTTTTACTTAGCATTTGTGCATAGCCCAACATCGTTGTGTCACTCACTTGTACCGCAATGCAAAATTGATCTTTTTATTTCACGCAAAGGCGCTAAGATTCGCAAATACCGCAAGAGCCTTTGCGAACTTTGCGCTCCTTTGCGACTTTGCGTGAGGCCTTTCGCTAAATTCGCAATAATTTTCCAAACAAATAATAGTGAATCAACGTCAACTTTTTCTCAATCACGTCGGTCAAACATCCGAAGCACCTCTTTGCTTAAACATTGTAAAAGCTGAAAGCAGTAAAATGTGGGACGCCGATGGTAAAGAATACATCGACCTCATTGCCGGCATCAGTGTTTGCAATGTTGGTCATCGCCACCCAAAAGTTGTAGAAGCAATAAAAAAACAGGCAGACGATTATCTCCACATCATGGTATATGGAGAGCTTGTAGAAAACCCACAGGTTGCTTATGCAAAAATGCTTACCGATCATTTACCAAAAACACTCAACTCCGTTTTTTATACAGCAAGTGGAAGTGAAGCTACCGAAGGCGCCATGAAACTCGCCAAGCGTTATACAGGCAGAACACAGATCATCTCATTTAAAAACTCCTACCACGGAAGTACACAAGGTGCATTAAGCATTATGGGAAGTGAATACTGGCAACAGGCTTTTCGGCCACTCTTACCCGGTATATTGCAACTCAGTTATAATTCATTCAGCGATCTTGAAAATATTACCGAACAAACAGCATGTGTAATCGCAGAAACAATCCAGGCTGAAGCAGGTGTGATCGTTCCTCAAAACAATTGGTTACAGGCGCTTCGCAAACGATGCACAGAAACAGGAACATTATTGGTGCTCGATGAAATTCAATGTGGCTTTGGGCGTAATGGCAGCCTTTGGGCATTTCAACAATTTGATGTGGTACCGGATATTTTATTATTGGGAAAAGCATTGGGTGCAGGTATGCCATTGGGCGCTTTTGTTTCCGATAAAAAAATAATGGATGCACTTACACATGATCCTGTGCTTGGTCATATCAATACTTTTGGTGGGCACCCGGTTTCCTGTGCTGCAGGACTTGCAGGTTTTAAAGTATTGACAGAAGAAAAGATCATCGACACCGTTTTACAAAAAGAAAAATTATTCCGTTCATTGCTGCAACATCCACGTATTAAGAACATAAACAGCCGTGGTTTAATGATCGCAGTTGAATTTGAAAATTTTGAAACGAATAAAAAAATAATTGATGCTTTGATCGAAGATTCAGTATTTACCGATTGGTTCTTATTTGCATCGCATGCATTGCGTATTGCACCGGCATTGAATATTACTGGTGAAGAAATTGAGATGGCATGTAAAAAAATAATTAAAGCGTTGGATCGATCTTAAGCAAACATTATAATGTATTATCAGCCTGAGCAACTCTAAAAGAAATTTTAAGCTCTTTTAAAATCACATTGCAGAGCCGTAGGCTCTTTTCTATTTTATAACAACGGATTTTAACCTGTGGTTACAAATCACTGCTATGTTAGAGAGCCATAGGCTCGACCCATTTTTTTCTTATCGTTTTTTTACTTTTTTATTATAATAACAGGTTAAAACCCGTTGTTATAATATTGGCCGAGGCTACGCCTTTTTATCTTTATTTACTTCACGCAAAGCGACAAACTTTCCAAAGACCACAAATAGTCTTTGCGATCTTTGCGAATCTTACCGCCTTTGCGTGGGCCCTTCGCATTGATATTTTTTAATGAATGTGTTTCAAACTATCATTCAATAACAACGAAAATATAGCAGCTCCTTCGTTATTTAAATGCGTAGCATTTTTCCAAAACACATTTGATTGAAGAGAAGGTATCTTTCTTATATCAGAGAAGTCGTAAATATCATGAATGTTTTCATTGTTTAGAAAATGAACAATGCTATCGTTGCATGCTTTTGAAAACCATGTATTCCTGAAAGTTGGCGGAAATAAAACAACCAATCTTATATTATTTTCCTTGCAGGTTTGAATGATATCTTTCATTGCCTGCATTTTTATTTTTGAAAAATGATGTTCGTCATTTACATTGGTTTTTGCTGCGAAAACCGTTGTATCTATTTTTCCAACAGAGCCTTCAAAACCATAATTGTCTTTAACATTATTGCACTGCAGGTAATGGTTAATGATTCTCAATACTTTTCCATTATAACGGTAAATGTGCAGTTGCAATTTTGCTTTTTCACTATAACTGATCCTGCTTTCTATCAGTTTTTTTAAGCGTTCGCTTTCAGTCATAAAAGGATACATCGATGATATTTCAGGATTAATGTTCTCATCATTGGTTGTAAAATATGGATATGGGTCCGCCTGGAAGATCAGCAGTTTTGGAACAATGCCTTTGTCGATCAATAAATGTAAGAGCAGGTTGTTATATATCGTTCCGCCAACACCACTGTTCCCGGCGTTATAACCATTTGCATTGTAAATGTCTTTCATCAATGCCGGGTTCACCTGGTACCTTGCCCTGGATGAGCCCATCACCAGGAAATCAATATTTTTTTTCTTTTTTAATAAATAATTCACTGCCCCGATACTTTCACCACTGATCGTTTTGGGTAAGATCACTTCTGATATAACATAACCAATGACCCTGTCACATGTAAAAATGATCAGTAACAAAACAACAAAGCTGGTAATTATTTTTTTCATGTCAGAATTGAAAATAAATAAATTGATTGCCGTCAGCATTTCCAAAAGCTGCAATTAAGAGAATAAACAACAAAGTAAAACATGCCAGTAATTTATTTCCGTTCCTCCTTTCATACAACTGGTCAAATGAATATTTCCTGAAAACAAAATATTCAAATCCAAATAATAAAAAGATGCCAAGCACTGCTGTTAGCAACAGGTTGGCATCCAATGCCTGGAACTGATCTATATTAAAGGCGGTAAATATTTTTTTAATGATAACGATTGCCTGTTGAAAACTGGACGATCTGAAAAATATCCATGAAAAACTTACCAATATAAAAACATAACAAACCCTTATTGCTTTTATGATAATATTACGGGGCTTGTATTTGTGTAAATGAATTGCTCTTTCAATACAAAGATAGATCCCGTTAATAGCGCCCCATGTAATAAAATTCCAGGAAGCACCATGCCATAGTCCACCCAATAACATTGTAAGCAAAATATTTCGATACGTGCGCCATTTACCATACCTGTTTCCACCAAATGATATGTACAGGTAATCTCTTAACCAGGTGGATAACGAGATGTGCCAGCGTCGCCAGAATTCTGTTATGTCTTTTGAAAAATAAGGGATTCTGAAATTTTCTTTGAATGAAAAACCGAGCATACGGGCAATGCCAATCGCCATATCAGAATAACCTGAAAAGTCACAATAGATCTGTATCGAAAATAAAACAGTACCCAACAAAAGCATGCAACCTGGAAAAAGCAGGTAGTCATCGTATGCAGCGGTTGCAAAACAACCGGCAATATCTGCGATCACTACTTTTTTAAACAGGCCCAGAAAAAACGATGGAAACCAACCGCAAAATCTTTGTACGTTATTTTATGATCGCAGTTTTTTAATTGTGGCAATAAATTATTTGCACGTTCTATAGGTCCTGCAACCAATTGCGGGAACATCATTACAAAATTTGAATAGGTCAATAGATTTTTTTCCGCTTTGATATTTCCGCGATATACTTCAATGACATAACTAAGACTTTGAAAAGTATGAAACGACAGCCCGATAGGAAGTATGATGCGCCAGTGTGAGAGTTGCTTCCAGCCAAGTGCATTGAAATTATCTATAAAAAAATCATAGTATTTAAAAATGAAAAGAACGAGACAGGTGTTCACGATCCCAAAAAGCAAGTGTAATTTTTTTGCTTTTTGAGAAGTGTCGGTTTCAATTTTTATGGCTGCATAATAATCGATCAGGATCGCCAAAAAAAGTATGAGAATATATGCAGGTATGAACCACATATAAAACAGGCAGCTCCCGGTAAACAATAAGATCTTCCTGTTTTTACCATTTAAATAGTAGAAAAGAAAAAAGAATACAGCGAAGAAGGCAAAAAATATAACGGAATTGAATACCATTAAATGGCTTGATTTTTTTAGTATGTTGAACAGCTGTGTTAGCCTGTATCGCCATAAAAATACAAGTTATCTAAAATGTTTCAGTGAATCATTTATCATCAATGAAAACAGCGTGGCGCCATCATTATTCAGATGTGTAATATCTTTCCACATTTCTTTTGGTTGCAGTGCCGGGTATTTATTTACATCGGAAAAATCATAAATATTGTTGACGCCATTCTTATGCATTACATCGATGATGGCATCGTTACCGGCTTTCCAATAAATATTATTCCTGTAAGAAGGAGGTAAAACAATGGCAAGTTTAATATTGTTATCCTTGCAGGTTTGTATGATGTTTTGCAATGCCTTTAATTTTACTGCAGATAATTTATGCGGTTTTTCATTGTCACCTAAAAGACGAAAACCAGTAGTATCAAGTTTTTCAGGACGTCCCTCAAAGCCGGTATTGTCTTTAATTGAGTTCCTTTTTGGATAATTATAAATGATGTTTAAGAATTTACCATTGAAGCGATAACTATACAATGCCAGTTTTATCTTTTCTGCATAATCTGTATTTTCTTCAATTAGTTTTTTTAATTTATTACTCTCGTTTATAAAAGGATATAATGTTGCTATTTCCGCGTAGATATTGCTATTCTCATTAAGATAATATGGATAAGCATCCGTTTGCAGCACCAGCATTTTAGGAACAATTCCTTTGTCTATCAAAAGATTCAAAAGTAAATTGGCATACACTACACCGCCCGTACCATTAAGCCCGGCATTGTATCCATTACCGCCATACAGGTCGCTTAATAGCGCAGGATTAATATGATGCTTGGCCCTTGAAGAACCCATGATAAGAAAATCTATATTCTTTTTATTTTTTATCAGGTAATTGATCGACCCGCCGCTTTCGCCACTCATTGTATATTTAAATACATACCCGGAAAAAAAATAAGCGATCAGCCTGTCGGAGGTGAACAATATCAATATTAATATGCTGAGTTTTATTATTATTTTTTTCATACACTAAAATTGGAAGTAAATGAATTGGCTGCCATTTGAGTTTCCAAAAAATATAATTAAGAAAATTAAGAAAGTGGTAAATGCAAAAAGCAATTTAGATCCGTTCTTTCTTTCATATATCTGGTCAAAGGAAAGGTTCCTGAAAACGAAGTAGTCGAATATCATCAATATGGAAATGCCAATTACAATTGTAGAAACAATATTTGTATCAAGCAGGCGAAATCCTTTTGCATTAAAATTCAGGAAAATACTTTTAATGATCGACATCGCACGGTCGAACGTAACTGCCCTGAAAAAAATAAAAGAAAATGAAATGAATACAAAAACGTACATCACCCTTAGCCCTTTTGCAAGTATATGTTTAGGTCTTAGTTTGGGAAGGCCAACCAGTTTTTCAACTGAAAGATAAGTTCCTTGTATGGCGCCGAAAATCACATAGTTCCAGGTGGCGCCATGCCAGATACCACAAATGATCATGGTGATCATCAGGTTGCGATAGGTGAGTAGTTTACCAAGCCTGCTTCCTCCCAACGATATATATACATAATCTCTCAGCCATGATGATAAAGAAATATGCCATCGCCTCCAGAATTCGGTAATGTCTTTTGAGAAAAATGGTATCCTGAAATTTTCTTTGAATTTAAATCCAAGCATGCGTGCAATACCGATCGCCATATCTGAATAACCAGAAAAATCACAATACACCTGTATTGAAAATAATATGGTACCTGTAAAAAGCATTACACCTGGTTGATGATTGTAGTTATTATAAGTTGCATCTACAAAAATTCCCGTGATATCTGCAACAACTACTTTTTTAAACAGTCCCCAGAAAAAACGATGAAAGCCAACAGCGAAATCTGAATACGTGATCTTGTGATCACAATTTTTTAATTGAGGAAGTAAATTATTCGCACGTTCAATCGGGCCGGCAACAAGCTGTGGAAACATCATTACAAAATTTGAGTAAACGAGTATGCTTCTTTCTGCTTTAATATTGCCACGGTATACTTCAATTACATAACTAAGGCTTTGAAAAGTATGAAAGGAAAGACCGATCGGGAGAATGATATCCCAATAGGGCAATTGTTTTATTCCGAGTGCATTAAAATTCTCTATAAAGAAATTATAGTATTTAAATACAAAAAGCACGAGGCAGGTATTCACGATCCCAAAAAGCAGGTGCCTTTTCTTTGCCTTTTGTGAATGATCATCTTCAATTTTTATTGCGGCGTAATAATCGATAAGTATTGTCAGGAAAAGGATCAATACATATGCAGGCACGAACCACATATAAAACAGGCAACTGCCAATGAATAGTAAGATCTTCCTTCCATTGCCATTTAAATAATAGAAAAGAAAAAAGAAAATGGAGAAGAATATCAGGAATATTATTGAGTTAAATATCATTAAGCAGTTAAATGGTTATGTGGTTAAAATAATGGGTACCGAATCATGTTAATTGTTTACCCTGTATATAGTATGATTAAAAATAGTGGATTTCGTTTTAATTTCTTCAATTCCGCTCAACTTCTGCATGTTCACCATAGATCGGCCAGGCCCAACCATGGGCTAACGCTATAAATATTTAAGTAAAAATTAATTTGCAATTGTAAAAACAATCTATTTACTTTGTAATTCAAAGTGCTTTTTTATGAATGAAAACCAGCAATCATTAGAAACGCTGCAGGATATTAAACGAATGATGGAACGCAGCAGCCGTTTCATCAGCCTGAGTGGATTAAGTGGCATTAGTGCCGGTATTTGTGCATTGATAGGAGCATGGCTGGCACGTCCTTATGTTTTCGGAACCAGGGATTATGTCATCGATCCAAACGTTGCACTTGCACAAGCCCTGGCGAATGATTATACAATTGTTTTCAATACATGGCTTTTCTGGATTGCTGCAGGAACTTTTTTAGCAGCGTTGATCAGCGCTTTTATTTTCACATGGATCAAAAGTAAAAAAGAAGGAATTCCGATCTGGGGGAATACCGCTAAACGGCTATTGATAAATGTTAGTATCCCTCTAATTGCAGGCGGCATCTTTCTTTTTAAACTTTTGCACTATGGTACTTTTGGATTGGTGGCTCCGGGCTGCTTGATCTTTTATGGGCTTGCTTTGATAAATGCCAGTAAATACACACTGAATGAGATAAGGTATCTTGGTTACCTTCAAATTTTATTGGGGATTATTAATTTGTGGTCAGTTGGTTCTGGTTTGTATTTTTGGGCAGCCGGCTTTGGTGGCCTGCATATTGTGTATGGGGCGTATATGTGGTGGAAATACGAACGCAATGCGTGATGTAAGATCTAAGATTTAAGATGTGTATGACCTGGTATCCGGAATTTCGTATCCCGTATTTGATATCTGATATCTGATGTGAATAATGAGTTTGTAATGTAACAATGAATTTTAATGAACCCAATCGATAATTTAAATAAAGTATTTGATAGCCGGGTGCGTTTGGGGATCATGAGCGCACTGATGGTGAATGATGCAGTAAATTTTAATGAATTGAAAGAATTGTTGAACATAACTGATGGCAACCTGGCAAGCCACCTGAAATCGCTTGAAGAAAATACCTTTATTAAAGTGGACAAAGGTTTTATCGGCCGTAAGACCAATACAACTTACAGCATCACAAAAGCAGGGGAGAAAGCTTTTAAATCACATATAGCAGCATTGGAGAAAATGATCAAATCAATAGGATAATTTTTTTTGTACCTATACTTTGAAATTCAAAGTACTTTTAAAATGGAAAGAAAATATACCGGAACAGGGATCGCTTGCAGGATATGGCTATTAACAAGCTTTGTTATTACCGTTGCAATTTCCATATACTTTTCGTTTGAACATTTTTTTTCAGCTATTCCCGAAGGAGCTCTTTTTTTTATTGGTTCATTGGTATGCAGCCTTCCCGCATTTGTTGTAATGCTCCTGTTTATTCCGGCGATTGATGATGGAGAGCATAGCTGGCGAATAAAATTCTTTAGGTTACTTGTTCTGCAGTTTGTAATAACGATTTTCTATGGATTGGTTGCTGCATTCATTGATATTTCAACGGGGATATTCACAAATCACAAAACCGATCTGTTGTTTAGTGGATTCATTGTATCCCTTTGTTTATTTACGGCTTCCTTTATAAGCTCATTAATAATACTGCCAATCATTGCCGCTTATTTTTCGGGGTACAAGGCAACTGGCTTTTCTCACATACAGTTACTCAATTTTCTTTTTCAACATACATCTAAAAAAAATACAACAATGGAAACTTATGATCACGAGCAACAACCTCCGCTACAAATGGAAGAACAAACCCAATCAAATAAATTACTGATCAAAGGAATTATTACAGGCGTATTGATACTGCTGATGCTGATACCCACCATATTTATTGATAACATCATCAAAGAAAGGGAGCAAAGACAAATAGAAGCAGTTAAAGAAGTCAGCACTAAGTGGGCGTCATCGCAAACCATTTCGGGGCCATACCTGGTGGTTCCCTATACCGATACAACGGTGAACAGCGATGGAAAAACGATCACTATAAAAAAACAACTGGTCGTTTTGGCGAATGAACTGGATGTGAATGGTAATATATTCCCGGAAGAAAGGCAACGTTCAATTTATAAAGTGCTGCTTTATAAAAGCAATATAAAACTCGCTGGTAACTTCAAACCCAAATGGCCGCTCGATATCAATACTGCTAACATTGATTTTGCAAACGCAAGGTTATGCTTTGGAATCACCGATTTTAAAGGAATAGAGGAAGAACTGCAGATCAATTTCAATAATAAACTTTTACCGCTTAGCCCGGGCCTGCCATTGACCGACCTGGATGATATTGGGCTATCCGTTCCAGTTAGTACCAGCCTCGATGCCATCAATGCAGGTATTCCATTTACTATGGAGATCAAACTCAAGGGAAGTGAAAAACTATATTTTATGCCATTGAGCGCCAATAGCAAATTCAGTCTCGGTTCTGCATGGCCCAATCCTTCTTTTGTTGGAAACAGTTTACCCAATGAAAGACAGGTGAATGAAAAAGGATTTTTCGCAAAATGGAATTTTAACCAGGCCAATCTTCCATTTGGTACAGTATTGAAACAGGGAACAGTAAATAAAGTAGGGCTGGCATTTGGTGTAAGCATGGTACAGCCTGCCGATCAGTATGCCAAGACCATGCGTAGTGTTAAGTATGCAATCCTTTTCATTGGATTAACCTTCGCATTATTTTTCATTATTGAGATCATGCAACGTAAACCATTTCATCCTGTGCAATATGTATTGGTAGGATTGGCATTGGTAATATTTTATACGTTGCTTTTATCTATCAGTGAATATTTATTATTCGACCAGGCTTACTTAATTGCAGCAACAGCCACCGTAGTACTCATATCACTTTATGCCAAAAGCCATTTTGATACATGGAAAGCCGCAGGCATTTTTTTTACAACACTCGGGCTTTTGTATGGATTTATTTTTATCCTGATAAGACTGGAAGATACAGCATTGCTTGTGGGTAGTATTGGTTTGTTCATTGTGTTGGCTTTGATCATGTATGCAAGCAGGAAGGTGAAGTGGTATGGGAAGGAGTTATGAGCTATAAACTCTTGCGATGCAAATTCGTGTAATTCGTGCAATTCGTGTTCAAAATTCGTGTTCAAAAATTCGTACTACAAAATATAAACTTTAAAAATAAAATCATGATCAACTATTATAAAAAGATCCGTTCATCCGTTCTTGTTTACCTGACGCATAAGATCGCGTTACCCGTTTTGAAGATCATCCGCAAACCCGAAGTTTTTCCGTACCCTATTGAAAAACTTCGCCTTTTCCCTGTTGATACACTTGGTAATGAACTTTATCATTTTTTAACTGAGCGAAACCTTCCGTTGTTGCCACACTATGCAAGGCATGATATCAAGCATGTTGTTTTGGATTACGATACAACAGACGATGGAGAAGTTTGTCTTCAGTGTTTCATGTTAGGAAACAGGCATCTATCTTTTCCTGTCCTGGTAACAGTCATATTTGGGCTCATTACGATGCCCGAACATTTTCAAAAATTCAGGAAAGCATTTAACAGGGGAAGGAAATCGGATACTATCAGTGATTGGAAATGGTTTGAAATATTATCAGTGCCAACAGTTACATTAAAACAAAAAATCTTTCAACAATAAAATAATTCATTGATAAACATGTCAAGATTAAAAAACTCAATTGGATTTGCTTTCCACGGCCTGTTGCAATGTTTTAAACAGGAGCCGAATTTCAAAATACATTCGGTATTTACCATGTGGGCAATTGCGGCCGGATACTTTTTTAAGATCAGTAATGTGGAATGGATCGTAATTGTGCTTTGTATCGCTGCAGTAATTACAACTGAATTAATTAATACAGCGATCGAGGAGTTATGCAATATGGTACACAGGGAACAACATCCAACAATCAAGATCATAAAAGACATGTCAGCTGCCGCTGTTTTGGTAACTGCAATAGCTGCCGCTGTTTGTGGTGCTGTGATTTTTATTCCTAAGATAATAACGTTTATAAATAAATGACATCGCTTATAGATAAGTCAAAATTCAAAAACTGCGGTCAAATCAGGGCAGCTAACGAATTGAGATTTTTATTTTTTAATTTTTAATTCATTCAAAAGTGAAACACAATCTTTCTTTTAACAACCTGCTTGCCATTACTTTTGTTTTTATATGCCTGCTTATCTGCAGCCGCATGGTTTATACCGGAACATCACAGCATGTTTTTTTGGTATGGAACATTTTTCTTGCGTGGATACCTTACATCATAAGTAATTATTTCAGGGTTTATGAAAAAAAACAAAAATGGAAACAACTTTTTTTGTTTTCGAGCTGGTTACTTTTTTTCCCAAATGCGTTGTATATCATAACGGATCTTATTCACCTGCAGGATGAAGGCAGTGCACCTGTTTGGTTTGACGCCATTTTAATATTTACCTCTTCCTTCATCGGGCTATTGATGGCATTTAAATCATTGTATAACGTTGAGCGTTACCTGGCAAAGAAAATGTCTCGCAAAATGCTTGGTCTTGCTATTCCCGTGATCATATTTATCAGTTCGTTTGGCGTTTACCTGGGAAGATTTGGAAGGTGGAACAGTTGGGATGTTATACATAGTCCCCTGGCTTTGGGAGAGAATATACTCGAATGTTTTATTTTCCCATTCGATCATTTTCGCAGCTGGGCCATCACAATTATATTAAGTATTTTATTTTACCTGATCTATGCTTTTTCGAAAATATTGCCTCATAGTTTCAGGCAAAATAATAATGCCGGGTGATATGCCCGGCATTATTGAGATTATATTTATTCTTGTAAAAACTAAAATTTATAAAAATATATGCTTGCTCAAAAGTTGTTTGCTCCTTTTCTTTAGGAGAGGGGTTGGGGTGAGGTGCTAAAAATCCAATCCCAATGAAAAATATTTAATAGATCTTCCTGCAAAAAATCCGCTCATTGGCCATCCCACATCGAACTTTATGAAATAACCCAGCAATGAACTTCTTACACCAAAGCCATATCCGCCAACAAAGGGACCAAGACCGGGTTCTTTTATTTTTACCAACACTGAACCTTCACCATAAGTTACTTCCGGCCTTTTGATCTTTGAATAAGCGCCGTTCCATGCTGAACCAAGATCTATGAATTGTGTTATCATCAGATCACGCAGGAAAGGATTGTTGATGGTACGATCAAAAAATGTAGAAAGAACAGGAACCCTGAACTCACTGTTAAGCACAACTGCATTATTTCCATTGGAAACATTTTGGATGTACCCCCTCAGGTTTACTGCAACTGCTTCGAATGCATAATCCTGGTCCGGATCAGGCGTATTTTTTTCATTAAAATAGCGTTGCCTTTTTGTACCTGGTTTCACATTTGGTCCGAACATGAGCCATCCATCAGCACCACCGAGGTAATAAATTAATTTTTGATTTCCCCAGCTAAAATCTCCTGCGGCTCTTCCGGCCCAGATAAAGTTGCGAAGAATCGGGTAATAATACCTCACATCAAATCCACCATTAAATGTTGTTCGCCCAGCCGAAGTTTGTAATTTTCCAACCTGGGTATTGTAGTCCATAAATATTTTGTAACGTAAGCCGTTCCATATATTGGTAGCTACATTCTGGCTATTATCATTCACAAATTCCAGGTGATTGATCGAGTATAATTTTTTTTGCTGAAACCCTAAGGCAGTGTAAGGGAAATCTATAGTTATAGGATCGGTACTTTTTACAACAAAATTGTCTGAACGAATTCCTGTTGTAAACCTGATACTTTTTACCACATCAAATGGGTATGAAACATTTACCTGGTAGATATTGGTATATGTTTTAGTGGGCCATTCGACAATCACTTCGTCCAATTCATTCTTAATCTGCAATGCTGAGCTTGATGCATTCCTGTAATAGGTTAACCCCCAATCCAATCTTCTCGTCAGGTTCTGGTAACTTATCAGCCATTCATTGTCTCTTAAATTGGTGCCGATCTTAAAAGCCCCGTTTACTTTAATATCTTCCATTAAATCTGAGGTACCTAATGTAATAAGCCCGTTTAAAGGGGTGCTGCTGCCCGACATGATAGGACCTGATCCACCTCTATAGGGCTGATATTTATTAAATAAAACCGTACTGTTAAGTCCAATCGAAGCGAAGTCACTAGAAAATTTGCGTGGTTTGTATTTATACAATTTCGCATGCTCAAGTACTGATTCTGCTTTTTCATTTACGGGCGCAAGTATAACATCATTTTTTTTGACGCTATCCGTTTTGTCAGCAGGAAATTCTGATTGAAAAAAATCATCCTGTTTGTTTGTAGAGTCTGTAGGATTAACCGTATCTGCCTCTTTTATATTTGTAAGGCGACTTTCTCTCATTAATTTTTTTGCATACTCTGTTGGCTGTGCCGTAATGTTGCGGCGGTTAAGTGTAAACTCATCGATCTTCAACTTGTATAAAGTTTTCTCATCGCTGCTTATTCGTGTTACTTCGCTTACCTGGTTTTTATCACCAGCTATTCTTGTTTCGGCAATAGAGCTTGGATAATTCGATAAAGGAAATGAATAAGCTGAATCTTCAGATACAGATACAACAGCTAAAGAATCAGGTTCTGTTTTCTTATAAACTTTTAATGTGCTGTCTATTTCAAATTGTGATGGGTTTCTTAAGATCTCGTCGGCAATTAAAACCAATGTATCAAGCCCTGCTTTTTTCGTAGTAAAGAAACCGGCATAACGGTTACCAATACCGTTCTCATCACTTATAAAAGTAAAGTGGTTGGAATTGTATTGTGTTGGAAAACGGGCATCGCCATATTTTAGATTGGTAAGCTGGCTGATCTGGTTAAGCTCGGGCTTGTCGCCAAAATCTGTTATTAAAAATATATTGTAACGGTTATTGCTTGGTAAAACAGTATCGGCACTTTTTGCAGAAGCAGTAGGGCGGTTGCTGGAAAAGATAATGCCGGTCTTATTGGGGAACGCTACAAAAGAAGGATCAAGATCATCATACACATCATTGGTGATCTGTTGCGCTTTTTCTTTCTCAATATTATACGTGTAAATATCGGTGTGGCCATTTTTTACAGCAGATAATAATAATGTTTTACTGTCGAGCATGTATTTAATATCCTGCACCTGGTCAAATTGATCTGTGAGGTCGATGTTGAATTGTTTGTACCTGGTAACAACATCGTACACGAATAATTTCAATCTTCCCTTTGTGGTATATATCAAAGCGATCCTTGTTCCTTTAGGATCCCATGCCATGATCGGGTAACTCGGGTTCATTTCTTTCTCACGGGCACGTGTACCATATTTTAATAAGGTCCTTACTTCATAATCATAATTCAGGATAACACGTACAATTCCTTTTTTAAACTGGGTTACTACGTATGAATTATCCTTTTTGTTAGGATTTACATTGAACCTGTAATAATTAAGTCTCTGGCTGATATCAAATCCTTCAATGTAATTTCCTTTGGGGAAAGATTTCCTGTGGTTAATGTCTTTGGAATATTTATCATCCTGGTATTCCATAAACTCAACGAGCAGGTCCTTGAATTTTTTCTTAGTTATCTGCAGGCTGGCCTTGTTTATTTTTTTATACACCCTTGCCAGGTAAAGGAAATAAGTAACGTTTTCTTTTTTATATTTTTCTTCTATGAAAAACCAGAATGCATGACCGGCCAGCAACGGTTTTTTGAAAGCAAATTTTGAGAATTTATTATAATCCCCGCTAAGGATATCGGCTTTCAATTCGTCATCAAGTTCAGTGCTCCAGTTTTCGCCTAAGTAAGCAACATATCCGTCGGTAAGCCATTTTGGAAGATCAAGTAAGGTTTGGTTGCCTGCTACTTCTCCAAGATCATCGCCAAACAATACGTTTTTCGTAATGATATCAGCAATGCCCTGGCGAACCTGCCTTTTTAAATTCGCATGGTTTGCATCAAAATAAACAACCATTTTATTGTTGACGAATGAAGTCGTTCCCCCTGTAGTTAGAATATCTGTTTCAAGGCCGATATTGGTTTGCTGCATATCGGCAAATTCGTTGTATAAAATGATATTGGCCCTGCGTTGAAGGCTGTATTCCGAAGCAGCTTCAAGCTGTGGTAATTCTTTTTCGGCAAGCTGGGCCACAAATTTTGCCAGCTCCTGCCCATGTTGATTAAAGTAAACGTTGAAATTTTTTGTCTGGTAATACTGCCATTTGAATTTTTTAAATTGCACCCTGTTCTTCCCGAAGGTAACCGCATTTACCTGTGCACGTGAAATGATTGAACCAAGAATGAAAACAAATGAAATCAAAAATATTCTACTGAACTTTGCCATACTTACTTAGTTGATATTGAGTACTAAATTACTTGATTAAGCTTAATCATTAAAAACATTTTAAAGGCACACATGTTAAAGATAAAATCATTCGAATTTAGTCCCATACAGGAAAATACTTATATACTTTATAATGACCTTAACGAATGCGCCATCATTGATCCCGGTTGTTATTTCGATGATGAAAAAGATGAACTGGCTGCATTTATTACTGAGATGGATTTGAAACCTGTTATGCTGCTTAATACCCATTGCCATCTTGATCATGTATTTGGGAATAAGTTCATAGCAGAGAAATATAATTTGAAGTTGCAGATACACCCCGGCGAGAAGCTGGTCCTCGACTATGCGCCGATCAGTGGACTTACTTATAATATGCCATTCGATAATTACCAGGGCGATCTTATTTTATTAAAGGAAGGAGATACCATTAAACTGGGAACCGATGAATTAAAAATATTGCTTACGCCTGGCCATAGCCCTGGAAGCCTGAGCTTCTATTGTGAGAAAGATAAATTTGTAATAAGCGGGGATGCTTTGTTTTACCGGAGTATTGGCCGTACTGATCTGCCCGGCGGTGATCATGAAACTTTATTAAAAAATATAAGAGAGAAATTATTTACGTTACCTAACGAAACAAAAGTGTATTCCGGTCATGGGCCGGTAACGATGATTGGGGACGAAAAGAAATTTAATCCTTTTTTACAATAAGCGTTTTTAATATTCTTTATCATCATCCGGGTTTGCCTTACGGGCTCGAGCTGTTACTACAATATTTGATGAGAGACCATGCATACAGTACTGGCAATAACTCCCCCCGGTTGCCATTCCGATGAAAAATATGCAGGCAAAAGTAATGAGGCCTTGCAGCAATCATAAGATCACTTCATTATCATCAGCGCCTTTCTAATTGGCAAGCTGTTTATTTCAGCCTTAGATTTTTCAATTCACATAACCGCCGGGCAATCATTAAACCCACACAGGTCAGAAATGAATTATGCCGGCAAAATTATCACATAGCGTAACGAATGTAAATACAGTTAAAACAACTATATAAATAAGGGGAAAACACGCTGTTTTATCATGATTTTATTTTTCATTTTTATAGGCTCGAAAAACAAATTAATACCTGTAAAAAAATGAGCATTTAAAAGTGCAGGGTCAGCACTATAAATTCTGACAATATTAATATGGAAGCAAAGAAAAAAAGAGAATTAACGCTTGAGCAATTTAAGCACCTGGCACAACCAGAGGTATGGGCGGCTTTAAGATCAGATTCTGCAAATGGTAAAGGGTTTGAGGCATGCCACAAAGAAATTTTCAAGAAAACAGGAATCTGGGTAGAAGAGTTGGTGCCGATCCTCAGAAAGCTTGATGCAAACCTGGCTGTAAAATGATCTTAAAAGCTTAACATTTGGAGAAGCAACTGTATTGTTCTCCAAATGTTTTATTTAAAAAATAAAAATGTTGCGCCAGTTTTTTTTTCATGATCTATTCGAAAAAGTTGCGGAAGGACGGGAGTATTTTGCTTCGGGCCTGAAAGCGATGGTGGGCACCATGAATAAAAAGACCTTTGATCTGCTGGATCAGGATAGCACAGATATTTTTCTTCATCCAATGCTATTCTCTTATTTGAACGCAGATACGACTCAAATAAATTGCGACCAAATTCTGTATGGCTCTATAAAAGAAGCTGACAGGCCCCAATCCATTGCTGTTATGGCTAATGATTTCGGAGAGATTTACATGCCTGGTATTGGTTACCTCGAAACAGGTATTCCACATAAAGAACATTATATTCTTGTCACCACTAAAAATGAAATGAAGATCCTTAAGGATAAAAAGGTAATTCCATATAGGATAAAAAGAAACCCTGTAATAGCGGGTACAAACATTGAACTGCAATGTAGATCCAATTATTTAACTGATATACATCTTCCGGGAAAGAATTTGTACGCTGGCAATTACAAAAATGCAAAAGCCATAAACGAGGCGGTGAGCATACTAAAAAAATATTACCCGGAATTCTTTTCTCTTTTCACAGCAGTAACAAAGTATATAGTTCCGTTTAACCATCCAGGGGCAAATTCTTTCGCTTTGTTAGGTATGCATGGTACGGCATTTATCAATACTCATCTTGGAAAAGGAGTTGTTTTTTTTCTTGAAGATATTGTTCACCAATGCGGTCATATTATTTTCAGTACGATTACATATAAACCCGCCGATTATTTCAATGTTGATCCTCAAACGCCCATCAGCGGTATTACCAATGATGGAAATGATGACAGGACACTTTATGTATTGTTCCATGGAATTTTTACAGAAGCGTTGATGTGTGAAGCATTTGACATTTGTATAGAGAATAAAGTATTCAAACCCGGAGAAGATCATGAACTACGGGGGCGTCTTTGTTACATCCTTTTGCGCTTTATAATGGATATGCAAATAATGGGATCGATCAAATGTTTCTCGGAAAAGGGACAGGTCATCTATGATGAGATTTATAAAAGCATGGCTTCCATGTACAAAAAATATGGGGCTATGCTCAAAACATTTAACCTGGAAAACCAGCCTTATAATTTTGATTTTAGCAAGTTCAGGAAGATCAACCCGCAGTACCGGGAAAGCTGTTTATAGAGCAGTTTATGCAACCAATTTAATCATTATACTAAAACCAACAATCATGGCAAATGTTTCTATTCAAAAATTTAATGCCGGTATTTTAGCCGGTTTACAAAAAGAAGCTAAAGAGGATTTTAATATCAAAATTAAAACCGCAAAAGCTCTTGTTACTACAGTTTCTCCCTCCTTTAGTATTGCAATTGCTCCCATCATTTCAAAGAAAACTGATATGAAGAGGTTTGCATTTGTAAAAATTTTCTCAACAGAAAGTAAGAAAAAAGCATTAATGCCCGGAGGTACTTTTATTCTTGGGAGGGAAGGGAAGAAGAGTTTTCTCATTGATGATAAACAAAATGTTGTTGTGACGGGAAATGTTCATGCAGCGCCCAGGAGTATACGTGTTGATGTGGGAGGTGTTGTCATCACGATTGGGAATGGTAAAATTTGTATATACTGGGATGATCCTACAGATGGAGGGCCTTTCTCTGATCCTAAATGCCATTGCCATTGTTTTGTTTATGCCATTGCATCATAGCAAAGTGTAGGAGTTTACATTCATTATATGGATTGTCTTATTAAACAGGAGCAAAATTATTTGCTCCTGTTTTTATTTATACATTCTACCCGATCGAAATAGTTTGTGTTTACCGGAGGACCTGGATAATTTATTACAATTTATCCTCGTCGTTACGAAAGAAAAACAGCATTTTCAAACATTATTAAAAACAGGGTTGGCATCTCCCGGGGATATTAACTCCAAATATTCCAGGGTAGATAAGCCAGGATTGCCGGTAGTACCGAAATAAAAATGCAGGATAAATTAAACAACACTCTGGCACAATTCAACGAGTACTCCATTTGTCCCCTTTGGATGTAAGAAACACACAAGTTTATTATCGGCTCCCTTTTTAGGTTGTTCATTCAGTAAAACAAAACCTTCTTCTTTCAGCCGGGCCATTTCAGCTTCGATATCTGCTACTTCAAAAGCAATATGGTGCATACCTTCTCCTTTTTTCTCAATGAATTTTGCTATTACACCATCAGAACGCAGGCTTTCCAGTAATTCAACCTTGGTTTCACCTGTTTTAAAGAAAGCCGTATTCACCATTTCCCCCTCCACGGTTTCGGTCTTATAGCATTTTGTATTCATTAATTTTTCAAATAATGGGATCGAAACACCGAGGTTTTTCACGGCAATGCCAATGTGGTCAAGGTTTTGCATGTTTTTTTCTAAATTTTAGCTGGTAAAATAACCGTTTACGAAATACGTTAATAATTAGCATTCACCGGTGAATGAAATATTAAATTAAGACCTTTTTGCAGTAAATTTGCATTGTAGGAGTAATTTAAAAATCTTATAGAATTATATGTTGAAATTGCCGATTTACCTGGATAACAACGCTACCACACCCATGGATCCGAGGGTGCTGGAAGCCATGACCCCGTACTTTTTACAGCATTTTGGAAACGCAGCCAGCCGCAATCATCCATTTGGATGGGAAGCTGAAGAGGCCGTTGATTATGCCCGTGAACAGGTTGCGAAATTGATAGGTGCCGATCCTAAAGAGATCATTTTTACCTCAGGTGCTACAGAAGCCGATAATCTGGGTATCAAAGGTGTTTTTGAAATGTATGCAAGCAAAGGAAATCACATCATAACAGTAACTACTGAACATAAAGCGGTGCTGGATACCTGCAAACATGTTGAAAAAAGCGGCGGTGAAGTTACTTACCTGCAGGTACAACCTGATGGTTTGATCGACCTGAAAGAACTGGAAGCAGCAATAAAACCAACTACGATATTAATTGCCATCATGTATGCCAATAATGAAATTGGTACCATAATGCCGATCAAAGAGATCAGCGCCATTGCACGTAAACATGGTGTATTGGTTTTTACCGATGGAACACAGGCTGTAGGAAAAATTCCTGTTGATGTAAACAAAGATGGTATTGACCTGATGGCATTTACTGCTCATAAAATATATGGACCAAAAGGTGTTGGTGCATTGTATGTGCGCAGGAAAAATCCAAGGGTTAAAGTAACAGCACAAATGGATGGTGGTGGCCACGAACGTGGTATGCGTAGTGGTACATTGAATGTACCTGGTATCGTTGGTTTTGGTAAAGCATGTGAACTTTGTATGCTTGATATGGAAGAAGACACAAAACGTATCAAAGTATTAAGAGATAAACTGGAAACAGAATTATTGAAACTTGAAGAAGCATATGTGAATGGCAGCCGTGAACACCGTTTGCCACATGTTGCCAATATTTCTTTTAAACATGTAGAGGGTGAAGGATTATTGATGGGCTTTAATAAGAATATTGCTTTGAGTTCAGGTTCTGCATGTACATCTGCATCATTGGAACCATCGTATGTTTTAAAAGCACTTGGTTTGGGTGATGATCTTGCACACAGCTCATTGCGTTTTGGATTAAGCAGGTTTACTACAGAAGAAGAAATTGATTATACGATCAAAGCGATCAGTGAAACAGTTTTGAAATTAAGAGAAATGAGCCCGCTTTGGGAAATGTATAAAGAGGGAATTGATTTGAGTACGATCGAGTGGGCAGCCCATTAATTTGGTAATGTGCTAATTTGAAAATTTGAAGATGATTTTCATATTAGCGGGCAATTAATCATCTTCAAATTGACTAATTTTCAAATCTTCAAATTAATTAAAATGGCATACTCAGAAAAAGTTATCGATCATTATCAAAACCCAAAAAATGTGGGTACACTTGATAAATCAAGCAAGAATGTTGGAACAGGCCTGGTTGGCGCTCCTGAATGTGGAGACGTTATGCGTTTACAAATAGAAGTAGATGATAAAGGTTTAATCACAGATGCAAAATTCAAAACCTTTGGTTGTGGTTCTGCTATTGCTTCTTCTTCTTTGGCTACAGAATGGCTTAAAGGAAAAACAGTTGATGAAGCTTTACAAATTGACAATATGGCTATCGTGGAAGAACTTCACCTTCCACCGGTAAAAATACATTGCTCCGTATTGGCAGAAGATGCCATCAAAGCAGCGATCAATGATTATCGTACCAAGAATGGTTTGGAGAAGATCAAGTTTGAGGAGAGTATAGTACATTAAAAAACTAGCTGCTGGCTATTAGCTTTGAGCTACGAGCTGATCTCAATTATTTGTGGTCTGCAGTGTTTGCTCACAGCTCATGGCTCACAGCTCATAGCTTGAATTATGACAGCAACTGATAATAGCATATACATCAGCGACAAAGCAAAATCAAAAGTGCAGCAGCTCATGCAGGATGCAGGCGTTGCAGAAGATCCAACTTATTTTCTGCGGGTAGGCGTTGTAGGTGGTGGTTGTAGCGGGTTGAGTTACAAACTTGACTTCGATAATGAGACCAAACCAATGGACCAGGTTTTTGAAGATAAGGGTATGAAGATCGTAACCGACCTCAAGAGTTTTTTATACCTCGTAAATACAGAACTGGAATTCAGTGATGGATTGAATGGCAAAGGATTTTATTTTAATAACCCGAATGCCAGCAGGAGTTGTGGGTGTGGTGAAAGTTTTGCAGTTTAAAAAATATTAATAAATAAAAAATCCCCTGGTTCTGCCGGGGGATTTTTATTTATTAAAAGACATCATTGTGAGGTACGTAGCAATCTTTTATGAACGGGATTGCTACGTACCTCGCAATGATGTCTTAGGTAAATAATCGGTTTTTAGTTTCCTTTCATTTATTATTGTTCATCGGGTATTATCCTTGGCGGTGCAGGTGGTGCTGGCGGCGGAGGTGGAGGAGGTGGCAATTGCCCATATTTTTTTTCATAATATTTCCTGTTTGCATTCCAGGTAGATAATTTGATCTTTTGCTTAACGCCATCTTTTTCCAGGTAGATCATACCATCTCCATTTATTTTGTGGATAGAAATATCATAGCCATTTCCATTGACAATTACCGGGGATGGTTCGGAAGGAGCTGTTGGCGCTTCCGGTGCAGTAGGCGGGGCCGGCGGGGCGACAGCCAGATTTTCAATCGGCGGTGGCGGTGGTGGAGGTGGTGGGGCCGGGTATTGTTTTTTGTTTTGTGCATTTACGCAAACACCCGTCATCGTAAAATACACGGCGATCAGTAATAGTTTCTTTTGCATGAGCTATAAAATTTTTTTCCATAGACACATGTTTTTAAAAATTCCATAAGAATTTTTAAAATAATTTTTCTCCCCGGTAATATATGCGAATGATAGGAACGTAGATGACACGTTGATTTGAAAATTTGAAGATTTGAAAATATGCTGATGAAATAAAACTGCTTTTATTTTCAAATCTTCAAATCAGCCCATCTTAAAATTAACCTTCATCCGCGTTCCCATCATTCGATACAATAAAAAAAGCTGTCCTAAAGACAGCTTTTAATTTTATATAAAACCATTCATTATGGTTGTGCAAAACTATTCCTTGCGCCGCCGGCTGCAAATAAAGCCTGCGCTCTTGTTTTTTGACCTGCACTGAACATATACATGCATGCATCATCAGTATAGTCCATATAATTCATACTCATATCTCCATTATTGCTACACGTTTTGTGTGGGAATGCAGGGCATCCGAAATTAGATGTTTTCTGGGTAGGAGTATCTCCTACAAGATCATTTCCGCAGCTTGCATCGCCCCAGATATGACGGAGGTTCAGCCAATGACCCACTTCATGTGTTGCAGTTCTTCCTTTATTATAAGGAGCCTGTACGGTACCGGTACTACCAAATGCATTGTCATCAATTACAACACCATCAGTTGATGATGGGCCGCCAGGAAATTGTGCATATCCCAAAATGCCACCACTTAAATTGCAGCACCAAATATTCAATTTGGTAGTAGGGCTTGTTGGTACAATTCCATTTGCAGCTTTTTTCATTGCATCATTGGTACCCCAGCTTGATTTTGTTGTTGATTTTCTAACAACCTTGTCGAGTACAAAACGAATGTTGAAATTTCCTGAACGTACTGATTGAAAAAGTGCAGGCGTTTGATTGTAATCCGAATTCAATGCCTGGTAATCGTTATTCAACACAGTGATCTGTGAAGCGATCTGTGCATCTGAAATATTTTGTGCCGATGTTTTATACAAAACATTTACCACAACAGGTATTTCAATAACGCCATTTACCAACCTGTTCATTGATGGATCCTGTTCAAAGCGTGAGGTGAAATTTTCAATTTGATTCATTCTGTCTGCCAGCGTTGGATCTTCACTGAGCAACCTTTGTAATACTTCCTGTGTACCGCATTGACGTCCCTGTGATGCTACAGCAGTTTCTGTTTCTGAAGCCTGGGAAGTTTGTTCTTCTGTGATGCTGGTCTTGTTACAACCAAAAGCAAAGATGACGCAGCTGCCAAAAAGCAGGAGTGTTTTTTTCATAATGAGAATTTTGAGTTTTTGATAAAATATTAAGGGATTAAGGTAAAGGATTTATATAAACCAGCATGTAGTTAATAATAGAATTCTTTGTAGTTATCGATAAATATCTTTTAAAAACAGATGAATTATGTAAAACTATTTCAACGGGTATTTTAGAAAAAAATAATATGGAGCTGTATTTTTTAATACAGGCGGTAAGCGATAGCTGCTGTTTTCAAAAAAAAGAAAATTGTCTTTTTGATTTTTTGGTACAGCAACTGAATTGTAAAATGGTTGTTTACCCGGGCGCACCGTTAATGCTTTGCCCGTAGCATCATAAAACCTGGATGTGTTTACAGATTCAATATAGAAGTTGCAGAAATGTAAACTATCAACCGGAGGCGCATAGATGGCGAGCCATTTATTAGAACAATAATTCTTTTTCTCATAATCCTGTAACAACATACAGTTCGGCATGATCGATTTTTTATTATCATAAAAAATATTTTTGCCGGGATAGATCACATAACTGGTATGTGTTGAATTGTATTGCGATAAATATAACCTGTAATGACCTTTGGAAGGAATGTTATAGATCAATGTCCCATTGCTGTTTCCTTTATAAACGATATCGGTCTTTAAGAATTTATAATCTGCGCTTTCAACACTTACTATGGTAACCTTATCTATTTTATTTTTTGTACGACTGCTATCGGCCTGGTAATTTATTTTCAATATTCCCGGGCTGCCACAATAAAATTGGATTGGGTAGATATAATAGGGGACAGCGATTTCATCTGTTGTTACGATCCTGATACTATCTGCACTATTCTTAATATTCGCTTCTAAAAATTCATCTGTAATGGGGTAAACAGGTTCAGCAAATGGCAAATACTTGTTCCTTGTTTTTTCAAATTCACTTTTTATAAGGGAAGCAACATCAGTTTTTATTTTTTTAAAATGATCACTTCTTCGATAGTTCCATTTTTCTTTCAGATCTTTTGGCAGTAAGATCAAAAGCATATCATTGAGGATTGTATTGTGGAATATTTTTGTATCGTACAACTGCCAGGTATACGTTAAAACGGCTTCTGCTTTTTGAACACGTGTTGCAGGTTGATTCTTATATTCCTGCAGGCTCTTTAATTCTGCAAATAATTCATAGTATTTACATAGGTAGGTTGTGTATGCTTTTAATTCTTCGATCCTTTTTTTTATTGCACTGGTTAAGCCAGGGCTGTTCTCAGCATCTGAAATATATTGCACAAAACGGCCAAGCTCGTCTTCATAAAAAGAAGGATAATCAGAATTTGTTTGCAGGTGTACATCACTGAAATACCATTCCTTAAAAAGTTTTTTGATAGAAACTGCAGCGTTGCCAAAATTATCTTTGCAAAAAATGTCCAGCTCGTTATCAATGGATGCATACGGATCACATAAATATTTTAAAATAAAATATTGTTGTATACCGGTTGCAAATTTTGAATAAGAAGTTTCTATAGTGAGTCCTTCGATGTTGAGCGATTTTAAAAATTCCAGGTTATTAAAATACCTGTACAAATTGAAATATGGTTTGTCATTTAATTTAAAACCAACATTCAGGTAATCATATACACTGATATTGTTTGACTTTTTTGCCCAGCTTTTAATAAGTTCCGCAGGCGTGGTTACATGCTGGTAACCCGAGGCAACAACCATTGTGTGTACGTTCGGCTCCAAATGAATGCCGGGTGTATCAGCTCTTTCCGCATAGGCAAGTGTACTTACGCCTGCCGCAGGATCTGCAAGTTTTATTTTTTTTGCTGTTTCATTCACAATGCTGAATACCTGGTCGGAAACTGATTTGAATTGTCTTTCACATTCCGCAGTATGACAATAATTCAAACCATCACCCGCATCAGCAGAAAAATATTTTTTAAAAGGTAAGAAAGAAGGAAATGTTGATTGTTCTTTTTTAAATTCTTCAACGATCCAGTCGCTGAAGAGTGCAATTCCTTTCTTATATGTGGGGTCCAATTTACCGGCAGCGCTGTATTGCCGCTTCCCGTTTACAGGTGCAAGTATAGATGTATCGCTCTCTATTTCTTTTCGGTGTTGAAAATTAAAAGCCTCACCAATATGGCCGCCTATCTTAATATAATCGCAACCCATACGATTGCGGATCTGCCATTGCTGCCATGCTTTATTATTTTGCAGGCTATCATCCAATCCTTTTATGCCGGGCATGCTGGCACCAAACATGCGTACATGGAAATAAGGTTTGAATATTTTTTTATCGATCTTTTCAGCGAATATATTTTTCAGCGATGGCACAATGATCCAATCATCTCCCGGTAAATAAAAACGAAATCCCAATTCCTCAAGCCAGCTGTACATCGCATAGGAAATACCGGTAGTATAGTGAGCAGTGATGCGAACAACATTTTTTCCATCTGCATCAACAATACCAGCTTCATTTCCGATGACCGTATTATTGTCTAATAATAAAAAAATACCGCTTGTTGCTGCAGGATCATAAATGGTAGGAATAAAAGTCTGCCCCGTTGCCTGCTTTAGCAAACCCGCAAGATCTGTTGCCAGCAGTCTGGTATCAAACAAACCGTAATAATTACTTTGCATGGAAGCAGGCATGTTTACCGGGCAATAATAAATAGGTATGGATGTTTGACTTTGTACATGCTGTAGAAAAAAAATAAAAAACAAATTGAGAAAGATCTTTTTCATGAGGAAGTAATTATTGTGGCTGCTTATACAAATGTAGTTGTCTGAACCATGATTTAAATGATTTTTTGATGGACTATGATTATTCATAGTCTTCATTTAATCAAACTAATCATGGTTCAGACAACAATCTCGAAGTGAATTATGAAACAATATATCAGGTGAAATAAAAAATCCCCCTAAAAGGGGGATCACAGCCTGGTTTGGTAAACGCTTTCATCTGAACCTACGATCGCTTGTCTTCAATCCTGATTCAAATTATTTGTATTTAAAATATTAGTTTATGGTAAACGGCAGCACAGAAATGACAAACTTATGACAAGATTCGCAATGAATCCGCTGCCCCGCCCGGAAAAATTAATTGGATATTTTTATAAGAACGCCGTATTCCCTTGCTAAATAGTAAATTGCAGCAATTTTATACCTCATGTTCAGCATTTGTAAAAAGGAATTAAACCAGTTTTTCAGCAACCTGACGGGCTATATTGCCATCATTTTGTTCCTTTTAATAAACGGGATCTTCCTTTTTATGCTGCAGGATAGCAGCATTTTTGAATACGGCTATGCCAACCTGGACAAATTTTTTGAACTGGCCCCTGGGTATTGATGTTTCTCATCCCTGCTATTACAATGCGGTCCTTATCTGATGAATTCAGAACGGGCACTTTTGAGATCTTACAAACAAAGCCCCTTACCGCATGGCAGGTCGTACTGGGAAAATATTTTTCCGTACTGCTTATCATTGTTTTTGTAATACTACCCACACTCATTTATATCATAACCATAAAATACTTAAGCGCTTCCGGCAATATTGATAGTGGTGGCATTACCGGCAGTTATATCGGATTATTCCTTTTGAGTGCTGTATTTGCTGGCATCAGCCTTTGTTGCAGTGGCTTTACCAATAATGCAGTGGTTGCTTTTTTGATAAGTGCATTCATGTGCCTTATTTTATATTTTGGTTTTAATGCCATCAGTAAGCTTCCCATGTTCCAGGGCAATGCAGATTATTATGTAGAAATGCTTGGCATCGATTTTCATTACCGCAGTATCAGCCGGGGTGTATTGGATAGCCGCGATGTGGTTTATTTTATCAGCATTATTTTTCTTTCATTATTGATAACCGTTAAAAACCTGCACAAAAGATAATGAGCGTTCTTAAAAAAATATTCAGCAGCAGGATCTGGTTATTATTGGTGCTTGTTATATTGGTTGCCATCAACTGGGCCGCATCTATCTGGCACACACGTTTGGATTTTACCAATGAAAAAAGATTTACTCTATCAGCTCCGACAAAAACACTCTTAAAAAAACTTGATGATAAAGTAGAAGTTATTGTATTCTTAAAAGGTGCTACAAATAGCGGCTTCACAAAACTTACAAAATCAACAGAAGAATTATTAAATGAGTTCCGGGAGGAAAATCCTGGCAAATTCGAATATAAATTTATTGATCCGGATGATATGGTTGACGGAACATCCACAAAATATGCTGATACTTTACAATCGATGGGTGTTGTTCCACTAATTGTAAATGCACAAATAAAAAGTGGTGAGCAACAGCTGAAAATTTATCCTGTTGCAATGGCAACTTATAAAGATAGGATCGACATAGTAAGTTTATATGATGGAAATAGTATTAATCTAACGGTTACAGAAATTAATAGTGCTGAAGCTTTGCTTGAATTTGCTTTTAGTAAATCAATCACACGTCTTAAAAGCACTTCAAAACCGATGATAGCTTATAGTATCGGGAATGGGGAAGCTGTTGGACCTGAATCTTACGATTTACGTACAATTTTGCAGTATGACGATACATTGTTTGCCTTAAATATTAACAGGATAAAATTTATTCCTGACACTTTTAATGTATTAATAATTGTAAAACCAACCATAGCTTTTACAGAAGAAGAAAAATTAAAGATTGATCAATATGTAATGCGGGGAGGCAAATTGCTTTTGTTCGTAGATAAGTTAAATGCAGAAATGGATAGTATTAAAGCGAATAACGAAGTTGTAGCTTATGATAGAGAATTACAATTAAATGATTTACTTTTTAAGTACGGGGTAAGAATCAATTCTGATATAGTAATGGATCTTCAATGTGATAAATATCCATTTGACATAAACGGCAATGGTCAATATCAATTAATAAGTTGGAATTATTTTCCATTAATACAATCAAAACCAACTCATCTTATTAATAAAAACCTTGGTATAGTAAGTTCACGATTTGCAAATTCAATAGATATATCTATTGATTCTGGCGGTTTAAAACGGACTGTATTATTGGCCACTTCTGATAACAGTAGAACAATAAGTACACCTGCAATAATAAGTACTAAAGAAAACCGTGAAGAACCAGATAAAACACGTTTTAATAAATCGGGCCTTCCAATTGCTGTTTTATTAGAAGGAAAATTTACATCTCTTTATAAAAACCGTATTTCTCAATCCCAGTTAGATACATTTAATTACTATGGTGTAAATTATTATGCTGAAAGTAATAAAGACAATAAAATGATAGTTGTTGCGGATGGAGATATTGTTTTAAATAGTTTTTATAAACAGGAACCATTACCAATGGGTGTGAATCCTTATTCAATGGTAAATGGACAACAAACCTTTCCGCTTGCTAACAGGAATTTCTTACAAAATTGCATTGAATATCTAGTTAATGAGAATGGATTGATGGAAGCAAAGGCTAAGGATTATACACCTTACTTTCTAAATCCCAAAAAAATCGAAAAAGAAAAAACTTCCTGGCAATTATTAAATATAGCCGGGCCGATTCTTGTAGTAATTTTATTTGCATTGATATTTCAGTGGATACGACGCAAGAGATATAGTAAGTAAACTAGTTAATAGTTGATAAGTTGAATGGTTGAAAAGGTAAGGGAGTTTAATAATCTGAAAAGATATTATTCATTGATCTTTCACCCATGGTTAACAAACTTAGCATTCTGAACTCAGCATTCAGAATTCAAAACTCAGAATTCAAAACTCATTTACATGAATACCAACCAGCTCATCTATCTTGTTTTTGGTATCGTGCTTATATTGGCACTCATAGTAGATCTTGGCCTGCTAAGTAAGAAGCATGCAAAGGTCACTTTGAAGATGGCGCTCATTCAAACAATTTTCTGGATATTATTGTCGCTTGCTTTCTGTGCTTTTATCTGGTACGAAGATGATGGAGGAAATGGTAAGGCCGATGCGATCAGGTATATATCTGCTTACCTGCTTGAATGGTCGCTCTCCATTGATAATATTTTTGTTTTCATTATTATCTTTTCTTTTTTCAAAGTGCCGGAAGATAATTATTCAAGGGTATTGTTATTGGGGATATTGATGGCAATTATTTTCAGGATCATTTTTATTACCGTGGGAAGCGAACTGGTTGCAAGGTTCAGTTGGGTGATGTATATTTTTGGTGTTTTCCTTCTCATAACCGGTATAAAATTATTTGCTTCAAAAGAAGACCATGAATTCAACCCCGGCGATAGCTGGGCATTTAAATTCATGAAAAAATTTCTGCGTACCACCGATGAAGAACCCAATGGCAGGTTCATTATGAAGATCGATCATAAAACCTATTTCACAAAACTGGCAATGGTTGTTATCATGCTGGGACTGATCGATATTGTTTTTGCGATTGATTCAATACCTGCTGTATTCTCGATCATTCCCGATCCAAATGATAAAATGCTGATCTATTCGTCCAACATATTTGCTGTATTGGGATTGCGCAGCCTTTTCTTTTTACTACAAGGCGCAGCAAACAAATTTGATTACCTGCAACAAGGGATAGCGATCGTATTATTATTCATTGGTGTAAAAATGCTTATTGAAAAATGGGTTCACATACCGGTATGGATATCGCTAATAGTGATCATTGTTTGTATTGGCGGATCTATTTTGTATTCGGTTTTTAATACAGATGAAAATACAGATGAGGAAATCTCAAACAAAGAAAATTAACCGATGCATTCATTCACTTTTTCAGATATAGCCAATATTTTAAAAACAAAACCACTGCAACAAAGCAGTGATCCGGTAATTGAATCATTGCTTACAGACAGCAGGAAAATACTCTTTCCTTCTCAAACACTGTTTTTTGCATTGAGTACGTTGCAGGTAAATGCCAATGTTTTTATCCTTCCATTATACGAAAAAGGTGTTCGCTGTTTTATTACCGATAAAAATTTCGATACAAATAAATTACCGGCATTGCCTGAAGCAAACCTGTTACAGGTTGAAGATGTACTGGCAGCATTACAAACAATTGCATTAACGCATCGTCATAAATTTCAGTATCCTGTTATCGGTATCACGGGCAGTAATGGAAAAACGATCGTGAAAGAATGGCTCTCACAATTGTTCAGCAATAAATACAATGTTGTAAAAAGCCCCAAGAGTTATAATTCACAGGTTGGTGTGCCGCTCAGTGTATGGCAAATGAATGACACGCATACACTTGGTATTTTTGAAGCAGGTATTTCGATGCCGGGAGAGATGGAACGTCTTCAAAAAATAATTGACCCGGAAATAGGCGTGATCACTTTTATTGGTGATGCACATGCAGAAGGATTTGAAGATCTTACTCAAAAAATAAATGAAAAACTAAAACTGTTCATCAAAAGCAGGATACTTATTTATAGCGCTGATAATAACCTGCTGAATGAATGTGTTGAAGCATTTAAGAAAGCTAATAACAACGATCTTCAGTTATTCAGGTGGAGCAAGAAAAATGCCGCGGATCTTTTTATAAGGAATATTGAAAAGCACAATGATGGAAGTATTCTTCATTGCGTGTACCAGCAAAATGAATTTACATTTTTTATTCCTTTTACAGACGATGCTTCTGTGCACAATGCGATCAGCTGCTGCTGCGTATTGCTTTGTATGAATGAAACATTGTCGTCTGTACCGGTAAACATGAGCGAACTGCGTCCGGTAGAAATGCGGCTCGAGTTGAAACAAGGCATCAACAACTGTTCGATCATTAATGATAGTTACAGTGCCGATATTAATTCCCTGCAAATAGCGCTTGATTTTTTAAGCCAGCAACAACAACATACAAAACGAACACTCATATTAAGTGACCTGCTTCAGTCTGGTCTTTCAGATGAGGAATTGTATAAAAAAATTGCATCGGTACTGGACCAAAAAGCACTTTTTCGTTTTATAGGTATTGGTCCGCAGATAACGGCGCACCAACATGCATTTAATAAAATAGAAAACAAAACTTTTTTTTCTTCCACTGAAGCATTCATGCAACAAATTCATGCATTGCATTTTCATGATGAAACTGTTTTATTGAAAGGAGCCCGTGTGTTTAAGTTTGAAAAAATAAGCAGGGTGCTTGAACAAAAAATGCATGAAACAGTTTTAGAGATCAACCTGAATGCATTACGCAATAATTTAAAGATATACAAGCAGCAGCTTAAGAAAGATGTAAAGCTGATGGCCATGGTAAAAGCATTTAGCTATGGGAGTGGCAGTTATGAAATAGCAAGCCTGCTTCAATATGCAGGCACAGATTATCTGGCCGTTGCTTACGCAGATGAAGGTGTTGAACTTCGCAAGGCCGGAATTCGTTTGCCCATTATGGTTATGAATACAGAGATCGAGGGTTTTGATAATATCGTTCAATATAAACTGGAGCCGGAGTTGTATTCATTTAATATTTTGGAATCATTCCAGCTTTACCTTCAGCAACATGCAATAGATAATTATCCTGTTCACATAAAACTGGACACGGGGATGCACCGGCTCGGGTTCCTGCCTGCAGCTATTCAGCAACTGAATGAAGTTTTATCAGCAGGAACTAATTTTAAAATACGTTCCGTTTTTTCTCACCTTGTTGGAAGCGATGAACAATTGCATGATGATTTTACAAAAATGCAGGGCCAGTCGTTTTTACAAATGGCAGATGCGATTGAAAAAAATGTTGGTTATACTTTTTTAAAACACATCGCCAATACTTCTGCCATTCACCGGCACCCCGATCTGCAGTTTGATATGGTAAGACTTGGTATTGGCTTATATGGGGTAGATGAAAAACAAGCCTTGCAAAATGTAACAACATTAAGAACAACCATATCACAAATAAAAAATATAAAAAAAGGCGAAAGTGTAGGTTACAGCAGGAGAGGGGTGGTAGACAAAGATTCAACGATTGCCACGGTGAGAATTGGTTATGCTGATGGTTACGCAAGAATACTCGGTAACGGAGCCGGTAAAATGTTGGTTAACGATAAGCTGGCACCCGTGATCGGGAACGTATGTATGGATATGACCATGCTTGATATTACAGGCATTGCGGCCGGAGAGGGTGATGAAGTGATTGTTTTTGGAGAGGAGTTGCCGGTGAGTGATGTTGCCAAATGGGCCCAAACCATTCCTTATGAAATACTTACCAATATTTCGCAGCGGGTGAAGCGGGTGTATTTTGAGGAATAACGTCAATCGGGAATCGGCAATCAAAGGCTTGTGTCCCTCGGTCGGTGTCCCGACTGAACGAAACTTGTAAATGGTAAAATCTTCAAAGTCCATAATAAGATTGTTAAACTTCAGTAATATCTAATCTCTGATGAATGAAATCTGATTGCCGAATCCCGATTCCCGCATTCGCTAAAAACTTATCTTTGCGCCTCTGGGTTGATCATAAACTAAACTTATACAAGGCTGCCCTTTGAAACAGGTGCCTCATTATTTAAGTAAGGCACTTAAAACATTAATTTCGGATGAAATCAAAACATTTAATTTTTATTATTGCGCTGATCGTAATTGCTGACCAGGCTTTAAAGATTTACATAAAAACAAGTTTTCTTTTAAATACTACGCACCATGTTGCGGGAAACTGGTTCCAATTGTATTTTGTTGAAAACCCGGGAATGGCCTACGGGTGGAAGTTTGGCGGCGATTGGGGAAAGATCGCTCTTACTGTTTTCCGGCTGGGCGCTGTTATTTTTGGAAGCTGGTACCTTGGAAGGATCCTGAAACAGGGTTATCACAAAGGGTTTGTTATTTGCGCTGCATTGGTATATGCAGGTGCGCTGGGAAATTTAATTGATTCCTGTTTTTATGGATTGATATTTGACAAAGGAATGGTCTTTGATCCGCAGATAAAAGATTATGTAGGTTATGAGGGATTGGCTGTTTTTTCAAAACATGGCTATTCGTCTTTTTTGCATGGCAATGTTGTTGATATGTTGTATTTTCCGGTTATAAAAGGCCATTTTCCCTCGTGGTTTCCATTTTGGGGAGGAGAATCATTTGAATTCTTTCGTCCGATATTCAATATAGCGGATGCAGCAATAAGTACTGGTGTTTTAACCATACTTGTTTTTCAAAAACGATTCTTCAGGCAACGAAATACAATTGGTGAAACTCATACAGTAGAAACCGGGGCACTGGTTGATGATGCGTCGCAGGTGTCTTAAAAAATAAAATATAATATCAAAAAACAGATCATGAAAATTGTAAACGTACTTGTTTTTTTATTGTTTGCTTCCGTATTAATTACTTCTACATCCTGCC
Organism: Ferruginibacter sp.; assembly: GCA_047601875.1. Taxonomy (GTDB): domain Bacteria; phylum Bacteroidota; class Bacteroidia; order Chitinophagales; family Chitinophagaceae; genus Ferruginibacter. Next base: position 1,242,140 of record JASGIL010000001.1, on the reverse strand, counting down.
AGAAAGAATTGGACTTTGGCACTTTTGAATCAACAGGAACTTTAAAAACTGATTCGGCTTATGATTGTTTGCCGAGTTCGGTTCATGGTATTTATATGGCGAATAATATTTTGACTGATACCAATTATATCGAAGTACAGGTTAAAACAACATTATCCGGTAATTACCTGATCCAGTCTGATACTACAAATGGTTATGGATTTAAGGGAGAAGGTAGTTTTAGCGGAACAGGAAACAATACGGTTCGCTTATATGCTTATGGTACACCTGTGATCCCGGGCACCAATTCATTTATCATTCATTACAATACGCCATCAGGCGATAGTAGTTTTTGTATCATTGATGTTGATGTAATTCCTGATGCGGCGGCCAATGCACAATATACTTTTGCAGGTGCTGGCGGAACTTGTACAGGAGGCGGCCATGCAGGTATGTATGCAGCAAGCGTACCAATGACCTCAGCAAATACTGATACCATTACTGTTGATGTTACCGTGTTGGGGAATTATTCAATTACAACCGGAACGATCAATGGTGTTACATTCCTTGCATCTGGTGCATTTACAACGTTGGGACCACAAACGGTTGTATTAACAGCAAATGGAACACCTGCAGCACAGGGTCCATTTGATTTCCCGGTATCTGGTAATTCTCCGGGTTGTGCCTTTAGTATTACGTTCGATCCACCACCACCACCTGCAGTATTTACTTTAGATGGAGGTACAGGAGCTTGTACCGGCGCTACACTTAGTGGAGATTACCAGGAAGGATTTACTGTTTTATCTTCAAATACGGCAGTCGTTAATGTGAGTGTAACATCAGCAGGATTGTATACAATTTCTACCGCTGCAACAAATGGTGTAACATTTAGTGCAACGGGAATATTTACAGCAACGGGTGCACAACAGGTAACCTTAACTGCTTCCGGTACCCCGGCTGCGGCAGGTTCATTTAACTATACAGTTACGGGCGGAAGCAATACCTGTACATTCTCTGTAGTATACGATCCGGCACCAACAGGCATCTTCAATTGTAAGATAAATGGCACATACTACAATTTTGGAAATAATGCAGAAGCAAATTATATAACTGCAAATACGCACCTGACAATGACAGGCGATAATATTGGCGGTATTCATTTCAAGTGTGCAGTTAACCTGGAGGGCAATAGTTCTACAGTAGCCGTTGGCACATATACAAATGACATTCCTACGTATTCCCTGGGAAATCTTATTCAAGGATATTTTTATGATCTGAATTCTGTTACTTACGGAGCGCATATTGTTACCCCTCCATTGGATGCTTTTACAATTACGATCACATCACTTACTGCAACGCATGTTACGGGAACCTTCAGCGGTCCTTTACATGATCAGAATGGCGCCGGGCCAAACCTGGTTACAATTACAGATGGAGTATTTGATCTGCCGATCAACTAAGAAATATATACAGTACGTACAAATAAAAAACCTTCTCATTCAACGAGAAGGTTTTTTATTTCTTTTGATGAAGGTTGCAAGCTATAAGCCACAAGCTTCAAGCCACAAGCTTCAAGCCGAAGATTAAAATATGAAGCTTCTTATGATAATAAACCGACTTGAAGCTTGAGGCTTGCAGCTTATAGCTTGCCAACCATATCTTCCGGCTTCACCCACGCATCAAATTCTTCAGGCGTTACATATCCTAACTTAACTGCCATTTCTTTCAATGTTGTTCCTTCTTTGTGTGCTTTCTGCGCTATCTCGGCGGCTTTATAATAACCAATCTTTGTATTCAATGCTGTGACAAGCATCAAAGAATTATCTACATGTTTTTTGATATTCGCTTCAAGCGGTTCAATACCAATGGCACATTTATCATTGAATGAAACACAGCCATCACCGATGAGCCTGGCGCTGTGTAAAAAATTATAGATCATTACCGGTTTAAAAACATTCAATTCAAAATGACCATTACTTCCGCCAACGCTGATAGCAACATCATTGCCCATTACCTGTGCTGCGATCATGGTCAATGCTTCACACTGTGTTGGATTTACTTTACCTGGCATGATGGAAGAACCTGGTTCATTATCCGGGATAAAAATTTCACCGATACCACTGCGTCGGCCCGATGAGAGCAGGCGTATATCATTTGCGATCTTCATCAAACTTACTGCGATCATTTTCAAAGCGCCGTGTGATTCTACGATCGCATCGTGAGCAGCAAGTGCTTCAAATTTATTTTCTGCGGTCCTGAATGGTAATCCTGTTAATGTTGCAATATGTTTTGCAACATTTTCTGAATAACCTTTTGGTGTGTTAATACCTGTTCCTACAGCTGTACCACCCAATGCAAGTTCGCTTAAATGGTCAAGCGTATTTTTAAGTGCTTTCAATCCATGGTTTAACTGTGAAGTGTAGCCGCTGAATTCCTGTCCAACTGTTAAAGGTGTAGCATCCATGCAATGTGTTCTGCCGATCTTAACCACCTGCATAAATTCCTTACTTTTTGCAGCAAGTGTATCCCTGAGTTTTTCAATGCCGGGAATGGTGGTCTCAATTAAAATTTTATAAGCAGCAATGTGCATCGCAGTAGGAAAAGTATCATTGCTCGATTGCGATTTATTTACATCGTCATTGGGATGAAGGAACTTATCCTTATCGCCCAGTTCGCCGCCATTTAAAACATGTCCGCGGTAAGCAATTACTTCATTCACATTCATATTGCTTTGCGTGCCGCTACCTGTTTGCCATACTACCAGCGGAAAATATTCATCCAGTTTACCCTGCAAAATTTCATCGCAAACCTTACCGATCATCTCTGCTTTTTCCTGTGGCAAAACACCTGCATCCATATTGGTAAGAGCAGCAGCTTTTTTTAAGTAAGCAAATGCGCCTATTATTTCTTTGGGCATTTTATTAATGTCCTGTGCAATTTTAAAATTATCAATGCTGCGTTGTGTTTGTGCGCCATAATATGCCTTTACCGGCACCTTCACTTCGCCCATGGTATCTTTCTCAATTCTGAATTCCATATAAATTTTGTTTGTTTTTTTATTTGTGCTGTTAATGTGATATTGGTTGATTCTATATTCTTGTCGCTGAAGAATTAAAAATTAATAATTAAGAATTAAAAATGTTCACGGCTCATAGCTTATCGCTTATTCTCCAACAAAATTCGCTTTCCTTTTTTCCAGGAAAGCCGTAGTCCCTTCTCTCATATCTTTTGTATCAAAGCATTCTCCAAAGCATTCTATCTCCCTGTCAAAACCTGTTTTCCCGTTTGTATAAGCACTATCACTTACAATGGCAACATTGATACATTCGATGATCTTACCAATAGCGATTGGTGCTTTTGTGTGTATTGTTTGAAGAAGGGTTTTTGTTGTTTCCAATAACTTGTCTGCGGCAGTAACATAGTTTACAAGGTTTAGTCTCAATGCCTCAGTTGCATCAATAAGCTGTGCAGTCATTTGCAGTTCCATGCTTTTGCCTTTACCAACGAGTTGGGTTAAACGCTGTGTGCCACCATAGCCGGGTATCAATCCCAGGTTTACTTCGGGTTGGCCGAATTTTGCGTTCTCGCTGCACAACCTGAAATGACAGGCCATAGCAAGTTCACAACCGCCACCCAGTGCAAAACCATTTACAGCAGCTACGATCGGCTTCCTGGAATTTTCAATTTTGAAAAAAACATCCTGGCCCCTTTTGGCCATTGCCATTGCCTGTTCTTTATCGAGGGCATTGAATTCTGTTATATCAGCGCCGGCAACAAAAGCCTTGTTTCCGGAACCGGTAATGATGGCCGATTTTATTTCGGGGTTGCTATAGATCTCATCGGCTACTTTATCAAGATCATTAAACACATCTGCATTTAAAGCATTCAGTTTGTCGGGGCGGTTGATGGTGACTATTAAAATATTGTTTTCTAAAGAAGTGAGAATGGTAGAATACATAATTTTTTTTGCAAAAATAAGCAAAGAGCAACAGTAGCATTATTTCAAACAGAAAATAATTGAGAACCGGCGAAAAATAAATGCCACTATGTTCAAGGCGATGAGCTGCGATATTTTTGGCCATAATAAAATACAGATCATGAAAAAGATAATCAGTGTAAAAAGCATGTACCTGGCGGTACTTTTTGTTTCAGCCATCATTTTTGACGGATGTAAAAAGGACCATGATAACGGGAGCTCAGATGCAGCCGGCAATTACTATGTTCGCTTTAAGGTAGATGGAATGAACATCGAATACAACCAGGGTACAGAGGGAAAGATCAATACCGTTGATGGCAATGGCCGTTACATCTGCCAGGTTATTGGACTGAAGCAACAATTTGTTGCAGACAAAGGAACCATGGGATTTGTTATGACCAGTACAAATCCTGTTAATACCAGCAATACCTATGTTAATTATGGAAGCTCATCTGCCAATATTGAGAAAGCAATTCTTTTGCAGGCAGCAAGATTTGATGATAACGGAACTTTTTTTGCTTCATGGGGTGATGACTACGCAACATTTGGAATATTATCTGATACCAAAGTAAATTTTACAGAGATCAATTCAACTTATATCAAGGGTACTTTTTCGGCTACCATTTATAAAGAAATTGATGGTAATTCAGAAAAGCATACGATCACTGATGGGGAGTTCCGGGTGAAAATAGTTCGATAGGGTTTATTAAAAATTCCTGTTTTCTTTTACCCATGCTTTTATATAATCAGCAATTTCGGTAGTACTTGTTCCCGGCGCAAAAAGCTTCGCTACGCCGGATTGATTTAATTCTTTAATGTCTTCTTCAGGAATGATCCCACCTCCTGTGAGCAACACATCATTCATCTTTTTTTCTTTCATCAAAGCAATGATCTTTGGAAACACCGTCATGTGGGCGCCGCTTAAAATACTTACGCCGATAGCATCAACGTCTTCCTGTAAGGCTGCATTCACAACCATTTCAGGTGTTTGGCGCAAGCCGGTATAAATTACTTCCATGCCGGCATCACGAAGCGCAGTAGCCACTACTTTGGCGCCACGGTCATGGCCATCCAATCCAACTTTTGCAACCAGTACTCTTATTGGTCTGTTCATGTTCATTGGTTAAAAATAGTCAATGCTTTTTTAATTCTTGCAATCGTTTCTTCTTTTCCTATAAGTGAAGCGATCTCAAAAACGGCTGGCCCAAATTTACCCCCTACAAGCATAATGCGCATAGGTAATTGCAACTCACCCGGTTTAATATTTTTTTCAGCAGCAAGATTTTTAAATGTTGTTTCTATTTCGCTTAATTCCCAATTCCCGGCTCCATTTAATTGCTCACAGAATTCTGTGAAGAAACCTGTTTTTGCTTCGTTCCATTTAGGCTTTACAGCATCGGTATCCCATGTTGCAGGTGCTTTGAAAAAGTAAACAGCCTGTTCATAAAAATCAGGAATTAAAGTGCAACGGTCTTTTACCAGTTCCAGCACTTTATTAAAATAAGCTTCATCTTCTACAGCGATCTTTTTCGATTCAAAAAGTTCCTTAACGTTAACTGATAAACGAGAAACGGGCAACGCTTTTATCCATTCGTGGTTGAACCATTTTGCTTTTTCAAAATCAAATTTAGCTCCGGCTTTGTGTACCCTGTCGATGGAGAATTTTTCTATCAATTCAGTCAATGAAAAAATCTCCTGGCTGCTGCCATCATTCCATCCAAGTACAGCAAGCAGGTTTATAAATGCTTCAGGTAAAAAACCTCTTTCTTTAAAACCTTCAACGTGTTCGTTAGTTTTGGGGTCTGTCCAGTTCATAGCAAAAACAGGAAAGCCATATTTAGCACCATCACGTTTGCTGAGTTTGCCACTTGGTCCCAGTATCAATGGTAAATGCGCCCATTGCGGCATGTTATCTAAACCAAACAAGTATTTCCAGAGCAATACATGTACAGGTGCGCTGCTCAGCCATTCTTCGCCACGAAATGCGTGGGTTATTTTCATTAAGAAATCATCCACAACAACTGCAAGATGATAGGTAGGCATGCCATCAGCTTTTAAAAGAACCTTATCATCAACAAGCGAACTCTCAAAATGTACTTCGCCATGTACTAGATCATCAAAGGAGATCTTTTCATCTGCCGGCATCTTGATCCTGATAACATGCCGCACATTATCATCGAGTAATTTTTTTACTTCTGTTTCCGGCAATGACAGGGAGTTTTTCATCTGCATCCTTGTCTTAAGATCATATTGTGGAGATGGGTTTTCTTCGGTTTTATATTCAATACGCATTTTTTCAAGCTCTTCGGGCGTATCAAATGCATAATAGGCAAAACCATTTTTTATAAGCTTTTCTGCATAATCCCGGTACATGCTTTTTCTTTCACTTTGGCGGTATGGGCGATAGTTGCCTCCATGGATCGGGCTTTCATCAGGTTCTAAACCACACCATTGCAGGCAATCAAATATATATTGCTCGGCACCCGGTACAAAACGGGTTTGATCGGTATCTTCAATTCTTACAATAAAATCACCGCCATGCTTTTTGGCAAATAAGTAGTTGTATAAAACGGTGCGTACACCCCCGAGGTGCAGGCCCCCTGTTGGGCTGGGTGCAAAACGAACCCTGATTTTCTTATCCATCGGGCAAAGTTAAGAATAGGGGGCTAGGGAATTAACAATTTGAATAATAATATGCATATTAAAAATTCGTTTAAAGCCAGGGATTTACGAAAAAGTTTAAAAAATACCAGGGTCGCACATTAAACTTTTAACTCCTTTTTATATCTATGCGTCCTATTTTACAAAAAAAATATAAATTTTATGAAAATGAACATCCGCTTAGTCCTTGCAGTTGCAATGGTACTTTCTGTATCCTTAATCAGTTGCAAAAAAGACAGGAATAATGATAATACTGACCTGGCTACTCAATCTGATGATCAAAATGCTGTTGCGGCCGGAACCGATGATATTGCCAATGATGCTAATGATATTGCCGGATCCAATAGTGCATTTGGGAAAGTTGAAGGTGTAACCAATATCTGCAATACTACTGCAACATTAGATACAGTTGGGGCTTTAAAAAGGTTAACTATTGTTTATAATGGTAATAATTGCCAGGATACCCGCAGGCGTGTGGGAACAGTTGTTTTAACCATGCCTTTGGCCCAACATTGGGGCGACCAGGGTGCAGTGCTCACAATAGAAACCCAAAGCCTTGTTATTACAAGATTGGTTGACAATAAAAGTATTACAATCAATGGAACTATGACTGTTACCAATACAAGTGGTGGTCGTGTTGTATTACTTACTACCGGCTCTTCAGCAATCGTTCATAATATTGCAAGCCCTGGTATAACAGTTACATTCGACAATGGCTCACACAGGGATTGGCAGGTGTCAAAAAGAAGAACATTTACCTATGATGGTGGTATTGTTATTAAGACAGAAGGAACGCATTCAGCAGGAGGCTTAGATAATATATCTGAATGGGGAACAAATCGTTTTGGAAATGCGTTTACAGCTTCTATTACAGCTCCGATGATCATTCGCCAGGATTGTAGCTGGAGATTAACAAGTGGCCAGATCACACACGATGGAGCGCTGGGAACTGTGGTAGCTACTTTTGGTCTTGATGCTACTGGTAATGTTACAAGTTGTCCAGGTTTAGGTGGTAATTATTATTTCAAAGCGGTATGGACAGGAAACAATGGTAATGTAAGAACTATTATTCGACCTTATTAATAAACCATATATATACAATGAAATTGCCCTGTACCAGCAGGGCAATTTTTTATTAGAAGCTTTTACAATAATCATTATTGCTTCGTTCCCCGCAATGACGAATTAAGTGACCAATATATCAATTAAATTGCTCCATGTTTTACCAGGTAAAATCTTCATGGTGGTTAAGAAAATTATATGGTCAGGCTATATGGTCGGTCAATACCACTGAAAAAATTATTTACCTAAGTTTTGATGACGGGCCGCATCCTTCTATCACACCATTGGTATTGGATGAATTAAAAAGATACAATGCGAAAGCAAGTTTTTTTTGCATTGGTAAAAACGTTGTTGCTCATCCGGAAGTTTATAAAAGGATCATTGAAGAAGGACATACAACTGCCAATCACAGTTATAATCATTTGAATGGATGGAAAACAAACAATGATGTTTACCTGGATGATATTGCAATAGCAAAAAATGTTATCGATAGTAATTTGTATCGACCACCTTATGGTAAAATAAAATTCTTCCAGTTAAAGCAACTCCGCTTACCAAGGTTTAATTTAAAGACGATCATGTGGAGTGTATTGAGCGGTGATTTTGATAAAAGCATTTCAAAAGAAAGATGTCTTGAAAATGTATTGCGCAATACCAAAGCAGGATCTATTGTTGTATTTCATGATAGCGACAAAGCATTCGAAAGGATGCAATATGCTCTCTCAGGAACATTAAAATATTTTGCAGAACGGGGATATAAGTTTGAAAGAATTACTTCGGATATGTTTTAAAAAAAGTTGGGCCTGGGTAGAAACCCTGGCCCGTTTTTAATCCGTACCCTATGAAAACTGTGCCCAATTTACGTAGTTGTTTTAACATATGCAACATTATTTTTCTGTTGGTTAAAACGATCTGTTTGTAGATTCGGTTTGCAGTGATACAAATCTTTACTTAATAGAGGAGAAAGCATATTTGAATACAGCGTAAGGGTTGATCCTGCTACTTTAATACAGTAATTTTACGCAACTAAAACCTGGGAATAATACATGATCATTGATACACATTGTCATTTATACGTAAAAGAATTTGAAGAGGACCTTGATGAAATGATGAAAAGGGCCATTGCAAGTGGGGTAGGGAAATTTTATCTTCCTGCTATTGATAGCGAAACCACAGATGCAATGCTCTTGCTTGAGAAGAAGTACCCGAATAATTGTTTTGCAATGATTGGCTTGCATCCATGTTCAGTAAAAGAAAATTACCATGAAGAATTGGGTAGGGTAGAAGCATTGCTTGATGCTAGAAATTTTGCCGCAATAGGAGAAACAGGCCTCGATTTTTATTGGGATAAAACCTTCATGAAAGAGCAATACAAAGCTTTAGAACGACAGGCAGAACTTGCATTGAAGTATGATTTACCAATTGTATTACATACCCGGGATGCTATGCAGGAAACAATAGATGTAATTCAGCATTACGCCCCTGCAGGGTTAAAAGGGATTTTTCATTGTTTTGGTGGCAGTATTGAAGAAGCCAATCAGATTATTGAAATGGCATTTTATCTTGGTATTGGGGGAGTGGTTACTTATAAAAAATCGGGTCTTGCGGAAACACTTGGTAGCATTGGTATGGAGCATATTGTATTGGAAACAGATGCACCTTATCTTACCCCGGTTCCATTTCGTGGTAAAAGAAATGAAAGCAGTTACCTTAAATATATAGTAGATAAGATAGCAGAGATAAAAAACATTTCAGCTGAAGAAGTAGCAACAATAACTACTGCGAATGCAGGAAAAATATTTAAGTAGGATTTGGAAATTTGAAGATTTGAAAATTTGAAGATACTGATTTGGTGATGGCTCAATTTGTCATTACCAATTTTCAAATCTTCAAATCTTCAAATTTTCAAATCTTCAAATCGTTTTACTGAACGGCTAATTTTGTTACAACAGTGGTCTTATTATCCTCACTCGTCACTTTTACAAGATAATTTCCTTTACCCATAATCGAAGGCAATCTTATTTCCTGTACCTGTGTTTTACTATTAATTACAATCGATTGATTGCTGATCGTTTTACCAGCCATATCCAGGAGTTGCACATTATATTTGCCAACAGGCTGGTTATTGAAAGAAAGTTTTACAATACCATCTGTTACGGGGTTTGGATAAACAAGTATTCCATTATCGCCACCAACCTCTGTTGTTTCAGCTTGTTTTATAGCTGCTCTTGCAGCCTCCAATGCGTCTTCTTTAACCTGTGAAGGTTCTTCTATGGTTTCATCTTTTTCCTTCTTGTCGGCAGAAACTAAATTTCCATTGGCCATATCTGATGCATTGAATACTTCACCTGCAGAAGAAATTTTTTCAGCTTGCAGGTTGTTCAGATCAAAACGATAATAACCTTGTGTTGATGTACCGCTACATACAATTATTTTACTTCCTTTTTCTACCACGGCGCCATTTGTTTGATATTCTTCAGGTAAACCCTTGATACCACCTTTATACACAGCTGTCATGGTTTCAATATTAATTTTCCATACATTTTTATAAGCTGTTATAAGATAAAGGTTACCTGATTTATCTGCGATCATATCTCCGCCAACACCCCTGTGTATTGAGAAATCTCCATTGGATGCATCATCGGTAATGCTGCCGAGGTCAGTGATTACTGGTTTTTTCCCTGTAGTAAAGCGAAGCAGGTGATCTGCATTATTTGCAAGCGCATAACCGTTTCCATCAGATCCGATCACCATTCTTGTAATCTGGTTCGGAACATCATATGTCCCCTGCACGTTACCGAAAGTCTCATCTTCAAAATAATAAACTTTGGGATTTTTGGATTTGAGGTCGATATACCTCAATTGATTAATGCCCATTGGCGTGTAATATAAACGATCGTGTTTTTTATCATAGGCCAATGCAGCAGAATTGGTAGCAAATGGTTTATCATATTGTTTTTCACTGCAGCGGTCATTCTTAATAATGATAACCCTTTTTCCTGCAGCTTTCAATTTTTCAATGTCCGCTTTGTCATTTACCACCTGTGCCCTGTTATCAGGTTGGATGGTATACACACGTACATTGCTGTTTTCATTTCCTGTACTTTTTAAATTAGCATCTTTCTTCTGAACAGGTTTGCCGGTGCGTGCATTTAATATTTCAGTTTCCTGCCCGGAAGAAAAAACAGTTTCAGCTTCTCCTGTTTTAACATCAATCAATCTTATTTCTTTCCAGCTGCTTTGTCCTTTTTCTACCGAAGTAATGGCATAAGCTTTTGTTGATTTATTTGATTGTGCGTAAAGTGTTGTAATGAAACAGGTCATTACAGTTAAGAATAGAATTTTTTTGTTCATGGCATTATTGTTTTGATTGTGTAATTAAATATACGAAAAGATTCGTTGAATAATAGCAAACAAGATGCATGTTTGTGATGAGCGGTTATAAATTTTTAAGCGAAATGAGTTGATGGAGCCTGGCAGGGGACTTGAAATGGCAATTGTTGGTGAAATAAATTTTGCGGAGACGAAGAGATTCGTCCCGATAAAATCGGGATGATAGAGTTTTCTCTATACACACTTTTTCCCGATGCATCGGGACTTCTTCAACTATTCGGACAAAGTCTTGGGAATTACAAAATCCAGTTTTTGATCAGGGTTTCAATAAAGATTTTGCTCTTCATTTTTTTGATACTCTTCTCTCTTTTAAGAGCTTCTGTTCTGGTATTATATATTTCGAAATATTTGAGGCGGAGTGGCCTTTTAGAAGCGGTATATTTACTCATTCCATCTGAATGTTTCGACATCCTTTTGTCAAGATCATCACATTGACCAACGTAGAATGAATTATCCTTCATACTTTGAAGAATGTAAACAAAAAACATAGGGTGATTTTAGCGGAGACGAAGGGATTCGAACCCTTGATAGAGTTTCCCCTATACACACTTTCCAGGCGTGCTCCTTCAACCACTCGGACACGTCTCCGTTATTTTTATTAGGAAAGCGAATGTACGGCTTCATTACATGAAATTAAAATCATTCTGAAATTTAATAGCTGAAGTAATGAGCAGGTAATTCGAACCTTTGAGAGTTTTCCTTATTCACACTTTCTCCCGAAAAGATCGGGACTTCTTCAACCACTCGGACACGTCTCCGTTATTTTTATTAGGAAAGCGAATGTACGGCTTCATTACATGAAATTAAAATCATTCTGAAATTTAATAGCTGAAGTAATGAGCAGGTAATTCGAACCTTTGAGAGTTTTCCTTATTCACACTTTCTCCCGAAAAGATCGGGACTCCTTCACCACTCGGACACGTCTCCGTTATTTTTATTAGGAAAGCGAATGTACGGCTTCATTACATGAAATTAAAATCATTCTGAAATTTAATAGCTGAAGTAATGAGCAGGTAATTCGAACCTTTGAGAGTTTTCCTTATTCACACTTTCTCCCGAAAAGATCGGGACTCCTTCACCACTCGGACACGTCTCCGTTATTTTTATTAGGAAAGCGAATGTACGGCTTCATTACATGAAATTAAAATCATTCTGAAATTTAATAGCTGAAGTAATGAGCAGGTAATTCGAACCTTTGAGAGTTTTCCTTATACACTTTCTCCCGAAAAGATCGGGACTTCTTCAACCACTCGGACACGTCTCCGTTATTTTTATTAGGAAAGCGAATGTACGGCTTCATTACATGAAATTAAAATCATTCTGAAATTTAATAGCTGAAGTAATGAGCAGGTAATTCGAACCTTTGAGAGTTTTCCTTATACACTTTCTCCCGAAAAGATCGGGACTCCTTCAACCACTCGGACACGTCTCCGTTATTTATTGGATGGCAAAATGTACGGCCTTCAAAGCTGATATTAAAATCATTCTAACAGCTTTTCCATTTGCATACTGCGGGATCCTTTTATCAATACCTGTGTATTTTTAAATTCCTGTTTTTTATACCACGCTTTTGCTTCGGAAACATTATTAAAATGAATGAAACCTGCAGGAAGGTCTATAAAATCGTTTCCTACCAATACTACATGCTGCCAGGTATTTTTTTTGATCTGCTCTACGAGTTTGGTATGTTCAGCAATGCTGCCTGGCCCCAGTTCCATCATGCCGCCAAGTATAAGTACTTTTTTATCTCCATTCATTGTTGAAAAATTCTCAACAGCTACTTTCATACTGGAAGGGTTGGCATTGTATGCATCCAGGATAATTTTATTACTGTCCATTTCAATCAACTGCGACCGGCTATTGGAAGGCGTATAATTTTCCAATGCTTTTTTTATAACATCGTCGGAAACATTAAAAGTTTTACCAATTGCAACTGCAGCGAGTATATTGGGTAAATTATAATTTCCTACAAGCTTTGTTTTGATGTTTTTAATGTTGGCACCTTTTGATATTGCTACTTCCAGGAACTCACTGTGTGTTTCAACATGGCCGGCATATTCAACATCAGCATCAGTTTCACCATATTTTATTATATGTGATATACCTTTACTCATATCTCTCAGGTATTCATAATTCCAGAAAACAAAAGCACTCCCGTTATTTGATCTTAAATAATCAAATAACTCACCTTTACCTTTCTTTATATTTTCTTCGCTGCCAAAACCTTCCAGGTGCGCTTTACCGCAATTGGTGATCAAGCCATGTGTGGGCATAGCATAGGTACAATAGCTTTCAATTTCTTTAAGATGGTTGGCGCCCATTTCAATTACAGCAAATGCAGCATCTTTTTTTATTTTTAAAATCGTGAGTGGTACGCCAATATGATTATTCAGGTTACCAATGGTTGTGTATGTTTTAAACTCAGCAGAAAGTACAGCATGGATCAATTCCTTCGTGGTGGTTTTACCGTTACTTCCCGTTATGGCAATAAAAGGAATATCAAATTGTTCTCTATGCTTTTTCGCTAATTGCTGTAGGGTTTCCAGGCTATCAGCAACTGTTATGATCTTATCATTCACGATACCCGTAGCTTCATCAACAATGCAATATGAAGCGCCTGCATCAATAGCCACCTGTGCATAATGATTGCCATTAAAATTGGGTCCTTTTAATGCAAAAAAAATATCTCCCTGTTTTATTTTCCTGGTATCGGTTTCTATTGAAGGATTTGCCAGGTATAATTTGTAGAGGTTAGTTATATCCATAAGAACAAAAATAAGAAGAAGCTGCTAGCTATGAGCGGTGAGCTATGAGTTGTTCGATAAAATTGAGGTTTAAAAATTATTGGTTACATCTAAAAATTAATGGCTGTTGATTATAAGCTAAAAGTTATCACCTTTTTAGTTAGCCTTAATTTTTTATACTATACCTGCATTTAAAATACTGCTCATAGCTCACAGCTAAAAGCTCATAGCTTCCTAAAAGCAAAACCCCCTCAACTTGCTGCTGAAGGGGTTTCTATTGTTCCAGTTATTTTATTTCTTCTTACGTTTATTTTGTTTTCTTTTTCCGAAGATGTTACCTTCTTTAAAGCCAGGGCCTTCCGGAGGTCCCAGGTAAGTTTGAGCACATCTGAAACCAACAGTGCTTGCTGCCTGGTCTTCCTGCATAAAGCGACGTGTGCCTGGTGATAACCAATAAGCCCTGTCATTCCAGCTACCGCCTTTAATTACTCTTGATTTATCATTAACCAGTGAAGTAATACCATATCCGTAATTAACCTTACTTGCAGAATCACCATCAAGATAGTTTATAACATTATTATGCTGGTAGTTTGCACGGTTTTTAACTTCTTCGTCAGAGATATCAGATCTTTTTAAATGCCCCATGCTATCTCTTTCATATTCACCGCTGCTATTCTTATATAATTTGGTGAATTTATTACCACGGAAATAGTTGAAATCCTGCGCATCAAGTGGAGTTACCTGTCTGTACACGTCCCCAACCCACTCACTTACGTTACCACTCATATTATATAAACCAAATGCGTTTGGATAAAAAGCTTTGATAGGACCAGGAATTGCTGCACGGTCATTCAAACCTCCTGCAACCCCCATGTTATCACCACTACCGCGTTTGAAGTTAGCAAGGAATTTTCCCTGCCAGCTACCACGACGATTATCCCTTAAGCCATTTGGATTTTTACTCCATGAATATATTTGTTGATTAGAACGTAGTTCCTCACCAGAACTTTTTTCTTTCTTACGTGGAGAAGGATTTTGCTCAAGCAAACCATAGGCGGCATATTCCCACTCTGCTTCTGTTGGCAGGCGGTAACCCATATTAAGAATACCGTCTTCCATTTTTACAGTGCTACGTGGTTTACCGTTAACATCTTTAAATTCAGATTTCTTTGGTTTGTTCCTGCTTTGAATCATTTCAGGATTTCTCAGGTAAGTTTCTGTATTGAAAGAACCATCACCACCGGCTCCTTTCATTTCCCTTTTTGCAGCATCTTTTTTAAGGAAGCCTTTTTGCATAAGTTTTAGTTCGTTTACACGATCTGTTCTCCAAATACAAAAATCATGAGCTTGCTGCCAGTTTACACCAACAACAGGGTAGTAATTATAAGAAGGATACCTGAAATAGTATTCTACATATGGCTCATTGTAAGCAAGTTCTTCTCTCCATACAAGAGTATCAGGAAGAGATTTGTTGATTATATTGCTATCACCACTGAACGTATTATCGAGCCAGTACATATATTCCCTGTAGTGAACGTTTGCTACCTCTGTTTCATCAATGAAGAATGAAGGGATGGTCACCCTGCGGGGAACATTGTTCCAGTCACCCATAACATCTTCATCCTTGGCACCCATTACAAATGAGCCACCTTGAACAAAAACCAATCCTGGACCGGCTTTAGGGTATTTAACTTTGGATACATGGAAATTTCCCAATTTCTTATCATCATAGCTCCAGCCAGTCACAGACGACTTTCCGGATTTTTTGCCACATGAACTGATTGAAAAAGCCACGGCGATCAATAGGATCAGGTTTCTGCCTGAGATTATTTTTTGCATGTGCATTCGTTTTGCAAATTGTTTAACGAAAGGTTTTCTTTAATATTGTATTGAGGTTACAACTATCTGCGAATATAAATACTTTGCAGCACATGGAAATCGTTTTAAGTATTTTTTCCAAAAAATAATAAGTTCTTTTCAGTATTTCGTTAAGAAAATGTCGGCAAAAAAAATCAGTAGTTTGTTGTATTCTCTTCCAATAGATTAATCAGAATTATTTATTTGTGCAATAATTTGATATACAAGCACGTTTTTTATTCTTAATAGCAGAATTTAAGGAAAAAATATTTTTTTATTTCGTGTGATGTTTTAATATATTTGGCCCCATTTCTGGTTTTTTTAACAACAAATTATAAATAAATTGCTGTTTTAAAGAAATCCGCTATTTTTACAACGAATAAAACTTTTAAATCAAACGCTTATAGAGGTAAGTCTACCTAACCAAGACAAACAAAACGCATGAAACAAGTAACTTTGAAACTAACTGCCTTAGTTATGTTAATGGGGGGCGCAATGACTGTGGCCAATGCCCAAGAATCACAAAAAAATAATATCAACGTAGTAACAACCGCTGTACCTTTTTTAAGGGTAAGTCCTGATGCAAGAGCAGGTGGTATGGGTGATGTTGGAATTGCAACTGCTCCTGATGCATATACAAATTTCTGGAACATTGCAAAAACTCCATTCTCTGCAAGTAAAGCTGCTGTTGGCGTAACTTATACTCCATGGTTAAGCGATCTTAAATTAAATGATGTTTACCTGCTTAATCTTGCAGGTTACTATAAAATAGATGATATGCAGGCTGTATCTCTTGGTTTAAGATATTTTAGCCTTGGAAGCATCCAGTTCACTGATAATTCAGGAGGACTTTTAAATAATTTCCGCCCACGTGAATATGCAATCGATCTTGGATATTCAAGGAAATTAGGAAAGAAGAGCAGTCTTGGTGTTGCTTTACGTTATATCAGTTCAGATCTTGCTGGTGGTAATGTTAATGGCGTTAGCTACAAAAAAGGAACAGCTGTTGCAGGCGACCTTCATTTCTTCCACAAAGGAACAAAGGAAAGTGGAAATGGATTTGACTGGGGTATTACTTTAAGTAATCTTGGTTCTAAAATCTCTTATACAAGTGATGCTTCTCAGAAAGACTATATTCCTGCTAACATTGGTATTGGTGGTGCTTATAACAAATCTTTTGATGCTGATAACAAAATCACTTTTGCACTTGACCTGAATAAATTACTTGTTCCTACACCTCCTCAGGCTGTTCCTGGTGATACAACAGATGCATTTGCAAATGCATTGAAATCTTACCGTACTAAAGGTGTTGTTAACAGCTGGTTCAGTTCATTCAACGATGCTGATGGTGGTGGAGAAATTAAAGAAATAACTGTATCTGTTGGTGCTGAATACTGGTACAAAGATCAATTCGCTTTCAGAGCTGGTTATTTCTACGAAAACAAATTAAAAGGTGATCGTAAATATTTCACTTTGGGCGCTGGTTTAAAATACAGCATGTTTGGTCTTAACTTCTCTTATTTATTACCAAATGGTTCTGGTGTTAACCGTAACCCATTATCAAATACAATGCGTTTCAGCTTATTGTTTGCTTTGGACAAAAAATAAATTTCTTAAAAAATATGAAAAGCGTCCCGTTCAAACGGGACGCTTTTTTATTTATAGCTTATCTTGCGCCTGCTAATAAAGTACAAGTATAGAAAAAGTCTGAAATTGTAATCCCAACTCATAACTCATAACTCATAATTCATAACTCGTAATATGTCGTATAGAATTGGCTCAGGCATAGATTTTCATCAACTTGCAGCCGGAAGGGATCTTTGGATCGGTGGTGTAAAGATACCGCATCATAAAGGAGCTGTGGGCCATAGTGATGCAGATGTATTGTTACACGCTATTTGTGATGCTATGTTAGGAGCTTTATGTCTTGGCGATATTGGTAAGCATTTTCCCGATACAAATGCAGCGTATAAAAATATCGACAGCAAGATCTTACTTGCTAAAGTATTTGAACTTATAAAAGAAAAAGAATACCAGGTAGTAAATATAGACAGCACACTTTGTCTGGAAAAACCTAAAATAGCTCCTCACATCACTGCAATGCAAAATGCGATCGCTTCAATTTTATCAATCAATATTACAGATATATCGATTAAAGCAACCACTACTGAAAAAATGGGATTTGCCGGGAGAGAAGAAGGCCTGGTAGCCTATGCAACAATATTATTAAAAAAGAATAACGCATAAATTAATGGGAACACTAAAAATACCAATTGTAAATACTTCTGAAAATCCTGTACCCTCATATGCCACCGAAGGTTCAGCAGGTATGGATATCAGGGCTGCATTGGATATACCCGTATCATTGAAACCTTTGCAGCGGCAATTAATTCCTACAGGGCTGTTCATCGAATTGCCTGAAAATTATGAAGCGCAGATACGCCCCCGTAGTGGCCTTGCAGTTAATAAAGGAATTACCTGTCTCAACACACCGGGTACAATCGATAGCGATTACCGGGGAGAAATAAAAGTATTGCTTATTAATCTTAGTAATGAAGAAGCGGTGATCAATAATAGTGACCGCATTGCGCAAATGATCATTGCTAAAGTTGACAAAGCTGAATTGATCGTGGTACAACAATTAACAGAAACAGAACGTGGAAGTGGCGGCTTTGGTCATACAGGAATTAAATAATAAAATTCAAGTTTAAAAAATTAATGAAACAATTATTTTTTATAACAACTATTTTTTTAAGCATGATATTTATTGGTTGTAAAACGGCCAAGCAAATAAATAAAGCAATTGCTCCCAAGGATACAACGAACCTGATGAACCATAAATCTTCAGAAGATTCCCTGAAAGCGATCAATGAAACTGTTAAGGAATTCAAATCACACTATATAGATTTCAAAACATTCTCTGCTAAAATAAAAGTTGACACCAAGGGAAAAACACCTGATATAACAGCTGTAGTAAGAGTAATAAAAGACAGTGCGATCTGGATATCTTTATCAGCAACAATTTTGAATGTTGAGATATACAGGGCGCTTATAACTAAGGACAGCGTTATCCTTTTGAATAAACGCGACAAAGAAGTTCAATACAGGTCATTGGATTATTTACAGGATATAACAGAGATACCTTTTGATTTTACAACACTGCAGGATCTGCTGGTTGGCAATCCCATTTTTTATAATGATACCATAAGTTCGTATAAACTATATGATAGATTCATTCTTATTTCATCATTTGGCCAGTATTTTAAAAACCTGATGACACTTTCACTGGATAATAAATTATTATTGCATAGTAAAATGGATGATGTGGATATGAGCAGGAACAGAACAGCCGATATTACCTACGATGATTATGAAAATAAGAATGGAATATTCTTTTCCACCAACAGGCAGATCATCGCCTCTGAAAAAAATAAAATCGATATAAGCCTAAACTTTAAACAGTATGAGTTTAACAAAGAATTATCAGTGTCTTTTCCTATCCCAAAAAATTATAAACGCAAATAAGCGTTATTTGTATCAACCACAAGTTTATTAATTGTTCATCCTGGATTTATTTTTATATCCTCAAAAAATTCAGTTCATGATTAAATTCATTTTATCCTTTTTAATATTCATAGCATCAGCATCTGCTGTCCAGGCTCAAACCAGGGAAGAGCTGGAGCGCCAGCGCCAGGAATTAAAAAAAGAGATTGAGCAAACTGAAAAATTGCTTAATAACAATAAGGCACAAACGAAAGAGAACCTCCTGGGATTAACCCTTATCAATAAAAAGGTAAACCTGCAGGATAAGGTGATCGACAATATAAACCGTGACCTGAGCATGCTTGATAACAGCATTAACACGACACAAAAAGATGTACGCAGGTACGACAGGTTACTGGATACGTTGAAACAGGAGTATGCAAAAAGCATGATCTACGCTTATAAGAACCGCAGCAGCTACGATTTTTTCAATTTTATTTTTTCATCCGCTAATTTCAACGATGCCATTAAAAGGATCGCTTATTTAAAAAGCTACCGTACTTATCGTGAAATGCAGGGAGAGAATATCCTGCGTACACAGGAACTGAGGAAGGGAAAGATCCAGGAACTCAGTGGTACAAAACAAAAAAAGAACGCCACTTTACAGGTACAAAGTAAAGAGATGGCGGCGCTGGAAACACAAAAACAGGAACAGGCAAGGATCGTTGCGCAATTAAAAAAACAAGGCAAGCAATTGAATAACCAGATGGCAGCAAAACAAAAACAAATGCAGAAGGTTAACAATGCAATTGCTGCTGCAATCAAACGAGCGCAGGACCTTGCAAGAAAAGAAGCTTTGGCGAAAGCTGCAGAAGAAGAGCGTAAGAGAAAAGAAGCAGAAAGAATTGCAAAAAATAATGCTGCTAATGAAAATAATACAGCAAGTCCAACAAAAAATGTTGCGAAAACATCTAAGCCTGTCGCACCTGTCAAAAAAGAAGAAAGTGTTTTATTAAATTCAGAAAATATTGCGTTGAATGCAAGCTTCGAAAAGAACCGCCGTTCATTACCATGGCCTTTGGATAGGGGAGTGATCCTGATGCATTACGGATCTAATACTTTACCAAGCGGTACTACGATCGTTGTTAGTTCGGTAAACATATCTGCAGATATTGGAACACCGGTAAAAGCAGTTTTTGATGGAACTGTATCAGCTGTTCAAACGATTGAAGATATGCAGGTCGTTATCCTTCAGCATGGAAGATATTTTACTACTTATAGTAATTTGTCTGGCGTTTCAGTACAAAAAGGCCAGGAAGTTAAAACCGGCCAGGTACTTGGCAAAGTAGCTGCGAATTTTGATGGTGTTGGAGCAATTGATTTTTTTATCAGTAATGAGACCAGCAATTTCGATCCCGAAACATGGCTGCGTCGCCGTTAGTAAATTGATCAGGCAACTGATACTTTTAATACGCTTTCATATAGTTTTTCATATTGGGGAACGATATTCTGGATATCAAATTTTTTCGCCTGTGCCAATGCATTTGCTCTGAATTGCGCATGCGTTTTATCATCGCCTAAGATCTTTATTGCGTTATTGGCCATGTCTTCAACATCGCCAACATTGCTCATATAACCACAAAAGCCATTGATATTTATTTCAGGAAGACCACCGGCATTTGTAGATATGACCGGCACTTCTGCAGCCATGGCTTCAAGTGCAGCAAGACCAAAACTTTCATAATCGCTTGTAAGTAAAAAAAGATCTGCAATTGGTAGAATGTCTTCCATCTGTTCCTGTTTGCCAAGAAATTTGATCTCTGCACAATCTGTACATTCACGGGTAAACGCTTCTATCTCGGGCCTTTCAGGACCATCACCGATCAATAATAATTTGGATGGGATCTTATCGTTTAGTAATAAAAAAGTTTTCACAACATCCATAACCCTTTTTACTTTCCTGAAGTTGGATGCATGAACGATTATTTTTTCATTGTTGGGTGCGATCAGTTTTTTAAATGCATCCACAGGCTTCCTGTGAAAACGATTTACATCAACAAAATTATGAATGACCTCTATTGGTTTGTCGATGGTGAAATTTTTATACGTTTCTTCCTTCAGGTTATAGGAAACTGCAGTAAGTATATCACTTTCTTCCATTGAAAAAGTAACCACGGGGCTATAGGTCTTGTCACGTCCCACCAGTGTAATGTCTGTTCCGTGAAGTGTGGTAATAACCGGGATGGTCTTATTTTGTTTTGCAAGTATTTGCTTTGCCATGTATGCCGCTGATGCATGCGGTATGGCATAATGTACATGAAGCAGGTCGATATTATTATTGTTCACAACATCAACCATGCTGCTCGCAAGCGCCGTTTCATAAGGAGGAAAATCAAATAAAGGATAAGTAGGCACCCTTACTTCATGATAAAATATATTGGCATGAAAGCCCCCAAGCCTAACAGGTTGCTGGTATGTAATGAAGTGAATATTGTGTCCCTTTTCTGCGAGTACCTTTCCCAGTTCTGTAGCCAGTACACCACTGCCACCAAATGTAGGATAACAAACAATTGCTATATTCATAACGATGATTTGACAAGCATTTAAAACACGAATTTACCGATTAAATAAACGGCTTCATATTATTAATTTGATTAACGGTAATTGATTAAGTTTGTTTACATTAATTTGATTACAATGAAAAATTGGTTAACCATTGCAGCTCTTTTTTGTTTTAGCCTGGCATCCTTCAGCCAGAATGCTGATTCGATCAAAATAAAAAAGATGTCAGATGAAATATTAACAAACGGGCAGGCTTACGAAAACCTGCGGTATTTATGCAAACAGATCGGGCAAAGGTTAAGTGGTTCTCCCAATGCTGAAAAGGCGGTAGTGGCTGTACAAAAAATGATGAAGGATGCCGGCGCAGATACTGTTTATTTAATTCCATGCATGGTGCCACACTGGATAAGGGGAGAAAAAGAATCTGGTTTTATCCAGCTGGCAGACGGAAGCAAGCACGAACTACATCTATGTGCACTTGGTAATTCCATGGGTTCAGGAAAAGCAGGTGTTAAGAGTTCCGTTATCGAGGTAAAAAGTTTTGCAGAACTGGATCGGCTAGGCGAGGCTGTTATAAAGGGGAAGATCGTGTTTTTTAATTTCGTGATGAACCCAACATATATAGGTACTTTCAGGGCTTATGGAGAAAGTGGTGGTGGGCGCAGAAGCGGGCCGGCGCAGGCTGCAAAGTATGGAGCAATCGGTGCAATGGTGCGCTCACTTGCCATTAATATTGACGATTATCCACACACAGGTTACACGCAATACGATGATTCATTTCCTAAAATACCAGCTGTAGCAATCAGTACAAGGGATGCTGAGTGGCTTAGTATTGAATTAAAGAAAAAAATGCAGGTAACAGCTTATTTCCGCACTGAATGCAAAATGCTTGAAGACGCACCGTCATACAATGTAATTGGTGAAATCAGGGGAAGTGAAACACCTGGCGAGATCATTACTGTTGGTGGTCATCTCGATAGCTGGGACCTTGCAGAAGGTGCACAGGATGATGGTGCAGGCGTAGTACAAAGTATAGAAGTGATAAGAGCACTCAAAGCAGCTGGTATAAAACCAAAACGTACTGTCAGGGCAGTTGCATTTATGAATGAAGAAAGTGGCGGAAGAGGTTCTGCAGCTTATCTCGATCATGCAAAGCAAAAAAAAGAGCACCACATTTTTGCATTGGAAAGTGATGGTGGTGGGTTTACGCCGCGTGGTTTTGGACTTGAAATGAATGCAGAGCAGCGAGGAAAAGTATTGCAATGGAAAGACCTGTTTTATCCTTATGGTGTATATGATTTTTCAAATGCCGGCAGCGGCTCTGATGTTGGTCCTTTAAAGGAAATAGGTACGGCACTCGCCGGACTTTATCCCGATAGCCAGCGTTATTTTGATCTTCATCATGCACCCAATGATGTTTTTGAATCTGTAAGTAAAAGAGAATTGCATTTGGGAGCTGTGAATATGGCGGCGTTTGTGTGGTTGGTGAGTGAGTATGGATTATAAATTTGAAGATTTGAAAATTAGGCGATTTGAAAATTGGGTACTTCAAATCTGCAAACGCTCCTCATCTTCAAATTTTCAAATCAATTGATGCTGTGTAATAAGAAGATCGCAGGAAGTTTATGTAACTCAGGCTTATTATTTTTCCATGCTGAAATTGTTTTTGTAATAATACTTTCATTCGCAGCTGTTATGTTTACAGCGATACACAACTTTGTATTTGACTGGCAATTTTGAATAAGACTTTCTAATAACTGGTTATTTCTGTAAGGTGTTTCAATAAAGATCTTCGTGCTGTTTTGTTTTGCAGAAGCGCTTTCAAGTTCTTTTATTTTTTTTATTCTTGCTGCGTTATCGATGGGCAAGTAACCTATGAATTCAAATTGCTGGCCATTCATACCGCTTGCCATCAAAGCAAGCAATATAGAACTGGGCCCAACGAGTGGCTTGATAATACAATTCATTCCCTGTGCAACGGCAATCAATACCTGCCCGGGATCTGCAATACCGGGGCAACCGGCTTCGCTGATAATGGCGATGTTCTTACCTTCTTTTATTTTCGCTTTAAAATTATTTACCTGTTCTTCCTCTGCTTTGTGAATGGTGAACCATTCGTAATCATCGATCACAATGGTTTTATCGAGTGCTTTTAAATAACGTCTTGCCGTTCGTTCGTTCTCAGCAAATATCACACTGCATTTTTTTATTGCATCCAAAACATAAGCGGGGATCGGTTCTAAAACATCTTCTGCAAGAAAACATGGAATTAAAAAAATGTTAGTCATTATTTAGCGGATAATTACATGTGTTTTTTGTGCATGATGCAGGCTTAGTGTAGCAGCAACAACCGCATAACTCGGCGCAAGCAGCCATCCGATGATGGGAAGCAAATGAAGGAGGTAAAATACAATACCATTACCAATAGCCAATCCTTTATGGTTTCCTATAAAGTCAATACTCTGTTGTGCGGTCATTTTATTTCTTTCACTGCTGTAATCGAGCATAGAAAATCCCAGGTAATAACATTCTACAAATAATAATATTACCGGCGCTACCCATCCTATGAGTGGAATAAATGATAAGATAAGAACCGTTATCACATATACCGACTGCCACAACATATTTCTCAATGCGATCCTAATTGCCCGGTTGATATCAGATAAAAGCTGTTTAAAACTAAACGGGAATTCTTTGTTCTCGATAATGCTCTCTGTTTTTTCACTGAGATAGGCAAACACAGGAGATCCGATTATCAGGAATAAAAATTTAAAAAGAGAAAAATAAAACAACAGCAATACCAGCCACAAAATGATCTGACCCACAATAAAGAAAAAACTCAGCCAGCTGTCATGCATCCTGTCAAGCCAGCCCTTTACACCCATTTTCAATAAAATAAATTCAATGGCGCTGTTACAGGAAATGAAGAAAAAACCAATTCCCACAAAAAAAAGAATGCAGTAGATAAGCCCCGGTATCAATATCCATTTCCAAAGCTTGTGTTGCGAAATAAACCTGTGTGCCTCAAAGTAAGCCTGTATGGATATGATGATCTCTTTAAGCATAGAGGTTTGTGCAGTGTGAATGGTGAATAGTGAATGGTGAAAACTTGTAGTGTATGCCGATGATCAAATCCCTGATAAGCTTTACCGTTAACTATTGTTTGGACTAAAGATATAAAAGATTCGTTACAAACGAGAGGTTACGGGAATCGACAATCGGGAATCGGCAATTGGTGAGTCTAATAATGTCGAGAAATCTTCAAATAAGAAATAGCGATTGCCGATTGCCGTTTGCCGATTCCCGAAACTTTCACCATTCACTTTTTGTAATTTCGTTTCTCAATAATTACCAGTAGTGAAAAAACTCCCCCTCTCATTTTACGATCGAAAAGATGTATTGCAGATCGCCAAGGAATTATTGGGTAAAGTAGTTGTTTCTAAAATTGAGGGGAAGATCACAACAGGAAGGATCGTGGAAACAGAGGCTTATGTTGCACTTGTTGATAGGGCCTCACATACATTTGGCGGAAGAAGAACCCCACGCAATGAACACATGTATGGAGCACCGGGAACGGCTTACATTTACATTTGTTATGGCATGCACCAAATGCTGAATGTCGTTACCAATAAAAAAGAAATACCGGATGCTGTTTTAATTCGTGCTATTGAACCTATGCAGGGAACTGAAATAATGTTACAAAGAACAGGTAAACCAAAAGTTGATTACACACTTACAAAAGGGCCCGGCAATGTTGGTAAGGCTTTGGGCATTTCAAAAAAACATTCAGGCTTGTTATTGTTAGATAATGAAATTTATATCTGCGAGGATAAACAAAGTGCTGTACCGGAAAATGAAATTGGTAAAAGCAAACGCATCGGCGTAGAAAGCGCAGGTGCAGATGCATTGCTTCCTTATCGTTTCTATATTAAGGGGAATAAATTTGTGAGCGGGAGGCCGGTTAAGTAAAGTTGAAAAGTTAATACGTGATGGAGGAACGACAAATATTATGAAACTAACCAGTCAACCATATCAGCTTGTCAACCAGTCAACAGATCAAAACCTCGGACAAGGAAGCCCTTTAGATTCAGTTTTGCGCTTAATGTAAATAATGGAAATTTCTGATCCACCACGGCTACCGGTAGCTGCTTTTAAGCTGCTGATGTTGATGTCATAACTTGCGCCGATCCTTACGCCGGCAAATTCAAGTCCAAGATAGGGAATGATCGCATCGTTGATACGCATCCATGCCCCGATAAAAACATTTGTAGGATTCACATTTTCGCTGCTGGCATTAAGTGCCAGTGCTGCTCCAAACAAAGTTTCGCTTGCTTTATTTTGTGACTGGTAAATCGCAGAGAAATTCACACCAACAACCCCGGAAACCGGGAGAGAAGCGCCACCATGAATGGTTAAGCGACTTGTTAAAAACCAGCTGTTATTGGCTTTGAAACTAACCTTGGGCCTGTTGATATGATACATGGAAGCACCCAGGTAATAATTGTTCTCGCCATTGGAAGATCCCGAAAATAAAACCCCTGCATTCATGTCAAAATAGCTTTGTTTATTTCCGTTTGTCAAAATATCCATGGTGGTTCCTTGTGCAAACCCATTTTGAGTAAGTTCATCTTCAAAGGTGAGGCTCTTGGTCTCAAGCGTCATATTTGAATAAGTTCCCTGGAACCCGGCACCAATCGTATTATAGCCGTTCTCATCTAACGATTTATGATATGAAAGCGATAAAGAACCATAATTAAGTTTAAGCGCACCATTTGCACTGGCATCCGTTAAAGCAGATACACCAATTCCAAAAACATCATTTTCCGGGATCATTTTTTTTAAGATTGGAAAGTCTACAGAAAAACTTGATGTTACGTATGCTTTTGGAATAGAAGGCCATTGATCACGGTGATTGAATGCGATCCTCCATTGGCCATCAAATTTTCCGGTAAATGCAGGATTAAGTGTAAGCGGCGAAGCAAAAAACTGTGAGAAATGCGGGTCTTGCGCCTTTAGGGTTACGGTTAGTATCAGGGCAAAAATAAAAACAAAGTATTTCTTCATTATAGGATGTTCTTAGCGTTAAAGATAAGCAATTACAATAAAATGCTGCATTTTATGGGCTCAAAGTTTGGAGCCAGTAACCAAAAAATTTAATCAATTGGCTTTCTTATAAATATTTAATCGTATGCGTATCCGAAAACATCGGCCCATTACCCGCAATTAACCCTGCATTTTTGAACCATAAGCCAGGTCGCCGGCATCGCCCAGCCCGGGAACAATGTACCCTTTTGCGGTTAATTCGTCGTCTATATCTCCGCACCAGATGATCGCCTTGGGTTCTGCACGCAATACATATTCAATTCCTACCGAACAGGCGATAGCACATACAATATGCAATTCTTTAATGTTTCCTTCCTCTTTTAAGAACTGGATAGATTTTACGAGGGAAGATCCTGTCGCAAGCATCGGGTCGCTGATAATAACGATCCTGTCTTCAATCTCAGGACAACTCATATATTCCAGGCTTATCTCAAAAGTTCCATCAGGATGATGTTTCCTGTAAGCACTTAAAAATGCATTGTCGGCTTTGTCAAAATAATTAAGCAGGCCATTGTGCATCGCAAGTCCCGCACGTAAAATGGTAGCCAATACAGGTTGATGCTTGATCACTTTACAGGTTGCTATTCCCATAGGAGTAGTGATCTCTTTATCTTCAGTTTCCATTTGTTTGCTGATCTCGTAACCGATCACTTCGGCGATCCTTTCAAGATTGCGCCTGAAACGCATACGGTCCTGTTGCACTTCCACATCCCTCAGTTCGCAAACCCAGTTACTTATCAACGAATGTTTTGAACTTAGATTATTTACCATGATCTTTATTTTGTGCAGCGCCTGTTAAATTTTTATTCAACTCAGCAACTGCCTTTTATCTTACTGCAATATCAGTCAATATTTTAAATACATTAACGACAAATCTAAAATAAAATCATTGAGCTGAGCGTATTTTTAGCGAACAGTTTTTACAAAATTGTAATTTTATATTTCCCAATTTTCATTTTATGAAACATTTACTGGTAGTATTACTTAGCAGTTCCTTCTTTTTATTATCATGTAGCAGTAAAAGTAACTATGATATTAAGAGCAACGATAAATACGAAAAAGGGAAATTATCGCTGGAGGAAATTGAGAAGCAAAGCCCGGATCGCTTTTTATCTGTTAGTGGTACCAACAGGCGAAACCTGCTTGGACAAACAGTTGTAAAGGGTAGCATATTCAACAATGGAAAAATGGTGCACTATAAAGATGTTGAGATAAAACTGTCATTTTATAGCAAAACGGGCACTTTACTGGAAGAAGATCGTGAAACTGTTTATGAAACCATCAATCCCGGCGGAAGCACTACTTTCAAATCTAAATATTTTGCACCGAAGGGAACGGATAGTGTGGGGTTGAAGGTTATTACTGCGAAGTTTTAAATGCAGGATGTCAGATGTCAGAAATCAGCTTTGAATCCATATAATTTATAAATTTTATAATCTTAAGTGTAGCTGCGCTATAATACAGGTAATAGATTTATAATAAACCTTAAAGAATAAGGCACAGCTGATATCTGATTTCTGACATCTGATATCCTTCTTACAAACTTACCCAACAAAAGAAAAGCTATCCCCATCAAACAGCCCCTTGTCACTCAACTTCAAATGCGGTATTACCAACAATGCCATAAATGACAATGTCATAAACGGTGCACCCAGATCACTCCCCATTTTTTCTTTTGTGAATTTATCAATAGCCGTATAAGCATCTGCTACTTCATAACCATCCAGGTTGCTCATGAGGCCTGCAACAGGAAGTGCCAGTATCTTTTCTTCGCCATCGGCAACTGCACTTACGCCTCCGCGTTGTTTGATAACAAGATTCACAGCTTTGCACAAACTTTCATCATCTGTTCCTACTGCTACGATGTTATGGCTATCGTGTGCAACAGAAGATGCCAGTGCTCCTTTCTTTATACGGATATTCTTAATGAAAGCTTTGGCTATGGCGGCTTCCTGGTAACGGTTTACTACAACGATTTTTAAAATGTCGTTATCAACATCACTTATTATTTGTCCATTATTTGTTTTGGGAACTACAAATAATTTGTTGGTAATAAGCTGCCCGTCCAATGCTTCTATGACAGGAATTTCTTTTTCACCATTGTACATAACAGCAAAATCGGCTGGCTTTTTTTCATTGCAATTGAATTCATTGATGACTTGTGATGCTGTTGTCTTGATCAATGATTTTCCATTTTCAGCAACGAGTACACCATCAATATAGGTTTGCATCACATTAAAATTGGCGAGGTCATTTACAAGGATAAGATCTGCAGCGTCTCCTTCTTTTAATAAGCCCACATCCATTTTATAATGAAGCACCGGGTTTATGCAGGCAGCTTTCAGTATCTTAAAAATATCAATGCCTTTTTTCACTGCTCTTGCACACAATTGATTGATGTGTCCGTCGGCAAGGCTATCAGGATGTTTGTCATCACTGCAAAACATCATATTGTCTGAATGATCATGCATGAGCCCGATCAATGCTTCGAAATTTTTTGCTGCGCTTCCTTCCCGGATAAGGATCTTCATACCATATTGTAATTTGTCAAGCGCTTCTTCTGCAGTAAAACATTCATGATCGGTACTGATGCCGGCATCAATATATTTTTTTGCCATTTCTCCTCTTAAACCCGGTGCATGTCCATCCACAGGTTTGTTGTATTTTTTTGCTGCAGCAATTTTCTTCATCACTTCTTCATCATTGTATAATACGCCGGGAAAATTCATCATCTCACTCAGGTATTTTATTTCAGGTTTTTGAAGCAATTGTTCTACGTCATCACTATTCAATGCAGCACCGGCAGTTTCAAAAACGGTTGCAGGAACACAACTGGGGGCACCGAAATTAAATTTGAAAGGAACTGTTTTTCCATTGTCGATCATGAACTGTACGCCCTGCATACCACAAACATTTGCGATCTCATGTGGGTCGCTGATGGTACCCACGGTACCATGTACTACCGCCAGTCTTGCAAATTCGGAGGGTACCAGCATGGAACTTTCCACATGTACGTGGCTGTCGATGAAGCCGGGCAGTATATACGGTTTGCCACGATACATGTCGCCACTGTTCGTTATTTTTTTTATTTTACCGGCGGCAATTTCTACCGACCCCCAAAAGATCTTTCCTGCGTTGATATCGACAATATTTCCCTCTACTATAAATGAATTCATCTTTTTAAAAATTGTTTCTGGTTATAATCACAAAGCTAATAGCTAATGACTAACAGCTAATAGCTTTTTTTCCATTATCTTGCAGCCTCAAAAATTCTACAAGGATTTAAAAACATCATCTTAAAAGAAATAACAATGAAAAAAATTAAATTATTATTATTTGCGGCAATCGCATTTGCAGCTGTTCAGGTAAATGCACAAACTGTTGATGAGATCGTGAACAAACATATAGAAGCAATGGGTGGAAAAGCAAAACTTACAAGCCTGAAGACAGAGAAAATGACAGGAAGCATGAGTGCACAGGGAGCTGAGGTTGCCATGACAATTACAAAATCTCATTTAATAGGAATGCGTATTGATATGGAAATAAACGGAACTTCCAATTACCAACTGGCAAATACAAAAACCGGCTGGGTATTTATGCCAATCATGGGAATGTCTGATCCAACAGAAATGGAGCCTGAGCAATACAAATCAATAGTAAGCCAGATGGACATACAGGGAGCCCTGGTTGATTACAAAGAAAAAGGTACAAAGGTTGAACTTGTTAAGACTGAAAAAGTAGAAGGTGCTGAAGCATACAATTTAAAGGTTACTTACAAAGACGGAAAAGAAACCAATTATTATATTGATAAAGCAACAAACCGTTCTTATTAAAACTTCATCTGTAACCAATATGCAGGGTAATGAAGTGACAGTAGAAACCGTTTTTTCTGACTATAAACAAAATGCAGACGGGTATTGGTTCCCTTATACGTTAAAGACCATGCAGGGTACGCTTATTTTTGATAAGGTTGAAACAAATATTCCTGTTGATGAAAAGATATATTCTAATTAATCATTTTCAACGGATATAAAAAATGCCCTTCATAAGTGAAGGGCATTTTTATAAACTGAATATATTTAATTTGCACAGTTTCCCGGAAGTATTAACACAATCAGCATGAGCATAAAAGCATTTGCATCCTCATTTGTTACGAAATTTATTTTCTTAAAAAGATCTTTCGGCAATGCGCCATTTCGTTTGCTTGATATAGGTGCCGGCAATCATTCGGCCAGTAAGGCAAAACGGGTGTTTCCTCAATGTGAATACCATGGTGTGGATATGGAAAAGGATTATAATAATGATCCGGGAGATTTCAATTCGATGGCTGCATTCTATGAGATGGATCTTACCAAACTTGATTTTGCTTCTATTCCCAATAATTATTTTGATGGCATATGGATGGTGCATGTGATTGAACATTTATTCAATGGCGATGAAGTGATCAAAGGACTTCTGCCTAAGTTGAAAACAGGTGGGTACATGTATGTTGAATATCCCGGTATTAAAAGCACCAAACTTCCATCTATGTATGGTACTTTAAATTTTAAAGATGACCCTACTCACGTGAGACTGTATTCGATCAAGGAACTTAAAACGTTGTTTGAAAGCAATGGATGCAAACTGGTAAAATCAGGCATACGCAGGAACCCGTGGTTCATGATGGCAATGCCTTTTAGAATCATTGGAAGCCTTGTTAAAGGGAAAAAAATACAGGGGAATATTTTTTGGGACCTACTTGGGTTTGCGGAATATGTGTGGATTAAGAAAGGATAGATGTGGGCAAACGGCAATCGTGAATCGGCAATAAGAGAATAATGATTTTAAAAGCGTACAATTCAATTGCCGATTGCCGTTTAATTATCTTCCAACAGATCAGGTCTTCTTTCCTTAGTACGTTGCAACGATTGTTCATGTCTCCATTCATCAATCAACTTATGGTTGCCGCTCATAAGTATATCAGGAACTTTCCAGCCACGAAATGTTTCGGGCCTGGAATAAACAGGTGGAGCAAGCAGGTTGTCCTGGAAAGAATCGGAGAGGGCAGAACTTTCATCATTTAGCACGCCCGGAATTAAGCGGCCAATCGCATCCGTGAGTACAGCAGCAGCAAGCTCACCGCCACTAAGCACATAATCGCCTATTGAAATTTCCTTTGTAATAAAATGATCCCTGAATCTTTGATCAATGCCTTTATAGTGACCACAGATCAATAATAAATTATTTTTCAGTGAAAGACTGTTGGCCATTTTCTGGTTAAAAGTTTCTCCGTCCGGCGTTAAGAAAATGATCTCATCATAACTCACTTGTTTTTGTAAACTTTCAATTGCATTCACAAGTGGCTCTATCATTATGACCATTCCTGCGCCACCGCCAAACTGGTAATCATCAACCTGCGCCCTGGCATACGTGGTGTGGTCCCGGAGATTGATCACGTTCACTTCGAGCAAACTCTTGTCTTTTGCCCTTTTCATAATTGAATGGGAGAAGGGAGAAGCTAACAGATCGGGAACAACGGAGATGATGTCTATGCGCATGAAGTTATTTTGATTTGAAGATAAAGATAGTCGGCAATCGGCAATCGGGAATCGGCAATAAAAAACAGTCTATACTAATTAAAAGATTTTTAAACATTGAGTACTTTCGATTGCCGATTGCCGTTTGCCGATTCCCGCTCACATTCCCCCGGTAAACTCATCAATATCCCTCTTATTCTTCTTCGTGGGCCTTCCAACCTTGCTCATACGTTTTCCTGTATGAAATGCTGCTGCCTGGAATTGGATGCGTTCAATTTCTTCTGCAGGCGTTATATCTGTATAAAAATGGATGGCTTCTGAATACTGAACCCTGTTATGTAATAAACCGGTAACTTTTATGAGCCATTTTTTTGCTTCGGTTTTTACTTCATACTCATCATTTACTGATACTGGTTTTGCAGCTTTTGCCGGGCCACCATTGTATTTTACTTTACCCTTGTCGCATGCCTCTGCCGCCTGGCTCCTTGTTTTAAACAACCTGATCGACCATAAATATTTATCAAGCCTGAGTTTTTCTTTTTGCATTTGATCTGTTTCAACAGCAACAAAAATATAATTCTTTTTACAGCAATGGTAAGCAGTGCAGTTACTATTTGCGTATTTTTATTTCTTATAAAAAATATATACATATGAAATTGAGGGTAAAATTTTTACTGGCTATCTTATTTGCCGGGTTTGTACAAATGGCATCGGCACAAAAGGGTATTACATGGACAGCTGATGGCCTTGCGTACACAAAATTTAATAAGAAGGATAGCAATATTGTAAGAGTAGATCCGAAAACAGAAGCGGAAACGGTTATTATAAAGAAAGAACAACTCACGCCCGCCGGCACTTCAAAAGCGTTGGTTCCGCAATCTTACACGTACAGCAGTGATAACAGTAAACTATTAATCTTTACCAATACAGCTAAAGTATGGAGGCTTAAAACAAGAGGTGATTACTGGATATTGAATCTTACCAATAATGAATTACATAAAGTTGGAAAATCTGTTCCATCACAATCACTCATGTTTGCAAAATTTTCTCCCGACAATAAATCGGTTGCTTATGTAAGCGAACACAATATATATTCCGAAGATGTGAATTCAGGCATATCACGCAGGCTAACGGATGATGGTAGCCGCAAATTAATAAATGGCACATTCGACTGGGTGTATGAAGAAGAGTTTGGGTGCCGTGATGGGTTTCGCTGGGGCACCGATAGCAAGCAGATCGCTTTCTGGCAGGTAGATGCTACCAAAATAAGAGATTATTATATGCTGAATACAACGGACTCAGTTTATTCAAAAGTGATCCCGGTTGAATATCCAAAAGTTGGAGATGCACCTTCACCTGTTAAGATCGGTGTGGTAAGTCTTTCCAATGGTGCTATACGCTGGATGAAAATAGAAGGGGATCCACAGCAAAACTATTTGCCACGCATGGAATGGAGTGGAACCAATGAGCTGGTTGTACAACAACTTGACCGCAGGCAACAGGAAAGTAAACTTATTTACAGTAATACAACGAATGGGGATAGCCGCACTTTTTGGGCAGAAAATGATGAGGCATGGGTTGATCTGAATGCATCGGAAGCATCTGGTGATCCATCCGGCTGGAACTGGGTAAACAAAGGAGATGATTTTTTATGGGTGAGTGAAAAAGATGGCTGGCGACATATTTATAAGATCAGTCGTGATGGTAAAACTATAACGTTGTTAACTAAAGGGAATTATGATATCGGTTCAATACAAGCGATCGATGAAACAAATAATTATATTTATTTTACTGCATCACCTGCCAATGCAACTCAATTATATTTATATAGGGTGCGTATCAATAATCCCGGGAAACAATTTAAAGAAGAAGCGGAACTTGTAAGTTCAGCCAAATTAAAAGGTACCAATGATTATATGATCTCGCCGGGTGCAAAGATCGCAAGGCATAGCTTCAGCAATCACAACACACCACCTGTTAGTGAGTGGATCAGTTTGCCCGATAACAAACCACTAAATGCATCAAAGAGTATTGCCAATAGTATTAAAACAGACAATGATATTAATGTAGAATATTTACAGGTGATCACAGATGATAAGATTGTGCTGGATGCATGGATGAATAAACCAAAGAATTTTGATCCGGCTAAAAAATATCCTGTTGTATTTTATGTTTATGGCGAAGCCGCTGCTTCTACAGTTGATGACTCGTATGGCAATCATGATAATTTTCTTTATCATACACAGTCCGGAACAGATATGAGTACCGACGGTTATATACAAGTTGCAGTTGATAACCGGGGAACACCTACTTTGAAAGGAGCTGCATGGCGCAAAGCGATTTATAAAAAGAATGGAAGTCTTAACATCAGGGATATGGCAATGGGTGCAAAAAAGATCATTGAAACCAATTCCTTCATAGATAAAGATCGTGTGGCAGTATGGGGATGGAGTGGAGGAGGATCTTCCACACTTAACCTGTTGTTCCAGTATCCTGAAATTTTTAAAACGGGTGTTTCCATTGCACCTGTTACCAATCTTTTGTACTACGATAATATTTATACAGAGCGATATATGGGATTGCCACAGGAAAATATGCAGGCATATATAGATGGTTCACCCATTACACATGCAAAAGGACTTAAAGGAAATTTGTTACTGGTACATGGCTCAGGAGATGATAATGTTCATTACAGTAATACAGAAGCGCTGATCAATGAATTGGTAAAATATAATAAACAGTTTGAGTTGATGGAATATCCAAACAGAACGCACAATATCAATGAAGGACCGGGAACATCGGCGCATTTGTCTACACTCTATACAAATTTTATCAGGAAGAATTGTCCTCCGGGTGGAAAATAATTTGAAAATTTGAAGATTTGAAAATTAGTTGATTGGCTAATTGAGGCTTTTACACTCATATAATCATACACTAATTTTCAAATCTTCAAATTACCAAATCTTCAAATTGGTTTACTGAAAGAACTTTTTTGTATGTCCTCTTTCCTGCCCCGCAAATGTATAATTGCGGAAAAACTCATCGGCAGAAATTGCTCCACTTCCTTTTACCACAAATACAAAAAGCAATACCAGTGTAATAACAGAGAGTATAAGCTCAGTGTTGGACAATGAAATATCTTCCTGTATATTCAACAACACAGCTCCTAATAACAAAGGTATTTGTACAAGTGCTGCCCACCTGGTAAACAGGCCTGTTGCTATAAACACTCCTCCTAAAAGATTAGCATAAGTAATGATTACAGCAGTTGTTTGTGCATTGCTTTCAAAAATACCCCAACCCCTTTTGTGTATCATTGTTTCCAGTGTTGATGAATCGTGAAAAAAGGAAATTCCTTTTGCAATAAGAACAAGTCCCAATAATACACGTGCTAATGTTAGCCAGCCAGGGAAGGTATTAGAATGATTTTTTTGTCTTAAAATATGTGCTTCCATAATTGACAGGTTTTTAGTTTAAGGCGGCAAAAACCGGGCAGGAAATATCTTCCCTTTTAAATCTTGTAATATTTTCCCCAAACAGGTAAATATGTCATCAATGAGCCTTTGAACCTCTAAAACATTTGTAACCTATTATTGAAAAAAGAACTATAAAAAGTTTATCTTTATAGAGCCCCGAGTCACGCTTTACCAATGCTAAACAACTACACGATGATCCGCTACTTGCTTTTTTCATTATGCATGATGCTGGGCGCACATTCATTTTCACAGAACTGGAACAATAAGATATGGTACTTTGGCTCCAGGGGCGGCATTAATTTTAATACAAATCCAGCTACGGCTATCGGTAATTCTGCAATGGGACAGTCGGAAGGAACTTCAACCATGTGTGATGTTAATGGCAACATTTTATTTTATACAAATGGTATTAACGTATGGAACCGTAACCACCAGGTAATGCCCAATGGCAGCAACCTTCACGGGCACCCTTCTGCTACCCAATCTGCTTTGATATTAAAATTACCAGGCAGCGATCACATTTATTATATTTTCACTGTTTCGGCATACGAATCATCTCAAATACAACCATCAGCATTCACAATTGTTGACTTGACACTGAATGGAGGATTGGGAGACGTTACGGTCAAAAATTACCCGCTTCACATGCGTGTTACTGAAAAACTAACGGCAACCCTTAAGGCAAATGGTACTGACTATTGGATCATTACAAAGGAAGCCGGTACGGATGCTTTTTATGTTTATTCATTCAGTGCCGCTACGCAGGTAGATGCAGTTCCTGTTATATCTCACGCCGGTAATGTTACAAATTCCGGCGATTATGTAGGTTATGCAAGGGTGTCTCCCAATGGTTCAAAACTGGCTTTGGCAAACTGGAGTAATGTACCCTCACAATTATTTGATTTTGATAATAACACGGGAAGGATAACAAACCCAATAGAACTTCCTCATCCTTATCCAACATATGGTGTTGAGTTTTCACCGGATAACAGCAAGTTGTATATCATGCAGCAACGTAATGGCGTGCTCAGGCAATATGATCTGCTGGCAGGTTCAGCAACAGCCATTCAGAATTCCGTAACACAGATTGCCAGTTTGGACTCACCTATGAGGGGGGCTGCGATCATGCTTGGCCCCGATGATAAAATATACATATGTGAGGAAGGAAAGTCCTACGTCTCTGTTGTTAATCAACCCAATCTTTCCGGGGCCGCATGTGGTTATGTATTTAATGCACTTCCGTTAACAACCGGAACTGGCTGTGCGTTTGGATTGACAAATAACCTTTATTATGTTGATCACGCTACCGGTTGTCCGCAGCAGGTATATTCCAGTCATAATGTATTTATTTGCCCGGGACAAACATACCAGATGCAATCGGGGCTAATCGTAAACACTCCCGGTACCTACCAGGATACATTGCGCAATGCTGCTCACTGCGATAGCATCATTACCATTATCAACTTACAGTTTGTTCATCTTAACGCATTTAATGTAGTGGCGCATAGCTGTTCGAATAATCCATACATATTGCCATCAGGAACCATTCCTACTGCAACAGGCATTTACGATGATACGACAAGAAGCGTAGCGGGTTGCGACAGCATTATAGTGCACCTGGACCTGACGTATTTTGAAACTACAGTCAGGTATGATACGTTCAGCGTTTTTGTATGTTCGAACACATTGCCATACCATTTGCCATCGGGAACAATTGTCACACACTGGGGCACTTATAACGATACAATACGCAATGTAAATGGCTGCGATAGTGTTGTTTCTACAGTAACCGTAGGCGTCTCTGCATTTGTAAGTTATTCATCTACTACTGCCCAGTTATGCCCGGGTGGAACATATACACTGCCAAACGGAACAGTTGTAAGTGTGCCGGGGACATATTTTACAGACACAGTAAGAACTGTTGGAACAGGTTGCGACAGCATTATTCATTTTATACAGTTACGATTACTTGTTGCCAGTTACAGGGATGTGTATATACGAACATGTGCGAACCAGCCTTATCAATTGCCATCGGGTACGATCGTTACCGGGCCGGGCAATTTTTCAGACACGCTAAGAAGCAGGGGAGGGTGTGACAGTATTATAACACGTTATCATTTATCAATATTACTTGTGACCCATCTGCCAAATCTTCCAGCACAAATTTGCTCAGGTCAATCATATCATTTACCATCGGGCACAGTTGTTAATACGGCGGGTGTTTATATCGACACAGTCAGGGCTGTAGGTGGTTGTGATAGTGTAATCAGGACAATAACCTTAACAGTTGTTCCTGCCAGCCTTGTAAATACAGCTGCACAAATTTGCTCAGGTCAATCATATCATTTACCATCCGGGCACAATGTAAATACTACAGGTGTTTATTCAGATACATTACGAAGTGTTAGCGGCTGCGATAGTATTATCACCACGGTAACATTGTCGGTTATCCCTGGCAGTTATATAAATACTGCTGCACAAATATGTTCAGGCCAAACATATACATTGTCGTCGGGAACCGTAGTAAATACAGCAGGAACTTATTATGTAGATACAATAAGAAGTGTAACTGGTTGTGATAGTATTATTCATACTGTAACATTATCTGTTTTTCCTGTCAGTCATGTAAATACAACTGCGCAGATATGTTCAGGCCAGGTCTATCATTTACCATCAGGAGCAATTGTAAATACTACTGGTATCTATGCTGATACGACCAGGAGTGTGAATACGTGCGACAGTATCATTACAATAGTAAACCTGTCGGTTGTTACTACAAATATTTTAAATACTGCAGCGCAAATATGTTCCGGGCAAACATACACGTTACCATCAGGAACAATTATAAATACAGCGGGCGTTTATACAGATACATTGAGAAGTGTTATAGGTTGCGACAGTGTTATCACCACTACAACTTTATCAGTTGTACCCGGCAGTTATGTAAACACGAATGTTCTCATTTGTTCGGGGCAAACATACACATTGCCATCAGGTACGATTGTAAATACAGCGGGTATTTATTATACAGATACATTGAGGAGCATTGCCGGTTGTGACAGTATCATTCATTCCACAACATTATCTGTTTTCCCGGTTAGCCATGCAAATGCAACAGGTAATATATGTGCGGGACAAACATATATACTGCCATCGGGTACAATTATAAATGCAGCAGGTTTTTATTCAGATACAATCAGGAGTGTAAATAATTGCGACAGCATTATTACTTCAGTAAATTTATCTGTACTTATCGCAAGTCATGTAAACACGGCAGTGCAGGTATGTTCAAATCAAACATATACGTTGCCATCAGGAACAGTTGTTAGTACCGCAGGTGTTTACATTGATACATTAAGAAGTATAGGAGGTTGCGATAGTGTTATCACCAATACAACATTATCTGTTTTCCCTGTTAACCATGTAAGTAATGCGATACAAATATGTTCGGGGCAAACGTATACACTACCATCAGGAACGATTGTAAGTATAACAGGTGTTTATATTGATACATTAAGAAGTGTTGTGGGCTGCGATAGTATTATTACTTCAACAAATTTATCTGTGATAACAACAAGTGTAATAAATACGTCAACGCAAATATGTTCAAACCAAACATATGCATTACCATCGGGCACTATCGTTAGTACTGCAGGAAATTATATTGATACGGTAAGAAGTGCAATTGGTTGTGATAGTATTATCACACACTTAACCTTATCTGTTTTTCCTGTTCAGTTTTTAAATACAGAAGTACATATCTGTTCAAATGAAACCTATCATTTGCCATCTGGAACAATTGTGCACACAGCTGGAACTTATATCGATACACTAAGAAGCATTGGTTCATGCGATAGTATTATCAATACGATCCATCTTTTTATAAATGATGTTTCTTCCACAAATATTACTGACTCCATTTTTGCCGGCCAAACATATACATTGCCTTCAGGCGCAGTGGTAAGTGCAGCCGGTGTTTATGAAAGTGTTTTAGTAAACAGTGTTGGGTGCGACAGTGTGATCACAACTACTTTAAAACTAAAACAAAAAATTATTGAATGTATTACATTGAAAAATGCATTTACACCAAATGGAGATGGTGTAAATGACTATTGGATATTGTATCGGTACAATTGTTTTAAAAGATTGGAAGTAAATGTATACAACCGTTATGGAAGCATCGTATATCATTCTGATAATTATAAAAACGACTGGAACGGTAAGTTTAAGAACCAGGAATTACCAGATGGAACTTATTATTATATTATCAAAGTAATTTCTTTTGATGGTAAGGAACATTTGTTTAAAGATAATGTGACGATCTTGCGTTAATGTGTATAATAACAAATGAAATTACCTTTTAAAATATATTTTTAAAATAATCGAAAATTTTAATTGTTCCTGACGGGCAAAACTGTTTTATGAAAAAATTCCTTCTCTTTATCATTGCTTTCTTGTCTTTCTTTTTTTCATTTTCACAGCAGCACTGGAACAATAAGATATGGTATTATGGTACCTACTGTGGTCTTGATTTTAATACCACCCCGCCCACGATGCTGCTTAATTCTGCTATGGGTGCTTCAGAAGGTTGTGCAACCATGTGTGATGTAAATGGTAATCTATTATTTTATACCGAAGGCAGAACTGTGTGGAACCGCAATCACCAGGCAATGCCAAATGGAACCGGGCTACATGCGCATCCTTCTTCAACGCAGGCAGCTTTGATTGTACCATTACCCGGCAGCGATCACATTTATTATATCTTCACAACATGGGGGCTGAACTCATCTTTTGTATACCCCGTTTCATACTCAATTGTAGATATGACGTTGAACGGCGGATTGGGTGATGTAACA
The DNA here is from genome assembly GCA_047601875.1 of Ferruginibacter sp. Taxonomy (GTDB): domain Bacteria; phylum Bacteroidota; class Bacteroidia; order Chitinophagales; family Chitinophagaceae; genus Ferruginibacter. Next base: position 1,201,472 of record JASGIL010000001.1, on the reverse strand, counting down.
GTAAAAAATACAGGTATTGGTGTGTATGGTACTGAAAAACTAGCGGCTACGCTCCAGGGAAATGGTACCGATTATTGGATCATTACAACAAATGTTTTTACAGCTTCTTTTCATGCTTACGCACTCACTGCAAGCGGTTTTAACCCGGTACCGGTTATATCTCATGTTGGCAATACACCGCCCCAGGCAGACCTGGTTGGTTATTTAACGGTATCGCCTAATGGTTCAAAACTGGCGATCGCAAACCGGAGTATGTCACCCGCCTTACTATGTGATTTTGACAATAACAGCGGCATGGTAGCAAACCCGATAGAACTTGTTTCGGATAGTTTGACATATGGCGCAGCATTTTCAGAGGATAACAGCAAGTTGTATATCATGCAGCAATACATGAGTAAACTCAGGCAATATGATCTCCTGGCTGGTTCACCAACTGCCATTCAAAATTCCGTACAGCTCATATTTAGCCTTACTCCACCATTGGACGGTGCCGCCATCATGCTTGCCCCTAATAAAAAAATATACCTGGTCAATTATCGAACGGAAAATCTATCAGTTATTGATCAACCCAATCTTCCAGGAGCGGCATGTAATTATATCCAGAATGCTTTTATATTTCCATATCATCATGATTCAGCTTTTGGGTTGCCAAATAATATTTATTATCCTCCTCCACCACCTGGTTGTCCTCAGCAAATATATTCAAGCCACAATGTATCCATTTGCCCGGGCCAAACATTTACAATGCCTTCGGGAACGGTGCTTAGTACCTCGGGAACCTTCCAGGATACATTGCGTAATGTTGCTCACTGCGATAGCATCATTACGATCGTGAACCTGCTGTTGGTAAATCCCCTGTATTTAAATACAACAGCACATATCTGTGTCGGGCAAACATACCATTTACCCTCTGGTGCAACCTTTACACTTCCCGGTATTTACCAGGATACAATGAGAAGTGTGCATGGCTGCGACAGTGTGATCACTACGCTGACCTTAACTGTTTTTCCAAGTAATCCTACTTATAATTTTATCGATGCACATATTTGTTCCGGTCAACAGTATCATTTGCCATCAGGACAAGTTGTTTACAATACCGGTGCTTATCATGATACGATCAGGAATGTAAATGGATGTGACAGTATCATTACTAATGTGAATTTAAATGTTACGGGAATTAGTTATAACCAGATGAGTGCACATATCTGCCCGGGACAAACCTATACGTTGCCGTCAGGCGTGGTTGTTAGTACCCAGGGTGCATATTATTATGATACAATTAAAACAGTTTATGGTTGTGACAGCATTCGTTTCCTCGTATATGTGTATGTTCAAAATGTTAACCATGTATATACACAACCAAAGATTTGCGCAGGGCAGCAATATATCCTGCCGTCGGGTTCAATCATTAGTAATCCGGGTTTTTATTTAGATACACTAAGAAGTATATATGCCTGTGATAGTATTATCTATCACGTTACACTATCAACACTTGTTCCTGTGTATCCGCCAAATATTACTGCACAAATATGTTCGGGCCAATCGTATCATTTACCGTCGGGAACAATTGTTAATACAGCGGGTACATATTCAGACACGATCAGGGCCGTAGGTGGTTGTGATAGTATCATTAGAACTATTATTCTTTCAGTTACTCCTGCCAGTCTTGTAACTACAGCAGCGCAGATATGTTCGGGGCAAACATATAGTTTACCATCGGGGCACATTGTAAATACTGCAGGTGTGTATTTGGACACATTGAGAAGCGTTGCCGCTTGCGATAGCATTATTACTACGGTAACATTGTCGGTTATCCCAGGTAGTTATGTAAATACCGCTGTACAAATTTGTTCGGGGCAAACATATACACTACCGTCGGGAACAATTATAAGTACGGCCGGAATTTATTATATAGATACGTTGAGAAGTGTAACAGGTTGTGATAGTATTATCCATACGGTAACATTATCTGTTTTTCCTGTCAGCCATACAAATATGGCTGCACAGATATGTTCAGGCCAAACCTACCATTTACCCTCTGGAGCAAGCGTAAATACTACAGGTGTGTATGTTGATACAATCAGGAGTGTAAATACCTGCGATAGTATCATTACAACAGTAACCCTTTCAGTTGTTGTTGCAAATATTGTAAGTACCACAGCGCAAATATGTACTGGTCAAACCTATACATTACCATCAGGAACGATTATAAATACAGCGGGTGTTTATACAGATACATTGAGAAGTGTTATAGGTTGTGATAGCATCATCAGTACGACTACTTTATCCGTTGTATTATCCAGCCATGTAAATACGAATGTGCTTATATGTTCGGGGCAAACTTATACGTTGCCATCAGGAACAATTGTTAGCACTGCAGGTGTTTATTATACTGATACATTGAGAAGCATTGCAGGTTGTGACAGTGTTATCCATTCTACAACAGTATCCGTTTCTCCTGTTAATCATGCAACGGCTACAGCAAATATTTGTGCAGGACAAACATATACACTACCATCAGGAATTGTTGTAAACACTCCAGGAGTTTATCCTGATACAGTAAGAAGTGTAAACTCATGTGACAGCATCATCACTACAGTGACCTTATCTGTACTTACTGCAGGTAATGTAAACACTGCAGTGGAGATATGTTCGAATCAAACATACACCTTGCCATCAGGAAATGTTGTTGGTACAGCAGGCGTTTACATTGATACATTAAGAAGTGTAGGTGGTTGCGATAGTGTTATCACCAATACAACCTTATCTGTTTTTCCTGTTAGTCATGTAAACAGTACAATACAAATATGTTTCGGGCAATCCTACCATTTGCCATCGGGCACTATTGTAAATACAACGGGTATTTATATTGATACATTAAGAAGTATTGCAGGTTGTGACAGTGTTATCACTTCAACCAATTTATCTGTGTTAACAGCAAGCCATGTAAATACGGCTGTGCAGCTGTGTTCAAACCAAACGTACACATTACCATCGGGAACAGTTGTTAGTGCTGCAGGAAATTATATTGATACAGTTAAGAGCGTAATTGGTTGTGATAGTATCATTACGCATTTAGCCTTATCAGTTTTTCCGGTTCAGAATTTAAATACAGAGGTACATATCTGCTCCAATGAAACTTATCATTTACCATCGGGGACATTGGTAAGCACAACGGGAGTTTATATAGACACATTGAGAAATGTTGCATCCTGCGATAGCATTATCGATACGATCCATCTTTTTGTAAATGATATTTCTTCCACACATATTACTGACTCAATTTTTGCCGGCCAGGTATATACCTTGCCTTCAGGCTTAGTGGTAAGTGCGGCCGGTGTTTATGAAAGCGTTTTGCTGAACAGTGTTGGCTGCGACAGCGTGATCACAACTACTTTAAAACTGAAACAGCAAATTGCTGAATGTATTACTTTGAAAAATGCATTTACACCGAATGGCGATGGCATTAATGATTATTGGGTATTGTATCGGTACAATTGTTTTAGAAGATTGGAAGTAAATGTTTACAACCGTTACGGAAGTTTGGTATATCATTCTAATGATTATAAAAATGACTGGGCTGGAAAATATAAGAACAAAGAATTACCGGATGGTACTTACTATTATATCATCAAAGTAATTTCTTTTGACGGCAAGGAACATTTATTCAGGGATAATCTCACCATTTTACGATAATGCTGACTATTCGCAGCAAAAATTTTATCGGGTAATGAGAAAAGTTTAAATTACAAGTAATAGGGTTTGAAATTATTGACCTTTCATTGCTTATATGTACAACTATGAAACGATCATTACTTTGTTTCGCCTTCTTTTTTTGTTTGATAAATTGCTTTTCTCAGAATGGCATGTATAACATCTGGTATTTTGGTGAACGTGCAGGTCTCGATTTTAATACCAATCCGCCAACAGCAACAAGTAATTCCGCTATGGTACAACAAGAAGGTTGTGCAACCATATGTGATAATACCGGTCATCTCTTATTTTACAGCGACGGAACTTCAGTTTGGAACCGTAATCACCAGGTAATGCCAAATGGAAATGGGCTCAGAGGTGGATTCTCGGCAAGTCAATCTGTGTTGGTAGTTCCTTCACCCGGTAACAATAATGTTTATTATATTTTTACTGTTCCGGAAGAATTCATTAATGCTCCGCTATGTTATTCAATTATTGATATGACACTGGATGCAGGATTAGGCGATATTACAGCAATTAAGAACGTGCCGCTTCATACTCCCGTACAGGAAAAACTAACGGCAACACTTAAGAGCAATGGTGTCGATTATTGGGTAATTGCAAAAGAAGCGGGTTCTGATGCCTTTCTTGTTTATTCATTAACATCAGCAGGTGTTGATCCCAATCCTGTAATCTCACATATAGGGTTTTCTCTTGGTTCGCAGGATAAACTCGGTTACGTGCGGGTTTCTCCGAATGGTTTAAAATTATGTATAGCTTATACCAGGAACTCTTTGAGCCAATTATTTGACTTTGATAATATTACCGGTATCCTGTCAAATCCTATCGATCTTACTACATCACTCCTTCCTTTTGGCCCTTATGGAATTGAATTTTCCCCGGATAACAGCAAACTGTATATTATGTAGGTTAACGAGGGGGTGATCCGGCAATACGATCTGTTGGCTGGTTCTGCAACTGCCATTCAAAATTCAGCTGTTGAAATTTTTCATGCCGGGCAATTCATAGACGGAACAACATTAATGATGGGCCCCGATCATAAACTATATGTTTCTAATTATTACCAGGGCAATAAACTTTCAGTCATTAACCAACCTAACCTTGCCGGTGCAGCGTGCGATTATGTTGATGGTGGCATTTTGTTGACTCCTGGTACTTTTTGCCGGGTTGGGTTGCCTAATAACATTAACTATCCTTCTTTTGTTTGCCCCACGAGTCAAAATGCAAGTAGTAATGTAATGATATGCGCTGGTCAAACATATACATTGCCATCAGGAACGATTGTAAATGCTGCAGGAGTTTACCGCGATACAATAAGAAATGTAGCAGGTACATGCGATAGTATCATTTATGTTATTGATGTATCCGTGTATAATGTTTCATTATTAAATACCACGGCACATATTTGCCCCAATCAAACTTATGAACTGCCATCAGGTGCAACCGTTAGTATAGAAGGAATTTATCTTGATACACTTAGAAATCAGGCTTCCTGCGACAGTGTCATTAACACCATTCATCTTTTTGTTGATCATGTTAGCTTACAAAATATTGAAGCACATATTTGCCCCGGCCAGGTATATATGTTATCATCAGGCACAATTGTAAGTACAGCGGGGAATTATTTGGATACATTAAGGAGCCAGGCTGGCTGCGATAGTATTATTAAGACAGTTCATCTTTTTGTTGACCAGGTTGTATTGCGTAGCAGGGATGTGCATATTTGCCCCGGGGAAGTATTCATGTTACCATCAGGGACAGTTGTAAATGCAGAAGGAATTTATTTAGATACGTTAAGAAGTCAGGCATCATGTGACAGCATCATCAATACCATTCATTTGTTTGTTGATCATGTTTCATTGTTAAATACGAACATCTCAATATGTTCCAATCAAACTTATCAATTGCCATCTGGAATAATTGTTAATACTACGGGAACGTATGTTGATACATTAAGAAGCCAGGCATTTTGCGACAGCATTATTAATACAATTCATCTTGTTGTAAATAATATCTCTTCTACCCACCAGGTTGATTCGATCTATGAAGGGCAAACATATACTTTGCCTTCAGGTGAAATAGTTAGCACTGCCGGCTCATACCAAAGTACTTTAACAAATAGTTTCGGTTGTGACAGTGTTATCAGTACAGTTTTAAGACTTAAAAGGTCCATTGCAGCGTGTATTATACTTAAAAATGCATTCACGCCTAACGGCGATGGTATCAATGATTATTGGGTGTTGTATAAATACAATTGTTTTAAAAAATTAGTAGTAGATGTTTACAATCGTTACGGAAGCCCCATATATCATTCTGATGATTATAAAAATGATTGGAATGGAAAATATAAAAACAAAGAGTTGCCGGACGGGACTTATTATTATGTTATTAAAGTAATTTCTTTTGATGGTAAAGAGCATGTGTTTAAAGGCAATGTTACCATATTGAGATAATTGAGTAATGTCTCAGTTTGCAAAAAATGTCATTGCGAAAGAATTCAACTCATACGCTACCGGTAATTGAAAACACGTGCTTACTTTTTTTGTACCTTTTACAATACATTAAGCATTTTTAATGAAACTATACTTATTTGTATTTATTTGTTCTTTTTTCTGTGTTGGGTCATTTGCCCAAAAGCAAAATAATGTGTGGCATTTTGGCTACAACGTTGCACTCGATTTTAATACAAATCCACTCTCTGTATTGAGTAATTCCAGTATAAACACGTTTGAAGGATCTGCATCAATATGCGATACAAGTGGTAGTCTTTTATTTTACACAGATGGAGACACCGTATGGAACCGGAATAACACAATTATGCTGAATGGTACCGGATTATTGGGAGGCAATTCTTCAACACAAAGTGCATTAATAATTCCCCTGCCATGTAATAGCAATATTTATTACATATTTACAACTCCTGAGTATGAATCCGGCCTTGATACTGCTCACTATTCAATTGTAGACATGTCACTGAATGGGGGTCTCGGCGAAGTGACCACAAAAAATATCATACTTCATACACCCACAGTAGAAAAAGTAAATGCAACATTGAAAGCTAACGGCACAGACTACTGGCTGGTTTTACAGGAAAATTCAACGGATGTGTTTCTTGCTTACTCATTCTCATCTGCCGGTTTAAACCCCACACCAATAGTTTCCCATACAGGTCAACCGAGTACGGTTTCTAACCAGGGTTATATGAATTTCTCTCCTGATGGCTCAAGAATATCCTGCGTGGATTTTGACTCGAACGCTGCTACATTGTATGATTTTGATAATAGTACCGGCATTGTATCTAACCCTTTACCACTCGGGGTATCGACTGCATATGGCACCGAGTTTTCTCCTGATAACAGTAAATTGTATGTTGGTTCTTTATATGATAATCATATTTACCAGTTTGATTTGCTGGCCGGATCAGCAACTGCTATTCAAAACTCAAAAATTCCTATTGCTACCGGTGGACCATTCGGAGCTTTAAAACTTGGCCCGGATAATAAAATATATGTTTGCATTTACCTGAGAAGTTATATTTCTGCTATAGATCAGCCAAACCAGGCAGGGACTGCATGTAATTATATTAGCAACGTTGTTAACCTCGCAGCGGGAGGGATACTTACAACAGGCCTTCCAAACAATTTAAAAAGTTTTTCAAATTGCAATACTTGCCCGAATGCCAGCAATGCAACATTCAACATAACTATTTGCGAAAACCAATCGTATCAATTACCGTCGGGAATTTCTGTGAATATGGAAGGTGTTTATTCAGATACATTAAGAAACCAGGCTTCCTGCGATAGTATTATCAATACCATTTATCTTTCTGTAAATGATCATTCTCATACCAACATTACTGATTCGATCTACACAGGGCAAACATATGTTTTACCGTCTGGCGAAACTGTAAATTCAACTGGTACGTATCAAAGCGTTTTGACAAACAGCCAGGGGTGTGATAGTGTGATCACTACAACATTAATGCTGAGAAAAATAATTGATGAATGCATTACAATTAAAAACGCATTCACTCCCAATGGCGATGGTATCAACGATTATTGGGAATTGTATCGCTACAATTGTTTTAAAAAATTAGAAGTAAATGTTTACAATCGCTATGGAAGTTTGGTATATCATTCCGATGATTATAAAAACGATTGGAGTGGAAAGTATAAGAACAAAGAATTGCCGGATGGAACGTATTATTATGTTGTGAAAGTAACTTCTTATGATGGGAGGCAGCATGTATTTAAGAATAATGTGACTATCTTAAGATAATAGGATATACTGAAAACAATAAACCGGGTTATTGAATATTTATATTGAATAATAAGTACAATGAAATGTTTTTTTCTTTTTTTACTGGCAGTATTTTCTTTTTTTAATGCATTTTCACAAAACCAGAATTATACCTGGTATTTTGGAAGGTACGCAGGAATTGATTTTAGTACAAACCCACCAACAGCCCTAAACAATTCCGCGATGAACCAGGGTAGAGGGTTGTGCCACAATTTCCAAAAGCGATGGAACTCTTTTATTTTATACCGATGGTATGTCAGTGTGGAATAAAAATCATGCACAAATGCCAAATGGTTTTGGACTTTTCGGGAATGCTTCTTCGTCTCAATCTGCACTTATAATTCCCAAACCAGGCGATTGTGAGATCTATTATATCTTCACGGTGCCCGATTTTACTCATGATTCTGCTTTTTGTTATTCTGTTGTTGATATGAGCCTGGATGGAGGATTGGGAAATATTATTTCTAAAAATATTCCACTATTAAATTCTGTTAGTGAAAAACTTACCGGTATTTTAAAAAGTAACGGAACAGATTATTGGGTAATTGTAAAAGACCAGGCAAATGCTTTTATGGCCTATTCAGTAACAGCAGCTGGTGTTAATACCAATCCGGTAATTTCATATGCTGGTATTGCACCAGCAGCTTCTGATGACTTTCTTGGATACATGCGATTATCACCTGATGGAACTAAGCTATGCATGGTTTATGATAATAGTTATATTTGCCAGTTATTTGATTTTGACATCAGCACAGGAATGGTAACAAATCCGATTGTGCTTCCGATTACTGTTAATGATTATCCTTATGGAGTTGAATTTTCCCCGGATAATAACAGGTTATATATAAGCGGGAATACGCTTTTTCAATTTAATTTACTTGCTGGTTCTCCATCAGCTATTCAAAATTCGAGAATAGTAATTCCAACAAGTACAACAAATCAAGCCTTAAAACTTGGCCCTGATAATAGGATATATATAAGTAACTTTAATTTACATTCTATATCAGTTATTGATCAGCCTAACGAATTAGGCTTAGCTTGTAACTATGTTCCTCATTTTCTCAACCTGGGTTCAGCTTATTGCCAGGCGGGACTACCCAATAATATAAACAACTATTCAAACTGTTTGGCCTGCCCGATAAGTCAAAATATAAGTTCTGCAGTGGAAATTTGTTCAAACGCGACTTACCAGTTGCCATCGGGAACCATTGTGAACACTGCTGGAATTTATATTGATACATTGAGAAACTTAGCAGGTTGCGATAGCATTATTACAAATACAAGCCTGTTCATTTTTCCAGTTAGCTTTTTAAATTCTGAAGCGCATATCTGTTCAAATGAAACATATCAGTTACCATCAGGTACAATTGCACATAATACAGGCATTTATTTGGATACATTAAGAAGTTCATCTTACTGTGATAGTATAATAAACACAATTCATCTTTTTGTAAATGATGTTTCCAATACAAATATTGTTGATTCTATTTTTGATGGACAAGTATATACTTTACCTTCTGGTGTAATGGTGAGTTCTGCGGATGTATATCAAAGTGTTTTATTAAACAATGTGGGATGTGATAGTGTCATTACTACAACTTTAAGATTAAGAAAAGAAATTTCAGAATGTTTAATAATGAAAAATGCGATCACACCAAATGGTGATGGTATCAACGATCATTGGGTATTGTACAAATACAATTGTTTCAAAAGATTAGAAGTAAACGTTTACAATCGCTACGGAAGTTTATTGTATCATTCCGATGATTACAAAAATGACTGGAATGGAAAATATAAAAATAAAGAATTGCCGGATGGGACTTATTATTATGTTATGAAAGTGATTTCTTACGGCGATCGTGAGCATCTGTTTAAAGGAAACATTACGCTTTTGAGATAAAACCGGTAAATTGTGTAATATATCTATCTGCTTACTTTTAAAGAAAACTATGAAACGATTCCTGTTTTTTATAATTGCTGTTTTTTGTTTTACAGATTCATTTTCCCAACACCTTAATAATATCTGGTATTTTGGCCAGTATGCGGGCCTCGATTTCAACAACACCCCACCAACGGTATTAAGCAATTCTGCTATGGATATGAGTGAAGGTTGTGCAACCATGTGTGATGCATCTGGCCAGATCATGTTTTATACTAACGGAATTGATGTTTGGAACAGGAACCACCAGGTTATGCCAAATGGAAGTGGGTTGATGGGGGCGCAATCTTCAACACAATCAGCATTGATTGTACCCTTGCCAGGTAGCAACACACTCTATTATATTTTTACTACTCCGCAACAAACGGCTTTTGTGCCGATGACTTATTCAATCCTGGATATGACACTCAACGGCGGACTGGGCGATATAACAACAAAAAATGTTACAGTCTACATGCCCGTAACTGAAAAGCTAACGGCAACCTTTAAGAGCAATGGTGTTGATTACTGGATCATTTCAAAAGAGGCAAATACAAATGCTTTTATAGTTTATTCCTTTACTTCAGCAGGTTTGGATATGCTAAACCCGGTTGTATCTTATACCGGTATATCAACCATTCCCATTGAAATAGGCTATGCAAGGGTATCGCCAAACGGGGCGAAATTAGCTGTAGCCAATTTTTTTAGCCAGTCTACCCAGCTATTTGATTTTAATAATAACACAGGTGTTGTATCAAACCCGTTAACGTTGCCTGTTACCGTTACCGGCATAGGTACCGGTCGTGCATACGGCATTGAGTTCTCTCCGGATAATAGCAAATTGTATATTATGCAGTGTTATGGCTATATCCTTAATCAGTATGATCTCCTGGCGGGTTCCCCAACAGCTATTCAAAATTCAGCGATAGAAATAGCTCATACACCACCTCAATCTTCCAACGGTGCAGCGATGATGCTTGGCCCTGACAATAAAATTTATATTTCCGACTGGTCATTACCGTTTATTTCAGTTATTGACCAACCCAATCTTCCCGGAACAGCATGCAACTTTCTTTTTCATAACATTCAGTTGAGCCCGGGTTCGCTTGCTACCAATGGCTTGCCAAATACCATCCATCCATTTACAGGTTTGTGCCCGCTTCCCCAAAACGTAAATAGTAGTGCAACCATTTGTGCTAATCAATCTTATCAATTACCATCCGGCACCCTTGTTAATAGTTCTGGGATTTATCACGATACAATAAGAAATCACCTGGGCACATGTGATAGTATTATCACAATCGTAGATTTATCACTATTCCCCATTAGTTATGCAAACAGCTCGGCACAAATATGTTCCGGGCAAACATATCAATTGCCATCAGGAACGATCGTTAATGCATCAGGTATTTACCAGGATACAATAAGAAGTGTAAACTCCTGCGATAGTGTCATAAACACCGTTGATCTGTTAGTGCTCCCCGTTAGTTATGCAAGCAACGCAGCACAAATATGTTCTGGTCAAACATACCAGTTGCCATCGGGTACAATCGTAAATACAACAGGTATTTACCAAGATACGACCAGGAGTGTAGGCTTATGCGATAGCATCATCACTACAGTTAACCTGGAAGTTTTAACCGCTAGTCATGTAAATAGTTCTACGCAATTATGTTCTGGCCAGACTTACCAGTTGCCATCCGGTACAATTGTAAATGCAGCAGGTATTTACCAGGATACAATAAGGAGCTCGGGCTCGTGTGATAGTATTATTACAACGATACAACTCCAGGTAAATGAAGTTTCATCTTTTAGTATTATTGATTCTATTTATGAAGGTGAACCTTATATTTTACCAGGTGGCCAAACAGTATATACCGCTGGTGTTTATCAAACTGTTTTGCAAAACAGTTTTGGTTGTGATAGTGTTATCACAACAACACTAAAACTTAAAGAACCTCTTTCAGAATGTATTACCTTAAAAAATGCCTTTACTCCCAATGGAGATGGTATTAATGACTATTGGGTATTGTACAGGTACAATTGTTTTAAGAGATTGGAAGTAAATGTTTACAATCGCTATGGAAGTTTGGTATATCATTCCGATGATTATAAAAATGACTGGAGTGGAAAGTATAAGAATAAAGAGTTACCGGATGGAACTTATTATTATGTTATTAAAGTAATTTCTTTTGACGGGAAAGAGCATGTATTTAAAGACAACGTAACAATACTTCGTTGATCTTATTGCTGTCAACCCACAACTATTTTTTATAGCAAATTAATTTTCAACAAACTCCTGCTTTGCGATCATTTTCTTATTTGGATATTCTGACAATGCTTTTTCCAGGCAGTCCATTGCTTTATTAATGGCGTCAACGTTCAACACATAAGCAAGCCGAACCTCATTCTTTCCTTTGCCGGGTGTACTGTAGAAGCCAGTAGCAGGGGCGAGCATTACTGTTTCATTATTGTAAGAAAATTTTTCAAGTAGCCATTGGCAAAAAGCATCGCTATCGTCAATGGGTAGCCGTGCCATTGCATAAAAAGCGCCGCCGGGGTTTGGACAAAACACACCAGGAATATTATTCAGTCTTTTTACAATAGTATCACGGCGAAGTTTGTATTCAGCCTTGGTAGTATCAAAATAATTATCAGGAAGATCAACGGCAGCTTCACCAAGAACCTGTGCATAAAATGGCGGGCTGAGCCTGGCCTGTGCAAATTTCATCGCGGCGTTCAATACTTCTTTGTTCTTTGTTACGAAGGCGCCAATACGTCCGCCACAGGCGCTATAACGCTTGCTGATGGTATCCATTAAAATCACATTTTGTTCAGCACCTTTTAAATGCATGGCGCTTGTGTGTGTTCCCTGGTAACAAAACTCACGGTAAGCCTCATCTGCAAAAAGGAAGAGGTCGTATTTTAAAACGATCTGTTTCAATGTTTCCATTTCAGCAGCGCTGTATAAATAACCTGTTGGATTGTTTGGATTACAAACAACAATGGCTTTTGTTTTGGGTGTGATGGCTTTTTCAAAATCTTCAATGGGTGGCAATGCAAAACCTGTTTCAATACTGCTGATGATCGGTTTTACAACCACATCAGCCTGTATAGCAAAGCCATTGTAGTTTGCATAAAATGGCTCGGGAATGATCACTTCATCTCCTGCATCCAGGCAGGCCATAAAACCAAATAAAATGGCTTCACTTCCGCCGGTAGTTACAATGATGTCGTTATGAGTAATGTCGATATTATTCTTTGCATAATATTCCACCAGTTTTTTGCGGTAGCTTTCATTGCCTGCACTATGACTGTACTCCAATACATGGATATTGCAATTCTTCACTGCATCAAGACATGCCTGGGGCGTTTCAATATCGGGTTGGCCAATATTGAGGTGATAAACTTTTACGCCTTTCTTTTTTGCTGATTCAGCGTAAGGAACAAGTTTACGTATCGGGGAGGCGGGCATATCGTGGCCGCGTTTGCTTATTTCTAACATGAGACAAATATAAATGGGAATCGGCAATCGGCAATCGGGAATCGGCAATCGGGAATCGGGAATCGGGAATCGGGAATCGGGAATCGGGAATCAGAGAATACTTTTTTGCAAGGTCAGAAATTTATAGGTCCAAATATTGCCGATTGCCGATTCCCGGAATTTAGTCTTCCTCGTAAAAATCAACATTATTTTGTTTCAAAAACGTCTTTATCGCATTCACATGTATACATTGTCCAAGATGAATAAAAGAATAGTCAGATATTTTTTTGATGCCATTATTTACCATGATCTCTTTGTCTTCGATATCAAAACCAAGGTGCAGGTGTTTGGTAGAGAATTGCATTCCGTAAACGGTTCCTTTTTCGTCAAACAATGGGCCACCACTTTGGCCACGCAGGCCAGGTGTACTCATTTCTATTCCATATAACCCGTTTTGCTGATCCGCCAGGAAACGGGTAACCATTCCTTCAATGGGAAATCGGGGTGATGCAACAATACCGGTATTTGTCCACTCTATATCATCTGTTTTCTCATTGAAAGTAAAATTGGTAAACTCCGGAAATGGAAAACCCAGGCGGCATAAGAATTTTCCCTGTTTGATGTTATCGCCATCTTTTAAAAACCTTGCACAATCAGTATAATGTATCTTTCCAAAATCATTAAACTTTATAATGGCCAGGTCAAGGGTAGGATGCATATGAAATGTAAAGCCACTCATTTTATCTACCGAGCCAACAAAATTATGTTTTACCTGGATGCTTGTCTCTGGTAAAAATTTATATTTTAATTCAAGGCCCTTAAGTTGTGATTTAAATTTTCCATCCTGTGGTATTGCCTGCCTTTCTTTTTTAAACCTGTCGTAATTGGTATTTATATTATTTGCTGCTGCAATTAATTCTGCCACATGTTTGCAGGTGATGGCATATCCATTTTCGTTTACAAAAAAAATGGTTGCGGCGCCAGGTAATATTTGTTTCCCGCCATAGGCACGTATAAGCGTATGTATGGGCCTGGTGAATTGTCCTGCTTTTTCTATTGCTGATATGAACATGATCTTAATTTTATTTTTCTTTTTGTCATTGCGAACGCAGTGAAGCAATCTTTTTATTTATGAGACGCTTCGTTCCTGGCCATGATGTTGTTATTTATGTTTTTAATTGTGATGCAGCAGCTTTATCAAGGTACCAAACTGCATCATCTTTTATTAATTGCACAGGATATTTTTCCGGCTCATATATTCCTGAAAATATGGTATTGATGATAGAAGCCTTTGCTTCACCGGTTACAAGAAACATTATTTCAGCTGCATTATTTATTAGTTCGCTTGTGAAACTGATCCTGTATGCATTAAGTTCTTGAATAAAAACTTCTTTTACAATATTTGTTTTTTCTTTTAAAATGGTTGTGAAAGGAAACAAGGATGCTGTATGGCCATTGTCGCCAAGACCAAGTAAGATAAGGTCAAAAACAGGTAGTGCAGATTTGAAAAAACCTTGTAGCGTTTGTTCGTAACTGGCAGCAGCTATTGCAGGCTCAAGGTTTACAGGTATTGGAAAAATATTTTCGGCAGGGATTGGCACTTTATCCAGCAGGCTTGTAAATGCCATATGGCTGTTATTATCTTTATCCGATAAAGGAACACATCTTTCATCTCCCCAAAAAACAAAAATATTTTTCCAGTCAAGTGAATTTGAATAGCGAGGGCTTGACATCAACTCATAAAGTCTGCGTGGAGTATTTCCACCTGAAAGTGCAATGGTAAATTTTCCTTTTTGTAAAATTGTTGTTTTTGAAAGCTCAGTAATGTATTCTGCTGCTGCTTTGCAAACTATATCAACATTATCAAAAATATATTTCTTATTCATGCTCCTTTTTTTGAAATGGCATAACGATCCAACTATGGCCATCTTTTGCAATAAGGGCCTCTGCTGTTTCGGGTCCATGAGATCCTGCTGCATAATTCGGAAAATTTACAGAAGGATTAGAGTTCCATGTATTCAGTATTGGCATGAGTATTTCCCAGGCTGCTTCTACCTGGTCGGCACGCATAAATAATGTTGCATCACCTTCTATTACATCGAGTAAAAGTGTTTCATATCCTTCAGGTGTTCCGCTTGTATAAGTATCGCTGTAATTAAAAAGCATATCAACAGGATTGAGTTGCATTTGTAATCCTGGTTTTTTAGCCTGGAAGCGAATGCGTATACCCATGTCCGGTTGTAAGTTCAGCACCATCCTGTTTGGCTGCCAGTTCTCTGTTGCTTCGTCGGGGAAGGTTTGATGAGGAGCGGGCTTGAATTGTATGGTGATCACTGATATGGATTCATTCATGCGTTTGCCTGTGCGTAAATAAAAAGGTACGCCACTCCAGCGCCAGTTGTCAATAAAAAACTTCATGGCTACAAAAGTTTCTGTATGTGATTCAGGATTTACATCCTGTTCCTGGCGATAAGCTTTTACTTTTTGCCCTTCAACCCATCCTGAATCATACTGGCCACGAACAGCAAAATTATGTACGTCTTCTTTTTTTATTTTTCTCAATGCACGCAACACATCCACTTTCCGGTTCCTTACTTCATCTGCATTAAATGATACAGGAGGTTCCATAGCAATGAGGCAAAGTAACTGGAACAAATGATTTTGTATCATGTCACGCAATGCACCATTGATCTCGTAATAATTGCCACGACTTTCAATACCAAGTTTTTCTGCCACGGTGATCTGTACATGATCAATATAGTTGAGATTCCATATTGGTTCAAACAATGCATTCGCAAACCGGAAGGCAAGAATATTCTGAACTGTTTCCTTACCCAGGTAATGATCTATCCTGTATAGCTGTGATTCGTCGAATATCTTTAAAAGCACAGCATTTAATTTTTGTGCGCTTTTAAGATCAGTACCAAAAGGTTTTTCTATCACCAACCTTGCAAAATTTTTATCTGATGCCAGGCCTGCATTGCCAATATTGGTTGCAATCAGTTCAAAGAATTGTGGTGGCACGGCCATGTAAAATATTTTATTTACATCACAGTCGGCTTCCTTTTCAAATGCAGTTACTGTTTCTTTTAAAGAAGTATAAACAGCAGTATCGTCAAAATTGCCTTTTTTGTATTGAATGAATTTGGCGAACGCATTCCATTCTTCCTCTTTTGCTTTTCCTCTTCTTGAGAACTGGTCGATGCCATCGTGCAGTTTTTTTATAAAGTCTTCAACAGGCATATCCTGCCTTCCAATACAAATAATAGAAAATTTGGTATTGAGCCAGTTGTCAAGATAAAGATTGTATAAAGCCGGTATCAATTTGCGCCAGGTGAGGTCACCTGTGCCACCGAATATTGATATTATGGTAGGGTTTGTTCTTGTTCCTGCTTCCATTTATTGAATTATTTGGTTCCATGTTGTGTGAAAAATTCCTGGTGCGTCCACGCGTTCGTACGTGTGGGCGCCGAAAAAATCGCGTTGTGCCTGTATCAGGTTGGCCGGTAACCAGGCACTATGATAACTTTCGAAGTAACTGTTACATGCATAAAAAGCCGGTGCCGGGATGCTGCTGTTTATAGCGGCTTTTAAAACGGCTTTGAGTGAATATATTTCTTTGTCGAGTATTGTTGAAAAAGTATCGCTTGTTAATAAGTTTTTAAGCTCTGGATTTTTCTTATAAGCATCTGTAATATCTTCGAGCATACCTGCCCGTATGATACAGCCTCCACGCCAGATAGCAGCAACTTTTGCAATGTCAGTCTTGAACTTATATGTTTCAGAAGCTTTTTGCAACATAGCGAGTCCCTGCGCATATGTTATCATAAAAGCTGCGTGCAAAGCGTCTTCCAGTTGATTGATATAATCTTTTTTATTTGTGCTGATGGTGACTGTTGTTTTATTTTCTGCAGCGGCCACCCGTTCTTCTTTCATCGAAGAAATGATCCTTTGTGCAACTGCTGCATCAATCGCAGGAATGGGAGATTGTATATTCATGGCATCCTGGCTCATCCATGCGCCTGTTCCTTTTTGGTGTGCTGTATCAGCAATTTTATCTATGAGCTTTTCGGCGCTGTCCCCGTCCTGTTGTAAAAAAATAGCTGCTGTGATCTCCATTAAAAAAGACTTTAGCTTTCCATTGTTCCAGCTGTTGTAAACCTGGTGCAATTCATCATTCGTCAACCCGGCATATTTTTTTAACAGGTGATAACTTTCTGCGATCAGTTGCATGAGCGCATATTCAATTCCGTTATGAACCATTTTTACATAGTGGCCCGCAGCACCGTTGCCCATATATGCTACGCAGGGCTGCCCGTTCACTTTAGCTGATATGGCTTCCAGCATCGGGGCCAGCCTGGCATATACAGCTGTATCTCCACCCGGCATAATACTCGGCCCCAAACGTGCACCCGATTCGCCACCTGAAATACCTGTGCCCACAAAATGTATATCTGTTTTTTTAAGATTTCTGACCCTGATATCCGTATCAATAAAATGAGAATTTCCACAATCCATAATAAGATCATCTTTCGAAAGATAGGGCGTTAGTTCACTAATGACTGCATCAACGATTGGACCTGCAGGAACAAGCAACATAATGACCCTGGGTTGTGACAAAGCAGCTAAGAAAGCGCCTAACTGGCCAAAAGCTTCAATCTTTTGATCTTTAATTTCATTATTAAGAGCGTCGATCTGTTTGGGATCTTTATCATAACCGGCTACCGAAAAACCATGGTCACCCATATTCAAAACAAGGTTACGGCCCATGGTACCAAGACCCACCATTCCAAAATCATATTGCTGTGAACTCATAATTTGATTAATTTTTTTGCAAAAAAAATGCAGAAAATCAGGGATTAAATTTAGTTATTAAAAACAACAGCCCGACAGGATATTTTATACCAATTAGAAATTAAAACTATACCAGGAAAATAAGCTCAGGCAAAGATGTTCATAAAGAAAAAAGTAAGCTGTTTGAAAATTGGTATCGTAAAAGCGTAGGCTCATTCCTGTTTTCTAACAACGGGTTTTAATCCATTGATCAAAGAAGGCAAAAAAAAACCTCCCGGTATGTGGGAGGTTTTATATTATAAAAACTTAATTAGCTTTTTGGAGCAGCTGCTTTTGTATCAGAAGTTGCTGGTTTTTTAGTTGCTGTTGTTGTTTTTTTTGCAGGAGCTGGTTTAGTAGCAGGAGCTGCTGTTTTTGTATCGGCAGCAGCAGTTGTTGTTTTTGGTGCATCTGCTGAACCTGGGTGTATTTTAGCGTATTCTTCTGCGTTCAAAACTTCACCTTTAATAGTGATGCTTGTTTGATCGCAACCAGCAAACTTTACAGTAAGGTGTTTATCGAATGGCCCGATGTTCTTAGCATTATAAGTTGCTTTGATCGTACCTGTTTTTCCTGGTGCAATTGGTTCTTTAGTATAATCACTGATTGTGCAACCACAAGTTGGACTTGCCTGTTCGATGATCAATGGTTCTTTAGTGATGTTAGTTACAACGAAAGTCGCAGTAGCAGGATTGTCTTGTTTAACTTTACCAAGATCGATTGATTCTGATTCAAACTTAGCTACTTCAGAAGCCTTTTTTCCTGGAGCAGGAGGAGGCGTAGTTGGAGCTGCTGTTGTAGTTGGAGGAGCTACAGTTTTTGCATCAGTTTGTGCAAATAATACAGTTGATGCTACCAAAGCCGTCAGAGAAAATAATAGTTTCTTCATTTTGTGTTATTTAATTGGTGTTTAATTTTTATTGTTTATTAATCTTTTAAGTCGTTAAGTCCGGCATTTGCAGGAGCGCTTGAAGCAGGAGTTTTCCAAACTTCTCCTTTTATTGTTATCGTTTTGGTCAGATTCTCACCATAAGTTATTGTTACCAGTTTGGTGAAAACGCCTTCTGCAGCTGCATTGTAACCAACAGTGATCTTTGTGTTCGCACCTGCTGGGATTGGTTTGTCTTTTTCCCATTCAGGAGTAGTGCATCCGCAACTTGCCTGCACATTTGCAATGGTCATCGGTGTTTTTCCAATATTTGTAACTTCAAAAATATGTGTAACGGGTTTTCCCTGTGGAATTTTCCCGAAATCATATACATCTTCTTTTAATGTAATCGTTTCTTCTGCTTTTTTTACTTCGGGTGTTGATTCAGCCGGATTTTTCAATTCCTGGACAGGCGGGGCGCTCACTTTTCCATCCTGTGCAAAAACAGCTATTGATGCACAACTTAGTATAATAAGAAATAGCGTTTTTTTCATGACCTTTATTTTAAAATAAGGTGACCAAAGATAGCAAAACGTTTTCTGAAGATGCAAAATTATCGACCCCATTTACAACTCGTTAACAAATCGCTCCTAAAACCATATTTTTGTCAAATATTAAGCCATTATGGATACAATAAATACCAATGACGCAGCGATACAGGAGAAACTAAGTTTTGATAATTTCAGGAACGAGGTTTTAAAAGATTATCGCATTTGTTGTGAAAGCAGGGAGACAAGTCTTCTTGGAAGAAAAGAAGTACTTACGGGCAAGGCTAAATTTGGCATCTTCGGGGATGGAAAAGAAGTAGCCCAGGTTGCTATGTCTAAATTTTTTAAGCCTGGAGATTTCAGGGCCGGGTATTACCGCGATCAAACCTTTATGTTCGCAAGCGGGTTGGCTACGGTGGACCAGTTTTTTTCACAACTATATGCAGATTCAGATGTAAAGAATGACCCATTCAGTGCCGGCAGGCAAATGAATGCGCATTTTGCTACCAAGATGGTGGATGAACATGGTAACTGGCTCAATCTTTCTGAGTTAAAAAATATTTCAAGTGATATTGCGCCAACAGCGGGGCAAATGCCAAGAGCCCTTGGGCTTGCTTTTGCTTCACGTGTTTTCAGGAATGTGGAAGTGCTGCAGGGAGAATCATCACTGAGTGATAAAGGCAATGAAGTTTGTTTTTGTACGATCGGTGATGCATCAACAAGTGAAGGTCATTTTTGGGAAACCATGAATGCAGCCGGTGTTCTACAGGTTCCTTTAGCGGTTTTTGTATGGGATGATGGTTATGGTATATCTGTTCCTAAAAAATACCAAACCACAAAGGCTTCCATATCGGAAGCGCTTAGCGGCTTGCAAAAACAGGAAGGAACCAATGGGGTAGATATATATAAACTCAAAGGTTGGGATTATGCAGGTATGTGTGAGATCATTGAACCTGCCATTCAGAAAATAAGGGACACGCATACCCCGGCGCTCTTTCACGTAGAAGAAATAACACAGCCACAGGGCCACTCAACATCGGGTAGTCATGAGCGATATAAAGAGCAAGACCGTCTTTCATGGGAAAAAGAATGGGATTGCATAAAGCAAATGCGGGAATGGATCATTGAGAATGCGCTTGCTGAAGAAGAAGAATTAAAAGCGATAGAGGAACAGGCGATCGTATTTGTAAAAGATCAAAAACAACAGGCATGGGAAAAATACCTGCGACCATTAAAGGCAATGGTAAATGATGCGGTCAATTTGTTGAACAATGCTGCGCACATGAGTCCACTTATCGCAAAAGCTGCCAATGACCTTGATGCATTGCGTGAACCAATGAGGCGGGACGTACTGAAAGCTTTGGCAACATCTCTTGGTATGATGGATAAAAACAACCAGGATGCGATCGCTGTTCAAAACCATTATACGGCATTACAAGGTTCAAGTGAAAAATTATATGATTCTTACTTGTATAATGAAGGGGCAAAGTCTGCATTGCGTGTGCCTGTAGTGCCGGTGCAATATGAAAGCGATGCACCCATATTGAACGGGTTTGAAGTGCTCAACCAGTATTTCGATAAACTTTTTGCTACGAATAATAAAGTAGTTGCTTTTGGAGAGGATCTTGGTTATATCGGTGATGTAAACCAGGGATTCAGCGGGCTGCAGGAAAAATATGGAATTGAGCGCATATTCGATACCGGTATACGTGAACTTACCATCATGGGGCAGGGCATCGGGCTTGCGCTTCGCGGGCTAAGGCCAATTGCAGAAATTCAATACCTCGATTATTTATTATATGGCCTTCAACCTTTGAGTGATGATGCGGCAACAACGCATTTCCGTACGGCCGGGCAGCAAAGTGTTCCTTTGATCGTAAGAACCAGGGGGCATCGCCTCGAGGGTATATGGCACAGCGGTTCACCAATGGGTATGATCATAAATGCCCTGCGTGGTATGTATGTTTGTGTGCCGAGGAACATGACACAGGCTGCAGGCATGTACAATACATTATTAAAAGCGAATGATCCCGGCCTGATCATAGAATGTTTGAACGGATACAGGTTAAAGGAAAAATTGCCAGCTAATCTTTTAGATTATACCGTGCCGTTAGGTATCCCGGAAATTGTACAGGAAGGAGAAAATATAACCATTGTA
Source organism: Ferruginibacter sp. (assembly GCA_047601875.1). GTDB lineage: Bacteria > Bacteroidota > Bacteroidia > Chitinophagales > Chitinophagaceae > Ferruginibacter. The sequence goes on along the minus strand of JASGIL010000001.1, from coordinate 1,179,650 downwards.
ACCTATGGTTCTACTTTACGAATTGTACAGGAAGCCGTACAAGGTCTTGAAAAATCCGGCATCAGCTGTGAAATTATTGATGTACAAACACTGCTTCCATTTGATATCAATCACATGATTGTTGAATCACTTAAAAAAACAAGTCGCATCCTTTTTGTAGATGAAGACGTTCCCGGCGGCGCAGCAGCATACATGTTCAATAAAGTAATGGAAGAACAAAAAGGCTATCGCTTCCTTGATGTTTCGCCAAGAACACTTACAGGTAAAGCACACAGACCAGGTTATGGAAGTGATGGGGATTATTTCGCAAAACCAAATACGGAAGATGTGACGAGGGTTGTAAAAGAAATGATGTCTGAATAATTGACAATTGTCAGTTGACAATTGACAATTTTTTTGAGAGAAGTTTATTCTTTTTTTCTTCTGTCTTCATTGTCAATTATCCATTGTCCATTGTCCATTTACAAGTATGAACTTTCTTCATGTTATAGAGATTCTAGGTACTTTCTCCTTCGCTGTGTCAGGTGCATCCTTTGCGATGGAAAAAAAGCTTGACCCTTTCGGTGTATTGATATTGTCTTTTGTTACAGCGATCGGTGGTGGTACATTACGTGATATGATGATCGGCAACCTACCCGTAGGCTGGCTGAAAAATGTAATGGCCATCAACGTTATTGTTGCTGCATCGATTGGTACCATGTTGTTTGACAAATACCTTAAAAAACTTACAACAACTTTATTTCTCTTCGATGCCCTTGGCCTTGGATTATTTACACTGGTAGGTATTGAAAAAGGGATCCAACTGAATTTTGGCGTGGGTGTTTGTATTGCGCTTGGAACCATCACTGCAAGTTTTGGCGGTGTGATCAGGGATGTTTTATTAAATAATGTACCACTTGTTTTTAGAAAAGAAATTTATGCATTGGCAAGTATCATTGGTGGTGTTGTATATTTTGCTTTAAAGAAAACGAACATAGATAGCGATGTCGCCACGGTGATCTGTATCTTACTCATCTTTGCCATTCGTATCATTGCTGTCAGGTTCAAAATTTCGCTGCCGCCATTTTACACAAAATTAAATCGCTCTGAATGAGATTAACTGTTTATCAAATTGATGCTTTTACAAATAAATTGTTTGGTGGAAATCCTGCTGCTGTCATTCCTTTGCAATCATGGATCGATGAAGGGCTGATGCAGCAAATTGCTATGGAGAACAACCTTTCTGAAACTGTTTTCTTTGTTAAGTCAAATGATCCGACAATAGATTTTGATATAAGATGGTTTACACCCGAATCAGAAATTAATTTATGCGGGCACGCAACGCTTGCAAGTGCTTATGTTTTATTTGAAATATTGCAATTTCCAAAACAGGAGATCATATTCAATTGTAAAAGTGGTCTATTAAAAATATCAAAGCAGGATACAATGATCGTAATGGATTTTCCAAGCTGGAAACCAAAACCAGTTGATGTTTATCCAAATATCCTTTCTGCTATTTTGAATAATGCAGAGATCAAAGCTGTTTATCAATACAGGGATATGCTGGTAGAATTGGAAAATGAAGATGCAGTAAAAAATTGCGATCCTGATTTTTCACAAATGCGAAAACATTTTGATAAACTCATTATTACTGCTCCCGGAAATCAAGTTGATTTTGTTTCAAGATTCTTTGGGCCCGGCGTTGGTATTGATGAAGATCCTGTAACAGGCTCGGCACATTCACAACTCATTCCTTTCTGGAGCGAAAGATTGAATAAGAAAAAAATGCATGCGCTCCAATTATCAAAACGCGGGGGAGAGCTATGGTGCGAACAGGTGAATGAGGAAAGGGTGACGATGAGTGGGGAATGTGTTTATTATATGAAGGGGAGATAATAATTCCGGACGTCTAAAATAAATGTTCAATATTCAACGTACAATGTTCAATACTCATCGGAGTGATGCTAAGCAGCATCATTGAACATTGAATATTGAGCGTTGAATATTGAACATTCAAAAATATGGACTTCGATATTCAAATAAAAGCGCTGATCATTACTTCAAATTATGATACACCTTCTGCACATCATCATCCTGCTCCAAATGATCTACTAATTTTAAAACCTCATTGGCCTGGTCTTCCGGTAATTCAACTGTATTAACAGGGATCCTTGTCAACTCTGCACTTACAACTTCGATCTTTTTTTCTTCCAATGCTTTTGCCATATTGCCAAATTCATTGTAAGCAGTGCGAATGATGATATTGCCATCAGCATCTTCACCAATTTCTTCAAGACCATAATCGATCAGCTCCAGTTCAAGGTCTTCTATATTTTGTCCGCTGTTCTTTACTTTAAACTCACCCATACGGTTAAAGGTAAACGCAACAGAACCACTTGTGCCCAATGCACCATGTCCTTTGGTAAAATGCATGCGCACATTGGCAACGGTACGTGTTGAATTATCGGTCGCTGTTTCAACCATCACCGCAACACCATGGGGTGCATATCCTTCATACACCAGTTCTTCGTAATCCGTTTTGTCTTTTCCGCTGGCCCTTTTAATAGCAGCTTCAACACGATCCTTCGGCATATTCACCGCTTTGGCATTTATATAGCAACGTCTCAACGCCGGGTTGTTATCAGGATCAGGGCCACCTGCTTTTACAGCAATCGCAATTTCTTTTCCAATACGGGTAAAGTTCTTGGCCATTTTATCCCAGCGGGCAAACATGGCACTCTTTCTTACTTCAAAAATTCTTCCCATGAGTATTTCATTTTGTCAGGCTGCAAATGTAAGGAAATGATGTTTTTCGGTAAAAAGATAATACAGCAGGCCTATACTATCCTGTATTATCTTCGCCTTATGGATCAAATATTCTCTTACCAGCAGCTTCTTGCTTTCTCCAAAAATATTTTTTCATCAATTGGCTGTACTGATGAAGATGCAACCATTGCTGCCACATCATTACTCAGCGCAGATCTGCGTGGTGTAGATAGTCACGGTGTTGCAAGGCTGGTTGGTTATGTACGACTTTGGGAAGTAGAGCGTGTGAATGCAAATCCGGAAATAAAGATCATTCACGAAACGCCCAGTACCGGTGTTGTTGATGGCGACAGGGGACTTGGATTGGTAGTTGCACCTGCTGCCATGCAATTCGCCATTGATAAAGCAAGGCAGGTTGGCAGTGGTTGGATCAGTGTTCAAAACAGCAATCATTTTGGTATTGCTGGTCATCATGCGATGATGGCACTGGAACATGATATGATCGGCATTGCAATGACCAATGCATCACCATTGGTTGCTCCTACTTTTTCAAAAGACAGGATGCTTGGTACAAATCCAATTGCTGTAGCAATACCTGCCGGAAAAGAAGCTGCATTTGTTGCCGACTTTGCTACTACCACAGCTGCAAATGGTAAGCTTGAAATATTGCAAAGGAAGAATCAGCCGGCACCTAACGGATGGGTACAAACGAAAGAAGGTTTGCCCAGCACCAATGCACATGAATTAAAAGAAGGTGGCTCTTTATTACCACTTGGCGGCGACAGGGAACATGGGAGTCACAAAGGATATATGCTCGGCAGTATCGTAGATATTTTTTCCGGTGTATTAAGCGGTGCCAATTTTGGACCATGGGTTCCACCTTTTCCTGCTTATTTACCAATGCCGGCATTCATGCCTGGAAAAGGTATTGGCCATTTTTTTGGAGCCATGCGCATTGATGCATTCAGGAAAGCAGGTGATTTTAAAAATGATATGGATACCTGGATACAAAGTTTTAAAAATGCAAAGTCAATTGAGGGTTACGATCGTGTTGTCATTCCCGGGGAACCAGAAAGAGAAATGGAAGAACAGCGGAGGCGGGATGGGATACAATTGCCAGAGTCGGTAGTAGGTGAGCTTAGGACATTAGCGAATAAATTCTCAATTGAGCTATAAGCTGTTAGCTTCAAGCTGCAAGCGTCTCTTTTAATATTGAAAATATTTTCTATGATCCTGGTGAGACTATGAAATTTATAAGCTTCACAACCAGAATAAAAGACTAATAGCTCACCCCCAGTTTCTCATAAATAAACCCCATCAACCACGCCGGCCCAATCAACAAAAACTGGAGGTCTTTAAGAAAAGAAGGTTTTTTCCCTTCTACCTTATGGCCATAAAACTGCCCGATCCATGCCAGGATAAAAATAATGAGTGAGCATAACCATAGATCAATGATACCAGAATCTTCTATAGAATCACATATAAGCAGGCAGGTAATGCAAAAAATAAACATGCCGATCCATATGGTTCTTGACAGGAATACGTAATAGATAATTACCGGGAAGATCATTAAAACGGCAACATTTAAAGGATAATTGCCAGCCTGCCAGGGAAGTTTGATACTATACAGCAATCCAATTATTGAAAAGAAGATCGCCGGTACACATATCCAATGGATGGTTTTATTGGTTTCGTTCTGGTGGCTCTCGCCATATTCAGAAAGTAAATGCGCTAAATTTTTCATTTTTGGAAGATATCGTTCCTTTAAAGTTAGACCTAATCCCAATCCCGGAGATTTATTTTCAGTTTTTTTTCTTCCAAACAAACTAAAAGCTCTTTTCTACCGTTTATAGTATGGTTTTTCATAGGATATTGGATTAATACGGGCAGAGATTTCCATCTCAGCCCCTTTTTTTTGCCTTTAAGTTTCTACCTAGAACGAAAGTTTCTAATTTTTCCCCATTTAACATTGAATATGTACGTTGAATATTGAACATTAGAAACTGTTCATAATATTCAATGCTCAATAAAAAACCTCCCAAATCGGGAGGTTTTTTCAATATATACATTCTCTTTAATATCAAATAATCAGCATCGAGTCTCCATAGCTAAAAAAGCGGTATTTATCCTTGATGGCTTTTTTATACGCTTCCATCATCAGGTCATAACCAGCAAAGGCGCAGGCCATGATCAATAAACTTGTTTTAGGAAGGTGGAAATTGGTAACCAGTGCATCAGCAATATTAAAATTGTAAGGCGGGTGTATAAAATGATTGGTCCAGCCCTCAGATGGTTTTAATAATTTTTGTGCAGTATAAGATGATTCCATAGCCCTCATAGTGGTAGTACCGATAGAGCAGATACGGTGATTGCTTTCCTTCGCCTTATTTACAATACTACAAGCTGTTTCATCGATCTTGTAATATTCAGCATCCATTTTATGTTTGCTCAGGTCTTCCACTTCAATCGGGCGGAAAGTGCCGAGGCCGGTATGAAGCGTTACTTCTGCAAAACGCACGCCCTGGATCTCCAGTCTTTTTATCAGTTCTTTGCTGAAATGCAATCCTGCAGTGGGGGCCGCAACAGCACCTTCATGCTTTGCATAAACAGTTTGATAACGTTCTTTATCTTCTTCTTCAGGTTTGCGTTTAATATATTTTGGTAATGGTGTTTCGCCCATGATCTCAAGCATCTGCCTGAACTCATCATCGGTGCCATCCCATAAAAAACGAATGGTACGACCACGGCTGGTGGTATTATCAATTACTTCAGCAACCAGTTCATCGCTTTCACCAAAATATAATTTGTTACCAACACGGATCTTACGGGCCGGGTCAACGATCACATCCCAGAGTTTGTTGGTCTTGTTTAATTCCCTCAATAAAAATACTTCGATCTTGGCGCCTGTTTTTTCTTTGCGGCCATACATCCTTGCAGGAAAAACTTTTGTATTGTTTACCACGAACACATCCTTATCATCAAAATATTCCATGATGTCGCGGAAATGTTTGTTTTCAATATCGCCGGTTTTGCGGTTGATCACCATCATTCGGCTTTCTTCTCTTTTTTTTGTTGGATGTTGGGCGATCAGGTTTAGGGGAAGGTCGAATCGGAATTGAGATAATTTCATGTAATAAATTAAATTTATTTTAGTTATTTATCACATGCCTGTATTGTAAAACACTACTAAGATAGGTAGCCTCGCCGCTGTGGTAAGGCATTTATCATGTTACGGCATGATTTTTAAAGTGGGCGAAGTTAAGAAAGAATATCGAATAACGAACAAAGAATACGGAATTAGGAATGGGGTTTTCGTTGAATCATGTATATCTGACGTTGAACTTAATTAGAAGCTTCGTTTTGAGGTTGACCTTCCGTGCTCCGTATTAATCATTCTAAAATGTTCAATATTCAACGCTCAATGTTCAATATTTAAGTGTATTCCGTTGAACATTGAACATTGAGCGTTGAATATTGAACATTTGTTTTAAACTTCGAAATAAAAAAGCCATACATTTTTATTACAGGTCCGAATGATAAAATTTTCAAAAAATGAAACTACTGTCATTATAAATTCCCCGCTTCTAAGGAACTTTATGAATAAACCGGCAATCTTATCTCATAGCAAACATGAATAAAAAACGAACCCAGGTTACCCTTCTCTTATTCTTTCTTATCAGCTTCGTTTCTGCACAGCAAAAAACAGAAAAGTATCCAAGCCTCTTGTGGGAGATCAGCGGCAATGGGCTTACGAAGCCTTCTTATCTTTTTGGTACGATGCACGTAAGCAACAAACTTGTTTTTCATTTAAGCGATTCATTTTATCATGCAATAAAAAACACGGATGCTGTTGCACTTGAACTCAATCCTGATCTGTGGCAGGATCAAATGGTAAAGATGGATAAGCTGAAAGACAACTACCAGGCTTTTATAAGACCCGCAGGCAATGGCTATTTAACGGAGAACTCTTTCCGCATAAAAGATTATTCAGACGAATTAAAACTTGCGTTACAATCTGAACCTGCAATGGTAAACAGCCTGCTTTACCGCACTTATAAACAAAGAGAGGATTTTGAAGAAGATACATTTCTTGATCTGTATATTTTTCAGACAGGAAGAAAGCTTGGCAAAAGAGCGGCCGGTGTAGAAGATTATTATGAATCTCAAAAACTGGTGCTGGAAGCTTATGCGGACATGGCCAAAGAAAAAAAGAAAAGAACCATTGACCTTGATGCCGACCTGGCAAATAATATCGGGGAGAAATTACAAAATGCTTATCGCCGTGGTGATCTCGACCTCATGGATTCATTGGATCTTTTAGTTGAAAAATCAGATGCTTTCAGGGAAAAATTTTTATATCGCCGCAATGAGATACAGGCAAATTCTATTGATAGTATCATCAGGCATACATCTTTGTTTGCTGGTGTTGGTGCTGCTCATTTACCAGGCAATCGTGGTGTAATAGAATTGCTTCGTAAAAAAGGATATACATTAAGGCCTGTGAAAATGGCCGACAGGGATGCCGTACAAAAAAGCCTGGTCGATTCTTTGAAAGTCGCTGTGGTATTTCAAAAAAAGTATTCAGATGATCGTTTTTATACTGTGGATGTTCCGGGAGATCTGTATAAAGTTTCACAGGATTATTATAACCTCGACAGGAACCAATATGCAGACATGAGCAATGGCGCATATTACATTGTAACAAGAATAAAAACATATGCCACATTCTTAGATCAGCCTGCAACAGAAGTGTTGAAAAAGATCGACAGCGTTTTATATGATAATATTCCCGGTAAAATATTGTCAAAGAAGAGCATCGTTAAAAATAATTATAAAGGGTTTGATATTATAAGTAAGACACGTATCGGTGATATACAACGTTACCAGTTGTTCGTTACTCCTTTTGAAATAATCATCTTCAAAATGAGTGGAAAAGATAATTATGTAAAGGGTGCTGAAGCTGAACATTTTTTTTCATCCATTACGTTAAAAGAAAGCAGCAATGTTCCTTTGGAATTTCAGCCACCGCAGGGGGGCTTTAGTGTTAAGCTACCACAGGAACCGTTAGTGTCTTTGAACCAGACCAGTGCAGATGACCGCTGGGAATACCAGGCCATTGATACAACAACCGGCAATGCATACCTGCTAATGAAGCAATCTGTTTACAATTATGATTTTATTGACCAGGATAGTTTTGATCTTGGACTTATTGAAACATCTTTTCATAATCCCGATCTGTTTGGTAAACAGGTAAGCCGCAAACAGGTAACCATTAATGGTCTTCCGGCATTGGAAGTAACGGAAAAATTAAAAGACAGTTCAATTGTAAAGGCACGTTATTTTATTTATGGTCCGCATTATTATCTTGTTGCTGTAAGAATTGGCAACGACGCAAAAGAAGCAGATGCATACCTCAACTCTTTTACATTTAAACCATTCATTTACCCGGCATCGACAACATATACCGATACTTTTTTGCGTGCTTCCGTTTCATCACCCGTGGTGCCGGAGATCGATGCAGACATGCGTAAACTTGCGGAGCAGGCTTCTGAAGATGCACTGAATGGAAACAATGCTTCGGGTTATATCAGTTATTGGCCGAAAGCAAAACGAGGTATATTTCAAAGCGATTCCACGGGTGAAATGATCAGTGTGCGCATGCAGGAATATCCACTTTATTATTATATAAAGGATTCTGTAAAATTCTGGAAGAATGTTACAAACGATCTTTTGCACAGACAGGAAATGCAGTTGATGGGTGAAACAAAACCTGTTGTGGGGAAAGATTATGCCGGAATACGCGTTTCAATAAATGATACTGGCACTGCAAGAGTGATCAATCATTTGCTGATACTGAAAAATAATTTCCTGTATGATATTACAAGTGTTGGTGATACCGTCAATGCATCCGGGCCGTTTGTAACAGCTTTCTTTAATAGTTTTAAACCCGAACAAACGACAGGCAGAAATTTATATGAAAGCAGGCTGAATGTTTTTTTTAATGACCTTTTTAGCAAGGACAGTGCGGTGCAGAACAAAGCACAACAATCTATTGGAAATGTTTTTTACGGGGCAAAAGGAATTCCAATGATCATGGATGCACTGGCCAAAGTAAATATTTCTGATAAAAAATATTTTGATACCAAATCAAGACTGATCGCAGAACTTGGATACATCAGGGACTCTGCTTCAGATATATTGGTTGCAAACCTTAAGAAAATTTATGAACAAACAGCAGACACAGCTTTGTTTCAAAATGAAGTGGTGAAAGCCCTGGCAAGGATAAAAACAAAAGCTTCTTATGAACTGCTTAAAGAAATATTGTTGCAGGATCCTCCCATATTTGAAAACAATTACGAATTCAATAGTATGTTTGAGAACCTGGATGATTCTTTAAGTCTTTCTGCAAACCTGTTCCCTGAATTACTCAGGCTCTCCACGCTTGATGATTATAAAGAAAACGTCATTGAACTTTTTGCAACACTGGTAGATAGTGGTTTAATTAAACCTAAAGCATATAAAAGTTATTTCCCCAATATTTATATAGATGCAAAAGTTGCTCTAAAAAAACAGCGAAGCAAGGACGAGATAAAAATGCAGGCTGACATGAAAAAGAATGACAATGATGAGCCTGTACGTGTATATAGTTACAATAACGATAAAGGAGAGGAGCTACAAAATTATTCGAAACTCTTAATGCCTTTTTATGATAAAGATAAAAATGTACAACAGTATTTTTCCAGCCTGCTGCGATCCAATGATGAAGATGTAAGATTGAACACTGCTGTATTGATGATACGCAACAACAGGTTTGTGGATGACAGTATATTATTTGACCTGGCGAAAGATGATAAATACAGGGCAGACTTATTTTCACAGCTTGATAAGGCAGGTTATGGAGACAGGTTTCCAAAACAATTCAAAACGCAATATTATATAACAAGAAGCTTCCTCACCGGGGAAAATAAATACGACAAGCTTGACTCGATGGTATTTTTATCAAAACAACAATGCATCATAAAAGGAGAAGCAGGGTTTGTTTATTTCTATAAGTACCGTATTAAAAAAGAAAACCAATGGAAAATAGCGATCACCGGCCTGCAGCCTTTAGATGAAAATGAAATTAAGAGTGATCATGATCTTTCATTGATGACGAATGTGAGGCTTAAAGAAAATGAACCGATAGATGACCAGTTAAATGATCAATTAAAAAAAGCGTTGTTCCAGTTTCATAAAAGCGCAAAGAATTTTTATAGGGACAGTAATAGATTTGGCAACTAATTCTTTTAAGAATGCCACTGATTATTTTTGTCTGAACAATGATTCTTTTGATGAAATGAGAACTATGATTAAGAGCATTAGCTTAAATGAATAAACATAGTCTATAAAAAAAATCACTTAAATCATAGTTCAGACAATTAATCAGTGAATCAGTGGCAATTTCTTTCCCGGTATCGCAGCGATGAGTTTTTGTGTATACTCATTTTTCGGATCATGATAGATCTGATCTGCATCTCCCGATTCAACAATCTTTCCTTTTTGCATTACCATTATCCTGTCGCTGATATAATGCACCACGGCTAAATCATGTGAAATAAAAACAGAAGTGAAATTAAATGAAGCTTTGAGTTCGTTGATGAGATTCAATACCTGTGCCTGCACACTTACGTCCAGTGCAGAAACACTTTCATCAAATAATAAAAACGAAGGCTGAAGTGCCAGCGCACGGGCAATGCAAATACGTTGGCGTTGTCCACCGCTAAACTGGTGTGGGTAACGTTTAAAATGATCAGCATCCAAATGCACCTGTTCAAGCAATGAAATTATTTTTTCTTTTCTCTCGGTGTTACTATTATAAAGATGATGCACTTTCAATGGTTCCATGATCGCTTCACCTATGCTGATGCGTGGATTCAATGAACCATAAGGATCCTGGAAAACAATTTGAAGATCTTTTCTTGCAGCCCTTAATTCCGGAGCAGTGATGTTGCTGATGTCTTTCCCTTTCAATAATATTTTTCCTGATGTTGGTCTTATTAATTGTAAAATCGCCCTCGCAAGTGTTGTTTTGCCGCAACCACTTTCACCAACCAAACCAAGTGTTTCATTTTCTTTTACGTCAAAGCTTACATCATCAACTGCATTGAAATAAGAAGTTGGTTTTCCGAAAATGTTTTTGGTATCAGGAAAGCGTACTATTAAATTTTGTACAGTTAGAATAGAAGTAACATTTTCAGCAATCGGCAATCGGGAATCGGCAATTGGTTGCTCTGCATTATTAATTATTAATTTTTCATTTTTAATTTCTGCATTCTCCAAAAAATCACTCAACACCGCCAGCCGCTTTCCCTTTGCATTTGCCGCCGGCCTGCAGGCAAGCAATGCCTTTGTATAATTATTCTTAGGAACTGATAATACTTCATTTGCCTTTCCCTGTTCAACAATCTCTCCTTTATACATTACTGCAATTTCATCGGCTACATCTGCAACAAGCCCAAGATCGTGTGTGATCAATAGAACAGCAAGATTGTTTTGCAGTTGTAGTTTTTTAATAAGTTCCAGTATGCTTTTCTGTACACTCACGTCAAGTGCCGTGGTAGGTTCGTCAGCAATTAAAAGATCGGGGTTGCAACTCATGGCCATGGCGATCATAACACGTTGCTTTTGCCCGCCACTTAACTGGTGTGGGTAACGATCTACCATAGCCGCCGGGCCAGGTAACTCAACCTGTGCGAAAAGTTCAATGGTTCTTTCCCTTGCTTTTTGTTTGGATAATTGCTGGTGCGTCATCAATGTTTCCATTACCTGCCAGCCACAAGTAAGTACAGGATTTAAAGAGGTCATGGGTTCCTGGAAGATCATCGCAATTTTATTACCCCTTATTTTGTTGATCTCTTTATAGGAAAGTCCATGAAGATCGATCTGCTGTTCTCCATCAGCATTGTATAATAATGCTCCCTTCACGACAGTATTTTTTGGTAAAAGCTGAAGCACAGATAAAGCAGTAACAGATTTTCCACTTCCACTTTCTCCAACAAGAGCAACTGTTTTACCTCTTTCTATATTGATGGAAATATTATTGACAGCCGTGGTTGATTGGCCATCGTTATTGAATGTAATGGAAAGGTTTTTTATGGAGAGAAGTGGAGACATTAATTTGGAGATTTGAAAATTTGAAGATTTGAAAATGAAAACAACTTTTCGTTTAGAAGACCAATCTTCAAATTTTCAAATCATCAAATCAGAATTTCAGGTGTCTCACCGTCATCCCATCATTGATCAATTGTTTTAAAGAATCGATCCCGATCTTTAAATGACGTTCAACATAAGTGGCTGTAACGGTAACATCGCTTGCTTCTGTCTTCACACCTTCCGGTACCATAGGTGAATCACTCACCAATAACAATGCGCCTGTAGGTATCCTGTTGTAAAAGCCTACTGTAAAAATGGTCGCCGTTTCCATATCAATGGCATAGGCCCTTACCTTTTGAAGATATTCTTTAAAAGCATCATCGTGTTCCCATACACGGCGGTTGGTGGTGTAGCATACGCCGGTCCAGTAATCAAATTCATAATCCCTAATGGTGGTTGATATTGCTTTTTGTAAAGCGAAAGCAGGTAATGCCGGTACTTCAGGCGGAAAATAATCCCGGCTCGTACCTTCTCCTCTTATCGCAGCGATGGGCAATATAAGGTCACCTATTTTATTTCTTTTTTTCAATCCCCCGCATTTGCCGAGGAACAACACTGCTTTTGGTTTAATGGCAGTGAGCAGGTCCATAACAGTGGCAGCGCCCGGGCTACCCATTCCAAAATTAATGATGGTGATATTGTTGGCAGTTGCACATTGCATTGGGCGATCAAGTCCTATGATCTCTGCATTGTTCCATTCTGCAAACATTTTTACATAATTGGAAAAATTGGTTAACAGGATGTATTCACCAAAGTTTGCTAATTTCTCTCCCGTATACCTTGGGAGCCAGTTTTCTACGATCTCTTCTTTTGTCTTCATCTTTTTTACTATTCGGCTAAAAGTACTAAAAAAGTTGATAAGTTGATTGGGTAAAGGGTTGATGAGGATTTACCTGGTCAACTTTTCAACCTGTCAACCCTGTCAACTTTTTACTGGTAAATAATATTCAACTACTCATAATAAAGATTAACTTAGAAAACAAAATAAACTAATATGAGAAAGATAATCTACTGTTCACTAGCGCTTGTTTTTCTTTTTTCCTGTAAAAAGACCTCGGTTACAACAGAAGAAAAAAATAACAAAGCCCCTGAATTGATCTCTTCAACTGATATTGATGCATTTATTAAAGATCAGCTTTCGCAGCATGAAGAATTTTTATGGAGCTCAGCTTCCGATGAGATGGTATGGAGTGCGTTGCAACAAAGCGATAATATTATGTCGGTAGGATATAAACCTGCTAATGCGAATAATATTGAAAATAATATTCAGAACATTAACATCAATAGTGCAGACTGGAAAGCTGCACGGGATAAGGTTTTGCAAATGATCCTTCAGTCTGAGCAGGAGCTGGATGCAACGCTAACACTCAAATCAATCCAGCAATGGGATGAAACTGTATTGCCGGTAATAGATGTTACTGTAAAAAATTATGCAACTGTAAAATTATTAAGAGCAAGTAACCTTATACGTTATGCAGAGCCAATGGGTTATCAGCCAAAAGATGCAACACAACAGGAACAAAAAGAAAATGCAATTGCCAGTAGTAGTGGTTGTGACGGGAATCCTGCTGAAACTGGCCTTGTAGCCGGTGTAGACTATACAACAATTACTCCTGCATGTAAACAATCATGGAATCATTCCTATCATAAGATAACACAGGCGTGGACAAAGTCAACCGGTGCCGGTACAAAAATATTTGTTGTAGATACCGGTTGTGAATTTGACCAGGATAACCTGGGATCTGCATTTAACCAGGGATCATCAACAGGAAGAACCGTAGAAAAAATTGTTACACTTCCAAGAAATTCAATTTTTGGGATACAATATGGAACTTCAGAAACACCAGATGATGGTTGTGGTCATGGTACCTGCATGGCCGGCGCATGTGCGGCCCCGCGTGGTATAGATGGTGCCGCCTGCGGTATTGCATACAATTGCAATCTCGTAACATGCAGGGCAGCTGAAGATGTATTTTTAGATGCGAGCCGTGAAGTAAAAGGTGTTTCCGATGCATTTACAAATGCTGGTAACAGGGCAGATGTAAAGATCATCAGCATGAGCATGGGTTCTATAACAAGCAGTTCACAAATAACTGATGCGATTAATTATGCTTATGGAAAAGGCAAGTTGATATTCTGTGCAGCAGGCACTTCCTTTGGCTGGTCAGCAAGCTGGTTTGGTGTTATTTTTCCTGCTACATTAAGTAATGTGAATGCAGTTACAGGTGTAAGAGACAATAACTTCAACACAACCTGTACCGATTGCCATAACGGGAGCCAGACCGATTTTACAATTGTGATGGAAAGAGCCTCTAACGGCGGCCATCCCATTACGTTAGCTTCAAGTGGAGATGTGCCTTCAACAGTTGGCGGGTCATCAGTTTCCACTTCACAGGCGGCAGGCATTGCTGCATTGGTATGGAGTCGTTTTCCAACATACACAAGGGACCAGGTTTTAAATAAGCTTATACAAACAAGCGCCAATTATCCAACAAAGAGCTCATCATTGGGCTGGGGAAATTTGAATGCGGATGCGGCGACGAACTAACAGGCGGCAATCGGCAATCGTGAATCGGCAATAAAAACTTTTAAATATGAAATGCTTCTAAATTTTTAGGAGCATTTTTTCTTGAAGACTTCGATTGCCGATTGCCGATTGCCGTTATTGATTCCCGATATTTGCAGCACATGATCAAAATAAATTATCCCGACACAAAGCCTTCCATCAAAAATGAAAATGGAAAAGAGCGCATCTTCTGTATCATTCGCAAACGCTGGATATTGATCACTCCTGAAGAATGGGTGCGCCAGAATTTTTTACTTTACCTCACAGAAGTTTTACAATATCCTGCTTCATTGATCGCTGTCGAAAAGCAATTGATGCTGGGCGATGTAAAAAAACGTTTTGACATTGTTGTATATGATCGGGAAACAAAAGCATTTATGATTGTTGAATGCAAGGAAATGAATATAGCCTTATCTGAAAATGTATTGCAGCAGGTGCTGGGGTATAATATAAATGTGAAGGCGAAATATATTGTTGTAACAAATGGAAACCATTGTGCCGCTTTTAAAAATGAAGCAGGGCAATTCATTGAAGAAGAAAAAATGCCATCTTTATTCTGAACCATGATCCATTTGATTAAATGAAAACTATGATTAAAATAAATAATCGTAGTAAATCAGCAAATCATTTTAATCATAGTTCAAGACGAACATTGAATATTATACGTTGGTTATTGAAAATTCAATTACAGGCTTCCAATAAACAAAGAACTCCGGAACAACTCCGGAGTTCTTAATATAAAAAAATTCATAAATACCATTATGGGAAGATACCTAACTCACCATAGCTTGTTGCTACTTTATTAATAGCATTTACATAAGCTGCTGTACGCATATCAGGGATATTCGGGTTCTTGTTCCAGATATCCATGATCTCTCTTGTAGCTGTGATCATGGTTTCTTCCAAACCGCTGTGTACAAGATCAACTTCATCAGCACCATGCATGATGTGTGCACGGTCGGTATCACTTACTTTCTTTCCTGTAAGATCTTCCAGTTGTCCAAGCAGGCGGGTATTTTGATTTTCTGCAAAACGTTTTTCCATACGGCCATAACGTACGTGGCTAAGGTTTTTTAACCATTCGAAATAACTTACAGTAACGCCACCTGCATTCAGGTACATATCAGGCACACATAAAATTCCTTTTTGTGCGAAAACATCATCCGCTTCCGGTGTGCATGGACCATTTGCTGCTTCACCAATGATCTTCGCCTTTACTCTTTTTGCATTATCTCCATTGATAACATTTTCCAATGCAGCAGGAATAAGAATATCGCATTCCAGTTCCAATGCATCATTTGTATGTTTAAGGGTAGTTGTACCCGGAGCATTTAAAATAGAACCTGTTTTACTTCTGTGTTGGATCAATTCTTCTTCATTCACACCATTTGGATTAAATACTGCGCCATCATGTTCTGAGATACAAATAACGATCGCTCCATTTTCCCTGAAGAATTTTGCACAGTGGTAACCTACGTTTCCAATTCCCTGTACAACTACTTTTTTTCCTTTGATGCCCATTTCAAGTCCGAGCTTTTTCATAACATCAGGCATGTTACATACTTCACGGATACCGAAGAAAACACCAAGCCCTGTTGCTTCCGTACGACCACGAACACCACCTTGTGTTACAGGCTTACCTGTTACACAACCGGCAGCATCAATTTCGCCTGGTTTTAATGAAGCATAAGTATCTACGATCCATGCCATCTCTCTTGAACCGGTTCCATAATCAGGAGCAGGTACATCGATGCCCGGGCCAATGAAATTTTTCTTAACCAGTTCGCTTGTATAACGACGCGTTATTTTTTCCAGTTCATAAACACTGTATTTTTTTGGGTTGATCTTGATACCACCCTTACCACCGCCAAACGGCACATTTACAATGGCACATTTGTAGGTCATCAAAGATGCAAGCGCCATTACCTCATCCTGGTTCACTTCATCACTGAAACGGATACCTCCTTTGCAGGGTGCCTTGTGGTGACTGTGTTGTACACGGTAAGCTTCAATTACTTCAACGCTTCCATCATCTCTTTTCAATGGGAATCGCATTTGATATACACTGTTGCAGGCCTTGATCTGTTCCAGGATCCCTGGATCAAACGATGTGAATTTAGCTGCTTTGTCAAAACTTTTTTCTACACTTTGAAAAAAGCTATACGGCTGATGTGATGACATATGTTTGTTTTTTATTTATAAAAAAGGGGTGATCCCTTGCAAGCCATTTTTTTTACCTCACGCAAAGCAGGTGAGTTTGCAAAGACCGCAAAAAATCTTTGCGAACTTAACGCATCTTTGCGCCTTTGCGTGAAATATTATTCAGCGTGTTTATTCTTTTCAATCTTACGCAACTTCATATCGATCCTCATCATATATAAGAACAAACCAATTAAAATAGTTAAGCAAACTGCTACCACAATATAAATCTTTCCATTGCTTCTCATACCATCGGCCATCTCAACAGATTTATCCTGTGCAACAGAAACCAGGGAAATAAAAAGCCCCATAACGATAAACGCCAAACGCCAAACGAATTTCTTACCCATGTAACAATTTTTTATCCCTGAACAATTCTAATCTTATTTTTAATGTTGCCACCCACACACCCAACAATGTCCATCCAATAACTGCTGGCCAGAAAACGAGTCGCATGCCTGCATCCATATCACGTTTGTCTAAAGCCGGGTTGCCACTATCGCTTCCTGGTGCACCGGGGTGTAAACTTCCTACCAATCTTGGAATTATCCAAATACTTGGAAAAAGCATGGCAAAAGCAAAAATATTATACACGGCACTTATCCTCGCTCTTTTGTCAATATCCGTAAATGAACCGCGGAGTACAAAGTAAGCACCATATATTAATAATGCAATAGCTGCCCCAATTAGTTTTGGTTCTTTTAATACGCTTCCCAGTGATTGCCCCTGGTCGGTGATCCAGGTAACAGAAACCCATAGTATTCCGGTGGCATAACCAAGTATCCCAAACAGGGAGCCTACAGAAGCGAAATTATGTGCGTAGATATCGTTGCGGTAATCAAAGCCACGCAGGTACTTGATACTATATACAAAACTGGCTGTAAAAAGGATCATCATACCGAACCACATGCAAACGTGAAAATAAAGATTGCGGATAGATTCATTAAGAATAGGAAGGCGGGGAACGTCGAGCAAAAAGCCACAAATGATGGTATACACCAACAAAATAAATGATAATATTTTCCACCAGCTTTTATTCACCCAGGGCTGCGTTTTTAAATAAGTGGCGCAAAGGTATGGGGAAACGGGGATATGAAAACACGAATTTTTAACACGAATTGCACGAATTAATAATGAGATTTTTTAACGACGAAAAATGATCAAAATTTACCTGTTTTAAACTGGAACTGTTGTATTATTCGGCACTGTTTGGTTTATGATGCGGTATTTAATTCGTGCAATTCGTGATCTAAAATTCGTGTTTACTCCTTCCACAAATACGGAAACAATATTACCGCCAATACAATCACCAGCATATCCATCAAACCGACCAATCCTGCTAATTGCAGAATGGCCCCTTGCCTGAAAACTTCTGAGAAGGCCGCTTTACTCAGGCGCATCAATAAAAGCAATTGTGGTAAAATAACGGGGAAGCCTAAAATGGCGATCAGTGCAGCGTTGTGTTGTGCCTTTGAAGCGATGGCACTCATTACTGTAAATACAAGGCTGAGGCTGGTGCCGCCTAATAATACGATGCCGATAAACCGGAGACTGTCATTAACCGGGTTATTCAAAAACACAAAAAATAGTATAAGGCTTACAATACTCATGATCAGCATGAGCAATACATTAAAAATAAGTTTTGCAATGATAAACTCAACAGGTGAGGCTATTGAATAATAATAGAGCATGCGGCCCCGGTTTTCCTGGAGAAAACTTTTTGCTACTGTATTCACACATACAAATAATTGAATGACCCAGAATAAACTGTTCCATACTTCGCTGTCAGGATTTTCAGGCATAGACAAATGCAAAACATAAACAGTGGAAGCAACATACAGGAGTATACCATAGAAAGTATGCTGTTGCCTTAGTTCAAGCAGTATATCTTTTTTCAGCAATGCAAAGACGCGGCTGTTCATACACGCAAATATAGGAACGACCACCGACAACCTACGACTGACCATAGATGATACTATCGCCTTGCGTTGGTTGGTTGTAATTATCCAATAATCGTTTTCTGTTTTCCACAATTTTGATCAATCACGTTAATAACTGCATTTTTTTTAGTTCAAGTCCCGTATTCGTCCGATTTTTTTAGTTATTCACCTAAAAATTTTTTTAATACAAAAAAACAGGTTTATATTCAAAGCCAAATTTTAACACCTACCCCCTCATTTAATTATCTTAACAAAAAACTTTTTATGAAAAAACTGTTACTGGTTTTCCTGTCGTTCACGTTTTTGAGCGGTGTGATGGCTCAAAAAAAGAATTTTTGGTCGGCGCATACCAACGCCGGCAGAATAGCTACTGATAAAGCTGTAGCAAGATTATCTTATCCAAAAGAATTCAAATTATTTAACCTGGATATTGATCCATTAAGACAGGAATTATTTTCTGTTGCAGACAATGCTGCCAGGCATTCAACTGTTATTTCACTACCAAATGCGGATGGAGCAATTGAAGAATTTGAAGTATTTGAAGCTTCAAATTTTGATGCACAATTGCAGGCGCAGTTTCCACAGATCAGGGCTTTTTCAGGAAGAGGAATTACAGATAAAGAAGCGACTTTAAAATTGAGCCTTTCTCCACAGGGGATACAAACAATGGTATTCAGAATTGGAAAAGCAGATGAATTCATCGAAGCATATTCACAGGATCATACTGTTTATGCAGTATACAAATCTCAGAGAAATACAGGAAGTTTACCATGGGCATGTTCAACAGTGGACAGGCATATGATAGATGGTTTAAATACTCAGGTTGCTAATTCAGCCATGGCACGCTCTGGCGGAAACTTAAAGACAATGCGTCTTGCTCAATCAGTAACTGCTGAGTATTCAAATTATTTTGGTGCAACAAGTTCATCGCAGGTAGCATTGGTACTTGCTGCTGTAAATGCAACTTTAACCCGTTGTAATGGTGTTTATGAAAAAGACCTTGCTTTACATTTAAACCTGATCGCAAGCACTACAAGTGTATTTTATTATACTGCTTCATCCGATCCTTATTCAGCTGGTACGGCTGGTGCAGGTGGAGAATGGACCTCTCAACTTGTAACTACATTACATAATGTAATAGGTGATGCAAATTTTGATATCGGGCATCTTTTCGGACAAAGTGGTGGCGGCGGTAATGCAGGTTGCATTGGTTGTATATGTGGTAATAATACAACCATTAATTCTGATGGTTCAACTGAATATAAAGGTGGCGGATATACATCTCCTGCTGATGGAATTCCTACTGGTGACAATTTCGATATTGATTATGTTGTTCATGAAATAGGCCATCAATTAGGAGCCAATCATACTTTTTCAATGAGCAATGAAGGAACAGGTGTAAACAAAGAACCAGGTTCTGGTATCACAATCATGGGTTATGCAGGTATCACCAGCCAGGATCTTGCGCCACATTCTATAGCTTACTATCACCAGGCTTCTATTGCACAAATACAAACAAACCTTAATGCTAAAACCTGTCCTACAACAACTACCATTACAAATTCAACACCTGTTGTAGCTGCAGTTAGTAATTATACAATTCCAAAAAGTACTCCGTTTGCACTTACAGGTTCTGCCACTGATGCAAATGCAAGTGATGTATTAACCTATAGCTGGGAAGAAAATGACAATGCATCTACATCACAACAAAATGCAAGTAGTGTAGCGAGCGCAACAAAAGCATCTGGTCCAAACTGGATATCATTTGCTCCAACAACATCACCAACAAGGTATTTTCCAAAATTAGCAACCATTCTTGCTGGCGCATTGATAAGCGGCCCATTAACAGGTGGTGATGCAGGTGCAAACACAGAAGCATTAAGTTCAGTTGCAAGAACATTGAACTTCAGGCTTACTGTAAGAGATAACGCTCCTTATAGTTCTACTGCTCCTGTTAGTGTAGGCCAGACTCAATTTACTGATATGGTGGTAACCGTTAGTTCAGCTTCGGGTCCATTTGCAGTTAGCTCACCAAACACTGCTGTTAGTTATGTAGGTGGATCTACGCAAACAATTACATGGGCCGTTGCAAGTACAACTGCATCGCCAGTAAGTTGTGCCAATGTAAAAATATCTTTATCA
This sequence comes from Ferruginibacter sp., assembly GCA_047601875.1. GTDB lineage: Bacteria > Bacteroidota > Bacteroidia > Chitinophagales > Chitinophagaceae > Ferruginibacter. The sequence continues at coordinate 1,158,866 of JASGIL010000001.1, read as the reverse complement.
ACCGACGGCGGCCAAACGTTCCCGACAGTATTGGCAGCAAGCACTGCTAACGATGGTACAGAAGCCGTAACCATCCCAAATACACCAACAACAACTGCAAGAATAAAAGTAGAAGCCGTTGGAAATATCTTCTTTGATATCTCTAATACAAACTTCACGATCACTGCAGGTTCATCCTGCGGATCAGCAACGGGGTTAACATCTTCATCAATTACAACAACAAGTGCAAATGTTAGCTGGACCGCAGTAAGTGGCGCTACCAGTTATGCGGTAGATTATAAATTAAACACATCAGGTACCTGGACAAGTTTCTCTACTGCTCAAACAGGAACTTCTGCAAGTCTTACTGGTCTTGCATCGGGAAGTTTATACGATTGGAGAGTTACTGCAACATGTACTTCAGGAACAGGTACCGCAGCATCAGCACAATTCACCACATTGGTTCCTTGCACGGCACCAACAGGTTTAGCATCATCTGCTATAACAACGAACAGTGCAACGGTTAGCTGGACTGCAGTATCAGCTGCTACAAGTTATGCAGTAGATTATAAATTAAACTCATCATCTACCTGGACAAGCTTCTCAACAGCACAAACAGGAACATCTGCAAACCTTACTGGTTTAACTGCTTCTTCATTGTACGACTGGAGAGTAGGTGCAACATGCCCATCAGGTACAACAACAGCAACTGCAGCACAATTCACAACTGCTACACCTGCTGTATGTAACGCACCAACAGGATTAACATCTTCAGCAATTACTTCAAGCAGTGCAACGGTTAGCTGGACTGCGGCTAGTGGTGCTGTTAGTTATGCGGTAGATTATAAATTAAACACATCAGGTACCTGGACAAGTTTCTCTACTGCTCAAACAGGAACATCAGCAAACCTTTCAGGTTTGGCAGCATCTTCTTTGTACGACTGGAGAGTAACTACCAATTGCTCATCAGGTACAAGCACTGCAGCTACTGCACAATTCACAACTTCAGCTGCTGTATGTAATGCACCAACAGGATTAACATCTTCGGCAATTACTTCAAGCAGTGCAACGGTTAGCTGGACTGCGGCTAGTGGTGCTGTTAGTTATGCTGTTGATTACAAATTGAATTCTTCAGGTACATGGACAAGCTTCTCTACAGCACAAACAGGAACATCAGCAAACCTTTCAGGTTTAACTGCATCTTCTTTGTACGACTGGAGGGTAACTACAAACTGTTTATCAGGTACAAGTACCGCAGCAGCAGCGCAGTTTACAACTTCGGCTGCTTCTACATGTGCAACAGCATTTGAACCAAATGAAACATTGGCTGCAGGTGCTGCTATCTCTTCAGGTGTTGCAAATTCTGCAGCGATCAGCACAAGTACAGATATTGATTATTATAAGATCACAGTGAGTGCTACCAGCAATATTGTTTATACTTTGGCTGGTCCTTCAGGTGTTGATTATGATCTGTTCATTTATAACAGTTCAGGAACACAGCTTGGTTCAAGCGAAACTTCTACTGCAAATGAATCAGTTTCATTAAGCAGCCAGGCCGCTGGTACTTATTACATTAAAGTATTTGGATACAATGGCGCTAACAGCGCAACCTGCTACACAATTACTGCAACTGCAACAACGGTTACAGGTTGTCAAAGCAGCTATGATGTTTCAACCAATGGAACAATTTCTGGTGCTGCAACCATTCCATTCAATACAAATATTACTGGTTTGATCAGTCCTTCAGCAGATGTAGACAACTACAAATTTGTTATTACTACAGGTGGAACGATCACACTTACATTAACAACACTACCTGGCGACTATGATCTTAAGTTACTGAACAGTGCAGGTACACAGGTTGGTATTTCACAAAACGGAAGTACAACAAGTGAATCGATCAGTTACACTGCAGCAGCAGGAACTTATTATGCACAGGTATATGGTTACAATGGCGCAAACAGCTCAACAACATGCTATACATTAAAAGTACAGTTGGGAACTGCCAGCAAACATACTGATATCGCGGTTACTCCTGTAACAGATAAAAATGTTGTATCTGTTTATCCAAATCCTGTAACAAATATCATGAACATGAGTTTGGACGGCGAAGTATCAGCAAACAGCAGCTTCGTGGTATTGGATGCAAAAGGCGTTGTGGTTATGAAACAAAATATTGTTCGCAACCCACAAGCGGTAGATGTATCTAAACTAACAAGTGGTGTTTACGTGGTTAAAATAAATAACGGAGGTAAGATCATTACTGAGAAGTTTATAAAACAATAAGCCGATTGTAATAAAAAAGAAAAGCGTCCTGATCTCTCAGGACGCTTTTTATTTTCCGGAATGTTTATTAGCAGCATTTGAATATTGAAAATTGTACGTTGAATATTGAACATTTCTTAATTCTCAACAAGCAACGTACAATGTTCTATGTTCAATGTAGCTTCTAAATATCTTTAAGCTGTGCACAATGACGACACCTCGGTTCATATACATCCTTCTCCCCCAAAAGCACCTGTCCTCCGCCAGCAACCTTACGATAGCTTACATTGGCAATATTGCCGCATTTTACACAGATAGCGTGCAGCTTGGTAATATAATCGGCTTTAGATAAAAGATTCGGCATTTGCCCGAATGGTTTGCCAAGATAATCCATATCCAATCCTGCAACGATCACTCTTATTCCTTTTAATGCGAGTTGTTCGCAAACATTAGCGATCTCGGCATCAAAGAACTGTGCTTCATCAATACCCACCACATCTACATCCTGCGCCAGTAGTAAAATATTCTGAGAGCTATCAACTGGTGTTGACATGATCGCATTGGTATCATGGCTCACGATCTTTGTTTCATCATAACGCGTATCAATAGCCGGTTTAAATATTTCTACTTTAAGATTAGCGATCTTTACACGCTTCAGCCTGCGGATCAATTCTTCTGTTTTACCGCTAAACATACTACCACAAATCACCTCGATCCAACCACGGCGCTCACCTCCAAAATTCGGTTCAATAAACATTAAATAATTTTTTTAAAAATGTGTTTGTAACTTTATTCCCATTACGTGCAAAGATTATGGATTCTATTCACAGGACAAAACATAATTTGCGGCACAGAATTAATATTAATCAGCAAAACTCAATATATGGAACGGGTGGAAACACTCTGTAACAGGCTCCTGGAACAAATTTCACAGAATGCGTCACCTGATACACTTTTAGTGACAGTACAAATGCTCCAGTCGGAACTCCTGCATATTAAAGCAACAACAGCGCCAACCGAAGAAACCCCGGCTGCTGTTGCTATTGATATGCCTGTTGCTTTTGAGAATGCAGAAACGACAGATGAACCCAAAGAAGAAGAAAAGATCATTGAGCTTTTAATTGTTGACGAAGCAGAAATAGAAGCAGAACTTGAAGAAATAAAAAGAAATGCCGAAGCAAAGAATGCAATGAGTGCGCAAAACAAACCGCCCATTAATTTCGATCCTGTTGAAGACACACCAACATTGATACATCAACGCCCGGCAGATGCCAAACCAAGAAAAGAACTACATGAAACGATTGGCGGTAAATCAGGAGATTCACTCAACGATAAACTGAAACAGAGTAAACTCGAATTGAGCGATGCATTGCAGGATGTTCCTATTAAAGATCTTAAAAAAGCGATCAATATCAATGACCGTTATTTATACATCAGTGAACTTTTTCGTGGCGATGAAGTAATGTATGAAAGAAGTATAAAAACAATCAATGGTTTTGCTATTTACCCTGAAGCAGAATACTGGATCAAACGGGAACTGAAACTAAAACTTGGCTGGGATGACAGTGCCCCGATCGTAAAACAATTTGATCAGCTGGTTAAAAGACGTTTCTCCATTACATAATCCATTACTTTATTGGTAGCACCTTGTTTGCTGTAAACATAAGCGCCTGCGGTATCTCCCGTTTTTTTTAATTCCATCCTGTTCTTAAAAAGATTATCGAGTAAAGCCTCCAGTTCCAAAGCGTTGTTGATGCTGAAAGCGCCGCCGGCCTTTACAAGTTCTTTTGCTTCTGCAAATTTTTCATATACGGGGCCGAATATCACCGGCTTTCCATACACAGCTGCTTCCAGGATATTATGAATACCATCTTTACCAAACCCGCCGCCTACATAGGTTATATCTGCATATTGATACAATTTTGACAACATACCAATATTATCAATGATCAATACATTTATATTTTCAGGAACAACGATCCCGGTTGCTACCTGTGAATATAATATCGCATTCGGAAATTCTTTTTTTACATCATCAATATTTTCCTCATCAATTTCATGCGGTGCAACAATGAATTTAATTTCAGGGTGTGCTTTTACATAATGTATGAGTTCAATCTCATCATCTTCCCAGGTGCTGCCGGCAACGAGTACCTGCTTACCTGCAACAAAACCCATGATGTGTTGAACAGGCTCTCTTTTTTCTGCAATGGTAATTACACGGTCAAAACGTGTATCACCACCAACAGAAACATTTTTTTCAATACCGATCTGTTGTAAAAGATCCTTTGAACTTTCATTTTGAACAAATATTTGATCAAAACATCCCAGCATTTCTTTCCAGATACCGCCATACCATTTAAAAAATGGCTGTGAATCCCTGAATATTCCCGAAACGAGTATTACCGGGATGGCCCTTTTCTTCAATTCAGTTAAATAGTAATACCAGTATTCATATTTTACCCAGATAACAAGTGATGGATTGATGCTGCTAATTAATCTTTTTGCATTGATGATATTGTCGATAGGCAGGTAAATGACCGAATCGGCTCCTGCGTAATTCTTCCTGATCTCATAGCCGCTGGGAGAAAAAAAACTCAGCACAATCTTATAAGAAGGATATTTTTTTCTCATTGCTTCCAATACGGGCCGCCCTTGTTCAAATTCGCCAAGGCTGGCGCAATGCATCCAGATCACCTTATCATGTAAAGGAATTACCGGGAATTTATTTCTGCCCCGGGCCGATAGCTTCGCTTTATGATTAAATAAAGATGCAATGCGTATCCCGGTTGAAAATAAGAACAGGGAAAGATTATAAAATAAGCGGCTCAAGTCCTGGTTTTTTTTCAAAAATACAGTGTATTAATGGTTAAATCAATTTGTGGGACCATGTGACAGCTTTTTAACTCATATACCTCATTCAGGGTAATCGGTTGGTTTCGTAGTTCAAAATTGTATCTTTGCGCCCTTAAATGATGAACACATGAGGCCGTTACAAATGGTGGATACTAAAACCCAGTATCATAAAATAAAAACTGAAGTAGATGCTGCCGTGCTGGAAGTGTTGGAGAGTTCGCAATTCATAGGCGGCAAACAGGTTAGCTCTTTTGCCGAAAACCTTGCAAAATACAACGGAAGCAAACATGTTATTCCCTGTGCCAACGGTACCGATGCATTGCAAATTGCCATGATGGCCCTTGGCCTGAAACCTGGCGATGAAGTGATCACACCTTCCTTTACTTATATAGCTACAGTTGAAGTTGCAGCTTTGCTGAATATAAAACCAATCTTTGTTGAAGTTGATAAAAGAACTTTCTGTATCGACCCGGTAGCGATCGAAAAAGCGATTACCCCTAAAACGAAAGCGATCGTACCGGTACACTTATATGGCCATTCCGCAAATATGGAAGCGATCATGAAGATCGCCAAAAAGCATAACCTTTTTGTTATTGAAGACAATGCCCAGGCAATTGGAAATGATTATACATTCAGCGACGGATCAAAAAGGAAAACAGGCAGTATCGGGCATATCGGCTGTACTTCATTCTATCCTTCTAAAAACCTTGGTGCATTTGGTGATGGTGGCGCCATATTCACAGATGATGATAAGCTTGCGGAAATAATGAGAATGGTTGCGTCGCACGGGCAAAGCAAAAGATATTACCATGATGTTGTTGGATGCAATTCAAGATTGGATGCGGTACAAGCCGCTATCTTAAATATTAAACTTACACACCTTGATGAATACATTGCTGCACGCATAAAAGCTGCTGATTATTACGACAAGGCTTTTGCAGGCAATAAAAAAATTGAAACACCTTACCGCGATAAAAACAATACACACGTTTTTCATCAATACACTTTGATCGTACATGATACCGATAGGGACGCATTGCACCAGTTCCTTGCAGATAAAGGAATTCCATCAATGATATACTATCCTGTGCCGGCGCATCGACAGAAAATGTTTGATGCATTTGGTGGAAGTGCTTACCATTTACCGGATACAGATTGGCTGACAGAAAGAGTAATATCATTACCTATTCATACAGAACTCGACGAAGAACAACAACAATTTATCGTGTCGAATGTGTTGGAATTTATAAACAAGTAACCAGATAAAATTTAAAAGGGAATATGAAAATTGCAGTTATAGGTACGGGTTATGTAGGGTTGGTAACAGGAACTTGTTTTGCTGAAACAGGTAATACGGTTACCTGTGTTGATATTGATAAGAATAAGGTTGATAAATTATTATCCGGCCAGGTAACCATCTATGAGCCCGGGCTTGAGAAATTATTTTTAAGGAACCAGAAAGAAGGAAGGTTGCATTTTACAACATCGCTGGAAGAAGCGGTAGAAGATGCACGCATTGTTTTTCTTGCATTACCTACTCCGCCCGGTGAAGATGGCAGCGCAGATCTTAAATATATTCTAGGTGTGGCAGACCAGCTTGGAAAAATCCTGAAAGAGTATAAAGTTATTGTCGATAAGAGTACTGTTCCTGTTGGTACAGCTGAAAAAGTAAGAGCCGCCATTGCTAAAAATATAAAAGTAGATTTTGATGTGGTTAGTAATCCCGAATTTTTACGGGAAGGTGTAGCCGTAGATGATTTCATGAAACCAGACAGGGTAGTGATCGGCACTACATCGGAAAAGGCGATAAAGCAGATGAATGACCTCTATGCACCATTCGTGCGCCAGGGAAATCCTATTATTTTTATGGATGAGAATTCTGCCGAGCTTACAAAATACGCTGCTAATTCTTTTTTGGCTGTTAAAATAAGTTTTATGAATGAGATCGCACAGCTTTGTGAAAAGATGGGAGCAGATGTGGATATGGTTCGCCGCGGTATCGGAAGTGATGAAAGGATTGGTAAAAGATTTTTATTTCCCGGTATTGGTTACGGTGGAAGCTGTTTTCCTAAAGACGTACAGGCATTGGCAAAATCTGCTTCTGATGTTAATTACGATTTTAAGATATTGAACGCCGTGATGGGTGTGAATGCTGCACAAAAGCTACACCTCTTGCCAAAAATAAAAGCATATTTTAAAGACGGGATCAAAGGTAAAAATTTTGCTTTGTGGGGACTCGCATTTAAACCAAATACAGATGATATAAGAGAAGCCCCTGCATTATACATGATTGAAGCTTTGCTCGCTGAAGGAGCTACCATTACAGCCTTTGATCCGGAAGCAATGAGCAATACAAAAGGATTATTGGGAAGCCGTATTCATTTTGCAGAAAATCAATATGAAGCTTTGAAAAATGCGGACGCATTGATCATCGCTACTGAATGGAATGAATTCCGCACACCGGATTTTGACAAGATCACGGCCATGCTAAAAAATAAAATTGTTTTCGACGGCAGAAATCTTTTTGATCTTGAACATATGAGGCAGCTTGGGTTTCATTATGAGAGTGTGGGACGGAAGGCAATCGTCGTCGGCAATCGGTAATCGTGAAATGGCAAATGGGAATCAATGGCAAAACACAGGTCGATTCCCGATTCCCGAAAATCATAAATCTAACATCATACATTAATACAACTTCGTGTCAACAAAAAGAGTACTCATTACAGGCGCTGCAGGTTTTCTAGGTTCGCATTTATGCGATCGCTTTATACGTGAAGGATATGATGTAATTGGTATGGATAATTTAATTACGGGCGACCTGAAGAACATTGAGCATCTTTTTAAATTAAAGCAGTTTGAGTTTTATCATCACGATGTTTCTAAATTCATTCACGTAACCGGCAAGCTAGATTATATTTTACATTTTGCTTCGCCTGCCAGCCCGATAGATTATTTAAAAATTCCCATACAGACACTAAAAGTAGGTTCACTCGGTACACACAATTGTCTTGGGCTTGCGCTTGCAAAAAAAGCACGCATACTTGTTGCAAGTACGAGCGAAGTTTATGGTGACCCGTTAGTTCATCCGCAGGCAGAAGAATACTGGGGCAATGTAAACCCGGTTGGGCCACGTGGCGTTTATGATGAAGCCAAGCGTTTCCAGGAAGCGATGACAATGGCCTATCATAGTTTTCACCAGGTAGAAACCAGGATCGTTCGCATCTTCAATACCTATGGCCCACGTATGAGGTTAAACGATGGAAGAGCATTACCTGCATTCATTGGCCAGGCATTGAGAGAAGAGCCGCTTACTGTTTTCGGTGATGGCAGCCAGAACAAGAAGTTTTTGTTACGTGGATGATCTTGTTGATGGTATTTATAAATTACTGATGAGTGATTATGTAATGCCGGTAAACCTGGGTAATCCCGACGAAATATCTTTAAAGGACTTTGCAGAAGAGATCATAAAACTTACAGGCACCAATCAAAAGATCGTATATAAAGACCTGCCGGTAGATGATCCCAAACAAAGACAACCGGATATCACAAAAGCAAAAGAGATCCTTGGCTGGCAACCAAAAGTGAACAGGTCAGAAGGGTTGAAGATCACGTATGAATATTTCAAAGGTTTGTCTAAAGAAGAATTGAATAAATTGCCGAAAGAATTTGAGAGTAGGAAAGGATAATGAAGAGTTATGAGTTATGAAAGTGTGAGAAGTACGCAAATTAAAATAAAAGCTGATCTCTGATTGCTGAAATCTGACATCAGGAAAAAAGAATATAAACTACAAATAAATATGTACCAGGATCTACTAGAAAAGAAAAAAACATTAGCGGTTATTGGTTTAGGTTATGTTGGATTGCCGATCGCACTGGAATTTGCAAAAAAGATAAAAGTGATTGGGTTTGATATCAATGCCCAGCGTGTTGAAATGATGCGTAATGGTATTGATCCCAGCCAGGAACTCGAATCATCTGCATTTGAGAATTGTGATATTCATTTTACAAACAGTCTCGATGAATTGCGTGTGGCAAATTTCTTTATCGTTGCAGTGCCTACACCTGTTGATGAACACAATGTGCCCGATCTTGTTCCTGTACAAAGAGCAAGTGAAACCATCGGCAAGGTTATCAAAAAAGGTGACTACGTGGTTTTTGAAAGTACTGTTTATCCAGGTTGTACCGAAGAAGATTGCGTACCCATCATAGAAAAATTATCTTCCCTCAAAATGGTAGCGGATTATAAGATTGGTTATTCACCCGAGAGGATCAACCCGGGAGATAAAGAACATACCATCAGCAGTATTATTAAAGTAGTAAGTGGCTGCTGCGAAGAAAGCCTTGATACAATCGCAAAAGTATATGAGCTTGTTGTAAAAGCAGGTGTTCACAAAGCTTCATCAATAAAAGTTGCGGAAGCAGCAAAGATCATCGAGAATACACAACGTGATCTTAATATCGCTTTAATGAATGAACTATCCATCATTTTCGATAAGATGAACATTAATACTTTTGAAGTGCTGGAAGCTGCAGGAACAAAATGGAATTTTTTAAAATTTCAACCAGGGCTTGTTGGCGGCCATTGTATAGGTGTGGACCCATATTACCTTACTTATAAATCCAAAAAACTTGGTTATGATAGCCAGGTAATATTGGCCGGAAGGAATATCAATGATGGTATGGCTGGCTATGTTGCAAAAAAAGTGTTGCATCATATTATTCAAAGTGATGGTAATGTAAAGAGGGCAAAAGTATTGGTGATGGGTGCTACATTCAAAGAAAACGTAAGTGATATCAGGAACAGCAAGGTTGCTGATGTTGTAAAGGAGCTGAAATCATATTCATTGAATGTTCATGTTTCAGATCCCCATGCCGACAGCGACGAGCTTAAGCATGAATATGGTTTTGGATTAACATCTGAATTAAGTAACGATTATGATGCTATTATTGTAACGGTGCCTCATACTGGTTATAAAAATCTTGATGATGCATATTTTGCTTCTATCTCAAAAGAGCTTGCATTGGTAGCTGATCTTAAAGGAATTTACAGAACGAGGATAAAGAGCAGGGCGTATTGGAGTTTGTAGCTTGTTTATTATTGTTGCTCTAAGATCTGATATCAGAGATCAGGTTTCAGAAGTCAACAATCTTTATAAACTTACAATTTTATTAAATCGCTACGCAAATAAAAAACAGCTGATATCTGATCTCTGAAATCTGGTATCATATTGTGAAATAAAAATAACTTACTAAGTGAGCAATATTTTTCATACAAAAGACATAAGTAAAGACAGCTTCCTTGTAACAGGTGGTGCCGGTTTTATCGGCAGTCATATTGCTGAATATTTATTAAAACATGGTGCAAAAAAAGTTCGTGTGCTGGATAACCTGGTGAATGGTTTTGAAAGCAATCTTTCTATCTTAAGAGCATATCCCGCTTTTGAATTTATGGAAGGTGATATCAGGGATGCAGAAACCTGTTTGCAGGCATGTGATGGGATTGATTATGTAAGTCACCAGGCAGCACTTGGATCAGTACCCCGTTCGATCAAAGAACCCATTTATTTTAACGAGGTAAATGTAAATGGTTTTGTAAATATGCTGAAAGCAGCAGTAGATAAAAAAGTTAAGAGCTTTGTTTATGCATCATCATCTTCAGTATATGGCGATGAACCTACATTGCCGAAAATAGAAGAGAGAATTGGGAATTGTTTATCACCTTATGCGGCAACAAAAAAAACAAATGAATTGTATGCCCAGGTTTTTGCTGACGTGTACGGGATAAGATTAATGGGCTTTCGCTATTTCAATATTTTCGGACCTAGACAAGATCCTGATGGGCCTTATGCTGCAGTAATTCCTTTATTTGTAAAAGGGATTATTAACAGATCTCCTGTATATATAAATGGTGATGGAGAACAAACAAGAGATTTTACTTTTATTGACAATGCTGTGCAGGTTAATATAAAAGGAATGCTTGCGGAGAATGAAATTGCTTTTAATAAAGTATACAATGTTGCTGTTGGCGAATATTTTTCTGTGAATTATTTATACAATGCATGTCAAACTAATTTGAACAGCGACTGGCCTGCTACATACCGTGAACCAAGAGCTGGTGATATCAGGAATTCACTTGCTGATGTTTCATTATCAAAAAAATTACTCGGCTATGAACCTGTAAGAAAATTCCAGGAAGGATTGACCGATACAATTGAATATTTCAAAAATGTATACGAAAAGAGTTTAGAGTTATGAGTTCTGAGTATGTATCAGAATGATACCTACTTCAAAACTTAAGACCAACTCTTAATTCATAATTTATAACTCATAACTCAGACAAGTGCCATTTATAAAGACTGACATCCCCGACCTGTTTGTTTTTGAACCAGTTGTTCTTAAAGACATCAGGGGTTATTTTTTTGAAGCATATAATGAGAAAACATGTCTTGATGCCGGCATTGATCTGAAATTTGTACAGGATAACCAGGCACAATCCTCTTATGGTGTTGTTCGTGGTTTGCATTACCAGCTTGATCCGTTTGCCCAAACAAAATTTGTTCGGGTACTAAGCGGTGTTATATTAGATGTTGCTGTTGACATACGCAAAGGGTCACCAACTTTTGGCAAATCGTTCAGTGTAGAATTATCAGCAGAAAATAAAAAACAATTGTTGGTGCCACAGGGATTTGCTCACGGCTATGCAGTATTGAGCGAAACCGCTGAAGTGTTTTATAAATGCGATTCATGGTATAATAAGGAGTCTGAAGGAGGAATTGCATTGGATGATAAAACATTGAATATAGATTGGAAGATACCTGTTGATAAAAGGATCATTTCTGAAAAAGACCTGAACCAGCCTTTGTTCAAAGACTGTAAGAATAATTTTGTGTTCAAAACCTAATCACTGTCTTCAATTGAGTAATAAAAAAAATATTCTTGTTACCGGTGCTAACGGACAGTTAGGAATGGAACTTCGGGCGCTTGAAAAAAAATATCCTGCATTTGATCTTACTTTTGTTACAAGAGAAGAATTACCGATCACAAATACAGAAATTGTAGCTGCATTTTTTTCTCAATATTCATTTACACATTGTATCAACTGTGCTGCATATACTGCTGTTGATAAAGCAGAATCAGAACCTGCACTTGCTTTTAAAACAAATGCTGCTGCGGCAGGAAACCTGGCGGTAGTTTGCAAAAAAAATAATACACAGTTCATTCATATTTCCACTGATTATGTTTTTGATGGTAATGGAACTGTACCTTATAAAGAAACAGATCCTACAGATCCGCAGGGTGTTTATGCGGCTTCGAAACTGGATGGTGAAAAAGAAGTTATTAGGAACAACGATCAGTCAATTATTATACGTACATCATGGGTTTACAGTAGTTATGGAAAAAACTTTGTAAAAACAATGTTGCGCCTCATGAATGAAAAAGAAAGTATTGGTGTAGTGAACGACCAGGTTGGAAGCCCGACTTATGCAGCAGACCTTGCGGCAGCTATTCTTGAAATAATATCATTAAATAAAGAAAATACAGCAGGTATTTATCATTATTGTAATGAAGGGATCATCAGCTGGTATGATCTTGCCACGGCGATCAAACAACTCATCAACAGTAAATGCATCGTGAACCCTATTCCCACATCTGCTTATCCTACGCCTGCAAAACGACCCAAATATTCAGTGCTTGATACAACAAAGATTCGTGACACATTTGGTGTTAATATTCCTTTGTGGAGGGATAGTTTGGAAAAATGTATTGGGTTACTTAGCGAACAGCTATAAGCTACAAGTCGATTAAAATAGTTGTAATACTTTTCTTATTTCGGTTTGCTAGATAACTTGTAACTTGAAGCTTACAGCTTGTTACTTACTGATTAATATTTTCTTCGAATAACTAAATTTTTCATTCCCCACCAACAACATATAAACACCAGTTGCAAGAGGAGGTAAGTCTATTGTATAAGCTGTTATATTATTTGCGGTTGTAGCTGACTTTATCAATTGCCCGTTTACCCCAAAAAGTTTTAGACGTACATTTTGCTGTTGTGCTTTAAAATTTACCTGGATGGTATTGTTTGTATTATTGTACCAGGCAGCAATCATTTCTTCATTCGTTAATTGAATGGGAACGACATGTGAATAGGTCCCGTGCCCGTCAAAATCAACCTGCTTTAGCCTGTAATAATTTATTCCAATGATTGGATGTGGATCGATCAATGAATAATTGTGTGGCAATGAAGTTGTACCATTTCCATTTACTCTTCCTATTTTAATGAAATTATTTCCATCAATGCTTCTTTCTACATCAAAATAATGGTTGTTGTATTCGGCAGTTGTTTGCCAGTTTAGTAATACTTCCTTATTGTGTAAGGTTGCAGTAAAACTGAGTAGAGTAATGGGTACAGTACCTGTAGCTTTTATCCCTGCGTCAATATTGCTGATGTTTTCACCAATTGCCAGATTAAAATTATTGCTCCTTCCTGTAGCATCCACCTTGCTGTTATTAATTGCAGTAATGCCACCTATGTTTTGTAATGTGAAATCATATCCTGCAGGTTTATTAAATACAATATAGTAATCATTGCCCGGTGGAATATTTGAAAAATTATAAACACCACTGGCATCGGTGACGGTAGTTGCAACATTAAACCCGGCATTGTTGTATAATTTTACTGTCATGCCGGCCACACCTGTTTCTCCATTGTCGTTTATACTACCGTCCTGCAAACCATTATTATTCTGATCATACCACATAAAATTTCCAGCTCTTGCAAATATTGCACAATTATTAACGATAAGATTTGCAATGGCAGTGTTTGTGCAACCAGTAGTGTTATCCGTTAGTTGTAAAACATATGCTGTGCTGCCTGTACCTGTAATGATCACTTCCGGGTTTTGAATGTTTATATTACTTAAGGTTCCATTGTCAGGACTCCATAAATAAGAATAGTTTCCAGGCGATACTGAAGGGTTGAACATTACATTGGTATCACCGACACATGCGGTTACGGTTGGTATTGATATTTGCGGAGTTGGTAATGCATTTACTCCAACTACTACAGCCGCAGTAGTTGTGCAACCGTAGTTATCACTTGCTGTTAAAAGATAACTGGCAGCATTGGCTCCTATGCATGCCAGTGGGTTTGCAATATTTTGGTTTGATAAACCTGTAGCAGGTGTCCATTGATACGATATACCCGGCACAGGGGACGTTCCGATCTGTACACAGCTGTTCATACAAACAGTGGGGGAGCTTATTGCCGGCAACAACTCATCTCTTACTATAATAGTAATTGAATCTTTGGATACGCATGAAACGCTGTTATCTGTCTTTGTAAGCGTATACACATATGTACCGGCTGTAATTCCGGTAAATGTGGGGTTAGGGCTAGTAGGATCATTGAGATATACAACAGGTTGCCAATCGTAAAAAACAGATGGCCCGGTCGCATTTGCCTGGCTACCTATTGCTATAGCCTGGTTGTAGCAGATACTTGTATCATTCCCGGTAACAGGTGCTACCGTAACCGGGATTATGTTAATGCTGTCTGTATACCTGCATCCATTTGCATCTACTACAGTTAAAAGAAAAGTTGTGGTTGAATTTGGCAGCGGATCCAGTGTGCTTGGATTAGCGATGAATGGATTGGTGACCAAATTCTGTGGGTTCCAATAATACTGGCTCATATTTGCAGGCGCATTGTTACCCAGTGAAAACGGACCGTTTGCCGGGCAAAAATGAATGTCGGGGATATCAAAAGAAGGATCGGTAACTGTTACGGTTACCTCATCAGTTGCAGGTAAACCACATAACCCCGGGAATGTTGCTGTTAGTGTATAAGTTGTAGTTGAAACAGGATTGGCGTATGGCTGTGCAATAGTAGGGTCAGTTAACCCCGTAACAGGGCTCCATTGATAGGTAACACCAGCAAAGGGTGGTGAGCCAATTTGAACATAACTGTTTCTACAAACCGTTTTATCTGCGGCATCTGGTATAGTTGGGCTATTGTCGATAGAAATATGAACGCTGTCTCTTTTTACGCATCCTGCAGATGTAGTAGCTGTTACAAAGAAACTAACATCGGCGGCTACCAGCACTTGTGGCTGCGCTGAAAACTGGTTGGTTCCATTCTGCCAGGGCGATGCTTGCGGCTCCCATAAATAAGTTGTATTGGGTTGAGCAGCTGTGCCTAATTCCACTACAGCATTGTTGCAGATTATCCAGTCAAGCCCCGCATTGGCGACAGGAACCTGTACGTTTACGATCACCGTATCTTTTAATTCACAACCACCTGCAGAAGTTATTTTTACCGGGTAATCTATTGTGTAACCAGTAGTAGCTATTGGATTACTTATACTATTACCTGATAATCCAAACCCGGTCCACTGGTAGGTATACCCGGTCGCAGGCGGCAGGCCAATGCTAACGGGTACATTAGCGCAGGTAATAACATCGGGTGCAGGAAATACAGGTTTTACAAAAGAAGGATCATTTACCAGTATTTGAGCAGAACAATGAAAGGAACTATCAGTTGGATCTGTAACAGTTACTGTATATGTCCTGGTTACATTATCTGTTAACTGAACGAAGTTTCCTGTATAATTGGTTAAACCTGCCTGTGGGGCCAATGTATAAACTCCATTCGGAATATTGCCCCATGCATATAGCAATACTTCACCGTCATTTGCAGTAAAACCAAGACAATGATTTTTAGCAACTACGTTTATAAATATCTGGCAAGCGTTGGTGCAAAACTCGTTAACGATTACTTCATCGTGACAACTTTCGCCGTTATACGAAACAGTTAGTCCATAAATCGTGTTTCCTCCAACAGAAGCAGTTACAGGCACCTGTGGTAAATTAGTAGCGCCTGTAAAATTTCCCGGCCCGGAAATTTTTATCCAGGAATAGGTTTCATTTATATTAGGTGTACGGTCCGGCAGCCCAATAAGTCGTGGGCCACAGCTATCGTAACCCGCTCTTGATTCAATTGTTACAACTGTTGTTTGATCTGTAAATGAGCAACCATTCTTATTAGCTATTAAGTTTATTGTAGCGGGGTTGGGTAGTGGCATGTAAAGGTCGCCAGGGTTATAGGTGGCATACGAAGAACCATAATTCGAAAGATAATCCACAGGACTCCATGAATAAGTAAATCCTGCTTCAGCAGTCGTACCTAATACAACGTTGTCGCCCAAACAAATTACCTTGTCGGACCCGGCAATATTTGCCGTCACAGGTGCAGCAACAGGTGTTACTCTTA
This sequence comes from Ferruginibacter sp., assembly GCA_047601875.1. GTDB lineage: Bacteria > Bacteroidota > Bacteroidia > Chitinophagales > Chitinophagaceae > Ferruginibacter. The sequence continues at coordinate 1,142,494 of JASGIL010000001.1, read as the reverse complement.
CTGTATCTTTTGTAATACAAAATCCACCACCTGATTTGGGAACAGACAAGGATAGTTCATAATCAGTTGTTATTACCGGGCTTGCAAATGGTTGTGAAATAGTTGTACTTGTAAGTGCTGTAGCAGGTTGCCAGTTATATGCAATTCCCGGTACGCCTGGTATTGGAGCTGCACCTATTTTTACGGCAATGCCGGCACAACTACTTTTATCCGGTCCTGCATTGGCGCTATAGCTAAGCACGAGGGCCTGGCCGATTTGACTGCAGCCCAATGTATCTGTTACGATCAATGTGTAAAGTGTATTATTAACAGGGCTAACAGAAGGGTTTGCAACAGCTGCAACTCCCATATCCCATGTATAAGAAATATACGGTGGATTGCCGCCTGTAGCAGTTGGTGAACCGCCAATATTTATTGCCGAACCGGGGCAGGTAATAAAAGGGCCGTTTAAATTAAGTGAAGGCGCCGTTAGTGTATTGACCGTGACAAGCGCTGTATCACTGATATGGATAAGCGAAGTTCCGCATTCAGCGGGGGAGAATGAAAGCCTCCTGTAATACTGGTTCACACCACCGAGTACCGGCCTGTAATCTTTCAAAGTGGCGCCGGCAATATCGGTCCATGGTCCCGTGCTGTTGTATGCAAGCTGCCATTGGTATTTTGTTCCCCTGATAGGTTTTTGTGAAGATGGAACGCCATTGTGAAAGATCGTTGGCAAACTATCAGAAGGAACCATTATTTCTTTGCCGGTTATTAATGTAGCCAGGCCGTATTTACAAACCTCCTGTGTTTTTGGAGAAAGTGTGTCATTCGAAAAATAATATTTACCTGGGCAAAACGATATTTTAGTTAAATAACCATCATTGTTTCCCTGGATTGAAATATTATTTGTAACCGGGTAATCTGGTGAATATGTAGATCCGATAAAAAATATACTTTCATTATCAATGGCCATACCACGGGGAATTTCATAGGAAGCACCTCCGATATAACCACTGAAAATGTTTGTGCCATCAGGTTTTAAAACGATGAGTATATTGTCAGTATTTCCTGATATAACACTGCTGTCTGTTACAGGATAACTTGCCAGGTCTGAAGCGCCAAGCAGGTAAAATTTATTATTGACATATTGCATTGACAATAATGATTGCATTTTGCCAAGAAAAGTTGAAAAGAGTATATCGCCTGTTGAACTGAAATGCGTAAAATAACCCCCATTATTATCATAAAACTGTGATCCATTTGTTACAGGATAACTGGCAGCAACTGCAAAACCAGCCATGTAAAGTTCCCCGTTAATTACTTTAAATGATTTGGAAACATATGAATAATTGTAATTAGGAAAAGGTAATCTTTTTGTATATACAATATTGTTACTTGAATTAAACTTATAAATAACCAAATGATTATCTATAGTAGTGTTTGTCCTGGTTTGTCCTGTTATATACGTATCGCCATCAGAAACGGTTAGTGTATACAATTGATCGAGGTCATTTGTTGAAAGAATGGTTGAAAAACTTATGTTGCCGTTTTGATCGAGCTTTGTATAAAACCCATCTTCATCACCCTGGATACCGGTAATGCTGCTGCCATCTGTTACGGGAAAATTTTGAGATTGGGTGTATCCCGTTATATAAACTTCGCCGTTTATTATTTCTGCGGCCGTAGGATTATCATAAACATTTCCTCCTATATACCTGCAATAAATAGTATTAAAATTGCTGCTGTTTAATTTAGTAACAAAAATATGAGTATGATCCCAGGTTGGAGCTTCGCCTATTCCCACATAACCACCAATAGTTACCTGTATATCATTTGAACGTGTAGCGCCTACCAGGTATACGGCTCCATTTTGTATAACGACATTCGTATACCAATCCTGCCCGTCGCCTCCTATACACTTCGATAAAAGTATTGATCCATCTGTGGCGCTTAGTTTTGTGATGAAAGCATCATTGGCACCTCCATGAAAAGTATCCGATCCCGTTACCGGGAAATTGTGAGATTCAGTATTGCCTTCAAGAAATATTTCATTTCCCACTATTTCAAAAGAGCCTTTATCCGGAATGTCATTTAAACTTCCTCCCAAATATGTTGAAAAAGCAATGCTTCCGTTTGTATTTAATTTAGTTACTATCACATCCCAATTTCCACCCGACACCGAACCATTGATAACAGGATAATTTGATGATGCCGATAAGCCCATTATATATACCTCACCATTGATGACTTTTGCCTTTTGAGCAAAATCCGAGCTGTTTCCCCCAAGGTATACAGCATAAATTACTGCACCATTATTATCATACTTTGTTACTGTTATGTCTGATGCACCTCCAAACGTACTTCCGTTTGTAGAAATAAAACCGGTTGAGGTGGCAATACCAACCACATAAACAAATCCATTTTCTATTTCAATTTGATCAGATTCTTCTAAGTATGGGGCTGTAGAAGTTGTGTGCGTGTACCCTGAAAAATCAATGTACGATTGTGCTTTTGTTTTATTTAACAACGATAAAACAGCGATCAATGTTATAAAAGCAGGAGCAGTAAATTTTTTCATTTTGGTATAGATATGTATGATACGGGCTATAATAGGAGTCCGGTTATATATAAAAAAGCTGCAGGAAGGTATAAAAAAATACCTTCCTGCAAATAAAAAATTGAACCTGGAATTTGAACGACCTACCTGCTTATTAATAATTTCTTAGAATAAGTGAATTTGTTATTCATGATCTGCAACAGGTAGATTCCTTTTGAAAGTGCCGGCAATTCAAATGTATAAGAACTTATATTATTTGCTGCTGTGGCGGCTTTCATCAATTGTCCATTGCTTGCATACAATTTCAATTGCAAATTATCCTGTGCACTATTAAGGATCACCTGTATGGTATTGCTCTGGTTATTATAAAAAACAGAAGCAACTTCATCATTGGTCAACCTGATGGGTACAATGTTTGAATATGTGCCACGACCATCGAAATCAACCTGGTTAAGACGATAATAATTCATGCCCGTAAATGGAGCAGGATCTATCAATGAATAATTATGCGGGAGCGATGAAGTTCCATTCCCCGGAACCCTTCCTATTACACTAAAACTGGTTCCATTATTACTTCTTTCAACATCAAAATAATGATTGTTGTTTTCTGAAGTTGTTTGCCATCTCAGGTAAGATTGCCTGTTGTGGAGGTAACCGGTAAAGCTTAGCAATGTTACGGGTACAGGTCCCAGGCAGTCGGGGATAATTCCTGCATCAATATCCAGTTTTGTTTCACCTGCTGCCAGGTTGAAAGGATGACTTCTTCCATTAATATCTACTTTGCTGTTATTCGTTGCAGTGGTGCCGCCAATATCATGGTAAGTGAATAAATATCCTGCAGGTAAACTGAATGTTACGTAATAGCCATTTCCCGGTGGAACATTAGAAAATAAATAGAGTCCGTCAGCATCGGTAACGGTAGTTGCAACATTGAAATCGGCGCTGTTAAATAATTTTACGATCATGCCGCTCACACCGAATTCCCATGGGTCCTGTATTCCATTGAAGGTTGTGTCGTACCACATGTAATCTCCTATAATAGCAAATGGCGAACAGTTATTTACAGTAAGATGTCCAATAGCAGTGCTCGTACACCCGGTAACGTTATCTGTCACCTGTAAAAGATACTGTGAAGTACCCACACCTGAAATAATTATTGTTGGGTTAAGAATATTTACATTACTGAGTGTGCCGTTATCAGGGCTCCATAAATACGAATAATTACCAGTCACCGGTGTTATTGATGGGCTGAACACAGGATTATTATCTCCCAGGCACACGGTAACAGGTGGTATAGATATTCTTGGTGCCTGCAGGTTGTTTACACCTACTACAACTGTAGCTGAAGCAAAACATCCATTGATATCGCTTGCAAATACATGATAAGTTACAGTAGTAGTATCAACACATGCAATTGGATTTGCGATGTTAGGATTTGATAAACCTGTAGTGGGTGTCCATTGATATTGTGCACCCGGAGATGGGGATGTGCCGATCTGTACACAGGTATTCTCACAAACAGTTGGAGAATTAACAAGTGGGAAAAGATTAACCACGGTTATAACAACTGTATCTCTCGATTTGCAACCAGTAGATTCATCGAATTTTGTGAGCACGTATGTGAACACACCACCAATGGTGCTTGTAAATACCGGGTTGGGACTTGATGCATTGCTAAGATTTGAAACAGGGCTCCAATGATAAGAAATTCCCTGGCCGGAAACATTGGAAGCACTTCCTATCGGTGTCGATTGGCCTAAGCAAATTGTAGTATCATTTCCGGCAATGGGTGCTGTGATGATTGGTATGATTGTAACAGTACCGGTATAAGAACAACCATTGGTATTAACAACGGTTAAAGAATAAACAGTCTGAACATTAGGAGGCGGATTCAATGTATTGGGATTAGCAATGGATGGATCGCTAACCATTGGTGCAGGTGCCCAGGTATAAGAAACCATGTTTGGTGGCGCAGCAGTTCCCAATGCAAATGGGCCATCGTCGGGACAGAAATTAATATTAGGCATTGTAAATGACGGGCTACTAACCGTTATGGTTACCTCATCTGTAGCTGCAGCAGCACAGGATCCGGGGAATGTTGCAACCAGGGTATAGGTTGTTGTTACTGCAGGGCTTGCTGTAGGTTGTGCAATGTTTGCATTGCTTAATCCGGCTGCAGGACTCCATTGATAAATTACGCCTGGCTGCGCCGGGGAACCAAGCAATGCGTGCCCATTCAAACATATGAGCGTATCAGCTCCTGCTTCGATGGTTGGAACGTTATTGATCGTAACATTTACAGTATCTGTTGAAACACATCCTGCAGGTGTGGAAGCTGTTACTGTAAAAGTAATATTTGTTGCTATAAGAACTTGCGGTTGTGCCGAAAACTGGTCGGTACCATTCTGCCATGGAGATGCCTGTGGTTCCCATAAATAAGTAGTATTGGGTTGAGGGGCCGTACCCAATTGTACCAAAGCATTATTGCAAACTTCCCAGTCATGACCTGCATCAACCTGCACATTTTGAATATTTACAACAACCTCATCATGTATTTCGCAACCGTTGCCATCTGTTACTTTAACAGGGAATGTTGTTTGATATGGAACCGTTGCCATTGGGTTGCTTATTAAATTACTTGATAACCCAGGACCAGTCCATTCATAAGTATATCCTGCTACTGGTGCTTCACCAATTTGTATTGGCGTATTTACACAACCAGTAACATCAGGTGCAGTAAATACCGGTAATGAAAATGCAGGATCATTTACCATGATCGAGAAAATACAATGTATCGAAGTGTCATTTATATCTGTAGCTGTTACAGTGTACAATCGTGGCACATTGTCGGTTAAGTGTACAACACTTCCGGTATAAACGTCTAACCCTGCCTGTGGTGACCATGTATAAATAGGATCGGTAAGATTTGCTTGTGCAACGAGTTCAACATCTCCCTGGTTAACACCAAAGCTTGGACATTTGTATACGGCATTTACCAATATATTGGCATTGCATCCAATGCATGTCTCAGGTACTTCAACAGTACTAAAACAATTGTGGCCATTGTAAGAAACAGTAAGTCCATAGATGGTAGTTCCTCCAATAGAAGCGCTTACCGGTACCTGTGGTAAATTGGTAGCGCCGGTGAAATTTCCCGGGCCTGAAACGATCGTCCATGAATAGGTTTCATTCACATTTGGTGTGCGGTCGGGTAAGCCAACGATCCTTGGTCCGCATGCAAGTAATCCTGCTCTTGATTCGATCGTTGTAACAATTACCTGATCGGAAAAAGAACACCCGTCTTTTTGCGCAGTAAGATAAAGTGTTGCAGGATCAGGATTCGGTATAAGCAGGTTGCCGGCATAATAAAGTGTAGTAGAAGTTGTATTGCTTGTAAGATAACTGCCCGGGCTCCATGTGTAAATAAATCCTGGTTCAGGAGGAGTGCCCAATGATGCATTGCTTTTCAGGCACATTACTTTATCCGGACCTGCAAAATTTGGTGTTACCGGTGCAGCCACAGGGGTTACCCTTACTGAATCAAATGTAGAACAGGTTCCGCCACCTGATTTGGGAACAGTAAGTATAAGTTCGTAATCAGTTGTCACAGCTGGATTGGCAAAAGGTTGTGCTTCTGTTGTAGATGAAAGGCCGGTACCTGGCGACCATGCATAAATAATACCCGGCACGCCTGCTACCGGTATGGTACCGATCTTTACAGGTACATTTCCACAGGCATTTTTATCGGGTCCCGCATTTGCTTTGAAAGTAAATACCGGTGCCTGACCAATTTGCTGGCATCCTGCTGCATCTGTTACAACCAATGTATAGATGGTGCTGTTGCCAGGAGTTATAACTGGATTAGGAATAGGGTCAGCACCCATATCCCATACATAAGATACATAAGGCAGGCTGCCACCCGTAACCGTTGGTGACCCGCCAATTGTTATTGATGACCCTGGGCATGTAACAAAAGGGCCGTCTATATTAATTATGGGCGCAGTAAGATTGTTTACCAATGCTGATGCAGTATCACTGGTATGGATAAGCGAAGCTCCGCATTCTGCTGATGTAAAAGCCAGCCTCCTGTAGTACAGGTCGCTTGCACCTACTGTTGGCCTGTAATCTTTAAAAGTAGCAGTAGGAATATCCATCCATGGGCCCGTTGGTGAATTTGATAATTGCCATTGATAGTTTGCTTCTATCATTGGATTTTGTTGCGTTGCAACCCCGTTTAAATAAACCACCGGTAAGCCGCTTGCGGCAAGTGTGATCTTTTTACCAACGATCACCTGCGCTAAACCAAATTTACACACCGACTGTACTTTCGGTGAAAGTGTATCATCTGCAATATCAAAATTATCAGGACAGAAAGATATTTTGGTCAGGAACTGGTCAGTTGATCCCTGCTCTAAAATATTATCGGTAACAGGGTAGTTAAGTGAATTGGTTCTTCCGCTGAAAAAAACAACATTGTTTTCAAGCGAAAGTTGTGATGGCTTTTCTGTAGCAGTACCACCGATATAACTTCCGAAAATATTGACACCGTTAGGATCAATGACCGCAAGGATATTATCGATATCACCTTTAATAACACTGCTATCCGTTACAGGATAACTTCCAACATTCGTTTCACCAAGCAGGTAAAATTTATTGTTTAATAACTCAGCAGGTAAGAGCGCAGACATCTGTCCGAGAAAACCCGAGAATACAATATTACCCGATGGATCCAGGCGTGTGAAATAACCAGTTCCACCATTATAAAACTGGCTTCCGTTTGTTACAGGGAAATTGGAACCGTTGGTAACACCTGTAACGTACAGATCACCATTCAATGGAGTAAGCGTAGGCACAAACTGGAAATTGATTCCAAGACTTAATTGTCTGGAATAAGCGATACTGCCATTGCTGTTTATTTTGAATATTGTTACATACCAATGCTGCGGGTTAACATTGCTTAAAGAATTACCAGCTAAGTAAACTTCACCATTTGATAAAACAACTTTATTAAAATAATCGGCGCCTTCTGTACTCAGGTACGTACAATATCCAATACTACCATCACTGTTCAATTTTGCATAATAGCCTTCTATATAATCGCCCGGTAAACCAGAAAAACCTGTACCATTGGTAACAGGAAAATTATGAGCAAATGTAAAACCGGCCATATGCACTTCCCCATTTAAGATCGTTGCATTGGCTGCCTGTGTTTCGGCATCACCACCCAAATATCTCGAATAAACAATGCTAAAATCACTCGCAGACAATTTATATATAAGCGCTTTTCTTGCAGTACTGGGAGAATTGCCAATTGTAACAGGCACATCTACTGAAAAACTGGTGCCAATGAGGAATAAGAATCCATTCTCTTCATACACCGAAGTAATATTATCATCGAGGCTGCCACCAAGCAACAAAGAACTGGTGATCGTGCCCGTTAGCATATTTACTTTGGTAATGAAGCCATCATTTAACCCGCCATTATAACTGCCGGCAGTAGTTGGAAAATCTGTTGATTGCGTTCTTCCACCAATGATCGCATCATCACCAATAATCGTAAGATTATAAGTAGGAAAATCATTCCTGGTCCCACCGAGGTATGTAGCAAAAAGAATATTACCATTCACATCCAGTTTTGTTAATACAATATCGATCCTTCCTTTGAACACAGAGCCATTTGTAACAGGATATCCCGTAGAATCTGAAGTACTAAGAATATATACTTCTCCATTAATAACCTGCATTGCATTAAAATTATCAAAGCCAATACTGCCAAGAAGAACAGAATACAAAACATTTCCGTTCACTCCATATTTGGTAACGGTCAGATCGGTATTGCCTTTGTAAACACTGCCATTGGTAACCGGAAAACCGGCTGATGCAGAAAAACCAACAAGGTAAGTCTCACCATTGATGACCTGCATTTTAGTGACATCTTCTACATCACTGCCGCCGGCATAATGTGAATATTCAATAAATGACTGGGCACGAACTGATTTTGGCATTAAGAGGATAGCAATTAATGACAAAAAAAGAATAATAGAGTTCTTATTCATTTTTGACTGTTTAGTAATGAATTCGTGTCTAAGGGGGAGAAATGATTTTCGTAGGAGAATTAGGTAATTTAAGTTACTACTTTTCAGGCAGAAATACCTGAAAATCTCAAGAAATAATTTTCGGGTATAAAAAATAATTAGAAGTAATAAAATTAATCCTAATAAGAGGTTATAAATGTTGAGATCAGATAGGTATTTGGCAAATGAAGAGTAGCCGGTGTGGGCACCGGCCACGGGCACCCGCTGGGGTTGGTGTCCACACCAATCAATTAATAAGTTTTTATAAAAAGCATCAAAAACAAGTACCCATTACTGTTCTTTATTCCTGATATATACGAGTTTTATACCTGCCTTGTCTGTTTCTCTCTTATCTATTTCAAACTGGGGTAAGGATTTTATGAGTTGTGTGAGTTTTGAAAAACCATAATTCCTCGGATCAAAATTGGGTTGCTTTTTTAATAAAAGGTTTCCAACATCACCTAAAAATGCCCAGCCATTTTCATCTGCCAGGTCATTGATGGTAGTTTTAATAAGTTTGACAGTGCCCTTACTTACTTTATCAAGTGTAGGTGCTGTGGTTGTTGTTACTGCTGCAGCTGCTTTTGTTTTTGGTTTTGCAACGGTTGTTTTAATTTCATTAGGTTCCTGTTCCTCTGGCACAGCGATGATCTCCATGTAAATGAATTTATCGCAGGCAACAATAAAAGGATTGGGTGTTTTTTTCTGACCGATACCAAAAACTTTCATACCTGCTTCCCTGAGTCTTGTCGCCAGGCGTGTGAAATCACTATCACTTGAAACGATGCAAAATCCATCTACTTTACCAGAATATAAAATGTCCATCGCATCAATGATCAATGCAGAATCGCTTGAATTTTTTCCGCTTGTATAACTGTATTGTTGTATGGGCGTGATCGCATTTTCAAGTAAAACATTTTTCCAGCCCGATACAGTTGGCTTGGTCCAGTCACCGTAAATTCTTTTAAATGTTGGCGTACCATATTTAGCAATCTCTTCCATTACGCCTTTTACATTACTGTAGGGAACATTGTCGGCGTCAATCAATATGGCGAGACGTATGTCTTTGTTTATATCCATATTGCAATGTAAGCAGGAATCGGGAATCGGCAATCGGGAATCGGCAATGCATGAATTGATACCAGCTTTTTTATAATACCGTTTTAAGATTTTTTATTGCCGGCATTTGAACATAACTCAACATCGTTGTGTCACTCACTTGTACTTCATATCATTTGGCATCAATTCTTTATGGCAAAATTAAATAACAGCTTTGCCGATTGCCGATTGCCGATTCCCGTTTTCACTTACTTTTGCCCCTTATGAACCTACTCACCAACTCCCGCATCATTGTTACCTGCAGCAATCGCTTATCAATATATCTTCAACAGGAGATCATTGAACTTGGATTTAAGCCGGTACGCATATTCAAAACCGGCGTGGAGTTATCCGGTAATTTACATGATTGTATAAAACTCAATCTTAATCTTCGTTGCGCAAGCCAGGTATTGTATTCATTAAAAGAATTCAAAGCATGGAACGCCAATGATCTTTATAAAACATTATTGAATATTGAATGGGAAAAACTGATACCTGCAAACGGTTATTTTTCCATCAGCAGTAATGTAAGCAATGAAACAATTACGAATAATTTATTTGCGAACGTAAAAGTAAAAGATGCCATTGCCGACAGGTTTCGTGAAAAGACCGGCAGCAGGCCCGATTCAGGTTCGGAACTAAATGGCGTAGTTGTTCATTTGTATTGGAAAGAAGATATAGCAGAAGTTTTTTTAGATACAACAGGTGAAACATTGTCAAAACACGGTTACCGCAAGATACCAGGTAAAGCGCCCATGCTTGAATCGCTGGCAGCTGCTACTTTGCTGGCCACAAAATGGAACAGGCAGGCAGCATTCGTCAATCCAATGTGTGGTTCGGGAACGGTTGCCATTGAAGCTGCTTTGCTGGCAACAAACCGGAGGCCGGGATTGTACCGTAATAATTATTCGTTTATGCATGTGTGTGAGTATGATGAAGAACTATATGAAACTGAATTCAAAAAACTCGAACAGCAGGTTAAAGAAGTTCCGGGTTTAAAGATCATTGCATCCGACATCAGTGAAGATGCTATTCATATTTCCAAAGTAAATGCAGGTATTGCCGGCGTAGAAGAAATGATCCGCTTTGAATTGTGTGATTTTGCACAAACGGCCATCCCGGAAAATGAAGAAGGGGTTATTTATTTTAATCCTGAATATGGCGACAGGCTGGGAGAGGAGCAGGCCCTGCAACAAACCTATGGCAGGATGGGCGATTTTCTAAAACAAAAATGTAAGGGATATACCGGTTATATTTTTACAGGCAATCTTGAACTTGCAAAAAAGATCGGGCTTAAACCAAAACGGCGTATAGAATTTTATACGAGTAAAATTGATTGCCGGCTTTTTGAGTATGAACTGTATGCAGGTTCAAGAGAGAGGTTAATTGAAAGTTGATAGGTAACAGGTTGAAATGTTGATAAGTTGAGATACAGGAAATATATCTGACAGGTAATTTTAATGAGCCCTTATCAAACCTGTCAACTATTAAACTGTTAACCTCATTCCCCAAAATGAGTAATAATGTCCCATTCTTTCAAATCCTATCTTACTAATTTTCAGTGTTCCCGGTACATCTGCACCCACAGGCATAGTATTTGAAAATCCATGCATGTATTATTCACTTAAAAATATTTTATGAATTACAATAAGTTTTTTTCTCTAAAGGCATTAAGTATAGCTATGATCACACTCGGCCTTGCTACTACCGGATGCCACAACGATGATACCACTTCACCGCCATCTGTATCCGACACAGCTACTGTTGTTGCAAATGATGCGGAGATGGCACACGATCAGGGAATGGTAACAAAACCAGATACTGTTGCACAAAAAATGGGAATGGGGACAGCGAAGCCAAATCCTGCAAAAAAAGGCATGAAAGGAAAGGTAATGATCATGCCTTCGCCAAAGAATACCGGTGCGATGGATGCAGATAATACAGGAGTATATGGAAATGTAGAAGTATATCCTTCTTTTCCCGGAGGCGCTAAAGGATTACAGGAATATTTTGATAAGAATCTTACCTATCCCGAGGATGCCAGCAGGGATGGTGTTGAAGGAACAGTGAATGTGATGTTTACAGTTGATGAAACAGGTAAACTGAGTGATGCACATGTAATGGGTGATAAGCTTGGTTACGGCATGGATGATGAAGCTTTAAAAGTTGTAAACACAATGCCGGCCTGGAACCCTGGTAAATTAAAAGGTAAGAACGTAAAAACGCGTTTCACACTACCCGTTAGTTTTCAATTAAATTAAGTCCCCTTGGAATTCTTATATCCGAAAAAAGGCCCGATATTATCGGGCCTTTTTTTATTCACGCGGTTGGTTTCCTTACCACAAATGTTAGGAAGTTTGATTCTTGCCAGTGCGAAGGATCGGAAGGCGGATGATACTGGTTGAGCGGATGAACACGGATTTAATTTTTTTCAAAAAAAATTCGGATTTTTTTTATTGTCAGACTATGTTGCGCAAGCAACATAAATCCGTGTCCATCCGCCCAGTCCGTATTATCCGCCCCCCAATCATTCGCGTAAATAAAAAGTCCTGATATTATCAGGACTTTTTATTTTATTAAAATGAATTTTACATTCCCATTTTCTTTTTCAGGTTGCTATCGATAGCATCTAAAAATTCTTCGGTATATAAATAATGCTCTGCATGGTTTACTTTGTTTCCGTGGATACATACAGCAAGATCTTTTGTCATCTTACCGCTTTCAACCGTTTCAATACAAACTGCTTCAAGGTTATTACAGAAATCAATGAGTGGTTGATTGTTGTCTAATTTACCACGGAAAGCAAGTCCTCTTGTCCATGCGAAAATGGATGCAATTGGATTTGTTGAAGTACGCTTACCAGCCTGGTGATCACGATAGTGACGTGTTACTGTTCCATGTGCAGCTTCCGCTTCCATTGTTGATCCGTCCGGAGTTACCAATACAGATGTCATCAATCCAAGGCTACCGAATCCCTGTGCAACGGTATCGCTTTGTACATCGCCGTCATAATTTTTACATGCCCATACAAAGTTGCCGTTCCATTTCAATGCGCTTGCTACCATGTCATCGATCAAACGATGTTCATAAGTAATTCCTGCTGCATCAAATTTTGCTTTGAATTCTTTTTGATAGATGTCTTCAAAAATATCTTTGAATCTTCCATCATATTTTTTCAGGATGGTATTTTTTGTAGAAAGATACAGCGGCCATTTTTTGCTAAGCGCCATGTTGAAACAGCTGCGGGCAAAACCCATGATGCTTTCTTCAGTATTGTACATGGTCATCGCAACACCATCGCCTTTGAAATTAAATACTTCGAAAATTTGAGGGGCACCACCACCTTCGGGTGTAAAGGTCATGGTAAGTTTTCCTTTTCCTTTAATAACGGTATCTGTTGCACGATATTGATCGCCGAATGCGTGACGGCCAACGATGATGGGAGCTGTCCAGTTGGTAACAAGCCTTGGTACATTCTGCATTACGATGGGTTCACGAAAAACGGTTCCATCCAGGATATTCCTGATGGTACCATTCGGGCTCTTCCACATTTGTTTCAGTTTGAATTCTTCCACCCTTGCTTCATCGGGTGTGATGGTGGCACATTTGATACCAACGCCGCATGCTTTGATCGCATTGGCTGCATCAATGGTTACCTGGTCATCGGTTTGATCGCGGTATTCCATTCCCAAATCAAAATATTGAATGGGAACATCTAAATAAGGAAGAATTAATTTGTCTTTAATGAATTTCCAGATGATCCTAGTCATCTCATCGCCATCCAGTTCTACAACCGGGTTTGCTACTTTAATTTTCGCCATGGAAGTTTACATTTTGGTGTATAAAAACTTTTTAGAATGGCGAAGGTATCGCTTTTAGATAAAAAATGAAACACATAGTATCATCGACAAATAAACAAAGCAGGAAATGTTTAAAATTTCATTATGGAGATACTATCGACCTGAATGAATATGCCATATAATGGTTCCTTGTATTTGGGTTAAGCTACGGATGCCGTTACTTTGGCACTAAGATCAACCTGCTCTTCACCTGTATTTTCAGGTGAAGGCTGGCTGATGTTATTTTTCTTACACGTAATGATGAAAAAAGAAAGGGTACAGATCAAAAACGAGATACGGATGTTTTGTTTAAAATTCATCATCATTTCATTTGAAAAGGAAGGTCAAAGTGCCTGGAATAGGCGGCACTGCATTCTATATAACCTGTGAAATTGCTGAAAGGGTTGGGTGTTGGATAAAAATTTTCTGTAAGGTCAATTCGCTACGAAGGCTCAAAGGCACCAGGGAACACAAAGTTTAAATCCTTTGTGCAACTTCATGCCTTTGAGCCTCCGTGGAAAAAAATTATAACTTATAAATGCTTTATGATCTCATCTGCAAACTCACTCGTCTTTAAGAGCGTTGCATCTTTCATCAAATTATAAAAATCGATCGTTACTGTTTTATTACGGATCGTTTTACCCACTGCACTTGAGATCAATTCTGCCGCATCTCTCCATCCCATGTATTCAAACATCATCACACCACTTAAAATAACAGAAGAAGGATTCATTGTATTTGTATTGGCAAATCTCGGTGCCGTACCATGTGTTGCTTCAAATACTGCGTGGCCTGTTTTGTAATTCATATTTCCACCGGGAGCAATACCAATACCACCAACCTGTGCAGCCAGTGCATCGCTGATATAATCACCATTCAGGTTTAATGTTGCGATCACAGAATAATCCTGTGGTGCTAACAATGCCTGTTGTAAAAAATTATCTGCAATGGCGTCTTTAATAATTACTTTTCCACCAATGGCGCTGATCTTCATTTCTTCATTTGCTACTGCTTCACCACTTTCTTTTTTTGTTTTTTCCCACTGGCGCCAGGTATATACATGGCCGGCAAATTCTCTTTCAGCAAGATCGTAACCCCAGTTCTTGAATGCACCTTCAGTGTACTTCATAATATTGCCCTTATGCACCAGCGTTACTGAAGGTAGTTTGTGGTCTATTGCATGTTGTATCGCAGAACGGATCAATCTTTCACTGCCATCCTTACTCACCGGTTTTACGCCAAGTGAAGTCGTTTCAGGAAAGCGAAATGCTTTTACACCCAGTTCATCCACCAAAAAGTTCAGTAATTTTTTTGCTTCAGGTGTTCCTGTCATGAATTCAATACCTGCATAAATATCTTCTGTATTCTCACGGAAGATAACCATGTTCACTTTTTCAGGTTGCCACATGGGTGATGGTGTTCCTTCAAAATATTTTACAGGGCGAAGACATACATACAGGTCCAGTTCCTGTCGCAATGCCACATTCAAACTCCTGATACCGCCACCAACCGGTGTCGTTAGCGGGCCTTTTATAGAAAGTAAATATTCTTTAAAAGCATCCATGGTTGCTTCGGGCATCCATTCGCCGGTTTTATTAAATGCTTCTTCACCGGCAAGCACTTTCATCCATTCAACTTTTTTTGTACCGTCGTAGGCTTTTTGTATCGCAGCATCAAATACACGTACGCTCGCTTTCCAGATATCGGGACCAATACCATCACCTTCAATAAACGGGATCGTTGGATTGTTGGGAACCTGCAGCACTCCATTGCTGCCCATAGTAATTTTGTTTGCCATAATAGTTGTTGTTGTCCGGGCTTTTGAATATATCTCAGCTTCATTGGCGTTGTTCCGATAAAATCGGGATACATGGGATCGCTATGCAGCTTTTTTTGTGCTGCAAAAGTAAGATACCTGCTGTTAAGAAAACAGCGTTTGGATGTGAATTTTATGTGACGGGAAAAAGGTATATATAGCTTCTCTTAAGGATCATGTCTTATCCTGAAAGATACATTATACGTGTGCACAACGGAACCACCGTCTGTTTCCGCCATCACACCACTGAAATAGCCGGCTATATATTCACCTACATCGCCATATTCAGTAATGTGCACATATATTGGTGAAACAGGATATCGCATGTGATCGGTATCATAATATTCACGGAGCAATTGTGTACTTCCGGTTGCAATACCGGCGTCTGCAAAACCAAACTGGACCGTATGATAATTGATACCAGTAACGGAAAGTGCCCCCGCAACATAATAGCTGGGTGGCCACTGTGTAATAATTCCCCCAAGGTCAAATGTATCTACTCCACCAATATATACGGTATCGAAACCATCTGTATTGACATGAATAAATAGTTCGTTAGAAAGACTGCAGGTGGCTAAATTTCCAATAGCATTTGTACCGGTTGTTAATGTATAATTTAAGGGATTGCTTTGTTGTGCCGCATCCGGGTTCTCTGCAACGAATGTTACAGGCTGGCTTCCATTACACATAAAAGCAGGGAACTGAACGCCGCCCGAACCATTGGCCGGATACCTTGTATACTGATTGTTTTTTATCATCAGCAGGTAACCGTTGGTAACAGGAGCCATATTGCAATCGGTAATATTGCAGCTAACAGTTGCTATGTTATTTGCAGTATTGGTAACATTTATATTTCCAAATGCAAGGTTAGTGTTGGTAGTAGAAAAAGTTTGTGTGAACAAAGCGGTGCTGCAATTGTAATCACTGTAAATATCCAATTGCAACTGTGCATTGGCGGGTACGGGTCCTGCTACATAGCCTGATGCATCTGTCCATCCATAAGTGTGTATCGTTGGATCAGTGACCATGGATAACTTTACCAATGCAAAAGGTACCGGTGTACCGGCTGCATTTAATACTGTGCAATTAAATTGTATAAAGTCTATCGGGTTATCAAAATTCCAGAAAGAGAAATGACTGACATCACCAACATAGGCATTACCTGTTTTAGTTGCAACACCCTCTTCTTTCCATAAGCCATTCGTTTCGTCAAAATACCACAGTGGAATGGTAGCAGGTGCATTTGATAAAAGCGAAGATGGAACAGGTGCTGAAATGGTTGCTTTTTTCCCATCAGCGATTTGAAGCAATTGTCCATAATCACCTGTAAGTTCAACTGCGATCATTCCATAGCTTTCCAATGCTTTTATATAACCATCCGTATTTGTGCCCCTGAGATCACCTGGCATTATTGAATTAAGTTCTGTAGAAGTGGGGTCTATATATTGTACAGCAATATTTACATTACCGGAATATGTGTTGCCGGTTGTTGCGTTTTTTATTCCATCTGCAGGAAAAGAAATATTCAAACCATTGCTTAATGAAGCATTGCCTCCGGCATTTGCATTGATCGTTCCTGTAATTATTTTCGGCAAAAGTTTTATACGGAAAAATGCTGCTTTGCCTTCTTCGGCCATATAAGTTTTAATTGCTTTAAAATAACCTTCGTGTATTATCGTAACTGTGGCAGCTTCTTTTACAACCTGTATATTTTTTATTTCAAAATAACCATAGCTATTCGTGAATGTGGTTGCGGTACCAATCTTTACAACTGCTCCTTTTAATGCTTCATTATTTTCATTATTTACAAAACCGGATACAGAAGAATTTACTTTGGTAGTAAGGTCGGGTAATTTATTGGGAACATCGGGGTTAACTGCCGGAGCATTATCCATGTTTTTTTTACACGAAAAGAAAAAAAGCATGACCAAACAAAAAACGGGTATAAGAAATTTAGACAAGCTGAATTGGGGAATTGTTTTCATTGCAGGTAATTTAATATTGAATAAAGCGGCGCAGAACGCTATAAAAATAAATAAAAAAAGCCTTTCGGATTTCCCGGAAAGCTTTTTATTTATACGACATGATAATTACCAGTTAGAAAAGGTCTTTTTAAAATTTTACCACGCCCGCTGTGCCCTGAACGAGCAGGTAAAGGGATGAAGGTTACCCGTAACATCACCAACCAGCATGCCCGATAAATTTCCTGAAATATATCCCAGTGTAGGAAATAAAGTACCGTATTCAGTGATGTTGACAGTAACACCAGTTGGATTTAATTCGTGCAGATTTTCCGGGAAATAATTGTCGGGTGATGCATTATATGCTATAAAATCCTGCATAGTTTGCGTGCTGCCTGCACTTATACCGGTAGTATCCATTTTAAAACTAACCTGTACATATCCCCCGGCAGGGCCATAGTTCAGCAATCCTATGATTTCGATGTAGTTGGCAGGTAAGTCTCCCTGGTATGCCATATGCGGTAAAGAATTGGTATCATTAATATATACTCCACTCGTTCCTCCATCAACAGAGAAGTTGAGGTATGTTAATGTACTTGCATTTCCTCCGCATGCCTGCATATTCCCAACAGCATTTGCGCCGTGGGTAAGTGTATATGTTGATGGAATGCCCTGTATCAAAGCTGTATTATCTTCTGCGATCAGGGTCACTGTAGCGGGATCATTGCATAACATAGTAGAAAAGCTAAAGGAACCTGTATTATCAACGAAGTATTTATTATAGTGTATACCATCTTTCATGATGACATCTCCGTTTGTTACCGGGTTCCCGTTGCAGTCGGTAATGGTTCCACTAACGGTTGCCGTTACAACGTTGCTTAAAACTATATTACCCAATGAAACGGGTGTTGTAGATACAGAAAATGTTTGTAAGTAGGGGTTTGAAGCCAGGCCACAATCTGGTACAACATACAATGAATAAGAAGTATCTGCTGCAACGAATACTGATACAAAGCCTGTTGCATCAGTTTGTCCGCAAATATGTCCCCAGGAGTTAACCTGGGAAATCTGAACCCGTACGTTTGCTAAAGGATTTCCGTACACATCCTGAATGCTAAAGCTCAGCGGTATTGTTGCATTGGGCATATCGCAGTTCCAAAAACTAAAATGACTCACATCACCTATATAAACATTTCCTGTTTTTGTTGCAGAACCTTCTTCTTTCCATAAACCATTGCTTTCATCAAAATGCCATAGGGGAATGGTTGCGGGCGCACTTGCCAAAGCTGCATTTGGTATGGGCATGGAAAGGGTTGCTTTTTCCCCGTCGGCCACCTGCAATAATTCGCCGGATGCACCAAGCAGTTCTACAGCCATCATTCCAAAACTTGTTAGTCCTTTTATATAACCATCCGTATTTATTCCTCTCAGATCACCTGGCATGATATCATATAGTTCTGCAGAAGTAGGGTCGATATATTGTACAGCAACATTTACAGTTCCACTATAAGCAGCGCCGGTGGATGCATCTTTAATAGCATCGGCAGGAAAGGAAATATTTAAACCATTGCTCAATGAAACATTTCCTCCTGCGTTTGCTGTGATGGTTCCTGCAATTGTTTTTGGTAAAAGTTTTATGCGAAAGAAAGCAGCTTTGCCTTCTGTTGCCATGTATGTTTTGATTGCTTTAAAATAACCGTTATAGCTTACCGTTACTGTGGCGGCTTCCTTTACAACCTGTACATTTTTTATTTCAAAATAACCATACTGATCTGTAATGACTGTTGTTCCTCCTGCTTTTACTTCAGCACCAACAACAGGGGCATCATGTTCATCGGAAACAAAACCGGAAACAGATGAATTTATTTTCGTTGTAAGATCGGGCACTACACCGGGAACTTCAGGTGTGGCTGGGGTGCCTGTTGTATTCATATCTTTTTTACAGGAAAAAGATATTGCCAGTAATACACAAAAAAGAAAAATACCCGGCAGCTGACAGGTATTCTTTTGAAAAATAGTTTTCATAGAAAAAATTTTGTTGCGATATTTTAGAGAATGATTGATACTAAATTTTTGCAGTAGTTTTTTTTAATTTATATGCATTGATCGCGGCTAAACCAATTCCGGCTACGATCAGCAAAGTAACGCCATCATCGATGGGGCATGCAGGATCTAGCGGATCACAACCCGGATCGGTAGGTTGTACCTGCCCATAGCTCCTCATTGGATTAATTATACTTGCCAATGAAAATAAACCTACTATAAAAATGTACCTGGTAAATCTGCTCATAACATATTCTTTTATTGGTTGGTGTTTATTCTAAAGATCCATGAAGCAGCATAGGTCTTGTCAATACTTTCCGGCTTAGGGATGTTTTTTATTTTGAGCCCTGGTTCATCAGTTTTGTGAATATCCTTTTTATCCTTGTTTATGTTGTTCATGTCTTTAGGCAGTAACAGGATATAAAGCACAAAAGCCGGGAAAGTAACCGACATCGCACGATGCTTTTTAAAAAAAGTTTTCATTGCCTCGCTTTAATGATTGAACACATGGATTAAAAAATAATGCTGCTTTCTTTTATAATAACTGTATTGACCGGTAAAAAGGTTGGGTTATAAAAAAAATCCCGATAGGTATTGGTATTTTCAAGCGGGGGTTTATTTACGACGCCTTACCCTGAATGAACAAGCTATGTGGTAAACAGGGTTGTTTTCTGCATCTGTATAGGTTCCTGAAAAATGGCCACTGATAAATTCACCCGTGGTGCCATATTCTGTAATGCTAACCGGGTAAATGGCATCAACAGTTTCATACAATACCAGGAATGTACCTGTACCGGGATCATACAGTTCCAGCGAACCGGCCTCATAAGGTGTTTTATCTTTGAAGCTTAACCAACCAAATTTACTTAGTGGTTCGTCCTGGAAATATATGAGGGCATTGTCGTTTCCATGATAAAAAACAGATTCTGCAGCAGAATTAAAATGATAATTTGTCCCGTTAATAGAAATATTAAAATAATGAAGCAGTGGCATTTCTTCCAGCTGCATATTATTTACAGCATCTGCACCATCAACAAATTTGTGGGAGGGGGATGGTTTTGGCAGTGTTGCTGAATGCGTTTTGGTAATAAAATTAATGTCTATCATCTTATAAATTATTAACTGTCCTACTATATTAACGGACTAAACAGGCAAAAGGGTTGGGTAATAAAAAAAATAGGCCCGGCTGAGGGCCCTTTTTTTATAATTGAATGTCTTTTGTAAAAAATATTCAGTAGCGGTATGGCCTCTTCAATAAGCCTAAATCCTGTAAAATAAATAGGGTAGTGCTTCGAAAATGATTGACCTTAAAATAAATTGGCCCGTTAGGGCCAATTATAAATATATGTTGGTCAGCATGTTTAATGCGTGATCCTTATCCTGAACTCAACGTTTACCGCACGTGTGGCACCATATCGGTCAATCATCGGGCCACTATAATTGCCGGCAAGAAAATCACCAACATTACCATACTCGGTTATGTTTACGTATTGTGACGGTGTAGCTGGATAAAGCGGGTTGAAACCTGTTTGTATCATCATACCCACTCTTTGTGAACTTCCAACGGCAATATTCAATTTCGAAAAATTAAAAGTTATAAAGTTTGAATCAGCTCCATTATGATGAATAGCAACAACCCCGAGGTTAAACATGATATTGTTCTCAGATGAATCGCCACCATGATAGATCATATTATCTGCAGGAACTGCGTACAAAGTATCAACACCATCAAGTGTAAAACGTATGAATTCCTGTGCCTGCGGAGAACTAACTACCGGATCGGGTTGTGATTGTGTATTTTTTTTGCAGGAAAAAAATAAGGCAGTGATAATAAGAAAAGATATTACGGTTAAAAGTTTCGGGGTTTTCATTTGAAATATAGTTTTCATTGTTTGCAGTTTGAATGGCGTATGGACTAAGCATAAATGTAGGAATAAAAAATTGTATTTACCAGTACAGGTTTAATAGGGTATCAATTAGCGGCAGTGTCTTTTACAACTGCATCGTTTTTTTCTGTAGAAGTACCTGTTGTTGATGCAGTCTTTGTTGCATTTGCTGGTGATTGTTTTATAACGAAAGGCGGGTCTGTTGTATTCGTGTCTTTAATCATCAAAGAAAGGGTTCTGAAGAACCCGGAAATTTCAAGGAGTATTTTTCTCATCAGCTGTTTTTTATAGAAGTGCGAATGAATGTTGGATGCTTTTCTATTTGTATAACTGCATGAATATTATAAATGGTTGGGTAATAAAAAATGATTCGTCGATAAAAAAAGCTTTTTTGCAGATAAAATAAATGCGTGTTAATCGTTACAGCCTTCTTCTATTGTAATGAGTATTATTAAGAGGAGATTTTTTGTATGCTTGCTTTTGCTGAAAACTAAACTAATCTAAAAGATTATTGCCATGAACAAAAAAGCTTTCCACGAAATGGAAAGCTTTTATTGTATAGTGCGGGTATTTTAAAAATATCGTTTAACTCTAAATGTACATATGATCGAGTAAGGAGTGTTTGGCGGTGCCGACCCGGTTACGATGCCGGCGAAGTTGCCTGCAAAATAGCCACCTACAGGACCATATTCAGTGACGTTTATACTGATAGGATTTGTAACTACTGTTTGATCAGGAATAGCTGATGCGCTGAAAGCCAGTAAATTTTGAATACTTCCTGCGGCAAGACCAGTATTGTCAAAGGTTATTGCAATGTTACTGCCTGGAGGCGCAGGCAAATTGAAACTGTTTCCAAATATATATGATGTGTTGGATGAGGGGTCGCCGTGTAGTGTAAGGCTGTCTCCAGGTGCTGTAAAATCATGGAAGGTAAGACCTCCATCAACCGAGTAGTGAATGAATTGTGTTGTATTCACTCCACAAGCCACCATGTTACCCACTACATTCGCACCAGCTACCAGCGTGTAAGGCATTGGCGTACTTTGTTGTGATGCTGAAACGTCTTCTGCAATTAGGGTAACGGCTGTAGTTCCGTTACAAAGGATCATGTTAAAATTATATGAACCGGTATTGTCAACACTGTAACTTGTAAAATAATAACCATTTTGAACAATAATGTGCCCGTTCGTTACCGGGCTACCATTGCAATCGGTAATGGTGCCGGTAATATTTGCGCTGGAAGAAGTAGCAACAGTAATATTACCCAGGTCAACAGCTACGTTTGTTACAGAAAATGTTGTTGAGTAATCGGGAGTGCCGCCCCAAAAATTACAGCTGCTGTATATTTCCAGGGAATAAGAATTATCAGGCGTTACAAAAACAGATACATAACCGGTTGGGTCCGTAAAACCACCAATATGTGACCATGAGTTGGAAGTAGTTGGTACAATTTCAACATGTGCATTTGCTACCGGGTTGCCATTGCCGTCTACAACGGTGAAGGTTAGGGGTACTGTTGCATTTGGAAGATCGCAGTTCCAGAAAGAGAAATGTGATACTTCTCCTACATAGCTATTGCCTGTTTTTGTAGCACTGCCTTCCTGTTTCCATAAGCCATTGCTTTCGTCGAAATACCATAATGGAATTGTAGTTGGTGCAGATGCTGAAAGTAAAGAAGATAAAGGCATGGTGATCGTTGCTTTTTTACCACTGGCAACCTGTAACAATTCACCGGATGCATTTGTAAGTTCTACTGCTGCCATACCAAAAGTAGTAAGTCCTTTCATGGTACCTGCATCATCAAGCCCACGCAGGTCGCCAGGCATTGTTTCTGTAAGGTCCGCAGCTTCGGGGTTCAGCCATTTAACAGCTACATTAACGCTGCCTGTATAAGCAGCATTGTTTAAAGCAACAACAACTCCGCCTGCAGGAAGACCGATTGCCAGTCCGCCTGGGAGTGTAACGTTTCCACCGGCAGCTGCATCTACAGTTCCGGCAATTGTTTTGGTCATCAGTTTTATGCGGAAGAATGCAGATTTGCCTGCTGTAGCTCCCCATGTTTTAATGCCTTTGAAATAACCTGCTTTACTAACGGTTACAAACGCCGCAGTTTTTACAACATCGGTATTCTTTATTTCGAAATAACCGTATTGGTCTGTTGTAACTGGCATGGCAGTTCCTGCTTTTACTTCGGCACCCTGTACCGGTGCATTGGTTTCATCAATTACAAAACCGGAAACAGATGCATTTACTTTTGTTGTAAGATCAGGTGTTTCAACAGGGGGAGGATTGGTAGTTGTTGTTTGGTCAATATCTTTCTTGCAGGAGAAAAATATTCCTACTGCGATCAATGCGATCAATGGCAAGTAGAAATTCTTTTTTAATTGGATTAACATGTTTTTTTATTTTAAGTGTGCAATTGTGTTGAACTTACATTAGAGCTGATGACAGGTAATGATGTTGCCTTGTTACCGGCAAATATATTTTTTTATGTGCAGGCAGCAGTTATTTAAGATTCATCATCCCCGCAAGCTAATCAATAAAAAAGTGCCATGAATTACTCATGGCACTTTTAAATATTGTAGAAACCGGGTACAGGAGAAAAGGTTTTTGCTAAAAGACCAGGCTTTTTAACAGCAGCCTGCTCATTATTTAGGGTGATAATTTAAAATTCATTAAAAAGAACTTTTAGACATTATCACGGTTAAAGAATGAAAAAATATTTTCCTTTATTTTAAATACTGCAATTCAGCCATCCGCCATCTATTTTCATTCCCTCATATTTTTTATAAAAGTTGATAGCTGGCTCGTTCCAGTCGAGCACCTGCCATACCATGCCGCTGTAATTTTTTTCTTTGCAGATCGCAAGCAGTTTATCAAAAAGCAATTTACCAATTCCCTGGCCTCTTAATTTTTCTGTGACAAGCAGGTCTTCGAGGTACAATCGTTGTCCTTTCCAGGTGCTGTAGCGGATATAATACAAAGCAAAGCCCTCTACCTTGCCATCCATTTCTGCAACATAGGCCCACCATACCGGGTTTGCACCAAAACCACTTTCTACAAAATGATCAAATGTTACCGTTACTTCTTCAGGCGCTTTTTCATATAGTGCCAGTTCTTCGATGAGCTCCATCATTCTTTCGCAATCTTTTTTTTCTGCCTTGCGGATAATTGTAGCCATTGTTTTAAGTTGAAGTTTTTTGGTAAATGTAAAATGTAAAATGCAAAATGTAAAATGTAAAAGTGAAGGATACTGTATATCGCAAGGTTGTGCATTTATTACAAGGATCGACTTTTACATTCAATATTTTACATTTTACATTTCATCTTGTTTAATTTTGGATCAAACAGTATCAACATGAAAAAGATCATTCTCCAATATGCTGCTTATAATGTTTGGGCCAACCAAATCATAGCCGAATGTGTAACCAATCTTTCAGAAGAACAACTTAACAAAGAGATCAACAGCAGTTTTAATTCTGTGTATAAAACATTTCTTCACCTGTGGGATGTGGAATCAGTATGGTGGCAACGTATGAAAATGGTTGAGATCGTTGTTTGGCCCGGTGTTAATTTCAAAGGTTCTGCACGAGAGCTCGCAAACAATTTATTACAACAATCAAAGCAATGGAAAGAATGGGTTGATCATGCAACAGAAACAATGCTTGAACATGAATTCATTTATAAGAATTCAAAAAGAGAACAGTTTAAACAACCTGTATATGAAGTGCTGCAGCATTTATTCAATCACCAGACATTTCATCGGGGGCAATTGATAACAATGCTTCGGCAGGTAGGAGTAGAGAAATTACCGTCGACAGATCTTATAACTTTTATGAGGAAGCGGTAGTGCTTTTCTATTTGAAGTTTTAAAAAGAATGTTCAATATTCAACGATGCAACATATTAGACTTTCCGATGAATATTGAACA
This sequence comes from Ferruginibacter sp., assembly GCA_047601875.1. GTDB lineage: Bacteria > Bacteroidota > Bacteroidia > Chitinophagales > Chitinophagaceae > Ferruginibacter. The sequence goes on along the minus strand of JASGIL010000001.1, from coordinate 1,117,307 downwards.
TAGTATGTTGAAGATTGAAAATATATTTTAGACCAAGATCATCAAAGTGATCACAGGAAAAGTATAATCTTTTAATTCCAAGAGCCAGATGGAATGTTCAATATGCAACGTATAATGAACAATTTTCAACAATGTTAATTATGATCTATCATCGTTAGAGTAATTCCATAAGATCCATCAGAAATAAATCCGACTCCTCCCGGGTTGGGTTGGTATTCATTATGAAAAAATTCTTTATAAACAAGTCCAACACCCAATCCATATTTTTCCGTAGCATAATTTACCTGGCTATAAGCGGTGTCAATTTCAGGGAAGCCTTCTATTTCATTACATTGATGTACTGTTATTGTATTATCAAGTTGTATTGAACCAATACTGGCAGGAAGTCCTACACTATCATACACATAATCCCAGTCATCCATGTACTGAAAATCTGAATTCATCGACCACGTATCAATGAATTCATTTCCTTTCCATGTTGTTCCGTCTTCGATGGGCATTTCGAGTTTTACGAAACGCATATTATTTTCTACGAATTCAAAACTGGTTTGTTTGTTTATTGCCCAAAAGGTACCGGAGGGATACCATGGATCGGGATCCTGTTTGCGGATATAACGAAAGACACGGTAGGCAGGATTTCCCAGGTTATCAGTTAAAAGTGAATCAACAACATATTTTACTTCATAACTGTTGATCGTAAAGCTTTGTCCAAAATTTAAATAAACAAGGGAGTCAAGTTTATAGGTAATGTACTTTCCAGTTTCAAGCGGGTAATAATCATTTAATGATCTTGCGGGCTTATAGTTGCCGGATTCTTTTTTGCATGCGCAAAACAAGATCGTTAAAATAAAAATGACAGATAAAAGAGGAGAATACTTTTTCATGGAGCGGGAATTGATTTGTAAAACAAAGGAAAAATATTCAATATTCAATGTTCAATACTCAATATTCAACGGAAACACATATTATACATTCCGGTGAATATCGAACATGAGTGTTGAATATTGAAAATTAATTATGATCTATCATGGTTAAAGTAACTCCATACGATCCATCGGCAATGTATCCATCTCCCATTCCTGTTCCGGGTTGATATTCACTATGAAAAAATTTACGGTAAACAAGCCCTATCCCGAATGCATATTTTTCTTCGCCGATATTTACTTCGCTATAAGCACCCGGATCATCCGGATCGCCAATTATTTCATTGTGTTGGTTTACGGTTAAAATATTATCGAGGTTAAATGAACCAACCGTTTCTGAAGCGCCAACATTTTCATATGTATAATCCCAGTCGTCGAGGTATTTCACTTCTGAATTCATAGACGTGGTTTCAATATATTGATTTCCTTTCCATGTTGTTCCATCTTCGATCGGCATAGAGAGTTTTACAAAGCGCATATTGTTTTCTATGAATTCAACTGTGCTTTGTGTATTGATTGCCCAGAATGTGCCGGACGGATACCATCCATCGGTACTTTGTTTGCGGATGAAACGAAAGATGCGGTAAGCGGGCCTTCCAAGATTATCTGTCAAAAGCGAATCAACAACATAATTTACTTCATAGCTGTTGGTATCTTTTGTTTGACCAAAACTTACGAAAACAATTGAATCAAGTTTATAGGTAATGTACTTTCCTGTTTCAAGCGGGTAATAATCGCTTAATGTTCTTGCCGGTTTATAATCTTCCGTCTTTTTTTTGCATGAAGAAAAAATGACGACAAGCAAAACTACAGGTAAGAAGGGGTAATATTTTTTCATATAAAGATAGAAGCTGTTAATGTTAAGAATGCTGCATTGAACATTGAATATTGTACGTTGAATATTGGATATTTCTTTTAAGCCTTCAGGTCAAACAATTCAATATTTCAAGAAACTTCTTTGATGAATATAGATCAAAATGAATATTCAATATTCAATGCTCAATGTTCAATATTCAACGAAATGGGCTTTGTGCGCTGGATGATGCCGCCACCGATCACATCATTACCATCATAAAAGACAGCACTCTGCCCTGGCGCAACGCCCTTTACATTTTCATAAAAACGTACTTTAATACCATTTTCGTATGTATAAAGATTGCTGAGGGCGCCTTTATCCTTGTACCTGATCTTGGTAACGGCTTCCATGCCATCGGTGATTCCGTCAAATTTCATCCAGTTCAGCTGGTTCACCTGCATATCGATCCTGTTAAGATCATCTTCACTTCCCAATACAACGGTATTTGTTTCAGGAATGATCTCTGTTACAAATGCAGGTTTGCCAAGGGCGATATCAAGCCCCTTGCGCTGGCCCACGGTATAAAAAGGATAGCCCTTGTGTTTGCCCAATATCTTGCCTGATGGATCAACAAAATTTCCGCCATCAACTTTTTCTTCTAGTCCTTCAACTTTGCGTTTCAGGAAACCACGGTAATCATTATCGGGCACGAAACAGATCTCATAACTTTCATTCTTTTTTGCCAGTTCAGGATAACCGTAATCATAGGCAAGCTGGCGGATCGCAGATTTGTGGTAGGTACCCAATGGCAGCAAAGTGCGGCTCAAAAGATCCTGTTGCAATCCCCATAAAGCATAACTCTGATCCTTGGTATCATCGATCCCTTTCCTGATAAAATACCTGCCATTGCTATGCTGGTGCACCTGTGCATAATGGCCGGTGGCGATAAAATCGCAATTCAGGGCATCAGCACGTTTTAACAACGCACGCCATTTGATATGCGTATTGCACATTACACAGGGATTAGGCGTACGTCCCGCAATATATTCTTCAACAAAATTTTCGATAACAAAATCACCAAATTCGTCTCTTATATCTAAAATAAAATGTGGAAACCCATGTTGTACAGCGGCCATCCTGGCATCATTAAAACTATCAAGATTGCAGCAGCCTGTTTCTTTTTTTCCGGTAGTACCCACACTGCTGGCATAATCCCATGTTTTCATGGTAATTCCTACAACTTCGTAACCTTCTTTGTGGAGCATTAAAGCTGCTACGGTACTATCAATACCGCCGCTCATGGCCACTAATACTTTACCTTTTTTGCTCATGTTGCAAAGATACAATCGGCAACCGGGAATCGGCAACAGGTGCCCTTTCTGAATTGTCGATTTCTGGAAAAACTCAAAGTCTAATGATCACCAATTATATTAATACAAAACTTCAATTGTTTAAACATCACTTTTTTTACACATTCTCCGATGCTATTACCGATTGCCGATTACCGATTGCCGATTCCCCGTATCTTGCGCCCATGCAACAATATTTAGATCTTGTAAAACATATCATGGAAACCGGCGCCGATAAAAGTGACCGCACCGGAACCGGCACCCGAAGCGTATTTGGCTATCAAATGCGTTTTAACCTGAACGATGGATTTCCTTTGGTGACAACAAAGAAGACGCATTTAAAAAGCATTATTTACGAACTGCTTTGGTTCTTAAAAGGTGATACCAATATTGCCTGGTTAAAAGAGAACAATGTGCGTATCTGGGATGAATGGGCAGATGAGGACGGGAGTCTTGGTCCTGTTTATGGAAAACAATGGAGAAGTTGGGAAGGTGCAGATAAAATAGAAGTGGACCAGGTAACTGACCTGATCAAACAATTAAAGACAAATCCTGATAGTCGCCGTCTTATTATCAGTGCATGGAATGTTGCTGATCTGCCAAAGATGAAATTGATGCCATGTCATTGTTTATTTCAATTCTACACTTCACCTGTACAGGAAAATGGAAAAAGGAAATTAAGTTGCCAATTGTACCAGCGTTCGGCAGATGTTTTTTTGGGTGTTCCTTTTAATATTGCTTCTTATGCTTTATTAACGATGATGATTGCACAGGTTTGTGATATGGACCTGGGTGATTTTGTGCATTCATTCGGTGATGTACATTTATACAGCAATCATTTTGAACAGGCACAATTACAATTAACAAGAACACCGTTTGCATTGCCGCAAATGAAAATAAATCCAGCGGTGAAAGATATTTTCGATTTTAATTTTGAGGATTTTGAGTTGATGAATTATCAATCACATCCTGGTATCAAGGCGCAGGTAGCGGTTTAATAAGCTGTATCAAATAAGGAATAAGAAATAATTAATAAGGAATAAGGAAGTGAAGCACGTGATATTAGGAGATAAAGGACATAAATGACTGAGGTATTTCTCTTTTTTGATCATAATATATTCTTCAATTTTGTTTCTTATTATTTATAAATGGAAACAAAGAAATTTGATCTTGAAGACAGGCTTATAAAGTTTGCATGTGCCTGTCTTAATATTTGTGAATTACTACCAAATACAAAAGCAGGTCAAAACCTGGAATATCAGCTAAGTAAAAGTTGCACTGCGCCGGCACTGATATATGGAGAAGCACAAGCAGCTGAATCGTCAGCAGATTTTATTCACAAAATGAAAATGGTTTTGAAAGAAATAAGAGAAACACGTGTTAATCTTAGAATCATAACAGAGAAGCCATATTTAACTGGTGAAAAGATTACAACGGTTTTAAAAGAATGCAACCAATTAATGGCAATCTTTCTAAAAAGCATTGAAACGGCAAAAAACAACCTCAAAAAATAATTATTCCATTTACAAAAGAAACTGCATTTCCCCTTTCTTATTTCTTATTTTTACTTTCTTATTTCTTATTTCATGATCTCACTAATCGTCGCAGCTTCTGAAAACAACGCAATCGGCAAAGACGGCCAGTTGCTCTGGAGCCTTCCCAATGATATGAAATTCTTTAAAGATACCACCTGGGGAATGACAGTGATCATGGGACGTAAAACGTATGAAGCATTAAACAAGATTCTTCCTGGCAGAACAAATATTGTAATCACAAAACAACCAAACTGGAAAGCAGAAAACGTATGGGTTGCAAAAGATATTGACGATGCATTGAAACAGGCTGCAACAACAAACTGCAAAGAAATATTTATCATCGGTGGCGGGGAAATTTATAAGCAAAGCATGAATATCGCTGACAGGATATATATGACACGTGTACATGCTAATTTTGATGCCGATACTTTTTTCCCGGATATAGATGAAAGCAAATGGGAATTAAAAACAAACGTCGATTTTCAGCCGGATGAAAAGCATGCGTATGCATATAGTTTTCAAACCTGGGAGAAGAAATAAATGTAAAAGGTAAAATAATGAATGTAAAATGTAAAAGGTATAGATCGTAATAACCGAATCAAACTCCAACATTTTACAGCCCCAGTTTTACATTTTACATTTTATATTTTACATTTTACATTCACATCTCTTGTATTCCAAATTCCAACTAGTAAAAAAATATTTCCATTACTACTTCACCGCTTCCAACGGTAAAGGCCACGGCATTCATTCTCCTTTCGTTTTTGATTTTATAAAATTTGTTTTGAATGATGATCAAAAATATTCCTGTTATGCAACAATAGAATCTTTGAGAAAAAAATTATTAAGTAATAATAATATTATTGAAGTAGAGGATTTTGGTGCAGGTTCAGCAGTGATCAAAACAAATAAAAGAATGATCAGCAGCATTGCAGCATCGTCTTTGAAGCCGGCAAAATTTTCACAGCTCTTATACAGGATCGTTCAGTATTATAAACCTGCAACGATCGTTGAACTGGGAACATCATTCGGCATCACCACATCTTACCTGGCAAGTGGAAATAAAAACGGAACTGTTTATTCTTTGGAAGGTGCTGGTTCTATTGCAGCCATTGCAAAAGAAAACTTTCAAAGCCTGGAAATAAAAAATGCTCATTTATTGCAGGGAGATTTTCAACAAACCCTGCCGGCGCTTTTTTCAACCATAAAAAAAATTGACCTGGCATTTATCGACGGAAACCATAGAAAGGCTCCAACACTCGAATACTTCTCTAAACTTCTAAACCTGTCAACCCCCTCAACCATTCTCATCTTCGACGATATTCACTGGAGTGCCGAAATGGAAGAAGCATGGTCCGCCATTCAGCAACACGAAGCAGTAACGCTTACGATTGACCTGTTCTTTATCGGCCTGGTTTTTATCAACCCTGATTTTAAAGTAAAACAACACTTCACAATCCGTTTCTAAACTTTCGGTAGTGGCTTAATTAAAAAATTGACAGGCTCAGGCTGACAAAAAGTTTGAATAAAAAATCAAACTAACCCGCTTCTAAACTTTCTTATTTCTTATTTCACATTCCTTATTTCTTATTTACCCGATTTACTTATCTTCGAAACAATTATTACTTATGATCATTGGCCTGTTAAAAGAACCATCACCAGAAACAAGAGTATCATTATTACCGGAGCATATTTCCATTCTAAAAAAATGGCATGTAGACGTACTTGTAGAAAGATCGGCTGGTGAAAAAGCTTTTGCCACGGATGAAAAGTATTCGGATGCGGGAGCTACGATCGCAGATCGTGAAGACATTTTGCAAAAGGCCGATGTTGTACTCTCAATAAATCCCATTTCAAAGATCGATCTTAATAATTTCAAAGGAAAGATACTGTTGGGTGTTTTTCAACCCTTGTTCAATGCTTCACTAATAAAAGAATGGGCCGATAAAGGCATTACTGTTTTCAGCATGGATATGTTGCCGCGTACTACCAGGGCACAAAGCATGGATGTATTGAGTAGCCAGGCAAATATTGCCGGTTACAAAGCGGTGTTGCAGGCAGCCAATTTATTTCCCAGGTATTTCCCAATGTTCATGACGGCAGCAGGAAGTGTGGCACCTGCAAAAATATTAATACTCGGTGCCGGTGTGGCCGGGCTGCAGGCGATCGCAACAGCCAGGAGATTGGGTGCGGTGGTAGAAGTTTTTGATACAAGGCCCGCAGTGAAGGAAGAAGTGATGAGCCTCGGTGCAAAATTCATTGAAGTGGAAGGAGCGGCCGATGCAGCTCACGCCGGCGGTTATGCGGTGGAACAAACAGAAGAATTCATGCAAAGGCAAAAGGCCAAGATCGCAGAAAGTGTTGCAAAGGCTGATATCGTTATTACTACTGCACAAATTCCAGGTAAAAAAGCACCGGTATTAATAACGGAAGAAATGATCGGGGCTTTGAAAAATGGTTCTGTTATCATTGATATTGCTGCATCAACAGGAGGCAACACAGCACTTACCGTAAACAATCAAACCGTTATTTACAAAGGAATAAGCATAGTTGGAAATTCATTGCTTGCTTCCGATATGCCAAGCGATGCAAGTAAATTATATGGAAAAAATATCCTGAACTTTTTGCAACTGGTGATCGATAAAGAAGGAAAGATAAATTTGAATTTTGAAGACGATCTCGTAAAAGGTACGTGTATCGCTGATGGGGGCGTTGTGACGAATGAAAGGATAAAAGGGTTGTTGGCTTAATTTATTTATGAAGTTTATAAGAATAAGAAATGTTCAATAATCAACGCCCATGTTCAATGCTCATCGGATCGTCTCTTAGCACCATCATTGAATATTGAACATTGAGCGTTGATTATTGAATATTTCTTTAGAAGCCACATAGTTTTATAAACAACAAAAACAAAAAGCATCACATGGAAAATATTCTCTCCTGGGTCTCCGAAAATCAACAGATCATTTACATCGTGATACTGATGATCTTCGTCGGCATTGAAGTTATAGGAAGGGTGCCAAGCGTATTGCATACACCGTTAATGAGTGGCGCCAATGCCATCCATGGTGTGGTAATTATTGGTGCCATCATCGTTATGGGAAAAGCAGAAACAGATAATTATTTAGCATTGATACTGGGTTTTCTTGCAGTGATATTGGGAACGCTGAATGTGGTGGGAGGATTTGTGGTGACGGATAGGATGCTGGAAATGTTTAAAGGAAAAAAGAAGTAAGACACGATTTTTAAACACGAATTGCACGAATTAACACGAATTAAGAAATATATGATCGTGGCCTGGGATGAATGATACGTACTTCATAAATCTTAGATCTTAGATCTTACATCATACATTTTATGGGTGAACACATACTTACACTTTCTTACTTAGTTGCTTCAGTCACATTCATACTTGGACTTAAGATGCTGTCCAATCCTGTGAGTGCACGCAAAGGAAATCTTGTTGCAGCTGCGGGAATGACGATCGCCATTTTCGGAACGATCTTTTTATACCATGATGAAACAGGTGCCAACCTGCACAACCTCGGCTGGATCTTCGGTGGACTTGTAATTGGCGGTATTATTGGAACACTTGCAGCAAAAAAAGTAAAGATGACAGCGATGCCGGAAATGGTGAGCCTGTTCAATGGAATGGGTGGGGCATGTGCTGCATTGATATCTGTAGTAGAATTCAATCATCTTTCAAATGAAATTATTTTAACCGGTATACAGGATGGACATGGAGGAAAAGTATTGATCATTGTTTTAGGACTCATCATCGGTTCTGTTTCCTTTGCAGGTAGTATGATCGCATATGGTAAGTTGAACGGCACCATAAAAGATTTCAGCTTTGCCGGGCAAAATATACTTAACCTTGTTATTCTTGCCATTGCGTTGGCGGCAGGTGTGTATCTTATTATGAATCCTGAACAACATTTTTTGGTGTATGTTGTTCTTGGATTGTCATTAATCTACGGTGTATTTTTTGTAATGCCTATCGGTGGCGCAGACATGCCCGTTGTAATTTCTCTCCTTAATTCATTTACAGGCGTAGCAGCAGCATGCGGTGGTTTTCTTTACGATAATAAAGTAATGCTTACAGGTGGTATCCTTGTTGGTGCTGCAGGAACATTGCTTACCATACTCATGTGCAAAGCGATGAACCGTTCTTTGCTGAATGTACTCATTGGTTCATTTGGTGGCAATAAGACCGGCGCTGCTGCAGGATCAACGGCACAGGGCCATTACAAAGAGATCAGTCTCAGCGATTCGGCTATGCTTATGAGTTATGCAAACAAAGTAATGATTGTTCCGGGTTATGGTTTGGCTGTGGCGCAGGCGCAACATATTTGCGAAGAACTGGAATCGATACTTGAAGAAAAAGGCGTGGATGTAAAGTATGCCATTCATCCTGTTGCGGGCCGTATGCCGGGACATATGAATGTATTGCTTGCAGAAGCTGATGTGAACTATGAAAAATTACTGGAGATGGAAGATGCCAATGATGAATTCAAAACCTGCGATGTTGTATTGATACTTGGTGCAAACGATGTGGTAAACCCCGCTGCAAAAAATGATCCTGCTTCTCCAATCTATGGTATGCCGATACTTGAAGTTGAACTTGCAAAAAATGTAATCGTAAACAAACGCAGTATGAAACCCGGTTATGCGGGTATTGAAAATGATCTTTTCTTTCAACCAAAAACTTCTATGTTGTTTGGAGATGCGAAAAAAGTATTACAGGATCTGGTAAGTGAGATCAAATCCATATAAACTTCACACTTGAATATTGAACATTGAGCGTTAAATATTGAATATTTCTTCGCCACCAAGACACAAAGACGCTAAGTTGTACAAAGTTTTCTTAGTGCTTCTTTCAGCCTTAGCGCCTTCGTGGCAAGATCAATTCTTCAAAAAATCTTTAAGCAAAGCAAACTCCTTCTCCGGCTCTTCCACCTGTGGATTGTGTCCACTCTTCTCAAACATCACAAACTTCGCCTGCGGACAATATTCTTTAAACTTCACCTGCATCCATGGCACTGCCACACGATCATATCTTCCTGCAATGATCAACACAGGCATTTTAAGATCCTTCAATTGTTTCCTGAAATCAAAATTGCCAATATCACTTCCCACAATAAAATCTCCATCCTTACCAACCATTTGATAATATAATTTTGAATTGAATGGATTGGGATAAGGTTTGTTTCCGCGACCAAGAAAATTATTGGGACTGTAAGAATATAAAAATGCATAAGGTACTCGTCCATATATCTGCTGGTGAATTCTGTCACTTGAGATAGCCCCCTGCTCTCTTATCTTCATTAATGTATCCCAAACTTCGGGGTAATTTGTTTTTATTTCACGATTGCTGTTGTCATCATTTTCCTGCCACATAACAAAACTGTGAAAACCGTTTGCAATGATCAGGTGGCTGAGATGTTCCCCATATTTAACAGCATATCCCTGTGCAACGAGGCTGCCATATGAATGGCCCAATAAACTTATTTTATCAAGATGCATCGCCTGCCTTAATCCTTCAATGTCTTCTATATCTCTTTCCAGTGTATATTCTTTTACATCTTTTGCTGTATCTGATTTCCCTCTTCCAAAAGCATCATAATAGATCATTTGAATATTTGTATTTACAGTAAGTGAATCAAATACCCTGTATCCCGGGTGTGCACCACCAGGACCGCCGGGAATAACGATAACGGGATTCCCTGTCCCAACTGTGACCGTATATAGCTTAGCACCATTGATGGTATAATATTTTCCGTCTTTCCAGCTATCAGGAAAACTTTGTGCAAATGTTGTACTGCTGATGATCAAAAAAAGAAATAATAATTTTTTCATTGCTGATAATATAATTTTGAAAAGGAATCAAATATAGATACTTGTCCCAACAGTTACCACATGCGTTAATAGCTTCTTTACAAACGGTAAAAGGGTTTGATGAAGAAGATTTTGTAAGAATGCACCAGTCTGGTGAACAGGTTACTTCTATTCGGCTAAATCCGCGTAAAACGTTCAACGTTGAACGTTCAACGTTAAACGTTCATGGTGGAGTGCCCTGGAGCAGCAATGGTTATTATTTAGCGGAACGTCCATTATTTACTATAGACCCGTTATTTCACGCAGGTGCATATTATGTGCAGGAAGCAAGCAGTATGTTTTTGGAAGAAGCGGTTAAGCAAACCTGTGATCTTTCAAAACCTTTAAAGGTATTGGACCTTTGTGCAGCTCCCGGTGGTAAATCAACTTTATTGCAATCCATTATTTCGAACGAAAGTTTACTGGTGAGCAATGAAGTAATAAAATCAAGGGTAAATATCTTATCAGAAAATATTACGAAATGGGGCGCAGCCAATGTTGTTGTAACTAATAATGATCCGAAAGATTTTCAACGCCTGCCGGAATATTTTGATGTGATCGTTATTGATGCTCCTTGCAGCGGCAGTGGATTGTTCCGTAAAGATCCCGAAGCAATTACAGAATGGAGCGTCGATAACGTAATGTTGTGCAGTCAACGGCAGCAACGTATTCTTGCTGATATATTGCCTTCATTAAAACCCGGTGGTATTTTAATTTATTCAACTTGTTCGTATTCCAAAGAAGAAGATGAGTTGATCTGCGACTGGCTTTTATCCAATATCCAGGACCCAATATCCAGTACCCGGTTACAAACTACAAGCACCTGGAACATTACCGAAACAAATTCTCCCCAACATAACGCCTTCGGCTACCGCTTTTATCCCGATAAACTTAAAGGCGAAGGATTTTTTATTGCAGCATTTAAAAAAGAAGGCACAATAACTTTTTCCAAAGAAGTAAAAACCAGGAATAAACCTGATTCAGTCAGCAAAGCAGAAATGGAAGTATTGAATCCATTAATAAAAAATGCAGGTTCATTTTCATTTTTCAAATGGCAGGAAACCATCATTGCTGTGCCGGCCAAACTATTGCATGATGTGTTCGTTTTGCAATCCGTATTGTATTTAAAGAAAGCCGGTATTAAGATCGGCAGCATCATTCGAAATGAATTAATTCCTGATCATGAGTTTGCTTTAAGTGATCTTACTACGGATAAAATACATCCTGTTGAAGTAGATACTGCAAATGCTTTACAATACCTTCGCCGTGCTGATATTGATATTAAAAAGGATCATAAAGGATGGGCACTCGTTATGTATAAAGGCCTGGCACTTGGCTGGATAAAAATTTTGCCAAACCGCATCAATAATTATTACCCGGCAGAGTGGAGGATTCTTAACAAGTAAATAGAAGCAATAACCAACTAATTTTTGCATCTTTGCAACTACATTTATAGCTTATGAAAAGACTGATCATATTTTTATTCTTTGTACCCCTGTTTGCAAAAGCACAAAAAACGCATACCGTAGCACCAAAGGAAACTTTGTATTCAGTTGCAAGAAAATACAATGTGCCCCCAAAAGAATTGGCTGCATACAATAACCTTACTATAGAAACGGGTTTAACGATCGGGCAGGTAATAAAAATTCCTGCAAATGGAACAGTGCCTGTTTTGAAAACAGCTCCGCCACCTGCAAATAAAGCGGAAGCCATTGCAAAAAAAACGGAGCCTGCTGCAACAAGCGGCGTACCTATTTATCATAAAGTAGAAAAGAAAGAAACATTATATCATATCAGCAAGCTGTACCCGAATGTTACAATGGATGATATAAAAAAATGGAACAACCTTTCAACGGATGGAGTTACTGAAGGAACCAATCTTATTGTTGGTTATGAAAAAGGAAAAAAAGCAACAACAGCAACCAACCCGGTAAAAGAAAATACCGAAGTAAAAACGGTTGCAGTTGAACCAGTAAAAGAAAAAACGATCACGCCGGAAAAAACAGTTGCACCTGAAACAAGAGCCGTGCTTCCTCCTGTTACAACCGAACCTGCAAAACAGGAAACAGTTAAAGTAACAGGTAAAGGTTTTGGTGGTGGCTATTTTAAAACACAATATACCTCGCAAAGTTCCGCCAATAAAGAAGAGATTGGTACGGCCGCTGTTTTTAAAAGCACGAGTGGCTGGGAAGATGGAAAATATTATTGCCTTCACAATACAGCTCCTTCCGGAACAATTGTGAAGATCACCAATAAGAGCACACAAAAAACGATCTATGCAAAAGTGCTCGATGTTATTCCTGACCTTAAACAAAACACGGGCATCCTTATCAGGCTGAGCAATGCTGCGGCTGATGAACTTGCTGCAGGAGAAAATAATTTTGAAGCAGTAGTAAATTATTGAAACATCAACATATGAAAAAAATCATCCTGTTTTCCGTTTTAGCATGTACCGGCATTTTTTCAAATGCACAGGATAATGTGCAACCGGCAGTAAAATCTGATATGATATTGAGTCCTGATTTTACTTTATTAAAAAACAATGCTGCAACGCCTGTTAAGAACCAGCAAAGCACAGGTACCTGTTGGGCATTCTCTACAACTTCACTTTTGGAAAGCCAGTTATTGAAAAATAATCTCGGCACGTTTAACCTGAGTGAAATGTTTACTGTAAGAAACATATACATTGAAAAAGCAAAGAATTATGTTTTAAGACAGGGTCATGCTCAATTTGGTGAAGGTGGGCTGGGCCACGATGTGATCAGGGCCATTGCAAATTATGGCGCTATGCCTGATGAAGCATATAGTGGTTTAACCGCCGGCCAGACAAAACTTGATCATCAAAAAATGAGTAAGGACCTGCAGGAGTATCTTGATGGTATTCTTAAAACAAATGGCAAACCTTTGGCCGATGATTGGCTGGCAGGATACAAAAAAATACTTGACGACAATATGGGCGTAGCGCCTGAAAATTTTACTTACAATGGCAAAACATATACAGCTATGAGTTTTGCAAAAGAAGTAATGCATTTTGATCCGAATGATTATGTGAACCTGACTTCTTTTACCAGCCAGCCTTATTACCAATCGTTCATTGTACAGGTGCCTGATAATTTCAGCAATGGGGCTTATTACAATTTACCATTGAATGAGTTTATTGAAGCAGTGAAATCAGCCCTCAACAGCGGCTATTCATTAATGTGGGATGCAGATGTAAGCAACAACGGTTTTCGCCAGGGAAAGGGATTGGCACTTTATTTTGATCCGGCTTCGAAAATTAAAAATGATTCTTTAACGGCTGATATGCCCGAAGCACAATGGAACGCTGACATTCGCCAGAAATTATATGAAGAGCTTGTTACACAGGACGATCACCTGATGCACATTACCGGCATTGAAAAATCAAAAGGCGGAAAAACATTTTTCCTTGTAAAAAATTCATGGGGAAATGCAGGGCCGTTTGGTGGTTATATAAATGTTTCGGAATCTTATTTTGCAATCAATACGATCAGTCTTGTTGTGCCTAAAGCCTCATTAAGTAAAGCGTTGCTGGAGAAATTAAAAATAAAATGATTTGAAAATTTGAAGATTTGAAAATTTGAAGATGCTTAATCGGCTAATCTTCAAATTTTCAAATCTTCAAATCAAAATCGGTAGCCTCTAAGAAAATCTTCCACACTCATTTTCTTCTTTCCTTCCAATTGCAGTTCCATCACATCAATAAATCCATCACTGCACGCAAATCTTAGATAAGTTTTTTTATCTGTTTCAAATTCACCTGCAGGAATATTTGGTTTTGTATTTATTTTTTTTGCTTTGAAGATCTTTAGTTTTTTATTTTGGAAAGTTGTGAAAGCAGTAGGGTAGGGAGAAAGTCCTCTTATTAAGTTATAAACTTCTGCAGTTGTTTTTTGCCAATCAATATTACATGTCTCAGTAAAAATCTTCGGCGCATGTTTAAACGGCAATCGGCAATCGGCAATCGAAAAATCCTCCTCCGATTGCCGATTGCCGATTGCCGCCTGTGGAGTTTCTTTGAGTGAACCATTCTCAATTCCTTGTATGGTTCTTATCAAAAGCCCGGCCCCAATTTCCTTCATCGTATCATGAACTTTTCCTGCATCATCATTTTCATCGATGGGGAAACTTTGTTGCAAGAGGATATCACCGGTATCGATCTCGTGTTTTAATTTAAAAGTAGTAACGCCGGTAATTGTCTCGCCATTAATAACTGCCCAGTTAATAGGTGCGGCACCGCGGTATTGCGGCAACAATGATCCATGAACATTGATCGTTCCTTTTGGCGGCATGTTCCATACTACTTCAGGCAACATCCTAAAGGCAACGACTACCTGCAGATCTGCTTTTAATGCTTTTAACGCATCCAGGAATCCAGGGTCCTTTAATTTTTCGGGTTGTAAAATATTCAGCCCCTTTTCAACTGCATATTTCTTAACAGCACTTTGTTGCAGTTCCATTCCTCGTCCGCCCGGTTTATCGGGAGCCGTGATAACACCAACAATATTGTAGCCGGATTGAACGAGTTTGTCAAGCGATGCAACGGCAAATTCCGGTGTGCCCATAAAAACGATTCGCAGGTCATTCTTTGTATCACCACCACCAAACGGAAATGCTGTTGCTGCGGGTATATGTTGTTTTTCTTTGTGTTTTTCGATCATGTTCGGGGATACTGTTATTTAGTTAGTGTGTTCGGGGATATCAGATATCAGAAATCAGCTGTTCTATCGAATTGAAGACTTTTTGAAATCTGTTAGCTTTTTCAATTTAAGTTCTGACTTTATAGCCCCAATAAATTATGATAATAGTTGCTGTAATTCATTTTCATTTGGAAATCAATATACATTTCAAATTAATAAGACTCAGCTGAAATCTGATTTCTGAAATCTCATATCCCTTAGCAACACAATTCTTACTTCGTACTAAAATCATCATAAAGAAGATATTTTTTCCTGATCACCTTAAACGCATTCAATCCAGGTTCCCAGCTTTTTCTTATTGCTTCTTCTGATGCATTGTCTTTTATTTGTTTCATCAGCACATCATTTCCTGCAAGCGAATTAAAATAATTATTCTTTAAAAAGAAACTGTCTTTACCCGGGAATAATTTATATGCTTCTATTAAATATTTGATCTGGATTTTTCCATCCAGTTTTTTAAGTACGTCATCTGTTGTGCCTGATAAATTCCAGCCATAACATTTTTGATTAAAGCATTTACTATTCTTTGCACCAGCATTTGGCTGCGGTGTAAATGCGTATAAATTTTTAGGCAGGGTTGGATGCCCGAAAACCTGGAATGGTTTATCTGTCCCCCTTCCTTCACTCAATACCGTTCCTTCAAAAAAACAAGTAGAGGGATACCAGTAAATACTTTGCATCTCCTTTAAATTAGGCGAAGGATTTATTGGCAACATGTATTTTGTATTGTGATCATAATTTTTGCATTTGATCACCTGCACATGAAAAGCTGTATCAACAGTTGGTTCAGTCGTTACATTATAAGCATTGATCTTATTTGCTTCGGGCGATAACCAGTTTTCTCCTGCCAGCATCAAAGCATATTCACCCATTGTCATTCCATAAACAACTGGAATGGATTGCATGCCAACAAAACTTTTAAATTTCTTATCCAGCACGGGGCCATCAACATAAAAACCATTTGGATTGGGCCTGTCTAAAATAAGTAATGGCTTATGATGTTCCAGGCATGATTCCAAAAGATATTCAAGCGATGAAATATAAGTATAGAACCGCACACCCACATCCTGTATATCAAATATGATCACATCAACGCCTCTGAAATCTTCTGCTGTCGGTTTTCTGTGATCGCCATACAAACTGATCACCGGGATACCTGTTTTTTTATCAGTTGCATTATCAACATGCTCGCCCGCATCTGCAACACCACGAAATCCATGTTCGGGACTGAAGATCTTCACGATGTTTATTCCTCTTTTTAATAAGCTATCAACGAGATGTGTATTTTTTATGGTGCTTGTCTGGTTGGCAAAAACAGCCACGGCCCTTCCCTCTATCATAGGAAGATATACCTGCATTCTTTCAGCACCTGTTATTACCGGCGATTGGCCTTTTACTACAGCTGTTATCACAACGCATATCAATACGAGAAAATTTAACCGATGCTTCATGGTCCAAAGTTCTTTAAAGTTTTTAATATTAATTGTCTTTCCTAAATTTGGCATTCTATTTACTGTGAAAACAGGCTGTTACCGATGAAAACGGCAACACAGAAAGCCGGATACAATTTGCGGCTTTCTCCAACAAAAAAATAAAATATTATGCAAAAGGTAAAAGAAGGTGATGTAGTAAAAGTGCATTACACAGGAAAATTAACTTCAGGTGAACAATTTGATTCATCTGTAGATCGTGAGCCATTGGAATTTGTAGTTGGCGCCGGGCAAATGATCAGGGGATTTGATGCGGCATTACCTGGTATGTCGATTGGTGAAAAGAAAACAATTAATATTCCTGCTGAAGACGGATATGGTGAAAGAAGTGAAGAAGCCATGATCGCTTTTCCAAAGGAAAATGTTCCTGAAGATATGAAGCTTGAGCCAGGTATGACACTCACATTAAGCAACCAGGATGGTCAGCCCGTACCTGTTGTGGTTAGTGAAATAAAAGATGATGTGGTGATACTTGATGCAAATCATTTTCTTGCAGGACAGGAATTGATTTTTGATATTGAATTGGTGGAGATAGGGTAACGGGAATCGGGAATCGGCAATCGCCGTATCATAGCTGAATCGATGATAAATTAATTAAAGCAGTTTGCGAAAGTGAACTGCTTTTTTGTCTGAACCATGATTGGTTTGATTAAATGAAAACCTTGATTTGAAAATATTAAATCATAGTCTGTCAAAAAATCATTTTAATCATAGTTCAAGACATGAGAATGTCCTTATTCCTTATTTTTACTTCCTTATTTAAAAAATCATGATAGCAATTAAAGAAAATGAACTCACCGACCGTTTCATGCGTTACGTACAGGTAGATACACAAAGCGACCCGACCTCTGAGGCTTCTCCTACAACAGAAAAACAAAAAGATCTTAGTAAGGTATTATTTGATGAGTTGAAAAAAATGGGTTTGACGGAAGTTGAACTGGATCAGTATGGATATGTATATGCAACGATCCCTGCAACCAGTGATAAAAAAAATATTCCTGCAATTTGTTTTTGTTCTCATGTTGATACTGCGCCCGATTGCAGTGGCACCAATGTAAAACCATTGTTGCATAAAAATTATAATGGCGATGATATCGTTTTGCCTGATGATACAACACAGGTGTTGCGTGTAAAAGATTGTGCTTATTTAAAAACACAGTTTGGTGCTAACATTGTTACTGCAAGCGGCAATACTTTATTGGGAGCTGATGATAAAAGTGGTGTGGCAGTGATCATGCAGGCGGTGCAATACCTTGTTGAAAATCCGCAGGTAAAACATGGAGCAATAAAAATTGTATTTACACCTGATGAAGAAGTAGGAAAGGGAACAGCTAAGATCGATATGAAAAAAGTGGGGGCACAATTTGGTTATACATTGGATGGTGGTGAAGCAGGTAGCCTCGAAGATGAAACATTCAGTGCCGACGGAGCAAGCATTATCATCAATGGTGTGATCGTACACCCGGGTTATGCAAAAGATGTAATGGTAAATGCTATAAAAATTGCCGGAGAAATACTGGATGCACTTCCAAAAAATGAATGGAGCCCTGAAACAACTGAACACCGGCAGGGGTTTGTACATCCCGTTGCAGTAAATGGTATTGCAGAAAAAGCAACCGTTAGTTTTATAGTAAGGGATTTCACTACGGATGGGCTCATAGCTCATCATGCAAGGCTTAAGAAGATCGCCGAAACCGTTTTGGCAAAACATCCGGGTGCTACCATGGAATATGTGCAACAGGAGCAATATCGCAATATGAAAGAAGTATTGGACAAACATCCACAGGTGGCAATTTATGCAGCTGAAGCAATTAAGCGTTCAGGCCTTCCCGTTAAAACTGAAAGTATACGTGGTGGCACAGATGGCAGCAGGCTTAGTTATATGGGGTTGCCCTGCCCCAATATTTTTACCGGCATGCAGAATATCCATAGCAAACTTGAATGGATCGGCGTGAAGGATATGATGAAAGCTTCTGAAACGATCGTTCATTTATGTATGATCTGGGAAGAAAAAAGTTAAAAATTGAATTTAGAGGTTACGCCTTTTTGAAAAGGTGTAACCTCTAAATTCAAAAGCGGTTATATAAATTAAAATTATGAGTACTCACAAGCCAGATAATCATAAAGCAAATTTTCAACTCGAACGAATAGCATTGTTCAGTGATGCTGTTTTCGCAATTGCAATAACCCTCCTTATTATTGAAATAAAAGTTCCTGAAATTCATACGCCAACCATCTCTGATAAACAACTCTGGCACCAGTTTATTGAGATCATTCCAAAATTCATTGGCTTTTTTATCAGCTTTTTTGTTATAGCGCTTTATTGGTTTTCTCATCACCGGGTATTCAAATATGTAATTCATTCCAATGAGAAATTACTATGGGGAATATGCTGTTTCTTTTGCCGATCGTTTTGATGCCATTTAGTACTGCTTTTTTAAGTGAGTATTACAACGGGCGTTTGCGCCTGCCGCTGGGTGTTTATACAATCAATATTTGTCTCGCAGGTTTTTTAAGTTTCAGGCTTTGGTCAATTGTTTCTAATCCGAAAAATCATTTAAGTACGCGGCTTGATAAAGTGGCGATCCGGTTTAATAAAACAAGGGCGCTTACAACACCAATACTATTTATATGTATTTTCCTGTTTTCATTTATTCACGGCTGGATCTCTTACCTCGCTATGCTTGTTGTTCCATTTGTAAGCCAGTTCATAAGAAGATATTATTATAAAAAGTATCCGGCTATTATGAAGGATCATTTGGATTGAACGACTTTAAACGTTGAACGTTTTAACGTTAAACATTCAAAAAGTTCAAAGCGCCAGGAACGTTAGTTCTCTCCTGTTTATTAAGTATCTTCGTAGCGCCCAAGAAAGTGTTCTATGAGAAAATTAGTGCTATTACTTTTGGAGCTGCTTATCTTTCTGAATTGTTTTGCTCAAAAAACTACAAGGATCGATAATTATGTTTTACCCTCCCTTCCAAAGGAAGAGAAGCTTATCATCATTGAAATGTCGTTTGGTGATGCTTCTGTCACTAAAATAACCGGTGATACCAGTGAGCTGCAAAACGCCGGAAATATTTTTGTTGATGTTGTTTGTACCGATTATCGTTCGGGTCAATCACTAAAATCATTGAATCAAAAAAGACTGGACACTTTTCTAAAAAGATTTCCCTTTGTAAAACGCGGGAGCCTGTCGAAAATTAATTTCTTTCGCCAGATGGATGGAGCAGAAAAAGAAAAAGCTCAAACAATGTTTCATGGCCTCGTTATACGTTATCGGCCACGACAATCGGCAGCAGCAATGAAACAGGATATTGATATCCTTGATGAGATGATCACAACAATTGAAAAAGACCCAGGAGCTGTTATGGTAGAGCATACATTAAGTAAAGCCGACAGGGACAGTATATTGCAGATGGTTAAATTAAAAAGAGGACAACCAAGAAAACGCAGCGGCCCGGCGCAATATGAACCCAAGCCTTATGATGTATCTGCAACCGGGTATGACAGGGTGCATAGATCTACCTATGATTCTACTGTTACAATGCCAACAAAAACTGCCTATAAAAAAGGTTTGCTTTCAAAAGCCGTTTATAAATCTTATGACTGGACACCGTATGTTACTTTTTATTACCACGAGATTGGAGATACGATGGTGCCGGTAAGAAGACCTGTGTTAACAAAAGAGGTAACAGTTACAGATACACTAAAACCAGCCAGGCAAAAATTCCCGCCACCGGATTCAACATTGCTAAAGATCTTTGCCAGGACAAACTGGAAGCATTTTACAGTTGTAGGTGATGTAACTGTTAGTATGTATCCTTATTCGGCACAACTGCTATTGTGGCTGAAACTGCATACGGTAGACAGTGTTACCAATAGTTTTGTTTTTTTTAATGATGGCAATGAAAAACCTGATGATGAAAAAATAATCGGAAACACAGGAGGAGTTTATTTCAAAGATTGTAATTCATTTGAACAGGTAAAAAAACTAATGAGAGAAACAATGCTGAAAGGAAGCGGCGGCGACAGACCCGAAAATAATATTGAAGCTTTGCTGGTAGGAGAAAGGGAATTCCCAGGAAATGATTTCCAGGTACTCATCGCAGATAACATGGCCGATATTAAAGACAAATCATTAACAAAAAAACTTACCAAGCCTGTAAGAATTATTTTATGTGGTGCCAATGCATATAATATAAATCTTGATTACCTGAACCTGGCGAAACAAACAAATGGTTCGGTTCACCTCGTTGAAAAAGATATTTATGATCTTGCCAACCTGCATGATGGTGAAATTTTAAAGATCGGGAACAAGGATTATAAAATTGAGAAAGGTGCTTTTATTGAAACAGGAACGATTGAAAAGTAAAATGTTCATCTTAAAAAATAAGATCAGTGGATCAATAGCAATTAAATTTATTGCTCTAAAAAATACTAACTTCATTTAAAATTAAAAACTAATGGAATTTATAAGAGATTACTGGTGGGTCATACTTGTAGCACTTGCGTTTTTGGGTTGTTTCGTGACCATTAACCAGGGCTTTATAGGCGTGATTACGATGTTTGGAAAATATCGCCGCATACTAAGACCGGGTTTGAATTTCAAGATCCCTTTTCTTGAACAGATATATAAAAAAGTAAGCATCCAGAATCGCTCTGTCGAACTGGAGTTCCAGGCGGTAACGCTTGACCAGGCGAATGTTTACTTTAAATCTATGCTGCTTTATTCTGTTTTGAATATTGAAGAAGAAACGATCAAGAACGTAGCATTTAAATTCATCAGCGATAAAGATCTTATGCAGGCATTAATACGAACTGTTGAAGGAAGTATTCGTGCGTTTGTTGCAACAAAAAGACAGGCCGAAGTTTTGAATGTGCGCAGGGATATTGTTGAAAACGTAAAAGAACAGGTTGATATAACACTGGAAACATGGGGATACCATTTGCAGGACCTGCAGATCAATGATATCACTTTTGACGAAGCCATTATGACGAGCATGAGTAAAGTTGTTGCGAGTAACAACCTGAAAGCCGCAGCAGAAAATGAAGGCCAGGCTTTGCTGATCACAAAAACAAAAGCCGCAGAAGCAGAAGGTAACGCTATTAAAATTGCAGCTGAAGCTGAAAGACAGGCTGCACAATTAAGAGGGCAGGGTGTTGCGTTGTTCCGTGAAGAGGTTGCAAAAGGTATGAGCCAGGCTGCAGAACAAATGAAGCAGGCTAATCTTGATACCAATGTAATCCTATTCAGTATGTGGACAGAAGCTGTGAAGAACTTTGCAGAATATGGAAAAGGCAATGTGATATTTTTGGATGGAAGCAGTGAAGGCATGGAAAAAACAATGCGTCAGATCATGGCCATGCAGCAAATGGAAAAAAGAACGAATCCCTAAATCTTTCATGAATGGGTTATACAAAACAAAGTGATCCCTTTGTTGTTCCTACCACAGACGGTAAGCTGATCGAAGAACATTTTGGCCTGGCAACTTCCAATGATAAACATATCAGCATCGCTCATATGATCGCACCTGCGGGATGGAGTGAGCCATTTCAAAACCCCGGCTTTGATGAATACACTTTGGTAAGCAGGGGTAAGAAATTATTTGAAGTAGACGGAGAAAAAGTGGAAGTGAGCGCCGGGCAGAGCATATTGATAAAAAAGGGTAGCCGTGTACGTTATAGTAACCCTTTTGATGAGGAATGTGAATACTGGTCGGTGTGTTTGCCGGCCTTTTCAATGGAAACAGTTGGAAGAGAAGCAGGATAACATTAACAATTTGTTAGGTAGGTTTGCTGAATAAGTTTCGTTGTATTGCAAATCAGGATCGCTTACCGATACATTTGTTATTTATAACAACAATCAATTTTTACACATGTTTGATATCTTATTACAGGTTGACACTACAGGCGCCGCTGCAGCAGCATCGGGAGTAAAAGTAGAATCCGTTTGGGGAATGCTGAGCAAAGGAGGGCCACTCATGATCCCGCTGGGAATATTATTTGCAATGGTCGTTTTCTTTTTTATTGAGCGGTTGCTTGTGATCCGCAAGGCGCAAAAAGTAGATGAGAATTTTATGCGCATCATACGTGATAATATCAGTTCAGGTAATGTGGCCGCAGCGAGAAATCTTAGTAAGAACACCAATACGCCTATGGCACGCATGATCGATAAGGGATTGCAACGTATCGGGAAACCCATTGATGCCATTGAAAAAAGCATGGAAAATGTCGGTAAGCTCGAAATGTATAAAATGGAAAAGAATCTTGGTATCATTTCCGTGATCGCACGCATAGCGCCGTTGTTTGGTTTCGTGGGAACCATTGTTGGACTGGTGATTCTATTAAAAGAATTTGCAACCATCAGCAATCCTTCTATCAGCCAGATCGCAGATGCGATGTATATTAAACTAATTACGTCGGCCAGTGGTTTGATCATTGGTATGCTTGCATTTCTTGGCTATAGTTATTTGGATACACAGATAAACAGAACTGCCAACCAGATGGAATCTGCAAGCAGCGAGTTTATTGATATTTTGCAGGAACCTACGAGGTAGACGGCAATCGTCAATCGGGAATCGGCAATCGATTTTCAGATTGACGATATCAATTTTAAACGAAAGCAATTGCCGATTCCCGATTGACGATTGCCGACCAACCCATAATTCACAACTCATAATTCACAACTCTTTTCATGAGTTTAAGAAAAACAAAATTACGCGACTCACATTCTGAAGTAGACACAGGTCCGCTCAATGATATCCTGTTCATACTATTGATGTTCTTTTTAATGATATCTACACTCGCTAATCCCAATGTTATAAAAATGAGTGTGCCGAGGGCGAAGAGCGATACAAAGCAAAAACAAAGTGTAGTTGTGAGCGTTGATAAGGATAAGAATATGTATGTTGGTTCAAAAAAGATCATTTCAGATTCACTTGAATCAGTTCTTCGAAAATATATTAATGAAGGCGATAGTATAAAACCTGCAGTGGTGATCAATGCAGATTCAATTGCACAATGGGGGGAGATCGTTCGTGTAATGAAAGTAGCAAGAAGATTGGGCGCTACTACTTCTGCTACGGTTTCTGGAAATGAATAATTTTCTATTTTGAATAACAATTACCGTGGAGACGCAAAGGCTTAAAAAATGATCTCTTTGCGCCCTGCGCCTCCGCGGTTAATAAATCTACTTAATCAAAATACCTTCGTTGCTATTACCATTCTTTGCTTTCCAAACAAATCATTTTTTATAATTGCTTTGTAAAAAGCATCATTGAATAATTTACAGGTTTCTTCTGCGAGATCTTCATGTGTTTCGAGAAAGATCATTCCATTATCAGTAAGATGTTGTTTTCCGAAAGCTGCGATTTTTTCATAAAAGATCAATGGCCTGTT
Organism: Ferruginibacter sp.; assembly: GCA_047601875.1. GTDB lineage: Bacteria > Bacteroidota > Bacteroidia > Chitinophagales > Chitinophagaceae > Ferruginibacter. The sequence goes on along the minus strand of JASGIL010000001.1, from coordinate 1,093,221 downwards.
ATTCTCAACAAACAAAGCAGTGTGCGGTTCATAAGCAGTCACGTTCTTATCCATTTTTCCCATTTCTTTTTCTGGTATATAAGGCGGGTTGCTTACGATCACATCATATTTTTCTAAAAGACCCCAGTTCTTTTCTGAAAGAAAATCTGTTTGTAAAAAATGGATAGACGTGTTTTGTGTTGATGCATTTTCTTTTGCGATGAGCAATGCATCATCGCTAATATCAATGGCAGTTATCGTTGATGCAGTTGCATTCTTTTTTATTGCAATGGCAATACAACCACTGCCCGTTCCTATGTCGATAATTTTTATTGCCTGCTTATTTTTTATGTGATGAATAACAGCCTCTGCAAGCTCTTCTGTTTCGGGTCGTGGAATCAATACTGCAGGAGATACTTTTAATTTCATTTTATAGAACCATGCTTCGCCGGTAATATATTGAACAGGTTTATTTTTTTTTAATGCAGCAAGGCTTTCATTGATGAGGCCTATTGTCTTTTCATCCAAAACACGATTGGGATCCTTGATCAAAGCTGAGCGATCGATTCCTGCAAAATATTCAAAAATGGAGGATGTGATATTGGAAGCCTCATGGCTGCTATGCGTTTGCGGTAATGCCTTTAAAAACGATCTGTATAATTCATTTACGGTCACCTCGCAAACTTAGTTTATTTTTCTATGCTTATTTTTGTTCACTTGACAACACATGAAGTATATATGCAGCGCTGTCTTGAACTGGCAGCATCGGGAGCAGGATATGTTGCACCCAATCCAATGGTAGGAGCTGTGTTGGTACACAATGATCTTATTATTGGCGAAGGTTATCACATGAAATATGGCGAAGCACATGCAGAAGTGAATTGCATCAACAGTGTACCCGATCAGCAAAAACATTTAATAAAAGAAAGTACATTGTATGTATCTCTGGAACCCTGCAATCATTTTGGAAAAACGCCACCCTGCTCCGATCTTATCATAAAAGAACAAATACCCAAAGTAATCATCGCCTGTAAGGATCCTTTCGAAAAAGTAAATGGAAGTGGCATTCAGAAATTACAGCACAACGGCATTGAAATTATTACAGGCATATTAGAGAAAGAAGCAAACTGGTTGAACAGGCGTTTTTTTAGTTTTCATAAAAAACAACGACCCTATATTATTTTAAAATGGGCACAAAGTAATGATCTGAAAATTGCGGGGTCAAATTTTCGCCCGGTGAAAATAAGCAACGAGATCACCGACAGGCTTGTACATAAATGGCGCAGCGAAGAAGCGGCTATCATGGTGGGAACCAATACTGCTTTATCTGATGATCCTTCACTTACAACAAGATTGTGGCATGGGCACGATGCAGTTAGGGTAGTAGTTGACAACGAACTGAAATTACCGGCATCTTTGAATTTGTTTAATAACCTTGTTCCAACCATTATTCTTAACCGCATTAAACAGGAAGACGCCGGCAATATTTTTTTTTATAAGTATAATGAACATGAAAATGTAGCGGCTGCAACAATCAATGTTTTGCGGCAAAGAAATATCAATTCATTGATCATAGAAGGAGGTGCCAGGTTATTGCAATCATTTATAAATGTTGGCCTTTGGGATGAAGCACGTATAATTACCAATAAAGAATTAAATATAAATGATGGTATTGATGCACCTGTACTGGAAAATGCAATATCAATCAATAAAGAAATGATCCGTAGTGATGAGATCAGTTATTATAAAAGGAATGAAATTTAAACGAGGTTCAGAGACGACATCTTTCAAAGCAAACAAACAGGTTGATAACATCTTAAAAAGATATCATCTCTATAAAAATTATGGATCATTATTTCACAATTGAAAAGTCATCATCAGCAGAATTTAAGGATAGGGGAAGCAGGTTTATCGCCTATGCTTATCCTGTTGAAAATGCAGACGCTTTTAAAAAATACCTGCAATCGCTAAAAAAAGAACATGCAAAAGCTGTTCATCATTGTTTTGCATACCGGTTGGGGGTAAACGGAGATAATTTCAGGGTAAACGATGATGGAGAACCTTCAGGATCGGCAGGCAAACCCATACTTGGACAAATCGATAGCAAAAAACTTACTGATACTGCGGTAATTGTTGTGCGGTACTTTGGTGGTACATTATTGGGCGTTCCGGGCCTGATCAATGCATACAAAACTGCGACTGCCCTTGTTTTACAAACGGTCCCGGTCGTTCAAAAGCAAATTGAGGTTTTGGTTTCCCTGCAATTTGATTATACATTAATGAACAGCGTAATGCAGGTCATAAAACAGTATAATTGCACGCTTATTGAACAGGAAATGCAGTTATTTTCTTTTTTAAAAATTGGGATCCCCAAAAACAGGCTGGGCGAGGTACTTTTTAAGCTAAAAGAGCTCCGAAACCTCGAGCTAAAACACATATTATAATTGTTCAAGAAAAAAAATGAAATTTAAGCTTATTGTTAACATTTTTCTATAATTTTAGCTTCTACTTACACAGAAATTAGAAATTTTATTATGAGAAAACTTCTACTCGCAGTTGTATTGTTTGGAACAATTACAACAGCATCCGCCCAACAACTTTCGTACACGAGTCAATACCTGCAACACAACTCGTTTTATAATCCAGCTGCAGCAGGTATTGCAAGCAAAAACATGATCGGTATATCGTACAGGAGCCAATGGGCATCTTTCCCCGGTAATCCTAAAACATATATGGTCTATTCTGATGTTGAGTTGAAAAAACTCAGTGCAGGACTTGCAGGTTATATATACAGGGATGAAACAGGTCCAACAACAAGGACCGCACTTCAACTTGCATATTCTTATCATATCAAATCCAAGAATGAAAAAAGCAAATTCGGAATTGGTATTGAAGTAAAAGGACTGCAATATGCCATCGACAGGGCTAAGATTGAGAGCTCAATTCCCAATGATCCGCTTTTGTCAGGCTCTGACAGTAAATTCCTTTTTGACGCCGGGGCAGGTTTGTACTGGACAAACAGCAAATTAAGTGTTGGTGGTGCTGTTCAACAGCTTATCGGTTCAAGGATCAAGTTGGCTGATGTTCCGGGTGCTTATACTCATGGTAAACTATATCGTCACTATAATTTTACTACCAGTTATAAAATGCAGACAGGTGATAATATCTATGTTATCCCCAATTTTATGGCAAGGGTGATCGATCATGCACCAACTGAGTGGGATTTCGGAGCAAAGGTTGACTACCAGGAAAAGATCTGGTGGGGTTTGAACTGGCACGTAAGGCAAATGTGGAGCATCCAGGCAGGATTTAAAATTCTTAAGAAAGTAAGTATCACGTATTCTTATGATTACTATACAACTCCAGTAAGCATATTTAGTTCCGGATCGGGAGCACATGAACTGGGAATTCAGTTTGATCTCAGCAAAAAGAAATAACCGGTAGAATTATAAAAACGCCAATCAATTTTAAATTAATATAATATGCAGTTAACTATACGCAAAAACAATAGTTTTCAATTGCTTCTTAAATCGGCCCAAAAGCAATGGATCCTGCTCTTTTTATTTATCGCAGGATTTAGCATGAACAGCTTTGCACAACCTGTAAATGATGACCCGTGTAATGCGATTCCAATAATTCCGGATGCGGTTTGTAGCTTCCAGACTTATGACAATACCGGTGCAACAGCATCGGCTGGTGTACCTGCTCCGGGTTGTGCAAATTACCAGGGTGGCGACGTTTGGTTCCAGATCGTGGTTCCGGCGGCTTCCAATGGTAACCTTACATTTAATAATCAGCTGGCCGGCATCCAGGATCTTGGTATGGCCGTTTATAGCGGAACATGTGATAACTTAACACTTGTGGCATGTGATGATGATAGTGGTCCGGGTCTTGCATCCCAGATTATCCTGCAAAACCAGGTTGTAGGAACCACGCTTTGGATAAGGGTTTGGGAATATGGCGGAGATACTTATGGTACGTTTGGATTTTGTATTAAATATCCCGGCCCACCTCCTGCATATGATGATCCATGCAATGCGATTCCTTTACCTACTCCTACTACTACCTGCAATTATCAAACATTTACAGACGATGGCGCAACTTCTTCAGCCAATGTACCGGCTCCGGGATGTGCTAATTATACAGGTGGTGATGTTTGGTTCCAGGTAGTTGTACCTGCAGGTGGTGTATTAACATTTGATACAAACACAGGTGAAGTAACAGATGGCGGTATGGCTATTTATAGCGGAGCAACATGTGATAACTTAACACTTATAGCATGTGATGATGACGCCAGTCCTAATGGACTTATGCCTATGATCCAGGCGAATAACCTGGTCCCGGGAAGTACGATTTGGATAAGATTTTGGTCAAAGGGCCTCGCTAATAATGTTGGTTCATTCCAGATATGTGTAATGATCCCGCCACCGCCACCGGCGAATGACGATCCTTGTAATGCGATCCCACTAACTGCTGAAGCTACATGTAACTTCCAAACATTTACAACTGTAAGTGCGTTCCCAACTCCGGGTGCTCCGGCTCCTGGTTGTGCGAATTATACAGGTGGCGACGTATGGTTCCAGGTAGTAGTGCCTCCGGGAGGTGCAATCGTTGTTAATACACAAACAGGTGTTATAACTGATGGTGGTATGGCAATTTACAGGGGAACCTGCGATAACATGCAGCTAATAGCCTGTGATGATAACAGCAGCTCTAACGGCAACATGCCGCAAATAATTGCAACAAGTTTAAACCCGGGTACTACCGTATGGATAAGATTCTGGGAAAATGGCAACGATAACCCCGGTACATTTGGAATATGCGTAACGATTCCACCACCGCCACCAGTGAATGACGAGCCTTGTAATGCAATACCATTAACAGCAACGAGTACATGTAACTACCAGACCTTTACAACTGAAAGTGCAACGTCTTCAGCAGGAGCACCTGCACCGGGATGTGCAAATTATGTTGGCGGTGATGTTTGGTTTACAGTAACAGTTCCTTGTGATGGTAACCTGCAATTCGATACCCAAACAGGTGTAATTACCGACGGCGGTATGGCAATATACAGGGGTACCTGCGATAACTTACAATTAATCGCTTGTGATGATAACTCAAGTGCTAACGGTTTAATGCCATTGATCATAGCAAACTCTTTGACACCGGGTAGTACGGTTTGGGTAAGAGTATGGGAATATGGAAATGATAACCCCGGTACATTCGGAATTTGCGTAAGCATTCCACCTCCACCGCCACCAACAGGAACATGTAATGGTGCACAGCCTTTCTGTTCAAGTAATACTTATACATATCCAGCCAGCCAAAATGTGCCTTCTTTAGGTGGCCAGGGTATTTATGGTTGTCTTTATACTACTCCTAACCCGGCCTGGTATTATTTACAGATTGCCAATCCGGGACCAATGAGTATTCATATTGTACAAACTGCAGTAGGTGGTACCAACCTTTTAGATGTCGATTATTGTTTGTGGGGACCATTCTCCAGTGTTGCTGCCAGTTGCGGTAACCTTGCTGCAAGCAATATTGTAAGCTGTAGTTATTCTATTGCAGGTGATGAAACTGCAACAATTCCAAATGGACAGGCTGGAGAGTTCTATATATTACTTATAACAAACTACTCCAACCAGCAGGGATCAGTTACGTTCAATCAAAATGGTGGAACGGGTTCAACAAGCTGCGATATTCTTTGTACGCTTACCTCGGGTAATAGTGGCCCGGTTTGCGCTTGCGGAACAGTTGACCTTACATCCAGTTTGGTTGTTGATGCTACTTATCAATGGACAGGACCTAATTGTGTTAACCAATTACCGGGGTCTAACCAACAGAATCTAAGTAATGTACCAGTTCCATGTACGCCTGGTATGTACATATATAACGTTACAGCAACAACACCTAGTGGAACTTCTTGTTTCTCTGCCGATACTGTTTATGTTGTTTTGGCTCCTAAAATGGGAAATGATACAACAGTTAATATTTGTAATGGAACCACCCGTGACCTGTATTCAATCTGGGATACAACTGGTTTAACAACGGCCTGGACGGAATACCCGGGAGGAGCAGTTGTTGCTACACCGGAAGCAGTAGCTGTTGCTGGTGATTACCAGTTAATAGTAAGTAATGCAGGCGGATGTTATGATACAGTCATTGCCACTTTAACGGTGGCTCCGCGACCGTCATTAGGAAATGATACTCCGATAAACATATGCGGTGGTACTACATTTGATCTGACAACTCTTTATACTGCCGTTACTACGGGCTTAACAACAGCGTGGACCTTTGGCGGTTCCCCTGTTGCTGATCCAACCTCAGTTAGTGTTGCTGGTGTCTATCAACTAATAGCTACAAATTCTTCTGATTGCAGCGATACGGCACTTGTTATATTGGTTGTCGATCCGAAACCGGCATTGGGAAATGATACGGCAGTCACGATTTGTTCGGGTACAAGTTTAGATCTTAATACGCTATATACTTCTACCACTACAGGGTTAACAACAGCCTGGACAACATCTCCTGGCGGAGTACCTGTAACAGCGCCTGTTAACACTGCAGGTGTATATCAATTAATTGCTACCAGCGCAGCTGGTTGTAAAGACACGGCTCTTGCAACAATTACACTTGATGTGGTAACGGGAATAGCAACGGCAACCGGTGCCGCAAACTGTACTGTTCCGGGAACGATCACAGTTACCAGCCCGGTTGGTGTTGGAACATTTGAATATAGTATTAGTACCAATCCAGGCGTATACCAGTCATCTAATGTCTTTAATGAGTCCATTGGAGATTATACAATAATAGTAAGAGATGGCCTCGGTTGTACATCTGCTCCAATACCTGTTACTGTATCAGGAACAGATAACCTTACGTTCAACCCGGCGCCTGTAACATCGACTATATGCCTTGGAAAATCGGTGACGCTCGATGCAAATAGCAACGCTACAACTTTTGTATGGACGCCAGCTACAGGATTAGACGATGCTACGATCGGATCTCCTGTTGCTACACCTAATGTTACAACGGTTTATTCTGTTACAGCTACATTGGGTTCATGTGTACGGACAGGTACAGTAACAATAAATATCTTTAATGATCTTTCTGTTGATGCAGGAGGGCCGTTGACCATCGATGCAGGCGGTAGCCAACAGGCTGGCGCAACAGTATCAGGTTCAAATACAACTTTAGCAAGTATATTATGGTCTCCGTCAGCAGGATTAAGTGCTACAAATATCCTTAACCCGGTTGTAACACCTGTTATTACGTCTGGTACAACTACCTATGCGATACTTGTGACAAATACAAACGGTTGTATCGCAACGGATACACTTACTGTAAATGTTGAGCCTGTTTCTGTAGGATGTATCAATGCAAGAAATGCGTTTACACCTAATGGTGATGGCGTAAATGATACCTGGAACGTATACGACAGTTATTCTTGTCTTGCCAATGTAACTGTATCTGTATTCAACAGGTACGGAAGCAAAGTATTTGAATCTACCGATTACAGGAACAACTGGTATGGTAAATACAAGGGTAAAGAATTGCCTGATGGTACTTACTACGCTATAATCGAGTATAAACTGCTTTCTGGTAAAACCAAGACAGTTAAGATAGATGTGACCTTATTAAGATAATGCTTTGAGTAAGATAAACAAAGCCTCCTATACAGGAGGCTTTGTTATTTTATGTATTTAATGCTACATTCATTTTAAAAACCACACCAAATATTTTATGAACATAGAAACATTGAGAGAACATGTATTGAGCTATGAAGATGTTGAAGAAGGGTTTCCTTTTGGAGAAGACACACTTGTTTTCAAAATAAATAATAAGATGTTTTTACTTGTTTCACTAACAGCAAGGCCCTTACAATTCAATGTAAAATGTGATCCGCTAAAAGCAATTGAACTGCGTGAAGAATACCCGGATGCAATATTACCGGGCTATCACATGAATAAAAAGCACTGGAATACGGTAATTGTAGACGGAACTTTACCTAAAAAATTATTGGTGGAAATGATCAGCGATTCTTATCAATTGGTGAGAGGGAAGAAGTGAGTTCTGAATTCACTTCTTGTACTTCCAATCCCTGCTCTTTCCTTCTGCCAGCCATTCAATAGCAGTAGCCATGCGCCTGTTGCGTGTTTCTTCGGCTTTGGCTTCTGTTATCCATTGCAGATATTCTTTCTTATGTGAATAAGAAAAATTTTCAAACACCTGCAACGCTTTTTTATTTTTACTTAATGCTTTTATAAAATAATCAGGTATTACCAACGCTTTTTTTTCTGTTGACTTCGGCTTTGCCGGGAGTTTGATCCCATAATCTGTTAGCTCCATTGCTTCCCTTATGTACGCCATTATTTTTTTATCCGATGGAAGATCTTTTAATGAAGTTATTTTTCCAAGATGCCCCATTGCTTCTTCTGTACGTGCCATTTCCAGCAATGCTTTGTCTTTCATAAGCGCAGCTTTCCAGAAACCCATAACAGCATGTTGTTTGAATGCTGCCATACTGCACATCATCTCTCCCTTATAGTCAAAATGCGGAAAACTCCATTTCATTTTTTCTTCTACATCGGGACAGGCATTGTGAACAAGCTCACGGATATGATGTAAGATCGGTTTTGCAAAGTCTGCCGACTTATTGATATATGCATCTATCTCTTTTATTTTCTTTGCCATATTGATCATCTTTTGGTACGATGAAAATAATATTTTTTTCTTCTTTTTACTTATCGAAAATTGCGTTGTTGCTTTTATAAATAATGATATTCATCGGGCAAACGGAGTAAACTGATTTTGTATCTTATTAATATAGTAGGGACAAGGCTATTGATCATAGGAACCAGTTGTTTCACGATCGTAATAGCTACAGGTGATGTTTACAAGACGACGATACAATTTGTAAAGGAATAAAATGTAGACAAGCAAGGACGAACAAAAAGTGGATGCAGGTAGTTCAATCTGACACCTGCACCCGCTTTTATTTTTAGTTTTTTTTATTACCAGATTGAAATAATCAATACCTTTAGCATCCCCGCAGCATTTATAAATATTATTTAACCGAACCTAAAAGGTATACTTTATGAAAAAGATTTTTTTCATGCTGCTGTTTTGTATGCAGGCTTTTTTGTTACATGCGCAAAACATTAATTTTCCTGATGCGAATTTTAAAAATTTTTTAGCTGATGCCATAGATACTGGCAGCAATACTCCCATTGATACTAATGGAGATGGTGAGATATCTATGACTGAAGCGGCAAATTGTCAATACCTAAGTATCCTGCCAGGTAGCAATGTTCATGATATGACCGGGATAGAATATTTTGTTAACCTCGACGGGTTGTCAATAGAAAATAACCTAATTAGCATATTGAATTTGCCAATGACGCACTTGTCTTATTTATATTGTTCTCATAATCCGAACCTGGCAACATTGAATGTAAGTTCACAATTGACCACACTCGATGTAAGTTATTGTAACCTATCGACCCTGAGTTTACCTGCAAGTCCTTCAATGATTTCAATAACCTGTTATTTCAATAAGCTAACAACATTGGATCTTACAGGATTTCCAAACTTAACCGAATTGTATTGTGATTACAATAAACTTAGCAGCCTTGATCTGAGCAACAATACAAGACTTGTATATCTTTATTGTACTGGCAATAAGCTAACAAGTCTCAATGTTCATCCCTGTACACACCTGCAACTCTTAAGTTGTGGTTCATATAACTTATTCACCAGTCTTGATGTAAGTGGTATGACAGAACTTCGAGGTATCAACTGTGATAGCAGCTACATTACCAGCATTAATGCAGTTGGTGCAGGGGCTTCATCAATAGGGCCAACAGGATCGCCAATTTTTACTATAGATTTTTCTATTGCCAGTAGCCAGCTTACCAGCCTCGATGGCTTCAACATTCCCAATTTGTACGGCCTTCAATGTTATGATAATCTTTTGACCCATACCGATTTTAGTGTTTATCCGAAACTGAACTCATTCCAATGCGGAAATAATCTGTATACCAGTCTTGATTTTAGTGGCAATCCCTGGTTCGCCTATCTCAGTTGCAGTAATAACCCCGTTACTTATATTAACATGAAGAACGGGCTTAATACCAATGGAACCATTTATGCGGTTGGCGACCAGGCAACTTTGCATTATGTATGTGCTGATGAAGTAGAAGTGGATATGTTTTCTGCTAACTTTATTCAGCAGGGATTTAACGTGAATGTAAATTCATATTGCAATTTTGAACCGGGCGGAGATCATTATACTATTAACGGAACCGTAAGATTGGATAACGATAACAATGGATGTACAACTGCTGATCCTATCATGCCGGGTGTAAGAATAAAATTAGACGATGGTACCAGCCAGGGATACACGCAAACTACCGGTTCAGGTGAATATGCATTTTTTACCGGTAATGGAACGTATACTTTATCGCCTGAATTTCCCAACGCGTATTTTAATATTAATCCATTAAGCACTTCCGTTACAACGAACAGTAGCAATCCAATACAAACCGTTGATTTTTGTATAACACCCAATGGCATTCATCCCGATCTTGAGATCACGCTTGTGCCTTTGGTGAATGCAAGACCAGGCTTTGATGCTTTTTATAATATCGTTTATAGAAACAAAGGCAACCAGGTTTTATCAGGTAATGTGCAATTAAGTTTTGATGATACAAGATTGAATTTTCTTTCTGCCAGTCCTGCACAAACAACACAAACTACAGGCTCATTGTCATGGAACTATTCAAACCTGCTTCCATTTGAAACAAGAACCATCGGTCTTGGTTTTAATGTGCTTGCACCACCTGTAAATAATATTGATGATACACTTGCATTCAATGCTGTTGTAAATCCAGTTGCAGGAGATGAAACGCCTGTTGATAATAGTTTCGAATTGCTTCAAAGGGTGAGGGGTTCAAACGATCCAAATGATAAGATCTGTATCGAAGGTGAGACATTAGATGTTACAAAAGTTGGTGATTATATACATTACATCATTCGTTTCCAAAACACAGGCAATGACACTGCATTTAATGTTGTATTAAAAGATATGCTCTCTGCAAAATATGACCTGAACAGTATCCAGGCAATTGATGCAAGTGCTCCTTATGTGTTCAGGCAAACCGGTAATAAAATAGAAATATTCTTCGCAAATATAAAATTACCCGCAGCTTCGGAGAACGAGCCTGCAAGTCATGGTTACATTGTGTTTAAAATAAAACCTGTAGCCACTGCGCTATTGGGTGATCAGCTCATCAACAATGCTGCGATATATTTTGATTTCAATTTCCCTGTAATTACTGCTGATGCGGTTACAACGATCAACGATGCAACCATTGTTCCGCTTTCCATGCAATACTTTAAAGGAAATATTTCCGGCGATAAGAATATTCTTCACTGGAAAGCCAATTGCAACAGCGGCAATACGGTGTTTGAAGTTGAAAGAAGTACAAATGTAAATGATTATAAAAAGATTGCTGCTATAACTGCAGATTATACCCGCTGCCAACGACCTTTTGATCTTACTGATGAACATCCACAACCCGGCATGAATTATTATCGCTTAAAAGTTATTGATGCTGATGGTAAATTCTATTATAGCTCCGTGATAGCATTGCTGAATAAGAAAGATGGATTTGAGATTGTGAACATAGCACCAAATCCTGTTGTTGGATCTACTGCAATATTGAATATTGCTTCAGCAACAGAACAATCAGTTACCATTAATATTTCGGATGCCACCGGAAGGGTTGTACGAACCATATCAAAAATGATGATCGCAGGATCCAACCAGGTAGAACTGGATCTTTCTAATCTTTCAAAAGCTGTATATACAGTTAGTGTGTATGTTGGAAATGGGCAAAGAAGAGTGATGCAGTTTGTGAAACAATGATCAGTTAAATAAGGAATAAGAAATAAAAAATAAGGAATAAAAAAGTTTTGCTCAGTTTGAATGCGACTTTCTTATTCCTTATTTAATATTCTTTATTTCTTATTTCTATTTAAAGCTATTACTCACAACCAGCTCTTTACTTCCCGCTGTATAAACATAAAATCCTTCCCCGCTTTTTACACCAAGCTTTTCTGCCATCACCATATTTACCAGTAAGGGGCATGGTGCGTATTTAGGATTTCCAAATCCATCGTGTAATACTTTTAAGATACTCACACATACGTCCAGTCCTATGAAATCTGCCAGTTGCAATGGCCCCATGGGGTGTGCCATACCAAGTTTCATTACAGTATCAATTTCTTCCACACCGGCAACGCCTTCATACAAACTATATATTGCTTCATTGATCATCGGCATTAAAATGCGGTTGGCAATAAAGCCCGGGTAATCATTTACAGAGCATGGTATCTTTCCAAGTTGTTTACTTAATTCAACAATCGAATCCGTTACTTCTTTTTTTGTTGCATAACCATTAATGATCTCAACAAGTTTCATTACCGGTACAGGATTCATAAAATGCATGCCGATCACAAGCCCCGGCCTTTTTGTAACGGATGCAATCTTTGTAATAGAAATAGAAGATGTATTTGTAGCAAGTATACAGCCCGCAGGCGCATGCAGGTCGAGTTGTTTAAAGATCTCAAGTTTGAGAGAAACATTTTCAGTTGCTGCTTCTACGATCAGGTCTGCAGTTTTTACACCAGTAGCAATATCAGCAATGATAGTAATATTGCTGATCGTACTTTTTTTCTGATCTTCTGTTATCGTTCCTTTCGTTACCTGGCGATCAAGGTTTTTATTGATCGTATCCAATGCTCTTTGTAATTGCGAAGGATTTGAATCTATAAGATTAACAGTAAATCCTGATTGTGCAAATACATGTGCAATGCCATTTCCCATGGTGCCGGCGCCGATAACTGAAACTTGTTTGATCATATTATTAAAGTTGAACGCTATAAAGTTTGCTATATTTTTTTACCCGGGGCACAAAAAATTAATGTGCCCGATATGCCCTGAAATTAGCTGTTATGTTATGTGTAATATTAACATCATCGGTAAATACACAGGTAAATGTACCAATTACCCAGCCTTCTGCCTGCTGTGTAGGCGGGTAAGCAGAATAACTTTCTGTGAACGAAACAATGTTCAATGATTTTGGTGTTGATGCTGTTGTATATTGATGAAGCGTTAATATGCTGCTTGTATCAGTACCTCCAACAGAAGTAGGGCCTGTAATAAAACTTACAATACCTTCTGTCTGAGGATTTCCGTTTGCACGCCTGCATGAAAGATTCGTACGGTTGAACGCCTGTGTATTCCAGCAAAAAACAGAATCAGTATTTCTTATAAAAAGATGATCGGTTCCGTCAAGATTGTAAGAAATGAATTCAGACGGACCACCTGTTGCGCAGGCAAAAACAAAACCTGCATGTATGGCGCTGCCACCTGTATAAGTGATGGTATATGCAGGAACAACAGTATTGGTTGTGCTGTCTATACCTGTTACATGGATGATCGTATTCGTTGGAATGTTATCATAAAGCGTTATAGAAAACGTACCGTCATTCGCAACAGTAGCGGGAAAATCCAGGCTGTCGATCATTACTGAAATGCTGCCATGTGAAACAACCTGCCCGGTACAATCTACCAAAGTGCCACTAATCGTAGGCGTTACAGGAGGGAAATTAATGTAAACGTCACCAATATTCACATCGGTTGTATATGGTCCGATCGTTGTATCCAATAAAACAGTACCATCAGTAGCATAAAAACGCAATTGTAAAGGAACACTATCCGGCACCATTCCAAATGTTGTACCGTCCGATTCAGTGTATTCATGATACACTGCCGCAGAACCAACACCATTGATAGAGAAATGTGCATATGGAAGAGCGCTGCTGTCATGTACATTCAGGAAACGTGCTTCAAAGAAAACCCATGAATTGTAAACGTCCATGTTCCAGAATGTAAAATGCGAAACATCACCTTTATAAGTATTGCCTGTTTTTGTAGCAACACCATCTTTTACCCAAACACCATTTGCATCATCGAAATACCAAAGTGGTATTGTAGCCGGTGCTGATGCAGATAATGATGCAGGAATATTTGCAGTGAGAGAAGCAGTTTTACCACTTGCTAATTTTACTGTTTGACCATTGGCATCTTTTAATTCCACGCCCATCATACCAAATGACTGTAATAAATATTCGGTTGAAGGTGCTTCAATAGCACTTAAATTACCTGGCATGCGATCTTTTGCATCGGCACTTGTTGGATCAATATAAGTGGCATATACACTTACCGGCCCTGTAACAGCATTGTTTGAAGCATCCACAAAAGCATTTGCCGGAAAATCGATCGTTACACTTCCGGATCCGAATTGCAACGAGCCACCTGTTGCGGCAATTGTTCCTGCCAATGTTCTTGGAGATATTTTACCAACGATGTATTGTGTATTACCTGATTTTGAAATAAGTGTTTTTACCAATGTAAAATAATTACTCTTTTCAATCTTCACCGTTGCAAATGAGCCATTGAAGCTTCCATTATTGATACGGAAAACACCATTGGCATTTGTAGTAGTGCTGGCACCACCACCTGTAATGGTTGCACCACTTACAGGATTGTTGTTTTCATCTATAACTTTTCCAACTACAGAAAGTACAACTGTACTTCCGGGGAGCGTAATATTATAGGGTCCGGTAGTTGGCGGTGGTGTTACTATGGGATTATCAGTAACATCATTATTTTTTTTACAGGAATAGCTAATGCCGGCAATGATCATTACAAATGCCAGCCATTTTAAAAAAGCAGTAGTTTTCATTTTTATTTAAGTTTAAGCAGTTTTGTTCTTTATTAAAAAACTCATTTAATTCATTATCAAAATTTCGGCTCAATCTAAAACACAATCGGTTCCACCTTTAGGGAGCGGAGGGGTATTTCTATTTAAAAGCATTCATGCCCGTTACATCCATACCTGTTATCAGCAAATGGATATCATGTGTTCCTTCATAAGTAATTACACTTTCAAGGTTCATCATGTGGCGCATAACAGGATATTCGCCGGTGATACCCATACCACCCAACATCTGGCGTGCATCCCTGCAAATATTCGTAGCCACTTCACATGCATTGCGCTTGGCCATACTTACCTGTTGCGGTGTAACTTTTCCTTCATTCATTAAAACGCCTAAGCGCCAGTTCAATAGTTGCGCTTTGGTAATTTCAGTGACCATTTCAGCCAATTTTTTCTGCTGAAGCTGGAAACCACCAATTGGTTTTCCAAACTGCACACGTTCTTTACTATATTCAAGAGCGATATAATAACAATCCATAGCAGCACCAATGGCGCCCCATGCAATGCCATAACGTGCTTTTGTTAAGCAACCCAATGGACCTTTCAATCCTTTTACGTTTGGTAGAATATTTTCTTTGGGAACTTTTACATTATCAAAAACCAACTCACCGGTGGCGCTTGCACGCAAACTCCATTTGCCATGTGTTGTTGGTGTAGAAAAACCAGCCATATCTCTTTCCACAATCAAACCACGTATTTCGCCTGCTTCATCTTTTGCCCATACAACTGCAACCTGTGAGAAAGGTGCATTGCTGATCCACATTTTAGCGCCATTTAAAATAACATGATCGCCTGCATCTTTAATATTGGTAAGCATACTGCTTGGATCGCTACCATGATTTGGCTCCGTTAAACCAAAACATCCGAGCCATTCGCCACTTGCTAATTTTGGTAAATATTTATTGCGCTGTTCTTCGTTGCCATATTGATAAATGGGGAACATCACCAGGCTACCCTGTACCGATGCTGTTGAACGAACGCCGCTATCGCCACGTTCCAGTTCCTGCATCATCAATCCGTAAGAAATATAATCAAGTCCGCCGCCACCATATTTTTCAGGAACGGTCGGGCCAAAACAACCCAGGTCACCCAATTGCTTAACGATCTGTTGTGGAAATTCTGCTTTTTGTGCATAATCCTCGATGATCGGAGATATTTCTTTTTTTACATAATTGCGTACACTTTCCCGGATCAGCTTGTGTTCTTCAGTAAGTAATTCATCAACATTGAAATAATCCGGGGATTGAAAATTGTCTGTTTTAGCAGCCATTTTTTGAGTTTATAGTTATGAGTTAAGAATCATGAGTTGATTGCCTTGAACATTGAATATTGTACGTTGGATATTGAATATTATTTGACTTTTTTTAATACTTAATATTCAACGTACAATATCCAATATCCGGAATTGTAGGGCCTTTCGAGCCACCTGGGCAGCCAATCGAACCGCAAATATAATTAGCTTAAATCAGATGGAAATTTTTTGTTTTTTTCACCAACCCCTGTCGGTGGCTTTCCGCCCCAACAGCGGGTTTCGGGATAAATGACAATCTGCCGACAGGGTTGGGAACCGTTGTCGGGGAAGAAATTTTAAACCGGGATGCAACATCGGCAAAACTGCCTTGTCCCTTACTATTAAACGTTTTTTATTGGAACTGCTTTCGATGGTATACAAAGATGAACTGGTTGAACGCTGCAAGCGGGGCGACACATTGGGCTATAAAGCACTATACCAGCGCTATTCCAAAGCCATGTTCAATACCTGCCTGCGGATATTGAACAACGAAACAGAGGCGGAAGACGTATTGCAGGAAAGTTTTATAGAAGCATTTAAAAACCTGGATGGTTTTGAATATCGAACAAGTTTTGGCGGCTGGTTAAAAACGATCTGCATCAATCGTTCCATCAACCAACTTAAAAAAAGGAAGATCGATTGGGTTGATATTGAAAAAATAAGTGATAATCATAATGGGCATGAAGTTGATATCGATGAAAATGAGATCACATTAAAAGTTGAATCGGTAAAAAAAGCGATCATGAAATTACCTGATGGATACCGTACTGTTTTGAATTTGTATTTGCTGGAAGGGTATGATCATGAAGAGATCGCTGATATATTGAACGTGGCACAGTCGACCACACGTTCGCAATTCATAAGGGCAAAGCAAAAATTATTGCAATTATTAAAAGAAGGATCATGAGCGACAAATTAGAAAATTTCATATCAGAAAACAGGAAAGATTTTGATGATAAATCGCCATCCGGAAATGTATGGGATAACGTGGAAGCTGCACTTACCGGTAAGAAAAAAAAGAAAGCTGTACTTGCGCCAATCATAAAATGGAGCATGGCAGCAGCTGCAATACTTATTATCGGGGTGGTCATTTATTTAATACCTGCTAAAAAAACAAATACGGGAAACGATGTTTTGAATACAGATAATATTGAATCTCCTGACCTGCCTGAAGTAAGGGCCTTTGCAAAGATCATTGTATCAAAACAGGAAGAGCTAAAACAAATTGCAAAGGAACAACCTGAATTGTACAACAAGTTTACAAAAGATATTATTCAATTGGATAGTTCATACAATGCCTTAAAAAACCAACTCAGTGTTACACCCAATAAGGAAATGCTGGTAGAAGCCATGATACAAAACCTGCAGCTGCAGCTCAGTGTATTGAATCAGCAATTAAACATTATTAAGGAGATCAAACAATTAAAAACAAACAAAAAAGTATAGCCATGAAAAAAGTTTTTCGTCAATGTAGCCTTGTATTATCGCTGCTGTTCTTAACGCAATCATCATTGCGTGCACAAACTGATCGTGATGTTGATAATGACAACGATAATAATAACAAAGACAAGAAATTCGAATTTGTAAAAAAGAAATCAGTAAACAAGTCTTACAATGTATCCTCATCCGATAAGCTCAGCATTGAGAATTCATTTGGTAAAGTAGAAGTTCATGTTTGGGAGAAGAATGAGATCAAAGTGGATGTTGATGTTGAAGTATCTGCCAATACCGAAGAAGCTGCTCAAAAAATATTTGACAGGATATCCATTAAAGATTCGCAAAGCGGAAAAGAAATTTCTTTTAAAACAGATATGAAGGATACGCATAATGACCGCAATTCAAAAGGCGATAAAAGTACCATGTCGATCAACTATAGTATTTCTATGCCTGCTTCAAATCCGTTACGGATACAGAATGATTTCGGCAGTATAACTTTACCGGATTATAAAGGCGAAGTCGATCTTGTTAGTAAATTCGGAAAACTAAACACCGGTAACCTGTCAAGTGTAAAAAACGTTGAAGTTGAATTTGGCAAGGCAAAAATCGGAAATATTTCCGGTGGAAAATTGAGTGTTAAATATTCAAAAGCCAGCATTGCAAGTTTATCGGGAAGCATAAAATTGAATCTTGAATTCTCAAGCAAAGTAGTGTTGAACCTGGACAATTCCCTGAATAACCTTGATCTGAATGCATCTTATTCAACTGTAAACCTTAAACCGTTGGGAGCGCTGCCTGCTTCTTATACAGTATCTACCAGTTTCGGTTCTTTTAAAAATAAGACCGATATCAAATTTAATTCAGATGATGACGATGATGACCACGGGCCGAAATTTGATCATGAGTATTCAGGCAAATCGGGAAGCGGAAACGTTCCGGTAAAAGTAAAAAGCAATTTCAGCACGATTATTCTCGGAGATGCAACAGAGGATGATATGAAGGGAAAAGATAAGGAAAAAAATAAGGATAAGAAGAAACTTAAAACAAAGGAGATTTAATAATAGTGTATTGCGGTTGGTCGGGACACCAACCGCGGCGGCTCCCCGTGGCCGGTGTGACCACCGGCCACTTTTTATATAGTAAATGCTGCGAATCATTTTTAAATAGCGTCTAAGGCTTGTAATTATATTACAGGCCTTTTTGTATTTTTAGAAAAAATATTGAGTATGAAACAAATCAATAAATTTTCAATTGTAGCTTTAGTAATTATTCTTCTTTCAATAAATTCGTTTGCACAGGCAGATACAAAGCCAGGAAAAGAAAAATCAGCTGCAGAAAAGATCGAGAAATTTTGGTTTGTACTTCTAAAAACCGGGCCCAAACAGGATTATGATTCTGTAGAAAAGAAAAAAATATTTGAAGGCCATATGGCCAATATTGTAAGATTATACAATGAAGGCATAATAAAAGTTGCCGGCCCTTTCGGAAAAAATGATTTCACATGGCGTGGCCTTTTTATTTTTGATTGTAAGACAAAAGAAGAGGCTGAAAAAATTGCTGCAACAGACCCGGCTGTTGCAGCAGGAATATTTGTTGTAGATATTGTGCCCTGGTATGGTGAACCTAGCGGAAGCTTTAAACATGGAAAACCTGAAAAACCAATAGACTGATGTCAATAACACAAAAAATAAGGGGACTGATCATATTTTTTATGATCGGCTCTATTCTGAGTGGGATCACTGCTTTTCCCGCAGAAACAGAATTATCATGGTTACTTACACACAATGCATTGATCCCATCCTTCATGATGGACTGGTTGCAAACCTGCTATGATGCATTGAAAACAACCAACACGAGTTATCCAATGCTTGCTTACGGTTACGACTGGCTGGGATTTGCACATATTATCATTGCAATGGCTTTTATAGGCCCGCTAAAAAATCCTGTTAGAAATATCTGGGTGATAGAGTGGGGAATTATTTCCTGCATTGCAGTAATACCAATGGCATTTATTGCGGGCCCCATCAGGTACATTCCTTTTTTTCATATTTTGATCGATTGTTGTTTTGGTATAATAGGAATTATTCCATTGCTCATTTGCAGGAACCTCATAAAAAAAATATCTTAAATGATAAGTTGTTCTTACCTCGCCTTAGGGGATAGTTATACCATTGGTGAACAAGTATTGCTTGCTGAAAATTTTCCATACCAGGCTGTTCAGTTATTACGTCGTAATAATAATAAGTTTGATTTTACTGCGCCTGAGATCATTGCCAAAACAGGATGGACAACCGATGAACTTGCTGCGGCAATCGCAGAAACAAAATTTCTCCCAAAATATGATTTCGTAAGTTTATTAATTGGTGTAAACAATCAATACCGGGGAAGGCCTGTAGAAAATTACAAACAGGAATTTGAGGGGCTGCTACAAAAAGCCATACAGTTTGCCGGTAACGATCGCAATCGTGTATTTGTACTGAGCATTCCTGATTGGGGAATAACCCCATTTGCAGCGGGGCGTGACAACAATGTGATCGCAAAAGAAATTGATGCTTTCAATGCGGCATGTAAACTCATCACAGAAAGCATGCATTGTCATTTTATTGATATCACTGCAGATCAGCGTGCGGATAATAATAAGGAAGGATTTATTGCAACAGATGGTTTGCATCCTTCCGGTAAAGAATATGCGAAATGGGCGAAAAAACTTTCTGATGCCGTTTTGGCTAATTTATAAAGGATACTAATCCTGTCGAAGGTGGATAGAAACCCGGTAATAATTAATTTATAGTCTGTTTATTTTTCTTAAAACGTTTTGCAATTGTTGACAGTTTGGAATCTGATAACGAAGATGTTCTTTGGAGTATATCTGTAAAAAATGCAATCTCATCTTCACTGGTAGGACAGCCAATATTTTCACCAGGCTGATCCTTTTTTACACCTGGTTTGCGTTTGTAACTATCAGCCAGCAGCTTTCCGTTTTTATCAAGTATCAACCAAAAGGGTAGACCCGCTTTTTCACCGAGGTATTTGTTTTTCACCAGGTCAGCGCCAGGATTTTCTAGGTCTTTTTTGTCCTTTGACTCCTCTACAGTAAGATGAACAATTACATAGTTTTCAGCAAATGCTTTTTTGCAACTTGGATCATTCATGGCATTATCCATTTTACGGCACCAGCCACACCAGCTTGCATGAAAGATCACGAAGACATTTTTATTTTCTGCAGCTGCTTGTTTGTACGCATCTTTTAAAATTGATTCAGCAGAAGGAATGGTATCCTGTGCATGTGTAAAATTTGAAACGAATAAAAAAACGAGTGAAAGGGATAATAATTTCATATGAGTATGTTTAATAGTAAGGAGGTTAATTAAAAATTAAGAATTAAAAATTTCCAACCTGCCAAAAACCAATTCATTTTTAATCTTTAATTTTTAATTTCATCAAAGTCTTCATTTCCGTTTGATACTGTAATGCAATGGCTCTTGCTTCCGAAGCAAAGTCTTCACCCTCGCTTGCATAAATGATCGCACGTGATGCATTCACCAGCAAACCACAATCCTCATTCATTCCATGTTTAGCTACATCTGCTAAACTTCCTCCCTGGAAACCAACACCCGGTACCAATAAAAAATGTTCAGGAACAATTTTGCGAATGTTGACCAGCTCTGTTGCCTTCGTTGCACCAACAACAAACATAAGGTTATTTTTAGTTCCCCAGCTGCTAACAGTTGTTAATACTTTTTCGTACAGCATCCCGGGGTTGGTGTCGCCTTGGTTCGTGTCTTCACGAACCACTCTCAACATTTCAAAATCCGCAGCCCCTTTATTACTTGTTAGTCCCAGCACAATTGTCCATTTATTCTCATACTCCAAAAAAGGGCGAATACTATCTTCACCCATATAGGGTGCTACCGTGATTGCATCGAAATTTAAGTTCTCAAAAAATGCTTTTGCATAATAAGAAGATGTGTTACCAATATCAGCACGCTTTGCATCTGCAATTTTTAAATGCGTAGAAGGAATATAGTTCAGCGTTTCTTCCATCGCCTGCCAGCCTTTTATTCCCATTGCTTCATAAAATGCGGTATTGATCTTATAAGAAACACAAAGGTCCTTTGTTGCATCAATGATCTGTTTGTTAAACACTACAACAGCATTTGGTTTCGTTTGCAGGTGTTTGGGAATTTTATCAATATCTGTATCCAACCCAACAGTGAGGAAAGATCTTTTTGTTTTTACCTGTTCTACTAAAATGTTCCTGTGCATGTGTCAATAAATTAAGAATTAAAAATTAATAATTAATAATTAATGTTCGCTTGGCGGAGCCATTAATTTTTAATTCATAATCTTTAATTTAAAAAAGTTTTTTCATCTCTTTTGCAATATTACCCGATTGTACATCGCCTCTTTGATGTAAATGTTCAACAATGCTTTTCCTTGTTTCGTCGGTATGATTCTGGCTCAGTTTAAAAACATTGTCAAAACTTACCACTTCAATTTCGAAGCCAACGATTGCTTTGATCAATCGATCAATATACTCTTGTGGTAATTTGTCGAATGATGCGGGTGTACCTGTGCCTTCATATTTATTTGTCAGTGCTTTGATCGCTTTGTATGTACCCGCTTCATCTGTAAATTTTATTTTCCCTTTTGCATGCACCGTAATATAATTCCATGTGCTGGCTACATCTTTTTTTGTATACCAGCTTGCACTTACATAAGTGTGCGGGCCATTAAAGACAACCAATACATTTTCATTTTTTTCAAAAGCTTTGTGATGGTCTGTATTTTTCATGAGATGGCCGCTCAAAAACATTTTGCCATCTTCTTTGATCTCGACAGCGAGTGGAAGATGCGACGCAACAGGATATTCATCTCCAAAACCTGTAACAACTGCAAATGAATTTTCTTTCATGAATGCAATTACTTTTTCCTGGTCTTCTTCGGTGAAATAGGGGAGTTTGTACATAATTATTTATTACGTTGATTTTTAGAGTTTACACCTTTTCAAAAGGTGTAAACTCTAAAAATTACTGACAATTCGTTAACCTTGTTCTTCAATCTTTTTAAGAATCATTTTTTCAATCTCCTCATGTTCCCACATATTTTCTATATCAGGCAATGCCATCACATCGTTCATGATGTTCTGTTGCTTTGTGCCACTCTTTAAAGCTTCACTATACCTGATATGCGGACTGAATGTTACCTGTGAATAAGCAGGTATCCATTTACCCGGATATTTTTTACTCACGTTTGCTTCTATCTTTTTCTGCAATAAAAATTTGGGATCACCCACTTTGTCCCTCATCTCTACAAAATTATTTATAGCAAGATCTGCGATCGCATCTGCATCAGGTTTGCGTAATTGCTGGAATTCATTTAAGATCAGTTCCCAGTTTTCGTTGTGTTTATCAATGAGCGCATTTAATACAGAGCAATCCTCAAAACCACAATTCATTCCCTGTCCAAAGAAAGGAACGATCGCATGTGCAGCATCGCCGATCAATGCAAACCTGTCTTCTCTTATCCACGGAAAACATTTTACGGTGATCAATGATGAAGTTGGGTTATTGAAAAAATCCTGTTGTAGTGTAGGCATCATATTGGAAACATCGCCGAAGGTTTTATCAAAGAAAGTTTTTACTTTTTCTTTTGTATCCAATGTTTTAAAGGAGGGATCACCTTCAAACGGAAAAAACAATGTGCAGGTAAAACTTCCATCCATATTTGGCAAAGCGATCATCATATAATTTCCTCTTGGCCAGATATGCAATGCGTTTTTCTCCAATAAAAAATTTCCATCTTTGCCTGCAGGAATATTTAATTCTTTGTAACCAAAGTCGATATAATATTGTTCGTATTGAAAGCGGTCGTGTTGCAACTGGTGCGTGAGTCTTGCTGCAGAATAAGCGCCATCACTTCCAAAAATAAGATCTGATTTTACTGTACTGGTGCTATCATCATTTACAAAATGAATTTCATTGTTTTTCCAATCAATGGATTCACATCTTTCATTGAAAAAAATATTTACACCATGTACTTCAGCAAGATCCATCAGCTTGCAATTCAATTCCCCTCTTGAAACAGAGTTAATGAACTGTCCTTCTTTTCCATAAGCCTGGTAAGGTTTGCTTCCGTCGGCAAGATGCATTTGACGACCATGCATGGGAATTGCAATTTTTCTTATCTCATCCATGATACCAACTTCTTCCAAAGCTTTGATACCACGATCGCTTAAGGCAAGGTTGATGGAACGGCCGGCACTCATCGCTGCTTTTCTCATATCAGCCCTGCGCTCGTAAATGGAAACTTTATGGCCTCTTTTTGATAAATAAATACCAAGTAAAGAACCGACAAGCCCTGCTCCTATAATTGTTATATTCTTTGACATGTAATGAATTATGAATGCTGAGTTCTGAATTCTGAATGTAATGTTAAGTGCTAAAAGTTTCTTATAAAAGCCGTGAATTTAAATAAACCGGCGTGAATACTAAAAATTCAGAACTCAGCATTCATAATTCAGAATTTACTTGATCATTGTTGAAATTATTTCTCCGAATTTATAAATATCTTCAAAACTGTTGTATAAAGGAACAGGCGCCACACGAATCACATTCGGCTCCCTCCAGTCTGCGATCACGCCTGCTTTTATCAATGCATCAAATATCTGCTTACCATTTTTAAGCATGAACATCGATACCTGGCATCCTCTTTCGGCTTCATTGCGTGGCGTAATTACTTCTATTACTTTATCAGCGCCCTGTTTATTTAATTCGTCGAGAATATACAATAGGTAACCGCTCAATGCTTTTCCTTTTTTATAAAGGTTCTGCATACCCGCTTCTCTAAAAACATCAAGCGAAGCTTTGTGTGCCGACATGCTTAATACAGGTGCATTGCTTAACTGCCAGCCTTCTGCAGTAGGAATAGGATCAAAATCTCTTCCCATTTTAAAACGACTCTCTTTATCATGTCCCCACCAGCCGGCAAGTCTTGTCATTTTTTTGTTCGTGATATGACGTTGATGGATAAATGCTCCTGCAACACCACCCGGGCCGCTGTTTAAATATTTGTAACTGCACCAGCAGGCAAAGTCAATATCCCAGTCGTGCATATTTAATTCAATATTGCCGGCAGCATGTGCAAGGTCAATGCCGCAATAAGCACCTTGCTCATGGGCAGCTTTACATATTGATTCCATGTCAACTACCTGGCCGCTATAATAATTCACACCTCCAAATAAAACAAGTGCTGTTTTCTTTCCGTGTTTTTTTATCGTCTTAAGAATATCTTTTGGGCGAATATTATTTTCACCTGGTCTTGGTTCAATTTCAATGATTGTTTTATCCGGATCAAAGCCATGCATTTCTACCTGTGATCTTATTGCATATTGATCGGATGGGAATGCTTTAGCCTCACAGATTATTTTAAATCTTTTTTTTGTTGGCCTGTAAAAACTGATCATCAGCAAATGAAGATTTACTGTGAGCTGGTTCATCGCTACGATTTCCTCCGGTAAACCACCAACAATAGGAGCAAGCAATTCAGGGAATAACTCATGATAACTTACCCAGGGATTTCTTGCATGAAAATGTCCTTCCACACCATAGTTGGCCCAGTCTTCCAGTTCATTTAAAACATATTCCTGTGTATGTTTGGGCTGAAGGCCAAGTGAGTTGCCTGTTAAATAAACACATTCTTTTCCGCTCACAAGCGGGATATAGAATTTTTCCCTGAAACTTCTTAAAGGATCATTCTCATCTAAGTATTTTGCATAATCCAATGTGTTCCTGTACTTGAGATCAAGTCCGACTTTAGTATCCATTCAATCTTTATTTTAAATAGTTGCGATCACTTTTAATTCAATACAAATAGGAGTGGGCAGACTTTTTACTTCAACAGTTGTTCTGCATGCATTCACGTCCTTAAAATATTCTCCGTAAATTTTATTGTAAACAGGAAAATCTTTTTTCATGTTTGTGAGGAACACAGTCACATCAATCATCTTGTCCCAACTGCTGCCGCTGGCTTCCAATACAGCTTTCACATTTGCAAAAACTGAATGGCACTCGGCTTCGATATCATACTTTAGAATATTTCCATTTGCATCGAGTTCCAGCCCCGGGATTTTGTTATCCACTGCACTGCGGCTACCAATTCCCGATAGGAACAATAAGTCGCCTACTTTGCGTGCATGAGGATATGCCCCCAACGGTTTTGCTGCCCTTTCAGTATTTACTATTTCTTTCATATTTTTTTTCTTTGCGTCTCTGCGCCTCCGCGGTTATTTCACCGCAAAGACGCGGAGGTGCAGAGTTAGTTGTGAAATTTAAAATTCAATACAAACATTTTTTGCTTCTGTAAAAAAACGTAAAGCTTCCCATCCACCTTCTCTTCCTACACCGCTGTTCTTAACACCACCAAAAGCAGTACGCAGGTCCCTATGCAACCAACAATTCACCCACACAATGCCACTTTCAATTTTACCTGCAACGATATTTGCTTTAGAAACATCCTGCGTCCATATTGAACATGCAAGTCCGTATGAAGTTGCATTTGCCAATTGTAACGCTTCTTCAACAGTATTGAATGGTTGCAATGTAACAACAGGCCCAAAAATTTCTTCTTTGTTTGTTTTGCAATTTGGCCCAAGCCCTTCAATGATCGTTGGTTCTATAAAATATCCGTCTGCACATCTTCCTTCTGATTTAATTGCATTACCACCGCATAAAATTGTACCGCCTTCCTGTTTAGCAATTTCGATGCACTTCATTATTTTATCAAAATGTACTTTGCTTACAATAGCCCCTTGCCTGGATGTTTCATCCAATGGGTCACCAACTTTTAATTGCTTTGTTCTTTCAATAAATTCTTTTTTGAATTTTTCGTACACAGACGCTTCAATTAAAATCCTGCTGCCGCACAAACATATTTGTCCCTGGTTGCTGAAAGAAGAACGCATGGTTGTCTTCATCATTTTTTCCCAATCACAATCTGCGAAAATGATATTTGGATTTTTGCCGCCAAGTTCGAGTGATAATTTTTTAAACATCGGCGCTGCAACAGATGCAATATGTTCACCCGCCCTTGTACTTCCTGTAAATGATATTGCTTTTATGGCTGGATGTTTTACGATCACTTCTCCGCAATTGGGGCCATTACCCTGTACAATATTTAATACGCCATCCGGCAAACCAGCTTCCTTACAAATTTTTCCAAGAAGATATGATGTAACGGGTGTTACTTCTGATGGCTTTGCTATTACACAATTTCCTGCAGCAATAGCCGGTGCAATTTTCCACGTAAATAAATACAACGGTAAGTTCCATGGAGAGATGCATCCTACAACACCAATCGGTTGGCGCAATGTATAGTTGATGGCCTTGTCTTCCATGCTATGACTTTCTGCTGCAAAATGCATGATGCCTGTTGCAAAAAAGCGAAAGTTGGAAGAGGCACGGGGGATATCAACCTGCCTGCTTAGCCATAATGGTTTTCCATTATCATTGGTTTCAGCAAGTACGAGTGTTTCAAGGTTTTCATCGATCAATTCAGCAATTCGGTTCAATATCTTAAACCTGTTTTCTATTGAAGTAACCGACCAGGAAGGAAATGCCTTTTGTGCGGCGATCACCGCAGCTTCAACATCTTTTGCATTACTATCAGGGATTTGTCCAGATACTTTTCCTATAGCAGGATTTACATTATCAATATATTTTCCATCTATCGGATCCGTAAACTTTCCACCGATATAATTCTGAAGCTGGTAAGGGGTCTCAAGTTGCATGCGCTAAAGGTAAAATAATTCTGAGTTCTGAGTTCTGAATTCTGGATTAAAAAATGATTGAATATTCCATTCAGAATTCAGCATTCAGAATTCAGAACTCATCCGTAACTTACGGTTCTAAATTTAAAACCATGGCCATCGCACCAGCTTTTAACCTGAAAAAATGGATCGACGAACATCGTGATCAGTTGAAACCACCCGTGGGCAACCAGTGTGTGTACAAAGACGCGGAGAATTTTATTGTAATGGTAGTAGGCGGACCCAATTCCCGCAAAGATTATCATTATAATGAAAGTGAAGAACTGTATTACCAGGTGGAAGGCAATATTGTGGTTAAGATTATTGAGAACGGGCAGCCACGTGATATACAGATCAATGAAGGCGATATGTTTTTATTGCCACCTAAAACGCCGCATTCTCCGCAGCGTGGTCCAAATACCGTGGGACTTGTTATTGAAAAAGTGAGAGAGACAGAGGAAGATGGCTTCTTATGGTATTGCGAAAATTGTGGAAATAAATTATATGAGGAACATTTACATGTATCTGATATTGTAAAACAACTGCCGCCGGTAATGGAAGGTTTTTATGGTGATGAAAACAAACGCACCTGTTCAAAATGTGGGGCGGTAATGGCGCCACCGGTGAAGAAAGGATAAAGATGATACCGGATACGAGATGCGGGATACAGGATATCTGATCCGGTATCCCGCATCTCGTATCTAAAATAAAAACACTTCATGAAAATTGATATCCATACACACATCATGCCCGACAAAATGCCCAACTGGGTACAAAAATTCGGGTATGGCGAGTTCATACATTTAGAACATCGTAACTGCAAGGCCTGCATGATGAAGGGTGATAAGCTTTTTCGTGAAGTGGAAGAAAATTGCTTTGATGTTTCTATTCGTGTTAAAGAAATGAATGATACAAAAGTTGACATGCAAGTATTGTCAACCATTCCTGTTTTATTTAATTATTGGGCAAAGCCCAAAGATGGCCATGAGACCTCCCGTTTTTTTAATGATCATATTGCAGGCGAAGTTGTAAAAGATCCAAAACGTTTTATTGGCATTGGTACGGTTCCACTACAGGATATTGACCTGGCTATTTCAGAAATGGAACGTTGTGTGAATGAATTAAAAATGCCCGGCCTTGAGATTGGCAGTAATATCAATGGCAGGAATTTAGGCGATGAAATATTTTTTCCTTTTTATAAAAGAGCAGAAGAATTAAGCTGTGCATTGTTTGTGCATCCCTGGGAAATGATGGGGGAGCAACAGATGCAGAAATACTGGCTACCCTGGCTGGTAGGTATGCCGGCAGAAACTTCAAGAGCCATTTGTTCAATGATATTTAGTGGTGTGTTGGAAAAATTTCCAAAACTAAGACTTGCGTTTGCGCATGGTGGTGGTTCGTTTCCAATTACTATTGGTAGAATTGAACATGGTTTCAATGTAAGGCCCGACCTGGTTGCTATTGATAATGCAATCAATCCAAGAGATTATCTTGGTAAATTTTGGATCGATAGCCTGGTGCATGATGAGAAAGCCATGCAGTTTATTATTGAAGTAATGGGAGAAGATAAAATATGTCTCGGCAGTGATTATCCATTTCCATTGGGTGAACATCATCCCGGAAAACTGATCGCCTCCATGAATCTTTCTTCATCACTTACTGAAAAACTTAATTACAGGAATGCACTTGACTGGTTACAGATAAAATCCTTGTAAAAATTTTTTATTGGCCAGGCTTCCAATCTTTACTCAACTTCATTGGCGTCGCACACTTGTACAGTAAATCTATGCTCAACTTTTATTTCACGCAAAACAGCAAAGATTCGCAAAGGCGCAAAGAAGTAATCTTTGCGCCTTTTGTATTTTTCTTTGCTGTCTTTGCGTGAAATATTTCAGCCACGTTAAATATTTGTTAGTACGATCTTATTGTACAATAAAACCATCACTTTTTACATTCTTACCATAACATCCACTTACAAAACCAACAATTATAACCGTTCAGGAAAATTTTACATTGAATTTCTTTTTATCATCAAAATGAGTTTCAATGCTTGTAAATAAAATTACCTGCCCGGCAATTGTTGGTTTTTTATTTTTGATCCCTTACGCTGCAACTTCCCAAAGTGGTAGTATTCCTAAATATGAAGCAGGTTTAAATATAGGTGCATATGTGTACCAGGGAGATCTTACACCACATCGTTTAGGAAGTGTTGAAACAGTTCAGCCGGGTATCGGTATTTCAGGAACACGTATTCTTAATGAACGTTTTTCTGTAAGGGCCATGTTTGTTTTTGCAACACTTGCAGCCAATGAATCTGTTTACGCATTTCCCGACTGGAGAAAGCAGCGCAATTTTGCCTTTACTGCTTCTGTAAAAGAACTTGGTCTTTCATTGCATTGGAATGTTTTCGGAACCAATTATGAAGCGGTAAGGTATGAACCATATGTTTTTGCAGGAGCTGCTGCTGCTATGATCAGTACATATAGTGATTACAGCAGGGTAAATTGGTATTATTTCGGGGAAGTATCTGAAGTAGGAAGCGGACTTGCTGTTGATGCTACAAAACCATCACGTAAAATAATTCCTGTTGTACCAGTTGGTGCGGGGGCGAGGTATCATATTTCCAACAGGATCGTATTGAACCTTGAAGGTGCGTATCGTTTCATGCACAATGATTATGTAGATGGATTTAGTAAATCTGCCAATCCTGTTTTGAAAGACCATTACTGGAGTGTTACCATTGGGGCGTCATATAAGTTTTTTACGAAGGAGAAATATGGGTGTAAGGCGACGAGTGGGTTTCAACTATGATCTATGATCTATGATCTATTTAAACTTTGAGGGTACAAATTCGCATAAAAAGAAATAGGCTGTCAAAAAAAATTTTGACAGCCTATTCACTAACGTTATGCCTACTTGAACATTGAATATTTAAAACTGTTCAATTAGAAACAAATGATTATCACTTAGAAAATCTTAAGTAAGAACTTACACCAACACCTCTTGTATTTCCGTAGCCGGCATATTTGCATTCCTCATCGCAATACCACGGGCAGCATTACCCGCAAATTCTTCAAAAGCTTTTTTAGTGATCTCGTCATCGCTTATCATAATCGGAACACCGGTATCGCCACCTTCACGGATTGACTGCACCAATGGAATTTGCCCCAGGAAAGGAATATCAAATTCTTCTGATAAATTTTTACCTCCGTCTTTTCCAAAAATGTAATACTTATTACCCGGTAATTCAGCAGGAGTGAAGTAACTCATATTTTCTACCAAACCAATAATAGGAACTTTCAATTGTGCCTGGCCAAACATGGCCACACCTTTTTTGGCATCAGCAAGTGCAACGAGTTGTGGTGTTGTTACAACGATCACTCCTGTAACAGGTACGGTTTGTACAATGGTAAGATGAATGTCGCCGGTACCGGGTGGCATATCAATGATCAGGTAATCCAGTTCACCCCAATCAACATCACTTACAAACTGGCGAATGGCGCTGCTTACCATTGGCCCACGCCATACTACAGCCTGCTTTTCATCTATAAGCAAACCAATACTCATTATTTTAATTCCGAATTTTTCAATAGGAACGATCAGCCCCTTTCCTTCACCGTTATCTTTCATCATTGGCCTGTCGCCACGAATGCCGAACATGATGTGTTGACTGGGGCCATATATATCTGCATCCATCAAACCAACTTTTGCGCCACCATCCGCAAGTGCCAACGCAAGGTTTGCTGCAACGGTGCTTTTACCAACACCACCTTTTCCACTTACAACTGCAATGATATTTTTTACGCCACCTAAGATCGTTTTTGCATCTTTACGATTGCTGCTGGTATTGCTGGTGAAATTCACAGTTACTTCTGCTTCCTTATTCACCAATATCTTTATTGCATTGATGCATGCATTCTTTATCATATCCTTAAGCGGACAGGCGGGTGTAGTTAGCACAACCGTAAAAGAAACTTTGTTGCCGTTTATTACAACATCTTTTACCATGTTCAGCGTTACAAGGTCTTTCCCAAGATCCGGTTCCTGCACATTGCCAAGGGCTTTCATTACATCATCATTCGTCATCGTTCAATTATTTGTTAAAAAACATTTGTGAGCCCCAAAATTAAACATTGAAACCCTTACTTTGTTCCTCGTTTGGAAAATGTTGTATTTTTGTTGATGGATTGGCGGTTTATACATCATTTCGTAAACCAAACCGCTGATCGTCTCTCCAAAATAAATGAATAAAAAACTTTACATACTCCTTCTCTTTATTGGATTAAATATTTTTTCAAAAACAGCGATGGCGCAATTTGAAAATTTTAAAGATTCTGTGGTTCAATTATATGGAGTGGTAATGACGGCCGACAGTCTTAAAGGAATTCCTTCAGTAAGTATAATGGTCAGGGGACAAAATCGTGGTACCATTTCAAATGATGATGGTGTTTTTAGCATTGTTGTATTGAAAGGCGATTCTGTAGAATTTTCAAGTGTAGGTTTTAAAAATAAACAGGTTACCATCCCAAAGGATCTAAAGGGAAGTCAATACAGCATGATCCAGTTGTTGGTAAATGATACCATATTCCTTCCGGCAACCATCATAAAACCGAGATTGACAAGGGAACAATTTGAACGTGATTTTGTAAATACAAAAGTACCCGATGATGAAATTGCAATAGCGAGAAGTAATAATGATGCGGCAACACGCCGTGCACTTATGTCATCATTACCTGTAGATGGACGTGAGGCTTCCAATCAATATATGCGGCAACAACAAAAGAAATTATATTATTCCGGCCAGATCGCTCCTCAAAATATCTTCAATCCATTTGCCTGGGCAGAGTTTATCAAAGCATGGAAACGGGGGGATTATAAGAAGAAGTCTTAGTATTATCGGGACACGAATTTTTTCCGCCAACTGCACGAATTAAAACCGTGAATCCATTTGCCGTTTGTAAACCAGGTGACAGCTTTCATTAAAAAATTTTTTGTCCTTTCGTTTTTTTTCTAATCTTTGCGTCCTACAATTTTACGAACTATGATTTTCTAATTTGTTCCTGTTGCGTACAGGAACTTCATCAAAGCAGCCGGATCAGTGATTGTTTTCACTGTGTTTTTCTTATTTCGTTTTTAATTCTTAATTATCAATTTTTAATTCTTTTGTATGTCATCATACCAAACGTCATCATATCGTATCTCAAATATATTTTCAATCATCCGCCAATCATTAAATGGCGAACAACTTGATTATACCACCGGCAGCATTCGCCGGGCAGTTATTTTATTAGCCATTCCAATGATGCTGGAAATGTGCATGGAAAGTGTCTTTGCCGTGGTTGATATATTTTTTGTCAGTCACCTGGGCAAACATGCTACTTCAGTGGTTGGATTAACAGAATCTGTTATTGCCATTGTTTATTCACTTGCCATCGGCATGAGTATGGCGGCAACAGCAATGGTTGCAAGGCGTGTGGGAGAAAAAGATCCCGCTGCTGCAACAAAAGCTGCCATGCAATCCATCATTGTTGCGTTTGCAATTACATTACTGGTAAGCATACCCGGTTTTATTTATTCAGCTGATATTCTCAGGTTAATGGGCGCTGAGCCGGAAGCCATCCATATTGGCGTTAACTATACACGCATCGTTATTGGTGGTAGTTTGGCCATCATGCTATTGTTTCTTATCAATGGTATTTTCCGTGGTGCAGGCAATGCAATGATGGCGATGAAAAGTTTATGGCTGGCCAATATCTGTAACATTATCTTATGCCCGTTATTTATTCGTGGCCTGGGACCAATTCCTGCATTTGGTGTAATGGGTGCAGCTATGGCTACTACTATTGGCAGGGCCATTGGAGTTGTTTACCAGGTTTATCATTTGTTCAATGGAAAAAACATCATCAGGGTTACTGTAAAACATTTAACGCCTGACTGGAAAATCATCCGTTCATTGCTCGATATTGCCTGGCCTGCAACATTGCAGTTCCTTATCGGCTCAGGAAGCTGGATCGTACTGGCTGCATTGGTTGTGAATACCGGTCATAGTGAAGCATCGGCAGGATACCAGATTGCGATCAGGATCGTAATATTTTTTATTTTGCCCGCCTGGGGAATGAGCAATGCTGCTGCAACACTTGTAGGACAAAACCTTGGCGCTGCTCAACCTGAAAGAGCCGAGCTATCTGTAATAAGAACAGCAAAATACAATGCCATCTTCATGGGTACGGTGTCTGTTATTTTAATTGTATTTGCAGACCTGATCATTTCTTTTTTTACAAAAGATGAGATCGTAAAAAACTATGCTGTGGATGCAGTGCGTATTGTCAGCGCCGGTTATTTCTTTTATGGGATTGGTATGGTGATGATCAATGCATTTAACGGTGCCGGTGACACGAAAACACCAACTGTGATCAACCTTTTTTGTTTTTGGTGTTTCCAGATACCATTGGCGTGGTTGTTATCAAAAAATTTTGGACTTGGGCCCGTTGGTGTATTCATTGCAATACCTGTTGCAGAAACAGCAATTACAATTTCGTCTTATATTTTGTTTAAGCAGGGGAAATGGAAGTTGAAGAAAGTATAGCGTACAACCGATCATTATACTTCGAAGACAATAAATTGATATCAGAAATCAGACATCAGCTGAAGACACTAAAAATTATTTGAGTCCAGCTGATTTCTGATTTCTGATATCCCTTAATGCATTACTTTAAATGAAAATCCTGTCCTCACCAATACTGTAGAACCTGTTTTTACAAGTATACTCCTGCAAACGGCATTTGAACTTATGATGGGGTAGCGGGCTAGGCCGCTTTCGATCAATACGTTTGTTTTATCATCGGGAACAAGGTGATTGCCCCAGTTGTTTTGATCTTCCCAGGCTGTGCTCACTGCTCCTGTCCAAAGTACATTTACAGGTACGGGCCTTACAAAAGTTAATTGTGTATTTGTTTTTATTGGGGGATTGAAATCAAAATAAATGTAAGCTGTGTTTTTAATGGTATCACCAATCACCAATGTTGATGTAGGTTTTATCCGGTAACTGAAATACCCGTGGCTCAAGGGTTCGTTGTGTAAACTATCTACCAGCCTGATATCAGCGAATGACACTTTGAGGTATTTATTTTCGCTTATGCTTGCCTGGTAGGGGTGGCTTGCTCCCACGAATTCTACACTGTCTCCTTTTAATTTATTGTCGAGTGTATCCCTGATGATGATATTAAATGCTGTGTCATTACCTGTATTCTGGAAACGGATCGTATAGCTCAGGTATTTTCCCGCTGTGATATCGGGGGGATAAAGTTCTCCCCCAAAATTTTCCTGTTTATCATTAGGGTCATAACTGCCAGTTACATTTTGAGTGATCACTGAATAATTGTCAACTGGTGTATTATCACCTGTGCTATCGATCAATGCAGATGAAACAATTGTTTCTCCCGCATTAATTGCAGGTGGCGGCGGTAATTGCAGGTTTAAAATTATGTTTCCCCCTTCAGTAGGACCGAGGCTTGCAATATTCCAGCGTATCGTATCTCCCGAAACACTTGTATATAAAGGCACAGAACCCAGTAATAATGCACGACTGTCTTTAATGAATGTTACATTTTTATCTGTAAGTGTGGTAGTTCCTTTATTGTTGTATACGATCTTGTATTGAAGATCAAAACCAGGCCTTGCCCGTGTGAGCGGTATCACTGAAAGGCTGTAGTCCTGTATACCAGGAATTGCATGCATAGCAAAATCGGCTGTATCTGTATTTTTATATGTTGTAAACATAGAAGTTATACTCGCAGGAGTAAATGTATAATACGGAAGGTTGGGTAAAACTGTGGTAGTAAATGTTCCCGTATCCACCATATTCTTGTAAACGCCATTATAAGGCAACCCGCTCACCTGGAATGCCTGTTTGCTTGTTTTTACACTCACACCGTTGTAAGGTAATTCACCGGCATCCCTTATTCCATTGTTATTTGCATCAATGAAAATATTTCCTTTTATAATATTTGCTCCATCCAGGCTCACGATCCAGCAATCCGCACCTCCATGATTTCCCGAAACATCTACATCATTGGATAATGTATAACCCGCCGTTATATACTCATTGCCGATCGGGAGGATCTTTACAGAATTAAAAACATCAACCCCGGTTCCACCGTATTGTTTAGTGTTTGAGCCAGTAATGGATCCATTAAGCGGAAGCGTTTTTGTAAATAAAGTCGCATTAACGGCGTTGCCACTCGGGTATCCCAGGTTACCGGTAAATGATTTGCCAGCACAGACAAGTGAATTGTTGTCAGCAGCAATTCCATGCACTTTAGAAAATTTCGTATAAAACCCGGGAGGGCCACCGTTGCAAGATGCTACATAAGAGACAGTAATCGGAGGATGATAAGGAGAGTTGAAGCCTATTTTCGAATTTATCCTCGTAGAATGTTCATAACAATAGTCCACTAAAGATGGCGTCAGGTCGGTATAAGTACAAAAGAGACTGTCCGCATTCCTGCATACAGCGAAAGCACTATCACCGCCGGCATCAAGTGAGCCATACAGATTACCCATAGCATTATTAATCCGGTATATTCCAACAGGTGTATATAGATCTTGCCCCATTGGTCCTGACTCAAGGGCTGATACAAATCCGTAAAGATTATTGTCTTCAGATAATGTTATATTATATCCAATACTTTGAAAATTATAACCCGGGACGCACGTTTCCCAGGCAAGTGTTCCATTCGAATCGATTTTAAAAGCCCATCCGTCAGAGTTTGGTTTATCGGGTTGGCCTGAAGCAACATCTCCATCACTTGAGTAGCAACTGCCCATGATGGCATAGGCGCCATCGGGTGTTAATACCACGTCTGCGGCAACATCCGCCTTTGTACCTCCATAACATTTGTTCCATATAATATTACCGGCAAGATTTATCTTAACAACCCATGCATCATTATTGCCATGATTATTTATTATATCGCCATCGTTGGAATTGGTGTAACCTACACAGACATAGGCATTGTCATTGGTTGCAATCACTGTTTGAAAAACATCATCACCAGTACCGCCAATCGATCTAAGCCAGATAATATTTCCTGCAGTATCAAGTTTTGCGATAAACGCATCTGCAGTTCCGGCAGTTCCATGATGACCGGTTATGTCGCCATCGTCTGATTTTGTATAGCCCACAACAATATAACTTCCATCAGGATTAATAAGTACGTCATTTGCCATATCTTCATTGGAACCGCCAATACATTTTTGCCATTTTATTACCGGCCCAACCTGGGCAAGAAGATTGCTGCTGTTTTTAATGAAAAGAAAGAAAATGAAAAGGAATACCAGCCTGGTAGATCTCATACTCATGACATGCGTTTTCGGTCGTTTAAAGATAAAATATATTCCCTGTTTGCAGTAATATATTTTGGCGTAATTCAATGCCGGCAACGCTTTGGAATTGATATCAGACATCAGAAATCAGACATCAGCTAAAAAACACTAAAGATTATTTGAATCTAGCTGATATCTGACATCTCTTAATGCATTACTTTAAATGAAAACCCGTTTCTCACCAATACGCTTGCACCTGTTTTAACAAGTATGCTCCTGCAAATGGCATTTGAACTTATGATGGGATAGCGGGCAAGACCACTTTCGATCAATACATTTGTCTTATCATCAGGAACAAGGTGATTGCCCCAGTTATTTTGATCTTCCCATGCTGTACTCACTGCTCCGGTCCAAAGTACATTTACTGGTACGGGCCTTACAAAAGTTAATTGTGTATTTGTTTTTATTGGGGGATTGAAATCAAAATAAATGTAAGCTGTGTTTTTAATGGTATCGCCAATCACCAATGTTGATGTAGGTTTTACACGGTAACTAAAATACCCGTGGCTCAAAGGTTCGTTGTGTAAACTATCTACCAGCCTGATATCAGAGAATGATACCTTGAGGTATTTATTTTCGCTTATGCTTGCCTGGTAGGGATGGCTTGCCCCCACAAATTCTATACTGTCTCCTTTTAATTTATTGTCGAGTGTATCCCTGATGATGATATTAAATGCAGTGTCATTACCTGTATTCTGGAAACGGATCGTATAACTCAGGTATTTTCCCGCTGTGATATCGGGGGGGTAAAGTTCTCCGCCAAAATTTTCCTGTTTATCATTAGGATCGTAACTACCTGTTACGTTTTGGGTAAGAACTGTATAATTATCAACAGGCGTATTATCACCTGTGCTATCAATCAATGCTGATGAAACAATTGTTTCTCCCCAATTCGAAACGGGTGGGGCTCCCAACTGGAGATATAAGGTGATGCTTCCACCAGTGGTTGGGGCGAGACTTGCAATATTCCATCGTATTGTATCTCCTGAAATACTAGCAATGGCAGGTACAGCATTCAGGAATGATGCACGGCTGTCTTTGACAAATGTGACCGTTTTATTTGTAAGCGTA
Source organism: Ferruginibacter sp. (assembly GCA_047601875.1). Lineage (GTDB taxonomy): Bacteria > Bacteroidota > Bacteroidia > Chitinophagales > Chitinophagaceae > Ferruginibacter. Next base: position 1,055,405 of record JASGIL010000001.1, on the reverse strand, counting down.
GTAGTACCATTATTTTGGTAAACGATTTTATATTGAACTTCAAAACCAGCCCTTACAGGGGTGAGTGGTATTACCGAAAGGCTGTAATCCTGTATACCGGGAATTGCATGAACAGCAAAATTTGCAGTATCAGTATTTTTATAAGTTGTAAACACCGAGGTTTTACTGGCAGGCGTAAAAGTATAGTAAGGCCTGTTGAGTAAAAGTGTGGTAGTATAAATTCCGGTATCGGTAGTATTCAGATAAACACCATTATAAGGTAAACTGCTTTGCGAGGATCCTGCCTTGCTTGTTTTTACCATGTCATAGTTGAATGGAAGTTCGCCTGCATCTTTAATACCGTTGTTATTTGCATCAAGAAAAACATTGCCTGTTACTTTGTTCGCAGCTTCCATACGTACGATCCAGAAGTCATAACAACACTCAAAAAAATCCGAATACCCTCCGTGAGATCCGGATCCTGAAACATCTCCATCTGTAGAATTTGTACAACCCACAACTATATAATCTTTACCACCTGGAAATACTTTGATAGAACTAAAAGCATCCCGGCCAGCACCTCCATATGTAGTATACCTGACAAGGTTGTTTGTTGCAGACCTGGTACCAATGAGCGCATTGCCCGTGCCACCATACAGGTCCGGGCTTCCATAACTTCCCGAGAATGTTCTGCCGGCAAATACCAAAGCATTCTCATCTGCGGCACTACCATGGAGCCGGGCAAATTCCCTGTAATACGCCCCAATATCGCAATTAGTAGTATAATTGATCATGGAATTTGACAATTGATAACTATTGTCGCCTTTTTTTCCTAAAAAGAGGTTATGATCATTGCAGCTTTGTGGATAAGTGAAATTAAGATCGGTATAGCTATAGTAAGTACTGTCTGCCTTCCTGCACATAGAAAAACCACTATCTCCTCCTATAGAGGCTATTGGACTCCAGGCCCCCATACCATTGTCATTGTTTAGTTCATAAAGATAGCCTGGTGTATGTGTCAGGGTTGTTGTCAGTGTTCCTGAAGAAAAAGTATAATCTTCCAAAGAAGATACAATGCCATAAAGCGTATTGTTTTCAGATACAATTATGTCAAAACCATTTTCTTCCCTGTTGGAACCTATGCAACTTTCCCATAAAAGAGTTCCATTTGCACTTACTTTAAAAGCCCAACCGTCGGCATCTGTTCTTTGGGAAACTCCGGAAAGCACATCACCGTCACTGGAATAAGATGTGCCCATCATTGCATAAGCACCATCGGGGGTCAATACGCCATCGCTTGCAATATCAGATTTTGTACCTCCGTAACATTTGCTCCAGATTATATTACCTGCTGCATTTATCTTAACCAACCAGGCATCTCTTTGTCCATGAGCATTTGTTATGTCGCCATCACTGGAATTAGTATAGCCTATGCACAGGTATGCATTATCGTTTGTAGCTATTACTGATTGAAAAACATCATCCCCTGTTCCTCCAATAGATTTTATCCAAATAATATTTCCCGATGGATCAAGTTTTACGATCAGGCCATCTGAATTATCGGTATCTGCATGATGGTCAGTTATGTTCCCGTCATTTGAGTAAGAAAAACCAACAACAATAAAACTTCCGTCAGGATTGATGATCACGTCATTTGCCCTGTCATCACTATTACCTCCAATACATTTTTGCCATTTTATTGCCGGCCCTGATTGGGCAAAAGCAGTATTGCTGTTTTTAATAAAAATAAAGAAAATGAAAAGGAATAATAGCCTGGTAGATCTCATACTCATGACATGCGTTTTCGGTCGTTTAAAGATAAAATATATTCTCTATTTGTGATAATATATTTCAGGCTAATTCAGCCCCGGCAACGCTTTTCTTAAAATTTCACGTATCTCGCTGTGAGTGTTTTGTCTATGCCTTTTTTTCTTGCAGTTTTGGCCTGTTTTCTCAGCAGAAATTCGAAAATGCTCATCCAGCCGGGCAGGTTGCTTTCGCTGATATCAAAAAGCCATGCGAGTGCATGTTTATCTTTTGGAAAACCATTTGACCTGCAAAGTCCGTCTCCTGCAAGCCCATAACCAATTTGTAATGATTGTTCAAAACCGCGGCTTGCGGGCCTTAGTTCTACCCTGAAACGACAGGGTTTGCCGCTGCGGTTGCGAAAAAGATGATTGTTGTTTGGAGCTGCAGTTGCTGATTCACCGGGTTTAAGATTGATTAGCTTTTTCCCTAACTGCACCTGTACTTCACCGTCAATGCAATCAAATTTTTCGGAATAAGTTTTATGATAATGAAGGCCAACACCACCGCCATCTGCAAGTTCAACTTCTACCAGCGTGTATTCGCCATTGGTATCGGCATGCGTTTTAATAAATGTTACAGTATCTTTTTGAATGGGATTGTAGATTCTCCGTTCCATGTTAGTTAAGGGGTTTATTTTATGCATAGTATACGGATTTTTTATATTGATGGATTTAGTACGAATTGCCTCAACTATGATTTGAATGATGAGTAATCAAAGTTTTTAATTAATCAAAAAAATCATAGTTCAGACTATAAATGTGAATTCCAAAAAGGGCCATTTATTGCATGAAACCGGCCGCTTATTGTTTAATCAATACCCGTAATTTTATTTACACTACTTTTAATTTAAATGAACACAACAGTATTTAATAAGCTTCAGCAGGAAGGTTTGTTGTCTGCATCTTCAATTGAAAAAATAAATGAACAAAAAGCAAAACAATTGTTTTCTGTTCATTGGGAGATACGTACCGTTTTATATCTCGGGATATTATTGCTTACGGGCGGGCTCGGAATTTTGGTCTATAAAAATATTGATACACTCAGTCACCAGGTTGTACTTGCTTTTATAGGATTGATAAGCGCCGCTAGTTTTTATTATTGCTTAAAAATGAAATTGCCATTTTCCACCATCAGGGTAAAAGCTCCCAATGTTTTTTTTGATTATGTGCTATTGCTTGGCTGCCTTACATTCATTGTGTTCGTTGCTTATTTTCAATACCAGTATAATATTTTCGGTAACCGTTATGGCCTGGCAACATTCATTCCCATGCTGGTGCTTTTTTTTACGGCTTATTATTTTGATCACCTTGGAATATTAAGTCTTGCTATTACCAACCTTGCTGCATGGATCGGCATCAGCGTTACTCCTTTGGAAATTCTGCGTGCAAATGATTTTAATAACACAGTTATTATTTTAAGCGGCATTTTACTGGGAATATTTTTGATCACCGTAGCACAGGCTTCTATACAGAAAAATATAAAAGCGCATTTTGAATTTACTTATACCAATTTCGGGGTGCATATTTTATTTATCTCAGCGCTTGCTGCTATGTTTCATTTTGAAAGCATGTACCTGTTATGGTTTTTACTATTGGTTGCAGTTGCTGTTTATTTTTATGTGAGATCAAAAAAAGAAAAGTCATTTTATCTTTTGCTCGTCAGTACACTTTATTCATATATAGGGGTTAGTTATGTTTTTATCAGGTTACTTTATGAAATGAGCAGTGATGGGGTAATTTATCTTGGGTTCATGTACTTTGTTGCATCAGGTATCGGGCTTGTTGTATTCTTAATGCAAACCAATAAAACGATCAAAAGCAAATGATAGCATACAATAAAATATGGTTAAACAATTTGTTTGTGCAGGAAGAGGCAGGAATTGCCTGCGATGAAAATTGTATAACAAAGGAAGAACTGGATAATATCAATGCACGCCACCCGGCAGGTTTTTATACTTCCAATTTTTTTATAAGAATAGGCCTGTTTATTTTGACGAAAATAATCATGACATTTTCTTTAGGCCTCATTGCCCTGATATCTCTTGATGCTATAGAGAAAACTGCGGGAGGGCTTACTATTTTTTTTGCTTTGCTTTCTTTTGGGGCACTTGAATATTTTATCCATGAGAAAAAACATTTTCGCTCAGGTGTTGATGATGCATTGCTTTGGGGCGGGGCTATTGCATTGTTTTGCGGAGCTTGTATTCCTAATAATTTTGATGCAACAGGACTTTGCATACTAGCATTTTTTATTACAGCAATTTGCACAGTTCGCTATGCCGACAGGCTGATGGCTGCAGTATGTTTTATTTCTTTCTTAGGCATTGTATTTTTTATTTGTTCAAAAGCAGGCAGTTTTGCAAAGGCAATACTGCCATTCGTGATCATGGCCATTTCGTTGACCACTTATTTAATTGTAAAAAAAATAAATAAGCGGGAAGTATTCAGTGTGTATGCAGGATGTACGCTGATCATTGAAATTATTTCTTTGCTGATCTTATATACCGCTGGTAATTATTTAATCGTAAGGGAACTGAGCAATACCATGTTTGATCTGAAACTGCAACCGACCCAATCACTTCCCTTTGGTTTTTTATTCTGGATTTTCACCATCATTATCCCATTGATCTATTTGTTTCTTGGTATTCGAAAGAAAGATACCGTGTTGCTCAGGGTAGGTTTGCTGTTGATCGCGGCTATTGTATTCACAGTAAGATATTATTATTCAATAATGGCCCCTGAAATACTGATGACCATTTCAGGAACAGCAATGATCATAATTGCATGGGCACTTACACGTTACTTAAGTGTTCCCAAATACGGATTTACAGAACAGGAATTAAGTACACGACATGTGCTGGATAAAATGAATATTGAATCATTGGTAATTGCTCAAACTTTTTCGCAACAAACACAACAAACTGGTGAAACAAAGTTTGGTGGGGGGAGTTTTGGTGGGGGTGGGGCCAGTGGAGATTTCTGATATTTAAGATCTAAGATGTAAGATTTCTTTTATAATTTAAAGTTGCTTCTGCATTTTGAACCTTTCCTACAAATCTTAAATCTTAGATCATACATCTTAGATTTGCTTATTTAGCGTTTATAAAATCAATGACCGTTTTTATTAACAGAGGAGCTAACGGTAATGAAGGATCGCCATATGCTTTAATATTTTCTTCAGTATCGCCGGTAACTATTTTCAAAACATGATTCATATTTTGTACAAGCACTAATGTTGCTTTTGGATAAGCTTCTGATAATTTTTTTGCATCTTCCACTTTTACCTGCAGATCATGTGTTCCCTGCAATATTAAAACGGGTATCGTAAGTTTTTTTATTTCAACCTGCGGGTCGTATTTGATCCAGCTTATCATGTAAGGTTGTATGCTTGGTCTGAGTAAGTCATAATATTGAAACTTTATATTCTTTACCACTATACCTGCCTTCAGGCTATCCAATACAGAATAATAAACTTCTTTTGCTTCGGGTGGTTTGCTGCTTAATTGTTCTTTAAGAATAATATCAATAGATCGGCCCGCCCCTGCCATAGAAATATATTTATCTGCTTGTTTTGCAGCAACCATCCCAACCAGTGAACCTTCACTATGTCCTATAATGATGATCTTAATAAATCGTTTGTCCTTTTTTAAAAGATCGATCCACGCTTCTGCATCATTAATATAATCATCAAAACGAAGATCGGCTTCCTTTTTCATAGCCTTTACGCTTTCTGCAATTCCTCTTTTATCAAAACGGAGGCTTGCAATCCCGGCATCGGCCATTGCTTCGGCCATTAGTTTAAAATTATTGTTCGCTCCTTTTATTGCCGGATTATTGCCGTTTCTGTCTGTTGGTCCCGAGCCAGCGATCATTAAGGCCACGGGCATCACTGATTTGTTTTTGGGTACAGTAAGCGTTCCAAAAATATCACCTGTAGAAGTATGAAGCGTAACGGGCGTTTCTATAAAACTGCTATCTGCTTGTGGTGATGCAAAACCAACGAAACCGCAAGCACAAAACAGTACAAAAAGGAGTAATATTTTTTTCATTAGACTAATTATTATTTATGAGAAACTGCAAGCTATAAGCTACAAGCTGCAAGTTGCTTGTAATATTTGACGCGTTCAAATTTAATATTCAGGCTTACAGCTTTTAGCTAAAAGCTTGCAGCTTATTTAAAGCTAATTTAAACGCGGCATGTTATTAGCAAGTCTTACACCGGCTAAAAAAATAAATATGAAAAAATTCCTTTTAAAATTTCTTGCAATGTTGGCAATATGCCTTTCAGGTTTTATGATTTCAAATGCACAATTCATAGTAAAAGTAAGACCTGGCCCTCCTGTTGTAAAAGTTCGTCCCGTAGCCCCCGGTCCTCGTCATATATGGGTTGATGGAGAATATGTTTGGCGGGGAGGAACATATGTTTATGTAGACGGTTATTGGGCAACGCCACCCCCAAGACATAGTATGTGGAAACCCGGCCATTGGAAACACAGGCGTGGGGGCTGGGTATGGATCCCCGGGCATTGGAGATAATTATAGTAAACAATTTTAATATCCTGCAGTAAACACTTGCAGGATTTTTTTTATTAAAGAAATAAAGCCTTTATCTTTAAAATCAATGGCACAATCTTCGCTGACAGCTTTGTTCAATAATAAAATTATCATGCACAAGTACCTTATTGTTTTATTTCTCATTGTTACATCAACCGGCTTTTCACAAAGCTCTAAAGTTGAGGAAGAACACGAAAATTTTTTCAGGTTTGGTTTAAAAGGAGGCGTCAATATCAATAAGGTTAATGGAAAAGCTTTTAAGAAAGCGTATAGTTATAATTTCCAGGCAGGCGCTTTTTTACAATTTAATTTCAGTAAACGTTTTGGAATACAACCCGAAGTAAATTTTGTGCAGGCCTCTGCAGAAATTTCCAATAACTCAAATGATGTATATGATGACCTGTTTGGCGGTGGTGATCAGAATAAGGCAAAATTAAATTACCTGGATGTGCCCGTGCTGTTGAATGTGAATTTAGGGCCAAGCAAAAGAGTGAAGTTGCAGGTGGGGCCATCTTATGGATTTCTTTTAAAACAATCTGTAGATAGTTTAAAGACAAATGCAAACATTTATAAGAATGGTGAATGGAGCGCAGTGGGTGGAATATGGTTTCAGTTACCTGTTGTACATATCGGAGCAAGATATAAATATGGACTTACCAATATCAATGCGATCGATAAACAGGAATCATGGCATAACCAGGCATTGCAAATATTTATCGGTCTTACATTTTAGTTAAACTAAATAAAATTTACTCCCCCGCCCTGGCGGGGGATTTTTTATAAAAGAAATTGTACTTTGAAAAAAATACAAATTTTATATGCAACACATTCGCCCGGAAAACCTGATCGTTATTGATATTGAAACAGCATCTGCACATCCATCTTTTGATTCGATGACAGAAGAGTGGAAAGGATTGTGGGAAGAAAAAACAATGCGTAGCTTACCGGAAGGAGTAGCCGCCGCCGATTTTTATCCCATGCGTGCAGGTGTGATGGCAGAGTTTGCAAAGATCATCTGCATCAGCATTGGCTACTTTAATAAAGAAACAACCCTGCACATGCGTATAAAATCTTTTTATGGCCATGATGAAAAAAAATTATTACAGGATTTTCTTGCAACCATCAATAAAATAGAAAGCCTTAATAGTAAATGGTGCTTTGCCGGTCACAACATCAAAGAGTTTGATATACCATTCATCTGCCGAAGGTTGCTCATCAATAGCATCCCGCTTCCCGGTTATCTTGATTTCCAGAATATGAAACCATGGGAAACAAATATTGTAGATACGTTCCAGTACTGGCGCTTTGGTGATTATAAAAATTTTACTTCTTTGAAATTGCTGGCAATCGCAATGGGTGTTCCCTCTTCAAAAGATGATATTGATGGCAGTATGGTTGGTGAATTATACTGGGTAACGGATGAAATTGAAAGAGAGAAGAATTTAAAACGCATTGCTGTTTATTGCCAGAAGGATGTGGTGACTACCGGTAATCTTATTTTAAGATTCAAAAACCTTCCGTTGATTCATCCTGATGATATTACAATCGTGGAGCAAAGCTGATAAAGTTGTAATGGATTTAAAGTTTACACCTCGAAAAGGTGTAAACTTTAAATCCATTACAATTAATAAACAACGATCTTCTTCACAACCGACATTCCTTCATTCACAACACGAATAAAGTAAACACCCGGTGTCAATAAATTCGAATTGATCTTATAGGATGATTCGTTCGTAGCATAATTCTTTAACTGCCTTCCATTCACATCCATTAATATGATTGTAGACGGTTTATTGTTTTCTTTGGAAATGTAAACATTGATAAAATCAACTGCAGGGTTTGGAGTTACAGAAATTTCAAATTTGCTGCTGAACAATATTGTTCTTGTCTCGCTGTAATCAAATTTGCCGTTCATGTCAATTTCTTTGATCCTGTAAAAATTAATTCCATTTAAAGGAGCATTATCAGTTGTTGTATAATCGATCTTTGTATTGCTGTTGCCTGCTGCGGTAACAGAAGTGATGTCTTTCCATGTTCTTCCATCGCCAGAACGTTGTACAACAAAATGACTGCTGTTTATTTCCTGTGAAGTTGACCAGTTTAGTTTTACTGTTTTGTTTTCTTTTTGTGCAGTAAAGCTGGTAAGCCTTACAGGTAGTATACCTGTTGTTCTTGCACTGAATGTGAAAGGGCTGAATGTGCTTACGCCTGTTACAGTAACAAAGCCATTCGATACTGTGTTCGCCGGATCTGCGGTACCACCAAGATCATCCCAATCTGTTCCGTCAAAATGTGCAATCTTAACCTGTGTTGGGTCCACGATGCCACTGCGTGTATCTGTATAATGGAAATTAATGTCAGGAGTAGGGATAGGTCCAACTCCATTGTCAGTAAGTATCCAGTATTCATTATACGATATATTATAATCGGGGAAAGCATTTAATGTAGCGGGATCAATTGTATGGTTGCCGAAGTCAGTGAAAAAATATTCCACCGTCATGTCTTCCGTTATTACATTATTGATATCAACAGGGGCATACTTATCCCCTCTTCCTACCGGAAATGTATAAGTGTTGATAAGGCCGCTTTGCCTTAATTTCCCTTCCACAAAAGAAGTTGCAGAGCCGCCGGTAATATATCCCTGCGATAATAATGGACCATCAGTTACAGTTAATGTGGCGCCGGGTTTTACAACGATCTTACCTTCTTCCAGGTTTAGAAATTCTGTTGAGATCGAATCAGCAATAGAGATAAAGCTTCCCGCTACGATGGAATTGGTTGTTAATGTAAGCAGGGTAGATGTGTTTGTAAAACGTAATGTACCACCATCGGCTGAACCTGATGTTCTGCGTGCATCAATGTTCCCGGCTGTCATTTGAATTTTTCCCATAGATCCGTTGGTAACAAAAGCAGCTCCTGTAAGGCGTAACTCAGGCCCGGCAGGAAACGGGTGTGTAAAATCCAATATAGTAGAAGTCACTGCACCCTGGTTTAATCTTAACCCGCCACCGGCAGCATTTCCCAATGTGAGGTTTCGTCCGGAAAAAATAATATGGCTATTTGAGTTTGTAGAATCTCTTTGTAAACGGAAAAGATACATCGTGTCCGTATCAGGCATATTGATCGTTTGAGTTCCGTTGTTTCCATTCATTGCCAATGTAATTCTTGTAGTAGTTGGCAATGGATCAAAATGACTTCCATTTAAAAGGTTTACGTCTCCAAAAACATTGAGGGTAGAAAATACAGGAGCAGATCCGCTCATTCCTACAACTGCATCAGCAGTAAAGCTTCCCCTGGTAGTTGTGGTGGCCGGGCTAAAGTATTTTAATCCCCCTGTCAGTTTTAAATTATAAAATGAAATATTCGGAATTCGTATCGTATCGTCAGTACTTGTTCCGCTTTGTGCAAAATCAACGGTAGAACCAGTATATAGATTATTTAAGAAAGGACGGCGGTTATTTAAGATCGTTAGTGTACTGTTATTGGTAACATTTACCCTTGTTGCCATGGTCATTGAATCCTGGCCCGCAGGTATGACGAAGTTGATTGCCGTTGTTCCGTCTCCTACAATTACCCTGGGAGAAAGAATTGCATCTGAAACATCCCACACACCTGTATAGTGGGCATTTGTTTGATCAATGATATTGAAAGCCTGGAACGGCGTGGTAAAATCAGCAGGAGAAAATCCTAAACCATCCGGGGTGTTGCTCCATGTGCTGGTTACATTTAAACCGTTATCTGCTTTTGTATTATAATAATCCTGGTACACACCACCACCAATTGTAACAATCGCAGGGCTGCTTGCGCCTCCGCCGCTATTCGTAACCGTACCATTCATAATTCCTTGTGGGGCACTGGCAGCAATACGTACATAGATCACTGTATTGGCAAGCGTTGCTGAAGTGTAAGGTACATTTATTGAACCGGCATAACCTGACCCACTGTTAAGTGACACCTGTAATCCGGCAGAAGCAGTAACAGTTAAATTACCCGGGAAACCAGTTAAGTTTAATCCGCTCAGTGTGTAAAATTCAGGGTTAGAATTAATGCCAACAGTAGAATATATATTTAAACTTCCAGGTGCGGCTGTAAGTAATGCAGGAGATGCAATGCATGAATTAGCAGCTGATGCACTGTTCCTTGGGTTTACTGTGCCAATAGAAAAATCAGCACTGTTGTCGTTCGTTTCATCACAACCGTTAGATCCACGGAATTGCGACATTGTATTATCGATGCCTGTAGTAACAGCAAAAGCTGTTTCAAAGCAGGTAGCTGCAGCGCCATAACCAATAACATCTATTACAGATCCGCCGGAACAGCCTGTAGTTCCATTCAATGCTGTTGCATTTGTTACCAATGCAATTTTACCGGCGGTATTCGAAATATTTATTCCATTATTCAAAAAATCCGGCGTTGGTAAGGCAACGCCTGCAGCACCACCACTTGCAAGTGCGATCAAAAAATATTTTCCTGGGTCGATACTATTACCAGCCGGAATTCCGGTTACCGCCCAGTCGCCCGGTGCAACCGGCCCGGTAGCAGAAGCATATTGAATACTCCAGTTGCTGATATCTACAGTTGTAGTTCCGGCATTATAGATTTCTACAAAGTCCCTCAAATAAGTAGCGCCGGGATTACCACCTCCGCCATAAACCTGGCTGATCCTCACCTGTGAAAATGAAAAAAGAGAAATGATTATGAGTAATAAAGTAAAAAATGATTTCATACTATATATTTAATTTATAAAATTAAAATTTGCGATTCGTGTCTTGTGAAGGTAGCAGTTGATCAATATATTAAACAGCATGCTGCTGTTCAAAAAAACAAACAACGAAATTATTTGATGGCAGGCGAAGCTTCAGCCTTTGCAGGTGCAAATACTGCATTTAAAATAGCAGCAAGGCGCAGCCCGCCAAATAACAGTTGTTTTTCTATTAAAGGCACATTTCTGTCAGTATAATCGTTTGGCAGTACTGAATTTTGAAAATTATAAACTGAGTCCAGTAAAGAACGTGACCCATTCATCCAGGCCAGCACATCTATCTTTTGGATTTGTTTTATTTCAGTTGCAGTAAGTGTAGGATAAAATTTCAAACAGGAATCAAGGGTGATCCCCCGGTTTTCAATGATTTGAGTATCCCAAATGACATGAAGGTTTCCTGATAATGCTGGAGAACTAACATCAATTGTATTCCCTCCTTTATCGCTGCCATACCCCGTATGCAGGGGTTGATGCAGATCGCCAACAAGGTGGAATATTAATAACAGGTCCCTTTTTATATCCTTCTTACTTAGGTTCTTATAGTTTTTCAGTTCCTGGATGGCCGAATGCAAAACGGTGACAATATCCCTGTCCTTTGACGGTTTATAAGTTTCACCTTTCTCTACATTCACATAATGCCATGTTCTCATATAATTATAAAAGTCATTCGACCTTTCATCATCCATCCAGTTTGCTGCTTCTTCGATGCTTAGGTTTCCCAGGAAATCCTTTACTATTTTTTTTGTAGAATCGTCCAGGTAATGAAATGCAATCTGTGCAACCAGCTCATGTCCTTTTTTGCCCCATGCAAGGCAGTTTTGAGAGCTTACCATTAATAAGAGTAAAACAGATATAGTAATCCCTCTTTTCATGTGTATAAATTTTTGCGAATCTAATGATTATTTAGTTGAATTTTGTGGCGTTTTAAAATCAAAATACCCTTAGAAATGACAATTTTTCTATTAAATGATGATTTAGTAACAATATTTTAATTTTTGCCCCAGAAAATACACTAAATTGCGTTTTTTTTAATCAATACTAATCATGCTTAAACACAATTTGAGGCTGTTTGCTATCATTGTCCTAATGGGCTCGGCAAATATGGTCCTTGCACAGGAAGCGCCAAAAGATACCAAGGCTGCAGTTACAGATACTACACTGGAGGATACAAAAGATGCTGTTTTGGATAATATCCCGGTTGTTTCTCTTGATGAGAATGATGACCAGGATGGAGGTGCACAGAATCTTACTTCTGCACTTAATTCAGGACGTAATCCTTTTATACAGGCTGCCACATTTAATTTCAATGTGGTTAGGTTCCGTATCCGCGGGTATGACGCAAACGAGTTCAGCACATTTATGAATGGGGTTCCCATGGAAAACCTTGATAATGGGTATACACCTTACGGTTTATGGGGTGGATTGAATGATGTTGTTCGTAACAGGCAATATACACCAGGCCTGCAATCTGTAAGTTATGGTTACGGAGGTATTGGGGGAAGTACCAATATTGATACAAGGGCTTTCAAACAACGTAAGCAGACATCGATTAACTACGCTTATTCCAACAGGACATATAATAACCGTATCATGATCACCCATTCAACAGGATGGAGCAAAAAAGGATGGGCGTTAAGTTTTTCCGGTTCAAGAAGATGGGCTGAGGACGGTTATGCAGATGGAACATTCTATGATGGGTATTCATTTTATATGGGTATCGACAAACGCATCAACTCACGCCACATCATTTCTTTTGTAGCATTTGCAACGCCTACACAGAGTGGTCGCCAGGCTGGTACTTTAAAAGAAACACGTGATCTGTATAATGACAATTATTATAATCCAAACTGGGGTTACCAGAATGGTAAAAAAAGAAATGCAGTTATTGGTAAGTCATCACAACCTCTTGGTATTTTAACCCACGATTGGAAAATATCTGAGAAATCAAATTTGATGACTGCAGCATCTTTCTCTACCGGGTACCGTAGCACAACTGGTCTTGACTGGTTCAATGTTCCTGATCCAAGACCTGATTATTATCGTTACCTCCCAAGCTACCAGCAGGATCCTATCCAGGCATCCATTGTTGCGTATGAATTACAACATGATGTAAACAAGCGCCAGATCAACTGGGATAACCTGTATTTCACCAATGTTAGTAACCGCGAAACCATCCATAATGTAAATGGTATTTCAGGCAACGATGTTTCGGGGTTAAGGTCTCTATATATAGTGACTGAAAAAGTTGTTCATACAAATCGTTTCAATTTCAATACTACATACAATACTGCGGTAAACAATCATATTGATCTTACTGCAGGCCTAACATTTGAAACACAAACCAATAATTATTATAAAAAGGTAAGTGATCTTTTGGGGGGCGAGTTTTGGGTAGATGTGGATCAGTTTGCTGAAAGAGATTTCCCGGCAAATCCAAGTGCAGGGCAAAATGATCTGAACCATCCTAACAGGATCGTTCGTACAGGTGATAAATATGGATATAATTATAATATCGATATTCAAAAAGGAACAGCATGGGTACAGGCAAATGTTAAGTTGCGCAAAGTAAACTTCTTTGTAAGTGGTGCCCAGTCTTATACAAATTATTACAGGAAAGGAAATGTAAGGAACGGTTTGTTCCCGGATAATTCTGAAGGAAAATCAGACGAGCAACATTTTTATAATTATAATTTCAAAGCAGGCCTTACTTATTTGGTAACACCTCATAATTACCTTTTCTTAAATGGTACTTATGAAACAAGGGCGCCATTCTTCGAAAATGCATTCCTTTCTCCACGTACAAGGAACGAAGCAAGGAGCGATCTTAAAAACGAACACGTTACTTCTTTTGAAGGCGGATATGTTTTGATATCTCCAAAAGTAAAAGCAAGGTTGACGGGTTATTATTCATTGTTTAAGAATGGTCTTGATATCATAACTTTTTATGATGAACTCCAGAGAACTTTGGGTAACTACTCTTTAAATAACATAGGCCATGAAAACCTCGGTCTTGAATTCGGTAGTGAAGTTATTTTATACAAAGGATTAACTTTTAATGCGGCAGCAGCTGTTGGCAGGTATAAATACAATACAGAGCAAAATGCGATCGTAACAGAAGATAACAGTGCAAATGTTTTCACGAACGAAACGATTTACACAAAAGATTTCTACTTAGCTACACCACAACAGGCTTATACAGTTGGATTGAACTACCGTTCGCCTAAATACTGGTGGATAAATGTGAGCTATAATTATTTTGACCAGATGTATCTCCAGATCAGCCCTGTTCGCAGAACACTCGCTGCGGTGGATGGTCTTGACCCGGATTCAAAAGAATGGCATGATATTACTGATCAAACCAAATTGAAAGCACAACAAACACTGGATGCTTATGCAGGATATTCATGGTTGATGAACAAACGTTTTAAAGGATTGCATAAAAGAACATTCCTTGTTTTCAACGTAGGTGTAAACAATATTTTAAACAACAGGTCGATCGTTTCAGGCGGGTACGAGCAATTACGCTTTGATTACGCTGACAGGGATCCACAGAAATTTTCTGACAAACGCTATTATGCTTATGGTATCAATTTCCTGGCTAGCGTATCATTAAGATTCTAATAAAAATAACTGATAAACTTTTTAAAAAATAAATTATGAACAAGATTGTGAAGCTATTTTCAGGGATTATACTTCTTGCCTCGATCGGCACAATGAGTGCATGTAAGAAATCTTATGATCAACCGCCCGGCCCAACGGATTTCGTTGGTGTTGTTGCTAACACGAACATCGCAACTTTAAAAGCAATTCATGCCAATGCAGGTGATATGGATATCATCACTGATGATATTATTATTTCTGGTATTGTTACTGCAAATGATAAAAGCGGTAATCTATATAAACAAATATTTATACAGGATACAACAGGTGCTATGCAGATCCTGTTGGAAGCAAGCAGCGTGTATAGCAGCTTTCCTGTTGGGCGCAGGATATGGGTTCGTTGCAAGGGACTTTGCCTGACCGATTACCACCAAACAATGGAACTGGGCGTACTTACACACGACCAGTATGGTGTAGCTTCTGTACAGGGAATATTACCTGCAGATATCAGCAATCATATTGTTGTGGGTTCTATTAATAATGAAGTTGTTCCAATTCCTGTAACTGTAGCTGATCTTGGAACAGGTTTGCAGGATCGCTATATCAATGCATTGATAAAGCTGGAAGATTTCCAGTTTTCAACTGCAAATGCTGACGCAACTTATGCAGATACTTCAGCGTATAAAAATACCATCAACGATACAATACAAAATTGTCCGAACCTGGGAACTACTTTGTTGGTTAGAACAAGTGCATATGCAAACTTTGCCGCAGTGAAGATGCCAAGAGGGGTCGGTAGCATTACATGTATTTACACAGTTTACAAATCATCACCTACATTCGGTACACCGGTAAAACAATTGTATATACGTGATACTTCAGATGTACAATTCAATAGCCCACGTTGCGGCAGCGCTCCAACAAATGCAATTTTCTTTGAAAACTTTGAAGCATATCCTGCAAGCACCGTTACCCCTTATAGTGAAATAAACATCCCTGGCTGGACAAATTTGTTTGAAGTTGGAACATACAAATACACAAACAGAACTTTTAGTTCCAATAAATATGCATATTCCAGTCCTTTTGGAGTTACTACTGCGAAGGTATGGCTGGTTACAAAAGGGATAAACCTTGATGCAACAACAGGTGAGGAATTGACATTTGATACCAAACAGGATTATTACTTATCAAGTTATCCGAGTGGTACACCAGTACCATCTGATCTGAAAATAAAATTATCAACCAATTATGTTCCCGGTTCAGTTAATCCATGGGATCCATCAGTAATTTGGACAGATGTTACCTCATCTGCAACGCTTTCCCCGGGAACGCAATCAGGTACATCAGCTTTCCCAAGCAGTTATACCACTACTACACCAATAGATCTGAGTTCTTATTCCGGAACAATATATGTTGCATTTGTGAATGAAGGAGGAACATCGCTTACCCCGGCAAAAACATCATCATGGGAAATTGATAATATTCAAATCACCGGTAACTAGTTTGATAAAAGCTTTATAAAGAGCCATCGTTTTTAAGATGGTTCTTTATAAAGTTAGCTTTCCAATCAAACATTAATAAAATAATTTTATGAGAAAAATATTTACACTCTTACTGGTTCTTTGTTCATTGTTTTCTTTTTCACAATCCACAACATTGGTGATCAGCCAGGTGTATGGCGCAGGTGGCAATACAGGTGCATCGCTCAATGCGGATTATGTGGAGCTTCACAATATTTCCAGCACTGCACAAAGTACAGCAGGGTTTTCTATACAATATTCATCAGCAACAAACACGGGAACATGGACGGGCGTATCACCATTACCCGCTGCATCAATCCCGGCAGGTGGTTATTACCTTATTCAAACAGGTGGGGCAGGCGCAAATGGGTCGCCTTTACCAACTGCTGATTATCTTGCCAATCCAACAATTGCATTAAGTGGAACAAATGGTAAAGTTGCTTTGGTGAATGGAACAACCGCATTAAGTGGATGCCCAACTCCCGGATCAGTTATTGATCTTGTTGGATATGGCTCGGCAAATTGTTTTGAAGGCGGCACAGCCACTGCAGTATTAACTGTAACCACTGCGGCAACAAGGAAAAACAATGGGTGTACAGAAACAGATAACAACGGTTCTGATTTTGATGTGATCACTGCAGTGCCACGCAACAGTGCCAGCCCGGTATTTGTTTGCGGCGGTGGCCCACCAAGTCCATCAATTACAGCAGGAACTGTTGTGGATTTTGGTAACGTTACCATTTTAACCAATTCAACTTCACAATCTTTCAATATTACAGGAGCAAACCTTACTGGTGCCCCGGGAAATATAACGGTCACAGCTCCTTCTGTTGATTTCCAGGTTTCAAATAATAATTCAACATGGGGTGCGAGTACTACAATTGCTTATACATCTGCCACACTTGCATCTACACCGGTATGGGTTAGGTTTACTCCACAAACAACAGGTTTAAAAACAGGCAATGTAAATATAATTGGTGGTGGTGTAACGAACGCAGTAACGGTAGCGGTAAGTGGAAACGGCACAGCGGCAGTTGGCCCAACAGTATCTGCAACGCCTACTGATTTCCCGGCTTTTGGTGCTGTATGTTTAAACACAACCGCTGGTCCTAATTTCGTAACCATCAGCGGTACAGATCTTACAGCTGCTGACCTGGTAGTAGGACCTTTGGCAGGATTTACATTCTCAACAACTTTCGGTGGTGTATACACTGCTTCACTTACACTTCCGCATCCTGCTGCTACTTATACACAGGATATCTTTATAAAATTTACGCCAACTGCAGTAACCAATTATTCAGGTGTGGTAACTGTTACGGGTGGGGGCCTGGTTACTCCTGCTAATATTGGTGTATCTGGTTCCGGCTCTGGTGGTTTGGCAACAGTAACAACAGGATCTGCAAGTACGATCACGCAGGTATCTGCAACTCTTGCCGGTACTTTACCTGCACAAGGTTGTTCACCGGTAACATCATATGGTTTTGAATACAGTACAACAACGCCTATCTCAGGAGGTATTATTGCAACTTCCACTAACCTGTCGGGTATAGATTTTTCTGCAGGCATTGCAGGATTATTGCCTTCAACAACTTATTACTACAGGGCATTTGCAACAAATACCGGTGGTACCGCTTATGGTGCTGAATTATCATTCATTACTGCATCACCGCCACCTGCAACTTTATCAGCAACGGCGCTTAATGACTTTGGTTCAACTTGTGCAAACTCAACGGTTGGTCCTAATTCAGTTGATATTTCAGGTGTAGATCTTACAACTGCAGATATCGTTGTAGGTCCTTTGAATGGATATGCATTTTCTACAACATCAGGTGGAACATATACCTCAACGCTTACACTTACTCAACCAGGTGGAACGTATTTACAAACAATCTATGTAAAATTCACACCTACCACGCTGGGAAGTTTTAACGGCAATATACCTGTAACGGGTGGGGGCGTATCAAGCTTCTCTATTCCGGTAACGGGTTCAGGCTTTAACATCGGTGCAACAGTAGTAACGAACAATGTTGATCCGGCCACAATTAAAGCCAATGAAGTAATAGCTTCCGGTACCATTGCAGCTCTTGGTTGCAGTGCGGTAACATCATATGGAATAGAATACAGTGGTATTAGCGGGTTTATTGATGGTTCAGGTGTAAAAGTAGAATCAACCAATCTTAGTGGTACTGATTTTTCAAGCAAATTAACCGGGCTGTATCCAAACACAACTTATTACTATAAAGCATATGCTGTAAGTAATGGTATTACGGATTATGGTTTGCAAAATACATTTACAACATTGGATATACCAGATGGATTGGTGATTTATTCTACCCCGGTAATACATGGCCAGAACCTGCATTTTTCCCTTACCAATAAGGACATCAATAACAAGAATGCGTTAAAACCTGGTCATTATTCAGCTATGATCCACAACAGTGTAGGTCAAATCGTTTTCAAAAAGGACTTCATCGTCCAGGTTAACTTTATGGATTATACATTTCTTTTGCCAGCTAATCTTCCAATTGGTATTTACTACCTACAGATCGGCAATTACGAATACCATGTAAGAAAAGCTTTTTACGTTCAATAATCAGTAATAATTTTTTTAAAGAGGCTCAATAAGGGCCTCTTTTTTATTTTAATCAAATTATTTTATGGCCCATGATGTCAAGCTGACAGTAAAGCGGTCCTTGGTATTTAATTTGCCAATATTCAAAAACAAATAATAAAAAAAATATACACATGCAAAAAGGTAATATCCGGGTACAGACGGAAAATATTTTCCCAATTATTAAGAAGTTTCTTTACAGTGAACATGACATATTTATCCGTGAACTTGTCAGCAATGCAGTTGATGCGACACAAAAATTGAAGACACTTTCTTCAATTGGCGAGGCAAAGGGTGAATTGGGTGAATTGAGGATCGATGTGAAACTCGACAAGGAGAACAAGACCCTTACCATTTCCGATAAAGGAATTGGAATGACAGGAGAAGAAGTTGATAAGTATTTAAACCAGGTAGCATTCAGTGGTGCAGAAGAATTTTTGGAAAAATACAAGGGCCAAAATGAAGCGAATATTATCGGGCATTTTGGATTGGGCTTTTACAGCTCATTCATGGTTAGTGATAAGGTAGAAGTATTTACAAAGAGTTACAAGCAGGATGCGAAAGCTGTAAGATGGGAGTGTGATGGCAGCCCGGAATATATTCTGGAAGATACAGATAAGGCAGAAAGAGGGACTTCAATTGTATTGCACCTCAACAACGAAAGCCAGGAATTTCTTGAGGCCTCAAGGGTACAAACTGTACTTGAGAAATTCTGTAAGTTCTTGCCGGTACCAATATTTTTTGAAGACAAGCAGATCAACAATCCTGCACCAGCCTGGACAAAAAAGCCATCAGAATTAACGACAGAAGATTACCAGAATTTTTATAAAGAATTATATCCTTTTGGTGAACCGCCTTTATTCTGGATCCACCTTAATGTTGATTATCCGTTTAACCTTACCGGTATTCTTTATTTTCCAAAGATCAAGCAGAGTTACGAGATACAAAAAGATAAGATACAATTATACAGCAACCAGGTTTTTGTTACAGATGAAGTGAAAGATATCGTGCCGGAATTCCTGATGTTGCTGCATGGTGTTATTGACAGCCCGGATATACCGCTGAACGTTAGCCGCAGTTATTTACAGGGTGATCCGAATGTAAAGAAGATCAATGCACACATCACAAAAAAAGTGGCTGATAAGCTGGAGGAAATATTTAATGCCGACAGGAAATCATTTGAAGAAAAGTGGGAGAGCCTTGGCCTCTTTGTAAAATATGGTATGATGACCGATGATAAATTTTTGGATAAGGCCAATAAATTTTTCATCATGGAAGATACTACCGGTAAATTTCATACGCTCGAAGAATATAAAAAGGCAACAGAAGCTTTGCAAAAGAATAAAGAAGGCAAACATGTGATCTTGTATACAACAAACCCGGTTCAACAGGACCCATTCATACAACAGGCTATTGCCAAAGGATACCTTGTAGTAAAAGCTGAAACGCTTGTGGATGCAGCTTTCATAAACAGCGTGGAAATGAAATGGGCCGATACACAATTCACAAGAGTAGATTCGGATATAGCAGAAAATCTTATTGATAAAAGTGAAGGTAATGATAGTGTGTTAAGCAAGGAAGATGCAGAAAAATTGAAAACTTTGTTTACAAAACAACAGGAAGGGCTTAACCTAAATGTTGAAATAAAAGGTTTGAATGAAAGTACTTCACCTGTAACAGCTACAAGACCGGAACTTATGCGCCGTATGAAAGATATGGCTTCGATGGGTGGCGGTATGAGTGCCTGGTATGCAAATATGCCTGATGAAGTAAATCTTACGGTTAATGGTAATCATCCCATATTTAAAAACATACTTGCAGAAACTGATAGTGTTAAACAGGATAAACTTGTGAAGAACCTGGCCGATCTTGCATTGTTATCACAAGGATTATTAACAGGTAATAACCTTACCAGTTTTATAAGCAGGAGTGTTGAATTGATGGAGGAAAAAGCATAATAAAAAATATAAAGAGATAATAAAAGAGATGATAATCTTTAAATAAAAGACGTCATCTCTTTTTTTGTAATATACTTCCCTCTAAATAATTAAGTTTTTTTGTATGGAATATCTCCTTGTACCCTGATTCGAGGAAAAGATGCTTGTGCATCGGGTTCAGGTAAATAATAAAAACATCTTTTGTTGTATTGACCCTGTGCCTTTCAATATTTTTTAATACACCGCTTAATATTATTTCATCAAATGGATTAAAAAGAAAGATACAGTCAACATCTTTTGGTATCTCATAATAAAATGCATCGTTGTTGATGACCTGGTATTTTAAAAAAGGAAATTTGAGTTTTGCTTTCTCAAGATTTTCCAGTGCGGCATTACATAACTCTTTGGAAAAATCAATGCCGGTAATTTTTGTAAACCTGTGATGTGCTGCTACAACCATTGCTCTTCCTTTCCCACAACCAATATCAATAAAATGGGAAAGGTTCTTATCCTGCAATTTTCCAAAAATTTCTTCCATCAGGTCATAGCTGGCTGGCATATATATAGTGGCATGGCTGATATCAATACCTTTTTTTTCAAGGCTTTTTAGTTCATCTGCACCGGTAGTATCGATGCCATATTTTTTTTCTCCTTTAATATCGTGTTTAATAATATGCCTGGCTATGCGCATGTTCCAGTTGTAGGCGAGGTAGAGAAAATAGCGGAGATACTTCATGCGCAGGTTGAGTAGTTAATAAGTTAATTAAACTGATAAAGTTAATGAGTAAAGGTTGTTAATGTATTTTATAACTGGTCAACTTCTCCAGTCAACCTCAGGTCAATTACTTTCAACTGCAGGGTTGTTTCGCCGTTCCATTCATTTTCATCAATGGTAAAAACAATATCGAGTGGTTTATTCATTTGCAGCAGGTAAAATTTATGTGCCATATTAAATCCTATTCCTGTAAGGGTATAGCAATTTTGTTTAACAACAAATCTTACGTGCAACTCTTTCAGGATTTTGGAATAACCGGTATCTGTTATTCCTTTTGCAATAAATACCGGGCGCATATTTTCGGGACCATAAGGTTCCATTTGTTTAAGGATATTAAAAAAAGCCATCCTGATCTCTGAGAAGTTGACAGCCGTATCAATGGTAATAACAGGTATCAATAATCGCTCTTCGATGCTTGCATTTACTACTTCGTTAAACCTGTTACTGAATGCTTCAACATTTTCCGGCAACATGGAAAGACCTGCAGCAGCGAAATGCCCGCCATATCCGAGCAGGTGTTCCCTGCATGCATAAATGGCTTCATATAAATTAAAACCAGCTACGCTTCTTGCGCTTCCTGCTACAACATCCCCGCTTTTGGTAAGTACAACCGTGGGCCTGTAATAATGTTCTATAAGGCGTGAAGCAACAATTCCAACCACACCTTTATGCCAGTGCTCGCGGTAAACAACAGATGTTTTCCTGTTTATGAGATCATTGTCGGCCCTGATGATAGCCAATGCTTCTTCGGTAATACTACTATCAGCTTCTTTACGATCGCTGTTATCAGAATGAAGCATTTCAGCAAATTCCATTGCCTTTGTTTCATCCTTTTCTATAAAGAGCTGAACTGCTTTTCTTGCATCGTCCATGCGACCTGCAGCATTTACTCTCGGCGCTATAACAAAAACCACATTTGTAATACTTAGTTTTTTTTGGATGCCACCGAGTTTGATCAATGCTTTGATACCAGGAGCAGGGTTTTCATTTATTTTTTTTAAGCCAAAAAATGCCAGTATCCGGTTTTCGCCGGTCATAGGAACAATGTCAGCAGCTATTGCTGTAGCAACAAGATCCAAATAACAATGGTAATGTTCTTCGCCTATCGAATAATGTTCTGCAATGGCAGCCATTAATTTAAACCCAACGCCGCAGCCGCAAAGTTCCTTGTACGGATAATTACAATCAGTTTGTTTGGGATTTAAAATAGCGATCGCATCGGGAAGTTCTTTGCCCGGCAAATGATGGTCGCACACAATAAAATCAATACCTAACGACTTGGCATACGCGATAAGTTCTGTTGATTTAATTCCGCAATCAAGGCATATAATGAGGGTAAACCCGTTTTCTGATGCGTAATCGATGCCTGCTTTACTAACGCCATATCCCTCGCGGTAGCGATGGGGAATATAAAAGTCTACATAGTTGGGGTTATAAATGCCGGTTATAAACTGGTACATGGATGCAACAGATGTTGTTCCATCTACATCATAGTCGCCAAAAACAAGGATCTTTTCATTGGTTACAATTGCAGAATCGATCCTGGTTACCGCTTTTTGCATGTCCTTCATCAACCAGGGGCTATGCAGCATGCTTAAATCCGGGCGGAAATAATTTTTTGCATCTTCAAAAGTTTCAATTCCTCTTTGAGCAAGAATGGTACAAATAGTTTTGTTTATGCCAAGTACTTCGTGCAGATGATCAGCTTTATCGCTATCAGCAGTTAATATATTCCAGTTTTTTTCCAAGATCAGTATTTTCTGTCCGTTGTATATCGCACCAGTTCTTCCAGTGCTTTTCTTACAGGTGATGCAGGAAATTCGTGTAAAATGCCAAGTGCTTCATCGCGGTATTCATTCATTTTGCTTTCTGCATATGCAATGCCACCGGCATCTTCTACGGCTTTCAATACAAACTTAATACTAACCGGGTTTTTATTTTCATTTTTAACGATGTATATAATACGGCGCCGGATGTTTTTATCAACCTTATTTAAGGTGTAAATCAACGGAAGAGTAAGTTTTTTTTCTTTTATATCATTGCCGGTAGGTTTGCCGATATCCTCATTGCCATAATCGAAAAGATCATCTTTGATCTGGAAAGCGATGCCCACTTTTTCGCCAAAAAGTTTCATTTTATTGGTAATGTTTTCATCCTTGCTGGTGCTATGTGCACCAACGGCACAAGCCGAAGAAAGAAGTGATGCCGTTTTATTTTTTATGATCTCGAAATAAATATCCTCATCCAGGTTAAGTTTTCTTGACTTCTCAATTTGCAGTAACTCGCCCTCACTCATTTGTTTTACCGCATCAGATACGATATGAAGCTGTTGAAATTCATCATTTGCGGTAGAAAGCAACAGTCCTTTTGCAAATAAATAATCACCAACTAAAACCGCGATCTTATTTTTCCAAATCGCATTGATTGAAAAAAAGCCTCTTCGCTCCATCGATTCATCAACAACGTCATCGTGTACAAGTGTAGCAGTATGTAAAAGTTCAACCAGGCCGGCTGCCCTGTAAGTACTTTCATTGATCTCGCCGTGAAGTTTGGCGCTTAAAAAAACGAACATGGGGCGAAGCTGTTTTCCCTTTCGCTTGATGATAAATTTCATGATCCTGTCAAGCATCGGGGTCTTGCTACTCACCGCATCTGAAAACTTTTTTTCAAAAGTGTTTAGTTCCGTTCCAATAATATTTTTTACAAAATCCATCTGAATAATGGGCAATATAATGCTTATCAAAGTATTTTTATTTTTTGAAAGCAGTTTTGATATTAAAAGAAATGGATTTTAGTTTTGGGTTTGATGCAGCAAAATCAATACAGGCATGCTCTAGAGCTTAAGCAAAATTTGCATCAATCAAAAATCAGGGAATTTAAATAAATGCTAAAAAATTTTGGTTTTTGGGTTGCATTCAATATTTTTGCCATTAATCAATCGTATATTTAGAAATCTATCAATCATTAAGTTATGTCAAGCAAAAAGTACAAATTATTACTAGCGGTGTTTTCGGTCTTCGCTACAACAGCCTTTGCGCAGGTTAAAAAAACCTCGACGAGTGGCTACGATGTGTATGACTCCACCGTTATTACCAAAAAAAGGCAGCCACAACAAAATGAATTTTGGAATAACTCTTACAACTTCCCGGCTAAACCACGCAACATGTGGGAAATCGGTCTTTCTGGTGGTGCATTCAATGTATCAGGAGATGTATCAAGTTTATTTCCAACATTTGGTTTCGCAGCACACGTAAGGAAGGCGTTAGGGTATGTTTTCTCTCTAAGATTACAGTACATGTATGGAACAGCCAAAGGATTGAGCTGGGTAGCTTCAGAAAATTTCCAAAAAAATAAAGCATGGAACCAGTATTATAGTGGTTATGATACAAGAGGTGGCTCTGCAAGTACAACAATTCCAGGAACACCAGCAGAAGCTGTTTATTACAATTACAAGAATAAAACACAGGACCTGAGCTTACAAGGTATTTTCACTTTGAACAATATCCGTTTTCATAAAAACAAATCTTCATGGGTTGTTTATGGTGGTGTTGGTATAGGCGCAACAGCTTATCAAACCAAGATAAATGCATTGAATGACAATGGAGATAATTATAGCGAATTATTCCATAAGATCTATGCTGATCCTATCAAATACAAAAATCGTAAAGACATCAGGAAGGCTTTGAAAGACGGAATGGATGATACTTATGAAACAACTGCTGAATCTGATGGTGAGCGCAGGGGTAAATTAGGTAATAACCAAACTTTAAGGTTTTCTACAACTGTTCTTGCTGGTATCCAGTTCAAGCTTTCAAAAAGGATCAACCTGGCTTTAGAAGATCGTCACTCTTTTATCAAAGACGATTTACTTGACGGACAACAATGGCAGGAACACCCTGTTGGAAATGCTACATTAACTCCAAACTGGGATTCATATAACTACCTTTCATTAGGTCTTAATTTTAATCTTGGTTCTAAAGCTGTTGAACCATTATGGTGGCTTAATCCATTGGATTATGCTTATGGCGAACTTAACAATCCAAGACATACTAAATTCCCTAAACCAGTATTTGATGATGCTGATGGTGATGGTGTTGTTGACCAATTGGATCGTGAACCAAATACGCCAGCTGGTTGCCCTGTTGATAGCCATGGTGTAACACAAGATACTGATGGTGACGGTGTACCAGATTGCAAAGACAAACAATTGATCACTCCATCTTATTGTCAACCAGTTGATGCTGATGGTGTTGGTAAATGCCCGGATCCTGAATGTTGTAAGAATATTCCGCCTGCTGGTACCAAGGTAGAGAACCCATGTCCAACAGACTACCCAAGCCTTTCATTTAAAGGTATTAGTGCTACTTTAACTAATGACAATAAGGCGATGCTTCACAATGTTGCTGAAAAACTGAAAGCAAACCCTACTTGTAATATCACTATCAATGGCTACCCTGAGGCTTCTAAAGCATCACAGGCTGTATGCCAGAAGAGAGTAGACGCAATTAAGAAATACCTGGTAGAAAAAGAAGGTATCAGTGCAGACAGGATCACTACTAACTGTGAAGTTGGTGGAGGAGATAAGAATACAGTTGACATCAAGTCAAACTAAAATAAGTTTTAATTCCACTTTTTGCTCAATGATGAAGCCCTCCCTTTTGGGAGGGTTTTTTCTTTGTATTAACCCTTTACAAAAGACTTAACAACTGTTTTTTGGAGAATTGTTTATTTACGGGCATTTTTGACTAAAATCCATTAATTTTGCACTTCTTTATGAGATTACTTAAATTTCTAGTCCCGGTTTTTTTTATATCCTTTGTGTTTTCATCCTGCAACAAATTTGGCAAGATTGAAAAAAGTAAAGACCCAGAGTATAAGTATAAAAAGGCTGATGAATATTATGCTAAAAAGAAATATCATAATGCACAGCAGCTTTATGAACAATTGTTCCCGGTTTTAAAAGGAACTGACAAGTTTGAGGAGTTGTATTATAAATGGGCATATTGTTATTATTACATGAAGGATTACCGGGAGGCTGAAAATTTATTCAAAGGATTTACAGAAGTTTTTCCAAATAGCCCAAGAGCAGAAGAAGTGGATTATATGAGGGCATATTGCTTTTATAAGCAATCGCCAAAGATCGAACTTGAGCAGGTGAATACAGTGAAGGCAATGGCGATGATGCAGACCTTTATAAATACACATCCTGGTTCGCCAAGGATAAAGGATGCTACAGAGATCATAGATAAATCAAGGGGCAAATTAGAATTGAAAGAATACAGGGGGGCAAAGTTGTATTATGATCTTGGACAGTATCGGGCTTCTGCAATTGCATTTGGGTTGTTATTGAATGGCTACCCGGAATCTTTAAAAGGTGAGGAATACAAACTTATGATAGTGAAATCTTATTATAAGTTTGCTAAATTGAGTATCACCGAGAAGCAGATTGAAAGGTTTGAAAAAGTAACTGAGGAATACCAGGATTTTGCAGACAGGTATCCCGACAGTAAACTTTTGAAAGATGCAGAGAGTTATAGTATTTTAAGTCAAAATAAAATTAAAGAAATAAAAAATGAGCAAACTTCGTCGTCAGCTAAGCGCTAATACAAGCAGTTCTGTTGAGCCTAAAAAGCTATCTGATCTAAAAGAAAAGACTGGCAATTTATATGAATCAATAGCTATTATCGCAAAAAGAGCGAACCAGATAAATATAACCATCAAGGAAGAGTTGCATAATAAACTTGAAGAGTTTGCCAGCCATACAGACAGCCTTGAAGAAATACATGAAAACAAAGAGCAGATAGAAATATCCCGTGCTTATGAGCGTATGCCAAATCCTTCATTGCTGGCAACAACTGAATTTTTAGAGGAAAAAGTGTATTTCCGCAAAAATGATGAGGATCTGTTCAGTTAATAAGCTTATTTAATTTTTACATCTTCTTTAATTTAGAAGTTATAATTTTAGTCCCGCAACAAGCGGGACTTTTTATGTTAAAAGGGAAGAAGATACTTTTAGGGATATCAGGTAGTATTGCTGCATACAAATCTGCAACACTTGTAAGGCTTTTGGTAAAAGCCGGTGCAGAGGTAAAAGTGATCATGACACCTGCTGCAACAGGTTTTATAGCTCCGCTTACATTATCCACGCTTTCAAAGAATGAGGTTCTTTCAGAACTTTCAGAAAATGATTCATGGTCAAATCACGTAATGCTTGGGAGATGGGCAGATGTAATGCTGATTGCTCCGCTTAGCTGTAATACCCTGGCAAAAATGTCGGGTGGATTGTGCGACAATTTATTGATGGCAGTTTACCTTTCAGCTGTTTGCCCGGTAGTTGTGGCCCCGGCTATGGATGAGGATATGTGGTTGCATCCTTCAACAAAAAGAAATATCCGGCAGATAGAATCATACGGAAATGTAGTGATCCCTGTAGAAAACGGGGAACTTGCCAGCGGTTTAAAAGGTGATGGTAGAATGGCAGAACCTGAATCCATAGTTGGGTTTCTTAAAGGAAGATTTATAAAAAGTGACCAACTTGCCGGTAAGAAAATTATGGTCACAGCAGGCCCTACTTATGAAGCAATCGACCCGGTTAGATTTATTGGCAATCATTCTTCGGGAAAAATGGGGATTGCGCTTGCCGAGGAATTTAAAAAGAGAGGCGCAACAGTAACACTTATATGCGGCCCTGTTTCGGAACACATAAATAATGGAGTGAACCTCATAAAAGTAACCTCAGCAGCTGAAATGTATAATGCTTGTGTAGACATTTTCCCGGGAATGGATATAGCAGTGATGAGTGCTGCAGTTGCCGATTATACAGTACCGGATCCCGCAACAAAAAAGATCAAAAAGAATGGTGATTCACTCGTACTAAACCTGCAAAAAACAAAGGATATTTTAAAAGCACTTGGACAAAATAAAAAACCTAACCAGGTACTGGTAGGTTTTGCACTTGAAACCAATAATGAAAAAGAAAATGCCTTAAAAAAACTCCAGGAAAAAAACGCAGACCTGATCGTTTTGAATTCTTTAAGCGATCCGGGAGCAGGATTTGGGCATGACACTAACAAAATCGTTATTTTTGGAAAAGATGGTCGTGAAGATCATTTTGATACAAAATCCAAAAAAGAGATCGCCTCAGATATTATAAACAGCATCATTAAATTAACGAATGAATAAGATCAAACTTTTAATACTGTTTCTTTTAATGGCAGGGTCCATGAAAGCACAGGAGTTAAATGCACGTGTAACTGTAGTAACTACCCGTGTAGGAAATAATGTGAGTAAAAACACATTCACCACGCTGCAGACCGCATTGAATAATTTTTTAAATAACCGTAAATGGACCAATGAAAATTATACTGCAGTTGAAAAAATTGATTGCAATTTTTTATTGAATCTTGAGTCTACAGATGATCAAAATATTTACAAAGGATCATTATCCATACAGGCGGCACGACCGGTATTCAATACATCTTATCTTTCCCCGATCATTAACTATAAAGATGATGATATTGCTTTTAAGTATGTAGAATTTCAGCAGTTGGATTTTAACGAGAACCGTGTTACAGGAACAGATGCATTGGTATCAAACCTGACAGCCATCTTCGGCTATTATGCAAATATTATTATTGGCTTTGATTATGCATCATTTTCTCCGCATGGAGGCGATCCATATTTTCAAAAGGCACAGAACATTGTAAATAATGCACCTGATGGAAGATATGTTTCAGGATGGAAAGCATTTGATGGTATACGCAACCGTTACTGGCTGGTAGAAAACATGTCAAACGCACGCTATACGATCATGCATGATGTATATTATAATTATTACAGGCTTGGTATGGATAAATTGTATGATGATGATACCAAGGCCCGTACTGAAATGTTGAATGTGTTGAACCTGCTTGATAATTTTAATAAGGATAATCCAAACACTATGGTTAACCAGTTTTTTTTCCAGGGAAAATTTACTGAATTGATCAACATATTCTCAAAAGCACTTCCCCAGGATAAATCACGGGCAAAAGAACTCCTGGTCAAACTCGATCTAACCAATGCAAATAAATACCAGGACCAGTTGAAATGAGGAAACTATTTGCAGCATTCATTTTAATATTATTTTTTTCGTGCGGTAAGAAAAAAACAGTACCTGATGGTATATTAGAACCACGTAAAATGCAATCGGTATTCTGGGATTATATTCGGGCAGATGCCTATAGCAGGGATTTTATAAAAAAGGATAGTACCAAAAACGATACAACCGAAAATATTAAGCTTCAAAACAGGATATTTGGATTTTATAAAATCAGCCGGGATGATTTTTATAAAAGTTATGATTATTATACCGTACATCCTGATTTGATGAATGCATTAATGGATAGTATGATCGCAAAACAAAACAGGTTTAAACTTCAAAAGCAATTGAACATAAATAAGCATAAATTACCATTACCCAAAAGAGAAAAAATAAAACAAGCTTCTTAAAATAATTAAACATGAATAAGATTTATAAGAACGGCGAAGATGCTGTGGCGGATATTACCGATGGCAGTACATTAATGCTTGGTGGCTTTGGACTTTGTGGTATACCTGAAAATTGTATTACTGCATTGGTAAAGAAAGGGATCAAAAATCTTACATGCATATCAAACAATGCCGGTGTAGATGATTTTGGAATTGGCCTGATGTTAAAACAAAAGCAGGTAAAAAAAATGGTATCATCTTATGTTGGCGAGAATGCAGAATTTGAACGCCAGTTGTTAAGTGGTGAATTGGAAGTTGAATTGGTGCCACAGGGTACACTTGCAACAAGATGCATGGCCTCAGGGTATGGGATGCCCGCAATATATACACCTGCAGGAGTTGGGACAGAAGTAGCCGAAGGAAAAGAAACAAGAAATTTTAACGGCAAAGAATACCTGCTGGAAATGGCGTTTGATGCAGACTACGCTATTGTAAAAGCATGGAAGGGTGATGAGCAGGGAAACCTTGTTTATAAAGATACGGCCCGTAATTTCAACCCTATGATGGCAATGGCAGGAAAAATAACAATTGCTGAAGTAGAAGAATTGGTTCCTGCCGGAACTTTGGATCCCAATCAAATTCATACACCTGGTATTTATGTTCATCGTATTTTCCAGGGAAGCAATTATGAAAAACGCATCGAACAAAGAACAACCAGGAAAAATAGCATCAACTCATAACTAAGAATTCAGCACTCATTATGGCTTTAGATAAATATCAAATCGCACAACGTATTGCAAAAGAACTAAAAGATGGTTTTTATGTAAACCTCGGTATCGGCATACCTACACTTGTTGCAAACTATATTCCCCCGAATGTAAATGTGATCCTCCAGAGTGAGAATGGCTTGCTGGGTATGGGGCCGTTTCCAATAGAAGGAGAAGAAGATGCAGATCTTATCAATGCAGGAAAGCAAACGATCACTACATTACCAGGTTCGGCTTTTTTTGATAGCGCCATGAGCTTTGGAATGATACGTTCGGGTAAAGTTGATCTTACTGTTTTAGGCGCTATGGAAGTAAGCGAGAACGGAGATATCGCTAACTGGAAGATACCCGGTAAAATGGTAAAAGGTATGGGTGGAGCAATGGACCTTGTAGCAAGCGCAAAAAATATTATTGTTGCCATGATGCACACCAATCCCAAAGGTGAAAGCAAATTGCTTCCCGGATGTACACTACCGCTTACAGGTAAACGCTGCGTAAAAAAGATCGTAACCGAACTGGCAGTTTTGGATGTTGTTGATGGCGCTTTTAAGTTACTGGAAAGAGCACCAGGAGTTTCAATAGAAGAAATAAAGGAAAAGACGGCAGGTAAACTTGTGATCGAAGGAGAGATACCTGAAATGCAGTTTTAAGCCGTTCAATAAGTTGATAAAGTTGAAAGGGTTGATAAAGTTCAAAGCCTGGTAGTTTCTTTGAACTTTATCAACCCTCTCAACATATTAACTTGTCAACTATACTTTAGGAGCAGCTGCAAGAATTTCAGCGCTCACGCCACTGGCATATTTTTCAAAATTCTTAATGAACTGTTGAGCAAGATCTTTTGCCTTTGTATCATAAGCGGCTTTATCTGCCCATGTATTGCGTGGATTCAGGATCTCTGCAGGAACACCCGGGCACTCTTTCGGCATCATCATTCCAAAAACAGGATGCGCTTCAAATTCAACATTATCAAGTTTGCCTTCCAATGCTGCAGTTATCATTGCTCTTGTATAAGGCAATTTCATACGGCTTCCGATTCCATAAGGCCCGCCGCTCCAGCCTGTATTGATCATCCATACGTTCACATTGTGCATGGTCATTTTCTTTCCAAGCATTTCTGCATATTGACCGGGATGTAATGGCAGGAACGGTGCACCAAAACATGCACTGAAAGTAGATTTTGGCTCTGTAACACCGGCTTCAGTACCTGCAACTTTTGCAGTATAACCGCTGATGAACTGGTACATTGCTTGTCCTGGAGTAAGTTTACTTACAGGTGGTAAAATGCCATATGCATCTGCAGTAAGGAAGAAGATGTTTTTAGGCATTTTTCCTACAGAAGGTTCAAGCGCATTGCTGATGTATGAAAGCGGGTAACTTACCCTTGTATTTTCTGTGATTTTTTTACTTGCGAAATCGATCTTATTAGTGCCTTCAATAAATGTTACGTTTTCTACCAATGCACCTGGTTTGATCGCATTATAAATTTCAGGCTCTTTCTCTGCACTCAGGTCAATTGTTTTAGCATAACAACCACCTTCGAAATTGAAAACGGAATTGTCAGTCCATCCATGCTCATCATCACCAATCAAACTCCTGTTAGGATCCGCACTCAAGGTTGTTTTACCTGTGCCGCTCAATCCAAAGAAAATGGCAGTGTCACCTGCTTTTCCCATATTGGCAGAGCAATGCATGCTCAAAACATTCTTATCGTGTGGAAGGATATAATTCAAAATTGTGAAAATGCCTTTTTTCATTTCACCAGTGTAACCGGTACCACCAATCAGGATCATTTTCTTTGTAAAACTAACCATGGCAAAATTGTGTTGCCTTGTTCCATCAACAGCCGGGTCAGCCTTGAAGCCAGGAGCCTGTATAATATGCCAGTCTGCTTTAAAATTTTCTAATTCATCTTCATTCGGTCTTAAAAACATATTGTAAGCAAACAGGTTGCTCCATGGGTTTTCATTGATCACCCTTATGTTTAATCTATAAGCCGGGTCAGCACATGCGTAGCAATCTCTTACCCATGTTTCTTTTGTATTTAAATAATTAACCAGTTTCTCATGCATCTGGTCAAAATACTTTGGTTCAAGCGGAATATTAAAATCATTCCAATGAACTGTATCAGCAGTTAATTCATCCTTTACTGTAAACTTATCTTTTGGACTACGACCGGTAAATTCGCCGGTATTGATGAGAAGCGCACCAGTATCATTTAAAACAGCTTCTTTACGTTGGATTGCCTGTTCACTTAATTCGGAAGGCGTTAGCTGGTAATGTACGGGTTTTGTAGAATGTAAACCGATCTTTTCTAAAGCCTTTAAAGGGGCTTCAGTCATTGTAGTAATTGACATAGCAAGTAATCGTTTAGTTAAGGCGACAAAGGTAGTACATCATTGTTTTAAAAAGAATAGGGGCATAACGGGCTATTATTAATGATTCTTTAAATAATGCTTGAAATGTTGGTAAATATTTAAGCAGATTAGCTTTTTTTAGACGAAGATTTGCAAATTGGTGATTATATTAAATGAAGTTTATTTTTATTTTTTATTTGCCCGTTTTACAGGCTTTTCAGCTGAAGAATTTTTAAGACGTATATTGTGTTCCAATTTTTTAAAGCAGCATTTTATAACCCCAAATAATTTTTCCTGATGAAATATCTTCCTTTAAATCCTGAAATATTTGTGCAAAACCGTAAAAGGTTTACTGAAAGGATGGTTAAGAACTCGATTGCCATTTTCAACAGCAATGATGAACTGCCTTCAAATGGAGATGCTCAACATAAGTTCAAGCAAAATTCTGATTTGTTCTGGTTAACAGGAATTGAGCAGGAAGATAGTATGCTGGTATTGTTTCCGGATAATAGCGATGCGAAATACCGGGAAGTATTGGTGCTTGTTCGCCCAAATGAATTAAAAGAAAAATGGGATGGCCATCGTTTGCGGGTAAATGAAGCAAGGGCCATCTCGGGTATTCAAACCATTGTTTGGCTCGATACATTGGATGGTTTATTGCAACCATGGATACACAATGCAGATACCATCTATTTAAATAGCAATGAAAACGACCGCAAAGCAAACCTTGTTCCGGTAAGGGATTATCGTTATGCAGCGGCTATGAGAGAACGTTATCCTTTACATAATTACTTACGCAGCGCTAAAATTTTAAAAGAACTCCGCGGTATTAAAACGGCATTGGAAATTGAGGTAATGCAAAAAGCCATGGACATTACCGACAATACATTCCGCAGGTTATTAAAGTTTATCAGGCCGGGAGTAATGGAATATGAAATAGAAGCAGAAATATACCATTCATTCTTATCTCAGCGTGCAACAGGTACTGCATACAATTCCATTATTGCAAGCGGCGATAATGCCCGCATATTACATTACATTGAAAACAACCAGGAATGTAAAGAAGGTGATCTACTGTTAATGGATTTTGGTGCTGAGTATGGAAACTATTGTGCAGATCTTACACGAACGATCCCGGTTAGTGGCAAATTTGGCCGCAGGCAAAAAACAGTTTACAATGCCTGCCTGCATCTTCATCATTATGCGGCCAGTATTTTAAAACCAGGAATTTCTATTGTTGATTATACTGAGAAAGTAGGGGATGAAGCAACCATTGTTTTTCAAAAAATAGGTTTGCTCAGGAAGTCTGATGTTAAGAATGAAGATCCTGAAAACAGGGCTTATAGAAAATATTTATACCACGGTATTTCTCATCATCTCGGAATAGATGTACACGATCTTGGTACACGCACTGAACCAATAAAAGCAGGTATGGTCTTTACCATTGAACCTGGTATTTATATTGAAGAAGAAAAAATGGGAATACGTATTGAAAATAATTTTTGGGTAACGAAGACGGGAAATAAAGATCTGATGAAGAATATTCCAATCACGGTAGAGGATATTGAAAGTTTGATGAAGAGATAATGTGCCGATTTGAAAATTTGAAGATTTGAAGATGACAATGCAAAAGCAATTTTTATTCTTTAATTCTTCAGGGTTTTCAAATTACATAATCTTCAAATTTTCAAATCTTCAAATTTTCAAATCACCAAATTGAATGAAACAAATCCCCAACCTCTTCACCCTTCTTAATTTAGTTTTCGGTTGCCTCGCCATTGTTGCCACACTTCAAAACGGTATTACCATTCAATACAATGCTGAAGGATCGCAGTTTGTTGATATACCTGAAAAAATATGGCAGGCATCTTTGTTTATTGGCATTGCTGCTGTTGTAGATTTTTTTGATGGATTTGTTGCAAGACTTTTTAATGCGACTTCAGAAATGGGTAAGCAATTAGATTCATTGGCTGATGTTGTTAGTTTTGGTGTTGCCCCCTCCATGATCATTTACCAGTTTTTAAGAATGAGTTATGCAAGAGAGGAATCTGGTATCGATACTTCAATGCTTTTGATACTGCCTGCATTTATCATTGCCGGCGCATCAGCATACAGGCTTGCAAAATTTAATTTAGATACAAGACAGCAATATGGTTTCAGGGGAATACCAACGCCTGCAATGGGTTTGTTGGTTGCATCTTTCCCAATGATTTATTGGCATGCTGAAAACACAACCATCATAAACATATTATTGAATAAATGGGTATTGTATACTGTCATCATTTTCCTTTCATGGATGATGGTAAGCGATATACCCATGATGGCCATGAAGTTTAAAAATCTTTCTTTAAAAGACAACCTGCCTAAAATAATTTTACTCGCTTTGGCAGTTGTTGCTGCGTTATTATTTCACTGGCTGGCTGTTCCAATTATATTTATAGCATACATTATTTTATCTTTGATCTTCAAAAACGAATCGCGATGATATATACGGCGCAAATAAAAGTAATGCCATTAAAAGATCTTTTGGACCCACAGGGGAAAGCCGTTTTAGGTGGCTTGCAGAATTTAGGTGTAGCAGCTGTTTCCGATGTAAGGGTTGGAAAACATATCGACCTGCAAATTGATGCAGCCACAAAAGAAGAAGCAATAACGATCGCATCAGATGCGGCTAAAAAACTTTTGTCAAACCCGGTAATGGAGACCTTTGA
This sequence comes from Ferruginibacter sp., assembly GCA_047601875.1. Lineage (GTDB taxonomy): Bacteria > Bacteroidota > Bacteroidia > Chitinophagales > Chitinophagaceae > Ferruginibacter. The sequence continues at coordinate 1,019,558 of JASGIL010000001.1, read as the reverse complement.
GATAGCAATAAACTAATTTGGAAATTAATCGATTTGGAAATTTGGAGATGTATGCTCACGAGACGTTAGGAACTTCAAATTTAATAACCTTCAAATCAATTCATTTCCAAATTTTCAAATTTCCAAATTGAAATGCTTTACATCATCCCTTCTCCCATCGGCAACCTCGCCGATATTACTTTCAGGGCAGTTGAAATTTTAAAAAACGTTGATCTTATTCTTGCGGAAGACACACGTACTTCTTCGGTGTTGTTGTCGCATTACCAGATAAACAAACCGCTTTCTCCTTATCACCAGCACAACGAACATAAGATCGTAGCTCATCTTGCAGATCAAATAGCAGCAGGAAAAAAAGTGGCACTGCTTACAGATGCAGGTACACCGGGTATCAGTGATCCTGCGTTTTTACTTGTAAGAGAATGTATAAAAAATAATATTGTAGTGGAATGTTTGCCTGGCGCAACTGCATTTGTACCGGCATTGGTGAATAGTGGTTTGCCAATTAATAATTTTTGTTTCGAAGGGTTTCTTCCATTAAAAAAAGGAAGACAAACTTTTTTAAAGCGTATGGCTACTGAAGAACGTACGATGGTTTTTTATGAAAGCCCGATGCGCCTGGTAAAAACATTAAGCAATTTCATAGAATACTTCGGGGCTGAAAGGCAATGTTGCGTAAGCCGCGAACTCACAAAAAAATTTGAAGAAAACAAAAGAGGTACATTGCAGGAAGTACATGATCATTTTAATGCAAAACCTGTAAAGGGAGAAATTGTAATTGTTGTTCAAGGGAAAAACTAAACACTATGAAATTTATTTATTTTCTTTTCTTTCTCTTCTTTTCCTTTTTTATTGCAGATGCACAAACGGCAAATGACTGGGGTACGCTTGTGAGAATTTTTAATGCAAAAAAATATGCCGGTAAAAAATTCAAAATTGAAGCAGCAATAAAAGTACAGTTAATCGATCCGAATGCAGATGCAGAATTATGGGTGCGTGTTGATAAAGAGAATAATAAAATGGGTTTCTTCTATAATATGATGGATAAACCAATCCGCAGCAATGAATGGAAAGTATACAATGTGTCGGGACGTATTGATAAAGGAGCGGAGTATCTTGTATTTGGCGGGATGTATCACAGGAAAGGAATTTTTTATTTTGATGAATTTCATCTTTACATAGAAACGGAGAAAGATAAATTTGAAGAAATAATGTTGCCGATTAGTGACTTTGAATCTGACAATATTGAAACAAAGAAATTCTGGAATTACCCCCAGGTCCGAAAAGGAATGACAACAGGAGTTTCCGGTAAAGATTTTTATGGTGGGAAACAATGTTTTATTATAGATGCATCCACACTTATTGGTGAGCGAACTTATGGTAATAACGATAGCACCGGGAAGTATGCAAATGTAAACGGCATCAATATTTACTATGAAGAATATGGTAAGGGAATACCATTGCTTTTGCTTCATGGAAATTCCTGTTCAATTAGTTTGTTTGAAAAACAAATTCCTGAGTTTGCAAAAAAGTACAGGGTAATTGCTGTTGATACCAGGGGCCAGGGAAAATCTTCTGAAGATGGAAAAACTTATACCTATGATCTTTTTGCTGATGATATGAATGCATTACTTGACTATTTAAAACTTGATAGCGTAGACATTGTAGGTTGGAGCGATGGCGGTAATACCGGGCTCATCATGGCAATGAAATATCCCAAAAAAGTAAAGAAGCTTGTAACAATGGGTGCTTGTATTTTTATTGATCATAGCGTTGTTGCCAATTCTACATTTAAGATTGTAAAAAATGAAATGAAAGAATTGCAGCATGATACTTCTTATATTGGCCGTAACAAATACAGGCTTCATAATCTTTTATTAACTGAACCAAGGCACAGTTACCAGGAATTAAATACGATCAGTTGCCCGGTTTTAGTGGTAGCAGGTGAAGACGATATTATCAAGGAAGACCATACAAAACATATCGCAGCAAGTATTCCAAAGAGCACATTAATGATCGTTTCAAAAGCAACTCATTATTTTCCATCTGATGATCCGGCTGCATTTAATGGTGCTGTCATTCATTTTTTAGAAAATGAATGACCTGGAAAATAATTGTTGCTTATTAATTTTTACTTTCATTACCACTAATAATTTTTTGTTTTTTTCATAACTTCTATTCGCCGAAATTTACTTTTCAAATAAATCGAGATGACATTCAAACACACTTCCTTATTCCTTATTTCTACTTTCTTATTTCTTATTTCATCGGCACAACCAGATCGCTGGCAGCAACGGGTGAAATATACAATGAATGTAGATGTTGATACATTGACCAACAGGTTTAAAGGGAAACAAAAACTGGAATACAGTAACAATTCAACAGATAAGCTTGATAAGGTTTTCTATCATTTATACTGGAACGCATTTCAGCCAAACAGCAGCATGGACACCCGCAGCCGTGAGTTGGGAAAAATACAGATCAATGGACGTCCCGATTGGGATGGAAGAGTGAAGGATAGAATTTTGAATTTAAAAGACAACGAGATCGGCTATCAAAAGATCATGTCTTTAAAAATGAATGGCGTACCACAGCCTTTTAAGTATCATGAAACAATATTGGAAGTGGATCTTACAACACCCATTCTCCCTAAAACAAAAGTTGTTTTTGATATGGAGTTTGAGGCACAGGTTCCGTTACAGGTTCGCCGTAGCGGCCGCGACAATCCAAATACAGGAGTGCGTTATAGTATGAGTCAATGGTATCCTAAATTATGTGAGTATGATTATGAAGGCTGGCACCCGACACCTTATGTAGCAAGAGAATTTTATGGTGTTTGGGGAGATTTTGATGTATCGATCAATATTGATAAAACATACAAGCTTGGCGGTACCGGTGTTTTGGTAAATGCAAATGAAATTGGCTGGGGGTATGATAAGCCAGGTACAGAATTGAAACTAACAGCATCGGCTAAACGCTTGTGGCATTTTACCGCACAAAACGTTCATGATTTTGTTTGGGCCGCAGATCCTGATTACAAACACCTGGTGAGAAAGATGCCAAACGGAACCGTACTGAATGTTATTTATAATTACAAGCCCAATAATCCAAAGAATGATAGTTTATGGGAAAAAGTTGGCGATGCAGCAGTAACCGTATTGCCATTTATGGAAGAACACTTTGGTAAATATCCTTACCCACAATATTCATTTATACAAGGCGGTGATGGTGGAATGGAATACCCAATGGCAACATTGATAAACGGCCCTTCATTGGGAACTGTTTTTCATGAATGGATGCACAGCTGGTACCAGATGATGTTGGGTACCAATGAAAGTATGTATGCATGGATGGATGAAGGTTTTACAACTTATGCGGAAGATCTTGTAACGAAATTCTATAATAAGCGTGCATCCATAGAAGATTATAAAGATGCACTTAAAAAACAACCCGATAATGATAACTTAAAGCAAACGATTGAATCATTGCCTGATGATAATGCTGATGCTTATTCAGGATATTTTGCTTTGGCAAAAAGCGGGCTTGAAGAACCAATGACAACGCATGCAGATCATTATAATAATAATTTTGCTTACAGCATTGATGCTTATTCAAAAGGAGCAGTTTTTATGGAGCAACTTGGTTATATAGTTGGTGCATCAACAAGGGATAAAATTTTACTTGAATATTATAAACAATGGCGTTTTAAACATCCTAATGCAAGTGATTTTATCAGGATAGCTGAAAGCGTTAGTGGAATAAAATTAGATTGGTACAAAGAATACTGGATCGGTACAACAAAGACGATCAATTACAGTATCGATAGTCTTTGGGAAGAAAATGGCGTATCAAAGATCAGGTTAAAAAGGATCGGGCAAATGCCAATGCCGATCGATTTGCAATTGACATTTAAAGATGGAACAACAGAAATGCATTATGTTCCTTTGAACCTGATGTTTGGAAATAAACCGAATGAAAATGCATCACAAAAAAGAACAGAGCATGAAGAGTGGAAATGGACGCATCCAACATATATTGTAGAATTCAATCACAGGCTTACTGACCTGAACAAAGCAGAGATAGATCCAACGAAGAGAATGGCAGATGTAGAGCGGAAGAATAATGTGATTGAGTTGAATTGGTAAGATGTAAGATGTAAGATGTAAGATGTAAGATGTAAGATGTAAGATGTAAGATGTAAGATGTAAGATGATTTTTTGGTGTTGCAAGTTATAAACAAATCTTAGATCGTAAATCTTACATCTTAGATTTGAACGGTTGATAAAGTAAATACTTTTCCTTAAAGTGTTCTTCATCAAAAATTTTATCAACTTCCCATATAAACGGCTTGCATCCACTTTCGAAAATTTCTTTTGTAAGATCGCCGCCTTTTAAACAGATAAGACCATTGGCATTGTCTTCTGCAATGTTTTTATTTTTTCTTATCAATGGTTTACTCCAAAACCAAAGGTCTTTTAATGGAGCTACAGCTCTTGAAACAACAATATCAAATTGCCTGTTCTTTATTTCTTCGGCACGGGTGTGTTGTGTAGTAACATTCTTTAAACCAATTGCGTCGGCAATTTCTTTTATTACAGTTAGTTTTTTATTGATGCTGTCTACAAGATGAAATTCAACTTCAGGAAAAAAGACCGCCAATGGTATTCCTGGAAAACCGCCGCCGGCACCAAGATCCATTACCTGCATATTTTTTTCAAAATTAAATTTTGCTGCAATGGCAAGTGAGTGAAGAACATGATGCGTATAAAAATTATCCATGTCTTTGCGGCTGATCACATTTATTTTTTGATTCCAGTCGGTATACAGATCTTTTAGTGCAGCAAATTGTTCTGTTTGTTCTTTTGTAAAATCAGTAAAATATTTTTGAAGGATTTCCATTGTGAAAATAATAATGTTTTTTATTCGTGGTTCGTGAGGACACGTGCCAAGGCGATTATAATTTTTGCCACTGATTCACTGATTAGTATTTTCAATTTAAGTGAACCCAACTCATAACTCATAATTCTAAACTCATAACTCACTTCCACGTTGGTTTGGGTTTCCTTACTAAGGCCGGTGCAAAAATGAAATAATAAAAGAACATCCACAGGTCGAAAAACAAGAATAGTGGGAACAGGTCTTTTTCTCCCAGCTTTTGTAAGCACTTCCAGTAAACAATTGCCTGGATGATCAACCTTCCACCAAAAATAATTAATGCATATTGCCAGTTATAAAATATACATGCTGCTATTAATAACGGATAAAATAAAAAATGTGAAAGTGCATACAATCCAAGCAGGAACTTGTGGAATGGTTTATAATATTTGCCGGTAGTATAATGACGCTTCTTTTGTGTTTTCCATTGTTTCCATGTAGCAGCAGGTTTGCTGATGGTAAAACTGTCTTTATCAATATTGATCTTTGTATTTTTTTTGTTAGCGGCTGTATTCACAAACAGGTCATCATCGCCACCTGGAATATTATTGTGTGTTGCAAATCCTTTGTGGCGAAAGAAAACTGTTTTCTTATAACTCAAATTTCTTCCTACACCCATATAAGGTACACCTGCGAGTGCATAACTAAAATATTGCAATGCTGAATGAAATGTTTCCCAGCGTATCAGTTTATTTAAGAAGTCATCATTTTTTTTGAAACTGCCATAACCCAATACAATTTCAGTCTGATCATCATATGCATTTTGCATGCTTTCTATCCAATGTGTACTGGCAGGAGCACAATCAGAATCTGTTAGCAAAACAATTTCATTTTTCGCAGTCCTTATTCCAATACTCAATGGGAATTTTTTGCCGGGCATTCCTGTTGTTTCCTGTGTTAGTTCAACAACCTGTAACTGTTTATGCGCACGTTTAAAATCTTCTAAAATATATTTACTGTCATCGAATGAATTATCATTTACCAATACAACTTCATGTGTTGTGTGATATTCCTGCGCCAACACAGTGGGTAAATATTCAACAAGATTTTTTGCTTCATCCCTGGCACATATCACAACACTTACAGGGTGGGTTTGAGAATGTGCCTTTGGTTTTGCCTTATAAAAACTAAGTCTTGAAAAGAAAAATAAAAAGTAGAACAGTTGAATAAAAGTAATTGCGCAAAATGCAACAAATATGATTAGCTGCCAATGCAGTAATAGGTTTGATAAATTCATTGACGCAAAAATAGGGATGAATTATGAGTTATGAATTCTGAATGCTGAATTTGTGTTGAATCTACCAAAATGACTGCGAAACCATTGGTTTATAAAAGCCACTTTTAAATTTATATTTGCATCCATTTATATCGATATCGTTTTCTTATCCGCGTTTGTCTGTTTCGACAAGCTCAATATGACAAACGCTATCAGCCCGAGCTTGTCGAAGGCGATTTAAGTAATAAACAGATTATGGCTTCATTGCAGTTTGAAATAAATAATACCGACGCGGCTTCAAAAGCCAGGGCCGGAAAAATTACAACCGATCATGGCGAAATTATGACGCCGATCTTTATGCCCGTGGGCACTGCCGGAACAGTGAAGGCTGTTACACAACAACAATTAAAAAAAGATGTACAGGCGCAGATCATACTTGGAAATACATACCATCTTTATTTAAGGCCCGGTTTGGAAATACTGGAAACCGCAGGTGGGCTTCATACATTCAATGGATGGGACAGGCCTATTCTTACAGATAGCGGCGGGTTCCAGGTTTTTTCGTTAGCGGGAACAAGAAAAATAAAAGAAGAAGGGGTAACCTTTCAATCTCATATTGATGGTAGCAGGCATTTGTTCACGCCCGAAAATGTGATGGATACACAACGCATTATTGGTGGTGATATCATCATGGCTTTTGATGAATGTCCGCCGGGCGCCAGCGAATATCAATATGCAAAAACTTCGATGGAACTTACGCATCGATGGCTCGACAGGTGTTTTAATCGTTTTACAAATACTCCTGATAAATATGGGTACACCCAAAATTTATTTCCCATTGTACAGGGAGGTGTTCACCATGACCTCAGGAAATTTTCCTGTGAATATATCGCTTCAAAAAATGCAACAGGAAATGCAATAGGCGGTTTAAGTGTTGGTGAGCCCATTGAAACCATGTACGAGATCTGCGAACTTTGTTGTGATAACCTGCCAACACAAAAGCCACGTTATTTAATGGGAGTAGGTACACCGTGGAATATTTTGGAATGCATATCAATGGGTGTGGATATGTTTGATTGCGTAATGCCTACACGCAATGGCCGCAATGCAATGTTGTTTACTTCGAAAGGCATCATCAATATTGATAATAAAAAATGGGAGAAAGATTTTTCTGTGATCGATGATGGTATTGATTGTGAAGTGAGTAATTTTTACAGCAAAGCTTATTTAAGACATTTAATGAAATCGAAAGAATACCTCGGGCTTACGATTGCAAGTGTACACAATCTTGCTTTTTATTTGTGGTTGGTAAAAGAAGCAAGGGAGCATATCATGAAAGGTGATTTCAAAAGTTGGAAAGATGAAATGGTTGTACGGCTTCAGCATAAATTATGATACAGGTCCTGGTGGATGAAGACAGCTACCATAAAAAATAGCCTGCAAATTTGCTGGCTATTTTTTATGTAATTAACTAATCAGTTGTAACAGTATTTGGGGCTGCTGCCAATGTTGCTTTATCTATAATACCCTGCCCGCTTGGAGGTGCCGGGGGAACCTGTTTTAAATTGAAAATAGTGTTCACAGAAAGCGGGGGATGGCTTACAAATAAATGAAGCAATGCATTTACTTCACTTGACGGAAGTTTGTTATTTGCCATATAAAAATCCACACTAACAAAATTTGCCAGGTTATTGAGAGAAATGGAAGTTAAATTGGCGTTACTATAAACTTCAAATCCGTTGGAACCCGTAACGGTTGTTAAAGCTGGAAATGATATCGAAGTTATAACCGGGCAATGGCTTATGAAAACATCATTCGCTTTTATTGCAGAAGGAAAAGATATTGAAGTAAGGGAAGCGCAACTATCGATTGTGAAGACATATCCCAACATCCTGGCAAGAGGCGCTGATATCGATGTTATGGAATTTCCTTTAGCAGAAAATCCTCCCAGGGAATCCAGCACCGGCAGGGAAATGCCCTGCAGGGCCGGACCGTAAAAATTAATAGAAGGAGCAATAACCAGTGACGGAACCTGGATTGACGTAAGTGCATTACCGGTTATATCGAAAACGGGACCAGTAGAAACAAGCGCCGGAAGTGAGAGGTTCGTTATTATGTTCCCGCTAAAATAGAAGCTTGCGTCCACTTTGGCAAGTGATGATAAATTAAAAGACGCCAGCAGTGGATCTGTTTGTATTCTCAACACATTTACATGCTGCAAAGATTGAAAATTACAGGTGGTTAAAACCGGGTTAGAAGAAATATCAAGTCCTTCTGAACTGGTACCAAGAATATTGGTCAATTGGGGCATGCTGATAGAGGTAAGGGATGAGTCATTCTTAATCCTGATACCTCCTGCAACTATTTTTAATGATGGAAGATTTACAATGGGAACATCTGTCGTATTTATATAAAGTCCTACAGAACCATTGAATGTACGACCCACCCGGGTTAAAGCTCCAATAACGAGATTATGCAGCTGGGGGCAGTTGTTAATGTATATACCTCCGTCTACGCTCGTAAGGTTGGAAAAATTCAATGTTTGTAAAACCGGGTTGTCGGAAACATAAATTTCTATAAGCGTCTTGATCATTGACAGATCAACCGATGTCAAATTACTGCAACGCATGATCCTTATTTCCTGCGTTGCGGTACCAACCTCGTTTGCAATCTTCAGCTGGGCCTCGGCGTTAGTAATTGTGTCAGATAATACAACGGTTGCTTTCCCAATGGAATTAGCAAAGCTCTTCCATTGTCCATTGGTGAAATACCAGAATCCTTTTCCAAGATCACTTGTTTCGTAAACAAGCAAACCTTCGGCCGGACTCGGTATGGCCGCTCTTTGTGCTGCCGTCATTCTTGGTATAAGCATTCCTTTAGCTGTATCCTGTACATGTAACATGGCGCTCGGGTCAGGGGGTGCAACACCAATACCAACCTGGGCATTTACATTGGTCTTATTTATCAGCAAAAGGAAAATAAACAGGGTAGCGATCTTTTTTAATGAATTGGGCATGGCAGTTTTTTAAAGTATTGATACGAATAGTAATTGAGGCAAGGGCGTTTGGATGGATACCGGACTGGCTTATATCAAATATAATCATTAATTAAATTTAAACACGCAAGTTTTATCATATTGAAAATTATAAATTGTAATATCTTTATCGCTCCTTTAAACATTATAAAAATGAAGCGAAATTTTTTCTTATCTCTTTTATACCTCATCCCGGTATTGTCATTTGGCCAGGTACAAAATGGCGCCATTCCAAAAGATGCACAGGTAGATGTTTCTGTATCTGATTTTAAAAACAATATGCTCAACAACGAGATCATTGTATTCAGGAGCAGTGCCAATGAAAAAGAATACCAGGGTTTGACCAACGATTCGGGAAAGTTTTCCCTGCGCTTACCTGCGGGGGCCAAGTATGAGATCTTTATCCTTGGATTTAAGGATTCTACCAGCTACAATGTGTTGGATATTCCTGCTACAACCGGAAATGCTTATTATAAAAAACCATTTAAGGTAGACATCCAGTTCCAGCCTTCAAAAACCTTTGTGTTGGACGATTGTAACTTTGAAACAGGGAAGGCCACGCTGCAACCCGAATCAAACAGGGTTTTGGATGAACTCGTTCTTTATTTACAGAGAAAAGATGATGAGAAAATAGAAGTAGGTGGCCATACAGATAATGTTGGTAAACCTGCAGCAAATATGATCTTATCACAAGACAGGGCCAATACCGTACGGGCATACCTGCTTATGAAGGGTATCGATCCTTCAAGAGTTACTGCTAAAGGTTACGGAATGACAGTACCGGTTGCTGATAATAAGACAGAAGAGGGAAGGGCACAGAACAGGAGGACGGAAGTGACGATTCTAAATTGAGCATGCTGAAATATTTTTTAAAATAAACTGAATCCCCAAAAGCCGGGGATTTTTTTTGTTTATACCCTGTATATATTAATATTAGATTTATTTTAATCCAAAAGTATTAACCCGGATTTAATTTGTATTTCCTCAATCCTGTTAGTTTGGACACAAAATATATTTGAAGTAATAATAAAAAAAGCTGTTTTAAAAACAGCTTTTTTATTATTACTATGATTGTACGTATTAATGTAAATCTGCGCTTTGTATAAAATTATTTGTGTGAATTGCAATTCCTGCAACTGCTACCTCAATATTATAATTTCCTTCTATCAGGCCAACATTACGTGCATAATAACTTTTTATATCAGAAACAATACTGCCTCCAGGTAAAAGAGTGCTGCTTATGTCTGTTTTCACTCCTATTACATCCGGGTAAGTAACGCCATATTCTGTTTTTGAAATCCCCTTATCAGTTATTGTATAAGTAAGGCGAATTGGCACATTGGTATCAGGAGCCGGGGGTACACCTGGAATAACCAGGTTTATATCCTGGAACCATGTACCACCAACAGCAAGATTGTCTTTCAGGTAAAGCTGCTCAATTTCGGCACCTGCTGCAACCACCTTTTGAAACTGGTAGTAATCATTTCCGGTATTATTATAGTAGCTATGCAGGTTTCCGTTCGAATGCACTAAAATTTTGTACGGCTTTGAATTTACTGTTGTATCACCGTTTACAATGACAGTATCTATAACGGCAGTTTGGGTAGCTAATCCCGAATCTGTTACTACCCGGTAAGTCCATCGGGTACCATCTGTAAGATTCATATAAGGTTTATCTGCGGGGGCAACCGGATCTGGGTCACTCTTTTTGCAGGAAAATGTGATAACAGAGATGCAAAAGAGGCCGAAAATTGCTTTTTTCATATTAAGTTTTAGTTTTATTGTGAATATCTGTATTTTTTGGTTTATAATTAAATATTTCCTCTTATCTTTGCGCTCCCAAATTTATGGCTAAACAGGCATTAATCAAACAGGACGGAACAATAGTTGAAGCGCTGAGTAATGCTATGTTCAAGGTGAAGTTAGAGAATGGGCATGAAATTCTGGCAACAATCTCAGGAAAAATGCGCATGCATTATATCCGGATCCTGCCAGGCGATAAAGTAGGGGTAGAAATGAGCCCATACGACTTAACAAGAGGACGGATCATTTTCAGGTACAAATAAAATACGGCTGTTAACTATTAATTATCAGCTATTAGCTAAAGATAAAAACTAAACAAAATGAAGGTTAGAGCTTCAATTAAAAAACGCAGTGTTGATTGCAAGATCGTGAGAAGAAAAGGGCGCCTGTATGTGATCAACAAAAAAAATCCACGTTTTAAGCAAAAACAAGGATAATAATTGATGTATGATCTAAGATGTATGGTGTAAGATATATCCCAGGTCACACAAATCTTAAATCTTAAATTTTAAATCTCAAATAATAATATGGCTCGTATTGCCGGTATCGATTTACCAAAAAACAAAAGAGGCGAAGTTGGTCTTACCTATATATATGGTATTGGCCGTTCTACTGCGAAATACATTTTAGATAAAGCAGGTATTGACTATAATAAAAAAGTTAACCAGTGGAATGATGATGAGCAAACTGCCATTCGTAATGTAATCAACAACGAATTTAAAACTGAAGGTGCTTTACGTAGCGAAACCCAGTTGAACATTAAGCGTTTGCTTGATATCGCTTGTTACCGTGGATTGCGTCATCGTAAAGGATTACCGGTTCGTGGACAACGCACACGTACCAACAGCCGTACAAGAAAAGGTAAGCGTAAGACGGTTGCGGGTAAGAAGAAAGTAGCTAAGAAATAATTGATATCAGCTCGTAGTTCATCGCTATGAGCTGATAGCTTTATATGACTTGATCTTTTTGAATCAACGCCGGATCGCGGAAGTCAGCAGGAGGGTTGGTTCAGGTCCCGATAAGATCGGGACAAAATTTTAAAACGATTACCTATTTTAATTTATCATGGCAAAAGCACAGGCTTCAAAAGTTCAGAGCGCTAAAGCAGCCTCTAAGAAAAGAGTTGTAAAAGTAGATAGCCACGGAGATGCTCACATCGTAGCTAGTTTCAACAACATCATTATTAGTTTAACCAACAAGAATGGCCAGGTTATTTCATGGTCATCTGCTGGTAAGATGGGTTTTAAAGGAAGTAAGAAAAATACTCCTTATGCAGCCCAGATGGCCGGCGCTGATGCAGCAAAAGTTGCATTGGATGCAGGTTTGAAAAGAGTTGACGTATTTGTAAAAGGACCAGGTAGCGGCCGTGAAGGTGCGATCCGTTCTTTATCACAAAATGGTATTGAAGTAGTAACAATTAAAGACGTAACACCATTGCCACATAATGGTTGTCGTCCTCCAAAGAAAAGAAGAGTTTAATAAATGTAAGATCTAAGATTTAAGATGTAAGATTGAAATGCATCTCAAATCTTAGATCATACATCTTACATCATACATTTAACAGGGTGTAGCATCTATTTTAAAAGGTCTTTTGATGCTGCATCGTCACTAAAAGACCAACATATAATTATGGCACGTTATACAGTGCCCAAAACAAAGATCTCCCGCAGGTTTGGAGAGCCTATCACAGGCAACGGTAAGTGGTTAACAAAAAACAGCAACCCTCCGGGTCAGCACGGCGCAAACAAAAAGCGTAAAACACTTAGCGAATACGGCTTACAGTTAAAAGAAAAACAAAAAGCAAAATACACTTATGGGTTGCTGGAAAAACAATTCCGCAAAACATTTGATGAAGCTGCACGTAAAAAAGGTGTAACAGGTGAAAACCTTATTAAATTACTGGAAGCACGTTTGGACAACACCGTTTTCAGGTTAGGAATTTCTCCAAGCCGCCAGGGTGCACGCCAGATGGTTAGCCACAAACACATTACTGTAAATGGTGAAGTTGTAAATATTCCATCTTACAGCTGCCAACCAGGTGATGTAATTGGTTTGAAAAATAAGAGTGCTGCAAATGCTTCTATCACCGGTAACCTTCGTGGTAAAAATGCAAAGTTCAACTGGTTGGATTGGAGCGAAGCAAACTCAAAAGGAACTTTTGTTGCTTATCCTGAAAGAGAAAGTGTTCCTGAGAATATTAAGGAGCAACTGATCGTGGAATTGTACTCTAAATAAGCTGTGAGCTTTTAGCTACGAGCTGAGTAAAGCTATTAAAAGTACAAGTGAGTGACACAACGATGATGAGTGGAGTTACTGAAGCTTGTCACAAAAAATTTTAAACAATTAAACACAAAAAATAAAAATGGCCATTTTTAATTTTGTAAAACCCGATAAAATTGTTCTTCAAAAAGCAACTGACTTCGAAGCACAATTTGAATTTCGTCCGCTTGAACCCGGATATGGTGTAACTATTGGTAACGCTTTGCGTAGGGTGTTGCTTAACTCTTTAGAGGGTTATGCGATCATCGGCATTAACATCGCTGGCGCTGATCATGAATTTGCAACATTGAAAGGGATCACAGAAGACGTTACAGAAATTATTCTTAACCTTAAGCAAGTTCGTTTTAAAGCGAAAGTTGACCATGAAGTAAACACTGAAAAGGTTACACTTTCAATTAAGAACAAAACTGAATTCACTGCCGGCATGATTGGCGAAGCTTCTCCTGCTTTTGAAGTAATGAACCCGGATTTGCTTATCTGCACAATGGATGCAAGCGCAAAACTTGACATCGAAATAACGATTGGCCGTGGCCGTGGTTATGTTCCTGCAGAAGATCATAAAGACAAGAGTTCTCATTTTGGATATATTCCTGTTGATGCTATTTATACTCCAATCAAAAACGTAAAGTATTTGATCGAAAACACGAGGGTTGAGCAGCGCACGGATTTCGAAAAACTGATCATGGAAGTTGTTACCGATGGTACCATACATCCTGAAGAAGCAGTGAAACAGGCAAGCCGTATTTTGATACAGCATTTGATGATCATCACTGATGAGAACATCACTTTCGATACCAAAGAAGACAAGAAAGAAGATCTTGTTGACGAACAAACTTTACAACTTCGCAAGATGTTGAAAACACCACTTGAAGATCTTGATCTTTCTGTACGTGCGTTCAACTGTTTGAAAGCTGCCAAGATCAATTCATTGAGCGAACTTGTTCAATACGAACAGGAAGATTTGATGAAGTTCAGAAACTTCGGACAAAAATCTTTGAGTGAAATTGACCAGGTGTTGCATGAAAGAGGCCTTAGCTTTGGAATGGACCTGAGCAAGTTGAAATTGGATGATGAGTAATACTCAACACGAATTTTAAGCACGAATTGCACGAATTAAGAAAATAGACTTATAGCTAACAGCTTATAGCTTGTAGCTTTTCATAAACAAGTAGGCTGTAAATCCTGACACGGTACAGCTGAATAAAAACAAACATGTCATGAATCACGGTAACAAACAAAACAATTTAAGCAGAACGGCTTCTCACAGGAAAGCATTGTTGATGAACCTCGGCTGCCAGTTGATCACTCACAAGAGGATCACAACTACATTGGCTAAAGCAAAAGCTTTGCGTACTTACATCGAGCCAATCATTACCAAAACAAAAGCTACTTCTTCTAAAGAAGTGATCATGCACAATCACCGTATCGTATTCAGCTACCTGAATGATAAAGATGCTGTGAAAGAATTGTTCACTGTTGTTGCACCAAAAGTTGCTGCCCGCCCGGGTGGTTACACACGTATCATCAAATTAGGTGCTCGTGTTGGTGATAACGCTGAAATAGCAATGATCGAATTGGTTGACTTCAATGAGATCTATGGTAAAGGAACAGTTGCTGCCGCCGCTGCAGAACCAGTTAAGAAAACACGTCGTGCAGGTGGTAAGAAAAAAGCTGCTGCTGATGCAACTGAAGCAACAGACGAAACAACTGCATAGTAAAATTACGGTCTTAAGTATAAAGTTAACGGCTGCCCGAAAAGGCAGCCGTTATTATTTACAGTAATATAATTTCAACAATTATTTTTTTTATTTAAATCTTTCATACATTTATTGAACATTATCCTTTGAACGATTTTATTTGATCTCCACTAATATCTTTTCGTACCAATTTCCTTCGGTACATTTTTTTGAAGCAATATCCTTTGCAAAGGCTTTTGTTTGATCTCCACATATTCGTACTGTTCCGTACAGTACAAATTTCTACGCTTCACAATTATTTTATAATAAGGCAATAGCTTATTGCTATTAAACTAATCATGTATGCCAATACAATTGTTGGTTGGTTGTAATGCTGTAAGGGGAAGTCCTGTAAGCAGTAATTTATTTCTTGTTGAATTTTATTTTCCAAACAATTTAATTATTTATAAAGTATGAAAACATTTATCAATAAACTGGCTGTAAAAAAAATATTAATTGGTGCTTTTTTTATATCCTTCTCATTATGTTCAAAAGCGCAATTTGATATAACAACTACCCCTAATCCTTTTCCTGGTGCAAGCGTTACCGTGCCTGCTGTAGGCTATACAAATCTTACAACACTTCCTTTGCATATACACAGCTATTATTCCCCGGGAGGAGCAATAAACCATCCCGTTTATGTTGGACATGGTAACTGGTTAAATTATTTAAATACTGCCGTGGGAGAAGGCGCTTTGGGAAATTTGAACAGTGCGCCACCATACCCTGGTCCATATGGAAATACAGCATTAGGCTACAATGCACTTAATCAAAGTTCAATGGCAAAAAGCAGTGTAGCCGTTGGAACGCAGGCACTGGAATTTGGAGGCGATTTTAGTAACAATGTTTGCGTTGGATATTTTAGTGGAAAAGGAACGCTTGCTAATCCAAATACAGGTAGCAATAATACAGGTGTAGGCTTTGTTACTTTATCACAAAATATGGACGGTCATGATAATACTGCTATAGGATACGGATCAATGGGCGTAAATCATCACGGTAATTTCAATACTGCTTTGGGTACACAATCGTTGGGTGTTTTTGATTCCGGGGATGATAATATTGCATTGGGAAGAACATCAGCTTCTACGTTAACTTCCGGTAACAGGAATATAGCCATCGGGGGCTCTGCACTTGCATTTCAACACACAGGTGATAACAATGTAGGAATTGGACACCTTGCCAGGGTACTTGATAATACAAACGATCAATTATCAATACAAAATACAATCTTTGGATTAGGTATGGGAACCGGCTCGCCTTTAATAGGAATAAATACAAACCCGGTATTTGGCAATTCACCAACAGCTACATTCGATATAAATGGTACTGCAAGAATAAGGCAAATTCCAAATGTTCTATATGATCATATATTATGTGTTGATGGTTTAGGAAATGTAAATTGGAGAGATGTTTCTACTATAGGTGGTGGTTCGGGAACATGTACCTGGAGCCTTGGTGCAAATCCAGACAATGTGCATACTGCTAACGGGCTTGCTTGCAGAAAAGGATTTGCAAGCATTGGTATTGATGATGTTGGCGCAAATGGTCTATTATCAAATGCAACTGCCAAACTATATGTCTTTAAAGAAAAGAGAGATAAGGATGGATATTATACTATCGGAACTTATTCGCAGGGAAAAGAAGAAACAAGGGGAGTGGGCGTTATGGGATACGGTAATTCAAAAAATGAAGGTATAGGTGTGTATGGCATGACCAATTTTGTTTGTGACGAAGTTGAAGATATCAAAAGAAATATCGCAGTTTATGGTGGCCCGAATGTAGATGGTTGGAAAGATTGCGACCATCCTCATGGTTTTTGGGCATCTTATTTTGCAGGACCACAAATCTCAATAAATGATCCTATTCTTATATCTGATGCAAGGGTAAAAAAAGATGTAGCAGAAATTAATAATGCAGATGAAATAATCAGTAAGCTAAATCCTAAAACATATTTCTTCAGGCATGATGTTGAAAAAGGATTTGTTTTCACTGACAAAAGACAATATGGATTTATTTCACAGGATGTTGAAAAAGTTTTACCGGAATTGGTTCATGATATACCCGGCCCCGTAACACCCGATGAAAAAGGAAACCTGGTTGCTTCAAAAGAAACATACAAAGGCATTGCTTATGATGAACTCATTGCTGTACTTGTAAAAGCCGTTCAAAATCAAAATGACAAGATCAGTGAATTACAGTCACAGGTTAATGCCCTTTCACAGGGAAGTACCGCTTCAAAATCCAATACACAAACAGTTATATTGAATGATGATAATGTTCAACAGGTTGTATTGTATCAGAATGTTCCAAATCCTTTTGCTGAAAAAACAACCATTGCTTATCAAATCCCCAATAATGCAAAAAATGCTGAAATAAGATTTTATAATGCTGGTGGCTCTTTAGTTAAAGCTGCTCAACTGGTGAATAAAGGAAAAAATTCCATCGAGGTTTTTGGTTCCGGCGTTTCAGGTGGAATTTATACTTATGTATTATATGTAGATGGAAAAGCAGTAGCCAATAAAAAGATGGTAAAACTTTAAACATTGATTTTTTTTGAAATAAAGGCTGTCGTTACTGACAGCCTTTATCAATTTATCCTCATCCTCAAAAAAAAACTACATTTTACGCAGCCATTGCGTTTCTTTGCAAAACGTTTCTAAAAATGGCAGCTACTCCCACCAGCAAAGCAGTATTAATCTTAGCAGACGGAACCATTATTTATGGCAATGCATTTGGAAAAAAAGGAATTGCTACAGGTGAAATATGTTTCAACACAGGCATGACGGGTTACCAGGAAGTATTTACCGATCCAAGTTATTATGGTCAGGTATTGATCATGAATAATGCTCATATCGGCAATTATGGAGTGAAAGATGTTGATGTTGAGAGTGGCGGCGTAAAAGTAAAAGCAATCATCGGCCGTAACCTCGAAGAAAAATTCAGCAGGTTCATGGCGAATGATTCTATGCAACAATATTTAGAAACACAAAACATCGTTGCCATTGATGGCGTTGATACAAGAGCACTCGTTGCACACATTCGTACAAAAGGCGCCATGAATTGTATTGTTTCATCCGGTGAAATGGATATTGAAACATTAAAGAAACAATTGAAAAATGTTCCTTCAATGGATGGCCTGGAACTGGCTTCTGTTGTGAGTACGAATGACAGTTATGAATTGGGAGACACAAACAGTAAAATAAAAATTGCGGTATTGGATTTTGGTGTAAAGAAAAATATATTGAATTGCCTTGTTGAAAGAGGTGCACATGTAAAAGTGTACAATGCAAAAACGGGTTTTGATGAGTTGCAAAAATTTAACCCTTCCGGATATTTTATCAGTAACGGCCCTGGTGACCCGGCACCCATGGATTATGCAGTAAAAACGGTGAAGCAGATACTTAATTCAGGTAAACCTCTTTTTGGAATTTGTCTCGGCCACCAGTTGCTTGCCCTGGCAAATGATATCCCTACTTTTAAAATGCATCATGGACACAGGGGGTTGAATCATCCTGTAAAAAATATCATCACCGGCAAATCAGAGATAACAACACAGAATCACGGTTTTGGTATTGATCCTGAAGCAGTAAAAGCAAATAACAATATAGAAGTAACACATGTCAATTTAAATGACAATAGTATTGAAGGGATAAGGATGAAGAATAAAAAAGCGTTTTCTGTTCAGTATCATCCGGAAGCTACTCCCGGGCCGCATGATAGCCGTTATTTATTTGATGCGTTTATAGATATGATTAATAGAAACACGAATTAGAAACACGAATTTTTCACGAATTAAGAAAAACACTCTTGCTTTTAATTCGTGAAATTTGTGTTCAAAATTCGTGGCTTACACTACTTTCGCATTATGAAAATTGCAATTATAAACGGAGCCAACCTTAATCTTCTCGGTAAAAGAGAAATAGATATTTACGGCGGCCAGTCATTCGATACATACCTGCAGCAATTAAAAGATAAATTTCCATCAATTGAATTATCATTTTTTCAAAGCAATATAGAAGGTGAACTTGTGAATGAAATTCAGCGTGTAGGATTTAGTTATGATGGAATTATTATCAATCCCGGCGGCTACACCCATACGTCAGTATCGATCGGTGATGCTATTGCAGCCATTACTACAAAAGTGATCGAAGTACATATCTCCAATATTTTTGGCAGGGAAGAATTCAGGAAACTATCTCATGTATCCGGCAAATCAGTTGGTGTGATCAGTGGCCTTGGTTTAAAAGGTTATGAACTGGCAATTGAATATTTTTTATAAGCCCCATTTTTTTGTAAGCGTCTTTACTTTTTTCTTCAATGCATCCAGCTGTTTCATTTGATCCTGGATAAAACTATTGTCTTCCAGTTTTCCAATAACACTCAGCATCTCCTTGTTATTGTCATACACCATTTTGCGATATGGATTTGTATAGTCTTTTTCTCTTGCATTGTAAATGCCTTTGGTCATCCATTCTTTTGTTACAAGCATTTGCTGTAAAAGTTTTCCAAAGAGTTCTGCTGTGAACTGTTTTGAAGTAATGTTCAATATTTCCAACAGGCTTGTGTATGCATGATTTAATTTATCAGATTCGTATTTGTTTCCCTGTTGTTTATAAAAGTCATGAATATTGTCCCAGCTTTTTGTTTTACCGCTTTTAATTGATCTTTTTAAATGCTCTACTTCCGAATCGATTATTAATTGCCCGCCAATGTTGTTCCATTTTGATCTTGATAATTTTGCAGACAAAGTTTTTTTAAAAGTTTCAAAATCTGTGAACTTATTGGAAGCGATATGATTCAGCAACTGCATACAACCATACAATTGTATCATTTCCTTATACACGCCCAGCGATTGTGGGATCTTTACGATCAATGTTTCACGCTGTGTATTTTCCCAGCCGGTGATCACAGCTTCGCCCTTATCGTTTGGCGTTAGTGCATTTAAAATGGCTATCGCATCAAACATATCATTGATGGTATCGGGTGCCAGGTAATCATATTCAATATGCTGTGTTCTTAAGATCCTTTTATCACGATCCTTGTATTTCCAGGCATTGCGCTCAAGTGCATACATGTTGTACATGAACCAATAAGCAGGCATTACAACCAATTTGTTATTGGTAACATCATTGCTGATAAGGCAGAAAGGAATTTGAATATTTAACTCCGAAGGAAAATCTCCTTTTGCAATAATGGTAAATGAAGCGAATTTGGAATTGTGTTTCAAACTCACACACAAGCCTGGCCAAAAACCACGTCCTGCAATGATCTCGCCATCTGCACTGCGGCTATTGTGATTGCTTCCAATGGTGGCCCCCGCAGCAATATTACTTTGTCCCATTACAAGCGATGCACATAAGAATGAATTGTTATGATGTTGCTCATGTGATGGGAAGATCAATGTATTCAATACTTCACAACAGGAGATGGTAGAATTATTACCGAGGTAAGAATTGATCAGCCTTGCTCCGTATTTTAATTGTGAATGCGATGCAGTAATAAAACGTACCGCCTTCACACCATAAAAAATGCGGCAACCAAAACCAATGATACCATTTACCAGCTCACAACCTTCTCCAATTTGAGATGTGCGATCTGCATCACTGTTAATGGTTAGGTTCTTTAATTTATTTGCCCCTTTTATATAAGCATCGGTCCCAATACAAACGTCTTTTATAATCGCACAATTCTTTATAACAGTACGTTCACCAATGGTGCCATAGTAACCACGTTGTTTATCAAATTTATTTTCGGTAAATAATTTAAATTTTTCAAGTAGTTCTTCATCATCCCGGTATTTGCTCCACATATACACGTCGCCTGCAAGCATTCCGTTAAATGGGATAATGGGACGTCCACCATTTTCATTGCAAACCTCTATCAGCATTCTTTGCTTTTCATCTTCACCTTCTTTCAAAATACCGTTACCAAATTTTGAATGATTGGTTGTTGCGATCTCACTTACATTGGCGATCATTACATCATTGTGAATGATATAGTGGCTTAAATAACTTACGTTATCAATACAAACATTATTTCCGATATCGCTGCTGATAATTGTGCTGTTGTAGAGGCCAACAGCCATTCTGAAATTATGAAATTCACGGTAAACAGGTTGAAGGCTGCCAATGCGAACAAGGCCAAAAAATTTACAGTTCCTTACAAGGCTTGCATTGAATCCTGGCGTTACGAGTACATTCCCCCAATTGTCAGATTCATTCCGGTTATGTACGAGTATGTCTATTTCTAAAATAGAAAGCTTGCGGTATTTTTTCCAATTAGGATTTTGTAAATTCCTGAGATGATACTCATCTTTTCCTTTAGGAATGTATTTTTTTTCTATGAAGTTATATCCGAGTTCCTTAACAGGATGCGTATGAATGATATTCATTTATTCAATTGACAGTTGACAATGGAAAATTGACAATGAATAGCACGCCAATATCCATAATTAATAATTAATTCGAATTTAATACATTTAATTGTCAATTGTCAACTGTCAATTGTCAATTGAAAATTATTCTACCGTTACGCTTTTTGCAAGATTACGTGGTTTGTCCACATCAATACCTTTAGCTGTTCCTACATAGTAAGAAAGCAATTGCAATGGAATTACAGTAAGAATCGGGGCTATTAATTCATCCGCAGTTGGGATGGAAAAGTAATGATCGCTCAATCCCGGGCTTATTTCGTCTCCTTCTGTTACGATAGAAATGATCTTGCCTTTTCTTGCTTTGATCTCCTGCATATTACTTACGATCTTTTCGTGGTAAGTATCTTTTGTTGCAATGAATACAACGGGCAGGGTTTCATCAACCAATGCAATAGGGCCATGTTTCATTTCTGCTGCGGGATATCCTTCAGCATGTATGTAAGAAATTTCTTTTAGTTTAAGTGCACCTTCCAGTGCAACGGGGAAGTTGTAACCCCTTCCCAGGAATAAAAAGTCGGAAGCGTTTTTATAAACCTCGCCGATCTTACGGATCTCTTCTGCATTTTTTAAGATGGCATCTACTTTTTCAGGAATTTCGGAAAGCTCTGTTACCAACCCATTGAAACGTTCGTCGGTAATGGTTCCTTTTTCTTTGGCGATCTTTAATGCAACCATGGCAAGTACTGCAAGCTGGCCGGTAAATGCTTTGGTAGAAGCAACGCCAATTTCCGGTCCTGCGTGTGTATAAGCGCCTGCATGAGAAATGCGGGCAATAGAAGAACCAACAGCGTTCACAATGCCAAAGATGAATGCACCATTTTCTTTTGCTTTTTCAAGAGCAACCAATGTGTCGGCTGTTTCACCACTTTGTGAAATGGCAATGATCACATCACCCTTATTTACGATCGGGTTGCGGTACCTGAATTCGGAAGCATATTCAACTTCAACCGGTATGCGGCACAATTCTTCAATGATATATTCTGCTACCAACCCTGCGTGCCAGCTGGTGCCGCATGCAATGATCATGATGCGGTTTGCATTCTTAAGTTGTTCAATATTTTTTTCAATACCACTCATTCTTATTGCCCCTGCTTCTGCATCTAAGCGACCACGTAAGCAATCATAAATCGTACTTGGCTGTTCAAAAATTTCCTTGATCATAAAATGATCATAACCGCCCTTTTCAATAGCGGCAAGTTCCATATCAAGTTTGGTGATGTATGGGGTAACTTTTTCGTTACCGATATTTTTCAGAATAAGTTCATCAGGTTTTACAATAGCAAGTTCATAGTCGTTTACATAAACTACTTCCTTGGTATATTCAATAATAGGAGAGGCATCGCTTGCTAAAAAATGTTCTCCTTTACCAATGCCAATAACGAGAGGACTTCCTTTCCTTGCAGCAACAATAGTTGTAGGATCATCCTGGTCCATTAATAAAATGCAATACGCACCGCTTACTCTTTTTAATGCAATACGCAAAGCTTCTTCAAGGCTGGACGCATTGTTCTTTTTAATATCTTCTATGAAATTCAGCAATACTTCTGTATCTGTATCACTCGTAAACTGGTACCCTTTTTTTACAAGTTCCTGTTTTATTTGTGCATAGTTCTCAATAATGCCATTGTGTATGATGGCAAGCTTGCCACTCGCTGATGAATGCGGGTGTGCGTTACGGTCACTAGGCTCACCATGGGTAGCCCAACGTGTATGTCCAATACCAATATTCGACTCTACATTTTTACCAATTACGGCTTCTTCCAGGTCGGTCACCCTTCCTTTTTTCTTAAATACTTTCAATCCGGTACCATTCATCAGGGCAACGCCGCTGCTGTCGTATCCACGGTATTCCAATCTTTTTAAACCTTTAATGATGAGTGGGTAAGCCTGGCGTGGGCCTGTGTAACCAACAATTCCGCACATATTTTAATTGTTTTAAGTTTTTTTATTGACCCGGCTGTATATCGCTATTCGGCCTAAGTGGCGTCGCACACTTGTACTTCGGTTTTTCAAGTGTGCAATAAACGTGTTAGCCCTGGTACATATTGTGACGCAAATTACTGAATTTGTTGTCAATAATAAGCGTTTTGGCCAGGTCAGCCAATACTGTTTTACGTGCATTTTAACTAATTTGATGCTTTAAACAGGCACATGAAAAAGATCGTATTGCTCATTGTATTATTTTCGGCGAAAAATTGGGTAATGGCACAGGAAAATACCTTCCCTGATAACACAAATATTTACCTGGTCCGACATGCAGAAAAAGAAGCGGGCAGGGATCCACAACTTACTGAGGTCGGAAAAAAAAGAGCTGGAGACCTGGTGCGTACGCTTAAAGACAAAAAAATTAGCCGAATTTATGTTACCAATTACCGAAGGTCATGGATGACAGCAGATTCATTACGATTGCAATTGGGAATAGATACCGTTGTCTATATCCCCGATACAACCGGAGTTGGCTTGCTTACTAAGATCAAAGAAAACAATGATTTTGGAAAAACGATCCTTGTTGTTGGGCATACCAATACAATTCCCCATCTTATAAGAGTGTTGGGTGTAGATGATTACATGACCAACGATATTCCTGACGAGGAATTTGATAATTTATACTTGGTGCAATACAAAAAAAATAAAGTATATCTCGAGCACAAAAAATATGGAGCCGCATCAAGGTAAAACAACTCTGTGAAACTCTGTGTTTAACTCCTGCATTTCCTCTGTGGTTAAGAAATAATATAAAATAAACCACAGAGTTAAAGGAGGTATGCACGGAGTTTCACAGAGGATCACAATAAAATTCCTTGCAGGAAAAAATAAGCTACAGAAAAATAAATTACAATACCTGTTACATCAACAAGTGTTGCAACAAACGGTGCTGAAGAAGCAGCCGGGTCAAGTTTTAATTTTTTTAATATCAACGGCAGCATCGATCCCATCAGGCTTCCCCAAAGTACAATACCCATCAGCGAAAAGAAAATAGTGCTCGCTACCAGTTTCCAATAAACGCCGTAATCAAATACATGAAGATTTTGCCACAATACAATCCTGAGTACACCAATGCTTCCTAAAATAATACCCAGTATTGTTCCTGAAATCAATTCCCGGCGCATTACCCGCCACCAGTCTGCAAGACTAAGTTCTCCCAGTGCCATTGCCTGTATGATGAGTGTTGATGCCTGCGAACCACTGTTACCACCACTGCTCATGATCAATGGTATGAATAAGGCAAGTACGGTGGCTGCTTCTATTTCTTTTTGAAAATATTGCATGGCTGTAGCAGTAAGCATTTCGCCCAGGAATAATAATATGAGCCAGCCGGCTCTTTTTTTAATCAATTTTAAAATGCTGATATCGAGGTATGGTTCATCAAAAGCTTCGGTACCCCCGATCTTCTGTATATCTTCACTAAATTCTTCTTCTGCAACCCATAGTACATCATCAATGGTAACGATGCCGAGCAATATGCCATGCTCATCTGTAACAGGAAGGGCTACACGATTATTCATTTTAAATGCCTGTTGAGCAAGTTCCTGGTCGTCGGTTACTTTTAACGAGATGTAACGGCCATCCATCAAGTCCTCAACTTTTGTTTCTGGTGATGCAATGATAAAGTCCCTGATCCGGATATCATCTATCAGTTCACCTTTTTCATTGATCACATAGAGTACATCAATCGTTTCTGTATTGGAGCCAAAGCGACGTATGGTTCTCAATACCTGTTCTACGGTATTGGACTCATATACGTACACATAATTAGGCGTCATTAACCTGCCCACGCTATTCTCCGGGTAACCAAGTAATTCCAGTGTTATCTTTCTTTCTTCCGGCTCCAGTGTTTTAATGAGATCTCTTACCATGCTTTTTGGTAATTCTTCCAGGAATGAGACCCTGTCATCTGCAGGTAATTCATTTAATAATTCAGCCGCTTTAAAAGAAGGAAGGGTTTTAATGATCCGCATTTGTTCTCCGAGACCAAGAATCTTAAAAACACTTGTTGCCCGGTGAATGGAAAGATGAGAAATGATCTGTGTTTCGTATTCCTCATTCTCATTGATAAGATTGGCAACATCACTGATATTCTGGTGATTCAGGAAATCCTGTATTGCCAGTTTGTCTTCGGATGCAATGATCTCTTCGAACCTTTGCTGCAATGGTATTTCATCCATTTCTAATTGCATCCGTTAATGTTTTATTGATTTTTTAAGTACCGCAATTTACTTTATTTAACTTTAAAAAATTGTTACCAGCCATGACAGCCTTTGTACAATCTTATTATTTTCGTTTAAGCCTGTAACATAATAGTTGAAAATTATTTATGATAAAATCTTATTTATATATCGAGACAACGGAACAAAAAGGAAGAGCTGTTTTTACACACGAAAAAATTGCTGCAGGAACAGTTATAGAGATTGCGCCTGTTATTGTGATGTCAAAAGAAGACAGAAAACATCTTGATAAAACCCTGTTACACGATTATATTTTCGAATGGGGAAAAGAAAAAGATAAATGTGCGATGGCACTTGGTTTTGTTCCAATCTACAATCACAGCTATAAAAGCAACTGCGAATATTTTATGGATTTTGAAGATGATACGATAATGGTAAAAACGGTGAAGTCGATTAAGAAAGGAGAGGAGCTGACGATTAATTATAATGGGGATTGGGATGATAAGAAGAAGGTGTGGTTTGATGTGCACTAGAGATTAAAAAATTAATAATTAAAAATTAAGGGCAACAAAACTTTTGAAGTTTTCATCGCCCTTAAACTATTAATTTTTAATCCTTAATTTTTAATTCAAAATCAGGCTTTCGATTTCTCAAACTCCCTCCGAATAATATTCAACGCCGCTCCCGCTTTAAACCATTCAATCTGTTGTTTATTATAAGTATGGTTTACCATGATCTCGTCTTTGGTACCATCCTTATGTTTTAAAACAAGTTTTATCTTTTTATTCGGTGCGAAGGTTTTCAAACGAATGATATCGATCGTATCATCTTCACGGAACTTATCGTAATCGTTTTTATCATTGAACGTAAGCGCCAGCATTCCCTGTTTCTTAAGATTGGTTTCGTGAATACGTGCAAAAGATTTTACCAATACGGCCCTTACACCAAGATGACGCGGTTCCATAGCTGCATGTTCCCTTGATGAACCTTCACCATAATTCTCATCACCAACTACGATCGTTCCAACACCTGCAGCTTTATAGGCACGTTGTGTTTTTGGAACAGGTCCATATTCACCTGTCAATTGATTTTTTACAAAATCGGTTTTATCGTTATAAAAATTCACGGCACCGATCAGCATGTTGTTACTGATATTATCAAGGTGTCCACGGAATTTAAGCCATGGTCCAGCCATAGAAATATGATCCGTTGTACATTTTCCTTTTGCTTTGATCAATAATTTTAATCCTTTCAGATCATCACCTTCCCATTCAGGAAACGGATCAAGCAATTGCAAACGCTGACTTGTTGGAGAAACTTTTACAACAACACTGCTTCCATCTTCAGCAGGAGCCTGGAAACCAGCATCACCAACTGCAAAACCTTTTACCGGTAATTCATCACCGCTTGGTGCATCCAGTTTTACCTGTTGGCCTTTATCGTTGGTAAGTGTATCTGTGAGTGGATTGAAATTCAACGTTCCTGCTATAGCCATTGCCGTTACGATCTCGGGCGAACCAACAAATGCAAATGTATTCGGGTTGCCATCTGCACGTTTTGCAAAGTTCCTGTTGAAGCTATGAACGATGGTATTTTTTTCTGCTTTCTCTGCACCAACACGTGCCCACATTCCAATACATGGCCCGCATGCATTTGCAAAAACAGTTGCACCGATCTCATCGAATGTTTTTAAGAAACCATCTCTTTCAATTGTATAACGCACCTGTTCAGAACCCGGCGTGATGGTAAATTCAGCATTTAATTTTAATCCCTTTGTTGAAACCTGTTTTGCAAGGCTTACTGCACGACTGATATCTTCATAAGAAGAATTGGTGCAACTGCCGATCAAACCAACTTCAATCTTTGTTGGCCAGTTATTCGCAGCCGCTGCTTCTTTCATTTTAGAGATCGGTGTAGCAAGATCTGGTGTGAATGGCCCATTTAAATGTGGTTCCAGTTCATCAAGATTTATTTCAATTACCTGGTCAAAATACAATTCAGGATTCTGATATACTTCAGGATCACCGGTAAGGTGTTGCCTTATTTCATCTGCCATTACTGCAATTTGTAACCTGTCGGTTGCTCTCAGGTAACGGCTCATACTTTCATCATATCCAAATGTGGAAGTAGTAGCACCGATCTCAGCACCCATATTACAAATGGTTCCTTTACCTGTGCAACTCATGCTAAGTGCACCATCACCAAAATATTCAACAACAGCACCGGTACCACCTTTTACCGTTAAGATACCAGCCACTTTTAATATAACATCTTTGGGAGCTGTCCAGCCACTAAGCTTACCAGTTAGTTTAACACCAATCAGCTTCGGCATTTTAAGTTCCCATGGCAAACCTGCCATTACATCACAGGCATCGGCACCGCCAACACCAATGGCGATCATACCCAATCCACCTGCATTTACAGTATGGCTATCTGTTCCGATCATCATTCCACCGGGGAAAGCATAGTTTTCCAACACAACCTGGTGAATAATTCCTGCACCCGGCTTCCAGAAACCAATACCATATTTATCAGAAACGGAAGCGAGGAAATCGTACACTTCACTGCTCTCAGATACTGCACGTGTAAGATCCGTCTGGCTGTTTACTTTTGCCTCGATCAGGTGATCGCAATGCACCGTACTTGGGACAGCCACTTTAGTGCGGCCCGATTGCATGAATTGCAACAACGCCATCTGTGCCGTAGCATCCTGCATGGCAACACGATCGGGAGCGAAGTCAACATAAGAACTACCTCTTTCAAAAGGTTTCTTTGGTGCATCGTCCCATAAATGGGCGTATAATATTTTTTCTGTAAGTGTGAGTGGTTTTCCTACGACCTTACGGGCTTTTTGAATTGCGGAAGGAAAGTTTGCGTAGAGCTTTTTAATCATTTCAATGTCAAATGCCATAGTATAAATTTGGGGACCTGTCGCCGACAGGCGGGTTTTAAAATGCTGATTTGAACTTTGGTATAATAATGAACTTAATTCCGCCGTTAAACGTATTTAGTATTATCTAATTGCCATGCTCCTATCATTTTTTGCAAAATTACTTAAAATGAGGGAAGGTTTTGGCTAAAAAATAAGTAATTTTAAAACTGGTGGCTTTAATAACTTTTCATGAACAGATTTAAACATTTTGTAGAGTGGCAGGTATTTGGGGTTTGCACCGCTATCGGAGAAAAGATGGGCATTGCCAGCGCTACCATCCGTAAGTACTTTATCTATATTTCTTTCCTTACAATGGGCTCTCCATTGATCGTTTATTTCTTTGTCGCTTTCTGGATGAATATCAAGCGGTATATTTTGAATGCGAAAAGGAATCCGTTGAGGTATCTGTAACTAGCTATGAGCTGTTAGCTGCGAGCTATGAGTCTGTCTCTAAGTATTGAAACTCTCTTTTGTTTGCGTATCATTATTTATATCTGAGGAAGAAATTTATTCATTCGCGTATTTGCCGATTCACGATTGCCGTTACTCATTTATCCAGGTAACTTTTTCTTCCAACGGGCTGCGTTTGGCAGGTGCTGAAGGCGTTGCTATATGACCGATGTAAAAAAATCCCAATAATTTATCCTGTTCATTTAATCCAAAAAATGATTTGGCTTCTTCAATATAGGTTACGCCGCCGGTTGTCCAGTAGCCACCAAGACCATAAGCTGTTATGGAGAGATATATATTTTGTACTGCACACGCTACGGCTTCAATATCCTCGATCTCGGGAATGTTTTTAGTGGTAGTACGTTTCATTCCAATGGAAATAATATGAGAAGCTTTTAACGGATTATTTTTCAGGCTGAGGTATTTTTCTTCTTTGAAATTATCAGCAGCATTTTTTTTGTACAATTCGCTTTGAAAGTTTGCGAACTTTTCCAATCCTTTTCCTGAAAAAACGGAAAACTGCCATGGCTCAGTTTGTCCATGATTGGGTGCCCAGGTCGCATTGATCAATATTTGTTTTATAATGTCGTTTGATATTGGCTCGCCTGCTGCAAATTGTTTTGGAAAAGTAGAGCGGCGGTTTTTTACGAGTTCGTTGAATTGGGTGGCTGTTTGCATTTGTATGATGTATGATGTATGATGTATGATGTATGATGTTGTTCTGCTTTTGCAAAAGTATGCAGGTTGATTATTCGGCTTGTTTTGGAATCGGGAATTAATAATTACGGGAAGAGATATTTCACGCAAGGAGGCAAAGTTGAATAAGTTCGCAAAGAGTCTTTGCGTCTTTGCAAATCTTACCTGCTTTGCGTGAAATAAATAAAAGTTCAATTAAATAACAGCGGCCCTAATCTTAATCAGTTTTTCCAGCAATGGCTCGAGCAGATCAAGGCGTAACATATTGGCGCCATCACTTTTTGCTTCAGCAGGGTTAGGATGTGTTTCGATGAACAAGCCATCAGCGCCTGTTGCGATAGCAGCTTTTGCAATGGTTTCTATCAGTTGCGGATTACCACCTGTTACGCCGGAAGTTTGATTGGGTTGCTGTAATGAATGGGTACAATCCATGATCACCGGAACATAATGTTCCTTCATCCATGTTATATTTCGGTAATCAACTACCAGGTCCTGGTAACCAAAGCTATTGCCCCTTTCCGTTAGCCACACAAAATCATTGCCGGCAAGTTTTATTTTATCTACTGCAAATTTCATGGAAGGGCCGCTTACAAACTGGCCCTTTTTTACATTTACAATTTTTCCCGTAGCCGCAGCGGCTTGTAAAAGATCTGTTTGCCTGCAAAGAAATGCAGGTATCTGTAAAACGTCTACATATTTTGCGGCAATGGCTGCTTCCTGGGCTGTATGAATATCGGTGATTGTAGGAAGAGAAAATTTATCTCCTACCTGTTTTATTAATTGCAATGCTTTTTCATCGCCGATGCCTGTAAAGGAAGAACCACTTGTGCGGTTTGCTTTGCGGTAAGATGCTTTGAATATATAAGGTATTTTCAATCTTTTACAAATGCCTGCTACTTTTTCTGCTATTTCAAATGGCATGCTGTCGTTTTCTACCACGCATGGACCGGCGATGAGGAAGAAATTGTTACTGTCGTATTGCTGGTTGGAGAAGAGTTCTTTTAAATTATTGTTCATGCTGCAAAGATAAAGTAAATGTAAAATAATGAATGTAAAATGTAAAGGTTGGAGGGCGGTTAAATTTCATCCGATATTATAATGCTTCACTTTTACATTTAATATTTTACATTCTACATTTCAGAACTATTTGCTTATGAAATATACTTTTTTGATCTTATTGTTTTCTATCTGATAAATAGCTGTTGCTTCAACAGCCTTTGGCCCAAAACCAGTTACACTTTCTTTATCAATAATGGTATTGCCTTGTAGAATACGTTCTTTTATTTCACAATGTAATTCAGTTACTGTTTTTAAGAACCCGTATTGTTTGCGCATTTCTTCTTTTCCTTTACAAATAACTTTATCGGGGAAATCATATAGTTCTACATCTTCTGCATAAGGTTCAAGAAAAGCTTCCAGGTTGCGTGCATTGTAGGCATTTAGTTGCCGTTGCACGAGGGTAAGAGGTGTTTCTTTAATAAGAGTATCCGGGCGTATAACAAAACCTTTGTTGATCACCAGGTCGATCTTTTCCAGGTTTTGCAATGAATCAACAGGATTTGCATTTAATAAAACAAGGTCCGCTGTTTTCCCAACAGCAATACTGCCTGTTTGTTTTTCTTTTCCTAAAATATAAGTGGGATTGATCGTTGCTGATTGTAAAACCTGCCAGTTGCTGAGGCCAACTTGTTTCATTGCATTTAATTCATTCATGTAAGAAGTTGCGTGTAGCGTGCCGATATTACCTGCATCTGTTCCCGCAGCGATGCGAACGCCAGCATCAATAAGTTTCTTTAGATTTACGAGACAAATTGAATCCTGCTTTGCAACGATTTTTTTTCTTCCGATCACAGCTTTTTTATAAGCGCCAATAAGCGCTTTTTCAGGTAAGTGTTTCAGGTCATATAAGGAACCTATTTGTTGCGGATCGGACCAGCGTAATTCATGTGCAGAAAAATCAAGCTCCTGTCCAAAAGTTTTATTGTATCCACCATATACAACCAGTGTAGGGCAAAGAATAACATTTTTTGCTTTTAATAATTTAATAAAATCATCTGGAAGTATTTCATCATCCACACTGTGTACAAGATAATCGCCACCGGCTTCTACAGCAAATTGTGCCGTTATTCTTTCGGTTGCGTGCACAGCAACTTTTAAATTATTCTTATGTGCTTCATCAATGATCGCTTTGGCTACAGGAAGAAATTTTTTGGCCCCGGCTTCTTTGTCGCTACCAGTAACAATATACCAGATCTTAATAAAATCGGGGTGATATGGTAATTGCTGTTGTACCATTTTTCTTCCTTCTTCCTCTGTTGCTACAAGAGAAAGTGGTTCGTCATCTTCCAGTTTTTTAAAAACCTCGGGTTCGTATGATGTGATCAATGGTCCTGTCATATAAATGGAAGGAGCGTAACTTTTATCTTTGAATTGTTCACGTTGTTTTAAAAAATTTACTGTTGCCCCAACATCAATTACATTCGTGATACCAGCCTGTATGTAGCGTTTGAGCACATCACTCATATTTGTATGGGTCCATTCTATTTCTTTATCATAAGGCATGTCTTTACGCAGGTCAATTGCATCTGGTCTGGCATACAAACCACCACTTTGAAAGAAATGAACATGGGCATCTGTCATGCCGGGTATTAAAAATTTACCCGTACCATCAATGATCGTTGCGTCTGCAGGAAGTGTTGCTTTTGAGCTGGTACTGATTGACGTGATATTGCTTCCTGTTATGCCAACCGTTGCGTTGGGAACGAGTTTCTGTTTTTCAACATCAAGCAATGTTATATGGGTAATGAATGTTTTTGCAACCGACAAAGCTGTTTGCGCATTGCAAAACAATGATGTTGTTATGAAGAATAGACAAAGCAGCTGTTTCATAAAAAAGATTTTGATTAAATATAGACATTAAAATTCCATTACTAAAGCTTATTCACGGCACCGGGAACTCCATTTACCATTCCCTTACTTCAATTAGTAACTGGCAAAATTCCGTGAACCCCTTACATTTGTGTTTTAATAGATAAATATGATCAAAGAAAGAATACTGGTTATAGGCGCATCCGGCCAGATAGGTGTAGAACTCACCCTTGCACTCAGGAAAATTTATGGCAATGCCAATGTGATTGCATCCGATCTGCGTGAAGAAAATCCTTTGCTGCATGGCACCGGCCCTTATGTAAGCATGGATGTTATGAACAAAGAAATGCTTCATGTGCAGGTAATACGCCAGGGTATTACACAGATCTATTTACTGGCAGCAATACTTTCAGCCACCGGCGAAAAAAATCCCAACCTCGCCTGGAGCCTCAACATGCAAAGCCTGCTGAATGTATTGGATATTGCACGTGAAGAAAAACTACACAAGGTTTACTGGCCATCATCGATTGCGGTTTTCGGGCCCACTTCGCCAAAAAAGAATTGTCCTCAGCAAACTGTGATCGAACCGATCACGGTATATGGTATCAGTAAATATGCCGGGGAATTCTGGTGTAATTATTATAACCACCGTTATGGAGTTGATGTAAGAAGTTTACGTTATCCGGGATTGATCAGTTATAAGAGTGCGCCGGGTGGTGGTACTACAGATTATGCTGTTGAAATATTTCATGAAGCGCTTGAAGAAAAAAAATACGAGTGTTTTTTGAATAAAGATACCTACCTCCCCATGATGTATATGCCTGATGCGATCCGTGCAACCATTGAATTGATGGAAGCGGATGCATCGAAAATTTCTATACGCACTTCTTATAATATTTCGGGTATGAGTTTCTCTCCTACAGAAATTGCAGCTGAAATAAAAAAACACATTCCTGATTTTTCTATTAGCTATAAAGAAGACTACCGCCAGGCCATAGCCGATAGCTGGCCACAAAGTATTGATGATGCTGTAGCAAGAAAGGATTGGGGATGGAAAGAGGAATTTGATCTTGCTCAAATGACTAAAGACATGCTGGAAAATGTATAAATAATTTGGAAATTTGGAGATTTGGAAATGTGATAATGTGAACAACGTTTTTAATGCCAGCCTTCAATTTCCAAATTGGCAAATTTCCAAATTTCCAAATCAACCACTTTATGAAAAAAACAATACTGCTGCCCGTATTTTTAATTGTCTTTGTATTTAACAGTGCTTATTCCCAGGCTTACCAAAAACACAGTTCCAACATCAGTATTGGTTATGGTTTTGTAAATGTGTGGAAAACCTTTTTGGATAAGATCGTTGATATACCCTCGTATAAAGTGAGGGCGGCGGGACCTGTTACATTGATCTATGAGTATGCTATCACAAAAAGATTTAGCGCAGGTATTTCTGCAGGTTACTCACGTATACGGGGAAAGGCTGAAAAATACCAGTTGTATGACCAGATCACTTTTTGGTCGGCACTTGTAAGAGCAGATTATCATTTATGGACAGGTAAAAAACTTGATCCTTATTTTGGTGGCGGTATTGGAATCAGCAATTCAAAATATAAAAATTTGGATCCGCATACGATCATTAGTGAAGATCTTAATAAAAATGTTCCAAGCAACCTGGATTTTACAGGGCAGGCGGGACTTAAATATTTCTTTTCAAAGCATTTCGGTTTGTATACAGAGATCGGGTATGTTCATGGTGCTTTGTTGCATGTTGGTGCCACTGCAAAATTTTAAAACAGTTAGCCGATGACCGATCTCTGATGTAATGATGTCTGATGCGTGATATATTGTATCTTTAAATCAGACATCATTACATCAGGCATCATGCATTCCGTACTGCTCATGAAAAACTCAATAATTTTACTATTGTTCTTAGCCTTCACAATAAATGCTATTGCACAAAAAAAGCAAAGAGCTTCTTCCAAATTTAAAGGCGATATAAGCATGGGCTATTCCCGTTACCAAGGTAAAACCAATATCCCCAACGGATTTTTATTTTCACTCGAAACAAAATATGAGGTCATGGAAATGCTGGACCTTGGATTGAGGGTTGAAATGATATCACTGGCAAGGTCGAGTCCCCACCTGTATTATTCATATGAAACAGATGATGATGTTACACTCAAATTTCACAATTCTTTCCTGTTGACGGGAGATTTTAATTTTAGCAAGATCAGGTTACCAATACACATTACAAGCAAGATCATCCTTCCTTTTATTGGAGCAGGCGCCGGTATACATTTAATAAGTTCGGATCCTTTTCATGAAAGTAAAACTACCGTATCAAAGTTTGGTGAGATGGTAAGAGCTGGTATTGAACTAAAATATTTTCGCATGGCTGTTGAATACAATTTTGTGCCCCGGACAAAAATAACCAGTTCATATGTTCCTATTACAACAGGAAACAGGGTATATGTTCAGCATAATTATTCGAACTCTTATTTGAGTATTAAACTTGGGTTTTGTTTTGGTGGTGGGAAGAAGTAGATGCCAGATCTGAGCAATCAGATATCAGAAACGCAAGTAGAGTGAGATGGTGGAATAAATTATTATATTATTCAAAATTAAAAATTGGTAACTGATTTCTTTGTCACTGAATTTTAAAAGCAGTTTACTTATGATTTTATGCTTATTGACTACTACTTAATATGAATAACCTGGTAAAAGTAAATTCAAAAAGCTACAGCCCCAAAGCTATAAATCTGCTAAATGGAGTGAAATAGATTAACTAGTAAACAAAAGACTTGTAGCTTAAAGCTAATAGCTTAAACCTCTATAATCTAGAAAAAATTCAAAAAATCGCAGTTTTTCCTGCGTTTTTTTCATTTAAATAGCTTTTAATACTTAAAATACTTAAAAGTAAGTAGTGATACATACAAAAAAAGCCTTTATTTTTGCTGGGCAATTTGGGCGGGGTAAAAAAACCACAACTGCTTCCGCTCCATTTTATAACTAAAACACGTAATATGAAAAAAATCATTTTAATTGCTGCAATCGCAGTTTGTTCAATTTCTTCTTATGCACAACTTTCTTATGGTGGCCAGATCGGCGGTAATTTAGGTATGGGGCATTTTACAAATGATGATCCCTATCTTAGTTCACTGGCTATAGCAAACGACCCTAAAGTAGGGTTTATGATTGGTGTTGTTGGACAGGTAGAATTTGGTAAACTCGCTTTCAGGCCAGAACTTAATTTCGTTCAAAAGGGAAGTAAAAACGGAGGTAGTAGTCTTTACTATACATCTGTAAATAAACTGACTTTAAATTACATAGAAGTTCCTTTAAATGTAACTTATAATTTAGAAGTTGGTAAAGTTGGTAAAGTATTTTTTGGTCTTGGCCCGGCAATTGGAATTGGCTTAGGAGGAAAAAATAAGTATAGTGAAAGTGATGGTTATGATTATTATTCAGCAAAGGCTGATGTAAAGTTTGATGGAAAAAAAGACTCTGAATTAAGTAGTGATGATGTTGATACACATCTTAAGAGAGTTGATGTTGGAGCAAATATTATTGGAGGATTACAATTACCAATGGGACTTTTTGCAAAGGTTGGGTTTCAACTTGGTCTTATCGATTTAAACCCGAATGATAATTCCAAATACAAAAACCGTGGTGTTTCTCTTTGTGTAGGTTACATGTTTGGCGGCGGAGATAAAAAGAAAAAATAAATCTCAAAGAATTAAAGAAAGGCTGTTACAAACAGCCTTTCTTACTAATAACCCGGTTCTTAATTTTATCAAATATTAATCAAAAAAAGTGCTCATGAAAAAAATTATCTTATTAGCTGCGATCGCAGTTTGTTCAATTTCTTCTTATGCTCAATTTGCCTTTGGTGTACAACTGGGGCCTAATCTTGAATTAAGCAAGGCAAAAGATGACCAATATACAAGTGGTATTTATAATTTAGAAAACGACCCTAAGGTTGGATTCCTGATTGGTGTGCTTGCTGAAGTTGGATTTGGCAAGCTTGCATTCAGACCTGAATTGAATTTTATTCAAAGAGGTAGTAAAACCGGCCTTGCGGGCTACAATCAACTCAAGTTTAATTTAAACTATGTGGAAGTACCGTTGAATGTGGTATACAACCTGAAATTAAGTAAGGTTGGTAAAGTATTTTTTGGGCTTGGACCTAATGTAGGAATTGGCCTGGGCGGTAAAATAAAATACGAAAATGGAGAAAGTACAAAGGTTGCATTTGATGGGAAAAAAGAGCCTACTCACGATGACAAAGCACATTTTAAAAGAATGGATATTGGAGCAAATATAATTGCAGGTTTTCAACTTAAAATGGGTGTGTTTGCAAAACTTGGATTTACTTATGGCTTTTCTAATCTTTATCCTGATAAGAACTATCCACATTATGATAATAATGGTAATTATGTTGGTACTTATGACCAATCTTATAAAAACCGTAGCGTTAATCTCACTATAGGTTATATGTTAGGTAAGAAATAATTCCACCAAAAAATATTTAAAAAGGCTGTTTTTTAAGCAGCCTTTTTTATTTGCAGCGATCTATATTTGTAATGATTTAAAAAATACTTTATGAAAAAAATTATTCTATTCGCATTTATCTCCTTTTTGTCTATGGCTTCTTATGCTCAATTTTCTTTTGGGCCACAGGTAGGAGTTAATTTTGGATTTGGTCATGAAAAAGATGACTATTTTAATTCCTTAACATCCCAGGGAGTATTGGTATCGGACCTGGCGAGAATAGGTTTTACCGGGGGATTGGTTGCAGATATTGGCTTTGGTAAAATTTCTTTCAGGCCCGAGATCAATTATGTTCAAAAAGGGAGTAAAACAGATTTTGGAGTAGGTAATGATGTGTATAGAAAATGGAATTTGAATTATGTAGAGATTCCACTCAATGTTGTATACAACTTAAAGATACCAAGGCTTGGTAAAGTTTTTTTTGGTCTCGGGCCAGCAGTTTCCATGGGCATTGGCGGAAAGATAAAAGAGAAAGATGTTAATGGAGAACGCTCCTATAAAGTAAAGTTTGATGGAGAAAAAAATCCTACCGATTACAAACTCCATCTTAAAGGGCTTGATATAGGCGCCAATGTACTTGCGGGAATTCAACTGAAAATGGGCTTTTTTGGAAGGATCGGATTTACATATGATTTTGTAAACCTCTTTCCAAACAAAACATATGTCGATGGTAATGGGAACGTAAATGATTTTGGTTATAATAATATAGGCCTGAATCTTTGTGTAGGGTATATGATTGGTAAAAAGTAATTAATCCTCTTCGAAGTAATTAATCCTCTTCGGCCGCCCTAAAGAAGGAACCGGGGAAACGCTATAATGAAAAGAGTCATCATTTTGTGTTGACTCTTTTTTATTGGTATTTGTATATATTATATGGTTGACGGTTCAGGAACAGAAGAAATAGTTCTTATGTATTTACATAATTTTTAGTTCTCACATCATTATTTTTTTTAAACTGGGAATGATTTGCCTATTTAATTCTACAGAAACATTTAATTCCAGCTATATTTTTATTGGGCATCTCATTTGTTTTCTGAGTTCTAACTAAAAATGTAACTCATGAAAAAAATCACATTAATTGCTGTATTCATAACGGCACTATCAGTAACGTCTTTTGGCCAGGCAGGTTTTGGTATCCAGGCGGGTGCCTCATTAACTGGTTCAAGAGTAGAAGTTGAAACCAATAATTCAACAGATAAAATAAAAACTGATTCGAGGTTTGGTTTTGTTGCTGGCCTCGTGGCGGCCATACCGTTAGGTCCTGTAAGTTTCCGCCCGGAAATTAATTTTATTCAAAAAGGTTATAAGTATGATAACTCTCAAACAGTACTGGGTTTCACTACCACAACTGAATCAAAAGCTAGATTCAACTATGTTGAAGTACCCCTGAATTTTACTTATGATATCGCAGCTGGCGGAGGTAAATTCTTTTTGGGACTTGGCCCTGTAGTAGGATTTGGTATCAATGGTAATTTCAAAGATAAAACCACGGTTACAGGATTGCCTGAACAAAGTTCAAGTACCAAGATCAAATTTGACGGTGATGATGATGCAAATGATGATTATTCACATTTAAAAAGAATTGACTTCGGCGGCGATGTGCTGGTAGGTTACCAAATGTCAAACGGTCTTTTATTTAATGTCGGTTATACATTGGGGCTTTCTGATATTGCAGTTACCAATAACACAAGTTTAAAAAACAGTGGACTTGCTCTTAAGGTAGGATACCTCTTTGGATGTAATAAGAGTAAAGATAAAAGCAGTTCTAAAACAAGTACGGGAGGAATGTAAATATGTGTGATCTAAGATTTAAGATGTAAGATTTGAAAACAAGCCAAATCTTACATCTTAGATCATACATCTTACATCCCCAACGCTTCTTTCATTGTAAATATTCCTTTCTTACCCGCAACAAATTCCGCAGCCATCACGGCACCGCCTGCAAATCCTTTTCTGTTGTATGCGGTATGTATGATCTCGATATCATCTACTTCTGAACTATACTTTACGAGATGTGTTCCCGGGGCCGGGTCAATTCGTTTACTTATGATCGTGAGCGCCTCCTTGTTTTTGGAAAATTCATTTACCCAGTTCTTTTTGCGTGGTAATTCTTTTAATATCCCTTCTGCGATCGTTATTGCAGTACCACTTGGTGCATCTTTTTTTTGCGTGTGATGGATCTCTTCAATGGCTACATCATATTCATTGCGCATCGACATAAGGGCTGCAAGTCTTTCATTAATTTCAAAAAAGATATTTACACCAATACTGAAATTGCTCGCATACAATAATGTTCCATTGTGTGTGTTGCAATAGGTCCTTACTTCATCCTGTTGTTCCAGCCAGCCGGTGCTGCCACATACAACGGGAATACCTGCATCGATACAGCTGAACATATTTTTAACAGCACTGCCCGGCCCGGTAAATTCAATTGCAACATCGCAGGCCTGTAAGTTTTTAATTGTAAGATCGGCAGTATTGGAGGAACTTATTTTTAATCCAATGGTATGTCCTTTTTGCAAAGCAATTTCTTCAATGGCCTTGCCCATTTTTCCGTAACCGATCAATGCAATTTTTAAGGATGAAGATTTTTTCATTTTCAAAGTTTCTCCTTTAAGAAATATTCAATGTTCAACGTACAATATTCAATATTCATCGGACGCTTGTTGAATATTGTTTTCAAGTATGGTCTTCAATTTACTTTATAGTCAAAATCAAACTAATTCCGTTAGTATGAGCCATGGGGCTGTAGCCAGGCTTTATTTGCAAACCAAGATTATCACTTACGTCAAAGGTTTTTAAGTGTGCATCTACTGCTGCGTCTGCAACATTTAGTCCCCAGAAAATAAGAAAGAACAAAACCGTATAGTCAACATTTTGCCGCACCTGGTTACGAAAGGTTCTTATTCTTTCGGGCTGATCTTTTACACTGTAATAGGGTTGGGGTATCAGGTAATCATTGGATGCGATCGTATCAGAAGCAAGAGCATAGGCTCTTTTCGATTCATTATATTGTTTGATATTATGAATAAAAATACCTCCTGTTATACCAAGAGCGGCCCACACAATAGGAACCTTCCATATTTTTTTATTGGTGATCTGGCCCCAACCCGGAACCAGGGCAGAGCGAATAACTGCTTTATTGGGATTGTATTTTACAGAAGTGTCGCCGGCTTTCTTTAAAGCTTTTGCAGAAACTTGCTTTGATGATATTATAAGCGCCGTACTGTCATTATTTTTTTGCGCAATTATTTTATTGCTACAAAGAAAACAAACAAGAGAGAGAAGTATAATTTTAGTCTTACCAAACATATCATTAAGTTGAAAGGTTGACAGGTTAACAGGTTGATAAGTTGACGCCTTGTTAACCTGTCAACTTTTCAACTTTTCAACCAATCAACTTACATTTATTTTCATTTTATCCAGCAAGCCATTTAGTTCTTCCAGTGAATAATACTCAAATAAAATACTTCCGTATCCTTTTTTATTATGGGTCAATTTTACTTTGGTGCTGAATTGCGACGCTAAATTATCTTCAATCTTTTTAAATGCGGGTGCCAGCGGTGTTTTTACAGATGTTTTAACAGGACCGGCAGTATATATTTTTCTTACAAGATCTTCGGTTTGACGTACAGAAAGCCCACGGTTCTTTATTTCAGAAAATATATACAATTGTTTATCTACAGCATCTACATTTATTAATGCCCTTGCATGGCCCATCGAGATAACACCATTTCTAACAGCAACCTGTATGTCGGGCGGTAGTTTTAATAGCCTTATATAATTGGTAACTGTACTTCTTTCTTTACCCATACGTTCTGCAACCTGTTCCTGTGTGTATTCAAGTTCATCCATAAGGCGTTTGTAACTTAAGGCGATCTCGATGGCATTTAAATTTTCACGTTGCAGGTTTTCAAGTAAAGCGAGTTCAAGCAGGTTATCTTCAGCAACCTGCCTGATATAAACCGGTACTTCTTTTAACCCTGCAATTTTAGAAGCCCTCAACCTTCTTTCACCGGCGATCAAACGATATCTTCCATTGCCGATAGCCGATACCGTGAGTGGCTGAATAAGCTGGTGCATTTTGATGGATGCGGCCAGTTCACTCAATGCTGTTTCATCAAAATCTTTTCTTGGCTGGTTTGGATTTGCATCTATAAGATCAACCGGCACATTTAAAACGGCTGTAGATCTTTCAACGATATCTGTTCTTAAATTCCCGGAAGTTGTTTTCAGATCTGCATCAATATTTTGTAGCAGGCTTCTTATTCCTTTACCGAGGGCGTCTTTTTTTTGGGAAGTACTCATTTGTTAAGCTTTAAGCTGCAAGCTACAAGCTACAGGTCAATCCTTGCGGATAGAAAGTATAGCTAATAACAGGTAGCTTTATAAAATTATTTTTATTTAAGTGCGAAGTAGCAAAATGAATGAACAGCTTGCGGCTTGAAGCTTATAGCTTGCAGCTCTAACTCATTATCTTATCTTCATTCTTAATCTTCGTCATATTATTCTTCTGCAAAATCTCTTTTGCAAGATTCAGGTAATTCACTGCGCCTTTGCTGTCTGAATCATACAGGATAACGGGTTTGCCAAAACTTGGGGCTTCACTCAGTTTTGTATTACGGTGAATGATGCTGTTAAATACCATGTCTTCAAAATGACGGCGCACTTCACTTACAACCTGGTTGCACAAACGCAATCTTCCATCATACATTGTCATCAGGATGCCTTCTATTTTAAGATCGGTATTCAAACGGTTCTGTACAATTTTTACCGTGTTCAATAATTTACCCAAACCTTCCAATGCAAAGAATTCTGTTTGCACAGGTACCACCACACTATCAGCAGCAGTCAATGCATTTACGGTGATCAATCCCAATGAAGGCGAACAATCGATCACCACAAAATCATAATCAGCTTTAACCGGATCGAGTATTTTTTTTAATATCGTTTCCCTGTTGGGAGAATCTATCATTTCAATTTCAGCACCAACAAGGTCGATATGAGATGGGATCAAATCAAGGTGTGGAATGGCTGTTTTTAAAATAACATCTTTCGCAGTTGTCTCATTTACCATACAATCATACAGGCTCTTGGTAATATTGTGCAGGTCGAAACCAACACCGGTTGTACTGTTTGCCTGTGGGTCCGCATCTACCAAAAGTGTCCTGTATTCTAAAATTGCAAAACTCGCTGCAAGGTTTATCGCAGTAGTGGTTTTTCCTACGCCTCCCTTTTGATTTGCTATCCCTATAGTTCTTGCCATTGTGTTCTTTCCGCTGTTTGTTGAAACTAAATCTAAATAAATTAAAATAAAAATTGATCAGTAACGTCTTTTTTGATAGGAAAGCCTGCCTCAAAAGGGTTAAAACTGGTTTTGCTGCAAAAGTCGGGTTTTTAATCAAAGGTTCCAAAGGTTGTTGAGGAAGGTTGATAAGTTGATAAGGTTGACAAGTTGAACAGGTTGGGAGGTTCAAAAGGTCTGAAACATGTTAACTTTTCAACCTTTCAACTTATTAACTCCTTTAGTTTAATTTTATAAAAATAATCTCTATGCGTTCACCCATGGGTGTTTTGATCTTCCTGGCCATTATGCTGGTGCTGGATACTTATTTTTTCCAGGCCGTAAAAACGGTATCTCAATCAGCCTCGCCCAAATTAAAGATCATTATTTACAGTGTTTATTGGGCCATTACCGTGTTTGCACTCATTGGTTTCCTGCTGTTTATCTATAGCGGGCCCGATTTCCTGGGTAAAAGGGTACGGTCATATTTATTTGCAACGATCATTGGTTTGTTTTTGGCAAAAATGACGGCTTTGATCTTTTTTCTTGCCGACGACCTGCGAAGGGGTATTCAATGGATCGCCGGAAAATTGTTTTTTAATAATACGGAAGTTGAAAAAATGGATGGCGATGGGATCAGCCGTTCTGCTTTTATAAGCTGGATCGGCATTGCTGCCGGAACAACATTATTTGGAAGCCTTATTTATGGATTCAGCAATAAATACAAATACCAGGTTAGACGGATAAAACTGTCGTATGATAATTTACCTGCATCTTTTAAAGGAATGAAGATCCTGCACATCAGCGATATTCATAGCGGTAGTTTTTTGAATAAGCAGGCAGTGTCTCATGGCGTTGACCAGATATTACGAGAAAATGCCGACATTATTTTATTTACCGGCGATCTTGTAAATGACAAGGCAACTGAGATGAAAGATTATATGGATGTATTTGGTCGCTTGAAAGCGCCAATGGGAGTTTATTCAACATTGGGCAATCATGATTATGGTGATTATGTTCAATGGCCCGCAGATGGAATCACTAAAGAACAGAATTTAGAGGATTTAAAAAAAGTACATGCTCAACTTGGCTGGCGTTTATTAATGAATGAACATGTGGTGTTGGAAAAAAATACTGACCAGATCGCATTGCTTGGTATTGAGAACTGGAGTGCAAAAGCAAGATTTCCTAAGCATGGAAGAATGGACCTTGCGCATGCAGGCACAGAAAAATATCCTTTCAAAATATTAATGAGTCATGATCCCAGCCATTGGGATGCACAGGTAAAAACAGAATATAAAGATGTTGACCTGATGCTGAGTGGTCATACACACGGAATGCAGTTTGGTGTAGAGATACCCGGTTTTAAATGGAGCCCTGTGCAATATATGTATAAGGAATGGGCAGGATTGTATGAAGATGCAAAACAGAAATTGTATGTGAACAGGGGATTTGGGTTTATTGGATACCCGGGAAGGGTGGGGATACTGGCAGAAATCACCGTTATCGAACTAACATAGTTCCTTATTTCTTATTCCTTATTAAAAAGTTTCGAATAAGAAATAAGGAATGAAAAATAAGGAATAAGAAAGTGATAAGCGTGTAATGATTTTTACATGACACATTTACTTGTGGCTTCTAATTATAATTTTCAATATTCAACATAGAATGTTCAATACTCATCGGAATGCAATTGAATATTGAGCATTGTATGTTGAATATTGAAATTTATTTTAAACTTCAAAAAAATAAGCTCGGGTAAACTACTCACTTCCGATAATCATATTTCCGTACAATCGTTTCATCTCCCGCAAAATTCTCTGGCAATACCTTACAAAGCTGCGCCTGCACACAGATCCACTTTCCATTTTCTTTTACATACACGTCTGTGTACATCGACATACCAGTAACTTCTTTTTCATCTCTTATTACAACATATTTATTTTGTGCATGCACCAATGCTGTGTTGCCGAATATTTTGATGTCTTCATTGCGGTAATCCCAATATTTGAAGCCATCAAAACCATGCGACCATTCGTCCATATATTCTTTGCGTCCTATATTTCGTCCTTCGCTGGTAATGCAAATAAAATCTTTGTGAATAATACGATTGTGTGAAGCAGTATCGTTGGTAACAA
Source organism: Ferruginibacter sp. (assembly GCA_047601875.1). Taxonomy (GTDB): domain Bacteria; phylum Bacteroidota; class Bacteroidia; order Chitinophagales; family Chitinophagaceae; genus Ferruginibacter. The sequence goes on along the minus strand of JASGIL010000001.1, from coordinate 975,033 downwards.
AATTGTGAATGAATGTTGCATTCAGTTTTTTTAATTGTTCCATGTCTTTTTTTTGTGTGCTTTGTTTTGATATTGAATTGATCAATAGCATGCTTAGAATAACTTTTATCATTGCTGATTCTTATTTAGTGAAGCACAAAACTAAAATTCGCATGGAGGGATCACTTGTGAAATCTTGCTGTTTTTTGACTGGTCCTGAAGGCAGAGGGAGATAACTTGTATTCTTTTTTAAATGCCGAAGAAAAATAATCAAGGCTGTTGAAGCCTGATTGAAAAGCAATATCTGCAACCGGTAAATGTGTGGTAAGTAATATCTGTGCATGTTTTAACCTCATCAGTTGCAAATACTGGTGAACAGCATAGCCGGTAAATGTTTTAAATATCCTGCTAAAATGAAAAGGACTTATACAGCAATGTGCAGCCAGTTCTTCCAATGAAATATTCTTTGAGAGATTTTCATTGATATAATGTTTGGCTTTTTCAATAGTAGTGAGATGATGCTTTTTTAATTTTGCAGAAAGTCCCTGTGGCCATTCATAATCTGTAAAGCCGAGTAGAATTTTCTCCACGATCTCCATAACAATTGTATCGAGTTCCAGTTTGTAAGGTTGTTTTTGTTTGGTAGCCTGTAATAATGTGTAATGAAGTTGTTCTATTTCAGGATTTGTTTTCAGTAAAAGCGATTGCATGTCTTTATTGGAAAAGAACCAATTTGCTTTAAGCTGCAATTGCTCTTCAATATCTTCATAAAAAGATCTTTTGAAAATAATGATGGTGCATTCATCTGGAATATTGCCCTGGTGTGTTACAGTATAATCATAACCTGCCTTGCTGATTAATACTGAACCTGTATAGCTATCGAGCTTATCATTAAAAGCATTGTAATAAAAATTTCCCGACCTGATAAAACTAAGGGAAAGATGTTCATTGTATTCAACCCTGGACCTTGTGCATTCATTGCACAAACACCTGAAATCATATATCTCATAATGATCGGATGAAAACAGTATGTGAACGTTTGCCTCCATGAGGCTATAAAGTTATCACAATAAATGTAAAATGTAGAATGTAAAATATTAAATGTAAAAGTTGCTGTCTCTTACGAATGGCCGTTTTACATTTTACATTCAATATTTTACATTCTACATTTAATCTGTACCTCACATGTTTATGTGACTTACTTTTCATCAATATTGTATAAACGGTAAAGCCTTATCTATGCTGGAATATAGTTTTGTAAAAAAAACACATGAGAAAAATATACTTCATTTTATACACCTGTTGTTTGCTGCCATTTACTTCAATGGCGCAGGATACCATCAACACAAACAACCTGAAGCTGAATACTGCTGCATTTAAAACAGGCAGCCGATCTTACGCCGTTTTCTTTACAGATAGTTTAGGAAAAAGGATCAGCTCTGCTGATATATGGGACAGGAAAGTAAATTTTTTAGAAAACAATAAAACATTTGAATTCACCTGGCAATGGTGGAGGAAAGATACACTTATGGGAGATGTAAAAGCTACCGGGCATTTTCCTTCTTTCAAAATGATATCACATGAAGCAAATTACAGGAACCGCGGGCAATCATTTTATGTTTTTAATAATGATGTTGTCACTGTGCCTGCAATACACCAACTAACGGCAAAAGATAGTGCTTTTAAAGTAACCCTTGATCCTGCTGGTTTTGAATTTCCAATGGATCTTGAATTGCTTCCTTTGATCCCTTTCAAAAAAACAGGACAGGAGTTTCTTATGGCTTTTTATGAACCCGGCACCCCTAAAGCAGATTATTATAAACTTACCGTTACAGGTAAGGAAGATGTTGAGCTGCCGGCAGGAGCGAAAGTGAACTGCTGGATGTTGAAGATAGATTATGCACCTGGTACCTATGCCACATTCTGGATATCGGATAAAACAAGAGAAGTGGTAAAGATGAAAGAGTTTTTCAGGGGGAGATACCGGAATAAGTTGTTACTGTATTAAGGTCGAGGTTTCTAAATAAGAAATGTTCAATATTCAACTTACAATTTTCAATGTGCAAGTGCATTCCGATGAGCATTGAACATTTAATATCGAAAAGATTCTCCTTCTTTAAGACGATATATTCTTTTCGTCAGCCCGGTGTTATTTGTTTGTATCGTCATCAGGCATCAATAACTGCCACCTTTTTTGATTCTCATCAGCATACAGATTTGTAAGTAGACCCTTATACGAAAGGTTTTTCAAACCATTGGGTGTCAGTAAATCAGGCGCTTGATTATCTCTAACATTCTTATCAATTTCTCTGACTGTTTGTAGAATTTCGGTCAACAAAGCTTCTTCACGACCAACCGGCTTGTTTTCTATTTTTATATCGTCTTTAAGAATGCTTAAAAGCTCATTTTCGAAATCTTTATAATTTTTTTCAAAAACCCTTTTCAAAACATCATCACTCAATGCCGTTTTTTCGTCTGCTATCTTGTTTATAGATTGGAGAAGCTTTAATAAACTGTCTTTTGTATTTATTGTATGGTTAAACTTTGAAAGCGGGTTACTTAACAAGTCATCAGTTCTTAGGTCAATCAGGAATGTGAAGACCCTGCTTAGGGTTAGCCCTTTACTTAATGCACCCGATTCAAAAAGAATCCAAGGTTTTTCCTTATTCTCCTTTGTTAAACAAACTATTCCAACATTAGTAGTTTCAAGTGATTTTTGTAGTTCGATATCCCATATAGAACCAGCATCAATATCGCGGGATGAAAGCCACGGTTTTGTATATTGGAGAACTTGCGGTAACCATTCATTAAATAGTTTTCCAACATTATGGCTTCTCTCACCTGACCAACTTAAAAAGACTTTCATATAATTATTAATTTATTGCAAAATTACTTGATTCGTAGCTTGTCGTCAGTAACTTAATAAAATGATATAAAAAAACTTATAGTTTTAATACTATATCCTTGTTTGATATTAATATCGCTTGCGAATATTTATTCTGATGAACATTGAATATTGAACATTTCTTCTCACAAAAAAGCCCCACTTAAGGGGCTTACGTATTTTTAAAAGCTTCTTCTTTCCTTAGGAGCATAGGTTCTTTTTCTCTCACCTACCGGGCGTTGGCCACGACCTTCATCATTTGGTCTTTTGAATCCACCATCTGCTTCATTCATACGCACTGTACGGTTGTTATAACGTTTACCATCAAGTGCTTTTATCATCCTGCCTGCTTCTGCTTTATCAACTTCTACCCAGGTATTCATGTCACGCATATCAATTTTACCAAGCACTTCTTTCTTAAGATTGCTTTCATCCAAAATGAATTGCAGGAAACTTGCTTTGTAAAAACCGTCTTTGGTACCAAGGTTTACAAACAATCTTGTGTAACCATTATCTCTCCTGTTGAAATTACGTTCGTTCCTGTTGTTGCCTCCATTATCCCTGTAGTTATCGCGGCTGCGTGAATCCATTCTTGCATTCAGGTCCTCGGCATTCTCATAATATTTTAAGAAATGATCAAACTCAAGTGCGGCTACACGTTGCAGTACTTCTTCTTTTGATACATTTTCAAACTTCTTCATCAGGTCCGGAAGATAGGTTTCATAATCGCCATGTGAAATATCTGTTTCGATCAGTTTATCCATAAAATGGAAAAATTGTTTGCGACAAACATCCTTCCCACTAGGAATATCCAATTTATGAAACTGGGCATTTACCATTTTCTCAAGCTGCCTGATCTTGAATGTTTCTCTTGTATGACAGATAGAGATACAAATACCGCTTTTGCCTGCACGTGCTGTACGGCCGCTGCGGTGTGTGTATACTTCCATATCATCAGGTAATTCAAAATTGATAACGTGCGTGATACCGTCAACATCAATACCTCTTGCCGCAACGTCAGTTGCAATTAATAATTGTAATGTCTTTTCACGGAAACGACCCATTACTTTATCACGTTGTTGTTGTGTAAGATCACCATGTAAAGCCTCAATATCATAACCTGCTTTTGAAAGCCTTTCACACATTTCCTGTGCATCTGCTTTTGTACGGGTGAAGATGATGCCGTACATGCCCGGATTAAAATCGATCAAACGTTTGAGTGTTTCATAACGTTTATTAGCAGGTGCAACAAAGAACTGGTGATCGATATTCACATTACCACTATTCTTTTTACCTACGGTAATTTCTTTCGGGCTCGTCATGAAATTTTTAGCAATCGCCCTTACTTCCGGCGGCATCGTTGCACTGAATAACCAGATGCTTTCACGATTGATCGTATTTTTCAAAACAAAATCAATATCATCCCTGAAACCCATGTTAAGCATTTCATCTGCTTCATCAAGCACAACGTATTTTACTTTTTGCAGGTCGATCGCTTTGCGTTCAATAAGATCGATCAGTCTTCCTGGTGTTGCCACCACGATCTGTACACCTTGCCTGAGGTTTCTTATCTGCATGCTGATGGATGCACCACCATATACAGCTTCGGCATTAACGCCCTTGATGTGTTTTTTAAAATCCTGTAGATCGCTGGTGATCTGCAGGCAAAGTTCCCTTGTAGGGCAAACGATCAATGCCTGTGGAAACTTATCAGCAGCATTGATCAGTTGTAATAAAGGAAGGCCAAATGCGGCAGTTTTGCCGGTGCCTGTTTGTGCAAGGCCCACAAAATCTTTTATCCCGGAAATTAAAACAGGAATGGCCTGTTCCTGGATAGGAGTTGGGTTTGTAAAACCCAGGTCCGTTACTGAGCGTACGATCTCAGCCTTAAGCCCTAATGCTTCAAATGCATTCGTCATTGTATAATATTTTTTTTAAATAAAGACCGTTAGATTGCGGCATGCAAACTACACGTGGTCAAAAAATGTTTTTGATTGTCACATGTAATGCTTCTGGCCGTTGGGGGAGAAATGATCTAAAGAAAGTGATCTAAAGCCTGTTTTCAACAGCAACTGAACATGTCATGCAATTCTCAGTTTTTGAATAATCGGCGCAAATGTACGAATTAATACCCATTAAATTGCAGAACTTTTAGAATGTTTCGTGTTTGGAGTTTGGTGTTAGTGTCTAATTGGTCGAATGATTTCAGGTAATTCAAAGCTCTGTAAATTAGTTTTTCCCGAATGATCATAGAGTTTCCACAACACCAAACGCCCAACACCAAACAACAACGTCCAATATGATCATTACAGCCTATATTTATTATTCAGAATCTTATTAAACATGTGATGGTACCAATGGTCGAAGCCCGGCTAAAATTTAAACTGATGTTGAGACTTTTCTTCACCTTATTTTTTTTATGCTGCTTACATACGGGGTGGGCACAGGATAGTACGCTCACAGCAGAAGAAAAAGCTTCCCTTGATTCCATGTTTGCCAATGATGAATTCTTTAAGATGCTCGATAAAAAAGCAGAAAGAAGTTATGTTGACCTCAGCGTTGGGGTTAGTAACGGGGTTTTTAGTTTAAAGAATAATTCTGTGAATGCTGAACAGGCCACAACGAATAAGATATTTTATACACCTGCCCTGGGATATTATCATAAAAGTGGTTTCGCCATTTCAGCAGGTTGTTTTTTTGCTACTGATAGTGGTCAGATGAAAGTGTTTCAATACTCCATCAATCCGTCGTACACGTATTATTCGAAAAAAATAAATGCGGGTATTTCTTATACCAGGTATATAAAAGGAGAATCTGCAAGCTTTGAAACCAATCCATTTAAAAATGATCTGTATACAAGTGTTGTATTTAAAAAACCGTGGATCCGCCCTTCTGTCGGAATGGGTTATTCCTCGGGGCGAACAACAGAATATTTTGATTCGGTCATTACATTTGTGCAGGTACCCAGGACAGTTACCATACGGGATACGATCACTACAAGATTAAGTTCCTTCTCACTCAGCTTTTCCATTTCTCATATCTGGAGTTTCAGGAAAATATTTTTTAAGAAAGATGAAATTGAGATACAGCCAGCTTTTCTTGTCAATGGCAGCAATCAAAAATTAACAGTTACACATTCCGGAAGTTTGAATCACAGGAGACCACTTGTACAGAATTTATTAAAATCAACTTATGGCGATGGAAGTGTGAAAGAAAGATTTTCATTGCAATCAGTTGCATTCCTGCTTGGTATGACTTATGGAAAAGGTAAATTTATTGCCCAGCCGCAGATATATCTTGATTATTACTTACATGATACAGAAAGCACAAAGTTTTCGGCCATCTACTCTTTTAATATCAGTTATGCTTTTTAATGATTTAATTTTACATCATTGTTATTGCTAACCTGGAACGCATGTTTCAACAAATCAACATTTATGAAACCAAGATTGTTATTGACCACATTGTTTTTTGCCCTGATCACCCATGTTTCATTTAGCCAGAAAGTAAATTTTGGTGTAATGGCGGGCATTGATCTTAATAAGTTAAAAGGAAAATCTTTTGATGAAGAATTTAAATTAGGCTACAATGCAGGGGCATTTGTAGAAATAAAAATTCAGAAGATTGGTATTCAGCCCGAGGTATATTTCAGCCAGTCAAGCGGGCAAAGCAGGAAAAACATTAGTTCCGATGCTGTTTTATATGGAGTAAATACAAAAGTGCATTTGAACTATCTCAACATACCGATACTCGTCAACTATTATTTTAATCCCAATGTTGCATTGCAGTTTGGCCCGCAGTATAGTATTTTGTTCAATGAGAATGTAAGTGCCATACAAAACGGGGAAAATGCATTTAAAAAAGGTGATTTCAGTTTGAACGGAGGACTACAGTTTAAAATTTCCCGCTTCAGGGTTTATGGAAGGTATATCGTTGGTTTGAATGACCTGAACGATGTAACCAATAATGAGAAATGGAAGAACCAGGTTGTACACCTGGGGCTGGCGTACACAATCCTTTAGTTATTTTTTTATAGGTAAATCTTTTCAGAAAACGGCCCCTACAATAGTGGGGGCTTTTTTATGGAATGTTCAATATTCAACGTACAATGTTCAATATTCGTCGGAATGGGGCGGATCCCGCTAGCCACTTTTACATTTATTATTTTACATTTTAGATTTTACACTTCTACCCAACGACCACTTTTTGAAAAAACTTCCCCTTTTTTTAAAAAAAGTACCAAAAACACCCAACCTTTTTGAGCCCCGGCCAAGTTATCTAATTATACACAAAAGCCATTTCATGAAACAAATCTATCCGTTACTACTCCTGCTTTTTTGTTCTACTGCAAAGGCACAGTCAATTGAAAGGAAAATAATCAATGCTACGGGTACCACTTATAATGCGGGTGGCATTACACTTAAAACATCGGTTGGTGAACCAATTGTAGGTAGTTTTAGCAGTACGGTTGGCAATACAACATCAACCACATTGTCACAGGGATTTTTTACTGGTTTTTCAAGAACAACCGTAGTGGTTCCACCACCTCCTCCGCCACCGGTAGTAACGCCACCGCCAACAGATCCTGCCGGCCCGATAGATTCTATTACTGTTAGGGTTTATCCAAACCCGGTGAACGACATGCTGAATATCAAAGGAGATCTTACCAATGCAAAACAGGTACAGTTCTTTGATATAGCCGGTCACCGCATTTCCACATACGACATTACCACATCATCAATACAAGTGAAAAACCTACCTGCAGGATTTTACATTGCGAAGATCCTGGGCAAATCTTATGAAGTATTATATGTTTTTAAAATTGTAAAACTTTAAGTATGCAAAAACTATTGGTCTTATTGGTAATTATTGGTGCGATTGTTATGTTAGCTTTTTTTTAAAAAGTAGCCACCGCCGTGCTGCATATGAAATGATCCGTACTGATATTTTTTTGAACATGGGGTTCAGCCGGGAGATGTTATCACCTGTAATGAACTTTTAATAAAATAAAAATGCAGAAAAAATATTTGATCCTTACCCTGTTCATTTTATTATACAACACAATGATCTTTGCGCAGGCACCCCAGGGTTTGAATTACCAGGCCGTTGCTTATGATGGAGCCGGGGTGCCTGTTGCAAACCAATTATTAGGCGTACGCTTAAGCATCCTGGATGGCTCGGCTACGGGCACATTGGTATACCAGGAAACTCAAACTCCCAATACTGATAACACAGGTTTGTTTTCCATTGTAATTGGAAACGGAACAGTTGTATCCGGAACTTTCAATACCATCAATTGGGGCAATGGTTCCAAATGGTTGAAAACGGAAATTGATATAACAGGTGGAACAAGTTATGTTGCGATAGGTACCACGCAATTCATGAGTGTGCCTTATGCATTGTATGCGAATGCAGCAGGGCCGGGTTCGGCATCTTTTACAAATCCTGACGGATTTAATAATATAACTACAGTTGTTATCCCGGACAGTGTGAATTATACTGTTCCTGCGGGAAAGAATTTATACATACCATCCTGTATGTTGGGAGTATCTATCGATGGTAATAAGATACAAACGGGTATGGCAACGCAGGATGCAGATGCAAAAGTACTTGTTGGTGCAAGCGAGAATAGTGTTGTGTATTCGTACCATATGCCAAGGGTTTGTTTTTTGGTAGATAAAAAAGTTGACTGGAAAACCCTTAATCTCATGAATGCCTCATTCACGGTTCCTGCCAATAAACAGTTGGTTATTATAAGTACTGAAAACTGGTATGATGAATCTTCAGGGCCACAGCCTCCCGGATGCCAGATGTTCATCAATGGTGTTCCATATGATTTTATAAATTATAAATGGCCTATGTTAACCAATTCTATTATTGATGAAGGGATGACAATTGCAACGGCCGGTTGTACAGGTGGTCATTTCAAATTTGTTATCAATGGTTATTTGAGAAATAAATAGGGGAGTAAAAAATCAAAACATAAAATGAAAAAAAATATTTTCCTTATTGTTTTAATATTAACCTGCTCAAGGTTGGTATTTGCACAGGCACCGCAGGGTTTAAACTACCAGGCCGTTGCCTATAACGGTTCAGGTGTTCCTGTTACCAATCAATTATTAGGCGTACGATTAAGTATTTTAGATGGTTCGGCTACGGGTACGTTAGTATACCAGGAAACACAGGCACCTACAACAGATAATACAGGTTTGTTTTCTATTGTAATTGGAAATGGCACCGTTGTATCCGGAACGTTCAATACCATCAACTGGGGCAATGGTTCCAAATGGCTGAAAACAGAAATTGATATTGCAGGTGGAACAAGTTATGTGGTGATGGGTACAACGCAATTTATGAGTGTGCCTTATGCATTATATGCAAATGCGACAGATCCGGGCTCTTCATCTTTTACAAATCCTGATGGGTTTAGTAACAGTACCATGGTTGTTATTCCTGACAGTGTAAATTATACTGTTCCGGCAGGAAAAAATTTGTATTTACCAAGTGCGAAAGGTGCGATAAGAGTTGACAACGTGTTTCAGAGAACAGGTGTTGGTTCTGTTGCAATTCCGATGACGTTCATAGGTGCCAGTGAAAACAGTGTCGTTTGGCTTCAAACTTATAGCATGGTTGGTTTTTTAGTAGATAAAAAAGTAACATGGTTATCACTCGATCTTTCTACAAGTTCATTCACAGTACCACCCAATAAACAATTTGTTATTGTTACAAGTGGGGCCATGCATGACAATGGTAATGCCACTCCTCAACCTCCAGGATGTGGTGTAAATTTAAACAGTGTATTTTACCCGGGCGGTTACCTGATACTGCAAAATGCTATTCTGGATGAAGGAACAACACTTTCTACTTCCAATTGTAATGTTCCGGGTTACTATGTTTTCATTAATGGTTATTTGAAAGATAAATAAGCCTAAAAATTCTATGAAAAAAATATTTATTCTTATTGCTTTCATATTAGCATCTGCCAGTTTAACATTTGCGCAGGCGCCACAGGGTTTGAATTACCAGGCCGTTGCATACAACGGTTCAGGTGTTCCTGTTCCTAATCAATTATTAGGCGTACGCTTAAGTATTTTAGATGGTTCGGCTACGGGTACGTTAGTTTACCAGGAAACACAAGGCCCTACAACAGATAATACAGGGTTGTTTTCTATTGTAATAGGAAATGGAACGGTTGTATCAGGAGCATTTAATACCATCAACTGGGGCAATGGTTCCAAATGGTTGAAAACAGAGATTGATATTACAGGTGGAACGAGTTATGTGGTGATGGGTACGACGCAATTCATGAGTGTGCCTTATGCATTGTATGCAAATAGTGCCGGATTCTCCGGAGGTTCTTTTAATATTCCTGATGGGTTTGATCATATAACAAGAGTGATCATACCCGATAGTACAAACTATACGGTTCCGCCTGGAAAAAATTTGTACATACCCACTCCAATGAACGGTGTAAAAATTGACGGGGCCATGTTAGCCACGCAAGTCTCTGGCGGTGGCGGAGATTCAAAAACGCTTATTGGTGCAAGTGAAAACAGCGTTGTTTGGTTTAGGTTTGGCGCCAAAGTTTGTTTTTTAGTAGATAAAAAAGTAGAATGGAAAACGATCGATCTTAGCGGGCCTTCATTTACTGTTCCTGCAAATAAGCAATTTGTGATAGTGGCTTCTTCTGCTTTTTTTGATGGAAGTTCTTCTCCCAATCCTATGCCTCAAACCTGTCAAACAAGTCTCAACGGTATATTGTATGGCTTTGGATTTCTCCTCACAAATTCTATTCTTGATGAAGGTGACGTGCTTACATCATCAGGTTGTAGTGATCCCGGGTTCAGGTTAGCAGTAAATGGATATTTAAAAGACAAATAAATTATTATGTAATCAATCCTGGAAATGAAAAAATATTTAACCTCTTTTTTATTATTAATTGTACCTGTACTTTTATTTGCTCAGGCACCACAGGGATTAAATTACCAGGCCGTAGCTTACAATGGTTCAGGTGTTCCTGTTACCAATCAATTATTAGGCGTACGCTTAAGTATTTTAGATGGTTCGGCTACGGGTACGTTAGTATACCAGGAAACACAAGGACCAACAACAGACAATACAGGTTTGTTTTCTATTGTAATAGGAAATGGAACAGTTGTATCAGGAACATTTAATACCATCAACTGGGGCAATGGTTCCAAATGGTTGAAAACAGAGATTGATATTACAGGTGGAACAAGTTATGTGGTGATGGGTACGACGCAGTTTTTGAGTGTGCCTTATTCTTTTTATGCAGATAAGGCTGGTAATGCTGGAGCAACATTAGAATTTCCGGACGGCCTTGAAAATATAGAACCAGTTGTATTGGATACAGTGAATTGGTTTATTGTTCCTCCAGGAAAAAATCTTTACACCAATGCAGAGGATGTAAAGATCGATTCATCAGAATATGCAAGCGGTGATATTTGGTATCCATATGGAAAACATTCATCCAATTTTATCGGCGCCGGGCCAAATATGCAGGTGAAAGCAAATCTTACAGGTTTTTTGGTAAATAAAAAAGTGGATTGGATATCACTCAATATTGCATGCAATACATTAACTGTTCCGGCAGGTAAGATCTTTGTGCTTCGGGCTGTGTCTTTCAATATATTTCAACCTAACCTGAATTGGCCAGGTAATGTATGGCCCCATGTATTTATTAATGGCCAGTCCATTGAAGCAAATAATTCTTTCCTGATTCTTAAAGCAGGAGATATTCTTACTTCTAATATGCCATGCAGCTATGGTTATTATTTTATTAATGGATATTTCAAGGATAAATAGTTTAGATGATCGTCTAAAAATTTTTATGAAAAAAATATTATTATTTATACCATTATTACTCATTTCAGTTTTTATATTTTCCCAGGCACCACAGGGTTTGAATTACCAGGCTGTTGCTTACAATGGTTCAGGTGTTCCCGTTACGAATCAATTATTAGGCGTACGTTTAAGTGTTTTAGATGGTTCGGCTACGGGTACGTTAGTATACCAGGAAACACAAGGACCTACAACAGATAATACAGGATTGTTTTCTATTGTAATTGGAAATGGAACGGTTGTATCAGGAGCATTTAATACCATCAACTGGGGCAATGGTTCCAAATGGTTGAAAACAGAAATTGATATTACAGGTGGAACAAGTTATGTGGTGATGGGTACGACGCAGTTCATGAGTGTGCCTTATGCATTGTATGCAAATACAAGTGGTGTTGGATCAGCGTCATTTACAATGCCGGATGGATATAGAAATGCAACGACGGTAATAATTCCTGATAGTATTAACTACACAGTACCTGCTGGTAAAAATTTATATATAACAAGTGCGGAAATACCTTTTGTAATAGATGGAGATACATTATTTACAAATCTCTATGGCGGAGGTGTGAATGCAAGAACGTTCATAGGGGCAAGTGAAAATAGTGTCGTTTGGTTTTTGCTTGGGCCAATTACAGCGTTTTTAGTTGATAAAACTGTAGAGTGGAAAACAGTTGATGTTTTAAGCACAGCATTTACTGTACCAGCCGGGAAACAATTTGTTGTGGTTAATGTTTGCAGCAATGGTAATGGGGCACTCGGTGGGCCACCTCCATTTAATTTTTCAGGAGGGCCTGCTGGAAATTGCAGTGTAACCATCAACAGCATCGCTGCCACAACATTTTCAAACATGATCTTTGAGCCGGGAACAGTGATCTCCAGTACCGGGTGTACGCCAACTTCCTATTTGAAATATTTTATCCTTAATGGTTATTTAATGGATAAATAGTTGAATACAGGATAAGAATCAAATAATGAAAACAAGCAGGCTTCTCAGAAAAATTCCTGGAAATGTTTTCTAAAGAAAATAAAAAAACTGTCTGTGAGGAAACTAGCCTGTTCCATATTTCTTGCCACATTACTAATGGTTTTATCGGTTAATAAAACCAATGCACTGAATTATTATTGGATAGGAGGAACAGGCAACTGGGACGATCTTAATCACTGGGCCACCACATCGGGGGGAACCGTATTGCATAACTATATACCAACGGCAGTTGATGATGTGTTTTTTGATGCACATTCTTTTAATGCTGCAGGGCAAACAGTTACACTGAATCCGCAAACCATCCTTTGCCATGATATGGATTGGACAGGTGTAACCAATATGCCATCACTTGAAGGGGCTACTAACAGTCTTTTAAAAATATACGGTTCCCTGAAGTTTATACCTGCCATGGTTGTGACGGAGTTTTATTGTGCTATAAGTTTTGAAGCTACAGCAGGAAGTAAAACGATTACCCTCGCAGGCCAGTCAATTAATAATAATGTTGCTTTTAATGGTATCGGGGGCGGTTGGACATTGCAGGATACTTTTAATGTTGGATGGATAAGTTTCAACGCAGGGACGCTTACTACCAATAACCAAACAATAAACGTTGGTATGTTTGAATCCCGTGGCACTTTTTCACGAACGTTGAATATGGGTTCTTCTACTTTTAATGTTAGACAGGATTGGTATATTGAGCCCACTACGGCCATGACATTGAACTGCGGTACATCTGTTATCAATTGTACGCTTAATTCCTTTACGCCAATCTTTGCCGGAAATAACCTGACATATTATGACCTGAATTTTACTGGCCCGGATATCTATATTCTCCTGCAGAATAATAATAGATTTCACAATGCAGTTTTTTATGGTAAAGCTGTAATTGATGGTTCCAATACATTTTACAGTGCAACTTTTAAGAAAGATGCAGAAGTAAGAAGCAACAATAATTATACTAACATAACTTTTACACCTGGTTATAGTTATAGTTTTTACGCAGGCACAACACAATCAGTTTCGGGGATTGTAAATGCTGTTGGTAACTGTGGCGCTTATGTGGATATCAACTCTTATACACAGGGTAGCCAGTTTACCATCAGTCATCCTGCAGGAACAGTAAATATTTCATTTGCCATATTAAAAGATGTGCTGGCCACTGGGGGCGCAAATTTTACAGCAAGCAATTCTATTAGTATAAGCAACAATACGGGCTGGAGTTTTACATCACCTGTAGCACATGATCTTTACTGGATAGGTAATAACGGCAACTGGAATGATGGTAATCACTGGTCGTTCACAAGTGGCGGTGCTCCATCGGGCTGTTCACCCACACCGTTAGATAATGTTTTTTTTGATGTAAATTCATTTTCATCACCCGGGCAGGCGGTTGCCATTAACATACCTACTGCATACTGTCGTGATATTTTTTGGACTGGAGTAACCAACAATCCTACTTTCACAGCTGACTTCAATACGAAACTGAAAATATATGGTTCTTTAAGATTTTCGCCGGCCATGGCGATAGCAACTTTTTATTGTGTTATAAGTTTTGAAGCTACTACGGGGGGAAAAACGATTACGATGGCAGGCCAATCCATTACTAATAATGTTGTTTTTAATGGTATAGGAGGCGGGTGGACATTGCAGGATACTTTTAATGTTGGATGGATAAGTTTCAGTGCAGGCACACTTACAACCAATAACCAAACAGTAAACATTGGCTTCTTTGAATCCCGTGGTACTTTTTCACGGACGTTAAATATGGGATCTTCTGTTTTTAATGTGACCTCAGACTGGTATATTGAGCCGACTACAGCCATCGCCTTGAACTGCGGTACATCCACCATCAATTGTACACTCAATTCATACACACCTATCTTTAACGGAGCTAATCTTACTTATTATGACCTGAATTTTACTGGCCCGGATATCTATATTCTCCTGCAGAATAATAATAGATTTCACAATGCAGTTTTTTATGGTAAAGCTGTAATTGATGGTTCCAATACATTTTACAGTGCAACTTTTAAGAAAGATGCAGAAGTAAGAAGCAACAATAATTATACTAACATAACTTTTACACCTGGTTATAGTTATAGTTTTTACGCAGGCACAACACAATCAGTTTCGGGGATTGTAAATGCTGTTGGTAACTGTGGCGCTTATGTGGATATCAACTCTTATACACAGGGTAGCCAGTTTACCATCAGTCATCCTGCAGGAACAGTAAATATTTCATTTGCCATATTAAAAGATGTGCTGGCCACTGGGGGCGCAAATTTTACAGCAAGCAATTCTATTAGTATAAGCAACAATACGGGCTGGAGTTTTACATCACCTGTAGCACATGATCTTTACTGGATAGGTAATAACGGCAACTGGAATGATGGTAATCACTGGTCGTTCACAAGTGGCGGTGCTCCATCGGGCTGTTCACCCACACCGTTAGATAATGTTTTTTTTGATGTAAATTCATTTTCATCACCCGGGCAGGCGGTTGCCATTAACATACCTACTGCATACTGTCGTGATATTTTTTGGACTGGAGTAACCAACAATCCTACTTTCACAGCTGACTTCAATACGAAACTGAAAATATATGGTTCTTTAAGATTTTCGCCGGCCATGACGATAGCAACTTTTTATTGTGTTATAAGTTTCGAAGCTACTACGGGGGGAAAAACGATTACGATGGCAGGCCAATCCATTACTAATAATGTTGTTTTTAATGGTATAGGAGGCGGGTGGACATTGCAGGATACTTTTAATGTTGGATGGATAAGTTTCAGTGCAGGCACACTTACAACCAATAACCAAACAGTAAACATTGGCTTCTTTGAATCCCGTGGTACTTTTTCACGGACGTTAAATATGGGATCTTCTGTTTTTAATGTTACTTCAGATTGGTATATAGAGCAGACTACTGCGATGATTTTAAACTGTGGTACTTCCACGATCAACTGTACATTAAATTCTTACAATCCCATCTTTGCGGGAAATGGCCTCACATTCTATGACGTGAATTTTACAGGGCCTGATGTTTATGCCATCTTTAAAGATGATAACAGGTTTCATGATGTTGTTTTTTATGGTAATGCACTAATGCAAGGTGCTAACACTTTTCATAAGGCCGCTTTTAAGAGGGATGCAGAGATTTGGGAAAACAACAATTATGGAGATTTAATATTTACCGCCGGATATACCTACATGCTTTATTCCGGTAAAACCCAAACAGTCAATAACAACTGGTGGATACAAGGTTCCTGCGTTTCCTATATTGTATTAAAATCTTCTGTTAATGGAATGGCAGCTACAGTTACCAAATCTTCCGGTTCAGTAGCAGGTTATAATATTCATATAAAAGATATACACTGTACCGGCGGCGCAGTATTTAACGCGTATAATTCAGTTGATCTTGGTGGTAACTCAGGGTGGATATTTTCACAACTACCACCATTGCAAAACCCAGGCTCTATTGCAGGGACTAACCCGGTTTGCCTCGGTGCGACAAATGTGGTGTATCATATTTCACCGGTGCCGGGCAGTATTTATTATGAATGGACAGTTCCTGCCGGTGCTACTATTATCAGCGGTCAAGGCGATACTGCCATCACAGTTAATTTTGGAACGGCAACTTCAGGAATTGTTTCTGTTCAATCTTTTAATGGTTGCAACTATGGAACGATTACAAGTTCTGATATAACAATAATTGCATCAGCACCTTTACCTGCTGTTACGATTTCTGCAAACCCGGGAAATACTATTTGTCCCGGCAATGCAATAACATTTGTTGCAGTGGCACAGGATACTGCAGGTATTGCTCCACGTTATGACTTTATGGTAAACAGTAATATCGTGCAAAGTAGTTCCGCAAATGGTTTTACAAACTCTTCTTTTGTAAACGGGGATATGGTTTCATGTATGATCTATCTTCCGGCAAGTGCCTGCTTTGCAGCCACAACAGCAACTTCCAATTCAATTGCGATCGTAGTTGGTAGCATTAGCCCGCCTTCTTCACTAGAAGCAATGATATGTAACGATCAGCTTCCTTACATATGGAACGGCCAGTCATATAATAGTGCCGGAGATTATACGCAGCATTTTGCTAATAGTACGGGATGCGATTCAATGGTTACACTTCATCTTAGTATTGCAAATAATAGCCAGCCTTCTTCAATAGGAGCAGTTATGTGTAATGATCAGCTTCCTTACTTATGGAATGGCCAGGTGTATGATAGTGCGGGAGACTACACGCAGCATTTTGCAAACAGTACCGGGTGCGATTCAATGGTTACACTTCATCTTGCAATTACAAACAGCAGCCTTCCTTCTAAAATAGAAGCGGCGCTGTGTAATGATCAGCTTCCTTATTTATGGAACGGGCAGGCATATAACAGTGCCGGGGATTACACGCTGCATCTTACCAACAGTACAGGATGTGACTCTTCAATCACACTTCATCTTACCGTTGAACCTCCAGGTTCGGTCAACTGTTCCTGTGAATTGATCATTCCTAATGCTTTTACACCTAATGGAGATGGAATAAATGATTATTGGAAAATATCACATACAGATTGTATCCTAAAAACCGATGTATCGATTTATAACCGGTATGGGTCATTAATTTATCATGCCGATAACTATCAAAATAACTGGAACGGAACATTCAGATCCGGTACATGCCCCGACGGAACATATTATTACGTCATCAAAGCAATCTATTTAAGTAAAGCAGAAAGGTTGATACGGGGGAACATAACAATATTAAGATAAGCGCTTATTGAAAATGAAAAATTAAAATACAAAATGAAAAAAAATATTCTCCTTATTGTTTTGATATTAACCTGTTCAAGGTTGGTATTTGCACAGGCGCCGCAGGGATTAAATTACCAGGCAGTTGCTTATAATGGTTCAGGAGTTCCTGTTCCCAATCAATTACTAGGTGTACGCTTAAGTATTTTAGATGGTTCGGCTACGGGTACGTTAGTATACCAGGAAACGCAAGGACCAACAACAGACAATACAGGTTTGTTTTCTATAGTAATTGGAAATGGAACGGTTGTATCAGGAGTATTCAATACTATTAACTGGGGCAATGGCTCCAAATGGTTGAAAACAGAAATTGATATTACAGGTGGAACAAGTTATGTGGTGATGGGCACTACACAATTCATGAGTGTGCCTTATGCGTTGTATGCAAATACAGCCGGACTTGGATCACCATCTTTTACAAATCCGGATGGGTTTAATAATGTAACGACGGTTTATATTCCTGACAGTACAAACTATACGGTTCCTGTAGAAAAAAATCTATATCTTCCAAATGCACAGGGAGGGATTACTATCGATGGAGATACTTTAATGGCCTTTGTTTCAGGAAGCGGTGCAGAATCAAAAACAATGGTTGGAGTGAGTGAGAATAGCGTTGTTTGGATCCGTGCCTGGTCTCGTGTTGGTTTCCTGGTTGATAAAAAAGTTGACTGGAAAACAATTAACCTGGTAAACTCATCATTTACTGTACCTGCAAATAAACAATTTGTAGTTATTAATACCACGTCATATGGTTATTCTAATCCAACCCCACAAACATGCGAAGTGATTTTCAATGGAATATCTAACCCTTTTGCCACACCTTTATTAACGAATACAATCATTGATGAAGGAATGACAATTTCGACAACTGGTTGTACAGGAAATTTGGTTATTGTTATTAACGGATATTTAAAAGATAAATTCTAATTATAAAACAAACAGACAATGAAAATTAATCTACTCGTTGCTATCCTCATTCTTATTCCGGCATTTATTTTTGCCCAGGCACCACAGGGATTAAATTACCAGGCTGTCGCTTATAACGGATCAGGCGTCCCTGTTATCAATCAATTGTTAGGTGTGCGCTTAAGTATTTTAGATGGTTCGGCTACAGGTACGTTAGTATACCAGGAAACGCAAGGGCCTACATCAGATAACACAGGTTTGTTTTCGATTGTAATTGGAAATGGAACGGTTACTTCAGGTACTTTCAGTACCATCAACTGGGGGAGTGGTTCCAAATGGCTGAAAACAGAAATTGATATTGCAGGTGGAACAAGTTATGTTGCGATGGGTACTACACAATTCATGAGTGTGCCTTATGCTTTGTATGCAAATATGGCTGCTTCATCGGGCACATTTCAGCATCCCGATGGTTTGAATAATATTACGCCTGTACAGTTAAATGATACCGTTGCTTTTACTGTACCTGCGGGTAAAAATTTATATGCAGCTTATGATTATGTAATTGTTGACACATTTGGTTTTGTAAAGGGCAATCTAACCAATGGAATGGATACGAGACCTTTTATTGGTGCAAGTGCCGGCGACTCGGTAAGAAGTGAAGCTACCGGCTTTTTAGTGGATGCAACGGTTGAATGGAAAACTTTTAATATCGGCTGCACACCGTTCACCGTTCCGGCAGGTAAAATATTTGTGATCGTGACAAGCAATAACGCATATAATTCACTGAGGCCAGTGATTAATGGAAAGCGATTAGATAATAACTTATGTCAACAGGTTTTAAAAGCGGGAGATGTGATTACCGTAGATACGCCTTGCATAAACAAGAAGTATTATATTAATGGATATTTAAGAAACTGATTTGTTAGCTGTAGGTATTTTATCAACTTTATGATTCGGAATTCCCTGTTCGATATTCTATCCGGGCAGAAGCCTGTAAATAATGTTCAATAATCAACGTACAATCTTCAATACTAATTGGAATGCATTTGAATATTGAACATTGTACGTTGATTATTGAATATTTCTTTACAGAATAAACTTTGACCAGTTTTTAGAATATCGAACAAGGAACACGGAATTGCGAATCAGAAGTTTAGGTTTTGTCATTTCAGCTATGGCCTTATCACAACATAACTTCCATCTTCATTCATCCTGATCACGGTACTTGGTACTCCGGGTATATCATCATCCTGCCGATGCTGCACCACATAATCAACGCCATCCTTTATTTTAATATCGATATCATTGAAGTAAAGTGGTGGCGGGTATCCTGATACGTTAGATGAAGTGGAAACGATCGGTTTGCCATATGCACGAATGAGCTGTTTGCAAAAATCATCTTTTACGATCCTGATGCCAACACTGCCATCTTTGTTGATGAGGTTCCTGGCCAGGTTTTTTGCCTCATAATAAATAATGGTAACAGGCTTTACAATTCCTTTTATATAATCAAATATGGTAAGATTTTCCTGGTCGGTATAATCCAGGATATCTTCTTCATCCGCAAGTAAAATGATCATGCTTTTTTCTTCGTTCCTGTTTTTCAGTGCATAGATCTTTGCAACTGCTGCTTCATTGGTGGCATCGCAGCCAATGCCCCATACCGTATCGGTAGGATATAAAATAAGGCCGCCTTCTTCCAGTACTTTCAGGCAGGCTTTAATATCGTTTTTCATTTTCATTGATGTACTATTGATCGTTTAGTAATTAGCAAGGTATATTAAAATACAAGTCTATAGTTTAGAAAGTTTATAAGTTTAGAATAACAATCATTTGCTGTCTGAATTATTATATTTAATCATAGTATTAGGTTTGCTAAACTCCTAAACTTTCTAAACAAACAGCTTCAACTTATAAAATCTTACCAATTGCTAAACTGTTGACACGAGTGTTTCAAGTATTTGTTCGGTTTTAATTCCATAACCACACTTGAAATGTCCAAGCGGGCATTTTTTATATCCATGAAGTCCACAGGGACGACAATCAAGCTGTTCTTTTGTTTCTACAATATAAGACAGATCTGATAATGGTGTATAACCAAATGCAGGAACGGTAGAGCAAAAGATCGCAGTAACAGGTGCATTCACCGCAGAAGCAAAATGAAGCGGTGCACTATCGTTTGTATAATTCATGACGGCGCCCTTCATCAATGCTGCAGATCCAAGAAAATTTAATTTACCAGCCAGTACTTCAACGTTCTTATTTTTTGTTTTTGAAAGCAACATCTCGCATTCGGCAATATTATCTTTTCCGCCCAGCAAATATATTTTAACGGTAGTATCAAAATGATCAATTAGTTCGATCCATTTTTCAACAGGATATTTTTTTGTGAACCATACACTCGATGGCGTCATGGTAACATAAGAAGGTCTTGTATATTTTTCAACGGATGCAAAATCGTTTTCAGCCGGGTACAAAACGGGTTTGGTAAAACTGTCGTCGGTAAAATCACGGATAAGATCATTGTTCCTTTCCACTTCATGCCGCGGATGCTTTGTATCAAATACATGTGTAACCTTTTTGCTGAAAAGAAAACTGAGAGGATTTTTGTCAAAGCCGATCGTTTCTTTTGCTCCTGAAAATGCAGTGAGCAATCCTGTAGAAAAATAACGCTGCAGGTTTATTACCTTATCATATTTTGTTTTGCGGATTTGTTTAAGTATTCTGCGGAGGTTCTTTGTTTTACCATTTCTTTTATCCCAGATAATGACCTCGTTTATTTTCGGATTGTTTGCAAGTAATGCTTCATTTCCTTTCCGTAACAAAAAGTCAATATTGGCTTTTGGAAAATACATATGCAATTTTTCAACCACTGCAGTAGCCAGTACCACATCGCCGATGAAAGCAGTTTGTATGACAAGGAATTTGTGCATGGGGCAAAGTTAAGGAACACGGATTTTAAACACGAATTTCATGAATTAAAGCAGATCCGGTTTTCAATTCGTGCAATTCATGTCCACAATTCGTGTTTCCTTTATTAATACTCAATAACCAACGTACAATATTCAATGTACAAGTGGGCGATTCATTGTCAATTATCCATTGTCAATTGTCAATTGTCCGGTAGATTTGTAAAAAAATAAACGATGGACCTAAAACAACTCATACAGGAAGCCTGGGACAACAGGGAGCTTACAAAGGGCGAAGTACACCGTGAAGCAATACGCACAGTGATCGAACAGGTAGACAAAGGAAGATTGCGTACAGCCGAACCAGTTATCAATGCCGATACATTAAACTGGCAGGTGAATGAATGGGTAAAGCAGGCCATTCTTTTGTATTTTGGTATACAACCGATGCAGACATTCAACCTTCCGCCTTTTGAGTTTTATGATAAAATGAAATTGAAAAGCAACTATAAAGAACTTGGTGTGCGTGCTGTGCCCCATGCGGTGGCAAGGTATGGCGCTTACCTGGCAAAGAATGTGGTACTGATGCCCTCGTATGTAAACATAGGCGCTTATGTAGATGAAGGCACCATGGTTGATACATGGGCAACGGTGGGAAGCTGTGCACAAATAGGCAAGGGGGTTCACCTAAGCGGCGGCGTTGGTATTGGCGGTGTGCTTGAACCGTTGCAAGCCTCGCCGGTGATCATTGAAGATGGTTGTTTTATCGGCAGCAGGAGCATCGTGGTAGAAGGAGTGAGGGTACAAAAAGAAGCCGTACTCGGTGCAAATGTTGTATTAACACAATCAACAAAGATCATTGATGTTAGCGGCAGCGAACCAATAGAAATGAAAGGAACCGTTCCTCCACGCAGTGTTGTAATACCAGGTACTTATAATAAAAAATTCCCTGCCGGCGAATATGGTGTTAGCTGTGCATTGATCATTGGAAAACGGAAGGAGAGTACTGATCTTAAAACGAGTTTGAATGATTGTTTGAGAGAATTTAATATCTCAGTATAGTTTTTTTAAAAGGATTTTTGAATATATATTTGTCGTCCTGAAACGTTCAACGTTCAACGTTTAAACGTTCTGCCCAGGTGGCGAAATTGGTAGACGCACTGTGTTCAGGTCGCAGCGTTCGCAAGGATGTGCTGGTTCGAATCCAGTCCTGGGCACCAACCTCTCTTAATGAGAGGTTTTTTTTACTGTTTAGGAGACAGGAATTTCTTCTTCCAACATTTTGTTATTCGCCTTATCATAATATGTACAAGTCATCTGGTTCATATCAACCGTCCATTTTTCAACCCCGGTTCCTGCTGCGTGATTGCAGAATGTTGGATAATCAGTTTGTCCTCTTTGGTGGCTTTTTAAATAATGCCGGAATCTTTCTTTATCACTAATGTTCGCAATATTTAATTCAGCGTATTTAGGTTCAGATTGAATTTGGTAATCATTATCTCCTAAATATAAAGTATGGCCGTCGCTAACATAAGTATCATATTTTTTTACGCCCAATTTTATAAGGTCCTGCACATAAGCGGGAAAATCAGCTCCGCTTTTAACTTTTGAATGTGCCTCCGCGATTTCTTTTAATTGAAACATCTCTTAATTTGCTTTAGACATACAAAAATGCCGAAAATACTTTACATGAAAATACATTGTTCTCAATTATAATTTTGTGCAATGTTTATTATTAAATATTTTTAGACGATCATAAAAGCCAGTCCCATCCATGTCTAAAAAAAAGATAACTGCACCTTCACCGCCTCCCATAAAACAAAAGATCGCTACACCCGTCATCGATTTTTTTGAAACCCTTGGCAATAAATGTCAATGGATCGTTTTGGGGTTGTTGCTGATCATGGCAGCCATCGTATTTAAAGACTTCCTGTTTTTTGAAAAAATATTTTTATACAAAGACATAGGAAGTGATTCACTCAATTTGTCTTATCCTTTATTGTCTCATAATGTTCACTACTTCGAAAAATATGGATTTCCATCCTGGTCATTTGAATTTGGTATGGGACAAAACGCTTTCACTTTTGCCTTAACTGATCCGCTTGATTATTTATTATATCCATTTGGTGTTGATACAGCCCGCAATTTATTGGGCTATAAAATAGTATTTGAACTTGTGCTGGCAGGTTTTGTTTTTTATCATTACCTGCGTTCAATAAAAATGAACCAGTTTGTTTGTATTGTTGGCGCACTGATGTATGCCTTCAGTGGATTTATGATCGTATGCTCATGCTGGTTTATTTTTTCTGTTGAAGTTTTAACCATGCCTTTTATATTACTGGGTTTTGAAAGATTGTACCAGAAAAATAATCTCTGGTTATTGGCATTGCCCATTTTATATATTAGTTTCTCCAGGCCATTTGTGCTTGCAACACTTACTGTCTTTTTATTTTTTTATATCAGCTTGCGGTTGTTGCAAAAAGATGATTTCAATTTTAAATCTTATTTAATTGTATTGGGCAAAACCGCACTTGTTGCGCTTGCAGGCGTTTTAATAGCTGCGCCCTGGATACTCGAACATTTGCAGATCATGCTCGATAGCCCGAGAGGCTCAGGGGCTAATTCCATGGCTGCTGTATTGAAAGCTACACCGGTGTTTGCTATTGCTGATAAATTACAATTAGGTACTGCAGTGTGCAGAACTTTTGCTTCTGATATTTTAGGAAGTGGTGTTGACTTTAAAGGCTTTCAAAATATTTTAGAAGCGCCATTGTTTTATTGCGGCATACCGGCGTTGTTGCTGGTACCACAATTATTTTTTGGCGTTAGTAAAAAATTAAAAATTGTTTATGCAGTGTTTCTCGCTGTTTGGATTATCCCGATCATTTTTCCATGGTTCCGTTATGCATTTTCTTTTTTTACGGGTGATTATTACCGCAGTTTTTCATTTTATGTTGGCCTTGTATTTACCATAACTGCTTTAATGGCCTTGAATAAAATTATTAAAACAGGCAAGATCAGTATCGTTGGTTTAGTCGTAAGTGCATTGATATTATTGATACTGCTGTTCTATCCATATTTCGAGGCAGACGATGTTAAGGTATCACGCATCAGTAATTTTGTTGTGATCGCAATATTGGCTTATACATGTTTACTGGCATTTATACCTAAACTAAATAAAGGAATACAATTTGCCTTTCTAGGACTTTTTGTTATCGAGCTCATTTATCTTTCTTCCATTTCTATTAATAACAGGGATATTCTTTCCAGGGAAGAGGCAAGCCAGAAGGCCGGCTACAATGATTACTCTAATGAAGCCATTCAATTTATAAAAAAACAAGACAAAGGATTTTTCAGAATTGATAAACGATATGCGAGTTCACCTGCGATGCATTATAGTTTGAATGATGGCATGGCACAGGATTATAATGGAACCAGCAGTTACAATTCATTCAACCAGAAGTATTATATCCAATACCTAAAAACAATTGGGGTTATACAGGGTACAGAGGAAGCTGCGACACGTTGGGCTAACGGACTTTCGGGCAGGGTGATCACTGAAGGTTTGAATAGCGTAAAATATGTGTTGACAAAATCGCCTTTGGATCCAAACACATTGGCCATATTCGATTCAATTGCAAGGTTTGGAGACGTTACTGTTTTAAAACATAAATATGCATTACCGATCGGCTTTGCCTATCATAACGTTTTTTCTCTAAATGATTTTGAAAAATGCAGCCAGCCACAAAAAGATTTTATGAGCCTGCGTGCAGCCATTGTAGCCGATAGCAATATGAATGAAGTGAAATCTTTACAAAAATTAAGTATCAATGATACGCTATCGCTCCAGTTTTTAACTTTAGAAAAAATAAAAAGTATAACGGATACACTTTCTCAAAATGCATTCCTCGTAAAACATTTCAAACCCACACTTATTGACGGTTCCATAAGTATTACTTCACCGGCACTGGTTTATTTTTCTATTCCTTATGATGATGACTGGACCATCAGGGATGAAAAGAATAAGATCTATAAAAAAATATTATTGACCAATGGTATGACAGGAATTTATCTCGAGGCAGGTAAATATGATCTTGAACTTTCGTTTGTTTCTAAAAACCTCGCACTTGGTAAAAAGATATGCATAGCCGGTTTTGTATTATTTGCATTATTGATTTTCTTTACAGCCAGGGTTAGAAAAAAACAGTAAGCGTAGAATAAAAATTACCGCGGAGACGCAAAGACGCTGAGAAGTTTTTGCGACCTCGCATCTCTGCGGTTAAACGGTATGCCTTATTATAAAATTATTAGTTGTATTGTCCAACCTCGTAAGTTCCAACTGCAGCACCAAAAGCAATATTCAAACGATTGTAGCCATTAATAGTGATGACCGCTATCGTGAGGTCAATTAATTCATTTTCAGAAAAATGTTTTCTTGCTTCATTGTATATTTCATCGGGAACCATTCCACCTGCAATTTTTGTAAGTGATTCGGCCCAGGCCAGTGCAGAGCGCTCCCTGGTGGTATAGAAAGGTGCTTCCCTCCATGCATCTAAAACATAAAGTCGTTGCTCTGTTTCACCTTTTGCACGTAGATCTTTTGAATGCATATCAAGGCAGAATGCACAGCCATTCATTTGTGAAACCCTGAAGTAAATTAATTCGAGTAGTGATTGCTCGATGGGAGATTTTGCCAAATACTTACCTAAACCATATAAAGCGTTCATTGCCTGTTTGCCTGTTTCCGTAAAATTAATTCGTTGTTTCATTGCTTTAATTTTTAACTAATAAATGTTTATTTACATTATAATGACGAGTGAGGAGCTAAAAATTGGACAACAATTAAATTTTTAAGTTGCGAAATAACTTTGCAACGTTTTATATATAGGTGTAAAATTTACTATAATTTTCCTGGCTTTTAAAATCCAAAAGCTTGTCAAAAGCCCTATTTTTATAAAAATTCCCTTATGAAAAAGGCGGTCTTTCTTTTCTTTTGTGCAGTGCTGATGGCCACAGTTTCATTTGCATTTAATGTAACTGCGGTTGTAGCAGCCGCAAGCTGTATTAACTCGAATGATGGTATTATAATAGTAACTCCGGCGGGTGGCACTGCTCCTTATACTTATACTATTAATCCCGGCAATATTATCAGCAGTTCAAACACAATAACCGGGCTTGCGCCAGGCAGCTATAACATAACGGTGATAGATGCACTAGGGGATACCGGGAGTACAACAGTAGTTGTGGGAGCTGGTTCATTTCCTTCCAGTACTTCGATTAACGTAACCGTTTGCAGCAATCAATTACCGTATCATTTCAACAGTTCTGATATTTATAGTCCTGGAGTATATAGCGATACACTCACCAATATGGGCGGTTGCGATTCAATTGTTATACTGAATCTTTCTATAACACCTGCGCCTTCCAGCAACAGCAATGTTTCCATTTGTGTTTCGCAGCTTCCTTATGTTTGGAACGGGCAATCCTACAATGCTGCCGGTGTTTACCACGTAAATTTTCCCGGCTTACCCGGCGAATGTGATTCTACTGCAACACTGCATTTAGTTGTAGTGACTGCTGATGTGTGGACAGGTGCTGTAAATAATCTTTGGGAAGAACCATTGAACTGGAGTTGTGGTTTGCCAGGTATTTATTCAGATGTGATCATCAACTTCGGCACGGTCATACTCAATTCGAACGCAACGATTAATTCACTTACAACAGCCGCCGGAGTAAACCTTACCATTGCAAGCGGCAGCCATCTTACGGTATTGCATTAACCCCATTATCAAAGAATTTCAATTAACAAAAAGGCCTGGGGTCGAAACCCCGGGCCTTTATTTAATCCGTACCCTATGAAAACTTAAGGCCATACAGACCAATGTTTATGAAGCAGGTTTAATGGTATCATTTTTTCTAAGAATTATTTTTTGTTGTTACTGTTAACAAGCGAAACCTGGCAGAGAATTCATAAAACATGACCCGATTTCTACCATTCATATAATTTCAGTGTAAGAACTGTAGCAAATGTATTTTCTTGTATTAAATAACCACATAAGGATTTGCTTTCGCAACCCTGAACTTGCATGAAAAAAAGTACCAATACATACACGTTACTTTCCGACAGTAAACTGGTAAGTAAATATTACAGATGTGGCGGCAATGTTTTTAATGTATCATCGCTGCACGAGTTTTATCATCCCGTTGGTACAATGGATTTTGCGATCAAGTATGTAATAGAAGGAACGGAACGTTATGTGATCAACAACCAGGCTTACGACGTTAACTCCGGGAGTTACCTTTTGTTGAATGGTGCAAAAGAGGGCCATGTAGAGATCGGCAGTAAAAAAGATGTGAAAGGTATTTGTATATACATTACGCCTTCACTAATAACGGAGATTGTTGCCAGCCTGCAACGCCCCGATACTGCATATGCTGATCCTATGCTCGCTTCTTTCTTTTATACCGATCATTTTTTAGAAAATCAATACCAGTCTGATTATACATTTCTTGGAAAACAAATGCAGCAGCTAAGTGCAGCTGTCCAGGGGAATCTATTATCTGGAGATGATATTGACATAGAATTTTTTTATTCCATATCGGAAAAACTGATCGCCGACCAGGTGCAGGTATATAAACAATTGCATGCTATCCCCACTTTAAAACCTGCAACAAGAAGGGCATTATATAGGAAGATATTGCGTGGCAGGGAATTTATAGATGCCGGTTTTATGCTGCCACTTTCTATTGAAGATATCGCAAGAGAATCTATGATGTCTGAATATCATTTTTTCAGGTTATTCAAAAAAGTATTTGGCATTTCTCCACATAAATATTTATTGCATAAAAGATTGCAGGCAGGCAAAAATTTACTACAACAACAACAAACAGTTTCTGCCGCAGCAATTGAATGTGGCTTTGCAGATATCTATTCTTTCAGCAAGGCTTTTAAAAGTCATTTTGGTGTTAGCCCATCTTCGGTGCAAAAGAAAAATTAGCAGTTTCTGACAAACGATTCTTTATTTGTTTCCGGATTTTTATATAACAGAGATATTATAATACCAATTTCAAAGACCTCGAATATATAATCATAGAATATGTCTACAGAAAGAGAGGACAAACGTATAGCCACTTTTATGAAGATCCTTATTCCCCTGGTTGTTGTATTGGCTATTATTTACCTGGCAAAAAGCGGTTATAAAGCAGGGCATTGGTTGCACGAGTGGGTAAATAAATAAAATATTACAGGGAAAATAACTACATGAAAAAACATTACTTATTTTTTTTACTCCTGTTTATGCTGTTGGGTAAACCTTTGTTTGCACAAACAGGTACAATCAAGGGAAGTGTCACCGGTATAAATGATCGTGGCGCAGTAATCGTTAGTTTGCTGCATTCAGCAGATTCTACACTTGTAAAAAATACTTTCTGCGAACAGGATGGGAAATTTGAATTCGTATTGGTTAAGGAAGGAAGTTATTTTATATCCATTACACATATTGGCTATGAAAGTTATTCTGGCTCATCTATAGAAATAACAGTTAATAATAACGTAGTTGAGCTTCCTGTTATTAGTATGAAAGCATCAACAAAGAATTTGCAGGAAGTGCAGGTAAACAGCAAACGTCCTTTTGTACAACGAAAGATTGATCGTGTGTTGATCAATCCCGATGCTTTGATAGGCAATGCAGGAGCCACAGCCATGGAAGTGCTGGAAAAAGCGCCTGGTGTATTGGTGGATATCAATGGAAATATTTCACTTAAAGGCAAGCAAGGGGTATTGATATTTATTGATGATAAGCCCAGTTATTTATCTGCGGCTGACCTTGCAGGTTATTTGAAATCACTCCCTGCCGGTACGATAGAAACGGTTGAACTTATGACAAATCCCCCGGCAAAATATGATGCAGCAGGTAATGCCGGTATCATTAATATCAAACTCAAAAAGAACCAGGTAAAAGGATTTAATGGTGGTTTAAACCTTGGTTATGGGCAGGGCCGTTACCTTAGAACAAATAATAGTTTTAACCTGAATTACCGGGTGAATAAATTTAATTTCTTTACAAATGTCAGCATAGGACAAAATAATTCTTACCAGGATCTTACCATCAAACGTTACTATTATGCAGCAGATGGAACTTATAGTTCAGGGTTTATTCAAAATTCTTATTTAAAAAAAGAGCAGGGAAGTTTTACAGCCAGGTTGGGTGTTGATTATTATGCCAGTAACAAAACAACAATAGGAGCGGTTGCATCCGGCTTCATCAATCCTTCCTTTTCTCCCGTAAAAAACAATGCACAGGTATTGGATGAAAATAATGAAGTGGTATCGCTTCTTGCAGCAACAAATCCATCCCGTAAAAAATGGAAGAACGGAACTTTTAATATCAACTACGCTTATAAAATTGACAATAAAGGGAAAGAATTGTCAGCCAATGTAGATTACATTCATTATAATTCTACATATACGCAAACGTTGGAGAATAATATTTTTTCTCCCGATAATGTTTTCCTTGGTAAAACAATATTGCAATCGTCACTGCCTGCAAGCATCAACATTCAAACAGCGAAAGTTGATTATGTGAATCCATTAAAAGCCGGGGCTAAGTTTGATGCTGGTTTTAAAACCAGTTTTGTAAACACCGATAATACTGCTGATTTTTTTGATGTTGTAAATAATGTGCAAACGCCAAACTACCAATTTTCAAATCGCTTCAAATACAAAGAGAATATAAATGCTGTTTACCTTAATTATTCAAAGGACTGGAAATATATTTCTTTGCAAACAGGATTACGTCTTGAGAATACAAATATTAAAGGTAACCAGTTGGGTAATCCTTTGGTAAACGATTCCGCATTTAGCCGTCATTACACAAATCTTTTCCCAACTGTTTTTATTGTTTACCGTTTGGATTCGATGCAAAAAAATCAAATAGGATTTTCAATTGGCAGAAGAATCGACAGGCCAAATTACCAGGATCTTAATCCTTTCACGTATCCTTTGGACAGGTTTACTTATTATGGAGGTAATCCTTTTCTCGTTCCTACTTTTTCTTATGGTTTTGAATTGTCGCACACGTATAAAAATTTTCTTACAACTTCTCTCGAATATAATATCATTGATGACCTTATCCAGGAAACCAATGAACAAAGAGGAACAGTTTATTACAGTCGCC
This sequence comes from Ferruginibacter sp., assembly GCA_047601875.1. Classification (GTDB taxonomy): domain Bacteria; phylum Bacteroidota; class Bacteroidia; order Chitinophagales; family Chitinophagaceae; genus Ferruginibacter. Next base: position 944,517 of record JASGIL010000001.1, on the reverse strand, counting down.
CCGGAAATTTCGGGAAGCAGGTTATATATGGTATAAGTGTAAATGGAAATTTTCAACTAACGAAATGGTGGGTAATGCAGCTTTATACCGAATACAAGAACATGGGTTATAAAAGTATTGTTTACGGGCAAACATTAAATGCAAATAAGTTTTATTGGTATGTTGGGCCAACATTGCAGTTTACTGTTACAAAAAGTATCAACGCAGAACTTGGGGGTTCCTACCAGACACGTATACTCGCCGGACAGTTTCTTACCATACCTGTGTGGCAAATGAGGGCCGGTGTTTCCAAAAAGATCCTGAAAGGTAAAGGAACAGTAAAACTGAATTTTTCAGATATATTTTATACCAATCAACCCGGAGGTGATATTAATAATATAGCCAACTCAAAAGCAAACTGGCTGAGTTTGCTCGACAGCAGGGTAGTGACAGTAGGATTCTCGTATAGATTCAACAAAGGAAAATCACTCAACGCAAGGCAATCCGGTGGTTCGGATGCGGAGAAAGGAAGGGTTAAAACAAATTAAATTCAAGTAGTAGGTTTTGATAAAGTTTGCTTCCCTGCTAAAATTCGCAGGATTTGACAAACGATATAACTGTTTAAGCCATTACTTTAAATAATTCCTTTTTTAAATTATTTCACATGAGGTTTTTAATGGCAGCATGCCTGTTTTTAATAGCAACACAGCATTCTGCTGCGCAACATATTAAACGAAAGGGTGGGCTCGGAGTAGGATTTTTTCAGCATACACCCGATAGCCTGGTTAAAAAATTAAATTATAAAGAAGGTGCGGTTGTTCAGTTTATAGTGCCCGGCACAACAGCAGCTAACCTGGGCCTGCAGGTAAATGATATTATCACAAATATCAACAACATAAAAATCATTCTCCCCAATGAAATTCTTGCACCAGCAAAAAACCTGCGTGAAGATGATAAAATAATAATAACGCTTTTGCGAAACAATAAAGAGATCGTGTTCAAAGGAAATGTAGTGGCGAGAGCAAAAGAAACAAGTTCTGCTGCAGATGTGATCTATGGTGAATTTGCTTATAAAAATGGTTATGTAAGAACGATCTATAAAGCACCTAAAGGAAAAATACCGCTTGGTACCGTTTATTTTTTACAGGGATTGCCCTGTTATTCGATGGATAATTTTAAAGAGCTTGATATAACAAAACTTGCCATTGATGCAATGGTAGATCGTGGCTTTGCAGTATACAGGATGGAAAAAGCCGATATGGGCGATAATACAAATATGGCTCCCTGCGAAACAATGGGCTTTAATGATGAATTGGATATGTACATAGCGGGCTATAAGAACCTGCTTACATTGAAAGAGGTTGATACAGCTAAAATTTTTCTTTTTGGCCATTCGATGGGCGGCCTTACGGCACCGTTAGTTGCTGAAATATTTCAGCCCAAAGGCGTAATGGTATATGGCACTGTATTTAAACCATGGATGGATTACCTGTTCGATGCATACCAGCTTCAATCACAATATTACGGAGATGATTTGGGGCAGTTAAGGGATAATGTTGAACTGATGAAACCTTACATCTACGATTATTTTTATTACAATAAAACCGAAGAAGAAGTTTGTAATGAACCTGTGGGTCGTATGGCTATGGAAACAATCCTGGGTTATGATGTAAAAACAAAACTGGCGGCATCGGGTCGTAGTGCCAAATGCCATAAAGAATTAAACCAGCATAACATGGCCAAAGCATGGGGCAAAACAAATGGTTATGTACTTGCAATGTACGGCGAATGCGATATTGCTGCTATTCACCCGGATGATCACATTGCGTTGATCGACTATGTAAATAAAGTTCATCCCGGAAAAGGAACTTTTTGGCTGGCTCCAAAATCAACACATATGTTTGAAGAGATTGGCAGCATGCAGGAATTTATCAGGTGGCAGGCTACTCTTAATGAATATTATAAGTATGCTTCTACAAAATTTAATTCGAAAATATTTGAATACTGTTGTAACTGGATGAAAGCTGTAATGGGTAAAGGATAAAATTTTTCGTGTGAGTTACCCTATTCTATAAAAACCACAGGGGAAGAAGAGGTTTTTCACAGGGGTTCACAGTGTATTAGTATAATTTAATAGGATTGCAAATTAACAGAGCTAATATTTCTGTGAACCCCTGTGAAAAAACTCCTGTTCCCCTGTGGCTTATCTAAATATTATTTCAACATAAATATATTCTACATGAAATTGAAATGTTGTTTTATCGTAATTGTTGTTGCGATAAGTCTTAATTGTATCGCACAACAATCGAAAGAGTTGGTGCCATTTGATAAAAATGTAAGGCTTGGAAAACTTTCCAACGGGCTTACTTATTATATACGTAAAAATGTAAAACCGGAAAAACGTGCTGAATTACGTTTAGTAGTAAACGCTGGTTCTGTTTTGGAGAAAGACGAACAACAAGGTATTGCACATTTCCTGGAGCATATGGCATTTAACGGAACAGAGCATTTTCCAAAAAATGAGTTGTTGAGTTACCTGCAAAAATCGGGTGTAAGGTTTGGAGCTGATCTGAATGCAACAACCACTTTTGATTATACATTATACATGCTTCCCATTCCATCTGATGATGAAAAGATATTGGACAATGGCTACCAGGTACTTCGTGATTGGGCCGGTGGTTTGCTTTTGGAAGAAGATGAGATCAATAAAGAACGGGGGATCATTTTAGAAGAAAAACGGATGCGCCAGAATGCAGGGCAACGCATGTTTACACAATACCTTCCTGCCATGACCAATAAAAGTAAGTATGGTGATCGCATCCCGATTGGCAAAGAAGAAATAATAAAAAATGCACCACGCAAGGTTTTTGTTGATTATTATAAAGATTGGTACCGGCCAAATAATATGGCCGTTATGGTTGTGGGCGATATTGATGTAACAAAAACCGAAACACTTATCCGGGCTTTATTCTCTGATCTGAAGAACCCGGCCAATGCGCCTGTAAGACCAGAAGTAACACCCATTAACTGGCATAAAATAAATAAAGCCAAATTGGTAAGTGATGCAGAAAATACAAACAATAGCATTTCTATCAATATTGGATTGGAACGTATGAAAGAACAGGATACCTGGAACGCTTATGAAAATGATCTTTTGAATGAGGTGATCTCCGCATTGTTTGGAAACAGGTTGCAGGAAAATTTTGTAAATCCCAAATCACCGGTTGGTTTTGGAAGCATTGATCCTGCTGGTAGTTTTTTAAAAGGATATACAACAACTGTTATTTCTGCAATGGTAAAAGATGAGCCGGCTGCAGCAATCAATTTAATGGTAGGGGAAGTACTAAAGGCAAAACAGTTTGGGTTTACGCAGGCAGAACTTGAAAACGTAAGAAAAGATTTTTTAAAAAGATATGAAGAAGCGCTGCTGGAAAAAGATAAAACAGAATCCAGCGAATATATAAATGAATATGTGGAACATTTTTTAAACCAGCAACCATCACCGGGTATTGAAGCAGAACAAAAGGTTGTTAAAAAAATTATGTCGGAACTCACATTAGCGAAAGTAAACACCAAGATAAAATCATTCGACCTGGATAAACCTTCTTTCATTTTGTTTAATGCAACAGATGCAATGAAAAACAGTATCACCGAGGATGGATTACTTACTGCATTTCAGAAAGCAAAATCACAAAAAGTAGAAGCCTATGTAGAAAAGAAAACAGGCAACGTGTTGATGGATATAATGCCGGTAGCCGGAACTGTATTGAAAACAGAACCCAATGTTGATTTTGATTCAAAGTTATTAACCTTGTCGAATGGTATCAGGGTTATTTACAAGAAAACAAATTTTAAAAATGATGAGGTATTATTCCGTGCAAGCCAATGGGGCGGCACTGCTAATTTAACAGAGCACGAGATCACAACAGCGAAATATTTTTCACTGGCGGGTTCACTTGGCTTAGGAAAAAATAAGGCGATAGATATGCCTAAGCTAATGAGCGGTGTAGAGGCAAATGTTTATATAAATCCCGGGCCTTATCAACTTATGATGAATGGAAATGCAAGTGCAAAAGATCTTGAAATTTTTTTCCAGTTGATCTATCTTAAAATGACAGCAGTGAATTTTGATGCGGAGGAGTTTGAAGGAATTAAAACCAATTATGCCAGCCAGGTAACAGGTTTATTGAAAAACCCGGTGTATAAATTTTTCGACACTTTAAATAAATTCAAATACAATTATACTAAGAGGCTGGCCGGGTTTCCGCTGGAAGCAGAATTAAAAGCTTTGCAGTTAAAAGAACTTAAAGATGTGTATACCAAACTAACCGGTAATTTAAATGGTACCGTAATGGTTTTTGTTGGAAATATTGATGAAGATAAATTTACAGGGCTTGTAGAAAAATATATCGCATCTATCCCCACATTACCCACCGCTGTGGTATTAAATAAAGAAAATCTTTTAAAACCTATAACCGGGAAAAATGAATTTATATTTAAATCGGGCAAGGAAAATAAATCGGAAATAAATCATGCCTATTATGGAGATGCAAATGATATTGCTGATAAAGACAACCTCGTTTTTACATTACTAACAGAGTTGTTGCAAATGAAAGCAACAGAAAAACTTCGTGAAGAAATGGGCAATACGTATTCACCGAAAGTAAATTCAATGATCATGCGGCCACCGGTAGCTACTTATAACCTGGGGTTGAATGTATCATCGTTACCCGAAAATGTAGATAAGATCGTGAACGCATTTGATGCGCTTGTAAAATCAATCTGTGATGGTTCTGTAAGCGATGAGGACCTGGTAAAATGTAAGGCCCAGCGGCTAAAAACTTTTGAGAACCAGTTTAAGACAAATGGTTATTGGAGTAATTTACTCGAACAACAGTTCACATTTGGCTTTAGTACCCGCAATATAACAGAGTACGAAAAAAGATTAGCGGAAGTTAGCAAAGCAGATATCATCAATGTGGCGAGAAAATATTTATCTAACAGCAATATCTTAAAGGGAGTGATGAATCCTGAATAATAATTTGTGACTTTTTTCAATAATATTTTTTTACCGCAGGGGGCTTGAATTTATAGAGTTTGCGCAGAGATTCTTCGCATAAACTCAGTTACTCATGTTCTTTGCGGTAAAATTTGAAAGCCCTTACGACTAATAATGAATGCAAATTTGCTTACATTAGGGAAAGCAATAGCATCATGAAAAAAGCCATTATATTTTTCATTACAATTTTTTTATCATCTCTTTCCCTTTTTTCTTATTCTCAGGCTGCGCTTAAAATAATAAAAGCCAGTAACGGAAAAGTATCTATCAGGGATGGCGATGTGTTCAAAAAAGATTACTGGAACATTTCGCCTGAAACCAAACCGGATGTGTATGAAACTTTAGTGAATGACAAACAAAAGAAAGTAACATTCATTACCGATATTGATTCAATCAGTTTTAATGTAAGGCCGGATAAAATATATTCATTCATCATTATTCTCAATAATAAAGATTCTGCATATACTCAAATTAACGCTTTAGCTCCTCCAACAGATTTTACAAACAGCCAGATCAGCTGGCTCAAAAAAAATACTGCTTCTTTTTCGGGTGTTAAAGCAACTGCTGAAAATGGAACGGCTTCGTATTCAGATCTTGAAGCATTTGCCAGGATCGTTGGCAATGCTCATCTTGTTGCACTCGGTGAATCTACCCATGGCACCAGTGAATTCTTCAGCATGAAACATCGTTTACTGGAGTATGCAGTTGTTCAATTGGGCTTCAGGGTATTTGCAATAGAAGACAATCAACTTCAAATAGAAATTATCAACGATTATGTTTTGTATGGTAAGGGCGATATCAATAAGGTGATGAATGGTATGTTTACCGTTTGGCTTAAACAGGAAGTACTGGATATGATAAAATGGATGAGACGTTATAATATTCAGCACCCCGATAAAACAGTGGAATTTGTTGGCTTTGATATGCAGAATCCAAAATTGCCATTGCAAAAACTATTTGATTTTTTAAAAACAAAGGACCAGGCTTTTTATGCTGATGCTGAAAAAATAATAGAAAATTTCGGGAAGAATGTAAATAACGCTTATACAGTTTCAGATAGTACGAAACGGGAATGGGCAAAGAGCGCTGATCAGCTCTGGCAATTGGTTAATGCTAAAAAAGAAGAATGGTTGAAAGTTGCTGCAAACCAATCTGAAAAAAATGAAATAGCATGGGCTGTTCAAAATGCAAAATCTATAAAGCAATGTGCACGCAGTATTTATTTGGGCGGACAAGGGAATATTCTTTACCGGGATAGTGCGATGGCAGAAAATATTTCTTGGATACTTTCGCAAAGGCCCGCAGGTACAAGAATGATCATATGGGCACATGACTTTCATATTAGCCGCGGCGATGATCCTGTTTTGATTAATAATTATTATAGTGGTATATCCATGGGATCATGGCTCTCCAAACGTTATGGTAACGACTACAGGGCGTTTGGCCTGGAAACTTTTTCCGGCTACTATACTGCTCATCCTTCTTATTCGGATTACTCAAAATTAATTCAGTGTGCTTTGAACCCGTCGCCGACAGGCAGCCTCGATAAAGGGCTTCATCAAATAGCGAAGGAAAGAGTTGCAACCGGTTTGATTCTCGATATGAGAGCAGCGAAGGCAACAAATGAAAACCTTGATTGGCTAAGAAAGCCATTGAAGGTCCGGTCTGGTAATCATGTTTGTATTGACAGTCAATATGAGTTAAAACATTCAATACCTTACCAATTCGATGGAATTGTATTTATAGATCAAACATCCGGCGCTAAATCTTTGGATTAAACCTATTGGTTTTGTTGGGTTATAAGCTGATCATTAAATTCGGATGAAAAGGCCCAAAGTACCGACTAAACCCGGATAAAATTGTAGTTCAGGCAGAAGGATTTCCCAAACACGCACGTCTAACAACAAAAAAAGTATGAACAAAACCAAAATCTTCCTTGCTGCTGCTATTTTGTTGGCCGGATCTGGCTTTCTTTCCTGTAAAAAAAAGACGTTGGATGATACCACAAATAATAATAGCAACAATAACAATAATAATAACAATAATACCACGCAGGTTCCGGCGGTCTTTTCGCATTTCAGCTCAACCGTTACCATTTCAGCGGATGCAAGTTATGTGACACTTAAGAGCAATGGTTTGCCCGATCACAAAAGTCCTTATTACCTGGGCACACAATGGGATCCGGCCTTATACGAAGCATATAATGGCAGTAATCCTAATTTTGTCCTGAATCCAAACAGGATCAAATCACAAAACCTCACTTTTAAAATACCTATTAATCCGGCTGCTGCATCTACGCATGAAGCAACACCGCTTGGCCCGATCGGTATTTCTGTGAATGGTGTTCCTTTATTCAATCAATATGCAGGACCAAATACACCGCTTACAAATGAAATAAATTCTTTTGATCAGTATAATGGTCACCCGCAGCAACAGGGGCAATATCACTATCACGTGGAGCCGCTTTATATAACAGCAAATAAAGGAAGGGATGCATTGATCGGTTTCCTGCTGGATGGTTTCCCTGTTTATGGCCCGTTGGAGAATGGAACAACTTTGACGACTGCTGACCTTGATGCTTATCATGGGCATACCGGACCAACTGCAGATTATCCATCTGGCATTTATCATTATCATATTACCGCCGATGCACCTTATATAAATGGTGACGGTTTTTGGGGTACTAAAGGAAGTGTAACTCAATAATGAAGCGACTAACTTTAATCCTTTTATATTTTATCATTGGGCCGGGCTGTCATCAAAAACAACCGGCCCAAATTGCTTTACCCGAAAAACAGGACCTGCCTTATTACAATGGCCCGGATTTTACACCACTATGGTTCGATAAAAATGCAGTGCCCGATTCTATTCACAGTATTCCTTCATTCACTTTTATAGATCAGAATGGAAATACCATCACAGAAAAAACGGTTGCCAATAAAATTTATATTGCTGATTTCTTTTTTACATCATGTCCCGGTATTTGTCCCAAACTCACTAAAAATTTAAAGCTGGTACAGGAAGCTTTCAAAGATGATTCAAATGTTGTTTTGCTATCGCATTCTGTTACGCCACTTAAAGATGATCCTGCTGCATTAAAAAGATATGCGCTTAATTACGGTGTGATCGATAACAAATGGTTCCTGTTAACGGGCAATAAAGATTCGATCTATACCATTGCAAGAAAAAATTATTTTGCTGATGAGGATCTTGGTATGCAAAAAGATACGAGTGATTTTTTACATACAGAGAATATGCTTTTAATTGATACAAAAAGAAGAATAAGGGGAATGTACAAAGGAACTTCACAGCTGGAGATGGAAAATATTATTGCAGACATAAGACAGTTGGAAAAAGAAATGAAAACTGATTAAGTATGGTATTTTATATTTCACGCAAAGACGTAAAGATTGCAAAGCTGCAAAAGCCTTTGCGAACTTTGCGTTTCTTTGCGCCTTTGCGTGAGGTTCTATTTACATTTTTTCTATTATCATCCTGTAATGTGCAGGACTCATCAAAAACAAAATTGCAGCAGTTTTCAATAAATACTTCAGATACCGCATTGCATCTCATCAATGGTGAATTGTTTTATAGAAACCAACCATTCAATGGAGAATTAAAAGAAGCATGGCCAAATGCAAAACTTAAAAGCATAGAACGTTATTCAAATGGAAAGCAACAGGATCTTTCTGAAGCATTTTATCCCAATGGCGATCGTGAATCAACAAGATGGTATAACAAGGGTGAGAAAGACAGTGTACACACAGGTTGGTGGGAGAATGGTAATAAAAGATATGAGTATCATTTCAACAAGGGAAATTACAATGGCATGTTTACAGAATGGTATCAAACAGGTAAAATGATGCAACAGGTCATGTATGCAAACGGCAAAGAGTTATATGGAAAAGGTTGGAGAGAGAATGGAAAACTATACATGAATTTTGTTATGAAAGACGGAAGAAGGTTTGGAATGAATAATTCGAATTTGTGTTATGGGTTGAAAAGTGAGAAGGTTGTGGAGAGGTGAGGAGTTATCAATTCTGAATTCTGAGTTAATTTGGGTTTCGCAAGATTAGATTTTAATTTATCGTCTTTCAATCTATAATTCAGAACTCAGAATTCAGAATTTTTTAAGCCTCCAAATTAAAATAAACCCTTACATAGTAGAATGCATTCCCCAATTTGCCCCATATAAATCTTAGTTGGTAATTATACAATACTTATTTGCGCCAGCATTCCTCCCGGCACATTACTTGTCATACCCACACAAACAAAATATAACATATGAAAAAGATCCAATTGATGATCGGGGCAGCGATCATAGTAAGTGCATTCACTGCATGTAGTAATTCAAATTCTGCAAACCAGGAAGCGAACAACTTAGCAAGTTATGTAGATTCGGTAGATAAAATAGATGTATATACTGAAGCAAAATGGAAAGAAATTGATAATGGGTACGAGGATATAAACATGAAAGTTGAAAAAGATTTGTCGTTAATGACAGCTGAAGACAAAGAAAAAGTTGAAGCAAGTAAAACGAAATATGCTGCATTAGAAAAAAAGTATGAAGCAAAGATCGAAGAAGCTAAGAAACCTGATTATAAAGTTGTATTGAGAAAAAACCTGTTTGGCGATAAAATGCCTTCAGGCGTGGATTTTGGCTGGATGACAGCTGCAAATGTTGTGGAAACGTATGAAAATTTTGTCAATACGGTTGATGCACATAAAGACGAATATTCTAAAGAGGATTGGAATGAGATCAAAGTAATTTATGCAGCACTTGATGCTAAAAAAGAAACACTTGACAAAGATATTTCGGTAAAAGACAGGTTGAAGATTGCAGGATTAAAAACAAAGTATAAAGTGATCAAAGCAGTAAACAAACCGTTGGCAGATTGAGTTATGAGTTGCAGAATCAGAGAAATGCAGGGTCGTTATTGTATCTGATTGCTGATATCAACTTATTCTATAAACTGTAAAAGAACGTTCCTTTACCGGAGCGTTTTTTCATTGCCGCAAATCACCCCTAGTTTGCCGTGTTTGGGTATTATCGCAATTAATAAATGGCGATAGATTTGTATTGTTCTTAAACTCCAAACAATAAAAATTAATAACATGGAAACAATAACAGAAAAGAAAACGTCGATGCATGCGTTGCTCAATATGTATGACTGGCATACAAAACTTTTTAAAAATGTGCTGATTGATATTTCAGACAAAGACGCCGGTGAACGATTGAATACAAAAGCTAATCATATTGCCTGGATAGCGGGTAGCATGGTACACGGCAGGTACGATCTTGCAAATTTATTTGGACTGGAAATGGAACAAAGCTCCAACCAGCTTTTTGAAAACAACAAAGGGATACAAGATAATGCTGCCTACCCTTCATTGGAAACTTACAGGCGTGATTGGGAAATTATTAGCCCTTTATTAAGGCAGGCCCTGGCTAATGCCAGTGAAGAAAGATTAAATGGCCCTGATCCTTTCAACATGCCTGGTGGACCCTATACTTTTTTTGATACACTTGTTGCATGCACAGACAGAGAATCATATTGTATCGGGCAAGTCGGGCTTTGGAGGAGATTATTGGGGTATGAAGCGATGAAGTATATGTAATTTGAAAATTTGGAGATTTGGAAATTTGATGATGAAAAGAGCTACAAGATTTGACGTCATTATAATTCCCAAATCTCCAAATTATCACCTTTCCAAATTATGTATTCTTCACCATATACGCACTCCCAAGTATCAATATCCCACGTATAAAATCAATAATGGCCAGGTCCCAACGATGTATTTCTATAAGAACAATAACACCGGCTATTAACATCCACCATCCAATAAATTTTGAGAGGGCAAGTCCTTCATTTTTTTCCTGGATATTAAAACGAATGGCAAGAAAACCCAATGAAGCAAAAATAAAAAGGCATGCACCAAAATAAGTGGAGAATACTTTAAGGTCGTCGCTATATGTCATGTGCGTGACATCCAATAAACTTTTTAAACTAAACAATATCCATGCACCCAGGCCAAATTGCATCAAAGAAGTAAGGCCATGAAAAAGGATGAGAGATTTTTTTGCTGTTTGCATATTATAGTTTTTTATTTTCTTTTAAACGCCAGGCTGCTACAGCCGCATAAACTTTTTTGCGAGCCCTGTTGATACCACCCAATGGTTGGTGTGCTTCAAGACTGTGCCAGGGGGAATAACTTGCGTTCTCGCCCATTGTGTTTCGTTCTGCTGAATTAAATATTTGTTTAGGGATCGTTATCGTAGCAACTTTTATAAATGGAGATTTCCATTCAACAGTCGGATCTTCTATCGGCATGCTAACGGCATCATCCTGCAATTGTATCATAAAATGAAAACTGAAATCGTGGCTGTTCAATTCTTCCTGCATTACTTTACGCAAATAATCTCGATCTGTCTTGTCGATGTTTGTAATTACAGGAGTGGTTGCGGGAACAGCGCTGTATTTAACTGCCTGCGTTGCTGTTCCCAATCTTGATGGGGCCATGCTCCAGTACTGGTGCACAAGTGGGTTATCCATCTTCTGCATTGATCTTAGGGTACGCATTAAAGTTGGCCAGTTGAATGGGTTCAATGCAAAAAACAACAATGATAATTTTCCACCACATATTGCACGAATGGGCGCCCTGAATGCAGCAATATTATGAGACATAAGGGTAGGATAGCTTACTAATAATATATCCTGTGACTGAGGCATCTTTTCGTCCTGTACCAATATCTCGCCTTCAACATTCAATATTTTTATGGCCATACCACGCAGATCTGGTTTACGGTCATGGAGTGGCTTTGTATTGCCATTTGAAAAACGTATCCAGGTTTTGTAAGAGCGACCGGGTTGCAGAAAACCATATTGAAGATGCTGTGGCAGATCATTATTAACGGTAAAAACAGCTTCAACAAAACCATGCATTTTTGCATGGAACTGCCTTAATGTTTTTCCAGGGTGATAAGTTTTTTGTAAGTTCTTTATAATGAGATCAATTAACTCCTGCGTATGCTGCTCCTCGTTAGGCTCAATGTATTCTTTCCCTATTTCTGGTTTTACGCCCATATTTAAAATTTTGCCAGGAATTGAAGTGCCCTTAACCCGGGCATAAAAAAGTACGCTCCACCTTTTACCTGTACGAATTCTGGTATGTCCGAATACCTTGTACGCAATCCATCCTGTTGCACGCAAAAAGTACCGGTCATTTTTTCATTTTGCGGATCATGGTGGTTACCTACCAACGGGTCACGTTCTTCATACAGTCCATTAAATTTAAGGTTATTGATCCACCCATTTTGTACAAATTCAAACTGGCGACCGATATCTGCATTGATACAAATGAAATGAAGGCCGCGGTCATCATCACACTTCGTTGCATTGAGGCAATCAATGGGTTTTAATGTTGGTGCAATGGGTGGTCCGTATGAACGTCCACGCCGGAGTAACCTGTGTTTTCGTGATATAGCAATAGAAGTTGCATTATCGGTATCAAGTGAATTTTGCGGATTCGAGCGCCGTACATGTGAACCAAAAGGACACTTTGTTCCATAAGGATCTAAATGGCGGTAATCAAATTTGCTCATCTTTTGCAACTCTTGTTTTTCAGCATCAGGGGATAAAACAAGTGGTGTGCCTTCAGGCCAACGGCCAACCATACACGCAGCAAGTTTGGTCATTGCATTTTCATTTACAGTTCCATCTGCATTTCCTGTTGCGTTCGCTACATATTTCCAGAAGAGTGAAACATCCTGTTTTAACTGGCGAAATACAATATAAGTTCCATTCATGCCAAGATCGTGAAAATGGGTGCCTGGTATTGGTAATAAAATTTTTTCAGGATCTGCAATGGCAGGCACATGGGGCCTGGCAGTATATTGACCATATTCATTTTTGTAACCCAAAATAAATTCACCTGCTTCAAGGGCATCATCATCCTGGCGATTTAAACCCTTTATTGTTGGTTGGGAAATACCATCACGAAATCCAAAATGTTCCTTTTGTCCAACAAGCCCGTTTGTATCCAGCGATCTTATCAATCGAATATTATAAGAAGCAAACTGATTTGTGTAAGCTGCAACGTCAGCATGAATCGAGGTCGTATCCTTTGAATAGATCATTAGCATAATATGCACCTGTTCATTCTGTATACCTCCCCATTCCCAATTAGCAGGATCACTGCCAGCAAAATCACCCAGGAATTGTTGTTTGTGTTTCGTGGTCATCCCATCCTGTAGTTCTATTGGAAAACTGTCGAGAATCGTTTTGTCAAGTCCAATCGCTTTCATGCCTTCAAATGTAAAAGCAATCTGTAGAGCAGTTTCAATTTTATTTCCCGGATCATTCCTGTCATCATCTTTTTTATCAGCTCCGGTAACTGCAGGCAGCATCGATGACAACCATTTTTTTGCTGATACAGCATCCTGCACAGAAAGGAACAAAAATTGCGCTGCAGCCAAATTTTTATATCCACGGATAATGATACCCTGGATATCTTTTATTTCCGGTTTTTCCTGCATAATCATTTTATTAAGATCTTATCAAATAATACTGAGCCATTTTTTTGCTTTTTCTTCACTCATGTTACCATACAAACCATTGCGTATTTTACTGTTCCTGTAAATATTCATAACAGAAACTTCTTTGTTGGCAGAATACCACACATTTGTAATGATCTGTTTGTAACGGGCCGATGCCATAAAGCCTTCTGCATCTTTTGCACCACCGAAAACCATGAGTCTCGTTTTCGGGTAGCCTTCAGTGTGACAAAACATCAATGTTAACTGCCTGGGAGCGATATGGATGAAATCACGCAGGTAATTTTCTGAATTACCATCGTAGTTACTCAGGAAAAGCATCTGTCTTCCCTCGTTGATGATGAGCCACCTTGCGAAATGAACAGTTGGTATCCCCGATAATCTTCCATTACTGAAAAGATATGGAGCCAGGAAATCCGTCATACGCAATAAGAACAACATCGTCCATAACCTGAATTTACCAGCTTTGATATTTCCCAGTGCAGAAAATTGTGCCTGTACCATTTGTGTTTCCCTGTTTACAAGTGCACGTATATGATCATTGGTAACAGGATCGGGCAAATCTTTCTCACTGATTTCATGCATCAACATAATCAAAATCCATATAATAGCGAATACAAGGATCGGTGCGATAAGAATGATCACTAAAAGAGAAAGAAGGATGATCTTGCCATAGAAAATAAATTTCCATGAAGTACTTGCAGGTTCTTCGGGCGCTTTCGCCCATTCAAGTTCTTTGTTTGATCTTACAAAATCAATGATCTGTTTGCGTATGTTTACCGCTGACTCACCCTTAAAAATATCTTTTTGACTGTCTGCATAATCATTAATTGCGGTGCGCAAAACATGTTCATTGTGTATTTGCTGTACACTTCGGTAACCCACGCCTGCATAAAATGTTTCTGCTTTTTTATTGTGAGTTCGTAGAAATGTTTCCAATGAATTTGTATTAAAATCTCCCGGAGGAAAATCTTCACACATTGAGAAGATGCGCCACAAACCTGTACCTGCTACTGATACCAGTTGATTCAAATGATCATTCAATGGCAGATCATAATTGGTAGTGAAAGCAAGTCTTGCCGGTATTGTTTTTCCTTTTGCATCAAAACAACGATCCAGTATTATAAAGCGTGCAAAATGAATAGAAGTAATTTTTTTGAAAGGGACGATCTCATTTGTTTCTACATCTTTATCAACTACTTCCTGCAACAAGGCTGCAAGTGTTTGTAACTTGTCTTCACGTATATTCACGATTATTGAATAAGCTCCATGTTGAGTCATACGATCAAAGATGAAACATTATAAATGCGGTTTAATATAAATGTCGAAGAGTGAACCGGAGAAATATTTTCCAAATGCAGTCATCACTTCCAGTCTTTTTAATGCCGAGGGTTCATTCAATACTTTCATTGTTGTCATTTGCTTCATAAAATCTGCCATCTCAATAATAAGTATCCCTTTGCCCAATACGGGTGCATTCGCATCATTGCCTTCATGTACGGTTATATAAAGTGTCGAAGTATCTTTCCACAGGTCAAATCCTTTGTCATCACGAACGAGCTTATATCCATAAAAGAACCATGTCTTTCCTTCTTCTGAGTGGATGTTCATGGTATATTTCATGAGTCTCGTAGGAATGGCCTCTTTTGGATCAACAAATAAATTGAATACGCCATTCGAAATGGTCAATGGCTTTGAAGAGAGTGCAGGCGCTGTTACAACACCTTCCAATGTTGCCTGGTGATTAATATCTGATAGCATAGTCTTAACATCATCCGAACGTACAGTAAGTGTAAATTTAAAAGACGAGCCCGCCAATTTTCCAAAAGCTGATCCTTTTTCAAAATCATTTTTTTCTTCAGAAGAAAAAAAACCTTTCATTGTTTCTGTGAATTGTATACCTGGTTTAAGTGTATCGCCGGTAACATTAAAATCTTTATAATCATAGTTGATCGTAAAACCATAGTCTTTTGCCATTAGCTCGCAACATCTTTCTGCCAGTGCAGAGATCGTGATCAAGGGATTAACGCCCAGGGGTAGGGGCACAATGGCACCATCGCAAACATAAAGACCTTTATGTATATCAGTACCGTTTGAAGAAGCAAATACCTGCCCTTTATGGTTTACAACGCCCTTTGTTGCGTCATCACCCATGATACAGCCACCGAGTGGATGAACTGTCATCAATTCATAATTCATCAGTTTTGTCCAGGTGGGATTTACCACGTATTCGCCGCCAATAGCAGTGGTGGCCGCACGAAGGTTGGCATCTACTTTCTTAAATATTTCCTGTTTACCAACACCCGGCCATTTTATAACGAGCCTGTTGTTCTCAAGCCTCATCACGCCATTGCCATCATCGTGAGTCATTGTTAGAAATGCTTGTGTATTATTAAGGGCTCCATAATAGTGCCAGCCTAAAATACTTTTCAGCTCACGAAGTTTAAAATGTAATTTTTGTGAGAAAGATCCACCGGGTGCTTTGCCAAATAGTTTTGAGATCGTTACCATGGATGCTGTGATCGTGCTGGCCAATGGCCCGGGAATATTGCCATCTTCTATCACCATACCATCTTCGAGTGTCTTTTGCTCACGCAGATCAATAACCGAAGTGATGCATGGGCCAGCAGGAGGGATCTCGCCAATCTTATGCTTGCCGAAACCAATGGTATTTATTTTCACATTGGCATTATAGCCAAAGCCAAGTACATCACCATTTCCTGTAAAACGTTGACCCAGCATGCCAGAGCTGGCAAGGCCTTTTTCCCGGGAACGGAGCATTATTTCTGTACTTCCCAATGAACCCGCTCCCAAAACAACAATATCTGCTGTAACGAACAGATCGAGTGCATGAAATTTTTCGCTTTCAGCATTTTCAACAATGTAATGTACAACCCATTTATCATTTGCTTTGCTGATATATTCAACAGCCACGCCGGTAAAAATCTCTGCTCCATGATTTTTTGCATCCGGCAAATAATTCATGAGTGTAGTATTCTTGGCGCCATAGTTACAGCCTGTCATGCAATCGCCGCATAGTTCACATTTGTACTGATCAACGCCGGCATTGTTCTTCCTGTTCTCAAATGTTACATTGATATCGAGGTAACGAAAATCTTTTTCTTTGCCCATTCCTTTTGCAGATAATTTCATTGCCTCCGATTTTGGAAGTTTGGGATAACCTTTTTTTTCTTCCGGGTATTGTTCGGGTTGCAACATATGTCTTGCACGTTCTACATTTCTCCAATATGAATCAGGATCGTTCCTAATTTCAGCGGGCCAGTTTTCTTTTTGCAATACTCTTGGTTCAGGTACCAGTGATACGTTTGCATTTACCAGTGATGTTCCGCCTAGTCCACATCCTTTGTACACACTTATATCATCGTTCATATGAAAATCAAAGAGACCTGTCTTTGGGCCAATATGTGTTTTAGCTGTATTGAATTGCATTTCTTTCAGTGCCTGCCCGGTAGTGCGTGGATATTCTCCCGGGAGAAATTCTTTTCCTTTTTCCAGTATACAAACTTTTTTTCCTGCACGGGAAAGACGTGAAGCTGCAATACCGGCGCCATAACCGGAACCAATAACGATAACATCATAATGCGTTTGCATGGAAGCAATAGGCGATGATAATCTTTGGAAGTTCATAAAATGATTTTTTATTTTTTTGAGGCGGCAAACGGCAATCGTCAATCGGCAAAAGATGCAGAAACATTTTACGTAATAATTGCCGATTCCCGTTTGCCGTCTACATATCGAGCGAACCGGTCCACAATTCAAAAGAATGCCCACCACGTTCATCACCTTTAAAAAAGCCTGCAAGCGTCATCGTTTTATAACTGATAAAGCTATTGTCGTAAACTCCTTTTTTTTGCAAATTCCTCCATGTTCCGGTATTAAGGTATATTCTTCTTTGTGTATGATCATCTTTTGAAAATGTAGACATAGGAACGATCTCGGGAAAATGTGTATGTCCCATCACAAAAAATGATTTGTCTTCGCCAAGCCTCTCTTTACTAAGTTGCTCTGCATATATTCTATAAGTTTCAAAGTCATTTTTATTTGCAGTGATTCTTTCTATAACATCAGCAAGGTCTCTTATATTAAATTTACCACGCAATAAATGGCTTAGTATTCCCATGACGAATACTGTTCCGCTTTGTTCATGTATGATCGGGTTGTTTTTGAAATCTGTAACTATTTTTTGAAGAGATTCACGTATGCAGTCATTTACAAGGTCTTCATCCAGTTCATATTTTGTTATGAGATGCGATATCCATTGTGCGGCGAGGCTGTATGGTCTTAGATTATCAAGTTCATTCAATTCTTTGATAAATGAATCGATGGTTGCCTTATCGGTTGGTTTCTGTTGGCAATAATTGACCATGTTCTTATTTATCTGAACAGGTATTTCATTCAATAGTTTTATTACAACAACATCACCTATAGAAGATCCATCCCTGTTCTCGTTTTGATAATTTGTTTCATCAAATACATCTCCATGTATGGCATATACGGAATGATCATCCAGTGTTTTTGAAAGGGCATCGTTTTCATATGCATAAAACGGGAAAGGTTTATTTTTTTCGTTGCAAAGGCCAAGATCATCTATGATACGATTACGAATATTGTTCATTCGTTCATTATCTATTGAAAGAAACCAATCGTGGTTGCCAACCATATAATAAATATTCACTTTGGGTTCAACCTTTTCTTCACTTGCCTTGGAAGCAATTATTTTATCTTTCAGGTCTTCCGCTTTTGGCCATTCCATCCATTTGGGTATCCTAATATGACCCTGGGTAAGCCCTTTCAGTACCTGGAATGATTTTTTATTTTGTTCCAGTATTTTGTCTGCAATAGAATCCAGTCTATCATAAAAAGCATCGCCACGATCTTTTGTCCATGGCATATTGATCTCTTTTTCGTCGCTCCATTCCTGTGAGCGGATCATATCAATAATATCTCCCAGTAACAGGATGTTGATTTCATCTATGGGCCTATAGAGTGAGGGATCATTAGGATCGATAGCTTCTTTTATCGCAGGTTTGCGCCAGGATGCATCGTAAGCCATATCACTTACCCTGCTACGGAATATCCTGAAAGCCTTTTCATTGATCGTTTGACCGGATGTTCCGTCGGTAAGATGCAGATCGCTGATGATTACAAGCATAAAGCAGGTTTTAGTTTGGGAGTTTGATCAAAAATGGGTCTACTCTTTAAATGTCGTCATTATATTCCGTAATGTCAAGCTGTGAAAACACGGTTTTTTTTGTAGTGTTTTTCTTTAAAGAAAATGAAGAGAAGGGAATTTTAGCCTGTAACAAACCATGTATTCTTATTGATATTTTAATTTTTTAATATAAAATGGTTTTGGGTATTATAGATCAATGTTGCAACATAAAAAAATTTTTTATTTAATTGTGCACAATCTAATTTTGCCCAATTGAATTTTATGGATCAGTTACATCTTCAGAATCAACTTTGTTTTCCTTTATATGCTTTAAGCCGGCAAATGACTGCCCTGTACCGGCCTTATTTGGAAAAGCTTGACCTGACCTATCCACAATATCTTGTCATGCTGCTTTTATGGGAACATGAAACATTATCTGTAAAAAAGATTGGTTGTGAACTCTGGCTCGATAGTGGTACACTTACCCCATTGCTAAAACGTATGGAAGAAACAGGATTGCTTACGAGGGATCGTTGTACAGAAGACGAAAGGGTCGTAAATGTTCATCTTACAAAAGAAGGCAGGCAGTTGCAAAAAAAAGCTGTTGGTATTCCTGATAATATTTTTTCGGAATTATCTATTACCAATGCCCAGCTGAAGTCGCTTAAAAAAGAACTTTCTACAATATTGAATAACCTCGAGAAAAAAACCTGAGTTGGCGGTAAGGATTAAAAATTAAGAATTAATAATTAAAGGATAAAGTAGTTTCATGAATAAGAATCAAAGGAAGAAAAAAGGAATTTTTCGATCAGTTGTTATCAGCATGTTTTTTTTATTTCCTGCTTATGTTTGGGCACAGGCACAGCCAGGAGATAGCCTCTTAAAAGAAGTTAGCCTTAAAACTGCCATTGAGTATGCAATACAGCACCAGCCTGTAATACAACAATCATTGATTGATGAACAGATCACCAATGACAGGATAAAAAGCAAGCTCGCAGATTGGTATCCACAGGTGAATTTTAATTATAATTACCAGCATAATTTTCTTTTGCAGAAAAGCCTGATAGCAGGTAATCTTGTTACACTGGGGCAAAACAATACTTCGGCTGCACAGTTTACGGCATCACAATATATTTTCAACCGCGACCTTTTACTGGCAAAACGTACAAGGGGCGACGTTAGTGCGCAGGCAAAACAATCAACCAGTAGTGATAAAATAGACCTTGCTGCACAGGTTTCAAAAGCTTTCTATGATATACTTTCCACAACTCAGCAAATTAAAGTCTCTGTGGAAAATATTACCCGGATCGAGAGAAGTTTAAAGGATGCGTACAATCAATACACAGCTGGTCTTACAGACAAAACAGATTACAAGCGTGCTACCATCGCACTTAATAATACAAAGGCTACGCTGCATAGCAACGAAGAAATACTAAAGGCGAAAAAAGAATACCTCAAGGCATTGATGAATTATCCCGAATCAGACAGTTTGAATATTGTTTATGACAGCCTGCAGATGGAACAGGAAATAGTGATCGATACAACTCAGCTTCCCGATTATAAAACAAGGATAGAATACAAACTACTCGAAACACAAGGCAAGTTGTTGCAGGCTAATTTGAAATATAACAAATGGGCCTACCTGCCGGTAGTATCTGCCAATGGCGCTTACAATTTCAATTTTCAAAACAATGACCTTGACAAATTATATAATAAGAATTATCCCAACTCTTATGCAGCCCTCACATTAGGTTTTCCCATTTTCCAGGGGGGAAAGCGAAAATCAAATATTCACCAGGCGCAGCTTGAATTGAAAAAAAATGAATGGAGCATTGCCGGCCTGAAAAATACTGTTAACGCAGGCTATGCACAGGCGTTAGCTGCTTATAAAGCGAATCTTGCAAATTACCTGGCACTAAAGGAGAATGTTGGTTTGGCCAAAGAAGTGTATGATGTTATCCAGTTGCAATATCGTTCCGGTATAAAAACATACCTGGAAGTGATCACTTCAGAAACCGATCTAAGAACAGCACAGATAAATTATTACACGGCGATCTACCAATTATTGTCAAGCAAAATAGATATGCAAAAAGCGTTGGGGCAGATCGTGTACTAAATTGATACGGGATACAGGATACTAGATACTGGATACGTTATTAATAAGCACATTCTAGTAAAATGCACAACTGATATCTGATTTCTAACATCTGATATCTCAAAAGATTATTTATGTTTCAAAAGAAGAACATTGTTTATTTCGGAACCGCACTGGTTCTTTTCATGAGTGCCTGTAACGATAAAAAAACAGAACAGCCCAAAGCACCGCCACCTGTATCTGTTGTATTAGATACAGTAGAAACAACCGATGCAGTTTATTATGACGAATATCCTGCAACCGTTACACCTTTGAACCAGGTTGAATTAAGGGCGCAGGTAAGTGGTTTTATATCGGGTGTTTATTTTAAAGATGGTGATCGTGTGCGCAAGGGGCAATTGTTATATTCAATAGATGAGCAATTGTATGCTGCCAACTATGAGCAGGCAGTTGCAAATTTAAAAGTACAGGAAGCAAATCTTGCCAAAGCACAAAAAGATGCAAACCGTTTTCATGAACTTGATAAAAATGATGCAGTTGCAAAACAATTAGTAGACAATGCCGATGCCGCATTGGAAGTTGCAAAAAAACAAGCTGATGCATCAAGGGCGACGATACAGGCTGTACAGACAAATGTGAAGTATACAAAAATTTATGCCCCATTTGATGGCGTGATCGGCATATCTACAGCGAAACCCGGCGCAGCAGTTACAGCCGGGCAAACATTATTAAATACCGTTTCATCAGACAATGAACTGGCTGTTGATTTTAACCTTGATCAAAAAGAAATTTTCCGCTTCACAACTTTATTGAATGATAAACAGCCGGCAAATGATTCTACATTCTTACTGGCATTTGGAAATGATGTATATCCTGAACCTGGAAAAATTGCTTTGCTTGACAGGACGGTCAATCCACAAACAGGGACCATTAAAGCGAGGCTGATCTTTCCAAACGAAAAAAAATTACTCATCGCAGGTATGAATGGAACGGTAAGGGTTAAGGGTAATAGTAACAATGCCGGAAGATCCATCATCATTCCATATAAAGCAGTAGTGGAACAGCTGGGAGAATTTTTTGTGTACGTGCCGGGTGATAGCAGTAAAGTTTCACAACGTAAGATACAGTTGGGAAAACAGATGGGTTTAAATGTGATTATAAAAGATGGTTTGAAAGAAGGAGAAGAAGTGGTAGTGCAGGGCGTACAGAATTTGAAAGAAGGATCGGTGATCACAACCAAACCACCGGCAGCGCCTGCAGGAAAGAAATAAGGAATAAGAAATGTAAAATAAGGAATAAGAAAGTTTTAAGATGATAGCAGATATTTTTATAAAAAGGCCCGTTACAGCAATCGTAATATCAATTGTGATCGTATTGGTAGGGGTTATCGCCATGCAAACATTACCGGTTGCACAATACCCCGATATCACACCACCAACAGTTACCGTTACCGGCAATTTTACAGGCGCAGATGCGCAAACGGTTGAGCAGACAACTACAACAGCAATAGAACAACAGGTGAATGGTGTTCCGGGTATGACCTATATGGCGAGTAACAGTACCAGCAGTGGACAAAGCAGCGTAAATGTAAATTTTGAGATTGGCACAGATGTAAACATTGCCGCATTGGATGTACAGAATCGTGTAAGTGTAGCGCTACCGGCCTTGCCTGATGCGGTAAAGCGTTTAGGCCTTACAGTTCGTAAGCGTAATCCAAGTATCATGGTAGCGTTGGCCCTGTATTCTCCCAATGGTACACATGATGCAACATTCATTGGAAACTATGCAAATATTTATCTTAAAGATGCATTGCAAAGGGTAAATGGTGTGGGCGATATCGTATCACGTGCCGATGAATTCGGCATGCGTATCTGGATTGATCCGGGAAAGCTTGCAGCATTGGGAATGACAACGACTGATATTACGAGTGCACTGGCAGAACAAAACCTGCAGGTTGCAGCAGGAACGATCGGTGGTAATCCACAGCCAAATGTTCAAAGTTTTGAATACAGTGTGTTGACGAATAGCCGCATTAATACAAAGCAGCAGTTTGAAGATATTATTGTAAGAACACAACCTGCAACAGGAACCATTGTTTACCTGAAAGATGTTGCAAGAGTTGAACTTGGAAAATTTGACTATGGCACCAATGCATTTGTAAATGGTAAACCTGCAGCATTCATATTGATCTACCAGGCACCGGGCGCAAATGCGATTGAAACATTTGATGGACTCAACAAAGCGTTGAAAGAATTAAAAGCGAATTTCCCAAAAGACATAGATTATGTAATGCCGCTTGAAACAGTTACTGTCGTTAAGGTTTCAATTGAAGAAGTTATTAAAACACTGGTTATTGCTTTGTTGCTGGTAATATTCGTGGTATTCCTTTTTCTTCAAAACTGGAGAGCAACATTGATCCCTGTACTGGCGATCCCGGTTTCATTGATAGGCACTTTCATTTTCTTTATTCCTTTTGGTTTTACAATAAATACATTAACGCTGTTTGCATTTGTATTGGCAATTGGTATCGTGGTGGATGATGCGATCGTTGTGGTGGAAGCTGTACAGCATTATATCGATCACGAAAAAATATCACCGAAGGAAGCCACTAAAAAAGCGATGAAGGATATATCTGGCCCTGTTATCGCCATCGCATTGATCCTTGCAGCAGTGTTTGTACCGGTTGGTTTCATACCGGGTATCGTTGGCCGCTTGTACCAACAGTTTGCAATTACGATCGCAGTGTCTGTAATGATCTCTGCTTTTGTTGCATTATCACTTACGCCAGCTTTGTGTTCCATCATGCTGAAGGCATCGAATGAGGAAAAAAAGAAAAGAAATATTTTAGAAAAGTTTTTTGCCTGGTTCAATAAAGGTTTTGGAAAAATAAATGCATCGTATACAAGGGGTGTTTCTAAATGGATCAAAGCAACGCCATTGGTGATCATCATGTTGCTTTGTTTATTTGTAGGTTTATTTTTCATGTTTAAAAGCAAACCTACAGGCTTCATACCTACAGAAGATGAAGGCCGTTTATACGTGACCTATGAAATGCCCGAAGCCGCATCAACAGCAAGAAGTAAGGAATTATTACTCGAGATCATGAAAAGAGTGAAAAATATTCCCGGAGTTAAAACCGTGGGTGGACTTGCAGGTTTGAATATCATTACCTTTTCAAATAAATCGAATGCAGGAACCATGTTTGTGTTGCTGGATACATGGAGCAAAAGGGAAGAAAAAGAAAAACAATTGCAAAGTATTCTTGCGGCCATACAAAAGAATACAGCAGATATTAAAGAAGCAAGGATCCTTGCGATCGGGCCTCCCGCTATTCCAGGCCTTGGGTCTACAGCGGGTTTTACATTTGAGTTGCAACAAACATCTTCCACCGACAGCATACAGCAATTTGAAGCCATTGCAAGAAAATTCTTAGGAGAGCTAAACCAGCGCCCGGAAATTGCCATGGCCTATACTTTCTTTACAACGCATACACCAAGCTACCAGGTGAATGTAGATAAGGAAAAAGCAAAAATGCTGGGTGTGAATGTTGCGGATGTGTATGGTACCTTATCCACCATGTTGGGAAGCAGTTATGTGAATGACTTTAATTTATATGGTAGGAATTTCAGGGTAATGGCCCAGGCTGATAGCAGCTATCGCTCATCCATAGACGAATTGAATAAATATTATGTGCGCAACAGCCAGGGTGGGATGGTACCGCTTGGTTCTCTCGTTACAGCCAGGGTGAGGGAAAACCCGGCACTTATTTCTCATTATAATATATACCGTTCAATTGAAATAAATGGTTCGGCGAAACCAGGTTTTAGCAGTGGCCAGGCAATTGAAGCATTAAAAGAGGTGGCTGCCAAAACATTGCCTGTTGGTTACGGATATGAATTTTCGGGGCTAAGCAGGGAAGAAATAAAAGCAGGTAGCAGTACGGTAAAAATATTTGCCATCTCAATCATCTTTGTTTTCCTTTTTCTTGCAGCATTGTATGAAAGCTGGTCGGTTCCGTTCTCTGTATTATTTGCTGTGCCCATCGGTGCATTTGGATCAATTCTTACACTGACATTGCTGCCAGAGATCAGCAACAACGTATATGCACAGATCGGTTTGATCACCTTGATCGGCCTCGCTGCAAAAAATGCGATCCTGATCGTGGAGTATGCAAAGGAACGAGTGGATCGCGGTGTAGATATCATGGCAGCAACATTACAGGCAGTTCAACTGCGTCTTCGCCCCATCGTTATGACATCGCTGGCATTTATCCTGGGGGTATTGCCACTGGCATTTGCAACGGGTGCTGCTGCTGAATCACGTAAAACAATTGGCTGGACAGTTTTCGGCGGTATGTTTGCAGCCACAACACTTGCAATATTTGTTGTGCCGGTTTTATTTGTGATGATAACAAGAATATCTTATCGCAATAAACTTAAAAAACTGGAGAAGGAGAAGAAGGAAGAGGATGAGGTTGATAAGTCGATCATTGAGGGAAAGTTGGGGTAGCGGCAATCGGGAATCGGCAATCGGGAATCGGCAATCGTCAATCGGGGATTCTTTCTCGTTGATGTACTTTTTAATAATTAAACTTATTTTAATGACTTTATGAGGCCGCTAAGAATTTCAAAAGTTCTTAGCATGGAAGCTTTTAAATCTTCTTTATTGTAATCTGAGAAATAATTTAGTTTTTCAGCAACATCAATGCAGCATCTATTTCAATAACTGAACCTCTTGAAATTTCAAAATAGCGTTTTCTTTCTAAGGTTGATTTTCGGGAAAACCCTTCAGAAATATTTAAATGAACCGATAAAGCTGCTCTTCTAACCTGGGATATCATCCCAAACTTTTCTTCTGCAGGTATATGTTTAGAAAATTTATAGCAAGCCGTAACGAAGTCTAGCGAAGCGCTATAAATATCAAGATTCTGATGATTGAGTTTTAGAAACATGAAATGTTTTAAAATAAAGCTAGCAAACTCGAATCTTCTATTCAAACTTATTTCAACAACAATTAGTGTTGTTTTCCTGCAACGAAATTGTAGATATTCCCGATTGCCGATTGCCGATTCCCGATTGCCGCCAAAGAGAAACGGCCCTGGAAAGGGCCGTCGTGTTTACCAAAACCTACCAAAATAAAAAAAACTACCTAGTTAAATTATTGTTTCGTTATGCTACCGCTTCCACTCACTTTCGCATCTACACCCGGATCGCCCCAATATCTTATATCCCCGCTTCCATAGATCCTTGCTTTTAAATGTTCTGAACAAGCGATCTCAACATCACCACTACCGTGAATGGTTGCATTTGTTATTTTTGATGACAGCCCGGCGGCACGAATATCTCCGCTGCCATTCACATCAAACAATACATTATCATAAAAACAATTGCTGATACTGATATTGCTGCTTCCATTGACGCGTGCCTCCAGGTTGTTATCATTTTGAAATCCATCTATCCACACATTCCCGCTCCCGTTTGTACTTACACTTTTCAGCTCTGGTACTACAATATATAATTCAACATTACTGTTCCTTACATTATTGTATTCATTCTTATACTTCACGATCAGCTTTCCATTAATTACATATGTTTCTGTTATTCCTACAAGGTTTCTATAACCTTTTATTTCCGTTGTTGCTGTTGATCCATGTGCTATGTGTAATTTAATGTCGGCATTTCCTTCTACACTATTGAAACCGGGTAAACTTCTTTGTTGATTTATCGTACTTCCTTCACCCCTGATCGAATCTTTTTCGCAGGATGTTGCTGCTAAAAGAGATGAGAGGGCAATGATTGCTGTTAGTCTTTTCATGTGCTGTTATTACGTTGGTTGAAAATAAAATGTAAGGTGGCTCTTACATTTTTTGGTTTTACAGGATGTGATTGATACTTACATCATCCTTATCTTTTTCACCTGTAAGTATCAATAACATTTCAAAGACCTGGTCCATGAATTTCCAAATTTGTTGTTGCATGTTAGTTTGTTTTAGTTGTGTCCCAGGTGAAAGTTGCCAGGCAGGCTGGGCCTGACAACTTAAACTGAGATACGGTTTGTTTTAAATGCTTATACTTTAATAATTTAAAATGGCTATACTTTAATTTACCTTACTGTAACATTTCCTTTTTTCTGGATCACATTCATCTCCGATTCATCTATATTGATAATGTTTATAGAACCTGTATTGCGGATCGCTGCAAAACAACCGTCCTTTATATATACATTCAATTCAGGTGTATCAAGGTTACCCAATGATCTTACGCTTGATCTTCCTTCCAGCGTGATCTCCGCTAATTTTGCAACATCGATCGTTACAATTACTTTACCTTTTAAAGAACCTGTTTTGCTGCTTATATACAACACACCTTTTTTTACTTTCCATGTTACATTGGCAATGTTTTCTTTGCTGCCGTCAAACTGGATGTTTGTTGTTGCATTTTCGTAGATCACCAGGTCAATATCATCAGAAACGACGATCTTGTCGAAAGTGAGGTTGTAATTGAACTTCTGTGAAGTATATCTAAAAGATTCTTCAGGGCCTGCTGAGGCAAATGATGACAGCCCGATGGTAAGGACTGTTAATACGGTTAATAATTTTTTCATGACTTTGTTTTTTTATGTTGCTGTGACAACTTTTTAATTAATTATTTATTCCACAAAAATGATCGATTTTATGGCGCCTGACAATCGCATATCGGTGTGAAATAATTTTATTAATACGAAAAAAACTGTTCGGAAGCGGACACTTATTTATTAAAAAAGTGCCATAAACTTTTTATCAGCCAAATAAACCGCCTATCAGCCCAAAGCCATCATATACGGTGAAAACACGCATCACATAAATATGTGTATCTTAATACCGGGATATAAATATGTAAAACCAAATTGTAGATTTGCGTCACCGGATGAGAAGTATTTTCATTATACTCGTTTTCTTTTTTTACAATGCTGCCTTCTCACAGCAAAATGCTGCGTTCACACATATTACTACTGATGATGGAACCGGGTTGGCCAGCAATGTTGTATACAGTCTTTACCAGGATCATAAAGGATTTATGTGGGTTGGAACAGCCAATGGTCTTCAGCGTTTTGACGGAAGTAAGTTTGTTAGTTTCAGGATAACAAAACCCGGTAGTGAAGAATTGCCACAGGCAGCAATATCGCAGATCATTCCTGCCGACAGTGGTCGCTTAATGCTGGTGATGGCTACCATGCGAACTTTTGGAATATTTGATCCTTCAACATTCAGCTATAAAAAAATTCCGCTTAAACCGTCACGACCTATTCCTGCAAGGGCAATGTTTTGGATGTGGAGGAGTTCGGGCGGACAAATTTTTATCAACGTGTCCGGCTACGGAATATTGGGTTATGATAAAAGACAACAGGCTTTTACCGACCAGGATCCATTTCATTTACCAAAGGGCTGGTTGATTACTTTAGCTGGTGTGTACGAGGATACTGTTAAACAACAGTTCTGGTTAGCCGCAGATAGTGGTTTGTGTATCTATGATAAAAAAAGCGGGCAGCTATGGCACGCAAAAAATAATCCACTCAATTTACCTCCACTCAATAATAAATTCTTCCAGGATCATGTATCAAGAACTTATATCGACAGGCAACGACGTATCTGGATAATAGGCTGGCCAGGCACCGGGCAATATGAATATTGTTTTGATAGTACCGGTACAAATTTGCTTACCAGGGATACAATCGGGCTTCATACAGGCCCCATTGGATACACTGAATATGCTCATTTTTTTGAGCCAAGAAAATCAGGGTTGTGGATATATGGGGCTTCCGTGCTTTTCAACTGGGATAAAAATTTGCAACGTTTCTATTATAATAAAAGCAACCTGCACAATGACGAACTCGGCATCAACTATGAATCTGTATATCAATTGATGGATGACAAGGACGGGAGCTTATGGATAGCAACCGACAGGGGACTTTACTTTACGCCACTTGGCAGCAATGAATCCAATGTTGTAAATCTTCTCTTTAATAGTGATAAACAAAACCCAAGCATTACTGATATACTGGAATTGCCCAATGGAGATTTTTGGTTTGCATCCTGGGGGGAAGGAGTAAGAACAGTAGATAAATTTTTCCGCCCTGTTAAGAATGATATATATACACAGGCATTTCCCAAAGACTGGACGAAGGAAAAAATCGGCTCAACAAAACTAACATGGGCATTGTGCAGGGAATCGTCAACAGGAAATATATGGATCGGTTGCAACGATGGTTATTTACTTATCCATGATATTTCAAAAAAATCAACCCGTTATTTACAACCCGAAGAATGTAATAAAAGAACGATCCGTTTTATAACAGAAGACCATGCTGGTAAAATGTGGCTCGGCACACAAGGGGGCAGGCTGATAAAATACAGTGATGGAAAATTTGAAGTGATACATGATATCGGAACGGTCATTTATAAAATTTTTATTGATAAGCAAGGTATGCTTTGGATCGCAACGCATGAAAAAGGATTGTATGAAATAGATCCTGTTAGTAATAAAATATTGAAGCAATATACTACTGAATCACCTGGTGATACACATGTGTACAGCAATACTGCCAATGATATTGAGCAGCTGAATGACAGCATTATTATTTATGGCGGCGCCGTATTGAATTTCATAAATAAAAAAACAGGTGCCGTTCGTTTATTAAAATATGAAGATGGATTGCCATCAAACAATGTTAGCAGGTTGCGCATGGATAAATCAGGTTATTTATGGATCATCACAAGCAATGGTTTGTGCAGGTACAATCCAAATAACAATCGTATAACTCCTTATGGTCGTAAAGACGGCGTATTGCTGGCAGAACAAACCAATGTTGCTGATTATACCTGCAGCAGTGGTGAGCTGTTGTTTGGAGGTAGCAATGCTGTTATCATGTTCAGTCCTTCTGTTTTTTCAAATAACCAGCCACCACCGGATGTTTCTATCACCGACTTCCAGTTGTTCAGCAAATACATTCCTGTTGATTCATTGCTTCAATCACCTGTGGTTAAATTAAGGCATGATCAAAATTCTTTTACCTTCTATTTTGCTTCGCTGAGTTACATGCAAAGAGATAAGCTTACTTATTACTATAAACTGGAAGGGCTTGATAAGGATTGGATAAAAGCTGATCGTGGATATTTTGCAAGCTATGCATTGCTTCCGCCGGGGAAGTATACGTTTAAAATTTATTGCGAAAATCTTGAGGGTATGCGTTCCCTTAATACAACTGAAATGTTTATCAATATACAACCACCATTCTGGCGCACCTGGTGGTTTCGTACAAGTATCTTATTTGTGATCGCATTGGTGATATATGACCTGCACAATGCAAGGGTGAAACGTTTGCTTGCTGTTGAAAAATTAAGGAATAAAGTTGCAAGAGATCTTCATGATGATATGGGAAGTACGTTGAGTACGATCAATATTCTTACATCAATGGCAAAAACAAAAATGAATACAGATGTTGTAAAAACAACAGAATACCTTGGCAAGATCAGCGACAACAGCCAGCGTATGATGGAAGCAATGGATGATATCGTATGGAGCATAAAGCCCTCCAATGATAATATGAATAAAGTAGCGGCCCGCATGAGGGAATTTGCTACCAATGTGCTTGAAGCAAAAGAGATGGACCTTGAATTTACCGTAGATGAAAAAGTGTATGATCAAAAACTGAACATGGAAGCAAGAAAAGATTTCTTCCTTGTATTTAAAGAAGCGATCAACAATGCGGCTAAATATTCAAAGGCGAATAAAGTGATCGTTCATGTTACTACACAATATAAAAATATAGTGCTTTCTGTACACGATGATGGAGTTGGCTTTGATGCAGCGAAAGCCGATAGTGGTAATGGTGTTGGTAACATGCAAAAACGTGCAGAAGCGATGAGAGGTACACTTAAGTTTGAGTCTGCAGCAGGGAAGGGCACGAATGTAATTCTTAAAGTTCCGGTGGGGTAACAGTTGATAAGTTGAACTGGTTTAAAAGTTTACGGGGAGCGTACATATATAAACTTTTAAACCAGTTCAACTTATCAACTTCTAAACTTTTTTCAATGAATCGTTTTATCAGTCAAAAATTTCGTTTTTATTCATTTATATGCATTGCATTGCTCATGTTCGTTCATGGTTATAACCTGAAGGAAACTTATTTAACGCCTGCTAGTTTGGTTGATGAACCAATGAGTTTTGCCAGTTTTATTGAATATTTCATTTCCAATGGCCTGCTGCGTTTTCGTATACCCATGCTGTTTATTATATCGGGTTATATTTTTGCCTTACAGGATAATAAACCTTATGCCGAAAGAGCGAAAAGCCGTTTTATCACTTTGATAATTCCTTATTTTATCTGGTCGGCGATTGGCATCGCCATTACTTATTTGTGGCAACAGTTTCCCATTACGGCACAGGCAGTGCAAAGTGCAAAGCTTGATCAGCTTGGCGATTACCGACCTTATGACGAGATTGGCTGGCAGGGCATTCTGCTCCGTTGGTTGTTAGCACCTCCCTCATACCAGTTATGGTTCATAAAAAATCTTTTTGTATATAATTTATTGTATCCTGTATTCAGGTGGATCGTAAAAGAATATCCTGTTATCTGGTTCAGTATTTTATTTATCCTGATGTTATTATTGTTCCAGTTCGTTGTTATCGATGCACAGGGAATGTTCTTCTTTACTTTGGGTATCTGGTTACGCAAAGCAAATTATCCAATCGATAGGAAGCCAATCTGGTTCAGTGCTTATTTATACTGGCTGATCTTTCTTGGATTGGTCACGATCAAAACCTTTATGGCTTTTGAGTTTGGATCACATGTTTACGTTACTTACTATACAATGATGTTGCTTCATTTTTGTGCTGTAATAGCAGGAGTGATTGCAGTTTGGTTTAGTGCTGACATGGTTGTAAGATGGTGCATGAGTAGAAAATGGTTCATATGGGCAACTTCTTTTTCTTTTATCATTTTCGGCTTACATGTACCGTTACTGAATTATGTTATGCGTATTGCTTACATGTATGGACATAACATTCCAAATTATCGTATCATCAGTTTTATAATAATTCCAACACTGGTATTGCTTTTTTGTATTGCAGTTGGAGCTTTACTGAGAAAAATTTTGCCTAAGTTTTACAGTATAGCAACCGGTGGCAGGGGCATCTAACGACGAACGTTTAACGTTGTAGGTTCACGCTTCGGTTTGCTTCGACAAATTCCTACTGGCGATCTCTCAATTCGTGTAATTCGTGCAATTCGTGTTCAAAATTCGTGGTTAAAATAAGTTAACATGTTTATGTGGTTGATAAAAGCATCAATCCTTCCTATATTTACTATATGATAAAACTCTTGCTATACGAAGACAATCCACAATTGCGTGAAGGCTTAACCATGCTGATCAGCGGTTCTGAAGGTTTTGAGGTGTTGGCTGCATTTAAAAACTGCGACAATGTGGTGCAGGAAGTAGAGGCGTTCAATCCCGATGTTATATTGATGGATATTGATATGCCGGGTGTGAATGGGCTCGAGGGGCTTAAAAAGATACGGGAAGTGAATTGTGATGTCAAGATTCTTATGCTCACCGTTTTTGATGACAATAAAAATGTTTTCCAGGCCATCAGCAACGGGGCAAATGGATATATTTTGAAGAAAACGCCGCCGGCACGCCTGCTGGAATATATTTCTGAGGCTCAAACCGGCGGGGCGCCCATGACGGCTTCCGTAGCAACCCAGGTTTTAAAGATGTTTTCTTCCATGAACAATGAAAAAGGGGAAGATTATCATTTATCCGAAAGGGAAAAACAGGTTTTACAATTACTGGTAGATGGCTATAGTTATAAAATGATCGCCGGCGAAATGTTTATCGCTATCGATACCGTAAGGAGCCATATCAAAAAGATATACGAAAAATTACATGTGAATAGCAAAAGTGAGGCGGTGGCGAAGGCTTTTAAGGACAGGATCGTTTAGATGTATGATCTAAGATTTAAGATTTGGGGGAAGGGTTTTCACATGTTTATGTGATATGATGTATTATTAAATATTATTAGTTTCGGTTATGAAAAAGATTACCAAATTACTGCTGTTCCTGGCAATTTCAATGTCAGTTAATTCAACACCGCTTTGTAATTCAACCTGTCCAATAAAAGCTTTGGATGCAAAATTAAAAGCCGCCAGCGTTGATCAATTAAATATTGACGAGAATGATTGGATACTAAATACCCGTTTCAAGTATTAATTCCATTTCTAAGACCTTTCCCAAATTTCCTGCTCTTAATTCGTGTAATTCGTGCAATTCGTTTTCAAAGATTCGTGGCTCCCTACTTCCTCAACATTTTATAGATCTTAATCGCACTCATCAACACCACAATAAATAACAGCAAACCCAACACCCCCCACACAATACTGATACTTTGTTTAACCGATGCTAGCATCACGATCGCAACCAAAAAAATAGTTGCCACTTCATTCCAGATACGCAATTGTTGTGATGTGAAACGAAATATTCCTTTTGCTTCTTCCTTATAAATTTTATGCAACGTAAAGTGATAAGTGTATAATCCAACAACAAATCCAAGTTTTATCCATAACCATTCGGGAACACTTCCATATAGGTATGCCATCCAGCTTCCAAAAATAAGGGTGAGAATTGCTGATGGCCATGTAATGCCGAACCATAATCTTTTGATCATGATGGCAAACTGTTTTTGTAAAATTGTTCTTTCCGGTTCAGCTTTCTCTTGTGCTTCTGTATTGTAAATGAATAACCTTGGGATGTAGAACATACCGGCAAACCAGGTCACGATGAAGATGATATGGACAGCTTTGATATAAAAGTACATTCGTAAATCGGGAATCGGCAATCGGGAA
The DNA here is from genome assembly GCA_047601875.1 of Ferruginibacter sp. Lineage (GTDB taxonomy): Bacteria > Bacteroidota > Bacteroidia > Chitinophagales > Chitinophagaceae > Ferruginibacter. The sequence goes on along the minus strand of JASGIL010000001.1, from coordinate 910,778 downwards.
TCGGCAAGGGGTGATTCTTGAATACCAATCTCTTTTTAATTGGTTAAAGATGATTTGCTCAATGCTTTAATTAATCCACTGAGAATTTCATAAGTTCTAAGCATTGTTGTTTTTAAATTATCCTTGTTATAATTCGAAAAGTAATTTAATTTTTCTGCAACATCAAAAGCTGCATCTATTTCAATTATAGATTCTCTTGAAATCTCAAAATAACGCTTTCTCTCCGCAGGTGATTTTTTTGAAAATCCTTCTCCAATATTCAAATGAACTGATAGAGCCGCTCTCCGCACCTGTGATATCATTCCGAACTTTTCTTCTACAGGTAAATGTTTTGAAAATTTATAGCACTCAACAACGAAATTTATTGATGCATTATAAATATCAAGATTTTGGTGATTAAGCCTTAAAAACATAGAAGGGTTTAAAATAAAACTAATGAACTTCGATATGTTATATAAGTTTAATTCAACAACAATTGATGTTGTTTTTCTATTCTTCTGACGCTACAAATTGCCAATTGCCGATTGCCGATTCCCGGTTACTGAGACTAATTTCTCCAATGCACCCACCCACAACGGCTCCACATTCAAACACGGAATCATTTCATATTCAACACCACCAGCTTCGATAAAACTCTCTTTTCCTCTCATCGCTATTTCCTCCAATGTTTCCAAACAATCACTTACAAACGCAGGACAAATGATCAACAATTTCTTTATTCCTTCCTTCGGCATTTCTTCCAAACGAATATCAGTAAATGGTTCCAACCATCCTTTTCCCAATCTTGATTGAAATGAAATGCTGAATTTGTTTTTCGGAATACCCAGTTTTTTTGTAACAAGATCTGTTGTTGTAAAACATTGATGACGATAACAAAAATCATGTGCAGGTGAAGCAACATCACAACAATTATTTGTTTTTAAACAATGCGAACCGGTAATATCGCTTTTGCGGATATGCCTTTGCGGCACCCCATGGTAACTAAACAAAATATGATCGTAATCTTTATTTAGATAGGGTCGCATTCTTTCTGCCAATGCATTTATATAATCTGCATTGTTATAATAAGGTTTTACAAATTCAAGCGTAAATGGATAATTATTTTTTTTATGTACAGCTTTTGCATGTTCTACAGCAGTCTCATACGATGACATGGCATAATGTGGATACAAAGGCACTGCAATCACTTCTTCAAGGCCTGGTTGACGTTTCATTAAATTATCAAAGCCATCTTTTGGAGTAGGATTTCCATAACGCATGGCAATTTCTACCGGAATATCTACCAGCTGTTGCAATGCATGTTGCAATTGCCTGGTCAGTTCAACGAGTGGAGAGCCTTTGTCGGTCCAGATCGTCTTATAAGCTTCTGCAGATTTTGGCGCACGCCTTGGAACAATAATTCCTTTAATTAATAAAAGCCTGGCGATATAAGGGATATCGATCACCCTTTCGTCCATCAAAAACTGGTTGAGGTATTTTTTTACGTCACTGGTAGACGTACTGTCCGGTGAACCGAGGTTCATTAAAACAATCCCACGCTTTTTTTCACTCATAGTTTGCAAATGTAATCACTCGTTATTTTTCAGAATAAAAAAATCACCGAAATGGCAGTAAAAAGAAAAACCTGTGAACAATTCATTCATATTTATTGCCGGATTATCATGAGAAATGACAGTCTAATGACATTATGATTAGTTAACACAGGCTGCCGGGGTTAATTTTGCAGGGCAAAAATATTATTGATTTAGATATAGTGATGCATCATCCAAAGACCACAAATATTGCTTCCTTTTTCATAGCCGGGATCAACTATAAAAAAACCGATGCATCTATCCGGGGGCAATTTGCAATAAACAGCGACCAATATGAACAGGTGATCGCCGGTGCCCCTTCCTTTGGTATCAGTGAATTCTTTGTTTTATCCACCTGCAACCGCACAGAAATTTATGGCTTTACAGAAGATCCAAATGCGCTGTGTGCATTGTTGTGTTCGCAAACAGAGGGTTCGTTGAGGTCATTTATAGAAATGTCTTATATAAAATCGGGTGTTGAAGCCATTGAACATTTATTCAGTGTTGCGGCCGGGCTTGATTCACAGATATTGGGCGATTACGAGATCATCGGGCAGATAAAACAATCTGCAAAATTCTCAAAACAAAGAAATTGTATCGGCGCTTATCTTGAGCGTATGATCAATGATGTGTTGAAAGCATCTAAAAAGATCCGTACACATACATCTTTAAGTGGTGGTACCGTTTCTGTTTCTTTTGCAGCAATACAATACATCAAAGAAAACTGCGCTGACCTGCTGAATAAAAAAATATTATTGCTTGGTACAGGTAAGATCGGTAGTAATACCTGTAAGAACCTTGCTGATTATTTGCCGGGTGTATCTGTTACATTAGTAAACCGCACTGCAGAAAAAGCACGTGAGCTATCTGAGCAATTTAACCTGCAATACGACCATATCGAAAATATGGATGCTTGTACCAGGAATGCTGATATTATTCTTGTTGCCACCAATGCAAATGAACCAATACTTTTAAGCAGGCATTTCACAGGAGACCGTGAGCAATTGATCATTGACCTTTCGGTTCCATGCAATGTGGCTGCGGAAGTTAATAATATTGAAAAAATAACATTGATAGGTGTTGATGAGCTTAGCAAAATAAAAGATGAAACACTTTTAAAGAGAGCGGCTGAAATCCCAAAAGTGAAGGTCATCATTGAGCAACATGTAAATGAATTCCTCGACTGGCATGAAATGCGCAGGCATGTGCCGGTACTGAAAGTTGTAAAGAATAAATTACTTACGCTACAGGCTGATACGGTATTCGATCCTTCCGCAACATTATCATTTGCTTCCTGCGATGAAAAGACAGCAGAAGATAAAATTCAGAAAGTTATAAACGAGATGGCTGTAAAAATGAGGACGCAAAATCAGCCTGGATGTCATTATATAGAAGCCATCAACGATTTTATCTCAACTGCGTCCAGTCAATAAAATGAATTCCATTATCAGAATAGGGACAAGAGAAAGCGAGCTGGCTGTGTGGCAGGCGACGCTTGTAAAAAATATGCTTGCTGAAAAAGGCTATTCTTCCACGTTAGTTTATATAAAAAGTGAAGGCGATATAGATCTTAAAACGCCTTTGTATGAAATGGGTGTACAGGGCATCTTTACCAGGAGCCTTGATATTGCTTTACTGAATAATAATATTGATATTGCTGTGCATTCCATGAAGGATGTGCCTACGCAATTACCGGTTGGGATCGTACAAGCTGCAGTGTTGAAGCGGGGAAATTATAAGGATTTGTTTGTTGGCAATCGGGAGTCGGCAATCGGGAATCGGCAATCGGGAATAGCGAAAATTGGAGACACAAATGATTTAATTGAATCTCTGAAATTAAAAGACCTCCGATTGCCGATTGCCGATTCCCGATTCACGGTAGCTACCAGCAGCATCCGCCGCAAAGCCCAATGGCTGCATCGTTATCCCAATGCTTCTATCGAAAACTTAAGAGGCAATGTAAATACACGGTTAAAGAAAGTAGCAGAAAGCAATTGGGACGGGGCGATATTTGCAGCCGCAGGTTTGGAACGTATCGGCTTGCGCCCCGAAAATGCAGTTGAACTTGATTGGATGTTGCCGGCACCTGCACAGGGAGCGATCATGGTTGTGTGCAGGGAAGCAGATGAAATTTGTTTGAATGCCTGCGCAAAACTTAATGATGAAGCAACTGAAATATGTACAAAGATCGAAAGAGATTTTTTGCGTGAATTATTAGGAGGTTGTTCAACACCAATAAGTGCCTTGGGGGAAATGAATAACGATGAAATTCATTTCATAGGAAATATACTTTCGATCGATGGAAAAGAAAAAGCGGAGGTTGAAAAAATAATTAAAAAAGAAAATGCAGCGGGAGCTGGTAAACAATTGGCCATTGAGTTATTAAAAAATGGTGGTCAGCAGATAGCCGATTCGATCAGGAATGCAAAATAACCTTCAAATATTATGTACACGACCCTTGGATGAACAGCTTATACAGGAGGCAAACGATAAAGGTATTGATATTGATATATTGTCATTCATCGAAACAGAGCCAATTGAATCGGTAGAAGTACAGCAGGAAATTGAAGCAGTATTAAATGCAGCTGCAACGGTTGTATTTACAAGTATGAATGCTGTTGAAGCTGTAGAAGAACATGTGATCGATGAACAACCTGAATGGATCATTTATTGTATCGGCAATACAACAAAGGAACTTGTAAAAAAATATTTTCCATTGTCTAAAATTGCAGGTACTGCTGATAGCTCAGCTGAACTTGCAGCATTGATCATTGAAGAATCGTCAGCAGAAGAAGTGGTTTTCTTTTGTGGCGATTTACGCAGGGATGAATTACCAACAATGCTCAAACAGCAAGATATTGAAGTAAATGAAATTGTAGTTTATCAAACAATGCTGGTACCTCATAAAGTACAAAAAGAGTATTTGGGTATTTTATTTTTCAGTCCAAGTGCAGTTGAAAGTTTTTTTATAAAAAATAAACTAAGCCCAACAACGATCCTGTTTGCAATTGGTGTAACAACAGCAGCAACAATAAGAAAACATACGGGCAATAAGATTTTGATCGCCGATCAACCGGGAAAAGAGAACCTTGTTGAGAAGATGATAGAATATTTTACATGACGGCGGCAATCGGCAATAACCCTATAACGGTTTTAAGAAAGAACTTTACAAAAAAAATCCATAGCTGATATCTGATTTCTGACATCTGATATCAAAAACAAAAACAACGAATGTTAAAAAACGACTTACTATTAAAAGCATTAAGAGGAGAAAAAACCGAACGTGTCCCCGTGTGGATGATGCGCCAGGCCGGAAGATACCTGCCCGATTATATGACGCTGAAAGCAAAATATGATTTTTTCACCCGTGTACAAACGCCTGAACTTGCAACAGCGATCACATTGCAACCTATTGACCAGGTTGGAGTGGATGCTGCCATTATTTTTTCTGATATACTCGTTATTCCACAGGCAATGGGTATGGAAGTATTGATGGAAGAAGGTAAAGGTCCCTCATTGCCAACTGTTATACAAACACAGGCAAATGTAGATGCATTGATCACTGATGGCGTGGAAGAAAGTTTGAAATATGTAATGGATGCTTTGACCTTAACAAAAAAAGAATTGAATGGCCGTGTACCATTGATCGGCTTTGCCGGTGCGCCATGGACAATACTTTGCTATATGGTTGAAGGGAAGGGAAGCAAAACCTGGGACAAAGCAAAACAATTCGCCTACACACAACCGGTAGTAGCACATAGTTTGCTGCAAAAAATTACAGGCATCACCATTCAATATTTAAAGGCACAGGTAAAAGCAGGTGCAGATGTGGTACAGGTATTTGATAGTTGGGCCGGTTCATTAAGTCCTGCAGATTTTAAAACATTTGCACAACCATATTTATTACAAATAGCAACAGCATTAAAAGACAATGCACCTGTTATTTTATTTCCAAAGGGAACATGGCATGCATTGGGTGACCTGAGTAAGTCGGGTGCGTCCGGCATTGGCATTGACTGGTGCATCGAACCAAAACTGGCAAGAACATTTACAAATAACAGTATCACAATTCAGGGTAATTTTGATCCTGCAAAATTGCTGGCGCCAATTCCTGAAATTAAAAAAGCAGTAAAGGAAATGATCGACGGCTTTGGTACGCAACGTTATATTGCAAACCTTGGACATGGTATTATGCCGAATGTTCCTGTTGATCATGCGAAGGCATTTGTAGATGCAGTGAAGGAATACGGCGGTGGCAATCGACAATCGTGAATCGGCAAGTGAATTGTCAATGGTGAATAGTGAAAATGCGAAGCGTTTAAGAATTTAATAAAAAGCTGATATCTGATTTCAAAAAATAAACCAACGAATTTAATAACGGCTCATGTACAAAACAACAACACACGAATTCAGGGAGCGTTGGATAAAGTACATCTATAACTTGCAGGATACGATTTGTAGTGCATTGGAATTGGTGGATGGTAAATCAAAATTTGTACAGGATGAATGGGAACGTGCAGAAGGTAAAGGCGGTGGTGGATTGACAAGGGTAATTGCAAATGGTAATGTAATTGAGAAAGGAGGCGTGAATACTTCTGTTGTTTATGGAAAAGTTACAGATAAGATGCGTGGATTAATGCAACGCGATGCAAACAAATGGTTCGCTGCTGGTCTTTCATTGATCATTCACCCGGTTAATCCATTTGTTCCAACTGTACATGCTAACTGGCGATATTTTGAATTGTACAATGATAACGATGATGTAATGGATCGCTGGTTTGGCGGTGGCACTGATCTTACACCTTATTATTTGTTTGAAGAAGATGCCATTCACTTTCATCAAACATTAAAAAACGCAAATGATCCTTTTGGAAAGGAATTGTATCCGGTATATAAAAAAAGATGTGATGAATATTTTGTGAACAGTCATCGCAATAATGAAACGAGAGGTATTGGCGGAATATTCTATGATCATCTTCGTGCAACTGAAGAATTCGATATAGAAAAATTATTAAGTTTTCAGCAGGCAAATGGTGTTTGTTTTTTAGATGCATATTTGCCGATCGTGAATAAAAGGAAAAGTATTGTTTACAATGAACAAAATAAATACTGGCAAGAGATACGTCGTGGCAGGTATGTTGAGTTTAATTTACTACATGATCGGGGTACAATTTTCGGCTTAAAAACAAATGGACGAACTGAAAGTATTTTAATGAGCCTTCCACCAACAGTTAGATTTGATTATAATTATCAACCTGTACCCGGAAGTGAAGAAGAAAAATTATTGAAAGTTTGTTTGCAACCGAAAGATTGGTTGAATATTAAGGTTAGTGATGAAGAGAAAGATGAATGGGCCAGGCGTTCAAACACGTGTTAATTTAATCGCCATAAAGATGAACAATGCCTTAGTGGCAAAATAATAGTTTATGTATTTACAAAGACGAAACAGGATATTAAGATCAACACCTGCTATCAGGAGTATGATTGCGGAAACAATTCTTACGCCTGCAGATTTTATTGCTCCGTTATTCATTGATGAAGGGGAAAATATCTCAACTGAAATTGCATCGATGCCAAACTACTATAGAAGAAGCATTGATCTCACCGTAAAAGAAGTAAAAGAACTCTGGTCACTCGGAATAAAATCTGTTTTGCTTTTTATTAAATGTAAGGATGAATTAAAAGATAATACCGGTAAAGAAGCATGGAATAAAAATGGTTTGATGCAACGCAGTATCAAAGCCATTAAAGAAGCTGTACCTGAAATGTATGTAATGACAGATGTTGCATTGGATCCATATTCTTCTTATGGTCATGATGGTATTGTTGAGAACGGAGAAATTGTAAATGATCCTACTGTTGAAGCGTTGGTTAAAATGAGTATCAGTCATGCAGCAGCAGGTGCCGATATGGTTGCGCCAAGTGATATGATGGATGGCCGCATTGGTGCAATACGTGAAGGTTTGGAACAAAATAATTTCACGAAAACAGGTATCATGGCTTACAGCGCCAAATATGCTTCCTGTTTTTATGGTCCGTTCAGGGATGCATTGGATAGCGCCCCAGGTTTTGGCGATAAGAAAACTTACCAGATGGATTATGCAAATCGCATTGAAGCAATTAAAGAGGCAGTGATGGATGTAGAAGAGGGCGCAGACATCGTGATGGTAAAACCCGGGCTTCCTTATCTTGATATTGTGCGTGAAGTAAAAAACGCAGTGGATGTTCCCGTTAGTGTGTATAATATCAGCGGTGAGTATTCTATGATAAAAGCCGCTGCACAACGTGGCTGGATCGATGAGAATAAAGCAATACTGGAAACATTGACTTCTATTAAAAGGGCAGGGGGAGATTTGATCGCAACTTATTTTGCTAAGGATGCTGCAAGGCTTTTAAATAAATAATGATTTCACGCGAAGGCGCTAAGATTTCGCAAAGCCGCAAAGGGTTTGTAATCTTTGCGGGCTTATGTATTTCTCTTTGCCGTCTTTGCGTGAAATAAAAAAGATAATATGAAAACAGATAAAAGTAAAAAACTATTTGCAAGAGCACAACGAACAATACCCGGCGGTGTAAACTCTCCCGTACGTGCTTTTAAAAGCGTAGGCGGTACGCCATTATTTATCAAAAAAGCAAAAGGTGCATATTTATACGATGTAGACGGGAATCAATACATCGATTATATCGCATCATGGGGCCCGATGATATTGGGGCATGCACATAAGCCGGTTATAAAAGCCATTAAAAAATATGCTTCTTATTCTACATCTTACGGTGCACCCACCAAACTGGAAATTGAAATGGCGGAACTCATCACTAGCATGGTTCCTAATGTTGATCTTATAAGAATGGTAAGCAGCGGAACAGAAGCATGTATGAGTGCGGTACGCCTTGCACGTGGTTATACAGGTAAAAACAAGATCATAAAATTTGAAGGCAACTATCATGGTCATGCAGATTCTTTTTTAGTAAAGGCGGGGAGTGGGATCGCTACATTTAATATTCAAACAGTTCCTGGTGTGACATCTGGTGTAAGTAATGATACACTAACGGCAGCATACAACGATTTGGATGCAGTAAGAACACTTGTTGCTGAAAATAAGAATGAGATTGCTGCTATCATCATTGAGCCTGTGGCAGGTAACATGGGTTGTATCTTACCAGCACCTGGTTTTTTAGAAGGACTGAGAACGATCTGTGATGAAGAAAATATTGTATTCATATTTGATGAAGTAATGACAGGGTTTCGTTTGTCTGCTGGTGGTGCACAACAAACACTCGGCATCAAAGCAGACCTTGTTACTTATGGCAAAGTAATTGGCGGTGGTATGCCCGTTGGTGCATTTGGTGGCAAGCGTGAAATTATGGAAAAGATTGCACCGCTTGGAAATGTTTACCAGGCAGGAACATTGAGTGGAAATCCAATTGCAATGATCGCTGGTTATACAATGCTGAAAGAGTTAAAGAAAAATCCATCTATATATAGAGAGCTTGAAGATAAAACGATCTATCTCCGCAATGGTCTTAAAAAAGTTTTGGACGAATGGGGTAAGCCTTATGTTATTAATCAATTGGGTTCAATGATCAGCCTGCATTTTAGTGATCATCCAATTACAGATTTTGCGAGTGCATCCAAAGCTGATATTCCTTTGTTCAATAAGTTGTTTCATTTTATGCTTGATCATGGGGTTTATTTGCCTCCTTCTGCGTATGAAAGCTGGTTCTTAAATAATGCATTGAGTTATGAGGATTTGGATAAAACCATAAAAGTATTGAAGCTGTTTCTTGCTGAGAACTAAAATAGGCCTCACGCAAAGACGGCAAAGGTTCGCAAAGGCGCAATGGAGGTTTATAGCTCTTTGCGCCTTTTGTATTTTTTCTTTGCAGCCTTTGCGTGAATAAAAAGATGAGTATTGATTTACTGTATAAGAGTGCGACGCTAAAAAATAGTGAAGCTATTCTTTTTAGAGAATTAATAAGGGGTCTCACGCAAAGACGGCAAAGATTCGCAAAGGAAGTTTAAAGCTCTTTGCGCCTTTGTATTTTTCTTTGCTGTCTTTGCGTGAAATAAAAAAGATGAGTAAAGATTTATAAGTACAAGTGAGTGACACAACGATGTTGAGTAAAGTTATTCAGCCGGGACAGCAAAACTTTCCTTGATCTTCCCTGTAAGATCGGTCTCCATCATCCTGCATGCAATGTTGATCATATTCTTAAATGCATTTGCATGAGAAATGCCGTGGCCAATGATAACGGGTTTGGCTACCCCAAGAACTGGGACACCGCCATATGCTTCGAAGTTGAAACGTTCCAAATGTTCGTCGTGTATGTTTCGGCGTTTTGTAATATCGTAAATACTTTCTGCAAGCTTTAAAATTACATTACCGGTAAATCCATCACATACCATTACATCCGCCTTGTCGATAAGAATGTCGCGGCCTTCAATGTTTCCAACAAAATTGATAAGATTGTTTTCTTTCAGCAGGGGATAAGTGGCCTGTGCTAAAATATTTCCTTTGCCTTCTTCTTCACCAAGGTTTACAAGGCCAACTTTAGGAGACTTTATTTTTAAAATATGTTCTGCGAAGAGTGAACCAAGAACCGCAAACTGGTTAAGGGTTTCAGGTTTGCAATCAGCATTCAATCCAACATCAACCAACAATCCAAGTGAACCATCTTCTCTTGGCATGTAACCGCCAATGGTAGGACGTGTTACACCTTCAATGGCTTTGATGCTGAACAATGCACCAACCATCATGGCACCAGTATTACCGGCACTGATAAAAGCATCTGTTTTACCTGTAGCCAATAAGTGAAACCCAACTGCGATGGATGATTGTTGTTTTTCTTTTAATGCTTTGGTGGGATGTTCGTGCATTTCAATCACCTGGGGGGCGTGTACAATGCTGTACGTAGAAGGATTCATGCTGTTCCCATCCAGGTGTAATTTTATTTTTTCTTCATCACCGATCAATACAAGGTGTACATCTTCTTTGTTGTATGCCATAAAAGCCGATGCGCCTTTTACAGCTTCGAGAGGAGCGAAATCACCTCCCATCATATCAAGGCCTATTTTGATCATCAGAAGAAAATTTAAAAATTAAAAATTCCAAAACCTTGAATGAAGTTACTCATTCTTTGATTTTGGAATTAAAATCTTTCGGAAAAAACCTTATGCTTTAAGTGGAGCTTTTTCAGCTACAACTTTTCCTTTGTAGTATAATTTTCCTTCGCTTACATGTGCACGGTGGCGTACATGTATTTCGCCTGTAGTAGAGTCTGTGCTTAAAGTAGTCTCTGTTGCTTTATAATGCGTCCTTCTTTTTGCACTGCGTTGTTGCGAATGGCGCCTCTTTGGATTTGGCATGACTTCTATTTTTAATTTTTAATTATTAATTTTTAATTCCGGAATTCTAATTGTCTTTAAACTTCTCCAACCCCTTCCACAAAGCATTTGCATTGTGTTCTACGTGCTTTGCTTCCATCTCTTTTAATTTCTCCAGCACTTCAATGTTGCATTGCGGGCCGCCCATTTCTTCCTTACTACACATCCGTTGCATCGGTACACTCAGCATTACAAATTCATAGATCCAGTCGCTGACATTTATATGGCTCTCGGTTCTTGAAATATAAAACACATCAGCGTCTTCTTCCTGTTGGTTCATTACTTCGGGTTCATCTACCAGCTTTACCAGCATTTTAAACTCATCCCACAGGTCCATTTTTAATGGATTGCCACATCGGTCGCAGGTTACTTCGGCTTTGCCACCTACTTCAAATTTCAGTAGCATGAAACCTGTGTTTTTTTCAAGCGACAACTTAACATTTGCTGTCGTATTTGAAAAATCTGCTGCACCTTTTTCTATAAAGAACTTACTGTCTATATCGTAATTAAACTGGTGTATTCCCGGTTTCAACCCCACAAAAGCAATCTCAAATGCCCTTCTGTTAGCCATTGCGTTCAGTTTAAAGGAGTGCAAAGGTAATTGAAAAATATGAATTATGAGTGATGATTTTGGGCTTTTTTAGCGAGAATGGCTCCAAATAAGCACCCATTAAGTAATTTTAGCTACATGAAGGTACAGAAGAAGGCAATTATTGCTGTTTTTTTATTGATAACCTGTGCGGTAATACATATTTATAGTGGCAATGAAATGAGGGTTGAAAATGGTTATGCAAGCCGGTTTTCCCCCTTTTTATCACGTTTTTTAAGGTATTTACTGGGCTGGATACCGGTAAGTATCGGGGATATTTTGTACGGGATCCTGGTAATTTGGCTTGCCTGGAAAATTGGGAGGTTTTTGGGACGGATTTTCCGCAAGGGCAAAGTGCCATCCCGTAAGAGCTATTTAAAAGGATCTCTTTATAAGGCTTTCATCTACTGCTGTACTATTTATATTATTTTCAATATTTTTTGGGGTATTAATTATGACCGAAAAGGGATCGCCTGGCAGATCGGGCTGAAAATGGAAAAATACAGCAAAGAAGACCTTGAAAAAATGAATGGACTTTTGATAGAAAAAATAAATGCATCCAAAAGATCATTGGTGGCGGCAAAAGTAGATTATCCTTCTAATAAAGAACTGTATACAAAGGTTGTTGATGCGTATCAAAATGTTTCCAACAATTATCCTTTTTTAAAATACCAGCCTGCATCCATAAAAAGTTCTATATGGGGATGGTTGGGAAATTATACCGGGTTTACAGGATATTACAATCCATTTACAGGTGAAGCGCAATTGAATACAACTGGTCCTAAATTTTTACATCCTTATGTTGTATGTCATGAAGTGGCGCATCAACTTGGGTATGCAAAAGAGATGGAAGCGAATTTTGTTGGATACCTGGCAGCAAGTGCATCAACGGATACACTGTTTCATTATTCCGTTTATCTTGATCTTTTTGTTTACGCCAACCGCAATTTATATTTTGTTGATTCAACCATTGCAAAATCTTACAGGAAACAACTTGATACGGCTGTTGTTGCTGATCTTAAGGAATGGTCTGAATTTTACCGCAGGCACGAAAGTTTTATTGAACCTGTTTTCAGGTGGATATATGGAATATACCTGCAAGGTAACAGTCAGCCACAGGGGCTTTTGAGTTATGATGAGGTGACGGCGTTTATTATTTCTTATTATAAGAAGTTTGGAAGAATTTGAGTATAACCTCTGTGAAAAACCTCCTTTCCTCTGTGGTTATATTTTTAAAATTTCGCAAGAAAATCTTTTATCTCCTTAAAATATTCATCCGGCGCATCCAGCCATCCATAGTGACTACATTTATCAATGATCACAACTTTAGATTTTTTTAAAGCCTTCTCGGCTTTTCGTGCAGTTTTTTCCTGGATGACATCTTGCTTTCCTTGAATGATGAGTACAGGTTTATTGAAAGAAGCAAGGCCGGGTGCACAATCAAAATTTATTTTTTGCATGTTGCTCCATATCAAATTATTTAATTCAGCATTGCCTTGCGTGAGGCGTTCAGCGATTGTTGGTACAGGTTTTTTATTGTACAAATATGCAGGAGCCAATGCCATCCCTCTTTTTAATCTTGTTGCATGCGTCGTATCTCCGTCATTTAACTTTGTTGTCCAGTAACTCACTTCTTTGTATTGTGCAATGGTGAGTCTTGAATTAATGCTCTCCTGTACATAAGATAATAATTCAAGATCAATACCACCGGAAGAAGAGAGTATCATTCCATCGATACTCTTTGGATACTGTGTTGCGTAATAAGAAGCAAGCATACCGCCGAATGAATGACCAAGGACGATCCAGCTTTTTATATTCAGGTGTTTTCTTAATGCTTCAATGTCTTCAATCATTAATTTCATGGTAATGGTTGAAGTGTCGATCTTTTCCAAAGTTGATCTCCCTGTTCCGCGTTGATCGTAAATGATCGTTTGATTATTGGTTGATAATTTTTGTGCCAGTTCAGCAAAGCCATTGCTGTTCATGCCAGGGCCGCCATTGATGATAAGTAATGGTTTTCCAGTACCGAATGTGCGGTAATATATTTTTGCATCGCCGTTGTTTGTGATGCCTTCTGTTTGTGCGGAACTATATAGAGATGCAATTATAAAATAGAGGAAGAAAAAATATCTTATCATTATTTAATTTTTATCCATCAAAGCAAATCAATTTAACGAAGAGATAAATACCATTTATAAAAAAACTCTGTGAACCTCTGTGAAAAACCTCCGTGCCCTCTGTGGTTAAATTTATAGGTAAACCACAGAGTACGCAGAGGTTTTTCACAGAGGTTCACAGAGTTTAAAACTTATTCTTCCACATCATACTCTCTACCGGCTTATTTGGCTGGCCGCTGTATTTTGCATTCTTCTTCTGGTTGTATTTTACCAGTATCTCGCCTTCAACAGGGAAATAAATAAGTTGGCCAATGGGCATTCCTTTATAAACCCTCACCGGTTGCTTTACTGAAATTTCAAGTGTCCAGTTGCCACAAAAACCAACATCACCTTTGCCTGCAGTTGCATGTATATCTATACCAAGGCGGCCGGTAGATGATTTCCCTTCGAGAAATGGCACATGGGCATGTGTTTCTGTATACTCTTCTGTTACACCGAGGTAAAATATATGTGGTAATAATAAAATGCCTTCATCAGGTATTTCGAAATGCTTTATTGTATTGTGTTTTTTTGCATCAAGCTCTGCATGTTCATATGTGGCAAGATGTTTTCCAAGATGTACATCATAGCTGTTGCTGCCAAGACATTCACGGTTATAAGGCTCAATTTTGATCGTTCCTTTATCAATTTCTTCAAGAATCCTTTGATCAGTTAGTATCATTTGTAAGATGGTTATTCGTTAATTTGTAAAAGTAATTTTTTCAATTTTTAATTCTCAATTTTCAATTCAGCTATGCCGCTGGTTTATCAACAAAATATCAACGAGGCTACAAAATTAGCGGTTTGGCATATTGCTGAAGAAGAAGATTTTTTTTTAATGAAAGTACCACTGCAAAAGGAGATCACGCATCCACATAAGCGACTGCAGCACCTTGCCGGCAGGTATTTGCTTACTGAACTTTTTCCTGGTTTTCCATTAGAGCTTATTGAAATTGCTGATACGAAAAAACCTTTTCTAAGCAACGAGGCCTATCATTTTTCCATATCACATTGTGGTGATTATGCAGCTGTGATCGTAAGCGTTGTGAACAGGGTGGGGGTAGATGTTGAAGTTGTATCTGAGAAGGTGGAGAGGATAAAGAGTAAGTTCTTGTCTGTTGGAGAGCTTCAAATGATTGAAGAAACCTTCAATGTTCAACGTTTAACGTTTAACGTTCACATTGTTACAGCCTGCTGGAGTATAAAGGAGGCAATATTCAAGTGGTATGGATTGGGTAAGGTTGATTTTAAAGAACACATGCACATTAAAAAAATAGAAGTTTATTCCAATGAATTTACTGCACATTGTATTTTTAAAAAGGATGTTGCTGAAGAAATTATTGTGAAAGGATTGATGTTTAATAATAATGTGCTGGCCTGGGTGATCACATCATTTTAATAATTGCTGAATATTATAACCGCAGAGACGCAAAGACGCAGAGAATTTTACTAAGCGCCTTTGCGTCTCTGCGGTTAAAAAATTATTTCTTACTTACTTCCACTGTCCATTCGCCTCCACTATACACATGATGTGTTGCAGAAAAACTTCCCATATTCAATGCAAACGAAACCTGTAATAAACTATTAAGATAAAGGAGTGGTTTTCCTTTTGCAACAGCTCCGAAAGTTGCAGCGTAAGGCATATCGCCCTCGTATTTCTTTATTTTATTTTGATAAATAGCAACATGAAGCATATCTCCAACCTTTGCATCAAGTTGTTTGAAAAGATCAGCAGGAATATTTGTCCATATATTTCCATATTGAATATCCAGGATAGCAATGGTGCCTTTTATCTTTTTATTTTCAATGGTAGCTTTTTGATAAGGAATGCTTACTACCTCATTCGGTAATAATTTTCCGACTTGCTCAAAACTGATCGTTCCAGATGCAAGCCTCGCAGCTGTATATGCATATACGTCCCTTCCATGAAACGTGTATGATTTTTCTGATCCCTTTCTCCTGTTAACAGCTTCATCAATTTCTCTTATGGCTGCAATCCCTTCCGATTGTGCAATGAGTGTAAGTGTTCCATTATCGGGCGTTACAATAAAATGTCCTGCATTTGTTTTTAATACAACAGATTTGCGATCTGTACCAACACCGGGATCAACAACAGAAACGATCACGGTACCAGTTGGCCAATATGGAATTGTTTGTTCAAGCCTGTAAGCCGCTTCCCAGATATTGTATGCAGGTATCTCGTGTGTAAGATCAAATAATTTAAGACTGGAATCTACTCCCATCGCTACGCCTTTCATGGCAGATACAGCGCCATCTTTTAAACCAAAATCAGATTGAAAAACAACGATTTTATTTTGAGCGTAAGATGTAAGCGTAACTAAAAGAAAAAAAGAAACAGCGAGGTAATGAGATAGATTTTTTTTCATTGTATGAAGTTTAAGAAGTTTCAAAAGTACAAAACGTTCAACGTTTAACGTTTCAAACGTCCTAAAAGAAAAAAGGTTTAAGAAGTTAAACAACCTCTTAAACCTTTTAAACGTGTTAAACGTTTGAAACCTTATTAAAAGTTCAATGCAATTTTACCAAACAACCTACGTCCATTGAATCCCATTTGCACAGAATCCCATGGTCCACCTGATTCGTTATCGCTTGCATAACCTTTCGCCTGTTGATTTACACCAAGGTTCGGATGCACATTGAATACGTTATCACAACCAACAATGACTTTTAACCATTTTGCAAGTTTGTATGATACATAAAGATCAGTAGTGATCTTTGCATTATAATTAAAATTCTCAGGTACTAATACAGTATCATCTGCATCTGTTGGTACTTCAGGGTGAATTCCTGAGTAGTTCGGATTCACATCAGTACCGGTTCCAAAACCTAACAATACGATCTTGCCCCAGTAATTAATATGCGTACCTGCGCCAAATTTCTTACGGCTGTAGTCAAGGCTGAAACTAAGTTTTTGTTTCGGCGCTGAAGCTTTCAGGAATGCTTTTTCCCTGTCGCTGTAAAAAGTATTACGATCCAATTCATTTGTGTTAAATGCAGCAGGTATATGGATCGCATCGATCTTCACATCCTGCAGATTACCTGCAAGCATTGCAGATATCCTGTTCTTTCCCCAGCTTTTCGTATAATCAATAACCAGGTCAAGTCCGTAATTAGTAGTATTAACAGCATTTGTAAAAAACTGTACTGTACCTATTGAAGTATCAGTGATGGCTGCAATATTGCTTGCATCAAATAAACCAGATAATACAACCCTGTCTTTTACTTTCACCATATATCCATCAAGCGTAACCGTTAATCCTTTAATGGGTTTCCATGAAAATCCAACACTTGCGTTTAATGAATTTTCTTCTTTTAGATCAGGGATACCAACTGCTTTTGCAACCGGGCCGCCATTGCGTGCGATTAAAGATTCAACCAATTCACCATTACTAAATGATGTAAGTTTATTATTGAAATTCTTTTGTTGCAAAGAAGGAGCTCTGAAACCAGTGCTTACAGAACCACGGAAATTAAAATTCTTCGTGATCTTATAACGTGTAGCAAATTTATAAGTGGCTACAGAACCGAAATCGTTATAATTTTCAAAACGTACAGCTCCATCCAAAAGCCAGTTCTTTGTTGCGTTCAATTCAACGTCCACATAAACAGCTTCGTTGCTACGATCAGCTTTTACAACATCGTCAGGGCTAAATCCAGGGAATCCCTGTGCACCTGCTGCAGGTGTAGCGCTTTCTCCAACTTCTGCATAGAACACATCACCAGGATGATAACTACCGTAAGAAGCAAATTCACCCTCGTAGATAGCATATCTTTCATACCTGTATTCAAGACCAAATCCAAGGTTAAGGCCGCTTGCAACATTTGCAAAAGATTTGCTGATATCAAGCGTAGCAGTATTCTGTAGGAAATTAAAACCACCATCATCAAAATGTGTTTGCGGCGGTGTGCCGTTTACTGTTATTTGTGATGCATTGAATGTTTTGTCGCCAAAGTAGTGGAAATCATTTTTTCCGATCGTGTTACTCAGATCCCAGTTCCATCCTTTGCCGATGCTGCTTCTTACACCAGCTGCAACAGAGATATCCTGGATATGTGTCTGGATATGCGGATTGTAATATACCTGGTCCCTTGCTTTGGTTATGTGCATGATATTTGGATCAATCACAAAGTTTCCATCAGCGTCGATCGGGAAACGGGCGTAATTCCCGGTGATATTTCTCGTATAAGCGTAAGCGTCAGAAGCCTTATAGTTATATCCGCCAAAAGAATAGAAGGTCGCATTTCCTTTCTTGCATAACGGAACTTCCATGTTGTACATCACGCCGCCTGTTTTTATTGACTCATCGCCAAATGCACGCCTGCTTGTATTCAAATAAGGAAGCGCCCACCTGTCGGTTTTCCAGTTGGCAGTATCTACCTGGCGGAAAGTTTTTGCCTGTGAATTATAAGAAAGGGAGTAATTTAAAAATCCACCTTTTTTCCCAATTTTAAATCCATGGTTCAATGCAAGGTTTATTGCGCCACCATCGATCACATTACCGGTATAATATTGATTTGAATTCCTTTCTGTATACAATGAATTAAATTTATCATCCCAATAACCGCTCCAGCCACCGTTTACGGTTAGATGATTTACATCCCTTTTAAGTACGAGATTGATCACACCCGCTATCGCATCTGATCCGTATTGTGCAGAAGCGCCATCCCTTAATATTTCGAGCCTGTCAACAGCGATCTGTGGGAATGAGTTGAGGTCAGTACCTGAAGCGCCTCTTCCCCTTGTTCCAAATAAAGCAACAAATGCTGTGGTATGACGTCTTTTTCCATTTATCAAAACAAGCGTTTGATCAGGACCTAATCCCCTGAGGGTACCAAGTTCTACGTGATCCGCACCATCTGCACCCGATTGTTTATTATAATTAAATGAAGGCGCTGCCATGTTTAATACAGAAGTAAGATCTGTTTTACCGGTGAGCAAACTAACTTCGTTCACCTTGATAACGTCAACGGGCACCGCTGTTTCTGTTTTTGCTCTTGGAGCACCTCTTGTACCAAGTACAACCACATCGCCAAGGTCAACAGAACTTGCTTCCAGGCTTACAGATACATCTGTACTAGCTGTAAGGGTTACCAGCTGTGGCTTATATCCTACACTGGTTACTTCCAATACGTCTTTTTCTTTGGCTTCTATTTTTAAAGTACCATCACTGGCAGAAGTTGCCCCTTTTCTTGTTGATTTTACAACCGCAGATGCATTAGCGATCGGATTGCCTGTTTTTGAATCCGTTACTTTAACGGTGTAAGTTTGTTGCGCAAAGATCAGGCTGCTGCTGATAAGCATGCCCAATAATAGTAGCGTCTTTCTCATAATATGCGTTTTGGTTAATTTAAAGTGGTCTTCACAGGAATTCGCAAAAGTAATGTATAATCATTATTGTAGGGTTAAATTTTGGCAATCCTTAGCCCCCTGAATAAAAAAAATGATAATTTTTTATAATAAAAGAACCAATTTTTTAATTTGAAAGATACCATCTCTTTAAAGTTCGTGGTTAGCCTCCCGATAAACCGGGAGGCCGAGGCTAGGTTTTTCTATGATCCAATGCGTTTATAAAAACCAATGCAGTTATATTATATTTCATGTCTTGCGGGATCCTGGTTCAGCAAATCACTGATCGCACTATAAAGTTCAGGATAATTGGTCTTTAATTTTACAGGCTTTTCAAAAAAGATCTCAACACTTTCTGCCCAAAATTCCTGGAAGTTTCTCAACGCATAATCTGAGTAAAGATCATTGCCTGGTAACTTTTCCGCATTGTATGCTTTATCCCCTGCAAACTCAAACAGGCAATATTTCTCTTTGAATGTTGAATCTTCACATTCCATGCATTGAAGGTTTTGATAATAATAGGCATGGGCCAGTTCATGTAAACCAACATTGTCTCCATTATCTGGTATTGCAAAGCCCAGCAAAAAATGTTTCCATGAAATATTGATGCAATTATCAGACACATTGCCCTGGAGAAAACGGATGTTTGGGTAAAGGCCCAAAAATTCCTGTGGGTATATATTGATGGTTTGGAAATCGGGCAGCATGTAATTTTCCAAACCAAAACTCAGCTGTATTGCGGCAGCACTGATGAGTACAGGCATTTCTTTAAATCCACTGCTGTCATGAATATTAAATGTTTTTTTGGCAATGAATTGCTGAAGCCGTTTAATGAATTTTTCTTTTTCAAATGGATTGAGCCTTGTAAAATAAACGGATCTTTTATTTAACATGGCGATCATTTCTGCATTTGTAAAATTCAGCTGGCTGCCTTCATAAACAAGGCATGGATCACTTTCTTCAATGGATGGGTAATCATCTGCTGTTACTGAAAGATTTGAAGGAACCGGATCGTTGTTACTGCTGCCTGAACCGATCTCTACATAACCATCACCATCTTTGCCATTGAATTTTTTTACCAGGATCCATAACACGCCCAACAATATCAATGTAGCAGGGAACGCATAACTGGAATACATTTCACTCTCTTGCCTGAACTTCAGTTCATCTTTTACCTTGTCCGATTTTCCCGGTATCGTATGTATGGCCAGGGCTTCTGTTGAATCAGATGATGGAATGATGTATTGTTTTCTATCTGTGTCAAGCCATATTGTATCCTGTGGCATGGGGCAATATTAGTTTTCAAGAAGATTATCTGTATCGCTATCGCCATCAAGTAAGGGTATATCGCCAATGGATGCACCGGCAATTCCTTTTACGGATCCATACATACCACTTGTGCTGATCAAAACTTTTTCCAATTGTTTTTCTCTTTCTTTCCAGATCTTTTCCATCTGTATCCTTTCTTTTGCAATGCCTTGCTTCATTGCCATAAAGCCTTCTACGATCGCTTCTACCTGTCCTTTAAATTCATTGCCTGTTAAATAATTATATAGCAATTGCATTTTATCGCCTTTGTTCTCTTCTCTTTTCTGGATATCGTAAATTTTAATAATACCGTCACGTACCAGGTGGGCAACGCTGCTTACTTCACTGAATGTGCAGATCATGATGCCATCTCTTTCGCCAAAGCGATCCATGTCTTTTGGAAAAACCTGTGTAACAAGAATGGCAACATCAGCACCACTGCTACGCATATCTGCTTTTAATTTATCGATCCAGTTATTGCTCCACGCCTTCGTACGTTTGCTTTCATAAATAATTTTGCCGCATTCTTTTCCTGCGTTATTGCGGATCACCTGTATGCAATCTGCTCCTTCTACACCTTTGCCTACTTCTTCCAGTACATCGAAGGGGAAAAGTTCTTTCAATATTTCTTCCAGCAACAATTCCTGTCCTTCGCCCTGGCGTTGCATGGAACCTTGCTCTGCACGCCTTTTCATTTCTTCAGCAAGCTTTTTTTGTTCATCCAGTTGCATCTGCATTTCTTTCAGCTTTAACTGGTAGGAAGTTTCTTTCTGTGCATTTTTTTCTGTTTCAAGATTGCGTACCTGCTCTGTAATAGTAGCTCTTTCTTCCTGTAATTTTTTTTGAAGTGTTAATTCCAGCTCGGCTTCTTTATTTTGTAAGAGTTGTTCTTTCTGCAGAAAATCAAGTTCTTTCTTTCTTGCTTCTTTTAATTTTTCTTCTTTATCAGCATCACTTTGTTGCAATAATTTAAGCCTGTTCTCAAAATCAGATGAAATGCTTTTTCTTAGTTGCTCCTGTATCTCGGTTTCTAATTTTTGTTTTTCCTGTTGCAGTTTTTGAGCAAATATTTCATTTTCCTTTTTTTTCTTTTCTTCAAACTGTACCTGGTCGGCCTCTAATTTTTTCTTTTCTTCTTCAACCTTGTTTAAAGATTTTTTTAATTTATCCTGGAACTCCTGTTTGTATCGTTGCTCAATATCCGCTGCCAGCACATTTTCAACATCAAATACATGCCCGCAGTTAGGGCACTTAATATCGTTTGCCATTTATTGTTTGTAATTTTTCACAAAGTAGTTAATAAAAGCCAGATGAGGGATACGTGATGCCGGATACGAGATACGGGATGCAGGAAAGAAAGTTCTTATCCCGCATCCCGTATCCTGGATCTCGTATCTTGTATTTTACGGCAGATCGATCATCCGCACCGAAAATTTATTTTCAATTTTTCCGTTTCCGTATTT
The DNA here is from genome assembly GCA_047601875.1 of Ferruginibacter sp. Lineage (GTDB taxonomy): Bacteria > Bacteroidota > Bacteroidia > Chitinophagales > Chitinophagaceae > Ferruginibacter. The sequence continues at coordinate 888,938 of JASGIL010000001.1, read as the reverse complement.
ATCCCAAAAAGTTACAGCAACATCATAATTTTCATCCCAGTTCATTGGTTTGCCCGTAGAGATGGTACACTTGAGGCATTTTGCTTTTTCTTTCAGGAATACATCTTCACCTTTAAAAAGATCGGTTTCAGTAAGTATGTTCTTTCCGTTCTTATCATTGATCACCAGTTTGCATCCTGCAGAAACCTTCCCATCTTTTTCAACCAGCCCTTTCACATCATCATTGATCAGGATAAAATTTTCTCCTAATGGAATATCTGTATGATTCAATACTTCATTATTCATAACAAGTACAGTGGTTGCCGGTTCAATGTTTTCATACGATGTCACCATTCCTGTATTAAGATCTTTATGAATACCTGTACGTATTGACGCATTACAACCAGCCAGGTAAAATAGTATAACAGTGAAGATCGCAACCCCTGTATACTTTAAAGCAGGGTAGAGGCTTAATTTTTTTTGTGCGATTATATAATCGATGATCTCGATCAATACAAGCAATGCAGAAATGGCAATGGCAGAAAGTGAACCGATCATCAATGTTTTTAAAAGCGCTATAACGTCATCACTTATTGAAATGGGTGTATTATAAAAAAGTACTCTTAAAAATAAATACAATCCAAAGGCAGTTGTGTTTACAAAAATGAAAAGTGTTTTAAAGATCCTCAGGTGATCTTTTGTGGTTAGTTTCCTTGCGAATAAAATCTTGTTCATAAAAAGCTCGTTTAATTTGATAGATCAAAGAAACGGCAGGAATATTTGCATGTTTGTATTTAACTAATATGTGGCAAGTTTGAAAAAACCAACGGCGTGGGCGGGAATCGGCAATCGGGAATCGGCAATAAGTGAATAGTGAATGGAGAAATCTTCAAAACGTTTTATGATTTCACAGGGTTAAAAGATCAATTGATACCTGGTGCCTGATTTCCGATTTGATGAAACCTTTGAACGGCAATATAATTCCACAAGTTAAAAGCGCAGCTGAATGCTGATATCTGAAATCCGATTTCAGATATCAAACTAAACGCTTAAATTTGCCTTCCCAAAAAGTTGCGGCGATGGCGAAATTGGTAGACGCACTACTTTGAGGTGGTAGCGCCCGAAAGGGTGTGGGAGTTCGAATCTCCTTTGCCGCACTAAGCGATGATCATTTTTATATGGTCGTCGCTTTTTTATTGATGATGTTTAAAAGGATACTTTACACTTCGGTATTCAATTGCGTATTCCTTGTTCGATATTCTAAAATGTAATTCAAAGCTTGTGTACATAATAAATATTCAATAATCAACGTACAATGTTCAATATTCAAGTGCATTTCGATGAGCATTGAACATTGTACGTTGATTATTGAATATTTCTTTAAAGATTTCCGCCCGGATAGAATATCGAACAAGGAACAAGGAATATCGAACACGGAAGTAGTAAGTAGTTACTTCTTTAACAAGATCCGAAACGTAGTTCCTTTCCCCGGCTCACTATGCTTTACAAACAATTCACCTTTATGATATTGTTCTATAATACGTTTGCTTAACGAAAGTCCAAGTCCCCAGCCACGTTTTTTTGTAGTAAAGCCCGGCTTAAAAACATTTGGGATATTTTTTTTGCTGATGCCTTTGCCGGTATCCGTTACATCAATCACAACCTGTGTTGGTTCATTTTTTAAAATAATAGAAATGCTGCCCTGGCCTTGCATGGCATCCAGCGCATTCTTTAATAAATTTTCCATTACCCAATCAAAGAGCGGCGCATTGATCATAACAGGGATCTCCGGATCGTCGGTAGTTTTTACAGTAAAATTTACTTTTTCCGGAGCCCTGCGTTTTATATAGGCCACCATATTATTTACCTGTTGTAAAACATCATGTTCTTCCAGTTGTGGAATGCTGCCGATCTTTCCAAAACGATCACTTACCAGTTTTAATCGTTCTACATCCTTGCTCATTTCTGTTGCAATTTTTTCATTACCATCTGTTGTTTTCAGCATTTCAACCCAACCCTGTAATGAAGAAAGCGGCGTGCCAAGCTGGTGTGCAGTTTCTTTTGCCATACCGGCCCATACCTGGTTCTGTGTACTCTTATTTCTTGTGCTGATAGCGATCAGCGTTACAATGATAAAAAGCGATGCAACCAGTAATTGTATGAGTGGGAAATACCTAATTTGTTTTAATAATGAAGATTCTCCATAATAAACATAATTGTTCTGTTCCGGGTTTGATGGATTTTTCCAAACAATTGGATCGTATGTTTTTTTAAACTCGGCAAGTTTATCACGCAGGTAATTCTTATCCGAAAGGATCTTAAAAGTATCAAGGTTGTAATGATCAAGAATGCTGTCGTGTTCTGTTACGGTGATCATGGGAATGTCCTGGCTGTTCTCTGTAAGTATTTTGCTTGCCAGTGTTATTGAAGTAACGGTAGAATCATTGATATCATTTACCGCCTGTAGCCATTGCTCTATTTTTTGTTTTTCATCTGCTGCAATTTTTTTTGACAGGAAATTAGAGTAAAAGATCGTTACCGTTACAATTGCCATAGCAACAATTGCCAGTGTAGTGCGCCAGTTAAATAGTTGAGCAAACATTCGTAAAAATAAGAAATAGAGAAGAGAAAAAGGAAATGAGTTAAGTTTGTGATTAAGCAGAAATAAATAACCACAGAGGAAAAGGAGGTTTTTCACAGAGGTTCACAGAGTTTTATTTAATATCTGAGTCCTCTGTGTTACTCTGTGAAAAACCTCCTTTTCCTCTGTGGTTAAAAAAGATGCTGATAAAAACCTTTTGCTGATCAATTATATGACCGATCCCAAAACACTTCCTTCTGTTGCAATTGTAATTCTGAATTGGAATGGCAGGGCGTTCCTGGAAAAAATGTTGCCGTCTGTACTTAATACAACTTACCAGAACAAACGTGTGATCGTTGCTGATAATGCTTCTTCAGATGATTCGCTTGATTTGGTAACTAAAAATTTCCCCGCTGTTGAGATCATTAAGAACGAAGAAAATTTTGGATTTGCAAAGGGATATAATGTTGCACTTAAAAAAGTAGAAGCTGATTATTATGTATTGCTGAACAGTGATGTGGAAGTGCATGCAAACTGGATAGCGCCCATCATTACTTTGATGGAATCAGATACATTGATCGCAGCATGCCAACCCAAAATACTTTCTTATCATGATAAAGCAATGTTTGAATATGCAGGTGCAAGTGGGGGATGGATTGATCGTTTCGGCTATCCCTTCATGAGAGGAAGGGTTTTTGAAATATGTGAAAAAGATAACGGGCAATATGATACGGTGCAAGCTTGTTTTTGGGCGAGCGGTGCAGCATTATTTGTAAAGGCAAATGTTTATCATTTAATGGGAGGCCTGGATGAATATTTTTTTGCACACCAGGAGGAAATAGATCTTTGCTGGCGTATGCAGTTATCGGGATATAAAGTTTATGTTCAACCGGCTTCCGTTGTTTATCATGTTGGTGGTGGCACTTTACCAAAAGGCAATAGCAGGAAAACGTTTCTAAATTTCAGGAACAATCTTATTATGCTTTATAAGAATAGCCGCTGGCAAACAGCTTTATGGAAAATTCCGTTTCGTATGTTGCTGGATGGAGTTGCAGCATGGAAGGCGTTGTTGGGTGGTGATGGTGGTTATTTCATTGCAGTATTAAAAGCACATTTTCATTTTAAGAAATGGCTTTTCTTTGGAAAGCGACCACAGGCTATCAGAAGGATCAACAATAATAATATTGCCGGCTTATATAAAGGTTGTATTGTGTGGGATTATTTCATTAAAAAGAAAAAGACCTTTTCTGAAATTATTGGCAGCAAATAATTTTTTTTAACCGGAACGCCTTATTTTTGCTCCGAAAATTTATAATATATGCAGCAGGAAACGCTTGAAAATCAGGGAAAAGATTTCGCTCATAACTGGGTATCGTCTTCCCGTTTTATATGGTTTTGCCAGGTTTTTTTAATTGTAGCTTTTGTACTGGGCGGCTGTTATAGTTTATATGCACATCGTTACAAGGGGCATCCCGATGTGAAAGTGCCGGATAATACTTTATACGATCCAAAGTATAAATAAGTTTGTTTTTTTAAGACAACATCCCTTATTTTTGCAGTCCTAAAAAAAGGAAACAGTTCTTTTAATATTGAAGATTATGATTTGAATGTTGAATATTCAATATACAACGTTCGATGACCAATGTTCAACTCATGCGGAAGTAGCTCATTTGGTAGAGCACGACCTTGCCAAGGTCGGGGTGGCCGGTTCGAGCCCGGTCTTCCGCTCTAAAAACCAATCCCGACTTGTCGGGATTTTTTTTCGAAAATCGTGTCACTCGGGTGGTGGAACTGGTAGACACGCAGGACTTAAAATCCTGTTCGCAGCAATGCGAGTGTGGGTTCAACTCCCATCCCGAGTACAAAGCGCCTTATGGCGCTTTTTTTATGTTTTATATATACATATTATATTCAAAAGATTTTGACAAATATTATGTGGGTTCGACAGAAAATGTTGAATCAAGACTGCTTAGGCATAATAGCAAAATGGTGACATCTACAAAAAAATATATTCCATGGTTGGTTGTATATACAGAACAATTTGATACAAGGACAGGGGCTGTGAATCGTGAAAATCAAATAAAGAAAATGAAGAGTAGAAAGTATATTGAGGCGTTAGTATCCAAATATAAGAATCAATAAACATTAATATAGCGTGGTGGAACTGGTAGACACGTCCCGATAAAAATCGGGATTCGCAGCAATGCGAGTGTGGGTTCAACTCCCATCCCGAGTACAAAGCGCCTTATGGCGCTTTTTTTATGTTTTATATATACATATTATATTCAAAAGATTTTGACAAATATTATGTGGGTTCGACAGAAAATGTTGAATCAAGACTGCTTAGGCATAATAGCAAAATGGTGACATCTACAAAAAAATATATTCCATGGTTGGTTGTATATACAGAACAATTTGATACAAGGACAGGGGCTGTGAATCGTGAAAATCAAATAAAGCAAATGAAGAGTAGAAAGTATATTGAGGCGTTAGTATCCAAATATAAGAATCAATAAACATTAATATAGCGTGGTGGAACTGGTAGACACGTCCCGATAAAAATCGGGATTCGCAGTAATGCGAGTGTGGGTTCAACTCCCATCCCGAGTACAAAGCGCCTTATGGCGCTTTTTTTATGTTTTATATATACATATTATATTCAAAAGATTTTGACAAATATTATGTGGGTTCGACAGAAAATGTTGAATCAAGACTGCTTAGGCATAATAGCAAAATGGTGACATAATTTGATACAAGGGCAGGGGCTGTGAATCATAAAAATCAAATAAAGAGTAGAAAGTATATTGAGGCGTTAAATCTAAATATAAGAATCAATAAACATTAGTATAGCGTGCTGGAACTGGTAGACACGTCCCGATAAAATCGGGATTCGCAGCAATGCGAGTGTGGGTTCAACTCCCATCCCGAGTACAAATGAAAAAGCCTTGAGATATTCAAGGCTTTTTTCATTTATATAATCAAAAATTTTTACTGCATCTTTCCCATCACATACATCTTGCCCTTCGGCTGAGGATTACCACCCATTGTTTCCAATGTTACCGCAAAAGCTTCGGCCTTACCAAATGATTTCATTTTTTGTATGCGGTATTTATCTTCTTTTTTGGTTGTAATGATCAAACCTCCATCTACCGGTTTACCATCTACAATACCCCAGAACTGGTATTGCATTCCTTCAGGCGCATCTGGTAAATTGCTTGCATCGATGTAAACATCATTTGTATTCTTCATCCAGAAGATCTTTGCAAGTGCACCAGGTGCATCGGGCAAAGCTGGTAAGATATGCGGTTCACTGTATTTACTTTGAACGATTGTAAGATCATTTTTCATCTCATCATTTACACGTTCCTGCGTTAATAGTTGCTGTTCTGCTTTCTCTTTATCATTCCTTAAAACAGACAACTCATTATTAGCTGTTTCGTATTTATTGTAATAATTATAATTCATGATCACGCTTCCAATCAATAAAATAATGGAGGCAGCAGCAATATATTTCCAGGATGGAGATATAGGAATAATTTTCGCTGGCTCTGCTGGAATTACAACAGGGTTAATTTTTGTGACTTTTATTTCTTTTTCCTCTCCGCTTATCGCTTCGTAAATCTTTTGTTTAAGTTTTACGGAAGGATTGACACAATGAATATGTGCATAGTGTTCCAAACTCATCTCGATCGATAAGATCTCTGCAGCAACTTCAGGATATTGTTTTGACATAGCTAAAACCTGTGCAGTTTCCTGCTCAGTAGCCATGCCAAGAACATGAAGTTCAAGCAAACCTGATGATATGATGTCGTTTGGTTCCACTTATTTATTTTCTAACATTTTTCTTAATTCTAATATAGCCGAACGCATACGGGTCTTAACAGTCCCTAATGGTATCCCTATTTCTTTGGAAATTTCTTCTTGCGTGTATCCACTGAAATATGCGAGGTCTATTATGCTTTTTTGCTCTGGTTTTAAATTGTCAACCTGCTTGCGTAATCCTATGGTATCAAACTTGTCTGGAGCCGAGTTCTTATCCTGGTAATTACTTACGGAATTTTCATCCCTCGAGATTTTGCGTGATTTCTTATATCCTTTGCTACGCAGCGTGTCGATTGTTAAATTTCTTGTGAGGTTGATCATCCATGTAAAGAGGCGGCCCTTTGAACTATCATAATGGATAAAATTGTTCCAGATCTTTACAAATGCTTCCTGCAATATATCTTCAGCAAGATGCGTTTCATCAACCATCCTGCAAATGATACCATTTAAAGCTGCTGAATAATGATCGTATAAATAGGAGAACGCCTGTTGATCATGCCCCCGCAGGAGTGCTATCAGTTCTTCTTCCGTATATTTTTTATGGTCGCTCAAACAGGCCGTAGTTTATGATTCGAAAATAAGTGATTTTTGTATATAAAATTAGTAGCGCACCTATTATATATTATGTTTCAAAAAATTTCTCCCATATTACCGGCAATAAACATTCAAACAACCGGTTTGTTCTATAAAGACAAATTGAATTTTGAGATATCTTATTTCGGCAATTACCTCGTGGTAAGCAAAGAAAATATCCAGTTGTTCTTTTATGAGCATAAGGATAAGGCTAGCTTTCATTCTCTTGCCTGTTTCATTTTTGTGAGTAACATTGAAGACCTCTATTCAAAATTTTCTTCGATGGGAATGATAGAACCAAATGGTAAACTGCAGGTGAAGCCGGGGAATTTGAAGGAGTTTGGGATTGTGGATAATAATGGGCACCAGTTGCGTTTTGGGGAGAAATAGGATACGAGATGCGGGATATCAGATGTCAGAAATCAGTTATCAGCTGATAAAACTGATTGAAGATTATTTAAGTTTTTAAAGATTTCACTATTCATAAAGTTTTTTCTAGTTTGGCTGATTTCTGATATCTGAATTCTGATCTCCAATGAACTGAACCTCGTAAACCCCACTAAACAAATACAATTTCTTTGTTGCTACTTCCAAACACTTGTACCTCTTTCTTACTTTCTCACCTCTTCTAAACACACGTCCGCCTTTTATACGAAAGAGGTCACCTTCTTTTAATTGTTCAACAAGGAACTGGCCTTCTTTTTTTGCATCATAATTTCTCAATACCCGCAGCAGGTTCTCATCACCACAACTGCTGGCCGCAGGATTTCTTAAGGTTTTCAATAAAGCATTTTCAATATCAGGCGGGAATATTTTATTGGATAAAAATTTCACGAGTATCTTACTGAACTCATCTTTCCATTCCTGCCCATGTGCCTGTACCCGGTGACCAAAACGTTCGTAGGTAAACAAATGTGCAAGTTCATGTAACAACGTAATTAAAAAACTATACTTATTTAAATTACCATTTACGCTGATGCGGTGTCCCTGGCCGTTATGTGCATGGCGATAATCTCCCAATACGGTTTGTCGCTGCCTGGTGATGGTGAGTTGTACTTTATAATGTTGAATATAATAGAGTACATCCTCGAAACTTTGTTCGGGTATGAATTGTTTCAATCCTAATAATGGAACTTCCTGCTTAGGCATGCTGCTTTTTATTCATCTTCATTACGATCATCACTTCTGTAAAAAGATATACAAGGTATAAGAAAAGAGAAATGAATACGCCTCTTTTATTGTATGCAGCGCCGCTAAAATAAACATATCCGATAACTGCTATAATGCAAATAACCATTTTGATCATCATACCACCTGTAACGCTTCTTACGAATACATGTGGGTTCTTATTTTCCATTCCGCGTTTTTGAATAAAAAAAGATATGATGCTGATAATGAAAAAAAGTGCATTGGCGCCCAGTAAAACATTTTTATCAATATGAAAGCGAAGCAACAGATCTGATAACACGATCGGAATTACCAGGAAAACAAGAAAAACAATAAATAGCGGAATCAAAAAACGAATGGGAGATTGCATGAAAATTATTTTTTTCGAGCTGTATCTTTTATGATCTTATAAATAACAGCTACAATTACCAGCAAAGGTAAAACCCAAACGGCTACCGGCACATTTATTTTAAGCCATTGGTCAATTTTCATTCCTGCATAAACAGAAAGGCCTATACCAACCAGGAACTGGGTGGCAAGGCCTGCATATCTCCATAATAAATTATTATCAGGTTTTTTATTCATTCACCGCAGTGGCCATATCGGGATTCAGTTCAACTATGTTGGCGCCCATATGGCATTGCCCGTTGAAACTTACCGTGGTTTCTATTTGTAATTTGGCTGCGTGGATATCACCTTCAACGTTTGCTTTTCCATGAAGATGAAGCAATCCACTCATTTTTATCCTGCCTGTTACGGTTCCAAGAATATCAGCCTGCTGGCCGGTAATATCACCTTCCACCTTGCCTTCGGGGCCGATCAGGATCTTGGCTTTGCAGGTAACATTGCCCTTAAGCGTGCCATCAATTCTGATGTCTCCCTTACTTTCAATATTGCCCGTAATTACTGTGCCGGCGCCGATTATACTTGCGGAGCCGATTGCTGTTTCTTCAGAGGACGACCTGGATTTTGAATTAAACATATGTCGTTTTTTTGTTATTAAAGAATATGCTTAAGGTAGATTCATTTTTACAACGTAATTATTGCTGTTTTATTTTAATCGTCGCTGTTTTCTACTTTGGGAAGTTTGAGATTATTGGTGTCCAGTTTTACGATATTACCCTGTAATACCTTTCGGAGGTCCTCGTTGTATTTATGTTGATGCTGTAGCGCCTGTTCCATGGAATCAGTACGCATCTTCAGATCACGATATTCTTTTACCTGCCTTGCATTGCCATATCCAACACCGGGTAAATAATATTTTAAGGGAGTAAAAATGATCAGCGAAGTTGTTAATACCACCATCAGCACAAATATGGTGCTCATAATGATGTATACACTTAAACGGGTAAGCTTGAACTTCACCACTTCTTCATAAGTATCTTCATTCATTACAACAAGCCGGTAATGATTGCGCAGGCGTTTTAATGTGTTGTTGGCATCGGTTTTTGCCATGGGTTTGTTTTGTACATAAAAATAGCAAACCGGCTCCAATATTAGTAATGTGAGTGCGTTTAATTGGTTGAAAGGTTAACAAGTTGATATGTTGACAAAGATTGATAAGCTAGAAAGTTAGTTCCCTTATCTACCTGTTAACAACCAGCTTTTAACATATTTTACGCCTCAACATTGCTATTTTTGATTGCCTAATCGCAAAAAAAGCCGATATTTAGCCGCATTATATAACCTTTTTTAATCCATGGCAAGAAGAACGAATTATTTTATACCGCTTTTCATAATACTCTGCCTTTTTTCAAATAAAATTTTTGCCCAGCCAACCTGGACATTGGATCCTTTTGGAAATGAGAAAAAGCCAGAGAAATATGAAGAAAAAATGCTTGGGTCAGAAAAGACCGCAACAAAAAAATTCGGGCCCGTTCGTCACTTCATTCAAAACAATGTATCGCATTATAATTTTTATTTTAATGCAAAAACAAAATTAAATACGGTAATAGAAAGGGCCACCATTGCTCAAAAAGACGATTATTCCCAATTGTTAGCTTTTTACCCTTATTCACTTGAGAATACGGCTTCACAAAAAACAGAACTTGATACGGTTATTTACAAATGCACTGCCGGTATATTGCTTCATGACCTGCGGAGTGATTGGGTAGATAACCTGTACCTGTTGGTTGGAAAATCATATTTCCTGCAGAAAAAATTTGATTCTGCTGTCATTGCATTCCAGTTCATTAATTATAATCTTTTTCCACGCAAGAAACATGAAGATGATGGAAGGTTGATCGGTACAAATACTTCAGCCAGTTACAATGTATTATCAATAGCAAATAAAGAAAAAAATACCATTGGTAAAAAAGCACTCGGCAAACTACCACCAAGCCGCAATGATGCACTGGTATGGCTAACGCATACACTGATCGACCAGGAATCATATGGTGACGCAGCAGGCCTCATCAATATTCTTCAAAATGACCCAAGTCTTCCTAAAAGATTGCGCAACGACCTGGAAGAAGTAACAGCATATTGGTTTTATAAACAAAAAACATACGACAGCGCTGCTGTACATCTTGAAAAAGGAATTACCACTGCAGAAAATAAACAGGATAAAGCAAGATGGGAATTTTTATTGGGCCAGTTGTATGAAATGAGTGGCAATTATGATAAAGCTTCAACTTATTACAAGAAATCAATAAAACATACCGTTGATCCTTTAATGGATATCTATGCCCGCCTGAATGATGCAAAAATGCTTAAGAGTAACGGTAACGACAAGGAGCTGCAAAAGAGCATTACCAAGTTGAGGAAAATGGCTAAGAAAGATAAATTTGAAGCATATCGCGACATCATTTATTATTCCACCGGGCAATTGAGCATGCAAAAGCCTGATACAACAAACAGTATTGTATATTATAAAAAGAGTGTTCATTATAATGAAACACATCCTTTGTTTAAAAATAAAGCCTACCTGCAATTAGCCAATCTTGCATACAATGATCGGAAATATGCATTGGCACAGGCCTATTACGACAGCCTCACAATACCTGATACTGCAATGGGGAAAGATTTTGATGGTATTGAAGAAAGGAGAAATTCGCTCAGGGCAGTTGTAAAACAGGTAAACATTATTCAAAGAGAAGACAGCTTGCAATTAATTGCTAAGATGTCGCCTGCTGACAGGGACGCATTTATAAAAAAGCAGGTAAAGAAATATAAAAAATTAGCCGGCCAGAAAGAGGAAGATAATTTTACAGGCAACACACTCATCACTTTTAATAATGGTAAGGGCGGAGATAAAACAGATCTTTTTCCAGACCAGCAGGCAAAGGGCGACTGGTATTTTTATAATGCATCTTCAAAGTCAAAAGGATTTTCTGAATTTAAATCAAAATGGGGAAAGCGTGAAAATGTAGACAACTGGCGCCGTAAATCGGTAACAGATGCAGCGCTTACAAAGAATATGAACATTGATGTTGATGATCCATTTTTGGCAGATAGTTTAAGGAAAGCTGACAGCGTTGGCAATTCTAAACCATCAGAAAATAGTTATGATGGAATGATGGCAAACGTCCCAACTACACAGGAAAAAATGGACAGCAGCAATAACAGGATCGTTAGGGCTTATATTGAACTTGCAAAATTATTCCAGTATGATCTTGAAGATTATCAACAGGCGATCAATACTTATGATACGTTCTTAAAAAGATATCCTGATAGTTTACGTGATGGAGAAATATACCTTGGTTACTATTATTGTTATACAAAGCTTGGCAATACGATCAAAGCAGCTTATTATAAAAACCTGCTCACAAAAGATTTTGGCAAGAGCAGGTCGGCAACTATTTTAAACAACCCTTCGGCAGCAAATCCCGAAAAGAATAATCCTGAAGCATCTCAACGTTATGAGCATATTTATAACATGTTCATAGAAGGCGATTTTGTTAATGCGATCGCGGAAAAAAGAAGTGCGGATAGTTTGTACGGAAAGAATTACTGGACCCCACAGTTGCTTTACATCGAAGCCATTAATTATATCAAGGAAAGAAATGACAGTCTTGCGATCGAATCACTGACTAATATTATCAGTTTGTATCCAAAATCTCCTTTGAAGGAAAAAGCAGTTACCATGATTGATGTGCTTCGCCGGAGGACTGAAATCGAATCGTATTTAACCAACCTGCAGGTTACAAGAGTTGAAGAAGATGGCAAGGTGATCATGTCAGATGATAAACCAATGGAACAGGTAAAGAACGACAACAAGGTCATTGAGCCTAAAAAAATGGAAGGAGCTAAAGTGATTGCACGCCAGGATTCAATTGTAACACCTGCATCTATGATCAGCGGCGCTTATACATGGCAGGGAGAACAACCACAATATATTGTTATGATATTAAATAAGGTGGACCCAGTTTATATCAATGAGGCAAAAAATGCATTTACCAGGTTTAATAACCAGAACTATGCATCAAAGAAAGTAACAATCAATAAAGATCAATTGGATGCTGACAGGGCGTTGCTTGTATTTACTCCTTTTGAAAATGCGGATGATGCTATAAAATATTACGACAATATAAAGAAAGCAGCACCTACAGAAGTATCATGGCTGCAGGCAAATAAATATTCTTTCTTAATTATCTCTGAAAAGAACCTGCAGTTGCTAAAGACCAATAAAGATGTAGATACTTATAAAGTACTCCTCAAAAATCAATACCCGGGTAAATTTTAAAAATTAAATGGACAACATTTAGTTGTTGCATTTTAAATTGTACATATTCTATGACACGTTCTGTAAAAATATTGTGGCGTATTTTTTTTGGAGGCTTTGCATTTGTGATATTGCTGATATTGGCCATTAATTTCGGACTGTTTGGAAAAATGCCTTCAGTACAGGAACTTGAAAATCCTGAGGCAGACCTGGCAAGCGAGATCATAAGTGCCGACGGTAAATTGATGGGCAAATACTATTCAGAGAATAGGAGTGAAGTAAAATACAGCGAGATATCTCTAAATATTATCAATGCATTAATAGCAACTGAAGATCAATATTTTTATGATCATTCGGGAATTGATGCAAAAGCTGTTGCAAGAGCTGTAATCAAATTAGGAACAGATGGAGGAGGAAGTCCTATTACACAACAACTTGCTAAAATGATGCTTGGCCAGGGTAAAGGAAATTTCTTTGTACGTGGAATGCAAAAACTGAAAGAGTGGGTGGTTGCTGTAAAACTGGAACGTAATTTCACAAAAGAAGAGATCATTACACTTTACCTGAACAGGGCTCCCTGGGGAAATGTATATGGTATAAGGAATGCTTCACGTACTTATTTTCAAAAAGAGCCGGCACAACTTAATATAGAAGAAGCTGCAGTACTGGTTGGTATGCTTAAAGGGTTTATTTATGATCCGATCCGTCATCCAAAAGCGTCTATCAATCGCCGTAATACCGTTATAGACAGGATGGTGGATACAAAGCAACATTATCTTACCGAGGCCCAGGCAGCTAAGCTAAAATCAAAACCATTAATTACCAATTACCGGAAAATAGATGAGAATGTGGGTATTGCACCTTATTACCGCTCTGTATTGATAGATGTCCTGAAAGACTGGTGCAAAACACATAAGAATCCAAAGACAGGGGAAGGTTATGACCTGTTCAGGGATGGATTGAAAATATATACAACCATCGACTCACGCATGCAACAGTATGCAGAGCTCGCAGTTGAACAACACATGCCTGTTATACAGGGAAAACTTGATGCGCTTTATAAACAGAAAGGAGATAAATTATGGAAAGGACATGATGATATCATTGAGGCTGCAATGAAATTTACAGAGCGATGGAAATCGATGGCGGAAGATGGAGCAAAGCCTGCAGAAATAAAAAAGACTTTTTATGTTCCTGTAAAAATGAAAATATTCAGCTGGTCCGGAAACGACAAGCATGAGAAAGATACTGTGATGACGCCTTACGATTCGATAAAATATCATAAACAATTATTGCAGACATCTTTTGTTGCAATGGACCCGCTTACCGGCGAAATAAAATGCTGGGTTGGTGGTATCAATTTTAAATGGTTCAAGTATGATCACGTAACGGCAAACAGGCAGGTAGGTTCTACATTTAAACCTTTGTTGTACACATTAGCGGTTACGGATGCTGGTTATACACCTGAAACTTACGTATCGGGCGGGCCAACAACATTATCCGGTAAAACAATTACCACGGCAGGTGGTACAATGGCACGTTGCCTTGCTCAATCATTAAATGGAGCAGCCTGGCACCTGATGTCTGTTATTGGAGTAAAACGCACCATTGAATTTGCACAACAATGCGGCATAAAAGTTAAGATACCTCCTTATCCTTCTATTGCATTGGGTTCTGCGGAAATACCTATGTTGCAGATGTTACAGGCATATACGATGTTTCCGAACAAAGGTTTTAATACAACACCAATGTATTTAACAAGGATAGAAGATAAGAATGGAAATATTCTACAGGAGTTTCCGGTATCACAAAGCAAGCAGGTACTTGGCGAAGCTGATAATTATACGATGGTAAAAATGATGCAGGGCGTAATACAATTTGGTACAGGGAGAAGAATAAACAATTACAATATTCCTGTGGAAAAAGCAGGTAAAACAGGAACTACCAATGATTATACTGATGGATGGTTCATTGGGTATACACCGGAATTGCTTGCAGGTACATGGGTGGGTTGTGAAGATCCGTTCCTGCCTATTTACCAGAACAATAGCGGTGGTGCTGAAATGTCTGCTCCAAGATGGGGTATTTTTATGAGTAAGGTTTATGCGGATACCAAGCTTGAATATGGAAAAGTAAAAGCTTTTGATAAACCGATTGAACTTGCCAGTGATCCTATTTATGTGGATGCAAATTTTGGTAAGATAGCAACCAGTGGTGATAGTCTTGATGTAAATACGAATGGCAATGGTGACGCGAATGAATTTATTACTGAAGATCCCCAGAAGAACGATGAGAATGAAAAGGATCAGAAAAAAAATCCGGCTGATACAGGTAAAGGAAAACCGAATGCTGTTAAGCCAAAACCAAAAAGCGGGAACGATTACTAAATATAAAATAATAGAAGCGGCTTTAAGCCGCTTTTTTATTGCCACTGATTCACTGATCTTTTAATCAGTGAATCAGTGGCAATGCGTTTTCAAATAAAAAATGTTGTCAATAAAAAATCCATGATTAAACTAAGCCCGTAGATAATTGCAAACATTTAAATTTTAATCAATAAAAAACAAATTATGAAGAAGATCAAAAATCTATTCCTTTTAGCAACCATGGTGTTAATTGGAAATGCGTCATTTGCTCAAATGGAAAAAACAGTTATGGTAGGCGGAGCTGCTATGTATCCTACAAAAGACATTGTATCAAATGCTGTAAACAGTAAAGATCATACAACACTTGTAGCTGCTGTAAAAGCTGCAGGTTTGGTAGAAACATTGCAAGGTCCTGGTCCTTTCACTGTATTTGCTCCAACAAATGAGGCTTTTAATTTATTGCCTGCAGGAACAGTTGATAATTTAGTAAAGCCTGAAAACAAAAAAACATTGACAGGTATATTGACCTATCATGTTGTTTCAGGAAAAATATCATCTGCTGATCTTGCAAAAATGATCAAAGAAGGAAAAGGTATGGCGACATTAAAAACAGTTGCAGGCGGTTCACTAACGGCAATGATGAAAGGAAATAAAATTGTATTGAAAGATGAAAAAGGCGGAATGTCTGTCATCACCATTAAAGATGTAAATCAAAGTAATGGTGTGATTCATGTGATAGATCATGTATTGATGCCATAATTGATTGCCTGAACTGTGATTAATTTGATTAATGAAAACTATGATTATTAAAATCATAGTTCAGGCTAAAAGAGCTTGTCGGTAACGATGAGCTTCTTTGCGTTTTAGCTGAACATTGATTATTGTACGTTGAATATTGAAAATTAACTGGAGACTTCGTTTGTAAGAATGTCAGAAATAAATATTCAACACACAGGATTCAATGTTCAACGATGTATACCTTTAACCAGAGAATATATAACGGAATCCTTAAACGCCCCGTTGAAATAATAATTCTCCTTAAAATAAGCTTCTTGCACAAACCCAACACTTTTTAATAAAGCTTCTGAAGGTCCATTGCCAGGATTGATGTTTGCTTCTATGCTGTGTATCTCTGTTTTTGTAAAAGCCCAGTCAATTGAAATATTTACCGCTTCTTTCATAATACCTTTTTGCCAGTAATCTGAATGAAGCATATAGCCGATCTCTGCACGATAATGTTCTTTATCCAGCCGCCAGAAACCGGTTGTGCCAATGAGTTTCCCGGGTTGTTCTTTTAATTCAATTACCCAAAGTATACCATCATTTTTTTCAATGCTGTTCAATACTTTTTCCTGTATGAATGCAGTTGCTTCATCAATTGTTTTAAAAGGTTCTCTATCGAGCCACTCCATGATCTTTGGATCGCTGCGAAGTAAAAATAATTGCGGTGCATCTTCCAGTGTTATGCATCTTAGTAATAAACGGCTTGTTTCTAAAACAGGGAAGGGGGAGAAGTCTATCGAAAGCATGAGAGATTTTGAATTGAGAATTAAAAAATAAGAATTAAAAATGAATTGTCAACTGTCCAATGTCAATTGTTAATTTTTCTTCCGAGAATTTTAAGGCTGCAAGTTTTACCATCAAGTACAGCAACATCTTTAAGATTTGCCCATTCTTCAAAACCAAGTTTTTCAAAAAGATGTATGCTCGGAATGTTTTGGGCGAAAATAAAACCAAGCAAAGTATGTATACCTAATGAGGAGCTTTTTTCAATTGCATATTCAAGTATTTTTTTTCCATAACTTTTTCCTCTTTGCGTTTCATCGAGATAAATGCTGATCTCTGCTGTACCACTGTATGCGGGCCTGCCATAAAAATTTTGGAAACTTACCCATCCAATTATTTTTTTATCATCGTTCTCTACAACCCACAATGGTCTTTTATTTTTGTTGTGCTGGTTGAACCATTGAACTTTATCTGCAACAGCAACAGGTGTAGTATCCGCAGTAACCATGCGGCCCGCAATAGTAGAATTGTATATGGCGACAATGATTGGCAGATCATCAATAAGTGCATCGCGGAAAAACATACATGAATTGTTATGATGCAATTTATATAGTTTCACGCAAAGACGGCAAAGATTCGCAAAGGCACAAAGTGGTTTATAATTCTTTGCGTCTTTTGTATTTTATCTTTGTTGTCTTTGCGTGAAATAAAAAGCTGAGTGAAGATTTACCGTACAAATGTGCGATGCCAATGAAGCCGGGTAAAGATCTAATGCCGGGACAAAAAAATCCCATTCAAAAGAATGGGATTTGAAATTATTTTAAAGTTTACACCTTTTAAGAAAAGGTGTAAACTTTAAAATAATTAAGCTACTGCCTTATTCACCAATGCAGCAGCCTCACTCAATAATATTGCACTCTGCACTTTCAGCCCGCTATCATCAATCAATTTTTTTGCTACATCAGCATTCGTACCCTGCAGGCGAACAATGATCGGTATGTTGATGGTGCCAATACTTTGATAAGCGTCAATAACGCCCTGGGCTACACGATCACAACGAACGATACCGCCGAAAATATTAATAAGTATAGCTTTTACTTTTGGATCTTTTAAGATGATCCTGAAGCCGGCTTCCACAGTTTGCGCATTTGCAGAACCACCCACATCCAGGAAGTTAGCAGGTTCACCACCGCTGAGTTTGATCATGTCCATGGTTGCCATCGCAAGCCCGGCGCCATTTACCATGCAACCAACATTGCCATCCAGTTTTACAAAATTCAGATTGAATTTACCAGCTTCAACTTCAGTTGGATCTTCTTCGCTGATGTCCCTCAATGCCTGTACATCTGCATGACGCATGAGTGCATTGTCGTCCACATTCATCTTGCAATCAACAGCAATGATCTTTTCATCACTTGTTTTAAAAAGTGGATTTATTTCAAGCATGCCGCAATCGAGATCAACATATGCATTGTATAAATTGGTCACGAACTTTACACAGTTCTTAAACGCTTCTCCGCTAAGGCCAAGGTTGAAAGCGATCTTTCTCGCCTGGAAACCCTGCAACAATCCGCCCGGGTTTACCCACTCTTTAAATATTTTTTCAGGGGTATCATGTGCAACATCTTCAATGTTCATACCGCCTTCGGTACTATACATGATCACGTTTTGTCCCTTAGCACGATCGAGCAATATTGATAAATAAAATTCCTTTACGGGGTTTGGTCCTTCGTAATAAACATCCTGTGCAACTAAAACCTTATTTACAAGTTTACCTTCGGGACCTGTTTGAATGGTTACCAATGTTCCGCCAAGAATGTTACGGGCAATATTTACAACATCTTCTGCAGATTTTGCAACAGCAACACCTCGCTGTTCCTTACCAATGATGGTTCCTTTACCACGGCCACCGGCATGTATCTGTGCTTTGATAACTGCAAACTTACTTCCGTATTGGGTGTGGATCTGGCGATACGCTTCTTCCGCTTCTGTTGCGGTGCTGCATGCAATTCCTTCCTGTACGGGTACATTGAATTTCTTTAATAGTTGTTTAGCCTGGTATTCGTGTAAGTTCATGTTGTAAAAATTTTGGCGAAGATAGTGGAATGGTTGAAAAAGGCAAAGGGGAAACTGGTGCTTAAGAGTAAAATTTATGGCAGGTGTTGGATGTCAGAAATCAGATATCAGGCATCAGCTATATGCATGCATTATTAGAGTTTTTATATTAGATTTTTGTCTGCAGATTTGGCTGCATCTGATTTCTGATATCTGATTTCCTTTTACACTCTCCGCAGCTTTATATTCATTCTAACAACTTCTTCCCTTAACTTTGACCCCTTAACTTAAAAATTGCTTATGATTTCAAAAATTAATGAGGCTGTTTCTTTTATTAAATCAAAATATAGTGAACAGCCGGTGGTAGGTATCGTATTGGGAAGTGGCCTTGGCAGCTTTACAAGTGAAATAAAAATTGAAGCAGAGATACCTTATAGTGATATACCTCATTTTCCTGTTAGTACGGTGGAAGGGCATAGTGGAAAGCTGATACTTGGTGAATTGAGTGGTAAAAAAGTGATCGCCATGGCCGGGCGTTTTCATTATTATGAAGGATATGCGGCACAGGATATTGTGTTCCCGATTCGTGTAATGAAATATATGGGAATAAAAACCCTGTTATTGAGCAATGCAGCAGGTGGTGTAAACAGGTCGTATAAGGTTGGTGATATTATGATCATCACAGATCATATCAGCCAGTTCACGCCAAATCCATTGATTGGAAAAAATGAAAAGGAATTTGGTCCACGTTTTCCTGATATGAGTGAGGCATATAGCAAAGCACTTATCATGAAAGCAAAGGCTATAGCGCATGCAAAAAAAATAGATGTTCAGCAAGGAGTGTACCTGAGCGTAACGGGCCCAACTTTTGAAACACATGCTGAATACAGGATGGTTGAAATTTTAGGAGCCGATGCGGTAGGTATGAGCACAGTGCAGGAAGTGATCGTTGCAAACCACATGAAATTACCTTGCTTTGCGATCAGTGTAATTACTGATGTAGGCATCAGGGATGAAGACAACATCATTACACATGAAGAAGTATTAGAGGCTGCAAAACATGCCGAGCCAAAGCTTACGCATATTTTTAAGGAACTGATCGCGGGGTTATAATTGCTGCAATACTAAATGAAAAGACCAGCTTTTACAATATTGTTCTTATTGGTTGTTACTGCTGCTATTGCACAACGTAGGCCCCTTACTACAACAAATTCTAATCTAAATACAACGGGCACAGGTAATAACCAGGATGCAATTGCCGGGCAAAAGCCAACAGGCCCACGAAAGGATACTTTGGGTTTCGAGCACAGGGATCCATTGGCTGATTCTATCACGGTGAGTTATCGTTATCTTGATTCTACGAGGCGCAACGTGATGGATTCGTCGGTAAATGATTTTGATAAATATTTCCCGGTGCCCACTGCCTGGCAATACCTTGGTAATAATGGTGCCGCTGCTTTTCCACTTATATTTCAACCTAACGCAAAACCCGGCTGGGATGCAGGTTTTCATGCATTCGATGTGTATAGGTATACACTTGAAGAGACAAAGTTTTTCAGGGTGACAAGGCCATTTTCTGCGTTGAGTTATCAGCTGGCATCGGGTAAAGAACAAATGCTTAAGGCATCGCATACGCAAAATCCAAAACAAAACCTCAACGTAGGGTTTGATTACAGGCTGATCAGTGCACCCGGTTTTTTTATTACACAAAATACCAATCACAATGCGTACAGGTTGTTTGGAAATTACCAGGGCAAGCGTAAAAGATACAATGCTTATTTTGTACTGGTAGGAAATGTAATACGTGCTTCGCAAAATGGTGGTGTGAAAACTGATAGTTCCCTGAGCGATCCAAACCTCAAAGAGCGTTTTAGCGTTCCCGTTAATTTGGGCGGTACTGCCGATTACAAACAGAATCCTTTTGTAACGACAGTGACAACTGGTAATACCTATAAAGATTTTACACTGTTCTTCCGGCAGAGTTATGATATAGGTAAAAGAGATTCGGTTGCAGTAAATGATACAACAACTGAATTTTTATTTTATCCGAAGCTCCGGGTGCAATACAGCTTAACAAGCAGTTCATACAAGTATCGTTATGGTGATGTAAGGGCAGATTCAACCATTTACAAGGATTGGTATGGCCTCACCCTGCCCGATGTTACAGATACATTTTCAAGAGCAGAAACATGGAAGATCATCAGCAACGATCTTTCACTTCTCCAGTTTCCTGATACGAAGAACCAGGCGCAATTTCTTTTAGCAGGGGTTACTGTTCAAAGTATAAAAGGCATATTGTACACGGGCAAAATAACCGACTACAATATGATGCTGCATGGTGAGTACAGGAACAGGACAAGGAATAAAAAATGGGATGTGTTGCTGAAAGGAGAATTTTACCTGCATGGTTTTAACAGCGGTGATTACAGCGCTACAGCTATGCTGAGCCGGTCGCTGAATAAAAAGCTGGGAGATGTCAATCTGTTTTTTAATAACGTTAACCGTACGCCGTCTTTTATTTTTGACAACAGGTCGTCTTTCAATCTTGGCAACAATAATAGTTTCAATAAAGAGAACATTACTTCTTTTGGCGCTACTGCAACCAATCCTTTTTTTACACTTGGGTTTAAAAATTATCTCATTACCAACTATACTTATTTTTCTGATTATTATCATACCGCCCAGTATAGCAAACCAATTAATTTAATACAGATTTCGGCAGCTAAAAAAATAAAACTTGCCAAACACTGGAACTATTATATTGATGCAACACTTCAGCAAACAGATGCTGCTGCACCGGTAAAAGTTCCATTGCTATTTACAAGAAGCCGTCTTGCATTTGAAGGACATTTTTACAGGAATTTAAGTTTAAGTACCGGTTTTGAAGTGAGGTACTATACGCCTTATAAAGCCAATAATTATTCGCCGGTGATGGGACAGTTTGCTCCGCAGGATACAATTACCATAAACAATTTGCCGGATGTGGCTGCATTTGTACATTTCCGCATTCGTGGTTTTACAGGTTATATCCGTGCAGAAAATTTAAATACTGCAAGTTTTAAAAATGGATTTGCATGGACCAATAATAATTTCGCCGTGCCCCATTATCCTACACAAGGATTTATGTTGAGATTTGGGATACAGTGGTGGTTTGTCAATTAAGAACGGGAATCGGCAATCGAAACAAATCCGATGAACATTGAATATTGTACGTTGAATATTGAAAATTAATTATAAACTCCATTGATTAACAATCCTCAAAGTAAGGGCAAACCCTAAAGTTTAATAATCCACCCCAAAAATCCTCCAAATTTTAAGTACCTTCGCCCTGTGAAAAAGCTTCTCCTTTCCATCCTCACAATAATCTACATGACAGTGTCTTCGGGCTTTGCCATGGAGGTTCATTATTGCATGGGGAAAAGGGCAGGTGTTGATTTTTACAATACTGAAAATGACAAATGCAGCCGCTGCGGCATGAAAGAAAAGAAAGGCGGTTGTTGCAATGACGAGCACAGGTTTTACAAACTTGCCGATGCTCATAAAAATGTTTCCAATAATTACAATGCTTCTATATCAAAAGTTGAAGTAGTTCATGATCTTGTTTACGCACCCGTAAATATTATTCTTCTTACAGGAAAACCAGTAGGGTTTAAAAAACTTCTACCTGTCGATTCCGGCCCACCGATCTTCATAAAGAACTGTGTCTTTCGCGTCTGATATTTTTTAATAAATGTTTGTGTTATACTAATTATGGTATAACGATCGTGTATGTACAATATTTATTATTAAAAAAAGATAACAATGAAAAAGTTTCTCCTGGTAATTGCGGTTTTTTGTTCGGTAAATGTTTTTGCTCAAATATCAACGGTAAGCCTGCAGGCAAGTGGCCTTACCTGCAGCATGTGCAGCAATGCCATTAACAAGGCATTGAAATCTGTCGATTATGTTGCAGATGTAAAAGCAAATATTAAGAACTCCACTTTTGAAATTTCATTCAAGCCAAATGCAAAAGTTGATTTTGATCAGTTAAAGAAAAAAGTGGAAGATGCAGGTTTTCATGTAGCGAAGATGATGGTGAATATCCATTTTAATAACCTGCAGGTAAATGATGATGCGCATGTAAAAGTAGATGGCATGACATTTCATTTCTTAAATTTAAAGAGCCAGGTGCTCAATGGCGATAAGACCATACAGGTGCTTGATAAAGGATTTGTTTCTGCAAAAGAATTTAAACAGCATGAAGCATTTACAAAAATGGATTGCTATAAAACCGGTGTTGCCGGAAGTTGCTGTACAAAGAGTGATGCAACAGCGGGATCACGTATTTTTCATGTAACTATATAATTTCATGAAACGTACTATTTCAATTTTATTTTGTTTCCTCACTTCTCATATACATGCCCAGGAACTTTTTACCTGGTCGGAGCCTGCAAGCAACATGGCTGCAAAAGCTATTGGTTTCCGTGCGAACAATGGTTTTATGAAAGAAAACCTATCGGACAAGTATGATTATTACCTGGCGCCAGAGATCATGTGGGGCATATCCGCAAAGCTGATGATACATGTGGAAGGTTTTTTCAGCAACCAGAATAATGGCTTTGCTGCTGATGGTGCATCATTGTATTTTAAATACAGGTTCTTAAGTAATGATGAAGTACACAGTCATTTCAGGATGGCTGCTTATGGAAGGATCGCCAGCAGCAACAACCACATTCATGAAAGGGCTATAAATTTAAATGGTCACAACAGTGGCTATGAAGCTGGTTTGATAGCAACCAAACTGGTTAATAAAGTAGCGATATCTGCAAGTGCCGGGTTGCTACATGCTGCTGACAATGCCGATAATCATAAATTTTATTATGATGATAAATACAGGAATGCACTTGCATACAATCTTTCTTTTGGTAAACTGATGTTGCCAAAAGAATATACAAGTTATAAGCAAACAAACCTGAACCTGATGCTTGAATTATTGGGACAAACAAATCTTGCAGCAGGAGAGAGTTACCTGGATATTGCGCCTGTGATACAATTCATTATTTTAAGTAAGATGCGCATAGATGCCAGTTACCACTTTGCATTGGTAAAAGATCTTTACCGAAATGCTGAGAATGGATTTTTGTTGCGATTGGAGTACAATATTTTCAATGTTTATAAATAACAAATGAAAGTTGTTGTCACGATAAAAGATTATTTTATAAAATTCTTAAAAGCGATTTTTATAAGGAAGAAAGACTGCTGCAAATAAAAAAACTAAATGTTCAATGATCAACGTACAATGTTCAAAATACAAGGGCACTCACCTTGAACATTGAATATTGGGCGTTGATTATTGAATATTAAAATTGGAGGCTTCAAGAAAAAGAGAAAGGTTGAATAGAATTTATTTTTTAGATGAACTGATCCCATAGATCAACTTATCAAGGTTCTTTTCCTCAAAATAAGTTTTACAAACAGCATTTGCACTTGCCAGTATTTTTTGAAGTGCTTCACGATCACCGCCAAAAATGTCACAGGCTTTATTCAATGCATCATAATGACTTAGTCCTTCAGTTTGCTGAAGCGCCTCAACAACAATCAGTATCCTCAATCCATTGTCTTTTAATTTTCCTAATTCGGCAATGATCCAGCTCAATGAAAGAAAATAATTTTTTTCAAGTAAAAGCGTGTAGTTATTGTCGCCCTGTTCAGGCATTTTATTAAATGGAGAATTTACAATTTCGGGTGTGAGGTATTTTAATATGCTGTCTCTTGTTACGGCACTGCTGTTAAGTTGTACAACTCCTTGTAAGGCCTGTGGGTAAATACTGAGCCACCTTAATTTCCTGCGCAAAGCATGAACCTGTGATTCAATTTCTGTAAAGCCATCTGTTGCTGCAAACATAAATTCTTTTATAGCTGAAACAGATATCTTGTAAAAATCAAAAATTGCTTTTAATTCATCTTTCGGTTCTTTCCAGTCAGCATCCAACAATTTACTGCGTATCTTATCAATACGAATTGCACGATCGCCTGTCCACTTGTTTTCTATCAACAGGTCATTTAATCTTTGAATTTTCTCTCTCGATTGAGCCTGTATGTATTCTGTTACAGAAGGTGGGACTGCAGCATTGCCGACAAATTCTTTTGCAAAACAATCATAGTAATCAATGGCGCCCAGTGTATCTTCTAATAATTTAAAATGAAGTTTTAATTTCTCAAATCTTTTCCTGTTGTGAATACCTGCATATAATTTAGCAAGCCCCTCCAGCATGAACAGCGGTGTGCGTCCACCATTTGTATAAAGCCATAAAGCAGGGTTCTTTTCTTTTGAAGATTGTAGCAATAATTCTTCCAGCTTGACGAGATAGAATTCAAATCTTGCAAAACCTTTTTTATTCTTCATGCTTCCTGATTTGTTTGGTGTTTGGAGTTTGGTGTTATGTCAACACCAAACTCCAAACGAAAAACTCGTATTTAGTCATTTTCAAAATACGCAATCGATCCACCCACCCATGTTTTATCCTTATTGTAACGTGTGCCGATCATCTTTCCTTTGCTAAGTCTTGCCAGGTTATGAACTGCCACCGGGCGTTTCCATTCATTCTTCCAGAAATAAAATAATCTTATCTCTGCTTTTGCAGGTTCATCCATTGTTTCAATAATGGGAGAATAATTTACTTTACGTTGCAGTATCCAATTCTCGGGATCTTTTATTTTATCAATATCTTCCTGTGTTACATCAATAACAACGCCCATTCCTGCAAATGAGAATAAAGGTTTTAATACATAATCTTTCAGGTCTACAGGCTGTTTTATTTCATTTAAGAAAAATGTTTCGGGAACATAAGGGTTGCTGATAAATGGCAATGTGAATTTGCTGATGCGATAGAACCAGTTTGGATGCGGCACCCATTCTACATCATATTCTTTGGTAAGATCAATGATATCGCCCAGTCCTTCCTGTTGTTGCAGGTCATCAAATATCAAGCGGTTATATATTCTTTTGACAAGTGTTTTTTTGCCATCATTCATGTAATACAACGATCTGCCTTCGGCGATGAGTTTGGTAAGACAAACGGGTTTTATACCAAGCAATTTTTGTGTTGCATAAAAATCGATACGTGTTTTTTGATGTTCGGGAAATATTTCAAGCAGTATCACATTTGCAGGATCAAGGTCACCTACAATAATATCTTTTAATAACTGCACGTACAACTCCCTGTTATAACCATTCAGGTAAGAAATATAATTGTCGGGAACATTTGCATACTTTCTTGTAATGTCTGTATGAAAAGCCTGGAATCCATACAGGGTAGGGAAGCCCTGCATTTCTATCAGCTGTGGTTCAATTTCACCTTTCTCATTTTCGCAAACGCCAAAATCAAAAACAACAAATTGTGTGTGTTCATTTTCATTTGGAACAAGCAGGTCTTTTGGTATGCTGCGTTCGGTTAGTTGTTTAAAGTTTGGCGCAACGATCACATCAATGATGTCTTCACATGCTGAAAGCATTTTGTCTCTAAAATCTTTCGGTATAAACACAGGCGTTTCTGCATTCCTGAAATCCAATGCACCGGGATGGATCGCTTCTATCTGCTCCATGTAAGCCTTGTATTTCTCTTCTGTAAAATTTTTATTGAATTGTTGCCTTAGCGCTTTTTCCATTTTATTCCTGTTTATGATAATGCAAATGATGGGGGATAAAAATAATGATAATTGTTTAAAAGAGATGCGGGATATTGGATACGGGATACAAGATGCGGGATACGAGATAGAGAATACGCGATAACAGATCTTTTATAAAATCAATGAAATATACTATCAACAAGTGTTCAGCCTTTACCCGAGATCACGTATCCTGTATCCGGTATCTGTCAATTAAATAACGAAAGGTTCTTTGCTAAACCATTAGCTTCTTATATCCTTGCTAATGCTGTATTCAAAAAATTAGGAAGTATGTGAGCGTACGTGCTCATGATCTTATCGGGGTCATTCAGGTGATCGATCATTGACCGCCATTTTTCTTCGCCATGGTTTTCAATAACGGTCTTTTTCTTTTCTTCGGTCTGCAGGTAAAGTGCCATGCCAATGGCATCTGCTTCGGGGTGGAATTGTGTGCCGATCATATTTTCGTTGAACCTGATGGCCATTACTGCTCTTTCAAGTGCAACATGCGGTCTAGCCTTTTCAATAGCCAGGATGCTGGCACCCATTTTTTTCAATGTACGTTGATGTGGTTGTATTACCTGGTAATCCCTGCTGTCAACAACATAAAAAGGATCTTTTAATCCTTCAAATATGGGTTCATTTTCTGCATTTGATAAAGAGTGGATGGGGAAAACGCCAAAGGCAGTACTTTTCCTGGCAGTTACATCGGCAACTTTATAATGGCGGCAGACCAATTGGAAAGAGTGGCAAATAAAAAAGACCTGTTTTTTTTGAACGTTGGCTTCGTTGGCATTGAATTTTTCAACTTTTGTCAGCCAGCCAAAATATGCTTTTTCCCATTCGCTGCCTTCAGTATCCAGGGGGCTGCCCGGCCCACCGCTGGAAATATAAATGTCATGATCAAGACCCGGAACCTGCTTTTCGAGCCTTACCTCAAATTCATCAACCTGCATATCAAGTTCCTGCATTTCAGAATATTGGTTCAGGATCTCCCGGATGCAACGCATACCCTGGTTGGCTACACCAGCATATAAATCCAGTATAGCTACCCTAACCTTTTTTCTATTCTTCGTGATCATTTGTCAAAATTAATAATTTTTTAAAATCCCAGTTGTCTTAAAATGTACAATCTTGCCTAAAACGAATATCATTTTAACTTATTTTATCTTCCCGCAGCTATTAATATTGGTATTCAACAGGCTTTCTTTTGTTAACTTTGCGCCCTGATTATGAAGACAAAAAGCATTAAAAAAGACAAGGTAAATATCATCACACTCGGCTGTAGTAAAAATATGGTTGACAGTGAGGTACTTAGCGGCCAGCTACTGGCTAATGACATAGATACTGTTCACGAAAATGCGAAAAAGGATCATAATATAGTTATTATTAATACCTGCGGTTTTATTGAAAAAGCCAAGGAAGAAAGCATTAATACCATTCTTGATAATGTTGAATTGAAGAAAAGAGGAAAACTTGATAAAGTGTTTGTTACGGGCTGCCTCAGCGAAAGGTATAAGGCAAACCTCGAAAAAGAGATCCCTGAGGTAGATGCCTATTTTGGAACCATGGAACTGCCACTGATCTTAAAAAGATTTGAAGCAGATTATAAAGGCGAACTGATCGGGGAACGCTTGTTAAGCACGCCTCAACATTATGCCTACATGAAGATCAGTGAAGGTTGCAACCGTACCTGTTCTTTTTGCGCCATACCATTGATGCGGGGACAACATGTTAGCCGGCCAATAGAAAGCCTGGTGGATGAAGCAAAACGATTGGTTCAGCGTGGTGTGAAAGAAGTAATGCTGATCGCACAGGAACTTACTTATTACGGACTTGACATTTATAAAAAAAGAGAACTTCCAAAATTGTTGCATGCACTCGCCGATGTTCAGGGACTTGAATGGATAAGATTGCATTATGCGTATCCATCAAAATTTCCAATAGAGATCATTGACGCCATTAAAGAAAGAGAGAATATTTGCAACTACCTCGACATGCCTTTACAACATGCAAGCAATAATATGTTGCAGGCAATGAAAAGGCAGATAACAAGAGAAGAAATGGAAGACCTTATTGGTGCGATCAGGTATAAGATCCCGAATATTTGTTTGCGTACAACATTGATCGCCGGTTTCCCCGGAGAAACAAGAGATGATGTGGAAGAGTTAAAAACTTTTTTACAGAAAATGCGTTTCGATCGTGTTGGAACATTTACTTACAGTCACGAAGAGGGGACAAGTGCTCATGACCTTATCGACAATTTATCTGAAGAAGAAAAAGAAGAAAGGGCACAGGAGATCATGGAAGTGCAGCAGGAAATTTCTTTGGAAAAAAATATGGAGAAAGTTGGCAAGACCTTTAAAGTAATGATTGATAAAAAAGAAGCGGGCCGTTATCTTGGCCGCACAGAATTTGATAGCGTGGAAGTAGACAATGAAGTGATCATTAACAGCAATAAGAAATTAACTGTTGGAGAATTTGTGCAGGTGAGGATTACGAAGGCGTATGATTTTGATCTTGAAGGAGAAGTGGTGTAACGGCAATCGGCAAACGGGAATCGTCAATCGGCAATTCCTGCCAGAGTTTGCAACCGCCGACAGCGGTTTGCGCAAGTATAAAATTCATAAGCACAATTGCCGATTGACGATTCCCGATTCCCGTTTGCCGAAACATAAATAATAAAGCTCGTCATTAATGAAATTTAAATCCCACTACATCCCTTATCATAAGACCGGCGCTTTTTCTAAAATTGTAGAAGACTATTTGAATGGTGAAAATTCATTAAAAGAATTTTATGAACACGATCCTGATCTTGCAGGTATCAAAAAAGCAATTAAAGAAAGAAAAAAATATAACTACAATCGTAGCTTACTTGTAAATGAACTCAATAAACAATACAGCAACGCTGATACGAATGAAAAAGTAAAAGCAAATATTGATACTCTTTTAAATGAAAATACCTTTACGATCTGTACCGCTCACCAGCCTAATATTTTTACCGGTCATTTATATTTTATCTATAAGATCCTACATGCAATTAAACTTGCCGATAAATTAAATAGTAAGATCAAGGACGCTCATTTTGTTCCTGTATATTATATGGGTAGTGAAGATGCTGATCTTGCAGAATTGGGAGAAGTCAGCATCAATGGAAAAAAATATGAATGGAAAACAAAACAGAAAGGCGCAGTTGGTAGAATGAAGATCGATAAGATTTTTATTGATCTGGTCAATGAAATAGAAGGGCAGTTGTCTGTTGAAAAATACGGTAATGAAATACTCGCTCTGGTTAAACGATCTTACACATTAGGAAAAACGATCGAGCAGGCTACATTTGAATTTGTAAATACATTATTTGAAGATAAAGGGCTGATCGTATTCCTTCCTGATAATGCTGCATTGAAAAATGAATCTTACAGCATCAATGAAAGAGAACTTACTGAACAGTTTTCGGAAAAAATTGTAGCTGAAACGATCGCATCTTTTCCAAAGAAATATAAAGTACAGGCTGCAGGACGAGAGATAAACCTGTTTTACCTGAAAGATGATACCAGGGAACGAATTGAAAAATATAAAGAAGGCTTCATTGTTGCAAATACGGAAACAAGGTTTACAAAAGAAGAAATACTTTCCGAATTAAAACAACACCCCGAACGTTTTAGCCCCAACGTTATATTACGTCCTGTTTTCCAGGAAATGATATTGCCCAATATTGCATTTATCGGCGGTGGCGGAGAACTTGCTTACTGGCTTGAATTAAAAAAAGTATTTCATGCCGTTAAAGTTCCTTTTCCTGTATTGATGCTCAGGAATTCTTTCATGATCGTGAATAAAAAACTAGCGGCCGGTATTTCAAAACTGCAATTTAAAACGACAGATCTTTTTAAACCCTCAGCAGCATTAATAGAAGAACTTGTAAAAAGAGAAAGTAAATTAATATTGAGCCTGGCAGAAGAAAGAAAAGCTGTTCAATCATTGTATAAAAAAATGCAATCGGCTGCAACAGCAGTTGATGTTACTTTAAACAAACATGTTGATGCACTGGCAATACAGGCTTTAAAACGAATTGATTCGCTCGAGAAGAAAATGCTGAAAGCAGAAAAGAAAAAATTTGAAGCCGCTCAACGGCAGATCATAAAAATAAAAGAAGCTTTATTTCCTGGCGGAACATTGCAGGAACGTGTTGACAACCTCCTTCCTTTTTATGCTGTATGGGGAAAGGAATTTATTGAACTGCTTTATGAAAATTCAACAGCAGATGAGCAGGAGTTTTGTATTCTTGAGGAGAAATAATATTAAATAGATTTACCGCAGAGGCGCAAAGACGCAGCGATATATGTAATCCATGCGTCTTTGCGCTTCTGTAGTAAAAAACTACAAGTTTATAAACCAATTTATAAAAGAAAAACCTCCATCACTGGAGGTTTTTTCAAAATTTTTCTTTTCTAGAATTTATTTAAAATCCGCATCAGTAACTCCCTCATTTATTTTCATTTCAGTTACTTTAAATGCCAGTTCCTGCCCGCTCACACTTTGTGTAAAAGCAAAAGGGAACATGAGTGTGCCTACTTTCCTGTAGTCTGAATAATCCATAGTAACAGACATTTCCTGTCCACCTTCTGTTTCTGTGCTTTCTTCTCTCAGCAACAAACCTGTTTTTGTTGAATAGTATTCAGAAGTAACTTTTCCACTTGGTTTTGTTACTTTGATCTTATAGGCATTTTCATCATTTACTTTTTCTACACCGAGATAAGAAGTTTTATAATCGTTGCTGATATAATACAACTGTGGAACGATTGATTTATCATCCATTGCTTCTTTAACTTCGGTAGTATCCATGTCTGTTTTTTTACCCATTTGACTCTGGTAACCTTTTGTTCCATCAAAAAGTTTTTCAAATGCAACGTTAGGTCCCATTTTCATGATCGAATGTTCTTTGTTTGGCGTCATTCTTATTTGAGAACCTTCAAGGGTCATTCCCTGTACAGATAAAGTGATAGAAGATTTCTGTGTTGTAAGTTTTTTTACTTCGTCTTTTCCACCGATCGCTTTCAGGTAATCGTTAATGATAGAGAAAGCTGTTACAGCATCTGAATTTTTTTCTGATTCACCAACAGCGGTTTCTTTTGGTTTGTCTGCAATTGGCTCAGCATATTTATCATATAATTTAATAGGGTAGCCTAGTCTTGTAAGGTTAGGACGGATCTTAGCTCCATTACCCACGATCACAATACGGGCATTGTCTTTCTTGTAATAGTTTTTTGCTACTCTTTGTATATCTGCAATGGTAAGCGCATTGATCTTTTGAAGAAATGTACGGTAGAAATCTTTGTCTAAACCATTGATCAGGATATTTGTTGCATAGGTGGCTGTATTTGCAGGATCTTCCATCTTCAATGCAAATGAACCATTGTATTTTGCTTTTGCACTTGCAAGTTCTTCGGCAGTAATGTTACCATTGCGCATGTTATCTATTTCAGCAAGCATTTCCACAACAGCGCTGTCAGCTTTTTCACTACGTACCTGTGCACTTGTTTTAAACGTGGTTTGGAAACGACCATTTCCTGTATTTGCATAACTTCCGTAAGTGAAACCATGCTTTTCCCTGAGGTTCATGAATAATTTTGCTTCAGCGCCACCACCCAGGATCTGGTTTGCAATAAGCAATGCATGATAATCTTTACCACTCATTGGGTTGTTGATAAGATTGGTTACGCTTAATTCGCCTTGTACTGCTGTAGGTACATCAACGAAATCAATTTCAGTTGCAGGAACATTATCAACGTTTGCAAATTCAGGAACAGGTAATTTTTTTCCTGTCCATGTACCGAATGCTTTTGTTGCAAGTTCTTTTGCTTTGCCTGCAGTGATATCACCAATAAAAGTAAGGTAGCTGCGTGAAGGAGTGATATGATCTTTATATGCACGTTGAACATCGGCAAGTGTTAATCCTTTTACAGATTCTTCTGTTACAAATTCTCCCATTGCTGTATGCTTTCCATAGCTCAAAGCACTTACAACCCTGTTTGAAATTGTAGTAGCACTTTTTTCACCCGATTTTAAACTGGTGAGTGTTTGCTTCTGAAGTTTTTCAAATGATTCCTGGGGAAAAGCAGGATCTTTCAATGCATCGGCCATCAACATAAATGCCTGGCTGAAATAGCGTGTCAGCGCAACCGTTGATCCGCCAGTTGAAAATAAATTTACATCAGCACCGATCAGGTCAGTTGCTTCATCAAACTTTGCTTTGGGCATTGACTTGGTTCCTTCACCCAGCATTTGTCCCATTAATTGCATTACGCCGGCTTTCTCTCCTTCTTTTACCGGCCGATATCTATATTAAGTGTTGCTGATACCCTTGGCAGTTTATGATTTTCAACAACAAGTACAGTCATGCCATTTGGCAAAGTAAAGGTCTCAGGGTTTTTAAATTGAATAACCGGTGCAGGACCTGCTTTAGGTTGTTTCGATCGGTCAATTTGAGCAGAAGCTGCAAAAGTAGAAGCTGCAAAAAACAGCGTATATATTATCTTCTTCATTTTTTATTTTTTTGACAGGATGAATGTAGGATTATTTATTTTTTTTAGGCAAATAATATAAGGTAACGCGTTGGTTTGGATTCAGGTATTTTTTTGCAACATTCTGAATATCTTCCCTTGTTACTTTTCTTATTTCATCCAGGTCCTCATTGATGTGGTTTGTATTCTTGCTATAAAATGTATAACCATCAGCCAGGTTTTCTGCAACTCCCAGCATTTTTGCATTGGCTCCTACATAATTATTTTCATATTGGTTCCTGATCTTGGTAAATTCAGTTTCGCTGATCAATGTTGTTTGCAGTTTTGCAATTTCTTCATCCATGTCTTTCAGCAATACCTGTAAAGCAGTAGAATCGCCTCCATTTGGCAATGCATAAATAATATAAGCACCGTAATCTTCAAGGGCATAATTAAATGAACCAACCTGTAATGCGTTCTTCTTATCATCAACCATTTTTTTATACATACGGCTGCTGGATCCGGTACTAAGTACATCGGATGCAAGCTGGAGGGCAAGCGATTCCTTCGTGGTCATTCCCGGTGTGCGATAAGCAGACATGATAGCCGGTATACTGATATTATTATCATAGGCAGTATCCACAACTTCCTTTGTAATTGGTTCTTCTTTGGCAGGGTTTCTCATAATAGGAGCCCCGGTTGGGATCGGGCCAAAATAACTTTCAACCAATGTCTTTGTTTTTTCAATTTCTATATCTCCTGCAATAACCAATACCGCGTTATTAGGAACATAGTATTTTTTATTGAAAGCGATAAACTCTTCCAGTTTTGCTGAATCAAGATCTGCCATGCTTCCAATGGTTACCCAATTATAAGGGTGTTTTGTGAACAGGCGTTTCATGATCTCAGCAATAAAATTTCCATATGGCTGATTATCTACTCTTAAACGTTTTTCTTCTTTTACAACTTCATTCTGTGTTTTTACGCCAATCTCGTTGATAACAGGGTGCATCATGCGCTCACTTTCCAGCCACATACCTGTTTCCAATTGGTTAGATGGGAATACTTCATAATAAAAAGTACGATCCTGGGTGGTATTGGCATTATTTTGCCCGCCATTACTGCTTACTATTTTCATGAACTCGCCTCTTTTAATATTGTCAGAACCTTCAAAAAGGAGATGTTCAAAAAAATGAGCAAAACCGGTACGGTTCGTTTGTTCATCCTTACTTCCAACATGATACATTACGGAAACAGCTACTACAGGTGCGGTTTTATCCTGGTGCAGCACGACATGAAGCCCGTTTTTAAGGTCATATTCTGTAAATGCTACTTTTTGCGCATTGGCAATGGTAGCGCCGAACATTAAAAACAGAACGAGTTTTTGTTTAAGCATATAAATTTGAGTTTGGGTGCAAAAGTAATTACTAAAATGGCTTTAGGGTAGAAATAAGGTTATTATTAGATAAGCGGCGAAATTATCGTATTAATTGAATATGCCAGATGTTTTTTCGACGGTTTTTTACTTAGCAATGACAATGCACAAGGAGAATAGAGTTTATAACTTTTTCCTATACTTTAAAGTTTAGATTAGTGCAAAAGCTGTAAACTCTATTTGGCTTTAACTTTATCAACCATTTCCATCACCTGTTGTTCCAGCATTTTTTTATAGGCTGCCAGCTTTTCAGAAAGCTTCATATCAGAAACGGCAATGATCTGTGCTGCGAGTATAGCGGCATTTTTTGCCCCATTTAGGGCAACAGTTGCAACAGGTACACCAGATGGCATTTGTAAAATAGAAAGTACAGAATCCCATCCATCAATTGAATTGGAGGATTTTACGGGAACACCTATTACCGGCAAAGTGGTATATGAAGCAACCATTCCGGGTAAATGAGCAGCACCACCGGCACCGGCTATGATCACTTTAATTCCACGCGACTTTGCCTCGAGCGCATAAGTTCTCATCCGGTCAGGTGTACGGTGAGCGGACACTATTGTTAGTTCAAAAGGGATATCGAAGTGTTTAAGCATTTCAGCAGCAGCTTCCATTACAACCATATCGCTTTCACTTCCCATGATGATTCCTGCAATCGGATCCATGATATTTTTATTTTAAAGCAAAGGAAAGACAAAATGCGGAAACAAACCATTTGTACAATTTATTTGATTTAACAGGTTCTTTCATAATTCTATGGCACGATTGTGACATTTACATAATTGCTATTTTTATATAACCTTAATTTTACCAGCAAATTTTAATAAAGGATCCTGATGGCTTTTTTAAATAGAAACAATTCTCTTTTATTTTTTGGATGTTTGATCATAACCGGTTTTTGCAGCTGTAAGGATAAATCGAAATCCACGAAAACAGCAAAACCCAATCCCCCAACGATCGTAGATGTTATTATTGCTACCCCCGAACCAATGAGCAATATCATTGAAGCTAACGGTACCGTGGTTGCTAACGAATACGTGGAGCTGCATCCTGAAGTAAGTGGCAGGCTTACTTATCTGAAAGTGGCAGAAGGCAGTCATGTTGAGCAGGGAACTGTTATTGCAAAGATCAACGATGCTGACCTTCGGGCGCAACTCAATAAAAGCAAAGTACAACTTGAGCTTGCAGAGACTACGGTTAGCCGTTATAAACAATTGCTGGACGTAAATGGTATCAATCAAAGTGATTATGATCTTGCGGTAAACCAGGTAAATGGTTATAAAGCAGATATTCAATACACCCAATCATTGATCGATAAAACAGTGATCAGGGCGCCATTTACCGGGGTGGCGGGCTTGCGACAGGTTAGTCCGGGCGCTTATGTTACACCTGCTACTGTGATCGCAACACTTCAACAGGTGAGCCAGGTAAAGATCGACTTTACACTTCCTGAAGCTTACGGCAATATTATTAAGACAGGTATGCTGATAGATGTTGCATTGGATATAAATACTTCTAAGAAAGAAAAAGCCATGATCGTTGCGATGGAGCCCGGGGCAAATACCGATACACGTAATATAAAAGTACGTGCCGTATTGCAAAATACGGTTGTAAATCCCGGGGCATTTGTAAAAGTTTATATAGATGAAGGCAAGGAGAGGTCGTCGATACTTGTTCCCACCAACGCCATTATTCCTGATGATAAGAACAACCAGGTAATTATTATAAAAAATGGTATTGCAAATTTTGTAAATGTGCAAACGGGCAATCGCCTTACCAATAATGTGGAGATCTTATCTGGCTTAAAACAAGGGGATTCAATTGTAGTAACAGGTGTTTTGTTTGTAAGGCCAAAAGCAAAAGTAAAAGTAAGGGGAGTTAAAAAACTGGATATGGCAGTAAATGATTCAACACAAAAGGTAACAGATCAGTAATACAATCACTAATTGCGGTTGGTGAAGACACCCAACCGCAGCGATTCACCATGACTGGATCAATAATGCTATTCATAAATTATAATCACAACAGAAGAACACTGAATGAATATTTCTGAATTTTCTTTGAAACGGCCCGTATTCGCTACCGTGATGAACCTTATGATCATCCTGTTTGGCGTGGTAGGATTTACTTTCCTGGCCATTCGTGATTATCCGGCTATTGATCCTGCTGTGATCAGTATCAGCACTTCTTATACCGGCGCCAATCCTGATATTATTGAAGCACAGATAACAGAACCACTGGAAAAACAGATCAACGGTATTCCCGGGATAAAAACAATTACTTCATCAAGCTCATTGGGCAGCAGTAATATATCTGTTGAATTTGAATTGGGTGTTGACCTGGAAGCAGCGGCCAGTGATGTACGTGATAAAGTTGGCCAGGCAAGCAGGAGCCTGCCACAGGACATAGATGCACCACCGGTTGTAACCAAGGCCGATGCAAACAGTGATTTCATTATGATACTTGCTGTTCAAAGCCGTACAAAAGGGTTGCTTGAATTAAGTGATTATGCAGAAAATGTTTTACAACAGCAGTTTCAAACCATTAACCAGGTAAGTTCTGTAAATATTTTTGGTGTAAAAAGATATGCCATGCGTTTGTGGCTGAATCCCGATAAAATGGACGCATTCAATGTATCTTTTACAGATGTGAGGAATGCAGTGAATAATGAGAATATTGATCTTCCACCCGGTAAAATTTATGGTAATAATACTGAGTTGACCATAAAGACATTGGGCAGACTCACTTCAGAAAAAGAATTCCGGGACCTTATCATAAAAGAAGATAGCTCAGGTATTGTGCGTTTAAATGATGTGGCAAGGGTTGAGATTGGTCCTGAAACACTTGAACAAAGTTGGAAATACAATGGCGTGAATGCAGTTGGTCTTGCGATCATACCACAACCTGGTGCCAATAATATCGAGATAGCAAATGATCTGAATAATAAGCTGGATGCAATTAAGAAAAATAATAAATCTGATATTGAAACAAATATATTGATCGACAATACACAGAATATCCGTAAATCGATCAGTGAAGTAGAAGAAACAATTTTTATTGCATTTGGTTTTGTTGTGTTGGTGATCTTCTTTTTCTTTCGTAACTGGCTCATTGCTGTTCGCCCGTTGATCGATATACCAATTTCATTGGTCGCAACTTTTTTTATCATGTACCTGTCGGGATTTTCTGTTAACATACTTACACTGCTAGGTATTGTACTTGCCACCGGCCTCGTGGTAGATGATGGTATTGTTGTTACAGAAAATATTTTCCGAAAAATGGAAGAAGGTATGCCCATAAAGAAAGCAGCATTGGAAGGAAGTAAAGAAATATTCTTCGCTGTTATATCAACATCCATTACACTGGCAATCGTATTCCTTCCGGTTATTTTCCTGGAAGGTTTTATTGGAAGATTGTTCCGTGAGTTCGGTGTTACACTTGCTGCTGCAGTTTTAATTTCAGCATTTGTTTCGCTTACAATAACGCCTGTATTGAATGTATTATTGACAAGAAAGAACCAGGGGCATGGTAAATTTTACATGAAGACCGAACCATTTTTTACAGGCATGGAAAATGGCTATAAAAATTTGCTGAATGGATTTTTAAAAGTTCGTTTCATTGCGCTGATCATTATTGCTGTTTGTGGCGTAATGATCTGGATGATCATGGGATTGTTGAAAAGCGAGATCGCTCCCCTGGAAGACAGGAGTAGCATACGATTTACCGTTAGTGCCCAGGAAGGAACAAGCTATGGGAAAATGCAAAGGATCGCTGATGACATTACCAATTACCTGTACGATTCCATTCCCGAGCGGGATTTTGTATTTGCCCGTACACCAGCAGGTGCCATCAATAGCGCACAACCGAGACTTGCGCTTGTGCC
The DNA here is from genome assembly GCA_047601875.1 of Ferruginibacter sp. Classification (GTDB taxonomy): domain Bacteria; phylum Bacteroidota; class Bacteroidia; order Chitinophagales; family Chitinophagaceae; genus Ferruginibacter. Next base: position 850,758 of record JASGIL010000001.1, on the reverse strand, counting down.
CGGAGATGAAAGGGATAAGTCACAGGATGAAATTGCCAATGAGCTGAATAGAAAAATGAATCGTTTCAATGATGCTAAAGTGTTTGCGATACAGGAACAAACCATTGCCGTAGGTGCAGGATCAAGAGGAAGTTTGCCGGTACAATTTGTTTTGCAAAACCAGGATCTTGAAAAATTAAAAGAGATCATTCCACAATTTTTGGATGAGGCAAAAAAAGATAAAACTTTTTCTAACGTAGATGTGAACCTGAAATTCAACAAACCGGAAGTAGAGCTTACACTTGATAGAATGAAAGTGAAAGACCTTGGGTTATCATCACAGGATGTTGTTTCAGCAATTCAATCTGCATTCAGTGGTGGCAGGCTTGCATATTTTTTAAAAGGAGGTCACCAATATTCAGTGATCGCCCAGGTTGAAAGAAATGAAAGAGACAGGCCAGATGATATTTCAAAACTGTATATAAAGAATGATAAGGGACAAAGCATTCCCTTAAGTGCGGTAGTGAAACTTGAAGAAAGCAGCAGCCCGCCAACTTTGTATCACTTCAATAGGTATAAAGCGGCAACTATTTCTGCATCTCTCGCTGAAGGATACACGATCGGTGATGGAATAAAAGCCATGCAGGCCATTCAAAAAAAACTACTGGATGAAACGTACCAAACAGCTTTAACAGGCCCTGCAAGGGATTATGCAGAAAGTTCATCAAATATTGCATTTGCATTCGGGCTTGCATTAATGCTGATATATCTTGTATTGGCCGCACAGTTTGAAAGTTTTGTAGATCCGCTTATTATTATGTTTACAGTGCCGCTTGCATTGGCAGGTGCATTATTAAGTCTATGGATGTTTGGGCAAACATTGAATATATTTTCTGAAATTGGAATGATCATGTTGATCGGGCTTGTTACAAAGAATGGAATTCTTATTGTAGAATTTGCCAATCAAAAACGTGAACAGGGATTATCGAAAAGGGATGCAATATTAACGGCAGCCAGGCAACGCCTGCGCCCGATCTTAATGACAAGCCTTGCAACATGTGGAGGAGCTTTGCCCATAGCTTTGAGTCTTGGTGCTGCATCAACAAGTCGTGTGCCTTTGGGGATAGTGGTTGTTGGGGGCCTTATTTTTTCATTGATATTAACCCTGTTTGTAATACCGGCAATGTATTCTTTCCTTGCGCCAAAGAAAGAACATACTGCTGTAAAAGAAAATGATATCGTAAAAGATCCGTCACAAAAAAGCAATGAAGCGGATAAATAAATTATTGATGAAACGACTTTATTTTTTTATAGGCCTGTTATTATTTTATTCATTGGCGTCAATGGGGCAAAATAATTTGCTGCTGCCCGATGCTGTGAATATTGCTTTAAAAAATAGTCTCGATATACAGCTGATCAATAACCGAATTGAAGCAGCCCGGATTTATAATAATTATGGTTATGCAGGTGGCTTACCATTGGTAACTGGAAGTTTTGCAGACAACGAACAGGTAACAACTGTAAATCAAAAACTAAACACGGGCAATGATATCAACCGCAGCAATGCAGCAGCAAATAATCTCAGTGCAAATATTACAGGAAGTATTTTGTTGTACAATGGTGGCAGGGTAGTAGCCACGAAGAAAAGATTGGCCGAACTTCAGTCTCAAAGTAAAGAACAGTTGAATGCACAGGTGCAAAATGTATTGGCATCCGTAATGGTTGCTTACTATGATATTGTGCGGCAGCAGGATTATATTAAAACCATTGATCGTTCTATTGAAGCATCCAGTCAGCAACTCGATATCGTTAAAGTGCGACAAAGTGTAGGTTTGGCAAACAATGCAGATCTTTTCCAGGCACAGATAGATGTAAATGAATTGCAACAATCAAAACTTGCGCAACAACTGATTGTTGACCAGGCAAAGTCAGAACTTTTAAGATTACTTACTTTAAAAGCAGATTCATCAATAACGATAAAAGATACAATTCTTGTTGATAAAAATGTTATGCTTGATAGCGTGTTGAACAGCATTAATAAAAATGCTGATGTTAAAGCCGCAGAAAGTCAAATAAAGATCAATGAACTTATTGTTAAAGAAACAAAGGCGCAAAGATATCCTTCCATTCGTGCTACTGCAGGTTATGCATTCAGCAGGAACCAGGCGGCTGCAGGTAATTTATTATTGAATCAGAATTATGGACCAACAGTTGGTGTCTCAGTTACAGTTCCAATATTCAATGGATCAATATTCAGGCGGCAACAACAGGTAGCAGCCATCGATGTAAAAAATGCAAATCTGGAAAAACAAATATTGATAAGAGATTATAGCGCACAGGTTGTAAAACAATACCAGGCTTATACAAATACCATCAATCAATTGGATACTGCGCAATCTAATTATATACTCTCTTCTAAATTATTGGAATTAACGCTCCTGCGTTTCAAATTAAAACAGGCAACTGCTGTTGAAGTGAAAAATGCACAACAAAGTTTTGAAGAGTCCGGCTTCCGCCTTGTGAATTTAAATTTTGCTGCTAAATCTGCGGAGATAGAGTTGAAGCGGTTAGCGAATAGTTTGTCGTTGTAAACATTCCAACGTTTAACGTTAAACGTTCAGCGTTGGAGACGCCTGCCCCTCTGAAACAACCTTCAGCATATGTTTTATCTGGTTCGCCTTATGCAGTAATTCCTGCTTCTCATTACTTAATATAGTAACGTGCCCCATTTTACGGCCGGGTTTTGTTTCTGCTTTACCGTATATATGAACAAATACATTGTCCATTTTTAAAATTTCTTCCAGGCCTTTGTAATAAGCCGGTCCTGTAAAATCATTTTCACCAACAAGATTTACAATGGCTGCAGGTAAAATATTGTCAGTATTCCCCAATGGATATTGAAGCATGATTCTCCATAACATATCGAACTGGCTGCTGTAACAGGCTTCAATGCTGTGATGACCGCTATTGTGTACACGGGGAGCAGTTTCATTCACCAAAACATTGTCATCTATGTCAACAAAAAATTCTACTGCAAAAATACCTGGGCTCTTAAGTTCCTTTACAAGTTTCATGGCGATGGCTTCCACTTTCCAGAATACTTTTTCTGGAAGTTCGGCAGGGCTGAGTTGATGACTTAATAAATTGAGTCGTTGATTAAAGACCATATCAACAGGGGAATACAATCTTATCTCACCACTCACACTAACGGCAACGATCAACGCTATTTCTTTTTTAATGTGTACTTTCTTTTCAAGCACTGCAGGAGCATCAAATCCTTTATTAAGTTCTTCTTTGTTTTTAATTACCTGTACGCCTTTTCCATCATAACCACCCTGTGCAAGTTTGTGTACAGCAGGTAAGAAATTTGTATGTTCAGCCAGTTCAGCCAGGTTTTGTGTGATCACAAATTCGCTGGTTGGTATCTGGTGTTTTTTATAAAATTCCTTTTGTGATATTTTATCTTTGATGATCTTTAGTGCTGAAGGTTTTGGATAAACGGCGATGCCTTCAGCTTCCAGTTTTTCCAGAGCTTCGAGGTTTACACTTTCAATTTCAATCGTGAGCGCATCAAGACCTTTTCCAAAATTATAAACATCATCAAAACTGGTAATATTACCTTTTATAAAATGATGGCATAAATGTGCGGCCGGGCACCTGGCATCATTTTCCAAAACATATGTTTCTACAGGATAATTAGCCGCAGCCTGCAACAACATACGGCCCAATTGGCCGCCACCCAGAATGCCTATTTTTTTCATGAGGCAAATATAATAGTTGAATGGGTTGGAAAAAAGTTGAAAGGGTTGAATAGTTGATAAGTTAATGGGGTTACTGACTCGTTAACCTGGTCAACTTTTCAACTATTTACCTATTGTATTCCCCGCAAGTTTTTATTACCTTTGAAAGCAAATGATGCCGGATTATCCACATAAGATCTTTGGCGACAAACGCATGAACTACACTTTGCTGATGGTTACATTGGCCATGGATTCGGCTAAATAGCTGAATAGCAGTCCCCCTAACTAACATTACTGATACAGATCACGAACGAACAGGTTCAAAAAATTATTTATACCTAAATTTTTTTTATGTCAACAACAGCAATAGCACCCGAAAATATAGCGAAAGCAACTACGGATTTCCTGCCTTTACATGGCACGGATTACGTGGAATTTTATGTAGGCAATGCAAAACAGGCGGCCCATTTTTATAAAACAGCATTTGGGTTTCAATCGCTTGCCTATGCAGGCCCCGAAACAGGCGTGATGGATAAAGTAAGCTATGTCATTCGCCAGAATAAACTCACGTTTGTACTTACAACGGCATTAAGATCGAACAACCCCATAGCAGATCATGTTGAAAAACATGGTGATGGTGTAAAATTCCTTGCACTGAAAGTAGATGATGCAGCTGATGCATGGAAACAAACAACCATGCGTGGGGGTAAAAGTTTTATGGAACCCGTAACATTGAAGGATGACAACGGAGAAGTGATCATGAGCGGTATACATACTTACGGCGAAACAGTGCACTTATTCATTGAAAGAAAAAATTACAACGGCGTTTTTATGCCGGGATTCAGGGAATGGAAATCTGTTTACAATCCTGTTTCCACCGGCCTTTTATATGTTGATCATTGCGTGGGCAATGTAGGCTGGAACCAGATGAACCCATGGGTTAAATTTTATGAAGATGTAATGGGCTTTAAAAATATACTTTCATTTGATGACAAAGATATTTCTACTGAATATTCCGCATTGATGAGCAAAGTAATGAGTAACGGAAATGGATATGTGAAATTCCCGATCAACGAACCGGCAGAAGGAAAAAAGAAAAGCCAGGTAGAAGAGTATCTCGATTTCTATAATGGCGAAGGTGTACAGCATGTTGCCATTGCAACAAATGATATTGTAGAAACTGTAACCGATCTGCAAAGTCGCGGTGTAGAGTTTTTGAAGATACCAGAAACTTATTATGCAGATGTACTTGACAGGGTGGGTAAAATTGATGAGGATCTTGAACCATTGAGCAAACTTGGTATCCTGATAGATCGTGATGAAGAGGGATACCTGTTGCAGATATTCAGCAAACCATTGCAGGACAGGCCAACCTTGTTCTTCGAGATCATCCAGCGTAAAGGGGCAAAGAGTTTTGGTAAAGGAAATTTTAAAGCCTTGTTCGAAGCATTGGAAAGAGAACAGGATGCAAGAGGGAATTTGTAATTGATTTAAATTAAAGGTGTAACCTTTTCAAAAGGTTACACCTTTATTTTGATATTGTAAATCTTCGCAATTTATCCGTATTATCCACATCCGACTACGGGAGATTGTGTAGAGGCAATTTTTTTAACAGCTATGAAAAGAATATTTTATTATTTTACACAGCCCCTGAACCATATATGCATTTGATGAGGAATATTATTAAAATATTGATTTTGTTTATTGGTATGACGTGCCTGGCTGTAACGTCATTTTCTCAAAATGCGATCAGCAGTATTCAAAGATCATCTTATAAAGTGCCTGCCATATTAAGCAGGATGGAAGATTCATTAAAAAAACAATTTGAGAAGGAAAAACTTACATGGCCGCCGGAGGCATTATATGTCCGTTCATTTAAATATGACCGCCAACTGGAAGTATGGGTAAAAGGAAATGTAAAAGAACAATTTAAATTATTTAAGACCTATAAGATCTGCATGCAAAGTGGTACTATGGGACCAAAAAGAATGGAAGGTGATTACCAGATACCAGAAGGATTTTACCAGATCAATGAATTTAATCCGAATAGCAACTACCATCTTTCACTGGGACTGAATTATCCAAATGCATCTGATAAAATATTAAGCGACCCGCAACGCCCCGGAAATTCTATTTATATACATGGTAATTGCGTTTCAACAGGTTGTATTGCCATCAGCGATGAACCCATTGAAGAATTGTACATTATTGCCAGTTTTGTAAAGGCGAATGGACAAGAGTTTATTCCTGTGCATGTTTTCCCGGTGAGATACAATGTAAAAAAATCGATGGAATATCTTAATAATACCATTAAGAATAATGCTTACCTGCAAGAGTTCAATAAAAATATAAGAGAGGTATTTGATTATTTTGAGGCGAAGAAACAGTTGCCGATAATCATGGTGAATAAGAAGGGGGAATATGTGTTGAATTAGCAGCGGCAATCGGCAATCGTGAATCGGCAATAAAAGCGTTCATTTTTATTATAGCAAATACATAGAGGGCAATATATAAAAGGTAAGACCTAAAAAATCTTACCTTTTTCATGTATGATCTGTGATGTAAGATGTATGGTGTTTTTTCACTCCCGGATTCTGCTTGTTAGAACAAACAAATCTTAGATCATAGATCTTACATCATACATTTTGCGTTACCTCATCAGCACCTGTATCGTCTGCGGTGTTTTTTGTTCCAGCACAATTTGTTTACCGGCGGTAAGTGTTTTAATTGTTTCCTCATCATAATGCCTGATCGTAAGCAAGGCCAGGTTTCGTTCAACTTCCACATCAAATATCTGTGATGCATCTGCTGCAAGTTTATCAATCTTTTCTCCTTTATCATCAAAACAACATAATAATGATATAGCTGTGTTCTGTGAAAGATTCGGTTTTATTTTAACCTGGTCAAACAATTCATGCAGGCGATGAACCGGCTCGTCTTCAACGAAAGAAAAATCCTTTGATTTAAATTGTATCAATACCTGCTTTGCCTTATCAACAATGATCGGTGGCAGGTTTTTCGCCAGTTGTTTACTGATCGTTGTTCCCGGTAATGATGGGTCAAGAAAACTTTTCACATACAGCGGTATATTTTTATTCTGTAAAGGCTTGATCGTTTTAGGATGTATTACCTGTGCACCATAATATGCCATTTCAATAACCTCAGTAAAACTTAATTCCGGGATGATCGTAGCATTTTTATAATTTCTCGGATCTCCGCTCATCACTGCATCCACATCTTTCCAGATCGTAAGCGATGCAGCAGTTAATAAATTGGCAAATATGGCTGCAGAATAATCACTTCCTTCACGGCCAAGTGTTGTGCTTTCATTTTCATCTGTTGATCCGATAAACCCCTGTGTTAATATAATGTCATATTCTCCAAACAATGGAATGATATCTGATTGCACTTTCTTTTCTGTAAATGCCCAGTCAATAGCAGCATCACGAAAGTTGTTGTCGGTTCTCACGATATCCCTTACATCGATCCATTTATGTTTTATTTTTTCTTCAGATAAATAATGGCTGATCATTGCCGTACTCAGGAGCTCGCCGCAACATACTACCTGGTCATAGTAATAGTCATAATTCCTAACAGGTTTATCATGAAGCATCCACTCAACTTCTGTAAAAAAATCCTTCAGCTGATTCTCCGCCTGTTGCCAGTTTGTAACAGTGAGGTATTTTAAAGTATTTAAATGGTTGTCCTTTACCTGTTCAAATAACTTAAGTGCATCTTCATTTCTTCCATCAAAAAAAGCCTCTACCACTTTTTCAAGGGCATTGGTTGTTTTTCCCATGGCAGATATTACCACGAGCAGTTTTCCATGGGCACCCTGTTTAATAATACTGGCCGTATTTTTTATCCTTTCAACGCTGTTGATGCTGGCCCCGCCGAATTTATATACTTTCATTTTTTCTTATTATGACCTTTAAAGTTTAAACTGCGATTATCAAAATTGCGGTCGGTGTCCTCGCCGACCACTTTTAGATTAAGGGATACGCAATTCAAAATAATATAAACCTTACATTTGAGCCGCAAATCTAACTTCGTAAATTGTAAACCGGAAATTGTTTTATGGCGATCAATAGAAAAATACAGACACTGGACGAATTTACCATCCAGCAAATGAGAGACTTTCCAAAGGCTACAGGTGAACTGTCGGGCCTTTTACGTGATATGGGCCTTGCTGCCAAAAGGGTTCACGTAGAGGTAAACAAGGCGGGCCTTGTAGATATCCTGGGAGATGCCGGCACCATGAATGTGCAGGGTGAAGAGGTGAAAAAACTCGACGTTTTTGCCAATAACCAGTTCATGGGCGTTTTGCAGCACGGTATCAGTTGCGCCGGAATTGGTAGTGAAGAACTGGACGAGATCGTTGTTTTTGATGACGAGATCAGCAACCAATCCAAGTATGTATGCCTTTTCGACCCCCTTGACGGAAGCAGTAATATAGATGTGAATGTTTCCATCGGAACCATTTTTAGTGTCTACCGCAGGGTAAGCGAATTGGGTAAACCTGCAACCAAAGAAGATTTCCTTCAGCACGGCAGCAAGCAGGTAGCTGCAGGTTATATGATCTATGGATCTTCCACGATGATGGTATATGCAACAAGAAGAGGTGTAAATGGTTTTACACTGGATCAGTCGATAGGCGAATTCACTTTGAGCCATCCCGATATCAAATGCCCGGAAAAAGGAAAGATCTATTCGGTGAATCATGGTAATTTCTTCCAGTATGAAGAACCCGTTAGGAAATACATCAATGCATGCCAGAACAAAGACAAAGCTAACGGCGGACCTTACACGCAACGCTATATCGGCAGCATGGTGGCAGATGTGCACCGCAACCTGATCAAAGGAGGAATATTCATGTATCCCGGAACCATTGATAAACCAAAAGGTAAATTGCGCTTATTGTATGAATGCAATCCTTTTGCATTTATTATTGAAAAAGCAGGAGGGAAAGCTACCAATGGTAAACAACGCATTCTTGATATTGAGCCAAAAGAAGTACACCAGCGTACGCCGTTGTTTATTGGAAGCAAATTGATGATGGAAGAGCTTGAAAGTTACCTGGATGCTCAATAGTAACGGATAAATTGATCATTGAGTATTGTACGTTGGATATTGAAAATTCAAAAAGTGCTCAAAGAAATATTCAATGCTCAACGTACGATGTTCAATGTTCAAATCGAAGACAATGACAAACAAAATAATCTCAGTAAAAAATCTCACCAAAAATTACGGTGACTTCCAGGCTGTAAAATCCATTTCTTTTGATGTATATGAAGGAGAAATATTCGGCCTGCTTGGTCCTAACGGTGCAGGTAAATCGACAACGCTGGAGATCATCGAAACACTGAGAGATAAAACAAGCGGCGAAGTGATCGTTGATGGTATTGACCTTGATAAAAACCCAGGTGAAATTAAAAAGATCATTGGGGTACAATTGCAGAACATCCGGTTTTTACCCGGGTCTCAACCTTGTTGAACTAATACATCTTTTTGGAGGCTTATACAACAAGCCCGTTAATCCAATGGAGCTGTTGAAAAAAGTAAACCTGTCGGACAAGGCTAAAAATAAAAGTAAAGAATTGAGCGGCGGCCAAAAGCAACGTTTCTCCATTGCAACAACACTGATCAATACACCACGTATTGTTTTTTTAGATGAACCAACAACAGGCCTTGATCCACAAGCAAGAAGAAACCTATGGGACCTGATCAGGGAGATACGTGATCATGGAACCACGGTGATCATTACCACGCATTACATGGATGAAGCGGAGCAACTCTGCGACAGGATCGCTATCATGGATGAAGGAAAGATCATTAAGCTTGACTCTCCCGATAAAATGATCGACGACCTTGTGGCAAGCGGTTTTGAGCGGCCAAAACAGGTAAAATCCGCCAACCTGGAGGATGTTTTTATACATTTAACAGGTAGGGAGATGCGGGATGAATAAAGTTCTTTTTATTTGCATAAATTTTAAAACCAAAATAAATATTGATGAAGAAGTTACTAGTTTGTTTGTTGACATTGGGATCTGTGATCAGTTGTGCAAATGCACAGGTAAAACCTGCACTTACTAAAGCTCCTGCAAAAACGACGGCCAAACCCCTTATGACGAAAGCAGCTATGAAAAACCTGCTGGATAGTTTTAGTTATGCTGCCGGTGTTAATATCGCAAACAATATGAAGCAACAGGGTATTGATAAGATCAATACCGAACTGATGATGAAAGCGATTGATGATGTGTTTAAAAATAACACACCAGCATTGGATGCTCAACAATGCAACGCATCATTGCAAACGCAAATGGGAATCTTTAATAAAAAGAAAGATGAGGAAAACAAAAAGAAAAATGCAGCAATAAAAGCACAAGGTGAAGCTTTTTTAGCAGAAAATAAGAAGCGCAAAGAAGTGATTACTTTGGAAGACGGCCTGCAATACGAAATATTGAAATCAGGTGATGCAAATGGCCTGAAGCCAACCGCACAGGATACAGTAGTAGTTAATTATGTTGGTACTTTAACTGATGGAAAAGAATTCGATGCTTCAAGAGGAAAACCAGTAGAGTTTCCCGTGGGCGGTGTTATCAGGGGCTGGACCGAAATATTGCAATTGATGCACAAAGGTGATCATTGGAAAGTTTATATTCCAAGTGATCTTGCTTATGGTGAAAGGGGAGCGGGAGAAGCGATCCCGGGTGGCTCAGCACTTGTTTTTGAAATTACTTTGGAGGATGTAAAACCTGCCGCAATTAAATAATGGAAGAACTTAAATACCCGATTGGTAAATATATTGAGCAGCCATTTTCCCAGGCACAGATGGAAGAATGGCTGCTCGATATTCAATCACTGCCACATCAAATTGAATATGCGATCACAAATCTTGATCATCATCAACTTGATATGCCTTATCGTGAAGGGGGTTGGACAGTAAAACAGGTTGTGCATCATGTTGCAGACAGCCACATGAATGCATATATTCGTTTCAAACTTGGCCTTACAGAAGATACGCCAACAATAAAACCATACGATGAAGCAGCCTGGGCGGAGATGAGTGATACAAAAAATCTTCCTATCAATATTTCTATCACGATACTATATGCAGTGCATAGCCGATGGAGTGAAATATTAAAAAATATCAAGCCCGAAGAATGGAACAGGAAAGTTTTTCATCCTGAACATAAAAAAGAAATGACACTCTGGTATCTACTGGGTAATTACGCATGGCACAGCAAACACCATATAGCTCATATAACAAAACTGAGGGAAAGAATGAACTGGTAAATCTTATATCTTAAATCTTACATCTTACATGTTTCAGACTCTTTCTTCCGAATACATTAACCGCCACCGTTATTTTACAGCAAGAAAAGACCGTTACCAAACCGATACCGGTAAGATCGTTGATCCGTATTTTGTAGTTGAATTACCTACTGCTGCCGGTGCTGTAGCAATTACTGAAAACAATGAAGTAATACTGATCAGGCAATACCGTTATCCTGTAAATGAAATGATGATCGAGATTCCGGGTGGTTTTATTGATCCCGGTGAGAAACCGGAAGAAGCGATCAGGCGGGAATTGCTGGAAGAAACGGGGTACTCATTTTCTGAAATTCATTTACTGGGTACTACTGCTTTAAATCCCGGGGTGCTTAATAATTTTACTTACATGTTCGTTGCACTTGGTGGTGTTAAAATCGCACAACAAAGCCTTGATCAAAATGAAGAGATAGAGATTATTTTAAAACCATTGGAAGAAGTAAGATCAATGCTGATGCGCCACGAAATAAAACAAAGCATGCATGCGCTTTGTATTTTTTATGCATTTGAATTTTTGAAAGCCAATAAACTGGCCTGACCAACTTCAACTTCTGCGATCACAAAAAAACTACCGCAAACCATTATCACATCATTGGGAGCAGCATTCATTTTTGCATGATGGATCGCGTCATTTACATTTTCAAAACTATCACCGATCAATAGATTTTCTGCAGCAACTTTTTTTAATTCATCCTTTGCCAATGCCCTTGGAATGTGTGCATTGGTAAAATAATATTTTGCATTTGTTGGAAACAGTGATAATACCTTACTCACATCCTTATCACTTACAAACCCAAGTACAAAATGGTAAACAGAAGATGGATAGCTATAATGCAATTGTTCCAGTATTTGTTTAATGCCATCTTCGTTGTGTGCAACATCTAAAATAACAGCAGGTTTTGTTTCTACCAGTTGCCATCTTCCGGCAATGCCCGTTAGTTGTGTAACATTTTCCAACGCATGATGTATACTTGCTTCCGAAAGCCCGATACCAAGTGTATTCAATACCTGTACACAACTTAATACAGTGCGGATGTTTTTTGCCTGGTAAAGCCCTGTAAGATCGAGCCTTAGTTTTTCTACAATATTTGTTGCTGTATTGCGAACATTACACAATAAAAGATCACCCGAAGATTCTAAGTATTCAACAATGAATTCTTTTGGCGCCATGTGAATGCTTGCTTGCATCTCATTTGCTTTTTTGATAAATACAGGAAGTGTTTCAGCCAATGCTTCGCCAATTACTACAGGTGTATCTTTTTTAATGATCCCTGCTTTTTCAAATGCGATCTCGGGAAGCGTGTTTCCCAATAGCTGGACATGATCAAAACCAATATTTGTGATCACAGAAAGTATGGGTGAAATAATGTTGGTGCTATCGAGCCTGCCGCCAAGACCTGTTTCAATTACAGCAATATCAACTTCTTCTTTTGCAAAATATTCAAATGCCATGGCAACGGTAAGTTCAAAGAAAGAAGGTTGAATCGTTGTTGCTAATTCCTTTGTACGTTCAACAAAATCAACAATGAAATCTTTCCGAATCATTTCGCCATTGATGCGTATTCTTTCCCTGAAATCTTTTATATGCGGTGATGTATAAAGTCCTGTTTTATAACCTGCTTCTTGTAAAATGGCTGCAAGCATATTTGCCGTACTTCCCTTACCGTTAGTTCCTGCTATATGAATGCTTTTGAATTTATTATGAGGATTGTCCAATGAATTGCATAGCTCAATCGTATTGTGCAGGTCTTTTTTATAAGCCGCAGCGCCGATGCGGCTGAACATCGGGAGCTGGGCGTAAAGGTAGTCGATGGTTTGCTCGTAGGTCATGGAGCAAATGTAAGAGAATATGTGAATACAGGAATCGGGAATCGGGAATCGGGAATCGGGAATCGGGAATCGGGAATCGGATAAAATTGTAATTCTGCAATTTACATTGCCGCCGGCTTTAGCCAACGGATAAAAAGTAAATAAAAAAGGGCCTAGCCCCATTGAAAAAAATATTTGAGAGAAGATTTTAATTCACAACAAAATTAAATTGTACAGTAACGGTTGATTCTTCACTTGCTTTATCAAATTGCATATTCCTCAGGTAATTACTGATAGCGTCTGCATAAGCCTGGCTGGTTTGTGTGCTTCCTTTTGCAAAACTTACAAAGCGGCCTTGTCCGGCAGCACTTACTTTAACCACAGCATTCACTGTGGCTTTTGGCAAATCACCGTTAAATGAATAAAACCGGGTGATCTTCCTGTTGCCACTAATAATTCTTGGTCCACCTTTTTTTCCGCCCGGTGTATTTCCATAAGAATCTTTATCGCCGTTTGGATCGCCATTATCTCCTTTTCCCCCCGGTTTGTTTCCCTGGTACGTGTAACCATTATCCTGTGTTGGATTATTTCCTGCAGGGCCATTGCCCGGACCATTATAAGTGATCTTTGGCTTTTGAGGTTTGGGTGCAGGCGCTATAACGGGAACAACAGCTTTTTCTGTTTTAACTTTTGGAGTATTTTTTACTGGCTTATTTACAGGTGCTGCTTTTTCTTCAGCATTTTCATCCGGGTTTACTTTTTCTTCCTCTGCGGGCCTTGCTGCAGCTTGTTTGGGTACAGGAATGTTTTCATGCGAAGGCGTCCTGTTTCCTTTTTTTAATGGTTGTTCTTTTCCAAAACCTTCTTCATTGTTGCCAAGATTTATTTCCATCAGGTCCTGCACAACGGGAACGGTAGGGGGCATTACTTTCCAGCTTATCAAAATAAATAAAAGGAGCAGGCAGGTACAAATGATCGCTGTATAAATAAATGCTTTCCTGTTTTTTTCAGATTCGAATGTTGCTGACATAGTAGTAAGTAATGATTAAAGTTATCTATTTATTGTGGGAATAGAGAATGGATGTATATTTATTCGGGTATGAGCAACAAAACTTTAACAATTTTTAGCTGCAAGATATAAGCTTCAAGCTGCAAGTCAGGTTATTAAATTTGAAACATTCTTACTAATAAAGACCATTCAAATTTATAATTCAGACTTATAGCTTATAGCTTGCAGCTTACAACTTATAACTTCTTTCCCCAAAAAGCAAACTCCCAATACGCACCATCGTACTTCCTGCATCTATTGCAAAACTATAGTCTGCACTCATTCCCATACTTAAAGTAGAAAATTGAATATTGTAAGTTGAATATTGAATATTCATTTTTTCAAAAATTGTTTTCAATCTTTTAAATTCAGAAATGATCAGGTCATTGTCTTCAGTAAATGTTGCCATTCCCATTAATCCCTGGATAGAAACATTTTTAAAAAGTTCTTTGTTCGTTACGATTTTTGTGAGTAATTTTTCTAATTCTGTTTCATCAAATCCAAATTTGGTTTCATCCTTTGAAATATATACCTGTAGCAGGCATGGAATGATGCGATTGATCTTCGCAGCTTGTTTGTTGATCTCTGATAATAATTTTTCACTGTCAACACCATGGATAAGGTACACAAATGGCGCAATGTATTTTACTTTATTGGTTTGAAGATGACCAATGAAATGCCAGTGTATATCTTTTGGTAATGCTTCATATTTGTCAACAAGCTCCTGTACATAGTTTTCTCCGAAATCTTTTTGTCCAAGATCATACAATGCTTTTATATCATCCTGTGTTTTTGTTTTGGATACAGCAACAAGCGTGACTTTTTTTTCATCAAGTTCTTTTTTTATTTTTTTGTACCCGGTAATATTCACAGACATTTTAAACAGATATTTTTAACCATGATAAATTTTGAATTCTTTTTAACAACAGGTAAGCACCAATTACCGATGCGGGAATAAGTGCTGAAGGCAGCCAGAATATTCTTAACGCCAGGTAGTGAAGTCCTATTAAAAGTCCAACGAGAATTAACTGTATAATTATCCTTAAAAATTTACCTGATTGCATTTTAATATTTGCCTGTTGCGAAAAGGGGAGGTAATGATCAATAAGATTCGCCATGATCATAAAGATGAGCATATTATTAAAAAAACCAAAAATAAAATCATCAATGATCGCAGTTCCCCAAATATATAAGGCAAATGAAAAAAAGATAAGATAAATCGGGACGAAGAATTTTAAGAGGATTGCTTTAATCGTTCCGCTGATGATCTCGCCGGGTTTGGCAAGTGGTACAGCCTGGTAGATCCATGCTGCTGCAAAATTCTCATTGAAGGGTATAATGTTCAGGCCTGATGAAATGCCCATCAAAGGGAGATAAATAAATGCAAGAAATATTTTTGATGAAGGAAGATGTGCCCACACCTGTGAAAAGTCTTTACCACTTTTAAAAACAAATACAAAAGCAAATACCAGTATATAAGCAAAACCGGGATAGAACTGAACTTTAAAACTTTTATCTCTTGCCGTTATCTTCCATACTTTTTCAAAGCCTGCACTTTCTGTTTTTGTTTTGCATATGATTGCTGATAGTTTTTTAGCTGTATCGCTTTGCTTTCTTGTAGCAACAACATTGGTTTTCTTTGTTGTTTCAACAGTATTATTCAATGCCGCTAATTTTCTTGAGAATGATGGTGCCAGGAACCTGATCATGAACCACACCGTTAGTATCGGTACAAGAACTGCCAAAGCGATCATTAATACATGAATATTATCAAAATTAAATTCATTTACAGCTTCCAATACTTCAGCCATCCATACCGGGGGAAGAAAATAAGAATACCAGTGGAGCTGTACAGAAAAATTGAGTCCTTTTAAATCAATTAAACGTGGAACAACCTGGTATGCCGCTACAAAAAATACTGTCATAAATACCTGGAAATAGCCAATGATGTCTTTTACTTTTTGTTCATCGGCAAAACGTAATATCAGTGCATACAATAAATAAGTTATGAATACTGCAAATGCAACCGTGAGTGTTACCGTTGCGATTCCTGTAAGCCCTGTAAATACACCATATTTTATGAAAATAAATATGAGCGGGCTCCCAATAATGGCGATCATGAATTGCAGGAGATAAACAAGGATATGTATGACCCTCGATAAAAACAAAGTACGGCTGCTGATGGGCCTTGGTAAAATGATCTGGTTATCGGTTGTGTCTAATAGTACGCTGCTAAAATCTGTCACCAGTGTCATGGCCATCATAAATAATAAATAAGCATGAATGATGATCATTCCTGTTATTAATGGCACTGCAAATATTAATGAGCCAACAAGCAGTCCTAAAAAAAAGTACATGATCTGTGTAAACAACAAAGGGTTTTTCATTTCCTTTTGTTGTCTTTTTTTCCAGGTTGCAGGACTGCGGCGCCTGTCCATCATCAGCTTTGTTTCTGTAATGATCTTAAGCTTTTCAAAATCCACATCTTTGTTTTTGAAAAGCTTAATAAACCACAATAATACTTTTAAAAGAACCTTGTCCATCTTTAGCTTCTTAAAACATTAATGAATTCTTTTGCTGTACTTGCATTGTGTTCATCACCACCGGTAAGTGAAGTGAAGATATTTTCGAGTGAGCCTTTATGTGCCTGTTGTTTCAGTGTTTCAAAACTACCATCGGCAATTACATCGCCCCTGTCGATGATGATGATCCTGTCGCTGATCTTTTCTACTACATCCATAATATGCGATGAATAAAAAATTGTTTTACCACTGTTTTTTAATTGGGTCAGTATTTCTTTTACAAGGATAACTGCATTTGCATCAAGGCCACTTAATGGTTCATCCAGGAAGATCACTTCGGGATTGTGCATGAGACCGCTTATGAGTAATACTTTTTGTTTCATTCCCTTGCTGTAAGAATTCATTCTGGCTTCAGCTTTATCAGCAAGCTCAAAAATTCTAAGTAGTTCCCAGGATTTGTTTTCAATCACATCATCATTCAATGAATATAATTTTCCAACAAAACGCAAATACTCGATCGGTGTCAATACATCATACAATGCCGCTTGTTCAGGTATATAACCAATACGTTGTTTTATTTCGAGTGAGTGTTTTCTTACGTCCAGTCCAAATACGGATACATCTCCATCAAAGTCATCGATAATGCCACTTATTATTTTTATCGTCGTACTCTTGCCGGCACCATTTGGACCGATATAACCAACCACCTGGCCTGCATCAATATTTAAATTGATACCCTTCAAAACATATTTATCGCCATATTTTTTCTTCAGCATGTTTACCTGTATCTCACTCATGATATTTTTCAATTAGTTATTTAAATCACAAAAGTAGTTACAAAAAAAATGTGCAAACGAAATATTCATTTGCACATTCATCGTTATATCATTGATCCGTTTCTCCCCCTTTAGGGGGGCGGGGGGTATTACTTTAGTATCGTCCTGCTTATCACAATCCTTTGCACCTCACTCGTTCCCTCATATATCTGCGTGATCTTTGCATCTCTCATTAAACGTTCTACATGATATTCTTTTACAAAACCGTAACCGCCGTGGATCTGTACAGCTTCAGTTGCTGTCCACATAGCCGTTTCACTGCTGAATACTTTTGCCATGGAACCGCTTAGTGCATAATCCATGTGCTGGTCTTTTTCCCAGGCAGCTTTCAGGCATAAAAGCCTGGCCGATTCAATGCGTGTAGCCATATCCGCTAGTTTGAACTGGATGATCTGGTGGTTCATGATCTCGGTACCAAACGCTTTACGTTGTTTGCTGTATTTCAATGCAAGTTCATAAGCACCACTTGCGATACCCAATGCCTGTGATGCAATACCAATACGGCCACCTGCCAATGTTTTCATGGCGAATTTGAAACCGAAACCATCTTCACCAATACGGTTCTCTTTTGGAACTTTTACATCATTGAATAATATGGTATGTGTATCGCTTCCCCTTATACCAAGTTTATTTTCTTTTGCACCAACCACAACACCCGGCCATTTCTTTTCTACAATGAAGGCGTTAATACCGCGGCTTCCTTTCGCAACATCTGTTTGTGCAATTACAAGATAAACGCTGGCACTGTTTCCATTCGTGATCCAGTTCTTGGTGCCATTCAATAAATAATAATCGCCTTTATCTTCAGCAGTTGTTCTTTGTGAAGTAGCATCGCTACCTGCTTCAGGTTCGCTCAATAAAAATGCGCCGATATACAATTCGCCATCTTTCTTTCCCTGCGCAAGTGGGGTGAGGTATTTTTGCTTTTGTTCTTCGTTACAATATTCCTGTAAACCATAGCAAACAAGACTGTTGTTTACACTCATACAAACGCTCACACTCGCATCAATCTTGCTGATCTCCTCCATTGCAAGTACATAACTGATCGTATCCATGCCGCTGCCACCATATTCTGGTTTTACCATCATACCCATAAAACCTAGGTCAGCTAATTTTTCGATCTGTTCTTTTGGGAATTTTTGTAGCTCGTCTCTTTCGATTACACCGGGGAGACATTCATTCACAGCAAAATCACGTGCTGCTTTTTGAATCATTAAATGTTCTTCAGAAAGTTGAAACTGCATATGGCTTTTTTTAAGTGCTGCAAAAATAAGCTTTGCAGGCTAAGTAAAAAGATTCCACCGGATTTTTTTTAAGGAAGAGATATAGCCAAAAAGAAGCCCTTTTATTTTGCCACGGGGCTAATAAAAGGACTTTTTATATAGAACAATCGGGTAAGAACGTTATTTCAATTTAAAAATGATCCCTCCCTGTACGGAAGTAATATCGAATCCTGCTTCAGCATTAACGCCAAACACCGGTGAAAAGAAATAGGATACACCTACAAAGGCGCCAACTACGGGGATCACATCGTTGTAGTCATAACGATCATGGGGATTTTTATAATAATCATAGTGATGAAAGCCTGCACCTGTAGAAATGCCGGCATAAGTATCAAGGCCGGGGACTTTCCATCCATAATGCCATGCGGACCTGCCTGCAACTACAATGGTATGGGCCCTGAAATCATCATAGTGATACCGGTCGCTGCGGTTGGATGTTGTTGCACCTGCTTCTATGCCAAGTGAAATAATACCAGGGCCCGCCTTCCATACACCAAATTCAAAAGCTGCTTTTGTGCCAATGGCAGAACTGCTGGAATATTCGTTCTTGTAATCTGTGCCGAAACCAACGCCTGCATTAAAGGTTACGGTTCCTTTTCTGAAAGGAGTAACAAGGCCTTTGCGGGATTGTGCATTTGAAGCAATGCTGATACTCAAAATAAAAATTAATAATGTTGCCGGGATAATGTTTTTCTTTTTCATGTTTTGCACTAAACAAATAATATACCAAGCAAAAAAAATATAATATTTTAAAACTATTGCCAGGTTGGGCTTGTTGAAACTGATTTGTGTAACATCGCCTTCGACAGGCTCAGGCTGACAGTCTTTTAAATAATACTCTTAAAAGAAATAATATCAATCCTGCCTGTTTTTCTTTTATATCTTTACAAACAATCTTACACGTGAATACAGCAAATCAAAATCTGAGAATACAAATAAATATTGCTGTTGTTTCCATTGCGCTTTTTTTAATTAAGATCATTGCCTGGTATATTACCGGATCAGTTGCGATTCTTACAGATGCGTTGGAAAGCATTGTAAATGTTATTGCCGGTCTTATTGGTGTGTATAGCCTGTATGTTTCTGCAAAACCCAAAGACATAGATCATCCTTACGGCCATGGCAAAGTGGAATTTATTTCTGCTGCTATTGAGGGAACATTGATAAGCGTAGCGGGCCTGATCATTATTGTTGAAGCTGTAAATAAGCTACGGGTTCCACATGCAATTCAAAAGCTTGATTTTGGTATTTACCTCGTTGCTGCAACTGCTATTATCAATTATGTTGCGGGAACGATTTGTATGAATGCAGGAAAGAAAAGCAATTCGCTTGCTTTGATAGCAAGTGGGAAACATTTGCGGGCTGATACTTATACAACTGTCGGTATTATTGCAGGACTCTTGTTGCTTTTATTCACCAATATTATATGGATCGATAGCGCTGTTGCTATTCTTTTTGCTTTAATCATTTTGATCACAGGGTATAAAATTCTTCGTAGCTCCGTTGCCGGTATTATGGATGAAGCCGATATTGATCTTTTAAAGAATATGGTTGAAACACTAAATACCAACAGGAATGTGAACTGGATCGATCTGCATAATTTGCGTTTGATCAAATACGGTCCTACACTTCATCTTGATTGTCATCTTACCGTACCCTGGTATTTTAATGTGAATGAAGCACACCATGAAATCGATACGTTATCAGGACTTGTTCGTAAAAAATATGGTGAATCCGTTGAGTTGTTTGTGCATTCAGATGGATGCAAGGACTTTTCATGTGTCATTTGCGAGAAAACTGATTGCCAGGTTCGCCAGCATCCATTTGAAAAAAGGATCACCTGGACAATGGAAAATATTTCTACCAATCATAAACATACCATTCAAAGCTAAACATGGAACAACATTTTCTGGATGAAAAATATTGGGACGACCGATATAATGAACACACCGCAGTTTGGGATGCAGGAAAAATTACTGAACCCTTAAAAGAATATATTAATCAGCTAACGGATAAAAATATTGCGATCTTAATTCCCGGTTGCGGCAATGCACATGAAGCGGAATACCTGCTGGAAAATGGTTTTACAAATATAACATTGATCGATATTGCACCGGGGCTCGTAAAATCAATCCGTGAAAAATTAAAAGCATACGATGGTAAACAACTTACTGTTATATGCGACGATTTCTTTAACCTCGACAAACAATTCGATCTTATTATTGAACAAACTTTTTTTTGTGCACTTGATCCGGTGCTACGAAAAAAGTATGCAGAGAAAATGTTTGATATTTTAAAGCCGGGCGGCAAACTGGCGGGTGTATTATTCAACCGCTCATTCGAAGGCGGCCCGCCATTTGGTGGAAGTAAAGATGAGTATGAAGAATTATTCTCAAAACGATTTGAAATAAAGACAATGGAACTTTGTTATAATTCTATTGCGCCGAGGAGCGGGAATGAGGTTTTTATCATTTTTACGAAACCATCTATTTAATTTTCAATATTCAACGTACAATGTACAATGCTTAATGGAATGCACTTGAATATTGAGTATTGTACGTTGAATATTGAAAATTATTTACAAACTAACAAGTTATAAAACACTTCCTACTGCTGAAATATTTTTGCTACTCCAAAAGCTGCAGCAGCAGCAATAGCTCCAATCAACGTAACACGTATTGCTCCCCAGGCAGCATTCACGCCGGTAACCTTGCTTTTTAAATAGCCAAAAATAAAAAGGCAGATCAGTGTTGCAATAACAGAATACTTTAATGCTTCAGAAGAAACAGGAATAAAAAAATAAGGACTCAGTGGAATAATGCCACCTACAATATAGGAGAGCCCGATATTCAAAGCGCTCTTGGTTGCTCGTCTCGGATCTGGTTTTTCAAGGCCAAGTTCATACTTCATCATAAAATCAACCCATCGATCTTTGTCTCTTGCTATTTCTTCTGTAGCCTGGTCTTGTATCTCTTTGCTTAAACCAATATTCGCAAAAAATTCTTTTGTTTCTTCGATCTCACGTTCACGTAAGTTTTCTACTTCATCGTGTTCACGTTTTACTTCGCTTTTATAATGATCCTGTTCTGTTTTTCCTGCAAGATAACCGCCCAGTCCCATGGCAATACTTCCTGCTGCGATTTCGGCGATGCCGGCGATGACAATGATGCTGCTGTTGGAAACAGCTCCGCTTAATCCTGCAGCCAAAGCAAAAGGAACGGTAAGGCCATCACTCATACCAATCACGATGTCTTTTAAAAAGTCGGAACTTTTTAAATGGGTTTCTTGGTGGGGATGGAGATGTGATGCTTCCATTATTGCGTGTGTAGTTTAGCCAGTGAAATTACGGTGATGAATCGGCAATCGGCAATCGTGAATCGGAAATCACCTAAAAATTTACATCATTGATTGCCGATTCCCGATTGCCGATTCACGTTAATCTAACGATCTCAAACTTTTCTCAATGATCCTCACACAATCCATGATCTGTTCTTTGTTGATCAGCAGGGGAGGGGCGAACCTTATCTTATCACCATGTGTAGGTTTTGCAAGTAATCTGTTTTCTTTAAGTTCTATGCAAAGATCCCAGGCTGCTTCCGGGTTTGTATGTTTAATTACAATAGCATTCAGTAAACCACGGCCTCTTATCAACGATACATGGGGAGAATTTAATTTCTTCAATTCATTCCTGAAAATTTCACCCATAGCTTGTGCATTCGCTGCCATGTTCTCTTCTTTTAAAACTTTCAATGCAGCAATAGCAACTTTACATGCAAGTGGGTTTCCACCATAAGTACTGCCATGTTCTCCGGGCTTAATGGTAAGCATGATCTCATCGTCTGCAAGTACCGCACTAACCGGTATAACGCCACCGCTTAATGCCTTTCCAAGAATGATCATATCAGGTCTTACGTTCTCATGATCGCAGGCCAGCATGGTCCCGGTTCTGCAAAGGCCGGATTGTATTTCATCAGCAACCATCAATACTTTGTATTCGGTACACAACGCCCTGATACCTGCATAATATCCTTCATCAGGAACTACTACACCTGCTTCTCCCTGTATGGGTTCAAATAAGAAGGCTGCTACATTTTTATCCTGTAATGCTTTTTCCAATGCAGGAAGATCGTTGTAAGGAATTACTTCAAAACCACTGACAAAGGGCCCAAAGTTTTTTGTTGAAGTTGGATCGGTACTAAATGAAACAACAGCAACTGTCCTTCCATGAAAATTTGCTGAACATACAATGATCTTTGCCTGTCCTTCAGGAATTCCTTTTACTTCGTATCCCCACTTACGGCTAAGCTTGATCGCAGTTTCAACTGCTTCAACGCCTGTATTTACCGGGAGTACTTTATCGTAGCCAAAGTATTGTGTAATGAATTTTTCATAAGCTCCTAATTGGTCGTTATAAAATGCACGGGAAGTTAATGTCAGGGTTTGTGCCTGTTCTACCAAAGCTGCAATGATCTTTGGATGGCAATGTCCCTGGTTTACAGCAGAATAGCCGCTTAAAAAATCATAGTATTGTTTGCCATCTACATCCCACATGTGTACGCCAGAGGCTTTGCTTAAAACAACAGGCAATGGATGGTAATTGTGTGCACCGTATTTGTCTTCAAGATCTAAATAGGTTTGTGTATTGGCGGAAAATTGAGTAGTGGTATGCATAAAAGTTGATAAGTTAATTAGTTGATTAGTTAATAAGTGAATGGTCAATGGTGAATAGTGAAAATGCGAAAAGTAAAATAAGCAAGGAAGTCACATAGACCAATTCCCCCTTTAGGGGGTTAGGGGGTAGTTCTATCCTCGATGATTCAGCAAATCAAGGTTGCTGCTGAGGAAATGTTGTATGGTGTTACTCTTATTGATGTTGCGAAGATAAAGCTTTATACCCATTTTTGGAAGTAATGAGAGGGGAAATTTAGTTTCGGCACTGCGTCTTTTTCAAAGATGCCATATAAACTGCTGCCACTGCCACTCATTGCAGCATATATAGCACCTGTCTTATACAGGTTTTCTTTGATCGATGCGATCTCTTTGTGTGCCTTAAATACAGGAATTTCAAAATCATTGCTGATATGTTCACGCCATGTGGCAACGGGTTGGCTTACATGTTCTTTTAAATTGCTGCCAATACTCATTTTTTCCAAAGCAGAAAATGCCCAACCTGTATTTATATGAATGCCGGGATTGATCAATAATATTTTCCAGGCAGAAAGATCAAGTGTGACTTCTTCTAATATTTCACCACGGCCACTTGCAAAACAAGGTTTGTTCATGAGAAAGAAGGGGCAGTCACTTCCAAGATCAGCTGCATATTTATTGAGTGATTCAGGATCCAGTCCCAGTGCATACTTTTTGTTTAATAGCTGTAAAGTAAAAGCGGCATCCGCACTACCGCCACCTAATCCTGCACCAAGCGGTATTGTTTTATGCAGATGCATTTTAATGCCGGGTAATTGTGGAAAATCTTTTTTTAATAATTGATAAGCTTTAAGACAAAGATTATTTTCTGCGTTTCCATCAATGGTTATTCCTGTAGTTGAAAATGCAGCATCATTCGTTTCAGTATTATCGATTATTTCCAAAGCATCTTTTAATACAACAGGATAAAAAATAGTTTGCAGGTCATGGTAACCGTCAGCACGTTTGCCAATGATCTGTAAACCGATATTTATTTTGCAATTTGGAAATGCGATCATAAAATGTTGAAACAGGAATTATTGTCAAATGTAAACTGAAATCAGGTGAACTATTTCCTGTAAGGATAATTTCTGTCTGCGGGAATATTATTTACGATGAGTGCAATGATCAATAAGATCACCACACCTGATAATACGGGCGAAAGCACATAATAAAACCCTAGCATCTTTATTTTTTCTGAACCAATATTTGCGATCAAAGCAGTGGCTCCTCCGGGAGGATGCATTGTTTTTGTGATCTGCATGATCACGATCGACAATGAAACCGCCAGTGCAGCAGATAGCCATAGTTCATTGGGAAATAATTTATGACACAACACGCCAATGATAGCACTAAACAAATGTCCGCCAATTAAATTTCTTGGTTGGGCCAACGGGCTGTTTGTTGCACCAAATATGAGCACGGCACTTGCGCCAAATGATCCGATCAGATAGATATTGTCATTAATTCCAAACTGGTATTTCTGAATATAACCGATTGTTGCGATCCCAAGAAAAGCTCCAACAAAAGTCCATAAATGATCAATGGGTTCTATAATGGTTTGCCGGTAGATAACATATTTTGCTACCCGGTAAGTTCTTTTGATTCTTTTTTTCATGGAGATCAGCTGTGAGCTGCGAGCTATGAGCTGTGAGTAATTGGTTGTTCGAAAAATCTATTATAATAAAGGAGAAGTTGTAGTATAAGAAATTGTCCATTGGCCACTGTCAATTACTTACCTTTCCTGCTTTTTATTTCATCCCGAATAGCAATGGCCTTTATATAATCTTCATGTTCCAACACATCCGTAAGCAATGTATTTAATTCATCAAGGCTCATGGAGCGGAGATCATCTTTACCACCTGTTTCAGTGGTTACAGAAGCGGTGGTTTTTTTGTTGTCATCTTCCATCAGCACACCTGCCTGGTCGAGTATAGTATCATAAGTATAAATGGGGCAGCCAAAACGTACGGCCAATGCAAGCGCATCGGAAGTTCTTGAATCAATTTCTACCGTATCATTGGCAGAACTACAAACAAGTTTGGAATAAAAAATACCTTCCTGCAGGTCGTTGATCACAATTTCATGCAACTCTACATTAAAGGCCATCATGAAATTTTTCATGAGGTCATGTGTAAGCGGGCGGCTTGGATTCATTCTTTCCAAAGCAACTGCGATTGCCTGCGCTTCAAATCCTCCTATTACAATTGGTAAGCGGCGAAGCCCGTTGATCTCGCCCAATACAACTGCGTAAGAATGAGTTTGAGTAATACTATGAGATAAAGCAACTATTTCCAGTTCAATTTTTTTCATGCCAGGCAATTCAATAATTAAGTGGGTTAATTTAACAAAGATAAAAACTAAAGCCTTTCAAATTTAATTGAAAGGCTTTTAAAATCAAGCTTTTTTATAAATTCTCTTTCCACAATCTCACTTCACTAAATCGATCATTATCCTTTTAATTTCTTCACTGCATCAATGATCTTAGGCATTACTTCAAAAGCATCACCTACGATCCCATAATCTGCAGCTTTAAAAAAAGGCGCTTCAGGATCTTTGTTGATAACAACAATTGTTTTACTGCGGTTAACCCCGGCCAAATGCTGAATGGCCCCTGAAATACCAATTGCTATATAAAGATTGGGAGCAATTGCCAATCCTGTTTGCCCAACATGTTCATGATGCGGTCTCCAGTGAATATCTGCAACCGGGCGGCTACAGGCTGTTGCTGCACCGAGTAAAGAAGCAAGTTCAGTAACCATTCCCCAGTTTTCAGGGCCTTTAAACCACGGCCACCACTTACAACGATCTCTGCTTCACTCAACGGAATTTCACCTACAACTTTATTTACGCTGGCAACTTCTACTTTCGCAGCATCAACAGTTGCATTGAAAGCAGCAACTTCTGCAGATCCATCAGCAGTTGTAATGCTGAATGAATTTGGGTTCAATGCGATTATTTTTTTTGTAGTGGTAACAGTAATGTTTGCAAAAGCTTTTCCACTGAATACTGTTTTCTTAACAGTGAAACCATTGCTTGTATCTGGCAATGCAATTGCTCCCGATACCAGGCCGGCTTTTAGTTTTACACTTAGCCTTGGTGCGATCGCTTTTCCGGCAGTGTTGTTTGAAAAAACGATCACGTCTGTACCAGCAGCATCAACAGCCTGTGCAATTACTTTAGTATATACCTGCGCATCCAGGCTATTCAACGATGCATTTGAAACAGTATGCACTTTTTTTACCCCGTATTTTCCTAATGATGAAAGATCATCACTTACAGTTCCCAATACAATTGCTTCTGCAGTTGTACCCAATTGCTCAGCAACTTTAGCAGCATAATTTGCCGCTTCAAAAGATGATTTTTTTATGTGCCCATCTGCCTGGTCTAAAAATACTAATACGCTCATGATATTTATTTTGCCCCCTGACCCCCTAAAGGGGAACCTGGGTTGTTATTTTATTATTGTTTCGATATCTTATTATAATTGAAAGAACTTTCTATTTCAGTGTAATGATTCGCTCTAAGTTACCCCTTTAGGGGAACAGGGTGTTTAAATTACACGTGCTTCTTCATGCAGTAATCTAACCAACTCTTCCGGTGTTTCAGGCGAGACAAGTTTTACACCAGCCTTTGCAGGCGGCAGATCAAATGAAGCTACACTTGTATAAGAATCTGCGGCTACGGGCTCCGTTACTTTTAATGGTTTTGTACGTGCGCCCATAATGCCTTTCATATTCGGGATGCGTTGTTCTGCCATTCCTTTTTGGCAGCTAACCACGGCCGGTAGTGCAACTTTATCTGTTTCTTCCCCGCCTTCGATCTCACGGATAACGACTGCTTTGCCGCCTTCAAGATCAAACTTGATTGCATGTGAGATATATGGGAGATCAAGTAATTCTGCTACCATACCGCCAATAGAAGAACCATTGTAATCAATGGTTTCTTTCCCGGTAAAGATGAGGTCATAACCACCATCTTTTGCTATGGCTGCAATTTGAGATGCTATAAAAAAACTATCAGCGTTATCGGTATTCACACGGAAAGCCTCATCGCCGCCAAGCGCCAGTGCTTTGCGGATGATGGGTTCACTGTCGGCCCCGCCCACATTTACAAGGTGTATTGCTGTAGAAGGATCGGCTTCTTTTAATTCGATGGCCCTTACCAAAGCATACCATTCGTCGTAAGGATTGATGATCCACTGAACACCATCGGCAGCAAATTTCGTATTGTTATCTGCGAAAGCTATTTTTGCTGTGGTATCAGGCGTTTTACTGATGCAAACTAATATCTTCATTAAAATGTTCTTTAACCTTTTGCCAATTTTAGCAAACAGGGGTGAGGAAATAAAGGTTGTTTATGCAACCAAGTGCAAATATACGGTGCGAAGATAAATTTTAACGGGCAGTTTAAAAAACATTATTGAATGAGCAGGATAGAAAAATTACTGGATTTTATTAAAACATCGGGGCCCGACAGTTTCCTGCAACATGCACTGGCACTGGAATACATCAAGATCGACCATGATGATGCGGCCCGCAAACTTTTTAATGAAATTTTATCGAGGGAACCCGGGTATATTGGCTCTTATTATCATTTGGGCAAATTACTTGAGCGGGCGGCAGATTATGATGAAGCGATAGATGTATATAAAAAAGGCATGGCAGAGGCGAAAAAGGTAAAAGATCAACATAGTTATAATGAATTGCATGGGGCATTGGAAGACCTGGAAGATGAGGAGGGGATTGAGCATTCAGAAGATTAGGGAATCGGCAATCGTGAATCGGCAATAGATGAATTCCCGATCGCCGCGGTAGGTGTCTTCACCAACCGCAACGTAATATTAAAAGCAAAGGCTAACTGAACAATGGATCTCCTAAAAAATTTTCAACAATACATAAAGAAAGAAAACTTATTTCAGTCAGCCGATAAGCTATTGCTTGCCGTTAGTGGCGGCGTGGATTCTGTGGTGCTTTGTGATTTGTGCAAAAGGTCGAATTATGATATTGTAATAGCTCATTGTAATTTTCAATTAAGAGGAGAAGAGAGTAACGCAGATGAAAACCTTGTAAAAGAACTTGCAAAAAAATATGATGCTGCATTTTTTGTAAAAAGATTTGATACAGAAAAATATGCCGAAGCAAATAAATTAAGTATACAGGTAGCTGCAAGAGAACTCAGGTATGATTGGTTCACAAAACTTATTAACCCATCAACCAATAAATATTTCAACCTGCTACTGACAGCCCACCACGCCAACGACAATATAGAAACAATGCTGATGAATTTTTTCAAAGGCACCGGCATTGCGGGCCTGCAGGGGATCTTGCCAAAAAGCGGATCAACACAAAAAATTGTACGGCCATTATTGTTTGCAAAAAAAGAAGAACTGTATCATTACGCAACAGAAAACAAACTGGCGTTTCGTGAGGATGTTTCCAATGAAAGTAATAAATACACCAGGAATTATTTTCGCAACGTGGTGATTCCGGCTGTTAAAGAAGTATACCCGAAGGCAGAAGATAACCTGTCTGATAATATCGCCAGGTTCCATGAAATAAATATACTTTATCATCAGTCCATTGCTGCATTGAAAAAGAAACTCATTTTTGAAAAGAAAGGAGAATATTATTTACCTGTTTTAAAGTTATTAAAAACGCATGCGCTTCAAACAGTAATATTTGAATTGACGAAGGAATATGATTTTACGCCGAGGCAAACAGGTGATATCATTAAGTTGCTTTCAAGTGAATCCGGTAAGTATATAGATTCACAAACACACCGCATTCTCAGGAACAGGGCCTGGCTCATCATATCAAAGCGAGGTGAAACAGCACAATCACACTTTATCATTGAAGAAAATGATAAGAAGATCCGTTTTTCAAAACATATTCTTAGTATAGAAAAACAGCATGGCCCGTTTAAGATTGAAGAAGATCCTGCAACGGCATTGCTGGATGCAGCTGATATTAAGTTTCCTTTGCTTTTACGCAAATGGAAACAAGGCGATTATTTTTACCCGTTAGGCATGCGAAAGAAAAAGAAACTCAGTCGTTTTCTTATTGATAAAAAATTATCATTGACAGAAAAAGAAAATGTGTGGGTAGTTGAGATGGATAAAAAAATTACCTGGGTCGCGGGGCTGCGTATTGATGATCGTTTTAAGATCACTTCAAATACAAAAGATGTGCTGAAGCTGGTTTTATCCACGCCCGAATAGACTCGGGTGTTTCAATTGTTCCAAGATACCTTCGAAAAGTGCAGGTTGCATGGTCCCGATCAGCAAAAGTGTAAATGCAAAGCCGAACAAAGCGCCCCATAGATGAACATTGTGCCCAACATTATCAGTTCCTTTTTTATCCATGTACACACAATAAACAATAAACAACACTGCATATAAGGCTGCAGAAAGTCTTAATGCGCCATATAAATAAATACTCGACCAGGGATTGAATACAATGGAAGCAAAAATTACTGCCGACACAGCGCCTGAAGCGCCAAGCGCTCTATACCCATAATTGTCTTTGTGTTTGAAATAAGACGGAATATCTGCGACGACCATACCTACAAAATAAAGTGCCAGGTAAGATATATTTCCGCCAAGCCCGGCAACAGCAAATATGATCTCTATGTTCCTTCCAAAAAAATAAAGCGTGAACATATTAAAGATCAGGTGCATCCAGTCTGCATGTAAAAAACCTGAAGTTACAAAGCGGTAATACTGTTTTTCCCTGTTGATGCGATATGGCCACATGATCGTTTTGTCAACAAGCTCTGCATTTGAAAATCCAATAAATGAAAAGATAACGTTGATGGTGATCAGTAGGATGGTGATGGGGGAATCAGAGAAGTTCATTCTTTTTATTTTGCCAAAACTAGTTAATAAAGTTGATAGGTTAACAGGTTGACAAGTTGATGAAGTTGTGCATTGTCAACTTGTAAACCTGTTAACTTATCAACCTATGAGTGATGATACTTCTCATTCCTCAAAATACTACATGCCCTGTATATCTGTTCTGCCAATATCAACCTTACAAGCTGATGCGGAAAAACAAGTTGTGATAAACTCCATTTATAATTCGCTCTTTGCAATACAACATCACTTACGCCATAGGCGCCGCCAATCAAAAAAACAATATTCTTTTCACTTTCATTTGCTCTTTGTTGTAAAAAAGCGGCAACGCCTTCGCTGTGCATTTGTTTCCCTTTTTCATCCAGCACAACCAGGTAATCTTCTTTTTTTAAAATAGCCATGATCGCTTCCCCTTCCTTTATTTTGAGGTCGTGTTCATTCATAATGCCGGCATTTTTGGGCATTGGTATGATGTTCCATTGAACAGGATAATAATTAGAGATACGTTTGCTAAATATGTCAATGCCCTCCTTCACATAATTTTCATGTGCTTTGCCAATGGTCCAGAATTGAAGTTTCATGCTTATTTATTTTCTTATTGCAGCATTTATTACTGTTTGTTGCTCTATATATTCTTGACAACCGGTTAGGAAACAGGCACAAGAATATTTAAATTTACTTAGAATTAAAAATTATGGCAGGAATAAAAACCAAAAGGGTAATTGGATTGGTATTTTTTTTAAGCTCTTTCATAATAAATAGTTTAGCGCAGGAAAGCCGCCTGGTAAACCACGAAAAAATATATATCCACTTTGACAGGCCTTTTTATTCTGCCGGGGAAACAGTTTGGTTCAAAGCATATCTCTTTAATAAAAGCCTTCCATCTTTACTGAGTGATGAATTGTATTTGCAGTTAGAAGATGGTACAGGTAAAGTGATCAATAAAAAAAAGTACCCCATATCAGGTGCAACTGTATCAGGTAATATTGTGCTTAATGATTCATTGCCCCGCGGCTATTACACTATAAAAGCAATTACAAAAGCGATTGCTTCAGATGATGCAGTATTCATGTACACTAAAAACCTGTTTATTTACAATACCATTGATCCCTATAAAAACAATCCGCTGAAAAAAGCATTGTCACTGCAATTCTTCCCTGAAAGCGGCCATTTAATTGACAGGATAAAAACACAGGTAGCATTTAAAGCGACAGATGAAACCGGTAACCCGGTTTTTGTGAGTGGTGTTATTAAGTCTGATAGTGCAAACATTGTTGTTCCTTTTACAGCTTTTCATGATGGTATTGGAAAAGTATCGTTCACGCCACACCTGGCTGATATGCTTTTTGCCGAAGTTGAAGTAAATGGAAATAAATATAAATTTCCTTTGCCGGCTGTAGAAGCATCGGGTATCAATTTAAAAATTGCAGATGCTGATTCAGGAAAAAATTTTGAAATAACAAGAAGTAGAAAAGACAGGGAACTTTTTGATACCGTACGACTCGTAGTAAAAATGAATAACGATACTGTTTTTGAAAATACAATAGCTTTTAATAATGAACAGGTGCTTACCGGTTTACTTAAAACAAAAAATATTACGTCTGGCATTTTACATTTTATATTATTAAACAAAAATGCTGTTCCCTTAGCAGAGCGATTATCGTTTGTAAATAATAAGGAATACCTCTCACAACCTGACCTTGTATTGATAAAGAGAGATAGCAGTAAAAGAGGCGATAATAGTTTTCAATTAAAATTTAAGGATACGATCACACGAAGTTTATCCATTTCAGTTACCGAAATAGCAACACAGGAATTTCCTGATAAGGAAAACATATGTTCGAGACTATTGCTTACTGATGACCTGAGAGGCTATGTTTACGATCCCGGTTATTATTTTGAAGTGGATGATGCAGCGCACAACCAGGCATTGGATAACCTGATGCTCACACATGGGTGGACTCGTTACAACTGGAACAGAAAGAATGTTACTGCAACAGCAACCAATACCCATTATTTATTGTCGATCTCGGGAACTGTAAATGCGCAGGCAAATGAGAAACCTGTTTCGGGCGGTATACTGGCTGTGCAGATGACAATGGAAGATTCTTCTTACCAGGCTTACGACATAGTTGTAGATAACAATGGAAGATTTAAAATGGATTCTTTACTGTTCTTTGGCAATGCAAAAATATATTATACCTATAGTGTAAATGGTAAAAGCAACCTGCCGGTGAACCTGCATTTTGATAAGGATGCCGGTGATGATTTTTTTGCAAAGTTGTTTGCAGGTATGAAAGAAAATATATCGGCAAAAGATGAAGATAGTTTTAATATCCGGGCTGTGTCAATGCCCGATGAATATTTCGAAGGGAAGTACAAAAGACTTAGCACCATTTTTTTAAAATCGAAATCAAAACGCCCGGAAGATAAGATCAATGAAAAATATGCAAGCCCGCTTTTCAGGACTACCGGGAAAATTGTGTTGGATAATATTAATAAACCGTGCAGTGATAAATCTTTGAATCTTGTAAACTATTTATTGACAAATATTCATAACCTGGCTTATGATAGCGACCTGAATAGCCTGGTGAATAAAAAGAATTTTAGCATACTTACACAGAAGAACTGGGTAGTTGAATTGTTCCTTGATGAGAGTGTATCCAGTTTAGATGCAGCCAAGGGCATCACTATGGAGAAAGTTGCATTTATTAAATTTTATGAAGCAGGTTTTATTGGCGTAGGTACCCAGGCGCCTGGTGGTGCAGTTTCTGTTTACCTGAAAAGATATGAAGATGAACCTGCTCCTGTTGATAATACTGTAAAATATCTTTCCTACAAGGGATACTCGGTTACAAAAGAATTTTACAATCCTGATTATACTGTTATGCCTGAAAACAAAATACCGGATAATCGCCTTACCCTTTACTGGAACCCGTTAGTAATGGATGTAGATGCCCAGGATATGAAATTCAATTTTTTTAACAACGATATTTCTAAAAAACTAAGTATCGTAGTTGAAGGTTTTGATGGACGCGGAAGGCTCGTTCATTATGAAAGGTCTTTTTGAGAAGCAAAATGATTTGATGATGAGCCGATTTGAAGATTTGAAAATGAAAAAGCATTTTTGTATTGAAATGTTTTTCCTGATCAGCGAACTATCATCGACGCATTTTCAAATATTCAAATTTTCAAATCATAGTGTCCCACCAACCGCAATATGTTGAAGAATGAGATCATTTTTAAAAAACCGCTCAGATTTTAATCAACCAGTTTACTCAGTATTGTATAGCCAAGTTGCCATTCATCTTTTTTCAATCCGTCAGCAGCAGTAATTTGTAAGCAATATTGCTTTTTAATGTGTTTTGGAAGTATATCCTGTATTTCATAAATATCATCTACGTCTATTCCGTATTTATCATCAATATGTGATTCGGCGCCTTTAAAGCCGGTATGTTTATAAAAAGCTGTTTCTTTTGCACGTTTTACGGCTTCGCTTTTTTCTTTTGAGATCACCAGCATTTTATAGTGGTATTCTTCAAATTCGCCTGGTTTGTATCCGCCAAGATTTAAAAAAAATAATTGATCTGCTGTTTTGCTCTTTTCTTCTTTTGATAAAATGTTTATTTGAAATCCATCAACTTCTGTTATTTCCCGCCACGCATCAATATGAATGGTACCGGCACCTGGCCATGAATCAATAATGTCGGGAACAATTGCTTTTAAAGAAGTGCCGATACTGAAAAAGATATCGTGCTGTTCTGTGTACCTGCCAGCCGGTTTACAACCCAGCAACAACATAAATAATTTTAAAGGCTGCATAATCAGTTTAAATGGTCTTTGTTTTTAGAATGAATTTAAAATTAAAATTTATTCTACAGTGGTCCAGTAAGCTTTTAAAATAAGCCCAATAAATATTTTACATACCAGGAAATTGTTTAACTGCCGCGTATCAAAAACAAGGCCCTCTACGATTATTTATTTGTAACTTTATACGCTAGAGCAAGAACAGGAATCAGGAATGAAAACTTTATATAAAAAAAATAAAATATTTTTTCACAGGCCCGCCCACCGGATTTTAGTGATCTTATCATATTTGCTCATAAATTGTTTTCACGTATTCTCTCAATGTCCTGCTAATATTGATTTTGAAACCGGAACTTTTGATGGATGGAAATGCTACGTAGGCGAAGTAGCTGCCTTAAATGGTGAAAATGTAATATCGCTGCAACTTGCACCCGGGCCCGTGGCTGACCGGCATACTATGTTATCTACTTTGCCGGGAGACGGGCTTGACGAATACGGAGGCTTCCCAAAAAATTGTCCTAACGGCAGTGGGCATTCGATCAGGTTGGGTAATAATGTAGCGGGCGGAAATGCAGAAGGACTTTCCTATCAATTTACCATTCCCTCAAATGCCAACAGGTTTACGCTTACTTACAATTATGCTGTTGTTTTTGAAGATCCCGGGCATGAAAGCTACAGGCAGCCCAGGCTTGAAATTGCTGTAGAGGACCTCGATGATGAAATTACAATAGATTGTTTTTCGTTTGCATTTGTTGCTGATAATTCATTGCCGGGTTTTCTAACATCTCCCATACAGCCACATGAATCACCGGTGCGGTATAAACCCTGGACAGAAAATACTATTTATTTAAATGGGTATGAAGGCAAGACAATCAGGTTATTTATAAAAACGGCAGATTGTACTTATGCTGTTCATTTTGGGTATGCTTATATTGATGTGACCTCAAAATGTGATAACAGCCTGGTTGGTGAAACTTATTGCCCGCAGGATACTGCCGTGAACATAACTGCACCATCCGGTTACCAGCATTATAACTGGTATAATAGTAATTATAGTGTATTGTTAGGCGATCAGCAACAGCTGCATTTGCAACCACCACCGGCTGCAGGTACACCATTGCATGTTGAATTACTACCTTTTCCCGGCTATGGTTGCCTTGATACGCTTGATGTTGAATTACAGGATACATTGGTGGCAAGAGCGAACGCCGGCCCGGACCTGATCTCATGCAATTTTACTCCTGTACAATTGGGTGTAGCTCCCGTAACAGGTATGTTATACCATTGGACCCCTGCCATTGGATTAAGCAATCCGAATATTTCTCACCCGGTTGCTTTACCAAGCGTAGACACTACTTATGTGCTGGATATTATTAGCGTTGGGGGCGGCTGTTATAGCAGCGATACCGTTGCAGTTACTGTGAGGAATATTGATAATAACCTGGAATTGATCGGGGATCAGCGGCATTGTTTGAATAACGGGCCAAATGCAGTTTTAAAAGTAGCAGCTGCATCCAGTATTCAATGGTATAGGAACGATGTTTCAATTCCGGGAGCAAACCAGGTAACATATACTGTTACCGAGTCTGGTACTTATTATGCTTTACTTGTAAATAGCGATTGCAGCAGCCCGCTGTCAACAAGGAAGATCGACATGACAGTAGATACTGCCCGACCTGGCATTACTTATCCTTTGATTGATATTGCGTACAATTTCCCGATCAAATTACAGGCAAGGGGAGTAGATTTTGCGAATAATGTTTTGTGGTCGCCAGCTACCAATCTTGATAATCCCAATATATATACTCCTTATTTCAGGGGACTACATGAACAATTATATACGATCGAAATAAAAACAGAAACCGGTTGTACAACCGTTGATACGCAAATGGTAAAGACGCACAAAGAAATTGCGATCTATGTACCTTCTGTATTCACACCCGATGGTGATGGCGTGAATGATTACCTGCGTCCTTTATTACTCGGGTTTGAAAAAGTAAAATATTTCAGGATATACAATCGTTGGGGCAAAATGATGTATCAAACGCAAACGGATCTGCCGGGTTGGGATGGAAGAATAGGAAATGTAGTGCAGGAAACACAAACAGTTATCTGGATGATTGAGGCAGTTGATATGGATGGTAAAACACATTTTCGGAAAGGCTCTACTTTGTTGATACATTAATCTCTTTGCACAATTGGTGATTTTTATCCCGGTACGCTATTTGCTTTTCCAGTTTTATAATAATAAAAAAATGAAAAAGACTTTTAGAATACTTGCAGGAATTACAGCATTGGCAGTAGTAGGAATAATCGTTTACAGGAAGCGTAGCCGCAATACCGGTAATATGCTTAAAAACGTTTCTGATGAAGGATATGAAACAGCACATGATGTTCTTTATCCAACCAAAGCAAAAAGAGGCCGTGATCTTCGTTATGGCCCAATACTTCCCCGCTGATAATATATTTCTACAATTTTTTTTAATAGGGCATCCTGGCATTATTTGGGATGTTTTGTTGTGTGTGGCGACAATCGGCAATCGTGAATCAGCAATTAAAACACTGTCGGCGGTTCCAAAATCCGACAGCGGTTAATAAATGTGCTATTAATGCTATAAAAATAATCTTCAAAGATTTGCCGATTGCCGATTCACGATTGCCGTTTTAAAATATCCTCCTCTCTCATTCGTCTGCATTATTGTAAACTATTTTTTAATTAAAAACAAAAACATGTACTACAATCAGTCATGCGCCGCAAAAGGCGATTACGGAAGCAGGAACCGTCACCTGCTTAACCGAACGATGCAGAGAGCATCTGTAAACATTTTTAAAACTGATACCAGTTATAAGATGCTGGTATTTGCACCCGGCCGCATCAGGGAACATTTTCATCTTGATGTAAAAGGAAACCAGTTAAGCATTTCTTATTTACCACCAGAAGGGTTTCAACGACCAGATTGGATTCTTAGAGAATACAGCCGTGGAGGATTTGAGAGGCTGTTTACATTGGATGAAACTGTAGATACCTCCAATATTGCTGCAAAGTATGTCGATGGAGTGTTGCAGGTAACCCTTCCACTTTTGCCCGGTAAGGAAGTTTTAAAACGGGAGATAATCGTTAGCTAAGCGCTTATTAAAGATCAGGGCCGGTAACTTTTGTTACCGGCTTTTTTATGGAAACAATTTGAAGATTTGAAAATTTGAAGATGATTCATTTCAAGATGAGCTGATTTGAAGATGAAAAGAATTTTTATATTGAAAGACAGTAAATTCATAAGACTTTCATCAGCACATTTTCAAATCTTCAAATTGTTTAGTGAAGAAAATTAACATTATTTCATTTCTATTTAAACGACGTTGCAGGCAAAAGGTCTAAATTTAATCTTTGGTATAACGTCTTATAAACATATAATATGAAACACCCTTTCATTCTTTTTTCAAAATTCACTGTTGCTTTTATATGTTGCTTCTTTTTATATTCCTTCTTACAAATACAACAGCCTGCAATGAATCCTCCAAATGCATCTTTCAGGTTTCCCTATAAAGAAGCAGGGCTTACAGATCGACAGGCAGCTGCACATTTATTAAGTCGTTTTTCATTTGGCGCAACACAGGGTGAAGTAGATGAGGTTGTAAAAATGGGTTTGGAAAAATGGTTTGTACAACAACTGGATGGTGGTTTGCCCGACGATTCACTACAGGCACGTTTAGTTGATTATGATGCAATAAAACTGACGAACACACAGGCAAGTGCAATTTTTCCAAGGCCTGTGCAGGTATTAAAAATGGCCAGGGATGAGGGGATCATTCCCAAAGATTCTGCAACCGATCTTGAAAGAAAGGAATATAAAAAACAAATAGCCGCTTATATTAAGGATAAGAATTATCGCAGGCAGGGAGAACTTTTTCGCCAGTTCATAGGTGCTAAAGTATTGCGTGCTGCTTATTCCAATAATCAATTGCAGGAAGTGTTGACTGATTTTTGGTTCAACCATTTTAATGTATCACTTACAAAAAGAGATTGTTCGTTATTTATTCCTGCTTATGAACGTGATGCGATCAGGCCAAATGTAACAGGCAAGTTTGAAAACCTGCTTTTAGCGACGGCAAAATCTTCAGCAATGCTTTTGTATCTCGATAATTTCACCAGCGTTGCTACAAATGATGATGCATCGAACGATGATGAAAGGATGCGTAGAAGGCTTAAGCAAATGAACACTTCAATGGATGATTCTGCATCGAAAGAGATGATCCAAAAATTTCAGAAAAGAAAAAAGAACCAGGGGCTCAATGAAAATTATGCAAGAGAAGTAATGGAACTGCATACGATGGGTGTGGATGGTGGATATACCCAGGCTGATGTTACCCAGGCTGCAAGGATACTCACCGGTTGGACGATTTACCCAATGGAAAACAGCTACGGCAGCGGGCTTAAAAAAATAATCGAAAAGATAGGAGAGGATAAATTAACTGAACGTGGTTTTGTTCATGACGGAGATTTTCTGTTTGCGATGAACAGGCATGATAACAAAGAGAAAACAGTATTGAGAAAAAGATTTCCTGCGAATGGTGGCTACCAGGAGGGGGTAGATCTTTTAAAAATGCTTGCACATCATTCATCAACAGCTGCTTTTATCAGCAGGAAGCTTGCAGTACATTTTGTATCGGATGATCCTCCCAAAAGCCTGGTTGATAAAATGGCAAAAACATTTTTGGAAAAAGATGGAGATATCAAAGAAGTATTGATAACGATGGCTTCTGCTCCTGAATTTTGGAATAAGAATGTTATTCGTGATAAAACAAAATCACCTTTTGAACTTGCAATTAGTGCGGTGCGTGCATTGAATGCGGATATTCAACAGCCATACCAACTATTTATGTGGATGGATAAAATGGGACAAAAAATTTATTATTACCAGGCACCTACCGGTTTCCCTGATAAAGCACAGTATTGGATAAATACAGGGGCGCTTCTTAACAGGATGAATTTCGGATTGTCTATTGCATCGAAACAAATGCGTGGAGTTAAAACAGACCTGCTGAGCCTGAATGATTATCATGAGCCGGAAAGTCCTTCAGCTGCACTGGTAACTTACGGGAAATTATTAATGCCTGAAAGGGACCTCACAGGAACCATTAAACGATTGACACCATTGCTTACGCAACCTTCATTGGACCAAAAGATTGAGAATGCCGCCGATAAATCGCTTGTTAAGAATGAACCTGTAGCAAAAAATGAAGATGCGATGGCAGAGGATATCCTGAAAGAAGATGATCCAAAAGAAAAGATACAGCCAGTGGATAAAAAAAATAGTACTGATACATATAGCATGTTGGCGCAGGTAGTAGGGATCATCATTGGCTCACCTGAATTTCAAAGAAAATAATAATTAAACAGTTTTAAAATAAGTATATGTCATCAAGAAGAGGGTTTTTAAAATCCGGTGCTTTAGCGGTTTTCGGTATTAGTGTTGGAGGCGTACCTCCATTTATCGCCAGGGCAGCCGGCACAAAAAAAATAATAAGTCCTTATAAAAAAAATAAGATACTCGTTTGTATTTTTCAAAGAGGGGCCATGGATGGATTAATGGCTGTTACGCCTTTTACGGATGAATATCTTAAAGCTGCGAGGCCCAGCTTATTTATGTCTGCAGTAAAGGATGGTAGAACTACTCCTGTAATAGATCTTGATGGGCGCTTTGGTCTTCATCCAGGAATGAAATCTTTTGAACAATTGTTTCGTAATAAGCAGCTCGCAATTGTACATGGTATTGGATCGCCCAATAATTCACGTTCACATTTCGATGCCCAGGATTTTATGGAATCGGGAACGCCCTTTAGTAAAGGCACCGATACAGGTTGGTTAAACAGGGCTTCCGGCTTGCTGGGGCACGAAGGAAGTCCTTTTAGAGCAGTGAGCCTTACCAGCTCAATGCCCCGCTCATTTTATGGTTATAACCCTTCTATTGCAATCAGTAATTTGCAGGATTTTGCCCTGCAAATGAAAGGGAATCCAATGTCATTAAATATGACTGCAAAAAGTTTTGAAGATTTATATGATCAAACTTCTTCCGGTTTGTTAAAACAAACAGGAAAGGAAACTTTTGATGCGGTAAAAATGCTTGATAAGCTTGATACTAAAAATTATCAACCAGCTAAAGGCGCTGAATATCCACAAACTCCACTTGGAAACGCTTTAAAGCAAATTGCGCAACTCATTAAAATGGATGTTGGGCTTGAAATCGGTTTTGCTGAATCCGGTGGCTGGGATACACATTATAACCAGGGAACAGAAATGGGCACATTTGGCCGTAATATTTTGGATTTTAGTAACAGTATAAATGCATTCTGGACCGATATCGAGTCATTCCAGGATGATGTAACAGTAATGACCATGACAGAATTTGGTCGTACCGTTAAACAAAATGGTAGTGGTGGAACTGATCATGGAAGGGCTTCCTGTAATTTTATTCTTGGCACTGATGTAAATGGTGGAGCAGTACATGGCATCGTAAAACCGCTTGCAATTGAAAATCTTGAAGATGGACGGGATCTTGCAGTAACAACTGACTATCGAGCTGTATTTAGTGAAGTTGCCGACAGGCACCTGAAAATAAATGATGATCTTAAATTATTCCCCGGGTGGGACGGAAAGAAAATAGGAGTGATGCGCTCCTGATAAAATTATACGACTACTTTCCTGTATTTATAAGTTGAATTTTTGAAATTAAATAGCGGAAGAAACCTCACTGGTTTTTTTCTGCCATTATTGTTTTGATAATTTTCCTGAACCTATTTCGATAATATAAACCCTTGATGAATTTTAACGTGCCAAGGAGAATGGCACACCATGCAATGATATAGGTCAACCTGTTTGCCGGCATGGAAAGTGGTAAAAAAGTAATGGCAATACCGCCCATAAGAATTGCTCCGCCAATAAGTTTTTCAGAATCAGCTTTTTTTAATTGTTGCTTTGCTGCTGCTTCCATTTTTGCAACCAGTTCCATGGCAGATGATTCTTCCATTCCTGCTTC
Organism: Ferruginibacter sp.; assembly: GCA_047601875.1. Taxonomy (GTDB): domain Bacteria; phylum Bacteroidota; class Bacteroidia; order Chitinophagales; family Chitinophagaceae; genus Ferruginibacter. The sequence continues at coordinate 809,829 of JASGIL010000001.1, read as the reverse complement.
TAAAAGGCCCGCTATGATCTCTGGATCAGGTTTTCCATTTTCTTTTTCATCAAATACAAATGTCCAGTATGACGTTGTGAACTGGTCATAGTTATTGGTATTGTCGTTACTTTTTGCTGATACTGTATTTTCAATGATATCAGGGTTTAAGTTTCTTCGGGCTAATTCGTCGCTTAACAACCTGAGCCCGTCCTCGGTTAATTGCTGTGCTTCGTTTTGTGCTAAGTCAATTAACTCACTGTCAGGCATAGAAGCATATTTTTCTTTTACTGTGTTTATCTCTATCATTTAATGCCGGGGTAAAATCAAAATTACTGAATAGTCAGGCATGGTGTTGAAAATTCCTTTAACAGTATTTTATTATTTACAATTTAAATTTTAATCATCGTACCCGGTCTGATATATACATTTTATAACACTAAAATATTTTTTATGAAAAAGATCATCGAGTCAATTCAAAGCTTTTTTAGCATCGACAATGGCTATTCAGTATTGCCAGGAAATATCTAAGATCAATATTTAATAATCTATACAATTTGTTCTTATGAAATATTTACTACATAATCTATGAAAAGTTTTGTAATGATATGCTTACCTGGTGATAGTTAGTATTTTTACAGTGGGGTTGTTGTTGGGATCCATGGAAACATGGATCCTTTTTTATAATGTAAGATGTAAGATGTAAGATTTAAGATGTATGATGTGGAATGTATGATTTACTTTATAATTTATGCCTGATACTTTTTGTGCCAGCTTTAAAGTCATACATCATACATCTTAGATCATACATCTTACATGCTATAGATTATAAAAAAAACTACCTGGAGATAATCCAGGTAGTTTCATTCATTTCAAGAGGATAATGAAAATATAATTTATTGGTCTGTATTAGCTAAACAAGCCACCTTTCTTTAATTCTTTTGTTCCTTCTCCGATCAGGAATCCATTTTGATAGATCTGGATCTTATAGCTTCCCTTTTGGAAAGATGTACCTGGTTCAAAAGAAAAAGCAACATTTTTTGTTTTTGATGTTTCAAGATCTACAGGTACTTTAGCTGTATAGGTTTTATCACCATCTTCACGTGTAGTAAATGAACCTGTAGCAGGGCCTGTCGTTATAGCTTGTCCATCTGGTCCTATTACCAATACATAAAGGTCAGTGCTTCCTGGTTGAATGATGCGATTTGCAACATCAAAACTAACAACCATTTTATCTACACGTTTTGCTGTACTTGAAACTTTTTCTTTTCCATTACGCCTAACATCTATCGGAGTAATAACAATATTAGAAGCATTCAAAGTAGATGCGATATCAACTTTCTTTTCCAATTCCTGTTTGATACCGGTTGTTGTGGTAAGATCCTGCGTTAATTTTTCTTTATCGGCTGTTAATGCAACTTTTTCTTCACCAAGAACCCTGTTTTCTTCAGTTAATTTAGCAATTTCCTGCTCCATGCCCGTGATCTTTTCATTTAACGAAGCGATCATTTTTTTAGCCCTGCCCAATTCAGCAGCAGTTGCATTCTTCTTATTTAAAATACTACGGATTTCATCTTTCGCTTTTGCGATCTCAGCATTTTTAGCTGTCAATTCCGCATTCAATCCATTAGTAACGGTTCCCATTGAATCAAGACGTGCTAATGAAGCGTCAAAACTTGATTGAAGATTGCTTTTCTCTGTTGTTACAGTAGCAATCTGAACCTGTTGTTGATCAATTTTTGCAGTTTTATTGCTCCTGTCATATGCTAAAAAACCTGCAGTTGCCACAAGTGCAACAGATAAAACGCCAATGATGGCATTTTTGTAACTTTTACTTTTTGGCTGAGTTTCTATAGTTGCCAAAGGGGTGTTTGATGTGCTCATGATAAATAGATTTTTAAATGGTTAATGGTTTTCTTCAGTTGGAATTATTGATTTTTTTCAATCTGGCACCATAAATTCCAAAACCATGCCATAAATAGATTTTGCCAGCTTTTAAGGCGTCAATTAAACTTTTAACAACATGATAATCAATGTCTAAAAAAAATGTGCTGAAGCGCTTCTGTATGCCCCTTAGGCCGCTTGGTACCACTTATTCTAAAGATAATAATTGGCTTTTTGCTTGAAAATCTTAACTATTAGTATTAAATTTATATACGCTTACATCGACGATTCACAATTCCTCTGAACAAACTTCAATTTTATTTTTTGAATTTAACTGCTTAAGGGTTTAATGCCTCCAGCTCATCCTTTGAATTTCTGTTATACGGACTACCCTCCGTTGTAAAACCACCTTGTATTGATCGATTATCCTTTAAAAGAAGCCTGCAAAACAGGTTTTACAATAAAGAATAAATTGATCATAGATATTTAGTTAACGGCTTACTTAAATACAGAGATTATGGAAACTTTTTACAAGGCATATACAAAAACGGAACAAAATAAGTTATACTATTTTGTAAAGAGATACCTCAGCTTTCCTGAGTATAAAGGTGTAGAAGATATACTGGAAGGTTATGGTATGCATACAGATTTTGATAAAGCATGTAGTATTGCAGGAATAAATAGTCCTGTTATCAGAAAGCAACTCCTGGATAGTATCCAGGGCGTAGCTGCACCGCAGGCCAAAGTGATAGATCTAAATCCGGCAGATATTGTTCTTACTAAAAAAATTGTACACTGAATTTCCAGTAAAAAATTACTGGTAAAGCAACCATTTTTGAGTTTAGCCAAAACAAGGTAATTGTTAGAAATAAATGAGGTTGCGCAAATTTAAAAATTGAAAATAATGCAACCAATCTGGTTGCATTATTTTCAATTTTGTTTTTTATGCAACCACAAGCATTGAATTTCAAATTGTTATTAAAGATTGTTTTCATAATTGTAAGTTTTCCTGCTTTCAGCATCTCTCGCCGCCCTTCATTTAATCTTTCTCTTATTTACATTTTGCCGTAAATTGTCAATTCAAATAAATTTTATTTATGAAACAAATATTCTCTTTCGCAATTTTTATTGTGCTTTCGGTAATGGCATTTACTGCTTCTGCCCAGGAAGCAACCGACAAAAGCAAACGTCCCAGTCCACCTGCAAGTGTAACCCAAACGATCACATCCGGGGCAACAGTTCATATCGACTACAGCCAGCCTTCTGTAAAAGGCAGGACAATCGGAAAAGACCTTGAACCTAAAGACGGAACTGTATGGCGCACCGGAGCAAATGAAGCTACTGTTTTTGAAATTGACAAGGATGTAAAAATAAATGGGCAAACGCTTCTGGCCGGTAAATATGGTTTGTTTAGTATTTCAGGTAAAGATTCATGGGTTATCATCTTTAATAAAACCTGGAAACAATGGGGGGCATATGATTATAAAGAATCTGAAGATGCTCTAAGAATAAACGTTAAGCCTTCCAAGGCAGGAACATTTTCAGAAAAAATGACTTTTGTAGTTGATAAAAATGGCACGGTGAATCTTTTTTGGGGAGATATACAGGTAGGATTTGAAGTCAAATAAAATTAATTCTATGATTTTAATTAAATAGCCCCGGGTATTATCCGGGGCTATTTAATTAAGAAGTTTTCTCCCGGCAGTAATAAATTATTTATTTGCAATGTCAGACAACGTAGGAAGCTGACATCGAAACGCTGGTTTCAAAAATCTGTTTTAATTTATCACAAAGCGTATTGAAGCTTGTTGGTTTGGTTAAAAATAAACTGGCACCAAGCTCCTTTGTACGTTCAATATCATTGAAATTCTTTGAAGTTGTAAATATAACAACTGGTATGTTTTTATACGCTTCGCTTTTTTTTAGGGAACTCAGGCATTCAAAGCCATTCATGATCGGCATGTTAAGATCCAGAAAAATAATATCGAATGGTGGTAGTATTTTGATGCTTTGTAATGCTTCCAACCCATTGTTTGCCAACTTACACTCCATAGATGGATTGATTTCATTGATTGCATCAAGAAAATAAACCTGGTCATCCACGTCATCATCTACCAATAATATCCTTTTCAAATGCTTCATTTAGCTTTGGTATTTTGGTTTTATAGGGGTATGAATTAGGGTTGTAAAATAATACATTTATTCTTTTACAGGAAGATAAATATTAAATACAGAGCCTACTCCCGGGTTTCCAACAGCGCTGATAAAACCATCATGATTCCGCATAATTTTATTACAAATGGCAAGTCCGATACCTGTGCCTAAATAATCTGATGCGCCGTGTAATCTTTGAAACAACTCAAAAATTTTAGTTGCATATCGTTGTTCGAAGCCAATTCCATTATCTTCAACACTTATTTTCCAATAGTTGATCGATCCGTTAGCGTCAACGTCCGTTATGTCTTTTCCGGCAATAGTAATTGCAGTAATGTTGATGCGGGGAGGAACCCCGGTTCTGCTATACTTTATTGCATTTGAAATAAGGTTTATAAAAAGTTGTTGAAATTGTATGGGAATAATTTTCAATTTTGGTAAATGACTATATTGTATACTGGCATTTTTTTCTTCTATGCTATCCTGTAAGCCTTCTGTTACAACTCTCAATAAATTATTCAGGTCTGTAAATTCTTTACCTGTTTCTGATGCATTTGTTTTGGAATAACTGATCAAAGCCTCTATAAGATTTTGCATACGGAATGCTGCATTGATAATTCTTCCAAAATAATCTGTACCGGTTGCACTAAGATTGCTTTTATCTTTTTCAAGAATACGCTGTGAGAAGGCCTGGATCTTTCGCAATGGTTCCTGCAGGTCATGGCTGGCTATATAATTGAAAGATTCCAGTTCAGCATTGCTTCGTTCCAGGTCTATATTTTGCTTACGCAGCTTTTCATTCATTAAAGTATCATGAGATACATCTTGTACTGTACCAATCAAAGCAGTATCTTCTTCTTCACCAAAAACTTTTCCGCTTGAGCGGAAGTATTTTAGTTTTCCATCTTTTGTAATTACACGATGAACATGTTCTACCAATTCCCTTGTTTCGAAAGTTTCTTTGCCATCTTTCTTTACCTGCTCAAGGTCGTCGGGATGAATGAAGCTTAGATACTTTTCAAAAGAGGGAACAAATTCACCAGGCTCAAATCCAAGTAAGCGGAAAAGGTTATCAGAATATTCAAGGTTCCCGTTATGAAGACTCCATGAATAGCTTCCAATGAGTGCATTTGTTTCAGCTTGTGCAAAGATGTTATTTTTTAAAAGCAGCTCTTTATTAAGTTCTGCCAATTCAAAGGTTCGTTCTGCTATTTTCTCTTTCATTGAATCAGCCAGTGATCTCAATTTGGATTCACTTTCTTTCAATTCAACTAAAATATTTTTTTGTCTTGTTATATCAATAACGGTACCATACATCCTAAGTGGTTCACGGTTCTCGTTATGAATGATCTTGCCAAAAACATTTATCCAGTGCACGGATGAATCGGGCCAGATCACCCTTGCTTCATATTCAAGTGAACCTTTTTCATAAGAATCAGCTACAGCACGGTTTCGAATTGGCTTGTCTTCAGGATGAAAAACATTTATCAGTTCTTCATGCTTAACACCGGGTTTATTCTTAAATCCAAAAATTTCAATAAGCCTGTCTGAACTGATAAATTCCTGCGATTGTAAGTTCCAGTCAAAAGTTCCCATTTGCGCCGCTTCAATCGCCAGCCTCGAGCGAAGTTCTATCTCCTCTATTTTCTTACGTATGATCACTTGCTCTGAAACATCGTAACCAAAAACAAGAATACCTTCATTTTGTCCAGATGTATTTTTATAAGCCTGCAGGATCAAATTCACATAAATATTTTTAACGCCTTTGGTATTGCCAAATGAAATTTTCATTTCCTTTCCGATAAAGGGCATCCCTGTTTGATAAACCTGGTTCAATACACCATGGTATGTGGGGCTATTTAATTCTGGTATGGATTCGTATACTGTTTTGCCTGTTAGATCTGCCTTGCCAAGTAATTCGATAAAAGAAGGATTTATAAATTCAAAGCGATGTTCAGGACCTTTTAAAATTGCCACCATCGCCGGAACCTGCATGAAAAAATTATGTATAGTCTCTTCACTATCCTCCGCACGGAACCGCAGGCTCGTTTCTACTCTTGTTCTGAAATAGGCAATAATAACAACCAATATTGCAGCCAATGATAACAGCAACGTATACCAGGGAGTAATGGACGCAGTTTTATCTTTTACTTTTGTTCGTTCAATTAATAAATGATTCTCATCCTCGATCATGAATTTTGCCTGCAATCTTACCCTGTCCATTTGTTCTCTGCCTTTTGCAAGTGAAGCAGGGAAGCCGGAATTCTTATCATGATAAAGTTCTATACCACGGCTAAGCAACTCAAATCTTCTATCAATTAAGGTCTTTAGTTCAATTGCTTTTTGCTGTTGAGGTTTGTTGTCATTGGTAAGTGAATCAATATTGGAAAGAAGCGCATAAGTATTTTTTTTACTTTCTTCAAATTGTACAAGAAAAATGGAATCCTTTGTAAGTAAAAACCCACGTTGTGAGCTCTCAACATCCTTAACATTTGATAATAATTGTTCGAGGTTTAGTTTTACCTGGTAGGAATGATTGATCCATCCAAAATCATTGTTGAGCTGGACAATACGTTGATAGGAGATAAAAGAAACCCAAAGAAAGATAAGTGTGATCGACAGGAAAAGCAAATCTGAAAACAGCGTTTTCCTTTTTTGTTTCATGGAATGTTCGTGCTTTTAAATGAACTTCCAATTTAGTGAAATCAGTTGATAGGTTGATAATGTTTATCAACTTGTTAACCCTATCAACTAGTTAACTATTTAATCTTCTCTAAATATTGCGGCTGGCGACAAATCCTCCAATAGTCGATAATGATCCTCACAACATCCTTTAATTCTTTGTGTGTATTATTTTTCTGGAAGAAACCTTGTACGGTCATATTTTTATAAGCTTCGTTCACTGCATACTGTGATACGAATGTAGTATAGAAAATAAAGGGGATCGACATTGCCCGCATTGCCGGATCATTGTCTAATTCCCTTTTAAACTCAATTCCGTTTTGCCTCGGAAGATTTACATCACATAATATAATGAATGGCTGTCGCTTCGTAGATTTCAAAAATTCAAATGCATCAGGGCCATTGTCAAAAAAAACCAGGTCATTGGAAACGTTTGCTTCTTTTAAAGCTTCTTCCAAAGTAAAACGATCATCCATATCATCTTCTATTATAATTATAGGTCCGTCTTTTGGCATATGCTTTATTTTTTTTGATAAAAACAAATACCATGCTAATATTTTAAAAGAAGTATATCAAAGCGTTAGTTGCAAACAGTGTGTGGAAATAAAAAATCTAAAATGTAAAATGAAAAATTTTAAATGTAAAGCCTGGGGTGAGGATATATGATAGCAGAGTGCGTACTTTTTCAGGAAAAATGAACCGTATTTATACTATGGAAAAAATGTAAAATAATAAATGTAAAAGGTATAGGAACTATTTAGCAAAATTTAAAAGTAATGCAACAGCTAACTTTTACATTCACTATTTTACATTCTACATTATAGATTAAAGATCCGGGGAATTAAATGTATCTCCCTGTTTAAGGTCTCCTGTCTGAAATCCTTTCTTAAACCAATACATACGTTGTGCTGAAGTGCCATGTGTAAACGATTCAGGAACGATGTATCCCTGTGCTTCTTTTTGAAGACGGTCATCACCAATAGCATTGGCCGCCGTAAGTGCCTCACTGATATCGTCAGGATCTATGATGCTTTTGCCATCAGTTGTTTTTATTTCACTTGCATATTTTGCCCACAAACCGGCATAAAAATCAGCCTGCAGTTCAAGCTTTACCGAATACTTGTTGTATTCTTCTTCGCTTAACTGGCTGCGTAAGCGTTGCATTTTATCTGAGGTTCCCATCAGTTTTTGTATATGATGACCTACTTCATGCGCCACTACATAAGCCATTGCAAAATCTCCGGGTGCATTGAAACGCTCCTTCAATTCCTGGTAAAAAGAAAGGTCGATATATAATTTTTGATCACCGGGGCAATAGAACGGACCGGATGCGGAACTGGCATTTCCACAGGCAGATTCAACTTCGCCACGGAATAATACAAGTATTGGTTTTGAATATTGTTCTCCGCTTTGCGAAAATATTTTATCCCATACATCTTCCGTATCAGCCAATACTACTTTTACAAATTTTGCTCTTTCATCATCAGCAGCTTGTTCTTCAGGTGATAACTGTTGCGTTTGCTGTGTTTGCTGTTGTTGAATGTCCGGCAACTTTATGCCCTGGTCACCATTGCCACTAAGCAGCATATTTACGATCAATACAATTACCCCGATAATTCCACCGCCGGCTAACACTTTTCCACCACCCGACATTCCCCTGCGGTCTTCTACATTATCGCTTTCTCTTCTTCCTTGCCATTGCATGTTGTGAATTTTGAATTATTGAATTATGAATGCTGAATTATTAATACTAAGTTATGGTTTTTGAATTCAGAATTCGTAATTCAGCATTCAGAATTCAATAAAAAAGGGCCAGGATAAAAATCCAGCCCCGCTTTAAAATCCAATATCCTATGAAAAACCAAGGTAAAAGTAGTAAATATTTAATAGAAACCTATTATGTAATTGTATTATTTTGTAAAGTGCATATCTTTTGCCTCATTTAAAACAGAAATTTTAAAATAAATACTTTGAAAAAAACACGATTTTCCGCCTCATTGTTGGTTATTATATTATTACTAACGGTCTCTTGCCACGCCATTGCACAACAGAAAGGATTTGTAACAGTGAAGAATCACCAATTTATCCTGGATGGCAAACCTGTATATTATATTGGCAGCAATTATTGGTATGGAGGATTTCTTGGGTTGGAAAAAGACGGTAAAAAAGGAATAGACCGCCTGCGTGCTGAACTTGATTTTTTAAAAGACAAGGGCGTTATGAATCTCCGTGTATTGGCGGGGCCGGAAGGTGAGGGCCTGGTTGCGGGAACAGATCGTGTAAGGCCGCCACTTCAGACAGCTAAAGGTATTTTTGATAAAAACTTCCTGCATGGACTCGATGTATTACTATCTGAAATGGGTAAACGAAATATGAAAGCTGTGATCTTCTTAAGTAATAATTGGGAATGGAGTGGTGGATTTCTTCAATACCTGCGTTGGAACGGCCAAATGGAAGATTCTGTTTTTCGCAGGAGATTAAACTGGGATGAAACAAGGGATTATGTAAGTAAATTCTACAGTTGCGAATCTTGTAAAGCTGATTATTTAAAACAGGCTGGTTATATTATTGAGCATGTAAATACCATCACAAAAAAGAAATATGCGGATGACCCGGCGATCATGAGCTGGGAGATTGCCAATGAACCAAGACCAATGCGGCCGGCTGCTATAGATCATTATAAAGCATGGTTGTCCGGTGTAAGCAGTTTTATCAAATCGAAAGATAAAAACCACCTGGTAACAATTGGTACGGAAGGTTATATTGGTACAGAGAATATGGGCATATATGAATCCATTCACGCAGATAAAAATATTGATTACCTCACTATTCATATCTGGCCAAAGAACTGGGAATGGTTTAGCGGCAAAGCCATTGCCGAGGGAATGGATTCTGTAATTGCTAAAACAATGAACTATATCTCCAGCCATGAACAAATTGCGAATAAATTAAACAAGCCTCTGGTGATAGAAGAATTTGGCTTGCCCAGAGACAATCATTCTTTTGATCTGAATTCCACAACAGCTTACCGTGATCAATATTACCAACGTATTTTTTCTGTATTGGAAAAAAATAAAAATAATAATGGCCCGGTTGGTGGCGCTAATTTCTGGAGTTATGGTGGTATCGTAACGCCTGCCCATGAACGCTGGCAGCAGGGGGATGAATATATTGGTGATCCGCCCATGGAAGAGCAGGGGTTGAATGCAGTTTTTAATGGAGATAAAACTACATGGGGGGTTATTGATTCTTTTAGCAAAAAATTAAAAATTAAAAATTAATTTCTCTGCAATTTAAAACTCAGCGCCTCTGCATCTCCGCGGTTAATATACCGCAGAAACGCAGAGGCGCTGAGAAAATAATAACCTGCAGAAGTACACTAACTATTTAGGATGTTTTCGATTTGAGTTAGTTCTTCATTTGAAAAATGATAGTTATCAATAGCTTTTAGTGAATCTGTTATTTGTTCCGGTTTGCTTGCACCTAGTATTACAGATGTAACACGTTTATCTTTCAATACCCATGCAATGGCCATTTGTGCAAGTGTTTGATTTCTTGATGCCGCAATATTATTCAGTTCCTGTACTTTTTTTATGACTTCAGGTGTAACAGCATCTTCATTAATGGCGCCGTTTTCCAAATGCCGGCCTGCTCTTGAGTCTGCTGGTATTCCTTTTAGATATTTATTGGTAAGTAAACCCTGCGCCAGGCAGGAAAATGCAATGCAACCAACTTTTTCTTTTTCCAAAAGATCCAGTAATCCATTTTCAACCCAACGGTTAAGCATAGAGTATTTTGGCTGGTGAATAAGAACAAGGTGTTCCAAGTTGTTTTAGTATTTCAAATGCTTTGGCGGCTTCCGATGGTTTATAACTTGATATACCGACGTACAATGCTTTCCCCTGGCGAACCAAAAGATCAAGTGTTCTCATCGTTTCTTCTAAGTTGGTTTCAGGGTCCGGACGGTGATGATAAAAAATATCAACGTATTCAATGCCCATTCTTTTTAAACTCTGGTCAAGGCTGCTCACTAAATATTTTTTTGATCCATAATCACCATAAGGACCTTCCCACATTTTCCATCCTGCTTTGGATGAAATGATCAGTTCATCACGATATGTTTTAAAATCATCTTTAAATATTTTTCCAAAGTTTTCTTCAGCAGCACCAGGCGGCGGGCCATAATTATTTGCAAGATCAAAATGAGTGATGCCATTGTCGAAAGCAGTATGCAACATGGCCCTGCAATTTTCCAAAGAATCGGGTTGCCCGAAATTGTGCCATAGGCCTAAAGAAATGGCGGGTAGTTTAATTCCACTATCACCGCATCTCCTGTATTCCATTTTATTGTACCTGTTTTGTTCAGCTGTATATGACATGTTCTATTAGTTTTAATATTAAAGGAGTAACTGGCTTCAAAAAGAAACACGAATTGGAGACACGAATTTCACGAATTAAGGCGAATAGTAATTCTTTCTTTGCCTTTTTCTTAATTCGTGAAATTCTTGCCTCTAATTCGGAGCTATTAACTTTTATTGTTCAACCGTAATAATAAAGTTCCCGTATTAACTGAATAAAACCAGGTACCTGGCACAATAAATATTAAAGTTTTATGTTCTATAAGGTATAACGTGTCTATTAACTAATCTCAAACAAAAATTGCTTCCTATGATGATGAACGAAAGATTGCTAAGCCAGCTGGCTTTTATTCATGAAATTGACAAGCTAAAGTACATTCAACGCAAAACGCGTCTCTTTAATAGCGACCGTTCTGAAAATGATGCCGAGCATAGCTGGCACCTTGCGATGATGGCAATTGTTTTAGCGGAACATTCCAACGAGAAAGTAGATGTATTAAGAGTTATGAAAATGGTATTGATCCACGATATCGTAGAGATTGATGCCGGTGATATTTTCCTGTACGATACAAAGCGTAGTCACACAAATACAGAAGCGGAACGTGCAGCTGCACATAGAATTTTTGGCTTGTTACCAAAAGAACAGGCTGATGAAATGATCGCCCTTTGGGAAGAGTTTGAAGCGTGCGAAACTGCAGATGCAAAGTTTGCAAAAACAATGGATCGCTTTGAACCGTTTTTACAAAATGTTTCCAATGATGGCGGCACATGGAAAGAATATAATGTAGATTATTCCCGCGTATACAATACACAGGCGTTGATGCAGGATGGTTCTAAAGCTATCTGGAAATTAGCAGAACCAATGCTTGAGCAAACGATGGCGAAGGGATTTTTTAAGAAAGCGGGATAAGAAGACGGCAATTGGCAATCGTGAATCGGCAATAAGTGAATGGTGAAACCTTTGGAGTTTTTACTTTTATTGTTGGTTAGCTTTTGTTGAAATTTATAGAATTCAATTTTATATAATGAGTGAGATGAAAAATTCTCACTCATTTTTTTAACTAATAGCCCCATAAAACTTTTCGCATTTTCACCACTCACCAAAGCTAGTGAGCTTTTTCTTTCCTGATCTCTTCTTCCAATACTTTATTAATATCCATTTTCGGTCCCGATAAAATATAGATAAGTGTTCCTTTTTCCCTTGCAAATTCATTTTCGATGGTGCCTCCCAAAACAACTGAGTCAAAAAGCATTTTTTCATGTTCAATGCCTTCGTCAAGATCGTCTTTTATCAGAATAACAGTAAGGATCTTTTTATCGAGATGAAACCAATTGATATAATCTGCATTCATCGAAACTGCCTGTATATTTTGTTTTGAATAATAATTAATGGCGCCGGCTTCTCCGTAGTTTGCAGCAAGTACAATAGTATGTTCTTTATCCGGAATGGTTCTATAAATGCTGTCTGTTTTCGCTGCCAGTTCACGCCATCCAAGCATGTCTGCAAAATCCTGTGGCATGGGATGTTGCTTTCCATCTTCCCAACGATGTAGCGCTGATATTTTAGAATCTTTTACAATTTCCTGCGGACTTAGAACCGGAAATACCTTTTTTATTGCAGGTATAAATAACAGTAGCGGGATGAGAATTGCTACAGGACGAAGTGATTTAGCCCAGCCGCTTTTTGTAAGATGTTCAAGGTAAACAGCACCGAAGCATAACCATACAGGGTAAAGGCCAATGGCATAATACCCTTTTGCTTTTAAATAGGTGAATACCGTTATCGTAAAAACATATGACCAGAATACAAAACGGTATTTCTTAAAACCAGGATAAAGAAAAAATGAAAGACCGGCGATGATGAGCACAAAAAGAGAGTTAAAAAAGAAAAGCAGTTGTTCTTTTAAAAAATCGCTGCGCTGCACATTTACCAATTGCGTATCTGCCAGTTCTTTCATGTGATGAATGACAGGGAACTTATTTTGATACTGCCATATGAGGTTTGGCGAAATAAGCAACAATGCAAGTGCCATGGCAAAATATAAATGCTTATTTAAAAATAATGTACGGGTGTTCGTTAGTAAGATTGCAGGAGCAAGGCCAATCATCAAAAAGGCAATATTGTATTTATTAAGAAAGCCAAAGGAAAAAACGATTGCGGCATAATAAAGCCATTTGTTATTTTCAGATTTGAAATAGCAGATGATACAGTAATGTAAAAGTGCCCAGCTAAAAATTTCAAAAGAGTTTGGCTGGTATAAAATATTGATACGTGGTAATACTGAGAATGATATTGCGATGGCGCCAATAATGAGCGCAAATAAATTTCCATTCAATGTTTCAATGGTTTTCCAAACAACTATGATCGTAAGTGCACCAAACAATGCCGGGAAAAATTTCACCCAAAAAAGCGAATTGCCAAATTGCAAAATGATCCACGAGATCCAGGATGTAAAAGGAGGTACTGATTCATAACCCCAGGCCAGGTGCTTTGCCTGGTCGAGGTGAAGGTATTCATCTCTTTGCAGGTCGTATTCCGGGCTGATCAAAAAATGCTGCATCACAAACTTTAAGACCACAAACCCAAGCAGTACCCATGTTTTCTTTGACATATAAAACTTTAGGCGGCTAAAGTAATAAGAAAGCATCATAAATAAATATTACAACAATAAAACCCGGCTTACTACGTTTTATAGATACGTAATTTTAGTTTAATGAAATGATTAATTGCATAGCCCGGCTTTTAAGCGGGGCTATTTTGTTTTACCCGCAACCTTTTTTCGTACTAACATATTCCCCGGTCTTCTTTCCAACTTTATAGTACCTTAGTTACAATACACGTGTGCAGCAATTGAAACCAGCCAATCTATTTTTAATAAAACACAAATATGGCCAGATCTATTCATCCTGATTTTCTTATGCTCCTGGAGCTTAAAGAAAAGAAATTAATTGAATTATTTAAAGACCTGAGAAATTATATCATTGACCTTCATCCCCACAGCAATGAATTGTTGTATCATACGCATGCATTGACAGCAGTGTTCTCTATTTCAGAAAAATTGTCTGACGCATTTTGCATGATACCAATCTATACCAATCATCTCAACTTAGGTTTTAACAAAGGAACATTGATCAGTGATCCGCATAAATTATTAACAGGTACTGGTAACCTGATAAGGCATATTCCAATTGCTGCTCCGGCTGATTATAGAAATAGCAAAGTAAAGAGCCTGCTAAAGGCAGCTGCTAATTTTGCTATTAAGGATATGGATAAGCCAACGAAGTTGGTTGGTGAGACGATTTCGAAAATTAAGGTTAAATAAGAATGTATTTGATCGTGTAACATTTTGGTTTGTGAGGCACGAAGTGAAGCAATAGGGAAACATATTGCAATCATATAGGATTACGACTAGGGTAGAATATTAAAGCTTTATTTAAATGAGTTTAAAAACACTTAGAACCTGTTCAAAAGGGCATCAATATTATAAGAGCAGCGATTGTGAAAGCTGCCCAACCTGCGAGAATGAAAAGAGGCCCAAAGAAGGATTTTTATCCATGCTTTCAGCTCCTGCAAGAAGGGCGTTAGAGAGCAATGGCATATCAACATTGGAAAAATTATCAACTTATAGTCAAAAAGAAATTTTATCTCTTCATGGAATGGGAGCTTCTTCAATTCCTAAGTTAAAAGAAGCTTTAAAAAAAGCAGGTCTTACATTTAAAGAATAAAACAGTTATCTGAAAACAACATAATCTTTAAAAATAAAAAGCCCCGCAATTAGCGGGACTTTTTTTCAATTCATGTGTGTTGAGTTTAATATAGGACCTTAATTATTTTCTTATTACCGTCTGGTTGTATGACTTCGAGATAGTACATACCATGAGCAAGACTGTAATCCCAATTTAGTTTTTCTGTATTTGTTCCTTCTGCACGTGTGATCTTTTTAGACATGATCACCTGGCCAGCTTTATTGTATAACCTTATACTGTACTCGCCGGCAGGTAAGTTGATCAACTGAAGGTTAACGATACCATTTGTGATCGGGTTAGGATAGATCGCAATGTCTGATTTAGGAGCTTCAACAAGCACTTTTACAATATTCGTGTATTGTGTCTTTCCATCAACATCCACGCTGCGTACACGATAGTAGTTATAACCAGTTACAGGATGTTCATCAATTGCCTGGTAAGCTGCAGAAGCACCATTGTTACCGGTAGCTGCTTTTACAGCAATGGTATTGAATTTAGAACCATCCAATGATTTTTCTACTTCGTATTGTTTAACATTGATCTCGTTCTCTGTTTTCCATTCTACATTGATATTCTTATCCTGTTTGTATGCTTTTACTGAAGTAAATGTTACCGGTGTAACGATCAGTGTTTTGTTGAATATGATCCTGAAACGATCAGCTGCATATGAACCCGGGATATTTTCAATGTTGAAGTTAACAGTTGTTGTTCCTGTCATATCAAGTGGAGTAGTAGTGTGAAGATATAAATCTTCAACAAAACCTTCCAGGTGATCATTGGCCATATCAGTAGCAGTAAATTCGAAACGATATGATAATACCCTTGTACCTGTCAGGTTAAGGAAGATCGTATCGTGTTGTCCGATTGTATGCCTTCTTTCTATAGCAAGTAACTTGTCGCTTACTTTTACAGATAAGTTCTCACTTGTATTAACAGGCTTCCTTGCATCAAGACCATCGATATCACTGCTGTAAGAATCGTCGAACATATTGAGTGTACCGTCATCAAGTACTGTAGTTCCATCAGTATTTACAGTGTATAGATTTGTCTTCAACATCTTCGATGATGGAACTGAAGACAGCGGTTGATCATTTCTTGCAAACAATGCACTTCCACCTGCTTTAGCTGCTTCGCTGAATGCTACGGTACCATTTGTTCCGGTAGCCTGTACCAGGAACGCCTGGCCACTTTGTATGAAATTATTAACTCCAGAACCATAACTTCCTCCGCCAGGCATTGCATAATAGTTAGTGCCTGATTTGAAGATTATCTGGTAAGCACCAAGATTGTTGTTACCATTTAATCTTGGATCCCATACGAAGAAGAACTCATCAACACCACCGGTTTTTGTAATGTTCCTTACGTCTATCGCAGAAGCATAAGGGTTACCAACTGATTCTGACTGACCTGCTACAACGTTTGTTATTGCAGGAGGATTTGCCGGTGTAAACAACGTTCCTTTTGTACGTAATATAGTTGTATTGGCAGCCTGGTTGTATGCAGTTACTGACCTGTCACCCCTTACAAGTACAAAGTATCCTTTCTGATTATAAATAGGAGCGCCTGTAGTTGCAGGACTTGTGAAAAGAGCCGTAGCAGCATCGTATACTTTAATTGACGGGCCAGGTGCAGTGAATACATCAAAGCCCGGTGTTGGTTGTGTTGCAGCATTTGCTACGTTGCTTGTAAGCATTGTTCCAAATCCTGGATTAGGGTTACCGTTAGCGGTAGTAGCACCTTCCTGCCATGCCTGTTTAATTGTCTGGCCTGTTGTAGGAGTAGCCAGCAACTGCCATGATTTATTATGATAAGGTACACCGCTTGTACCGGTACCGATGAAACGTTCAACAGTAGCATCACCTACAAGTGTATTACCTGTCATATCTCCCAACCAGGCTGTTTCAGTAGCAGTAGATTTGAAAGTAAGGAATCCACCGGTAGTTAATTTTCTGCCTGTTCCTGTGTATGTAAGTGAACGGTAAATATCCAAAGCACCGCCAAGTGTAACACCTTGTGCACTTGAGTTACTAATAATTAAATTCTTAAGTGCATTGTTTTGTAAAGTATTGGCAACAATTGTTTGTGCTGAAGTACTGTTCATTTCAATAGTACCATTAGAAGCAATGAATGTTCCGCCGATATTATTAAGTAATCCTGAAACCCTTAGCGTAGCATTATTGATAGTGAATATTGCGCCAGGATAGATGCGGATGTTTTCAACCTGTACCGTACCTGAACCTAAGATACATTGATTTGGCTGACCGCCTTTGATGTGTACATCAGGGCAGAAAGCAGTAGGTACAAGGTTATCAGACCAGTTGCTGGCAGTATACCAATCAGTGCTTGTTACACCTGTCCAGTAGTTATGAATAGCGATCATCGCAGTTGTAGAATTTGCTGTTCCGCAACCATTGCTGATCACAGCCCTGTATCCTGTTGGATCTGTAATATTCGTGTATGCCTGTGTGATAGTCGTATTTGTGATCGGTGTCCATGTAGTACCACCATCTGTAGTATACTCCCAACGTATTACCGGGCCGGTTTGTCCAGTTACAGTTAGTGTACCACTACCTCCGCTGCAGATCGCAACAGAAGCAACTGTACCCCCGTTTGCACCAGCTTGTACCGTGATGGTTCCGTTAGTGCTTGCAGCAGCACATACGCCTGAAGTAGTAACAGTGTAAGGATAGGTACCTGAAGTGGTTGGTGTACCACTTATAGTAACTGTGCTACCGGAAACAGCGTAGCTAACTCCCGCAGGTAAACCAGTTACTGTTGCGTTGGTAGCAGATCCACCAAGTGTGAATACAATGTTTGTCATTGTAGTATTTGGACAAAGTGATGGAGAAGCAACTCCTGATGTTAATGTAATTGTTTGTGATTGTACAGTGATTGTTCCTGTTGCAGTACCTGTACCACAACCACCGCTTGATGTTACTGTATAATTAAATGTACCGTTAACAGTTGGTGTACCACTTATTGTGAATGTACCTGCACTGTATGATCCGGTAACGCCGGTTGGTAATCCTGTTACAGAAGCACCTGTACCGCCATTGATCATGTATGTAATGTTGGTGATGGCAACGTTCCTGCAAACTGTTTGCGCATTTGTTCCTGCAGCAGATGTTAGTACAACTGTAACAGCACTGGTAACATTGATTGTTCCTGTAGCACTTGCTGATGCACAACTTCCTGTTGTGTTTACAGTGTAGTTAAATGTTCCTGATACAGAAGGAACACCAAAGATGAAGATGATGCCACCGCTTACAGAATAACTAACACCAGTAGGAAGGCCTGTAACAGTTGCGCCTGTTGCAGTACCACCCAATGTATATTGAATGTTTGCAAGTGCACTATTGATACAGATTGTTTGGTTGTTATTTCCGGTATTCAGTGTGATCGTTTGTGATTGAACAGTGATTGTTCCTGTAGTAGTAACAGCCGCACAAGTACCACTTGTTGTAATTGTATAGTTGTATGTACCAGGAACAGTTGGTGTTCCGCTGATTGTATAAGTAGTTCCTGAAACTGACCCGGTAACTCCTGCAGGTAATCCTGTTGTAGTTGCACCTGTTGCAGTTCCTGAAAGTGTATAACCAATATTTACAGCTGCATTAGCACAAACAGTTGTAGAAGCGCTACCTGAAGATAGTGTAATAGCCTGGCCTTGTACAGTAATGGTTCCGCTTGCACTTGTTGGAAGACAACCACCAGTTGTTGTAATCGTGTATGTATAAACACCAGGAGCTCCTGTTGGTGTACCGCTTATTGTTAAGATATTACCTGCGAATGAAGATGTAACTCCGGTTGGTAATCCCGTAACTGTTGGACCAGAAGCGTTACCATTTCCAACACTGTAAACAATGTTAGTGATTGGAGTATTTACACAAACTGTTTGTGCATCTGTTCCAGGTGCAGATTGAAGGGTGATGAAAGTTGATAGTGTTGCGAAAGAGATATCATCAAGACCAAAGTCATTACCACCGGCAGCATTCTGCAAATCAGTAATTGAAATGATAGCACTTGTTGTAGATGGTCCTGAAGTCCATGTTCCATAGAATCTTGTCCATCCATTATTGCTGTTATTATTTACACCTGCTGGTAAAGTAGCAACTGTTCCAACCTGTGCACCATTTACGTTAAACTGTAATTGTGCAAAAGGACCAGCCGCATTAACACTCATACCCCATGCAGCGAAGTAGTAAGTTGTATTTGGAAGTACGCTAACAGTTTCCTGCCATACGATCGGCTGAGGGTTACCGTTAGGGAAACCATTTATGATCATAAAGTTACCTGAACCGGTTGTATGATCATGTCCCCAGAATCCATTGTGATAAGTATGTGCATCTGGTCCGATACCGTATAATCCTTCCGGATTTAATTCACTGTTACCTGCAATATCTGCCTGGTAAGTATATTGGTTCGGTCCTAATGGTGGCGTTGTAAACCCTACGTTTCCTAATTCGAAATCACCATTTACCACCAATTCCTGCGCTACGTTTATTGAAGCTCCACCAGGGCAACCGCCTCCGGCAAAAACTGTAACATCAAAGCTTCCTGCAACATCCACATCAATGAATGAGGTAACAGCACCATTGCTCCATAAATAACTGGTTGCAGCAGGTACTGAAGTAGCAGTTAAACGAACCTTACCAGGTACAACACAATAATCAGCAGTAATTGTTACAGCCGGAGTTGGACTAACGGTTACTACCACTGTTTTTGAAGTACTGCAACCAGCACCGTTTGTTGTTGTAGCAGTATAGGTTGTAGTTGTATTTGGTTTAGCATATACAGTTGAAAGCGCCTGGCTCGCATAAGCTGTAGTACCGCCTGCATCTGTGTATAAACCTGTTATCGGTGTCCATACTGCAGTTACAGGAGAAACAGGTAATGTATAATTAAATGTAATTGACCATGAGTTCAAAGTACCGGTATAATAAGTACCGAATCCAAAGAAGCATAAAATAGCTCCACCATGACAATTAATAACGTCATCAGCATTAAATACCCAGTTACCATTTGGCGTTCCGTATAAGCCTGCAAAAGTTGTAACATTCGAATTTGGTGTGCCGGTATTATTATGTGCATCCGGAGCGTAAGTATTCGTAAACGGAGCTACTCCTGCATTTATAGGATTTACGCTTGTACTGCTGATGGTTGTATTGGTGAAATTAGCTCCGGTACCACCACGTTGATCTACTAAGTTCAATGTATTATTATTTGGAGCTTTTAAATTCAGTATAAGATCCTGGTCGTACCCGTGAGTGATGTTAAAGTTTACACTCATGCTGGTAATGACAGCACCTGCAGGGATACCAGACACAGCAATTGTGCTTGTCCTGTTTCCTTCTGGTATCGCCAGGTTAACATTACCTGATGTGAAGGTCATAGAGCCAGTGGTTGGTGTACCACCTGCCGCAGACAATGGTTGAACCGTTCCCTGGCAAATACTTGCACTGGCCGGTGTGATGTTAAATGCAGCCGGAGGAGCAGATACTGTTATCACAGCACTACCACTTTGATTTTGTGAACATCCTGCAGCACTTGTTACGCTTACTAAAGTATAAGTGAACACACCTGCAGTAGCTGTCGGTGCACTTATTGTTGCAGTGCTTCCTACAGAAACAACTGTTAAGTTGCCACCTGCATTTATTTTATAAGTAAATGTATAAGGCGCTGTTCCGTTTGCTCCTGTAAATGTTACAACAGGTGAAGCAGCATTTTGACAAACCGTAGCAGTTCCACTGATCGTTGCTGTTGGTAAAGGAGTAACGGTAATTGTTGCTGCAACAGAATTTACTGAAGTACACACACCATTAGCTACTACAGCCCTGTATAAGGTAGTTGTTGTTATGTTAGTATAAGTTTGAGTTGTTGTAGTATTTACAATTGGCGTCCATGAACTGCCACTGTTTATAGAGAATTCCCATCTTACGATAGAACCTGTATGACCACTCAATGTTAATGTACCGCTATTTGTTCCTGAACAAACTGTAGCATTGCTTGTAACAGTACCGCCCACAGAAACAGGGTTTACTGTTATCGTAGCATTTCCTGAAGTAGCGCTTGCACAAACTCCACTCTGAACAATTGCATGATAAATGGTAGTCTGTGTTAAGTTATTGTAAGTAAGTGATGTAGTTGCATTCGCAATCGGCGTCCATGTTGATCCACCATTGATCGAGAATTCCCAGTTGATCACTGTTCCGGTATTTCCTGTAAGATTTAATGTGCCGCTGTTTGTTCCGCTACAAACTGTAGTGCTTGTACCAACTGTTCCTGCTACTGTTGTAGGATTAACAGTTACAGTTGCTGAACCAGTTTGTGTTTGTGAACATAAATTAATTCCTGATTCCTGTACGTTTGTAAGTGTATAAACAAACACACCTGCAGTAGTCGTCAATACAGGAACTGTAGCAGTATTTCCTACTGATACTACGGTTAAGTCGGGACCAGCACCAATATGATAAGTAAATGTATAAGGAGCAGTTCCATTAGCACCTGTGAATGTGATCACCGGTGAAGTTCCGTTTTGACATACTGAAGTTGTTCCACTAATTGTTGCAGTAGGCGAAGGATTAACAACAACAGTTGCAGATCCTGTTTGCAGCTGTGAGCAACCGTTAGCGTCATTAACGCTTAACAGGTTGTAAACAATTGTTCCTGCAGTTCCGGTAGCAGCTGCTAATGTTACTGTATTACCGGAAACAGTAGATATTGTTTGTGTACCACCACCATTGATGTTATAAGAGAAAGTGAATGGCGCAGTACCTGTAGTACCAGTGAATGTAATAAGTGTATTTCCACCCTGGCAAACTGTTGCATCACCACTGATCGTTCCGACTGCTAATTCATTTACTGTTATTGTAACTGAACCTGTTAATGATTTAGAACAAGTATTATTATCAGATACGTTGGTTAAATTATAAACAAAGCTTCCTGTTGTTCCTGTTGGAGCAGTAATGGTAACTGAGTTACCTGAAACTGTAGTTACTGTCTGATCAGGGCCGCCACCAATATTATAAGTAAATGTATAAGGTGCTGTACCGTTAGATCCTGTAAAAGTTATAACCGGAGCAGTTGCATTCTGACAAACAGAAGCATTGCCACTTATTGAACCATTAGGGAGTGTATGTACCGTAACAGGCAATGTAGTAGAAGAAAGAACTGTACATCCGTTTACATCACTGTAATTGATACTTACTGATCCTGCACCCGGAGTAGCCCATGTAATGGTAGCTGTGTTATCAGAGGTTGTTCCACCTGATGTAATGCTACCACCAGATACCGCCCATGTATAATTGCTTTGACCCGGATCTGTTGTATATACTTCAGCATTGTTTAAACAAACACTTGTTGGACCTGAAAGGAACGGTGTAATACCACTGCTTGTAGTAACTGTTGCTGAAGCAGCTCCGAAACAACCTTCTGCATTTGTATAGTTAACAGTGATTGTTTTTGGTCCTGGTTGATCCCAGTCAATGGTAATTGTATTATCTGTGCTTGTACCACCAGATACCAATGTACCACCGGTAAATGTCCATGTGTAGTTGGTTTGTCCTGCTTCAGTAGTGTAAATTCCTGTTGAGTTAGGACAGATCGGGTTTGGACCTGATAATGTTGGAACAGGTATTGAGAATACTGTAACAGCTACGGTTTCAGTTGCAGAACAACCGTTACCGTCAGTTACTGTATAACTGATATTTACTGTTCCAGCTGCAACGCTTGTTACAAGACCGGTAGTTGGATTAACTGTAGCAACAGAAGTATTATCGCTGCTCCATACGCCACCGTCTGTGTCGTTTGCTAATTGGCTGGTTCCGCCAAAGCAAATTGTTACGTCGCCTGTAATTGGATTTAAAACGGGAGGTGCATTTACGGTTACTACAAAGTTTCTTGTCCTTGTACAACCGGCTGCATTTGTTAAAGAATAAGTGATTGTAACGGTGCCATCTAAAATACCAGTTACAAGACCTGTAGCATCTACTGTAGCTATGGTTGCGTCAGTTGTATTCCATGTACCACCTGCAGTTGCATCAGATAACTGTGTGGTATTACCAACACAAACATTTGGATTACCTGTGATTGGTGCAACGAAAGGCATACCATGTACTGTTACCAATACATTGTCTGAAGTTGTACAACCATTTGCGTTTGTTACTGTATACGTAATAACAGCAGTTCCTGTTGATACACCGGTTACTAAACCAGTAGCATCTACAGTTGCATTTGTAATATCACTGCTGCTCCATGTTCCACCAGGAGTTGTATTTGCAAGTTGTGTTGTGCTGGCAACACATACATCAGTTACTCCGGTAGTAGGATCAACAACAGGATATGCATTTACAGTTACGATTACAGTGTTTAATAAGCCCATACAACCACTGCCGCTTGTTATTGCAACAGCTACCATATCGCCATTTGTTAAGGTTGCGTTGGTATAAGTATTTGATGGACCGTTTTGTACTGAAACAGCATTTACCAGGAAATTATAATTTGAATAACCTGTAGGAGCAGTAAATACCACAGAAGCTCCGGTACAAATAATACCATCATTAGCAGCAACACCTGAATTTTCTACAGGTACAAGTGTTCCTGATGGTAATGCATTTGCAGTTATTGTGATTGAATTGAAAGTTGCCACACAAAGGTTAGAGCTTGTTACAATAACAGTAACAACATCTCCATTTGCAAGACTTGTACTGCTATATGTATTACCAGCGCCATTTTGTACTGTACTTCCGTTTACCTGGAAATTATAATTATCATAACCTGCAGTTGCAGTGAAGTCGATATTGTCGCCTGCACAGATAGTTGTTGTAGAAGCTGTCAATGTACCTGTTGGTGAAGGAATAACAGTAATTGTTATTGAATTGAAAGTTGCCGTACAGCTGGTACCGTTAGTAACAACAACTGTAACAACATCTCCATTTGCCAATGAAGAAGTGCTGAATGTACCTGAAGCACCGTTTTGCTGTGTAGTGCCGTTAACTTTAAAATTATAATTGTTGAAACCAGGAGTTGCATCAAATGTTACATTGCTGCCTGAGCAAATGCTGTTGTCATTTGCAGTGCCTGAATTCTCAGAAGCTGTTAATGAACCTGAAGGCAATGCATTTACAGTTACCACGATCGGGCCGAATGTAGCCTGGCAACCTGCAGCATTGGTAACATCTACTGTAACCACAGAAGGGTTTGTAAGTGTTGTACTGCTGAATGTATTTGCAGCGCCATTCTGAACAGTAATACCATTCACTTTGAAATTGTAGTTTGAATAACCAGCAGTAGCTGTAAATGTTACATTGTTTCCTGTACATATTGAAGTAGCAGAAGCGTTCAATGTTCCTGTAGGTAAACTATTTACTGTAATTACGATTGCTGCTGATGTAGCGCTACATCCATTTGAGTTGGTTACAGTAACTGTAACTGACTGACCATTGGTAAGTGTAGTTGTGTTATAAATGTTAGATGCACCACTTTGTACTGCTGAACCATTTACTTTAAATGTATAGCTTGTTCCGCCACCAGCAGTAAACTGAACGTTATCACCCGGGCAGATAGATGTTCTGTCTGCAACAAGTGTTGGCGTTGGTAAAGCATTTACGGTAATAACGATCGGGCCAAATGTAGTTCCGCAGTTTGCCGCGTTGGCAACATCAACGGTTACTGATTGTCCATTGGTTAAAGTACTTGTGTTGAAAACATTTGATATACCGCTCTGTGCAGTGGTTCCGTTTACTTTAAATATATAAGAACCGTAACCAGCAGTTGCTGTGAAAGTAACATTTGATCCGGCACAGATAACATTGTTGTTGGGTGTTCCTGAGTTTTCAGTAGCAGTAAGTGAACCTGTTGGAATTGCATTTACTGTAAGTATGCCACTTGCAGAAGCATTCACACAAAGACCTGTTGTTGTTACAACATAATTGAATGTACCAAAAGCTGTAGGTGAACCACTGATCGTGAATGTAGAACCACTAAATGTTCCTGTTACACCAGCTGGTAGTCCGGTAACTGTTGCACCGGTACCAGATCCATTTGCTCCTGTAACATTATATGTAATATTCGTTATAGTAGCATTCTGACAAAGTGTTTGTGTATTCGATCCAGCTGCAGAAGTTAATGTAATGGTTGGGTTAGGCCTTACCGTTATAGTTCCTGAAAGCGATGGCTTCAAACATGGCCCTGTTGTATTTACAGTATAGGCGAAAGTTCCTGCTACAGTAGGTGAGCCGCTGATGGTAAACACTTTTGTAGTACCGTTATAAGTTCCTGTTACACCTGCAGGTAATCCAGTAGCTGTTGCACCGGTTGTACCAAAACCACCAATTGAATAAGTGATGTTAGTAATAGCTGTGCTGATACATACAGTCTGGTTGGTTGTTGCAGCTGCCGATGTTAATGTAATGGTAGCATTATCATTTACAGTTATTGTTCCCGTTAAAGATGGATTAACGCAAGGCCCGGTTGTTGTTACGGTATAAGTGTATGCACCTGATACAGCGGGTGTACCACTGATGGTAAATACGCCACCTGCGTAGTTGCCATTCACACCTGCCGGTAAACCAGTTACCGTTGCACCATTTCCTGAACCACCAACTGAATAAGTAATATTAGTTATAGATGAACCGATACAAATTGTTTGTGCGGTTGTAGCTGCAGCTGAAGTTCTTACCAGTGTTGCATTCGCATTTACAGTTATTGTCCCGGTCAATGCTGGTTTGATACATGGACCAGTTGTAGTTACTGTATAAGTGAATGTACCTGATACAGAAGGCGAACCACTGAGTGTATAAACATGTGAAGTTCCATTATAATTTCCTGTTACACCAGTTGGTAAACCAGTAGTGGTTGCACCTGTACCACCGCCACCGATTAAGTAAGTAATATTTGTGATCGGAGTATTGATACATAATGTCTGGCTGGTAGTTGCAGGAGCAGATGTCAATGCGATCGTTGCATCATCCTGTACAATGATGGTTCCGTTTGCAGTTTGATTTAAGCATGGGCCAGTTGCTGTTAATGTATAAGTATATGTACCGGTTGCAGTTGGTGTACCTGTAATTGTAAATACATTTGCACTGAATGAACCAGTAACACCAGCAGGGAAAGAACCTGCAGTTAGTGAAATATTATTTCCACCACCACCAACTGAGTAAGTAATATTGGTGATCGCATTATTAATACATCTTGTTTGATTATCTGTTCCAACAGCAGATGTTCTTGTAATAGTAGAATTAGCCTGTACAGTTATTGTTCCTGTTACAGCTGGTTTGATACAAGGACCGGTTGTTGTTACTGTATATGTAAATGTACCAGATACAGAAGGAGTACCGCTTATTGTATAAACACCTGCACTATATGATCCTGTTACCCCTGTTGGTAAGCCAGTTACTGTAGCGCCTGTACCACCACCACCAATTGCATAAGTGATATTGGTGATCGCATTGTTGATACATTTTGTTTGTGCATCTGTTCCAACTGCAGATGTTAATGCAATTGTAGCGTCAGCCTGTACTGTTATTGTACCATTTAAAGAAGGGTTTGTACAAGGTCCTGCAGTTGTTACTGTATAAGTAAATGTACCAGATACTGTAGGTGTACCACTTATTGTAAACACACCAGCAGCAAATGAACCAGTAACACCAGCCGGTAATGAACCTGCACTAAGTGATGCACTTGTTGCTCCACCACCAATTGCATAAGTAATGTTGGTGATTGCAGTGTTGATACATTTTGTTTGATTATCTGTTCCAACAGCAGATGTTCTTGTAAGTGTAGAATTAGCCTGTACAGTTATAGTTCCTGTTACAGCTGGTTTGATACAAGGACCAGTTGTTGTTACTGTATATGTAAATGTACCAGCTACAGAAGGAGTACCACTTATTGTATAAACACTTGCACTGTATGATCCTGTTACGCCTGTTGGTAAGCCAGTTACTGTAGCACCTGTTCCGCTGCCAGCAATTGCATAGGTAATATTGGTGATCGCAGTGTTGATACATTTTGTTTGTGCATCTGTTCCAACTGCAGATGTTAATGCAATTGTAGCATCAGCTTGTACTGTTATTGTACCATTTAAAGAAGGGTTTGTACAAGGTCCTGCAGTTGTTACTGTATAAGTGAATGTACCTGATACAGTAGGTGTACCACTTATTGTAAACACACCAGCAGCAAATGAACCAGTAACACCAGCCGGTAATGAACCTGCACTGAGTGATGCACCCGTTCCACCACCAGCAATTGCATAAGTGATATTGGTGATCGCAGTGTTGATACATTTTGTTTGATTATCTGTTCCAACAGCAGATGTTCTTGTGATGGTAGAGTTAGCCTGTACAGTGATTGTTCCTGTTGCAGTTGGTATTGCACAAAGCCCTGTTGTAGAAACTGTATAATTAAAAGTTCCTGATGCAGTAGCTGTACCACTGATCGTGAACACACCTGCACTGTATGAACCGGTAACACCGGCAGGTAAACCTGCAACTGTTGCACCGGTACCGAAACCAGTAACGGTATAAGTAATATTGGTGATCGCTGTATTGATACAAATTGTTTGCGCATCTGTTCCTGCTGCAGATGATAAAGCAATAACAGCATCTTCATTTACTGTTATTGTACCACTTGCAGATAAATTAGCACAAGGAGAACCCGATGCAGTAACAGTGTAACTGTATGAACCTGGAACCGTAGGTGTACCTGTAATGGTGAACACACCTGCACTATACGATCCCGTTACACCAGCAGGTAATGCGCCAGCTGTAATCGTAGCGTCGTTTGCACTTGGATCAATCGCATAAGTAATATCAGTGATCGCAGTATTCAAACATACCGACTGTGCATTTGTTCCTGCAGCAGATGATAAAGTAACTGTACCATTGTTATTAGAAGTGATCGTTCCACCTAAAGAATTATTTGTACATCGGCCCGTTGTTGTAACTGTATAGTTGAACGTACCCGTTGCCGTTGGACTTCCACTTATTGTAAATACACCTGCACTATATGATCCCGTAACACCTGCCGGCAATCCTGTTACAGTTGCGCCGGTTACACCAAACCCGCCAATTGCATAAGTAATATTTGTAAGTGGTGCAAGTGAACAAAGTATTTGTGCATCTGTTCCTGCAGCAGAAGAAAGATTGATCGTTGCATTTTCATTTACTGTTATTGTGCCCGTTGCAGTTGGGTTTGCACATGGTGAACCTGAAGTTCCAACAGTATAATTATATACGCCGGTAGCTGTAGGTGTACCTGTAATTGTAAATACGCCTGCACTGAAAGATCCTGTAACACCCGGAGGCAATGCGCCTGCAGTAATAGATGCGCCTGTTGCATTACTACCAATTGTATAAGTAATATCAGTGATCGCATTTGTTAAACAAACTGATTGTGCATTTGTTCCTGCTGCAGATGATAAAGTGATCGTTCCGTCAGCATTTACTATTATTGTTCCTGAAGCTGTAGGCTTAACACAAGGACCTGTTGTAGAAACCGTGTAATTAAAAGTACCAGCTACAGTAGGGGTACCACTGATCGTGTAAACGCCAGCGCTATAAGATCCCGTTACCCCAGCAGGTAATCCTGATACAGTTGCACCATTTCCACTTCCACCAATAGCATAAGTAATATTTGTGATCGCTGTATTGATACATTTTGTTTGTGCATCTGTTCCTGCAGCCGATGATAAAGAAATCGTAGCGTTACCATTCACCGTTATTGTTCCGTTCAATGAAGGATTGGTACAAGGTGAACCTGTAGTTGTTACTGTATAAGTAAAAGTACCAGCCGCAGTAGGTGTACCACTGATGGTATATGTTCCTGCGCTGAACGAACCTGTTACACCTGCAGGCAATGATCCTGTAAGTGTTGCACCTGTTGCTGAACCACCGATCGTATAAACAATATTTGTTAAAGCAGTATTGATACAAAGAGTAGGAGTTGCACTTCCTGAAGAAAGAGAAATGGTACCGTTACTGTTAACGGTAAACGAAGTAGCGCTTGTTCCTGTTCCGTTAGCAGCTACAACAGAAATCGTTCCTGTAGTTGCGCCTGCTGGTAAAACAGCTGTAATGCTCGTTGTACTAACAACAGTAAATGATGCCGCATTGACACCATTAAATCTTACTGCAGTAACGTTTGAGAAATTAGTTCCTGTAATTGTTATTGTAGCTCCACTTCCTGCGCATGCAGATGTTGGAGTAAAACTTGTAACCGTTGGCGCAGCAAAATAATAAACGATAACTCTTCCTTTACCGCCCGCACCGCTACCCGAACCACCATTTCCATTTTCACCACCACCAGCACCAGGTACGTTTCCTGCACTACCACCATTACCATTATTACCACCGGCACCACCAACAGCACCACCGGTTCCTGCACCCGCAGCACCTGCAGCACCACCAACGCCACCTGTATTATTATTTGTATTACCGCCGTTACCACCAGCACCACCAGCACCTGCCGAACCACCACCACCAGCACCACCATTACCTGTGCTGTTTCCACCATTACCACCAGCAAATCTTATTGCACCAGTACTGGCTGCTACGGTTCCACCATTATTAGCATTACCACCAGCTGCAACAACAAGCGTTCCGCCAAAGCTCGATGGATTACCATTATTTGTTGCGGTACCGCCATTTCCTACAACAACGTTGTAGTTGCCTGGAGTTACAGCAAGATTATTGTTACCGGCAAAAGCGCCGGCACCGCCACCGCCATAGCCAGTACTACCGCCGGAACCACCGCCCCAGGCTTCTACTCGTATACTGGTTACACCGGCAGGAACAGTAAATGTTCCATTGGCATTAAATGTTTGGGTTACCTGCGCAAATGCAGAATTGCTTAGTATCAGGGTTATCATAACACTGATCACGATAAAAACTTTTTGCGTCTTCGGGCTGTTAGCGTAAAAATTCCTCATAAAAAATAATTAACCTGGTGATTAAATAAGCTGAGGTTATTACAAAGGATGGGGGATAAAATATGTTGAAATAAATGTTGAAACGTGACTCAGTTTCTCAGAAAGAATGAATTGGATCGCTGATCGATCAAGGGATTTGGGGGTATTTTAGTTAGTTCCGGGCAAGAAGGGGTTGCCTAAAGCTTTGGCTTCTAAGAAAATGGAAGTTAAAAAGGATTTAACAAGAGAATTGTGGATTGGGGTATAGAGGTAAATTCAGAGGTAAAAATACTATTTATATTCTCAAATCAAAACAATTGGCGGTTTTTTTTTATAAAGAATGGGTACCGATGCGGATTTCATACCGAAAAATAATTTTAATCAAATGATTAAAATATTTGGTTAAATCAAAATAATGACTTTATATTTGTGTTGAAATAGAAAAAAATGGCAAAAAAAATCAAAGAAACGATGGATGTTAGCACGGAAGAAAAGATAAAGGAGGCCGCAAGAAAAGTGTTTATGCAAAAAGGGTATGGTGCAACAAGGACCCGGGATATAGCAGAAGCAGCCGGTATCAACCTTGCCTTATTGAATTATTATTTTAGGAGTAAGGAAAAGCTTTTTGAAATAGTAATGATGGAAAAGATGCAAAAAATGTTTGGTGCTATTTTCCCGGTCATAATGAATGAAGCGATTGGGCTGGAAGAGAAAATAGATATGATCGTTGCCAATTATATTGATATGCTACTGGAAAATCAGGACCTTCCCATTTTCGTATTAAGTGAAATAAGAAATCATCCTGAAAAATTCGCAAACCAGGTACAGGCCGGCGCCATGATGGGTAATTCATCTTTTGTAAAGCAATTGCATGAAAGAGTACCGCACCTCAACCCATTACAATTTTTAATGAGTATTATTGGAATGACCGTATTTCCTTTTGTTGGAAAACCGATCTTTCAAACTGTTAATAATACAGATCCAAAAATGTTTGATCAACTCATGGAACAAAGAAAAAAACTCATACCCATTTGGGTTAAAGCAATGATCGCAGCAAGTTAAATTTTTTTGAACATCATTTAAACAAACGATTAAAACAATATTTTAAAATAAAAAGGAATTAAGATGAACCGTGTTATTATATATATATGTTTAATGTTGTTGGGCGGATGTGCAAGTGCACAATCAACTGAACCACTCACGATCGAAACATGTTATGCGCAGGCAAGACAAAACTATCCAATGATCAGGCAGCTTGAGTTAATTGATAAGAGCACTGGTTATAATATACAGAACGCCTCAAAAAGTTTTTTACCGCAAATAGCGATCAATGGGCAGGCGACCTATCAATCGGAAGTAACAGAGGTTCCGATAAAAGTGCCCGGCATGAGTGTTCCTGAAATAAGCAAGGACCAATATAAACTTTATGCAGATATCTGCCAGTCGATATATGATGGCGGGATCACAAAACTTCAACAACAATCACAACAGGCTAACGGTGACGTGGAA
Organism: Ferruginibacter sp.; assembly: GCA_047601875.1. Lineage (GTDB taxonomy): Bacteria > Bacteroidota > Bacteroidia > Chitinophagales > Chitinophagaceae > Ferruginibacter. The sequence goes on along the minus strand of JASGIL010000001.1, from coordinate 778,611 downwards.
AAGCAAAAAGTTGAAGTTGAATTGTATAAGTTGAAAGAACGTATCAACCAGTTATTCTTTTCAATATTAATTATAGATGAGCAATTGAAGCAAAATGAACTTTTAAAAAAAGATATTCAACTGGGAATAAATAAAACTGAAGCTGCCATTGCAAATGGCACTGCGCTAAAAAGCACTGCGAATTCTTTAAAGGCAGAATTGCTTAAAGCCGATCAACATGCAATTGAAATGAATGCCACACGCAAAGGATATATTGATATGCTTGGATTATTCATCAATAAAACACTCGATGAAAATACAATGCTTGCAAAACCACAGTACCAACCCAAACTCCAGGAAATAAACAGGCCCGAATTAAAATTATATGACCTGCAAAACAAAGGACTGAATATCCAGGATAAAATGATCAAGGCAAAGAATCTTCCCAAATTCAATTTGTTTGTACAGGGGGGATTCGGCAGACCCGCTTTGAATTTTTTGAGCAACAAGTTTGAACCTTATTACACAACTGGTTTAAGAATGACCTGGCCGATCACAGGATCTTATACCGCTAAAAATGATAAAGCACTCATCAATATCAACAGGAGAAATATTGAGTTGCAAAAAGAAACTTTTTTATTGAATACAAAGATCGCCGTGCAACAGGAAAATGCAGCGATACAAAAATTTGAAAAACTATTAGCTACCGATAATGACATTATAAACCTGCGTACAAGTGTAAAAACAGCCGCATTCGCACAATTGGAAAACGGTGTGATCACCAGCAATGATTACCTGCGTGAAGTAAATGCAGAGGACCAGGCAAGACAATCACGCATTCTACATGATATACAATTATTAATGGCGCAATACAATAACCAAACAACAACAGGCAATTAATTAAAAAAGAATAAACATGAAAAAGGTATTTGTAATTATTATCACTATGGCTTTTTTGAATTCATGCAAGGAGAAAAAAGCTGCTTATGACGCATCAGGAACTTTCGAAGCTGTTGAAACAATTATTTCTGCAGAAGCTTCTGGTGTGATCAAAGAATTAAATATAGAAGAAGGGCAATCGCTCAAGACAGGCGATACGATCGGTTATATCGATCCCACACAATTGATCTTAAAAAAGAAACAATTGCAGGCGCAATCAAAAGCTGTATTGAGTAAGAAACCGGATATCTCCTCGCAACTTGCTTCTTTACAGGAAAGATTGAAACAGGCAGAACATGAACAACAACGCATCAGCAATATGGTAAAAGCTGATGTGGCCACGCCCAAGCAACTGGATGATGCAAATGCAGAAGTTGCAGTAATAAAAAAAGAAATCAGTGCTAAACAAACATCACTTGGCATCACTTCCTCAAGCATCACAGAAGAAACACTTCCAATAGATGTACAGGTTGAACAGGTAGATGATCAGTTGTCAAAAACAAAGATCATCAATAAAGTAAATGGCACGGTACTTACAAAATATGCCGAAGTAAATGAAATGGCCGTTGCAGGAAAACCACTTTATAAAATTGCAGATCTGTCAACAATTATACTAAGAGCTTATATCACCGGCGACCAATTCGCAAAAGTTAAACTCAATCAAAATCTGAAAGTAATGGTAGACGACGGAACAGGAAAATATAAAGAATACAATGGAACAGTAACATGGATAAACAATAAAGCTGAGTTTACACCAAAAACAATTCAAACAAAAGATGAACGTGCCAATCTTGTGTATGCAGTAAAGATCTCTGTGAGGAATGATGGTTACCTGAAGATTGGAATGTATGGAGAGGTGAAGTTGTGATGTATGATGTATGATGTATGATGTATGATGTATGATGTATGATGTATGATGTATGAAAATTTGAGCTATGCAAATTCGTGTAATTCGTGTCAAAAATTCGTGTTTAAAAAAATAAATAGTGCAATCAATAATAGTAAATAATCTCAAAAAAAATTATGGAAAAGATGTCATTGCTGTGGACAATGTATCGTTTTCTGTAAACAAAGGCGAGCTCTTCGGTCTCATTGGCCCCGATGGTGCAGGTAAGACAAGCATCTTCCGCATGCTCACAACATTATTGCTACCAGACGGAGGCACTGCAACGGTAGATGGATTCGATATCGTGAAAAACTACAAACAGATACGCAGCACCGTTGGCTATATGCCGGGTAAATTCTCATTGTACCAGGACCTGAGCATTGAAGAAAACTTAAATTTCTTCGCTACCATCTTTAATACAACAGTAAAAGAGAATTATGATCTAATCAAAGATATCTATGTACAGATAGAGCCATTTAAAAAACGCAGGGCAGGAAAATTATCCGGTGGGATGAAACAAAAGCTGGCGTTGTGTTGTGCACTCATTCACAAACCAACTGTATTGTTTTTGGATGAGCCCACAACAGGTGTTGATCCTGTATCAAGAAAAGAATTCTGGGAGATGCTTAAAAGATTGCGTGAACAGGATATTACAATTATTGTTTCTACCCCTTACATGGATGAAGCAGATATGTGCGATAGGATCGCATTGATGCAAAAAGGAAAAATACTTTCTATCGATAACCCGCAAAATATCAAAGCAGCTTATCCCGATAAATTATTTGCCATTAAAGCTGATCACATGCCTTCGCTGTTAAAAGCATTGAGCAGTTATGACAATACAATAGATAGTTATGCATTTGGTGAATATGCACATGTATCTTTTAAAGAAGATAATGAACAAAGCGTAAAAAATTATTTAGATCAGCAAGGACTTAAAAATGTGCAATTAAAGAATGCTGATATAACCATTGAAGACAGTTTTATAAAGCTGCTAAAACAATAAAATGATGGAGACAGTTATAAAAGCAGAAAACCTTACAAAACGTTTCGGCGATTTTATAGCCGTAAATGATATTTCCTTTGAAGTGTATAAGGGAGAGATATTTGGTTTTCTTGGCGCTAATGGGGCCGGTAAAACAACTGCAATGCGAATGCTTTGCGGACTATCCATTCCAACATCAGGAAACGCAAGCATTGCAGGGTTTGATGTTTATAAAAAAACAGAGCAGATAAAAAAGAACATTGGCTATATGAGCCAAAAATTCTCATTGTATGAGGACCTGACCGTATTGGAAAACATAAATTTCTTTGGCGCTGTTTATGGACTGAACAATAAACAACTAAAAAATAAATCAGAAGAACTGATCACTAAACTTGGGTTGCAAAATGAAGCAAAAAAGCTGGTGGCTTCACTTCCATTGGGATGGAAACAAAAACTTTCTTTCTCTGTTGCAATCATACACCAGCCTGCTATTGTTTTTTTAGATGAACCTACAGGCGGTGTTGATCCTGTTACACGCAGGCAATTCTGGGATCTTATTTATGCAGCAACAGAACAAGGTATTACCGTTTTTGTAACAACGCATTATATGGATGAAGCAGAGTACTGTAATCGTTTATCGATCATGGTAGATGGAAAAATATCAGCATTAGATACACCCGGAAATATGAAGACTCAGTTTGGATTGGGTTCAATGGATGAGGTATTTTATTATTTGGCAAGAGCTGCTAAAAGGGGAGAGTAAAAGAAATTTTCAATGTCCAACGTACAATGTTCAATATTCAAGTGCATTCCGATGAGCATTGAACATTGTATGTTGGATATTGAAAATTCAAAAAAGTAACTATAGAAAAAACATGAAACAACTAATAGTTTTTATTAAAAAAGAATTTTACCACGTTCTCCGCGACAGGAAAACGCTTCTCATCTTATTTGGCATGCCTGTGATACAAATATTGATATTTGGTTTTGCGCTTACAAATGAGGTAAAGAATGCCAGGATCATTATTGTAGACCAGGCAAAAGATGTTGCTTCACAACAAGTGATTACGAAGATCGAATCAAGCCGCTATTTCGAAATTGAAAGAGCTTTAATGGATCCCAAACAGGTTGAGGCTGCTTTTAAAGAAGGTAAAATAAAACTGGCAGTTGTTTTTCCATTAAATTTCAATAATGATCTGTTGCATCAGAAAAAAGTACAGGTACAAATACTGGCAGATGCTTCAGATCCGAATAATGCTACAACACTCACCAATTACATATCATCGATCATCCAGGATTATCAAACGGAGCTGAATAAAAAAGCGGCTGTGCCGTACCGTATTGTTGCTGAAACAAAATTTCTTTACAATCCTCAGCTTAAGGGAACGCCCAATTATGTACCGGGTGTAATGGCATTGGTACTCATGCTTGTTTGTGTAATGATGACCGCCGTTTCTATTGTAAAAGAAAAAGAGACCGGCACTATGGAAATATTATTGGTATCCCCATTCAAACCATTATTGGTGATGGTTGCCAAAGCAACGCCTTATCTTTTTCTTTCATTGATCAATGTTGTATCAATACTATTGATAAGTGTGTTTGTATTAGACCTTCCTGTGACGGGAAACTTATTATTGCTTTTTGCTGAAAGTACTTTGTTTATTATTACCTGCCTTACACTCGGCATTTTCATTTCAGTAAAAACAAGCTCGCAACAGGTTGCAATGCTGATATCATTGATGGGAATGTTGTTGCCAACAATGTTGTTTAGCGGATTTATGTTCCCTATTGAGAATATGCCATTGCCTTTACAGGTTGTTTCCAACATTGTTCCTTCAAAATGGTATTACATCATTGTAAAATCGGTGATGATAAAAGGACTGGGTTTTTCGTCCGTCTGGAAAGAGACCCTGATACTGGCAGGCATCACCTTTTTTTTATTGATCATAAGTTTAAAGAGTTTTAAAACAAGACTGGCATGAGAACGATCAGATTTTTATTACAGAAAGAATTCAAACAGATATTCAGAAACAAATCAATACTTGCGATGGTGGTTGTGATGCCCATTGTACAATTGATCATTTTGCCGCTTGCAGCAAACTATGAAGTAAAAAATATAAACCTTGCAATTATTGATCACGATCATTCTACCTATTCACAAAAACTGATCACGACCATTACGGCTTCAGGTTATTTTAAACTTACAGGATATAAAAACTTGTATAAAGAAGCGATGCAACTTGTAGAAGCGGATAAAGCGGATCTTGTTTTAGAAATACCACAGAATTTTGAAAAAGATCTCGTTCGTGAAAACGAACAAAAACTTTTCATCGCAGTAAATGCGATCAATGGAACCAAGGCAAATTTAGGTGGCTCCTACCTTGGTAGCATCATAAAAAAATTCAACACTGATATAAGGGTACAATTGTTACAGCCTGAAAAATTCAATGAACAACCCGGCATTGATATCGTGAATACAAACTGGTTCAATCCATTCATGAATTACCATGTGTTCATGGTGCCGGGCATACTGGCGATCCTGGTTACGATGATCGGTGGCTTTCTTTCCGCATTGAATATTGTAAAGGAAAAAGAAGTAGGAACGATCGAACAGATCAACGTAACACCGATAAAAAAATACCAGTTCATTTTAGGTAAACTCATCCCGTTTTGGATATTGGGAAATGTTGTGTTCACGGTTGGTTTGCTGGTTGCCCGTTTATTTTATGGTATTGTTCCTTTGGGAAGTGTGCTGTTATTATATGGGTTCATCGGTATTTACTTATTAGCGATCCTTGGATTTGGTTTACTTGTATCTACATTTTGTGAATCGCAGCAACAGGCCATGTTCGTCATGTTTTTCTTTATGATCATTTTTATTTTAATGGGAGGATTATTCACTTCTATTGATAGTATGCCGGAATGGGCGCAACTTGTAACGAAATTTAACCCGGTAAGTTACCTGATCGATGTGATGCGCATGATCATACTAAAGGGAAGTGCTTTAAAGGATGTATTGCCACAGTTAGGGGTAGTTGCTTTATTTGCAGTGCTGTTGAATGGATGGGCGGTGGTGAATTATAAGAAAACGACTTAGAATTCTGACTGTTGAGTTCTAAATGCTGAGTTGAGAATGTTGCACTTTTTAATTTAATTGTTTGGGGTTTGAAGTTTGGTGTTCTGAACACCAAACTTCAAACCCCAAACCAAAAAAAACAAACAACTTTTTACTGCACTACTTTATACCAAAAGAAATCCGGTTTTCCTTCACACGTTGCTTCTTCCATAAGTTTTTTCAATTCAGGTGACATCATTCTTGCTTTTGCTTTTGCCATATCTGTTACCGCAAATACAATACGCACAGTATTCGAGTCATCCAGGTTACGACCCATTGCCCGGTCAACCAAACCATTTTCTGCTCTTGTCGCCTTACCTTCACCATCATATGTTTTTAAGAAGGCCGCAAAATCTTTTACTTTAGTTGTTACTGCAAGGCGATCAGGGTTCGCAATCATTGAGCTGTCATTACGTATCACTTCAAACATTGAGATATCCGGTTTGCCAACAACACCTGCTTTTGCCATAGCATCTTTTAAAGTTGCCGATCCGCCAAATTCTTTTGCTTTTGCCACATCACTGATCCTGTCAACAACGAGTATCATATTTGAATCTTCCATTCCCCTGCCAAGACGGTACCTGTTTACACCATATACCATTCTCATAGAATCATGTCCCATGTAAACAGGCAGCCATTTTGAAAAATCTTTTACCTTATGCCTTATCGATACAATTTTAAAAGGAGAGAAAGTTGCTTCAGCCGGGGGAGGAGGGGGCGTTGGCGCTACCGCAGCAGTAGTGTCTTTAGCTACCTCTTCTTCTTTTTCTTTTGAATCGCCATTGCAGGAAGATAGGAATAGAATAATTCCCATTGTAAAAATTACCGTTAAACGTTTCATTGCTTTTTTGTTTAAATAAATGAATAATGAAAGTGTTTGAATAGATCAGCAGCAGCTTTCGAAGAGACGGTTGAAGTGCAAATACCAAGGTAGTATTTTTCTGAAATATTCATGCTCAATTTTAATACCATGTTTTAAAGGCACCTTTGCGGATATATACTTATTTTATTACCTTTTGTATTAAAACAGCATTCATGATAAAGCAATGGCTTCTTTCAATATGTCTTACTTCTTTTTCGTTAACAACTGTAACAGCCCAATCTTACACATCGGTATATTATCTCGATAATAATCTTACATCAACAACACAGGGTAATGCTTTTTTTATTGGTAAAGGGATCCCGGATAGTGGGTTATTCCGGGTAGATTATTTTTACCAGGCTGATGGTAAGCCACTGATGTCAATTCATTTTACTGATTCTTCTCTCAGCAATATGACTGGCTTTTTCAGATCCTTTTATGAAAATGGCAAAAAAGAAAATGAAGGTTGGTATAAGAATAATGTTGAGAACGGCGTATGGTTCAAGTGGGACAGCAGCGGGTTTAAAAAAGATTCTTCTGTATATGTAAATGGAAAAGTTACTGCCAAGGCTTTATACAGGTATGATGAAACAGGTAAACTTGCTACTTGTATTTTTGAAGATAGTCTTACTAAAAAAGAAAAATATAGTTTTTATAAAGCCGGCGTCATCACTTATGAGGTTGAATATGCAGGTACTGATGATGGCATATTGAAGATATATGAAAATGATTCTGTAAAAACGATTGCAGTTTCCAAAAAGGATCGTGTTGAAGCCAGCTTTCCCGGGGGAGACCAGGGATACAGATCATACCTGGTAAAAAATCTAGATAGTGATCTGCCGGTAAGCCTTGGCGTAAGAGACGGTACTTATAAAGTTATTGTAAGCTTTATTGTAAATACCGATGGCTCTATAAGCAATGTTGTTGCAGAAACAAATTTTGGATTTGGAATGGAAGCTGCAGCTGTGAAGCTAATAAAAAACTGTCCCAGGTGGAAACCTGCAATGATCTCAGGTTATCCTGTTCCTTGTTTCAGAAGGCAGCCAATAACATTTTTTTATAAAAATGAATAATTCCAGCTATAAGATCAGCAGTATGTTTACTGCGGTGACGCAAAGGCGCTGACAACATATTACTGTGCCAATTAGTATAAAAAATCATACATCTTATACCATACATCATTGAATTATCTTAGTATCGTAATATCGCCTTTCTTTCTGACCATACGTCCGTTACTCAATTTATATTCTACAATGAAGTAATAAGTACCATCTGGCAATGTCTTTCCTTTATATGTTCCCTGCCAGTCGTTTTGATAATGATGTGACTCAAATACGACCAGGCCATCCCTGTTGAGTACGATAACATGCGTGGCGATGCTACAGCTTCCCTCCCATACGATCCATTTATCGTTGATACCATCTCCATTGGGTGTGATCGCATTCCTTGGATTAAATATGCAACCGGCTGTGGGATTATTTTTTACTTCTACTGTTACATCATCTGAAGCAGAACAACCAAACACATTGGTTACAGTTAAAGTATAAGTAGTAGTTACAAGAGGTGATGCAACCGGGTTTAAAATATTCGTTGCGCTCAATCCTGTTGATGGCGACCACAGGTATGTTCCTGCATCTGTACTTGCATTTAGTTGTACGGTTTGTCCTGCAGAGATCGTAACATTTGTTCCTGCATCTATATTTATATTACCTGCATCCACATTCATCGTGATCGAATTGGACGTAGCGGTGGAACTCGTAAGGCAGCTACCACCGGTAATTGTTATAACACATGCTACTATATCGCCGTTTGAAAAAGTTGAACTATAAATATTAGAGCTACTGTTTTGAACACTTGTTCCATTTACTGTAAAATTATAGTTTATAACACCGCCCCCGGTATTACTGGTTATTGCAGTGCATGTAACAGCAGTTGCGGGGCAAACAGTATTGCCAGGACTTGAACTGATCGTGACAGAAGGACTAACGGCTGTGGCTACATGGATTGTAAGCGAATTGGATAATGCAACATTAGATGTAAAACAATCTCCTGTGCCTCCACTTAAAGTAATGGTGCAGGTTACTATATCTCCGTCTGCCAGTGTACTGTTAATATAAGTATTTACATTGCTGTTTAAAACAGTTGTACCATTTATTTTAAAATCATAGGTTATTGCTGCAGTTCCTGTATTTAAAGTTGTTGCAGCAAATGATACAACCATCCCCGGGCAAATATCAGTGCCGGGAAATGCATTAACTGTAACAGATGGCGTAATAGACGGAGTTAAAATAATACTGAGGGAATTTGATGATGCAACGGTAGAAGTAAGGCAATTGCCGCCGCCTGTTAAAGTGATGGAACATGTTACCACATCTCCATTTGCCAATGTGGAAGTAGTAAATGTATTTACATTACTGCTTTGAATACTTGTTCCGTTTATTTTAAAATCATAATTAATAGTTGCAGCAGCAGTATTTGTGGCAGTTGCGGTAAATGTTACTGCTGCTCCTGAACAAACAGTGGTGCCGGGGTTAGCAGCAATCGTAACAGATGGTGTAAGCGATGCCGTTAAAACAACGATGAGTGAATTGGATGATGCAACATTTGAACTAAAACAATTTCCGCCAACGCCACTTAAAGTGATGGTACAGGTTACTGCGTCACCGTTTGCCAGTGTAGCAGTAGTATATGTATTTGCACTGCTACTTTGAACGCTTGTTCCGTTTATTTTAAAATCATAGTTAATGGTTGCTGTTGCAGTATTTGTTGCTGTTGCAGTAAATGTTACAGAAGTTCCGGAACAGATATTGCCACCAGGGTTTGCTGTGAGCGTTACTGCTGGTGTAAGTTGCGACAATGCCGTTATTGTAATTAAATTAGACGATGCTGTGCTGCTTCCAAAACAGCCACTACCACTAAGCGTTATGGTACAGGATATTTCATCTGCATCTGCCAGGCCTGGTGTGCTATAAGTATTTGAGTTCCCGTTTTGAACACTTGTTCCGTTTATTATAAAATCGTAAGTAACCGTACCGCCTCCCGTGCCTGCAGCTGTTGCAGTAAAGGTTACAGCAGTTCCCAAACAAATGTTATTACCGGGATTTGCTGTTAATGTTACGGTTGGGGTAGTAGATGTAGTTAATGTGATCGGCGCAGTATTACTGGCATTACTGCAACCGCAACCTCCGCATGCCTGTACACTTATACTACCAGACACACTAGTACCAATACTAACGGTAATTGTATTGGTGCCCTGCCCGTTGGTAATGGTTACACCTGCAGGAACGTTCCATTGATAGCTGATGGCGCCCGGCACATCTGCAATATTATAAGTAAAACTACCTCCTGGGCAAACAGCGGTTGGCCCATTGATCGCACCTGCGCTTGACAATGGAGGTAATGTCATAAAGTTCCATCCTGAATTACCGCCAAGATCAACAGAATTATAAGCTATGAAATTTGCTGCGCCTGTGCAGTGAATATCACGTAAGTGAATATCGTAACCCAATACAGAACTTGCTGCGCAATTAACCGTTGCGAAAAAACCTGCGCTATTGGTTTGAAGAATGATGTATTCCGTACAGGTTCCCTGTATCTTCCAGTAGTTGTTGATTGTTTGCGTAGAACCTGCTCCAAGTATATAACTGTACTGTGAAGTAAAAAACAGGTCATGAAAAACATTGCTGCTGTCTATTTGCCCATCTTTGGCAAAAACAACATCATTGAAACTGTTTGGCTGGTATAAGTGACCGTTACCTGCAAAATTCACATTGCGGAAATTACTCTTGCCGTAAATATTGTTGATACCTGTTCCGATAAAATTCACATCATAATAAGTATGAACAGGAGTACTGTTGTCACGGAAATCGGCATTTATGCCTGTACAATTTATTACAGAAGTTCCGCTGTTAATGATAAGGCCCGGGTTCTCAACATACCACGCATTACCTGCTGAAAGGCTAAAAACAGAAGCACCCATATTCAATGTTCTTGTATTGTTTGTTACTGACAGAAAACCACCTGCTGCTACCGGCTGGTTGTTTGTATTAAGAGTACCTTTATTGAGTACGATAGCACTGGCAGTAAATCCATCCTGTAATGTCCATGAACCTATACCATTAAATGTAACAGAACTGGTAAAAGAGATGCCATGAGAAGTAATTGTTTTCCCCGGATTAATTGCTTCAAAATTTACGTTACCGGCAAAATCCATGATCATACCGGCAACTAGTTTTAATGAGCCATATATATTTAACTGGCACACATCCGCCGAATCTGTAAAACCAGGTGCATTGATGGCGCCCGTCCAGTCCATGTTGTTACAATAAGCCATCAATGGATTTACCCTCACAATTGCGCCTGTTGAAGTAAAAGAGTTTACATCAAAAAAGACATTGGTTAAAACACTGGGTTTGCAACCGGAAGGAGGGCCGCCGCTTGTGAATGACCAGTGGTTGCCATCACTCCAATCGCCGCTGTTTCCTATCCAATAAAGATCAGGATTAAGCATTGGATTGATCGTCCACCCGGTATTATTACCAAGATCGAGGCTGCTATTAGCAGTAAAAGTTGCACCACCGGTAGCGTGTACATCTTTTAGTATTGCATTTGAGATGGTTACTGCACCCGGGGGATGTGATATGGTTGTTGTACTATCTTCTGTACTACTGTTTATGGTAATAAGCGATCCGCAGTCGCCATCTGCACTGAATGTTCCGTTGATCGTTTGTGTTTTATTTTTCCAAAGCACGTAAACAGAACCGGCACTAAACTGCAGGTTATCGTAAACGTTATCCGAAAAGATATCACCATTTGCATGAAAATTTGCTAAATGAAAACTGCAGGGATTGATGATCGTTCCTTTCGGTCCGTAGAAATGAACATCATGAAAATTACATGTACCGTTGATAACACCTCCGAAAAAAAAGTTTACGTCGTAATAGGTATCTATCCCCACGGTATTGCTGGTGAATTGTGAGGCAGCCAGGTTAAAGTTGCAATTGATCACTGAAGTTCCGCTATTGATGGTAATGCCTTGTCCGCCTAATTTCCAGGCAGTAACTCCGCCAATATCAAAAACAGAGGAGCCCATATTTAGCACCCTGCCTGTGCCTTCCAAAGAAAACATACCATAGATGTCCACATGCTGGTTATTTGTATTGATTGTGCCATGATTCAGCCAGGTAATACCCGTTGTTTTAAACTGATCCAAAAAGGTCCATTCGCCACCGTTACCATTAAATTTTGCTTCGCCCAAAATCGCTTTACCAGCTAAAGTAATGGTTTGGCCAGGAGTGATTGCTTCAAAATTTACATTGGCCTTCATAAACATTGTCATTGCTGAAATAAACTTAAGCGAACCATAAATGTTTATATACGCAAGATCAAGGTTAGATGTAAAATATGGATTGAACAATGAACCTGTCCAGTCCATATTCCTGCAATAAATACTTGTTATATCTACTGTAACGGTTTGACCGGGCCTGAAAAAGAATTTGCATCAAAAAATACATTGTTCATTGGGCCGGGGGCACAACCTGCTGGTGGTCCACCGCTGCTAAATGACCAATGATTATCATCTGACCAATTGCCTGAATTGCCGATCCAGTAAAAATTTTGTGAACCGGGGGGAGTATTGAAGGTCCATCCTGCATTGTTACCCAGGTCTGCTGAACCGGAAGCAGTAAAAATAGCGGCGCCAATAGTATGTATGTCACGCATCGCCACATAAGCCACATTGATCGCTCCTGAAAGTTTTTTTATAAAAGCTGCACTGTCCGGCGTATAACTTGTAATTGTAATGAGCTTTCCACAAGTGCCCTGTGCATCAAATGTTCCATTGATTGTTTGGGTACGGTGGTCCCAGAGATGATAAGTATGCCCGGCACTAAAATGCAGGTCATCGTAAACGTTATCATGTAAAATATCTCCATCTCCATTAAAGGTTGCAACATGAAACCTGCACGAATCATTGATGATCCCTGCATGCAAAAAGTTAACATTATTAAAATGTGCTGAACCGAATATGGTACCACTCGTAGGCCCCGTAAAATTTACATTGTAAAACGTATAGATATCCTGGGCATAGTTCATGAATGTCGCCATGTCATTCGATAAATTAATAACAGATGTTCCGCTGTTAATGGTAAGATTTGCACCAAATATCATCCATGCCTGGGCCCTGTCAAGATTAAATACAGAGGATCCCATATTCAATACCCTGGTATTATAGGAGAACGTAGTGATGTCAGATGCTGTTACTGTTTGATTATTCGTAGTAAGTGTACCGTTATTAAAAAAAATGGAAGTATCGCAATTCAGTGCATCCTGCAATGTCCATTCGCCATTGGTGCCATTGAATGAGATTTCTCTTTTAAACACCTGGCCGCCGGAAGTAATTGTTTGACCCGGTTCCGTTGCTTCAAAATTGATCACGCTGCCGAAGTTCATGTTCATTGCGGGAACGAACTTTACTGAACCAAAAATATTCAGGACGTTGAATGGCGAAGTTGATTCAAATGATGGTGTATTTGTAACACCTGTCCAATCCATATTTTTGCAACTGGCAGTTGAAAGAGCGACATAAACAGTTTGTGACGCAGAAGAAAAAGAGTTGCCATCAAAAAATACATTGTCATATTGCCCAGGGGCGCAACCGGCAGAAGTGCCACCACTTGTAAGCGACCAGTGATTGACGTCATCCCAGTTGCCGCTGTTGCCGATCCAATAAAAATGCTGCGGTACTGCAGCATTAAATATCCATCCTGTATTGTTGCCAAGATCTGTAGAATTGCTGGCTGTGAAATTTGCTCCGCCTGTAGCATTTATATCCCTGAGCACAACGTAGCTACAATTTACATTTCCCGCTGGGTGAACGATCGTTGTTGTATAACCAGGTGATTCAGTGGTGATCGTAATAGGTGCGGCGCAGGTTCCGTTAGCCCCGAATGTTCCGTTGATCGTTTGTATAAAATTTTGCCAAAGCTGGTAAATATGACCGGTAGTAAAATTCAGATCATTATAAGTATTGCTTGCGCCAATTATTCCATCCAAAGCAAAAGTTACATTGTGAAAGCTGCCGGTATTATATATTTCTCCATGGGCAAGGAAATTAACATCATGAAAATTACTTGCACCATTTATTATTCCGTTCGCATTGCCAGTAAAATTTACATCATAGTAAGTGTTTGTGCTAATTGTATTACCATGGAATGTACTCGTTGCCCCGGTTAAATTAATTACAGATGTTCCGCAATTAATCGTACAACCTGTATTCTCTATCCACCAGGGATCACTTCCATTGAGATTAAAAACAGAAGTGCCCATGTTTAATATCCTGGTAGTATTCGACATTGAAAAAAACGCTCCCGCAGTAACTATTTGATTGTTTGTATTGAGTGTACCTGCATTCAATGTAATAATACCAGATGATACAAAAGCATCCTGCAATGTCCATCCTCCACCAACACCATCAAATATTACCTGCTCTGTAATAATGTTCCCTGCCGTCACAACCGTTTGGCCTGTTGTGGTTGCCTCAAAATATATGGGTCCTCCAAGATTGATCGTCATGCCTGTAACCAATGTCAGCGAACCATATATTCTTACACTGTTTGCGATCGGGCTGTTCCATGCGGGTGTGTTGGTAACACCGGTCCAGTTGATATGATGTGCCAGTATGGTAATTGCATCAAAATTTACTACCTGGCCGGGAAGAGAAAAAGAATTTGCATCAAAGAATACATCATCAAACGCGGTTGGGATCTGGTTATGGGTAACAGTACCGCCCGATGTGGTGGCCCAATGGTTCAGGTCTGTCCAGTTTCCTGAATTGCCGATCCAGTAATAATTTAATGAAGATGACTTTAAAGAGAAAATGATCAGTAATGAGCAAATAAATAATCGCCGCAAGCAGCAGTGGGGTGCAAGTTTTTTCATTTTTGGTAATTGAGTATCGGCGGATTTTAAAGATACGATATTCAATTGACAATTGACAGTTGGCCATTGTCAATGAAAAGAAATCTCAATCTCTTAATAATTGTCCATTGTCAATTGTTGAAGCCTTTCACAAACCAGTGCCTGCCTTTTGTTTGATGAACTTACCTGCGCTAAATAATTTTCATGAATATGCATCTTCAAAAATTATATCTACATCATGCAACATCGCATCGGCTTATTCATTTTAGTATTCGCATTTTCTACTACACATGCACAAACAAAAGTTTCTGCATTACATGCAACGAAAGAAATTGTTTCAGCAGTTCCAACACACAAAAGCAGTTCAAGAAGTATCACTTCATTAGAGTACAGTCTCAACGCATTGTTATGGCAACAACGCAGCGGTGAATACCAGGCGCTTTGTTACCAGGCATTTTCACTTGCCAAACTTAAATTACAGGAAAAGATTGCGCTGCGTAAAAATGGTGGCGATAGGCTGGCGATCGTTACAGATATTGATGAAACAATTTTGGACAACAGCCCGCAACAGGCTACTGATCTTTTGCATCATACAACATACACAGAAAAAAGCTGGCTCAACTGGACAAGTACTGCAAATGCAGGAGACATTCCCGGCGCTGTAGCTTTTTTTCAATGGGCCGATAAAATGGGTGTACAGTGTTTTTATGTAAGTAACCGCAGTTCAAAGGAAAAAGAAGCAACCATAAAAAATTTAGCACTCCGTGGTTTTCCACAGGCAGATGAATTGCATGTGATGATGAAAGACAGCAGTTCTGACAAAGAGCCACGCCGCGAAAAAATAAGACAACAATATACCATTGCATTGTTACTGGGCGATAACCTGAATGATTTTGATAAAATGTTTTACAAAGAATCATGGTTCACCCGTTGCAATCTTGTAAGAGATAATAAAGATCTTTTTGGAGATGTTTTTATCATTCTTCCAAATCCTGTTTATGGCGATTGGGAATCTGCGATCTGGGAATATAAAAATGTATCGCCGGAAAAGGCAGATAAGATCAAACATGAAGCATTGTTTGTTTATTGATGTTATAAAATTACTTATGATGAAAAATTTAATTCTTTCAACATTTACTTTAATAGGCCTTTTTGTTATTACTACAGGAAAAACACAAACTACTCTCTCATCAACAAAAAAAAGAATGAATACGAACAACCGGGAATTTGCAAAGCAGGTGTTTACTGCCATTCAAAAAAATGATGAAGCGCTTTGGATATCATTGCATCCAACAGAAAAAGAATACAAATCATTGTTACAATTAATGCTTGCTGCAAACATGGATGGCCTTACACAACAAAAGATCGATGAGATCGTGGAGCAACGTAAAAAAGAATATGTAGCCGAATACAAAAAGGAATTGCATAACCTGCATGCTGAAGCTGCAAGACGAGGCGTTAGCTGGGCAAACTCAGTTTACCAGGAATTTGATAATGAAGCCGCTTACCCGGATAATTTTCCAAAAAAATACCTGAACGGCGATATATGGTTTGCAGGTAAGAACGGATATTTTATTATTGAAGGCATCGAAGCGGTAGAAACTGATAATGGCTATAAGTTGCAATCTGTTCGTGGTATAAGACAAGTGGAGGAGAGTTATTAATGTATCACTTTTATCAGGTAATTTGAAGATTTGAAGATTTAAAAATGTGGTGATGGTTCTGTGAATTTTAAAAATATTTTTGATGAGAAAAAATACTTTCATCTTCAAATTTTCAAATCAGATAATTTTCAAATTATTTTGTTTGGTATTTTTATATCAATGAAATACCAAAATAAAACAGCGAATATCTTTTTTAAATTTTCTGCAATTCTATTTTTAGCAGCTGCCGGTTATCATTTTACCGGCATTTTCTATAAGGTAAATGATGCACCTGTATGGAGGCATATTCTTTTTACCGTGATCAATTTGTTTTGTATATACGGCGTATTGAAACGACCCAAATATTTCGTGTATTTTATCATCGCCCTGCTTGTACAACAGTATTACAGCCACGGCACTTACATGATCAGTTTATGGAATGACAAAAAACAAATTCACTGGATAAGTTTTTTTGATCTTATTTTTTTGCCAGTACTATTGTTCTTTATTATTAAAGAGCATAAAAACAGGAAGAGCATTACCGCAGAAGGGTAGAGAACAAATCAACCTGATTTTGCCTGAACTATGATTGAAAATGATTTTTTGATAGACAATGATTATTGATCTAGTTTTCATTTCATCACAAAAATCTTAGCTCAGACAAAATCGTAGAATCAGTTGGAAATCTTACCAGTTAACGTTAGTTTGTCGGATAATACGAATATATTACTTTGGTTAAAGAACCCGGATCGGTACTGCCCTGGTCCTGTACTGTTATTTCAGTTGGATAACCATCGCTCCTATATTGATAGCTGTAAGTATAATGAGAAACAGTAGTTGGGTTACCGGTACTAGCTGAAGTAATATTGATTTCTGTAACATTATTATTCAATCCAAAGCAATCAGGAAAGTATTTGTAGATACTTGGGATCATTGTATTATTATACCACGCTACATTATAGTATGGATTTGGGTGCGTGTCATAAGTGCAATTATAAGTTTGCGTGTTGCTGCCGAAAATTTGCTGCTGGAAAGTTATGTTTCCATTTTGCTTTGTAATATTAATAGTGGATGGTCCAAATGTTTGATGCCCCGAGCTTGTGTAGCTATCTTCAACCATCTGCAATGTAGTAGCGGTATAACTGTAATGAATTACAAAAGTATCACTTGATGTTCCGCTGCCTGTTGTTTGATATGCGATAGTAGAATCTACGAGTATGTTCCTCGTACCAGCTACATATGTGCGCCAACTGCTGGATGATGAATGTTCATTGATATCATCATAAGTAGTCATTGTTAAGAAAGGTAAAGTATCGGTCCCATTGTAATTATAGGTATAGGCTTCTGTAAAATTAACGACGCCGTCATAGCCATGCGTGTCTACGTTGGTAACTCTCCATGCGCCATCGTAACCGTAGTTTTCTACACGTAGAGTGTCGTAAGGAGCAGTTGCATTGGTGTTCAATGATACAACTTTCATAAGTTTTGCCGGGCTGTTTGCCGGATTGATTATATTGTCATCATGCTTTTTTTTACATGAACAAAAGATTATGGCTAAAGTGCTAATGAGTATGAAAATTTTTTTCATGATAATAGGGTGCAGTTTTTTGCAGCATTTCAAATATAAGAAAATATTCTTCGTCAAGTTTATCGATCGAAATAAATTCATTTCACCAGCAGTAATGCTTAAGCAAATGTTTAACTTCAAATAATCATTATTAATTAAACATTTAATTACCGGCTATGCCTGCTCCATCTTTACCATTATCAAAACGTCCCGTTGATATTGCATTGATCATCTTTTTTGCAATCAATCTTTTTTTTATCACTTATATCGTCGATATAGAACAACTAACCATTGCCAATGCAAATAATTTTCAATACCCATTATGGCCACCTGCGAAAATGGTTGACCTTGTTCACTGGTATGGAAAAAATTTTGATCCTGCATTGATGGCAAGGCCGGCATGGTGGCGTGCAACGATCTGGATCGATGTGTTGTTCTTCGGCCCGTTCTATGCATTTGCGATCTATGCGTATATAAAAGATAGAAAATGGATCAGGTTTGCAAGTATCATTTGGGCATCGGTCATGTTGACGAATGTTACCATTATTTTATTTGAAGAAACAGTAGGAGAACATGCTTCACCTGAATTGCTTCGTGTGTATATGGCCAATGCAGCATGGGTTATTTTTCCGGTGATCGTTTTGTATAAAACATGGAGGAGTGGACAGTTGTGAGTTATGAATTATTTTTTTGAGCCTCATCGTTTGGTGTTATGAACATCAAACGATAAACACCAAATATTTAACTCTAAACTCTTTGAACAAATCCTATCTCGATCAACGTATCCACACTTACATCCAAATCCTTCTCCATCACCATCACAAGATCATTTGAAAAACTTGATGTAATAACAATATCGATTCCTTTTGCAGCAAGTGCGCCGGTTATGTATGCGATGAAACCCGAACAATAAAATGGATTCCCACAACGAATGTTCAACAAGCGCCATTTATCTTTATTGGCTTCGTATGTGCCGGGCAAAGGAAGATTTTCTTCCCTTGTAACAATGGTGATCTCTTTGCCATCATTAATGATCATCAGGTGTTTTCCAGGTGTTGTTATTTCTTTTACAGATGTATAAATGTATGCGCCATCTTCAACAATGAACCAGCTTGCACGGATGATTTCTTGTAGTTTTTCGGAATTTTCTTTAGTATCAAACATGTGTAAAGTTATGCATTTTGAGGAGCTGTGAGCTATCAGCTGCGAGCTATGAGCTTGTGTTCAATAAATTAAAGAACATTTTTGTACAAAATACATTTTATGTAACAACATAAATTATAAATCTCTGCTCATAGCTCATAGCTCGCAGCTGATAGCTCACAGCTTATGCTCTAGCTCTTTTTCTCTCCCAACGAAAACCAATTCCCCGAATCATCCACAAATAATGCTTCAAAACCATAAAACTCTTTTTTAGGTTCTTTCTTAAACTTAACACCTTTGCTTTTTAATTCTTCGTATGTTGCCATGAGGTCATTGCATTCAAATACGGCAAAACCAAATGTGCCTGCTTCTACCAGTTCCCTCATTTTTACTGCTGCATCTTTTTTGAACATCATGCCTTCATCAATTGCCATCAATGTGATCTCGAGTTGGGGTTGTTCGGGTGGCGTTACCGTTAGCCAGCGTTTACCCGGTCCCATAGATGCGTCGGTATGCACTTTAAAACCAAGTTTGTTTACATAAAAATCGTAAGCACTGTCCTGGTCAAGAACAAAAATGCTCATGTGATTTACTTTTGTGATCATTTGGAATTATTTTGATTGTGAATTGTAAAAGTGAGGAATAGGATCTTATCATACTTCTCGAAAATTGCTATTTTAAAAATTAACCGCGGAGGCACAGAGACGCAAAGAGTGGCTCTCTGCACCTCCGTGTCTCTGCGGTAAAAACATCTTCGATATGAAAATTTGTGCTTGAGGAAATTAGTTGATTGAACGTTTATACCACCTTCCCGGACGTAAATAAAGAATTCCTTTTTTTGTACTAAATCTTGGTAATATTTCTTTTCCGTTCACATCAACGACCTGGAAATGCAGGTGTGGAAACGCTGTATAACCTGTATTGCCGGAGGTGCCGATCACCTGGCCCTGTTTTACGGATTCTCCAATACGTACTTTTACACTGTTTTGCTGCAGGTGCCAGTATTGTGCAATGCTTCCATCATCGTGTTGAATGATGATGTGATTGCCTTCGCCCAGGTATTCATCTTTCAATCCTCCTTTATCGCTATCGGCTTTTGTTTCGAGGACAACACCATCTCTTGCAGCGCAGATATATGTTCCCACTTTCATTTTGAAATCAAAAGATAATTCTCCTTTGTGACTGAATTTGCTGTTGGCACCCTGGATAAATAAATGTTTTTCGTTTGCCTTATAAGGCAACCAGTACACATAGCTTGTATCATCTTTAATACGGCCGGTTTTTAAATCTCTTATTTCATGATCGCTGAGCTGGCTATAAGCGGCTACGGATGATAGCAAGAAGGAAAGTATGAATGAAAATTTCATTTTTAATTATTTTTTATAGCCACTAATTGTCTGAACTATGATTTGTTCGATTAAATGAAAACGATGCTCAGGCTCAAAAAAATAGTAGATAAATAAATCATAGTCCATCCTATAATCACTTAAATCATAGTTCAAACAATCACTCAACCAGCGGCAACTATTATTTACATTTAATTGTAGCTACATAATCAATAAGCGTCATCTTTTGTTTATCAGTAACAGTCACACGTTCCCTGCTTTCCTTAATGGCTTTCTCTATGATGCTGCGATTTAGTTCATTGCTGAATGAAATAAATTCTTTATCAACCATGCCTTTCAACGACTGGTTCATGTTAAGCACTTTTGCTCCTGCACTGCATTCAAAATTAAAGGCATTAAAAGTAATTGCCTTAATACCGGAGTAACCAGCGGTACGAAAATATATTTCTTTATTTTTAAGATCATACACGATGCTCCATTTTGTGAATGACCCCTGTGCAACATTTTGTAATATGTCAAATGCATAATCAACTGCAGGTTTATCCTTTTTATCCTGTTTGAATTCCTGTACCATTGAACAGGCTTTTGTAAAACGTTGCAATGAATTGTTATCAAAAGAAAAATTTTTGTTGCCCGATAAAATGTTTGCATCGGTTGCTGCTTTTGCGGATTCACTATAAGAATTATTTGTAAGTACGGGAAAAGGGAGGTCCTTTCCTTTATGGGCTACCAGTTTTCCGTTGTAAAATTCTATGGTTGCAGCATTACCATTTGCATCAGCAACTAAATAATGCAATGGTACATTGTGAACAGAGATGCGGATCATTGAATCAGAAGCAATCACTTCTTCGATCGTTGCATGGTTGTCGAGTTGGTATTGTATCCATTGCAACACACCCAATGCCGGCCTGTTATCAGCTTTGGCATATACGGTTCCTTCTGCCCACATGAGTTCTACCACGAGTCCTTTCTCGTTCATACCACCTGTTGGAAATTCTTTTCCATATTGGTTAAAGGTTATGCTTCCATATTTTGAGGTCCAGTTGATCGTGTTGCCATCTTCCATCTTTATAGATGTTTTATTCATCCCCCTCAGGTTACTGCAAACCATACCCGCTCCCGAAACCCAATCGTAGTTGCGGCCAAATACAAGTTCACCATTGCTGTTTATAAAGAAAGTGCTGCAGGCAATTGCAGGTCGTAAAA
The DNA here is from genome assembly GCA_047601875.1 of Ferruginibacter sp. Classification (GTDB taxonomy): domain Bacteria; phylum Bacteroidota; class Bacteroidia; order Chitinophagales; family Chitinophagaceae; genus Ferruginibacter. Next base: position 757,023 of record JASGIL010000001.1, on the reverse strand, counting down.
TGATAATGCATAAGCATGCTGATAATGCAAGGATCTTTTTCATCAGAATGTAGTTTGTGAGGAGAAAGTTACTGAGATAGTTTCGTGAAAGGAACGATGCAATTAATAATTAACAATTGACGTTGGAAGAGGTTGACAGGTTGATAAGTTAACAGGTTGACATGTTAACCTATCAACTAACATTCTACGCATCAAACGCCCCCTCAAACGTATTAATATCCGCAATAAACTCCATGCAATTATTTATATAAATATCTGCAGGGATCGATTGCCTGATGCCAGGTACATCCTGTAACAGGCGACTATTGTCAAACACCTGCCCGAGATTCATGAATTCAAGATAAGGTTCGAGCCCGGCCAATAAGATGCGTAATGTGCCCGGGTCGGGGAATATATCTTTCCAGTAATCGAGGTATTCAGAATATTCCTGTAACTCACTTCCCTCCTCTAAACGCCCCTTCGACCATTTCTTCAATTGTTCGATCATATTTGTATGTACAAAATGATAAGGAGGCATATCAGTAAAATAAGAGGAGAGTTGTTCGGCAAGTTTATAAACAGATGTCGCAGCAGCTTTACCAGATGTTATATGATAAACCTTGTAATTTCTTTTTGCAAAAAGTAATGCTACAATTGCTTTTGCTGCATAGTCAACAGGGATCATGTCAAGCAATGAACGACCGTTGGCAGGTAAGAGCCTTAACTGGTTGATGGTTGCAACGGCCCATAAAATAACAGGAGATCGTGGTATTACTTTGCGGCTATCACCCATAATAATAGAAGGACGTGTTATTAATATTTTTTCCTGTGGTAAATATTTATCCAATAATAGTTCACCCTGCATTTTTGTGTAGGTATATCTTACAAGATGTTCAGCAGATAAATTCGGTGACTCGCTTTCAGATATCAACCTGTTCTTAATATTCTTGCCGCAGATGGTTGCGGTGCCAACATATAAAAATGTTTCAAGTTGCGGAAGATCTTTTGCCCAAAGTAAGATTCTTTCAAGTCCTTTGATATTTACTTCTTCAACCTGTTTGTTGTAAATACGGGAGAACGAAGTATTCGCAGCAGAATGAATGATCACGTTAACATCGCGGAGCTGTATTTCTTCTTTTAGCGAGATCGTTAGTTGTTCGTCCTGCAGATCGCCCAGGATCGGGATGATCTTTTCCCGGTCGTAAAGATCATCATGCAGGTCAAAAATATTTTCGATCTTAACCAATGCTTCGCTGATTGTTTCTCTCCTGATGAAACAATAAATCTTATTGATCTCGCTGCGTTTGGATAAAGTAACCAGTAGTTCACCTCCAACAAAACCGGTAGCGCCGGTTAAAAAAACATTCATATAATTTTCATTAGTCAAGCAATTCTAATCCCAGTATTCCAAGTATTATGAAAGAAAGGGAAATGATCTTTGCAACAGAAACCGGTTCTTTGAAAAAAACAATACCCAGTATTGCGATCAATGCAGTGCCGGCACTTGCCCAGATCGCATAGGCAATGCTTACCTGCATTTTTTCCAAAAGAAATACCAGTGCTGCAAGACTGATACCGTAGAAAACAAAAACTAATATTGAAGGAACAAGTTTGGTGAATCCCTCGGCATATTTCATGCAGATGGTTCCCAATACTTCAAAAAAGATCCCTATTCCAAGTATGGTCCACTTCATTTTAAAAATTTTTGCAAATGTATATAAGTCAAAATAAACCAGACTAAAAACATATAATAGGTAAACGGGCAATTAAAATAGTTGAAACAGGCGCTGGGCATGCATTACCGCCTTCATGATAAGTATTTTATTTTGAAATACAGGTTCCGGTCGTTAAAAACAAATTATTAATAATAGCCCTGAATTTTGTACAATGAAAAAAATGATTTTAAATTCACGCCCTGAAAAAAATGCCATGCCGTTTTAAATGATTGAATGGATAACGGGCATTATAAACTAGCTATGAGAAATACCTTCTTACCTGGATACCGCAGGATCACTTGTGAAAAAAAATTATTTGCCGGCCCGCATCTTTTGTTTTTTATATTCTCTGTTATTTTTTTTGGCGGAAATATCAAAGCGCAAACTGTTATGGACAGCACTGCTGTAAAAGCCAGGCTGCGTGGTTTACTCGACACATTAAATATTGATCCCAGGATCAGTGAAAAAGGTGCAACAGAAATGCTGGAAATATCAAAACGTATCAATTATCATTTTGGAGAAATGGTAAGCCTTGAAACGATTGGTACGGCAAAGCAAAGAATGGGGCAGGGGAAGGATGCGATGAAATATCATGAAGATGCACTTGCCATATGCAGGCAAAATAAATTTACAACAAGAGAAGTATCTATATTAAGCAATTACAGCAGGGATTACCGCAGCACAGGTAATTATCAAAAAGCATTCGAGATCCAGCTTGAGGCACTTAAGATTTGCCGGGTACAAAATGATTCGATGCAAACAGCAACAGTCCTTGGCGATATTGGCCAAACGCTTTACTGGATGAAATACTACGACAACGCTGTTAAATACATAGCTGAAGCAGGTGATGTTTTTAAAATGATGGGCCAGGTAAGAAATGTGGGGGTTGCTTACAACGGCATTACTGCAATTTATCTTGAACAAAATAAATATGATAGTGCTTTTAAATATGCCAGGCTTTGTGTGGATGTTTTTGAAAAGATGGGAAGTGATTCCAAGGCCACTCCTTACATGAATCTTGGAATATGTTATGATAAGACCGGGCAGAGAGATTCTGCTTTAGTGTATTATTCAAAATCACTGAAAATTAGTGAAGAGCAGCAGGATGATGTAAATACACAACTCAATTTATATAATATCGCAACCTTATTGAGTGAACAGGAAAAGCCGGCAGAGGCAGAAGTTTATTATAAAAAAGCATTTGAGCTTGGAAATAAAACAAGCAATCTTGAAATGGTGCACAATGCCGGCAGGGACCTCTCCGTTCTGTATGCAAAGAGAGGTGATTATAAAAATGCTTATGACTATATGTTGAAGTCATCTGTTGCAAATGATTCCCTCCTGAACGATGAAAAAGTACAGGCACTTGCTGAACTCAATGTAAAATTTGAAACACAGCAACTGGAGCTCAAAAATGCTGAACTGGCAAAAAAAATAGAAGCGCAAAAATTTGCTTTGTTTCGCAGTCGTGTCATCATGTTTGTGGGATTGCTTGTTGCGATCATTGTTATCATTGTTGCAATATTTCTTATAAGACAAAACAGGTTAAAGTCAAAGTTATTGGGCATGGACCTCGAGCAAAAGCAATACAGGGCACAAATGAATCCCCATTTTATTTTTAACAGCATGAATTCAATACAGCATTATATCGTTCACAATGATATAATTGCTGCCAACCGGTATTTATCTGAATTTGCCATGCTCATGCGCCGCACACTTGAAATGAATGCAGGCCATACCGTTAGTTTGAAAGATGAGATCAGTTACCTGGAAAACTACCTGTTATTGGAAAGGATGCGTTTCGATGAAAAATTTACTTATGAAATAAGCTGCGCAAATGATATCGACAGGGTCAGTACAAAAATTTTACCAATGGTGCTGCAACCTTTTATTGAAAATTCAATACAGCACGGGTTGCGTCCTGTAAATGATGGCAGCGGAAAACTTACTGTTGGCTTTGAGAAAAAAGATGGAATGCTTGTGTGTACGGTTGATGACAATGGAATTGGCCGGGATGCGGCAAGAGAACTCAAAAGAAGATCGGGTGTAACACATGTATCACAGGGAATGTCTTTAATTGAAAAAAGGCTCGATCTTATCAATAAGGTATATAAGTTGAATTTTAAAATGGATATCACTGATAAATTTGATGCAGATAAAAAAGCAGTCGGAACAACTGTAACGATCAGGTTCCTGCTAGTATGAAAATAAGAACGATCATAGTTGATGATGAACTAAAAAGCAGGTCAACATTAAGAAAAATACTGGCCGATTATTGTGAAAAAGTAGAAGTAATCGGGGAAGCTGCTGATATTGCAGAAGCTGCTGCTCATATCGAAAAACTAAAGCCAACGCTGGTATTTTTAGACATTGTAATGCCTGAGGGCCCTGTTTTTAATTTATTGGACAAACTTCCCAACATCAATTTCGAAATTATTTTTGTTACTGCTTACAACAAATATGCTATTGACGCTTTTGAATATAATTCGATAGATTATCTTTTAAAGCCTGTTAATATTGATAAGCTTCAGAAAGCTGTTGACCGTGTGGCGCAAAGGATCGATGAGAAAACTGCCATCGTAAATTACCGGCTGCTGCTGGAGCAGGCAAGAAAAAAAGATCCTGGTGAGGAAAAAGTACAGCTTACATCAGCCAATGAACAATTGATCGTGAAGTACAATGATATTATTTATTGTATTGCAGACGGAAGTTACACCTTTGTTCAAATAGCGGGTGGAAAGCGATTTCATGTTTCCAGGAATCTCAAACAATTAACAGCAACATTTCCTGCATCCATTTTTTTCAGGATACATAATGGCCATCTTATCAATATGAATCATGTAAGCAGGGTGATAAAGGGGCAAAGCGCAAGTGTTGTCATGTCTGATGGAAAAGAATTTGAGATTGCAGTACGGCGCAAAGATGAATTTCTTAAAGCGTTACGGTAATACTTTACACCAGTAAAGAAAAGCCAGTCACTTATAAAGAATATTTCTTAAGATCATTATAAATTCTTTTTTTTGCTGCCGCAAAAAACCTGGCTATATCAATCGTTTTTTTAATTGATTTTTTTAATTATAAAATTAACCCTTACTCCGTCAGGCAAGCACAAAAATTAATTACTGCTATCTTTACAATTTTCAGTGCTGTACATTCATTATGTTTTTAAAAAACTATTTTCTTCTCTTTCTTTTTTTTCTCGGGTATAGTGTATATGGCCAGCAATATATTTCCACGCACTACGACACCAGGAACGGATTGCCAGGCTCTAACGTACATGGTATTTCCCAGGATAAAGATGGGTTTATTTGGTTCTCTACCGAAACAGGGTTGAGCCGTTTTGATGGCACTCATTTCCGCAATTTTACTACTGCAGATGGATTGCCAACCAATGAAGTTTTTGGAACACTTGTCGATTCAAAAAACAGGGTATGGCTTACTGTATTTAAGAATTCAGTATGTTATTACCTGGATGGAAAAATTCACAATCAGCAAAACGATTCTTTACTGGCACGTTTTAATATGCTCAATGAGAATATAACTTCTTATGCGGAAGATAAGGAAGCAAATATCATCATGCAATCCCGCCACAATACTTATATTCTTTACGCAAATAACAGGATAGAGGTATTTAATACCGGGAATGCAATTGAAGATGCTTTAAAAAAACTGCCTTTACACGATATCGTGAGAAGTACCGGCTATTTCAGTATAGAATTGATAAATACAAAGTTGAATGCTTCGCTAATGACCATACCTGAAAATAGGTATTGGGGCCGTAGCTATGCGGATAATAATCTGTTTAGAAAAAACATTTACCTCTATGGAAACTTTAATGAATTTGTGTATTTCTCATCAGAAGATTCTGCGTTGAATATTGCGCCTTTTGGCGGAAAACTGAACAGGATTGAAAACCGGGCACGTATTATCGATGATAGTTTAATTGCCGTTTTCAACTATTATGGCGGCGGTGTAAAAGTGTATAACACAAATAAAAAAGCATACACCCACATTTACCTGCCAGAATATAACATTCATGATGTATATAAAGACACTGAAAACAATCTCTGGTTCTCAACAGCCGGATCAGGTGTGTTTAAAGTGAGCCCGCTTGCGGCTGTATCTTATAATTTAGGCACAGATAAAAGCCCGCTTCCTGTGTTGGATATACAAAAAATAGACGGTGATTTTTATATCGGATCCGAAGCTGAAACCTTTTGGAAAATGACACCAGGCATCAGCCATAAAGTTCCTGAAGAGATAAAAGCTGATATCGGTTTGTTTACAAAAAAATCCAGGCCATTTTATATTACATGTAGCAGTTCTAATTTTCTGCATGCAACCGTAACGTTATCTGATAGCGGTATGGGAAGTATAAAAACAATTTTTTTAAAAAATGATACTGCACTGGTAGCTTCTAATGAGAATGCAGTCTTATATACGCAGTCTGCTGGTACCTTCAAACGTATACAATATCTTTACCGGCACCGTACAACCTGTGCTTACTATAAAAACGGTATCTATTATATCGGTACGGTCAGTGGTTTGTATGCTGTTTTTCCCGGTAATAAATTGATATTTGTCGGCGATCATATCCCACTTTTTAGAAACAGGATTAGTTCTTTTGCGGAAACGCCTGATGGTACGCTTTGGGTGGCTACTTACGAAAAGGGCATTGTTGGTTACAGGAATGGAAAAGTAATTTCTAATATTACTGTAGCCAATGGCGGATTGACAAGTAATATAGTCAGGTGTCTTCATGCAAAAAATAATGTTTTATGGGCAGGTACGGAGAAAGGGCTTAATAAGATAGATCTCACTGCTGTTAACCCAGGGGTAACAGAAAAATTTACCGAGGAAGATGGCCTGGATGCCGATATTGTTAATGCTATATATGCAGATGGGAATATGATCTACGTTGGAACATCCCGCGGGCTATGCGTTTTTGATGAAACCAACGTTCCGGTATACACGCCTTGTAATATACGGCTCACGGATATTACAGTATCAGGTAAAGAAATGATACCTGCTAACAATAATCTTGTTTTAGAACACAATGATAATAATATCCGTTTTCAATTTGTCGGTATTTCATTTCTTTCATCAGGTCATATGACCTATAAATACAGGATGCTTGGATTAAGCGATAAATGGCAAACAACCGAAGAAACAACATTAAGCTACCCTTCCTTGCCTTCCGGCAACTATACACTTGAGTTGATAGCAATCAATAAATTCGGTAAGCAAAGCGATTTGCTCAAACAGAACTTTACCATACAAAAAACAATATGGGAACAAAACTGGTTCAGGATTATACTGGGAATAACATTGCTTTTGTTAATTGGTTTAATCATGCAGGCATATGTTCGGCGAATCCGGCTTAAAGGAAAACAGGAACGGGAAATAGAAAGAAATATAGCATCACTTCGGCAAAGAGCATTGAGAGCGCAGATGAACCCACATTTTATTTTCAATAGTATGAACTCAATTCAGCATTATATACTGCATAATGATCCTGTTACAGCAAACGAATATTTATCAGAGTTCGCATCATTGATGCGCAAAACACTTGATATAAATTCAGCCGATACGATTTCATTAAGCAATGAGATCGCTTACCTTAACAACTATCTTTTATTGGAAAAAATGCGTTTTGAAGATAAGTTCGTTTACCAGGTAACCTATGCAGAAGACCTGGATATAAAAAAAATAGAAATACCGTCGATGATCATCCAGCCTTTTGCTGAAAATGCAATAAAACATGGTATAAGATATTTAAATGATAACAGCGGGAAACTGGAAATTCATTTTAAAAAAGAAAAACACTTTATTATTTGCAGCATTGAGGATAATGGAATTGGCAGAAAAGCATCGGCAAAGGAAAAAGCATTGTCAGCTAAGAAACATACATCAAAAGGAATGAACCTAACCGAAGAAAGATTGGAACTGATCAGCAAGATATCACATTTGAAATTTGAAGTGATCATTATTGATAAGTATGATGCAGAAAATAAAGCCGCAGGTACATTGGTAACTATAAAATATCCAACAACAATATGATAACAGCGATCATAGTAGATGATGAAGTGAAAAATATATCTGTTCTGAATAAAATATTACTTGACTATTGCGAAGAAGTAAAAGTAGTAGGTACTGCGGGAAATATTACAGATGCAGAAGCGCTTATTAAATCTTTAAAACCTGCCCTCGTGTTTTTAGATGTTGAAATGCCTTACGGAACCGGGTTCGACCTTTTGAATAAATTTACAGAGATCAATTTTGAGATCATTTTTGTTACGGCTTATGACCAATATGCCATTGATGCGTTCCAGTATGCATCAATTGATTATTTACTAAAGCCGGTTAACATTGCAAAACTGAAAAAATCCATTGAACGTGTACAGCAAAGATTGAATGAAAAGACATCCGTATTAAATTATCAATTGCTGCTCGAACAGATAAAAAAGCAGGATGATGCTGAGCAAAAGATCCAGCTTTCATCAGCCAGCGAGCAATATCCCGTTAAATACAATGATATTCTTTATTGTATTGCGGATGGAAGCTATACGTTTGTTCATATGGTGAATGACAAAAAATTCCATGCATCTAAAAACCTTAAACAGTTTACGGCTGAATTACCGGCTTCTATTTTTTTTCGCATTCATAACGGGCATCTTGTCAACCTAAATCATGTAAGTAAAATTATTAAAGGAGTGGGGGGGAGCGTTATCATGTCTGACGGAAAAGAACTTGAGATTGCCGTAAGAAGAAAAGAAGAATTCCTGAAAATATTTAAATAGCGTTTTTAATATTAATAAATTGTTTTATAACCTCCCCGGTTAGCCGATTTGATCTTCCTTTAATTACTGCATTGGTAAAGAAAACTCCAACGGCTATAAAAAACATTTTTATCCCAATTATAAATAGTATTCTTTTGCCCCCGGAAAAGTCAAAGATAACCGGTTGACTTTTCCTTGCCATAATGCTGACTGAAATAACTGGAAAACATAAACTGCTTCTTAAATGAGCGCTCCTTTTATCTTCAGGAATGTTACGGACAAATAAGAAACCGACTAATTTAAAAACCAACATACCAACATGCGTACATTAAAAACCAAAACAGCATTTAAAGGTTTTGCAAAAAGAATGAACCTTTTACCGATGACTGTAATTATGCTCCTGAGCTTTATTGCCCTGGTGGCAACTGCAACACCGATAAGCGGAACAAAGACCGTGGGTAGCGGGGGAAACTATTCAAATCTTACAACTGCATTTGCAGACATCAATGCTAACGGGCTATCGGGAACGCTTACGCTACAACTCATTACCGGTTACCCTGCTACTGCGGAAACTTATCCATTGCAGGTTCCAAATGCATTAGCCACCAGCAATTTTGCTGTAACGATTTATCCTACCGTTGGAGGATTAAGTATTACCAGTTCAAATACAACAGGAACTTTAAATTTTAACGGGTCTAAAAATATTACCATCGACGGAAGGGTGAATATGACGGGTTTTACATCAAGCCTCAATATTGCAAATACAAGTATTGGAGCCAGCTATGCTATCCAGTTTATAAATGATGCCAATTCGTGTACTGTTAATCGTTGCAATATTAAGAGCAGGAATAATAGTACAACCAGCGGTACAATCGTTTTTGGTACAACTACCGGCGCTAATGGAAATGATAACAATACCATTCAGTCATGTAATATCAGTGATGACGGTTCGGGGTCTTACCCGGTAAATGCAATTTATTCTGTTGGGACCACGACAACAGCGTCGCAGAATAACAGTGATAATCTTATTAACGCCAACCTTATTTTCAATTTTTTCAGCCCTACACAGGCAACCAACGCTATTTTGATCGGGAATGGAAATACCAGCTGGAGCATATATAATAATAATTTTTACCAGACTGCTACCAGGACCTATACAGCAGGTAACACACATACAATTATTAATATCAATTGCCCCGCGGGATATGGCTTTGATATAGCATCAAATGTAATTGGTGGAAGTTCAGAAGGTGCGCTAGGTTCTCCTTACACAATCACCGGCAATGTTCCTTCCATTTTCAGGGGTGTAATCCTGAATGTGTCGCCACTTGCTTTTTCATGGATCAGTACAACCCGGATTTCAAATATGGTATTCAGCACTACCAGCGCTTCATTTAATAATCCTGGCATTTTTGCTGGTATTGCTGTTATGGAAGGAATGGTAAATGTGGGTGCAGAGGTGGCCGGTTTTGGTAACACAATTGGCGCTACAACCGGTACAGGTTCTATCACCATCAATGAGCTTACAAATTTCAGCGCAAGAGTAATGGGTATTTACAATGGGTCAAGTACAACGGTAAATATCAAAAATAACAATGTAGGTTCTTTCAGCACAGGAAATATTTCCGGCCAGATCATTTATGGAATTGTTTCAAGTGGTGCAGGTAATTGCGATATTATATCAAATACAATCGGAAGTACTACCACTGCGAATTCAATCACAAGCGGAAGAACCACGAACGGAACACCGAGTGAAATAAGGGCAATTTATGTTGATGGGACAAGCCCTGTTTTGAATATTAATTCAAACACAATAAAAAATTGCACGATCGCTTCGGGAACTGTCGGTTTTGCCTCTTCTTTTGTAGGGATTTTTTGCAACACCACGCTGTATAATTCAGCGGTTAACGTTAATAGCAATATTATCAGTGATATTAAAGGCAATACGCAGGATGGCGCTTTACAAGGTATTTTCTTTTCCGGCGGCGATAATAGTATGGCAGACAATAACCAGATCTTCAATATTGGTTTTCCTGCTAACTCAGGATCTTCCAATACGCAGATAAACGGTTTTTTTGATTATGGTACTTTCGGGGCAACCAATGCGCCCGTTACCAATAACCAGGTATATAACCTGTATATAAATGGTGCATCTACCAATACGGATTCCTATATCACCGGTATGGCAATATATGATGGTCTTGGCAGGTCTGTCAGTGGCAACCAGGTTCATGATCTGACCTATACAAATACTTCCACAGGCGCTGCAACACTCACGGGTATATCTCTTACATCACCGGACGTACGTGTATTCAAAAATAAAATATACAATCTAACGGCTACGAATGGTGCCTTATCTACTGTAAATGGCATTCGGTTATCTTTTTATTTTGCAAAAATTTACAATAACCTGGTTTCGGGACTTAGTGCACCAGCAGCAAGCCCGGTTGCCCCAGCTCCTGCAGTCATAGGATTATATGCATCTAATGGCGATAGCCTTTCTGCATACAATAACAGCTTTAACTTAAGCGGGGCAGGTGGTGCTAATTTTGGTTCTGCAGCAGTTTACCTGTCTTCCCAGGTTCCTTCAGTTAGCCTGGTAAACAATATATTCAGTAATAATTGTACAGCATCCGGTACAGGGAAAACAGTTGGTTTGCAATGGGAAACTGCAACACAAACCAATTATAAGAATACATCTGATAATAATTTGTTTTATGCCGGAACACCAGGTGCAAACAACCTGATCTTTTATGATGGAACAAATGCAGATCAAACAATCAACGCATTTAAAACAAGAATGGCAACAAGAGATCAGTCTTCGGTAACAGAGAATCCCAATTTCTTAAGTACTACAGGTTCAAACGTAAATTTTCTTCACATTAATACAACTACAACAACACTGCTTGAAGGAGGTGGTACGCCTGTTGCAATTGTTACAGATGATTATGATGGCGATGGAAGAAATGCAGATAGCCCCGATATCGGAGCGGATGAATTTTCAGGAATTGGAATTGCACGTATAAAAATAAATTCAGTTTCTATAACACCTAACGGTAACCAATGTACTACAACAAGCAGAACTGTGACCGCTAATATTACTGCAGGTGCCAATACCATCACATCTGTAAATCTTATTTATAGTTTTGATGGGGGTACGGCTGTTGTTGTTCCTATGACAGGTGGTACAACGACTGCCGGATCAACTTCAGTATGGACAGGAACCATTCCTGCATCTGTACCAGGAAATGCTCTGGTGATGTGGTTTGTACAGGCACAGGATGTATTATCAATAAAAACAAAAAATGGAGCATCCTATAAAGATGAACCTTTGAATGGTGCAATTATTAATGCAACTGCTTCAGCTTCGCCAATATGTTCAGGGTCGTCCAGTAATTTAAGTGTAACAATGTCTAAAGTAAATGCAACGGTAGGTGACGGAAGTACAACATTGGGCAATACAGCATCGGGTGGCTACAGTCCATTCGGTCAGTATTATGAAGGAGAACATACTCAATATCTTGTTACAGCTGCTGATCTTTCAGCATCGGGATTATCTGCAGGAAATCTAACTTCACTTGCATTCAACATTACACAGAAAGCCAGCACATTTCCATATTCAGGTTATACCATTAAACTGGCTTCAACCAATGCCACTGATTTATCGGGAGGAATTTCAACAGGAACATTCACGCAGGTATACCAATCGGCAACTGCTGTAGGTACAGGTTATAATAGCGTAGCAGGTATCAATACATTTGCTTTTGGAACAGGAGCAGGGTCCAGTGCAAACTTTAACTGGGATGGATCATCCAATCTGCTTGTAGATATTTGTTATGCAAACGATCCATTAAATACTGGCACATACTGGTCGTCAAGCGATGTGGTGAGTGCAACAGCAAAATCTTATACAGCTGTATATTCAATCTGGGCCGACAATTCAGACTATTGTGGTGTAACTACAGGTTCGGCTTCAGGCTCAAGTGTAAATCTTCCTGTAATCATTTTTACCGGTAATACCACAATTGCGCCTTCAGCATATTCATGGAGCGATGGAACAGGTGTGATTGGTACCAGCAATCCATTAAGTGTATCTCCAACAACAACTACTACTTATACCGTATCTGCAACCGATCCTGCTTCAAACTGCCCGGGTACAGCTACTGTAACGGTAACGGTTAACCATGTAACAGGAAATCTAACAGGTGGCGCAGTTTATTGTAGTGACGCTGTTGATCCGACAACATTAAGTATTGCAGTAACAGGTGTTGGTCCGTGGAACGGAACATTGAGTGATGGAACGCCATTCAGCGGAACAACAAGCCCCATATCAGTAAGTGTAACGCCAGCTTCTACTACAACTTACACCATTACTTCATTAACAGATGGAACCTGTACGGCAACTCCTGCGGATCTTAGCGGTTCCGCAACAGTTACTGTTAACCCGCTTCCGGCAACACCTGTAATCAATGCAGGGGGTGCTACTACTTTCTGCAGTGGAGGTTCAATAGTATTGACATCATCCTCTGCATCAGGTAATCAATGGAACTTAAACGGGGCAGCAATTGGCGGAGAAACAAATCAAACATTAACAGTAAATGCTTCAGGCGACTATTCAGTTACTGTGGGTAACGGTAATTGCAGCGCAACATCGGCAATAACTACTGTTACAGTTAATCCTGCACCGGCTACACCAACAATTAGTGCAAACGGTCCAACTACTTTCTGCAATGGCGGTTCAGTTGTATTGACCTCTTCTGTTGCAACAGGCAACCAGTGGAATTTAGAAGGATCACCAATCGGAGGAGAAACAAATCAAAACCTAACGGTAACCGCTGGTGGCAACTATAGCGTAACAGTGAGCAACGGAACCTGCAGTGCAACATCTCTGGTAACTGTTGTAGCTGTTAATAATTCGCTGACAACGCCGGCTGTTAGTATTGTTCAGCCAACATGTGCCGTTGCAACTGCAACTGTTACAGTAACAACGCCAACAGGTACGGGTATTTCATATAGCCTTGATAGCGGAACGCCTCAAAGTGCTGTAACATTTAATGGCGTTGCAAGCGGCAGCCATACTTTGCTGGCACAAAATACTTCCGGTTGTTCTTCGTCTGTAATTATTAATGTAGATGCGCAACCAACTACGCCAACAGCGCCAATAGTAAATGGTATTACTAATATCTGTCCTTATGTAGGAACAAGTACCCAACTCACTTATACAGCGAATGCTCCGGGTGCAACCAGTTATTCATGGTCATTACCTGTAGGTGTGAATCTTGTTTCAGGAGCGGGCACTTCTTCGATCGTAGTAACATTCCCTGATCCTTCTATCATCAACCAGAATTATAAACAAATAAAAGTAAGGGCAACATCTGCATGTGGAACAAGCAGCCAGGCTATTTTCTACCTGCTTACCCAATTCCCTGTTACACCATCGGCAATCACGGCAAGCAGTAATGATGTTTGTGCTGTAATCGGAACAAGCAATACCATCACCTACACGATACCGAGAGCTAACTCAGCAGTAAGTTATTTGTGGGTTGCTCAGCAGGGAACAACGATCATTAACCATCCCAACGGTACCGGCATCAATGATACAACTGTAACTGTATCTTTTGCGGATAATTTCACTACAAGTGCAATTACTGTAACGGCAGTAAATGATTGCGGTCTTAGCGGGACAAGGAGTTTCACGATTGTAAAAGGCACACCTTCTACACCTTCGCTTATCTCCGGTCCAACAAATGCATGTTCGTATGTTACACCAGGAACTCCTGCAACATACACGGTTGCCCCGGTAGTTGGTGCATCCGCTTATAACTGGAATGTTCCTGCGAATGTGATTGGTTTATCGGGCCAGGGAACAAATACGATCTCATTTACTTACCCGCAAGGTTTTACAAACGCAACGATCAGTGTAGCGGCATCGAATGGCTGCGGAACAAGTGCTGCAAGATCATTATCAATAACAACATTGACCCCTTCTACGCCGGGCGTGATCGATGTGATCAATACTGTTACATGTCCAAACAGGCAATACACTTATTCGATCGCATCATACCCGTTGAATGCAAATTCACTCTTGTGGACCGTACCAACTGCAGCCGGTGCAGTATTGGTAAGCGGGCAGAACACTGCAAGTATAACTGTATCTTATCCTTCTACACAAGTAACTGGTTCAGTAACAGTACAGGCATTGAACAGTTGTGCAAACAGTGGAGTAAGGTCTGTAAATGTGAAATTACCTGCATGTGCACAATCAGCCACTTTTGCTAAAGGAGCAACAAAAACAAATTCAATTGTTACAACAGCAACGGTTAATAGCGATGAAATGAATGTGAGTGTTTCTCCAAATCCAACAGTGAATGAATTTAAACTGCAGGTCATTACTGCCGGTAAAGAAAAAATAGCTGTAAATATTCTGGATCTCCAGGGAAGATTGCATAAACAATTAACCGTGTCGCCTTATCAAACGATCAATCTTGGCGCAGATCTTAAACCAGGAATTTACATGATCGAAACAAGGCAGGGTAAGCAGGTTAAAACAACAAAGCTTATCAAATTCTAAAATGACTTAGGTCTGATTCCGTTATATTTCAAAGCCTCACTTTTTAAAGTGAGGCTTTGTTCTTTTTGATTCAATCCTGGCAAAAAACTAAATGATACTATTCTGCTGTTGTAGGATCAATGATCGTTGCAAGCTCATTTACAACATTCGCAGGAAAGCCACCTTCTTTTGCATGCGCATATACCATTTCTTTATTGGGAGAAATATAGATGCAATAAAGTTTATCTGCAGTAAGATAGCTTTGTAACCATTGTACCTGTGGACCAACCTTACTAAGTGCATCACAGGATGTTTGTGATATTGCTTTTAATTGTTCCGGGGTAAGTTTACCAAGATTAGGAATGTCTCTTTCAATTACATACTTAGGCATAGAAATTTGATTTGGTGATTAAATGATTTGAAAATCTGATGATGGCTCACTTTAAAAATGTTCATTTCATAAGCAAATTAAAGAGACCGCCAGCCTGTGAAATTGTCGTTTTCCTAACGGTTGTTTTTTTCTACCCATTTGCAGCGGATAAAGACTTTTAAAAAATATTTTTTACCTGTTTACTCCCAACGGCTGGTTTTAGATCATTAAAGGCAGTATTGGAGCTATTAAGTGCAGGCACCAGTTTGATATTGAAATACACGTTACATCGTATTATAAGGCTAGGTATCTTTATGTAAAATAGCGTAAGCCAGGTACAATGAAACTACCAAAACTGTTTGTTTCTTTGGTGCTGTCAGTAATGATCATGCACGGAAATACTGAGGCCCAGGATTTCAGTGAAAATAATTTTACGCTTTATACCAAACAAGATGGGCTTTCGCACAATGTGATCACATCCATTGCACAGGATTCAATTGGTTTCATTTGGGCATCTACTGTTTCAGGGTTAAACCGTTTTAACGGAAGCAATTTTATTCAATTTCACAGTAGCAGTGACAGCCTTTCCATTCCGCAGGAACATTTAGATGTATTGACCTGGCTCGACGATCGAAGGCTGGCGGTTACTTCTGCCGAAGGTTTGCATATTATTGATACACGTACTGGCGAAACACGAAACCTGTTTGTTCCTTATATAGAAAAAAGATACCAGTATAAATTCAATACGATTATGACTGCAAAAGGAAATGCAGTTGGTGATATTTTTCTACTTACACGTTCGGGTTTTTATCATTTTGATAAAGATTATAAACTTGTATTTCGGTTTGATTATTATACAAAACAGGAAGTGTCTGCAACCGGCTTTGCATTCGGAAGAAAAATGTTGTGGCTGGATGATCATCGCTTCATTATATTTTCTTCAGTAGGTGTTTATTTTTATAATATAAAAACAAAACGGTTTAAATTAATGGAGCCCGCAGATGCTCCAATACTGGCGCCATTCCTGGGTTATCCAAAATCAGATTACCTGTTCTTACAACCAAAGCCGGGTACATTTTTAGTATTATACTCCGAATCTGACAGCGTTGCTTATATCAATACAATCGAAAATAAAACAATCATTTCGCATTTTCCTTTTCAAAAGAACAGGCAGGAGTTTGATTATCGTTCAAATTTGTTTGCTGTAAATGATTCTACTTTATACATAACAAGTAATACAGCCGGGTTTTACCAGGTCTATCTTAATCCTATGTCGGGACAAACCCTATTCAATACAAAAAAATATTTCTCCTCCTATTATTGCCGGGGATTGCTGGAAGATAAGGATCATATTTTATGGATCGCCACCAATAAAGGACTACTGCGGCAGGATACCCGGGAAATTCGATTAAGGCAGGGCGTTATCCCAACAATATTGCAGGATTCTTTTCCAAATATTGTTATTGATGATATCTATGGCACTAAAGACAGTTTGTATGTTGCAACAAGAGGTAATGGAGGTTTACTTGTATTTAATAAACATAATCTACAGTTTGCACGCCAGGTGAGTTTTAAAAAATACAGGCAATCAGCCGATAATATTTATTGCGTGGCACCAGCAGGGGATCATGACCTGTTGATTGGACCAAGCGGTCCATTGGTAAAGATGGACCTTCAAAATAACAGGAAGACAGAAATGGTATTGGAGCGATTTAACACAATGGGTGGATGGATCGCCGATATGTGTACCGACACTGATCACAATGTATGGGTAGCATCTGAAAATATTTATAAGTATGATGTTGCTGCAAATAAATTCAGCATTGAACTGAGCGACCAGGATGTAATGGAGAAAATACAAACGGTTGCAAAGATCAAGGTAGATAATACCGGAAATATTTGGGTTGCCGGGCATGGATTGGTTAGATACAACACAACAACAAAACGCATTGACCGGGTTGTTGATTCATTTCCTTTCAGTAAAATCCCCGATTTGCAGGTGAATGCATTTACAGTGGATCAACAAAATAATCTTTGGATCAACAGCAATAATAACGGGTTGTTATGTTATAATATTGAGAAGCAAACGTTCCGTCATTTTACGAGTGCTGATGGTTTACCTGATAACAATATTGCTGCAATGATCGTGATACGTGGCAAACTCTGGATGGCCGGTTTCTCAGGTATCGCATGCCTTGACCTGCGTACTTTTAAGATAAGTACATTTGGAAAAGAAGATGGATTTCCTGACCTCCCCATTGCGATCAGTTCAAAGTTTTTCTATGACAGCAGCATCAATAAAATATACCTGGGACTCACCAATACGATCGTTGCGTTTGATCCGGGAATTATTTTTCAGCGAAGCAAGGCCCCACATCTTTTTATTGAAAACATAATTACAGGTGACCAGAAAAAAGTCAACTTCCCGGGGAATGAATTCACAACTTCATGGCAGAACAATGAAATAACGATCACGATTGGCAGCATTAATTTTTTCACCAGCAACGGGCAACGTTTTGCTTACCGGCTTATAAAAGATGACAGCACCGCATGGCAACAGTTGGGTGCACAGAATACATTCAGTATTTCTAACCTGTCGCCGGGCCATCATCGCATCCAGGTTAAATTATTTTCACTCAGCAACCGCTGGCCCGAACAAATAAAAGAGATCGATATTATTGTTGCACCTCCTTTCTGGAGAGCAACATGGTTCATTGTTTTATCATTGGTAATACTATTGATATCTGCTTATGCATTGCTTAAATGGAGAACCGGTCTCATCCGGAAAAAAGAAAGGGCAAAAACACATATCCAGGAATTAATAGCAGAAGAATATAAGAGCCAGTTTGAACTGGAACAGATCAGTCACTTTTTTTCTTCTTCACTTGCAGGCAAAAAAAATGTGGACGAGGTATTATGGGATGTGGCAAAGAACCTGATCGGCCGCATGAATTATGCAGACTGTATGATCTATCTCTGGAATGATGATAAAACAAAGATGATACAAAAAGCTGCTTACGGTCCCAAAGGCGATCCTGTGGCGATCAATTCAACCCAGTTTGATGTATCACCGGGGCAAGGTGTGGTAGGGCAGGTGATGCAGACCAAAGAGCCCCTACTCATTCCCGATACCAGGTGGGACAGGCGTTACCGTGTGGATGATATCAGGAGGCTGAGCGAATTGTGTGTACCGATCCTTCACAATAATGAACTTATTGGTGTTATTGATTCAGAACATCCGGATGAAAATCATTTTAAGGAGCGTGATGTTAAGATACTTACAACAATAGCCACGCTTGTTGGAAATAAGATCATGCAAATAGAATCAGAAAAATCGCTGGAGATAAAGCAACAGGAAATTGCTTTTATGAACCAGCAACTGGCAGAAGCGCAATTGTCCGCTTTGCAAACACAAATGAACCCGCATTTTATTTTTAATTCGCTCAATAGTATCAAAGGGATGATACTTGCCAATGAACAACAAAAAGCTTCGAGGTACCTAAGCAAGTTTGCACAAATGATCAGGATAACATTGAACCAGTCGAAAGAAATATTTACCACCATGTATGAGAACATTGAGCATCTTGAGAATTACCTGCTCATGGAAAAATTGCGCTTTGATGATTCATTTACGTTCCAGATCGTGGTAGATGAGCAAATAGATAAAGAAGAAACACTGATGCCAACTTTAATGATACAGCCGTTGGCTGAAAATGCGATCTGGCACGGGTTAATGCTAAAGGAGGGGCATAAAAAACTATTGATACGTTTTTGGCGCCAGGATGAAATGATCGCATGCAGCATCGAAGACAATGGTATTGGAATAAGACGTGCGCAGGAGTTAAAAAAACAAAACAATCCCGGGCACCAGTCTGTCGGCTTGAGCAATCTTCGTAATCGTATAAAAATAATGAATGAAAAATATGATATGGGTTGCACGCTCGATATAACCGATCTGCACGATATCAATAAAGATAAGACCGGCACCTGTGCCGTTTTACGTTTTAATATAATCAATAACAAACCTTTTTTATGAAAGCAATATTAGTTGACGATGAACCGGATGGTATCCGGACATTAAAAAAACTCCTGGAATTGAATTGCCCGGAAGTAGAAGTAATGGCAACATGTTCCAACGCAATAACAGCAAAACAAAAGCTGGAAGAGATGGAGCCTGATGTATTGTTCCTTGATGTACGTATGCCTGGCAAGAGTGGCATTGATATGTTGGGTGAACTTGCTGTTAAGAATTTTGAAGTGATATTCGTAACTGCCCATGACGAATACATGCTGCAGGCTTTACAATTCAGTGCAGTAGATTATTTAATGAAACCTGTAGATGAGGATCGGCTTATAGAAGCAGTACAACGTGTAACAAAAAGATTGAAGCTTGAGAAAGACAGTAGCCAGTCGGAAACTTTACTGCACAATATCAGCAAAACAGGTCTGCCAATGGAAATGAAGCTTTGCCTGCCAACGCAAAAAGGGTTTACGATCGTAAAGTTGGAAGAGATCGTGTATTGCGAAGCATTGAGAAGCTATACAATATTTCGTCTTGCTGATAATAAAACGATCATGATTTCTAAGCCACTATTCGACT
The DNA here is from genome assembly GCA_047601875.1 of Ferruginibacter sp. Classification (GTDB taxonomy): domain Bacteria; phylum Bacteroidota; class Bacteroidia; order Chitinophagales; family Chitinophagaceae; genus Ferruginibacter. The sequence continues at coordinate 737,030 of JASGIL010000001.1, read as the reverse complement.
ACGATAGATTGCTGGCAGACACCGTATTCTTCCGGGTACATAAATCTTTTCTCATTAACCTGATGCATGTAAAAGAATACCTGCGTGGTGAAGGTGGAAGTGTTATCATGAGTAATAATATGGAGATAGAAGTGAGCAGGAGGAAAAAGGAAATGTTTTTGGCGAGGGTGAAGACATTTTTTAAATACTAAGTAGTAGGCATTTGCACAAAACAGAAAGCAGTGAATACTTTTTGAGCATCTTTATCAACCACATAGGGAAAAAGGTTTTCACGGAGTTGCACTGAAGTAGTGCAAATAATAAATAAAACTCTGTGAGCCTCTGTGAAAAACCTCCTTTTCCTCTGTGGTTTAAAAAATGTTTAATAAAATTAAAAAGCGGAATCATTTTCTATACTGCGCATAGAATTTCTTTATCCTGTCATTTCCCCACGAGATCAAAAAATTTTCTTCACTCACTGCATCATATATATTATCCTTGCTGGTAGCAAAATCTTCCCAATTATTCAGCTTGTGATTGTATTGCCTGTAAAATTCTGCTGACCAGTCGAGTATTTCCGACAGGCAACCTACGTATACAAAATAATTTTTTTCCTTGTTGAATTCGTACAATGGTTTTACAAAATGATCAGCAAGGCGAACTGCAATGACCGTAATATGGTCAGGATTATTCTTTGAGTTCACATACATGATTTGGTAGTTAAGTTTCATTTGGTAAATGTTTATTACCCGGAACCGCTTTCCTATCGTCAATACGATATCCCATTTCCCTGAATGTATCTTTTATTCCCTCGGAAACTGCTTCAGCAAAAGGCTTTGAACGTTTGTTTTGTTTTTTAAATATGCCTATAATAAATACTAAGATCTTCATAATGTCAAATAGAAAGTTTTACCAGTAGAAATGATTTTTAAAAAGCAATTAAAACAAAAAATAAAAGGTAGAACTGTGATAATTACCCTGGGGAGGCGGGTGGTTTATTATAGGCGGTACCTGTTTTATTAATGGTATTTGTATGCTGATAAGAAATGTTCAATATTTAACGCTCAATATTCATCGGACGCATTTCATTGAACATTGAACATTGATCGTTGAATATTGAATATTTCTTTTAGACTCTCCAAATAATAGAACTATGCGACTCATTTTTTTTCGAACCGTTCGGGAGATGAATGATACCGGACATTTATAAGCCACCGCCAATTGATGATTTCACATCTTTTGCGTTTTACCCTGCCAGTATTTTTGCGTTCCTATTTATTATGTTGTTAACAGGAGGAAACAATAAAATGATCCTATAACATTTTTTAAAAAAGTATAGCATGAAATATATTTTCTTTAACCAGAATACGGCGATCCGTACAGCAACATTTACAACTGCAAGGCCGTTGCGTGAATTTGAATCAATGTCTGTAGTTAAAAGACAACGCATTCAATCTATCGACCTGCTGAGAGGAATTGTGATGATCATCATGGCGCTCGATCATGTGCGTGGTTATTTCCATGCTGATGCATTCCTGTACAGCCCAACAGATCTTGACCGTACAAGTGTGTTTTTATTTTTCACAAGATTTATTACACACTACTGTGCCCCGGTGTTTGTTTTTCTTGCAGGCATCTCTGCATATTTATATGGAGTAAATAAAAGCAGGAGAGAGTTGGCCTGGTATCTTTTTACAAGAGGTGTATGGTTAGTATTTGTAGAATTGTTTATCATTTCGCTGGTATTAACTTTCAATCCAGCTTATCCCATGTTCAACCTGCAGGTAATATGGGCCATTGGTATCAGCATGATTGTTTTGTCGGCCATGGTTTATTTACCTCGCTATATCATTTTAGTTGCTGCGTTATTATTGATCGCCTGTCACAATATGCTGGACACAATACATGTGCCTGGTAGCAGTAACGTATCTTTTTTCTGGGCACTTTTGCACGAGGACAAGGATTTTGTTTTTGGCCATTTTAAAGTATTTGTGCATTACCCGGTAATTCCATGGATCGGCATTATTGCTTTTGGATATTGTTTAGGGAGTTTGTATAACAAATCTTACGATGCGTCAAAAAGAAAAATGACATTGTTCATTACCGGTTGTATTTTCTTGATGATGTTTGTTTTTCTAAGATCACCTAATTTATATGGAGATCCTGTTAAATGGTCGGGGCAGAAGGATATTGTTTTTACAATATTATCCTTATTCAATGTAAGCAAGTATCCGCCTTCGTTACTTTATATTTTTATAACGCTTGGCCCGGCACTTATTTTCCTGTCGCTGGCAGAACAACCATTGAATTCATTTACCAAAAGGGTTGCTGTATTCGGTCGTGTTCCATTCTTTTATTATGTGGCGCACCTCTTCGTGATTCATGCGCTCGCCATGTTTGCTGCATTGGTGTTGGGATATAACTGGTCAGATATGATCCTGACAACAAGGGTTAACAGGGTTGAAGGGTTGAAAGGATATGGCTTTAGCCTGCCCGTCGTATACTTTGTATGGTTTGGGTTGATCTGTTTCCTGTATCCGTTCTGTAAATGGTTTGATAAATATAAGAGATCCTGGCAGGGGGAGAGGCGGTGGTTGTCTTATGTGTAGGGGGGATTAAAAATTAAGAATTAAAAATTAAAATGTAAAACACCAAACAATTCATAATCTCAAAATCAATCATCATGTCAAAGATCAAAGAAGCAATCGTTGCATCCATTCTTCCAACAATTAAAGAGATCGGTAAACTGGAAATTGAAAATGTACTCACGGGAATTAAGACCAATAATTCAGCAGAATTTTATAGAAATACACTCCTTGAATTGCATGCGAATTTTTCTGTATTAAAAGATGTGGCAGTTAAAACATCTACAAAGATCGATGATGGCATCATTGACCTGGTATTGGAAGCTGTAAGGGAAAATGCGAAATCAGGAGGGATCATTCTTTCATAATAAAATAAGTTTTCTCATATGCACTAGTTTTAAGGTAGGAAAACCCGGTGTTTCTACATCGGGTTATTTTTTTGATTGAACATTTTAAATACTAAGAGCAATTTTTTAAACCACAGAGGGCACGGAGTTTCTTCACAGAGTTTCACAGAGGGATTTCAAATAATAAATAAAACTCTGTGCACCTCTGTGAAAAACCTCTTTTCCTCTGTGGTTTAAAAAGCTTTAAGTTAAACCCTTATCTCAAACAAACTAGTAGAACCCGAATAATGCGCCGGCAGATCTCCCTTATCATCATATTCAACAATACCCAAATAATTAAAACCGCAGCACATATAATATTCATTCAGTTTGTCATTACCACTGCCGGTATCCATTCTTATAAATTGTTTGCTATTTGCTTTCGCATATTGTTTGGCCCATTCAACAATGAATTTTACAAAACCATTTCCCCTGAATGATCTGTGTGCAGCAATGCGGTGAATATAGATCGCAGGGTCAGCGTTTCTTTCTTTCCAAAGTACAGGATCGCTGAATGTAATGGCAAAAACACAGGCCACTTCATCATCGATCATGATCTTCCATTGACGATGTTCATTGATCTCTGTTTCGATAAGGGTTCGTTCAAAACCTTTCCAGTGTTTTTTTCCAAGTTGTTTTTGATAAGCTGTACCATCGCGGTACAATTGAAATATTGTTTCAATGTCGTTAGGGGTGCATAGGCAGATTTCCATATTTTTCTGATTAAGGTTACATGTCTCAACAGGTCATGATCAATTTCCCCTGTACTGAATTATTCTCAAGTAATTCATGGGCCTTCTTCACTGTGTCAAGGGAAAGTGCGCCGACCACGGTTATGGGTGGCTTGATCTCAATCGCGTTGCTGTCAAAAAGTTTTGCAATATGATTTAAGATATACTTATAAGCCTTCCATTGCTCTTTATTATCCGAGAGGGAATATGCATTGGCTCCTATAGAATGAAAAGATGCATTCTTCCTGAACAATGTTTCAAAATCATCCCGGTTCGGTGCTTCTGTAGCAGAAGCCAGGTTGCCATCAATTCCTATAAGTTCACAACAGACAGATAGCATTTTGCCACCCACAAGATCCAGTGCAATATCAAAAAAACCATTGTTTTTAAGAATGGCTTTTTCTATAAAATCATGATCCTTGTAATTGATCACCTGGTTCTTTCTTAACTGGAAGTTTTGTAAAAGATATTGTAAGCTCTTATCATTACCGGCTGTAGTAACGATGTCTTTAATTCCCGATTGTTTTGCAAACATGATAGCAAAACTTCCAACGCCACCGGCACCGCCTGCGATGAAAATCGATTTTGCTTTTTCTGTTTTTGTTTTAATAAGGGCGATCATCGCTGTAATGCCTGCAACCGGGATGGATGCGGCTTCTTCATGAGAGAGGGAAGCTGGCTTACGGGCAACGATAGCCGCAGGCACTGTAATATATTCTGTGTACGTACCACTGCTTGCAAGATGGCATACATAACAATATACCTCGTCACCTTTTTTGAAATCCTTTACATCGGCTGCTACTTCATCCACGATGCCTGAAAGATCCCTGCCTAGTACATTCGAGGTTACCGACCTGCTTTCCGGTAAACCTTTTCTTACCTGGTAATCTACCGGGTTGAACGATACCGCTTTTATTTTTATCCTCACTGTTCCATCCTGTATTTCCGGGAGTGGCAGGTCTGCCATCTCAAAATTATCTACAGTGCCGTATCCTTTAAGTATGATCGCTTTCATTGTTTCAAAAGTTCAGGAGGTTTCAAACGTTCCAAAAGTTCCAAAGGTTCCGCAACCCCTGGAACCTCTGAAACCTTTGCAATTTTGGAACCCTTATAATTAATAATAACTGTATCGTGTTTCAATTGTTACCGGTTGTGGGTTTCCTGTACCTCTTGTTTGAACAACAATGCCGGTTTGTTTTACTGGCAGTCCATTATTGTATAAATAAGTATAGGTTACCCGGAAATCATTTTGAGGGGTTGTAATGACTTCAGTATGATGATTGTTTTTTTGAAGTTGTACAGCAGGTAAATAAAGTAATGTTTCAAAAAATTCTTTTAAATGGCCAAAGGAATCTACATTAACTGTATTATCGTAATCTTCGTAGCGAACTGTTTTGGTCCATGCGAATTGCCCGTTTGGATTGGTCATCCAGTTTTCAATGCCGGCAAGATTGCCATCAGGGTGATAAGAAAGTACTGCTTTGCGGTAATACACATGACTGCTGCCATTATTATCGTAACGTATCCATCTTACTTCTGCCAATTGATTCCTGTTGTTGTATCCAAAATAATATTCCCAGTGTTTAAATCCTGTTATGCCGGAAAATTCTGTTATCAACGAAACTCTATTATTGTTATAAGTATAAAGTATGCGGTCGCCAAATACACTATTCAACATTTTAATTAAACGCTTGTTTTGATATTCGAGCACATACTGGCTGAAACCACTTGCAAAATTGATCTGCCGGGCATATTTATTATCATACTCAAAATGATAATACGGAGAGGGGAGGTTAGATTTTTGAATGTCCTTTAAAAACACCCTTACTGTATCATCGAATGATTTCAATGCCGGAATGGGGATTGGTACCGGGTTGGTGGTCAGTAATCCTGTATCACCATAATCGTTCTCATTTTTTTTGCATGAACTGGCCAGTACCAATGTTGAAATGAAGAGATATAAATAGTGTTTCATAAACTTTTGTTTTAATCTTAAGAACAGTTGATAAGGTTAATAAAGTTGACAGGTTAACCAGTTAACCTGTCAACTTGTTAACCTTATTACCAACTCTAATTCAGTGGAGATTTACTCTCCCTGCTTCACCTTCGATATATAAGCAGGCAATAATCCATGCGCTTCTTTATGTGTATTGATCACAGCATTCGAATCGGCAGCCTGTGAAAGGCAAAATATTGTTCCTGATCTTTCATCAACCCAATAATTAATAAAATTGACGCCATACTTTTTTTGTGTTGCAAGATCTTTTTTATCTGGCCCCGGCTGCTGCATCTGCAGTAACATTCCCGGCTCCAAGGTTGTGTACATCAATAAAGAAATTCTTTCCTTTGATCGATTTTTCTTCACCGCCATCCGATACTTTAAAAACCCTGGCTGGTAATAAACCATGTGCATCAGCATGTGTTTTAGCGATCGATTGCGAATCATTTGCAGAAGAAAGACAATACACTTTTCCTCCTTTTTCATCCACCCAGAATTTAATAAAGTTTACACCATACTTAGTTTCTGTAGCAAGATCTTTTTGATGAGCTGCCATTACATCAGCAAAATTCACCTTGCCCGGCTCAAGATTATGTACATCGATAAAGAGACTCTTTTTCGTTGTGTTGGCTGTGGTTTTCTTTTTAGCTGGCTGGCTAAATGTTGTACAGGTGGCGAGCATTGTTACCGCGGAGAGTAGAAAAAATTTCATGGCTATACTTTTAATTGTGAAATATTTTGCCCCCGGCAAAATATAAATAACGTTTCTCAGGCAAAATTATAAAGCATGATACCCTCTCAAAACCGGTATCTTATTTAAAGCGGGTTTAGCTTTTCTATCGGCGGTATTATATGAACGAATGGTTTTTGAGACGGGAAAACAATTAAAAAATAAAATCCCCCGGTAAAAAGATAGCCAGTGAGCCTGTCATGATTAGTTGGGACAGGCTCACTGGCAGGCGAATATTGATTTCTATTTGATATAAAAACATACAATTTCAGAGGAGAAATACCATTTGTATGGTATGATTTTTCATTTTTTAAGACGGTAGTTCATTTTAATATTAACATGTTTTCCCCTCTGGGAAGGCCAATTTTTTGCTGTTTTCCCCGGGGAAGCGGCTTTTTATGGCAATTAATTATTGCTGTTTCCCCCGGGGAAATGCTGTTCTGATGCAGGTTTGAAAGGAATACTATATAAAATTTACTTTAAGATGTTTGCAATTACAGGCGGAGAAAAGGCATTTTCCCTCTGAAAAAAATAAAACAAACATGAAGAGAATTAATTTTGATATTGTAAAATAATTTATCTTAGCTCATTATCACCCATTAATTTCTAAAACAAAAAACATGGCAACTAAAAAGAAAGCCGCTAAAAAAGCAGCACCAAAGAAAGCAGCAAAGAAAGCAGCACCGAAGAAAGCAGCAAAAAAAGCAGCTCCTAAAAAAGCAGCAAAAAAAGCAGCTCCAAAAAAAGCAAAAACAAAACGTAAACCAAATGCGGCGTTCATGAAAGCGCTTACACCAAGTGCAGATTTAGCAGCAGTAATTGGTAACAAACCAGTACCACGTACTGAAGCAGTTAAAAAGATCTGGGTTTATATCAAAGCGAATAAACTACAGGACGCTAAGAACAAACGTATGATCAATGCTGATGCAAAGATGAAAGTATTGTTCGGTGGAAAAGGCCAGGTATCAATGTTTGATATGGCTAAGTATTTATCTAAGAACCTAAAGTAAAAAAATCTTTGGATTTTATTTAAAAGGACAGCATTGCTGTCCTTTTTTATTGAGTGCAGCTATACAGTGTCGTTATATTTTTCATTGGGGAAGATCTGCCGGGGATTACTTCTTTGTAAAAAAAGTGAATGGTGAAGGATGGAATCGATAAGGTTTTTAATAATTCCTAAAATAATATTCCGGGCCAGGGAAATAGTAAAGTCACATATTTTCACCATTCACTATTCCCATTCACATATTTATTTAACTTTAGTAAATAAACTCACTGCTCATGTATCATGCAACGAAAAAGAAGGTACACATCCTGCTTCATCCTGAATTAGGCGAAACACACTGGGATAAGATCGTTAATGGTTTTATAATTGTACTCATCGTATTGAACGTTACTGCAGTCATTCTTGAAACTGTATCCAGCCTTCAAACTGAATACGGCACATTCTTTCATTATTTCGATCTTGTTTCTGTTATCATTTTTTCTATTGAATACATACTGCGTGTATGGAGTTGCAATCATGATCCAAAATATAAGCATACTATCTATGGCCGACTGAAGTATATGGTTTCTACAGATGCGCTGATCGACCTGCTGGCAATACTTCCTTTTTATGTACATGTTGCGGTTGGGCTTGATCTACGGGTGTTGCGGATCTTACGCCTGCTACGTTTTTTGCGTTTGTTCAGGCTTACTGCTTATATGAAATCGGCCAAGATGGTAAAGAATGTTTTTGTGAACCGGGCCAATGAATTAAAACTTAGCCTGGTACTGATCTGCTTTTTGATCATCATTGCGTCATGCCTGCTTTATTTTGCAGAACACAATGCCCAGCCAAACGTATTCACAAGTATTCCTGCTACTTTCTGGTGGTCGATCGTTACGGTTACTTCTGTTGGATATGGTGATATGGTGCCAATAACCTTACTCGGCAAAACACTAACGGCGATCATAACACTATCCGGCCTCGCCATTTTTGCACTTCCTGCCGGTATCATTACTGCCGGTTTCCTGGAAGAAATAAGGAACATGAAAGAAAAGAGAATTCATAAATGCCCGCATTGCGGGGAGGTGATTGATCTGTTTGAACATCGGGAGCATTGATAATTGACAATTGACAGTTGACAATTGACAATGAAAGCAGCGTTCATTTGTGAAACTTGTCAAATCTTAATTGTCCATTGTCCATTGTCCATTGTCCATTGTCCATTGTCCATTGTCCATTGTCCATTGTCCATTGTCCATTGTCCATTGTCAATTGTCAATTTCCCATCGACCGTACTTCCACCCTGTACACATCTGTTTTATTCCGTAAAATAGTATCTGTATAAAACCCTCCGGGTTCGGGTATATCTTCCAGCAATTGAAAACTGCTGCATGTTTTGCTCAGTCCTTCAAATACAAGTGTAAAGCCAATATAAGTATTGCCTGGAGGATACAGGGTCCAGTCTGGCATCATCGAAATATTAAATGCTTTAATGAGTTCCCGCCTATTGCCGTTGTTCTCAATTAAAAAAGTGGTTGGCCAGATACGTAACATTGATTCGGGATTATTGTGGAGCCTGCAATGAACAATGGTACATTTCTCCAGCTCTTCCTGGGTTAGTTGTCTTACGGCTTCGTCTATTGCTACCTGTGGCTTTGCTGTTGTGATAGTACTCATAGTTAAGATTAAAATACGGTTCTGAAATATGTTTGGAATAAAATTAATCTTTTATTGGAAAAGCAAATGAGTTTTTTAGAATCTACCAGGCTGGAAATTGTTTGCCACTGATTTATTGATCTTTATTTGCTGGGCTCCAATATAATGATCCGGGCAAAAAATCAGTGGCGATTTCTTTGTTAATGATTGTTGATATCGATCATCAAATTAAACCTTTAATTAAATTTGCAGATCAGTTTTAAAAAACACCATTAACCGGGAATGAAAAGATTAGCCTTCGTGATCATTGTATCATTAATTCATATTTCCTGCTTTAGCCAGGATTGGACAGATGATCAATTAACAAAAGCAAATACGGCTGCCGACATCACAATCATATCAGAAGATGAAAAGGAAGCAATCATGTACATCAACCTTGCCAGGCTTTTCCCACAGGATTTTGCAAAAATTGAACTGGAAGATGTTTCTGACCTTGGCGTGAACAATCCTGCTTATACACGTTCATTGGTCAAACAATTAAATGCAGCAACACCTGTGGAGCCACTTTATTTTGATAATACACTCTATGATGTTGCCAAATGTTTTGCGAAAGAATCCGGTACTAAAGGAACTGTAGGGCATAAGCGCAAAAATTGTCCAAAGGGATATAATGCAGAATGTTGTTCTTATGGGATGAAAGCAGGGTGGGACATTGCATTGCAATGGCTCATAGATGATGGAGTGAAAGATCTTGGACACCGCGTTATCTGTCTTGATAAAACTTATACAAAGATCGGGCTAAGTATACACCCGCATAAAAAGTATGGAACCTGTGCAATAGCGGATATTGCTAGATAAAACCTGTTACGCTTTCTACCAGTTTAACTCATTGGCATCAAAAAACAAAAATTCAAATTGATACCCTGTTATAAATAATTATTACAAAAATTATTTATATTAGAGGTAATTCCTACACTCCGAAATCTTGCTGGCCATTTCTGTCTTATTACCAAAACTTAAAACAGCAACATGCTACAAAGACCCTTTATTGCCTGCCTTATTCTATTCCTCCTATTTGGATTAAAATCAAAAGAACAGGTTTCCCTCGATGGAAAAACTTTTTTTATTATCAATGCGGCAAATAATAGATGCCTGGATGTATTTCAGTATGGCAAAGAAAATGGCAGTATTATCAAACTGTGGACACGTACCAGTGCACCTAACCAGCAATGGAAATTCATAGATGCTGGTAATGGTAATTATGTGATACATGGAATAGAAAGTAACAAATGTCTCGACGCTGATGGCGGAACACTACAAACTAATGGAACTAAAATTCAAATATGGGACTGCCATAATGGAACTAATCAGCAATGGAGATTTGTTCCTCTCAGTAATGGCAAATATATTATTCACTGTGTTGCAAACAATAAATGCCTGGATGCAGAAACACGTACGCTTTATGCCGATGGAACCAAAATGCAACTCTCGGATTGCTACAACAGTCTTAATCAGCAATGGACATTGGAAGAATATAAAACTGTTTCGGCACCATCGCAACAGGCACCGGTTTTATCCGGCAAAACATTTACCATTAAGAATGTTGCCAACAATAAATGCCTTGATGTATTTCAATATGGCAAACAGAATGGGAGTGACGTAAAATTGTGGACCCGTACCAATGCGCCAAACCAGCAATGGAAATTTATTGATGCAGGTAATGGCAACTATGTGATACACGGAATAGAAAGTGATAAATGCCTCGACGCTGATGGGGGAACACTACAAGCGAATGGAACTAAAATTCAAATATGGGATTGTCATAATGGTGCCAATCAACAATGGAAGCTCATTCCTGCGGGCAATGGAAATTATATTATTCACAGTGCAGCAAATGATAAATGCCTGGATGCAGATGCAGGTACGCTCAATATTGATGGAACGAAAATGCAACTTTGGGATTGTCACAACGGCCCTAATCAACAATGGATAATTGAGGAGTATAACAATGCATCATCGGTATCCGCACCGCCGTCACCTACAGTAACGGTTTCGCCTACAGGAACAGGACAAACTCCCAATCCCATTAATGGGCAAACAATTCCTGCTGCACCTGATGATGGTATTACATACGAAGATGTGCCCGATATGCCGCAATCAGATATTGATGCAGTGATGAAGTGGATTAAAAATAAAACTACCGGTGAAAAATTGCCATTCTGCTGGAGACAAAGCTATATAGAGAATCCAAATCCATTGACTGATTGTCCGCCAGGCAAACAAAAACATCTTGCATTGTGTTACCCAAGATGTAGGGATGGTTACGAGATCAGGCTCGATCGTTGCTGGCAAACTGGTTGCCCTTCAGGGTTTAAAGATGATGGTTTAACGACTTGTTGGAAACCGCTCGATTATGGCCGTGGTGCCGGCCGCATACCAGATGTTTCATGCCCCCCTGGTACACCTCACCAGCGAGGCATAGGTGCCGCAGCATGGTGTGATAATTTTGGAAGCATTCCATTAAAAACTTCAAAAGCAACCATCGGCTGCCGCGGTGATGAAGAATATACAGGTGGATTGTGTTATCCTAAATGCAGACCTGGATATACCAAAACAACAAATAATTTTTGTACTGCTATTTGTCCTCCGAATATGAGTAATTCCGGTGCCGGTTGCCTGAAAGATAATTATTACAATACTGCAGGTACGCCATTGGTATGTGGGCCCGGCCTTATACAGGATGGTGCGTTATGTTATAAAGCATGTAAACAAGGTTATCATATGGTCGCAGGTGTGTGTTGGCAAAACTGTGATCCGGGCTGGACCGAATGTGCAGCAGGCTGTTCAAAAACATCTTTGGATTGCGGAATGGCGATCACCGACCAGGTTATATCAGTATTGACACTTGCTGTTAACATCGCAACTTTAGGTATGGCAGAACCTGCAACTGCCGGAGTGAAGGCAGCTTCAGAAACAGTAAAGATCGGTACTAAAGTAGTGACCGGAACCAGCAAGGTTGGAAAATCGCTGGTAAAATTTGTAAGTAAGATTAAGAATTCTGCTGTTGTTAAAAAAACGATTGCAATAAAAAAACGTGTGTATAATGAGAAAACAAAACAAGTAGTGGAAACAGTATCCACTACAAAGGATGTTTATGACATGGCTAGTGGTATTCAGACTTTAGCAGATGATTTTTTTAATGATTTTGCAGAAGATTTTGCTGAACAAACAAGTCCTGAAATCAATAGCGAAATCGACAGGCAGTTTGGACCCAAAACAGCAAATTACCTTAAGAAATACTGGGGAAATATTCAGCTGGTTCAAATGGCAGGAGCTGATGGCTTTCAAATTGCACAGGATGTTTTATCACTCGTTTCCATTGTTGATCCTACAGGAGTGGTAGGTGTTGTTAGTGCATTTACAAAACCAATATGCCAGGATGTTATACAATTTCCAACGCTTTCCAAAACCTATAAATAAAATAATGGCCTGGTTGTACAATCGATTTATTCAGGGTTTGTTATTATACTTTAAAAAATATTTTTTAAAGTATAATAATGTACTCTTTAAGAATTACCGGTTCATCTTTATGAAAATAATCTTACCATTCTCTTTATTACTTATACCAATATTACTTTCAGCACAAGGAACTCAAAAAACAAAAAAAAATATTGATGCGTATAATATCAGGATACAATTAAAACCTTACAAGGATCAAATGGTAGGGTTTGGCCATTACTTTGGCAGCGATTTTATAGTTACAGATTCCGCCATTTTAAACGAAAACAGCGAAGCTGTATTCAGAGGTGTTTCAGCATTGCCCGGGGGTATTTACCTGGCCTTTGTTTCGGGGCAAAACATAGTATTGAATTTCCTGGTCGATAAACAGCAGCATTTTTCCATTATTGCAGATTTGAGGGACTCATTAACACCAGGATTAAAATTTTACGACTCACCGGAGAATGAAGCTTTTTATAAGTATAAACAATTCAAGTCGGGAAAGGAAAATGAGATTATGCAAGCTCAGTATGATCTCGCTGCTGCCATCAATAAGGAAGATTCTGCTATAGTAACCAGGCGGCTTAAAGATATTGAGAAAGACATTAACCATTACCGTGATGATATTATTCAACAAAATTCGGGCACTTTCTTAAGTGCCTTGTTAGTGGCATTGCGGGAACCACAGTTGCCAGGCAATTTAAGTGAGCCGAAAAATGCGACAGATACTGCAGCGCAAAGAGCATTTATCAAAAACCATTTTTGGGACGGTGTTTATTTCTGGGACGGTCGCCTTGCCTACACCACTTTTTTTGCAGGCAAACTGGATAAATACTTTACAGAGATTTTAGAACAACAATCTGATTCGGTCATTAAGCAAACAGATAAAATGATGGCGTTTGCTGCCAACAATGAAAGCATGAGCCAGTTATTACTTAGCAAATTATTGTACGGAAGCATGTACCATCATTATAAATGGGAAGATACCGTGTTCATACACCTTTTTGAAAACTTTATTGCCGGGAAGAATTATAACTGGCTCCTCGATGAAGAACGTAGACTGATTACGGAAAGGGCCTATTTTCTTATGGGTAATATAAAAGGCAAAAAAGCACCCGACATCGAATTGCCAGGTACGGATAACAATATGATATCCCTGCAGAAAACAGGTGCAACGTTTACGCTTATATGCTTTTGGGACCCCACCTGCCACCATTGCAGGGAAACGCTGCCGGAAATGGACTCAATATACAAGGCGAAATGGAAACGTGCTGGGATAAAATTTTTTTCTGTGGCAGTGGAAACGGAAGGAAACAGGGACGACTGGCTAAATTTTATACATACTCACCAGTTGCAGGATTGGATAAATGTGTATAATTCGATCGATAATAATAAAATGCTCACAGAAGCAGGAAAAACAACTTGCCTGCAGGATTATGATGTTTGGTATTATCCTTCTTTCTATTTGCTGGATAAGGACAAGCATTATATGGCAAGAAAATTATCCTGGAAGCAAATAAAAGAATTGGTCAATACAATTATAAAGGATAAGTAGGAGATGCCGGATGATTAATTATTCTGCCAGGATGAAATAAGTATAAAACAAATAACTGGCATTAAATCAAAAATTACCCCGGAAAAAATGTAATTAATCCAACACCGACAATGAGAGTTCAAGTATATCTTTCAACAACAGTTTGTCCGGTCTCGTTTGTGCAACCAGTTTCATACCATTTAGTGAACTTAATAAATGCCGTGCAATGGCTTTAGCCGTAAATCTTTTACTGATCTCCCCGGAAGCTTGTCCTTCTTTCACCCACGACATAAAAAGATCTTCTATCATTTCCATATTGTTCACTACTGTTTTGTTGACATTGCTATCAACATTCGCCATTTCCGTAGCACTGTTAAGCATAAAACAACCTTTGCGTTGCTTGTCATTCAAAGAATCGTTGATGATGTTTTTAAAAAAACATTCAATTTTTTTTCGCCCGCTGAGTTTACCAGGAATAGATTCATTGAGCGATTGTTCCTGGGCCTGCTGGTAGCACTGTAATGCTTTTATATACAAACCATGTTTATCCGTGAAGCTATCGTAAATGCTGGACCTGCTCAGTCCTGTTGCCTGTACCAATTCATCCATAGAAGTACCGTTGTATCCTTTTTTCCAGAATACATCCCTTGCTTTTTTCAAGACTTCGGTTTCATCAAATTGTTTGGTCTTCGGCATCAGGACTGATTTTTTGGCCCGGATGTAAAATTAATTAATTAAAGCTGACTTAAGCCGCCATCTACAGCAATTTCAGAACCGGTGATATAAGAAGAATCATCTGTAGCAAAGAACAATACGGTTTTAGCTACTTCTTCCGGTTGTCCAAAACGTTTCATTGGATTGCTTGCTTCAAAGCCTTCTGTCATTCCTTTTTTATCTGCTTCAGAAAGATTAAGGCGATCAAAGATGGGTGTTTCGATCGGGCCCGGTGAAACTGCATTTACACGAATTCCTTTATCAACCAATTCAGTTGCGAGTGTTCTTACCAGTGAACGAAGTGCCGCTTTGCTGGCTGAATAAGCAGAAGTGCCTGGGAACCCTTTCACATTTACAACAGATGTGTTGAAAATAACAGAAGCATTTTTATTAAGCGAGGGCAGGGCTTTCTGTACTGTCATATAAGCGCCTTTGATATTGATATTCATGTTTGCATCAAACAGCGCCTCATCTGTTTGATCGAATGCTGCAAATTTGGCGATGCCGGCATTTGCAAAAAGAATATCTACTTTACCAAATGCTGTGGTGGTGGCAGTAAATAATTTTTGGAGGTCAGTTACATTTGTTACGTCTCCCTGAACTGCAAGGCTGTTTTCTCCCAGCGTAGCTTTTGCGGAGTCGAGTGTTTTTTCGTCCTTCCAAAGATCACTACTTTGGCACCTTCCTGTATAAATGTTTTTGCAGTGGCCAACCCGATGCCACTATTGCCACCTGTAATGATGGCTACTTTGTTTTGTAAACGGCTCATAAATGTTTTTTTAAAGTGAAGTTTTTATTTGGAACGATTGTTCCAGAACAAAGGTAAATATATTGGAACGAACATTCCAAATAAATTTTTTGTTAAGATTTTTTAACTACCCTGGCGATGCATTAGGACAAGCCTTCAGTTTTATATACCTGCCTGTGTTTTTCCTTTAACTTTTTCTTTTTAAACATAATCACCTGCCTGCCATCTCAAAGCCATTCTTAACAATTAAAATTAAATACAATGAAAAAGATCTTTACACTAGTGTTAACCGTTAGTTTGGCTACGGCTGCATTCGCACAGTTCCCGGCGAACCGGGAGGGTAACCGAAACAACAATGATGTTTCTTACAATGATCGTTGGGACAGGCATGATGACAATCGCTTTGAGAAACGTGGTTATTAT
Organism: Ferruginibacter sp.; assembly: GCA_047601875.1. Taxonomy (GTDB): domain Bacteria; phylum Bacteroidota; class Bacteroidia; order Chitinophagales; family Chitinophagaceae; genus Ferruginibacter. The sequence continues at coordinate 721,059 of JASGIL010000001.1, read as the reverse complement.
TTCAAAAAAAGAGAAATGGAAAGGCAGATCGCAGATATCAACCGTGAGTATGATCAAAGGATCTGTAATGTGAGGGATAACTGGTACATGAGAGCTTTTAAAAAACAGCGCATTATCAGGGAACTTGAAGAGCGTCGTAATTGCGATATCAATGCAGTGTATGCAAAGTTCAACTATAGAAATGGCCGGTTTTATGATGACGGACCAGGAAGACACTGGTAAACGTGAGTAGTGTTGAAGAATGCCCCGGGGTGGGGCATTCTTATTTTTTTGAAAATGTGAAATTGTTAGACCAGGAGTTTAAGAGAAATATTCAATATTCAACGTGCAATGTTCAATATTCAATGAACAGAACCAGAACTCAGTAAGAACCTTATTAAAATTTATTTTCGGTTTGATAATTTTAAATTAGAAGTTTATATTCGTCGTTAAAAAAATAAAAAAAGAAATATGAAAAAAGCAAAAGGCCTGGTAGTATGTATGTTATTATTTTTTTGTTCAACTGTTTTCTCACAAAAAAAACTGGATCCAAAGTATGAAAACTGGTATAAAAGCAGCCGGCTTGAAACAAATGAAATGATCATCGAAGTAGAGGACGTAAATGCACAAGCCAATATCTGTAAATTAAAGATCAAGATGACCAATAAAACAAATGATTACATTTTGTATAAGCCTGCAGAAACAGAATTCATATATAGTTTCGGCAGCTTTCATCCTAAAGCAGGGCTTGAACTGATCAATGGAAAGAATGAATTGCTAAAACCGAAAGAAACAGATTCGCGGATACTGACAATAAAAGGCGATACCCGTTTCCAGGTAGATAGTTTTGATATTAAATTCAATGGCTTCTATAGAATTCCTGCCAAAGGAAAGGTTGAAAACGCTCCCAACTTTCAATTGCCTGCTTCTGTAAATAGTTTTGAAGCCGGTGCGTTTAAAGTTTTAATGACATCTGTTTCTCAAAAGACCAAGGAAACTTCCATTCATTTTAAAGTTAGTTATGCAAAAGATGCAAAACATTATGCAGTTGTTAATCTTGGAAAAGCTGTATTAAAGCTCCAGGACGGACGTGAGTTTGCCATGTCCAATCAAAAAGACAAACAGGAATTAATCGCTGATGGTGATGATGAAAAAATTAAGTACGAATTTCAAATTCCTGCCAGTATTGTAGACATGCAATTTGCCAACATGCAGTTGGTATGGAAGGATACATTTACAGAGTCTGAATCTGCAGAGGTTGCTTTAGATAAGATGACATTAGTTATTGATCCGGGGATGACGCAGGGGAAGAATAAGTAAAGCGATTACATTAAAAAAGAGATCACTATTCGTGGTCTCTTTTTTAATATTCAGCCATTAGATACCCATATCGATCAATTTTAGCATTCATTCTTGCTCATAAAACCCAAATCCCCTATATTTGCACTCCAAATTATGGCTGCGTAGCTCAACTGAATAGAGCATCTGACTACGGATCAGAAGGTTTTAGGTTTGAATCCTAACGCGGTCACACTTTACTACTAAGGCTTCTACTTGATTGTGGAAGTCTTTTTTTATGTGTGGTGCAACAGAAAGTGCAACAAAACGGTGCTTTTTATATCTTTTGAAAAGGAATACTTCCGTGTGTTGATATGGATGAGTGCTGAAAACGCAGTAAATCGTCACTATTCACCTTATATTATGGTTTAAGCCAAGGGCGATAAGGTATAGTTTCATCAATCCTTTTTCGTTGTTTCAATCGTTCAAACGATGTTGAAGGTTTAGAACTTTGCACCCTGTTATCAGCAACCTGCACCCTGTTAGGCGTTGCATCATTCAAATCCTGCACCCTGTCATCCTGTTCAACTGGTAAAGTCTGCACCCTTGTATCTTCATTGATTAAAGAACCTTGCACCCTTGCCCAATATGTTTTCACTGTACGAATTGAAAGACCGGATTCGGCTGATACGTTCTTTTGAGTAGGTTTTATTCCTTTATCAGTTAATGTCTTTATCGCTGTTTGTATTGCTTCAAATGAAGCTGTAGATGTTTTGTTCATTACATCTTAAATATTGCACCCTGTATGAAAACTTGCACCCTAACTGACATACTTGGAACGCTTGTCAGGCGTAGTTTTCGGGGATATGCAGGGCGCCACTGACAATATTTCATATTATCTTATTTGGCAATAGGTTTGCCACCAATCAACAAATAATACCAAAACAAATGATAACACCAGAACAAGTAGCTGCTGTAAAAGGCATAACTGCAATTAAAAATCAAATTTTAAAGTCCGATAACTGGGACGAAATTGTTGAACTTGGCTATAAAGCATTAAACATAGCTGCCCCTGTGCCAGCTAATAATGATGTATGCCCTGATACCCGTTACAAAGACCGGTCAAAGATTCGCCAGATTGATTTCATGCAAAAAGAATTACAGTGGGTAAAGGAACGTTCTTATCCTGACCTTGAAACTGTCCACTTTCAAATTTCAGCATCTTTATTAATGTTATCAATGGCGTTTGTACGTGGTGGCATTAGTGACATTCATGAAGTAGCACAATTAAATTAATCATACACTAACACTTATCCTATGAATGAAAGTCCACAAAAGATTTTGAAATCTATAATTGCGCAAACAAAGGTTTTAAAAATAAGCACAGAAGATAAAATGAATCAGTTATTAATACTGATGCGCCACTATGAAGCTTTAAATCTTCAAATGTATAGTGCCTTTATGTTGATTGGTCGTATTGAAGACCATAATAAAAAGAAAAGGGTTGCTAAGTCAACTGAAAACAAAACATTTAAAGAAGTTAAAGAAGCTTTTCTTTGGAATGCAACACATACTCTTTCATCCTTAAAATTTAAATTATAAATCCACGCCCCTATGAATGACAATATAGTATACATTGAATCTTTTAATGCTTATGAATCACGTTATCCTAATAGGAAAATTGTTACCCGTGAAGTTTTGAATTTAATAAAAACACTTCGTGAAGCAGGGCACACTGTTATTGTTAAACCAGAAGACGACCGACCTATTGAATATCTATTTAAGAAAGGTGAAATTAGTTTTTTAACTGACCCTGCGAATCAGGTTATTATTTCTTTTGTTACATCTATGGCAGGTACATTAATAACAAATTGGATTCAAAAGCTGATAGATAAAAATTCAAATAAAGAAAAAGCGAATAACAGTATAATAGTAATTGATAATTCGACTAAAATAATTAAAAATTCCTTCAACAAAACGCTTTCACGTAGTGAACTAGCAGATGCAAAAACAAAAAGGAAGAAGGTGTCAAAGGAATATGAAGAAAGTATTAACGCAGAACCGCCTTATGCAAACTTACCTTGGCCTATCTTATTAAATCATAAACCGCCCATTATTGGATGGTGTAGACTTGCCGAAAGTAATAAAGGTCTTGAAATAGAAGATGGCTACATCAAGAAAAAATATCATGCTAAAATTGAGAAGGGAAATTACAAAGGTGTAAGTATTACAGGAATTGCTGCAGAATCGAAATGTTCTATTTGTAAAAAAGATTATGTTGACTGCAATCATATTTCCGGAAAAAAATATGATGGTGTTATGTGTACTCATGAATTAGTAAGAAATGATATAATAGAAGTAAGTGTAGTTAAAGAACCAATTAACAAAGGAACATTTATAAGATTCTTAAAAGATTCATCACATAGTTAATTTTATTTTATGCAAACGTATTTCTTTTACGAACAAGTCCAGGAAATAGAACCTGAATGGAAACATTTCTTTCGTTCCATCTTCATTGGGGAAGTTCAAAATAATGGCATCGTGTATTTCACACAGGAAGGAAGTGATGTAAAGATTCAATTGCAAGCAGGACAGGAATATCCATTGAAAGACCTAAAAGAAATCTGCTATAAAAAAGCAAATGAATTTGGTGGCATTCCTTTATTCAAATTTGAATTGAGAAGATAAATGTATTTGTAATTTATTTGGGTAATGATTACATTGTTCAGACCTTTGCAACCAAATTTGATTTTATGAATAACGAAGAAAGATTTTTTACACGTTTATGGGAACGTGTTCAAAGTAAATCAGGGATGCATTCGGCTTATGAAGTTGCGCATGAAGCAGGATTACCTTATGACCGTGAAAGTGTTGACCCGATTGTACGAAACTTGGAACGGCAAAAACTTATAACTACACAAAATAGTGGCGGGTTTGGTTACAGGGTCACGATTCCACCACAGGTTGAAGCACAACTTAGACAATCATAAATAAAAAGGCAGCCATTCATTTGACTGCCTTTTGTCCTAATTACAACTTACAGGAATATTATTTTTTGCGTGGAAAATTCCTTTTATAAATTTCCTGCACCAAATCAGTTTTTCCTTCGTATCGCAATTTAGTTAGCGCAATTTGATAATTTTTCACTTCTTCACTTGCGAAAGGATAGTCATTCTGAACTTCATCTTCGACTTTGTTTTTAAAAGGATACTCAGTAATTAAATCCCCTGCAAGTGCATACACTTCAACTTTGGTTTGAACCCATGCCTGTTGATAAGCTTCCCATTGTCCGCCATCATTGAATCGGTGCGAACCAGTATAGTATATGCTATTATCAATCTTATCCCGTAACCTGTCCATCCGTTGTAAAATGTCATCCACTTCTTCCACAATATCATTTGGATAACGATAAGTAGGAAGGTCATGTTCAAAGAAGGATTTCTTTAAATTGCCATGCAGTTCATGTAGTTTATCTGATAGTGCCATAGTTTTATTTTTTTAATTTAATTGTTAATTCAAAAGTTTTAGTTGCACCATTACCATTGGCAATTTCAAAAGTAATTGTTGCATCATTTTCAGTTACAGAATCTTTTTTTGGAAACCTAATAAAGTCGCCATTAACTTGTTTTAATACTTTTTTTATTTGCTTTACTGTATCGTTCAGTTGTTCCATGAGTTTTTATTTAATAGTGCGATTTAATTTGCTTTATTTTCTATTCGTTCAGCTTTTCGTTTTTGCTTTTGGATTATGCTGTGAAACTTTTCGACAGAAATTGTTTCAGAATTCTTTTGCAATTCAATTTCAAAATATTCATCATCCATCCTTTCATCAATGGTCTTAATGATTTTGATTTTACAGCCAGGAAAGTGTTGTGCCTTTAAAAGCCTTTCAGCTTCATAGACGTACAGACCCTTCTCCGCTATTTCATTAAGGCATTGGCGGAACCTTTCGTTTACACTCTGAACCCTAGTGAAGACAAACCTTGAGTGGAAGTGTTCATCTATGTAAACTCCTTCTGCATGATAATAGATGTCGCAAAGGTTATGTTCAGGGGAAAAGCTTATCTGCAAGCGTGTTTCTTTACCAATTGTGCTAGTGGCTGGTTTAGTAAATTCAAAATTGTTTTCACTTATTGATTGAAGCTGATAATTGGCTAACATACACTCCCTTTTAATAGTTTCTACAATACTTCTTATTTCGTCTTCGGAACCTTTCAATTCCGTATATGAATAAACAGGGAAATACTTTTTGAAAATTGTTTTTAAAGACTTCATGATTTGCTTTTTTTTGTTTAGTAAATGCACTGCATAGAAATGCAATGCCTAATGATTGTTTTTTAATAACTTAATTCTTTTTGTAAAAGAACTTTGTTACCCTTCTTCAAGGTGAGTGTTGCCTGTGTCGGTTCATCCCACTGTTCATTGTAGGTGATAAGTTCAACACTGCTTTCGCCACGAATAAGCCATTCAAGCCTAGTTACCCGATAGTTTACCATTACATCTTCATCATCTTTCATGATTTCTTCAACTTGTTGTTCCAATGTTTCGGCTTCGGGTGCATGTTCCTGTCCAAACTTATCGCCCATTCTATCATAGGGTGATAACAGATTGAAAAGAGCCTTGAATAACTTGTCGCCAATAGGTGTGGCAACATTTTTTGTTTTTTGTTCCATGTTAAATGGTTTTATTGTTATATAATTATTTACAAATCTTTCAGGTCACCAAACTCGATGAACTGTCTGCCTGCGAGTAAGTGATTAATACATTCATCACCAGCAACTTTGCCGTCGGGACTAACACAATACACCAGTGCGTTATTTAAAATCACCTGTTCAAAGCCCATGACAAACCATCCTTTAATTTCTTTTTTGGGTTTTAATCTTGCCATTTCATCTACAATGATTCTTTTATTGTCCCCAATGCGAACGAATTCTAACACTTCAAAACCTAAAAGTTTCTTCATTTCTTCTCTTGTTTTTGGATAATCAATTATTCTTGTCTTTTGATTTACTACATCAATAAACATTGCTTTTTCAGTTGATTTCTTTGTGAACTTTGACATGATTTTTAATTTTGATTTTTTGTTTTTGTTTCTTTTAGCTAAGGTATGCAGCCTCCTTTCCCTTTGCCTTACATTAGCCACAAAGCATTATATTCGCACAATGAAAACAGAAGATGATTACCTATCAGCTATATATAATTTGAAGTGGGAAAAAGGTTTTAAATGTCGTAACTGCAAAAGCAAAGCAGTTCCCTATGACCGTCCTAATTATGGAGTAAAATGCAAAGCATGTGGAAAAGAAGAATCAGTGCTTGCAAATACAATGTTTGAAGGTTCAAGATTACCAATTCACAAATGGTTTCAGCTTATTAATAGCGTTCAAGAAACTTTGCATGAATACTTTTTGGTTAAGTATCATATAAAGAGCCTACAACAATTAAAAGATTCAGACTTTTTTCTTTCTAGTGTAGTTAAGGTCGGAAAGGAATTATTCTTTCGGGTTGAGTTGTGGGAAGTTCCTGCTACAACAACGGTTTATAAAAGGCGGAAGGATGATATTATTGATGGTGAATTTGAAATAGACAGAACAGTAGAAGTATATTGCCGTGAGAGCCTTGCTGAATTATCTAAGGATTTAGGGATAGCTGAAAACACAATTTCAAAAGTATTTGAAAGGATTTATGAATGGATGCCTAAAAAGGCAAGGACATGGATGGATGTTTTTCCTGAATGGAAGAAAGGTTTAACGGATAAAAGAAGTATAGCTGTTTATGAAGCTTTATTTCATTTAGTGTTTACTTCTTCTCAAACGACTGTTTTTGATTTCCCTGATGAAGATAGAATCTTGCGAATGGCAGTATTAAAGGAATTGTATGATGAAAGATAAGCCCCACCTAAAAAGGCGGGGCGTTCAAACACATTTTCAGAAACCTTATTTGCAATATTGGCTTCCCACTGAATATTTTGTTGAACCAAGTGGAAGGGATTCAACATAAGCCTCTGACCTTCCATCAGGATAGTCAACAGCGAAGTTGATGCTACAACTGCTGATGCCACAGTCACGGACGAATCGTGAAGTGACGATTCCGCAATTGTTGTTTTGTTCCGGTTTTTCTTTCTTGCAGCTTAGCATTGATAAGATGAAGAATGTTGCAATTGTTAGTTTTTTCATTTTGCAATGTTTAGTTGAATGCCAATATTATTGCCTGCTTACCTGACTGCCAGCCTTTATCCGTACATTCTTAATTGAAAGAATGTTAGTAGCCGTGTTGATGGAAGTAGTTATCATACCACCCTATAACTTCACACGGTTTGCCTTCAAACATTATTTCTGTTGTGTATTTTATATGGCGCATACCTAACCCTTCACGAACTAAATTCCTTACTTCTCTGCCTAAATTTCTGTATAAAGCAGTGTTGAAGTTTTCATTCATTGAAATAATATCATGAAAGCGATAAGTCGCAATTGCATTACCTTCTTTATCTACCACCTGATGAAATCCTATGTCTTTATTTCTTTTCAATACATAAGTTTCAATATTGTATTTAGGATGGTGGAATGTATCAAGTAGTTTATAAGTTTCTTCCATTAGTTTTGTTTTGCTTTGCTGAAAAGAAATTCAGCTTTTTGTTTCAATTCATTTATACGTTTAGCCATCTGCTGTTTATGATATTCAGGACGACTTTTAGCGCATTTATAAAACTTTGATTTCAACCTTCTGTTTTCCCTATATAATTTTTTTGCAGGTTTTAGTTGAAGAAGGATAAGATAAGCGGTAATAAATATTACTGCTGTTATGAGTAGTTCTTGCATTAGTTTTTTGTTGTTATTGTTTGTGTTTCAATGTTTGTAACAGCATTAGTTTTACCTGCCTTGATAATTTGCGGTACTACTGATTTAATATTCCCTTCACAATTCGACCAGTAAACATAAATTGCACCGTCTTTGAAGCGATAAACATCGCAGCCGTCCTTTGTGAATAATAATTCAACTTTAAAGTTTCCTTCTTGTACTTCGCTTTTAGCTTGCTGCTTACAGGAAGTCATAATCAACATTGATACTATTATGACTACAATTATTCTAAATATTCTTTTCATTTGTTTCTTTTGTTTTATAAATCTTCCCAATCATCTGCATTGAATGGAAAGCTGTTTTGATTTTTAAGTGATAAGGGACAATCAGCAGAATTTTTGATATAACCTGTTCGTAGGCTGTCAAAATATTGGAACGTGACATCGAAGATTGCTAACCATTGTTCAGTTCCCTTTGTAACAACTACAATTTTATTTTTGTCTGGTGGAATGATTTCACCAACCTGTTCAACTGCTTTTTGGAATGTCCGAATGTCTTTGAATGATTCAATCAGGATAGCATCGTCTTTATCTTTTTCTATGACCACAATAGTTCCTGGCTGATGCTTCTTTTCATCACTATATACTTCTATTCGATATAAGTCAGTGTCAATTGCATAGTTTAAATTCATTTACACCCATTTGGCTGTTTCAGTTAGGAATGTGCTGAACTGTTTTCTGATTTGTCTATCTAACGCTTCTGCTAAATCCTTATCTTTTTTAAGTTCGTCATGTTCTTCAATGAAAGATTCCATTTGAATACCGAAAGACTGCATCATCCCATATACTCCCATATCCATGAAGTATTGTAAGGTGAATCGGTTAAGGAATATTTTTGAATATTGTTGAATTCTTTCTGTCATTAAACTTTTCCTAAATTGTTATAAAATGTTTGTTTATCCTGATGGTCTTGCAAATCTTTATCAGTTATATAAGCTTTAAATGGATTTTCAGCATGATTTGCAAATGCAGCAGCGACTTGATTGATTTTATTTTGTTGCAGTTTATATTCTTCTGAATCATTGCCGAATTGTTCTTTTGCTTTTGCAGCTTCATCTAGTAGGTTTCTGATTTCTGTTTTAAAATCACTGAACGGTTTGTTTGTTTGTGGTAGGAAATCACCTGATTGTAATTTTTCACGAATAGTATTTGCTGTATTGCTTACACGTACATCCCTGACTGTTGTAACGTCCTGCATACACTCTTTTATAGTTGCAATATCTTTCTGCTGTGCAACAATAGTTTTCAATAATTGGTCAATGATTGTATGCTGCCTTTTTATTTCTTCTCTTAATTCTTGCTTTGTTTGTACTTGCATCTTTGCGCCCTTTGTTCTGTGTAGTGCCATTTACCTTTTATTATTAAATATGGACGAGTAGAAAAAAGTATGAGAAAAATTTAAAACTTCTATTTGTAAATACTAATATTATTAGTGATATTGCTTGTTATGCCTTACTATCGAATAGTTGTATGGACAAAGATTCGGAAAGAACCTTATTCAGGCATCCATTTAATCAGTGATGTAAACATAAATGCAGTACAACAAAAGTTTCAAAACGAAGCTTTTCATAAATTTCGAGATAAGTTTGTTGACGTTGAAGTACAGATGTTATCGAAGCTATCAAAGGCAGTTCAAGAATTTGAAAAGAAAGAAAACTTTAAAAATTTAATTGATGGAAGAAGTAAGTGAAGGAAAAAAATCAAAAGATATTATTAATTCAACTCTGTTCTTTGCTGCACTTACAGGGTATGCATATTTTATTTGGTTTGAATTTGAGATGGGTATTTGTAGCGTATATGATATACCTACATATCTAATTACAGTTAGTATGCCCAACATTTTGATATTTGCGACAACTTTATTTACCGTTATACTATCGTCCGTTTGGTATCTAGACCTTACAACTCCCCTTTTAAAGAAAGGAATGCAGAATGAAGAACGGGTTCACAAAATTTATTTCATCAATGGAATTCTGCTAGTTGTGTTTATTTTTATCGTTATGGCTTCTCCATTCAGTTGGGGATTAATATTAGGGTTATTTATTCTGCTATTAATAATAAATATCTTGAGTTGGGGAATCTTGTTCTTATTTTATATTCGTAAAAAAGGTTCATTTGATGACAAACTGGGAGAAGTGTTTAAATCTAATACGGACACTAAATATAATTTCCTTACCGTTTTTGGAAAGCCAACTCACACTTCTGTAACAATTATACTTTTAATAATGCTATTGCCACTAACAACCTTTTTTATTGGTTGGGGAAATGCCTTATCTAGAACAGAGTATCAAAGCTTATACAATAAACCTAATATTTTAGTCTTAAAAAAATATGATGATTTGCTAGTTTGTCGTAATGTTAATAGGAAAACAAAAACGTTGGGTGATAGTTTACTATTAATTAAGATTTCGGATACATTATTATTAAAATCGGACAAAATAGGAAGATTGAAATTAAAGTAAGTAGGAAACCATGCATCAAAATGCATGGCTTTTTTGTTTTTGTTCATTAAAATCACTGCGTTACGAAGGTTTGAAGGGCTGAATTATCAGTTGAAATCAAACGGCATCTATCAATGAACGTGTTTAAACACAGTTAGTGTTCACTGGGCAGGAGAAGAACGGTTGATTCAACCCACACTATGCAGGTATCAGCCTTGAAATCGGTGTAAGGCACACGCTGTTGTTTCAAAATGTTATCATTCCCATCAGTTGCAGTTACGGTACATGATGAATCACCATGTTTTTGCAATGTCCAAACCTGAAAATCTTCATGTTTTAAAGATGGTTGATAAGAAACAATTACATCCAATAACCAATAGCACTCATATTCGGTTGCTAATGCCCTTACACCATCAGTAAATACACACCCAAATAGATGTTCATAATAGTTGTCTGTTGAAGTGTGTTGTTTCAATGTGTCATTTGCGTTCATAAACTTGTGTTTTTTGTTAAGAATATCCACAAGCATACACAGACTCTTGCAGGAAGAAAGGCATTCTGTCAAGAACAGGTAGAATTAGGTGTTTTCTGGTCATTTACTGACGTTTTCTGCATCATCTGAACATTATATAAGGACAACAAAAACAGGTGTTACTTCGCCAGGTCTAAGGTGTTCTGTTGATAGAATCACCTGTTTCATCAAACAGATTGACAGCTTTCTTCATTTGCAAATCATAGAACCATTCAAAATCTATTGCAGCAGTTTTCGTTGCAAGCTTTTTTATACGTGTGTCTTTCTTTCTAAACTTGTCGTAACGTTCAAGGAATTTTATATAAGGTTTTGGTTGATTCATGTTAGGCTATCTTTAATTTTTTAATTGCTTCAAATTGTCCTTCATACATTTCAATCGCTTCATCTTTATTCACCTTGAATTGTTCAATGAAATATTGGATTGAGTAAATAGTCAGGTTTAGTTCAGGTATTTCTTGTTCAATGTGTTTATCATTTGCACCGATGTAAACCATTTTTGTTTCTTCAACTACTTTTGGTATCACTTCACGCCAGTATTTTGTTATCGTTCTTTTGCTTCTTTTAAACTTTCTGTCTTTCATATATTCCGTAACAATTTCTATTGTGGGTTTAACACCAGCACTTTTAATTTCTTTAATTGCTATTTGAATAAGCCTGATTGATTCTTTTTGCTTCCATTCGCCTACGCCTTTTGCACCTAATCGTTGTCTTGTCACCTTATCCAGTTTCGGATTTGTTTTTACGTGTCTTGTTTTGGTGTGAAGGATTTCGCCAGTTGTTTTTATCTTTTCAAATTCCGTTTTGACAGTATAAATCATTTCCTGCTGTTTCATTGGTTGTCCGCCAGTATGATTTTGATTGATGTAATGAATGAAAGAAACAATCTGTTCATAAGTTATTGCAACATTATTGAAGACTGCTGAATGTACCATTGCCTTGAATGTTTTATGCTTATTTCCATCAACAATTACTTTTGGAATGTAAATCCGGGCTTGTTCATAATCTTCAACAACATAATCTTTATCACCAATATCGAACTTTGTTTTCCATACAATAGCGTCTTTCAAATCCTTAATGTCTAAAAATGTGCAGGTAGTTGTATATACATTTTCCTTTGTTGATTTATTATTACAACTTGTTGCACATTTCTTACTTACATCTTTATTTTCAAAAATTGAATTAGGAATAGTTATCTGTCCATCAAATTCTAATAATTCATTATCATAAGGAATTACTTGATTTCTGTTTATCCCTTTTGCGTTATTATCAATCTTGAATTCTTTAAATACTTTATTGATAAGATAATTCTGAACGTTTAAAAAATTATCAGCATTTACTTTTCCTGCATTTGAAATCTTCACATAAAAGAACAGGCCGGCACCACCAACGGATTTACCCAACATGCATATCTTATCTGAATAATTCTTAATCAGCGATTCTTTTGCACGGTCAATATTACCTTTATCAATATCGAAAAAGATGTACCCACTAAATTGTTTGAAATTGTTTTTATCTGCATAGCCGTTGAATGTTCCATGCGGTTTAACACATGGAAGTGATGCTTTAATTTCATCATAACGACCTGTTCCCTTCACAAGTTGATGCATTTCAAGAATGCTGTCTTTGTGCGGATTGTTTTTAATCATCCATTTCAAGATTGAAACAGATATATCACTTGTAACTTTTGGTTTTTCCCAACCACCTTCTAATAACGAAAACATTAAAATAAAAAGCCCTGAAAAAGGTGGGAATCTTAATCAGGGCATGAACATTTGTTCAATATCTTTTCAGCTAAGCATCATTTCCCACAATAATACCGCTGTGCATACTTTTAAATATGGCATTTTCAAAAAGTTTTTGTGTGTTTGTTTTTGAATAATGATGAAAATAACGGCCACACCAACATGAAACAAATATTTGAAGAAAAATATTTTGAAAAGATATTGTGCAAGTAGTTGTATATACATTCATACCTAAAGTATTATTACAACTAAGTGCACAATTATTTTCTTGATGCATATTTTATGTGAGAATTACTGACCAGTTTGGTAACAAACACAATGCCCAGCAGATCCTGCTGGGCAACAAAAAACATTAATGCCAAAAATCAATGTCAATCTTTAAATATGCAGGAAATATACTTTTTTAATAATACAGGAGTTTTGGCATGGTGTTGGAAATATACCTTTCAGAATCTGATACTTTTGAAAAATAGCAATCGCTGAAAGCACATGATAAACATGGAAACCCCGTTTTGAAATCCGGATTTCCTGTAATGGTTAAACGGAAATGGGCATTGTTGGAATAGACACTGCCATTTCAAGAATATTGATAACGTCAGATGTAGGTCTGAATATCAGATTGAAGGGTACCATCCAATAATGGTACTCTTTTTTTATGCCCATAAATAAAACACCCACTGTAGAAACAGCAGGTGTCATTTAACGTATAAAAGCTAAACACTGTAATAATTTGGCAATCCTTACAATGTTGCTATTTAAATACGGTCAATGCTTCCATTTTTAAAAAAGAGTTCATTCAAATTATTTAAGAAGTAAGAAATGAAAACAAAAATTATGAATGAACTATCAATGGAAGGGCTTCAAGAATTTCAAGCCCAAATTAGCACGTGCAAACGAACTAGAAGATGAACTAAAAGAATCAATCGAAAAAACCGATAACTGCGTTGCTGTAACAACAAAAGATAAAGGTGCATTTTCAGATTATGATTTAAAAATAACTTACCCATCAGGCATTACCGTTACTGTTGAAGTTAAGGAAGACAAGCAAGTTTACAAAACGGGCAACATAGCGGTAGAAATGTACAGACAACTTTCAACCGGCATTCGACCTACATGCATATCAATATCGAAGGCAGATTACTTCGCCTATTATTACGATAACAAATTCCACTTTATAAAGACAGCAACATTACGTGAACTGCTTCAAGATAAAACCTTGTATTGGGAAACTTGGGGCGGTGATGGTGGCATAGCACGAAGTGCAATCTTCAAACGTGAAGTCATTGAAGGAATTACTGAATTTATATACACAGTAACAAAATAACTTCAAAAGAATCTTTCAAAACATTTCAAAGCATAAGCAGGACAAAGGAATTCAAATCTTTTGTCCTGTTCTTTTTTCTGACCATACATAATAATAAAACAAGGAATGGCAGAAGAAGAAAAGAAGCCACATAGATGGGTTGCAGGTCAGGCATCGCCTAATCCATACGGCAGACCGAAAGGAAGCCCTAACAAACGGAAAGAAATTACAAAGAATATGCTGTGGAATATTTTCGGCAAGTTAGTAATCATGTCACCAGATGATATTTTAAAGATGAAACCTTCTGAACGTATCAGAGCCTTAATTCAAATCGCACCACACTTTGCACCAAAAGCAGAATCAGATTCAAAAGATGAAGCTGATAACAATACGGTGAAGGTGATTATCAAATACGAAGACAAAAAGCAAGAAACAGAAGGTGATTATGAACAATTAGAAGATGAATGAGTGAACAAACAATAAGCCTTGAAATACCACACGTAGGGCAGCAACTTGTAATTGATTCCCCTGCAAGGTTCAAGGTTTTAATGTGTGGAAGACGTTGGGGAAAAACTTTGGTAAGTAGAATCATTGCAATCCGTCACTTTTTAGAACGTAAAAGAATTGCAATCATTACGCCTGAATTTAAGTTATCGAAAGAACTTGCAAGAGAGTTAATGGGTTATTTCAAAAATGATGTTCGTAAAGCGTTAGGAATTGATTATAACCAAAGTGATTTAAGAATAACAACTTCAAAAGGTGGCGTTATACAATTCTTTTCAGGTGAAAACGTGGATGCAATCAGGGGTTATAAGTTTCACTATGTTATCATTGATGAAGCATCGAAAATTCCCGACCTGCGTAGTGCATGGCATGGTGCAATTCGTCCAACGTTATCAGATTATAAAGGCAAAGCTTTATTCATTTCAACACCACGAGGACAAGATTTCTTTCATTCATTATATCTGAAAGGTCAACTAGGTGAAAACGATTTTGCAAGTTGGCAATTCGCTTCAAACACCAATCCACATTTTAGTGATGAAGAATTTGAAGCAGCAAGACAGGAAACACCAACTGAATTGTTTAGTCAAGAGTATTTGGCTAAACCAATGTCAAATGCAGATAATCCTTTCAATGCAGAAGATATTGCTGCAAATACCATCAGTGAACTTTCATCTAAGCCAACAATTGTTTATGGGATTGACCTTGCAACATCAGGTGACTGGACTGTGATAATTGGATTAGACATAGATGGTTCAATGACCTTCTTCAAACGGTTTAGAAAATCCTGGAGTGAAACACATCTTGAATTAATGCAATTGCCTAAAGATGTTTTGAAGGTATTAGATAACACTGGTGTTGGTTCTGCTGTTGTTTCAAGACTTGCGGAAGAAATGCCCAACATTCGACCTTTCACATTTACAAAAGAATCAAAGCCTAAAATAATGTGGCAGTTGATTTCAGATAATGAAAAAGGAAAGATAACATTCAATGAAGATGTTGCTAATGAAATGAAAGCATTTGAACGAAAGAAAAATGAACGTACAGGCACAGTAAGGTTCGAAGCAATCAAGGGTTATCATGATGACTGTGTAATGGCATTAGCGATGGCAAACTATTATAGAATCGAAGCTTATGGTGTCACACAGTGGCGACCTGAACTTATATAAAAACAAATAATGACAAAAGAAGAATTATTCCAAAAGATGGAAATGTTAATGAACGTATTGAAGCAATACAAAGTGAACCAAACTTTAGATTTTGGAACACAAGAGAACTTGCATTCAATGGTAGATGTAATGAAAGAAATAACCGGCAAATCAAGCATTCAGATGGACTTAACCTGTCCAACCTGTGTGTTAGCGTATTTAAACCAGATACTTCCCACTTATGAAAAGATGCAAAGGGAACTGCAACCGACTGTAACAGAAACAAAACCTAAAAGACAATCAAAAAAAAGAAATGGAACAAAGAGTTAACGAATTACTGTCTGCCTTGCCTGCAACGTGGTCAGATATAAAGTTGAAAGACTTCATGAAAATTGATACTGAAAATATCGTTGAAGAACATGAATTGGGAAATGAATTTGCCTATGCTGATAATGCAATCAAAATAGTTTCACAGTTAACAGGTGCAACAATAGATGAACTTGAAAGTTTGCCTTTTGTTCAATTGGGAAAGTTGACAAATAAGGTTTCGTTCCTGTACAAGGTTCCTGAAATCAATTTAAAAAGCAAATTTGAATGGAAGAATGTTGAAGAAATGTCTTATGGTGATTTGAATGTTTACTTACAGTTATATCAAAAGCCAAAAGAATATATGCAACTGATTATTCGAGCCTTTTCCAAAAAAGAATTGAGTGAAGAACAGGTTTTAGAAATGAGTATGTATGATATACACTCAGCATTTTTTTTTGCTAAGGGTTCTGTTACGGAAGTGGTATCACGATACCCTTCGTTCTTTCCCCCGCAAGATAAAAAAGATGAAGTTGACGAAGGAAGAGAAGATACTACTTTCAGAGACTTTATGCAGGGCAACGCCAAACAAATTTTAAAAGATTACAATTTTCACTTTACAGCAAAATTGGTTGCAGACTGGACTTCAATAGATGTCTTTTCTGTTTATGATAAGAAAGCAGTTGAAGTTCTTTCAATGCATCAAATCATGCAAGCCTATGCAGAGTATAATAAAGCATCGCAAACGAATTAATGGCAAAAGGAATTAAATCAGCATCAAACCTTAGAAAGCTTGATGCATTAGGAACAAGTAAAGACAGCTTTGAAGTATTGAAGCATCCAGCCGGTGACTTTATTCGTAGAGTTCAAAACAACTTGAAAAAGAAAGGCAAATGGTTGACAGGTAAAACTGCTAACCTATCAATTGAAGAAACAGAAACAGGATTTAACATCATTGGTTCAGCTTCTTTGCTGTATGTTGATAAAGGTGTATCAGGAACGCAGAAGAAATATAACACTCCGTTTTCATACACCACTAAGATGCCACCTTCATCAGTATTCGTTGAGTGGATTAAGAGAAAGAATCTAAACCTGCGTAACAATGCAAATTATAAAGGCAAGGAATCACCAACAAAGGAATTAACGCAAGATGAACAAATAGAAAGTGCAGCTTATGCAATGGCAATAAATAAGAAGAAATATGGTCAGGCACCTACAAATGTTGTTTCAGATGAAATTCAACAGTTCGTAGATGAAGTTTCAAGACAATACGCTGACTATGTTGTAAAATCAATATTCGATAGTTTTTAATGATAAAGAAAGCAAAAGAAATAATCACAGGTTGGAAAAATGTTGTCTTCACTGATGAAGAAATAGAAAAGTTGAGTGCTGAACGAATGGAAGTTTGCAACGCCTGCCCTTTCAAACAATTTAGTGAAATATTAAAGATGGAAATATGCGGTGAATGCCTATGCCCGTTAAAAGCAAAGACACGTTCACCATTGTCAAATTGTCCTAAGAAGAAATGGCTTGCAAAGTCGAATATTTAAAAGTTAAAGAAGTGAATGATAAGCATTGTACAGGCTCCATATAAATATACTCCGGCAGAAAACAGAATCATCTTTCAAGTTCAAAGCGATAACCCAAACTTTACTTATTTCAAAGTTGAAATTTTAGAGGCTACATCACTGCAGACGATTTCAAGACAGGAAATAACTCCATTCCCGAACTATGTGAACGGAAGCTATATAGACATATCTGATATTATCAGCAACGCAGTTAAATGGGAAGTGACCAATACACAGTTCAACTTATATGTTCCAATTAAAAGGCCAATTTTAAAGTATAAGGTCAAAATAATTGAAACAGGAATAGTTGCTGGTCTTATTACCGATTTAAGCACATTGATTTTACCCGATACTTACACAACATGGGAAGCTGAAATGGGTGGTTTAGAATTTCATGGTTTTAATCCGGCTGTTTATGTGATAGGAAACACAGGGCTACCTGCAAAATTCCTAACCTACAAGCCTAATAGCGTCACAGTAAACCAGTTTTCAACAGAACAGTTATACTTCATGCAGGATTATGTTTCAACGCTTAAAATCGTTGTAAAAGCCTATCATGATGTTGTATTAGAACAAACCTATACTGAATATATCAGTGGATTGAACTTGTACAATATGTTTATGATACAGGTTTCACCGAAAGTGTTAGGTGACTACTTCCTAATTGATTTCGGCTTCATAGATAATTACACTGTTCACCTTGAAGATGTGGACGGCAATATCAAATCAGAAGTAAGAAAATACAAATATGAAGTATTGGATTGTCAATATATCCCTGTAAACATCGGTTGGCTTAACTCAATAGGCGGCTTTGACTGGTATCAGTTCGTTAACCCAATCGAAAGCAACGAAGTATCAAGAAATTCATTTAAAAAGCAAACAATGCAGTTTGTAAATGGATTCTTTGTTGATAAGGTAAAAGACGTTTTCAATTCACCAGAAGAAATTATCAATGTAAAGCAATCAGGTAACTATACTGTTCATACAAGGTTTCTTACTGATAGAGAAACAAAGTGGTTAAATGAACTTGTGATTTCAAAACAGGTCTTTCAAGAGTTAGGCGATAATTCACTTCTTCCTATTGTACTTGAAACTAAGAATTACAAAGTTGACAGACAGCAATACGACCGTACAAAGCCGATTGTAAAAACATTCGATTACCACTATGATGGTCAAATTATCCCTGCTGAAATGATGGTTTACGCTAATAGCTTCAATGGTAATTTATCAATGGACTTCATTAGCGACCAATTTGAAGAAAACTAATTAAAACAAACTAAAATAATTTAATGGCACGTGGCTTATTACCCCGTTCTTTCCGCATAGATCCCGCTGATTCCCTTTATGGAACGCCTTTTCAGACGAGCGCTTATAGTTACGATTCAGCGTTGGCATTAATTGCAACAGTGAGAAGACCTGCATTAGCGAATGAGGACCTTATTGGTATAATTTCAAGTATTGACTATCCTTCAACACTTCCCTTTGCAGTAAATCACATGACTGCGGCACCATTCGGTTCAACCATAATGAATAACGCTAACGCAATTACAGCCTATGCATTGGGGTATTATATGGAGATGAATCCAAACAGTTCAAACTACTGTTCAGCAGAAGAATATTTGAGAAACTTGTTAAGCTATCTAAATAGTCAGCGAAATTGGGTTAACTGTTATGGTTTAATTACAGACGGGCGTGAACCTTCCGCTATCCTTACAGAAGGAGTTGATTATATCTTAACAGAGGACGCATTTGGCATCCTTGTAACTGAAAACAGTCTTGCTTCAATGGTAAGAACAGAAGACAACATTTTAGCATGGTACGCCTTTAAACAAGCTGCAAAGATTTTCAATGAACCAATATATCAAGGAATAGCAGATGAGTTTAAAAATGCAATCATGCAACATCTTTGGTCAGATACTGAAAGCAAATTTTGGTTTGGACTTACAACAAGTGGTTCACCTATATCATTAAACGTTTTGATGGTTTCAGCTTATGGTTCTTTATTCATGTCTGAAATCGGTGAACAAGCGAAAGCATTGCTATGTCTTAATAAATGTGAAGTTTTCAATTGCATTGACAGTTCACTCGGCACAACAGGATATAAAACATGGATTCAACCAACTAACCACGTAAATTTTGAAATGTCTTACGCAACAGCGTTAGGTTATTTAAGAGTGGACAATTCAGTGAAATATTCCCAAATTATCAATGAACTGAATCTTAGAATCGACCCTAGCGATGGTGGACAGGTTGGGGCTTTATTGAAAAACTACGAAGATGAAAACTTAATAAGATATAAAGCGGTAGGTTCAACTGCATGGGCAATAATTGCAAATAACCTTGAAGCAACAGCATTCACAATAAGGGGAAATGATTTCAATCCGGTTGCTGATTGTGGAACAGCATTTTGGTTTAATGATATGCAGCACCAGGTATTCACTAAACAAGGTTGCCCACTTGATACACATGGTTCAGACTTTGACTACGTAGTGCCAGCGGGTCGCTATTGCAGTTATATAAGTCCAGCCGATGCAAACAACCAAGCACTTGCAGAAATAGCAGCACAAGGACAGGATTATGTAAATACAAATGGTTCTTGTCTTCCTGATGCTGGATTCGGAAATGTCTATATGGAAGATTTTTTCCTTAATCAAACTTGTCCAACAGGAACAACACCAACGTTAGCCCTTGAATTTGAAGTTGCACCTAATACGTTTTATGCTTCAACACAAGCAGCAGCAAATGCATTAGCATCCGATTACTTATATACAGCAGGACAAGCCTACGCAAATGCAAACGGCCCTTGTAGTTCACCTAGTGGCCCGATACACATTTCCCTGCAAGTAAGAGTTCAACAAATAGGTCCTATGTACACTGTTTTTGCAAAAGCATTTTCAAGCGCACCGATGCCTGTCAATGTAAGGGTTTATTATCAAATATACGCTGATACAATGCCGGGAACACCGGTATTAGTTCCATCAACGTTTCTTCAATTCACAGCAGGCGATTTCCAAACGCCAGAAAAGAATGCAGGAAACTTCAATGATAGTGGAAGTCCTGTTATCAGCGGTGTTATTACAAACGTTACACCGAATCACTATGGTTCAACATTATTCACATGGTAAAATAAAAACAAAATATATAAATGGCATACCAAATATGGCTTTACGATGAAACACAGAGTAGCGTCCAGTTAGACACAGACGACTTAATGATGACTACAACATTTAATATTTCAGATATAGCAGATATATCCACAAGAAAAGAAACAATTACAAAAAGCATCAAACTAAAAGCAACTAAAACAAATAATCTTGCTTTTGGTTCAATGCATGTAAATAAGGTAGTTAATACTTCACTTGATAATAAGTTTGGATTTAATTATAGTCCATTAAGACCTGTCCCTTGCTTGGTATATGAGGATGGCAAACTATTGTTTAAAGGCACTTTACGTATTACTGCAATGGTTCCTTCAAATGATAAAAGAGAAGGTTATTACGAAGCGACAATCACTGGTAACTTGGTTGAGTTCAAAGCTGCCGTTGGTGATTTAGAATTAACTGATTTAGACTTATCCGATTTAAGACATCCTTATCATATTGATGTTATCAAAGATTCATGGACAATAAGTACGAGAACCTATGATGCATCAACGAATACTTTTAATGTCGTTCCTTTTGAGCGTGGCAAAGGATATTTATACGGACATGTTGACTATGGCGTTCAATTCAAAGATGAATCTAATAGTAATGTTGCAAATACTGACACTAACAGATTCAACGCATTAAATCTGCGTCCTGGTCTTTATGCAAAAGAAATATTCAATCGCATTTTTGAACAGTCTGGTTTCACTTGGGAATTAAGAGGTGGTCAGGGATTGAATGATAAGTTTAGTTCTTTATGGGTGCCAAATGCACAGGAGAAATTTATATCAACCTTTAATGGCTTCAATATGAAGTTTTCCAAGCCATTTCCACAAGTGGTTAATCAGACTACATCTTATTCGGTAATGAATGCTATGTCGCAGTTCATCCCGATTCAAAACGTAACTAATCCACCTGCCGGAACTATTAGCCCATATCTTCAATTGGCATCAGGAACAAACAATGTCGTTGTTACTAATAGAAATTTTAAAACAGACGCAAGAGTTGGTGTTGTGCTAAGTGGTATTCAAAACAACTTTGGTCTTCCAACATTTTATGAAATTTCATTGATGGAAGCACCTAGCACTGCAACCCCTGACCAGTCAAACCTTCATGATGATGGATTCAAACCAATCATTAAGAAAACTTTTACGGTTATGCCTATGAGTTCTTATCCCGACCAAATTATCAACTTGAATATTCCTGAAAGAGATTTCGAGAACCAAAAACAATATGCTGTTTGTGTATTGGCTTACCGCCCAAATGTTGGGCTTGTACCAACGATGAAAGCGCATAACTTTTATACAGTTGACTTTGCAGAAGTATCTTTTCCAAAAGATGCAGCCACTACTTTTACAGCAGATATAAAGTTCGACGATACAGGAACAAACCCAGATATAGTGAAACCTGTATTACCACCGGGCATTAAGCAATTCGATTTCATTAAAAATGTTATGCAGTTATTCAACTTGTATTATTACACAGAGAAGAATAATCCTAGACACATCATATTTGAACTGTACGACGACTACTATGCATTGACTTCACCTTATTACATCACTTCAACAGCATTGAACTGGACATATAAGGTGGATTTGCCTTCGGTTAAAATCAAATCAAAACTGGACTTGCCTAAAAAGTATTTATTCACATACAAAGAAGATTCCGATTGGATAAACGAACGTTATAAAAATACTTACGGTGCTGTTTATGGACGGTTTCAATCGACAGATGCTTTTGGGGTAACGGATTCAAAGAAAATTGAAGTAATATTTAGTCCGACTCCTGTGATTTCGCCAGCCGGAACAGGTCGGTTAATCCCTGCATTGTATAAAGTTGAGGACGGCAATAAAAAAACGACAAAAACCAACATAAGAATGCTGTATTTCACAGGTTATGTTCCTTGTAATAACTACTTATTGCAAAAAGACTTTTATGATACAACGAATTCTGTATGGACAACATTAACTTTTAATGAGCTTGGGCAATATCCCCGTGTTAGTCCTTATTGGTTTGATTTCAATAATAATCCAACTGAGACATTAGACTTTGGACGTGCAAATGAATTTTACTTTTCTGCAACTATTGATTATATCAACGTAAGAACTGGCTATCAGAACTATTTTATTGGTCAGGTCACAGAGTTAACGAATCCAAACATTCAAATTCTTGAATGTGATATTAACCTTAATGAAATAGACATAAGTAACCTTGATTTGAAGGTTCCTATTTTCATTGACTTACCAAATGGACATGCATATTGGAAAATACTTTCAATTGATTATTTAGGTAACAATGCAAAAAGTAAACTAACTGCCTTGAAGATTTATAATGGCACAGAACGCTAATGTTCTTTTCTAAATAATTAAAGATAAAGAACATGAATGTCAGACGAGTTAAAGAAGGAAATTATACTTCAAGTTGATACAGGGGATTCGGAAAAGAATGTTGATAATTTAAAGGAAAAATTAAATAGTGTAAACAACACCCAACTAGATAAACCTTTCAAATCATTCAAAGCTGAAATCAAAGAAGCAACGAATGAAGCGAAGAAGATGGAAGACCAGTTTGGTCGTAACAGCAAGGAATTTACCGAAGCAGCAAAACGTGTTGCAGATTTAAGAGACAGGTTCGGGGAGTTTAACCAATCCATTGGTGCATTCAATCCCGATAATAAACTGCAGGCGTTGGTATCAGTTGCAAAAGGTGCAACGGGTGCTATCACTGGTGTAACTGGTGCAATGCAGTTCCTTGGTGTTGAATCAGGAACAGCAACTGAAGCAATTGCAAGACTTCAAGGGTTGATGGCTTTTAGTGATGCATTGAATAGCGTAGATGATATTAAGAACGCCTTTACAAACTTAGGTTCAGTTATACAATCATCTTCTGCTTATCAAGCTGTAAATAATCAATTGACAGTGGCAGCAAGTGGTATCATGAAGCTATTCGGCGTTTCAGTTGAAACTACATCAAAATCATTCAAGGTCTTAAAAGGCGCAATTGCCGCAACTGGTATAGGCTTATTGGTTGTAGGTATCAGTGCTTTAATTGAACACTTTGATGACCTGAAAGAAGCCCTTGGCTTTACATCAAAGGCGCAGGAAGCAATGAATAAAACCTTTGAAGATTTTGCAAAAGGTGCTGCAACTGCCAGACAAAAGATTTCCGAAGTAAAAGTTGGTTTTGATTTAGCAAGAGAAGGCGTAATTTCTAAAAAGGAAGCGCTTCAAAAATATAACGAAACACTTGGTGATGCATTAGGCAAAGTAAAGACTTTAGATGAAGCTGAACGTATGGTTGCTGAAAAAGCAGATGCATATATCAAAGCAACTGCATTAAAGGCACAGGCGAATGCGTTGTTCGCTTTATCAGCACAAGAAACAGCGAAAGGTTTAACTGCATCGCAAGAAGACCAAACAGGATTTTTGGATAAGGCAAAAGCTTATTTAGCAAATTATGTTTCTTATGGTGCCGGTGTTGCGGTTGCTGTTGATGCACAACAAAAAGGGGTTGAAGAAGCTGTTAATAAAGCAAATTCAACTGCCGAATTATACCAAAAGAAAGCAGAAGAACTTTTAAAGAACGCTGCTGAATTAGGGAAAGATAATAAGGTTAATGTAAACGTTTTAGACGTTAAAGATACTAGCAAGGAAGATGAAGAAAGACGTAAACGTGCTGCTGAATTATTGAAGAAGGAAAGAGAAGATTTAAAGAAGCACCTTGAAGATTTACAAAAGATTCGTGAAGATGCTGAACGTGCAAAAATTGGTTTGACCTTAAATGCAAGAGAAAAAGAACTTGCTGATATAGATAATCATTACGCCGACCAAGAAAAACTTGTTCATAAAAACGAAGATGAACAGGTAAAGATTCTTAAAGATGAATTGAAGCGTAAAGCAATCACCCAACAACAATACATTGACCAATTCCTAGCCGTTCAAAGGGCTGTTGGTGATACTGTGCTTGCATTACAAGAAGAACAAGGCGCAAAGCAATTAGAAGTTGAAAAGAAATACAACAAAGAGATTGCTGATTTCATAGACGGTTATCAAGATACTGCTTATCAAAAAAGCAGAGAAAAACTTATTGCCGACTTTGATGAAAAAATAAAAGTTGCAGATGATAAGCAAAAGGAATTGCTTGAAAAATTAAAAGACCAACAATTAGGCGAGTTATATACAAACGAAACTAACAGGAAAAACACAATCAACGCTGAAACAAATCTTGTAACAGTTCAAACTGATAACACTGCAATCAATGAAGACTTAGACGGTGTTAAGAAAGACACACCAGAAGAAGCTGTTGAAAAGTTACAGGCAATCTATGATGCAGAACAAGCATTTAGGGATGCAAAGTTTCAAGAAGAGCTTGCACAATTAGGAAGTCAAGAAGAAGAAAAAGCTTTGTTACGTGCGAAATATGATGCAGCAAACTTAAATGCTGCAAAACAATTATCAGAAGCTAGAAAAGCAATTGATAAAGCCGAAGTAGCTGCAAAGAAAGAAAACATTCAAAACGTTTCAAACCTCTTAGGAAACCTTTCTGCATTAGTTGGAAAACAAACAGCAGCAGGAAAGGCATTTGCTATTGCACAAACAACGATTGATACTTACCAATCAGCAATGCAAGCTTATAAATCATTGTCAGGTATTCCTTATGTAGGTCCTATTCTTGGTGGTATTGCGGCAGCATCGGCAATTGCATTGGGTGTTGCACAGATTAAAAAGATTACTTCTGTTCAAGTGCCAGGCGGTGGCGGAGGCGGTTCAGCACCTACACCAACATTCACAGCACCACAGATAGAATCAACTGCATTGAATCCTGATTTGAATGCTGTGAAAGATGTACGTGTTACAAATCAACAAGACCAACCTGTAAAAGCATACATAGTTGATAGGGATTTGCAAGACCATCAAGACAAGCAGCAGTTCTATAACAATTTAGGAAACGTGTAAATATTTAAAACATGAATGAACAAAAAAGAATTACCAATATATGAGTTATCAGTAGATGATATTGAAACTTTCGTTGATGCTATTGCATTAGTTGAAAATCCTGCCATTGAAAAAGGTTTTATTGCCTTTTCAGAAACGCCTAAACAATCATTTGCTTTCAATGATGAAAAGATGGAATTGTTAGGTGCAGCAATTATTCCTGACCTATTGATTTATCGCAGAACAGATGAAGGCTTCGAGTATAACGTAAAGTTTTCAGCAGAAGAAATCCGCTTCATTGCACAAACCTTCTCAAAGAACAGCAGGCAATCAAACTTAAACATTGAACATACAAAAGTCAATGCTGATAGTTATGTCTTTCAATCAATGATTGTAGATAAAGCAAAAGGTATTGCACCATTGGATTTACCTGATGGTACTTGGGTTATTGGTGTTAAGGTGAATAATCCTGCTATATGGAATGACATAAAGGATGGTAAGCGTAAAGGCTTTAGCATCGAAGGTGTATTTCAACTGATAGAATCAAAATTCAGTAAAGACGAATATTTAAATGAAAAGTTATTAATGACACGTATTCAAAAAATATTTTCCGACTGGTTAAATAAAAATCAAGAAACAGTTGCGGAAATGCTTGCAGCTAAAACTGATGCAGAAATAAAAGTATCAGACATGGTTGTAGGCGGTAAGGTTGAAGTTGTTGGTGAAGATGGTTCATTGCAACCAGCACCAGACGGCGAAATGGATTACAACGGACACAAACTTGAAATCAAAGACGGTTTAATTGTTTCGATTGATGGTGATAAAGGTGAAGATAAACCAGCCGAAGAAATGGCTGATGCACCTGTAGAAGATGCGCCTGTTGAAGACAAGCCAAAAGATGATATGCAAGCACAGATTGATGAATTGAAATCTGCTATTGCTGAAATCAACAAAAAGTTAGATGCGCAAAACGCTGACACTTCAAAGATGGAAGAAATGGCTGCACAGTTTACAAAGCAAATTGACCAATTGAACGAAACTATCAAAGCAATCCTTCATACACCTGCCGAACAATTCAAAGCGCAATCAACTAATAGACTTGAAACGCTAAAAAACGAAAAGGCTGCAAAAGTTGATAACTGGATGAAACTATTAGCCAGTGCAAAAAAATAAAAACACATTATATAAAATAAAATAAAACGAATTTATGAATGAGTTACGACGTAACAGGTATGCAATCATACATAGAACAAAATCCAAATGCGCCAGCGGTTAAAGCTTTAACGCAGGGTAAAACTATGAAAATGTTGCTAAGCAACAGAAGCCTTCAATTACTTGAAGGAAAAGGTAAGGACACAGTAAACACTATGACAAATAGTGTAACATTTAGCGATGGTAAATCTTGTGCAAGAGTCGAAGATACAGCCACTGTGCTTTCACAAAGAGTTATCGAATATGTTCCGCTTAAAATCAATAAGAAATATTGCCATAGCGAATTGTATTCAACAGTTTTCGCAACAGCTTTATCAAAAGGTCAATATGGTCAAACATTAGATTCTTCTGTATGGGAAGCAATCGTTGATGATATTGGTAATTTGATTACTTCTGAACTTGAAAAAACAATGTGGAGAGGTGATATTACTGTATCATCTGGAAACCTTAAATGGTTTGATGGTTATCTAACACTTGCAATCGCAGCAGGAACAACACTTACACTTACAGGTTCAGACATTATTGCAAAACTTCAATCATTAGCATCACAAGTTCCAATTACTTTAAGAAGTCAAGACGATTTCAGAGTATTTATTGGAGAAGATACAAAGGCTGCTTTGGATTTGGCTTTGTACAATAAAAATATGTTCAATCCGGGTTCTATGGATGTAATTCCTGGAACTACAGTAAAACTAGAAGTAGTACCGGGCTTGAATGGAACATCTAATAAGGCAGTTGCAATGAGACTTTCAAACATGCGTGCTATTATTGATGAAGTTGGTGAAGAAACAAAAGCACAATACTTCTTCGACCCTAAAACAAGAGAAACTTTCCTTGATTTTTATTTCGGTCTTGGTGTTCAAATCGTATTCCCTTCTGAAACTTATTACGCTTCAATCGGATAATAAAAAATAGATGAAAGGGGAACCGAAATTCCCCTTCAACATCTGATTAAAATAATTACAAACAGATTTTAAAATATTTAATGGCATGTATTCCTTTAGTAGCATTAGGCTTGGCTTGTGGTGATGGCGGTAATGTAGGCGGCATCAGAAAAGTATATATGATAGCTGAAAACGACCTTGCACCTGTCTCAGGTGATGCAGGCGACCCAGTTTACACAACTGCGACAAATGGTATTGTTGATGCAATAGGCATCGCAACTGGTCAAAAGTTTGTTGAAATTGGTACAATTGTCGGCAGAGCTGGATTGAAGTCAAATGGTGTATTTAACCAACAAAATGGTTCAGCATATAACACGCAAGAATTTACCCTAACATTAGCTGGTATGACAGTTGAAAACAGAGCATTTGTTGAATCAGTATTCACACAACCTGTTGTAATCGTTGTGAGAGCGAATGGTTCAACACCGCAACATTACGCAGCAGGCTTAGATGGTCAATTGATTTTATCAGCATTAGAAGCCGGATTGGGAACAGCAGAAGGTGATTTGAAAGGTTACAAATTAACTTTCACAGGTTTTTCTGAAAAACAAATCCCTTTGGTTGATAATTTAATTATCCCAACAATTCTTTCACCTGCATCTTAATTCAAGATTCAGATAATATTATTAAAGGCTGCTTTCGAGTAGCCTTTTCTATTTAAACTATATAACAATGTTATTATTAGACAAGACACTGCAAACGAACTATATCTATCCAACTGTTACGCCTGAACTGACTTATTACGGTAACAGTTTTTATTTAGAAGTAATTGAAAAATTTACAAATAAAAAGTACGGTTTAGTGCTTGGGCAAAACTATTCAACATTCACAAGCAGATATGATATGTTCCGAATTTCCCCTGAACAGATAGCTGGCTGGGGTGAAGGTGAATATCAATATACGATTTGGGAAAGAACGGGGGAAGGTGAATTGATTGGAGAACTTGAAGTGGGCATTTTAAAAGTCGCTGGTTCTGATTCTGAACCTTATCGTTCATTAGAAGAAACTGACCAATCAACAGATGAATTTAAAGTTTATCAGGGTATTTAAAAGTAAAAGATATGAATGAACAAAAAGAATAATAGACTTATTCAAAGTGAGACAGTGAACAAGATTGCAACTGAACTTTTAAATTTTAGTGGCATAAAGATGCCTGAACCTGTTGAACAATTAGGAACGTTCACCGATAAATATAGACCATGCGGCGTTGACAATAAACTTCCATACTTTTTTCTTTCATTATACAATAGCAGTTCAACACATGCTGCTATTATCAGGGCAAAAGTAAACTACATAATTGGTGATGGATTAAAATTTAAAGATGGTAGCGAATTAAAAGGCATGGCAAATGCAAATGATAGCTTCACCGAATTAGTTCGTAAAATAGTTATGGACTATGAAATCTTCAATCGGTTTGCTGTTAAGGTTACATATAATAGTTTAAAGCAGCCTATTGCATATCATTGCGTACCTGTATGGCAAGTACGTTTCAATGACGACCGTACAAAGTTTTGGGTAAATGACAATTGGAAGACTTCGATGAAAGCAACCGTTTACAATAAATGGTCGCCTAATCCATTGGATGATTCTTCGAAGATTTTCTATTACGACAATTATGTTCCATCTGAAAGCATTCACTATACACTTCCTGAATACTATCCATGTTGCACAGCGATTATGGCAGATAGTCAAATAGATAAATTCACACTTAACAACCTTGACAGTCATTTTTCTGTTTCATCATTGATTTCCTTTTATATGGGTGCCAATATATCTGATGCAGATAAAGGAAAGATTAATAATGATATTAAGTCTGCCTATACAGGTGCAACGGGTAAGAAAATTATGGTCAACTATCAATCACCAGATTCAAAAGAACCTACTGTACAAAATATTGCTTCAAACGATTGGGCAGACGTATTTGCTGAAACAGGGCAAAGAACAAAGGAAACAATCATTACAGGGCATGAAGTGCCTTATATGCTAGTAGGTATTCCTGTTGCAGGAAAATTAGGTGGTGGTAATGAGAAAGAAGGTGATATGTTCAGATTCAAAAACTTTTATATCCGCAATAGAAGAAATCAATTATTAGATGGATTTACTCAATTGTTTGCAGGCAGTGAACTTGAATTTACAGATGTAAACATTGCAACAGAATTAACTGATGAATTGAAAGAAAAGATTTTCACTTTGAATGAAATCAGAAAGGAAAGAAATATGCCTGCCTTAGAAGGTGGTGATGTATTGCTTTCAAAATATCAGGGCGCATTTGTTCCTTCAACAGAACCAGTTCAACCACAATCAAAGTTTAGTTCGGAAGGCTTCAACCTTTCAGAAGAAGATTTCGATAAGATAAAAGATTTCGGAGTAACAGCAGATGAATTTGAATTTATAGGTGAAGGTGAGTTTGTAAAATCACAACAAGACTTCCGTTCAATTCAATTGCAATTTGAAACAATGGATGAAATCGCCCAATACCTGTTAGACAATGAAATTGAATCCACTGATTTAAAAACATTAAAAACAGAAATCAGAAGGGAATTAGGAATCAATGTTACTTCAAATGAATTGAAGAACATGCTTGCGGACATTTCTTCATCAGGAATTTCAAATGTTGAAGTTGATGGTGATGGCAATATCAAGGTAACAAAACCACAAGAGCCTAAACGCACTTTTGAAGTGATGTATAGCTATGATGTAAGACCAGGTTACGGGCAACCAATCGAAGATAATACAAGACCATTTTGTAAGAAGCTAATTGAAAACAATCGCTTTTATACAACCGAAGAAATTCAAACAATGACTTCAATCTTTGGCTATGATATTTTCCAATATGGTGGTGGTTGGTATCGTGACCCTGAAACACAAAAGTTGACTTCACATTGCAGACATTACTTCAAGGCGAACACAGTAACAAGACGTAAGAAATAAAATATTTAAAAAGAAAGAAATGGCTGAAAATATTTTATTGATTACTGAAAGCAAGATAAAGGCGCAAACAATCATTGAAAAAAATGTTGATAGTGAAATCTTGCAACATATAACATGGCAAGTTCAGGAACACCAATTGAAGCCTGTGTTAGGGAAAACTGTTTATGAAAGAGTTTTAACCGAAGTGGGAAATCAAATTGAAGATAGTAATTATGAAATCCCTGAAATGTATCAGGACTTATTAAGTATCTACATCAAACCCTTCTTGTTAACAGCAATTACTGCTGATTTTATTTTTGTAAATCAGCATAAAGCAACCAACAAGGGATTGTTGAAGATGAATGATAATTCAGCAAATGCAGCCACACCGCAAGAAGTTGACACGCTTCGTAACTATTACAATAATCAATTATCAACCTACAAGGCAAATCTTATCAAGTATTTGAAAAATAACAACCTTATAGATAATTGCACAGATACAAATACTACTTCATCAATTGGATGGTATTTCGATTTAAATTAAAAACTATGAATGGCAGATGTAAAAATATCGCAGTTACCTGATGGTACTGCATTGAGTGGATTAGAAGAAGTAGCTGTTGTACAAGGCGGTGAAACTGTGAAAGTGTTAGCACAAGACTTTATGGATTTCATTTCAGGTGGTAACCTTGGTTTAGATAATGTCCTTGCAAATGGAAACATTTCGACAAGGAATATCAAACTTGTTACTGGTGCTTACATTGAAGCAGATGGCTACATCAAAACGAGAAGGTCAAGAATTACAGACGGAACTTTTTCTGGTGAAATAAAAGCACCTGTTGCAAACTATACGGCAGACCGATTTTATAGAATGCCTGATGCAAGTGGAACGTTTGTAATTACAATCAATGGGGTTGCACCTGATGCAAATGGTAATATCAGTTTAACAACAGGCGCACATACTCATCCAATATCAGATATAGTAGGGCTTCAAACTGTACTTGATACAAAGATTACAATAGCAGACGCTGATGTAAGGTATTATCCACTGTCAACAAACCCAGCAGGATATTTAACAGCAAGTGATGTTCCTGTTCCTACCCTTCAACAAGTAACAGAAGAAAGCGAGTACACAACCATTGGTATCAGATTGAAAGATGCTGATACAGATGATTTACTTGCCGAATTGTTCAATGATGGAAGTGGGGAGTTGTCATTATACAGCTATGTATCAGGCAAGACTTATGAATCTTATATCAATTCAACCGGATTGGGATTCATGCAACAAGGTACAGGCGGTTGGGATTTTAGATTTAAAACAGACTACCTTAATGCGAGTTCCCTTCCAACAGGTTTTCAACTTCCGTTGGTAGATACATTATGGGCAGAACTTCCTTCTGATTTACCAGATGATACCTTCGAGCCTGTTTTACCTGTATCTGTAAACGGAGTGTTTGCAACAAGAAATGGTAATATTGAATTGCCTGCTGGTGTTACAAGCGTAAATGGTCTTACAGGTGATGTTGAAATAGGTTTGCAAAGTGTAACTGATGTTTCTTTTACAACAACTAATCCTATCAATGCAGGCGGCTTTGCAACAGCAGGAACTTCTTTTGCAGGTGACCATGCAATTTATCCGAGTGGTCATTTAAGATTCGTTGACATAACAAGTACATATAACTTTCAATTTGAATTAGGACTATTATCGCATGACGTAGTTGTAACATTACCTAATACTACTAATGTAACACCAGTGCTTCCTTTATCAGTAAACGGAGTGTTTGCAGACGGAGGCGGTGATATAGCCGTTGAAGCATTTCAAGACCTTCAATCTGTACTAAACCTTGGTTCAACAGCAACAAACGCTGCCGTTGAATTAACAGACGGTTCATACTTGTTAACTGATATGTATTTACAGTCAAACGAAGTAAGAATTAATTCATCTAATGGTGACCCCGGCGATTATCATAACTTCTTTTCTTATGATGGACAACCTGCAATTGGCAATGGTACAAACTACCTTTATTATTTCAGGGCGGATGGACATGGGTTCAGGGGAAGAAGCATATTTACTGGTAACTATGTTTGGGAAGTCCAGGCAACATCAATCAGTGGAAACAGAACATACAACTTGCCTAATGCATCAGGGATGCTTCCAATATCAGTAAATGGACAGACAGCAGATGCAGCAGGTAATATCACAATTTCAACTGGTGGTGTAACATCTGTATCAGGCACTACAAACCGTATCACTATTTCAGGAACAACAACACCTGCAATTGATATTTCATCTGCCTATGTAGGTCAAACATCAATCACAACATTAGGAACGATTACAACTGGTACATGGCAAGGCACAGCAATAAGTGACACTTACATCAGTTCAGCTTCAACATGGAATGCAAAACAGAGTGCTTTATCAGGTACAGGTTTTGTAAAAATATCAGGAACAACTATATCTTATGATAACAGCACTTACCTAACAGCATCTTCAACTGCAACGTTGACAAACAAAAGTGGTAACATTTCACAGTGGACAAATGACAGCGGTTATCTTACAGCTAATCAGTCAATCGCATTTACTGGTGATGTTACAGGTTCGGGAACTACATCTGTTACTTTATCAATTGGAAGTGGAAAAGTCACTAATACGATGTTAGCTGGTTCCATTGCTTACAACAAATTAGTCCTTTCAAATTCAATTGTTAACAACGACATAAGTACATCAGCAGGTATTGCATTGAGTAAAATGGCTGCAATGACTGCGTTAAGAGTGCCTGTATCAGATAGTTCAGGTTTCCTTGTTCCATCAGCAGTTACAGCAGGGGAATTATTTTACTTGAGTGGAACGACTTCAAATATTCAGACACAGTTTAATAACATTGGTTCGGTTTGGACTGATTATTCAGCTACATCTACAATCACTGGCTTTTCTGGTTATGCAAGAAAGTATATTCAATACAATATTGTGGGAAAGACGATGTATGTTATGTTCGATATTCAGTCTTCTACTGGAGGTGGGAACGGGTCAACTGTATCATTTACGCTTCCTAATAATGCAAGTTCATGGGGAAATACTCAATATACAATTGTGCACTGTACGAACAATAATACAACACAAGCAGCAGGTTTGGCTTTGATTGATGCAGGAACTAACACTTTGTATTTTTCAATCACAGCGGCTACATCTAATACTACTGGTTGGACAACAGCAACAACAAGGGGTATTCAAGGAACGGTTATAATTAACATCGCCTAATATTTAAAGTATGAATGATAACACTAAGCGAATTAAAAAGACAATTCATGAACTTCTTTTGGTCACACAAACAGGTGCATGATGTATTTTATGGAGATGATTTCGATTTCAATGCTGAAAGGCAGTTAAACTATCCTGTTGCAGTTATAGATTATCAAAACACTTCTTACAACGGCAAACTAAAATTCCATAACTACAATGTTGTTTTAGTTGACTTGATAGATGATAACATTGCAGGAATCGAAGATGATATTTATTCAGACATGGAAATGATTGCAGACGATTTCAGGATATGGCTTCAATATCAGGAAGGTTGGTCTTATGATGGGCGAATGACTTTAAATAAAATTGTCAATGATGGTGGAGATAGATTCGCCGGATTTGAATTTCAAGTTTCAATCCAAGTTGCAAGTTCAATGAACCTTTGTGCAAAACCTGGCTTGATTCCAGAGTAAAAACGAACTTTTGTTTTTATCTATACACAGGCAGTCAATGTTGGCTGCCTTTTTCTATGCAGCGACTATTTAAACAATAAAATGCCTTCACGTTTAATTACCGATGCACATGAAACACTTCAAGCGCAGTATATCAAAGCAAAAGAACAATTTGAAAAAGATAATCCAACTGTTGAAGTATTCATCACTTGTTCCTATCGTTCACCTTATGAACAAGACTGTCTGTATAATCAGCCACATGACCACAAAGACAATGATGGTGATGGAAAGATAGATGAACCTGATGAAAGGGTGACAAATGCAAAAGGTGGACAATCACCACACAATTATAAGCCATCCCTTGCAATTGATGTTGCCTTTAAAATTAATGGGAAAGTTGACTGGTCTTCAAAATGGTTTATCCTGTTTTCAAAATATATGAAGACAGACGAAATTGATTGGGGTGGCAATTGGAAGTCAATAAAGGACACTCCCCACTATGAAATTAAAAATTGGAAGCAACACACTTAAATGAACCTTTTAGAAACAAACCTTTTAGGATTAATTAGCAATGAAGTATTAATTGCACTTGTTTCATCAAGTGTTACGGTTGTTACTGGCTATATTGTTCTAAGGGAAAGACTTCTAAAAACAGAAATGAAATTAGAAAACGTCTATGATTATATCGACAATAGAAATACCATCACTGATAATAAGCTAAAAGCTATTGAAGATGATTTGCAGGACATGAAGGAGCTACATAAGGATGCAAGCAAATCATTGGCTGAAAATACTGTTGCAATAAATGAGTTAAGAGTAGTATTGAAGATGGTTACTGAAAAATTACAATAATGTAATTCAATGTTAATCAGCTAAAAAAAAGCTAAGGAAGAAAAATAACATACTATAAAATAATATATCTGAATTAAACTGTATATTTTATTATTTTAGCACCCTGAAATTTTTTCCTTGGCTGCAAAAGTGACTATTAACCTTAACCGTTTAGACCATCTAATGACCCTATTTAGGATGTCAAAGGGCGAACTTTTACATATAATTGGTGGTAAATTAGTCAGGGGTATAAACGAAAAAGACATATTCGGTGGTGAAATAAAGCTAAGTGATTTAAAGAAAATTGATAAAATATTTGATAAAGGGTTATCGTACTACATTGACCCTTCTGACCCAATTAAATCGAGAGAAGAAAGCATTTTTTTTAGAAAAGATGACTTTAATGCTGCATTGAATCTAGGAGCAAGGCAAATTGTAAATAGGTTTGAAGAAGAAAAAATTGCTTTTTCGACACTAACCAAACTTGCAGATATTGAATTTACTAGAACAATTCCTTTTTTCAAAATAACAGACAACCCAAAAAAAGTTGCAAATGATTTGCGGGAACGTCTTTACCCAGTGTTCACAACAGACAAAAGAGAGTTTTTAAAATTGTTTATCGAAAAGCTATCCGAAAACAATATTCTTGTCTTTGAGTTTGTTGAAAACCATAACAAAATACAGAGGGCAAACATTAACGGGTTTTATCTTGAACCTGATGTAATTGTTTTAAAAAGAAATCAGAAGTCTTTAAGTCGGGAAATATTTACGCTTGCCCATGAGTTGGCACATTATCTACTTAACGAAGAAGAAATTGACAATAACATTGATTTTGAAAAATTGGATTTTGGCAATCTTAGTGTCATAGAAAGATGGTGTAATGATTTCGCATATTTCTTTTTAGCTGGCCGCTATGATAATGATTTCGTGACTATACCTTATGCAAACGCAAGCAACGATTACCAGCATGAAAAAGTCGGCTTTTTGTCTTCAAGAACACATTTGAGTTCTTTGGCATTATACACCCGAATGTTATTAAGCCATATGATTTCGCCTGCAGATTATGCACAAGTAAGGGATGATATCTACGCACAAATAAGTCAAAGGGAAGCAGCCGAAAAAATATTATTGGAAAAACAAAAGCAAAAAGCATTGGATGAAGGACGTGTGTTGATTATTCCCGGCCCTAAACCTATTATTTCTCCTTTGTACAGTAACACTATGCAGGTTGCCTTAAATGCAGGATTAATAAGTGAAGCTGAGTTTTGCAAGAAACTAAATATTAATCCTTTAAAAATCGACAACTATCTGTTATGAGTGTAGCCGTAGATACATCATCCCTGTTAGCGTTGGTGCGTTACTATATACCTTTCGATAAGGGAGATAGTTTAAAGGATTTTTTAAATGATAAGTTTAAAAACGGAGACTTATTAATATTGGATAAAGTTTTTGAGGAGGCAAAATTGGTTGCACAAGGTGCAATAATTAATGACTTGTCTTTTATTACCGATACAAAAAAGCATGTAAGGACTGTAGGGATATTACCTGATGCAAGGTTTTTCAAACATTTGGATAATGATTTTTGTGACAAACAAGTTATGCGGTTAAAAAATATTACTGCAATAGGTTATGAAATTGAAAAGAAAAGGTATTTAGAATTGGCTGACTGCAAACTGATTTTACATGCCTATCACAATATGCCAAACAACCCGCTAATAGTATCAGAAGAAACACCAACACGCAATGATGGAAAAATATTTAAAAAAATTCCTACTAACTGTAATACATTAAACATTCCTTGCTGTACATTACCAAAATTGATAAAGGACAAGTATAATTTAAAGTTGAGTGACTTTTTTCATTAGTAGAAAAGGATTGACAAATGCCAATCCTTGACAGTGTCAGGTGAAAAGCGCCGGTTTACTTGAAGTTCAACAGTTTTGCGTTCAATGCCTTCAAATTTTCATCCGGCAATGATTTTAGGTAGTGTTCTGTGACAGCCATAGATGAATGTCCCATTGCATCAGATATGAAAGCCACGGGAGTACCGTCAATTTTTTGTTTTGTTGCATACGAGTGCCTGGCTAAATTCAAACACAGATGAACACTGAAACCTAATTCCCTTCCGATTTTAGCAAGCATCTTATTTGATACACGTTTATATCTTACAATCGTTTTATCCATGTGCAAATCTGACTTGTATTTCGGCATCAGTGGAAAGATATAGTTGTCAGGTTTTCGGTCTTTATTTCCCCAAACAGCAATTATTTTTTTCATTGCATCATGAAGATATATTTTGATTTCAGTTGCATTCATTTTAGTTCGTTTCGTCTTTTCACGAACATATGAAAGCACATCACCTTGAATGTTTTTAAACTTCAAATGACCAACATCTTTAAAATTCATCCCATTAGCCATATAACAAAAAAAGAAAAAGGCAATTGCACGCTGTTCCCTGATAGATTCAGTTTTATAGTTCCATAACATGCCCAACTGTTCAGGATAAACAACAGCTTTTGATTTAACAGATGAACCAATCACAACATTTTTAAACGGTTTTGCATTACCTGAAATCAAACCATCATTGACAGCTTGATTATAAACAGAACGAAGATTACGCAGATAGATTCCGATTGTTGTATTACCTGAACCTTTTTTCAACATATAAGTTCGATATGATTTCAGGAACGGTTCATCTATATCTTCAAGGAATAGTTCTTTACGAAATGAACGCACTGAATACCATGAACAGCGAACATTGTGTGCAGAACCAAAACGCCCTTCTTTCATCAATGCTTCATACTTGACTTTGTACAATGCATAGGCATCAACCTTGGAACCATTTGACAGATTAGCGTCTGATTTAAAGAACTTCAAAAAGGTTTCCTTGGTCGGTTCATTCAAACGTGAAAGAGTATCTTCCGCTTTACTTAACAAATGTTGCATCTGCTGTCTAAGAATCTTTTGCGGTTCAGACAAAGACCGACCAGACAAAACCTTATTATAGTCAGACAGAGTACAATAAAGCTTAATTGATACAAGGAATCGCTGCCTATTGATAGATACAGAAAGCATAATCCGACTTTCCTTTTTATCATTAACAGCACGTGAATCCCATAACGTAGAAACAGAATATTTTGCTTTCATAGGATTAAAGATTTGATTTGAAAATATAGATGTAAGGATATTCACCGTAACCGTTCAACAGTTCAGCCTGTTCAAGGAAGATGATTACTTTGGATTCCCAATTGCCCATCTTTGACATTTCAAGCCAATAGGGGTAGTTGAAGGCAACCTGAATAAATTCAATTAACATGCTGCCTGAACAAAACATCACTGCCCGTTCTGTGAAATTCATTACCGAAACGAAATAGTATTCCTTCAATTCAATCTTATCGAAGGGTACCGGTTGTAGACTTTCCATTGTGTAATTTTTATGGTTTTACCACATGAATACCATGTAGCCAATACCCATTTTACACAGCAGAAAGGTGTCAGAAAGCCTTCAAAACAGGAGTAACTTCACTAAAACCGGTAAGACCCTAAGACGCAGGCGGAAAGTGAAAGAAAAAGTGCAAAGAAAAGTGCATGAACGGTGCATTCTGAACGAAGAATAGGTATGGAAGATGAGTCCCTTATACTCTGCATTCCTGTTGCAGATTCCATAAAAGGCTGAGTATGTCTATATTAGCAAGCATCCGTAGGCAATCATGCGGAAGGCATGATTTACCTACGGATCAGAAGGTTTTAGGTTTGAATCCTAACGCGGTCACACTTTACTACACAAGGTTCCATGCAAATGGAACCTTGTACTTTTTGGGGGCAGTAATTGATGGTATTCACCTTATAGGTATACCCCCTGGCTGTTAGTATTACGTGTTTTCATCTGATCTAAAACTTTTCACAAGCATCAATCGGGGCACTTATGGATAGTTTCGGTTTGTAAAATACGGGTATTGAAAGTATTAACTTATTTATTTGGCAGCTCTAACTAATAGAAGCATTTACTATTTACAAGATGATCATCTTCACTTAAACAGACGGTTCCGGTTTGTGATCACGAACCCTGGCACCAGTTTTTATTTCTTCCCTCGCATCATTATCTTATATACAATCCAAAATATAATTCCTCCACATAGAATATTGAACAGGCGTATAATCAGCTTTCCATATTTTAAATTTTCCTGGGAATTCTCAGGGAATATCAATATAGAAATCGTGTATCCAATCATGTTAAATATTCCTGGTCTCATTGCAAAAAAAAGAAAAACGATTGTGATAATTGATGCAGTTATTATAGATACTTTTTTCTTTTCCATTATTGTTAATTAGGTAGTGGTACTAGCTTCTCATCCCTAAAATATCGCTGGTTATAAGTGTTGTAATTGCATTGTGTTGCTTCTTATTCGCTTCCCCGTCCGTGGGGCACGAACCAAGGTAAAGGGGCTTTGCTTTGTTATGTACCACAAACCGTTGGATTTTGTTTCGGTGGTAAAATAATTTTATCACTTAAATTAGGAAATATCTTTCTTATTGTTGCAATGTCCTTGTTGGAAGTATCTATAAATTTCCAGTGCTTTCCGTTATCTATAGAGATTGCTATTAATGTTTAATACGTAATCACCTTACCCTTTGTTGGCTTTAGTTCTGTATGTTGTGAGATAGTACATTGTAATTCATTTTTATTTTTTATTATTTCCGAAGGGGGATTAAAAACAATGCTGTTAATTACAATACCCTTGTTTTTTATTTGTGCATCTTGTGCATTCAATAACTCTATCATCTTGGTTTCACCTCCCGCGGCTTTAATTATAACAGGATGGATGTATTTTACATATCCTTTATAATCTCCAGACTTATATAAACTCCCTATCTGATTGGTTTGTACAATTACTGCTCGTGATAAAGCTGATTGATTAAATTGTGGAGGCTGGCTATATAATGTAAAAAAACAAATACATGCAGCAAAAAGAATTAAAAATTTAATAATAATTTGCTGGATTTTTAATTTAGAATTTATCAAGTGAGATTTAATATTGTTTTTATTTCAACTAATTTGTAGTTTAGTTCTCGACTATCAGCAAATTGTATATACGCTAACGATTTCAATTTCAAAAGGGGGGAAACATCTCCATCTAATATTTTTGTCTGCCCAAGAGTTACCCTTTTTATCTTCTTTAAATTCACTATTGGCTTTAATGAGGTTAATGCCCCGGCATTATGAACTCCTAAATAAGTTAAATTTTTCAGATGCAACAATTCATCAGATGAATTAATTTTTTTACAATCTCTAACAACTGCACAGTTTAAAGATTCTAATTGATTGAAAAAATTTAGAGAGTTCAAGCTATTTAAGTTACTAATAATAACAACTTCTAACTTTTTTAACAAACTAAGAGCAAATAAGCTAGTTAACTTTGGACAAAAATGCAATTCTATTTTCTGAAGGCAATTTAAGTTTTCAATCCCGTCAATACTGCCTATGCTTGAAGAAATCAACTCTAAGTTTTCAATATTTTTCAAAAGTAGAAATTCTTTCAAATTTTGCCCTTTGTAACCGTGTAAGGTAATTCTTCTTAAGCTTAGGCAATTGAAAAGTCCATTCCTATTATTTGACCATTTTAAGTCAATCTCTTCCAATTTTTTTAGATTATTAAAATCAATTTCTTCAGTATTTACATTGTTGCACAAATGTGTCAACCCCAAAAATGATTTTTGATTAAAATCAATTTGCAAAAAATCTATGGTTAGGATCCTTAACCTTTTAATATTTGGAATTTGGTAAAGAAAAATACCGTTAACTTTTTTTTCAAGAAATGTGCTATTGATTTCAAAGCTATCAATAGATTTGTCAGAAATATAATCCCAAACCGAAGGTTTAAGTTTATCGTTTTCAAATGAATTATCAATAAAAATTAACGTGTCGAAAAATTCCTCTTTCCTAATTAAAAAATCATGATTGTATTCAATTCCTTCTATTTTCATATTGGCTCGTGATTTAGCTCAGCGCCGTTGGTCGAAGACCAGACGGCGGCGCTCACGGTTGTTACGACTGGCTCGTGAAGCTAACGGGAACACCAACGGCGACGAAAATCGAGGCGCTTATGGTTAATTTTGGTTTGTAAAACACGGGCATTGAAAGTATTACTTTATTTATTAGCAGCCCTAACGAATAGACGCATTTACTATTTACAAGATGATCATCTTCACTTAAACTGACGGTTCCGGTTTGTGGCCACGAACCCTGGCACCAGTTTTTATTTCTTCCCTCGCATCATTATCTTATATGCAATCCAAAATAAAATTCCCCCACATAGAATATTGAACAGGCGTATAATCAGCTTTCCATATTTTAAATTTTCCTGGGAATTCTCAGGGAATATCAATATAGAAATCGTGTATCCAATCATGTTAAATATTCCTGGTCTCATTGCAAAAAAAAGAAAAACGATTGTGATAATTGATGCAGTTATTATAGATACTTTTTTCTTTTCCATTATTGTTAATTAGGTAGTGGTACAAGCTTCCCATCTACAACTTTATAATGACCTTCTGGAAGGGCTAATATATCGTTGATTGTAAATGTTGTAATCGCATGGTCTTGTTTCTTGTCCTTGCTTGTATTCATCTGTATTGCACCTGGCATTGGCTTATCTCCTGCTACATCATCATCACTATGTGAGAACTGCAAGGTCGGCCCCATATCTTTATCCTTAACAGCCTTTTGCTGTGTTGGTTGAAAAGGTGCAAAGTCAGCTTCAAAAGCAATTGTAACTCCAGCTATTTTATTTTTCTTCGCATAAGCAAGAAGTGCTTTTACATAACCTTTAGCGTAAGCACCACCCATACTATGACTTATAATTTTGATCGATTCTATAATGTTTCCACTTTTATCTCTGGCTAAATTTGCTATTATTGATGGCGCATCTAATTTACCTTGCTCTTCCCCGTTTCTTTCTCTACTTGCTGAGCTCAAATTATTAGCAGGATTAAAAAGTCCACCAATTCCTCCAGGATACCCCGGTCTACTTGAACCATCCCTGTATAAGGCATTATGGTCACCCAACCGATTCATAACTTCCAGATCAAATTCATAATGCACTCTTTCATATCGCTCATTATGATAACCATCAACATAAGACGGACCTATTGCCTTATAATAAGAGGTTTGCCAATATGCAGATGTGCCCCCTGTGCCACTATGCATTCCATTAATAAAAATAACAAGGTTGCCATCTGGATCTATTGCACTTGTTGGTTGATTAAGAGCATATGCATAAGGAGATGTTGCAAAATAAAATTCGGCCTTACCGTCTAACTTATGCCACCTTCCTATTTGTGGGTCTTGCATCCTTGCCCCATAATCATACCATTCTAATCCATTGCCATCGCTGAACTCATGGTTTTGTAATTCCTTACTATTATACTTTTTTTTATTTTCTATACTTCCTGCTGCTTTACTACTTATCCCCGCC
This sequence comes from Ferruginibacter sp., assembly GCA_047601875.1. Taxonomy (GTDB): domain Bacteria; phylum Bacteroidota; class Bacteroidia; order Chitinophagales; family Chitinophagaceae; genus Ferruginibacter. The sequence goes on along the minus strand of JASGIL010000001.1, from coordinate 678,266 downwards.
ATCGTCAACCCAAACGGATAATAATGCGTCTCCTCCAAAATCCGTCCCCTCGTATGCAACACCTGCAAATTATCAAAATATACAGGCACCGGGCTTTCGTTACTACAATAAATATACACAAAACCATTTTTTGGAACAGGAATATTATGCAGTAGAGTAAGATCACCGTTAGTACCTACCATGTTTAACCTGTAACCAACCGCCCTGAATTGTTCATCAAAAAATATAACATTCACAAATGCTTTGGGAACATTAGGCGCCGCATCACTCTGATTAGACTGCTGAGTAAGCATGCCTGACATCACTCCCAATGCACTGGGCACATATATTTGAGCAGGAGTAACTGCTCCATGAATTGCTGTTGTAGCCGCTGCACCGGGTGCGTTTAAAAAATCAGTTAGTATATCAAGTATTGGAATCGATGTATTTCCGCCGCTCGGAGGGCTTTGAAAGAAATAACTTTTTCCAAAAACATCTATCACATCCCCACTCATAACTTTTAAAGTGATGCCTAACCCGGTTTTATTGACAATGCTATTTAAGCTATACAGTTTCGTACTATAGTCAGTTGTACATAATGAACCGGAGCAATTAGGATTATAGTTTGGAATACTGTTATTATTGGGGTAATCAATATTGCTCATTCCGGGAATTGAACTTTTAGGAACAATTATGTTTTGAGTTTGCTGATCTATCGTATAATAATCAGCTTCTTTAGATATGAGCGTGGGTTCTAATGTTGCTGCGGGATATTTATCTTCCCGTAATTCTTCCGTAAGCACCATGCGTACATTTCCCAAATGGTCCTTTATAAAATAATCATAATTGTATGCTTCTACAATGGGAGGCGTTACTGTATTATTTGCTGCTGTATACCTGATGCGCCCTTCTTCCTGGTCGAGAAATTGCAATTTTTCATTCTCATACACAAAGCCCTTTATATATGTGGTGGTTGTTTGCAGGTCAGGATATTCATAGACATCTTTTTTTAATTTATTCCCTAAAGCATCATAGAGATAAGTAATACTTCCTTTCCATGGCATTACATTTATTGAAGCAGGTAGATTGAGATGATTATAGATAATGCCGGCATCAGCCTGGTCGTATATTCCTAAGGTATAGATATTTTTATGTCCATCGATTATTAAATTCCCATTCTCATCATACCCATAACCGGCTTGACTGTAATCATGGGCCAGCCCGGTTGGTGAGGGTGTTCTGAAATCACCAAGTTTGGTATCGGGATCATTTGCTGCATCGATAACATTTGCTAATTTATTTGTAAGAGCGCTATTATTAAATAAATAACCATAGCTGAGATCATCAATGACTGAACTACCTCCCAACTTCAACCCCCATTGTTTCATGTGAAGTATATTACCATTATCATCATAAGCGGAATAAGGATGAACCCCATCACCCATAATGGAGGTAAAATTTACAGTATGCGTTGAACTATTGGGATCAACAGTTGACCATACACTTCCAAATTTTTGGTTGAAGTCTGCAAAGAGTAACCGGTTTGCTTTATCGTATCCATAACCATAGGCCCGTTCTTCATTATCACCTGCACTGCGCCATTTTGCCCCGGAAATATTGCCATTCAATTCATTGGATTGAAAACCCCAGTCATAGGAGAGATCAAGGCCGAACTTACTGTCAGGCATAAGCGATGGGTTGTTGACATAGTCTTTATTTATGCCCGTCATCCAGCCCCGCACATTGTATTCATAATCCAGGGTTTCAAGTGGTACGCCACTTGCGTTAGGATCTTCTCCCAATTCCTTTTTAATTTGCTGACCAAGATCATTGTAATAGTATTTGCAAATCAGCTTTGCAGGAGCAACATTATTAATCGTCTTATATATTTCTTCTAACCGTCCTGCAAAATCATACTCATAATTGGTTTTAATTTTGATGGTTTGAATGGCCTGGTTAACATTCAGTGGATTTGTATGATTTAAATATGAGCATATAACATTGCCGGTGAAGTCATATAGATTTGTCTGGATATCGTTTCCTCCATTAATGTTTTCACTTTGGGTTTGTATTATGCGGGCTTTTTCATTATAAAAATTAACGGTTGTGAGCCAAGTGCCTGCATTGAGATCGGCCGGGTCGGGTAAGGTGCGTACACGCATCCCTGTGAGTCCACCGCGGAGTGTACTTTCTGCAGTGGCAGGAAGTGCTTCCGGATGTGCATTACTACCTGCATCGAGTTGGCTGTTGTCTGTTGTATTATACGATACACCTGCCCAGGTATAATAATCATAGAAATTCAATATAAGTGGAATAATGGTAAATCCTGTTGGTACCGGGTTGTCAACGATTTCTATATTATCATTAAAATTATTTCCGGGAACAGGAGGAACAATTTGAGCAGTAAGATCAATAGCATTATCTGTATCAAAACCAGGATCTAAAACAATACTGCTTGTTGCTGAATAGATACGGGAACTTGCCTGGAGATCATTTAAAATAATACCACCCGGGATCGTTGTCGACGCAAATCCGCTAACTGGTATATTACCAGGGGCGCCAGTGCCGGTATTTTGAGATACATAATTCTGTAAATCATCGAACGTGCCTGTATATTGCATCATTCCTGTAAGTACCATTCGGTTTGTCCCGTCATAAAGGGTGGCCAGCCAATTATGCCTTGCCCGCATATTGGCATCCTGGGTAAATACAACGCGATCCCGTTTGTCGTATACCATATACACCCATCCTGCACCGGGTATTTTTTTAGCACGCATCCTTTTCCTGCTGTCATATTCATAGCTAAAGCATAATTCATTAACAAGATTTGCAGACAGCACCCAGTTAACTGTTGGTTTTTTTAATTCAGTAACGGCGTTGGGAGGGATAACAAACCGAAGATTATTATAATCATCATACACGTAGTACGTACAAAGCCAGTTGTCATAGCCGCTATAATCAGCCGGTACAACATCCACCTGTACTTTTTTTAAAATTGTTCTGCCATCTTTGTCGGTATACTCAACCGTAGCATTACCTTTTTCATCTTTGGTAACGGTTTTAAATAACCTATCCTCCTCGTATGCTGATACGATAGGAATATTATTTCCTATTACGGGATCAAATCCTATGGTCCAGATTTTCACTTCGTCTGCAAGTGTATTTAGTAAGTATTCTTTTTCTACCCCGTTTCCACTACCTGCCCAGCTATTTCCAGGTGCTAATAATTTTGTGGGCCTGTTTAAAGGTGTAGGTTCATATTCTGTTTTGCTATAAAAAACCTGTTCGCCGGGATATTGAGCGACAGAAAAAGTATTTTGTTCTGAAAAAGGATTGGTTTTAAAGTCACCTGAATTATTGGTACTGCTATATGGTAAATAGTTGATGGACTCATTTCCAAAGGCATCATATACAACTGGCGTAACCAGGTCATGGGGGAATGCATCCGGGGTAATCTTATTTAAGACTGTTTGCAATGGTCTTCCAATACCATCGAAGTAAACAGTACTTTTCTTTACACCCGTGTAGTTTTGTGAAGTAAAAGTATTGGGAGCGGTCCATGGCTGCATAGCATCCCATGTACGAATAAAATTTACAGGAGTTCCTGTTGGATACTGACCCGGCAGTGGTTCTGGTGTAAGCGTTGGCGCAGGTGGCTGAGATACACTTACAGGTTGATTAGTTTGACCATGTATCTGTTGATTTACAAAAACGATTAAAACGAGCATCTGCAACAATATTATTGCATATTTGCTTTTTTGATCAATGCGATTCATTTTTATGAATTAATGCGTTTACTTGTTATTCATTTACAAATTGCTTAATGACAACTTATCTTAATCACACGATATAGGTTGCCCGAAATAGTCGTAACAAAATTTCTTCAGAATATTTTTATTTTCGTCTCGAATGTCTACGAGCCTGCCACTTGTAATACCATACATATATTGAGTTACACGATTATCCTCATCGCATTTACTTGTAATTCCAAAAAGAGGCTGGTATGTATAGGTGGTCATAAAAGCAGATTTTGGGTATAGACGAAGCTCATCAACCAATCCGGCGCCGCTGATGGTAAGTGTATTTACACCAGTAATAAGATATTCTTTATAGGTCCAGCCACCCGCCACTCTTTCTTTAACAGGTGTAAATCCTCCCATATTCAGTGAAGTACTATTTGTCCAAAGGCTTACTATATATTCGTTCAAAGGATTAAGGTTTGATTTTGTAATATTATAATTCGTTGCTCCAATATTTAAACGGAAAACTTTATATCCTGTAACGTACGGATCATTGAGAACAGCTGCTATATTATTATAGGTCCAACCACCTGGTTCTGTTGTTTCAAATGATGTATATGCTACTTGGGTAGGGTCATCCACATTTTTAACTTCTGCAACAGGTAATAACTTTGCATAATCGTATAAGTAAAGTGTTTTATAATCATTTGCTTTCCATCGCTGTTGTATATTCCCCTGGTGGTCATAGCTAAGGTTAATGTATTCTTCAGGTGTTCCGGGGCTTATTGAAAGATTTGTAATAATATTTTTTATAGGTTTTATTACCGTACCATCTCCAAAAACATCGCTGTAAACATATTTTTGCTTTTGAATCATAGTGTTGTTTTTATAGGTCCATTCTTCAACTACATTTCCGACCATAAATTTGGTAATCATAAACGGGTAGACGGAAGCTTGATCCTCCGCATAAAAATATTTTGTTTTGATTTGGCTACCATCACTCTGTATTACAGTTTTCTCATCAACAAGTGGATTACTCATTCCTTTGTAAGTGATATTGGTTGTTTTAGTAAGGACGGTCCCATTAGAGTATGTCTTCTCAAGAATTTGTGTAGGCTCATCCTGGTAGTAATATATGCGAAATGCATTGAGATAGAAAACACATATATTATAGGGGATACTAGCCTGTACAATGGGTTCAAACGCTGATATTTTTGTTGCGAACCTGTTTGGATCAGCATTATAAGTATATTCTTCTGAGCTTACCAAAACATTGCTATTTGAAAAAACTTCTTTTTTACGAACCTTACCTCTTTCAATAGCCCTGCTCGAATACCTTGATAAGCGTTTTAAGTAATTAATACTTGATATTGCAGTAGACCCGGTATATCCATAAAACGAACTTATTCCCAAATAATAATCATCAGGGTTGGTTTCATTGGTTGTATACGATGTTTTTGTAAATCCCCGGGAACCATCCCCAATAATTTGAGTAACCGTTCCATAGCAAACAAGCGGACCTGGAATGCTCACAGATAACGTAACGTTATCATCATATGCTCTCTCAGAAAAGCGGGCGGGATCATTATCAAATGAAGCATGCATCCTGTAAATGCCGTCGTCTGTCAATAGACCACTGGAAGGAGAATTGGCGTCCGTTGGATCAACCACGTACTTGTAGGTAATGCTCGTTCCCGGTGTATTGATAATTTTATGAATGCGCAATCCACTAGCATACTCATCCTGTGCCCGTGTTATCAGGTCGGGTATAATGCTATTACCTGTACTTGCATTAATTTTTCTTTTCAGAAGTTTTCGATATTGATGCGCTTCAAATTGAAAGTCGGTCGTTCCCCCGGTGGGGTACGTGATCCTTGATAACATACCGATTGTTAGTTTGCTGGGGTCGGACAACCGATAACAGTTCACACCGGTAAAATTCATTTCAAATTCAGCAGGATCGCCAAACACTGGTGCGTCTAAATCTACAAGAAATAAATTTCCATCATGGCCATTGTAAAAACCCCATTTATCCAGGCCCCAGGTTGTGGCTTCGGGTAATTGGTTTAAACCCGAATAATTAAAACTATAGGTGGCAGCTGTGTTTACCGCAGTGAGGCCAGTTAGAAATAGCCTGGAGCCACCGGAAGAACCATTAGCGTAATAATTGTATGTAAAATGAAATACGAGGGATGGGGGGATTGCAGTTGCATCCGTATCATATAACCATGGCATTGGCATTTTGTGAGCAATCGTAATATTATCTAGCTTACGTGAATGGTAATGCAAATTTGCATTGACGTAATCATCATTTTCATCGGTACGATAAAATTTAGTGGGGTAGTCATTACCCGAGTACGAGAATTGAACAGAGCTAAATTTTGTTTCAATACTTTCCAGGTAAACTAATTTTGTAAGGCTTTTATGAATTACCGGGCCTCCTGAGTTTCCCCATACACCATTGCCATTATCCCACTTATACTTTTCTTCGCCATAGGAAAGTCTAATATCAAAAAAAGGAGCATCGTAACTAGCAGTTGTTCCACCACCCTGTGTGTCAATGTGACGAAATACATCTATATCATTTGCTGAATACGTGCCATAGTCAAAATCAATATGATCTCCATTTGGAATATCAATCCTCGTAAGATACCAGGCGTTAATTACTCCGGTTTTAGCCGCCACTTGTCGGGATGTTTCAGAAATAAATGAAAATGACATTTCCAAAGCATTGAGTTTCCCGCCAAAATAAAATATATACCCATCATCAGTAGTAATTTTAATTGAACTTATGGGATCATTGTTAGGATCGAATTGTTGCGATGAGATCTTTGCAGCCAAATCATCCTCATTTTCCAAATGAATCATATCAATTCTGTACCTGCCATTTCCAATTACCCTCGGCACATTGTCGGGCCCCATAATAAATGTTCCTGAATGCCCCAAAAAGTTAAATGAAAAAATGTCCGGATTTATTTCATATGAAATACTATTATGTGCATCCGGTGCTCCGGGTGGACAAAACATGTTATTTGGTAAAAAACTAAGATTTTCAATATTGCTTTGGGCAGTCGTCGGCAAAGCATGTTGCACCCCGTAAATATATCCCTTATCGGTACCAAGTAAATAATCATAATTATCAGGATTGGGATTGAATTTATCATCAGGAACTCCTTTCACTATCCTTGTAATTGCACCACCAGCGGTGAGGCTCCAGTTCGTACCGACCTGGCTGGCTTTTTTATTGGGAATAAAACCACTGGCGTCATAACTTAAATAAATGGGAATCTTTACACCGTCTTCTTTGATATCATAAATTGGAATTGTAATATTTGGTGTCCCGGTAAATTCATTGATATCGTACATCCCATATTTCCCCAGGCTACTGGCGTCTGGAGATAAATTACTAATAGGCGGTTTTAAAAATGCCTCAGATTGACTAAACGTACACTTACATATAACAAGCCCGATGATAATTAATATACTTCGACATTTATATTGCCTGGTAAAATAACTTGTTCTCATTTTTAAAAATTATATCCTGTTCTGAAAATTATTGGTTGTGTATTCGGATAATGATCTTGATACAAAAAATCATATAGCAGTTGCAGCTTTGTATTCTTAAAAAATTTTGTTTTGATCTTAATTTTTTTTGAAATACCAATCAGTCCTGAGCGCTGCCATACATATCCATATTTTAATTCTTTGAAATTATTGATGGTATGGTCATGATTCATTTCAAAACCTCCGCTGATATAAAACTGTTTCTTAAGTTTTGATTCAACATATGTTCTCAATCCAATACCCTGGTGGGTAAATTTGATATGATCAATTGAGCCCATTCCCAACTTATACGTAACGCCAATACCTATAATACTCTTATCATTAATTTTATATCCAAGCCCAAGCCCAAGGTTTGCTGTAGTAGGAACAAACTTATTTTGTTGACCAAATTGTGTATTAAAATCGTATTCAAGGCGCTGGGCAAATGTTTTTGATTTTTGAGTATTAGGTTTAAAATCCGGCATCTCATCCTTATTCGAAGATTTCCCACTCTTTTGTACCTTATCCTGTAATTTTTTTATTTCAGTTTTAGCTTCCTGTAAATTTTGTGATAGCACCTGTGAAGCATTTGCGCCGCCACCAGCAACCTTTGTTTTAACAAGACTATTTACCATGGCCCGTGTTTGAAGGTTTGGCGAATTTGCCAGTCCTTCTCCCTGGACAGGAGGTCCAAACAATGAAGCGAAAAAGTTATTCTCGTTACTGAACTTTTGAAATGCAGGAATCTTATTTAAGATGGTTTTTACCGTTTTCTCAGCTTTAACAGGATCTGAAAATATATCCTTATAGTTGCGGAGTGTTTCTGTATAGTAATAAGATTCTTTATCAATTTTAGCCAGGTATTTGCTTTTTCCCAAATACTTCAGGGATTCCGACATCAATAGTTTTTTCCTGTCTTTTATCATTTTTTGTATAGCATCTGTTTTAGCAACTTCCTGGTTCAACTCCTTCATTTTTTTGGAAGTAACGGAGGCTGATTTTGCAAGTGCAGGATTGAGTTTATCTTTTTGCGTTTCTATATATTTCAGGTTTGTGGTGAGTTTATCCTGGTATTCATCATATTCAGCTTTATATTTTGTAACCATTTTTTCTTCGTTTTTTACCTTTTGAAGTAATGCGGTAAAAGTCATTTGCTTATTACTGAATAAACGGGCAGAAGCCTGTGGATTGATTTTATCCAGCTTCCTTTTAATTTTATTTTCCCATTTACTAAGTTTAGTGAGGGTTTTTTCTGTTTTAGAAGAGATCTGGTTGCTGTATTTCGTGATTTTAGTGTCTACCTTTTTAAAATATTTTGCTGGTAGTTCCTGGATTACATTTAATGCACTATCGGCTTTCTTATCATATTTGGCAACAGATTTCTCAACATTATTTATTGTGTTTACAGGCATGTTTTCTAGCCGGTTTACCAGGCTATCTTTTTTTGAAACAATAGTTGCTGTATTCGATTCAATCTTTTCAAGATTTGCATCGACCATATGTTCTGCCTTTTGTATCAATGAATCCTTTACCACTTGTCCTTTACTATGCAGGCCTATCAGGAGAATGATCAAAGTTTTAAAGAGCCGTAGTGGACTCATAAACTATAATTTAACAATTAGTGAAGCGAAACTATTTTTTCTCTTTTTCCAATTTTTCAATTTTCTTATTCAATTCAATTATATAAAGCGTTAGCTCTTCTACTTTTTGTAACAGTGCTTTCTGCGTTTCTCCTACATCGGCACCTTCTTTTTCTATTGTTTGAGCAGAAGGTACATTGGGTAAATGTTTATATGCTTTAATAAATTGTTCTACATCTTTCAGGTCCGGGAGTTTATAGCCTGGTTCAAAAACATAGTCGGGCCATCCCGTTAAAGTAACTTTTACCCTTTTAGCATACAGCTCCCCGTTAATGGCAAGTTTAGCCTGCGGAACGCTTGTGCCGATACCGACGTTTCCATCCTTGTCAATTACGAATACATCATTCATTGTTGCAGCACCATCAGTAGATCCGCTTGCGCTTGTATTTGAATATTTGAATTTTCCGGTTGAATCGAGTGTCATTGCTGCGCCATATCCAGAAGATAAAAACTTGTTGCCTGATTGGGCATATGTATTAAAACGATATCCCTTATTATTACCATTCGTAGTAACGTTTCCGTTTACCTGCAGTAGTTCTTTGGGGTTGGAAGATCCGATACCCGTTTTTCCATTTATATCTATCGTAAATAAATTTGTAAATGCTAAAGTTTCATTATTTGCACTAATACTTGAATCAACCAACACATTAAATGCCTTACCGTTTGATCCCTGCGTTTGGAGTAATACTGCACTTCCATACGATGATTTTGTACCATACGATTTCCAGGTGCTTCCGTTTAAATATGCATTTTGAGTTAAATGGTTATTACTATAAGACGTGTAGTTTCCTTGTAAACCACCCTGTAAATTATAATTCAAAAACTTACCGTTTGATTCTACACTTCCCGACTGCACTTCGGATGCAGTAAGCGTCCCATCAACGCTAAGAAAATCTTTAAATTGATTCGAATACTTAACTTCTACCCATTCGGAGATTTCACCTGGTTCAGACATAAGATCTTCGATTGTCCAACCTCCGCTACCAAACATGTCTGAAGCAGATGATTCACCAACAGAATATCCCTTAATTATAAACCGTGAATAATAAAATTCTCCTAAAACAAGGAGTTGCATATTGGTAGTGTTATTCGGATTTTCTGTTAATATAATTTTGGGTGTGGATGTGCCATTGGATGTTGCAAATGCGGCAACAATATCGCCGGATTCATGGACCGTCCAGGTAATATCTACAGAGACTGCATTTGAAGTGCCCCAATCCTGTGTTTCAAGACGGACCTTACAAGTTGTCGGAAGTATTGCCGGATATCGTGGGATGGCTGTATTAATTGCTACACCCAACGGACTAACAGACGTATGCCATTCATCTAACACATCATATATCTGTGCACTGAGTGTTAGGGGCAACAACACAATTAATAAACTAAAAATTCTTTTCATATTACTGATTTATTATGTTGAACATACTTTACATTCCCTGGTTTACAATCGTAGATACCACATTATTAGAAAGTGGTGATATGGGTAAGCTAAAACCATACAGTTTCCCTTCTTTGTTGACAAAGAACTTATGCCATATACCCTTCGCATCAACATCATACCGTTTATTATCGTCTTTCTCCGTCAGCCATTTCATGAATCCGGCCTGGTTGGCACCTGAAGTCTTTTTTGTATAGACACCACCTGTTAGCACGATATTTATCCCTTTACTTTCATACATGCTTTTTATTGTGCTACTATTTGCAGATGAAAATCCATTTTCAATAGACATTATCCCTATAATTGCTACACTATCCCCGTAACGAAGTTGAAATGACTTCAATTCATCAAGTTTTACGGAATCGCTTATAGAAATTGGCGCTATTATAAAAAGTACTTTTTTACCAGCGTATGTATTTAAAGAAACATTGGCTCCATCAATATTTGTAAAACTTAGGTTGTGGATTGACTGACCTAAAGTAGGAAACGTCAAAAAGAGACTTAGCAGAATTACTAATGAATTCTTTTTCATATTATACTTGTTAAATTGTTATAAACGCCAGGTATGAAGACAAATCATAGATTAGAAGATTTTCATAGAAAGAGATGGATAGTATTAAACCTGTCCAGGAAAATTCGAAGAAGGATATCAAGTTTAGCTTTGGTAATAGTAAATCTCGACAAATGATTTGAAATAAAAAACGGTGTTTTCACCCAGATTTTGTGTTGTTTTATTTCTTATTTTATAGGAATTAATTGTATGCCAGAAATGCACTTTCCAATGGGCATTTCGAATGCTGTAGATTTGATTATGAGAGAGAATTTTACCTTTGGAGTAGAGGCTAGCTCGTATTTAATGTCGTAAAAATTAAACGGAAGTATGTTTACCTATCTACAACTTCTAGCAAATACTTTTACATGGAAACCAATTGCCATAAATTTTGAATGAGAATGTTTAAGGTCTGAAACGTGGTTGTCGTTTTTGCTTCTATAAAAAGCTTGTTTCCTGGAAACAAGCTTTTCCTTTTCACCTTTATTAAATTTCTGAATAGTAGTGGTTGCTTTACCTGTTGCGACTTTAACTTTAATTCGTGTTTCTTTAAATTCTATTAACGTGTATGCGTCAACTTTACATTTTTGCTCAAACCATAATACTTTTCCTCCAATATCTTAAAATGCCAGCGTTGATGTCCCGGCACAATAAATCCAATCGATGCAACTGAATACTTTCCTTTAAATCCATTTCCCATTCTTTCAAGCATTTCGGAATTAAAGGATTTGTAGAGGTAAATAAATGATTTACGCAAACAAATGGCTTCTTCAAGCAGGTCTTCAATTGTTCTTGTTGCTGCAGTTGTGTTCTTTGCATACAATTCTTCATCGAATGGCAATACGTCTTTTTCACCACGGGCAAATGCAGTGGCACGGTAACTAAATACTCTTTCGGCATCAATTAAATGTTGCAGTATATCTTTTACTGTCCATTTACCGGGAGCATATACTTTTTCTCCAATCGCTTTCCATATCGCTATTGGTGCATTTTCCAATTCATGCAGGCTTGTTTGTAATGCTTCTGAAATGTCAACATCATCTGTCATGTTGATGTACCTGTCAAAGTATACAGGCATGTGGGAGAGTTGCGAACGTGTCATGATCTGTTATTTTAATAAATTATCAATAGCATCTTTATTTACATACATCCTTAATTTTTCTTTCGATGTAGCACCGATGCGGTAATAAAATTTTATGGCCCTTTCATTGAATACGGGTGTTTGCCATTGTATCAAATCGTATCCATTTAGTTTTGTTTGTTTGGCAATTTCTTTTACGAATGCTTCGCCAATTCCATATCCCCTCGCATGCGGACGTAAATAGAGGCAATCCATATGTGTGTAAAAACTGGCATCCCAGGTAGAGAATTCAAACATGTAAGTTGCATAACCAACAATACTATTTTCACTTTCAGCGATCAAACAATATAAGCGTGGGGTTTGTCTAAATAAATGCGCCCCTAATTTTTCAGCTTTCCCTTCTGGTGAATATTGCGCCTGCTCATAAACAGCGTGTTCTTCGCAGAGCTTGATGATCTCATGTATGTCTGTTACAATTGCTTTTCTTATTGTGTATTTCATTATACAATTGCATTTAAATGTTTGCCTAAATAATTATTGATCGCATCCGGGTTTCCTGGGTGCATAAGTACAGTTTCTACCCAGGCATTTCGTTCAAACCATAGCACGGCCATTTCCCAAACACAGGTAATGATGCCTTTGTCGGAATATAAATTGAATTGCGTAGGTTGATCATTTGTTGCCAGGTAAACAAACTGTTGCAACATGTTTTCATCGATCCACCAGTTGATGATAGCAAAACATCCTTCCTTCCCTTCATGCAAGATCAGCGTGGCTACTTTGTAGTTAGGCAATGGATAAAGTGAGCTGTTCCGGAGCCATGTTGTTAATTGTAGTTTGGCATATTCAATTGTTTGTAGATCTACAATATCGTTCTTTATTGAAATACTGTATAACTTGATCTGCCACCCATCATGTTTAAGTATGTCAATAAATCGTACAGGTCTTGTTTTGTAAGGAGTGTTCATATTATGAACTGGTTTTCATTTTCATTAAAAATTGTTCAACATAAATATTCAGTCCTGCTTTTTCTAAAAAAGAAATGGCGATCGTATTTTGTCTTGATACATTAATGATGCTGATCTCTTTTTCGCCGGAATATGTTTTTAATTTTGCAAACAAAGCTTTGCCAATTCCTTTTTTACGCATTTCTTTCTTTACTGCAAATTGTTTGATCCTCATATTTGCAGGAGAGAAAATAAGATAGCCTGATATTTCTCCTTCATGTTTTGCAGCAAGACAAATATGCTGATCTTTTGTTCTTTCAATTGCATTGGATGAATTTTGCCATGTTGGGTATTCATCACGGAAATATCTTATGACTTCCTCTGCAGGAATATCAATTGGATCAATCTCAACGGAATTATTTTCTTCTGCCTGGTTTAGTACACCACGAAAACAACATACTGTTTCTTCAACCACAAAACCAATCGATTTATATACTTTCAATGCTACAGTATTTTGAGTCATTACTTCCAGTTGATGATGATGTATACTTTTTTTATTTAGTAAGCTTATAAGGCATTGGTACATTTTTTCTGTAAATCCATTCCCCCTGTATGCGGGCCAAACGCCTGTACCTGCATTGTATGCATATTTTGTCTCATTAAATTCATCGATGCCTGTCAGAATAAAGCCAACTAAATACTCATCAATAAATACAGCAACTGAAAATTCTAATTGAATGTTTTCAGCGATCATCTTATTCAAGAGTGATGCTTCTGTTAGCTCGAATTTTATGAAATAATCAGAAAAAGCCATATTGAAAGAACTGGTCAATTCAGTTATGCTGGTTCCTTCAAGTGTTTTTATTGTGTAGTTGGGCATGTTGACAAAGTTGATAATTTGATAATGTCGACAAGTTGATAAAGGCCTTCCTGGTTAACATTATCAACTTGTCAACCTTATCAACTATTTAGAGATTTACGAATCAAAGAATGCGCCTCTTTACTTGCTTTTCACTGCTTCCTTAAACTGTGCTTCATATTGGTTCACTGCAGTCATTGCATTTGCATCCTCTTTGAATTTTATTTTTAACTGGTCAAATACTTCCTGTCCCCTCGGATCTGCCAGTGTTGTAATCAACTGCACGTTACCGAAAATATCGTTGTAATCATTTTCATCCATTGATTTTTTGAACCGTTCATAAATAAGCTGGTAACCTTTTTCACCTTTCCCCAAAGCAACCAATGTTTCGGCGGCGGTTAGCCGAAAATCCCAAATAGAAGTTGCCAGCCACCAACGAGCCCCATTGAGATCAGTCAAGGCTGTAAGCGCAATGTCAACACCTCGGGGATCGTCCAATTCTTTGAAACCATTCAAAGCGCTTATCAGGCTTTGATTTTTCCAGGAAGGTTTGTCTTTCAATTTTACAAGTGCATCAAATGCCAGCGGGCTCTTTGTTTTCCCTAAAGCAGTAGCAGCAGCATTGATCACACGATCACTTTCATCGTTTAAATATTTGAGGTAAATATTGGTATATTTTGCATCTGCTGTCATGCCAAGCGAATTGATAGCGCCAGTGCGTATCCACGATTTTTCATTTTGTATAAGTTTTAAAAGCATGCTGATCGTTGGTTCATCCAGCGGAGGTTTTAGCATGCTACGTAGTTTGCTCATTGCATACGCTCTTAGTCTCCAGTATGAATTTCCGGAAATGGTGTTTCTGAATCCGTTATAAATTTTAATTTTCTCCTCAGCGGTTGTTTTTTCATTTTGATGTAGCTTAACAAGCTGATCAATTGCCCACCATTTGCCAGTTATGTCTTTATCATTTTCTAATTGATATAACAATTCATCCAATGATTTTTCAAATACCATTTCCTTGATCCACGTACTTTCATAATCAAAATTTATAAGTTTAGGTTGTTGAGCCGAAGTAAATATGAAAATATTTTCTGCTTTAGGTTCGATCCATACCTGTTCAATGTGTCCATCAATTTCAATATCTACTTTGCCTTTAAAAAAATCCACCTGGGGATATTCATCAGCGGGATCGGTCTTTTGTGTTTGCCTTATATATAGTATAAGTTGTTTCTTTTCACTATCATAATTTTTGCTGATATCAAAAACAGGTAACCCCATTTTGTAAATCCACTGATCAAAAAACCATTCCAATGATTGGCCTGTTGATTCTTCAATGGCCATTTGAAGGTCTTTGGTTGAAACCTGCCTACCTGCATTTTTTTTCACATAATATCTGATGGCCTTCCACCATGCTGCGTCTCCCAATTGTTTTTGAAGCATGCGTAATACCAATGCGCCACGCCTGCTGGCATAGTTGTCTCTTGTAAATGTTTCAACATTATCATAATGCTTCGTTACGATCGGGTGCCTGTAGCCTGCATTCCAATCACCCAATACAGCAGTAATATCAAATGGATAATAATAAGATAAAAATTCGTCGTGCCCGTTTTTATGATCAGTATAAAGTCCATCAAAATAATGGCAAAATGATTCGTTGAGCCATACATCACTCCAGTCACTGCATGAAATAAGATTTCCAAACCACTGCGATGCAAGTGCATGGGCCTCTGTTCCATCCCACAGATAGAAAAAATCTGCGTGCGTACGATAATCATCGATCATATTGTCTGTTATTGTGGGCACGGTGCTGTGTCCGCTCAAACCGGCAAAGTCCTGCACAACAACCTGCGAGTAGTTTGAATAAGGATAATTGATTCCCGACAGTTCTGTAAAATATCTAACCATATCGGGTAAACGTACTGTTGTTGCAGCCACGGCGACTTTTTCATCCGGGTAACCAAAGCTGTGCAATGGAATGCTTTTATAATTTTGTTTGACATCAACATACTCACCAACCACAAAAGAAGTATAATGGTTGGGGTAGGGGGTATTCATTTTCCAGTGATAAGTGCGTGTGCCATCATGATTGTTTATCGTTTTTACGAGTGTGCCGTTAGAGATTGCCATCAATGATTCGTCAACAGTTGCAGTGAATTCAGTTGTGCGAAGATCATTGGGTACATCATGGCAGGGAAACCAATAACGGTTAGATTGGGGATAGCCCATCGACCATGCCTGTCGGCGTTTTGTTGGTACTGTTGAAGTGGGTTCAAAAAAACGAATGCCTTTTCCGAAGCTGCCCCAGGTGTTATTAGGATCCGCATTGTTCACCCAATTCGTACGGTAGCTGATCTTAACCATGAGGCTTTCATCTTTTTTGTAAATACGGTCAAGTTCTATTGCAAGGCCATCATTTTTATCAGTACCGTCATAACTAAATTTTAATGCTGTTCCATTCGTAAGTGTGATCGATTGTATACTTAGCATTCCTGCATCCAGGCTAATGTTTTTTGTTGCAATGGTTGGAACCAATGTAATGGATGTTGTACCATAAGCTTGTTTTTTCTTCCAGTCAAACCGCAGGTCAATAGCAATGTGTTTAACATCTATATTTGATAAGCGTGCGTGGTTTGCAGCCGGCATTTTTTTTATGCTGCCTGGTTGTTGTGCCGAGACACTACATAACATTATAAATAGAACAAACATTAAAATTCCTGTCTTTTGATGCATATGATTTTATTTTTGAAAATGACATGAAAATGCAGTAAGCTATACTCAGCGAATTTTTATCGCTGTTTCCGTTCCCGGACTAATTATGTGAGAATGATCAAAAATCCTTGTAATACTACGTATTGCCCTTCAGCAATCGTATCACCTGTCGTTCGCTTTTTAATCCGCAATATGTTGCCATTTGTTTTCTTGTTATATCCGGATTCAGGACAAGTTTTTGTAAATGCTCTTTCCTTAAAAGTGAAATATATTCATTGATGGTAATGCCTGTTTCTTTTTTAAATATTCTCGTAAGGTTCCTGCTGCTCATAAATGCTATTTCAGAAAGATTGACCAGTGTGAGTTTTTTTTGAATATTTTCCAGCAGGTGATCCTGTACTTTGTGAATACCTGAGTGAATGTGATTACGATAATTCATATAAACGCTTTGCTGCGATTCATTGCCTTTCCTGCGGGCATATACAACGAGATCTCTTGCTACTTTAAAAGAAAAATTTTCATCTTTAATTTTTGCAATAATAAAAAGCGTCATGTCAATACCTGCGGTTACACCTGCGCTTGTAAATATTCTTTCATCTTCTGTAAACAAAATGTCTTCCTGGAGAATTATCAAAGGGTATCTTTGTTTTAGTTCAGCAGTCTTTCTCCAATGTGTTGTACATTTTTTCCCATTCAATAATCCTAATCTTGCTAAAAAGAAAGCACCTGTGCATATTGAACATATATGTGCGCCCATTCTGTATCCTTCTGCCAGCCATTTTCCCACTTCTTTTTCAAATGGAATTGATCTTGATGTAAGCCATTTTGTTTCTGCACCAGGGATAAAAACATAATCATCAGCAGTGATCTTTACCTTACTGAAATTTTTTAAAGGACCAATACCTAAATGGGAAGAGGTTGAAACAGATCTTTCAATAGAACAATATTCAATACTGATTGACGCTCCCTGGTCTATTGCTTCATAAAATACCTGGTCAGGGCCTGCCAAATCGAGCAAGTGTGTATGTGGTAGAACTAGAAATATGATTCTCGTCTTTTTCATAATACAAATCTACACAAATGGATGGTATGGCGGTAGACATATAAGTGACATTTTGGGCCACTGCCTGATTTGAAAATGAGTTGATTTGAAAATTTGAATATGAAAACACTTCTTTTGCATTGATCTCTTGCAAAATTCACGCTGATTTAATCAGTTCATTTTCAAATCTTCAAATTTTCAAATCAACTCGCTACTCCCAATTCGTAATGATAATGTACCTGTCGACACATTTTGTTGAGTCGATGGCCCATTCAATATTCATGGCAACAGGAAAGATGGTACTGCTGTCAATTCCCAGGTTAGCAGGATCGTTTGAAATTAATTTGGTTTGCTGTTGCCCGCTTATATCGATTATTAAGCCGCCGCAACAACCACAAAGTGAGGCATCGAAACCAATGATGCTGGCTGCATCATATAGATTTTTTTCTTTTCCATTTTCTTTTTTGCAGGAGAAGTTAAATGCAATGGCCACAACAAGCAGCAATAGCGTTATTGTTTTTTTATTCATGATCAGTATTTTACTTGTGAAATAAATATGACCCATGAACTAATAAAAGCGGTGCCTGTGTTTGGGACAAAAGGATGACATGGAGAGACAATTATTTACCATGTGCTTATTGTTCTTAAATAATTTCGCCTTGCCTTAGCAAAATTATCAAGGTGTAATTGTAAAATGGATATTTTTATTTGAATTGTATCGTGACAGATCATCTCCGCTGTCAGTTGTTGCATATCTTATGCGGTTTAGTTTAAAAGACAGTTTCCAATCACCCGCTCCAAAAAATGTATCGGCATTTTCCGGTATCAGTAGTAATTTCCTGGCATCGTGGTTTTGAATCAACACAATATTACTATCTCTCCATTCAATAGTATCAACGGCCCTGCTTCCGAAAATGACCTTGTTTTCGCCTGGTACTACGATAAGATCTATCATTTTTGTTTCATTTGTTGTAAACCAACCTTGTGGTAGATTCAATGAAATAGATTCTTTTAAAACTGCAGTTATTTTTTTCTTGCCTTCAACAACACAATCATATATACTTAATTCTTTTTTAGGTTGGTTGTATTGCAAAAATAACATTGGTATTCCCGGTAATAACACCAATAGTGAAATGTAAGTTACACTTATTGAAAGTTCATTTTTATTGCGCCCTTTTGTAACTTTTATTCCGGATATAAGCGGGTTGTAGGTCCATTCAGATATAGCATTTGCAAAACTGTCTATCCTGGAAAAACCTTCGGTTTCCATAATTCCTGGAAGTATAAACTCGTTTAAAAAACCAGCATGAAAAGTATGACCTTTTGACGATTGTTTTGCGGCTGCAAGTATATCATTCAATCCATGAAGATTGGTAATTGGATTTGTTTGTTCTAAAATAAATTTATTTGCCAGCTTTAATTCTAGTTCACCCGCTGCAACATCAAGTGATTCTACTGATTCTATAAGTAATGCAGCGCAATTGTTGCCGGAACCTGCAAGCGAAGTCACTCTCGATTTAGTAAGATTTTCTCCTAAAAATATTCCCCCTGCCGATGCAAATTTTATAAACAAGGCTTCTCTTTCAGTATCAGAAGATTTTTTTGACATTGCCTTTTCGATCAATGCTGTTAATGTAGTTCTTGCAGATTGGAAATCTGTATCAAAGCTTATTGCGGAATTGTACAAAACACTTTCGAAATCTGAAATATGTTTATGGAAGCTTTTAAATTTACTGACCCTGAAATTAAATGCATACATCGGTAAAGGTTCTGCAAATAGATTTGTGAAAGAAGCTTTTCCTTTTACAGCAAAAGCGCAGGAACCATTTCCTATGCCATTCCTGGGGAAGGTTACTATTTCTTCATCAATACTAATAGCTACCTGGTCATCGTACGCCATTACACGTAATTGTGTTTTATCTTTTGCCGGATAACTATATTCAGCGATTACACCTGCAGGGTAGGAGTTATATATTTTTAATTTTGTGCCTGCTGCTGTATTGGAAACAAGTACATACAAATGAGTTGCAGGGCTATTATTTTTTGCAAAAATAAACCCGGCCTCACCATCAAGTTTGCTGATTTCTGTTGCCAGGCTGAAATAATTCCAATCTGTCTCGCCAAAACCTGCTGTTTCTAATCTCGTCATTCCGTGCCCGTTTAATTTGTTGTCTTTGATGTCCCATGTACCCGTTGCATGTGTTGCAAAACTGAATGCAAGCAGGTCGGTTAGTGTAAAGGAAGCATGATTAATATAAATGAGATTTTCAAGTTGTAAATAGGCTGTACAATCTTTCCCGCTGTTCCAGTATTTTATGCCATCAATAGTTTGGTCCGACGGGAATGCAGCCAATATGCTATGATTTACATTTGTTACATCCATAGCAGAGCAATCGCCGACAGTTGAAATATTACGCAGGTTGGCAAGCCTGTTCAACTTTGCATCAGTTGACTTTGCGGGGGAGGTCTTATTTATAAATTCACCTTTTATCAAAACTGAGCGGGATTGAGCTTTTGCTGTTATCCAGTCTATTGAAGTTTCATCTGTACCAATTGTTTGTCTGTTTGCTGCATTCGATTTTACCAATAAACGAAGGTTCATCATTTGAATGTGTTCCTCAAGTTCACCCGGCCTCCGTACTGAAATGGGTAGCGTAAGTTTAAACTTTTCATTTAATACAAGGATAACAGGTTCTTCTGCATAAATAAATGGGCGCATCAATGGATATGACGATTGAACATATGGTGCTATTTCAGTACCTATGTTTTTGGTATAGTTTAACCCTGGTAAACCTTTGGTGATAAAATATGCAAACTCCTTGCAGGTTCTTTTTTCCCATTCTGTGCTGTTATGCCTTACCGATAGTTCGGTCTCGAAAGAAATTTCATATTCCTGGTTTGGCAGGAAAAACAGGCTTCCTTTACCGGAAAAATCTGTTTTACGATTTGGATTTTCAGATGCACAGGATTTTTTACCTGTTTGATTTTTTTCATAATCACTTACTGAAAGCCAGGTTGCCATATCTACAAAGAGCAGCCATTTTTTTTCATAGAAATCAGCAATAACCGATACAGAACGAAATGCTTTTCCGGATATGGTTATATATTCCCACTCTTGTTTACGCCCTGAAAAATCATATGTTTTCGCTATAACCAGCTCCCCAAGCGCATTTTCCGCAATTAACGTTATCGAAGCTTTGTGTTTTATTTGTGGATTTACAAAAATGCCGGCAACTATTGCATCTTCATCGAAGACCATCCTCATTATTTGTTTTGTGCCTTCAATACTGAAGGCTGCTACATTTACAGGATCACTGCCGTCTGTTAATTTTTTAGGAACAATCAATCCATCTGCAGTAATTATTTCAAATCCGTTTGCTTTGTAAAATAATCTCCTCAAATGTTTGTCAAGTATTCCTGTTGCTTCATCCCTGTAATAGTACCAGTGCCACTGAACTTTTGTTTTTTTACAGCATGGCCATTCCGGATTTTCAGCAACAATATTTTCATCTGCTTCCATGCTTTCTGTAGTAAATGAAAACGGTGTGTCGCTGTTGATCAATAGTTGCACAGGAACAGTTCTTCCTTTTTCCTGGATATCTTCGTCCCAGTGATAGGTGAGGTTTGTCTGCCCAAATGTAACAGAGCCTTCTATAGGTTCTCCTGTTTCAGGTGAAATGATTTGCATTCCCCTGTGCACTTCAATATTCGTCCACGGCCTGTGCGAACCAAAACGTGGCCTGCGCCGGATAGAAATTGCGGCTAACCTATACTGTAACTGCATATAATTTTCATCATCACCTGATAATTGCACGCCCCAGTTATCGTCTATAGGCCCAATGCCGAGGGATTGATCTACCGGGTTTGAAAATTTTATTATGATGGTTGAATCCGTAGCGATCGGTTCAAGCGGCCCGCTTTCGGATCTGATCGCATCACTGAAGCGTTGAAGTCGTGTGGCTTCAGGTATTGCAAGATCATCGCAATCATTAATACTGAATAAACCTTTTGCGATACTTTCAAGATGAATAATAACATTTTTGCCTGTAGCAGCGTGTAATGAAGAGGCCATTCCGAGCGGAGCAGCTAACATTGGTCTTGCTGCCGGTTCTATTTCACCGGAAGTATACTCTAAAGACCAGGAGATATCCGGTAGCCACCATGAAGTGCTGATATGAATGCGTATTTCGGTAGCGGTGAAAGTGGGTGCATGGGCCAGGTAACGTACTTCGATATCTAGGTCTAATCCAAAATTAATCACCCAGAATAATTTAACCGAGCCGCCAATATTTGCTGAAATGAGTACAACGAAATCATTTGATCCTGTATTGAAGGATTTCCATAGCATCAATGCTCCTGCATGAAAAAAGATGCCAAAACATCCGCAATCAACACCTGTCTCTACTCTAAAAGTAACGCCTATCCCTTTATTTCCTCCTTCAACAAATTCAGCACAAAATGCGATTTTCGAATATGCCTTTGCGATACCCAAAAAATCCCAGTCAAACATCAGCATTGCCCAGCTGTTTTGGTCATCCAGCCTTCCGATAGCAAAGGTGCCCGGCGTATTGCTGATAAAAATGGTTGCCTTGATCTTAAATATATCCGCTAATGTATCGGGCGCATTTTCTACAAAAGTTTTTAATGTAAGATTGATTCCAAGCTCTACACTCCAGGCACTTGTATCAGGATTATATTCAAGCACACCCCATGCAATGGGGGTACGCTGGTTATCATTTGCATTTGAAGGTTTTCCAAAATACAGATCAATAGAAATAATAATACCGTTTTCGGCTGCTTCCGGAGAATCGATATACATAAGGAATGCAACGAGGCTAAACCTGTCTCCGCATCCGGCAAAAGAAATTCCGGCCCCCATTCCGATGGCGAGTGAATCATCTTCTGCTTTCCAGCCTTCAAGTCTCCTGCTTCCGGGAACAGAAAGCGGGTCGATTGTTTTTTGCCAGTGATAATATTTCAGTTGATCCTGTGCAATATCTTCGTCACTAAGGTTTGGGGTCATATTATGCGCAAAGAGTACTCTGCCGCTTTTTATTACACAACCGCTAACCGGTAGTGAATCAATAAAAAACTGGATCATGAAATAATCAAAAGATTCCTGGCTGTCAAGTTGGGTAATGGTTCCTTTAATAAGATCTGCAGCAAAGGTTGCATGTATGCATGCAATATTTAATACTAATTTGCCGGTAAATGCAAGTTCCCATTTATTATAATTGAGTGGAACATTTGTTTCATCTATAAAATGACCACCTATCTCCAGCTCGAAGCGATCTTTCATAGCGAGCCTTCCTGAAAATCCGTCTATTTTAAAAAAGTCTGCGCTTTCGTTACCGCCTATACGAAAACGCATTCTCTTGAACCAGAAACCGCCTTCATACTTTTTGCCTTCTCCTATTTGCACACCTCCGCTTACTGAAAAATAAGTTGCATCGTCTTCGTTCAATAAACCCATTTCAAACAGGTCTATTCTTACAGGGCCTATTTTGGGGCCATAACCTTCAGGCAGGGAGAATACTGTTCCAAATGACCAATCCCCCTGCTTCCAGCCAAGATCATTGATGATCAGCGAAAGGGGTTTCCCCTTTGGACAATCCATAGATAAGGATGTATTATGGTTTGGTGAAGGATCCTCACCAGGGGTATCTTCTATAGAACCGGGGTCACTGCCATCGGGGTTCCATTTTGCATCTGCATCATGAATCCACAATGAAACCAGCGCTTCAGCTGAATCCAAGAAATCTTTATGATCTGTTAATTTCTTAATAGAATACCCAACTACATATTTGACAGGGTGAATAATAAGTTTACGTGAAAGTTGTAAGCCGCACTTAGGTATTCGATTTGGTGCATGTACCCAGCCCAATCTAAGCGTAAATTCTTCTCCTATTTCAAATGATAATTCTTTCCTGTTGGGAAGTTGTGTTCCGTCATCATTTTTTTTCTCAAAACTAAAACCGAAATCGGCCAGTGGTTTTATGCCCCAATCTTCCAACCGTACGGTTTGTAAGTAAAGCGCATAAATGCGGATTATGAGAGAGGAAATTTGAAA
This sequence comes from Ferruginibacter sp., assembly GCA_047601875.1. Lineage (GTDB taxonomy): Bacteria > Bacteroidota > Bacteroidia > Chitinophagales > Chitinophagaceae > Ferruginibacter. The sequence goes on along the minus strand of JASGIL010000001.1, from coordinate 654,668 downwards.
CGTATAGGCTGCGGTTGAAAATGCGAACAGATCGGAGCTGTCAGTAAAATTATCAAAATTCCTGCGGAAACCCAGTGTGAAGTGAATGGGTATCGGACCGGAATCAAATGGAAAGATAATGTCTTCAAATAACCATTCGGCTTTAACATCTCTCTTGCCATTGGGAAACTTACGCCTGAAATATACCGACGATGTATCGAATTCGATGCTACGCATTGCAAAAGCACCCATACCTTCATTAGGTATCCATAAATGATGACGTATCCAATTGCCTGTATCAAGTAGCTTACGTTTATAATCATATACAAGTCCAGGCGAAGGTATCAGCTGGAAATCATGGATCGCCAGCACAGGCAGGTTAAATAAAGCGCACCTGCCAAAACTGATCGGCATTGCAGTGGCGAGTTTTATTTCGAGATTAGCGTCTATATGAAGACGTAAGTGCGTAAATACGCTGGTAGCTCCACCTTCATCGCTCTTATTATCACGTAAAATAATAAATTGCGCATGTGGATCTTTTTTAAAATCAGTTTTTGCCTGTTCCAGTTCATCACTACTGAGCCCGGCGAATGGTTCTTCAGCATAGTCTTCTTCATCTATTTCTTCAAGAGAAACAACAGCCTTACCAAAAACAAAGTCAGGGGGAATCATTATTTCAACAGGCAATGATTCAATAATTACTTCAGTACCCTCTTCTCTTATATTCACAAAAAGGTTTCCGTATTTAGATGATACCGGGTCCTCGGGCTCATCGGATGTATTTTGTATCCTGAAAAGTATTTGGGGTATTGATTTGATCCGGAAATCAATTGTTGGAGTAGAAATTACCTGGTAGCGACAGGATAAACTTACCTGTTCCTCAGAAGTACCTGTATATAATTCTGAAATAAACACTGAAGAAATTAGTTGATTTAACCAGGTTTCCGGCAGCTCAGAGCCTTCCGCAAAACCCGGAATGACATGATAAGGCCAATCCGTTACAAGATTTGGAAAAAGATCAGTTAATTTTATCGGCCTGTACATTTGCTGTTATTTAATATACGATCAAAGTGTTGTTTTGATATTACAATGGTTCTGGTGGATCTTCCGTAAAACTGGAAGGATCGGTTACGTGAAAAAAAAGTTCATCATACTGAAATGGAATTTCAGCCTGGGCAATCCTGACTATCAAATTTTTAAATTCTGTGAGTAAATCAATCGGGAACATATCGGCTGATAAAGAAACATTACCCATATTACCCAGGTAAGATGCTACCGCTTTTGAAACAGCAGTGTAAGGAACGAAACGGTTTCCGGTTGCAGTATCCCTGTCAAAAAGTTTAGATGCAGCAACAGGATCTTCCAAAAGTGTTTTGCCCATGCAGGATGGAATATTGAGCCACTCTGCCCATAATTTTTTACGTAGTGAAGAAACAGGGTTGTCTGGATCGAAACGAAGCAACTCCGGAACAACAAATACATTGGTTTCGGTATCCGAATGAAATCCCCTGCGGTTCAGGTTGGCAGAGCCTATGCTCACAAACATATCATCTATCATCATGCATTTTGCATGCACATATATATCATTATACATAACTGCTGTAGCAGCTGTGCCTTTTTTATGTGCCTTTTGCGGGTATCCGGTGATATCATTAAAAAACCTGGTATCTGACCCGCGTTCTATACTATAATGCTGATATCTTCGGTAAGTATCATCGCTTTCAGCTTCTTCTCCCTCTACCTCTTCAATTTCAACAGATCCGGGTATCATTGCAGTAACAAGTATGATCTCACCATTTATTGCTACCCAAAATGGTGCTGACGGAATCCTGATTACCGGGCCGAGTACTATTTCTGTTGCTGATGCTGAAAGATCCCGGCCGAGTTTCATTCTTCCGGTAAGCACTTCACTTGATGTAGAAGGTAATGTATAACCACGCCTTGGATAACCAATGCGTACAACAGGGTTCAACGGATCTGTTTCATTGTTTTTAGCGAGTAACCGGTTTACAATTGCTGTTCTGAATGGTTCGCTGAATACCTGCCCGGCTTTGCTGCAGATCATAATAACGAGCGACTTCAGTCCATGGTCAATGGCATAAATAAGTGCATCTACGTATTCAGGAGTAGGGGTGAAATACTGGTCTTCAATATAAATGTACTCTTTAGCATTTCTCATCGACAACAATATGGTATCGATAACTGTACGATCTCCTTCAGGAGCATAAGTAAAAGCCCTGTCACTACCCCCGGCAGGTTTGAAAATGGTACGTGCTATTTGTACATAATCGTTTCCGTTAGTTAGGATGAGCAGATCATTTTGCAGGAGTTCCAGGTCTTCAGCATTTACTGAATTGCCATTTCCTTTTGCTATCTCATCCTTCCATCTTTCTATAAAAGTATTGGCAATATCCCGTACAGCCGGCCCCGTTACCTTTGCCTGAACATCGTGGTATGGCCCCGCATTCATATGCTGGTCATCGTCCATCCTGTTTCCCGACATGTCGATTCCGCCACAGTAAGCAATCCACTCGTTGGTTTTTACCACAGCAATTTTCTGATGATAAGCCGTTACCCCGCGAAGCACTGATTTTGCAAATTCAACCAATGAACTTGACGGGCCTGTATATGAATTGTCTTCAAAAGTTCCAGGATGTACAGACCAGATCATCCTGCTCTTACCGTCTCCTGCTCCCTCCTTATCAAAATTTAGTTTATCAACCTTCGAGGCTCCCCTGGCGGTCTTACCCAATGCAAAATCACTATCAACAATATCTTTGGCTAAATATGCAGTTAACCCTGCACCTATAAGAATTAAACCCTCTATAACAAGCAGGGCTGCCTTGTTGCTGGTAGAATCGGGTAATACACCAAATACAACATTATCCATAAGTACAGCAATAGCAACTGCCACTTGTATTACTTCTTCCGCAGTAACATCTCTTTCCCTGTTAAAGTCAAAAAACTGCAGTGGTAAAAAATAGCATTTACCATTAGCGGCTACAATTTTTTTTGCTGCATCCAATACTGTTTTTGCCATGTTTTCATCATCGCTTATAAACAGTTCATCATCCTGCTGCATAGAATATCCGGCAAGGAAAAAGCGCCCGTCCTCTGTAGCTGCTTTATTAAGTTCTGTAAAAGCATCATGGAAATAATCGGGACCGTTTACGTATGGAGTTACATTGTTTTTTCGTGTAAAACGGGGATGCTGGGGAAAGAGGGGGTTTGTATCTGGTAATTGTTCTTCGATGGTTTGTTGTGCGAACCATTCATGCAGGTTAGCCAACATGATGATCCGGGTATTTGCAGTAATGACTGTTTCTACCTCACTCGATATAATTTCTCCCGGCACCTGCACATTAACCCATACGAAATTGGTATTTCCTACATTATTAAAATCCGCAAGCCGAAGTGTTCCTGTTTGATTATTTGTTAATTGTCGCAGGCTTGAAACAAATGGCGTATATTCAAATTCACGTATAGTTCCGGTTGACGGTTGAAATCTTAACCTGATAGGAGTGTCGAAACTTTTTCCATTTGCATTTAAGAAAACAATGTCTGCCTGTGGATGTAATGCAGTGCAAAAACTTCCCCAACCTGCTTCTGTATCCTGTAAAGCAGTGAGAATCGTATCGGCTGCGAGTGAAATATCTCTTTCTATACGGTCGCTGAATTGTATAGCAAAACTAAATTCTGTAAAACTGCCGAGCGATTCGCCAGGCTCCATCACCCTATTGGTTAATTGGGCAGCCGATTCCGGTAATACTATATACAAACTTGGGAATCCCATCGTAAATCTCTTTGCCAACTCAACGTTGCTGATAAGAAGAGGTTCCAGTTCTACCCATAAGGCCCCTGGTGCGGGCGTCATTTTTACATACGAGATAACGGGAATGGATACCTGTGTTGCTTCGCCACCGATCCTGGTAACACGAATGCCTCTAAGCTGGTATCCCGGGTAGCGCAGCTTTTTATCATTTGGCACCGTTAAAAGAACGGGTTCATAATTCCAATCAGCAGTATTTAAAACAAGACTTCTGAACATGATTATGGATTGTATTGTATTGGTATACCTGTGTATTCCCTGTTATTTATATTTTTTATTTTAAGCCTGAACCAGGTTTCTGTTACAGGAATATTGAAATGTTTCGTGCTGGTACCAGCTGATGCTTTGAACCATGGGCTAACAGGTTCAAAACCTTTCTCGGCACTTTCATTTGATCTTTCAATCCTGTAAAAAAATCCATCAATTGAAATGGCATCAAAACTTATGTCAATACCTGAACCACTTGTATCCAGTATTAATCCTGGTGCCACCGGAGGTGTAAGGCCGGTAAATTTTTTCTTAAAAGAACTTAATGGCGATAATATATTATCATTGGAAACAGCAGCGGCCCACATAACAATATCATTGTCGTAAGAAAAATTGAACCTGGTATTTTTCCATACAAGTGTTATGATATCATTACTGCTTTCTTTCGCTGATTCGGCTATTGGTACAAATAAAGGTTCAACAAGTTGATTCATTGCCCTAACCCTGTACAATTGCTCACTCATAAAATCGGGCCTGTTTGGAATTTTCAATAAAGCTGCATTGGTAAGCTGATCTGCCGTTAGATTTTCTGAAGAAGGAAAAGCAGTTGCAAATACGAGTATTCCTTTTGCTGTTGCAGCAGCTGCTGCATTCATTTTGATCACGGGTGAAACAACAATGGTATCTGCTTCTTCTGTGATGGTCTCAATACTACTAATGATTACAGTTGCAGGAACGGTTTTATCCGGCGCACGCCATACGTTTGGAAAAAAAGCTGCTCTTTCGGAAGGAACACCTATTGCATTTACAATTTTTGTCCTGTAGATATATCTTTCCGCCCTGTTGGGAAGTAGATCGGTTAATGGTTCAGTACATAATACCGGTTGAGGATTTACCTGCTTCCATAAACGATCAAGATGAATATCGTTTCTTTTTGAAATGGCCCAGATGAATTTCGCAGGAATTGGTTTAGATCTGCTATGGAATGCATTTCTCAACTCAGCATCATCTGCCGGGTTAAGTTCCCAATCTGTTACGATCACCGGGTTTTCTGCATCAGATAATTGTATTGATGATGTTTCTATGTGCAAAAGTGAAAGTATATCGGTTCCGGATATACGCTCAACACGAAGGCGGTTATGTGGTTCAAGAAAAGGCATTAATTCTGACGGGGTAATGTTAAGCAACAATTCATCCGAACGTGCTTCATCCAAAATCGCAACAGGCACATCTTCCAGGGGAGGTGGTGGATTAAATTCAGGCCTGCCTGAATATTTTGCACTTACAACCGCAGTTACAATTGCACTTTCATTACCAGCTTTGGGGCTATACGCACTGGCTGACGTTAATTGATCGCTAACGTACGATTCATTATCTGCCGCACTAACTCCCAGCCAGCAACGTGCATTCTTTCCTTCGGGGGTTATGTCATAATTAATACCGGGAATACCTACGGCGACAGCGGGCTCTGATAATAATATTCCTTTTTCAAGAACATATTGGTATATAGAGTGTGGTCGGACAGGGATAACCGCTATTCGCTGGTCCCAGCTTAATGGCCTTGCATCTTCGCCGGACGACTTTCGATGCAATTGAAAACTTCCGGCCTGTGGTATTTTACCAGGTGATGTACGTGGTGATGCAACAATAAAACTAACGGTAAGGCCTGCATCATGCGAAACGATCCTGAAAGGTACTTTGTTTATTGTCATATAAACCCCGGCGAATTCATCTATATTTATTTCGCGTGAAAGAATAGCATCTACTTTCCATTTGTCTCCGCTTGCTACAGCATCCATTGCAGTTATTCCCCTGATAAGGCCATGTTCATTGCTACGGAAGTAGACCCTGAACTCTTTAGCCGATGGATCCATTTTTATTTCTTCCTCGCCCCAGGTCCATGTAAGAATGGTGAGGTGATCATTGTCTCCAAGTAATTCACGCTCTGCAAGCGTAAGGCCTTTGCTACTTGCCTGTAATACCCTGGCATATACATGCTGCGGCCGCAGGTCTGTACGGGGATCCGGTAAACTGTAACCAGGATCTTTAACAGGTTGCAGGTATTTTTCAATAATACCCGCAGGAGGAGGTGGTGGTTGCCATTTCTCCAGCCTTACTTCGGGGCTTTCTGTTACGGTTAAAGAATTTCTTCCTGTAAGATCAACAGAAGATATACGGTATTGATATATGTCGCCCGGTACAGCTTTCAAACTTCGCTTAAGATCATTCAATAAATGTTTATATCGTTGTATTAAAGAATAGGTTCCTCCCGGCGGATTACCTGCGGGAAAAACATTCAACAGGTCGCAACCATAATTTACAGGCAAAGGGTCTGCTGTATAACCATCTGAATGTACAACTGTACCATTTGGAAAGTCTACTGTTTTTTCATCATAATAATGCCATACTAACGGTGAGGATGAGCTGATATTTCGATATTCCAGTTTGTAATAAGCAAGCTCGGGCAACGGTGGTATCGGGCTATCAGGTGGCCAGACATCCGGGTCTATAGCTTCTGCCGCTGTTGATGGTTGTTGCCATTTAAGAATGAAACCCAAACCTTCGGGGGCCTGGTGCTCTGATGGGATCCATGGTTTTTGAGTATTAATGGCATCAAGAAAAGTTGGTGGCTTTGGACGGTCCGTATTGACATAAGGATTATTGAAGCTATAGCCAACAATATCTGTTTTTTCTGCAGGGTCATCACCCGCATCAAGAGAAACATAGGCGATACCTGTAAGTATGAAGTCGCCGTGCAACAAAACATTCGTTTCATAACTTCCTAAAACGATCTCAGTACGATGAGTAACCGGGATCGTGGTAAATGATGTGCCAACGCGGATTGCAGCACCCGGATCGTTCACACAATAAAGCGCAAATTTTTTTGTTGGTTCCGGGAAAATAATGCGAACACGACCTTGTATTCTTATTCCTTTAATGAATGGATTTGTGTCAGAAGAACCAGAAAGGCCGGGGAAACCCTTTACAATTGTCCTGGTATGAACAAAGAAAAATATTCCTGCAAGTGCAAAGCAAGGGCCTATCCCTGTATTCACGGGTACGGTATGAAAATCGTATATTTTTTCCTTTACATTTTTATGAAAGGAAGCAATTATCTTATAATCATATAATGCATCTTTTTCCAGGTTGTATTGATCCAGGTATCCAAAACCTAAACCCATTCTCCAATTATGGTAAATACTAAATAATTGTAACATGGCAAATGGAGCAGTGTTCATGTTTATATTTCCTGTATCGGTCATACCATTTGGTAACAGGTATTCCATTATGCTTGTATAGGGAAGCAACAACGGTTTTGAAAATTCAGCAGCATTTTTTATAAGAGTAGATATTTTCTCAAACTCTGCAAGATTAGGAGTTGATCCATCTTTGATCCTGCTTTTAAATAGTTCAAATTCTTCCTGGGTATTATGAACACCTGATGAAAAACCTGTAAATGGCATGCAAAGATTTTTTTGTAACAGTTGCCAATCCTCTGCTTTACCATAATCTGGTACAGTATAACAAACCCTGATTGTTTCCGTCTTTGCAAGCAGGTAAAAACGTACATTATCTACGGCATCTGTAAAATGAAAATCGAGTGATGTTTTTTGAATTTTACTTGCAACAACTTTTCCATCCCTGGAACCAATTGCCATTACAAAAGGCAGTGGTGGTTTTATTGCGATAGATATATGCACATTAAAAATTGCCTCTGTAAAATGTGCATCGTAAGAATAAACAGGAAAATCGGGAGATGGACCTGTAACCGGAAAAGGAAATTCTTTCCTGATCTTCTCTTTCCATATGCCCTTCTCATCCGTAACAATATTGAAAAGTATTTTGTCAAAAATAATATCAGTTCCTGTAAAGACAAGATAATGGCTGTTATGCAATGAATTGATAGCGGTACCGTCAATTAACCTGCAAACAGGTTTCTTGTTATTGCGTCCTGATTTACGCCGGAAGATCGTATATCCTGACAAAGGAAGATGCCCGTGTAAAAATGGATTCCATATGAGATGGAACCCATCTATCTTATTATTGTTTTCAATAACCGGTATCGCTTTTAATTTAATCATGGGCAACTAAATAACTTTCCAATTCTTTATAGAATCTATAATGTTGGAGTTTAAGATAGGTTTTAATCCTGTGTGGTATCCAGCAGGTATTCTTGCCCGGTGTTTGTCATTTGGTTGGAGGTTTCTTAAATCATATGCGTTAAAGATATCTCCATGTATAGTCTTCGGAAGTGTTATACAATTTATTAAATAAATTCTTAACCACCTATAGTTAAAACACCTCTTTATGCTGGTGTATTCACTTAACAATGGTAATTTAATTTGACTTCATAGCCCGGTATATTATGTCAGGTGCCTGGCATAAATAAAAAAAAGCAGCAAACTGCTGCTTTTTTATTCATATCATCGATCATTTTTACAATCCGAACAAGAAACTATCATGTATAAAATCCGTCACCTTCTCCAAGCTCTTCGTTTCTTCAAAAACTTTTAATTGCCTGTCTGCACCAGTACCTTCATCCAGCATTTTATGTACATGGCTGATGGCATGGCGGCTGCCGAGATGAGGAACAACATCGTCAACAAAATCGAGAAGCTCATAAATGAGTACACGTGTATTCACTTCTGTTTCTTTTCCAAAATCGATCATGTTGCTTTCAATGCCATAACGGCTTGCACGCCATTTGTTTTCATTTAATAATGCACGGCTGTACATCATGAAATTTAAATTCTGGCTTTTTAATTTGTACAGCTTGGCGCAAATTGCCTGGAACAAAGCGGTGATCGCAATTGTTTCCTGCACTGTAAGTGGTATATCGCAAATGCGGAACTCGACCGTATTAAAGAAAGGGTGCACACGAAGATCCCACCATATTTTTTTTGCATTATCGATACAGTTGGTCTTTACCAAAAGTTTGATGTAATTATCATACGCTTCTATACCTTCAAAAAAATCGGGTATGCCTGTACGTGGGAACTTGTCGAATATTTTTGTGCGGAAAGATTTATATCCTGTCATCCTTCCTTCCCAGAAAGGAGAGTTGGTACTCAATGCAAAAACATGTGGTAAAAAATAACGGGCCGAGTTGGCAATATGGATCGCCATTTCTCTTGTCTCCATACCAACGTGAACGTGTAGCCCAAAGATCAGGTTGCTGCGGGCAGCTTCCTGTAATTCGTTTACAATTTCACTATAGCGGACATGATCGGTAATAAGCTGTTTTTCCCAATGACTGAAAGGATGTGTACCACTGGCGCCCATCCACAATCCAAGTTCGCCGGCAATGCCACTGATCGTTTTGCGAAGTGTGCTCACATCCATGAATGCTTCATCCACATCTGCGCAGATATCAGTGCCTACTTCCACAACAGCCTGGTGCATCTCGGCCTTTACTTTATCCTTGATCACTTTGTGTCCTTCATGTACAATTTTTTGCTCATGGCTTTTAAGTTCCCTTGTAAGCGGATCGATCACCATGTATTCTTCTTCGACGCCGACGGTGAAGTGTTTGTATGATATATTAGCCATTACTTGAGTTCTGAGTTTTGAGTTATGAATGCTGAGTTGGATGTATGATCTATGATGTAAGATGTATGATGTGAAATACCGTGTAAATCATAGATCATACATCTCACATCATACATATTAATAAAGTTCCCTTCCGTTAGTACTCCTCTTAAGGTATTCTCCCCATGTAAGATTATCCTTTCCAGGTTTATTGTCCATTGCTCTTTCTATTGCATAGATAGCAGCAGTTTCAACCACCCAGTCAAAATTTTCCTGGCCAACGCTGGATACTTCTGCATCGGGAGCGGGGTTACAAAAATCGATCGCATAAGGTACACCGTCACGTACAGCCAATTCAACAGTATTGAAATCATAGCCGAGGTAACGACAGATACGCAGTACGATATCTTCCATCAGTTTGTATCTTTCAGCCGAAGGCTTGAAATCTGCTACATAACGCAGGTGATGTGGGTTGCGTGGTTCGTAAGGCATGATGCGTACATATTTTCCGCCGATGCAATAGCAACGATAATATTCTTCAAATTTTATTTCTTCCTGCAGCATCATTACGAGCTGTTCTGTTTCTGCATGCTTCTCAAAAAATTCTTCCATGCTGTTCAACTGGTAAACACTTTTCCATCCGCCGCCGGCGAAAGGTTTCATGTATGCAGGAAAACCAATGTATTTAAAAATGCCATCCCAATCCATTGGGTATGCAAGGTTGGCAAATGATTCTGCTGAAGTATCCGGTGGTAACTCACGTGATGGAAGGATCACTGTTTTAGGAACAGGTACATCTATTTTTGTTGCAAGGCAGTTGTTGAAGAACTTCTCATCTGCACTCCACCAGAATGGGTTGTTTATTACTGATGTGCCACACAATGCAGCATTTTTTAAGAATGCCCTGTAAAAAGGAACATCCTGCGATATACGATCGAAGATCACAGTGTAACCGCTGGGCTCACCCTGCATTACTTTGTCGATACGTACAGGCTCGGCCCATATGCCATCAATTCTTTTGCTGTTAATTCTTGCTACTAATGCTTCGGGAAAGCTTCTTTCTTTACCGTGTAATACGCCAATCTTTTTCATGCTGCTTAAGTTTAGGAATGGTTATATTGAAATGTCTTCAAATATATTTTCAAAGGGGGAATAAAAAAAATGTTTTTAGATTGAAGTGCCTGAATTATTCAGATATCAGAAATCAGCCATCAGAGATCAGCGCTTCGCTGGTGCTAAGCTGATATCTGATTTCTGATTTCCCTTTCGAATTAATCCATTATCATATACTATCATGTATGTTTTCAACGTTTTAGCACCGTAACAATTTTACACGATTTTCTTTATTTTTGCACCCGATGCCTGGAAACAAGACTAACTGCATTACCATTGATGCCCACATACTTACTTCTGTACATTTGAAAAGGGATGTAAAAGTTGACTGCTATTTGCCTGCAGATATTGCCAGTCATCCCTTCCTTCATTTACTGCTTATCAATGATGGCCAGGACCTGCGTACCATGCAATTTGAGGATATCCTGGACGAACTTGTTGCCGATAATTATATAGAACCCATTTTTTGTGTGGGAATCCATTGTTCAACGGACCGGAAAAATGAATACGGCACCGCCAAAATCCTGGATTATAAAGGACGTGGTGCCAAAGCTGCCTTATATACCCGGTTTGTAATGGAGGAATTACTGCCGTATATCCGTAAGACCTACCATATTCTTTCTTTTACCGAAAAGTCATTTGCCGGTTTCTCACTTGGGGGTCTCAGTGCCATCGATATTGTATGGAACAATCCCGAAGAGTTTTGTATGGCGGCTGTATTCAGCGGCTCTATGTGGTGGCGTGATAAGGATCATGACGATAAGGATTTTGACGAAAACAAGGACCGTATCATGCACCGCCAGATACGGGAAGGCAATTATTATCCCTGGCTAAAATTCTTTTTTGAAGTAGGTACCCTTGATGAGGTTGCCGACAGGAACAAGAACGGTATCATTGATTCTATTGACGATACCCGTAGCCTTATCGATGAACTAAAAAAGAAAGGGTACAAAGAACCCAATGATATCTGCTATCTTGAATTAAAAGACGGAAAACACGATGTGCCTACCTGGGCAAGGGCGTTTCCGAAGTATTTGAAATGGGGGTGGGGAAGGACGGAATTCTGAGTTATGAATTCTGAGTTCTGAGTTGGTCTCCATACTTAGAAAGTTATCTTATGAATTTGTAATTACTGATTTTTCTCATATTTAGCCTCAATTATTTGATTCGACAGTGCGAGGAACGAAGCAATCTTTTTAATGTTAGAGAAATTGCTTTGTTCCTCGCAATGTCGTTTATAGACAAATTATTATACCTGTAAAACAACCATTTCTAAACTCAAATCGTTTTTCAATCATAGTTACCATTTAATCACACGAATCATAGTTCAAGACAATTGTTTCGAAAAGCGAAAAGATGATATTACAAAAATGAAACCTTGTTAACTTTACAAAAATAATTTTCAAATATGCTGGACCGTATAGATGACGCCATTGAGGATATAAAAAAAGGCAAACTGGTTATCGTGGTTGATGATGAGGACCGTGAAAATGAGGGAGATTTTATTACAGCTGCACAAAATGTAACTCCCGAGATCATCAACTTTATGAGCACGCATGGTAGAGGACTTATTTGCACACCCATTTTAGAAGATCGTTGTGTTGAACTCAACCTGCAACCAATGGTTGTTGATAATACTGCATTGCATGAAACAGCTTTCACTGTTAGTATAGATTTGCTCGGCAACGGATGTACCACCGGCATTTCTGCACACGACCGTGCAAAAACAGTTCAGGCACTGATCGATCCAAATACAAAACCAACTGATCTTGGCCGCCCGGGACATATTTTTCCATTGCGTGCAAAAAATGGCGGTGTGCTCCGCAGATCGGGGCATACAGAAGCAACTACCGACCTGGCAAGACTTGCAGGATTTTATCCCGCAGGTGTATTGGTTGAGATCATGAATGAAGATGGTAGTATGGCAAGGCTCCCGCAGTTGCTGGAGATCGCAAAAAAATTCGACTTTAAAATTATTTCGATAAAGGACCTGATTGAGTACAGGCTTCAAAAAGAAACATTGATCCGGGAAGAAGCAAGGGTAGAAATGCCAACTAAATATGGTGTTTTTGAACTGATCGCATTTACACAATTGAATTCCGGTGAAGTTCATCTTGCATTGAAAAAAGGTTCATGGCAAAAAGATGAACCGGTATTGGTAAGGGTTCACAGCAGTTGCATGACGGGGGATATACTGGGATCGTTGCGTTGCGATTGCGGCGAACAATTGCATCATTCACTTGAGCATATTGAAGCAGCAGGAAAAGGTCTTGTATTATACATGAACCAGGAAGGAAGGGGCATCGGCCTGATCAATAAATTGAAGGCTTATAAATTACAGGAAGAAGGAATGGATACCGTAGAAGCAAACCTGCACCTTGGCTTTGGCATGGATGAAAGAGATTATGGTGTTGGTGCACAAATATTGCGTGAACTTGGTATTACAAAAATGAAACTAATGACAAACAACCCGAAGAAACGTGCAGGTTTATTGGGTTACGGTTTGGAAGTAACAGAAACAGTGCAGATAGAAATGAAACCGAATCCGCATAACGAGAAGTATCTGTTTACTAAACGTGATAAATTAGGCCATGAGATATTGAACGGGCTTTAAAATTATTTAGAGTTTGGGGTTTGGAGTTCACATAACACCAAACTCCAAACCCCAAACAATTTAATTCTTCTTCGCTTCCTTCCTCACCGCCTCCTCCTCAATCTTCTTCCTACTCTTAAAAATATCCGATAGCTTGTTCATATCCTTACGGTACGACAGCTGTATACCTGACCTGTTTCTTTGGCCTAGGGTAAAATCTACGCTGCTGCGGTTAAAGCCGACTACCCTTAATGATCCTTCTTTATTCAGCAACCACTCTATACTTATATCCGGTGTTACCAGGCCTTTCTTTTCTAACTGTTGTGTGTAGGTGGAATTATTGTAATCAAAATTTCCGCCGATCAATACAACCAAACGGCTGCTTAACAGCAGGCGGAAATTGGCTTTTATGTTTGCCTGTAACTGGCTGGCATTCTTTTGCAGGTCAAATGTTGGATTGATATCTAAATTAAATGTCAGGATACCATTGGTCGCTTTTTCCAGTTGCTTATTAAATACGGTTGTAAGCCACCCGCTGATAACCCCGCCAATATTGTTTGTTACCGCTGCAAGCGTGTTTCCGCCGGACAAAAAGTTTTGATCGCCGATAATAAATGAATTAAAAAGCAGCAGGCTGGCAACCTGCTTGTTCATTTCGTTTTGGTCATTTTCAAAATCGCCAAGTCTTTTTATAATAATATAGTCACGGCTGGCTTCGCTTTTAGCGTCCAGGTCAAAATGAAATTTAATATCTGGTTTTTGTAAGCTGCCGGTAAGTTCTGACCTGATGATGATATTTTCTTTTTGCACCAGTTTACCCGTTGTCGTGAGTGGGCTTATATCTACATTTTCAGCAAGGTATTCTGCATCAATATCAATATTGGCCTGTAATGGATCTCCGTTCCATGTAATACTTCCGTTATTAAGTGTAAATGGTTTTTTTAAGAAGGTTTGGAAATTAAAAGTATATTCACCTTTCGTTAATTCATATTTTCCACGAATGGACAAAGGTTCCTTATTACCTGCTCTTATTTTGATGAGCCCATTGCCCTGGCCTTTGATGATATCACCGGTTTCCTCATCCAATATTACATCGATCTTACAGGAAGGGTTAGCCTCTAAATTCAGGTTAACAATGATATTGGTAGATTTTGAACTTGCAAGTTCTTCTTCCATCTTGGATCCATACTGTACGAAGTCGATATAATCAATAGTATTGGCTTCTTTTGCATTGCCGGTTGGTAAATAAATATGGCTGCTGTCAAGCAAACTGGGTTCTCCATCAATATCCATCACGAGATAGGTGGTTGGCCCGTTTATATTCAGCGTGGCCCTTCCTGTTACTGTTCCATAAAAATCAGGATTATCTTTCCTAGTAGTGTTTAATAAAAGTAATTTACCTGTTTCGAGCCTTACTTTATCAAACGAAAGGTCAGAGAAGAAGTGATGGTATATTTTACCACTTAATGTACCATCATGATTTAAAGTATCTTTTATCTGCATCTGTCCCAGGTCAATCTCATCTTCACCAAAATTGATCACCTGGTTGGTTACAACATATTTGCACTGGGTATAATCAACTTTTACCGTATCACTTAATAGGGTAGCCTTTCCTGTTATGTATTGATGCCCGTTGGTATTGTATATTTTTAGTTCAGTTTGTGCAAATCCATTCATGGTACTGAAAATAGAACCAAGGTATGGTTCCAGTAAATTGATGTTTACTCTTTTACCCATGAACTCGAGATTCAATCCATTGCCGGTTGAATCTTTGTAATTGTAAGTTCCTGTAACATCAAATGAATTGTCAACCTCTTTGGAACCGGCTTTATATTTTACCAGCCCGGTTTGTGTATTGGCCGAAGCATCCAGGTTTACCTTGCCGATATATTTATCATTCAAAGCAAAACTGTCTGCATCGCCTTTAAACTCTATGGCAAATTTGCCGAACGGATCTCTTACAACAGCTGTACCTGTAAGAATACCTTTTAACGATGGGTCCTTAAGTACAAATGGAGTAAAATCTCCAATATCGATCTGTTGCAGTTTCGCAACAATATGTGTCTGGTCAGTCACATCATCCAGTTCGGTAGAAAGAGCGATCTGTTGTTTGTCATGCACAAACTTTATCTCGCTTGCATCAAGGTAATTGCTTCTCACTGTTAGTTCACCATCATTTTCAAGCAGCCATTTCTTATCGTTAACGATAAAGGAAGAAGGAGAAAAGTGTATCTTAACACCATCGGCAAATGTTTGTATCGTGGCATTCAGCTCAGCATCATTCAGTGTTTTATCTGCACTGGTCTTTAAATGAATAACTGAAATATCATTGTGGGCGGTAAGCTGCAGGTTGGTACCCGGGAAATGCAGGCTGTCACCAATGCCTACATCATCAACAGCAATATCAGCTTTTAGCGTATCCCCATTCCCGTTACCAGTTAATTTTATATTCGTAAATGTTTTTCCTTCATATGCAAAGTTGGGAACGGTTGCATTTACATTTAATTCTGATTTGGCAAGGTTGAGTCTTCCTGTAATGGATGAATTATTGAAACCACTAAGTCTCTTGTCAAGCAATCTTATGTATTCATCTACCTCCCTTGTTTTTATATCGAAATTAAAATCCTGGTCACTTACAACATAGGAAGGTTTTTCGATATAAGCAGGGTAATACCTGTTTAAGAAAAGTTTAAAGGCATCGGGTAACTCAAGTATTTTGAATTTCCCATTCAACTCTGCATCTACCTGGTTTGATTGTAATGAAAGATATTTCTTATCATCTCTCAGGAATGAACTCAGTGTTAAAGAATCAAAAGAAAGCAAAGTAGTATCATGCCTCAGTTGTGCATTGTACACTTTTGCTGTTCCTAAAAAGTTATCGATGTTATTTCCTGTAAAATTCAAACTGAATGTACCATTCAATGAAAAATCATCATATGTAAAATGAATGGCCTTCAGGTGTGCATATTCAAGTTCTGCAAATACATTAAATGCAATTTCTTTTTTCCCCGCAAGGCTGAGCGTACCGTCCATACGGTTTATTTTGAGATTGGGATCATCGATCGTTAAATGGCCAGTGAAAAGGCTTTTTTTGAAATTACCATCCAGTGCAATGTTTTGGTAATTGTAGCCATTGAGCTCCATCTGTTTTACTTCACCTTTAAAGTCGGCATTCAGTTCTTTCAACTTAAAACCGCTGCCTTTTACAGAGCCATTTACAGAGATGTTGCCAATATCACTGCTATTCATAAATGCACCTAGCCTGAAATTATTTGTATTGATCTTTCCCGAATACAGTGGCGGACTATTCTCAGGAAGTTTCATATTGATATCGGTAGTAGCAGTTCCAAGATCCGATACTACAGTTCCATAAGTTACAAAGTCATTAATAAAGCCAGTAAAATTTCCTTTATAATAAATATTTCCAAGCTTGCTTAATTGTGGTTGCGTAATATTTTTTAAAGAAGGAATGATCGTTACAATATCATTATAGGTTGTGTGCAACGTGTTTGCTTTAAGATCTATAAAGGTTTCATAGATATCAGGCAGGCCCCTTAGTGCTAAATCCCCGTCAATGTAAGTATCACCGCTTTTTACCTTCATGTCTTTTGTTGAGAGATTATCAACAGTACCACGTGCGCTACCATTAAAATAAAAAGTTCGTTTCCACGACGACAATTCCGGGGCGAAAAATGCAATATCATCACTGCTCAATTCGCTATCGGTAAACCTTCCTTCAAGCCTTACATTGTGTAAAAAATTCTTCATGTCATGCTGGAAATCCTCATAGTGCATGGCGAAATAATTTTTAATATGGCTTTTATTTGTTTTAATATCAAGGTCATTGAACTCCATCATTTCCGAAGTAAACTTTACAGAAGATGTGGCATCTTTTACCATAAAGCCGCTTCGTTCTTTGGCAGATAAACGGCCTTTTGCAGTAAGTGTATTATTTTTAAATAAAACATCATTGATCGTACCATTGATCGATGAAATGAAAAGGTGAAGTCCGTCGAAATGAGCGCCCGTATACGGAAGGCGTTCTGTTTCCTGATCGCTCCTGAAACTTCCTTCATTCAGCAATACTTTTTTAATTTGAAATACCCATCCATCTTCTTCTGTTGTGGGTGAAGTTATATTTACGGTGCTTTGAGCCGGATCGGTAACAGTATTTTGTTTCGGTCGCTTTCCTGTATAATCGGACAAGGCAAAATATAGCTCATCAAAAGCTACGTCTTTTACCACAACCTTTTGTTTAACCATATTAACACTGTCAACGAGCACATCCATTTTCTTTATTGAACCTGTCATGTTTTGCCCGATCCATTCATCGATCCTGTTAAAGCGGATGTTTTTAAAATGAGCTTCTTTAAAATCGAATACAAGATTATTGCTGGTATCTTTCTCCTGGGATGTTGGACTGGTAAAAAAATCCAGCAGGAATTGATAGTTCCAGGTTGAATCGGAACGCTTCATGTTCACAACTGCATTATCAAGGCCCAGGTAATGCAATGTAATATCATCTTTAAAAAAGAACCAGTCGGTGATCTTCACTTTCATAGAACCTGCATACAACAAAGTATCCCTGGCACGATCCATCACCAGCACTCCCTCCACATCCAGTTTATCAAAAAATGCAAAATCAACCGACCTAACGGTAACCTTTGTCTTCAGTTTATTTGAGAAGTTATTTGCAACTTTTTGTACGATCCATGTTTGAACAGGGGACAGATGCAACAGGCCATACAGCAGTAAAAACAGCAGTATCAGCGTAAGCAGGGTTCTTCTTAATATTTTAAAAAATCTTCGCAGAATAGGTAATTATCTGTAAAAATAGACATTCAAAAGCTACAGGCAAAGACATAGAGGGAATTTATGAAATATTTGTGGAGGATACGGGATACAGGATACGGGATAACAGATATAAGTGCGACACACATAGGCTTATCCAATATGTCGTATCCGATATCCGCCATCGGGAATTTTTTACAGCCGGCAATCTACCTCCCCTCCAATCATGTAATTTAGTAGCCTAAATCATATCTATGCGCAGACTGCTCTCATTTGTTCTTGTAAACATTATTTCTTTTTCAACTTTTTCTCAAACACCAAAAACATACAATTCAGCCGAAATATTATTGCAGTTAAAAAAACTGAATGTGCTTGGTTCTGTATTGTACATTGCTGCGCACCCGGATGACGAGAACAACACATTGCTTCCTTACCTGGCAAAGGAAAAATTATACCGCACGGCCTATTTAAGTTTAACAAGGGGAGATGGCGGACAAAACCTGATCGGTGATGAACAAGGGATCGATCTTGGGTTGATACGCACGCAGGAGTTGATTGCTGCAAGAAAAGTAGATGGTGGTGAACAATATTTTAGCCGGGCCTATGAATTTGGATTTAGTAAAAGTGCGGAAGAGGCTTTGCGGATATGGGACAAAGAAAAGATATTAAGCGACGTTGTTTGGGTGATACGAAAATATCAACCGGATATTATTATCAAACGTTTTCCTCCTGATTCAAGAGCGGGACATGGCCATCATGCTGCTTCTTCTATATTGGCAGAAGAAGCATTTACTGCAGCAGCAGATCCTAAACGTTTCCCTGAACAATTCAAATACGGCGTAAAACCATGGCAGGCAAAAAGAATATTATGGAACACGTACAACTTCGGTAACAATAACACAACCAGCGATGACCAGTTAAAGATCGATATCGGTGGTTTCAACCCCCTTGTGGGAAAAAGTTATGGAGAAATAGGCGCCGAAGCAAGGACCATGCACAAGAGCCAGGGCGAGGGCCGCCCAAGAAGAAGGGGACAGATATTTGAATATTTTGCTACTACCGGTGGTGAACCAGCGAAGAATACATTGATGGATGGGATCGATATCAGCTGGTCAAGATTGCAGGGAGGTAAAGAGATCGAATCCATGATCAACAATCTTGTAGCAAACTTTAAAACAGATCAGCCATCATCTTCAGTGCCTGCGCTTATAGACCTGTATGACAGGATCGCAAAATTACCTGGCGACAATTGGAGAAATAAAAAACTAAGCGATGTGCAGGAACTTATTGAAGCCTGCAGCGGTATTTTCATGGAAATGATTGCTCAAAACCAGTTGAATGTAATTGGCGACAGCGCAAAGTTTACGATCAATTTAAATAATCGTTTAGGCGTAGCAGTAAATAAAGTGGAAGTAAGCTTTATGGGTGAAACAAGGTCATTTGAAAACCTTAAAACAAACGAAAATATTACACAAGCTGTAGCCATAAATCTTAGTAAAGAAAATACGGCCACACAACCTTATTGGCTTGAACGCCCGATACAAGGTGGTGCTTACGATGTTTCGGAGCAAACCGCAATCGGTGAACCTGAAAATGCCGGTTATCCTGCTATTTTCAAGGTCACGATAGCTAATCATGTCTATACATTTGAAAAACGGGTGTTGTATAAATTTACTGATCCGGTAAAAGGAGAGTTGTATGAACCCATTCAAATAATAAACCCTGTATTGATCAACAGCAGCCCTTCAATTGTAATATTTTCCAATGATTCGAAAAATCAAAGCAAGGTCTTGCATTATAATGTACAGTCAAACCTGGAACTTAAAGAAAAGGTACAGTTCAAAATCGTATATGATCATAAAGAGAAGGTCGTTTTTGATTCAGTGGTTAATTATTCCAAAGCTGCCATTAAAACTATTGATGTAAGTATTAACAGTGATGAATTAAAAAACAACAGTAGTGTTTCTGCCGGTGCAGAACTAAGTGCCGGTTCATTGTACGAACACCAGTATTTTGCCTTGCGTAAAATAAGTTATGATCATATTCCCGACCTGTATTATAATTTCTATGATAAAACGAAGATCATAAAGATGGATTTAAAGACGGTTGGCAAACGTATCGGTTATATTATTGGTGCAGGGGATAAAGTGCCATCTGCACTGGAAGCAATGGGATATGATGTGCGTTATTTATCTGAATCAGACATTACAGATGATAACCTGAAACAATTTGATGCGATCGTTACCGGTATACGTGCTTATAACATTTCTGAATGGCTCAGCAATAAGAATGATGTATTGATGCGCTATGTTGAAAATGGCGGCAATATGATCGTACAATATTTAAAAAGCAATACGGTTGGACAAAAGAAAGTAAAAGTAGGGCCGTATCCATTCATTGTAGATCCGCAAACGAGGGTAACAGAAGAAGATGCTGTTGTAAATTTCTTATTGCCTGATCACCCTGCATTGAATTATCCAAATAAGATCACTGCAGATGATTTTAAAGATTGGGTACAGGAGAGAAGTACCTATCAAATGGTACAAATAGATTCACATTACGAGACACCATTGGGCATGAATGATAAAAGTGAGAAAGAATCGAACGGCAGCCTTGCAATTGCCAAATACGGAAAAGGAAATTTCGTGTATACGGGACTGGTATTCTTCCGCCAGTTGCCTGCCGGTGTACCGGGTGCATTCAGGTTGATGGCGAATTTGATTGCGTTGGCGAGGAGATAGATGTCAGATGTCAGAAATCAGAGATCAGCTGGTTTATAGAACTTAGAAAGTGATTTTAAATATCAGCGTTTATTAATTAAGCAGTTCAGCTGATATCTGATTTTTGACATCTGATATCCCAAGATGGCAAAATAGTAACGAGGTGCTCATTCTTTAAACACAATTTCAACATGGAAAAGAAACGTTCTTATTGGTTCACATGGTACGCAGTGGTACTCACATTCCTCATAACCCAAATCATCCTCTTTTACTTCATCAGCCGCCAATTCGCATGAGCAGTATCGATTGGATCATATTAATCACAACCCTGTGCGCCATCATTGTGTATGGTATTTATAAGAGCAGGACCACTAAAAATCTTGAAGGATATTTTCTTAGCAACCGTAGCATGCCGTGGGGGCTCGTATTGCTAAGTATTATGGGAACACAGGCAAGTGCCATCACTTTTCTAACGGGTCCCGGGCAGGCGTATAGCGACGGTATGCGTTTCGTGCAATATTATTTCGGACTGCCACTTGCCATGATCGTTATCAGTATATTTTTTGTGCCTGTATTCAACCGGTTAAAAGTATTTACAGCTTATGAATTTTTAGAGCAAAGATTTGATGTAAAAACAAGAACGCTTACTTCGGCACTCTTTTTAATTTCAAGAGGATTAAGTACCGGGATCAGCATCTATGCACCATCGTTGGTATTGAGTTC
Source organism: Ferruginibacter sp. (assembly GCA_047601875.1). Taxonomy (GTDB): domain Bacteria; phylum Bacteroidota; class Bacteroidia; order Chitinophagales; family Chitinophagaceae; genus Ferruginibacter. The sequence continues at coordinate 633,184 of JASGIL010000001.1, read as the reverse complement.
CATTATGGGATGGAACATTTATTATACCAATCTTGTAATGGGCGGCTTGTTGATCATTTATACCATGAGTGGCGGGGCCAAAGCAGTGGCACATACACAGAAATTGCAAATGATCATCGTATTTATTTCCCTGTTCTTAGTTGGATACATTGCAGTAAAACTATTGCCCGAGGGAATTGGTTTTAAAGAAGCAATTAATGGGGCAGGCAATCTTGGCAAAATGAATATCATTACATCGGGCCAGACCGCACATGGTTTCGACTGGAAAGATAAATACAATATATGGAGCGGATTGATCGGCGGATTCTTCCTGGCACTCAGCTATTTTGGTACTGATCATAGCCAGGTGGGGCGATACCTTACAGCAAAAAATATGAATGAAAGCCGCATTGGTTTATTATTGAACGGTTTGGTAAAAGTGCCAATGCAATTTTTTATTTTATTATTGGGTATACTTATTTTTTCATTCTACCTGTACAACAAAGCGCCTGTTTATTTTGATGAAGCAAAGATCGAAAGAGCAGAAAAGACAGCTTACAGGGATTCGCTCGTGCTTACAGAAAAAAAATATGAAACAGCATTGGTAACAAATGATCATGCTGAAGCTGCAGCAAAAAGAAATGAATATAAAGCACTTTTAAAACAGGCGTTACCGGGCGAAGATGTAAATGACAATAATTATATTTTTCTTCATTTTGTAAAAGATAATCTGCCTGTTGGTTTGATCGGTCTCATATTCGCCATTATATTTTTAGCAGCATGGGGGAGTATTGCTGCAGCACTTAATTCACTTGCTGCCTGTACGATGGTTGATTTCCATAAAAAATTCTTCGTAAAAAAAGAAACTGCATTGAAGGATTATAATTTATCACAATGGTACACACTTGGCTGGGGAATATTCTGTATCATCATCGCCATGTTTGCACAAAATATCGGTAACAGTTTAATAGAAGCAGTAAATATCCTTGGTTCAATATTCTATGGTGTTATACTGGGAATTTTCCTCGTGGCATTTTGGTTGAAATCAATAAGAGGAAATGCTGTTTTTATTGCCGCCATCATTTCAGAAATACTCGTCATCGTTATTTACAACATGGATATGATTTCTTTTTTGTGGTTGAATGTGATTGGGGCCGTATTGGTGATCATCCTGAGTTTTATCATTCAGCCTTTTATGAAAAAGTTGAAAGGTTGATAAGGTTGACAAGTTGATAAGGTGTTCAATCCTTTTAACCTTATCAACTTGTCAACTTCTCCACTTACTTCAACTTTTTAAGCAACGCCTCATTCATCCTTATATAATCCTCATTCTTTTCCGCCGTTGCCAGCTCCAACGATTTTTTTGCACTTTCTTTTGCACCTGCTTTATCCCCCATCTCTTTTTGGATCTTTGCTTTGTACAACCACATCCAAAAAGCTTTTGGGTTTTCTGCCAATGCTTTTGTTACATTGTCAAGTGCCTTTGTAGTGTTGCTTTCATACTCGGTATAAAACTGTGCCGCCTGCCAGTAAGATTTTTTATCTGTTAATGCAGCGGCTTCCAATTGCGCTTTCAGTTTTTCCCTGATCTTCGATTCAATGTTTATTGTTATCATTGTTTTCTCCCACATAATATCCAGGTCGCAACTTTCTGATTTTATATTTCCAAATTGCATGGTGAACGTTTCAAGTTTCTTTTTTAATTTGAATGGTTCACACCTGAACCTCAGTACATCATCTGATTCTTTATAACCGGCAACGCCTGAATTTGTTATTCCTTTATTTAGAATTACCTCCCAGCTTTCAACACCTGGTATGGTATAGAGGGCATAGCTGCCACTGTCTACTCTTTTTCCATTGATCTCAACAGGGTCTGAAAAACTGATCACGGTTGCTGCATTGGCGCCAGTACGCCACAGTTTATTATAAGGAACAAGTTCGCCAAAAACGGCCCTTCCCTTTGCACTGGGCCTTGAATATTTTAATTCAATGCTACCAATTGCAAAATCCTGTTTGATCGTTTGAGTAGGTGAGGGTGCAGGCATTTTTACCTGGGCAAAACTGTTGAGGAAGATAAAAGTTAAAAAGTTGATGAGTAATAATTTTTTCATTTTTAGAATTTTAGATGTGTAGTGATTAATGATTTTATTTTATAAAAATATTTTTCCAATTAGAAAACTGTCAAGCTCAGCCTGGCAACATCTTTATAGTCGGTAGCGATTTGCCGATTGCCGATTCCCGATTGCCGATTCCCGTCACTGAAAATGCACTTTCACCGTTTGATAAAACAACCTGTTATTGATAAACTGTTGCTGTGCATGTTGGTTTTGTTTTTCTGAAAATCCCTGTAAACCAAAAAGCCCGGCAGCATTGCCTTTGTTGATCGCAATTTCAAGATATCCCGCTGAATTAAATATCGCCAGTTTTTCACCTTCCGGCACATCAGCATACGTATCGCTGATCTTATCGATCACTTCATCTCTTTTAAATACGATGGTAAAACTGCGGCCCTTTCTTTGTTCTTCAAATTCTTCTTTGCTGATGTTTACAATAACGTTCTCAAAATTGTCAATAAAAATGATCTGACCTTCTATCCAGTTATTGCCCAGCATTGGCTTCAATGGATTTTTTACTTTGATAGATACAGATGCATCGCCTGTTTCTTCCAGGGTTTTTCCATTGATGATATCATTAAAAGCTTTTGCAAATACATTGATGCAATAAAGCGTATTTTTTTGATCTGTTTTTCCAAGTGAAAGTGCCACTACTTTTTGCGGTACTTCTTCCAGTATCATGGTGAGCAGGCCATTGTCAGCACAACCAATATAATGACCATTGTGCTCGGCCAGTAAAAGATGCTCGGGCTTTTCATCAAAAATGTTTACAAGCATCAAATGAAAAGTGCCTGCTGCAAAATTTTTGATCGCATTCCTGCAAACATATGCTGCCTGCGGATAATTAAAAGGAGAGAGTGAATGCGTGATATCAATGATGTTGAGTGTATTGTTGGATTGCAATAACTGACCCTTGATAGCGCCCGCTAAAAAATCCTGTTCACCGATATCGCTTGTTAGGGTTAGTAAAGGCATTATGAAGGTTAAACTTTTTAATTTTTTGTGGTTAATAATTAATCGTCGGCAATCGGGAATCGGCAATTTAAATCATACATCTAAGATCATACATCATAAATTACTTAATTAGCTTTCCATCCTTAAAGAAAAACTTCTTCGTAAACTTATCTGCCAGTGAAGGAAAGAATTTATTTACGAACACCGTTTGTTTTCCTTTAAAAGTAAGTACAAGTGTGCGTTTCTTTTTTTCAATAGCATGTATGATATGTGTTGCACAGGCTTCCGGGCTCATCAATTCTGCTTCGTCGATCGGGCTTTCCCCTTGTGCCTGCGCTTTATTATTGAGTGCTGCATTGCGAATATTACTTCTTGTATAGCCCGGGCAAACCCACATTACGTTCACTTCATCATCGATGAGTTCGGTGCGGATCGCTTCCAGCCATCCGTTCAACGCAAACTTACTGGCAGAATAACCGCTTCTTCCAGGGAGCCCGCGAAACCCGGCAATGGAAGAAACGCCCACGATCGTTCCTTTTCTTTCAATGATCGAATCAAGCGCCAGTTTTGTACAGTAAACAGTTCCAAAAAAATTAATATCCATTACTTTCTTAAAAACATCCAGGTCCACATCTTTCAACAGTGCCCTCATAGAAATGCCAGCATTATTGATCAGTATATCTATACCGCCAAATTGTTTGATGGTAGAATCAATGAACATTTTGCAATCATTGTAATTGCTTACATCAGCAACAATGCAATGTAAAGGAGCCGAAGAATATTGCAATTGCAGGTCGTATAATTTATCCTGGTTGCGTGCACAGGTGGCCACTTTGGCGCCGAGCTTCAACAACTGTTCAACCAATGCTTTGCCAATACCACTGCTGCCACCGGTGATGGCAACCACTTTATTTTTAAAAAAATCACTCATTGGAAATAATATATGGCAAAAATAAGCCAGTTGGGTGGCTGTTTGAAAAGAAATAAATAAAAAAGCGTTCAATATATTATACTGAACGCTTTGTGATCTGGCTGTCCCGATTTAATCGGGAGAACCCAATGCGCTTCCCGATTAATATCGGGATGCTCTACCTTAAGTATCTACTAATCTCTTAATATATTTACGTGATTTCATTCTTTTTATTTCTAATTCCCGCTTTTTTGAAATATTTGTTTAGTTTAACTAAAGATAAATTTTGGTTATTTTAAATAAAAAAGCGTTCAATATATTATACTGAACGCTTTGTGATCTGGCTGGGACTCGAACCCAGGGCCCATACATTAAAAGTGTATTGCTCTACCAACTGAGGTTTAGACCAATTATAGAGGGTCTACTGAAACATTTTTTCCATTTCTAGTGTAACTATACTGAAACAAAACTGGATAATTAATAAGGTTTATTAATTATTACTATTATTAACTTCTTTTTTTAATTCTTTTAAATTCCTAACCAACTCTAAAAAATTTTGGGTATTTAATTCTGAAAAATTATGGAAGAGGGCAGGCCAAACTGTATACTCATGTCCATCATTACCAGTAATGTGAGTAATTCCACATTCTTCCCCTAAACCTGTTTCTCCAGTATTACATTGTACTTTATAGCCCTTAGGAAAAGTAAACATCCCTAAATTAGGAGCTCTAGTTTTTTCATTTACCCCAGGAACAGTTATATCTAAGACATCATTAAGATTGAAGGAGAACTCACCCATTGTACAATAGAATGTCAAGTTTCCAGTCTGGCTTATTTCCATTCTATTAACAGACCACCTATTTAAACTATTATTTTTCAAAATGCTGTTGATATTAGTTACATAATCAAAAGAGGAGGATTTTTCTGAACTTAAGACAAGGTTCGGCGATGTTATTGAATTCCTACTAATACTTGCTTCTTTAAAACTAGGAAAAACAAAGAATTCTACTCCTGTCACTTCTGGTCGAAAACTGTCATACCACATTGGTTTATTATCTTTCCTATCTAAATCCTTCATCATATTCAGTATTTTATTCCCCTTAGAAATCTTGACATTAACTAAGTCTTTATACTTATCAATTTCCATATATTTTTTATCCTCTGTAAAATCAGGTATCTGGATAATCTTTGAAGTATACTGATAATTAGAAATAATTAAGCCACTGTCGCCAGAATTAAGTTCTTTAGTATGTACAACTACATAAAGAAATTTAGTAGTTGAACTAGGTTCTGGATTGCTTTGGCTTAAGCTATCCTGAATTCTCTTCAATTCTAACTCTTTTAAATTTAGAGCTCTTTCTTTATACTTTAATTCCTCCTCACGATCACTATTTTCTGAAGTATTACAACCAATAAGTAATAGAAGAATTATGTAAAAAAATAATTTATTCATAAGTGCTAGAATTTTTAACCTAAAGGCTGATTATAGGTATATTTCAAATGTAAGGATAATTATCCCTATTTCTAATACTTGATTAACTCTCTATTTGTGGAGTGAAAAAAGGAACTAGGAAGCCATATTATAGAGATGATCATTTCCTTAAAGAAATAGGAGAAAAGATCAGGGATTTAAGACTTAAGCAGGGTCTTACCCAGATGGATTTGGCTTTTAAATGTAATGATAAAGACTACTCTCAGATTAACCGGGTAGAACTTGGTAAAGTTAATTTCAGTGTATCTTATCTGTCACTTATAGCTGCTGCCTTAGAGGTTAAACCAAAAGAACTATTACCATAGAAATTTATAGCTGCCCCTCATTAGCAAAGCTGTAATAGTCATTATTTCCTGTTATAATTAGAAGGTCAACTACTTTAATAACTAACGGCTTACAGGCTTCTACTATCCTGCAAATCTTCTTATAGTTCATTTTAATTTACAGTATACTGAATTTGTTTATTTACTACCCCAGTAGCAGCATCTAAGGTTGTTGTTGCTTGCTTAACTACAGTTCCATTTACAAGAATTTTTTGAGTTACAGAGATTGGAATACTGGGGGCAGTTATATTCATGATATTTAATGAAGCTGTAAATGGTAATTCTGTTTGTGTAAATGAAGTAGTCCATCCACTTGCAAAGTTTCCCCCTCCTGTTTGTGAGTCTTTACCATTATAAGTGACATTAAAAAGTACTGAGGTATTAACAGCTGAAAACTGATATTCAACTACTTTGTCATTGGGATTGCTTGGATCAGGGCTAGTTTCCTTTTTACATGAAAAAGTGAAAAAGGCAAGTGTTAATAGAACTAGTATAAATCTCATGGTAATAATGTTTTTTTATAAATATATAATAATTATTAATATATTTGACCGAAATTACAAAAGACCATTCTCTGCAAAGCTATAATAATCGTTACCTGTTATAATTAAATGGTCTAAGACTTTTATATCTAAAAGCTTGCAAGCTTCTATTATCCTACAAGTAATTTCTTTATCTGCTGTAGAGGGAATTAAATTCCCACTAGGATGATTATGGCAGAATATCAAATTAACGGCGGCAATTTTTACTGCAACTGATAATATTAACCTTATGTTAACCACAGTAGATGTAATTCCTCCATCTGATAATTGAAATACTCCCAACACCTTATTCCCTCTGTTTAAATACATAACCATAAATTTTTCTTTCAGGGAAATAGTGTCCTGGTCAAAAAATTTAATCAACTCTGTAAAAGCATCTGAAGCAGATTTTATGACAACTTTTTTACTATTTGCTGGTTTATAACTTACTTCTATTTCAGCAACCTTTTCTTCTAAATATATCATACTAATAGTGGTTAAACCAAATACCATCAATGGTAACTGGAAATTAATAATGGGGTGTACTAATGATGTAATGGAATTAAAAAGGAACTAACAGCATGAAATGATAATATGGAAACCATTTATTTAATACTTTGTACACTAAGACATATTTTCTACTAAACTTTATTTCCTCAACATATACCATTGTATTTTCCATTAAATTTTGGTATGTTTTAGTAACCTGAACTCTAAATGGTACAAACAACTGTCTCATTTTTCCTTTATCAGTAATAACAAGTAAACTTTTGTTATCCATGTAAGTAATAATTTCCTTCTGATTCATAGATTTTATTATTGGGTCATAATTGATAATTGATGTTAGATTTAAGAACATATATAAAAGGAAAGAGGCTAATAACTTTTGGTCATTAACCCCTCATCCTTTCAACAGAATAGACTAGAGTGTATCTAGTTTCTCTATCCTGGTTTCCCCAATTAGTTCAATGGCTCCTGCTGGTTTGTATGAAAAGGAATGTGCCAGCATAAGTAGTTCCCCCGTTTTTGGATTAGTATAATTGTAAGGTTCTACTTGAACCCTTACTACATCTCCATCCAGTTGTTGACCAACCATCAGTTTAGCAATACTGACATCAAATGTTGATGGGATACGGCATTTTCTAACTGTAGCATAAAATTTACCAGTTGTTTGAGATTGAACTAATTCCAAGCCACCCGTAATTTCCAGGTTAATAAAAGTTCTACCATCTTTAGTTTGTACTTCAAAAAAATTAGTTACTGTTACCATGATTTTTGGTTTAATTGGTTTAATAATATGGTGGGGAAACCCCTGCCAGAATTAGGGACGGGTCAAGTTTTTTGGGATGAGCCTAAACCTTCACCAACCTGGATAATTTTTTTAGAAAATTTTGGAAGGAAATTTTAGAAGAATATGTAATAGGTATTATAATTTCAGGATTGACTTGGTATGAATTATAGCTATGTTATCCTGGTGAAAATTGGATTGAATTTTAGCCTAGTTAATTGATAAATAAATGCCTTTAGAAGAATGACCACTTAGAGATACAGTCATTTAATTAAATAATATTATTTTAGTTATAAACAAGCAATGCATGGCTATAGAATCTAATCCCTTATTTCGGTTGCCAGTATCTCTACCTGAGAATTTTGATGCTGATAGTATTCTAAATCCATTAAAGCTAAGAAAGGATGTTCAGGCTAATATTAAGGCATCAATGTATTACATACTGGATACTCTTTACCATATGGCTAACAGTAGACAATGGCGAGATTATTATGATGAATTTGGAGGTTATCCATTACAGGCAGAGATACTAAATAAATTACTTGGAAAAAGGTATTCTGAAGCTTTAAGATTATTGGAGACAGCTGGTGTTATTACCAGGACTAAAGGATATGAAGTTGGGGAGCAAAGTAAACTTGTAAAACTAACTGATAAATATGCTTCTGTTAATCATAAGATTCGTGAGATACCATTAGATTCTTCTCTTTATAAAAAATTATTAAAGAGTAAAAAAAAATATGATCAGGAGAATTACCAAGCTTTACAACAGATACCTTTTGTAACTAAATGGTTTGATAAAAGTAGATTATCAGTGGATTTAAAAAAAGTTCATGGTTTTATTGAGTTTTACCGAATAGAACTGGAAAATAGAATCCCTCAAAAATTACCAACTGGTAGAAGTAAGATTGAAATAGAAGCCAGGATAACTCAAAGGGTTAATAGTATGATTGATACTATTAACAGGTTATCGTCAGGAGATTTACATTTAAAAAAAATTGGATTAGATCACAGATTACATTCCATACTTACTTCCACTAAGAAAGAACTCAGAACTTTATACCAGTATGATAGTAGCCCACTGGTATCTATTGATTTAAAAGCTAGCCAGCCTTATTTGCTGACACACTTGCTAAACCCTGAATTTTGGAAAAAAGAGAGTAAAATATTAATTCCAGAACTACACCCACAGTTATCAGGTATCAAACTACAACAACAACTATCTTCTATCCTTATGTTTGTAACTTCCCCTAAAATGCAGGACAGTAAAGGGTTTCAAGGGATTAATTTTAATAATTTCCCTTGGAAGGATGATCTTTATAACTACATTGTTAAAAGAGCAGAGAAAGAGGGTTATCAGAAACTATTTCCAGATAGAACTACTGTTAAGAAAAAGATGATGATGATACTTTATGATGATGGGGTACATATGGATAGAGATTCAGGGTTTCTTTTATTTCAAAAGTGGTTTCCCCAGGAGGCAGATATGATTCTTTTTTTTAAGCAACTTAGCCGTAAGAAAAAAGAACAACTGGCTAAGAAGGGGTTGAAAATAGCACCAGGGACTGTTATTAATTATCTACCTATTTTACTCCAAAGATTAGAAAGTAAATTAATACTAGAAGATATCTGTAAGAGAATTAGCCAGGAGATTCCTGCTGCCCCACTACTTCCAGTACATGATTGCATTTTAACTACAGAAAAATATGCTGATGATATTAAACAAATAGTTGGTAGAGAGTTGAAAAAAATTACAGGGATTGAGCCAGGTCTTACAGTAGAGTTGTACAATCATCAACAAACTTTGGACGACCTTAAAAAACTAGCTGCCGATGATATGACTGAGATATTAGAAAAAAAACCTAAAAGATCAATGGAGGCTTTAACAATAAAACCTCCATTAATGCTTCAGGTGCCAGAAAAAGGCAATGACTGGTTAATACATAGCAGATATTTTGACCCTAATTACTTAGAGAATTTTGACCCTGATGAAAAAATATTTGTTTTAATTGATGATACTAACAGTAAAGAATAGTTGTATACTATTACTTTGTCCCACTATTCTTATTTATGTATTCTATAATCTCTGGCAGTATGGACACCTTATTATAATTTACCCTGTTACGGCTATACAGTTCAGTAGTCTTTATGCTGGAATGTCCAAGACTTTGTTGAACATTATATATATTTCCATTATTGATCTCTAAAGCCAGGTCCGTATAAGTATGTCTGGCAACATGGGTTGATAACTTTTTCAATATTCCACTATACTTAGCTAATTCCTTTAAGTACTTATTAATATAAGCAAGTTTATTACCAATAGTAATTTCATTTACCATTTCTTCATTATTCAGCATTGGAAAAATATATTTACCACTACCAACATATTTTTTAAAAATTGTCATTAGTTCCTGGGCTATTGGAATTATCATCTTAGTACCGGTTTTTTGTTGACTAAACACCAGACAATTATTTATGATATTTTCCTTTTTCATAGCAATCATATCTCCCCCTCTGGTTCCTTCTGCTAAAAAGCAAGCATGGAAAAAATCCCTGGCTAGCTGTAAGGAATAAATTGGGGGAATTGGATTATGGATTAGTCTGTAAAGTTCCTGTACAGTTAATTTTTCTTTAGTATTGTCAGTATATCTCAACTGTAACTGGTCAAAGGGGTTTCTCCCTTTGTAAATTCCATGTCTAATAGCTTCATTAATAATTGCTCTAATGGCACTGAAATTTGCTGAAACTGTATTCCTGCTATTATTAAGTTCAGTTATTAAATAAGCTTCATATTTTTTCAGTAATTGATAGTTTACACCATTAAGGTTTAACTTTTGTCCAGTAAATGTTTTGAACTTACTGAGCACTGTATCATATCTTCTATAAGTTCCCACCTTATTAGTTGATTTTATTTCAGCCATTTTAATTTTGTAAGCAAAGTCAAAAAAGTTGGTAATAGGTTCAGAATTATAATTTCTTACAAGATCATCTATAGTTACTTCCACATTGTCTGCAAGCAACTTTGAATATTCGGCTGTTATCTTTTTTAATTTTTCCAAGATAATAGGATTATACTCATTAGCTAAAGGGTGGCTATTCCTAATTTTATGATGCACTTTATCCCAGAATTTTGGTAGTACTGAAATTCCTGTACTAACTCTTCTATGTTTCCTATTTTGGGTACACCGGATTAAAATACTTCCTTCTTTACCAGAATTCTTACTGGCATTAAGTTCAAAAGAAAAAGTGATGTTCATGTTACACTAGATTTATGGGTTAATCCAGTTGGGTGTAACAGTACTGAAACAATAAGATGGAAAATTGGTCTGGTTTAGAAACTACAGATTTAAAACCCTTGATTTTACTGTATTAAAAAAGGGTCTACTTTTCAGTAAACCCTTCTTTGTGATCTGGCTGGGACTCGAACCCAGGGCCGATACATTAAAAGTGTATTGCTCTACCAACTGAGCTACCAAATCTCCTGTCCTTTTTTAAAAGGAGTGCAAAAATAAGGGCAAAATAGCTCCGAATCAAATTTTTTTGAAAAGTTTTCTCTTATAATATTAAAATGAGGCATATGATTTTAGAAAAATGATGTAAATATTGAGTGAAACACGCTCCCCAAAAAGGGTCTTTTAACCCTTGTAAATGGGGCATAATTACAGTAGCTTAGACTGACAGCCCATTTTATAATACCAGCTTCCCAAAGCCAACTCATATAAAACCAGGTGTAATGTCATTTATTAATAAAAGTGTTATATACGCCAGGAAACTATCTGTTTTCTTTTTGTTTTTGTTTGTGTTCGCCATTTTCTTAATGGTTTATTTTTATAAGTTCATTCCGGGCAACCGCGAAGAATTTACCAACCGAGGGTTCAGGATATTAAAACAATTCTCAGGCAATATCATTCAGAAAAATAAAGAGGTTAAAAACACATTTATCAATTTTAAATTAACAAGGGCTGGTAATAATTTGTATGATTCATCTTTAAAGAGTTTTTTAAAAACAGAAAAATTTTATGAACAGCTAAATAATAATTTACCTTATTCGATCGACTCAAGCGAGATAACAAGGAATAATATTGCACGGTGGGATAATGGTGCTATTTTTAAAACAGACGAGATATGGGCCTTTCATTATTCAACCGGGATCGAGATGCCCCGCAAAGACAGCAACCGGCAAACTTATTCTACGGCTATTAATATTGATGATTTTTTAAACCCGATCCTGGAAACAAGAAAAGATATCTTTAAAGGATACCTGCTTTTATCTGCTGAAAATTTTACCATACCCAAAACAAATAAAAAAGATTCTTCGGCTAAAAGCAACGAGACAACCTCCAGTGAAAAAAATAAAACAGCATTTGCAATTGTTTACAAGCAGGGAGATATTAGTTTCTCAACAGAACTAAATGCAGATACATTATTTAAGGTCCAGAAGAATTCTGATTTTGCAAACGTTATTGAACTCGACATTTCAGGAAATAAGTTCAAAGTATTCGTTTGTCCATTCAGGTTGAATGAACAAAATCTCATGCTTGCCGGCCTTGTGCCAACAGGATCATACCAGGATAATATACGCTCAACACCGCAAAGTTTTGTTCCGATCATTGTTATTATAATCATCCTTATCCTGGTAAGCCTTCCCTATATAAAAATATTCCTGCTGAGCCCCAAAGAACCGATCGGGAAAAAAGATGTACTCTTTACAACATTATCCATCTTCATCGGTTCTTCGGTAGTGGTAGTGATCAGTTTTTATTGTTTGTTTGAATATAGCAGCCACCAAACCTTTAATAAAAGACTTATTGACATCAGGCATAAGATTAAAGTTGATATTGAAAATGAATTTGATCTTGCCGGGCAACAATTAAACGATTATGTTGCTAAATATCATAACGACAGTTTTGGTATTGATGAGCAGAAGGCGCTTATCTACCAGTATAAAAATGATAGCATAAGAGATCTTGTTGACAGTTTATTGTATCCAACTATATACAAAAATACCAAGCGGATTTTATGGATAGATCAACAGGGCCATACTATGGCAAAATGGAATCCATTTGATTTTGATGCGCCACTTTCAATAGTGACCGGGCAGGACTACTTTAAATTATTTCAAAAAGAAAGTCCACGCCCGCAGCCAAAAGACAGTTCCTATAAAATGATTTACCCGGGAAAATCAATTGTTACAGGCGAATACCTCCTGTACATCGTAAGGCCCGATCACGATTCTGTTTTTGCACCTATAACAAAAGACAATGCAGATTTACAACCCGCTTATGCAGCTGTAATGCCATTCTATTCCAACTGCAGTGAGCATCCTGTGTTGCCCAATGGATTTGGTTTTTGCCTGGTAGATAGTTTAGGGCGTGTATTGCTGCATGCTGATGAACATAAAAATCTTTTGGAAAATATTATTGCTGAAACAGGCGATAACGAAAGATTGCAGAACTGTTTAAAATACAAGAATACAACGCTGATCAATAACGTAACATTGTATGGAGAGGGATGTGTGTTTGGCGTTACACCAATCAAAGGTCAGCCGATTAGCCTGGTTGTTTTTTACAATAAGAATTTACTTTTTGATAATACATTAAGGCTCCTCCATTTTGCAGTAGAGTCGTTGATCTATATATATATCGTACTTGCGCTTTGTATTATTTTTTCTACAGGAATAAGTGAGAAGCCCACCAAGCTCAGGTTTAATATTAAAAGGGTTGAATGGATAAGACCCTCATATGATAACAGGGTTTCTTATTATTTCACAGTATGGTACTTTATTATGCTGGGGATCGTAACAACTGTTACATTTTTTACTGTTATATGTTTCGGCTGGGACCTTCGCAGTATTTTTTATATCTCGCTGCTGCTGCCGCTTTATGCAATATGGGGTTTTATTGCTTTCAGGATAAAAGAAACGAACAGGTTTACTGAAAATGCCCAAAATGAGGCAGCAAAACAAATTGCCGCCCAACAGGAAGTAGCTAACGGTATGGATGAGCTGCAAAAAAATATTTTTGGAAATATAGCTATAGATGTCAGTACCAATTCTAAATTAGGACGCATTATAGATCGTTTGCTGCTGTTTTTCAGGGAATGGTTCAGGCCAAGGAATGTTACAACCCTTTTTATTATCCTCTTTAACGTGATCATTTATATTTTCCTTCAAAAATCACCGGCATATGCCAGCGCTTTTTGGCTTGTATTGTTGTTCCAGGTACTTGCGCTAAGCATTTTGGGATTTTATTATTTCAAACTCAATCGAAGTGTTACGAATGAGATTACAAAAGAGAATGTTGGTAATATAACCAATGCAGTTTGGAACAGCGATATTATTACAAGTACAAAGAAATTAACTGACCCGATCAAGGTAAATTATCTCAACACCCTTTACCTGGCAATGATATTAATAGCCATTTTACCTGCGATAGGAATTATTACGTATGGATACCAGGCAGAAAAGATCCAGTTTAAAAAGAACAAGCAGCTTGAAATTGCATCAGCGTATGCAGAAAGACAGAAATTTGTTTTTAATGAATTGATGCCTGCATATAAAAAGAAGATCAGGGACAGGCTTTACAGGGACAATTATTATCCTGATTCGATTGAGTTTCGTGCAGGTATCTATTTATCAGACAATGATAAGGCATTCCCTGTACCGGTAACAGATAAACCAGGTGCTTCACTTAATTTGTGCGATGAACCATATGCAACAATGATGGATGATCTTTTCCTGATCAGTTCTATCGACTTTAAAAGTTATTCTATAAAAAACAAAGCGAAGGACAATGCATGGATGTTTAGTACCGAAAAAAGATCAGGCAGGCAGTTTCTAAAATTAAATTATAAGAATAAATATATTGACAGTTCACTCACGGGGAAGAGTATTGTGGTTGAATCAGCAATTAATAACCCGTTAAAAAATTTCTGGAACCTGGATGTTTTCATCAAATGGTTTATTGGGATATGCGTGATCGTTATGGCTGTTATCAGCTATTGGCTTATCAGGTCTGCGGTGAACAGGTTGTTTTTGCTCGACTATATTTCTTCAGATAAAGAGATAGAAGTTAACCATGGTTTCCTGGATAATCATTTAAAATATGCAAGTATCAAAAAGCCTTATTTTGAGGCGCTTAAAATTGATCACCCGGTAACACATACTTTCTTTAAACCACAATGTGTGTCGGTAGATAAAATTTGCTCAGACGATGAATACATACTTGCCATTGCACATTATTTTTCGGACAGCTTCCAGGCAATATGGGAAAGCCTGTCGCACGGCGAACAATATTTTGTATTTGATTTTGCCGCTGATGGTTATACAAATTATAAGGATTCGGATACATTGTACAAGCTGATCAATAAAGGCATCATCATACATCAGCCGGATAAATTTGTATTATTCAGCCCTTCCTTCCGGCAATACTTATTGTCAAAAAAAGGAAGCGAAGAAATCAAAAAATTAAAAGCAGAGAATGCTATACCCGGTTTTTGGGACACCGTTCGCATACCATTGCTTATATTCATATCGGTAACAGCTATTTTTATCTTTGCAACACAACAGGATTTCTCAAGGCAACTAACGGCGATCCTTACATCTGCGATTGCCCTACCTGCAGTGATCATGAAATTTATTGAAATGGTAAACTCGAGGAGTAGTGGGAGTAAGTAAGATGTATGATGTATGATGTATGATGTATGATGTATGTAAATGAATTGAGTTCATTAAGGTATAATAAAATTTTGATCTTAAATCTTACTTCTTACATAAATTGGGGAAAATACCCTCCTGATCAGGGGAAAAATCTTTTGTAAATATTTTAGAATACACAAAACTTTACACAGGAAATCAGAATATTAATTAAATAATTACCCATGTTCAACAATTCAACACTGAATATTATTATCAGCCTCTTATTTATTTTCTTATTGTATAGCCTTCTTGCTACAGCATTGCACGAAGCTTTGGCTAATATTTTTCAGGGGCGTGCAAATACGCTTTATAAGGGGATAAAACAAATGCTTACTAACAAGGATCTTAAGCAAAGTACTTTTTCACGCATTAAGAATTATATTATTTGCCGGTTCACAGACCTATGGAACTGGTTAAAATCCTGGGTAAGTGATAAAGAGGTCAAATCTTTGTATAATAAATTCTATGACCATCCTATTATAAAAAATTATGGCGAAAACGCAGTTTTTAGTAAACCCTCTTATTTAAACCCGGAAAATTTTTCAGGAATATTGATCGATACACTTAAGAATCTTGACAAAGAAAAAGAATTGGTGACTGCTGATTTCCCTATGATCAGGGATATCGTAAACAGGTATTCGCAAAACAAACCCGGAGAAAAAAATGCGACCAATACCGATGCACCCACTCAAACAGATAATAAAGTACCAGAAGCAGATCGTGTTATCGATTACGAGACTTTTAAAATATTAAACTATCATTTAAATGAAGCTGCCGGCGATTTACATGTGTTTCAACACCGGCTCGAAAAGTGGTTCAACGATTCGATGGATAGAGTAAGCGGTTGGTATAAGAGGCATACACAATTTATGTTGCTTCTTATAGGATTGAGTTTGGCCATAAGTCTCAACATCGATACGATCGCCATCACTGGTTATTTATCGAAGCACAAACAGCAAGCAGAGCTTTTGGCTAATATGGGGGAAGCAGCAATTAAGGACCCATCGTTACATCCAACTACCGATCCTGTTACGCAAAAAGCGCTTCAGGATATTGTAAAACAAAGTGATTCTGTTTCCAACATATTGGGCCTGGGCTGGGGTGATTATGGTAATAACAAATGCTTTTGGGATAAAGTTGGTTATGTTTTAAAACAAAGTTTTACCGTTTCATGGTCGCGGTTCCTGGGGTTTCTTATAACTGCGATCGCTATAAGTCTTGGAGCACCTTTCTGGTTTGACCTGCTTAGCAAATTTGTAAATCTCCGCTCAACCGGAAAGGCAATTAAATCGAACGGAAGCGCTCCACAAAATAATACATCTGGTAACGATCAAATTGACGGCTGATATGTCAACGCAGGTACAAATAAAAAAGTCGATATATATCCGGAAAGGGCCCGGCAGAAGTTTCGATAAAATTGGCGTGGCTGATCCAAGTGGAAAGATACTTGTGATGGATGGGATGGAAGCCGGGGAGAATTGGAAAGGGTTGAGCAATTGGTATTATAAAATAAATGATAAGCAGGAGAAACAGTTTTATTGGGAAGGAGGGTTAATTATTGGCAACTCAAATGATCTTCCTGTTTCACAGGATGATGTAAAAGCTTTTTTAAATTCGGCCCGTTTTCCCCCTGAAATGATCAACTGGAACAATAAACTGATAAAATTTCCGGCTCAATTAAAAAACAATAAGGGCAAAGGAATTAAGATCGCTGTATTAGATACCGGCATTGATGCAACTCATTTAGATCTTTCAAAAAATATTATTTCGATAGAGGATTTTACTAACGCAGATGATGGCCCGAAAGATATGATCGGTCACGGCAGTGCAATGGCATCACTGATCGGTGCATTTGGTTTTTTTAGTGATAAAGGGATCAGTGGGATAGCCTCGCTTTCCGGTTTAGTATCTGCAAAAGTAATGTATGATAAAAATGATCCACAGGATTTTTTAAGTGTTGGGAGAGGGATTGATTCTGTAGTTGCTAAAAACGTTGACATAATAAATATGTCAATTGGGCGGGATACTGATGTACAACAGGTAAAAGACAAAATCAGCAATGCAACTAAAACTATTTTTGTTGCATCTGCAAAACAGTTTAGTAATACCAGTCCTGAACAATTATTACAGTTTCCATCAAAATGTCCTGAAGTAATTCCTGTGGTTGCTTTGGATAAAGATTATACAACTAAAAACTGGGATCGTTTGCCTGCTCCTTTATTAATTATACCTTATTTCGATGCATGGTCCTGTAATATAAAAGACAATAATTATTACCAGCAGGAAGAAGGTAGCAGCGTGGCAACTGCAATTATATCCGGTTTGATCGCTTTGATTTTATCTGATAATCCTTCCGTAAAACGCAACAAGCAGGCAATATTATCTGAGCTTGACAAATATTCTTCAACAATAGAAGAAGCATTTAAAAACCCGGGACAAGAATTACATTTTATCTACAAAAAATAAATTTATGAAAAAAAGATTTTTCATTTTCGTGTTACTTGCAATAATTACTACAAGTAGTTTCTCACAAATAATATATTACGATGTGATCAAATTGAGGGGTATGTTGGATGATACCAGGCATTTTCCGGCAATTAAAAAAGACAGCGTTTATACTATATTAAAAAAATATATGGCAAATGGGATCACTACTCCGGCCGATTTTAGAGATTGTGCCAAAAACCCTTTTACTTGTGTGTATTTTGATGCTGCCAATGTTTTTGCTGCCAATTTTATTGAAAAAGGAGTTGATTTTTTACCCTCTTCTATCGGTGGTTTAAATGTTACCAATTTCGCAGATGGCATCGCAAAATTTTTAGTGAAAAGATTTAAAGAAGAATTGTCAATCACTTTTTTCCAGAAATTCAAAAAAGAAATTGATCAAAGCCAGGAACTGCGTACATTGTTTCCACAGACCTATAAAGTATTAAGTGCTATTGATAAAGATATTTACCAGTTTAGCGCTTATCTGAATACATTGCGGGAAGGGTTTATTAAAGACCTTACCAATCTTTATATTGACTTCAAAAAATTTACCCAGCTTGACAAGTACAAAAAATATTTTAATGATCACCCGGAATTAAATACCATTATCAGTACTGGTCTTTACCTTATTGATCAATACGCTGCCGGTGTACATGCAGGAGATGTATTGGCTAACTACGATACAAGTAATCTTAAATTCAGGGATACTATTCTTCGCAACAACATAAGAAGTTCCGTGTTACTTGCACAGGCTTTTTCTGCTTCATTTAAATCTACATCTGCTGATCATTACTGGGTTCCGGCAGATTCGGTAAAATTATTTTTGAGCGATAAAATAAAGCTGGAGCTCTACTTTGGACTGATGTATCAAAAATATGGTAACATAACTTTTTATAAAGCCAATGCAGATCCACTGCGTTTTGATAAGTTATTAAACGACGGAAAAGCTGTTGCTGATTCACTGGCTGAGTATAAAAATTTTGCTGAAACATTTATAGATCATGCACAGGAAGTGTCAGAGTATTTATCAGAAATTAAGGGGAAGAAAAAAGCTGATATTGATTATAATGATTATTATAAATTATACAATGCTTCTCTTGATCTTTTTGAACATGGGCTTACTTTTATAGACCTTCCCTTTGTTGATCTTGGTACCAGTTTAGAAGACAATATAGAAAGTCAATCCGTTAAATGGTTGTTTGTTGCACGTTCGGCAGGGGATATGTATGTAGATATCAGGACAAAAAATTATTCTTCAGCAATTTTAAATGCAGCAAATATCCTGGATACATTATTGGATGTTCGCCAGGATGCGGCCTATGCACGTTCATTAAGTACGCATTTAAATACTTTAAGTACTGCGCTTAAGACTGCAGAAAATGCGTCGGCAGAAAAAACAAAACGATACTCAAATAAGATAAATAAGATCATAAAAAAGTATTCAAAATCTGAAGACTTGGCTGACGTTGAATATAGGAATGAATTACACAGTAAAGGAGTGAATGATTCAAATGTAATAAGATGTATCGATTCAGTATTGCTGCACCAACGTTTGCTAAATGCTGTAGGCAGCCCTAAAAAAATAACAACAACATTATTAAAATATGGCACTTTTGCATCTGCAGTAGCAGCAGCAAAAAATTCCGACGAAGTTGAAAAAGCAATTGAATCTATTGCATTGCCTTCAGGAAGCTCCCGCATTAAAAGAGAATCGCCATTTAATATTTCTGTGAATGCTTATGTAGGAGGTTTTTTTGGACGTGAATACTTACCTGCGCTTAAAGAAAAACAAAATGCAAATACTGCCGGGTTAAGTGCCCCGGTTGGGGTTGCATTTAGTTGGGGAAATATATTCAAACCAAAAGCCGATAAGGGAGGGAAAAGCATCAGCGCTTTTATTTCCCTGATTGATGTAGGCGCCCTCGCTTCTTTCCGCCTGCAAAATGATAGTAGTAAGGTAGCTTCAGAAATACAGTTAAAAAATATTATCGCACCGGGTGCATTTCTTTATTTTGGATTTGGAAAGGTTCCCATTTCCATTGGCCTGGGAGCGCAACTTGGACCCCAATTAAGAGAAGTGCCAGTAAAAGATCCGCAAAATATAAACATCGAAAAGAATTATTACATACGATACGGGCTTTCAATCGCTGTTGATATCCCTGTATTAAATCTTTACACAAGATCACGATGACGAGAGTCGAAGAAAAAATGAAACTTAGATACAGCTAAATAAACCACAGGATGTTTAAAAAGTTTTAAAATTATAATTTCAATCACAACCAAAATACAATTCAATCATGACAGCCCAGGAAATTTTAACCCAACGTTATGGCAAACCAACAGCTTCAAATTTTGAAAGTAAATGGATGGTAGTTTGGAAAATAAGAGAAGAATTTGCATGGTTTCCCAAAGCAAAAATTTATATCCACAAAGATTTTATGGCAAAACTCCGCGTTGCTTTTACTGCTCTTCAGCAAAATAATTTACACAAGGAAATAAAAACCTGCGAAGGCGCTTTTAATATCAGGCTGGTGAGGGGGAGTAGTTCTGTTTATTCCATTCATTCATGGGGATGTGCCATTGATATGAATGCGGCAGATAATCCATTGGCTTCAACTGGTAAATGGAGTACGCGATTTATTCAAACGATGGAAACATGCGGAATTTTTTGTGGACAAAACTGGATCGGCAGAAAAGATCCCATGCACTTTGCCCTGGTGAATGGGTAGTAGCATTATTTGATTCAAAGGCTAAAAAAGAATTTTCAATATTCAACGTACAATGTTCAACATTCATCGGAATGCATTTAGTTGTGCATTGAACATTGTACGTTGAATATTGAAAATTTATTTCACTCGTTCGTCATAAGCAAATCTTCCCTAACCACTCATTGTCCATTGTCAACTATCAATTGAATCCCACCATCTCCCAAATTTTTTGGAACCCTCTAACTCAACTTTTTCTCCAATCATAGGATGAACCAACGGAAAATGTTTTTTTTCAGCTTCAGCAACAACTCTTTTTATTGGTTCGTTCCAATCGTGTAAAGACAGGTCGAATTTTGCCCAATGTACCGGCATTATTTTTTTTGCTTTAAGGTCGATACCTGCCTGTACCACTTCTTCCGGCATCATATGAATGTATTTCCAGTAAAGATTGTACTGGCCACATTCCAGCATGGCAAGGTCAAATGGGCCGTATTTATTTCCGATCTCTGCAAAATGCGTATCATAACCACTATCTCCACCAAGGAATAATTTCAGAGAAGGCGTTTGTAAAACAAACGACATCCAGATCGCTTTGTTTCTTTTGAATAGTCGTCCTGCAAAATGCCTTGCAGGCGTTGTATACACAGTAAAATCTTTATCTAAAACAATTTTTTCGTCCCAGTCTTTTTCAATGATCTTATTCGTGTCATAACCCCAGTATTCAAGGTGTGCAGCCGTGCCAAGGCCGGTGATAACCTGTTTTACTTTTGTTTTTAATTTTATAATGGTTTTATAATCGAGGTGATCCCAGTGATCATGGGTAATAAATAAATAATCGATCGCCGGCATATCATCCACTGTGTATATGTCAGAACCATTAAAACTCTTTGTAGTGAATGATACCGGTGACGCAGAGCCGCTAAAAACAGGATCTACCAGTATCTTCTTACCATCCACCTGTATAAAATAAGATGAGTGGCCAAACCATACCAATACATTTTCGCCAGGATCCAGTTGAAGCAGATCTGTTTTCTTTGATGGTAAAATGGAAGGCGGTCTTGTATTCCTGCTTTTACCAAAGAAAAATTTTCTCATCACGGAAAACAGGTTGGCCCCTTCTGTAAGTTGTGGGGTTGTATGTATATTTTGAAACTGCCCGTTTTTATAATTTACGGAATCTTCAATGCGTCTTAATCTTTCGCCGGAAGCCAGTTTGCCCGATTGTGGTTGTAGCATGAAACAAGTTACTTAAAGTTAAAAAAACCTATATTTTTATGAGGTTCTATTTTAAAGACGAATGAGAAAAGAAGATATTTTAAGAAGGGGTTGTCTCATCCTCAACATCCCGTAAAAATGTAAAATCTAAAATGTAAAATACTAAATGTAAAAGTGAATGGTAGCTGCTCACTTTTATATTTTACATTCAATATTTTGCATTTTACATGTTCTGTATTCATTCCCATGACTATTGAATATTGTACGTTGAATATTTATTTAAGACCTTCAACACAGTAAAGTCTACCAGGCTATTTAATGCACATTACTTAATAAGCACCCGTTCCATTTCCTCTACCAACCCATCTTCTTTAATGTCCTGCACCAACTCCCAAAACATGATCCCTCCCAGTTTTTTCTTCCTGATGAATTTTGTTTTTTCTTTTATTGAACGTTTGTCATCGAAGGTTGCAAATAAATGTTGCGACTTATTATACTGGTAAGGTGCCCTCGCTTTTTTATCCCAGTAATATTTATAGCCCGAAGTATCGTTGAAGTAATTGGTAAAATCATTGTAAGCAACAGCACGTTTAAAATTACCCGGCTGGTACAAACCATGATTGGTATCCGGCACATTTTCCCAAACCCTTGCATACATGGCTGCGCCGATGATGATCTTGTTTGCAGGTATTTTTTTGTCAAGCAACCAGTCTACACAATTGCTGGCAGATTCCTGTCCCTGCATATAACCACGCAATAGTGTATGGTGCCCCGTTACTGTGGCATAACCACCCACCAGGTCGTAGGTCATCAGGTTTACAAAATCAACCAGTGGCATTACTTTGTCCCAGTCAACAGACGCTTCCAAATATTTTTGGAAACCACCAGCGGCAAAGGTTAAGAGGTAATCTTTGCCCATTTCCTGCCGGAGGGATCTTACCAGTTCAGTAAAATTATTTTTATCAGCGGTATCATATTTATGTCCTGGATAACCTTCAATGGCCGGGTATTCCCAATCAAGATCCAGCCCGTCAATACCGTATTGTTTAAAAAGTGTTGCTGTTGTTCTGGCAAAATTTTGCCGGTGTACAGGATCAGCAAACAGGTCGCTGCAGAATGAACAACCACTCCAGCCACCTACAGATACCATGATCTTTAACTGCGGGTATATTTGTTTTAGTGCAAGCACCTGCCGCATATTGCTCTCCTGCGTACTATCATGAAACGTGAGCGTATCATTCTGTATTTTTAAAAAACTATAAATGATATGTGATAGTTTGCCAATGGGATATTGTGTAATGGAAGTTGCATTGCCGGTTGCGTAGGCGATTACTTTATACGGTTGTTTTTGTTGGGCGGAAAGAGATAAGCACGAGAATAGAAAAAATGTGAACGGGATTTTTTTCATAGGTGGAAGATAGAGATTTTTTTGTGGAGATGGGATTGGCAGTAAATCATTGTTTTTTTAGCATTTAACCAGTGGTGGTTTTTTAAGTAAAAAGGTTTAATTACAAAAAATAAAGTGCCGGTATTTCTTCGGAATCATTCAATAAAAAACGGGGATTTTCCCGTTTTTTTATTGAATGAAAACATAGATTTTTAATCATTGTATAATGAAGATGAGCTGCAAATTTTTAAACATTACATTATACGAAGCTTTAAAATTCAATCGTGTTTTAGGTAGTAAATAGTTTTGATTATATTTCATTACTACAACTATTACACACCCTGCGAAATTGCCTTATAGAAAATATTATCAATAAAATAAAAAACTATCCATATGCTCCCTGCAGGAAAAAAAAGAGTAATTGTTTTTATGATCTATGCTGATTTCAGGATCGGCCCGGGCGATGATCTCGAAGAACTATTTGCAATTGATCGGTTCTCTATGAATGGTGAAATGAAAATTGAACTGGATCTTTTGCTCAAAGAAGTTATGTCTACAGCGGTTAATCCTCAAAATGCAAGGCTATTCGTGATTTTTAACGGGATCAGGTATAACCTTGACAAAGCCGAGCCAAGGGTAGAATCTAAAACTATTCTTACAGAAATAGTGAACACAAACAATAGCTCACTCAATCAATTTGGTTGTTTTGAAATTATCAACCACGTTTTTTCTCCGTGGGGCGATTTTGGTTCCGACAATTTACAAGTAACAAATAAATTAACCCCTATTCTGGAAAAGATTCCTGTAGCAAATGACGAAGAGGTTGTACTGGTTACATGGGATCATGGATGTGCATTAGGAATTTTCAGGGCAGAAACTATAGATGTATTGAATATCCAGCCCGCTAAACTTGTAAGAAATGAACTCGATAATTTCCCTTTTTTAAAAGAGTTTTGGGAGAACCAAAATGAAGTAAAATGCGATCCGGGAGATTTGAGTGTAACGCCGGAAAAGATTCTTGTACCTGTTATTCACTCTTTAAACAAAACCTATGTTTTGCCGGATAATGATGATAAGGAATATTTTAAAGAGATGTTGTTTAATGGAGAAAAGAATTGTTATCTAAAAATTCAAAAAAATGAAGACAAGACCCCTACATTGATATTCAATTTACCTAAATACCAGAGTGAACGTAAACCGTCATTACCTGCATTTAGTGAAGAAATGATCGCCAGGACAATAGAATTGGTAGAAATCGTTCCTGAAATACTTAGCAACGACGAGATGGCATCTTCTGTAAACCGCTGGCTCAAAAAGAAATCACAGGAAGATAAAAAAATCGGCATCCTGCTAATGATGAATTGCTGGATGATGAATTTGCATACCATGTATAGTTTCAGGGAAACAGTAGAATGCCTGGTAGCGCCGGCGGGGGATATCGCGATACCGGGATATAATTACCGGGATATTCTCCGGTATATTTATAAACCCAAAACCTATTTCCGAAGCAACCAGCAAGTTGCAAAAAAAATGGTACGCACAACCGAAAACAAATTCGCACTCAAAAGAGCGGAAAATATTTATTCCATGTTAAGGAAAAGCCATAAGAAAGTGGACGAATGGAAAATCATTGCTGTCGACTTGACTGTAAAAGACCTGGATGACAATAGTCTTTTTCAAAATCAAATTGATTCGTTGAAGTTACTGATAGAAAAAATGAATTTTTATGTTTCACATAATTCAGCTTCAGAAATAAAATGGATGTTCAAATATGTGAGATCTTTGTGTTATGATTTTTCAAGCCAGCAATGTTATATGATTGACATTCTTAACTGGGCGTTATCGGTAAAACATGCAGATGAAGTTTTTGCAGGTGGGGCAGCTAAACTTTTTCCAGATATAAAAGTTGCTGTGGCGAACTTGCGGAATTTAATTTTAAGACGAAAAAAGGAACCAACTTTAATCCTGCAGATGTCGAAGGGAGAAAATGTGTACCCGGTTAATAAAAATCCACTTTTCCCTGTAGGTATGATTGTGCTGCCACCTACTGGATATAACTTGTTTTTTCCTGTAAAAGATTTTTCTAACGAGTTGAAATTAAAAAGTAATATAGAGAACGACCTGTTTCTTAAAAACTTTCTTAACAATTGGGTTGTTTTTCTTCAAACCAGTATTGACAAAAAAATTGATTTTTATTCAACAACTTCTTAAACCAGGAGTATTACCGAAATTTAATTTAAAAAAAACAGGCTTTAATTCCTTTGGATCTTTATCGGAATTAAAGCCTGTTTTTAATGAGACAACTTTTATACTATTGTCCTCCATGCTCACCCTTTACAGCACTTGTTTTTAAATCATAATCCAGGTTTGTCGATTGCAGAAAAATTGATGGATTATCTTCTTCGGGAATAAAGAGCGTAATATCGTTGGAAGTTCCGGAAAGAATCTCATTAGCAAATCTGAAAACCCCGCACCTGAGAAATGTTTCCCGGATAGGTATCGGTGGACCAGACGCCGGCCCAACCTGCAAATTACTTTCAGCATCTACTAATTTGTAGGAAATAGTAAATGTTCCGTCTTTTTTTACCAGTATCGTTTTTGGATCCGGGCGAAAAATGGCGTTGTCCTGGATTGCAAATTCATTTGATTCTAAAGTTTCTTTCATTTTAAATTGTTTTAGTTTTTTAATTATTATTTTGTTTCTTCTTTTAAAAATGTCAAAATATATTACTGCACTTATACAAGCAGTGATGAGATCTGTTATTCATATGGTCTTTTAATCCAGTCAAATGATTTTCTAACAACAGGTGAATCCGGCATCATTGGATGTGTTTTGATATTACCAATATTAGCATCAAGCCATTGACCAATATTAGCAGGAATATTGCTTCTCATTGGGTCATCTTTATCATAGTAAAGCGCATATAATTCAGCGAAGAATTCAAAATGCGACATAGAAGCATAGTCGCTTGGCATTTTTTCAACCAAACGTAAAGTGTCTTCATTAACAACGCATAATGTCCGGTACCAATAATTGAGAAAAAAAGCTTTGCCGTTATACCTGTACCAACTTCCAAAGTTCTGGAACCAATTATCACCGGTTTTCTCATATACTAACCTTGGACCAAAGTTTTGGTTGTTCCAGGGATGATCAGGTGGAACAAATGAAATATTTCCCTGCGTCCATTTACCACCTGGTCCTAAAGCTTCCGTTAAATACGATCTTACCTGCGACTGTTCTAAACTGTTAAGCCCCTGCCAGCCACCCATTTGTTCAATCCAGGCATCAATATCTGAATTAGTAGTATCAAAAGTCTGCCATCCAAATTGTGTGAGTAGCCAATTATCTACAACAGCTTTGAATTTTTCATGTACACCATGACCTATTTCATGCCTGACCACATCTTCAAATCTTTCTTTATTTTCAAGCTCTTCTGAACCTATATATATGTCTTTGGTTTGTGGATCGTAAGTACCGCCACCCTGGCCATTGTCAAGAAAGATCTCATGAATTTCTATATTGCCATCAACATTTGTTTCAGGAAGGTCGTTTAATAATTTCCATAACGTGTCAATATCATTGGGATCATCATTAAGGTACCAATCATCTTCAAGTATTTTATCAAACCTTATTTCAAAGAGTGTATCCTGTAACTGTTGAATATTTTTATCTTTCGCATATTGAAACAAAGTATTCAGATCTTTTTTTGCCCAGGCTGGTAGTTGACTTCCTTTAGGAATATAGGTTGTCATTGTTTTAAAATCGGCTGACTCAGTATCTATCGTTTGACCCTGTTCCAGCTTCGAAGCAAAAGATCTTAGCAGATCCAAAGCAGAAGGTTGTGGCGACCATCTCCAGAAATTGATCCAATGATCATCTTTAAGTTGAAAAATATTGGAATGGTAATGAGCTTTATTAACCCAATCTTTTACCTGGTCGTCTTTTGATAAAAAATTATCAGCAACCCACCTAGGGATAGCTAATTGAAAACGCTTGTTATCATGATCATAAGCAGCTTTGAAATTAATAGAATTGTTTCCAATTTTATCGAGTGAGATTTGCAGGCGTGGTCGTTGAATGAGAATAGGGTGGTCGTGTATAAGTAGCACTTTCATTAATTCAACCATCCTGTCATCAAGATCATAATCCTGGGCGATCAGCTTTTCTCTAAGTTCATTCATACCAAATACAACCCTTAATTTCCTGCCTTGTGCGGGAGCAAGACTTGGCGGAACATCATTTACCTGTTTCGTCAATTCTGCTGAAGCTTTCTTCCATAAATATTTTTCCTGCCGCGGTTTGACGTGTATAAAAAGGTTTGTTTTAAAGTCTGTATAATAAAATTCCTTTTCTACAGTAAACTCACTTTTACATTTAGGACAGGAAACCCGGTGGAATTTTCCTTCGATGATTTTTTGCTTTAATTCCGGTGTGCGTTGAATATTGATTCCACGTGCAAGCTGTGCGGTGAAATTACATCCGCATGAGCACCTGATCTGGTAAGGATGATAGATTGCCATAATTTATTTTTTAATTAATTATTTAAATTTTTAAGACTATCAAGGCATGGCTTATTATTGGTTTTAATACAATCAAACTTTCGCATTTTTAATTCCTTTAGTATTATCGCATCATAGTATTCATTAATTAGCCTGATGCTGTCATTAATACTTTGCTGAGATTTAACAGGTGTTATTGCCTGGTCATGCAATTCCTTTTTAAGTTTCATTAATTGAATTTCCTGTTTGATTTCTTTGTGTGTGTCTAACAGGTTATAGCCAATAAGGGCAATGCATATGCTGAATATTGAAATGAATGTGGCTGTTATTGCATTTTTCAGCTTTCTTTTTTTATCGGCTACAATTATTGAAAAACCTTCAATTATTTCTGTAACAACATTTGGATCAGCATTGACGCCATCGGAAACAGAAGGCATTAAAACCAGTTTGCAGGAAAACCTGGCCAGCATAATTACCAGGATCGGCTGACTAACCGCAATAAGTTGTGCCATGCTATTGTTTATATAACCAAGTAAACTGGATAGCGCAAAGATGCTGGTATAGATACCCCATATCCAGGATAAAAACTCGTCAAGCTTTGTAGCTGCATCTTCTCTTCTTTGTATACTTTTTGAAATACTGTCCTTCGCAAAGTCGAGCCAGTAATCCCTGTCTATTCCTGCCATTTTGTAGTTATTATAATTTGGTAAAATCAGTTGGAAATATGTAATCTTCAGTATGCTTTACACCGCCCTTTTCACCGGTGCATGACCCGGAAACAACTTTTGTTTTTTCATTTTTAAGGTCAACGTCTACGGATAATTGATGAAATTCCAGCAATAGTTTAGCCGGGTAATAATAAAAGGGGCTTTCACAAATGGGACATTTAGCTTTATATATATCCATATGCTTTTAATTTGTAGTGAAAATATAGAAGAGGTACCCGCTCATCAGGGGGTATTTTTCCCGTTTTCTACTGGTATTTTTCCGGAAATGATTTTACAACTTCCGGTTATTCTCATGGCCAAAACATGATCATGCATATTCTACTGCTCCAATCCAAATAGTATACGAACCAGGGAAAGGCGAACCGGTTTCCATTCCTGGAAATATTAATGATATCATTTTAAGTGAAGATTGTATTGAGAAGAAGAAGGGGGCGTTATGGAACAGCGGCAAGCGAATGGGTTGTTATATATTCGTCACCGTTACAGCTTCGGATGTTTTACCCTGAATTCTGTTTGCTTTATACAAGTATGTATTATTCGTGCCCTGATAGTGATGATTAGCTGCTGATATTTTTCATCCCTGGTCGGTACCTGTACCTGCCTGGAAAAAGTTGTCATTGTATTTCTTTACCGAAATACCGGCAGCCAATATTGGGTTTAATCAATCCTCGTTGGCCGCTGATAATGATGAACCGTATTTCGTTTTTTCAACTCCGTTAGTAAATGATATTTTCCATCTGTTCCTTTTTCAAGTACAAGTATTTGACAATTTGCCGGTTTGTCGTATTCCTCAAACTGTTCTACCGTCCAGTGAAACCATCTCATCAAAAATGTCCTGATGGTCATACCATGTGTAATGATAACTGCATTTTGCGGAAAATTATTTTTATCGAAATCCCTGTGTAAAGTACCAAAAAAATCGCTTACCCTGTCGTATACATCGGCGCCCGATTCTCCATTCGGCAGGCGAAAATAAAAGGTTCCGAAATCAGCTCTTTCTTTTTCCATTGCAATATTAACAGCCGGATCTTTTGTATATCCCCATTCCTGCTCACGTAGCCGCGGTTCTTCCCGCCATTGGATTTTTGTTTTTTCAAAATGTTTTACAACCTGTTCAAAGGTTGCACGTGAGCGCCAGTATGGAGAAATGTAAAAGCAAATTGTTTCATCGCTTAGCATCTTTTTTAATGTTATACCTGCTTCATCAGCCTGGCTCAGTCCTTTGGCAGTAAGTTCTAAAGTATAATCGGGTTTGTTACAATAGATTGTTTTATCAACGTTCGATTCAGATTCGCCGTGGCGGATGAGGATGATGCGGGAGGGTCTCATGATTACAAAGGTAGGAGAGTATCTATGATCTAAGATGTAAGATCTAAGATGTAAGATCTAAGATGTATGATTTCACTATAATTTTGAGTTCCTGATTTATTGTGGTCTTCATGCATCCTAGATATTACTTCATACATTTTAGATATCAAAATCCGCCGGTAATTTGTATTTTTACCCTGATGAAAAATATCATTACGTCCCTGTTTTTTGCCTGCATGAGCCTTACTGCTTTTTCTCAAATCAAATGGCTCAATCCTAAACCTACCGGTCATAGCAATCAAAAGATCCATTTTATTAATAATAGTACAGGGTATATTATGAATTATAATGGTGATCTCCTGGTAACAAACGATACCGGTGCTCACTGGCAAGTCAAAGATCATTTCCCTGGTGCCAATACATTTACTATTCACGATTCAACAGGCGTTATTCCATTTTCAACAGACATTTTTCCGGTTACCAACAATACTGTATATATCAGTTACAATAACGGTGTAACATGGCAGGTACGTACTACCGGTATATCGGGAAGCCTGGAAAACTGGGCGGGTATTGTTGGGCGTGATACTCTTTATCTTATGGACGCCAACCATATTACGATGTACCGTAGCATTAACAGGGGCGTTAGCTGGCAAACCATCAATACCAATGTGCCTTCGTTGTACCCGGGCAGTATTAATTTTATTACATCGAGGCTTGGCTATGCGGCAGCACCGGCAGCACTTTATAAAACAACGGACAGCGGTTTTAGCTGGACCCCCATTATGGTGCCCAACGGGAGCAATTTTACCTATGCTAATTTTCGCGACAGCATGAATGGGTATGTTTTTCACTGGCCCGATTCAATGTACAGGACCCGTGATGGCGGGCAAACATGGAACAGGGCACACATGGATTTTGATGTATATAATATTTCCTGGGTGGACGATGATCATGCTTTTGCATTTGGTGAACAAGGGTATATAGCAAGAACAACAGATGGTGGTTTGCAATGGACCCTCCTTAACCAGGGCACCATAGGAGAGGACGATCTTTATTGTTCCTGGTTTTTTAACCAGCAATCGGGTATTACCGCAGGTTTAAGGGGAAGGATCATGAAAACAGCTGATGCAGGCAATACATGGGCGCAATACTCGCCAACCTATATTGATTTAACTGCCATCGACTTCGGCGATGTGAATACCGGTTACGCATGTACGTGGTACAATGTATATAAAACATCGGATAGGGGACAAAGCTGGCAGGAGCTTCCGCTGGTAACAGGACAAAGTATCCAACATGGTCGTTTTACGAATGCTCACTTCATTTCAAAAGATACAGGCATCCTTATCGCCGAAGAACCTGTAAAGATTTATAAAACGGTTGATGGTGGGCAGCACTGGGATTCAACCTATCCTGTGCCCCTTCCCAATTATTACGAAACGGTTCAAGGTTGCAGTTTCTTTAGCCGCGATACCGGCTTTATTAAAATATATGGCGGCTTGGGTGGTGCCCTTTTTAAAACAACCGACGCAGGACTTACCTGGCAAAATGTAGGTGGTATGCAATACCTGAGCAAGATCCAGTTTGTTGACAGCCGTTTTGGATTTGGTATTTACATGAATAGCCTGATGCGAACAACCAATGGCGGAGCAAACTGGGCCTTTGTAAATATTCCTTTGACTGACGGGCTAACGGATATCTGGTTTACCAGCCCTGCCAATGGCGTTATTTTTGACGACAACAGCGGTGCCAACAACTTTGTAAAGATTACTTCTGACAGCGGGCATACCTGGACCTCAGCGGTATTCCCACAGGGCACCTGGGATCATCCCGTAGCTACCGATTATGAACATGTACGCTTTGCCGATAGTAATACCGGGTTTATTACCAGCGGTTCCGGTGATATTTTCAGAACAACAGATGCTGGCCATCACTGGGACACCTGCGCACGTGCTTACGGCCTTACACAGATATGTTTCAATGCAGGCGACAGTGCTGTATTATTTGGCGGCGCAAACGGAACAATTGTGTCGGTGGATATGTTTGGAGTAAACGCCGCTTCAATATGTGGCGGAGGCTCCGGTCAGTTACAATCGAATATTCCCGGCAGCAGTTACCAATGGCAGGTAAATACCGGCAGCGGTTACACGAATATTGCCAACAATGCAAATTACAATGGCGTTACCACACAAACGTTGACGCTTACACCCATCCCATCAGCCTGGTATGGTTATGAATACCGCTGCAAGGCAGACAACTATTATAGTGACGCATTTCGCCTGAAAATAGAAAACCGCTGGACCGGCGCATTAAGCAATGCCTGGGAAAATCCCGGCAACTGGAGTTGTGGCACTGTTCCCGATCTTAATACAGATGTGATCATCAGCAGCGGAACGGTAGTTGTAAGCTCCAATGTTATTATACGATCACTTACGCTTTCACCTGGGGTTAGCTTCAACATAACAGCGCCTTACACAATGACGATATTGAATTAAGAATAAAACTCTCAAAATATTTCCCGCAGATTTAAGATAGTCTTAGAATATTAGTGTAGTTAAATCATCTTTAATCTGCGGGGAAATTCCACTCCGGGGTTCGTGTCTCACGAACTATTTCTCTTCATAAATAAAATGATAAAATAACTTTAAACATGCCTCATCGCTGAGGCATTAAAAGATCCATTGCCCCTGCTCCCTCAATGCCAGGTATTCCGACAATGCAAGTGAATACGCAGTACAACGGTTCCCCGCCATGCTTGTATACAGTTCTTTAAGGATCGGGTCTGCAAGGATGGCCAAAGCAAATTGCTGCGCCTGCAGGTAAAGTTGGGGATTTGTTCTGCCTGGCGATATTATGTGTTGATCACTAAAGCTGTTTTGATTTGTTGGTGCTGTCAGCCTGCTATCATCGGGTAGCATATTGCTGATGTTTTGTTTTTCTTTTTTCACGGATCAAATAATTATATGTGTGTTTTTATATGAACGATAAAATGATGCAGCAGGTATGCACAATCCATGCTTATTGTTGTTAAAGATTTGTTTGAAAGTATCGCTATCCCCTCGCTATCCGCTGTCTCACCGGTTTGCTTATAGACTACCCTGAAGATTAGAAGATTGAATCTGTAAACTGTTTGTTGTTTTCACGCTAAATTCCTGTTGTTTTGTACAACAATCATAATTTCTAATATGATAATTTAGGTAATTAATGGTGCTCGTAAGAAGGACATTAAAAAAATATGGCTACCCACCAGATCTTGAACAAAAAGCAATAGATACCGTAATGAAGCAAGCTGAAGCAATGGCGAATTTTTGGACAGAAAAATAATAGCCCATCTTTATCTATTGTAAAAGGATTTTTATCTCATATAAGTATACCTTAAGATCGCTTGTATTAATCCAGGCAATAATATTTGTTGAATTTGGTTTTCGATTTTCTAAAACTATAATACTACTTTCTCAGCGTCTCAAGAATTTTCCACTTATTATCCTTCTCATCCAAAAAATCCCAAAAGCGCCAGCCATTTACCGACCCTTTTGCTGCACTTACTGCAGCGCCGGAAGGCGAAGTGAATTTTTTGTTATTATATTCAATACATCCATTACGAACTACAGCTTCATGCAAAATGCCTTTAAAACGTTTTTGCAACCTTAATCCATTTCTTAAAAAAGTCTCTTTTACTGTTAAGCCGCCACCAGCTTTACCTTCAATAGAATTTTTTGATCCTTGTTGTTCCTGGTGAAGTAAACGTTTTAAAACATCATTGGCTGGTTCATCAATATAATTACTGTGATGTATAATTGCCTTATAGACGTCAAGATCAATTTCAATACTTTTTCTGTCTTTCATAATCAGGAGTTTAATACTTAATAAAAGTAAAAATAGGACTATTTTCCTAAAAAATAGTTTTTTTAAGTAAATTTAAGTTTTTATAGAATTCTGCATCCGTTTTTTTCTCTGTGAGAAAGAATAGTTTCCACAAAACTCATTTCCCAAACATCTACTTTTACCTAAATTTTCCAAATGACAAAAAAAGAATTTCCCTCACTGCTTCAATCTGTGATCATGCATTGGCAGCAGACGACTAAAACCTATGCGGATTACATGGAGCATGGGAAAAAATTTCGTTATGCTGAAATTCTGATGTTACACAATACGGCAGTAAAAAATTTACTTACTCATAATATTGCTATCATACCTGTTGATCTTATAAAAGACGTGGAAGCTATCATTGAGCATTATACGATATGGTCGGCTAAATGGTATGAGCTGAGAAATAAATTAAATCCCGGGCCTGACGATGTATTTGTTTTTGAAAACGATCACCGCTTTCCAAGAGCTGCTGCACAAAGACTGGAGGCTGTATTTCATGAGTTGGCGTAAATATACACTAACCTTGTTGTCTTTTTTTTGAGAGTGTTAAGGTCAGATTTACTTAATTCGGTCTTATAGGGAACAAGTAATTTTTTTGATAAAAGATTGCTTCGTTCCTCGCAATGGGGGTAAAAAATACCATTCTTTCTTTATTAATTCAAACATGAAATTTTAAGATAAACACGAACGATTACTGTTAAGATGATGTATCCTACTCCCTTCTCTTAAGTTCGTCCATTACAAACTTGCAGGTTTCATAATCTTCTTTTTCTTCAGCAACTGCTAAAAGTCTTTTTAACCGCCTTGTAGTTGGAATAGATTTAACGATATCTTCTTTGTAAGCGAGGGGCCAGTCTTTCATTGTTTCAGAAAGTTGATTGACCGTTTTTTTTAGTGCCTTTTCAACACGTTGTTTTGCTTCATTGATGAGCCAGTCTTTAAATTCCTTTTTAGTTATTTCCATTGGTAGTGGTTTGTTAAGGTTTCTAAATTTAAAGATTATCGGGAAATTTTACAAAAAAGAAAAAGTTAACGTATGTTGCGTTTGACAATTTGCTTCCATAAAGTGGTTCGTAGGGACACGAACCAAGGTTCCGCGTAAAAAATCTTCCGAACAATTTGGTGGGGTACTAACCATGCTGCTGGCGACCATCATCAACACATTTTCAAATTTTCAAATCTTCAAATTGTCACCCGCGTTCCTATCCTCCTCACCCCACATAACTATATGACCGTTGAACCATAAACGATGTTTTTTTTCTACCGGTTTAAATATTTTCATTGTTCAGCTATCGCCTATGCGTACAATAATTTTCCTGCTTTCATTATTTCTGCTCAGCAATGGCCTGGTAAAAGCCCAGGATAGCATCCGTATTACTGTAACCGATGAAAAGAAAAATCCGTTACCAGGTTCCACAGTTTACTTATCCGGAGCTGATTCTGCAATGATCCTTTACAAAACTGCCGATACAAGTGGCACTGCAATCTTTACAGGCCTCGGTGCAGGGAAATACCGTTTACGGGTAAGCGCAACCGGCTATATTGATGCAGACAATGAATGGATCGAGTTGCAACAAAGTAATGTTAGTACCCGGATCATACTCAAGGCTAAAAGCGGCCTGCTGAAAGACGTAACGGTGGTATCCAAAAAGCAATTCATCCAGTTCCTGCCTGATAAAACGGTTGTCAATCCTGAAGCAAATATTACCAATGCCGGCGCTACAGTGATGGATGTGCTGGAAAAATCACCGGGCCTCACGGTAGGGAAAGATGGTTCTATCATCATGAAAGGGAAACCGGCTGTAATGGTATTAATAGATGGGAAGCCCACACAATTGAGCGGTTCCGACCTCCAGGCCTACCTGTCTGGCATAAGCGCTTCGCAGATAGATGTGGTGGAACTGATAGAGAACCCGGGTGCAAAATATGATGCAGCCGGTAATGCAGGCATCATCAATATAAAAATGAAAGCAAATAGGCAACGGGGATTCAATGGTTCACTCACCCTCAGCTTTGGGCAGGGCGTGTACCCAAAAACAGGAAACAGTATCAACCTCAATTACCGTAACGGGAAAACGAACTTTTACCTGAACTATGGAATGCGTGCAAATGGAGAACTGTTAGACGCATATACACTGCGCAAATATTTTAATTCCAACCATGAAGATTCGGCATTACTGGAACAACCGGGATATAATAAAAGCACCGCAGTGGGACATAATCTTAAAGCGGGGATCGATTATTTTGCAAGCGAGAAAACCACGCTGGGACTGACATTCACAGGAGGTAGTTTTACGAAGCATACAAAAAGCAATAGCGATATCATTTGGATGGATCGCTTTTACAATGTGGATTCAACTATTAATACAATAGGTAAAAACAACCTGTATTTTAAGCGGGGAGGTATAAATATAAATGGTAAACACAAGATCAATGCGGGCAGCGAAATTGCTGCTGATATTGATTATGTGAGATTCGACATTACCAATGACCAGCAATACCAAACAAAATTGCTAACACCCGGCAGCCCGGTATCAATAACAAAAGGTGAGATTCCTTCAGCGCTTGATATCATTACGGCTAAACTGGACTATTCCAAACGTTTCAAAAGTTTTGTACTGGAAGCCGGGCTGAAGACTGCGATCAATAAGACCGATAACCTGGCCGATTACTATTATGCTGACAATGGAAATTTTTTACCTGACCTGGGTCGCAGCAATCATTTTTTATACGATGAAAAGATCAGTGCAGTGTATGCAAGTGCAGATGTGGAAAAAAGAAAATGGCACTGGCAGGCCGGGCTGCGCTACGAATTCACAGCTTACCGTGCGCATCAACTTGGCAATGCAGTGGTAAAGGCTGCTGATTTTAAAAGAAATTATGGGAGCCTGTTTCCTACAGCATTTGTTTCCTACAATGCAGATAGTAATAACGTGATCACGGTACGGGCTGGACGAAGAATTGACCGGCCGCCGTTTCAAAACCTGAATCCATTTCTTACCACGCTGAATAAATACACGTATGAATCCGGTAATCCTTTCATTCAGCCACAGTATACATGGAACTTTGCGTTGGCACATACCTGGAAGCAAAAACTCACAACAGAATTTTCCTACAGTGATCTTAGGGATTATTTTTCGCAGGTGTTTATTATTGATTCCAACAGCAGCAATGTAAATAAGAATATCATTATATACACCCGGAGCAATGTGGGTTCTTTTAAAAATTTCGGCATCAGTGAAACCTGGCAACAGCCTGTTACTAAATGGTGGACCATTACAGCTGTGGCTGTTTACAATCATAAGATAATTGAAGGCGTAGTATGGGCGCCACTCAGGGCCGTAATAGATCAATTCAATATAAGTCTTAATAATCAATTCAAATTTAACAAAGGGTGGGGTGTGGAAATAAGCGGGTATTATCAAACAAAGAGCCAGGTAGATCTGCAGGAATGGCTCGAACCGCAGGGAGAACTGGATCTTGGTGTTTCCAAACAGGTATTAAAAAATAAAGGATCGATAAGGTTAAGTATACGCGATCTTACTTACTACCAGAATTATTCCGGTTATTCTACATTCGAGAATGCACATGAACCCTTTACACTACAATGGGATTCCAGGATTGTGCGCCTGAGTTTCAACTGGCGATTTGGTAAAACAATGAAGTCAGTAAATAGGTCTGAAGGAAGTGCTGCGGATGAGATTAATAGGGCCGGGAACAATTGATGTAAGATGTATGATATCTTTCAGCATATAAATTATTATAGTTTAATGAAAGGTTTTTAAAACTAAAATATCATAGATCTTACATCTTACAGTTCTTAGTCAATTTTATTGTTTTGGAAAAACAGCGATCACTTCTCCCTTTTGATTCATAAATTCCAGTTTAGCATCACCGTTATTATCTACAAAAAATCTTCCTCTTATATTTCCTTTCTTGTCTTTAAGTTCAATTTGCGCTACTTCATTTTTGCTGCCGATGAACATTCTTTCCACGCCGTTTTCACCACGTTCTTTTGCTTCGTTCCATAATTTTTTAAGCGAGTCGGCACGAGCCGTATTATCCTTTGCATCCTGTATCTCTTTTATAAGGTCCAGCATATTATCAAAACTTGCATTTGTTGGCCTGTCCCATATTCGCATGCCTGCATAACGGTTGCCACTCTTGTCATTATAGTCCAATGCCATTACCTGGTTTTGATGCCACTGGTCAAACGATAAATGCCCCACTGCGGAATAACCAGTTGAATCTTTTTTTATTCCTGCATATTGTATACCTCCAACTTCATCTCCCAATTCATTAAAAAATATCATTCCAGCCATATAACTTCGGCCGTCGATCACATCCCTTGCATAATCTTTACCATTAATCGTTGGACCCGGCATCAATCTTTTGTTAGCGATAACCAAAACAGGTTTTCCATTTGTACCAAGTATATTTATCCGCTCTGTATTGATCTCTGTAAAGTTTTCCCGGCCATCGTTTTTACCAAAGCCGGTAATAAAAATAAAAGTTATAAAACTAACAAGCACGATGTTACTCATGATAAGGCTGCGTATAAAAAATGGGCGGTATTTCATTGCTTTAATTTTTATTGTTTAATTTATAATAATTCGTTTAGTGCAAACGACTGTAGGGTTTTAAATCTTATAGTGCTCGTCACTCTATTCCCCCTTTAGAGGGCCGGGGGGTACATATTTCAAAACTTCCACCGTTTTGCCATAAGGCATATATTCAATTTCTTTTTTTTCGCCGTTAATAAGAACTACCATTTTAATAGGGCAATCACACCATGCATTGCTAAACCGGTTGTTGGCAGTTGAACTGATGATCTCCATTTCGCTTCGTATGCCGGCTTTATAAGCGGGCACTGATATATCTACAGCAGAAGCATAA
Organism: Ferruginibacter sp.; assembly: GCA_047601875.1. Taxonomy (GTDB): domain Bacteria; phylum Bacteroidota; class Bacteroidia; order Chitinophagales; family Chitinophagaceae; genus Ferruginibacter. Next base: position 594,808 of record JASGIL010000001.1, on the reverse strand, counting down.
AGTTTATTGTCCTTTCGCATAGTAATAAATCCCGGATCATATACCGCGTATTCCGTTTTTTTCAAAATATAACTACCTGCAAAGATTGTTTTGGGCAGATCAAAATCTGCACTACCATTAAGTATATGATCCTGGTACAGCTTGTAGAGCGGTAATTTCATAGAATCTGTAATTGAAAAAAAAGTCTTTTCATCCAACTTAATGGAATCTACATTTTTTAAAAGCCGGAGTATAAGATCCTTTACACCTGAATGCAAACCTGCTTTTGATTCCTTTAAAAATGCTTTATCTGCTATAAAACCCATTAGCCCTCCTTTGTAATAAAACAATTTTGTAGCAGCTACTCCATATTTACCTGCTTCGGCAACTTTATTAATGCTGTCTTCAGATGCATCTGCATAAGGATTCTCCTTTATATTTTTTATATAATTGTTTATGCTGTTTACAAATTCATCTTTTGTAAAGAGTTTGGAATCCAGCAATGCAAGATTGGATAAGTAATCATTAATGCCTTCTTTAAACCATTGATGCCGCAGCCCGAAGGAAGTAGTATCGTTGATAAAGACCTGGTTGCCGACCCACCTGTGCAACATTTCATGTGACATTAGCCAGGCAAGTTTCTGGTATGATACATCCTTTTTTAAATGGCATAAAAACATATTTGAAATACTGATGCCGGCAACATTTCCTTCTCTTGGCAAAATGGCCACAGAATAAAATCTGAAATTAAAATCATTAAATAATGTATGTTGATAAACAACGGTTTTGTGAACAAGAGAAACAATTTTGTCGTTGCCTGTATCAAAGTGGCCGCTTATGTAAATATTTAACGGCTTACCGTGAACGTTATATGATCTCTTATCAAAAATACCAGCACCAATTACAAAAGAAAAATATCCGTATAAAGAATTTTTGAAAGCAATATCCTGTGCTTCACCTGTTATTGAATTATACATGATCCACCCGGGCGGGAGTTTATCTACATGTATTTTATATTCAAATATTTTTTTTCTGTCAGCTACCGGCAGCATCCATTGGCAAAATGCAAAATGCACATGATCCTCGCCAACGTTAGGTGCGTAAGTATTATCACCCAGTGTTGCAGAATCATAAGCCAGTGTATAGGTAAAATTAACTTCGTTATTAGCGGGAATAATATAAATAGAATCGCTATTGTTTTTTTTGGAAACAACTGTACCCTTACTACCAGCAAGTTCAGTCATAAATTTTCCCAATGAAGGATATCCATAATAATCCCGCAGGTTGCCAATTAATAAAGGATCATTTGAGGAAACACGATACTGAAGCGTAATTTTTGCATCAACCTTTTTATCTTTTTTTATAAACTGCAGGCTGGCATGTATTGGTTCAGACTCTACAACCTGTGCATTAACAACAATGCAATAAAAGAAGAAGTTTAAAAAAAATAAGTATTTCATTTTTTAAGTTTTCCAGGTGATCTATAAGGAGAGACTTATAAATTTTTTTGAACCTAATAGGTCTACGTGGAATAGGTCTTTCCACATTTATATCCCTGCGATCATTACCCTGCAAAAGACATACCCGCCATTAAATTCAAATCTTTTTTTCAACTGCACCTGTCCTTTTACAGAATACCATTCAAGAGAACTGCTGCCGGCCCTTGCACTTGTACGTAATTTCCAGCATTGTACTTTACCTGCAACAGGGATATCCAGTTCCTCTTTCCCGAGCACTTCTACTTCCATTATATATTCATCATAACGTTCGCCGGGCATTACCATTTTTATTACAAATTTTGCAGCTTCTTTCAATGGCATTGCTGTAATGATTTCATCGGCTACAACGCCATTATAGAAATGCGGGTTTATTTTATTGCTTCGGTTTATACTGTCTTTGTAAATAACAGTATTATCAATCTCATGTTCAGAAAAAATAACTTTTTCTTTATGACCTTCTGATGGAATATCGGTAAAATATCCCAGCGGCATCAAAGTTTTTGAGTCGCAATAACTGGAATCCCGGTCTATTGAATTACCTGTTTGATAAGTTTGGGTTATTAAAAATTGTTCTTTCCCTTTATAATTTGTTTTTTCAACTTTTCTTGTCAGGATAGATTGAAAACGGATAAGCCCATTGGGATATTCCGTATACTGAATATATTTTTTAGAACCAGGCTTGATGTTTTGAATGCCTTTTGTAACAATAAAAGTATCTGCCTTTGTGATTTGCGAAACTGAAACTGCCGGCATGCATTGTATTATAAATGAGAGTGCAATTATTATTTTCATGTTTTTTGATTTGTTAGCGTTTATTATTTTTCCAGGTAGTTGATCTTTGATCCCACTTTATTTAAATAGGGTTTCAAATATTACCATTGCCGCTACTTCGCTTCCTTTCTTTGATGGATGAAATTTATCAGAACTGTAATAAGAATAATTGTTGGTCTCTAAAAAATATTTTTTCCAAACCTGGCCAACAGGGCATAATATCGAATGCGTTGCTGTAGCAGCGTCGCTGTAATTTTTAATTACGCCGTCAAAGTTGTTAAAATTTACAAATGCGGGCCATACCATAAAGAAGGCAAGCCTGGCATTATTCTTTTCGCAGAGTGTTTTGATCCTTGCTCCATAATCCAAAAGCGTAGTTCGTCCTTCTTCCTGCGAGGAAGGTCCTTGCTGAATGATAACAAAATCATAATGGTTTGCTGCAAGCAATTTTTGTAGTTCCCCATCATTCCAATGATCTTCCAATGAATAATCAGGATAAGCGATCATTTCGGTTTTGATCTTTATTCCTTTTTCTTTTCCCAACCTTGCAACAATGCCGGGAAGATCATTTGCATAAGTAAGACTATTGCCTACAAAAAGAATCGTTTTGACTGAATCGTTATAATGCATTTCTTTTTGAGCCGCCATTGCGCTGAGATTTATGTAAAGAGTAAGTACGATGCTGGTTGTGATTGAAATGATTTTTTTGATTGTTGTCCTCATCGTTTACATTTAAAGAATGTCAATAATTATTTTAAAAGATCATACGCATCTACAAATTCAATTTCGGGACAAGACATTGCCAGCAAACGCAGTATCTGTAAATGTCCTGAGCCGATCATTACAAAAATTCTTTCATCTTTTGATGTTGCGGCCAGTTGCAAAATATTAGAAAATATCCGCAGGTTACGATTCCACCAGGAAGTGGCAGCATCTGCACCCGGGTAATATTTATCAGCGCCTACTTTGAAATCCCCGATAAGGTAATGCCCTAATCCCAGGCGCAGTCTTTCGGGATTGTTTTCATAGGCAAGTGTGGTTCTTAATGGCGTAATTGATCTCATCGAATCATCCATGGCATATAAAGCGAAAAACATTTTTGAATAAAAGCTATCCGCATATTGCTGCTGATGATGTGCAATGGCAAAACTGTCAACATTTATTTCTTTTTCAAATATCCTTGCAGGTGCATCGATCGTATATAATTTTTTAAGGCCCATCATGGCTGCAAGGCGGTAACATACCTGGTATATTTCATTGGCCCCGGGTTCGTATCTTTTATTTAAAAATTCATTGTATAACGAATCATGAAATTTTTGCCGCTCAGGTTTGTTTTCAATAGCTACCATAGTAGGCTTAAACGTTGCCAGTATTTGCAAAAGGTCTTTTACTTCCTGTTGCCTTTTTTCAGATTTGATATTTACCGGGAATTTTGGCTTGTATGAATCGTTTCCACCATCATTAAAATGAAATGTTCCAAGGATAAGCACTTTTGATTTCTTTTGGTTTTTAAATGGTGCATTTAATGCATTCATACCAGTGGATCCAAACTGTGCAAAGCAAGTATGAATCAGCAGCGTTGAAAAAAAGATGACAAAAAGTATAAACAGATTTTTTTTCATTCCTGGTTATTTTGCGGAATTAATTAAGGATGATCAACGAAGGCTTTACTGAACGACAGGTATTTATTTAAATTGTTGCATCATTTTTTCAAAACTCACCCAATAAATATCCCCACCTCCGTTTTGTGGCGATGCGAAAGACCTTACCAGGTCATCCAGCTTTATTGCAGCAGGATATGAGGATTGAAGTGTGTTTCTTTCACTCGTAAAGAACAATATCTTTTTATCAAAACTTACAAAGGGGCAATAATCCATTTTATTAGAATTAAGCATGGTTAAATTGCGGGCCGGTAACCATTTCCCCGAAGCATCCTTAATACTCATGTACAGGTCGCCCTTGCCCTTATCGTCTTTGCGTCCATAAGAAGTAAAGATGATATAGTCCTCATCCGGCGAAACAAAGGCATTGAACTCGTAAGTGCGTGAATTTACATTTGTATCTAAACATACAGGCTCATTGTATTTTCCATTTTCACGGATTGCAAACCATATATCTTCTTTACCAACAGCATTCTTATATGCTGCAGTAAAATATAAGTTGCCATTCTTTGCTACAGAAGGATAAAATTCATCAGCTGTTGTATTTACCGGTGATCCAATATTGTGCGGATCTCCCCATTTGCCATTTTCTTTTTCAACTACCCAGATATCAAAGTCTTTTGTTTCCGATCCGTTCAATGGCCTGTTGGAAGAAAAAAACAATTGCTTACCGTCAGCTGTAAACGCAGGTTCAAGATCGCTGAATTTTCCTGCGAATGGCGCTATTGCCGGTTTGCTCCAGTTGCCTTTGTTGTCTTTTTTTAAATAAAGCATGGTTTGAAAAATCCCTTGTGGCGATTGCAGAGTATAAAATATCTCAGTACCATCGGGCGAAAGGGCGAAGTCACGTTCACTCAAACCTGTACTGATGATATCATTACCAAAAATTTCCGCTAAAAGAGGCGGCTGGTTTATTTGTAAATTTTGTTGCGCAGACACAACAAGCGTAGATAAGAGCAGGCAGGGGATAATTATTTTTATCATGATACCGGTTTTTTGATGCCTTTAAAATTATCAGCATTCGGGTATTTAATAATAAAAATTCAACGAACGTATTATAGCTACCTATAGAAAACATTTTTCACTGGCTGATTACATTCATACGCAGGAACTTGTGTTTGATGTTCCATAAAATAACATTCGTAGATTAAAAGTATTTATCTAAAAAAAATCATAGATTTTTACAGTATTGAACAATTTACCAGTCATTTTAATTGGGGCTATTATCGCAAAATGAATAAAAGAATTTTTCATCATATTGTTTTCTGGTTCCTGTACCTGATGTTCGAGGTCTACGTGGAGTTTGCATGGATAAGATCGTCATTTGCGAAACTTAGCTGGCAACATGTTTACTTTATTGCCCTGTCAACGGAGTTGTTGACCCTGGTGATAAAGATACCACTCAGTTATTGTATAATTTATATGATCAGGCAGTTTTACGAAAAACAGAAAAGCATCTTATTGATGGCTGGCTGTATACTCGGTGCATTTATTGTAGCAGTGCTGATCTATCGCCCAGTGGTTGTATATATTATTTATCCTTATCTGTATCATGAAAAAAGCCCTGAGTCCCTATACAATATAAACAGGTGCATTAATTCTTTTTTGGATCTCATTTTTATAGTAGGTGTTGCATTTGCGCTAAAACAATACCGTTACCAGTTAAAGTGGAGAGAAATTGAAAAAAGCCTGACTACTCAAAAACTTACCGCCGAACTGAATTTTTTAAAAGCACAAACCAACCCGCATTTTCTTTTTAATACACTGAATAATATTTATGCCCTGGCAAGAAAAAAATCAGACGATACAGCTGATGTCGTTATGAAGCTTTCGAAGCTGCTCCGTTTTATGTTGTACGAATCACAAAAAACTACGATCCCGATAATAGATGAGATTCATGTCCTGGATGATTACATAGAACTTGAAAAGATCCGTTATGATGAAAAATTAAAATTGACCTTTACTAAGTCGATGGATAATGAATCGCAGATGATCGCTCCATTGATCTTATTGCCGTTTGTTGAAAATGCATTTAAACACGGCGCAAGTGAGAGCCGGTTCAGCTCTTATATAAACATCGGTCTTAAACTTCAGCAGGGTGAGCTGTTCTTCTTTATTGAGAATTCAAAAAGTGAAAACCTGGTTATCGTACAACCAGAAAACATCGGGCTGAATAATATACGGCGCCAACTGGAATTATTATATCCCGATCATAATCTTGATATAGAAAGCAACGCCAACAGATTTACGGTATCTTTAAAAATCAATCTCGACAAACATGCATCAGTATAATTGTATAATTGTAGAAGATGAACCATTGGCTGCCGAAGTTTTGCAGGATTATGTGCAACAGGTACCTTTTCTTAATTTAAAAGGCATCTGCACCGATTCATTATATGCGATGGAACTGTTGCAGCAGGAAAAAATTGACCTCATTTTCCTGGATATTCACCTGCCAAAATTAAAGGGCCTGGATTTTATAAAGACATTAAAGAACCCGCCTCATATTATTATAACATCAGCTTATCATGAATACGCTTTACAGGGTTACGAACTTAACGTACTGGATTACCTGCTGAAGCCAATTGAGTTCAAACGCTTCCTTATGGCAGTAAATAAACTGGCTTTGATACCGGAACCAGTTAATATCACGGCTGCAGGTACCAAATCAGAAAGAGCATATTTATTTTTTAATGTAAGCAAGAAAAAAGTGCGGGTATTCTTAGACGAAATATTATACATAGAAAGTCTTAAGGAATATATCCGGGTGGTAACAAACGATAAAACGCTTATTACAAAATTCCAATTGGGAGAGATAGAAGAAGTATTATCAAAGAATAATTTTCTTCGTGTTCATCGCTCTTTTATTGTGGCAAAGGATAAGATCAATGCTTTTACGGCTACTGATGTTGAGATCAATAATAAAAAAATTCCGATTGGCAGAAGCTATAAAGAGTTTGTTCAATACGCTATGGAAAAATAAACGGCTTTTATCACCGGGCCTCTAACTGAAATAATGAAAAGATCCCGATTGGCAGAAGCTATAAAGAGTTTGTTAGTTATAGAAAACCCGCCGCTTTCATTTTCAAATCTTCAAATTTTCAAATCAAAACAATGAAAATATTTCCATTTATCAGTGAACATACTGCATTAAAATTATTGCGCATTGTTACCGGTTTGTTTTTAGCGGCGCATGGAAGTATACGTTTATACGCAGGCACAGTAAATGGGTTTGGCGAATTTTTAAACAGCAGGGGATTTATGATTGGTGTTGCTATTGCATGGTTTCTTACCATTTTTGAAATAGCCGGCGGCTTGCTGATGGCTGCAGGATATTTTACAAAGTTGATAGCTGCAATATTTATGATAGAGCTGATCATGGGAATCATACTCGTTCATGCAATGAATGGGTGGTTTGTTGTAGGCTATCAATCTGGCGGAATGGAGTATAGTGTGTTGCTTTTATTTTCATTGCTGGTAATAGCAGCAACAGGTAAAGCGAATAGATAATTTTCCAAATGAAAATACCCACAGATTTAAGAAGAAAAGATCATCTCAAGTCTGCGGTATTACATCTTTTTTGATCTGCGAGACAATTTATTGTTTGATCACCTGCTTCACAATTTTCGGAAAACCTGCTCTTATTATTTCCAGGAAATAACTTCCTGCTGAAAGATTATCCAGGCCTGTTAGTACTACGATATTATCGCCGCTACTTAATGGGATCTTTCTTGTCAGCATTTCCTTGCCTTCTATTGAAATAAAACGGAAAGTTGCTATTTCATCGGTGCCATTGTTGAGTGAAATTTTAATATCATGATTGAAAGGGTTTGCAAAAACAAATGCGCCATTTGCATTCAGCGACCCATCTGTTTTAAGCGCAATGATCTTAGAGAACCCGTATTTGCCATCAAGGCCAACGATCTTTAAACGGTAATAGTAAATATGGTCATTTACATTCAATGCATCTGAATATTGATAAGTATGTACAAGTGATGTGCTACCGTTGCCGGGTACACGATATCTCGGCTGGAAGTGCACTCCGTCGGTACTCCTTTCCAAAACAAAATAATCGTTGTTCAATTCAGAACTGGTTGTCCAGCGTACCAGGCCTTTCATATTATCGAGTGTGGCCTGGAAGGAGAGTAGTGTTACAGGCACGGGACCTCCATTGTCGCCAATAATAGCAGTTCCGTCATCTGTAAATACATCACCTGCTACGGAATTGGCGTAAACACGTGCCGTGTTGATAATACTACCCGGTATGGCACCTGCCAATACTTTAAAGCGGACAATAAAGCCGCCGTCTGATGCTAATCCTAATTGTCCCCCATGTGTTCCTGTGGCACCAACACCTACAAAGAATTTCACATACTCTCTGCCATTCGCAGTTCCGGCCAAAGCCTGGTCGGCATCTGCAGCATCTGTTTTTAATCCCGTGGGTCCGCCTGCACCATTCACTATTTCCAGTGTGTTGGGTACATAACTAACGTTAGCGGGTATTGTATCGATCACTATCGTATTCAAGGCGACGCCTGTACCGGTATTGCTACCGGATAAAACATACGTGAGCTCTTCATTTGGATCTACAAAACCAGATCCGTCCGCATCAGTAACTGCTTTGTCAAGGCTTACCAGCGGGTCTTTTACCCTTATAGTGAAAGTAAACACGCTTGGAAAATATTGATCTGCCTCTGTACCGAATTCAACCCTTAGTGAAGTATCGTTGGGCTGGATACCATACCCGGTGCCAACATTTACTTCGTCAATATCAATCCCAAGCTGGTTGGCATAATTTGGATTCTTGGTAGAAACATTTACCCCGTTCCGTGAGATAGAGCCGTTCCAGAAATTGTCTACAGGATTAACAGCATTGCTAACGAAAATATCATTGAGCTTAATGAAATCACCAGCCGGATTTGTATCCGAGCTATACAGGTTTGCATCACCTTCCCAGGACATGGTTGCCAATACAGCTTCATTGGAACTGAGTGGACTGGCTGGAACATTGAGGCCATTCAGTGTGATGCCGAGCGTGGTAGCGGCGCCTGCATTAAACACCTGTGCGTAACCGTCATATATTCGTACGCTGTTATAAGGTTGCGTATGATTTTCATAAGCCACTACGATCGTCCAGCCTGCATATTCACCCCCTCCAAGGGTCCAGCCCGGTGTAGACGGTATGTCTGCAACAGTATAAGTGCCTGCACCATTTACATTTACAAACTGGGTAATGTCTACATAAGACTGGTAAACGATACTGGTGAAAAGGTCGATCGAATCCACATTACTGGCCGGTGCAATGGCTGATGTATAGTTCCCGGATGTGCCCTTGCGGATCTTTATTTTTCTTAGTGTATCAGGATAGGCGAGTACAGAATCCGGGGATATCCTTCCGCCCCAATACAATCGGGCAAAGCGGATCGTATTTGTACCAGCAGGCATAATGAGGTCTGCCGAAGAGGAATTGGTAGTGGTTGCACCCACACCTGTATTGCCATCAATATCTATAAATTCCATAAAAAAGTTATCGTTCCCATTGGGTATAGTAGCGTAGCCGACACCAATGCCGTTACCCGGATCTGCAGTTTCATTCAGGATGGCCAGGTCAGGATTTCCATTGGCATCCAGCACATGCATGGATGTGTTGCCGAAAAGTGCCGTGCCGCCTTTCAGGTTTTCTGAATAAACAAGTGTATGTTCACGCTTAATGTTTTGTGCATGAGTAATCTTTGTGGCGGCAAAGCAAATAACCACCAGGCAAATTGCTTTAACTGAATTGTGTAGCATTGGTAATGTTTTAGTATTCGTGTTGCCGCACTGGTATACGGTAGCGTGATCTTTGGGGGGCGGGTTCGGGATAGGATCTAAAATGGTGATGATAGGAATTGGTTAGTAAAGTTAAGAAAAAAAACAGGATTTTCATATGTAAGATGTATGATCTAAGATCTAAGATTTCTTTATCATTTGTGGCTTGGTTTACTTGCTATGCCCCATAAATCTTACATCTTATATCTTAGATCATACATTTTTAAGTTATTGTTTCAGCATGGCTCTTATTTTTATGATTTCGGGGTCGTCGGGGGAGATTATTTTATATTTTTCAAAAAGATCGAGGTCGATTAGAAATATGTCTTTGAATAAAATGGTTGTACCCTTTAACTTTTTATAATAGTTATAAGAATACTCTTCATCAAAATTTTCATTTATGCCGACAAATTTTTGAGCCTTATAATTCAGGTATAAAGTCTCTGCTATATTATAGTCCTTCAATAATAAATGAGTAAGAGCAAGATTTTTAATAATTGAGTGGCTTGTTGAGTCTATATTTTTAGCTTTATTTAAGGAGTTTAATGCAGGCTTAAAATTTTTAAGTAAAAGATTGTTCCAACCGGATTCATTATATAAAAACATCATAATGCTTTCCTGTATAAAGCTGGTTAATGCATTTTCGTCTGTAGAATATATTTCCAATGAATCAATTAATCCTGAAATTACCTTTTCATTATTCGCAAAATCTATGATGCTGTCTTTTTCCGCCTGTTCTTTAAGAGTTGACAGTAAAAATATTGAATTATAGATGCGGTATACCGGATTTTTATACCCACTTATTTTTGCCAATGAGTGCAATACCCTTTCTGTAAAGTAACCAGTAGTAGTACCAGAATCTTCTAATGCTTCTTCAAGTGGATAATCTTCTTTTATACTGTCTATTCCATTTATAGTCATCATCCCATTTTCTATCTTATTAAGAATACTTAGATAAGGACTATTTTTATCATTCCATATTTTGTTATTAGTTGTATAGATGGGATTTACATTCCATAGTCTTATCATGGATGCGTTGAGCGTTATCAAATGGTCATTATCAATAAATATGGCATTGTCTATTGATTGATTCAGAAGAGTACTAATTTTTGTTTGCAAATTCCGAATGGACATGTATTGTAAATCCAATACGCTACAAGCTGAGCTTCCGAGTGCTACAATTTGTCTTCCATCAGGTGATATAGACACTTTTGAATATGCATTTTGTTTTTTTGGCGTTTTGTTATCAATGCTGTCTTTTGTTAGCGGGATAGAAAAATCCGGAAATGAATTTCCCATTTTTGTAATAGTGTCTTTTTTAATTTTATTATCATTATAAATATTTTGGAAAATATGTACTATACCATTGAGGCCATCTAAAACGACAATTTTCCCATTTGCAGACACGTCGAGGGAAGTAATCAATGATGTCAATTTTCCTGTTTTAGCCAAAAGTATTTTTAAAGGATTACCATTCGTTTGATCTCTTATTTCTATAATTCCGTTCGCATAACCAACTATAAGGTGTCCAGTATAAGGATCAACTTTTAAGCAGCTTATATTTAACTCTGCTCCTTTCGTAACTATAATGTTCATGTTCCCCTGGTTAACACTGACTTTATCTCTCGTCGCAACTGTATAAATTATTTTTTGTGATTTTAACGACAATGCTATTATTGAATCGCTTTTTTCAGACACAAGAAATACTGACTGACCATCTGCTGCAAATACACCATTATTGAATTGAAAAGAAGTCTCTAATACTTTCTTTTCTGTATAACTATTGTTTATGTAAATAAACCGGGAAATATATCCCTTTCTCAAAACGTAAATCGTATTTGTAAGTGAATCATAATATTGGTCAAGGTTTGTACTATTACTTACAATTGATTCTCCTGCAACATGCACGAGGTTCGAAGTGTTGCTACGAAATAATTCACCATTTTTATACTCAAGCCGGGAAGTTGAGCTGTCAGATACTAATATTAATTCTGTTCCTGGATTTGCAACTAAGAATGTAGACTTGCGCCAGTCATACCATAAATCATTTTTAGTTTGATAAAATAAATTATCATTTAAAATGTCTTTTTCGATTGCTTGTGTAACTTTATTGTTGTCGATTTTAATTGCATTGTTACTTTTCAACAAGGCTATATTGGGGTCGACAGATTGATTTTCTTTTGCTTCGACTGACAGTCTTATGGCCTTTACGATAATATTATATTTTTCCGGGTTACGAAATTTTAACGGCGTAAGGATAGTTATTGCATCTGTTTTTTGTTCTTTATTAAGAGCGTTGTAAAAATCTTCATCTTTTATTTGGGATTCCGCAAGCCGATCTGTCAAACTATCTTTTGCTTTCCCTAAATCAATATTTAAATTTTGTATTGTCGTAATATTTTTTTGAAGAATTTCAGCTTTGTTTTTTGCGCTGGAAATTTTCTGATCCATTAAGATTTGATTTTGGACAGCAAGTGTTTTTGTCGAATCTCTTGCTGCCAATGCTTCGTTCCTTGCTGTCAATGCTTCTTTTTCAGCAGCCATTGCAATATTCAACGCAATTTTTATCGAATCCTGCGCCTTCAATGCCCTTGCAGTTTGAAAATTTGCGTTTTCGGTTTCCCTGTTCGCAATACTTTTCTGTGTAAATGCATAAGCAGTTAATAAAACAGAGATCAGTGCCGCACTTAAACCGGTTAATGCCAATACCCGGTTTCGTTTCGATTTTAATTCTTTATCTTTTTCTTTTTGTTTTTGTTCCAGGTCTTTAATTGCCGCCATTTTTATCGCCGCTTCTTCTTCTTCAAGTTTTTGCTGGCATAAATCCAGGTACGCAAGATTTCTTTTGTATAATTCTTCTACTGATGCATTTTTTCCGGCATCAGGTTTCTGATACCTTGCTGCCCATACCGCATTGTGCAAACCGGTTTTTTGCCAATCCTGTAACTCTCTTAGTAAAATTCCTTTTATCCATGTGCCGGGATCTTTATCGTTTTGTTCACGGCGTTCATTTAATTTTTTATAAAGTTCAGATGCATCAACTTCTTCCTGCATCCATTGCTTTAATTCGGGCCAGTTTCGCATTAAGCTTTCATGCGAAATATCCAACATGAGATCAGGATATAATGTTGTATTTGCCGGCGGCATTATGAAAGAGATATCAGGATGCCTGAAATAATCAATCACATAATCGATTGCTTTTTTAGAATCGGTAATAACAGATGCTATACCATAAATGGTTCGAAGTTTCGTGGGTCTTCTGCCACCTTTCTGGTCAGAGGTTGAATCTGTAAGTGCCTGGAAAACCAGTTTTGCAATCAATAGCAGATCTGGTGCAGGCGTTTCTGCTGTTATATTTTTTTTGCTTAGTCTACCCAGTTCTTCAAATACTTCATCAGCATGTTTTGCCAGTGCCCCGCTCATGCTTCCAATGGCTTTGTAATGTTCATGCGACATTTCTGTTGCGGGAGGATCGGCTTTAAATGCCTTGTCGTAACTACGCATCAATGCATGCTGCAGTATGGGAAGCTGGTCAAGATTTTCTTTTAATTTCTCGCTTTCAATTTCGTTGATCAGTATTTCAACAAGTTTAGGAGCACTTTTTTTTCCGGCTCTAAGCAGGGGCAATTCGATTACTTCTCTTACCTGGTTCCTGGTAAGTTGCGGTACAAGGTATTGACTTTTATTAATGGCCTCCGGCAATCCTTTGTATCGCACACAATCACCAAGAAATTCTGATCGCATGGTTATAATAACATAAATGTGTTTTTCTATCCCTGCTGATGCATTTAGTAAAAGCTGAACAAAATCATTTTCAATATTAAGACTGATTCCTTCTGCAGCAGGTTGATTGCGTGTATAGCGAAACAATTCTTCGAACTGGTCAATGATAACAAGCAGGTTTGATTGTTCTCCTGTTTTTTCAGCCTGCATTTTTTTATAAACTTCAATGATACCGTAAGGGGATAGCCGCAGTGCCTCTTCTATGCTTTCATTTTCTTTTAAAAGGATTTCGTTCGACTTGCTTTTTGTTTTAACACTAGTAAGCGCAACAGAAAGATTTTTTATTGGATCCTGTCCCGGGCGACAAATTGCTATTTCCCAGCTACTGCCTGCTTTGTGCAGGAAGCCTCCGTGAAGTTGTGGAATTAAACCTGCTCTTACGAGTGAAGATTTTCCTGTACCTGAACTACCGATAACAGCTAAGAAATGATTTTCATTCAATCTTTCTATTAATTCCTGTGCCTGGCCATCACGTCCTTTGAATAACTGGAACTCGGAAGTTTTAAAAGGACGTAATCCGGGGAATGGCCTTTCAGCAATCTTTTCTTCGCTTAACAGGGAAATGGTACGGCCATCAGTTTGGAGGTCAAGATAAAATTCATCCACCTGGAAAAGACTTGTGGTCGATGTACTTTGATTCATAACACTATTTTATGCAGTAAGTTTATTTAAAAAGTTATTGAGTTCATCATCGATGTCGTCAGCATCTTCTCTTAATACCATGAACTCATTTACAGAAATGTAGCCGTTTATTTTTTTATCGATATCGGGGTTACTTACACAAACAGCTTTTGATTTGATGAGCTGGCTCTCATATAGCATATCCTGGCAGTAAAGATACCAGCCTGATTCAGCCATGCCATACACAATAATGGCGCCCTGGCAATTATCAAGCCTGTCTTTTAAAACATTGCGGACATCGCCGGGAGGATTTAGCCGCACACTGCATACTTTCTTTTTTTCTAATTCAGTTTTTACTTTTTGCCTGAATGCATCGTTGTTATCTTTTGAATAATCAAATATCATCAGTGTTTTTAAAACAGGTTTGGCATAGGTATTTTCTATTTCTTTTATTTTTTTATTTCGTTGCAGTTCAAAATCTTCAATGATGTCAAAAATGGTTTCTATACTTGTTGCCACCTGGTTTTCTTTCAGGTTCTCCCCGAAGCCTTTGGTTATTTCATCTGAACTGACCCACATAATGCTTCGTGAAAAGAAATCACTTTTGTTTTTTTGTTCGGCAATGGCAATCTGTTCTTTTACGATACCGGAGTGCAGTTCATCAACGGATGTTATTATATGAATTGTGTATACAGATTCATTGATCATTTTCCTGGTCTGTTCAGTTAGCAGGGAACCGCTTGTTTTTTGCTGTGCAGAATTGTTATCGGTTATGATATCAAAATCCCATAACCCGATCTCTTTTTTCTTTTTTGCATTTTGAAAAAAGCGTGTATACATGGTGAGCCCGGTATCTGATGCAGGCAATGAGAGGTAAATATGATTATTGTTTCTAAGTTTATCAATCTGGTCCCCAAGTTCTTTTTTATTATCGTCTGTTCTTAATGAGCTAAGCAGGCGATTTCTTTTCACCCGCTCAATGGCATCTTTTACGCCGGCCCTCATATCGTCCAGGTGTTCATATATTTCTTCGTCCATCTCTGAATAAAACTTTTTTCTTTTTTGGTTTGATCGTGGAAACCCTTGTATCGAAGCAATTTTATTTGCTGGTTCATCTTCCAGCGGGCATGTTCTTATAAAAATGGGAATAATGATGCATTGATTTTTTTTATGCCTGTCAAATGCATAGGTTAATTCAACTTTATTGATATAAGTAGAATACAAAAATGTCATGCTTACCAGCAACAAAATAATATCTGCATTTTCCAGCCTGTTTTTTATTTCGTCGTCCCAAAGTTCACCGGGTTTCATTGCGTTGTCATCCCATATCTGGATATTTTCGAAATCGGTACCTCTTAAATAACTCCTGATCTTTTTAAGATACTTTTCGTCGTCATGTGAGTATGAAATAAAAATAGAAATAGGGTTTGTCATCCTGTATGATGTTTTTTATACAATATATGAAATAATTTTTTCATTAGTTTTAGGGTTTATTGTGTTTCTTCATTCGGTATAAAATGAAATTTTATGGAGCAATTAATAATAGGGGTTACGGGACACCGTCATTTAGAAGATGCCGGTAAGGTTGAACATGAAATAAGGTTGGCAATAACAAAACTTAAGTCCCAAAAAAATCCAAAAGAGATCATTGCTTACAGCTCGTTGGCAATAGGTGCAGATACGATTTTTGCAGATGTTTGTCTTTCTCCCGAATTTGGTGCAACGCTGAAAGTAATACTTCCGTTTGACTTAAATGAATATAAAGAACTTGGATTTGATAAGGATCAAAGCAGGAAACTTGACGATTTGCTCCAAAGATCTACAGAAACAACCCATATAACAAAAGCTGTAGTTGAAAAATCAGAAGTAAACAATTACTATTTAAAAGCGGGTAAGAAAATTGTAGAACAATGTAATGTGATAATAGCAGTATATGACGGGTTGGAAGCAGGCGGAACAGGAGGTACCGCCGATATTGTAGATTATGTAAAGGAACAGAATAAAGAATTGATCATTATCAAAGCTTTCAAATCTGATATTGCGGCTTTGCAATATAAACGCGACCATAAAGCGAAGAGACTGAAATTCTGGTATGAGTTACTATGGACAATTGCAGTAGGCTGTAGTTTTGCTTCTGCATTTATACTGGCAATAAGTATATGTTTTGTTGAAGAAAAAAACGAAAGCGAAAAAAGAATGCTGGCATCACTGGAATTTATGTGTGTGTTGCTGGCAGCTATCATCATTATATTCCTAAAAGGCTTTTTTATAAACAGGAAAAAATTTGTACTGAATTATACCAGGCTGAATTTTCGCCGTGAAGCAGAAAGATTGCGGGTGCTTGAAAAGTTTGTTACATGTGGTATTGAAATAACAGACGAGCTTGAACCTTTTGATAATATATCTGAAGAAGCTAAAGCAATGGAAAAAAAATACGTTGAAAAGAAAATGCCCTCCATAGGTTTTATAAATACAAAGGAAGAACTTTTAAAACTTATTAAAAGCCAGGTTGAATACCACGAAGGCCGGCCTGCACAAATAAAGGGTATGTTCTCTTTTCTTGAAAAGGTTCGATTTCCCATTTTCGTGGCATTCGTTATCAGCGTTTCTATGCATACGATTGGTAGTTGGATCAATCACGAGTATACAATCTCATTATTGCAGCATGAAATACATGTAAGCGAAGTCCTTCACCTGGTTGGACAATTCTTTAGTCTTTCAATTCCGCCGGCATATGCTGCAATTGAAGGATTTATTTATTTTAAAGAGTATCATAAAATAATAAGAGATTCAAAAAATATGCTTTCCTATTTTAAATACCAGGAAAAATATATTGAAAGTCTTTCGGCAGATGATCCACAATCCCAGGCAAAATTGAATAATGTTGCACAGGATATAAGGATAAGGATGGATGATGAAACAAAAGAATGGTATGTGGTTATGGAGTCTAAAACATTTCCAGGTGTATAAGATGTAAGATTTAAGATGTATGATCTAAGATATTTTTATAATTGCATGTTCCTGTCTTATTTGTTATTCTCTGCATTTTAAATCTTAGATCTTACATCTTAAATCTTAGATCTTACATTCTACGTTTTATTTTACAAACGATCCCGTTCCAACCGCTTTATCTCCATATATGCTGATAAAATAAGTACCATGAGCGAGCCCTGCTACGTTTATATCAATTGATCTGTCGCTGCTTTCTGATCTTTTTATTGTTTTGCCTGCTGCGTCACTTATGGTAATTTTTGTTTTCCCTTCAATGAAATGTTCAACATGTAATATGTCTTTTACAGGATTGGGGGAGAGTGTGATAGCCAATTGCTGATCCTTACTGAAAGTGATGCTTATAATTTCCGAGTATATAAACTGGTCATTGTTGTCGATTTGTTTTAACCTGTAGAAATTGATTCCCGTCACGGGCCCGGTATGTACGAAACGATAGTGCTGTGAAATATTGCCAGGCAATTGTGCTGCCACTTCGCCAATTTTAGTAAAGTGAAGTCCATCTGTACTATGTTCTACTTCAAACATTTTATTATTTAACCCGTTTTCAGTATCCCACTGTAAAACACTTGTATTTTGCTCACGGGTTACATTAAACGCTGTGATCGTTAACGGTAAAATAGCAGATGCATCAAATGTTTTTGCATAAATACCTGCACAGAAATTGTGGAAGAAAAGAAACAGCTTATTATTGCCATCAGTTGTTAGTACAGCCTCGTTAATGTCACATGGACTTGCGGTAAGAGGCTGGGTACCCACATCGGCCCAGCTATTAATTGCAGCATTAAAACTTTTTGCATGAAGTTGTATTACCTGGTTCACCCGTTTACCAAATACAACGAATGGGATATCGTGTAGAATAGCCAGTGAGGCAGTGGTTGTAACCGATGTAGCAAAGGGTTGATCACCAGTAGTTACCCATGTGTTGGCAGTATTTAAGTTTCGCAAAATACCTTCGCCATTATTATTAATAAAAAGTAGAAATGGAGTATGATCGCTATTGAATTTTAATGATTGCACAAACACCTGCAGGCCGCCAGTCGCATTATTTGTTCCTACATCTACCCAGGCCGTCCCATTAAATTTTTTTACTAACACCATATTGGTAGCGGTACCAAAATCAAGATAGGCAACATAAGGAATGCCGTTATCGATCACAAGATTTATTCTTAAAATAAATGCATTTGAAAAACCTGGTAGTCCAATTGTTTGCCAGCCATTAGCAGGATTTGCATTGTCAAAACGTTTTACCGTGATCTTTGAGTCATGCGCACCATCACTATAAGCAACATAGATCTTACCGTTGTCTGTAGCGATCACGATGCTGGTTGCGGGACCTTCTGTTAAGCCCTGTGGTCCTACCAGGTCCCAGTTACCTGTATTGCTGTTAAGTTTCCTTACTGATAATTTATTTTGAAGATTAAGTGGTAAGTCCGGTTCACTATAAGCTACATAAGGAATATCGCCATCAAATGCTATAGGAAGATCATCACTTCCCGGAAACTGGGGAGATATTCCATTGCCTGCAAATTCCCACTGGTTATTTTTAAATCTCCTGGCATGAACTTTAAAATCGCCAATGTTAGCGCCACCACCTGCATCATCGAGGTAACTCACATAGGGAACAGCATCATTTGAAAGACCTGCAAAAAAACGACTTGCAGCAGTCATAATAATAGAACTGGATGTTTGTTCATCGCTTCCCAAAGGAACCCATGACTGACAAATGACTTGCTGTTTAATAAATAAAAGTAAAACTGAAATATAAATTTGCTTCATAATTATGATTTAATTGAATAAATAAAAGCAAACCTAAATTTTAGCAGATCTTATTTTGATGTGGTTCTTCCTAACGATGTAATTATTCTTCCCTTCGGGAGCTCTTGCAAATTAGAACTATAATTGCTGTAATTAATCGAGCCAATCATTTAATCACAAGAATCACTCTTCAGACAAAAAATAAATTTAGCATTCACCTTATGTATATCAGTCTCTTCTTTTTGTTTCTTTTTCGGACAAGCAAAAAAGAAAAACCTTAATCTAAAAAAATCCCCGGAAGCTTTTGACTTCCGGGGCTATTATATTTAAAAAAAATAATTTATGCATTCACCTTCTGCATATAAGCAGTTATTCCTCCCTTCAGATTATACAGGTTATCAAAGCCAAATTTCTCTTCCAGTTCACGTATCGCTTTTGCGCTGCGTCCGCCCATCTTACAGTGAACAACTACTTTTTTATTACGAACGATCTTTCCTGCATTATCAGCAACAGTTCCTAACGGAATTAATAAAGCGCCGATATTCACTTCTTCATATTCTCCCGGTTCACGTACATCGATTACCTGCATATCTTCACCTGATGCTTTCCATTCATCAAATTCATCAACAGTAATTTCTTTGATCGGCTTTTCAACAGCCTTCATTCCACAGAATTGTTCGTAGTCGATCAGTTTTGTAATTGTTGGATTTTTTCCATTCAATGGGTTGTTCTCATTGCGGCTGATATTGAAAGTTCTTGTTTCAAATGTCAATGCGTCAAAGCAAAAGAAACGTCCTGATAAATTATCGCCAACCCCTGTTATTACTTTTATTACTTCATTTGCCTGCAAGCTGCCAATGATGCCCGGTAGTACACCCAATACGCCACCTTCTGCGCAATTGGGAACCAGGCCCGGCGGCGGTGGAGTAGGATAGAGGTCCCTGTAATTGGGGCCCACTTCTCCCTTTTCATTTGTATAATTAAAAACAGAAACCTGTCCTTCAAACTGGAAGATAGATGCGTATACATTTGGTTTGCCCAATAGTACACAGGCATCGTTTACAAGGTATCGTGTTGGAAAATTATCTGTACCATCAGCTACCACATCATAATCTTTTACAAGGTCCAATGCATTCTGTGAAGTAAGCTGCATGTTATAAGTAATGATATCAATATGCGGATTCAATCCCTGCAATCTTTGTTTTGCTGCTTCAACCTTTGGCTTACCTACTTCAGTAACGCCAAACAATACCTGCCGTTGAAGGTTGCTGTCATCTACCACATCAAAATCAACAATGCCAATTGTACCCACACCCGCAGCAGCCAGGTAAAGAAGCATGGGACTTCCTAATCCACCTGAACCAATGATCAAAACTTTTGCAGCTTTTAATTTTTGCTGGGCCGCCAGCCCAAACCCGGGAATGATAATATGCCTGTTATAGCGTGCGTATTCGGCAGGGGAGAATTGTATATTTTCAGTGTTCATGCGCTTAATGTATGATTTATGATGTAAGATGTATGATATGGCAGCGAGGAAACGGTTTTTGAAATCCTCTTTTAATTTTTAATTTTTAATTTTTAATTTTTAATTTTTAATTTTTTCCCCCTGCTATCGCCGGTATGATACTCACAACTGCATCTTCTTTTACAACAGTATTCTCCTGTTGCAAATTGCGAATATCATCGTTGCCAACAAAAATATTTACGAATGAACGGATATTGCCTGTTTCATCTAGTAAATGTTTTTTAAGATCCGGGAAATTCAATGCAAGTTCATTGATGGTGTCTTTTATACTTCCTCCTTTTATTTCAAGTTTGGAAGTGTTGTTGGTAAATTTTCTTAATGGTGTAGGGATGATAACTGTTGCCATTGTTATAGATTGATTGATTTTATAAAATAATTTGTTCTTCTTCAAATTGTGATGCTTCATTCAGTCTCCAGGATTGAATGGTTGAAAATGCTGCTTCTCTTATTGATATGATCACATAAGAAAAATAAACCTGCGCTGCAACCCTGTCGTGCTCCGATGGTATTGAAGGGTGATTTGGATGAGAATGATAAATACCGAGTAATAACAGGTTATGCTCATCCGCATATCTTTCTGCATTCATATAATCCATCGGCGATATTTCAAACCTCCTGCGTTTATCTCCTTCTTTCGAATTGTGTACAACCAATGATGTTGTTACCGTTCTTGTGTCGCCATCTTCTGTGCCAAACATAAAGCCACAGCATTCATCCGGGAAACTATTGATACCATCGGCGATCATTTCTTCTTTAGGCTTTGTTTCTATTATCAGCATAATTATATTAATTGGCTTACTATTTCATGATACTTATCAGCATTATCCGGTAAAATAGTAACAATAATTCCTGATTCGATTTTTTTTGCTACTCTTATTGCACCTGCCAGGTTCGCTGCTGAAGACGGGCTTAGCAATAAGCCTTCTGAGTGTGCTGTTCTTCTTATGATATCATAAGATTCTTCTGTCCCAACTTCTACTGTTTCATCTGCCAGTGTAGGATCATAAATAGCAGGCACAACCGCAGTTTCCAAATGTTTCCATCCTTCAAGCCCATGCATCGGGTAATCGGGTTGTAATGAAATCAATTTTATAGAGGGGCTCAAAGATTTTAATCGTTTGCTTGTTCCAACAAATGTTCCGGTGGTTCCAAGTCCTGCAACAAAATGCGTGATGTTTGGTAATACATTATATATTTCCATCGCCGTAGTAAAATAATGCGCCTTCCAGTTGTTTGCATTAGTGTATTGGCTCGCATAAAAATAACGGTCAGGATATTTTTCAGCAAGTGCCCTTGCAACTTCCTGTGCACCGTCAGTACCTTCAAACTTTGATGTAAAGATGATATCAGCGCCAAGCGATTCTAAAATATTCTTTCTTTCCTGCGAAGCATTTTCAGGAAGGCAAAGCGACACTTTAAGTCCCAGTTTTTTGGCGATGGTGGCATAAGCAATGCCCGTGTTGCCACTGGTAGCATCCAACAATATTTTATTGTAATTGAGTTCGCCATTTTCGATGGCATTGCGTATAATATTAAAAGCGGGCCTGGTTTTAACGCTTCCGCCTAGCTGCATCCATTCCTGTTTGGCGTAAATAGCAACATTGTCTTTGCTGAATAATTTTTCAATTTTATAAAGCGGGGTATTACCGATATGGTGCTGGAGTTCCAGTACTCTTCTTATCAGTGTGGTGTCAGCGGGTATGGTCTTTATGCTTTGCATAGCATTTATTTAATAAAAAACTCCACATAAAAGTGGAGCTGAATATTGTTATATATCCATCATGGGTTATCCTCCACAAATAACCTTTGAATGTTTTAAGTAAAGCAATCGATTTGTCATCACAGATATTTAACTCACTATAAAGTTAACCCCATTTCAGTTACCCCGCAACAGTGAAATGACCCTTTTGCATAGGTAAAACGAACTTTAGTGTGAATTATTTTAATATCTAAGTAATTTAATCTTGGGAGATACGGGATGCCTGATACGAGATACAGGATATTGCATAACTGGTAGTAGATTTTACTTGTAGATATCCTGTATCCAATATCTCATATTCCGTATCTGGTATCCGTGTTCCGATGAACATTGAAATATTGTACGTTGAACATTGAAAATTCCATTTTAATCCACAACCATACAAGCATTTCAAAAAATAAAGAAACATAAAACATTAGAACAACTACCCCCAAAAAAGAAATGGCCCTCCGTAGAAACGGAGCGCCTTTCGATTGCTTGCCATATGAAAATCTTTACAGCTGTGCTGTTGTATTATTATTTTGTCTAAATTGCCGCTGCGTCAAAAATGAAACAGCCTTTTGATTGCCTGCCTTATTTCGATTGCCTGCTTATATGATGCCGACCTTTTGTTTTCCTGTACGAAAATAAATTGTGTTGGTACTTTTTTCAAAACAACTTATTTGCAATTTCAGTACGTTAAAGGATATTGTAATCTTATGAAACCCTTTGCTGTATTGAATTTGAATAAAATTACTTCATGATGCCCAACCGTTCTGCAGACATATTATTTCAATTGATCCGCTCGCTGGAAAAGTCTGAAAAACGCAATTTCAAACTCTATATACAAAGAAGTTCGGGCAATAAGGATCTTAAGATCATCGAGCTTTTTGATGCGCTGGATAAATTGCCGGCATATGATGAACAATTGCTGCTAAAAAAACTTTCTTCTATAAAGAAACCCCAGCTTTCTAACACCAAGGCACACCTGTACAAACAATTATTGGCAAGCCTTCGCCTGATAAAAACACAGGAAAGCATCGACCTGCAATTACACGAGCAACTGGATTATGCAAGGATACTTTATAATAAAGGGCTCTACCTGCAAAGCCTTAAAATACTGGAAAAGGCAAAGGAACTTGCCATCACGTATAACCAGGATAGTTTTTTGATCCAGGTAATATCGCTTGAGAAAAAAATTGAGATACTGCACATTACCCGCAGTATGCAGGATCGTGCCGACAGGCTTAGCGAAGAAGCAGATGAGATCAACGCAAAGCGGGTAATGATCACGAGGCTTTCTAATCTTGCGTTGCAATTGTACAGCTGGTATATAAAGAACGGCCATGCAAGAAATGAAAAGGATGAAGCTGGTATCAATGCATTTTTTAAAGAACATCTTCCAAAAGATGCATACAAACAAACTGCATTTTACGAGCGACTTTATTTTTACCAGAGTTATTGCTGGTATGCTTTTATAAGGCAGGATTTTTTAATGTATTACCGCTATACGCAAAAATGGGTGGATCTTTTTCATGAAGAACCGATCATGATCGGCGTTGATACCGGCCATTATATAAAAGGCATGCATAATTTACTGAATGCGCATTTTGACCTGAGGAATTATAAAAAATTCGACGCTACACTTCAGCAGTTTCAAAAATTTGCCGGATCGGAAGTTGCCAACAGGCATGATAATAACAGGGTGCAAACCTTTGTATATATAAACAGTGCAAGGCTGAATCAACATATTATTCTTGGTACTTTCAAAGAAGGACTTTCATTGGTAAAGACCATTGAAGATAAGTTGAATGAATATGTACTTTACCTCGACAGGCACCGTGTACTTGTATTCAACTATAAGATCGCCACTTTGTATTTTGGTGCAGCGCAATATGAAAAATGTATTGATTATTTACGCAGGATCATCAATGATCATGTTGACCTGCGAAACGACCTGCAGTGCTATGCAAGATTGCTTCACCTGATCGCACATTATGAATTGGGCAATGCAGATATCATTGAGCACCTGATAAAATCAGTATACCGCTTCATGGCGAAAATGGAAAATCTTACCGTGATAGAAGAAGAAACATTCAAGTTCCTGCGCAGGACCTTTCATGTGCCTGGTGATAAAGTAAAAAAGGAATTTGAGCATTTCCTAAGCACTATAAAAGCGTTTGAGCATAGCCGTTTTGAAACACGTGCATTTGCATACCTCGATATTGTTTCGTGGCTGGAGAGTAAGGTGAACGATGAGCCGATGGGGGAGATTTTGCAGAAGAAGTATTTGAGGAGCAGGAGGAAAATGTAGATGTTGGTTGATAAGTTAATAGGGTTGATAAAGGAGTTCTTGTCAACTTCGTCAACTTTTCAACCTGTCAACTTTTAAACAATCATCAACCCACAACCCCTCACATCACTATTATCCATCCTTCCCAAAATCTCGAAACTAGCATTCGAATACAATTTCCCAACATCATCTGTAGCAATAAACGAACAACTGTGAATATTGGCAAGATCAATTATATTAATAGCGCCGGCAGCGGGTTTGTTTTTGATTGCAGTTGAAGTGATTATTTCAAAAGGATCATCTTCAGCCCGCAATAATATTTTCATCCATGGCGGGCAATTGAAAATGCCGTTGCCGGTTGAATATGCCTGTGATAATAATTCGGTCATGCCATATTCAGAATGGATTTCGTTTAGGCCAAGCTGTTGTTTTAATCTGCTGTGAACCTCCTCCCTTGTAAGTTCTTCCTGCCTTCCCTTCATACCGCCGGTTTCCATTACAGTTGTGTATTCAAGATTCATAGAATGTGCTTCTGCAAAATCAAGCAATGCATATGTAACGCCGATCAGTAACGTAGGTTGTTTGTTCTTTTCATTTGCAAGTATTGTTTGATACAATTTTTCTGTATCGTACAAATAAAAACCACTTGCGGCATGACCACTTTGTTTGATCAGTTCATTTACCATGTATACCAATGATGAATGCTGTCTTTCAAGATAAGAAGGAAGCAGGCCGATAATACAAAGCTCACTAACGGTGCCGTAGCATTGCCGGAATGCTTTTAAAAAACTTTCTTCGTAAACGGAAAGATCTTTTACAAAATGTTTGCTGTTGACAGAACCAGTTGTACCACTGCTTTCAAAAATAACAGCGGGCTCAAATGAACCTGCCATGATCTTTTTTGTTTTGAAAAATGAAATGGGTAAAAAAGGAATATCGATTAAACTGTTTACGCTGGAACCATCTTTTTTTATTGCCTGGCAGTACTGCCGGTAAACTTCGTTGTTTGTATATTGAAAATTGAATATTTGAAGGGCGAGGCTTTCAAAATCATTTGGAGTGATATTGAAAATTTCTTTTATAATGTTGCTATCGTTTGTGTGTACATCCATGTTAAGCAGCGAATTTCCGGATTTTAAGACAATTCGGAGATTTGAAAATTTGAAGATTTGAAAATGAAAAGATTTTTTGCATCACGGTAATTGCAAATTTACACGGTTCTCATCGGCACATTTTCAAATCTTCAAATCTTCAAATTGCATTGTCATCTCCGGTACATCATTTCTGGCCGCATTTGCCTTTTAATTAAACATTTTCTTAGGTTGTTATATCGTTTTCTATCATTAAATTTGGTTATAATTTAAAATGATGAGAGTAACAATCCTGGTATTAGTAATGAGTTTGTTTTTTTTAAGTTGTAATAAAGATAAATATACCACTGCGCCGCAGATTGAGTATAAATCGATTTCTCCTACTGCTTTTGAGAACCTGCCCGATTCACCAGCTCCTGAAATAACTTTTACAGTAACAGATGCCGAAGGCGATATTGGCATCACTAAAGATGATACTGCCCGTATTTTTATTAAGAACCTGTTTAGCCAAATGGTTGACTCAATAGATTTTCCCGATATCAGTGAAGCTACCAGGAAGAATTTAAAGGCAGAAGTAACGGTTAAGATCGGGCCGCTGACCGGTTGTCTTGATCCAACAGACCCTCCTCACATAGATACCATGGCTTTTGAAGTTTATGTGAAGGATTTTGCAAAGAATCAAAGCAATACTTTTACAACACAAAGTGTGATAGAACAATGCCGTTAATAAGATGGCTGCAGTTCATCTTATCCCATTCTATTTTTATTTCTATTTGTGCGGTAGCGCTGTGTTATCAAACATTTCTGCTGCTGCACATTCCTCCCAATAATTATATTTACGGGCTGATCTTTTTTTCAACCCTTAGCAGTTATAATTTTTACTGGCTTATCAGTAAATATTATTTTAACCGGGATATTCCCCCTGTTACATTTTTAATAAAGCAGTTTTCAAATACAGCATTGTTCATCATCGCAGCTGCGGGTGTTTTATATTGCATGATATTGCTGCTAGGTATCCTTTCTTATATAGTTGTAGCCGTATTATTAACGCTCCTCTACAGTGTACCGTTATGGCCGGTAAAAAAACTTGAATTCACACGAAAGGCAGGTTTCTTAAAAACAGTATTGCTCTCCTTTACCTGGACCTTTGTTACGGTCATGATCCCGGTATCGCAATCGCCAACAGTTGCAACTTCATCCATTCAATTATTATTTTCAGCAAGGTTTTTATTCATGCTCATGCTTTGCATCATTTTCGATTCAAGGGATATACAGGTAGATAAGATACATGCATTGCGAAGCCTTGCCACAGATGTAAGCAGGCAAACACTCAGGATAATCATGATGGTTGTTTTCACTGCATATCTTTTATGTGGTTTTTTTCTCCGGTATTTCTTTGATAACAAAGCACAGATCGTTGCTTTCTTAATAACAGGGATCGTTACTTTCTCTGTCTATCGTATGTCGTTAAAAAAGCAAGGCTATTTTTTTTATTATTTTTTGGTAGACGGACTCATGTTGTTTTCTGCGATCGCTACTTTTGTGGCAACTATTTAGTTAATTTGTTTTCTTAAAAAATAAAACATGGCAAAAGCTGTAAAAACAAAAAGAACATTACCGGATACTTCCTATGCATTTTTAAAAGATTATATCAATAATGCTTCACCAACAGGATTTGAGAGCAGCGGGCAAAAATTATGGTTGAATTACCTGCGCCCGAATGTTGATAGCGTGTTTACCGATCCTTACGGAACTGCTGTAGGTGTGATCAATCCCGATCATCCGTTTAAAGTTGTTATTGAAGCGCATGCCGATGAAATAAGCTGGTTCGTTAATTATATATCATCGGAAGGTTTGATCTATTTAAAACGCAATGGCGGCGTGGATCACCAGATCGCACCATCAATGCGTGTATTGATACAGGGCAAAAAAGGAATTGTAAAAGCAGTATTTGGCTGGCCCGCAATTCATACACGTATGGGAAATGCTGATGCGAAAGAACCACAACCAAAAGTTGATAATTTATTTTTGGATTGCGGCGCGCGCAGTAAAAAAGAAGTAGAAGCATTGGGTATTCATATTGGTGCCGTGGCAACTTATGAAGAAGGTTATGATGAACTGGCGCATGATTTTTTAATTGGTCGTGCATTCGACAACCGCATTGGTGGTTTCATGATCGCTGAAGTGGCGAGGATGATAAAAGCTAATAAGAAAAAACTTCCCTTTGGTTTGTATATCGTAAATGCAGTACAGGAAGAAATTGGTTTGCGTGGAGCAGAAATGATCGCAAGAAGAATAAAACCTAATGTTGCCATTGTAACAGACGTAACGCATGATAGCAGTACACCTATGATCAACAAGATCATTGAAGGTGATTGTTCCTGCACAAAAGGTCCGGCGCTTTGCTATGGCCCGGCTGTACACAACAAGCTGTTGGATTTTGTACAGGATGTTGCAGCAAAAAATAAAATACCCGTTCAGCTTCGTACGGTAAGCCGCAGCACCGGCACCGATACAGAATCTTTTGCTTATGCGAATGATGGTTGCCCTTCTGTATTAATATCGATACCGCTGAGGTATATGCATACTACGGTAGAAATGTTGCACAAGGATGATATTGAGAATACGGTGAAGTTGATGTATCAGTCCTTACTGGCATTGAGTCCAAAGACGAACCTGAGTTATTTTTAAGAAGGAGATACGGGATACGGGATGTCAGATATCAGATATCAGAGATCAGCGCTTTGCTATTAATATTGAAACGTTGATCTCTGATATTGGGATGTCCGATTTCTTATCAGCATCATTAAATACAAAAAACCACTTGCTTTAGATTTTGGAATTTAAAAGTTCAAGCCAGGGTTAAGTATCTTCTTAAATAGCAGCGAACTGCTCACATCTGATTTCTGAAATCTGATATCCATTTTTGAACCTGCGGCCTATTAATTCCTACCTTCGCAGCATGGACGATACTTTTGGAAAATACCTCCGCCTCTTCGGTACACTTTTTTTTACTTTCATCGGGTTTGTTACTGCACTAGTTTTGTTGCTGGTGGGTTTGAAATTTTTCTTTGGCCTGGTTGATCAGATGTCGTTCGTTGTTTATTTGTACATGGTGCTGATACTGATGTTCCCTGCATGTTTATTTATCAGCGTTTATATTATTTACTTCCGCAGAACAAAAAAGCATCCTTCCAAACCGGTAAGGATCATTTCCTATATCATTTTTATTGTGGCCCTGGGCTGTTGGGTTTATTTTTTTATAAAAGACCTTTTGTTGTTCTTTAAATACTTCTACAGGAATATTGATCAATACAATACTTACAATTTATTGTTCCTGTTCTTAAATGTTGCGTGTATTTTTCTTGTAGGTATTATACAGGCGTTGAGTACGGAGAAGGAGAAGGATTGGAGGGAAAGGGCAGCAGGAAATTTAAAATAAGGAATAAAAAATAAGGAATAAGAAAGGTTAGCTGTATTATAGATTGAAGTTTCTTCAATCAAAAATGTGCTGACTTCCTTATTCCTTATTTTTTATTTCTTATTCCTTATTGTTTAATGACCTTATCATTATACAACATCGCCCCCTTATCATCCCTCACCTGCAAAATATAAACCCCGTTACTCAACCTGCTAAGGTTATCGATTACTTTACGACTGCTTCCTTTTATTATGCTTATTTGTTGCGACAGGATCTGTTTCCCGGTAACATCTGCCAGCCTGTAATTCACAACCTGGTTGCGGTTGCTTAAAAAATCAACAGTGATATTTGAATAAAAAGGATTTGCTATCACTGATACAGCTGTATTCTCAATATTTAGTTTTAAGCTCACTGTTTTTGAATAAGCAAATTTTCCATCAATATCAACCTGTTTTACCCTGTAATAATTTGTGCCTGCAACCGGTTTTGCATCATAAGCAGAATAATATTTCATGGTATTGCTGTTGATGGCTCCTTTTACAACCGCAACAATATCCCAGGTTTGACCTGCGTTGGCACTTCTTTCTACCTGGAAATAACTATTGTTTTGTTCCATAGAAGTTGACCATGATACCAAAGCGCCACTTCCTTTTTGGGCAGCACCTATATTCACAAAAGTTACGGGTTGAGAACCGGAAGGGCAGGAAGCTAATTGAATATCATCAACGGCAAAATCATTTCCGCAACCGCCTACGATGCCGTCGGCAAGCCTTAGTCTTATTCTTTTAACAACAAAACTGCCGGTTGCCGGTAAAGTAAAAACAGCGCCCAGCCGCACCCATACCGGTTGGGCCGTTTGAGGAATAGAACCTGAAGTAACCGGTGAGTTTACCAGGTCAACCCAGTTGTCATTCACATCACGATACTGAACCTGGAAATTGATTAAAGGCAACAATGGATTTGGCGCACAGGTTCCCGGTGTATTTACATTCAACAGGTAGAGGCTTGCAGAATAAAAACCTGCAGCGAATCCCTGTGGCCTGAAAACAACATGGCGATAAAAATTTTCCGCCTGCCCGTTAATTACAAGCATCTTTCCATTTACATCTCCCGGGGTATGATCCGGGGATGTATGCCACTCAGGCTTTTGGTGTGTATTATCAATACAACGATAAACGCCCTCATTGGTGAGTGGCCCGGTAGCCTGGTAAGTCAGCCCGGATGTGAGTACATCGGGATCATCGGATGGGGTGGTACCTGTCCCAAAATCCTGGGACCAATACACGATCTCATCTGTACAAAATGGTTGTTGGGCAGAAACCGTAGAAAGGTTTAGAAAAAGAATGATGGCCGTAAGCGATGTTAACCTGATAAAGATGTTCCTTGGTAAAGTTGAATTTCCACGCATAGATTATATTTTAATGAATTAAAGACATTTGAAGGAGAAGAGGTAATTAGGGGTTTGTTTCGAATAAGCCGTTATCCGGCTTAGCGTGGCATTAAAGGTATTGGAGGTTGTAGGAGCTAAAGTTAAAGGTTCTTTTTGATATTTTAATCAAATTGAGATTTTTGGTTGTGTACCGTGGATTTTACCGCAGCTAACAAGAGCAAAACGAGATTTTGCAAAGATTCTCTGCGTAAACTTAGTTTCTCTTGTTCTCTGCGGTGAAAGAAATGCTACTAAACTGCAATGTTGGCTAATAATAAAAATTCCCCCTGAAGAATCAGGGGGAATTTTCTTTAACCCTTAAAACAACCAACATGAAATTAGTTGAATCAAGAGTATATACGTTTGGGAGCGGCTTTTGGTTCGCTGGGGTTTAAAATTTAGTTGAAAAGTTGATAGGTTAACATGTTGATAAAGGACATCCTTATCAACATATTAACCTGTCAACCTATTCACTACGTCAGGGCGATCTCCAGCACCTGCTGCATCGTTTTTACATAATGAAACTTAATGCCCGCTATAAACTGCGGATTGATCTCTGATACATCTTTTTCATTCTGCCAGCACATGATGATTTCTTTGATGCCTGAGCGTTTTGCTGCAAGTACTTTTTCTTTTATTCCGCCAACGGGAAGAACCTGTCCCCTTAATGTTATTTCCCCGGTCATGGCCAGGTAAGGTTTTATTTTTCTGCCGGTAAAAGCGCTTGCCAATGCTGTCATCATGGTGATACCTGCGCTTGGGCCATCCTTTGGTGTGGCGCCTTCAGGTATATGTATGTGGGCATCTTTTTTATTGAATTGTTCAGCCGTAAGTCCCCATTTTTTTCCATTTGCTTCCAGCCATGTAAAAGCAGTGCTGGCACTTTCCTTCATAACATTACCAAGGTTACCGGTAAGTTTCAATTCACCTTTGCCATCACTCAGTTGTGTTTCTATAAATAAAATATCACCACCCACATAGGTCCAGGCAAGGCCCACAGCAACCCCCGGCATATTCGCCATTTTATACAATTCGTTGCTGTATCTTGGTTTGCCCAATATTTTTTCTACATCATTGATGGTGATCGTAGGTTTTAATTTATCCTTAAGTACGAGTTCCTTTGCCTGGTAACGCATGATGCTTGCCAGTTGCCTGTCGAGTTCCCTTACACCACTTTCTCTTGTATAATCAGCGATCACTTTTTCGAGTACGGTATCGCTCATTTTAAAACTGTTGGGTTGTAATCCATGCATTTCTTTTTGCTTGGGTACAAGATGGCGTCTTGCGATTTCAATTTTTTCTTCAATGGCATAACCACTGAGGTCGATGATCTCAAGCCTGTCCCTTAAAGCTGGTTGTATACTTGCAAGATTATTTGCAGTGGCAATGAATAAAACTTTACTAAGATCATATTCCAGTTCCAGGTAATTATCATAGAAAGAATTATTCTGTTCAGGATCCAGTACTTCCAGTAATGCAGAAGATGGATCGCCGCGATGATCGTTTCCAACCTTATCGATCTCATCCAATATCATTACAGGATTACTCGATTTTATTTTACGGATAGATTGTATGATCCTTCCCGGCATGGCACCAATATAGGTTTTACGATGGCCACGTATCTCGCTTTCATCATGCAAACCGCCAAGGCTCACCCTTACATATTTCCTGCTGATGGCAGAAGCAATGCTTTTACCAAGACTTGTTTTTCCAATACCCGGAGGGCCGATAAAGCAAAGGATCGGGCTCTTCATGTCGCCCTTCAATTTTAAAACAGCGAGGTATTCCAATATGCGTTCTTTGATCCTGTTCATGCCATAATGATCATGATCAAGGATCTTTTTTGCTTTTTTCAGATCGTAAGAATCTTCTGTGTATTCTTCCCATGGAAGATCAAGCAAAAGATCAAGATGATTATATACAACTGAATAATCAGGTGTGGATGGATGCATACGTTCCAGTTTCTCCGCACCTTTGGTAAACATTTCTTTTGCAGCTGCCGGCCATTTTTTTGTTTCAGCTTTTTTCTGCATCTCTTTTACTTCGGCCACATTATCAGAACCAAGTTCATCTTTGATGGCTTTCATTTGCTGTTGCAAAAAATAATCACGCTGTTGTTTATCAAGTTCAGCACGTGTTTTATTGGTAACCTTGTTCTTTAATTCTGCATATTGAAGTTCGGTATGCATCAGGTTCATCAATAGTTCGGCCCTTGCTTTTAAATTACTGATCTCAAGTAATTTTTGTTTTTGCTTGATATCGCTGTTTAAATTGCTGCTTACAAAATGTATGAGAAAAGAAGGATTTTCTATGTTCTTTAAGATGATCGCTGCTTCACTTGGCAGGTTGGGAGATAAGCCAACAATCTGTCCCGCCAGGTCTTTAATGCTTCCAACCATTGCATTAAAATCTGCATCACCGGTAAGGTTATCTTCGTCCAATAATCTTATGATCGCTTTGAAATAAGGTTCATCGGCAGTGATCTCTTCAATTTTAAAACGCTTGCGTCCCTGGATAATGATCGTTGTGCCACCATCCGGCATTTTGATCATCTTTACAATTTTGGCTACGGTGCCAATATCTTCAAGATCGCTTACGGTTGGTTCTTCTACGCTACTGTCTTTTTGCGCAATTACGCCAACCAATTTGTCAGTCTTGTAAGCATCGGCAACTGCCTTAATGCTTTTATCGCGGCCAACTGTGATGGGAATAACAACGCCGGGAAATAGTACGGTGTTTCTTAAGGGTAGGATGGGAAGTTCATCGGGGATCGGCTGTGCATCTGCATTTGCTTCATCTTCTTCGTTCAATGGAATGATTGGCATAAACTCCATTTCTTCCTCTGTGCCCTGCAAATAATTTTTTTTACTCATGTGTGATCGTTAGAAAGTCAAGATGACAAAATTAATCAGTTAAACGGTATTTTTTTAAGGAAGTTGTATTAGTCAACTATAATGCCGAAAAGAAGGTTGGGAGTTTAGAAGTTTATAGGTTTAGATTAGTTTTTAATGGTAAAGCCTAAACGTATAAACTTCTAAACTCCTAAACCTTATTTTTGCGTTTCATGGATATCAATTGCACAGAAACAGAATTATTTATCTTAAACAAGATCGCAGATGCAGCAGCAACCTTGGAAATAGATTGCTACGTGATCGGCGGTTTTGTAAGGGATAAGATATTGGGAAGGGATACAAAGGACATCGATATAGTCTGTATTGGTGATGGAATTGCGCTTGCACACAGATCAGCTGAACAGTTTGAGATCGTACCACAGGTAAACTTTTTTAAAAATTTCGGAACGGCACAAATAAAACTGGATCTCTCAACCTTTCCCATTGAAGTAAGGGAAGATGCTGGTCTTGAAATCGAATTCGTAGGTGCCCGAAAGGAAAGTTATAGCTACGATAGCCGCAAACCTGCTGTTGAAGCCGGCACACTGGAAGATGACCAGAACCGCCGCGATTTTACGATCAATGCACTTGCGATCAGTCTTAATAAAAACAATTATGGTAAACTGTTAGATCCTTTCGGCGGTGTAGAGGATATGAAAAACAAGATCATTAAAACACCGCTTGCGCCGGCGGAAACATTCAGCGATGATCCTTTACGCATGATGCGTGCAATACGATTTGCAACACAACTTGAATTTGAAATTGAAGCAAAAACATTTGGAGCCATTGCCGACAATGCTGCACGCATTAAAATTGTAAGTAGTGAGCGCATTGCTGATGAACTGAATAAAATATTATTGAGCAAGCGTCCTTCAATAGGATTTGATATGATGTACAAGACCGGTTTGTTGCAGATCATTTTTCCTCAAATGACAGCGCTTGCCGGTGCTGAATACATAGATGGAAAAGGACACAAAGATAATTTTTATCATACCCTGCAGGTGGTAGATAATATTTCACAAACCACCAATGATCTTTGGTTACGCTGGGCTGCCGTATTGCATGATATTGCCAAGCCTGCCACCAAGAAATTTGAAGAAGGGCATGGGTGGACATTTCACGGGCATGAAGTGCTTGGCGGAAGAATGGTGCCCAAAATATTTGCAAAATTAAAATTGCCGCAGAATGAAAAAATGCGGTTTGTAAGGAAGATGGTGGAAATGCACCTCCGGCCCATAAGTCTTACAAAAGAAAATATAACGGATGCTGCTATACGAAGATTGATATTTGATGCCGGTGATGATCTTGAATCATTGCTGATGTTGTGCCGGGCCGATATTACTTCCAAGAACAAGCAAAAAGTAAAAAGATACCTTGACAATTTTGAACTCGTATTAAAACGCTGTGCCGAGGTTGAAGAAAAGGATCATATCCGCAACTGGCAGCCACCAATAACCGGTGAAATGATCATGGAACAATTCAATCTTAAGCCGGGCCGGATCGTCGGCGATATTAAAAATGCCATCCGTGAAGCGATCCTTGACGGCAAGATTGCAAATGAATATGAGGCGGCGCATCGGTTTATGATGGAGAAGGCGGCGGATTTGGGGGTGCATGATCACGGCAATCGGCAATCGGCAATCGATATTTAAATTATTAGAGCCTTTAAATATTTAAAGTTTACAATAATTGAATATAATTGTCAATTGCTGAGTTCCAATTGCCGATTCCCGATTGCCG
This sequence comes from Ferruginibacter sp., assembly GCA_047601875.1. Lineage (GTDB taxonomy): Bacteria > Bacteroidota > Bacteroidia > Chitinophagales > Chitinophagaceae > Ferruginibacter. The sequence goes on along the minus strand of JASGIL010000001.1, from coordinate 559,791 downwards.
ATCCCGTCCCTGTTTTCCAAAAATTCCCTATTTTTACCCCATGGCAATATTAAAATTCAGAATATACTGGGAAGATGATGAAAGCATTTACCGCGATGTCGTTATCAGGCACAAGCAGACCTTTTATGATCTGCATCTCGCCATTCTAAAAAGCTATGAATTTGACAGCAAGCACAAAGCTACTTTTTACCGTAGCAACGACAGCTGGCAGCGTGGCCGGGAAATAACACTCGAAAAATATGATAAGGCTTATAAAGCAGAACCACTCATCATGAGTGAAGTGGAGATAGGCTCTGAGATCAAAGATCCCAACCAGAAATTCGTGTATGAATACGACTTTAATAAGAACTGGCACTTTATGATCGAACTTATTAATGTTGACAAGGAAGAAAACAAAAAACTTACTTATCCCGGTTGTGTGCGCACAGAAGGAATTGCTCCTTCTCAATATGGTACCAAGGGGCTTATTGATAGCCGCCTTGCCGAGATGGAAGAAAAATACGACCTGCAGCCGGATGCGATGAAAGAAGGATATGGCGAAGAAGGGGAAGATGGTGAGGTAGAGGAAGGGGAGGATGATGTTGTTGCGGATGAATCGAATGATGGATTTTAATATAATTGACAATGGACAATTGACAATGAACAACGCTTTGCTATTTCGAAATGCTGTACATTTTCAATTGTCCATTTTTAATTGTCCGCTGTCCATTGTCAATTGGTGAAATGAATAAAACTTGCATTATTATAGCCGGTCCCACGGCAGTAGGTAAAACGGCGCTTGCCGTGGAGGTCGCCCAACATTTTTCTACAAAGATCATTTCTGCAGATAGCCGACAGTGTTATAAAGAGTTGAATATTGGCGTTGCCAAACCTTCGCAGGAAGAACTGCAGGCCATTCACCATTATTTTATCAATACGCATTCAATTGAAGATGATTTTTCTGCTGCAGATTATGAAGCATATGCTTTGCATGCAGTAAGAGATATTTTTTTGGAAAATGATATTGCAGTGATGGTTGGAGGAACGGGCCTTTATATAAAAGCATTTTGTGAGGGCCTCGATGATATCCCTGCCGTTGATGATGAGATCAGAAATGAGGTTATCAAAAATTATGAACAGGGAGGATTGTCCTACCTGCAATCTGCCATTCAAAAAGCAGATCCTGCCTTTTACAAAACCGGGGAAATGCAAAATCCCCAAAGAATGATCAGGGCGCTTGAAGTTCAGTTGTCAACAGGCAGATCAATTACTTCTTATCAATCCAAACAAAAAAAGCAGCGTGATTTTTCGATCATAAAAACCGGCCTGCAACTTCCTCGTGAAATTTTATATGAAAGGATCAATGCCCGGGTTGACCAGATGATCGATGATGGACTTGTTCATGAAGCGGAGGAACTTATATCTTTTAAAAAATTCAATGCCCTGCAAACAGTTGGCTATAGAGAATTGTTCGATTATTTCGACAACATAACAAGCCTGGATCGTGCGATTGAATTAATAAAACAAAATACACGACATTATGCTAAAAGACAAATGACGTGGTTTAAGAAAGATGAGGAGATGAATTGGTGTGCGCCTGTAAAAGATGAATTGCTAAGGGTCATTAATGGTAAAATCGGCAGTTAAGAAATTTTCAATAATCAACGTACAATTTTCAATATTCAACGAACTGTAATTTGAGCATTGAACATTGTACGTTGATTATTGAAAATTAATTCAGAGACTTTGATTAAATAACATCACATCAAAACTTGAATCCAAAACCGGCAATTACGTTTCCTTGCTGTTGCCTCAAACCCGCAAACGTATTGGCTCTATCCTCAAGCCTGTAAGGAAAATTTACATCTTTTGTTATCCTGTGCACATAAGTAAGATCAATAAAAAAACCTTTGTTGCGGTAGCCGAGTCCGCCACTTAGCAATGATTGGCTTGCCTTTAATGCATGATCCTTATATGGGTTTCCATAATAAGCAAAACCAAGCCTTGCCATAATGATATTGAATTTTACTTCGCCGCCAACTTTGAAATTAAAGGTTCCCTTGTATTCATGTTTTACAACCTTATTCAATGCTTTGTAATAAGCAACTTCTTCTTCAGTTGGTTCTTCATTATTGCTGCTGAACCTGCTTGCCTTGTGGTTTACATATTCAATATCGGCTGAAATAAAGCCACGTTGTTTTGTAACATCTTCTATTTCACGAAAAACCCAGGAAGCACTTATGATCGCTTTCCATGCAGAGGATTGAAAATATTTGGGATTGCCGGGGCCACCGCTTGTATAAGTAAGAGAAGATTCTGAAAAAGATTCAGTTTTGCCACTGTCGGATTCAAGTTGCGTATTCAGTGTTACAGTTCTTTTATCTGAAAGCGACATAAATGAAGGTGAATGTACGGCTAACCCTAACCGTATGTATTCAGTTGGCCTGTAAATAGCGCCTACTTTTAAATTGATGCCAACACCCGAAGTTCTGAAGTTGTCATTGTAAGTAAAAGAATTGAATCCGTTGTATTTGCTGGAAGAAGTATCATTCTCAGAAAATGTCGTATTGCTTTTATAATACACAATGGGAATACCAATGCTAAGTCCCCATAACCATTTTTTACCGGTATTCTCGGAAAAAGAAAGTGCCAGTTCATATATACCACCCCTGGTTCTTTTTATCATTTCCTGTTGTATCGCCTGGCCGGAATCCAATATGGTTTCCGGTGCGGCCCTTACCTGCAATACACCATTGATATTTACGGTGTCGATCAGGTAAGCATTCCATGCAGGCGCAATGGTATATGGTGCGCTGGAGTTTGTATATAAAAAATCGGAAGCTGGTGCGCCGCTTTTGGCAAGTTCTTCAGCAAACTGTTCAGCAAAGGAACTATAATTATTCAGCGCTTTGTAATGAATCTCGTTGTTAAAATTCGCAACCTGGTTAATGGCGAAACTGATTGCATTGCTTTTTTTGGAATCAACACGTGAGGGGAAACCCAATATCAACCCACTGGGGCCAAAGGAAAATGCATTGTGCTTGTCTAACGTTATTGCCTGCCTGAAATTTGCTTTGTTGCTATTGAGTGAAATGCCGGGTGTTAATACTACTTCATTGGTTCTAAAAAAACCAAGACCGGCAGGATTTACAAAAGCTGCTGTAATGTCTCCGCCCAAAGATGCCACTACACCACCAATCGCCATGTTTCTTGCCGTACCATTTTGAGGATACCAGCTGTAACGGATCGCATCTTCAGGAACCTGGGCAAAACCACGTATGCTGATCAGTATGAGAATAAAGAATATATTTTTTTTCATGCGTACAATATCTCATTTAAAAATGTCAGGCTGACATATATTGGAAATATGAAAATTTGAACCGATAGCGAATTTATTTTTCCAATCCAAACAATTATGAACCTTGCATTGGTTTACCCTCTGCGGGCTGGCCTTGAAACTGGTGCACCGGAACTTCCTGAACTGCTGCCCGAGCTACCCGACGAAGAATTTGAACTGGATGGGGTATAGGTTCTTGTATTGTTATCAGACGGGCGATAAACGTTGTTATTAGAAGTATTGCTGTTTGAAGATGGAACAATGATCCTCCTGATATAATTATCCGAATTGTTACTGTTGTTATATGCCCTGGTTGACCTGATCGTCCTGGTTGCGCCAGTTTTCTGGTTTACAACAACCATGTCAGAATAATTATAACTGCCCAGGTTTGTCATGCGTGGCACCGTATTCTTTGGATTTATAAATGTAGCGCCTGAAATATAAACCGGTGACGGGTAATAGTAAGGGTTGTAATAATAGCCGCAGTTATAACCATAGCGATAAGGATCATAATAAGCATCATAATCATCATTAAAATAACGCCAGCGGCGATCATACGTACTCATTACAATTTGCCTGTCTTCATGAACCGGTCTTGTTGCCCTCGTTCCCTCTTTTTTCGCCTGTGCTTCTGAACGACCCTCTTCAATAGGTTTTACGGGAGAATAATAAACATCGTCTGGTGTTTGTCCACTCTTATACGTGGTACTGCAACTACTTATCGCGGCAGCAGAAAAGGCTAAAAGTAAAATTTTAAGGTTCATGGCGCAACGATTAAAAAGATTATAAGATGAAGTTACTACTTTTGTGCAGCTTTAAAGCCCGGTATCATGCACAATCTGAAAGGCATATATCGATCATAAAGTTACTATTTGGAGGACATGTTTGTGTAATGGTTGTGTGTTAAAGGATGTGTAAAAGAATCGGCAATCGGCAATCGTGAATAAGACAAATAACAATAAATAATAATTAGCTGATATCTGAAATCTGATCTCCGATATCAATCAAAGAAAAAAGAATTAACGAAATAAACAATGAGCAAAGAACTAACAACAAGGGCCGCAGATTATTCGCAATGGTACAACGACCTGGTAATTAAAGGAGGGCTGGCAGATTATTCTGCTGTGCGTGGATGCATGGTGATCAAACCTTATGGCTATGCATTATGGGAAAATATGCGTGATCAATTAGACAAAATGTTTAAAGATACCGGGCACGTGAATGCTTATTTCCCATTGTTCGTGCCTAAAAGTTTATTTGAGGCAGAAGAAAAAAATGCAGAGGGATTTGCAAAAGAATGTGCTGTTGTAACGCATTACCGTTTAAAAACAGATCCGGATAATAAAGGAAAACTAATGGTTGATCCTGAAGCAAAACTTGAGGAAGAACTCGTTATTCGTCCAACAAGTGAAGCGATCATCTGGAACACTTATAAAGGCTGGATACAATCTTATCGTGATCTTCCTATCCTGGTAAATCAATGGGCAAACGTGGTAAGATGGGAAATGCGTACAAGGTTATTCCTGCGTACTGCTGAATTTTTATGGCAGGAAGGTCATACTGCACACGCAACCAAACAGGAAGCCATAGCCGAAACAGAACAGATGCTGGATGTTTATGCAGACTTCGTTGAGCAATACATGGCCGTGCCTGTTATTAAAGGAGTGAAAACTGCCAATGAACGTTTTGCAGGAGCAGAAGATACTTATTGCATTGAAGCATTGATGCAGGATGGTAAAGCATTGCAGGCGGGTACATCACATTTCCTCGGGCAAAATTTTGCAAAGGCATTTGATGTGCAGTTCCTGAATAAAGAAAATAAACTTGAATATGTGTGGGCCACCAGCTGGGGTGTATCAACAAGGTTGATCGGTGCATTGATCATGGCGCATAGTGATGACCAGGGATTGATCATGCCGCCAAGGATCGCACCATTGCAGGTTGTAATTGTTCCCATTTATAAAGGAGAAGAAAGCAAACCTGTTATCGATACAAAAGTAGATGGACTCATTAAAGAATTAAAAGCGCTTGGCATTCGTGTGAAATATGATAACAGTGATAACTCAAGACCAGGATGGAAATTTGCCGAGTACGAATTGAAAGGTGTGCCTGTAAGAATTGCGATGGGAATGCGTGATGTAGAAAATAATGTTGTTGAATTGGCAAGAAGAGATACCAAAGAAAAACAATCTGTTTCTTTTGATGGACTGGCTACAACAGTAAAAAATTTACTGGAAGAAATTCAGCAGAACATCTATAACAAAGCGCTTGCATTCAGGAATGAAAATATCCGTGAAGCAAATAACTGGGATGAATTTGTAAAATTACTGGATGAAAAAGCTGGTTTTGTTTCTGCACATTGGGATGGAACAGGAGACACTGAAGAAAAGATCAAAGAACAAACCAAGGCTACGATCAGGTGCATTCCGATGAATAATAAAAAGGAAAACGGAGCTTGTATACTTACTGGCAAACCGAGTGAGCAGCGGGTGTTGTTTGCAAGGGCGTATTAATTTGGAAATTTGGTGATTTGGGAATTTGGAGATGAAGGTTTTCAAAAATTGAAGTGTTAGCAGTCATTAATTGAGCCATATGAGTAAAGTAAAAACATTATCACAGTTCATTAATAAAGCAAAGGACTTCAACAATTTGTTAGGTCTTGAAACAACAACAATTAACCCTTGGTTTAGAGGTCACAGGGACTTAAATTATACTTTGGTTCCGAGTATTTACCGAGATGAAAGGCTGAAAAAATGTGAAAGAGAAATCTGTCGAGATTTTATGCAAAAGGCAGAACCCTTTTTATATAGTAAAACTCCTTCGTACAAAATTGATTGGCTCTTTATTATGCAACATTATGGGTTACCAACTCGGCTATTAGATTGGACTGAAAGTTATTTAACAGCACTCTATTTTGCAGTCGAAGATCATAAATACAAAAAAGATGCTTGTGTATATGTTTTAAATCCTTGGGAAATGAACACAGAACATTTGGGAAGCAAATCAATAATAAGCCCAGATGAAAATATAATTCAAGATTATATATTAGATGAAAAAGGATTTCTTAAAGCTGACTTACCGATTGCAATAAGAACAAATAAGAATTCCAAAAGAATACATGCGCAAAAAGGCGTATTTACCATGCATGGTAAATACGAAGATTCACTAGATATGTATAATCACACAATTGATATTATTGAAATTGATGGTAATTCGAAGCTTAAGATATTAAAGGAACTATATCATGCAGGAATTAGTCATTCAGTCATTTTTCCAGAGCTGACAGCAATATCGGAAGAACTAAAGTTTACTTACACCGAATTTATGAGTGAAGACTTAGCAAATTGGAGTAATCCAAAAAATTTCTCAAAACCATCACATTAATAAACGGCTGCTAACAAATGTGTTCACGCAATTAGGGCACTAACAAAATTTCATCAGTAAATCTTCATTTTGCTTCATTACTTCGACTTGATCGTTAACTTATGCGCAGCCGCATTATGCTAGGTCCTTAATGCTGCGGCTTAAATTGCGGTTCAGTAAATAGCTTTTTCCATTTCCAAATTTCCAAATCAACTCATTTCCAAATTGTTTTATATTCGTACTACCAAATACTAAGTTTATGGAACAATTCCAGCAAGACCAGTTATCTGATCTTAACCTGCAGGTTGATGGCGAAGTGCGGCAACATCTGGGTACTGCTGCTAAATGGTCGAAGTTTATTTCAATCTTTGTTTTTGTTTTTTGTGGCATTTTCCTGCTTATTGCGTTAGCAGCAAGTACGGTGATCATGTCTACGATCAGGAAGGTATCGCCGGACACTTTTAGCTTTCTTGGTGATGCTTCAGTTGGAATTATCATTGGCATCCTTGTATTCATTATCGCCGTGATGGGAGTAGTGTATTATTTCTTATACAATTTTTCTGTAAAAATAAAACTGGCGCTGCTGAGTGAAGATGTTGATGCGTTAAATAAAGGATTGGCTTCGCTGAAAACTTTTTTTATTATTACTACTATATTTTCAGTATTGGCGCTTCTTAATAGTATTTACACCCTATTCAGGTAAAATCATAAATGATTCATTATGGAAACGAACCAGGAAAAAAGCATATTTGAACTCGGATTTACTGATGAAGGGAAATCAAATTTTTCTTCGATCGCACAATGGGCATCTATCAATGCCATCATTGGTTTTGTTGGTATTGGGATGACTGTATTAAGCAGCTTTATGGCAAGTTCCAGGCTTGTAGGTGCCGCTAAAACAGCCAATATGATCACGGTCTTTTTTACGATTGTTATTTCGCTATTGCTCAATATTACATTGATTGGCGCTGCCAATAATTTAAAAAAGGGATTAATTGGTTCCGACCAGGGCTACTTCAACCTCGGCATGATGAAGATGGCATCCTATTTTAAAATAATAGGTATTTTAATGATCGTTTGCTTGTCATTTTTTACACTGATGATGATCATCGGGATCATGGCCGGGGCAATGGGTGGTTTCAAATAAATAGAAGCCTGCAATTTTTGAATTATTTTATAAAACACTATCGTCGCTGTTACTTGTACAAAGTGCAGGGTCGTTTTCGAAGGGCGTATAAATCTATTCTTTTATTAAGATAACATAAACCTCACGGTACTGCTGGTACATGGTTGCTGAAATCTGGCCTCATTCCTCATTCTTTCGTGGCGAGGTAATTATAATCCTCGAGTAATTTTTCTAAAAAATCATTGGGAGAAAGACTGGATTGTATGCCAAGTACCTGCTTTACTTTGGCCTCCACGCGGTAACTGATATCATCGTTATTTCTTTTTCTCGACTGCGTGATCACTGTTTTGATCGTATTGATATCGCTGTCGCTTAGCCGCATTACTTCGGGAAACTGTACTTTGTAATTTTGATTCTTCACATCCATAAACACAGTATCTGCCACACTCAGTGAAGTTTTTGTATCTACAATTACGGTTCCTGCAGCAAGGTCGCCGAGCCGCTGGTTTCTTCTCGTTGCGGTGATAAGGATCACGACTGCCATTCCAAAAAAACCAGTTACGAAAATATACAGGATAAGCGCTTTTTCAGAATAGATCACGTAGCCAAATAAAAAGGGCCATTCAAAAAATTTAGTTACCCAGCGCAATATGTATTGCCCCAATGTAGGTTCGCCTCCATCCAGGCTGATCACCCTTATGCGCATTAATTTTTTACCCAGCGTTTGCCCGTTCAACCACAATTCGGTAACGAATGAATAAAGCAACATCGGGAAAGAGATGATCAGGATATCAAGTCCCACATTGTCTTCGAGGTTAATGGAAAACGCATTGTATAAAAGCGATTTCATACTAGCCAGGTAAACGAGCAATATAAAAAAGTCGATAATATATGCAAACAACCTTTTATGAAAAGGGGCGATCTCGAATTCGAGGTCGATATTAAATGCGGTTGTTATTGTAATATTCGGCATGTTATGCAATTTACAACCGGCCGAAGTTTAAAAGCATATTTTTTTATTTATCAAAAATGCAGCAAATTGTAAGAAGGAATTTTAAGCTATTTAAAAATGATTTCATTCTTCACCATATTGCGGTTGGTGGCGACACCAACCGCGGCGTTTCCCGTGGTCGGTGTCACCACCGACCACTTTCCTTGATTTAGTAAAATTGTGTAGCATTTTTAAACAGCTTTTAAGATCTTCTGAAATAAAAAACAATAACTAATATAAAAGAGCCAACTCCCCTCTACCTTAGGAGAGGGGTTGGAGACGAAGTCCCTTATGCGTGAAGCAATGTTTATAAAGAAAAATGCTGAGAAGTGGAAGACTTACCAGCACCAGGAAACCGAAAATCCCGATGAAACTGCGGAGCGTTTTATTACGCTGATCGATGATCTTTCGTATGCAAAAACTTTCTATCCACGTAGCAAGGCAACCAGGTGGATCAACGGCATCGCTGCAACCATTTATCAAAGTATTTATCAAAACAGGAAAGAAAAATACAGCCGCATCTTTCAATTCTGGAAGTTTGAACTTCCATTGCTTTTTAAAAAGTATCACCGCATATTTTTATTTACAGCAGTCATTTTTATTTTATTTACAGCGATCGGTTATTTTTCTTCTATACATGATCCTTCATTTGTGAGAGGAGTATTGGGAGATGATTATGTAAACCAGACAGAAGATCGTATTGCCAATGGAGATCCGTTTGGTGTATATAGCAATAAAGATGAAAGTGCTTTCAGTATGTTCATGATGATTGCTTTTAATAATATCAGGGTTGCTTTTTTAACTTTCATGGGTGGTTTTACACTCGGTATCACCACACTTACTTTTATGTGGAGCAATGGGATCATGCTGGGTAGTTTTCAATATTTGTTTTTTTCAAACGGGCTCGGCATGGAATCCATACTCGTGATCTGGATACACGGCACCATCGAAATATCATCCATCATCATTGCCGGCACTGCAGGTTTTGTACTTGCAAGTGGTATATTATTCCCTGGCACTTATACGAGGATGGCCTCATTTAAAAGAGGAGCAAAAGATGCAGCAAAAATTTTAATAAGTCTTATACCTTTCTTTATTACCGCTGCTTTTTTAGAAAGCTATATTACCAGGCTCATGAGCCATACTTATGAAAAAGGAAATACAGGTATGCCGGCATGGGTAAGCATACTTATATTAAGTGCATCGCTCTTCCTGATAATATGGTATTTTGTAATTCTGCCAATAAGATTAAACAGGCGCGGGTATTTCATTAAGCAGGATGGTATTGTGAGCCGGTTAAATGAAACAAATGCTTAGATCACTTTTCATAATTTTTTTTCTGTGCTGTGTTGTGAATAACAGCCAGGCACAAACGCAGGGTTATGTATATTCAGATACAAGCCTGCTTGAGAATGGAGAGGCTTCACAGGCTGATGTTGAAGGTGCAGATACCATTCTTTACAAACACGAGATTGCCATCTCGGCAGATACGATCAATGCATGGAAAACAGACAAACGTTTTGCATATGTAAAAAACCTTGACAGTCTTTTGAAAGCAGCCGAGAAAGAAAGCGACGAAGATTACCGTTCGGTTTCACACAAAACTTCCCCTTCTTTTTTGCAAAAAATTTTATCATCCGGTTTTGTACAGGTGATCTTTTGGATGATCGCTATTGGTATTGTTCTTTTTATTTTATATAAATTATTTCTCAACCAGGGGATATTTAAAAGAAGTTCAACAGCACTTACCGTTAAAGAGATACAGGCAGAGCAAACTATCATTGATGAAACTGCAGATTATGATGCACTTATCAGGCAATCTTTTAAATTATCTGATTACAGGATGGCGGTTCGTTATCTTTTTTTGAAAACATTGCGCCAGCTTTCCGACAAAGGCATGTTGCAACGTTCTGTTGAGAAAACAAATTTCCAGTATGTACAGGAAATACCTGCCGATAAAAAAAATGATTTTGCTTCATTGGTTTTGAATTATGAATATGTGTGGTATGGTAACCTGGATATCAGCCGGGAACAATTCGAACAAATTGAAAGAGGTTATACTTCTTTTTATAATAAAATTTAATGATTGAATAAGTCGCAACGATATTCTTTATTGCTTTGCTGTATCCTGTTTGTATTGGGGGGGTGTAAGCGTAAGACCAGGTTGCCTGATCTCCGGGAAACATATGCCAGCCAGCATACAAAACCTTTTGGAGGAAATATTGCCTTTGGTATTTTACAGAATAGTTTTCCAAGCAATTATGTTCAACAAACAAAACTCCCTTTTGAAAAAGGATTGATGTCATCGCCGGATACGGCTTCTCTTTATTTCTGCCTTGCGAGGAATTTTTATTTATCTGCAGGCAATGCAGAGATGATATTGGATTATGTTTCCAGGGGTAATACTTTTTTTCTTGCTGCGGCCAATATCGACAGCTCTTTATTGGAAAAGATGAATTGTAAAGTGAAAACAGCGTTTGAATTTGAATTGAAAGAAACTTATGTACGCCTGATCGAAGATGCAGATACGACTAAAGCCAGGTACAGTTATTTTTATTTACCATTTACCAGTTCTTTCTCTGAAATAAAGGAAGGTAACAGCAGGATAGTAGGATATAACGCCGATGATCAGCCGAATTGTATTGTATACTTTTTGGGAAAAGGGAAAATATTCCTTCATACCGATCCGCGTGCTTTCAGCAATTATTTTTTATTGAAAAATAATAATTATCTCTACATGCAGGACTTGTTACAACTGGTAAATCAATCACCTGAGCATATTTACTGGGATGATTATTATTACCGCAAAAGCAACTCCGGGTCAGGTTTTTCTACACTTGATGCCTTGCTAAAATTTCCGCCACTTGCAAGTGCATTCTGGCTTTCATTGTTCCTTTTATTATTATTTATATTGTTTGAGTTAAAACGCAGGCAGCGTATCATAAAACAAATATCTCCGAATGTGAATAGTTCGGTTGCTTTCACCGAAACAGTTGCCAGGCTTTATCTTCAAAAGAATGATAATAAGAATATCGCAGACAAAATGATCACTTATTTTAATGAATACATAAGGAGCAATTATTTTTTGCATGTCAACGCTGGCAGCGATGAATTTATTAAAACCCTCAGCAGGAAGAGCGGCGTATCTTTGGAAAGTACAACTGCTTTGTACAGGGCCATTAATCATGCAAATCAAAATGAAAAACTGGATGATTACCAGCTCTTATCTTTAAACGATCAAATTCAGCAATTTTATAAAAAAAGAAAATAATGGAAGAGAATTTTTACCAGGAACGTACCGCTATCATGGAATTGAATGAAGCACTCAACGCAATACGTTCAGAAATATCCAAAGTGATCGTGGGACAACAGCAGTTGGTTGAACTCATGCTCATCGGTTTGCTATGCGATGGCCATATACTGATAGAAGGTGTGCCGGGTGTTGCAAAAACACTTGCAGCAAAACTGGTTGCCAGGATTGTTGATGTGAGGTTCTCGAGATTGCAGTTTACACCGGATATGATGCCAAGCGATGTGATCGGAACCTCCGTTTTCAATCCCAAAGAAGGAAGCTTTAATTTTAAACCGGGACCGGTTTTCAGCAACATTGTTTTAATAGATGAAATAAACCGTGCCCCGGCAAAAACACAGGCCGCCCTCTTTGAAGTAATGGAAGAACGCCAGGTTACCGTTGACGGATACACGCACATGATGGAATACCCGTTTATTGTCCTGGCTACACAAAATCCCATTGAACAGGAAGGTACTTACAGGCTCCCGGAAGCACAGCTTGATCGTTTTATTTTTAAGGTAGAAGTGAATTATCCAACCTTGCAGGAAGAGATACTAATACTTCAAAACCAGCAGGGTAAAACACAGAATGAAATGCTGCAACAGGTAAATAAAATTTTATCACCGCAGGCGTTAAAACATTTCAGGGAATTATTACAACAGGTGAAGATCGAACCAAAACTGGTAGAATACATTGCTCACATCATCAATGAAACAAGGAACACACCTTCTTTATTTTTAGGTGCATCTCCAAGAGCATCGCTGGCATTGTTAAGATCTTCCAAAGCAGCAGCGGCTACCAAGGGACGTGATTTTGTAATTCCGGAAGATATTATATCCATGGCACCGCATGTGCTTCGTCATCGCATCATGCTTACACCGGAAAAGGAAATGGAAGGAATAAGCCCGGATGATTTGATTGATGAGATTTTAAAATCGGCAGAAGTGCCAAGGTAAGCTGTAAGCTATCAGCTATGAGCTTTGAGCTCGTCTATATGGCTTAGTAAGTTTCTCTCTTAAAAACAAATTATAAAGTGAATTTAAATTTTTAGAATCAAGCTGATGGCTCATAGCTCATAGCTCACAGCCGGAAGCTCAAACTCACAACTTCTTTGAGTCCTGTAAAAAAATACATCGGCGATCTGTTCATACCATTAAGGTTGTATCTTCTTGTGGGTGGGTGTATTGTTCTTTTCGTATTGTCTTTTTTTGTTGAGGAATTATTTCCAATCGTGCAGATCATTTTATGGGCCTGTGTTTTTTTATTTATCGCAGATTATATTTTTTTATTTCTCATTGGCAAAACACCTTCAGTGCAAAGAATCATGAGTGAACGGTTGAGTAATGGGGATGAGAATAAGATCGTACTGAAGATCACAAACAGGATGAATTTTCCAGTAAATATGGATATCATTGATGAATTGCCGGAACAGTTCCAGATCAGGGATTTTATTTTAAAAAAATCTTTTGCAGCAAAACAGGAAAGCAATCTTGCATATACAGTTAAACCAACAGAACGTGGTGTATACGAGTTTGGCAGGGCAATATTATATGTAAGGTCCCTGCTTGGGCTTGCAATAAGAAGGTTTCAGAAAGATATTAACCAGTCTGTAGCGGTTTATCCTTCCTATATGCAATTGAGGAAGTACCAATTGATCAGCAACGCAACGCTTGTAAATGAGCATGGCAGCAAGCGATTGAGAAAGATAGGGCAGAGCATGGAGTTTGAACAAATAAAGGATTATATAACGGGAGATGATATACGTAGTATCAACTGGAAGGCAACGGCACGCAAAGGCATGCTGATGGTAAATAATTATACCGATGAAAAATCCCAGCAGGTCTATTGCATTATCGACAAAGGCAGGCTGATGAAAATGCCTTTCGGCGGACTTACCCTGCTTGACTATGCGATCAACAGTACACTTGTTATGAGTAGTGTTTGCCTGCAAAAGCAGGATAAGATCGGCCTGGTAACATTTGCAGACAAGATGGGCGCCATCATTGCAGCCGACAGGAAACTTATACAACGTGAGAATATTTTACAGGTGCTTTACAAACAACAAACTGCTTTCCTGGAAAGTGATTTTGAAATGCTTTACATGCAGGTGAGGAATAAGATCAAACAACGCAGTCTGCTGATCTTATATACAAATTTTGAATCACTCAATGGACTTCGCAGGCAGATCAGTTACCTGCGTTCGATGGCGAGGCATCATTTATTGTTGGTAGTGTTCTTTGAAAATACAGAACTAAGCAGGCTGTCACATGCAGAAGCGCTCAATATTGAAGATGTATATGTGAAAACAATTGCAGATAAATTTATTTTTGAAAAAAAACTTATTGTAAAAGAATTGATGAAGTATGGTATCCTTTCTATTCTTACTACACCGGAAAACCTCAGCGTTAATACGGTGAATAAATATCTTGAATTGAAAACGAAGCAGGCTATTTAGAATTAAGTATCTCGTTATTTTTCATATTTTAATGACAGAGCCGTAGGCTCGATTCATTTTTGTAACAACGGATTTTAATCCGGTGTTATTAACAGCTAGCATATCAGAGAACCGTAGGTTCGGCACATATTTTTGTATTTGTGTAGTAAACTTTGATTTATAATATGTGCCGAACCTACGGTTCTCATTTCCTGCTTTATTATTAATAACAAGGTTTCAACCAGTTGTTATAATATTGACCGAGACTACGCCTCTATAAGAATGAATCACTACATTCGCAAAAAAATACATTGGCAAAAAAAGATTCTTACTGGCGAAAACATAAGGAAAAGATACACGGTGCAGACGAAGCCGGTGAAATAAAAAAAGATATTGTACAGATCAGTGATGCTGCAAAAGAAAAATTTGAAGCGGGCACTGTTATCCTTATTGATAAACCTTTACACTGGACCTCATTTGATGTGGTGAGAAAAATACGTAATAGCATCCGCATAAAAAAAGTTGGCCATGCAGGAACCCTCGACCCGCTGGCAACAGGATTATTAATTGTATGTACCGGGAAATTTACCAAGAAGATCAATGAATACATGGCGCAGGAGAAGGAATATACCGGATCGATCACGCTGGGTGCCGTTACGCCTACTTATGATCTTGAAAGCATACCCGAACAACAAAAAGATATTTCCGGCATCAGCATTGAAAACATACAGCAGGCTGTAATTCCTTTTATTGGTGAGGTACAACAAATACCACCCATTTATTCAGCCATTAAAAAACAAGGTACAGCTTTGTATGAACTTGCGAGGAGAGGAGAAGAAGTTGAACTTCAGCCAAGAACCATTTTTATAAAGTCATTTGAGATAACAGGTATTGATCTTCCTCTTGTGCAATTTAAAATCGTTTGTTCTACCGGGACGTATATACGTAGTATTGCAAATGATTTCGGCGCAGCGCTCGGATGTGGAGGATACCTAAGCAGTTTGAGGAGAACGAGGATAGGGGAGTTTGATGTGAAGGATGGAAAGACGATGGAGGGTTTTATATCGGAACTCTCTGAATAAATTTTCAATATTCGACGTACAATACTCAATGTTCAAATGGAACTTCTGGAAGCATCACATACCTGGTATCCGGGATCAGCTCATAGCTCATAGCTCATAGCTCAAAACGCGTAGCCGATCCCAATCGTAAAGTTAAAATTCTCATACCTCCATTTCCTGTATTCCTGGTTTGGCCCGCGGGCGAATATTTTTTTGAATGCATCATTGAATCCAATAGGAGGAGCTTTCCAGCCATCATTGGTATAATATAGTTCGGGTCGTTTAAAGCGGAATCCCAGGTCGAGCCTTACCACGAGGTAATTAAAATCCAGCCTGAAACCTGTACCGGCAGAAAGGCCGAGTTGTTTATAAAGATTTTTAAATTGGAATTGGGTAGTATCCGGTGTGCCGTCGGTCTTCGTGTTTCGCATGTTCCATATATTTCCTGCGTCCACAAAAATAGCACCTCTTAACGTTATGCCGGGATAAAGACGTGCAATATCATAACGATATTCTGCATTCAACTCCAGTTGTACATCGCCGGTGCGGTCATTGAATATTGTTTTATCTGAATTGAAGGGAGTGAGCGGTTTGCCGCCAGGACCTATTCCTCTTACCGGCCAGCCCCGCATGCTATTGCTTCCACCTCCAAAATATTGTTTGAAGAAAGGAAGCGTTCTGTTCGTGTCTGTACCCAGCAAGGGTATACCAACGCCAACGAATGAACGAAATGCAATGGCAGTTTTTTGGTATGAGACTGTGTATTTATATTCCATGTCTCCTTTTATATACCTGCGCTTGAATTTTTTAAGAATAGGTATAGCACCCCAGCTTAAACCCGATTCTTCCATGTTAAACCTTAATGATCTTTCTTTCAACTGGCTTAACGGGTGCACAGGATTATTAAATGCTTTAAACACACCCAGTCCTCCGCCTACAGCAAATGCAGTGTTGTAAGAATATTGTAAAAAAGGATTGTCTTTTAATATTGTTTTAAAACTATCACTTTCATTGAATAAATTACTGAAGCCTAAAAAGAAAGGACGGAAAGTCCATGTCCATTTGTTTTTATTGACCATCGTAAATCCAAGATTCAGGTTGAAAGATTGCAGGTTAAATAAATTCAGGCGGTTATTATAAGCAAGATCAGTATTGACAAAAGTTTCACCGGCAATTTGTTTTCTGCGCCTTTGTGTTGCACTGTCTTTTTGAAAGAGCCTCAAAAAATCTGCAGGATTTACAACCCGGGGTATTGCAATGATATTTGTATAACCCAGTTCATTTGAATTAATAAGCTGGCTCTTGGCTCCACGACTGCTATTGTTTAATTCAATACCTGCACGAATGGTATGTGTCATGCGAACCCCTTCTTTGGCAAAATTCCTGTTCAGCAAAGAAAGGTTTCCTGATATACCGAAGAGGTTACCGGAAACGATAGCCGAAGCATTTGTTGATGCAGAATAACTGGCTTCCAATGAAGCCTGGAACCCCAGTTTTTTATTCGGGATCAATTCAATGACAACATCAAGTTTGCTGCTGTCTCCCGGTATCTCCACCAATTGAATATTCACACTTTGCCACACACCAACTTTTGTAAGATTGGTCAATGTTTCATAATAATTATTTTGCCTGTACAGGTCGCCCGGTTTTAAAGTGATGTTCCTGCTTAAAAAACCACCACGGAATAATCGCTCATGATATCGTTCAATAAAATTCCTTCCTTTTCTTTGGGTGATGGAAGTGGTATCGATCGGATTGTCACCTACCCTGAAATCAGACAATACATAAACTTTATTAATGTAGAACTTACTAAGTTTTGAAGAGTCAGCCGGCGGCACCAGTACAACAGCAAGTTTTATAAGCGGCGAATCTCTTTGAGCCTGTGCTTCTGCAAGTAACTGGAGTTGTTCAAACGGATCATCTGTAATGGTAGTTAATGCAGCAATGGTTGTATCGCCCCTTACTCTTAATTCTGCAGCTGTGAATTTATAGTATCCGTTGTTTCTAAAGCTATCCACCAACCGGTTTATCTCTGATAAAACGGCTGTTTTTGTAATAACGTTTGTTTTTTTTAAGTAAGCTTCTTTTTTAGAGTCAATGGCGATTTGCTGAAGCGGGGGTTTCCTGAGTACGTATCTAACGGTATCTATTAACGTAGGTTTTCCGGCGTCCACTGTATATGTTACATGAACTCTTTGCTTTCCTGCTTTTGTTGTGGTATCGGCATGAAAATTAACTTTTGCATTATAATAACCAATGTGAAACATCGAGCCTTCCATGTTTCTTGCCGAAATGGCTGAATAACCACTGTCATAGACCGGGGGTTTGATAAGGTAGTGAAGAAAGATATATTTATCCTTGGTCTTTATTGTAGAGCTATCATCCAGCTGGCCCACCAGGCGTTGTTTCAGTGCAGTCTTTTCGGCTTTGGTAAATTTTCCTCCCTTAACTTCGATGCTGTTCTTGTATAAATAAGGTTTGTCTTTTGGCGCTTTGCGAACAATATGGCAGGAGGCAATTAAAACAATACAAAATAAAATATAACAGGAACGAACAACCCATTTTGTACCATTCAAAAAAATAGCAGACATAAATAACCTAGTAATGTTTAGCAAATCCACCATCAAATATATCCAAAGTTTACAGCACAAAAAATTCAGGGATGAATACAATGTTTTTGTAGCTGAAGGGCCAAAAGTAGTTGCCGAACTTCTGCAATCAAAAATATTTTCCTGCAAAGCAGTTTATGCTGTACAGGATTGGGTGAGCAGCCTTGATAAAAATATAGCCCGGCTTATAGAAGGACATCTTGATATTATAAAAGATTTTGAATTGGAAAAGATCGCCAATTATTCAACCGCCAATAAAGTAGTAGCAATCTTTGGTAAGCGTTCTGCCAGCGATAAAATTTCCTTAAAAAATAAATTAACACTTTTCCTTGATGATATCCAGGATCCCGGCAACATGGGCACCATTATCCGGACAGCCGATTGGTTTGGTATTGAAAATATAATTTGTTCAAAAAATACGGTTGATATCTACAATCCAAAAGTTGTTCAAAGTACTATGGCGAGCCTTGGAAGGGTGAATATTATTCATGCTGATCTTGAACAATGGTTAAAAGATGCAGGCGGCATAAAAAAATATGCGGCAACGCTTCATGGAAGATCAATCAAAGAAATTGCTGCAATAAAAGAAGCAATACTGATCATTGGCAATGAATCAAAAGGGATCAGCGCTTCAGTGATGGAACTTGCTGATGAAAAAATTACGATCCCTAAGATGGGAGAAGCAGAATCTTTGAATGCTGCTGTGGCAACGGGGATAATGCTATATGCGTTGAAGGCTTTCTAAATGAAAGTTTAAAATGAGTTTTCCATGTTCGACGTACGATGTTCAATGTTCAAGCGAAAATGCATTTCCCCCTGAACATTGAACATCGTACGTTGTATATTGAAAATTATTCTTCAGTAGAGATACCCGTCTTAAAAACTCACCTGAACTGAATTGCTTTTACCGGGTTTACTTTCTTTATCAGCAAAGTAGGAATAACCAACGTTGCAAAGCAAACCAACAACGTAGCAAGATCAACAAGCACTACCTGCCACCATACGATCTGTGCACTAGCGGTGCTCATATAATAGGCTTCTTCATTCAATTTAATAAATCCTGTTTGTTGTTGAAGCACGCAAATGCCGAGACCGATCAATGTGCCTGCTATGATACCAACCACAGCTATGAGTGTGGTATTGTATAAAAAGATCTTTTGCACTTTCCAATCGGATGCACCCACAGCTTTTAATATGCCTGTCATGCTTGTTCTTTCCAATACGAGGATGATAAGGCAGGTGATAAGATTTACAACAGCTACGATCATCATAATAGAAAGCAGGATGCTTTTGATTTGTCCCTGTAAATTCAGCCAGTCGAAAATATTGGGATAAATATCTTTAATGCTCCTGCCATACCATTCCTGCGGAAGATCGGCATTCACTTGTTTTGCAAGTTTATCTGTTTGTGTATAATCTTTTAAAAATACTTCGTATCCACCGATCTGGTTTGGTTCCCAGTTATTAAGCCGGCGTACAAGTTTGATATCGCAGAGCGCAAATTTTTTATCGTAATCTTCAATGCCTGTTTTGAAAATACCAGCTACGGTTAAACGCCTGGCTGTATAGCTTCTGTCCTGCCGGAAAAAAAATACGATCATGCTTTCACCTGTGTGTATATTCAACTGGTTGGCGGTATAACTGCTGATGTTGATCTCGTTGCTGTAGCCACTGTCTTTAAATGATAGCCAGTTCCCTTTTTGAAGAAAGGATCCAAGCCTGCTGAAATTAAAACTACTGTCCACACCTTTTAATAATACGCTTTCAATGCCGCCTTCAAATTTCAGCAAAGCAGATTTTGTTGCATAACGCTCAACAGAAAAAGCCTGTGGCAGGGAATGCAAATATTTTTCTACGGTATCATTTTGATATATGGGAATTTCTTCACCAATGATACCTGCATCGTCCCGGTTTTGCTGTACACGAATATGGCCGCAGAAACTAAATACCTTGTTGCTGATCACCGATTGAAACCCGTTTACAAAACTCAATGCCACGATCATCACGGCCACGCTCAAAGCAGTTGCACTAACGGCCAGCCTGATGATAAAGCGGGAAAATGTTTTTTGTTTAACAGAAGCAATACGCTTTGCTATGAATAATGATACATCCAATCGTGATAAATTTGCTATCTTTCAAAAGTAAATTAATTCAGTTAGTAAATGAACTTCAATAAACTTCTTCGCAGTTTTATTTTGTTTTTTATTTGTTTTTTATCCCGTACTGTATCTGCCCAGAATGTAGAAAAGGTATATATGTCAAATATCATGACTGCCCAGCTGTTCCAGTATGGCAACCAGCAGGGGCTGCCAATACTCAATCTTAATGGGAGCAGCAGGCTCGAACTTGAATTTGATGATATGGAAGGGAGTGTTAAAAGTTACTATTACAGCTTTGTACTTTGTGATTATAACTGGAACCAGGTTGATCTTAGCCCATTTGATTATATAAAAGGATTTACACAAAACCGTATTACAACGTATCGTTATTCTTCTATTTCCCTTACCCGTTATACACATTACCAGGTTATCCTCCCTGAAAATAATTCCCGACCAACGAGGTCAGGAAATTATCTTTTAAAAGTGTTCCTCGATGGCGATACATCCAAACTTGTATTTACAAAACAAATGCTCGTAGTTGATCAAAAAGCTACGATCGCTGCCAATATCATGCAGCCATTAACGCCTGATAAATTCACTACACATCAAAAGATCAGGCTCAATGCAAACATTAAAGGACTCAATAGTTTTAGTGCGGCACAACAGGTAAAAGTTGTGATACTTCAGAATAACAGGTGGGATGTTGCGCAACGTGATATTGTTCCAACTTTTGTGCGGGGAGATGTGCTGGACTATAGTGCAGATAATATTGCGCTCTTCCCGGCAGGTAAGGAATGGCGATGGCTGGATATAAGAAGTTTTAGCCTCCAGGGAGATCGTGTAGATCATACAGACCGGACAAAGCTTACTACAGATATATATTTACTCACTGATATGGATCGAACCGGGCTGAAATATATTTATTACCCCGATTTGGATGGAATGTTTAATATTATGACACTTAATAATGATAACCCTTTCTGGCAAGGTGATTATGCTACCGTTCATTTTACCATGGCAAGGAATGACGGTACAGAGTACCCGAATAAAGATATTTACCTGGCCGGTCAGTTTACTGATTATAAAATTGAAGATAAATGGAAAATGATCTATAATCCTGAAACACTGAAATATGAATGCAGTGCTTTCATGAAGCAGGGGTATTATAACTATACTTATATAGCAGTTGATAAAAATGATCCTACTCAAAAAAGTGAACTGGAAGGAAATTACTGGGAAACAGAAAATTCTTATACTATATTGCTCTATTATAAATCGTTTACCGATCGCAGCGACCAGTTGATTGGTGTATCAAGTATCAACTCGAGGAATAACAGGCAGGGATTTAGTTTCTGATTTGAAGAAGAAAACTTTTCTTGTGAATTATTTTAAATAACATATTAAAATCCAATTAATTTTCAAATCTTCAAATTTTCAAATCATCAAATCGTTTTCCCCTATATTTGCACCCGGCAAGTCTTATACGACCAGCTCCTGTTGAACTCCCCCAGGACCGGAAGGTAGCAAGGGTAGATGGTTGAGCGGTGCGATGTAAGTAACTTGCCTTTTTTTATTGCCATAAGCTGTTAGCTATTAGCCACAAGCTATAAGCCTGTATCTCCTGATTTTTAGCATCTAACATTATTGTAAATTTTCTTCAAATGAAGTAATTCACAATTTTAAGTCATACTTGCAGCTTGTAGCCAGTGTTATTTTATTTTTCTTTAATAAGTTTGATTTATTTACTTTTTAATCTCGTAATTGGGTTAATTTCGCAGCGGAATTTTAATCTTCAAATCTAAAATAAGCCCCTATAAGATTCCGGGGTAAATACTATGAAATTTTTTATCGATACGGCAAATCTTGCGCAAATAAAGGAAGCAAATGACCTTGGAATTTTGGATGGAGTAACAACCAATCCTTCGTTAATGGCCAAAGAAGGTATTAAAGGACAGGATGCTGTTATGCAGCATTATAAAACCATTTGTGAAACGGTGGATGGTGATATCAGTGCAGAAGTGATCTCTACTGATTTTGATGGCATCATTGCAGAAGGAAAAAAACTCGTTGCCATTCACAAAAATATTGTTGTGAAAGTACCAATGATCAAAGATGGTGTGAAAGCGATCAAATGGTTTACAGAGAATGGTATCAGGACAAATTGTACACTTGTTTTTTCTGCCGGGCAGGCAATACTTGCAGCAAAAGCAGGCGCTTCTTATGTTTCACCATTTATCGGTCGTATTGACGATAGTGGCTGGGATGGTATGGAACTCATTCACCAGCTAAGACAAATATTTACCATACAGGGATACAAAACAGAAATACTGGCGGCTTCTATCCGCAATCCAAATCATATTATTAAATGTGCAGAGGCGGGAGCTGACGTTTGTACCTGTCCGTTAGATTCTATACTGGGATTGTTGAAACATCCTTTGACGGATATAGGGCTGGCTAAGTTTTTGGAAGATGCTAAGAAATCGGCATAATGCAGGTTGAAAAGTTGAAAGGTTGATAAGTTAACGAGGTGAAGTCCTTTTTTAACTTTATCAACCTTTCAACTTATTAACTTTTTAACCATGTCAGTTTTTGTTTTTCTTTTTACCATCCGTCTTTACCTCCTCCATTACCTGCTCCTGCGTTTTCAACGGGCCGTCTTCTTTCTTTTTAACGTACATCACAAATTCTTTACGGAGTAATTCATTCTTTCTTAATACGGCAGTGATCGTTATACTTTCTAAAGGGCAATCGGGTTCCAGCCATAAACTGTTGCCAAAGAATTTTCCATGTGAGCAGGAGAAACGAACCTCTGTGCTGTCCAGTGGTAAATATTTCCCGTTTGATAAAAGCCCGTCAATATTTATATAATTGTAAGTTCCTTTTTTCAGGCTGTCGGTATACAGGTGAACATAGATGCTGTCTACTTTCTGTGCGTTTGCTGCAAAAGAAAAAAGCATTGCCATAAATATCAAACTGGTAAACTTATACATGAAGCAAAGATGATCGAATAATATAATTTTATCGTTAATGCCATCCTAAAAAATACATTATTTCAGTAAAACATCCTGGTATTCATCAGGTCTTTTATCAAAAACCTTTTTTGCAAACGGGCAAAGCGGAATGATCTTTAAATTATTTGTCCTTGCATAATCGACTGCATGATTTACCAATTGCAGGCCTATGTTCTTACCTGCTAATTTTTCATCTACTTCTGTATGGTTAATGGTCATGATACCGGGCGATAATGAAAAATAGAGCGCAGCTAATTTTTCATTTTCAACTTCTATAAAAAATATTCCCCTGGTAGCCGTTATTTCGTTTTGTATGAGCATGGTTTGAATTTATTATATACTTTGTGCCGCTTTCTGTCTTTGTGTCTTCGTGGCGAATTTTTTAGCCACAAAGCCGCAAAGGCTCAAAGAAACACAAAGAATGATTGGAAAATAAAATATTGTGGTAACAAAGATACTTGTATTCGATAATTATGATTCATTCACGTACAACCTGGTTCACCTGGTAGAAAAAATATTGCATGTAAAAGTGGATGTGTTTCGTAATGATGAGATCACACTGGACGCAATAAAAAAATACGATAAGATCATCTTATCACCCGGGCCAGGCATCCCCGAAGAAGCAGGATTGTTGATCCCATTGATAAAAGAATATGCAAACAGTAAATCTATTTTAGGTGTATGCCTCGGCCACCAGGCAATTGCACTGTCATTTGGCGGAACGCTGATCAACCTGGATACAGTTTACCATGGTGTGGCAACATCTATTAAAATACTGGCTAAACAATCTAAACTTTTTGCAGGCCTTTCTCCCGGCGAATTGGTGGGGAGGTATCATAGCTGGATCGTATCAGCCAAAGATCTTCCTGCAGACCTTGAGATCACTGCAACCGATGAAAATAATTATATCATGGGATTACAACATAAAAAATTTGATGTACAGGGAGTTCAATTTCATCCCGAGAGTGTACTCACGCCATGCGGCGAAACCATTATCCGAAATTGGTTGAAAGGATAAGTTTGGGAGCATATTAAAGCATTTCCAATAAGAATACTGAGCTGATAGCTAACAGCTAATAGCTTGCAGCTTTTACATATCTTTATTTAAATTCTTTTCTAAAAAAGCGAAATGAACATCGCTATCACGATAAAATAAATAAAATGAATATTAAAGTAAGTGGCATCACAAACATGAAACAACTGCAACAACTCGACGGATTGAATGTTGATTTTGCAGGCCTGATCTTTTATAAACCATCGCCACGATATGCAGGAGAAAAATTCGCAAAAGGAGAAATAAAAAATGCTGACCTGGATATTAAAACAGTTGGTATATTTCAAAATGCAGATTATGATGAGATCATGCGAACAGCAGAGTTATACGAGCTTGATATGGTACAATTACACGGTGAAGAATCACCTGATCTTTGTGAAGAAATATCAGAAGAAATAGAAGTGATAAAGACATTTCGCATTGATGAAGAAAAATCCGGTAAAGCAATTGACGAATTGCTGAAAGCCTATGATGAAGTATGTGATTATTATTTATTTGATAAGGCGCCCAAAAAAGGCCTTGGTAGTGAAGGAAAAAAATTCGATTGGACAAAAATAGGAGCCGCGAAAATTGAAAAACCATTTTTTCTATGTGGTGGAATTAGGCCCGACGATGCAGCATTGATAAAAAGCTACAAGCATCCTGATTTTTATGGCATCGACCTCAATAGTCATTTTGAAAAAGAACCGGGTGTAAAAGATATGTCATTGATCCTTCAATTTATGCATGGATTAAAGTTGAATAAGTCGTAATGTAAAAAAAGTTGATAGGTTGATAGGTTGATAGGTTGACAAGTTAGTAAGTTGAGAACCTTGTCAACCTATCAACCTGTTAACTTTTCAACCGGCCCTTAAAAATCGTTAGGTAAAAATCCCAAAACAGGCTAAATTGCAACACTGCGTTTCCAGCAGATTAAAAAAAATTATAATGAGGAAATTTTTACTTTTTATATGCTGTTTGCCATTGGTGGGACTGGCACAGGTAAAATCAAAAAAACAAACGGTAAAGACGCATGTTGAAGATACTCCAAAAGCAGCTCCAGGTGGCTTCCTGATCAATGGAACCATCACCGGCTATCCTGACGGAACAACGGTTGATCTTCTCAATGGCCAGAATGGACAACCCGAACAAACTACCTCATTGGCAAATGGCAAATTCAGCTTCTCGGGCCAGTTGCAAAACCCCGATTTTAAACTGATTGCATTTAATAAAGCCGGTCCTGTTTATATAACCATGTTCCTCGATAACAGCACGGTTACCATCACTGCAAAAAAAGATGCATTGGACCAGGCTATTGTGAAAGGTTCTCCTACAAACGATGATTTTAATGAATTCAATAAACTGGTAAAGCCTTATGAAAGTTTATTTCGCGGCGAGGGAAACAAAGATTCTGCAACGATGAAAAAAGTTGCCGCAGAACTTGAAAGTTTTGCAAGGAGATACAAAAATTCTTATGTAGGTCCGCTTGCTATTTACAGGAATAACCTCTTAACAGGCGACGCTGATTTAATGGAAGAATTATACAACAAACTCAGTGATCCTGTAAGAACTTCTCCTATCGGAAATTACATTGCACAGCTGATCGGCGAAGCAAAGAAGAACCCGATCGGAAAACCACTTGCTGATTTTTCACAACCCGATACATCCGGCCACATGGTAAGTCTTTCTTCTCTCAGGGGAAAATATGTGCTTGTCGATTTCTGGGCAAGCTGGTGTGGGCCATGCCGCCAGGAAAACCCAAATGTATTGAGCGCATACAACAGGTATAAGAATAAAAACTTCACAGTGCTTGGTGTTTCTCTTGACAAAGCCAAAGAACCATGGATCAAAGCGATCAACGACGATGGCTTAACATGGACTCATATCAGCGATCTTAAATTCTGGAGCAATTCAGTTGCCCAGCAATTCCAGATACAAAGTATTCCTCAAAACTTTTTAGTGGATCCTTCAGGAATTGTAATTGCAAAAAATCTTCGTGGGGCGGCGTTGGATAGTAAGTTGGAGAGTATTTTGAAATAAGTTGATAGGTTAACATGTTGAAATGTTGATATGGTTCTTCCTTTTCAACATTATCACCCCTTCAACTTTTCAACTGCCTTTTATACAACTGTACTGTATTCTCTAATCCAAGATAAACCGCATCACAAATAAGTGCATGCCCAATTGATACTTCTAATAATCCCGGAATGTTTTGAGAAAAATAAGCAAGGTTATTCAAATCAAGATCATGTCCTGCATTGATGCCCAATCCTAACTCATTTGCTTTTTTAGCTGCAGCAATGTAAGGAGCAATTGCCGATTCCCGATTGCCGATTGCCGCCTCATGTGCGTACGACTCAGTATAAAGTTCTATCCTGTCCGTTCCCGTTAGTTTGGCTCCTTCTACCATTTTTACATCTGGATCAACAAAGATCGAAACACGTATTCCTGCATTTTTAAAAACAGCAATGATGTCTTTCAGGTAAGCTGCATGTTCGATCGTGTTCCAGCCATGGTTGCTTGTAAGTTGTCCCAATGCATCAGGCACAAGCGTCACCTGTGTAGGTTTGTTTGCAAGTACCAGTTCAACAAATTTTTTTTCTGTGGGATTGCCTTCAATATTGAATTCGGTGGTTACTATTTTTTTTATATCGAAAACATCCTGGTAGCGGATATGTCGCTCATCGGGGCGGGGATGAACCGTGATGCCATCTGCACCAAAACGCTCAATATCTTTTGCTGATTTTATAAGATCGGGGTTGTTGCCGCCACGGGAATTGCGGAGTGTTGCAAGTTTATTGATGTTGACGGAAAGTTTTGTCATGCCAGCTTATTTAAGCAAAGATATTTCACGCAAAGACGCAAAGGATCGCAAAGCCACAAAGTTTATTTGTGCCTTATGCATTTTATCCTGGCGTCTTTGCGTGAAATCCTTTCTTTTAAATAAAATTGAAAAAAATTACCCAAGAAAACTTTTTAAGACTAAATTTAGCCCCTAAAAACAGCAATATGAAATATGACAAAATTGTGTCCCTGATAGGGAAGGAAAATGAAGGTCTATTGGAACATAAGTGTAAAACCATTTCAAAAGACAGTCTTATTTTGCCTTCTCCTGATTTTTTAGACAATGTGTTTGGTGCTTCCGACAGGAACATCCCAACGCTTAACAGCCTTTCCAGGATTTATAATACAGGCAGGTTGGCAGGCACAGGTTATCTCTCTATACTTCCTGTTGACCAGGGTATCGAACACAGTGCAGGTGCGTCTTTCGCTCCAAATCCAATTTATTTCGACCCTGAAAATATTATCAAGCTTGCGATCGAAGGTGGTTGCAACGCAGTTGCTACAACTTATGGCGTATTGGGAATGACGGCAAGGAAATATGCACATAAGATACCTTTCGTAGTTAAGATCAATCACAATGAATTGCTGACATATCCAAACCAGGCCGACCAGATCATGTATGGTACCATTGAAGAAGCATGGAACATGGGCGCTGCTGCAGTTGGTGCAACCATTTATTTTGGTTCTGAAAACGCAGGCAAACAGATCGTAGAAGTTGCAAAAGCTTTTGCCCGTGCACATGAATTGGGGATGGGAACGATCCTTTGGTGTTATTTAAGGAACAGTGCATTTAAAAAAGATGGAGTTGATTATCATGTTTCGGCCGATCTTACCGGCCAGGCAAACCATCTTGGTGCTACGATACAGGCCGATATCATCAAACAAAAACTTCCTGAAAATAATGGTGGTTTCGAGGCGATGAATACCGGCAGCAGTAGCTATGGTAAACTGGATAAGAGAATGTATTCAGATCTTAGTTCTGATAATCCAATAGATCTTTGCCGTTACCAGGTTGCAAACTGTTATATGGGTAGGGCAGGACTGATCAATTCCGGTGGCGCATCTGCAGGTGATTCTGATCTGAAAGAAGCAGCACTTACTGCACTTATCAATAAGAGGGCAGGTGGTACTGGTTTGATCTCAGGAAGAAAATCATTCCAGAAACCAATGAAGGATGGTGTGAATATATTGAACACGATACAGGATATTTATTTATCAAAAGATGTGACGGTAGCATAGGATTAAAATTTTAGAGTTTACACCTTTTAAAAAGGTGTAAACTCTAAAATTTTAAAAGCCGCAAAGAATCCTTTGCGGCTTTTGTATTTCATCTTTGCGCCTCTGCGTGAGGCCATACAACACAATCATTTTTAATTCGCCTCACATAATTTTTAATTCCCAATTTTCCGAATTTCTTTTCAACACAAAGTGGACAAATCCTTAACCTTTATTTAATACAACGGGTTAATATTGCAACCTGATTTTGGTTGCAGTTGTTCATACCAGGATGACTGCATTAAAAGGGAACCAGGTGCAAATCCCGGACTATCCCCGTAGCTGTAAACTTCTATTTAAACTGCTTGATCTTCACGCCACTGTTTTACAAACGGGAAGGCTTCAGGCATGAAGTAAGTCAGAAGACCTGCCGAAAATCAGCAAGTAACAAACTTTCGGGTGAAAGGTAAAGTACTGATGGTTCTGCCACTCCTCATGTTGGCGCTACGCTTCAGCACTGTACCCTTCGCAAAAAATAATTATTAAACTAATACTATGCAAAACACTGATGAGATCTTATTGAAGGAAAACAAAGACCGTTTTGTAATACTGCCTATCAATTACCCAAAAATCTGGGAGCAATATAAAAAACATGAAGCCAGCTTCTGGACCGCAGAAGAAATTGACCTCAGTGGTGATATGGCCGATTGGGAAAGCCTGAATGATGGTGAACGTCATTTTATTTCACATGTATTGGCATTCTTCGCAGCAAGTGATGGCATTGTAAATGAAAACCTCGCTGTAAATTTTATGAGCGAAGTACAATTGCCTGAAGCAAGATGTTTTTATGGTTTCCAGATCATGATGGAAAATATTCACAGCGAAACATACGCTTTGCTGATCGATACTTACATTAAAAATTCAGAAGAGAAATATAAACTTTTTCATGCGATCGATACGATCCCTGCTGTAAAGAAAAAAGCAGAATGGGCATTGCGCTGGATCGACAACGGAACTTTTGCAGAACGTCTTGTTGCTTTTGCTGCAGTGGAAGGAATATTTTTCAGCGGAAGCTTTTGTTCCATATTCTGGTTGAAGAAAAGAGGATTGATGCCAGGACTAACTTTCAGCAATGAATTAATAAGCAGGGATGAAGGTTTGCATTGCGAGTTTGCATGTTTGCTCTACAGCATGTTGCAAAATAAACTTTCAGAAAAGGAAGTACAGAAAATTATTACCGACGCTGTTACGATTGAAAAAGAATTTATCACCGAAGCATTGCCCGTTGGTTTAATCGGTATGAATGCAACACTTATGCAACAATACATTGAATTCGTAGCAGATCGTTGGTTGAGTGAACTTGGTTATTCAAAAGTGTACAACACCACCAATCCATTTGATTTTATGGAAATGATCTCGTTGCAGGGCAAAACAAATTTCTTTGAAAAACGTGTGGGTGATTACCAGAAGGCTGGTGTGATGAATAACAAGGAATCGCAGACGTTTTCAATGGAAGAAGATTTTTAGCATCTAAGATATAAGATGTATGATCTAAGATTTAATACAACCCAAAGACCATTATACTAACTCATAATTCACAACTCCAAACTCCTAACTAAAAAATGTTTGTAATAAAAAGAAACGGCAAGAAAGAACCCGTAAAATTTGATAAAGTAACTGCAAGAATTGAAAAATTAAGTTATAGCCTCAGCCCAATGGTAAACGTTATTGACGTTGCTAAAAAAACCATTGAAGGTATTTATGAAGGCGTACCAACAACAGAACTTGATAATCTTGCAGCAGAAACAGCAGCTTCACTTACCATTACGCATCCTGATTACGCAATACTTGCATCCAGGATCGCAGTAAGTAACCTGCATAAAAATACGACCAAGAGTTTTCTCACACGATGCGTAACCTGTATAATTATACAGATAAAACGACTGGCAAGAAATTACCATTGATCGCTGATGATGTAATGCAGATCATTGAAGAACATGCTGATGTTTTGGACAGCACCATTATTTACGATCGTGATTATGCATTTGATTATTTCGGTTTTAAAACATTGGAAAAATCTTATCTATTTAAAATTGATGGAAAGATCGCTGAACGCCCGCAACACATGTACATGCGTGTGGCAGTTGGTATTCATAAAAATAATATTGAGGATGCGATAAAGACCTATCACCTGATGAGTGAAAAATGGTTTACGCATGCAACACCAACATTGTTCAATGCAGGCACACCAAAGCCGCAGATGAGCAGTTGCTTTTTGTTAACGATGAAAGAAGATAGCATCGATGGTATTTATGATACATTGAAACAAACAGCAAAAATTTCTCAAAGCGCAGGCGGAATTGGTTTGGCTATTCACAACATAAGAGCAACGGGAAGTTATATTGGTGGTACCAATGGAACAAGCAATGGTATCATTCCAATGCTGCGTGTGTTTAATGATACAGCAAGATATGTTGACCAGGGTGGTGGCAAACGCAAAGGCGCATTCGCTATTTACCTCGAGCCATGGCATGCAGATGTATTTGCATTTTTAGATCTTAGAAAAAACCATGGTAAAGAAGAAATGCGTGCACGTGATTTATTTTTCGCTTTGTGGATGAGTGATCTTTTTATGAAACGTGTTGAAGCAAACGAACATTGGAGTTTGTTTTGTCCCAACGAAGCGCCGGGCTTAAGCGAATGTTATGGAGAAGCATTTGAAAAACTATATACGCAATACGAACAGGAAGGAAGGGCAAGAAAAACCATAAAAGCACAGGAACTTTGGTTCAAGATATTAGAATCACAAATAGAAACCGGCACGCCTTATCTATTGTATAAAGATGCAGCCAACAGCAAAAGCAATCAACAGAATTTAGGTACGATCAAGAGCAGTAATTTGTGTACGGAAATTATGGAGTATACATCACCTGAAGAAGTTGCTGTTTGTAATTTGGCTTCATTGGCATTGCCACGTTTTGTAATTGATGGAAAATTTGATCACAAAAAATTATACGAAGTAACTTACCAGGTTGCAAAAAACCTGAATGCAGTTATTGATAATAATTACTATCCTGTTGAAGAAGCAAGAACTTCAAACATGAAACACCGCCCGATCGGTTTAGGGGTACAGGGTTTGGCAGATACATTCATCATGTTGCGCCTGCCATTTGAAAGTGATCTTGCAAAAGTGCTTAACAAAAATATTTTTGAAACCATTTACTTTGCTGCCATGACTGCAAGTAAAGACCTTGCTAAACAACATGGTCCTTACGAAACATTTGCAGGCTCACCGGTATCAAAAGGAATATTTCAATTTGATATGTGGGGTGTTACGCCAACTGATCGTTGGGATTGGGCAACATTGAAAGAAGAAGTAAAACAATATGGTGTAAGAAACTCATTGTTGTTAGCGCCAATGCCAACAGCATCAACATCACAAATCTTCGGCAACAACGAATGCTTCGAACCCTATACCAGCAATATTTATTCAAGAAGAGTTTTGAGTGGAGAATTTATTATCGTAAACAAACATTTATTAAAAGATCTTGTGCAACTTGGTTTGTGGACGAATGCAATGAAAAATAAGATCATTGCAGCAAATGGTTCTATTCAAAACATAGATGAGATACCTGCTGAAATAAAAGAGTTATACAAAACAGTTTGGGAAATAAAACAACGCAACCTGATTGACATGGCTGCCGATCGTGGCGCATATATTTGTCAATCACAATCATTGAATTTATTTGTTGATAGCCCTACAACTTCCAAACTAACTTCTATGCATTTTTATGCGTGGAAAAAAGGATTGAAAACAGGTATGTATTATTTGCGTACACAGGCTGCCACACAAGCTGTTCAATTTACAGTAGAAAAACAAGCAAGTAAACAAATGGAACCTGTGATCGCTTCAACTGAAAATAGCAATCATTCACAAATGAGTTCTGATGTTGAACCAACAGAAGCAGATGGACCTGTATGTACGATGCAGGATGGATGTATCAGCTGTGGCTCATAAAATGTATGATGTATGATGTATGATGTATGATGTATGATGTATGATGTATGATGTATGATGTATGATGTAAATTGTAGGAGATGCAAGTTATAACGATATCATACATCTTAGATCATACATCATACATAAAAAGACAGCCCCACTTAAGGAGCTGCCTCGCAAAAGGGTCTTCAAGGGTAAATCATTTATTCATTTGAAGAGATCCTTACAGGTTCGGTATTATCCCTGATATTTTTCTGCACAGCAATAGCGCCAAACAATGCAAGTAAAAATGAAAAGGCATAAAATCCTTTTTCGCTTGGCAACAATGATGTGTTCCATAATCCAACAATCAATAACACAATGGCAAGAATGGTAGCAAACCAGCAGAGGCCATAATAGATATCTGTAACAGGGAGATTTTCCAACCTGTCCCTCACAGTTTTTTGTACAGATACAACTGCAAAGAGCCCGAACATCAATACAGTGAAATAATATCCTTTCTCATTCAGTTCCATTCCCGCATTCCAAAGCCCAACAATAAACCCGATCATGCCTGCTCCAAGTGCGATCCAGGAAGCAGCAATAAAAGCATTTGATGGTTTTTGTAACATATAATAATTTTTTGTTTACTCAAATGTAGAGGCGGACTCGTTAAGGAAATTGTAAAAGCAATTTTTTAACCAAATCATACATCACAGATCATACATCATACATCTCACCTATTTTTGCGGCATGACAGGAATAGAAAATGTAAACATCCTCAGGGCAATTGTACATAAGATCGGCAATCCAACACGTGGAGAAGCATTAAGGTTGTCGTTGAATACGCTAACATTAAATGATGCCATTGTTCAAAAATTGTTATTAAAGTATTTTCTTGGGGCGATCAATGAAAATGAGTTGCATCGGTTCACACATTTGCATGATGTTAAAATGAATGAAGTGTATAGTTATGTAACGGATATTTTTAATGAAAGGGAAGCTTTTATAGAAAACAGCAACAAGCTTGCGCAGTTTCTTTATAGTAAGTCCACGCATGTAAAAGTAAAAGAAGGGGAGTTGTGCATTGTATTGCTTGATAATATTCCTTTTGAAAATGATTTTGTTCAGGGAGTTGGCATTTTCAAATCTGAGAACAAAGAAACTTTCTTAAAAATATTTGAACATGGTGAAAGCCTGGAAGTGATACAGGAAGATGGTATCAATATTAATAAACCGGATAAAGGTTGCCTTGTATTTAAAACAAATGCAACAGATGGCTACAAGGTTTGCGTGATCGATCATACAAACAAACAACAGGATGCGCAATATTGGGTAGATGATTTTTTACAGGTACAACCCATTGCTGATAGTTATCATCATACTGATAAATATCTTGCGCTGTGCAAACAATTTGCAACAAATGAGTTCCCGGAAAAATTTGAGGCCGGTAAATCAGATCAGTTAGAATTGATGAACCGAAGCATGGATTATTTTAAAACACATGACCAGTTTAATATTGATGAATTTGCAACTGAAGTTATTGATCAGCCTGAATTGATCGACAGTTTTAAACAATACAAAAAGAATTTTGAAACTGCCCGCAATTATGAAATAGAAGATGAGTTTGATATTAATTTGGCTGCAGTAAAGAAACAACAAAAGCTTTTTAAATCGGTATTAAAACTTGATAAGAATTTTCATATTTACATTCATGGTCGTCGTGATCTGATAGAAAAGGGTGTGGATGAATCAGGGAAGAAATTTTATAAGATATATTTTGAGGAGGAACATTAATTATGGCCTCACGCAAAGGCGCAAAGGATTCGCAAAGACGCAAAGTTTTATTTGCGTCTTTTGTATTTGATCTTGGCGCCTTTGCGTGAAGCTGCATTTTATACTTTTTCCAATAAATCCCTGATAGCAACCGATGCCACCACAGCCCCAAAAGTTGCAGGCAAATATGAGATCGTTCCGTACGCAGATTTTTTATAATTACTTCCATCCGTTAGCATGAGGCTTTCTTTGATTGGAGGTTCTGGAGAAAAAACAGCTTTAATTCCTTTATAGATGCCATGTTGTTTCAGCATCTTTCTTATTTGTTGTGCAAAGGGGCAGATGAATGTTTTGGAAATATCGGCAACCTGCAATTTTGTTGGGTCTAATTTTCCACCGGCTCCCATGCTGCTTACCATGGGCATTTTTCTTTCATGAGCCATCCGCATAAAAGTGAGCTTGGGTGTAATGCTGTCAATAGCATCAATGATATAATCAGGATTGCTGTTTAATAATTGTTCCACCATTTCAGGGTTGATGAATTGTTTGATCACTGTGAGTTCTAATTCAGGATTGATAGCACGTAATCTTTCTGCCATGATATCTGCTTTTGATACACCATGATTGGTGGCGAGCGCAGGTAACTGACGGTTGCGGTTGGTTGGATCAACAACATCTCCATCAATGATGGTCATTTTACCAATACCACTGCGGCAAATAAATTCGGCAGCAAAAGAACCAACACCACCCATACCAACAACCATTACATGCGAACGTGTAAGTTTCAACAGTTTTTCTTCACCAATCAATAATGTTGTTCTGCCTAACCAGGATATATCCATCATCGTTTATTTTAAAACATTTTTATTAAAAACGGTTTGTACATTTTTAATGAGTTGCAAACTTAAAGTTTCTTCTGAAATATTTTTTATTGAAGTAGCTTCTGTGTAGATCATTTTTATTGTTGTATCAGCATCATCTGTTTCTAAGAATATTTTATCTGCGGGAAGTGCTGCAAATACCTGTTTAATGTTTGCTTCAAACAATGCTTTTCCAAAACTGAGGTAATATCCCTGGTTAATTATTTTTTCAGCAAGGATCCTGTTCTTATTAAAGCCATGGAATATTACAGGAACTTTATTTTTATGTTTGGTTAATAATAACAATACTTCTTCATAAGCACGCACACAATGAATGATAAGGGGTTTGTTTATTTCATTTGCAAATAATAGTTGCGCAATAAACACTTCTTCCTGTAACATGAAATCAGTGTTGCAAATTTTATCAAGTCCGCACTCTCCAATGGCCAACACCGTATGTTCTTCAGCAATTTTTTTTAAAGCGTTGAAATCATTTTCCCATTTGGTTGGATGAATATACCATGGATGAAGGCCTACAGAATAAGATCCGGGCAATAATGATCTTTCAAAAGCCTTGTAAAGATTTTGAATGACCCATTCATTTGTTGCTGGGGGCTGGTGACTATGAATGTTGATGTACAATGCCTGGTTTTGATGCAAACTACAAATATGATTTCAGTTTTTGATGGAAAAGATCATGGAAGGTATGCAATACAAGTGAGTGCTGATAGCAACCGGAACAACGATGCCAGCATCAAATACAATGGCCGGCTAACAAAAAATAAAACCTGCTTTCCCGAAGCAGGTTTTACTTACAGTTAAAAACAAACTGCCCATTGCGTTATTTTTTATGACCACCACTCTGTCTTGTCGACATAATGTCCCTGTCGAATAAATACAAACCTCCTTTATCTGCGCCAATCAGTTCCAGTTTATCATTTAATGTGCGGGCGCTTTTTTCTTCTTCTATTTGTTCACTTACATACCACTGTAAAAAATTATGCGTTGCATAATCTCTTTCCTTTAATGAAAGATCAACAAGATCATTGATGCTGTTGGAAACAAGTAGTTCATGTGCAAGAAATTCTTCAAACATGCTTTTAATTCCTTTATAGGTAATGATCGGTTGCTCCAATGAGGGAACAATGGCATAACCACCACGCTCATTTATAAAGCGCATCAATTTGAGCATATGTACCCGCTCTTCTTCACTTTGTAAAAAAAAGAATTCAGCTACTCCATCGAGGCCGGGTTGTATTTCACTCCAGCTTGCCATTGCCAGGTAAGCTTGTGATGAAGAGGCTTCCAGTTTTACCTGGTTGTTTAATGCTTCCTGCATTTCTTTTGATAACATAATTACTGATTTTAGAATGATAAAGGAAATGAGTTCTTGTATTGAAGCTAAGAAAAACTATTTATCGAAAAAAGAGAATGATCTATTATTTCATGATCATTTATAGACAGCATTGGTATAACTGAACAAGCGGTTATTGGCTCTCGCATAAATAAAAAGACAGCATGTTTTATTAAACCACATGCTGTCTGTATTTATGTTAAAAGGATCATTAAATGCTCGGTGGACATATACCACCACTCAGTGCATTCATGTATCCATATTTACACCTTGAATTGTGTGCGTCTTCAAAAGCAGAAAAATCATCTGCTATGATCACATCTGCAACGGCTTTTATTTGTTCCAGTACAACAGAATAATTTTGCATGGTAACGATTGTGTAAACACCATTTACCGGTTTGCGAATGTAGAAGGTGTTTGCAGCTGAGCCTACTGCTGTATAACCTACAAGTCCGAATCCAAAAACCATTATTAAAAATGGTATCCAGTACTCGCTTATTTTTCCTTCAATGATAGCTACCCCCAGGTAAGTATCCAATAATGCTGCAGTATTTTCGGATGGTGGTATCAATGGCACCATATCCTGGTAATTTTCATATAAGAAAGTATTAGGAAACTTTGGATTGTATGCATTAGCAAAATCTGCATTTCCCGGTAGTGGGGGCGCATACAAATAAACAGCATTTGCTTTTATTTGTTTGTTGTATAAATAATAAGCAGCGATCGGCGCCATGCCACCACCTTTACTGTGGCCGGTAAGATACAGGGGTGCACCGGGATAAGTGTTTTGTAATTTTACCACAGTTTGCCACATGTAATTAAAGATGGCCAATACTGCTTTATTAAAACCATCATGCACTTTACCAGGGATGCCAGGTGTTGCTACAGGTTCGACGAGCAGGTCGTTCATCCAATCGATTGGAGAATTGTACACAGTGCCCCTGAATGCAACGACAATTCCATCTTGTGTTATACCTACCGTACAAGCTGCTTCAGAATAATGAGCATTGCTTGTGATCATC
Organism: Ferruginibacter sp.; assembly: GCA_047601875.1. GTDB lineage: Bacteria > Bacteroidota > Bacteroidia > Chitinophagales > Chitinophagaceae > Ferruginibacter. The sequence continues at coordinate 522,406 of JASGIL010000001.1, read as the reverse complement.
GTTGGTGGCGTTAAGTAACCAGCGCCGGTATAGTAAGGTGATGTTTGCTGAATATTATTATTTGGAGGATTGATAGGGTAAGTAAACGGTATTGAATAAGTGAGTACGCTTGCACAAAGCATGCGTCCCCTGATTGTTGGTGATGAATTGACTGGCATGGTAATTTGATTTAATTTTACCTTGACAAAGTAGCTTGATTATTCTCCTTAAACAACCGTGTTTTCACCTGATTTTTTTACGTGTTACCTATCTGTCAGCCTGGGCTTGTTGAAGACGATATCTTTTATAACCCGTGCTTCGAGAAGCTTAGCCTGGCACTTTTTACATTGAGGCAATAATGGTAACTTCTATGAACAACAGGTTTTGTTATTAAGCTCAGTAATGGTATGACGTATAAGTGTGCGACGCAACGATGCCGCCATAAAATACAAAAGGCGGGTAACAAAAAATAAAAAGCCCACTTCAAACGAAGTGGGCTTTACAATTATAATGTTCGGCTAATAGCTCAAAGCTCGTAGCTAACAACTTTCTTAGTAACGATACATATCATTCTTGAACGGACCAGATTTGCCGATACCTAAGTATTCAGATTGTGCATCCGTTAATTCATCCAGCTGCACACCGATCTTGGCAAGGTGTAAACGTGCAACTTTTTCATCAAGATGTTTTGGTAACACATAAACTTTGTTTTCGTAGTTTTTGCTGTTTGCCCAAAGTTCAATTTGTGCCAGTGTCTGGTTTGTGAATGAATTACTCATTACAAAACTTGGGTGGCCTGTAGCACAACCTAAGTTTACCAAACGTCCTTCAGCAAGAACGATCACATCTTTACCGTCGATGGTATAAAGATCAACCTGTGGCTTGATGGTGTTTTTTGTAGTACCATAGTTTTGGTTCAACCATGCCATATCGATTTCAATATCGAAGTGACCGATGTTACAAACGATGGCTTTATCTTTCATTAATTTGAAATGAGCGCCAGTGATTAAATCACGGCAACCGCTAGCCGTAACAATGATATCAGCTTCTTTAACTGCATCGATCATTTTCTTAACTTCAAAACCGTCCATTGCAGCCTGTAAAGCGCAGATAGGATCAATTTCAGTAACGATCACGCGGCAACCGGCACCTTGTAATGAAGCAGCAGAACCTTTACCAACATCACCATAACCACCAACAACTGCAACTTTACCAGCCATCATCACGTCAGTAGCACGACGGATTGAATCTACCAGTGATTCTTTACAACCGTATTTGTTATCGAATTTAGATTTAGTAACAGAATCGTTCACGTTGATCGCAGGAATAGGCAATGTTCCTTTTTCCATACGCTCATACAAACGGTGAACACCGGTTGTTGTTTCTTCGCTCAATCCACGGATGTTGCCGATCAGCTCAGGATATTTATCAAAAACCATATTGGTAAGATCACCACCATCATCAAGGATCATGTTCAAAGGTTTGTCTGCACTACCAAAGAACAAAGTTTGTTCAATGCACCAATCAGCTTCTTCCTGTGTTTGTCCCTTCCATGCATAAACGCCAATACCTGCAGCGGCGATAGCAGCAGCAGCCTGGTCCTGTGTAGAGAAGATATTGCAACTGCTCCATTTAACTTCAGCACCAAGAGCTGTTAAAGTTTCGATCAATACGGCAGTTTGAATGGTCATGTGAAGACAACCTGCAATACGTGCGCCTTTTAATGGCTGGCTCGGACCAAATTCTTTCCTGATACTCATTAGACCTGGCATTTCTGCTTCGGCCAACATGATTTCTTTACGGCCCCATGCTGCGAGGCTCATATCTTTTACCTTGTGAGCAAGGCTGAAATCGATTGATTTTTCTGTGATGGTTGACATAATTTGTTTGTTTTAGATTACAAATGTAGTTTTTATAGTATTAAATTCTATGAACAATTATAAATTTGGAATAAAGTATCCTTTTTTTAGTATTTTGTAGAATAAAATGATAGTTTGTTATGAAAAAAGCCACACAAAAAGAACAAACAACCATTGCTGCTCCTGCACTCGACAAAATGGACCTTGCAATACTAAAACTATTGCAGGAAAATGCCCGTATAACAGTGAAAGAGATATCAACAAAAATTCACCTTAGTACAACGCCTGTTCATGAAAGGATAAAGCGCCTGGAACAAAGCGGGGTGATCAAACAATACGGTGCACTGGTGGATCATACCAAAATAAAAAAAGGATTGATGGTGATCTGTTATGTGAGCTTAAAAGAGCATAGCAGGAATGCCGGCGTAAAATTCATTAAAACCATCAATGCATTAACAGAAGTGATCGAATGCTACAATATTTCCGGTGAGTTTGATTTTATGCTGAAAGTGGTGGAAGAAAATATGGACAGTTATTATGATTTTCATGTGAACCGCCTTTCGCAAATTGAGAATGTGGGAAATGTGCAGAGTGTGTTTGTGATGGGGATTATAAAACAGACGCATCAGCTGGTGTGGTGAGGCATTAAATGTAAAATGTAAAATATTGAATGTAAAATGTAAAAGTGGTTCGTTGTGGGGTTTCACTTTTACATTTAATATTTTACATTTTAGATTTTACATTCCATCACATAATCATTCATAAAGTATCCACTGCCTATATCAATATCTTCTTCCCTCGAGATCGTGAAACCCATCTTGTTATAAAAATGCAATGCTTTATTGTGACGATTCACATTTAGTTCCAACGTTTTTGCACCTGAATGTTTTATTTCATCAATAATATGATTCAATAAAAACTTACCCGTTCCTTTTCCCTGTTGATTGGGTAGTACATACAATTTGTGCAAACGAAAGGTGGAATTATTTCCTGGTTGTTTCGGCGAATAAGATGCAAAGCCTACAGGCATACCATTATCTTCAACAATGATAAACCGGTGTTGCAGGGTTTCTATTTGATTTGTAAGAGATGGATCGCTGTAAATTAATTCCAGCATGTAAGAAAGCTGTTCGGGTGTAAGGATCTCTTTATATGCATCGGGCCAGATGGTATGGGTCAATTGCCGGATGATGCCAATACTTTCTGTTCCTGCTTTCTTTATTTCCAACATGAATTAACGGATCGTGATTTTTAAATTGGGCGCATACATAACCCTTCCCTGGGCATCTTTTGCAATTACATCAAAGAAATAAAATTCTTCGCCTGCTTTCACTTGTTCAATAATGAGGTTTACCCACAACTGTGGTAAAGGAGTAACCTTAAACCTGTCAGCAGAAATTGTTGAAGTGGGTTGTGTTTTACCTTCCTCGTCTTCTGTTATCCCTTTTTTCCTGTAAAGAAACTGGTAAGATGAAATGCTGTATTCGGTTTTTTTATCGTCGCTTATTTTTAAAGGCATACCTATTATTCTTACTGCTTCATCTGCTGAAACGGATACGGAATCTTTATACTTATCAAGCAGCGTCTGCAATTTCGGCGCCTTGAATTTTGGCACTTTTACTACATCGGATTTTTTAGCTGGCTTGCCGGCAGGTTTGTTTTGCGCATTCATTAACTGGCTTGCCAACAGGCAGAACACTAATAAAAAGAAGGCTTTGGATATACGCATGGTGTGGTTACTTTGTTTGGAATAACGAATCTACAAATGAAACACGAATTTATTGCACGAATTACACGAATTAACAACTGAGATTAAAACACGAATTTGAAACACGAATTATACGAATTAAAATCGATGTAAAATAGTTTTGTATTAATTCGTGTAATTCGTGCCCAAAATTCGTGTTCTTTTTATAGCGACGCTAAACTTTCCTCAATCACCCGAATCTTCGTCTCCGCATCCGCTTTTTTCTTTTGCTCCATTGCCAATACTTCGGGCTTTGCATTGCTCACAAATTTCTCATTACCCAGTTTTTTTTCTACGGAAATAAGAAATCCTTTTAAATGATTCAACTCTTTTTCAAGATCATCTTTTTGATTGCCTTTATTGATGGGCTGTTCGGTCTTAATATAAAATTTATCCTTGCCAATAACGCATGAAATAGTATCGGCAACTGGCGCATTTGTAAATGAAATTGATTTTGCATTCACCTGTTTCAGCAGGATATTTTCAATTTTATTTAAAACGTTATCTAAAGTATCGTGTGCAGTATTGTTTGCTGTATCAACAAATAATTCTATTGTTTCTTTTGGTTTTATTTGTTGTTTGTTTCTCACATCTCTTAACCCGGTAATTAATTCTTTTAATAATTTACCCTTATCTAAAATCAGTGAATCAGTGGTAACTGTTTTCCCGATTTGTTTTACACACAGATCATCATTTCTTTCATCCAGTAAATGATATATCTCTTCTGTAACAAATGGCATGAACGGATGCAACAATTGCATCAGCTCTGTAAAAAATCCGATTGTCTTTTTATAAACTGAAGCATCAATAGGTTGTTCAAATCCAGGCTTCACCCATTCCAGATACCAGCTACAGAAATCATCCCATATCAATGAGTAAATTGTTTTCAATGCTTCACTCAGTTTGAATTGATCCATCATCGAATCAACTTCTGCTTTTACTTCATTCAACCTGTTCTCAAACCAATCCACAGCAAAGCTGCTATTATCTTCTGATTGCCGATTGCCGATTGCCGATTGCCGCGACTCCCACATTTTAACCAACTTCACCGCATTCCACATCTTATTATTAAAATTCCTTCCCTGTTCCAATGCAGATTCATCAAACAAAATATCATTTCCCGCAGGTGATGCGATCATAATTCCGAAACGTGTTGCATCAGCGCCATACTGATCGATCAAGCCTAACAGGTCCGGTGAGTTGCCCAATTGCTTACTCATCTTTCTTCCCAGTTTATCTCTAACAATACCGGTGAAATAAACAGTTTGAAAAGGCTTCTCATTCATGTATTCAAATCCCGCCATGATCATACGTGCAACCCAGAAGAAAATAATTTCTGGTGCCGTAACAAGTGTATCAGTAGGGTAGTAGTATTTAATTACTTTATTGCCCGGATCAGAATAACCTTTAAAAACTTCAAACGGCCAAAGCCACGATGAGAACCAGGTATCCAAACAATCTTCATCCTGCTTCAGTTGAGCATTGGTTATAGAATGTTGAACCTTGAACATTTCTTTTGCTTCAGCTTCTGTTTCCGCAACAACATAACGTCCCTCAGCATCATACCATGCAGGAATACGATGTCCCCACCACAATTGCCTGCTAATACACCAGTCTTTAATATTCTCCATCCAATGGCGATAGAGGTTCCTGAATTTTGGAGGATAGAATTTTATTTCATCATCCATTACGGTTTTCAATGCAGGTGTTGCAAGATCCTTCATACTTAACCACCATTGCAAACTAAGACGTGGTTCTACAACTGTATCAGGGTTACGCTCACTGTATCCAACTTCACTTGTATAATCTTCAGTCTTTACTAAAAATCCTTTTTCTTCCAATTCAACGGCGATTTTTTTTCTTGCTGCAAAACGATCGAGCCCGATGTAAATTTGAGCATCGTTATTCAATGTACCATCGTCATTAAAAATATCAACAACATCCAGCCCGTGTTTTTGTCCAAGCATGTTATCATTCATATCATGCGCAGGCGTAACTTTTAATGCACCCGTACCAAATTCCATCGTAACATAATCATCAGTAATGATCGGAATGCGTTTGTTGATCAACGGTACGATCGCAAACTTTCCATGCAAATGCTTATAACGTTCATCATCCGGGTGTACTGCAATCGCCGTATCACCCATAATGGTTTCCGGTCGAACAGTAGCGATAGTAATAAACTCCTCATTGCCGATTGCCGATTCCTGCTCGCCGTCAACAGCATACCTCAAATGATACAACTTCTGTTTCGTCTCCTTCCTAATCACCTCTTCATCACTCAAAGCCGTAAGCGCTTTCACATCCCAGTTGATCATTCGTTTGCCACGATAGATCATACCTTTTTTATGTAGCTCAATGAAAACTTTTATTACTGATGCGTAATAATCTTTGTCCATGGTAAACGTGGTCCTGTCCCAGTCAAGACTAAAACCAAGTTTCTTCAACTGCTGCAAAATAATGCCACCATATTTTTCTTTCCATTCCCATGCATAGGCTAAAAACTCATCTCTTGTCAATGAAGATTTTGTAATGCCGCGTTCTCTCAACATACCAACAACTTTTGCTTCTGTTGCAATAGAAGCATGATCCGTTCCCGGAACCCAGCATGCATTTTTGCCCTGCATCCTTGCACGACGTATCAAAATATCCTGGATGGAATTATTAAGGCAATGCCCCATGTGCAGCACACCGGTAACATTCGGTGGTGGCATCACGATCGTATAAGGCTCGCGGTCATCGGGCGTGCTTTTAAAGTATTGCTTATCCAGCCAGTGCTGGTACCATTTCGTTTCAATTGCCTGTGGCTCAAAATTTTTACTCAGTTCCATGTTTATCTGTCTTCTTTACAAGTTGGCGAAGGTACAAAATGAGGAGCGATTTTTTACTTCTTTCACCGCAGAGGTGCCAAGATGCAAAGACCTGTTTATTTCTTTGCACCTCCGCGTCTCTGTGGTTAACATTCTTCGAAATATATTTTCTTTCGACTAAATTAATTAGTATTTTGCTCTTCCATTTTCAAATTTTCAAATCACCAAATTTCCAAATTGCTTTGTACGCAATCGTCGACATAGAAACAACCGGTGGCCACGCATCCGCACACGGCATTACGGAGATCGCTATTTATGTACATAATGGCAACCGGGTAACAAAGCATTTTAAAACCCTGGTCAATCCCGAAAAAAAAATTCCTTTATATATTACTGCATTAACAGGCATTACCAATGAAATGGTTGCCGATGCACCAACTTTTGAAGAGATCGCGGAAGAGATATATGAACTGTTGCATGAAAATATTTTTGTTGCCCACAGTGTGAATTTTGATTTCTCTTTTATAAAACATCATTTAAAGGTCAGCGGTTATGATTTGAATGTAAAAAAACTTTGTACGGTGAGGCTTAGTCGCAAAGTATTTCCGGGCTTCAGGTCTTATAGCCTTGGAACAATTTGCCGCAATCTTGATATTCGCATCGATGACCGCCACCGTGCAGATGGTGATGCAAAAGCTACTGTAACCTTATTTGAAAAAATATTAACACATGGTGGTGATGCACATATCAATGCCATGCTCAAAAGATCTTCTGCCGAGCACTGGCTCCCGGAAAATATGGATAAGCTACAGGTAGATCAATTGCCATCCACACCGGGCGTTTATTATTTTCACAATGCAAAAGAAAAAATAATTTATGTAGGAAAAGCGATCAATTTAAAGAAACGTGTCAGCAGCCATTTTACACACAATGATGCAGAAAGAAAACGCCAGCATTTTTTAAGGCATGTTTGTAAGATCACTTATACAAGCTGTGCCAATGAACTGCAGGCACTCGTACTGGAAAGTGCCGAGATCAAAAGGCTTTGGCCAAAATACAATTACAGCCAGAAGCAACCTGCACAGAAATATGCATTGTATTGTTTCGAAGACAATCGCGGTTACATGCGACTTGCTATCGATAAAAAGAAAAAGAATCTTCCTGCACTTTATAATTTTAATTTATTGCATGAAGGTTTGGTGATGCTGAAGAAAATGGTGGATGAATTTGAGCTCAGTCAAAAACTTTGTTACCTCGATAAAACGCCACTTGCAGAAAAAGACATGGAATTTTTAGAATCTCCCATGTATTACAATGGGAAAGTAAAAAATGCACTTGCAGCACTCGAAAACCAATTACCAACTTTTGCCATTGTTGATGAGGGCTTAAAAAAAGAAGAAAAACTATATCTCTTAATAGAACGCGGAAGTTTCTGGGGAATGGGTTATCTACCTGCTTCACAAAAAGTAAAAAATGTATACGAACTCAAAGAAAAATTAGAACCATATACCGATAACGATTTCATAAGAAACAGTCTCTACAGCTTCGCTGAAGCTAATCCGCATAAAAAACTAGCTTTTAATGTATGATGTATGATGTTAGACGTATGATGTTAGATGTATGATGTGTAGCAATTGTGGAAAAAATCATACATCATACATCTAACATCATACATCTTGTACTATTTTCGCCCTCCAAAAAATTTCAGCCAGATGTTTGCTCAACCTATCGCACAAAAATTAAATATAAAAATACAACATGTGGAAACCGTACTTCAATTATTGGAAGGCGGCGCTACCATTCCTTTTATTGCACGTTATCGCAAAGACATGACCGGTGCATTGGATGAAGTACAGATACAGCAGATACAGGACGAAGACAAAGCCATGCAGGAATTTGCTGAAAGAAAAACTTTTATCGAAAAAACAATTATGGAACAAGGTAAGATGACAGATGCATTGCAGGAAAAAATAAATAATGCAACTACCATCAGCCAGCTTGAAGATATTTATCTTCCTTATAAACAAAAACGCAAGACAAAAGCCGATACAGCAAGAGAAAACGGATTGGCCCATTGGCAGATTTGTTGCTTGAACAGGGACAAGCTGATATTGAAAAAGAAGCAACAAAATTCCTCAACGAAAAAATTACAACAACTGAACTTGCATTACAGGGTGCCCGTGATATTATTGCTGAAAAAGTAAATGAAGATATTATCATCAGGCAAAAACTTAGAAAATTATTCGAACAGGAAGCAGTTATCAAAGCCGTATTGATCGACGATAAAGAAGCAGAAGCTGCGAAGTATAAAGATTATTTTAATTTTTCTGAACGCATTGCTGGCATTCCTTCGCATCGCACACTTGCGATCTTACGGGGTTTTCTTGAAGGGTTTTTGCGCATTGCTATTGAACCACAGGAAGAAGTTTCATTGGAAATGATCGAAACTGTTTATATAAAAGGAATGGGTCCATGCAACGATCATATCCGCAAAGCAATTAAAGATAGTTACAGGCGATTGTTGCAGCCAAGCCTTGAAACAGAATTTCGTACAGCATTAAAAACAGCTGCCGACGAAGAAGCGATCAATGTATTTTCTGAAAACCTTCGACAGTTATTGTTGAGTGCACCATTGGGCAGTAAAAGAATTCTTGCAATAGATCCTGGTTATCGTACAGGATGTAAAGTGGTATGTCTTGATGAAAAGGCAGAACTGAAAACAAATACGCTGATCTATGTACATGAAAAGAATAAGCTCGATGAAGCTGGTTACAAAATCAAATCGCTGGTTACACAATTCAATATAGAAGCGTTTGCAATAGGTGATGGTACTGCAGGAAGGGAGACGGAACAATTTATAAAGGGATTGAACCTTGGCTTGCCTGTTTACCTGGTAAATGAAGATGGCGCCAGCATTTATTCTGCGTCTGAAATAGCAAGACAGGAATTTCCTGATCATGATATTACGGTACGTGGTGCGGTAAGTATTGGAAGAAGACTGATGGATCCCTTGGCAGAACTGGTAAAGATCGATCCAAAAAGTATTGGTGTGGGGCAATACCAGCACGATGTAAATCAATCCCGCTTGCGTGATAGGCTAGACCAAACCGTTATGAGCTGTGTAAACAATGTTGGTGTGAACGTAAATACGGCAAGTAAACAATTACTGAAATATGTCAGCGGTATCAGTTCTGTACTGGCAGATAATATTGTCAACTACCGCAGCCAGGCCGGCAGGTTCAACAACCGAAAGGAATTATTAAAGGTAACAAGGCTGGGAGAGAAGGCCTATGAACAATGCGCCGGTTTTCTACGCATTACTAACGGTAATGATCAGCTGGATGCAAGTGCCGTTCACCCGGAAGCATACCCATTGGTACAATCAATGGCGAATGACCTGGACATACCTGTGAATGAACTCATCGGCAATGAAACAATATTAAAGAACATCGTTGCTAAAAAATATGTTACTGAATCATTTGGAGAACATACGATCAACGACATCATAAAAGAATTAAAAAAGCCGGGACTCGATCCACGCAGTGAAGCACAGTTGTTCGAATTTGCACAAATATATTCCATTGAAGATGTGAAAGCAGGAATGGAAGTGCCTGGCATTGTAACAAACTTAACGAGGTTTGGCGCTTTTGTGGACATCGGCGTAAAACAAGACGGGCTTGTTCATGTTTCCGAGATCGCACATAAATATATACAGGATCCGGGCGAAGTATTGAAATTGAACCAGCATGTAAAAGTAAAAGTGACTGAAGTTGATATACCGAGAAAGAGAATTGCATTATCAATAAAGCAAACGGAAACATTGCCAACAAGGAACCAGCGGCCACAAATTAAAACACCAGCTCCAAAACAGGAACTTAGTATGCATGATGCGTTGGCAGCTTTAAAAGGAAAATTTGGTAAGTAGAAATAAGGAATAAGAAATAATTAATAAAGAATAAGAAAGTAAGCAAACTTAGAATCGGGATTCGTCTCTTTTTTGAGATTCACAACTTTCTTATTTCTTATTTTTCATTCCTTATTTCTTATTCCAATATGTACATAAGAATACCGAAAGCTCATTCTTATTCCCAAAAATGTACTAAGAAAACTTTAAACCATCACTTCCAAAGTAGCTCCGATAGCCCGGTCAGTGATCGCATCGCACTGGGGCTTTAGCGTTTCGTACGATCCGTTCTTAACTGCATATTTTCCTTTATTGTGAATAAGGAAAGCGCATTGTTCAGCTTGTTCCTGCGAGTGTTTGCAGATCTCGATAAGCGTTTCAATTACCCATTCAAAAGTATTTACTTCATCATTCCATACAACGAGGCTATAAGGATGTTGCTCTATAGTGAGGGTTTCCTGGTCTTCATCAGGTTGCAGAGCGGGATTATATGATGGATATAGTGACATGGTTGTTGTACAAAAATAATAAAAAATAGGATTTCGAAAAAAAAAGATACGGGATACGAGATGCGGGATACCAGATATTTGATCCACGATTTTTTTATGCTTTAGATATCAAAGATCTCGTATCCCGTATCTCGTATCCGGAATCATGTATCCATGCTCAATAGCAACATTTTTTTCATATATTCTAATCCCTTCTCATTAGCAAACCTAACGTTGCGGTTCGGCACTTCATCAATATCCGGGTAACTATCCACCGCTTTACTTACACTTTCTTCTCTTAAAAAATGAAGCATCGGGTAAGGAGAACGATTGGTATAATTAGCAGGATCATTATCATCGCTTCCTGCAAATAAATAACGTGGATGAAAACTTGCAACCTGGTAAATGCCTTCATATTTTTCTTTTGCCAGGAGTGTATCCGCCATATCGGTCAGCTGAAGATATATATCAAATGATTTAAAACCTTCGGGCAAGATCAGTAAAGCTGTTTCTATTGTATCATTAGCATCCATTTGGTGAAGCAACAAGATCATGGCTTTTAAAGCAGATGCTTTGTCTGATTGTTGCAATACTTCGTAATGAACAGATCCACGTTTCATTTCTCTTGCTGCAAAGGGGCAAAAGCCGCATCCAACAACTACCTGGTTGATCCAGTTTTTTGTTTGTTTAATAATGATCGCGTCAGGTACAGCCATATTATTTTAAGTAAGTGATTTAATATAAAGTTCCTCTACTTTTTTTCTTGCCCACGGTGTTTTGCGTAAAAATTTTAAAGACGAGTTGATGCTGCAGTTATTGAGAAAGCAATTAATTTTTATTATTCTTCCGAGGTCTTCCCAGCCAAAATGATGAACCAGTTCGGTAAGGATCATTTCGAGTGTTTTGCCGTGAAGGGGATCGTTTGATTGCATGAATGTTCTTTAAATAAAGATAAACTATTTCACTTCGACATTCAATATTCTGTATTCGGTGTTCATTATTCTTTGATGCTATCTTCCAACAAATAGAATATCGAACACAGAAGTATTAATTCATAATTCAATATTCTATTTGATGACTGACAATCAAATAGAATATTGAACAAGGAAGTATTAATAGCGATAGTAAAATTTTAAGTTGATTTTCTTATTTTTACAATATACCAACCGACTGCATTTTTTCTAATAACCGGAATATTTTTAACATGATAAAAAATCTGTTTGCCCTTCTTGTAAGCACATGCTTATTTACTTCTGTTTATGCCGCTGACAAAGACAGCAATGTTGTTATTTCCAACGCAAAAGAAATTTACAGTTTTAATTTTGATAAGAAAGAGAATGCTGTAAAAGTGCAACAGGAATTAACTACCACGTATCAGTGTTTGAGCTACCGCACCAGTATACAGGTGGTTGAATTTTATGATGATAAGACAACCATTGACGAAGTGAAAACTTATGTTGATGGCAGTAAAGCAAAATACATAGTACCGAAGTATGATTATTATTCTGTTGATAATATATTTTATTCCGATGCACGTGTATGTTACTTTAATCTTCCACTGGAAAGAAAAGGAACCACCAGTGAAGTATATTTTGAAAAGAGTATATCGGACCCCCGTTATTTTACCACGATATATTTTAGCGACGGCTATCCTGTACAGAATAAAACAGTATCTGTAACAATACCGAAGGGAATAAAAGTAGAATTGAAAGAAATGAATTTTGCCGGCAATGATATTAAGAAAACAACAGAGTACGATAGCAAACAGGATGCTGACATCGTTACATACACAATTAAAAATCTTACAGCAAGGGAGCATGAAACGCACAGCCCGGGTCCTTCTTATACCGAACCACATTTATTGGTACTTTGTAAATATGCGGATGGACCCAATGGAAAAATAACTTACTTCAATACATTGGATGATCAATATGCATGGTATCATTCAATTACAAAAGATCTTGCTACAAGTTCCGATGCTGTAAAAACAAAAGCACTGGAAATTACAAAAGGGGCTACTACCGATATCGATAAAATAAAGAAGGTCTTTTACTGGATGCATGATAATATCCGTTACATCGCATTTGAAGATGGTATCGCAGGTTTCAGACCTGAAAAATCAGAAGAGGTGCTGCGTAAAAAATACGGCGATTGTAAGGGCATGGCACATCTTACAAAAGAATTTTTAAAGTCACTTGGATTTGATGCAAGGCTTTGCTGGATCGGTACCAATCACATTGCCTATGATTATTCAACGCCATCTATTGCGGTAGATAATCACATGATATGCGCCTTGCTTTACCAGGGTAAAACCTATTTTCTTGATGCAACTGAAAACTATATTGCCTTCAATGAATATGCAGAACGCATACAGGGCAGGCAGGTGTTGATCGAAGATGGAGATAAATACATTTATACAAAAGTGCCTGTTACTGATTACAAGCAGAACCTGAATACCGAAAAAGTTACACTTGCGATCAGTGGAACCGACCTACAGGGTAATGTATCACGTGAATGGAAAGGAGAAGAAAAGGAATATCTTTTTACTGAATTGAATTCAATTAAAAAAGAAAAAAGCAATGATGCTTTCATAAAATTCCTGAGTGAGAACAATAAAAATTATGCGATCACTGATTTTGAAACATCTGACCTTACTGATTATGACAAACCTCTCAGCGCAAAATATAAAATGAAACATACCAATGCAGTTTCTTCATTTGGCAATGATCTGTATGTAGATGTTGATTTCAGGAAAGACCTGAATGACTTTACTTTTGATATCGCAGAACGTAGCCACGATTACTGGTTTAGTTATAAAACAAATACCCAGTTAGAAGTAGATCTTAGTTTGCCCACAGGTTATGCAGTAACGGCAACACCACCGGATCTATCTATTAAGAATGATGATTATGAATTTATTGCCAGGATAACGAAACAGCCAGGCAAACTCACGTATAATAAAACCATTCTCATTAAAAATCCCCGTTTATCAAAATCAAAATTTGAACAATGGAACAAGGATATTGAAAAACTAAAAGCTTTTTATAACGAGCAGGTTGTTCTTTCGAAACAATAAAATAAATGATAATTGACAGTTGACAATGGACAATTGAAAACTGCAAAGAATATTTAATAAAAGAAAGAGCTCATCATTTTTGGATGAGCTCTTTCTTTTATTATACTTCTTAATTGTCAATTGTCAACTCTCCATTGTCAATTTACTAAGGGACCGTCAATGTTACATCACAGTTATTTCCTCCGAAACTTAACGGAAACACCGCAGTTCCCGATGATGTAGCTGTACCCATGATCACAAGTTGTAAATTACCTTCGCCATAACTAAGTGTGCCCGCCTGTATAGTAGCGTTTAAGCCTGTTACTCCTGTTGATAGAACAGTAGTGCCAAGTGGGTAAGATAAAGTGTTTCCCCCAAAGTATGGTAATATGCCCACGCCATTAAATGGGACATTTACGGTTGGCTGGCTGTTTATGGTTGCATTGGCACAGTTCAACGAACTAACCTGCGGAACAGACCCGCTACCAACTACAGGAAGATCAACTGTACAGTTTTGCCCTTTGAACGAGATGGCAAAATGCGCATAACCATAAGAGTCAGGTGTGCCTGTAATAGCATAAGTAAGTCCGCCGTTACCATTATTTACCGTGCCTGAATACAAAGTAGCCGTCAACCCGGTAACACCTGTTGAACTGATGGGTGTACCTGCACTGAAATCACCACCGTTCCCGCCGGTATAAGCGATCTCTATGGTACCAACGTATGTATTATTTGCCTGGGCCACGGGGCTGTAATGGGCATGTAAGCAATCCAGGGAAGTGATCGTTGCAGTATCAACTACCGGGGCAGTATCATAGCTGTTTTTGCATGAGGCGAGTAATAACATCATGCTTATCATTTTCCAATATGGATTCAAGAGGCTTTTATATTTCATAAAATGAGTTTAGAGGATTTGTTTATTGGTTGATTAAATATAAACGAATTTGGGTAATTGGCAATTCAGCGTGGACAATTGACTCTTGTAAATATTATTTAAATAAGAATTATATAATCTTTATTTAGTGTAAAGTCATCTTCACGACAAACGCCTTGCCAGCCATATAATATGTTTGATGCCAAATCAACGTTTGCACCATGACAGATATCCTGGTTAATAAAAAGATATTAATAACTGCCGGGCCAACCCGTGAAGCAATTGACCCGGTTCGATATATCAGCAATTACTCCTCCGGGAAAATGGGATATGCTATTGCAGCACATTTTTTAAAACAGGGAGCTGAAGTAATATTAGTATCTGGCCCGGTTTCCATGAAACTGGATCATCCAAAGCTTCGGCTTGTTAAAGTGAATACAGCATTGGAAATGGATCTTGCCTGCTGTCGTTATTACGAACAAATAGATGTAGCAATCTTTGCTGCCGCTGTAGCAGATTATCGCCCCGAAATTATTTGTGATCATAAAATAAAAAAAGATTCTTCTTCTTTTACAATTAAAATGATAAAGAACGTTGACATCGCTTTTGAATTTGGGAAAGTAAAATCAGTAAAGCAATTGTCGGTTGGTTTCGCACTGGAAACAAATGATGAATTAAAACATGCTATAGCTAAACTGAATAAGAAAAACTTTGATATGGTCATTTTGAATTCCATGAATGATGACCAGGCTGGTTTTGGTTTCGATACCAATAAGATCAGCATAATAAAAAAAGATCTTACACAAACGGATTATCCATTGAAAAATAAATCTGAAGTAGCAGCAGATATTGTAAGCGAAGTTGCAGGTTTATTGTTGCAGCAGGATGGATTGAATCATGTTAAATTTGTTGGGATGACCGGATGACGGGAATCGATAAAAAAGAGATGCTAAGCTAATGGTTGATTTAGGGATTTGAAGTATTAGGAAGATTGCAAAATATTAATTACCGATTGCCATTCCCGCCGCAACAAAAAATATCTTCATCATTCTTAAGCAGCGAAAGCCCTGAAATGCGATTGATTGTTTTTATATCCTTTACATACATTACGATCCAATCATCACATTGTATAAGCTGAGCATCCAGTTCAACAGGTTCTGCAACATAATCCTGCACCGCTTCATTCATTTTTTCTCCATTGGGGCCAACAATTAAATAATAATTTCTCTCTCCTTTAGCATTTCTTACAAGCATCACCGGTGGAATACCTCCCAATATGCAGCGAATAGCACAGTCTCTATGAACCTTTCCTTCCCCGGGTTTCATTACACCAAAATAACATTTCGGATCAATGATCTCACCTTTTACTTTAATATTGCCAAGGTTCTTTCGTTGGGATAATAATGATTCGTCAATTTTATTTGCAGCAATAGCTACAACAGGCTTTTCATTTGCACTTACCTGCATGATCGTTTTGCCATCGTTGTAAAACAATGTTCCCTTAAGTGTTATTTCCTTTTCATTAAGTGAAATATTTTTTTCTTTTTCTATGTCACTAATGATTCCGTCAGCGCCATGTTTACCGTAGCCAACGAGAAGGATACTTATATAGGAAAGATTACCCCATATATCTTTTCCATTGATCACTTTGATCATAGGTACAGGTTTATCAAAATAAACTCCCTTTACTTCTGTCAGTATTCCGTATTCAAAATTACCAGTGTCAAATTTTTTTTGCAACAATGCAAGTATAACCCCGGTAATAATTACTACCGGTAATAAAATGAGCAATGTTTTTTTTACATGCTTCGCAAAAACTTCCGGTGCTTTGGGCAACCAGCCAATATAAAATTCGTTGTTCATAATTATATTTTTTTTGCCAATAACTAAGCCTGGGTTACACTTTGAAATTGCTTAACTTTCTTATTATTTATTTTATATTTTTTATTCCTTATTTTATCACAGCTCCTTTTTGTTCACTTCCTTCCGGAAACGGATTTGGATTCAACCAAACCTTTGTTCCTTCAATCCTTACATCGTATGTACTTACTCTTTCTTTAAATGGTGGGGGAGACTGACCATTGTTCGGCAGGTATTGATAACCGTGCCAGGGGCAGGTAATACAACCATCAATGATCTTTCCCTCACCCAATGGGCCACCCTGGTGCTTACAAACATTATGTATTGCATATAAAGTTTCACCAAACCTGTAAACAGCGATACGTTCTTTATCCACACAAAATATTTTTGCCCTGCTTTCTTCTATTTCATTTACATCGCACACAGAAACAAATCCCTCTTTTATAATGTCAAATTTTACATTGTCCTTTTTTATTTCTCTTTTCCCTGCAATAAGATGCAGTGTTATTAATGTTGCCGAACCGAGTGCAAGCATTACAACAAACACAGGATTGGTTTCATATTGAATAACGCCCAGCATTACATGCATAATGACCAGGAAATAGGCCAGGTACACAAGCATGTGTAATGTTTTCCAAATCTTTGGTGACAGGTTGTGTAACCAGAAGTCATGGCTGGTAATTGCCATTAAAAAAAGTATAAACAGTGCAAAAAATCCCAGTGCCTGGAAGGGAAAACCACTTAATGAATTGAAATTTGTATTTGAAGTAAACAATGATACAAATGGGTTTGTCGTTCCAAGTGCATGAAAATGCTTAATACTAAAACAACCATGAATGGCTGCAAGAAAAAACATGGTAACGCCCAGGTGCCTGCGGTTATATAATAAGGGTAAAAATTTTCTGTTCAACCTGCTCAACGGGCCAATGCATAAAATGACTTGTAATAACAATAATGCCAATGTTGATGTAGAGCGGATCAATACAGTTTCGAAAGTGTATTGAGAATTAAAGAAGACCGTTAGTACTATATAAATGCTGAGGTATAAAATGCAGAAACCAAATAATAACCAGTCGTAATGCTTTTTCTGCCTGTTCCACCCAATGGCCCGGTAAGAAGCGCTCATGTTTAAAAATTAATGCTGTCAATAATTTGATGATGAATAAAATCGTAGAGAACAAAATGAAAACCTGCTGTTGAATCGTTTTTTAATGCGAAATGATAGCTGCCTCGTGAATCAATTCTTCCAATGATCTCATTATCGTTTATATTTCTCTTATTACCTGCAGTTAACTTATATATAAGTGCAGAAGGAGTTGTTATCGGTGATTTATTTATCCATTCAAGCTGTATAGATGATCTTTCATTATTTGTACGCAGGTGGGCTGTGAAATTTTCTTTATCAATAGATCTGATAATGTTTGATAAAGCTTCTGCTGATGAAGGTTGTAATAAGTTTTGTTCAATTGCTGTTTTTTTAATGGCGAGCCAACCACTTATTATAATTGCAGGAAGCAGGAACAATAATATTGTCCATACCTGTAAATGTTTTTTTCGTAATTGTTTGATCATGTTGTATCGGTTTCACGCAAAGGCGCAAAGACGCAATGCAGGGTTAGCGACTCTGCGAGTCTTTGCGCCTTTGCGTTAGGTATATTTCCTTCCTGAGTTTTATCCATTTATTTAGCAATACCGGCCAGAAAATCATACAGCCAGGAATGATGATCAGTTTGAATCCAATTCCGGAACCATGAGAACCTTCATCAAGTACTTTCAATCCTTTGCTGATGAAAATGATACTGAATAATAATCCACAAATGAGATAGATCCCAATCCCTTCAAATGCATATTGTATAATAATTGTTGTCATCGTTATTTTTTAAAACCGCTGGCGGGGTTTAATTTTCAATTAATAAAATACTGTTGAATCCGCTAAAGCCATCTGGCTCACGATAAGGGTTGTCAACATCTTCCATCCACATTTTATCGTCAAGAAAAAATTTATAATGGTAGCGGCCGGCAGGAAGTATTGGTATTTCAATCTTCCACATTCCATTCTTTCCTGGTTCCATTAGCAATACATCCTGTGCCCAATGATTGAAACTGCCTGCAAGCGAGATCTGTTGTGCACAATCGTTATGAATGTAGAATTCAATTGTTTTATTTTTTTTGTTGATGTTGGGTGAATTGGCCGGTTTCATAAATGAATCTCTTTTTAAAATTTTAAGTAATGATTTTCTTGGCTGTACCAGGCCATAGCCTTGTCTTTCTGCCGGTAAACCTTCAATACGGTTTGCCACTGAAAAAAGGACTTCCCGAATCATTGAAGGCGTTAATTGAAGATTTGCTTCAAGTAATTGCGCAATGATTGAACTCACGATCGGCGCCGCAAATGAAGTTCCATCCACATGCATGTAGTGTTCCGAAATGTATTTGCAAGTTTGTATCCGTTTGGTGACCAGTTCTCTTATATAAACAATATCATTGCTTTCTAAAATTGCCGGGTCGAGTTGTGTAAGCTGATATTTTTCCTGTAACAATGTTTTTATCTCTGCATCACCGGCCCTTACAAATTCATATAAAGTTTTTGCCTCAGATTGTTCTTTTGTACCCGGGAGAATGGGAGCAGCGATCCAGATAGCATGTGCGAGTAATTCTGGTTTTGATAAACCATCAACCGTTATACCATAAGCAGAATGATAAAGCTTCTTTACGGATGCCTGCAAATTATTTTCATCGTCCACGCCGCCGATCGCAATTACATTTAAAGAATTAGCTGGTGGTTTTATTACTCCATGTTCATCGTTACCAACAGCTGCAACAACTACAATTCCTTTTTCAAAAAGTTGCTCAGCAAGTTGGTCCACCTTGCTTTGTTTATATGATATTGGCTCATCATCGCTAACACTCATGTTAACGATCTTAATATTATATTTCTTATGGTTTTTTAAAATCCACTCAAGAGCTTTCGAAATATTTTCAGATGGAATTCTACCTGCTTTATTCTGCGTTTTAATCAGGACCAAATCTGCATCACTTGCAATTCCTTTGTACAGTCCATTGCTGCAATAACCATCGCCTGCACATACAACACTTGTCATCGTACCGTGCCAGCTTTCAGGATTTGGTTTGCAAAAATATTTCTGAGTTGCTTTTGGGTTATTAATGTCAATGATCTTTTTGATACGTTTTTCAGAGGCAATAAGATCGGGGTGCAGGTAAAATCCACTATCAATAAAACAAATGGTAACGCCCTTGCCTGTAAAACGAGGGTCTGCGTTTAGACGAAGACCGGTAGGAAGTATCACGAAATCATCTGCGCTCTTTATTGGGAAATGTGGCCCGATTTCGGGCAGCATTCTTTGTTCTACAACAACAGCTGTATGATAATAGTCAACGCAACGACTGCATATGCCATCATTTTGTGACCAGCCCGGATTGCTGGCTTTGATCTTGTCGAGTACTTTCTTTTCGCTGTCGATATGATAACGGAAATACAATTTATCAACTGTATCGCTGCATAAAGGACAAACTATCGTAGCACTATTTTCCATTTACCTACAAAGGAAATTCATTGCAAATTGTACGCTTGTCGTGTATTTGACTCTTGTTGAAATTTTTGAAAACATACAATGAAAGTATTGTTAATAGTGGCGCTTAGTCTCATGTATGACAATGGTAATTATGAATGTGAAGTAGATTTATATCATTAAAATTCAGGAATATGATACACCTAAGATATGATTGGAGAAGACGGATCTTATGGGCATTAATTTGCCTGGTATTTTTTCTAAGTTCACAAACACCATGGAGTAAGAAAAGGGCTGATGAGATGGCGGGGAAAGAAATGATAATGAGAGATCAGCAATTGGCGAAAAGATGAGTTATGAATTCTGAGTTATGAATTCTGAGTTGTTTGCAATAAAAGACAGCAGCTGATTTTATGAATACCCTTAATTCAGAACTTGGAATTCGAAATTCAGAATTCTTTTATCTGCATCGCATGCCCATCTTCGTCTCTTACAATAAAAGTTTTATAGCTGTGACCGTTTTTACCTGTGATCGTTATTAATCCTTTCGAAACGATTTTATAATTGCCGTTGGTTTTTATCTTATCATAAAGTGCGGTTGCATTATCAGTAATTAAAATCGTTTGCCAGTTCCATATATCATCTGATCTTGTATCAGCAGGATAAGGTTTACCTGCACCGGGTGTAAGGTATTGTAGAAATTCCAACCCAGGCCCTGCTGATGTTCTTAAGCCGGTAATGTGAAGGCTGGCTCCTTCAACATTATTAAGATGTTCCTGTTCTGTTCCTTTATTGTGACTATCTCCCTTTCTTTCTATTTTTAATAAATCACGATAAAATTTTAAACTGTTATCAGTGTTGCTTACACCAAATGCAGTGTGATCAATTCCAAGGAATAAATTACCATTTGCATGCTGCCATTTTTCCTGGCCCTTTCCTTTTGGAAAATAAATGAGCTCCAGGTTATGTCTATCCGGGTCCTGGAAATAAAATGCTTTTACACCTGCTGCTTCAGGAATGCTTGCCGGTAAGGTTTGTGGCCCGGTTGATACTTGTACGATATTATGTTTACGCAATGCCAGGTATGCCTTGTCTATATCACTAACAACTATGGCTATATGCTGAAATGAAAGATCATTTGATTTCGCGTCTTCAGGAATTGATCTTCCGCCTGCCGTGAGAAAATCAATTAATTCGATTTCTTCATCGCCCAATTTCAATGTAACAATACGCATGTGCAAACCAAAAAGGTTTTCCAGTTGCTCGTATTGTGTTCCGTAGAACTCTTCATCAGATATTTTTTTGAATGGTAACGTCTTTGTATAAAAATCCAATGACCTTTCCATGTCTGAGACAGTAATAGAAATATGCCCCACAGCAATGATCTTTTGACCAAACGAAACATTCAAAAGAAAAATTTGTAGAAGAATGAGGCTAAGTATCTTTTTCATAATAAAGTTTTTAATGATGCAGGATACGTGATGCGGGATAGCAGATAAGTTTTCTATTGCACATTTTATATCCTGTATCATGCATTTAACATTGTGTGTTTATTTTTTATTCGACCTTGAATTAATAGAAAACATTCTGTTGCTGTCATCATCCCGGCCACAGGCATAATAATATATATCCAGAAAGACGTCCATATATGTGCGGGTAATGCGCTGGCAAAACTGCGGGCAGGATTCATTCCAAAGCCGCTTATAGGACCGGCGATGATGACGTAAGCGCAAACCATACAGCCTGCAATGATCCTTGTATATTTTTTCAAATGCTGATGAGAGGATGTAGATAACACCATTGTCATCATGATAAAAGCAATGATAAATTCAGTAATAGCGGCAGTATGAACACCATATTTGCCAGGAACAGTTACCGCTGAGTTTACCGGGGCAGCAGTCAACATATTTCCCGTTATAGCCTGCATTGCATAAACAGCAGCAGTTCCGCCAATGAATTGAAAGATGATATAAAAAAACGCGTCATACTTATTGATTCTTCCGATTCTTAAAAATGCAAGCGTAACAGCAGGATTGATATGTGAACCTGAAGGAGCCGTCCATCTTG
This sequence comes from Ferruginibacter sp., assembly GCA_047601875.1. Taxonomy (GTDB): domain Bacteria; phylum Bacteroidota; class Bacteroidia; order Chitinophagales; family Chitinophagaceae; genus Ferruginibacter. The sequence goes on along the minus strand of JASGIL010000001.1, from coordinate 500,233 downwards.
AATAAAAAATAAATAAAGCAGTTGCTCCCATTAACATACCTATTAGTACAAGGCGGATAAAATCATTTTGTATTGATTGGTGAACAAATGAATTTTTTGCTTCAAACAAAGCGCCGAAGAAACAAGCAGAGATCATGAAAACAGCTAGTCCCAGTGCTTCCATTAAATAAAGTCTCCAGCTTTTGTGAAATGATCTTTTCATTTTGTAAATAGAAGCATTTATAAGGCAGGCCATTGTCGCTGGCATGACAGCCATTGCATATTAATTATTGTGAGACAACACTCATGTATTTGATATTAAAAAAGGCGACAGGAAAACCCGTCGCCGACATTTAAATATGCCCATTGCGGGCATTCTTCAACCAACCATAAAAAGAAATTCGGATTTTTCACGGAATTTTTTTTCCACTAAGGCAGAAAGTCGCGAAGCAGTACAAAGTATTACTTAGTGCCTTAGTGTTTTCGTGGCGATAAATTCTGTCTCACCCTATGGTTATTAATTCGGTTTGATCAGTTTCTATCTTTTCATCTTTCAACGCAAGTATATGTTCACCCACTCTCAACGCATTCGCAGCAATCGTTAATGCAGGATTAAAAGCGCCACAACTGGGAAAAAAACTTGCATCAACCACATACAAATTGTCGAGATCATGTGCTTTGCAATTGAGATCAAGTACTGAAGTTGCAGGATCTGCACCGAAACGAAGCGTTCCATTTTGATGACTCATTCCACTTACGTCAAGATCATACCCATTCCAAATAGTGTCTTTATAATCTGTATCGATCTCTCCCAGCTTTATAAAAACCTGTTTTAATTTTTCTTTTAGTTTTTCAAACGCTGTATAATTTGTTCTTGTATAATTTACTTTGATAGAACCATCTTCTCTAAGCGTAACGCGATTCTCTTCAGAAGGGAGATCTTCTGCTGTCAGCCAGAAATCAATACTCATTTCTTTTAATTCTATATACGTTTTTCCGGGAAACAGATCCTTGCCCAGCCATTCAATCGTATCGGGATCATTTCTTCCCATCAATTGTATTTCACCCAGTGGCAATTCGCTGTCGTCTGCATCAAGGTAAAAATCAGCAATGCCAAGGCTTTTTTGAAATACACAATCATTTTTCTTTTTTGTAAATGCAACCAGGCAACCATTATGATGCAGCATTAAATTTCTTCCAACCTGGCCGGATGAATTTGCCAGTCCATTTGGATGCATGTCATTTGCGCTGCGCAACAATAATGCAGCACTGTTCACTGCACCACATGCTACAATAATTGTGTCTGCAGAAAAGACAATTTCTTCTCCGTAAATTTTTGCAACCACTGCAATGATTTTTTTCCCGGTATCATCAGTCAATAATTTTTCAACATAGGCGTGCGTGATCATTTCTACATTACAATTCATTAGTGCTTTATTCAATCCTGCAGTTTGCGAATCTGCTTTTGAATCTGTAAGATCAGGGAACCCGTCAAAGTTTTCCAAAACCACCGGGGTTGCATTTTTATTAATGTCCTGTGGTAAATTCACACCCATTGGCAATGGGAATGGATTCAAACCAATTTGTTTCAGTTTATCATTAAGGTCTTTTATCAAAGGCTCATAAGGAAGTTCCGTTAAAGGATATTCCATGGTAGTTGGCGGCTCTGTCGGATCTGTACCGCGTTTGCCATGTACATGATACATTTTTTCAGCTGTATCATAATAAGGCTGCAATGTTTCATACCCGAACGGCCATGCAGGAGATATTCCTCCATAATGTTTTACTTCCTTGAAATCATTTTCACGAAAACGAAACAATGCTGCGCCATACATTTTACTATTGCCGCCAACATTGTAATGGATATAGGGGAGGAATGGTTTATCATCTTTATCATACCAGTTCTCTTTCGGTCGATAACGCCCCAGCGTAACTACTTCATGCGGATCCCAGTTTTGTTTTTCTTTAGGAATAAAACCACCTCTTTCTAAAATTAATATGCGTTTGTTACTCTCCGAAAGTTTCCTCGCTATTGTACCTCCACCACTTCCCGTTCCAATAATGATGATATCGTATTTCTTTTGCATGCTGATTGATTTATAAAATACAAATAGACATCATGTACATATTGTATCCTGTCGGCTGATTGACTGATCATATTTTTTTAAGAATATTTTTATTTTTTCAATATTTAAACATAGTCGTATGCCCGACATTCTTGCTTTCGAAAGCTAAATAGTTTTGTGCCTTAAATAAAAACTATGAAGAAGAACATCTTAATGCTTGCCTTTATGTTGCTAACAACATTTACATTATTTGCACAAAAGTCCCAGGTATTTGTAAAATCAGGAGTTGCAATCAATGGATATGATCCCGTTGCCTATTTCAAGAAAAACAAGCCTGTGAAAGGAGATGAGCAATTCAGCTTTAAATGGAATGAAGCAAACTGGTTGTTTTCCAGCCAGGAAAATCTTGACAGTTTCAAAATGAACCCATTAAAATTTGCTCCTCAATATGGTGGGTATTGTGCATATGGCATGTCTGAAGGACATAAAGCATCAACAGAACCTGGTGCATGGACAATCGTTAACGAAAAACTTTATCTCAACTATAATTCAAAAGTGAAAACTTATTGGAACAAGGACCAGGCAAAACGCATTGAAGATGCAGATAAGAAATGGCCCGAATTAAAAGATAAGGAATAGAAATTATGCTACTCCCTTTGCATATCCAACGGTATCGCGATACAGCTGGGGAGACACTTCTGCATTTACTTTAAAGAAACGGCTAAAATAGAATTCATCTTCGTAACCCAATTCCCAGGCGATCTCTTTTACGGTCTTATTTGTAAGATACAGTTCACGTTTGGCTTCTATGATGATGCGTTCATTAATAAGATGACTGAGTGTTTTGTTAAAATGTGATTTCGTGATTTTTGCAAGTGCTTTTGGTGAAATGTGTAACAGTGCTGCATACTCAGCAGGCGCATGCTTGGTCTTAAAATTATCTTCAATGGCATCCTTCAATTTTTGAAGAATGAAAGGCTCTTTGTTGTCTTTTACAGATTCAGTAGCTTCCGCCTGTTGTTGTATTTTGAGACGTGCTGCGTTAATTAAAAATATCTTCAAATAAGATATCAGTAATTCATATTGTGCCAGGTCGGCATTTTGAATTTCTGATTTTACCTGTTTGCATAACATTTCAAGTATCGTAGTAGTTGCTGCATCTACTTTTACAAATGGAGGCTGGAAAATATTATTGAACAAAACACCATTACAGGAAACTTCCTTATGATGTTTATGAATGCAAAAAAAAGCAGGATGAAAATACATAGCAATGCCTTTTAACGGTTTATTGCTGGTAAACATGTATGGCTGGTAGGGTGAAAAAGCAAACAAACTGTTTTTAGTAAGTTCATATTCCGTAAAATCTGCCACAACTTTTCCTTCGCCGCTTGTTACCCAGATCAAAGAAAAATAATTGTTCCGCTGGATATGGTCAAAGAAACTATTGTCTTCAAACTCCAGGTATTTGAAAGCAAGGTTTCCATTTTGTGGATCTACTAATGTAAAAGCTGATTGATTGTGCATCAGGACTCGTATTGTTTGTAGTGACCAAAACTATATCATTAACAAATAAAAAGAAAATTGCAGGATACTTTGTTTTATTGTATCCTGCATTTCATTATTAGTTATTAATGGCGGCAAAACTGTGATCCAGTTCTGGTGCCAAAGGAAAATCAACAGGTATTTGTGTAAGGTTGTGAAGATAATTCATAGCTGTTTTATCACTTACAAGTAAAATAAGATCGATTAAATTTTCATTTGTATAACCTTGTGCATAGAAATTATCTACCAGCGTTTCATCAGCTCTTCCGCGATTTTCTGTTATGGCAGCGGCGAGTTTTACCAGGGCATCCAATTTGGGATTATGCGCCTTGCCACTACGGATGTGAAGCATTTGTTCATCTGTAAAGCCATTCATCCTGCCAATGATTGTATGGGCACTTTGGCAATACACACAACCGTTTACCTGGCTCACAATAAGATTAACAGCTTCTTTTTCTTTGTTGCTTAATGTTGTCTTTGCATTTTGATAGGCAAGGTATTTACCAAGGCCATTTTCTGAATAGCCGATCATGGCGTATAGGTTTGGTACAAATCCTAAAGCTTTTTTCAAATTATCAAAAATAGCCTGGTTAGCTGGTGCAACTTCTTCTCTTGCTGGTACTGTGAAATTTTTCATTTTTTATTTTTTAATGTTGATGTCGTTATTGACAGTACAAAGATGCTATGACATCGATCCTTAAAAAATGGAGAAAGAACGCAAAGGCATGGATAATTTTCCCTTGCTGTAAAATACCGGACTTATTAATTGCCGGTTTTTCTCAAGCTTGCATGCTATTAAATAAATATGCAAACTGATATAGTTTTAGAACAACAAAGAGAAAAAGAAACCAACCGCATTGAAGCATTCAGCGACGGAATATTTTGTGTGGGTATTACCTTACTCGCCATTGAGATCGGCGTTGAAGTACACAACAATACAACCAATAAGGGCCTGGTAAATTCATTGCTAAAACTCTGGCCGGTATGCCTTGCTTATTTCATAAGTTTTGTGAATGTATTATTGGCCTGGATTGGTCATCATGGATTGTTTAAAAATCTTAAAGCAACAGACAATTTAGTGATGATATGTAATGGCTTGTTGTTAATGTTGATTGCATTGGCACCATTTCCAACGAAAACACTTGGCCTTTTTTTTACAAGCGGTGCTTTTAAAGCAGCTGTTATTTTTTATACAGGTTATTTTGTGTTGATCAGTATTGCTTACAGGTTACTATGGTATGCAGCAAGCAGGAAAAGAAATTTATTGGTGACTGGTATTACTGAAGAAAAGATAAGATCAATTACAAAAAATGAAAATACAGGATTGATCTGCAATACGATCATCATGGCAGTTGCATTTGCAAGTCCATGGACATCGCTGCTGATGAGTTTTGTGATGTGGGTGTATTGGATCGTATTTGCATGAGAGGCATTGTTTAACCCGTTCGGTAATTACCGTTTTTAACCTGGGTTCTTTTTACGAATTTTGTTTTTCTATTTACTCATTTTTAATCAACGTAGAAAATGAAATTGGAACTTTACCAGGTAGATGCATTTACAGATAAAATATTTGGAGGTAACTCGGCATGTGTAGTTCCACTTGAAAGCTGGTTGCCCGATGAACTGCTTTTAAAGATCGCAGCAGAAAATGCTGTTGCAGAAACAGCTTTTTTTATTCCAAACAAAGATGGTTTTGATCTGAGGTGGTTCACACCTGAATTTGAAATGGATCTTTGCGGCCACGCAACATTGGCAACCGCTCATATTCTGAAAACTGTAATGGGCTATTCAAAAGACAAGATTATTTTCCAGTCGAAGAGCGGAGAACTTTCTGTCCGAATTGACCAGGATCTGTATAGCCTGGATTTTCCCTCGAGAAAACCTGTTCCAGTTGAATTGCCGGATAATATAAGAAGATCGCTTAGCAAACAACCAATAGAAATTTATAGATCAAGAGATTTTGTATTGCTGTATGAAGATGAGCAGGATGTTTTGGATATAAAAATTAACGGGCAATCGTTTGATGAGGTCAATATTGATCCGGGAGGTGTAATTGTTACTGCAAAAGGAAAAGATTGTGATTTCGTTTCCAGGTTTTTTACACCACAGGCATCTATATTCGAAGATTCGGCAACAGGTTCTGCTCATTGTTCTCTGATACCATTTTGGAGTGAAAGACTTGGCAAAAAAGATATGAGGGCTTTGCAATTGTCAAACAGGATTGGAAAATTTCATTGTACGGATAATGGTGAGCGTGTAATCATATCCGGGAATGCCAGGACATATTCTGCTGGGTCATTGTGGCTAGAAGATGCTGAATAAAGATTGGCTATTTAGGAAATATTATATTGATCCAATCAATGACGATTTTGAAGCTTTGCTTTTCCTTCCACCTGGAAACAATTCATATTCTTTTATAACTCTTAATATCTCTGCAACGCCCCATGCCTGTGCAATACAACCACGTGGATGATGTGGACTACCTGCATCAAATATTTCTGATACAGATCCAATACAAGCTTCATTCAGATGATATTTAAAAGCTTCAATGACATTTTTAGCTTTTGATTTTTGATTTTTCCCTCCTGTTTTCATAATTGCATCCACATAAGCACCCAACAACCAGCTCCACACAGTTCCCTGGTGATAAGATGAATCACGATGCCATTGATCACCACTATATTTTGAAATATAGTTAGCATCACTTGCTGCCAAACTTTTTAAACCAACAACTGTATATAAATTCTCTTCTACATTTTTTATAATGGCTTTTGCTTTTTTCTTATCGTCAATAATTGTAAATGGAAGACTGATTGCGAAAAGCTGGTTGGGCCTTATCTCTGTACAGGAAATTCCATTCTCATTTATATTATCGTATAGATAATTTCCTTCTTCATACCAGAACAGTTGGTTGAAAGATTGCTTCGTTCTTTCAGCCATCACAGTATATACTGTAGACGTATCTTTTTCTTTATTTAGTATTAATAATTCACGATAAATGCAAATTGCATTATACCATAATGCCTGTATCTCAACAGGCTTACCCATTCTTGGTGTAACTACCCATGTTCCGATCCTTGCATCCATCCACGTTAGTTGCTGGCCATTTTCGCCTGCATATAGCAAGCCATCACCTGTTGAATGAATATTATACCTTGTTCCTTTGCAATGCCAGTCAACGATCTCTTTTAAAACAGGTAGAATATCTCTTAAAATAAAATCCCTGTCGCCACTCGCCTGCAAATATTTATATACTGCAATAAAATACCAAAGTGTTCCATCTACATTGTTGTATTCCGGAGCTTCTCCATTATCCTGGAAACGATTGGGTAGCATGCCCCGGCTTACACTATTTGCAAATGCTGCAATTATTTTCTTTGCATCTTCAAAGCGCCCGGTGCTCAAACATAAGCCAGGCAGGGAGATCATGGTGTCACGTCCCCAATCTGTAAACCAGTGATAGCCTGCAATAATCGTTTTAAGATACTCATCTCTTTTTACTATAAACTGATCAGCTGCCAGGATAAGTTGTTGTAGCGTTTTATCTTCCGGCTGATCAACCAGCAACAATTGTCTTCTTAAACTTTCTTTTGATAACAATTCATGTGCATCCTTTTTTATAGGATCTTCAATGGAAATGATAATCCCTATAGAATCTCCTTGTTTAAGTTGCAATGAAAATATTCCATGATTAAAAAGGTCTTCAATAAAATCCTGTCCCCGGTATTGTTCTACGCTATGATTAAAATGATAAAACCAATTGGGGTTAGCTTTATAATCGCCGCCTGGCACTTTAATGAAAATGCCAGGAGTTCCTTCATATGCTTTTACTTTAAAAATATTATTATCAAATGATGCTTCACGATTAATATCACTGTTTGCACGCATCATACTATGATAACCTTTTACGGATAGCAACGGCAACAGCTCAAGTGAAAATGGGTTTGCAGCTTTTATAACATCATAAATAATAAGTGTTGTATTTTCTCCATGAATCATCGCAATGGTCTTCTTTAATTCTACGCCATTTACATCATAAATCCATTGAGGAAAAATATCTTTAAAAAAAGATTTCAGATAATTATATCCATTTGGACTGATCGCATCTCCGTAATTATTTGTTCCAAGTTCAAAACGCTGATCATCTATTACAATCGTCTCATCCAATTTTGAAACAAGGGCCATTCTTTCTGCAGGTGGAACGGTTGCTGCAATAAGTAAACCATGATAACGCCTGGTATTGCATCCAATGATCGTTGAGCTGCTCCATCCACCCAGGCCGTTTGTTTCGAGCCATTCGTATTGAATAGCTTCATTATAATTTTGTAAAGCTGTTTTATCTTTTTGTAGCATGTTGTTTTATTGAAATACGAATTTGAGACACGAATTACCCGAATTGCACAAACATTGCGGCTTTGCGAATCTTTTTTTGCTTTGCGTGATGTTATTTCACGCAAAAACGCTAAGTTTACGCAAGACCGCAAAGATATCTTTGCATCTTTGCAAATCTTTTTCAGTTTGCGTGAGACCTTTTTGCTGAACAAAAATCTGATGCTAGCTATATAATAATTGCTTCTCTCATTTTCTTCGCAACATTTTCTTTGATATTGATCCTGTTGATCAATTCTGCTACAACACCTGTCCAACCCGTTTGATGTGATGCGCCGACACCTCTTGAGTTATCACCATGAAAATACTCATAGAATAAAACAAGCTCCTTAAAATTTTTACCTGTTGTATAAATACTGTCTGCTCCATTTACCCTTCGTTTTCCTGTTGCATCTTTTTCAAATATTGATACCAGTCTTTTACACAGTTCATTTGAAATTTCAGTAAGCATCATTTTATCACCGGAGCCAGTAGGGTAGTCGATCATACATCGCTCTTTATAATAATCTCCAAAATGTTTTAATGCCAGTACAATTAAATAATTCATCGGCATCCAAACCGGGCCACGCCAATTACTATTTCCGCCAAACAAAGCAGAAGTGCCTTCAGCAGGTTGATAATCCAGGCCGAATTCCTGTCCTTCAATGTTTACAGAATATCCTTTCTCATGAATTTTAGAAATGGAACGTATACCACCTTCAGATAAAAATTCTTTTTCATCCAGCAATGCTTTTAATAATTTTTCAAGCTTTGCTTTTGGAACAAGTGATAGTAATATATCAGAATGCTCATCCAATTCTTCGATCACAACATACTGGTTGTTTTTCTCCCTGTATTTCTGAAACCATTTTAACCTGTTATGAAAATCAGGAACCTTGTCAAGCATTTCTTTTTTCAAAACAAATACAGCAAACAATGTTGTTAAACCCACAAGGCTCCGAACTTTCAACGGTATATAATTTCCACCTGGTAATTCCAGTACATCATAGAAAAATCCTTCATTATCATCCCAGCTTCCTGTCCAGTCATTTCCCATTTTATTTAATGATTCCGCTATGTAAATAAAATGTTCAAGAAATTTAGTAGCAACATCTTCGTAGGTTGCATCATACTGTGAAATTTCCAAAGCCATTTCCAGCATGTTTAAAGAATACATTGCCATCCAACTTGTGCCATCAGCTTGTTCTAATACACCTCCACCCGGGATCGCACTGCTCCTGTCAAACACACCAATATTATCGAGACCTAAAAAGCCACCTTCAAAAACATTATTGCCTTTTGAATCTTTTCGGTTAACCCACCACGTGAAATTGATGAGTAATTTTTGAAACACTCTCTTTAGGAAATCAATATCCGCTTTCCCGGTATTATCCCTATCAATTTTGTAAACCTGCAGACAACTCCATGCATGCACGGGCGGATTTACGTCTCCAAAGGCCCATTCATAGGCAGGCAATTGCCCGTTTGGATGCATATACCATTCTCTTAAAAATAAAATGAGTTGATCTTTTGCAAACTGTGGATCGATCATCGACAGCGGCACACAATGAAAAGCGAGGTCCCATGCAGCATACCATGGATATTCCCATTTGTCGGGCATTGAAATGATGTCTTCATTGTTTAATGATTGCCATTGATGATTACGTCCTTTTTTACGGCTTTCAGGTGGTGGAGGTTGACCAGGATCTCCATTTAGCCAACGTGGAATATCTATATTAAAGTACTGCTTACTCCAAAGCATACCAGCAAAAGCCTGTCGTTGTATATTTACCTGGTCCCTGTTCTTTGATGTAGTAATGCCTTTATAAAATTCATCCGCTTCGCTGATCCTGTCGACAAAAGCATTGTCAAAAATTTTATCGAAAGGATTATCCTTTATCTGATGTTTTGTAAATCTTAGTTTAACTGTTGTTGAAGTTCCTCCTTCAATATTGAATTCATACATTGGAGAAAACTTTGTTCCCTCTTGTTTTTCTTCCAGCCATTTAAAATCCTGGCTTGCTATGGCTGTATGAAATGCGTCTTTTACATAGGGTTCCGGATTAGGTTGTCCATATAATCGCTCTGTATTTGTTTCATTCTCAGTAAAAAGGCTTCGTGTTGATTTTTCATAGTAGAAATAATATTCCCCTGCCCAATAATGATCCAGTTTTACCTGGCGGAATTTTTTTGATGATGCTGCGTAGTACATGTTAGGTTTCTGGTGCATCAACCCAAAACTCCAGAGATTGCGGAACCAAAGTGTTGGAAGCAATGCGATGTAAGCTGCTTCATCACCACGGTTGTGAATGGTAATTCTAATGCAAAGATCTTCCGTATCATTTTTTGCGTATTCTGTTTCTACATCAAAATATTTATTGTCGTTGAATAAACCAGTATCCAATAATTCATATTCTGCCTCAAACCTCGAACGGTTCTTATTTGTATTTACAAGATCATTATATGGAAATGTTGCCTGTGGATATTTGTACAAATGTTTCATGTATGAATGCGTCGGTGTATTATCCAGGTAGTAATACAACTCTTTTACATCTTCACCATGATTGCCTTCATTGCCTGATAAGCCGAATAATCTTTCTTTAATGATCGGATCTTTACCGTTCCACAATGCAATAGCGAAACAAATATGTTGCTGATCATCACTGATGCCTGCAATGCCATCTTCCCCCCAACGGTATACACGGCTCCTTGCATGATCATGCGTAAAATAATTCCACGCATTACCATCAGCGCTATAATCTTCCCTCACGGTTCCCCATTGACGTTCGCTTAAATATGGTCCCCATTTTTTCCAATTGGGTTGTTGCAGTCTTTGTTGTTCAGCGTTCATGTTTTTATTTTAATGTTATTAGAAACAAGTGTTCACAAATGGTCAGGGTCTTTTTCCTCCTTTAGGGTGCTTTCAATGATTGATCAATCGTATCTGAAATTCTTTGTTCGATCAAAGGCTGCTTACCGAGTACTGAAAACCGAATGATTCCGTTGCCATCAATTATGATGTGAATGGGCCATCCGGGCATAGGGTCAAATATTTTCTTTGGATCTTCTGAAGCTACCTGGGAATAATTGAAATTTCTTTTTTTGAGAAAATTGTTTAATTCTTCAACTGTATTCTGCGTTAATGCAATGAAGACTACTTCTTTTCCTTTATATTTTTCTACCAGTTCATTCAGCAGTGGCATCTCAGCAATGCAGGGGCCGCAGGACTTATGCCAGAAGTTTAATACAATAATTTTTCCTTTCAAAGTTTCTGTTGAAAATTTTTTACCATTGATACCTGTCCAACTGAATAGAGGAAATGCAGTGCCAACAAGTTTGTTAAAGATGTTGATCGTTGCAGGTTTTGTTTCAATCGTATTTATATCTTCTGTTGAAATTTTTACGAGCTGGTCAGCAAGTAGGTTTACTTCGCCGATCGTATCGCCGGAAATATATTTTATGTTGAATTCCTGTTTGTAATGCGTATGTTTCGCAAGCAGATTGTCTCTATGCTTTAAAGAAATAGGATAACCATTTAGCAAATACCTTACTTTTAGATTTTGTCCGTTATCGTAATGTTGTAACTCTATTGTATCATTCAAAGGAGAGATTGTTTGTGCAATTCCCGGAATGATAAGACTTATTTGTAATAGTAAAAGAAAAAATGTTTTCATATTATTTAATTTTCCAGCCATAGAATATAACTCAGCATCGTTGTGTCACTCACTTGTACTGAAGAATGATTACTGAGCAAATGACCTCACGCAAAGCAAATAAGATTCGCAAGGTTGCAAAGAGTCCTTGGCGTCTTTGCGAAACCTTTGCGTCTTTGCGTGAGGACTTATCCATTATCCTCAAACCCCGGATACAATGTCATTCCACCATCTACAAACAATGTTGTTCCATTCACATAATCACTATCATCACTTGCTAACCAAACAGCTGCTTTACCAATATCATCTGGCTTCCCAACTCTTTTTTGCGGTATTAGTTTTAATAATTCCTGTAAATGCGCCTGTGTATCCCATGCTTCATGATTTATAGGAGTTGCAATTGCGCCAGGGGCAATGCTGTTTATGCGAATCATCTTTGGCGCAAATTCCTGTGCAATGGTTTTCATCATGAGCATCACACCACCTTTGCTGGCTGCATAATTTGCGTGACCCGCCCAGGGAATAACCTCATGCACACTACTCATACAAATAATTTTTCCTGCGCTTTTTGATTTCCCGTTTACGCCACGGCGTAGAAATTCTTTTATTGCTTCTCTTGCACAAAGGAACTGGCCGGTAAGGTTAACATTCAATACATAGTTCCATTGATCCAATGTCATCTCTGTAAAAGGCGCATCTTTTTGTAATCCTGCATTATTAACTAAAATGTCAACAGTTCCATATTGAGTAATGGTGTCAGCAAACATTTTTTTTACTTCATCTTCTTTGCTTACATCGCATTTATAACTCATCGACCTGCCACCATTAGCTATAATTTCTGCAACGACCGCTTCAGCCATTTCTTTTCCCTGCGCAACCGGGTAGTTCACAATAACCGTTGCACCTGCATTCGCCATTTCTTTTGCGCATCCTGCGCCAATGCCACTACTTGCTCCCGTTATGATCGCAACCTGGTCCTTTAATTTTTTTTCCATGATGTTTTTTTTATGATTGTTATTGGTGGAAGATCTTTTGCCAGTTTGCATCAGCATTTTTCATAAGCCTTGGCTCATCCTTGTTCCATGATTTTAATGTGTTATTAAAAAATTTATTGTAGAATAAATACAGTTTACCGTTTACGATCTTGAATGTTTCAGGATCAATATTTACTTTAGATCCATCATTACCCATTGCATATGCACACCAACCGCCATATTGTGGTTCGAAGGCAGCGGCGTTTTTCTTAAATGCTTCTTTGTTGGCAGCGCTGGAAAAATAGTAAGTGGCTCCGCCATTAATCACGCCACCTAATTCTTTATTCCCTTTTTTTGCTTTTCCATCTGTGAAGTAAGCTACAGGATCATAGCCATGGATGGCGATTCCCTCATCAAGGTTAAAATGTTTTTTACGAAGTACATCCTGTGAAAAGGCATTCATAAAAAAAATACCCATCATTAATACAAGTGCAGATTTTATTTTCATTTTATAAAATTTATGAAGCAAAACTATGATGGGGCATGAGCAGGGCTTGTCACTCACGTGACAATAGACGATGATTAGTTAAGTTTTAACAAGGATGCTGTATACCGGATACGTGACTGATCTGTTATTTATTTATATTTTGTTACAGGGGATTTTGCAATCCAGCATCCAGTATCTATTATCCATTTCGTTTCTCCCAAAATCCACTCCTAATCTTTTGGGAGATTCCCAATCTGTTGGGAAAAAAATCGTTGGGAATTTTCATGATCCTATTTCTTTAAAATTTTTTTTATGCAGGCCCGGTAAGGATTTCAGCGATTTTTAAAATTCCCAAAAAACAGTCTGGCACACCGGTTGGCTATATAGGTCAAACATTCAAACAGAAAATTTAAAAAATGATTACGCAGAAAAATTTTAAGCAGCAGGTGATCGAAAGTAAAACCTTATCGCTTGTTCAATTTAAAACAGAATGGAACGGCGCTTCGCAGATCCTTGAAATGATATACAATGATCTTACGAAATCATACAGCGGGGTCGTGAATTTTCATACAGTGGATTTTGAAACTGAACCCATTCTTGTTAAAGAGTATGGAGTAATGGAAATACCGACGATACTTTTTTTTAAAGACGGTAAGATGATTGATCATGTTGTTGGCATGGTTCCAAAACACCAGTTGGTTTTAAAAATCGAAAATGCTTTAATGAAATAAATAATTCTTCAAAATATAAATATCAAAGCTATGTACAACGAAATAAAATATGTTTACCTGAAAAGCCACCCGCTTTTTTCTAATATGTCAGAGAGACAATTGGGTGAAGCCAGCGAACTAATGAAAGTAAAAACTGTTTACCGCGGTGAAACAATTGACTACGGGGATCGCGACTTCAGTAAAATTTACCTGCTTATAAAAGGAAAGATCAAGATCACGCTTACAGATGATATGGACAATGAACTGATCAAAGATATTCTTACTGCGCCAGACATTTTTGGTGACATAAGTTTAGATGGTCGTCCATCCACAGACGAGTTCGCCCAGGCATTGACAGCTAATACGGTTGTATGCTTTTTTAATGTGAGGGATTTTAAAAAGCTTTTACAGGATAACGTAACGCTGGCAATGAATTATGCAAATACAGTCAACAACAAACTTAAGAAACTCGAAAGCAGGCATTCCGACCTTGTTTTTCATGATGCAAAAGCAAGGTTGATACGTTTTATCAAGAATTGGGCAAGAACAGATGGTAATCGTATTGGAGATAAGATCGTTCTGAACAATTACCTCACTCATAGTGATATTGCGGGTGTAATAGCAACATCACGCCAGAGTGTAAATGTTTTGTTCAATGAATTAAGAGATGCAGGCATGTTGATCTATGATCGTAAGAAAATTCAGTTAAACGACATCATCTCCTGGAACTAATATTTCACAACCTCAATCAAAATATTTTATAATGACATTTAATATGAATCTCGCAGGCACATGGCTACTTCGCTTGTTGGCTGCAATAATAATGTTGCAAACACTCTATTTCAAATTCAGTGCATCTGAAGAATCCGTTTATATTTTCACAACCGTTGGGATGGAACCCTGGGGAAGAATCGCTTCCGGTATTGTGGAGTTGATCGCATCCATACTGATCTTATTTCCACGTACAACATGGATGGGAGCACTGTTAGGAACAGGTGTGATGTCAGGCGCTATTTTCTTCCATCTTACAAAATTAGGATTGGTAGTTAAAGATGATGGTGGTCAATTATTCATTTATGCTTTACTGGTCTTCCTGAGTTGCGTGATCCTGCTGTTCATTTACAGGAATGACATGCTGGTATTTTTAAAAAAGTTTACTAAACAAAATAATTAATGAAACAAAAATTATTGATTGTGGCAATGTTATGCTTTGCCATCAGTGCACAGGCACAAAAGAAAGCAACACATGTAAACCAGTTTGTTGATCTTACTGGTACGGTTGGAAATTCACAGGGAACTGTAGCTGCGGCTTATGTAAGAAACTGGAAATTCGGTAAACATGAAAGATTAGAAGCAGGTTTGGGATTGCGTTGGTCAACGTATTTCGGAACGCAAACAGCATTTACAACAGCACCTGCAAAACTGGCCCGTACAAACACAACGCCATTTCTTATCTTCTTTGCAGGTCAGAGAACGGATTATCATGACACGCTTACCGTACAACGGCCACTTACAAATTCTTTAAATGTTACAATAAACCTTGGCTACAATTTTAGCAAAAAATGGAACGCAGGTTTTAATATTGATCTTATCGGTTTCACATTTGGACGCACTACCAGTTCCATTCTGCAGAGTTATGGTGCTACTAAAACAGAGTCAACCACAAAGCCGGCTACTTTCAATGTATTGCTTACAGGCGATCATGATTATGGAAGTTTAAATTCAGAATTTTTTTTGAAGTATAAATTAAATGAACGATGGGGTATTAAGGCTGTTTATCAATTCATCTTCATAGAATACAAGACTGAGAATATAAAACAAACAGCTCCGGATGGAACCATGGTTGACAGGTTTCGCAACAAAGCAAACAATTTTGGTTTAGGAGCTTCTTACAACTTTTAAAAAATATAAACCAACACCATATGCAATTCAGAAAGATAATTGAGCATGTATTCTTCCAGCTGACCGATTCTTTAGAACAGCTTTCGCCTGCAGAATATTCGCAACCAAGTAAGATATTATTCAATGCGTCTATTGGGCAACACGTAAGGCATATCATCGAACTGTATGTATGCCTGTACAATGGCTACGAATCTGGTACAGTGAACTATGAAAAAAGGAAAAGAGATGTTCGCATTGAAACAGACAAAGATTTTGCAATCGAATTAATGCAGATGATCTGCAATAATATTGACAAGACTGATAAAGATTTGTTGCTTGAATCAAACTACGATGAACAATCAACAGAAGAGATCATTGTAGCTACTAACTACTATCGTGAATTGCTATATAATCTGGAACACACAGTTCATCACATGGCATTGATCAGGGTTGGCATCAACGAAGTTTCCAGTATTAAAATACCAGACGGTTTCGGCGTCGCAACTTCCACAATAAAATATCGTAAGACATGTGCACAGTAACATTTATTCCCGTAGGAGACAAATACTATATCACTTCAAACCGTGATGAAAAGAAAGCCAGGAGCCAGGCAATTCCGCCACAGGTCTACATTGAAAATGGACATAAGATCATTTACCCTAAGGATGTTGATGCAGGAGGTAGCTGGATCGCATTGCATGAAAATGGTAGTGCAGCAGTCTTGTTAAATGGAGCATTTGAAAAACATGAACCCAATCCTCCATACAAAAAAAGCCGTGGTATCATTTTTCTTGAAATTATTAGTTCGATCAATCCTGTTCGTTATTTTATGCATATGGACCTTATGGGCATTGAACCATTTACCATGATCATCATGGATAATTGTTTATATGAATGCAGGTGGAATGGATTAACCAAATCGTGCAGGCAATTAAAAAAGCATCGCCATCATATCTGGTCATCTGCAACGTTGTATGATGAAACAACCGTTAAAAAAAGAGAACAATGGTTCGCTTCATTCTTAAATAAAAATTCAAGGCCATCACAGGATGACGTTTTAAAGTTTCATGAATTTGGTGGAACAGGTGATATACAAAATGATCTGAAGATGAATCGCAACAATGTAATGTATACGGTAAGCATTACCAGTATTGTACTTGACGAGCATAGAAGCAACATGAAATATATTGACCTGGGAGATAATAAAATTTACCAGGCACGTATGGAGATGTCGTTACAGCCTGAGTATGCTGAGATCTTTTGAAATTAGTTTACGTAATATAAAGCATTTATAAACCACAGAGGGTACAGGGATTTTTCACGGAGTTTCACAGAGTGTAGTTGCTAATAAATAAAACCCCAGAATTGTAAGACAAAACTCCTTCTCCTCTGTTGAAATATAAAATTTAAAATATGCTAAAGAAAATATTATACCGCCCTTTCTTCATAAAGTTATTCAATTGGGAATACTGGCCCTTTCACATTGTGTATGCACCTGTGTATGTGTATTGGATGTGGCTTGCGATAAGATCAAGATCATTCTTTTTCTTTAGTACTTCTAATCCTACAATAAGGAATGCAGGTTTTTTATTGGAATCAAAGAAAGAAATTTACGATCTCATTCCCCAACAATATTACCCTGCTACTTTATTTTTTAAGCATGATGAACCTGTAGACAAAGTCTTAATGCGAATCAAAGAAACTGGTATGCAATTCCCGGTAATAGGTAAGCCTGATATAGGGATGCAGGGACTTGCTGTAAAGAAACTGGAAAATGAAAATGATGTTGCCACTTATATCTCCGCCAACAAAGTAAATTTTCTTATACAACAGTTTATTCCTTATGACAACGAAGTAGGTATTTTTTATTATCGTTTCCCAAATGAAAAAAATGGAAATATCTCCGGCATTGTGAAAAAAGAATTTCTTGCAGTAACAGGGGATGGCGTTTCAACAATTGAACAGCTTCTGAAAAAAGATAAACGTTTTATACTTCAATTAAAAACATTGAAGCTTTCCAATGGAGCGGAATTTGACAAAGTGCTTGTAGAAGGAGAGAAGCATATACTTGTACCTTATGGCAATCATGTACGAGGTGCAAAATTCTTAGACATTAGCGCTATGGCCAATGACAAACTCAATCATGCCATCAATGAAGCCTGTAAAAAAATCGATGGGTTCTATTTCGGAAGAATGGATATAAGATACAATACCTGGGAAGAGCTATGTGAAGGGAAGCATTTTTCTATTATTGAATTAAATGGTGCCGGAAGTGAACCAACTCATATTTACGATCCTAAGAATTCTATCTTATTTGCATGGAGAGAAATTATTCGTCACCTGAATATCCTGGCACGCATCAGCCGCATGAATCATAAAGATCAGCATTTACCTTACATGACTACTTCCGACGGCTTGCAAATGATAAAGGAAAATGGAAAATATGTGAAGTTGTTGAATCAATTCAAACAAGCCATTTGAAATGTAAGATGTATGATCTAAGATTTAAGATGTATGGCCTGCATTTAAAATCTTAGATCATACATCTTAGATACTATATACATTTTTAATTATTTTACTGCCGTTTTATACCCAGCTTCTTCATCCTTGCCTCTAAGGTCGTTGCATTCAGTCCCAGTATCTTTGCAGCACCTTTCTCGCCACTAACTTTCCAGTTGGTCTTTTTTAAAACTTCAAGAATATGTTCCCGCTCAACATCATCCATTTTTTGCGCATTGGGTTTGCCGTTAGTAGTTACAATTTTAACGGAAGGGAGCCAATCACCTTCTTCAAGTGTATTGTTATGGCTTAGTATCATTGCCCGTTCAATGATATTTTCAAGTTCACGGATGTTGCCTGGCCAATCATATGCCATGAGTGCATCCATTACTTTTGGATTCACCTTCGTTACCCTGGTTCCAATTTTTCCTTCGTGTTTCTGGCAAAAATGTTTTACCAGTAAAGGAATATCATCTTTCCTGTCTCTTAATGGCGGACAAATAATGGGGAATACATTCAAACGGTAAAACAGGTCCTCACGGAATTCTTTCTTTTCAATAGCCTGCTGAAGGTTACGGTTAGTCGCTGCAATTACACGTACATTCACCTTCATTGTTTTTGGATTGCCGAGTCTTTCAAACTCGCCTTCCTGCAATACTCTTAATAATTTGGCTTGTAGTTCAACCGGTAATTCACCAATCTCGTCGAGAAAGACAGTACCGGTATCTGCCAGTTCAAAGCGACCGATCTTTCTTTCCATAGCACCGGTAAATGCACCTTTTTCATGACCGAACAATTCGCTTTCAATTAAATTAGCAGGTAATGTAGCACAGTTCACTTTTACCAATGGCTTTTTGCTGCGATTGCTGATATGATGAACCGCCCTTGCAATTAATTCTTTTCCTGTTCCTGATTCACCCAATATCAATACAGTTGCATCTGTGGAGGCAACCTGTTCAATTTGCTTTAGTACTTTTTGGAAATTACTGCTCTTGCTGATGATCTCTTCAAAGTTGTGAGACAATTTTATTTCTTCCTGGAGGTATTCATTCTGTGCTTCCAACCTTGCTTTTTCCTGTTCCATCAACACCTGCTCAGTAATATCTATGAACATGGTTCTTGTAAATTGCCCACTTGGATCCGGGTTCGACCACCATTGTATCCAGAGCGGTGCACCATTGTCTACCCGGCGCATTTCTAAAACCACACCACTCGTATCTGTGCCACGACCTATTGATTCGAATGCTTCTCTCATGCGACGTTGTGCATCGGGTGTATCAGGTGCTAACGATTTACCATAGGTGTTTGGTACATCTTCTTCTTTTATACCCAGGATTTTTAACGCTGCACGATTGGCTTTTATTAAACGTGAATCCAGGCCCTCATGTACATATGCGATCGGCGCTTCCTCAAACAGGTCACGAAATCTTTTCTCGCTTTCCTTTAATTGTATCTGTAATTGAACATTCGCACTTTTTAATGTTTCATTTAATTTATCTTCTGTTTTGATCCTGTCTATTTCTGACCCTGCTCTTGCAGCAAATATTTTAAGAATAGAAGTTTGATTTTTGCTTTCACTCATCGGCCTGTCATCCAGTGCAGCGATGTGCCCAAGTATTTCCCCTGTTGCCGGGCTGTATATTGGAACAGATACATAAGATTGTAATCCTTTTTCTTTCGGAAAAATCTTCTCCAGGTTATTATCACAGAAATAATCGTTCCCCGACATTACGATTTCACATGGTGTTCCTTCAAGATCATATTCAATATTTTCCAGTGGCACACCATGATCAACAAATGATATGGTACGTACACGTGTTTTTTCCACATTGGAACATTCAGTAATGAGCGCATATTTTACACCCATTGTTAATGTGATCACTTTAGTGAGTTCCCGGAAATAATCTATACCTACAAAACCAGATGTTGCTTCTGATACTACTCTCAGCAACTCTTCTTCCATTTTCCTTTTCTTTATGTCCCGTACAGAACAACAGAAATATTCTTCTCCCAAATGTTCAATGAAATAGTTCGTTACTTCAACAGGATAAAATTCGCCATTCTTATGCTGGTGTTCTGTTTCCAGTATTTGTTGGCCGGCTGCTTTTGTTTCTTCCCATTTTTGCCGCCATTCTTTTTTTGATAGAGAAGGATTCAGGTCAAACACATCCATCGCCATTAATTCATCTATTGAATAACCGGACTCCCTGCTCACGGCTTCGTTTAGCCGGATGAATTTACCTTCCTTGTTTATCCAAAAGATCTGGTCACGTACATTTTTTACTGTACTGTTATATAATTCGATTTCGTTTAACCGTAATTGTAATTCCTTGTTCTTTTCTTCCAGTTGTTGCTGCGCTTTCATTCTTTCAAACTCAGCGCCGATTCGTGCAGCAAATATTTTCAGGATCGCTGTTTGATTTTTTTCATCTGTTGCCGGGTTAGGATCAGAAGCTGCGATGTGGCCAAGTATGATACCGGTTGTCGGGCTGAAGATCGGTGCGCCAACATATGCTTCAATGCCCTGTGCAGCTGCAAAATGTTTTTGTACATCTTTGGGCATGAAGAAAGGTTCACCTTTTAATAAGGTTTGGCAGGCAGATCCTTCTGCATCGTATTCAAAATTGTCAAGCACTTTTTCTCCATCAACAAATGCAACTGTTCTGTACCTGGTATTGGTTTCATCCGTGCATTCAACAATAAAACTATATTTCATACCAAGCATCATCGTTACATTCTTTGTTATTTCAACAAACATATCCTGGCCTATCAATCCCGAGGTAGCTTCTGAAACAGTTCGCAATAACTCTTCCTCCATTTTTTTCTTTCTCAGGTCCCTTACAATACTGCATGAAAATTCCTTGCCTTCATATTCTATGAAGTTGCCGGTAATTTCTACATCATATATATATCCTGTCTTATGCCTGTGTTGCGATTCAAAAGTGATCTTCTTTTCTTTTTTCAGGCGTTTCCAAAACGAATCAAAATCCTGTAAGAGGGTAGTGGGGTTTATATCAGAAACTGTTTTTTTTGTGAGTTCTTCTTTAGTATAACCGGTCATTGCACATGCAGGTGCATTTACCCTGAAAATATTTGCGTGGGCATCAATCCAAAAAACGGCCTCGTGAAGGTTCTCAAGTGTAATGTGTGAGAACAACAGGTCTTGATCCGAACCTTTTATAATCCCTGTTATTTTCCCCATATGAACGCAGTTTTATAATCGTTAAATTTAGATTTAATAAAGTTAAGCAATGTATAAATAAGTATATAGGTAAAATGCCGCAGGAAAACTCCGGCAGCATTTCATTCTTAGCCATTACCAAAACCAACTTATTTTGTTTTCAATTCAGTGAAACTCCTTTGAGCTCTGTGATTAAAAATTCATATAATATTTACTGTAACAATGCCCAACCAAATAAATGATTGTATTGCCTGCAATGAACCAATGCATATTTATATTCGGTAAAATCTACATTGCTGGTAATTTCATAAACCTGGCTTCCTGCAGTTGATTTTAAAGCACCTAAGTCAATGAATGCTCCGGGCATCATTTCCTTTGATAAATAAACCCGAAGGTCAGGCCCGTTACTGCTGTTGAAATTTGTAAACTTTAAGTCATACCTGCTTCCTGTTTTGTATATCATTACATCTCCGCCAACAGTGCCATAGGCCAGCTTGAAAAATTACCGGCATATTTTAATATTGCTGTACTGTCGGTCATTTCATTTAGTACCGTTGTAGGAGTGTTGTTCTCTTTTTTACAGGCAACGAATGCAACTGAAAAGAAAATTAAAATTAAAATGGTATTCTGCTTTGCCATATAAATGATTGGTTTAAAAAATTAATCGTTCTTGTTTTGTATTTGTTATTGCCATGAAAACTTTCCTCCTGTGTTCAATCTTATTTTATACAAACTGCTGTGTGCAGTCATGTATAATGTTTTTCCGTCTGCGTCACCCCAGGCCATATTAGCTGGTCGTTCCGGTGTAACGATCTTTCCTAAAAATTTCCCTTCAGAATTCAGTATCCACAAACCACCGGGTGCAGATATAAACAGGTTACCTTGTTTATCTACTTTCATTCCATCTAATGCTTCATCGTCTTCAGTAATATTCCAGTCTGCTAAAATTTTTCCATGCTTCAGGCTGCCATCCAACTGCACTTCATAACGCCACAATGTTTTTGTATGATGTATATCACGTATATCCCAATTGGTAACGTAAAAATATTTTTCATCGGGAGAAAAAGCCAGGCCATTCGGTCCGCCCAGGTCTTTTGATACCACAGATACTTTTCCATCTTTTATCATAAACACACCGGAGTAATCAAGTTCTTTTCTTGCATCATTAAAGAAGTTTGGCAAACCATAGGGAGGGTCGGTGAAGTAAATACTGCCATCTGATTTTAATACTACATCATTCGGGCTATTAAAACGTTTGCCATCTATCTTATCAGCTAATACTGTTAGCGGCCCTTTCTTTTCATAACGTACAACTCTCCTGTTACCATGTTGATCAACGATGAGCCTGCCTTCTTTGTCGATCGTAAGGCCGTTGCTTCCCGGCTGACCATACTCACCAATATCAACACCTGCATAACCACTATGGCTCATGTATACAGTTACGTTATGATTAGCAGGATTGTATCGATAGATGGTATTTGTATTCGGATCACTAAACAATAAATATCCATCAGGATGCCACACAGGGCCTTCAGTGAAAGAAAATCCATCCGCAACTTTTTCAACTTTAGTCCCCGGTATTATGATATTGTTCAGCTGTTCATCAAGTGTAAATATTTTACCAACATCTTTCCACGAGTTATTCGTTGGTAAACCATCTTTATAAAAATCTATAACTGCATTGCGCACCCAGATATAATTACCAGGTAGTTTACCAATTGTTCCATTGATACCTAAGATGGCTATTGAAAAATGATCACCTGCTTTTATATCATTGGAGAGAATAACACGGTTCCTGGTGTTGTATCCGCTGATAACACCATTGCCATTTTGCCCAAATCCCTGCATTTGTTCTCCATTCACCCATATCTCGCTGTAATCATCCATTACTATTTCAAAAACTGCGGTTGAGCCGGTTGCGTTGAACTTGCCAATTGTTTGCGGGATCGTAACATCTACTTTGTACCACACGAACGAAAGCAAACCAGTTCCCTGCCTGCTTTCAAGTTCGGTGGGTTTAATTGCTGTAAATGCTTTATCAAAATCTGCAGCGCCAATTTGTGGATGCAATTGATTTGTTTTAATTGTTGCACCGGTTGGATATAATAGCAAAGGATCACCATTAGCTCCATTCCCCGGAGCTTTAAAATCAACATCAGTTATATGTGCATTTTGTACATACCATTTTGCATCTACCAATGCAGCACCCCCTGTTGTTCTTAGATCGGCTATTGATTGTGGTTTGTCAACTGCAAGCTGTCTTGTTTCCTGTGCAAACAACGCAGAAGAAACAATAGACAGGATGAGAACCAGCAAAACAATAATGTAAATTTTTACCAATGAATATATCTTGATCATAATTTTAATTTTTCCAGCTTTTGTTTTTCAATCAGCATTGTTGTGTCACTCACTTGTGCGGAATCACTTTACTGAACGGTTCTATTTGAACATTGAATATTGTACGTTGAGCATTGATCATTTCTTGCAAAATGTTCAACGTTTGGGTTCACCTCAGTCCAATTTTGTTTTCACTCCCGCATTTGCAATGTCTTCATCCTGTTGTGCACTCGCACTTCCACTCACCCCAACGGCACCGATTACTTGCCCCTGGTATGTAATGGGAACGCCACCCTGGAGGAATGTATGTCCTACAGTTATCAAAGCCTGTCTTCCTCCGTTAATGGAATTTTCAAGTTTAGAAGAAGGCGCTTTGAACAGTGCTGCTGTATTTGCTTTTTTTGTTGCAACTTCTGCAGCAGCTGCAAATGTGTTTTCAAGTCTTTCCAGGTATACAAGATTTCCTCCGGCATCCACGACTGCAATGGCGCCACCAGGGGCATTATTGGCTTTTGCAAATGTTATAGCTTCTGCAACAACTTTCTTTGCGGCTTCCAGTGTTATATTTTTTGAAGCGAGTACCTGGCATTTCGATGGTATTGAAAAGATCAAAATCGCAACGATCAGCAAGGACAAATGATTCTTAATAAATTTCATAACTATACTTTTTATTTTTTTAAAACGAATTTGAAACACGAATTGCTCGAATTACACGAATTCAGCTCTCATAAATTTGATCAACTCCTAACTCATAATTCAGAACTCATAATTCAGAACTCACTTCGCTGGTTCATCAAATTCCACATTCTTCCCCGCTTTCTTCTCTACCTTCTTTGGCCAGTACTTATCTGCCTTTTCAATATTCGAATTCAGATCTTTATGGAATTTATCATAAGCATCTTTGCTGTGTTGCAAAATGAGACGACCATTGATTACATCAAATATTTCAGGGTTGATCGGGCGCAGTTTATCTAAACTCATCGCATAGCCGCAGAAAGCACCATATGCCGGGGCAAACATTTCCGGGTGATCTTTAAACATGTTGGCGTGCGCTTCTGAAGCAAACCAGTAAGTAGCACCATTATAACGGGCGCTGAATTTCTCATCGCCCTTTACTGCTTTATTGTCTGTGAAATAAGCAACAGCATCATAACCATCCAGTATTACACCAGCTTTGTCTTTATTATTTAGAAAGCCTTTTTCTTCGTCCGTAGTGATTTGTGCACCATGTTTACTGGAAACCTTTGGCCAGTATTTATCTGCTTTAACAAGATTGCCTGCAACATCTTTGTTCCATCCCTTAACTGCCCGATCATTGTGTTGAATAACCAGGCGATTGTCAACAATAGAAAAAGTATTTACATTAATAGGTGCAACTCTTCCTAAGGAAACAGCATAAGCACACCATCCGCCAAACTGTGGTTTGTATTTTTCAGGATTCGCTTTAAACAGATCAAGATGTTCCTGTGAAACGAAGTAATAAGTAGCATCCTGGTACTTGTACTGGAATGCTGCTTTTCCCTTTACTGGCTTATTGTCTGTAAAAAAAGCAACTGCATCATATTGATCGAGTATTATTCCATTTTCATCAACATTATTAAAATATTTATCTCCTGGTTTTTGTGCTCCTGCATTTATTGCGATAAATGTTCCCAGCAACACCAGTATTGAAGCAAATACTAATTTTAAGAAACGGCTCTGTTGTGTTTTTTGTTTGAGCATTTGTTGTAAGTGAATTGTCTTTGTTATTGTTTTCATTTTATTATTTTTTGCAGAACAAAGTAACTGTGATGCAAATGCGGCTCCTGTCTGTTAGCTTACAAACCCCTGTTCTCTAAAAACAAAAGAGCCTCGTTTTGTCGGGCTCTTTACAATTTTCAACTCAATTACCGTCGGCTTAAGGCAAAGACAATAAAAATGCATTTCTTTAACTTTTTAAATAAATACAACTTTCATAATTTTCCGTATCTCCTGTACAAAATGTTTTATATGAAGAAAATCATTCAGCTTTTATCACTTGTTTTATTTTTATACAGTTTGCCTGTTAGTAGTTCTGCTACTCCTATTAATCAAAACCTGTCAGCAAAAAAAATGGACACAGCAACTTTCGCAACCGGTTGCTACTGGTGCACAGAAGCGAAGTTTAAGTTATTAAGAGGAGTAATATCTGTTACATCTGGTTATTCAGGCGGCAATGTTGCCAATCCTTCCTACAAACAGGTTTGTACCGGAGCCACGGGGCATGCCGAGGCTTGCAACATCATTTATGATCCGACACAAATTTCATTTGATGAATTACTGGCAGCTTTTTTTAAAGCACATGATCCAACACAGCTCAACAGGCAGGGTAATGATGTAGGCACACAATATCGCTCTGCTATTTTTTATCATAATACATCACAAAAACAAAAGGCACTGTATTATATCGAAAGGCTAAATAAGGAGCATGCCTACACTTCAAAGATCGTCACTGAAGTAAACGCATTTACTGTTTTTTATAATGCTGGCGCCGATATGCAGGATTATTTTGCAAAACATCCCGAACAGCAGTATTGCAAGTATGTGATACAACCAGAAGTGGAAAAATTTAAAAAGGCTTTTAAAGGCAAACTCAAGCAATAATAATTGTTGGTATAAATTATTTCAAATGAGATCAATATTTCTTTTGTCATTTTTTCTGTTTAGTATTTTTTTGCACTCGTGTTCCCAGCAACCAAAACCGGTAGCCGGGCATGAGAACAATCCATATTACTCAACTTCCGATACAACACACCTGGATGTGAGCAACGAAGCGTGGAAAAAGATCCTTCCAAATGATCTGTATGCAGTTGCCAGGGAAAAGAACACTGAAGTAGCTTTTACGGGAAAATACTGGGATAAAAATCCAAAAGGCACATACTATTGTGCTGTTTGCGGAAATAAATTGTTTAAATCAGATGCCAAATTCGCAAGCACATGTGGCTGGCCGAGTTTTTTTGAACCGGTAAGAGCGCATAGTGTTCTTTATCTTCCCGATAATTCTTATGGAATGTCACGGGTAGAAGTTGAATGTGCAAGATGCAATTCTCATCTCGGACATATATTTAATGATGGACCACCTCCAACACACAAACGATTTTGCATGAATTCCATATCGCTCAGTTTTGAGCCGGAAACTGTAATCAAATAAAACAGACGTAGCGTATTTTATGCAGGAAATAGCCAATGCCATTTTTTCATCGCTCTATTTTGCCACTCATACAAAAGATGGAGCGAAACAATGGATATTTTACTCCATTGCTTAACTAAAAGCTGCTGTATGAAATATATTTCAATCGTCTTGCTATCCTTACTATCATTAAATGCCTCTGCACAGGCATTGCCACCGGCAAGCCCATGCCTCACTGATAAAATTTACCGGCAATTTGATTTTTGGATCGGAGAATGGGAAGCTTATAATTTAAAAGGCAAAAAAGCTGGTGATAGTAAAATAAGTTTAATACTCGATAGTTGTGTTATCCTGGAAGAATGGACAAGCGTTGCAGTGCCCAACGGTTTTCTTTTTTCAGGAAAAAGTTTCAACAGTTACAATGCAACAACAAAGCAATGGGAGCAACACTGGATCGATAATGTTGGCGGAGGTACTAATTACGTTCGTGGAAAATATGAAGATAAAAAGATAATATTTCTTACAGAGCCATTTCAATTCTCAAAAGATACAATGGCAATCAATAAACTTACTTTTTTTGATCTTGGCCCCGATCGGGTAAGGCAGCTTGGAGAGATATCGAAGGATAATGGTAAGACATGGGTTGTACAATATGATCTTGATTACAGGAGAAAAAGAAAATAGATTATTGGTTGCAAATAAAAAGGGTTTCAAACTTTGATCGTTTGAGACCCTTTGTAATTTTAGCTGTTCCCTCATTCTGGCAAAAGTATTCGAAACGATCACTTGTGTTTTTAAGCTGGCCAGTCTGCGGCTGGATTATGACTAAATATTTTTCTTCCTAAACTAAACTTTCATTGGTTCCAAATCATCGTTAAGTGTTTTCAATAGCATCACCCTTTTACACGATCTTATTTTCAATGGCCTTTGTAACCGCTTCTACCATCGTATTTACCTGCAACTTTTCATAGATGTGTTGTATATGAGAGTTTACTGTAGGCAGGGAGATAAAGCAACGTTCTGCGATCATCTTGTAGCTAAGGCCCTGTACCAATAAAGAAAGTATTTCATTTTCCCGGTTGGTAAGATTAAAATCGCCGGCGCTTTTTTTAGCGCCTGTACTGCCAACAAAATGAAGCACCTGCCTGGCAATACTGGGCGTCATCGGGGCGCCGCCATCGAGCGCTTCTTCTATGGCTTTCATTAATTCGGAAGGTGTTGCTTTTTTGAGAATATATCCATCAGCACCTGCACGGATACACGCAAATAATTTTTCATCATCTTCAAATACGGTTTGCATCAGCACTTTGATCTCAGGATATTTTGTTTTGATGATCTTTACTCCTTCGATGCCATTCACCCGGGGCATGTCAATATCCATTAATACAAGTTGTGGACGACAGGTCTCTATATCCTTCAGTACATTGCTGCAATCGGGAAATGCGCCCACGCACTCCATCCCATCTGTAAGGCTTATCAAAAGTTCCAGGCCATCCCGTCGCTTGTCGTTATCATCAAATACAGCGATCCGCTTTTTCATAATGCAAATTTCGTTTTAAGTTGCCTATTGAGGTATCATGAATTATCATGATTTTCTCAGGTACAATTTTAATATAATGGAAGTGCCTTCATTTAATGCAGAAGTAATATTGAGTGTTGCTTTTATTTCTGCTGCCCTGTTTTTCATGTTCCGGATGCCGTTGCCGCCAAAAGAGATGTTTTTGTCGCCTGCAGTTTCATCATATATAAATCCGTTGCCATCATCCCGTATCGTTATAGTAAGTAAATGATGGTTGCCGGTAAATGCTATCCACAGGTTATTGCAGTTTGAATATTTAACTGCATTGTTAACAGCTTCCTTAAAGATAAGATACACATTCTTGCGTTGCACCATATTGAAAGGGAAGTTTGGGATGTTTTCATTTTCTGTAAAATGCAGGCTGATGTTTTTTGTTTCTGTTAATTGTACAGCAAAACTGCGCATACGATTCGCAAGATTATCGAAGCGATCGTTCTTTGTATTTACGGCCCATACAATATCACTCATTGCTTCCATCATTTCAGCAGTGCTGTTGTTTATTTTTGATAATATTTTCTCAGCCATATTATTGCCGGGGACTAATTTTTTTGCTGATTCGCCATATAATGAAATACTGCTGAGTGTACTTCCAATTTCATCATGCAGGTCGCTGGCAATACGGTTTCGAAGTCCTTCCATTTTCAAAAGCTGCTGCAGGCGAAAACGATAAAGGCTATATAATATCACACTAAGCAATACGATCACAAGTACTTTGAACCACCAGGTCTGGTACCAGGCAGGAAGAATGATGATCTTTATGCTGGCATCTTTTTCATTCCACACGGCATCTGTATTTGTACCCTTTACATGAAATGTATAAGTGCCCGGATCAAGGTTTGTATATGTTACAACATGTTGTTGCGATGGCTCGGTCCAGTCTTTATCAAATCCTTCAAGATACCAGGAATACATTTTCCCTTTTGTATTCCTGAAATCCATAGACGAAAATGAGATTGAAAAAATATTCTGATCGTGTGAAAGGCTTACCTGTTTAAGATAGGCAATATCACCAGCTATTACAGAAGGGTTTTTTTCCCATTCAAGTATTTTATTATTTACACTTAGCGCAACAAAATTTATTGGTACCGTATCCTGTTGTTGTAAAACTTCGGAAGGATTAAACCAGGTTACACCTTTTACAGCCCTGAAAAATAATTCGCCTGTTCCGGTTTTTTTTCCACTGAGCCTGTTGAATTCATTGCCGGCAATACCATCTTCTACAGAAAAATTTCTAAACTTTCCATTGGGATACATTTTGTTTGGTGTAGTGAAACAACTTAAACCCATATTGGTGCTGATCCATAGATTACCAAACTCATCAGGCAGTATATCATAAGCAACGTTATTGGCCAACCCGTTTTTATCTGTATACCGGGTGCATTTACCGGTTGCCATTTCAAAACGGTTAAAACCGTCACCCTGTGTTCCCAGCCATAAATATTTTTGTGGTTCTTTCGGATCAGGACACAATGAAATTAATTTGTCAGACGATAAGCTGCTATTGTCACCACGAATATTCTTCCAGTGTTTCCATACTTTTTTTTCATCAGTTTGTTTTGGATCAAGTGAAAATAAACCTGCATCCGTGGCAAGCCATAAAATGTTGTTTTCATCCTGCCATTGCGCCATTAAAAAACGGCTGTCTTCATTCATTTGCCGTTCCGGAAACTTATAAGCAGGTACAATTGGCTTCATCAAACTATCTAAACAGGTTAAATAATTGTCCATGAATGTATCATCATTTTTATGGAATACCCATAAATGCTGCATGTTGTCTTTAAACAAATGGGTGATTACTTTAAATCCCAGGTCATATTCCTTACATTGTTTGGTCAATGTATCGTAAGCGATCAATAAGTTAAAATTGGCACCGCCGGTTCTCCAAATAATTCCTTTCTTATCAAACAATATGGTTGAATAGATCAAATTATTTCCTGGATTAAATTCTTTTGCTGTTGCGATTTTTCTAAGACCGGGTGTAGAAGGAGCGTATTCAAGTATCTCGCCCTTGTTATAAGCGATCATGTTTTTGCCACCATAAACAAAGCGGCCAAAATCAGGTACAGTTTTAAATGCAAAAAGTTGTTTGTTTAAAATAGCCACGCCATCTGCATCTGTTCTCACCCATACACAGCCCGTGCGGTCTTTAAACAATGGCATTAGTAAACGAATATTATTTTGCGGACGCCAGCTCTTTAAAGTATGAGTAGCAAGATCAAATTCAAAAAGGGTATTAACAGGATCTTTGCCATTATCTGTAAAGTAAATTTTATGATCTATCAACCTGATATTGTTTGTGATGCTGATCCCATAATTTCTTTGGAATACATTCTTTTGTTTCAGGAGGTCATATAAAAAAATACTTCCATCGTGAATGACAAACAAACTGTTTGTTGACGGAAGCAATAAAAACCTCGTATTAAAGTCAATAGATTTTAAGCCAAAATCTTTTGCAGTAAATACTTTTTTTGTCCAGTTTGTATGTGTTTTATCGGCAACAAATAATTCCAGGTTGCCATAGCCACAATTGATGATAGAATGATCGGCCATGATCCTGTCCTGCCCTTCATCATCACTTGTCATCGGAATATTTGCGATTACCTGTACCTGTTGTTTCAATTGCTGTGCAGTATAATTAGCGAGTTGAACCTTTGCTATATTGGCTACAACCATCCCTTTGAGTGTTTTTATGTAAAGCAGGTTTTGTTTACAAACCAGTTTTCTTATATAATAATCATTGCCAGGAATAAGTGTTGACATGATCGGTACAGGATAAAACCGCTCTGTTTCCCTGTTCATTATATAAAGCCCTTTATTGATGGTGCTTATCCAAAGATTTCCTTTCTCATCTTCTGCAATACTGTATATCGTGTTTTCAGGAAGTGAATAAGGATTGTCATCATCATGTTTATAAACTTTGAAATTGTATCCATCAAAACGGTTCAGGCCATCCATGGTTGTGAACCATAGAAAACCTGCTTTGTCCTGTAACCCATCATAAACAAATCCCTGTGATAAACCATCATCAACAGTGAGTTGGCGCATGCGGATACTTTCTGTTTGTATGCTATCCTGCGAAAAAACAGGAGAACAATTTATTGCCAGTAGTAATGATAATAAGAAAATATGTGCTTTTATTAAATGCATGTTTTGGTAAGTATAAATATACAATGCTGTAACGAAAAGCAGGCTCCTTTTTTCATTGTCTCCGGCCATTGTACTACACTGTTTCATCAATGAATGTAATGATATCTGCACTTCATTATCAATAAACAATATCAAAAATCATTAGTATTCACGATTGACCGCGGTTGTTTGAGTGAGCATCTTTGCCCTGTTATAAATAATAACATATAAAACTGCTACAAATAAAAACCTAATCAATTTTAAACTAACACAAAATGAAAAAGAAATTCTTCCTTATTCTGAATTTAATTGCCATGGCATTTATTGTAAGTGCCCAGGCGCCCAATGCCATTCCTTACCAGGGCGTGGCACGAAACCCTGCCGGTAATATACTTGCATCGCAAGCGATCTCCTTACGTGTAAGCATACATGATGCAACGGCCAACGGTACGGTTGTATTTAGCGAAACCCACAGTGCAACTACCAGCACCCTGGGATTATTTAATGTAAACATAGGCCAGGGTAGCCCGCTAACGGGTACACTTGCCGGCGTGAATTGGGGTAGCGGCGCAAAATTCATGCAGGTAGAATTTGATCCTGCAGGCGGCACAAGTTATACTGATATGGGAACCTCACAGCTTAACAGCGTACCTTATGCGTTGTATGCAGGTAACTCAGGTGGTTCCGGGCAATGGACAACAGCTGCCAATGATATCTATAATAATAATACTGGTAATGTAGGTATTGGCAACAGTGCTCCTCTATACAAATTGGATGTTTCCGGTGAATCCGGCTTTTCCACAAGAATGAGAGGAAATATGATCCTTGATGGATCTGAAGGGTTATTTGGAACAGGTTGGATAGGATTCAGGAACACTACATCAGGACTTGAATGGGATATGGAAGGCGGTCCTGATTATTTTACTGTTGGCAGAAGCGGGGTAGGATACGATTTTACAATCGCCAGCAATGGTAATGTTGGAATCGGCACAGGAATCGGCAGTGCACCGGCAGCCAAATTAGAAGTTGCCGGCAATATAAAAATTGCTGATGGCACAGAGGGCGCAGGTAAAGTATTAACATCAGATGCAAATGGTGTTGCAAGCTGGCAAATTGTTTCCGGCGGTGGATCAGAAACAGATCCCGAAGTAAGCAGTGCAACTGCCAACCAGGTAGCAAAATGGAATGGAACAACATTGGTTGATGGATCAATTACAGATGATGGAACCAATGTAGGTATTGGCAACAATACTCCCTTATACAAATTGGATGTTTCGGGGCAATCCGGCGTTTCAACAAGGATGAGGGGAAATATGATCCTTGATGGCTCTGAAGGATTATTTGGAACAGGTTGGATTGGATTCAGGAATACGACATCGGGACTTGAATGGGATATGGAAGGCGGCCCCGATTATTTTACTGTTGGCAGAAGTGGTGTAGGCTACGATCTTACCGTTGCCAGCAATGGTAATGTAGGAATTGGTACAGGAATAGGCAGTGCACCTGCAGCCAAATTAGAAGTTGCCGGTAATATAAAAATTACTGACGGCACAGAGGGTGCAGGTAAAGTATTAACATCAGATGCAAATGGTGTTGCAAGTTGGCAGACACCTGTTGGCGGAGGCACAGAAACAGATCCTGAGGTAAGTAATACAATTACCAACCAGGTAGCAAAGTGGAACGGTACCGCATTGGTTGATGGATCAATTACAGATGATGGAACCAATGTAGGTATTGGCAACAACACCCCTTTATACAAATTAGATGTTTCGGGCCAATCCGGTTTTTCAACGAGAATGAGAGGAAATATGATCCTTGATGGCTCTGAAGGATTATTTGGAACAGGTTGGATAGGATTCAGGAACACTACATCAGGACTTGAATGGGATATGGAAGGTGGTCCCGATTATTTTACTGTAGGCAGAAGTGGTGTAGGATACGATCTTACTGTTGCCAGCAATGGTAATGTAGGAATTGGTACAGGAATCGGCAGTGCACCGGCAGCCAAATTAGAAGTTGCAGGCAATATAAAAATAACTGATGGCACACAGGGTGCAGGTAAAGTATTGGTATCTGATGCAAATGGTGTTGCCAGCTGGTCAGCTACTGCGTCATTATTAAAAACTGTAAATACAGATCTTAATCCATCAGGTTTTGCTATTACAAATGCACAGAATAACCAGTTGATCTACGATAATCATTCATCGACCATCGCTACAGATCTCGCTGCCGGTTTTACCTGTGATGGAATTTATTTCAGCGGCACTGGCGGAACGATCACCTGTACATCAGCCATTTTATATGAAAAGAACAGCAATACTGCTGTAAGTAGTATAAGTATGCCCGCTGGTGCACATGTTCGTATCCAGGCTGTAAGTTCAACGCAGGTATTCGTAACCGTTTATTAATAAATATATTAACCAATTTAAAATGAAAAATATATTTATGATGTTTGTACTGCTTGCGATAGCATTCAGTACATCGGCCCAAAGCATCAGCCGCAGTGCAATATCTTCTGCAGGTGGAACATTGAGTGGAGGAAGCAATCAACTTACCTATACCATTGGTGAAACAATGATACCCACACTCACTGCAGCTGGCAACACGCTTACACAGGGCTTTCAGCAACCCGGAGAACAAATTCGTACAGGCACAGTGCCAACGAGTATCTGCCGTGGAAACAGCATCCTTATTCCCTATAATGCCATCGATATAGGCAGTGGAAATACTTTTACCGCAGAACTTAGTGACGCAACAGGTAGTTTTGCCAGCCCGCTAATCCTTGGAACCACCACTGGTAATGGTTCCGGCAATATCAATGTTACGATCCCCGTTAATACGCCTAACGGCAATGCCTACAGGATAAGGGTAACGGGTAGTTCACCGCTTGTGAAGGGTGCAGACAATGGGGCTGATATCAGCATATCAGAAGGTGCTGCCCCAACTGTGGCCGGTATTACCAATGTGTGTCCATACGTAGGCAATCTTACAGCAGTTACTTTCACCGCAGCTGCAACAGGGGCGGGTAGTTACACCTGGACAGTTCCGCCGAATGTGAATATTGTATCAGGCGCAGGCACCGCTAATCTAACAGTAACATTTGCTGCGGGCTTTACAGCGCAGGTAAATAAACAGATCAGGGTAACTGCTACATCGGCATGTGGAGTTAGTCCTCAAACAGTTCATTATTTGGCATCGCAGGCACCTACAACGGCACAGCCTATTGTTGCTGGCAGTAACAATATATGTTCTGTTATCGGAACAGCCGGAACAATTACATATACCATTCCCGCAGTACCGGGCGCAGGCAGTTATATCTGGTCGGCCCAGGCAGGCAATACAATCATTTCGCATCCAAATGGAGCAGGTATGAATGATACCACCGTAACGGTATCGTTTACCAGCGGATTTACAACCAGTAGTATTACCGTGCAGGCAGTAAATGATTGTGGAGCAGGTGCAGTAAGAAGTTTGCTGTTAACTCGTGCCAATCCTTCTACGCCAGGTTTGATCAGCGGGCCTTCAAATGCATGTCCGTATATTTCACCTGATGGGGTAGCTGCAACCTACAGTGTTGTACCGGTAGCTAATGCTGCTTCCTATACATGGACAGTGCCGGCAAATGTGATCGGTTTAACCGGGCAGGGCACAAATAGCATATCATTTATCTATCCTCCCGGATTTACCAGTGGAAATGTTTCTGTAACGGCAACGAATGGCTGCGGAACAAGTACGGCAAGATCACTGCAAATAACCAGGCTTAATCCTGCAACACCTTCAGTTATTGATGTAATACAAACTCAATTCTGCCCAACAAGGGTTTATACATACACGCTTGCTTCTATGCCTGCGAATGCAACATCGGTTCAATGGACAGTTCCTGCGGCTGCTATAAGCTTTACGGGCCAGGGTACAAGTAGTATTGCGGTAGTTTATCCATCAACAGCGGTAAGTGGTACTGTTACTGCGCAGGCGTTGAATAATTGCGGCAGCAGTACGATAAGATCAAGCGCTGTAAAATTAGCCGCCTGCCCTCCTGCAGATCCATTAATGGCAAAGGGATCAGCCAAAGCTACAGCTATAGCTTCTGTGGAAGCAATAAAGGTTGAAACTTTCCAGGCAACTGTTTTCCCCAACCCGTCAATTAGCGATTTTAAATTGAAAGTTGTAACAGCAGGGCCGGAGAGGATCACAGTACGTGTGCTCGACGTATCAGGACGTATGTGCAAACAATTTACTGTAATGCCACATGAAACAACAGGTTTTGGCGCAGACCTGAAAGCCGGAACTTATATGATTGAAGTAAAACAGGGGGGAAATGTAAAAACGATTAAAGTAGTTAAGTTCTAAAGTCGTTTGATATTATACTCATCCTTGAAAAATGAATTAACCTCACCTGGTAAAAAGGGTGGGGTTAATTATTAGACCTATAAGGTTTTAAAAACCTTATAGGTCTTTATATTGAAAATAGGATTTGTGTTGAAATGTCTGAAAAGAAAAGGGTCTCAATTTCTTGAAACCCTTATCCAGTTGAGTGGGAGTTGACGGGGTCGAACCGCCGACCCTCTGCTTGTAAGGCAGATGCTCTAAACCAACTGAGCTAAACTCCCTCGTTTTTCGGACGGCAAAGATAAGGGTAAAATATATTCTGCAAAATATTTTAGAATAAAAAACAGGTTTAATTATTCAGAGCCTGGAAATGGGACTATATGAAGGCGCACAAATGCACAGATAAATTAATAAGAAGAAGTTGAAAACTGGATTTACTAAAACTCAAATGATCAGCTTTGCTTGTGGCAATGATCTTTGTGGCTGGCTTTTTAAAAGGAAAAGCAAACGTTACCAAACCAGCAAATAAATGATTTAATAAGCTGGTTGCGTGATTTTCAAAATTGATTTTTGCGCAACCCAGGTGGTTGCACGTTTTTCAAAATTTAATTTTATGCACCTATTGTAAAACAAAGATTTAAAAAAGGGAAGGGGAGACTGATGCTTTTATAATCCCATTTTCTAAATGGCTAAATATGGATCATTGATTCGTTTTAATCATTTAACCCTGCTCTTTTAATAGCTCAAAGGCTCAATTGTATAATCAAATCGCCTGTCTGCCAAATCCCAGGAAAGCAAAAATACATGGTTTTAAAAATAAGAATAATGATACATGTACTACAAAGAGTTTTGTTTAATACCTGCTTTTTGACCTGGCTTATTACGGGTATTTAATTTTAGTATATTTTATTAATAAATTAATAATCAGCATATTTTAAAATTGCGCACATTCCAAATAAGCTCATTTTTTAAAATTCTTTTCCAAAAGCTTGCATATCCCAAAAATTATGTCAATATTTGTACTGTAGTAATGATACTACATCTCTCTGATCCCCCATCTTAAGAAACTCCTCAATCTTTATCTTCTTGAACTGCCCATTGTTGGCACTTCCCCTAAGTCGTTTGTTAACAACTGAATTAGTCCTCTTAAGTTTTACTTCTTGTAAAGTTTTGGTTATCCCTTGAGCCCTTCACATAGAATTTAAATTCAATTAACTCAACGCTAATTATTTAAATTTTAAGGATATGAAAACAAATTTTACAAAAACAATCGCCGCTTCTTTAGCTTCTTTCTTTTTGGTTTCAAGCACTTTAGCTTCTGTAATCGTATCTCCTGCAAGTTGCAACCTGGATATATCAGCAGATAAAGCAAGTAATGCTTTTAGTCCTTCATTTACAAGTATGGATGACATTATCATCATGGAACGTAAAGCAAACGATTTTACAAATTCATTTGGCAAGC
The DNA here is from genome assembly GCA_047601875.1 of Ferruginibacter sp. Taxonomy (GTDB): domain Bacteria; phylum Bacteroidota; class Bacteroidia; order Chitinophagales; family Chitinophagaceae; genus Ferruginibacter. Next base: position 462,912 of record JASGIL010000001.1, on the reverse strand, counting down.
CTCAAACACTGGTACTTACAGCTCCATTTGGCTGGACTTTCAAGCCAGGTTCGGGAATGATAGCGCTCAATAATACAAAGGATCTTAGCGCTGTTTCTATGAAAGTGTCATGGACAAGCATAACGATCACTTATACTGTAAACGCCTCAGTAAGTATTGATGCATTGGTGATCTCGGGCGTACAGGTTCAGGCTACTGATGGTGCTTTGATAAACACAGTAGGCAGTATCTATAGGTCATCAGCAAACCCCGGAACTGCAATGATTGAAGGAATTATTAATACCTCTAACGAAAATGGCGCAGGCGGAACAAGCTTTTGTCTTTTGTCACAAACGGCTGGTATTGCAACAAAGCTTGCCTTTTCAACCAAGCCGGTAGCTACAACAGCGGGAACAGCTTTTGAACAACAGCCAGTGATTGTTACAGAAGATCAGTTTGGTAACCCAACTTCAAAGGGTTTAAACGAAATACAGAATGTGAAAATAAAACTCTCTTCTGGTACAGGAAGTTTAAGTGGAACAGCAGTATTGAATATCGGAACTGCGGGTGGTAACGGAAAAGTTGAGTTTTCTGATCTCCAGTTAAGTGAAGTTGGAGCAAAAAAACTGATCGCTACATCAGGTTCATTAAGCTTCGCAGTAACCAATGAGTTTACAGTAACAGAAGAAGAAACAGGTACAAAGATCACTTCTGAAAATTCAGATGATTATGATCCGGATGCAGTTTGTTTAAATAGCAACAACGCCAATATTGTTTTGGCAATTTAATTCGCCCTAATTTCCCTGACATATACACGAATCACGAAGCACCGAAACGGTGCTTTTTTTATTGATTTATAAACATGTCCCGAATCGGTTCATTCCTGTTTTAGCCATGCTAACTTCTTGCTTTTCTGCGACTAATAATTGAAAGGTACCCGATTAAGTGTAAAAAATACACTAACTTATTATTTATATAAAAACAATATCAATTATCTGATAAAAAGTGTGTTACACGAATTAAGTGAAATTAAATTGTGTTGTAGTTGACTTTTTTAGGGCTTTTCTCAGGAAATTATATAATAATATCATAACGAGAACGTTTTATTAGGTTAGAACTTACACCAATATCCTAAACAATTATGAAAAATCATTTACTTACGTACTCGTTTGCAGGTGCTGTAAAGTCTTTCTCCCCTAAAGAAGGATCGGCACAAAAAAATGCACCGGTTGGGAAATCTCCTAAACTGAATTTCTTAATTTTTATCCTTGCTTTATTACTTTTTGTTCTTGGGCAGAAGGGGTATTCTCAAACAGCCACCTTTTCTGGTGCTACTGGCGGAAACTGGAATGTTGCCAGCAACTGGACAATTACTGCCCCTGTAGCTGCGGCACGTGTGCCGCTTGCAACAGATAATGTTGTGATCCCGAATAACAAGAACGTAAACATTACTGCTAATGCGGTATGTGCGAGCCTTACGATAAATAGCGGTCTAAATGCAAATACTGTAGCTATAACTGGTGCGTTTTCGCTTAGCATTACAAACGCACTAACCATTAATGCTCCAACTGTAGCAAATGTAAAACAGCTCACAGTTGGTACAGGAACATTGAATTGTGGAAGTATCGTATTGGCCAATACATTGCTTGCAACTGCAGATTGCCAGGTAACTGCAACAACCGGGACCATTAATGTGACAGACGATATTACAATGAGCGGTGATAATACCAAGAATGCCATCATATTTACAGCAGGCGGTACCTTAAACCTGGGTGGGGATATGAGCGGTGGTTTGTTTACTGCCGGAACAAGTACGGTTAATTGCACTGGTGCCAACCCGCAGGTTATAAGCGCTGGATTCAATGCATTAAGCGTTCCTGTAGGTTATGTATTTAATAATCTAAATGTTGCCAAAACGTCTGCAGCTAATACGGTAAACTTTACTACAGCAGCATTTACCGTAAATGCTGATTTTTCTGTAACTACTGGTAATGCGATAATTGCAGCGACTGATGCGAATTATACTGTAATTAATGATGTTACTATTGGCACAAACGGTACCTTTATAAATACGGTTGACTATTTAGCTACTACAAGGGTTTTAAATGTAGGAGGAGACTGGACATGTAACGGTGCCGGCGTTTTTACAGCAGGATCCGGGATGGTGAATTTTAATACAACCGCGGCCAACCAGGCCATCCAGGGAACTTCGGTAACACAGCTTTTTAATAGTATTACTTTAAACAAAACAGGCAGATCACTTACTGTTGCGGGCTCAACGACCACGCTAAACCTGAGTGGTAGTGTAACGCTTACCGCCGGAACATTCGTTGCGGGAACGGCTACCAATATTCTTGTTGCAGGCGATTGGACAAATAATGGCGCAACTTTTACACCTGGAACCGGAACAGTTACTTTTACCAGTTCAACTGCTGCACAAAATATTAATGGTACAGCAGCCACGCAGACATTTAATAATATTACCGTAAGTAAATCAGGGCAGCAGTTAAATGTAGCAGGCTCAACAACAACATTGACCATGAACGGGTCAATGACACTTACTGCAGGAACATTTGCAGCCGGAACTGCGGCTACCATCAATATTGCAGGTAACTGGACAAATAACGGAGCTACCTTCACTCCCGGAACAGGAACAGTAAATTTTAATAGTACAACTGCTACACAAAATATCAACGGTACAGCAGCTGCACAATCATTTAATAATATTACTGTAACTAAAGGAGGCCAGCAGTTAAATGTAGCAGGTTCAACAACAACATTGAACCTAGGTGGAAATATGACGCTTACATCCGGAACGCTTGCTGCAGGCACAGCTGCCGATATCAATATGACCGGTGGAAACTGGATCAACAACGGTGGAACATTTACGCCCGGATCAGGCACGGTAACTTTCAACAGTACAACCGCAAATCAAAACATTCAGGGTACAGCAACAACACAATCCTTTAATAACATTGTTGTAAATAAAGCTGGTTTTGCTTTAAATGGAGCAGGCTCAACAACTACCTTGAACCTGGCCGGTGACATGACAATTACGGCGGGAACATTTGCAGCTGGTACAGCAACTACCATTAATATGACTGGTGGTGACTGGATAAACAATGGCGGAACTTTTACTCCCGGCTCGGGCCTGGTGAACTTCAATAGTACTATAGTAGCCCAATACATTACAGGTACAGTAGCTGCTCAAACTTTTAATAATATTACCGTAAATAAAACAGGCCAGCAATTGGCGGTTTCAGGTTCAACAACAACATTGAATCTAAATGGTACAATGCTTTTAACTGCCGGAACATTGGATGCCGGAACAGCAGCTAATATAAACGTAGCGGGTAACTGGACCAATAACGGGGCAACCTTTCTGCCTGGAACAGGAACTGTAACATTTAATAGTACAACTGCAACACAAAATATTAATGGTACTGCAACTGCTCAAAGCTTCAATAATGTAGTTGTAAACAAGGCCGGGCAAACATTAAACGTAGCAGGTTCTACAGCAACTTTAAACGTTGCAGGATCAATGACACTTACTGCCGGAACATTTGCAGCAGGTACAGCAACCAATATAAATATGACCGGTGGCGACTGGATCAATAATGGCGGAACTTTTACGCCCGGATCTGGTACAGTAACATTTAACAGCACAACTGCCGCTCAGAATATTACCGGAACAGCTGCCACGCAAACCTTTAATAATTTAACCATCAATAAAGCGGGCCAGCAATTAAATGTTGCAGGTTCTACGGCTACGCTTACGCTTAACGGGGCGGTAACGATTACTGCCGGAACATTTGCTGCAGGTACTGCAACGAATATAAATGTTGCAGGCAACTGGGTTAATAACGGAACTGCCTTTGTTCCCGGTTCTGGTCGTGTAACTTTCAATGGGGGTACTGCGCAAACAATAAGCGGATCAACAATCACCGATTTTTATAATGTTACACTAAACAATAGTAACGGCCTCACCTTAACAAGTGTTGATGTAAATATCAACGGTGCGGCGGCTGCTCTTACTTTTACGAATGGTAAAATAACAACTGGTACTCACACTGTTAACTTGCTTTCTTCAGGAACAATTTCAGGAGCTGGAACAGGAAAATATGTTTATGGAAATCTCCAGTTAGGGGTGGCAACAGGTAGCCCGACAAGGGTATTTGAAATTGGAGATGCGGCAGCATATGCACCGATTTCTGTGGTGTTTAATAGTGTTACAGTTGCCGGAGATGTTACTGCATATACTACCGGTACAGAACACCCGAATATTTTAACTTCAACAATAGATGAAACCCTGGATGTGAATCGCTATTGGACAATGACAAACAGTGGTGTTTCATTAACGACTTACGTTGCTACATTCAACTTTCTGGCAACTGATATTGATGCAGGCGCAAATACTGCAAATTTTATCGTAGCAAGGCGTACCAGTTCATGGGGTTATCCAACAACTACACTTAAAAATCCAACCAATATTACCGCAACCATGGGTTCTTTTGGTACTTATGCCTGCGGTGAAGGTGGAGCAGGTGTTCCTACAATGGTAACACAGCCACTGGATCTTAGCGGATGTACCGGCGGAAGTATTGCTTATACTGCTGCAGCCAATGTTAAGCCAACAGGAACAGTAACATGGCAGATAAGTACGGATAATGGAGCAACTTTTAATAACCTCACGATTGCGAGCCCTTATTCAGTATCTACCAGCTCGGCTTCGGGAGTTACTACATCTACACTTACCATAAATCCAACAGTTATTGGTATGGATGGTTATTCTTATAGAGCTGTATTTACCAATAACAGGGGTAGTGTAAACTCATTTGACGGATCGTTAACTTTAACAGCATCACCGACAGCCAATGCAGGTTCAGCGCTGAGTGCAATTTGCGGATCGGGAACTTCTGCTGCATTAGGTGGTTCGGTAGGAGGTTCTGCAACTGGTGGTACATGGTCTACGCCTGCAGGTGGAACATTTACGCCGTCGGCAACAAACTTAAATGCAACATGGACACCACCTGTTGGATTTTCAGGAACCGCAACACTTACGCTTACCACTTCAGGTGGATCATGCGGTACTGCTACTGCTTCTAAAACACAGGTGGTAGCTGCGAATGCAGCAGCGGTATCGATCACGCCGTCAACTGCAACTATTTGCGTAAACGCAATTCAATCACTGGCTGCTTCAAATTCAGAAACTTCTACTTATAATTCCGGTACTGTGAATGTGGCTATTCCTGATAATAGCGCTGCCGGGGCTACCAATACCATTGCTGTATCTGGTATACCAACCGGGGCAACTATTACGGGACTTAGTGTAACCATAAATGTTAACCACACAAAAGACCAGGACCTGATTATGAACCTGAGAGCTCCGAATGGTAACATTCTTAATCTTGTAAATACAAGGGGAGGTTCAGGAAGCAACTTTACCAATACTGTAATTAATAGTACAAGTACAACAGCTATTACAGGTTCGGCTCCATTTACAGGAACTTTCAGGCCGGATGCATCAAGCGGAGTAGGTGCTACAGGACAGGTATCAAACGTTACTACATTTGCTTCTCTTTATTCAACAACCAATGGTAACTGGGTATTTAGTGCAAGAGACCAGGCCAATACCAATACTGGTACAATTAGTTCATGGTCTCTTACAATTACTTATTTAGATCCTATTACCTGGTCACCAGTAACATATTTATATACCAACGCAGCAGCTACAGTAGCTTATACAGCGGGAACGGTTGCAGCTACCGTATATGCAAAACCATCAACAGCATCAACAACAACTTATACGGCAACTGCTACCAATGCCGGCGGATGTACAGCTACGCAGACAACCACTGTAACTGCAGGCCCAATCGTTACGATCACACCTGACTATTGTTATGGTGGCGGTTATATACAGCTACAGGCAAGTTCAACGCCGGCAGCAACAAGCTGGTTATGGAGCACGGGTGCAACTACATCATCTATATTGGTGAATCTTGCCGGTAATTACACAGCAACAGCAACTACTTCGGCTGGTTGTGTTGCCAGTGCAACTGCGCCAATCGCACAGGAGCTTGTAACCAACGGAAGTTTTTCTTCGGGAAATACAGGATTTACTTCTTCTTATGGCTTTGTGCCTTATACGTCGGGTTGTATGTATCCTGAAGGGATATATACGGTAGGATCCAGTCCTAATTTCACGCATGGCTATTTCTTTGGTGCAGACCATACTACCGGTTCCGGTAACATGCTTATCGTGAATGGTAGTAGCACACCTGTTTATGTATGGCAACAGGTATTAACAGTACAACCAAATACAACTTATTATTTCTCTGCATGGGCAATGAGTCTTAACGACGCAGGGCCTTTTGCACAGCTACAATTTAATATTAATGGATCATTGCTTGGTACAACAGCAGTACTTCCTTCAGGTCCGAACAGTACCAGCGCTCCATATACCTGGGTGCAATTCTACGGATCATGGACATCGGGAGCAGGCGTAACTTCTGCTACGGTAAGTATCAGGGATCTGCAAACCGCCACGGGTGGTAATGACTTTGGTGTGGATGATATTTCATTTGGTACACTATCAACATTTTTATCACTTACTTCCGGATCAGGCTCAGATACACAAACGGTTTGTAGGAACACGCCGATCACCAATATTACATATGCAGTAGGTGCGGGCGCAACAGGACCATCTGTAACAGGTCTTCCTACAGGTGTTAACTGGTCGTTCAATGGAACAACGTTAACGATCTCCGGTACGCCAACCACGGCCGGTACATATTCTTATACAGTAACAAATAGTACTTGTAATCCAATTACCAAAAACGGTTTGATCACTGTAACACAGGATACACTAACACTCACTTCAGCTGCCGGAACAGATGCGCAGTCAGCTTGTCTCAGCAGTGCAATTACACCAATAACATATAGCGTTAGCTCTACAGCTACAGGAGCAACGGTAACGGGTCTTCCTCCCGGGGTTAGCTATTCGTACAGTTCAGGCGTACTTACAATAAGCGGTACACCAACAACTGCCAGCAATTACACTTATACAGTAACTACAACGGGTACCTGCTATACAGCTACAACTACCGGGACGATCTATGTAAGAAGGCATATCATTTCCAGGACCTCGGCCACTGGTACAAATGCGCAATCACTTTGTATCAATACAGCAATCACCAATATTACATATGCAATAGGTGGTGTGGCAACAGGAGCAGGTGTTACAGGCTTACCAACCGGCGTAACAGGATCTTATAGTTCAGGTGTGTTTACAATTAGTGGAACACCTACTGCGGCCCCTGGTGTATATAGTTATGTGGTAACAACAACAGGACCTTGTAATTCTGTTACGGCTACCGGTTCGATAACCGTAAATGGTCCAACCGTAACACTTACGTCTGCAGTTGGTACAGATGCGCAAACTGTTTGTATCAACACGGCAATGACTAATATTACTTATTCAATTGGCGGTACAGCAACCGGTGTTGCAAGCGTAACGGGATTGCCAACAGGAGTGAGCTGGTCATTCAATGCCACCACACTTATACTTACGATAAGTGGAACACCAACAGTAAGTGGCGTGAATAATTACGTCATAACAACTTCAGGTGGTAGTTGCGGTACAACAACTGCTAACGGATCATTGACAGTATCAGCGACCAACACAGTAACACTTACCTCAGCAGCCGGAACAGATGCACAGGCAGGATGTATCAACACGGCAATTACAAATATTACTTATTCAACAACCGGCGCAACAGGCGCAACCTTTAGTGGCTTACCAACGGGTGTATCAGGAGCGTGGGCATCAAATGTTGTAACAATAAGCGGAACACCAACAGTAGCCGGTACATCAACTTATACCGTAACGTTAACGGGTGGTTGCGGTACGATCACTGCAACAGGAACAATAACAGTAATAGCCAATAATACGATAACATTATCATCAGCTGTGGGTACGAATGCACAAACACTTTGTATCAATACAGCAATCACCAATATCACTTACTCAACAACGGGTGCAACGGGCGCAACCTTTAGCGGGCTACCAACAGGTGTATCAGGAGCCTGGGCATCAAATGTTGTAACAATAAGCGGAACACCAACAGTAGCCGGTACATCAACTTATACCGTAACGTTGACGGGTGGTTGTGGTAACATCACTGCAACAGGAACCATAGCTGTTACTGCAAATAATACGATCACACTTACATCGGCTGCGGGAACCAATGCACAAACAAGATGTATCAATACAGCGATCACAAATATTACTTACTCAACAACTGGTGCAACCGGTGCAACCTTTAGCGGGTTGCCAACAGGTGTATCAGGAGCATGGGCATCGAATGTTGTAACAATAAGCGGAACACCAACAGTTGCCGGTACATCAACTTATACTGTAACACTAACAGGTGGTTGTGGCACCATAACCGCAACAGGAACGATTGCTGTTACTGCAAATAATACCATCACACTTACATCAGCTGCAGGTACCAATGCACAAACTGTTTGTATTAATACCGCAATTACCAACATTACATATTCAACAACCGGTGCAACGGGTGCAACCTTTAGTGGATTGCCAACAGGTGTATCAGGTGCATGGGCATCGAATGTGGTAACGATAAGTGGTACACCAACAGTAGCAGGTACTTCAACATACACGGTAACATTAACCGGTGGTTGCGGTAGCATTACTGCAACAGGAACCATAACCGTTAGTGCAAATAATACCATCACACTTACATCAGCAGTAGGAACCAATGCACAAACAAGATGTATCAATACAGCGATCACAAATATTACGTATTCAACAACGGGTGCAACAGGCGCAACCTTTAGCGGACTACCAACAGGTGTATCAGGAGCCTGGGCATCGAATGTTGTAACAATAAGCGGTACACCAACGGTTGCCGGAACTGCAACTTATACAGTAACACTAACAGGTGGTTGTGGTACGATCACAGCAACGGGAACAATAACTGTTAACGTAAACACGGTAACACTTACATCAGCTGCAGGTACCAATGCACAAACAAGATGTATCAATACAGCGATCACAAATATTACTTATTCAACAACGGGTGCAACGGGTGCAACTTTTAGTGGATTGCCAACAGGTGTATCAGGAGCATGGGCTTCGAATGTTGTAACGATAAGTGGAACACCAACAGTGGCAGGTACATCAACTTATACCGTAACACTTACAGGTGGTTGTGGTACAGTAACTGCAACAGGGACAATAACGGTTACTGCTAATAATACCATCACGTTGTCATCAGCTGCAGGTACGAATGCACAAACTGTTTGTATCAATACTGCGATTACAAATATTACCTATTCAACAACGGGTGCAACCGGTGCAACCTTTAGTGGCTTGCCAGCAGGGGTATCAGGAGCCTGGGCATCGAATGTTGTAACGATAAGTGGAACGCCAACAGTAGCTGGTACATCAACTTATACCGTAACACTTACAGGCGGTTGTGGAACGATTACTGCAACCGGAACAATAACGGTTACTGCAAATAATACAATAACACTTAGTTCAGCTGTAGGGACCAATGCGCAAACAAGATGTATCAACACTGCAATTACGAATATCACTTACTCAACAACCGGCGCAACGGGCGCAACCTTTAGCGGACTACCAACAGGTGTATCAGGAGCATGGGCATCAAATGTTGTAACGATAAGCGGTACACCAACAGTGGCCGGAACTGCAACTTATACTGTAACGTTGACGGGTGGTTGTGGTACGATAACTGCGACGGGAACAATAACTGTTACTGCAAATAATACAATAACACTTAGTTCGGCTGCAGGAACCGATGCGCAAACAAGATGTATCAATACAGCGATCACAAATATTACTTACTCAACAACCGGTGCAACGGGCGCAACCTTTAGTGGATTACCAACCGGTGTATCGGGAGCATGGGCATCGAATGTTGTAACGATAAGCGGAACGCCAACAGTGGCAGGCACATCAACCTATACGGTAACGTTGACGGGTGGTTGTGGTACGATCACTGCAACAGGAACAATAACTGTTACTGCAAATAACACGATAACACTTACGTCAGCAGTAGGAACCAATGCACAAACAAGGTGTATCAATACAGCCATCACGAATATTACGTACTCAACAACCGGTGCAACAGGTGCAACCTTTAGCGGCTTGCCAACGGGTGTATCAGGAGCATGGGCATCGAATGTTGTAACAATAAGTGGAACACCAACAGTTGCAGGCACATCAACTTATACCGTAACGTTAACGGGTGGTTGTGGTACGATCACTGCAACAGGAACAATCACTGTTACTGCAAACAATACAATAACATTGTCATCTGCCGCAGGAACCGATGCGCAAACAAGATGTATCAATACGGCAATTACAAATATTACGTACTCAACAACCGGTGCAACGGGAGCAACCTTTAGCGGACTACCAACAGGTGTATCAGGAGCATGGGCATCAAATGTTGTAACGATAAGCGGTACACCATCGGTAGCTGGTACTGCAACGTATACGGTAACGCTTACGGGTGGTTGTGGAACCATCACAGCAACCGGAACAATAACTGTTACTGCAAACAATACAATAACACTTACATCAGCAGTAGGAACCAATGCACAAACAAGGTGTATCAATACAGCCATCACGAATATTACGTACTCAACAACCGGTGCTACAGGAGCTACCTTTAGTGGACTACCAACCGGTGTATCAGGAGCATGGGCATCAAATGTTGTAACGATAAGCGGTACACCGACAGTAGCCGGTACATCAACTTATACCGTAACACTTACCGGTGGTTGTGGTACGATCACAGCAACCGGAACAATAACGGTCACTGCAAACAATACAATAACACTTACATCAGCAGTAGGAACCAATGCACAAACAAGATGTATCAATACTGCGATCACGAATATCACTTATTCAACAACGGGTGCAACGGGTGCAACTTTTAGCGGCTTGCCAACAGGTGTGTCAGGAGCATGGGCTTCAAATGTTGTAACAATAAGTGGTACACCAACAGTAGCGGGCACATCAACATATACTGTAACATTGACGGGTGGTTGTGGTACCATCACAGCAACCGGAACAATAACCGTTACTGCAAACAATACAATAACACTTAGTTCTGCCGCAGGAACCAATGCGCAAACAAGATGTATTAACACATCGATCACGAATATCACTTATTCAACAACCGGTGCAACGGGTGCAACTTTTAGCGGCTTGCCAACAGGTGTATCGGGCGCATGGGCATCGAATGTTGTAACGATAAGTGGAACGCCAACGGTTGCGGGTACATCAACATACACCGTAACATTGACGGGAGGTTGTGGAACAATCACAACAACCGGAACAATAACCGTTACTGCAAATAATACCATAACACTTAGTTCAGCAGCAGGAACAGATGCACAAACAAGATGTATCAACACAGCGATCACGAATATTACTTATTCAACAACAGGTGCAACCGGCGCAACCTTTAGTGGCTTGCCAACAGGTGTGTCAGGAGCATGGGCATCAAATGTTGTAACGATAAGCGGTACACCATCGGTAGCTGGTACATCAACATACACGGTGACACTAACCGGTGGTTGTGGAAGCATTACTGCAACCGGAACAATAACTGTTACTGCAAACAATACCATAACACTTAGCTCAGCTGCAGGAACAGATGCACAGGCAAAATGTATCAACACAGCAATTACTAACATTACATACTCAACAACGGGTGCAACAGGTGCAACCTTTAGCGGATTGCCAACAGGTGTATCAGGAGCCTGGGCATCGAATGTTGTAACGATCAGTGGAACACCAACGGTTGCCGGAACTGCAACTTATACTGTAACACTAACGGGCGGTTGTGGTAATATCACTGCAACGGGAACTATAACCGTTGATGCAACGAATGCTGCCACACTTAGTTCGGCAGCAGGTACAGATGCACAAACAGTTTGTATTAATACAGCTGTTACAAATATTACTTATACAATCGGCGGATCAGCAACAGGAGCTTCTGTGAGTGGATTGCCTGCGGGTGTAAGCGGTTCGTATAGCGCTGGCGTGTACACGATCAGTGGAACACCAACTGCATCTGGAACATTCAACTATATAGTAACTACAACAGGTGGATCATGTTCTGCAGCAACAGCATCAGGATCTATAACTGTTAGTCCTGCACCATCAGGTGGAACGATTGCTGATGTTTCTATTTGTTATGCAGATAACGGCACACTTACACTAACCGGAAATGTTGGTGGGGTAGTAAGATGGGAAACTTCAAATGATCTTTCTTCATGGACAAATATTTCAAACACGACAACATCGCAACCATTCAGCGGCCTTACAACCACAACCTGGTACAGGCGCTGGTACAAAGTGGTGCATGTGCATCGTCTGTTTATTCTAACAATGCCAAAGTAGGTATTCATAATTTGTGGACCGGAAATGTTAGTTCAGACTGGAACACAGGTGCAAACTGGTCGGATGGATTAACACCAACGACTTCATGCCCGGATGTAACAATACCGGTGCTTACTTTACCAAACGTGTACCCGCAATTAACTTATGGTGTTGCTACAGTAAATAATATCATTATTCACCCGAATGCAACAATGGTTGTTTCGAACGCTGCTTTACAGGTAGCCGGAACAATAACCAATAATGGTGTGTTGGACATTACACATGGTACACTTGAAATGAACGGCACAGCTTCAGCACAAACAATTGCCGGAAGCGTATTCGACACACATACGATACAAAATGTTATAATCAGTAATCCGAATGGTGTAAACCTTGCAAATACAAATGATACATTAAGGATCACAGGAGTAGTTAGCTTTGGAGCAAGCAATGCGGTTCTTAATACAAACGGGAACCTTACCCTGGTATCGAATGCAGCAGGTACAGCAAGTGTAGGTGATCTTACAAATGGTGGATCACTGACAGGAACCGATATTGTCGGTAATGTAACTGTTGAGCGCTACATTCCATTACATCCAAAAGCATGGCAGTTCCTTGCTGTTCCAACAAGTGGTCAGTCAATTAAGGATGCATGGCAGGAAGGCAATACAACACTTGCCAACAGGAACCCTGGTTTTGGTTCTATCATTACAGGTGAAATGGCCGGAGCGGTAGCAGCAGGTTTTGATATATACACACCTGCAGGGCCATCGATGAAAACATATGATCCGGCAACAACGCTTTGGGTTGGAGTTGCAAATACAACCATGCAGATCGCTAACAAGAAAGGATACATGTTCTTTATACGTGGCGACAGGAGCGTAACAGCCTACAACCAGGCAGCAACAACAACAGTAATGCGTACCACAGGTAAACTGTATACCCTTGGAGTAAATGCACCGGCTTCTACAACAGTATTGGCAGGAAAATTTGAAACGATCGGTAATCCATACGCATCTGCCATTGACTTCACTACATTAAGCAAACCAATTGCACCGGATGTAGATGATGCATTCTATGCATGGGATCCATTGCTTACCAATAACTATTTGGGATTGGGTGGTTACCAAACGATCAGTGCTGCAAATGGATGGAAGCCGATCCCGGGTGGTACTGCAAACTATGATGCAAATACGCCATACCCTTACATTCAGTCTGGACAGGCATTCTTTGTACACGCAACAGGTGCCGGCGGAACAGTTAGTTTCTCTGAAGCCAATAAAGTTAACCAATACTCAATGGCTAACAGGGTAAACACAAGTTCGTCTACGATGGCTAACAGGCAATTCCTCAGGACCTACCTGTACAATGCATCATCACTGCTTTCTGATGGTAACGTAGTAGCATTCGATAATAATTTCAGCAATATTTATGATGCAAATGATGCTGTTAAGATTGCGAATTCAAGTGAAAACTTCTCTATCGTTAAAGGAGATAAATACCTGGCGCTGGAAGCAAGAAGTCCTGTTGTAAGTACGGATACTGTTTTCTACAGCTTCGGTAATGTTAAGAGAACTGCATATCAATTCAGGTTCAATCCTGAAAACATGGCTGCAGGTCTTACGGCAAAACTGGTAGATAATTTCTTGCACACAGTTACGCCGGTAAGTATGACCGATACTTCGTCGTATACCTTTAACATTACTACTGATGCAGGTTCATATGCCGGAAATCGTTTCTATGTAATATTTGATCAGGCACCACCAGTTGCAATTATTGCAATTACTGCTACACGTAACAATAATACTGTTGCTGTAAACTGGAGGGTAGAGCATGAAGCAGGTATTACCCAATATGAGTTACAGAAAAGCACAGACGGTAATAACTTTTCAACGATCAGTTTGACCGATCCATTCGGTAATAATACTGGCACTTTCAATTATACGGCACTGGATCAAAACCCTTCACGTACTAATTATTATCGTGTAAAAGGGCTTAAAACAGATGGAACTCAAATTTATAGTGCTGTTGTAAGGGTTGGATCAGGTGGAGACGGTATCATTGTGGGTAAAAACCAAAATGCTGGTTCGCACATTGCAGCTACCGAAACTCCTGCAACAGAAAAAGCAGGTATCAACATATATCCAAATCCAGTGGTTGATAAGATCTTAAATGTTCAGTTCCTGAACCAGGTTAAAGGAACATACAAACTTGAGCTGGTAAATAAACTTGGACAAACTGTTTACAGCGGTACAGCTACTGTAAATGGCATTAATCAATCAGAATCTATTCACTTGAATGCCAATATTGTTGCTGGTATTTATCAATTAAAAATTAAATCTCCTGTCAGCGAAACTTCTGTTCAACAGGTGATCATACAATAGTACCCTTGTTTACCTCTGCCAAAGCAGAAAACCCAAACCCCAAGGCGCCCCCAAGGCGCCTTTTTTTATTCCCTTAAATCAACAAGCAATTGAATCTCTGACTTCGACGTTCGATATTCCGTGTTCCTTGTTCGATATTCTTTTATGTTCATCCGGAGCAGTAATAAGGGCAATGGCTTTTCTGTCTTTCATTATATCTATGGATTAGAACAATGAACAAGGAAAAATGTATGACGGAGTTTAAAACAGTTCAATGTTTCGTGTTTGTGGTTTAGAAAAACCGGGTACCCCTTCTAATTATAGAAATTTTCTAATAAAAATATCGGAATTGCATTGTATCTTGTGTCACGTACCTACCGCCTTTTTAATACAATATCTCCAGGCCCAATATTTTTGAATTCCGGAACATAAATTCCAATCCATCATCTCTTTAATTACGTTTATTTAAGATTTCAATATAAGGTTCATCATTCCATTTATCCGGTAGAACTACCAATGCGATCCCGATATCTTAGTCATCACCTAAACTAAGAACGAAATGCGACCAGTGCTAACCTTAAGGAAAATGTTTCATTTTCCGCCTATTAATCGATTTGTTGTTTTAATAAATCTTTTGATAATCATATTTTTATTTATTTCATCTGGAATAAAAGCACAGGTGTCAACTTACTACTTGTGGTCGCAATCATCAGGCACATATACCCCCGGGCTGTCAACAACTTCTACAACTCCGGCAAATATATTTTCCACTTTGTGGGATGATGTTGCTTATACCGGCTATACATTGCCATTTACTTTTAACTACAATGGCACCAACTATACAAACATCGGCCTTGATGCAGATGGCTGGATCACTTTTAGCAATGGGGTGCCAACCATGACAGGACAGGCAGGTGGCGGATCCTGGGTCTCTATTAGTGATCAAACGGGCGTTTATTTATATGGTACTGCAAACAACAACGGTTTTGCTGCTTTCAACTGCGATATCAATGACCAGGCTTTTGCAACTTTTACAGGAACGAGAACAAACGGTAGTCCAACGATCACAGGTGCTTCATCAACGGCCAATCTTCAAATAGGCACCAGGCTTGTTGGAACAGGTATTACAGATGGAACGGTAGTTACCAATATTGTTGGTAGCACAGTAACGATGAGTTCGAATTCAACAGCAAACAGTTCCTCGGCGATTACCCCGCGTGCCAGCATTTATGCTTTTACCAGGGGTACAGCACCAAACCGGCAGTTTGTTATCCAGTGGACACAAGCCAAAAGATTTTCCGGAACAGGAGCTGAAAATATTAATTTCCAACTCATCCTCAACGAAGGAAATGGAAGCCCGGCTTTGCAAACCCTTCAATCTGTTTATGGGGCATGTACTACAACCAATACTTCAGTTTTGAATGTACAGGTTGGATTAAGAGGAGCAAGCACAGCAGATTTTAATGCAAGATCAGGAAATACATGGGGCAGTACTACCGCCGCAGTTGCGAATACAGATAAAGTTCTTTTTTCAAATACGATCAATCCTGCCAGTGGCCTCACATTTACCTGGTCGCCATGCACTACTGCACCCGGGGTGCCTGGTGCAATATCAGGCACAAGCTCGTTATGTGCCAATACAAGTGCAACTTATTCAATAGCCGCTGTTACCGGCGCAACTTTTTATACATGGACCTATTCCGGTACTGGTGCCAGCTTTA
This sequence comes from Ferruginibacter sp., assembly GCA_047601875.1. Taxonomy (GTDB): domain Bacteria; phylum Bacteroidota; class Bacteroidia; order Chitinophagales; family Chitinophagaceae; genus Ferruginibacter. The sequence goes on along the minus strand of JASGIL010000001.1, from coordinate 446,407 downwards.
CATCACCAACAACATCACCATCTCTTGCAGTAACTTTTGCCCCCGGTGCCACAAGTGGTACTTTAAGTGTAACAGCGGGTAATTTATGCGGAACAAATGCTACAGCATCTACGCTTCCAATAACAGTAAATGCATTACCAACAGCAACCATTTCATATCCTGCTGCAGGCTATTGTACAAATACATCCGGAACAATTTCAGTAACACGATCAGGAACGGCCGGGGGAACATACAGTGCAAGCCCGTCTGGTCTTTCAATAAATAACTCAACAGGTACTATAACGCCTTCGTCAAGTTCCGTGGGTAGTTATACAGTTACTTATTCTTTTACCAATGGCACATGTCCCAATACAACAACTACTACCGTTACGATCAACCCCATTCCTGCAGTTACTGCTACAGCAACACCTTCGGTTATGTGTAGTGGGGGCAATTCGCAGTTGTTGGTAACACCGGCCAGCACCGGGTATATGGTGAATTCAATTGGTTATAGCAGTCTTAATCCCGCAGGTACAGCAACAAATATTTACAATGTATATACCGACGAAGCCATTTCAGGAGCAATAGCATTGCCATTTACTTTTACATATTATGGCCAGGCAATAACACAGTTTTATGCCTGTACAAATGGTTATATACAATTACAATCAGGGCCGGTTAATTCAGCTACACCACAAACATTGCCGGGTGCAACTACTCCTAATAATGTTATTGCACTTGCATGGGATGATCTGGTAGTGGATCCGGTAACACTACCAGGATCGAACATACGCTATTTTGTGAACGGGGTTAGTCCAAACAGGGTAGTGGTTATTGATTTTGTAAAACTTTCTGTTTATGGCTTTTTCTCTAATGTTGGAAATATAACCGGCCAGATCAGGCTGTATGAAGACAATCATATTGAAATTGCGGCCGGAACAGTAAATGATGCCGGGGAACTCGACAGCAAAACCCTGGGTATCGAAAACAATACCGGTACATTAGGTCTTACACCCACAGGGCGTAATAATGCAGTATGGAATGTTACCAATGAAGCATGGGGCTTTTATCCTGCTAACTATAGTTATTTATGGAGCCCCGCTACTTTCTTAAGCAGTACAACGATCGCTAATCCCGTTGCCTCAGGGGTAACCGGTACTACCAATTACAGTGCACTTGTGACCAATACGTTTTCAGGTTGCTCTGCTTCTGTGCCGGCTACAGTAACCATATCTGCACCACTGAATGGTGTTTATACAGTTGGTCCCGGAGGTAATTATACAACACTAACGGAAGCTGTTAACGCTTATAATAATATATGTATTTCAGGACCTGTTACTTTTTCTCTCATAAATAATCTCTATAGTGCAAGCGAAACCTTTCCGATCATTATTAATAGCAACGCTTATGCAAGTTCAGTGAATACACTAACAATTAAGCCTGCAATAGGAGTATCGCCCACGATCTCGGGCAATAGTGCAATTGGTATTTTGAAATTAAATGCTGCAGATTATGTTACCATCGATGGATCAAATGCTGTAGGCGGAACTACAAGAGATCTAACTATTACAAATACCAGCACGAATGCAACAACAAGTACGATCATCTGGCTGAATAGTATAAGCGGAAATGGTGCTACAAACAATACCGTAAAAAATTGCGTTTTGCCGGGCAATGCTTCAACAACCACATTTGTTTCATTGATGTCGAGTGGATCTTCTGTGGGCGGAATTGCCGAGTTTGCAAACAGTAATAATAAGTATACGAACAACCAGTTTATAAAAGCGCAAACGGCCATTGCAATTGTAGGGCCGACTGGTAATGAAACGGGTAATATCATTAATGGGAATATCATTGGATCTGCTACGTTTGCAAATAAACTTAGCTGGTCGGGTATAGAAATATATCAGCAGGCAAACTGTAAAGTCGATGGCAATAAGATCTTTGGAATTGTCTCGGCAAATTCAACCATTGCATCAGGTATCTCTGTATATGGAACAGCTTCAAATGATACAATTTCCGGGAACAGTATTTCAGATATTAAAAATACTTCCACATTGGGATATGGTTGTAACGGTATATATCTTGCCGCCACAACTACTGCTTCCAATATTACGGTAATGAATAATTTCATATTCGATATTGCCGGTTATGGCTATAATGGATTTACTTCATTTGACAATGGTTATGGACTTGTATTGGATTACGGAGGCGGTTATAAAATTTATCACAATACCGTTGTCTTAAATACCAACCAGACTTTTGCCGGGGCGCAACGTTCGGCAGCCATCCTGGTCTATAGCGATATAACTACAGCAAATTCTATTGATCTGCGTAATAACATCTTTGGCAATACGCAAACAAATGGAAATTCAAACAGCACATATGCGATGTTATGCACCGCACCGAATTCAGTTTTTTCAAACATAAATTATAATGATTATTATAGCCCGAAGAACAATATCCTTTTATGTAGGGGAAGCAATGGTACGCAATTCCAAACCATCGCAGCAGTACAGGGAAACATTGGAGGTAACCTGAATTCAGTAACAATAAATCCTACCTATACCAGTGCAACAGATTATCATTTGCAATCCATTGCGGGCAATAGTACCATAAGCAATATCGGGACACCCATTTCAGGTATCACGATAGATTATGATACTACAACACGTAACGGGCTTACTCCCGATATAGGCGCTGACGAATGGCTGATGCCAAACACGGGTTCGTGGGTTGGTAAAACTTCGATAGACTGGCTCACAAATACAAACTGGGAAACAAACAAAGTTCCGGATGCAACAACAGATGTAACAATTACCGGAGGTTATACATACATGCCTACGATCGGAACCGGGCTGACGCAACCCGTGCGGGCATTGCTACTGAGTGCACCTGTACCTGCAAATACACCCATACTTACTTTAAGTGGCGGTACGATACAGATCTATGGAACGATAACCCGTACAGGTGGTTCTATCAGCGGATCTAACGGTACCGTGGAGATGAACGGAACTGCAGCGCAAACAATTCCTGCAAGCCTGTTCGTAAGTAATAATCTTAAGAACCTCGTGATCGGGAACAACACTGCAGCCGGTGTAACCATCGGCGGTACGCTTGATATTTACAGGTCACTTACTTTTTCCGGATCAGGATTAAAACTAACAACCGGTAATTTCCTCACATTTAAATCCACGGCAACAGAAACTGCATGGTTGGGTAATATGACCGGCAAAACCATCGTTGGCAATGCAACGGTTGAACGTTATATACCTACCGGCATCAATCATGGTAAATCATGGCAGCTATTAGCCGTACCAGTTAGTGGTACGCAATCGGTTAAAGCTTCTTGGCAGGAAGGACAAAACCCCGGCGTTGTAGGTATCTCAAATTATGGTACTACTATTTCCAGTGAAAAAACAGGAGCAACAGGCAGGGGATTTGATTTCTACACGGCACCCGGGCCTTCAATAAAAACATATGATCCGGCAACAGCAACGTATATAGGTATTGATGATGGCGTTACAAATACTTCTGCATTGCAAATAGCAAATCAAAAAGGCTATATGCTATTGGTAAGAGGCGACAGGTCGGTTCAAACCTCAGCAGCAGCAGCTACGCCAACCACATTACGCACATATGGAAAATTATTTACCGCTACGGCAGGGGAACTACCACCGGTCACCACCGTGTTAGCGGGTAAATTTGCTACCATTGGAAATCCTTATGCATCTGCGATCGACTTTACTGCAGTAACACGTGCTGCGGGCGTTGATAACGTATTTTATATTTGGGATCCATTACTTCCGGGTAGTAATACTTTGGGAGGTTACCAAACAATAAGTAGTGTAACAGGATATAAACCTACACCGGGAAGTGTAAATTATCCTTCGAATACAGCAATTACGAAAATACAATCGGGGCAGGCATTTTATGTACATGGCACAGCAGGGGGTAACGTATCATTTACAGAAGCCGCAAAAATATCAGGCAGCCAGTTGGTTCAAAGATCAACATCAGTTGCATCATCATTTGTCCAGCCCCAAATTTTAAGAGCAAATCTTTATAAGATGTCATCAGCCTCACTGGGTCCTGTAGATGGTAATGTTGTTGCATTTGATCCAACATTCTCCAATGATTTTGAATCGCAGGATGCACTTAAACTAATTAACACCGGGGAAAATTTCGGAATACTTAGCAATGATAAAATACTGGCGGTAGAAGCAAAAGAACCAATTGTAAATATAGACACGATCTTTTATAACCTCGCCAACCTGCGTCATGAGGCTTACCAATTCAGGTTTGCACCGGATAATTTGAATGCAGTTAACCAACAGGCATTCCTCGTTGATCGTTTCTTAAATACACAAACACCGGTAAGTTTACTCGATACTACTGTTATTGATTTCGACATAACGAATGATGCAGCTTCATCTGCAGTTGATCGTTTTTATCTTGTATTCAAACAACTGGTGATCGTTCCTGTTACGATCACGCATATTGCTGCGACCCGTATTAATGACACTAAGATTGCTGTAACCTGGAAAGTTGACAATGAGATCAACATTGACCGGTTTGAACTTGAAAGGAGTGGGGATGGAAGAAACTTTAATAAACTTCATGCTGCACTTCCAAAATTGAATAATGGCGGTGCTGCAGATTATCTTTACAATGACGAGCATCCGTTGAATGCTGATAATTTTTACCGCATTAAAGCCGTCAGCAGAAGCGGGCAGGTTCAATACTCTGCCATTGTTAAGGTTGCTGCTGTAAAAGTAGATGCTTCTATAACGATCTATCCAAATCCTGTAGTGGATAAGATCATGAACGTAGAATTCATTAACCAGGAAAAAGGCATCTATCAATTAGATCTTATTGATGTACTTGGTCAAACAGTTTACAGTAATAGTATTACCGTAAATGGAAATAACCTGGTTGAATCCATACAGCTTGGTAAATCGATCGCCGCAGGAAACTATCAGTTGAAAATGATAGTGCCTGGTAAAAAAGCCATCATTAAACAGGTTCTGATACAATAGTTAACGTTTTGATTAATACAATAGTAAAGGCGCCATGGGCGCCTTTTTTTGTCCGAACCATGATTAGATTGATTTTTTGATAGACTATGATTTTCTTAATAATCCGATAGACCTATAAGGTTGTCAAAACCTTATAGGTCTTGATATTCATTGATCACAGTCTTCATTTAATCATCTTAACCCTGGTTCAGACAACATTAACCCGGTTTTACGTCTCTTCTTATTCATAGCTGTTCACGATAGCCTGGGCTGGTTAGTTCACTGTGTGAAACTTTTTTAAAGAGGGTACCTGAATTAATTCTATATTTACAGATAGCCTTCTGTAAAAAAAATGCAGTTTTTAGGCATCATTATCCAATATTTTTGAATCTAACCGTCGCTTACTTCAAAAACTCCAGTTTCGGTTCTTTTTTAACCGCTCTGCGCCGCTGTTTGTATGATATGATTTGAGACAGGCTGAATATCATCATACCAGGACAAGAAAACAATTGACATTTATTTTTTGTATCCAACAATTCTTAACAGAAGTTCATACTATGATCAAACTTGTATTTAAAAATGGAAATTTATTTCCTGGAAGATCCACCTCAAATGCCCTTGTAAAAAATTGCTGTTCACTGGTGCTTCTATGCCTGTTATTTACGTCTGTAACAAGGGCGCAGGTTTCCACCTATTATGTATTCAGTAAGTCGGATCAGTCTTATAAATCGGATACTTCCACAACATCAACAGTTCCCGCAAATATCTTTGCCACTGTTTGGGATGATAACACATATACAGGTTATAAGTTTCCCTTCAACTTTACCTATAATGGTGTTTTATATACAGGCGGAACAGCAACCATAGGTGTCGATTCTGATGGCTGGGTCGCATTTAGCACAACAGGTAGTATTACGATGACAGGTACAGTTGGTGGCGGTTCATGGGTATCTGCATCTGACCATACGGGTGTGTACCTGAATGGTACTGCTAACAACAATGGATTTTGTGGATTCAATAGCGATCTGCAGGATCAAACATGGACAACAATAACGGCTAATACAACCAATGGTTCAAAAACAGTGACCAATGTATCAGATTTCAGTAACCTGCGTGTTGGAACAAGACTTGAAGGTGCGGGCATCACAGATGGAACTGTTATTAATACGATGAATATTGCAGCTGCAACTTTTACAATGAGTGGCCCTGCTACTGCAACAGGAACTGCTGTTACACTTACACCACGTACAAGCATATACGCATTTATCCGTGGCATAGCCCCTTACCGCCAGTTTGTAATTCAGTGGACAAGGATGACAAGATATTCCGGCGCTGGTACAGGAGATGATTTTAGTTTTCAGCTTGTATTGAATGAAGGTGGCGGTAATCCAACTTATCAAACATTACAAACGGTATATGGTGTTTGTAAAGCAACCAACACGGTAGCACAAAATGCACAGGTCGGCCTGAGAGGTGCAAGCAATGCAGATTTTAATGCACGCACTACCACTACCAACTGGTCGGCTACTACTGCTGCTGCGGTAAATACGGCAACCTGTTCACTAACCAATTCAGTATTTCCAATCAGCGGGCTTACTTATACCTGGTCGCCGGTATGTTCAGTGGCCGCCTCCGCCGCAGGAGCGATCACCGGACCAACAAATGTATGTCCCGGTACAAGCGTGGATTATTCAATACCCGGTGTACCAGGCGCTATTTTTTATACATGGACATACACAGGCACGAACACAAACTATTCAGGCACGACGACCCTGCCGTTGAATACACTTGATTTTGATATAACAGCAACTGGGGGTACACTTACCGTAACACCCGGAAATTTATGTGGAAACGGAACTTCTTCATCCATTACTATCACAATGGGAGGCTTGCCAACTGCATCCATTGCTTATAGTGCTTCCTCCTATTGTACGAGTGCTTCGCCTGCATCATGTACGATCACAGGTACAGCAGGTGGAACTTTTAGCGCTTCACCAGGCGGATTAACCATCAATACTTCAACAGGATTGATAACACCTGCAACAAGCATCCCGGGAAATTATGTAGTTACTTATACATTTACCAGTGGATGTACCGCAACCGCAACTAAGAATATAACCATCAATACGGGCCCTGTTCCTACAGCAACTGCCACACCGGCTTCGGTATGTACTTCTCCAAATAGTTCACAATTACAGGCATCTGTACCTGCTGTTTCAAACTATACACTTTCAAGCATTGCCTATACAAATCTTGCACCTTCTGCAGGTTCAACGGTGCTTTGGAATACGTACCAGCTTGATAATATCTCTGGTTCCATCGCCATGCCCTTTGCTTTTAATTATTATGGATCAGCTATAACAAATTTTGTCGTTGCAACAGAGGGCTATGTACAACTACAAACAGGCACAGCCGTACAATGGACACCACAAACACTACCCAATGCAACAGATCCGAATAATATCATCGCACTGGCATGGGCCGATCTTATTGTAGATCCTTCTTCAAACCCGGGTTCCAGTGTACGCTACTTTGTAAATGGAACTGCGCCAAACAGGATACTCGTGATCGATTATATCAATCTTCGCTTCCTGGGCGGAACCGGCCAGAATGTTACCGGCCAGATCAGGTTATATGAAAGCGATAGCCATATTGAAATAGCTGCCGGCACGGTAAATGATAACGGCGACCTGTGGCCGAAAACAATGGGTATTGAGAATAGTGGAGGAACACTGGCTACAACACCACCTGGTCGCAACAATATAGTCTGGAACATTACCAATGAAGCATGGTCATTCACACCTATATTAAATACATACTCTTATTCATGGAGCCCGGCAACATTCCTGAGTAGCACAAGTATAGCAAATCCTGTTGCCAACAATGTAAGTTCAACAACCAATTATACAGTAACAGTAACGAATACCTCTACAGGTTGTTCAGGTACGGCCCCGGTATCTGTTAGCCTGGTAGGGGCAATGAGCGGAACATATACAGTTGGGGTAGGAGGTAACTTCACCACGCTTACAGCCGCTGTGGCAGCTTATAATGCTGGCTGTATCGGGGGGCCGATCATTTTTTCACTGATCGATAATAATTATCCTGGTGAAACATTCCCGATCACCATTAACAACAATGCAGCAGCAAGCAGCACCAAAACACTTACCATCAAACCGGCTGTAGGCAAAACGCCATTGATCACCGGATCATCTGCTACTTATCTTATAGGATTAAAGGGAGCTGATTATGTAACATTCGATGGGTCAAATGCAGCAAGCGGTACCAGCCGCGACCTGGGTATTACAAATATTGCCGCATCTTCAAATGCAGTGGTATCAATTATTAGCTCAAGTGCATCCGATGGTGCTACAAACAATACAATCAAGAATTGTAAAATATATGGAGGATCAGCTTCCGGTACCATCACATGTATCATTACAGGTAGTTATGTAACTGCCGGAAATGATGCAGAATTTCCAAACAACAGCAACACGATCCAGAATAATTTGCTCTATAAAGCACAGAACGGAATTTACCAACGTGGAAATACAACTTCATTGGATCAGAATTGGCTGATCACAAAAAATGATATTGGATCTGTCGTTGCAGCAGAAAAAATGGGCTTTAGGGGCATAGCAATTATCAATGCTCAAAACTTTACCGTTAGCAGCAATAATATTTTTGGTGTAAATGATGCAGGACTTACTGTTTCCAATATGATTGGATTAGGCGTGTATGGAAATATAAATACGGGTACAATTAATTTAAATAAGATCAGTGATATAAAACATACAGATGTTTTTGGGGCAATGGGCATTTATCTTGGTGCAACCACTACAGCATCTAATATTACGGTAGTTAATAATTTTATTTTCGATATTTCCGCAGAAGGATTTAATGATCGTACCGTTGATGACAACGGGTATGGCATCGCAATAGACTTTGGTGGTGGTTATAAAATTTATTATAATACAGTTAACCTGAATACCAACCAGGAAACCGGTTCTAATTTTCCATCTGCTTTATTGGTTACTTCAGGCGTAACAACTGCTTCAAGTATCAGCCTGAAGAATAATATATTCCAGAGTACACAAACAAATGCCGGCCAGCGTTATTCCATTCAGTGTACAGCAACGAATGCTGTATTTGATACGATCAATTTTAATGGGTATTATACTACCGGTGGAAACCCCGGGTACCTTTCAGGCAACCTCGGCAACCTTACAGCAATACAGGGAGCTTTCCTGAAGAATACGAATTCATTTGTATCTGCAGCCCCCGCTGTATTTAAAAGCGCTACCGATATGCATATTGATACAACCAATGCAAGCAATATAGCAAGCTGGAAAAATAAAGCGGGTGCGATTACAGGATTTACAGACGACTATGACCTGACTACCCGTAATGGATACACGCCGGACGTTGGTGCAGACGAATGGGTAGAAGGCAAATACGGGTCATGGGTAGGAAAAGTTAGTACCGACTGGCTGGTTCCTGCTAACTGGGAGGCAAATGTTGTTCCCGACAGGGGTACAGATGTGTTTATTACAGGTGGGTATACCTTCATGCCTACCATTGTTACAACGCAGGCGATACGATCACTTGCACTATCTGCCCCCGTTCCTGCAAATACACCTGTACTTACATTGAGTGGTGGAACACTGCAGGTTTATAATACGATGAGTACAACCGGTGGAACCATTGATGGTATCAATGGGACACTTGAAACAGATAGTACTGTTGCTACTGTTATTCCGGCAAACCTGTTCACATCCAACGCACTTAAAAACCTTATTATAAATAATTCCGGTGGACTATCATTGGGAGGGTTCCTGGATATTTATCGTTCCCTGACTTTTGGAACCTCAGGCGCTTCAATAACCACCAATAGCTTTCTTACATTTAAATCAACAGCTTCAGAAACAGCATGGCTGGGTAACGTTACCGGTAAAACGTTTACAGGAACAGCAACAATAGAACGTTATATACCAACCGGTATCAATCACAATAAGACATGGCAGTTATTAGCGTTCCCGATCAAGAGCAATACCAACCTTAAAGTTTCATGGATGGAAAACAATGCATCCCTCGTTAATGCAAAACCAGGCTATGGCACCACGATCTCCAGTGAAGTAGCAGGTGCGGTTGGACGTGGTTATGATTTTTACACACCAATTGTAGGAGCTAATGGTGGACCATCGCTAAAAACATTCGATCCTGTAACAGGCACCTGGGTAGGTGTCGACAATGGTGTTGCATTAACCAGTGCTACCGCCATGGCGCCACAGAAAAAAGGATATTTCTTATTTGTTCGTGGTGACAGATCGGTTCAAACATATAATGCCGCAGCTGTTCCAACAACATTGCGTGCAACCGGAACGCCTTATACTACCGGGGCCAATGCACCACCAACAACAACTGTATTGGCTGGTAAATTCGAAACCATCGGAAACCCCTATCCGTCAGCGATAGACTTTACATTATTAACCAGGGCAGCAGGGGTGGATAACGTGTTTTATATATGGGATCCAAAACTTCCGGGTAGTAAAAACCTTGGTGGTTACCAGACAATATCGGCTGTTACCGGCTTTTTACCAACACCCGGCAGTACTACTTATCCTTCAAATACAGCAGTTACAACAATACAATCGGGCCAGGCATTTTTTGTTCATGGAACAGCTGGTGGAACCGTAGGATTCTCAGAAGGAGCCAAAACACCAGGAAGTTCGTTGGTGGTGAGGACGGCTCCACTGAACCTGCATTTATTAAAATTGAATTTGTATAAGGTTTCAACATTTGACCTTGGTCCCGTGGATGGCAATATCGTTGCGTTTGATAATAACTACTCAAACAATTTTGAAAAGAAAGACGCATTGAAGATCCAGAACTCGTCTGAGAATATCGGGATAATGAGTAACCAGCAACTGCTGGCAGTAGAAGCAAGAAAACCTGTACACAGGGGCGATACAATATTTTATGCTATTGGCAATGTGGTATACGACAACTACCGGCTTGGTTTTGCGCCGCAGGGACTTTCGTTCCCACATTTATCGGCTTTCCTTGTTGATAATTTCTTACATACCATGACACCCGTAAGCCTTACAGATAGTACGTTCATTGATTTCAGCATTACAACAGAAGCCGGATCATATGCAGCAGATCGTTTTTACCTGGTGTTCAACAGAAGGCCGATTAACCCGGTAAGTTTTGAACGCACACAAGTTAAGCACACAATTGAAACAGAAAAAACCATACCTGCCATTAACATCTATCCGAACCCGGTAGTTAATAAAACAGTTTTTATTTCATTCGTTAACCAGCTGCCAGGCAACTACCAGGTTCAGCTTTTCGATAAACTTGGTCAACGGGTGTTCATCAAAGCGATACAGGTAAATAATATTAATGTAACAGGATCAATCACCCTGAATGCAGAAATAGCAGCCGGTACTTACCAGGTGATCATCATTGATGAGCATGGTAAAAAAACAATACAGCAATTGGTTGTTAAGTAATAAATTGATCCATGCTATAATAAAAACAGCACCTGTTCAGGTGCTGTTTTTATTATAGCAATTTTTTATAAAGACTATTGAGTCACATGCTCAACATCATACACCGGTTCTTCAAATTCAGTATCTGAAGGCAGCTCGCCGCTATTGAATGCACCAATCAGTTCTCTTAAATGTCTCTTCACTGCATTCTTTGTCATATCAATGCAAACCACCTTGTCAATATCAAGGCCCTGGTCGCCCTCAGCCGCATTGGCGATATTGGTTGCAAACCAGAATCCTTCGGAAAAATTGGTATGAGAAGTGATCATGGGAGCGATATCATTTCCTGGAAACCTGGAAACAAGTTTTTCTTCCTGCACATTTCTCCTGATCATTTCTTTGCCAAAAGCATCTACTGTTTCCGATTGAAGTAAACCGGCACAGCAAATGCAGGACACAGCTTTATCCAGGCATTTAGCTGTTATATCAGCAATGAGTTCATTGTCTTCATCATTGGCGATCGTAAAAGCGATCCATTTATTGGGGGGAAGCTGGTTGAACCAATCCTTATCAGTTCTTACATTACAGTAAAGAATTTCCTTGAAGCTGATGTGGCCTATAATTTCCATAGTAAGCAGTTTGTGGTTAGTAATGCATCGCAGGTAATTGTTCCTTTGATGATATAAATAAAATAACGAATTTTTGGTTTAAACACAAAACAGAATTTGTGCAGCCACGTGGATAACTAATTCGATTTGATAATTTGATGATTTGAAAATGAAAAGATCATTAGAAATTCTATAATTATCAAATCTTCAAATTTTTCAAATCGACTAATTATTAAATTTCCATCCTTTATTTATCAGCACCTGCTTACATCTTGAACAAAACGCTGTTTCTTCATTTGTTGTATTTTTCCCCTCAGCGTCTCGCATAAAACAGCTTTTTACCGAACAATGTGCCAGGCCTTGTGTATGGCCCAGTTCGTGAATCGCTACTTTAAACAATTGTATTTGTTTTTCTGTTTTTGAAAGTCGAAAGCTGGATGCAATGCATGCATTTCCGGGGCAATTACCCAGCCCCATGATTCCCCAATCTTTGATCGCATCTTTTGTAGCGCTAATGTCTTTGTCCGTTAAACCAATTGTGATGTGGCCCTCTCTTGTTCTTTTGTTTAGAAAAGCAATGAGCGAATCGGCCCTGTACCTGTTTCTTGCAGGATAAAAAGCAGCTTCAGGCAAATCGATCATTTGCCTGATCTGGATATGAGGATAAATGCTACCTAATTCATTGGCCACATAAGCAATGTCACTTTTAGCAATTCCTTCAAATGGCTGAATATCTATAATGATAAAATGATCTTGTTTTTTTTCATGGCGATTGTTGTTACACGATGCATTGCATAAAATGAAGAAAATAAAGAACGGGTATTTTTGAAATTTTATCACGGTTTGATCATTTTTAAAATACTAAAAGACAAAGCTAATTTGAAGATTTGAAAATTTGATGGTGAAGGCACGAAACAACTAATACGTTACGAGATAAAAAGAGCTTCATTTTCAAATTTTCAAATCAGCTAATTTCCAAATTGACATAACATTTGGCACGGCTGTTGTTTTATACAGTATTATGCAGAAAAAATTTTCATTCTTATTCCCCATTACAGAAAGTTTTCCTGATACAAACAGGAGAGAGGGGTTGAGTTTTGGGCATATGGGAGACTGGAGAATAAGTGGTATTGCTTATAAAAAAGCAGGTATGCTGAAGAATACAGATTTTCTATATGAATATGAAATAGATGAGATCGTGTACGACGGAACGGATATCAATCCTGTATTGGAAACTGCAGAAATATTTGAAAAGGTAAAAGCTGCATGCAAAAATCATATTCATTATCTCTTCCAGGATGAAGAAACAAACAATGAAATTCCCACCATTTATAAAATTGGAAGATCAGGTGCTAAAGTAATTGATCTGCTTTTAAGGCGCAAAGCGCAGTAGTGAAGAGAATTTAGTGCGTACACTTCATAGAAAAAATGTTCAATGCTCAACGGAATACACCTGAATATTGAACATTGTACGTTGAATATTTAATATAGAGTTATACTATTAATAGCGCTCTTATTGAACGATCAACTTACTAACCGCAATTATTTTCCCTTCAGCCCAAACACTTAAATTATAATTTCCTTTTCCAACATTTCCATCAAGCCTGATTGTTTGCGTAAGAAAATTTCCATTTACGCTTAACACATCATGATAAACCTGTTGCCCGGAGTTATTGATTAGTTTTAAAAGATACCTGCCTGGTTGTAGCTGGTTTAATTTTATTTGAAATACATGATTCACTACCGGGTTTGGATAAAGTTCCATACTGCTTACTTCTACAGGGATCGATACTTTCATGATATCACTGTAAACAGCCGGGCCATTTTTATTGACAGCTTTTATCCTGTAAAAATTATCATTGTTCAATGCAGATATATCATCGTATTGATACCTGCTGCCATCATGATCGTTGTGTAAGGGAGTTATCCCTGATAAACTTTTAAAGTTGATCTTATCGATACTGCGTTCAACTTCATAATCGGCAACATTTAATTCCTGGTTCACCTGCCAGTTTATTGAGATCGACCTGTTATCATTATTGATTGCAGAAATTCCTGTGAATGAAAAATGCTGTATGGGAGGAACGATCACATCAGAACTAAAAACAACAAAAAGCCTGTTGGCAGCCTTGCTGGCCGGGTCTGACGTTACTTCCAAAGTAAAATGATTGCTATCGGTAAGGCTTATATTTCTTTTTGTATTTAAGTACCTGTCTACAAGTTCACATTTAATACCTTTTGTTGCCAGGAACTGTGGATCAATTTCAAGTTTGTATACCTGTTGCAGGAGATTGGTCATATAATAGAACATAGTATCACCGGCTGCCATAGGTTGTCTTGCTTCAACAGCAAGTACCTGCCCGTTTCTCGTAAGCCCAAAATTTTCCCCCGGGTTCATCAACTTGAAGGCATCGTTTCCATCAACATCATTGGAATATTGTGCGTCAAATACGATCCTGTTTCCATCCACCATGTTTCCTCCAACCGTAGTAAGAAAGGTACTCAGCATTTTTATGTCGGTGGTTTTTAATGGCCCGTATGCAGCTAAACCAGGGTTGCCGGCATTACAATAAAGTACATTCACAGATATAATAAAGGAAAGGGTAATGTAGAAAAATTGTTTCATGATATTGGATATTTTGGATATGGCTTTACGGTTCCCGGAATAGGCATAAGCAATTCAATAACGCAAAAAGCCCTTGCAGAGTATATTAAATCCTTTTAGGTTGAATAATTACAATTAAGAAATAATAATAAATCATTCTGGACTTAAGATTAATGATTCGAATTTAAAAGCGTTTCGATTCTGTAACAGCACCTGCATAAAGCGCATCTTTTGGTTGCGTTCACGCTGCAGGCGTGATTGTCCCGATAGCGAAGCAAATCGGGACAAAGCTTCCAAAAGCAGCGCCGGTGCGGCGTCCCGATGAACAATCGGGATGGAGGCGAAAACTTCAAATTAAAAAAGATTACGATGGATAATAATAAGATAAGGTAACAAAGTCATGATCACTATAACCACGGGAAATTTAGTTGCTTCCATAAAATCCGGTAGTATTGGGTTCTGGCCCTTCTCCTTTGAAGAGGGTGTAATGTTAGAAAGCATGTTTAAAAATATAATTTACTAATAATCAATGATCTTTTTTTCAAGACTCTAAACTTTCACGGGTAAATACTTGCAAAAAACATATAATTATATATCTTTGTAGTGCTTATACTACAATTTCTCTGATCCACACATCTTCGTGAATACCGCAAACTAATACTTCATTCCTGCGATAACCCCCAAATTTTAGGACCAGGTTTACTGGTACGATTTAACAACCACTCTGAACCTTTTAGTGCTATACGCTAACAACCAGCATTTATTGAAGGCGAAAGAGAAGAAAACACAGGAAAATGAAAACACTTTTACCTCTATTGAAATTATCTGCTGTTAACATATCAGCGATAAACTGGCGAAAAAGTCTTTTGTGCTTTTTCTTCCCTTCTCTGTTAATAAATATAGCAATGGCCGGTCCGGTCAACGAAAATGATCACCATACTACTGTGGCGGGAACAGTTGCTGGTTCTTATACGGTAGGTACCGGGGGAGATTATTTAACGCTAACGGCGGCAGTAAACGCATATAATTCATTCACACTTACAGGACCTGTTACATTTTGTTTAATTAGTTCTACGTATAGTGCGGGAGAAACCTTTCCGATCGTTATCATGAGGAATACCACTGCAAGCGCTACAAATACACTAACAATTAAACCTGCAGTTGGTGTAACGGCTTCGGTAAGTGGAACGATAAACAGTGATGCAATGTTTAAGGTACTTGGCAGTTATGTTACGATTGATGGTTCTAATAATGGTACCAATAGCAGGAACCTGACCTTTACAAATAATGGTTCTACATCTGCAAGAACAATTATGTTTGGTTCAACAGGAAGTTTCCCCGTTGTAAATTCAACATTAAAGAATTGCAATGTACTGGGAGGTAACAGTACTTCCAATGCAGTAGTATTATGTGACGGCGCTGCTGTAAACAGCCCCGGTTATTTTAATAATATTACGATTGAGAACAATCTTGTGAATAAAGCTTTTTATGGTATTTATTGTAATGCGATCGTATCGGCAGGTAACGGTAGCGGGCTTTTGATTCAGAACAATGATCTTACAAGTAGTGGTACAAGTGCCATCCAGTTTGCCGGTATCATGGTACAGGGAGTGGATGGTGTAACGGTTAGCTATAACAGCATCGGGAACTTCATCAGCACAGATGCAACAACAGATTGTGGTATATGGTTATCCACAGGAACAAAGAACGCAATTATATTGGGTAATACCATTACCAATCTTACTTATACGGGAGGAGCGGGTTATGGTTCACGTGGTATTTATGTAAGTACCGGCGTTACCAGTGCCAACATAAAATTGTCGGGTAATATGATCTCTAATATTACAGGTGACGGTGATGATTACACGAACAGTGGCGTTACATTGAATAACCCACATGGTATTTTGATGGTTGGGCCGCAAACCGGCCTGCAGATCTACAATAATTCGATCTGTATGGGGGCTGTAACGGGATTTACAAACACTTTGAACAAGGCAAATGCAATGGCTGCCTGTATCCGTATCTACGGATCGGGTACGGCAGATATACGAAACAATATACTGGTTAATAACCTGGGATTAAATGGGGCAACAGGATATGGTACGGTAGGGCTAATGGCATCTAACAGTACATCACAATTCACTTCCCTAAACTATAATGACTATGTTATAAACCCTGCAGGAAGCGGTGTTAAAGCATTTGGAATGATCGGCACCACAGCTTATGGTTCACTTGCTGCATGGAAAACAATTACAGGTAAAGATGTTGCTTCTATCAATGTTACACCGGTATTTGTTTCTTCAACAGATCTTCACCTTGTGCCGGCTTCTAACCCTTTATTAAATAATGCGGCGCTGCCAATTGCAGGTAACAATGATAATGATGTAGACAATGCAACCCGTAATCCGCAAACGCCCGATATTGGCTGTGATGAATTTGTAGAACCAAACAAAGCATGGTGGATCGGTAAAGTATCAACAGCATGGACCACTGCTTCTAATTGGGAGGCAAATGCAATACCTGGTGCAACTACCGATGTAACGATCAATGGCGGTTATACTTTTATGCCAACCATTAGCACTACACAGGCAATAAACAGTCTTTTACTAAGTGCACCTGGAACGCCCCCGGTAATAACGATCAATGGGGGCAACCTGCAAATCAATGGAAACATTACAAAGACCGGCGGTACCATTGATGCAACAAACGGAACAATAGAAATGAACGGAAGCACTGCCCAGTATATTCCCGCAGGCTTATTTGTAAATAATGATCTTAAAGATCTTATTATAGGCAACAGCGATGCTGTTACCGGGGTAAGTCTTACCAGTGCACTGAATATATATAGATCGGTTAGCTTTTCTGCTACGGGTTTAAAATTAACGACCAATGATTTTCTGACATTAAAATCAACAATAGCAGAAACAGCATGGGTTGGGGATGTTACGGGTAAAACCATTTCCGGGAACGTAACGGTAGAACGTTATATTCCTACGGTCACACCCGCACCAGGTGTGCATGGAAAATCATGGCAGCTATTATCCGTTCCTGTTAGTGGTTCCCAGACGGTGAATGCTGCCTGGCAGGAAGGCGCAATAACAGCCAATGCAAATCCAAACAGTGGATATGGGATACAAATAACCGGTGAAATGGCAGGAGCGCTGGGATTGGGTTTTGACGTATATACACCCGCCGGGCCCTCTATGAAAACATTTAATGCCCTAACAGGGGGGTATAACGGTATTGCTAACACGAATACGCTGCCGATTGCAAACCAGAAAGGATATATGGTGTTTATCAGGGGCGACAGAAGTATTACTGCATACAACCAGGCACCCGTACCAACCGTACTCAGGGCAAAAGGGAAATTATATACAACAGGTGCGGACCTGCCACCTGCTACAAATGTGTTAGCTGATAAATTTGAATCGGTAGGAAACCCTTATGCTTCTGCAATAAACTTTACAGCAATTACCAGGACGGGCGCTACTGATAATACCTATTATGTATGGGATCCTTTATTAGCAGGTACAGGTTACGGGGGTTTCCAAACGATCAGCGCAACGGCACTATGGGTTCCTTCACCGGGTGGTACTGCAAATTACCCAACAGGAGTTCCGGTAACTTCAATACAATCAGGACAGGCGTTTTTTGTACACGCAACAGGCGCAGCCGGCACGGTATCATTTACAGAAGCAGCAAAGATCACTGGCAGCAAAAATATTTTTCGCAATACCAATACAAACAGTACCGATAACCAGTTTTTAAGAGTACTGCTGTATAACGGTATTGATAGTACAGCCGGTGTGGCAGATGGTAATACGATTGCATTCAGCAATGATTATTCAAATGATTATACAGGAGATGATGCTTTGAAATTTGCCAGCAATACTGCAAGTATCGGGGTGTCGGGTAATGGCCGTTTACTTGCAGTTGAAGCAAGAAGCCTTCCTTCAAACAATGATACTATCTTTTATTCAATAGCAAACCTCAGGAGGCAGGCATACCAGCTGAAGCTTATGCCGGAGAATTTACAGTTTGGAAATTTGATCGCTTATTTTGAAGATGGATTTTTGCATACTTCAACAGCACTGAGCTTTACGGATAATACGACCATTGATTTTACCGTAACAGATGATTTTGCATCTGCTGCTGCGGGCCGCTTTTACATTGTATTCAAACAATTGTTGATAACACCCGTAACTTTTACAAACATTTCGGCTATTCGTACCAGTGAAAACGCAATAAATGTGAATTGGGATGTAGATAACGAGATCAATATCGAAAATTATGAAGTACAGCGTAGCAAAGACGGGCGCAATTTCGATAAAATAAATACAACCACAGCAAGAACAACCAATGGTGGAAGGTCTTCTTATACTTATCCTGACCAGTCACCGTTCCAGGGTGATAACTTTTATCGCATCAGGTCAAAGGGTAGGGATGGGCAATATCAATATAGTGCTGTTGTAAAAGTAGCCGGGCTAAAACAGGCATCGCTCATAAGCATCTATCCTAACCCGGTAGTTGATAAAAAACTTTCTATTGCCTTTAATAACCAGCCCGAAGGAACTTGTAAAATAGAACTTAGAAACGTGGTTGGCCAGGTCATCTACAGCGATAAAGTAATGGTGAATAGCAGCAATATGGTTAAAACGATCTCACTTGACCGGGCCATTGCTGCCGGTACTTATCAATTGGTTATTATAGCTGAAAACGGAAGCAAAAGGGTAGAACAATTATTCATACAATAGAGTAACGAAAAGAATATTGAACAAGGAACACGGAATGTCGAACCATGAACGGATCCCGCTCGTGATTCGACATTCTGTGTTTTTATAAGGCGGCTGCAATATTCAGCAACTCCAAACCTTTGTGAATGTTTGGAATTTAAAAGATTTCGAACCTGTAACAGCCCCTGCATAAGGCGCATCTTTTGGTTGGGCTCACGCCACATCCGTGCAGGTGCGTCCCGGTTAACTATTATCGGGAGAGGCGAAAGCATCGAATTAAGAGTGTTTGCGCTTAGGCTCAAAAAGGCATTTACCTTACCTGTTAATCTACCATTCACATTTTCATCCATTATATTTTTCTTCCCATACAACGTTTACTCCATTTTTTGTCTCTCCTACGATAGTAAATACTTTGTCCTTTTTCTGAAAAAAAAGCAGTTTTAACTACAAAAAATAAAAAAACTGCTATATACCTTACAAATGTTAGTAATTTGATAATTATTTAACCTTGAGGTTTCAATAAAAAGGGCTAAATAAATTACTTTTGCGGCCGATATCCACTCCCTGTTTAAAGCTCAACCCGCCAGCCATTTTTACGTATCTATTTTAAACACATTTAGATCAGATATCTTTTATGAAGCATTTATACAATTTATTAGCTACAAAAGACAGGAAATTAAATACAGTAAAAAATCGCATATTATTTTTTTTGCTTTTGTTGGTTGCTGTCAACCAGTTGAAAGCACAAATAATTTATCAACATGATTTTGGATCTACTACAATTAGTGCACATCCTTATACCACTCCACCCCCTACAATAAACGGAAATCTATCAGGGTCTTCATGGACAAATACACAAAACCCTAGTCCGGCCTGGACAAGTTTTGCCGGCAGTGCAGGTCAGGCGATAGCCTTGAACAATTCCGGCGGAACCCCATCTCCAACAATTACACTTAGTCTTACAGTTGCGCCGGGGTTCCAGGCAAACGTTACAAGTTTTAGTTTTTGGAGACGCCAAAGTGGAACGGGGGCAACCAATTGGTCAATGACGATTAATGGTATTGCTGTTGGTAGCGGAACTGTCCCAACAACAGGTGCCAATACAGGTACACTAGCAGTGGCCAGCCCGGTAAACAATCAAACTGGTTCATTAACAGTTGTGCTTTCTTTGTCAGGAGCGTCGGGTACAGGAACTTTCAGGTTGGATGATTTTACACTGAACGGTACTGTTGTCGCAGCACCAACCTTATCGGTTCCTGCTTCAGGTGGTGGATCTCTAACTTCTTTTGGAAATGTTTGTATCAATAATGTTGCAGGCGCAAATACTTTTACCATTACCGGTACAGCTTTAACTGCTGCAAACGTAACCGTTGGTCCACTTGCAGGATTTACTTTTTCTCCTAATAACGGGGTGTTTACAAATACAATTTCGGTTGCGCAACCGGGTGGTGCGTTTTCACAAACAGTTTATGTGAAATTTTCCCCGCTACTCGTTCAGTCTTATAGTGGAAATATTCCTGTTGGAGGTGGCGGTGCGCCTACAATTAATGTTGCAGCAGTTGGTGTTGGTGTGAATACTAAACCTACTATAGATAATGGTACCGTAAATTCTATTACAACAAGCAGTGCTAATGTAAACGCCAATATAAATACAACCCTTCGTTCCGCCACGGGTTGCACAGCAGTAACGGCATGGGGTGTTGAATATAGTACTGTTTCAGGATTTGCCAATGGAGCTGGAACGGCCGTTGCAGGTGGTGCTATGACAGCAGGTAATTTTACTTCGAACCTGGTAGGACTTGCCCCTCCGGGAACAACATTCTATTTTCATACTTATGCAACCAATGCAGGTGGTACTTCTTATGGTACTGAAGGATCTTTTACGCTCTTGAATACGGTACCTGTATTGTCAGTTCCATCAAGTGGTGCCGGTTCACTGGCAGCATTTGGAAATGTATGTATCAATACATCGCTTGTTAATTCATTTAATCTCTCAGGAAGTGTTTTGAACGGATCAAATATAACGATCGGGGCACTTACCAATCATACATATTCGGTCAACGCCGGTGGTCCGTTTACAAATACACTTACACTTGTAAACGGTGGTGCCGGTTACAGTTATACAGGAACAGCAATAACAGCCACTATTTATGTTAGATTAATCCCTACGGCTGTTACAACTTATAATGGCAATATACCTGTTAGTGGGGGTGGAGCTCCGGCAATTAACGTAGCCACTACCGGCGCTGGTATTAACAGTGCGCCAACCGTTGTTACCAACCCTGCCATTTTTGTAACAACAACAAGCGCCACACTACCAGGTAATATTTCAGATCCGGGTTGTGGAGTAACGATTGGTTATGGTATTGAATATAGTACAGCTCCTTTTACCCCGGGAACTGGTACTGTTATCCCTTCATCAAACCTGGCATCAGGAAATTTTTCTGTAGATCTTTCTGCATTAACTCCCAATACAACTTATTACTATTATGCGTATGCGATCAATGCAGGTGGTACTACTTATGGAGCTGCAGCAAACTTTACTACTTTCTCTGTTCCTACAAAACTGGTGATCATTTCAGTTACACCTACATCTCCGATCGCACTTACACCATTTAGTATTACCGTACAGGCACAGGATAATCTGAATAACCCTGTGGATGTGACAACTGATACGGACATTCAGCTTTCCCAGGTAGGGGGCACTGGTACCATGACTTTTCCGGGAACACCTGCAGGAACCATGTACGCAGGCGGAAACACTATAACCATATCTGGCCTTCTGTATGATGTAATAGAAACAGTAGGGCTAACCGCAACAGCTTCATCGGGTATGGTTGTTTTGGGAACAAGTGCAGTAAAAACCTTCAATGTGGTTGCCTATACAGGATCAAATACATTTACCTGGAACAATGCAAGTGGTTCTGCATGGCTAACGGGCGGTAACTGGCTGGGCGGCGTTCCTCCGGGTGTTGGTGGTGGGGTAAATGATGATCTCGCTGTTTTTGCCTCAAATGCAGGTGTAACATCAGGAGGGATCGGAATTAACATGACAACTGTTACCGGTGATTTTAATGTGGGGGCTATCTATGCCAACCAGACCTATACAGCATCGGGTATTGTTAGTATCGGGAATTCAAGTGGTAGTATACCGGGAACGCTTACACTACATGGCACGGCGCTGAATAATGTGGGAGGAGTAGCTGGAAATAATTTTGCCAAATTATTTCTTGCCAATTACATGAACAACAGTTCGCACATTATGGAAATAAAAAATAGTGTGGGAGGTGTACAAAATATGACGCTTGCATTGATCGATACTGCAGGTTCGATGGCTGCTGCAGTTGGAGATACGATCAACATTAATGTCTTACTTACAGGAACTAAGACATTGACATTTACAGGAGGTGGAACACTTTCACTGCTGCCTTCGGGAGCTGCAACCACCAATACTTTTTCCGGTGCAATTATAGTAGCAAGAGGGTCATTACTTGCCGGTAGTAGTGGGGCGTTCAGCACAGTTGCTCCTAATGCTATTACATTGGGTAGTGCAGCGGCTAATGCAGGCAGACTAAGGCTGATGGGAAATTCTGTTACCATTGGTGGGCTCAGTACCGCCGGTACAGCTGGCAATTTAAATATTGCAGACAACAACAGTGTAACACCCGCAACATTAACCGTTAATAATAGCACTGCAAATACATTCGC
Source organism: Ferruginibacter sp. (assembly GCA_047601875.1). GTDB lineage: Bacteria > Bacteroidota > Bacteroidia > Chitinophagales > Chitinophagaceae > Ferruginibacter. The sequence continues at coordinate 423,265 of JASGIL010000001.1, read as the reverse complement.
CGGATCATTACAAAACGGTTCAACTGGTGCGCTAAACTTTGTTAAAACAGGGGTAGGTAATCTTACATTAAGTGGTGGAAGTACTTTTACCGGTACTACCACTGTTAACGGTGGTAGCTTAATACTTGCCAGGACAGGGGGAGGAACCCTGCCATCCAATAGCGTTATCTCTGTAAACGGAACAGGTATCCTGCGTGTAAGCAGCGACCAGAATATTAAAGACCTTACCCTGGCAACAGGGGGTACATTAAGGGTTGATGCCGGTGTAACACTAACCATTACCGGGGTTTACAATCCGGCTACCTGTAATATAAACAACCTTGGTACAATTGTATTGCAGGGCGCAGCATTGCAAAGCTTCCCGGGAGTAGCCGCCACCGTTATCGCAATGAATAACCTTACGATCAACGACGTATTTGGTGTTAACCTCAATAATTCATTGAACATAACGGGAACGCTTAATCTTACAGCGGGTACCTTTACTGTTGGGGCGAATACATTAACCATCAATAACCCGGTAACAGGAACGCTTGCGAATTTCTCTGCAAACAATACCTCTTCAATGGTAATTGCAGGTACTGCGGCAGGAGTAAATATTCCATCTGTTGTTACACAACTTAAGAGCCTGCAGGTAACAAACACAGTTGGATCGGTATTACAAGGCAACCTGAATGTTTCAACAAGCCTTAGCATATTAGGAGCTGCCGGAACATTATATGATAACCAGTTTACATTAAATGGTACGGCCAACGTTACGATGACGGGCGGTGTGCTGAACCTTGAACAAAATACCGCAATACTTCCCGGGTTAACGGGAGTTTATTCATTGACTGCCGGTACAGTGGTATTTAACGGGGTAGGCGTGGGGACAGATGCACAAACAGTGAGACCAATTAATTATTTCAATCTTACTTCTACGGCTAATGGTGACCGTATACTTAGTCCTACAGGAGTGATTGGTGTGGCAAATGTATTTACGCCAAATGTTCCTAATAATGCATACACTGTAATAAACAGTACGGTTGATTATAATAAAACAGCGGCACAATCTGTAGCCGGGTTCTCTTATTATAATATGACCGTTTCGGGCGGTGCCTTTACAAAAACCTTATCAGGAAATATAGATATCCAGGGGCAGCTGGAGTTGGCTACAACAACAAAATTTGCACTTGCTAATTTTAATACCACGTTAAAATCAAATGCAACCGGTACAGCAAATGTTGCTGCGATCAATACAAATAACAGCATCACTTACGGTACCGGGCAATTCATTGTAGAAAGGTATATTCCTTCTGTAGGTATTGGAACGGCTGGCAGTGTACATGGAAAATCCTGGCAGTTCTTATCTGTTCCTGTAAGTGGAACACAAACTGTGAAAGCGGCATGGCAGGAAAACAATATACCACTTGGCAACACTGCCGGCGGGTTCGGTACTACGATCTCAAGTGAGAAGGCCGGCGCCGTAGGCAGGGGTTATGATTTCTATACGCCTGCAGGACCAACCATGAAGACATACAATGCCGCTACATCTTTATGGGTTGGTGTAGATGATGGTACAACGAATACCTCGGCACTCCCTATTGCTAACAAGAAGGGATACATGCTTTTTGTAAGAGGCGACAGGAGTGTGCAAACTTATAATGCGGCTGCAACTGTTACCACGTTGCGCACTTCCGGGAAAATATTCTCACCGGGAACCGACGCACCGCTAACTACTGCTGTAGCAGCAACAAAACTTGAATCTGTGGGTAATCCATATGCATCTGCACTCGACTTTACAGATGTTGTAGCTACTTCTACGACAATAGATAGCAAATGTTATGTTTGGGATCCGTTATTACCCGGCACCAATGGGTATGGTTATGGCGGCTACCAGTTGTTAAGTAGTACAAATTCATGGATGCCGGTTCCGGGTACTACGGCCAATTATCCTACCGGTGTTCCATGCAAGAAGATACAATCAGGGCAGGCATTCTTTGTTTATTCAACGCCGGGGGGCACGGTCAGCTTCGGGGAAAGCAACAAAATTTCAGGAAGCAATAATGTTTACAGGTTAACCAATACAACTACGCAAAGACAATTTTTAAGGGCCTGGTTACAGGGTACAAATAGTATTGTGGCCGATGGCAACATAGTTGCTTTTGATCCAGCTTTCAGCAATACTTTTGATGCAGATGACGCTGTAAAAATTGATAACGCAACGGAAAGCTTTGGTATAACATCGGGCACAAAACAACTTATGATTGAAGCACGTAGCCCAATTGCAGATAACGACACGATTTTCTATAGCCTCGGGTACCTCCGCATACAATCTTATCAATTGCGTTTTGCTCCGGAAAATCTTGCAACACCTGGATTGAGTGCCTGGCTTGTTGACCAGTTCACAGGTACAAGAACGGCAATCAACCTTTCTGATAGCAGTGTATTTGCTTTTGATGTAACGGCAGATCCTGCTTCATATGCGGCAGGCAGGTTTTATATTGTATTTAAACAAAGCGGTATTGTGCCGGTTACTTTTGTAGACATATCGGCTACCCGTAACAGTAATGGAAGCATTGATGTTAACTGGAAAGTTGCAAATGAAAGTGCTATTGATCATTACGAAGTAGAAAGAAGCGCCAATGGCCGAAATTTTAGTAGTATAAAAAATGCAGCGGCCCTGGTTAATAATGGAGGAGATGCTCAATATAACTACCTTGACAATGAATCGCTGAAAGGTGACAATTTCTACCGCATAAGGTCAGTAGGCATTACAGGTAACACCAACTACAGTGCAATCGTTAAAGTAGGGGACATCAGGACCGCACCTTCGATCAGCATTTATCCGAACCCGGTAGTTGATAAAACTTTGAACATATCATTTGTGAATCAGCCGGCAGGGGAATACAACCTGCAGTTAAGCAATAAACTTGGGCAGGTGGTTTACAAAAATTCAATTACGATCAGCAGCAGTTCAATTACAAGATCCTTTGCGTTGGGGAATGAAATAGCGCCCGGTATCTACCAGTTGGTGCTGTCTTCTCCAAAAAATAAATATATTGAACAGGTTATTGTAAAATAAACACGGAAAGCAGGTAGCCGATCTCAATTGATTTAAAATATACGGGCAGGTTAAATATTCATAATTTTCTGCAGATGTGAACGTTTAGTTATGTGGCTAAGAGGCAGTCAGGAATGCTTGTAGTTGTTTTACTACAAAAAGACTGAAAACGGGTTTTTTCAGAAAATGCCCTTGGTATTTTCACTTAAATATTTCCTTTTTTGGGATAAATGACATATTTTTATTACCTAAAATAAGTCCAGGAATTCCTTATAAACGCCGCCGATATGCTGAAGCAGTTATTTTGTATAACTACTAAAATCAATTCGTTATACAGGATACCCAAAACTGCTGAAAGAAAAAAGACTACTTTAAGTTATGAAGAAAAATTACACAGCTGTTCTTCAAAAGGCGGAAAATCTTACTGGTAAAATTACTTTGTTGATTTTAGCCCTATTCGGCACCGTTATATGTAGCAGCGCACAATCCGCACCTCAAAATGATTATGCTTATACTTCGTTCTTCTCATCTGCAAAAGGTCCGTTTGATGCGACCACAGTTGAAAATAACGCTGATGCATCTCCACCCGTAATTTCATATACCCCTTTAGCCAGTACATGTACACCCGGGCAAAGGACAATCATTGCTACTTTTACCGACGCAGATGGTATGCCTGCTGCGGGCCTTGGAAGACCTGTTTTGTACTGGCAGATAAATTCGGGAGCTTTCACTGCATCAACGGGAACTTTTATGAGTGTTGCCGGAACTACTTCCACTTACTCATTCACGTTGGGTGCCGGCACCATTGCCGGTAACCTTGTTTCATATTATTTTGTAGCGCAGGACAACGTAGGTAACGTCATTGCAAAGCCTTCCGCAGGAGCGGCAGGTTATTCTACCAATCCTCCAAAGGTTACTACCGATCCTACAAGCCCGGAATTTTATGTGGTTCAAACTACACTTACTGCAGGTACTTATACCGTGGGAGCAGCTGTTGGTAATAATTTTCTTACCATTACCGATGCAGTCAATGCATACAATAATTCCTGCCTGAGCGGGGCCGTTATTTTTTCTTTGGTAGATGGTAATTATGATGTTTCCGAAGTTTTTCCTATTACGATAGGTAATCCACAGGCAAGTGCAACAAATACTTTAACGATAAAGCCGGTAGGAGTAACAACCATCCAGGGCTCTTCTTCGGATGCGATATTTAAATTAAATGGTGCCGATTATGTTACCATAGATGGTTCGGTCGGTACAACCAAAAGCCTTACCATCATAAATAACAATACGGGATTAAATTCCTCGGTTATCTGGCTGGGAAGTGCATCTGCTTCAAATGGTGCTACACACAATACGATCAGGTATTGTACGATTACAGGAAATAGTTCTACAACCACCCTTGCAGGTATTGTTTCTTCAAGTGGTGTGATCGCTGGGAACGCAGCAGAAGCAGCCAATACGGATAATACATATTTTAATAATTCTATCAATACCTGTTATAATGGAATGATGCTGGTTGGGCCGGCTGCAGGGGGAGAAACAAATAATGTTATCTCTGGTACCATTACTGGTACTACCTGGAACAGCGTTATTGGAAATAACCAGGCAACAAAAAAACTGGGGTACAGGGGAATATTGATATCAAATCAGACCGGGGTGCAGGTTACCACGAACAAGATAGAAGGGATTAGCAGTGCGATAGGCATTGGGTCAGACGTAGAACCAACGGGTGGGGTAATTGTTTCGGGTATCATATCGGGAGGAATTATAAATGGAAATACGATCGATGATATAACGAATACAAATGCAGGTTTATACCCTGCAGTCGGTATTTCATTGCAATCCACTTCGACAGCTGCCGGTTTTAAAGTTTACAACAATTTTATTTATGGTGTAAGGGCTTATGGAAATAACAGTATTCCCGGTAATAATGGAATTGGTATTTCTGTAATCAGCGGGGGCGGCTACGGAATTTATTATAATACTGTTCATCTTCATTTACCTCAACAGTCCAGTGCCGGCGGTATTTCTTCCTGCCTTTTTATTGGTGCAAGTGTTACCGGCACAGGAGCTTTGGACGTAAGAAATAATATTTTTTCCGACAGGCGTGGAGCAGGTACTTCAGGAATTGATTACGCAGTTTATTCGAGTGTACCCGCGATCGTTTTTAGCAATATCAATTATAATGATTATTATTCTTTAGGACCTGTAGGTTTTATAGGGGGTGCTGCAAGGAACACCATTGCAAACTGGCAGGCAGCTACCCTGATGGATGGTAATTCAGTAGCTGTAACCCCTATTTTTACAAGTGCCGTAACACCAATTGATCTTCATTTGCAGGTATTTTCAGCATTGAATGACCAGGCACAGCCAATTGCAGGAATCACAACAGATATAGATCTGGCGACAAGGGATGCCGTTAAACCGGATATTGGAGCGGATGAATTTATACCGCCTGCCTGTAGCGGTAATACCGGGGGAACAGTTACTTCAGATTTCTTGACTGTTTGTACCTCCGGATCAGTATCATTATCAGCCAGCGGTTTTTCAACCGGGCTTGGAATTACTTATCAATGGCAATATTCAACCAGCAGTGCTACAGGGCCATGGATCAATCTTACGGGTGAAACGAATCCAACCAGTTGTAACGCACCGGTAATAAACGTAACCACCTGGTACCACCTTGTGGTAACCTGCGCCGCTGGCTCTCCGGGTTCTTCTAATTCGCTACAGATAACTGTTTATAATCCCGCCATAGCCTCGGTTACCAATGGATCAAGATGCGGCCCGGGAACAGTAAGTCTTTCTGCAACAGGCAGCCCGACTACTGCGATACAATGGTATACTGCGTTAACAGGAGGTGCCCCGGTTTATACGGGAAATCCTTTTGTTACTCCATCGCTTTCAACTACTACAAGTTATTATGTTGAATCCACCTACCTTGGAAGTAACGGTACAGTTGGCCTGAACGATCCATCTCAGGCTACCGATATCAGTACCCAGCTTACTTCATGGCAGGTATACTTCAACGTTATACAACCTACTAAACTCCTTACAGTAGATATATATCCACTGGCCAGTGGAGAAAATTTTAGTATAGAAGTATATAATTCAGCGGGCACTGTGTTAAGAACGATCCCTGTTACAACAACGGTATCCGGTGGGGCAACAGCCCAGACAGTTGACATACAATTGCCCCTACCGGTAGGTAATGGCTATTATCTATATGCTACTGCGGGGCTTCCTACAACTGGTTTAACAAGAAACCTTACTGGTGCTGTATATCCTTATAGTTCGACCGATATCGTAATAACGGGCAACGAATTCAACCCGAATTTTTACATGTGTTATTATAAATGGAGGTTCACTAATGGATGTTCTTCTTCTCCCAGGACGCAGGTAACCGCAAACATTGGTGTTTCAGCAACATTGAATGTGACCGCAACACCGGCAGGAATCTGTGCAGGAGACAATAGCAATATTTGTGTAACAAGTAGTAACGCTGCATTTAATTACACCTGGACACCCGGGGGATTAAGTGGTGCCTGTCAGACCGTGTCGCCTGCTACAACAACAACATATACTGTAAATGCAACCGACGGTACTTGTACCGGAACCGGGACAGTAACGTTAACGGTTAACCCTGCGTCAAGCAATGTGGTGATCTCACCGACCTCCGTTACAAAATGCTCCTCAGCAAGCGCAGTTCAATTAACTGCTACAGGCGGAGACATTGTGGGTGTACCCCTGCTCCAGGCGAATTTCAATGCGGCAAACAGTTGGGTCACTGCAAACACATCAACAGGAACCGCTACTGCCATTACTAACTCCTCATGGACCATGAGGCCCGACGGTTATGTTGCTGCTTCCCTGACCATTCATAGTAATGATAATTCCCAGTTCTATATATCCAACAGCGATGCGAATTCCGGGTTTACAAGAACAACATTAACCAGCCCGGCGTTTAGCCTTGTTGGTTATACTTCTGCCAATTTGAGTTTCTGGCATAACTACCAGTATTTTGGCAGCCCGCAGGATTCAGCAACAGTAGAAATTTCACAAAATGGCACAACATGGACAGTACTTGCCGTTTATAAATCAACAAAAGGAACTTCAACAAATTTTGCCAATCCAAATATCAGCCTGAACACCTGGGCAGGTCAGGCAACCAATTATATCAGGTTCAGGTACAGTGCGCATTTTGATATTTTCTGGGCAATTGATAATGTTTTGGTCACCGGGTCGAATTCGGGAGCTCCAATAACATGGGCACCTGCGACCGGCTTATATACCAACCCGGCAGCAACTTCAACTTATTCATATACCACTGGCACTGCAACACCAACCATTTGGGCAATGCCAACAACTACTACTACCTATACTGCAACGGCAACACCGCCGAATGCATGTCAGAAAACGCAAACAATAACGGTTACGGTTAACAGTGTAACAGCAACGATAACGGCGCCTCCCGGACCATACTGTCCAAGCGACGCAGTGACGGTCTCAGTAGCCTTAACCGGAACGCCGCCATGGAACCTCACCTATTCCAATGGTACACCGGTAACGGTAAATAATATAGCTACCTCGCCCTATACTTTTGTGGTAAATCCTGCGGCTACTACCGCTTATTCGATCACGGCCGTAAGTGACGCTAATTGTACTGCAACTGCAGCAGAAATTGCTGCCATGCCAAGTGCTTCTATTAATGTAAATCCAAGCTCTGTTTCAACATGGAGGGGTGTTAATAGTGATTGGACAGATCCTTTGAACTGGTGTGGTGGTGTGCCTGTATCAACAAGGGATGTTAGTATACCTGCAATAGCCATTTTACCAATAATTACACAAACAACCCCGGTAGCACATAACATTGTTATTGCTACAGGTGCCTCTATTACCATAAATTCCGGTGGTATACTATCGTTTACGGGTAACTGTACAAACGATGGTACAATTATAAATAATGGTAAGATTGTGATGAACGGGTCAACATTGCAGACTTTCCCGGGTGGAACAACCGGTGTGATCACTGCGATGAACGATTTTGAAGTAAATAATGCTGCGGGGGCTACAATAAATAAAGGAATCAAAATAACCGGGTCGTTGATACCAACAGCCGGTACGATTGGAGTAAATGATACCATCACCCTTGTTTCAACCAATGCCGCCACGGCACGGGTAAGTGCATTGGGTGCAACGGCTGGTTTCAGTTATGGTGCTATTGGCAAATTCAGTGTTGAACGATATATACGTATCCCTTCAGTTGACTCTGTGGGCTGGAGGTTCCTGGCTACACCATTACTTGCCGGGCAAACCATTAAACAGGCCTGGCAGGAAGGTGAAACTGCTCCAACTTATTCGCCCAGTGGCTATGGTACGCAGATAACAGGTCCTTCGAGTGCAGGTACAGGCTTTGATGTCAATACTGCAAATCCTTCAATGAAGACTTTTAACCCTTCTACATTGGGATGGGTCAGTGTTCCGGGAACCAGCACTCCGCTCATATCGACCACAGAGGGTTATATGATCTTCATCAGGGGGAACAGGACATCAAATACTTTTGGCTCATTTTCCAATACAACCCTTCGCATCAGGGGCCAGATAAAAACCGGCCCGATTGGCCCAATCAGCACCTCGATAGATGGCGCCTTTATTTCTGTGGGTAACCCTTACCCTTCTGCAATAGATTTTGCAACAACAACCCGCAACGGATTGCTGGATGTATTCTATGTATGGGATCCTAAATTAGGAAGTTTGTTTGGAGGGTATCAAACGATCTATGGGCCGGGGCCGGTATATAGCATAACACCGGGAGGCGGAAGCTATACGGCAGGTAATACACGCATAGAGTCTGGTTCAGCATTTTTTGTAAAAGCTACAGCTACAGCGGTTCCGCATAATATCAGTTTTGCTGAATCCAATAAAGTGGCAGGAAGCTACCAGGTTCAAAGATTGACGACCGTTTCCAAACAACTAAATACCAAACTATATTCTGTAGGTAATTCCATCAGGCTTAATGATGGTACAATTACCCAGTTCGATGGTGCTTATTCGAATGATATGGATGACAACGATATTCCAAAACTCAGCAATTTTGGAGAAAATATCGGCGTATTAAGGAATGGTACCGTGCTCGCAGTAGAACGCCATGCTGAAATTGTTGATACGGATACTTTATTTTATCAGTTGAGCGGGCTCAGGCAGATTGGCTATCAACTGGAATTCACTCCTGAAAACATTGCCCAGGCCGGGCTCACTGCATACCTGGAAGATGCATATTTGCAAACCAGCACGGTTATCAGCCTCAATACGGTTTCTGTGATTGATTTCAATGTAACAGCAGATCCGGCATCCAAAGCAGTAGATCGCTTCCGGCTGGTATTCCAACAGGCTGGTATTGTTCCTGTAACATTTACAAGCATTTCAGCTTATCGCCAGGAAAAAAATGTGGTAGTAAACTGGAAAGTAGAAAATGAATTGAATATAGATCATTATGAAGTAGAACGCTCTTCCGAAGGCCGTAGCTTTAAAATGATAGGAAGCCAGGTAGCGAAAGGCAATAACAGCGGTGTAACCCAGGAATATACCTGGCTTGATACAGAGCCATTTAATGGTACTAACTTTTACCGTATTAAAAGCGTTGGTATTGGAAACGATATAAAGTACAGTGAAATAGTAAAAGTAAGCATGACAGGACAGGCTTCTATGATCGTTGTCTATCCAAACCCGGTAAAAGATGGCCTTATCGGGTTAAGCTTAAATGATCAGCCTGAAGGCAATTATGATATAAAACTGTTAGGGGTGAATGGGCAATTATTATTAAGGCATCAGTTTTATCACCAGGGGGGCAGCGAAAGAATAAAGATCCCGGTTGGGACCAATCTTTCAAAAGGAGTTTATAACCTGGAGGTCATTATGCCGGCAAAGAAAAAAAGATCTTTCAAAGTAGTATTTGAATAATAGAATTTGCATTGCTGGTCGGTAAGAAACGATTGCCGCTGCCAGCGAAGATGCTGGCCCTCTCTTTAAAGAGGGGCCAGCATATGGTTATCCAAAGAACACCAATTAATTTGTATCCTGGGATCATCCGCCATGTTAACTTTTTTACAAGTCACCTTCAAAGGTTACAAAATACTTAGCTGCTGAAGTTATTAACAGTTGTATATAATAACTTCTTGACTTGTAAGTATTTTTATAAAAAAGATTTAACAATTCCATAAATTTAGAGTATTTTCATACCTTCTTAAAAGTCCGCCTTTCTTTTAAGGGAGTCCATATCCTTTTAAAAACACCTAGTTAATCATTTCCTTTTGTTTTCAAACAAATTAATGAGACCGATATTTCTTACATTTTATTTGTAGAAGACCACCGCTATGGTATGCTGCAAATAAGAAGTATAGGCCTGCTAACAGGGTGGGCTATACGCATAAAATTTATTTATTAATCAACTAAAGCTTTAGCTTTATGACTCAATTTCACAACACAGCGGACAAAAATCGTACTCAGTTCTCAAACAGATTCCTTCTCACGCTAATTTGCTGTCTGGGAATATTCGGAAGTGTAATGGCACAAAATGTTAATGTGGCCGGAACAACTCCTGTTTCGAGTGCAACCTACCCAACTTTAAAGGCGGCTTTTGATGCGATCAATGCAGGTACTCACCAGGGTGCAATAACAGTGAGCATCATAGCAAATACATCTGAAACAGCAACTGCTGTTTTAAACAGCAGTGGTGTACCATCTAGTTATACTTCGGTGACGATAACGGCAGGTGGACCAGCTCCAATGCCTCGTGTTATATCCGGTAACCTCGGTACTGCAATAGTAAAATTGAGTGGCGCAGATAATGTTACCATTGGGGCCGTTGGGGCAAGCAATGATCTTACATTTCAAAATACAAGTACTTCGGGTTCCTCAGCTGTGATTTGGGTGGCAAGTGCATCCAGTTCTGATGGAGCCAGCAATAATTTAATACAATATTGCAACGTCATTGGGTCTGGTGCTACAGCCACGCTTGTAGGGCTTATCCAATGTAGTGGTACCACAATAGGAGGATTGGCAGAAACAGCTAACTCAAATAATACTTATCTCCACAATAACGTAACTGCTTCCCAGTTCGGGATAGGTGTTGTTGGTGCTTCAGGCAACCAGGATAACCAGACTGTAGTTTCAACGAATACCGTAACTACACTTGGACGTTCAGGTATATTTGTATCTACGCAGAAAAATGTATTGGTAACTCAAAACGATATTTCAGGTGTGAATTCCAATCTCGGAAATTTTACCATACAAAATACAGGGATTTATGTCGTGGGTACTATAACAAATGGTTTGATTGAAAGGAACAATATCCATAATGTAAGAATATCCAGCTTCTGGGGATGTAGCGGTATTCAGTTGGATGCAAGTAATACAAATACCGGGCTTACAATTGCTAATAATTTTATTTGGGATATCTCGGCAGGAGGTTGGCTGGATTTTGACACGGTAGATGATAATGCCTGCGGTATTGCTGTTGATGCAGGAACAGGTTATAATATTTATTATAATACCGTTGACCTTGATCCGTCTGCCAATCAGCCAAGTGCGGGTACCTTTAATGCACCTACAGCCTGCCTTTGGATAACTTCTCCGGGAGCTACAACACCATCTCCAACAGCGCTGAATGTAAGGAACAATAGTTTTTCAAACAGGGAAACCACCGGTAGGGTACTCTCGGTTTGGACCTACTCAACCAACACGATCTTTACTGCAATAGATTATAATAATTATTTTTCTGCTGGAACCAATTTAGGTTTTCTTGTTACCAGCCAAAGCAACCTGTGTAACTGGGTAGCTGCAACCGGTAAGGATTTGAATTCAGTAGCAGTAAATCCAGCGCTCATATCTGCATCAAATCTTCACTTAGTGACGACTCCTGTAGGTTCTGTTTCTCCGCTAAACCACCTGGCTACACCTATTGCTGGTTTTACTACTGATTATGATGGAGCTGCCAGGGATGCCACAAGGCCCGATATTGGTGCTGATGAATTTACACCTGTTGCTTGCGGCGGAAATACTGCAGGTACGATCTCAGCTTGTCAGACATCATTCTGTGCCTCCGGTTCTACTATAATTATAGGAACTGGTTTTGCATTGGGCGAAGGAATGACCTATACATGGCAAAGTTCAACAACAAGCAGCACAGGCCCATGGGCTCCGGCAGCAGGCACAAATAATAACCCGTTACATTATAATACAGGAACATTGCTCACCACCACCTATTACCAACTGGTGGTTCAATGCGGTGCTGGCCCTACTGCAGCAGCAGGACCTGTAACAATTACAGTGAACAATCCATCTGTAACGGCCGGCCCTACAGTTTCAAGATGTGGATCGGGAACAGTAGACCTTACAGCAACAGGTGCGAATCTAACCTGGTATGCAGCATCAACCGGAGGAAACTCCATTGGAGCTGGTAGTCCATTCACAACACCATTTATTACATCAACAACTAACTTCTGGGTAAGTGCTTCTACAATAGGTACAGCTGTTTCAGGAGGTAAAGCAAGCACTACCGGTGCTGACGGTGGCTCAAATGCTACAGCTTCCGGGCTTCGTTTTGACGTTACAACTGCTTTCAAACTGCTTTCAGTAAAAATGTATCCACAGGCTGCCGGTTTTATTCAGGGTGATATATTCAACAGTGCAAATGTTAGTGTTGGTAGTTTCAGCTATACTTTTACCGGTCCTTCTGCTTCGGGTATCGCTGTACCTGTGGGTATCAACCTGGCAGTTGGAAATAATTATACCATCCAGCTTACAGGTAATGCCAGCGCTATTAGCATATGGCGTGATATCAATGGTCTTACTTTCCCTTATAACATTGCCGGTGCCGGTAACATCACCAATGGCTGGCAGGGTGGTGTTGCAAACCCACAATATTTTTACTTCTACGATTGGCAGATAAGCACCAATACTTGCGAAAGTCTTCGTGTGCCTGTCACTGCACAGGTGAATGCACCACCTAATGTTACCATTACCCCTGCAGCGGGACCAGCTCGTACAATATGCCAGGGTGGATCGGTGACCCTGAACGCATCTGGTGGCGGTTATTCAACATATGTATGGAATCCTGGTAATTTACCAAACGGATCTGTAGTATCTCCAACTGCTACTACTACCTATACAATGACTGCACAAACCCCTCCTGTAGGTGTAGGTTGTCGCAGGGATGATATCGTAGTCATCACTGTAAACTCAACACCAACAGCGATCTCAATTACACCATCATCGCTTTCTTTGTGCCCTAACTTATCTACTTCGGTTACGGTAACAGGCGGGTTGATACCAAATCAATCCATCTTTTCAGAAACATTCGAAACTTTCCCTTTAACACAGTTTAGTGTAACGGGCAGCGGTGTTGTGGCAACGCAGAATGGTACTTATTTCTACCAACCATCCAACAGTGTGCTTCTTACACACGGAAATAGCTCAAATGGTTCCATAGAATCCGGGAATATTCCTTTAACTAACTTTACGAATCCTTCACTTAGTTTTTACCAGATCGCCGGCCTTGAAGCTTCGAGCACGACACACTGGGATGTAGGATATGTAGAATATACAACTGATCCCGGTCCTACTTATACATGGAATAAATTTCCGGCAGCAAGCTACCAGGGAACCGGCACCTTACAACAACAGGTAGGCGATGCTACTCCAACTGGTGTGGGTTTTGATAATACCAGCTACCCTGACTGGGATGCCCAATTTACAATTGCCACTTCTACACCAGGTACAGGTCCGGCCACGTCTCTCTGGAAACGTGAGCAGATCAATCTTGCTGCTTACCAGGGTTTTGCTAATTTCAGGATCAGGTTCCGCATTCTTACAGACGCAAGCGTACTATACTATGGCTGGTTGCTTGATAGTATTACTATTAAAGGAACAGGCCAGGCACCAATTACCTGGACAAGTACACCAAATCTTTATCAAACAGCGCCACCATCTCCCGGACCAGGTACAACACCTGTACCTGCCAATTCAGGAAACTGGCCCACTGTATGGTATTGGGTTAATGCGAATACAGGTGCATTTACATATACAGCAGTTGCCACTGGTGGCGTAGGTTGTACTTCAACTACTACAGTTACCATTGGAGCATCTTCAGCCACACCTAGTGTGACCATTACCGCGAGTCCTGGTACCACGGTGTGTGATTCCGTACCAGTCACATTTACGGCGATACCTGTAAATGGCGGTGTAGGTGCGGGTTATAACTGGAAGGTAAATAATGTGCCTGCAGTTATAGGTGGTTCCCAGGTTGGGCTTAGTAGTTTGACGATACCTTCTGCCGCATCAACCAACCACACCGGATATCTTGTAAATGGTGACCAGGTCACCTGTGCGATGTCGGTAGCCCCTAACTTCTGTTTCCCGGGTGGAACGATTGTCAACAGTAATACCTTGACGATGACAATAAATCCGAAACCGGTTGCAAATCCAATTACGGGTGGCACTACGGTTTGTACGGGTTCAACAACGAATTTACTTGAAACGCCAGGCGGTGCAGTAACCAGCTATCAATGGTATACTGTTACTGGTACCGGGCCTGCTTATACATATTCACCTGTAGGCCCGAATGCGAATACTTATGGCGTTACCGCTGCGGCAAATTATGCCGTGGCAGTAACAACTGCCGCAGGATGTAAAGACACTTCTAACATATTGCTGGTAACAATGCCAACATATACTGTTACAACAACACCAGGACCGAACGGTACCATTACACCAGCCGGGCCGGTGGTTGTGAATTGTGGAGTGGCACCTCCTATGTTTACGATCTCACCAAACCCGGGTTATGCGATCCTGGATGTACTGGTGAATGGCGTATCAGTAGGTACTCCTGGCACTTATACATTCCAGCCATTACTTGGCGACAGCACCATTAGCGCAACCTTCTGGTTCCCTGGTTGTGCAACGCCTGCAACGGCAAATGCCGGACCGAATGGGTCTGTTTGTGCTGGCACAGCTTATACACTTGCCGGTACTTCCATTGGTGCGCCGGCAACCACAGCTACCTGGAGCACTACGGGTACAGGTACTTTCACTCCAAACAATACATGGATCAGTGCTGCAGGAACTACTTATACACCATCGGCCGCAGATAGTACCGCAGGTTCTGTTACTATTACCTTAACAACAGATGATCCTCCGGGTTCTTGCCCTGCATCGTCTGCTACAATGATACTTACCATTAAGCCAACTCCTTTTGTTAGTATAATAGGTATTCCGGGAATTTGTGCCAGTGGTGCAACAACACATTGGTTAACCGGTGATACAAGTGCAACGAACGTAAACGTTACAGGATTCCAATGGTACCATCCTTTCCCAACGGCTATCGGGGGAGCTACCAACGATTCATTAAATATTAATGCTACAGGTAATTATACTGTAGTGGTAACGGGTACGAATGGATGTACGGCTTCGGCTGCAATTAATTCTACTGTTTTAACTGCACCATCAGTAACTGCCAGTGGTTTGGGGCCAATCTGTACAGATGCCAGCGTGGATATTACTGCAACTGCCACTGCAGGAAGTGGAACGATCGTAGCAAACGGGTACCAATGGTATAATGGCTCTGCTATTTCGGGAGCTAATTTCCAGATATTCTCTGCTACCAGTGCCGGAAGCTACCAGGTAACAGCAACCAATTCCAACGGTTGTGTATCTCCTTTGTCAACCCCTGCAGTAAATCTTGCTTTGGCTTCCGGTCCGTTGAATGGTGTTTATACCATTGGGGCAGGACCAGCAAGCTGTACAAATTATATTTCTTTCGACAGGGCATGCCAGGATCTCAATACAAGGGGTATTAGCGGTAACTGTATCTTCAACGTAGTTGCCGA
Organism: Ferruginibacter sp.; assembly: GCA_047601875.1. Classification (GTDB taxonomy): domain Bacteria; phylum Bacteroidota; class Bacteroidia; order Chitinophagales; family Chitinophagaceae; genus Ferruginibacter. The sequence continues at coordinate 407,338 of JASGIL010000001.1, read as the reverse complement.
TTACACGGAAACTGTACCGAACGCCGGGTTAAAACTTGGATCTGCGCTCCTAAATGGTTCAACTTCACCTGCAGGTACCAACTACTCAATTAGGTTCGCAAAATCAGGTGTGGGTGCAAATCCAAAACTGATAGCTTATACCGGTGGCATCAATACCCCATCTACTTCGGCGCCGGATGGTATCTGGAGCCTGAATGGAGTAGATAATGTTACCATCAACCAGATCGATTTTGCTGAAAATCCGGCTAATGGTGCCGCTAATACAGCAATGGAATATGCAATCGGCTTATTTAAATTCAGTACTACAGACGGTTGCCAGCAAAATACCATACAGAATTGTAATATCGCATTAAGCAAGGCCAATTCTGCGGCTGGTGCAGGTACAATGATGGACGGATCAACTGGCGTTCTGATCGTAAATGCTGTATGGAACAATGCTATCAATGCGCTTGTACCTGCTTCAGCGGCCGGTACCAATTCCAACAATAAATTTTACAGCAACGATATTTCCAATTGCCACCAGGGATTTGGTTTCTGGGGATATGGGGCTTCATCTCCATTCACGCTTGCTGATGTGAGCAATGATATTGGAGGAACTTCCGCAGCAACGGGAAATACCATTGTGAATTATGGTAACAGTGGTGATGCAACGGCCCCTTCTGGTGTGCGTGTCCTCAACCAGTATGGTGTAAATATTTCCTATAATACCATTACCAATAATAATGGATCAGGTTCAAATACAACCAATGCACTTAGTGGTATCTGGGCACCGCAAGGGCCAAATGCAAGTGCAACCATGTCGGGCAATATTATTACCCTGACCAGTGCTGCACCAACCGGGCAGCAAATGATCGGTATCGATAATAATATCGGTGCAGGTGGCGGTGGAAATACTGTATTGATATCGGATAATGTAATTGGAATAACTACTACTACTGCAACAACGGCAAATATGACCGGTATTCAAAACCTGGGTACTGCAACCGCCAGCAACATTAACATTGTCAATAATACTGTTCAAAACTGTTCTCTGACGGGTACTGGTATTTTTACAGGTATTTCTAATGCTGCGATAGGAACTGTTACCGTTCCGATCACACTTAATATCAGTTCCAATACGGTTAAAGGCAATACAAAAACAAGCACCGGGAACATGAACATTCTTTCAGTAGGGGCGCTACAACCGCAACCATCAATGCCAACATCCTCAGTAATAATACGGTAGCTGGTGGTGGAGCGGCTGTTAATTTAAATTGTATTACAGCTGGTACTTCTACTGATTACACAGTTGATGGAAATATCATTAATAACAATACTGTCACAGGTATGACTGGTACTTCGATTGCAACGATCAATGCATATATAAACATCGCATCTCCGGTTCATGAAACACTTGTAGACAATGTCATCAGCAAGTTATTTATTGGTGGTACCTCTACAGGAATACAGATAATCCGTGGTATTTATAACAATACCAACAATGGTGGAACCCACTTCAGGATCGTAGCAAGAAATACCATTGACAGCTTGTATACATCTGCTGCAATGACCGCTAATATTGTAGGTATATGGAGCCAGGTTGGTTTTGATGTGGCCATGTATAAGAATAAGATAACAAGACTGTGGCCGGGCCAAAGCGCTACCGCTGGTTCGTTCGCACAGGGAATTCGTATACATTCAGGCACCACGGTAAAAGCATATAATAATATCATCGCACTTGATCTTACGCAAGGACCAAATAACAACGTCATGAACAATGCGAATTCTGTATCGGGTATTGAAGTTGTAGGTATGGCTGCTGCCGGTTCCGTTTCCAACCTGTATTATAACAGTATACGTATTGCTGGTGCAGGGGTTACAGCATTCGGTACCAGTGGTATCAACATTTCTTCATCGGTCAATGCGAACGGTACTGTTACGATGCGTGATAACCTTGTGTCTAATTTCGCAACACCAGGCCCAACGGGAGGTATTACAGCTGCTTTAAGAAAAGCAAACACTTCTGCAACTTATGGCACTACCTCCAATAATAACCTTTGGTATACAACTCAAACAGCATCAACGCCGATATATTATGTAACCGCACCTACAGCAACACTTGTAGCGTTCAAGGCATTGGTTACACCGCGTGAGACAGTATCTATTGGAGATCTGCCAATATTTGTAAATGCGGCACAGAATGATCTTCATTTGGATCCTTCAAACAACTGTAATATCGATGGTGCAGGTGCTCCTATTGCTACTTATACTGATGACTATGATACGGATCCAAGAGATGCAGTGACTCCGGATATCGGAATGGATGAATTCAGTGGAACAGGTACTGGCTTCACATGGAAAGGATACAATACAGACTGGATGAACGCTGCCAACTGGTGTGGTGGTGTTCCTACAACAACTTCTGATGTAGTAATCCCGGCTGGAAAAACATACTATCCAATTATTACAAATACATTACCTGTTGCCCGTAATATCAATATCAACCTTGGTGCATCTATTACGATCAATGCAACCGGAACCTTGTCCAATACAGGTTCATGGACCAATGATGGTACCCTCACCAATAATGGAACCATTGTATTGAATGGTACAGTAAACCAAAGTTTCCCGGGTGCTGGTACAACAGGTACGATACCTGTAATGACCAACCTTACAGCAAGTAATACAGGTGGTGTAACGATCAATAAACCATTGACCATGATCGGCAACCTGAATCCGAAAGTGGGTAACTTATCAGTGAATGATGTTGTAACACTTCATTCAGATGCAAGCGGTACGGCCTTCGTAGATACAGTACTTGGTACGATCTCTTACAGTGGCCCTGGTAAGTTCGTGGTAGAAAGGTTCATAACAACAAACAACATAACTGGTCCATACTATGGTGTGGGCTGGAGATACCTGGCTGCTCCAATAACGGGAACACAAACCATCAGCCAGGCATGGCAGGAAGGCGAAGTAGCGCCTACTTATACCGCCAATGGTTATGGAACCCAGATTGTTGGCCCGGGTGGCCCGGCTGTTGGTTATGATGTAGCAAACACATTACCGTCTTTGAAAAAGTATGACCCGACTACTAATACCTATGTAGCTGTACCGGGTACAAATGGTACAAACTTCATTTCAGCAACGGATGGTTATATGTTATTTATCCGCGGTGACAGGGGAGCAAATGCATTTGGCTTACACAACCCAACTACACTGAGGATGTCAGGCCCGATTAAAACTGGTAACGTTACTCTAAGTACTCCAACTGCGAATAACTTTATCCCGGTAGGTAATCCTTATCCATGTGCGATAAACTTTACCTCGATGGCAAAAACAAACCTGCAGGATTACTACTATATATGGGATCCTAAGATCGGTCAATATGGAGCATGGCAGACCTTTACAGGGCCATCGTATAATCCAAGTACGCTTGGTGCTAGTTATGTGAACGGTCAGAGCAACATTGAATCCGGTATGGCATTCATGGTAAGGGCCAATGCGATTGCAGGTACACACTCGGTTCAGATCACTGAAAACTGTAAGAGAACTACAAGCTTCTCTGTGGCAAGGGTGAACGGTGATGAAAAACAATTAAGAACAAGGCTGATTGGTGGTGTAGGTAGCCCGGTTGTATTTGATGGTAACAGGGTTGATTTTGACCCGGCTTATTCAAATACAGTTGATGACAATGATGCAGAAAAAATGGTCAATTTCGGGGAGAATTTCGGTATCGTACGTGATGGTTTGGGAATCGTAGTTGAACGTCGTGCAGAGATCGTAGATACAGATACTATCTTCTTTAAAATGGACAAAATGAAAGTACAGGATTATCAATTGGAATTCACTGCTGAAAACCTTGCGTCACCTGTGCTTACTGCATACCTTGAGGATGCATTCCTGAACAGCCGCACGCAGATAAACCTTGATGCAGTTACTACTGTTCCTTTCTCAGTTACTGCTGATCCGTTATCGAAAGCAGCCGACAGGTTCCGCATCGTGTTCAAACAACAGGGTATTGTTCCGTTAAGCTTCATAAGAGTAAAAGCATTCCGCCAGGATCGCAATATCATGGTAGATTGGACTGTTGCCAATGAAGCCAATATTGCACAGTATGAAATTCAGCACTCAGCAGACGGCCGCAATTTTAGCCAACTTGGTACACAGGCAGCAAGGAACATCAACGGTGTAGGCTCACAGGAATACAACTTACTTGATGTACAACCTTACAGTGGAGATAATTTTTACCGCATAAAGAGCGTTAATAACAGTGGTGAAATAAAATACAGCCAGATCGTAAATGTAAATATGAAGGGAGATCCATCATCGATCGCAGTATATCCTAACCCTGTAAAAGAAGATGGAATAGTGTCTGTAAGTATGATGAATCAACCGAAAGCTGTATATAAGGTTAATTTGATTAATGTATTAGGACAGGTTATTTTCACTCGTACGATAAACCATGATGGAGGAAACTCCGTATATAGTTTTGAGCTTAACGGTTCTTTAGCACATGGTACCTATCAATTGCAGGTTGCTGAAGGAAATAAAGTGAAAACGACTATTAAAATTCTATATTAATCATTAAACCATTATTTTTGTAAAAAGTTTTGGAAACCATGAGTAGATTTAGAAAATATGTTTTAATCCTACCGATTGTATTTTTAGTAAGTCTTGGCAGCCCGCTCACGAGTAGTGCCCAGGTGCAGCCTACAGATCCTGGTTGTGATCCGTTGGATCCTGCCTGCCCGATTGATGGAGGAGTTAGTTTGTTGATCGCAGCAGCAATTGGGATAGGTGCTAAAAAAGCATATAATCAAAAAAAGAAGAACAATACAATAGAGATTTAATCTTTTTCCGATATTATGTTTGAAGAGATGATTAGCAATAATCATCTCTTTTTTTTGTGGGAATTTAACCGTCATTGAGAGGAACGAAGCGATCCTGTTGATAAAGGATTGCTTTGTTCCCACAATAACGAATTAAGTAAATCAAAATGTAACATTGCCCAGCTGTATTAAAAATTGGCTAAGTAATTTATTTTAACGAATTTTGACAACTTGCTTCCCACCATCTGGCGCAGGCAGAATTGTAGTAATTTTTCAAAAAAAATATGCGACTATTTCCTTTGTTTTCTTATTTATTAAAAAAGTCCGGGATATATTGTCTGTTAGCGATCATTTTTTTGGGGTTAGCTGTAATGAGTTCCTGCCGTATTTCCAGGAGCGCAACTTATTTTAAGACTCTTGTAAAAGATACAACGCTTACAGGGTTTATCTCCAATGATTTTGAATCCAAAATTCAGAAAAAAGATGTGCTGGGTATAACTGTTAGCAGTATGAGCAAAGAGATGGATGAAAAATTCAATGCAGCTGCGCTGGTGGTTAATCAATCTGCCCAGTCTGCTCTTCCCGGTTATCTTGTAAACGAACAGGGAAGCATTACTGTTCATTTTTTGGGGGCGATCCCCGCAGAAGGGCTTACCCGGAAAGAGTTAAAAGAAAAACTTGAAAAATCACTTTTGCCCTACCTGAAGGATCCCATAATTACTGTTCAATACCTTAATCATAAGGTAACAGTACTGGGCGAGGTAACGAAACCCCAGGTACTGAATATGCCCGAAGAACAACTTTCACTAATAGATGTTATCGTAAGCAGCGGCGATGTTAAAGAACAGGCAGACAGGAAAAAAATAATGATCGTTCGTGAAAGCAAGAACGAAAAGATAGTCAAGTACGTAAATCTTGAAGATAATTCTATATTTTCCTCGCCATGGTATTATATTCAGCCAAATGATATTGTATATGTTATGCCTGATAATAAAAGGTATGTAAAAGAAGAAAAGCGGAAAAGAATACAAACCACATTATCATTGGTAGCTTCTTTAGCATCATTGGCAATTACAATTGTCAATTATATTTTAAGATAGTCCGTTTTACTTAATTAATTTATGAGCGAAGACCAAATAATAGAAGAGAAACGATCGGTTAATTTCCTTGCGCAAATCGTTTACAGGTATGTGCCGTTTTGGCCAATATTTTTATTCTGTACGGTTGTATCGTTTTTTATCTCGTACACTTATTACAGGTCACAAACAAAAATATATGTTGCTTCTGCGAAAGTGTTATTAAAGGATCCGCAAAAGAATGGCGGAGACAGTAAAGTGTTGGATGCCTTGAATATTTTTAGCGAAAAAAAGATTGTTGAAAATGAGATCATCGTATTGAGATCAACTTCCCTCATGCAGGAAGTAGTAAAAGAGCTTGATCTTTATACCAACATATACAACCAGGGTAATGTACAAACGGAAGAATTGTATGGCAGTAATGCACCCTTTGTTTTTGAAGCACTTGAAAAGGATAGTATTCCTGGTGGTGGAAAATTTCCATTTACAATTGATTGGACACGCAATACGGTAAGTATAGCCGACCAGGTAGTTCCATTCGAAGGAACTGTCTCGATTGCAAACAGGTTGTATAGGATCAAAATGAATCCCAGCTACCCGAAAAACGTAAAAGGTAAAAATTATTTTGCCGTTTTCAATCCTGTTTCAGCAGCAGCAAATGCCATCATTGGGTCGCTGAAAGCAGCGCCGCTTTCATACAATTCAACAGTAATAGACCTGGGTATAGAAACACCCATACCCATCAAGGGAATAAATATTTTAAATAAATTATTTGAAGTTTACAACATAGAAGGTATTGAAGACAAAAATCAAATTGCAATTAAAACACTGCGATTTATTGATGACCGTCTTAAAACCGTTATTGGACAGCTGGATAGTGTTGAAAAGAATATCGCATATTCCAAATCCAAGCACGGAGCCGACCTGGGTGGTGAAGCAACATTGTATTGGAATAGCGTAAAGGATCTTGAGCAAAAAAAGGCACAGGTGGATCTCCAGGTCCAGGCTCTGAATGAGATACAAAAATACGTAACAAGCAAGGGAAGCAAACCGGGAACGGTACCATCTTTAGTGCTGGTAAATGATCCCACCCTGGCTTCACTATTGGAGCAATTGTATGCAGCAGAATTTCAACTGGAAGATATAAAAGCATCAAGTGGCGCAAAAAGTGATATGGTATTGCTTGCCACAGATAAAGTATCCAGGATTAAAAAGGATATTCTTGAAAATATCAATAACATTCACCAGAATTTTCTCAACCAGGAATTGAGCCTCCAGGCAAATATTGATAAGAATAATAAATTGCTGAGCCAGGTACCCTTACAGGAAAGAGAATTGCTGGATATTAGCCGCCAGCGGGAGATCAAAAACAATATCTATTCTTACCTGCTTCAGAAGCGGGAAGAAACTGCACTTTCATCTGCATCCACTTCTGCGGATCTTCGTGTATTGGAAAGTGGTTTTTCTTATGGGCCGATAAGGCCAATCGCAAAGAATTATTACATGGTTGGCTTTCTGATAGGCCTTATCGTATTTATCTTATATGTCCAGGTACAGGAACAATTCAATAATAAAATATTATTCAGGGCTCAGCTGGAAGACAAAACAAAGGTTCCTGTTGTTGCCGAAATTTTACAGGCTACTTTAAAGAACCCGGTTGCGATCAGCGAAGGCCAGCGTTCAGTTATTGCCGAACAGTTTCGCTCATTAAGAACGAACCTGGGTTTCATGGGCCTCAGCGCTCAGAATAATGCTATCTTGGTTACTTCAAGCATATCAGGGGAAGGAAAAAGTTTTATCGCTACCAACCTTGCAATAAGTATAACACTAACGGGAAAAAAAGTTGCGTTGCTGGAAATGGATCTTAGAAAACCAAAGCTGAGTAAGGAATTAAACGTTAAACGTGATCCGGGTATTTCGAGTTACCTGATCGGTAAAGCTACATTGGAAGAGATAACAAAACCGACAGCATATCCAAACCTGTCGCTTGTAACTGCGGGTCCCATTCCCCCAAATCCAACCGAACTTATACAGCTACCAGCCTTCGAGGCAATGATAGATTCTTTAAGAAAGGACTTTGATTATGTGATTATTGACTCTGCCCCGATTGGACCGGTTACAGATGCACAGTTACTTACAAACTATGTTCAAACAACCATTTTCGTGGTAAGACATGCTGTAACGCCAGCCTTTTTCCTGCGCCTTATTGAAAGCCTTAAAAGAGATAATAAGTTTAAGAACATGTGCGTGGTGTTTAATGGAATAAAACCAAGAGGTGCTTCATTGTTCAATTATGGCTTTGGCGGCTATGGTAACGGTTATGGCTATGGGTACGGCTACGGTTATGGTTATGGTTATGGTTATGGCAGCAATGCCAGTGGATATTATACAGCCGAAGGCGAACAGCCCGGCTTTAAAAACCTTTTCGGTTTTTTTGGATTTATAAAAAAATTATTCAAAAAACGATAAGGACATGTTTCAGGTTCAAGTTTTTTTTCTGACCTGGATAAAGGTAGGTTGCAATAAAATGAACAAAAATGTCTTCTTCAGTTCCAAAATGGATGTGACTGAGGAATAGCGAAGCTTTGGACCATCATGAATGACGAAAAGAAATGGTACGTAATTTATACCAGGCCACGCTGGGAAAAAAAAGTGGCTTCACTTTTCCAGGCAAAAGGAATTGAACATTACTGCCCGCTAAACAGAGTAATGAAACAATGGAGCGACCGTAAAAAAATTGTATTTGAACCCCTGTTTAAGGGATACATATTTGTAAAGGTAAGGGAGTCGGTAAAATGGGACATTAAGAGCATAGAAGGTGTTATTAATTTTGTTTACTGGTTGGGGAAGCCGGCCCAGGTAAAGGAAGAAGAAATCAATACGATCAGGAAATTCCTCCAGGAATTTGATAGTGTTGAAATTAAAAATAAAGAATTGATTATCAGTTCAAAAGTGCTGGTTAAACAAGGTGTTTTAATGAATTTCAGGGGGATCGTGGTGCAGCTTAAAGGAAATAAGGCCATTGTGAATATTGAGAGCATGGGGCTTGAATTAAGTGCAGTATTTGATAAGAAAAACCTTCAGCCAGTTTAAATTAAATGTTGTAGATTTATACCCGCATTTAAATTTACTCATCAATAAAGGTCATTAGCAATATTTAAATAATTATACAAGATCAATACCTCTATTTAAAACCTTTAACCTCTCGATCTCGTTAATAATAATTCATTTGTTTATGATGAAACTTACAGACAAAATCTATATTGCCGGTCATTCAGGACTTGTGGGTAGCGCTATAGAAAGATTACTCATTAAGAAAGGATACAGGCACATTATAAAACGCAGTTCCGAAGAACTTGATTTAAGGGACCAGGCTGCAGTAAGAAATTTTTTCTATGAAGAGAGGCCAGCTTATGTTTTTTTAGCTGCGGCCAAGGTTGGAGGTATTGTTGCTAACAAAACATATCCTGCCGATTTTATTTTTGATAATCTCGCAATTCAGAATAATATTATTCAGGCAGCCTACACATGTGGTGTTGAGAAATTACTTTTCCTGGGTAGCAGTTGCATATACCCAAAACAAGCACCTCAGCCAATCAAAGAAGATTACTTAATGACAGGGTTTTTAGAGCCAACAAATGAGGCATATGCCGTTGCTAAAATAGCGGGTATTACTATGTGCCAGGCTTTTCACAGCCAGTTTGGAAGTCGCTTTATAAGTGTTATGCCTACAAATCTTTATGGCCCGGGAGATAATTATGACCTGGAGAATGCACATGTTCTTCCAGCCCTCATCCGTAAGTTTCATGAAGCTAAATTGAGAAATGACAGGTCGGTTGTTATTTGGGGAACAGGAAGTCCAAGAAGAGAATTCTTACACGTAGATGATGCGGCAATGGCGTGTTATTACCTGATGCAGAAATATGAATCTTCTGAGATCGTAAACATAGGTTGTGGGGAAGATCATACGATCAAAGAAATGGCCATCATGTTAAAGAAGATCACCGGCTTTGAAGGTGACCTTATATTCGACGAGAGCAGGCCAGATGGAACGATGAGAAAATTACTCGACGTTTCAAAACTGAATAAGCTTGGATGGAAATCAACCATCGATCTTGAAGAAGGACTTATTAAAACTTACGAGAACTTTAAACAGAATTACCTTTATTATATTAATCACAAAGACAGGAGACATTTCGAAATAACTCATGCATAACCCGGGTTTCGCAACGAGACCTGGGCATTATAATTACTAAACCTTCTTTTCTCCGAAGGTGCTTTGGCTTACCAGTTTCTTTTTTCATAGTCAATCGTTTTATTTAAATATGGTACAGCTTTGAAATCTGGCGACAAAGTGATTAAAGCTACATTTTAAATGTTCAATATTCAACGTACAATGTTCAATGTTCATCGGAATGCATTTGAATATTGAACATTGTACGTTGAATATTGAACATTTATTTTAGAAACCTCAATCTGAAAAAAAATCCTTGTACTACTTAAACAATGTGTAGGATAGCAGGTATTTTTAATAGTACCATGCCAACCGAAACCATTGAACAAATGGTGAGGCAAATGTGCGATGTCCAGAAGCATGGCGGACCTGATGATAGTGGGCTCTATTGTTCAGCAAAGGATAACCTTGTATTAGGACACAGGCGATTGTCACTGCTTGATCTTAGCAAGGCCGGGCATCAGCCCATGCAATACGAAAACAGGTACTGGATCACCTATAACGGTGAGATCTATAATTTCCCTGAACTTAAAGAAACACTCAGGCAACTCGGCCACGAATTTCATACACATACGGATACAGAAGTGATCGTTGCGGCTTATAGCCGTTGGGGCGTTCATAGTTTTGCCATGTTAAAAGGCATGTTTGCATTTGCGATATGGGACTCGCTGGAAAAAGAACTTGTTATTGTGAGAGATGCATCCGGGATAAAACCTGTTTATTATACAAGAGAAAAAAACGGGATCGCATTTGCATCGGAAATAAGGGCGTTGAATCTATTGCCTGCATTCAAGGAAAAAAATGATAAATGGGTTGTTTACCTGATGGCATATGGTCATGTACCCGAACCCGTTACTACAATTAAAAATGTTTACCCGCTTCCCAAAGGATACTTTTTAAAATACAGTGTAGCCAGGAAAAGTTTTCTTTTGCAAAGCTTTAAACACTATAGTTATTACCCGAAAATAAAAAACGAACAGGTTGCTATTTCATCCATACAAAAAGAGTTAAGCAATTCTGTAAAAAGACATCTTATCGCTGATGCGCCCATTGGCATCTTTTTAAGCGGGGGTGTGGATTCGGGAATACTTTCATTGCTGGCAAACAAACATTCAGATAAAATGAATACGCTTTCTCTTTATTTTGAAGAGCATTCTTATTCAGAAAAAAAATACCAGGATATTCTTATCAATAAACTGGGTTGCTACAACCAGCAATATCTTTTAAAAGAATCTGAATTTCATGAAAGTTTTCCGGGCATATTGAATGCTATGGACATGCCCTGCAGTGATGGGATCAATACATGGTTTATCAGCAAGTATGCAAAACAACAGGGATTGAAAGCAGTGTTATCCGGTATTGGTGGTGATGAACTGTTCGGAGGTTATCCTTCTTTCAACAGGATAAAGATCGCTTCGATCATACACAATCTCCCGGCATTTTCTATCAATGCTGCAAGAACAAGTTCCTTTAAGCAACTGAACCGTCTCTCTTATTTGAATATGGATGGTATTAAAGGCATCTACCTTTTTCTAAGAGGGCATTTCACGCCGGTAGAAATTGCCAAACAACTCGGCACTTCAGAAAATGAAATATGGAATATTTTAAATGACGCCCCGGTTTTCCAGGATCTTCCCAATTTGCCCGTTAAAGAACAGGCAAGCTGGATGGAATGGAATATCTATATGCAAAATCAATTGCTGAGAGATGCCGACGTAATGGGTATGGCCAATGGGGTGGAAATAAGAGTGCCTTTCCTCGATGAAGATTTTATCAGGCTTGTATTTTCTATAACCCCGCATTTAAAATATCAAACTGCGAGGCAAAAACCACTGCTTATTGATGCCTATAAAAATGAATTGCCAGAAGCTATTTGGAACCGGCCCAAAATGGGATTTAGTTTTCCTTTTGCTGCATGGTTTCGCAAGAGTGAATATGTAAGAGAGCTCATGGAAAAAGGCAATCAAAGTTCATTGTCGAATTACAATTTATTCATGAAAGGGAATCTTCACTGGTCCCAGCTCATGTCGCTCATTATAATAAACAACCGGGAACATGCGAATTGAAGTAATGTTCCTCACGCTTAAAGTATTTTCAGCTACAGGGGGTATTGAAAGGGTTTGTCGTATTGCTGGTAAAGCAATGTATGAGAACTGCACCCGTTTTAATAAGCGGCTGAAAATATACAGCATGCATGATAGCCAGGCCTCGGCAACGGATAATGTTTATTTTCCTACTGAAATATTTACCGGCTTTAATGCAAACAAGCTCTTATTCATGTCAACGGTGTTGCGGCAGGGATATAAGAGTAAGATCATTCTTTTAAGTCATATCAATCTCCTCGTTGTAGGATGGATGATAAAAAAGATCAGGCCCTCAGTAAAGATCGTCCTGATTGCACACGGAATAGAAGTGTGGGAACCAATGAGCAAACAAAGAAGGAAGATGCTTGATTGTTGTGATGAGATCGTTTCGGTAAGCAAATTCACAAGAGAAAAAATGTTGAAAGTACACGGGCTTGATCCATTAAAATGCACCGTGATCAATAATTGCCTCGACCCTTATTTACCTTTACCTAAAAATGTTACTGGCGTTGAAACATTAAGAAAACGATACGGGCTCAGTGAATCAGATAAAGTACTTTTTGCTTTAACAAGGCTGGCAGCAAAAGAAAGGTATAAGGGTTATGATAAGGTAATGAAAGCGATGGTAATGCTTGGTCAGCCTGGTATTAAATACATCATTGCGGGAAGCTATGATGCGGTTGAAAAAAAATATATTGACGGACTGATAAAAGAGCTTAACCTGGAAGGAAGGGTATTGTTACCGGGTTTTATAAAAGAGGAGGAAGTGGCGCCCCATTTCACCATGTCGGATTGTTATGTAATGCCAAGTGTGAAGGAAGGATTTGGTATCGTGTTCATTGAAGCAATGTATTATAATCTCCCGGTCATTGCAGGAAATGCAGATGGATCTGTAGATGCCCTGCAAAACGGGGAATTGGGTATACTGGTAAATCCCGAAAATGTAGAGGAAATAAAAAATGCGATACAAAAGGTAATTTTGAATAAGGAACAGTTTTTACCTGATCAAAAAGTACTGGCGGCCCATTTTAGTTACGAGAGTTATAAAATAAAAATGAATGCCATATTTACCAGGTTAAAAGTATGGGAATTTGAAAATTGATGGATATGCGTTATAAATAACGTATAAGCGTAGGTGAAAATTCAGCCTGGCGCTAAAAGAAATTAAAAATGACAGAAAACGAAAAAACAATAACCGGTGAAGTGCAGAAGGCCCAATGGGACCTTGTGATCGAACCGGGTCGTGGAGAAAAAAACTATTGGAAAGACCTGTGGCGCTACCGGGAGCTTTTTTATATACTGAGCTGGAGAGATATTAAAGTACGTTATAAACAAACAGTGGTCGGGGCTGCATGGAGCATTATTCGTCCCTTACTTACTACCATTATTTTTACGATCGTATTCAGCCGCATTGCAAAACTCGGTACACCCGGAGCTACACCTTACGCATTGATGGTAATGGCAGGCATGCTTCCCTGGCAGTTTTTCAGCAATGCATTGAGCGAAAGCAGTAACAGCCTCATTGGAAATGCGAACCTTATAACAAAAGTATATTTTCCAAGAATGATCATTCCGGCAAGTTCTGTTATTACAAGCCTTGTCGATCTTGCAATATCATTTACAATAATGATCGGCATGTGCGCATGGTACCATTATATCCCTTCATGGCATATTGTTTTCCTGCCGTTGTTTATTATGCTTGCATTTACCTGTGCATTTGGTATTGGATTATACCTTACTGCTGTAAATGTAAAGTACCGTGATTTCAGGTATATCATACCATTCATTGTACAGTTTGGTTTATATGTAAGTCCGGTAGGATTTAATAGCTTTGTTGTGACGGATAAATGGAGAATGTTATATTCTCTTAATCCAATGGTTGGAGTGATCGATGGTTTTCGCTGGTGCCTCTTGGGTGATCCTATGGACTGGCGTTCATTTTTTGTTTCAATGCTGATCACACTTGGATTTTTGTGGATAGGAATTCATTATTTCAGGAAGATGGAGCGAACATTCGCAGATAATATTTAATTATTTGTTTGGAGATTTTGAGAAGCGCAATCGCAAAAGTTATATCCTGTTTCTGATACATTTGAGTTTCGAAGTTTTTTTTAATATTCAATATTCAACGTACAATATTCAATGCTCAAATGCCTCATATTGTACACTCCGATGAATATTGAATATTGTACGTTGAATATTGAATATTTTTTTAGGTAGTTTTTATTAAATACAATCATGTCCAATTCAATAATACAGGTAAGTAATTTAGGAAAGAGCTATATGATCTCCCACGAAGGCAAAGAACGTTATACTGCCTTACGTGATGTGATGGCCCGAAAAGCAAAAAAAATATTTTCTTTCCCAAAGTGGAAGCCATCTGCTGTTGCCAGCAAAGAAGAGTTCTGGGCCTTGAAAGACATTAATTTCAATGTTGAGCGTGGCGACAGGGTAGGTATCATTGGCCGCAATGGCGCAGGCAAATCAACTTTATTAAAAATATTATCACGCATCACAGAACCAACATCTGGTGCTATAAAAATAAAAGGAAGGGTAGCCTCCTTGCTGGAAGTTGGTACAGGTTTTCATCCTGAATTAACAGGGCGTGAAAATATTTTTCTTAATGGCGCCATACTCGGTATGAGCCGTGCAGAAATAAAAAAACACTTTGATGCCATTGTAGATTTTGCAGAAATAGAAAAATTTTTAGATACACCCGTTAAGCGATACAGCAGCGGTATGTATGTAAGGCTTGCATTTGCTGTAGCTGCGCATCTTGAACCAGAGATATTGGTGGTTGATGAAGTACTGGCAGTAGGTGATGTTGAGTTTCAAAAAAAATGTTTGGGTAAACTGGAAGACGTGAGTGCAAAAGATGGCAGGACCGTTTTATTTGTTAGTCATAATATGGCAGCATTGAGTTCATTGTGTACAACAGGTATATACCTTAAGAACGGGCGCCTGGAATTAATGAAGCATGATATCAATGCTGTAGTTGCAGAATATCTCACAGGTGGTAATCAATCTCATCTTGAAACATGGAAGGGTGATGCAGGTGATCAGAATGTAAGGATATATGAGACGAAAGTTTATTCCGGGGATGACATGGGTATCTTTCATACCAATACAGATGTGTACATAGAAATTAGCGGCGAGTTTTTAAAGCCTGTTACGGGAGCTATCATTGGATTTACGCTATGGTCGCAGTTTGATCACGAGCTCGCATACATGCTGTATGACGACCAGCTTCCTCCGCCGGCGCCGCAGATTGAACCAGGAAAATTTAGAAAAAGATTCAAGATACCCGGCGGCATGCTGGCAGAAGGTACTTACAAGATCCAGTTTGATATAGGTATTCACATGCTGAAAAGAATTATCAATAACGAATGTGATATTACGTTCACTTTGGCGAACTCCGGCGGCAATGGAAAACGCTTTATTGTTCCTGAAGGTATAAAAGGACGTGCAGGGATCTTTAGGCCTAACTGGATCGACATTAATGAATAATAACGTGCGTAACAAATCTAAAATAATGAAAGTGGGTAAGGGCCTGGCTAAAACAATTTTGGCCAGGGTGAAGAATGAAAAAATTATCCTGTCAAGAGTGGCCTGTTTGGGCCAGGATGTTGTTAAGCTTAAAGAGGAACAAAAGATCAATTTGATCAACCAGCAAAAAGTAAGGATCGATCTTTTGCTCGACAGGTTGAATGGGGCGCCAAAACCAATCGTTAAATTGATTGAACCACACTTACTGAGAAAGGATATTTTATTTATGCTTGTTCAGCAGGAAGACCTGCCATGGTTTGATATGAAATTGAGCGGCGATACAATATTGCTTGATTCTTATTCTGAACTCACCGATCAGAAATTTGTACACAAAAAAGACGGATGGGCATTTGCCTGCAATTATACAGATATCAATCATACCGATGCTTTTAAAGAACAGTTTGATGCGCTGGGTTTGCTTAAGCTGGATGAACTGGAAAAATATTACAGGCTTTATTTTGATTTTCTAAATAAAAAATATCCCGGCAAAAAAATAATCTTTCTTCATTTTCCTACAGCGCTTGATAAAAGACAGCATTTTATAGAAAGAGGTGAAACAATAATAAAAGTGATAGAAAAACTAACAAAGGAATACCCGGGGCTGGTGAGCATTAGAATTGCCGACAAAGACGTGCATCCACATGAAGATGATGATTTTCCTTATCACTATGGAAAGGAAACCTACAAAGTTTTTCTTAAAGAACTCAACCGTTATATTTAGTGAGAATTATCAGCCATAGAGGTTACTGGAAAGATGCTTCTGAGAAAAACCAGCCGCTAGCTTTTGAAAGATCCTTTTCATTAGGTTACGGAACAGAAACCGACCTGCGTGATTATAACAGGCAACTGGTGATCGCACATGATATGGCAGATGAGAACAGCATCTCTTTAAACGATTTTTTTTCTATTTATAAAAAAGCCGGCGGCCATTTACCTTTGGCATTAAATATAAAGGCCGACGGTTTGCAAAATGTGCTGAACGATCGCCTTGCTGAATTTAAAATAGATGATTACTTTGTATTTGATATGTCGATACCAGACACGATCCAATACATGAAACTCGGAATCAGATTTTTCAGCAGGCAAAGTGAATACGAAAGGGAGCCGGTGTTTTACGATAAGTGTTCCGGAGTATGGCTCGATGCTTTTACCGGAACATGGTATGATCTTTCAATTGTTGAAGATCATGCAAAAAAAAATAAACAGGTTGCGATCGTTTCTCCAGAATTGCATAAGAGAGATCAGTTGCCGTTCTGGGAACAATTGAAGAAAGAAAAGATTCATTTAATTGACAATACAATACTTTGTACCGATTTTCCTGAAGATGCAGAAGCATTTTTTAAATAATTAATTATGAAGATCAAAGCGATCATATTCGATATGGATGGTGTGCTGATAGACGCCCGCGACTGGCATTATGAATCTTTGAATAAAGCACTGGCATTATTTGGTGAAGAGATCACACGTTATGATCACCTGGTAACATTCGATGGATTGCCTACAAAAAAGAAACTGGAAATGCTTAGCCTTGAAGGTGGTCTTCCCAAAAAAATTCATGGTTTCATCAATGATCTCAAACAACAATACACATTGGATATCATTCATGAAAAATGTAAACCGGTTTTCCAGCATCAATATGCATTGTCAAGATTAAAGAAAGAAGGGTATCGCCTGGCAGTATGCTCCAATTCCATCCGTAAAACAATTGAATCGATGATGGAAAAAGCGGGGTTGATCGAATACATAGAGTTTTTCCTGTCTAACCAGGACGTTGAAAAAAGCAAACCCGATCCTGAAATGTACCTAACGGCCATCAATAAACTTAAACTTAATGCCAGCGAGTGCCTGGTGGTAGAAGATAATGAGAATGGTATCAAGGCAGCATTGGCATCAGGAGCCCATTTATTAAAAGTAGAACATCCGGGTGATGTTCATTATTATAATATTAAAAACAGGATCGCAACAATAGAAAATGCTTAAAATAATCATCCCGCTTGGTGGTACTTCAGAACTGTTTAGTAATGCAGGTTATTTTTATCCCAAGCCATTAATAGAATTGAATGGTATTACAATGATTGAATGGGTGTTGAAGAACCCATCGAAAATAACTGCAGATCACCAGTTTATTTTTATTATACTACAGGCGGATAGTAAAAAATTTCACCTCGAGAATACATTAAGATTATTGGTACCTGATTGTGAAGTGGTACAATTAAAAAAGCCAACGAAGGGTGGACTCTGCAGTACATTGATGGCGATCGATAAAATTGAAACGAACGATAGTTTATTAATATTAAATGGTGACCAGGTAATTGATATTGATTTCAACAATGTACAGGAGTTCTTTAAAAATGAAAAAGCAGATGCTGGCCTTGTTACTTTTAATTCGGTTCATCCACGCTGGTCTTATGCAAGGATCGAAGATGAATGTGTTGTACAAACAGCTGAGAAAAACCCGATAAGCCGACACGCAATTGCGGGCTATTACTATTTTACTAAGGCATCAGATTTTTTTGAAGCAGCATTTGAATCCATTAAAAATGATGTGCAGCTGGATGGTAACTTTTTTATTTCTCCCGTAATTAATCAATACGTACTAAGAAATAAAATTGTGAAATCATTCCAGGTCAACTCCGATCAGTATCATTCATTTTATTCTCCGCAAATGTTGCTGGAGTATGAAAGGAAAATAAAGTCATAAATTCTTCGATACAAATTCGTGCAATTCGTGTCCCAAATTCGTGTTTATGCAAGTATATAAATTAAGCGATATGGTAAAAGGATGGTTTGTTGGTAATTTTTCACCAACATTGCTTTCTACCAATGATGTTGAAGTAGGTGTAAAAAAATACCAGCAGGGCGAAGAAGACGTGATGCACCATCATAAAATTGCTACTGAAATTACCGTCGTATTAAATGGAGAAGTTGAAATGAGAGGCAAACGTTATTTTGATGGCGATATCATCGTGATCAAACCAGGTGAGTCAACAAACTTTAAAGCAATCACAGAAGTTACAACAGTGGTCGTAAAACTTCCGGGAGCTTCCAATGATAAATACATAGACGAATGATCAATATAGTAATACCAATGGCAGGCGAGGGTAGCCGTTTTGTAAAAGCGGGCTATGAAAAACCAAAACCCTTTATTGATGTTGATGGCAAGCCGATGATAGAAAGGGTAATGGAAAACCTTCATTACAATGATGCAAAATTTATCCTGATAGCACGCAAAGCAGATCTTGCAAAAGAAAATGTTTTGGTATCGCAACTTCAAAGCAGGTACAATGTTGTTTTTATTGGTATCGATAAACTTACCGAAGGAACAGCATGCACTGTATTGTTTGCGAGAAATTATATTAACAATGATGAACCATTACTGATCGCTAACTCGGACCAGCTCGTAGATATTTCTATTCCTGGTTTTATAAATGATTGCTTTAACAGGAAACTCGATGGTTCTATACTAACGTTTACGGACGCCGAAAGAAACCCTAAATGGTCTTTTGCAAAACCAGATGAAAAAGGGCTTGTTATAGAAGTACAGGAAAAGAAAGCTATTTCAGAATTTGCTACCGTAGGTATTTATTTATTCAGCAAGGGAAAAGATTTTGTGAATGCTGCTATCGATATGATCATAAACAATGATCGAGTGAACAATGAATTTTATACATGCCCGACGTATAATTATTCAATAAAAAACGGAAGTGCTATCGGCTACTTTAATATCGAAGCCAGCCAGATGCATGGATTGGGTACACCTGAAGACTTAACCAAATACCTGGCCTACCTTCAAACTTCCTAAGGTAAAATTGTAATTTTTGAATGAAAAAAAAATCAGGAAAAAAATTCTTTTCATGGGGTAATCTTAACCGGATGCTGCTCGAAAAAGTGGAGCGCTCCAAAAAAATATTTTATACTGAACACAAACGTCCACAGAGAAGTATTGACTTTAATATAGCATCCCAGGAACTAAAACAAAACGTAAGAACAGCAATCGTTTTACAAGGTCCACTTATGCTGGAAAATGATTTTACACTGGAAACAGTGCGGATATATAAAAAGAATTTTAAAGATTCGGAGATCATTGTGTCTACATGGACAACTGAAGACAGATCGGTGATAGAAAAGATGCAACAGGAAAATATAACTGTTGTGCTTAATGAAAAGCCTGCTTATGCCGGGATATCGAATATCAATTACCAGATCGTAAGCAGTATCAATGGCATCATGAAGGCAAAAGAATTGGGGGCACAATATGCTATTAAATCACGTACAGACCAAAGGATATATGGAGTGAACGTGATGAATTTTTTTCTCAACCTTCAAAACACTTTTCCTTTAAAGAACAACAGCATTCAAAAAGAAAGACTGATCATTCCAAATATGAATACTTTCTTATACAGGATGTATGGCGTATCAGACATGACGATGTTTGGAAATATTGATGACATGATCCTTTATTGGAACCCTGAACTTGATACACGGCTTCCTCAACCCTATGATCCTAACAGGAAAGTTACAGTAGATGACTTTGCGCATTACAGGGCATGTGAAATTTATTTGTGTACAGAATTCATGAAAAAGATTGGCAGAGAACCTAAATGGTCCATTGCCGATAGCTGGAAAACATTTGCAGCGCTCTTTTGTGTGGTAGACCATACAAGTATTGATATTTTCTGGCCAAAATATACCAGGTACGTCGAATTCAGGAATCTATACTATGGTTCATCACATACACTACAGGTTTTAAAATTTTCCGACTGGTTATCCTTCTACAATGATAGTTACCAATTGCCCGATGAAAAAATACGTGAGTATGGAGAAGGGCATCCTTTTTAAACTAATATACATTCAACAATGATTTTACTAAACAGGTTACTTAATAAATTCAGGAAGCCATCAGAGGCTGGCACTCCTTATAAGTTAGAACCACCCACAGCAGTTGAGCAGGCATTAATAACTGAACTGAGGGAAAAAGTTGCGCCAATAAAAGAAAAGGAAAAAAATGCTGTTGACTTTTGGGCGCAAAGAAGGGTTGAATTGATCGAAAAAATATTGAAAGAAGATCCCAGGGATTTTCTTAGATGGAAAGTAATAAAAGATACAATGGTTTACCCGGGCCATGTAAAAGAATTGACAAGGCTAACAAAGTATCCCGGCTGGAAGAAAATAAAAGAAACGATTGCCGAAGATAAAATAGGTTGCCCGGATGGATATATCTATTACAAAAAAAGCAGCGGCAATCTTATTCATCATGCGTATAGCCTGCATGAATTTTTATCGCAAACAGGAAAGAAGCTTGAAGACATTGATACGATATTCGAATTTGGTGCAGGTTATGGAAGTTTATGCCGCTTGCTTTATAAATCCGGGTTTAAAGGAAGCTATATCATTTATGATCTTCCTGAATACCTTGCTTTACAAAATTATTTTATCAAATCAACAGGGTTGTCCGTTACAATCAATTTTGGTTTGCAGGATTTAAAGCCCAATAACGTTTATTTACTGAATACGATCCCCGATAAATTACATGTTGATTTTTTTATTGGACTTTGGTCGATCAGTGAAGTGCCCGTTGAGTTACGCAACAGCATCTTTAATGCGATAAGTGCAGATTCTTTTTTGATAGCTTACCAGGAAAGTTTTTTTAAAATTGATAATAGCAGCTATTTCGCCGGCATTGCATCTGCAAGGCAAAAACTTTCATGGAAAGATTATGCAATTACACAACTCCCCGGTAACCGTTATTTAATTGGAAAATGACAAGACTTACTGACGAAAAATACTGGAACGACGGATACAAAGGAATACAGTTGAGTGAAGCAACTGAAGGCCCGCTTGCAGATCTTTTAAATACTTATGTTGATAAGGTTGAAAATAAAGCCTGTATCGAGATAGGAAGTTTTCCGGGAACTTATCTTCCGGTTATAGGAAGAAAGGGATATTCATTGAGTGGTATTGATTTCAATGAAAGAAATAAAACGGACCTGCCCGGATGGCTCTCTCATTTGGGATTGAAAGTAGATGGGTTTTATTCAGGAGATTTTTTTGAATTTGTAAAGAACGAAAATAAAAAATATGATCTCGTTTGTTCATTCGGGTTTATTGAACATTTTGAGAATTACTTGGAAGTTATACAGGCTCATTTGGATATGGTAGCGCCGGGTGGAAAAATAATAATCACTACGCCAAATTTTAAAGGATGGATGCAATACTTTCCACATCTTTTTTTTGATAAGGAAAACCTTGCAAAACACAATGTAAAAAGCATGGCCCCTGATAAATGGAAATTGCTTATAGAATCAAATAATTTTAAAGTTACATGGTGTGGTTATTTCGGTAAATATTATTTCTGGTATGATCCGGCCGAGCACCGGTCTAAAATAAAAATGACGTTGTTGAAGAATGTGAACAGGCTCATATTTAATTTGAATAAGCTCATTAAAAAATCCGGTAAAGAATCCCGTGCCTATTCGGCGTTTTGCGGGATCGTAGCAGAAAAAAAATAATGAAAGTTGCCCTTGTTACTAATAACCTTTACCCTGAAGCGTTAGGCGGTACAGAATTATATTGTTACCAATTGGCCAACGCACTTATCGGGAATGGTAATGAAGCATATTGGTTCGTACCTAATTTAAACAAGAACTTTACAGCAACAGAAGAAAGGGGCAACGGCATAAAAATAGTAAAATTTGCATTGTTCGATAAGCATGGAGCATCTCCATTAACTTTTATTACAGCATCGTTTATCGCTGAAATGAAAGCAAGAGATATAAGGGTTGCTCATTTTCATGAATTCGGCGGCCCTGAAGGAATTAGTAAGGAGTTATTGGCAGAAACAAAAAAAGCCGGTATTGCAACTGTTGTAACACTTCACCTTGTAAGTTATGCATGCCAGACTGGTTTATTACATTATGGAGGAGTTGTTCCGTGTAATGGAAAAATAATTCCCAACCGTTGCAGCAGCTGTTGTTTTTTTTCTAACAAAACTTCGTCTGCATCATTGAACCTGGCACTTACAAATGTGTTTAGTGGTTTGTTTAAATTGAAACCTGTACAATCCATTCCAAGAATAAAAAGATTCATGAATGGTGTTAACATGAAAGCGACTTTTATTGCTTCTGTACGGGAAAATGCAGATGTTATTGTTACACTTACAAAATGGTTCAGGGATGTTTTGCTTATCAATGGTTTTGATGAGAAGAAAATTAAATACATAGAACAGGTTTCTCCTGAATTTGATAGCAGCAAATATGGAACCTCGGCATCATTGAGAAAAAATTATGTTTTCATCGGCAGGATCAATAAAGAAAAAGGAGTTGATTTGCTATTAAGCCTGTCTGCTAAATTAAAAAAAGAATTGCCTGGAGTACTCATTGATATGTATGGGCCTTATCAACCTGCTAAAATACTTCCTCATACAATTGTTGACGATCTGGAAGATTATGATAATGTGCGGTATCTCGGGTCGCTGCCCCCGGATGAAGTGTTACCTGTGATGTCGAAATACAAGGCAGTGATACTACCATCACGTGTAGCCGAAATGGCACCACTAATAATCATGGAGGCCAATAAACTAAAAATGCCGGTAATTGCTTCTGATGTTCCCGGCTCTGCAGAACTGGTAAAGCAAACGGAATGTGGTGTTATTTTTAAATATTCTTCTGCTGAAGATCTTTTCAAAAAAATAATAGAGGTAGAAAACAATGTTCATGAATTTGCCTTTAAACAACCTGCTGAAAACAGTTTTCATCACACTGCCGGCAAGTATGAGGCAATTTATACTGCATGCCTGGATCAATATGAAGGTGCAAAAAAATTAAACTGAATTTTATTTCAATGATCGTTTTTCAAATAATGGGAGGGCTGGGTAACCAGATGTTTCAATACGCAGCAGCAAGGGCATTGTCATTGAAACGGAACATTCCTTTTAAAATAGATTTTGATGATCCTTATAAATTTGTTCAACGAAAATTAAGTCTCGATATTTTTAATCTTGAAGTAGCCATTGCAACAAAGAAGGAACTGAATAAATGCAAACCCAAAGTAAGGTTTGAAAAAAGATTGTGGATGCTGCTTGGAAAGGATCCATCAAATCGATGGTTTAAAGAAAAAAAAGGATTTCATTTTGATCCTGGTTTTTTTGAATGTCCGGATGGTACATATGTATCAGGATTCTGGCAGGCAGAACAATATTTCAAAGATATTGAAGACATCATCCGTACCGATTTCCAGTTTTCAAAACAACCATCACAGGAAAATACAGAATGGATGAAAAAAATAGCAGGCTGTAATGCAGTCTCCATTCATGTACGCAGGGGTGATTATATTACCGTATCTACCACCAACCAGGTACACGGTGCTTGTGGTCCAGATTATTATGCACAGGCGATCACTTCAATTGCAGGGTTGGTGAACGATCCTGTTTTCTTTTTCTTTTCAGATGATATGAACTGGGTGAAAGAAAATATTAAAACGACTTATCCTTCACATTATGTTGATACGAATGACGATGCTCACAATTACGAGGACATGCGTTTAATGAGTTTATGTAAACATCATATTATTGCCAACAGTTCTTTTAGCTGGTGGGGGGCATGGTTAAATCCAAGTAAAGAAAAGAAAGTGATCGCACCACGCAGATGGATGAATGATACTTCTGTAGATACGACTGATCTCATTCCTTCTTCATGGATACGCATTTGATAACAGGTCAGTTATGAGTACGACACTTAGAAGGGCACAATTAAAGATTTTAAAGAGCACGGGTTTTAAATATTTTAAAGCGAAGAGCAATTTTAAAATTCCGTACCTGGTATGTTTGGGAGATTACCTGAGTGAAAATCCTTTTTTTAAACCCGAAACAAATTCAGAAGAGATCATTGCATGCGTTGCATGGTGTATGAATAAAAATAATCCAGTGATCTTTGATATCGGTGCACATTGCGGTTATTTCAGTACACATTTCGCCGGCCTGTTAAAAAAAGATAATCCCGCTATTTATGCTTTTGAACCAGTTGCAGAAACTTATTTTGATCTTTTATTGACAATAAAAAAATTGCAGCTGGAAAATAATGTTTTTCCCATGCAGGCTGCCATTTCCAATGCTGAAGATGTTGTTGCCATGAATCATTCGAGATGGAGCTCAATGTTGTCACAGGTAGTAACGGATCATAAAAGAAGATCGATAACGAATGAAAATAAAAATTTTTCTTTGGCTACAACAGTAGATAAAATAACGAATACATTAAATGTTTTTCCTGATCTTATTAAACTGGATGTGGAAGGATATGAAAGCTACGTTTTGCAGGGGGCAGGTGCTGCTTTGCAACAAACCAATAAACCGGCAATTTGTATTGAATGGAATGCCGGTACTTTAAAACAATGCGCAAGTTCAGAACATGAACTGGCGTCTTTATTAACAGGCTATGATCTTTATTATTTAAATGATTATGAGTTTGGTAAAAAGAAATTTCTTGAGAAGATCAATGATGCAACAGCCATTACCTGGGTTTGTAATTTATTTGCGGTACCTAAAGGATCTGTTCAAATTGATCAATGGCTGCGTAATATTAAAACACTGCAGCAACAATACAATATTTCAATCGCTTAAATGGGAACATGAATTTTTAAACATGAATTGTACGAATTAAAATAATTATTTTAATCCGTGCAATTCGTGTTTCCTAAAAGACATTGTTCTCAAAATATTTTCTCTCCTAGAAATGGTCGCAGAAATAACCGCTATTATACCAACATTAAACCGGGCCCCTGTTTTACAACGAACATTCGAAAGCCTGGCCTTACAGGAATTACAGCCTGCAGAGATCATTGTTGTAGATGCATCAGATAATGATGAAACAGAAAAAGTGTGTAGTTTAAAATTTCCAAAATTAGATTCTGTTATCATTTATGAAAGAGCACGTGAAAAAGGAGCAGCGGCCCAGCGCAACCAGGCATTTGAACGGGACGTAAAGCCTGTTATTTTTTTTATGGATGATGATATCATATTTGAACCGCTTTGCACACAACGTTTATGGAATTGTATTCAATCTGATAAACGTATCGGTGCAGTTAATTCAATGGTTACAAATCAACGTTATCTTACCCCGGGAAAACTAACAAGGTTCATGTACAGGATCATGCATGGAAAAAATCTATCTACCTATGCAGGTAAAGTTATCGGGCCGGCATGGAATTTACTTCCCGAAGATCAGCCCAACCTGCCGGAATGTGTTGAGATGGAATGGGTGAATACAACCTGTACAATGTATAGAAAAGAAGCATTGCCAATGCCGCCATTTCCCTCTCAGTTCAAGGGATATTCGATGATGGAAGATGTAACACTTTCACTCATCATGGCAAGGAACTGGAAACTTTATAACGCACGTACTGCAAGATTATTTCACGATAGCCAGCCTGGTATCCATAAGAATAATCATTTTAAGATGTCGAAAATGGAACTGGTAAACAGGCATTATGTTGTTACCAAAATATTAAAGAAGAAAAATTTTTCAACTTTCTTCAAAATGTTCATACTGGAAGTATTTGGTATAACAACGGCACTTACAACCTTACAGGGGTGGAAACATTTGCTTCCTGTTTTGGGAGGAAAATTTTCTGCTATTGCTGAAATAATTTTTTCGAAGAGAAATAAGGAATAAGAAGTTAGAAATAAGGAAGTCGATTTTCTTATTCATTCCTTATTTTTTATTTACACAAAAGCTACAAACTTGAACAACTTCGTCCCTGTAAGCGTAGTAATACCAACCTTCAACAGAAAGACAAGTCTGCAGCAAACAATAGGTCGTATATATTCCTGCTCAGTACAACCGGCAGAAATAATAGTTGTTGTTGATAATAATGATGTAGCCACGCATGAAATGTTGCTAAAAACATTTCCTTCGGTAAAAACACTATTGAATACAACTGTGCAGGGGCCCGGCGGTAGCAGGAACATCGGTATACATGCTGCCACGAATGAATGGGTTGCAAGTTTTGATGATGATTCTTATCCTTATGATGATGATTTTTTTCACGTATTGAATGAATTGATCCTTGAAAATGCAAACGCGGCAATTATTGAAGCAACGATTTTTCATACGACAGAACCAGTGATAGAGCGAAACAATCTTTTGAAAACAGTTTATTCTTTCACAGGTTGTGGTGTTGTTTACAACAGGAAACGGTTTATTGCAAATGGGGGTTATGTTCCCATTCAACCTGCGTATGCTATGGAAGAAACAGATTTTGCTCTAAGAGCATTTAGTAATAAAGAAGTATTTGTTAAATCAGGCATGCTTCGTGTGCTTCATGATTCCGGCCTTGAACATCATGGATCGAAAAAAATAAATGCAGCTGTAATTACAAATACTTTCCTGCTTTGTTTTTTAAGGTACCCGTTATGGTTATGGCCGTATGGTTTTTTGCAGGCACTAAACCGTTTTTGGTGGTGCATCGGTCAAAAAAGGTATGCAGGATTGTTAACAGGAATGTTTAATATTGTTCCTGCATGTTATCATTACAGGAAATACAGGAAGGTTTTACCAGGAAAAGATATTCGCTTATTTAAAAAAATGAAAAAAGCTAAAGCATAGCCTTAGCTTGTCAGATCATGAATAAAGTTCTTATTGCAATAACATCCAAGAATCGGGTAAACATTCTTCCAAAGGCGATTGATTCGGCATTGATGCAGCAATATGCAAATAAGGAGGTAGTAGTTTTTGATGATAATTCTACTGATGCAACACCAGGGCTCGCAAAAAAATATACAAATGTTACCTGGCATTTTTCAAAAGTAGAAATAGGTTACCTCGCAGCCAGGAACATGTTGCTGCAGACTACCGATGCAACATATTTTTGTAGCCTGGATGATGACTCATGGTTCCTGCAGAATGACCAGCTATCAAAAGCAGTTGAATATATGGATGCATCACCTAAAGTGGCCGTGCTGGCATTCAGTATCCTGAGCAATGATCTTACAAAAGAAATACAACGGGGAGATGTAATCGCTGAAACAAACAGCTTCATCGGTTGCGGCCACATGATAAGAGTATCTGCTGCAAGGGATGTAGGATTTTATGCTGTTAACCCTGGTTTTTATGGCGGGGAAGAAAAAGATCTTTGCATATTGCTTATGGATAAAGACTATTCGATCGTTCGTTTTCCCGATGTGGAAGTGTGGCACGATAAAAGCAATGTCTCCCGTGATTTTCGTCTTCAGTACAGGTCACTTGTATGCAATGATCTTGTATTCATGTGGAGGCGCACACCTTTTTTATACCTGCTTCCGTCTTTTTTTATAAAATTATATAAGCACCTGGTTTATTCTATTACATTCAGGGGAAAAAATCTTGTAATGCCTTTACTGAAGGGCTGTGCTGATTTTTTTGCTGCATTGTTAACAGGAAAGGCTAAACGAAAAGCCATTTCGGTAAAAACATTTAAAAAATACTTAAGTTTTAATCAATGAGTTTCCTTTCAAAATTAGAACCTTTGTTTCTCCGCATTCCACATGGTCTTTCAAGTCGTTTCAGGCTTGGGTTATACAAATTGCTGGGTATGAAGATGGGTACTAAAAACCGGATGGAACGTGGGAGATGCCGGATGGTGAGCCAGATCAGCATCGGTAATAACAATGCATTTACACAAGGTATTATGCTATGGCCCATAGAAGGTAAGTATGACGGTATCCGTATCAAGATCGGCAACAAAAACTATTTTAACCGCAATGTAATGATAGATTCATGCGGATATATTGAAATAGGAGATCATAATATGTTTGGTCCTGATGTTTATATAACTGATTCGAATCACACATTTGGCAAGGACCTTTCTCCGTCAGCGCAACCAATGCAAACAGGAACAGTAAAGATCGGGAACCATTGCTGGATAGCAGCAAAAGCAATCATTTTGAAAGATGTTAGCCTTGGTGATCATTGCGTAGTTGCAGCAGGAGCAGTTGTAACAAAAAGTTTTCCTGCAGGAAGTGTTATAGGTGGTGTGCCCGCAAAACTTCTAAAATCCTTATAACCATGTCTGGTCAAATGACAGCATGCAGGTAAAGTCAAGTGAAAGAAAATAAACAACTTTCATCAATTCATTATTTGCGTGGTTTCGCGGCCATGGCAGTATGTTTTTTTCATTTTACATATAGCAATGCAAATTATTTTACCAACAACAATCCTGTTAAAATAATCGGTAGTTATGGCCACTATGGGGTGGAAGTTTTTTTTGTGATCTCTGGTTTTGTTATTCCCTGGTCAATGCATAAAGGGGGTTATATGATCAGGCACTTCAAAACATTTCTTTTAAAAAGAATTATACGTATTGAACCGCCTTATATTATCAGTATTGTATTGGTGGTATTGCTTGGATATATAAGTACGTTGTCTCCATATTATCGCGGACAACCTTTTCATCCTGACCCGGTAGCTTTATTATTTCACCTGGGATATTTAAATGCTTTTTTCCATTTGCCATGGGTAAATTCCGCTTATTGGACATTGGCAATTGAGTTTCAGTATTACATTTTGATTGCATTAATATTCCCCCTGGTTGCTTCAAAAAAAATATATGTGTGGCTGGGCACAATTGTAGCATTTAATTTTATTTTATTGCTGGTGCCATCTGTAGATTTAATTTTTCTTTATTCATTTTATTTTACGTTGGGGATCATTACCTATAAATACATGATAGCAGCAATAAATGCAACTGTTTATTTTATTTTTATAGCTGTATTACTAAGCCTGATCTTCTTAAAATTTGATCTGCCGGGTTTCATGGCAGGATTATTACCGGTACTCTTTGTATACTCAAAAAAGGAAAGTAAGGTAGGTGAGTTTTTCGGAAATATTTCTTACTCTGTATACTTACTGCATGTACCAATTGGAGGACGAATCATAAACCTTTCAGAGAATTTTGTGAAGACCGATCTTATGCGCTATGTTGTTTTACTTTTAGCAATGGCGGTTACCATAGCATTTTCTTATCTCTTTTATAAATACATTGAATTGCCTTGTAAAAAAATGGCACATAAAATTCAATACGGGGATAAAAGAAAAGAATACATTCCTGTGCGTGCGTAGTGCAGGTATTTAATATCAATTAGAAATTGTCCAGGCTTACAGATAAGTATTTATTTTTTATTGTTATAAAATAGTACTTTGAATTTGATAAATTAAGTATTTATGAAGCGTTTTTTAAAGAACCTTTTTTTTCCGGATCGTAATAAACAAAGGATACTTTCAGGTCCTTCTAAAGGCATGTTTGTAAAATATGATATCAATCATCGTTCCCAGCATTTGCTTGGATTGTATGAAAGAGAAATATATGCTTACCTGGCAAAAGGTATAAAGAAGTCGGATGTTTTGGTGGATGTTGGCGCAAATGATGGTTATTATGTTTTGGCATTTTTAAGATCGGGTAAAAAAGTTATTGCATGTGAACCCGGGCCAATCATAACTGAATTGGTGGAAAATGCCGGGCTGAATAATTATACCGAATCAAAGGATTTTATTATTGAAAGAAGGTTGGTAGGTTCAGGGGGGGCTCCCGATTTTGTGTCAGTTGAAAAACTCGTACAAGCTTATAGTGGGAATAAATTTTTTTTGGTAGACATTGATGGCGGAGAGTTTGACCTGCTTAATTCCTGTGGAAACAATTATGATCACAAACATTCTACCTGGCTGGTAGAAACACATTCAAAAGAACTGGAAGATAATTGTGTTGATCTCCTAAAAAAATGGAACTATAAAGTAACCATTATAAAGAACGCCTGGTGGAGGAAGTTTATACCGGAACATCGCGGAGTTGAGCACAATCGCTGGCTGTACGCAGAACCTGTTTAAACATTTTTTAATTAATTTTATTTTTTGTTTTCTTGAAAGTATTATTAGCACATCCCGGTACACAACATTCATTTCACCTGGCTAAACAACTTGAAAAAGCCGGGCTATTATACCGTTTTTATACCGGCCTTGCTATAAGTAATAACAGTTTTAAAGCAAGGCTTGTTGATTTATTACCTCCCATCATTTCCAAAAAGGTCAGGAACCGGATCATTGATGGTATTCCCCCTG
The DNA here is from genome assembly GCA_047601875.1 of Ferruginibacter sp. Lineage (GTDB taxonomy): Bacteria > Bacteroidota > Bacteroidia > Chitinophagales > Chitinophagaceae > Ferruginibacter. The sequence continues at coordinate 376,507 of JASGIL010000001.1, read as the reverse complement.
ATAAAATAAGAACATTGCCGCTGCTTGAATACCAGATCATACGCGACATGCGCAATGCTGCAAACCCGGAAGATGTTATTTATAAAAGGAATTTAAAATTCCAGCAATCAATTCCTGACAGTGCCATTAAAGAAAGTGATGTTGTAATAGGCTTCGATACATCAAGCTGGATATTGGCCGAACGTTCCAAAGCATTTGGAAAATTGTTTATCCTTGATGTGAGTATCGGCCATCCCGCCAGTAAAGAAAAAATATACAAAGAACTTAGTGTTGCTTATCCTGAATGGAAAGAGCAAATGGCACCTAAGAGAAGGGCTTTTATTGCATTGGAAGGAAGGGAGATGGAACTCGCAGACCTGGTGATCGTTCCAAGTGGATTTGTAAAACACACATTGGAAGAAAACGGAATACCGAGCGATAAAATAAAATTAAACCCTTTCGGAACGATTACGGACCAGTTTAAATTTACCCCTGGTAAGAAGATAACGAGGGATGAAATTGTTTTTCTTTTTATGGGCTCGTTGTCATCACGAAAAGGATTGCCTTTTTTATTAGAAGCTTGGAACGAAATGAATATTCCAAAAGCAAAACTGATCATTGCCGGTTATGGTAAAATTCCTGACGGCATAAAACTACCCGGCAATATTATCAATAAAGGTGTTATTGCAAAGGACGAAAGACAGGCTCTTTTTGACAGCGCAAATGTTTTTTTGTTTCCGAGTTTTTTTGAAGGATTGGCACAGGTACAAATTGAAGCGATGGCTTGCGGGTTACCGGTTGTAGGAACTACAAATTCGGGTGCCATTGAGTTGGTGAATGAGGGCGTCAATGGTTTTACAATTGAAGCAGGGAATAAGATGCAATTAAAAAAAGCAATACAATTCTTCCTCGATCACCCGGAGAAAATAGAAGAAATGGCTATTGCAGCAAGAAAAAAAATTGAAGAGTTTAGTTGGGATGATTACGGAGGAAGGTGGAGAGAGATACTGGAAAAAACTAAAAAAAATTAAAACTGCCTGCTGATGATCAACGAAAACGAAAAAGAGCAATTATATGATCAGTGGCACAAAGATCTTGGGGCCGCACAACAAAATTTTGAAACGCTTGACCATCCATGGTACAAGACAGTAATGAAATTATTGCCCGATCTTAATGGGAAAAAAGTTTTGGAAATAGGAGCGGGCCGTGGAGATTTTTCTATCTGGCTGGCAAACAATTTTAAAAATGCAACGATTGTTGGCACAGACTTTTCCCCGGCTGCGATAGAGATTGCTAAAACAAAGACCAACAGCTCAACCCCGAACCTTACTTTCCAGGTAGAGAATGCTGAAGCGCTTTCCTTCAATAGTGAAAGTTTTGATTATATCATTTCCTGCGAAACGATGGAGCATGTTTTTCATCCACAAGCCATGACCAATGAAATGAGCCGCGTTTTAAAAAAAGGCGGTGGGTTCATACTCACAACAGAAAACTATTTCAATGCGATGTACCTGATGTGGATAAAAACCTGGATCACCGGAAAGCCTTTTGATTCCGGAAGCGGTATTCAGCCCCATGAAAATTTTTTCACTTTTTTTAAAGTGAAGAAGTATTTCAGGAGATCGGGGCTTCGCCTTACACATACAGAAAGCAATCATTTCCAGTTTTTATTGCTTCCAAAAGTCAGCCCATCACGGTTAAGTGTAGATGATTTTAAGAATAAATTTTTTAAGAATTTTTTTAAACCCTTCGGAAGGCATTATACTTACGTAGGAAAAAAGCTTTAACAATGAGAACCGATCCTCCTGAATGGCTTTACAGGCGAACACGTTTTTTTAATATACTTCACCTTTTAAGGCTTACGGGCCCGCATAGCCAAATGATCGAAGATGAAAAGCGTTGCCTGCAAAAGTATGCCCAAAAAAAATCCAAAGCGCTTGAAATAGGAACATATATGGGCGTATCTGCCTCCATCATCGCAAAATCACTTGTTGAGGGGGGAGTAGTCTATTGCGTTGATCCGTACACAGGTTTGGATGTCTGCCAGGAAATTGCTGAAAGAGAATTGAAACGTAACAAAGTCTTTGAGAAAACAAAATTATTCAAGGGCTTTAGCAGTGATGAAGCAATAATCAAACAAATACCCACTGACCTCGATTTTATATTGGTTGATGGCGACCATTCTTATGAAGGGCTTAAAAACGATTGGAAGATCGTGTCTGAACGACTTGTTTCAAATGGAATCGTATGCCTGCATGATACAATCACTCCTGAAAAAGAACCATGGCGTAATTTCGGATCGGTTGAATATTTTAATAAGATAATTATGAACGATCCAGGCTTTGAGTTACTGGAATCAGTTTTCAGTATGAATGTTCTTAGACGGAAATAAACATTTTCCGGAACAGAACATTACTCCCTTCTGTCTTTTATGAGAATACTAATTATTTGTGGTGCAGGATATGTTTCAGGTAAAGAGAAAATAATGCTTTCGTTATTAAAAGGATTTTCCAATGACGGGCATGAAGTGTATTGTATGACTTCTTCGTGGGGAAACGGCCAATTTGAGAATATGCTGGTTTCTGAAAAAATAAATTTTTCAAAAATAAGGTTAGGCTTTATTTCAAAAACCTTTAACTGGAGTGCTTTTAAAATGACATTGGGACAGGCTGTGTACTGGCCTAAACTCATTTATGATTATAAGAAAATTGTTTCAAGGTTTAAACCAGATGTTGTTATTCATTCTAATTTTCATCATTTATTTCTATTGTACCCGGCAGTAAGATCAAAAAAAGCTGTACATATTTATCATAGCCACGAATCGATCTATAACACAAAGTTTTACAGGCGGCTTTTTACACTTTTTCAAAAAAAGATAAAATTTTTTATTGGTGTATCTGGGTATGTAACCAATAAAATGATAAACCTCGGTATTGATAGCAGTAAGGCGAAAGCAATACAAAACGGTGTAGAGATCATTAAATGGATTCCCCGGCCTTTTAACCAGGATGAAACATTTAATATTGGTATTGCCGGGCAGGTAGGCGGATGGAAGGGACATGAAGATCTTGTGCTTGCAATCAGTATATTAAAAAATAAAATTAAACACGTAAAATTTAAGCTGAATATTTTTGGTGAGGGCAGGCCTGAATATACCAATGAATTGAAGAATATCATTGCAGAGAATAATCTCGAAGAATTTGTAGAATGGAAAGGATTTGTAAAAGATATCAGCAATATTTACGCAGGTTTGAATGTAGTTTGTATTCCAACACGCACAGAAGAACCTTTTGCTACCTCAGCTTTGGAAGCTGGTTTATTTGCATTGCCGGTGATCGTAACGAATAAAGGCGGGTTCCCGGAAATTGTACAGCATGGTTATAGTGGATTTATTGTAAATGCAAATGCTCCTGAAGAGATTGCCGATTGTCTTGCTGTACTCATCAATGATCCCGGGAAAGCCATGCAAATGGGATTGAACCACCAGCGGGTTGTTACAGAGAAATTTTCTTATCAGCATTTTATTAATAATTGGGAAAACACCCTTTTGCAATTAACTGCAGGCTGATCTATTTTACTATTACTCTAAATATTTTTTAATTGTACGCTAAAATTAAAGTACCGGCTACCCTGTGGGTCGTTGTTTTTCTGGCGCTGGTATTTACTTTTTTACATTCGCCGAATTTAGAGATAAGTATACCCGTATTTTTATATCTCCCTTTTGTATACTACCTGTTTTTTATTAAGGGGGATCCCAATATCATTTTTTGGGGGTTATTGTATCAATGGCTTTCTGTTTCCACGCAGCTTATCTATTGCACCATACTCGGCGAGCCTGTTAGTTATCTTTTTGTCGGAACTATTTTTCCGGCAGAGTTGATGGAGTATACAAATATGCTGTCTATTATCGGCATTTATGCTTTTACATTGGGTGTTTTCTTTGCTGTAAGAAAAGTTAAGATTATAGTGCCTGATTCTGCCTGGGACAAATATGAACCACGAAAAATATTACAGGTATACGTTTTAGTGAGTCTTTTTATCAACACATTTCAATTCATCATATGGGCATTTCCCAACCTGGTACAATATTTCTTTTTCTTCTTCTATATAAAATGGGGTTTTTTTGTCGTAGCGTTCATTTCCATTTTTAAAAGAGCTCCCGATCTTAAGATATTTCTATATGTTATCGTAGCTATCGAATTTATACTTGGACTCTCTTCATTTTTTGCGAGCAACTTTGCCAATATCCTTTTATTTTCTGTGATCTCGTTCTCTGCTATTAATAAGAGAATAACATATGCAAGAGGGGTTCTGTTTGTCATTGCTGGTTTGGTACTTTTTCATATGGCGGTTTTGTGGACGGCAAGTAAAACCTCGTACCGCACCTATTTGAAAAAGGGAGAAATGAGCCAGAGCGTATCCGTATCAAGAGAGGAAGCAAGGGCCAAGCTTTTGGAACTGATCGTTGAAGTTGATGATGTTACCTACGAAAGCGCTATTGAAGAATTAGTAAACAGGGTAGGTTATGTGCATTATTTTGCTGCTGCTGTAAGATTTGTGCCTGCAAGAATACCTTATGAAAATGGTGCTTTGTATTTGGCTGCTGTTGATCACTTTCTTGTACCAAGGTTTATTAACCCCGATAAAGAAATACTGGATGATAGCAAGCATACCAATAAATATACCGGACTTAATTTAAGTGGTAAGAGTAAGGCCACTTCCTTTAGCCTTGGTAGTTTTGCTGATGCTTACATAGACATGGGACCTTATTTAATGTATATCCCGATTTTTCTATTCGGTTTTTTGATAGGGTTCTTTTTTAAATATTTATACCGACCGAATCTTTGGGGCATGATCGTTACTGCACCTTTCTTTCTTCTTATAAATATTTACGGTATTGATACAATAAAAGCTTTGGGATTCATTTTAATTTACTTCCTTGTAATAGCAGTTGTGAAAAGACAACTTATGAAGACAATAGATCCAATGATGCTTAAGTCAACTGAATAATAATGCGACCAGTATTTTTTTTAAACTCTCATCCTATACAATATTTTGCCCCGCTGTACCAGCAGGTAAGCGCTACAACAAACACGGACCTTACTGTTTATTATTGTTCTGATGAAAGCATAAAGGGGAAACTTGATAAAGGATTTGGAACAAAAGTAAAGTGGGATATTCCTTTACTGGATGGCTATAAATCTGTGTTTATCAAAAACCGTTCATGGAAACCTTCTATACACAAAGGGTTCTGGGGGCTTTTTAATACCGGGATCATTTCATTATTATACAAACAACCAAAGTCTGTTATCGTTGTTCATGGGTGGGCGTATAGCACGCATGTTATGACGATCATCTTTGGAAAAATTTTTGGCCACCGTGTTTGCCTTCGTTCTGAAACACCGCTGAACCAGGAACTGAAAAAAAACAAAGCGATAACATTTTTAAAACATTTGTACCTGCGTTTTTTATTCCTGTTTGTAGATAAATTTTTGTATATCGGCAAACAAAATAAATTGTTTTACCAACGTTTAGGTGTAAAGGAAAAGGACCTTGTATTTGCACCTTATTCTGTAGACAACAAAAGATTCAGGAATATATTTGAAACAACAAATAAAGAAGCCGTAAAACAACAACTCAAACTTCCTGTCGGGAAAAAAATAATACTCTATTCAGGGAAATACATTTACAAAAAAAGGCCGCTTGACCTGTTGAAAGCATTCAATGAACTCAAAGATAAAACAGGTGCTTTGCTGGTATTTGCAGGAGATGGGGAATGCAGGGCGGAAATGGAAGCATTTATAAAAGAACAACAACTCGGCGATCATGTTTTGCTCACTGGTTTTATCAATCAAAGCGAGATACCATTGTATTATCGTGCCGCAGATATTTTTGTGATGTGTTCGGGGTTGGGTGAAACATGGGGATTGTCAGTAAATGAAGCAATGAATTTTGGTGTACCCATCATTGTTTCTGATACCTGTGGTTGTGCATATGACCTCGTAGAGAAAGATAGTAACGGTGCTGTGTTTGAAACAGGAAATATTCAACAGCTTGCGGATTTGCTTAATGATTATTTAAACAGGTCTCCCGAAGCGATCAATACAATTCAACAGGCTGCATTTAAAAAGATTGATCAATATAGTTATAACCAGGTTATAACTGCAATTGAAACGGTACAATGAAAGGACCTGTAAAGCCTTCACTACTTATTTTCTATGATCACTTTTTCCCGGCGTACAAAGCGGGAGGGCCAATACAATCATTGACCAACCTTGCCATTGCGCTGCAGGATGTGTATGGCATATTTGTAATTACAAGTAGCTATGATCTCAATGAGGCTCGTCCATTGGAAAATATCCAGCCAGAAGTATGGTCAGAGATTACAATACCCGGATCAGCGTCGTCAATAAAAGTATGGTATGCCGCTGCGGGTAAACCCGGTACAGATACCATTAAAGAAAATTTAAAAAGAACAGGCGCCACAGTGGTTTACCTGAATGGAATGTTTTCGTACAGGTATGTGTTGGTACCATTGTTTGCTATCAAAAAAAATATACGCATTGTTATTTGCCCGAGGGGCATGCTTCAGCAGGGTGCACTTGCTGTAAAATCGTTTAAAAAGAAAATATACCTGGCCATACTTAAAATGTCGGGGCTTTGCAAACGTGTAACATGGCATGCAACCAATGCAGAAGAAGAACAGGATATAAAAAAAGTATTTGGAAGCGATGCAAAAGTGATCGTTGCAGAAAACATTCCTAAAAAACCGGTAGCGGCTATTCGTAATAGTGGCAAGCAGCAAGGCACCCTGCGACTTGTTTATTTATCGCTCATTACAGAGAAGAAGAATTTGTTGCTGCTGGTAAATATTATTTCAAAGTTGCCTGCAAATATTACATTGGATATTTACGGGCCTGTTAAAGATGCCGCTTACTGGAGAAAATGCGAAGAGGTCATCAATACAAATTCATCTAAAATAAAATACAGGGGAGATGTGAAGCCGGCTGATGTACAGGAAACATTTGCAAATTATGATGCTTCCATTCTTTTGACCAAAGGAGAGAATTTCGGCCATGCTTTGTATGAAAGTCTGAGTGCCGGCCGCCCGATCATTACAAGTAATTTTACTCCATGGAACGGGCTGCAGGAAAAAAAAGCAGGATGGAACGTTGATATTTCAAATGAAAAGGAAATTTCGGAAACCTTGCTCCACATTTGCAATATGAACAACGCACCATTCAACGAATACCAAACCGGTGCTCATAATATTGCAAGTGATTATTACCTACATGGTTTTGATACGGGGAAATATTTGAAATTGTTTTCTGAATAACGTATTGACGGGTTGTGGTCGGTGAAGACACCGATCACGGGAGTTCCTCGGTTGGTGTCCGCACCAACTGCAATGGAGAAATAACCTGCGTAAATGCTTCGCCCTTGTTCTCTGCGCTAAAATTTCACACTATCAAATTTTTAATCAACAGTGTTCGACTTTTTAAAAAATAAAACCTTTATTCTTTTTGTAATCAAATTCCTGCTGGTGTTCCTGGTTTGTTATTACGGAACAGTTGCAGTAATAGGACTAACGGTTCCGGATGGCCCTTATAGTCCCTTTATTACAAAATACATGGATTATGTAAGCTGGTTAAGAAACTCTTTGCTCGCAGGTACAAAATGGATGCTCTCCGCATTTGGTGTAGAAACCTTCCGGGTAAATTATGATACCATGCGTAAGGTGGGCGAAGGGGGTAGGGGAATACGACTTGCCTACTCGTGCCTGGGTTATGGCGTAATGAGTTTTTGGATCGCCTATGTAGTTGCTTCTGCAGGAAGTTTTAAGAAGAAACTATTTTGGGTCTTTATCGGCTGGTTCTTTATCTGGTTATTGAATATTACCAGGCTTAGCTTATTGCTCATGGCAAATAATAAAGGCTGGGCGATGCCGTTAGGCATTGATCATCATTCATGGTTCACGTTCTTTGCATACCTGTTTATCCTTATTTTTATGCTGTTATTTAACAGGCAGACCAAAGAGCAAGTTGTAAAGCCTGCTGATAAAAAATAATCAATGGCAACCGACCTTTCCAAATACAACAATGATTGGTATAAACCGGGATCGGGTATAAAACGTTTTACCTGGTATTGGGTGAATACCTGTTTTTTTAAAACAGGCCTGTTCCCTTTTTATGGATTAAAGACTTTTTTACTGAGAACTTTCGGAGCCAAAGTTGGCAAAGGCGTATTAATAAAACCATTTGTAAATATTAAATATCCATGGTTGCTTGAACTGGGTGATCATATATGGATCGGTGAGCACGCCTGGATCGACAATCTTGCCAAAGTAGAGATCAGGAGCCATGTATGTTTGTCGCAGGGGGCTTTTTTACTCACTGGTAATCATAATTATTCCAAAGAGACATTCGACCTTTCCGTTAAACCAATTACACTTGAAGAAGGCGTGTGGATTGGTGCTAAAGCAGTAGTTTGTCCCGGTGTAATTTGTCATACCCACTCCGTTTTGGCAGTAGGATCCGTGGCCACATCCAATTTGATAGCATATGGAATTTACAGCGGGAACCCGGCTATAAAAATAAAAGACCGGGTTTTTGAAGCTTAGCATAAATTTGTTTACGCTTACTGGTCGGCGTAATTTAGCTATCATGAAAGTTTCTATCATAACGGTAACATATAATTCGGAGAAATACCTGGAACAGTGTATTGAATCGGTGGTTATGCAAAACTACCCCGATATTGAACATATCGTTATTGATGGAAAATCTACAGATAATACCCTTGCCATCATAAAAAAATATGAATCGCATATCAGCAGGTGGGTATCGGAAACAGATAAAGGTATGTATGATGCCATCAATAAAGGAATGGAAATGGCAACCGGCGAGATCATCGGGATACTAAACAGTGATGATATGCTGGATACTGCGGATGTTATTGAGTGTATCGTAAAAGCATTCGAAGAAAAAAAAGTAGATAGTATTTATGGTGACCTTGAATATGTGGACCCGGTAGATACTAAAAAAATTCACCGGATATGGAAAGGAGAAGAATACAAGCGAAGTCTTTTTCACAAAGGCTGGATGCCGGCACATCCTACATTTTATTTTCGGAGGGAGCTATTTAAAAAATATGGTGGTTATGAAAACCATTATTATAGTGCAGCTGATTATGAATTCATGGCCCGCTATTTATACAAGCATAAGATAAGTGCATATTATCTTCCCAAACTGATCGTGAAAATGAGAAGAGGCGGTCAAAGTAATGCCACCTGGCGCCAGCGTTTCAGGGCCAACAGGAGGGATTACCTGGCCATGAAGAAAAATGGTGTTCCATTTCCATTTATTGTTTCTATTCTTAAACCATTAGGTAAAGTGCATCAGTATTATAAGAAATGATAACGGATACGTGATCCCGTATCTCGTATCTATCGCAAAGCATCCTCAAAACACAACTATCCATGTTCTCTTTCTTTAAAAGTAAAAAACAAGCAGCCTCTGTCAGCGATTATTTTCCTTTTGTAACGGATATGCATTCCCATATCCTGCCGGGCATTGATGATGGTGCGCCTGATGTTGAAACTTCTATTACACTTATTAAAGGGTTGATGGAAATGGGGGTGACAGGTTCTATTGCAACGCCGCATATTATTGGGGACCTTTATCGCAATGATGCAACAACCATCAATGCTGCATTAAAAGTTTTGCAGGATGAACTTAAAAAACAAAAGATCAATTTTAAAGTAAGCGCTGCTGCAGAGTATATGCTCGATAGTTATTTTTTTGAATTGATAGATGCAAAGACAAAGTTCCTCACAATAAAAGATAATATCATACTTACCGAATTTTCTTATGCAGCCATGCCGCAGGAGCCGGGAAAAATGTCGTTCGCACTCATTACAGAGGGATATGCACCCATACTTGCCCATCCTGAAAGATATCCTTATTATTATGGTAACTATAAAATGTATCATCACCTGGCAGACCTTGGCTTTATGTTGCAGGTAAATCTTTTATCACTTACAGGCTATTACGGTAGGGAAGCGCAGAAAGTGTCGCAATATCTTTTAAAGCATGATCTTGTTTCTTATGTAGGTACCGATATGCATCATACGAGACATCTGGGTGTATTAACAGACCCAAAAACAAGAGCGACTTTTGAGAAAGCGTTGTCGCATAAGAAGTGGAACGAGTTTTAAATGCCGGATATCAGATGTCAGAAATCAGACATCAGCTGGCTTATAAATTGAAAAGAATTACATTTCTCAGGAACTTCTGATATCTGATTTCCGACATCTGATATCTTCTAGATCACCCACTCCACAATCTCATTACTCCACTCCACTTTATATGGCGCAGTAATTTTTATATAATTATCTGTGTATCCCTCCATCATTTTATTTCCACTCACATTTTCGAATAATACCTTTCTTGTTTGACCGATATGTTGCTGCGTGAATGCCTGCATTTTTGTATAGCTCAGGTTGCGGAGGATCTTGTTTCTTTCATTGCGTATGTGAATGGGCACAATAGGATCAATCGTTAATGCATGTGTATTGTCTCTTTCAGAATAAGTAAATACATGGAGGTAAGAGATATCGTTTTGCTGTAAGAAGCGTGCCGTGTCATTAAAATCCTCATTGGTTTCACCGGGAAATCCTACAATTACATCGGCCCCGATACATGCGTGCGGCATTAATAATTTAATAAGACTTACTTTTTCTGCATACAATTCTCTTTTGTAACGCCTGCGCATGGCCGCTAAGATCTTATTGCTGCCACTTTGCAATGGTATATGAAAATGCGGCATAAACTTTTTGCTGTTCGCCACAAATTCGATCATTTCGTTGCTGAGCAGGTTGGGTTCTATAGAAGAAATACGGAAACGTTCGATCGGGGCATATTGATCCAGTTCTTTTATCAGATCGAAAAAATTCTCTTCATATTTTTTTCCGCCCGTATATCCTTTTCCAAAATCTCCAAGGTTGATGCCCGTTAATACAATTTCTTTTGCACCACCTGCAGCAATGTCTTCTACTTCTTTTAATACATTCGAAATACTGTCGCTGCGGCTTTTTCCTCTTGCCATCGGGATGGTACAAAAACTACAGTTGTAATCACAGCCATCCTGTACTTTTAAAAAGATCCTTGTTCTTTCTTTTATTGAATGTGTTGCTGTGAAAGTGTTTACATCTTCAATATCGCAACTGCAGATCTTTGCTGCATCATTCTTATGTAATTCTTTCAGATGTTCTGCTATATTGAATTTTTCCGCAGCGCCCAACACAAGATTTACGCCCGGGATAGAAGCTATTTCTTTTGGTTTTAACTGTGCATAACAACCCGTAATAACGATCATCGCTTCCGGCGCCTTTTTTTGAATACGACGAACCAGGTAACGACATTCTTTGTCTGCATTGTCGGTAACCGAACAGGTGTTGATCACATACACATCTGCCACATCTTCAAAATCTTTTTTGATAAAGCCATCGTTCTCCAGCAACCGCCCGATAGACGTGGTTTCGCTGAAATTAAGCTTACAGCCCAATGTGTGTAAAGCGACGGTTTTGTTCATGGCCGCGAAATTACGGCAATTTGAAGATTTGAAGATTTGAAAATTTGAGGATGATGGCCTTTATGATTTAAAGTTTCCATTTTTAAATGCCCTAATCGCCACATTTTCAAATCTTCAAATCTTCAAATTGATTACCTTGCACCGTGCTAAAAAAATACCTTCCCCTCATATTCCTTATTGCAGCCGGCGTGTTGTTCTTTTGGATCAAACAACACCAGCGTGGTCCAGCTGTACGTATACCAATAGAGCCGCAAACAGTACCGGTTTCAGCTCCCGAACAACCTGTTATTGAAAATGAACCAATTGACAGGAGCATCAGCAAAATAATTTACAGCAAACATGCCCGTTGCCGCATGGACTGCCGGCATATTGATGAATCTGAAGTAAAGGAGATATTAAAAGAAGGTGTAATAAACTATAATAAAGTAGAAGAAAGTGAGAAGGGAAAAACATACCCGCTTGAAGGCGTTACGCATGATAAACAACACGTACGTATTGTAATTGCACCGCATACGGATGAGTTGGTGGTCGTAACTGTCATTGATCTTGATAAAGAATGGTCGTGTGATTGTAAGTAAAAAATATTCAATAAACAACGTACAATGTTCAATGCTCACCAGGCTGCACTTGAACATTGAGTATTGTACGTTGAATATTGAATATTTATTGAAACGTTAGAATTATCATTAAGTTTTATAGCTTGAGAATTGACCTGATTTTTAAACAGCGTTTTCACAAATTGAACTTGTATTTATCTGGTATTTATAATAATTTTAATTATCGTATGATAATTGTGCTTTAAATGAAGATAAAATCTTTCCTGGCAAAACCATTTGCCAACTATATATACAGGCAGGTAAAAAAAGGTATGATAACAGCGGTTGCAGATCAAACAAAGATCTTTAACCAGCTTATTAAAACCGGGCAAAAAACACACTTCGGCAAGGATCATGATTTCTCTACCATAAAAACACACGAAGATTTTGTTAAGCAGGTGCCTATTCGTGATTACGAAGCATTTAAACCATACATAGAAAAAATAAAAGAAGGCAGGCACAACGTTTTGTGGAAGGGCGTGCCTATTTATTTTGCCAAAACAAGTGGTACCACCAGTGGTGTAAAATACATTCCCATTACAAAAGAATCAATTCCCAATCATATCAACACAGCGAGAAACGCATTGCTTTGTTATATGGCTGAAACAGGTAATGTAAAATTTGCTGATGGGAAACTGATCTTCCTGAGCGGTTCGCCTGTATTGGAACGTATTGGCGGTATACCAACAGGAAGGCTTAGTGGCATAGTGAACCATCATGTGCCAAAATATTTACGTGCCAATCAATTGCCTTCTTACGAAACAAATTGTATCGAAGATTGGGAAGAGAAGCTGGATAAGATCGTAGAAGAAACGATGAACGAGGATATGACATTGATCAGCGGCATTCCACCGTGGATGCAAATGTATTTCGACAGGCTGATAGAAGTATCAGGAAAAAAGATCGGTGAACTCTTTCCAAATTTCAGCGTGATGGTACAAGGCGGTGTAAATTTCGAGCCATACAAATCAAAACTAACGGAAAGCATTGGCCGTAGTATTGATACGATCGAATTGTTCCCTGCAAGTGAAGGTTTTTTTGCATTCCAGGATTCACAAAAAGAACAGGGGATGTTGCTGAATACCGATAGCGGGATATTTTTTGAATTCATCCTGGTTGCAGAAATACACAATGAAAATCCAACAAGGCTTACCTTGAAAGATGTGGTCGTAGGTGAGAATTATGCGATCATCATCAGCAGCAATGCAGGTTTATGGGCCTATAATATCGGGGATACTGTTAAGTTTGTTTCAACGGACCCTTACAGGCTCATTGTTAGCGGCCGCACCAAACATTTCATATCTGCATTCGGCGAACACGTGATCGTAGAAGAAGTGGAAGCAGCTATATTAAATGCAGCCAGCGAAGAAAATATTCATCTTACAGAATTTACAGTAGCGCCTTATATAAGTACGGATAAAGGAAAAAGCTACCACGAATGGTTCATCGAATTTGAGAACATGCCTTCCGATCTTGATCACTTTGCAAAAAAACTCGACGACAACCTGCGTCTTAAAAATGTTTACTATGATGATCTCATCAGCGGAAACATTCTTCAACCACTTAAGATAACACTCGTTCAAAAAAATGGTTTTGTCAATTATATGAAGAGCATTGGTAAACTAGGCGGACAAAACAAAGTAGCAAGATTGGGTAATGATAGGAAAATTGCAGATGCGTTGAAACCATTTACTTATACTTTGACGACTGAAAGTCATGTATGATATATGATGTATGATCTATGATGTCTTTCGATATCAGAAGATCGTCACAAATTGAAAAATATCATACATCATAAATCATACATCATACATTTATGAGAATTCTCAACACAGCATTATGCTCCTTCGGTATGAGCGGCAAAGTCTTCCACGCCCCGTTCATTCATCTTCACAAGGGTTTTAATTTGTACGGCACCTGGGAACGCTCAAAAAAAGTTGCTGCTACTGAATATCCCGGTATCATCTCTTTCAATTCACTGGAGGCAATGCTGGCAGATGATAATATTGACCTGGTCGTTGTAAACACACCAAACTATACGCATTTTGATTTTGCAAAAAAAGCATTGCTGGCAAATAAACATGTACTGGTGGAAAAATCGTTCACAGTTACCGTTAGTGAGGCAGAAGAATTGATAAAGATCGCCGGGCAAAAAAATAAAAAGCTGGCAGTGTTTCAAAATCGCCGTTACGACAGTGATTTCAAAACAGTAAAAAAAATTGCTGATGAAGGATCATTGGGTAAAATTGTAGAAGCAGAATTTCATTTTGATCGTTTCAATCTTAACCTCAGCCCGAAACAACACAAAGAAACAACCAATCCCGGTGCAGGATTACTGCATGATCTTGGCCCGCATATCATCGACCAGGCATTGTATCTTTTTGGTATGCCGCAATCGGTATTTGGTTTTTTGAGGGTGCTAAGGCCTTCATCGCTGGTAAATGATTATATCGATATGCATCTTTTTTATCCGGGACTCACTGTGCGATTAAAAGCCGGCCTCATTGTAAAAGAACAACCCGCCGCATACAGTTTGCATGGTACGCACGGTTCATTTATAAAAATGCGGGCCGATATACAGGAAGATGTTTTGAAGCAGGGAGCAATACCCAATTCACCGGATTGGGGCACAGAACCACCCGATGCAGCCGGTATACTCAATATTCTAAAAGACGGCGAAACGATCCGTACTACGATAACTTCATTACAAGGCAACTATATGGAATTCTATAATGCGCTGTATGAAGCAATCGCCAATGATCAACAATTGCCAGTGAGTGGGGAGGAGGGGCTGAATGTGATGAAGATCATCGGCGCTGTACAGGAATCGCATAAGACGAGGAGCATTGTATCGCTTTAGACCTATTATGAATGTAAAAAAGAAATTCTCAATATTCGACGTACAATGTTCAATATTCACCGGGCTGCACTTGAACATTGAGTATTGTACGTTGAATATTGAAAATTAATTGAAGTGTTTTTGTTAAAGATGACATCTGCCATAGTTTGCAGCCCCCAACAGAATATTGCTGATTGCCGATTGCCGATTGCCGATTCCCGATATTACACTAAATTGCCTCTCATATATAAATAATTCAAAATAAAATCCTTGATATGACAGGAGCTAATGCAAAAAAACGCATAGCGATATTTGGTTCTACAGGCTCGATCGGCACACAGGCTCTTGACGTGGTACGTTCCAACCCCGATATTTTTGAGATTGAGATATTGACTGCACAAACAAATGATGAATTACTGATCACACAGGCATTGGAATTCAAACCCAATATTGTGGTGATCGGTGATGAAAAGAAATATGAAAAAGTAAAAGCTGCTTTAGGTTCTACCTTAATAAAAGTTTTTACTGGCGAAGAGGCATTGGAAGAAGTGGCAGATTTTGATACCTATGATGTAATGATCGCTGCGATCGTAGGTTTTGCGGGGCTAAAGCCTACATTAAAAGCAGTAGCAAAAGGAAAAGTAATTGCGCTTGCCAATAAGGAAACACTTGTGGTGGCGGGTGATATTGTAATGAAGATGGCACTCGAAAACAGGGCGCCGATCATTCCTGTCGATAGTGAGCACTCTGCCATTTTTCAATGCCTTATTGGTGAAGCTAGAAATCCTATTGAAAGAATTGTACTTACAGCAAGTGGCGGACCCTTCCTCGGCAAGAAACCGAACTTTCTTGTAAACGTAAAAAGAGATCATGCCCTGCAGCATCCCAATTGGACGATGGGGGCAAAAATAACCATCGACTCTGCAACCCTGATGAACAAGGGCCTGGAGATGATTGAAGCAAAGTGGTTATTCAATTTAAGGCCCGAACAAATTGAAGTGGTGATACATCCGCAAAGTGTTATTCATAGCATGGTTCAGTTTGAAGATGGAAGTATAAAAGCGCAGATGGGATTGCCGGATATGAAATTACCCATTCAATATGCTTTGGGATTTCCACAACGTTTAAGAAATGATTTTCCAAGACTGAACTTTAGAAAATACCCGGCCCTCAATTTTGAAGAACCGGATTTTAAAACATTCAGGAATCTTGGCCTGGCTATTGAAGCATTGCAAAAAGGAGGCAATACGCCTTGTGTATTGAATGCGGCAAACGAAATAGCAGTATGGGCATTCCTTAAAAATCGGATAGGCTTCCTCGATATAACTGCCGTTGTAGAAAAAACAATGCAGAAAATAAGTTATATAGAAAAGCCAACATTACAGGAATATTTTGACAGCGATGGTGAGGCACGTAACTTTGCGGCGTCGTTGATGAAGTTGTAAAAGCGTTTGGTGTTAAATTGTTTGGTGTTGAGAGAACTTTAATTAGTTGCAAACCACATGAACACCAAACCCCAAACAAAAAAATAGATTAACAATTTAAATTCTCCTCCGGGAAGTATGACATTACTAGCTATCGATTGGTCAAGCGTGGGTTTAAGGGCGGCACAATTATTATTGTCTCTTTCAATTCTTATCCTGCTACATGAATTCGGACATTATATCACTGCAAAATGGTTCAAATGCAGGGTTGATAAATTTTATTTATTCTTCGATCCATGGTTCTCTATTTTCAAAAAGAAGATTGGTGAAACAACTTATGGTATTGGCTGGCTTCCGCTTGGTGGTTATGTGAAGATCGCCGGCATGGTGGATGAAAGCATGGATAAGGAACAACTCAAACTTCCGCCACAGCCATGGGAATTCAGGAGCAAACCAGCCTGGCAACGATTGATCATCATGATCGGCGGTGTTACGGTCAACGTGATCCTGGCATTCATTATTTACGCAGGTATATTAATGGTATGGGGCGAAGATAAAATGCCCAACGCATCCGTAAAGAATGGTATCTGGGTGAGGGATTCACTGATGTACGAGATCGGTTTGAGAGACGGCGATAAAGTGATATCGGTAAATCATGATACGATAGAATATTTTGAAGAAATACCTAAGAAAATTCTTTTCAGTGGCGGTGGCGAGATACAGGTACAAAGAAATGGCAAGCCTGAAAAAATTCAGATACCCGTCAGCGTTATCGGCCAGCTGGTAGAAAAGAAAAAACAAAAAGGAAGTTTTATAGATCCACGTGTTCCTGCATTGGTTGGTAGCTTTCCTGCAGATGATACCTCATATGCAGGTAAAGCAGGGCTTAAATATTGGGATAAGATCATTAAAGTTGATTCGCTTGATGTCAACTATGTTGATGAACTGTCGGCATATTGCGGGCATAGAAAAAATCAGAAAGTTACTGTTACAGTAGATCGCAACGGAGAGATCATACCACTTGTTGTGCAATTGAATGACGAAGGCAGAATGTCATTGCCATCATTAACCTTTAAGCAATATGATAGCATGCATGTGTTCGATATCCAGCATACGCATTATGGTTTTTTTGCTGCGTTCCCTGCAGGTTTCAGGCTGGCAATAAATTCTCTCAGCGATTATATCGATCAGTTCAAATTAATATTATCTCCTAAAACCGGCGCTTATAAAGGTGTTGGTGGTTTTAAAGCAATGGGTTCTGTTTTTTCCGGCACGGGCTGGGACTGGCAACATTTCTGGAACATCACTGCATTCTTCTCCATTGTACTTGCATTCATGAATCTCTTACCGATTCCTGCACTCGATGGTGGCCATGTATTATTTACTTTAATAGAAATGATCACCGGCCGCAAGCCCAGCGAAAAATTCCTTGAATATGCACAGATCGCCGGTATGGTATTCTTGCTTGCATTAATGCTTTATGCGAATGGGAATGATTGGTTTGGGTGGGGGAGAGGAAAGTAAAGGTTCCAGGGGTTTCAAAGGTTAAAAAAGTTGACAGGTTGATAGGGTTGATAAAGTTAATAAAGGTTGTACAGCCCTGTCAACTTTATCAACCCTATCAACTTGTCAACCTCCTCAACCAATCAACCATATTTCCAATAGCCCAATACAAACAGTTCCTTACATTTGCCCCATGCGCAAAACCCTCAACATCATCCTCAATTCCCTCAGGCTCACATTCCAGGAGTTAAAGGCAAATAAACTTCGCAGTGCGCTTAGCCTTACAGGAATTGCTTTTGGTATATTTTGTATCATTGGTGTGTTGGCAGCTGTAAACAGTCTTGAAAGAAATATTCAATCAGAAGTAAAGACGCTTGGCGATAATACGATCTACATTGATAAATGGGATTATAGCGGCGGTCCTGATCAGCCATTCTGGAAATTCAGGGCGAGGCCAGTGATGAAATATGAAGAGGCAGAGATGATCAGGGAACGTTCGGAGTTATTATACGATGTTTCTTTTTTAATGCAAACCGGCGGAAGTATTTCTCATAAAGATGATCTTATACAAAGTGCAACGGTATACGGCATCACCGAATCACAAATGAATATCCAGCCCATCAAATTTGATGCGGGGCGTTTTTTTTCCGCCAGTGAATTCAATGCAGGAAGCAATGTTTGTTTGATCGGGTTTGGTAATGCCGAAAGTTTATTTGGTACAACTGCAAGAGCGATCGGGAAGCAAATTGATATCAAAGGAAAAAAAGCAACCATTGTTGGTGTAATAAAAAAAGAAGGAACAAATTTTATAGGATGGGATTATGATAATTGCATTATGATGCCTTATAAATTTTGTAAAACATTGTTCAAAGAAGAATATTCAAATCCCATACTCATTGCAAACGGAAAGAAAGGTGTTACTACTGCTGCATTGAGTGATGAACTAAGAGGCATCATGCGGCAAATAAGAAAACTTGGTCCCAAACAGGAAGATAATTTTTCACTCAATAGCGTAGAAGCATTCAGCCAGGCCATCACAGGATTCTTTTCTGTGCTCAATATTGTTGGCTCCATCATTGGAGGTATCAGTCTGATTGTTGGTTTATTTGGTATTGCAAACATCATGTTTGTAACGGTAAAAGAAAGAACTCCCATTATCGGGCTTAAAAAAGCAATTGGTGCAAAAAGTGGCTCTATACTTTTTGAATTTTTACTCGAAGCGATCATCCTTTGTTTTCTTGGCGGTGGGTTCGGATTATTCTTTGTTTGGCTAGGAACCATCATATCATCCAGCATGCTCGACTTCCCGATTTACATTTCTATACCAATGCTCATCATTACCATCCTTGTTTGCCTCATTGTTGGCATCATTGCCGGCATTTTCCCTGCATCGAAGGCGGCGAAGATGGATCCGGTGGTAGCGATACGCAGCTAACAAACCCCCTCCGCTCCCTGAAGGGGGAACTTAGTCTCTAATAGTTTGAAGTTTGTATTGAAATTGAATATTTCATTTTGATTTTTTAAGTCCCATTTGAAAACGTATGTATTCTATTAATCTATCTTTACAATATGAACGAAATCAACTCCCCCTTTAGGGGGCTGGGGGGTGGTATTATTCTCGCCATCGAATCTTCTTGTGACGAGACCGCAGCCGCAGTTTGTTGTGATGGTAAGATACTTTCCAACATCATCGCAACCCAAAAAGTACATGCGCAATATGGAGGTGTGGTGCCTGAACTTGCGAGCAGGGCACACATGCAAAATATTGTTCCCGTTGTGGATGCAGCATTGAAAGAAGCAAAATGCAATATGGAAGATATTGATGCTATTGCATTCACACAGGCACCAGGATTGATTGGTGCGCTGCTGGTGGGTGCACAATTTGCAAAATCATTATCGCTTGCATTGGATAAACCATTGATAGCGGTGCATCATATGCAGGCGCATGTACTGGCAAACCTCATCGATGATCCAAAACCGGAATTTCCTTTTTTATGTTTAACTGTCAGTGGCGGACACACGCAGATTGTTTTGTGCAAATCACCCACCGATCTTAAAGTAATTGGGCAGACCATTGATGATGCTGCCGGGGAAGCATTTGATAAAACGGCGAAGATACTCGGCCTCCCTTATCCGGGCGGACCATTGATTGATAAATATGCAAAAGAAGGAAATCCAAAAGCATATAAATTTCCCGAGCCACATATTGCCGGGCTTGACTTTAGTTTCTCCGGGTTAAAAACATCCATACTTTATTTTTTACAGAATGCCGGAACAAGTACCGTGTTCAAAGAAACCTTTACTGCAACAGAAGAAGAGCGAAAAGCTTTCATTGAAAATAACCTGGCAGATATTTGTGCATCCGTACAAAACAGGATCGTGAGTATCCTCCTCAACAAATTAAAAAAAGCAGCAGAACAAACCGGTATTAAAAATATTTGCATCGCAGGTGGCGTAAGTGCCAACAGCGGCTTACGCAATGGAGTAAAGGAGATGGGGGAGAAAGAAGGCTGGAATACTTTTATTCCTGCATTTCAATATTGTACAGACAATGCAGCGATGATCGCTATTACAGGTTATTATAAGTTTTTAGAAAAAGATTTTGTGGATCTAAGTGTGAAGCCGTCGGCGAAAGCGGAATGGTGACGGCAATCGGGAATCGGCAATAACGCTCACCCTCTCGGTCGGTGCCCCCACCCACCAAAACTTATCAATTGTGAGATCTTCGAAGAGAATAATGTTTTCAAGCTGATTTCTAATGTCTGATTTCAAATCAGAGCTTCAAATAATAAGGCGCTAACAATATTTTAAACGTATACGTATAATTCCTCTTATCATCATGAATGATCAACTCATTACTTTCTATCGGTTGAATATTTTCATTTGAAAATAAAATGACCGACCGAAAATAATCATGCTTAGGCGATTGTTTTACAAAAAGCGTTTCATTGATATATAAATGATGTTCTTTCAACAGTTCAGCAAAATAATTTGTGCGCTGAAAGGGAATAAGAACAACTGCAGAAGCATTTTCATTCAATTTGTTTTTTATAAAGACAACAAGTTCATCCAGTTTCAAAGTACTATCATGTTTCGCTGCATTCTTATCATCATCCGGTGATTTCAGATCATCTTCAAAAAAAGGTGGATTGGAAATGATAAGATCATATTTTTTAGTTGTATCAAACTGCTGAAGCGAAACGTTGATGATATCGATCTTATCTTGCCAGGGAGATAGCAATACATTTTCTTTTGCTTGTTTTGCAGCAGCTCTATCAATTTCAATTGCGTCGATCGCTGCATTTATTTTTTGTGCAAGCATTAAACTTAACAGTCCCGTACCTGTACCAATATCCAAAACATTTTTTGTGTGAATATTTTTTTCAAATTTACCAGCAGCCCACGCACCCAATACACAAGCATCCGTGCACACTTTCATGGCACATTGATCCTGGTGAATGGTAAATTGTTTGAAGCTGAAATAATTATTGGGCAAGAGAAATTATTTGAAGATTTGAAAATTTGAAGATTTGAAAATTATGGGGTCGCCCGACTTGAAATGCTTTTAATCAGATCATCTTCAAATCTTCAAATTTTCAAATCGATCCGTATGCATACTCCTTCATATACCCATACTCACCAGTAAGCTCCCCATTCTTAACGATGGTCGCTTTCTCAATAATACTACTGTTCCCATCAATCAGGTCCTTCAAAACATGTTTGATCAGTTGTTCGCCAAAATAACGGCTTGCATCTCTAGGTAATTCATTGGGAAGGTTGCCGACAGCCATTATATCTATGGAGTCGGGCAGGTAAGGAGTTGTTTTTTGAAATGTTGTTTTATCAACGCCATATACAGGATCTTCAATCGTTGAATCGCCAATATTGCAGGGAACAGAACCACCCATGTCATCGGTAATATCTGCAATGGTTTGTATCCTGAAATTTTCTGAACTGATATCTTCCAGTTCAAACAAACGTGGAATTGATTTCTCCCAATAGATACCATTCATTAAAATATCTGTATGCGGTAAATATTTTTTGAATGTACAATTGTAATTGCCCGGGTTATGGTGAAAATCATCCCTTGAATAATTTCCTTTAGTCTTATGTTCATACAGGTCGGCGCCCTTTAAATGAATATAAGCAGGGTAGGAGAAACGTTTGTTTAAAAATTCATCTTCTTCCACTTCATGTATACCAAGCAGGTTCATGATCTCGAGGATGCCATGAGCAACCCTGCCACTACCCGTAACCGCTATTTTAAAGTTTGGAAGTTTTAATCCGAAATAAGTGTGAATGAGTTGCTGGAAACTTTTCCTGCCCTTGATACCATCCAATTTGTATGCACCGGTACGGTTGCCATAAGCCATGATGCCGTTGTGTGCACCAACTATGCCTGCAAAAAAACCAAAGCCAATGATCCTTTTTCCATCTTCATGTTCAAGGCATTCATAATCGATGAGCGTGATCTTTTTTGCAATGATCGCCTTTAGCAGTTTGCGGTTATAAGGTTGTAATTTTTTTGTATGGGAAAAGAACAAATATGTTTTTCCTTCTATCAGCATGTTTACCGGTACTTCTTTAATGCCGAGTAAGATATCGCAATCGCTAAGATCCTCCCGTACTTCTACACCTGCAGATACATATTCCTTATCACTGAAACAACGCGTTTCACATGGTTGTACAATAATTTCAATGCCAGGTTGATTTTTTAAAAACCTGCAATGTGCCGGTGTAAGTGCCACCCTGTTATCCGCAGGAATTTTTCCTTCCCTGATTAATCCGATCTTTAGCATCCAAAAATATTTAGGGCGCAAGGTACGAAATGAATTCTGAGTTGTGAGTTCTGAATTCTAAATGTTGAATGCTGAATTGAATTCAGAACTCAGAATTCAGAATTCAAAAGTAACTTTGCTTTATGAACTACTTTGAACTTTTTGATCTCCCATCAGCCCCATCAGTAAATAAAGAATTACTATCAACAAAATATTTTGAATTACAGAAAAAAAATCACCCCGATTTTTTTACGCAGGCAACAGAATTGGAAAAAGAAGATTCATTAAAACGCTCCGCAGATATTAATAAAGCTTTTACTATTTTCAAAGATGAGCAACGCACCATCGAATATTTTTTACAGACACAGGGTCTCATCACCGAAAATGAAAAATATAATTTGCCCCCTGGTTTTTTAATGGAGATGATGGAGATCAATGAAGCATTTACGGAAACGGATGAAGCCGGCATCACCAAACAGGTAGCAGATTACGAAGCTTCACTATATGAAGATATAAAACCCATCCTCAGCAGCTACAACGTTGCTACTACCAGCCAGGACGAGCTTTTAAAACTCAAAGAATATTATTACAAAAAAAAATACTTAAACCGGATTTTGGAGAGATTGGCTGATTAATGTAATATTGCAGCCCGGTGAAAGACGGTTAAAAGGTTTACAAGTTGACCAGTTAAAAAGGTTTTTATTTGAAGGGTCTTCCGGAATTTAATAACCTTATCAATTTTATTAACCTTTCAACTTTTCAACCGCAAAGAAGCCCATGTGGCGGAATTGGTAGACGCAGCAGACTCAAAATCTGCCGTTCGCAAGGGCGTGAAGGTTCGATTCCTTTCGTGGGCACTTATAGCCTCCTTAATTGGAGGCTTTTTTATTGCTGTAATGCTGTACTGGTAAGGGTTGTAGCAATATTTTCTTTCTATTCTTTTTCACTCTTTTCTATCCGTTTTCACAATTCCTGTACCCTAATTGTACCTCATGGCTCAAATTTTTAGTATAATATTTATATCTTTGTGATATAAAATACTAAAAAAATGAGCGTAACTCTAAGGAAACGTAAGAATGCAGATGGCACCACTTCTCTACGATTGGATATTTATCATAATGGAAAGCACCGTATTGAAACATTAAAGCATTTACAACTGGCTAAACCATCCAGCTTACTTGACCGAGAAAATAATAAGGCATTATTAAAACAAGCTGAAGCAATAAAACTAAACAGAGCAGTTGAACTTGAAGGGAGGAACTATGATATAAAAAGTGATGCTGGTAAGAAAACAGAGGTAGTGGTTTGGATGCAAAATTACATTGATGATTATACTAAAAGAGATAAGCGGAATATGGAGGGTGCGCTGAAAAGGTTTATTAAATTTCTATCTGAAACTAAGAACACTGGTCTTACGTTTGGCACTCTTCACCCTATTTTGATTGAACGGTTTATTGATTTTTTGCAAGAAAGAAGTGTAGGGGAAGGAGCAAGATCTTATTATGCAAGATTTAAGAAAATGATTAAGCATGCCTATAGAATGAATATGATGCCAGAGAATGTGCTTGATAAAGTTGAAAAGAAAGCAGTGGGGGAAGCAAGAAAAAAAGATATACTAACATTAGATGAGTTAAAAATCCTTGCTAATACTCCAATCAATAGCCAAGAAGTAAAACACGCAGCATTGTTCTCCAGTGTTACTGGCTTAGCGTGGGCGGATATCAGTAACCTTACATGGGATAAAATAAATCTTGATACACGAAGATTAGTATTCGTGAGGGAGAAGCTAAAGAGAAAAAATAAAACAGTTTCGGTTCACTTGAATGATATTGCAATGAAAATATTGGAACAGGCTGATAAATCGAAGCATTTAATATTTCAATTACCTACAGCAGATGGGGCTAATAAAACGTTAGGTGCGTGGGTAACTCGTGCGGGATTAAACCAGCACATCCGCTGGCACAACTTGAGGCATTCATTCGGAACCAATTTGATACTTTGTGATGTTGATATTTTCAAAACATCTAAATCTATGGGGCATGGTTCAGTCAATCAGACAACCAGATATGTAATTGCAGCAGCAGAAGTAAAAGATAGATCTACAGACAAATTGCATTTTGATTTTAATTAACTAAAAACAATAGTAAGGAATCAAAAAAAATAAAATTAATTAGTACCTTTGTATTCCAAATCGCTTCTCTGATTATCCTATTACTTGGATATCTGAAAAAATCGCTTCATTTAAGATTGCAAATTAAAATCGTTAAGATCGCTATCAAACATTGATAGGAATGGAAACTGTTAACTCAAACAAGCCCTTAAATTTCAAAGAGGCATGTGCATACTTAGGCTATAGCAAGGGGAGTATGTATAAACTAACCTCATCTCAAATTATTCCCTTTTCAAAACCAAACGGAGGTAAGTTATTCTTTGATAAGAATGACCTTGATGATTGGCTATTAAAAAGCAAAACTAAAAGCCTTCGTGAAAGACAAATTGATGCTGCTACTTACGTTACAACTAACAAAGTAGCCTAATCTAATACTAAGTATTGAAAATTGTACTTAGTACAAAATCACTCAGATCGTAAATAGACTGAAAAAATCCCTCAGTTGCTTATCGCATTTAATCAAATTAATTAATGGAACTTAAACCAAGGGCTTTTGATCCCCGCTATGTTTTCAGGGCAAAGAATGATTTTCAAATTTTGTCTGGTAAGCATCGCTTATATGATGAGCATTTCAACAATCATCCTATATGGCCAGATCTGAAGTATCATGAGGAAGTTAAAAGAATCAAACAAGAATGGAGTACTAAGGTTTCGCACATTGCTGGGCAATCACTTGATAAGGATCTTGAAAATTTATTGATGGCTTACCAAAAGATTAAAGGTGATTATACTTTGATAACAGTAGTTATTAATTCATTGTTTGGAGTATTGTATGATCATTTCTCTGATATGCTAAGAGATAATGAGATCGGATATCTTTCTGATGCAGATTATAATGCGTATCTACAGCAGTATAAAGAGGCAATAGAAACAAATAAGCGTTGCGGCCTGGACTGCTGGAATAAACCCACAGTAACTCAAATCGAACAGCAAATCGCTCAATCGCTAAAAAGTAAACACTAATTATCAATGACAAATTTTGAAACTAATGAGCAAGCAATACAAGAAGCATACAGGAAAGGTCTAATAACTGATAAAGATTACAATGCTTGGATTGGTGCTAAGGATTATAAAAAAGAATTAAAGAAAAGCTGTGATGCCTTTTGTATTACAGAAGGTGAAATGAAAAGTGAAATAGAAAAGGCGAATGGCCTGTACTGGTATAAAAATCAATCCGAATACACTCTTCAATTTCAATTAATGGGAAATTTTCAGCCTATTAATCTGCAAGAAAAGCGAATGATAAAGGCACAACAAAGCCAGCCATTACAAACTCAAATGCCACAGAGGATAAAAGTAGATACTGGATTGGCTAAAATTTCTGAATTAGCAGACAAAGTACTATCAGAATCTAAAGAGTTGAAATCCTTTGCTACAAAAAGAGGGATAGTAATGAAATAAAAAAAGAGCCTACTTCAGCAAAGGCTCTTTTAATCTAAATTATAATGAATACATCGTGAATAAACCCATAACAAAGGTACTAAAAATAAGTGGAATGTGTACAAGAGAGTGTATCATATTTCGGGTTTCCGAAAGCGTTAGTAGATGAATTATCTGGCGAATTTGAAATAAAGTGTGATTACAACCAATGGGCTTTTGTAGTTCATCGTAATACTGGAATTCAATTTGGATATGAGGTTGGGGATGTTACGGGGGAGATATTGTCTGATAGTGAAAGTGAACTGCATACCTTTTGGAAAAGTAAAAAGCAATGGAATGGTTGGGATCTAACTCTACGAAGGTACTTGTGTAAATTATCAGGTGAACTTGAAAGAAGGCTCTACATCAAAGGCAATCCATCTAAGATTTATTATGATGGGAAAAACTATGCGAATGTTCCTTTGCTTGAATTCAACAAGATCCTTACTGAGTTTGCAAATGCTTTTTGTTTAAAGTTAGAAAATGTAAAGCCAGCAGCACCAACGGAAGCCTCAATAACATTACAGCCTGATCCTGAAGTTTTATTATTGAGTAAGGAAATATTGAGAGAAAGGATCTTTAGTGGTAAAGCAGATAAAGAGGGGGATGATCGTTATGAGGTAGAAAAGAATAAAGCAGGTGATCTTATGGGGTATAAGTTTAAGCATGGTCATTTTACAAACAAGATTTATCTACCTGCATTAAAGTTCCGGGAGCCTTTAAATAGCATACGGATAGAATTGAGGTTTGATAAAATACAAAGCCTGTTTGAAAGAACATCTATCACATCATGGGCAGATCTTGTGAAACCTGAAGGGCATTTGGAGCTATGTAGAATATTGTTGGAGAGCTTGGATAAAACAATTATAGTAGATCCTTCATTGAGGCGTAATATTAGAAGTTATCCAGCATGGCTAAATGAAATGATCTATGAAGGAAAGAAAGCTGAATACTGGATAAATAGATTCCCTTATACTGCTTCAGATAAAACACTTAAAGAAAGGTTAATGAAGTACCGGGAATTATCTTATGAAAAAGGCGAAGGGCTTCACATCAAGTTACGATTATTGATAGAAAGGGAATGTGATTTACTCCGAAAACCGTCCAGTATTGAAGGGACGGAATTGGGAGGTACTACAGATATATTGAATATTAAAAATTGCAATAAACAAGAGACAGAAATGAACACAGAAACAAAACTAAGAACAACAGGTAACAGCTACATCTATTCTAACATGAATAAAAAGCAAATGGCTAAGTTCAAGAGGATGCTAAAGCAGGATCAGTATAACAGATTCAGTATTGCCCTTAAAGAAACACTGGAAAGATTAGCTGCTTAAGTAGTATATTAGGATACTAAAATTGCTGTTATGAAAGAAGAAAAATGGGTAGTTTCTGAGAAAGAAATGGTTGTTAACCATGAGGGGGAATGGATTGAAACTAAGAAGAAGTTGGTTAAGAAGAATAAAAAACCAATATTAGAGAATATTGTAAAAGTACTTTCCCCTCTTGCAATAATTACCCCGTTTATTTTACTTTTTATACAATTTAACAAGCAAGATCAACAAGCGAAGAATAAAGCAGTAGCTCAACTTTATAAAGATATATCATTAGATTTTCAATTATCGTACTGTTCTCCTGATAGCAGTATTGAAGGTCAAAGATCATTTCAACGATTAAAGGATTATTATTTAGCTGATTTAACTTTATACACAACTCCAAAAGTTATTGCATTATTTGATACCCTTACCAAAGTAAATACTATCCATACTAAATTTTATTACTGGAGAAAAAAATTAGATAAGGTTGCAATGGCATTTCAACTTGTAAGAGCCAGAGCATTTACTGAAAAAAGTAATTATTATATACCAATGAAAACATTTATAACGGATTCAACAAGTATTTTGAATCAAATGAGAATTATTAACAGCAATCAATTTCTTTCTCATGAATTCTATGTATTGAGGCAGGATTTAGCGATATTATTTAAAGGCATTCACGATTCTTGTTATTTAAGTAACAGAATTTATAACATAAAAATTAATTGGGGAACATCTCTTTCAAATCTATATGCATCTGTTAGCGATTGGATTGATTGTGTTCAAAAAAAGCAAGATAGACCTTTGATATGTTATGACATGGCAAAATTGGATAATCTTTTATATACTCAACGTGAAATCAATTATCAGGTATATCTTCAAACACTTGATCCCAATGAATACGTATTCAAAAAATACAAAGAGAAATTCGATAAAGAATTGCTTGCACTTATCAAATAAGATTTAAGCTATTGTTAAACATAAACATTGCTGGCTATCTTTGACTACCTTTGTATAGTTAAGATCAAAGATGATCACAATTGTCAATCTCCAATCGTAATCCCCCAATCGCATAGATCGCTATTAATCTCAATATGAGATGGAAAAGAATTTATCTACAGTAAAAGAAACAGCCTTTTTCTTGAAGGTATCTACTGCAACAATTTACAGGTTAACACAGACAGGAAAACTCAAGGCTCACAGAGTTGGGAATAGCCTGCGTTATGATCTTACAGATCTGTTCAAAAATTAGAAACGCACATTTTTATTAATAATAGCGCCAAAAATTATTACTAACGGTAACGCATATTAGTAATAATAAAAAATATTTATGTGTTTTCTTGGAAATTTGAATTGAGGTTAGCATCTTTGGCCTAATAAATCGCAACCAATGACAGATTTCCAGATATATCAACAGCATGAAAAATTCTCAGCTAAGTTCAATCAGATCATCAACCATTGTGAGAATTTGTCGGCTACGGAGTTGCTGAATTTTATAACCAAAGTTAAAACCAGTGTTAAACCGGAACTGAAAGGAATATATGTTGCTGCAATCTATCAGTTTCAAAAAAGCAAACTAATTGCAAGCAAAGGCAGCATGCGATAATAACCAGAGTATTTTATCATCAACTAAATAAACCAAAATGAAAAATGTAGAATTAACAAAGAGATTTACAAAAATGAGTACCTCAAGATTAATTAAGTTACTGGAAAAGGTTGCCAATGGCGGAGAGCCAATGAGCGTAAAGGAAGCAACGATTTTAGCAACTATTCTGGATCGCAGATTACCTGTTGCATCTTAGGATAGTTGATGAAAAGGAAAATCGGAAGTAGGTTAGTTACACTGATCATGCTGCTGGCCACTTCCGAATCCTTTTTACAAGCAATAGCTTTTGAAATAAAGCACGATTAAAAAAAGTTAGGGCAATCCATCCAGAAAACATCACACTCCAAAAATCGCCTACCAATCGTTTAAAAGGATCGCAGTTAATATTCAGCATGAAACGATTACTTACGTGCGTTACACCAAACATAAACATCACTCATTTAATTAGAGATAGATTTATTCAAGAAGGTGCAAAGATCAAGGCAGGGAAATACCAGATATCAGAAAGCTGGATGGTTGAGATATCCAGTGATCTAACAGATCCGGCTAATCGCATCATGAGGGTGAAGTATGAACCAGAGCCAAAGATGAAAGCGGATATGGAAATAAAGATTGCTGCATCACCCGCAAAGTATGGAGGGGTGAACCTCTTCCTGATATGCCCTGTAAGTGATTTGCAGACCAAGCAGCTCTACTTCTGTGATGAGAGCATGGGGTTTGTTCACCGGGAAGTATATCCAAAAATGAGAGCAGGTTATCCAGCACCTCCAGCATATCCGTTGTTAAGTAATGAAAAGATAGATTCTTACAGGCTATATCTAAAAAGTAAAATGGAGGTAAGAGTGCAGAAGAGTAATGAGAAAAGGGATCAAATATTTAAAAGTATTGGTAAAGACTATACCGAAATCTCTAAGCAGATCCTTAGCGATTTAGGTCAATAAGTTCTCACATGGAAGTTAATTTGATAAATACAATTCCTCAATTGAGCATTAAAAGGCTAATGGATTACTATATAGCTGAGGGCAGCGTATTGGAGGGATCGTTTCAGGCGAGTGCTTTTGATCCTGTAATACTTATTGAAAGCAATTTAAAAGATCCTGCTAACAGATACATTGATTTGAAATATGAAGCTAATGATGATTCAGGTTTCATTGAATGCAGGATAGATATAGTTGCTGTTAAATCAAATTTGCCATGTGGAGGTAATTGCTTGTTCTTTCTTTGCCCAAAAACAGGTACACGCTGCCGTATCTTATACCTATGTGATAAAACAAACCTTTATGTATCAAGGGAGGCTTTTGAAAATAGGCTCTATTATCCTCTGCAAATAATTGGAAAGAGATTTCGCCTTGATATGCGCTCAGATTTGAATGATGAAAAACTCTTAGAAGCATTTTTCAATCTCAAGAGGCAAACATATTTAGGAAAGAAAACAAGGGTTAATGTGGCAATAGATAAAATGATGGATAAACGCAGAACTCTTAACCTATTAATTAAGCAGCAATTTCAACAACGCCTTGCTGCATGGGAGAAAGGAATTGAACCTCTATTTCCAGAAGATCGCTACTAAATAATCATGAATGCCCGGAAAGAAACTATATCATTTCACACACTCCAGCCCTGAAATAAAAACACTGGCTGACTTACTTGCAAAGCAGGATTCGCCAGTTTTTCTATATAACCAAGATCCAAATGGTTTCCTGAAAATCATCGGTGAAGATGGTCAAACAAACAGGCAGCGTATTGAAAGCACCTACACGCTCCCGGAAGATGCTATATACAAAGGAGCTGACTTTAGCAGAATGCCTCTACATACAGGAACGGTTCTTTATCTTGAGTTTGAGAAAGTGAATAAGCCTTCATTTTTGACAGAGGGAATCAATGTGGTATCAAATGATGACCCGGCATTCAAAGCCCGGAAATTAGCGGAACTGGAGGCCGATACAGGATATGTTCAGATAGATAAGCCTGTACATGGAAAACTTGCAAAAGGAAGTTTGAAAACTTCATATCCAGATGTAACAGTTTGGATATGGTGTAGTGCATTATCTCCAAAAGCAGATGAGGATAATCAATTAACAGGACAGTTCTTTAACCTTACTCCATTTATACAGAGCTTAACAACCAACTCCAGTAAGAACGGAGGTAACTTTCAAATTAAATTACCTCCGCTTGCATGTGAACTTGATAAAGAGAAAAATGTATGGATCTTAAAAAAGGGAACCATAGATCAATACCTGACAAATAAAGGCACTTCTCTACAGGGTGATGGTTATGTTGCTCAAACAACATTGTTTCAACCTGAGCCTTTGGGAGATGATGTATTGATAAGAACTCCTATGCTGTTTCACAATATCATTTCTCCAAATGATTTAGTGTATATCCGTTTTGAAACTCTTCTGATGGAACGTGATCAACGATATGAGGATGCAAATGAGTACGCTATAAGCAAAAAGCATTTGGCCAATAGAATCTATGATATGATTGGTTTGGTAGATAGCAATACTCAATCAGTAACCGCATCTAATAACGATGTTTCAATAAGTATCACCGGGAGAGATCTTAGCAAACTGTTTATTGAGGACGGTACCTACTTCTATGCACTTGAAAACAGCCAAGGCATACTAAAATTTGCAGGCCAATCCAGTACTAAGAATTCTTTAACCAACAGAATCTTTGCAGATAATGGTATGTCATACATTGGACTTTATATGTTCAATAGCATTGAGTACATTTTAAAGTTTATCATACAACAATTATCAAACATTGGGATAGTTCCTGATGAATTGTTTACCAGCTATGCTAAAAGCGTGAGATCATTGCCGGGATTTCGTATAGAGGAATACGATGCGCGTAACAAAACATTTACTGATTTTGATACCAATGGTGCCGATCTAAAAAAGAAAGGTGAACTAAGGCATCAAGGGATTGCAATCATTGAAGAGCTAAGGAGCAAAGCTGGAAATAAAATATTCATTCCAGATGTAGAGGCAAATACGCAGCGTGAGATCTTCTGGTTTATGGTTCACTTCTTAGAAACCTTGAGAACAAATAATAATAGGCAGGTAAATGAGTTTAATAAAACACAAGGCTGGAAGGGGTTTAATTATAGAGGGGAGGCATTAGCTGATAACACATTTCCTAAGTATGTTGGTGATGAGTTATTAAATGATAAAGGAGAGATGGATGATAACCTATATCGTTTGGTAAATACTTGTGATAATTATATTGATGCAGGTTTGCAGAGTAAACAATTCAAGGAGCAACTTGCAAAGGGAATCTGGCAAATTGTGGATCTGGTAATTGATAAATCAGTTGGCCAGAGAAGATTAGTGGATAGTTCTTTTTCAACTGCTAATGGCTCATTACTTAATTTCATCCGTTCAGCCTGCCAAGAGCCGTTTGTTGAGTTCTTTATGGATACTTACGGTGATAAGTATAGTTTGATTGTACGCAGACCTCCCTATGATCAGAAAGGTTTAATATCATTGATAGAAGGGCAAGTAAATTCAGAGGATGGCCAGATAAAAGTACCTCCAGCCATTGTTGATGTTTATCCTGATGATGTAATTCTGGAATCTCTTGCTTACGATGATAGCCAAATTTATTCATGGTATCATGTGTTTCCTAAAACTTCGGTGATAGGTGATAGTTCTGATTATTCACTTTCATATTTAGGTGCGTTATATTTTCCTGAGTATGCAGAGATATATGGCAGCAAACCTTTCCAGCAAGTAAATTCTTATGTGCCTTATAAAGCACTCAAGAATTCAAACGCTGAAGGTTTAGGTATAGATGAACAACAAGCTGTGGAGGATCTTAAATATGTAGTTGAATCCTCTCAGTATTTACCCTTCACAAGAAAGGGAGTACTAACCCTTAATAGAGATAGGAGATTGAAAATTGGGAATGTAATGCGTTATAAATCTACAGGGGAGATCTTTTTTATTACAGGAGTGCAACATAGTTATTCAATCAATGAAACGAATGTAGAGGCAATTACAACTGTGCATGTAGAAAGAGGAATGATTGAGCAATTGATTTATGGAGCATATTTAGCAAATGATCAAGGCAAGCCAAGATTTGTAAGTTATTTTAATATCATCAATACTAAACTTGCATTTGATAGGAAGGAAGTAACTGTACAGGAAACACGCAAAGTAAAAAAGAAATCCGCTACGCCTCAATTGATATCAAAAGATGTTGTAACACCCGGCAACTTCATAATAAATAATTTTTTGCAAGGTTCACAGATCATTGAACATGGAGAAAATATTGGATTAGGATATCTTGAAACTTATAACCAATACCCTAAGAGCAAAAATCTATTTATAAATTTCATTAACCTGATCAATCAAAAAGGATATTGGGTAAGTATTGGAGCAAGATCAGCAAATCGCACTTATGCTCAACAGGCTGCATTGAAGCGTGAGAATTCAAATAACGCAGATCCGGGACACAGTAAGCATGAGCGAGGCAGTGCTATTGATATTACATTGATAGATAAAAGCACTGGCCGTATTCATTCTAAAACTACAGATAAAGATGCTTGGATAGCTACCGGGATTCCTGCGATAGCAGAATCCCTGGCCTTGCAGTGGGGAGGAGGTGATGGATCATTTGGTAAGTATGTTGATAGAGTTCACTTTGAAATAAAGCAAAAGACGGAGTTGTTATCATACGCTCAACAGGAAGCAGATCAGTTTGAGGATGTAACCAAAACAGTAAAGAAGATGGTTATTGATAAGAATGGGATATTCCAAAACTTTAAAGTGAACCAGTTTAGTTTAAATTTCTTTAGAAAGAGATTGCAACACTCTGGAGAGTTTAGGGATGTTAGCAGCAGGAAGATCTATGATAACGGAGGGCAGTTGCTGGATGATGTGATTGTGAGATCAACTAAGAAGAAAAAAGTATAGTTATATGAGTATTACAATTACGATTAACGAAAGTACAATAAGCATAAGTGATTTTAATCTTGAAGAATTACTTACAAAGGTTTATAATAAAGGTTTAACTGATGGAGCTAATAATTCAGATGGAGATAATGTAACTTTTATAACACTATCAAAGGAAATGGCTGACAACGGAAGGCATATATCAGTTCGCACACTCACTGCAAGAGCAAAAGAGGCTAACGTGAAAATATTCCGTTTTGATGGTAACAGATATGCTGTTAAACGGAAGGACATTAAACACTTTATTAGTGGATTTGCAGATTAAAGAGAATCAAATTACGATCCGGGATTTGTAGTATTGATCAATCCACTCCATCAATTTATCCTTATCCCGATAATCTAATAAATATGGAGTTTCCTTTTGCATTTTCTTCGCATCCAATGTAAAGTAAGATGTTGTTACAATGATACCTCTATTTGCTTTTTCAGATGCGATTACATGGCTAAAACTTCGTATGATTTCCACACCAACCTTCTGCTTGGAAAAACGTTTACACTCAACTAAAAATTTGATTGGATTATGGCTATCCAAGTATTTGATAGCAATTATATCGTATCCGTTATCTCTTGTTTGTTTTGTAAGCTCTACCTTGAAACCTTGTGAATTTAATAATTCTGCCACAACTTCTTCAAACTCTCTTGGTTGGATAGATAAGGCAATTGAATTATCATTATAGATATCAGTAATTATCCGTTTGATTCTTTTCGTTTCATCAATAAGTATTACTTCATCTTCCTCCTCTTCTTCCAAATTGATTAAATCCGAAAGATTGAAATCCTGCTTCATTAGTTTGGCAACTTCACCTAATGCTTGCAATTCTTTACTTGGTTTAAGAATAGAATCTATAGTTCTGAGATAAGTGGTGTACGTATCTGTAAAATCTATATAGTCAGACATTTTAGATAGCCCAATTAATGCTTCTGCAACGACCGGAGGAGCTTTGAATAAATTTTGATGCTCAATGAATTTTTTATAAGCCGGGAGATTGAACATTTGCTGAATATCTTTATGAACTTGTAAGAATTTAAAATTTTGTATCATATCTGTTTTGAATCTAAGAAGTGAGTACTTTTAGTATATAAGATTATTAAACAATCACTCTATGCCTAATCAATATATCATAATTATTGAGCAAGCCCTTAATAATTTCTCTGCTTTCTGCCCGGATGTTCCCGGATGTGCATCTACAGGCAAAACCGTAGAGGAAACAGCCACTAATATGAAAGAGGCTTTGGAGTTTCATTTGGATGGGGAGAAGTATGATCATAAAATATCCACTTTACAGGAATTGCTAAACGCAGGGCAGCTTGATGTCATCGCAAATGAATACTATCTCACAACCATTGCAATAAATTAATTTCTAGTATGCATAGGATCTAAATAAGGAACCAACCATAATCCTTTATCCTCATTGAGTTTATTTTCGATAATAAACTGTTCAATACATTGCGTTTGATCTCTGTTAGTAATAAGATTAACTACTTCAATGATTTGCTTTTTAGTTAAGGAAAACCAATCAAGCACATCCTCAGTGTTTTTTGGTTCAACGTTTACAATATCAAATTTAAGTTCACTGGCTATCAGGTTAACTGATAAGTGCCCTTGATTCACATTTGCAGTAAAAAGCCGGGTGGAAGAGTACTTCTCTGAAATTCTCTTAACAATGGTTTCTGTGGTCATGTACATAGAAAGTAAGTTTTGGCTAAGGTACTAAATAGTTTAGCATGAAGCTGCTCGATGATTTCATAATAAAAGGGTGTACTCCAAAATGTGAATAACTTCCCTTGAGATTTTCTCCCTTTTATTTGGAATACAGGGATTTTATTCACAATTTTAGGATGTAATTAATATAAACCTAAAATTGTGAATTATGAGAGTTCTTTACTGTAGAGTATCAACGCTGGATCAGAAAACCGATAGGCAGAAGGTAAATGAAAAGGATTACAAGTTGGTTATTGAAGATAAATGCTCTGGAGCTGTCCCTTTCTTTGAAAGAGAAGGTGGAAAGGAAATTAAAACCCTCATTGAAAAAGGAGTTAAGGTATCACTATCAGTACTATCTATTGATAGGTTAGGAAGAGATCTCCGGGATATCATTAATACAATACACTACTTCACTGAGAAAGCAGTAACAGTAAATTTCATCTCACAGGGATTATCAACTCTTGATGGTAATGGTAAGGAAAACCCAATAGCTAAAATGATGATCTCAATACTTGGTATCGTAGGAGAGATGGAAAGGAGCCAGATAAGGGAGAGACAGATGCAAGGTATTGCAATTGCAAAACTAAAAGGTACATATAAAGGTCGGGTAACAGGTAGTAAGGAGGATGTACTATCATTCTTAGCTAAGGAGAAAAACAAAAAAGCACTGGAGTACCTGAAGAAAGGA
Organism: Ferruginibacter sp.; assembly: GCA_047601875.1. Lineage (GTDB taxonomy): Bacteria > Bacteroidota > Bacteroidia > Chitinophagales > Chitinophagaceae > Ferruginibacter. The sequence goes on along the minus strand of JASGIL010000001.1, from coordinate 339,934 downwards.
TATAAGGCTGTAGAGATCTCAAAATTGACAGGTGTTCACATCAATACAATTACTAAGATTAAAAAACTTGGTATGCAGGGTGAGGCTGCGTAGTTAACAGGCTTAAATTTGTATGAATACCCACAATAAGTGGGTATTTTTTTTTACCGATAAAAAGGTTTAATTAGAGGGAAAATAAGTAATGATATGATTGATGAATTCATTGATCCTGATAAGTGGATAATATTGTCAGTTGAAGATCAGCTAAAAATTTCAAGGCAGAACAGTGAAGAGCCTACAGGCAAGCCGTCTCAGCAGTGGCGCAATTCATCTAAGCAAATTTCTCCATTGAAATTATATTCGTATTTGAAAGTAAGATTTGGCTTGCCAAATGGGATGATAATGTTCACAAAAAAAGACAGTTCTGATAATCTTGTTCATTGGCATTATGCAGTAACTGTAACTAATGCAATAATTAATATTGTAGGAAAAACCTCTGGAGTTGAAATTTTCATAAAAACTAAAACAGGAATAAAAATTACAGAAGCGGATTGGCAAAAATTGGTTGACAATTTTCATAACGGCTTTAAAAAGTACAGTAAGGAAATGAAAACTATTCAATCAGAATTTGAACAATGGGCACTTTTTATAAACCCTTTTTCAAGAATTGAACATACGCTTAAAGATTACATTTATCAACTTGAAAAACTTAATTTAAAGGAGGTAGAAAACTACACAACGGGATCAAAAGAATCCTTCAAAAAATATCAGAAAAATTTGAATAGATGGGCAAATAATATTGGCAAAGCAGCGTCACTGGGTACTACTATAAGAATGCTCTGTCCAGTTATGGCAGAATCCTTTATTAATTTGATACTGCTTTTGTTTCGCAAAGAAGAATATGCTAATGATGAAAGATTGTATGAAGGATTAATAAGAGAACAGATCGATATTAGGGTGAAGACATTGCATTTGCATTGTACCTGTTTCCCTAAACAAATTGATTTTAAAAGCGATGCTTTTAAAAGATTTCATACATTAATGAATAAAAGGAATGATTTTTTGCATGGAAATATCGATCCAAATAAATTAATTGTAGAAGATGTTTGGTTTGATCAGATATATACTCCTTTGTTTAATGAAGATGAGGGTGTAATTAAGAAAATGATGAGAAATTACTGTTTTAATGTTGAACCTGAAAAAGCAATTGAAGATTTTCAAACGATTTCAAATCTTATAGAATTGGTTTTGATGGCAATGGATGATAACTCATTAAAGGCATTTGTTCAGATAATGGGAGATAGAATGCCCGGTATCAACAAAAAGACAAAACGATTGGGTGTTCTATTCGGATCTCAATTGTTAGTAGAGGATTTTTTGGGTGGTGAATAATTGGTTGTATTAAACTTTTGTATATGATAGTTAAAATGGCTTGTAGTACTAACAATCTTTTAATAAAGGATCTTGATACAACATACATGATTTTTAAATTCACATCAAAGTATGAATATTTTGAAAAGGATTTTCTTACAGAAGGAGTATTAAAAGCAATTGGGCAGGTTTCAGTTGAAAGCTATAAAAATAATTCTTACTTCCTTGCTGAAACAAATTTTCAATCTGAAAAAGAAAATGAGTTAACCAAGAATGATACCTCTTTATTGGGAGTTAATATACAAGCGTATTATGCTTACTTGCAAAACTTCATTCAATATTTATGGTTTGTAAAGGATAACTGTTGTGGTATAAACTCATTCCATGCCTTCATGCCTGAAGCTAAAAGGACTATCATAAAAACCAATCCAAATGCTTACTCTACGTGTTCCGGTAGTTTAACTGATCAGATAGAATTCACAATTGCAGAATTGGATAAGGTTGCCAAAATCTATGTTCATTGTAATAATATCTTACCAAATAAGATTTTAAAAAAATTACAACCGGGCGAAGTAAAACCCGATGATATTCTGCCAAGAAAAATCAATCCAATTGATTATAAGAATACTAATAGGGTTCAAAGAGCTATGCACTTTTTGAATATGGCAAGATCAACTAACATATTACCGGCCAAAATAGCTCTATACATGTGTGTTTATGAATGCTTATTTTCTGGTACAGATAAAGTTGAAATCATTCATCAAATTGCTGAACGAACTGCCTTATACTTAGGTTCATATATTGACAGCAGATTTAGTATTTATGATCTTATAAAAGAAGGATACGGAGTAAGATCAAGTTATTATCATGGTAAAAGAATAAAAGAAAACAGGGATAAATTATTAGAGATATCCAAACGAATAGATGCTCTTACCAGAGCATTATTTAGTAAAGTATTTTTTGATGATTATAAAGTGTTCACTCAGGAAAATGAAAGCATATTGCAATTGTCCTTTAAAGAATTATTGTTTAGAGATAGAGAATCATCAGTTTTAAGCGTTACTGTTGGTGAATCAAAACCTGAGTATCTATTGTTCAGTGATGGAGGAGGTGGGGGATTTTTTTGATGTTATTTATTTTAGGATATTTGTATTACAATTTTTTTCTATGATTAACGCCACGCATTTCAACCGGCACTATTATTATCCTGATAGTTACAAAGATCAAGCAGATAAGTTTTTTAATCTTTATTCAATCCAGAAAGAGCAAGGTTGCCCATTAACCAAAATGACAGGTTTAAAAGAGAGATCTAAACGTGTCTGCCGTTTTTGTAGTAAGAAAGAGCCATTTGTTACATTCAAAAAGGATGCTCATGTTATTCCTGAAATGCTTGGGAATAAATACTTGGTATGTGATGATGAATGTGATGAGTGCAACTACAAGTTTAGTAAATATGAAAATGACTTTGCTGCTTTTTTGGGAATGGTAAGAACTACGAGTATGGTAAGAGGTAAAGAAAAAGTACCAAAGTTTAAATCAGCGGATAAAAAGTTAATTGCTGAAACACTTCAAGATCCTGAAGAAGGAACAGTAGTAAGTATCACACGGACAGATAGGTTTAGTGACACTTTTCAATTCGATAAGGAGAAGCTCCAAACAATCATCAACTATACAAAAAATCCCTATACCCCTTTAAGCATCTATAAGTTGTTGGTGAAAATGGCACTTTCAATCATGCCCGAGAGTGATCTGAAATATTATAAAATGGCATTAGAGTATATCAGAACAACCAAGCATGATAAAGAAGTAACAGGTTTTGCAATGTCAACAGTGTATTTTATGCCAGCAAGTTACCAGTTGATAACTCCTTCAGCTTTCTTATTTAGAAAGAAAGATAGAAATGAAAAAGTAGCTTCTCATGTGTTCATGTTTACTTTTTTGCATTATCACTACCAAATTGTTTTACCTTTTTGTGCGAATGATTATACTTTATTCAGGACAAGTGCAGTTGATACTTTTTGGTGTCCACCTATTTTTGGAAGCAATCACGATTTCGGGGAAGGGTTTGTGAAGTCTCAAGCATATAACTTTAATTCAACAGAAAGAATTAGAGATGAGATGGAGCAGCTTATTATTCCCGGAACAAAAGAACAATTTGAGATTGCAAAGTTCAAGGATAAGGAAACAGGAAATATTACGGAAGCACCCTTTAATGGTTCTGAAATAGTTGGATTTCAGATTATCCGGGAAGAAACGCAATCTGATTGACCTTGAATCTAAAAACTCATTATGACTGTAGATGAAAAAAGGCAAGCGGTAATTGATTTCTGTAAAGCCTTTATTAAACACAATGGCTATGTAAGGATAGGTTATGCTGTTAAACATGTATTTCCGGATGATCTTCCTCTTCAACAAGATTATGCCTTTAATAAGTCAGTTTCCTATACCTTGATTAACTCAGGGGAGTATGTAACCGAAGCCATCAATAACGGAAAGGATTATAACATTGGAGTTAACCCGACCTTTAAAAGACCATCATGGAAAGAAAAGCATTGGCTACTAATTGCAGTCTTTGCATTTCTGATGGGCTTTGTAGCTGACATAAGTAAAGAAGCCGTAAAACGAAGGATATGGCCTGAGAAGCAATCATCAAAGGATACAGTTTTTATTAGGGATAAAGGGAAGTAAATAGGTGTTTTTTCCATTTTCTGTACCCTAATTGTACCTCAAAGAGATTTCGATTTAATGAAATGCAGGCTGCTAGCGGATTGTGGATAAATATATCGTTCCTTTCGTGGGCACCAATTGAGATAACAGCCTCGTAAATGTTAGCATTTATGGGGCTGTTTTGTTTTATACATGTAGCTAAGAAAATTTGCCTGGCAATTTTGGGATATATTTCCAGTAGCCATCTGGCAAGTAACCTTGCGGAACACTTGCCAGATGTGGTATAATATTGTGCGTGATTGTAATTCCGGGAATTTCTATTTAAATCAAATGACACCGTAAAAACTGGCCAAATCTTTAAGTTGTAAAATATTGCCAACATTTAGTTTTTCGTAAAGCCGGGCTTTATGTGTCCCAACTGTTGATTGATGAAGTTGAAGGGAATTTGCGATATCTGTCAAACATTCTCCTGACAATATCCTTGATGCAACTTCAAATTCTCTTGTTGATAAAGTACTAAAAGGATTTAAAGGTTTATTGGAAAAAGAATCATAGGCCAGTCTTTCCATTAATTTTTCGCTTATATAAATTCTTCCGTTTAAGACCAGCTGAATTGCTTTTTTTAATTCATCCAGTTCTGTATTTTTTGAAATAAAACCGTTTACCCCTTCCTTAATTAGCCGGCTGGCATATAGTTCTTCAGGACTACTTGTAAAAATCAAAACTTTGGTATCCTTATACCTCATTTTTATAAACTGGACTATGTCCAACGCATCTGTTCCAGGCATTCGGATATCCATGATAATCAGATCAAACTTATCTTTTTTTAGTTTAGCTATAATTTCATCACCATTTGAAACTTCATGGATTTCTGTACTCCTATTGAATTCCTCAACCACGAATTTCAAGCCGGTTCTGACAACCGGGTGGGCATCTGCAAGTAATATTTTGTACATAGTAGTAGGTTAGCGAAACAATGTTATTGGCAATTAACTATAGACAAGTAGTATTTATTGTTTACTACACAATTTTGAATCTTTTCAGGATAGAATTTCAATAAAATTTACACAATTGCTTTTTTTTTGATTCGCTTGCAGCTTACTTATACGGGATATAGGAAAAGCGGATGAATTTTTTCAGCTTACTTTTTTATAATAATCAACAAAGCAACATCCGGTTAAATATTCCTGTTGGATTGTTGTATGACAGAAGATTTATTTCTTTGTGCCAATCCAGTTAAACATCAGCATTTATTTTCCGATTTCTAGAAATACAACTACAATTATATCTAATTATAGCTACAAGGCCCGGCATATGAATAACTCAACTTTGTAAAATAGTTTATTAATTATGTCAGTATGAAAATCACCGTTCATTATTCTACAAAGACTGGTACCATAAAACAGGCATTCAATAAGATGTTTCCTTATTTGAAAATTGAATTTATCACTGCCGCCCTTGGAAATTTTGGCTCAGTAACAGGAAAAGATGTGATTTTGCACAACAGGTATTTGGGAGAAATAAACGATTGTATAAAACAAGGATCCATAAGCATCCATGGTGACTATAAAGCAGCTTTTGTAGAACAGCTTTTTCGACAAAGTTTTGGCTTGCGCATCATGGTTTTCCGGAAACAGAAAAAACAATGGATTCCGGTCAAGGCCGATGATCTTACACTTTCCCAGCAAAATGAAAAAGGAAAAGAAAGCTGTATTATTGAAATATAATATTATTTTTTAGCTTACTAATAAGGTCAGCTATAGTTCAAGTGAAAAAATGTAAAGAGCAGCATCTTTTATATATTAGCGTTTATGCTTTACAGTTTCTCATAAGGCCAAAACATTCTTATTCAAAGCAAAACAAATTCATTTGTGCCATAAGGTGTGCTTGGGACAAATTGCTGTCACCAACCGTGGTTCTTTGTATGAAATGGCAGGTGGTACTTGATATTTTCTACATTAGATATGCCTGTGCCAGGTCCTTCAAATCCAACAGATTGGAAACATTCAATTTATCAAATACCCTTGCCTTATGTGTTCCAACTGTGGATACCTGGAGGTTAAGTGATTTTGAAATTGTACTGATCGTATTACCGGCTAACAAAAGTGTAGCAATTTCGAATTCCCTTGCAGAAAGTTTTTCAAATGGGTTGTTTGGTGTGATGGAAAAACTTTCTTCTACAAGCGTGCTTGAAAGGGCGTCGCTAATATAAACCCGGTCATTCAGTACAAGGTTGATCGCTTTTTTTATTTCATCCAGTGAAGCCTGCTTTGATAAAAAACCTTTTGCACCCGCTTTTAAAAAACGTTTTGCATATATCTTTTCAGAACTTGTGGAAAAGACAAGCACTTTTGCAGCAGGATATTTAACATGAATATATTCCATCATACCAAGAGAATCGGTGCCTGGTATTTGGATATCCATCATGATCATATCAAAATGTTGTTTTTTTAATGCTTCCGTTGCGGTATCTCCATCAGCCGCCTCACTAACCTCGCAAGGTGCACATACTTCTTTTAGTATGCCCTTTATCCCCGAACGTATAACGCTGTGATCATCTACCAGCAGAATTTTTTTCATACGTTTATAATTTGTAGGTTAATAAATGTAGCGACTTTTCTACAGAACACTTCCCATTTTGACTTTTACGGCGCATGTTTTAGTACTATTTGTATTGTACAGGTATTAATGAAACAGCGCTGCCTGTGGTTTCCTAAGCTCTGCACCAATGAATATGCCATAAACATGACCTTTTTCAGTATAAATATGTTTTACAGCGCTTGTAAAACAATAATGCTATTAAATATTTGTCATTAGTTGTTTTACTATAAGGCATCGTTTTTTTATTAAGCAGTCTTAATTATATAACTATAGTTTTAAAAAAATACACTTTCTATTTTTGCATTCAGATCACGAACAAATTTTATAATCATCCAATAAATTCCTGCTATGAAAACTTGCCAAAGGAATTCAACAACAACCTTCCGCACCAATATTACGGTGATGTGTACCTGCATAATGTTACCCGACCCCAAAACGATAAAAACCCTTTCCATATTTACTTAAAACGGTTTAACCACATATTGTATCCCTGCATTTCATTGAAACGACGCAAGGGTATTGGTGGTTAATTTGTAAAATCAAGCAATCACCAGGCTTTACCGTTCCCGGCAGGGCTTCTTTTTTATGGTTTTGCTTCAGGATCTTAAATCAATCTGCCAGTTTCTAACTATTCAATCTTGACTATGTAGCTATAATTATAAGTATAACCTTTTCAATCCATTACCATGAAACCTAACTACTACAAAAAATTATCATTAACTATCAGTATGAGTGCTGTATGGTTGCTTTGTTTTACAATTACAAATGCACAGATATGCAGCGTTAATGCAGGTGTTGATAAAATAATTTGTATTACGCAGCAGCCACTTGTTCTTTCCGGTTCTGTTGGAAGTTCTCAATCATCACCGCCTGTTTACTTATGGACAAAACTGGCAGGACCGCCAGCAACGATCGCTACACCTGCATCTCTTTCTACAAATGTGACAGGGCTTACACCCGGGAACTATGTATTTCAGTTATCTAATAAATGTATTGACGGGCTGTATGCAAAAGATATTGTTGCAATAACAGTTTTACCCGAACCGCCAACAGCACTTGCCGGGCCAGATACCACGTTTTGTTTCAATGGCCCCATTCAATTGTCTGCGAATGCAGTCAATACCCCCTGTGTCGGAACCTGGACAGTAACACCTGCTGGTGGTACTTTTTTTCCAAATGCAAATGATCCACATGCTATTTATACCGGACTAACAAGATCGGGTGTACGAAAATTTACATGGACTGTTTCGAATGGTATTTGCCAGAAATCAGATGTCATGCAGGTAACTTTTGTTGAAGCTGCAACACCTGTTAATGCAGGCCGTGATACTACCTTATATTGTAAAGGGAAATGCGTTATGCTAAATGCAAGCTACCAGGGATATCTTCCACAACATGGATTATGGACCATTGTATCCGGCCCTAATATCCCGGTTTTCTCAAATCCTTCTGACAACGCCACTAAGGTTTGTAGCCTGGTTCCTGGCGTTTACCGGTTTCGCTGGACGGTGAGCGGCCCATGTGTCAATGATTCGGATGATGTTGTTATAAACGTTATCAATACAAACACACCTCCTAATTCCATAGGAGACCAGAACTATACTAATTTTTGTGAAAATCCATCAGTGACCAGTGAACTGCTTTTTGCATCAGCATTGGCACCTGGTGATTCAGTTACCTGGACGCAAATAGCAGGCGGATCTGTAGCAACATTTTTACCGGATAATCATCATGCTACTATAACAGCAGGTAATCTTACGGGGGTATTTCCTTATAAATTTAACTATATACAAACAAATCCGGCAGGATGCAGTGTTACTACAATCCATACATTGTACAGGTCGCAATTGATAACGGGGCTTACATACCCTGCAGACCAGGAACTGCCTTGTGATGTAACGAGTACAACTTTTAATATTTCATATAATAAATTAAATACGATCAGTAATAGTGTTGTGAAGAAGGCTGTGTTTGTTTCGGGGCCGATGGATACAGGTAGGATTGAATGTGTTACTTCTACTGTATCAGGTCTTATAAGAACAGACACCTGGCTGGTAGAACATTTAACAATAGCAGGGACGTATATCTACAGGCTAGAATATGGAAATGCCTGTGGCACTTCTTTCCGGGAGATAGCAATTACTGTTTCTCGTACACCCGGTACTGTTAATGCGGGTAGTGATATTGTGCTGCCCTGTCATGGATTAAGCATTACGCCGGTTGGTTCTGCCAATGCGCCTGGTATCTATTCATGGTCGCAGGTTAATGGCCCTGGTACGGCAACAATTACCAATGCAAACACGCTTATCCCCAGCCTGGGTGGATTGTTACAGGGAATATATACGATACGACTTTCTAATTGGGGTGGCAATGCTTGTCCATTGAGAACCGATGATATGAATATTATTGTAACACAACTTCCACCCCTGCAGGCTATCGTTGCAGCTGACACAACAATATGTGCCGGTAATTACCAACTGGCTGCCAATACGCCAGCAGCAACTGAAACAGGGACCTGGATCGCATCTCCTTCAACAGGTATTGCTTTTTATCCTGACGAGCATACTCCCAATGCTTACGTAACGGGATTGGAACCAAATAGCATCTACACGTTCACGTGGTTTGTCAGTAATGTTTGCGGGAGCCTGTCTTCAACACAAAATATTATAACGGGTTTATTTGTTTCACCCCCCGTTCCTGATGCAGGCAATGATATTTGCGCTACACAGGGAACTTCAATGATCAGCTTGTCGGGCAGTAACCCATCAGGAGCTAATATATCCTGGACAGCTTTAACACCGGGATCAATAATAGATACGCCTGACCAGCAAAGTACAGGAGCCAGTGTTACCGGTGGAAGTGGTGCATATCTTTTTGAATATGCGCTTGGAACTACCGGTTGCGGAATTTTCAGGGATACTGTTGAGGTAATCATCAAAAGCAACATACTGATAGATGCAGGACCTGATATTAATATTTGCACCGAAGCTTTGCCGTATTTGTTAATGATGAATGGAAACGCTTCTTCATTAACAGGCAGGACCACCTCTGTCTGGTCGCAATTATCAGGTCCATCAACTGCTACCATTGTTGATCCTTCCAACCCAAATACGGTAATTGAAAACCTGCGATCCGGTATTTATCAATTTGAATATAAAATGTTACCCGCAAATAATTGTGAATACATTGCTGATACGGTTACTATAAACATCGCTACTGAACCCTCGGAAGCGATCGCCGGCCCGGATCAATCCATTTGTAATGCAACAACACGGACACTTGTCTATCTTTCAGCCAATACAGCAATATCAGGTACCGGCCACTGGCAAATTATGAGTAGCCCCGCAGGAAGTCCTTCACCATTGTTTTCCGACGAAAATTCGCCAAACGCTACGCTCACAAACCTTACACAGGGAACCTACCATTTAAGATGGACAATAACCAACGGTATTGCCTGTACTCCAAAATCAGACGATATTGATATTAATATAAATGCGATTGCCAATGTTGGCAATGACATTAATTTGTGCAGTGTAACAACGATTCGGTTGGAAGGAAACCCGAATACCAATGGAATATGGACATTGATTTCAGGTCCTAACGGTATAAATATAAATGCAGTCTCAGGTAATACAGCTATTGTTTCGGGAGTGGTATCGATGCATTCTCCGGCAGTTTATACTTTCAGGTACTCACTGCCAGGCATAGGGGCATGTCAAAGTTCATATGATGATCTTGTATTCACGAATTATCCATCACCCTCAACTGCTCATGCAGGAGGAGACAGGTTTTTGTGTTTTAATGAAAACACCATTACACTCACTGGCAATAATCCTGTTAGTGGAAGAGCAAGCTGGATATGGCAAAGTGGTCCCAATAACCCAACTGCCGGAACTTCAAACAACACTGCAAATGATACGGTATTAACCAACCTGCTTCCTGGTATTTATGTTTATCAATATCGTATAAACACCATTGCAGCCTGTTTCCCTTCTGTTGAAACTATTCAAATCATAAAGCAGCCTAAAGCAAATGCACAGGCAGATTTCAGAATATGTAATGTATCTTCTGTAAACCTGAATGCCAACGTGCCATTAACGGGCCAGGGAACATGGTCGTATATAAGCGGCCCGTTGGTTCCCATGTTTGCTAATATTCACAATCCCGGCAGCGCTGTAACGGGACTGGTTCCGGGTATGTATAATTTCAGGTGGACTGTTGATGCGACCGGCGCATGCCTGGAAAACCATGATGATATACAGGTAATCATTGATCCCCCCGTTCCACCAGCCAATGCCGGCAATGACCAACAATTCTGCCAGGGAACAGTTGCTGCGTTTAATATAGGCGCTGCGGCCAGCCCCGGTGTTAGTTATAACTGGACACCAACGACCATGCTTAACAGCTCCACAGTTGCACAGCCTACTTTCCAGGGAGTAAACAATGCAGGTAATTATGTTTATACAGTAAGAGCGAGTATTGGTTCATGTGAGACTTTTTCCGCTGTTAATATTAATGTCAGGCCAACTCCATTCACAAATATTGAAGTTATAGATTCTGCTTGCGTGGCAAGCTTTATGGCTTCCCCTCCCGGTAACGGGGTTAACAATCCTGTTTATAACTGGAGTTTTGGCGCCGGCGTGGATCCAACGACTGCCTCAGGACCTGGCCCCCACCAGGTAGTGTTTGAAAATAGCGGCCCGCGAACGATAACACTTGAAATTATTTCAGCAGATGCCTGTAGTAAAACTACTTCAGTTGTGTTTATGCCGTATTGTGTACTCCCGGTAAAACTGCTTTCATTTGATGCAATATGGAAAACCAATTACACCAATGTTCAATGGAAAATAGAAGATGCCATCAACCTGGATCATTTCGATGTAGAAAGAAGTTATGATGGACGAACATTTAGTTTTCTAAATAGAACTTCTTATAGTAATTACCTTAAAGATTACCAGTATAATGATCATACTGCGGATGTCTACACAAATCCCGAAGTTTTCTACCGGCTTAAGATGATAGATGCTGATAATAGATTTTCTTATTCTATTGTGAAGAAGGTCAAACTTAAAAATGATAGTAAAGATATAAGTGTTTGGCCAAACCCTTTTACAGATAAAATATTAATTCGTTATAATTCAGCGCATTTGCCTGGAAACGTATTGGTGAAATTTTATAACACAGTAGGTGAATTGCTGCTGAAAAAAAGTATCAATACAGAACAGCAGGCAGGTTTATTAGAAATTACGAACCTGGGCTCATTGCCTCCCGGTTTTTATAACCTGCAATTGATTGCTGATAAAAAAATAATAACCAACCATAAAATCCTGAAAACGGCCCCTTAAAATTACCCGGCTCCGTTTAAAATCCTAAATGAAAAACTATGAACAATGAAATAATCAGGTTTGAGCAAATGAAATTTGGAATGTTGCGCAAACTATCGGGCTACCTCAGAATTTCTTTTGCTGAAATAGTAGCCATATCACCGGTAATAGTTCCACTACCAACAGCAGAAAATATAATTAAAGGATATATTGTCTCCTTTGATCCCGATGCACCCGCAGAAATATTTGAAAAAATAAAAAAACTATCACCCGGCTATTCTGTTTTCATCGGCTATTACCTTTTAAACGAATTGTTACCCGATCCTGAAGTGAACAATTGAATTGTAAAAGATATATTAAGCTTAATAAAATCCATATTTTAAATTTAAACATCCATTCTATGAAAACACTAACTATAACAAGATCATTGTTACTATCATTCCTGTTTTTTTCTGCAGGAAAAACCTTTTCCCAGTTAAATCAATGGACCTGGATAAAAGGAGACCACACGATCAATCAACAAGGAGTATATGGCAGCATCGGTATTTCATCTGCCGCAAATAAACCCGGTGCAAGGGGAGAAGCCGCCTCATGGAAAGACAACGATAATAACTTTTGGCTTTATGGCGGTACCGGATATGGTATTGGGCCATCCCAGGGGCCTATGAGCGATCTATGGAAATACAAACTTTCAACTAATGAGTGGACCTGGGTTAAAGGGCCACAACTGCCCCAGCAAAATCCTGTTTTCGGAACAAAAGGAATTCCTTCTGCCAGCAATACACCAGGTGCAAGACAAATGAGTGCAACCTGGACCGATACTAACGGTAACCTATGGCTGTTTGGGGGATCAGGCGCTAATTTTTTTAACGACCTGTGGAAATACGATATTGTTTCCAACCAATGGACCTGGATGAGCGGGGATAATACCGCGAATGTCAGAGGAGTATATAACCAACAGTCTGTTCCTGCTGCAACAAATAAACCGGGAGCAAGAAGCAATGCAGCTTGCTGGACAGACAAGACAGGCAATCTTTGGCTTTTTGGCGGCAATGGCTATGCTGCTTCGGGTAGTGGTGGCCGCTTGGGCGATCTTTGGAAATACAATATCAATAATAATGAATGGACATGGATGAAAGGTGATTCAGTAATTCAAATGCTTTCGGTATATGGAGCAATGAATGTTTCAGCTGTATCCAACAAACCAGGTGCAAGGCTAGGCGCATCTTATTGGATAGATGGAGCGGACAATTTATGGCTATTCGGAGGTCTCGGCTATGCGTCAGTGTATGGTGTATTGAATGATCTCTGGAAATATAATATTGCTGCCAATGAATGGATTTGGGTAAATGGAGACAGTACGGTAGGCCACCCTTCTGTATACACTGATATAGCCCGAAGCAATACGGATGCAAGACCCGGCGCTGTACACAATGCCATTACCACGGTAGATGCAGCCGGCAATACCTGGCTGTTTGGCGGAAGAGGATACACAGCTTCTGCATTTGGTGAACTGAATGCGTTGTGGAAATACAATATGACTTCCAACCAATGGAGCTTTGTAAAAGGTGATCCATCCACGTATGTTGCAGGTGTATACGGAACAATGAGCATGCCTGCTGAAACAAATAAACCGGGCTCAAGAGAAAAGCCCCTTGCCTGGACAGATAGCATTGGCAACCTTTGGCTGTTTGGGGGAGAGAATTATCCGCTGAATACCACCACTACTTTTTTCCACAATGATCTTTGGAAATTTTCATTGGTTGAATTGCTACCGGTTAAATTGGTTTCATTTAATGGGGTATTACAAAATAAAAATGTTTTGCTGACATGGACTGCAGCAGATGAAACAGGCTTTGACCATTATGAAATAGAAAAAAGTTTTAACGGAATAAGTTTTAAAAACATTGGCAATGTAAAGGGTATCAATAAAAAAGATTATGAATTTACAGATTACGATGCAATTCAGCCAGGCGTTATTTATTATCGTTTAAAGATGGTTGATATAGACGGTCATTTCAACTACAGTAGTATTATTAAGTTTAAAACAGGACAAACTACCCAATTTGTTTTATATCCAAATCCTGCGAAAGATTTTACGCAATTGAAATTTAGTAAGAACATTAATGGAAAGGTTCTTGTTGAAATCATAAATGCAGGTGGTAGGTTGATGCAAAGAAATATGTATGATGTAAATGGGAATGGTTTTGTTATTTCAACGAAGGGATTTGGGAATGGGATGTATGTGGTGAAAATAATTTTTGAGGGGGAATGTTTTATGGGGAGTCTTTCGGTGGTAAGATGATATTAGCAATTAGTATTGAGGTATAGATATATATGTTTTTTAAAATCTTATAGGTCTATATTTTATTGATGATTTCATTTAGGCTGGCATTACCGTAACGTAACGCTTTTTGTTGCGACTGTATGTGCAGAAAAAATCCCCAATGCAGCATTAGAAATATTATTTGGTGGATTGTTGGGTGTAGTGCCTCCTCCGGGACCACTGTCGCTCATTAAAGCAAGTGTGGTATAGTATAAGGCAACATTTTTATCTATGCATTGCATTTTTATATTAAGAGAATCCCCAGCCTTTAGCTTTAAAGTGTTATCGTCTATTTCCAGTTTCGTTGTATTTGTTAAACCGTTTGATACATCATCGTTTTGTACAAAGTGCTGGTTTACCAATTTATTATTTACCGTTAATTCAAAACGGTAGTTATTGCCTTTTGCAACAGGGTCGGTATAAATTGGTATAATATCATATTGTACTTCGCCACCAAAAGTATATTTCACTGCTTTGATTGAATCAAACGGTACTTGCTGCGGCATTGTACTTTGTGCAGTGTAAGTTTGCCCTTCTGCATTTACTGTTAGCGTATATGTACGACCTGCAATTCCTGTTATTGTATTGGTTCGGTACATCCCGTTTCCTTGTGGAATAAGTGTTTCATTGTTGCCTGCATTATCACTAATGGTAACAACGGCATTATCAATTGTTGGATAATTTCCTGTAGCGGTTAAGCTAATTGACTTTGTAATTTTTACGAAATAAGGCGAAGGGTTATTGCTTATGTTGCCTTCGATGATAATTTTTGGCTGATTGCTTTTGTATTTCAGGTCCACAGTTTTTTCGCAACTTGTAAAAAACAGTACAATGAGTATTATGCTTATGGTATTTTTCATTTAATAATTTTTGCTGTTAAAATTTGAAATTGTATGTTATGCTGGGTATCCATCTAAAGAGAGAAGTTTGCACAGCGTCAATTTTTTGTGGATCATCTTTATTCTCTCTGAAAGCCATGCTGAATGGATTTTGACGACCATAAACGTTATAGATTCCAAAGGTCCATGAATGCTGGAATTTCTTTTTTGATTGCTTTTCGTAGGTAGCGCTTAAATCTAACCTATGTGTAGCAGGCATTCTATCCGCATTGCGATTGCCGTATTGGTAAACTGTCATTCCATTTAAAATATACTTCCCGGTGGGGAACGTTACTGCGTTTCCGGTAGTGTATATAAATGTGCCAGATAGTGTCCACCGTTTTGTAAGTTCATACACACCCACTATTGATAAGTCGTGGGTGCGGTCTTGTTTGGCATTATACCATTCACCATTGTTAATCCCATTTATTTGCCTTTCTGTTTTAGAAACTGTATACCCAACCCAACCTGTAAGTTTACCGGTTTTCTTTTTCAATAAAATTTCTATACCATAGGCCCTGCCTTTTCCATACAACAATTCCTTTTCTATATCAGGGATGGTATTGATGTCAACGCCATCCCTGTAGTCAACCTGGTTTTTCATTAATTTATAATATGCTTCTGTGCTTAATTCATATTTATTGTTGTCTAAAAGTTTACCATAACCGATACTCACCTGGTCCGCTATTTCTGGCTTTATGTTGTAGCTGTTTCCAATCCATTGGTCGGTAGGACTGCCGCCTGTGCTATTACTCATCATGTGCAGGTTCTGCGTATTTCTTGCATAACCCATTTTTAAATTGGTCGTATTATTTACCGCATAGCTCATAGAAAACCTCGGCTCAACATTGTAATAGGTTTTACCAACTTTTCCTTTTGCTAATTGTATGGATTGAGTGAGTTGATTGTCTTTATAAACATTATAAGTATCGCCACCCAAAACATTATAGAATGAAAACCTTAATCCATAATCAATAGTAATTTTATCAGCGGCCTTCCATGAGTTGCCTGCATATATCGCATTTTCTAATCCTGTCCGCCCTTTTTTTGTGCTAACAATATTTGTTCCTTCAGCTTTGGTAGGAGTAATGGTGTGCTGTATAACGTTGAAGCCAAATCGAATGGTATTTTTTGAATTGGGATAGTAAGTAAAATCCTGTTTCAGGTTTAGGTCCCTGATATGGGAATTATAATTTGTAGTGTTGCCATCAGTTTTAAACCCTACATTGAAATCATAATTACTGTAAATGAAAGAAGTGTTTGAAAATAATTTTCTGCTTATAATACTGTTCCACCTTAACGTGCCGGTAGTGTTGCCCCATTTACTTCCAAACATTGAAGACACAGCCAATTCATCTTGTCCAAAATAACCAGAGAAAAAAAGTTTGTTCTTGCTGTTGATGGTAAGGTTTGCTTTTGCATTTAAGTCGTAGAAATACATTTTAAGTCCTTTAAAATCCGGTGAAAGCCCTGCCAGCATATCTGCATAAGTACGCCTGCCTGAAATAATGAAAGATGACTTTTCTTTTTGTATCGGGCCTTCTATTGTTAACCTGCTGCTTATTAAACCCAGGCCACCGCTTACCTGGTACTTTTTATTGTTGCCTTCTTTCATTTTTATATCCAATACGGATGAAAGGCGACCACCAAATTGTGCAGGACTATTTCCTTTAATAATTGTAGCATCTTTAATAGCATCGCTATTAAAAGTGCTGAATATACCAAGCATGTGAGATGCATTATACACAGGTGCTTCATCCAGTATTATAAGGTTTTGGTCGGTAGCGCCACCTCTGACAGAAAAGCCATTTGTTCCTTCGCCATTATTTTTTATACCCGGCAATAGTTGAATTGTTTTTACTAAATCCTTTTCACCAAATACAACTGGAATTTTTGCGGCGGTTTTCATGTCCAGTACTTCTGTACCCATTGAGGCTTTGGTAATATGCTCATTTTTTTTTGTTGATTTTATTACCACTTCGCCCAATGAAACTGCATCGGTAAGATTGATACTTATTACAATGTTAGAATCAAGTTGTATGGGAATTAATTCTTCCTTACGACCAACAAAGGAAATCCGCAGTGTGTATTTGCCTTTAGTGAGTGAAAGGGAATAAAAGCCATACTCGTTGGTAGTTACTCCAACCTTTGGTTTTTCAATTACACTCACAGTTGCACCCGTGAGTGTTTCACCAGATGATTTTTCTTTTACTGTACCGCTTACAGTAAAGTTTTGGGACCTGGATAAAAGAGGGAGCAAAACAATTAATAAGATGCAGGGCAGTCTTTTTGTAACGAGCATAATACTTGCCATAAAAAATTGAATAGTTAAGAAATAAGTGACAAGTAAAATTTTGTCATGCAGAATGATTCTGTAATTGAAATGTAAATGTAGAAGCCAAAAAAGGGTTGTAAAAAAATATGAGAAGAAGAGGTGGAAGTTAGCGAAGAATATAAATGTTTTTGCCTTTGTGTTAAAGCTATTTCACAAAGTAGTATCTCTTAGGATGTGTACCTGCTGAAAAACTCATCTATATAAGTTCTTCCGATAGGAAATTCATTGCCGCTAATGAAAACAGTTGTTCCTCTAACTGCTTCAATTTTGCTGAATGGTAAAATGAAACTGCGATGTACACGGATGAAATCAGCAGATGGTAATCTTTCTATCATTTCTTTCATGGGCATACGTGCTATAACGGGTTTACGGTCTTTGATGTGGATCTTAAGATAGTCGGCTAAACCTTCAATATATAAAATTTCAGCCAAAGGGATTTTTACAAGACTAAAATCAGAACGGACAAAAATAGTTGCATCAGCACTTTGTTCTTTTTTATTGATATAATTTAAATAGTCCTGTGCTTTTGCAATGGCTTGGTTAAAGCGTTTTTGATTGATGGGTTTAAGCAGGTAATCAATGGCGTTTAACTCGTAGCTGGTAACTGCATATTCGCTGAAAGCAGTTGTGAATATTACCATTGTATTTTGCTGTAATGACTTTACTAAATTAATGCCGGTCATAGCAGGCATTTGTATATCGCAAAAAATAAGATCGGCAGGAAATTTTCGTAAATGTTTTAATGCTTCGTTGGGTTGCGTGAAAGTTTTTTGGAGGCTGATATTTTCATTTCTATTGCACAGTGATTGGATCACATTAAGTGCTAATGGCTCATCGTCTATTGCAACTGCATTGATCATTGTAAATTGATATGTAAAGAAACAGAAAACTCCTTTTCGGTATTATTAATGACGAGCAAATGTTTTGAAGGGTAAATCAAATTAAGGCGGTGCTTTGTATTTTCAATGCCCAACCCGCTTCTTTCAGCAATATCTTTTTGAACACTCACTTTGTTGTTTACCACATTCAACTGGAGCTGTGTTTTGTTAATTTTTGTTTCAATTTTAATATGGCTTTTCTGTTCTGAATTTACGCCATGCTTAAAAGCATTTTCAATAAATGGGATCAGCAGCATGGGGGCAATGTATAAAGCCGGGATATTTTCCGGTTTATGACATTCCAGCTTTACACTTTTATCTAAACGCATTTTTTGCAAGTCAATAAAATTGCCGATGTAATTCATTTCGTCTTCCAGCAAAACTAAATCCTGTTGTGTGTCTTTCATAGTATATCGCATCATTTCCGAAAGTTTATCAACCATATCTGCTGCTTTTGGTGATGTGTCAATAGCAGTAGCGTAAATATTGTTCAATGTATTAAACAGGAAATGAGGATTAATTTGTGATTTGAGAGAAGCAATTTGTGCAGAAAGCTTTTCGCTTTCAGCTTGTTTCAATCTATTGTATGCTGCCCATAATATTGATGATACAATTGTTAAGAGCCACAATGAAATAGTATTGATGATAATAACAGGTATAATTTTTTCAATGCCCGGATTTGTCTTTGCCAGTACTTTCGGGTTGAAATCCGAAAAAGAAAATATGGAAGCAGAGAGTATTAGCACTGTTACAATGCATAATAGCAAAAATGAAAAATAGAACCAGTATTTTTCTGTAAGTAAATATTGGGGGATAAGAAAAAAATAATTGAAGTAAAAAGCTACTATTAATAGGGTACTGATGACCAGGCTTAGTAAAAGATATTTTACGCCGGATGTAGAATCCAGCGAATTAAAAACCTGGTCTGTAGTAACGTAAGGGATTACCAGCAAAAACAACCAGACTAATGCATGAATAACAACCGTAAACGATTTAACCTTCATATAAACATTTTGGAAATGATCTGCAAACCAAAGGTATCTCTCATTCCCCTCAAAAAAATTGAGAAAAAGGGGATGAGTTTGTAGATGTAGGGAAGATGCCAAAGCTGGTGTAAGTGCTTTTCTTTCTGTACGTATAGTAGTGCTGTGAATTATTGTATGAATCAAAAAGTCTTGATGTTGATTGAACATTTACCTTATTAAGGCCGGTGTAAAACCCTGGAGTGTTAAAAGTCACAAGCCATCCTTCGGAAGACTGCGCCAGTAACAATTTCAAAGCCTGGGCTTTATACAGCTTCAGTGTAACGGGGAGAAAATTTTCTTAATTAATTATTGTTTTACGATAATTAATTGTATTATTGCAGTAATAAATTTAATTTATTTAAATAATGAAGCTAGTCCGCCACATATCTACATTCGCATTTTTTATAACAAGGATCATTGCTGTTTTCTATATATTAACCGTTTTACACCTGCTTGTTTCGGTGCTCTTTAAACTCTCTACTTTCAAAGTATTGGAAAATAACCGCTTTGCAATTACATATCCTTTTACATCCAAAAATTTTTTATTGGGTTCCGAGAATTCATCAGTATATATTTTTGAAATGGTATCTGTTCTTTTCTTTTATGGAATATTCTTTTGGCTATTGGGCAACGTGTTTAAAACATTTAGGCAACAAAAATTATTTACCGAGCAAGGTATTAAATACCTGAAGTGGTTTTATGTTTTCAACTTGTTGATATGCCCGGTACTGTTTTTATGTTTAAGTGTTTATTCAATAGAAGATTATCCTTATACAATCATGATGATTGCACATGGTATCGTAGGAATATTTGCCCTTTTTATAGCTGCTATATTTCAGCAGGGCGTTAAATTGCAAAAAGACCAGGATCTATACATATAATTATGCCAATAGTAGTAAACATAGATGTGATGCTTGCAAAAAGAAAAATGCAAAGCAAGGACCTGGCAGAAAAACTGGGAATCACGCCGGCCAATTTATCCATACTTAAAACCGGTAAGGCAAAAGGCATTCGCTTTGACACCCTTGAAGCAATTTGTAAAATACTAAACTGCCAGCCCGGCGATGTTTTGGAGTATGTAGAAGAATAGTTAACCAGGTTTTATTGACTTTAAAAAAATCACTTGAAAAAGTGGATGGAATGTTATTGCCTAAAATGAAATTAGTATGAACAAACTCGAAATTAAAAATCTAAACAAAACATACCGCAACGGTGTGAAGGCCATCAATGATATTTCGCTTGAAATTGGAAACGGTATGTTTGGTTTGCTTGGTCCCAATGGTGCAGGAAAATCATCATTGATGAAAACCATTGTAGGCTTACAAACTGCAGATAGTGGTGAAATTATTTTTAACGGCGTAAATGTTTTAAGAGATACAACATTTATAAAAAAACAATTGGGTTTTTTGCCGCAGGACTTTGGTGTATATCCTAAAATATCAGCCATTGACCTTTTAACACATCTTGCAAAATTAAAAGGTGTAACTGATGCAACTGACAGAAAAGAACAGGTGTTGACATTATTAGAGAAAGTAAATCTCTTTCAACATCGCAAAAAAGAAGTGCATACATTTTCCGGGGGCATGCGGCAACGATTTGGGGTAGCGCAGGCATTACTGGGAGATCCTAAAATTGTGATCGTTGATGAACCTACTGCTGGTCTTGATCCGGAGGAACGCAATCGCTTCAATGGTTTGCTTAGCGAAATTGGCGAAGAGATCATCATTATTCTTTCTACACATTTGGTAGAAGATGTTCGGAACCTCTGTTCTAATATGGCCATACTAAATAATGGGATTGTACTGGCACAAGGAAATCCTACAAACTTAATTTCAGCACTAAAAGGTAAGGTCTGGCAAAAACAAATTGTAAAAAATGAGATTGAAGATTATAAACGAAAATACAATACCATCTCTTCTCAATTCATTGGAGGTAAAATGAATATTCACATTTTGGCAGACGAACCTTCAAGTGATTTTAAACCTGTTACGCCAACATTAGAAGATGTTTATTTCAGCACATTAAATTTATCAAGAGCATAAGGATGAAAACAATATTTCTTTTCGATATTAAAAGCTATTTTAAAAGATGGGGTTTTTATATGATCCTTTTTTTAATATTGTTACTTGGGTTTTTAGGAGGAGAAAATGCCCGTTTCTCTATAGCCGAAAATATATATACAAACTCAGCTTATCAAATTAGTTTTATCACTGCATTCATTAGTTTAACTACTATTTTTTTCAGTACTGTGTTTGCATCCCAATTGCTGTTTAAAGAATTGGATGCACATGTTGAATTGTTGATCTTTAGCACGCCGCTAAAAAAATATCAATATACATATGGCAGGTATGCTGCACTGTTTGTACTGAGTTTTGTTTGTGTGTTATTACTAACAACCAGTTTTCTCCTGGGGCAGTTATCATATGGCGATGAAGCAAAAAAGACTTCATTTGTATTTGCTTATTATGCTTATCCCGTATTTGTATTTGTTTTTATCAATACGTTCTTTGTAACAGCAGTATTGAGTTTCGTGAGATGGTTTTGGAAAAACAAATTGCTGGTTTACGTTAGTGGATTATTGCTGTATATTTTTTATATGGTAACCTTAATTTATTCTGGCTCGCCTTTAATGGCGCAGAGTTTACCACAATCTCAACAGGCGCAATTTATATCTGCTTTAAGTGATCCATTCGGTTTATCAGCCTTTTTTTACCAAACTTCCAGGTGGGCAATAGAGCAAAGAAATACGGAACTAATTTCGTTAACCAATATTTTTTTGATAAACCGCTTGGGTGTGTTAATGATTGCGATTGGTTTTATATTCTTTGGGGCACGCAGATTTTCTTTTATTGAAAAAGCACGAAATAAAAAACGGAGATCAATTTTTGTTGTTGAAGAAAATAAAATCAACAGCACTTATTCACCCGTTCACATAAGTCATGGATTTGTTGCACGATTAAACGCTTTGTTTTCATTTTCAAAAATATACCTGGTGTATATTTTAAAAAGCATTCCTTTTGTATTAACCGCAATGGTATTGTTATTTGCGGTAGGGATGGAAATGTATGCTGAAATTGAAAAGGGGATCCGTATCCCGCAAAAATATGCCAGTACAGGGTTGATGGTACAAACCATTCTGCAAAACTTTCATGGATTGTGCATGATCGCTGTTTTGTATTACGCACATGAGCTATACTGGAAAAGCAAAAACAGTAATTTTTATTTTATTGAACAATCAACAGCCAATAGCAGGGCCGGGTTCTTTGCAAAATGGTTTTCGCTGGCTGTTGTTATTTGCCTGTTCAGCGTATTGATGATTATAGAGGGCCTCGTGTTTCAAATACTGTATAAATATCCTGTTATTGAATGGCATGTTTATGCATATGTTTTTTTGTTTGCTGCATTGCCATTAGTACTATTGGCTGGCCTTGTATTGTTGATTCAAAAAATTGTTCATCAACAATACATTGGGCTTGGTTTAACAGCATTGGTTGCTTCAGTAATGACAACAATGTTAGGTAGAAAAATTATTAGCTACCCTTTACTTAAATTTCTACGGTCTTTAGATATTGATTATAGCGACATGAATGGATTTGGTGCTTATGCCACCGCCAATACAATCCTATTGTTATTTGGATCAGGAATAATAATTACTTTGATGCTTGTTTTCAATCTACCAAAAAAAAGTTTGCTGAAATGGCCTTCGATAACTGCATTGGTATTATTAACGATGATGAGTTGCTATACAGGTACAAAACTAATGAGTGGCTATCAACCAAAAAATGAAGAAACAACATGGAACGCAAAAGCTGGTTACGAAAAATTGTATAGGAAATACCAGCAGCTTCCCCAACCTGTTATTACAGATGTGCAAACAACGATTGATTTGTTTCCACAAAAAAATGCTTACAACATCCAAGGTATATATGTATTGGAAAATAACGGTCAGCAGCCGATCAATAAAGTAATTTTAAATTTCAGTGATGGGTTTACAATAAACAAAGCTGTATTGATCAATGGGAATGAAAAAATTTTCATTAAAGATCAGTATCAATTAATAGAATTGAAGGAAGACATGTTGCCCGGTAAAAAAGCAAATTTTGAATTTAATATAAGCTACAACTGGAAAACTGTAAATGGACATCAGCCTTTGAATGCCATTGTTGAGAATGGTTCTTTTATGCGCATTAGTCGTTACTATCCCAGTTTTGGGTACATGCCAGGTAATGAAATAGAAGAGGAGGATATCCGTAAAAATTTTCAACTAGGAAAGGCTACGCCGGAAAAATCATTTGATGCACCCAAAATTTTGAACAATGAGTTTATTAATTTGGATATGACGATCTCTACAACATCGAAGCAAACTGCAATTGGGGTAGGAGAGTTGGTAAATCACTGGGCAAAGAATGACCGTAATTATTTTCAATACAAAACAACTTCACCAATACCATTTCGTTTTGCAGTGTCTTCAGCTGTATATGCATCTAAAAAAGAATTGTATAAAGGAAAACAGTTCGAAATTTATTATCATCCCTTACACTATGAGAACGTTGAACATCTGTTGAAAAATGCAAAACTGTCAATGGATTATTGTGAGGTAAATTTTGGTCCTTATCCTTTTAAAACATTTCGTTTTGCAGAGATATCCAATTTTACAAGAGGTTTTGCTGCCACAGCTTATCCCGCAACTATTTTTATGAATGAAGATCCGATCTTTCATGCCAATATAAAAGCAGATCAACAACAGGATGTTATAAATGAATTGGCAGGGCATGAACTATCACATTTATGGTGGGGTAACAATCAAATTTCACCTGATGACAGGGCGGGTGCAGCAATGCTTACCGAAACACTTGCCATGTATACAGAAATGATGTTATTGAAAAAAATGTATGGCAGGGAAGAAATGCTGAAAAGAATAAAAATGCATCTTGGCATTTACCTTGCAGGAAGGGGCTTTACAAAAGAACCACCTTTATACAAAGCGGGAAACGAGGACAGGTACATTTCCTATTCAAAAGGAGCTGTTGTCATGTACCAGCTAAGCGAGTTGATCGGTGAAGATAAAGTGAATCATGCGCTGCGTAATTTTCTTGAAAAAAATAAGTATCCAAACCCACGGCCGGTAACAATGGATTTTATTAATGAGCTGTTATTGGTTGCGGATGTGAAATTTCATACAGCTATTGAGAACATGTTTATGAAAGTAATAGAACCCGATGAAAAAGATTTAAAGTGATATGTTGGATCAATACAAATACTGCTCCCGTTTTTTGATACTAATTAAAGATATGAGTGATACTTTGGAAAACTTGCGCCAGTGGTGAAGTATTATAAAAGAATGCTTACTAAGTTCCTTTTCATTTTTTTAAGGGTAATTTTTTCCAGTAAGTCAATTGTCTCCACAGCCATTCAATTGGGCCATACCGAAAAAACCTCAACCAGAAATAACTAAATAAAATTTCGATAATGATCCATCCCAGTGCACATAACCAAATTTGATGCATAGAAAGTTCTCCTAATTTACCAAAGCCAATTCCATATAAAATGATGATCATGATCGTAGAAACTAAAAGATAATTTGTCAACGTCATTTTACCCAGCGTCTGCAATATTTTAAATATTGCATTGTTTCCCGACAGGATAAAAAAAAGAACTATTAAACTTGTGTATAAGCATGTGGCGGAAAATATTCCGATTTTAATAACGGGTTCCCAATAAACTGGATCTGTTTTAATTGTATTATTTACTGCCATCCACTTAATAATAAAGTAAAAAAGAGCAAAGGGGAGGCTTACAAAAAGAGATCTTGTAAATAAGATCTTTTTATTTTCAATTGAACTGAATAAATTGATCTTTAATAAAAAGTATCCGAATAAAAATCTTCCGAGTGTTTCAATGATATCATGTATATCACTGGCAGAAAGAATAAATAGCTTATAATACCCAATGATATTTGTTTTGAAAACATCCAGGAGATTTCCATGCTTAAATTGCAGATAAACATTTCGCCAATCAGAATCAGTAAATGTGTTGGGCTGATTGCGCAATATAAAACTGAAGCAAAAAGGTAATATAAACATACACAGTAACGAACAGATCAGGATGGTTCTTGCTGATAATTTCCTGAAACACAAAAGCAGTGCCCCGCATATCGCATAAAAATGCAAAACATCAAACCACCAAAAAGAAGTATGAATAAATCCAATAAGGAACAACCAAAACATACGTTTTAAGAAAAAAGAAGTTGGGTTTATATTTTTCTTTTGAATACTTGCTAACAAAAGGCCAAACCCATATCCAAATAAAATGGAGAATAATGTCATAAACTTCCATTCGAAAAATATTGTATTAATATGCATTAGCAAGTTGTCCTGGGGTGAAGATATCGACCTTAATATATCTTCCGGGACCTGCTGATCTGTGAATGAGGTAAAATTGGCGACAATTACACCCAGCAAAGCAAATCCGCGAAGTACATCAACAATTACTGCCCTTTCCTTTTGTTCGATTGGTGAAATGCTGGTGTCCATATAAGCCATTTTTAAACTCAGGGTGCTTCTTAATTATTTCGCATAACATCTTATAACTGGATCTTGAAGATAGTGGGATATCAACAACGGCGAAGAGCTTTTGCAAACACTTTTGCTAGGCAAAGCATTAAGTTCGGTTCACCCATCCTTCCACTTTAATTATTTTTTCCCACTGTTTTAACTTAGTCTTTTTAGTTATATCTAACATTTCGCAAAAACGTGTAAAGTCTATTAGCTCAAAATAATCTAATTTTCTTTCACGAATTAATTGATTTTTAATTTTGATAGACTCCTTGGAAAAATGATCTGCAGTAGAAATAACCATTCCTTTTTTTGAGTTCTCAATAAATAAGGTTCCCAAAATATCCCTAATGGTTGAAATTGATTCTATTGCATGAGACTTTGTTCTTCTTTTAACCTGGACTAATATTTTATCATCTTTAGAAATTAAAATTAGATCTTTTCCACCGTCGCCAGATTTTCCTACATGATGTACCTCACAATTAAAAAAATCCTTTAACACTTGTTGCGAAATTTCCTCCATTTTAGTGGGATGGATATCGTAAAGAATATTCTTTGCTTTTGTGAGCTCTAAAAAAAGAGTATTTAGTGGAATTTCATTATCACCTATACTGAATTTTTTAATGATTGCATGAAATAATTTCTCTTCACGTCTAAATCTTAGTCCGTTTGGATCCATAACATCCTGGTATTCGATTAGAAAGTCATGTTCTATTTGCCACCATCCACAGACCGGGCATTCACGAACAAAAGTTTCGTAATGATCAATTGAATAATTAAAAAAACTGGAGTAAGTAATATTGGTTTTTATTTTACACGAAGGACAATTTGTTCTATCTTGAAAGAAGAGCTTATAGTTTTTAGGAATTTTATATTCTTCTTTCTCAATTTTTTGAATCACCTTATTGTAAGATTGTTTGTATTGATATTCCTCAATTACATAATCTTCAAAACTTAAAATCATATTGAGCTCAAATTTTTTCCGCCTAACTCTTAAATATACATAATCCCTTTTTATCAATTTTTGTCAATCGCTTTGTGCAAAGTGATTAACCTCAAACCAGGTGCGATAAAGCGAATAATGCGCTGCATAATTTTCTTGAAAAAAATACGTGTCCAAATCCACGGCCGGTAACAATGGATTTTATTAATGAGCTGTTATTGGTTACGGATATGAAATTTCATACGCCTATTGAGAACATGTTTATGAAAGTAACGGAACCGGATGAAAAGGATTTAAAGTGATACGCTGGAAATCGACACCATCCCGGTCCCGTTTCCATCTGCTTTCCTATCTTTTTTGAGCGAGAAGCTGCTTGCCAGGCCCATGGTTACCCTATTTCGCAATGTAACCTTTTGAAATTTGCTATAAAAAAGGTTAAGGCCGCCACTTATCCCTCTCCAAATCCACTCATCGAATAGGCATTTTTTCCTGCTTAACCAACCTGTATCAAACTTATTTATTGATTATCAACATGTTAATAAAGTAGTATAGTATTAATTACTGCCAATTACCGTAATTAAACAAGTACTTTGTTTTGCATAGTACTAAAATTGTGCTTAGCTTTGTGTTATCAAAGAAGGAAGGGATAAAAGCCCGGAACTCGAAAACAAAAATTAAAACATTTAAAAATAAAGATCATGAAAGCACAATCACAAACCCAGTTTAACCAGGTAAACAAAACCACAACTGACAGCCTTAATATAGAAACTGGTGTAAAGGGAACAAAGAACGGCAGCCACAAAACTTTTAGTTCTGCTGATCTATGGAACATACAACGTCAGAGGAAGAGTATTGTAATAAGATAAGTTAAGAGAAATGAGTGGCTCGTAAAATTTGGAGGTCAGCTTAGCTCGATGAAGTAAAAAAATAATTAAAAACTTTAAAAATAAAGATCATGAAAATGCAGGCACAAAACTTATTTCAACAAATAAGTAAAACAACAACAGAAAACTTAACAACACAGGTTGAGGAAACATTGGCAAAGGAGTTTCATAACAAGCCTAAAACATTCAGTAATGTGGACCTATGGAACATACATCGCCAGAGAAGAACAACTGTGATCAGGTAAGAATTTAGGGCTATGAGTTTTGAGTTGGTTCGTAAAATTTGCAACTCTGATTAGCTCAACGAAGCAAAAAAATAATAAAAAACGTATAAAATATATAGTCATGAAAATGCAAGACAGGATATTCTTTAAAAAGTTTGTAATATCAGGAACAAAGACCATTAGTTCAATGGTTGAAGAAATAGCTCCCAAAAAAATAATCACCCATACTCAGAAAATTTTTAGTGCAGCTGATCTGTGGAATATTCAAAGGCGCAGGCAGGGTTTGTTGGTGAGGTAGTGAATGGACAATGGACAAATTGTTTTAGCGCTGCAAGATAATTATAGACCTTGAAGCTTTCACTATTGACCATTTACAATTGCGATCCACGATTGCCGATTGACGATTGCCGATTCCCGTTCACCCCAAAAAAGCTGCTGCCGGTCTGGCAAATTTTACTAAATTTGAAAAGCCCAGACCGTACTACTGCCGATGGTACCGTTTAACATTTATCCACCATCATAAAGCAGCATCTTATGAGCTACAAAACTAATTGCAGTCATTCAGTTTCCTTGTCTTTCACCAATTTGCATAAACAAATATTTTTGTTGTGCATATTATTCATCATTTTCATCGCAACAAATGCGCAGGTAGGCATTGGCGTTAACCCGCCCGATCCAAGTGCCATGCTGCACGTACAGGATACCGCAAAAGGATTACTCATACCAAGAATGAGTGCGGCCCAAAGAAATGCGATCAACAATCCCGCAAATGGTTTATTGGTTTACCAGGTAGATGATCTTGGTTCAGGATTCTGGTATTATAATGGCAACCAGTGGACAAGTCTCAGTGCTGCAAATAATGGCGGCTTACACACAGTTGTTTTTTCAGATAGTGTAACAAATACCCAGGCAATTGTACAAATGGCTGCACAAATTGGCCCCAATACACAAGAGATTAGGATCAACAATTGTGTAAATCTTACAAGCATTGATCTCCCGATGGTTACCAATCTTGTTGATGTTTTCATTGATAATAATCCTGTATTACAAAATATCAGCTTTGGCAACCTACAAAGAGTAGAAGGCGGATTTTATGTCAATGGTTGTCCCACACTTAATTCATTCAGCGTTCCTGTATTGAAAAAAATAGGCAAATCGCAGGACGGAGGTTATGGTTTTTTTCTTTTGAAAACGGGTTTGACAAATCTTAGCTTACCATTGGTAACGGTAATTTCGGGTAACTGTAATATTTCATTCAACAACAATCTTCAATCGGTTAGCTTACCGGTTTTTGAACATAATTCGAATATTGAAATGTCGATAAGTTATAATCCTGCACTTACAGGCATTTCATTGCCGTTATTAAAAACGGTTGATAATCTACTCACCATTCAGTATAATCACATTCTCCCTTCAATTAACCTTCCTTCATTAACAACCATCTATTCACTATACATAGCCCATACGGCTTCCCTTACCGCTGTTTCTCTGCCTGCGTTAACAACCGTGACAAGTAACTTTGGTTTAGCCAATGACACTGCACTTACAAATGTATCAGTACCCTTGCTAACAACAGCTGCGAATTTTGAGATCCGATATAGCAATGCATTGACATCACTTTCATTACCATCTTTAACGGTATTTGAGAATTGCGTAATGTATAATAATAATGCGCTTTCTTCGGTTTCTTTACCCGCATTGACCAACACTGGTTATTTTGCTATATATAATAATGCAAATCTTTCATCTGTTGCTTTTCCTGCTTTAACAACAATTGCTTCAGTATTTAATCTTAATGGGAACCACTTGTCTTCGCCAGCAGTAAATACTGTCTTGAATACACTCGTTTCTATCAATCCACCGCTGGTTGGTAAATCTTTCGACTTAAGGCAATCAGTAGCAGCACCGCCAACAGGGCAAGGGCTTGTTGATAAGGCAACATTGATTGCAAGGCCGAATACGGTTAGTACGGATTAGTATTTTAACGTATATGGTTGAACGTTTTTCACCGCAGAGAACGGGAGAGGCAGAGTTTACGCAGAGAAATTAAAATCTATAGACGATTCTTTGAAACCCATCTTTTAATAAACTAACATTAAAATTTATTAAATAACCAAGTTTTCTTTCGTACAATTTGAGATAAGTAATTATTTGTGCATGGTGTATAGGGATTATATTGTCGCAGGCTTTATTTTCGATGATTATTTCGTTCTCTACCAGTAAATCTATTTCATAAGCTTTGCCTAAATGAGTTTCTTTATACATCAATTCAACGGGAACTTTTGCTTTTACATCTAAGTTTCTTAACTCTAATTCTCGTTTTAATGCCACCTGGTAAGCAGATTCTAATAACCCGGGACCGAGCTCTTTATGAACCGTAATTGCTGCATCTAAAATAATACCACCAATCGTATTTAATCTTTCATTTGTCATCGTATAATAGCTTTACTCATTACAAAGAAAACTGCAAAAAAGAATTCTACGTTGAGAATTTCCTCATTAAAAAATGTTATTTTAAACATCTCTGCGCAACCTCTATTAACTCCTGTTCTCAGCGGTTAAATTCCAGGTTGGGCCTTGATCCAACTGCAGAACTTTGCCATTCCAATAAAAATTTGTTACTTTAATTTTACCAGTACTGCGAAAAACATGTCGAGAAAAAAGAAATTAGCAACAAAAACAGAAGAAACAGTAAAGGCCGAAATTCCGGCAGCAATTCCGCAACTCCTTCCTTCATGGAGTTTTAAACTGGCGGCCATCATCGTTTTTATTTTTTCCTTTGGATTGTATTTCAATACTGTTTTGAATGAATATGCATTGGACGATGGCATCGTTATCACCGATAATCAATTTACCAAAAAGGGATTTGCCGGTGTTTCAGAGATTCTTTCCAACGAATCATTTGCCGGTTTGCCCGGCGTAAGTACCGAACTTTCCGGTGGCCGTTATCGTCCATTATCCATTGCCACATTTGCGATGGAGTATGGTATTTTCGGACCCAAGCCTTCCGTGAGCCATTTGATCAATGCGTTGTTGTATGGGTTTTTATGCGTACTGCTTTTTTATTTTTTAAGAGAGTATGTTTTCAGGAACAACGCATCAGCAGCATTCATTGCAACGCTCATCTTTGCTGTACACCCGCTTCATACAGATGTTGTTTCCAATATCAAGGGACGTGATGAAGTGCTATGTCTTTTGTTATTGCTTATATCGCTTATTACTTACCTGAAATATTTTGAAAAAAGAAAAACCGGTTTACTGGTTGTTTCGCTGATTGCGTATTTTCTTTCGCTGCTGGCAAAAGAGAACGGCATTACTTTTATTGCAGTAGTTCCGCTTGTGATCTATTTTTTCATGAATAAAAAATTCAATGAATCATTAAAAACAATGATTCCTTTTGTGTTGGTTTTTACTGCATACCTGCTCATCAGGTTAAAGATCACCGGCCTTCATTCTGTGGAAACACAAGAAGTGATGAATGCACCTTTCATACTTGCAACCGGTAGCGAGGCATTTGCAACAAAACTGATGATATTGGGAAAAGACCTGTGGATGCTCGTGTTTCCACATCCATTATCATTCGATTATTCGTATAACCAGATACCATACGTAAATTTTACAGACTGGAAATGCATACTTTCCATATTGATAAACGCGGCCCTGGTATTTTTAGCAATAAAACTTTTTAATAAAAAACATATGATCTCGTTTGCGATCCTGTTTTATTATATAACACTTTCCATTACCACAAATTTTGTTTTTGATGTTGGTTCTCCATTCAATGAGCGTTTCCTGTTTCAGCCATCAATTGGTTTTGCTATTGCCATTGCTTTTCTTTTGAATTATTTGGGAACGATCAAACCAGGCAATCCGCTTTTAAAAACAGTATCCATTGCCATCTTCGTATTCATCATTGCAGCAGGTAGTATAAAAACATTTATGCGCAATTTTGAATGGAAAAATAATGACAGCCTCTTTATCGCAGACGTTGTTCATACACCTAACAGTGCGAAGACAAATAATTTTACAGGTGTTGCATGGTTGAAGAAAACCGAAACAGAAAAAGATTCTGCCAAACGGGAAGTATATTTTGAAAAGGCCATTCCATATTTTAACCAGGCACTAAAGGTGCATCCCGATTTTGCAGATGCTTATATCGACCTGGGAAATATTTATGCGCAACAGGGAAAACTTGAAAAAGCAAAAGAAGTGTTGATGAAAGCAAAAGCCATTTATGCAACCAACAATGTTTTGGCTATTAATATGCAATACCTCGGTCAGCGATATGAGGCAGAAGCAAAGCGCTTGTTTGATCAGAAAAAACCGGAAGAAGCGATCAAAGCGGCCAATTCATCATTGGAATGTTTCCCTGCGAATGTTGGACTGCTTTATAATCTTGGAGGATATTATCTTACCATGCATAATGTACCAAAAGCAAGAGAGATGTGGACCAAGGCGCTTGAACTGGAACCTAATAATGCAAATATAAAATCATGGTTGGCACAGATTGCCAATCAATAGTTGATAAGTTGATAAGGTTAACAGGGTTAACAAGGTCAATATCCTTTTCAACTTGTTAACCAATCAACCAGTCAACTGTAATCAACCAGTAAACTTTTCAACCAATCAACTCGTGTTCCAAAACAAAAAAATAGTAGTCGTACTTCCCGCATACAATGCAGCACTTACACTTGAGCGTACTTATGCAGAGATCCCGCATGATATTGTGGATGAGGTAGTGTTGGTAGACGATGCAAGCAGCGATGAGACATTGGAAGTGGGCCGTAAACTTGGGATCAAACACCTGATCCGTCATGAAAGCAATAAGGGGTATGGTGGCAATCAAAAAACTTGTTACAACAAAGCGCTTGAACTTGGTGCAGATATCGTTATCATGCTACATCCCGATTACCAGTACACGCCGAAGCTTATCCCGGCAATGGCTACATTGATCAGTAGTGGCCTGTACCCGGTAGTGCTTGGTTCAAGGATATTGGGCAAAGGTGCATTAAGAGGTGGAATGCCTTTTCATAAATTTATTGCAAACAGGATACTTACGTTCATAGAAAATATCCTGCTCAATGAAAAACTTTCTGAATATCATACAGGTTATCGTGCTTACTCACGCCAGGTACTTGAAACGATCAATTACCCGGTAAACTCTGATAATTTTGTTTTTGACAACCAGGTGCTTTCACAAATAAGTTTCCACCGGTTTCCCATAGCCGAAATTACATGCCCTACAAAATATTTTGAAGAAGCATCTTCTATCAATCTTATGAACAGTGCTGTTTATGGAATGGGGGTGTTAAAAGTGAGTTTATTGCATCGGATGCAGCGGTGGGGGATGGTGAAGCTTAAAATGTACGAGAAGAGAATTCTGAATGCTGAGTTCTGAATTGGGAATTGTTATTTAATGACTCCTTAAAAATGTTTGGGGTTTGGCGTTTGGGGTTCACAACTCCAAACGCCAAACCCCAAACACTTTAAGTTCTTCAAATTATCTTTCACTAATTCACCATTCAGAACTCATAATTCAGAATTAAATTCTCCATCTATAAAGTACATATCAATCTCCCCAATATTTTTCGCAAATATCTTACCGCGATAAGTGCATGCATATTTCTCTTTTATCAATTCATAAGTTGCGGCAGAAATATTTACCCTCCCGGCTTCTCCATTGCTTTCCATACGGCTGGCAACATTCACGGTGCCTCCCCAGATATCATAAGCATATTTTTTCTTACCAACCACGCCGGCAACAAGCGGACCCGTATTGATACCAATGCGTATATCCCATGGTGGTAGACTCATTGACATCCTTTTTGCATTTCTTTGTTTTATGAAATCCTGTATTTCAAGGCTGGCTTTTATGATGTTGATCACATGTGCATCATCTGCCCTGGGTACACCGCCTGCACACATATAGGAATCGCCAATGGTTTTTATTTTTTCGAGATTGTATTTTTCAATGATCTCATCGAAGGCAACAAAACAATCATTCAATTCTGTAATCACTTCCTGTGGCGAAAGCTCGTCTGCCAGTTTTGAGAAACTTTTGATATCCGTAAATAAAACAGATGCTCTTTCATAATACCTTGGCGTGGAATTGCCGGTCTTTTGTAATTCACGGGCAACTTCTTCGGGAAGAATATTCAGCAGCAAACTATCGATCTCTGCATTCTGCATATCGAGCAGCTTGTTCACTTTTATTTTATTCCTGTAGTTCCTGTAAAGAATGAGTGCGATAACAAATGCGATGATCAATCCTGCAATAAGAATATTTTTTGCAACATTTTGTTCTTTTAACTGGAGGTCCTGTACTACTTTATCTTTCGTAAGCAGGTCAACCTGCGCCTGTTTTTTCTCTAAGTTGAAATGGAACTCTGCACCGGCAAGTTTTTTCCCGGCCTCAATATTATAAATAGAATCTTTTACGGTTGTGAGCAAAGACTGGTACTTGAATGCATTGGCGAAATCAGAGTTGGCAGCATAAGCTTTTGCAAGACCGCTATAAGTATCTCTTAATTCATTGTTGGCGTTGCTAACATTGAGGGCCATTGGTTCCGCCTCTTTATAATATTTTATTGCTTCCACGATATTGCCCTCTTCCATAGAAGTAAAGCCAAGTCCAAGCAGTGATTGGGCCATATCAAGACTGGCGTCTAATTTTTTTGCATAATCGAGTGCCTGTTGATGATAATGTATCGCAGTAGCATATTCCTTTTTTTTCAGGTATACCTTGCCGATATAATTGAGGGCATAAGGATAATTTTCTGTGCCTGCATAATCTTTCAGTGCTTCTTCAAAATATTTCAAAGCCTGTTGATAATCTTCATGGAAAAAATAAATCTCACCGATATTTACATTCGTGGTACCAAGTAGCGCATCATCTTTTAATGACTTTGCAATTTTGAGCGCCCTGAAGTAATAATCAAGCGCTTTATCACGGCTTTCATTTTTATCTGAATAAACAGAACCAATATTTACCAGGATGGTTGCGATCCTTTGGGAGTCTGTCGTTTGTTCGGCTACCTGCAGGCCCCTCAACAACACTTCGAGCGCTTTTGTATTGTCGGCCTGTGTATAATAAACAGCGCCTTCATTACTTAAAATGTTTGCAACGCCGCGTTTGTCGTTTAACGAATCAAAAATTGTGAGTGAATGTTCGTAATTCTCAATCGCTTCAATGTATTTGCCCTGCATGATATTTACCAGCCCGATGCCTTTGTATGCATATGCCCTTCCTCTTGGAAAATTTATCTTTTCTGATATTGCTTTAGCTTCGATAGCATGCCTGATCGCTTCCGATGGATTGTCAGCAAGGAGCTGTTTGTTTAATGCCAGCAATGCATTTACTTTAACCGAATCATCTATGGAGGAGTTGGCCAGTTTTGTTAAACTGTCTATTGATCTTTGCTGGCTAAATGCAGTTATGCTTGTACAAAAAAAGGATAGTGTAACGATGATCTTTTTCATTCCTTTTCAAAGATATTCTTTTCAGCAGGTTATACCAATTGGGCATTAAAATTTATCGTGAAACAACCTCTCTGAAGTCAGGCAGGGTTTACGCAGAGGATGATCCTCTACGTAAACTCAGTTTCTCTTTTTCTCGGCGGTGAAAAGAGCTACTATACTTCAAACCTGCCTGCTACTATACACTAAAGTTAAAAAAAGGAACAATCGTTTCCTTTTTATTGATATTATTTTACAGCTTCACCAGCTTCAGCTCAGTATACTGGTTACCGTTTTTCATTTTTACAAAATAAACACCGCTTTTTAGAAAAGACATATTCAATTCAAAGCTATAAGCACTTGTTTTTCTAATGCCGATGTTATTATATATTTTCCCGGTCATATCAACCAACGCTATATCTTTTTCAGAAATTGGTTGCTGGCCCGTTTCAATGATAACTTTATCTGTAAATGGATTTGGATAAGCAATGATCTTATCTCCGGCAGTCTCAACTTTCAGCGATGGGATATTTTTATCAGCCACCACATTTGGTTTCGACGGCCCGGTTTGTGTATTGCCCTTTGCATACTGCGTTCCGGCGCAACCTTGAGAAGCTGAGTTGGCCGTTACATAAGAACTCGTTTTTGTACTGCCGTTATATGTATTGACTGTCCATTTTAAATTAGACCCATTAAAATAAATATTAAACGTTCCGCCACCCGGCTGGAATACTTTTGGTTGAGTGCCGCTATAAGTACCCGTGATACTGTTATCTGTTCCGATAGGTACATATACAGGCGTGCTGTTCGTATTTGTATAAGCGAACTTAGCTACATAAGCAAACCCGGAAGGATCATTGCTAAGCGGTGCCACACAATTCAGTTTTACAACTATATTTTTTGCACCGGTTCCTTTAGGATTAATGTACAACTGGCCTGCAACATAACTGATACAGTATCTTCCGCTGCATGAACTATTTAATACCATGCCATATGGAGTAATGGTATATACGCCAGGAGCGCCCGTACAACTTGGGCTGATCGTATACTTAGGAGCTGTAGTGATACTTGTTTGATCAGTGCCAATAAATCCACTATACGTAGAAGTGTATGCAGGCAATGCATCTCCCTTGAATATATATTTCAGATCGGCAGTTACGGTAAGTGGCCTGCACTTAACCGTTAGTACGCCACTTTGATATGTCAATGTATAGTTTGCTGCAGATCCTCCTGATAAAGTGATCGGGTAAGTTCCCGGAACGGAATTGGTTGTTGCAGTTGTGGTAGCCGTAGGAGGCACAGTAACAGCAGCAGGTCCGTCACTGTATTTGAAACCGGTATAACTGATGCGGAACACGGGATTTACGTCTCCGTATTTTTTGCTTGTATCAACAGCTTTTGCAACGAGCGAAGCTTTGTTTACAGTAAGCAACCCGTTAATATATTGAATTGTATAACTGGAAGGTTGTTTAGCAGTTGCATTTGCATATGTCCTGTATATACCTGCGCCAATATTGGTTGTATTGTTTACGATCGCATTTGCATTATCACGCACTGTATAAGTAAATGCACCTGAAAAAACAGAATCAATATTATCATCGTACTGGTAGCCTTTTACAGTTGAATGTGAAGCAGGAGCCTGCGTGCCATAAGTAATGGTTGCAGTATCTGTTCTCACAACAAGTGGAACAGGTGTGATGGTAAGTGTACCCAGGCCATAAGTGATATCGAAATTCTCTGAAAGGAATGCACCCGGAACAATGCTTTGTGTACCTGCAGTAATTCCTGTTACCATACTGATGGACTTGAAATCAGTGAGTACATCATCAGGTGGTGCGTTCACATCATCTTCATCTATGATCACAACTTCTTCTGAAATATTATTTCCAACGGTGCTGCTATTGATCAATGGAGATCCGTTTGATAGTGCACGTGCATTTACTGTAGCTGTTCCATTCGACAAAGCCCTTGCATTTGACAAAGCACGTGCATTCGACAATGCCCTTGCATTTACCAATGTGGTAGCATTCGGATTCGTCCTGTAATCAAAAATAGCCTGTACGCCAAGATCAACAATGTTAGTTACTTCGGTTACTGTTGTACCGTTAGATAGTGCTCTTGCATTCGACAATGCTCTTGCATTTGATAATGCACGGGCGCTCGTCATCACACTCAGGTTGGTGAGTTGAGCTGTAGTTAATGTAGATCCATTGTTTGAAAGCGCACGTGCATCAACCAATGCAATGGCATCTATTGCCGTGTTTTGATCATAAGCAGTTGTGAGGCTATTGAAAAATCCTGCCTGATCCACTGGGTCAATATTGGCATTCGAATAGTCAAACCTGTAATGGATATTGCCGATCTTTTCGCCATATGCAAGCGTGGTGTCTTGTGGCGTTATCAGCAATGGCAATTTTGTAATGGTAAGAATTGCATTTACAAATGTATAATTGTACAACTCAAGTCTTCCTGCATCCAGCGGATCCAATGGATCCAACAACCTCATAGAATCTTTGATCACATAATTGCCAACATTACTTGAACTGGTAGCCGAAGTTTTGTGATAAAGATTATCCAGGCCAAGGTCAAGCAAGGAGAGCGTTGTATTCTCAACAGGAACACCATCTACTGTGATCACGGATGTGAAATCCGGCAATTTCTCTCCAAACTTTTTGGTTTTGTTCTGTGCCGTGATCACAATATTCTTTTTAACCGGTGTAAAAAAGTAAAGTGCATTGGAGAGACCCCCATCTGTTCCGTTTACAGAAACAGGTGGCGTATAAACCTGTATAGCAGGGTTGCCACTGAATGCAGGAATGGTTGCCGATAATGTTGTACTATTTACAATCGTTGTTGGCAATGGGTTGCCCCTGAACGTTATTTGAGATTGTGCATCAAGATAATTTCCTCTTACTGTCACGAGTACCTGTACTGGCCCGGGTGTAACAGGAGGTGTAAGTAATTGCAGGCTGTCTATTTCCGGTGTTGGTGTTGCAAATGTGCGCATTGCTGTACTTGCCTGTATAAAACCATAACCGGTATTAAAATCAAATCCCGGTGTATCCATATCAATGGTGGTACTTTCGAGTAATGTTTTTAATGCATCGGGTGAAATGGTTTCATTGGAGAATTTTCGCTTGCCTTCTATCAATAATGCAGCAACAGCGGCCGCATGTGGGGCAGCAGCAGAAGTTCCGAAGAAATTTGGCAGCTGATCGCCATCAATGTTTGGCCCGCCAAGATTCACGGATGTATTGACCCCGTTAGGAGCTGTGAATTCAGGCTTTTGCCTTACCACATTATTTACAGGTGTGCCTCCACGTGAGGAGAAGGATGCAATTGTTGGTGGATTAACACCATAAGCCGGCGTGTTTGAATAAAGTACAGCACCCACTGCAATAGCGCCTGCTGCATTTGCCTGGCCAACAATGGTTGAATTACCAGAAGTATATTCACTAATTACAGAATTGCCACGGAAGAAAACATATTTGAATTTCAGAAAACCGCTACCAGCTGCCCTCACGATCATGATATTGGTAGTTGTATTTTGTGTAACTGTAAATGGCAATACTTCCAAAGGATCACCACCAATGTTGTTCCTGTTGAATCCAAATAAGGTGGAACCGGCGTTATCAACCAAATAGATATCAAGATCATTAGTGGTACCTGTTGTTGATTGACCAAGTGAATAGATATCATCTTCCCACTGGAGCACGACTGTATAGGTGCCAGGCGTTAACGTTATATTTTGATAAATATCAGTACCGGTTGTACTGAAATTATGAGCTTGTCCGACAATGCCTGCTGGAGCAGCTACCGGAACAAAATTGCTTTGATAAGACTGGCTTCCGAAATTACCGGCAGAAGAGAAATAGGTTACACCCTTGCTTTTAACAGAATCAACAGCATGTGCAACCACGCCGTCCTGGAAGAATGGTTCAGTAATAAAAGTAACATCATCAACAATTACATTGCATGAATCCTGTTGCAATTGTAATATACCTTGTGCAAAATCTCCAGCACTAATGAACCCGGTACGAAAAGCAAGTTTCGCTTTGGGCGCTACATCATGTACGATCTGCAACATGGCACGGCCCTCATCAGAACGTCTGCCGAAAGGATAATCTTTCAATACATGAACTGGATTGGCATTGTCTGCATTTCCCGGTCCGGGAAGATCGCCATTACTAACATCTGTACCTGCAGGATCGCCGGGGATCGTGTTATAGCTATCAGATATTACACCTATCTTAACACTGTCACCAGATAATCCATAACCATTACGTACAAAATCTGCTCTCACCGTCGTGTCACCTGCAGAGTTAGCAATTCCTGCGTTGCCCAATGGAGGGAATACCGGCCGCACATAATCGATCAATGTTGGGATACTGTCTAATTTCTTTAAATGATTGATTGGGTATTTACCGGTAATGATCAGTGAATTCGGGCCATTGTCTACAAGTTCTGTAATACCATAAGGCGTTGTTTGCAATAAACTCAGCAGGGTATTGTATTGACCGGTACGTGATATTACTTCGATCATCACACTATCCTGGCGAAGTATAAAAATATTCTGGGCCGTATCAGTAACAAAACCGAAGTACTGATACAAAGAAGTTAATTCGGAGCCGATGATATTATCAAGCTTACCATTTGGCGGTGGCGGATAATAGGGGAAGATGCATTGCACATAATTTACCTGCACCGTATCAGTCGCAGTACAACCACCATTGGGATCTGTAACTGTCAAAACATATTTGGCTGCTACGTCTACCGTTGGCGTTAGTGTTGTTCCGCCTGAAACGATATGGCCATTTCCCTGTGCTGTCCAGTTATATTGTACATTCTGGCTTGTTGAAGAACCATTTAACTGAACCGAAGTAACCGTACAATTCAATTCTTTATCCGGGCCGGCATATGCATTGGGTGTTGAACATGCTGCAGCAAGTGCCTGGTAAATGATCGTGATACCGCATTGTATATTTACCTGCGTTCCACTCCACAATGCACCGGTAAGATTACTGTTACCAGTACCCGAACCGATCATGATACCGGCATAAGGTGCCCATACTGTTCCCAGCCATTTGGAACAATTGGAAGCAGAAGAGCCATTGGCGATCACAAAAGAATAAGATCCACTTGAACAGGAAGATCCCGAGCCATGTGTTTCGGTATATATCCTTGCAGCACTGCCACCGTTTGAGAGGGTAGCGGTTACTTTACCAAGATCAATATCACCATGCACATATATTTTGAATATGCCGTTCGTAGTATTATTGAAATTGAAAACAAAACTATTATTGCTGCCTGAATTTTTGATGGATTTAAAAACATAGACACCAGGGCCATTCAATGTAATTGTTTTATTGCCGCTTAATGTCATAGCACAGTAGTTACCTGGTGCAATGGTTTGGGTAGAAGTGATATTCGTTGTTCCATAAGCAGGGAAGGTTGTAATGGCCGGCATTGCTGGCAGCGTTGGGAGGGCAGGCGTTCCTGTTATATTACCTCCACCCGGAGTTGGACCGGTATATGTAGTGCCGGTTGGATGTGTTACCCTGCCGAGTACCGTACCACCACTAACAACGATCTTTCCTTTTACGTCAATGTTTCCTTTAAGATTGGCACTTGAACCAACAGACAGGATCGTGCCTGTTGAATTAGAAGTATTGGCTGCAGTTATTTTACCGGTAACAGTATTGCTATTAGCGAGTACAACAGTTCCGCCACTATATATATTGCCTGTGAACGATGCCGTTCCGGTTGATTTTACAAGATTGAAACTTCCAACAGATCCGCCCTGCACACTGGTAGATGAACCTACCTGTACGGCACAACCGGGAGAAGCGGGTGTAGATTGACCAGCACCCCCGGGGCAACTGCCATTTCCACCAAACAAAACGAATTCGGAGATGCCCAGTTGTTGTGCACCGGCATCAAGACTTAAAAGGCTTACCAAAAGAATCATGCTGAATTTACATATCGATTCAACAGAAAAAAGATGTTTCATGTTAGAGTTTATTAAAGATAAATCCGGGACTTTACTGGTTAGGTTTAGCATCCGAATGGGTAAAATATATTTAAGGGGGAACCATAAAGCCAGGAGTGACTTTGTTTTTCCAGGTAGTTGTCAAAAGGAACAAATATCTTTTAACGCAGTATCTAAGTTAAGCGAAGCGTTGGTTTTGATCGGTATTGGGTCTTCCTGAGGTAGTGTGTAATATACACATTATTTGCCATTCAGCCAGCCGCTATCGATGAAAACCTTGTTTTATTTTTTTAAAAAGGTATTATCCCGAAGGGTTTGATCATTACAGGGCTAGTGACACAAAAATTATTGATATCTGTTGTATATTTAGCGTCATGAAAGAGCGTTTATTAAGGGTATTAAACATAAAACATTCTGAAACAAGCCAGGTTTTCGATCTCTTAACAGTTCAGTTCTTTATTGGTTTGGCCAATGCATTGGTGAACGTAATTGCATTAACGCTTTTTATCCATTATATATCTATAAAATCACTGCCGGTTGTTTACCTCGTTGTTGCGGTGCTGATGATCGTACTCAATTTTGTTTATGAAAAACTGGAACACAAGTTTTCACCCT
Organism: Ferruginibacter sp.; assembly: GCA_047601875.1. Taxonomy (GTDB): domain Bacteria; phylum Bacteroidota; class Bacteroidia; order Chitinophagales; family Chitinophagaceae; genus Ferruginibacter. The sequence goes on along the minus strand of JASGIL010000001.1, from coordinate 297,886 downwards.
TAGCACTTCTGAAATATATTATTGGATTCGGGGCCGTGATATTGTTTATATGCTGGCTCGGACTTTCTTATGCCAATGAGCATAATTTCATTTTTGTTTTGCTCGTTGCCAGTTTTTTAGTTTACATGGTTACCGGTTATGCATACTGGGGGCTCGTATCGCTATTGTTCAATGTGAGGGAAAGCAGGAGGATTTTCTCAGTGGTAGGTTCAGGAGAGATACCTGCAAAACTGCTTGGTTATATCGCCGGCTCTTTGCTTATTCCATTATTGCACGCGGATGTTTTATGGCTCGCTATACTGGCGCTGTGTTTAGGGTTCTTCTTATTCCACAGGTCCATCCGGAAACCAAGCTGGGACCTGATTAAAAAACGATCACATGAACTGCATCACCACCAGGATGCAGAACTGAAAAAAGAAGGCATCATCAGTTTCTTCTTCAACAACAGGCTGATATTTACGATCTCTCTTTTATCCATTTTGAGTTACAACGTATTCGTACTTGTTGATTTTACATTTATTTCCCAGGTGAAGATCCGCTTCGAAAGCCTCGATGATCTTGCTGCATACATATCTATGTTTTTTGCTGTCGGGAGAGTGATCGCACTTGGGTTCAAACTGATCTTTACGAGCAGGGTGATTGAAAGGCTCGGCGTTATTTATTGTTTGTTCATTACGCCGGTTGCTTTGTTTTTATTTTGTATCGGGTTTCTTATTTATGGTGGCGACGATGCTACTTACAATCTCTATATTTTTGGGTTGATGACCCTGCTTACCGAGGTACTCCGTTCCACCATGCAGGAGCCGGTATTCTTTATTCTTTTTCAGCCTTTAAAAGAAAAGCTCAGGTTAAAGGGGCATATCATTTCCAAAGGATATACCTATCCACCATCATTGATCATCGTTGGTGGTTCGTTGTTGTTCCTTTATTACAGGGGTATAGAGATAACGATCCTGCTGGCTGTTAAAGTGGTGATCATAAATTTATGTGTATGGGCCTGTATCATTTTTTTTATGAGGCGCACCTACCTGCATACCATTCATGCTTCTATCAGGAAGGGTATCTTCAATAGCGATGATATTTATTTCACTGATCAGAAAACGATCGATATACTTTTGGCCAAGATCAATGCAGGAAAAAGAATTGAAGTGATCTATGCACTTAATCTCCTTGAGAATTCCGGTTATACAGGTCTTGACCAGTTACTGGAAAAGCAATTGCAGGACAGTAAGGATATTGAAGTGAAGAAATACATACTGGAAAGGATGGAGGTGTTGGGAAAAGTGAATGTAGAGGTTTTAAAGAAAATGATCAACATGGTGGATGATACAGAGCTGGAACAAAAATTAATATCCCTTCTCTGTAAATACGATGAAACATTTATTAAGTCTGCCTCTGAGAAGATCAGCTCTTTTGAATATTATATCAGGAAGATCATTATTATCAATTTACTGAATCACCGTGAATTCAATTATCTTTTTAAAGCAGGGCAGGAGATCAACAGGCTGCTGAATGCTGAAAATCCTGCAGAAAGAGAACTGGCCGTAGAGATCATTAGCGAACTTAAGAATGTGCAGTTCTCTGATGAAATTGAAAGACTGATCTATGATGATGAAATTGCAGTACAAAGAGTAGCTATAACGGCTGCGTGTAAACTAAGAATGAAAAACCTGTTGCAACCGGTGATCGGGCTGCTGGCCCAGGATGCACACAAAAATATTGTTTTAAAAGGGCTGCAGGTATATGGTGATTTTCTTTTTGACGATATCAAAGATCTTTCGATCAAAATCCCGGAAAAGTATTATCCCGATTTTATAAAAATAGCGGGCCGTATAAGGGGAGAACATTCTACCACGTTCCTGCTGTCTAAACTGGGGGATGATAATGCTTTGCTGAAAGACAATATTGTGCATGCATTATGGATCAAGGGGCATGAGCCTGTAAGTACCACTGAGAAAGAAACATTTTCTTCTTTGATCAATGCTTATCTTAAAGCTGCATTGGATAAGATACAGGATTATGGTCATATCCCGGATTTTGAAGACAGGGAACTTATAAAAAGGTCTATTTTCAATGAAGTAAAAAATGATCTCAGCGTTTCACTTAAAGCCTGCGTTCTTTTATATAAGAAGAAAGAAATTAACAGGATACTTGAATTAATGGAACTGGATAAACAGGATAAATTGTATAATGCAATGGAGATGCTGGAACTGGTGCTACCAAAAAAAATATCCAAGGACATCAATCTTTTATTTGATTTTATTCTTGATCCTCATAACAGCAGCAGGGGGATAGCAAAACAGGAAATAAAGATCTTTTACGACAAGGTAATTTTTAATGCACCACTTTTATATAATCCCTGGACCAAGGCCGTTTGTGTGTATTCTTCATGGAAAAATAATGATACCGTTTTTCTTGAAAAAATAAAAGAAAGTAAACATGCAGATGATCATTACCTGGTGAAGGAAACAAAGGATTATGTGAGGAGGGCGATTAAGGAAACTGTTTGATTTGAAAATTTGAAGATTTGAAAATTAGATGATTAAAGGAAATTGAAAAAAGAAGCCTTATAAATATAATGTAGTGCTTTCATCTTCAAATTTTCAAATCAAGTAACCGCTAAATAATAACCACTATGCTCATTATAGAAAAAATATTACTACTTAAGAACAGCGACATCTTCAAAAACTGCAGCGAAGTGGACCTGATCGAGATTGCTTCTATTTGCGAAGAAAGCCAGGTGGATAAGGGCATAACATTATTCAAAAAAGGAGATGCGGGCAACTGTATGTATTTTATTTATTCCGGTAGTGTATCCATACATGATGGCGAACACCAGCTTGCTACGCTTTTAGACAATGAAATATTCGGTGAACTTTCTTTACTTGATTCAGAAACAAGGTCGGCAAGCGTAACCACTTTATCAGACTGTATTTTTTTAAAAATTGAACAGGAAGCTTTTTATGATGTGGTTGCGATCAATACTGATATCTTAAAGGGAATTATGAGAACACTTTGTAAAAGATTGAGGGAACAGGATAGGATAACGGTGGAGATGAAACGGAAAAACAGTTAAATGTATGATGTATGATCTGTGATGTATGATTTTTTTAAACTTGAAGTGATTTCTGATTGAAGTAAAATCTTTCGAATTGAAAGATATCATACATCTGACATCATAGATCATACATCCTATGTTATCTTCTTAATATTCTTCTTCTTGATCGGCTCCCTTATCAACTGCGAAGAATTTGTATGGTAGGCGTGGTTCTCCAAAAACTTCTTTTGCATTTTACGCCATTCTTCCTCGTTGGCAACGATGCCATAATTTAAAAATTCCTGTTTTAATCTTTCTGCTATTTCATCAAAATCATGCCTTCCCAGGTAATCAAGGTCGGCATCACAGATTATTTTTTGTAAAAGATTTTTTGGTTGCTGGGGAACTTTTGTGGCCATGATCAGGTCGGTAATGATCTTTTTATCCCCTTCTTTAAAATTAAAGTTTTTACTGTCTTCTAAAAATATCTCGCAGCTTTTTGCTTCATGGTCATTGTAGGTATAAAGAAAACCGGTATCATGATACAAGGCAGCTATTTTCAGAAGGTACATTTCTTTTTCATTGATGCTTTCATCTTGTGCAACCCTAGCAGAATGTATAACAACGTCAAGTGTATGTTCGATACAATGGTAAGTCAACTCCGGATCAAGATCTCTCAATTTCAAAAGGACGTGCTTGTATATTTTTTCAAAATCGCTTTCAGCCATATAACTCCTGATGTTTGATGCACTAATATAATTAAAATTGGATTATGTGTGGTGTTTATGGTTAAAAGGTTTAAGGGTTTAAAAGTTGAAAGGTTTAAAGATTTAAAAGGTTTATCAAGTTTTAACCTTCTTCGGCACTTGAGACCTAAAACCTTTAAACTTTTCAATGTTTCAACTCTTCAACTATCTGTATCAAAATAGTACGAAACTGTTCTGAAACCGGACAGTTTTTAAAAAACTCGAATTCCTCAATTTGTTGCAAATCAATTGTTTAATACAATGGCACGGTTCAGGTTTACTGTTGGCCGTAAACATTTTAAACATTTAAAACACACGATCATGAAAATGCAATCACAAGCTTTATTCAGCCAGTTAACTAAAACAACATTATCTGCCTTAACAAGCCGCGTAGAAGAAACGCTTGCAAAAGAAACAGACAATGGCCAACGCAAAATATTTAGTTCTGCCGACCTGTGGAATATCCAACGCCGCAGAAGGTCAACTGTAATCAGGTAAAATATCATTTTAAACTTTTAAAAAAATAGTCATGAAAAAGATCAGTAAAATATTTTTTAAACAATTCGTAATATCAGGAAATACAACCAACATTTATTTGGTTGAAGAAACTGCTTCAAAAACAACTGCACGTAATACTCAAAAAATATTCAGTGTTGTTGATATGTGGAACATACAAAGGAGAATGAGGGCAACGGTAATAAGGTAGGTAACACGGTGGATGTAAAACCCGGCAGCGGTTAAACGAATTTTAAAACGTTGCCCAACTGATAAACGATCGATCTGTGTTATTAAAAACCGCCGACAGGGTTTGCAACCACTGTTGGGGTTAAGCAATAACAAACATATTTTTTGATAATTTTATAGAAATTTATTCCAGATGTCTAAAACAGCAATCGTAACGGGCGCCTCTGGTAATATGGGGCAGGCTGTGGTGAAAAAATTTCTGTCAGAAGGATATAATGTTATAGGAACGATCGTACCCAATGATCCTGTTTCAATAGATATTGATGATAAGCAATTTGAAAAAATAGTTGTGGACCTGTTGAACGAGGAAGCTACTGAAAAATTTATCAATGAAGTTGTTGCTAATAATAAAACCATTGATGTTGCTGTATTAACAGTTGGTGGTTTTGCCATGGGAAAGATCGCAGATACAAAGTCTTCTGATATACTCAAACAATACAAATTGAATTTTGAAACTGCCTATCATGTGGCTCGTCCTGTATTTACTCAAATGATGCAACAAGGTTCGGGCAGGATATTTATCGTAGGCTCACGGCCTGGCTTAAGTGCAAAAGATGGTAAAGGCATGATCGCCTACGGACTATCAAAATCTCTTATTTTCCGCCTTGCAGAATTATTGAATGATGAAGCAAAAGGCAGCAATGTAGTCACAAGTGTACTGGTGCCAAGTACCATCGATACACCTCAAAACCGTAAATCCATGCCCAATGCAGATTTCAGCAGTTGGGTAAAACCGGAAGCCATTGCAGATGCGGTTTATTTTTATTGTACGGATGAAGCGGCTGCGGTGAGGGAGCCGGTGATTAAGTTGTATAATAACTCGTGAGGTTATTAATAATAGAACTTGTAAACGAAATCTACTCTTTTCTTATTATTCCGGGTATCTCAAATCCGAGGTAATTATAAATCTTATTCTTTTTCGTATTTCAAAGAAATTAATCTTTAAATATTTTTAGTGTATAGTTGTCTATTATAAATACTAGATTAGACATAGCCTTTTTTTGGATTTTCATAAGATCTTACTTTCTCTTTCCTAATTTGGCGCTCCCCTCCATTGAACAGAATAAGTCAGCACACTTTTTAATTGTTTAAGATTTCAACCTGTTTGAGGGGGAATAGTTAAAACTAATAACGAAAACAGATTGCTATTAATTTGTAGTAAATATTTTTAAATAACTAATAACGAAAGTGTTGTGTTTGTTTTTATGTATCTATATATCTTGTAATTTTTTTACTCCTGAATACGCCCAATTATAATGCAGGCAAATAAATAAACTTATTGTAAAAAAAATAAATTAATAAATATTGTGCTATCTTCAAATCAGTGAGTAGTCTATATAAATTCGTTGAATCAAAACTAATTATAAACTTATGAGCCCAAAATCAAAATTTCAGGTATTTCTAGAAGATGACTTTAAGATCACCAAAAAATCACTTTCGGACATAAAGAAGAGGGTATATGTAGTAGGTAAATTTAATACTTCAAAATCTGAAGTTTCAGAATTCCTATTCTCAAAAAAAACAAGTGGCGATAAAAGATTTAATGATGTAAATGGAGAGGTCAGGATTGGGGATTTAAATTATCCGAGCTTCATTAAGAAAATTGCCCCAGAATTATCTGAGATATTTTCTCAAAAGAAGACTTATAGTGGGGAACCATTGCCTTATTTTATTCTAAGCCCTCAATCTGCTGATAAAAAAGTATCTTCTTCTTATATTATTGATAATTACAATTATTTTGATGTAAGAGCAAGTAGTAATTCTGATCAACCATATTACAAACTACAGGAACCAAGTGTAAATATTAAAGACTTTCTCGACGCAGAAACATTCAACGGGAAAAATGAATTGCCTGGTAAAGAGATTTATAAACAGATTAGAAAAAATCTTGAAAGCTTTTGTGCTTTTCAATCAGAAAACTTCAAGCTTATACAGGCGTTTACTACATTATTATCAAGGTTTGCGGGTAGAAATAATGTTCCGGAAGGCATTACAGAACATTCAGAATTACCATTGAATTTTCTGCCCGTGTTTATTGACTTTTTATATTTAGAAAAGCCGCTGGATGAAACCTTCGATGAAAAGCTTAAGTTGATTGACTTTAGTTCCCATATAGTATTTAAGGCCGCCGTGACCGATGAGAATAAAGAGCCTTTTTTGAAATTTTTGGTTAAACTGTTCACTGTTTTTAAAAATTATTTATACAATCCATCTAGTATCAACAACCAGGCACTTAACGGGTATAACATTAATAATGACCTAAATCCTAAGGGGGGGCTGATATCTGAAGAATTAAGGAAAAAATTTGTTGCTTCAATGGAAGCTTACAATATGCTTACCCAGATAATACAAAGCAAGGTTCTTCTTTCAATGGTACTGCGTTGGGCAATAAGCTTTTTTGAAAAAGAAATTCCGCAAATTAAAAAGATCAAAGATGTTGATGAGAAAAATGCGGCTATAGAAGATGCTATTTTATCTGGAAAATTTGAATTGTTAAAACCTGCTGAAGGTTTGCCTGAAGGATATTCAACTGTAGAATTGATAGAAGATTTTAATAGGGACTTTCGCTCATTTTTAAAATATATAAACAATTCAAAAGACCCGAAAAATATAGAAAGATTCAATCAATTTAGTCAGACAATACAATTCATAGCTGAGGCTATCTTAGCCGATGAACAAAGAAGAAATACCATTCAAAGAATGATGTCGCTTCCTGACGATCAGCGTGAAATTATGTTAAAAGCTTTGCAGAATTTATTTACTGACGTATTGATACCCAGGATATTTAAAACTCCTGGTTTAACCGAGAACGATCTTATAAAAAAATATAAGGAATATGAAACAGAACTATTCTTTACTTCTGCCATGATGAATATTGACAGTTCAGGAAATATTGATTCGATTATAGAAAAAGAAATGTCCGGGGGTAAAGAAAAAACAAAAGAGAGTATCGCTGGTGCCCTAATCAATATTTTTGTAGGTGTATTAATGGAGCCTGCTGTTCAACAAGATGTTGAAAAAGCAATTAATACCCTACAGGATTATCAACTTTTGAGAAAATTAATACCAGGGATTACAAATACAAATGAAAAAAATATTTTAGGAATTGGAAGCATTACAGCCATCGGTTCGGGGTCATCGGTTATTAAGCCAGGTGAAACAAATATTTATGGGGTGCGTACAAAAGAAATATTGAATGAATTACAAATTCAAACGATAGAAAAAAGGGCTGATATCACAATGTACCTGGAAGCCAGTAAGCGATTTTCCGTAGCCACACCAGCCATTGAAGGAAATAAAAATAAAGAACTTAAATCAGGGGCAGAAGAGGATAAAAAGGCTGAATCCAGGGATTCTTCTTTATCAACTACCACTTCTCGTGGAGAATTAGTAGATGCATTGGTTAAAAATAATTTAGGAACTGCTATTCAAAATTACATATCGGCAGACAATGAACTAAGAATTGAACTTAAAAAAGAAATTGAAAAAACTGTAAATGATAGTACAATTGTTTATCAGAAAAGTCTTAGCAAAATTTTTGAACGATATGCCGGTAATCAAAAATTGCCTGCTTTTAAAAGCAAAGTTGAAGCACTTACACTTGTGTGGCTCTTGCTATTAAATAAGGAAAAATTGCATTTAGGTGAACTGGGTTCTAATTTGTACGACCTTTTATTAGACCTTATAGAAAAGTTAGACGCCGATGAACCCAACCTGCAATCTTTTTTTGCATTGAATAGCCTTACCAAGTACATTAGTAAGGGGATTTTTAGCAAAGAAGGAACAGAAGGAGCTGGTGCAGGCTTCAAAGCCCTACTCACTGTTTTAGATAACCAGGCAAATGATAGTCTTGGAAATGTAGTTCAGTTTGTTTCTGAATTAAAGGGTATAAGATATCTAATCGACTTTGCAGGTGCAAACGTGCCTGATTGCGAAATAATAGTTATTAATGCTTATCAGCAAGAGTTTTTAGATTGGATAAATCGTGAAGACAATAATGGCCATTTTTTTGATCCAACCGGGCTTGCTAATAACAATAGTATGGATCCTAAATTTCCAGGAGTAGTCTTTATGACTGATTTGGCATTTGCTGAAGATGGTTGGGATTCTGTTCAAAAAGAAAAAGAAACCTTCTTATCAAAACTAAATGATACAGGTCTGTTAAATAAAAATGGGCACACAAGACTGATACCTCCCATTTGTATAGGAACTTCCGCAATTGATCCAAAATCACCGGAAATATGGTATCAGCAGGGAAATAAATTGAACTCACTTGCCAAAGATGCTGTTTGCCCGGTAATCATTCTCGGTCCGTCTTTACCCCTGAACAAACCAGATGATTATCTCTTTCCTACAGTGCTTTCTTCAGGCTATGTATTTTGTGCGCATTTATTATCAAACGGATTGCCCCAAAATCTAAAATTACAGGGTGTGCGTTCAAAACCCAATGAACGATTCAGAAACCTGGGACTAGGAGTGGCTGAATTAAATGTAGGAATACAACATTTTATCGGGGCGGGCGGTGAACTTGATAAGGATTATGCTTTTGCAGGCGATTATTATTTGTACCTGATTGCTTTAATAGCTTCCGCTGCAAAGACTTCCAATATTAAAGGCGTTGACTGGGGAACTTTTTATAATTTCTTTCATTATGATGGAGGGTTTAATGAGAATTATCTTACATCGGATTTTATTAATGAATCGATGATATACAATAAAATGACGAATTGGGGTTTATCAGATGATTTATTTCAGAGCTTAACAGGCAAGGATTTTGAAAATGATAATAGTATTGACGAAGACGATAACAAAAGAACCCAGAAAAATTTAAATGTTGATGAAATCCTCCAGTATAAAAATACAGATAAGAAGAAGGCACAGAAGTTAGATCAGGCAACATGGTTCAATAAAGTTGTAAATGCCCTTGATTTAAAATAGGATTCACTAAAATTTATAAAAATAAAATAAAAAAATTATGCCAGTCAATGCAAGATTTACCCCTACAGGTGAAAAGCAAATCAATTTTGATAATATAGAAGGATATCGGATATCCGCCTTTTTTCATCCATCAAAAGGGTTTAATGGAACCTTTTTTGTTTATATTCATGAACTTATTACTTCGGAAGATGATCTTTCAGCACTCGATTTGTCAACTCCTTCCTCCGGGAAAAAAACAGGCGAGCTTTCCATTACTGACATAGCGCAGGAGCGAACCTATAACTTTAAAAATATAGACCTCATTACAACTCAGTCTTTTTTTACTCAGGAACAAAAGACAAGGCTTGCCATTTTTCAATACCGTGATGTTGTTACAAACGCAGGTAAATATTGTACAATGGAGAATAAGGCAGCCGCACTCGATCCTGAAAGGTCACCAAGTAAAATGGGAAAAAAATATTCTTACAAAATTGATGGCACTCCTGAACCATTACTTTTCTTTGGGTCACGATCTAGCCGGGATGCTATAAATATTTTTCGCTTTGGTGCATTAAGGAATAAGAACAATTCTTTCTTAGATATGATAATGAAAATGGATGAAGAAAAAAATGAAAGGGTTATGAAAGAAAAATCGATAAAGGTTAAAAACATGACTCTTAGTTTTGATAAGGATACGTTACAGGGAATGATCGCAGATGAATCGTATGGTAGTTTTCTTAGCATGAATGTAACTTCATTGGATACTATTGCTGAAACGGAAGAGGACTATTATTTAAACCTTGCTAAGATAAATTTCGAAATATTCAGCCCTGCCCAATATTTACAACACTCTCAAAATGCAAGAGGGATAAAACATATGAACCAGGATTCTTCTGTAGAAACGGCTACAATCATCTTAAAAAAAGGTCAGCTTCTAAACCAGACTGCATCAATAGTTTAAAATGATAAACAATGTTCTTAGTTGTAAAGGTTGAAGGTATAGAGTATGATTTCCCTGCATCTTTTTTTAATTTAAAAAGAAAGCTTGGAGAACCCGTGCAATTAGATGTAACCCTTTATTTAAGTGCCGACAATGCGCATTGGCTTGAAGAGCTTTCAGATAAACTGTTAAAATCATCTCCTAAAATGGAGATTTTATGGCAGGATTCGCCACTTTTTTCCAAGGTTATTATTTCCACAGCAAGATCGTTGGATAAAAAAAGTACTACAATTGAAGTTATGCTGACGGGGTTCTATACAAAAATATCTCCGGAAGCCTTTATACCCCATAAGAGAATTCTAAAAGCAGATAATCTAAAAAGTTTGCTTTATGATAATTTCTCTTATATAATTTCATGGGAAAATTCAATAGGTAGTCACTTGTCTGATATTGAATTTCCAGACAAAAAGAAAACAAATCACATTCAGCATGGGATAAGTGATTTTGAAATGCTTAGTTATCTTATAAAATGCTATAACCAGTTATCCAAACCACAAGATCGACTCATCATTTCCGGGGATGCTAAAACTGAAAAATGTAAACTCTTGTGTGCCCAGGATAAAAAATACAGGGAGTTAGGACTTAATAATACAAGAGCAATCAATAAGCAACCAGGCAATGAAATAGCATCAAGAATTAAATTCGGTAAGTCACAAACTGCCAGCTTTAAAGATTTGGAATCTGGATACAATATAGTTGATGTTTGTTATAATATCAGACATGGAAATATCAATACGGATTTTTGGAACGATTGGAAAACCAAGACCCTTCCACTTTATTATAATGACCAATTTGTTTGCGAAATGGATGATCATTTCCAAAATACTGGCGGAAATGATTTTCTTGAATGGGATACTTACATTCACTTTTTACCTGAGAACAGCTTAATTGTAACACCTGATTTACAAAATATCGGTACCTGGACACAGAATGGGAAAATAACGAAACGGGATTCCAAAAATGAGTGGCTTGAAGTTTCACTGGACCATTTCGAAGATGGATATGAAAAGCTGGATGTCCGGCTTTATACACCTTATAGCGGTAAAGATCAAAGTGGAGGATTGCATCTCGTTCCTGAAGATAATTCAGAAGTGTTGGTTATAAAGCAACCAGACTGGATGGCATCAGCAGTATTATTAGGAAATATCAGGAATAAGGAAACAAGCATCAATGCTCCTTACTGGCAAATGGAAGATCCCGTTACATGGAATTTTAAGGATATTGATTTTACACTACGCAAAATAAATGCAGAAGCATCTGACGATATCCTATTTAAATCAAAAACTCATAAAGTAGTTAGCTCAGAAGAAATCGAATTGAAAACAAATGGCATAACAACTAAAATAGATAATTCTCAAATGAATATTTCATAGAAGGATGAAGAGTTTATTGATTATAGGATCAGAAAAACAGCATTCCTTTACAAAAGAGGAAAAGGAATCGCTTAAGAAAAATTTCGAAGGCTATTTTTCAGACGAGGATCTGGATGCACGTATTCCTATTTCTTTTTCTATAATTAAAGACTCTAATGGAGAGTATATTCCTCATATCTTTTTTCCTTCTGAACAGATTGGTAAAGTATTTTTTGCAATAGTTAAAGATGCAAGGATTTATAATGCGTTTACAACAATGCCTTTTGACGACCTTGTTAAATTTGAAAACCAGTATTTCGAATTACCCAGATCCGGTCATGCTATAACTGTATCGCTTGAAAAGAATTTTGACGGGTTAAAATCATACTCACGCAGGTTATTCAAATTCGAAAAGACAGAATTGAGAGAAGTAAGTAAGAATATGAGAACAATAGTTCAGCTTAGCTACCCTGATGAAGCCGTTTTAAAGTATAATCCTTTGTACGAAGTTTTTTTAGACCCAATAAAAATTGACTTTGACAAAAAAAAGCTAAATGTCCTGTTCAAGATCTTTTTTGAAGACCGTAAAACACTTCCGATTGTTTTACCTGCCACTTATGAGGAAGGAGATGAAAATAATTACTTTGGAAAAGCCAACCGGCTTGTAAGGGAGGATATAGATTCAATTATTGTAAAAAAATATGCTAATACCCAAATCATAAATAGTCTTGCGTATAAACTTTGGAAAGGAATCGATCATGAAGTTCTTCATGATTTTTTTAGAGAAGGAACTTTTTTGGAATTGAAAAGCAGAAAAAGTCATGATGATAATTATAGTTTGCCATCATATAGTGAAGAAGGAATGCCTGTATTAAATTTAATTTATCCAAAAAAGACAACCATTGATGATTTTATTATTTCATGGCGAAGCAGTTTTTTCTTTGACGAAAAGAACAATACTGACCCGATAATAAACAGCATACGTAAAGCGATTATTGAAGATATACAATATGCATTTAAAGGAATTGAATTACACATACAAAAGGATAGCATAGAAAACGTTGATGTTGAATATTGGAATAAAGTCAATCCTCCTCCATTTACCAGCAACTCTATGTACTATATATCTTTAATAAATGATTTTTGCACTAACCTGGATGCAAGTAATAAAAAATTCATAAATGAGTTTGTAATTGATATTGCAGGCAACGGGGAGGGCTTTGATGATAATCGTGCGCTGGAAATATTCTGCCAGCGATTTTGGAAATACCCATTTCCACGAGAACGCGAGAGCAGGTCTGCCTGGCTAACTTTCTTACTTCAACTCATCAATAAAGAAGGTAAAGTTGATCCATTAGAATTTGTAAGTTACACATATAATGATGCGCTTACCAAAAATGAGCATAACGAATTTATTTATGAAAATAATCACCGCAACGAAGAAATATTAATGATGCGCTTATTGCTACCTGTAAATGCTTATCTAAAACCGGCATTTAATAATATTCTTGATCACAGCAATGCAAAATTAGATAACAACTTAATACTTGATTAATATGAAGCCACCAGTTTTTTTTCCTGGGAAACGTTTGGGTGCAAGTGATCTGATTAATATGGAAGAATATCTTCTCAGTATTAGCAGCATCAGAGAGAATGGGTACGGTGTTATCAGGCTTTTTGCTGAGGGTGCGGGCATCCCTTCTGTAAAAAAAGGATTGTTTACTATTGATGAGGTTATTGGAATCACGCCATCCGGAAGACCTATAAAGATCATTAAGGCGAAATCAAGCCCGATCAGTATACAAATTGATGTTGCAGATGATGAAAAAAAAATTGCAGATATTTTTGTAGATGATCTTCATTATACCCCCGAGAAAAATAATAATTCAAATAACGCTGGTAATTTCGAGAACAACACTCCTAAATACATTCTTTCTAAGGATGATATAGATGCTGAAAGTACTAAAATTGATTACTACAAAAATAACGGCAATAGCCTTTATTTGGGCAGGTTTGTATTTGGAGCTGCAAAAACTGAAATGCTTCAGCCGCCACTACCTTATTTTCTGGCAGGTATAAAATTCCCTTCCGAATGGTGGAATGAATGGACAAAAGAAATAAGGGATGCACTTCGAAAAAGAATGAATCAGCATAAAGATAATCTGATTATTGCACCGCATGTAGCTGAAATAGCTTATAATTTTCATCTATGGCCACTTAACCGGTTAATAAATGAGTGCAATGCATTAAATGCCTTTGCAAGTTCAATGGAGCCGGTTAATGCATTGGAAGATGAGTTCTGGATACGCCAATTAATACCAAAGAATTTTCTTGATTTATTATCATTAAATAAAACGAGTAATATTCCATCTCTTATTGCCGGGTTTATTGGCGGCGATATTTATGAAGAGGAGGTTGGAAAAAAATTCTATACATGTGAAGGTAAGCGATTGCTGATTTTTACTATGTCACCCGAAACAACAAAGTTTTTAAAAATTGAATGCCCTGAATCATACAGTCTCGGGGGTAAACAAAATGCAAACATTGTTTTAAATGGATACGAACGTCAATTTCCGCCTTTGTTTGAAGAGGAGGATACTTTCAGAAAAGAAAAACCTGTATATTTTAAATGCGAATATGAGATAAATAATGATACCGGTACATTTTCAATTCTTTTGGATTTTGATTGGGATTCCAAATTAAAAATATTTAAAACAGCAAAACAGTGATGGAACTTGTTAAAGAAATTGAAATGACCGGACCAGACGGTACAAAAACAAAAAGTTTAGTACTGTCACGCACTTTTACGCAATTTTTAGAGCCGGTAAATGAAAGATTTCCTGTCGGTTTTTTTAGGGACTTACAAAAATTATTCATAGAAGGGTTGCCTAAAAATAAATTTGATTCCTTCAGAAATTTAGCTGTTGACTATTTTAATAAAGTAGTGAGTGAAAAGGTAACCACGGAAAAGAAAGATATACTGTGGATGGAAACAGTAATATTCCTTTCTTTACATTGTCTTTCCCAGCATTTCGATGAGCCTGTTTTTTGGCCGGAAAATTTTAAATCGTTAAGAGCCGAAGATAAGGCTAAACCAGTTCGGCTTTTATGTCATAGAATATTGAATGTTTACGAAATGTGGGGCGAAAGTAATTTGTCTTATCCTTGTGCACGGCCATATACTTTTTATCTCTTGATGGAAGCTGTTTCAAATTCGGACAGCTTAAGCAAATTGATTCATAATTCGGGTAATGAATATTTTAAATTGAAAGAATACCTTTCGATTATTGCAGGTACTCAGGATGCAGTAATAAGCAATGATAATGAGCTGACTGCTTTTGCCCAGAAGTATAAAGAAAATGAATCTATCTTAAGTAGTGTAACTCCATTTAGCAGGGATTTAGCGATTGCTAATTATTCATCAATTCTTAAAAATATAAATAGTGGAATAGATATTTCACAAACAGTACTCTCGAATAAAAAACAAGTGACAGCATTGGTAGTAGGATTACCCAGGAGTGGTAAAACTACTATGATAAAAACTTTATTTGAGACAGCAAATAAAGGAGAAATATCTTTGGATAACCCGTTAAAAACGCTTTTTGTAAACCAGTTGCCAAAAGACAAAGACAATGAAATTGCTCTATATATGACCCCCGGACGGCCCAAACCCAATTCTTCTGATTGTTGGGAGTTGGAAGGGGATATTCATATAGCGGATTCACTATATAAATTAATACTTACAGATACAAGGGGAGGTGCTATTTCTGAGGCACCAAAGCAATTGGAACCTGAAGAGGAATTGCCAGTACTTGAAGAAACACTTACAAAAACAGACCTGTTGCTGATATTGCTTGATCCAATAACCTTTATGAGACCTACAATTGATTTGTATAACGGCATTGGGGGAAGGATTAAGTATCTTTTACAAAACAGTAAACATGCCATGGTAAGTATTGTGCTTAGTAAATTTGATGAATATGGCGTTGTGCTTACTGGCCCCAGAAGTTTAATTAATACCCCACTTAAATTACAAAAATTAAGTCGTTTTCAGAATAATACTTCTGAAACTACCTGGAATGAATTTAACGACGAAATACTGAATGGTTTTAATGATAATACCCGTTTAAGGGAAACGCTAACTCCGTTATTAAAAAAATTAAAACCACTTTTTTCTACATTTTGTATTACTCATAAACACTTACCGGTTAATCTTTATATTGTTAATTCAATAGATGCAAAGGATCAAATTACTTTTCAACGAACTGGAATTCCTTTTATTTTCCAGGATTTTGAAGCCTATATGGATTGTGTTATCAAAAAATTTCCAGCCAAACATGTTGAGGTATTATCTGATCCGGTGAAAAATGTAGTATTAACAGTTAACCAGGTAAATGGTAAAACAAATGGAATAATGGTAAGCTGGGAATCTATTTCCGATAGTCAATACCAAATTAAAAAGAGAAGGGGTTCTTCCAATGGAAGCTGGAACCAATGGGAGGAAAATTATGCTACTAATATAAGTACCAATAGTTTTGTGGATGTATGTACTATTGCGTCGGGACAAACATACCAATACGGAGTTACTGCAATTAATCCACGTGATAATTCTAAAAGTGAATTGGCGGTTTCCAACATTTATTTTATCCCACCGAAAAAAATAGATTGGCTCCCCATAATAATAATAATAGTTCTTCTTATTATTTTCTTTGTTATTTATATAGTATTCAGTCAACCAATGTCACAATAATGCCAACATAAATATTCAAATTTCAGTTATGGAAATAAAGCATTTTATTTTTGGTAAGTTTAAAGAAAGAGAGCCTGATTTTGGTATCAGAATAATGAGCCCTGCTTTAGATATTACACTGGCGACAAATTGCTTTAAAAAAATAATGCGGATTAAACAATTATGTGATTTAACTCCCGATATTCCTTCCTATATCGAATGTATTGGCCGTGAGGAAAAGAGCGGGGTATATTTTTACGTAAGATTCTTCCCCTCAAAAAATAACATAGATGAATTTGGATCAGAAATGACTGGTTTTTTCCATGCAATGATATTCAACGAACAAGATTTGAACAAAGTTGATTTCAGGCCATGGAGATGCAAGGACAGGTTTGTTAAGATTTTTGACAGTGAAAAAATAATTGGTTGGGATAATAGTGTATGGTTGGATAGCGAGGAATTAAAATTTTCCGGACATAGTGTCAAAAAAATTGCGATTAATATAGATCATGTATACTCAGGTAATAAACCAATCTCCGATAATGCACTATACAAATCTGAGGATAATAGTATTCAGTTTATACAAACTTTAAATGTTTATTCTTGTCTCGAAGACCTTGAGAGCAGCAGCCTTGTAAGAATGTTCAACATGGGAGTCATTTTGAATTATCCGGTAGAGTCTGGAGAAGTTAAATATATAAATGATGATATAAAATTTGTTTTAGGTAAGAATAATTTGTTAACTGAATATACAGATAGCAATTGGAAAAATTTAACCCAGGCTTCTTTAAAAAGTTATGTGGGTAGCCTTAAATATAAGGACGTAAAAATTAAACCGCAGGTTCCGGGGAAAAATGTTTACTATAAAAAAGATACAGAGGATCTTTCATCGGGTACGAAAACGAAAGGAGAAAATATTGAGATGCCGGAAGTAAATTACCAGTCATATGAGTCTGATGTAGTAGCCAGGTTAAAACGGCAAAACAGAATTTTTTTCATCACTGTTATTGTGTGTTTATTGGCAGTTTTTTTATTAATAGCCTGGTTGCTTGTAAAACGGGAGGAAAAAAATATCGTTACCCAACCTGTTATAACTGATTCCGTAACTTCTCAAAAACCAGTTAATATACCCATACCTGAGACAGTAGTTACTACCCATGAAGATGCTGACTCGACAAATATTTCCAATTTACTTAAACAATACAAAGAGGTAACAGGTAGTTTGGATAGGTTGACAATACAACATAATAGTTTAATTACCAGCTCCAGGGATTTGCTTGGAAAATACAATTCACTTTTAGCCCAGCAAAAACCAAGAATGGATAGTTTAAAAAATGCTCTCGATAAAATTCATGAAAGTGAAAACTCGAAGAACAAGGTTATTATTACAAGCCTCGAAAAAGATACTACAGCTAAAGCGGCACAGATTCGTATACTTAACCGAAGAGTACAAGAGCTTGATAGACCAAAACCCATGGAGAAAGACACTACAAGTAGTAGCAGTCCGATAAAAATTATTAAAAATTAATTGCGTTTCATCTTAACTTTTTTGAAAAAATGCTGTTTCTGAAATGTAAAATAACCAGGTTGGTATTATGCCTTTTTTTTGTTTCAACAGCAACAAGCGTACAAGCCAGGGATCATGTTATCATCAACGTCTACCTAAACGAGTATTCTCTCTTTTATAAATATTCCGATAAAGAGGATGTTATTGCATATAATCAAAAAAAGATTATAGATGAGATCATTAATACTATATTAGACAGATCGCCAGGGCAGGCTCGTGAGAATAAATATAGTATTGTTGTTACTGAATTGAATAAAGATCCTGGCCTTCCCGGGTTAACAAATAATGTTATAACGGGCATTTCCTTTAATGAATTAAGCGATCAATTGCTTTTAGCACTTTCGCACGCTCCCAATGGCCCAAATATCGATGATGAGGAGATTGCAGCACTGGGTATGCTCAAATATATAAACAGTAAACTAGCCCCTACAGATTTTTTTGATAAGACTTATATAATTTATGCCGGCGACAAAAATGCATCTAATCCCCTGATAGATCGTGATGAGTACAATCAATCTGTAATGCAACTTAAGGATCAATGCAACAATGCAAAAAATTTCTTTAAGCTTCAATCTGTAGTTTTTCAAATACAAGTGCTTGCTACTTTACATACAGATATGAAGGATGAGGATTTTAATTATCATGATACAAGCTGTGTTTTTTATTTTTCGGAAAATCAATTGCTATTGATTAATGGTAAAGACCAGGGGGTTTCTAAATCTACCCTTGTGTTAGATAGACTTACACAAACAGGAAATAAGATCTTACTTATTCCATCCGAAAAGTATGACACACTGTGTACAATGACTCCTCCTTTTGAAAATACTAAATTAATGCCCAACTACGGTACATTCATTATGCCTGGTTTTACAATCCCATTAAAATGGTGCCTCTGTGAAAATGATTGTAGGTTACTTCCTGAAGAACGAAATACTTCTGTTGCAATGGCTGGTTTATTTGAGTCACAATTCCCGCTTTATTCATTGATAAAAGAATATTTGGTTATACCTGCGGATTTTGATTTGAATAATAATTATGGAGGGCAGGTTAAAGTAACGGGAAATCTTGTTAACGGGATATATGATCATTTGCCCTATACTGCAAGTATTAATTTTACATTTTCCATCGTTCCGCCTACACATTTCAAATTGCCGGGAAGACCTGAGCTTGTATTAGATAATCATACGTTGCTTTTAAAGTCAAATGAATTGTTTAATGGAAATCCTGTAACACAGAAACAAGTAATAGAAAAGTTGACTGAGAAAAAGAATAACCTGAAAATAATCTTACTTGCTTTACTAGCAATTATGATTTTGTTTGTTATTATATATTACTTCTTCAGGAAGAATGAAAAAGTTACTAGGTTTATGAAAAGAAAAGGGGTTGAAAAAGGACAGCAGTATTCGTCAATTCGGTAGGACTAAAAACTAAAATTTAAACTTCTATTCCCTAATACTACTTAAAACAAATACATCCTCTGTTGCATTAATTAAATAGGGATATGCATAGTGAGTACGAATGAAGATTTTTACCTTACTTCGAAACAATTTTATTTTGATTGGACTGAATTTAACGATTCTACTATTTATGGGTTATATTGTAGCTTTTCCTGTAATTTTAAATTTACTTCTTCCCAATTTTCCCCTGAACATTCATTCACAAATTGTGTTATTTGTTTAATAATTTCGGTTTTATTATACTCTTTACAGACAAGAGTTTTAAGTATATAGCGAGATATAGTTCCATTGTCTATTTCAAAATCAGATTTGAAATAGTTTTTTATTTTTTTTGTTAGCCCATCTACATCACATATATCTATACTGTAATCGTCTACTCCTTCTGTATTTTCATAGTTTATTTCTATTTCCAAACGTAAATGAAAACAAGGGCTTACTTCATTAATATTTTCTAAAAAATCAATCCCTTGAATATAAAATTCTTTAATAAAAGGTTTCATTTTGATTAATTTAATCTGTTATGTCTAAATGTGCATTAGTAGTTCCTGCTTCATGATCTCCAAATTTTACATCAGTATTAGGTCTTGTTTCAAAATTTGCTTGCGTTTTGCCTTGCCCCTTTTTAAATCTCGGAGATCTAAACCTTTTCAATCCATCTTTACTAACCAATTCTTTTACAGATCCATCCTTTGCTAAAACTTGAGTTGGATTTTCACCAACGAATTTTTTACCTGCTAACATTGCTTCGTCGTAAGTGGCACTTCCTATATTTTCAAATTTTAATCCCTTTGTTGCATTATTTGATCTGTTAATAATTTCTTTCTTTGTTGCAGTCTTTGCACCCGCCCTTGCTCCTGCAACCGACAATGCCGCATTAATACCCCCAATCCCAATCTTAGCAACACCATCACTGAAATCAGTACCCGCATCTGCAAGTTCAGGACAGGTTTTAGCTGCATCTGTTTTTTTATAAAAATCAACCATGCTGTTTATACCCTGGCCTATTTCATAACCTGATAAAGCCGCACCTGCTAATAATAAAGCAGCGCCAACAGCTTCTACAAATATACCACCAGGAATAAGTGCCAATGCTACCATGACACCGCCACCAACCGCAAGCGATGTAGCAATGCCTCCAATACCACCAACTTCGTTCAGGGCAGCTTCTCCTATATTGGATTGTTTGATAGCCGAAGCCATTTTTTCCCTATGGCTCATCGAAGGAACATGAGTATCCTTACATGGCGAATCGCCATTTATTGGTTCTTTGAAAAAGACCTGTTGATTACAGTCAACAACCCTCCATGTTCCTGTTTTTAATGCCATAGGATCCGGAACAGGCCCTCCAGGTGTAATTTTTTGCGAAGGGCTTGCATAGTTACACGTAAATCTGCCTGTACTATCAATCAATAACGGAGCAAGATTATTTACTTTTATCTGATCTGCCAGGGTTTGTTGATCTACCGTAAAAAAAGCCGTTGCTATCATTCCAGGTACATCTGAAAATCCTTTTGCAGTATAACTTTGGGGGCCTAATAGCTTAAATAAAGGAACATCGGATTCAATAATAATATTGTCTGCAGAAAGACCTAATGGCTTATGTAATGAATTCACTGAAAGCCTTCCATCCCAACCCATCCAATCCCATTCGGGACTGGGTGTCAACAATATTGTTGCACCGCTTTTGAGAAAAGATTTCATAGCCAAATGTAAGTAAAAAATAAGGACATTTAATGTTTATAACTGTTTGAAGAATTAAGGGAAGAAGGCAAATATGTAAACAGAATCAACGAAGTTGCCCAATGCGGTATTTTATAAAAATTATGATGATCCTGTAATGAAATTTTGTTAATCCGGAAAATGGTATAATGAATATTGCTGTAACTTAAGGATTCGTTATCCACCTCGAGTGCTCAAACATCTTCCATTTAACAGAGCAAAGATCAACCGCAGTATCCACCATTGCTTTTCCCTCACTTCTATTCAAACTCACTTTCCCAATAGCATATACCTCCACGTTAGGAATGCCTTTTTTTTCAAATTCTTTTTTTAACCGCTGTGCGTATTGCCAGATCATATCCGGCGATGTAGATAGCCATAACATTTGCCGTGGTGCAAATATTTTTGCAGGTTCAGCTTTCCATACTTTTTTTGATACAGGATCTTTTACTTTAAAATATAGTGTGCCGCTTTTTGTTCGCATCATCATTTTCCAACTCATGCGGTAGCCTTCTTCTGTCCAGAATACATTTCCGGGGTAGAACCATGAACGCATGGGAATAATAACCTGGAAAAAAATATAAATGTAAAAACAGTATAAAAGTATTTTACTCCTGGTGCTGTTGACAGGTAAAGCATGTTCGTCTTCTGTTACCGTGTCCTGGCGCCGGAAGAAAAAGCGCTGTATCATTTTTGGATTCAGAAAAAATAAATTCAACGCAATGGATAAATAAGGAAAGATGCCGATGCTGAAAGTATATGAATTAAAAAGATGGAACAGGATGGAAACAAAGAAAGCATAATTCCTTGAGCGTTTCCATAATAAAAAAGGTACGATCAACAGGTCGAATAAAAAACCGCCATAACAGATCAGCAGTTGGAACCATTCCTGGCGATACAACATACCGGTTAAGAACCGTTTGGTCAAACCAGAAAATTGTATGGCAATAAATTTTCCTGAAAACCAATCGGATGATAGTTTGGCTACTGCAGCAAAAAAATACATGACCGCAACCTGTGCAATGAAGATCCACAAATAATAGCGGTGACAGGTATTTGTTACTTTAACAGCATTTCTTTTTACATCAATGGCAAAATACCTGTTTGCCGGCAAAAAGACCATGATCCAGCACAACAACAGCAGCAGGTAATAGTGATTGTTATAGTCGGCTTTTTGCATTAAGTACATTGCTGTATACATGATCGCCAAACCAATTGTTGCAATGCGGTACCACGCACCCAACATGATGAGCAATGAAAACAATGCCATGATACCAACATAGAAATACATACCGTTTCCCGGTAGTGGTTGTAAAAATTCAAAACCAATAAAAGTAAAAGTAAACGGCGGAGCAATGAAGCTGCTATAAATAACTCCTTTGTAAATGGAGGATAAAAAATGATAACACAACAGAAAACCGAATATCATCCTGAAAGCGATCAGTGGACTGTTGTTTACCTGCTGCAAAAGCCTTTGTGTAAAATTTGGTTTTAAAATATCACTGGTAGAAGAGGCTTGCATAATTGAAATGAGGTCACTTTGTTCAAAGATAATTTTTTTAGAAGGAATCTTTAGATTTGTAAGTAAAAAAATGGATGTTGTAAAACGAAAAGCAGCAGTAACTGCATTTCTCGATGAATACAAAAAAGCAATTGCAGAATTACAGTATGTAATTGCAGATGTTACCGCAGCAGAATTAATAATGATCGCAGATCCACTTACAACAAATCCTGAATGCACATCCATTCAAACTGTTTTAACGCATGTAGTGAGTTCAGGCTTTTCTTATTGTGTATACATACAAAACCACAGGGGCATTGATAGTAAACGACCGCAACCGAAGTTCCGTTTATCAGCCAATGAATATTCAGACGACCTTGATAAAATGCTTGCATATACCAATGAAGCTTTTACAGATATTTATGACGATGAACTTGAAGAAGGAAAACAGGAAAAGAAAATAGCATCCCGTTGGGGGCAGTATTATGATATAGAACAAATGATGGAACATGCGATCGTTCATATTTTGCGGCACAGGCGCCAGGTCGTGAATTTTAAGAAGAAACTTCAGATGTGATAAGTTTAGTTGAAATTCGTGGAGATGTCAACTGCAAAAGATCTTAATCAGTGAATCATTGGCTTAAATTGTAATGGCCACTGATTCACTGATTGATTTAAAATGATAGTAACTGATATTATACTCAACTTTTAAATAATGTCTTTCAAAAAAAATAAAATATTAAAACGAGTTCTTTGGACAATACTTATAATATTCATTTGGATGAATATTGTTGCTTTCATGCATGCATATAAATTCACGCATTACTCTAATGATGACATAGTGAAGACGGAAGCAAATAAACTTACCACGGGCGATAAAATAAAAATTATTTTTTCCGGTATCAATAATCCGCGGCCCAAAAACAATGCTGTACCAACGCAACCATTTAATAAAATTATACTTGAAAGTAATAAACGCATAGAATGTTGGCAAATCAATACAGCCAATGCAAAAGGAACAGTGATCTTATTTCATGGATATACAGGGCAAAAATCATCTATGCTCGATAAATCTGATGAATTTATTAAACAAGGTTATAGTTGCCTGCTTGTTGATTTTATGGGAAGTGGTGGATCAGAAGGCAATCAAACAACGATTGGTTTTAAAGAAGCTGCGGAAATAAAAAGTTGTTTTGATTATTTAAAGAATAAAGGTGAACAGCGTATATACCTATTCGGTACTTCCATGGGCGCAGTTGCCATTCTGAAAGCGATCAAAGATTACAAACTTAATCCTGCGGGAATCATTATTGAATGCCCCTTTGGTTCAATGTATAAAATGGTTTGTGCAAGATTTAAGATGGTGCATGCTCCCGTTTTTCCGATGGCGGGCTTATTGGTATTCTGGGGCGGTATTCAAAATGGTTTTTGGGCCTTTGGTCATAATCCCACCGAGTATGCAAAATCAGTTACATGTCCAACACTATTGTTATACGGAGAAAAAGATGACAGGGTAAGCAGGCAGGAAATTGATGAAATATATTCAAACCTTGCCGGAAAAAAATATTTGAAAACGTATCCGCTTGCCGGGCATGAAAATTATTTACTAAAGTATAAACAACAGTGGTTGTCAGATGTTATAACTTTTATGAATAGTATTCCCAATTAAAATTGAACGAATGACATCTCCCAAGATGTCAACTCCTTTATACCTTAGATTTGTAAAAACAAAATAAACCATGGCAAACAGAAGCTACATCTACGCAATTAAAAATAACAAACACATAAGTCTTGGTGAATGCCCGTCTTATATTCCTTATGCTTTCAGGATACTGGCAGCTTATGATAACGCTGTGGAAGATTCGCATTTATTTGACAAGATCGTTGGCATAAAAGCCAACTTTGCAAAAGGGAAAACAGCGTTGTATTATTTCCTTGATTTTTTAATTGCAACCGGGCAAATGACAGATGCGGCAGGATTTGAAAGTTCAGTAAATGAAACAAAAACATTTCTCGACAAAATAGATGCAGACGAGATCTTGCTGGAGAACGGAGAGATCTATGCACTTTATACAGACAAAGAAGGAAATTACCTCGATGGACCGGGACTTGAAAAAACAAATGAATGGGCAAGGGAAGATTACCAATGGATAGGAGAGGATATTGATAACCTGCAAAATTTCCAGGTCAGGCCCAGTCAATTGTTTGGTCTTACTGATGAAAAACTGGTAGATCTTTTTAAATGGATGATGGGATTGAAAGATAACTGGAAAGAAACGTTGGGGCTGGATGCGTGGAGGAGCGTTTTGTATTTTCAGTTTAATGAAAGCCTTGAGCCATGAGCTTCGACCCGTGAGCAATAATTTTCTACTCGTGAGTACAAAGCTAATAGCTCGCAGCTCATAGCTCACAGCTTACTTCCACTCTTATCGCCTTCAACCCTTTCACCCCCTGCAACTCATCCAGGTCAAAAAACTCCTGGCCGGGTTTTAATAATTTTTTACTCTGAAGAAAGCAGATGTATTCTTCGTATTCCTTTGCTTCTTTCTCATTGCTGTAAATGATCGCAATTTTGCCAGGCTGTGTAAGTCGTTCCTGCGTGCCGGATATGGTTGCTTTGTCAATTCTTTTTTTCATTACTTCGTAACGGATATTGTAAGATCCTTCCACATCAAAGCGGCGTTCGTCTTTCCTGAAACTGATGGAGATCGGCAGGCTGTGTATGAGAATAAGCTGTGTTGTTTGTAACGGTACTTTTAATGAAGGCAATAGTTTATGTGTGAGCATGGTCATTTCAGCCATGGACTGCAATTGCCATAAGCGTATATTTTTTAAATACAACAGGTCGAATGGAATATTGGGAACCATTGATTGCCCGATATAAATATTGTATTCAACACCATCTGTACGGAATTTTTCAAAATAATGTGGATACGATTGTTGCAGGTTATCTTCCTGTGCTTCCAGGTAGGAGAGTACTTCATTATTAATAGCAGCAAGTGTTTCTTCGAAATCATTTCGGTTGCAATAGAGTTGTCCTGAACAATTATTTGAAATATTGAAATAATGATCGATGATCAGCTTTGCATCACCGTTAGTCTTTTGCAGGTGAAGAAATACAGGGTCAACTTCATTTTCCCTGAACTCATTGATAGAAACCTCATCCTGTGGCAACATATGCGTTTCAATGATCTCACGAAAATTGTTGTTCTTGAATTTTAATCCTTCCAGTAAATTAAGTTTGATAACAGCCTGTAGCTTGTCAAGTGTTTCATCTACAAGTTTTATATAAAGCTTAAGGTCTTTTTGAATGGCAATATTTCTTTCTGTGGAAGAATTACGAATGTCAACAGAACCATACAACGGGTAAACATTTTCGAAAATTATTTTTCCTGTTTCACTGTTGATGCAGGCATCTTTTTTAAGATAGTCCCATGCAACTTCTGAGAATTTCCATTCAACAGAAGGCTGCAGTGCGGTGAATTTTTCTTTTACAAGTTGATCGATCTTATTGTCAAATGCATCTTTTGCTTTTATCATGGCAAGTGATAATAAAGGAATGGCAGGTTCAAGCCGCATGATGATCTCCTGTGTAAGCTGGCCGGCTACAGGCGAAGCAATTTCAAGAAAACCGATCAGGCCCTCATTGTTTTGCATGGAGTATTGAATATAACTCCTTGTGCCTTCATTATACAATGGCCTTAAGAACGTAGCAAAACCAAGTATCTCTTCACTTACATTCGATACAGGCATCGCATGCGGTTTCCCTTTTTGAAATTCCAGGAAACCATTGAATTCAGCCTGTGATGTTTCATCGTTCTCACGCCAGTGTTTACCAATAAGGCTGTGACGGGTACATTCTTCGTTCAATAAAAAACAATTGTTGATCTTCACAAAAGGCATCAGCCCGATGCTGATATCGTTCAACCCGATCAGTACAGATACTGCTTCTTTTAATTCATTGATGCTGCCTGTGTTCAATTCTCCCTGCCGCAATAATATTTTTTTTATTTGTTCCAATGAATGCGACGATGTAACGTCTTCGGCTACCCACACAGCAAAACCTTCTACTTCAAAAAGATCGAGCGGCATCTTTGCAAGCTGGTGCTCAAAGTCAAGTATGCGGAATGTGTTGAGGCATACGGCACAATCCTGTATAGGAGGAAGCTCTCCTTTTAATTTCAGGTTTATGAAGCGCCTGTCATAACGCATCCTGTAAAAACGTTTCATCCCTGTTTGTTCATCAATAACAGGATAGATCAGTTCGGGGCTCTCATTTAGTTTTATACCATAATATTTTTCCAGCACATGGTCGTATATCATGGAACATTGCACCTGTTTCAGATACGCTTCAGATATTTCATTGGGCAATACCAGTTTCGCTTCGTCTTTATCAACAAACAATTTTTTGAATGTATCTGAATAAGAAAAAATATTGAACTGGTAAGGAGTGGCAAGCGTAAAATTATGTTTATCACTCACAACTGGAAAGATAACGGTTGACAATAACTCCAGCAATTCTTCATTCTCGTTCAGGTCCTGTGCACGAACAACCTGTTGCAGGAGTGCTGGCTCTGATTCAAATTTCTGAATAAGATACCTGTAAAAATCTGCACGAATACCTGTTGTTGTTTCCAGCTTGTCTTTTAAGAAATTGATGAAGGGAAGAAAAGATATATAACTATCGATTGTAGGAAGGTTATCTGTTATAGACTTATCTGCTGAAAGTATTTTCAGGTTTGCATGCGGTGTTGTTGTAGAAATGATCTCTTCTATCATAACATCCGGTTTTAAGTTAAAGGAAGTCGCTTTAAGAGCTTACTAAAGTTAAGGATAATTTTGGGGAAAGTGTTTGTTTTGTTAGTGTGATAAGGTGAATTGTGCTGATGAAGGGGTAAGTGAGTGTTTGACTGAATAGTAAGAGAATATTTTTATAAATTGTGCAATTAGCAACCATACTATGAACTATGAAATCTAAAAAACTTACACTTTTATTCCTGTTAATGTTGACGCTATCTCAAATTGGATATACCCAGGGTTACCTTCATCAAAAGAGAAGTAAGATCAAAGCTAATTTCTCAAAATATTGCGAAAGAGATAGTCTACTATATAATATAAATGATACTGATTCCTTGGTATTGTCGGTTAAGGATCCGTCTGTATTACCAATTGATATCGTCTGCTATTTTAAAAAAAATGGAAGATGTATTGAACAAATTACCAAACTATGTTGTGATTCCTGTTCCGATAAAATGGTAAGATCATGGATGCACTCTAAAAGAATACACTGGCACATGATCGACTCAACGCATTATATATCGGGTATGGGAAAGAATCTTCTTTTTACTCTTATTGATTCAAAAACATTTTCAGTAAAATACCTTAGGCCCAAAGAATACATGCCACAAAGAGAAAAATATAAAGAAGCAAAACGGAATTCAGAAGAATAAGCATGCCGGTGAGCACAGGATACTATGCATGATGCCAGCTTTTTTCTACAATTTCAGAAAGGGTGTTTTCACCGTTTTTTCATTCCTGTATTCATTTTATATTTAGAAGACAGCAAGTAAATAGGCTTACAACTGTGCAAAGCCTTGACACGATCGCAATTATTAAAACTCCTAAACAAAACAGTTATGAAATCAATTAAAAAAGATTCAACCGGCAACATAGTCAGTTTTTTAAAACTCAACCTGGGTACGCTGGGTTATAATGTATCAAACAACGATGTGTTTGATGAAAACACAGAAGCGTCTGTAAAAGATTTTCAGGGCAGGCATGGTCTTGCAGTAGACGGTGTAGTGGGGCCGATCACTTGGGTGCAGATCTATTTAAATACCGTTACTCCAAGAAGAACCAATTCAAGAATTGAAAGAAGCAACGATATCATGCTATTGCATCCGGTGGTGAGAAAAGCGGTAGTTGCAACTTATGTACAACTGGTATCCGAAGGTATTCCTTTTAAAATTTTTGAAGCATACAGGTTTCCTCAACGCCAGGAAGATCTGTATGCACAAGGCAGAACAAAACCCGGAAGCATTGTAACCTATGCTGAACCATGGTCATCTTACCATCAATATGGGTTAGCCGCAGATTTTGTTCTTTTTATTAATGACAATTGGTCCTGGGATGATAGTACAACCGTAAGGAAGCAATGGTGGGAAAAACTGCATTCAATTGGCCAGCGGGAAGGGTTAATGAGATTAGGTTTTGAAACGCCACATTTGCAACTTGCTGGTACGAGTTCCAATGCACTGAAACACGGACTTTATCCTGAAAACGGAGACGAAACATGGGCAGAAAATTTCAATGCTGCGATCATTGGATGGAACGGGCAATCACCTGCTCCACCAAGGGTTCAACATAATTCTACGAGACCCAATTTGTAAAACTTACATCAACCGGGTTTGTGTTATGTTATTAAGAGTCCGGAAGATTTTCCTTCAGATCAAAAAAGATTAAGTAGTGCAGATTTAAGAAGATTTACAATTTTGATATTCGAATATCTTCTTAAATCTGCGTGTTCTCAACCATTTTAAATCTGCAGGAGTATTACTTGTCTCACCTGTGTTCCTGGCATGATATCATAAGCAGAATTTTGATCAAATCATTGTAAATTGTATTCATTACAAAACGATCGCAAATAAGATCAAGCCAACTGCCAGCATAAATAACCCGGGTATGAATAAAATCCTTTCACTGTTTTTATTTCTGTGTTTATTTCAATTGTCTGCATTTTCCCAAAGTAAATATGTCGATTCTCTTGAAGATGCACTAAAAAAACACAATGCCCATAAAGTAGAAATGGGTAAAGTAACTCCATCGATGTACGATACCACGGCGACATTTATTTTAAACGACCTCGCTTATTTCTATGCGAACTACGATTTTGCAAAGGCAACGGATCATGCTAAACAAGCTTTTGCGTTATCAGAACAAATCGGCTTTAAACGGGGAAGTGGAACTGCCTATAATAATATGAGTCTCGCTAATTATTATAAGGGTGATTATGTGACAGCACTTGACTTCGCAGAAAAATCACTAAAGATTTTTGAAGGACCGGGAGGAAGCAGGAAAGGCATCGCATTAGCTCATACCAGCCTTGGTGTGATCTACAATATACAAAGTAATTATGCTGAAGCGTTGACGCATTATTTTGCAGCACTAAAGATCAATGAAGAAATAGGAAATAAGGGTATGCAGGCTGTCAATCTAAGAAATATTGGAGATGTTGATTGGGCCATGCAGAACCTGGCTGATGCAGTGAAGCATTATTCCGCATCTGCAAGGCTCAGCGAGGAAATCGGCGATAAGATATCAACAGCAACTGCTAAAAGTCAAACCGGAAGAGTTTATACTGTACAGAAAAATTACACTGAAGCTTTAAAGTATTTGTGGGAAGCTCAAAAAATATATGAACAATCAGGAGAAAAACTCTATATCTCTTATGGTTACAATTTTCTTGGTGAAACTTATACGCCGCAGGGTAATTATACTGAAGCTTTAAAGTATTTATTGAATGCTTTAAAACTACATAAAGAAATGGCGAATACTGAAGGCATCGGTTATTCTTACAATCTTCTTGGAAGGGTATATACAAAAACAGGAGAATACAACAAAGCTGCAATCTGTCTTGATTCTGCAATGATCCTGATAAAAGAAGTAAATAATCCCGGGGGGATCATGCAGGTTCACTACGATATGGTTGCGCTGGATAGTGCACAGGGCGATTTTAAAGGAGCGCTGGAACATTTCAAACTTTACACTGCCATAAAGGATAGTTCCCTCAATAATGAGAATGTAAAAAAAACAACCCAGTTGCAGATGCAAAATGATTTTGATAAAAAAGAAGCAACTACAAAAGCCGGGAATGAAAAAGAATTACAGAAGCAAAAACTGGTTCGCAACGGCTTCATAGCAGGATTTGGAATCGTATTACTTTTTGCCGGCGTGTTCCTCAGGCAACGCAATAAAACCAAGAAACAAAAGCAACTTGCAGAAGAAGAAAAAAAGCGAAGCGAAGATCTGTTACTCAATATCCTTCCGCTTGAAGTTGCTGAAGAAATTAAAACTACCGGTAGGGCCAAAAACGAAAGCATTTACGATGGTCACTGTTATGCTCACAGATTTCAAAGACTTCACCAGCGTAAGTGAAAAAGTAAGCGCTGAATTGCTGGTGGAAGAGATCCATACCTGCTTCAGTGCTTTTGATGATATCCTTCATAAATATAAAATAGAAAAGATAAAGACCATTGGCGATGCTTATCTCTGTGCAAGTGGGTTACCGGTAAGCAATTATACACATGCTGTTGACATACTCAATGCTGCATTTGAGATCCGCGATTATATGTTGCGACGCAAAAAAGAAAAAGAAAGCAGGGGGGAAATTCCGTTTGAAATAAGAATTGGTGTTCATACCGGGCCTGTTGTTGCAGGGATTGTTGGTGTAAAAAAATATGCTTATGATATATGGGGCGATACAGTAAATCTTGCAGCACGCATGGAACAAAATTCAGAAGCAGGAAAAATAAACATCAGTGGCGCAACTTATGAATTGGTAAAAAATAAATTCAATTGTTTTCACAGGGGAAAGATACAGGCGAAGAACAAAGGAGAAATTGATATGTATTTTGTTGAGCCTGGCGAAATTCCTCAAGGCAGGATGGAAACACTAACTTAAAAAATACAAACAGGAATAAATAACCAGCAATGAATAAATTACCCTGCCTGATCTTCTTATTCTGCTTATTGATGCAATGCTCGTTTTCGCAGAACAGGTATACCGATTCTCTCGAAGCCGAACTTAAAAAGCATAATGCTCATAAGTTGGAAATGGGTAAAGTAACTCCATCTATGTATGATACAGCAGCCACATTTATTTTAAATGAACTGGCTGATTACTATTCGAACTTTGATTTTGAAAAAGCCATAAGCTATTCGAAGCAAGCGTTCTCATTATCGGAACAAATAGGATTCAACAGGGGCGTTGGCGCTGCTTATAATAATATGAGCAGGGCCAATGTTATGAAGGGTGATTATACTGTTGCACTTGACCTTGGTGAAAAAGCATTGAAAATTTTCGAAGGCCCCGGGGGAAGCAGGAGAGGTATTGGGTTGGCCCATGGTAACCTTGGATCTATTTACATCACTCAAAACAATTATGCTGAGGCCCTAAAGCATCTTTATGCAGCATTAAAGATCAATGAGGAAGTAGGGAATAAGACCAAGCAGGCTGAGAACCTTAGTACCATTGGAGATATTGATTGGTTAATGCTCAATAAATCTGAAGCTTTGAAACATTACCTGGCAGCTTCAAAAATAAGCGAGGAAATAGGCGATAAAATAACATTGGCGAATAATAAGTCTACAATAGGAAGGCTTTATGCTGAAGAAAAAAAATACCCGGAAGCATTAAAATTTCAGCTGGAAGCTGTAAAAATATATGAAGCAGGCGGTGACAAACTTTATATCGCTTTTGGATACAGTGTTATCGGTGAAACTTATTTAAAGCAGGGCAATTATCCTGAAGCTTTAAAGTATGAAATGAACGCTTTAAAACTGAATAAGGAAGTAGGCAATATCAACAATATGGGCTTCTCTTATCATAATCTTGGAAGGACCTATACAAAAACCGGTGAATACAATAAAGCTTCCGAATGCCTCGATTCAGCAATGTCATTGATAAAAGAACCAGAGGGAATTAAGCTGATCCATTATGATGTGTATGTACTGGATAGTGCGATGGGAAAATATAAGGATGCTTTCGAACATTTCAAAGCGTACACCGCTATGAAAGATAGCGCCCTCAATAACGAGAACGTAAAAAAAACAACCCAGCTGCAGATGCAGAATGAGTTTGATAAAAAAGAAGCGTCAACAAAAGCCGGGAATGAAAAAGAATTGCAGAAACAAAAATGGGTGCGCAATGGGTTTATAGCAGGATTTGGAATTGTATTGCTTTTTGCTGGCGTATTTTTCAGGCAACGCAATAAAACAAAGAAACAAAAACAACTTGCAGAAGAAGAAAAAAAGCGAAGCGAAGATCTGTTACTCAATATTCTTCCCCTTGAAGTTGCTGAAGAAATTAAAGCTACCGGCAGGGCAAAAACGAAGGCGTTTACCATGGTGACCGTGATGCTAACTGATTTCAAAGACTTCACCACTGTAAGTGAAAAGATAAGTGCAGAATTATTGGTAGAAGAAGTACATACCTGTTTCAGTGCATTCGATGATATTTTGCACAAATACAAAATAGAAAAGATAAAAACCATTGGTGATGCTTACCTATGTGCAAGCGGGTTGCCTGTAAGCAATTATACGCATGCAGCAGACATGTTGCATGCTGCATTCGAGATCCGCGATTTTATGCTTCAACGTAAAAAAGAAAAAGAAAGCAGGGGAGAAATTCCGTTTGAAATAAGAATAGGCATTCATACAGGCCCTGTTGTGGCAGGAATTGTTGGTGTAAAAAAATATGCCTACGATATATGGGGCGATACAGTAAACCTTGCTGCACGCATGGAACAAAATTCTGAAGCAGGAAAAATAAACATCAGCGGAGCTACATATGAATTGGTAAAAAATAAATTCAATTGTTTTCACAGGGGAAAGATACAGGCGAAGAATAAGGGGGAAATAGATATGTACTTTGTTGAACGTAGTGAAATCCCGCGAGGCGGGGTGGAAACCATCTCATAAAAATCGATATCGAGGAGGATAGGAACGCGGATGAAACGGATGAACGGATGGTCACGGATTATTTTTTGTTCCAAAAAATGCAGATCATGCGGACGTTTTTTTTGTAAATATTTTTCTCTTAAAAACGGGCTTTTTACCAAAATTCAGGATTAACCCTAATTCCAAAGTTGTCGCTTTTAAATAATTGTAAAGCTGTAATTCATGTTCTTTCATTATCTCGGCATCGGAAACTTTTAATTCCAGTATAATTTTATTGTCAACTATTATATCTGCAAAATAATTTCCTACTATAGTATTTTCATAATAAACATTAACAGGCGCTTGTTGTAAACAATTGAATCCTGCTTTCTTAAGTTCTATGGCCAATGCATTTTCATAAACCCGTTCAAGAAAACCGTAACCAAGTCTATTATAAACAGTATAAAAACATTTAATGATCAACTCAGTCTTTTCTTGATATAGAAGCATATTTTTTTATTCAAGTTACAAGTGTATTTAGAATTAATAATGTATAATCCATCGCAAAAATGAAGTGTTTTACTCCAAAAGATCTGTGTTTATTTTTTGGAACAAAAAATAATCCGTCCCGATAGTAATCGGCATCCGTTCATCCGTTTCATCCGCGTTCCAATCATAGCAATATATGAGATGAAATTTCCAAACATTCATGCGCTCCTATGCGGCAGGAAATATTTTAGATAAATCATTGTAAATTGCATTTTCAGAACTCGGTATTTATATGAAATCTTTTTCTTCAATAATAATTTTTAATTCTTTTTGTTTCCTGTTTTTCTTTTTGTTAACGCAGTCCTGTTCTGCACAATTTAAAATAACAAAGCTTGACAAAAATTCGATTCCCGGTAACATTCAATACAATGGCGATATTGAACAAGCTGTTCGATGGACAGACAGTTCAGGAAACAACATCGTATTACTTACCAAAACAAAGATAACTGCAAGTAAAAATGAGGAAGGCAGTGATGGCGCTTTATATGCTTATCATTATTTGATCTCAGGCGACAGCGTTCAACAAACATGGAAGGTTTATGATTTTATAAAAGAATGCCCGGTTGATATGTTCCTGTATTTTGTTGACAATAGCTTTGCAGTAACAGATCTCAACAAAGATGGTAAAGCAGAAGTTTGGATGATGTATAAAAATTCCTGCCAGGGTGATGTGAGCCCTGTTGCAATGAAAATTATTATGTACGAGGATAATAAAAAATTTGCCGTTCGGGGAACAACAAAAGTAAAATACTCCGCTACAGAATTTATGGGTGGTGAATTTAGCTTTGATGAAGCGTTTAAAAAAGCACCTGTTGAGTTCAGGCAATATGCAGAAAAACTATGGAAACAAAACAAGTTAGAAAAATGGGGCAAATAAATTTGTATGTTAAAACTTTTTTTTGTTTTTTTTCTTTCATCAATAAAACTACAGGCAGTACAATGCCAGGTAAAAGATACAGGCAGTTGGCATCATCGAAGTTTTTATAAAAAAGATTTTTCCCTGCTGGTAGGTTATAGCCAGGGTAAGTATAGCTTTGCTGACATTGGTTTTGCCATAAATAAATATGGCGCAAACCGCCACCCGTTTACGGGAACTTACTTTATATCAAATGAAATTAAGATTGGTAAAAACACAATTATTGGTCCCAAGACTGGCATATGGGTAGGTGGTGGCGTTGGAATGGGATTGAATTTTATATACTATACAGATTTTCATAAAAGCAGTTTTGTATTCAGGCCGGAGTATGGAATAGCAATAGAAAAAGTAAAATTTGTTTATGGCTACAACTGGAATTGGACAAAGAGCCTGCATGGCATCAGCAAACATTTGGTTGGGCTTACTTATTGCTTTACATTGAAACGACTTAAGTTTGTCGATGAACGACAAGGAAAGAAATAACATGATCGTTAAAGAAACATGAAGATCATCACCTGGAACTGCAACATGGCTTTCAGAAAAAAAGCAAATCTTATCCTGCTACACAAGCCGGATATTTTAGTAATTCCTGAATGCGAACATCCGGATAAATTAAAATTCAGTGATGATACACTTAAACCAACAAGTACAGTTTGGTTTGGTTCTAATTCCAATAAAGGGCTCGGTGTTTTTTCTTATAATAATTTCAAACTTAAATTACGTAAA
The DNA here is from genome assembly GCA_047601875.1 of Ferruginibacter sp. Lineage (GTDB taxonomy): Bacteria > Bacteroidota > Bacteroidia > Chitinophagales > Chitinophagaceae > Ferruginibacter. Next base: position 262,270 of record JASGIL010000001.1, on the reverse strand, counting down.
ACACATAATCCTGAATTAAAAACAATTGTACCCATCGCCGTAACAGGTGGTGATTATGATTTTGACCTGTATGCGATCTGGGCAAATAATCCCGATGATCCCGACGGGCAATACGTAGAACAGGTTTGGAAAGCCATTCATCATTATGATAAAAAACTAAAGAATAAACGAACTGTTTTAACTGGCGATTTTAACAGCAATACGATCTGGGATAGAAAATACAGGGAGGGAAATCATTCTAATGTTGTAAAGCGCCTGGAAGAAAAAGGAATTTTCAGTTGTTATCATTTGCATCATAAACAAACACAGGGAAAGGAGCAACATCCCACATTTTATTTGTATAAGCACAATGACAAACCATATCATTTGGATTATTGTTTTGTGTCAGCAGATATGGCGGCGAAAATTGAATCGGTAGAGATAGGGGAGTACAGTGTTTGGAAGCAATATAGTGATCATGTTCCGGTGATGGTGACGATTAGTTTATAGTATGAACTGGTAGATGTTTTTTAGACGTTCATGAAAACCACAGAGGAAAAGAAGGTTTTTCACAGAGTTTTATTCTCTCTTTGCGAAATAACCCTGGGTCCTCTGTGGTTTAAAAGAATGTTAGTTAGAACTTACAAAACTCCCTTTCCCTCTCCGTAATATCAACCTCCACATAATGCCCCGGTAGAATATTGCAGATCGTCATCTCATCCAATATACTTATATCATCTCCGAATGTTGAATGCTTATCAGCCTTGATGATATACATAAGGTCTTTAAGCTTAGTTGTTTTTTTCTTGCCAATGATAAGACTTCTTATTTGCTTAAAATTTGTTTTGCTGATCTGTGAAGCATCTCCATGTTCATCTAATAAACCATAGTAATAATATAGTTGGTGATTCCTGCCCAGTATAATTGTCATTGCTCCCGAAAGTCCGACAGGTTTTGGTGGTCCATCTCTTGGTTCAACAATACTCATGGTTGTTGGTATTAACATGGTACTGGTAAAAACAAAAAATGTAATTAAAAGAAAACCGAGGTCAACCATGGGCGTGAGATCAACACGTGTGGAACGACGGTTGACTGATCTTGAAAATGATCTTTTATTATTATTGCCGGAAGCGGTAGTTATTTCAGCCATAAGAAGCAGTTTATTGTCTTACTTTGATTCTTTTGCAACATATTTCCATAAACTGCTTTAAAAAATATTGGCTTTTCTTCAACATTAAAATTTGTTTCTTTAATTCGTCTAAACCAAAGTCAGAATTATTATTCATGCAGAAGCGAATGCTCATAATACTGCCGGTGCTATTGTCACAACTTGCATTCGCTCAAAAACATGAAGTGCAGGCAATTTACTTTAATGATAAAAATGTTCCTTATAAGATCGAGACAAAATATACAGCGCCCAATGCTGTTACTTATGTTTGTCACCACAATGATGGATCTATTTGCCTTAAAAGAAATATTGTTCACATCAATGATACAGTTATTGTCAGTGAAACTTATTATGATGTCATCTACAAAAAAACGAAGTTTGAAAAATTCAGGGATTGCGATCTCTGGAAGTATGTAAGAAAAGAATTAAATGATAGTCTTTATGTAATGGGCTATCAATGGCAAACAGATTCAATGCGTTTCATTGGAGACACTGTCTTTAATATAGCCGATCGTAATAACCCAAAAGATTTTTTGGAGGCAATTAAAACAGCACGTGTGCCTATGATACTTGATAATAAAATTACCGTCCCTCTTGATTCGCTCGTTCCGCTCGAGACATCAAAAGTATATTACCTGCACAATAATCCTGTTAAGATCGAAACATTCGATGCTGCTATGAAAATGACCAATCTCGACATCTGCCGTTTGGAAGGAAATCAATTAACTGCCAAACATTTTTTTATACGTGATAGTATTGAAAATTATGAGCTCGATACTTATACCTGGAATGACGATACAACAAAGATTCATGCAAGTTTGAACCGGTATGAGTGGAAGAAAATATTTTCAACCATGTACAAGATTGATAAAGCAACGCTGAAAGTCAAATCTAAAAGATCATTTTCAAGCAAAATTGAATTCCTGGAGCCCGCAAATATTTTTCAAAACATCTTAATTGACGACCTTGTTTACAATGATGTTTTATATAGAATTGAATTTCGCTACTTCGACAGGCAAAAGATCATCAGCAAAAGAACAAAGAGGGGTTTTGAAGAACACAAATACACTTATGATGATATCAGCAGGATCATTGGACAGTCGGTATTTTATAATGGCAAACTCGAAAAAAAGATAGTATATAGTTACATTGAATAATATGCAGTAATTGAGAAGTGAAATTCTATTTCCTGGATACGACTTCGCTGCATTTTCCTTATTTTTAAAATAAAATACTATGCGATCAATATTATTATTTTTCATGCTTGTAGTATGCTTTAGCTGTAGCAGTACAAAAAATGTAAAGGCACAAGCCAATGAATTAAATGGCGCATGGGTTCCCATTTACCAGGAGCTTGGTGGAAAAGCAATGGCTGATTCTTTATACCCACAACAGAAGCTGGTGATTAATGATACGACTTATACATATACTGCAGCACCCGGAGCTGTTGACAGGGGCATTATAAAATTTAACGGCAATCATATGGATATTTATGCCATAGAGGGTGCAAATAAAGGAAGGCATATTCCCGTGCTTTATAAATATGAGGATGGGAAGCTGACAATTTGTTATGACCTGGCGGACCTAAAGTATCCAATAGAATTTGAAACCAAAAGTAGCCCCCTATATTTTCTTTCTGTTTTTGTAAGAAGTAAATAAAATAGTTATGGCAAAAGCTAAAACAAACCAAACAGTTGAAACAAAAGCAAGCGTTGCTGATTTTGTAAAGACAATTAAAGAAGAAAAAAAACGACAGGATTTTTTAACGTTCATAGATCTTATTTCCAAACAAACAAAATTTCCTCCAAAAATGTGGGGACCTGCGATCGTTGGTTTTGGAAGTTATCATTATAAATACGATAGCGGTCGCGAGGGAGATTCACCGCTTGTCGGGCTTGCTTCAAGAGCAGCAGGAATAACTTTCTATCTTACCAATGCGAGAGAAAAAACAGAACTACTTAAAAAATTGGGCAAACATAAAATGAGTGGTGGTTGTATTCATGTTCAAAAAATGGAAGATATTGATACGGCCGTGCTGGCAAAATTGATAGACAATACGATTAAATATCTTAAAGCTAAATACCCGGGTAAATAGGAGGCTTCTTTTTAATAACTAAGTCTATAAAGAATTGTAATATTCAACGCTCAATGTTCAATGCTCAACGGAAATGCAGTGTTCAATGTTTACGTAAATGTATTTTTCCTTGAACATTGAGTATTGAAAATTCATTTTAACCTGCTATCATAAAAGAGATTGTACATGCGTAAATGGTTACCGTACCAACTATCATAATTGAGAACGAATATGACGATCTTACAAATATTAACTGAAAAGCACAATCTCATCAGTGAAACAAGGTTTCAGTTAAAATCATTTCTTTTAATTGTAAGAAGAAAACTGCAGGATATTTTTAACGACAACAAAAAATTTTCAGATAAAGGATTACTCAGGGGCCAGCCTGTTATTTCCATTTCTGAAACAGAACTATGGAACATTGACGACAATGAACAAAACTGGATCCTTACCGCAGGTAAAATTCAAAACCTGCGCCTGGCAGCAAGGCGATTTAACGGGATTGAAATTGACGCAGGAAAAACTTTTAGTTTCTGGAAACATCTGGGCAATCCAAATATCGGCAAAGGTTATGTGATCGGTAGGGAGATCAGGGAAGGTTGTATTGTGCCAACGATTGCTGGTGGGCTTTGCCAGCTCTCCAATGCTTTTTATGATGCTGCTCTTAAAGCAAATTTCGAGATCATTGAAAGGCACCGCCACACAAAAGTGATAAAAGGTTCATTGGCAGAACAAGACAGGGATGCAACCGTAAAGTGGAACTATGTTGATCTTCGTTTCAGGTCGCAACATGCATTCAGGATAGAAGTTGATATTACAGCCAATGAACTTATTGTAAAATTCAGGAGTAAAGAAAATCCATCGCCTGCTGTCAGCATCAATCCAAAAGTTTTACTGCAATCTTCAAAACTTAATGATTGTTATTCATGCGGCAACTTTGAATGTTTCAAACATCCTGAAAGAACAACCATTAAAAAAGAAAAAACAATCACAACTTTTATTCTTGACGATAAGTGGAAGGAGTTTGATGATTACATAAAAAATATTTCCAGCGATAAAGATTTCTTCATTGTCCCTTTGCAAAAAAATAAATTCATCAAAACAAACCGTTACAACTGGGCAATTAAAAATTACAACAATGCAAGATCCGTTTCATTTGCTGCTATTCAACGGGCAATACAACTTCGTTTCGTTGCAGGATCAAAAAATAATGTTTTTTCATTAATGCTAAAGCTTGATAAAAAGATCGCTAAAGCTGCAGTGAAGCACATCCCGATCGAAAGCACACATCTTGTGATCGCACAAAACCTGTTGCCTTTTCTTTGGGAAGAGGGAGCACTGGGAGGCAGGGCCTTTGATGTTTTAATGAACCGTTTGCCCATGGAAAAATTACATGAACGACTTGATCATGCTCATTCAAAATTTCCGGCCAGTAAAACACTCAATGATTTTCGTGCGCCACAATCTTTAATTGATCTTGAAAACATGGCGCTAACAAAATCGCAACGCATCATTACGCCACACCAGGAAATCGCCAATATCTTCATCAATAAATCCATTAAACTTGATTGGACTTTACCAAATGTAAACGTAGAAAAAAATGCAAATGGCAACAAAATACTTTTCCCGGCTTCAGCGATTGGAAGAAAGGGAGCTTATGAGATGAGGCAGCTTGCAAAAGAATTGGATCTGTGTATTGTTATAACAGGCAATGCGAAAGAAGATGACAATTTCTGGGAAGGAATAAAAATGGAAACAGCCGGCAATGATCCGTTTGAAAATATTCGTTTGGTAGTTTATCCAACTTATATCGAACATCAATCAAGGTTATTATTGAAAGCAATTGCAGCAGCTGTTCCTGTTATTACAACAACAGCATGCGGGCTTTCTCCTGCAAATAATCTTGTAATAATACCTTATGGGAATTATGATTTGCTTAAACAAACAGTAATAGAAGCACTCGGTAAATGATAATTTGAAGATTTGAAAATTTGAAGATGTGCTGATTAAGACCATTACATTTGAACAGTATTGAAATGTGAAGAATGTTCTCCATTTTCAAATCTTCAAATCACCAAATCTTCAAATTATTTTTCCAGCAAAGTTTTTAATGATTCCAGCGTATCTCCCCAATACGATTTCATTTTAGTAGCCATTTTACTGTCTGTAATTTTTTGATGCTGTACAACAACCTGTGATTTGTTTTCTCCCTTTGGATAGAAATCAACACTCAGGCTTGTTTTATTATCACTCCATGTAATTCTTGCAGATTTATTAAGCGTGGATTTGCGGATCGTTATCTTTTCTTTAGGAAGCCATTTGTTCCTTGCTTTATCATCTACCCAGGAATTATAAAGTATATCAATGGACACGTTGATGGTTTTACTAACACCGATCTCAAAGCCGCCTTCTTTTTCGCCCCGTTCTTTCATTCCACGGTTCCATTCATAAGTAGTTGTAAAAAGATTTTGGTTCCACTGGCCGAGTTGTTTCAATCCTTCGATGCTGCTCACAAGGTGGAAAATGTCAATATGCTTCATTTCTTTTGCACCTTTTTTGTCAAGCATTTTAAACCATGTCTCCATGGGCTTACCTGTTTTTTCAATAACAAGTTTATCGGTAATAATAGCGTGTTCTTTTTTTGTGGGCATAAAAAATATTTAAGATCTAAGAAGTAAGATTAAAGATTTGGGACGCCGGATTTAAAATGTTTTATAAATCTTACATCTTAAATCTTAGATCTTACATTTATCTTTTTTTTGTAAGTTTACTAAAAATCACCAGCCATGAAAAAAATATTTTTTGTTTCTTTTTCCGTACTCACATTTATTGCATGTTCTCACAAAGTAATTAGCAAGACCTCCGATAGTTCATCAAATGGTGCAGCTCCTGCAGCTGACAAACCAAAAGCGGCAGATGCCAATGCTTTGTATACTTCAAATGTCAAATCCATTTTTGAAAATAAATGTACGCCCTGCCATTTTCCTGCACAGGGTGGTAACAAACCCGCATTAGATACCTATGCTGCAGCAAGCAGTCTTATAAATGAATGCCTGGAAAGAGTACAATTAAAACCCGACGAACGTGGTTACATGCCTTTCAGGGGTAAAAAAGAAGGTCTGACAGCAGCTGAAATAGATGCGCTCAAAGCGTGGAAAGCTGCGTTGGGCAAATAAGGAATAAGAAATTTTTAATAAGGAATAAGGAAGTGATCAACACCGGAATCATGCGCATTTTTCGGTCTTGGTTTTCTTATTCCTTATTTTTTGTTCCTTATTTCTTATTCCTTATTCCCGTCCCTTTCGTAATTTGCCGCCATTAATCAGATATACAGCCAATATGAATATAGAGTTCAATAAAAACGAGGATGCGCTAAAATTAGCATGGAGCCAGGTGAGGCAAAAACTTGAGAAAATTTACGAAGGTGGCGGCATCAAGACCGCAAAAAAGCAAAAGGAGAAAAACAAACTCACTGCAAGGGAACGTATCAGTTATCTTACTGACGAGAATACCCCATTCATAGAGATCGGTGCTTTTGCAGGTTATGAGATGTACGAAGAGCATGGCGGTTGTCCGGCAGGCGGCACCGTTAGTGGTATCGGCTATGTGAGTGGCAGGCAATGTGTTATTGTAGCGAACGACCAGACGGTTAAAGCCGGTGCATGGTTCCCCATTACGGGAAAGAAAAACTTACGCATGCAGGAGATAGCTATGGAGAACCATCTTCCCATTATTTATATTGTAGACAGTGCAGGTGTTTTTTTACCGATGCAGGATGAGATATTTCCCGATAAAGAAAATTTTGGCCGTATTTTCAGGAACAATGCGAAGATGAGTGCCATGGGCATTACGCAAATTGCTGCTGTTACGGGTGCATGTGTTGCCGGTGGCGCATACCTACCCATTATGAGTGATGAAACGTTGATGGTGGAAGGCAATGGTTCCATCTACCTGGCAGGGCCATACCTTGTAAAAGCCGCTATTGGAGAAGATATCGACAATGAAACTCTGGGGGGGGCAGTAACGCATACTGAAATTTCAGGCATTGCTGATTATAAATTCAAAACAGAAGAAGAATGCCTTGACCAGGTTAAAAAAATAATGGGTAAACTTGGGCCCGTTGCCCATGCAGGTTTCAACCGCATACCCGCAAAACTTCCTAAAAGTAATAAAGGAGAAATTTACGGCATCATGAGCGAGGGCAATATCAAACCTTATGATATGCGTCACCTTGTGGATTGTATCGTGGATGCAGACAGTTTTGATGAGTTCAAAGAAGATTATGGTAAAACGATCATTTGTGGTTATGCCCGTGTTGATGGTTGGGCCGTTGGTATTGTTGCCAACCAGCGCCTGATCGTAAAAAGCAAGAAAGGAGAGATGCAGCTTGGTGGCGTTATTTATAATGACAGCGCTGATAAAGCAGCAAGGTTTATCATGAATTGCAACCAGAAAAAAATTCCATTGGTGTTTTTACAGGATGTAACCGGGTTTATGGTTGGCAGCCGTAGTGAACATTCTGGTATTATTAAAGATGGGGCAAAGCTTGTGAATGCCGTTTCTAATTCCGTTGTTCCAAAAATTACAATCATTGTTGGTAATTCATATGGTGCAGGCAACTATGCAATGTGTGGAAAAGCATATGACCCACGTTTTATCTATGCATGGCCATCTGCAAAGATCGCGGTGATGGGAGGGGAGCAGGCAGCAAAAACGATGTTACAGATACAGGTTGCCGGTATGAAAGCAAAGGGCCAGGAAGTAAGTGCTGAAGAAGAAAAAGCGATCCTTCAAAAAATAACAGATAACTATACAAGGCAGACAAAACCTTTTTATGCTGCCGCACGTTTATGGGTAGACGCAATCATAGATCCGGGAGAAACACGCAGGGTTATTTCGGAAGGGATTGCTGCTGCGGATCATAATAAGGATATTCCGGAATTTAAGACTGGAGTGTTTCAAGTGTAGGTTTAGGAGTTTATAAGCTTATAAGTTTAGGTGTTCAATTCCAGATCCTAAGCCCATAACCTTCTAAACTTATAAACGCTTCAACAAGCAAACTAACTTCATTGAACGCAATTACCATATACACAGACGGTTCTTCCCGAGGCAACCCCGGCCCCGGCGGCTACGGCGCTATCTTGATGTATGGAGATCACCGCAAAGAAATTTCAAAAGGATACAGGCGAACCACCAACAACCGTATGGAGTTAATGGCAGTGATCGAAGGATTGAAACTCATCAAAAAACCGGAGCTGCCTGTTGTTATTTATTCCGATAGCCAGTATGTTGTAAAAGCCATTGAAGAAGGCTGGTTAAAGAACTGGATAAGAACAAACTTTAAAGGAGGCAAAAAGAACAGAGACCTCTGGGAAGAATACTACGACCTCTCTCAAAAATTTAAGATCAAAATGGTTTGGGTAAAGGGACATGCTACTAATCCTTTTAATAACCGGTGTGATGAACTCGCTACTGCTGCGGCGGATGGACGTGATTTAGATGTTGATGAAGGTTATGAGGAAATGTAAAATGTATGATGTATGATGTATGATGTATGATGTATGATGTATGATGTATGATGTATAAATTTCAAGAACTGCAAGTTATAATGATATCATACATCTTATATCATACATCATACATTTGTAGGTTTCTTAAAAAACAAAAGCCACTCATCTACGAGTGGCTTCAAAATTTTATTATTCTTCTTAAGCAGCAACATGTTTGTTATTGGTTACATAAGTTGTTATCAAATAATAAGAACCAAATAAGATAGCGCTGAATATAAGATCAATATGTGCTTTAAAAAACGGCAAGGCCTGCACGAAACAATTTTTAAAGCCTTCCAGGTCGTTCGTGTAAGTATGGTAAATTTTATTGTCTATTAAAAAGAAAGTAAGGTTTGACAAAACGAAAAAGATCACAGAGGAGATCAATGAAAATCCGATCACATTGATCGCATTTACTTTTTTAAGCCTGAAACCAATTACAGTAATAAGTGCAAGAATACCATATCCTACCAGCTGTCCCCAGCCCCAGAAACCTTTTGCAATGCCTGAAGCTTCAAACATAACATCAGATATGAACATGGCGAATATGGGTAAAACAAATGCAAATCTTTTGTCTTTTATGATCGCCCCGCCAAACAATGCCATTCCAATGATCGGGCTATAATTGTTAGGGTATAAAACCACCCTTGAAATAGCCGCAGCAAGGATCAATATAACGGCAAGTAATAGATTTGTTTTATTCTGTTTCATCTGCTGAGAATTTAGGCAAAAATAAGCAATAAGGAGGGGAAAAATACACTTATTAAGCAGTTTTTTAAACAACGGTATTCTTAATTCTTAAGTTAATTTACGTTTAATGTATGATCTATGATGTTAGATGTATGATATAAAAGAAATCATACATCATAAATCATACATCATACATTTCTTTATGGCCACACACAATGATACCGGCAAACAAGGCGAGCTTCTCGCAGTTGACTATTTTTCCAAACACGGTTACCAGGTTCTTCATCAAAACTGGCGGTACAGGCATTGGGAAGTAGATATCATCGCAAGTAAAAACAATATGCTTCATTTTATAGAAGTGAAATGCAGGTCATCTAAACAATATGGTTTCCCGGAAGAAAGTGTTAGTTTAAAAAAGATCAAACATCTCATTGATGCATCTGCGGAATATCTTTTTATAAATCCGCAATGGCAGCGCATACAGTTTGATGTGTTGTCGATTGGTTTGTGGGGTGAGGAGACAGAGTTTTTTTTGATTGAAGATGTGTATTTGTAGGTTGATAAGTTGATAAGTTGAAAGGTTGATAAGATTTACAAGGTCGATAAAATGTAACAGTTGTATTTCCTTTTCAACCTGTTAACCTTTCAACCCCAAAGTTTACAACTCAATCAACCTCGTCATCTTCTCCACCATTCTAAACGTAGCGGGACAATAATCAATATTCTGTTTGTGCACATGTGCGTAGTCGCTCCATTTCTTTTTTGATAAGTGCGGAAAGCCGGAACAATCTGCAGGTCTTATTGCATAAATGGAACACTTGTTATCTTTTAGATTAAGAAACTGGCAGGGTTCTGTTTTGTTTACAAGATCCTTATTATGATCTTTCCTTAACCATTTCTTTCTAAACTCTTCTGGTGTTTGATTGAAGTGAGCCGAAATTCTTTTAAGGTCTGTAGGAGTAAAAGTAGGCGTCATTTTTTTACAGCAATTCGCACAACTAAGGCAATCTACTTCTTTCCATACTTCTTTTTCCACTATTGGTGAAAGCTTGTCAAAGCCCTTTGGGTTCTTCTCCGATTTATTTAAAAAACTCCTGAAGGATTTTCTATAGTGAGATAGTTTTCTCCTGTACGACCTGAAATTGATAGGCTCCATGTAAGCTACTTTATAAAATATTTGTACGCGAAAGTAATGTTTAATTAAATTGTATGGTCATTGTTTTAAATAAGATTTGAGTAATTTATGTGGGAAGCATATAAAAAAGGATACAAAGCCTGGTTGCAACTGGAAAAATCACTTGCCGATAACTCCGTGCAATCTTACCTGCACGATATAGATAAACTTACCGATTACCTGCAAATTAAGAGTAACCTGAAGAACCCGTCGGAACTTGTACTAAAGGACCTTGAAAAATTCATAGAATGGATACATGAGCTTGGAATGACCGCATCTTCGCAGGCGAGGATCATATCGGGCCTGCGTAGCTTCTATAAGTATTGTTTGCTGGAACAGATAACAACGATCGATCCCACTGTTTTACTGGAAGCGCCTAAACTTAAAAGAACCTTACCCGATGTACTTGCATTTGAAGAAATAGAAAGTATTATTGGCGCTATCGACCTGAGTAAACCCGAAGGTGGCAGGAACAAAGCCATATTTGAAACCATGTATAGCTGCGGGTTACGGGTAAGCGAAGTCGTGAATTTAAAAATAAGTTGTCTTTACCTTGATGTTGGTTTTATTAAAGTGATAGGTAAGGGGGATAAAGAAAGATTGGTACCCATTGGAAGAGATGCGGTTAAATTCATTAATATCTATAAAGGAAGTATCCGCAATCACATACCAATTGTTTCAGGGGAAGAAGACATTCTTTTTTTAAACAGGAGAGGGAGCAGGTTAACAAGGGTAATGATCTTTTTAATATTGAAGGAACTTGTAAAGAAAGCAGGCATCAAAAAAAATGTTTCACCACATACGTTCCGGCATTCGTTCGCAACACATCTTGTAGAAGGCGGGGCAGATCTAAGGGCCGTACAGGAAATGCTTGGACATGAGAGTATCACTACTACTGAAATATATACACATCTGGACAGGGAGTTTTTGAGGAATACGTTGAAGCAGTTTCATCCCGCATTTAAGCTGTAAGCTATTAGCTGCAAGCTACAAGTCTGTTTGTAATAAACGAAGCTCTTTGCTGAAATATAAGACCACTTTAAAAGGGAATATCTAAAACCGTTTTTTGCAGAAATAGGGGAACTACAATTTTAAAGAAACATACTTGTAGCATGAGGCTTGTAGCTTGCAGCTCTCAACTATTTTCCTACGAGCACATCTTTAGCAGGAAAAACAACCTTTTCTTCCGAAACCTTATTGCTGAGGCGACGCCTGTAGTTTTTAAAGATACTTTGCCAGCGCAATCTCAATACACCCAGGATACCTTCTTTTACAATGCCTTTATTCATTTTGCTGGCACCAAGTTTACGATCCTTAAATGTAATGGGAACTTCTTTGATCTTAAAACCAAGTTTCCATGTGGCAAATTTCATTTCTATCTGGAAAGCGTAGCCTACGAAAGTAATACCATCAAGATTGATCGATTCAAGTACTTCTTTTTTATAACATACAAATCCTGCAGTGGGATCATTCACAGGCATCCATGTTATCATCTTAGTATAAAGTGCACCGCCTTTTGAAAGAAAGATCCTGTCGGCCGGCCAGTTCTCTATTTTTCCACCTCTTACATAACGGGAACCAATAGACATTCCGGCGCCGTTCTTACAGGCATTGTATAAGCGTTCAAGATCCTCAGGATTGTGCGAAAAATCTGCATCCATTTCAAAGATATACCTGTAACCTTTGTTAAGTGCCGATTTAAAACCATGTATATAAGCAGTACCGAGACCAAGTTTGCCACGCCTTTCTTCTAAAAACAATTTGCCGGGATAAGTTGGGAACAGAGATTTTACAATGGAAGCGGTACCATCCGGTGAGCCATCATCAATAATTAATATATGATAATCCAGCTGTAAATTAATTACGGCTTTTATGATCGATTCAATGTTCTCTTTTTCATTGAATGTAGGTATGATGACTAATTTTTCCAATAGCTGTGAAAAGGGTAAAGACAAATTTAATATTAAAATTCTGACAATGAATAATGTGAAAAAGCTGCTGAACTATTTAATTTATTTTTAACAGGGTACGATTCAATATCTCCGTCAGCTTTTGTTTTGTATGAAGCGGAAAATCTCCTTTCATCATCCAATCATAATACTGGGGTTCGGATTTCAATACTTCACTTACAGACCTGCCTTTGAATTTTCCAAAGTTAAAAATTTCCACGCCTTTTTCATTAAAACAAAATCTTCTTGCATAGTCAACAATTTTTTCTTCGCCAATGGTTGCAAGAATTGTATCAACAGAATTTCCAAGACTCTTATAACGATCTACCTGCGACATGAAAACATCGATCGTAGCATCAACATCAGCTTCGGCGCTGTGTGCATTCACCAGTTCTTTCTGGCAATAGAATTTATAGGCAGCAGTTAATGTGCGTGGTTCCATTGTATAAAAAATATGTTGTACATCGATCATGCGCCTGTTGCTAAGGTCAACGTCCATACCTGCACGCAGAAATTCTTCCATCAAAATAGGAATATCAAAACGATTGCTATTGTAGCCACCAAGATCGCAGTTTTCCAGGTATTGTTTTATTTCATTTCCTGCCTGTTTGAAAGTTGGTGCATCCTTTACCATCTCATCTGTTATACCATGAATATCTGTTGATGATTTTGGAATTGGTATTTGCGGGTTAATGAGTTTTCTTTTAACCTGCCTGCTATTATCAGGTAATACTTTTATGATAGCAATTTCTATGATCCTGTCTGTAGATAAACTTATGCCCGTTGTTTCAAGATCTATAAATGCAATGGGGCGAGTTAATTGTAACATGGCTATTGGTTTAAAAAGGTGAAATTAATAGGGCACTCAAATGTATGCAGAAATGCCAGTATTTTAAGGGTGCAAAAGTAATTTTCGAGGCAATTTTTCGTTTACCGTTCATACATTATCTTTGCACAAACATTAAAAGCAATAAAAATGAAAAAATTATTTTTTTCTACAGCGTTACTGGCACTGGTACTTTCATTGGCAAGTTGTGGCGCAAACAGGAAACTGGGCTGCCCGGCAACTGCAAAAAGTACGAATCAACCTAAAAATGCGAATTCATAAGAATGGATTGGAAAGTTCTTACTACTGAGAATCAATTAGATGAAATAAAGCAACGCTCCGTATTACAACCACAAGTAATATTTAAGCATAGCACACGTTGCGCTTCAAGCAGTGTTGCAAAGAGCCGCCTTGAAAGAGCAAAAACTCCCGAAAAAGTTGACTTTTATTTTCTCGACCTTATTAAATACAGGTCTGTTTCAAATAAGATCGAAACAGAATTCATGGTGAACCATGAATCGCCACAGGTATTACTTATACTAAATGGCGAATGTGTGTATGAAGAAAGTCATAGCGGTATTTCGATGGACGAGATAGAAGAGCAGATCAAAAAATAAATAATAGTCTGCATAAAATTTTAAAAGCCACCTTTGATGGTGGCTTTTTTAGTTAATGGTTACCGGCGTGAAATCATTCTTTGATCACTATCCTCAAATCCTCATTTGTTTAGAGCTTCATAAATATTTTTTATCTGCCTTGTATGTCTTTTTGTATGGCAGGTAATAAATGTCAGCCATTCTAACCCTGTCATTTCACCGAGGCCGGGCAAAGGAAATAGATCATAGGTTTTTGCCAGGTCGATCGTGCCTGCAAGCTGTACAATTGCAGCACGGTTTGTTTTTAAGTTTTCATAGAACTCATTTTTATCCTTCTCATCGTTGCCAGGTAAAATAAAATCAGGTGATTTGAATTTGGTTGTATAGTCAAGGAAGATATTTTTTATCTGTTGAATATTTTGATCTGGTGCCCTTAAAGTTGGCTTGTTACTACCGGTTAGCAATGCCGGTATTCGTGATTCTGATTTGAAAATATGTTCCGCCACCTGGCCAGCCGTCCAGCTTCCTTCAAAGGGTACCTTATTGAATTGGGTTTGATCAAATAAAGAGATAGCCTGCAAAAGTTCTTTTGTTGTTTCATCAAGGCCATTTATTATTTCTTCTTTAATTTTTGTAGACATTTTGTTTCTTGTTTTAGGTAGATAAAATTACCATTTGCTGATTAGCAGCCAGGGGGTATATGCGGCAATTAGCAGGGTATTTGTGCAATGCTCATTTTTGTCAACAAAAAAATGATGAGAATTTACTTAATCCCGGATTTTGAATTTAAATTTGGTAACCTTCATATCGCATGTCCGTTTCTCTGGAGATAAAGTTTTGTTCGTTGTAAAAATTCTGAAAGAGATGAGGCTTGACAAATCTTCTTTTTTGAATTTAATATAAGCTGAGTACCTGCAATATTCTATGAACATCAAACCATGTACGCTTTGTGCACCTTATGACAACACGAATCGATCCGCCAATTATTAATCTTTAAAAATTGCTTCATGAAAAATCTTTTTTACACTACTTGTTGTAAAGCGATTACCGTTTTAATTTTTGCTGTATTTTCTTTTTTCATTGGATTTGCACAGCCAAAGCTTATTGGAGGCACTGCCAAAGGTGGCAATGGTTACGGAACAATTTATAGTATTCAACCCGGTGCAACTACATTCTCGTCCAATGTTAAAATTGAGGGGATAGCCGGAACCAACCCGGTATACACCAGCCTTACCCTTGGCACAAATGGAAAATATTACGGGCTTTGTAGCTCAGGCGGTGACATAGGTGATGGTGTAATATTTGAATATGATGTTGCGTCAAATACATACATTGAAAAAGTCAGTTTAGATTATTTTACCGGCGGTTATGCAGAAGGGCCTTGACGCCGCTTTCAAATGGGAAATTTCTAGGGCATACAAGTTTTGGTGGAGCAAATGAAGTGGGGACCATTTTTGAATATGATTATACGACCAATACTTATACTCCCAAAATAGATCTTGTCGAATCCGATGGGTCCCGCCCCCAGGCAGACCTGGTAAAAGCATCTAATGGAAAATTTTATGGTATCACGCTTTTAGGCGGAGCCAATAATCTTGGAGTGATTTACGAGTACGATTATTCCAGCAATACTTATACGAAGAAGATAGATATGACTGCAGCAGGAGGTAACCAGAGTGCATACACGATGGTAGAAGCTCCAAATGGAAAATTCTATGGTACCACGTATGAAGGTGGTGCAAATGGTGCAGGGGTAATTTTTGAATATGATTATGTCAATAACATATATACAGATAAAATAGACATGGTTATTTCCGATGGCCGTTATCCTATTGCCTCGCTGTTTCTTGCACCCAATGGTAAATTTTATGGGGTTGCAAAGGCCGGGGGTGTGGCAGGCAACGGTGTAATTTTTGAATACGATTATACAACGAATACTTATACAAAAAAGTTTGATTTTGGCAATGCCGCAACAAACGGATCAAAACCACAGGCGCCACTCATGCTGGCATCAGATGGTAAATTGTATGGCGTAACATCGGAGGGTGGTGCAAATGATAACGGCACAGTATATCAATATGATTACACAACAAATAGCTTTGTTAAGAAGACAGACCTGCAAAGTATTAATGGAAATGCCTGTGCGTCTGTATTGGTTGAAGCGGCTAATGGTAAATGTTATGCAACAACAAGTATTGGTGGTATTGCAGACCAGGGCGTTCTTTTCGAATATGATTTTACAGCAAATAGCTATACAAAGAAAAAAGATCTTGGAGTAGCCTTATCAGGAGCGGATTTATGGGCTGCTCCTGTAAAAGCAAATAACGGGAAAATATATTTCGTAAGCTGGCGGAGTGGGGCCAACGACATTGGCACAATCATAGAGTATGATCACACTACGAATACTTATACAAAGAAATATGATTTTACTTACGATGATGGAGCCAGGTCATACAGCGGAATGACCCAGGCAAATAATGGAAAACTGTATGGCATGACGAATGAAGGAGGCCTGAATACAGAAGGAACATTATATGAATACGATTATACCACGAATACATTTACAAAGAAAAAAGACCTGTTGCCAATTGATGGAATAAATCCAGTAGGAAAAATGTTATTGGCCAGCAATGGAAAACTGTATGGAACAATGCCGTCAGGTGGCGCCAATAACTTGGGTGTGCTCTTTGAATATGATTATACAACCAACACATACACCAAGCTAATCGATTTTTCTGCAACCAACGGAAGAAGGCCCTGCAAGGACCTAATGGAAGCAAGTAATGGAAAAATTTACGGTGCAACTACAATGGGTGATGTAGGGTTGTTCGGATCGATATTCGAATACGATTACGTTACACATACTTTTACAACAAAACTTTTTTTAAACGGCACGAATGGTGAAAGTGTTGCCGGGACTTTTGTAGAAGCTGCCAACGGAAAATTGTATGGGGCAACCGCTTATGGTGGGGCAAATAATAAGGGCGTTATTTTCGAATACGATTATACAACCAATACGTACACCAAAAAATTTGACTTCTCTGGCACAGACGGAAACAATCCTAATAGTTCATTGACAAGATCTCAGAACGGAAAATTATATGGAACTACTATCTATGGTGGTAACTTTGATTTTGGGGTTCTTTTCGAATATAATTATGTCACAAATACTTTTACCAAAAAAATTGATTTTGATTTCGATAATGGTATGTGGCCGAATTCAGCTCCTATCGAAGTTGGAACAGGTTGTATTCCTGCAACGCAACCTGTTGTGTCAGCATCATCCAATGTTATTTGTACAGGTAGCCAGGTAACCTTAAGTATTCAAAATGGGTCTTTAAATGAATCAGATCATTGGGCATGGTATAGTGGTAGTTGCGGAGGTACAGCGATCGACACCGGAAGCAGTATTACCTTTACGCCAACCGCAACGGACACTTATTATGTAAGAGGTGAAGGAGGTTGTTCTCTAAATGGAGATTGCGGCGATATTACAATTACAGTTTCAAGTTCATTAACCGCTTCTGTAAGTATAGCATCGAATACAGGAAGCAGCAGTTGCCAGGGTACATCGGTAACGTTCACCGCTACCCCAACAAATGGTGGAGCAACTCCGTCTTACCAATGGAAGAAAAATGGAAATGATGTGGGAACAGATGCTGATACTTATACCGATGCATCACTGAATGATGGGGATGCTATTACCTGTGAACTTACAAGCAGTGAGACTTGCGTCAGTAATTCACCTGTGCAAAGCAATACGATCGTAATGACTGTGAATGTTCCGACAAGCAGCGTGACAAATATTACAGTTTGCCGCAATGAATTACCATACAACTGGAACGGTACTGATTATTCATTCCCGGGAACTTACCAGGCTTCCTTTATAAATGCTGCAGGCTGTGATTCAACGGCATTTTTAAATTTCTCTATTAACCAGTTGCCTGCAGCTGGCATAACTAACAATACCGGTACCACGCAAATCAGTTGTGCTATTACATCTATAAGTGTAACAGCCACCGGTGGTGTAGGTTATTTATGGAGCAATGGTTTGGGTTCAAATGCAAACGCAACCATTACTGCAGCTGGCACCTATACAGTGAATGTTACCGGGGTAAATGGTTGTTCAGCCCAGGCTACTATTACGATAACAACAAATCCAAATGGCCCACCGGCACCTGCTGGTATTGATGGTACAACCAATGTATGCTCATTTGTTGGAACAGGAGATCAGCTTGTATATACAGCTACACCGGTATCGGGCGCTACAAGTTATCAATGGCTGGTGCCATCAACTGTAAATATTATTTCGGGGCAGGGAACAAATACTCTCACAGTAACGATCGCCAACGGCTTCATAACATCTGCAAACAAACAACTTCGTGTCAGGGCAATCGCAGCATGCGGTACAAGTTTGTATACGATCAAATACCTTGTTGCACAAATGCCGGGTTCAATACCTGCCATTACCGGGCCAACAGACGTATGTCCTTATTTGGGAAGTGGCACCGAAGCTGTTTATACTATTCCTGCAAGTGCAGGAGCAACTACTTATCAATGGTCAGTACCGCCAGGCGCATTCATTACACAAGATAATGGTACTAATATACGGGTAGTGTTTATAAATGGTTTTGCAACGGGCCCGATCAGTGTATTTGCCATTAATGGTTGTGGCCAAAGTAACACCCGCAGCCTAACTGTTAAGCTTACACTCCCATCAAAACCCGGTGTTGTTTCAGGTCCAACCAATCCATGTTTGTTTATGCCTTCAACAGCAAATCCAACCGGTGTGACTGCAACTTATAGTGTTGCTAAACTCGCTGGCATTACTTATAACTGGGCGGTTCCTTCCGGCGCATCCATTGGTTTGCATGGTAGTACGGCAAATACCGATTATATAGAAGTGAATTTTACAGCGGCTTATACAACCGGCAATATAAGTGTAACGGCAAATAATGGATGCGGAGATAGCCCTGAACGAATATTTACGCTTACATCACATACGCCCAGTAACCCCTCTGCTATAACCGGCGGGCAAACACAAGCATGCCCTGATCGCCAGTTAACTTACTCTATTACTTCAATACCATCGAATGCAGTGTCTGCACAATGGACAGTGCCTGCTGGTGCAAGTATTGTTAGTGGACAAGGAACAACCTCCGTTGTTATTTCAGTTCCTTCAGCAGCCTTCTCAGGTACTGTTAGTGTAGTTGGAAACAATGGCTGTGGCAACAGTACTCCAAGATCTGTGAACATTAATTTACCTGCTTGCGGAGCATTTACACGTGTTGGTAACAGTGAGCCTATCAACAAAGAAAAGACTGTAGCAAAGTTATCAACAGCAACAATGGAAGTAAATGTATTCCCCAATCCAACAACTACAGAATCTAAATTGCAGGTATTAACTGCGGGAAAAGAAAAGATCAAAGTAAGAATATTGGATGCACAGGGAAGATCGTTTAAAACATTTGAAATGATGCCATATCAAACTGTAGAGATAGGGGCGGGGTTAAAGGCTGGTGTTTATTTAGTAGAAGTAAGACAAAGTGAACATGTAAGGACGATGAGATTTATTAAGTTTTAAAGATATAAGATTTAAGATGTAAGATTTAGGATGTATAACATGTTTATAAAATACTGATAAAATCTTACATCTTAGATCTTACATCATATATATTGGAAAATTTGTAGACCGTAGTTTGCCGATATAATTCTCCTGGTTTTAATATAGTATTTGGAAAAGAGGGTTTATTTGGGCTATCCGGATAATGCTGCGCCTCCAGGCATAAACCAAATTGTTGCCCCGGGTTTTGGTTACCTGAATAAAATTGTACAGCAGGTTCTGTTGTGAACATTTGCATATGCCGTCCACTTACTGGTTCATATAAATTGGCTGTTAATACAAGATCATTAACGGCATTGTCATTTTTATTTATGATCATATTGTGATCATATCCTCCTATAGCGGCGATCTCTTTTCCAACTTTTTTTGCTGAAGAAAAATCGAGCCCGGTATTTTTTACGGAAGCGATTTCACCTGTAGGTATAAGTTTGGGATCAGTAGCGGTATAGTTGTCTGCAAATAACTGTAGTTCATGATCAGTGATTGGCGTATTATTATCACCAGATAAATTAAAATAACAATGATTGGTGAAATTAACCGGCGTTGATCTGTCTGTTGTGGCTGAATAATCTATTTTAAGTTCATTGTTATTTGTGAGGCTATAGATTACTGTTATGTTGAGGTTTCCTGGAAATCCTTCTTCGCCATCTTTACTGAGGTAATTTAGTTTCAAACTATTGGTTGCTTCGCCAGGTTCGGCATTCCACAATACTTTGTCAAAACCTTTATGGCCCCCATGCAGGCTATGTTCGCCGTGGTTTTTAGCAAGATTATATTCCTTACCATCCAACACAAATTTTCCATGTGCGATCCTGTTGCAATAACGCCCAACGATACAACCCATGTAGGGATTGTTGCTGCTTAAATAATCAGCTAGCGTATCAAAACCATTGATCACATTGGCAAACACATTTTGCCTGTCTGCGGCAATGATCTTTGTTATGGTTGCGCCGTAATTGATAATAGAAACCTGCATGCCATTGGCGTTTTGCAATGTATATTCCGTTACAGGGTCGTTTTCGAAATTTCCAAATGGCTTTTTTGAAATGTTCATATTAATAACGTTAAATGGCTGAACTGCGATTTAGTTGTGTAAACTATGATTGGTTTGCTTAAATGAAAACTATGGTTTTTTATGAATAAAAAATCATAGTCTGTCAAACGATCAAATAAATCACGGTTCAAACTATTTTACCAAAACAAAGTATACAATGCTAATAAAATTCCACAAACGATCAAAGCGCCAACTGTAAATGCGGTATCAACTTTAAACATCGTTTTATCTACTTCCAACCCTTGTGGCTGAATACCTTTTTTATTTTCAATCTTACTGATAATGATCATTCCAATTATGCAAAGAATAAAGATGATCGCCATCCTGTCGAGGAATGGAATAATATACACGCCATTGCTAAGTGTAGAAAAACCTGAGCTTGCCAAAAAGGAAAGATCCATAAAGCCAGGCAGGAATTTAAAGAACAAGGCAAGTATAAATCCGCCGATCATTGCAAACAAAGCAGCATTGGATGTTGTTTTCTTCCAGAAAAAACCAAGAATGAACATAGCGAAAATACCAGGAGATACAAATCCGGTATATTCCTGTATGTATTGAAATCCTTGTTTCCCTTCTCCCATTAAACTTTCTCCAACAACCAAGGCTAACAGTACAGCGATCATAACCGAAACGATCACGGTTATTTTTCCAACACTCACCAGTTTTTTATCATCAGCATTTTTGTTAATGGCTTTTTTATAAATGTCTAAAGAAAAAATAGTGGCAATGCTATTTGCTTTTCCGGCAATTGATGCAACGATCGCGGCAGTCAGTGCAGCAAAAGATAATCCTTTCAATCCAACAGGTAGTAAATTTAATAATGACGGGTATGCTTTATTTACATCTGTGATACCTTTTGAATCAAGCATCTCTGTATGGAACATTCCTTTTTGATACAACACATAAGCAGCAATACCAGGAAGCACAACGATCACCGGCATCAATAATTTTAAGAATGCTGCAAACAACAATCCTTTACGTGCAGTGGGCAGGTTTGCTCCCAACGCACGTTGTGTGATGTATTGGTTGCATCCCCAGTAATTAAGGTTAGCGATCCACATACCACCTAACAAAACAGAGAGGCCGGGAAGATCACCATAATTACTATTGTCTTTTTTCAATACCATATGAAAATGATCATTGGCCTGGGTTGTTAATAATTGAAATCCATTCCATAACCCTGTTTCACCGGATTTTTCTGCAACAAGATTCAATGCGATGTATGTTGCAACCAATCCTCCCAATACTAAAAAGAAAACCTGTATCACATCTGTATAGCCAATTACTTTCATTCCTCCCAATGTGATGATGACTGCAAAAATTGCCAGGAAGCCAATACACAAACCAATATCAAGTCCTGAAATACCATGTATTGCTAAAGCACCCAAATAAAGAATGGACATCAGGTTCACTACAACATATAACATCAGCCAGAAAACAGCCATGATCATTGCAACAGTACCATTGTAACGCTGACTTAAAAACTGTGGCATGGTGAATATCTTATTTTTAAGATATACCGGCATAAAGAATACTGCAACGATGATCAATGTCAATGCTGCCATCCATTCATATGATGATATGGCCAGGCCCATTTTGAAACCACTTCCACTCATGCCGATGAATTGTTCGGCAGAAATATTGGATGCGATCAGTGATGCGCCAATAGCCCACCACGTTAGTGAACCTTCTGCTAAGAAATAATCGTGTGAAGCATTGGTAGCAGCTTTTTTCTTTTTAGCGTAAACCCGGTATCCATAACCGGCCACAACAATAAAGTAAAAAAGAAATACGAGATAATCTTTAGTTTGTAATGAACTCATAAAAGCAATCGTTTTAATCTTTGATAAATTAAGCTATAAGCTATTAGCTGCAAGTTGCAAGTCGGTTGTTTTGCATTCGCTGGTGCCGTCATCAATTACAGCAATATAACTTGTTAACGGAAGTTTCATAGCCTTTTCATAGGCAATGCTTACTTCTTCAATTGTTTTTTCTACGGCATCATCCTGTATGAGGTTGATGGTGCAGCCACCAAATCCACCGCCCATCATTCTTGCACCTGCAACTGCAGGAATGTTTTTTACATGATCAACAAGAAAATCTAGCTCTTTACAACTTACTTCATATTCGGTACTAAGACCAATATGCGATTGATACATTCTATTGCCAAGCGCAATGATATTTCCTTTTTTCAGATCCTCGCAGGCAGCAAGCAAACGTATGTTTTCTTCAACAACATATTTACAACGCTGGTAAATTAACGGGTGTGTAATGGCAACATGTTTAACCAGCATATCCATATTCACATCTCTCAGGCTTTTTACTGAAGGATGAAATGGTTTGATCATCGCAACGCCTTCTTCGCACTGTTGCCTACGAATATTATATTCTGAAGAAGCGAGATTGTGTTTTACGTTTGTATTCAGCAATACAATTTTATAACCATCCAGTTTGAAAGGAATGTATTCATATTCGAGTGAACGGCAATCGAGTTTGATAACATGATCTTTCTTTCCAAGCATGCTTGCAAACTGGTCCATAATACCACAGTTCACACCAGCAAAAGTGTGCTCTGCTTTTTGCGCCATGAAACTCATTTTTATTTTATCCAAGCAAAGTTCAAAAATTTCATTCAATGCAAATGCAGTGGCACATTCTACTGCAGCAGAGGAGGAGAGGCCCGAGCCAATCGGGACATCTCCATCAATCATTAAATTGAAGCCTGTTAATAAGCAGCCGTTTTTTTGTAGCTGGTCAACAACTCCTAAAATATAATTCGGCCATTGTGTGGCAGATTTTTCAACATCATTGATGTCGAATACAAGGCCTTCATTAAAATTCAGTGCGTACAGGTTTATAATGCTGTCTTTTCTTTTGCTTACGGCAACATAAATGTTTTTATTGATAGCAGCAGGCAAAACAAATCCATCATTATAATCAGTATGTTCGCCGATGATGTTTACTCTGCCGGGGGAGCGAAATAGTATCGGTTGTACTCTGTATTTTTCTATAAACCTGGCAGTTAATTTTTCGATCATATTTATCAGTTATAGGATATCAGAAATCAGATGTCAGAAATCAGCTGTCAATAAATAATTAAGCCTATTAAGTATAGCTGATACCTGATCTCTGAAATCTGGCATCATGTATTTTATTTCAATAAATGTTTCTTCAGTTCGTCATAGATCAAAAGATTTGAATTCGCCTTCCCATCCTTGTCAAAGAATCGTTCCCATGTACTTAATGGCTCCCAGATACAAGATCCTTTTCCTCTTCCGCCTGCAACATTAAATGCGATCTCGTTCACTTCTTTTTTCAGGTGAGAATATTCAACAACGATCACATCTTTGTTGTACCTGTGTGAAAGATCATCGAGATTATATTCAAGATCCGCCAATGTGTTGTGCCATTTCGGATAATAAGATAAACCAATCACATCAAACGGAACGCCACGTGCAATCATATTATCAATAAAAAATTTACTCTCGTCATTTTGTCCACCCAGCGCAATGTGCAACATGATCGTTGTTGTTGGTGAAACTGCTTTTACACCTTGTATGCCTGCATATATTAATTGAGCAAGACTGTCTAAATTATTGATCGCACCTGTTGGCCATATCATTCCGTGGTTGATCTCGTTGCCGATCTGTACCATATCAGGCGTGGTGTTTTGATCTTTTAAAGATTGGATCACCATTTTTGTATAATCATATACAGCCTGTTTTAATACTGTGATCGATTTGCCACGCCATGTTTTAGGCATGTATTGTTGTTGAGGATCGGCCCAATAATCGCTATAATGAAAATCTAGTAACAATTTCATTCCTGCAGCTTTTACCCTTTTGGCCATTTGTTTTGTATGTTCAAGATCGCAAAACCCTTTTTTGGGAGAATAGCCACTGTCTCTTGCAGGGTCATTGAAAATGCGTAGACGTATATAATTCAATCCATGATCTTTTAAAATGGTAATGGCATCTTTTTGTTTTCCGTCGGCATCAAAGAATTTCATTCCTTTATCTTCCAGTTCAGGAAGAAAAGAAATATCTGCACCAAGCATTTTATCTACGGTTGTATTTTTAAATGGTAAAACAGGAAAGGTATTTTTTGATTCATGAACCGAATGTGCAATTCCAGGCTGAATAGTAATGATATCTGTTGCACCTTTCCATAAACTATCTGCTGTTGCTTCAAAGTGAATCACTGATTGTGTATTGCCAGATTGAATGATCACCTGGCATTTACCATTAAACAAATGTCTTTGTGCAACTGTATCGGAATATTTATCTATTTCATGACTACTTGGATCGCCATTACCAACACCAATAATTTTTGCATCACCTTTCAATGAAAATTTTATAAGATTATCAGCATCGGGTATTTCACGACCTTCTCTGTCAATAACGCTTATGTTTATAACCGTTGCATCTTTGCCATCGGCAAGCATGGTTGTTTTATACGGACTTACTACAACTTCAGCTGCTTTACCAGTCGTTTCAACTTTTGTTGTAAGTTTTTTCCCTTTCTTGAATGCAATTGCTTCCAGGGTTCCCGGCGCATAATTTACCATCCATTGCAAATGGCCATTGCGTGGCATATCTCTTTTGCCAAGACTAGTTCCGTTTAAAAATAATTCTACATTATCTGCATTGCTGTTTACCCAAACATCAATGGGTTGGCCTTCTTTGCTCCCGATCTTTTCGGGATTCCAATGAGGAGAAATATGCAATACATCTTTATCCGTCCACCATGACTGATAATAGTAATAAATATTTTTTGGAAAGCCACATGCATCCATAATGCCAAAATGTGAACTGATATTGGGCCATTGAAAAGGAGTTGGTTCACCACGGTAATCAAGTCCTGTCCATACAAAACCACCCAGCCAGTAATCATTTGGCGCTGCAAGTTTCCACCATGTTTCAGCGGTACTTGCCCACCATGGGGCTGTAATATCCTGGTCGGGTACATAACCTATCAGCGAATCTTTCGTGTACTGGCCACGGGTAGTTACGGTACTTCCCATTTCGGTTCCCAACAATGGTTGTAATGGATGATCTTTATGATAATCAGCAACAGCAAATTGCCTGTAATTAAAACTGCGTACCGGTATTACTTCATTGATGCCTGTAAAATTGTTGCCCATATCTGCGGCATAGGTGCTTACTCTTGTAGGATCTAATTCAACCTGTTTTGCAAGCAATGTTTGTGCGATTTGTTTTCCAATACTGTTTCCCTGCACCCAACCTTCTTCATTTCCTATCGACCACATAAAAACACAGGGACGACTCCTGTCGCGTTTTATCAGCCATTCAAGATCATGCATGTATTGCGGGCTGCTGTTGAGCAAACGATTTTCATCCAATACAAGCATCCCCAGGCTATCGCATGCATCTAGCAATTCAGGAGTAGGAGGGTTATGGCTGGTGCGGTATGCATTGCTGCCCATTTGTTTTAGAAGAAATATTCTGTAGTACTGCAGATAATCCGGCAAAGCACTTCCAACACCAGCATGGTCCTGGTGGTTATTGGTGCCTTTTATTTTTACATATTTACTATTGAGAAATAATCCTTTCGCCGATACTGTTATGGTGCGTATGCCGAATCGCTTTTTATCAGTATCAATCATTTTTCCTGCAGATTTTATGATTGGGATCACACGATACAGGTAAGGATCTTCCAGCGACCACAATCGTGGCATGTTAACCGTTAGTTTTTGTTTTACTGTTGATTTTTCATTTATCTTCAGTGAAATATTTTGTTCAGCTGTTTTTCCAATAAGTTTACCATCACGATCGGTTATCATTGCAGATACAGTTACGTCAGATGCAGCAAGCGATTCATTCTCTATACTTGTTTCAATGTTTACAGTTGCATTATTCCCCTGTACATTGGTATAAACAAACACAGGATTTTCTGCAAGATGAACCCTGTTATACTGGTTCAACCATACATGCCTGTAAATGCCTGCACCTTCATAGAACCATCCTTCATATTGTGTAGCGTCAACTCTTACAACTAAAATATTTTCTTTGTCAAAATCGAGGTAATCAGTAATGTCATAAGAAGCTCCTACATACCCGCTTTTATTATTACCCAAATAAAAGCCATTAACCCAAAAGCTTGCATCCCTGAAAACACCATCAAACTGAATTTGAAAACGCTGAGCAGAATCCAATCCCGAAACTTTAAAATGTTTCCTGTACCAGCCAATGCTTGTTTCGGGATAAGCACCACCTACAGGCTTGTATCCATGCGACTGTACATCAAAATTGGGTGAATTTGCAAAGGGTAGTTCAACGGCCCAATCGTGTGGAAGTGAAAGCGAGCGCCAGCTACTGTCATTGAATTTCTTATCAATGGCTGTTGTTTGTGCAGCACCAGTTTTGGCAAATATGGTTGCAATACTATAATTAAAATCTTTTAAAGGATCATTGGCATTGCCGAAAGCAAATTTCCAGTCTGAATCAAAATTTATTTTTTTGCGTTGTTGGGCGAATGTGGTTTGCATGCATATAAACATGCAGATGAACAAGTAGAATGTTTTTTTTCTTTTCATGATCTTGGTTTGGCCTCACCCCGGCCCCTCTCCGAAGGAGAGGGGAGTTGGACTTCACGGATATGAAGCTCTTTTATATGATGGTTTTTCTATTAATTTTTTAGTGAAAAGCATCCAGTGCTTCTGTTGGTCTACCGGTATTATCAAATGCACCTAACGTGTAGCCTTGCCAGCTATTATATGCTTCAGGTTCCCAATAAAAAACACCAAGTCCCTTATTGTTGGAAAGCGCTTTTGTTTTGGTAATGATATCAGCAATAAAAGCCTTACAGGCAGCGCCCTGGTCCCAGCTCATACCTACTTCACAGATCATGATCTCTTTGTTATACCTCGCTATCATATCTACCATGTTGGATTTGCATTGTGAATTGATACTTGACCAGTTTGTAGCAGTTGGATACAATGACATTCCGATCACATCCCATTTCCCGCCATTGTTTTTTAAGCCATCAAATATCCACCTGAATAAACTATTGTCATAACCATTCGAAATGTGTACAACCACTTTTGAAGTCGGGCTCACTGCTTTTACTGCATCATAACCTGCATTGATGAGTGCTGTAAAATTTGACATATTGGTAGATGCTTTTCCATCGGGCCAAAGCATACCATCATTTGTTTCATTACCAACCTGCACCCATTCCGGAGTAATACCATTTGTTTTTAAAGTGGTCATTACTGATGTAGTATGTTGTGAAACGGAGGTTTTCAAAGTTGCAAAATCCTGCGATGCCCATGCAGCAGGTTTGTTTTGTTGCCCCGGATCGGCCCATGAATCGCTATAATGAAAGTCGAGTAATATTTTCATACCCAGTGATTTTGCTCTTAATGCCTTTGTCAGTACATCGGCTGTATTACACCAGTTGTTTGAAGGATTTACCCAAACCCTTAGCCTGATCGAATTCATACCCAGGTCTTTCATGAGTTGCATGCATTCAGTTTGAGTTCCTGTGCTATTGTAAAATTGTATACCGCCCGATTCCATTTGTGTAACCCAGCTTACATCTGCACCTTTTGCAAAAAAAGCAGGTGTTGTTGTATCGGTTGGAGTTGGGGTAGGGGTAGGGGTTACCGTTGTATTGGTAGATGATGCTGATTTTTTGCATGCAGGTAATGCAAAAAGCAAACATAGTTGGAGCAATAGCTGGATCATTCTCATGTTTATTTGTTTTACCGCGGAGACGCAGAGAAGTCTTAGCACTTCTGCGTTTCTGCGGTTACGTTTTTCGTAATGATGAATTCCTGAATACAGGAATAGGATCTAAAATTTTTTTCTGCACCTCTTTTTTTCTTGTCCCTTTTTTTTCAATCAGGTCAAGCATCAATGCAAAAGTTTCTTTACCCATATTCACTGTTTGCTGATCAATGGTGGAAAGCGATGGTGTAATATGTTCTCCAAAACTTTCATTGGCAAAACCGATGATCCCAAAATCTTCCGGTATAGCAACATCATGATGCTTTAATTCTTTGATGGCGCCCAGTGCTGTAAAATCTTCTACTGCAAAAGCCGCATCGGGCGGGGTTTTCAATGAAAAGAAATAAAGAATTGCACGGCGCCCCGCTTCAATAGAAACATCGCCACTATAAACAAGGCTGCGGTCAAATTTTATTCCTGCATCTTTTAATGCAGCCTTATAACCCTCCAGCCTTGATTTAAAAATATTAATATGCTGGGGACCTGAAATATGCGCAATGCGTGTATAGCCTTGTTCCAATAAATGTGTAGTGGCCATGTAAGCTCCTTTATGATCGTCGATCACAACTGCATCGATGGGCAATTCATCATTGGCCCTGTCAAAAAAAACGATAGGCGTATTTGTTTTCTTTACTTCTAAAAAATGTTTGTAATCGTTCGTATGTTTTGCGATCGACACCATGATACCATCCACCCTCGCATTTAAAAAGGTTTCAATTCCTTTTTGCTCCTGGTCCCATGATTCGTTGGATTGATAAATAAGCACATTGTAACCGTTTTGATTGGCCATGCTTTCAATGCCATGTACAACTGATCCAAAAAAATTGATCTCTGCACTCGGAATGATAACACCAATGATACCGGTTTGCCCCGATCTTAATGATGAAGCAATCGTATTCCTCCTGTAATTAAGCTTTTCAGCAAGTTTCAACACCTTGTTCTTTGTTTCTTCGCTGATGGCAGGGTGATTATTCAATGCACGTGACACTGTACCGGAAGTGGTATTCAGTTTTTTGGCGATATCGGCAATTGTTACTGTAAGGCTCAAGTTATGCAATCGTTTGCATAAAAATAGGATTTTATTTGAAACTGCCAAAAAATGTGGAAAACAGTTTTATCGCAGAAACTTGTGTTATAAAGTTTGCGCAGAAAAAAACTGCCTAAACTTAGCATATCATACTCCCTGCGATTAAGACTTACAAAGGGTGTTTCATTGGTATAAAAAGGGTGTTTTACCCGTTTGAAATTTGTTGGTCAATGGATACTTTACATGAAAACAAATTATCATGGCAGAATTTACCATTGACCTTCATTGTCATCCAAGCATACATTCTTACGGAAAAAGTTTTTCAAAAAATCCCGGGGAAAACAGTTCTGACAGGAGTAAAAAAAATTCCATCTGGTATTATGATCCTCCAACAGGAAGTGACCGGTTACTGCAACGGGTGCTTGCAGTTTCGGAATATTCACAAAGTGATTTTACAACACTTAATTATGGTAATGTAAAGTGCGTATGTGTTTCAATTTACCCTGTAGAAAGAGGCTTTGTTAACATGAATATAGTAGACGATGGTCCGGTAGCTGATATTTTTGCAAATTTTGTTGCGGCACTGGGCCGGGAGAGAATTAATTTTCTTCAACAGAACCAGGACTATTTTTCCGACCTGGAAAATGAATACAAGTACCTGCAACAATTAAATGACAAGGAAACAAATTTTAGTGATGGAAAAAGGAAATATGTACTTGTAAAAAATTTCAATCAGCTTGAACAGCTTGTTGAAGCAGGCAATAATCAACCTGATGTAGAAGTACTTTATGTAATTATGACTGTGGAAGGCATGCATTCACTAAATGCAGGAACCGGTAATCCACCGAATGAAGCCGAAGTGCTGGCGAACCTGGCAAAACTTAAAGCCTGGGAGCATTGCCCGTTCTTTGTAACATTCGCACATCATTTTTATAATGAACTATGCGGCCATGCGGAAAGTTTATCTGGATTTGTACAAGACCTGTTGACTGAACAGGAACCAGGTATGAATACAGGCTTCACTGCACTTGGATGGAAAGTACTGAAGGGCTTAATAGATGATACTAATGGTAAGCGCATTCATATTGACATCAAACACATGAGTACAGCATCACGTAAAGAATACATTGGATTTCTTAAAACAAATTTTCCGGATGCATACAAAAGAAAAGAATTTCCTTTGATCATGAGCCATGGCGCATGCAATGGAAAGATCAGTGCAGAAAATCCAAATCCTACCCCCGGGCTTGAAACTACTGCTTCGAGGATGTTTGATGGTGATATCAACTTTTATGATGAAGAGATCATTGAAATGGCAAGAAGCGGCGGCATCATTGGTTTACAACTTGACGAAAAAAGAATTGCTTCCAAACAGTATAAAAAATCTTTGCGCCTGCTCTTCGCTTCTAAAAGCAAGCGCATGCACTCAAATAGTAAAATGCTTTGGAACAATATTCAACACATTGTTCAATTGCTTGACCAGAACGATATATTCGCCTGGGATTATATTGCCATTGGAAGTGATTTCGACGGTGTGATCGATCCGATCAATATGTTTTGGTCAGCAGAAGAAATGGATGACCTGGTTCAATACATAGAACGACACGCATTTAATTTCTTTAATGATCCCGCAACAAAGCTTAAGAATAGTTTTAATAAAATTGAACCTATAAATGCTGTAGAAAGAATATTTCATTATAATGCATATGAATTTATGCGGAAATATTTTAAATAGATTGTTGCATACATGAAAATTGCTTCATTGAGTTACAATATTCAAAAAGGTTAACTGGTTTTTTTATTGATCACTTTGTTTATAAAAGTTGGATAGGAAAAAGAATCGCGTGATTCTAAAACTGTGTCTTTAGTGATTTCAATGATCAAATCATATACTTGTTTATCATCGATGTCTCCAAACCATTCTGCTGCAAAACTGTACCATTCCTGGTTAAGGACATTGATTGTTGTGTATTCAAGTTGACATCCTGAAGTAAGCATTTCCTCTTTCTTCAGAGGGGTTAATTTTTTATCAATGCCTTGCTTAGTTTTTACTAATAGACGTTCTTTTTGTACAGGTAACCATTGTGGTTCTTTATTAGAAAACTCCCGTGGTAATAGGTCTTTTATCTTATCAGGATCATGAATATTTTTTATCCATTCTTCCTGGTAACACCAAATATTATTATTTATTTGAGTGAGGATAGGGTAAGGGATCCTTGTTTTTATCTCTAGCTTTCCTTCTCTTTGTTTAAAGTTTTCTTCTAAAGCAGTATCCTGCAAATAGAGATCTATCCTGGACTTTGAGTCGACAGATTTGAGTTTGTTATCTAAAAACCATTGTTCAATCTTTGATTTTTTTTCTTCAAAGAACCATCTGATCTCTTTTGAACAAATAGTAGCCGGTTTTATTTTCCTTGGTTTAAGGTAAAAGGGATTAAGACAAAGATCAATAACGTTTATTATTTTAGTGGTGAAATGTACCCCTCTTTCAATAAGTAGCACAACCTTTCTTTTTTCATTTTTAGCCAGGATCAGTTTGAATTCTTTATTACGCTTGGTTATTTCATATAAAGTAATAGGATTGGGCCTGGAAGGAAATATTTCTTCCGAAGCAGTTATCACATATTCATATGCAGTTGTAATTGATTTTCGCCGTTGAGTTAAATAACGTATCAGTGACAGTATTATACCTAAGATTAAAAGCAAGAAAGCATTTAATTGTAAACATCTTCCAATTAATATGGCTGTAATCAACCAGACTATAAATAAACTTCTAAAGAATTTCGATTCTGCAATATACCTTTCTACTTCTTCATACATTTCTGGTTTTTTTAATAGCAACCAACTACAACTCCACTTAAATGCATTAATAGTATTCTGATCATTGATGCCGGTTTTCTTTGTTTTTAGAGCTATTGCCTGTGCCTGTAAGCCGGAATCTTTTTCCCAAAATACTTTTTTTACATTTTCATAAATAAGATCATCAAGTAAAGAGGCAAAGGTGAAAACAAATTGCCCCGCTATATAAGACAGTATCAAGAAAATCACTGATGAAACCCATCCATTTGGTTCGCTTGTAAACTTGTTTAAAAAAAGATGTGGGGCATCAGTAATTCCATGCTTATAACAATAATAATATAAAGTGCCAACAAGAAAAGCCCCCGGAAGTAAAATGGATAACAGGTCTAATATTCCAAGCTTTATTTTATCCATGTGCAATAAATTTTGATTACAACTATAAGGTCAGAAAAAATATTGACAGATACAAGCGTTGTTTCACCCTTTTTTGAATTCGCAGATCAACGATTGTTATTAGCTCTTAAAAACTATTTAACATTTCTCTACGTTTTTTGCTGCTCCCTTTTGCAATTACTTAAGAAATCACTCGTTAATATTGAGGAATGTTTTAAAATATATTTTAAACAGCATACCTCAAACACCAACGCTTATTGCTTAAGAGATTTACTTAAAAAAGGACAGCAAGAAACTTTCTACTCAAAATTATTATGGGATTAAATTTTAGCAGGTGATCACTGCGTGATGCTGCTATTACCAAATGCCAGTTTTTTATCATCAAATAAACCTGGAACACATGAACATGAAAGCTGCTCCAACTTTTTGGCAACGTATCGGCGTACAGAACTGGTTTCTTAAAAAAGAAGCTGATGTGATCGAAGCTGCAACCTTATCTCCTGATCTCGTCTATAAATATATAGTAGAAAAATTCAGGGAATCTATTGCCGAACTTTCTTTTGCGGGCAGGATCATTTTTTATCATGAATACATTATTTGCTTCAGCCCGCCTGATTATAATAAGTTTATGGATAACAACAGGGGCGTTTTCGGATTGGTTATCCAGGAATCAATAAAATCATTTTACAGTATCCTTGAACAACACAAACAACAGGGGAAAAAAATCACTGCTTCAGCCAATAAATGGGTTTTTCGTTTTGTATCTCATCCTGATTATGACAAGGGTGATAAAAGTTTTATCGGAAAATTGTTGCCTGGCAATGTTCAACAAAAAGAAGATAACCTGAGGGTGACTTTTATTCCAAGGCAAACCGGCATTGCACAAAAATTTGATATTGCTGAAGAGATATTGAGAGATTTTACTTTTTATAGTGATGGATATTATGAACTTCCTTATAATAACAATCTTGTTTTAGATGAACAGGCAAATGACAAGGCTTCCAAATATTATGCACGCCTGGAAACAACACTGCCTGATAAAGAGTATACCGGTAAGAAACTGGAATACCTGATGAAGGATGAAGAGATCATCATTGCCGGTATTGAAGAAACATCAAAACAACCCGGTATTTTTCGAATTCCTTCCGAATGGGTTTCAACGCCGCATCTTTCCATTCGTTATGATGCAACAGTTGATAAATTTTTCCTCTGTTCTTATGGTGAAAAAACGATCGTTAACGAGATTGAAATCAATAACAGTGATCAGTCGGCACCGGAATGGTCAGAACTTCCTGTCAACTCAAGGATCGTACTTAATGGAATTGTAACCATCAATATATTCAAACTATGATCATCGATAAATTATTAGCGATCGGGTTGCTGGCGACCAGTATTATTTTATTGATCGCTCATTTCTCTGAAATAAAACAAACACACAACAACAATGGGTGAATATTTCTTTGGTATAACTGACAAGGGCAGGCGAAGAGAAAAAAACGAAGACACGTTCATCGCCGAAGCACTTTATAATAAAGAGCTTCTTGTTGCCTGCGTGATAGATGGGGTAGGAGGCTACTGCGGTGGAGATATTGCTGCAGGAATCGCACGGTCGGTTATACTGGAGCATTTAGGGTCTTTACCCGGGAATACAATTGAAATTTTGCAGGCAGCCATCATCGCAGCAAATACAAAAATAAGAGAGGAAAAAAAGAAAGATGCCAGGTACGAACAAATGGCTTGTGTACTTACATGTGCCGTAACAGATATAAAGAACAATAAACTATATTATGCACATATTGGAGATACAAGGCTGTATCTTTTGCGTGATCGTTCATTGATAAAATTAACGAAGGATCATTCTGTTGTTGGATTCCTGGAAGAGTCGGGCCGTTTATCAGAAGAAGATGCGATGCGTCACCCGAGAAGAAATGAAATAAATAAAGCACTGGGTTTTGAAGAAAATATAACAGCTGATTTTATTGAAACAGGTGAGTCACCTTTTCTGCCGGGGGATACGATTCTTATTTGCAGTGATGGACTTTCTGATATGATCGCTTCAAACACGATCACATCCATTCTTCTTAGTGATGATGGTCTTGCTGATAAAGCTTCAGCGCTTGTGAATGCTGCCAATGATGCCGGGGGAAATGATAATATTACTGCAGTTGTGGTGCAGAATAACAATAAGCCCATTGAAAAAGTGATTTCAAAACCTGCTGAAAGGAAAAATAAAGATGCTAAATCAAAACTGCGTGCAATTAAGGATACAGATGAGGCTAAAAGTACAAGGCCAAACAAACGCAAAGAAGGTATCCTTGCATTCTTAACCTTACTTACGTTTTGCACATTGGTTATATTGTTATTTCAAAAGAATACCAGTATAAAAGAAAACAATGTTCACCCTAAGTATATCCTCAAGCCTAAAGAGAAATTCATTTTCAATATAAATGATTCTCTCAGGCGCTATACGTTGCATGCGCCAATTATAAAACTTGATAGTGCGATCCTGGTCAATAAAGATAGTTTTCACCTGGTGGGTAACGGAACTACGATAACCTGTGATTCAAATTATAAAGGCCCTGCTATAAGCATTGACAGGATCGCAAAACACATTGTACTCGACAGCCTTATTTTTAAAAATTTTGATGTAGCAGTTATCATACAAAAAAATAATGTCGTATTGAAAAATGTGCGGTTTATTAATTGCCGGGTGCCAGTACAATATGCCTTGTCGTTTAGGGATACTGTTATAAGCGGACGATTCAAAGATTCAATATTTATTCCTGTTTCAAAACTTAAATAATAAAAAATGGGATCGTTGTTAAAATGGTTTAGTAGCAGAAAGCTGGAACGTCTTGTCCTGTTCCTGGTTGCTATCATTATGGGGACAATCTTCTGGAAACTATATTCAGTTTTGCAGCGGGATTTTGCTGAAGTGCATGCACGTATTGAAAATGGAACAACCATCAACCTGAATGACAATAGCGATACTGTGCGTATGAAAAACCTTTTGTCAAAAGGAATGTATTTTGAAGATCCGAAAGACATACAATTCATTGCATCAACAATCAAAGCGGCCAAAGATCCATCATCAACCATTGACAATACCGGCGAGTTAAATAAGAAAAATTACCTGGTAAATGCAGATGAAGCTTTTAATAAAGGCGGCAGATCATTTAAGAACCGTGTAGCGTTGTCTAGGAATTTACTTGGCTTTTCAGGGCCTGATTCTATTTCTTATGATAAGGAAAAATTACATCCCTTAAAAGCTGAAGCACAAAATGAGCTTGGACTTGGTACTAACAATATTTCAGGAACAATTAAAAATCATGATGGACAACCGATCGCTGGTGTTTTGGTACGACTCAGGTTACTATCGCCACAGGATACAAGTGCAGAATCAGATCGATCCGGTGACGATAATGAGATCATAGAATTTAAAAATGCTGTAAGAAAAATACTGATCCTCGATTCTGCCAGGAAAAAACAATTGGTATCTTTTAACGCATATGCACGTACGGATGCGTCGGGTAAATTTATTTTTACTGGCCTGCCCGAAAATAAAAGTTATGAACTCATTCCATTACAGCCCGGCTATGAATTTGGTAAACTACAGGGTATTGAAAATCTTAAAACGAATGCAAGTTTCAATTTTGTCCAGTCGCCACATACAATGAAACTTTTTTCAGCAAAAGATTTTAGTACATTAAAAAAGGAAAAAGCATTCATCGTAAGATCACCCGAAGAAGTAAGTAACTGGTATTGGATGATCATTGGCGTGTTTTTCTTTTCCTTTTTTTTACTGCATGTTATTTTTACGGTTCGCTCTCCGGGTACAGATCAATTGGTATTGCCAGTTATCATGATATTGACCGGGCTTTCATTTATAACATTGTTCAGTTTACAGGATCCGTTGCGTGACCGCTTCCTTGCCAAGAGCAGCTTTATTTATTTTTGTATAGGTATTGCAGGTATTATTGTTCTCCAGTTTGTCAACCTGAAAAAATTTACAACTGATTCTGCTTTCTTCAGGCTATTCGCATTTAAGAATAACAACAATGCTGCTAACGGCTGGCCATGGGCGCTTGTAGCTATCAGTCTCTTAATACTTACTATTTTATTTGGAACAGGTCCACAGGGAAGTGGTGTTAAAGTAAACCTGTTTGGCTTTCAACCAAGCGAGATCGTAAAATATGCGATCATTCTTTTTCTTGCAGGCTTCTTTGCAAAGAATGAAGGATTTATTTCTGAGTATCCATCATGGAACAAACGATTGTCTTTTTTCCTGTTTGCTGTTTTGGCAATTGTTACGACCATACTGTTGTTTTTAATATTGGGTGATCTTGGTCCTGCCATTGTCTGCTGTTTTACATTCATTATCCTGTTCTCTTTTTCAAGAGGAGATTTTCCGCATGTAATCGCTGCCATGGTATTGTACGCACTTGCAATATGGTTATTAAAAAATATTTGGATCGCAACCGGGATCGCCGTTGGTATACTTTTATTATT
The DNA here is from genome assembly GCA_047601875.1 of Ferruginibacter sp. Taxonomy (GTDB): domain Bacteria; phylum Bacteroidota; class Bacteroidia; order Chitinophagales; family Chitinophagaceae; genus Ferruginibacter. The sequence goes on along the minus strand of JASGIL010000001.1, from coordinate 225,109 downwards.
CATGATCATCACAAAGAAAAAACTAAGTGAATCTGCAACAATGGCGCTTGTTGTTGTAAGTGGATTTTTATTGTTGGATAAAATAAAGATACTGGCCACTTTGATACCGGGCACCATGCAAAGGCTTGTTGACAGGAAAGCGATCTGGTCAGATCCATGGAACAACCAGGTATTTGGTGGCGACCAGGTAGCGAATGGCATCTGGGCAATTTCAAGTGGTGGACTAACGGGACAGGGTGCCGGCGAAGGATTTGCAAAAACAATCCCCGAAGCACATACGGATATGATCCTTCCTGCAATGAGCGAAGAATTTGGTTTGTGCATTATTGCATGTGTGTTTATTTTATTTCTTGTTTACCTGCATCGTTCAGTCGTTATTGGCAGGCAAACAGGCACGCCATTTTTATTTTATGTATGCGCAGGTATTGGGATTGGAACATTTGTACAGTTCTTATTAATAGCGGGTGGTTCTGTTGGTGCACTTCCATTATCAGGTGTTGCATTGCCATTTACCAGTTATGGCGGCACATCTTTATTATGCAGTATGATCGCTGCAGGTTTCCTGTTATCTGTTTCACGGATAAACGGAACGAAAGTGCAGATGAAATACATTACACAAAGACAGGATAAGAATCTAATGCCTGCATTGCTTTCAGCTTGTGTGGCCATTATTTTACTGGTTGTAAATGTGTCGGGTTATACTTTCCATAATAAAAAATGGATCGTAGAACCTGCACTGGTAGCCGATCGTAGCGGTACACGTATGTTTAGTTATAATCCAAGGATCAATATTTTAATGAACAGGTTGCAGGCAGGAAATATATTTGACAGGAATGGAAACATATTGGCCACCAGCGATCCGAAACTGGTGCAGGCTGAAAGAGATTCATTGATGTCGTATGGAATACCTGCTGCAGATATCACCTCATTGTCTTACAAAAGAGCAGACCGTTATTATCCTTTTGGAGAACACATGTTCTTCTGGACAGGCGATGCAAACACACATATTTTTGACGGTGGCAGCAATGGTTATTTTGCCGAGTATGCACATGTGGCCGAACTCAGAGGCTTCCCGGCACCGTTAGTTAAGTATGAAGTAAGTGCTAATGCTTACAGGCAGGAGAAATTTTTACCTGCAACAGAAACACAAATGACGGTCACGAAAAGAGATTACAGCGCACTTTCTGATATGCTGCTTGCAGGCATCAACAGCGATGAAGTGGAACAATTTAAAAAACGCAATCGTGATATCACGCTTACCATGGATGCTGCATTGCAAACAAAGATAGAAGTAGCGCTTCAGCAGGATGATACTGTAAGAAGAAAAAGAGTTTCGGTAGTAGTGATGGAAGACAATACCGGTGATGTGATCGCATCTGCCATGTGGCCATTGCCGCCTGTAAATGATTGGGATCGTATGAACCTGGCAGAAGATGAATTGAATAAATTACCGGGATGGAACGTAAATACTGATATGGGTTTTACACATGCAACACAACCTGGTTCTACTGCAAAACTTGTCACATCTCTGGCAGCATTTAATAAACTGGGGGATGCTGCTGCAAAGAAAGTGATCAGGGTGTATCCAAAAGATCTTGTCAGGACAAAAGGCCCTGAACCTGATGAGGCAGGATTGATCAACATTGAACGTGCGATCGTGAAATCGAACAATTCTTTTTTTATACGACTTGCCAATGAAGAAAAATTGCAGGAAGAGATGGTGACATTGTATATGCAGGCGGGTATGTTCCTTCGTGGGGTGGGTGGATATTATTTCGAGAACGAAACGAAGAACAACGTTCAACAGGAAAAATGGCGTGAATTATGGCGCAAAACAGAATTCAAAAGTATGAAGCGTTACAATCCTGATAATATAAAACGCACAAGAGCCATTGGCGTTTCCGGTATGTCGTGGGGACAGGGAGAATTGGTTGCTACACCTGCTGCTGTTGCAAGGATTGCATCGGGTATTGCCAACAATGGTATCATGATGCCAAACAGGTATGTATTAGATGTAAATGGAAAAGCCGAGAATAGCAAAACAGGAATTTCTATTGTGAATGATCCCGTCTATGCACAACGGGTAGCGGGCTATATGAAAAAACAAAGCGCTCCTAAAAAAACAAAACTTGGAATTTATGTGGCAGGTAAAACAGGAACACCCGAAAGAATTTATAAAGGCGAAAGCATCAACGATGGATGGTATGTGTTCTTTGCACCAAAGACTAACGATACCGGGCACGTGGTTGTTTGTATAAGGATAGAAGGTACGAAAGGTTCAAGTGATGCAGTACGACTGGCAGGCAAAACCATTGTGCCATTGTTGGTTGAACGCAATTACATAAAAAGTTTTGAAGCGCCGCAGAAAGAGGGAATGGAAAATAATGGGCCTGGACTTACAAAAATTTCGAATCAATTGGCAAGACAATCTGATCGTGATCGTTGAAAATTGATGGCGGAGTTTAGAAGGAAACCTTTGAGAATCTTTGCGCCTTTGTGTCTTTGAGGCGGAAAATTTCGAAACACGAAGACATGAAGTCTCAAAGTTGCACGAAGTATGAAACACTTTTTAGATATTAATTAAACTATAAAACCATGTTCAACTTATTTAAAGAACGTACTGCTGATGTAAAAAATATCCGCAGCGTTCTATTGCAGTTCATTAAAGAAAAACTGCAAAGAGCTGAAGGTGGAGAAGGTGCCAATATCAATGGCATCTATCTTTACATCAATTGCAGTGATTCAGAAAGATATTTATATGAGTCTGCTGTATTCAACAATACACCCGGAAAATTCAGGGATGAATTGCAAAGGATCGCTGATGATTATGCCATACAATTACCATCATCATGGAAACTGGAAATTGCATTCACAGATAAATATCCTGAAGCCTCTTATATAGCAACAGCGATCAATACGGCATTGTTCATATCAACAAGAAAAACGGGAGCAGCGAATAAAAAAACACGCGGTTTTGTGAGAATACTAAATGGTCATGCAGAAAAAGATATTTATGTAATTGAGCCATCTTCAGAAAAAATAAATATTGGCAGAGAAGCAAAAACACAATTGAGTGAAGGTTCTGTACGGATGAATACCATTGCTTTTACTGCAATTGGTACTACAGATGTGAACCGTTCTGTTAGTCGCCAGCATGCGCATATTGAATGGGAATCATCAACAGGTTCATTTTTAATTTTTGCAGATGAAGGCGGCGTTCCTCCTTACAACAAAATGAAAATTCGCACAACCGATGGTGTGTCTGTAAAAATGCAGGCCATTGAAGTTGGGCATCGTTTGCAGGAAGGGGACCAGGTTATACTTGGGGATACTGCGGTGTTGGAGTTTACTTATGTGGAACAAAAATGAATTTTCAATGTTCAACGTACAATGTTCAATATTCAAGTGCATTCCGATGAGCATTGAACATTGTATGTTGATTATTTAAAATTTTTAAAAGCAGAGACGTCGATCTTAAAAGAGCAACATATGGCAAAGATTTTTACAATAACAGAAGGATTAGAAAACCTCGGAGCATTGAAATCGGGAGGGCAGGGTTCTGTGTATAAGGCAAGGCGATGCGGGGAGATCATTACTGCGATTAAAATATTGCCAACACCTATCTCAAGTGAAACCGATGATGATAAGAATTTTACTTCTTTCCAGAATGAGGTACAAAAATTAAAAAAAGTAAATGAGTCGCCCAACCCGAATGTTGTAAGCATTATCGCATCCGGTATTACAACTTCAGGTAATCTTCCTTATATAGAAATGGAATACATTGAAGGACCCGATCTTGGTGAATTACTAACGGCTCCTTATGATCCTGTTTTTAGTATAAAGGAAACAATAAAAATTGCCGACCATTTATCCAATGCATTGGCACATTGCCATCGTGCTGATGTAAAACACGGTGATATAAAAAGCAACAATGTAAAATTCAACCAGCGCACCGGTAATTATATACTGATCGATTTTGGTTTGTCCATTATGTCGGATGAACAAAGACGTACGAGTATTCGTCATGCCGGCGCAATAGAATTTATGGCGCCTGAGCAAAACTCGGGTGTGATGCTTTTTGAAACAGATATTTATAGTTTAGGAATTATTTTGTTTGAACTTTTATCGGGCACGGTTCCGTTCCCGTTAGGTAACAGGGGAGAGATGGCACGCAATGCGGTCATGCTTGCTCATATGGAAACGCGGCCCCCGGACCTGCTTTCATTACGCAGGGAAGCAATACCAACATCGTGGACCAGTAGCAAACAGGAGAGAGAAATGCAGGTGCCAACCTGGTTGGTAAAAATGATCTATAAATGCCTGGAAAAAGATCCTGCCGATCGTTTCAGGAATGGCATCGAGTTGCAGGAATTCATTCATTCGGGAATGATCGCAGAAGAAAACAAACATGCAAATATTGTATCAGAAGAATTGGCGATCGCACGTACCAATGAACTAAAATTAAAAAAAGAAGTTGAACGCCTTGAATTGCTGGCGGCAGAAAAAGAAAATTTCATCGAGGACATTTCAGTTAAAAGTTGAACTTAAGGATAAGGCCCTATATCAATTTCAATATGTGCAGGATTACCAGGTATCAAAACAAAAAGGCATTTCAAAAAGTTTGTTTATGATCGTGTTGCTGATCGCATTGGGATTGGCTGGCTTCACAGCGTATCATTCGTTCACCCCGGCACATAAAAATATTCCTACGGATACCGCTGAAAAAATCAACCAGCAACCAAATAATATATTGGATTCTTCAAGTGTGCCGAATAATAAGCCGATAAAAAAAGGGAAAACAAAATCTAAAAAGACAACAGTACCGGCAGGTAATAAATTCAATTCAGATCTCAACGAAAAACCAACAACCAATGAAGCCATGCCCGTTGTTAATTCCAATACAGGAAAAAAATACCAGGTAGTAAAGACCGCTTATTTTTATGATGAGCCCGATGTAAAGAACCTGCACAATCCCAATATGGCAGTGTATAACGGAAGGGTAACTGCCGTTGAAGAAAGTAAATATTTCATTTACACAGTTGTTTTAAATAGTGAAGGCAAGTATACAAAAGGCTGGCTATTAAAGAAAAACCTAGCACCCGTTGACTGATTTGAAAATGTGCAGATGAAGGGGGTGTTTTAACGGTATTGCTATTCAAAAAGCTTTTTTCATCTTCAAATCAACTCATCTTCAAATCATTTAAACATAGAATTGTTTTTCAATAAGAACGGTACTGTGTAGGCGAGCACGGCTTTTTTGGGTTTTTTTCCCCCATTATTGGGGTGTATTTCCCTTGATGATTTTAAAATCGTTGCTGAACTTTGCTATCTAACCTTTATGACATTGTTACTACAATTATTCAGAGAAGAACTTCTCATCATCCAGAAAAGACATGCAATCGTGTTTCCACCTAAGCAATTGTTCTATATAAGAGCAGAAAGGGTAGGAGGAAAATTTGTACTTAAATTTTTAAAAGGCTACAACCTGGCCACTGTTATTACTATGGAAATACAGCTGGCCTTTAAACTTGTGTTTGGAAAATTTCGTGATGGGAAGCTGGAAATAGTTTAGCCTTTGCCGTATTGGCATTTACTTATTATTTACCGGGTACCCGGATAAATAATTTTCTATTTCTTTAAACTTCATTTTTGTTGTCTCATCATTGTTTTCTGTTTGCATGTGCATGGCCCAACCCAGTGCCGTACCATTGTACACCTTGTCTGCTGCATTAAGATCTGCACCAGCTTCTGTCAATAGTTTTACAGATTCTAATGAACCTGAAAATACAGCCTGGTGCAATGCGCCTGCATGCGAATGAAAACCGCCAAAATCTTCTTTACTTCCACTGCCGTTTACATCAACGCCTGCTTTTAGTAATGAAGCAATAACAGCTGCATTTCCAAAGAAGGATGCAACTACCAACGCTACATATAATTCGGGGGCGGTTGCATTTTTAATAAGTTTATTGATATCGTCGATCCTGTTAAGGCCGACAGCAGTAGCGAGATTGTAATCAGCGCCTTTTTCAAGAAGAAAATTTGCAGCTTCAAAATTATGCTGGCCTATTGGCCCTAATACATTCCCTTTTACCCTTGCTCCTTTATTGATTAAAAGTTCCATCAGCGGAATTTGTACGCCACATTCTTTTGGTATTCTACCAGTGCATACAAGTCCTAAAGTATAATCAATGATATATTGATAATTGATATCGTTGGTTTTTTGTAAGGCCCCGATAATGATCTTTGTTACTTCAACGATATTAGCAGGCAATTTTTCATGTCGTATTGGATTATTGGCGACAAACCAAAGCAGGTATGGATCTTTAAAATAACCTTCTTGTTTGGGCAGGCGCTTTGTTACCAGGTTAGTATTTGCTGCCAGCAATTGTTGCAATAAAACAATGTTCCCGCTATCAATTGCTTCTACTGCTTCACGAAAGGTTGTGTCGGCAATATCAGAATTTTTCATGCTCCTGTTTTAAATAAGAGTTGAAGATATTATTTTCATGATGTCAGTATCGTTTTCACCTTATAACTTGTTGATACTACATTAATGCTATTTAATAATATTTATATTCCCTTAAAGTTATAGTATATAGCATTGTTGTTTTGCCATTAGTTTTATCTGTTACAAATGCTTTTGTTGCCCGCTTTGTCCAGTTGCCCCGGCTGTCGTATTCATAACTATATACAATGTTATTGCGTGGCATGGTTTCTATAAACTTAGTCACGTTCCCTTTATTGTCATATTCCATAAATTGCTCAGATTCTATTTTTTTTCTTGCTATCGTTTCCACTGTTTTGTGAATAACCTGGTTACTTGAATCGTAATAAAATTTAACCCTTGTGGCTGTTGCTTTATTTCGTGGGTATTCAGTGATCTTATAAATTAAATTATTAGCTGGTGAATACCTGAACCTGAAAATGACTTCATTCTGTAAAGCATTATTTGCTCCCATTGCAGTTACCGAATAAGAATAATTATTACTATCGCTGATGCTGTACTTATAAATTTTTTGTTGGAACATTTCACCAATGCTGTTTTTATAAATTTCTTTTGCTCTATAGTTATTCTTGTCATACTGAATATTTTGAGCCGAGATCAGTTTTCTATTCGTATCGATCTCATTTTTTTGAACTAAAAGTTCTTTGTCGTTATAACCAAAAATTTCAATGAAAGATATTTTTCCTGCGATATTGTAATTGGCAATTGAATCTATATTGCCCTTCCGGTTGAAATAATATGAACAATTGGGTTGAATAGAATCGGTATTGGCCGGTATGATCTTATAAGAACCATCCTTACAGTAATAACTAATTTCCTGCAATGAACTTACTGTCCCTTGCAAATTCATTTTTTTTGTATCCGGCCATGAGTCGGTTTTTTGTGCCGATGAATTTATTAAGAAGGCAAAGAAGAATATTATACAACTTATGTGTTTCATGGGTATATTTTTTTCGGTTCGATGACCGGATCAGTACTGTTTTACAAAATTAATTTTAAATATCAGAATAGATCATGCGTCTTGAACCGGATCCAGTATTGCCAGTGTTTCGCCAGTACAGTGTCTTTATCCGGGAATTCACGATGCCTTATGCTATTTGCTATAGGATAATAAGATAAATTTTCTTCTATCGTTTCCGGGGTAGTTGCTGATGGCCGGCTACTAATATATATTTTAATGGTACTGTCTTTAAAAACATCAAACCCATAAATAAGGTCTTTTCCAAGCTTAGAAAAATAATGATCAATATTTGGATTTATTCCCTGTGGTAATTTGTTGAAAATATCCGGTTCATTTGAAGCGGGCCTGTAACAATACACATGAAACTCTTCATTCTCATCGATCTTCTGTTTAAACAAACTAAGGTTTTCTAAAATAGAAACTGCAAGGCTGTCATAATCCGGGAGCTTTTCAATAACTTTTGGATCATACTTATAAGTATCGTAGGCTGAAGAAGATTTCTCGCTGTGTGAATGACAGCCAGCTGCAGTACATACAAGCAGTAGCAGCAATAATTTTGTTGAAACCGTATTGAAATTTTGTAACATTTGCCAGGTTAGATTTTGTGAGCTGTGAAGTATTCTGACTGCTCAGTAAAGGAACGAAAATTTTATTTAATCACAATGTGAACCACAGCATGCATGTGCATGCATTGGCGCTACCTTAAAATTTTGTACTCAAAGAAAGTAACTCCAACCGAACCGGCAAATAAAATAAAAATGTTTTTGAATCCAATAGCAGCCGGGTGTACGGATCTTAATACTATCCAAAAAAAGAGAAAGACCATAATGAATGATATGGTCGTTAAAAAGAATCCGAAAGTGAATTGTGTTCTCACAAATATTTTTTGATGAAATGTAAAATTTACCAGGGCCAGCATAAGTTGCCAGCATGTGTACACAACCGCAAGCGTAATAAAACTGGCTACAAAAATTTCAAATAACCCAAGATCATATAAATATGGATTTGACGAAGCGCTGACTGAATATTCCTTTAAATTAAAGTCGCCTAAAAATAATGGCAAAGTTGTAATACAGGATGCCGCGATCAGTACAAAAAATCTAACAACTATTTTTTTAAAGATCATGTTGTTTTTACTTAATGGAGTAATGATCATATGATCGGTTCTTTGATATACACATTCCCCTTAAATCCATTTCACCAATTCCCGTCTGCAAACTGATTAACGAAACCCTTAATAAAATACTTTTTCACCTACTATCGAAACCTTGTCACCAATCTCAATAAACTTCCCAATTTCTGTTTCAGGAATATAACAGTTAACAGTTAAAAAATAATGATGTCCATATTCATCTAAAGTTGACCAGCCTGGCTGCGTTGCAGCACGATGTCTTGCAAATGTTTTCGGAAAGGCATGAGTAACCTCGCCAGTTTCAGGATCACGAGTAGGAACAACACATCTTGCACGGGGACTCATTCCAAACATGGTGACATTTCCAATTAAGAATTCAATACCGATGCCTTCTTTCGAAAATAAATGATCTTCCCAAAAAGGGGGAACGGCATCGATCTCAATTGTTGCCCTGAAACGTTTTCTTGTTTCGTCCAGGTCCATATTATTGTACCATGCAGAAACAGATTCTAAACTTGAAGTTGAAAGAACAGTAACACCACTAATATCGGGTATGTCCAAAAAGCGACCATTGGAATTTTTTTGAAAAAGAATTGAAACGCCGAAATAGGCGGACAGGTAAGATTCTATTGCTGGTTTTTCGTTTTGCAAATGAAATTGGTTCCATCCATTTTCATCTTGCCGCCTGAATGAAACGATCTCATTGCCAAGATCAAATTTCGTTCGTAAAGTATGAACAAGCGGATTTGTTTTTCCTATTATGAAATTGCCTTTTTCATCACTGATGGCGTATTCTCTATCATGTAAAAGGCAACCGCCCTTTGTTACCATTGCTTTTTGCAGGGAAATACCGTCCAATGATTTTATGGGGTAAATAGTGATCCTGCTTAGAATTGGTTCAATGTTCATGATTGTTAGTGCACTGATAATATGTGACGTATATCTTACAGCTCCTCATCAATACTTAAATATACGCATTCCCTTAAATCCATTTTTGCTAATTCTAATTATAGTTTGCTTCCTATTTTGATCGTACATTTATCCCTAAAATATTTTTATGAGTTTCGACAATTACTTACTCTTCGTATTTGCAAGTATTATACTCTGCATTGTTCCCGGACCTGATATGATCTTTTTATTAGGAAGAACACTGGCACAGGGAAGAAAAGCCGGCATTGTAGCCGCTGTTGGAATAAATGCAGGTGCCTATGTACATCTTTTTGCCGCGGTATTGGGAATATCTGCAATACTCGCCACATCTGCATTTGCTTTCACTGTTATAAAATGGATTGGAGCGATCTATTTAATGTATGTTGGGTATAAAATATTGTCTGCCAAACAAGGAAAGATCGTTATCGACGGCGAAAAGATAAAGAGCCAAAACTACAAGCAGATCTTTTGGCAGGGATTTTTGAGTGATGTACTTAATCCTAAAGTTGCATTGTTTTACCTGGCATTTCTGCCGCAATTTGTAAAATCGGGTTCGGAACATCAAAGCTTTCAAATCCTTTTTCTTGGCATTACTGTGAACGTTATTGCAATAATCATAAACATAGTGCTGGTATATTTTGCAAGTATGCTTACATCAAGATTAAGAGAGAATAAAAGAATTTCAATATGGCTTAATAAAGTGCTTGGTTCTATTTTTATTTTATTGGGACTTAAGTTGGCTAGTGAGAAAATATAATGCCTGGCTATATTTGAGTTTTCTTAATTGTAAATTGTATTAACATTTTCAGTGTATACATTCTAACAATTGATTATTCTCACAAGTTCTTCTAAAGTGCATACTCTCGGTATTCCATTGATTGTTCCAAATTTGTCTAGAGGATGTAGGAATTCTTGTTCCGGAAAACACAAAACCCATTCGATGGAATTATGTTCCGGCAAATTTGTTATTGCTCCATTTTTAATACAGTTATGGAGTAATTCATTTGCTCTAGATACTTGTTTCACTGCTTCATTGATTTTTGCAGATCTATCTGTTATTGCATGTCTGTATCCATTCCAAAAATCCCTGTTTTTTGCGTAGGCTTTAGCTTCAATCAGGAAAATTTTTGATTTGTAATGAATCAATAAATCAATTTCGAATTTTTCATTTCTAAAATACATCACTTTGTTGAAGAAAATAACATTGAGTTCTTGTAGTTCTTTCTGCAGATATGATTTAATTGTTAAGGTAAATCTATCGCCATGCTGCGAAGCAAACCAGTTTTTTGATTTTTCAATTAATCCCCGGAAAAAGTCATAGAAATATTGCAGATCCCAATAGCACATCCCATCTTGATTTAAAAAAATAATAGGAGGATTATTTAATTGTAGTAGATCAATGGAATTTTTTTTGGATTCGTCCAAAAGAAAAGTATTGAAAAAATCTTCTATTAATTCTTTCGTGGTCTTTTCTGTTGCTATTAATGGATGTTTGTGAACAATTGAAAGTTGAGACTTTAAATAATTTAATTGAAATCTTAAATAAGCTTTATGGCAAATCCCAAAAAAGAAATGGAGACGATGATTGTCTTCAGGTTTTGATGGGTCAGAATTCAGTATGATTTTCCCATTCAGGAAATCAATCTGATCAAATGGAATGGTTGATATGATTAGCTGACTTAAAGCATAATATGTCTGAATAATAGCTTCAATTTTTATATGATATAAGTCAAATATAGCTTCACGATAAGGACCCAGATATTCCAGCATGCTCTCTACATTGACCAAATTCGGAAATCGATTAAAAAATAAGGTTAAGTTAGATTTAGGAATATAAATAGGTAGCCGATCTATTGTGTCTGTAAGAAATAGAATTTCAGCCTTGGTAACCTTAAAAGATAGATAAGGATTTCCAGTTTCTTCAAACATCATATTCTTGGGTCTCCTGGCTTCATATGCTCTAACACTTTCAATGACAGCTTGGTCATTTGACAAAATTAAATTTAAGCCTGCATCAACAAATAATTTCAATCCTTTACCAATCCATCTCTGTTTATTTGTCAAATTGGCGAGACAATCACAATAACTTGCCAGTCGAAGAGCGTCAAATAGTAATTCATTGGTAATAGCAAAACTTGCCTCCTGGGTACCGGGTTTTTCGATGTTATAATACCCGGTGCTAAATATATTTTGATCAGTGGACCATTTCAAAGCTGCCAGGGTACAGTAATAATGCCATGTTGGATTAGGAAAAGCATTATTCGGGAATCGCCTGATGATAATATACCACATTTCAGTTGCATAATTCTTTACCAGTAATTCAATTTTTTCAATTGCGATGTCTCTGCAAGTAGATATTAATGATTCAGATGCTGAAATTGAAAGCCATGTATTTGTATGTTCTTTAAACGGTGAGTACACTTCATCCTTCACAGATAATTTGATCTGATGGAATTCTTCAGAATTTGCATTCACAAACTCTTCGATTGTATGGGTAACTTTGTCAAAAGGAACGCCCATGAATGTTTATGTCTAACGTACGTAAATGCAATATATGCTGGTAATAAATAATCTACGAACTTTAATATAAATTTAGTTCAATTTATGATCTTACTAAGGTTGTCGCAATCTAAATTTATTTTTTATAAATAATTTGATCACCGTTTTAATAATCAAACAGAACATAAGCATGAACAAAACAATCGGTATCTGCGCTCATAGTTATGAAGGTGGATCATTATGTTTTATCACTACATGCAGGGAAGGTGCCGCATTGCTTGGCCCTCACATGCATCCTCCTGTTATTTTGAGCGCCGTGCCGATGGCATTGAGTATGCCCGGCTGGGAATCGGATAATTATGATGAGGTGGGAAAATATTTATACGAAGGTATAGAGCAGGTTGCAAAAGCCGGTGCTGATTTTTTTATTTGCCCCGATAATACAGCACACATTGTACTTGAAAGGATGATAACAAACCTGCCACTTCCGGGATTACATATTGCTGAAGTTGTGTGCAAAGAAATTGTATCCAATCAATGGAAAAAAGTAGCGTTGTTAGGAACAAAGTGGACAATGAATGGCCCTGTTTATTTAAATGCGATGAAGAAGAATGATCTTGTTCCAATGGTCCCGGGCAAAGACGTACAGGATAAAATTCACAATGCAATATTTGATGAACTCTGCCAGGGAATTTTCTTACAAAAAACAATTGATGTTTTTATTGATGCTATTGAAAGTTTAAAAAACGAAGGAGCAGAAGCAGTGATACTTGGTTGCACAGAAATTCCATTGATAATAAATGCAGAAAATTCTTCATTGCCAACTTTGGATTCAACAAGATTGCTTGCTAAGTATGCAGTAAAGCTTGCCGTATCAGGAAAAGAAATTGAGGGTAGGGGTTGGGTTGAACCTGTTTAATTTAATAACAAATAAGAATGCCATCTGGTGCATTATCCAATTATACTTTGAGGCATACTGTCATTATGTTTTTTACCTTTACTATTAGCAACAAACTAAATGCAACAAGGAACAGAAATATTTTTAGCATCAACCAAAAAGATATGTCCTGGCATTACCGAACATGAAGCTTCACAGTTTGCTTCGGTGCTTGGTTTCACAGATCTTAAAAAAAAGGATCTCTTTCTCACGGCAGGTAAAGTTCAGAAAGCGATTGGGTTTATAGTGAAAGGTTTGGTTCGGTCTTTTTATATTAATGATAACGGGGATGAAATTACGGTTGGCTTTTATTCAGAATCCGACTATGCTACACATTACGCAGCATTTCTTAAACAACAACAGAGCATGTATTCCATTCAATGCCTGGAACCAACCACGTTTGCATGCATATCATTTGAAGACATGCAATGGATATACCAGCAATCACCCATATTCGAACGGTATGGAAGATTGGTTGCTGAAGAAATTTTAAAACGCCAACAGGCACGTATAGAAAGTTTCATTTTTCAAACTGCAGAAGAACGGTACCTTCATTTTGTTGAAAATTTTCCTGGCTTATTTAACAGGATCTCATTATCCCATCTATGCAGTTACCTCGGTATAGAACGTCAATCACTCACACGTATCAGGCAAAAACTGGCACATCAATAATTTTGACACATATGTGCCAGGTGGATCTTTGATTCATTTAGCAGCTTTGCATTATCAATTTAAAATGAAAGATAATGACAAAAGAATCTTACTCTTGAAATTGCGTCATTGCGAGCCACCTGGAAGAGATGGGAAAATGATATTTTCTGCGACGAAGCAACTGGCTTTTTAGCAACACATTCCTTCTTAGCAAGATTGCTTCGGCCGAAAGGTTTTATTATGGAAAGTACTTTATCTGCCTCGCAATGACGAACCTTAGTTAAATACTAGCATTTAATTAATTTGCAACACAGAAAAATAAATGAGACATGAAAGCACTCATCATCGGCGCCACCGGCGCAACAGGAAAAGATCTTGTAAACTTATTATTGAATGACAACGATTATACATCAGTAGCAATTTTTGTTCGCCGAAATACCGGGATCATTCATTCTAAACTGACAGAAATACTAACTGATTTTGATAAACCCGAAGAAATAGCACAACACATCAACGGAGATGTTTTCTTTTCACTTCTTGGTACAACCTTAAAAGTTGCGGGCTCAAAAGAAAAACAGTGGCATATTGATTACGAGATCCCAATGAAGTTTGCAGAAATTGCCAAATCAAACGGGGTAAAAAAAGCAGTGTTACTATCTGCCTACGGAGCTGCTGCTGCAAGCAGGATATTTTACTCGCAACTGAAAGGCAAACTGGAAGATGCTATTACCAATCTTGTTTTCAATCAATTAATTATTTTCAGACCAGGATTGCTGCTTCGGAAAAACACAGACAGGTTTGGTGAACGTGTGAGTGCTACGGTATTAAAATTTCTGAATGCAATAGGATTGATAAAAAAGTTCAGGCCATTACCAACATCCATACTTGCTGAAAAACTTGCGAAGGCACCTAAATCTTATATTGCGGGAACACAGGTTATAGAGTTGGATAAAATATTTAAATTCTAGGGAAGGTTTCAGAGGTCCCGGAAGTTTATTAACCTTTTAAACCCTTGGAACCTCTAAAACCTTTGGAACTTTTATCGCTTTATAAATTCAATTGTCTCTGTTCCGTTCTTTATAAAAAATATTCCTTTTGGTAAATGGCTGATGTTGTTTATTCCCAAATTTAATTTTTTAATGAACTGCCCGTTGCTGTTGTACAACCTGTTCTCATTTTCATTTGTTGCTGTAACCGTTATATGATCCGTAGCAGGGTTTGGAAATACGCCTAACTGGTTTGTTCTTGACTTAATAACATACACAATATTGCTGTGAGTATATTTTCCATCAGCATCAACTTGTTTAAGACGGTAATAATTGATTCCCGGCACTGCAGTATAATCGGTAAAAGAATAATTCGTTTGTATAGCAGCATTTCCGGCAGCAGCAACTTTTCCTATTGAAGAAAAGATGTAACCATTATTGCTGCGTTCAATTTCAAACCATGCACTGTTTGTTTCACTGGTTGTTGCCCATGACAATGCAACATTTTGTGATGCTAATTTACCTGTGAAATGAAGCAGTTTTAATGGCAATGTGTTTGTGTTGTCGCTGCCAAGTGTGAATTGGGAGAAACCAGACATGCCTGTACGTACAACCACGGGTGCAGCAAGTGTACCTGAATTAATTCCTGCTGTTCCATTCACCGTCCATGCGCCACCGGTAGAAGGACGTTTTATAATTCTTAATGTACTGATATCACTTACGCCAGGTATACCTGCTGCTGTAAGTGAAAGATCGTAAATGCCGCCCGATAAGCCGCTTCCTTCATCTGCCTGCCAGTACAATGGTGCTGTGTTAATGATGCTGATACTGCCATCCTGCAATGGTAGTCCTGATTGATTGGTAGGTGCCGTATTGAAATGCTGAACAGTAAGCTGCCCGGGAGTAGTGGGAGCCGTTGTATAATTCAATTGAAATTCCCTGTATTCAAATGGGCTGACGCCAAAAGGAAAAATTCTTGTACCTGTTGAAGTGCCGATCGAACGTATGATGCTGCCATCTACATATCCATTTGTTCGTTGAACACCCGGATCACTATTCACACCGCCATTTGGATTGCTGATCGTAAACGGATAAATATCTGTTGTCAATGCGCCGAGTTGAAGATCGAGGTTGTTATTTACAGTAACAGCAGAGCCCAACTGTATACCTCCAGGATTATTGATAACAAGGTTACGCAATGTTGTTGGTGAAACAGGGACCTCAGGGCCGGTAGTATCTTTTGTAAAGTTGTTATAAACAATATCTACATTCCCCAAAAATGTTGGTGCAGATAAAATCTTACCTGCTGTTCTTACAATCGTCGCATTGTTGCTCAGGTTCAGCGAGCCTGAATTGATCACCAACGTATCAATGTACAAAGCAAGTGTATCTAATACATTTACGGTTCCGCTGATTGTTTTTATACCGGCGCCAATTCCGGCTATTCCCAACCGGTAGTAGGTGAGTGGTGCAATTGCCTGGTCAGTTCCGGGTATGCCAAAATAAATAACCCTTCCAATGCCTGCTGTAAAACTTGAACCATGGATGCTTACAATACCGGCGAGTACAAGTGTACCGTCACCGGTGAAATTTATTTTTGAACTTGAAGAAATCGTAAGAAGTCCACCTGCAACATTTGCCAGGCTATTGTTGCCGATCCTCAATTCAGCAATCCTGCCGGGGAGGAGACCGATGATAGTCATGCCACCTGCACAGGTAAATACGCCACCTTCTACATCGATAAGCGTTGTTCCTGCAGATGCGGTTGGTGCATTTAATTGTACAATGCCGATCACCGTAAGTGCACCCTGGGTGATCGTGATCCTGGAAGCGGCGCTTGCATTCAGTTGCCCCGTAACGGTCATGATACCCTGGTCGATGTTGATGATGGATGCGCCGCTTGCATTTACTGCATTCGTAACAGTGAGTGTTACTGCGGCAGTTGTTAAGAGCAGGGAAGATGTGCCACTTATATTGATCTCGTTGCACTGGCTGTTTACGTTCACCGTTATGGCATCGCCACCGGAGATCGTAGCAGTATCGCCTGCGCCGGGGAAATTGGTTGTGCTGGTGCCTGAAACAAGTGTCCAGCTTGCAGGTGAATCCCAGTTGCCGCTGGCATTACTTTGAAAAGTTCCCTGCGCAAATGAGGAGATACTGAACATGCATAAACATGCAAGTAGGATGGTAAAAATTTTCATGATAAGTTTAGTTATTATAAAAGGATGTACTAAAGTTAATACATGCTTTAATTTATTCTAATATTTTATCGATGAAAATGGCCTGTTGGGCTTTTATATACCTGGTGGCCTATTGCCGCTCGTTTGCCAGGCTTTTTATTGCCTGTGGTCACCTGCTGTTCAGGAATTTTGATAAGTAGTAATTTTTATCATTGTGTCTTAATGATAACTTCATAATATCCTTTTCTTTTCTAAATTCCGCATAATAATTTGTATCCGGAAAAGTTGAATGAGTATCACTGCTCTTATAAGTGATCTTCATATGAACCTTATCTAATTTCCAGGTAAACGTTTCAGCAATTAGTGAATTAAATTGAACATAACCGGTTCCATTAGCAGTGAATGTGATTATTGGGCAAACGTTTTTCTGGATCATTTGTCCGTTGCCGGAAGTAGAACACATGGCCCAGGAATCCAAAATGTCGTTGTTGTCTGTTACTTTCAGAACAGGAAAAATATTTTTGGTTGAAGATTCCTGGTTGCAGGAAATAAAAGCAACAATAAAGAATATGCGAAAAATTATTTTCATGAAACTATAAATTAGGATGACGGCAATTTCATTTGTTAAGATGTTTTATTCGTTGAGTAATATTTGATCGTATTAACAATAGCTTCTTCAGATTTATTCTGTGTGTTACTTAAAAGGATTTTTGAAATAACAACATGCTCCTTACCTGGCCTGGTAAATTCGATATATAAAAAGAAGTTAGTCGATGGGTATTCCGTGGAATCGTTTTCTTCTTCTTTAAAATAAGAATTGATATAATATTTCCATTCAGTTATTAATTCGCCATAGTAATAGATTCCCTGATCATTGATTTCAAATATTTTTTTTGCGATAGCTCCTTTAATAATAAAAATAAGGGAAGCGGGTAATGAAAAAATTACGAGGAATATTGAACTGTCGCCTAATGGACGACTGTAAATCAAAATTGAAACGGCCATTAATAATAAAAAAGTACCTACAAAAAAATTTAATCCACGGGATTCTTTCACTATAAAGGCTCCTGCTGTTTCATTGAGATTTTTCATTGCTCATTTTATCAAATGTTCGTACCCTGGAATTAATTAATGATTTCTCCCTGGGCGTTCGCCAGTTTTTCACGCCATATTTTAATTTGCTCAGGCGTTTGTCTCACCCAATTTTTTACTTCGCCTACGATCTTCAATGCTGCTTCGGTGCGATAGGAGCGTGTCGGGTTGCCGGGGAATTTTTTGTCAGTAACGTTGGGATCATTTTCAAAACTTCCTGTAGGCTCAATGATATAAACCCGTTCAGGTGTATCTCCTTTAGCAAGCGCCGCTGCAAGTCCCGCGCCGTTAGCAAGCGCTGTGAAATAAATATGGTTCATAGTGAGTTCAGATTTGTAATTAGATTTATTCCCTGCAACCAATAGATCACCAATCTTTAAATCCGCTCTCGTTCCGTGATAAAATGGACCCTTATCTGTTATATTGTTTTTGAAAGAAATGGCTGATTCATAATTCTTTTTTGCTCTGTTGGAATCGCCTAAGTCCTCGTAACATTTCGCAATATTTGAATACAGGGAAGAGAGGGCGCTATTTACAGCCTCATTATTTATTTTTAATGCAAACTTTAAAGCAGCCTCTAACCATTTTAATTTTTCGGAAGCATTGTTTTGATATCGTGCCACAAAGTGAGCAGCAAGAAATTTTTCAAAATCGTTTGTTGCTTCGTTCCATGCCTGGAGAAACAGGCTGGCGGCTTCTGTTGCTTCGCCTTTTTCTTCCAATGCCATGCCCTGGATACATCGTTTAACTACATTGTTGTTTGGGTCGAATTCCATTGACTGGTTTATTTTATAAGTTAATTATTATAATATTTTTTTTTAACCATCGAATTCTCCACACTCATGCTGTTTGAATTTATTCAATTCACTTTTTTGCGTATAAAACCTGGAGAATTTTTTATCTTTTAATGAAAGTTTTTCCCCGGTAATTTTTAGTTCATACACCGGTATGCCATCGAGTTTTGTAAAAATAAATTCGTTCTTTTTTGCTTTGATCTTTAACTCATTGGAGCTGGTCTCATAGGTCCAGTCTTCAATTCTATAAAGATTACTTTCCTCACAAACATTAACGATGTCGAAGTTTTTTTTGTCAATGCGTATAAGCGCCAGGTCACAGGTATAACAATTGCCATCAAAGTCGATCCCGTATTTTTCATAAGCGTTTTCACTTTTTGGATTTACGATTTTGATAGGTGCCATCAGGCTATAATCACCGAGATGGTCTGCCTTAACAGTATCTTTTGTTTCAACAATTATTGGTTTGTTTTGGGTGGTATCAACAGAAACTTCAGCAGTTTTTGTCTCATTGCTTTTCACCTCATTATTTTTTGAATTGCTTTGATTGCAACCTGCATTGATGCAAATGAAGAGCAGTACGATTATAAAATATTTTTTCATTGACATAATAAATGGTTGTTACAGTTTTTTTAGTTTGAATATAACAGTCTCTTTGTGTTTTTGCTAAAGTTATCCATTATCCGGAGTAACTAATTCTTGCGTTTTTCAACATGAAGTTATATCTTTAACCAGCAGTATTTATCAGCAATTTTCATCCACCAAAACTTACACTATGAATCGTACCTTTACTCTTTTTATTATTAGCTTTTTTTTCGTTTCCAAAATTTCAGCCCAAACAAAGAAGGTTATCGTGCAGGAAGCCTATGAAGCCTTGCGCAACGGCAACTGGGTGGCCACTACCAAGGGAACTTATGCGTACGATAATAATTGTTTCATGATCCACTCGCTCCAGGAAAATTGGGATACCACTCAAAATACCTGGAAAAATACATACCAAAGCGACATTACAAATGATGCTGTCGGCAACATGACGCAAACTGTTGCCCAAAGCTGGGATACGATCTCAAATTCCTGGATCTATTATTATAAACAATTAATGTCCTATACTGCTACCAATAAATACCTCCGTGGAGATAATTATGTGTATGCGAATGGTAGTTGGGCCGACGATTATAAAATATACTATCAATATAATAGCAGTGATCTCCTGGATAATTTCTGGGGAGAATACTATGACTCTACTATGACTGCCTGGTTTCACACAAATAAAGCTAGGTTTATCTATGATGCAAACGGCCACCGGGTAGAATCCTGGGGAGATTCATGGGATGAGACGGTACCGGATTGGGTGCCTTATCAACACACATTAACTCATTTTAACAGCCAGGGGAAAGCAGATACTTCAATAAATTATGTGAACTGGACGGGTGCCTGGGAACCACAGGCCCGCTCATTATATGACTATTCAGTTGCAGGTGTTATAACCCGTACAGATCAGTTCTGGAATACAACCGCACTGGTATGGGATAACCGCTCGCAATACGATAGCTACCTTGATGCAGATGGTGACAAGTACCAGACGATCAACAAGAGCTGGAATACTGCTACAGGACAATTTGAAATTTATGGCCGCGTTACACTTACGTACGAAAATTGTGGCTCAGTTATTCCGCCAGCACCATCAAGGCCGGGACTTTACTCAATCATCTATCCCAACCCGGTAGGATCTGAATTAAAATTCACACTCTCTGGTACCGGTACCGCCAAATACATAATAACGGATATCAGTGGCCGCAAACTTGCTTCGGGCGCTTTTGAGGGAAATGATATTTCAATTCCTGTTGGTAACTTCGCCGGAGGTGTCTATTCTATCCGCTTTGAAAGAGGAGGGGTGAAAATTACGGATCGGTTTGTTAAGCGGTGATGAATTCCGTGGATTGGTTCGTGGGGACACGGATCAAGGTGAGGGTATACGATGTTACTTCTTGAAGATATTTTTCTATTTCATTTGCAAATAGTTCACTTTGCCCTCCCCAGGCATAGGATAAAAAAACGCTATCAATTTTATTAAAGCTCATTTCGAAAATGTATTTTTTGAACGGTACATGATGTTATGACCTTGCAGCATGTGGATTTATAATTCCTTCTATCTTTACAGTCCGACCATAAAGAAACCAATTTTTTATATAACCACAATGTAAGCCATAATACTAAGAGCGTAGCCAAATGCTGCGGTGTATAAGTAAATGGCCAGGTAGGTTTACTAAAGTATAATAAAGATTTAATGCTTGAACTTTATTCGTCAATCCATATCGTACCAATGTACTGTTGACTGTAGTGCGATTACACATGCCATCTTTTAGTTTCGCTTTTCTCGCTATACCATCTTTTAAGCCATTGAGAAATTCCATCAAGTCCAGGGTAGATAATTCTTTCGGTAATATTTGCCTGGTCAAGTTTATCCCGAATTTCCCACTTTAATTTACTTGGGATTATTATTTTCCTGTATAGATCTTCGTGTGCTTGTAACCATTCAAATTTATCAGTGTCAGGATTAAGCATAAATGAAAACAATGCAAACTGATTAACGATTCTATCATCAATAGATGGAGGTTCAAAAAATATCAATGCATCCCCGTTATCTTTATTGAATTGATAAATGCTATCAATGCTATTGCCGATTGCCAATTTCAACTCATCAGTGGCAAATGATAAATATTTGCTACTCGTAAAATGGTCTTTTAAAACGGGGGGTAGATGATTTGTCATTGCAATAAAATCTACCATCCAAATTACGCCATCAACATTAAATGTTGAAGTATTGTCAGTCATGAAATGTAAAGCAACATTTGGAGAAAATGTCCAGTCTAAAAGGCGGGTTGGTAATCCATGGTGTTGTCCTAAAGAAATCCAATTCCAAATATTATTATAGCTATCCACAAGAGTATTTATGGGAGAGTATTTTTGAAAGTTCCTAATTAAATGTCGTTCAACCTCGGATGGTTTTCTGCCAAGCCGCTGAATACTTGTTTCTAATTTATACTTTGAGTTTGAAACGCCCCGATAGGCATACTTTGAGCGGTATCTGTCTTTATCACTTTCGTATTCATCAAATAAATACTTTTGTAAATCTCCCCAGTTTTCAGCCTGGTATTCGTTATTGCTTAATTTTATCATAGTTTCTATTTAGTGCTTTAGCTAACACTTAAATATACACATTCCACCGAAATCAATTTAACCGATCCACATTATTTCACTTGCCTGGCGAACTTATAAAAATTCAAACTAAACACCCAACAAATAAAAAAAACTATAAACATTCAGTTTATAGTTTTTTATTCAAAAATTTAATTCGTGGAGCTGTCGAGAATCGAACTCGAGTCCAAACACATTCATCATAAGCTTTCTACATGTTTATTTGTGTATTGGTTTTCGGGAAACAGCAGGAACACAACAAACCAACTATTTCCTTAGAAGAATGATCTTAAGCAACCGTCACATCATTCGGTTACAGCATCCCGCTTTTTTTTGAGTCGGCGGCGGAACTGCTAGCAGGAAGAGCTGTTCGGCGGCCCGAATGGTTACTTAATTAATAATTAAGCAGCCATGGCATACGAAGTATTGCCATTTAAAGGTTTGAATATTCAGATTTAAGTGCTAATTATCCAACGCACTACATGCTTACACTTACAAAGAGCTATGCTGTCAAAACCGGTCAGCCCCGGAACATCTAAGATATATGATCTAAGATGTATGATATGTAATATGCGAAAATACGAAAGTTATTTGGTAGTCTTTACTAGTGGAGGATTTAAGAAATGTTCAATATTCAATGTTCAACGGGAAATGTAACTCATGTTGAATGATGCCCAGTAGCATAGTTCGTTGAGTATTGAATATTGAGCGTTGAATATTGAGTATTTAAAACAGGGCCTCAAAATCTAATGAGCCATCATTCCTTATTTTTGCCTTAAACAATTTTACTCCAAACATGGATCCGAATTCGGTTTATACAGAAAGGCTTGAATCATTAACAGCAGAAAGAAAAAAACTCCTTCAAAAAAAATCTGTGTTTGGTATACTGAGGTTTGGTACCATCGCAGCGATCATTGCTGCTTTTTATTTTTTGTGGTCGCTGGGGATGTTGTATGCAATTGCTGTTGGGGCATTGTTGCTTTTTATTTTTGTTAGGCTGATCTATCGCGATCTTGCCAACAGAGCAGCCATTGAACATCTTGGCCAGTTGATCGCTGTGAATGAAGCAGAGATCAAAGCGCTTATGGGTGAGTATTATCATTTTGAAGATGGAAGCATTCATTTACCTAAAGATCATTTGTATGCTGCGGACATAGATATTTTTGGTCATGCATCTCTATACCAGTTCCTGAATCGAACCAGTTCTGATATGGGCGCAGCGCAACTTGCATACTGGCTGGCAAATCCCGCTACTGCTGCTGATATTGCAGCAAGACAGGAAACAATAAAAGAACTTTCAAAAAAAATAAACTGGCGACAGGAATTACAGGCGTATGGAAATGAAAACCGGATAAAGCTGGCCACTTTTCAAAGATTACAACAATGGTTAGCCGAACCAACACTGTTCCTGCAATTCAAACACTGGGGCTGGTTAAGGTATATACTACCGGCTATCAGTACAGGAGTTTTTATTGCAGCAATAGCAGGATGGATACCAATGAATGTGATGTATATTTCACTGCTCATCTTTGCAGCTATCGCTTATCAAATCAATAAGATTGTTTCACCACTGCATGAAAAACTTTCAAGGATCGTTGATGAGATAGATACCTTATCACAAAGTGCGGCGCTTATTGAAAAAGAAACTTTTCAATCTTCATTGTTGAATGAAGTACAGGCAAAATTCAAAACAAATAACAATACGGCTTCTTCCAATATAGGTAGTTTGAAAAAAATACTCGACAGGCTCGACATACGTTACAACGTTGTTATTTCTGCTCCGCTGAATTTATTGCTGCAATGGAACTTACAACAGGTGCTTGACCTAGAGAAATGGAAACAACAACATAAAGCTGATGTTGAGAACTGGTTTCGGGCACTGGGCACAATGGAAGCGTTGAATAGTTTTGCAACAATTCATTTCAATAATCCGGATTGGTGCTTTCCCGAATTGATTGACAAATACTTTTACATAGAAGCAACTGAACTCGGTCATCCATTGATCAATAAAAACAAACGTGTCAATAATTTTATAAAGATCGATGCGGCTGCAGAACTGATGTTGGTAACGGGAAGCAATATGGCCGGAAAAAGTACTTACCTGCGCAGCGTGGGGATCAATGTTGTATTGGCGATGGCTGGTGCACCTGTTTGTGCAGAAAAGTTTTTGTTGTCGCCGGTACAATTGGTGAGCAGCATGCGCATTGCAGATAATCTTGAAGAAAGCACATCTACATTTTATGCTGAATTAAAAAAATTAAAAACAGTGATCGATAAAGTAAATAACGGCGAAAGAATATTTATTTTATTGGATGAGATCCTTCGTGGTACCAATTCACTTGATCGTCATACTGGTTCTGTTGCGCTGATCAGGCAATTGATCAAACAAAGATCAGCAGCCATTATTGCAACGCACGACCTGGCGCTTGCCGACATAAAAAAAGAATATCCCGCCAATATTTTGAATTATCATTTTGATGCCCAGGTAGATAAAGAAGAATTATTCTTTGATTATAAACTGAAGCCCGGGGTTTGTGAGAGTTTGAATGCGTCGATACTTATGAAGAAGATTGGGATCGAATTATAATAACACGAATTTTAGGCACGAATTTCATGAATTAAGAAAATTACTAATTGCCGATTCCCGATTCCCGATTGCCGCATCCTTCTTATCTTTGCGCCCATTTATGAAATACATTAACGAAATCAACAGGCGCAAGACATTTGCCATCATATCTCACCCGGATGCGGGCAAGACCACGCTTACAGAGAAATTCCTTTTATTCGGCGGAGCCATACAAACAGCCGGTGCCGTAAAAAGCAATAAGATAAAAAAGCATGCTACCAGTGATTTTATGGAGATTGAAAGGCAGCGTGGTATCAGTGTTGCCACCAGCGTGATGACCTTTGAATATGAAGGACATTTGATCAACCTGCTTGATACACCGGGTCACAAGGATTTTGCTGAAGATACTTATCGTACATTAACGGCAGTTGACAGTGTTGTATTGGTGATCGATAGCGTGAATGGGGTAGAGGCTCAAACACGCAGGTTGATGGAAGTGATCGCCATGCGCAAAACACCGGTTATTGTGTTTATCAATAAAATGGATCGTGACGGAAAGAATCGTTTCGACCTGTTGGAAGAAATTGAGAAAGAACTGAAAATACATTTACATCCGATGACCATACCGATCAACAGCGGTAAGGATTTTAAAGGTGTATACGACCTGCATAAAAAAAGCCTTGTACTTTTTACAGCGGGTACAAAGGCAAATGATGAAGATGTGATCGAGATCAAAGATTTGAATGCAGAGATACTTGATAATAAAGTTGGAAAACGTGATGCTGATACTTTAAGAGAAGATGTTGAACTGATTGAGGGCGTGTACGGCGACCTGTTAGCAGATGATTATCTGTCCGGTAAAACAGCGCCTGTTTTTTTTGGAAGTGCTGTAAATAATTTCGGCGTTAAAGAAATGCTGGATACTTTTATCCGCATTGCACCCACGCCCAGGCCAAGGCACACAACTACCCGTGACGTGGAGCCGCAGGAAGATAAATTCAGTGGATTTGTTTTTAAGATACATGCCAACCTCGATCCAAAGCATCGTGACCGTATTGCATTCTTAAGAGTGTGCAGTGGCAGGTTTGCACGCAATACTTATTATCACCATGTGCGCCAGGATAAAGACGTGCGTTTTAGCAATCCCTATAGTTTTCTTGCACGCCAGAAAGATGTAATTGAAGAAGCGTACCCAGGCGATGTGGTTGGTTTATTCGATACAGGCAATTTTAAGATCGGCGATACCATTACCGATGGAGAAAATTTTTACTTCACTGGTATTCCAAGTTTCTCCCCGGAAATATTTAAAGAAGTAGTGAATAAAGATCCAATGAAAACAAAACAATTGGAAAAAGGTTTATTGCAACTTACAGATGAAGGTGTGGCGCAATTGTTCACGCAATTCGGCGGCAATAAAAAAATAATCGGTTGTGTTGGTGAACTACAGTTTGAAGTGATACAATACAGGTTGCTTCATGAATACGGCGCTTCTGTACAAATGACGAGTCTTCCGTTTTACAAAGCATGCTGGTTAACCAGTGAAGATCCCAAAAAGCTACAGGATTTTGTAAAATACAAACAGGCAAATATTGCTGAAGATAAAGACGGGCATCTTGTTTACCTGGCACAGAGTGAGTGGTTCTTAAATACAGAGCGTACAAATAACCCGGGGATTGAGTTTCATTTTACGAGTGAGATACATAAATAGCTGCAAGTTTCAAGCTTCAGGCTGCAAGCAGAATCTTTAATTATAAAACCTGTTTATTTATTGAAAGTTCTTCTTTTTAAAAAGCTAAGACTTGTTGCTTGCTGCTAGTGGCTTGTAACTTTCTTCAAGATAATCGTCGCATTCTTCCTCATATCCCCGCTAAAATGAACTTCATGTTTATTTCTCCCGTCACGCACAATGAGCAGGCCGGTATTGGGCGGAATGCTGCCAAGGTTTTCTGCGTACATGATGAGTTGAATACTGTCTGTATTTTGCGGCATGGCAATTTTCTTTATAAAACCGGTTGCACTTAGTAATTGTTTTGCAATGATGATATCTCCATTCATTAAAACACTTACTGTATCTCCGTCTATTTCTGCGTTATCGTAGAGCGTTAGTTCAAGGCTGTCGGCTGAAAAATAAATGGTTTCCTGGATATCATTTCTTCTTTCTGATACTTTTGCGGCAGCAGTAGTTGTAACCGGGCCAGGAATATCATTAAGAGAATCTTTATGCTGCTCGTTATATTGTTCAAGCGCAAAAAGTGCTGCTGCACGAACACTATCTGCCTGCAATTCATTAATATCATTTGTATTGAGCAACGTTGTAGCCAAAAGTTGCTTATCGATTATTTTAGCAGTTTTTGTTTCGGTGTATTTAGTTTTTGAATTATTATCATTGATCACAATCCTGTAATAATACAAAGTGTTTGGTTTTGCCGTGCTATCGGTAAATGTATATTTGTTTGATGTGGATTTTTTATTGGAAGCAACATTTCCCAATGAAGTAAATTTATTTGAATTCTTTTTAGTAGATCGCTCAACGAAATAATCATGGATGTTGGTTTCAGCATTGGTGCTCCATTTTAATTTGATCAGTTTGTTTTTAATGACAAGGGGATTTGAAAAAAGAAGACTCATTTCAGGCGCCTTGCATTCTCCATATTCTTTCACTTCATCTTCATTCAATACCCTGTTGTAGATCCTTACTTCATCAAGGTCACCGTTTAACCAAAAAGGATATTGATCATTGTTCATACGACCAATGTAAAGATCATGGAAGTTTTTAAATGAACTTATTCTTGTTAATACAGAATCCCTTGCTATGCAATTGACATAAGTTCTTATCATTTTCCCGTCGTAAGTGCACACAACAGAGTACCATTTGTTCAATTGCAATATTGGTGATCCTGATGCAGCAGCGTCAAAACTATTAAAACGTTCCTCTGTTGTTGTAGGAGAAGTACAACCTGTATATACATCAGAAAAACGTAAAGAATAATTACCAGGGTAATAGTCTTCATCACCTTTCATGAGCAACATATTGTTATAGCACGGCCCTGTATACCATCCTGTCGGTCTTACCCACGCAGCTATCGACATTTGATTCTTCATATTCAGTGAGGGGCTGTTGGGAACTTTCATATAATTATTGCTGCCATTAAAATGATAGGCGCTTCCCGGATGTCCCAGGTGATCCGTTGTTAGTACGGCATTATTAAAAGCAGGATCGTTATTATTCCCACTCATATCTTTTGCATTTCCATTAAAAGGATAATATGCCATCAGTCCCTTGCCAAGGTCAGCTTGTGAATATGCAATACTATACATGAATAATAGTAAAAAGCAGAAAATCGTTTTCATAGAAATAAAGTTATTTCTATTATTTATAACCCGGTGTAATTAGCAGGGGATATTTGTTTTAATTCTTTTTTTACTGCAGCCGAAACTTTTAATCCATTGATAAAATCATGCATCACTTTTTTATCAATGGCATTTTTCCCTCTTGTAAGATCTTTCAGTGCCTCGTATGGGTTGGGGTAATTTTCTCTTCGTAAAATGGTTTGAATGGCTTCTGCTACCACGGGCCAGTTGTTTTCAAGATCGGTTCTTAGTTTTTCTTCATTTAAGATCAACTTGCCAAGTCCTTTTTCAATGGACCTTATTGCAAGGATGGTATGCGCCATTGGTACACCTATATTTCTTAAAACAGTACTGTCTGTAAGATCTCTTTGTAATCTTGATACAGGAAGTTTTACTGCAAGATGTTCCCATATGGCATTTGCAATACCAAGGTTGCCTTCTCCATTTTCAAAATCGATCGGGTTTACTTTGTGTGGCATGGCGCTGCTGCCGATCTCTCCTTTTTTTGTTTGTTGTTTAAAATAGTCCATGCTGATGTATGACCATATATCACGGGCAAGATCTGTAAGAATGGAGTTGATGCGTTTAATGGCATCAAAATGAGCAGCAAGTGTATCGTAATGTTCTATCTGGGTTGTGTATTGCTGGCGTTGCAGGCCAAGTTTGTTTTCAACAAATTCATCTGCAAACTTCAGCCAGTTGTATTTCGGGTAGGCGATATGGTGAGCATTGAAATTCCCGGTGGCCCCGCCAAATTTTGCAGTGAAGGGAATATAGCTGAACAATTGTACCTGGTTTTCCAGTCGTTCTACAAATACCATCAGTTCTTTTCCAAGGCGGGTAGGGGAAGCTGCTTGTCCATGTGTACGTGCAAGCATGGGAACATCCTTCCATTGCGTTGCCAGTTTGAAAATATGTTGCTGCAAATTCAAAACAGCGGGTAAATATTCCATTTCCATTGCATCCTTCCACAATAAAGGAACTGCTGTATTATTGATGTCCTGTGATGTGAGCCCAAAATGCACCCATTCTTTCACAGTGCCTGCGCCCAATGATTCAAGTTTGTTCTTTAGGAAATATTCAACTGCTTTTACATCGTGGTTGGTCGTTTTTTCCGTGTCCTTTATCGACTGAGCATCTTCTATGGAAAAATTGCTGATGAGTAACCTCAGGTCACTTTTTATTTTTGTATCAAGCTTAAAGAATTTTTTTTCTGAAAGAAGGATCAAATATTCAATCTCCACATGCAAGCGGTATTTTATCAGGGCATATTCTGAAAAGTAATCAGAAAGTTGTTTGGTACTGCTATGATAACGGCCGTCGATGGGTGAAACTGCGGTCAATGGAGATAGTTGCATTTATTAAAAGGTATTAAAGTAAATTTGCTGCAAAAATAACCTAAAGCAGTTGGAAAGAAAAATAAGGGTTGCAGCGGTAAGTTACCTCAATACCAAACCATTGACCTATGGTTTTGAAAAAGGGCAGATGACAGATAAAATGGAATTAATGTTTGAGTACCCGGCAAAAGTGGCCGCGATGTTGCTCAATGATGAGGTCGATATCGGCCTGGTTCCTGTGGCAGTTATTCCCAAATTAAAAGAACATCATATCATTTCTGATTATGGTATTGGTGCCGATGGTGAAGTGGCAAGCGTTTGCCTGTTTAGCGATGTGCCTGTAGAAAAGTTATCAGCGCTTTACCTCGATTACCAGAGCCGTACTTCGGTTGCATTGCTGAAAGTACTCCTGGAAAAACACTGGAAGATAGCGCCGCAATTGATCGCATCGCATGAAGGTTATGAAGAAAGCATTGCAGGAACTGTTGCAGGACTTGTTATTGGCGACCGGGCACTGATACAAAGAAAGAAGTCGAAATACATTTATGATCTTTCAACAGCATGGAAGGAAATGACCGGCCTTCCTTTTTTATTTGCAGCATGGGTTTCCAATAAAAAGCTACCGGAAGATTTTATTGTTGGTTTTAATAAAGCAACAGGAACGGGGTTGGATCATATTGATGAGATCGTAGCCAAAACAAAATTTGAAGATTACGACCTGTATCAATATTATACAGCTAATATTGATTATATACTGGATGATAAAAAACGGGAAGCGCTTAAATTGTTTCTTGGTTATTTATCAGCGGATCAATAACAGGTTGCCTTTTTTGGTTACAGGACCACAAAGTGTTTCACCTTTAAGATAAAAAACATAGTTGCCGACTTCGCAAGGATTGCCTTTGTACCTTCCATCCCAGCACTCAGCAACATTGTATGTTTCGAAAACTTTATTTCCCCAACGGTTGTAGATCATGAGATGGAAATTGCTGGTTTGTCCCCAATAAGTAACACCAAAACAATCATTCAGTCCGTCACCATTAGGTGTAAATGAATTGGGAATATTGAATCCAAAATATTTTCCGCCTTTTCTTATAACAGTGATCGTGTCCTGGTTGCTGCAACCATTTACATCAGTACCAATAACAATGTATTGTGTGGTAACATAAGGCGAAGCTACCGGGTTATAAATATAAGGACTGCTCAACTCGTCTGAAGGGGTCCACAAATAATGCGAAGCACCGGAAGCGATCAGCTGTGATTCAGGAGTGCCGCAATCAAGATCGTTGGATTTTGTGGCACTAACTGTTGGAATAGGATTTACCGTTACCGTAACAGTGAAAGTACTATCGGAATTGCATACATGATCTTCGATCAGCAGGCTGTAAATTGTAGTAACGGTAGGGTTGGCTGTCGGATTGATGATCGCCGGGTTGCTCAGCGTTGTTCCCGGGCTCCAGGTGTATTGATAATTCGGTCCATTGTTGCCATTAAGAACAATGGTGTCATGTATACAGATCGATCCATTTTCAGGTGCTGTAAAAACAGGCTTGGGTGTAATGGAAACGTTGACAGAATCTTTTGAAATACATCCATTGACGCCTGTACCGGTAACATAATAAGTATATGTTCCTACAGGGCCGGTGAATATTGGGTTTGCACTTGCCGGGTCATCTAAATTAGTAGCAGGTGTCCATGAATAAGTTTGTGCACCTGTAGTAGTTAAGGTAACAGTGTTTACTGCACATGAAGTAAAATCATTGATCGTTCTAACGTTGGGTAATGGTTTCACCGTTATATTAACAGTAGCAGTTGAGAAACAACCTGTGCCACTATTCGTTCCGGTTATTGTCATGGTTTGTGATACCGTATCAATGAAATAAGGATTTGTAATGGTTGGGTTATTTACCGATCCGGCAGGCGACCAGCTATTGGATCCTGCATTGCTGTTTGAAATCAGTTGTATGCTATCTCCTTTACAAATACTGGCGTTGGCAATGGTACTTACAACTGGAACTGCATTCACAGTGATCGTAACAGTATCTTTTGCTACACATGCATTGGCAGCTGTTCCCGTTACAGTATAGGTTTGTGTAGCAGTTCCGGTAAATACAGGACTTGCAATTGTTGTGCTGCTCAGATCAGTAGCAGGCGTCCATGAATAAGTTTGTGCACCTGTTGTAGTGAGTGTAATATTGCGTGGTCCGCAAAGCGCAGAATCAGGTATCGTATGAACAACCGGTAGTGGTTTCACGGTAATATTCACAGTGTCTTTATCAAAACAGCCTGTTGCATTGGTACCGGTTATGATCATTTGTTGCGATACGGTATCGTGGAAATATGGATTCGGAATATTCGGATCGCTTACGGATGTAGAAGGTGACCATTGATTGGTTTGTGCATCCGTTGTTGTATTTAATTGAATAGAATCACCACGACAAATACTGATATCACTGATCGTACTTACAGCTGGTTGTGGGTGTACAGTTATGGTAACGGTATCCTTTGCCTTACAACTGTTGGCACCTGTACCTGTTACGGTATATGTTTGCGTTGTGCTTCCTGTAAATACGGGATTACCGATAGAAGGATTGCTGAGGTTTGTTGCCGGCAACCATGTATAAGTTTGTGCACCGGTTGTTGTAAGTGTAACATTGTGTGGGCCGCAAAGCGAGGTATCAGGTATGCTAATAACAGCAGGCAATGGTTTGATCGTTACATTTACCGTATCTTTTTTAATACAGCCCGTAGCAGTAATGGTTCCCGTTATGATCATTTGTTGTGATACCGTGTCAATAAAATAAGGACTGGCGATCGTAGGATCATTTACAGAAAGGGTGGGGCTCCATTGAATAGTAGTAGCATTGGTTACCGTAGTAAGCAGCATGCTGTCTAATTTGCAAATACTAAAATCATTTATTGTTGAAACTGCTGGCAATGGATTTACAGTTAACAATACAGAATCGATCGCTGTACATCCGCCAACGCCTGATGTATTCAGGTAGAACATGGTTGTGGCAGAAATGGTAGCGGTTGGGTTTTGCAATGTATTGTTATCAAGTAAACCAGCCGGCGTCCAGCTATAACCTGCGCCGGTAGTAACGCCATGTAATGTATGTGTAACCGGGCCGCTGCTGCAGAAGGCTGTATCGTTTCCTGCATTCACGGTCAATGTATTTAGGCTAACGGTAGTCGTTATGCTGTCTTTGCAACCATTGATATCCGTACCAATCAAATGAACGGTATATGGCCCCGTACCTGAATAAGTATGAGATGTATTTTGAGTGTTTGCATGACTGCTGGCATCACCAAAATCCCAATCCCATGTTACTATGGGAGTAGTATTTGTGTATCCGAGGCCATGGAAATCAAAACCGGTGCAGGAAGTTGCGCTATCATGTATGCGGACTGAATCTATATTCGGCACAAAGAGAATGGTATCTCTTGTCAATACAAAATTGCCTATAGATGTTCCATTGGCTCCGTTAGCTGCACCATGTGTTGTATTGAAACAGGTGCTTGCAGGGTTTAATACCAGCCCTGCATTACCGCCAGTAAGCGTAGGCGTAATATTTATTGAAAGAGCGGGTTGCTTAACAAAAATAACACCACCACTTCCACCACCTCCAGGTCCATGACAGTTTATTGGAAAAGATGTATTATTATTTGAATTGCCATCGCCACCGGTAGCTTTTACATTTACCGTATTAATGAAATTATTGGCAATAAGAACAACAGATCCGCCACCACCTCCCGCAGCACCACCTTCATCATGGATCACTTCTGATCTTGAGAAACCATTTGCATTTATATTGAATGAATTTCCTTTAAAGTGATTGGTAGAAATAAAAACAATACCGCCACCATTGCCTCCCGGGTAAATAGGAAAGCCATTATCCTGCTGGCCACCACCACCACCACCGCCTAAATATACTTTTGAATTTGCGTTGTTTGTCAAAGCCTGCCCGCCGATAGATTGCAAATTCGCACAGGCATTAAATTCTCTTCCGCCAATACCAGCTGCTACAAGATTGCTTCCCCCGCCTGCACCTGAATTACCACCCATGCTTCCACCGCCGCCATTGGCCAAATGGCCGCCACCTCCGTTCCATGGTGCATTTAATTCTGCAATGCTTTCTCCTTTGAACCCTGTGGTACCTGATGCAGTAGCATATTCCGGTATGGTGCAGTTGAAAGCATTTCCCGTGCCACCGCCCCTGAAACCTTTATTGCTCACATCCATATCAGCATTCAAAGTAAGAGTGTCCCTTACATTAAAGGCAAGTACGCCACCCTTTGTTCCATCCCATGGCAAACAGGTAAGGGTAGACGTTACTACCGTGCTGTTATAATAAGGAACCCTTATCAACTGGACCCTGCCGGCAGGAATATCATATTGATGTGTAAGTTTATTTAAAAACGTAATAACATTGCCAACCTTGCTTTGTACAAAATTGTATTCGTAATTGCCTGCATTCTTATAATCGGTAACGGTTCCAAAAGAAGTCGTATTTACTGAATCGATCACGGCACCTTTCATTTGTATCAACAAAACAGTATCACCGGGATTGAATGCTGCAGCATTTAATACGGTAAGCTGGTTATTGCATGGATCAAACCCGAGTGCCGGTGTATAATCATTGATAACACCTGAGATGCTATTCAAACAATTTACCACAGTTACCTGTTTGATGATACTGTCCTTGCATCCATTGAGATCTGTTGCAACCAATGTTACATTGTAGGTGCCATTGCTGGAATAAGTATTGGAAGCATCTTGTGTATTAGCTGTATGTGTATCTCCAAAATTCCAATGCCACGATGCAATCCCCGTTGTATTCGTGTAGGCGAAACCGTGGAAATCAAAATTGCGGCAAATGATATTGCTGTCTTTTATGCGAACAGAATCAATGTTTGGTTTAAATAATACTGTATCAACAGGAATAACAAGGTTCAGCAAACTTGAGCCGCCATTACCGGGGGTAGCGCCCCACGGATCAAGACCATAAGCTGTACAGGTTCCATTTAATCCACCTGTTGTTAAGCTGGGAACATTGGCGGGTTGTATTGCTGCATTAAACCATACAATACCACCACCACCACCACCACCGGGTCCCACTCTTTGGTTACCGGCCTGTACCATATCGCCGCCTTTTCCACCAATACAGTTCACGGGTACATTATTAACAAAATTCGGAACTTTTAAAAGTGTAGTACCACCGCTACCGCCACCTCCCATACCTTCATGACAACCTGTTCCACCGAGCGAACAGGCAACTGCATCCTGCCCGTTATTAATAATATTATTCCCGTTGTTGATTAATGTTCCGGCCATAATGATTGCAATGGCGCCACCATTTCCGCCGTTTCCGGAGAAGCCATCAAAGTTATTTGCCTGGCCGGCACCACCACCACCACCCATGAATATTTTATTAGCAGCATTATTGTATGTGAGTTGTGTACCGCCTATACCGCGGTTATCAAATGGGGTAGCGCCACAACCTTCAAATTGATAGCCACCAAAACCGCCTTGCCCGCCATTAGCACCACCGCCGCCACCAGAGTTATGGGAATTTCCACCACCACCAGCATTGGCGATTTTACCTTTTCCTAAGATCCTGTTATTTGAAATAAAAGAAATGCCCTCGCCTTTTTTTGATGCAGAATCATATGATGTACCCAGGTAATAGAAGTTGGATTCAAAACAATTAAAAACAGGAGGATGTATTGTGTTTTGACCAATGGCCCCGGGAAATCCATTTGCACTTACGTCAATATTTGCATTGAGGGTTACAGTGTCCCTGGCATTTAAAACCAAAACGCCTCCTTTGCTTCCATCCCATGGCAAACAGGTAAGCGTAGCCGAAACAACTGCACTTGTGTAATAAGGGACCCTGATTAGCTGAACTTTTCCAACAGGTATATCATATTGCCTGGTGAGTTTATTTTTGAGTTCAATGATATTACCTGTTCTGGCTTTTACATAATTAAATTCATAATTACCTGCGTTTTTATAATCAGTTATGTTTCCAAATGCGGCAGTGTTTGTTGAATCAACTACCGCACCTTTCATTTGAATGATCAATACAGTGTCGCCAACATTATAGGCAGTACCATTTTCAACAGTGATCGAATTGTTGCATGGATTTAATGCTATAACGGGGGTGTAATCGTTGATGATATTTGAGATCGCATTTGCACAATTTATAACAGTTACCTGTTTGATGATACTATCCTTACATCCATTGATATCGGTTGCAATTAATGTAACGTTGTAGGTGCCATCACTTGAATAAGTGTTAGATGCATTTTGAGTATTAGCCGTATGCGTATCCCCAAAATCCCAATGCCATGAAGTGATGCCTGTAGTATTTGTATATGCAAAACCGTGAAAATCAAAATTGCGGCAAATGGTATTGCTGTCTTTGATGCGTACAGAATCGATATTTGGTTTGAAAAGGACCGTATCAACAGGGATAACCAAGCTAAAAACATTGATGCCATCCTGCCCGGGGGTAGCTCCATTCGGACTATTGCCGTTTTGAATAATAACACCATTGTTGCCGCCGGTATTTGTTACCGTTATATTTCCCGGTACAGCAGCTTGCTTTACCCATAACACACCACCAGCTCCACCACCACCTGGTCCAACCAGGCCACCTACTGGTGATGAACTCATGTCTGCACCTTTTCCACCAAGCGTTGTAACATTAACATTAGAAAGAAAATTATTATTGCTAAGCAATATCGTTCCTCCTGCGCCACCACCACCCATACCATCGTGTGCAAGAAATCCGGGAGCAACCAATTCATAAGCAGTGTCGCCGTTAGCTACAATGTTATTATTATTACCTTCTAAATAATTGGATGAAATGATAACGAGACCGCCACCATTTCCGCCATCCATATCTGTATTAAGGGTTGGATCATCAAATCCATTGTTGCAATGCCCTGCACCACCAGCGCCTCCAAGAAATATTTTATTTGCTATAGGATTATAGTTTAGCGGGTTACCACCAAGTCCCCAATCATTAATGGTATTATAATTCGGGCAAACCTGGTATCCCCATCCTCCAACGCCACCTACATTACCGTTCCCGCCACCACCGCCACCACTGTTTGGATCCATGCCACCACCGCCGGCACTTGCCTTTGCACCTTTTCCTGCATCTTTGGCATCACTCAGGTCCGCAATACTTTCACCCTTACCTGCAGCGAAAATGGTATTTACCGGGGAGAAATAATCATTGAGCCCGCAGGTAAATGCATTAAGAAGGGAATTGTGCATAATGCCTTTTCTGAATCCTTTCCCGGTAACATTTATATCTGCATTCAGCCTGAGTGTGTCACGTACATTGAATGCCAGTATGCCGCCCTTGCTTCCATCCCATGGCAAACAGGTAAGGGTAGACGATACATTAACGCTATAGTAATATGGAACTCTTACCAATTGTACTTTACCATCTGGTATGGTATACTGTCTTGTGATCTTATTTTTTAATTCAATGATATTGCCTGTTGCGGCTTTTACGTAATTGAATTCATAGTTACCGGAATTTTTATAATCTGTAACTGTTCCAAAAGCAGCAGTATTGGTTGAGTCGATGCCTGCACCTTTCATTTGTATGAGCAACACGGTATCACCTGCGTGGAAAGCGGTACCATCTTCAACTGTAATTGAATTGTTGCATGGGTTCAATGCAAGTACAGGAGTGTAATCATTGATAATATTTGAAATGCCCGGCACGATACAATCCTGCACCACAATTTGTTTACAAAAAGACCCTTGTGTAACCAGGCCTATATCTGTCAAAAGATTTATACTATATGTGCCCGCAGTGGTATAAGTTACAGGCGGTGGATTTTGCAATGTGCTACCCGGAATACCGCTACAACCTGCAAATCGCATGCGTGTAATAGAATTCGTATTTACAATTGGTATAAATCCATAAATATCGTTGTTGACGTGGAAAAACTTTGATATCGAATGTGGAAAGTTCAAAGCTCCAAGGTTCCCGAGTGAAGTTCCTGCAGGGACACTTAAAAGGTTGTTTCCAAAATCTAATTTTGCGATAGTATTGTTATCTGCATTTACAGAGAATGCTTCTATACCTTCACAAAGATCAATAAATGAAATATCTCTTGGATTGCTTAGCACATTTCCGGGGTTCCCTAAGTTTACAGCCGTAGGTGCATTCAATAATGAGTTTCCGAAATCAAGCCTGATCAGGTCGCTGTTTCCTCCATTGGTTATAAATAAATGCCAGTTACCGGCATTTTTTATTGCACCAATGCCAACCGGGATATCCATTCCTCCAAGGTTACCAAGATTGGTACCAACCGGTGCAGTAGAAAAGTCAGCTCCGAATTCAAAACGGGTTAGTGAATTGCCAAGTGCATTTATCGTATATCCATACCAGTTATTGTTTTCCGTGAATACATAAAGATCATGCGGATAAGCGAGACCACCTATATTGCCCCAGTTGGTAGCTGTGGGCGCATTTGACAAAGAAGTGCCAAACTCAAGTTTAATGATTCTTGATATTGCCACATCGCCGCCTACAACAACAGCGATCCAATTGCTATTTACTTTCATAACCTGTATGCCTTCCGCACCTACCGGTAAAATGCCGCCAAAATTTCCCAGGTTTTGCGCAACAGGTACATTCAATAAACTATTCCCATAAGAAAGCCGTGTAACACTTTCTGGAACATTGCTTGTTACAAACACATAATAATTACCCGCATCGTCTTGTACGATATCACTGAAAGTTGGCCTTGCAAGCGTTGAGCCCGGGTTACCGAGATTGTTCGCAATCGGCGAGCCCGTGTTGGCCTCGCAAAAACTCCAATAATAAGTTGATGTGCCTGTTGATGTATTAACTACTTGTACGGGTTCATTTACACAAACAGTATCCGGTGCAGTAAATGATGTTGTTGTTGGTACAATGCAACTCCGGACAACTATTTTTTTACAGAATGAAGATTGGGTTGGTAATCCAATATCTGTTGTAAGGTTGATATTATACGTACCGGGAATTGAATAACTGATCGGCGCTGGTGTTTGTAATGCTGAACCTGGAACAGTCTGGCATCCCAGGAAGCGCAACCTTGTAATTGTATTCGAATTCACGTTTGGAATGAATGCATATATGTCGTTGTTTTCCCTGAATAATTTTGAAATGGAGTGGGGAAAATTAAGGCTGCCAATATTTCCAAGTGATGAAACAACCGGCGTTCCTGTTATGTTATTTTGAAAATCGAGTTTTGTAATTGAAGAAGTTTGCCCGTTTACGGCAAGTCCAGTAATACCATCACACAATCTTATAAAAGAAATATCCCTTGGTTTACTGAATGCCCCTCCAAGCGTTCCAAGATTTGTACCTGTTGCTGTATTCAAAAGCGAATTTCCAAAATTGAGCCTGGTTATCGTATTATTTGTTTCATTGGTGATAAACAAATACCAGTTTGTACCATCCTTTATTTCCCCAATTCCTGTGGGGCCGTTCAGGCCACCAAGGTTGCCAAGGTTCACGGCAGTTGGTGGGGTGGTAAAATCAGCTCCGAAATTGAATTTCGTGATCGTGTTATTATCTGCATTCACCGTGTACCCGTACCAGTTATTGTTTTCTGTAAATACAAAAACTTCTACCGGGTAATTCATATTACCAATATTGCCCCAATTGGTTGCTGTAGGGAAATTGTTTGTAATGGATACGCCAAAATTAATTGTTGTTACAGCAGGTACATCACCGAAAGCGATAGCGCCACCAACCACAACACCGATCCAGTTGCTTCCTGCTTTTACAATACGGATACCTTCAGCACGTATCGGCAATGCCCCCCCGGGGTTCCCGAGGAAATTTGCTACAGGTGTATTCAATAAACTATTGCCAAAATCATAACGGATCAATCCCGATGGGGTATTGTTTACCATAAATCCATAGTAGTTGCCCAGGTCATCTTTTGCGATATCTTCAAAAACAGGAAGGCTTGCAAAGCCACCCGGATTTCCGAGGTTTACAGCATCTGGTACACCGGCAAAAGTTGATTCACAAAAACTCCAGTAATAATCTGTTGCACCAACAGAAGTATTTACAACCTGTACAGGTTCATTCACGCAAACTGTATCAGGTGCAGTAAAAGAAGTAATGCTGGTGATCACATTACATGAATCAGGAATAAAATCACAATTTGGATTTGTATTGCTTATTGTAGCAGCACCACTCAAGGTTCCGTTCCATGTTGTATTTCCCTGCTTGTTTATTAAATTATCAAAAGTATAGTATGCAAGTAATCCCGTTTGGGTGGTTGGATTGGGGAGAGAACTATTCATATACACCCGGATCTGTGATTGGGTGCGGGCAACATTCCAGATGCGTATTTCATTCAGGTAACCAAAGAAATTAGTTCCCAAAGGAGTTGAATATGCATAGTCGCCTATAGTGGTAAGCAGATCATTAAGAACCAGGTTACCGGTGGCAGCAACCTGGCTCATTAAAAATCCATCCCTGTAGAATTTAAGTGTATTGCCATCATACACCATGGCAACATGATATGTTTTATTCAATGATATATTGTCGCAGGAAGCAGGAGTTAAGAAAAAGCCATCGGTAGTTGTAATGGCAGCCATATTCATTCTCAATGCATAATTACAATCAGACGGCGAACTATGTTTGGAAACAATTTCTTCCCAGATATCTGCACCACTGATTGGAAAAGAAGTACAATTGAAATTTCCTTCTACGGTAATTTGATTGCCGCTTACATCAAGGTCTCCAACCTTAACACTTTCCCCGATAGCCTGTGTATGCAACCAGTTATTACATGCAGATAAAACACATAAGGCATTTACCTCATCCTGGTTTATGGCCCTGTCATAAAAACGTATTTCATCCATCTTTCCCTTAAACCTGTGTGGATCACTTTGCCACCATGATCCAATCACGAAATCTGTGTTTGTACAGGTCTTAGACTGGTTGAAAGGGACAATCGTTTGTGAAAGAACTCCATCAACATAGAGCTTTTGGATTCCATTGTCAAAAGTGTTTACGATACAATGCCATGTATTTGGTAGAATATTTCCATTATACATAGTGTATACAAGTGTAGATGGTACCTGTACATTACATCCACTGGCATCAGAAATGGTAGCAAAATAAGAAGTGGCCCGGATTGAAAAATTCCTGAATTATAAGTTGCTCCATTTCCATTTGTATAATTAATCTTCCCAATGCAATTTTGATAACTATTGATCTCCGTATTGAAATAATAGCAAATGCTAAACGCCGGAGTTGAAAGCGCTCCATTATCAGCCACTTTCATGTAATCATCTATTCCATCAAAATAATAAGCACTGTTTGTGTTCCCAAACCTATCGGTTGTTAATTGAACCCCGTTAAATTGAGTAGCATTTAAACCATTCCCGCTGGCATCATTTGTATTTCCATTGAAAGGGTAGTAAGCACGCAAACCGAGGTTGAGGTCTACCTGCGCCATAGCCAACTGTAAACATAACAGGGAAACAAAAAAAGATAAAAAATACTTCATACCGGGTCAGGAATCAGCAATTATGTTATGGTAATTATTGGTGTGAATGCGTTGTTCATTAGTATAACTATAAAAGTTATAAAAATGGTTGGGTTTCTACTGAATTCTTTTCAAAAGGATTATGGGTCTTCAGGCTCAGTAAAAATATGATTTAATTCGCAAATGAAGGTATTAGGCTTTAAGTCCCAGGCGACGCTTTACGGTTTCAACAACGGGCACCAGATCGGGGCTGATCTTTCTAAAATAGATGCCGGTTATATAGATGAGGGCAAATAAAAGTGGCTTGCAGATCAAACCTGCCAACCCGTTCATATTATTAAAAATAAAATAACTTATGCCATAAGCCACCAGTGCAATGGCAATTACTTCCATTGTTTTTGAAGTGAAGGGTTGCATATTGAACTTTTTCCAGAGAAACCAGAATCGAATGAAATTATAAACAGTAAACGAGATCAGGTTTGCGAAAGCAGGACCAAATATCCCATACTTCAATGTAAGTGTATAGCTTAAAGGTATGATCAATGCAGTTAATAAAAGACTTGTCCATAGCTCAAAACGCCAATACGTAGAGGTCCCGATTATTTGCCCGTTTACGCCTGTACCCATCTCAATGATCGTTACCATTCCCAATAAAAAGAAGACCCATTTTCCTTCAAGATAATCCGGGTTGATACCAAAAAAATTGATGCCATCCGTAAAGTTCAGCCAGATGCAAAAGAATACAAAAAGCGCAAAGCTCAGCAGGTTGATGGACGAACGTTGGTATATCCTGTTGATCTCTCCATAGTTTTTATCCTTCCATGATCTTGAAAGTATGGGAATGGTTACAGCCACAATGCTCCTGAAAGGTGCCTGTAAAACCGACACCATATAAGCTGCTAGTCCGAAAATACCCACTTTACCAAGGTTTTGTTTTGCAGCCAGCACGAGCCCGTCAATGCTTTGTCTTAGCGTACTAACAATGATAACAATAAACGTGAGTGTTAACAGGGAAAGGATTTTTTTTCTGAATTTTTTTGTGACGCGGCTGGTTCGAAAGCTGATCCATAATTGTTTCTCAAGCGCAAGATGGATAATCAATATGATCACGATAATGGCGTATTGAAGGGAGAACAATGCAATAAATGTCCTGAAATTGATGACCCCGAACACTTTCAAAACAATAATAACAGTTGTGTATACACGAATAAGTGTTTCCCGTAATAAACTTGTGAATACGCCTTTGCCGAATCCGTAAGAATAGGCTTCCAGTATATTGTATAGTAATACAAAAAAAGCCATTGGCAGTATCCAGTAAAAATATTGTACAAGCAGGATCGAGTTTGCGCTGAACTTTCTTACAATTACAGGTTCAAGCAAAAAAATACCTGAGCATGTGATGACAAAACCAGCCAGTCCCACTACCAGGGCTATGCCCAGCATGTCATTTTTTTTCGGTTCGATATTGTCCTGGTAATAAGGAAAGAATTTGTATAAATAAGAAGTGATCCCCAGCGTTGAGAAAGCGAATACCAGCTGGCTTATTTCGATCATTGCCCTGGTGAGCCCGTTCTGGTCGGTACTGAACCAGTTTTTATGAGTAAGAAAATAAGTGTTAATCGCTCCGATAAGGAATCCGGCATAGATCCAGGCAGTTGCTTTTAAACTTCTTTTTCTTATTTGCGACATGAATAACTGGTGAATGGAACGATTTATAAATTATAAACTATTTTTGCGAAATTATTGATATTCAGTTTAAAACTACCTAATAATATTATTTGATGAAAGTAGTCATTTTTGCAGGTGGGCTGGGAACCCGGATTTCAGAAGAAACGGGCACAAGACCTAAACCAATGGTAGAGATCGGCGGCAAACCGATTCTCTGGCATATCATGAAATCATATGCGAATTATGGATTTAATGAATTCATTATTTGTCTTGGATACAAAGGCTATATGATCAAAGAATATTTCATGAATTATTTTTTGCACAATGCCGACCTTACTGTTGATCTGCAGAATAACCAGGTTGAATTTCATAACAGCAACAGCGAAAAATTTAAGGTCACACTTGTTGAAACGGGTTTGAATACAAAAACTGC
The DNA here is from genome assembly GCA_047601875.1 of Ferruginibacter sp. Taxonomy (GTDB): domain Bacteria; phylum Bacteroidota; class Bacteroidia; order Chitinophagales; family Chitinophagaceae; genus Ferruginibacter. Next base: position 182,360 of record JASGIL010000001.1, on the reverse strand, counting down.
AGGCAGACTTAAAGCAGTTCAATCTTATATTGGCAACGAAGATTTTATGCTGACCTATGGCGATGGCGTTTGCGATGTAAATCTTAAGGACCTTGTTGAATACCACAAAAAACATGGAAAGATTGCTACGGTTACTGCCATTGCGCTTGAAGCAAGATTCGGGGGCATGGACCTCGATAAAGACGGGAAGGTGATTGATTTCAGGGAAAAAGCAAAAGACGAAAACAAATGGATCAATGGTGGTTTTTTTGTATTAAATCCTGGCGTGTTCAAATACCTTGAAGGAGATATGTCGAACATGATGTGGGAAGATGAACCATTGGAAAGATTAACAAAGGATAACCAGTTACAGGCATATAAACATTCGGGTTTCTGGAAATGCATGGATGCATTAAGAGATAAAATTGAATTAGAGGACCTCTGGCAAAATGGCCAGGCAAAATGGAAAACTTGGTAGATCAAAAAACCTTACAGTCTTATTACCGGCATAAAAAAGTATTTGTTACCGGCCATACCGGTTTCAAAGGATCATGGCTCATGGCATGGTTATCGCAATTAGGCGCTATCGCAAAAGGATATGCGCTGGAACCCGAATACGATGAATGCCTGTTCAATACCCTGCAGCCATTGAATCTTTTTGAAAACATCATTGCTGATATTCGTGATAAAGAAAAACTGGAAGAGGAAATAATATCTTTTCAACCTGATTTTATTTTTCATCTTGCGGCACAACCACTCGTAAGACGTAGTTATAAAATTCCTGCAGAAACATTTGAAGTAAATGTTGTTGGTACCGCCAATGTGCTTGAAGCGGCAAATAAACTTCAAAAAAAATGTACGGTTGTTGTCATCACAACTGATAAAGTTTATGAGAATAAAGAACAGGATATTCTATACAATGAATCGGATATACTTGGTGGTTATGATCCCTACAGCGCCAGTAAAGCATGTACCGAGATCGTGGTAAATTCATTCCGTAATTCTTTTTTCAATATAAATGAGATAGGTAAACATAACAAAGCCATTGCAGCTGCCCGTGCAGGAAATGTAATTGGTGGTGGAGATTATAGCGACGACAGGATCATCCCGGATATTATAAAAGCTTTGCGCAGGAACAGCACGATTGATGTACGCAACCCCAATGCTGTTCGTCCATGGCAGCATGTATTGGAACCATTGGCAGGTTATTTATTGTTGGGAGGGCTTATGAATGATGATCCGAAAGAATTTTCAGGGGCTTATAATTTCGGTCCGTTGCCCGGCGATCATTTAACCGTTAAGGAACTGGTTACGCTTGCAATTAAAACATGGGGTAGTGGCGAATGGAAAGATATTAGTGATAAGACCCAGCCACATGAAGCAACATTATTAAAACTGGATATCAGCAAAGCAATTCAAACACTTGGATGGAAACCAAAATTGAATGCCATCAATGCAATTGAATGGACCTTGCAATGGTATAAACAAACAACGGATATTGCCGGCTTTACTTTTAAACAGGTAAATGATTACATGAACTTATGACGTTTTTGGAAACAACATTACCGGGAAGTTATATTGTATCGCTTCAGCCAATCGGCGACAGCAGGGGATGGTTTGCCCGCACTTATTGCAAAAATGAATTTGCAACGATAGGACATGATAAAGAATGGGTGCAGCTAAATCATTCTTATTCTTCACAAAAAGGAACGATAAGAGGAATGCATTTCCAGGTGAAACCTTATAGCGAAATAAAAATGGTGCGTTGTATTGCCGGTGCCGTGTACGATGTGATCATTGACCTGAGAAAAGATTCACCAACTTTTAAAAAATGGTTTGGAACAGAATTATCAGCTGAAAATAAAAAAATGCTTTATATCCCCGAAGGATTTGCACACGGGTTTCAAACGCTTACAGATAATGTGGAACTGATCTATCATCATTCACAGTTTTATACGCCTTCGGCAGAACAGGGAGTGAGATATGATGATGCAACGCTGAACATTCAATGGCCATTGCCTGTTACAGAAATATCAGCAAGGGACCAGCATTATCCATTAATTGATTCAACTTTTAAAGGCTTATAAAAAATGAATTGCAGATTTTGTAAAACTGAACTTACGGATGTATTTATTGATCTTGTGAATTCGCCCGCATCCAACTCTTTTTTATCAAAAGAAGAACTGAATGAACCGGAAGTGTTTTACCCGCTGAAAGTATATACCTGTTCAAATTGTTTTTTGGTGCAGGTAGATGAATACAAAAAATCCGATGCGATATTTGATAGCAATTACGTTTACTTTTCTTCGTACAGCAAAAGCTGGCTGGCTCATGCAAAGCAATACACAGATATGATGACGACCAGGTTTTCTTTGGGCGCATCTTCACAAGTGACCGAAATTGCAAGCAACGATGGTTACCTGTTACAATATTTCAAGGAGAAAAATATTCCTGTACTCGGTATTGAACCCACTGCCAATACTGCTGAAGTTGCCATACAAAAAGGAATTGAAAACGTGATCGATTTTTTTGGAGTGAGGCTTGCAAAAAAACTTGCAGCTGAAAATAGAAAAGCAGATCTGTTATTGGGCAACAATGTGCTGGCACACGTTCCCGATATCATGGATTTTGTTGGGGGTATGAAAATAATTTTAAAAGATACAGGTGTTATTACCATGGAATTTCCGCACCTGATGCAGCTGGTAGATAACAACCAGTTTGATACGATCTACCATGAACACTTTTCTTACCTTTCTTTTCACACTGTTCAAAAAATATTTTCGGCAAACGGACTTGAACTATTTGATGTAGATGAATTGCCAACACATGGCGGATCATTGCGCATTTATGCAAAACACAAAGAAGATAATAGCAAAGCCATTTCCCCGAACGTACCGGCCCTGCTTGAAAAAGAAAGTAATAAGGGTTTATTGTCGATGAAATATTACAGTGGTTTTCACGCAAAAGCATTGAAAGTAAAAACGGACCTGCTTGATTTTCTTATACAACAAAAAAGAAACAACAAAAAAGTAGCTGCCTATGGTGCTGCGGCAAAAGGAAATACTTTATTGAATTTCTGTGGTGTAAAAAATGACCTTATCGAATTTGTAGTAGATGCAAATCCTCATAAACAGAATAAATTTTTACCTGCCAGTCATATACCAGTAACATCAGAAGAGCAAATAAAACAAACAAAGCCTGATTACATTATTATCCTGCCATGGAACCTAAGGGAAGAGGTGACGGCACAATTAAAATATATAAAGGACTGGGGTGGAAAATTTGTGATTCCTATTCCTTCCTTACAAATCATTGACTAGATGAAAAAAGTACTTGTTACAGGTGCTACAGGATTTATTGGTTCATATGTTATTGAAGAACTTTTGAGACAAGGTTTTGCAGTAATTGCAACCTCGGCCAATGAAAATAAAGCCGCTGCATTCAACTGGTTCAGTAAGGTTGATTACATAGAATTTGATCTTAAAAGTTTTGATGACAGGAAAAATTATTTCGATCATTTTCAAAATCCCGATATACTCATTCATCTTGCCTGGGAAGGGTTGCCTAATTATACCCAGGAATTTCATATAAAAGAAAATCTCCCCCGTCACAAGGCATTTTTAGATAATGTACTGAGGAATGGTTTGCACGATATCACGGTCACAGGTACATGCCTTGAATATGGAATGCAGGAAGGTTGCCTGGCCGAACATGCTCCTGCTGATCCTTCTAATGCTTATGGTATTGCTAAAAACGAATTGAGAAAGTATTTGGAAGATCTGGCAACCACCAGGCAATTTAATTTGAAATGGATAAGGTTGTTTTATATGTATGGGAAAGGGCAAAATCCAAAATCCCTAATTTCGCAGCTCGATAAAGCAGTGGAGAATAAAGAAACAGTATTTAATATGAGTGGGGGGCAACAGGTTCGTGATTTTCTACCTGTTGAAAAAGTGGCGGAGTATATTGTAAAGATCGCAAGCCAGCAGCACATTACAGGCGTGATCAATTGTTGTAGTGGAACACCGGTTACAGTAAAAGAATTTGTAGAACATTATCTTGAAGAAAAGAATGCACATATAAAATTGAACCTTGGTTATTATGATTATGTTAGTTACGAGCCGATGAAATTCTGGGGCGATACAACCAAACTGAAAGCTGCGTTAAAAGATTAAAATGGAAGAAAAGATCACGTTAATTATTATTCTGCATAACAGGCATATTAATCTTGACAGGTTGCTTGATTATTACCGTGACGAAAAATGTAACATCATTATTGCTGATAGCTCGAAGGAGCAACATTTATTTAAGACAAAACTTCCACTCACGGTACAGTATATTTATACACCCGGGTTATCCTACACACAGAAAGTAGAGCATGTGCTTGGTGAGGTTACAACAGCCTATACAGCTCTTTGTGCTGATGATGATTTTACTGTTCCGGGAGGTTTATATGCGTGTGCTTCATTTCTTGAAAGCAATCATGATTATAGTGCTGCACAGGGTACAATACTCAGGTATTATAAGGATACGATAGATGGAAACATAAGGATTGATTTACTCTACGACGGGGATCATTCGCTCACATCAACTGATGCCCGGGAAAGAATACAAAAGCTTTTTCATCCCTATAAATCCCTTCTATACGCATTACATCGGACTGCTGTTTTACAAGACGCTTTTAATAATGCAGGAAAAGCCTTTCGCAATCTTTACCTGAATGAATACCTTACTTCAATTGTGCCGGTGCTGAAAGGAAAAACCAAAGACCTACCCGTACTTTTCCAGGTAAGGGAACATGCGGAAACATCTGACGATAAAACAGCGGAAAACCTGGATATAATTTTAAAGGACAAAAAATACCATGAAGAGCTTGTAAATTTTCTTGATCATATTGTTGAAAAAGGGGCCGGCTCTGTGAATATAGATAAAGGGCAATTAAAAGAACTTGTCCATAAAACACTTGCTGACTATGGAAGAAAAATAGAATCGTTTAAAACCATTCCAGTTGGGTTTAAAAAAAAGGTAGGTAAGTTTATTTTAAAAGTTCCTTTCCTCGGTAAAAAATATGTTGATAACAGGCGTTATAAAGAAAGCATGGCATCACTTGAAAAAAAAATAACAGGAAAGGATCTTGAACATATCGCATTAATAAGTACGTTGCTTAAAAAATACAGAAATTTGTAAGCATATTAAAACTTTAACCAATTACATCTTTATGAGTGCCAAAAGAAAAATTTTAGGAGAACGACTGGAGCCGGAGCAACTTAGTGAAAATACCAGCGAGCATTTGCATCGTTACGCACTTGCATTGCAATTTTGTGAAAACAAAGCTGTTTTAGACATTGCTTCAGGTGAAGGCTACGGTTCTAACCTGTTGGCAAAAAAAGCAAGGTTAGTTGCCGGTGTTGATATTGATAACGAAACAATACTTCGTGCTAAAGAAAAATACAAACAAGCTAATCTTGAATTTAAGACCGGTAGCGCAGATAAAATTCCTTACCCCGATCATTCATTTGATGTGGTAATTAGTTTTGAAACCCTGGAACATCACGACAGGCATGAAGAAATGATGGCCGAAGTAAAACGTGTTCTTAAGCCCGGGGGACTTTGTGTTATTTCTACACCCGATAAACTGGTTTACTCAGATAAGAAAAATTATAAAAATCCTTTTCACGTAAAAGAATTATATAAAGAAGAATTCAGGGGGTTATTAAAAAAATATTTTTCCGGTGTGTCAATATTCAGGCAACAGTTTTTTTCAGGATCATTGATCGTTCCTGATAAGAGCAATGCCAATGATTTGAAATATTACCGGGGCGATTTTAATGCGGTTAATATAAACAACGAGATTGAATCTGAATACCTGCTTGGATTTGCATCTGATGCAGCATTTGCTTTCGATGAGAGTAGTTTGTTCCTCGACGAAGATTTTGCGAATAACAAAGTTTTACAATTTAAAAATTCATCACGGAGGTACAAACTGGGCTTCTTTATTTTAAATCCTTTAAAATATTTAGGTTTAAAAAAATAATTTTGCCTAACGGAAATTTAAAAATCCTCACATGAAGAATGGAATGCACAATGTGTCTGTCGTTCATTTGATATGGCTTCCATTCGGGAAAGAACATTTTAAAAAATTTATTGACAGTTATTTAAAATATACTGCTTCGTATCCTCACCAGCTTGTATTTGTTTTTAATGGTACATCTGTTCAGCATCCGGATAAAACGGAATCATATATCAATTACCTGGAAGAATACGGGATCAAAGAATATAAAAGTTTTTATTTTGATGCAGGGCAGGATATCGACATCTACCAAAAAGTTGCGGCATCGCTCGACAGTGAACTGGTTATATTCCTGAATTCATATAGTGAAATAAGGGCAAACAACTGGCTGAGTTTTTACATTGACAATTTTGATGCGAATACCGGGATAATCAGCGCAACAGCATCCTGCCAGAGTTATTATTCATCTGTTTACCAGAAAAATACCTGGCGTTGGGAAACAGGCAAAGGATTTAATCATAATTTTCGTAAGTATAAGCTTTTTATCAAGGCATTTTTTTACTGGCGTTTTTTATTCAAGCCATTTCCCAATCCGCACGTACGAACAAATGCATTCATGGTAAGGCGAACAGCGTTTCTTGAAATAAGGCCGGCTATTATTGATACAAAGTTCAAAGCGTATATTTTTGAAAGTGGGAATAATGGATTGTCCGGTTATTATATTAAGAAGGGATTAAAATTACTTGTTGTAGATAAATATGGAAAGCCATACGAAATGAAAGAATGGCAAAATAGTTTTACATTCTGGAGATATAACCAGGAAAACCTGCTGGTTTCAGATAACCAGACAGGAATTTACGATAAAGCCAGTACAGAAGAAAAAAGAAGTATGACTAAATTAGCATGGGGCATCAATGAATAAATTTTCAATTATATTACCTGTACGCAATGGGGGAGACTATGTGAAAGAATGTGTGAACAGCATTTTAGCACAAACCGTTGCAGATTTTGATTTGCTTGTGCTTGATAATAACAGTAACGATGGAACGCCGCAATGGCTTGCATCATTGAATGATCACAGGATAAAAATATTTCCTTCTGCTGATTCACTAACCATCGAACAAAATTGGGCAAGAGTTGTTGAGGTGCCCAAAAATGAATTCATTACCCTGATCGGTCATGATGATCTGCTTCTCCCACATTACCTGGATGAAATGAATAAGCTGATAGAAAAACATCCGCATGCATCACTTTATCAATCTCATTTTTCTTTTATAGATGGCAAGGGGAATTTTAAGAGCAATTGCAAACCGATGGATGAAGTTCAGCATGCACATGAATTCCTTGCCAGCCAGTTTACACGTACCCTTGACAGCACGGGAACGGGTTACATGATGCGAAGCAAGGACTACGACCAGTTGGGCGGTATTCCCAATTATCCAAACCTGATCTTTGCAGATTACCAGTTGTGGGTACAATTGACCTTTAAAAATTACAAAGCTACCAGCGCAAAACAATGTTTTAGTTACAGGATACACGACAGCGTATCAAAGCTTACCAACGGTGAACATTACCGGCTTGCATTTGAAAGGTATCTTGTTTTTTTGGCGGGTATAAAAAAACAAAACGAGGATATAAGTTCGGCCATTGAAAAATATGGTTATGACTGGATCATGTATATGTGCGAAAGCCTTTCGCACAGGTTGCTGAAGACCCCTGTTGCTTTACGAAAAATAACCGTGAGTGATTTTATTCGTAACTGTAAAAAACATGCTGCTGAATTATTGCCCGGACAAAAATTTGAACCTTCTTCAAAATTCAGGATATGGATTGCAGCATTGCTTGATAAAAATGTACTTGGGAGAAAGTTGTTTTTCCTGTATAAAAAAATGAGTTGACATCTGCCGGGATGTCAACTCATTTTTTATACGTCATTGCAGGGAATTGGTTTGAAATAAGACCTACTTTTTTGATTCATTGATAATATCCTGCTGCATCATTTCACTCACCAGCATCTTCAGATCATATTTGGGTTCCCAGCCAAGTTTTGTTCTTGCCTTGGTTGCATCTCCGATCAGCAGGTCCACTTCTGTTGGCCTGAAATATCTTGGATTGATAGCGAGGATCTCTTTGCCAATTGGTAACTGGTAAAGAGGATTGCTGCAACTTTTTATATATCCTTTTTCATCAACACCCGTTCCTTTGAATTCAATTTCGATACCTGCTTCTGCAAAACAAAGTTTCGCAAAATCCCGTACACTCGTTGCGATACCGGTTGCCAATACATAATCTTCAGGTACATCCTGCTGCAATATGCGCCACATTCCTTCAACATAATCCTTTGCATGGCCCCAATCTCTTTTTGCATCTAAATTACCAAGCGTGATCTTGTCCAGTTTTCCTGTTACAATTTGCGCAACGCCAATGGTAATTTTTCTTGTTACAAATCCTTCACCTCTCAACGGGCTTTCATGATTGAATAAAATACCATTCACTGCAAATAAATTATACGCTTCACGGTAATTTACGCAGATCCAGTAGCCATATAATTTTGCAACGCCATAAGGCGAACGTGGATAGAAAGGTGTTGTTTCTGTTTGAGGAATTTCCTGCACTTTACCATACAATTCAGATGTAGATGCCTGGTAAAATTTTGTTTTCTTCTCGAGCTGTAAAATACGTATCGCTTCAAGGATCAATAATACACCGGTAGCATCGGCTGTAGCGGTATATTGAGGCGTTTCAAAACTTACCTGTACATGGCTTTGGGCCGCAAGGTTGTAAATCTCATCAGGCTGTGTTTGCTGGATGATGCGTAAAATATTACTGCTGTCAGTAAGATCGCCGTAATGCAAAAATATCCTGCCTGCATATTTTTTATCGAAGATGAGGTGATCGATCCTTTGCGTGTTTAATAATGAACTCCTTCTTCTTATTCCGTGAACGGTATAACCTTTTTCGAGCAACAACTCAGTTAAATACGCTCCATCCTGCCCGGTAATTCCTGTTATTAAAGCTATTTTCATTATTATACTTTATTTCCTTTTTATTTTTAAAAAAAGCATCTTTGCGGCAAAAATAGAGGAAATTATTTTAATAGATTTTTATACACGGGTTTACTAACTAAGACAAGGTATTTCTTAGAACGCCTTCGACAAGCTCAGGCTGACAGTTTTGTTAACGAGTGTCACAGAGAACTGTCACACTGAGCCTGTCGAAGTGTTGTTCAAAAGATAACGCCTGTTATTCGTGATAAAAATCAATAAAAAATAATAATGCTTTATTTATTGATGAGCGATCATCATACATTCAAACCAATTTATTATGAAGATTGCTATTAATTGTTGGGTCTTACGCAATAAGCAATTAGATGGGATCGGTTATTTTACGATCAATACGTTTCAGCGGATGATCAAAAATAATCCGGGTGTTTCGTTTGTTATACTCTGTGATAAAAATTTCACTGAGCCTTATTTCGATTTTAAGAACGTAGAGATCAAAAAAGTTTTTCCGCCTTACAGGCACCCGCTGCTCTATGTTTTTTATATGGAGTTTGTGCTTCCATTTGTATTGCGCAAACTTAAGCCGGATCTTTTTATATCGGCCGAAGGATTTTTATCATTGTCAAGTTCATGCAAACAACTTCCTGTTATCTATGATCTGAATTTTGAACATTACCCCGAAAATCTTGCATTTAAGAACCGTGTTTATTTTCGTACTTTCTTTAAAAGATTTGCAAAAAAAGCAACGCGTATTGCAACCATTTCTGAATACAGTAAAGATGATATTGTAAGTCTTTATAAAATACCAGCTGATCTTGTAGACAATGTTTCATGCGGCATCAACAGTAGTTTTTATGTTTTAACAGCCGAAGAAAAAAAAGCAGCCAAAGAAAAATATGCCGCAGGACATCCTTATTTTTTCTTTGTAGGTTCCATGCATCCACGTAAGAATGTGCACAGGCTATTGCTTGCATTCAATGAATTCAAAAAAAAATCAGGAAGCGATATGAGACTGGTGATCGCAGGTGGCATGCTTTGGAGCAAATCGGAGATTGTAGATACTTATGAAGCGAGCCCGTATAAAGCTGATATCAATTTTACAGGACGTTTGAGCGATGCTGAATTAAAACTGGCGCTTGGCGCAGCCTATGCGTTAACGTTTGTACCCGTGTTTGAAGGTTTCGGTTTACCCATTGTAGAAGCATTTGAAGCAGGTGTTCCGGTGCTTGCTGCAAATGTTACTTCACTTCCCGAAGTAGCAGGTGATGCAGCTGTTTATGCAGATCCATTTATAGTTAGTACAATTACTGACGGCATGCTTGCTTTATATGAAAATAAGAATGGTCTCTGCAACAATCTTATCCAAAAAGGTTTTTTACAAAAGCAACAATTTTCCTGGGATCGTACCGCAATGTTGTTATGGGAGAGTGCAAAAAAAGCTATTGGGTAACCAAAACACTTTGTTTCCACCATGCAATGATATCTGAAAGGCTTTGATCGATGCTGATCGTAGGGGTCCAACCGGTAAGGGCTTTCAGTTTGGCATAGCTGCCGATGGTTATTTTGGTATCGTTGGGGCGGATCAGGTTTGGATCTTCTTCAATACTGATCTGGATATTCAGGATGCTGCACATCTTGCTTAAAATCTCATTCAGCGATATTCCTTTACCTGAACAGATATTGTAAACATTTCCATTAGCGCCCTGCATGAGCAGCATATAATAGGCTTTCACAACATCTCTTACATCCACAAAATCCCTTACGATACTTAGATCGCCGGCAATAAGTGGTTGATGAAAATCGTGGTTATTAGCGATTCCTACAAGTTGTTTTGCAAACGAAGAAATAACAAATGATTCTTTTTGACCCGGTCCGATATGATTGAATGACCTTGTATGAACCATATCAAGTCCATAATTCTTTGAATAGATCTCAACAAGTTTCTGTTGCATCACCCTGCTCGTGCCGTAAGGACTTACCGGGTTAGGGCAGTGCGTTTCTATAAGTGGCAATTCGGTCTTAGGTGCATTTCCGTATTCTTCTGCCGATCCAACAGATAATAACCTGCAATCCAGGTTCAGCAAACGGATATTCTCAATCAATGAAATGAAAATGCCGGTATTGTGCTTAATGGTTTCTGAAGGATGTTTCCAGCTATAAGCAACACTGCTTTTTGAAGCAAGGTGCAAAATATAATCGGGCCTGAATGAAAGTAAAACTTCTCTAAGCCTGCTGCTGTCCAGCAAGTCTATCTTATGAAAATCACATTTAATATTTGTAAAATCGTCTTCGGAGAATTGTGGGAGGTGATTATTATAAATACCAGCAATGTGAACGGGTTCATTTAAAGTTGAAAGTAATTCAACGAAATGCCTTGCTACAAAACCTGATATACCCGTTATTAATATTCGCATGCTGGTTATTCGTTATTATTATGGATTTAAAATCCTTGCGGCTCTGGCAGTGATGTTTCCCCAATAAAAGTAGTCAAAAAAACTATTGGGTATATCATCAGCCGTATTTGCTTCAAAGATAGTGTTTGTAAAAGTTTCCCAATCGCCGTCTGCCAAAATTTGCAATTTATTACCCGTAATTTCCTTATTAACGCCTGTGGCGCCGCTTTTAGTGCTTATACAGGACAGGTTTGATCCGAGTGCCTCGATCAGTTTTGTTTTGATTCCGCCCCCGTCGATCACCGGGTTTATAAAAATATCAGCGCCCATAAAATAGGTACTGATATCACTCACAAAGCCTGCATAAATAATATTTTTCGATTGGTATGCCTTCAACTCATCATAGTTTACGGGTAGATTTTTTCCACAAATAATGACCTTGTACTCAAAAGCATCTTTTTTCAACAAACGTGGATTTATTTCCTGTAGAATAAAATCAACCGCATCCAGGTTGGGTTTATAGTCAAGGGTGCCATTGAAAAACAGTATTTTTTCTGATGCTTTGATGCCATGCATAAGTATAAGAGACATTTTAGCCTCCATTCGTTGCTTCGGGGTGGGAGGTTGTTTAAGATCGAAGCCATAAGTGATCGCATGACAGCTCCCGGGGGCAAGTTTGAAGTTCTGAATGGCGAATTCCCGGTCGATATCTGTAATAAAGAAATTAATATCGGCACGACGATGCGTAAACTTCTCATATTGAAACAATACCGGCCACCACCATTTGCCATTACTCCTGAACCTGGTAGCTTCTATATTATGGGAATGAACAACCAGTTTAATATTGCAAAACCATTTTAATAGAATGCCGAGCCAGCCATAATAAGGATGCTCAAGTATGAGATGTGTAATTTTCTTTTTCCGGATAACCCGCCTCAATACAAAGAACAGGAATGGATTGATGTATCTCGTCCTGGAATTGCTGAGCAGGGGCAGGAAATGAGCATCCTGTTGCGCAGGAAATTCATTATTCTTTGTTGTGATGATGGTAACGGGCAACAGTTTTGAAAAATATTCATAGAAACAGGCGATACCTTTTTGTCCACCCATTTTAGCAGGATAGATCTTGTAGGGGGCGAGTACTGCGATGTTGACTGTTGGTTTAATGGTTAATGGTTTAAAAGTTGGAAGGTTGGAATGTTGAAAAGTTGATAGGTTGAGAAGTTGACAGGTTGAATGGTTAAAACAGCTTTCAATTATAATAACCTTTTAACCTGTCAACTTCTCAACTTGTTAACTTGTCAACCAATTACCCCTTAACCTTTTCTTCAGTAATCGTATTTTCTTTCCTCATCCCCTTCACCACAGCATACACAATAAATGCAACCAGCATCAATGTCAATAACCAGCCGGAAGCATTACCAATATTTTTTCCTGTATAATAAACAGCAGGTTCAAATTTAAACTCAATGGTATGGCTACCCGCCGGAACAACCATGGCCCTTAATACATAATTTGCTTTAAAATAATCAGCAGGTTTTCCATCAATATAAGCTTTCCAGTCCCTGTAATAGATCTCGCTGAACACTGCTATATGACTGCCGGTGGATGATGTTTTATAAGTGATAACATCATTGTCGAAAGCGGTCATTTTAATAACTGAACTGCTGTCTTTAGGAACAATGCCATTAATTAATTTTTTATATTCATTATCTACAACAACAGTGTCGGCAGGATCAAAATTGTCCAGCGCTTTCATTTCTTCAACAGGTCCGTTCACAAACTTTACTGCATTTACAAACCATGCATTTCCCAATGCGCCGGGGTTTCTTGCTGCAACAGGGTTGTTGTCTCTTTCCTGTATCACATATTTTGTATTGAGCATGTTAAGCACAGCAATATTGGGTGAACCATAAAGCTGGTGAGCCATAAGATCATCATAGATACCAAGTTTGGCAGGGTGGTATCCACCAATTGATTTGTGGTAATAAGATGTTTTAGATTCTTCCAAACCTGCAGCGGAATTGAATACCCTGTAGTTAGGGTCCTTATCACTAAGGATCGTTTCATCAGCAGGGGAGAGTGGAAATTCATTGGCCTCATATTTTTCTTTACTGTCAAAACTTTTTTCATTCAGGTACTTCATTCCAAAACCAATAAGGTCGATCGAAGAAACAAGTGTAACGGCGATCACCATCAGCATGGCTTTTATTTTGTTTTTTAAATAAAGTGCGATGATCACCATTGCAACAACAACAAAGGCGAGTGAACGCAGTATATCGGAGGTAAGAAAATCCTGCCTGTCTTTTCTTACTGCACTTACATAATCTCTGGCCGTTTTTTGTGCATCAGCACTTCCTTTTAAATTCATGAGCATTCCTTCATACAACCTGTTGTCGCGATCAGGCTGATCCGTTTCATTCAGTGCAGCCATTTTTGATTGCATGGCCGGATCCTGTGCGTTCACCAGTTGGTTGAATTTAGCAGTGCGTTGTTTATTCTCTTTACTAAAATCGGTACTCATGTAGAAAAACGATACACATAAAAATACCACTGCAGTGGCAATGGCGCCCAGCCTGAATTTTTTCCAGCCATCGGCGGCATCTTCATTATCCATTAATTTATTAATTGCAAGTGCGGCAATAACGGGAAAGAGTATCTGGGGAATTACAAGGGTCATTGTAGGAACCCTGAATTTATTATACAACGGCAAATGATCAAACATGAAATAATTGAATCCCGTAAGGTTATGTCCCCACGACAGGAGAATACCAAATATGCTTACTGCAAGTATCCACCATTTGTGTTTGTTATCGAGGTAAAACATACCAAATAAAAACAGGAAGCAAATAATGGCCCCAAGGTAAACGGGTCCATTGGTGTTGGGTTGCCCGCCCCAATATATGCCCTGGCTTTGCTGAAACGCATAGTTTGTAGCCTGGTCGCCCGGAACATTTAATTTATCTGTAAAAAATTTTGCAGTGTTTGAATTTTCATCAAGTTTTGGAAACAGGTATGGCTCCCCGTCTCTTTCTGTATAATAAGATCCGTATCCATTTATACCCGGGAACATCAGGCTGAATGTTTCTGCCCTGCCATAACTCCATTGAAAAGCATAATCTTTTGAAAGGCCCACTGTTTTGCCATCTTTAACAACATCCTTTTTCTTTGAAGCATCATCCAGTACCAATTGCCCGCCACGTTTTGAATCTTTTGCATAATCATATGAGGTCATTAGTACCAATGCATCTGTGGCAACGCCTAATATTCCTGCAATGAGAATAAGTGTAAGGCTTTTTCCAAGATGTGCGGCCTGACCGTTTCTTATAAAATAAATGATATAAGAAATGGTCATTGCACCCAGTATAAGAAAAAGATAATAACTTATTTGCTGGTGCCCTTGCGTGATCTGCAGGGAAGTAAGCAGTGCCGTTAGTATAAATCCCAGAAGATATTTTTTATCAAACACAAGTATTACTGCACCAATTACTGCAGGTGCATAAGCAAGTGCCATCATTTGTGTATTGTGGCCTGCAGTAATAATTATCGGGGAGAAACTGCAATAAGCAAATCCCAATGCACCTGCTATGGCTGCGTAAGGTTTGATGCGCAGGCAAACACACAGAAAATAAAATGATATACAGGCAAGAAAGAAAAAGTTCATAGGTTGTGGCAACCATAACTGGAATGCCTGGTTAACAAAACCAAGTGGTGAGGAAACGCCTTCCATTGCGATCTGGTATGCAGGCATACCGCTAAACATACTGGTTGCCCAAAGCGGGAAATGCCCATGTTGTTCTTTATATAAAAAAGACTGGTGGCTCATGCCTTGCCAGCCAGTAACATCGCCTTGCTTTAAAATAGTATCTGACTCAAGTGCGGGCTTGCAAAAAATAACAGTAACCAGCAGGAAAATGCCGATTGCAATAAGATGTGGTAATATTTTTTTGAAATTGATATTCTTCATGATGAAATATTGTGATGGCAAAATAATGCTAATTATTTTAATTTGACGATATTAGTGATTCAAGAATATACAGTTGCATATTGAAAAGCTTTAATCTTATCCTTACCGCTATTTTATGCTGCACTTGCTTTTTGGGAACCCGGGCACAGGAATATTCCTATAAACATTATGATCGCAAAGACGGACTTATAGGCAATCATATTTACCACGCTGTACAGGATAAAGATGGATTTTTATGGCTGGCAACTGAAACGGGTGTGAGCAGGTTCGATGGTACTTCATTTAAAAATTTTACTACCAATGAAGGATTGCCGGATAACGAGGTATTGAAATTATTCGTAGACAGTAAAGGAAGGGTTTGGATGCTTCCATTTAAAAATTCGATATGTTATTATTACAATGGAAAGATCCACAATGCAAAAAATGACAGCATTGTAAAACAAATAAAAGTAAGCGGGTATATTGAACACATATTGGAAGATAAGGCCGGCAATATTTTCTTCTCTGAGAGTATAAATGTTATTGTACTTACTAAAGACAATAAAATATTTTCTAACGGAAGCGTTTTTACACTTACGAATGTGGTGATTGGCATTGGAACAGATGATCAGAAAAATGTGATCTTAAGAACAGGAAAAAATTTCTTTAAAATAAAACTCAATGCTGCATCTCTTGATTTTGAAGAAGAAGAGCTTGGTATCAGGTTCTGGGGTTATAAATCTGCTTTTTTTTACCTCAGGTCAAATCTTATAATCTACCTGAACAATTATGTGAATATGCTGGATAAAAGCAGCCTTGTTCTTTATAAATACCTCGAAAATAAACAAGATACCATCAAGGTCCCGGCAGATTATAACCTTATTTCTTTTTTAAATGACAGCATCCTCTTTTTTAATACTAAAAAAGGTTCATTAAAATATAATATCAACAACAAGTCGTATTTGACAACTTATTTGCCTGATGAAAATGTGACTTATACTTTTGAAGACAACGACCAGAATTTATGGTTTACTACATCTGACCGCGGCTTATTCAGGTTATACACGGAAACAGAACGTAATGTTTTTTTTACTGACGGATCGAAAAAAAATAAACCAATAAAATCCATCACAGGAACTGCCGCAAACATTATTGCCGGCTCTGATAATGATGCTATCTATACTTATGATAAAAGTACAGGGGATATAAAACTATTTCATCTTGCACCTACCATCTCGAACGGCGATGTAATGAAAATTATGAAATTTAAGGACAAGGTATACTTTCTCACAGAAGGCTCGCTTCACCAGGCAGATACTTTGTTTAAACAAATTGATCTTGTAAGGGAAAGCGAGGTTTTTTCAAGCTATAAAGATTTTGACTTCAACAAAGATGGGAAGCTTTTTTTCTCTTCTCACCTGCAGGTTTATTCGCTTATGAAGAATAACAAAAACGCCTCAACAAAAAAGGCCAATGGTCATTCTTCCATAATTGCAGAATTGAATGAAAGGATGTTGGCCAGCGTTGATGATTATTATATTGGAAGAACAACGGCACTGTGCTATACCGACAGTGGTATTTATATTGGTACATTAACGGGATTAAAATTTGTAGACTGGCATAAAAAGATATTTGAAACAGGTACTCATTTCCCCGGCCTTAATGGACACATAACCAGGCTGCTGAATTTTAATGGAAAATTATGGGTGGGTACAAATGACCAGGGAGTGTTTTGTTTTGACGGGAAAAAAATTGTAAAGCAAATTTCATTAAAAGACAATTTAAGCAGCAATCTTATAACAGCATTGTATGCCGATAGCAATCATTTATGGGTTGGAACGGACCAGGGATTAAACAGGATAGGTTTAGCGGACACGCTTTATCCTTTATTACAAGGTTATACAACCAGTGATGGTATTAGCAGTGATATGATCAATGCCATTTATTTACAAAATGATACAGTTTATGTAGGAACTCCTGAAGGGTTGAGTTTTTTTGACTGGCGTTTGCTTAAGAGAAGATCAAGATGCGCTTTAAAGATACTTGATATAACAATCTCGGGAAAAACGATTCCATTTGATTCAACAAAACTTTTTTTAAAGCACAGGGATGCAAATATCAGGTTTGATTTTGTAGCGATATCGTTCAGGTCCGAAGGAGAGATTATTTATCATTATAAACTTTTAGGAATTGATACAGATTGGAAAACAACAGAAGAAAATTTCCTTCAATATCCTACATTGCCTTCGGGCGATTATGAATTACAGTTATATGCCGTAAATAAATTCGGTATAAAAAGCAAAACAGTGACCATCAGTTTTGAAATTGAAAAAACACTGTTTGAAAAGGAATGGTTTATTGTTTTGTTCATTTTATTTACAATTGTTGTTGCGTTTATCCTGGCGAACTGGCGAATAAGAAAGGTAAAGAAAATGCAAATGGAAAAAACAGCCAATGCAGCGAAAATAGCACAGCTTGAGCAGCAGGCGCTGAAATCTCAAATGAATCCACATTTTATTTTTAATTGCCTTAATTCTATTCAACAATATGTAATTGATAAAGACATACAGGGTGCCAACAAATTCATATCGGGATTTTCAAAACTCATCAGGCAAACACTTGATAATTCAGGTAAGGAAGAAATAACTGTTGCTGAAGAAGAAAGTTTTTTACGTTCTTATCTTCAGCTTGAGAAAAGCAGGTTCGAGGATAAATTTGATTACAATATTTTTATCGATCCGCAAATTCCGAAGGATGAATATGCGTTGCCGCCGATGTTGTTGCAGCCTTATATTGAAAATTGTATCAGGCATGGCATCATGCATAAAAGCAACGGAAAGGGATTTATTGATGTCCGGTTTAATTTATCTGGGGAAAAACTGTCCTGTACGGTAATTGACAATGGTATTGGCAGGTCCGCAGCAAGTAATTATAAAAATAACCAGGAAATTAATTATCAATCGAAGGGAACAGACATAACCTGGCAACGGATCAAAATGATCAATATGAATAAGGATTCAGATATTGTATTACGAACAGAGGATCTAAAAGATTCAGGCGGGGAGGGTTGCGGAACAAAAGTTACCATAGTAATACCTGTTGGAACGAAAAATAAGGAATGAAAAAATTGTTGAATATACAAATACAAAACTGGCAGCGGTTTTTCATACTGCATGTTACTTGTATGTGCTGTTTTTTTTCTGTTGCGAAAAGCCAGGAATATTCATACAAGCATTACGATATCAAAGATGGGCTTGTGGGTAACAATGTTTATTATTCTGTACAGGATAAAGAAGGCTTTTTGTGGTTTGCTACGGAAACAGGTGTAAGCAGGTTTGACGGAACTTCTTTCAAAAATTTTACAACCGCTGAAGGTTTGCCCGATAACGAGGTCTTAAAATTGTTCGTAGATAGCAAAGGAAGGGTTTGGATGTTGCCCTATAAAAATACCGTCTGTTATTATTACAAAGGAAAGATCTATAACCAGCAAACAGATACTACACTAAAGTTGTTTAAAATACAACAGTATATTCAAAACATGTTTGAGGATAAAGATGGTAACCTTTTTTTTGTAGGCGAACAAACACTAATCGTGCTTACAGCAGAAAAAAAAGTATTTGTTATACCTTTTTTGAATAATGGCAAATGGATGATAATGGGCGGAGGTATTAATAGTAAACTGCAGGCTTCTATTATCCTGGGCGATACTGTACAGGTAAAACAATACCTGATCAAAGTAACACAAAGCGGTGCTTCTTTTGAAGAACAAAAAGTAATCAGGTTTTGGGGATTTAAAGTCTCACATTTTTATATGAACCCCAACCTGATGGTCTATAACAATAATTTCAGCAATGTGTTTGAATCGCATAGTTTGGTTCTGGATAATTATTTGCAGGATGGACGAGACACGATCACCGTATCACAACCACTGAATTTAATTTCGTTTCCCAACGATAGTATTGTTTTTTTTAACACACAACGGGGCGTTTTTGAATTTAATTATAGAACAAAAAAATACAGCAACACTTATATACAAAATGAGAATGTATCCTTCACATTAAAAGATCACGAGGCGGATCTTTGGTTTACAACCCTGGGGAAAGGAATATTCAAACTGTCATCTACCGGCAACAGGAATATTGTTTTCAGGAATGAAGTACGTTCAAGAAAGCCGGTAGAATCTGTTGTGGCAACAAACGGCCATATCATCATTGGTTCCGATGCAAACTCTATTTATGATTATAATAAGAAAACAGGTGTTATCGCTTCTGTTAAACTGGATGCAATCCCGGGTAACCGCATTTCAAAGATTAAAGTGTACAAAGGAAGTATCTATTTCCTGACAGAAAATTCACTCCTGAAATCCGATACCTCTCTTGATAATATTCAATTGCATTTAAGCACAGAAATGCTTACCAGTTATAAGGATTTTGATATCAATGATTCCGGTGTTCTTTTTTTTGCTTCTCATGCAGTATCATATTACATGAATGAAAAAGATGCAAGAGTAGAAGCTGAAGGAACTAAAATGACAGGTAGTGTTTATAATAAAACGCTCACTAAAAGATGGACCAATCCTAATTTTCATATTTTTTACCTTGAAAGAAGTACTGCTGTCTGTGCTACTGATTCCGGTATTTATCTTGGTACATTGCTTGGTTTAAAATTTTTTGACAGGAATAAAAAAATGTATAGCCTTGGCGATAAATTTCCTTTGCTGAGTGGAAGGATCACAAAAATGCTCGTGTCAAAAGACAAACTTTGGGTTGGAACCAATGATGAAGGAGTAATATGTTATGATGGTAAAAAGATCGTAAAGAAAATTTCGACCAAAGAAGGATTGACCGGCAGTTTGATCAGGGCATTGTATGCAGATAGTAATTATTTATGGATTGGAACCGATAGGGGATTGAATAAGATCAGCCTGCATGATACCGGTTACAGGGTGTTACAAAAATATACCAGTAGTGATGGATTGCTGAGCGACATGATAAATTGTATATATACCGAGAGAGATACATTGTATGTTGGTACTCCCGAGGGGCTTAGCTTTTTTAATGAACATGAAAACAGTAGTAATTCGATCTGTGACCTGAAAATTTTAGATGTGACTGTTTCAGGAAAAAATTTCCAGTTTGATTCTTCAAAGACACTCGTTTTAAAAAACAAGGACAATAATATCCGTTTTGATTTTGTTGCCATCTCCTTTAAAGCCGATGGTGATATTTTATATTATTATAAACTTTCAGCAATAGATTCGGATTGGAAAACAACCAGGGAAAATTTTTTACAATATCCAACCCTTCCTTCCGGCAACTATACGATGCTGTTATATGCCGTAAATAAGTTTGGTGTAAAAAGCAAAATGGTAACGATCAATTTTGAGATCGGCAAAAAACTGGTAGAAAAAACCTGGTTCATTGTGCTTATGATCCTGCTGGCAACAGCAATCGTATGGCTGTTGGCAAACTGGCAAATAAGAAAGACGAAGAAAAAGCAACATGAAAAGATGGCCAATGCAGGAAAGATCGCACAATTGGAACAGCAGGCCCTGAAAGCCCAGATGAACCCACATTTTATCTTTAATTGTCTTAACTCCATACAGCAATATGTAATTGATAAAGATATCCTGGGAGCAAATAAATTCATATCAGGATTTTCAAAGCTCATCAGGCAAACGCTTGATAACTCAGGTAAGGAAAGTATTACTGTTGCTGAAGAAGAAAGTTTTTTACGCTCTTATCTTGAACTTGAAAAGAGCAGGTTCGAAGAAAAATTTGATTACAACATTCATATTGATGAACATATTCAAAAGGATGTTGATTCCCTTCCGCCAATGCTGCTGCAGCCTTACATTGAAAATTGTATCAGGCATGGCATCATGCATAAAAGCAATGGCAAGGGAATTATTGACATCCGGTTCGATCTGTCCGGGGGCAAACTTGCGTGTACCGTTATCGATAATGGCATCGGAAGGCTTGCTGCCAATACTTATAAAAGAACGCAGGATTTTAATTACCAGTCGAGGGGAACTGACATTACCTGGCAGCGTATAAAAATGATAAATATGAATAAGGATTCAGATATTATATTGCAGACAGAAGATCTTACAGATTTAAATAATAAACCTTGCGGAACAAAGGTTACTATTGTAGTTCCATTTAAAAAACCCTATTAAAAAAAGATCATGGCCAATTTTAGAACAGTAATTGTTGATGATGAGCCCAAAAATCTTCGCATCCTGCAAAAATTGCTCTCTGAATTCTGCCCACAGATACAAGTGATTGGAGAGGCAGGAGATGTAAAAAAGGCTTTTCAGGTGATAAAGGAATTGAAGCCCGACCTGGTGATACTCGACATAGAAATGCCTTATGGAAATGCTTTTGACCTGCTTGATAGTCTTATGCCAATAGACTTCGAGGTTATTTTCATCACTGCATTCGATAATTACAGCCTGAAGGCATTTAAATACAGTGCATTGGATTATTTATTGAAACCTGTTGATATTTCTGATTTGCAGGCTGCAACAAACAAAGCAATTCAAAGGATTGCAGGTAAAAACATCAACCAGCAGGTAGCATTGTTATTGTCCAATTTTAAAAACACGCAGAACAACCTCCAAAAAATTGCCATACCCACCATGGATGGGTTTGTATTTATGAATGTTGAGGATATCATTCGCTGTGAATCAAATGCGGCTTATACCTATATCTACACGGTGAGGAATGAAAAAATAGTTGCCTCAAAAAACATAAAAGAATACGAAGAATTGCTTCCCTCCAGCATTTTTTGCCGTATACACAATTCCCACCTTGTAAACCTGAACCGGATCAAAAAATACAGTAAGGGAAGAGGGGGGACCGTAATTATGGAAGACGGGGTCATCCTGGAAGTGGCCAGCAGGAGGAGGGACGACTTTTTAGCCAAGTTTAAATGATTGCAGATTTGTGCCCGATTAACACGGTTTTGATTAAAAAATGCACAGTTATTAAATAGCAACATTCCCGTTTCTTAAATCACATTTTTTGGGCTTACTTTGATATTAGTAAACAGTTAATCCGTGCACTCTGCTTTACTTTTTACCAGAACTAACAGCTATTCTCCGGGATAACATCCAATGGAGTAAAATCTTAAGACCACCTCTAGCAGGTGGTTTTTAATTTGGGGGATGGGTAAGGGTTTTTGAATGCCGGCCCTAAAAAAATCAATATTGTACGTTGAATATTGAATATTTCTGCAAAGCACTTCAGGACAAAAAAAACGCTGCCAGTAAAGCCAACAGCCCCATTAATATACCTACACCTGTACAGGCTAATTTGAAATAGAGGATCTCCTTCCTTGCATGTTCGAAAAAAAGATCACGAATGGTACGGGTTGGTATCTTTTCTATCTTTTCTGCGATGATCTCATCCAGTTGCAGGGTTGTTTTCAACGATCCGATATAGTTTTTAATGACCACTGGAAAAAGAAGATCGATCTCGGCCATAAAGGCATTTTTGAATTGCATCAATGTCTTTTCACCCATGAATTTATACAGTAAAGGAAATACAGTCGCCAGTTTTTCATTTAAAAAAAAATCTACATGCTTTTCTATTTCAGGCTTCATTTTTTCAAGCAATGCCGGGTCGGCGATCTTATCATCAATGATACCATGAGATTGAAATTCCTGCTGAAGTGCTTTGCCTGCTGTGATGGCGAAACGAACCTGTATTTTTTTTCCGGTAGAAGAGAACAATATTCTTAATGTTAGCCATGATATGATCCAGCCTGTACAAGCAGAAAAGAAAACAATAATGATCATTTGCAGGGCCGTCATATTTTTTATTTTGGGAGCAAAAATACCGGAATATGAAAGCCTTGGCAAAATGTAATTTTGAATGAGCCCGGTTTTTATATATTTTTGCTGCTCGAATCAAAAACGGTAGTCGTAGCTCAGTTGGTTAGAGCATCAGATTGTGATTCTGAGGGTCGAGGGTTCGAGCCCCTTCGATTACCCATAGTACTTCTCCCTGGTAATTTTCCGGGGAGATTTTTTTTGCCTTTTATCACAATATATTCCCACTAAGGCTGTTTAACAAAACATTATTGGCGTTCTGGCGTTAATGTTAAACGTAGAAATTCGTTTTTACGTTATTTTTACACAATGCAAAAAATTGCAAATTTTATCATGAGCAAAAAATTCATTCCGGTAATAATTGCCCTTACCGCTGCAAGCGTTTTTTTCACTTTCCAATCGCAGGGAAAAAATGATAATGACGATAATCCCAAAAGCAGGTACACCAGGATCCTGAGAAATGTTGGCGTATTGCTCGAAGAAGGCCATTTCGCCCCAAGGAAAATTGATGATGTTTTCAGCAAAGAAGTTTTGAAGAAATTCACAGAAGACCTTGATAATGATAAGACCGTTTTCCTGAGATCAGATATCGAGGATTTTACAAAAAAATACGAATCTAAAATTGATGACGAGATACATGGCAGCGAACTGCAGTCATTTTACAACATCAATGAGGTTTACCTGAAACGTTTGAATGAAGCATCTTTATTGTATAAGGACATACTTGCAAAACCATTTGATTTTACAAAAGACGAAATGGTAATGATGGATGCAGATAAATCAAACTTTCCAAAGAATGAAGCAGAAAGAATTGATACCTGGAGAAAGCGCCTTAAATATGCAACATTGCAAAAATATGTGGACCTGCAGGATGAAAGAGAAAAAAACAAAGGAAAAAATGATTATAAAGCTAAGCCCGATAGTACACTTGAAAGAGAAGCGAGGGACCAGGTGCGCAAGCAATTAGAAAGGTATTTTGCTACCAAGAAAACAAGAGAAACGATCGATGAGAATTTCAGCACGTTCGTAAATACGATCACTACCATTATGGATCCGCATAGCAGTTATTTTCCGCCAGTGGACCTGCGTTCATTTAATGAATCGATGAGTGGTCGTTTCTTTGGTATTGGCGCACAATTAAAAGATGATGATGGTAAGATCAAAATATCAAGCCTTGTAAGTGGCGGTCCGGCATGGAAAAGCGGTGAATTAAAAGAAAATGATGAGATCATTAAAGTAGCACAGGGAAATCAGGAGCCGGTTGATGTTACTGGTTATGCTGTACCTGACGCCGTAAAATTGATTCGTGGTGCTGAAAAGGGAAGCGAAGTGAGGCTTACGATCAAACGTATTGATGGAACCGTTAAAGTGATCAGTTTATTAAGAGATGATATTAAACTTGAAGATACTTTCGCCAAATCAGCAATCATTAAAGGAGAAAATAAGATCGGGTATATATACCTGCCTGAATTCTATGCAGATTTTGAAAGGCCCAACGGTGCCCGTTGTGCAGCAGATGTTGCTAAAGAAATAGAAAAACTAAAAGCAGAAAATGTAGATGGTATCGTATTGGACCTTCGTGGTAACGGTGGTGGTTCTTTGTATGATGTAGTACAAATGGCCGGCCTTTTCATTGAAGATGGGCCGATATGCCAGGTAAAGGGACGTGATGAGAAACCAAATATCCTGCGTGATAAAGATAAAAACGTACAATACACAGGTCCATTTGCTGTAATGGTTGATGAAACCAGTGCTTCGGCTTCAGAGATATTTGCAGCAGCCATACAGGATTACAAACGTGGTGTTATCATCGGAAGTACTTCTACTTATGGTAAAGGAACGGTACAGAGGAATATTCCATTAAATCCTGAAAGTGAAAATTCATTGTTTGCAAATAAGAAAACAGAAGATTTGGGAACCGTTAAATTAACGCTTCAAAAATTCTATCGTATTAATGGCGGGGCCACGCAGTTAAAAGGTGTTACACCTGATGTTGTATTGCCTGATCGTTTGGAGTTTTACAAATTCAGGGAAAAGGATAATACTTATGCTTTGAGCTGGGATGAAATATCAAAAGCAGATTATAAAACATGGACAGTTCCTGGTGAAGATGCTATTATTTCAAGTGTAAATAAAGAAGTAAGCAATAGCCCTACATTCACTAAAATAAAAACCAATGTTGATTGGATGGGAAAATACCTTGATAAAGAATATTCACTCAATATCACAAAGTATAAAGAAGATCAGAAGGAACTTAAAGCAGTAACAAAGCAAATAGAGGAGCTTTATAAATTACCTGTTCCGCTCGTTATTCAAAATGTGGCTGCTGATACAGCAACGATCAATGCAGCACAGGATAAAGTAGATAAGAACAAACAATGGATCAAACAACGCAGCACAGATATTTATATTGATGAAACAGTGAAAGTGTTGAACAAAATGATCACGCAGAATAATCTTGCGAAAACGGAGATGAAGCAGGTAGAAATTAAAAATTAAAGAATAAAAGATTAAAATTAAAAAGCGCCTTGTACCTGCAGGGCGCTTTTTAATTTATGGCAATCGGCAATATCTCTGTCTTTAAGAAATCTTAGATCTTAAATCATACATCATACATTCAAAGGTATCTTTCCTCCATAACTTTCTTGTGGTGATTCAAATGTCCAACAATAATAAATCCAATTGCATTAACTGTTATGGGATTGTTGTTTGCCATTCCTGATTGATTCAACATATCGGTATTAAAACTATCAAAAAGCATTTCTGTTGATTTTCTTACCACTTTCATTTCGTCAATAAGGCCTTGCCAGTTTCTTTCATTGGCAAAAGAATTATCTGCATAACTATTTTCATCAAAGCTTGGGAGTGATGTGGTTTCTTTTCTTGAGAAGGAGAGTGCACGATATGCAAATATTCTCTCTGCATCTATAATGTGTTGCAGCAATTCTTTGATGGTCCATTTACCAGGCGCATAAGCATAACCGGATTTTTCTTCTGAAATGCTATCAAAGAAATTATTGATAATATCAGCCTGCATTGTAAATGCATCTTTTAGATTGTCCTCATTTACTTTACTTATGTAAGTTTCAAAATAAGCAGGATAGGTTCCTTTAACTGGCTTTGACATGGTTGAGTATTTTATGAGGCAAAAATATGTAGGAAATCGCCAACAGGTTCTCTGATTTTTTTAAAGAGATGTCAACGCTTAAAAGTGGCTCATAATCATTTTGCAAATGCAATGACAGCAGCATTATTTATATAGTATCTTCACACTGTTAGGAACGATTTACTTATTTACTTTAATAAACCCTGAAGCGTAGTTGTTGGTTTTTCCTGTTAGGATTAAAGAATAACTCCCGGGAGACAACGATGCTATATTTATTTTTTTGGTGTTGGTTCCGGCAACAGTAAATATTACTTCATGATAAACTTTTTTTCCGGTTTTATCATAAATAGCAAGGTTTGCCTGCACTGGCATTTTTGAATAAAAAAGTATATTTAAATAATCTATTGCCGGGGTAGGGTAAATGCTAATAGACAGGGGATTTTCCAAATGTACGCTAATGGTGTTACTATGTTTAAAACTGCCATCCAAATCAACCATCTTTAATCGGTAATACAAATATTCTCTTTGCGTTAAAAATGCATTTTTATCTACAAAATCATAATCATTAGCTGTTACACCATTTCCTTTCGCTGCAACCTTGCCTAAAGAAATAAAATGTACAGCATCATCACTGCGCTCAACAATAAAATGACTGCTGTTTTGTTCCTGCTTCGTTTGCCAGGTACATAAAACATATTTGGATTTAACATCTGCGTCAAAACCAGTTAAAGTAACGGGCATTACATTTGGAATTAGTTTTACGAGCCATATATCTTCTGTACCAAAAGCGCCGTGATTCATCCCTACATCACCCGAATTGCTGGAAGAAGTATTGCCTGAGATCATAAAGCCGCCATCAGCTGTTTCACACATAGCATCCGACTGGTCAACACTGTTTCCACCCATTGCTTTCTCCCAAACTAATTGGCCGGAAGGTGAAACTTTAATAAGCCAATAATCTGAATAGCCTCCGTGATTCCCGGTAATATCCCCATCGGTTGAAGTAGTCCATCCTCCAACAACAAATCCATTGTCAGGGGTGATTACCATAGAAGTTGGAATATCAACACCCGAACCGCCCAATGATTTTTGCCAGACAAGATTTCCTGTTGCGTTTAATTTTACGATCCAGTAATCTAAATTCCCATGATTGCCTGTAACATCGCCTCCATTCCCAATACTTTCTGCAGCGAAACAATAACCACCATCACTTGTCTGGCAGGCAATATAGGTTGATCCACCGCCTGGACTTCCGTATGTATTTTCCCATTCTATATTCCCGGCATTATTAAGTTTTATGATCCATGGCAAACAGTAAATATGCCCTGGATTTGTTACATCTCCATCCCATGAACCAGCATTACCCGCAACAATATATCCTCCATCAGCAGTTTGCCTAACACTATAGGCATGATCGTCCATACTTCCACCATAGGATTTTTGCCATATAAGGTTGCCCGAATTGTCAATTTTAATGATCCAGCAATCATCCAAACCGTGGTTAACTGTAATATCTCCATTGGTTGATTCGATCTCACCGGCTACTATATAACCACCGTCAGTAGTTTGCTGAATATACCATGCCTTGTCTTCACCGCTGCCACCATAGGTCTTTTGCCAGGTAATATCACCTGCGTTGTTTAATTTAACGACCCAATAATCATAGTTTCCGTTGCCATGATTATTCGTCACGTCTCCATCAGTTGAATTGGTGCTACCTACTACTATATAACCACCATCGGCGGTTTGTTGTATGCCGTGTGCGAAATCATCACCACTGCCCCCCATAAATTTCTCCCATGTTACAGCCCCGGTAGCATCAAGCTTAACAATCCAGAAATCATGATATCCAACCCCTGAACTGGTATTATAAAAGCAGGAAATATAACCTCCATCACTTGTTTGTTTTATTTGATAGGCAGTCTGGTTTCCGGAACTACCGTAACATTTTTGCCATTCAATTGATGGAGCCTGGGCAAACACGATATTCAATAAGAAAAAAGTAAAAAAAATACTGAGTACGATCTTTTTAAACATACATATTAAACTTTTGCATAACAATTTACAAAATGTAAATGATTTTGATTTTAATAGAATCGATTTAATTAGTAAACCGATGGCAAAAAAAAACAGGCCGGGAAGCCGGCCTGTTTAAATTATATGATCAGGATACTTAACCTACTTTGGTTTTCTTTATTGTCGCTTTCGGAAGTATCTCTTTTTGTTTTGTTGTTTTGATAGTACCTGCAAGCTTTACTGCTTCATAAGCATTTACAATACCGCCTGTTCTTGAAAGATCTGAAAGACTAACCTTTTCATCAGTACCTGGTTTATTTACTTTATCAGCGGGCGCCGTTGCAGATTTTTCAATTACATATTTAAGTTGTTGCGGGGTAAGCTTTGGATAATGCTCCAGTATCAACGCTGCAATTCCTGCAACTACCGGGCAAGCCATACTTGTACCACTTGCATTACCATAAGAAGTGGTATCACCATCTCCGGGAATGGTTGAATAAATACTTACACCAGGAGCAAATACATCTACTTCTTTTTTACCGTAGTTGCTGAATGATGCTGTAAGGCCTCCATTCTTCATATCTCCACTTGCACCAACTGTGATCACGTTTGTGGCCCTGCCTTTTCCGTCAATATAAACAGGATTAGGAAAGTTATCAGCGGTGTCTACATTCTTTGCGTCATTACCGGCAGCGTGTATCAACAGCACACCTTTCTTTTCTGCATAGCGGAATGCATCATCAACCCATTGTTTTTGTGGAGAGAAATCCTTACCAAAACTCATGCTGATGATCTTTGCGCCATTGTCTACTGCATAACGGATCGCATTTGCAATGTCTTTATCGTGTTCATCTCCATCTGGCACTGCACGAACCATCATAATGCGTACATTGTCTGCGATCCCATCTACACCTTTACCATTGTTTCTTGCAGCAGCAATGATGCCTGCACAATGTGTTCCGTGAAATGAAGTAGCAGCCATGATATCATTGTTACCATAATTACGATCGTTGATATTGGATTCATCATCACCAACAATTTGCTTGCGGTATTCCGGTGGTGCATTTTCAGCTGCATCAGCTTTGCGCAACTGGCCATTGATATCATCTATCAATTGATTGTTTGTAATTTCATAACTATTATTTGCCTTGCTGATATTAAGTATAAGCATTTTTGTAGCCTTCGCTTCAAAACTGGAAGTAGTATAATTTTTTAAATCATTACCATTGTATTCTTCCTTACCCAGTTCTTTTCTTATTACAGAATCACCGGCCATGAATTTTGGAAACAAGGTTTTCAGGTAAGCTACTTCTTCTTTATTCACACCGCCAACCACTTTGTCTTTAGACTTTACATACATTTCATATTCTGCTTTATCTGCAGGCGATAACTGATCAGCATCTACATCTTTACCTTCCCATTTTAATTTTAATTTATTGTAAACACGGGCGCCTTCATAACTATCTTCTTTTACATTGCGTCCATCTTTGCCACCAATAAAATTCCATCCATGCACATCATCTATATAACCATTATGATCATCATCTATACCATTACCCGGAATCTCTTTTGAATTGGTCCACATGATCGGTTTCAAATCTTCGTGAAGTGTATCAAGGCCACTATCAATAACTGCAACAAGTACACGGTTGCTTTTAAGCTTCTTTGATTTGATAAGCGAGTATGCTTTATCGAGACTTATACCATTGAAACCAGATGTAGCCGGATCAAGTTGGTGCCAGTTCTTTGGTACGACAACCTCTTTTTCTTTTACTGCTGTATCAGCTTGTTGTGCAAAGGCACTGTTACCAAGAAAAAACGCTGCGAACAGCATCTTTGAAATTTTACTCATATGTTTTTAAATTGTATCAACGAAAATAGACCTATTGCGTAAACTTGCATTACCGCTCATGTTTTTTTGGCTGTAATTTATAGATCAAATCTTATGCCCTGTGCCAGTGGAAGTTTATCTGTATAATTAATTGTATTTGTTTGCCTGCGCATATAAACTTTCCATGCATCGCTTCCGCTTTCACGACCACCACCTGTTTCTTTTTCACCACCAAATGCACCGCCGATCTCAGCGCCCGATGTTCCGATATTTACATTGGCAATTCCACAATCACTTCCTGCCTGTGATAAGAATTGTTCTGCCTCACGTAGGTTATTGGTAATAACAGAAGAAGACAATCCCTGCGGCACGCCATTTTGCATTGCGATCGCTTCGTCCATGGTTTTATATTTCATGATGTATAAAATAGGAGCGAAGGTTTCATGCTGTACGATACTATAACTATTTTTTGCTTCAGCAATACATGGTTTCACATAACAACCGCTTTCATATCCCTTACCTTTCAATACACCACCCTCAACAACAAATTTTCCACCTTCTTCTTTGCATTTTTCGATTGCATTTAGATACATGGACACTGCTCCTTCATCGATCAATGGACCCACATGATTTTTTTCAAGCAATGGGTTACCAATATTCAACTGGCCGTATGCATGTACAAGCAGGTCTTTTACTTTGTTATAAATTTTTTCATGAATGATCAGGCGACGGGTAGTGGTGCAACGCTGGCCCGCAGTACCAACTGCACCAAAAGCTGCAGCGGTAAGAGCGATCTTCAGATCTGCATCTTTTGAAATGATGATGGCATTGTTTCCACCAAGTTCCAAAAGGCTGCGACCGAGCCTTTGCCCTACAGCAGCACCAACAGCTTTACCCATGCGTGTGCTACCGGTTGCTGATACCAAAGGAATGCGTTCATCATTGCTCATCCATTCTCCAACATCTCTTCCACCTATTACAAGGCAACTAACGCCTTCGGGTACGTTATTTTTCTTAAATACATTTTGAATGATTTTTTGGCAGGCTACTGCACAAAGAGGCGTTTTTTCACTTGGCTTCCAGATACAAACATCACCACAAACCCAACCAAGCATACTGTTCCAGCTCCATACAGCAACAGGAAAATTGAATGCAGATATAATTCCTACAAGGCCAAGCGGATGATATTGTTCATACATGCGATGACCCGGGCGTTCGCTGTGCATGGTAAGTCCGTGCAACTGGCGTGATAAACCAACAGCAAAATCACAGATGTCGATCATTTCCTGAACTTCACCATAACCTTCCTGCAAGCTTTTTCCCATTTCATAGCTAACGAGTTTGCCCAATGGTTCTTTATATTTTCTAAGTTCCATACCAACCTGGCGAACAATTTCCCCGCGATGTGGGGCAGGCATTGTGCGCCAGGTTTGAAAAGCTTCCTGTGCTTTTGTGATCACTGCATCATAAGCGGCCCTGTCTGCACCGGTTACGGTACCAATCAGTTTTCCATCAACGGGAGAAGAAGAAACAATTTTTTCACCTTTTGATTTGATCCAGGCAGAACCTGTAGATACGCCGGCGTTTTGAGCCTGTATATTCAATGTCTTTAAAAAATCCATGTTTTTTTGATTTTAAGGCTGCGAAGTTACGAAATGTAGAATGTAAAATATTGAATGTAAAATGTAAAAGTTAAGGTTCTTGTCAGGTCAATACTCAAAATAAATTCTACTAAATGAAAAATGTAAAAGTCACCACGGAGCTGGCAACTTTTACATTTTATATTTTACATTTAATACTGCTCTTTCTCATTCGGGAAGTCACTACTTTTTACATCCTTGATATATTGCTGAACCGAATTCGTTACCTGTTCCGCAATGTTTAGATATTGCCTCAGGAAACGAGGCTTGAATTCTGTATTGATCCCAAGCATATCATGCATTACCAATACCTGCCCGTCGCAATGGCCACCGGCACCAATGCCGATGGTAGGAATGCTCAGGCTCTCGGAAACTTCTTTTGCAAGTGCTGCTGGTATTTTTTCAAGCACAATGGCAAAACAACCGGCTTCCTGCAGCAGGATCGCATCCGATTTTAATTTTGCAGCTTCTTCCTCTTCTTTGGCCCTCACGGTATAAGTTCCGAATTTATAAATGCTTTGTGGTGTTAAACCAAGATGGCCCATAACCGGAACGCCTGTACTCACAATTCTTTTAACTGATTCTACTACCTCAACACCACCTTCCAGTTTTACGGAATGACCACCGGTTTCTTTCATGATACGAATGGCCGAGATCAATGCTTCTTTTGAATTTCCCTGGTACGTACCAAAAGGCATATCCACCACCACGAGACATCTTTCAATTCCCCTTACCACGCTTTGTGCATGATAGATCATCTGATCAAGTGTAATGGGCAATGTTGTTTCATGCCCCGCCATTACATTACTGGCGCTGTCGCCAACAAGTATGATATCAATACCTGCTGCATCAAAGATCTTCGCAAATGAATAATCATAAGCAGTGATCATGGAAATTTTCTCTCCTGCTGCTTTCATTTTCTGCAATGTATTGGTGGTTATCTTTTTTACATCTTTGTGAATTGACATGACTAAGATTTAAGGATTAATCGATTTATATTCTATTGCCTGTATTAGCGAAGGAGGGGAGCTGGCTCTGCATTAGAATAAAACAAATCCGGAGACGATCGCTTGAGGGTGTAAATGTAGGGAGAAGCTGTGAGCTATGAGCTGTGAGTTGTGAGTTTTTTTAGAAAACTATTTTAATGAGTGGTTTTACTTCTGAATTATCGTACCAGTCTGTAAGACTGAATAATATTATTTCCGGTATCCTGTTGTAAACGATATTACTCGTTTCGTCGTAATACCATTGCTGTACTATTTCTACTTTTTTAATGTATTCCAATACAGAGCCAAAAGCTTTTGCTTCTAGTCCTATTGTATTTCCCAATGTATCAAGTATGGGAAACATCACTGGATCGTCAGCGAGAAAGTTTCTGTCCAATTGATCCGGAGTAAGTTTTTTATTTGTTTTGACAGAAAAAATATTAAGCTTATCATCAAGTGCATAAGTCCACAATGCCTCTGCTAAATTTCTACCATAAATTTCTTTAAGCCTGTCTTTGGATTGGAAGGAGTCTATAAAAACCTGCCTGGTTGTTTTGCCTAAATAAATAATCTTATCGTCTCTGGTGGGTTGAAAATTATATACAAAGTTAAATGCGGTCGAAAAATAATCTCCAATACCCAGGAATAAACCTAAGCCAGTATAAACAGAAGTTTTTGGAGCAATCCAGGGGATATATGATTTCAGTTTCCCCTTTTCTATATATATAATTTCAGTGAGGGAAATTAAATTATAAACAAGGCTGTCGAATTTACGGCAAGAGGAAGTATCTACGTTTTCATGATACGTTGTAAAATTAAAAGAATCTGAAAAAGCAGGAAGCGAACATAAATAGCAGCGTTTGATTGTCTTTCTATCTGCATAAATAATATCGTTGGCTCTTGCTGATCTACTGTATGTCCAAATAGCAGCTTTTATCTGATCGTTATCAAGTTTTGTTCTTAGAAATTCATTGAGATTTATTTCAGGAAATCTTATTGTGTCGCTCATATAAACAGCCCAATCTATCTCAGGTTGTTCAATAAATTTATCAAACTGTGTGGGGATATGATTTATCGGTTGCTGAGCAAATGCTTCTTTGAAATTAAAGAGTAATAAAAGGATTATTATCTTTTTCATGCACCCTGAACGCCGTCTCTACTATAATTATTTTAAAAGCTATGTTAAGAAAGACTCCATAATTTAAATGCTTTGACTCACAGCTCTCAGCTAATAGCTCACAGCTTTCTCCTTCAACTCTCCCCACAAATGCTGTATCAAACCATCCGCCAAACCGATCTTGGGAACAGAAATTTCTTCTGCACCTGCCCAACGCATCACGTTAATGTAAATGAGCAATGCAGGTACGATCACATCAGCACGATCTTCGCGAAGGCCATACTTTGAAATTCTTTCTTCTACCGGTACGGCATCCAATTCTTTATAATAATCACGCAGCAATTCGAGTTGCAATGGTTTTCCATCTTTTCGTTTGCTCATGGAAAATACTTTGTTGATATTGCCACCGCTTCCAATTGCCACTACTTCCTTGTGTCCTCTTGTAGCATTTTTTATTTCTTCCTTCATTTCGTCCCAGTCTCTTTCTGTTACAAGTTTTTTCAACAAACGAATGGTGCCAATATTGTAAGATTTTTTAAAAACAAGCCGGCCATTACTGAAGAAAGAAGTTTCGGTGCTGCCACCACCAACGTCGATGTACATATAGCTATGATCCTTATCCATGTTCTCGGCAATATGATTTTCATAAACAAGGTTTGCTTCCATATCACCTGATATCACTTCAATATCCAATCCTGTTTCTCTTTTTACGATCTCAAGAATTTCATTTGCATTGGCTGCATCCCTCATCGCACTGGTGGCACATGCTTTTATTGCATCAACACGATAAGCATTGATGAGATGGCGAAATGCTTTCAATGTCTGGATGAGCATATCTGTTTTCTCCCGGGAAATGACCTTGTTTTCAAATACGTCGAAGCCCAGTCTTAATGGCACCCTGATCAAATTCATTTTATTGAACTCAGGTTTGGCATTGCCAATCTGAACAACTTCTGTGATAAGTAGCCTGGCCGCATTACTGCCAATGTCTATAGCTGCAAGTTTCAATAGATGGTTTTTAGTTTAATTCCAATGTTGAACAATGTTCCTGAGTTTTTGTTGAGACCAGGTAGTGGCCGGTGAGACACCGGCCACGGGCACACGCCGCGGTTGGTGTCCCCGCCAACCGCAACACAATTATGCTGGGCACCACAGGTATTCGATCTATGTTGACAATTAATATCTCAGTACTTAATCAGTTACAAACTTCGTTCAATTAAGTTAAACAGGAACACTAAAAAGCGGTTCAAAAAAATGTGTGGATAATTTACGGTATAAGTAATTATAAGTTTCTACCTGCGAACGGATCTTGCTTTTATTTCGGGGATTTACATACAGGTTGCGGAGATCGTTGTCAAGTATTCTTGCCTTCACATTGTCCTGCAATTGTATCTGCATGAGTTCCTTTAATTCTTCCTGTATCTTTTTTTCAAGTATGGGGCAGGCAACTTCAATCCTGTGATCAATATTACGCACCATCCAATCGGCAGATGAGATAAAAACTTTTTCCTTGCCGCCATTGTGAAATATCATTACCCTTGCATGTTCAAGGTATTCATCAATGATGCTGATGGCCTGAATACTGTGTTTGAATTTTTTATTCTCTGTATACATGCAGCAAATTCCCCGGATGATGAGTTTTATTTCTACACCTGCTTTGGCAGCATCATGCAGTTTTTCTATAAGCGTTGTATCGCTCAGGGAATTTAGTTTTAATATGATGGAAGCTTCTTTTTTATGATGCGCATTTTTTATTTCTTTATTTACAAGAGAAATAAATTGTTTGCGCATGGACACAGGACTTACAACAAGTGTTTTACAGGCTCTTAAATATGGTTCTCTTGTTTTTGGAAGTTCAAGGTATGTGAAGATGCGGTTCACATCGGCCATAATATTCCTGTCGGATGTAAGCAGGCAATGGTCACTGTAAGCATTGGCTGTTTTTTCATTCATATTACCGGTGCTTACAAAACCGTAATGCGTAGTAACATTGTTTACCCGTTTTTTAATAAGGCACAATTTTGCATGCACTTTTAATTCGGGTACGCCCAATAATACTTTAACGCCGGCTTCTTCCAGTTCGTTCTTCCATTCAAGATTTGCTTCTTCATCAAACCTTGCCCTTACTTCTAACACCACGGTTACATGCTTTCCGTTTCTTACAGCATTCGTGATCGCATTGATGATCTTTGATCTTGAAGCAAGCCTGTAACAGGTGATCTTTATACTTATTACATCGGGATCAATGGCAGCTTCTCTCAACAGGTCGATAACACTGTTGAATGAATGATAAGGAAAATGCAGCATCACATCTTTTTCAAGCACAACATTGGTTACACTGCTTGCAAAACGCAGCATGGGATGTGTGAATGGTTTTTTCCTTTGATTCTTTTGAATAAACACAGAGTCAGGAAAATTGATAAAGTCTTTAAAGTTGTGTATGCGTGACCCCGGGATGAGATTATCCTTCTGCGAAAATCCCAATCTTTTAATAAGATAGGCGAGAAGCATAGGGTCAATTTCTTTATCATATACAAACCGTACCGGTTTTCCTTTCTTCCTGTTC
Source organism: Ferruginibacter sp. (assembly GCA_047601875.1). GTDB lineage: Bacteria > Bacteroidota > Bacteroidia > Chitinophagales > Chitinophagaceae > Ferruginibacter. The sequence goes on along the minus strand of JASGIL010000001.1, from coordinate 145,934 downwards.
TTTAAACCTTTTTCTATTTTTTGTATGAGTGAAGTGGATACATCATTGTCGATATCAATTTCAGCATCTCTTGTTACTTTAATGGTATGGGCAGAAAATTCATCGTACCCAAAAAATGAAAATATATTCGGCAATGCATACCTGATCACATCGTCGAGCAGTATGATATAGTGTTCATCATTCTTTGATGGCAGGATGAGAAAGCGTGATAATTGCCTGGAGGGAATGGAAACCAATGCAAATTTTTGTGGAATGGAACCATCTTTTTTTGAAAGCTTACATGCCAGGTAAATGGATTTGTCGTTCAATACCGGGAAGCCGTGTATGCTTTCTATCATCAATGGCACAATATGACTTCTTACTTCTTCATTAAAATATTCGAGTACGAATTTTTGCTGGGCAACATTTAACTTCTTTTCGTTTACAATGTTGATCTTTTGCTTTTTCAGTTCAACAAGTATCTCTTCCCATACCCGTTCAAATTCTGTTTGCTGGGCTACTGTTTTTTCCTGTATTTCATCCAATATGCTTTGTGGGTCTTCTTCGAGGTGCATTTTTGCCTTGTTTCCCAGTTCAATCATTTTTCTTAATGCTGCAACCCTTACCCTGAAGAACTCATCAAGGTTGTTGGAGAAAATACCTAGAAAACGAATGCGTTCTTTTACAGGTACAGCTTCATCGGCAGCTTCCTGTAATACACGGCTGTTAAATGCAAGCCAGCTGATATCCCGTATGATGGTCTTTCGTTTGTGCAAGGCTGTGGTTTAATAAATAAAAATGCTGAAATTAAAAGCTTATAAAATTATCTGCCTGTTTTCAATATTAAATTATGATGAAATTATTGCGCTCATAACATTTAGGCATGGCCCTTCATTTTTTCAATAATGGCTGTTGTGGAAATTCCTTCTACAATCCGGGCAAGTTTTACTTCACCGCCGTTGGCAATTACTTCTTTTGCTCCTGCTATTTGTTCAACTGTGTAATCGCCACCTTTCACCATCACATCGGGCAGTATTGCTTTTACAAGTTCAAGCGGTGTGTCTTCCTCAAAAATGATAATTGCATCCGTCATAACCAGTGAAGCAAGTAACAGTGCACGTGCCTGTTCGTTGTTTACCGGGCGGGTAGGGCCCTTTAATCTTTTTACAGAAGCATCTGCATTGACTGCCACGATTAGTATATCTCCAAATTCAGCAGCTTCGCTTAATGAAGCAATATGTCCCTCATGCAGGATATCAAATACACCATTGGTAAAAACTATTTTTTTATTTTTTAGCCTCCATCTTGTGAGTTCCATTTTTAATGCTTCCAGGTTATATATTTTCCCCGGGATCGATTGAACTGATCTCATGTTTTTTTCTGTTTATATAAGGGATGAACAGCAATGCCAATAAACCTGCAACAAGCACAATGGCTGTTGAAACGCCCCAGATGAGCGAACCAAAAGCCTGTCCCAATGGCGCTGCTATTCCATAAAGTAAAAGTGTTTGCATAACAAAAATCGGGAATGATCCGATGCCTCCCGGTGTGGCGATCATGGCTAATGTGGCAAGTGTGAGTACAGAAAAAGCTGCTTTTAAACTTAAATGTGCCGTGCCTTCCATAGCATAAAAACCAACATAGATCTGTAATAAATACATGGCCCAAATAAAAATGGTATGAAGGATAAATGCCCTTTTGTGTTTTAAATGTTCAATGGATTTAAAACCTTCGATGATGCCTTTTAAAAAACTGTTTATTTTATTGATGAGCTTGTTCTCAGGGTATTTCTTAAAAAAATATTTTATCAAGAAGAGCAGCAATAAGATCACGAAGAAAACGATCAGCACTTTTGCCCATAAAGGAAAACCGGGAGATGCAGTAATGGCTTTTAGTTTTTCCTTCACCGCACCACCAATCACATCAATTTGTATGAGGATGGTGACGGCAATAAAAATGATATAACAAACTACATCAAATGTTCTTTCTACGATGATGGTACCCACAAGTTTGTCTACCTTAAGTTTTTCGTACCGGGCTAAAAAACTGCATTTAACGATCTCGCCAAGCCGTGGCACTGCTGCATTTACAAGATAGCCTACCATGGTAACTGCAAATACATTTTTTAATTTGGGATCATAGTCCAGCGGTTCCATCAGCAACTTCCATCGCATGGACCTGCTCAGGTGGCTTGCAAGGCTCATGATAATAACGGGAATGAGCAGCCAGTAATTTGCCTGCCTCAGTGCCAGGTAAAATTCTGCTTTGGCTTCCTCCGACATAGAGGTAAACTGCCACCAAACCAGGAATATACCCACAGCAAGAAAACCAAAATATTGTAATATGGTAAATAAGCGTTTACGCATAATCGCCTACAAGTTACAAAGGGAATTAAGAATTAAGAATTATGAATTAAGAATTATGAGTTCTGAATGATGAATTGTTACTGATTGGCAGGGGGCATTAAATAGAATGAAAAATATCGGCCATGTTTTAATTCGTGAAATTCGTGCATGAAATTCGTGTTTAAAGAATCACAGCACAAAATTATCAATCAGCCGAACTTCGTTGAGATAAGCCGCAACTAATATTACCACAGGCGTTTTACCATCCCACTCGTGAAGTAGCTGCAGGTTGGCATCTGTTATTTCTATATAATCTACTTTAAATCCATTGTCGGATAAGAATGTCTTGGCTCTTTGTTTAATATTACCAAGTCCGCCGGTTTTCAATTCATTTTTCACGAAAGACAAGGCTTCAAAGATCTTCAGTGCCAATTTTCTTTCATCTGCATTTAACCTTGCGTTCCTGCTGCTCATGGCGAGGCCATCTTTTTCCCTGATCGTTTTTTCAATATGAATAACGGCATTGATATTCCTCAGTTCCATCATTTTTTTGATCACCATGCATTGCTGGTAATCTTTTTGACCGAGATAAAGAATGGTAGGTTTTACAATAGTGAGCAGGCGATCAACGATCTTACAAACGCCCTGGTAATGCCCGGGCCGGTATTCGCCTTCCAATACAGTTTCCAGGTAGCCAAGTTCATATACGGGAAATGTAATTCCGGGCGGGTACATTTCATCAACCGGGGGCAGCAACAAAATATCACAACCATTGGCCTCAAGCATATCAATATCAGATTCTATTGTAATGGGATATTTTTCAAAATCGGATGGATTGTTAAACTGTGCCGGGTTTACAAAAATGCTGCAAACGGTGAGGTCGTTTTCTTTTTTACTGGCACTTATTAAAGATATATGGCCCATGTGCAGGGCACCCATTGTAGGAACAAATCCAATCGTTTTTTTCAGCGCTTTTTGCTTTTCGAGGAAAGCTTCCAGCTGTAAAACCGTCTTAAAAATGATCATTAATTTGAATTAATATGTCTGCAAAACCTTATGCAATAACAATTTCGATAAAATATCTGTACCTTTGCGCACCATTTGAAAAAATATTACTGCATCCAACCATTCGCAAATGTCAACAAAAAAAAGAATTTTATTCATTGCAAACGAAATGTCGCCTTATTTAGAGTTGACAGAGTTTGCTGAAGTTGTTAATAAACTGGCTGTTTTATCTAATGACAATAACATGGAAGTAAGGTGCATCATGCCACGTTTTGGGGTGATCAATGAAAGGAGGCACCGTCTTCATGAAGTTGTGAGGCTTTCAGGTATAAATGTATCTATCGATAACGATGATTATCCATTGGTGATTAAAGTGGCTTCATTGCCAAATGCAAGGTTGCAGATCTATTTCCTCGATAATGAAGATTATTTTAAGCGCAAGTCGATCTTTACAGATGAAAAAGACAAATGGTTTGATGATAATGGTTTGAGGGCAGTACTTTTTTGCAAAGGCGCATTGGAAACTGTGAAGAAATTTGGATGGCCACCGGACATTATTCATTGCAGTGGCTGGATGACGGGACTGATACCAATGTTCATAAGGGTTGCATATAAAAAAGAACCAGTATTCAGCAATAGCAAAATCGTATTTACGATCGGGCACAATACATTCAAAGAAAAACTTGGTGCAGACTTTTTAAAGCTGGCAACCATCAACGATCATGTAACAAAAAAAGAATTAGAACCTTTTAAGGATGCTAATAATGTTGCCATGTTCAGGGGAGGTGCTACTTATGCAGATGCCATTAGTTTTGGTGCTGTTGATGTAGATAAAAAACTGGTTGAAGAATTTTCAAAAGTGAAAGGTAAAAAAGTTCTGAAATTCAATACAGACAATGATTTAACAGACTATTTACAATTATATACCGACCTTTCCAAATAGTAAAAACCAACCCATTTTTTAAATTTACACGAGTGAATAAAAGAATTTTATCCCTAACCTTAACAGGTTTTCTTATCATTATATTGCTTGACTGGAGTTGCACAAAATTAGATACCACCAATATCGGAAGTGACCTGATCCCCGCAGTTGATAATATAAATACATTCGCCGATACATTCGCCATCAATACAACACAGGGCGTTTTTGTAGATACAACGAAATTAACGGTAAGCAATACTTTGGAAAATTATGTGTTTGGTAAAACAGATGATCCGTTGATGGGCAGAACAGATGCGGCCCTTTTTCTGCAGCTAAAACCAAATTTTTATCCTTATTATATTGGCTCGCCAGGTGATACAATTGTTCACCTCGATTCTATCGTATTATGTCTTTCCTATAAAGGTGCTTATGGAGACACTGCAAATACGCCCATAACATTGCAGGTTAATTCGGTTCCTTCTAATATACATGGCGATTGGGATTCATTGACTACTCCTCATAATGTGAATTATGCTCCTGTTTTACAGCCATATGGTACTTTGTTAGGCACACGCACCTTCACGATTCAATCTCTCGGATCGTACCAGTTCATTGGAAAAGGGAAAGACTCTGTAATAAACCAGATCCGCGTTAAACTAACAGAACCCATATTCGTTTCAGGATTTGCAGAAGCGGATAGCATCTATAATTTTGGCATTTACAGCAGGGATTCACTTTTCAGGGCTTTTAATAATGGATTCGTGGTTAGTATGACGCAGGGAAATGCTTTATTATATACTCAATTGTCTGATCCTTCTACCAGGCTGGAATTGCATTACAAGCGTAAGAATGGTACAGCGGTTCTGTCAGATACAAGCTGGTCTTATTTTAGTTTTAATAATGGCTCAGGCGGCTCGGCAGCGCCAAGGCGTTGTGCAGTTGCAGATCATATTGTTCGCACAAGAAATCCATTACCAACCCCGGGAGACCAGGAAATTTATCTTCAGACTGATCCGGGTACATATGCAAATCTTAAAATTCCCCAGTTGACCGGTTATAGTAACCGCATTATTCATCGTGCCGAGATCATTATGGAAGAAATTCCAGGCGATCCTGTTGCTGATGGTTATTTTCCGGAACCCGGTTATTTATATCTTGATCTTGTAGATTCAGGAACATCCAAATGGAAGCCTATCTATTTTGATCTTAATCCTTCATATGCTTACGACCCGGATTATAAGAATAGCGCTTATTATTTCCCCGGAAACAATGTTGTTGATTATACCTATTTTGGTGGCACACCAAAACAAATAACAGATGCTACTGCACCATCCGGAAAAAGGGCACAATATGCAATTAATGTTACAAGGTATGTGCAACAAATAGTAACCAAGCAAACACCGAATTATGAAATGCGCCTGTTTGCACCTTACAATATTATTTACCCGCAATATAAACCTGATGTAATACCTTATTCAAATAGTATTGCAAATGGAAGGGTGAGACTGGGAGGTGGAAATGCGGTCGATCCTAAATACAGGATGCGTTTAAGGATCATCTATTCCAAACTGAAATAAAATATTTTTCCAGATAATTCAAAGTCCTTCTGCATAATATCAGAAGGACTTTGTCGTTTAAGCGCCACACCCTTATCTTTGCAATCTTAAAAAAAATATATGCCTTATTTATTTACTTCAGAATCTGTTAGTGAAGGACATCCGGATAAAGTAGCAGATCAGATCAGTGATGCACTGATAGATAATTTTTTAGCTTTTGATCCAACAAGTAAAGTTGCCTGTGAAACATTGGTAACAACCGGCCAGGTAGTACTTGCAGGCGAAGTTAAAAGTAAAGCTTACCTCGATGTACAGGAAATCGCAAGAGGCGTTATCCGCAGGATCGGGTATACCAAGAGTGAATATATGTTTGAAGCCAATTCATGCGGTATCCTTTCTGCTATTCATGAACAATCTGGTGATATCAACCAGGGTGTTGATCGTAAAAAGAAAGAAGAACAGGGTGCAGGCGACCAGGGAATGATGTTTGGTTATGCAACCAATGAAACAGAAGATTACATGCCATTGGCTTTGAATCTTGCTCATAAATTATTAGAAGAACTTGCAGCTTTAAGAAGGGAGAATAAGCAGATAAAATATTTGCGTCCTGATGCAAAGAGCCAGGTTACTTTGGAATATGATGATAATAATCATCCGGTGCGTATAGATGCGATCGTTGTTTCAACACAACACGATGATTTTTCAAAAGATGATGATGCGATGCTTGCAAAGATCAAGAAAGATATTATCAATATCCTGATCCCAAGAGTAAAAGCAAAGTATCCGAAATATGCTCACCTGTTTAATAACAAGATCAAGTATCACATCAACCCAACCGGTAAATTCGTTATCGGTGGTCCGCATGGTGATACGGGATTAACGGGCCGTAAGATCATTGTTGATACTTATGGTGGTAAAGGTGCACATGGTGGTGGCGCTTTCAGTGGTAAAGATCCAAGCAAAGTGGATAGGAGTGCAGCTTACGCAACACGTCATATCGCTAAGAATTTAGTAGCAGCTGGTTTGTGCGACGAAGTATTGGTACAGGTAAGTTATGCAATTGGTGTTGCACAACCTACAAGCATAAACGTAGTTACTTATGGTACTGCCAAAGTAAATATGACTGACGGACAGATCGCTGAAAAGATCATGGCGATGCCTTGTTTCGATATGCGTCCTTATTTCATTGAACAACGTTTGAAATTGCGCAACCCGATGTACAGCGAAACTGCTGCATACGGACACATGGGACGTAAGAATGAAGTAGTGGAAAAAACATTCATTTCTCCTGATGGAAAAGCTACCAAGAAAAAAGTAGAACTTTTTACATGGGAAAAACTGGATGCAGTGAAGGATGTGAAGAAGGTTTTTGGATTGTAAACCCCTAAATCCCCTAAACGGGACTTATGAGGAGAATAATATTTAAAAGTTTACACCTGTTATTGAGGTGTAAACTTTTTTTGTTTTTAAAACGCTGCGCTTCCGCGTCTCAGCGGTGAAGAATAACACTTAATTTTGTTTCGTGAAAAATTTCAGGCATCAACATCAGCGCCCCAAAAAAAATACATTGGTCATCGGCCGGGAAGCCGTGATCAAAGCAATGAAAGAAGGAAAACAACTGGATCGCATCTGGTTACAGTCAACTGTTCATGGACCTGTAATTGATGAAATAAAAAAACTTGCCGCCGAATACCTGGTTCCCATCAATAAGGTTCCGGTTGAAAAATTAAATGGTTTCAACATCAGCAATCACGAAGGATGTGTTGCACAAATTTCCAAAATTCAATACCAGGACCTGCAACAGGTAATTTCATTTGTTGTTGACAAAGGAGAAGCGCCATTGTTTTTAATACTTGATGGCATCACTGATATCAGGAACATTGGCGGTATTGCAAGAAGCGCTTTTTGTTTCGGAGTAAATGCGATCATCATTCCTGAAAAAGGAGTAGGGGCTTTAAATGAAGATGCGATACTTACTTCTGCTGGTGCATTGGAACAAATTGCGGTGTGCCGTGTAAACAGTTTGATGAAAGCTGTTGATGACCTGCACATGAATGGCATCAAAGTTTTTGCAAGCGAAATGAAGGCTGATAAAAAAATATACGATTGCAATTTTTCTGAACCATGCGCCATTGTTATGGGAGGAGAGGAGCATGGTATTTATCCTGCATTGATGAAAATTTGTGATGAGAAATTCAATATACCCATGACGGGTGATTTTGATTCATTGAATGTATCTGTATCTACCGGTATTATTTTATATGAAGTGATGAAGCAGCGCAGTTGATAAGTTGATATTGTTAACCATGTTAAAAGGTTCTTACCTTATCAGCTTTTCAACCTTTTAACTCTTTAGAAATCTTATCCTGTACGTCAATGCTATTTTAAAATAAACGCCATCGTTTACATCAGCATCATATTTTGAAACATGTTTTACTCCCGTTCTTATTTTCCTTAAAACAGAATGCCCGCCTTCAATATTTAAAACAATATTTTTATTTAAATAAGTATCCATGTATAAGCCCAGTTGATTTTCATCAATGCGCCAATAAGCATTGTTTACTGCATAAGAATTTGTGATGGCCCTGAAAGCTGCGCCATAATACAAATGCTTGTTTAACTTATGTTCATAAGTAAGATTGCCGGGCAAAATGCCGAAAAGATTATCTCTTTGGGTTATGTTCCAGTCGATACCCAATAGCGGCATTACGAATACAGCAAAAAGATCATTGTTTACATATAGCCCTGCTTTGTAAGTGAGTGTTTCACTTTTTTTATAAGCAGCAATGAATGCGCCGCCTACCTGCCATTTGCTTTTATTATGAATGCACCTGTCATTCATTCTTGCGATGCCCGTCAATAAAATATTCCATTTGCTGTTGGGAATTCTTTTGGATAAACTAACAGGAAGTGCAACTCCATAATAATCCTGTTGCTTAAAGTTGTTGATCTGCGATGACCATTTTTCAATGAAGGGACTAAAAATAACCGCATCCTTTTTATGATTGAACTGCAGCGGAATATTTGTACTGAAATTAAAGTATTGAATTTTTACCTCGTTATTATTTTGATTGACAAATCCCGCATGAGGGCTGTTTGCATATCTCAGATTTATTACATCAAGGTACGGTTGTGCCTTTGAGCTTATTGAAAATAATAAGATCAATATTGCAACTTGTGTAACGCAAACTGGATTGTTTATTTTACAAATTCCGGCCATATTGATGGGTCTTTTTTAATCTCGTTATCAAGACGAACAATGAGTTGCTGTATTGTATTTGCGGAATTTAGCGAATTAAAACTGTCTTTTATTTGAGATACTGTAATAAAATTAATAGCATCATTTTTAAATACAGGTATTGTCATGATGAGGGGGACTTTTGCTAATTCCGATAAACGAACAGGCAGTGTAGATGCATTCATCTTCGAGCCTAAAAAATCAACAGGACAATTTTTTAATTTATTAAAACAATCAATAGCGATGATCACATGTCCCTTTTTATGTAAATGATCTATGATCTTTCTTAATGCCCTGACTCCAAAAGGCCTTATCTCGATCCCTTTATTTCTCTTCGCCAGGTTTGCATTGGCAATGATCAACATATTTTTTTTATCAATACAGTATTCTACCAGCAAACGTTTCCATGGCGTATGACATGCCGCAATTACACAACCCGAATCTTTTGGAAACTCTATATCCAGGTTCACAAGTTTAAGAACACGTGCTCTTAATAAACTTCTCACAGACACAGAAATAAATCTCCTTACGATCCTTGCATACCAGGTTCTCAGCAATTTTTCATATGCGCCTTCATTAGATCCATTGATCCAAACAGGCGTTTTAATGATGCTTATTTTTATAATGGAATAATGTAACCCGGACATGATCAATGCGATTGCCCGGCAAAATGAAAGACCAATGCCAAGCAATAATGATCTGCGTTTCATTTTATTTTGTTTAGCTGGTGAAGGTTTATGCGCTTATGGGTTCTATTGCCTGCTGTATGTATAAGTTACGGTATGTGTGACTGTGCCAACATCGTAAGTGAGAAAACAGGAAAATGAAGTTTCATTGATGTTGGTAACGACATATCCCATGTTGGAAGTAGAACCCATATAAACAGTTGAAGTACTCAGGATCTTTGTGCTGCTGTCATAATTCCATGTGCCTGTAACTGTTTGCGGATAAGAAGGATCACATTTTGTTGCATCCTCATCAATTAAAAAAACATTGCCTGCATTAAATTTAAATGTATTATCCCTGTTGCAGGGTTCTATGGTGCTATAAAGATCTGTTACACCATTATCGGCAGGGTTAATTGCTACTGCAGATAGTTTCCATGTTTTGCCTTGTAACATTGCTGCAACATCAACTGGTGCAGGATCAGATTTTTTGCAGGAAGACAATATTAAAACGAGGGTAATAAAAACGAAGCATGATAAAAAGATAATAAAGTGTTTCATAAAAAACATTTTTTGTTATTGAATAGATGTTGTTTTATTATTTCTTGAAAATTCCAAGTGATATATTTAGTGATAAGGCAGTTATATTTTTATCGGTTTTCATGGGAATGTTCAGAGATAGCTTTTCATTTTTAACCATTAGCATTGCCCTATGTTTTTTTGCCGCACTTGTTGCAAACATTGGAATGCTTGTTATGATAGCAGCACCGCCAAGTACTGTTAATACGGCTGTTGCAAACGCACGGTTATCACTGCTTTTGTTTTCAAGTAAAAGGTCATAATCCCTTGGGTAAATAGCATAAGCAGCTATCCCAAGCGCAGTTCCTGTTCCCAGGAATAGCCAGCCGGCAGTATTTAATTTTTTTGCTTTTAAAATGAGCTGATCCTGGTTAATTGTTTTCAGATTTTCAACAGGAGTAACCTGCTGGGCATAGGAGTAAGAAATGAAAAAAATAAAGAGAGCAATGAGCAGATAATTTTTCACGATCATAGTTTTGATGGATGACAACTCAAAACTATATGCTCATAAAGCGGTTTCATAATTGATAAATCACTAAGCGTTAGCAGTTTTAGTATATAATGACTGGTCAATAGAAAATATGTGGAGCGATTATAATATTTTGCAAAAAATACCAATATGATTATCTTCCCTTGCAGATAATACTAAAATGGAAATAGACCAACAGCAATAATTACTAAACAAATATTGTGATGACATCAACGGACGTACAGCAACAGTTCTTTCAGCATATTAAAAGTAACCTGCCGCCACATTTGTCGCTGGTGGATGAAGTAGCTGAATTGCTTGATATCAGCAACGATAGTGCTTATCGCCGTATACGGGGAGAAAAACCGATCAGTTTTGAAGAGATACAGAAATTGTGCAGCCATTATAAAGTTTCACTGGATCATTTTTTACAGTTGCAATCCGATACATTTATTTTTTCAGGAAAACTCAATAACAATTCTACCAATGCTTTCGAAAATTATCTTGAAAACCTGCTTCAGAATTTTCAGTTTGTAAATAGTTTTGGGAAAAAACATATGTACATTCTCATGAAGGATATTCCGCCCTTCATGTATTTCCATATAAAGGAACTGGCTGCGTTCAAATATTTTTTCTGGATGAAATCGATCCTTAATTATGATAGCATGCGATCGGTAAAGTTTTCAGTGGATGATCCGAGGTATGACCCCTATTATGCTACAGGAAAGAAGATCGTGGACATGTACAATAAGATCCCGATCACAGAAATATGGAACATAGAAAGCATTAACAGCACATTGCGCCAGGTTAATTTTTATGTGGAATCGGGTGCCTTCAAAACCAGGAGCGATGCAAGATTGTTGTATGAAAAATTTGAAGAGCTGATCAACCATCTTGAAAAACAGGCAGAGCTTGGATGTAAATTTAATATGGGAGAAAGGCCAGCCACCAATGCAGCCGCTTATAGCCTTTTTGTAAATGAACTGATATTGGGCGATAACACGTATATGGCCGAATTGGAAGACATGCGCATCACTTTCCTTAACCATAGTGTGCTTTATTTTGTAGCAACAAAAGATGAGCGCTTCAATGCTGCCATACATGAGAATTTACAGAATCTTATAAAAAAATCCACCATGGTAAGTACCATTGGTGAGAAGGAAAGGGTAAGTTTTTTTAACCAGCTCCGCGATAAGATACATGAACGCATGGAAATGCTTCGATAACTCTTGCTTACCTTTGTGGTAATATGAATACAACGAATATAAAACTAATAGAATGTCCCCGCGATGCCATGCAGGGATGGGCTCATTTTATTCCAACAGAAAAAAAGATTGAATACATCAATGCATTATTGAAAGTTGGATTTGATACGATTGATTTTGGAAGTTTTGTGTCGCCGAAGGCAATACCGCAAATGGCAGATACGGTGAGCGTGCTGAAAGGTTTAAAAGTTGATAACGTTAATACGAAGCTGCTTGCTATTATTGCTAATCTGCGTGGCGCCACTGATGCCGTGATACATGATGAGATCGCATATCTTGGTTTTCCATTTTCTATTTCAGAAACATTTCAGCAACGCAATACCAATTCATCCATTGCAGCATCTTTCGATACCGTTAGCGAGATACAGAATCTTTGTGTGAAAAACAGGAAGGAACTTGTTGTTTATATTTCAATGGGATTTGGAAATCCTTATGGCGATCCATACGATGAGTCCATTGTTTTTGAATGGGTGAATAAGATGGTTGAACTTGATATTAAAATTATTTCACTGGCAGATACGGTTGGTGTTGCAACAAAAGAGCAGGTGAGTCGCATTACAAAATATGTGGTAGATGCGTTTCCCGGGGTTGAAACAGGCGTACACCTGCATTCGGCTCCTCATAACCGTAAGGAAAAACTGGATGCTGCATTAAAGGCCGGCTGTAGAAGATTTGATGCTGCTATAAAAGGAATAGGAGGTTGCCCAATGGCGGGTGATGACCTGGTTGGTAATATGGATACTGAATTTATGATCAACCATTTTAAGAACGCCGGTTATGATATTAATATTGATATGGATCAGCTGGCTGTTTGTAACAGGATCGCTACGGAGATATTTATATAAACATCATGTTATTTTCAATAGCACTTCGAAAAGTTCAGTGTGGCATATAGAATGAACTGTCAGTCTGAGCTTGCCGCAGACGGGCTTATAACAATGAGTATTAAAATAGAAATAAATGGATTTTCACGCAGAGTTTTTCCCAAAGTCATTTTCAAAAAAGATCAACCACAGGAATAAGTTACTGTTGGTGGGGTCATGTTTTACTGAACAGATCGGAACTAAGCTTGCAACGCATAAATTCAATGTGCTTGAAAATCCAAATGGTATTTTATTTAATCCTGTTAGCATTTCACATGCGATCACTTCTTATGCAGCAGGAAGTTCATATAAAGAGAAAGATCTTTTTTACTACAATGAATTATGGGGCAGCTGGCAACATCACACAAAGTTTTCAAATATTGAAAAACAAAAAGCGCTGGACGCAATAAACCAGTCACAAAAAAAAGCAAATGCTTTTATTAAAGAAGCAGATTGGGTATTAGTTACATTGGGCTCGGCTTTTGTTTATGAGAATACAACATCAGATAATAAAGAAGTTGTTGCTAATTGCCACAAAGTACCTGCTGATAAATTTTACAGGCGATTGCTTGATACATTAGAGGTAAAAAATGTATTGGCTGCGATGATGGAAACAGTGAAGGTGATCAATCCTTCTGTGAATTTTATTTTTACGATCAGCCCGGTGCGCCATCTGCGTGAGGGCTTTATTGAGAATAACCGAAGCAAGGCTGCTTTGATACAGGCTGTTCATTCATTGGCAGATAATGAAACTGTTTTTTATTTCCCCGCATACGAACTGGTTATTGACGACCTGCGTGATTATCGTTTTTATGCAGAAGACATGGTGCATCCAAATTATGCGGCTACGAATTATGTGTGGGAAAAATTTATTGCAACATGTATTGCTGAAGAATCGCAACAATTGATGAAGGAGATAGCGGTGATCGTTGCAGCTAAAAATCACAAGCCTTTTAACCCCGAGTCCGAGCAGCATAAGAAATTTATGCAAATGAACCTGGTGAAAGTGCAGAAGCTACAGGAGGTTTATAATTACCTTGATCTTACAGGCGAAGAGAAATATTTCAGTACAAATATTTAATTGTTTAATCGTTATCAATATAACAATTTTCGTCATAATAAAATGACGATTGATCTTTATGCAGTTTAATAAATCCTGATACTCCTCCAAAATGTTTTAACAGTTCGGTTTTTGAAAGCCTGGTTTTGTTCCCGGAAATAATAATCATGTAAGACGACCATTTATAATCTTCTATCGTCCTTGCCAGTTTATGTTTTATTGCATTTGTGTTGATGTATATAATTGTTTGGATAAATTGGTTTTCACTCTTTGTGATTATATGCCTGAACGGCCTGTGAAAAAGATTACCGTGTCTGGCATGTATTTTATTGAAGCATGTTGAATAGGAAATAAAGAAGCGGGCAAAACTATTTTTAATTAAGCTGTGCAAACTGGTTCTTTGCTTCAGGTATCTTTTTTCTGTTCTGCACAGGTCTTTGTTTAGTTTTCTTTCAAGGTATTCATTTATTTCAACTATGCTTTTGATCCTTATGTAAAAATGAAAATGGTTTGGCAGAAGGTTCCATGCAAAAGTATCTACGAAAGGGGCGAGATATAGATAAAATCTATGGAGAAATAAATTCCTGTCAGAATCATTTATAAACAGGGCTTCTTGATTATTAGTTCTGTTATAAACGTGGTAGAATTCATTTTCAAAAAAATCAGCCTTATAGATTTGAGGGATGCTCATCTTTGATTATTTTCAAAGATGTAATTTTTGATGGAAAGAATGTTGGTGAAATAACGGATTAAAAATGTTGTTTTTCTTTCAAAAATGGAGATGTCAACTGGTTGAGTTCTGGTTGACATCTCTTTTAATGTATTCGGTCACCCCTAACTGCTTCACTGGCCATCAATCCCTTCTCATACTCCAGCCACTCCGCCCACCTTTTCCGCACAATTTTTTTATCAAGATAATGCTCAGCAAGTGTAATGAATAAAGTATAATGACCAGCCTCACTTTCCATGAACTTCCGGTAAAAGTTCCGCATGTATTCATCATCTAGGCCTTCACTTAATCTTTTAAAACGTTCACAGCTTCGGGCTTCTATTAATGCCATGATGAGCATTTGATCAAGAAAACGTTCCATTGGGCTGCCATCCTTTTTTTGAAACTGCAATAATTTGTTTACATAAATATCCTTTCGCTGCCGGCCCAGTTTAAGATCTCTTTTTTTCAGTTCGGCAAGTACCATTCTGAAATGTCCCCATTCTTCCGTAACGATCGGGCTCAGTTCTTCTACCAGTAATTCTTTATCAGGATTTTTCTGGATCAGTGAAATGCAGGTAGTTGCTGCCTTTTGTTCACAATAAGCGTGATCGGTAAGTATTTCTTCCAATTGGATCTCTGCAAGATTTACCCAGCGTGGATCTGTTGGTAATTGCAACCCAAGGATGTTTTTTGTGTGCTCGCTGAATGATTCGTTCATAAGCGAAATTAAAAAACCAGGCTCGCTTTACCTTTTTTTATTTTACTTTACATTATACTTCGAAAATTATGAGAATATTTCTTGCTGTTTTATTTGCCGCGTTGACCATCGGATTGGTAATTACCTTAAATACAAGATTGAAGTTAGGAGGCAAAACTGCTCCCGCATTTGGAAAATTTTTAAGCCCCCAACATGGTCTCTGGCAAAATGCAGAACCCGAAGACGAAGATTTTTCAGCAAACCTTACATTTCCCCAACTGTCAGGAAAGGTGAGTGTTTATCTCGATAAAAGATTGGTTCCCCACATTTTTGCTGAAAATGAAAATGATGTGTATTTCGTGCAGGGATACCTCCATGCAAAATTCAGGCTATGGCAAATGGAACTTCAAACACTTGCAGCCGCAGGAAGAGCAAGTGAGATCGTAGGAGATATTGCAGTTAACCATGACAGGGAGTTTAGAAGGTTGGGAATGGTGTATGCTGCGGAAAATTCCTTAAAAGCAATGGAAGCGAATGAGATCATCAAAAAAGAATGTGATGCTTACACTGCCGGTGTGAATGCTTATATCGAAAATCTTCCTGAAAGCAAATTGCCGATCGAGTACAAATTGCTTGGCTATGCACCTGAGAAATGGAGCAATCTTAAAACAGCCTTGTTCTTAAAATATATGTCATACGATCTTGCTGCACATGAAACAGATTTTGAGATGACGAATGCACAAGCTTATTTCAGCCCGGCAGATTTTAAACTTTTATATCCGGCGATCCAGGATTCACTCGACCCCATCATTCCAAAAGGAACTGTATACACGGCACCCAAAACAGCATTGAAAATTCCTGCATCTGCCGATTCTCTTTATCTCAAAAAAGATACAACTACTGCAGAAGAATTATCAAAACCAAATAAGGCCAATGGCAGCAACAACTGGGCAGTAAGTGGCAGCAAGACAAAAAGTGGTGCACCCATTTTATGCAATGATCCGCATCTTGGATTGAACCTCCCATCGCTATGGATAGAAATGCAGCTTTCCACGCCGACATTCAATGCATATGGTGCAAGTTTCCCCGGCGCTCCAAGTATCATTATTGGATACAATGACAGCTGTGCTTTTGGTTTTACTAACGGTGGCCGTGACGTGCGTGATTATTACGAAATACAATTCAAAGACGAAAGCCGCAAAGAATACTGGTTCAACAATGAATGGAGGCCAACTACTTTCCGTTATGAAACAATAAAAGTAAAAGGAAAACCAGATATTATTGACACGGTTGCTTATACGGTATTCGGTCCCGTTATGTATGATAGGTCATTTGGTGGGAAAAGAACAACCAGTGCTAAAAATTACGCTGTAACATGGTCGGCACACAATCAAAGCAATGAACTGCTGATCTTTAATATGCTTAACCACGCAAGCAATTATGCAGATTACCAGGCAGCTGTAACCAACCTGCACACGCCGGGACAAAACTGTGTTTTCGCATGCAAGAACGGCGACATTGCCATTCGCACACAAGGAGAATTCCCTGCAAAATGGGAGGGACAAGGTGATTTTATAATGCCGGGTACTGATAGCAGTTATATGTGGCAATATATGATACCGCAGGATGAAACGCCTTTTCAATACAACCCCGAGAGAGGTTTTGTGAGCAGCGCCAATCAAAGACCAACAGATACTGCCTATAAATATTATTTGGGACGGGAGTATCCAACGCCCCGTGGTCTCATCATTAACAGGAAACTTGCTGCTATGACTGATATTACCCCGGAAAAAATGATGGCGCTTCAAACAAATAACTATAATGTGTTTGGAGAAATGGCGACACCGATATTTACCAATAATATCGATACCACTAAATTGAATGCGGAAGAGAAATCTATGTTTAGCTTGCTGCAAAACTGGAATTTCGAAAATGATAAGGACTCAAAAGGAGCGACCGTTTTTGTACTTACCTGGAAATATTTTTTGGATACCGTATATGCTGATGAGTATGCAAAAGCACCTGAACCGATCTTGCGTCCATTCTCAAGTACTTTATTGGAAGGAGTACTGAAAGATTCTGCTTATAAATTCCTGGATGATATCAATACGCCTCAAAAAGAAACGCTGGCTGATATGGCAACCATTGCATTTAAAGCAGCTGTGGTAGAACTTGCAGATGCAGAATCAAAAGAAAAACTGGGTTGGGCCAAATTCAAAGACACACATGTAACCCATCTTTTAAAGTTACCAGCTTTCAGCCGTGAACATTTAGACATTGGCGGTGGTACAAATGTTATCAATGCCACTACCAGCGATCACGGCCCGAGTTGGAGAATGGTCGTAAGCCTTACAACAAAGACCGAAGCATATGGTGTTTATCCCGGCGGACAAAGTGGTAACCCGGGAAGCAGATTTTATGATAACTTTGTGGACCAGTGGGTAGCGGGAAAATATTACCCGCTTTGGATGATGACAAAAGATGAACAGAAGGACCCAAAAATAAAATGGGTAATGCAATTCAGTAATTAATTATTTCGGAAAGCCGAGCCGAAACTTCTAAACCAATAAACTATCTGCTTATGAAATTCTTAATTTCTCTTTTGCTAATGGTGCTTCTTAGTTTCGCCGCATGTTTATACATGGAGTGGTGGAGCATTGCTATCTCATGTTTTATTGTCGCATTCCTTATTCGCCAAAAACCAGGAGTTGCTTTTTTAACAGGGTTTCTCGCCTTGTTTTTATTATGGGGCGGTTTAAGTTTTTGGATAAGTAATAACAATGAAAATATTTTAGCGCATAAAATGTCGATCATACTTTTTAATACCGACAATCCTTTTTTATTGATTGCAATCACAGGACTTGTTGGTGCATTGGTTGGAGCATGTGCCGCAACAACAGGTAGCCTGCTCCGAAGAAAACCTTCTATTCAATAAACAAACATTTAATTTTTCTGTAACAGTTTGGCCGTTAATTTCGGTCACCCAATCGCATTTATGAGAATATTATTTGTTTGCTTTCTTTTGTTTTTTTGTAAGATACTGTCAGCACAAAAAATTTATGGAACTGTTTTTAATGATAAAGGAGATCTCCTTCCTTTTTCTTCCATTACGGTAAAAGGCACATCGCTTGGAACAAGTGCCAACAATAACGGTAGTTTTTCTTTTACCCTTGCTCCCGGAAATTATGTTTTGGTTTGCCAGCATATTGGTTATGCTGCAAGCGAAAAGCCGATCAGCTTAAAAGATGATACAGAAGTCACTTTTATTTTAAGCGGGCAAAAACTTACTATGAAAGAAGTGGTTGTGAAGAGTGGAGCGGAAGATCCTGCTTACGAGATCATCAGGCAGGCAATAAAAAAACGCTCTTATTATCATACACAGGTTGATGCGTTCACCTGCAATATGTATGGTAAAGATCTTGTAAAGCTGCGTAGCCTGCCCAATAAAATTCTTGGTAAAAAAATTCCTACAGAAGACAGGAAAGAAATGGGTGTCGATTCAAGTGGGAAGGGGATCATTTATTTATCTGAATCTGTTTCCAAAGTATCGTCGCAACGTCCCGATAAGTTTAAACTTGAAGTAATGAGTAGCAGGGTGAGTGGCAGTGGTAGTTTTGGATTTACGTTTCCTGCTTTTATAAGTTTATACACAAATAATGTAACTGTTTTTTCAGGAACATTTAATCCACGTGGATTTATATCACCCATTGCTGATGGCGCATTGCGTTACTATAAATATAAATTCCTGGGAACTTTCTTTGAGGATGGTAAAGCGATCAATGCCATCAGGGTGATCCCAAGAAGAACCTATGAACCATTGTTTTCCGGTATCATCAATATCACCGATGAAGATTGGCGCATTCACAGCTTTGATCTTACGCTTACAAAAACATCGCAGCTTGAAATTATGGATACACTCCAGATCACACAGCTACACGTTCCGGTTAGCAAAGATGTGTGGCGGGTAAAGAACCAGTTGCTTCATTTTAATTTCAATATGTTCAAGGTTGATGCGATCGGTAATTTTTTAACGGTGTATTCAGATTATAATCTCTCGCCGGTATTTGATAAAAAATTCTTTAACAATGTTGTGATCAAATATGATACTGCTGTAAATAAAAAACCATTGGCATATTGGGACAGTACAAGGCCCGTACCGCTGGAACCTGAAGAGTTGAAAGATTATCATGTTAAAGACAGTATTTACCAGGTGCAAAAAGATTCTTTGTTAAGCAGGCTAAATATCGATTCACTGAAAAAACGCCAGGGAAAAATAAAGATCCCGGATATCCTCTGGAATGGTGTTCACAGAAATCATTACAGTAAGAAGAATCCTTACCAGTGGGGCATGGATCCTTTGTTACTGGGCCTTGAATACAATCCTGCAGAAGGTGTGGTGACGAACGTAAATCTATACATTGAAAAATACAGTAAGAAATTAAAAGCAAATGTCAGGGTTGAGCCGAATTTCCGTTATGGGTTTAGTAATACGCATTTAAATCCTTCGCTGGATGTAACTTTTCGCACACGTGAGTGGGGCACAGACAAAAAAATTAAAAGGAGAACATGGTCATTCTCCGGGGGGAAACGTGTAACTCAATTCAATAAGAATAATCCAATTCCTGCCTGGCGCAATAGTATTACTACATTGTTTTACGGGGATAATTTCCTGAAGAATTATGAAAATTATTTTGGCAGTATCGGGTTCAGTAAAAGATATGAAAGCGGGCTTCGCTTTGCAGCAAATGCTTTGTATGAAGACAGGCTGCCATTGAATAATACAACCGATTATACATTTAAGAAAAGCAATGCAGTAAGGATAACGCCAAACTTCCCTGTTGTTGGCAACTTTGATACTGTGTATTTCCAACGCCACCAGGCTGTGATCGTGAGTTTTGATATTAGCTTTAAGCCCGGCCAAAAATATATACAACTGCCATATAATAAGATACCGCTTGGCTCAAAATATCCTACGTTCAGTTTCAATTATACAAAAGGAATTTCGGACATCCTTGGCAGTGATGTAAATTTTGATAAATGGAAATTCAGCATTCATGATGATAAAAATTTTAAGCTTGCAGGAACGATGAATTACAGGATAAATATCGGCGGCTTTATAAATGCGCACAGCGTTCCCATACAGGATTACCAGCATTTCAATGGCAACCAGAGCCGTCTTGCAGCAGGTGATTATATGAGCAGTTTTCAACTTTTGAAATATTATAAGCACAGCACCACCAATGATCTTTATGCGTGGGCAAATGTTGAACATCATTTCAATGGATTATTGACCAATAAGATCCCATTGTTCAAAAGACTTAACTGGAACATGGTTGCCGGAGCGAATGCTTTTTATGTAAACAGCAATAGTAATTATTCAGAAGTATTTGTTGGCCTCGAAAATATTTTAAAATTATTCCGCCTTGATTTTGTTGCAGGATTTGAGAATGGAAAAAAAGTAATTACAGGGTTTAAGCTTGGTGGTGGAGGTTTATTGGGGAGTAATTTGAGTGGAGGAAACAAGCGTGGAAATTCTGTTTCAATATCTCTCTAAACTTCATCATTCGATATTCCGTGTTCCTTGTTTTATATTCTGTTCTGGCTGAAATCTCTAAAGAAACGTTCAATATTCAACGCACAATGTTCAATATTCAAGTGCATTCCGTTGAGCATTGAACATTGTGCGTTGAATATTGAATATTTCTTCGGAGTACAAGCCTCGATTTACATTTTAGAATATCGAATCACGAACTGTTTAAGCTTCATTTTTGTATCTTTGCAACCTAATTTGGTTTGCCCTGCAAGCATCCAATCTTAAATGGTTTCCCGATAGGGATCAAATTAAAAATTATGGCAGTTTTACATAACCGTGTATCACAGGCGGAGCTGAAGAAGCGCCTGTATGAAGAAACAGAACATCGCATTACCGTTTCGTTTTACAACTATTTTTTTATTAAAGATGCACCCACTTTCAGGGATGAATTGTATAAGGGGCTGCATGCATTAAAAGTGTACGGCCGCATCTATGTTGCACATGAAGGCATCAATGCGCAGGTTAGTATACCTGGTAGCAATTTTGAAGCATTTAAAACTTACCTCCACAGTATTGCCGGTCTTGAAAGCATAAGATTGAACATTGCTGTTGACAATGATGGTAAATCTTTCTGGGTACTTAAAGTAAAGGTTCGTGATAAGATCGTAGCCGACGGTATTACCGATCCTGCATTTGATATGGCCAATAAAGGAAAGTATGTAACTGCAGCTGAGTTCAATAAACTTACCAATGATAAGGATACAGTTGTAGTTGATATGCGCAACCATTATGAATATGAAGTTGGTCATTTTGAAAATGCCATTGAAATTCCAAGCGATACATTTCGTGAACAACTTCCAATGGCGGCCGATATGCTGGAAAATGATAAGGATAAAAATATTATCATGTACTGCACTGGCGGCATCCGTTGTGAGAAAGCAAGTGCCTATATGCTTCACCGTGGCTTTAAAAATGTTTTTCACCTTGAGGGCGGAATTATAAACTATGCAAACAAAGTAAAAGAAGAAAACCTGCCCAATAAATTTCACGGTAAAAATTTTGTTTTTGACGACAGGCTGGGGGAGCGGATCACAGATGAGATCATTGCACATTGTCATCAGTGCGGTGCGCCTGCTGATACACATACCAATTGTAAAAATGAAGCCTGTCATTTACTGTTTATACAATGTGATTCATGTGCAGAAAAATTCCAGGGTTGTTGTAGTGAAGCCTGTTATCAGGTAATACAACTTCCCGAAGAAGAACAAGCTGCATTGCGAAAGGGGATTGATAAGGGGCAAATGATCTTTAATAAATCGAAAAAAAGATTGAGGCCGAAATTGAACGATCCCGGGAGTAAAGAATAAGATCGCCACCAGTTCACTGATTTTGTCTGAACTATGATTAAAATTTTTTTTTATAAACTATGATTTTGAAATTAAATGATCATAGTTTTCATTTAATCATACGAATCACAGTTCAGAAAAAAAATCAATAAATCAATGTCAAACAAAAAAGCATTCATTTAACATGAATGCTTTTCTATTTTAGAAGGTTTAGATTACACGTTTGCTTCTGCGTATTTGTTCATTTTAGTTTTATAATGATCTATTTTACTCTTGTAATGATCTAATGCGTCCATTCCTTTCTTGCTTAATTTTTTCCTCAGTTTTTTACCCTTATCGGTTGTCATTAGTAATGCAACACCTGCAATGGCAGTAACTGCGACCAAACCTAAGATTACGTTTTTCTTACTCATAATAATTTTTATTTTTTATTGACTAATAATTTACAACACCCTGCTGTTACCGGATATTACCCTAAGTAAAACTGCTATGATAGCTATTACGAGTAATAAGTGAATAATTCCCCCGGCATGAAATCCCAAAAATCCTATTGCCCATGCTATCACTAATATCACGGCAATGGTATATAATAGACCGCTCATGATTGATAAATTTAAAGTGATGAAATATTTTTTGTTAATAAGTTGCTCGTACCAACTTTTCCAAAAGCTGTGCCAAGCTGTGCAGTTTAAAAGTTTAGTAGTTGATAAGTTTAGATGTTATTGTTATCAGTAATATCTTTATGCAATGAAGAAAGAACGCCTATTAAATGAATTGCAAAACAATACTGTTGTTATTTTAAAACCATCTGCTGTTGCAGGCATTGGTGTGTTTGCATTGGTAGATATAAAAAAAGGACAACGCAACATTTTTTCCAATGATAAAAGTGAATGGATAAAACTTAGTAAAGATGAAGTTGAGCAACTTCCGCCACACAGCAAAGCACTGATAGAAAATTTCTGCCTTTTCGACGAAGAAAATTATTTTGTTCCTGAGTATGGATTTAAAATGATGGACCTGGTTGTTTATTTAAATCACTCCGATGAGCCAAATGTTGTTTCGATCAATGAAGGAGAAGATTTTGAAGCAATACGTGATATTGCTGCCGGGGAGGAGTTGTTTGTGGATTATGGGGAGATTGTAAATTCAGAATTCTGAGTTCTGAATTCTGAATGAGTTTCTTATTCGCAAACCAACTCAGAATTCAGAACTCAGAATTCCGAATTCTACCGACCAAATTTTTTCAATGACACCAGGATTCTTTCCTTTGTTTCTTCTTCGGTTAAAACGACAGGTACAAATTTCTCCCCAATAACTTTTTCATACAATTCAATATAACGCTGGCTGATGGCATTGATCCATGCCGGTGTCATTTCCGGAACCTGCTGGCCTTCCTTGCCCATGAAATTATTTTCTATGAGCCATTCTCTTACAAACTCTTTGCTTAATTGTTTCTGCTTTTCTCCCTTTTGCTGGCGTTCATCAAACCCGTCTTTCAAAAAATATCTTGAAGAATCAGGCGTATGAATTTCGTCCATTAAGCAAATAACATCGCCGAGTTTTCCAAATTCATATTTTGTATCGGCAAGTACAAGTTGTTGCTTTGCCGCAATTTGTTTACCCCTTTCAAATAACTGTAAAGCATACGTGGAAATTTGTTCCCATTCTGAGGCTGTCGTCAATCCCTGTGCAATGATCTCTTCTTTGCTTATATCTTCATCATGCCCTTCACTGGCTTTTGTGGAGGGTGTTATGATGGGCGTTGGAAAAAAATCATTCTCCTTCATTCCTTCCGGCATTTGTACGCCGCATAATGTTCTTTTACCAGAAGAGTAAGTTCTCCACGCATGCCCGGTAAGGTTTCCCCTTATTACCATTTCTATTTTATAAGGCACACATCTTTTACCAATGCTGACGTTTGGCGCAGGTGTGTCGAGCAACCAATTCGGGCAAATGTCTTTGCATGCATTCAGCATATATGCTGCTACCTGGTTCAATACCTGTCCTTTGAATGGAATGGGATGTGGCAATACAACATCAAAAGCAGAAATGCGGTCACTCGCCAACATCACGAGCAGATCATCGTCAATGCTATAAACGTCACGCACTTTTCCTCTGTAAAAACCTGTTTGATCGGGAAACTTGTAAGCTGTCATGTGATAAAGATATCTTACCTGCTCAATTATTGGTTTTTTAATCATTCCAAGATTTCAACAGGTGTTTAAAATAAAATTTTATATCCCACTTAAGTATCCTTATTTTGCTAGTTAATAAATTGTTAAACCAAAACAAACCATATGAGAAAAATTACAAGCTATTTGGTTGCACTGCTATTGGCCAACATTATTTCAGTTGCTGCCTTTGCGCAAAATGTAACCATCAGCGGTAATGTACGAAACAGCAATTCCAAAGAAATCGTATCAGCCGTTTCAGTTACTATTAAAGGCGGTTCAGCGGGCACTTTCACAGATGATAAGGGCAATTTCAGTATTACAACAAAGAGCTTACCTGTTACACTGGTCTTTTCTTCTATCGGGTTTGAATTGCAGGAAGTAACTGTAACAGAACACAAGAGCCTTGATATAGCGTTTAAGCCTGTCAGTTCGCTTGGCCAGGAGATCGTTGTATCAGCTTCACGTGTTGCAGAACGCATACTGGAATCACCTGTTTCTATTGAAAGGATCAGCGCTGCAAACATCCGTAACGCTCCAGCCGCAAATTTTTATGACATTGTATCTACTTTAAAAGGTGTTGATGTGAGTACTTCTTCCATCACATTCAGAACGCCTACCACACGTGGTTTTGGTGGTAGCGGAAATGTAAGGTTCAATCAACTGGTTGATGGAATGGATAACCAGGCACCGGGCCTGAATTTTTCTGTTGGTTCCATTGTTGGTTTGAATGAACTCGATATTGATAATATAGAATTGTTATCAGGTGCATCGTCTGCCTTATATGGATCAGGCGGTATGAATGGTACCATGTTGATGACAAGCAAAAATCCTTTTAAATACCAGGGTTTATCTTTTGTAATAAAAGAAGGTATCATGCATACCGATGGAAGAGAAAGACCAAGGTCTGCATATCATAACTGGGCGCTACGTTGGGCACAAAAGATCAATAATAAGTTTGCTTTTAAGGTGACAACAGAACTGGTACAGGCCAAAGATTGGCTGGGTACCGATTACAGGGATTATGACAGGTCAAAAGCTAAATTAAAACCAGGCACAAGAGAAACGGATCCCAATTATGATGGTGTGAATGTTTATGGTGATGAAACAAGTGCGGATATACGCCAGGTATTGAATGGCGTTGCAGCACAGGCTCCTTTCCTGGCGCCTTTTATTGCCACATTAACAAAGGACCCGATCAATGTATCACGTACAGGATGGACCGAAAGAGAATTGATCAATCCTAATACAGTCAATTTCAAATTAGCAGGATCATTACATTATAAAATAACAAACAATACAGAAGCAATATTGGCTGCTTATTGGGGAACAGGTAATTCCATTTACACAGGTGCTTCAAGGTATTCTTTGAGGAACTTTAAAATGGGACAATATAAAATTGAATTCAATAATAAGAACTGGGCGTTCCGTGCTTACACAACGCAGGAAAATGCAGGTGATACTTACAACCTTGCTGCAACAACGCAGAATTTTAACGAAGCATGGAAAGCAAGTGGCGGAAGCGATGGCTGGTACGCACAATATGGCCAGGCATTCTTAAGTGCAAAACTAAATGGCTTAAATGATGCAGATGCACATACCGCTGCAAGAAAAATTGCTGATGTTGGAAGACCGGTAGTAGGAACGGCTTCTTTCAATGAGCTGTATGAGTCGATCCGTAAGTTGCCGGTTCCGCAAGGTGGCGCTTTGCTTGACAGATCAGATCTTTATTGCGCAGAAGGAAATTATAACCTTTCATCTTTCACAAAAGAAGTTGCAGATATTATTGTAGGAGCCAACTTCAAAAATTACAGGATGAATTCAGAAGGAACATTGTTTGCAGATTCAACAGATCCTATCGGCATCAAAGAGTATGGTGTTTTTATCCAGGCTGCACGTGCTATCGGCAAACTGAAAATAACTGCATCAGGCAGGTATGATAAGAATGAATATTTTAAAGGACGTTTTACACCAAGGGTGACCGCGGTGTACACAATTGCAAAAAATAATAACATCAGGGCATCTTATCAAACCGCATATCGTTTTCCTTCAAACCAAATGCAGTGGATCAATCTTGACCTGCTTTCTTATAAGCTCATAGGTGGAAATAAGAATTTCTCCAGCTTATATCATTTTGATACCAATCCAATATTCGACAGGGATTCATTGGTTGCAGGAAAAACAATTTCACAGGGATTTGGAGAACTGAAGCCTGAATCACTTTCATCATTCGAACTTGGTTATAAAGGTTTGTTGATGGATTCAAAATTGCTTGTTGATATTTATGGCTACTATGGTCAATACACAGATTTCCTTTCACGCAGGGTAGTTGTTCAGTCAAAAACAGGTAGTACAATTCAGCCAGGCGATGCAGATACAGGTAACATTTATTCAATACCGGTTAACATTACTGAAAAAGTAAAAACGTTTGGTTTTGGTATCGGGCTTGATTACAGGTTGCCGGCTAATTTTGCTATCTCTTTCAACATTGCTTCAGACAAATTAGATAAAGTACCAAAGAGTTTCATCGCATACTTTAACACACCAAGGTATAAGGTAAATGCAGCTTTGTCAAATACAGGATTCGGCGGCAAAAAACGTTTTGGATTTACAGTAGCGTACAGGTGGCAGGATGCATTTTATTTCGAGGGCGACCTTGCTAACGGTAACCTACCACCGGTATCAACACTGGATGCACAGTTTAGTGTGAGGTTCCCTAAATCAAAAACGATGGTGAAATTAGGAGCTACCAATTTATTGAATCAATATTATTACAATACGGTAGGTAACTCAAATGTCGGAGGTTTGTATTATGTAAGTTTCGGATACAATCTTTAATAACTTTAATACAGATCTTAATTATCAAAATTAAAAAAGTGAATATGAAATACATATCAAAAATGAATAAGATCAGTTTTTTGCTGGCCATTTCAGCAATGATGATTTTGTCGGCTTGTAATAAGGAACTGGAGCAGTTCCCTGAAGCAGCGCCAACGCCATATCCAACAGGAAATGCATTGGGAAAAGTGCTTGCATCAAATCCTGATGACAGTTTGTTCCTTGCATTGATAGAAAGGGCTGGGTTATTGAGTACCATTAATAATGATACAGCAACTTTTACAATGTATGTACCCAACAACACTGCAATGCGGCAATTTGTTGTAGCGGTAGCCGGGGGAGCAGTTTCCCCGGGAGATCCTGATGCTGTTTTTTCTGGCTTTATCAGGAACTTTTTTCCTGCAGACCAGGCATATGCAGTTGCAGGCTATAACATCGTTCCGCAATTGTTACCTATAGCAGCTGTTACTTCTGATTTTCCAAACCTGCAATATCCAAGCATTGTAAATCCTGCTCCAACTTTAAGTGATCTTTTAAGGTTGACCACATTCCCAACTACGCGTAATGGTGCATGGGTAAACAATGTTCCTTTAACGGATGCTGCAGGAACATCAGCAACAAATGGTATTGTTTATAATACACTGGCATTGGTTGCACCACCACAACGTTTTTTATGGGACAGAATAAATACGGATACCAATCTCGAATATCTTAAAGCTGCGATCCTTCGGGCAGATAGCGGTATTGTTCCGGGCCCGCCAAACGGCGTTCCTACAACTTTACAGGGGGCATGTGAATCTATCGGCGCAAATCTTACTATCCTGGCACCAACTGATGCAGCTTTCCAAACTGCGCTTACGGGTGCTATTTACCAGGCAGTATTGCCGCTTATTACACAGCAATTGACAGCATATTATATTTCACTTGGTATGACACCTGCAGATGCAGCTGCACAGGCGGCTATTGATGCACCTGGTTATGCAATGACACAGGCTACAACCCTTGCATCAAGTCCTGATGTTTTCAGTAACACACAATTGTATCCTTATTTAACTGCACGAACAGTACAGGGAATCGTTAGTTATCATATTTTAGGCTCACGTGCCTTTACAAATAATTTTCCTACTGATGTTACATTGTATCCAACACTGCTGAACCAGGGATTACCGACTCACCCCGGTGTAGGATTGCAGGCAACTTTTTCAGTTCCATTCGTTACTGATGCTACTGTAAAAGGATTATACAATTCAACACCAGCTAATATCATTTTAAATGCACAGCCTTTAACTCCTGATCCTTATGGAACATGCGACCAACATTTTGTAAATGGTACGCTTCATGAGATAGACCAGGTGTTGTTGCCGTTGCCGTTGTAATCGAATCATGCTAATAAAAAGCCGTCCCATAATTTGAGAGACGGCTTTTTTATTTTATATAAAGTTGATAAGGTTAACAAGTTGACTAGTTAACAAGATTGATATAGTTGAGAGACCTTATCAACTTTTCAACCTGTCAACTTCCCCCTACACATTAAACCTAAAATGCATCACATCCCCATCATGCACAACATATTCTTTTCCTTCAATTCTTAACCTTCCGTTTTCCCTGCATGCTGCTTCAGATTCATATTTTATGAAATCATCGTAAGCGATCACTTCAGCTTTAATAAATCCTTTTTCAAAATCTGTATGTATAACGCTTGCTGCCTGCGGTGCTTTCCAGCCATTGCCGATCGTCCATGCACGTACTTCCTGTACGCCTGCAGTGAAGTATGTAGACAGGTTTAAAAGTTTATAGGTTGAATGGATCAATCTATCCAAAGCAGGTTCTGTCATTTTATATTCTTCCATGAACATTGCCTTGTCTTCCGGGTTTTCAAATTCTGCGATCTGCGCTTCAATAGCATTTGTCATGATGATCACTTCATTGCCTTCGTTTTTTACAGCTTCTATTAAAGCATCGCTGTATTTGTTACCAGTATGCATACTCGCTTCGTCAACATTGGCAACATACAAAATGTGTTTATCTGTTAGCAGGAAAAGATCAGCGATCGCAACCTTATCTTCTTTACTCAAACCAAGCGTGATGATGTTCTTTCCTTTTTCAAGATGTGCTTTGCATTTTACAAGTATTTCCAGTTCTGCTTTAGCTTTTGGATCTGTCTTGGCCATCTTTTCGGTGCGCTGAATTTTCTTATCAACACTTTCAAGATCTTTCAGCTGCAATTCTGTTTCAATGATCTCTTTGTCACCAACAGGATTAATAGGGCCTTCATCCCTTAAAATATTATCATCTTCAAAACAACGTATCACCTGGATGATGGCATCCACTTCACGGATATTTGCCAAAAATTTATTTCCCAAACCTTCGCCCTTGCTTGCGCCACGAACAAGACCTGCAATATCCACGATCTCGATCTGTGTAGGAACAACACGGTTTGGTTTTACCAATGTTTCCAGTTTGTTCAAACGTGGATCGGGAACGTTCACCAATCCAACATTCGGTTCAATGGTGCAGAACCTGTAATTGCTTGCCTGTGCTTTAGCACTGTTACTTACTGCGTTAAATAAAGTCGACTTGCCTACATTGGGTAATCCTACGATGCCTGCTTTTAATGCCATGGTATGAGTTCTGAGTTTTGAGTTGTGAATGCTGAGTTTCGGAGCTTGATTAAGCTGATTTTCCGAAACGGGTGCAAAGGTAAGGAGTAGAACGGAAATTATAGAGTGCTTTTGAAACAGTTGGTCGGAAGTTTTAATATATGAGATGCCAAGGTAGTGTCCTAATACAGTGGTTCGTGTCCTCAACATAAGCGTTCAAAAGTTTGATTTTTACCAGTGCGAAGGATTGGAAAGCGGATGATACTGCTTCAGCAGATGAGCACGGATTTAATTTTTGTTCCAAAAATTTCGCATTTGCTTGTTATTTATCAGCACTATGTTGCGCAAGCAACATAAATCCGTGCTCATCCGCCGAGTCCGTATTATCTGCCTTCCAATCCTTTGCATAAATAAAATATAAATAATCTCCGAACACTTATGGCGAGGATATGAACCATGTCTTTAGAGTGAATTAAATCTTCAAGGATAAAAACATGGCAAGACCTTGGATGAGCAACGATGGTTTTCCACCAATTAACTCCCAATGTAAATAACAAATTCACTTTATCATCGCATATAATATTAATTTCCCGCTTTTAATAAATACTTATGGCATTAAGCAGGATATGGTCGGCATTCATAATTATTGCAATTACAGCAGCGTGTATAAAATGTTTTTTTATCCCTGGTAACAAAACTGTTTTTGCCAATATGGTTACAGGAAAAACGGGGGATACGATCAAAATAAAAACAATTGATAGTGCAAAAGCTGATGTCGCTGTTGTAAAGTATCTTGATTCAAATAAGGTTTATACTTCGGGAGATGTGATGACGATCAAATATGGCAGTGGGAAATTTTTAGAGTATAAATTTCAAGCTGCAGATGGAATTGTTGAAACCTGCCAGACCGCGGTAACACTTTGCCTGAAGCTGATCGGTTTCCTTGCGCTATTTATGGGTTTTTTACGCATTGCTGAAAAAGCAGGAGGCATTCGTTTTCTTTCAAGGATCATTGGCCCGTTCTTCTCCAAATTATTTCCGGAGATACCAAAGGATCATCCTTCTATGGGACATATGATCATGAATTTTTCTGCCAACCTGCTTGGACTTGATAATGCAGCAACACCATTTGGATTAAAAGCCATGGAAAGTTTGCAGGAACTCAATCCAAATAAAGAACGTGCATCCAACCCGCAGATCATGTTCTTATGCTTACATGCATCGGGACTTACCTTAATTCCTGTTGCGATCATTGCACTCAGGTCCGCGGCAAAAGCTGCAGATCCAATGGATATTTTTATTCCATGTATGATCGCAACTTTTGTTGCAACCATTGCAGCAATGCTGATCGTTAGCATTAAGCAAAGGATCAATTTGCTGCAACCTGTGATATTGGGTTGGGTATTGGGTATTTCTGCCATCATTGCTTTGCTAGTGGTTTATATACGATCATTGAATACAGAAGATGTACAAATATTTTCAGGATCACTCAGTAGCGGCATGATCCTTTTAATTTTTATTCTCATCGTACTTGGGGGCTTGTATAAAAAGATCGACATTTTTGATTCTTTCATACAAGGCGCCAAAGGAGGTTTTGAAACAGCAGTAAGAATTATTCCTTACCTCGTGGGCATGCTCGTTGCCATAAGCCTGTTGCGTACAAGCGGTAGCTTTGATGCATTGATCAATGGAATAAAAAGCATTTTCGGTTTAATGGGAACCGACACCCGTTTTGTAGATGGACTTCCAACGGCGCTTGTAAAACCATTCAGTGGTGGCGCAGCAAGAGGTATGATGGTTGACACGATGAAAGCCAATGGCGCAGATTCATTTGCCGGCAGGTTATCCTGTATATTACAAGGATCTTCCGATACAACTTTTTATGTGATCGCTGTTTATTTCGGCGCTGTTTCGGTTAAGGATACCCGCTATGCGATTGGGGCGATGCTTTTGGCGGATCTTGTCGGTATCATAACTTCGATTGTTCTTGCTTATATGTTTTTCAGCTAAGAAGATCGTTGAGTATTGAACAGGGTACGTTGAATATTGAAAATTAATTTGAAGACTTCGTTAATTAGAAAGTTTGAAGAAATATTCAATATTCAACGTGTAATGTTCAATACTCAAGGGCAAAGTTCAGTAATGATATTCAGCACAAGTGAGTGACACAACGATGTTAAGCAAAGATCAAATGCCTGCTCAATAATTATCTTCTTCTCTTTCTAAATTTTTTCTTGGGAGTAACAACAGTATTTGCATCTCCCGTTTTCACACTATCATTTTCTTCTTCATCACCTGTAACATAGCGTGCACCAAAAACGGGGGCAAGTGTTTTTGCTTTATAAACCGTCCTGTCAAATTTATTTCCCATTACGATGATGGTAGCATCTTCATCGATCAGCCTTACGAACGATGCATTGTATCCATGCCACCAGCCATTGTGATAGATCAGTTTCTTGCCATTGGGGTAGAGGTTCATTCTCCATCCAAGGCCATAATTCCTTACACCGGGCTTTTCGTTACTGTAAGGTGTATACGCTTCTGCCAGTGTTTGAGGTTTAAAGATAAGATTGCAGCGAAGCGCCCTGTCCCAAAGCAAAAGGTCCTCTGCCGTTGTGAACACATTCTTATCACCATAAACAAGATCAAGAAAATTCAGTGGTATCAGTTGCCCGCGCCAGTCGTAACTCGGGTTTACTTTTGCTGAATCTTCATGAGTGAATACAAAACTATGTTCCATACCAAGCGGGTGAAAGAATTCCTTTTTGATAAAATCAGGAAAGCTCATATTCGTAACCTTTTCTGCAAGCAATGCAAGCAATGCATAATTTGTATTGCAGTAGGTGAAATGTTTTCCCGGCGCACCAACATCTAATTGTGATTTAAATTGGATGAGCCAGGCCAATACATCCTGGTTCCTTATATATTGTTTTTTATCCCATCCCATATCTTCCATAAAGTACAGGTAGTTGGGTAAGCCTGTCCGGTGATTGAGCAATGTTCTTACGGTTACACCCGGGTAATTGAATTCAGGAAAATATTTACTGAACTCATCATCGATATTCAGTTTTCCATCCTGCCATAATTTTAATATGGCCATGGCAGTGATCGTTTTGCTTACTGAAGCAATATGAAAAGGAGTTGTATTGGTGATCGTATCATTGGAGTTAAGATGACCCGTGCCCCTGAACTTTTCAAAAACGATATTTCCGCCTTTGGCGACAAGTACAGCACCATTAAATCCGCCACGGTTTAGAAGGCTGTCGTACCAACGCTCGCAGGCAACGCCCAATTCATTTTTTTCAAATGGGCTAATGGTAGTTGGTGCAGGTAATTCGATCAGCGTTGAATCCTTTAGCGGTAGCTTTGCTTCTTTTTTCTGAGAAGCGCCACAGGAACTGATCGTTAATGCAATTATTGGTAAAAAGCCTAACAGGCTAAAAATATGAAGCCACGGGCTTCTGAAATAAGCAAGTGTTTTTGTGTGGTTACACATAGTTCTGGAGGTTGGTATCATATAAATATTAAATACTGGGATATATTTGTGCAAAATACGGTGTAATTATCATGAGTAAGAAAAAAATAACGAGTTATCCCAAGGATAGAATAAATATTCTTTTTTTAGAGAACATCAGCGATGTGGCTGTGGCGCAATTTAAAAAGGGCGGATATGGCAATGTAAAAAAATTAAATGCGGCTGTAAGTGAAGAAGAATTGATAAAGGAAATTAAGAACGTACACCTGCTGGGTATTCGCAGCAAGACCAATATTTCGAAGAAGGTATTGGATGCTGCTATGAAGTTACAGGCAATAGGATGCTTTTGTATTGGTGTGAACCAGGTTGACCTGGATGCTGCAACCGATTCGGGTGTTGCGGTTTTTAATGCGCCTTACAGCAATACAAGAAGTGTTGCTGAGTTGGTAATTGGCGCATCGATCATGCTTGTAAGAAAGATCACTGATAAAAATAAAGCCGCACACGAAGGTATATGGATGAAGGATGCAAGTGGCAGCCACGAACTGCGTGGAAAAACACTCGGCATCATTGGCTATGGAAATATCGGTAGCCAGGTGAGTGTGCTTGCAGAAGCATTGGGCATGAAAGTTATCTTTTATGATGCTGAAACAAAACTTCCATTGGGCAATGCAACCGATAGTAAAACACTGAAAGAATTGTTGAAGCAGGCTGATGTGGTTACGCTGCATGTTCCTGAATTGGACAGCACGAAAAATCTTATCAACAAAACAAATATTAAACATTTTAAACCCGGGGCCGTATTGATCAACTATGCAAGGGGAGAAGTGGTTGACCTGAAAGCATTAAGAGCAGCGTTGATATCCGGGCATATTGCTGGTGCTGCTGTGGATGTATTTCCAGTAGAGCCAGAAAAGAATGGAGATAAATTCTCAACTGTGTTGCAGGGATTGCCCAATGTAATATTAACACCGCATATTGGTGGTAGCACACAGGAGGCTCAAAATAATATAGGGCTTGACGTTAGTAATAAACTTTTTAATTACCTGGAAAAAGGGATCAGTACAGGATCACATACTGTACCCGCCCTTGCACTTCCGCCGCAGGAAGGCGCCCACCGCATATTGCATATACACTACAACAGGCCGGGTGTATTGAGCCAGATCAATACCATGCTGAGTAAAAATAACATCAATATCCTTGGACAGTACCTGAAAACAAATGAAGATATTGGTTACGTGGTATTGGATGTTGATATGAACTTCAGTAAAAATGCGGCAGAACTTCTCAAAAACGTAAAGCAAACAATTAAGGTCAGGTTATTGTACTAAACTGTAATCATTACGACATAAAGGCGCTAAGCGTTGGTTTAATTTAGCGCCTTCAGTAAGTAAATTCATCCCGCGGTTTGGTATTTCTACCAACCACGATGTGGTGAAAAATCGTCGGCAAAAGAGGAGTTAATTTATTCTAAACTTTCAATAATTATTGAAAATTGTGTAAATTTGTGTATAAATTATAAGTTATGAAACTCGTCATATTAGGAGCAGGATTCGGGGGTTTGAGGCTGGCCCGTAAACTCAATAACAAAAAAGGAATTGAAGTAACTTTGATCGATCGTTTCAACTTTCATCAGTTCCAACCATTGTTTTACCAGGTAGCAACGGCAAGCCTGGATGCAAGTAATATTTCTTTTCCACTGAGAAAAGCATTTCAACGATCAAAGAACGTACGCATAAGACTGGCTACTGTTGAGCAGATATCAATGGCAGAAAAAAAAGTGGTAACCGATATTGGTGATTTTGAATTTGACAGGTTGGTGATTGCCATGGGTGCGGAAACAAATTTCTTCGGCAACCAGCAATTGAGCGATCATGCTTTCCCAATGAAAAGTACAGTGGAAGCCTTACAGTTAAGGCACAGGCTGATGACCATTTTTGAAGAAGCAGTAAATGCACAGGATGCAAATGATCAGCAACTGTTTCAGCGCCTTATGAATATTGTAATAGTAGGAGGCGGGCCAACCGGTGTGGAACTGAGCGGCGCCATTTCCGAGATAAAACGTTTTGAAGTACCAAAGGATTATCCTGAACTGGATGTTTCAAAAATGAATATCTATTTGCTGGAAGGCGGGCCGAAAATTCTTGGTGCAATGAGTGAAAAGTCAAGCAGCGATTCCAGGAAATACCTTGAAAGGCTAGGTGTTACCGTTATGACCGATACGATATTAAAAGATTATGATGGTGTAACGGCAACATTACAAAACGGCCAAACAATTAATACGGCGATGGTGATATGGGCTGCAGGTATCAAAGGAAATGTTCCTGGCGGCATCAGCAAAGAACTTGTTGTAAAAGGCAACAGGATAAAAGTAGACCGGCATTGTGTTGTGACCGGAACCAATAATATTTATGCAATCGGTGATGTCGCTTATATGGAAGAACCTGCCTGGCCCGCAGGCCATCCGCAACTGGCAGGTGTTGCGATACAACATGCTGACCTGCTTGCAAAAAATTTAAAGCGTGAAGTACAAAATCCATCAGCACCATTAAAGGATTTTATTTACAATGACAAAGGAACGATGGCAACAGTGGGAAGAAACCTTGCCGTGGTTGACATTCCAAAACCAAAATTACATTTCAAAGGTTTTTTTGCATGGATGATCTGGATGGGTTTACATTTATTCCTTTTATTGGGTGTGAAGAACCGCTTTTCTGTTTTCTTCAATTGGGTGTATAAATATTTTACACATGATCAGAACCTGAGATTGATATTTAAACCGTTTTATAGAAATACCAGGCAGGAAGAAATAAAGAAATGAGCAGTGTGACAGTTTGAAATTTAGTAGCATTTTTTTCACAGAGATAAAGAGAGGATGAGTTTGCGTGGAGATACTCTGCGTAAAACTCTTTTACTCCCGTTCTCTGCGGTAGAATTTAAAACTGTACAATACCAGGCCATGCAGATCAGTAGTTACTTGCGATGTCAACTCAAAAAATTGAACTAAATTAACTGCACAAAAATCAACAGCAATGAGACTTGTTTTCTTTTCGTTAATCATACTTTTTTCATCCTGCGGCATGAGCCAATTGCCAAAAGTATCAAGCGGATCTGTCAGGCGGTTTGAAAATTTTCCATCTGCGTATGTAGAGCAACGCAACATTGATGTATGGTTGCCGGCCAATTACGATTCAACGAAAAAATATGCTACACTGTACATGCATGATGGACAGGCATTGTTTGATGCCGAACTGATGTGGAACCACCAGGAATGGCATGTAGATGAAACCATGCCGGGGCTATTTACTGAAAATAAAATAAAGAACTGCATCGTGATCGGCATTTGGAATGCAGGAGCAAAACGTTGGGCAGAATATTTTCCTGGAAAAATTTTAAAAGACATCCCGGAACCACAAAGAAAAAATTTAATAAAAGATGAAATGACGGGTATGTCTTTAGGCGATAATTATCTTCAATTCATTACAAAAGAATTAAAACCTTTTATCGATTCGCATTTTGCAGTTTATACCGACCAGGCAAATACTTTTATTGCAGGTTCAAGTATGGGTGCTATGATCTCTTTATATGCTATTTGTGAATATCCCCAAATCTTTGGCGGTGCTGCATGTATTTCAACACACTGGCCGGGAAGTTTAAAAGTTTTTAATGATACGATTCCAAAAGCGATGAATGCTTATTTGGAAAAACATTTACCCGATCCTAAAAATCATAAAATATATTTTGATTATGGATCAGAAACCCTGGATAGTCATTATAAACCTTCGCAATTGATGGTGGATGCTATTATGAAAAAAGCGGGTTATACTGAAAGCAATTGGATAACTAAGGAATTTCCCGGCGCAGATCATTCGGAAAATTCATGGAGTAAACGTTTCTATTTACCGGTATTATTTTTATTGGCGAAGTAGGGTGGTGGAAGTTGATAGGTTAACAAGTTGAAAGGTCAATAGGTTAATAAGGTAGTTTCTGTTTTACAACCTTATCAACTTGTTACCCCATCAACTCCTAACTTTCGAAAATCCTTTCAACAGTTTCGTTCCCCTGCTCTTAAACGCCGCTGTCTGATCCTCGATCTGGCTTTCGATCAGCAATTTTAATTCAGGAATTATTTCGGGATATTTTTTGGCCAGGTTACCCAGTATCGTTAGTGAAAATGCTTTTACAGCAACTTCTTCAGTGGGAGATTCTACAAATGCAAAACAAATATTCATGATCTCGCCCTGGAATTGTTCAGGAATATCAATATCCTGCAGAAGTCTTACGGTATTGCGTTTTACAGCACCATGAAGATTTGGTTTTTGAACATTTTTTATAAGATTTGCCCAATGCTTTGTTATAAAATCGGGATGCTTCATCACACAATTACTCACCGGCCATCCTGCTCTTTGCACAACACGATACTCATCATTCAGGAATAAATAAAATAATTCATCAAAGCGTTTTTGATCGTCACCAACCCATCGAACAATTTTGATGCATTGTTCTTTTGAATGTTCTCTTAGTATTTCTTCTCTTAAGTTCATAGTATTTTAATTGGTCAGAACTATGATTAATACAATAAAATCACAGTCTATCAATAAATCATTTAAATCATGGTTCAGGCATTATTTATTAAGCTCAATCTTTTCCCCAACCGGGTGCTCTGCCTTAAATTCCATTCCTAATAAATTCGCCATTGTTTGTGCAAATTGTTTTTGATACAACTGCTGCTCATCCTTTACTTCACCTTTTGCTTTTATGCCTGGTCCCATTGCTGCAAACCATATCTGGTAAGAATCTTTTATTTTATCATTATGACTCGTCCATTCTTCTTTTTTATCATCGCCACGACCATGATCAACGGTGATGAACAACGCCGTTTTATTTTTGTACGCAGGATCTGTTTGAATATAGTTCCATATGTCCTGTATCCATTTATCAACCATATGAGCTGCATTCAGGTAATCCCTGTATTGCCCACTGTGTGCCCATTCGTCCGTTTCTCCATAAGAGATATATAAAACCTTTGGCTTTTTTGTTTTTAAGTAATTCATCGCAGCATAATGTGTAAATACATCAAGACATTCTTCATCATCGAATGGCCTGTATGAATCTTCCCTCATTTCATTTAGTAATTTTTCAGCAGCAGTTGGTTTATCGTTTCCTGTTTTATCAAATCCTGAGTAAACGGGTATTTTACTTCTTTCCTGGTTCAATATCCTGTCAAATGCATCCCATGCACCAAAAGCTGCAACTTTGTTTTGATACCCGTTTTGTTTGTTGATGTATTCAAGCAGGTTGGTATGAGGATTCGGCGGGTACTTGTTACTGTTAACAGCCGTATCAGGGTAACCTGTAAAAATTTCATTGTAACCGGGATAAGAAAACCAATAACGATTTGCATTGTTCACTTTGTTTTGAAGATCACGGTTGCCATATAGCTGCCCGTTCTTTTCAACAACGCTCCATAGAAACGGCATTAACTTTTTTCTTCTTTCAGCAACATCATCCGACCAGTATTTTTTAAAAATATATGCACTGTCATCCTGGTTAAATTTTTTATTGTTGGCGATGCTGCTGTCCATGCCTTTATAAATTTCCTGCCAGCGAAAGCCGTCTGTTGTGATGATGATGATATTTTCGGCTTTTTGGGAAAATGTGGTGGAGGAGTAAAAGAAGGTTAATAAGACAAAGATGTATTTCATTTTAATGAGTTTGATTGTGAGATACAGGATAGGTGATACGTGATACCAGATCAGTCTACAAGTTCTAACCATCATCCTGTATCCCGGATCTCGTATCATATTATTTGATCCCTGCTAATATCTCTCTTATTTTTCTTATTTCCTGTTCATCTGCAGAAACACACTTTAATTCTTCATTAATTTTTCCACTCTTAAATTTCATTTTACTTTCTATCGAAGTTCTTGCAGAAGTATGAAACTCTGTTGCTTTTGTTCTTCTTGCAATCTCCGCAATATTATCAGCACGAACGCCGCTTCCGGGCATGATGATGATTCTTTCTGCAGCCTTTTCTATTAACTGTGCAACAAGTTCCATTCCCTCAACAACAGAAGCAGTTTGACCACTTGTAAGAATTCTTTCACAACCAATTTCAATAATATCTTCCATTGCTTTAAACGGATCATCCGTTCTGTCGAATGCACGATGAAAAGTTACGCCGAGTGGATAAGCTAGCTCAACCAATTGTTCACATTTTTTTTTATCGACAGTTCCATCAGCATTTAAAATACCAGTTACTACTCCGTCGCAACCAAGTTTTTTACAAAGCGCCACATCATTTTTCATGATCTCAAATTCATCATCATTGTAAAAAAAATCGCCACCTCTTGGGCGAATGATGGGATACAATTCAATAGAAGTTTTTTTTCTTGCTGCTTTTATAAATCCGTACGAAGGAGTAGTACCACCGTCCCCGGGATTGTCGCAGAGTTCTATGCGATTGGCGCCGTTTTGTTGTGCTATAATGCAGCTTTCTATCGTGAAGCCGATTACCTCTAATTTGTAATTCATAAAAACAGCTGTTAGCTATGAGCTGCGAGCTATTAGCTTGACACTAATATCTGCAAATTCTTTTTTGTAATGGATTAATCAATCATCTATAAAAAAATTCAAAACCCGATATCAGATTTTAAAAAGGTCTAACAAATATAAAAAAACAGGCTCATAGCTCGCAGCTCATAGCTAACAGCTAGATCAGAAATTTCGATTTATGAATTTGATTTTCTGATGCACTTTTCACGCTAAAGACAAACCCCTCTTGTATTGAGTAAGCGCCATATTCTCCTTTTTTATTGATCGCTAAAAAGCCTACCTGTATTTCTTTTGCTTTTTTACGATTTCTTTTTACAATGCGTTCAACAGCTTTTTTACACGCAAGTTCCGGCGATATGCCCTGGCGCATGAATTCAACAACGAGATGTGTACCGCAGATGCGGATCACTTCTTCACCAACACCACTGCTGGTTGCTGCGCCAACTTCATTGTCCACAAACAATCCTGCACCAATGATCGGCGAATCACCCACACGTCCATGTACTTTGAATGCCATGCCACTTGTTGTAACTGCACCACAAATATCACCTGCCATATCAATGGCTACAAGACCCATGGTATCATGATTCGGAGAGCCGTCGTCGAAAAATGCCGGTGCAAAAGGGCCATGTCCTTCTTTTTTATTTTCAATATTGATGATTGGTTTGTATTCACTTTTTTTGAGCCATTTTTTGTAGGCTTCATCAGCTTCACCTGATAATACGGCCGGTTCTTTTGTAAAACCGTTTTCAATGGCGAATTGCTGTGCACCATTTCCACATAAAAGTACATGCGGCGTCAACTCCATTACTTTTCTTGCAACCGAAACAGGATGCTTTATCTGCTCGAGACCGGCAACCGCACCGCAATTTGAATGTTGATCCATGATGCATGCATCCAGTGTAACAATTCCATCCCTGTCGGGATAACCACCAAGTCCTACGCAGCAATTTATGGTATCTTCTATCTGCATCGCCCCGGCTTCAATAGCGTCTATACATTTACCGTTAGCAGCTAATATTTTCCATGCTGCTGCATTTACGGCCATGCCACTATCCCAGGTGGATACGATGATCGGTTTTTTTGCAGCAGTTGTGAAAGAAGGCAATCCAAGCGAGGATAAACCGAGGGAGGAAAGTTTGATGAAATTTTTTCTGTTCATATGGATTTTTTAGCCGTGAGCTTTGAGCTGCAAGCTACGAGTAAGTATTTCAAGTTTTAGTATTTATTACCGATTCACGATTGCCGATTGGCGCTCACGATACATGCATTCCCAGCTTCTTCAACATCTCATTCGACACTGCATCCGCATACATCCCAAACGCACCCGAAAATACGCCTTTCATTTTTCCATCCTTCGATTCAACCGCATATACCACGTCTTCATCTGATGGATTTGTATCTCCTTCAAACCTGTATACCTCTGTAATTTCAAATTCAGACGGGTTAAGACAGGTTCCCGTATCACGGCAGGTCAATTTATCAAAGGCAATATTGAAGTCGGTTTTATAACCTCTTTCTTTGAGTCCGTTCAATGCTGCAACAACAGTATCGTATGTGTACATGATTTTTTTTGATAAAGTTAGTGAGATTCCGGATGCGGAGGAAAGATGTAAAATACAGGATACGAGATCCGGGATACCAGATAT
Organism: Ferruginibacter sp.; assembly: GCA_047601875.1. Lineage (GTDB taxonomy): Bacteria > Bacteroidota > Bacteroidia > Chitinophagales > Chitinophagaceae > Ferruginibacter. The sequence continues at coordinate 104,412 of JASGIL010000001.1, read as the reverse complement.
CGGATTCATGATATCTTTATCAATCATCCTTATCCGCTATCCCGAATCCCATATCCCATATCTCGTATCCTGTATCCCGTATCACGTATCCCGTATATTGCGTATCTTGCATCCAGAGACCTCAAATGAGCATAAAAAATATATCAGAAGTATCTACCAATATGAGTAAACCAAAAAGCAACGCTTCTAAAAAATCTTCCCAATCACAAATTTTAAAAGGAAAACTCGATATCAGCCGCAGCGGGATGGGCTATGTAATTGTTGATGGCCTTGATAAAGACATCCTCGTAAGACCGAATGATTTCGGAAAAGCATTTCATGGAGATACCGTACGGGTACAGGTTACGCCAGACCAGGGTAAAGGTAAACGTGCCGAAGGAAAAGTGATCGACGTAGCTGAAAGAAAGCAAATTGAATTCGTTGGCAATATCCAGGTGAATAAGAATGTAGCTTTTTTTATAGCTGCCGGCGAAAGGCCCATTCCTGATTTTTATATCCCGGTTGAAAAACTGAATGGCGCAACAGATGGGGAAAGAGTGGTTGCCCGTTTGACAAAATGGGATAAAGCAGATAAAAAACCAGAGGGTGAGATCATTTCTGTTATCAAGGCAGAAGATGAGTCAGATATGGCAATGAAGGAAATTTTAATCGATGCAGGTTTTCCGTTGTCATTTGAAGCGGCTGTGATGCAGGAGGCTGAAAAATTATCTCCTAAAATCACCCGTGAAGAAACTACCAAACGAAAGGATTTTCGTGATATACTCACATTCACCATCGACCCGGTAGATGCAAAGGATTTTGATGATGCGATATCGATTCGAAACCTTGATAATGGCAATTACGAGATCGGCGTTCATATTGCCGACGTGAGTCATTTCGTTACACCCGATAGTATTCTTGATAAATCTGCCTATGCAAGAGCAACAAGCGTTTACCTTCCCGATCGTGTGAACCCGATGTTGCCGGAAAAGATATCGAATGAACTTTGTTCGTTGAGACCCAACGAAGATAAATATACGTTCTCCGTTGTTTTCCAGATCACCAACAGGGCAGAGATCAAACATAAATGGCTTGGCCGCACGCTTATTCATAGTAATCATCGTTTTACTTATGAAGAAGTGCAACAGACAATAGAAACAAAAGACGGGTTGCATTATAAACCGATCCTGTTGCTGAATAATCTTGCTCAACAATTCCGTAAGGAAAGATTTGAGAATGGCGCCATTAATTTTTCATCAACGGAAGTAAAGTTTCAATTGGATGAAAAAGGAAAACCGATCGGCGTTGTAATAAAAGAGAGTAAAGAAGCACACCAGTTGGTAGAAGAATTTATGTTGCTGGCAAATCGTGCCGTGGCAGAACACATTTCAAAAATAAAGATCAATAAAGAACCCATTCCATTTCCGTACCGCATACACGATACACCCAGTGAAGAAAAATTAAAACCCTTTGCAGCATTTGCAAAGAAATTTGGTTATAAATTTCATCTTGATAATGAAAAAGAAGTTGCATCATCATTCAATAAAATGTTGATCGACGTACAGGGAAAGCCTGAACAACATGTACTGGAGCAATTAGGCATTCGTACCATGGCCAAGGCGGTTTATACTTCTGAAAATATCGGGCATTATGGATTGGGATTTGAAAATTATTGTCACTTTACTTCACCAATACGTCGTTATCCCGATGTGTTAGCGCATCGCATCCTGCAGGAGTGTATTGATAAGAACATCAAGGTTGATAAGAAGATGGAAGAGAAGTGCAAGCATTGCAGCGATAGAGAGCGATCAGCCATGGAAGCGGAACGTGCAGGCAATAAATACAAACAGGTTGAATTCATGCGTCAATTTATGGGGGATGAATTTGAAGCTGTGATCAGCGGTGTTTCTGCATTTGGTTTTTGGGCAGAAACGGTGGCGCATAAGTGCGAAGGACTGGTAAGTGTAAAGGACCTGAATGAATTTGATGATTTCCGCCTGGATGAAGCAGACTATGCATTGGTAGGTATGCGCAGCGGAAGAAGATTCAGGATGGGAGATAAGGTGATGGTAAAACTTGTTTCAGCAAATCTTGCTAAACGTCAACTTGATTATGAGTGGGTGCAGCGTGACGATGCAGCGGCTGGTAAGAAACATGATACACCGAAGAAAAAGGGGAGTAAGAAAAGTAAATAAGGTTTGTAAAGTAAATAAAGTTGAAGGTTAACAGGGTTGATATGGTTAACAGGTATCCGGTAGCATTTTAAATAATTTTTCATGCAGTCTTTCACGTCCCTTTCTGTTCTTTTTGAAGAACAATTCAATAAAAGACACTTTCCAAAAGAGCCCCATAATTTATACGATGCTTCACAATATATTTTAGGAATTGGTGGCAAACGGGTACGCCCTGTATGCGTGCTGATGGGAAATGAATTGTTCAGCGATATTGATCCAGATGCATTTGAAGTAGCTACTGCTATTGAACTTTTTCACAATTTTAGTTTGGTACACGACGATATTATGGACAAAGCGCCGCTTCGCCGTGGCGTACCAACGGTTCATATAAAATATGGCGATGCAACTGCTTTACTTGCAGGCGACGTGATGCTGGTGGCTGCATACGATTACATTAACAGAATAAAACCATTACATCTTCAAAAGATCATTGCGCTTTTTAATAAAACTGCTAAAGAAGTTTGTGAAGGCCAACAAATGGATATGGAATTTGAGAGCAGGAGCGATGTAAGTTTTGATGAATATGTACAAATGATCACTTTGAAAACTTCTGTATTGCTTGCAGCAAGTATGCAGATGGGTGCCATACTTGGCGGAGCGGGACTTGGCAACCAGGATCATATTTTTGAATTCGGGAAAAAATTAGGCATCGCTTTCCAGGTGCAGGATGATTATTTAGATGCATTTGGTGATCCGGAAAAATTCGGTAAGTTACCCGGTGGTGATATTCTTGCAAATAAAAAAACCTTTTTAATGATCCATGCAATGGAAGTTGCTTCGGAAGCAGAAAAAAAGGAACTGGCTGAACTTATGAAACTGGATACGACCGATGATGCCGATAAACTTTATAAAGTGAATAAAGTATTGAAGTTGTTTAAAGATTGTAAAGTGGATGTATGGGCCGATCAGCTAAAAGAAAAATATTATAAAGAAGCCATGCGCCACCTCGAAGATATTGCTGTGCTTTCTGCAAGGAAAAAAGAACTTGAGATACTTGCTAAATATTTACTACTAAGAGATAAATAAATTCAAAAGAACCTCACTGCTTCGTTCCCCGCAATGACGAATGAAAGGATCTCATCAATGATTGAACCTTCTTATTTTTTAGGTACCTATACATATATCTTCACATCAAACGAGTAATTAGTCTAACTTCAGGGATAAATGATTTAGCTTGAGATCAAATGTTATTGATAAGAATATAAAATTTCTTTCCGGTAATGGGGAAATGGCAACACTTACACGTGAAAAGGATTGGAGCAAAACTTCTTTAGGTGATGTTGAAACCTGGCCACAAAGCTTACGCACAACTTTAGGTATTTTATTGAATTCAAAGTTCCCGATGTTTTTATGGTGGGGACCTGAACTGATCTGTTTTTACAATGATGCATATCGCCCAAGTCTTGGCAACAATGGAAAACATCCCGGTATTCTCGGTATGCCTGCAAAAGAAGCATGGCCGGAGATATGGACCATTATCGAACCATTGATCAAACAGGTTTTGAATGGAGGTGAAGCAACATGGAGCGAAGATCAACTCATACCGATTTATAGAAATGGTCATATTGAAGATGTTTACTGGACCTTTAGTTACAGTCCCGTAAATGATGAATCCGGAAAAATAGCAGGTGTATTGGTCACATGTACCGAAACTACCGGTAAGATCATTACTTATAAAGTGCTCGAAGAAAGCGAAAAGCGTTTTCGCAATACCGTTGAACAGGTTCCAATAGGTATTACTATTTTCCGTGGAGCTGATTTTATAGTAGAAATGGCCAATGAAACCTATCTCCAGATCGTTGATAGGAAAGAAAATGAATTTGTTGGTTATTCTTTATTTGCCGGATTACCGGAAGTTAAAGATGCAGTAGAACCACTTCTCAACAATGTATTGAAAACCGGTATCCCTTTTTACGGAAAGGAATTTCCTGTAACATTAAATCGTTATGGGAAAAAAGAACTCACCTTTTTTGATTTTGTTTATCATCCATTAAGAGAAGATGACGGAAATATTTCAGGTATTATTGTAGTTGCGACTGAAGTAACGGCTTCAGTAAACGCAAAACATTCGCTTGCAGAAAGTGAAAAACAATTTCGTAACCTCGTGATTCAATCACCTATACCAATGGCGATTGTTAAAGGGAAAGACCATGTAGTGGAAATAGCAAACAAAGTAATGTTTGAAAAAATATGGCGTAAAAAAGAAATAGACGTCATTAATAAAAGTATACTTGACGTTTTCCCGGAATTAAAAGAACAGAAATACCCTGAGTTATTAAATAAAGTATTCACCAATGGAGCGTTTCACAGGGAAAAGGAATCGCTGGTTTATGTCCAGGGAAATGATGGCATGAAGAAATTCTATCTTGATTATGAATATGCTCCCTTATTTAATACTGATAATTCAGTAGATGGAATTATTATAACAGTAAACGATGTTACTGACCAGGTAGAGGCCAGGAAAAAAGTTGAAGAAAGTGAGAAACGTTTAAATATTGTAATAGAATCAAGTGGTTTGGCAACGTGGGAATTGAATCTTGATATGGGGGAAGTAATATATTCTGAAAAGTATCCTGAATTGTTTGGTTATGATAAAGGTACTGTTCTTCCATACAGGCAATTTTTAAAACACCTGCATCCCGATGATTTAGACATAAGAGCCAGGGCATTTGAATCAGCCTACCAAACCGGCAGTATGAGTTATCAATGCAGGATCATCAGGAGAGACGGGTTGGTAAGATGGGTAGAAGCAGTTGGTAAGGTTTTTTATGATGAAAAAAACAAACCGTACAAATTAGTCGGAACTGTAAGAGACATAACTGACCAGAAAACATTCACTGAAAAACTTGAGGAACAAGTGCAGGAACGCACAAAAGAACTTAAGCAATCAAACGATGCATTAAAGAAGAGTGAAGAAAGGTATCATATGATGATTGAAGAAGTTCAGGAATATGCAATTCTCTATTTAAACAAAAACGGAATTGTTGAGAACTGGAACAAAGGAGCGGAAAAGATAAAAGGCTATAAAGCAAATGAAATAATCGGAAAAAGTTTTTCTGTGTTTTATCCTGAAACAGATAGAAAGGAAGATCTGCCCGGTAAATTATTAAGACTTGCAGCAAGAGAAGGAAAAGCAGTGCATGAAGGATGGCGCATACGAAAGAATGGAACTGCTTTTTGGGCCAGTGTTACGATTACAGCTGTGCATGATGAAAAAAATGAACTCATCGGTTACTCAAAAGTTACGCATGATCTTACAGAAAAAAAAGAAGCAGATGATCAGCTGAAAAGAAATGCAAGCGAGCTTGAACAGAAGAATAAAGAATTGCAGGTAATGAATACAGAATTGCAATCCTTTGCCTATGTATCAAGTCATGATTTGCAGGAACCACTCAGGAAGATACAGGTATTTGTATCAATGATCAATGAAACGGAAGCAGGACATTTTTCAGAGAAAGCGAAAGATTATTTGAACCGCATGGAAAATGCAGCAGCAAGAATGCAGACATTGATCAAGGACCTTCTTGCTTACTCACGTACCAATACTGCTGAACGTAAATACGAAAAAACAGATCTTAATAAGATACTGCACATTGTAACCGAAGAATTGAAGGAAGATATATTGCAGGCCCGGGCAACGATCGAATCAAATGATTTGGGTGAGTTGAGAATAATTCCATTCCAGTTTCAACAATTGTTGATCAATCTTATCGGGAACGCACTTAAATTTTCAAAGCCAAATGTTCCACCTCATATAATAATACAAACTAAGTTCGTGGATGTGGCTTCATTAAATATAGAAAAATTAAAAAAATATAAAACCTGCTGTCATATTTCAGTTGCTGATAATGGCATTGGTTTCGAATCACAATACAAGGATCGCATCTTTGAAGTTTTTCAACGCCTGCATGGCAGAACTGAATACAAAGGCACAGGCATTGGTCTTGCTATTGTAAAAAAGATCGTAGAGAATCATGAAGGTTTTATTTCAGCTGTTGGTGAATTGGATAAGGGTGCTACTTTCCATATTTATATTCCTGTTAATGAAGAGTTGACAAGTTGATAAGTTGACAGGTTAACTTGTTAACTTATCAACCTGTCAACCATCCCAATAAAAAATTTTCCCCATAACCGAATATTTCCCTATTTTACCTGATAAACCAATTCTAACATGGGTAATTCACTATTCAGGAAAAAAAGTATATCGGGTATTCTTGCCGAAGGGCCTGATGATTCGCACGGTAGCGGGCTTCATAGGGTGTTAACGGTTAAGGATCTTACTTTCTTTGGTATTGCAGCTATTCTCGGTGCAGGAAGTTTCAGTAGTCTTGGTTTTGCGGTATTTCATGGCGGACCCGGTGTAGTGGTGTTATTTGTGATTACAGCAATTGCGTGTGGATTTACTGCATTGTGTTATTCAGAATTTGCAAGTCGCATACCTGTAGCCGGTAGTGCTTATACATATGCCTATGCAAGCTTTGGTGAATTATTTGCGTGGATCATTGGCTGGGCGTTGATCATGGAATATTCTATTGGTAATATCTACGTAGCCTATAGTTGGAGTGATTACTTTACTTCTTTCCTCGAAAGATTGCACATTCATGTTCCCGAATATCTCTGCACAAGTTATATGGAAGCCAAACATGCAGTAGAAGGTGGCAGCACCAATGCAGATGAACTCGCAGCATGGAACAACGCACCTGTTATCGGAGGATTAAGAATGATACTCGACCTGCCAGCATTGATCATAAATTTATTGATCACCATGCTTGTGTATCGTGGTGTAAAAGAAAGCAGGAATTTCAGTAACGTAATGGTATTATTAAAACTTGGCGTGGTAGCATTGATCATACTCGTGGGAGGCTATCTTGTATTTTCACATGGGCTTACACATAACTGGACGCCAGCAGATGATGCAGGTGTAAGATCGTTCATGCCTAATGGTTTTAGTGGTGTGATGGCAGCCGTAGCAAGCGTATTCTTTGCTTATATTGGTTTTGATGCAGTGAGTGTTTTGGCAGAAGAAAGTAAAAATCCACAAAGAGATCTTCCGAAGGGAATGATACTTTCACTGGTGATCTGTACCATCATTTATATTTTATTATCACTTGTATTAACAGGTGCCGTCAACTACAGGAATTTTGATGGAGTAGGAGATCCGCTCGCATTCATATTTGAAAAACAAAACTTAAATGTTGGCTGGATGCAATTGCTTGTTGCTGTTTGTGCCGTAATTGCCATGACAAGTGTATTACTTGTTTTCCAAATGGGGCAACCACGTATGTGGATGACGATGAGTCGTGACGGACTGATGCCGCCAATATTTCAAAAGATCCACAAAAAATATAAAACACCATCGTTTGCAACCATTGTTACCGGCCTTGTTGTAGGTGTTCCGATTTTATTTACAGACAAAACATTTGTACTTGATTTTACTAGTATCGCCACGCTCTTTGCATTTGTATTGGTTTGTGGTGGTGTACTATTGATCCCGTCAAAAGAAAAAATTGCGGGCCGTTTTCATTTGCCTTATATCAATGGCCAATTCATTTTCCCGTTGATCGTGGCCGCATCATTTTTTATTGCATGGAAATTATCACCAACTTATTTCAAAGGCCTTTTCGATTTCGATTTTATTAAAGCCGATCCTGATTATATCGCCGGTAAAAAAACTTTTATGGACCTGGCCACGCCAAATATTTCATTGATCGTGTTCTGGATACTTGCTGTTTTACTTGCGCTGCTATCCTTCATTAAAAAATATTCACTTATACCGTTGATGGGTGTAATTACATGTTTGTACCTGCTTACAGGAATGACAAAAGCCAATTGGGTTTGGTTTACCGGCTGGTTGGTATTGGGAGTGATCATATATTTTTTATATGGATATAAGAAGAGTGTATTGGCAGAAACGGGAGCAATTAAAAATTAATAATGTTCGATTTGCCGCGGTTGAAGTCCCCACCAACCGCAATATTGATGGATCATTCCTAAGTAGTATAAAAATTGATAAATAAAAATTTTCAAACCGGTAGTTTTTTAAGACTGCCGTTTTTTTTATTTACCAGCAGTAATTCTTTGCTCAACATCGTTGTGTCACTCACTTGTACAGCAAATCTTTACTCAGCTATATTTAAGAAGCTGTTTAAAAAATAATTCACAGTATTTCGCTGATTGGGAATGTGGCCGGTTGGGACACCGGCCACAGAACGCCCCACGGTTGGTGCCCCACCAACCGCAATATGAGAATGATGAAATCATTTTCTTTTTCATGCGTAACTTTGCGTCTTAGCGTCTCCGCGGTAAAAGAAATCGGGGCTAGAAAAATATATGAAATACGAAGTAGGCGATAAGATAGTAGTCTTGCTAACAGAAGAAGAAGGTAAAGTGGTTGAGATCATGAACGATAAGATGATCATGATCGAAGTACGTGGTGTAAAGTTTCCCGCATATACCGACCAGGTGGATTTTCCATACTTTAAAATGTTTTCTCAAAAGAAAGTGGTTGAGAAAAAGAAGATTCATGTTGATAACGTTCAAAAAGAAAAAGCAAAACCCAAAAAGAAAACAGGCGATGGTGTATGGTTGAATTTTATTCCCGTTTTCGACAAAGATATTTTCGATGATGATGTGGTGGAGAAATTAAAGGTCTATCTCATCAATCAAAATGAAGAAGAATATAAATTCAATTATAACTTAACATTTGGAGGAGAAAGTCATTTTGAGTTAAAGAATTCAGTCAGGGGATTGAGTGATTTTTATTTACACGATGTGAATTTTGAAGACCTGAGTGATGGCCCTCGGTTTGATTTTGAATTCTCTCTTTTAAACGAACAAAAAAAGAAAGCACCTTATTTTGAAGCGTCGTTTAAATTAAGAGGAAAACAAATATTCAAAAGGATCGAAGAACTTAAATTAAAAAATGAACCTTCTTTTTCTTATGAACTCTTTACGACTTATCCCGATAAAGTAGAAGAAGAAAAAGTTGACCTCTCAAAACTTACCAATGCAGGTTACAGGATATATGATGCTGCATCAGCCAGGCAAAATCTTCCTGCACAAAGATCAGTCGTTGACCTGCACATTGAAAAACTTATTGATAACTGGAGAGACCTTTCAAACGCTGATATACTCACCATGCAGTTAAATGCTTTTGAAAAATATTACGAACTCGCCATCTTACATCATCAGCCAGACCTGACCGTTATCCATGGAATAGGCGAGGGAAGATTAAGGGATGAGATACATGAAAGGTTGAGACATAAGAAGGAGGTGAGGTCGTTTGTGAATCAGTATCATCAATCTTACGGTTATGGTGCAACGGAGATCTATTTCAATAAGGGTTGACAAGTTGAAAGGTTGACAAAGTCGAAAAGGATATTCCCTATTAACTTTTCAACTTTCCAACTACTTATGTATCCTCTTCTTTATCATCCCCCCCTTAATATCTTTCACACTCGTCATCACCATAAATGCATTCGGATCGATCTTATTGATCTCGAGCTTGAGTTTACTTATTTCAAGACGTGTGATGATGGTATAAAGTATTTTAAGGTCATATAATTTTTCTCCACTTTTTCCAAATCCACGTTCACCATTGTATACAGTAATACCACGGCCAAGCTTTTCAATGATCATGGTTCTTATCTTTTCTGATTTTACAGAAATGATGGTAACGCCCATGTATTCTTCAATACCTTCTATAATGAAATCAACTGTTTTAGCTGCAGAAAGATAAGTGAGCATTGCATACATTGCTTTTTCAACTGAGATCAACCATGCGCAAAGTGAAAAAACAATAATGTTTATCACCATGATCACGTCACCGATGGTGAGCCAGGATTTTTTGCTTAGGGCGATCGCCAGTACTTCTGTACCATCGATCACGGCGCCGCCTCTAACGGCAAGCCCGGTACCGGCGCCAAGAAAAAAACCACCAAATACAGAGACGAGTAATGTATCCTTCGTTATCGGTGGATAATTTATGAATGCAACGCAAAGCGCTAAACCAATAATACACATAATACTCCTGATGGCAAATTGCCGGCTGATAATACGATAACCAAGAACGATAAATGGAAGATTAACACATATCAACAATAATGGAAGATTGATTTCGCTTAATACAGAAATGAGTAATGCAATACCTGTTGCGCCTCCATCCAGGAAATCATTCTGCAATAAAAAACTCTTTAAGCCAAACCCGGCAGATAAAACTCCAACGCACATCATAAAAATATCAGCACCAAATTTTCTCGATATCACTTTAAATTCATACGCATTCTTCGCACTGGTATACCTGTTCTTGTCTTTGCCGGACTTGAGCAGGTTAAAAACCGATCTTAATATATCTATTCTCCTTTTTCTCATTTAATTAAAAATAAGCATAAAAATTCTTTTTTTCAACGCCATTTTATCTCTATGAATTCGGGGTATACATTCCCCATTGCTATTAAAATTATCATTGGAAACATAGTATTATGGGAAACGCATGCAACCAATACCGGTGGTATGGTTTTTGGGTTTTAAGCTATCGATAGTTATTAATTATAATCTCATTAAATTTTATAACCATGACCAAGGCAGTTAAAAAAGTTGCTCCATCTAAAAAAGTTGCAACTAAAAAAATAGTAAAGAAAGCAGCACCCAAAAAGCCAGCTTCAGTAAAATCATCAGCAAAGAAATCAACATCAAAAAAAACAACACCTGGAAAAGCAGCTACAAAAAAGATCATGGCTAAAAAGGGCCAGGAAAAAAAGTATCAACAGCAAAAGTTACTTCTAAGAAATCGCCTGTTAAAAAAGCAGCAATTAAAAAAGTAATTGTAAAAAGAATATCGTTATCAAAAAATGAACTCAATAAGCAAACAGCTAAAGCAAATGATTATACTGAAATGATGGAAGATAGTAATGCGGCAGCGGTTTCAAACCAGGAAGAAAATGTTTTGAATAAAAACGAAAATGAAGTGGTTAACAGTAGCAATGATGATAATATGATAATGACTTCACGTGCAATTCCTGCACCTGCAGATAAATATGCCAGGCCTGCAGATCCATTTCATGGCAATAAATCCACTGTAAAGCGGAGATCAAACATTGCGCCTTCAGGCAAAAAGCCGCTTTGGAACAGGTAGCAGTTCATATATAAAAAATATTTGTTTAAACAACCCTTTAACAATGTGAAAGAAGAGCCATTAATAATGTTAGGATAAATTTGCTGACAACAAAATTAGATATATGAGAATAAACAGTTTAATGATAGCAGGTTCAGTAGCAGCAATATTGATGAGCTCTTGCGTTAGTAAAAAAGTATTAAAAGGCGAACAGGCTAAATATGGCCAGTTGCAAACCGAGTATACGACGCTTCAACAACAACTAAAAGATTGCAATGATCTAACAGCTGAGAATAGCCGTAAAAAAGCTGAATTGGAATCAGAGTTGGCTAACCTGAAAAAACAGGTTGATTACCTGAATCAAAACAATACACAGGCGCTTAAACAACTTGAAAATTTATCTGTAATAAGTTCTTCGCAGGCTGAGAGTATTAAGAAATCACTTGATAATATCGGGGCTAAAGATGCATATATCCAGGGTCTTCAATCTGCCCTCAATAAAAAAGATTCATTGAATATGGTGCTTGTAACCAATTTAAAAGGCGCCATTGGAAATATGGATGACAAGGATATCAATATTAAAGTTGATAAAGGGGTAGTGTACATTGATATCTCCGATAAACTCTTATTCAAGAGCGGAAGTTATGATGTTACCGATCGTGCAAAAGAAGTATTGGGAAAAGTTGCATTGGTTTTAAAAAACCAGCCAAGTATAGAATTTATGGTGGAAGGACATACGGATAATGTGCCTTATAAAGGCAATGCATCTTTAATTGATAACTGGGATTTGAGTACAAAGAGAGCAACAACTGTAGTGCGTATACTTCAAACACAATATGGTATCAATCCCGCAAGTATGACAGCAGCGGGAAGGAGTGAATATAAACCTGTTGCAGATAATAGCACAACCGATGGGAAAGTTGCAAATCGTCGTACAAGGATCGTGATCCTGCCACAGCTTGATCAGTTCTTTAAATTGCTTGAAACAAAATAATGCTCAAACTTTTTACCGCGGAGGCACAGGGACGCAAAGAATTAATAGTGCCTTAGTGTCTCTGCGGTAAAATTTCAAGCCCACCAATATCAAATAAAGCGTGAAGTTTAAGTAGTATTTATGTAAATACTATTTTATACTTCACGCTTTTTGCATTCATTTTTTATATACATTTCGGGGAAATTAAAAGTATTTATGCAGCTTATATTTTCACGGCTATGTTTTATTATACTAATCTTATCTATAATCTCATGTAACATGAATACGGTAATTGATGATGCTGACGGACTTTCGGCATTTAGTAAAGACAGCCTAGCCAATCATATTAAAACACTTGCAAGTGATGATTTCCAGGGGCGCAAACCTTTTACTGGTGGCGAAACAAAAACGATCAATTATATAAAGCAGGAATTTATGAATGCCGGGCTGGAACCAGGTAATGGTAGTAGTTATTTCCAGGATGTTCCAATGGTGAATATAACTGCAACGGCAGATTCAACAATGAAGGTAAGCGCTGCAACAGGAGATTTTAATTTGAATGGACCCGGTGATTATATAGCTTATACTGATAAAACAGATTCAACTATATCGTTTAACAATGATGAAGTGGTGTTTGCAGGTTATGGAGTTGTAGCACCCGAGTATAACTGGAACGATTATGCCAGGCTGGATGTAAAAGGAAAGATCGTATTGGTATTGGTAAACGACCCGGGTTTCAATGCAAATGATACAAGCTTATTCAAAGGCAGGGCCATGACATGGTATGGCAGGTGGCCGTATAAATATGCGGAAGCAGCGAAGCAGGGTGCGAAGGGTTGCTTTATCATTCACAGTGATGCTGCAGCAACTTATCCATTCAAAGTTGTACAAAATCTTTGGAACACTTCAAGGCTGCGGTTAGATATGAGGGGCAAGACAGAAAAATTATGCGATATTAATGGATGGATATCAACTGAAGCAACAAAAAAATTATTGACAGCTGCCGGTAAGGACTCCACGCTTTTGGCAAAAGCTGATAAAAGAGGATTTGTTGCTGAACCATTGAACATTCGTTTTTCAACAACCATACATGTGAAATCTGAATACAATAAATCACATAATGTTATAGGTAAAATAACTGGCACTAAATACCCGGATGAAACGATTATTTACTCAGCGCACTGGGATCACCTGGGTATTGGGAAGCCTGATGAAAAAGGAGACTCTATTTACAATGGTGCTGTGGATAATGCAACGGGTGTTGGAGGATTGCTTGAACTGGCAAGAGCATTTAAAAGCTTAAAAAATCAACCTGAGCGTACTATTGTTTTTCTTTCTGTTACTGCTGAAGAGCAAGGATTATGGGGGTCTGATTATTATGCACAAAATCCGGTTTACCCGATTGATAAAACTGTAGCAAATCTTAATATGGATATGTTGAACACATGGGGCAAAACAAAAGATATCGGGATGGTTGGAGAAGGACAAAATGAACTGGAAGATTATTTGAAGGAAGAAGCTACAAAAGTAAACCGTTATGTTACGCATGATATGACCCCGGAAACAGGTTCTTATTACCGTTCAGATCATTTTAATTTTGCAAAAGTTGGTGTTCCTTCCCTCGATCTTAAGTATGGAATAGATGTGTTAGGAAAAGGCCGTGAATACGGAGCCGCCTCAATTGCTGAATATAAAAAAAATATTTACCACCGGCCTTCAGATGAATACAATGAGACAGTTGTACTTGATGGTACCATTGCCGATATTGAATTATTATTCAGGATTGGTCGTCGTCTTTCATTCGATCATAAATGGCCGGTATGGAAAGAAGGTTCAGAATTTAAAGCTATCAGGGAAAAGAAATAAAAAATTATGTGTTTGATAAAAAGAAGGCTTTTGTTTTTTCTTTTCCTGTTCATTTTTATAAATGGTTATAGCCAGGAAAATGCAGTGGAGCAAAAACCTGTGAGTATGGATTCGCTTTTTCGAAAAAAGGAACTTGAGTTTATTGGAAAGGCATTCCCGGAATTCAATACAAAATTTAACGGGAGAACAATTACGAAAGATTCTTTAAAAGGGAAAGTAGTGTTTATCAATTTTTGGTTTAAAGCATGTCCGCCATGTATTGCTGAATTGGATGCACTCAATGAATTGTACAGGAAATTTTCTGTGTACAAAGATTTTGTATTCCTTTCTTTTACTTTTGAAAAACCTTCCGATATTCCTTTGTTGAGGAAGCATTATAAGATGCGATACCCGGTTGCATCTGTTGACAGGCAGGAATGTTACCGACTGAACTTCGGGAATGGATTTCCTACAAGTGCAATATTAGACAGGCAGGGGGTTGTAAGGTATTTTGTTACAGGAGGCGATCATACGGATAAGAAGGAGGCGAGAGATATAGTTATTAAAAGATTGTATCCTGGTTTGACAGCAGAACTTAAAAACTAATTACACATTTAAAACACGCATAGATGAAAACTATTTTTTTAAAATTTGCCGCGATCTTCTTATTTGCTTTGTGCTGTAATATTGTTCATGCACAAAAAACGGTACAGGGGCTTGATGATTTTTTAAAATCTGTACAGGCCGGATCAAAACTGCCCGGGTTTGCTGTAGCCATTGTAAAAAATGATGCCGTTATTTTTTCGGGTGGATATGGTTTTGCAGATAAGGCAAAGAAAATTCCTTATACCATTCAAACGATACAGCCCATTGGTTCGGTAAGTAAAACTTTTATCGGTGTTGCATTGATGCAGGCGATCGATAAAGGATACTTTACTTTGGAAACGCCCATCAATGATGTGTTGCCTTTTAAAGTGATCAATCCATGGTTCCCGAATGCAGTGATAAAGATCAGGGATCTTGCTACACATACTTCCGGCCTCGTTGATAATAATACACAATATGAAAAAGCATATGCTGTTGGGAAAAAGCCAACGATCGAATTAAAAGATTTTCTCCAGGGATATTATACAGAAGGCGGTGCTTATTATGATAAAGCAAATTTTGGTAATTCAGAGCCAGGGAAAAAATATGCTTATTCAAATGTTGCTGCTGCATTGGCTGCTTATATTATTGAGATAAAAGCGAAAACGTCTTTTGATAAATTTACTGCGGCAGGTATTTTTGGTCCGTTAAAAATGGCCGATACACATTGGTTCTATGACGAGGCAAAGAGCAGCAAGTATGCAACTTTGTACCAGGTAGACAGGCACAATGATGCCATTTATAAAACCTTGCTCAACAATGACGGCAGCCTTAAGACTTATAGCCTTGCAACTTATCCTGATGGGGCCTTGCGAACATCAGTAGCCGATCTTACAAAATATCTTATTGAAATGATCAAAGGTTCGTCAGGCCAATCAACATTACTTACAAAAAAATCGTTTGAAACTTTATTTCAAAAACAATTTGCAGCTGATAAAATGCCTGCTACTATGGATCCCCGTGAGCCAAATAAGGCGATCTTCTGGGGTTATAACCGTAAAGGAAAAGTAGCACATACCGGCAGCGATCCGGGCCTTGCTGCATTTATATCTTTTGATCCTGTTACAAAAGTAGGAAGAGTGCTTTTGCTCAATACAGATCTGGAAGGCTTGGACAATGTTACTACGATTGAGGCATTTGTAAATCTTACGAAGGGACTGGATACTTTTGAGATGGGGAAATAACAAGAATTGGATTGACTCAGCCGGGAGTTGCAAACTCCCGATAGCAGTGAAATCTTTGAAGTAGATAATATTTTCAAATTATATTTCCCTGACTTATGGCTAGCAGCTAATAGCTTGTAGCTTCTTTGTAGAGCAAATTCTACTTATTATAATTAATAAAAAATGGTTAACGTCGTATAACAATAGCTGGCACAATTTTCTCTAAGTGTTGTTTTTATTTCATCCAAACATAAAAACAATTTACTATGAAAAAGGTATTGATCGCTTCTGCAGCTTTATTTTTGGCAGCTATTACAAATGTAAATGCACAAACAGGTAAACAACCGGTTGATAAAAAAGAGACTGTGCAGTCACCACAAAATTTAGATCAACAAACTAAAACACCTGTAAAGCCTGAAGCGCTTCCTGATGCTGTAAAAAAAGCAACTACCGGCGAAGATTATAAAGGATGGGTTGTAGGATCAGCATTTTTGGTAAAGGGAGCATCTGAATATTATGAAGTAACCTTTACAAAAGAAAAGGAAACAAAAACTGTAAAGTTTAGTAAAGAAGGTAACCCGATCATGTAATCAATGATGGATAGAGAAAATGCCTTCCAGCAATGGAAGGCATTTTTATTTGTCTGAACTATGATTCAATTGATTTTATGATGAACGATGATTTATTTTTAATCATAGTTCAGACAATAGATCATCCAAATCCAAAGCTTTTGTAAACATCATTAAAGAGCCGTCCGGATTTATTGGCCATTTATCTTTTGGCCGATCGTAATACAGTTCAACGCCATTCTGATCAGGATCATTGAGATAAAGCGCCTCAGAAACGCCATGGTCGGATGCGCCTGTTAATGGATAGCCTGCTTCAACCAAACGTTTATAGATAAACGCAAGATCTTTCCTGGTAGGGTAGAGAATGGCAGCATGAAACAAGCCTGCAGCATGCAAGGGAGCCGGTGCCGCATTTTTGCTGTACCAGGTATTCAATCCAATATGATGATGATAGCCGCCTGCTGAAATAAATGCGGCATCTTTTCCATACAAAGTTGTTATTTCAAAGCCAAGTAAGCCACAGTAAAAGTCTATGGATCGTTGCAGGTTAGCTACTTTTAAATGTACGTGGCCGATGTGTGTTTGAGCCGGGATAATATACTTTTCTTCCATGATCATTTTTTATTCTGTTGAATGATGAATATCACCAGGATTTATTTGTTTGTTTTTATTTGGTAGCACTAAACCAATCATCATAAAAACGGCTGTAAAGATAATTACCTGTATAATTAATGATTTATTTACAAGCGGTATACTTTTCTCAGGAATGATAGACAAAAATAAGAGGATGGTGATTAAGCCACGTGGAGCGATAAACATTATTGGCCTTAGGGGGATGTTGAATAGTTTGAGCATAATTACACGAATTATGAATATGGCTGCAACGATTGATAATGCCCAAAGAATAGTCTCTTTATTAAGGATCTCAGTCGTTTTCATTAAATAACCAAACAGCAAAAAAAAGACAGCCCTGACAAGAAATGTTCCTTCAATGATCAGTTCTTTGAATTTGTGTACTTCCACATTCAGTTCATCAGGTTTTAGTTTTTCAATGAGCCTGAATTTTTTTAATGTATCAAGATTTCCCAGGAACAATCCAAATAATAATATAAACAGCAGCGCCGGTAAATTGTAGATCTTGGTGGCTTCATAGATGAGTATGAGCAAAAGAACGATGGGGGCAAATTTTATATGATGATCAATTTTGCTCAGTAGTAATGAAAGACCAAGAATTGCTACAAATGAAATGACTGCCATAATGATAAGGTCGATACCAAAATAGGCAAATGATAAAGCACTGATTGTTTTATTATATGCAATGAAATTGAAAAATAATATCCCGATAATATCAGAAAAACTGCTTTCATAAATAACAAATTCTTTTACTTCCTGTTGTTGGGCTTTTACGCTGGGGATAGCGATAGCGCTGCTTATCACTACGAATGGTATTGCATTTAATAAAGAATCTTTAAAAGTGTATCCTCCAAAATGAGTAAACATCCAGGCAAGTAAAAAGCCCAATCCGATTATAGGAACTAGTGCGACTATAAAAGATTTTTTTATCAATGGAATTTTTGAATTGTCGAATTCCAGTTCAAGTGAACCTTCCAGTACAATTAATATAAGGCCTATTGTTCCGAGCCCAGGTAATAATGGAGTAAGATCAGGAATTGCGATATCAAATAATTTCGATAACTGCCTTACGATCCATCCCAGGAATAGTAATAATATAACTGAAGGTATTCTTGTACGTGAGGATGTAAGATCGAAAATATATGCGATTAGCAACAATATGCAGATGGTAATAATGATCGCAGCGGTCATAGTTAAAGATACGAAGGAGAATTTATTCAGCGTAGGTATCTCCTGGATGTGAATGCCGGGTTCTATAATGGTAGTAGTACAAGTGGCCCGATAGTAATGGGACAACGATGATGAGTAAAGAACAAATGCCTTCAAACAAATTTTTAAAATTATCTTTGTATTTCTATCAGCCGGCTATCGTTCCGATGCAAATCGGGAAGGAAAGTCCGGACAGCAAAGAGCAACATACCGGTTAATCGCCGGCTTCCCGCCTCGGCGGGAAAGAGACAGTGCCACAGAAAATAACTATCCCGATAGCTTGCTATTGGATAAAGGTGAAAACGTGAGGTAAGAGCTCACGGTTTTGGTTGGTAACAATCATTACGGGTAAACCTTGTGTGCTGTAATGCCACGTATATCAGCGTTTGAGGGCGGCTCGCTCAAATTCCGGCAACGGGATGCGTTGAAGGGTAGGCAGCAAGATCTTAACAGTAATGTTGAGACGAGATAAATGATGGCCATTCCGATTTATCGGGATAACAGAATCCGGCTTATGGCTGATAGTTTTTTTTTCGGAACACGAATTTTGGAACACAAATTTTTAAAACACGAATTAAGCGAATTGCACGAATTAAATACACTTCGAAGTTTTCACCATTCATCATTGACTATTCACTTATTCACTCATTTAATTAAACGCTCCATTGCCGATTCACGATTGCCGATTGCCGACACTGCGAATTTTTTGGACATCGAATATCGTGTTTTGTACGGGTTGCATCTTAACAGCGACAACCAGGCTTTCAACCATTTGTGTTATTGTTACCGTATCTAGTTGTTTTGCTGCTTCTTTTTTTGAAGGTATCTGCTTTGCTATAAAATAAAACGGCTTTAGCAATAATGGCCACCAATGCCCGGGGCCAAGTACATACCAGGGACGGATAAACGTAGTTTTTAAATTTGATCGTAATAATAAACGTTCGCCCTCAGCTCTTACTTCCTGGAAATCCTTCATGATCTTTGTTGGATACATGACCACACTTAAATAAATAAAATGTTCTGCTGCTGCTGATGTAGCTGCTTTTACAGCTTCCTGTATAGATGGAAGATCAATCTTTTTAAACTGTTCTTTTTTAGAAGGAGAGGGATGTGCAACGCCAACAAGATGTACAAAGATGGAACCTTTTTCGATATTGTGTTTGTAAGATTCAGCATTCAATGCATCACCGATAATGATTTCGCAGCCTGGAGGTAATTTATTTTCGCTGCCCTTGCGTACCAGCGCCCTGATCTTATAATTTCCATCTTTCAATAATGCTTTGATAAGTCTTGATCCGATATAACCTGTGCCACCTGTGATGAAAATTTTTTTCATGGCTGGTATTTACGTTGTAAATAATTGAAATGGTTTGGACTCGGGTAACATTTTTTTGCCGCGGAGGCGCAGAGACGCAAAGAATGTCTTAGCGTCTTTGCGTCTCCGCGGTAATTTTTTAAACTATAAGAATTCTGAAAAGATTCTTTGCTTTATTTCCGGCCATTCTTCTTTAATGAAACTAAAATAAACAGTATCTCTTACTTTTCCACTATCATTGATCGAGTGCCTTCTTAATATTCCTTCTTTCACAGCGCCGATCTTAAGCATTGCCCCTTGGGATTTTAGATTGAGCGAACTTGTTTTTAATTCGATCCTGTTTAAGTCAAGCATTTCAAAACCGAAAGTGAGTAATAAAAATTTACATGCTTTGTTGATGCCGGTTCTTTGCAAGGATGGTTTGTACCATGTCCAGCCGATCTCAACTCTTTTATCAGGGAATGAAATATTTGCATAACGGGTGCAGCCTGCATAACGGCCCACTTGTTTATCGTATATCGAAAAGGGGTAGGAGACGCCTTGTTTTCTTTCTGCAAGTGCTTTATCGAAATAGCGCCTGAAGTCGGCTTCGTTCTTTATATCGGCACTGGTGAATTCCCATATTTCTCTTTCTAATGCAATAGAAAGTAATTCAGGATAATGTTTTTCGTCCAATGGTTCCAGTCTTGCTCTATCGTTTTCCAACTGGTGTAGTTCTTCACAAAAATGTGCTGTATTCATCTCAATTATTTTGTTTAACAATGGTTGCTACAATTTTATCGATCGGTAAAGTAACAGCGTCGGCAGAAAAATCATCCCATTCTATAAACCTGAATGTTTCTGTTTCGCCTTTTTCTTTATACGCCTTTAATTGTACGTCGTCAAACTGGAAAGGTTGCGTGCGCAACGGAACTTTTATTGCTTCCAATGCTTTTACATAATAATAAATGGAAATGATCTGGTGTGCCGGGTTAAAAGCGCTTTGCTGGTAAAAATCTGTTGTATAAAGATGTGAAATAATATCAACCTTTAAATCCATTTCTTCCATGAATTCTCTTTTCAGGCAATCGATGGTTCCTTCTCCTTCTTCCAGGCCGCCGCCACAAAATTTTGTATAATATCCGCCACGAATGTATTCATCGCTTACGAGTACCTGTTTCTTTTCATTGATCAGTATTCCATATACCCTTATGTTGAACATGTGTTATTTTTTTGTCCTGCGCAAATAATTATAAACCACGAATGCAAGAATGAGTATGGATAATATCACCGGGAGCCAGAATGCATAAGGTGAATGCTGGTAGGGCACAGGTACATTCATTCCATAGATACTTGCTATTAATACCGGTACACTCAAAAAGATTGTGATGGTACTTAATCTTTTTAATACTTCATTCTGGTTATTGCTGATGATGCTTGCAAAAGCATCGAGTGTGCTGCTTAATATATTGGTGTAGGTATTGGCGGTTTCAAGTGCCTGTGACGTTTCAACAACAAGATCATCCAGGAAATCTTTTTCTTTTTCGTCGAGTTGTAAAAAATTTGTTCTTGTAAGTTTCATCATCAGCAATTCATTACTGCGCAATGCAGTTAGAAAATAAACAAGGCTTTTCTGAATGCGCATCAGTTGTAATAATTCTTCATTACGGATTGCATTGTATAATTTTTGTTCCAGCATATTACGACGCTGGTTTATTTCTTTCAGGCATTCCTGGAAATTCATGATCACTTTTTCAAAAATCTTAAGCACCATCATATTGGGCTTATCGGGTTGCCTGTTTTGAAAAGTATTCAGGAATTTTTTTATGGCAGCATTTTCAAATGAATTCACTGTGATAACCTGCTTCCCGGTTAGAATAATACAGATGGGAATGGTAATATAAAATGCATCACTATCATTAAAAGAATTGTTCTCGGTAGGTGTTTTAATTACGATCAGTTTTACATCCTTTTCTGTTTCGAAACGGCTGCGCTCATCTATATCAAGAGAATCTTTTAAAAAATCGAGTGGTATTGAAAGCGCTGAACTTAATTCTGAAAATTCTTCCTGCTTCAACGGAGGTAATATATTTACCCAGGTGCCGGCTTCCGGTTTGTCAACAGCAATCGTATGCTGGTCAACTATTTTGAAATATTGAATCATGCCAGGTTAGGGTTAACTCCTTATTATTTTATTTCCAATTCGCCTATAAAAACCAATTGCGCCGGACCGCAAAGCCAGATGTTCTCATAAGTAGTGTCATCTACCTTAGTGTATTCCACGCTCAGGTGACCGCCGGGTGTTTTTACTTCCACACGATTGAACCCTCTTGAATTGTGTGAAGATACCAACGCGGCTGCCGTAACACCTGTACCACAACTTAGCGTTTCGTCTTCTACACCACGCTCATAAGTACGTACATATATCTGGTCCTCGCCGAGGCTTTCAACAAAATTTACATTGATGCCCAATGCTGCATAGGGTTTGCTATTGCGTATATCCCTTCCCGTTTCCACTACATCAATATTTTCCACATCAGCTGCAAATTTGATAAAATGTGGAGAGCCTGTATCAAGAATTGCATGAGAAGGATGTTCTTCTACTTCTCTTACATCATTCATCTTAAGGCGTATGATATCATCTTTGTCTATTTCAGCCTCATGCACGCCATCAATAGCAAGAAAGCGATAAGTATATTTATGAATACCGATGTGAGCTGCAAATCTTACCATGCAACGACCTCCATTGCCACACATGCTGCTATGGCTTCCGTCTGAATTGTAATAGATCATTTCGAAATCATATTCCTTATGGCTATTGAGCAACATAAGGCCATCGCCGCCAATACCAAACCTGCGATCACACAAAAGTTCTATTTGCGGAGTTGTAAGGGAACTATAGATTCCTGTACGGTTGTCTAATATAATAAAATCATTGCCCGTACCCTGGTATTTACTAAATGATATTTTCATTTATATAGAAGATGAAATGATTGATAAAGTTTGTTGGATCAGTTTTTCTACAGCAGCATTACCATCCTTACTGAATGTTTTGGATATCCTGTTGGCAACGATCGCACTTAAAGATAAACAATGATGACCGAGTATTTTGCCCATGCCATAAATGGCTGATGTTTCCATTTCGAAATTAGAAATGCGGTGTTGACCAAACCCAAAACTGGTAAGCCTGTCAATGAGTTGTGGATTGGTGAGTCCCATGCGAAGCACGCGTCCCTGTGGGCCATAAAAACCGGGGCAGGTTACCGTAATGCCCTGGTGAAAATTATTTACAAACTCCTTTAATAACAACATCGATGCACCATTTATATAAGGAGATGTAATGCCCTGGTGCAATTGTGTATGCGTATTGAACGCATGTAGCAATTGTTTTTCTTCTTCATTGTTATTGTGCAGGTAAAAATTCAGCAGGTTGTCAAGTCCAAGCCCATGTGTACTTGCAACAAAACTATCCACTGGTATTTCTTTTTGCAAAGAGCCTGATGTGCCTACGCGGATAATATTTAATGAAGTGAGTTTGTCTTTGATCGTTCTTGTTTCAAAATCGATATTGACCAATGCATCGAGTTCGTTCAATACGATATCAATATTATCGGGGCCTATACCCGTACTCGTTACAGATATTCTTTTATTACCGACAAAGCCGGTATGCGTAACAAATTCACGATGGTTGTTCTTAAACTCAATGCGATCGAAATGCTTGCTTACTTCTTTTACACGATCGGGATCGCCAACCGTAATAATAGTGTTTGCGATCTCTTCGGGCCTGCAATTAACATGGTATACAGCACCCCTGCTATTAATAATAAGTTCTGATTCCGCTATGCTGGTCATTCCGGGTAAAATTTGAATGCCGAATTTCGTACAATTTCAATTAAAAAATACCTTATTTTTGCTGCGTTCAAAAAAGGTCCTTTGGCCGAGTGGCTAGGCACAGCTCTGCAAAAGCTTCTACAGCGGTTCGAATCCGCTAGGGACCTCAAAGATGCCCCGGAAAACATCCGGGGCATCTTTTTAATTTTACCAGCATGTTCTCAAAGATTAGTTATTACGCCGGCGTTGCGGCAAGTATAGCAATTATTATATGTTGTTTTCTGCCATGGGTACATTACAATAATATTAATACAACCTTTACCGGGTTTAATGTAACAAAGTTTGCGACCGGGAATTATTATGGTAAGGCCGGGGTTCCCATTACCATTATGAGCGTAATAATTTTAATATTAATGCTGGTACCAAGGATATGGGCCAAAAGGGTAAACCTGTTTGTAGCAGCATTGTTATTTGCCTATTGCATCCGCACCTATATCATTTTTACAAGTGCGCTGTTTGAAGGAGAGGTGGAGAAGCAGGCAGGGATCTACCTCATCATTATTTTATCTTTTATAATGTTGTTGGGGTGTTTGTTTCCGAAGATGGAGAAGGTGTAATACGAATTTTTTGAAACACGAATTTTTAAAACACGAATTGCACGAATTAAATGCATTACAAAGTTTTCACTATTCACTCATTGCCGATTCACGATTCCCGATTGCCGTTCCCTATTTCTTCATCTCCTTACTCCACGCATCTTTAAGCGTAGCCGTCCTGTTAAATACCAGTCGATCTGTGGTTGAATCTTTATCAAGGCAAAAATATCCCTTCCTGATAAACTGGTAACGCTCATCAATAGTGGCTTTTGATATGGATGGTTCGATATAGGCTTTGTTTATTGTTTGTAACGAATCGGGATTGATAAAATCTTTAAAATCGCCTTCTTCGCTCATTGGATTTTCTACCCTGAACAACCTGTCATATAACCTTACTTCTGCTTCCAGTGCAGTTGCAACATTTACCCAATGAATCGTTCCTTTTACAGTAATGCCGCTTGTATCATTATTACTCCTGCTCTCTGGGATATAGGTACAATGAATTTCTTTTACATTGCCATTATCATCTTTTGTAAAACTTTCGCATTTTACGATGTAAGCGCTTTTGAGGCGCACCATTGCACCAGGTGCAAGCCGGAACCATTTTTTTGCAGGTACTTCCATAAAATCTTCCTGCTCTATCCAAAGTTCTTTGCTAAAGGGAAGTGTTCTTGAACCCATGGCTTCATCAGGACCGTTTTCGCTTACAAGTTCTTCTGTTCTTCCATCTTCATAATTGGTGATGATCAGTTTTATTGGTTCCAGAACTGCCATTACCCTTTTTGCAATTTTATTCAGGTCTTCTCTTAAACAAAATTCAAGCAGGCTGAGGTCGATGAAATTCTCTCTTTTGGCAATGCCGATCTTGTCACAAAATGTACGGATGCTTTCTGGCGTATAACCTTTTCTTCTGAAGCCACTGATCGTAGGCATACGCGGATCATCCCAGCCTTTTACAAATCCTTCATTTACCAACTGCAATAACCTGCGTTTGCTCATCACCGTATAAGTCATGTTGAGGCGGGCAAATTCGTATTGATGTGATGGAAATATTTCGAGTTTCTCAATGCACCAGTCGTACAATTCACGATGAGGTATGAACTCAAGTGTACAAATAGAATGTGTGATGTTCTCAATACTATCGCTTTGGCCGTGTGCAAAATCATACATCGGGTAAATGCACCATTTATCGCCGGTGCGGTGATGATGGGCATGTTTGATGCGATAAAGAATTGGGTCACGCATCAGCATGTTTGTATGTGCCATATCAATTTTAGCACGTAATACTTTTTCACCGTCTTTGTATTTGCCTGCTTTCATATCGGCAAACAATTGCAGGTTTTCTTCAATTGACCTGCTCCTGTATTTATTGTCTTTTCCCGGTTCTGTGGGAGTGCCTTTTAAAGCTGCAATCTCTTCAGACGTACTGTCATCAACATAGGCAAGGTTTTTATTGATGAGCTTTACTGCATATTCATATAAAGTATCAAAATAATCGGAGGCATATAGTTCATTGGCCCAGTTAAAACCGAGCCAGCGGATATCATCTTTTATGCTGTCTACATACTCTGTATCTTCCGTAACGGGGTTGGTATCATCAAAACGTAGATTGGTAGCACCGCCATATTTTGCTGCCAGGCCAAAATTGAGACAAATGGCCTTGGAATGGCCAATATGCAGGTAACCGTTTGGCTCAGGAGGAAAACGGGTAAGGATGCTTTTATATTTACCGGCTTCAAGATCTGCTTCTACAATCTCTTCAATAAAATTCAAACTTTTTTCTTCAGTCATAAAAATAATTAGGCTGCAAATTTACGACTTCGCCAGTCAAAATAGCAAACCCGGTCAACCCGATCCGTCATTGCGAGCAAACCAGGATGCTATGTTTATCTCAACTTTTAAATTTTAATTTACTTTTACCAACTCAATAATTTTATAACATCCAGATATGAAAAAAACAATCGTAAGAATCATTTTATCTTTTGTTCTGATGACAACCTCGGTTAGTGTATTATTTGCTTGGGGCATGTATGGTCACCAGCACATCAACCATGCGGCCGTATTTGCTTTGCCAGTGGAAATGCGTTTTTTCTTTTACAACCATATTGATTTTGTTACAGAAGAAGCTACCATTCCTGACCTCAGAAAATATACATTAAATGACAGGGCGGAAAATCCAAGGCATTTTATTGATATAGGCGAGCAGGGCACTATTCCCATCGACAGCATGCCAAGGACGATGAAGGAAGCAAAGCTAAAATATGATGACAAGGAATTACAAAAACTGGGTATCCTTCCCTGGTATATCCAGGAGATGATGGACAAGCTTACAAAAGCATTTAAACAAAAACGTAAGACCGAGATATTGTTCATTGCTGCCGATCTTGGCCATTATCTTGGTGATGCAAACATGCCTTTGCATACATCTGTGAACCACGACGGACAACTCACGAATCAAAAGGGCATTCATAGTTTTTTTGAAGCGCAACTGCCTGAATATTTTGGCGACAGCTATAATTATAAAGTAAATGATGCGGTTTATCTGCCTGATGTTATTGCTGCATCATGGGATGTTGTAAAACATTCAAACAGCCTTGTGGATAGTATGTTATTGATAGAAAAAAATGTAAAAGAAACTTTTCCTAAAGAGAAGATTTTTAAGATTGATACAAAAGGTGATACGGCAAAAAACAAATTCGGTTTGTATGTTCGCAGCGATGAATTTGCAGCAGCTTACCACAAAGCATTGAATGGTATGGTTGAAAAACAATTGCGTCATGCGATACAGGATGTTGCCAACTTCTGGTATACTGCCTGGGTAAATGCCGGTAAACCCGACCTAAGTGATTTAGATCCGGAAGAACTTACAAAGGCTAATCGTAAACGTTATGAAAAGGAGGTTAAGTTATTGAAGAAGGGAGGGTTGATGGGATTTAAGGTGGAGATGGAGTATTGAATTATGAATTGTTTTGGGGTTACTAAGTTAATAAAGTTAAGAGTCGCATAAATAAAAAAGCTGTGAATTTATCACAGCTTTTTTATTTTAAAGTTCTATCGATCTTGAAACAAATCTTACATCTTAGATCATACATCTTACATCCATTATGCTCTTCCCATTTTTCTTAAATAATTCGTATGTGAAGCAATCGCATGTCTCATCCTCCTGTATTCAATATATTTTATGTTGAATTCTTCGCAGGTTTTTTTAATGATCTTACTGATAGCAGGGTAGTGGATGTGAGAGATTTTTGGGAAAAGGTGATGTTCGATCTGGAAATTCAATCCGCCAACCAACCATGAAATTACTTTATTTCTTGTAGCAAAGTTTGCAGTGGTTTGTATCTGGTGTATTGCCCATTCATTCTCAATTTTATTAGAATCTATTTCTGCTACAGGGAATGCAGTTTCTTCTACTGTATGTGCAAGCTGGAACACAATGCTCAAAACAAATCCTGCAAAAAGTACCATAACTAAAAAGCCTACCAGCCATGTAGTAAATCCTAAAAGGTATATTGGTAATGCGATCATCATAAATGCATAGCCAAGTTTAGCGGCCCAGAAAGCAAAATGATCATAACCACTCATTTTTTTGATTGCCACATCTCCAACTTTCTGCCTGAAATATTTTGTGTAATCACTTACAAACAACCACACGATCAAAAGCAAGGTGTATAAAAACCAAACATAAATATGCTGAAAGCGGTGGATCACATATTTTTTTTGTGTAGCACACATGCGCAATAGCGGTTTGATCTCGATATCATCATCAACTCCATCAATGTTTGTGTAGGTATGGTGAATGATGTTGTGTTTGTTGTTCCACATGATAGCACTTGCGCCCAATGCGTTGGCAGAAAAGGAAGCGATCTTGTTCCAGGTTTTGCTCGGGCTGAAACTTCCATGACCGCCATCATGCATTACATTAAAACCAATAGCAGCCGTTAATCCTCCCATGATCAAACACTCAATGATCCCAATCCACGCTATAGGTGGAAAGAAAACAACATGAACATAAAGAGCGATGTACAATGTCCAAAGCAATACCGCTTTAAAATACAATGAAAAATTCCCGGTACTTGCTTTTTTGTTTTCTACAAAGTAATTGTTCACCCTTCTTTTTAATTCCTGGTGAAAAGTAGAACCTTGTAAGTTCATGAATTTGGGAGTTGCCATGATCTGTATTTTAATTATTTAAGTATCTTGTTTTATGAAGGCATCGAAATTACTAAAGCCTATCATTTTTTTTGAAATAAAACCTTCCGCATATTTCACCCCGATCATTTTTCCAAACATCTTGGCCCTGTATACAACACTGTCTAAAAAGTCGGGACTTGAAATATATGTTTCCGGTTCATCTATCCCGGGGTTATGAAACTGTGTTTTAAATGCCAGGATAGATTCCAGCTTTCTTTCAAATACGGATGTGATATCAATTACAAAATCTGGTTTTAAATACCTGTCCTGGATAAAATTCAATGTGTATTGCGGTCTCCAGGCTTCCTGTTTCAAACCATTTTCTGTTGTTTCAATTTTCATCAGGCCAGATAAAAATGCGGCATCTGAAACCAGGTCCGCACTTCTGCCATGATCAGGATGCCTGTCTTCCGGCGCATTGCAAATAATGATCGCCGGTTTATATTTCCTGATCGCTGTTATAACTTTTAACCGGCTTTCTTTATCATTATTAAAAAATCCATCGGCCAGTTTTAAATTTTCCCTTATATCTACCCCAAGGATTTTTGCCGAATCAGCGGCTTCCTTTTTCCTGGTTTCTGCTGTACCACGTGTGCCCAGTTCACCTTCTGTAAGATCAATGATACCCGTTGCTTTACCATTGTTTTTTTCCACCATCAAAACTCCTGAACAGCTCAATTCCACATCATCCGGATGCACACCAAAGGCAAGAACATCGATCTTCATATTTATATGGGAAAAATTTGCCCGCAATGTACATTATAAAAAGCAAAAATGACCCTTAAAAAAGCATAATAAACCGGTAATCTGGGGAATTGTGGAAAAGAAAGATATGGATGTATAAAATCTATAAAGTGACCCTCTGTGGGAGATATTGTCGTCGTCATAACTTTTTGGAAGATATAGAATTTAAATACGCGAAGGATAGGAACGCGGATGACGCGGATTGGGCGGATGATCACTGATCAATGCCGCTTCGCAGCATGTAGCTGATATGAAATTTAGAGAGATCAGTAATTTTTTGGAAAAAAAATAGATCCGTGTTCATCCGCCCAATCCGCGTCATCCGCGTTCCTATCCTCCGCGTAGGTGATAATTAAGAATTTTCTGCAATATTAATAACTAGGATTTTTTAATATCAGTATAACCATACATCCGCTGCACTTCAAGCACGAGCCTTTCTATTGCCAGGTCGTCGTTTTTAGGGTCGTAAGGTTGTTTCAGGTTGGTATCAAAAAAGAAAGCTACGGTCTGGTACAATCTTGCTGTAAGTCCACCCTGGTATTCCTTTATGATCTCGTAGCAATTATTACCGGTTTCACGGTTGATGAGTTTCATTAATATTTTACCCTGGTAAATGGAGAGGTCCGTAAGTGGCTTTGTAAATTCTTTTCTCAATTCCTTTTCCCTCGAGCGGATGTATTTTCTCCTGGCCGATCCATCAGTAATACCAACCAGTTTTGCATTGATATCATTCATAACGATCCCGGCACGCCTTGCATAAGGATAGGTAACATATACTGCATTTCTTAGCCTGTTATAAGCCTGGCGGGAAGCCTGCTGTGCCTTGGTAAGGTGACTGTAGCAATAATAAGGATAGAGGGTTTTTAATTCGATGGTGTCGCCATTGTACACAATTGCTTCGTGAAGAATGGTGTCGTATTGACCGGTTTGCGCATTTGCATGAAAGTTTGTAAATAAAAAAATGCCGGTAAATAATACCAGCGTCTTTACAATCATATGCAGTGGACGGACGAACATTCCTGTAAATTTAAATAATTTTCTTTGATGATTTATACCGGAAAATGCTTAAAGTAACCTTAATGTTTGCCCAAAATGCCAAAATATGTTTAGTGCATCCTCTATAACTTGAAAATTGAACATTGTACGTTGGGTATTGAATATTTTTAGAGGCGTCGCAGTATTTGAATTTTCAATATACAACGTACGATGTTCAATTTTCAACAGGGCTCTGTTCAAATCGAAAATCTCTAATTCGCCAACAAAAACATATAAAACAGCGCCACCGCCACAAAAATAAACGTAACGGCTGAGCGTAGGGGAGAAAAGCCTGCTCTTTTGATCATGCTCATAATGATACCAATGGCCATGATGATGAGCCCGGTCCATACAAGATTTATATAAGGGAAAACATATGATTTAACGGTTACATAGTCAATAGGCCTGTCAGATTCTTTTATTCCCAGTTTCATTTTTCTGCCATCAGCGATCCCGACAAATTTTACAAAAAGATTTTGCGCATAAACAGTATCGTCCGTCTGAACCATACCAATATCATCTACCTGCACCAGCGGCATGGCATGATAATGCATACTGTCATTACTGATGATCTTCAGGTCGGCCATCAATGCCACATCTGTTTCTTTGAAATTGTATTTTTCATTTACGGGATTCTTAACAACCTTGTCAAGTATGATCATGCCTTTACTATAATAGGCAGTATCACCTTCACCCAATTCTGTTATTTTGAATTGAGCTGTATCCACATTCTTTTCGTCGCTCAATGCATATGATACATATGTAAAAATATCTTTCGTGAGATAAGATTTTGTATCAGGGTTGCTGCTCATGTTGTTATCCTTCATCATGTAAACATCGGGCTCAACCTTGAATGATTCTGTAATTTTATTTGTTGCAGCATCTTTTTTCCGGAATTGCAATGCATAGAATTTCCTGCCTTTTTCATGCCCGGAAGAATCTTTATTGTAGGTTACTTCATATTCTCCCATTCTTGTTGGTACATCACGAAGTAGTGTAAGATTCTCCTTAGGGTCATCCTGTTTTTTTGTTAGGGGATCAATACTTGCCGGCATATTAATGCCATTCACAAGACTGCTGCTGATCACCTGTTTATTGCTGCTGGATATCAATATGCCAACAAGCATTAATGCAAAACCAAAATGTGAAACAGAACCACCGGCGCTTTTTAATTTGCCATTTAGTCCCGTCCATATGTACATGCCATTTGCAACCACTGCATATATCGTTGCGAAATAAGCAATGTAGATAGCACCTAAAAAACCAGGACCATGTTTATCGAAATTAAGCGGATAAAATATAATGAGTAAGGTTGTAATAACGGCAGCGATTAACGTTGGGGCTGCTATCTTTTTTATTACATACGATGTGGGTGAACTTTTATATTTGAAATACTGGCTAACGGCACTTAACAATCCTACAATAAATGCAACCAATACCATTACTTTATTATAAAGAAATTCAGGATCCTCGGGCATTGCCAGTTTTCCTTTGTGGTATTTATTAATAAGATCGCCGATACCGGGGATTTTATTGTAAACAGGAATGGAAGTTATTGAGATGATGAACAATGCAGCCAAAAAGAAAACCAATGAACCAATGAACATCCAGAATTCACGTGAACTGGTTTCTTCTTCTTTATGAATGGCCGGTATTTTTTTATAATTTTTAAAAAATAAAAAAAGCATTGGTAAAGTAAATGCCAGCACGAATATGCCGATCATCGCATTGATCACATTGCCTGCTTCTGTAAATGCATGCACAGATGTATCACCCAATATACCTGTACGTGTTAAAAAAGTAGAATATAAAATGAATACAAAACAAAGTATTGCAAAAAGATAACTTGCCCGCAGCGAATGACCCGTAGCGTTATAGATGACCATGGTATGCAATCCTGCAATTAAAATCAACCATGGCACCAATGATGCATTTTCTACAGGATCCCATGCCCAGTAACCACCAAAGCTTAATGATTCGTAGGCCCATTTTCCCCCCATCATAATACCTACTCCCAATACACATGCACTGAACAATGCCCATGGAATTACAGGCTTTACCCAATCACCATAACGTTTTGTTTGTATGCCTGCATACGCATATGCAAATGGAATAATGGTAGAAGCAAATCCTAAAAATAAAACAGGAGGATGTATCACCATCCAGTAATTGCGGAGCAATACGTTCAATCCCATTCCATCTTTGATGAACGAAAGATAATTGGGCATGCTGAAGATGGGGCCGGCTATTTCATTTCTTGTTAATGTAAACGGGCTGTTACCAATGCGTGCAGTAAAAATATAAATGCCCAGTATCATCATCAACAAAAAGAATTGTGCAAGACTGATCACCGTCATTAACGGCGCCTGCCATTCTTTAGAACGATACATAATGAACAATCCAAGTACGCTGTGCCAGATGGTCCATAATAAAAAGCTTCCTTCCTGGCCCTCCCAGATACAGGCCAATAAATATTTAGGCTCAAGTTCTTTGGATGCATGCTTATACGCATACATGTATTCGTAATAGTGATTAAAGCAGATAAAAAAGATGGTTGAGAAAATAACTATAACACTTGCGATCTGTGCAAAAAAGCAATAGCGCCCGAATTTTATCCAGTTATTTTTTTCAACGAGATCTGTTTCCCGGGAAGCTTTATAAAATGAAATGGTTGCAAGAAGGGAAGCTATAAAACCAAGAATAACAAAAAAATGTCCAAGCTGGCCGGGAAGTAAGTGTTCACCTTCAAATTTCATCAGAAGAATTTGTTTTTATTAGTTGGAAGTTGCGGTTTGCTCCTTCATATTTTTTTCCAACTGCTTTTTATCGTCTTTGTATTTGCTTGGGCATTTTAATAAAATATCGCTGCATTCAAAATGATCGTCCTGCATTTTTCCTTTCATTACGATGCGTTCACTTTTTTCCAGGTCTGCGGGCTTGCTGTTGTGATAAACAACTTTTGTTTTTCCGCCAAGACTGTCAACGGCATAAAAGGAAAGAAAATTTGGATTGTTGACAGGATCATAAGTAACCGGCTCCGACCTGTCGAGCCTTGCAATCAAATGTACAAACTTGCCTTTCTTTTCCATGGCGGAATGAATGGTGTCATACGTAGAAAAATCAACAGAATAGGTCAATAACCCAACGATCAATGCCGCAATCCCGATCAATATAATAATATGCGTTCTTTTCATAAATTTTAATGATCGCAAAGGTAATTCAAATCAGGCTGCGATCAGGTTTTTAGATTTACTTTTTATCTGGCAAAATAAGTTCTGTCGCATGCAACAAATCATTTATATTTATTGTCATAGGCTAAATACCATTTTTCCCAAAACACGCTTTATTAACAACTTTAATCCTTCATTATGTCAAAACAAATTGCCCGTATCCTGTATGTGCTATGCTTTTTAAGTGCATCTTTTTTTTCGTGTAAAAAGCATATTTCTGAAGAAAATAATATTCCCACCACCAATAATGGTTTTCCAATTCCGGCTGCAACGCCGGTAAATGGATCTGTAAGCGGGCGCATCATTGATGAAAATAATATACCCGTTTCATTGGCAACCATTGAATGTGCTGGCGTTACCAGTTCCACCGATGCGGATGGCTTTTTTAATATCAATAATGTTATCCTTGATAAATATATTACTACAGTAAAAGTGACAAAGGCCGGGTATTTTAAAGGATACCGGTCATTTTGTGCCAATACAGGCAGGAACTTTGTCTATATTAAACTGATACCAAAAACATTGGCGGCATCTATTTCCAGCAGTTCTGCACAAACGGTTACGCTTTCCAATTCCAGCCAGGTCAATTTCCAGGCAAACAGTATGGTCATTAAAAGTTCCGGCGCTCCATATAACGGAAATGTAAATGTTTATGCCAGTTATATTGATCCAACAAGTGCTGATATTGCCGCAACAGTGCCGGGAAGTTTTATGGGTGTTGATGATAAAAACCTGTATGCATTACAATCAGCAGGTATGATCGCTGTGGAATTGGAATCAGATGCCGGTGAACCTTTGCAACTTGCATCAACTTTACCTGCAACAATTAAACTTGCTATACCATCATCACTTACCAATGTGGCGCCATCAACAATCGATACATGGAGTCTTGATGACAGGGGTGTTTGGAAAAAAGAAAGTTCAGCACCAAAATCAGGTAATTTTTATGAAATGCAGGTAACGCATTTTTCTTTCTGGAACTGTGATGTTCCAATGAATTCAATATACCTGACGATTCATTTGGTTGATCAAAATGCAAATCCTATTCCTAACACGGTTGTAACATTAATTCCTGTTGTTACTAATAGTAACATTTTTGCATCAGGCCATGGTTACACAAATATATCAGGATATGTATCAGGAATAGTGCCTGCTGACGCAGCAATGCAAATGACAACTTCAACCATGAATTATCCATATCAATGCAACATGACAAATTTACCAGACATCGGTCCTTTTAATACAAATGATTCGATAACGGTTGTTTCAACAATACCTACATCTGCAATGCTTATAATATCCGGTACTGTTAATGACTGTACAGGACAGCCTTTACAAGATGGAACAGTCAAGATTATCGGTGGTAATTATTATACTGTATATGCTTCTATAGTGAATGGACATTATACTACGGCTATAAATTATTGCACACCCATAACATCGGTAAACATAGATATGTGGGATAATAGCAATCAAACAGCCAACGCAAATGCAGGTTCATTTACAATTACCGATAATGCCTTAACTGTACCACTTGTTACGCTATCATGTGGAATACCGAGAAATATTTTTGATGGTGTTTATACAGTTGAATCAGGCTGGACAACTAGGTATGACCCAAGTGGCGTTCCACTTGGCGATGCTTTAAGTGGCGATCTCACAGGAAACCCCGATGTATATATGGTAACATCAGATTTTTATAGCTGCAACATACCTGCACCGCCTGGGCCGGGCCAGTTAGGCTGGGCTTTTGGAACCAGTTCCTCTGTTGCAGGTATTGATACCCTAACGGTGACGGTTGATCCAGCTACTAATAATACAACTATAATATCAAGCAGTGTTCCGAACCTTTCTAATTGGGTCGGGCATATAAATACTTATGATCCTGTAACAAAGACTTTTCATTTGTCTTTTATCTGGGTGAACACTGCTGGTGCATCCAGGGAATACGAAATCGTTTTGAAATACAAACAACCAAGACCGTAGCCAATACGAATTGGTTTTGAAGTACAGAGTACAAAAATCATTTATACAAATTTTATTTACAAAGAGGCTGCCTTAAAAGGACAGCTTCTTTATTTGTATCAGTGGCAATTCTTAAACTATATTTGCAAAATATTTTTAAAAGATTGTCATGGCAGATCTGTCCAATTTTGATCCCAACTCAGTAGGAAATCCCAATTTCAACATTTTCGGCCTTCCGTCTACAGAAGAAGAAGCAAGGCTCGTTATTTTACCCATACCATGGGAAGTAACAGTAAGTTATAACGCAGGTACGGCCCGTGCCCCGGACCATATTTGCAAGGCGAGCCTGCAGGTGGATCTTTTCGATCCGGAAATAAAAGACGCCTGGAAAAAAGGATTTTACATGCGAACGCCTGATAAAAAGATCCTGATGAAAAGCGATTACCTGCGCAAGGAAGCAGAACTGTATATCAATTATATTTCACAGGGAGAAATTGTAGATGATAATAAATTCATGTGCAAGACCTTGAAAGAAATAAACCAGGGAAGCCTTTTTTTAAATGACTGGGTATACGAGCAAACAAAAGAATTGCTCGCCAAAGGAAAATTAGTTGGATTGCTTGGTGGCGACCATAGTACACCATTAGGATATTTTAAAGCCATTGCAGACAAGCACGGCGATTTTGGAATTTTGCAGATCGATGCACATTGCGACCTGCGGAAAGCCTATGAAGGATTTAATTATTCGCATGCTTCCATCATGTACAATGCGCTTGAACAAATTCCGCAATTAAAAAAACTGGTGCAGGTTGGTATAAGAGATTATTGTGAAGAAGAACTGGATTATAAAAACAGTTTGAATGGCCGCATCGAAATTTATTTTGATAAAGACATCAAGGAACGCCAGTTTGAAGGTGATACATGGAAAACAATTGTGGATGAGATTGTATCGCACTTACCACAACATGTTTTTATCAGTTTTGATATTGATGGATTGGATCCAAAACTCTGCCCGCATACAGGCACTCCTGTACAAGGCGGTTTACAAACGGACCAGGTTTTTTATTTATTTAAAAAACTATTGCAAAGCGGAAGAAAAATAATCGGGTTCGACCTGAACGAAGTTGGCGTAAGCAACGACGAATGGGATGAGAATGTAGGAGCAAGGGTTTTGTATAAACTTTGTAATTTGCTTATTGCAAGCAACGGATAATATCTTAATTGCCTGAACAATGATTAAAATGATGTATTGATGAACTATGATTTCTATGATCATGGTTTTCATTTAATCAAACGAATCATAGTTCAAGATAAAAATGCTGCCGCGGTTGGTGTCTCCACCAAACGCAATAAACCAAATGCTGAATTATATATTTCAACATGGAAAAATACAGCATCATACTCCCCAACGAAAAAGCAAAGACATACGAATATGTAACGCTTTTTATTTTGCTGACAAATCTCTTTGTATTTGCTTTCATTCATTTTAATTCTATTGACACACGCATACAAAACCTCAGTTTATGGGGTATAGTGATCTCCTTATTCTCATTGGGGTTGCTTATTATAAACCGTGCTACAAAAAACCTTTATCCTTTTCGGATCGAGATTATATTTCTTGTACTTGCTGTGCTTTGGTTTTTAGTAGACAGGTACCTGCTTGCATTGTGTATTGTTTGTTTTGCAGTGATCGGGACCTATACAAGAAAAAAGTTTGAAGTAATTTTTACGAAGGAAGGCATACAGTATCCCTCTTTCCCCAAAAAAACATTTTTATGGAAAGATGTCTCCAATGTTGTTTTAAAAGATGGTATGCTGACCATTGATCTGAAAAATAATAAACTGATACAGGCTGTTATCAGTAAAGAATCTGCCGATGTGAATGAACGAGAATTTAATTTGTTTTGTAAAGAACAATTGAATCAATTTGGGAATTGAGCAATTTGGAAATTTGGAAATGAATCTATGAAAATTGTGGTTGAATATATCCTGGTAAATATCTTATCGTTTCGTTAAAACACTTACGGCTTGTTTGATTTGTATACTGTGTTTTCTTTTTAGTCGTTAGATTTTTTTCTCCCTTTAAAATTTATTTGTATGAAAAGCAAGTTGGTCTTGCTAATGATATTTTATTGCTATGGGTGTTCAAATAACCAGCATCGAAATAGTGATTTACTATTATCATTAAACCCGGTAATAAATAAATCGAATGATTTGATTTATGAAGACACGAAAAGAATACAGCAGGATTTATTAAGCAGGTTAAATGATCCTGCAACATACCAAAGAGCAATGATATGGCAACCGATGGCGGCCCTTGTTCGGGCTTATTCGGATACGCTGATCAATTATCTTGATAGTTTGAAAGTCAAATGTAAAAGTGAAGCCGATCATAAGTTACATCTTCGTGGAGACGAACAAGAGTTTAAACTTAAACGAAGCCTGGAGAATTTTAAAAAAAGCATTTTGAGTATCAATGAGGAGGCTACATTGGAATTTGAAAAAGAAATCAATACACTGCCTGGATTTGGAAATACACAAACGTTAAATGAGAAATATTGGAGTTCACGATTTAAAGATGAAGACATTGAAGGATCATTGGCAATATTAAATATGTTTGAAAGTAATACCAGGGTCATTGAAAATAAAATGACAAGATTCTTCTATTATCACACGTTCGCACTTATTCATCATTATCATAAATTTTCTGTGCTGTTCTCACAAACTGCCAGTATTGTTAAACCTGGAGAAACGATTACCATAGAAGCTGGTGTTGGTGAATTTGGAATGGAATCAGGACCATTATTTAAAATCAACAGGAAAACCATTAAATTAAATGAGAGCGCTATCGCATCTTATAAATTAATAACGCCCGCTAAGCCAGGAGAATATACTGTTCCTGTCAGCGTTGAATATTATACGCCCGATGGGGTCAGGCAATCGATGATAAAGGATATTAAATACACTGTTTTTGATACAACGAGACATTGATGTATTTTATTCCGGTTGATATTTGCGGAGATGTTGATTGGGATGATTTTTTAGCAAAACCCTTGTTGCAGCAGCTTTTCTATTTACTTGGTTTATTATACTTCTTAAAATTTGTTTTTAGGAACCTGTCCCATTTCTGCTTTTCAATATGAAATTCAGTTTGAAATATATCTTCAATGTTCTTATACTTTAGCAGCCTCTTTATTCCTTCCACAGCTTCTTTTTCATAAATGATCTTACTGATAAGCCCTGTTACAATATTATAAATGTTCAGTTGAATATCTTTTGTTTTAAGGGTTTCAAAATCGCCCAGGTTTGTTTCAGGATATTTTTCTAAATATAAATTCATTTTGTTTATTAATTCATCAAAGCTAAAACCCAAAGAACCGCCTAAGTAATAAATTAACCCGTGATTGACCGGTGAATTTTCATAAAGCGGGTTGAGGTATAAATGCAATACTTCGTGAAAATAATCTTCGCCATTTCCATTGCAATAAATTATTTTGTCTTTGCAAAATGTCATTCCTGAAGCTGTACTTTGCTCCATTCCAAAAAAATAATCAAGTCCTCTTAATGCGCCTAATTCATCCTGGGTATTGGTAAAATAATATTCAAACGCAATGGGCTTAAAGCTCCATAATTTTTCAAATGCCCGTATTTTCAAGATCAGGCTATCGCTTTTAGCTTTATTAAAATGTATTCCTTTTGGGTAGATATAAGTGATGTCCTGGTTTTTTGTAGTGCGATACAGATCTTTATTAATTTCTAATGGATTAATAAAGCGCACAGCATTATCATTTTTATCAATTTCTATATAGTGATTTGTTATGGCAATAATGCACATGTTGTTTAATGAATCTTTATTTGTTAATAACGTTTTCAAATGCACATAACCAATATGGTTTCGGACATAAAAAATTGTTTTTTCCTGGGCATAATTATAGGTTGGATAATCTGACGATATTAAATATACGATTGGGTCAGGCGTTTTATATTTTTCACAATCTGTACTACTCCAGAATTTTTTGTAGTCTGGTAAATGATTATTTTCAAATTCCTGTAAATAGGATTTGTAAAACGCAACAGCATTGTCAATTTGCTTGTCGTTTGTATTTACAAACTGGCTGGTAATTTGGGCTTGCGTTTGTAAGCACAGAATAAAAAAAAGGAATGTTGTGATTTCTTTCATTGAATGTAGCCCATTATAGTTTCGCCTTTGTTGCTGTTTTTGAATTTTTTGAAGCCTAACTACAACCCAGAGTAATAAGGCTTGTTTCGAATTTAATTAAAAATCAAACTATTTTCTAATTGCTTTGCGCCGTTGGTCAAAGACCTCCAAAGTATTGTTTCATCTTTTACGAAATTTACCGAGATGCCAACCCCTTGAGATGTCAACTCGATGAGATGTCAAATGCTTTACCCTTGAAACTCATTCAAATACAAATTGTCTCATCTTCAAATTTCCAAATCGACTCACCTCCAAATTGCCAACTCAAATCGTTATTTTTGCACTGTGGAAACAGTAACATCATCCCCATATTTAATGTATTCCGATGGAAACGGAAATATTTTTGAAGATACCAGCCTCTATGTGACCGGCCGCAGCGGCTGGGACGCATTGCCCATTGATCTTGACGAATGGATACCATTGCCTGAAGGCGGACAATTGTATGAACTGCCCGGGCGCCGAGGCATTGGCATTGATGTAAAAACAGGGGAAATGCGCCTGTGTGAAAAGGGTTGGGCGGTTGCCGCTTTTATTCCACCAGCACATACAGGCTTGTATATGGCCGCATATGAAACAATGCCCGATGCGCCAACCTTGCCATTGTTTTGTTATACTGCCGCAGGATGGCTGGATGAAAACATATTTGTTCCCGCAGTAAGAATTGAAAAAGATATCAGGCAGGAAGCTGCCGGTTATGATGATGCGAAAATAGATGAAGGTGCGGCACATTTGCTGAAAGCATATCCACACAACAGGCTGGTAAAACATTTAATGGAAAATTGTTGCATGACCTACACCTGCCCGGCCGCAAGAAACCTTGCGTTGGGAAGATGGGAATGCCCCATACCTGTATCACCTGCCTGCAATGCGAATTGCATCGGCTGTATTTCTTTTCAACCGGAGGAAGAAACCATATTCAGTACGCAGGATCGCCTAACGTTTAAGCCTACAAGTGAAGAGATTGTTGAGTTTACCGTACCGCATCTTGAAACAGCGCCTTATCCATTGGTAAGTTATGGCCAGGGTTGCGAAGGTGAACCATTGCTCATGTGGGAAACGATCCGTGATTCTATTATTGAAATAAGAAAGCATACAAAGAAGGGTAGTATCAATATCAATACGAATGGAAGTAAACCTGATGCAGTAAAAGCATTGTGTGAAGCAGGGCTGAACAGCATGCGTGTAAGTACCAATTCAGCAAGAGAACATATTTATACACCTTATTACAAACCGAATAATTATGTATTTGCCGACCTGGTGGAAAGTTTAAAAGTTGCACGCAGCTATGGCGCATGGACAAGCATCAACTATTTTGTATTTCCTGGAATGACGGATAGCTTTGAAGAATACGAAGCCTTACGCAAACTCATACGTGAAACAGATCTTTGCATGATACAATGGCGCAATTTTAATATTGATCCTGACTGGTATCTTGAAAAAATTGATGTTGCAGATACGGGAGATTGTATGGGGGTAAAACAAATGATGGAACTTATACGTGAAGAATTTCCCAATTTAAAATTTGGATACTTCAATCCGTCAATGGAAAGGATAAAGGGGAACTTTGAGGCGGATTTTGCTCATTAGGAAATAAGAAATAATTAATAAGGAATAAGAAAGTAGGTTTCGTAATGATTTTACTTTCTTATTCCTTATTTTATATTTCTTATTTCAAAGTTTCGTCAAGCCATTTGTAAAATTCATGCTGCCACACCAACGCATTCTGCGCATGCAACACCCAATGATTTTCATCAGGCAAATAAACAAGTTTACTTTTTATGCCTCTTACCTGTGCAGCCTGGAAAGCCTGTAAGCCTTGTTCAATAGGAACACGATAATCTTTTCCTCCCTGGAAAATTAAAATAGGCGTGTTCCATTTATCTACAAAATTGATGGGGTTGAAATTTGCCAATGCTTTTTGTACAGCCGCGTTGTTCTTATCCCAGTATGGTCCACCAAAATCCCAGTTCACAAACCAAAGTTCTTCGGTGGTGCCATACATACTTCTTAAGTCGAACACACCATCGTGTGCAATGAATGTTTTAAACTTATTATTATGCGTACCTGCAAGATAAAAAACGGAATAGCCACCATAACTTGCGCCAACACAGCCAAGCCTGCTCTTATCAACATAAGTTTCTTTGCTCACATCATCAATTGCACTATTGTAATCTTTCATTACCTGGCCGCCCCAATCCTTGCTGATATCTTCGTTCCATTTTGTACCATGCCCCGGCATACCCCTACGGTTAGGGGCAACAACGATATAACCGTTTGCAGCCATCAACTGGAAATTCCAGCGGAAAGAATAAAATTGTGTAAGCGGTGATTGTGGTCCGCCCTGGCAATACAATAAGCCCGGATATTTTTTTGTTGCGTCAAAATCCGGGGGATAAATAACCCAAACCAACATATCTTTTCCATCAGTTGTTTTTACCATGCGGCGTTCTGTCTTGCTCAATTTTAATGAAGCATACGTAGCATCGTTCACGTGCGTAAGTTGTTTTACCTGGCCGTTGGAAACATTCACGGTATATATTTCTGCAGCATGATTCATATCTGTACGTGTTACTGCAACTATATTTCCTGACTGGCCAATGATACCAGTAATATCAAAATCACCTTTTGTGATCTGTTTAATTACAGGAGTAGCATTCAAATCATTGGTAAAACTTACTTCAAACAATTGCAATGTGCCATCGAGTGGGGCAGTAAAGAAAATTTTATTTTCTTCATTTGCCCACATGAACGATTCTACATGAAGGTCATCACGATCTTCAGTGAGATTTGTTTTTACAATTGTTCCTTTGCTGATATTTCCAATACCAACAATAATATCCTGTTTGTCGGCTTCATAACCATCTCTTTTCATGCTTAGCCATGCAAGCTGGTTGCGTTTACTAAAAGCAGGATTCAGGTCATAGCCCGGCATGTCTTCTGTAAGATCGGTTGTTTTGCCTGTAGCAATTTCATATGCATACAGGTCTGTGTTGGTACTGGTAGCATAATCTTTACCGCTTTTTTTCTTGGTCACATACACAACTGCTTTTCCATCGTTGCTCCATATATAATCCTCATCGCCGCCGAAAGGTTTGGTTGGGCAATCATACGCTGTTCCTTCCAAAAGATCTTTTTTTGAAGAAGGATTATCCACTTCAGTTAAAAATACATGACTGAATTTTCCGTCTTCCCATGTATCCCAATGCCTGTAAGCAAGGTTATCAAAAACATATACATTCGATTTGCTTAGTTGAGGATAAATATCGCTTCCGAAAACTTTGCTCACTTTTACTTCATCATCGCTGATCAAATATTTTCCATCAGGTGAAAGCTTTGTATTTTTCAATAAACTATCGGTACTGCTGATCTCTGTAATTTTTCCATCCTCTAAAGAAACCATGTACTTCTTTGAAGAGCTCTTATCGAGGTCAGCATTCGGCGTACTAACATTGTACAATACATTTTTTCCATCTTTGGAAATACCCAATCCGGAGACCCTTCCAAGTTTCCACAACAATTCAGGTGTC
Source organism: Ferruginibacter sp. (assembly GCA_047601875.1). Classification (GTDB taxonomy): domain Bacteria; phylum Bacteroidota; class Bacteroidia; order Chitinophagales; family Chitinophagaceae; genus Ferruginibacter. The sequence goes on along the minus strand of JASGIL010000001.1, from coordinate 61,415 downwards.
ATTACATTTTGTGAGTAGGAGATTGTCGCTAAGAATAAAAATGCCGCAACGAGTGTAACTGTTTTTTTCATATTTGTGTGTATTAGGAAATCAGAAATCAGATATCAGCTAACAAAAACCTGATATTTGTGAAATCGGTCATCTTATATTGTTTATAATTATTAAAAATATCGATTGGAAAAAGGTATCGACATAAAAGACTCAGCTGATATCTGATTTCTGATATCTGACATCCTCTCTATTTATACTCCCCGAACACAGAACGTAATGTATCTGCAATTTCCCCCAGTGTACAATAATTTTCAACCGCATTAAGTACAAGTGGCATCAGGTTCTCATCAGTTGTAGCTGCAGCAGCAATTCTTTTTAAACAGGCAGTTGCAGCAATGTTATCTCGTTTTGCTCTCAATGCTTTTAATTTATCAGATTGCATCACACGTATGCTGTCATCAATTTTAAAGCCGGGAATCTTGTTCTCATCTTCTGATAAAAACTTATTTACACCAACAATGATCTTCGATTCGTTTTCAATATTTTGCTGGTACTGATAAGCGCTTTTTGCAATCTCATTTTGTATAAATCCTTCTTCAATGGCAGCAACACTTCCACCCATGGCATCGATGGTTTCGATCAACGTCCATGCGGCTTTTTCTACTTCTGTTGTCAGGTATTCTACATAATAACTTCCTGCAAGCGGATCAACAGTATCAGCGGCGCCGCTTTCAAATGCAACCACCTGTTGGGTACGCAGAGCGATCTTTGCGGCTTCTTCCGTTGGCAGGCTCAACGCCTCATCATAGCCGTTAGTATGTAATGATTGTGTGCCACCCAGCACGGCTGATAATGTTTGAATGGTTACGCGGCTTATATTATTCAACGGTTGCTGTGCAGTAAGTGTGCTTCCGCCTGTTTGTGTATGAAACCTCAGCATCATTGCTTTTTCATCTGTGGCACCAAGGTCTTTCATGATCTTTGCCCACATTTTTCTTGCAGCACGGAACTTTGCAACTTCTTCAAATAAGTTGTTGTGTGCATTGAAAAAGAAGGAGAGACGTTTCCCAAAAACATTTATATCCAGCCCTTTTTCCAAAGCAGCTTTTACATAGGCTTTCCCATTACTGAGTGTGAAAGCAATTTCCTGTACGGCTGTACTACCTGCCTCACGGATATGGTAGCCCGAAATGGAGATCGTGTTCCATTTTGGTACTTCTTTGCTGCACCATTCAAAAATATCTGTAATGATGCGCATGCTTGGTTTTGGGGGGAAAATATAAGTTCCTCTTGCAGCGTATTCTTTTAAAATATCATTTTGGATCGTACCATTGATCTTTGTAAGATCGGCACCTTGTTTTTTTGCAAGTGCAACATAGAAAGCAAGTAATATAAAACCTGTTGCATTAATGGTCATGGATGTGGATACATTCTCCAGCTTAATACCATCGAATAATTTTTCAATGTCTTCCAGGCTATCAATGGCAACACCTACTTTTCCTACTTCTCCTTCTGCCAATGCATGGTCGCTGTCGTAGCCGATCTGTGTAGGAAGATCAAATGCTACACTTAAACCATTTACGCCCTGGTTCAATAAATAATGATAGCGCTTGTTGCTTTCCTCCGCAGTGGAAAAACCGGCATATTGCCTCATTGTCCAAAGTTTGCCGCGGTACATCGACGACTGAACACCTCTTGTAAAGGGGAATTCGCCTGGTAAACTTTTATCAGTATTTTTTACATCAGCTGCTGTGTAGATCTCGTTGACGGGAATGTCAGAATCTGTAGTAAGTTTTTTTGTAGACATATTAGGCTGGTAAATATAAAAACATTTTTATTACACATCGTACCTTAATCCATCACACGCTTTGCTTCATACTGTATTGCATCCAATACGATGATGTTTAATTCTGCATTGTTCTGCATGCTGTATTCCAATATTCGTTTTCCAAGATCCATGGCGATGGCTTCGTGTGGAAGGGTAGCGGCAAGCTGGTTGATAATATAGATGTTCTGATCCTTTAACCTTACCACTGCGTTCCATACTTCAGGGCTTACATAAATCTGCTGGGTCACATTGTATTCATACTCAGATTTCAGCATTTCTATCAGCATAACATGAAGTCTTGAAGCACTCATGTCCATTGATTCCACGCGACCGATCATATTTTTAAGCCCGGCTCTTTCGGCAAATAATGTAAGCCTTTCGAGCGCCTGTAGTTTTAGCCTGATGCCTTCATTGTTGATATCGGCTCTTTCCCTGATCAACTCTTTCATTGCCCTGAATTCAACAAAAACAAACCCCATAATGGCAAAATAAATAACCATAACAGCGATCTCAACATATTGAAAAGTAATTTCCAGCAATACCATAATTCTTATTTAGGATGCAAAAATAAACAAGAACAGCCAACAAATTCCTGCTTTCGGAAACAGGGATCAAATAAGGTGCTGGTTTTCACGTTAAATTTGCAGTTGACATCTCCGGAGAACTCAATCGTGCAGGTGTCAACTCACCATTTTAAAAGGGTCTATTTATGGAAACAACAGTAAAGCCGCCAATCAATTTTACAGAACCTGCAGTAGCAGAGATCAAAAGACTCATGAGCGTGGATGGTTTCGATAGCGAAAAGCTATTAAGGGTAGGCGTTAAAGGAGGAGGCTGCAGTGGTATGACCTATATACTTGATTTCGATAACAAGAAAGATAATGATGAACTCTTCGATGCCAATGGCATTTCTTTCGTGATCGACAAAGCACATAGCATTTACCTCATTGGTATGGAAGTAAACTGGGAAGGAGGACTAAACTCAAGAGGGTTTACGTTTAAGAATCCGAATGCAAGTGCTACATGTGGTTGCGGAACCAGCTTCGCTGTTTAATTCCGATACACTCAGCTGATAGAAGTCTCTAAATAAATGTTCAATATTCAACGTACAATGTTCAATATTCAAGTGCGTTCCGTTGATCATTGAACATTGTACGTTGAATATTGAACATTTATTTTAAAGCTTAATAATAAAAAAGCCCGTTGATATCAACGGGCTTTTTTATTATTAAGCTTATTTTACAGAGCTGGTGCTTTCTCAGATGCTTTCTTCACAACAACTGCACTGGCTGCTCCCAGTGGTTTGTCTTTTGCAAAGTCAACAAGTATTGGAGCTCCAACAAAGATAGATGAGTAGGTACCTGTAACAACTCCTATCAACATTGCAAATGCAAATCCACGTGTTACTTCACCACCAAAGATGAAGAGGATCAACAATACAATGAATACGGTGAACGATGTCATGATGGTACGGCTAAGTGTATCATTGATCGCACGGTTGATGATGGTTGTTTTAGTTGCATTTTTCATATCACGGCTGTATTCACGGATCCTGTCAAACACGATCACCGTATCGTTCATCGAGAAACCGATCACCGTTAATATCGCAGCAATGAAGTGCTGATCAATTTCGAGCGGGAAAGGAACGATGTCTTTAAAGAAAGAGAATACTGCAAGTGTAACGAGTACGTCATGCAACAATGTAAGGATGGTTCCTGCAGAATACCTCCAGTCACGGAAACGGATGAAGATATAAAGGAAGATGATGATCATCGCAAAGATCGTTGCTCTTACAGCGCCTCTTTTTAAGTCATCAGAAATACTTGGCTGAACGGTTGTACGGCTTTGAATTGTTTTCTTAGAGAACTCATCAAAGCTCTGGTTAGCCGGTATCAGGTTTTTAAGGCCTTCATATAATTTACTTTCAACAAGGCTATCAGCATTGTCTTGTCCCTTAAGGTATGCTGTAGTGATATTAAGTGTACGTGAATCACTACCAACAGTTTTTAATGTGATATTATCGCCACCTAATGTTTTTTTCAATTGATCCCTTAACGCATCATTGCCTTCAACTTTCTTAGGGAAATTAACGGTATAGCTGCGTCCTCCTTTAAATTCAACACCTTCATGGAAACCAAAGAAGAATGAACCGATACCTGCAAGCAATACAAAACCGGAAATCACATAAGCTACTTTCCTGTACTCAATGAATTTAAAGCTTGCATGCTTGAAGATGCGTTTTGAAAGACCTGTAAAATAATTGAAGTGACGTTGTCTTTTTGTCCATACGTCTGTGATCAATCTTGAAACAAGGATACCGCAGAACAATGACAATAAGATACCAATGATCTGTGTGGTAGCAAATCCCAATACAGGACCCAAACCAAAATACACAAGTATGATCGCTGTTAATAATGAAGTAACGTGCGCATCAATAACCGGCGCAAGTGAACGACGATAACCGTCATTAACTGCCTGCTGGTAAGATTTGCCTTTCGTTAATTCTTCTTTGATCCTTTCAAATATGATTACGTTCGTATCTACTGCAAGACCGATGGTAAGTACCAAACCGGCGATACCTGCGGCAGTAAGTGTAAAGCCCATTGCTGTAAGTACACCTATTGTAAACAGTAAGTTTAATATCAACGCAATGTTTGCAACCCATCCGCCTGTATTATAATAAACAAGCATCAGGATGAAAATTACAAAGAATGAAATGATGAATGCCATTGCACCACCATGTACAGCCTGTTGGCCCAATGTAGGTCCTACAACAGTTTTAGCAACGATCTTTGCAGGCGCATCAAGCTTACCTGATTTTAAAATATTTGCAAGATCCTGGGCTTCTTCAACCGTGAAGCTACCGGCGATCTCTGAATTACCACCATCGATCTGGCCATTTACATTTGGAGCACTGTAAACAATATCATCCAAAGCGATCGCAATTGGTCGGCCCACATTCTTTCCCGTTAGTTTAGACCATACCTTGCTGCCCGCAGTAGTCATTTGCATTTTAATGGCAGGACGTCCAAGCTCATCAAAATCCTGTTTAGCTTCTTCCACACTTGTACCTTCCAATGGAGCTTTTTCAGAACCTGTGATTGTTTTTATAGCATACAAAGGAAAGTATCTTACACCTTTATTTCCTTTTTCTTCAATACCAAATAAGAATTTACAGTTGGCAGGCAATGCGTTCTTTACAAGATCATTGTTGATGTAGCTATAGAATAAGCTTGTATCCTGTAACAAAACACTTCCTAATGCAGCAGGGAAAAATTGTTTACCGCTTGCATCCTGTTGCGGCATGTTGGGGTTAATAACTTTTATGAAAGGGTTTTCATTAAGTTTCTTTTTTGTTGTGTCTTTTAAAGCCGCCGTGTCTGTAGCGCTGATGCCATTGAGGTAATTGTGTAAATTATCATCAGCTGCTTTTATAGATTTATCAAGTTCATCGATGCGATAAACTTCCCAGAACTGCAGGTTAGCAGATGACTGAAGGAATTTATCAACCCTTTCAGGATCGGTGATACCTGCAAGTTCTACGTTGATAACACCTTTGTTCGCATCAAGGTTGATGTTAGGTTGCGCCACGCCAAATTTATCGATACGCTTAACAAGGATCTTGTAAGTCTGGTTGATCGCATCTTTAGCAATAACCCTGATCTTTGATATTACTGTATTGTCAGGATCATTGGCCTTGATTTCTTTACCCGGGCCAGTGAAAAGCGTCCACAGTTTATCCTTACCGTTAGCAGCGATATATGCGTCTGTAAATAAAGTGATATAATCATCTTCACTATTAAGCTTTTTTCCATTAGCCGTGTTGATCGCATTCAACAAAAGCGGATCCTTTGAATTGTTGCTAAGCGATTTCAGCAAACCTTGCAGGCTTACATCCATCGTTACACTGATACCACCCTGGAGGTCAAGACCAAGGTTCAGTTCATTTTCTTTACATTTTTGGTAAGTAGTACCAACAACAGGGTAAATGCTTTTGTCTCTTGTACTATCCAGGATATGCTGCACTTTGGCTTTTATCACCGCTTCTTTTTCATCGGGAGATAAACCGGCAGTTTTGGATTTTACGAGGCGCTCGGCTTGTGTTCTCACTTTGCTTTCATAGCTACGAACCACCCAGGTGTACGAAAGTTCCCAAACAGAGATAAGAATCAAAGCAATAGTGAAAAACCAGACTAAACCTTTCAGTTTCATGTTAATGTGCTTTTATTAGCTAAGTAGTTAATTTTTTTAGAGTGTGCAAAGATAGGGGAAAAACCGATTAGAGCCAGATGGTGGTTATTTTTAGAATTTAACCCAAATTGCAGCGAAATTGAAAACATGGCCCAAGGACGAAAAAAGTTGCTGAATATTGTTTTATGCGTAGGATTTTTAATAAATGTTGCCGCAACGCCACCCAGGGGTCCTGTTTTTCCCCTTACTGATACCACCCAAAACCTGTTTCCTGCCGATAATGAGGACGTTTTCTTCGTAGAATTATTTAAAAACTACCCGGGTAAATTCGATAGTGTACTGTTGCACCGGGTGGGGTGGAACGTTCAGATTATTTATACACAAATTGATAGGGATAAGAATGGTACCCCCTCATTTAAGGAATATGCTTTTAATAAAAAAGATGCCCGCTACTTTTATCCCGATGCTGCGATTGACCTGGCCATCGCTATGCTGGCGCTCCAGAAACTACATGAGTTGCCATTTCCTGCTATTGATATGAATTCAAGCATGATCACAGAAGCTGGTTATGCCGGGCAAATTGCCCAATATAATGATCCTAATACTCCGGATGGCAGGCCCACGATCGCCCAATACATAAAGGAGATGTTGACAGGCAATGATCCCAATGCATTTAACAGGCTCTATGAATTCCTGGGGCAGGAGTACATCAATAAGCAACTTTTGGCAAAAGGATACAAGAGTACCCAAATTCTGCACAGGGATGGCGTATTATTGAGTGAAGACGAAAACAGGCACACGAACCCAATCGCTTTTTACAACAGGAATATAAAACAGCCGGTTTACCAACAACCCATGCAAAACAACCTGGTACAATATGACAAACGCAATGATTTTGTAGGGAAAAGTTATTATAAGGACAATGTGCTGGTAAATGCGCCCATGGATTTTTCTCAAAGAAACCGCATGAGCCTGGATGACCTCAATAGGATTTTGCTCAGCCTTATGTTCCCTGAAAAAGTAAAGGCAGCCGAACGATTTGGTATCAATGAAACCGACAGGAAATTCCTATTAAAATACATCTCGCAGTTACAGGCTGAATCTACCTACCCGTCTTACGACAGTTCAAATAAAAAAGCTTTTGCGAAATATATTCTGAAAGGCGCCGCTAAAGACAGCTTATCAAAAAATATCCGCATTTTTAACAAGAGTGGTATGGGCCATGGCCAGGTTACAGAAGTGGCTTATGTAGCGGATCTTGAAAATAAGATCGAGTTCATGGTGGCCGCAACCATTTACTGTAATAAGGATGAAATACTGGATGATAATAAATATGATTATGATACCATTGGCCTGCCTTTTATGAAAGATCTTGGTAAGGCGCTTTACGATCTTGAATTAAAAAGAAAAAGAAATAATATTCCTGATCTGTCGTCACTGGTTTTTACCTACGATAAATAAACTATTTTTGCCCCTTTATTGAAATTTGCTATATGATTTTATCTTCTCTTTTGAGCCGCTTTAATGAACCTGAAACTTTAAAGATGGCCAAACTTGGCCGTGAATTAAAAGCAAAAGGTATTGATCTTACCGATCTTAGTTTGGGTGAACCTGATTTTGATACACCGCAACACATTAAAGATGCTGCTAAAAAAGCGATCGATGATAATTTCAGCCATTACACGCCAGTGGCAGGTTTTCTTGATCTGAGACAGGCAGTCTGCACAAAACTAAAGCGGGATAACGGACTTGATTACACTCCCGAACAAATCGTAGTAAGTACCGGTGCCAAACAAAGTATTGCCAATACCGTTCTCACCATTGTTGATAAAGATGATGAAGTAATTATTCCAACTCCATACTGGGTAACTTATAGCGAGATCGTAAAACTTGCAGGCGGTGCAGTGAAACTAGTAAAAACAAAACTTGAAAACGGGTATAAGATAACTCCGGAAGAATTAAAGGCAACGATCACAGAACGTACAAAATTATTCATGTTCTCTTCTCCGTGTAATCCTACAGGTGCATTATACAGCAAAGAAGAATTAAAAGCGCTTGCAGAAATATTTAAAGCGCATCCGCAAATATTCATCATGAGCGATGAGATTTATGAGCACATCAATTTTACAGGTAAACATGAAAGCATTGCTCAATTCGATTTTTTAAAGGACCGCATCATTCTTATAAATGGATTTAGCAAAGGTTTTGCCATGACGGGCTGGAGGCTTGGTTATATAGCGGCACCTGTTGAAATTGCAAAAGCCTGTGATAAGGTACAGGGTCAATTTACCAGCGGCCCAAATTCAATAGCACAACGGGCAGGTATAGTTGCACTTTTGGGCGACCTGCGGCCGACCTATGATATGGTGGAAAAATTCAAAGAACGCAGGGATAAAGTAATGCAATTGCTGAATGAAATACCAGGTGTTATCTGCGATGCGCCACCTGCAGCATTTTATGTGTTTCCCGACGTAAAAGCATATTTTGGGAAAACAACCCCGGCTGGAGAAGCAATAAACAATGCCGATGATCTCTGCATGTATTTTTTAAATACGGCCCATGTTTCAGTAGTAACAGGAAAAGCCTTTGGTGAAATGAACTGCATCCGAATTTCTTTTGCAAATAGTACAGAGAACCTTACAAAGGGATTGAAGAAGATAAAGGATGCGTTGGCGAATTTGAATTAGTGATGAGTTTTTGAAACACGAATTTTAGCCACGAATTGCACGAATTAAATATACTTCGAAGATTTCACTGCTGGTTATTCACCATTTACTATCAACCCATTTATTTAAAAGCTTCATTGCCGATTCCCGATTGCCGATTCCCGACTCCAATAAGTACAAGCGATATAACAATCAGTCCAACCGTAATACCCGCAGAATTGATCAATACTTTTTTAAATCCAAGCTCATCTACATTCATAAAAGGGTAGGGGTAATAACCTGAAGCAGTTCCACGAAGCAGTATAAAAATTAAATAAACAAGCGGGTATATCAGCCATGGTAAAATAGCTGTCCATTCCAGTTTATTCTTCCTGGTAAAAAAGATCCAGTAAAAAAGAAACATTAGCGGAACCACTACATGAAGTATTTCATCGACGATCTTTTGCAAACCCGTAGGATTCCACATTGATCTTAAAATGAGATTGTAAACAATGCCAACAACTAAAATATAAGCAGTAATGGCTGTTAGTGTTTTTTGACTCGAAAAAAATTGATTGCCGGGCTTTACCAAAAGCGTAGTGCAACATATCGCAACAAGCAGATTCGTTGTGATCGTAAAATAACTAATATACCTTACCAATATTTCAATAGTATCGCCTTCGGCATACCTGAGGTTCAGGTAAAGTTGTGATACCAATGCAAACCATCCCAATATGGCGAGGATAGTTAAATAAATATGTTGTGATATGAAAGATTGTATTCTCATTTAGGTGAATGAAGGTAGCTTTTAATTGATGAAATTCCTGTGCTGTTTTAGCGTGTATCGTTTACACCCACAGGTACAGTTGACTGGGGCGTACCTGTTTTTTTGGGCTGCCCTAATTTCATAAAATACTTTTCAAATTTTTGATAAACAAAGTAACTCAGGAATAATGTTACAATGATATTTGCTGCCAGTTTAAATAATACCGGGAAGTCAAAAAAATGAGTAGCTGAAAGCTTAAAGAAAAAAGTTAAAACAAAATATACCAGCATGTGAAGCAAATAAACTGAATAGCTTGCTTCACCCGGCCATGTCAATGGCTTATGAATAATGTGGGGGAACTTTATGGTTGTTTTAAAAAAACCGAGGCAGATTAAGAAGGAGCTGACTGTAAAAATAATCCTGTTAAATCCTGTTAGAATTGCGATCTTATCTCCTGAAGCCGGGTAAAAAATAAACAAGCCCAATCCACAGCATAAAATAGCCAGGTTGATCGTAGTAGAGATATTTATGTTTTTAAAGATCATTCCTGTTAAAAAACCACCGAGGAACAAGAACAATTGATTTAGCGGGTTTATATAGTTGTTCCACTGTTCTGCCAATGTCTTGTTCGGATCAATGATGCAAAAGGCAAAATACAGGTAAACACCTGCGATAATAAATGATAATACTGCCAAACCGGCTTTTGATTTGTTCATCAAAATAATAAACACAGGAAAAAAAGCATAAAAGACAAGTTCGTTTCCAATTGACCAGGTGCCGATAGCCATTGAAGCATCCCATTTGATAAATCCGAATAAACCTGTGAGATTAAGTATCAATCTTAAAATATCAGGTGAAGTTTTTGATATGATTATTGAAGAAATGGTTGCCAGCCATAGTAATGGATAAATCCTGAAAAATCTTTTTTTAGCGAAAGCAAGTATATCATTTTTAGAACCTGTCATTTTTGAATGATAAACAAGGTATAAGGTCAATCCGCTAAGTATATAAAAGATTGAAACCCCATACATGCCCAGCCGTCCTAAAAACGTTGCGGCACTGTGTGCACCATACAGGGCGGCTGTATAATGGTAGATCATTATTCCAAATGCGGCTAATCCTCTCAGGTAGTCTAAATTATAGAGTCTCTTCATATGGGAGGATGAAAATATTCAGAAAGGAATTTTTGATCAATGAAAGATAAATAAAATATCGCTACTCAACAGTTGATCTCACCAATAATATGTCATGTAATTTCAATACCTGCGGTATTAATAATGTTGTTTCATCATTGCTGACTACAAAATTGCATCGCTCCATTTTTTCATTTTCATCCATTTGTCTTTTCATTCTTTCCTGGATGGCTTCACCCGATAAACCATCACGCAGCATGCCTCTTTGCAGGCGCAGGGCATAAGGTGCAGACACACCAATAACATAATCAAGATGATGATAAGCGCCACTTTCAAATATGAGTGCTGCTTCTTTAATAGCGTAGGGAGATTTTTGTGCCTGCATCCATTTTTCCGCATCAGCAATGGTAGCCGGGTGCACAATAGCATTCAGTATTTCAATTTTTTTCGGATCGGGAAAAACAGTTGCAGCTAAATAAGAACGGTTCAGGGTTTCATTAAGATAACTTTCTGCGCCAAAATTTTCGATGATCTGTTTTTTTAAATGATCATCTTCATTCATAACTCTCCTTGCAGCATCATCGGCATAATACACGGGGATACCAAGTGTTTCAAAGATTTTAGCAACAGTACTTTTGCCGCTGCCTAATCCACCTGTTAATCCAACTCGTAACATAGAACAAATCTAAGATGTAAGATGTAAGATCTAAGATGTTCATGCAAATCTTACATCTTAGATCTTACATCTTAGATTATTTTATTTTTTCGCATCAGCAGAAACCTTGTTCACATTCGCTGTCCACTCCATACTAATCGCACTTCTTTCAATTTTGATATAACTTCCGGGGCTTGTTTCTATATCCAGCGTATTGTCATCATTCACTTTGCTTATTTTACCATGAATGCCTGCAATGGTTACGATCTTATCACCTTTCTGCATTTCATTAATAAACTTTTTTTGGTCCTTTGCTTTTTTTGCCTGTGGCCTGATCATGAAAAAATAAAATACAAGGATCATACCCCCCATCATGATCAATGTTGTAGTACTTCCGCCTTTACCACTTGGATCCGGGGTCATCAAAAAAATGCTTAATAAATTCATCATTGTTTTCGTTTGTTTTTGGCTGCTTGTTGAGCCGGTTAAAATTTAAAAATTTTTATTCCTGGTTTGTATAAGTTTTATTCACCTTCGCCTTTCTCTTTTTCTTTCCCGATCACGGTTCCTTTTAATAATAATTCAGGAAATGCAGGATTTGCATTTGAATTAACGGTGATGGTCTTGTGCGCTTCGCCGGGCCTGTGCTCACTGTTGAATTTTACAAGTATAAAGCCTGTTTCGCCGGGTAAAACAGGTTGTTCAGGTTTTTGCGGAACGGTACAACCACAACTTGCATGCACATCTGATACAATGAGTGGTTTGTTGCCTGTATTCTTAAAACGGTAACTGTATTGAACAATTTCACCTTCTGTTGTTTTTCCGAAATCATATACACTGTCAATGATCTGCACAGTAGTAGGATCTTTTATTTCCTGTTTTGCCATTGGTATGGATGCCTGCTTGTCTTTTCTTCTTACATCACAACTTGCAAGCATGGTACTTAAGGTAGCGGCTAAAAAAATAACTCTAAACATAATCGGCGTCTTTTATTTTTATAATACAGAGTTCTTAAAATTCTTTTTGTGGATCTTGTTTTCAGCAGTAAGTTCTTTATGGATATTATCAAGCAATCCATTTACAAACTGCCCGCTTTGCACGGTGCTGTATGCTTTTGCAAGATCGATGTATTCGTTGATCGTAACTTTTGTAGGGATGGTCTCGAAATACAAAAATTCACATACACCCATTTGCAAAATGATCAGGTCCAGTGCAGCAATGCGTTCAGCATCCCAGTTCTTTAATTTGGGTTTGATGAGTTCAAGTGTATAGGCAGATTTATCAAGTACTGTTGCCAGTAATGTTTTTGCGAAATCCCATTTTTCTTTACTGAGAATATCATTAAAACTGCTTTGTGCAGGTTTGTTGAAATAATTCAATACAAGTGTCTGCATCATTTCTGCGTCATCATCCCAGTTGATAAAATTCTCTTCCACATGGCTGATGAAATTTTCATTTGGAAGCATCAGGTTTGAAAAAATAAAATCAAGTATTTTTTTCTCTGATTTTTTATCTCTTGATTGCTCGGCTATGTATTCATTGTATTCCTCAGAAGCCACCAGGTCGAGGTAAGTACGTTTTAAAAGATCGGCATCCAGGATATGCTGCAGTTTAAATTCATTGATAGCCGCTTTGAAACTGGCATCCTCCAGTATTTTCCACAAAACTTCATTGCCTGCAATCTTGGTATTTACGGTAAGGTCACCTGCAGAGGGTAAATGTTTGCTCGCTTTCTGGCGTGCATCTGTTTCTGAAAAACGGGCCACTTCGGTAATAAAATAGACCAGGTAAGTATAGAGATGCCTGCTTTGTTCAATTTTCTTGGTAAGTATGGTTATCGGCTCACCGGGTTTGGTATCGCCGCTTACACTGTCAATCGTATAAAGCGTCTGCATCACTTTTACCCGGATATTTCTTCTGCTGATCATCTCGAAAGAACTTTATTTAAGAGCGCAAAATTAAGGTTTTATGGCTTGCGGCAGCGCTTAAAAGCTAGAAAAATTGCTAAAATGCAAAAATGTCTTAACCATATTTATTAAACATGACAGGCTGTGAATAAAACCTGTCAGCATTACCTCTTATGTGTTTGGTATAATTTTTAGCTATACCTTCGCAATCCCAAAAAAGGGATCAAGTAAATTTTAAATCAAACAAATTATAGAATTATGGCTAAAAACTTAAGCATTACGCCTGTTGCAGGAACGAAGAACAGGGTAATTGTGCAAGCTGCCGCTGCAGAAATGAAAACTGCCGGTGGAATTATCATTCCTGATACTGCAAAAGAAAAACCACAAAAAGGTACTGTTGTAGCAGTAAGTGCTAAAGATGAAGATGGAAATACACCTGTTGTTAAAGTTGGCAATACTGTTCTTTATGGTAAATATGCCGGCACTGAAATTTCTCATGAAGGAACTGATTATTTGATCATGAGGGAGAGTGATATACTGGCAATAATATAAGCTGCTAGCTATTAGCCATGAGCTATTAGCTTGCTTACAATTCTTTTTACTCATAGCTCAAAGCTCATAGCTCAAAGCTCTGGAAACAAATTAAAAAACTAAAAATATTCTACCGATGTCTAAAATGATTTTCTTCGATATAGAAGCAAGGAATAAAATGAAAAAAGGTGTTGATACTTTGGCGAATGCAGTTAAAGTAACACTCGGGCCTAAAGGCCGCAATGTTGTGATCGATAAAAAATTCGGCGCACCACAGGTAACAAAAGATGGTGTTACTGTTGCAAAGGAAATTGAACTGGAAGACCCAATCGAAAATATGGGTGCTCAGATGGTAAAAGAAGTTGCTTCTAAAACTGCTGATATTGCAGGTGACGGAACGACTACTGCAACTGTATTGGCACAAAGCATCATCAGCGAAGGATTGAAAATGGTTGCAGCAGGTGCAAACCCAATGGATCTTAAACGCGGTATCGATAAAGCTGTTAGCCTTGTTGTATCTAATTTAAAAGAGCAATCTCAAACTGTTGGTAACGATAGTAAAAAAATTCAGCAGGTTGCAACCATTTCTGCAAACAACGATGATACCATTGGTAAACTGATCGCAGAAGCTTTCGGTAAAGTTGGTAAAGAAGGTGTGATCACTGTTGAAGAAGCAAAAGGAACTGATACAACTGTTGATATCGTTGAAGGTATGCAGTTTGATCGTGGATACATCTCTCCATACTTTGTAACCAACAGCGAAAAAATGAGTGTTGAATTACAAAGCCCGTATATTCTTATTTACGATAAGAAGATATCTGCAATGAAAGATATTCTTCATATCCTGGAAGCTGTTGCAAAAAGTGGCCGCCCTTTATTGATCATCTCTGAAGATCTTGAAGGTGAAGCATTGGCAACACTGGTTGTAAATAAATTACGTGGTACCATTAAAGTTGCAGCTGTTAAAGCTCCGGGCTTTGGTGATCGCAGGAAAGAAATGCTGACCGACCTGGCTGTATTAACTGCGGGTATCGTTGTTAGTGAGGAACAAGGTTATAACCTGGAAAATGTTGATCTTACTTATTTGGGACAGGCAGCTTCTGTTACGATCGATAAAGACAATACAACCATCGTTGGTGGTAAAGGCGCTAAAAAAGACATTGCTGCACGTGTGAATCAAATTAAATCACAGGTAGAAAATACAACTTCAGATTACGATAAAGAAAAATTACAGGAACGTCTTGCTAAATTAGCAGGTGGTGTTGCTGTTCTTTATGTAGGTGCTGCAACTGAAGTTGAAATGAAAGAAAAGAAAGACAGGGTAGATGATGCATTGCATGCAACACGTGCTGCTGTTGAAGAAGGTATCGTTCCTGGTGGTGGTGTTGCTTATATCCGTGCCGTTGCGAGCCTTGATTCAAAAGTTAAAGGACAGGTTCCTGATGAACAAACAGGAATGACGATTGTTCGCCGTGCTTTGGAAGAACCAATTCGCATACTTACTGCAAATGCCGGTATCGATGGTTCTATTGTTGTTCAGAAAATTAAAGAAGGAAAAGGCGATTTTGGTTTCAATGCAAGAACAGAAGTTTATGAAAATCTTTTCAAAGCTGGTGTTATTGATCCAACTAAGGTTAGCCGTGTAGCTTTGGAAAATGCAGCATCTATTGCAGGTATGTTGTTAACTACCGAATGTGTGATTGCTGATAAACCTAAAGAAGAAGCGCCACATGCACATGGTGCGCCTGATATGGGGGGAATGGGATATTAATAAGTATTTAAAGTATATAAAGAAGTCTCCGCTGGTTGGCGGGGACTTTTTTTTGTTGGGGCTTTTGTTTGAATGGAAGTTGTCAAGAAATTTTCAATATTCAACGTACAATGTTCAATGCTCATCGGAATGTACTTGAATATTGAACATTGTACGTCGTGTATTGAAAATTTAACTGGCTATTTTTTATTTCTTTATCAGCTGCGTATTCAAATTGTATCCTTCGCCTGATAAACTAAGTTGATATTTTCCTGCAGGTAATTTTTTGCTGATCTCAATATTCTTTTCAGCCGCATCATAGTTAATTGATTTTACAAATAGCAATTGTCCTGCAGCATTGGATAGTTTTAAAACATAAGTGCCTGTTTCAATATTGTTGGTTTGAATATTAATTGTATTGCCTGTAACAGGATTTGGATAAATAGAAATCGAAGCGCTTTCTTTTACTTTTTCCATATTCACCCTTACAATATTGCTGTAGTCTTTATCAATTTGTTGAGCTGATACAGAAACAATACGGTAATAATTCATTCCTTCCAATGGGTTGGTATCAATGAATGTGTAATGACCGCTTCCACCATAAGCAGCATTAACAGGACCACTGTTTATTTTATAAAAGCTGCTACCATTGCCAGATCTTTCTACCTCATAATAATTGGTTGTTATTTCATTTTCTGTATCCCACTCAACATTAATATTTTTTTGTTGTTGATATGCTTTTACTTTTTTGAATGTAACGGGTACAGATGTTGGTACTTCAAATACAATACTGAAACGATTTACAGCGTATGAAGCCGGATCAGCAGTTACCGTGAACGGAATATTTGTTGTTCCATTCATTTCTAAAATGGTATTATTTGTTGCAGCTGCATAATTGTCTTTTAGCAATGCGATCAGGCCGCTGGTGCTCATGTTTTGAATGCTGATCCCGAGGTTGTATTGTTGCAGCCTCATTTGGTAGATGTCAAGAAAAGTGGTGTCATTTGTAATGATCGTTTTTCTTCTTTCGATCGCCAGCGCTTTTGCACCTCTCCTGATATTTAAACTTTGATTGCTGCTAAAGATTTTTTTTGCGTCGTTATTGTCTACTGAGTTTGAATTGTTGTCATCGTAAGTTGTCAACACACCATCAGCTAAGGTTGAAGTACTGTCAGCATTTATTGCAAACAGGTTCACCCTCACTTGCTGCCCGGTGTTTACAACACGTGATACCTGGTCATCACCCAAAGTAGTTTTATCACTTTCGTTGATGCTGATAGTACCGGGATTTATATTGTCGTCGGAATGTATGAAAAACGCCTGCCCGCTTTGTAAATACTGTGAGATATTGCTTACAGAAGCAGTTGCATCATAATTATTCAAACTACTGTTCCAGATAAAAGTTACATAGCCACCAATACCATTTGTTCCTGCAAGCTTTGGATCCCATGCATAGAATGCATCAGCAACATTGCTTTTTGCCAGCGTATGAAAATCAATAGCGCCAGGATAGGGGTTGGAAAGTATTGTATTACCGGTTCCATTTACTGCTACATCTTTTTTTCCTGTAATTGGCTGTCCCTTTATTCTTAAAGTAGTAGAAGTAATGGCAGCTGCCAATCCCTGCAGCATATTAACACTGCGATCTCCGCGGATATATAAAAAATACGCAGGGTAAGATGTGATCGGGATATATGTACCAGGGTTAGCCGGTAATGCTGTAAAGCCATTTGTTGCGTTGTTATATGTTTTTATAAAAGTATTGATGGTAGCGCTGGTATCATAACCATGTGTTGAGCTGCCACCGCAGATCTTTACACCATAACCTGGATAAAGGTTAGGGTTAGCCGAAACAGTTGTAAGGCCTTCCTGCCAGGCTTCATTGATCGTTGGTGCACCCGATGATTTTGCAGGCACACCCAACAGGCGCCATCCTCTTCCTGCAGGTATATATCTTTCCATAATTAATTTCCCATTGATAAAAGCCGTTGCAGCACCAGATCCATCAACAGGAAGTTGTGCCAGCCTTGCTGTACCTGTTGAATCTGATTTGAGCGTTACATAATCATTGGTGTTGAGCGTTGCGCCGGCTGCAATGTCAATGGTACCGGGCGTATAATCAGCGGTAATATTCAAATAATTGCCGGTTGTGGCACTGCTGTTTACTGTTAAACTCCTGAGGTAATTATTGTATGTAGCCGCAGTTTGATCAAAATACAAAGTACCACTTGTAAAGCTATAGCCAACGATAAGGTTAGATGCTTGCGAACCTTTCAGGGCATTGCTTGCGTTGCCTGAAAAACTTCCTTCCAGCCTGAGTGTTTTTCCATTTATATTGAAGCGGCCACTGCTAAGCGTTAGGGAACCATTTATTGTAGTTGAATTTGCAATGACGATCTCAGCTGCATTATTCTGAGTAAGGTTATTAAAACTTATTGTACCTGATATATTTTGGTTTGACGAACCATTAAAATTGAATGTTGAACTGCCCGCAGTGAAACTGCCATTATTTGTAAAACTACCGGCAATATTGTGCGTGTATGAAGATGCATCTAACACCGTACTTGCATCAATGGTAAGGTTTCCTGAAATGGTAGCAGCGCCCGACATTGTTTTTGTACCGCTGGTACTTGTTTGAAGATTGTTATAAGTTAATCCTGGTATTGTTTGGGCGCCCGTTCCGTTGAAGACCATAGAAGATGTTGAGCATGTAAAAGTGCCGCTGCTTGTAAGACTTCCCTTCATGTAATGAGTATAAGATGAAGCATTCAATGTGGTACTGCTTCCAATATTTAAATTGGTATTGGCGGTAATGCTTCCATTTGCGGTTTTTGTTGCGCCTCCGGAAACAGCAATGTTGGCATAATCATTTCTACTGCTTACAACCTGGTTGCTCCCGGAATTGTATTCTATTGTTGATGCAGCACCCAGTAAAAAAGTTGGTGGATTTGTAGCATTGATGGCTGTTGTTGTTGAACCTGAGAAACCATTTGTATTTGCAGTTTTAAAAGTTCCGTTAATGGTAAGATTGGGTGTGCCTGTTCCAAAACTAACAACGCTTGTCCCGGCATTCATGGTAGATCCCAGGGCCACGGTAAGCGTCCTGGAATTATTAAGTCCTATTGCATAATTTCCGCTGTTTAAAAGACTGCCGGAATTGATGTTGCCGATCGAAAGATTTCCATCAACATTACTGGTAGCAATAGCCGCACTTAATGTGGCGCCACTTGCATTGGTATTGTTGATATAAAGATGATAGTATTTCCCGGAAGAAAAATAATTAACTGTTTGCGCAGATGTACCTGTATAATTAAATATACTACCGGCTGTTCCTGCAGTAAGCGTTGCAGAAGAAGAAGGAACTGTTAATGCACCTTTTAAATTTATAGTAGCAGCACCACCCGACATGTCTATTACTTTTGTGGCAGCTGTTGAACCACTGAATATCATATCTGCATTCGCATTCAGCGTACCTGTTATTAAATTGATCTTTGCTACCCGGGACGTTGTAGCATTAACGCCGGATAAATTAATATTTCCACCCACAGTCGCAGTACCGTCATTTATATTCCATGCAATTGTTTTTGAATTAGCGGTAGGCTGGTTAATTGAAACAAAACTATTTACTGTTAATGCATTGGTTGAACTATGAGTAAGTGTATGACTTTCGCCATCTGCTATAAACGTTAGAGAATTAACAGTGGCAGAAGCCACGTTGAGTGCAACATTCACAGCGCCGGCTATAGATGTATTTCCAATTTCTACATCATCGGCTGCAGTAGGAACTTTTTCAACTGCATAGCCACTGAGTGTAATTATAACAGCGGCATTGGAAACCAGTGTAACAGTCAGCCCGGAAATACTTGCAACGGTTCCGATTGTTTGACCAGAGGAAGTGCAGATCACATCATTCACAGCCAGGTCCGAAGCGAAGGAAGTACCAAGCCCGACAACTGTTTTACTCAGAAATGCAGTAGTAACCACTCCTGATAATGGTTTCATCCAGGTAGAGTTTGCATTCCAGTTCGCTGCACCGGTTACCCTTGTTTTGGTTTGTGCCGTTATGCATACTGAGATACATGATAATGATAAAATGAAGAAAAACTTCTTAAGGATTTTGGTAGGTAGATCAGGTTTCATAAGACTTTTTTCGGCAGATTAAAAAAATATTCTTGAGGTTCTTATATGCGTATATATTTCGTAACGGGAGCAAAAAAAATATATTGCAAATATTTTTTCGACAACTTTAGTCTTTCGAAAAATTGATCAAATACAGGACAGTAAAGGGCTGCATAAGCTCACGGTTGCCTTAATAAGTTCAATGTTGTGTAATAATTTTACTTGGAAAATGCCCGGCTTTTGACAATTTTAAATACCCGCATAAGTTCAGGTTGTATAAAAGAAAATAACTTTGAAGCTGGTCAGACCGGTCTGACCAGTCAGTAAAATAATCATCATGACATTTAAAAATATTCGTCCAATATTATGGACACACAAGCTTGAAGAAACAATAGTATTTTATACAACCATTCTTGGTTTTAACTGTGCTGAAAAGAATGATGATTGGGGATGGGCGTCTTTATCAAGGAACGAAGCTGAGATCATGCTGGCAAAACCAAATGAGCATATGCCATTTGAAAAGCCTGTATTTACCGGTTCGTTCTATATCAATGTAGATAATGTAGATGAACTCTGGGAAATACTAAGAAGCAAATGTAGGGTCTTATATGAGATTGAAAATTTTCCCTGGGAAATGAGAGAGTTTGCTGTTTATGATAATAACGGTTATATATTACAGTTTGGTCAGCCAATCATTTAAAAGACTTATATGGTATCGATTGATAGTTTCAGGAAAATGGCGTTGTCTTTACCGGAGGCGACAGAATCACTTCATTTTGATAAACCTTCTTTTCGTGTAAAGAATAAAATTTTTGCTACTATACATACCAGTGATAAGAGAGTGATGGTAAAGTTGACATTGGTTGAACAATCCGTTTTTTCTGATATCGACCGAACGATCATTTACCCGGTTCCCGGGGGATGGGGCAGGCAGGGAGCAACATTTATAGAACTTTCAAAAGTAAAAAAAGAAATATTGAAAGAGGCACTTGAAGCGGCATGGCGCAATACAGCTCCTAAGCAATTAATAAAAAAGCATTTTCCCGGTTAAGTATTGGTAGTGGTCGGTGTGGGCAGCACAGGTGCTCTGAAGATTATTTGTACTTTTTATTTACCCGAAGGATTGGAAGACGGATGATACGGACTCGGCTGATGGCCACGGATTTATGTTGCTAGCGCAACATAGTGCTGAATAATAACAAGCAAATCCGAAATTTTTGGAACAAAAAAATTAAATCCGTGCGCATCCGCTCAACCAGTGTCATCCGTCTTCTAATCCTTCGCACAGGTAAAATTCAAACTTGCGAACACTTATAGTGTTCCCCAACCACAAGCTGTTGAAGAAGAAAATAATTTTAAATTGTTTCTGCGAAAAAGAAAAAATAAATGAACGAGATCAATTACATAGAAAAAAACAAAGCTGCATGGAACAGCAGGACCGACCATCACTTCACTTCATCGTTTTATGATGTTGAAGGTTTTTTAAGAGGAAAAAATTCTTTGAATGATATTGAATTAAAATTGCTGCAGGATGTTACGGGGAAAAATATCCTGCACCTTCAATGCCATTTCGGGCAGGATACGATCTCGCTGGCAAGAATGGGCGCACATGTTACTGGTATTGATCTTTCCGATAATGCAATTAATAAAGCAAAAGAGCTTGCTAAAAACGCAAATGTAAATGCAATATTTATCTGTTGTGATATTTATGACCTTCCAAAGCATCTTGATAAACAGTTTGACATTGTATTCACCAGCTACGGAACAATTGGGTGGTTTCCCGATCTGTCTAAATGGGCCGGCGTCGTTGCAAAGTTTTTAAAACCCGGTGGTAAATTTATTTTTGCGGAGTTTCACCCGGTAGTATGGATGTTTGATAATGATTTTGAAAAAGTTGCTTACACCTATGCTAAGTCAGAACCGATCATTGAAACAGAACAGGGAACCTATGCAGATAAATCGGCGCCCATCACTACAGAAATGATCACATGGAACCATAGTATGAGCGAAGTAATAACAAGTCTCCTGCAACATGGACTCGAGATCAACTCATTTGAAGAATTTGATTACTCACCTTATAATTGTTTTAATAAGACGATTGAATTTGAACCAGGGAAATTCAGGATTGAACATTTTGGAAATAAAATTCCGATGGTTTATTCGTTAAGTGCTACAAAGAAGTAAGTAGGTTTCACTTGAATATTGAGTATTGTACGTTGAATATTGAATATTAATTCGAGGCTTCAATAATTGAAGAGACTGAAGAAATTTTCAATATTCAACGTTCAATGTTCAATATTCAACGAATGAAGCGCCTTTAAATAATAGCTCTTTTCAATGCCATCACATAGCCCACATGCAACCCTTCATGAAATGGTAAGAAGTTAAGCGCATCATCGATATTATTCATTTCAGCACCATAACGTGTGGCCCAGGGCGTGTAATTGGTAAATATATTTTTATCAAGATCTGTTTCAAGTTGATCAAGACTTGTAAATAATAGTGCTTTGATCTTTTCTATCTCATTGCTGTCAAGCGCTTCTCCAGGTTTTGTTTCTGATTTGTAGTTGATAAAATATTTTTCTTCTACAACAGGCTTCAGTCCTGCTCTTACATAACATACTCCCTGTTGAGCTGCTATAAGATGCACAACATTCCAGATAATATTGTTATTAAAACCTGCCGGTATTTTATTTAATTGTTCCGGCGTAAGCTCTGTTATGATATTTAATAACCATGTCCTGGTTGTTCTCATCATTTTAATCTGTGAATACATCTTTATTGATTTGTTTAGGTGAAATTATTTTTTAGACAATGCGATAAGGTCAGCTACTTCCAATACATTTTTATCGTACCCTTTCAATACAACATTTATCATAGCATCTCCAACTTCTTTCAATGTGCATGCAGATTTAGGGGCGATCATTTTTATAATAGGGTAGAGCCATCCTAAATATTTGTAAGCAGGTAAAGTGTTTTTTAAGCCCGCTGTTGGTTTCATCAATCCCGGCCGAACTGCGTACACTTTTTTAAAAGGCAATTTCATAAGATCGTTTTCTGTTTTGCCTTTTACCCTTGCCCACATCAGCTTTCCTTTTTCGCTGCTATCCGTACCTCTTCCTGAAATGTAGCAAAAGGTCATTTGCGGATTGTGTTTTGAAAGTGTAGTTGCTACATGCATCGTAAGCGTGTAAGTGAATTTTGTAAATGTGTCTTCCTTCATTCCTACAGAAGATACACCCAGGCAAAAGAAACATGTATTGTAACCATTTAGCTGATCTTCTATCGGGGAGAAATCAAAGAAATCAGTATGAATGATCTCTTTTAGTTTGGGGTGCACAACGCCACATGGTTTGCGATTGATGACCAGTATTTGTTCAACATCGGGATGTTGTAAAGATTCGTGTAGCACGCCTTCACCTACCATTCCCGTTGCTCCTGTTATTATCAGCTTTAGTTTCATAACCTGAAATTAAACTATAACGATGAGTAAATAAAAATGTGCTGAATGATTTATAACAGTTCATTTTAACTTTTTAATTTTTTATTTATTATTATTGAATGTATGATTAGAATTTTATCACTCTGTGTTTTATTTCTCGGAAGTTGTTATGTCAGTAAAGATCCTTTGCGTAAACAGGTAAAGCAATTGCAAAGCGGCCAAATCAAAGATGATACAAGTTACATCTACAGCTTGCCGTTTGAGCAGGGAAAAACCTTTCGTGTAATACAGGGATACTTTAGTCATTTCTCGCATAAAGAAAGAGCAGCGATTGATTTTAATATGAAGTGTGGAACGAATATTACTGCGGCGAGAGGGGGCATTGTTGTAAGGGTGAAAGAAGATGGCGACCGTGGTGGCCTGAATAAAAAATATCGCCGTTATGGAAATAATATTGTTATTCAGCATGCCGATGGAACGAGGGCTGGTTACTGGCACTTGCAAAAGAATGGAGCCCTGGTAAATGTTGGTGATACGGTTAAACAAGGACAGCTGATTGCCATAAGTGGCAAAACAGGATATGCAGCTTTACCACATCTTCATTTTATAGTTTGGAAAAGCTGGCAGGGCGGGTGGCAACAAATCGCTACCAGGTTTCAAACTTCGAAAGGGGTGAAGTATTTAAGAAGTTGGGGCAAATACAAAAATTAAAAAATAAAAATTCAAAATTAAAACGAGGCTTTACATAGGAATCTCATTTTAATTTCTGATTGCTGCTAATGCATCGCTTCACCCAGGTCAAGTTTTTTCTTTTTCTTATTTCCTTTTACCAGTATTACAAACGGTATACAAATAGCAAACATGATACTGAGGTATATGAATACATCCATGTACGATAAAACCGTTGCCTGCTTTGTTACACTGAAATCGAGCGCCTGGTAAGCTGATTGTAATGCTTCCTGTGCTGTTTTACCTTTTGCCATAAAGCCATGCTGCATAGCGGCTACGCGTTGCTGTACGGCCGGGTCATTAATGTTAAGATGGTTAACCAAAGCACTCCTGTGTACGGTACTTTGACTGGAAATAAAAGTTGTGATCATTGCTACGCCAAACGATCCTCCCAGTTGCCGCATCATACCTGTAAATGCAGCGCCCTGTCCAATACCTTGTCCGCTTAACGTAGATAGTGACAGCGTCGTGATCGGTATGAATAAAAGTCCCAGTCCCACACCTCTTGTTATGAGTGGCCAGAAAAATGCTTCTTCGCTTGTATCCGGCGTTAGTACTTTATAACACCAGAACGTAAAGATCACAAAGATGAACATGCCTATTGCAACAAGGTATTGTTGCGGAACTCCTTTTTGTAATAACTGCCCGATGATCGGCATCATGAATGCAGTGGTCAATGCAGCAGGTATCATTAATGCTCCTGCCTGTTGTGCCGTCCAGCCGAGAATACTTTGTGTGTATAATGGTATCAAAAATGTAGAGCCGTACAGCCCGAATCCTAAAAGAAAAGATAGTATTGTTCCTACTCGCAGGTTCCCGTTCTTTAAAACCCTTAATTCAACAATAGGATTTTTATAGGTTAATTCTCTCCAGATAAAAAAGAACAATCCGAAGACAGCTGTTACCGTTAGTGCCGTAATAATATTGCTGTTGAACCAATCATCTTCATGCCCGCGTTCCAACACATATTGTAATGATCCAACTGTGGCAGCAAGCAATGCGATGCCCAACCAGTCAATTTCATGCGCAGCTTTTTTCTCTGCAAATTTTGGGCTTCTTACATACTGAAGTGTAAGTAATACTGCAACAATACCAATTGGGATATTGATATAAAATATATAGGGCCAGCTGATATGATAAACAATATAACCTCCCAATGGTGGTCCGAGTGTTGGACCAATGATAACACCAAGACCATATATCGCCTGTGCCATTCCTCTTTTTTCTACCGGGTATGATTCTGTGATGATCGTTTGAGATGTTACCAGCAATGCGCCACCACCAAGTCCCTGTAAGAAACGGAAGAATACCAGTTCCCAGATACCTGTGGCCTGGCCACATAAATAAGAACAAATGGTAAAGATGATGATCGATGCGGCAAAATAATTTCTTCTTCCAAACTGTTGCGATAACCAACTTGTCATTGGAACGATGATCACATTGCCTATTGCATAAGCGGTAACTACCCAACCTACTTCGGGAAGTGTTGCACCCAAAGAGCCACGCATATCATTCAATGCTACATTCACGATCGTTGTATCAACGATCTCGAGCAATGCACAAAGTATAGCGGTGATCGTTATGATCGCTCTTCTGCCTCCATATTCTACCAGGGATTCCTGTTGTAATTGCATTGTTGCCATAACGGGCCTGTTTATAACTTAATAACGGGAATCGGCAATCGGGAATCGGCAATAGAAAAGCCGACTCATCATTTTTAAATGCTTAAACGCATTTGCCAACTCATAATTCTAAACTCTTAACTCAATCAAGATGCACATCTACATACACATTCATTCCTGCACGTAATTTTTGTATCAGTGAATCTGACTTGTTTGTAAAATCAATTTTTATTGGAAGGCGTTGTACAACTTTTACAAAATTTCCACTAGCATTATCGGGTGGCAATAAAGCAAATTTTGCACCGGTAGCAGGGGAGAAGGAGCTGAGTGTTGCTTCAAAATCATGATTCGGAAATGCATCTGCATGCACGATCACTTTCTGTCCCTCTCTCATTTTGTTGTATTGTGTTTCTTTAAAGTTAGCAACGACCCATTTTTCATTATTTAAAACAATGCTGAACAATTGTTGTCCTGCCTGCAGGTATTGTCCTGTTTGAACAGGTACTTTTGATACTACGCCTGCTTCAGGCGCCAGTATAACGGTATAGGACAGGTTTAGTTTTGCATTTTCAACGTCCACTTCTCTTTGTTTTATCACTGCACTTGCAACACCAATTTGTTGTGAAGTAGCATTGCTTTGTGAAGTAACAACGCCTGTTTGTGTACTGGCCTGGTTCTTTTGATCGATCAATACCTGTAGTTGTTTTTCTGCCTGTTGTTTTGCAGCATCAGCCTGTTCAAATTGTTGTTGTGTGATGGAATGATCCTTAATGAGATTCGCATAACGTTTATAATCCTCAGTCGTGCGCCATACATTTACTTTAGCTGCTTCAATTTGTGCATCTGCAGTTGCAATGGCTGCATGCGTGGTATTAATATTCTTACTTGCAGCAGTGCTGTTTGCCTGTGCAGCAGTAAGGTTGCTTTTTGCTGTACCTAGTGCAGCTTCAGCTTGTTCAAGAACCATTCTAAGATCCCTGTCATCCAGTATCATTAAAGTATCCCCCTTTCTTACGATCATATTGTCTTTCACAAATACCCTTGTTACATAACCCGGGATCTTTGAAATTACCGGGCTGATGTTTGCTTCTATCTGTGCATCGTCTGTTTCTTCATGGTGTTGCCCGTGAAAATATTTTGTAAGCCCAAACCATCCTCCGCCAATAACAAGTATTGCAAGCACAATAATGAAACCTTTACTCCTTTTTTTAGGTGCTGCGGGCTGTTGTATTTTTTCTCCTGTTTTATTCTGTTCCATAAAATGTTATTATAAAATTTTTCAGTTTATTTTGATAATGATCCGCTCGTTTGTAATAATTTATTGTATGCAAGTACCGCATCTGCTCTTCCTAAATTAACATTAAGCTTTGATTGTAATAATGCAACATCTGCATCCAATAGATCAGTGATGGTAACAAGACTATTATCATATTTGTTCTTGGTAATGCGATAATTTTCTGTTGCCTGCTCAAATGCTTTCTGGTATACTTCTATTTTCTTTTCGTTCAGTAAATAATCCTGGTAATCCTGGTTGATCTCATTCCTTACAGCATCATTTAGTATTTCTTCATCCGCATTTACTTCTGCCAGCCTTGCTTTAGCCTGTAACAATTTTGTATTCTTTTTATATAAGCTTGCAAGATTGTATTGTACGCCAACGCCGATGTTCACTGCATTGGTGATCGTTACAACATTGGGGACGTATGCAGCAATATATCCTCCCGTTAGTCCAATGGTAGGATAGGATTCTGCTTTTGCAGATTTGATCGCAGTGCCTGAAGCTTTTTTTCTGAAACTTAATGCCCGAATGTCTTTCCTGTTTTGCAATGCAAGATTTTCATAATCGATAAAAGGCTTTACATCCGTTTTTGTGCTCATGAAACTGCTGTCCAATACCAATACTGTATTCTCTGGTAAACCAATGATCAGGTTCATATTTACCATTGCTAGTTTGTTATTTCTTTGTGCATCTAGTAATGTAAGTTCTATGTTGGATGTTTGTAGCTGTGCTTTTAAAAGATCATTCCTTGCAAGCAATCCATTCTTTTCAAGGTTGGAAAAGTTTGTATCTCTTGATTGAGAAGATTGCAGGTTTTCCTGCACAAGCATAACTGCTTCAAAAGATTTATATAGGTTGATATAGGCTTTTGTTGTATTGAAGATGATGGCTTCCTTATCATTTTCTGCATCTAACATACTTGCCTGCTTCAACAACTTTGCAGATTCAATTCCATACTTTATTCTTCCACCTGAATATAACGGTAATGATAAAGTGGCCGTTCCATACAATGCCTGGTTTACTTTAAAACCTGGTCCGCCGCCACTCCCTGAATCTGATTTTGATGCAAGCGAAACATGTGGATTGTTTAACCGCAGGTAACTACCGCTTACTTTGAGATCAGGCAACCTGCTGTCATTTGCTTCCTGTAATGCTGCTGTTGCTTCATCGATCTTTGCTCTTGATATCTTTAGATTTTTACTGTTCTGTATGCTCATATCAATGGCCTGCTGCATGGTAAGCTGCCTTGTTGAATCCTGTGCATGCAAATTGCCTGCTGCCAGTAAAAGCAATCCAAATATTAGTATCTTAAATTCCATCTTATTGTTCATAACCCATTATTGCTTTGAATAAGTGTTTAATGTGGACACTCAATTTGTTTTTTAATAATTCATCAAATGCTGTGTCAGATAATTTTTTATAATTATTGAATTCACGATAAAAATCTTTATTGATGATCAGCTGCGTGACGGTTCCCGTCATGGTATTCAGCAACAAAACAATGTCTATATCTTTCTTGATCTTTTTTGCTTTCTGCCCTTCTTCAATTAATGTAGCGATCTGCTTTACATAACCAAACTTAAAGTCCTTGATCAGTCTTATTACTTCCTTGTTCTTATTGATCACCTGTGCCTGGAACATTACCCTGTAAAAGCACTGTTGATTCACTACTTTGTTAACATACTCGTCGATAAGAATATCGATCTTCTGAATAAAACTTAAAGATTTATTGGCAATGATGTCTTCTATTCTTGCTTTGGTTACCGACATCCTGTTGGTGAACAATGCTTCCATTAATTTCTCCTTGCTTCCGAAATAATAGGAGATCATGGCAAGATTTACACCGGCATAATCTGCAATATCTCTTACCGTGGTGCCGTCAAAACCCTTCTCTGCAAAGAGTAATTCTGCTTTTTCCAGTATTTGAATATGTTTTTCTGTTAATACCATAAAAGATGAATGAAAAGCAAAATTAAACATTTGTTTGAATTTATCAAACAAATGTTTAATTAATTTTTTCGGCGACTTTTATTGCCTGTTCGTCGAAGGTTATCTTAATGTGATTTTTCTCCGGCAGATATAAGGTGATTTAAGTACACGCAGATATAAGAAAATTAAATCACCTGGAATCTGCGTGTATTTTATCTTCTTAAATCTGCGGGGAGATCTTAAAGACCGGGAGTATTAAATACCTGTTGAATAAAATGAAAGCTGATTTCTGAGTATATTAAGCTCAGCTTCCTTTTTTTGTAAAGACGAAAGTAAATGAAGAATGGTTTGAATTCCTTCTGTATTAATATGGAGATCGTTGTATAACCGTACGGCCATTTCTGCAGTATGAAGATTTTTTTCCGCAATGAAGCCTGTTCTTTTTACCATTACAAGCTCTATAATTTCATTTTGATGCAATTCATGAATGACATCAACACTGATATTATGGTGTGTACAAAATTCCTTTACAGCTATAAGTTTCTTTGTGGCCATGAGCTTATAATTTTGACAGTTCTGTAAATAATTGTTTTTGTTTTTCTGTAAGATTTTGTGGCAGCTTTACTGTATAGGTTACATACAGGTCGCCAAAATTACCTTCCGATTTATATACAGGCATTCCCTTACCCTTTACCCTGATCTTTGTATTGTTTTGCGTTTCGGGTTTTACTTTTAGTTTGAGTTTGCCATGCATGGTATCGATGGTAACGTCACCTCCAAGCACTGCTGTGTACAGGTCAATTTCCTGCGACAGGTATAGATCGTTTTTCATTCTTTTAAAAGGGGTATTGTTAGTGAGTTGGAATGTAAGGTACAGGTCGCCGTTAGGGCCGCCGTTTGCACCCGGGTTGCCATGTCCTTTTAGTTTTATTTGTTGACCATTTTCAACGCCTGCCGGAATGGTAATGCGTATGTTCTTACCATTGATGGCGAATGTTTGCTGGTATGTATGAAAGACATTGCTTAAGTTAAGGTCAAGCGTGGCATTCACATCCTGGCCACGAAATTTTGCCTGGTTTCTTCTGCCACCAAATAATGATGAAAAAAAATCAGAAAAACCACCTTCATCAAAATCGCCGGAAAAGTCATAAGATTGTCCGCCAAAACCCTGCGACTGTCTTTGCGCATTGTAGGCCTGTTGTTGTGCACCATGTTCCCAATCCTTGCCATACAAATCATATTTTTTTCTTTTCTCCGGATCACTTAATACTTCATTGGCTTCATTGATCTGTTGAAATTTTTTATTGGCTTCTTTGTCATTGGGATTAACATCGGGATGGTACTTTCTTGCAAGCTTTCGAAAAGCTTTTTTTATTTGTTCTGCGTCGGCATTTTTTTCTACGCCCAACACTTTATAGTAATCAATAAACTCCATGGTTTCTTATTAAGATTGTCTTCAAAATTAACGCAATTTGAAGATTTGAAGATTTGAAAATTTGAAGATGGCAAGCATTTCTAATCAGCTAATTTTCAAATCTTCAAATTTTCAAATCGACTTAATAAAACCTCTTACAATCAAATACTGCGCAAGGCAATAGGTGAGTGTGATTAAAAATGCAGCAAATGAAAAGGGTGAATAGAATTTATTAATGGCAAGAAGTGAATCAGATGCAACAAAACAAATAACACCCGGAACAAATAAATTACGTGAAGCCGTGTTAATAAAATTGAAAGCACGAAAGCAACATACAACCATCGTTGTTAATATACAGGCGTAGATAATAACAGGAATGGTTAAGTCGCCGAGTTTAGGAATGAGCAACCAGAGCAAGCAGCCCGTATATAAAACAACTGCAAGAATTAACCATGGCTTTTGTTTTAACAATGAAATACCAGTCTTTCTTATTTGCAAAAAATACCAGCAGTAAAGAACATGCGTTAATAAAAAACAAATGAGTCCTATGATGAAGAACATTGGACCTTTGTATTCGAATAATAAAAAAACATCTCCTAAAAATGAAAAGAACAATGCTGCTATGATAATATTCCGGGACCCTGAAGGATTGGTATTTAAAATAACAGCTGCAATCAACAATGGTAACAGTAATGGCTTTATAAAAAAATACAGATCACCTGAGTCAAAGCATTGCGATAAAATTCCAATTGATGCAACTATCCAAAAAAATAAAAAGATATTTTTTTTGAAAAATAACTGCATGTTGTTTGATTAATTTTTTTCCAGGTAAGGAGCGCTGCCTGTGTATATTCTTTTCAGTGAATCTTTGATGTGGTTGCTATCCGATAAAAGCCTGTTGTTAAATGGTACAGCAAGCCTGTAACTGCCTGTATCTTTCATATACTGAATAACATCGTATCCGTAACTCTTGTACCTTCTGTATATCTCATTTGCTTTACCCTGCGTTTTATAATCCCTGATCACCACTTTAAAAGATGCTGCTGATCCGGGAGCCATGGCAATTGGCGGAGCTGTTACTGTATTAGAATCTTTTGGTATTGATGCTTGTTGAACTGCCGTATCTTTTTTGGTGGCGATCGTATCACTCGTTGTTTTTTGTGTAACAAGCTGGTCCACCTTCTGGTCCTTATTCTTTTTGGAAACAAAATAAAATGCAGTTCCTGCAGCAAGAGCCAAAAAGATGATGATCACTGCAATCATTCCTGTTTTACTATTTGCTTCACGTGGTGGTGTTGTGAAAACAATATCTTCCTTGATCTTTTCTTTTAGTGCTGTGGGTACAGGCTCCAGGCGTGGGTTAATGGTATGCCCCTGTATAAATTCGTATTCACCATGCTGATTTTTTTGTAAAACGCCCAAACCTTCCAATGGCAATGGTTTGCCAATATTCATGAATTGCCTTCCTAAAATGGTGAAAGATTCAAGATCGGAAGTAGCAAGTGGTTTTATTTTTCTTGTTTGCTGAACAATGAAATCAATAAGACCGTCATCCTGAACTGCTTTTGTATTGTATTCAAACGTAACGGCGTTGTCGGGCAATACCGCATCTTTTTCATGTTCCTGTGGTATGGTTATATTCTCAGACAAATGAAATACGCCAATATCCTGCAGGGTCACTTTCTTATTCGTATAAAGATATTGTACAATTAATTGCTCTATTTTCATGAATTGAATTAAGATTTGCTTGTATGCAAGATATTCATATTATTACAACTGGTAAACACAAATGCTGTAATTTTGCCGGATGCTTTCCGAAAAAGAAATTAAATTTTTGCAATATTGGGAATCAGTAAGGGAAAAAGAAAGCAGTTTTATGAGTAAATTATCGAGAGGTCTCCCTATGGCTTGCCTGTTTGGATTACCGATTATATTTTCAATAGCGCTTGTTTATTTTTTATCTCCCGAGTGGTATACCAAGATATCGCAGGCAGCAGCCGGATCAACGGGCATGATATTAATTTCAGTTATTATTTTTATACTGTTCTTTTCTTATTTCAGAATGCATTTTAAATGGGAAATGAATGAACAGTTGTACCAGGAACTGAAAAGCAGGCAGGATAGGGCAGAAGCAGCGAATGCACAGCCTTTTAACTCTTAAAATAAAACGACAGAGAAATATGAAAAAATGGTTTTTTGTTTTAATATGCTTACCCTTTGTTTTTGGGGCTTGTAAAAAAGATAAAGGAACCGGCTGTACTGCTGTTCAGACAACACAGGTGGCAACTACCCCGGAAATTGATTCTATACAGAATTTTCTCAATCATAATGGCATCACTGCAATAAAACATGAGTGCGGTGCTTTTTATACGATCGACAGTGTAGGTAGCAGGGTTAGTCCTGGAATATGTTCGTCGGTTGCAGTAACGTATACTGGCTATTTAATGGGACAAACAACTTCTTTCCAGGAATATACAGACTCTGCCGGGGTTGTTTTTTCAATGCAGGACGTTGTGATCGGCTGGCAACGGGTATTGCCTGAATTAAAAGAAGGCGGCAAGATCACCATTTATATTCCTCCTTCCCTTGGATATGGTGCTACTGATAAGAAAAATCCTGATGGCGATATCATCGTTCCAAGAAATTCATACATGAAATTTAATATTAGCCTGTTGCAAGTTTACTAAGTAGTATATTTAACTAATTTTAGCTTTGATAATTTTATCAAAGCTTTTTTATTTAAAAGAATAACATGAGCCACGAAGCGATATCAGTATTCGACATGTTTAAAATAGGTGTTGGCCCCAGTAGCAGCCATACGCTCGGGCCATGGCGTGCAGCGCAACTTTTTACAGCTTCTCTTCAGCAAAAAAATATACTCGATGATGTTATAAGAATAGAAGTATTGTTATACGGTTCCCTCGCAAAAACAGGAGTAGGACATGGTACAGATATAGCCGTACAACTTGGCCTTAGTGGAGATGATCCTGTTACATTTGATGTTAATAGTATTACTGCCAAGATCAATGACATTAAAGCAATGAACAGGATATTGCTTGCAGGAAGACACGAGATCGATTTTACTCCCTCTGATGATATAGAATTTTTATACAGCGAATCATTGCCATATCATCCCAATGCCCTTACTTTTTTAGTTGAATTAAAAAACGGTGAAACACTGGCAGAAACTTTTTATTCTGTTGGGGGAGGCTTTGTAAAAAAAGAAGGGGAGGAGACAAATAATAGTGTTGATGTTGTGTTGCCTTTCCCGATCAATACATCCAATGACTTATTGCATTGGTGCCTTTCAACCGGGATGAGCATTCATGAGATCGTTTCTGAAAACGAAGCGGCATTGCGTAGTGATGCCGAAACAAGAGCCGGGGTTTTAGAGATATGGCGGGTGATGAAAGAATGTATTTATCGTGGTTGCCATACCGAAGGTTTTTTACCTGGCGGATTGCAGGTAAAACGAAGGGCGTTTCAACTCAATAAAAAATTAATTAAAAATAAAAGCTATACTGATTTTGATAGCTGGATGCAATGTATAAAAGAAGGCGGCAGCCAGTTCAATTATATCCTCGATTGGGTAAGTTGTTTTGCTTTGGCTGTGAATGAGGAGAATGCATCTTTTGGTAGGGTGGTGACTGCTCCAACCAATGGAGCTGCAGGTGTGATCCCTGCAGTGCTGGGATATTATATTTTGTTTTGCGATGGCAATTCAGAAGATAAAATAATTCAGTTCCTGCTCACCGCATCTGAGATAGGAAGTATTTTTAAAAAGGGAGCAACCATTTCAGCAGCGATGGGTGGGTGCCAGGCAGAGATCGGGGTAAGCAGTGCGATGGCTGCTGCTGCACTTACAGAAAGCCTGGGCGGTACACAGCGACAGGCTACTATGGCTGCAGAAATTGCGATGGAGCATCATCTTGGTATGACCTGCGATCCTATTGGCGGGCTTGTACAGATACCATGCATTGAACGAAATACTATGGGCGCTATAAAGGCCATCACGGCCTGCCAGCTTGCATTACAAAGCACACCTGATTTTGCAAAAGTAACTTTAGATGGAGTTATTAAAACAATGTGGGATACTGCGCTTGATATGAATAGCAAATACAAAGAAACTTCTGATGGGGGATTGGCGATACATGTGCCACTTAGCTTAAGTGAATGCTAATAAATCTAAGATTCAAGATGTCTGATCTAAGATGTGTAAGCTTCGAAATTGAAAAAATCTTAGATCTTAAATCTTACATCATACATTTTATACATTGTATTTACGTTTTACATCCCGATCCGATTCTCTCTCCTTAATTGTATTTCTCTTATCGTACGTTTTCTTTCCCTTGCCCAAACCAATTTCCATTTTTGCAAGGCCTTTTTCACTTAAGAATATTCTAAGTGGTATAATGCTGTATCCTTTCTCTTTTGTTTTTGCTTCAAGTTTTCGCAATTCTCTTTTGGTTAAAAGTAATTTTCTTTCCTGCATGGGCTCATGATTGGTATAAGTTCCAAATGCATATTCTGAAATGTGCAGGCTTTTAACGTACAGCTCACCGTTATGAAAATAGCAATAGCTGTCATTAAAGCTCGCTTTGCCCGCACGCAAAGATTTTATTTCCGTACCGGCCAGTACCATCCCGGCGATATAGGTTGTTTCGAAGAAATATTCGTAGTGGGCTTTGCGGTTGTTGAGTTCCATTGTACAAAGGTAAGCTGTGAGCTGTAAGCTACAAGCTATAAGTCTGTGTCTTTGATTTGAAGATTGTTTACTAGATCGGCCTTATACTATATTAAAATTTCTATTTTTTGAAGCTGACTTGTAGCTTGTGGCTTGAAGCTTACAGCCTGCCTTTACTACCGCCAATGCCTAAATGATTTTACCGGATTCACAACATTGCCGGCTGCCTATAAAGCAGGGACATAAAAAAACCAGGGTAAAAACCCCGGTCGTTTTTAATCCGTACCCTATGAAAACTGATCTAAAGGTATATGATCAGAATCAAATTAACAATAGGATAACTTAATTATTTTATAATTTTTTTTATGAGTGGTGAAATTGTGGAAATGATGTGAAATCAGTTATCAGCAATCAGATATCAGAAACCAGCTAAATTTCAATAATAGAACAACCTATCAAGATAGCAGGGGCAGCTGATATTTGATTTCTGATATCCTGTATTAATGCTTGAATAGAACCAGCAACGTTCCAAGCTTTTCCTTAAGTTCTTTGCGATGTACAATGAAATCAAGGAAACCATGTTCCAATAAAAATTCACTGCGCTGGAAACCAGGAGGCAGGTCTTTCTTGATTGTTTCTTTGATAACCCTTGGGCCCGCAAAACCAATCAGGGCGCCGGGTTCACCGCAAATGACATCTCCCAGCATAGCAAATGATGCGGTGGTGCCACCAAAGGTTGGATCGGTACAAAGAGATATATAAGGGATCTTTGCTTCACTAAGTAATGTAAGCTTGCCGGAAGTTTTAGCAAGTTGCATCAATGAGAATGCGCTCTCCATCATCCTGGCGCCACCACTCTTATTGATGATCATAAACGGCACTTTATGCTTTATGCAGTAGTCGCATGCACGACATATCTTTTCTCCCATTACGCTCCCAAGGCTGCCGCCGATGAATTCGAAATCCATACAGGCGATCACCAGGTCATTCCCATTTACCAGGCCATGTGCCACAGTAATTGAATCGTGGATATCTGTTTTGGAATACGTATCCTCCAGTCTTTTTTTATAAGATTTGAGATCAACAAACCCGAGATAGTCTTTTGATTTTATGTTACCAAAAAGTTCTGCGTACTGGTTGTCGTCGAAAATGATCCCGAAATATTCTTCACTACCAACCCGGTGATGATAATCACATTTGGGACATACATAATCGTTTTCACCCAACTCAGAGATGGTGCAGGTATATTTACAATTCGGGCATTTTGACCACAGCCCTTCAGGGGCATCTTTTTTATCTTTTGTAGAAGTTAAAATGCCTTTCTTTATACGTTTGAACCAGTTTTTTTTAGTTTCGTCTGATGTGCCTTCCTCGCCGGTAAGGTTAACATCGAAATCTTCTTCTTCTTTCATCAAGAATATTATTGGATAATGAAATTACTATTTATCACGCATTCCTATCGATGCAATTTAAGATGTCAAACGCTGTTTACAAAAATTAAGAATTAAGAATTAATAATTAAGGATTGAGAATAAGGCCTTTTGAGTTCACACATGCCAGGTTTAATACCTGTTTTAGGTAAGGATCAGCGTTTATAATTATTAATTATTCATTTTTAATTCCCTCACCAGCCTTCCAAAGTAGCCCGTTGCTTCCAACAGTCTGCTTCCATACCAGCTAAACATTTCGCCATCTGCCAGTATGATCTTTACGCCGGGTAATTTTTCTTCGAATTCTGCAATATGTTTTTCGCCAAATGGAAATGGTTCCGATGAAAGCAATAGCAGTTTACAACCCATTTGTTTTAATTCATCAATGCTTGTAATAGGGTACCTGGTTGATGTTTCAAAAATATTTTGAAAGCCGCATCGCTTCATCATGTCATTTATAAAAGTATCTCCGCCAATGGTCATGATCGGTTCCCTCCAGATCAAATAAGCGGCAGGTATCAATGGGCGTTTTATGCTGGCAACCACATTCCCGAAAGCATTGAACTTATTCTTTACCCTTGACTGTAAATCTGTTGCTTTAGGCTCTTTTCCAACAAGTTGTCCAATATTATTGATCATTTTAATTGAGTCATTAAGGTCGATCACATCTGTCACCCAGACCGGGAAATTTTGCGCCAGCAATTCCACCTGTTCCTTTACATTTTCTTCGGTATTGGCAATGATGAGATCGGGCCCCAGTTCATTGATCTTTTCAATATTCAACGATTTGGTGCCACCGATCCTTGTCTTGGTTTTAAACCAAGCCTCGGGGTGAATACAAAATTTTGTTATGCCGATCGTTTCTCTTTCCAGGCCCAGGTAATACAATAATTCTGTTTGTGAGGGTACCAGCGAGATGATCTTTTTGGGAACATATCCTAATGAATCGGGTGAGGTTAGTATCATTTTATAAAAACAAGATAGACGGTTTGATACTCGAAACTGCTGCCCTGAATATTGAACATTGTACGTTGAATATTAAAAATTTTTTCCGCCGCCTGTTTTATTGAAATTTTAAATTAATATTCAATATGAATCCGTAATGTTCAATATATTAATTAAAAAGAAACCTCCACAAAACGCTGCATTATGCATTGTCTTGTGGAGGTTAATTTTTTGAGCCAACTGTTTGGTTGTTGGTTTTCTCAGGACTCGGTTTTAATTTCTTTGGGGTTTACCATTATGGTAGAAATAATTTAGCCGGGTTTCAGGTTTTGGTTTTTCTTCTTTGCCATCGTCGCTGTGTTGGCAGCATAGGCGGGATTTTGGTTTTTTCGGTTTTCTTTAGGATCTGGATGCTTGGTTTTGGTTTTTGCCATCATCGCTTTTTAAAGCATAGGCAGGATTTTGGTTTTCTTGGTCTTCTTTAGGATTTAGATTCTGTTTGGTTTTTTTCGGATTTGGTTTTAGTCTTTTAGTTGGATTTGGATATTTAGATAATCTCAGAGGTTGTCATCGATTTTCTAATACAAAGATGCGGCGAAAAGAGGAGCGATACAAGAGCAGTTCCGCCCTGTTTTCGGCATGAAGTAATTACTGTCGCGATCGTATATCAACTGCGTAAAAGCACGATTATTTGAAAATTGAAAATTGTACGTTGAAAATTGAACATTCATTAATAACGTGATATTGAAAGAAATTTTCAATACCCAACGTACAACGTTCAATATTCAGGTAAAAAAAAATCCCACACTTAAAAAAGCATGGGACTAAATTTTTTAATAGCCTTGGTTTTTCAGGACTGAATTTACTGGTAAGCATTAGCTATATAGTAAAATAAGTTTATCCTGGTTTCAGTGGTTCTTCGCCATCATCGCTTTGGTTAGGAGCATAGGCTGGATTTGGATTTAATACTGGTCTTCTCTTTAGGATATTGGTTGTTCTGGTTTTTTGCCATCATCGCTTTTTAAGGCATAGGCAGGGTTTTGGTTTTCTTGGTCTTCTTTAGGATGTGGATTCGAATTCGTTTGGTTTTTTGGATCTTGGTTTCTTTAGTCTTTTTTAGGATTTAGATTCAGTACTGTTTAGTTTTTAATGGGTTTGGATTTGTCTGGTTTTTTAAGGATTTTGATTTCCTGGTCTTTAGTAGGATTTGGATATTTTGTTGTTGTTATTTCTAATACAAAGATGGGGCGAAAAGAGGAGCGATACAAGAGCAGTTTCGCTCTGTTTTGATGATGAAGTAATTACTGTCTGAATAGTAAATCATCTTCGTAGAAGTACGATCTGTTACTTGAACATTGAGCATTGAACGTTGGGTATTGAAAATTTCTTCAGTCTTTTGATTATTGAAGTCCCGAATTAATATTCAATATTCAACCTACAATGTTCAATATTCAAATCAAAAAAAATCCCACACTTAAAAAAGCATGGGACTAAATTTTTTAATAGCCTTGGTTTTTCAGGACTGAATTTACTGGTAAGCATTAGCTATATAGTAAAATAAGTTTATCCTGGTTTCAGTGGTTCTTCGCCATCATCGCTTTGGTTAGGAGCATAGGCTGGATTTGGATTTAATACTGGTCTTCTCTTTAGGATATTGGTTGTTCTGGTTTTTTGCCATCATCGCTTTTAAGGCATAGGCTGGATTTTGGTTTTCTTGGTCTTCTTTAGGATCTGGATTCGAATTCGTTTGGTTTTTTGGATCTTGGTTTCTTTAGTCTTTTTTAGGATCTGGATTCAGTACTGTTTAGTTTTTAATGGGTTTGGATTTGTCTGGTTTTTTTAAGGATTTTGATTTCCTGGTCTTTAGTAGGATTTGGATATTTTGTTGTTGTTATTTCTAATACAAAGATGCGGCGAAAAGAGGAGCGATGCAAGAGCAGTTCCGCCCTGTTTTGATGATGAAGTAATTACTGTCTCAATCGTATATCAACTGCGTAAAAGCACGATTCCTTGAATATTGAACATGGTACGTTGGGTATTGAATATTCGTTTATAAACTGGCATTAGAAAAAATTTTCAATATCCAACGTACAATGTTCAATAATCAGGTTTATTATCTATAGATCTTCCTTCCCTTTTGTTGCAATTGCTTTTTCTCCACCAAATGCTTCATCGTTCTTATTACCGTTTCTACCCTTAGGCCGGTAAGATCAGCAACTTGTTGCCTGGTTAGTGTAACTGCATAGGGTGCGTCTTTAATACCATCCTGTTTTTTCATAAAATCGATAAGCGTAATGATGCGATGCCCGGCATCATGAAGTGTTATTTCTTTCGACATCATGGTTTTAAAATATAGCCTTTTGGATAGTGTTTGCAGGAGCTTAACCTGCATGTCAAAATTTTCGAGTAATAATAAAAGCAGTTTCGATTTTTCAAGTACCATTATTTCGCAATCCGTTATCGCGATCGCAGATGCAGGATATGATTTATCCAGGAATAGTGGCGGTTCCCCAAAACTATCTCCTTCACGAAACAATCCCTGGATGAATTCCTGCCCATCATCCCCGGTATTACACATCTTTACTTCTCCCGAAACCAACTGGAAATAAAATCTTGCAGCAGCTCCTTCATTGATAATGAAACTGCCTTTTTTATACTGTCTTGCAACAGCGCCAAAATCAAATAAAAGATTTACCGGAATCATTTCTTGGCTTTATGATGTATGTCATAAACGAAGATAGTTATTGTGGCTTCCTTTGTTTTAAAATAAAAATTATGAGAACAATATCAATTAAACACGAAGCACAACCTGCTAAAATTACTGCAGGTTATTTACCAACACAAGTATCAAAAAAAATAAAATCTTCCTGGTTGAGTATGTTCATAAACTATGCGATATCTCAGGAAGAAAACCGTTTTCGCTGGTTGGCCCTTGGGCTGGCATTGCAGGGTTGTATACTTGCTCCCATCACCATCTTTGCCATCGTTTATAATGGAAATGAATTTGCATTGTGGATACCATGCATCATAGCATTTGCGCTTACTGAAGTAGTGAACCTTGCGGCATTATCAACAAAGATCACCATCCCCGTATTATTTGCAGGAATTCTTATAGATGTACTGGTGGTCATTTTAAGTTTCATCATTTAATTTATTTTATGAACAACTCATTAAGCAAATTCATTTATAAAGGAAAGCATAGCCAATGCCTGTTATTCAGTTTAAAAAAAGCCGGGTTTTTAAAAGAGCATCGTGCAACCGTTGATGTGATGATCATTCTCAAAAGGGGTATCATGAAGATCAGCCATGAAGGAAAGGAAACTGTTTTACTGGAAGGGGAGTACCTGTTGCTGGATGCAAACATCATGCATGCGGTATATGCAATAAGCGATATTGAATTTTATCTTTTTAAACTTGCCCCGGCTGAAAACAAAAAAGATATAACAACAAGGGTCGATGTTGAATTGCTTGTTTCCGTTTTTTATAATAAAGTAAAACAACACGAACAATTAGCACCCATATTTTCAAAAAGAATATTTTCAGACGAGCAATGGGAGCAGCACTTAACGCGGATGAGTGATTTTTGGGAGACAGTATTATTTGCAAAGCAGGCTTACCGGGGCAATCCGTTTCCAAAGCATGTTGGATTGGAAATTATGGCAGCTCATTTTGAAACATGGATATCTCTTTTTCATCAAACCATCAACGAAAATTTCGCTGGACCAAAAGCAACTGAAGCAAAAGAAAGAGCCGATAAAATGAGAGTGCTGTTTGAGTCGAAACTTTTTGGGAGCAAGGATGGGGTTAAGCACTTGGTTTAGCTAGGAGCTATAAGCTTCAAGCTGTAAGTCTTGAGTCTATGATTTTTAAGAATATTATTTTTTAAAAAAATATGCGATTAAGCCAGCAAATATATTGGGAAGGGAAATCCATAGCTTGCAGCTTGCAGCTTGCAGCTTGCAGCTTGCAGCTTGCAGCTTGCAGCTCACAGCCACAAAAAAAACCTCCACTTTCGTGAAGGCTAAATCTTTTGAGCTAAACTGTTTGGTTGGATAGTTTTCTCAGGAGTCCTTTTCAATACATATTTACCTTTTGGGTAAAAATAATTTACGAGGTTTCAGGGCGTTGGTTTTCATTTTCGCCATCATCGCTTTTTACAGCATAGGCAGGATCTTGGTTCCTTAGTCTTTTTTAGGATTCGGATTTAAAACGGTTTTCAGGACTTTGGTCTTTAGTTTTTTTAAGGATCGGATTCAGTTTTGGTTGTTCTTTAGGATCTTGGTTTGTTTTGGTCTTTTAAAGGATTTTGATTCGTTCGGCTTTTTAAAGGATCTTGGTTCGCTGGTCTTTAGTAGGATTTGGGATTCGAAATCTGTGATTGTTATCGCTCGATTTCTAATACAAAGATGCGGCGAAAACAGGACCGATACAAGAGCATTTCCGCCCTTATTTCGGCATGAAGTAATTACCGTCACAATCGTATATCAACCTTAAAACCGTGGGGATTGATACGTATACTGAATTCGTAAAACTACGTGTTTGCCTGTTTGCTTTTTAGAGGACAAAACGGCAATGATCCTTTGTAATGCAGTGTGGGAAAGGGTTTTATTGGGATGATAATTTTTCTGCAACATTTGTGTGTCCTGGCTGCGACAGTTTTTTTAAGTATATGCTGAAAAAAACAATATCGTTCAATGCGGGTTTATGCGGGAATCACGCTTTTTGAGAGTATTGATCTGCTTAACAGGTAAACATATGGAACAGCCAACCAGTAACCGAAGCAGCCTGTTCTCATTTTCTATTATATCTTTATCGCCCTACTGGTAGCATTTTGCCGGGTTATGAATCCGTTGTTTTGATCAATAACCTGCCATTACCAGTAACAATTAGAGATAAAAAATGACGGAAGAAATTTATACAAAGGAGAAAGGCCATTACCTGCAGAATAATCCAACCTGGCATGTGGAAGATTCGCCTTATAAGGCAAAACAGGTTAGCAAAATGCTGGAAAGAAATAAGATGGATCCAAAAACCATTGCAGAAATAGGCTGCGGTGCCGGTGAAATTTTGAACCAGTTGCACCGGTCATTGCCAACGGATGTGACCTTTACAGGTTACGATGTTTCTATAGATGCCATCAATATGGCAAGGCAAAGAGAAAAAGACAGGCTGGCATTCAGGCACGAAAATTTTTTAGAGACCAATCAGGAATTCGACCTGTTATTAATGATCGATGTATTTGAGCATGTGGACGATTATTTGGGTTTCCTGAGAAAATGCAACGGCAAAGCGAAAAATACCATTTTCCATATTCCGCTCGACATTAATGTGCAGGGCATTTTAAGAGGTTTATTAATGAGTAGCCGCAGATCAGTAGGACATTTACATTATTTTACTAAAGAAACCGCCATCGCAACCCTTACT
This sequence comes from Ferruginibacter sp., assembly GCA_047601875.1. Taxonomy (GTDB): domain Bacteria; phylum Bacteroidota; class Bacteroidia; order Chitinophagales; family Chitinophagaceae; genus Ferruginibacter. Next base: position 19,001 of record JASGIL010000001.1, on the reverse strand, counting down.
GATTCAGGATATGAAGTTGTGGATTTTTTTTACACACCTGGCTTAATGGAACATCCCGGGAAAAAAATAACATCAAAAATTACAGCTTTGTTCAGGCGATTACTGTATAGTATAAATAAAGACTTTGCAGCAAAAACAATAGGAGGGTTTTCTTTGATGGTACTTGCAAAATAATAAGCAGTGTTTTTGCACAGGCAATAATTAAAAAATACCAATCGCATTCGATCTACATTAAAATTTATGGATTACTGCAAATAATACTTTGCATTAAAGTAATAACCAGTTTTGAATATGCAAGGCATCAGCCTAGTTTTATATCCATAAAATTAATGCAATGAAAAAATTAATGATCCCCTTCATACTCATCCTTTTTTATTCATGTGAAAAAAAAGATCCCGGGGTATACAAGAACCAAACAAATCATATGGAAGCAACTGTTGTACTTTCTTCTGGTAGTACGGTAACGTTCAACGAAACAGGACAAAATGTAACATTGGGCATCAGTACTATAATGTATAACTATTTTGGAACAGTGATCAATGAACAGGAGCAGCAAGTATATATGAGTGATTATGGTATTGACTTTAAGGGAGGCTATTCTCCATATTATAACACCGACAACCCGATCCGTTATGAAAATGACTCTATTCCCGGGGATACTATTATTTATACAAATATCAATGGTATTCACAGGGAAGGTAATTTTCATTTTACCTGCGTAAGGCATTTCCCTTCTTTAGATACGGTAGTGATCAATGGTTCATTCAAAGGAGAATTTGAATAATGTTATTAAATATGCTGCAGGAAAATAAAAATACCTTCTAAGAAATATTTTAATAAATTTATTACTGCTGGCGCCAACCTGAACGGTGTTTATTTATAAAAGCAGCATCATGATACAAAAATGACTCTGTATTCTATACAGCAATAAAGCCGGCGTTGGCTGTTTTTAAAAACAACTGCAAAACCGTACTCATGAAATTCAGAAACAAAATAATTTTCATTCTTCTTTTTCCATTGGTATGCGATATGGTCGTATCATGTTGCCATTGCGATGATGCTGTTATAAAATATTATACAAATAAAACCATAGCACTTGATCATTTAGATAACAGTGGGCAAAACCCCGTTGTGGCGGCTACAGGTTCAGTTTTAAAAAACGCCTATGGCATAAGACTTAAAATTATAAGAGAAGAAACTGCATGTATTAAAAAACATAGCTCATTCTTTATGGAATCTGCTTATGCAACCAGTTGCAGTTGTCCGCCGCTTGTAACTTTTAAACCAAAAAACTCAGTAGTATCGATGAAATTTTATACGATCAATGATTTCGATAACCTGCATAGCGCCGGAGCTGAAATAACTGAGTATTTTAAAGCCTATGAAAAATTTGTTTTTACAGCCATACCAGATTACCTGGAAAAAATAAATGAGGTTTTAAATTCTACTACTGAATTTGAATTGGCAGCAGATTTTTTATTAACTACTGCCCCGGCAATAGGTACTGATCACATATTTAAGATACAACTGCTTTTATCGGACGGCAGAACAATGGAATTAGAAACTACTCAAATCAGTTTAATATGATGCGGTATTTATTGATCATATTGATTTGTCTTAATTGCCAGGGAGTAGTTGCCCAGGATGATATGTTATACAGGTCGAAGTTGCAGTTAAACACCGCATTTGGATGGAACATTCCCTTGACCAAACTCCTGTCAGGTGCTGTGACTGATAACCTGTTCAAGTATGAAGACAATACCTATTACTGGCAGGTAGTTTCAGTTACTTATTTTTTTAAAAAACACTGGGGCGTAGAATTCAATTTGCATGCAGGAAGTTCTGAGGAGATATTTAGAAAGGCAAAAAATTATCAAAACCTGGTAGCGGCTCAATACGGAAACAACTATTATGGTAAAGCAACTCCCGGTAGTTATGAGAATGGAGACGCAAGTGCTGATATGTTAAACGGGGAAGTATCGAGGAAATACCTTGGTATGATCTACAGGTATGAAACAAAACGTTTTTTTCTTTATCCAAAAGTTTCATTGGGCATTACTTCTTTTACCACAAACTGGGGAGCTAGTTATTTAAAAGAAAAAAATACAAACCAGGTTTATAAGGTCGAATATAATTCCGGCAGAAGGGGCAATGATCATTTCACAGTTGCATTATCTGCAAAAACAGGATACAAGATCTCAAAAAGATTTTATATCGACGTTGATGTGCTGGGTTCATGGTTTAAAACCAATATTAATTTTGCAAAGACAACAACCAATATGATAACCAACGAAAAGATCATAGAACCGCAATTATATAAAAAGGATATCTACACACTCAGCATGGGTGCAGGGCTGATTTATTCTCTAATAAATAAAGGATCCCGCCATAGGCACAGGCACAAAAAATAACTACGATCTCACTCTTTCAATAGCTGTCATTGCGGGGAACGAAGCAATCTAACTACAGGTTGATAAAGTTGAAAAGGCTATAATCTTTATTGACAGTCAGCCTTATCAACCTGTAAACTTTTTCAGCCTATCTATAAAAAAGATACTGTTTACCCAACCCTTGTATCTTGCGGTAAGTATATGTAATCAAAACTACTTTTTTATGAAAAAAATAATCCAAACAGCCCTTTCATTGCTCGTAATAATTTCATTATTTCAATGCAGGAAAGACCCTGATTATATTGGTACTCCCGATCCTGTTCCGGTGATCGTAACGCCTGATCCGGCCCCCATCACTGCAAACCTGCAGGGGAATATTGTAGATGAGAGCGGGCTCCCGGCTGCGGGTGTTTCCGTTAAGGCAGGCTCACAAACTACTTCTACTGATGCCAAAGGATATTTCAGGATCAACAATGCTTCTCTCGATAAAAAGAATACACTGGTAGTTGCACAGAAAACCGGTTACTTTAAAGGCATGCGTCATTTTGCGGCTACCTCAGGAACAAACTATGTATTTATCAAACTTATAAAAAAGACAGATGCAGGAACTGTTGATGCAGCCGCAGGCGGAACTGTAACACTGTCGAATGGTGGTACCGTGTCTTTACCTGCAAATGGAATTGTTGTAGCAGCTTCCGGAAGCGGCTACACGGGACCGGTACATGTGTATGCACAATACATCGATCCATCTGCTACTGATATTGCTGCAACAGTACCAGGATCATTTGATGGTATTGATAAGGATGGAAAAAATGTTGTGCTTACTTCTTATGGCATGATGGCTGTTGAACTTGAATCTGCATCGGGAGAAAAACTGCAGATAAAAGATGGCAGTGTTGCTACACTTACTTCACCCATTCCATCCGCTGCTGCAGCAACTGCGCCCGCAAGCATTCCCCTTTGGTTCGTGGATGAACAAATTGGTTTATGGAGAGAAGAGGGTACAGCAACCAAACAGGGAAATAATTATGTGGGTGATGTAAAGCATTTCACATTCTGGAATTGTGATTTTCCCAATGCATCGGTAACCTTATCTATGACAATATTGAATCCAAGTAATTTACCATTGGTAAATACAGCTGTTAGAATTACAAGGCCGGGCACATCATGGTTAACATCCAGGACCGATTACACAGATTCGCTGGGACAGGTATCGGGCCTCGTTCCATCCAACGAGGCATTGTTGCTGGAAGTATTGGACCCTTGTGGCAATACTTCTTATTCCCAAAATATTTCCGGGCTTACGCAGGACACCGACCTTGGTAATATTACAGTGGCAGGATCCAGCGCCGGTGTTCTCAACATAGTAGGTAGATTGGTTGATTGCAGTAATCAACCGGTAACCAACGGTTATGTGATCATTACGTTTGGAAACACGTATCGCAATGCAAGTACTGATGCAAACGGTTATTATGAAGCGGCGTTTGTTGTTTGCCCGGGCTCGGCTTCAACTGCAAGCATTTTAGCTGTTGATCGTGGCACAGGTGGGGGAGCACAATACAGTACAAACGTGGTTGTGAATTTAACCACACCGGTAAGCAATCTTGCTGATATTGTTGTGTGCGATACGCCGGCAGATGCGTATATCAATTATAATATTGACGGTGTGGATTATTACTGGACACCGCAAAACAGTTTCCAGATGTTTGGAATGTATTACCCTGCTACAGGAGGACCAGGCACAGATGCAACACTTTTCCAGGCAGACAATCAACCAGGCCCAAGACAGTTTTATATGAATGTTGCTACTGCTTCAACAGTCGGAACTTATCCTTCAACAGTTACATCAACAGATGCATTTCCACCCGGGGGCAGTGTGTTTTTCTTGCCAGGGTTTACAACAACAATCACCAGCTATGCTTCCAGTTGGCCGGATTATTTTGAAGGATCATTTTCAGGACAATACACGCATAGTTCAACAGGATCAACAGTACATACGATCAATGGAACATTCAGAATTCAACACCAGTAAAAAATGAAAATTAAATTTTGAGCGAGGAGATCATTAAAGGTTGTATAAAAGGAGAACGCAAAGCACAAGAGCAGTTGTATAAAGACTACTACGAAGCGATGGCGAGCCTCTGTATGCGCTATACAAAAAATGAACAGGATGCAGTAGAAGTTTTGAACAACGGGTTTTTAAAAGTATTTATAAATATACATCGGTACGAACCAGGTAAGGCATCATTGTACACCTGGATTCGTACCATTGTTGTTAATAGCTGTCTCGACTTTTTGAAGCTAAAAGAAAAAAAGACCACACACGATGAACTGATCGAAGCAGAAGTTGTGCATATTGATGCAGAAGCCATCAATAAAATGAAAACAACAGAGTTACTCTATTTTATACGACAGTTGCCCGCTGCAACCAAAGCAGTGTTCAACCTCTATGTAATGGAAGGATACAATCACAAAGAGATCGCACAGGTGCTGGGCATTAGCGAAGGAACAAGCAAATGGCATTTGAGCGAAGCAAGAAAAAACTTAAAGCAAATGATACGTTTGCAGGAGGTTAAATTATGAAAAAGAAATTACCATTTGAAGAAGCACTTGAAAACAAGTTGCAACACCTGCCAACTCCGGGTGAAGAAGCCTCATGGCAGGCCATGAGCCAGTTGCTTGATAAGAATAAAAAACGCAGGCCGCTATTTTGGCGAAGACGATATTTTCTTTTTATGCTAATGGGATTGCTGTTGCTGTCGGGGCTATGGGCTTTACTTCGCAATAACGAAACGCATAATGATAAAAATGAAAATGCAGCAACCACGATCACACAAAATTCAAAAGAAAACCCAGTTGCTGCTATAGATAAAAAAACTGAAGATGATCATTCCTCAGCAGAAAACAAAACAACACTAACGGAAACGAATGGCCCGGAAAGCCAGGTAAGGTCAAAAGGATCAGGAACAAGCATAACCAAACAGGCAGAACAACAACCAGGAAATAAAAGTGATATCGCTGTTAAATCACCAAACTCAATAAATGATGTTTCGAACGATGGGAAAATAAAACCAGGAATTAAAGATGATAAGAGTGTTGATGACAATGGATCAACTTCAGTAATAAATAAAAATAAGGTCAAACCAGTAACAGCATTCTCTAATAAGAAAAATGAACAGAATAAAAATGATATCGCTGTTAAATCACCAAACTCAATAAATGATGTTTCGAACGATGGGAAAATAGAAACAGGAATTAAAGATGATAAGAGTATTGATGACAATGGATCAACTTCAGTAATAAATAAAAATAAGGTCAAACCAGTAACAACATTCTCTAATAAGAAAAATGTACAGCAGGGAAATGACAATAATGATATTGTAAATTCAAAAGGTAAAAAAAGATCTTTTTCAAAAGGAAGAAAAAATATAAACATCCAGGCATCCGTAGCTGCAGATGATGAACCACTATCAAAAACAGTTACTGGTGAAAAGGATATTCCAGTTGATATTTCTCAAAAGAATAAAAAACAAGTTCACGATAAAGCCAGGGTGAATATAAAATCAGATGGTAGTGCAGATGATGTAACGCAAACCGCAACTACAGTTACTGAAACACAACAACAGACAAAGAAAGATGTGGATGCAGTCAATAGTATAAACAATCCAACTACTGATGTAACAGTTAATGATACTGTTGCAGCGAATGTAAAACCTGCAATTACTCCCACAACTTTAGAAGACAGTACAGGCAGCAGTTCAAAAAATAAAACAGAACCTATTGTAAAGACTTCAAAAAAGCATCAAAAAAAATCAAACAGTTTTATATGGAGTGCAGGTATTGGTATGCAACAACAAATACCGGTTGGTAACCAAAAATATTCTGCTTATGGATTCAATGGGAAGAATAATATTATCAATGATTATGTTCCTGCTGCTTACCTGCGATTGGAACGCAAAGGAAAATGGTTTACACAACTGGAGTTTAGTTATGCATCGCCACGCATGGTTGGCGAATTTCCTTATAACCGCAAAACAACCGTCAATAACAGGTATACACAGATTTCTACTACAACAACAAGTCTTAAAAAAACCTATTACCATGAAATACCATTGAGCTTTAATTATTACATCATACCACGTTGGTCGGTAGGGGCAGGAGGGATCTATGGGTGGCTGCACCGTGCCATTTCTGAACAACGGGTTACTGTAAAAAATATCCAGAGCCAGCAGGAACAAACAGCTACCAGCATAATTCCTGCAAGCTATACAGATTCATTTCTTTATCGTTCGCAGTTCAGCTGGTTGTTGCAAACCAATTATCAATGGCGCAGGTTAAGTTTTGGTATTCGTTATTCGATGGATGCACAACCTTATATTAAGTATACAACACCTGCAGGAGAGATCAATGAAAGAAGGAACTGGTCGTTGGAATTTTTATTGAGGCTGAGGTTGTGGAAACATGGCAGGTAATGTCAATTATTAAAATAAGGAAGGTCGTTTTTTATCCGTTTAGCTTTATACCTGAATATTGAACGTTGTACGTTGAGTATTGAATATCTCTTTGAGCGCTTTCAATGATTGGAGCCTCTGATTTAATTTTCAATATCCAACGTACAATGTTCAATATTTAATGAAAAGCGTCTCAGCAAACACAGTCATCCTGTTTTGTATCTTATGAAATGAGTTTGGTATATTTAAATTCCCCGTTGATCCAAAAATAAATGTTATGAAAAAAATCCTTTCTTTGATTGTGCTCCTGGTTACGATCTTCCCTTACTTTTCAAAAGCACAATACATCACCATACCTGATCCTGCACTCAGGGCCAATATAGTGATGTATCATCCATCGTGCGTGAATGCGACGCACCAACTTGATACTACCTGTGCCGAAATTTTAAACGCAACTTATTTTGCCATTGGTGAGCCGGTAAATGACTGGCAGGGATTTCAATATTTCCGTAACCTGGTAACGCTTATGATAACAGATGATATGAGTTCATTTCCTGTAATTCCTTCAACAGTTAAATACCTCACCATAACAAGCAATACGATGACAGATGCCAATATCCCTGCATTCCCTGCGGGGCTGACCTGGCTTGATATTCAATCTAACACTTTGAATCATCTTCCGGCGCTTCCTCCATTGCTTACACATTTAAGATGTTTTGGAACAAACATAACAACTTTACCAACCCTGCCATCGGGCTTAACTTATTTGGATGTGAGCTGGAATTATCTTGATTCATTACCTTATCCACTTCCCGCAGGCATTGATACACTTGATTGCAGTATGAATTCTATGCATTATGCATTCCAGGGCTTACCTGCAGGATTGAAATATCTGAATTGTTTCAACAGTGGATTTATAAGTTCATTAGGACCATCATTTCCATCAACATTAAAATACATAAACTGTTCAAATAGCGAATTACTTACCAGCCTGCCAGCGCTTCCTCCTCAACTGGAATATTTTGAGGCAAACAACTGTGGTTTTACATCTCTGCCAGCATTACCGGCAACTTTAAGGGAAATGTATGTTTTCAATAATCATATGACAAGCTTGCCGGCGTTGCCTTCATCTTTACTAAAACTCGATTGCCACGGGAATCAACTTACATCATTGCCTGTATTGCCTGCTTCGCTGCAATGGTTGTTATGTCACGAGAACCAGCTTACATCATTACCTGCCTTACCCGCAAGCCTGCAATCATTGTCATGCAACAATAACCAGTTAACATCTTTACCAACACTACCACCCCTGTATGCACTTGACTGTTCTTTTAATCAACTTACATCTTTACCGGCATTGCTTAATTTGTATAATGGTTTGTATTGTAATAATAACCTGTTAACATCTTTGCCGGATTTGCCCAATACAATCACCACTATTTATTGTGATAACAATCAGCTTACCTCGTTGCCAACATTGCCGCATTCGCTGACTGAATTGATCTGCCATAGTAATAATCTTAACTGTCTTCCTTTTTTGCCATACGGGTTACAGTATGTATATATGGATAATGCTATTATGTGTGTACCCAATAAACCTACAAATTGCTATTTTCAAACTTTCCAGAGTTTCGCGGTTGTACCTGTTTGTGATCCCACCAATAATGTAAATCATTGCCAGGTATTTCCTACAATGACAGGATATGTATACAACGACAATAACAATAATAATATAAAAGATCCCGGTGAACCAACAAGAGCGAACATAAGACTTGTATTATCAGATGGCACGATAACATTTACTGATGATGATGGCCTGTATAAACTATGGGCAGACACATTGGGAACTTTTACACTTGATTGTAATTCGGCCATTTATTTTTCACCGTCGCCTGCGCATTATACTTATAATTTCAGCACCTATGATACATTGCAGGCAAATAATTTTGGTATGCAGGCAACGGCAACGGTTGATAGCCTTACCATTTATGTATCGCCACTTGAATGGGCAGCAAGACCAGGATTTTCATATCCATTCCGGGTATGGTATGAGAATGCAGGAACTACATCGCTCAATCCGGATATTGTTCTTAATTATGATAATACAAGATTGATCTATGATTCATCTTCCAATGCAGCAGTCAATAACACGGGCACGGCGCTGCAACTTACAGAACCGATGGTACCAGGCGCAAGAAATAATTTCATCGCATATTTCAGGATAAAGCCAACAGCAGTACTGGGTGATACCATTTTTACAAATGCACATGCAACTGCAAATGGGATCGGTTCATACGACAGCATTTTTGCACAGGTCCGCGGTTCTTATGATCCAAACGAAAAACTTGCAACTCCCAGGATGAGTCGTGCCGATGTTGTTGCAGGAAAATACATTGATTACACGATCGGTTTCCAGAACACAGGAACAGATACTGCATTCAATGTTGTAGTTACCGATACACTTAATAATGGATTGCTTGATATAAATTCTTTAAAAATAATCAGTAGTTCTCATAATTGCAGGATAACACAAATCGGTAAGATCATTTATTTCGAATTCAATAATATCATGTTACCTGATAGTAATGTAAATGAAATGAAGAGCCATGGTTTTGTTCGTTTCAGGTTAAGGCCAAGGAGTTTTGTTAGCAATGGTACAGACATTGGTAATAAAGCGTCGATCTACTTTGATTATAACCTGCCGGTGATCACCAATACGGCTATTACACAAATAATGAATCCTACATCGCCGGTTCCGTTAACCCTAATTTCTTTTGATGTAATAAGGCAAACAAAAAATACAGCCAATGCTTACTGGAATACGGTAAACGAGATCAATGTGAATGGCTTTGATATCGAAATGAGTCTTGACGGAAGAAATTATACCCGCATTGCATCGCAACATGCAAAAGGTGGATCGTATAATAGTTATTCGTCGATAGTTGCCATTCCTGGAAATGATATTATTTATTTCAGGTTAAAGATGATGGATGCAGATGGCCGTGCTGTATACAGCAAAGTAGTAACGTTAAAGAATAACGGAACAAATGATGCATTTGGTTTTGCCCAAAACCCGGTGAATGATCTTCTTACGATCTCGATACAGGATGAGAAATTAAAAAATACAACAGCAAGAATTATAGATCTGCAGGGTAAATTAATGAAAACAGTATTGTTGCAGCATGAAGTAGTAAGTGTAGATGTGAGCGATCTTGCTTCAGGTACATACATCCTGCAAACCATAAAGGGAAGTAGCAAGTTTGTTGTTAAACATTAGTGTTTGTTTTAATTGCGGCAATCGGCAATCGGGAATCGGCAATAGAAGAGTTTTCAACTATTTCAACTCTGAGTTGAAATAATCACAGGCTCTATTAATATTCCATATAGAGGTCTTTCAAATAAATGGAGTTTTCAAAGATTTGCCGATTGCCGATTCCCGATTGCCGCTTACTTTCCTAATTTTGCCCTACAGTAAACTTAAAAACACCATGGCCAGGAAAGGCGCAACCGGCGCTCTGCTCGATATTTACCAATATGCCATTGAGGATCTTCAGCAATTGATCTATGATATACCTGATGCAGATATCACCATTGTTATTGATGAAGAAACAGAAGATGATAATTTCCGTTCAGTTCAAACGATCCTGTCACATGTAGTGCACCAGGGATTTACTTACGCAACAAGTATCTATGATATCACCGGTAACATGATCAACAGGCCGCCCAAAATTTTGCATAATACCATTGATGAATACCTGCAGGATCTTAATAAGGTTTTTTCTTTTACAGAGAAAATATTAAAAGAAACAGACGATGCCCACCTTGAGCAATTGGATAATTCCAAAAAGATAAAAACAGGGTGGGGGCAAATTTATGATATCGAACAACTGATGGAACATGCGATCGTACATGTGCTTCGGCACAAGCGGCAGTTGGAAAGAATTAAAAATTTATACTTACAATGATTAAAATGTATTTCCGATGAATATTGAGCGTTGAATATTTATTTTTCACTTCAACATCGAAGCGTTGTTCGTTTTATTTAATCACTTTGAATATTGAAAACCCGGATAGGATTTTCCATATTCAACGTACAATGTTCAATATTCAATGAAAAGCCTCCCACACTTTCGCATGGGAGGCTTTAATTTTTTGAACCAACTTTCTCGTGCCGGTTTTTCAGGATTGAATTTACTTTTTAGCAGTTGGCTATATAGTAAAATAATTTGATCCTGGGTTCAGAGTTTCGGTTTTTCGCCATCATCGCTTTTTGGGCATAGGCTGGAATTGGCTCTTTCGGTCTTCTTAGGATTTAAGATTCATGTTCGGTTTTTGCTTTGTCACTGTATTGGCAGCTTAGGCGGAAATTGGATTTTACTTCGGTCTTCGTTAGGATCTGGATCGTGCTTTTGTTTTCTGTTTTTTGTTTCGCCATCATCGCTTTTAAGGCATAGGCAGGATTGGATTTGGATCTTCAGTTTTCAAGGGATAATCAGTTTATTAAAAGAACTCGTTTTTAAAATTTAAAAGAAGTTGACTGATATTGGACTCTGGTCTTTTTAATTGGATATTGGAAAGTTCTGGGTTTTATCAGGGATCTTGGATAATGATTGATATTTAATGTCTATCAATCAACTTCTGGTACAAAGATGCGGCGAAAAACAGAGCTATACAAGAGCGTTAACGCCCTGTTTTAAGCATGAAGTAATTACCGCTTCAATAGTATATGAACGTTACTTTCGGTGGGGGAGATACGCTTTGGTAGTTCGTATAAATACGAGGTTTATGAATAGGTGATCCTGATGAACATCATCGGAAACCCAGTGTGGTAAAGGGTTTTAAAGGATTTTTTGAATATTCAATATTCCGCGTTCAATATTCAATGCTCAAGGTTCTGGGTTGCGGGAGAGATATTGGTTTTGTTTATGTGTGTTGAAATTTGTTTCCTTTGTAAAAAAAAATATTATGAGTGATACGGCTAAAGCAACTTTTGCTCCACAACTCTTCATAAAAAATGGAATAAAAGATGTTGACTTTTATATAAAAGGTTTTGGTGCTGTTGAATTAAGACGTTTTTCAAATGACGATGGCTCGATACATGTTTCAGAGTTGTCGATTGAAGGCGCTGTTTTTCATTTGCATGAAGAAACTGCAAATGCTACACAGTTCAACCCGGAAAAACATAATGGCACCACGGTGCTTATTGGATTATTTGTTCAGGATGTAGATAGTTTTATGAGCAGGGCAGTTGCAGCAGGGGCTATTGTATTATCCCCGGCTCAATCTTATGATTACGGGTATCGGCAGGGAGAAATAAAAGATCCGTTTGGACATCATTGGATGATAGAACAGAGTATCTAAAATGTCGAACTTCCGGTTGAACATTGAATATAGTACGTTGAATATTGAAAATTAATCGAAGGCTTCAATTTTTGAGATCTTTAAAGAAATATTCAATATTCAACGTACAATATTCAATGTTAAACGGAAATATTTACAAACAGTGTGACTACAAAATAAAAACTCCCGCTTTTCAGCAGGAGTTTAATTTTTTGAACCAACTTTTTTGCGCCGGTTTTTCAGGATTGAATTTACTTATTAGCGTTGGCTATATAGTAAAATAATTTGATCCTGGGTTCAGAGTTTCGGTTCTTCGCTAAGCTTTTTAAGCGTTAGTAGGTAATTGGTTTCTGGTCTTCAACAGGATTTAGATCTGGTTTTTGCCATCTTCGCTGTATTGGCAGCATAGGCAGGAAATTGGATTTTTCTTTGTTCTTCTTTAGGATTTAGATTCTGTGTTCTTTTGTTTTTGGTTTGGATTTGGACTTTTCGTTTTCACAAGGATAAATCAGGTATATAGTTAGTTTTTATTTTAGTTTTAAAAGAAGTTGACTGATATCAGATTTTACGGCTTTCTTAAAGGATATTGGCGAAACTTTTCAGTTTATCTGGATTCTTGGATAATGATTGATATTTAATTTCAGCATATCAATCAACTTCTGATACAAAGATGCGGCGAAAAACAAACCTGTACAAGAGCACTTACGCCCTCTTTTCGGCATGAAGTAATTACCGCAGCAAACGTATATCAACCATAAATTTAATAGGAGAGATACGTATTACTCAATCGTAGAAATACGTGTTTTTATGCAATTTTATTTTCAAAATTTTTTCTGAAATGCAGTGCTGTATTGGGTTATAGAGGAATTTAAGTAATTAACCGAATTTTGCTAATGTTTGGGAATAATGGTTAAGAATAGCATTTTTTAATATTCAATCTTCAACATACAATGTTCAATGCTCAACAAAATGCACTTGAATATTGAACATTATACGTTGAATATTGAATATTTCTTAATCATTGAATCAGTGGCATACTAAAAATTCCTTACTTGCATCCAAATCATCTTCAATGAAAAAACTCTTTTACGTAATAACATTGATCCTTTCTTCTAACATTGCTTTTTCCCAGGACGCATTAAATATAATGACCTTCAATGTTCGTTACAATAATGCGTATGATAGCCTCAATGCCTGGCCAAACAGGAAAGATAAACTCTGCTCAGAAATACTATTTCATAAAGCTGACATAATTGGTGTGCAGGAAGCGCTTGCAGATCAAATGACAGATATGCAAACTGCTCTTAAAGATTACAGTTATGTTGGTGTTGGGCGTGATGATGGTAAAACAGCAGGCGAATACTCAGCAATCTTTTATAATAATAAAAAATTGGTTGTACTACATAGTGCTACATTCTGGTTAAGTGAAACACCTGCAACAGCGGGTAAAAAAGGTTGGGATGCTGTTTGCAACCGCATCGTTACCTGGGCAGAGATAAAAGATAAAGTGGATGGAAAAATATTTTTCGTTTTCAATACACATTTTGATCATAAGGGAGAAATTGCACGAAGAGAAAGTGCAAAGTTGTTATTGCGTGCAGTTGATTCCATTGCCGGAAAACAACAGGCAATTGTTACAGGCGATTTCAATGCACATCCACAAGACGAACCGATACAGATCATAACCGATGCACAAAATAAACTACACCTTACCGATGCAAAAGCAATTTCACAAACACCTCATTACGGACCCACAGGTACTTTTAATGGGTTTAAATCAATGGAAGAAAGTGACCAGCCGATCGATTATATTTTTTTCAACAAGGAAGTTACAGTATTGGAACATGCAACGATCAGTGAAACATGGAAGGGGAGGTTTGCGAGTGATCACTTTGCTGTTTATGCAAGAGTAAAACTGTAACAACTTTTTTACTTGAATATTGTACGTTGAATATTGAATATTTCTTTGTGACTCTCCAATAAACAAAGCCTCCAATTAATTTTCAATATTCAACGTACGATATTCAACATTCAAGGACAATACTAACAAACAGAATAATCATAAAAGAAAAACTCCCGCTTTTCAGCAGGAGTTTAATTTTTTGAACCAACTTTTTGTCGCCGGTTTTTCAGGATTTGAATTTACTTATAAGCAGTTGGCTATATAGTAAAATAATTTGATCCTGGGTTCAGAGTTTCGGTTTTGTGCCTTTAATGCTTTTAAAAGCGTAGGCAGGACATTGGTTTTTAAATTTTTCTACAAAATTTTACTTCTGTAGTTTGCCATCATCGCTGTATTTGGCAGCATAGGCAGGGAATTGGATTTTTACTTTGGTCTTCTTTAGGATCTTAGATTCTGCTTTTGTTCGCCATCATCGCTTTTTAAGGCATAGGCAGGATTGGATTTGGATGCTCAGTTTTCAAGGGATAATTCGGTATATAAAGAACTTTGTTTTGGTTTTAAAAGAAGTTGACTGATATCAGATTTTACGGCTTTTTTAATTGGATATTGGCGAAAATTACTCTTTTTGGTTAATCTGGATCTTTGGATATATGATTGATATTTATTTCAGCATATCAATCAACTTCTAACACAAAGATGCGGCGAAAACAGGGCTGATACAAGAGCAGTATTGCCCTTATTTACGCATGACGTAATTACCCTGCCGAGCGTAGATCAACTTTAAAACAAGTGAAATTATATGTGTGTAATACTTAGTAAAACTACGTGTTCCCTTAGCCGATAGTGGATGTAAATAAAAATGCTGCACTTATAGAATGCAGCATTTTCAATACTTTCAGCCGAATCGTAAAACAACGCAACGCTTATTTCGACAGGCTTTGAATGATGTCGTATTTTGTAACGATATGATATGAGCCACTTTCATCCTTGCTTAAAACGGCGCCATTTTCTTTATTGATCGATGAGCTTAAACGCTCTACCGGGGTATCAAAAGCAACTTCAGGGTATGGTTTTTCCATTACTGAGTTTATTGGTTTATCTTTTATATCAGGATTACTGATCATCTTGTTGAATAAACCACTCTCTGATATGGCCCCAATATTTTCTGATCCTTTGAATACGGGAATATTTTCAATATCAAACTTCTTCATCAATTCTATTGCTTCCAATACTGTCTGATCGCCTGTTAAACTAACCAGGCGTTTACTACCACGGCCATTGATAACGTCTTTAAATGTTTTTACATCCAGGAAACCTCTTTCAAGCATCCATTCATCATTATATACTTTACCAACATAACGGCTGCCATGATCATGAAAAATACAAACAACCACATCGTCTTTTTTAAGCTGGTCTTTAAACTGGAATACACCCTGTAAACAACTTCCTGCACTATAACCGCAGAACATACCTTCTTCTTTGGCGATCCTTCTTGCCATCACGGCGCCATCCTTATCGGTCACTTTTGTAAAAGCATCTATATATTTCATATCATAATTCTGCGGAACAAAATCTTCCCCAAAACCTTCGCTGATATATGGATAAACTTCTTTCTGATCAAGCTCACCGGTTTCAAAATATTTTTTCAATAATGAACCATAGCTGTCAACTGCCCATACTTTGATGTTTGGATTCTTTTCTTTTAAGAACATACTGGTACCCATGATGGTGCCACCTGTTCCTGTTGCCACAATAAGATGTGTTACTTTTCCTTCAGTCTGCTCCCAGATCTCAGTGCCCGTTTGTTCATAATGCGCAAGCCTGTTGGCAAGATTGTCATATTGGTTCACATACCATGAATTCGGTACTTCTGTTGCCAGTCTTTTGGAAACACTATAATAAGAACGTGGATCTTCAGGCTCAACATTGGTTGGGCATACGATCACTTCAGCACCCACAGCTTTTAAAATATCAGCTTTTTCCTTTGATTGTTTATCTGTAGTTGTAAAAATGCATTTATAGCCTTTTACACATGCGGCCAGGGCCAGTCCCATACCTGTGTTACCGCTCGTTCCTTCGATGATGGTTCCGCCAGGTTTTATTTTGCCTTCTTTTTCTGCAACTTCCAGCATCTTCAAAGCCATCCTGTCTTTGATGGAATTACCAGGATTGAAGTATTCCACTTTCGCCAGTACAGTACAGGGTAGGTCCTTTGTGATCTTGTTTAATTTGATAAGAGGGGTATTGCCGATTGTTTCAAGAATGCTGTTGAGCCACATATGCAAGTAATTTTTGCGAAGATAGGGATTCATCCATGATGTGGGAAACACGATTTTGAGACGTTGTCTGAACCATGATTACAATGATTAAATGAAATCTATGATTAAGAAGAAATAAAAATCATAACCATTCATAAAATCACTCAAATCATAGTTCAGACAAATGGTTTATTTTGTAAGAGTGAGAAACATATTAAATTTCTCCAACAACTGTTTATGAAAAGAACTATTTATTTTATTTCGGTCTTTTTCTTTTTTCCTGTAATCAAAAAGAAAAGCATGACCCTGCTGCAGACTTTAATAAGATTGCCGTTGATTATGTAAAACTTGGACTTAATATCGGTAAGTATGATCCTGATTTTGTGGATGCATATTACGGCCCTGATTCTTTAAAAACAGATACGATAAAAGAAGCTGTTTTTCCAAAAGACGCTTTGCTTTCCCAGGTGGATGATCTTTTAAAAAGATTATCTGTTTTTCAATCTGCAGATGCAAATGATACCCTCGGCATACGTGCAAAATGGATGAGCGCACAATTGACCGCTTTCGGAAGAAGGATACACATATTTGCAGGCGAACGCAAATCCTTTGACGAAGAATCAAAAGACTTGTTTGGCGTAGTTGCAGCAACGCATCCTGAAAGTTACTTTAAAGAACTCGTTACGCAGTTAAATACGCTATTGCCGGATACCGGAACAATACCGGACAAATTTCAAAAGCTTGCCAACCATTTCATCATTCCAAAAGATAAAATTGATACTGTTTTTAAAACCGCTATTGCAGAGTCACGCAAACGCACACTTGCACATTACAGCCTGCCGGCTGATGAACATTTTACACTTGAATATGTTACCGGAAAATCATGGTCGGGCTATAACTGGTACAAGGGAAATTATACAAGCAATATTCAAATAAATACCGACGTAGCTATATTTATTGAACGTGCTATTGACGTGGCATCACATGAAAGTTATCCCGGTCATCATGTGTACAATATGTTGCTTGAAAAAAATCTTTATCATGATAAAGGCTGGCTTGAAGTTTCATTGTATCCTTTGTTCAGCCCGCAATCGTTGATCGCAGAAGGAAGTGCCAATTATGGAATTGAAGTTGCATTTCCCAAAGATGAAAAAAATGATTTTGCAAAGAATGTGCTGTTGCCACTTGCAGGTTTGGATACAACAGGCATCGACCTTTATTTTAAAGTACTCCAATTAAAAGGCGCATTGAATTTTGTAAGAAATGAAGTAGGGCGTGGATTGATCAACAATACCATGAATGAAACAGAAGCGCTTCGCTGGTTGATGGAGTACGGGCTTAGTAATAAAGAGACAGCAATGAAATCCATCAGCTTCATAAAAAAATATGGCAGCTATGTTATCAACTATAATTACGGGCAGGAGCTGGTAAAAAATTATATTGAATCGAATGGGGGAGTAGGTACGGCTCCGGCTAAACGCTGGGAGTTATTTGGGAAGTTGTTGAGTAACGAGGTTACTCCGGATCAATTAAAAATTAAGAATTAATAATTAAAAATGAATGATCTTCACTGAAGCAAAAAGTGCTATTCATTTTTTAATTCTTAATTTTTAATTTCCGCTCAAGAACTCATGAGTGACACACTATCACCGGTAAAAGGCCATGAAAGAGAAATCTTCATGGACATCCTTCGTGGTTTTGCCATACTTGGAATTTTTATCGCCAACCTTGATGCTTTTGTATGGTGGGATTTTGTAAAACCGGGTGCTTCAGGTCCCATGTTGTTTCCTGTATGGGATGAGCGCATGCTTTTCCTGCATCATGTTTTTATTGAAGGAAAATTTTATTCAATCTTTAGTTTTTTATTTGGTTGGGGTGTTTCGCTACAAATTATACGTGCGCAGGCGCAGGGATTAAAATATGTAAGAAGACGCCTTGCAGTTATGCTGCTGTTGGGTGCAATGCATTTATTATTATGGCCAGGGGATATCGTTTTCCTGTATGCGATGCTGGGATTTGTTTTATTACTATTCAGGAAATTTTCAAACAAAACAATTTTAACAACAGGCATATTACTCGTGATCTCACCTATACTGTTGTACGCATTAAAAATGTGGTCACCTGTATTTAATGCTCCTTCCGCTTTTTTATATGATATTGGAGCAAAAGCCGATGAAAAATTAATTGGTGTTACAGGAGAAGAAAGTTTTCAAAATTATATACGTACCACGGGCTGGTGGGGATTGTTTAAAGGCGATCTCTCCGGTTTCTTTTACAGGTATGGCGATCTTTTTTTCCAAAGCCGCATTTCAAAAGTGTTGGGCATGATGTTGATCGGGATGTATGTTGGAAGAACTCATTTTTATAAAAACATTGCAGAGCATAAAAAACTGCTTTTTTATATCATCGCATTTGCAATAGTAATTGCATTACCAGCTAACTATATGCTGGCTAAATACATGGCCATGCATGATGGTAGTTATCCATCTTTAAAAATAAACGGGCTTTACAGAACCATTGCCTATGCTGTTGGCGTAGCACCATTGGCAGCAGGATATATTGCAGTATTTATGCTTTTATTTCAAACAACCAGGTTTAAAAAGACCATGTCATGGTTGGCACCTGTTGGTAAAATGGCATTCACCAATTACATCACACA